>CAVYXF010000017.1:0-64728 GCA_963772335.1 uncultured Alphaproteobacteria bacterium | reverse complement strand
CGAGGGCGCGCGCCTGACCGATGCGCTCTATGAGGAATACCGGCTTCAGACGATCCGCATTCCAGGCTCTCACGCGCATCCCACCAGGCTGGTGCAATCGGCCGCCATGGCCTCGGTCGCGCCGCCCAAGCCGAGCTATCGTCCGCGTCTGCCCGCGCGCCTCGCCACCGACGGCATGCTGTCCGACGCCCAACTCGAGACCGTCATCTATGCCGGCGAGGCGCACTCGGACCATCTCGCCGGCTCATGGACGGTCGATCCGACCTTCGATCTCATCACCGCGGCGCCAGACGATACGAAGGGCGCGGTCCGCTTCCGGCGCGGCTTCATGCTGGGCGACGGCACCGGCGCCGGCAAGGGCCGCCAGTCGGCCGCCATCATCCTCGACAACTGGATGCACGGGCGCCGCAAGGCCGTCTGGATCTCCAAGTCCGACAAGCTGATCGAGGACGCGCAGCGCGACTGGTCGGCGCTCGGCATGGAGCCCCTGCTGGTGACGCCGCTATCGCGCTTTGCGCAAGGGCGCGCGATCACGCTTCAAGAAGGCATCCTGTTCACCACCTATGCCACGCTTCGGTCCGACGAGCGCGGCGAGAAGGCTTCGCGTGTCCGGCAGATCGTCGAATGGCTCAGCCCCGACTTCGATGGGGTGATCATTTTCGATGAAAGCCACGCCATGCAGAACGCCGCGGGCGGCAAGGGAGACCGGGGCGACGTCGCCCCGTCGCAACAGGGGCGCGCGGGGCTTCGGCTCCAGCATGCGCTGCCCAACGCCCGCGTCGTCTATGTCTCGGCCACAGGCGCTACCACGGTCCATAATCTCGCCTACGCCCAGCGGCTCGGCTTGTGGGGCGGGGAGGATTTCCCGTTTGCGACCAGGGCCGAGTTCGTCGAGGCGATCGAGGCCGGCGGCGTCGCGGCGATGGAGGTGCTCGCCCGCGACCTGCGCGCGTTTGGCCTCTACACCGCGCGTTCGCTGTCCTATGACGGCGTCGAATACGAGCTGGTCCACCACCAGCTCACCGACGCTCAACGACACATCTATGACGCCTATGCCGGCGCCTTTTCGATCATTCACAACAATCTCGACGCGGCCATGCGGGCGGCGAACATCACCGGCGAGACCGGCATGTTGAACGCCCGGGCAAAGTCCGCAGCCCGCTCGGCCTTCGAAAGCACCAAGCAGCGCTTCTTCGGCCATCTGCTCACTTCGATGAAGACGCCGACGCTCATCCGCTCGATCCAGCGCGATCTCGAGGAGGGGCACGCGGCTGTCGTGCAGATCGTCTCCACCGGCGAGGCGCTGATGGAGCGGCGCCTTGCCGAGATTCCGACCGAGGAATGGAACGACGTGCGCGTCGACATCACGCCACGCGAATACGTCCTGTCCTATCTCCAGCACTCCTTCCCGGTGCAGCTCTACGAGCCTTTTACCGACTCCGAGGGCAATTTCTCCTCGCGGCCGGTCTATCGCGACGGGCAACCGGTGGAGAGCCGTGAAGCGGTCACCCGGCGCGACCGGCTGATCGAACAGCTCGCCAGCCTGCCGCCGGTGTCCGGTGCGCTCGACCAGATTGTCCAGCGCTTCGGAACCGAGATGGTGGCCGAGGTCACCGGCCGCTCGCGCCGCATCGTCAGGAAAGGCGAGCGCCTTGTCGTCGAGAACCGCGCGGCGTCGGCGAACCCCGCCGAGACCGCCGCTTTCATGGACGATGTGAAGCGAATCCTGGTGTTCAGCGATGCGGGCGGCACCGGGCGCAGCTATCACGCCGAGCTAACGGCGAGGAACCAGCGCCTGCGTGTCCACTATCTGCTTGAGCCGGGCTGGAAAGCCGACGCCGCCATCCAGGGGCTCGGTCGCACCAATCGGACCAATCAGGCGCAGCCGCCCTTATTCCGTCCGATCGCGACCGACGTCAAGGCCGAGAAGCGCTTCCTGAGCACGATCGCGCGCCGGCTCGACACGCTCGGTGCGATCACGCGCGGCCAGCGCCAGACCGGCGGCCAGGGCCTGTTCCGGCCGGAGGACAATCTGGAAAGCCCGTACGCCCGCGACGCACTGCGACAGCTTTATCTGCTCATCGTGCGCGGCAAGGTCGATGGCTGCTCGCTGCAGCGCTTCGAGGAGGCAACCGGCCTCAGTTTGATGGATGAGGGCGGCATCAGGGACGCGCTCCCCCCGATCACCACCTTCCTCAACCGGCTGCTGGCACTCGCCATCGACCTGCAAGGCGCGCTGTTCACCGCCTTCGAGCAGCTCCTCAACGCGAGAATCGAAGGCGCCATCGCCAGCGGAATCTATGACGCCGGGCTGGAGACGCTGAAGGCCGAGAGCTTCGTCGTCACCGATCGGCGCACGATCTACACTCATCCCGCCACCGGGGCGGAAACGCGGCTGCTCACCATCACGCAGCGCGAGCGCAATCGGCCGCTAACGCTCGACCGGGCGCTGGATCATCTCTGCGATCCTCGCGCCGTGCTGCTCGTCAACGAGCGCTCAGGCCGCGCGGCGGTGCAAATTACCGCGCCGAGCATTATGCTCGATGACGGAGAAATAGAACGCCGCGTGCGGTTGCTCCGTCCCATGGAGCACCATCATGCTTCCTTGAAGATGATGGCGGAGAGCCACTGGCGAGACGCCGATCGCGATGCTTTCGCAGTCACCTGGAACCGCGAAGTGTCGCAGGTGCCGGAGTTCTCCGATTCGACAATCCATAACGTCGCCGGCCTCTTGCTCCCGATCTGGAAGCGCTTGCCCAACGAGTTGACGCGGGTCTATCGGCTCCAGACCGACGAGGGTGAGCGCATCATCGGCCGCCGTGTCTCCCCGGCCTGGGCCGCGGGCGCGCTTGCCACCGGCGCCGTCACGCTCACCTCGGACAACGCCTTCGCAGCGCTGCTGGACGGCAGCACCGTGCTCGACCTGACCGAAGGGCTCCAGCTTCGCCGCGTGCGGATCATGGGCGCCCATCGCATCGAGCTGTCGGGCTTCACCGACGCCATGCGCGACCGGCTCCGCGCCGATGGCCTGTTCCACGAGATCATCTCGTGGAAGCTGCGCATGTTCGTGCCGACCGATGCGAATGGTGGCTCGGTCCTCGCCAAGGTGCTGGAGCGCTATCCCATCGAGCACATTTCCGAACGGGAGGCCGTGTGATGCCCGGTCACGAGCCTTCCGAATTGTCGCAGCGCCTCGGCCAACAGGCGGAGGCGGTCTGCCGGCACTACCTTTCCAATGGCCGCCGCCAGGGCCATTACTGGCTGGTCGGCGACGTCCGCAACACGCCAGGCCGTTCGATGTTCGTGCGGCTCAAGGGGCCGGAGACCGGCAAGGGCGCGGCCGGCAAATGGACCGATGCCGCGACCGGCGAGCACGGTGACCTGCTCGACGTGATCCGCGAGGCATGCGGCCTCGTCGACTTCAAGGATGTCGCCGTGGAGGCATGGCGCTTCCTCGGCTTGCCGCGCGCCGAGCTGGAGCCCAATGAGCGCCGAACCCGCAAGCCCGCTGCGCCGACCGGATCGCCGGAGGCAGCGCGGCGGCTGTTCGCCATGTCACAACCGGTTGCGGGCACGCTCGCCGAGGCCTATCTGCACAGACGCGGGATCTCCGCGTTGCACGAAACCGGGGCGCTGCGTTTCCATCCGCGCTGCTACTATCGGCCGGACGAGCACGAGCCGACCGAGACCTGGCCGGCAATGATCGCCGCCGTCACCGATCTCGGCGGCCGGATCACCGGTGCGCACCGCACCTGGCTCGACCCTGAGGGCTTCAGCGAGGCGCGGCTCGGCAAGGCGCCGATCGACACGCCGAGGCGGGCGATGGGCGATCTTCTCGGCCACGCCGTGCGCTTTGGCGTGCCAGGCGAGGTAATGGCGGCTGGCGAGGGCATCGAGACCATGCTGTCGCTCAGATGCGGCCTGCCGACCATGCCAATGGCAGCAGCGCTTTCGGCAGTTCACCTCGCCGCCATCCGCCTTCCGGACACGCTCCGCCGTCTCTACCTCGCGCGCGACGACGATCCGGCCGGCGACGGCGCCATGGCGACACTGATCGGCCGGGCCGCGCAGGCCGGCATCGAGGCGATCGTGCTGTCGCCAGCACTCGCGGACTTCAACGAGGATCTGCGCATGCTGGGCATCGATGCGCTCCGGGCAACCATTCGCGTCCAGATCGCGCCGCAGGACGTCGGCCGCTTCATGCAGCCGGCAGCTTAGCCGAAACCGGGATGCAGTAGCGGCTCGCCGCCGACCGCTTGCGCGGATGCTCCCCTCGGCAGAGGACCGCGCCTCGGCCTTCGAGAGGGCGATCGGCCGTCAAACGGGCCGGCCGGGCAACCTTAGGGCCGACTATTTTCCGGCGGCCCTCTCCACCCAGCACAGGGTGGAGAGGGCCTTTCCATCGCGAGCCAAAATAGCCGGCCCCTGCGGTCCTCCGCTTCGCTTCGGCCCTGCGCTTACGCTCCGGGTGCCCGTCCGGCCTGCCTGACGGCTTCGGCGCCATGAAGGCCGCCGGTGGTTGCGGTCCAAGCCGAAGGAGCATCCCATGAGCGAGCTTGACGACGGAACCCACCATGCATCCTCTCCGACCGGCGAAGTCGTGACCCAGCTTCAGCTCTACGGCTACCATCCCTTCGCCGACGAGCCCGATCCGCGGCCGCTCCCCGACGGCAACGCGATCGCGGGAGCGATCGCCGACATCTTCGATGCCCTGATCGCCACACTGGGCGACACCCGCCTCGAGCCCGACCTCGACGACCTGCTCTGGTCGACAGTCAACGTCTTCCACCGCGCCGCCGGACGGATCGCGCGGGAGCTCGATGACAACGAGCAAGCGCAGCACCGGTCCCAGAGGCAGCAGGACGGCTCCGAGGTCAAATCCGTAGAGCTCGAACGCCTTACGGCCGAAGGCAGGACACTCATCGAGCGACAGGATGCGCTGGAGCTGATGCGCGATCAGGCCGGCGAGCACTACGCGCGTCACGCCGGCAAACCCTGGCTGCCACGCAGCGGATCGAAGGTCAGCCACCGTAATCTCACCGCGGCAATGATCGACAGCCGCGATTTCTTGATGGCGCGCAAGCGTGCCGAGCAGGAGGTACTCCTGCCGCACGGGCCGAAGGTCGCCTTCACCGGAGGCCTCGACTTCAACGACCACCGCCTGATCTGGGCCAAGCTCGACCAGGTCCATGCCAAGCATCCAGGCATGGTGCTGATGCACGGCAAATCGCCGAAAGGCGCTGAGAAGATCGCTTCTTGCTGGGCGGATCACCGGGGTGTCCCGCAGATCGGTTTCGCGCCCGACTGGACCAAGCATGGCCGCGCCGCACCCTTCAAGCGCAACGACCAAATGCTCGCGTGCTGCCGATCGGCGTCATGGTCTTTCCCGGCACCGGCATCCAGGATAATCTTGCCGACAAGGCGAAGAAGCTCGGCATCCCCGTCTGGCGGTTCGGCGGCGCATGAGCGCCGCAGTCGTACGCTTCAGCGAATGACGAGAGGTCCGCGCGAGCATGAGGGAATCTCGGTGGCTCCCGTCGCGAAGCCCCCCTCCCCGCTTCTCTGCGATGATGCTCGGTCAGAACGATCGCTTGACGTGTGGCAACGCCTTGCGTGCCGCCACTTCGGCTGCGCCTCACGCGGTGATTGCAGCTCTTAATCCGACAGCTCGGGCGCCTGTTGGCGGCGGATGGTCCTCCGCTCAAGCGACGGGAGCCAGAACGACGCCCCTCAATGACGCTCAAGCCTTCGCCTTCAGCCTCGCCACCACCTTGATGGCCCCGATCGTCATCTTCAAGGCCGGAGACGGCACGCTTTCCGTCGTCCCCTCCGACGCGTTCGACGGTGATGCCGAGATCATGGCCGAAATCAATCCCTTCGCCTCCTGACGGAGGCGAACCGCTTTCGCGGGCAAAGATCGGTTCGATTTCCGCTCCCGAAGCGGGCTGACTTCGGCTATGCTGCCGATCGCGCCGCGGTGGTGGTGGAAGGCGCGACCGTCAGACCCATTCTCGCGGAGACCACCACCATGATCATCCTCGCCATCCTCGCATCGCTTGCCGCCATGGGCATGCTTTGCTGGCTGCTCTTCACGCTCGCCGTGTTCGCGCTGCCGGCGCTTGCCGGCATAACCGCCGGCGTCTGGGCGCACCAGACCGGCGCCGGCATCCTCGGCGCCATCGCCATCGGCGTCGTTGCCGCCGGCGCGACTCTCAGCATCGGCCAGCTCTTGCTCGTCGTCCTCCGTCCGATCTGGCTGAAGCTCCTCGTCGCGCTCGCCTTCGTTGCTCCGGCCGCGATCGCGGGCTTTCACGCGACGCATGGCATCGTGAAGCACACCATGCCGTCCGAGACCTGGCAGATCGTCTTCTCTGTGATCGGCGCGGTTGCAGTCAGCATCACAGCGTTCGTCAAGATGACCACAATGGCCGCGCCCGGACCGTCCGGTCAGGGCATCGCTACGGCCTGAACGCCATTGAAGCGGATGGGTGGACCCCGAGCGTCGCCAGGCCACTCTCTTCCCATGTTCTTGCTGGACGATGACGGGGCAGTCACTGATCCATCTGTTCGAAACCCCCGACGTCTTGCCCCGAGGCGCTCAAACCAAGTCAGCCCTCTGGCCGTCGAAAAAAGAGCCGTGGCGGATGCGCCGCGTGGTGGCATTCCGAGGCTACAGCGAGCGGCATGCCTGCCTTTCGGTGGTTCGAATCCGATCCGCTGAACAGGGGTGCCGGCGTCGCGGCGGTCGCGATGGCTTGCCAGGTTCTCCATGCGAGATTCCTCCCCGATCGAGCGCACCCAAACGGCCTCTTCAATGGCCTGATCTGGCCGAAGGCCGGCTTGATGCCTTGATCGCCTGTGCGCAACAGCGGCGTCAGAACTTTCTTCCCCTGCCGGCTTCGCCGTCATTCCTCGCGAGCCAAGAAAGTTCCTCCTTTGCTGTCGAGCCCCATCCCCACCCCAGCGCGCAAGCGCGCTTGGGGGCCCCGAGTTCGGGGTGCGCCGTCGATCGCCTCCGGCCTGCCGATCGCCATCGAGGCCGCAATGGTGCGGGCTCGAAGCTTCAGATCAAGGAGAACTGACATGGCGACCATCGGCACCTTCAAGAAGGCCGGCAACAACGAGTTCACCGGCGAAATCGTCACCCTCTCGGTGCAGGCCAAGAATGTCCGCATCGTCCCCGAGACCCGGGCCACCGGCGAGAACGCCCCCAGCCACCGCGTCTTCGTCGGCCGCGCCGAGATCGGCGCCGCCTGGTCCAAGCGCTCCAACGAGGGTCGGGACTATCTGGGCCTCAAGCTGGACGATCCGAGCTTCAATGCCCCGATCTTCGCCAACCTCTTCGGCGACGAGGACGGCGAGGGTTACAGCCTGATCTGGTCCCGCCCCAGCCGCCGCAATGGCGACTGAGCCGCCACAGATGCCCCGCCCGGACGGTCCAGGCGGGGCCTTCCAATGCTCCGGGGACAACCGGACCAGTTTCGCGGCCATGCGGGATTGCCTTTCTATAGAAGCGCTGTTTCGGCTGGGCGAAACCGAGGGGCGACTATCTTGATCCTGGTTCCGGCTGCGCGTTGGTCCGCAGGGGAGCGATCACGGTGATGCTCGCCCCAAGCCTTTCCGCATGGACCGGCTCGCCATTCACTACGGGCCCATTGTCGGGTTCGATCTATGCCGACTGCCTCCATGCACCGAAATGGAATATCGTCCGCAGCAATGGCCTATCATGAGCCACTCATCTCGATCAGCACCTACGGGCGTATCCAAGCGCGCTTTAGCGAACCCGTCCGGATGCCGGAGCACTTTGCCGTCATGACGACACCGCATACCGTTCGCCAGACCGCCCGCATAAAGTCGGCGCAGCATCTTTCCCCAGCCACCTTTCCTGACCTGCCAGACCGCCGGGAAGCGGCCTCTTCCATGCCGTTTCTGAGCCTGCGCGCAGGCGCGTCAACACCGAACGGCCTCCTCCCTGAAGGGACCCTCCATTACGGCTTCGGGCCTTTGGCCTGTTGACGCGCCCGCTCATCCGCAGGGCTCAGGCGATCCGGCATCGACGCCGCCAATCCCGGCGGCCCGACAGCTCAGGAAAGGGTCACCTATGGAAAAGACGCTCACCCCTGCCGATCTGCGCCAGTTCTCCGGCTCCGAAACCTGGTATCGCCACGGCCTCGTCCGCCACATCCTTTATACCGAAGGCGCCCAATACGTCGCCGAGCAGGGCGCGCCTACTGGCTCCTCGACGAAATCGCTCTCGCCCAGAAGGCGAGCCGCGAGGTTGCGGGCGAACCGTTTCAGCTCTGGACGCTTGAGGTCCGCAAGGACCGCACTGCCGTCCTCACCTGCGAGGATGGCAACGGCAATCCGGTGCTCCGTAAGCAGATCGAATATACGGACTTCCCGCTCGACGGGGATCCAGCTCTACCTCACCAACAACACCATCCTGCTGCCGAGCGAACATTGATGGGGCTGCTTCTTGCGGGAGGCTTTGTCTCCCGCATTTATTGTCGGCATATGCCCCCGACTGCGCGAAAACGCCGAGTGGGGATGAGACGTCATCTCCGGCCCCTCCGCCTTGGCGAGAGCGTCGACAATAGCCCGGACCAGCAGGTCAGAGCTGGAATTACGCCAGCGACTTCGTAAAACAGCCACTAGAGAGGGGAGGGGGCAGGCTTGTATTTTTGGGGGGGGGTTTCTTGCGCCGCCGGCTCTACATCATGAGGCCATTCGCGTGATGATCTCCTGTTCGGCAAGCGTCCAATTGCGCTCAATCACCAGCAAGACAAGGGCTTGCGTTGCGCGGAGCCCGGCAGGCGCACCGCAATGAGCGGGTGACACACGCGGCATCAACCTACCTGCTGATGCCAATATTGCGCCTTCTCGCGGAGGCAGCCTGGAGCATCGTCGAACCTCGGCTTCGCGCACTTGCTGTGGGATCAGGATCGCGATGGCTGGCTCAGCCCACTGCGGGTCTCATCGACAAGTTGGAGAGCCCGCTGCAATTGATCATGCAGCGCATCGAGGTCCTTCGGCAGATTGTCTTCGCCCTTCAGGAGTGCTGGCTCCAGGCACAGGCGCACCAGCTTCTCCAGGGTCAGATCCTGCAAAGGCGCATCCGCACCGGCGGCCTCAAGGGCTTCCTCGCTCAGCCCCTCGGCATCGAGGACAAGCCGGCCGCTGGGTGACAGCATGACCGAGAGACGGGCGCTTCTCAGTACCGCGCACTCAACAGACTCGGCCGGAAGCAGGAGCCGGAGCCAGACCTCCCCGCCATCGGCACTCTTCAGCCCGGCAACATATCCATCCGAACCATCCGTCGCCTCTGCGCGCTCAATATAGGCGCATAGCGTCATTGCCCTGCCCATGCGCTTCCTCCGTTCGCGCCGACCGGCTGGTGGCGCGCATCACGTTGCCCGTTTCCGGATTATCCTAAAATGGGATAATCCGGAAACGGGATTATTTCCTGAGGCCGCTTCACATCCAGGCTGGCCTCTTTCATGCGCGACACCTTGCGCTCGCCGCGACAGCTCGAGCTGCGCAAGCTGCTTCTCAGGCGGCGCACCGAGCATGACCTGACCCAGGCCGAGCTGGCGAAGCGTCTGGACAAGCCGCAATCCTTCGTCGCCAAATATGAGGGCGGGGAGCGGCGTTTGAGCGTCATCGAATTTATCGACATCGCCGTCGCGCTGCAGATCCGCCCCTCCGATCTCCTCGACGAATTGCATGACATCCTCAAATCGTCAGAACAGCAAGAACCGTCGCCCGGCAAAAACACAAATCCACGCTGAGCCATTGCGTTCCGGCTGCGACGCACCGACTGAACAAGCATAGCCGAACGCAACCGATTGACGAGGATTTTGAATGCAAATCGGGCTGGCGGGGAAATCAAGATAAAGACAGAGCGCCGAGCCGGCGGAAAGTCCTTGAGAATTCAAGACTTGGCGCGACTCCATATGCAGCATGGCAGCGTGATCGTTGCTGAATGTCACCTGGAATCAAACGCCTATCGCGACTCCATCTTGACGTCTTGGCGCCTGGGGTCACCTCAGTGCCATTCACCGGCAATGGAGCTGCACCAATGGCGGACGATGATCTGGAACTCAAGCTCGGCCGGATTGGCGATGCCGGCCGAGGCCGTCTGCAAAGCCACAGCACCAAGGCGCTTCGCATTGCCGGGCGCACCGGCGCACGCGCCTTGCGCCAATACGGCCACCTCAAGCCGGGCAGCATACGCCGCGGAACAGGCACCGGCCTGCGCGCCGCCAACGGACTGATCGCTCCGGGCGGCCGCCGTGTCATCGTCAAGGCGCGCTATGCGGTCATCAAAGCCGGCGATCTCGGAACCGCTCGTGCGCATCTCCATTACATCCTGCGCGATGGCGTCACCCGCGACGGCGAGGCCGGACAGCTCTACACGGCTGGCGATGACCCTGCCGACGCGGCGGCATTCCTTCAGCGCTCCGAGAACGACCCGCACCAATTCCGCTTCATCATCGCTCCTGAGGATAGTGATCGCATCACCGATCTGAAGCCGTTCATCTGCGATCTGGTTGCGCAGATGGAGCATGATCTCGATGCCCGTCTCGATTGGGTTGCCGTCGATCACTTCAATACCGGGCATCCCCACACCCATCTCGTGATCCGGGGCCGCAACAGAGACGGCCGGGAGCTGGTGATGGCGCGCGACTATATTGCCTACGGTATCCGTGCGCGTGCCCAGGCACTGGTTACCCTCGAACTCGGTCCGGAGACCGAAATCGAGCGCCTGCGGAAATTGACCAAGGAAGTCGACCAGGAGCGCTTGACGCGTCTTGACCGTAAGATCGTCGGACGGGCGGTGGATGGCATTCTCACTGTCGCAGCCGCGCATGCCTCCGACCCGCAGCAGCACAGCCTGCAAATTGGTCGCCTGCAGATGCTCGGCCGGCTTGGCCTTGCTTCCGAGCTCCAGCCCGGTGTCTGGCGTCTTGATCCGGCGCTTGAGCCGAAGCTGCGCGCGCTCGGTGAGCGGGCCGACACCTTCAAGATGATGCAGGCGCGCACTGCGCGAGGCCGGCATCGAACGCGGCGCCGCCGACCTTGCCGTCTTCGAGCGCGGCACACGCAAGGCGCCGGTCATCGGCAAAGTCGCCGGCGTGGGCATGGTCGATGAAATCACCGATCGCAGCTGGGTGGTGATCGACGCCCTCGATGGTCGCGCCCACTATGCCGAACTCGGCCGGCTCGCGCCCTCCGAAGTGCCGTCGCGCGGCATGATTGTCGCGCTCACCGGCAACGGGCTGAACGGCAAGCCGACCGGAACGCCGCGCCTTGAAGTCCTGTCGACGGTCGAGCTCAATAAGCTTCCTGCTTATGACGGTCCGACCTGGCTGGATCAGGCGCTCTTGAAGCGCCCAAGCCTGGGCGACCATGCCCGCGGATTCGCAGCTCGAGCTGAAAAAAGCCCTCGCCGTCCGCGCCGAATGGCTGGCTGGCAAAGGGCTCGCCCACCGAACCTCGACAGGTGAGCTTGAGATCAAGCCGCAATTGATGGGAGCCTTGCGCCAGCGCGAAACCCAGCGTCTGGCCAATGCGCTGTCCCGAGAGCTCAGGGCAGCCTATCGTCCGCTGGAACCTGGAGCACGGATCTCCGGCATTTACGAGAGCTCGGTCTCAACGCCAACCGGGCGGCTGGCAATCATTCGCCGGGAGGATACGTTTACGCTTGCGCCATGGCGGCCATCGCTGGAGCCATTCAGCGGCCGCGCTGTTATAGGCATTGCGACGCCAAATCGGGTCCGTTGGTCTCTCGATCGGAGCCGCGGCCTTCCAGGACGCGCATGATGGATTTGTGGCGTCGCGCATATTGCGGCCAAGAGCCGTCCTGCGTGACGGCAGGTCTGTGGACTTGGCGGCAAACGCCGCCAAGTCTTGGGGATTGCCTCAATTCGCTGGACGGGGCTGGAAAACGCGTTGGATGACGTTGCCCAAGGTTCCCAGTGCTTCGCCTGCCTGGGAGGCGAGCTTTTGGACGACCCCAAGCTGCTCGGAGATCGACTTCGCCTCAGGCAGAGCCTTAAGACTTCTCCAGCGCCATCACGACGGTCTCGAACAGGATCTGGATTTCATAGATCAGCGTGACCGTTTCCACGCGCATATTGCCCTCGCCATTCGGCGGGGTATTCTCGTTCTCAGCCATGATTTACTCCTACGAAGTGAGTTGTGGTTAGGCCCAGCGCGGGAGCTTCTACCTTCCCGCTGGGCTGCGTTCGTCTCGAACTCAACCAAAATGGGTGAACTCGACCTAGTTGTCAACCATATTGGTGGACAAGAAATTTCGTCTCCCGTAGTCATCGGCAATGATCTCAAAAGACCAATGTCGAGCGGCGCGCGGTTTTCTCAATTGGAGCCAGACGGTGCTCGCCACCCGCGCTGGCATTGATCGATCTACGGTCAAGGATTTCGAAAGCGGCCGGCATATACCGAATTGTGCAAACATGGCTGCCATCATAGGCGCGTTCGAAATGGCTGGCGTTGAATTCACGAACAGTGATCAGCCGGGTGTGCGGATGAGACGGCCTTCACCATAGTCGGGTATCCATCGCGTCCCGCCGAGGAGCCGGGCTTGTCGAACCAGCGGTGCGTCGGAGCCTGAAACGGGCTTTCCGCCATAGTCTCTTGCCGGAGGGGAAGCCGACTCGCGCCGGTGCCGGCTTCAGGCCGGATTACAAGCCGGCGATCTTCGATCCCGACCGGCAGGATTGCCGCGAAAGCAGACAAATGGGCGATAGGCCGAGGTTGGACTATTCCGGCCGGCGATCTGTTCGCCCCTTCTTGCGGAACCATTTACTCCGGCTGCTATCTCGGAGACTAAATTCCATTTGCCGCAAAACACGCCCAGTAGATTGGATGCTCAAACGGAGTCTCAGGGCCATTGCGGAGATGCCGAACGGCAGTTTCGATCACGCTAGCGAGATCTGCTCTGGCCGCGTCAGCTTTAATCGTTTCCAAAAGCTGAATTGCATCTGCCTTTTGTAGCGTGCGCACAAATTCCATAGCAGCAATGGCTGCCTCCGGCGCGCATTCTCCGGCTGCGGGTCGCCTCATCATCTCTAAACTGAATATCGCGGCGGAGACATCTTCGACCTGCCATAAGCTTGCCAGGACGAAACGCGCTCCTGCGAGCAGAAAAGCACCGGGGAAGCCCAGATGTTCGTCCGCGGCGAGGCGAGCTTCGATCATGGCTGTTTCGCATGCGTTCGCGTAGATAGAGGCGCCACGCGCGAGGGGCAGCGCGCCGGCGAGCAGGGCGGCCAGGGTCAAACCGCCTTTCCCCGCGTCGAGGACAAATCGCGACGCATATGGATCGGCTGGGTTGAATACGGCGTGAGTTGACAGGACGATATGATCTGCGTCCTGAATGGCGTCCTGCAGCCACTTGAGACCGGAGCCCAGTTCAAGGGTTCCGCCGACCCTTTCGACGATGCCACGCAACCCGCAGGCTTCGGCATCGGCGAAGGGCAAGGAGCCGTCCGGATTGGCGATCATCGCGACGGCCACACGCGGGGTGCCAGCGTGTGGCCGTCGCGCTGCTGACAGCAGCGCGGCCGAGGGAGAATAACTTACCCCGGCAAGGCCGGCCAGGCGCAAGGACTTCGCGGCGTGCAAAGGGATAGCTGCCAGGCGGGCGTCCGCAATAAAAACGCACCGTCTTGCGGATAGGACTTCAAGACGCGTCGCAATACGCACCATGCAGGTAGAATTGAGCCGATGCAGAAGTCTCGTTGATCTTGCGCAGCCACACGGAGAAGGCCGTCCGCCGCGCTGTGGCAGGCAGATCCGTCATTCGGTACGCTTTGTAAGCGCCAGCCCAGCCAAGCTCCGCAGCGGCTGCTTGGACGGCGGTATCCATCAGCGCCGTCATCCGATCGAGAGTGAGGTCCAGCCCGCGCTGCAGGCGCGTAAACAACACGTGCTCGTTCAATGCCTCAAGGGGAATGACGTCATCCGGGGCCCGACCACCATCTGGGCTGGCTCCATGAATCACAATGGCCGCGCCGGCCCCGTCGACAGCCGCGAACAGATAGACAAGCGCTGCATCAGCCTGCCTGGCAATGGCGCGAATGGAACGCCAGTCCAGCATGTGCGCCGAGAAAGCCTGATCTCTCGCCTCAAAACTCCGCAATTTTGCTGCTATGGCTGCAGCCTCCGAGGCCATATCGGTCCGCCGGACGCCTTTGGGCAGCTCGGCATGCGTTGACAGGAAGATGTTCACCGCACGAAGGCGATCAGCACATGATCGATATTCGGTCGCCTCCGCTTCGCTCAAGCCATCGGGCAAGTGTTGGGCGCGGTTGGCGTCGCGGCGCAAGCCGAGCGCCTTGCTTGCCTCGATCAGTTCGACGGCGAGCGCCGCATCGCTCACGCCGAGTGCGTCCTCTACCAGATTGCGGCGCGCCGAAATGACTTGATCCATCAACGGCGCACCGCCGCCGGGCTGCAAGGCCCGGTCTGCCACCACCGATAAGATGGACTGACTGTCGCGGATAACGGCAAGCTTTGCCGCAGTGTCGTTGGTCAAGTGTGCCGCGAGGCGCCGAGCACGCAGCAGCGTCATGTTCAGCAGCGCCCGCTGGGCCGCGCCTTCAGGCGTGCAGGCGATCGCTTCCGTGGAGGCGGCTATTGCCGCAAGCGCGATCGGGAAAAATCGTAGTTGCAGCCGTCGCCGGCGCGCTCGCAGCAACGGCCGTGCTGAACCGCTATCTTGCAAAAAAGGCGGAGCGGGACAATCCCCCAGCCGGGGAATTTATCGATATAGAGGGCGTGCGTCTCCACTATGTCGAGCGCGGTGACGGCGATGCGCTGGTCTTGCTGCACGGCAACGGCAGCATGATCCAAGATTTCGCCTCGAGTGGTTTGATGGATATGGCCGCAAAGCGATATCGCGTCATCGCCATCGATCGGCCCGGCTTCGGCCATAGCGACCGTCCGCGCGACAAAATGTGGACCCCACAAGCTCAGGCCGAGCTGATCCATGAAGCACTGCGGCGCATTGGCGTCTCCCGAGCGATCGTCCTGGGGCACTCCTGGGGCACTCAGGTCGCCATCGCGCTCGCATTGAAACACCCAGAGAGCGTGCGCGGCTTGGTGCTGGCCTCCGGCTATTACTATCCCTCGCTGCGCGCCGATGTCTTCTTGCTATCGCTGCCGGCGGTGCCGGTGATTGGCGATCTCCTTCGTTATACGATTTCGCCGCTCCTCACCCGGGCGGTCTGGCCGCTGCTGATGCGCAAGATATTCGGTCCAGCTGAAGTTCCACGGAAGTTCCGCGACGGCTTCCCCAAGGAATTGGCGGTCCGGCCTTCTCAGCTTCGCGCCGCAGCGGTGGAATTGGCGCTTATGATCCCGGACGCATCAGTGTTCCACGACAGTTACAAGTCGTTGAAGATGCCGGTGTCTATCATCGCAGGAGAAGATGATCGCCTGATTGATATCGAGGCGCAGTCGGCCCGGTTAAGCCGCGACATCAGGCAAAGCACGTTGTACCGCGTTCTCGGCGCCGGCCATATGGTGCATCAGACCTCACCGGATGCGGTCCTGTCGGCGCTGGATGCGACCGTGGGGAGAGTTCGGGAACGGCCTGCCGCATAGTGGATCGCCTTGGCTGACAAGACAGCCGGCGCGCCGCTTTTAACTGCATCACGAACGTTCTCAGGTCAGCGAGGCACCGCCTAAAATCGAAAAATGCCCGCAGCCAGCGTGCCTCATACGGCTGCTTCGAGGCGAGCCCGTGTGAAAACGTCGGGACGCAAGGATCGAGCAGACAGGAGTTGCCTGCACCCGCTGGCTCAGGCCGCCAGCGCTGTGCGCAGCTTCCCAATACCGAGTGTCGCCATGATCCGCCGGAGGTTATAGGCAAGTACATGCAGGCTCATTTCGGTTCGCACGGCTTTTAAGCCTTTGCACAGGAAGTGGGTTGCCCCCATCGAGGCTTTGATGGTCGAGAAGGGGTGCTCGGCAGTCTCACGCCGGATCGCCATGGCGTCGATTGCCTCCATTCGAGAGGTCATTGCCTCGACAAGGCTCTCGTGCTCCCAACGTCTGACGCGGCGCTGCTTTCCCGTCGTGCACTGACTTTTCATCGGACAGGTCGGGCAGGCGGTGCACCAGTAAGTGGACATGGTGAGATCGCCTTCCGTGCTGTCGTAGCGGTGCGTGAGGATTTGCCCGGCCGGGCAGCGATAGGTGTTTTCTTCAGGCAGATAGACGAACGCCTCCTTGCCGAAACGTCCCTCGGCTTTGGCGTTGGAGGTGTTCGTTCGGGGCGTGAGCGCAGTCACGCCAATGTCTCGGCAAGAGAGCAGGTCGGGGCCGCGATAATAGCCGGCGTCGGCAATGGCCTCGATCGTCTCGAAACCGAGGGCCTCCTTGGCCATCGCCGCCATCTTCGGCAACTGCCCGCGATCGACGACCTGGTTCGTGACCTCATGGGCAATGATGAGGTGATGCTCGGTGTCGACGGCGGTCTGCACATTGTAGCCGACGACACCGGTCAGGCGATCGCCGATCACCATGAGCCGCGTGTCAGGATCGGTGAGCGAAACCTGTTTGTCGGGCGCGGCGTCGACGGCGGCTTCCAAGGCCTTGAGCTTTTGCATCTGCGCTTTCAGCTGGACCAGTTTCTCGCGCAAACGCTTGCTGCCGGATTCCACCCCCATGCTTTCCTGGCGATCCGCAGCATCGAGCGCGGTCAGATAACGCGCAATCGTTTCGCTGAGGTGAGCCAGGCGCGTCTTCACCTTGCCCCGCGTGAAATTCTTGTCGCGGGCGTTCACACCCTTGAATTTACTGCCGTCGATGGCCGCAATCGGCCGCGTGAACAGGCCAAGATTGCGGCAGATGACGATGAACTGCGCGCAGGCCGCACAGATCGCAGCGCCATTGTCGCGCCGGAAATCGGCGATGGTTTTGAAGTCCGGCGCAAGGCGCCCGGTCAGCCACATCAGCTCGACATTGCGCTGGCATTCGCGTTCCAGCCGCCGGCTCGATTGGATGCGGTTGAGATAGCCGTAGATGTAGAGTTTCAGCAGCGTTGCGGGATGATAGCTCGGCCGACCGGTTGCAGCTGGCACGATCGCAAAGCCGAGCGCGCCAAGATCCAGCGCTTCGACGAATGCCTCTATGATCCGCGCCTGATTGTCCGCATCGACATAATCCTCCAAAGAGGCTGGCAGAAGAGAAGTCTGAGCGCGGTCCTCGCCCTGGACAAAGCGATGCATGAAACCCTCCTCGATGGAAGATCCCACGCTGCCATGATTTGGCGTTTTCACACAGCCTCAGGCGCGAACGGCCTTGGTGTGCTCACGCAGCCAAGACCGCTTTCCCTCGAGGAGCGACGAGCTGTTCGCATCGGCTGAAGACTGCGCGCGCCCCGAAGCCGACGTCAGGGAAATCGGCTTTCATGGTCAACAATCCTCGAACTTTTCGAGGATTTGCTGCGCCTCGTTCTCTCCAGTTTGTTCGAGTGCCCCGGCAGCGGCATTTTGAACCTTTGTCTGGTTACTTGTCTGCGTCCCCGTGGTGTCGTCTAGTTCACCGATTCGCTGGCGCAGGTGCGGTAAACCGATGGCATTCGATCATACGACGGCAATTTTTGTGGCAGAGCTCATCCTGCTGCTGTTCATCGGACGCCTTCTCGGCGAGGGAACTCGACGGCGAGGCTGATTTTCTTCCGCAGCGCGGGTTAATCATATTTTTAAGCTCATCATCTCGTGCGTCATCGGCGACTTATTTTACCCTATCGATCATTGAGAATTGCCATTGACCGTCGTCGCTCGGCGCCATTGAAAGGCTCGGATTGGCTCGATGCCACACTCCTACACAACTGAGGAAACGTGGTGGACTCGGTGGCATTTGCTCTTGATTGGGGTGAGATGGGTGATTAGTACTACTCTGCGCGCTGCGGCAGTTCCCACGAGCCACATGACGTGCAATTACGAATTCACTGAATTTTGCAGTTAGCCTGGTCCAAAACGAGTCATTGAGGTTAATATTAAGTTTGCAAGCATCAACTCCTCAGTAGAGTTGCAGTGGTGTCGTCATAATCAGGCGTGATCCACCGATTTTTCAGAGACATCAAACGCTGCATTGATCACGATATTGAGCTGAGTGAAAGGCTCGCATTTTAACTAGCAGCATTGCTTTGGGCTGATTTATCACCCGGAGTGCGGTAGCTCTAAGAAATTGGAAGTTAAAGTCATACTAAATTATAAACTGTTACTGCTTGTCCCCCCTTTAGAGTATTTGATCGGCGTAAAAACATCTTTTAAATAACCGCACAGCTGCGAAACAGCAATTCCGTTGGGTTCCGGGTGATCATATTACGCACAGTCGTTTTTTATTGTCACAGCCCACCTTTCGTAGTCCATAAAACGCCACCGAGCATGAGCCGGCAGCTATTTCGTCGAGCGACGCCTCCGAGAGGTGGTGAATCAGCTCAGCTAGTTAGCTGTTTGCCACACCGTAAGGATAGTTGGAAGCGATGAACGATCCCACCAGCTTTGTCGAGCCAATCGGCGGGTATGTTCTTGATGTCGTCGCCAAGCTCCGAAATCGCCCTTTTGTCCCCCACTCGCTAACGAAGCTGCACAACATCAAACTCTGCCGCGATCTTACCGGCGTCACGACGGTGGTCGAGGTGGGTTCCTATCGAGGCGTAACCGCTCGTCGTCTTTCATATCTTTTCCCTCGAGTGATAACGATCGAGATCGATCCAGCGCTCCACGCGATTGCCAAGGGCCATTGCGCGAGTCGTAAGAATATCGAGTTGCTGTTGGGCGACGGTGCCGAGCTGTTGCCAAAGATCGCAGCCAGCAATGACAATATGCTCATCTTTCTCGATGGTCACTTTAGTGGTGGCACAACGGGACAGGGCAATGAACCCGAGCCGGTGCTGAAGGAACTCGACCTGCTTCGTGAAGACCTCGCCAATATCGGAGCAGTGGTCGTTGATGATTTCCGCCTTTTTGGCGTCGAACCGGGCTGGCCACGGAAGTCAGAGGTGATGCGCAAGCTGGAGGAAACGTTCGAAGACCCGGCTTGGCGTTTGATTGTGCAGTATGATCAGTTCCTGGTGGTTCGCGGCCGCCGGGCCCCGCGCTAATGCTGGGTCGAGCTGGGGCTAGTTCGGGCACGGGTGATGTTGTTCGGTCCGATGATGTCTGGCATCTTCCAAGCCTCAGCGCGGTGGACCTAGGCTTTATTCGCTCTGCTGGTCCGGGGCTCGGGAATCTGTTGTTTCCCATCGGCCGAGCGCTGATTGGGCAGAAAACGCATGGCGGCTCGTTTGTCTACCCGACGATGCGACAGTTGAAGCTTGGGCCGCTTCTGCGACGCGAACGTGACCTGCGAATCTACGGCGATATATTGCGGCAAAGGACCATCGCGGACTGGCGTGATTGGGCGAAGGCTCACCGCGTCGATCGCTTGGATGAGACGTCTTTCGATGGCAGCCAGCGCCGCGTCGCGGTGATCTACTCCGGATTTGGGCGCTACTTTCATGATCTAGCTGGAGAGAGGTTCGTTGTTGCCGAATGGCTAGCGTGTAATACCAGGCAGGCACCGGCTCCTGCCGACTACGATATCGCTATTCATCTGCGACTTTGTGACTTCATCGCCGGAGCCGCAGATCGACCGACATACAGTGTGCGTCAGGAGGGGGATTGGTATCGTAGCGCTCTTGAGCATGCACGGCGGGAGCTCGGTATTCTTTCCCCGCGCATAATCTTGTTCACGGACGACCCCGTAGCGGCCCGCGCGGAGTTGAAAACGCCCTTCGTAGAGATCGATGAGAGCAGGTCGGCTCTCGCGGCCATGCTGCGCATGGCCCAAGCCAGAATAATCGTGACCTCCCGTTCGACGTTTTCGATGTGGGCGGTGTTTCTGGGGAACGCCTTCGCGGTGTGGGACCGGCGCTTTGATGTCGCAAAATCACTTCCTTTGCGACCTGGGCTTGACCTCATTCATTGAATGTCGCTCGCGGCTTGATAAATAAGGCTTCTTTCCAATCCCCTGGTGACCAAGCCTGTAGTATGGGAGCTCCGTCACATAAATGCCAATCTCCACGCGCGCCACTTGGGTACGCCGCGGCTTCAGATTTGAGAAAAATGGAAAGCTCATGGCGCCTCGCCCGTCCGCGCTGACTTTGGACTGGTTGTCCGCGCGCGCACGTACAATTGCAAAGGGCAGCATCGCGTTTCTGATCTCGCGTCTCGTTACCCTGCTTGTGACATTTGCGACGGTACCTGTAGCGTTCAACTACCTTGGCCCCGAGCGTTACGGCGTTTGGATGGTGACCGCCTCGAGCGTCATGATTGTCCTGTCGCTAGCCGATGGCGGCGTATCCAATGCCCTGATAACAGCGACAGCCCGATCCCGCGCAACGGCGGGCAATCTGGAACTGCGTGCGCTAGTCGGTTCCGCGTTTGCGATTTTCTCATCTCTTGCTGTGGTTATCATTCTGGCCGGGGTCGTGATCGCCAACGCCGTACCCTGGAAGTGGGTACTCAACCTGCACAGCGATGATATCGCTGGCGAGGCACGGACTATTGCCATCATCCTCATATCGGGCGTTGCACTAGGCGGGCTAGTCAATATCGCATTCCGTCTACGTACGGGCCTCGAGCAGATCCCAGCGGCCAAGGTTTGGGATACGGTCGCAGAGTCAATGGTTCTTCCGGCCTTTTTGGTCGCCGTTCGACTAGACGCTGGTATGATCTGGCTGGTCGCTGCCGGAGTGTTCGTGCCACTTCTGGTAAGAGCCTTCGGCTCGTCATGGTTCTTCTATCGCATGCCCCATTTGCTCCCGTCATGGGGGGAGTTCTCGTATGCTCGGGCATCGGAGCTCCTCGGCGGCGGATTCGCCTTGCTCCTAATGGCGCTGGCCAGCGCATTGAGCCTTCAGGCAGGCCCCATTCTCATCGCCAAGCTGGTTCGGGTGGAGGAGGCTGGAACGTACGCAATGCTCTCGCGTCTTTTCATGCTGCCATGGGTGTTCGTGAACTTCGTCGTCTACGCTCAGTGGCCAACCTATGCTGCCGCAGCAGCGCGTGGCGAGTTCGATTGGGTCAAGTCGAGCTTCTGGAAAACTAAAACGCTGGCGCTCGCCCTGACGCTGGTCGCCACGGTTATTCTTGCGCTCTGGAATTGGCAGATCCTCCGGCTTTGGATCGGTGCCGATATTCACCTTGCGCCGATACTGGTCGCGTCGATAATTCCCTACGCCTTGACCACTGTCGCTTGGGGGGTGCTGTCTGTATTGCTAGTCAGTCTTGATGCCAGGCGGTTGATCATGGCCATCAATTTGGCTGTGATCATCGCTATTGTTCCCCTGTCTGCGGCACTCATTCATCAAATGGGTGTGGCAGGCGCAGCCGTCGGCGCGGCAGCAACTTATCTGATCTGCGCTATCGGGCCAGCAGTGTTGTCTCTCAGCCGCATATTGAAGGCTAGGCAAGACATCCCGGCGAGGCGGGTAGCAGAGCTACCTGATTGGCGTACTCGTTCGGCCAAAGTCGGAAGGGCCTGAGATGTCGAGCGTCGATCTCCTCGTTTCAGTTTCATATTCCCGCGATCTGGAGATATGGAAGCTCACCCATCCTCATATTCTCCGCCATATCAATGCAGCGCAATACCAACTCCTGGTGCCAAAAGACGAGGTGGATGTCTTCCGTGCGCAAACCTCATCTCGTTTCGATGTGCTGGCGCAGGAAGATTTTCTCGGAAGACATAGCAGATCGAGCATCGCCGACGCGTTGCCGGATCAGTTCAAGAGGCGAGCCGGATGGTACATGCAGCAATTTGCCAAGCTGAACGCTTTGCGGCAGGGGCGCACGGACGATGTGAATGTCATTTGGGATGCTGACGCGATGCCGCTAAAGCCCATTTGCTATATGCTTCAACGTCAGCTGACATTCTTTCGGGGGACAGGAATACACCGACCGTACTATGCTACCATTGAGAATTTGCTCGCGATGAAATGCTCCTCACCATTTTCGTTTATGGCCATGACAATGCCCGCGAGAAGAAGCTGGATTGATGAGCTGTGCCGCGAAATCGAGACCCGTGCCGGTCAAGATTGGATCGGCGCGGTTATGAGGGCTCTGCCCCAGCGGGATCAATCGGAATTCAGCGAATATGAGACGCTCGGCACTTATGTGGCAAATCGATTTCCCAACGACTGGACGTTCTCGCGTGGGGCATGGGAGCATAATGGATACTCAGTAGTCGGCGATCCCGCCGAAGCGCGCGAGGCGGACCTCGCACACGCTGCAAAACTGTGGGAATTCATCGTGTTCGAGAAGTACTACGACGGGTGTACGGCACCACCCCAGCGATTGTCGGATCGATTGCGAGTGAGCTTGCGCAAGCTTGCTCGTCAATTGGGTTTGCGGTCGCTTGCCATTCGGTTGCGCAACAGCGCATTTTGACCCAGCAATATCCTTATCCATCGAATTAGGTCCCGAGCATTGTTCTCTCCAACGCCGTCAGTAGAGTTGAGACGATTGCGCCCCCCCGTCAACACTACGATCGCGTCCCTTGTACTAGCGCTGTACTTTCCGCTGGCGCTGTTCGGCTACAATACCTTCGGTCCGATACTGGAGCACGTATCTCCTGAAAGCTCTACCGGCAGCGTTATTCTTCGAGCAGTTACCCTACTGATGGGTGTTGTGCTGGTCGGCTGGTTTCACTTGCGACCAGTTCCCGGCCTGTCAGCATTGCTCGCTCCGATGTACATATTCCTCGGTTTCTATGCTGCGCGGTTGTTTGAGAATTATTTTGTGCGGGAACTCCCGGTCTATGTTACGCCAGAAATTGCTTATGGGTTCCTTTTCGGCTCGGCAGTTTTACCAGCTATTATTCTTGCGCGAATGATTACTCGAATAAGCGATGGCTCGTTCTTGCATGCACATATTGTCATGATCGTGGTTTTCTTTGTCGGTCTGTCACTTAATCTTGACACGATCCTCTCAATGGTGATTGCCCGAACCAACGAAGCAATGATTGCAAAAGTTAACGCGATCTCATTGGCGAATACGGCGTTCAGCTACGCTCTGTTGCTAATCATACATGCCCCTAGGACGGCGTTGATGCGCTTGATTAAATGGACCGCCGTTACTAGCCTTGTCAGTCTCGCTCTGGTCACTCGGTCGCGGGGGCCATTGCTCTCATTTACTGGAACCCTGCTTGTTTACGCCATTTTTTCTTCATCTCGCTACAAAGGGCACCTTCTCCTGGCTGTGGGTATGCTGGTAATCGCACTCGCGGCGGCCTCGGCCTATTTTGATGTCGATATCTTTGAGTTTGCAGTCGAGCGGTTCTATACGCAGGACAATCAAAGCGCGATTGGCCAGGAATTCCAGGAGGGTGTGGGGCGGGCAGGTCAATGGACGGATGCCTGGAGGCAGTTTGTTGACAGCCCCCTGATGGGCAACAAGGTGTATGAGGAGATCTATGGGGTCTATCCTCATAATCTCTTTCTGGAATCGTTAATGTCTGTTGGCATCTTGGGAACGCTGTTTTTGATCGTTCACCTGGTAATCGTATTTCGAAGCACCGTGTTCCTGCTTTCCAATTCCGATGCGTCGCTCGTCGAGCGGTTCACAGCGTCGGTTCTGTTGTCGTCCTTCATCCAGCAGCAGTTCAGTGGAGGGATTTGGGGGGCGACGGCGTTGTGGATTGCGTCGGCCTGTGTAGTTGCGCTCGGCCTGAGGCGTCGAAGGACCATACAACTCTCCGTCCCTGCTGGTATGCACCCCCATGGAATAGGCGCGGTTAGGAAGAACTCGGCGAGCAAGCCGGCCCCGACATGCCAAACGTGACGATTATACAGCCAACGGTGCCGAGCTTCCGGCTCGGCTTTTTCGACCGGCTATCTGCCCAACTCGGCAAGGGCTTTGCGGTCTATGCTTCGGCGCTTCAAATGGGTGTACTGACGAGCCGGTCCGAGCGCCCGGAATGGGAGCGTCCACTCGGTCCGATTCGGCCGGTTGCGCCGGGGCTCGAGTGGCAAGTGGGTGCAACCTCGGTTCCGGTCGGGCGTGGCGATGTTGTCGTGGTCTTTGGCAACCCGCGCTGCCTTTCCAATCTGGCGTTGATTGTAAAGGCCCGTCTAGTGGGGGCGCAAAGCGTGTGGTGGGGCCATTTCCGCTCGTCAACGAGTAGGGACTGGTCCACGCTCATGCGGCTGATGCTCATGCGGTCTGCGGATGCAGCGCTGTTTTACACCGATCGCGAGATCAACGAACACCGTACGTTTAGGGGGTCAAGCGCGAGGCAGGCACTGTTCGCTCTGAACAACGGCATCGAAACTGGCCGCATCTGCGCACTGAGAGTGGCCTACGTTGCAGCCCAACGACCGCGTGATCTGTTGTTCATTGGGCGGTTGACCGACAAGGCGGAGATCGAGCTGCTGCTTAGAGCGCTGGCGCGGCCGGAGGCGTCGCACGCAACTCTCGATATCATCGGCGGCGGCGAGGAACAGTTCCGGCTGGTGGCGCTCGGCAATGATCTCGGCCTCGGCGATCGCGTCGTTTGGCACGGCGGGAGCACCGACGAGGACCGGATCGCGGCGATCGCCAATCAATGCAAAGCCTTCGTCTATCCGGGCGGCGTCGGCTTGAGCCTGATCCATGGGCTCGCTTACGGTCTGCCGGGGATCGTGCACAATGCGCGCTGGGGGCACATGCCGGAGATCGCGGCGCATGCTCCGGGCGTCAATGGTTTGACTTTCGAACAAGGCAGCGCGCCGGCACTGGCCGCAACGATTGCCACGACGCTCGGTGATCCCGCTGCGCTTGTCCGCATGTCCGCCGCTGCAATCGAAACCACGACCCGCTCGTTCAACGCCGAGGATATGGCCCGCCGGTTCTGTGCCATGGTGGAGGCGCTGAGTGCGGCCACACCAACAAGCCTCCATTCGTGCGACCGAAATGCTCACCGCGGCAAGTCGTGATGGGAACACGCAACCAAACCCACATCACGTTCAATGCGCTTTCGGTAAACAACCACTCTGGCTTTGTTGTTCTGACCGGGCACATGCGATCGGTACTTGAGGCCGGCTTGCAGGGCCTTCGCGCTAGCTTGCTCTGCCACGACGCTAATGCGCCGAAGTTTCATGCCGAATTCGGCGACGAGTGCGAGACAATTCTGGTTGAAGGGATTTCGCAATCTACATCACAGCGGTTGCTATGTGAGAGAACTTTGCTCAAACGAATGGCACGCGCGCACGGCATCAATAGATTGTTTCAGCCATCGGGGTATGCCATACCTGGCCTGGGCATGCATCAGATCGTTCTTGCTCAAAATCCATATCCTGCATTGACTGAGCTGCATTATACTACAAGCGATCGATTCAAGAACTATATTTTGCGTTTACTTTTCCAGGCGACGGCGAAGAGCGAACACGCTATATTCTTTAATTCTCCATACATGAAGGATCTCTACGAATCGCTGGCGCGGCTCCATCTGGAGCAAATCGGGGCTTGTTGTATCAGGGTGTATTCCGGGGTGACCCGCCAGCGGAAGCTAGTGATGGCAGGAGTCATTCGTACTCGCATCGGCGGCATCAGGTTCTGTTCGTCTCCGCAGTGACCCCGCACAAAAGGCTTATGGACTTAATCGACGCGTTTTCAATCCTTGCTGCAGACGATCCCAGATTGACCTTGGCAGTAGTCGGATCGATCGCCGATCCGACGTATGGAGAAGCTGTCGCACAGCGCATCACGCAATTGGGTTTGACGGGAAAAGTTGAGTTGCTGGGTTTCGTTGATGATGCCCGACTTAAGGCCCTGCTGAGCGACGCCAAGGTCTATTGTTCATTAAGTCTGAGTGAGTCCTTTGGCATTCCCGCCGTTGAGGCGCAGTTGAGAGGTACTCCAGTCGTTGTTGCCAATTGTTGCGCACCGCCACATATCGTCGGTGCAGGGGGCTTGCTGGTTGAGCCGCGTGATGTTCCTGGTGCGGCTCGCGCGTTGCGTACATTGCTTTACGATCGTGCGACTTGGACGGATTGCTCCAAAGCGGCGCGCGCCAATGCGCTGGAGTATGAATGGCGACGCTGCTCACAGCCTTTGATTGACTACCTTGAGCAGCATTCGGAATCGACCTGAATCGACTTTACGTCATCTGCCAAGAGGTAATCCGACATACATATATGGGCGGCACGCTTGTCATGGCCTGTGAACGCCACAGGGTGTTTATTTCGAGATTTACAGAGTTTTGTTGAGGGAACAATAATGCTCAATCGCATCGTGCGAAAGGTTCAAGCGGATGGTTTCGGCGCGAGCGCTGCAGCAGCCTGGCACAAGATCCGCTTGGCCTATTTCGACCCAGGCATCCTTATCGAGCCGGCCCCGTTTCCGCGTCTTACCCTCGGCAGCCCCTATGGCGGTTGGGATTTTCTTGACGTGCCGGGCCTTGCTGGAGCGACCGTAATCTGCTGCGGCGTTGGCGAAGATATTACATTTGATGTCGCCTTCGCCTCCCGCTTCGCGGCCAAGGTTGTGATCGTCGACCCGACACCGCGCGCGGTTCGGCATGCGAAAGATGTCCTCGCTCGTCTCGGCGAGCCATCCCGGCGTTCCTTCGTTGCCGGAGGTGCACAGCCGCCGGACGCATATGATCTCTCGAAGCTGCGCAGGGAACAAATCGAACTGGTGGAGAACGCGATTTGGATCGAGCGCGGAACCGTTCGCTTTTTCCCGCCAAGCAACCCGGATCATGTCTCCCACTCAATCGTCGACGTGCAAAACAAAGGCGCATGCAACCTATCGCGTGGCTTTCTCGATGTGCCGGCGCTGCCGCTTCGTGAGCTTATGGAACGCTTCGGTCTCGCTTCACTCGAGCTTCTGAAGCTTGACATCGAAGGGGCCGAGATTGAGGTGCTGCCTGGGATATTAAAGGACGGGCTGCGGCCTAAACAGATCCTGGTAGAATATGACGGCTTAGGGTTTCCCTCGGCCAGGTCGACCTCCGACGTGCGGCAAGTGGATGAACTTCTGCGCGCAAGTGGCTATTCGTGCTGCGCGAAGAAAGGCGTTGCCAATTATCTTTATGTGCTGAACAACTTGCTAGAGACAAAATCACTCTGACCTTTATTATGGTCCGCTGGGTTTGACGTCCTCTTCGTATCAAGCCGCCTCATCATCATTGCCGTGCATGTTGCCGTTGTTCCCGTTTGCAGTTCTCCCGGTCATCTGCGTGCTCGTTATAACCACTGGGTCGAGCGTTCGCTACTGGCTTATTGCGCACGGCCCTGATCGGCTACGACGAAAGGACGTGGCCGGTAAGCGCCGCCCTAAGATGGATGGTCTCCTGAGACTTCCCAAATGTTAATTGATAACGAGGAACCTCAGCGGCGGGCAACGATGCCATTGCTCGACGTTGCAGCGAACCGGGAGGCGCGGAAGTGGACCCCTAGGGAGCAAATAGGGCGCATTCTCTGGGATCTCGCTCATCCCTTATTTGCGTTCAGCCCTCGTCCCTTCTGGGCATGGCGACGTATGCTACTGCGCCTGTTCGGAGCGCGCATCGGCAAGGATGTCCATATCTACCCTAGCGTGCACATTGCCATTCCATGGAACTTGGAGATCGGAGATGCAGCGGGCATTGGCGACAGTGCATTTTTGTATTCCTTAGGGACCATACACATAGGTGCGCAGGCAACGGTGTCTCAACGCGCCCATTTGTGCGCGGGAACGCACGACTATTCCGATCCTGCTTTGCCCCTCCTCAAGCTCCCGATCGTGATCGGACCCCGCTCCTGGATCTGCGCGGAGGCGTTCGTGGGCCCAGGTGTGAGCGTGGGCGAACTGGCCATTGTCGGCGCGCGGGCGGTCGCTATGAAGGATGTTGGCGCGCAGGAGATTGTGGCCGGCAATCCTGCGCGGCTTGTTAAGCTTCGAGTCTTGTAGACGTGAGCCCGCAAATCCACGCCATTATTCTGACGCTCAACGAGGAGCAGCACATTGCGCGCTGCATCGAGAGCCTCGGTGGGCAGTGTGCCAGCATCACGGTGGTCGATAGCGGCTCCGGTGATCGGACCGCGGAGATCGCCCGCGGGCTTGGCGCCCAAGTGCTTACCCACAGATGGGTGAACTACGCGACGCAGATGAATTTCGCCATCAACGCTCTGGCTGGTCGCCACGGCTGGCTCTTGCGCATCGATGCGGACGAGGTAGTCGATCGCGATAGCGGACAATCGCTTATCGAAGCCGTCTCAAAGGCACCAGTTTCGACCGATGGCCTGCTTGTACAGCGGCGGATGCATTTTCTCGGTCGTCGGATTAGGTATGGGGCTATCGAGCCGTCGTGGCAACTGCGTTTGTGGCGCAACGGATCTGGCCGCTGCGAGCAGCGCTGGATGGACGAACACATCAAAGTCGCCGGTATGGTGGCAAAATCCACGATCGTGATCTCGGATATCAACCTCAACTCGCTGAGTTGGTGGACTGCCAAGCATAACAGCTACGCAAGCCGTGAAGCTATCGACGTATTAAACGCCAGGCATGGCTTTCTCCCTGCCGATAGTCTCGAAGGCGGCGGAGCTAGCAACCAAGCGCGAATGCGCCGGTTCATGAAGGAGCGTATTTATGCCACCGTCCCGTCTGGACCACGCGTCCTGCTCTATTTTCTCTATCGCTATCTGTTTCGGCTAGGTTTCCTCGATGGCATGTCGGGATACTATTACCATCTCATGCAGGGCCTTTGGTACCGCGCCCTCGTCGACGCGAAAGTCCGCGAGATTGAGACATACGCGGCTGAAAAAGAAACCGGTATCGAGCAAGCCATTGCCGCAGTGACAGGATTTAGCGTAACGCCCATGCCGCCGAGACATCTGAGCGGCTAGTTCGCCTTGTACTGCTGCCTTGGGAGCTTGTTTGGATTTGGTCGCTCTGTAGGATCTATTAGCGCGATGAAAGGTCTAAGGAGAGACAACTTTTCTTGCACCTGAGCGCCGTCGGCGGCGTTTTAACACGTGCCGCTCAAGCTCTAGCGACATGCGCGCAGACCCACCCCTTGGATTTGCATTTCCAACAGAAGTCATATTCGCCGGAAGCTGTCAGCCGCCGAAATTTCAATGCCTGCTAGGAGCGCCTAAAAATGTCGACAGGCCACAATCTTGAGTATCGGAGCTGCTGATCAAAATCCGTCTCACAGCTACCTTCTTCCTCCGGTGATCAAACTTCTGGAAAGAGAACGGCCGCGCAGAATATTTGATCTTGGTTGCGGCATCGGCGGTACCGCCAAGGCACTGTCTTCGCTTGCGACGATTTCGGGTATAGACATTTCCTACAGTGCGATTGCCCAGGCCAATGCAGCCGTATCCTGAGCTGGGTCTGTCCAGGCGCTCTGTCTATGACCCCCCTCGCGTCCGAGTTCGGCCAGTTTCCTATGGTCTTGAGCCTTGAGGTCGTCGAGCATCTATATGACCCCAGACTTTATGCCAAAAATCTATTCGATTTAGTGGAACCGGGCGGCTTCGCGGTAGTATCAACACCCTATCACGGCTATTTAGAAAATTGCGCATTCGCGATCTCGGGCAAGATGGACAAACACTTTACGGCTCTCTGGGATGGTGGACACATAAAGTTCTGGTCGATTTTAACGCTGTCGACGCTGCTCACAGAATTAGGCTTCGCCGAGATTAGGTTCTTACGCGTCGGGCGTCTCTCTCTTAGCCAAGAGCATAATTGCAATTGCTAGACGTCTCAAGCCGCAGACCTAGTTAACCAGGATGAGATTGCGGGCTATGCTTAGCTTGTCGCACACCAATTTGAAGGCCCTACTCACGAAATGTCTTATGATCGCGCTCGCCACTCTTGCAGCGGTGCTAGCTCGCGACACCCACACCCAAAAATTGGCTGCTGCCGAGCCGGGCGTCACGCGTTTTGATGACATGCCGAACATTGCTCTTGGGGGTGGCTTCAAGATCTTTTGGGCGATTGGCGATGGCGCTTGGGAGGAAAACCGCAAACTAGCCTGGGCAAAGGGATTCTCTCCCGTCGTCGTCGCAAGCAGTTACGCCGACTACCCGGGGAACCAAAAAGAAGACATCCGCAAATTCATCGGGAAAGAAAACTCCAACCCTTGGGTGAAACCCCCGAATTTCGAGCGGATCGTGCGCCGCCAGATTGATGCTTGGCCCGCAGGAGAGGCCTATGTTCACGATTTCGAAGTCGGGTGGCAGATGAACCTGGATGAGGCTTGGCGCAATCAGGAGGCGCGGCGCCTCTCCGGCGCCGGCAGTCCATCCGAATTTGAAATGCGCTACCTGCTCGAGTGGGCATCCTGGTTTTCCAAGCCCTTGGACTGGACGAAGCTAGCACGACCTCACTCAGTGGTCGGGATATATGAATTCCAGCCGTACCGACGAGAAGTATACGAGCTCACAAAGCCAAATTCTGCGCCGTTTCCATTCTGGCAAGAGGCCGTCAGGAGGATTTGGCCGATAATGGAGCCCCACTTAGACTTTCAAGTCGCTGGCGTCTACATCCCGTCAGACACGGCGCCCGATGCGATGTTTTATTTAGCCCGAAATATAGAAGGGAGCGTCGCGACCTCGCACGAGATGAGCCACGGCAAGCCCGTCTACGCTTTTGAGTGGCTTCGCTTTCATGATGGCAACAAGCGTCTCGCCGGACGGGAGGTTCCTGAGGAATTCGCGGAGGCAATGGCGATACTGCCATTTTTCCTGGGCGCAAAGGGAATTGTTTTGTGGGGATACGAGCCGCAGTCGAAGACAGTCGGCGCTTTGCCGTACGCAACGCTCGCGCATTTTGCCCGTTCGCTTGCGCGGGTTGCGCCGCTGTCGGAAAGGATAGCTGCCGGGCGGACCATGATCGACGTGCCGGCCCAGGTGCTGTGGCAGAATAGGCAACCTTTGGTTCGGCGGGTAGAGGTGAGCGAGGATGAGTGCATTGTGATGGCCGTCGATCCGTGGCAGAGCGATGGTGCGGTCAAGAATGTCGAGGCGATGTGCGGCAAGACGCGTGTATTACTCGAAACTCGTGGTCGGCGCATAACCATCGTTCGGGTTTTCGGTGACCAGATCCGCGAGTATTGACTAAATCTAAATTCTGATATGAAAAAATAGGAGACGTTATCGCCCAGCCGAGCTTTGCAATTAAAATACGATTAACGACGAAGCCACCTGGCTTAGTGATGCACTCGCATATCACTAGGCAATTGGCGTGGAAAGAATGACCTGCTCCCCAAAGTGCCCTTGTTTATAAGGGGAGTCTGTTCTGGTTTTGCCTGGGATCGGGGCGGGCTGCAAACTCCACCGGCGTAAGGTTGCCCAGGCTGCTGTGTGGCCGGGATGTGTTGTAGTCGATCTATCAGGCCTCGAGGATTCGACGGGCCTCCTTCAAGCTGGTGAACAAATGCTCGTTAAGGCGCTCGTCACGCAGTCGGCTGATGAAGCTCTCGGCAAAGCGGTTCTGCATTTTCACCTCGCCTGACATGAGGGGATGTTTGAACAAGATCCATCAAAGCGCGAGTGTACGATCGGCGGCTAAGATACCCTGCGCCCCGCAGCGCACCGTGCCTTTCGGTCGCAGGCTGCCTTCGCTACCGAAATGGTGGAATTACGCTTGCGCCATTGAGCGATACTGCCCGCGAGAGCGACTCGCTCGCGACCCTTGCAGTCGCGCCGAGCAGGTCAAGCGCACGAGCACAGCCCTCGACATCGCCGACGGAAACGCGCTGATATCCCGAAACGGAACGTTCGACGCAGAGGCGGTGCACATCGGACCGTTCGCTACCGATAAACAGGACCGGCCGGCCCGACTCGATGCAGCCATGCACCTTGGAGGGCAGGACATAGCCCACAAACGAGTCGAGCAGCGTGATCAGATGCGCATCGGGCGTGATCAGCAGCGAAGCGAGCTGATCGAGGGGAAGCGGCTTACCGCGGACGAATGGCAGCCCATCGGCTTTCAGCGCCGCCTCGACCTCTACAGCGCCAGTGCCGATCGCGTTCAGCCAAAGCAGAACGCTCGCGCGGCCGTGGCGGTGATGATGGCGGTAGGCCGCAACGAAGGTCTCGCGGTCGTGGGCGATACCCCAATTGCCGGAGTAGAGCAGCAGCACCTTGCCTTCCGAACCGGAAGGGCGTGGCAGCGGCTGCATATCGGGCGTGATGTCAACCGGCGGTGGATTGGGCACGTAATGAATGCGACTCGGCGGAATACCGATTTGCTCAAGCCGCACGGCCTGATCGAGGCCGAGCACCTCAAAGCTCGTCACGCGCCGGCGCCAGAATAACGTCATGGCGTAGATCAGCTTGAGCAGCAGCGACGGCTTGCCGCGCTCGGCGATTGCACATTCGGGATGGAAATCAGCGATGCGGTAGATCAGCTCTTTGCGTAGGAGAAGGTTCGCCGGCGCGATCCAGTGCAGAAACAGCGGCGGGCTGCCGGTGAACAGCACCTTGCGCGCCTGCCGCATCAGCGGCCAAGCTTGGCCAAGCAGCCGCGTATTGATTTTGACGGTCCACCACAGCCGGCCAAGGCGATTCGCCCTATTGAAGGGTTTGGCGGGCAGTTTGACGATGCGCAGCGAGCCAGCGCCGATACGGTCGGTACGATCGCCGCTCGCGCCTGAAGTCAGCCCAAGCAGCGCCACCGTCTGACCCCGCTCCGCCATGTGCCGGGTGAACTGCTCGGCAAATTGTCCGACCGAACCGAAATCCGGGGGCACCCAATCGCAGATATAGAGGAGATCATAATGCGGCTGTTTAGCCATCGACTGTTCCTGGATGTAACGAGCCGCCGTGCCTGGCTGCGATGTCCAGTAAGCAGGGGACGGACGAAGGCGGCCAATGGAAAGTAAGGCGTTTCGATAAGGAATAATTATATTTCATTTTTAATGTATATAAATTGCAGTAATTGTAGATGCCTAAGTTGTTTAAGTGGTTAAAGCAACAAAATATGATCTCTTTAAGGCAATGTCGTGAGCATGACGCAATCGGCCGCAGACCGTTTTGCGAAATGGACGACATGCTGCGCAAAGCTTTCGTGCACCGCGAGAACAGAAGCTCGCTATCGCCGCGAGAAGTTGGTCTTTGTGATAATTTTGTCACCAGCTCACTCTTGGTTCACTGGGTTGACTGAAAGCGAGGTATTGGCGCGGGCAGGACGACCGCCGCTTAGACGGAGTTCAGCCGCCACTTTTTGTATACGCTGTCTCGTTACGTTCGCTCGGGCGACATCGGTGATCAGCGAATCTGCCTCCGCACCTTCCTCATAAGAAGCTTGCCCGCCTACAGCACACTCTAATCCTGGTCCCGCTCCCTTAGCCTCTGGAGCACTCCCGCCAGCGCCTATTGTCGCGACGGCACTTCATCGGGGGTAAGCGGCCGTGATCTGCTCCATCGTTGCGGCGACCGCATCAGCAAACTGCCTCAGCCAGTACGCGATTCGCGCCCTCCACGATCGTGAGCTGGTCGATGTCGCTGGCGTCATGTTAAATTCCATGCCGGGCCTTTGTCATGCACATCAAGCCATGATTTGCCGGGCGATATGTCGAACGATCGTGGCAACGAATTTTGCAATTTGTTGCCCCAAATGTTAGTTGGCTCCCCGGGCCGGACTCGAACCAGCGACCCAGCGGTTAACAGTCCGGTGATCCCCAACAATCCGACACGCAAGCGCGAGCATCCCTTCGACCGCGGCGCTTACCGCCAACGCAGCGACGGGCCGATCGAGGTGTTCCGGACCGCTCATCTTGTTGTGAGAGTTTTGTGGGAGCTGTCCAGCGGAGGAAGGAGCAGATCGCAGAAGCGCCGGCCTCTGCCCCGAATCGGCTTCTGGTCAACGTCTTGCCGGGAGATTCAAAGCGGCCCTTTTCCGGTCGCATGTCGGTCTAGGCGCGGCAATAGACTGGCTAGCCTACATTTATGGCATTCTCTTTTTCGTAAGTGCGGGCAAAGCGGGCGACTTTAGGCTTGCCGAGATCGCTAACGACGCGGCATATAGCGCTCTCGAAGGCAAAACGCGGGCGCAAGCCACACTCTCAGGCGTGAGGGACACAATGCGAGAACGCCGGATTTGTTCGCCCGCAGAGGCTGTCGCCGCCATGACTATCGGCGCTGTCCACCAGGATCCGTGTGATGTCCCGCCCGTGATGGGTCATTCACTTGCCCCCCGCCTAGCAAAGATATTCCGAGTTACATCGACCGGTTTGGACCGGGATTCGGTAACATTATCAAGACGGACATCTTGATGCCCGGCGGTCGCCTCCACGTACACGCGCGTAATGTTGCTGACCCTCTTGTGCTTCGGACCCCCAAATCCGAGTCGGCACGGAGGCTTGCAAGTCGCGGGTTGCAGGTTCGAAATTCCTGAAGCGATCAACCACCACAGGAACCGCCGGCGCACTTGATCTGGGCGTCCGCTCAGATTTGGGACTGGCTGGGTGCCAACGGCCTGCCGACTAGCTTCGGGAAGGGACCAGAGCAATGATGTTTTTTATGCGCCTGTTTCGATGGCCCAGAGGCGATAGTCCCTGCCGCTTGCCCCGCTGCGCTGATTGCCCTCAGCGCCATCAAGTACACCATCCCGCCAAAAGCAAACTACGGGGCCGTTGCCATCCAAAGTAATGCGTTACCCCCTGCGCCTGGAGGCACTCATCAGGGAAGCCGAGGTCTATAAGCGCTTCCCTGGACTATTCGCGGACAAAGAACTTTGCCAGGCGCGGCGGCCGGGGCCTGATCGCGTTTTACCGGTTGAGGAAGGGTTATTTTTCCACAGTAGAACAATTGGTTGACTACGTGAGCGTTTTCGAGCACGGACATGCCAGGAGCAGGAAGAACATCCCAGCGAGCTAAGCGCGCTGCCGAAACAGGGCGATTTCAGGTCGGCGGCCAAGGGGCTCGGCGAAGAAAACGGCATCTGGCACCGATATTGGTATGACGCCGCAGCAAGCCGAGGTCGTCGGCGGTCTCTGGGAACGCGTGATTTCGAAGAAGCCAAAATAGCGCTGTTCTGGATCATCACCGGCGAACCCGCTACCGATCCTCACGCCTCTCGCGCTCCTGACCGCGCGAATCCGTAAACAGGGTCGGCTTCGACAGTTGCGGATTTCAACCTCACCCGGCAGCACGGCTTCATGCGCTGGGCTGCGGAGCGTGGCCAGAAGGCCCCGCACCGTTGGCCTGTACCTGGATTGGGCGAAAGCGGCGCTGAACTGCGCCGCGACGCCGACCCTGTTTACGGATTCGCGCGGTCAGGAGCGCGCGGGGCGATTGCTCGCCATACCGCCGAACGTGTTCTCGGCGGAGAGCTATGTTTCCAAGATCACTAATTTGCCCGTCGGCCACCGCGGCACTGGCTTCCAACTGACCAGGAACTCGCCCATTTCCTGGATACGATCCAGAGAGACGGCCTGCGCGGAAATACGGCTCTGCACAATCATATCTTCCGCTATTGCATTGTCGCGCTTTGTACCGGCGCCCGTCCGCAAGCCATCCTCGACCTCAATGTTGCGACGCAAGTTGATTTCGGACGTGGGCCTATCGACCTGAACGAGCCGGGCAGGCGCCAAACCTAAGAAAATCCGCCCAACCATTCGGCTGTGCGACGTACTGCGCGGCTGGCTGCTTTATTGGGGGGAGGAGCGCCCGATCAACTTCCGCGGCGCGGAGCTGCGCACCAGCGCGGATCATTCCGCCGTATTGCGCGGCTAGCCAATTTGCCCAGGCTGATACCTTACACGCTGCGCCACTATTGGGCGACACGCATCAAGACGTCGGGCGTTCGGGTGGAACGCGAACAACGCGCCGCCTGGATGGCCATGTCGATCCTGATCACCGCACTACCGAGAAGTGGTACGAAAGCTTCGACCCGACTTTCCTGGAAGCCCCAATGCGCGCCACCGATGCCATCCTGGCGGTGCTGAATATCCATACCACGAAGAGCCTGTATGCCCCCTGCACGGCGCCGTCGAACCGGTAGATATTGGTCGAAAGCGATCAGCTTGAGCTGAGAGCCGCGACGTCGAGGGCGTCAATAAAAGGCAATCAACTCGTGAACAAGCAGGAGGCTGTCGAGCGTGCGAGACCCATCAGCCGGCATCCTTCGTTGACGGCGAGGCCTGCGGGCCGGTGATGACGGAATATTCCCGCTTCTCGGCCGCGGTCCGTTTCTGAGCGCCCTCCCCATCCGAGCGACTTATCTCAGGCGAAATCAGTTTCCGCGGTCTGCAGCTCATCCGCAATGAGCCGCCGGCATGAGCACACTGCGCCTGCATTGAGGCGGTACACACCCTAAGCCCGAGCGCCTGTTTCACCCCTAATTTGCGCAGTGTACCACGCATATGTTGAGTGGATACCGTCCTCCAGCGCTATCCTTGTCGTCCAACCGAGGCTTTTTAGCTTTTCGCCACTCATCAGCTTGCGCGGCGTGCCGTCTGGCTTGGAGGTATCGTTCACGATTTCACCCTTGTAGCCCACCACGCGGGCTACGAGCTGCGCCAGCTCGCTGATTGGCAGATCCATGCCCGAGCCGATATTGATATGCTCTTCGGCTGAGTAATGTTTGAGGATATGCACCAGGGCGTGGGCACAGTCATCGGCGTGGAGAAACTCACGCCGCGGACTGCCTGTCCCCCACATCACGACCTGTCTGGCGCCGGACATCTTCGCCTCATGGAACTTGCGGATGAAGGCCGGCAGGACGTGGCTGTTCTGGAGGTCAAAATTGTCGCCGGGGCCGTAAAGATTAGCCGGCATCGCCGAGACGAAGTCGCAGCCATGCTGACGGCGATACGCCTGGCAGAGCTTAATGCCAGCAATCTTGGCAATGGCGTACCACTCGTTGGTCGGTTCGAGCGGCCCTGTGAGAAGTGCGTCCTCGATGATAGGTTGCGGTGCAAATTTGGGATAGATGCAGGCCGAGCCCAGGAAAACGAGTTTGCTGACTCCCACCTGATAGGCGGCATGGATCAAATTCGTCTCGATAGCGAGGTTCTCATAAAGGAAGTTCGCCGGGTAGGTGTCGTTTGCCAAGATGCCACCCACCTTCGCCGCCGCGACGAACACCGCATCGGGTCGCTTGGCCGCCATCCACCGCTCGACTGCCCCTTGTCGGGTGAGGTCGAGCTCTTGTCGCGTCGCAGTGAGTACCTGACAGTTTTCCGATGCAAGACGCCGCACCAGCGCCGAGCCTACCATGCCCCGGTGTCCTGCGACGAAGATGCGTTTCTGCACGAGCGGAAACATAGCTTTCCTGAAGCAAATCCTGAGTTTAGCCTCAACCGCTTCGCGCGACTGAGCTGATTTGCTATAGCCGCTTTTGCGGCGCCCGACCGCAAAATTCCACCAACGCATGGCAAGCCTGGGGATAACACGGGTAGAACCCGGCCTCAGCAACTTGAAGTTGACGAAAGCCCAGCGCACCAGCGTCTAAAGACGCCGATACATCGATTGGCGTCTCGGCAAGCTAGCGCATGCAGGCCGCATCTCAAGCCCAAGTGGGCGAGCCGATCACCCGCCGCCTCCACGAAACGCGCCTTCATACCACCTGACGATCATCTGCCGGTTGCTCCTCCATCGCGATAACATTCGCTGGCGGCATTGCGCGCGATCGGCCGGCTTGCCTTTCGCGGACGTCAGCTTCGATGGCGCAACGGTGCTCGAAGTGCTGGAGCATCAGCACGATCCGCTGCCACTCGCGCGCGAGGCGGTACGGCTGGCGCGGTGCTTCGTGATCGCCTCGGTGCCCTCCAAGCCCGACGATAATCCCGAGCATGTTCAGGTCTTCACCGGCGAGACGCTGAAAGCCTTGCTGATGGAGGCGGGGCGGCGCGCGTCAGCATCGACTATCTGCTCGGCCATATCGTTGCCGTGGCGCGGGTGAGCGGTTAATGGATCAGATCCGCAAATATCCGCGTACGCAGCACATCATCGGCTCGCGCCTGCAGCCGGGGGATGAGGGCTTTATCGCCGCGGGCTTCGAGGCGATCGCGGGTCGGCATGTCGTGATGGAGGAGAAGCTCGACGGCGCGAACGCCGCGATCAGCTTCGACGCCGATGGCGATCTCCTCCTGCAAAGCCGCGGGCATTATTTCACCGGCGGCCCGGCCGAGCGGCATTTCGCGCTTTTGAAATGGATCACCGATCAAGGCATCGCCACGGCGTTGATCGATCCGGGCAAGCCTGGCAGAATGGCACCGGGGAAAGCTTCAACGGCAAATTTCGCAACGAGTGCCTGAGCCTGGAATGGTTCCGCAGCCGGGCCAAGGCGAAGGTCGTGATCGAAACATGGCGGCGGCACTACAACGAAGTGCGGCCGCATTCCAGTCTCGGCTATCTGACGCCGGCGGCATTCGCGGCCCGGCTCAGGGAGCAAGAGGCGGCGGCCTGCCAGGCGACGGGGCGGACCGCTGCGGTATTTGGAGCCTATGCGCTCCACCCCGTCGCATCACCGTCCCGCAAGGGGCAAGAAAACACAGGAGACGAGGTGGTCGTCTCAAGTTAAGCGTGGTCCGAAAAAACTGGGCAGGTCAGCGGAGCAGTTCGGATATCGCGTTCGCATCGAGCCGCTCGGCGAGCCCGATGCCGAGCTTGCACGCCTCGCCGAGCATGGCGATCCCATCATCATGGCGACGACACATCAGCTGGTCGATCTGGCGGACGCGGCCAGCGTCGACGCCGCGACCGAGTGGTGGAGCCAGCTGACGGCGCGTGGCGGCGAGGGCATGGTGGTGAAGCCGCGCAGCTTCATCGCGCGAGGCCGCAAAGGGATGGCGCAGCCGGCCGTGAAGTGCCGTGGCCCGGAATATCTGCGCATCATCTACGGCCCGGAATACGACGCGCCCGAGCACCTGGCGCGGCTTCGCGACCGCAGCCTCGGCAAGAAGCGCTCGCTTGCCATCCGCGAGTTCCTGCTCGGCGCCGAAGCGCTGCAGCGCTTCGTGTCGCGCGAGCCACTCCGCCGCGTTCATGAGGCGATATTCGGCGTGCTGACCCTGGAGACCGAGCCGATCGATCCGCGTCTGTAGCGACGATGGGCCGCCGGCAGTCGGGCCTCGGTACAACTTGCGGCGCATCCAAACCCCCACCGCTTGCAGGTTCCTTTCCACAGGCTTCCGCCTGCAGCCGTACAGTACCACCCACCGCGCTCGCGACAGCGGCCAGCACCAGAAAAGCTGATATGGGCTGTGAACCGGCATGCAAATTTGGCTCTGACGCAATCTCGATGAATGCTGCTCATGCTGCTCCGATCAGTCTGGCTTGGAGAAGATCGAGCTTTCCGCGGCCATACATCTGCCGCTTCACCAGCTTGAGCTTTGTGATCTGCCCTTCCGTCTGGCCGTTCGACCAGGGCTCGGTCATCGCGGCGCTGACGGCAGCATTGTCTCGGCGAATGCCGCTGGCGAAAGACGCGATCAGGCTTGCCTCGGCGTCGGCGAGCCACGGCTCCAGATCGGGCATCTTCTTCCTGCGGATCATCGCATGGAAGCGATCGATCAGGTCACGGGCTTTGACCAGCATGGGCGCGCCTGCCTCGATCGCGGCAATCGACGAATGGTATCGGCCTTGCTCAGATGATCGCGAGCCGCCGTCATCAGCCGTGCGATCTTTCTGGCCGATGGCACCTTTTGCAGCTGCTGGTCGGAGGCTTGTTCAGCGCGGCGGCGGCGGGTCGCCCACTCGCTGACGACGCGCAAGGCGCCTCGAAAGCCTTTGGCTTTCAGGCGGCGCCAAAGTTCGGCGCCGTTGCGGCAGCCGGAGCTCCACAGCTCATCCAGCAATGGCAGATATGCATCGAGCGAACTCTGCCGAACCCGGAAGACATCGGTTCTCTCGCCGCGGATCACCTGGCGGACGAGCTTGCGGCTATGGCCGGTGCGGCGGACAATGTCCTTGATGGCGACGCCTTCGCCTGCAAGCGCCAGGATCGCAGCGTTGGTTTCCTCGCGGCGCAGGTAGCCGTCATATTGCAGCTTCTCCGCACAGGTGAGCAGCTCCGGATTGATCGTCGTGGCGCCGATTGCGCTCCGGATCGAGGCCATCGACTTGCGCACGGCATCGAGGAAAGCGGCGCTCGCGTTTTCCATGAGATGCCAGCGATCGGCGACCTGGACCGCGTGCGGCAATGCCTTCGACGCCGCTTCGCCATAACCGCCGCCCCGGTCTCGCGAGACCACGCTGATCTCTGGATGATCGGTGAGCCAAGCTTGCACGGTCGCAATCTCGCGGTCGGGCAAGAGCGCCACGATCCGCCGGCGCTCCAGATCGCAAATAATCGTCCCGTAACGATGATTCCGCCGCCAGGCCCAATCATCGATGCCGATGACATTGAGCGGCTCAGCCGGCAGCTTCGCTCTCCGCCGCACCACCCTGAGCAGCGTGTCGTTGCTGACCGGCATCCTCAGCCGCTTGGCGAAGCTGGCGGCCGGACAGCCGCCCAGCGCAAGCCCGAGATGATGAACGATACACTCCAGCCGCGATGTTCGCCGCGCCCGCTCAGCGATAATCCCCTCTCAAATCGTTCCGCGAAAATCCGTCTTGGACAGGATGGCGCATTGCAGACAAACCGCCGCATCATGAGCTGAAGCTCGACCTTCTTGCCAGCAAAAGGCAAATCAGCCGCCGTCCTGACATATCGGCTGTGAATGCGGCTCGACAGCTTGCCGCATAGCGGGCAAGCCTGCTCATCGGCCTTCGCACGAACAGAGACGATGATGACACCCTCGTCTCGGCATTGCTATCGACGATCAAACCGTCCGGGATCAGGGACGACAAACGCAAGTTGCTGGCCATGACGCTGATTCTCCTGAGAAACCAGCGCTACGCCACCATGCAAAATCATCAAATCTGAGTTAGAGCCAAAGTTCCACGCCGATTGACACCTTGAGGTACCAATGCACGACCGGCGGCGAGCGACGTGTCAAACGCTGGGAGCATGAGAGCGTGGTCGAGGCGCTCAGGGCCCGGCTGGGCGCCATCGGCGATGCCATGGCGATCCGCCGCGCAACCGTCGAGCATCCATTCGCCACCATCAAGGCGTGGATGGGCGCCACTCACTTCCTGTGCAAGGGGCTGAAAGCCGTCCGCACAGAGATAAGCCTGCAGGTGCTGGCATATAAACTTCCGCCGGCTGCTGAGCGTCCTTGGCGCGGCTAAGCTCCGGGCGGCAATGGCCGGCTGAACCCGGGCTGGCGATTACTCTCTACCGAGCGATATCCAGAATACCGTTTCCACACAGCCTGGCGGCAATCCTGCCGGTCCGAGACAGCAGTGGGCGATTGGTTGTCAGCCTCAGCATGGTTTGTGATGGTTGTCGGCTCTCCCTCTAGAAGAAGACCAAACGCAGAGATGGGCATTCGCTGCAATAGCTGCGGCGGGCGCAGACGAGCCGCATGGCACGCGTCTTATAGTCCAGCGAGGACGGCGCCTGAATTCATTGCTGCTGGGTGCAGCCATTGACAATTTCGATATCGCAAGGGGGATAAATTGGGGGATACAAAAAATGGAGGTGAAAATACTAAGGTAAGTCAATCGCGTATTCGAGCGCTTGCGGAGAGGGACGGACTCGAACTAAAGGGCCGGCGCATTACAGACCGGGAGTTACACCTCCTCACCTTCCCCTAACAACGCTTGTCTTCGTTCGCCATGATTAGCCTGCCGAAAACGCCTCAGCCTTCCGGCCATCGCGAAGGGCATCCAGGTAATCGGCGTACCACTGAAGCATACTGCGTCGGCCTTTGAGATATTGAGCGGCATTGTAAGCGCCGCGAATCTTATTGGCTTCGTCGTGCGCCAATTGCCGCTCGATCCAATCGGGATGGAAGCCATTCTCGTTCAAAACGGTAGAGGCGACGCTCCGGAATCCGTGAACGGTTGCGCGGGAATGATAGCCCATTCGGTACAGAGCATAGAGCATGGTGTTTTCGCTCATACCGCCTTTCTTCCCACCGGACGGGAACAGGTATGACCCCCACCCGGTCAAGGGACGCAAAGCATCAAGAATCTCGACGGCCTGGTGCGGCAGGGGAACCAGATGCTCGCGGGGCATCTTCATGCGTGCGGCAGGTATACGCCATAGAGGGGCATCGCCCACGAGGTCTTCAAACTCCCGCCATTCCGCACCGCGCAGTTCCTTCGTTCTGACCATCGTTAAAATGATCAGCTTAAGAGCGAGACGCGTTGTGACCTCGCCCTCATAGGCTTCAAGCTGGCGAAGGAACGCGGGAAGCTCATCGCGGGACATTGCCTTCTGATGCTGCACCGGCGGCGCGGCCTTCAGCGCGCCGCGCAGGTCCGCTGAAGGATCGCGTCGCGCCCGGCCACTGGCAATCGCAAAGCGGAATATCTGTCCGCAATGCTCCCGCAGGCGTTTGGTGATATCGTGCGCGCCGCGTTCCTCGACCTTACGAAGCACGTCCAGCAGCTCCGGCGGCTCAATCTTCGCAATGGACTGTTTGCCGATATAGGGAAAAACATCGCGTTCCAGCCGACGGATGATTCGCCCGGCGTGTTCCGGCGTCCATCGGTGGAGTTGGGCTTTGTGCCATTCTCGCGCCATTGCTTCGAACGAGTTCTCGACCACCAGGCGCAGTGCAGCCTTCTCAGCTTTGCGCGCCTCTCCTGGATCAATGCCTTGCGCGAGCTGCTCTTTCGCTGCGTCACGGGCCTTCCGCGCGGCAGCAAGGCCGGTAGTCGGATAGACGCCCATGGCTAGCGTCTTCTGCTTGCCGGCGAAGCGGTACGAGAACCGCCACAGCCTTTTTCCATCCGGTTGGATCAAAATGAAAAGGCTGCCGCCATCAGCCTTCTTTAAGGGTTTAGGCGCGCCTATCGCCTTGCGCAGGTAGGTGTCGGTCAACGGCATGTTGGTATTCCTCTCGCCCGGAAATGCCGGTACCAAAGGATCTACCAACGAATGTGTTGGTTTCAATGAGAAACAATGGAACGGATTATGGGAAAACAATCCCGTTTTCTCTATGATTACAAAGGACTAAGAGACTGATTGCGATGTCGAGAGACAAGAAATGGTGCCCAGGAGAGGACTCGAACCTCCACGGCTTTCACCACTGGTACCTGAAACCAGCGCGTCTACCAATTCCGCCACCTGGGCTAACCGCCCATGAACTAAGCTGCACGTGGGGCTTTGTCAATTGGCGTTGCGATAGGAGGATGGTCGGCGGTGCCGCTCATCGCGATTTGGTATAGACTTGGGTCTTAACGCGTTGAAACCCCGCCGCCCGCTCCGACAAAACCGATTGCAGCTTCATGGATCAGCGTCTTAAGGCTCCATTCTTCGACCGCGCCGCCCTGCAGGGGGATCTTGGCGCGCTTTGGCGCAAGCATGACGGCAACAGCGCAGCACTGCGCAGCGAGCTCCTGGCTATGCTCAAGCAGCTCGTGCGGGAGGCACGTGAGGCCGCCTGGAATGCCCTCGAAGCCGATGGAAATGGGCGCAAATGCGCCGAGAGCCTGTCGCTATTCCAGGATGAGCTGATCAAGCTGCTGTTCGATTTCATCACCCGCCACATTTACCGCGCCCAGAACCCGTCCCAGGCCGAGCGCGTGAACATCATCGCAACCGGCGGCTACGGCCGCGGGCTCTTGGCGCCCGCCTCGGACATCGATCTCCTGTTCCTGATGCCCTACAAAAAGACACCCTGGGGCGAGAGCGTGGCGGAATACATGCTCTACCTGCTCTGGGATCTGGGCTTCAAAGTCGGCCATGCGACGCGCACGGTGGAGCAGACCATCCGCTTCGCCAGATCCGACATCACCACCCAGACCGCTCTGCTCGACACCCGGCTGATTCTCGGCGGGGAGGAGCTCTGGCGCTCTTTCCAGATCCAGTTCCGTGATGGGGTGCTGTCGGGCGGTCAACGCGAGTTCATCGCGGCCAAGCTGGAGGAGCGCGACAAACGACATGAGCGCACCGGCTCCTCGCGCTACCGGGTCGAGCCGAACATCAAGGACGGCAAAGGCGGCCTGCGTGACCTTCACACCCTCTACTGGATCGCCAAACACCTCCATCCCGAGCTGAAAGGCGGGAACTGGGTGGAGGCCGGCGTGTTCTCGCCCGCGGAATATCACCTTTACCGGCGCAGCGAGGACTTCCTCTGGACGGTGCGCTGCCATCTGCATTTCCTCGCCGGCAAGGCGGAGGAGCGGCTGACCTTCGACGTGCAGCCGATCATGGCCGAACGCCTGCACTACCGCGACCGCGGCGGGCTGATGGCGGTCGAACGCTTCATGAAGCACTATTTTTTGGTCGCCAAGGATGTTGGCGACTTGACGCGCATCGTGTGCTCTTCGCTCGAGGTCAAGCAGCTCAAGGGCGTGCCGCAGCTCAACAACCTGCTCTCGCCGCTGACCTGGCGGGCGCGTGCAAAACTGTCGAACACCAGCGACTTCCGCATCGAGAACGGGCGGATGGCCTTTAAGACCAGGGACGTCTTCAAGAACGACCCGGTCAACCTGATCCGGGTGTTTGCGCTGGCGGCGCACCACAATGTTCTCCTGCATCCGGAGGTCATCCGCCTGGTGCGCTCCTCGCTGCGCCTCATCGACGACAATCTGCGCGCGAACAAGGAAGCCAACCGGCTATTCCTGGAGATCCTCACCTCCCGCACGAACCCCGAGTTCTCGCTGCGGCGGATGAACGAGGCGGGCGTGCTCGGCCGCTTCATCCCCGATTTCGGCCGGGTGGTCTCGATGATGCAGTTCAATATGTATCATCACTATACGGTCGATGAGCATCTGATCCGCGCGGTGGGCGTGCTCTCCAAAATCGAGCGCGGGCTTCTGGGCGACGAGCTGCCGCTTTCGACCGAGATCATCCGCAATATCGCCAACCGGCGGGCGCTCTATGTCGCCGTGCTCCTCCATGACATCGCCAAAGGGCGCGATGAGGATCACTCGATCGTGGGGACGCGTATCGCCCGCGAGCTTTGCCCCCGTCTTGGTCTCAGCCCGTCCGAAACCTTCACCGTTGCCTGGCTGGTCGAGAATCACCTGGTGATGAGCCAGTTCGCCCAAAGCCGCGACCTCAACGACCCCAAGACCATCCGCGATTTCGCCGACATTGTGCAGAGCCGCGAGCTTTTGATGCTGCTCGTCATCCTCACCGCCGCCGACATCCGCGCGGTGGGGCCGGGGGTTTGGACCGGCTGGAAGGGACAGCTCCTGCGCACGCTCTATTACGAAACCGAGCCGCTGCTGGCCGGCGGTCATACCAACATCCCGCGCGAGCTGCGCATCCGTGCTGCCCAAGATGAGCTGCGGCGTTCGCTCGCCGACTGGCCCAAGGCCGAGGTCGACCGGCTGATCGAGCAGCAGCATTCCTCCTACTGGCTGCGCACCGATCTGCCGCGCCAGCTCGCGCATGCGATGCTGATCCGGCGGGCAAACGAGAACGCGCCGTCCTTTGCCTATGAGATCGCCACCGACAGCTTTGCCGCTCTCACCGAACTGACGCTCTGGTGTCCCGATCGCCCCGGCCTCGTGGCGATGATGGCGGGTGCATGTTCGGCGGCCGGCGCCAATATCGTTGGCGCGGCGCTGACCACGACACGTGGCGGCATGGCGCTCAACACTATCTCCCTGCAGCGCAGCTTTCCCAACGAGCAGGAGGAGCGCGATTTTGCCGCCCGCATCGCTGATACGATTGCGCGGCTCCTGAAAGGGGAGGGCGATATCGAGAAGATGAAGGTGCGACGGCCGCGACGGCAGGCGCTGGTTGAGGCTTTCAGCGTCGAGCCCCGCGTCAGTATCGACAATTCCCTCTCCGACGAGCTGACCGTCATCGAGGTGAACGGCCGCGACCGACCGCGCCTGCTTTATGATCTTGCTAGCGCGATCGCCGATCTGAACATCTCGATCAGCTCCGCCCAGGTGGCGACCTTCGGGGAGAAGGTGGTAGACGTGTTCTATGTCGTCGATGCCACCAAGCGAAAGATCACCCGCGAGAATGTGCAGAAGCTCCTCAGCGACCGGCTTCTGGAAGTCCTGAGTGAGGATAGCGCGGGCTGACGGGTCTCATGGCGGCCGATTGAATGACTTCACCTTTTTCACACCGAAGCCGGTGCCAGCTTTGACATAGCACATCGACTGCACATTGCAGGCCGCTCAAATCGTGCGCCCACCGTCCACTTCCAGTACCACACCGGTTATGAATTCAGCTTCATCCGACGCAAGGTAGAGGCAGGCATTCGCGATATCTTTCGGGGTCGACATGCGGCCGAGCGGAATGGTGGCAACGAACCGAGCGCGGTGCTCCGGCGTGTCGGGTGCGCCCATGAACGATTCGAGAAGTCCGGTTGCCCCTATCACTGGTGCCACGCAGTTGACGCGAATTCTGTCCGGCGCGAGTTCAACTGCCATCGACCGTGACAGCAGGTTCACCGCTCCTTTTGTCGAGTTGTACCAGGTCAGCCCCGGCCGAGGCCGTATTCCGGCGGTTGAGCCGATATTGATCATCACCCCGCCTCCCTGGGCGCGCATCAGCGGCACGACGGCGCGACTCACATGGAAGATCGACTTAACGTTAATGTCATAGACCCGGTCGAACTCTTCCTCGGTGACCTCGAGCATCGGCTTGTTGCGATGGGTCCAGCCAGCATTGTTGACCACGATGTCGAGCCGCCCGCCGAAAGCGACAGCTTCGTTCACCGCCCGCTGGATGTCTTCGGTGCGCGTCACGTCGCCGCCAAGGCTGCGGGCGTTCGCACCGATGGCTTCGGCCATGGCCTTGGCGCCCTCAGCGTTCAGATCAAGGATCACGACCTTTGCCCCTTCGCGCGCAAAGGTCGCCGCGATCTCGGCGCCGAAGCCGGAGGCGCCCCCGGTAACGAGGGCGGTTTTGGCTGAAAGTCTCATGGATAGCTCACCGATGTTTTAGAATGGCGATCTCCGGGATGGCGAGGGCGGGGTGCAGGCCGCTCCGCACTTCCCAGTCTCGCTTACCGGCGCGAGCGACGCCACCCCGCTCTACGACGACATCTCCGTCGCCCGCCAGCCTTATCCTTTCCACACAACAAATCGGACCGATTGAAGCAGCCCTGCAACCCGCGCCTTGCGCTTGCGCCAAAGCCCAGCTAACCGGTTGCGGCATGAACATCTATCGCTCCTTCGCAACCGTTAGTGGTTTTACGGCGATCAGCCGCGTGCTGGGCTTCGTTCGTGACATGCTGACCGCCCTGGTGCTCGGCACCGGGCCCGCAGCCGACGCCTTCTTCGTCGCCTTCCGCCTGCCGAACCTGTTCCGGTCGCTGTTTGCGGAGGGCGCGTTCAACTCCGCCTTCGTGCCGCTGTTCACCAAAAACCTGCAGGGCGACGGGCACGAGGCGGCGCGCCAGTTCGCGGAGGAAGCGCTCTCGGTGCTGCTGACCGCGCTCCTGATTGTGACGATCCTGGCCGAAATCTTCATGCCGGTGATGATTTTGCTGATCGCGCCCGGCTTTCGCGAGAACCCGGAGAAGTTCGATCTCGCCGTGCTGCTCACGCGGATCACCTTCCCTTATCTGCTCTGCATGTCGCTCACGGCGCTCACCGCCGGCATCCTCAATGCGCTCGGCAAATTCGCGGTCGCTGCAGCAGCGCCGATCTTGCTGAACGTCATCCTCGGTGCTTCCATGGTGATCGCGGCGAGCCTCTCGCTTTATCACCGACCCGAGGCGGCGATGATGATCGCCTGGGCGGTAACGATCTCCGGCTTTGCGCAACTCGCCTGGCTGACGCTCGGCGCCAACCGGCAGGGCATGGATCTGGGCTTTCGCTGGCCGCGGCTGACGCCCGGGGTACGGCGGCTGTTCTATCTCGCCGTTCCGGGCGTAGTGACGGCCGGCATCACCCAGATCAATCTGTTCATCGGCACCATGATCGCCTCGATGTCCGAGAGCGCGGTCTCTTACCTCTATTATGCCGATCGGATCAACCAGCTGCCGCTCGGCATTGTCGGCATCGCCATCGGCGTCGTGCTGCTACCCGAGCTGACCCAGAAGCTCAATGCCGGCAACCGCGATGCCGCGATGTACAGCCACAACCGCTCGCTCGAATTTGCACTGCTCCTCACGCTTCCGGCGGCCGTTGCGCTGATGGTGGTCCCAGTGCCGATCATCCAGGTGCTGTTTCAGCGCGGCGCGTTCTCGGCCAGGGATACCGAAGCCGTCTCCGCCGCGCTCGCCGCTTTTGCCGCGGGCCTGCCGGCCTCCGTGCTGATCCGCGTGTTCCTGCCCGGCTTCTTCGCGCGCGAGGACACCCGCACGCCGATGATCTTTGCGGGCATCAGCGCGGGCGTGAACATGGTCGGCTCGGCGATTTTGTTCTTCATCATCGGTCATGTCGGGATTGCCATCGCCACTACGCTCGCCGCTTGGACCAACGCCATTCTGCTCGGCACGACGCTCCTGCGCCGCCGCAATTTCGAGCCGGATGCCAATCTGCGCCGGCGCAGTGTCATGATCGTCGTCGCGAGTGGCGTGATGGGAGCCGCTTTGTGGGCGGCCTCGATCCCGCTCTCGGCGATGTTTACGCCGGCGAGCAGCTTCGCTGTGCAATGCGTGGCACTCGGTGTCCTGGTTGCCGGCGGCGGCCTCGTCTATCTGACGACGACCCAGCTGACCGGCGCTTTCAGCTACAAATCGCTCTGGCGGGCGGTCAGCCGCTGAAAGCCCTCAGGCGAGGCGAGGAAAGGCTTGCCTCCTCGCGCAACCCGCGCGATAAGCCGCCTCTGGAGGCGATCCATGACGACCCACAAGCGCGTGTTCTCCGGCGTTCAGCCGACCGGAAATCTGCATCTTGGCAATTATCTCGGCGCGATCACCAAATTCGTCGATCTGCAAAAGGAGGCGGAGTGCCTTTACTGCGTCGTCGACATGCATGCGATCACGCAGTGGCAGGAGCCGGATGAGCTGATGCGCTCGACGCGCGAGGTGACCGCGGCTTTCATCGCTGCCGGCATCAATCCCGAAAAGCACGCCATCTTTAACCAGAGCCGGGTATCGGGCCATGCTGAGCTTGCCTGGGTCCTCAACTGCGTGGCGCGGATCGGCTGGCTGAACCGCATGACCCAGTTCAAGGAGAAGGCCGGCAAGGACCGCGAAGCTGCCTCGGTCGGGCTTTACGCCTATCCGGTGCTGATGGCCGCCGATATCCTGCTCTATCGCGCCACCCACGTGCCGGTCGGCGATGACCAGAAGCAGCATTTGGAGCTCGCCCGCGATGTCGCGCAGAAGTTCAACACCGACTTTGCCGAGACCAGCGCGCGCGCCGGTTACCCTGACGGTTTCTTCCCGCTGCCTGAGCCTATGATCTCAGGGCCCGCGACGCGCGTGATGTCGCTCAGGGACGGCTCGAAAAAGATGAGCAAGTCCGACGCCTCGGACATGTCGCGTATCAACCTGACCGACGGGCCGGACGAGATCGCCAAGAAGATCCGCAAGGCCAAGACCGATCCCGAGCCGCTGCCCTCCGAGGCGAAAGGGCTGGAGGCGCGCCCCGAAGCGGAAAATCTCGTCGGCATCTATGCGGCGCTCGCGGGCGTCAGCGTCGAAGACGTGCTCAAGGAGTTCGGCGGGGCGCAATTCTCGTCCTTCAAGGGCGCGCTCGTCGACATCGCCGTTGCCAAGCTGGGGCCGATCGGATCGGAGATGAAGCGCTTAACGGAAGACCGCGCCTATATCGATTCCGTGCTGCGCAAGGGCGCTGAGCGCGCCCATAGCATCGCCGAGCCGCATATGCGTATAATCAAAGACATAGTAGGATTTTTGCACAGCTAGAATCAGCGCCGGACCGCCCCATGCCCAGCCGTCAGATCCGACTTATTTTCCAGGAAGGACATCGGCGCAAATTCCTCGTAGTGGTGGATGAGAGCCCCGAGGTGGAGATTGCGCTCGCCTATGCTGCGCGCCGGGCGCGGCGCACCAGCGGGGCGGTGGCGTTGCTCTACATCATCCCACCGCCGGATTTCGAGCATTGGCTTGGTGTGAAGGAAGCCTATCGCGAAGAGCAGCTGGCCAAGGCCAAGGCGGTGTTCCGCCTGCAGGCCCGCAAGCTGAAGAATTGGGGCTATGAAGAGCTCGCGCCGGAAGAAATCATCGGCGAAGGGCCAAAAGCCGAGCAGATCATGCAGGTGATCGAGGAGGACCCTGACGTCGGCGTGCTGGTGCTGGGCGCCTCTGTCGACCCCGCCGGGCCAGGCCCCCTGGTGTCCTCGCTTGCGGGCGGCAAGAACGCCGGCACTTTTCCCATTCCGATCACCGTCGTCCCAGGCGGTCTCACCATCGAGGAAATCGAGGCGCTTGCCTGATCACAGCTCGGCCTGCCCGCCTTGAATTCGGTGCCGGCTGCGCCCTATTATGAGCTAGAATTCCAATCGCGGCGCGATGCGCGACGCCAAGACAGCCTGAGAGGTTGATATGTTCATCCAGACCGAGGCGACGCCCAATCCGTCGACATTGAAGTTCATTCCCGGCCGGGAAGTGCTCAATTCCGGCACACGCGATTTCCGCGACCGCACCGCTGCCGAGCGCGCCTCGCCACTGGCCGCCCGGATTTTTGAGGTCGATGGGGTCGAAGGCGTGTTCCTCGGCAGTGACTTCATCTCCGTCACCAAAGGCTCGGGCGAGTGGCAGCATTTGAAGCCTGCTCTGCTCGGCGCGATCATGGAGCATTATATGTCCGGCGCGCCGGCCCTGACCGATGCACCGGAGGCCGAGGCGCAGGAGGAGGGCCAATATTCCGGCGAGGACGGCGAGATCGTCGAGACCATCAAGGAGCTGCTCGAGACGCGTGTGCGCCCGGCGGTTGCTCAGGACGGCGGCGACATCACTTTCCACGGCTACAAGGAAGGGGTTGTTTACCTTCATATGCGCGGCGCCTGCGCCGGCTGCCCCTCCTCGACGGCGACGCTGCGCCACGGCATCGAAAATCTGCTTCGGCACTTCATCCCCGAAGTGCAGGAGGTGCGCCCGGTTTAGGTTGGCGGATACATTTCGCCTCCATTCCCTGGGCCACTCCTGCGGCCTTGCCTGGCGCTGACCAAATTTGCGCTTCCTGCGCAGCAGGACTTGACAGGCGGTCGATGTCCCGCTTTGACAATGGCCGGCCTTGAGGAATTCTCCTCGGGGCCGTAGCGGGTCCAATGTCTTCTGCTTCTTTGGCGATGGTGAACGTCTGATGCTCAATCCGCGCCTGCTGCGCGTGTCATTCGACGAGAATGCGAAAATCATCTAGCGTTTCCCCATGAACATTCTCGCCTTCGACACCTGCATGGCAGCCTGTTCCGCCGCGCTGATCTGCGGGGGCGATGTCAAGCAACTCCATGCCCGTTTCGCGCCGATGGAGCGCGGCCATGCCGAAGCGCTATTCCCGATGATTGAAGCGGTCATGGACGAGGCGGGGCTCGCATTCGCCGAGCTGAGCCGAATTGCCGTGACCCGGGGGCCTGGCACTTTTACCGGCGTGCGGGTGGGTGTCGCTGCGGGACGCGGCTTGGCTCTCGGATGCGAGGCCTCTCTCGTGGCGGCGACGAGCCTCGAAGTCATGGCGCTTGGCTGCGTGGAGCGCCTTGGCGAGGAGCAGTGCGGCCGCGGCATTCTCATCGCGCATGATGCCAGACGCGGCGAGCTCTACGTGCAGTCTTTCGATGGCGAAGGCCGGGCGCTTTCCGGGCCTGTCCTCGCGGCGCCCGCCGAAGCTGCGCGCCTTGCGGGCGAAGGAGGCCTGGTCGCAGGAAGCGGCGCCACACTGGTTGCCGATGAAGCCGAGCGCCTCGGCCTGACGATCCGCGCCGCTCTTCCCGATCTTCTTCCCGATGCCCGGCATTTGGCCCGGCTTGCTATCGCCCGCGCGCCCATGAGCAAGCCCGTCTCGCCGCTTTATCTGCGTGCGCCCGACGCCAAGCCGCAAATGGACAAACATCTTGCGCGCGCTTGATCACCAGGACTTCTCGCTGTCGCTTTCGCCGCTCGGCGGGGATCTCGCTTCCGCGATGGCCGATGTTCATAGCCGCTGCTTTGCCCGGCCCTGGAGCGCGGCGGATTTGCGCCGTCTTGCTGAGGCGCCGCATTGCTACGGCATGGGCGCGCGCTATGGTGATGAACTGGCCGGATTCATTCTGATCGGCGCAGCAGCCGATGAGGCGGAGATCCTGACGCTCGCCATCGATAGGCCCTGGCGCCGCTGCGGGGTTGGGCGGTCGCTGCTCGATGCCGCGCTTGCCCAGGCCGCGGAGCGGGGTATCAGGGCGATGCTCTTGGAGGTGGGCGTTCGCAATGCCGCAGGGCAGGCGCTCTACCTGCATGCTGGCTTTAAGACCGTCGGCCGCCGGCGCAACTACTACAAGGGGCCGGAGGGAAACGAGGACGCCCTGGTGATGAAGCTGGAGATCCCGGCGCGGACCAGTTAGGCGCAACCTGCTAAAGCAGCGATGGCGGCACCGCTTCCTGGACATCGCCAGTGAAGCTTTTTATCGTGATCGCCTCTTCCGCGCTTTGCGCATTGGGTAAGTGCCCCTGTCATGGCAAAGGATACAACAACAAAAATCGAAAGGCTCTGCCTGGAGAAGGGGATGCGGATGACGCATCAGCGTGCGGTGATCGCCCGCGTGCTGGCTGCTGCAACCGACCATCCGGATGCCGAGGAGTTGCACCGGCGCGCCCATAGTGTCGACAGCCGGATTTCGCTCTCCACCGTCTACCGGACCATGAAGCTGTTCGAGGATGCCGGCATCATCGACCGTCACGCCTTCGCCGACGGCCGTGCCCGCTTTGAGCGCGCCCGCAGCGAGCATCACGACCATCTGATCGACATCGAAACCGGCCAGGTGATCGAGTTCAAGAATGACGAGATCGAAAAGCTGCAGGAGCGCGTCGCGCGCGAGCTCGGCTTCGATCTGGTCGGGCACAAGCTCGAGCTTTACGGTCGCCCGATTAGGAAGAAGGAATAGCCCGGGCTGCGGCGCCGATAAACGGCCAGGTCACTCGGCTGTTTGCGGCTTGAACCAGGTCAGCTTGTCCGCCAGCGTCACCACTGTGCCGATGATGATCATCGCTGGGCCTTTGAGCTCAGCTTCGGCAGTCTTCGCTGCGATGTCCGTGAGTGTGCCGACGACCACGCGCTGGCGCCGCCGCGTCCCGTTATCGATCACCGCGACGGGGATTGCCGGGTCGGCGCCGTGGGCGATGAATTCCTCCATCACGCGTGCCATGGTGGTGAGCCCCATATAGATCGCGACCGTCTGGTGCGGCTGGATCAGCGCCTCCCAGTTGAGCGAGATCTGCCCATCTTTGCCGTGGCCGGTGACGAACACGCAGGCCTGGGCGTGGTCCCGGTGCGTGAGCGGAATGCCGGCATAAGCGGCGCACCCGGCCGCTGCGGTGATGCCCGGCACCACCTGGAACGCGATACCGCGCCGCGCCAACTCCTCGATCTCCTCACCGCCCCGGCCGAAGATGAACGGGTCGCCCGCCTTGAGCCGCAGCACGCGCTTTCCCTCAAGCGCGAGGCGCACCAGCATCGCGGTGATGTCTTCCTGGCTGACGGTATGGTCGTCCGGCTGCTTGCCGACATAAATGCGTGTCGCGTCGCGCCGCACCAGATTGAGAATGCGCTCGCCGATCAGCCGGTCATAGAGCACGACGTCGGCGCGTTGCATCAGGCGCAGCGCGCGAAAGGTGAGGAGATCCGGATCGCCCGGGCCGGTGCCGACCAGGAAGACTTCGCCCTGGCAGGCCGTCCTGCCGTCCGCCGCCGCTTCCATCTTCTCGCGTAAAGCGCTTTCCGCGCCCGCTATGTCGCCGGCAATGACGCGCTCGGCGATCGGGCCCTCGACGACCTCCTCCCAGAAGCGGCGGCGCAGCGGCCCCTCGGCAATGCGCCGCCCCACCTCCGCGCGGAACCGGCTGAGAAAATCGGAAAGATCGCCGAAAGTGGCGGGGATGGTGCTTTCGAGCTCGGCTTTGATCACCCGCGCAAGGATGGGCGAGGCGCCGGAGGAGGAAATCGCGGCGACGAGGGGCGAGCGGTCGAGAATGGCGGGCGAGATGAAGTCACAGAGCTCCATGCGATCGGCGACATTGGTCAGTACCCCGGCCGCCTTTGCGAGGCTGTGCAGCCTCAAATCGGCTTCGTCCTCCTCTGCCGCGCCGTAAGCAATGACGGCACCCGCAATATCGGCGGCGTCGGGCCATCCCGGCTGATAGGTAAGCCGCTCATGTGCGCGCAGCTCCCGGAACTCGTCGGAAAGCTGAGGGGCAAATAGCTTCACCTTGGCCCCGGCGCGCAGCGCCATCTCGGTTCGCCGCGCGGCCAGGGTTCCGCCACCGGCCACCACGACCGTCTTGCCGCGGACATCGAGAAAGATTGGCAGATGATCCAAGGCCTTGCACCTTTTTGCGATTATGTTCGTTATATAGAACAATCTCTGGTTATAGCGAACCGATCGGTTACTGGCAAAATCCATCAGTGAGCGGTCGCGATTTCTGCCGCCTCTGTTTAATATCGGGATTTGAGCAGGACGCGACGCCTTTGCATCTGGCCAAATACGCAGAAATACGCCATCCCTAGAGGAGGCGTGCTGGCCGATATGTTGAACGGTCCTCGGAAGAGGCTGCCCGATCCTCGCAAGAGCGGCGCGGGTTGCTCGCCGGGTCCATTTACCCAAGCCGGGGAGGAAACGCATGAGCACGATAGATTCCGCCGTCACGCGCGAAAGCTATAAGGGGATCGGTGCGGTCGATGTGAAGGGTAAGCGCGTGATTGTGCGCGCCGATCTCAATGTTCCGCTGGCTGACGGCAAGGTCTCGGATGCGACGCGTATCGAGCGCCTGCTGCCAACCATCAAGGAGCTGGTCGGGCGCGGCGCCAAGGTGATCATTCTGTCGCACCTCGGACGGCCCGAAGGCCAGAAGAATCCGAAATACACCTTGAAGCCGGTCGCCGAAAAGCTCGGCACGATGCTGGATGGCATTCCCGTTCATTTCGTTGGGGACAGTATTGGTCCGGTCGCGGAGGATGGCGTGGCGGCCTTGCAGCCGGGCGAGGTGGCCGTGCTGGAAAATCTGCGATTCTATCCCGGCGAGGAAGAGAACGACCCGGCTTTCATCGCCTCGCTGGCAAAGCTTGGCGACATCTTTGTCAACGATGCCTTTTCGGTGTCTCACCGTGCCCATGCCTCGGTCGCCGGAATCGCCCATGCGCTGCCTTCCTATGCCGGCCCGCAGATGCATGCCGAGCTGAATGCTTTCAAGATGGTGCTCGGCGTGCCGAAGCGCCCGGTCGCGGCCATAGTCGGCGGCGCCAAGGTTTCGACGAAGATCCAGCTGCTCACCTCCCTTGCCGCGCAGGTCGACATCCTGATCATCGGCGGCGGCATGGCCAACACCTTCCTGCATGCGCAGGGCTGCCCGGTCGGCAAATCGCTGTGCGAGCCCGATTTCGCCGAGACCGTCGAGGAAATCATGTCGCGCGCCGCCGAGACCGGTTGCCGGATCGTGCTGCCGACCGATGCGGTGGTCGCCAAGGAGTTCAAGCCGAACGCGCCGTCGGAAGTCTATTCCGTGGATGCGATCCCCGCGGATGGCATGATCCTCGATATCGGGCCGCGATCGGTCCAGGATTTCGGTAATCGTATCCGCGGCGCCAAGACGCTGCTCTGGAACGGGCCGGTCGGTGCCTTCGAGACGCCGCCTTTCGGCGAGGGCACGTTCGCGCTCGCCCGCCTCGCCGCCGAACGCACCAAGAGCGGCGATCTGATCTCGGTGGCCGGCGGCGGCGATACGGTTGCAGCCTTGAATACGGCTGGTGTGACGGACAGCTTTACCTATGTGTCCACCGCCGGCGGCGCTTTTCTCGAATGGCTCGAGGGGCGGGACCTGCCCGGGGTCACTGCGCTGACGCAACAGCGCACGGCAGCGCAATAAAACGCGGATCGGCTAAGCGGCGGCTTTTCGACGATCGCGCTCCAAAAGAAAGGATTGAGGAACCATGGCAAGAATTACGCTTAGACAGCTTCTCGACCACGCCGCCGAGCACGGCTATGGCGTGCCTGCCTTCAACATTAATAATATGGAGCAAGGCCTCGCTATCATGCAGGCTGCCAAGGAGACGGATTCGCCCGTCATCATCCAGGCGAGCCGGGGCGCCCGCGCCTACGCCAATGACTTGATGCTGGCCAAGATGATGGAGGCCTTGGAGCTGATCTATCCCAACATCCCGCTCTGCCTGCATCAGGACCACGGCAACAATCCTGGCACTTGCCTCTCCGCCATCCAGCACGGTTTCACCTCGGTGATGATGGATGGCTCGCTGAAGGAGGACGCCAAGACGCCGGGCGACTACGCCTATAATGCCGGCGTGACCAAGACCGTGGTCGACATGGCGCATCTGGTCGGCGTTTCGGTAGAAGGCGAGCTCGGCGTGCTCGGTTCGCTGGAGACCGGCATGGGCGACAAGGAGGACGGCCACGGCTTCGAAGGCAAGCTTTCCCACGACATGCTGGTGACCGATCCGGACGAGGCGGCAAAGTTCGTCGCCGAGACCAAGGTGGATGCGCTTGCGGTGGCGATCGGCACTTCGCATGGCGCTTACAAGTTCACCCGCAAGCCGACTGGCGAAGTGCTGGCGATGACCGTGATCGAGGCGATCCACCAGCGCCTGCCCAACACTCATATGGTGATGCACGGCTCCTCCTCGGTGCCGCAGGACCTTCTCGAGGAGATCAACGCCAATGGCGGCGAGATCCGCGAGACTTATGGGGTGCCGGTCGAGGAGATCGTGCGCGGCATCAAACATGGCGTGCGCAAAGTCAATATCGACACTGATCTGCGCCTCGCAGCGACCGCTGCAATCCGTAAGGTCCTGTTCAAGGACAAAGGTGAGTTCGATCCGCGCAAATATCTCAAGCCCGCCATTGCTGCCATGCAGAAGATCTGCAAGGAGCGCTTCGAGCAGTTCGGTACGGCGGGCAATGCCGGCAAGATCAAGGTCATTCCGCTCGCCGAGATGGCGAAGCGTTACGCCTCGGGCGAACTCAATCCGCGGATCGGCACGACCAAGGCGGCAGCGGAATGAGCGAGGCCGCGCGCCGGCCGATCGTGATCGCGCCATCAATTCTGTCCGCCGACTTCGCCAGGCTTGGCGAGGAGGTGCGCGCGATCGATGCGGCCGGATGCGACTGGGTCCATGTCGACGTAATGGACGGCCATTTCGTGCCGAACATCACCATCGGCCCGGATGTCGTCAAAGCGCTGCGTCCGCATACCCGCAAGGTGATGGACGTGCATCTGATGATCAAGCCCTGCGACCCTTATCTCGAGGCGTTCGCCAAGGCCGGCTCCGATATCATCACGGTGCATGCCGAGGCCGGGCCGCATCTCGACCGCTCGCTCGCCGCCATCCGGGGGCTGGGGAAGAAAGCCGGCGTCTCGCTGACGCCGTCCACGCCGGAATCGGCGATCGAATATGTGCTGGACAAGCTCGACCTGATCCTGGTGATGACGGTCAATCCGGGCTTCGGCGGGCAGGCCTTCATCCCCGCGCAATGCGAAAAGATCCGGCGCATTGCTAAAATGATCGCCGGCCGGCCGATCGATCTCGAGGTCGATGGCGGCATCAATGCCGAGACCGTGCACCTCATCGCCGAGGCCGGCGCAAATGCCATCGTTGCCGGCTCGGGCGTGTTCAAGGGCGGTGATTACGCCGGCAATATTGCCGCGATTCGGCGCAATTCCCAGGCGGCTGCCTCGCGCCACGCCTCGTCTTAGTTCGGCACTGGCGTCCCCTGGTGGAAGCGCAGCTTCCACCCCGCCGCATTTTGCAGCCAGAGCGAGCTGCGATTGCGTGCTCGATGCCCTCGAACCATTTCGGCGGCACCCATCCGACCATCTGCGCCGCCTTGGTCGGCTTTTCCGCACGGCCCAGCATCGGACGGAAGCTGCTGGTTTTTCAAGCTCCGGGGTTGCGGGCGGCGATTGCTGCCTGTAAAACTGCGGCGATCCGGAGAGGTGCTAGAGTGGTTGAATAGGCCGGTCTCGAAAACCGGAGTGCGCGTAAGCGTACCGAGGGTTCGAATCCCTCCCTCTCCGCCAATATTTGCCTTTAACATGCTGAAGTTAAACAATTCTCTGACCTGATATCCAGGTCGTTCCCACATCCGATCCCACGCCATGACCGTATTCTGCGGGCCAAATGTTGTGCAAATGCTGCCGGCAAACTTGCCGGCGAACGGAATATGGGGTCGAAGCGTCCCATCGTCGGTGTGAATGCCTGCCGGCAAAATTGGTCGCGCTCACATGCTTGAACAAGCTGAACACCCGATATCATTTTTTTCGCCGCCGGATCGGCGCCGCGGGTGCCAGATGTAGGCTTCCGCCTAGGTGCCAAAGGCACGCACACCAGTCGGACAATGATGTACGATGAACTGCAGCGGGTGTTCGCTGCCGTGCCCGCGGAAGCCCAGCGGCCGCACTATGCAAGCGCCATCATTGACGAGAACTGCCTCTCTAAGCCGACTGCGGCTACGCGGCGTTTGACTAATCAGCGGCTAGGGGAGCTCTATGCTCTCGATCCGTCCGTGCCCATTTTTCGGGTCCTCCGACGACTTTGGGACGTTGAAGCCGTGGCTCGACGTCTTCTTGCCCTACTGATGTCGGTCGCCAGAGATCCGCTCCTAGCCTACTGCGTCGCCGATAGTTTTCCTTCCGACGAACGCCGAGTTCCAACGTGATTCAAGATCGCATTGCAAGCTGTGGTAGGTGGGAGGTTAAGCGATTGCACCCTGGACAAGGTCTGTCGAAACACCGCGAGTACGTGGGCACAGTCTGGCCACCTCGAAGGGCGGACCTTCAAAAAGCGCCGACCGGTGAACGCCACGTATACGGCAGTGGCTTTTGCCCTCTACCTTGCTCATGCCGCAGGCTTCCGGGGGGCCGAAATCTTCTCCAACGCATGGGTCCGGGTTTTGGACTGCGATCCTTCTCGGGCGCGTCACCTCGCTCTGGAGGCGAAGCGCTCCGGGCTGCTCGACCTTCGCATGTCTGGCGAGGTGGTCGAATTGAATTTCCGCGTCTCAGATCCATACCCGGCAAGGTTTTGACCATGGCGCGCATAGAACACTCGGAGACTATTTGGCCGTCACATCGCCACCCCCTGGCAGCGAACGGTTGCGGGCGCGCAACGCGTCATCATGGTGATTTATGACAAGGAGCTGGAGCGGACGCTTCGTGCCCGGAAGCTGGCGTTCGAAACCGCGACGCACGAGGCCGGCCACGAATGGCGCGAGATCGACTTGACGTGTGCCTTTGCTGAGTGGATGGCCGCAGACGATTACCGGGAGGAATACTTCGCCTCGCCCGAGGATCTTCAGCTCAGGTTAGAGGCTGAGTTTCATGGCTTTGTCGGAGATCGATTCCGAGCGGCCCTACGTCACGCCGATGTCACCGAAAATACTGTGGTCGCCGTTCTCGGCGCCGGATCGCTCTTTGGCCTCGCGCGCATCTCTCAGGTGCTGCGAATGATCGAGGGCGACATCAAAGGCCGGCTCGTCGTTTTCTTTCCGGGTCACTTTGAACGCAACAACTATCGCCTACTCGATGCGCGCGACGGATGGAACTACCTGGCCGTACCGATCACAGCACACAACGAATGAGGAGTTGCATGAAGATCAAGGACGCCCTGCAACGCGATCCCTGCATTATTCCCTCGCCAACCAAGGCCAGGCGCGTATTTCTGATAACCGGAATGAACGGGCGCAAACTGAGCTGCGCGGCGAACTCGAGACTTTCGTCTGTGAAGGGCAGTATGCGGAGGGAATCAAGAAAATCGTCCGCTCCGGTGCATTCGGCAAAACGGACCATGGCGCACTGTGGATCGATCATACGATTGCCGCTTTAGAAACGCGGGAACGGGGGACCATCCGCACCATCGATTGGTCACTTAGGCTCGGGCCTGTACTGGCCCGAGCGCGCGAGAAACGCTATCAGATCGGCACGCTCCTGTTCGTCCCGCAGCGGCGGCACACCCATGCGCGTGCCGGGAACATCCGTCTCGGGTCGGCGATGTAGCGGTCGAGCGTGGTAAGGTTCCAGATCAGCCCCGCCGCGGCCTTCTCCCGCATCGCGTCTGAATAGTCGAATCCAGCTATAGCGCCAGCGGGACGCCAAGGATCTGGAACAGAGTTGGCCCCTCTAATGCCGCTGCCTCTTGGGATCTACCGAATGGCAGGAATAGCAGCGTTGGAAGACAAGTTCACCTCGCGCCACATCGCCCGGTTCGGAATACGAGGCGGACGCAAGCAGTCCAACGACAAGTCCGACCGAATACCCTTGCAGCCGTCGGAGCACGGCCTCGCCCATGTTTCTGAAGCCTCAGCTCGTCTGGCTCGGGTAGCGGATCACGCGGATGCGCTCAGTGTCCGACTCCGCGATCCAGGCCTCGCCTTTACGGCCGAGCATCTGGCGCACATCGGCGTTCGGCCGGTCGCTTGGGAAGCGCTCGAATGTCTCCGTCTCCGGATTGAAGCGGACAATGGCGTTGGCCGTCCAATCGGAACGACGACCGACAAACGGCAACAGCCCTGTAACAAAGACAAGCTGATCGGTGCCAAACCGCCACGTTGGCTCAAGCATTTCTGGGCCGCCGTCATGCCATCAAGTCCATCAGCAGACATCGTGCTCCGCCTCCGAGCCAACTTCATGTCGCATCACTCCACATCGGCGGTTCTTAGCCCGCTGCCCGGAGGTCGTTCGTCTACAGCAGACCACCCTTCGCCGGGCCCGAGGCGGTGCTGGCCTATCTCGCCGTTATACCCACCGCGTCGCCATTTCCAACCGCCGGCGGATCCGCGCTGATGCGCAGACCGTCACCTTCAAGGTCAAGGACTACCGGGTGGAGGGTACGGGCCGCTACACCACCATGGCGCTCGCCCTCGCGAACGGCAATCGCGGCCGCCGATCTCGCCCGGCTTATTTCGCACGCGCTCATTTGACCGAGTAAAAATTCACCGTTCACCCAAATGGGTGATTTATTGGAACCGTTGACGCGAGACTATACTTCGGGGAGGCGTATGTTCCTCCGCGACGAATTTTTATAATTCGCGTGGACTTCATGCGCTTCTCTTCACTCCAGAGGATACGAGGAGAATGCCATGAAAAATTCATCCAACCCCTGGCGCATTGCGGCTCTGGTAGCAATCGTCGTCGCGACAATGGCCGCGGCCGTGTCACCGGCCGAAGCTAAGTGCACTCGAACCTGCCAATGGAAGTGCGATGGCGTTGGCGCTTTTGGCCGCTGCGTCGGTAAATGGTATAAACAGTGTGGCGAGTGGATGTGCCACAGACAGACCGGATAGCCGCACGGTCGTGACAGCGTGGGCCGACCAGACGGCACGGTTATGGGACGTGCACTGGGTGACGCTCCGTTCGTGGCCGCGAGTTGCGCGACCGGATCTGTTCCGAAGCGGGTCGGCTCGCCCGCTGACGAGCTAGGCAGGATCGATGAGCCGGTCATCTTCTTTCAAGAGCCTTGCCAGCGCTGCGCTCGCATTTGCTGAAAACGGGAATGTGCGGTTTGATGCTTTTTTCCTCGACCAGCCAATCCAGCATTTCGGCCAAGCCATATTCCGTTTAATAAACCCAGTCCGGGAAGTGAGCTTGCGACGTCGTACTCCCGCCCGGGCGTCGGCAATGTCGCTCTTCGAGGCTGTACGCGCCGCACCAATACAGCTCAGCTCATGTCTCAATGCGGAGGGCAAAATCCGGTGCTGTCGCGGGGACCGGTGCCCGGTGGACAGGGGTCGCGGGCTTGCGACGGCGTCGTACCACTGCCCAGGCGCCGGCAGAAGGGCCAGCGGCCGAAGAAGCCACGCGGGCAGCGTCGCTGAGCGGCAGTTGTTGTAGGCGCGGGTGCTGGCCCTGGCGTCGCGATCCGCTCGCAATAGGCACCATATTTGTTCGGCTGCGCCAATCTGCGATAGCCGGGCGGACAAGGCTTCACCGTATCGTTGCTTCCGCTGCCAATCCGGCAGGCGCCATTCCTATATTCAGTTCCCCGCGGACAGCAATGGGCGGTTTGCCGACGGGCCGGTTTGACGGACAGGGCGGCTGGGCCTTTCCTGTTTGCGTTGAGCTGGTCGGCGCCGGCGCAGTCGTGCGAGACGCCGCCCTGGAAACGCATCCCTACAGGACAGCAATAGGGCGGTTGGCCGATTGGGCGGCTTGGCGGACAGGGCGACGCAGGCTGGATTGGTGCCCGCGGCGTGACCACAGGCGTTGCAGGCACGACCGGCGGCCGCGGGGTCAGTGCAGGGAGGCCGTAACCGTCGGAAGCGGCCGGCGGCAGGCACCCCGGTCATAACGGGTGCCGTATGGGCAGCAGCGCGGCCAGAGACCGACAGGCCTAGGCCAGCGGCAATGCTCAGTGGGTTGTACCGTCGGACGAGGCTTTCGCTCAGCTTGCCGGTATCGGCAGGAAGCACGTTTGGCGGCACGACGATCGCAACAGAGGTCACGCATCGGGTGCCTCGCCAATGGGTGCCAGTCGGACAGATGCAGCGTCCACCGGAGTTGAGGACCATGTTGCTGAAGCACCGAGCTGGCTCGGGTCTTTGGATCGGCGGCACCTCTTGGCCAACGAGGCCGTCAGGCTTACGGATCAGAGGCAGATTGTGGACCGTATTCGGCTTGAAAATGGGAGGTAGATTTGTACCGTATCCGGTTTGAGGATGGGAGGCAGGTTGTGAACTGGATAGGCACAGGTCACCCGTACACTTGCCCGCAGATCGCCACGGTCCTCGACAAACGCGGCGTCGGAGCAGACATTGGACAATGGAAACGGATAGCCCAGTCCTTGCCGTCGGGCCGACAAGCCTGTCGCGGCCCGTCGCCTTGAACGGGAAATTGCGCGTGCAGAGCATTGACGCACTCGGGAATGAACTTCTGGGCCGCCCGCGCATCGCAGTCTTCACCCGTTTGCAGGTCCAGCGTGAACGGCGGATAGGCGCGCGCATAGGCCGCTGCCGCCTCTCGAAGGCCATTGATGAGCCCGTCGACATCGCGCTGGAAGCGGTCGCGCAGGGGATTACAGATCTCGTTTAAAAGGCGGTCGCTGTCACTGCCGAAGATCCGCCCACTGTGACATGGATGATAGTGATCACGGCAATGCCAGTTTACGCTTCCTTCCAGCTCGCTGTATTTCTGGGGATTGGTGAGTTTGTAGAAGGCGGCATGCGACCAGCATGCGGCCATGGTGCCCGCATAATAGGCTTCGCTTCTTCCACATTTGGAGACGAACTCTCCGGTATCGATGCCGAGGAAGCTGCCAATATCTCTGCCGATGCTGAGCGCCGTATCAGCGGCATCACTGCCGACGCCGCCGAAGGCCGAGATGACCTTGCCGGCAAAACCGCACGTTATCTCCTTGACAGACCCGCTCGGGATCAGCCCGCATAGCTGGGCGATGGGAATGTTAAGATAGATATACGCTTCGACAGCGACGGCAACAGCCGCTTGCGCGTCGTGGTTTTTTACTGCGGTAAAAAATCGAGCGGCGAGATCGATCCGGTTGTCGATGAGGGCGTCGGAGGCGGGCGCCAAGAGTCCCGCTAGTTCGGGCGGGAGGAAAATCGCCAGGATAATGCGACCGGCCACCTTGGCGGCCGCCGTGCCGCCATAGCGTACGATCTTCCCCCAATCGTTATCGCGAATACCCTCGGCCATGCCGATCATGTCGGCCAGCGGCCCCGGGGTCGGCGATCCAAGCCCGCGTTCGGCCTCGACTTTGAATGCATCAATCGCGCTGAAGGCGCGCTGCTGCGCCGCGTTGAGCGCAAACCTCTCGCTGCACTTCATCACATTCGTTTCCTGCGCAATGCAAGTCGCCAAGCCCTGGGCCTCTGGCGGCAACTGTTGGATCACTGCCTGCTGGAGGGCCTGCTGAAGGCATTGGTCGGACCGTCCTCCCTGCAGCAGGCAATTCCCAAAGGGCTGAGCTTCCGGCGGAAGGGTCCTGACAAGCTCCTCGCGCGCGCAGTCAAGGGCGGAGTTTCTCCCTTTGATCGTGCATCGCAGCAGGCTCTTAGCCAGCACCTTTTCCGGCTCTCCAAAATTGATCCCGATCGCCGGGCCCGCGAGAGCAAAGGCATCGACGGCAATATCGACCTCATCGGCGCGGCTCGTGGCCGGAGAGAGAACGAGGACGAAGCTCAAAACCGCGAAGATTATGGCAGAAAGCCCGAGATCGCAGGTTTGGCGGATGTTCTGTTGGTAGTCGCTGTGCGGGTGAACCGTAACATCTCGTATGCCCTCAGCAGCCGAAGCGCAGCCAGCTTCGAACGCCCGATAAGACTCCAAGAATACCATCATTATTATTGCCTCGGCCATGCTGCGCATCCTTCAAACGGGTGATGTTTCGGGCACGGGACGACGGTATGCGACCGGCTTCCGGGTGCCCTGCACGCTCATCCCGGCGGGAGGCGCCGTCCAGCCGAATGGCCTGAACTTCGGTGCCACCCTCAACGTGCCGCGGGGCGGCCTTTGGTCGAGAATTGTGCGGCGCTGACCTTCTCTTCGCGCCGATGCCCAGACCCCACAGCGGACGCCTGTCCGCGCGTCGAGGAGATCTCGTCGTTATCGATCATGCCGCGTCTTCGGTGCAGCGAGCGAGAAGCTGCCAAGGTTCATATCGGAGACGGATCGGGCATCCCGCTGGACCGGCTCCCATGGCGGCCT
>CAVYXF010000016.1:0-42001 GCA_963772335.1 uncultured Alphaproteobacteria bacterium | reverse complement strand
CGGCAGATACAGCATCGCCGTCTTCCGGTTCCGGCTGACGATATGCCCTTTCTCGGCTAGCATTTGCCAGCTCGCCGGGTCGTCGCAGCGCACGATGACGAACACGCCACCGGCAAAGCTCACCTCGCCCGGCCCGCGCAGGCAGTGGAACACATCGGCCCGGCGCTCGCCTGAAAAGAGCCCGCCGTCCGACGTTGTGGCGAGGAAGTCCGGCACCTCCGGAATGCGCGCGATCGGGGCGTGCAGGTCCGGGCGGTCGGGGATGATGCCGGTTGCGTTGATGACGATTTGCAGCTCGCACAGATCGGGCACCGCGCGCTGCGGCAGGGCGGCGGCGGCCTGAGCCCGTGCCTTGCCAAGCTCGGACGGAGCCCGGCCGGCAGCACCCCAGACTGCGCCGAAGCCGGGTGCGTCAATGCTGCGCTCATTGCTGGTGAGCCTGCCTGTGCCGGCATCGTACACGAAATCGTATTCGCTCGACTTCCCGGCTGCGATGATGTCGAAGCCCAGAACTTCGGCCCAGGTGATCAAGCCAATCAGCAGGGACGGCTGATCGCCATCGACCGGCGTGACCACCCGCCCGCGCTCGCGCGCGATATGACCGAGGCCCGGACCGATGACGCTGTCGACCTCCTTCGACACGAGAGCGACATGCCGTCCGGCCTCGATCGCCAGCCGGCAATGGCGCGCCCCTGCCTCCGGGTTGCCGGTCGCTTCGACGACCACCTCGAACGGCAACTCAATGACGGCGGCAAGATCCTCCGCCGCAATATAATCACCCGCCGCCCAGGCCGCTGCGGCCTGCTGCGCCGTCTCGCAAATCCGGATGCGGTGCGGCTTGACCCCAACCGCGCGCAGTGCTTCGGCTGCCGTTTCCGCATCCCGGTCGACGCTGACCCGCGCGCGCATCATCGGCACGCGCAGACCCTGCGCGAGAAAGCTGCGGCCAAACCCGCCGGTCCCCACGATGCAAGTCTCGACCGCCGGGCGGTCGGAGCCGAAATAGCGGAGATAATTCATGGGCTTTCCTTGTCTTCTATCGGCGCTTGGATCAGATCGCGGGAGATGTGACAGATGCGAATTGATTTGCCACTGAACATCGGCACGCGTTCATCGGAAATTTCGCCAACGAAGGTCGTAGCGCTAAAAATCTCGTCAAAGCTTGGGCGAAGGCTGTCGATCGGGCATTTCCTGCTGAGATGCAGCACTTCTGCCCCCGGACAGATCAAGGATTGTTAAGGGCATATGCCTGTTTGCGTCCGCTTACCCGGAGTTCGACTTCAATGCTGAATGCCGCTCTGGGGATTGTCAATCCGCGAAGGCCGTGCTGGCCTCCAGACGGCATTACGCATACTCTCTGGCGTCGGCTTTCACCGCGAAGGAGCCGATCGACGCGAAGGCGGCGAAGACCGGAGCACGTCGGGCCTTGGACCGCATTTTGTCGGTTGCGGAAGGTTCGTGACGCCGGCGACCGACAGCTCAGCGTCAGTTCTACGTCGTCGAGCACAAGCTTGCCGCGGCCGGCTTCGGGAGCGGACAGGCCACACCGGATCGGGCCGCGGACGGCAAGTTTGCGGCTCAAATGCAAGGCAGAGCCTGACCGCTCTGCCTCTCCTCATCAGACGTCGGTCTGCTCGGCGATTTCGAGGGCGTCGTTCACCTCGACGCCCAGATAGCGCACGGTGCTCTCGATTTTGGTGTGTCCAAGCAGAAACTAGACCGCCCTAAGATTTCCGGTTTGCTTGTAGATCAGCGTCGCCTTGGTTCGGCGCAGCGAGTGTGTGCCGTAGAGGCTGGGATCGAGGCCGATCTGCTGTAACCAGCTATCCAGCAGCCGCGCATATTGGCGGGTGCTCATATGCGGCTCAGTCCCGCCGCGGCCGGGAAACAAATATCCCGAAGCATGCCGGCCCTTTGCCCTGAGATAGGCATCGATTGACTCACGCGTGTGCTCGGTCAGCTCGAACATCACCGGGCGGCCGGTTTTCTTCTGGCGCACGGTCGTGCGGGCAATGGCAAGGCCCTGCGGCGCGACGTCGGCGACCCGCAGGCTGACCAGATCGCAGCCGCGCAGCTTGGCTAGCGATGCCGAGGTTGAACAGCACCAGATCGCGGATGCGGCCGGACAGCTGCAATGTGCTGCGGATGGCCCAGACGTGTTTCAGCCGCAGCGGCGGCTTGGCGCCGATCAGCTTGCCTTTGTTCCAAGGCGTGCGGCGTCGCGAGGATGTGGATGAGGTGACGGTCGTCGTCATGGCTTCTCTCCAAAACAGGGGAGAGTTCAGAATGACGGATTGGCGCTCCGTTCGCTCGATCGAGAGGCTGGCTCCTGAACGCGGCCGCCATGCGAATGATGGCGTTCAGGACCAAGCCGCCGCAGTGACTGCCGTGCAAGAGCTTTATGCGGTCCCGATCTGCGCGGAGACGGTTTCAGCATCCGAGGTGTCGGAATGCACCGCCTTGCGGATCAGCTGATCCGTCGTCTCCTCGAAGTGCAGCCACAGATCGGTATGCATGTCGGAGAACTGGCGCCAGACCACCTTATTGAAGAACACGCGCGGCGCGCGCACCATAACCGTCGTCCGCCTCTGCCGGGGATAGCGGTAGGGGCGGATTCCGTAACGGCGGCATAGTGCGACGAACAGCCGGACGGCCCAGAGATCGGGCATGGAGAACTGCATCTCGACGGGCGGATCCCGCCGGCTGATCTCCGCCAGCCTCGCCCGAAGACGCTCGATTGCTGCCTCGGCGGCATTCTTCTCGCCGGCAGTGCCCGCGCCGAAATAGAGCGCTTCCACCTTCTCAAGCTTATCGCGAAGCTGCTCTTCGATACCCATGCCCGAATCCCACCCCCGTTGCTTGGCGACGGCATCATTCAATGCGATCCCCGTCAACGTCGTCGCTGGTCCCGTCCACAGACATGGAAGCGCGAGCATCGCAGGTGGGGCGCAAAGCACTCGCTGGAGGTCTTATGAGACCTGTGCGCGGTTCGCGCGGGCTTCTGATGTGCATCTAATTCAGTTTCGTGGGCTCCTGCGGTTTAGCAGGATATGGCTGCATGGCAGCCCCAAGCCGTTCCGCGTTGCCGTGATTATCGAACCGCGGCGATCGCCAGACCACGTTTGAGGTTATAGGCGATGGCGGTGAGACGGACCTGAACGGCGGCCTTTGCCAGTCCTGACCATCGCATGCGACGAAGGCCATAGCTTCGCTTCCATGTGCCGAAGATTTTCTCGATCCGGCCTCGTATGCGATGGATGGGCCGGTTCCAGGCCTCGAGGCGGGCCAGGGCTTCGGTCGCGCCGTGTCCCCACATGCCCGTCGCCACGACGCGCGGCGTGCCGCCTTTGGCGCGGACGGCGTCACCGAAATGATGGCCCCGATAGGCGCTGTCAGCAAACACCTCGCCGGGATCGTCCGGCAGCACATCCGGACCGGCCTTGCCATCATTGACATTGGCGGGCGTGACGGCGACCTCCTCCACCAGGCCAGTCTCGGCATCGGCGCCGACATGGGCTTTGAAGCCGTGAACCGCTGGTTTGCCCTTGTGCTTGACCCAATGCGCATCGCCGTCATTTTCGCTGGCGGATGCGATGATCGTGGCATCGACAAGCGTGCCGGTCTTGACCCGAACCGCCTTGGCTTTGAGCTGGCCGGTGACCTCCTCGAACAGAGATTTGTCCAGCCCATGCGCAATAAGCGTCTTCCGGAAGCGCACGAAGGCCGTACGCTCCGGCGTCGGCTCCGAAGCCGAAAACCCGCAGAACCGCCGAAACGACGCCCGGTCATCCAGGGCTTCGGCAAGCTTGACATCGGAGAGGTCGTGCCAGACGGCAATGAGCATCGCCTTGAACAGAACCAGCGGCGGCCAAGACGGCTCGCCCTTTGCGGCGCAAGGGATCACGCCAAGCCGCCTCTCAACCGGAACCCAGTCGATCAGCGTCACCAGATCGTCAAGACAGCTATGTCGTCCGCCGCGCTCGGTAACAAACCCTAGTGTTTCCTGGCCAATCCGACGACGACCCATCTTGCACCTCGATCCATTCAGCGAATCGAGGGAATCAAAAACAAACTGCCTCGTCCAGAACTACCCGCGCACAGGTCTCCTTATACCAATGCTCATTGATTAGAACCCATGAGCCCAGTCGCGAAGGCCGATGGACATGATGCGCCAGGGCTGGCTGGTCAGCCTGTTCCACGCCTGGCAGCCATGGGCGACGATGTCGTCGTAGGAGCTGAAGATTCGGTTGGAGAGCCAGTTGTCCCGCAGGAACTGCCAGACATTTTCTTGCGGGTTCAATTCCGGCGAACGGGGTGGCAGCGGCAGAAGGGTAATGTTGCGGGGCACTTCGAGCCTGGCCGACATATGCCATCCGGCCTGGTCGAGCATAATGACCGCATGCGCGCCGGGGTCCACCGCGGCGCTGATCTCGTGCAGATGCGCCTGCATGGCGGGCGTGTCGCACCAGGGCATGACGAGGCCGGCGCCTTTGCCTTTCGCCGGGCAGATGGCGCCGAAAATGTAAGCCCACTTCGTGCGCTGATCCTGCGGCGCACGGGGCCGGGTTCCACGCCGCGCCCAGCGGCGGGTTATCTTGTTCTTCTGCCCGATCCGGGCTTCGTCCTGGAACCAGATTTCTATTTCGACATCTGTCCCAATCTTGTCCCGGACCGCCGCCAGCTCGGCGGGGAAGTTTTTTTGAATTCCTCAATGGCTTCAGCATTCTGCGCATAATGGCGTGGGCGGGCCGACAGTTTACGGAAGCCCATCGCACGCAATTCCCGCCCGAGCGTCTGCCGGCTCACCGATACCCCAAATTCTTCCCACAGCCATTGCGCCAGATCGAGCAGCCGCCAGCGCACGACGCCATCCAGATAAGGTTTCGGTCCTTCCTCGACGATCCGGCTCAAGGCAGCGCGCCACGCATCGGTCAGCAGCGGCGTCTTGCCGGGAGCCTTGCGGTCCAGCAACCCGTCAGGGCCACGCTCATTGAAGCGTACAACCCAATCCCGAATGATTTGCAGGCCCACGCCGCCAATCTTTGCCGCCATGCTGCGACTGGCGCCGTCGTAAATCGCTGCCAATGCCAGCAACCGCCGTGTCTGCGCTCCCTCGCGGCTCGCCTTTGCAAGCCGGCGCAGATCATCCCCCGAATAGTCCGAACGAAGCCGGATCGCAGCGCCCATGGAAAACCTCCCCCGTTTTCCATGGTGAATCACAATTCGCGGCAAGGGGGAATCCTGCAAATGAGTCACGCTCAACGAGCGTTGGTATTAGCTCCCAGAAAGGCCGGCTATTTGAAGTAAGCGACGTCGATATCTGTTCAAGGCTACTGGATCTAGCCACTTGAAAACTTCCGGCCAACCGGCAGAGTCGCGGTGATTCCCGACATAGGCTTGCTTTACTACTTCGGCATCGGGCACAAAGCGGGCATTCGGCTCCGAAGATGAGAACCTCGCCTAGGTGCGGCCGGCGTGCGGCTACCCCCGATAACGCTCTTGGGAATTTTGAATGCGATGCGCCAGGCAGGAGCCGGCCACCTATATGAGAATCCTATAAATTAGCGCCGCTTCTCCTCTCGAAAAGCTATGCGGTCGGTGAGAAGTATCGCTGCGCAGGGCGGTACTTTGCGTCTGTTGACGCGCATCAAGCTACGCCGCAACCCGCGCATCTTTTTTGGCGCCCTGAGCAACGCATGGAGCATCCAATGCTGGACCTCATCCTCCTGGCCGTCGGCCTCGGCTTCTTCGTCCTGGCCGTGGCCTATACCTACGCCTGCGATCGTCTCTAGGAGATTGGTCATGGTCTTCGATTATGCGCTCGCCGGCATCGTGACGGCCGGGCTCCTGATTTACCTCGTCTACGCTCTGCTACGGCCCGAGCGGTTCTGAAGAGGCACCTCAATGACACTCAATGGCTGGATTCAGATCGCGATCTATTTCGTGGTCCTGACGGCGCTCGTCATTCCGCTCGGCCGCTTCATGGCCCGCGTGTTTGAAGGCGAGCGCACATTCCTCTCACCGGTCCTCCGCCCGATCGAAATCGCGCTTTATCGCGTTGCCGGCGTCGATGAGACGCGCGAGCAGCATTGGATCACCTACACGGTTGCCATGCTGCTGTTCAACGCCGCCGGCTTCCTGGCGGTCTACGCGATCCAGAGGCTGCAGAACGTTCTGCCGCTCAACCCGGCCGACATGTCGGCCGTCGCGCCGGACTTGTCGTTCAATACAGCCGTCAGCTTCACTTCCAATACCAACTGGCAGAACTATGGCGGCGAAAGCACCATGAGCTATCTCACGCAGATGGCGGCGCTCACCACGCAGAACTTCCTTTCGGCGGCGACCGGCATCGCGCTCGTGATTGCCTTCATTCGCGCCTTTGCCCGCGCATCGGGCAAGACCGTCGGCAATTTCTGGGTCGATCTCACCCGGTGCACGCTCTATATCCTCCTGCCGCTGTCGCTGATCGCCGCGCTATTTCTGGTATGGCAAGGAGTTCCGCAGAACATGAGATCCTATGTCGATGCAACGACTCTCGAAGGCGCAAAGCAGACGCTAAGCCAGGGACCGGCGGCATCCCAGATCGCCATCAAGCAGCTCGGCACCAATGGTGGCGGCTTCTGGAATGCGAATTCCTCGGTCCCTTATGAGAACCCGACGCCGCTGAGCAACTTCCTCGAGGTGCTTTTCATCTTGTTAATCCCGGCGGCGCTGACGGGCACGTTCGGGCGTATGGTGCGGGATGAACGGCAGGGCTGGGCGCTTTACGCCGCCATGTCGATCATCTTCCTGGCGGGCGTCGCCATCACTTACTGGGCCGAAGGCAGCGGCAATCCGCAATTCGCGGCTCTGGGGCTCGATCCCGCCAACATGGAAGGCAAGGAAGTCCGTTTTGGCATCGCCAATTCGAGCCTGTGGGCCGTTGCGACGACGGCCGCCTCCAACGGCTCTGTCAACTCGATGCATGACAGCTTCACGCCACTCGGCGGGATGATCCCGATCATCATGATTCAGCTCGGCGAGATCATCTTTGGCGGCGTCGGCTCTGGTCTCTACGGCATGCTGCTATTCGTGATCATCGCGGTGTTCGTCGCGGGGCTGATGGTCGGCCGGACGCCGGAATATCTCGGCAAGAAGATCGAGGCCAAGGAAGTGAAGATGGCCATGCTCGCCATCCTGATCCTGCCGCTTTCGATTCTTGGTTTCATGGCAGTAGCAACCGTCACCTCATTTGGTCTGTCGAGCGTCCAAGATCCGGGCCCGCACGGCTTCAGCGAGATCATGTATCTCTATTCGTCCAGCACCGGCAATAACGGCTCGGCCTTCGCAGGCTTCACCGGGAATACGCTCTGGTACAACACGACCGGAGGGCTGGCGATGCTGATCGGACGCTATTTCGTAATCATCCCGATGATGGCGGTGGCCGGCTCGCTGGTGGCGAAGAAGACCGTGCCGGCCTCGGCTGGCACCTTCCCGACGCATGGCCCGCTGTTCGTTGGCCTTCTCGTCGGCGTGATCCTCATTATCGGCGGTCTCACCTTCTTCCCCGCACTCGCGCTCGGACCGGTCGTGGAGCATCTCCTGATGCAAGCCAAAATGCTGTTCTAGCGGGATTATTTCGGAGTCATATCCATGGAAACCTCACTTGCCCGCAAACGGATGCCCGTCTCGACGCCGTTGGATCCGAAGATTGCGATTCCAGCAATCGGGGCTGCCTTTGCGAAACTCGATCCGCGGACTTTGGCCAAGAATCCGGTGATGTTCGTGGTAGAGGTCGTCGCCGCCCTCACGACGGTCATCTTTCTCCGCCAGCTGATCATGGGGGAGGAGAATCTCGGCTTCATCTTCCAAATCATCCTCTGGCTCTGGTTCACGGTCCTGTTCGCCAATTTCGCCGAAGCCGTGGCTGAAGGTCGCGGCAAGGCGCAGGCCGATTCCCTACGGCGCCAGCGCTCCGAGACGGAGGCCAAGCTGCTCACCGGGCCTGACCTCAAGAGCCACAAGCGCGTGCCCAGCACCAGCCTGAAAGTCGGCGATATCGTGCTGGTCGAGGCCAGCGATATCATCCCGTCAGACGGCGAGGTGATCGAAGGCATCGCCTCGGTCAATGAGGCAGCCATCACCGGCGAGTCGGCTCCTGTGATTCGGGAGTCCGGCGGCGACCGCTCGGCGGTCACGGGTGGCACGCAGGTGCTTTCCGACTGGATCCGCGTGCGCATCACCGCAGCGGCCGGTTCGAGCTTTCTCGATCGTATGATCAAGCTGGTCGAGGGGGCCGAACGGCAGAAGACGCCGAACGAGATTGCCCTCAACATCCTGCTTGTGGGCATGACGCTCATTTTCGTCTTCGCGACGGCGACCATTCCGAGCTTTGCCAGCTATGCCGGCGGCACGGTGCCGGTGGTCATCGTGGTTGCCCTGTTCGTCACGCTCATCCCGACCACGATCGGTGCCCTGCTCTCGGCGATCGGCATTGCCGGCATGGATCGCCTGGTGCGTTTCAATATGCTGGCGATGTCCGGTCGGGCCGTCGAGGCGGCGGGGGACGTCGACACGTTGCTGCTGGACAAGACCGGCACGATCACGCTCGGCAACCGTCAGGCCACCGAGTTCCGGCCGCTCCACGGCATTAGCGAGTTGGAGCTTGCCGATGCGGCGCAGATGGCATCGCTGGCTGACGAAACGCCCGAAGGTCGGTCGATCGTCGTTCTTGCCAAAGAGAAGCATGGCGTCCGTGGACGCGACGTTCACGAACTCGGCGGCAAGTTCATTCCGTTCACGGCGCAAAGCCGTATGAGCGGCATGGAGGTCGAAGGCTCGTGGGTGCGCAAAGGCGCCGTCGATTCGATCCTGACTTTTCTCAATGCCTCGCCGAGCGTGACCAGTGGGACGAGTGCAGTTCGCGCCCTCCAGGCCGCTGTCAGTCACGAGGCAATCCGCGAGATTAACGCCATTGCTGAGGAAATTGCCAAGTCTGGCGGCACGCCACTTGCTGTTGCCAAGGACGGCCGGCTGCTGGGCATCGTGCATCTCAAGGACATTGTCAAAGGCGGCATTCGCGAGCGTTTCGCCGAGCTTCGCCGCATGGGCATCCGCACCATCATGATCACCGGCGACAACCCAATGACCGCCGCCGCGATCGCCGCGGAGGCCGGCGTCGATGATTTCCTTGCTCAGGCGACGCCGGAGGACAAATTGCGGCTCATCCGGGACGAGCAGGCCAAAGGCAAGCTTGTGGCGATGTGCGGCGACGGCACCAACGATGCGCCCGCGCTCGCTCAGGCCGATGTCGGCGTGGCCATGAATACCGGCACGCAGGCAGCCCGCGAGGCCGGCAACATGGTCGATCTCGATTCCAACCCGACCAAGCTGATCGAGGTCGTCGAGATCGGCAAGCAGCTGCTGATGACGCGCGGCGCGCTGACGACCTTCTCCATCGCCAACGACGTGGCCAAGTATTTTGCCATCATTCCGGCGATGTTCCTGGCCTTTTACCCGCAGCTGCAGGCGCTGAACATCATGAACCTGTCGACGCCGCAAAGCGCGATCCTGTCGGCGATCATCTTCAACGCGCTGATCATTATCGCACTCATTCCGCTGTCGCTGAAGGGCGTCACCTATCGCCCGAGCGGGGCCGCGTCGCTTCTGGGCCGAAACCTGCTCATCTATGGCCTCGGCGGCCTCATCGTCCCGTTCATCGGTATCAAGGCCATCGACCTGCTGGTCACGGCTCTGCACCTCGCTTGAGGAGACACATCATGATGAAACAACTTCGCCCAGCGATCACATTGATCGTCGCTTTTACGCTCATTACTGGCATAGCCTATCCCTATGTGGTCACGGGCATTGCCCAGGTCATATTCCCGTACCAGGCCAACGGCAGCCTCATCGTGCAGAACGGAACGGTGATTGGCTCCAGCGTGATGGGCCAGAATTTCACCACCGATCGATACTTTCACGACCGGCCCTCGGCCACCAGCGGTCCCGATCCGTCGGATCCATCGAAGACGGTGGGTGTGCCTTATAACGGCGCAAACACAGGCGGCTCGAATCTCGGCCCGACCAGCAAGGCTCTCATAGAGCGCATCCAGGGCGATGTGGAGAAGCTCAAGGCCGAGAACCCGAATGCGCAGGTCCCAACGGATCTGGTGACGGCCTCGGGAAGCGGGCTCGACCCGGATATCTCCCCCGACGCAGCGCTGTTCCAAGTGCCACGCGTTGCCAAGGCGCGTAATTTTCCCGAAGATCGCGTGCGCCAGCTCGTTATGGACCAGATCAAGGGCCGCGTTCTCGGCGTCCTGGGCGAGCCGCGCGTAAACGTGTTGGCGCTGAATAGGGCCCTCGACCTGGCCACGGGCAGCTGAGGCTGCCCGCGGGCCCGCGCCGAGTCGAATCGGGTGCGCGATGCCGGATCTGCAACAGAACCCCGCTCGGCCTTCACCGGAAGCCTTGCTGGAGGAGGCAAGGCGAGCGGAAAGTCGTACGGGCAAGCTGAAGATTTTCGTCGGCGCCGCACCCGGCGTCGGCAAAACCTATCAGATGCTGGAGGACGCGCATGCGCGAAAGAGAGACGGCTATGACGTGGTGGTCGGTGTCGTCGAAACGCACGGGCGCATGGAAACCGAGGAGCTGCTGAAGGAGCTGGAGATCATTCCAAGGCAGCGCGTCGAATACAAAGGGCGGTGGCTGGACGAGATGGACCTCGATGCCATACTCGCCCGCCGCCCTCAGATCGTTCTTGTCGACGAACTAGCCCATACCAACGCGCCCGGCGGCCGGCATCCCAAGCGCTACCAGGATGTGGAAGAGCTCCTGGCAGCAGGCATCGACGTTTATACCACCGTCAACATCCAGCATATCGAAAGCCTCAATGACGTCGTCGCTCAGATCACGCGCATCCGGGTGCGCGAGACGGTTCCCGACTGGGTTTTCGACCGCGCGGACGCCATCGAGCTCGTCGATCTGACACCCGACGACCTCATCCAGCGGCTCAAGGAGGGCAAGGTCTACGTTCCCAAGCAGGCGCGGCGCGCTTTGGAGCATTACTTCTCCCCAGGCAATCTCACGGCCTTGCGCGAGCTTGCTATGCGGCGGACAGCCGAGCGCGTCGACGAGCAATTGCTCACCCATATGCGCGCCCATGCCATCCGCGGTCCCTGGGCCGCCAGCCAGCGCCTTCTGGTTTGCATCAGTGAGGACGAGCGCGCCGCAGGGCTCGTGCGCTATGCCCGGCGTATGGCAGACCGACTGCACGCGCCCTGGACGGCCCTCTATGTCGAAGGCCGACGCAGTCATCAGCTCAGCGAAGAGCAGCGAGATCGAATTGCCGATACGCTGCGCCTGGCTCAGGCGCTGGGCGGCGAGGCAGCCACCGTGCCCGGCAGCAACCAGCCGGTCGCCGAGGACATTCTCGCCTATGCGCGCACCAACAACATCACGCAGATCATCATGGGCAAGTCCTCGCGCACGCGCTGGTTCGAGATCTTGCATGGCTCCGTGGTCCATGATCTGGTGCGGCGCTCCGGCAATATCGGCATTCACGTCATCGCGGGTGAGGCGACCGACGACGAACCGATTGCAAGGAAGAGCGTGAGTACTGAGACGCCTGACGCATGGGAGGTTCGCCCTTACGCTCTATCCCTCCTCGCGGTTGCGCTCGCGACCGGCGTCGGCCTGCTGCTTTGGCCCTGGATAGGGCTTACCAATGTCGATCTGATCTTCCTCATCGCCATTGTCGGCGTTGCCGTACGGTTTGGATTGTGGCCGTCGCTCGCTGCGAGCATCATGTCGGCGCTGTGCTATAATTTCTTTTTTACCAGGCCCTACTACAACTTCACTATTGCCGATCCGACCAATGTCATCGCGGTCGTGTTTTTCACCATCGTCGCCGTCATCGTCTCGAACGTGGCGGCGCGCGCCCGTATTCAGGCTCTTTCAGCAATGGCGCGGGCAAGAACGACCGAAGCTCTTTATGCCTTCAGCCGGAAGCTTGCCGGCGTCGGGACGCTCGACGATGTCCTCTGGGCGACGGCATACCAGACGGCCTCGATGCTCAAGGTGCGTGTAGTGCTGCTGTTGCCGCAAGACGATGCGATCGCAGTAAAGGCGGGCTATCCACCCGAATATGCTCTCGACGACTCTGACCTTGCCGCGGCCACGTGGGCTTGGCGCAATGGGCGGTCGGCGGGACGGGGCTCGGCGACGCTGCCGGGGGCCAAACGTCTGTTTCTGCCGATGCGCACCGGGCGCGGAATTATCGGAATCGTCGGGCTCGACAGCGATCGGGCTGGTCCGCCGTTCACGCCTGACGAGCGCCGGCTGCTGGACGCGCTAATCGACCAGAGCGCGCTCGCGATCGAACGCGTGCATCTCGTCGAGGACATGGACAAGGTGCGGCTCACCGTTGAGACCGAACGCTTGCGTACGGCCTTGCTCAGCTCGATCTCGCACGATCTGAAGACCCCGCTCGCCGCCGTTCTCGGCTCTGCGAGTACGCTGCGAGACCTTTCAGGAAAGCTGAGCGATAGCCAGAAAACTGACCTGCTGGCGACCATCATCGATGAATTCGGAGCGTCTCAACCGGTTCATCGCCAACCTTTTGGATATGACAAAGCTCGAAACCGGCGCCATCCTTCCCAATCTCTCGTTCCACCACATCGGCGAAATCGTGGGCAGCACGCTGGAGCGCGCTGCCCGCATTCTTGCGCACCACGAGGTGGAGATGGAGCTTGCCCCGGACCTGCCGATGGTTGAGATCGATGCCGTGCTGTTCGAGCAGGTGCTGTTCAACCTCCTGGACAACGCTGCGAAATATGCCCCGCCCCATACGGCGATCCGCATTCGGGGCTGGCGCGAGCCGAATTCCGCCTGTTTACAGATTCTTGATGAAGGAGACGGTATCTCGCCCACCGATCTGGAGCGCATTTTCGATAAATTCTACCGCGCCCAGAAAGGGGATCAGGTGCGGGCCGGGACCGGCCTTGGCCTGGCGATCTCACGTGGTTTTATCGAGGCCATGAAGGGCGAGCTCACCGCCGCCAATCGAACCGATCGCAGCGGGGCGGTGTTCACGATCTGGTTGCCGGTCTCTGCGCAGCGCATGGAACTGGATACCACCGCATGAATGCCACCGCCCCTAAGGTTCTGGTGATCGACGACGAACCGCCGATCCGGAAGTTGCTGCGCATGGGCTTCAGCACTGAAGGGTATGACACCTTGGAGGCTGCGAACGGCCGGGCAGGCCTGGAGCTGCTGGCCGAAAACCCGGATCTGGTCATTCTCGATCTCGGCCTTCCGGATGTGCAGGGGCTTGACTTGTTGCAGATGATCCGCGCGCGCAATGAGCGCGTGCCAATTGTTGTGCTGTCAAGCCGCGGCGACGAGGCCGGCAAGGTCAAGGCCCTCGACCTCGGTGCCGACGATTATATCACCAAGCCGTTCGGGATGCAGGAACTGCTCGCTCGCATGCGCGCAGCGGTCCGCCACCAGCTTCAGGTGCAGGGTGAGCGGCCGGTATTTCGTGTCGGCGAGCTATCTGTCGATCTGGTGCGCCGCATCGTCAAAATCGGCGAGCGGGAGGTCAAGCTTTCGCCCAAGGAATACGACCTGCTCCGCATGCTGGTACAGCACGCCGGCAAGGTTCTCACCCACAAATTCCTGTTGGGCGAATTATGGGATGATCTGACCGATGTTCAGTATCTTCGGGTCTATGTGCGCCAGCTCAGGCAGAAGATCGAGGCCGACCCGGAGCGGCCGCAATACCTGCTGACGGAGACGGGCATCGGCTATCGCCTGCGCGCTCTGGATTGAACAGGCACCGAGCTCTGATGCCGTGGCTCGATCCGCATGTAGCATCGGCGTGCAAAGTCTGTTGTGGTTTGAGAGCGGGCTTTCAGCTGATGACTGCTCCGAGGCGAACTCGGCCGAGAAGCCGAGCTGTTCGGCAGCTGTGGTGTGCCTGAAGCGATCGCGTTCCGGTGGCGTCTTCTGCTGGAGGCTGAGCCGACTACGGACGCGTGCTCGATCGCAACTGCGCGACCATCGCCCCACCGGCTCCACTGCCGCGATAGCGGAAGTCAGTGATCAGCCAACTTCGCGCTAGTCATTGGCTGCGACCATTCGTGCATCGAAATATGGCATGACCTGCTCCGCTTTGCTGCTGTGATCGGCTCGTGGCTGGCACGTAATATTGCGCGCCAGGCCAACCCATTCTCACCGGTGTTCCCTGATATTCAACACGCTGCAGGAAGCCTAGCAGGCTGGCCTGCCCCCTGACCGAGTTCATGCAGCTCACCAAGACTCCGATCGTCATCTCTTACGGCGACAGCATCCCGGATCAACCGATGGCCACCCAGGCCAAGATCAATGGCGCGTTCGCCTGCAAGGGCGCGGCTATGGCGGGACGCGGTGAACCGTCGGGGCGGGGATGTCACCGTCGTGCACCTGCCCGAGATCGGCATCGCCGTAACACAAACTTCCCGTTCTTCGATCTAAACAACGCCGAGGTTGCGGATCAGATTTCCAGATTCCTGAGGGACAAGGGGCTGGATTAAAGGGACCGGCCGGTGCGGGCGAACGGGTATTTTACGAAACCACGAATTGTTCCCGCAAGATATATGAATCCACTTCATAGCCTTATGCCGTTTCAGGCACCTAATCGCGGACTTGGAACGTCTCTAAGCTCATCGTGAAGGGCAGGAGCTGAGATGGACCCGAACTCCCGTGGGAACGACACCCTCGGGCGACCCGTTGTCCTTCGATTCGATGTTCCCTGCCGAACGCTCCTCAGCAAGATGGGAAAGCACATGCCAAATCCCAGCGACTTCGATCTCTCCCGGCGTGAAGTGTTGATCGGAACCGCGGCAACCGCCGCGGTGACCTCAGCGCCAACGGCCGCCAAAGCGCAAGCGACCGGAGGTGCCTCCGCGACCATATCCGAGGTTCCATCGATGGCGAAGGTCTCGTTCACCGTCAACGGCACGCTTCGCGAGCTGGAGCTGGACACGCGTACCACGCTGCTGGACGCGATGCGCGAGCACCTACACCTCACCGGCAGCAAGAAGGGCTGCGACCAGGGGCAGTGCGGGGCCTGCACGATGATTGTCGACGGCCAGCGGATCAATTCCTGCCTGACGCTCGCCGTGATGCACCAGGGCGGCAGCATTACGACCATCGAGGGCCTCGGCACTGCCGGGCAATCTGCACCCGATGCAGGCGGCGTTCGTGAAGCATGACGGCTACCAGTGCGGCTACTGCACGCCGGGGCAGATCTGCTCGGCCGTCGCGGTGCTTGACGAGGTCAAGGCCGCCATTCCCAGCCATGTGACAGCCGATCTGACCGCCACGCCCCAGCTGACCAACGCCGAGCTGCGCGAGCGCATGAGCGGCAATATTTGCCGCTGTGGTGCCTATTCCAACATCGCCGAAGCGATCACCGAGGTTGCGGGGAGGACGGCATGAAGCCCTTCACTTACGAACGCGCGAATTCGCCAGCCCAAGCGGCGGCTGCCGCCGCGCGCAATCCTGCGGCCAAGTTCATTGCCGGCGGCACCAACCTGCTCGACCTGATGAAGCTGCAGATCGAGACGCCGGCCCATCTCATCGACGTCAACGGCCTCGCCCTCGATAAGATCGAGAGCACGCCCGAAGGCGGCTTGCGTATCGGCGCGCTGGTGCGCAACACCGACCTTGCCGCTGACGAACGCGTGCGGCGGGATTATGGCGTGCTGTCCCGCGCGCTCCTCGCCGGCGCTTCGGGTCAGCTTCGCAACAAGGCGACCACTGCCGGCAACCTGCTCCAGCGCACGCGCTGCCCCTATTTCTACGACACCAACATGCCCTGCAATAAGCGCCTACCCGGCAGCGGGTGCTCGGCCATCGGCGGGTTCACGCGCCAGCTTGGCGTGGTCGGCGTGAGCGATGCCTGCATCGCGACCCATCCTAGCGACATGGCGGTGGCGATGCGCGTGCTCGACGCGACTGTCGAAACCGTGCGGCCGGACGGCTCGGCGCGCAGCATCCCCATTGCCGAGTTCCACCGCCTGCCGGGCGACACGCCGCATATCGAGACGGTGCTCCAGCCCGGCGAGCTGATCACGGCGGTGACACTCCCCAAGCCCGTGGCGGGACGCAGATCTATCGCAAGGTGCGCGACCGGGCGTCCTATGCGTTTGCGCTGATCTCGGTCGCGGCGATCGTGCAGAAGGACGGCAGCGGCAACGTCGCACTGGGCGGCGTCGCGCATAAACCGTGGCGCGTCGAGGCCGCCGAGGCGGAGATGCCGCGCGGCGCGAAGGCTGTCACCGAGCGGCTGCTCGCCGACGCCCGCCCCCAACATGACAACGCATTCAAGCTGACCCTGGTCGAGCGCACGCTCGCCTCGGTGCTGGCCGAAGCGAAGGGCTAACGCCATGAAATTCGACACTCCCGCCACCACCAATCCGATCGACCAGCTCAAGGTGATCGGCAAGCCCACCGACCGCATCGATGGTCCGCTCAAGACGACCGGCACCGCCCCTTATGCCTATGAGCGGCACGATGCGGTAAAGAAGCCTGCCTATGGCTATGTGATCGGCGCCGGCATCGCCAAGGGCCGCATCACCGCCATGGATTTGAGCGCGGCCAAAGCCGCGCCCGGCGTGCTTGCCATCGTCACCGCGGACAGCGTCGGCAAGCTCGACAAAGGCAAGTTCAACACCGCCAAGCTGCTAGGCGGCCCGGAGATCGACCACTATCACCAGGCCATCGCGGTCGTGGTCGCTGAGACCTTCGAGCAGGCGCGCGACGCGGCCCAACTGGTGCGCGTCGATTATGCCCGGGAGAAGGGCGCGTTCGATCTCAAGGAGGCGATGGGCTCGGCTGTGCCGCCCGAACCTGGCTTTGGCGGCCCGCCGGATACATCCGTCGGCGACTTTGCTGGCGCATTTGCGGCCGCTCCGGTGCAACTCGATGCGACCTACACCACGCCCGACCAGTCGCATGCGATGATGGAGCCGCATGCTTCGATCGCGGCCTGGGAGGGAGGAAAGCTCACGCTCTGGACCTCCAACCAGATGATCGATTGGAGCACGGGCGATGTGGCGAAGACGCTCGGCATTCCGAAGGAGAATGTCCGGCTCATCTCGCCCTATATCGGCGGTGGGTTCGGCGGCAAGCTGTTCGTGCGCGCCGACGCCATCCTTGCCGCGCTCGGTGCGCTCGCGGCCAAGCGGCCGGTCAAGGTGGTGTTCCAGCGTGCGCTGATGATGAACAACACCACGCACCGGCCGGCCACCATCCAGCGCATCCGCATCGGCGCGGGTCGGGACGGAATGATTACCGCCATCGGCCATGAAAGCTGGTCCGGCGACCTGCCCGGCGGTGACGTGGAAGTGGCCGTCAGCCAGACCCGGCTGCTCTACGCCGGCGAAAACCGCATGACCTCGATGCGGCTCGCCACGCTCGATCTGCCGGAAGGCAACGCCATGCGCGCGCCGGGCGAGGCCTCGGGCATGATGGCGCTGGAAATCGCGATGGACGAGATGGCGGAAAAGCTCGGGCTCGATCCTGTCGAGTTCCGCATCCGCAACGATACGCAGACGGCACCGGACAATCCGGCGAAGCCTGCTGCCGGGCATGATCCCCAGGCCAAAAAGCCCGAGAAGCCGACTAACAACCCCGTGCCGTTTTCGCAGCGCCACCTCGTTGAGTGCCTGCGCCTGGGCGCGGAGCGTTTCGGTTGGAACAAGCGTAATCCGCGTCCCTCTCAGATGCGCGAAGGGCGCTGGCTCGTCGGTCTGGGCATGGCGGCTGCCTTCCGTAACAACCTCTTGACCAAGTCGGCCGCGCGCGTCCGGCTCGACAGTCGCGGGATTGTCACAGTCGAGACCGATATGACCGACATCGGCACCGGCAGCTACACCATCATCGGCGCCACGCAAAATCTATGTCTTTGAAATTGCATCTATTTTCAAGTAGACTCAGGAGGTTGAAACGTGAACGTGCACACTTTTGTGCACAAATTTACCCGGCATTACGCAGCTTTTCCCAGCTTCTGTGTGCACGTTTTGTGCACGTTCTGGGGCCTTGTGAGATCGTATCATGGCGTCCTTCAACAAGCTGCCTTCCGGCCAATGGCGCGCGCAGGTGCGGAGGCGTGGACAGCAGCTCTCACGATCCTTTCGCCTCAAGTCACAAGCGGAAGCTTGGGCGCGGGAGGCCGAGACCGCCATGCTCTCCGGCAAGAGCGAGAAGTCCGTCCACGTCACCAAAAAAACCACATTCGGCGCTTTGGTCGACTTGCATATCGACGATATGAGGGAAGTTGGCAAGTCGCCGCGGCGAAGCAAGCGCAAATCCTTAGAGAAGCTTAAGCGCGACTTGGGGCGAGTCACCCTACGCGATCTTTCGCGGGAACGGCTCATCGCCTTTGGCAAATCGCGCGCGAAGGAGGGGGCGGGGCCTGTCACGATCGGCATGGATCTGGGCTATGTCCGCACGGTTCTTGTTCACGCAACTGCAATCCACGGGATCGAGACGCCGACCGATCTGGTATTGCTAGCGCGGACCGCGCTCCGCCGCCTTGGGCTGATCGCCAAAGGCAAAGAGCGGGATCGGCGGCCAACACAGGATGAGCTCGACTGCATTATCGCCTACGCGGACAACAATCCGCGCCAGCTCATACCCTTGGGCCGCATCATCAAATTCGCGATCGCAACGGCGATGCGGCTGGACGAGATTTGCCAGCTCCGCATTGAAGATGTGGATATGCTAGCTCGGCTTGCGACGGTGCGCGACCGGAAAGATCCGCGAAATAAAACCGGCAATCATCAGGAGGTGCCGCTCCTAAATGCCACCGGTTACGACCCTGTCGCTCTTATAGGAGAGGAGCTTTGGCGGGGGCAGACAGCGGGGCGCATCTTCGCCTATAATTCGCGATCGGTAGGAACGGCCTTTCGCCGGACCTGCAAAGAACTCCGCATCCGTGATTTGCATTTCCATGACCTACGTCACGAGGCGACCAGTCGCCTTTTCGAGGCCGGTTATGACCTTGCCGAAGTGGCGCTCGTTACCGGCCACAAGGATTGGAAGATGCTCCGGCGTTACTTAAATCTAAAACCACGACAGCTTGCAACGCGAGAGCTGAAACTCCGAAGGTACGATAGGCGACTGGCGGGTGGCTCAGAGGCGTAACCCGCGCTCAAACTGTTCTCCTAACGTCAGTCGACGGCACGATCATGATGCCGTGTTCACCCCGTGCGCCACAGCGGTTACTGCCTGGCTGTCCACCACCCCAGACAATAGCACGACGAATATGCAGGTCGATTTCGATCGCCAGCGAGGCCGGTGGCGGTGCTGGGGCCGCAGGCGGCGACGCGACAATGGCTTCCTCCCTCTCCGCCAGTTCTTACTATTGAGCAACGATTCTATAGCCGTTGGCCTGCCCAGCCCATATTGCAGCCCATACGCTGCGAGCCGCTGGACGATCCTTCCGGGTGATCCCGCGTCGGGATACGAAGCCGCTGGCCAAACTCATCGTCGAGACCTTCGGGAGCTTTGCAGATGCCGTCCGCGCCGACGAGGCAGCCAGCCATCGGCGCTGATGCGCTCCATCACCGCGTGCACCATGTCGGCGAAGTATGGCTCCCGGACCGCCGGATCGCGCGTTGCAGGCGGGGCGAAGGATTGCTGCCGAAGCACATCAAGAATGCAGCCAGTCAGTTGCCGCTCAAGCTCGTTCGTCTCCATGGCGCTGATGGTGCCACAAGAACGGACAGTGAACAACCATGGGTGGATTTCGCGGCTGGCGTGCTCGCGCGCTCGAACAGCCGAGGGACATGGCCTTCTCTGAATGGTGAACGGGGGGGCAGCGACGGCCCTAAGCGGAAGCCGGCGGGATCCCCGAGACGACGCGGGATTGGCCTCGACCCTGCAGAAATCGTTAGTCAGCTATGGGTTAAGGTGAGCAGACTCGCCGCCGAAGCGTGGCTGTGGATCACCCTCATCCATCGTCGAGTACGCCTATGGAGAGGGCTCCTTTCAGAGTCCTCTCTCGGTGCCGGAACTCGCGAATCATACTTAATCTACGCTGGGCCAATTCAACCTCCATATGCGACATGAAATTTTCTGCCAACGGGCCTGCAATCCCAGATCGCTTGATCGACGAGTCGCTTCACGGTCCGGTTGTGTTCCTTTGCGGCGCCGGCGTTTCGAAAGGCGCCGGCTTGCCTCTGTTCAAGGAATTAGATGGGGTGGACGCCCCCGTTCGGTGGCCGTGCTACCAGAGTTTAATCCATAACTCCACGAGGGGCGCCATGTCGAAAGTACAGACAATCGGGTTGGATTTGGCGAAGCATGTCTTCCAGGCGCATGGTGCCGATGAGGGTGGCAAGGTCGTGTTCCGCAAGCGGCTGCGGCGCGACAAGGTGCTGGCGTTCTTTGCCGGTCAACCAAGCTGTTTGGTGGCGATGGAGGCCTGCGGCGGCGCCCATTATTGGGCGCGTGAGATCGGCAAGCTGGGGCACGACGTCAAGCTGATCCCGGCGCCGTATGTGAAGCCCTTTGTTAAGCGCCAGAAAAACGACATGGCCGACGCCGAGGCGATCTGCGAGGCCGCGCAGCGGCCGACAATGCGGTTTGTCGCCGTAAAGAGCGAAGCCCAACAGGCCAGCGCGGTAGTGTTCCGGGCGCGCGATCTCCTGGTGCGGCAGCGCACCCAGACGATCAATGCGCTTCGCGGTCACCTTGCCGAATATGGGTTGATCGTCGCTCGGGGCCCCAACCACGTCGCCAAGCTGATTTCCTACATCGAAGATCCTGTCACCAGCCTGCCTGAAGCCGCTCGGCTGACATTGTGCATTCTGGTTGAGGTCTTGCGATCCCTGAATGGCCAGGTCGAGCGGCTCGACATCGAGATCGCCCGTCGTGCCAAGCAGGACGAGGTTGCACGACGGCTGACGACGATCCCCGGGATAGGACCGGTGACGGCAACGGCGCTAGCCGCTTTGGCGCCGGCGGCCGAGAGCTTCCGAAAGGGGCGCGATTTTGCGGCTTGGATGGGCCTGACGCCATTGCAGCGATCCACCGGCGGCAAACAGAAACTCGGGAGAACCTCAAAAATGGGCGAGCGTACGCTGCGCCGCCTGCTGATCATCGGCGCATGCGCGGTGGTGCAGCAAGCTGCCCGGCGCGGTGCCCCGGCAGGATCGTGGCTGGCGGGGATGCTCTCGCGCAAGCCACCCATCGTTGTGATCGTCGCCCTGGCCAATAAGACAGCCCGAACCGTTTGGGCGCTGCTGGCCAAAGGCGGGATCTACCAGGCTCCGGTCGCGGCGGCGTAACGCAGGCTGCGATTGGGGACACCGAAGGCGCAGGGCGGTCGAAAGGATGGTATGGCGCACAGTCAGGAGACGGGATCGGTCAGCCAGTTGTTCTCTAGGCGCCTCGAGCGCGTGAATTAGATTTGGAACCGATCTGCGAACTCCCATACGGGCCCGCGGCGATGAACGGCCGCATCAAAGGCCGAACAGAAGTCAGCACCCGACTACGCGCTTACACTCCAAACTTTCTCCTTGCGCTCAACGGGGCGTCCACAGAAGAGAACAGTATCAGGCGGATGCCGCCTTCCGCCCCCGCATAGACGTCGTTGGCTCTTGAACAAAGACATGCCTTCACCATGAGCGCGTGACCATCGCCCTTGCGGTGATCCCTGACCTTACCGCCAGCGCAACGGACGGCAGCCCTGGGGCCCAAAGGCGAACGAGGTGTCCGGTTCGAATTTCCGGTCGGCATGGCAGAGCGAGCGTCAGATCAAATGCTGGAAACTACCGTCTTGAGCATCGCTCTTACCCGGTCGGCTACAGATTTCAACTCGACATTGTCGATCGCTGTCATTGATGCGACCGGATCAATGGCGCTGACTTCGACCGCATTTTCATCGGCGGATCGCACGATCACGTTGCAGGGGAGCATCGCGCCCACCCGCGGCTCAATCTGCATAGCCTTGTGAGCCATCGCTGGATTGCAAGCGCCCAGGATGAGATAATTCCCGATGTCCTCGCCGATCTTCTTCTTCAAGGTCGCCTTCACGTCGATCTCCGTCAGGATGCCAAATCCCTGCGCCGACAAGGCAGCGCGGGTTCTCTCAACAATGTTGTCGAAAGTCTCGCCGCTAAAGGTTCGGTCAATCGTGTAACTCATGACGGGCTCTCCTCGCGTCAGCCTGGATGGATCACTTCATCAAATATTTGACCAGCGCGGTGATCGCCCGGACGACGAGTACAAAAATCAGCAGCATCAAGATGCCTCGCCGCCCATCCCATATCCCCCATAGCGCAACTCCTTCACGGCTCGACTGCATGGTTTGGTAACAACCAACCACCGGCAACGCCGCTCTTCCAGCTCAAAGAGCCGGCCGAGGAGCCTCCTGAAGTGCTCCGTTCGCTAATGGCGAATACTGAGGCCGCCCTTAAGGGGCATTCGATAGGGCGGCACCCTTTGATGCCATCAATCGACGGTCAGAGGCGTCCACATGCCGGAGGCGTAATGGCCCGGCACATTGCAGATGAGCAAATAGGAACCCGGCTTCAGATCCACCTCAATGGTCTTTTCGGCGTTCGGCTGCATTTCCTCGGTCTCGCCCAGCACCTTAACCTGCTTTTCCGGAATCTCCCCGGTGCTGTAGTCGTACGGCAGCGGCGTGTTCGGATTGTCGACCGCGACGACGAGCATCTCATGAACAATGCTGCGAGATAGATTGGACACCGCGAAGGTGATCTTGCCGGCCTTGGCCGATGCGACATTGGTGCGGATCGACATCATCCCCATCATGCCGTGCCCCATCATGCCATAGCCGCGACCCATATAGCCGGACCCGTAGCCGCCATATCCCGGCCCCATCATGCCAGGTCCATGACCGCCATAACCCTGGCCCATCATGCCGGGGCCATAACCAGAATAACCGGTGCCCTCGCCGGGCCCGAATACGGCGGTCATGTCGAGCAGCGCCACCTTCACGGTCGTCGACTCGGCCGAATCCACTGGCGTGGCAGCATTTGCCGGATGCGCAAGCATGAGCGCGAATGACAACGCGGCACCGGCGGCGTGTGCGAATTTCAGCATCGAAGAGTCCTCCTTCGGCTTATGCCTTTAGGTCTTCATTTATATCTTCGAAGCGAATGCGAAAACTCACATTGAGGCAGATCAAACGAGACGTAGATCTTTCCGTCTTTAACCCGAACAGGTGTTTCGCGTTGGCCTTTGCCTGCGAAAGGAAATCAGAATGTCGTCAGCGGCAAAGTGGTTTTCGGCTGATCTGGCGCAGCAAGGTCTAAAGGAAATCATCCGCCTGGTGGAGGACGTCTGCCAAATCGCTCATCCTTTGCCGGCTCGGTCGGCAAAAGTACTGAAGCAGCCCTGGTGGCGCTATTAGAAGATCGAGCCCACGGTAGCGGTTCAACGTTGTCGATCGGGGTGTTGTCTATTGAACTGGCATGCGTGTAGCGGGTCACGAGCCGCCTGAAGCACCGAACTCGCGAATGTCCGAGTTGAGGCGAACTCGGCCGAGAAGCCGAGCTGTTCGGCAGCTGTGGTGTGCCTGAAGCGATCGCGTTCCGGTGCGTCTTCTGCTGGAGGCTGAGCCGACTACGGACGCGTGCTCGATCGCAACTGCGCGACCATCGCCCCACCGGCTCCACTGCCGCGAAAGCGGACATTGTGCAATTACGCGGCGCAGCCAAATCTGGAAATCATCAAGAGCCGCTTGCAAAAAATCACGTCTAGGAAGGGGAGCGTGGGCCTGAACGGCACCGGGGGGTGCTGCGTTCGTAGAGCGGATGCTGCCGGCATATTACCTGGATTGGGATCTTCTGTTCATTGCCTACTTCTTTGTCGCGATCTCCCTTTCCAGGTATTTGCAGATGCGAGAAACGGACAGGGGCGCCGGCAGTATATCTTCTACACCACATTCCAGCGCGTCCCACCAGAGCTCCGAGGTGCTGGCCGGACTCACCAGCACGATAGGAATGCCCTTTCCAATGCGTTTTACCGCTTCGACCAGGTCTCTCCAATTGCCGTCCCTGAGCGCCAGGTCCGTGATGACGATGGTCCGATCCCGCGCCTGACCGAGCAGAGCGACGGCCGCATTGATGCTCTGGACCCACAGCACGGCGATGCCACGCGCGTCCATCTCCCTCTCGATGCCGGGCTCTGCCTTGCTTGCGCACACCACGATGACAGTCCTTGCCGGGTCTTCCGTGCGCATCGCCTCTCGCGTCCATCATCTCCTTGCTCGATTGCAGGGTAGCAACGGACACCACCCGAATTGCCGTAAGGTGCCGTAAGTTGCTCGTATGTGGTTGTCGATAGAGGCGTGCTATACTCAGAACATAAAGTGAGATGGCGAACGTCGAGCCTGGCTTGGAAGCGCTGTCCGTTGAGACGCATTGTCTGAAATCTTAAGAACTCCAACACGACTCGGGATGCTTCGGAAGCCGCTAGAGAACCGCATTATGCCGAGCTCGTCACCAGAGGAAATACCCGGCAACATTGCGGCGGAAGCGCCGGCGGCGAAGTCGGTTTTGGAGCAATTAGCGCGGATCGTGGAGAACCCGAAATTCGCCCCCTCAGCCCGGCTATGCCGGTTCCTCACGCATATCGTCAATCGCACCCTTCAGGGAGACCTCGATAGTCTCAAAGAGTTCTCCATCGCAATGGAGGTCTTCGACCGCACAGCCGAATACGATCCGAACGTCGACGCTATTGTCCGGGTTGAAGCCCGGCGGCTTAGAGCGAAGTTGAAGGAATTTTATGACGGGCCGGGGAGAAATGACCCTGTCCTGATTGGCGTGCGGCCCGGCAGTTACGTTCCCATTTTTCGCTGGCTAGATCCAGAGCCAGGGAACCAGGGCGGGCCAGCCGGCGCGGCGACCCAAGCGCGTGCGTCCATTGCTGTCCTGCCGTTCGTGAACATGAGCCCGGAACCGGAGCAGGACTATTTTTGCGACGGGATCAGTGAGGAAATCATCAACTCACTCACCCACATCGCCGGGTTGAAGGTGATCGCCCGGTCATCGGCGTTCCAGTTCAAGGGAGGGGCCTTCGATATCCGTGAAGTTGGCCGGCGGCTCGGTGCCGATGTCGTCATCGAGGGAAGCGTCAGGAAAGCGGGCGAACAGCTGCAAATCACGGCGCAGGCGATCGAGGCTGAATCCGGCCATCACCTCTGGTCGGAGGTTTTCCGCCGTGAACAGGAGGACGTCTTTGCTATTCAGGAGGAGATCGCTCAGTCGATTGCCCGTTTGCTCCGAGCCGATCTGCCCATGTCGCGGACCCGAGTGCACCCATCCGGCCATGCTCTCGACCTTTATGCGAGATACTTACGCGCCCGGTTCCTCATACATCAGCAGTCTCCCGAAACACTGTGGGCGGCACGGGACCAACTGGAAGAACTCATCCGCCTCTTTCCCGATTACGCTCTCGCCTACAGCGGCATGGCGACGGCGAACGGCTTGCTTGCGCACTTCGGAGCGGTGTCCGGGCGTGACGTGTATCCGGCAGTTCGGGCGAATGCCGAACGCGGCTACGCCCTCGATCCAGACTTGAGCGAAACGTGCACGACCCTGGGAGGACTTCGTGGCTGGTTTGAATATCGTTGGGACTGAGGCGTTGAAGCTGTTCGACCGGGCGCTGGACATACAACCCGGCCATGCATCCGGTCACTTTTTCCGAGCCATGGCTTTGCTGTGCCAAGGCAACCTGCAGGCCGCGGAAGCCGGACTTCGGCGCTCCACCGAATTGGACCCCTTGTCGGCCAGCGACTGCGCCAGACTGGCATATCTTTACTACGTCAAAGGTGACCATCGATCGGCCGCCGAGCATCTCGACAAATCGTTCGGCTTGGATCGCGACTACCCGGAGGCGCTGTTCTACAAGGGCCTGTTGTGCTTCCAGCAGCAAAATTTTGACGCCGCCATCGAGTGTCTGCACCCCTCGCGGCTGCCGCTGAATATCGGGCTGCTGGCCGCCGCCTATGCGCGGCAGGGTCATGGGGCGCAGGCCGAGAAATGCGTCGCGGAGCTTCGTCCGCTCTCCGCAAGCCATTACGTCAGCCCTCTGGCGGAAGCTCTGGCGGCGACCGGACTGGAAGACTTCGATCTGGCGTTCCGGCGCCTCGATGAGGCAATCGACGACAAGACAAATTTTGTCGACCTACTGAATGTCGAGCCATTCTTTCAGCCGCTTCGGGGCGACCGCCGTTTCACGGCACTTCTGAAAAGACTGAATCTCTCGACCTAAATCGGCGGCGACGTAGAGCGAAACGCGGGGCACCCGCGCCTTCGCGCCTGAACTCCTAACTAACAACGGCCGCTCATCACATTCGAGGACTGCATCCCGCACGCCGGCCGGGCCGTAAGCTTACGGAAGCCTTACGACGCGTAACTGCTTTCCGGCGCTCCATCGACGCATAGATGCAGGCGGCAGCGGCCCGCTCCTGAAGCAAATCAGGCGCCACGCCACCGGCCGCCAAATGCGTCAACGAATGGAGATTTTGGGACATGAATAACGAACAGTCAGGACATGCGACCAACGCCGTCAGGTGGGACCTGCGTCACCCCGGCCTCATCATGAAGGACGGCGAGCGCGAGGTGCATGAGTTCACGGGCATGTGGCCGCTCAAGCCCGATGCCAACCTGGTGACGGCCTTGAACACGCTGGCCTTCCGTGAGTTCTGGAACCCGCCCCACATGACCTTCTCGGAGGCGACGACGCTGCTCGGCCTGATCCGCGCCGCGCGCTGGTTCGTCGGCACCAGCTCCGAGTTCGGTCCCACCCTCTACTTCGTCTCCCAGTTCGACAGCAGCCTGGAGAAGTATTTCGACGACTTCGTGCTCAACGGGAGAGAGAACCTCGAAAAGATCTGGGGACAGTGCATCGGCTGCCCGACCGGGCCGAACGCGGCGGCGCGCGACATCGTGCAGTACATCGCGCGCGGTCAGATCAAGACCCTGGCCTGTTACGACGCCTTTCCAAGCCTGAGCAACAGCCAGATCGAGAAGCAGGCCGACTGGTACGCCAAGACGCAGAAGTTCCAGCGTGCGGTCATGGGCGGTGAGGGCAGCCTCGAGGACAAAGTCAACGCCTTCCTGAGCGAGCTGGCCAAGCCCTTTGAGCACGTGCGCAGCGCCGCAGCGATCGACACCGACGTCGCCAAGCAGCCGCAGTTCACCGATGTCCCGGAGCGGCTGGGCGTGCGGAAGAGAGCCGCGTAGCACCTCAACTAACGCGGCGGCGATGGGATCGACCTCGCCCCCTCGGGGTCGATCCCCTGCACTCGCCTCCCCGCTCGTACTTTCCGCCCGAGGATCATGACAATGCTTACTCTCACTCCGGCACGAAATCTGACGTCGGCCGACCTAAAGGACAATCTGCACGACATCCAGGACAACGTCGTTGCGCCAATCCTGATGCGGTACGGACGCCATATCTTCGTCAAATTCCATGACGCCGCGAAAGCGCGGGGCTGGCTGCGCAAATTGCTCAAGCGCGTCAACGTCCGGCGCGAAGAGCACGGCACACGGTTCACTGTCAATATCGGCTTCACCTATGAAGGGCTGAAGGCGCTGGGCCTCTCGCAGCGCTCGCTGGACAGCTTCCCCGAGGCGTTCCGGGCCGGAATGCGGGGCCGTGCGCACCTCGTAGGCGACATCGGACCGAACGCGCCCGAGCGTTGGGAGGGCGGCCTCGGCACTCCCGATATCCATGCCATGGGCTTGATCCGCACGGATTCCGACGAGGGCCGCGAAGAGGCGATGCGGATCATTCGCGCCGAGATGGAGGCGACCGGCGGCGTCGAGATCCGCTTCGTTCAGGACACGACGGCGCTCGCGCATGAAAACGGGGTCGGCTCGGAGGGCGAGCATTTCGGCTTCGCCGATCCGATCTCACAGCCGCCGATCGAGGGGGCGGATGCACCGTCCTATCCCGGCGATGGCGTGCTGGAAGCCGACGGCAAATGGCGTCCACTCAAGCCCGGCGAGTTCCTCTTGGGTTATGAAGACGAGGCCGGCCGAGACAGCCCGCAAGGGCCTGAGCCGCTCGAGCTGCGGCGGAACGGCACCTATGTGGTGTTCCGCAAGCTCTATCAGGATGCGGCCGCGTTTCGCCGGTATATGGCTACGGCTGCGAAGACGCTCTACGGCTCGGATGACCATTATCATCAGGAACTGGTCGCGGCGAAAATGATGGGCCGGTGGCGCAGCGGCTGTCCGCTGGACCTTTCGCCCGACAAGGATGATGCCGCGATCGCGGCAGACCCGCAGCGCCGCAACAACTTCACCTATGCCGGCGACGATCAGGGCGCGCGCTGCCCGCTTGGCTCACATCTGCGCCGGGTCAATCCGCGCGAGACGCCCCTCAAGCGCGCGACCGCGGTACGGCGGCACCGGCTGATCCGGCGGGGTGTCGAGTATGGCCCGCGTTTGCAGGAGGGCGTGCTCCAGGACGACGGTATCGATCGCGGCCTCGTCCAGCTGTTGATCCAGGCGGATATCGAGCGGCAGTTCGAGTTCGTGCAGAAGGAATGGATGGCCGGCGGCGAGTTCATCGGCCTCGATCCGAACGAGCAGGACCCGATCGTCGGCATCGGCGGCGAAGGCACGCAGATGGTGGTGCCCGGCGCCAAGCGCCCGTTCCTATTCGACCTTCCGACCTTCGTCACGGTGAAAGGCGGCGAATATCTGTTCGTCCCCGGGCTGAAGGCGCTCGAAGGCTTGATCGAGCAGAGATTCTGAACACCCAGGAGATTATGACCATGTCAGACCATTTCAGTGGCCCCGCGGTGATGGGCGATCCCGCCGTGGACATCACCGACTTCTATGCGTTCCCGAGCCCCGAACGGCCGGGAAACCTCGTCCTCATCATGAACGTGTTTCCCATGGCGACAGTCCGAGCGTTCTTCAGCGATGTCGTCACGCACCGCTTCCGGCTGCGGCCGCTGACCCGCTCGGGCGGCAGGCTGGTGGCCGGCAAGGCGGAATATCGGATCGATGTCAGCTTCGATGACGTGCCTGAAGGGACCTCCATTCAGAATGGGAGGATCGTCACCTCGGACGCGCCCGAGGCGAGGTTCGTCGTCGGGAAACCACTCGAACAGAATGGCATGCGCGTTTTCGCGGGGCTGGCCAGCGACCCGTTCTTCATGGATGTCGAGGCGACGATCCACATGGACATAACGGGCAAGCTTGCCTTCACCAATCCGGGAAACAACGCCGCTCAGTTTCGCGATTGCCTGACGATCGTCGTCGAAGTCCCGTTCGCCCCAATCGCCGGGCACTTCGGCGGCGTCACACTCGTTGCAGGCATCGCGGAAACCATCGTTACGCGCAGGGGCAGGCCGATCCGTATCGAACGTCTCGGGCGGCCGGAGATCAAGAACGTCACCCTGCTGAACACGACCCGTGATCCGCACACCAAGGGTGTCGAGCTTCGCGATCTGTACAATCGGGAAGACGCCTTCGCGCTCTCGAAGGAATACCGGCCGCTCTACGAGTTGCGCCTCGATGCGAACCTCGCCTTCTTCGATGACCTCGACGACAAGACAGCGTGGCCGCTCGGGACAGACGGGCGCCATCCGCTGCGCGACCTGCTCATCGACGATTACCTGGTCCTCGATCTCGCTCATCCGTTCGCGCCGGGCAAGTTCCTGGAAATCGAACGCGCGATCCTCGATGGCCGGCCGCACGAGAGCGCAGGCGGCCGCTGGCTCGATGACGACATCCTCGACGAGCTGCTCACGCTTTACGTGAACGGTGGGCGGGGCGAGCGGTTTGGCGACGGGGTCGACGCTCCCACCAAGCCGGCCAGCCTCACCTTTCCTTATGTGCGCGAGCCGAACAAGCGAGCCGACCTGCCCCTACCGGCATTCGCGAAATAAGGACCACGGCAACGTTCAAGCCCGGTCAGTTCAACCGATTGTGGAGAGTGAAAATGGAAATCTTGAGAGGCAAAGGCGCGGTCGTGACCGGCGGCGCATCTGGGATCGGCAAGGCGATCGCGACCGCGTTCATTGAGGCTGGAGCGAGTGTGCTGCTCTGCGATCTCAACGCCAAAGCATTGGGCGACGCCTCCCGCGAGCTGGGCAGCCGCGCAATCGGTCGCGTCACCGATGTCTCGGACGAGAGTCAGGTCGAAGGCGCGATGCGCGAGGCGCGCGATGCATTCGGGTCAGTCGATATCGTGGTCAACTGCGCCGGCTTTGGCGCGATCGCGCCGCTCACCGAGCTGAGCGCCGAGAAGTGGAAATCCGTTCAAGCCGTCACGCTCGGCGGCGTCTTCTACGGCGTCAAGCACGGCGCCCGGCAGATGCTCGAGCAGGGACGGCCCGGCGTCATCATCAACATCTCCTCGGTGAACGGACAGCAGCCCGGCGAGGGGCAGGTGGCCTATTGTGCGGCCAAGGCTGGCGTCGACATGATCACGCGCTGCGGCGCGCTGGAACTCGGCGGCCGCGGTATCCGTGTCGTCGGCATCGCGCCCGGCTTGGTGGAGACGCCGCTGACGCGCAAGGAGCTGGAAAATCCGGCCATGCGGGAGCTCTTCCTGGGCATCATCCCCATGAAGCGCGCGGTCCAGGCAGAAGAAATTGCTGCAGCCGCCGTGTTTCTCGCCTCGGACAACGCGCGGTCGATCAACGGCCATACGGTCGCCATCGACGGCGGCTCGTTGACCCGCGGCTATCCCGCGCTGCTCACCGGCCTGAAAGGCCACACCTCATGATGATCGCCCCCAGCCATTATACGAGCGGGCGGATCGCGCTCGCCAATCTGTCGGCGTCGATCGACAGCCTCGAGCTTCGCCGTGTCGAACGCGCGGCCTTCGAGGACCTGCTCGCGTTGTCGAAGCTTCTGTTTCTTTGCGGCGACCTGCTTGGCCGGATCGTCGACCACGACCGGGCGGAACGCGTCGCCAACGAGGCTATTGCGCTATCGGCCGATAGAGGCAGCGCATTCTATACCCACGCACGGCTCGCGTCGCGGTTCCATCGTTTCGAGGAAGCCAATGCGCTTCTCGGCGGCGCGCTTGCAGCCGGCTATCCAAGGAGGGAAATCGAGACCGAGATGGCGGCGCTGCTGCAGGCGACCGGACGATATCGGGAGGCGCTGGCCCTGCGCGAAACACTGGCGCAGGACGATCCCGGGATCGACACCCTGGGTGCGCTCGCGTCCCTGCTTGCGGAACTGGGCGAATGGGCGGAGGCCGAAAGCAGCTATGCGGCCGCGCTCAGGGCGGATGAGGGCCTGTCGCCCTTCCCCTGCGGCCAACTGCTCTTCGAATGGGGGGTGAGCGCAATGCGCCGCGGCGATCTGGACCGCGCCGAGGCGATCCTCGCCGAACTCCATGCGGTCCTGCCGCAGCACGTTCCGGGACGCGGACATCGCGCGGAGGTCGCTATCGCGCGCGGCCAGTTGGACCTCGCCGAGGCGCTTGTCGCCCCACTCGTCGTGACGTCCGACGATCCGGAATACCGCGCCGTCTATGCGGAGGTCCTGGCCGCGCGTGGCGATGGCAGAGCTGCGCGCGAAGCGGAACGCGCGGCAGCCGCCTATGAGCGGTTGCTGGCGCGGCGGCCGGAAGCCTATGCCGACCACGCGGCGGCCTTCTTCATGGGCGTAGGCAACCGGCCGCAACGTGCGCTTGAGCTTGCGATGGCCAATTGGAAGCTGCGCAAAACCCCGCGCTCACGCAGCCTTCTCGCCAAAGCGCGGCGAAATGCCCAGCACGTTCCGCTGGCAATTGGGAGCAATGCAGCATGAGCGCCGGCAACGCCACTGCGGCAAGCAGACCATCCAAGCCGAAGGTGGTCGTCATCGGCGCCGGTTTTGCTGGGATGGCGGCCATTCGCGCCCTGCAGGGCAGCGATGCCGAAGTCACGCTTGTCGACCGCAACAATCATCATCTGTTTCAACCGTTTCTGTTCCAGGTCGCCACCTCAATCCTCGAACCTGCGGAGATCGCGGCTCCCATCCGCTCACTGGTGAGAGAGATGCCGAACGTCCGGGTGGAGATGCGCGAGGCAACGCGCATCGATCTGTCCCGCCGCGCCGTCATCTTCCAGGAAGGCGACGACCTGGCCTGGGACCAACTCGTGGTCGCGACTGGAGCGCGGACGAGCTATTTCGGCCATGAGGCGGAATGGGCGCCGCACGCGCTCGGCTTGAAGACGCTCGCCGACGCCACGGCCGCCCGCAATCGGCTGCTGACGGCCTTCGAGCGCGCGGAGATGGAATCCGACCCCCCGAAACAGGCGCGCGACATGACCGTAGTCGTCGTCGGGGGCGGGCCGACCGGCGTCGCCACTACCGGCTCGATCAGCGAGTTCATCGGGCGGACCCTGCCGGCCGATTTTCGCAACATCGACGTCCGCCGGGCGCGCATCGTGCTCGTCGAGGCCGGGCCGAGGCTGCTGCCCGCCTTCAGCGAAAAGCATTCATCCTACGCGATGCGGGCGCTCGAAAGCGCCGGCGTCGAAGTAAGGCTGGGCGTTCCCGTTACCGATGTCGATTCGATGGGCGTCAGCATCGGCGGGACGCGGATCGACGCATCGACGGTGTTGTGGTGCACAGGCGTGCAGGGCGTGCCTGTAGCGACGACGCTCGGCGCGGCTGCTGTCAAGCCGAACGGAACCGTCGGCGTTGGAAACGATTTTTCCGTGCCCGGCCATCCCGAATGCTTCGTCGTCGGCGACGCGGCCCATGTCGTCGGCCCTGATGGCCAGCCAGTGCCGGGCCTCGCCTCCATCGCACGGGAGCAAGGCCGGTATGTCGGCAGGCTGATCGCCGCCCGGCTGGCGGACCGCGCGCCGCCCAGCCCTCCCAAGGCCTTCCTGCCGGAGAAGCTGGCGACCGTTATTCGCCATGTCGGCATCGCTGAATTCGGCGGCCGTTCGATCACCGGCTTCCCGGCATGGCTGATGTGGGGGCTGCTGCATCTGAGAACGCTGGCGGACGGTCATTCCAAACTGTCGATCCTGGCGAACTGGGTACGCCTTCTGATCACCTATCGCCGCAGCGCCCGGTTGATTGTCGAGCAGGCCGAGCCGGCTGCCGTTGCTCGCGCGCTCCCTGTTTCGCATAGCCTCGACCACAGCCATCGCATAGCGGCGGAGTAGCTTTGGAACACCTCATGACACAGCCGCTCGAAAGTATCGGCGCGGCGGGTTGATATGGTTCGCGGACGCGATCAATCTCCGCGTCCGCCCGCGCATCCGATTGCATCGTTAATCGCTGAGACCTCTCGGCGTAATCGACTGCGCCGCGATGTTAACCCGGCGGCACGCCGATCTCCGCCTCTTGCTTCATGCCCGCGCCACGATATTGGAGAGCCTGCGAAATGACCCCCGTCTTCCTCGGAACGCTTTTGGTTTCCGGACTTTTCGCCGGCTTTGTTCATGTGGTCTCCGGACCGGATCATCTGGCCGCGATTGCTCCATATGCGCTCGATGCCAAGGCGCGGGCCTGGCGGGCGGGCGTCCGCTGGGGGTTCGGCCATAGCGCGGGCGTTCTCGGCGTGGGACTGCTTGCGCTGCTGCTCCGGGATACGCTCTCCATTGATCTCGTCTCCGGCTGGGGAGAGCGCCTGGTGGGCATCGTGCTTATTGGCATCGGGATCTGGGGGCTGCGCGCCGCTTTCGCGAATCACGGCGCCGCCGTTCGGGATCGGCGGCTGCGCGAGCATAACCATGACCATCCGGCTTTTGCCGTGGGCACGGTCCATGGCCTCGCTGGAAGCTCCCATCTGCTCGGCGTGGTCCCGGCACTGGCCTTGCCGTCGGATGCCGCGGCGGCAGCCTACCTCGTCGTGTTCGGCGTCGGCAGCATCGCGGGGATGGGAGCATTCTCCTCGCTCATCGGCTTGATCGCGGTAGGGCTTGGCGCGAACCGTGCCAAAGCGCAAAGCACCTTGTTGGCCCTGTTTTCCGCCATCGCCGTCGTCATCGGCGGCGTCTGGCTGTTCCTGAAGATTTAAACCGAGTTTCGTGAAGCGGCGGTCTTCTGTACGGGCCGCTGCAGTTGCCATGCTTTTCCGCGGTTCGGGTTTGCGCCGCCGGGGAATGCAGGACTGCACTCTGCCTAGCAATCTAAACTAGGGTTGCAAAGACCAAACAATACACTCAGAATTTCATTTCCCGATTCACGCCTATGGGAATAGTTTTCCTTATGAAATTCATCCGATGCACTAGTGAATAGCCAAATGGCACGGATTTATTTGGAAAAATTCCATTCACAATCATCTGGTGATTATGAATTTGCTTCGATGTTGATGCAGATCAATGACTGGCAATCTCGGGCACCTATTCTTCACCTTGTCTTGGAACGAATGCATTTTTCGATGCGGGCTGCAAAGCAATCCCAAACGCCACCTGACGATCAGGCGACATCCGCAGATCAACACAGTGTTCCAAGCCGGAGGCAGTAATGAGTAAATTCGTCGTTATTTTATTTCCTGATGAGTCGCAAGGCTTATCAGGGCGCGCGCGCATTGAAGGACTTGCATGCCGAAGGAAGCCTCACGCTTTACGGTATGGCGGTCATCGCGAAAGATGCCGCGGGCAGCGTCTCGATCAAGGAAGCCGCCGATGCCGGGCCGCTCGGCACCGCCGTCGGCGCTCTGGTCGGCGGCCTCGTCGGTGTAATCGGAGGTCCGGTTGGCGTGCTCATCGGCGCGACCGGCGGCACTCTCATAGGAAGCCTGACCGACCTGTTCAATTACGGCGTCGGCGGAGACTTCCTCGCCGAGGTTTCCAGCGGGCTGGGCGCAGGCAAGACCGCGATCGTCGCCGAGATCGCCGAGAGCTGGACGACCCCGCTGGACGCGCGCATGGAAGCGTTGGGCGGCACCGTCCTGCGGACCTGGCGCGCCGATTTCGAGGACGAGCAGATCGGCAACGAGATCGCTGCGACCCGGGCCGACCTGGAACTGCTGCGCGCCGAGTACGCGCAGGCGAGCGCGGAAGCCAAAGCAAAGCTCAAGGGGAAACTTGACCAGGCAAAGGCCGATTTCGAGAAGGCGGGAGAGCGGCTCAAAGCCAGGCTCGACACTCTTGATAGGGAAGCAAGGGCCAAAATCACCGCGCTCGAGCAGCAGATGACCGACGCGCAGGCCAGTGCGAAGCAGGACATCAGCAAGCGCATCGCGGCGCTGCGAGCCGATTATGAGAGCCGCTCCGCCAAGCTGAAGCAGGCTTGGGCCCTGGCGAAAGAAGCGCTGGCTGCCTGAACCGCTCATCCGTCCTCGGGGCCAACAGCCCAGATGCATGGCCCCGGGGCAATCAGATTTCCCCAAGGCTAGGCCTTGAGGACGCGTCACATCCACAAGCGGTGCCGATAGCGGCGCGCATTCAAACGGAGGCGATTATGCCAGAACAGAGCAGCATGCATTCCTACCTGAATTGGACCAAGCAGCGGATTGACGAGATGGACGCCACCCTGGCGTCGCTCGAAGCCAAGGCGGGCCAGGTGAAGGCCGAATCCCAGGCAAAGGCCGACCAATTGATTGCCGATATGAAGAAACGACGCGATGAGTTTCAGGTCCTAGCCGAGCGACAGGCTGAAGCGGGCGAGGCCGCCTTGCAGCGGACCAAGGGGCAATTGGAGACGCAGTGGAACGGCTTCGAAGCCCAGTTGAAAAACTATTTCGAGACGGCTGCCAAGCACCTGGAGCAGCAACAAGCCACATTCCAGGACGTTGCCGCTGCGCAGATGAAGGCCTGGCGTGAGGCGGCGGGCAGGTTCCATGACGAAGCGGCGAAGGCGGGAGCCGCAAAGCGCGCCGAGATGGTTGCAGCAATCGAACGGATGAAGGGAGACGCGGCGGAGACCGAGGCACGCTTGCGGCAGACAGGAAAGGAATCCTGGACGGCGCTCAGCGCGGCCCTAGCGGAGTCACGCAAGGCCTTCGATCAAGCCAACCAGGAGGCCTGGAACGCGCTGAAGAACGTCACTTCGAAAAGCTGACGCGAATGCGCTGCCGGGATGCCTTCGACCCCGGCTCTTGACCTCGAATGGGGCCGCCATCGCTGCCGATCCCGCTGCTTACGTAACGGAGGTCGTCGCAAGATGCACTCTGAAGCGCGCAGCGAGAGGCCCTGGCGGCCCAATCAGGTTCTTCGGAAAGCGGATTCCTGATCGCAAAAACGCCTGCGGAACGTTCAAGCACCGGTTCGGATTGATGCGGCCCGGTGCTCTTGATTCACACCGCCTCCACGGCAGCACTTAAAGCCGAAGGCCAGCACACCTTTTAAATTGATTGCTGTCCCGACGGCATTTCATCCTGCTTGCACCAGCGACCGAGCCACGTCCAACCTGCAAGATCAATGCTCGATCTATGTTCGAAGTGCAACACCTCTCGCCGCATCACCGATCATCTTGCCTCCGGCCCAGGAACAGCCCGAAGCCGGCGATGGACAGGCCATACAGCATGACATCGGCGGACAGGACCATGTCGGGATCGGTGGCCGTTCCCATGAGCTGTGTAATCATGAGCCAGGCCACGCAGAACAAGCCCGTCACGCCGCTGGCCATCAGTCCACCATCGGCTGTCCGTAGTGTGGCGGCAATCCAGATCCGCAGCAGCGCCGAGGCCAGGAACAGGGCACAGAAGAGCGCGAAGGCCATTGGCGAGGCCGTCACGGCGTGACTGGAAAGCAGGCTTCCAAGGCCGATATAGAGCAGCCCGCTCGCGATCCAATCGAGATAGAGCGCCGGCCGGCCGATGCGGATGACGATGATGCACAGCATCGCGCCGCTAAAGATTGCGGGAAAGCCAGGACTGTAATCGGCAAGCCTGCTTCCGAAGATTGGGCCGGTCAGGCCCAGTGCCGCCAGGTTGACGAGGATCGCGCCCAGAGCGACCAGCCGCATCCAGTCGGCGGGGCCCTGGAAGCGCCCCGCCGTTCGTGCTCGCCTGGCGCGGAAGGCGGCCTGGATGCGCAGGATGTGGCCCGGAACGCCCATCGCGTAGGATGGGCGTTCCATTAGGCGTCCGGTTTTGGGGCGATCGGCGGACATCTATCGGCTCCTCACCCATGCCCTGCGGTTGCGGGACGCTCCACATGGCCGGGCTGCCCCAGGCGGGACTTGATCTTCTCGCGGGCGGTCTGGAACACGACATAGAGCATCGGGATCAGGAAGATGCCGATGGCCGTTGCCGCGATCATGCCGGCAAACACCGGCATGCTGACATTGTGCCGGGAGATTTCCGAGGCGCCCTTGGCCCACACCAGCGGCACGAGGCTGACGATGAAGGCCAGCGACGTCATCATGATCGCACGGAACCGCAATCTCGCAGCCGTCAGCGCCGCCTCGATGATCGGAACGCCGCTTTCGCGCTGCTCCTTGGCGAATTCGACGATCAGGATGCCGTTCTTCGCCGCGAGCGCGATCAGCACGACCAGGCCGATCTGGCCGTAGAGGTCGAGCGCCAGCCCCGCCCACAGCACGCCGACAAAGGCGCCGAGCACGCCGGTTATCACCGAGAGCAGCACCGGGACGGGAATGGTCCAGCTCTCGTAGAGCGCCACCAGGAACAGGTAAGCGAACAGGACGGCCATGCCGAGGATGGCGCCGGTCTGGCCGCTCGCCCGCTGTTCCTGGAAGGCAGTGCCGGTCCATTCGAAGGCATAGCCCGCCGGCAAGGTCTTGGCCGACACTTCCGCCATGGCGGCTATCGCCTCACCCGAGGAGACGCCTGGGGCGGCGCTGCCGTTGATGGTCACCGCCCGGTAGTTGTTGTAACGGGTGATGACCTGCGGGCCGGTGACGGTGCGGACGGAGGCGATCGAGCGCAGCGGCACCTCATTGCCGCTCGCGTTGCGGACCTTGATCTTCCAGAGATCGTCGATCTTGCTCCGGTCGGCGGCCTCGCCCTGGAGGTTGACCTGCCATGTGCGGCCGAACAGGTTGAAGTTGTTGATGTAAAAGCCGCCGAGCGTTGACTGCAGCGTGGTGAACACCTCGCTGACATTCAGGCCGAGCGCCTGCGCCTTGCCACGATCGATATCGAGGAACACCGACGGGTTCGCCGCCGTAAAGGTCGAGAACACGCGGGCAAGCCGCGGGTCCGCATTGGCCGCGCCGACGAGCGCGCGCATGGTGCCGCCGATTGCCGCCGGATCGGCGCCTTGCAGGCTCTCCAGCATGTATTCGAAGCCGCCGCTGGTCGAGAGGCCGATGATCGGCGGCAGGTTGAAGGGCAGCACATTGGCGCTGCGGATCTGCTGGGCCGCGCCGAAGGTCTTGCCGATCAGGGCCTGCGCCGAGTCCGCCGCCGTCTGCCGATCCTCGAAGGGCTTCAAAACTGCGATCATAAAGGCGGAGTTGCTGGCCGAGACGCTATCGAGGATCGAAAAGCCCACCACGGATGCCACGTCCTGGACCTGAGGCATGCCCTTGAGGATCGCCTCGACCTGCTGGACGGTCTGGTCGGTGCGCGCGACCGAGGCGGCATCCGGCAGTTGCACCGCGACGAAGAACGCGCCCTGGTCCTCCTCCGGCAGGAAGCCGGTCGCCGTGCGCTGCGCGAGAAGCCAGGCCCCGGCACCGAACGCGGCGATGAGAGCCAGCGACAGGATGGAAAGACGCAAGGTCTTTGCGACGATCGCGGCATAGCCGTCCCGCACATTGTCGATACGGCGGGATATCCAGCCCATGATCCCGCGCCTCTCCCCGGTATGCCGCAACAGGATGCCGCAGAGCGCCGGTGAGAGGGTCAGCGAGTTGACGGCGGAGAACAGCATGGCGACGCTGATCGTGACCGCGAACTGGCGGAACAGCTCGCCGGAGATGCCGGAGATGAAGGCAATGGGGACGAACACCGACAGGAGCACCAGGGTGATGGCGAGGATCGGCCCGGTGATCTGCCCCATCGCCTTCTTGGCCGCCTCGGCAGCCGGGAGCGAGGGCTCTTCTTCGATGATGCGCTCGACATTCTCGACCACGACGATGGCGTCGTCGACCACGATGCCGATGGCGAGGACCATGGCGAGGAGCGACACGGTATTGGCCGAGTAGCCCATCGCCAGCAAGATGGCGAAGGTGCCGATGATGCTGACAGGGACGGCGATGAGCGGAATGAGCGTGGCGCGCCAGCTCCCGAGGAACAGGAACACGACGATGCCCACGATGATGAAGGCTTCGATCAGGGTGTGGAGCACCACATCGATCGTCTCGGTGACGAAGGTGGTGGAATCATAGACCGGACGCAGCGTCACGCCCTCGGGGATTCGGCCCTTGACCTTCTTCAGCGTCTGGTTGACAGCCGCAGCCGTCGTCACCGCATTGGCGCCAGGCGACAGATAGAGGCCGATGCCGACCGTGGGCTTGCCATTGATCCGGGAATAGGTGTCCTCGCTCTGGGCGCCCATCTCCACGCGGGCGACATCGCGCACACGCAGCACCGACCCGTCCGGATTGGCGCGGAGCACGATCTCGCCGAACTGCTCGGGGGACGTGAGCCGGCCCTGGGTCTGGGCGTTCATCTGCAGGCGCTGGTCGTCGGAGATCGGACGGGCGCCGATGCGGCCGACCGGGGCCTGAATGTTCTGCGCCTGGACCGCCTTGATGATGTCCGACGGCGCCAGATTGAGACCGACCAGCTTGTCGATGTCGAACCAGATCCGCATCGAGTAGTTCAGTCGCCCGAAGATCGTCGCCTGCCCTACGCCTGGCGTGCGCGACAGCTCGTCGAGGACGCTGATCGTGGCGAGATTGGTCAGATAGAGCTGGTCGTAATTGCCGGCCTCGCTGTACATCGCCAGGAATTGCAGGATCGACGATGACTTCTTTTGTACCGTCACGCCCTGGCTCTGCACTTCCTGCGGAAGCTGTGACAACGCGGTCTGAACGCGGTTGTTGACGTTCACCGTGTTGATGTCGGGGTCGGTGCCCAGCTCGAAGCTGGCGGTCAGCGTATAGCTGCCGTCATTGGCGCTGGTGCTCTTCATGTAGAGCATCTTGTCGACGCCGAGCACCTTGGACTCCAGCGGCTGCGCCACGGTGGATTCCACGACCTCGGCGGAGGCGCCGGGATAGATGGCCGAGACCGAGACCTGGGGGGGCACGATGTCCGGCAGCTGCGCCACGGGAATGCGCATCATCGCAAGACCGCCCGCGATGACCATGACGATGGCGATAACGATGGCCAGCCGTGGCCGGTCGATAAAGGTAGCGGAGAACATGGCACTAGCTCCTGTTGGCGAGTGTATCCGCGGTGCGGATTTTGGTGTCGACTGGCGCTGGCGCGACCTGCATGCCCGGCTGGACGCGCTGCACGCCTTCCAGCACCACATGCTCGCCGTCCTTGACTCCTTCGGAAATCACGGCAGTTTCGGCGCTCGACTGCCCAAGCTTGACGGCGCGCCGCTCCACCTTGTCGGCGGCGCCGACCACATAGACGAAATCGCCGCGCTGGTCGGACATGACAGCCTCGCGCGGCAGCGTCAGTTGCTCCACGGGCGTCGCCGCTTCGAGGACCACGGTGACGAACTCGCTGTCGGTCAGCTCGCGCAGCTGGCCGTTTCCCCCTTCCGCGCTGGTCAGCACCGGGTTCGGGATCGTGCCCCGCACCGCGAGGCTATCGGTGTCCTTACCGACGGTGACGTCGGCGAAATTGAGGGCGCCTGATGGCCCGTACACGCGGCCGTCCGGCAGGCGCAGCCTGATCGCCACCGCATTGAAGCCGCCCTTGGCGGCATAGCGGTTCCGCAGCTCCAGCGCCGTGCGCACCGGGATGGGGAAGGTGACATAAATCGGGTCCTCGCTGACGATCGTCGCCAGCACGCCGGAGCCGGGCCCGACCACATTGCCGACCGTCACGGCCGTGCGGCCGATCCGGCCATCGATCGGCGACCGGACTTCCGTATAGCCGAGATTGATCTGCGACTGGCGCTCGGCTGCCTGCGCGGATCTGACCTGCGCCGCCGCGCCGCGCTGGGCCGCCGACGCATCGTCGACTCGCGCCTGCGTGCCCGCCGGCCCCTTGAGGAGTTTCTTGGCGCGATCGAGCTGGATGTTGGCATTGTCAAGCTGCGCCTCTGCCTGGGCGACGGCCGCCTGCCTGGCGGCGAGGTCGGCCTGATAGGGCGGCTGCTCGAGGCGGTACAGCAGGTCGCCCTTCTTCACCTCGGCGCCCTCGGTGAAGAACTGTTGCTCGAGAAAGCCGCTGACGCGAGCCACGAGATCGACGCGATCGACGGCCTGGATGCGGCCCATGAAGTCGTAGCTGTCGGCGACGGGGCGGCGAACCGGCTCGATCACGCCGACCGGCGGCGGGCCGGACGGCGCCGGCTGGGACGAAGCCGGACCAGCCGCGCCCACCAGCAAAGCGGCGAGCCCGAAGCCGGCAAGCCGGTGAAACAGAGAATATGGCATGAATAACCTCCAAGTGTCGGACGGAGGCAACGTCGGCCGCTCAAAGCGGATCGAGAGGCGGGCCGCAGCCGTTGCGTCCAGCGCAAAACCTGCATCAAACGACGACGCGGCAGCAGTAATCAGCCGTAATCAGCCGTAAGCTTACGGCCGCCCTCGGCGCTCCAAATTCGGGCTCGCAGTCGTTGATCACGATGTATGTGGATCGGATGGACTGCTATCCCCGAGCAGCTGTAACGGGACGCATCGCGCCATAAACCGGCCGTCCGTGAGCGTTGCCGGTCGCGGATCAAGCGTTAAGTAGATTGAGGGTGAATGGGCTCCACTGCGGAGAAGCCGACCTAACGGTTTGTGCTCAGCCGGCCATACCGAGCGCAAACCTCGTCAAGCGCCGATTTTTGTGGCCTGCTTTGCAGGCTCGTCCCAATTTGATCTGCTCCGAGGCGCGGGCGGCCGATCCGGTCTCTCGCCGGCCGAGCGCGGTCAGTATGAACTGGGCGCTTTGATTAGCCGTCTCTTGCCGGAGGAAGAGCGGCCCAATTCTGGCGCCAAACGCGCGTGGAGATCTCGGTCCGGCGATCTCCACTCAGATCGGCCGGGTCGCG
>CAVYXF010000015.1:0-366640 GCA_963772335.1 uncultured Alphaproteobacteria bacterium | reverse complement strand
AGTCTTATGACTTTTCCCGCGAACAGGTCGACAAGGGACCGCTGCGAGAGGGTAGCCGCCCTCTCGTCAGCGGCGGGGGATGGATCGCTATCACGCTGGTCGTTTGACGGGCCGAGCTAGAGTTGGATCGCCCCCGTCTTTTCCTTAGGCCTGAACGGATACCGGGGCCGCCTAAGCCCGGATGACAAGCAAAGGCGCGGAAAAGATGATCCTTTCTACCATCGGCATCGACATCTCAAAAGACAGTCTTGAGGTTTGCCGCCTGCCAGGCGGCGAGAGCGCGCGTTTCGATAATAACGGCAGCGGCCATCAGCAGCTGATCCGCTGGCTTGCACAAACACCGATCGCCCGGATCGTCTTTGAGCCGACCGGCGCCTATCACCGCACCCTGGAGCAAACCCTGACAGCGGCTGGACTGCCACTCGCCAAAGTCAATCCACGCCAGGCGCGGCGCTTCGCCGAAGCCGCCGGCAAGCTGGCGAAGACCGATCGCGCCGACGCCGCCATGCTGGCCCGGATGGGCATGGCGCTGGCCCCGCAATCGCGACCGCCCACCAGCCGCATGCTGAGCCAGCTGAAGGAATTGCACCTCGCCCGCCAAGCCCTCATCAAGGACCGCACGGCAGCCAAGAACCGCGAGAAAATTCTCACCCTGTCGCTTCTAAAGCGGCAGAACCAGAACCGGCAAAGGCAGATCGAGGCGCAGATCGCCGCGATCGAAGCCGAAATTGAGGCCCGCATCGCCACCGATCCAGCACTTGCCGAGCGCCTTGCCATCCTGGAGAGCATCCCCGGCATCGCCAAGATCACGGCCTGCGCCCTGCTGATCGAGATGCCCGAGCTCGGCACTCTCGACGGCAAACAGGCCGCAAGCCTGGCCGGGCTTGCTCCGATCACCAGGCAGTCCGGGCGCTGGACCGGCCGCGCCTTCATTCGCGGCGGGCGGGCCAGCCTGCGCCGGGCGCTTTACATGCCCGCACTCGTGGCTACCCGCTTCAACCCGCAGCTCAAGGCCAAATACCATCAGCTCATCACCGCCGGAAAGCCTACCAAGATCGCCCTCACCGCCATCATGCGAAAGCTCATCGTCCTCGCAAACGCACTCCTGCGCCAGCGACGCAATTGGGCCGAAAATCCCGCTTGATCAAGACGGATACTCTAGCGCCCCGCTTCACATCAGCGCCGCCGGGCTGCTTCAGCCAACCATCGGCCCCTGTTCTCTCACTGGGCGGCGCGAGACAGATGCCCAGTTGCCCGGGAAGTCTGCAGTGCGGACAGCTCCGGCATCACCATTGATCGGGAACATTCCCGCGAGACCCTGCATTGGCTTTGCATTCATCCACCGCGTTTCGACGGTGCAAAGGAGCACTTCCATGAGACTGATTGCAGCACTCGCCGCCTGCGCCCTTCTGGCTGGACCAGCAGCAGCCCAATCGCTGGGTGAGAAAACCGGCATCAACTCCGCCCTGGGTATCAGCCCAACAACACCGGACTTCGTGAAAGAAGTCGCGATCAGCGACATGTTCGAGATCGAATCGAGCAGGCTGGCGGTTCAGCGGGCCGATGAACCGACCAAGGCATTTGCCAACCAGATGATCACGGATCACACCAAAACATCCAGCGAGCTGAAAGAGATCGTGGCCAGCGACCCGAACACGCCAATCCCAACTGCCTTAGACAGCGCCCACCAGGACAAGCTGAGCACGCTTCAGGGTCTGAACGGCGCCGATTTCACGAAGCAATATCACGACATGCAGGTTAATGCGCATGAAGATGCCGTTTCGCTGTTCAAGCGCTATGCGGATGGCGGCGACAGCGAAAAGCTTAAGAGCTGGGCAGCCAAGACGCTCCCGGCGCTCCAGCATCATCTCGATATGGCGAAGGCGCTCGACAAATGAGTTCAGGCTGAGCCAGAGCCTGTGGATGTCGGGCTCTGGCCGTCCGGTGTAGCGGGCGACAAACGGGCGTCATCGCGGAGGAAGAGGGAACGATTCGCGCAATGCTCCGGTTCAGCAGCGATCGCGAACCAAATTCGGAGCAAACCTATGCATATTTTCCCCGTCCGCATTCACGGCATGCTGGACTACATTGTCGGCGTGCTGCTCGTCTTGGCCCCCTGGCTGTTCGGCTTGCTGACAACGGTCCAGCGCAATGGGTGCCCGTCGCGGTCGGCGCCGCGATTATCGTCTACAGCCTGCTGACCGCCTATGAGCTTGGGGTCGTGGCCGCCATCCCGCTGCCGGTGCATCTCAGCCTCGATGTGGTGGCCGGCATTTTTCTGACCATGTCGCCGTGGCTGTTTGGCTTCGCCAACGCTGTCGCCTGGTCACACGTCGTGTTCGGCCTCATCGCTATTGTCGTCGCAACTCTGACGCCCAGCCATCCAGAGCAGGTTATAGCGCATATGTAACCTTTTTTCCCTCACAGCGGCCAGTCCAGGAGCGAGCGGAACGAATGCCCAAGCTGCGCGGTTTATCAGCATCGAACCAGTTTGCGTGTGCGAAGATGACTCCGCCCTAAAGAGCGCGGCGGATCACCCGCCCACGGCCGGTGAAAAGTGGACACCCGTCCTTTGTACGGGAGCGGACAAGCCGTGGTCGGCCATCGTCATCTTGGTACAATTCGCGCCGCGCTCGGAGCAAACGAACATGCGGATTTCGCCAAGCTGGACGGGGCATCTGGTGATAGATCAAGAGGTTGGCAATCTCCTGCTCGCCGCAATCAGCGGAAACGACTTCGCGCAGATCAAGCCACATTTGAGCCCTGCCGATTTGCCGACCAGACAGTGCTTGACCGAAGCAAACCGGACCATCCGGTATATCTACTTCATACAGAGCGGAATTGTCTCCGTCGTCGCCCAGACTGATGCAGATCGGCGGATCGAAGTCGGGATCGTGGGCCGCGAGGGCTTTGCCGGACTGCCGCTGCTCTTCGGCGCCGAACACAGTTCCAACGCGGAGTTCGTTCAGATTGCCGGAACGGCGTTGCGGATGCCAGCGGAGGACTTCAAGCAAGCTATAGAGGCACTACCTGGATTTCGTGCGGTACTGTTGCGCTATGCGTATGTCTTCAATACGCAGATCTCGCAGAGCATGCTTTCCGCCGGGTGCGATCATATCGGGCAGAGGCTGGCGCGCTGGCTGCTGATGTGCCAGGACCGTGTCGCGGCTCCTTTACTGCCGCTCACGCATGACTTTCTCGCTGTGATGCTTTCCGTGCGCCGTCCCGGTGTTACGGACGCGATCCATGAGCTCGAGGGGCGTAGGCTCATCAAAGCGCAGCGCGGTCAAATCACAGTGTTGAACCGCCCGGCACTGGAGGCGTTCGCCGGCGCATCTTATGGCACTCCGGAACGGGAGTTCAAACGGTTGGTCAGCGCTGCTGACAGCCAAGCATAAGCTGCGGCTATTTCTATTCTTTCCGGAAACGTTTCTGGCAAATGGTTCCCGATTGTTCAGATCGTACGAAATCGTACGCATTATTCTTATCAGCTCCCATCCCTGTCATGATGAATGCGTGATGAAGCTTGGCAGGTCTGATGGTGAGCAGCAGAGCCAGGCTGCCGGTGAATGCCGCGGGTGAGTGAACGGTGAAGGGTCACCGGCGAGCCGTTCGCTTTCTGCGCGTCAGTAATCGATGCCGTTCCACGAAGCCGAACAAATTCATTCCGAGAGCGTGTATCCGCGTTCCTCCGCGTGATTTTGCCCGGCAAAGATTGTGATCGACAGATACGGTCCTGAGCAAGACCGTTCGTAATTGGTTTTTTGCATGAGAGGCGCCGTTGAGTTCGAAAGCTGTTCAGGCGGAATTGGTCACCTACCTCCCGAATATGCGGGCCTTCGCGATCACTCTGTGTGGGGATGTCGATTTTGCTGACGATCTGGTGCAGGAAACTCTGCTGAAAGCCTGGAAACATCTCGACACCTTCACAGAGGGCACCAATCTTCGCGCCTGGCTCTTTACGATTTTGCGTAATACCTTCCTGTCCGAACTCCGCCGCCGCAGGGATGAAGTATCGTTGGATGCCGAGTCCAGCCACATCCTGGCGCTCGGCGTCGCACCGGAGCAGGACAGTCGCGTCAAGGGGCGGGATATGCAGAGAGCACTCGCTGCGCTCAACGCGGATCAGCGCACCGCTATCGTCCTGGTCGGCGCGGCGGGCTTCACCTATGAAGAAGCAGCAGAGATTTGCGGCTGCGCTGTTGGGACAATCAAGAGCCGGGTGAACCGGGCGCGAGTCCGCCTTATGGAACTTCTCGAAATCGAAACTGCAAGCGAGCTGACCGCGGAGACGGCATTACAAGGGGCTTTTGTAGCTGCCGCCTGAGAGCGGTGGGCACGCACGCGCGATAGGCGCATGCGTGCCGAGAAGGGCTACCAGGACGTATAGCGGCACACACGATAGCGGCGCCACCAATAGCGGCTTCCCGTTGCGACAGCCCTGCGCCGCAACCAGTTGCAGTTACCGTAGTAGTAACCGTCATAGTACCAGAAATCGATTCCGGATCCCCAGACGAAGTGACGGCCATGACGGCGTATGCGCCTGCGGTCCCAATGAGAACCGTGGCTACTGCGGCGAACGTCCGAGCCGCTTCGGCCGCTTCGCTCAATACGCCTGTCGTTATTGCTATCGCGCGAAATGCTGCGCGCACCGCGCCCAGCGCTGCGACCCCCTTCCACTGCGCGCCGCTGGATGGAGCGAGTTTCGGATCCGCTGCGGCTGCGGCTGAAACTGCGACCGCCGCCTGGAGCCAGGCGTTCGGCTCCGCTGCTTCGGGCACTGCCGTTAAAGCTCCGCCCAGCGCGGCCACCGCCATCGAAGCTGCCACCGCTGCGGCCACCGCCACCGAAGCTGCCACCGCCGTGGCCGCCGCCGAACCCGCCACCGCTGCGGCCTCCACCGCCGCCACCGCCGGTCTCAATATCCCGCGCGAGTTCGATCCGTGGTGACTGACCTGTCTTCATTGCCTCCTGGCTTTGTGCATCGCTGACACCGCCTTCAGACGCCAGCACGCCTAAGAAGAGCGCGGCTGCTAAAGGTGCCGTGAAATGTAATCTGTCTAGCATGTGCGATCCTTGACTTTCTTTCGTGTGAGGCAGGCTTCGAGCAGGCCAGGGCCGGGACGCGGTTCTGTTGCGCCCCTTGACGGCTTTGAAGTTCCAAGCCCGAAAAAAGCTAGGAAAGCCCTGGGCTCTCCTAGCAGGGGGAGGAGATCTCTGGTGCTGGCTCTTGCCTCGCCTCGTTGATTACCTGCTTGTCGGATTGTTCGTCGGCGTTTCGCCTGGACGTACTGGCCGCTCTACCGCGCCCGCCTTATCATTTTGAGGATCGGCGTCGGTTGTGCCGCCGAGCGGCAGGCTGGCCGGACCTTGCGGAGTGCTCGGTCCGCTGCTGCCACTCCCGCTGCTGGAGCTTCCGCCGCCTGCGCCGGCGCCATCACCTGCGCCACCACCGCCGCCAGCGCCCTGAGCCAGCTGCATCCCCGCCGAGGAATACCCCTGGTCAGCTTTGACTTGGTTGTGGGCTTGCGCCGCATACGCCGCCGTGCATACCAGTGCAGACGTCGCGATGAGCTTGAACAGCATTTGCTTCATTGCGCTTCCTTTCGCATTTGACTGGCAAGACAATGCGATGCCGATTGCGACTGTTCCGAAGAGATTCAAATTTTCAGAAGAATTTGATATTGAGCAAATAATGCTTAGTTCAAGCCTCTGTTTTGGCTTATTGCCTCCATTAAAATTATTAACTTATTGCATTACATTTGTGGGCCGAACGCGCTCGATAGAAGCGCTGCCGGTCCGTATCTCAGCCGCTGAGCGTTTCGCTCCCAAACCTCACCTCGGGAGAATGGAACGAGGGATCAATTCTGGAAGCGTTATGGCTATGATCGGGTGACGCCGGGAGCACGGGCTGGAACGCCGAGCACATTGTCATTGTTGCTGTTCTCGGAGCACGTTGTCATAGTTGCTGCTTTCAAGCCAAATATCCGACAGGGGTGGAGATTTGACGAGGCGCTGGCGGCACTCGGCCTCTCCCGCGCGATCCGCATTGTTGCGCCCAGCTTCCCGGCCGTCATCGCCATCGCCGCCGCCTCAGACCTGATTGGCCTCGCGCCACGCTCCTTTTTGCCGGGACGATCCTACTGGTCAGACGGAGACATTCGAATTACCTATCGCGACACCGGCAGTCGTCGTCTCGCATATATGGCATCCACGTCTGGACGCCGACCTCGGCCATCGCTGGCTGCGCAGCATGGTGCTCGAGGCATTTCGATGAAATCTCTACGGACCCCAATCTTGCCGGAGCGCGACCACCGGCGTAGGCCCGCCGCGCCACGACGCTGCGACCGGGTCGTGGTAATGTCGCACGAGCGGGTGGTGCTCGACATCACCAAGGATAAGACGAGCATCGATGAGCTGGTGAAGGTCATCGCCTCTCGTTGAGCTGGGGAGAAACGAATGATCAGCTTCGCTTTGTTCGGCGCCGGCAGGATCGGCCAGATCCACGCTCCCAATATCGCGCGCCATCCCGAGGCGCGCCTTGCAGCCATCTACGATGTCGATGCAAGGGCAGCGGAGGCGCTGGCGGCGCGCTCAGGGGCTGAGGTGCGGTCAGCCGAGGCGATTTTCGCATCCGCCGACGTCGATGCCGTTCTGATCGGCACGCCGGCCGAGACGCATGCCGGGCTGGTCGAGACGGCCGCGCGAGCCGGGAAGGCAATTTTCTGCGAGAAGCCGATCGACAAGGATCTTGGCCGCACCCGCGAATGTCTGAAGGTGGTCGAAGAGCACGGCGTACCGCTGTTCCTGGCATTCCAACGCCGCTTCGATCCAAGCTTTGCGGCACTCAAAAAGCGGCTCGCGGCCGGTGAGATCGGCCAGCCGGAAATGGTGTTCCTGACGAGCCGCGATCCGCTTGTTCCGCCGCTGTCATACATCGCCCGCTCGGGCGGTTTGTTTCGCGATATGATGATCCACGATTTCGACGTGGCGCGATGGCTGCTCGGCGAGCAGCCGGAGACGGTCTATGCCGTAGGCAAGGCCTTCACCGATCCGGCGATCGCAGAGCTGGGCTATGTCGACACGGCCGTCGTCACGATGACCTGCGCGTCGGGCGCGATGGCCAACATCAATTGCGCGATGCGCGCGACCTACGGCTATGACCAGCGCGTGGAGGTGCACGGCTCGGGCGGCAAGCTTGAAATTGGCAACCGATTTGAGACCTCGGTTTTCAAATCGGACGGACAGGGCACAATTCACGAGCTCCCGCTCTACTATTTCACCGAGCGTTACGCCCCCGCCTATCTTAACGAGCTCAACTATTTTATTGAATGCCTGCAGAAGGGCGAGAAGCCGCGGCCCGACGGCAGCGACGGCATGGCCGCGCTGATGCTGGCGGAGGCAGCGCATCGATCATATAGGACGAGCGCGCCGGTCCGTGTGGCAGAGGTGGCCGCTTCGGCTTGATGTGAGCGCTAAACGGGCAATCCGATTGAATGAACATCTTCGGCTAGCGAGGGGGGCTGCCGTGCCGGTCGAATTGCCTTCACCTAACACACACGGATTAAAGGAGTATCCAGCTGCGATCCTGGAAATCGCGCAGGATCGCCTGCACGCGCTCGGCGGCTTCGCGCAAAGTCGGCAGGACATTGGCTTCCAGGTCATTGGGGGACATGCGCGAGCGGTGCGAGGCAACGCTCATCGCGGCGACGGCCCGGCCATGACGCTCACGCAACGGTACCGCGATGGACAAGGTGCCGTCCTCCATCTCGTCGACGGCAGTGGCAAAATCATTCTGCCGGATCTCGACGAGGGCTGCCTTGAGTGCATCCGGGTCGGTGAAGGAGGCAGGCCCCTGGCGGATCAGCCGCGCACCGCTGAGGCGCTTTTCGAGGTCCTCCTTCGAGAGCAGCGCCAGGAGCATTTTGCCGCTCGCAGAGCAATGTGCGGGCAACCTGTCACCAACACCGAGGCGGGCGGTGTAGATGCGGCGCGTCGAATCCCGACAAACAAAAACAATATCGAGGCCTTCAAGAACCGAGATCGAGCAGGGCTCGTTGAAGCGATCGGCAATGCCGGGGACCTCCGGCGAAACCGCGGCCCACACGCTCGTCTTGCTCAGCATGCCGCGCCCAAGCGAGAGCACTTTCGGCGCCGAGGCGTAGCGGCCCCGATCCTCCAGCACATAGCCGAGGCTCTGCAGCGTCAGCAGGATGCGGCGCGCGGATGCCCGGTGCACGCCCATGGCGTTCGCCACCTCGGTGACGCTGCGCGCCTCCGGCGCATTCGCGAGCGCTTCCAGGCAGGACAGGCCCCGCGCAAGCGTCTGGGCAAAATCTTGTTTTTTGATCTCCGATTCGATCATTGGCATCATCTCTCACACGGTCCCAGTCTGAAGGTCAATGCGCGATAAACGCGCAATTGCGCGATATATTGACGACTGCTTTATGGCCGTGCAATACAATCGCAATGGCGAGCGCGGCCAATCCGGAAGGAGTTTGAGTGATGGCCAGGTGGCTGAAGCACGGTTTGGACGATGCGGAGCGCCGGGAGATCGATGCTGCGGTGCGCAGCACAGTCGAGGCCGCAATTCGTGACATCGAAACACGCGGTGACGACGCCGTTCGGGAGATGTCCCGCAAGTTCGATAGCTGGGACCGCGACGACTATCGGCTGAGTGCCAGCGAGATCGAGGCCTGCCTCGCTCAGCTCTCGCCCGGCGATCTCGAGGATATCCGCTTCGCCCAGGCGCAAGTGCGGCACTTCGCCGAGATCCAGCGGGCGGCTCTCCGTGACCTCGAGGAGGAAACGCTCCCCGGCGTGATCCTCGGTCACAAGAACATCCCGGTGAAATCCGTTGGCTGTTATGTGCCGGGCGGCAAATATCCGCTACTCGCCTCGGCGCATATGTCCGTCGTGACGGCCAAGGTTGCCGGGGTCGGGCGCATCATCACCTGCGCGCCGCCGTTCCAGGGCAAGCCGGCCTCCGCGATTGTCGCGGCCCAGCATCTCGCCGGGGCGGATGAAATCTTCGTCCTGGGCGGTATCCAGGCGGTCGCCGCGATGGCGGTCGGCACGGCATCGATCGCGCCAGTCGATATGCTGGTAGGGCCGGGGAACGCCTATGTGGCGGAAGCCAAGCGCCAGCTGTTCGGGCGCGTGGGCATCGACCTGTTCGCCGGTCCGACGGAGACGCTGGTGATCGCCGACGACACGGTCGATGGCGAGATCTGCGCCGTCGATCTGCTCGGCCAGGCCGAGCATGGCCCCAACTCGCCGGCGATCCTGCTCACCACGTCGGAAAAGCTCGCCAAGAACACGGCGGCTGAAGTGGAACGTCTGCTCGAGCGCATGCCGACCGGGGCTATCGCGCGCAAGGCTTGGACCGATTACGGCCAAATCATCGTCGCCGACGACTATGACGAGATGCTGCGCGTCGCCGACCAGATCGCGTCGGAGCACGTGCAAGTCATGACCGACCGCGACGACTGGTTCCTCGCGAATATGGGCAATTACGGCGCACTGTTCCTCGGACCGCGAACGAACGTTGCCTATGGCGACAAGGTGATCGGCACGAACCATACGCTGCCGACAATGAAGGCGGCGCGCTACACCGGGGGCTTGTGGGTCGGGAAATTCCTGAAGACCTGCACGTATCAGCGCGTGCTGACCGATGCGGCGAGCACGGCGGTGGGCGAATATTGCTCCCGGCTGTGCATGCTGGAGGGCTTTGCCGGTCATGCCGAGCAGGCCAATATCCGCCTGCGCCGTTATGGCGGCCGCAACATCGAGCCCTACACCGCGGCGGCACGCCCGCTCACCGGCAATGACTGATCAGCGGGGCGCCATGGTTGAGGTTCCCATCACACCCTCGCTTCGGCTGGATCGGCGGCGCGCGCTCGTAACCGGAGCCGGGCGGGGCATCGGTCTTGCCTGCGCCGCCGCACTTTCCGCAGCGGGAGCGGAGGTCACGCTGGTTGCACGGTCGGCAGACGAGATCGAGGCCGCGGCGGCATCCATCCGCGTCTCCGGTGGGAACACCGCCTCCGCGGTGCTGGACGTCACCGATGTCGTAGGTGCCTCGGACTGGATCGCCGCGCGGGCGCCGTTCGACATCCTTGTTAATAACGCCGGCACCAACCGGCCCTCGCCATTCGTTGAGACTAGCGTCGAAGATTTCGACGCCGTGTTCTCCGTGAATGTCCGCGCGCCCTATTTCCTCGCACAGGCGGTGGCGCGCCGGCTGATCGCGGAAGGCCGGCCCGGCTCGATCATCAACATCTCCTCGCAGATGGGCCATGTCGGCGCGGCGAAGCGGGCGGTCTATTGCGCGACGAAGCATGCGGTCGAGGGGATGACTAAGGCGATGGCGGCGGAACTCGGTCCGCATGGCATCCGCGTCAACACGATCTGCCCGACCTTCATCGAGACGCCGATGACCCGCCCCTTCCTTCAGGACGAGGTGTTCCGGTCGGCGGTGCTGGGGAAGATCAAACTCGGCCGGCTCGGCACGCCGGAGGACGTCATGGGGGCAGTGGTCTTTCTCGCCTCGGACGCCTCGGCGCTGATGACCGGTTCGGCGCTGATGCTCGACGGCGGCTGGACGAGCACAAGCTGACGAACATGAGGCATGACTGGGAACGCCCGCAATGAAGACCGTTCGCTTTAACCTTGCGCAGGCCATCGTGCGCTTTCTCATCGCGCAGAAGATCGACGACGAGAGCGAGATCCTGCCGCTGTTCTCCGGCGTTCATGCAATCTTCGGCCACGGCAACGTGACCTGCCTCGGCTCGGCGCTCGCCGATGTGCAGGAGAAGCTCCCGACCTATCGCGGGCAGAACGAGCAGTCCATGGCACTGGCCGCCGTTGCCTATGCCAGGGCGCGGCGGCGCAAGCAGATCCATGTTCTCTCGTCCTCGATTGGCCCCGGCTCGTCGAACATGGTGACGGCGGCGGGCGTCGCGATGGCCAACCGGCTGCCGGTGCTGTTCCTGTGTGGCGACAGCTTTGCGACGCGCTTACGCCACCTCGGTCGCCGAGCAGGCGATGTTCCTGATGCTGGCGGCAGCGCACAGCGGGGTCCAGCTCGACGAGGCGGTCCGGCGCGGCGATTTCGGCGCGCGCTCGCGGATCGACGGGGTCGAGCTGCGCGGTCGCGTGCTACTGATCGTTGGCTTCGGCCGGATCGGCCGCGAGGTGGCGCGGCGGGCGGCAGCCTTCGGGATGAAGATCCTCGTCTTCGATCCCTATGCCGACCGGCGCGCAGATCCCGATACGGTGTTCGCCCCCACGCTGAGCGAAGGGCTCGCCGCCGCCGACGTGCTCTCGCTCCATGTGCCGCTCGGCACGGAGACGCGCGATCTGATTGGCCGGCGCGAGCTGGCGCAATTGCGCGCGGGCGCGATCATCATTAACACTGCGCGCGGCGGCATCGTCGACGAGACCACGCTGCTGGAGGCGATCCGGAGCGGGCATGTGCGCGCCGCTGGCATCGATACGTTCGAGACCGAGCCGCTTCCCCCTGAGCATCCGCTGCTCGCCGAGAAGCGTGCCATCTTCAGCCCGCATTCCGCGGCGCTGACGGAAAAGTCGCTGCTCGCAATGGGTCTTGCCCCAGCGCGCAACGCGCTCGCCGGGCTCGACGGCACGCTCGATCCTTTGCTGGTGGTCAATCCGGCGGTGCTGACGGAGCCCTCCGATGCGCTCCAATAGAGTCCGCGAGCGCTGGGATGCGGATTGCGAGTTCGGCTACCGGGTCGACCGGGTGGTCGAGGAGGCGCTGGTGTCGTCCGAGGAGCGCCGCTGGGTCAACATCGAGGAGATTGTCTGATGGCTGCGAGCTACCGTCTTGCCAATGCGCCCTGCTCATGGGGCGTCGATTTCGCCGACCGGCCGGAGAAAGCTGACTGGCGCCGGGTGCTCGATGAGGCTGCCGCCGCCGGCTTCGCCGCGATCGATCTCGGCCCGGTCGGCTATCTCCCGACGGATCCGCTAGAGCTTTCCGACGAGCTGGCGAAGCGCAGGCTTACTCTTTCCGCGGGAGGTCTGTTCGATCCGCTCTCCGACCCAGCCGCATTTCCGGCGGTGGTCGAGAAAACGCGACGAACCTGCGAAATTCTCAGGGCGCTCGATGCGCCGCGCCTCGTCATCATCAATTGCGTGTCGGAGGAGCGGGGTCGCACCGCCGGGCGGAGCGCAGCCTCGTCGCGCCTCAACCCGGCCGACTGGCGGGCGATGATGGGCAGGATCGCCGAGCTTGCCCGGATTGCGCGCGATGATTACGGCATAAAATCCACGCTCCACGCCCATGCGGGCACCACCATCGAATATGAAGATGAGCTCGACCGGGCGATGGAGGATCTGCCCGCGGAGCTGGTCGGGCTGTGCGTCGATACCGGGCACGCGGCCTATGCCGGGGCCGATCCGATCGCGCTGATCAAGCGCTATGCCGGGCGGATCGGCCATATGCACTTTAAGTACATCGATGCTGAGGTGCATGCCGCCTGCATCGCCGACGGCACCGACTTCTTCAGCGCGATCGCGCGTGGCATCTTCTGCCCGCTCGGGCGCGGCGCGGTCGACTTCGTTGCCGTGCACGATGCGCTCACCGGCATCGGCTACTCCGGGCTCGCCGTGGTCGGGCAGGACGTCGATCCGACCGGCGATGCCTCGCCGCTCGATAATGCCCGCGAGAGCTACGACTTCCTGAAGTCGGTCGGGATCGCGCCAGCCGATCGGGTGCCGGCATGAAAGCGAACTGCATTCTCGATTGCCGCAACAGTCTCGGAGAGAGCTGTTTCTGGGACCCGCGGGACAGCTGCCTCTATTGGACCGATATCGAGGAGAGCCGGATCTTCCGCTTGGCGCCGGATGATGTGGTGAGCGAATTCCCGCTGCCGGAGCGGGCGGGTTTCATCAAGCCGCGGCGCGGTGCGGGCTTCGTCATCGGCTTTGCCAGCCGGATCGCACTGAGCAATGCGAGCCTGACCAACTTCACGACCATAGCGACCATTGAGGCCGATCTTCCGCAGACCCGGGTGAACGATGCGGCGGTCGATCCGTTCGGCGGCATCGTGTTCGGCACGATGGACGAGCGGGACCGCCAGCCGGTGGCCTCCCTCTATCGGATTACACTGACGGGCGAGGTGACGCGCCTGCTTAGCGGCGTCACGGTTAGCAACGGTCTCGCCCTCTCGCCAGACGGCACGGTCATGTATTTCGCCGATACGCCGGTGGGCATTATCCGGCGGTTTGCGGTGGGCCCCGACTTCGCCAACTTTGAAGAAATCGAACCGCTGGCCGGTGTGTACATCGCGCCGGGGAAGCCGGATGGCGCTGCCGTCGACAAAGACGGCCATTATTGGAGCGCGCGCGTTTGGGGCGGATGCCTTGCGCGCATTTCCCCCGAGGGTCGCCTCACCGACACCATCGAACTCGAAGCACGGGCTCCGACTTGCGTGGCTCTCGGCGGCAAAGACGGGAATCGCCTCTTTGCCACGACGCTGCGGGTGCGGCACAGCGCCGAGGAGCTGCAGGCCACCCCGCACGCCGGGAGCCTCTTTGCCATCGACGTTGCCGTTCCCGGCATACCGGAACGCCTCAGCCTTCTGTGATTCTTCGCAGCATTTTTCTGCATGGGGCGTCAGGTAAGGTTTGTGTATATCGCCGTCTACGGCGGGCAGTTCGATGACCAGATGATCCACGACTTCGACATGGCGTTGTGGCTGTCCGGCATCGGCGGCCGCATCGAACTGTTCGCGATGGGCAGCGTCCTCGTCGATCCCGATATTGGCCGGCTCGGCGATACCGACACCGCGGAGTGCTGCTGCGCTTCGAGAGCGGGGTCATGGCGCGGATCAGCTGCAGCCGCCGCGCAGTATATGGCTACGACCAGCGCGTCGAGGTGTTCGGCTCGAAGTGCATGGTGTGCTCCGACAATCTCACCCGCACGGGGATGCTGCGCTATTCCGGGTCGGCGACCGCCGCCAGCGATACGCTTTTGCCGAGCTTTATGGAGCGCTATCTGCCGACCTATGCGCTGGAGCTGGACGCCTTCATAGAAGCGGTGGAGTCGGGTGCACCGATCGAGTCGGATTTCGCCGCGGGCCGCCGCGCGCTGCTGCTGGCCGACGCGGCACGGGAGTCGCTGCGGAGAAAGGCGTCGGTGATGGTGGAGGTGGGATAGGAGCGTCGCGGCGCTTCTGTGTTGAGGGGCGCTCTCGAGCTCAGGGCGTATCTGGGATGGAGCGGCGCACCGCGAGGTAGGCCGCTTTCGAAGGCTGAGTGGCTTCAAGTTCCGCGCCAAAAAACAGCATCGCGGAGATCTTCACCCCTACTCAACTATCGTAGATTCCGCCTCAGCGGATTCCCACGTCCTGTGTCCGCCTTCACGCCGCGGCCGCGCCGACCGTCATACCGCCGCAGACATAAAGCACCTGCCCCGTGACGAATCCCGTGCGGGCGTCCAGAAGAAAGCTTACGGCGTGCGCCACGTCCGCCGGTGTCCCCATGCGGCGCACGGGGATCGCCTCGCGGATTGCGCGCGTGCGCGGGGAGTCCGGCGGGTTGGCTCGCTCGAACAGCGCCGTCTGGATCGGCCCCGGCCCCACGGCATTGACGGTGACGCCGTATTCGCCAAGCTCGAGGGCCCAGGTCTTAGTCATGCCGATCAGACCGGCCTTCGTCGCCGCATAGGCGGTACGCAATTGCTTGCCCATCGCAGCGCGCGACGAGATGTTGACGACCCGCCCGAAGCCCGCCGCCTTCATTTCCGGCAAAACGGCCTGGAGGCATTGCAGTGTGCAGCGCAGATTGACCGACACCGCAAGCTCGAGTTCGGCGAACGTCTGCGCCTCGACAGGAGCGGGCACCACGACACCGACATTGTTCACCAGGCGGGTGATCGGCCCGCCCTCCAGAACTTTCGCCAGCGCCTGCGCCGTTTGCGCGGGATCCGACAGGTCTGCGCGGATGCCATCACCATCGCGATCGATGATGACCGGTTCATAGCCGTCCGCCCGGCAGCGCTCGGCGCAGGCGGCGCCGATGCCCGCGGCGCCTCCGGTGATCAGAACACGTTCCATCAGACCGTCCCCACTGGCGTGACCGGCGATCCTACCGCGCCCGGAAGTCGAAGCGGGGGCGCGGTCAGCAAGAAGCGGTAGCGCTCATTCTGCCGAAGCCAGCCGGCCAGCGGCGTCAAATGCCAGAGTTCGCCGAGCGGGATGCCGTTCTTGAACAGGCAATGCTCATGCAGCGGCAGCATGGCGCAGTGGGGCGTAGCGCAGGGCGTGGCCGGCACGGCTTCGACCGCGTAGTTGTCGGCGATGAGCGCCGCAAGGCCGCTATCGGTGATCCAGTTCAGGAGCTTGCCGTCCCGGCCATCCAGCACAGCGGCGGAATGGTGCAGCCGATGCGGATCGGGCCGGCGCCCCATGCCGAGCACGATATCGGCAAAGCCGGTATGCAGGCACACCATGTCGCCAGTTTCGATCTCAACGCCGTCGGCCTCGATCACGCGCATCAGCGCATCGTAGTCGACGACCGTGTGCACATCGCCGAGATGGGCGCGCAGATCGATCATCGCGGCGCGGCCCTGCACGCAATGCGCCGCCATTCTCTCGATGTCCAGCGCGCCGGCATGGGAGGTACTGCGATCTGTCGCCTGCTGTGGAAGCCCGGCATCGGCGCCGTCCGCCGGCCCGGTAATGTCCACTCCGGCGCGGAAGCCATTGTAATAGACGCGCTCGGCCACGCCGTCGTCATCAGCGTCGAATTGCGAGCCGACATGGCAGAGAGCATCCCACTGCGTCGAGTATTGCAGATGCAGGATGGCAAGATCGTCGCAGATCACGTCCGTCGCGCCGGCGTTCTCGCCCGAGAGCGCCGCGTTGAAGTTCGGCTTGTCGCCGCGCATGGTGGGCCGCAGGATCGGCGGCTTTCGCCGCGGATTGAGATCGCTGCCACCGGGATAGTCGAGCGGCAGAGACAGACAGAAGGCGATCCCCAGGGCGGCCTCGGCCAATCCTTGGCGCACCTTCTCCTGCGTTATAAGGTTCAGCCGGCCGAGTTGATCGTCCGGGCCGAAGTCGCCCCAGTTGGAGTTCTCAGGTCGTTTCTTCCAGCGGCTTTGCGGCATGTCCCCTCCCCAGGGTTTAAACTCGGGCTTGCCCGCTTCGCAGGTCGCTCGCCATCTGCTTCGAATACTGCCGGAAATCGACTTCGAGCACGTAGCGCGCCGAGTTCGAGATAGGTCTTGCGCTGCCGCTCAATGTGCGTCTCGACCTCGCGGTGGCGGATGTCATTCTCCGGCAGTTTCATCTTGCCTGAGAGAAAGCCGGCGATCCACTGGCCCTGCCGCTCGACGAGCGGAATTGTCGACCCGATCGGCTGCACGAGACCGGCAAAGATCAGCCCTGGATGCTCAAGGCACACCATGCGCCGGTAAAGGCGGCGGGCCTGCCGGTCCGGATCGAACACCTGCAGGGAAAGGAAGGGGAAGGTGATCTTGTAGCCCGTTGCATAGATGATGGCTTCGAGAGCTTCCTCGGTCCCGTCGACGAAGGCGACACGGTCGCCGCGCAACTCCCGGATATTCGGTTTCATGGTGATGTAGCCATGGCCGATATAGGGCAGCAGCTCCTGGCTGAGTGTGGCGTGCTCGCGCCACCTCGGATGCTCCGGTCGCCGCACGCCGAAACGCCGCTGATCGCCGACGCTAAAGCGGACCAGCCGCGCCATAATCCGGCGCACTATAGGGGTGGGCAACTTCGCCCGGCGTGCGATAGCGCCGGAGACCTGATCGATAGGCCGGCGAAGAGGTATTTCGGCATAATCCAGGCGCTCCGCCGCGTCGACAGAAGGACGCGCGCCGCTTGCCGGCTGAGGTCCACGGCGATGTCGACCGCAGAATTGCCAAGCCCCACCACCAGCACCCGCTTGCCCTCATAGGGGACCGCGGTGCGGTAATAATGCGAGTGGATCTGCTCGCCATCAAAGGAGCCGGGGAAGTCCGGCATGCGTGGATCGAACAGATGGCCGTTCGCGACGATGACGGTGCAGTATTCGCGCTGCTCGCCTGTCGAGAGATGCACACGAAACCGGCCGCCGACCGGCTCCAGGGACAGCACTTCGGTGTTGAAACGTAATCAGCTCGCGATACCGAAACACTCGGCATAGGCCTCCAGATGCCTGAGGAACTGTGCGTGGGAGAGGAAATCGGGGAGCGAGGCATCAATGGGGAAATCGCTATAGCCCAGGTTTGGCCTGGAGGTATCGATATGAAGCGAGGCGTAGCAGGAGCTTTGCCCGTTGTCGTTCTCCTAGCGCCACATCCCGCCGACATTGGAGCCCTTCTCGAAGATGTCGAAGGCCAGCCCCTCGCCTCTGAGCGCCTTCGCTACGGTCACGCCCGAAGAGCCGGCGCCGATGATGGAGATCTCAGCCATCCCGGTGGTCGAGATAGTCTGAAATCAGCGCATCGAGATCGGCATCGGGAGTAATTCCAAGCCTTATGGCGTTCTCGGAGACGAACCGCTTCGGCCAGCCCTCGACGATGGCCTGCATCTGCGGATCGGGCGCATAAGTGATGCGACCGCTCGAGCCGCGGTGCGTTACCGCCTCCGCCATCTCGGCCAGGGTCACGGTGAGCGCCGGTAGGTTCATGGCGCGTTTCGCCGGCAGTTCGCCGGCCGCGAGGTCGTGCATCCGCATCAAGGCAGCGACGACCGCGCCGACGGACGCCACCGGCACGGCTGTATCGGGTGCGAGCGGGGCCGAGATATCGACGCCTCGCAGCGGCTCCCGGATGATGCCCGACAGGCGGTCCGAAATGACCGGCTGCGGCGCGCCTGGACGGGTCAGGATGATAGGCAAGCGCAGCGAGCGGCCATCGATGCGGCCGAGCCGGGAGGAGTTGGCGATTAGCAACTCGTTGATCGCCTTATGGCTACCATAGGTTGTCTCTGGCGCCGGGGCGAGATTGTCGTCGACCGTCTCCGGCATCTTGCCGCCGAAGATGGCGAGCGAAGAGGTGAACACCACCTTCGGGCTTCCCCGTGTGTTGTCGAGCAGTTGCCGCAGCGCCTCCACATTCACCGCGAAGGCGGCGGTAGGATCGCGCTCGGCTTGCAGTGTCAGATAGGAAGCGAGATGAAACAGGCTGTCGAAGCCGCCCTCCGCAAGCGTCTGAGTGAAAGATCGGTCGGCGAGATCGCCCCTGCGCACATCCACCCTGATGCCCGGCGCGTGAGGCGGCACGACGTCGATGGCGTCCACCAGGCGTAACTCAGTGATGGGCTCCCGCGAACCGTGCGTTGTCGCTAGTGAGCCCGCCTCGATCAGGGCTTTGGTCAGTCGCCTGCCGATGAAACCTGCTGCCCCGGTGATCAAAATACGTGTCATAGAGGCCCTGCGTTCACATAGATGCGGCCCTTGGTGCGGCCTAGCCGGCGGGCGACAAACCGCAAAACCCTACCGAGCCCCGCTCCTGATAACAATACCCGAGCACCGAGCCTCTCTCATTGGGCGACACGCCGGCAAGCATCGCCGGAGGATCCCCGAACCTTGCTGAAGTCGTCGGTCAGCGATCTTGCATAGGCCATGCACTAGCGCCATGTTGGTGAGGCGAGGCCGCGAATACAGCGACCCCGGCTTGATTTTCCGGTGCGGAATGAGCCAGAGGAGATGACCGCAATGCCCGCTCAACCGCGAAGCCCTCAACCCAAACGGGAAGCCGAAGAGACCGAGCGCGAACGCTTGGAAAGGCAGCTCGAGGAAGGACTTGAGGAGACTTTCCCCGCATCCGATCCCGTATCGGTCACCGAGCCGGCTCCCGCGCCGCCCGGCAACGCGGAGAATTGAACCCAGCTGGAACGGCTCCGCCCAATGACAGGGCCGATCAGGGCGAATGCGGTTTATTGTTGCTCCCGGCCGAGCGCCATCCTTCAAACGGCTCCGATTACCCCAATTACGTAATGACGGAGGGCGCGTCGCGTCCGGTGCGCTGCTTGATTGCGGCGAGGGCGTCGGCGGTTTCGATCAGATCGCCCACCGCTTCTTGCGGTGGCTGGTCGTGCTTGGCCGGATCGGGCTCGAAGCGCTCCAGATAGACGCGGAGCGTTGCGCCCTCAGTGCCGGTACCGGACAGGCGCAGCACGATGCGCGAGCCATCCACGAACAGGATGCGCAGCCCCTGATGCTCGCTCAGCGAGCCGTCGACCGGATCGCGATAGGCAAAATCATCGGCGCTGGCGATCGTGCCCGCCGGCGTTGACGTGCCGGTCAGGCTCGGCAGCCGCCTGCGAAGATCGGACATCAGCTCTTCGGCTGTCGCGGCATTCAGCTCTTCATAATCGTGTCGCGTGTAGAAATTGCGCCCGAATGAGCGCCAATGCTCGGTGACGATCTCGGCCACCGGCTGACGGCGCCTCGCCAGGATGTTCAGCCAGAGCAGCACGGCCCAGAGGCCATCCTTTTCGCGGACGTGATTGGAGCCGGTGCCGGCGCTCTCCTCGCCGCAGATGGTCGCCATCCCAGCATCGAGCAGATTGCCAAAGAACTTCCAGCCGGTCGGCGTTTCGTAGAGCGGAACGCCAAGCCGCTCTGCAACGCGGTCGACCGCTTGGCTGGTCGGCATGGAGCGGGCGATGCCGGCAAGGCCATCCTTGTACGCCGGCGCGAGATGCGCGTTGGCGGCAAGCAGCGCCAGACTGTCGGAGGGCGTGACAAACAGGCCTTTGCCGATAATCAGATTGCGGTCGCCGTCGCCATCCGAAGCCGCGCCGAAATCGGGGCCGTCCGGGCTCATCAGCAGGTCGTAGAGGTCTTTGGCGTGAACGAGGTTCGGGTCGGGGTGATGATCGCCGAAATCGGGGAGCGGCGTGCCATTGACGACCGTGCCGGCCGGCGCGCCGAGGCTCTTCTCCAGGATCGCATGCGCATAAGGACCGGTGACCGCGTGCATGGCGTCGAAGCGCATGCGAAAGCCGCTCCGGAACAGCTCGCGGATGGCATCGAAGTCAAACAGGCTTTCCATCAGTGCCTGGTAGTCAGCAACCGGATCAACGACTTCGATCGCCATATCGCCAAGCCGGCTGTTACCGAGTTTGCCTAGGGCGACGTCCGGCGCCTCAAGGATGCGATAATCCTCGATCGACTTGGTATTGGCAAAGATCGCGTCGGTGATCTTCTCGGGCGCCGGTCCGCCATTTGTCGTATTGTATTTGATGCCGAAGTCGCCATGCGGGCCGCCGGGATTGTGGCTCGCAGACAGCACGATACCGCCGAACGCGCCATTCTTACGGATGATGCAGGAGACCGCAGGGGTCGATAGCAGGCCGTTTTGGCCGACCAGCACCCGGCCGATGCCGTTCGCCGCCGCCATCTTCAGGATGATCTGAATAGCTTCCGGGTTGAAATAGCGGCCATCGCCGCCGACGACGATCATCTGGCCCTTGATGCCCGGCAGAGCGTCGAAGATCGACTGGACGAAATTCGCCACATAATGCGGCTGCTGAAATACCGGGACCTTCTTGCGCAGTCCCGAGGTTCCGGGCTTTTGTCCTTCGAAGGGCTGCGTGCGGACGGTGCTGATGGTCATCGGCTGATCTCCCGGCCCGTTGCTTGCCTGCTGATCCGGCTTCGGAATACTTCCGTTTCCCTGCCTCGACGCATGGGCGCCGGCGCGCGCTTGTGGCGCGGCCCGAGGTCTGCCTGCAAGGCTCCGATAAAGGGCGGCATAGGCATTGGCGGGCACGGACCAGTCCACCTTGCGCCCCATGGCGCGGCGCTGCACGGCCTGCCAGGCGGGGCGGTCGGTAAAGAGTGCGAAGGCACGCTCGAGCGCGATCTGCAGCTCGCTGGCGCTATCGGCACCGAATTGCAAGCCGGTTGCGACGCCGTCGAGCAGCGCTGCCTGATTGGCATCGATCACCGTATCGGCAAGGCCGCCGGTGCGGGCGACGATCGGCACTGTGCCGTAGCGCAGGCCGTAGAGCTGGGTCAGGCCGCAAGGCTCGAACCGCGACGGCACGATGATGGCATCCGCTCCCGCCTGCATCTGATGGGAGAGCGGCTCGTCATAGCCGAGCACCACGCCGACCCGGCCGCGATGCAAGCCCGCCGCCGACCGGTAGGCATTCTCGAGCGCGGCCTCGCCGCTGCCGAGCAAGGCGAGCTGGCCGCCACTGGCGATGATGGTCGGCAGGCAATCGAGCAGCAGGTCGAGGCCCTTCTGGGCGGTCAGCCTGCTGACAACACAGAACAAAAGCGCATCTTCGTCGACATTGAGGCCGAAGCGATGCTGCAGCGCGGCCTTGTTGATGGCCTTACCGGCGAGCGTGCGCTCATCGTAAGGCTGCGTCACATTGGCGTCGGCCGCGGGATTCCAGACGTCATCGTCGATGCCATTGATGATGCCTGAGAGCACGCCGCGGCGCTGACGCAGCACGCCGTCAAGCCCCATGCCGAAGGCCGGCGTGCAGATTTCCCGGGCATAGGTTGGGCTGACGGTGGTCAGCCGGTCGGAATAGGTAAGGCCGCCTTTGAGGAAGCTAATCTTCCCGTAATATTCAAGGCCCGCCATGGTAAAGCTGGAGCGGGGCAGCTTTAGCGCCATCAGCAGATCGGCGGGAAAAATGCCCTGAAAAGCGATGTTGTGGATGGTCGTCACCGTCGCCGGTCGCCTCCCCGCCTCGCTCAGATAGACCGGCACGAGACCCGCCTGCCAGTCGTGGCCATGAACGACATCCGGCCGCCAGTTTCCGATGACGCCGAGCCCGATGCGGCTTGCGATGAAGGACAGCGCGGCGAAGCGGAAATGATTGTCCGGCCAGTCCTTGCCATCCTTGCCGAGATAAGGGTTGCCGGGCCGGTCATAGAGGTGCGGCGCGTCAAGGATCAGGAGGGGCGCGACGTTGCTCCGATAGGAGGTCTGCAGCAGCGTCGCGGCACCGCCGAACAGGTCGCCGAACTCGGCCACACTCTCCATCGGGCCGACCTTGCTCATGACCGCAGGGTAGCCGGGCAGGAGGGTGCGCATCTCGATCCCGCCGGCCGCCAGAGCGCTGGGCAGCGCGCCAGCGACATCGGCCAGGCCGCCGGTCTTAATCAGCGGATAGAATTCGGAGGCAACCGACAGCACCCTCATCGCTCGGCCTTGAGCCGGTCGATCATCGGCTGGGTGATCAGGCAGACGCCGCTCTCGGTGCGGCGGAAGCGTCGCGCATCCTCTTCCGGATCTTCGCCGACGACAAGCCCCTCAGGGATTTCGACGCCGCGGTCGACCACCACCTTTTTCAGGCGCGCATTGCGACGGATCTGCGCATAAGGGAGCACCACCACCTGCTCCAGCTCGCTATAGGAGTGGCTGTGCACACCCGTGAACAGCAGCGACTGGTAAATCTTCGATCCGGAGATGATGCAGCCGCCCGAGACCATCGAGGAGACCGCCATACCGCGCCGGTCCTCCTCATCATGGATGAATTTGGCCGGCGGGGTGACCTCGGCATAGGTCCAGATCGGCCATTCGCGGTCATAGAGGTCGAGCGCAGGGATGAAGTCGGTCAGGTCGATATTGGCCTGCCAGTAGGCATCGATGGTCCCCACATCGCGCCAATAGGGCTCATCGCTCGCCTCCTCGCCCGAGCGCACGCAGGACGTCGGGAACCGGTGCGCGACCGCTTTGCCGTTCTTAACCAGATGGGGAATGATATTCTTGCCGAAATCACGGTCGGAGCCCGGGTCACTCGCGTCCCGCTTCAGCTCATCGATCAGGAACTGGGTCTGGAAGACATATATGCCCATGCTGGCGAGCGCCATCTCCGGCTTGTCCGGCATGCCGGGCGGGTCGGCGGGCTTCTCCAGAAACTGGATAACGCGATCCTTGTCATCGACGTGCATCACGCCGAAGCCGGTCGCCTCAATGCGCGGCACCTCGAGGCAGCCGATTGTCACATCCGCGTTCGAGTTGACGTGCTGCTGCAACATCGGTTCATAGTCCATCTTGTAGACGTGGTCGCCGGCGAGGATGACCATGTACTCGGGATCATAGCCCTCGATGATATCGATGTTCTGGTAGACCGCGTCCGCCGTCCCGGCGTACCACTGATGCTCCGAGACGCGCTGGGAGGCAGGGAGGATGTCGAACCCCTCATTGCGTTCCGGGCGGAAGAAATTCCAGCCACGCTGCAGATGTCGGATCAGCGAATGCGCCTTATACTGCGTGGCGACGCTGATGCGGCGGATGCCCGAATTCAGAGCGTTCGATAAGGCGAAATCGATGATCCGGCTCTTGCCGCCGAAGTAGACCGCAGGTTTGGCGCGTTTATCCGTCAGCTCGAGGAGCCGCGAGCCGCGTCCGCCTGCCAGCACATATGCCATCGCGTTACGGGAAAGATTTGCGGCGATCCGCTCAGTTCTGTTGGCCATTTGCGCCTCCCTGGATCGTTGGCTTTTCGTTTCTTAGCAGCCTTGCTGTCAGCCCTTGCCGTCGAGCCGGAACCACACCGTCGAAAGCGGCGGCAGCGTGATACGCGCCGAGAATGGCCGGCCATGACTTGCTACAGCCTCCGCCTTAACCTCGCCCAGATTGCCCATACCCGACCCGCCATAGATCGAAGCATCGGTGTTGAGGATTTCGCGCCAGGTGCCGGCGAAAGGCAGGCCGAGCCGATAACCCTCCCGCGGCGCCGGGGTGAAATTGCTGATCACCAGGACGGGCGGCGCGCCCGCACGGCCCTTGCGCAGCCAGGCCAGCACCGAGGCCTCGGCGTCATTGGCCTCCAGCCATTCGAAGCCGGCTGCCTCGCAGTCGAGCTGGTGAAGCGCCGGCTCCTCCCGGTAGAGCCGGTTGAGATCCTTGACCAGCGTGTGCACGCCCTTGTGCCAGCCAACATCGAGCAGGTGCCAGTCGAGCGACTGGTCGGCTTTCCACTCCTGGCCTTGGCCGAATTCCTGGCCCATGAACAGCAGCTTCTTGCCGGGATGGCCCCACATGAAGCCGTAATAGGCTCGAAGGTTTGCGAATTTCTGCCAGGCATCGCCCGGCATGCGCCCGAGGATCGTGCCCTTGCCGTGTACCACTTCGTCATGGGAGAGCGGCAGGATGAAATTCTCGCTGAACGCATAAAGCAGGCCGAAAGTCATCTGGTGGTGATGCCAACGGCGATGCACCGGGTCCTTGCTCATATAGACCAGCGTGTCGTGCATCCAGCCCATATTCCATTTGTAGCCGAAGCCGAGCCCGCCAGCGTAAACCGGCCGCGACACGCCAGGCCACGCCGTCGACTCCTCGGCCACGGTGACGATGCTGTCGTCGGCGCCATAGCTGAGCTCGTTCGCGCGCTTCAGGAAATCGATTGCCTCCAGATTCTCGCGCCCGCCATAGCGGTTCGGCACCCACTCGCCTTCCTTGCGCGAATAGTCGAGATAGAGCATGGAGGCGACGGCATCCACCCTGAGGCCATCGAGGTGATAGACCCCCAGCCAGAACAGCGCATTGGAGCAGAGGTAGTTTGCAACTTCCGGCCGGCCGTAATTGTAGATCAGCGTATTCCAGTCCTGATGGAAGCCCTGGCGTGGATCGGCATGCTCATAAAGGGCCGTGCCGTCGAACTGGCCCAGCCCATGCTCGTCGGTCGGGAAATGGCCGGCCACCCAGTCGAGCAACACGCCGATGCCGGCCTCATGGCAGCGATTGACGAACCGGGCAAAGCCAGCGGGCTCGCCATGGCGTGCGGTCGCGGCATAGAGGCCGATCGGCTGATAGCCCCAGGAGCCGTCGAAGGGATATTCGGTGATCGGCAGCAGCTCGATATGGCTGAAGCCCATTTCCTTGACATAGGGGATGAGCTGGTCAGCCAGCTCGTCATAGCTGAGGAAGCGGCCCGCCTCGCCGCGCCGCCAGGAGCCGAGATGCACCTCGTAAATAGAGATCGGCGCGTCCACCGCCTGCTTCGCCCGGCGGACCGCACGCCAATCCGCATCGCTCCAGGTGAAGTTATTGATCTTGCGGACCACCGAGGCGTTCTTGGGCCGGAGCTCCCCGCCGAAACCGTAAGGGTCCGCCTTGAGGGGGAGGAGCTGATCTGCCGCACCGATAATCTCATATTTATAGACGGTGCCTTCGCCGAGGCCGGGGATGAAAATTTCCCACACGCCCACACCGGGATGCACGCGCATCGGATGGCGGCGGCCGTCCCATTGATTGAAATCACCGACGACGGATACGCGCTTCGCGTTCGGCGCCCAGACGGCGAAATGCACGCCTGAGACGCCCTGATGCTCGATCGCATGCGCGCCGAGCCTTTCCCACAGCCGCCGATGACTGCCCTCGCCGATCAGGTAACTGTCGATCTCGCCGATTAGGGGACCGAACCGGTAGGGGTCCTCCAGCTCCCAGACATCGCCGCCACGCTTCGCGCGCAAGCGATAGTCGGGCACGCCGGAGCGACCCTTGATCATGCCGGAGAAGAAGCCGGCATCGTCCAGCCGTTCCAGCTCGGCAAGCGGCTCGCCGCTCGTCCGCTCGATCACAGTAAGGGCCTCGGCGCCCGGAACGAAAGCGTTGACGATGACGCCACCTTGCACCACCCGCGGCCCGAGCACGGCAAAGGGATCGCTATGCGCGCCGCTAACGATCGCGCCGATAACCTCCTTCTCCGGGCGGGCGTCGTTCATCGCTACACTCCTTCGCGGCCCAAAGCAGGCACGCCCCAAATGTCACGCGCATAGCCGCGGATCGTGCGATCGGAGGAGAACCAGCCGGAATGGGCGATATTCAGCACGGCCTTGCGTAGCCACGCCTCCCGCTCGCCATAGGCGCTGTCGACCTCCCGCTGAGTCTGGGCATAGGCATCGAAATCGGCCGTGACCAGGAAGTAATCATGTCTCATCAGGTTATCGGCCAGTGGGCGGTAGCGCGCCGCGTCGCCGGGTGAGAACACTCCAAGGGCGAGCTGATCCAGCGTCTCGCGAAGCGCCGGAGAGCGCGCGAGCGTCTTGGCGGGATCGTAGCCCTTGCGTCTCATGGCGAGGACCTGGTCGGCGGTGAGGCCGAAGATGAAGATATTCTCCTCCCCGACTCGCTCCTTGATCTCGACATTGGCGCCGTCGAGGGTACCGATGGTGAGCGCGCCGTTCAGCGCAAATTTCATATTGCCGGTGCCGGACGCCTCCATGCCGGCGGTCGAGATCTGCTCGGAAAGGTCGGCGGCGGGAATGATCTTCTCGGCAAGCGAAACCCGGTAGTCGGGGAGGAACACCACTTTCAGCCGGTCACCGACCACGGGGTCGGCGTTGATCACCCGGGCGGCGTCATTGATCAGGTTGATGATCAGCTTGGCCATGTAATAGGAGGCCGCCGCCTTGCCGCCGAAGATTTTTACGCGCGGCTGCCAGTCTTTGGCAGGATCGGCGCGGATGGCATTGTAATGGGCGATGGCCTCAAGGATGTTCAGCAGCTGGCGCTTATATTCATGGATCCGCTTGATCTGCACGTCGAACAGCGCTCTTGGGTCGACTTCGAGGCCGGTGAGATGTCTGGATAACGCCTGCAAGCGTCTGCTTATTGGCCCGCTTGATGGCAGCGTAGCGCTCACGGAATGCCGCATCATCAGCCATTGGAGTGAGACGCTCCAGCAGTTCGAGATCGCCGACCCAGCGGTCGCCGATCGTCTCGGTGATGAGCGCAGCCAGCGCCGGATTGCTTTCGAGCAGCCAGCGCCGCGGAGTGACGCCATTGGTCTCATTGACGATACGGTCCGGGAACAGCTTGTGAAACGCGCTGAACACCGTCTCCTTCATCAGCTCGGTATGGAGCGCCGAGACGCCATTCACCCGATGCGCGCCAAGAAAGGCGAGATTGCCCATGCGCACCCGGTGGCCGTTCCCATGAGCGATCAGCGCGACCTCGCGGACCACCTCGGGATCGGTGACCCCTTTTGCCTTTAGCGTCGCCATCTGGTCGGCATGGATCAGCTCGATGATCTGCATGTGGCGCGGCAGAAGCCTTTGCATCAGCGCGACGGGCCAGCTCTCCAGCGCCTCGGGAAGCAGCGTGTGATTGGTGTAGGCGATGAGGCTTGGGTGAGCCGCCAGGCTTCGTCCCAAGCCAGCCCGTGCTCATCGATGAGCAGCCGCATCAACTCCGGCACAGCAAGCGCAGGATGGGTGTCGTTGAGCTGGATGGCCACCTTGTCGGGGAGCGATGAGAGGCTGCCGTACTGATCGAGATGCCGGCGAATCAGGTCCTGGAGCGAGGCGGATGTGAAGAAATATTCCTGCTTCAGCCGCAGCTCCTGGCCGATCGGCGTCGAATCGTCGGGGTAGAGGATCAGCGAAATGCTCTCGGCATTCGCCTGATGAGCAAGAGCGCCGTAATAGTCGCCGCGGTTGAACGGCTCCAGCCTGATCAGTTCGGGCGAGCGCGCCGACCACAGGCGCAGCGTGTTGACCCGGCGTGCCTTCCAGCCTGCAATCGGCGTATCGAAGGCGACCGCCAGCACACGTTCGGCCGGATGCCACCAGGCGCGGCGGGTCTTCTTCTCGCCGGTCGGGCTCGCCACCGTCCCGCCGAAGCCGATCTCATAGGCGACCTCCGGCCGCTCGAACTGCCAGGGATTGCCGAAGGAGAGCCAATTCTCTGGCTGCTCGATCTGCCGGCCATTCTCGAAAGCCTGGTGAAATAGGCCGTGATTGTAGCGGATGCCGTAGCCGAATCCGGCGATGCCGACCGAGCCCATGCTCTCCAAGAAGCACGCTGCCAGCCGCCCGAGGCCGCCATTGCCGAGCGCAGCATCGGGCTCGATCTCCTTCAACTCATCAAGCGATTGGCCAAGCTGGGCAAGCGCCTCCGCGCAGACCTCCCGCAACCGCAGATTGGAGAGGCTGTCGATCAAAAGCCGCCCGATCAAAAACTCCATCGAGAGATAATAGACCCGCTTCTCCTGCCTGGCATAAATCTGGCGCGTGCTGTCCATCCAGCGCAGCACGAGCTGATCGCGGGCGGCGAGCGAGGTGGCGATCAGCCAATCGCGCGGGCTTGCATGTTCAGGGTCTTTGCCGACGCTGAGGACCAGCTTGCCAAGGATCTCCTCCTTAAAGCGTTCCGGGGTTATCGAGGCAGGGAACGAGGCTTGCATTGAGGTCATTACGCCGTCCTTTGGCCCGCCGACTGCCGGGCGTGGATGTATTCGATCAGGCCGGTGGTCGAGGAGTCGTGATGTCCAACCTCGGCACCAGGCTTCAGTTCCGGGAGGATGACCTTTGCAAGTTGCTTGCCGAGTTCCACCCCCCATTGGTCGAAGCTGTTGATGTTCCAGATGATGCCCTGCACGAAGATCTTGTGCTCATAGAGCGCGATCAGCCGGCCGAGCGCAAAGGGCGTTAAGCGATCGTAGAGGATAGTGGTGGTCGGGCGGTTGCCGTCGAATACCTTATGCGGCAGGAGCGCATCGATCTCGGACGCCGATGCGCCGGACGCCTCCAACTCGCTGCGCACTTCCTCCGCGGTCTTGCCGAAGGCGAGCGCCTCGGTCTGCGCAAGGCAGTTGGCGAGCAGCATGTCGTGATGGGTGCCGAGTGGGGTTTGGCTCTGGGCAGCAGCGATGAAGTCGGCCGAGATCAGCTCGGTGCCCTGGTGGATAAGCTGATAAAAGGCATGCTGGCCATTGGTGCCGGGCTCGCCCCAGATGATCGGGCCGGTCGCGTAATCGACACGGCTGCCGTCACGCCGGACCGACTTGCCGTTGCTCTCCATGTCCGCTTGCTGGAGATAGGCCGGGAAGCGCGCGAGATGCTGGTCATAAGGCAGCACGGCGTGGCTCGCGCTGCCTAAGAAATTGTGATTCCAGATGCCGATCAGCGCGAGGATGGCTGGGATATTGTCGGGAAGCGGGCTCGTGCGAAAATGCTCGTCCATGGCGAAGGCACCGTCGAGCAGCTCTTCAAAGCACTCATACCCGACGGCAAGGGCAATCGACAGCCCGATAGCGGACCACAGCGAATAGCGGCCGCCCACCCAGTCCCAGAAGCCGAACATATTGGCCGGATCGATGCCAAAAGCGGCAACCGCCTGCTGATTGGTCGAAACCGCAACGAAATGCCTGGCGACATCGGCGTCGCTTCCGAGGTGCTCGAGGAACCAGGTCCGGGCCGAGGCGGCGTTGGCCATCGTCTCCTGCGTGGTGAAGGTCTTCGAGGCAATGATGAACAGTGTGCGCGACGGGTCGAGCCGGGCGAGCGTATCGAGGAGGTGCGCGCCATCGACATTGGAGACGAAGTGTGGGCGCAGATTTGCGCGCTGATAGGGCTTGAGCGCCTCGCAGACCATCAGCGGACCGAGATCCGAGCCGCCGATGCCGATATTGACGACATCGGTAATGGTCTCGCCGGAATGGCCGCGCCAGGCGCCGCTGCGCACCCGCATGACGAAGTCGCGCATGTGATCCAGAACGGCATGAACGGCCGGCGTCACGTCCTCGCCATCGACCGTAATTGGCCGATTGGCACGGTTTCTCAGCGCCACATGCAGGACGGCACGATGCTCGGTGCTGTTGATCTTCTCGCCGGCAAACATCCGGTCGCGCCAGCCCTCGACATCGGCCGCCCGGGCCAGGTCGAGAAGCAGGTGCATGGTCCCCCTGTCGATCCGCTGCTTAGAGATGTCAACCAGGAGATCGCCAAGGATGTAATGGAAGTACTGGAAACGGTTCGGCTGCTCGTCGAAGAGGTCGCGAAGATGACGGCCGGCCATCGTCCGCGCATGGACCTCAAGATCCGTCCAGGCTGGCTGAGCCCTCAGCGCCGTCATCGCGGCTCTCCTGTCGAACTCAGCTTGTCGAGGCCATAAGCCATGCGCGTCATCCAACCCCTTCATTTCCGAACGGCGGCTTGTCTTCTCTCTCAGCGACCCGGCTTGCGCGAGCCAGAAGCTCCTCCACCTGACTGGCTGTCGGCAATGAGGGTATCGCGCCACGCGCCGTGGTGGTGATGGCTCCGACCGCATTGGCGAACCGGCAAAGCTCAGCGAGGCCTTGCTCATTGCCCAGCACATCGGGATTCTTCGCGATGCCGGATAACACTCCGGCGACAAAGCCGTCTCCTGCGCCGGTAGTATCCACAACCTTAACCGGAACGCTCGGTACGGTCACCTCGCCCTGCTTGGTGAGCGCAACGCAGCCGCGTTCGCCAAGGCTGAGCACCGCGAACATCAGGCCGTCGTGCCAAAGCTCGGCGCGGAAGCGCTCCGGGGAGCGGTCGCCTGTCATGAACGCCAATTCGTCGTCGCTGAGCTTGACGATGGCGGCGCGCTTCAAACCTTCACGGATACCGCTGCGCGCAGCGGCATCGCTCTCCCAAAGCGGCAGCCGAAGATTGACGTCGTAGGAGATCAGCTTGCCGGCCTTGGCCGCCTCATCCGCGGCATAGAGGGCCGTTGTGCGCGGCTGCGGGGAAGCAAGGCTGATCGAGTCGAAGTGAAAGATCTTCGCGGCGTGGATCGCCTCCAGATCGACCTCCTCCGGCGTGAACAACATGTCGGCCGAGGGGTGGCGGAAGAACAGGAAATCCCGCTCGCCTTCCGCGGTCAGGGTGACAAACGCCAAGGCAGTCCGCGCGCGCCTATCAAACCGGATCGGCGTCACGTCTACGCCCTCGCGTGCAAGGGTGTCGACGAGAAGATGCCCGAAGGGGTCATCGCCAACCTTGCCCATAAAGGCGCTCGACGTACCGAGCCTGGCGAGGCCGACCGCAACATTGGCGGCCGCACCTCCAGGAGCAGGCTTGAAGCTGGGCAGGTCAGCAAAGGAGACACCGCTTGTCGTCGGCACGAAATCGATCAAGAGATCGCCAAAGCAGAGAATGTCTGCCATCGCCTCCTCCGCCCTTCTTCAATGGCACATCGGATATGCGCTCGTTGCGCTTAGTGTGATGACCAGCCCTTATAGTCCTTCACATTGTCGCGCGTGATCAGCTTCGACTCCATCAAGATCATCGGATTTTCCGGCTTTTTCCCATTCATGATCTCGACGCCGGTCTTCACCGCAATCTGCGCCATCAGATAGGGGTCCTGGCTCGCGGAAGCCTCAACCAGCGTATTACCTTTGAGCGCCACTTCGATATCGGGCGCACCGTCCACCGAAGTGATGAACATTTCCTTGCGGTTTAGCTGCTTTGCTGCGAGATCGGTGCCAATTGCCTGCGGGTCATTGATGCAGAATATCGCATCGATATGCGGGAAGCGGGTCAGATAGCCCTGCGCGACATTGAGGCCGCCTTCACGACTGCCCTTGGCGTCTTGGTCCTCGGAGAGGACTTTGATACCCGGGGCTTTGGCGAACACCTCCTTGCAGCCTTTGACGCGGTCGATAACCGCCGAGACCTGCGGTCCGTTCTCGATGATCACATCGCCCTTGCCCTTTAGTTTGTCGACGATGTATTGGCAGGCGATCTGTCCGGCCTGCACGTTATTGGTCTGAACCGTTGCATCGACACCAGCCGCGGCCACGTCCACCGCCACCACCACTATGCCAGCCGCCTGCGCCCGCTTCACTGCGGGGAGGATGGCTTTCGGATCGGTGGCGTTGAGCAGGATCATGTTCACCCCGGCGGCGATAAAATTATCGATCTGGGTGAACTGCTTGTTGAGGTCATAGTCGGCCGAGGCCGAGATCACATCTACCTTCGGATTGGTTTCTTGCGCCTTCGCCTTGGCGCCGGTGGCGAGCGCCACGAAGAACGGATTGCCGAGCGAGCCGAGAGTGACGCCGATTTTGTTCAACTCGGCGGCACCTGCAACGTTTGCGGACAGAGCCACAGCCGCACAGGCAAGGGTAAGCCCTTTGATCATGGATAACGTCTCCAGGTCCGGTTCTTCTCGAGGCAGGCACAGCGTGGACCCATAGCGCCGTTGCCCTGATTTCAACATCGGGCCCTTAAGTACGGGCGCCCTGGGTGCGGAACCGGTCAAGGGTCACAGCACCAATGATGACTAAGCCCTTGATGATGAACTGCCAAATGTCCGACACACCGAGCAGGATCAGGCCATTGGTCAGCGCGGCGATGATCAGCGCGCCGATCAGCGTTCCCCAGATCGAGCCGATGCCGCCGATGAAGCTGGTGCCGCCCAGGATCACCGCGGCGATGGCGTCCAGCTCATAGGCCTGGCCGATCTGCAGACCGTTCGCCGCATAGAGACGCGCCGACGACATGACGCCGCCGAGGCCCGACAGCAGCCCGGAGGTGGCGTAGACGAACAGCAGCACGCTCCACACCTTGATGCCGGAGAGGCGGGCCGCCGAAGGGTTGCCGCCGACCGCATAGATATGCGTGCCGAGCACGGTGCGGCGCAGCACGAACCAGGAGAGGATGATCACCAGGATGGCCAGGACCGCCAGCACCGGGATGCTGAGAACGCCGGGGATCAGCGTCACCGAGCCATTGCCGATCCAGGCGAAGGGAAGATCGGCGTTGAATATGGTCTGGTCATTGCCGATCAGGCGGGCGATGCCGCGGATGGCGGTCAGGCCGCCGAGCGTGACGATGAATGGCGGTAGCTTGAGAAAGGCGATCAGGCTGCCGTTGATCAGGCCGAAGAACAGGCCGGTGAGGAGCGCCGCCGGAATGCCGAGCAGCCCCCAGCCGGGGATCAGCGAGGCGATCATGCCGACCATCGCCGAGGCGGCGAGCATGGAGCCGACCGAGAGGTCGATGCCGCCGGTGAGGATGACGAAGGTCATGCCCGCAGCGAGCACCGTGTTGATCGCGGCCTGCTGCAGGACGATCGAAATGTTCTGCCCGGTAAAGAAGCGCCCTTCGGTCATGAAGTGAAAGCCGAGCGCCAGGATGATCAGCACCGGCAGCATGCCTACGGCCTGCATGGTGCTGCGGATGGCGATCTTTCGCGCTGCGGCGGCCTTGTCGCCCTGGGTCACCAATTTCTGCTTGGCGTCCATGCTTGCGTCGGTCATTTGAACCTTTCCTCCTCCCGGCTGTTCTCTATGCCGCCTTCAGGCCGATGCCGGAGGCGAGTGCCATAATATTTTCCTGCGTAATGGCGTGCCCGCTATGGCCGCCGACCTCGCCTTCGATGACGCCTTCGCGCATCACCAGAATGCGGTCGGCGATGCCCATCACTTCGGGCATCTCCGAGGAGATGACGAGGATGGCGACGCCCGCCTTGGCGAGGTTGTCGATGATGCGGTAGATCTCCTGCTTGGCGCCGACATCAACGCCGCGGGTCGGCTCATCGAGGATCAGCACGCGCGGCTTGGTCTCGAGCCAGCGCGAGAGCAGCACCTTCTGCTGGTTGCCGCCGGAGAGGCTTCCGACCTCGACCAGCGGGCTCGCCACCCGGATCGCCAGCGCCTCGATCGCCTGAACGGCGCGGCGCGCGGCCTGTCCGAGATTGAGTACGCCGAACTGGTAGGCGTCGCGGTCGATCACGCCGAGATTAACATTGTCCTTGACGGTCATATCGAGGAACAGGCCTTGCGCCTTGCGGTCCTCGGTGAGATAGGCAATGCCGGCGTCGATCGCCTGTTTCGGCGTCTTTAAGTTGCGCGGCACCTTCTCCAGGACCACCTCGCCGCTGGTTTTGGGATCGGCGGCGTAGATCAGGCGGGCGAGCTCGGTGCGTCCCGAGCCGACCAGGCCGGCCAGCCCCAGCACTTCGCCGGCATGCAGCTTGAAGCTGCAGCCTTTGACCATATCGCCGTCGGCCATGTCGCGCACCTCGAGCACCACCTCTGCGGCCAGCGCATGTTCCGGGTCGTGGTCGTGCTTGTAGAAGCCCTTCAGCTCGCGGCCGACCATCATCCGCACTAGACGGTCAGCACTGATCTCATCGCCCACCAGCGTGCCGACATAGGTGCCGTCGCGCAGCACCGAGACCCGGTCGGCCAGCTCGTAGACCTCGGCCATGCGGTGGCTGATATAGATGATGGCGATACCTTCGGAGCGGAGCTGTTTCACGAGGGCGAACAGCTTTTCGGTCTCGCGCGAGGAGAGCGCCGTAGTCGGCTCGTCCATCACCAGGATCTTGGCGTTGACATGGAGCGCCCGCGCGATCTCGACGAGCTGCTGCTCGGCGATCGAGAGGGTGCTGACGACGGTGTTCGGCCCGAACGGCGCGCCGAGCCGCTCCAGCACGTCCCGGCAGCCCTCCGCCATTGCCTTGCGGTCGACCATGCCGTTCCTGGCGAGCTCGATGCCGAGATAGATGTTCTCGGCGACGGTCAGGTTCGGCGCGAGCGACAGCTCCTGATAGATGATGGCAATGCCCTGGTGCTTGGCAGCGATCGGATCGCCCATCCGCACCGGGTGGCCGTCAATGAGGATCTCGCCGCCCGGATCAGCGATATAGGCGCCGGACAAAATCTTCATCAGCGTGGACTTGCCCGCGCCGTTCTCACCCATTAGCGCCATCACCTCGCCGGGATAGGCCTTGAGCTGCACATCGCTCAGCGCCTTGACACCGGGAAAGGTCTTGGAAATATGACGCATCTCGAGCGTCGGGCGAGGGTCCCTAGCACTCTCCGTCATGTCGGCTGTTTCTCCCCATTGCGATTGTTCCCGACTCTAATGGCCAGTTAGAACGTCTCTATTCGGACCGAAATTCAGATGCAGCGGCAGTATCGCCGCGCCGATCGCGGCGGCCTCCGGCCCGATGCTGCCTTTTATGAGCTCGGGCGGCTCACGCGATTCTGGCGATGCGCGGCGAAGATGTTCCACTGTCGCTTGGATCAGGCTGTCGATCAAGCTGGACGGCAGATCGCTGTCGATCACCACGTTGTCCATGTCAAGCAGGCGCACCGCGCTGAGGATCGGCACGACCAGCGCATCGGCGCAGTCTTCGATCCATTCGGCGACCGCTTGCGTCGCTTGGGGTAAGGCGGCGGCCAGCTGTTGCTCCGTGCTGACCTCGAATCCACGGCTTTTCAGATGGCGCACGAGCGCGTTCATCGAGGCGCGCGAAAGCAGGACGTCGAATGGCGAATTCGGCTGAATGGCGGAGGCAAGCTTTGAGGGCGCCACCGGCATAAGCCCGACATCGCCGGCATTGCCATGCATGCCCCGCTGAAAGTCACCATCGGAAACAACGCCGCCGCCGATCGCCGCACCGATGAAGAGGTAGAGGAAATTATCGATTTTCCGCCCATGGCCGCGAAACAACTCCGCCGCCGCGGCCGCGGTGCCATCATTCTCGATGAAAATCGGCAGATCGACCTGCCGACTGACATGGGCGACGAGATCGAAGTCATTCCAGGCCGCAAGCGCCTCAGCGGTAATGCCCAGCTCCTTCTGCCAGCTCCCCAGATTGTAGGGAATGGCGATGCCGAGCCCGGCGATACGATTGCGCGCCGGCGCCGGAAGCGTGGAGCGGAATGCCTCGACACTCTCCAGGATGAAGGCGATCGCGTCCTGCGGCAGTGGCCAGAGGCGCTCCTCGGCGCGCCGCTCCAGCACTTGCCCATGAAAATCGACCAGCAACGAACGGAGCGAACGCCGGCCGATGGTAACGCCGATCGCATAGGCGCCATCCGAATTCAGTGTGAGCAGCGTCGCCGGCTGGCCGCGGCTTCCGGACCGCTTGCCCAGCGTCTTGATGAGGCTCTGCTGCTCCAGCTCGCGCACGATCTGGCCGGCGGCGTTGTTGGTGAGCTGCGCATAGCGCGCCAGGTCGGCTTTGGAGGCTTCGCCGAGCCGTCGGAGCGCGGCGAGAATTACCCGCTCATTGAACTGCCGGATCTGGACGGAATTGCTGCCCTGCCCTCCCAAGCCCCGTGACAAATCCATTTCCTCCAATGGCGCGACAAGATCTGACACGTCTCGCTGATTGGGAAAAGTCTGCCAGCTGGGGTCGGAGCTGTCAATAATTAATTCACTGTGAATTAATTTATTCCGCTCGCCATTCGAAACGGATCTTGGTCGTGTTCCCGCGGGGCCATGCACGCTGTCTCACCTTCAACGCTGAATTGCGGCACTGAAGCCGCGTTGCTTCCCACAGCCGGTGGTCTGTTACCGCGTTAATTAATTCATAGTCGATTAATTGCGCTTAACTCACCGAGCGTAATTTAGGCGATATCGACTATTGAGCGTCTACTCACATATCTTCCCGTATTGCTTTGAAAACTCAAGCGGGAAAGAATGCGCCGTTCTGTAATTAGGTCGGATGTTTTGTCGCGTGATAGCGAGGGGCGTTTGTAAACGCGTCAGCCCGGCAAAGCAGCTGCTTTACCGGGCTGAACGAATTCGTCTCCTGGCCCGACGCGGGCCGCATTGTGCGAGGCGAGCGTCTAGCGCTCGACCTTTTCACCGCGCGCGATCGCGGGAATATCGTACCGGCTGATGCCGATATCGGCGAGGTCGCGGTCGGTCATATGCTCCAGCTCAAACATGACGTTGTTATAAGTGCGCCGCTGTTCACGCCATTTCGCGACCTTAGCGATGAGGCCGCGAATGCCATGGACGGAGCCGGTGTCCTGAGCCAGACCATAACCAGCAAAGGCGGGATGAGCCTTCACGTTATAGACAGACATGATCAATCTCCTTTTTGCTGCTTTTGTGCCAGAGGATCAGGCCCGCTCACGCGAACCCCTTCCCCAATGCTGCAAGAAAGATGATCAATTCGAGGCGGAAGTTGAACGGATAATTTTGCATTGCAGCATTGCACTGTGCAGTGCAAAAGAAATGAACGTCCGCAATTAATGCCTACGAAATATCGCGTGTTGGCCGCTCCGCGGCGACGGCTTGCAAAATTACTGCGAAATCAGGAAATTGCGCGAGATCTTCAAGGACAATGCGGGCTTTGCGCCGCCAGTTTGGATGCTCGAGGGTCGTCCCGGGGAGGTTGGCGCGGTCGCGTGTTCCTGTCAGATCCTCTAATTGCAGTGCGACCAATCTACACGGGGTCGCGGCCAGAAAGCGGCTGACGGCAATCGCCAAGTCCTGCGTCAGCTCGGCGGGAAGTGGCTCCTCCCCGCGAGCGAGCGGGCCGAGATGGTCCGGCAAGACCCCGCTTGCTGCTAAGGCGGCGACCAGTTGTTTACGATCCGCTATGCGTTTCGCGCGATCTTGAGCCGCGCTCACCGGATCGAGAAGGCCGAGTGCCTCCCTGTCATCGATATCGCAGCCCTCCCACCAGCCATGCAGGGTCGGCAGGTCATGGGTGGAGATACAGGCAAGCGCGTCGCGCTGGTAGCTGTCTGGCAGGCGGAAATCGCCCGCGTCCTCACGTTCGAACAACAGCACCCGATAGCCCTGCACCCGATTTGCCTGCATGATCTCGCGAAAATTCGCAGGAACGGTCCCAAGATCCTCCCCGATGATGATGGCCCCAGTGCGCTCCGAGGTGGCGGCAACGGCCTTCAGCATGTCGTCGAAGGGATAGGAGACATAAGTAGCCTCGGTGCCATCGAGGTCATCGGGTATAAGGTAGAGGCGCTGCAGCGACATGGCATGGTCGATCCGGATTGCGCCGGCGGGGCCGATCGCATCGGAAAGCAGCTCACCGAACATGCGGCCGCGCTCGTTGCGCAGGACCAGCGGCGAGATCGGGGCCAGGCCCCAATCCTGGCCTTTCGCATTGAATGCATCGGGCGGGGAGCCAACGCGCACACCGCGCAGCACGGTATGGGGCTCGCACCAGGTGTCCGCGCCATCAGGAGCGACGCCGACCGCCAGATCGAGATAAAGGCCAATCCGCATTCCGGCGCTTAGCGCGCGCTGCTGCGCGTTGGCCAGCTGCTGGCGCGCCATCCATTGCAGCCAGATGTGGAACAGGATGCGCTCGCTGTTTGCGTCACCGAAGTCACGGACGGCACTGCTGTTCAGATCCTTGAAGTCGTCCGGCCAATTCCGCCAGCCGCAGGATAGCCCTTTGGCGACCATGGCCTCGGAAAGCGCCTCGAACAGCGCGAAGTTCTCTAGCCGCTCGCCCTGCTCCCGGCGGAAAGTCTCGAACCCGCCGCGCTGCTCAGCCGGATTGCTGCCGCCAAGCTGGAAAGCGTTGAACCGCGCCTCGAGCGCCTTGCGCTTCAGCCGGGCGACGGCCTGATAATCGATCAGCTCCGCCTCGCGTGCTGCGCGCAGCGCCTCCCGGTCGGGGTCGGACAGGGCAGCCTCGTCGTCGAGGGCAATATAGAGCGGGTTGAGAAACCGCCGGCTCGATGGCGTGTAGGGGCTGAAGAAGCGCGGATCGGCAAAATAGAGGGCGTGCAGCGGATTGATGCCGATGAAATCCGCCCCGAACGGCGCGGCGATCTCAGCAAGGCGCGCGAGGTCCTCGAAGTCGCCCATGCCCCAATTGCGCGCCGAGCGCAGCGAATAGAGCTGGCAGGTGATGCCCCAAGCCCTGCCGCCTTCCAGCCAAGGCGGAATATAGCAGGACGGCGTTTCAAGAGCAGCGAGACTGTGCCGGACATCCACATCCGTCTCGGCGGCAACGCCCAGAGCACTGAGCAGGTGCCGCTTCGCCGCCTCGCTCGGGAAGCGCATCGTGCCCATCTCGTCTTTGAAGGCGATTGCGACGCCATGAGCTTCGGCCAACCGGTCGAGCTCGGCGCTCATCGGCGTGCCCCTTGCCGCTGGACCGCCCGAGCGCGGCGCCAACAGCGGAAAGCAGCGACACCCCTCATGTGATGCGCGCCTCATAGAGCAGCACGCTGCGACCAGGAAGCGTCACAACGGCGCCATGCCCGATGCCCGGCTCGTCGGGCTCGATAAGCCCGCGCGCAGAATCGGCAAGCAACTTCCACTCCAGCACCACCCGCGGACGCGGCGTCTTGTATTGCAGGTCCTCATGATAGGCGTTGAGCAGGATCAGCAGCGGCGGCTTTCCGGCTTTGGCAAGCATCAGGCCGAGACTGCGCGAAAAGCCGTTGGTCCAGTCTTCGGAGCGCATTTCCGTCCCATCCGGGCGCAGCCAGGTCACATTTTTGGTGCCGTCCGCGAGCGCCCGCTCGCCATGGAGGAAAATCGGCTGCCTCAGCAGCGGCAATCGGTGGCGAAGCCGGATGAGGCCGGCGGTGAAGAACAAAAACGCCTCTTCCTCTTCCAGATTCTGCCAGTCGACCCAGGAAATCGCGTTGTCCTGGCAATAGGCGTTGTTGTTGCCGTTTTGAGAACGGCCCATCTCATCGCCCATCAGGGTCATCGGGATGCCCTGGGAGAACATCATCGCCGCCATCAGTCCACGCCGCATACGGGCGCGCAAATCGCGTATGACGGGATCGGCACTTGAGCCTTCAACGCCGCAATTCCAGCTCCGATTGTCGTTATGGCCATCGCGATTGTCCTCGCCATTGGCCGCATTGCGCTTCTCATTGTAGGCATAGAGGTCGGCGAGGGTAAATCCGTCATGGGCGGAGATGAAATTCACGCTGGCCCAAGGGCGGCGGCCCTGCTTGTCGAAAATGCTGGCCGAGCCGAGCATGGCCGAGGCAACCGCCGGCAGGAAGCCCTCATCCCCCTTCCAGAAGCTGCGCATGTCGTCGCGGAAGCGCGCGTTCCATTCTGCCCAGCCCGGGGGAAAATTGCCAAGCTGATAGCCGAATGCGCCGATATCCCACGGCTCGGCAATCAGCTTAACGCGCGACAGCACCGGGTCCTGGCCGATCGCATCGAAGAAGCCGGCGCTCGGCTCGAAGGATTTGCTTTCGCGGCCAAGCGCGGCGGCCAGGTCGAAACGGAAACCGTCGACATGGCATTCCTCGACCCAGTAGCGCAGCGAGTCGAGGATCATCTGCAACACGCGCGGGTGGCTCTGATTGACGGTATTGCCGCAGCCGGTCGCATCGAAATAGAAGCGCGGATCGTCGGCGAGCATATAGTAGCTGGCATTATCGATACCGCGGAAAGAGAGTGTCGGGCCGAGGTGATTGCCTTCGCCGGTGTGGTTGTAGACCACGTCGAGTATGACCTCAATGCCGGCCTGATGCAGGCGGTGAACCATCAGCTTGAATTGCTGGATGTCGCCGCCGGCCTGCAGATATTTCCAAGACGGGGCAAAAAAGCTGATGGTGTTGTAGCCCCAATAATTGGTGAGCCCTTTCTCCTGGAGGAACCGGTCATCGACGAAGTTCTGCACTGGCAGGAGCTCGATCGCCGTCACGCCGAGCTTGACCAGATGATCGATCACGGCTGGGTGGGAGAGGCCGGCGAATGTCCCACGGGCACCCTTTGGCACACGCGGGTGAGCGATGGTCATGCCCTTCACATGCGCTTCGTAGATGACGCTCTCAGGCCAGGGCGTGGAAGGCCGTCTCTCGCGGGGCCAAGGAAAGGAGTGGCGCCGGCGCGCTCCGGATTCGAGCACGACGCATTTCGGCATGAAAGGCGCTGAATCCCGCGCGTCGAAAGACAGGTCCGCGTCTTCAGCGCCAGCGCGATAGCCGTAATGGGCGTCATTCCAACTGATGCGGCCGTGAAGCGCCTTCGCGTAGGGGTCGAGCAGCAGCTTATTCGGATTGAAGCGATGGCCGGCTTCAGGTTTATAAGGCCCGTGCACCCGATAGCCATAGAGCTGCCCAGGGCGCAGGCCCGGAATATAGCCGTGCCAGATTTCATTGGTGAATTCGGGAAGGGCAACCCGCGCCGTTTCGAGAATGCCGCTCTCGTCGAATAGGCAAAGCTCCACCTTCTCCGCATGTGCCGAGAATAGTGCAAAATTGACGCCGCCGCCGTCAGGTGTCGCGCCAAGCGGATAAGGAACACCCGCCTCGACCTGGGGCATGCCTCGAATCATGTGCTGCACCGGAAATTCGTGAATCAATGTCACAAGCGCAAAGAGAGATCGCTGCCGTGAACGGCAGCCCTAGATATAATTATGCCGGCAGACCATGCCAAAACACAGCCTCGACGTCCATTCCTCCAGGGGTGGTCGTTCTTTCTAAACAGCCAATTGCGCCAAATCCCTTGCGGTCACTTAGGGATACACCCTAGCTTCGCAAGGGCGTTTCTGTGGGAAACAAAAGGCTGTAAATAAGGCCTCGGCAGGGCCCTATCGGCACTCGGTGGGATGAAAACTGCGACCCCCGCGGATTTGCATGGACGCCATGCGCGCTAGTCACTAGGAAAGCCCGCGAAGACATCCATCGCTTCACCCGGAGACAATTGTCGCCTACGGCTCCGGCCCCTTCGTCTCAACCTCGCGTCTCCTCATGCTGGATATTCTTGGGCTGATATTGCCGCTGTTCGGGCTCATCCTGCTCGGCTACATCACGGCACGGATTAGGCCGCAGCCCGTCGAAGCGCTCGGCTGGCTGAACACCTTCATCGTCTATCTGGCGCTGCCGGCGCTGTTCTTTAGTCTCTTGTTGAAAACGCCGATCGAGCAACTGGCGAGCTGGACCTTTATCGGCACCGATCTCAGCGTGACCTTCACAATATTCGTGATGACCTTTGTCTTCGGGCTGATCGGCAGCCGCGGCAGCATCGGCGAATCCACCATTCAGGGGCTCGCCGGCGCCTACGGCAATATCGGCTATATGGGACCTGCCCTCGCGACGCTGGCCTTCGGGCAACAGGCGGCCATTCCCGTCGCACTGATCTTCTGCTTCGAGAACATGATGCATTTTACGCTCGCGCCGGCCCTGATGGCGTTTGCCGGACAGCACGAAGGCGGCCCGCTGCGGCTCGTGGTGGAAATCCTGCGCCGCATCGTCTTTCACCCTTTCATCATCGCGACCGCGGCGGGTGTGGGTGCCGCAGCAGTGGGCTTCTCGCCACCGGCGCCGGTCGAGCGGCTGATCGCCTATCTCGCCCAGGCAGCCGCGCCTTGCGCGCTGTTCGTGATGGGCGTGACGCTCGCCTTGCGCCCGCTGAAGCGCGTGCCGCCGGCGCTCGGCTATATCATTCCCATCAAGCTGATCGTGCATCCGGCCGCCATGTACCTGGCGCTCAGCTATGTCGGCATATCCGATCCGGTCTGGCTGTTCACTGGGGTGCTGCTCGCGTCGTTACCGTGTGCGACGAACGTCTTCGTCATCGCTCAGCAATACGGCGTGTGGGTTGAGCGGGCCTCGGCGAGCGTGCTGTTTACGACCGCACTCTCGGTCATCACCGTCTCGATCCTGATCTTTGCGGTTAGGACGGGCCTTTTACCGGCAACGCTGTTCCAGAACTGATCGCAGGGAGGTTCGCGGCGCTCCGTCCAAGGATGACGTGTGGCCCTGAAAGGTTTACGCTGGCGACATCCGAATTGGGCGACTTCATCGAGAGCGGAAATATGCTGCTCGGCTGCATCGCGGACGACTTCACCGGCGCCAGTGACCTAGCCAATGTTCTGGCGCGCGGCGGCATGCGCACCATCCAGTTCAACGGCGTGCCTGAACGTCCCGTTGAATGCGAAGCCGGCATCGTTTCGCTCAAATCGCGCTCCATTCCGGCCGCCGAGGCCGTGCGGCAGTCGCTCGAGGCGCTGGCGTGGCTGCGCGCGCAAAACTGCCAGCAATTCCTCTTCAAATATTGCTCGACATTCGACTCCACGCCCGCCGGCAATATCGGTCCTGTGGCCGATACCCTGCTCGATGCGCTTGGCGCCCCCTCGGCGATTGTGTGCCCGGCTTATCCGACGCTGAAACGCAGCATCTATCGCGGCCATCTGTTCGTCGGCGACAAGCTGCTGAACGAGTCCGGGCTGGAGAACCATCCGCTCAATCCGATGACCGACGCCAATCTGGTGCGCTGGCTCGGCTTGCAGACGAAATACCAGGTCGGCCTTATTCCCTATGAGATTATCGGCGCCGGCACGGCCGCCATTCGTGATGCGGTCGCCAAGGCGACGCGCGAGGGCATCCGTCTCATCGTCTGCGACTGCATTCGCGATGAGGACCTCCTGGTCCTCGGCATGGCAGTGGCCGACATGAAGCTGGTCACCGGCGGCTCCGGCGTCGCGCTGGGGCTGCCGCAGAATTTCCGCGCACGGCGCCTAATGGCCGGCAAGGCGCACCACATCCTAGCACCTAGCGGGCCGGCGATCGCGCTGGCCGGGAGTTGCTCGAGCGCCACGCGGGCGCAGGTCGCGCGTCACGCAAAGGAGCACCCTGCCTTGCGGCTCGAGGCGAAGAATATCGTCGAGGGCACCCAGTCGGTAGGCGAAGCCTGGGCTTGGGCGCGCGGGCGTGACCCGCAGGCCATTCCCCTGATCTATACCAGCGCCGACCCGAACGAAGTGCGCGACGCACAGGCCGCTTTTGGAGCAGGCACGGTCGCGCACAAAATCGAGGCATTTTTTGCCGCTCTCGCGAGCGAAGCCATGGCTGCGGGCGTGGCACGAATGATCGTTGCTGGCGGCGAGACATCCAGCGCCGTCGTCACCGGTCTCGGTATCGACGCGATGGAGATTGGGCCCGAAATCGATCCCGGCGTTCCCGTGCTGATCGCCGACCGTCCAAGGCCGCTGGCGCTTGCGCTGAAGTCAGGCAATTTCGGCGCTGACGATTTCTTCACCAAGGCCGCCCGCGTAATGGACGACATGGCCTGATCCGCGCGAGCCCGTCGTCTTCATCTTGCGACCGCTGCCTAACCCAGCCAGCATTTGGCACACTCAGTGCACAGTTTTTCCTCGTTCTCCGGGATCGCCGACCGCCGCCCGGCAACGCCACGAGGAGACAAAAATGCCTGCTGGGGCTCGGGCCACTTTTCGGGGGGTAGGACGCGACGCCCAGTTCGTCGCCGTTCGGATCGAAGCCCGATTTCGCGCCCCGACCGCCGCCCTCTATGCCCTCCCCGCCCGCTCGGCGGTTAGGCAGCTTGCTCGGCTGCATCTGCTCTAGCACCCACCCTGCGTGAAACAGCCGACCGGAAAAGTCGCGCTATTTCGTCGTGGCTGTCGTCTCGCCTCTGCCCGGCAGACGGACACTTCCTTCAGAAAAAATTTGTGCTGATCGTGAACCAACCTGAGGGGCCGCACGACACATCAATGTAAATCGGAACAACGGTTTACCCGGTTCAGGAGAAAAGGTCGTTCAAAGGAAAGTGACGACGAAAAACTCCAAGACATTCAACCCTAATCTAAACCCTCAGGAGAACTACCATGAAGAAATTCGCTCTCGCTTTTGCTGCTCTGTCCGCTGTCCTTCTGGCTTCCCCGGCTTCCTACGCTGGCAAGGTCAAGGTCGGAAACGGCAACACCATCGGCTCGTTCAACAACAACGCCTTCAGCGCCTTCAGCGGCAACACCCGCATCGGTGGCGGCGGTGGCCGGGTCAAGGTCGGAAACGGCAACACCATCGGCTCGTTCAATGACAACCGCGGCAGCTTCGGTAGCGGCAATACCCGCATCGGTGGCGGCGGCGGCCGGGTCAAGGTCGGCAACGGCAACGTGATCGGGTCCGGCAACGACAACCGCGGCAGCGTCGGCAGCGGCAACGTCTGCATCGGGTGCTGATCGGACGTCGCAAGACCTCTGCGAAGTTGACTACCAGGCCGGGCGAGCTCCATTCGCCCGGCCTTATTGTTTGCGGGCGAGCCCTCTCGGTTGCCAGAGCCGATAAGCGTCGGGAGAGAAGGAAGGTAAATCTTTCGGAAAATTTTGCCCCTTTCCGGTGAACCTTCGGCGAAGCCCAAGCGACACACGTATGTAGACGGAACACCCGGTCTATACGCGAGGAGACGAGGTCGTACGCAGAAGGTGACGTCGCCCCGCCTCTACAACGTCAATCTGTAAAACTCCCCAGGAGAAATGATCATGAAGAAGTTTATCCTCGCCACTGCCGTTCTGGCCTCCGCAGTTTTCCTCGCTGCTCCCGCGTCCTACGCCGGGAAGGTGAAGATCGGCAATGGCAACGCCATTGGCTCTGGCAACAACAACGCCTTTAGCGCTTTCAGCGGCAACACCAAGATCGGTGGCGGCGGCGGCAAGACCAAAGTCGGCAACAACAACACCATCGGCTCATTCAACAACAACGCTGGCAGCTTCGGCAGCGGCAACACCAAGATCGGTGGCGGCGGCGGCAAAACCAAAGTCGGCAACGGCAACGTGATCGGCTCTGGCAACAACAACGCCGGTAGCGTTGGTAGCGGCAACACCTGCATTGGGTGCTGATCGAGTATGTTGAAGGTCGACAAATCGACCCGTTAGCATTCAGGCCGGGCAGACCTCGTCTGCCCGGTTCATGCGTTTTTCTTTATCGCCTCGTTGCGGCTGCGACAGCACGAATGCAATCGAGGCAAACGGAAGTGGAGGACGACAATGAACAAGACCAGCGCAACGCTGCTTTCTAGCGCCTTGCTGTTGGGGACGCTTTCGGCGTTAGCATATGCAGGCCCGGTGAGCGTTTTTCCCAGTCTCGCGGAATGTAAAGGGGCGTGTGCCACCAGCGCGCTCTCGATGCGCGCCGCAAACAAGGCCAAGGCCGTGGACCAGGACGACGATGACAGCGATATGGATATGAGCGATATGGATAACATGGACCAGGGCGCCGATGTGAATATTGGCTCGGGAAAAGTCATTGGCAGCTTCCGTGACAACAGCGGCAAGGTCGGAGCCGGCAACGTCTATATCGGTCCGGGCACGAAACCGTGCAAAAAGGCCGCCCAGAACGGCAATACCATTCTGCCCGACAAGAACGACGGCAGCGTCGGCAGCGGTAAGGTGACGCTGGGTGACAACTGCGACATGGGCACCGGCAATGTCATCGGCGGCAATGACAACCGTGGCAGCGTCGGCAGCGGCAACGTCACAATCGGCGAGTGATTTTCGGGGCTGAAGCCCTTCCCCAATCTCGTCGGCAGTTTTTGGAAAGCGGCGCTCTCTCGGGCGCCGCTTTTTCGTGTTTTGCGGGCGCGCGGCTGCCGATGACAGGAGCGTCTTTACATCCCGCTACTAAGACGCAGTGCGCCGCGCCAGCTTGTCCGCCATCACGCTAATGGTGCGGATATAGACCTGCGCCTTGTTCCACTGCGCGATGACACTGTAGTTCGAGCTGCCCGGGTGCCAGGACTGGCCCGGCTGCCAGCCATAGGCGCGCAAATAGTTCGCGGTGGAGGCCAGCGCGTCCGGGACGCTGCGGATAAGATCGCGCCGGCCGTCGCCATCGAAGTCCACCGCATATTTGTAGTAGGCAGAGGCGAGGAATTGCGTTTGGCCAATTTCGCCTGCCCAGCCGCCGCGTAGCTGCGCCGGGGACATATCGCCACGCTGCACGATCTTCAGCGCGCTGACCAGCTCGTTACGGAAGAAAGCGGAGCGCCGGCAATCATAAGCGAGCGTGGCGAGCGACCGCAGGATCGATCTCTTGTCGCCAAGCACGCCGTAATTGGTCTCCAGCCCCCAGATGGCCACGACGACCGCAGCCGGCACGCCGAAGCGCTTTTCGATGCGATCGAGCGTTCCGCGATGCGACGACATCAGGCCCAGGCCGCGCCGGATCAAAGCATCGTTGACGCGGCGGGCGTAGAAGGCCTCAAAGCTGAGATTGAACGAGCGCTGCGATCGGTCGAGCCGGATCACCACCGGGTCGTAGGTCACGCCGGCCAGCGCACCCGATAAAGTCGCATCGGAGACGCCCTGGGCAGCCGCCTCGCTTTTGAACTGCGCCAGCCAGTTCTCGAACCCGCCCCCGCCCGAGCCGCAGCTCGCCGCAAGGACCGGTGAGGTGCTGGCGAGCAGCACGATACACGCTGCTCCACGTACCGCGGCAAGCAGCTTTGGCGTAAATCTCGCGATGAGCCCGAACATTGTTATCCCTCTTCCGTCTCGTCTTTGCCGGTGATCGGAGCCTTTAGCATGCGAGCTGGCCCTTGTCTCGGGCGGGGCATCAGCCCCGAACCGGAGCCGAGCACGTGGGCCCATGTCGCTACACACCGCATAGGGGCGACGGTTCTGCCTAAATCGTCAGCCAATAAACGAAAGAAAAATCTCATCAAAGCCGTTCTGCGTCGGCTATGGTCGGCGGTTGTCACGATCGGCCGCGGTGCCTCGAGCAGAGGAGTTAACGACCATGGTGGGGCCTCATCGTCTGCCCTGCGAAATACCGCAGGCGCAGTCTGCGCGCCAAGGCACCCAGCCAACAGGCTGGGTGCTTCCGGCCACAATTCTCGGGTCAAGCCTCAGCTTCATCGATAGCTCGGTGGTAAACGTTGCGCTGCCGGCAATCCAGAGTGGGCTGGAGGCGGAGCTTGCGGCCGTGCAATGGGTGGTTAACGGCTATATGCTGACGCTCGCCAGCCTCATCCTGCTGGGCGGTGCGGCGGGCGACCGGCTTGGCCGTCGCAGGGTGTTCCTTATTGGGCTCGTGGGCTTCGCCATCACCTCGCTGGCCTGTGGCCTTGCCCCCTCGGCCGGCTTGCTGATCGCTGGCCGGCTGGTCCAGGGCGCCGCCGCAGCGATGCTCGTCCCTGCAAGCCTTGCCCTCATCGGCGCGGCCTACTCCGGCGAGGAGCGCGGGCGGGCGATCGGTACCTGGGCAGCAGCCGGTGCGCTGACAACCGCCCTTGGACCTCCGCTCGGCGGCTGGCTCGTCGACAGCATCGGCTGGCGTTCCATCTTCTTCATCAACCTGCCGGTCGCGGCGGTGGCTATCTGGTTTGCTCTCAAACTTCCCGCAGACAGCTCCGTGGAAGCCGACAAACCGCTCGATTTACGCGGCGCGCTGCTTGCGACGCTGGGCCTCGGCCTTTTGAGCTATGGGTTGATCGCGCTCGGAGGCGGCCAGGCGCTGAGCGGTATCACCGCTTTGCTCGCGGCGCTTCCTGTGATCTGGCTTTTTTTGCAGGCAGAAGCGCGGAGCGATGCACCCATGATGCCGCTGACGCTGTTCCGCAACGAGACCTTTGCCGGCGCGAACGCTTTGACCGTGCTGCTCTACGCCGCTCTTACCGGCGCTTTGTTCTTGCTGCCCTTCCTGATGATCCAGGCTCATGGCTATAGCGCGACGGCTGCCGGCGCCGCCTTCCTGCCCTTCTCGGCTATTATGGGCCTAGGTTCGCGCTGGTCCGGCGGGCTGGTGGAACGCGTAAATGCACGGCTGCCGCTGGTCGGCGGCGCCGCGTTAACAGCGGCCGGCTTCGCCGTGCTCGCCGTCTCGGGGGAAGCACCAAGTTATTGGGTGAGCGTTTTCCCCGGCCTCGTGATCGTCGCTATCGGCATGACGCTTTGCGTCGCTCCGCTGACGACGACTGTTTTCAATTCTGCCCCCGGCGACCAAAGCGGGGTGGCCTCCGGGATCAACAATGCCGCAGCCCGAGCCGGTGGCTTGCTGGCAGTCGCCGCGCTCGGTTTGGCTTTCGGCGGAGTGGATGCTGCCTCGCTGCAGGCCGGGGCTGTGGCGAACGCCTATCGATTCGTCATGCTCTGCGCAACCGCCCTCGCCGCGCTTAGTGCGCTAACCGCGGCATTGACGATCCGTCCGGAGTCGCAGTCGCAAGGCGGGCGAGGTGCTAGCGCGATCGGAGGCTAAGCGAGACCTCGGGTGGCGCCCCGGCAAATCCTAACTGGCGACAAGGCTCTGCCGAGATCGTCTGTCAGCGCCGCGCCGCCGCGCGATAATTGGGCCGCATTTCCCCATGCCAGGCGAAATCATGTCTCAGGTTGGGTCAGGGCGTGGTTCACCGGAAGCAAGTCGCTGGAGCGGGCGCGTCATTGCCAGAAGCGTTCAACTGCTTTCAGCCGGCGCCAACCCTTCGCTGCGCCTTTCCATGCGCTTGCAACGTTTGCTTGGTGAGTGCCCACGTAACCTGCGGCGAAGCATGATTTCGCCCGGTCGACAGATCGCTCCGTGCAGATCTTGCGGAGCTGGTCAGCGGTCCGGACATCATTGATATAACCAAATAGATCTTGCAGGCCCTTTAGCCTTTTCTCAAATTGCTCGACATCTTTCTCGGGGTAGAGCGGCGCAAAAGATGCTACCATATAGCGCAGCTTCTTCAGCGATCGGCGCATCTTATGCTTTTGCTCAGGATCAAGGGTCTTGAGAGCACGGCCGCATTGCGCCACCTTCTGCCGCCCGCCGTGGGATTACGGCAGCAATTTGGTAGAACTCAAGAAGCAGAGCGGCTAAAAGTGCTGGTGGTCTCGCGATGCGTTCGGTGCGGTTCTGTTCCCGTCATGCCGTTCCGAACCTCGCAAAAGCTTTGCTTAGCAGTAAATTGGGGCGGTTAGCTCAGTGGTAGAGCGCTTCGTTTACACCGAAGATGTCGGGAGTTCGACCCTCTCACCGCCCACCAACCAACATTCAGCTCAGACGCGGGCAATGGGATCAGGCTCCCTCCCCAAGCACGGACGCGTTGACGCGTCCGGCTCGAGGAGAGATGCAGGATTATTCGGCCGGAACAGCGGCCGGTGTCTTGCTACCAAGATGGCGTGGCAAGGCCCAGGCGATCAGCACGAACACCACTCCGACAGCAATGCCGAGCACTTCGCCCGGAACGGTCGGAAACAGGGCCGGATAGGAAGTGCCGCCAATCGGGCCGAGGGTTGGTTTGCCGCCAGCAATCGGCTCCAGCAGGCCCGGCACACCGACGAAGGCAAAGCTGATCATATAGGCTGCGGCACCGATAAGACCGCCGATGACGAAGAACAGCGCGTCGATTCTTCCGGTTGCCAAGGCCGTGAGGCCGGTGCCGGGGCAATAGCCGGCTACGGCGAAGCCGAGGCCCAACAGCGCTCCGCCGACGAACACGCCAAGATAGGCTTCCTTCACCGACAGATGCCCAGGATCGACGAGGCCAGCAAGGAGCCCGCCGAACATTAGAATCGAAGCAATTCCGATGCCGGCAAGGATGGTCTTCATCAGATGCAGGTCGGTGAGATTGAGCATCTTGATGATGAAGCCCGGATTGGTTGCGCCGATCCGGTCGAGGATGAAGCCGAAGGCGGCGCCAAGGATCAGGGGCAAAAGTAACGTGCTCATTGGTGGACCTACTTTCTGAACAGGTAAAGGGCAACAGGAATGCCGGTCAGGAAGGCGCCCGCTGCGAACATGTACCCGGACAGAGCGGTCTGCATCATGCCACTCATCATGTGCCCGGAGGTGCATCCGCCAGCAAGACGCGCGCCGTAAAGCACGAGAAAGCCGGCCGCGAAGGCGGCGACATAGCGCTTAAGACTTAAGTCGCCGAAATTGGCGCGCCAGACCTGGGGCATAGAGCGCTCTTCCCCGCCGATGCCGCCGCGCAGCACGCCGGAGATCAGCGCGCCGATGAACATTGCGCCGACGAACACCATGCCGTAATTGAGCGGATTGGCGACGGCTTTGGCCAAGGCGCCGCCGCCCTGTGCCAGGTAGGCATTCGGGCTGGTATAGCCGCTTTTCGCGTTCTGCGACGGCGTGACCACACCCGGATCGGCGGCATGCCAAATCACCCCATCCAGGACGGCAAATTCGGTGGAGACGCCGATCGGCTTGGCAAGCAGCACCGCCGCGAAGAAAACGATGCCGAGAGCCAGGCCGCCGCTGATCCAGGACAGAGGCGTGTAACGGGAAGATGAAGGGCTCATGGACGAACCTCCTTGGGCCTCAGGGGACCGGTTCTGAGGCATTCGAAAGAAGACCGGTCTTTCCGCCCAAAGCATAAGAGCGGCGGAGCGTGCGGGTCTGTGATGATGTCACAAATGGCGCCCTTATCGGCGCGGCGGCGATGGCTGAGGGCGACCTGATGGGCCGAAATCTGCCCGGGCGTACCGGCAACAGTGCGCTTGACGCATCTGGCGGTCTGGCTTACATCATCGGGCACACAATCATGCCAGATCGCGCATGCGATTTCTGGGGGTGTAGCTCAGTCGGTTAGAGCGCCGGCCTGTCACGCCGGAGGTCGCGGGTTCGAGTCCCGTCACTCCCGCCACTACTAAAATTTTTCCTGATAACAGTCGATTGGACGCTGTGTTGGCTAACGAGCCCAGGGCTGTAGCCAATTCGGAATCAGAATTCCTGGATCTGTGTTCTTCTGCGCGCTTGGCAGAGCCGCCATCGATGCCGTCGTTGAGCCGTGACGCCTGCTTCGCCTCACAACCGTCATTCGGCTCACTACTGCGTTCTGACCTTGAGCGATCTGAACGCCATCAATGCACCCGCAAATCGGCGAGGCGGACTATGCCTGCCCCGACGCCAGATACCAGCGATAGGTGGCGCGCACGCCCTCTTCCAGCGAGGTTTGCGGGTGCCAGCCCAGCGCTCTCAGCTTGTCGCCGTTCATCAGCTTGCGCGCGATGCCGTCCGGCTTCGATAGGTCGTTGACGATCGCGCCGTCAAAGCCGATCACGCGGGCAACGATCCGGGCTATATCGATGATCGGCAAGTCCTCCCCCGAGCCGACATTGATCTGCTCCTGCGCCGAATAGAACTTCATCACATGCACCAGAGCGTCTGCGCAATCATCGACGTAGAGCAGCTCTCGGCGCGGCGTGCCTGATCCCCACATCACCACCTCTTTGCGTTCATTGAGCTTGGCCTCGTGGAATTTGCGGATCAGCGCCGGCAGGAAATGGCTGGTCGCCGGATCGAAATTATCGCCTGGTCCATAGAGATTGGAGGGCATTGCCGAGACGAAATCGCAGCCATGCTGCCGCCGATAGGCCTGACACAGCTTGATGCCGGTGATCTTGGCAATTGCATAGCCTTCATGCGTCGGCTCAAGGGGACCAGTTAACAGTGCGTCTTCCTGAATCGGCTGCGCCGCCAGCTTCGGATATACCGTGGATGAGCCGAGGAAGACAAGCTTCTGGACCCCGGTCTGGTAGGCGGCGTCAATAAGATTGGCTTCGATGGCGAGGTTCTGGTGCAGGAAATCGGCGGGGTGGGTTTCGTTGGCCAAAATGCCGCCGACCTTTGCAGCCGCGATAAACACTGCATTGGGACGCTGCGCCGCCATCCAGCGCTCGACATCCTCCTGCCGCCTGAGGTCCAATTCATTACGCGTTGCAACGATAATGTTGCATTCTTCCGACAGCAGGCGGCGGACCAGCGCCGAGCCGACCATCCCGCGGTGACCCGCGACAAACACGCTTTTTCCCGCGAGCGCAAACGCAGCGCTCATATTTTTGGCCGCCAGACCTTGTTCATGTGCCGGCCCCGTCATGGATATGCTCCATCCTTCGTTCCGTCGTCGCGCTGAGAAGCATGAGGCAAATCCAGGTATCGGCTTGTTGGATGAGCTGCCTCGGGAATCCCCTCAATAGCTTCTCGCATCGATCTTGCTTCGCTCTGGCCGATGATGTTTGCGTGATCCGCGCCGCAGCAGCCCGGCGCAGATGGAATGGAGTCATAGGCGCGATGCATTGCAAAAGCGCCCGCTACAACCTCCTAAACACTTTGGCGGGGCGATGCGTCCCTCTCTGCCGGACTTTCTGCAGCTCGTTGCAGAAAAGTGACGAGACGACTGAGCAATGCCGAAGCAGCGCTGGCGATTCGTGTGCATTCCGGCGTTGCTTATTTCAATGACGATGTCATTGGCGGTTGTTCCCACCGGGGCTCGGCCACAGACGTTGCAGGCCTATTCCGAGATGCTCCGCGACGAGCGGTTTGGAAATGATCGGACGATTTGCATAGCGGCTGAGGACGACAGGATCTAAGTAACCCGTCACCACCACGAACGGGATGCGTCGCGCATCGAGAAAGGCAGCTATTTCGTCGGCGCTCTCGCCACCGAGATCGATGTCGAGCGTGGCGGCATCAAAGCTTTGCTCACCCGCTGCGATCAAGGCCAGGGCATCAGCCGCCCGCATAGCCGTTGCCGCGACGACGCACCCCAATTGCTTGAGCATGCTTTCGAGCAGCAGTGCGATCAGGACTTCGTCTTCGACGATTAGAATGCGGCGCCCTGATAGGTCTGTTATGTTTGCCATGCATTGTCCTGTCCATTGAGCCGGTCTGCGCGTCCAGCAAGAACGATCCGTGCCCGGGTCGGGAAGAAAGGGACATCGCCCTTCCCACCCGGCTTGCAGTTCCAATTGAGCCCGTTCCCTGACGTATCGCTTGGACCTGGCGATGACGCTGGTGTAATTAAGCGCCACTCAGTTTCTCCGGCTGGCAAGGGAGCGCTCCGCTTGAGCCAGGCGGACCTTCACCTCTTCGGTCAGCCTATTTGCCTGCGTTCCGGCGAGCACGCCGAGAACCTCGCGATACAGATTGGCTGCTTCGGTCAGACGCGTCGTTCCCCCCTCACGCATTCCAAGGCTGGCGAGCACGTTGGCAAGGCCAAACCGCGTCGCCGCCCAATCGAGCGGTGCGCGGCCGACGGTACGTTCCTCGAGGGCAGCACGAAAGGCAGCGGCCGCTTCCTCAAGCCGCTGGGCACTGCTCTCCCGCTCCCCAAGCGCGAAAAGCGTGGCGCCAAGGTTGTGCTGCGTTCTTGCCCAGTCGCGCGCCGCACGCTCCCGCGTTCGCTCCCGGAGAGCCGCGCGGAACGCATCGACGGCTTCTTCCAGCCGCGCGGTGCCGCTCTCGTGTTCGGCAAGGCGGGATAGCGCCAGGCCAAGATAGTTTTGCGTCAACGCCCAACTCGCCTGGTCGGCCGTTATTATTGAGAGTGCGGCGCGAAATGCGAGTACTGCCTCGCCCAAGCGCGAGGCCCGGCCTTCCCGTTCGCCGAGCCGGGTCAGGGCAACCCCAATCTTGGTCTGCGCCATCGCCCATTCCAACGGTCTTTGCTCACGCAGCCCATCGCTGATCGCCAGACGAAACGCGGCCACGGCCTTCTGCAGCGAACCCGTGCGGCTCTCTCGCTCGCCGAGAACAAGAAGGGTATTGCCAATCTCGTTTTGGAGCGTTCGCCATTGCGTGGGCTGCTCGGTAGGGGATGTCCGCCGGAGCAGCACTCGGCGAAGTTGGATGGCCTTCCTGAGCGCATCGTTATTGCCGGGCTGTCTGCCCAACCGGTCGTAAGCTTCGCTCTCGGCGTGCCGATAGTTGCGGCGCTGGGCGATCGCTTCGAGCGGCAGATACCGATCAGCATTGTGGAAGTGGTCGGCGGCGAGCTGGTAGCGCGCCTCCAGCATCGAAATCCAACCGAGCGCGGCTTCCGCCACGGCGGCATTCAGACTGCGTTTTTCGGCCGTCTTCAGCCCTGCACTCCTCACTTGTAAGAACCGCGTGAGGAGCATTTTGGTTTGATCGAGGCGATCAGCTTGCAATGTCGCGAGCGCCTGATCGCGAAGAAACTGGAGGTACAAAGTATCTGGCGTCAAAGCCTCGATCTGTTCACGCAACTTCGCATGATCATTTTTATACAAGCTCTTCAACCGTGCGAAGGGAGCCTGAGCAGGAGAGCCAGGCGTTGCGGGAGGACGTCGGCGTTCGTGGCCTGGCGATACGCTTTGGACGCGTCGCTCTGCGGAGATCGTTGCGCCGATTGTTGCGCCGATTGCGGATGTCTCCACGTCGCAGATGAACCCGCCTTCGGAGTTAGGCGGATCGTCAGGCACCTCATTCCTGCAGATCACTCTGCTGTCCTTCCTTCATGGCGAACCGGAACTCCAAAAAGGGCAGCGTGCCCGCCTTTATCGTGGGCATGCGAACTCGGCCTGGACCCAACCGCAGCAACGCTCTGGATGCATCGAACCGTTGCCCAACCCGAGAGCTGCCGTCGAGACGGCCAAATCCCTGCGCACGCTCTGGAGCGCTGCCTTTGAGCTGAAAAATTACCCCGAAGGTTTCACTCGCGATCGCTCCCTCGACTTAGCAATGAAGGAAACCATCCAGCGGCGCGCGGGGGTCACCGCTGGATGGTGGTGACGTCGAGCGGCAAGGCGGCTGAGGATATAGCGACAGTCGCTCGACAGAACTCCCAAACACCCTGCCGTGCCCTTACGTCCCTGCTTCCTGCACTTTCTGTGCACTGTTGCAGAATAACGACAGCTTTCTCTCCGAAGCTGGGGCTGCGGCGCGACGGTGTTCGTGACTGCTCGCCAGAAGCATTGATCTGATTGGCTTGATAGGAATTTCCGGTTCACACGCTTAGCTGCTGGCAACGCCGCGCAAGCGCTTTCAGGCTCCGGTCAGCGCATCCCCGCGCACTCGACACCCCAAACGCAATTATTGTGAAGGCCACGACTGTCGCGGTAAGTAAAGTGTATGGGATCTCAGCGCAGGATTTGCTGGTATGCAGGGCGAGCGGAACAGAGGTGACGCGCGAGCTGGCGCGGGCTCAACGAACCATCGTTCGAAGTGGTGCAGGCGGTGCCGCATGCGGAAGCGAACTGCGATTGCCGCGCTCATCCTCCTAATCGTCCCGACGTTCCTAATTCCAAGCTTAGACCCGGTGGATGTGATTTCGCCTGTTTTGGCTGCCGGAAAGGGCAAGCAAGGCAACAATGGGAATGGGAATGGGAACGGCGGAAATTCCAACAATCTGGGAAACGGACCGAACTCCGCCGATGACGCTCCAGAGAGTGCAAATATAGGTGACGACTTTCGAAATGAAGGCTTCGCTTCACCCCAAAACTCGGATCGAGGCCTTGCTCTTGGAAATGGCGCCAAGATCGACCCAGAGATCAGCGGAATTGTTGGCCCTGGCGATTCCAAAAATAAAGAGAACTGGAGTGACCTTCTCGGATTGGGGAAAAAATTCAGCCTGGATTTCTTGAAAGGTAGCCGCGGCGGCGAGGTAGAATTTGGCAGGGACCTCGACCGCGATCATTCCGCCAAGGAAAACCATACCGATCATTCGGGGCTGGCGCGTGGCCTTGATCCATTGAAGCATGGGGCCAAACAAGACAAAGTTGAGGGATCGTCCGACGATCAGCAGCAGCAGGGCGTGCGACCTGCAAAGGACGGCGGACCTTTGCTGGATATCAGCATCGCGGTTCCCCAGGATTTGTTTGCGTCGCGGGAGGTCCTTGCACTTTATCTGGGTGCGGCCAGCATCGATCGCATCAGGGAGCTAGGTTTCGAAATAGATAGCTCCTACGTCTCGCCGGACGATGGAGCGCTGGCGAGATTGACGGCTCCCGGCGGCCTAGGCGCCCTCGAAGCGCTGGCGCTGCTCCGCAGAGAGCTGCCCGCGGAGCATTTCCATCTGAATCGCCTTTATCGTCCTTATCGTCTGGCAATGGGCGACGAGCGCGCGAAGGGGGAGAGCACCGAAGCCAAAAATGGCGGTAAGGTGATGCCTTGCGCCGATGACAGGTGCTATGGCAGGTCAGCCATTCAGTGGTCGGATAACCTCGCCCATTGTGGGCGCGATCTTGCAGTGGGGGTCATCGATACAGATGCGGACCTTCAGCACCCGACATTTGCCGGACAGAAGATCACTCAGAAGAGCTTTTTGCCTGTCGGCAGGCACCCCTCATCGAAATGGCACGGAACGGGAGTCTTGGCGCTTCTCGCCGGAGGCCCAGGTAGCGGCACTCCCGGTCTGATACACGAATCCAACTTCTTCCTGGCGAGTATCTTTTTCGCCAATGACGATGGCGAACCCGTCACCGACACCGTATCCCTCCTTGCGGCGTTAGATTGGATGAGGGCTTCACGCGCCAGACTGGTGAATATGAGCTTTTCGGGCCCGCAGGATAATCTCGTCCAGGCACGCATTCAGACGATGCGTGCAGAAGGCTTTGTCTTCGTCGCTGCAGTTGGCAATGAGGGACCTGCTGCCCCTCCGGCCTTCCCTGCTGCTTATCCGGAGGTTATTGCCGTGACGGCTGTCAACAAGGATCTCCGGATTTACCCCTCCGCCAATCGCGGTGCGCAGATCGATTTCGCCGCCCCCGGTGTTCGCATTTGGACTGCGATGCCCAACGCCCGCGAGGGCTATCGATCGGGAACATCCTTCGCAGTTCCATTTGCCACGGCGGTCCTTGCCCTGCAGCCTGAGAACAGGCTTTCCGGTCCCAAGAAAGACCTTCTTGCGCATGTGAAGACGATCGATCTGGGGACGTCGGGGCGAGAATCGATTTACGGACGGGGTCTGCTGCGGGCTCCTACGTCATGCCCGATGACGGACGAGGACATTTCCTATTTGACCACGTCCGCCGACCGCCAAACCCCACGTCCTCTATTCTTTTTCCCAGCCTTTGTTAAGAAGCCTGACCTCCGCCTCCAACCCTAAGGGATCGCCGTCCATAACGGCTCCAATCACAGCATCCATGCCGAAATCTCTGCTTCCGGCCGGGATCGTCTGTTCCGATGCCGATGGAGATGAAGGAACCAACGCCTGCATCTTTACCGTCCATTGGCCGCCAATACGGCAGGCGAGGCCCGCATATCGCGGAGGGGAAGTCGACGCCAGTTCGTATTCGCGGCAATAGTCACCAGCCTCGTTCCGAAACGTCATTTTCAAGCCGAGCTGGAACTGCTTGCCTTCAACAAGCACCGCCCTCTTATTACCGCTGGGCAGCTCCTCTAGCGCGGTGTGCAGAGGCCCTTGCGCAATGAGGCGGTTGCCGTGAATCTGAAGAAGATTGCCCGGCATCATATCGCGATCGGCGGTTTCCGCGCCTAGCATCCAACCGATCCCGATGCCCACGACTATCGCCATGCTGGCAGCGAGTGCGGGGATTTTCCACTTCGCCGGAGATTGCAGCGCTAGCGGAAAATGCCGGCGCGGCGACTGGGATCGCCGAGGAAAGTTGACGGATTCGGCCGGCTTTGCCTCCGAAAGGAGGTCGCGAAGTCCGGCAGGAATCGGAGCGTTCATGTGCTCATCGAATACACCGGCAAGATTCGTCCCCGTCGCGCGATAGACCTGAAGCCGCCCGCGCAGGTACGGACTCTGTGCAAGGATTCTCTCAACCCGTTTGCCTTCCGCTGGGGCGAGGAGCCCGTCGGCATAGAGCATCAAAGTTTCATCAGCTAGCTTGGTCATGATCACGCACCGCCCCCTCAACGGCCTCGACATACAACCTCCGCCGGGCTCGTGCCAGACGGCTCGTCACTGTCCCAAGTGGAATGTCAAGAATATCCGCCGCATCCTGGTACGAAAGCCCCTCAATGCACACGAGCGCGATAAGCTCCTGCTGATCCGGGGATAGTTGGCTGAGGGCTGCAAGAACCTGCTCCAAGGTCAGCCGCATCTCTGTCGTGTGGCGGCCATCCTCGCCAGCGGGTTCCGGGACGGCGTCGAGATCGACAATTCCTCTGCGCACCCTGAGCAACCGTTCCTGATTGAGCCAGACATTGCGGACGATTTTATACATCCAGCTGTCGAACCGCGTGCCTAGCTGATATTGATCGAGATGGGCAATCGCGCGCGTGCAGGCTTCCTGCAGGAGGTCATCGCCCCGATGGATATCGCCCGTCAAGGTATAGGCAAACCGGCGCAAGCGTGGCAGAAGCTCGATTAACTCGCGCCTGATGTCGTCCGCCAATCCACACTCCCCAAATTGCGAAATTGAGACGAAGCCCTGTTTCGCAACGGCTCCCTACGTAACCAACGCTCAGAAGACAGGGAAGAGGGCCCCTGAACACGTCTGCGCATTCGGAAGATTCACCCCCGCGTGTGAACTAGACACCCTGACAGTGTGACCTTGCAAGCTGAATGTCGAGCTGTCGTTGAAACAAGCCTCGCCATCGTTTCATAGGCGCGCCGGAGTACAAATCCGCGGCCGGCACCTAAATGGTGACGGCCGCAACGTGCCAGGAATTGCACTACTTCCTTACGTCGGAATGCTGCTTATCGGATTGATGGCCGGGAGCATATTCCGATGCGCCAGGCGAGTTCGGATCGTCTTTCTGCTTCCTGAGCTGGCCCGGAGCATTGTTCTTCGCTTCTCCGGGTTTATCCGCCTGTTGGCCAGGAGCATATTCGGAGTGCCCTGGCTTTTCCTGAGGCTTAGAACGGTCTTTCGCCATCGACGCCACGGGCACAAGAAGTGCGACAGTGCAGATCAGCATAGCTGTACGTTTCATATCTTCCTCCGTCGTTGAGCGGGATCAACAGAGCGGAAAGGGAAGCGGTTCCTCAGCAGGCCCGGACACGTCTCAAGGGACTTTCGTAGAGGGCAGTCGTTCATCTGAGGTTCATCTTCCGAACCTGACGCAACTGTATGGGCAATGACCCTGTGGCTCCTCTGCGCCTACCCATTCGGCTGGTAAACTACCGCGAATTAAAGAAATTTAAGAACACGAGCGTTGCGCCATTGCCGGCGCTCTCCGCTGGCTGTCTGAGTTCGCCAGCGAGGCCGGGCAAAGCAGGAACTCGCGTTTCGACGCGGTGTTTTTCAATCCTCATCAACACGAAAGGAGGAGATGCTATGCTGAAGTACATTTTGCCGGCAGCGATTTTGTTGGGCGCCACTGCCCCGGCATTTGCAGCCGAGTTTTACATCGTTCGCGGCCCCGACAAGAAGTGCAAGATCGTCGAGGCGCGCCCAACCGACAAGACAGTGATCGTGGTGGGAGATAAGACCTACGTCACCCGCGAAGAGGCGAATAAACAGTTGGCAGTTGTCTGCAAGTAGCGGACTTCGAGGAATTGGGCGTCGGGCATTCCTCGCCGCCCTCTTCCTCATGACCGAATGGACGACCTCCTCAAAATTCGCCCCTCGCGGCGGATCGCTATGGCGCCAATTGGCTTCCCTGCTAGCGGTCATCGCCTCGACAACGCTCCCGTGTTCCCGGCTTAAACGCGGCGCTCTTTGCCGATCGTGCAATGGTCTTTCATCGAGCAAGCTGGACACGCCCTGCACTTCAAGCGGATACCCTTTCGTGTGTGAGCGCTGAGAACCTTACGAGCAGCCCGGGCAGTTCCGCCGCCGGGATCGGCTTAGAGTAGAGGTAGCCTTGGGAGAAGTCGCATCCCAGCTCTCTCAGCAGAGTTGCATCGCGTTCCGCCTCGACGCCTTCCGCTACCGTCGTCAGGCGAAGACTCTTGCTGAGGCCGATAATGGCGGTGACTATTTTGATGCTTTCGGAACGATCGTGCAGCATTTCGACGAAAGAGCGGTCTATCTTGAGAGTGTCGAAGGGGAGTTCCGCCAGGTAGCAGAGACTTGAGTAGCCGGTACCGAAGTCGTCGAGCGCCACGCGAATGCCGTGGCGTTTCAGCGAGCATATTACCCGTTTCGCAAGCGCGATGTCGGTGAGGAGGGCCTGCTCGGTCAGCTCCACCTCGAGGCGATGTGGCGCAAAGCCCGTGTCGCTCAGCGCTCTCATGACTTTTGTCGCCAAGGCCTCGTCCTGGAGCTGCTGCGGTGAGACATTGACGGCCAGAGTGAGCTCTCTCGGCAGGACATCGGCGGCGCGGCAAGCTTGGCGGATTAGAGCGATAGTCAGGTCCGTGATCTGTCCTGTCTCCTCCGCGAGCCCGATGAACTGGTCCGGCATCAGAAGACCCCGAGAGGGATGCTGCCAGCGGCTGAGAACTTCGAATCCACGCAGACGGCCGGTTGCGAGCTCGATGAGGGGCTGAAAATACGGAACGATCTCGCCGCTCCGAATGCCGTGTCGCAGCCGCTGTTCCAGGTCCGCGCGCGCATCGCTATCGATTTCGAGGCTGGAGTCAAAGGCGCGCAGCTGCCCGCGGCCACTCAGCTTCACCCGATATAGGGCTAAATCCGCCTTACGGATAAGGTCATCCTCCTCCGTCGCATGCGTCGGATAAATGGCGAAGCCGACGCTGGCACCAACGTGAAGCGTCATTCCGTCAATGGTCATGGGAGAGGAAAGCGCCTCGATGACACGGCTGGCCAGCCACCTTGGGATCTCGTCATCCGCGTCGTATTCAATGACTGCCACGAACTCGTCGCCGCCGTAACGAGAGCACAGATCCCCCTCGCGCATTGCGCCGGCGAGCCGTGTCGCAGCAGTTTTCAGCACGAGATCGCCGACAAGATGGCCATGCTTATCGTTGATCGGCTTGAAGCGATCGAGGTCGATCATCAGCACGGCCAGCTTTGTCTTGCGGTTGGCAGCGCGCTCCATAGCCGTCTGCAACGCATGCCGCATGAATGTTCGGTTGGCGAGGCCGGTTAGAAGGTCGCTCATGGCCAAGCGCCTGATCTGTCCTTCAGTCTCGAGGAAAGTTGTTTCGGATTTCATCAAGCTGGCGTTGAAGTGCCGCCATAGGATGAACCCGCCGACGAAAGAAGCCATCAGCAAACCGACGGCAAGCATGAATGCGCGCTGCTTGACCGCGGCGAAATCGGCCTTCATAGCGGCAATAATGGCAACGATTAAACGTGCCGTACCCTCCTGAAGGATCTTCTTGTGCATCGTATATTCATCGCCGCGGAGGAGATCCCTGGCGTCCCGCAAGTCGCCAGCACGGACTTTTATGAGGGCCTCACGTTCGAGCTCGAGCAGACGATCGTGGGAAGCCCGGATTGCCAGGTCGAAGTGAGCCGTTTCGGCCGGGGGCGCGATGATCAAGGCGTCAGCGATGGCAGTCTTGAGCAGGGGGATGTTCTGATCATATCGCCTGATCCACGCTTCATCGCCGGTTGCGGCGGCCATGTTGGCGGACATCGTCAGCCGTTCATCGGCGAGTTGAATCTGATCGACAGCCAACTGAGCGCGCAGCAAGCGTAGCGACGCAGTGTTGAATTTTTCCTCAAAAGCGAAGCGCTCTGTAAGGAAGCAGGCGGCGACAACGACAACGCCGAGAAGCGCCGCGAAAACGGCGCGGCGCGCTTTTCTGGTAGAAAGCTTAACGATCGAACCCGAGTGCATGCGTAAGGCTCCTCCTCATACATATGCCGGAGCAACCTACAATTGACTTAATGCGACTGACGCCGTTCGTCCCATGTTGGCCCGAAGCGGAGGAGGCGAACCCGCTACAGCGACTGCCAGAGGCTCGCCGCGCGGTGGCGTTCTAAGGTCGCGGAGTAGGCTTCATGTCTGAGTTTAGGCTTTGAACGCACGCTTCGCGGAGTGCGCTGCACGAGCCCTATGCCTTACGCTTCCCGACTTCTGTGTCGTCGCGGCCGAAATAGTGCGCGACGGTCGAGACGGGCCCGGGACGGCCGAGCAGATACCCCTGGACCTGGGTGCAGCCCTCCTCGCGCAATGTGTGGAGCTGGGATTCGGTCTCAACGCCTTCTGCGGTGACATCGATTCCCAAGGTCGAGCATAGACCCGAGACCGCGCGAATGATGGCGCGGCTGTCCTTGCTGCTGTCGAGGCTCTTCACGAAGCTCCGATCGATCTTGACCTTGTTGAAGTTGAACTTGCGCAGATAGCTGAGACTGGAATAGCCGGTGCCGAAATCGTCCATGGCGATGTGCACGCCAAGGCCCTGAAGCTGCTTGAGGATCTGAAGTGTCGACTGGGTGTCGTGCAAAAGCACGCCCTCTGTGATCTCCAGCTCGAGACGATCGGGCGACAGGCCCGAAGCTTCTAGAGCCGAGATTACGTTGAGCACCAGCGTGCGCGTACGGAACTGGAGCGGTGAGATGTTCACCGCCACACGGATATGGCTCGGCCAGGTGGCAGCGTCGCGGCACGCCTGTTTCAGCACCCAGGAGCTGATTTCGTTGATGAGCCCCGTCTCCTCAGCGAGCGGGATGAACACCTCCGGCGAGATCAGACCGCGCATGCTGTCCGGCCAGCGCAGCAGCGCCTCGAATTCTTCCACCTGGTTAGTACTAAGGTTGATGACGGGCTGGTAATGAACTTGGAGGCCTTCGGCGGCGATCGCCTTGCGCAGCGCCAGCTCCAGAGTGCGCCGCTCCTGCATCCGGGCGTCCATCTCGGTTTCAAAGAAGCAGAAGGTGTTGCGCCCGTCCTTCTTCGCGCGGTAGAGCGCCATGTCGGCATTCTTCATCAGCCGGTCTGCGTCGGCGTCGTCGCCGCCCACGGCCATAGCGATGCCGATGGAGGCCCCGATCACCACCTGCTGCCCGTCGATATCATAGAGCTGACTGACGCTCTCGATGATGCGGTCGGCGAGTTTTCCTACCTCCGCGAGCGCCGGATTTTCATTCAGCACCAGGGCGAACTCGTCGCCGCTGAGACGGGCGACATGGTCTCCCTCTCGCAAGACGGTGCAGAGGCGCTTTGCCGCCATGACCAGCAGGCGGTCACCAACCGGGTGACCGAGCGTGTCATTCACCGACTTGAAGTGGTCAAGATCCATGTAGAGCACCGCCATGGTCTCGCCCTTGCGCAGATTGCGGAGCGAGGCGTTGGTCTGCTCGCGGAACAACACGCGGTTAGCCAGGCCGGTGAGCGCGTCGTGGTGCGCCATATGCGCGATCCTGGCCTCGGCGCGGCGGCGTTCGCTGATGTCCTCGTGCACCACGACCTCGCCGCCTTCGGATGTCGGCGCGGTGGTGACGGCAATGATCCGGCCGTCCTGCAGAGTGCGGATGCTCTGGCTCATCCCGGTCTCGCCGTTTCGGCCAGGCAGCGGCTCGACGACCTCAGTGCGGATCCCTGTGCCATTGCGGCAGGCTTCGGCGATGTCGTCGCTGTGAAGGCCGACTTCAACCTGTCCGCGCTCGAGATTATAGAGTTCGGCAAAATGGGCGTTGCTGAGAAGGAGGCGCCGGTCGGGACCGAGCAGATACACGCCCTGCGGCATGCCTTCAATGGCGGCCTTAAGACGCTCGAACTGCACCTTGATCTCGGCGCGCGATTCCTCGAGCAGCCGCCGACGTGCTTCGGAGAGTGCGGCGAGGAGATCGTTGAAGGAAAAGGCGAGCCTGCCAATCTCGTCGTGCCGCGCGACCAGCTCGCGTGACACGGGCTGGTCGGTATTCGTGCTCTTGCGCAGAGCGCGGGTGTATTGCGTCAGCGCCTCGATCGGGCCAGTGAGGCGGTAGGCCAAACGCACCGCCCCAAAGAACGTGCCGAGCGCGGCAAGCCCTGCGACGATGCCGATCACCAGCATCGCCTCGCGGATGGTCTCGTGCATGCGTGATTGAGCGCCCGCATCGAGGGCGCGCGCCTCCTGCTCTAGCCGGCGCATCTCGGTGGAGAGCCGTTCCTCGACGCGCATGAGCCCCTCCTCCGACTCTTCGGCGCGGCCATGTAGATCGAGGAGTAAGCGCCGCATCCCCTCGACGCCGGCGGTGCCCTTGATGTTGCTGTTAAGGCTCGTGAGGAACGTGTTGAGCTCGGCAGCCTGCGCACTTCGGCCGGAGGCGCGCAGGCGCGGTGAGATGCGTTGTATCAGCGCCCGTATCGCACTGAGGATCTCGGTGCGGTGCTTTGCCTCGTTATCGAGATCGGCAAACTGCTCCACGCCCGCATGCGTGCTGACGCTGTCCTTCAGCCGCACGATATATTCGCGCAGCTTGTAGAGGCTGCGCAGCATCGGCCAGGTGTCGAGGAGCGTGCGCGACAGCAGATTTTGAATATCGGCCTGATCGGTTTCCTGCACTTGGAGCGCGACTTTGGCGTGCTCCTCGTTCACCGTCATGTCGCCGTCGAGGGTGAGCGCCAGCCCGCTGATGGCGGCGGAGAGTGAATTGAGCCCCTGAAGGGTCTCCTCCTCCTTCGCCTTTTGGCCGGTCGTGGCCTGCCGGCTTTCACGGCAGAGACTGCTGATCGAAGACAAGGTCTCGAAGAGCGCCCTGCTCGCATCCCCGAGCCGCTCGGCATGAGTTTCGAGGCCTGCCTCGCGGGCTACCTTCCGCAATTGGTCGATGGCGTCAAACTCGGCGCGCCAGAGCGGGCTGGTATTGCCCTCGGCACTCCTTGTTTCGATCGCGCAGACGCGCTCGGTGTCCCGCCCCAGGTCCACAAGGCGACGTGTTGCCTCGGAGGCAGTGAGTGCCCGTGCGAGGAGCGGCGAGGTGCGCTCGGTGGTGATGCTCACACTGCGCGCAACCGCGGTGATGTAGTGAAAGCCGAGCGCGCCGAGCGCGCCGATGATCGCCACGACCGCCATGGCCGCGACGAGCATCTTGTAGCGCATGCGCCGGCCAAGAAGCCTGCGGAACAGTTTCATCCAGCGTCGGGGGGATCGGATGCGCACGTTGGTTCTTCAGTTCGTGCGCTGGGGCTCAAGGGCTTCGGGATCGCTCGGGCCAAACACCTGGACGCGATGATTGTCGCTGTCGGCGACATAAACGAGACCACTTTTGCGGTCAACGGCGATGCCATGGACATTGTGGAGCTGGCCCTCCCCTTCGCCGGCCTCGCCGAAGGTGGCGAGGAAACTGCCGTTCGGACGGAACACCTGCACCCGGCTGTTGCCGATCTCGCTGATATAGACATTGTCATGCGCATCGAACGCGATGCCGGCGGGCGCCTTGAACTCCCCCCTGCCGCTGCCGGTCTGGCCGAAGGCACGCAGGAACTTACCGTCCTTGTCGAACACCTGAATGCGGTCATTCTTGAGGTCGGCAACGTACACCTCTCCAGCCGAATTCACCTTGGCGCATTCAGGATTGTTCAGCTTGCGCTCTTCCTTGCCCTGGCCCCCGAACGAAAACAGGAATGTGCCCGACAGATCGAAGACGTTAACCCTGTGGTTGCCGGCCTCCGCCATATAGAGGCGGCCATCGTGGATCGACATGAATTCGGCGTGGATGTTCTGTCCGGGGCCGGAGCCATATTCGGAGAAGCTCTGCTTCCACTCGAGTTTGGCGTCGTACCGCTTGATGAACCCCGTATCGTAATCGGCAATGAAGATGTCGCCGTTCGGCGCAATGGCGATGCCCTCGGGCTTGACAAGCCCCGCGTCGCTGTCGGTCTTGCCGCCGAAGCGGGTAACGAATTTGCCTGTGTCAGGCTCGAAAATCTGGACGAACGCGTGCGAGGCGTCCGTAACGTAGAGCTTGCCGTCTGGCGAAAAAGCGAAGTCCTCCGGATAGCGGAACTCCCCTGGACCGTCACCGCTCTTGCCGAAGGAGAATCTGGGTGTGAAGGACAGCTCCGCCGCGCTAGCGGAAAAGACGGCAGCATTGATGACCATTAGGATGGCGGCGAGGTGCGAAAGCTGGAGACGCATGGCTTACCGGTCTGGTGAACGCTAGACAACGTAGAAGTCTTACGCCAAACGCACTTCCACTCCCTTGCGAAGACTGGAATAATTCGAAAGAACGCGGATGCGCTACTCTGGCCTTGCGCGCCAGGTGACCTTTGGGCGCCGCGAACCCGGCTCGTCTGGTACAGACGCCCTCGCCGCACCTGCTGTCGCCGGACTCTGACGTAGTTGCGGTCTAATTCCGCTCCGCGTTATGTTCGTAAACACCGCCTTGCCGATGATCAGCGTATGAGCTGGAGCGTCGCTTCGCGAGGAGGACCGGCCGTCCAAGCTCGCCGCCAGCATGACGGCCCGCTTCTCGAAGCGGAAGTCGCGCTTGTGGTGGTTCATAACGCAAAGGCGACATTGGCGCTGTCGTAAGCCAGGGCAGCGTCAAATTAGCGATACAGTGCCGATACTGGCTGCCTGGGTGGTTACCGCTGGAGGGACCCGCTTAGAAAGGTGAGGCCCGCGGTGCGCACGGGCCTCGAGGTTCAGTTTGTCGTGGATCGCATCTGCGTCTTGATTGCAAATTCGCCGATTTGGCGGCCAATCTGCGTGCCATGCTCGACTGCCGTGCGGTAGTGGATGCCCGCCCATACGCGGGCGTTCTCAACCTCTTTTTCGATCTGCGAGAAACTCTCCCAACGCCGCAGCACGCCAAGCGGAGGATAGACGTAGCTCGTGGCCAGCCTGTCGCCGCCGAACGTGTGCTGCAGGACCGCGACCGCCGCACCAGCGCCGAGGCAATGAGCCGACGGATATTCCGGATGTGGCGGCGTCACAAGCAAGGGTTCCCAGTTGGGATCTGCGGCAATCTCGGCATTCCTGGCCAGGCCCGCATTGCGGATCGCAGTGATCGGACGCCAGGAGTTGAACGTGTACTTCGCTTCAAATCCGGCGATGAGCGCATCGGCCATGGCCATATTCATCAATGCGAAGAGCCGCGCATTTTCGACAAGACTGAAGCCTTTGGCCGCCGCGGCCGCACGTGCCACCACATTCAGCGGCGTCACCTCCGAACCGGCCCAGTGAATGGCGATGGCCGTCTGCTCGCTTGTGCGCTCCGAGGCATCCCTCGATCCAAGGCGCTTGACCTCGTTGAAGTCCCTGGCGAAGGCGGCGCTATTGGGGGCAGGGGGGCCAGCGAATGCAAACTGCTTTGCACTGGTAATCACGAAGGGCTTCAGATTGCGCCAATGGGGCAATACCGGACTGGCGTTCATCGGTGGCGTCGCTTGATAGACGCCCGCACCGGTCGCGAACGTATAGGATTGCGGGACCGCTGAGCCGTCTTCCTTGCGAAGGGTAAATGTCTTCGAGGCGACCTCCTCTCCAAGCTTCAATCCGTCAGCACGCGCGGCGTCTTCAGGAATGCGCGTGAGCGACGTGGCAAGAGCAGCATCGAGAAACCCCTTTTGCTGCGGATATAGCCGCTCCAGCACACCGTGCGCCGCGGCCGCTGCGGCGACTTCGGCTGAAGCACCGGCTGGCGCGGTCACATCAACCGCATAGGCCGTGTATTTGCGTTCGATGGCATTGACGGCATCGAACATCGCCGCATGAACGATAGCCATGACGCGGGTCTGAACCGGCACAGGGGCGCCGGCGATCTCGGTCGAACGGATGGCGGTCTGATTCCAGTCCGTCACGCTGTCGGCGTGTGCCGCCGGAGCAGCCGGCAGCACGAGGGCTATTCCGAGCACTGCCCCAGGGAGCTTGATCATCATGGTTCCTCCAGTTTCGTGGACCCTGGCAGGTCCGATGGAGGCTTGTTGCCGATCAGCGTCAGCGGCGTCGTGAAGGGCTGATGAAATTGTCATGAAATTTGGTAAGATCCCGGAATTGAGCGAGCACTTGGCACCATGAAGGGCTCGGGCTGCTATCATTTCGATGGCTTTGTCGTCGATGCATGCTCCGCCTGCTTGCGGCGCGACGGGGTACAGGTGCCGCTGCGGCCGAAATCCTTCGACGTGCTTCTGCATCTCGTGCGGAGTCACGGACGGCTCATCACCAAGGATGAGCTGTTCGAGAATGTCTGGGCCAATGTCGTCGTCACCGACAATTCGCTGGTCCAATGCATCAAGGAAGTTCGTCAGGCCCTTGGTGACGACGGGCAGACCATGGTCGAGACCGTAGCCAAGCGGGGCTACATATTCAGGCCTGCTGTCATCGAAAGCGATGACATCCCATCCCCATCCCCAGCCCAAGTCGGCCGTGTGGGATCGGCACCGCCGCCGGATCAGCGGGCGCAGGTCGGGATACGGTTCGGCGAACGCCGCACTGTCGTCGGCGCGGGTTTTGTCGCTGCGCTCCTGGTCGCTAGCGGCGTCTGGTGGATGCTGAGCCAACCGGCGGTTCAGCAGCCCGGCGACGGTTCGGTCATCGGACGCCCCGTGCAAAGCCGTCTCTCGATCGCCGTGCTGCCGTTCGCAACATTGGGGGAGGCCGCGGACGACTATTTCTCGACCGGCATCAGCGAAGACCTGGCATCAGCGCTTGGCCGCTTTCCCGATCTCGCTGTTGCTTCGCCCAAGGTCGTATCGCGGTTCCGCAGCGCTGGCCTCAGTGCCGAGGACATCCAGCGCCAGTTGAACGTTCGCTATCTCGTGGAGGGCAGTATCCGGCGATCGGCGGATAGGATTCGGATCACCACCCGCCTGACCGATCTGCCGCGCGGCATCCTGCTCTGGTCCGAATCCTACGATGCATCGCCGACCGGTCTTTTCGCGATCCAGGACGACATCATCGTGCGAATTGCCGGCGCGCTCTCCGTGAAGCTCTCGAAACTGGAACAGAGCCGCGCCGCCAGCACCCCGCCGGGCAGCATGGAGGCATACGATTTCGTCCTGCGCGGCCGTGACCTCCTCACGCGTTTGAACCGAACCGCCTATTCCCAGGCGCGCACGATGTTCGAGCGGGCCATCGCATTGGACGCGCAAAACGCGGCAGCTTATGTAGGCCTGGGGCGCATCGATCTGAGCGCGGTCGCTCTTGGCTGGACAGGCGATGCGAAAGCCGCCCTGCAGCGCGCCGATGACCTTGCCCGCAAAGCGATATCGCTCGACGAGTTCAATCCGGCTGCCCATGTGCTGCTGGGGAGGACCTATGCAAGAATGGGAGAATACGAACGCGCCGTGAGCGTGTTGACCCGGGCCGTCGCATTGAACCCCAGCGAGCCGGACAGCTACGCCGGACTGGGCGACGCGCTGCTGTGGAACGGCGATGTTGCGGGAGCGATCAAGGCACTTGACATCGCGACGGGCATCGATCCCCGGCTTTCGGCCGAAGACCTCTTCAGCCTTGGCGCGGCCTATTTCATGGCCGGCAAGACCGGGGATGCCATTCGCGTGCTCGAGCGCGTTACCAATCGCCGGGAGGAGAACCCGTTCATCTATGCGATGCTGGCTGCGGCCTACGCCGAGAGCGAGCGCGAAGCCGATGCGCGATCGGCCGTGGCAGAGGTTCGCAAGCTCAATCCGTTCTTCGACGTCGCTCGCTTCGGCTCCTTGTTCAAGGATGCAAAATATCGCGACCGGTTGAGCAATGCCCTGAGCAAAGCCGGCTTCTGACGGCGGGCACTTACTGGCTTTTCAGCGAACTCCAGTTCTCATTCGCCTTGGCGGCGATCTCGTCGATCTTCTTCTGGAACATCGCAACGCGATCCTTGAACTGGAAGACGAACAGTTTGCCGTTCGCGATCAGCCATGCCTCCGGGTCGGGCTCGGTCTTGTAACCCTTCGAGATCCCACCGGCGCAATAGCCGTCATATTGCGGCGCGAACCGCTCCGGATCGGCGGCGAACGTGTCCCGATGCTGCGCCGAACGGAAAAGATAGACGACGTCGTCGAAAGCGAACCAGAACTCACGTGAACCCTTAGCTGGCTGGCCGCCGTCGAAATAGGCGACGGGATCATAGCCGCTCAAGGCGACGCGCCGTCCCCCTGGAACCTCCTCCACTTCGACCGCGGATGCGCAGATGGACGCTATCCCCAGAAAAGCTATTGCCAAAATCACGCGCCAAGCGAACATCATGAACACCTCGCAAGTTCGGCAAGTCGAACAGCACTGGTGCAGAGCTGCACCAAACATACATACGGGCTATTGAGCTGTCACCAAATAAGCCGTCGCGACCTACTGGGTGAGCCGCACCAGGGGGGCCGGTCCTAGCCCCGACGCGCCACAGCGTCAGACCTTTGCTGTTGCGGCTGCGGTCTCGAAGTGGTGACACCGCTTAATCCAGCCAAATGGCGGCTGACCGAACATGCCGGTCAAGTGTCACTTACCCGTCTGTTGGCAATTGGAATTTCTCATGCCGCTCGCATTATTGGATCGATCAGGGCCTCCTCACCCCCCTGGGAGAGGGAGGGGCCATGCCGCAGGCGAGCGCATCAATCTCATCACGCTGTAATCGCCAGCTCGAGTGATTGGCCGACTTCAGCGCGAAGCGCCGGCCAGCTGTATACCAGCCGACCGGCGCTTGATCGTTTCTGCTCTCTTCCGGTGCCTTTAGACGAGCGGCACTTTCGGAACGAGGCTGGTGCGCGAGCCACCGCCGCCGCCGGCCTCATCCGGGCCGTCGTCGTCCGGCTTTCTCAGCCGGCGCGGCGCGTTGCCCCCGGACTTGCCGCGCTTGCCCGATTTGGCAGCGGCAATTTCTTCGACTTCTTCCTCTTCGCTGTCTTCCGGCTCGGCATCGGGGTCGGCTGGCTTTTTTGTCGCCGCCTCGACGATCTCGAAATCGAGGCCGGTCGTGCCATTCGGCAGTTCCTTGACGATCACGCGGACCGTGCCGCCGCCTTCCAGCTTACCGAACAGCAGCTCTTCAGCCAGCGGCTTCTTGATGTTGTCCTGGATCACGCGAGCCATCGGGCGGGCACCGAAGCTCTCGTCATAGCCATGCTCGATCAGCCAGGCGGACGCCTCTTCGCTGAGCTCGATAGTGACATTGCGGTCGGCGAGTTGGGCTTCCAGCTGGAACACGAACTTCTCGACGACTTTGGCGATCACATCGCGCGGCAAATTCTGGAAGGCAATTGTTGCATCCAGGCGGTTGCGGAATTCCGGCGTGAACAGGCGCTTGATGGCGTCCTGGTCGTCGCCCTCCCGCTTGGAGCGGTTGAAGCCGATGGCGGCCCTGGCAAGATCGGCGGCGCCCGCGTTGGTCGTCATGATCAAGATGACGTTGCGGAAGTCCACCTGCTTGCCGTTATGGTCGGTCAGCTTGCCGTGGTCCATCACCTGCAGGAGCACGTTGAACAGGTCCGGATGCGCCTTCTCGATTTCGTCGAGCAGCAGCACGCAATGCGGATGCTGGTCGACGCCGTCGGTGAGGAGCCCGCCCTGGTCGAAACCGACATAGCCGGGCGGCGCGCCGATCAGGCGGGACACCGTATGCCGCTCCATATACTCCGACATGTCGAAGCGCAGGATCTCGACCCCGAGCACCCTGGCGAGCTGGCGCGCGACCTCGGTCTTGCCGACGCCGGTGGGCCCTGAGAACAGGTAGGAGCCGATCGGCTTCTCCGGCTCGCGCAAGCCCGCGCGGGCCAGCTTGATGGCGGAAGCAAGGGCGGTGATGGCCTGATCCTGGCCGAACACCACGCGCTTCAAGTCGGCTTCCAGATTCCGCAGCAGCTCGCTGTCGGATTTCGACACGCTCTTCGGCGGAATCCGCGCCATAGTGGCGACGGTGGTCTCCACCTCGCGCAGCCCGATGACTTTCTTGCGCTTGGAGGTCGGCAGCAGCATCTGCGAGGCGCCGGTCTCGTCGATCACGTCGATCGCCTTGTCCGGTAGTTTCCTGTCATTGATGTATTTGGCCGACAGCTCGACCGCCGCCTTGATCGCCTGCTGCGTATAGCGGACCTTATGGAAGTCCTCGAAATAGGGCTTGAGGCCCTTCAGGATCTCCACCGCGTCCGGCACGGTCGGCTCGGCGACGTCGATCTTCTGGAAGCGCCGGACCAGCGCCCGGTCCTTCTCGAAATGCTGGCGGTATTCCTTATAAGTGGTCGACCCGACGCAGCGCAGCGTGCCCGATTGGAGGGCAGGCTTGAGCAGATTGGAGGCATCCATCGCCCCGCCCGAGGTCGCGCCCGCGCCGATCACCGTGTGGATCTCGTCGATGAACATGATGGCGCCCGGGTAGTTCTCGATCTCGCGCATCACGGCCTTGAGCCGCTCCTCGAAATCGCCGCGATAGCGGGTACCGGCCAGCAGGGCGCCCATGTCGAGCTGGAAGATGGTTGCGTTCGCAAGCACGTCCGGCACCTCGCCGCGCACGATCTTGCGCGCGAGACCTTCAGCGATGGCAGTTTTGCCAACACCGGGATCACCAACGAACAGCGGGTTGTTCTTCTGCCGGCGGCACAGCACCTGGATGGTGCGGTCGATTTCCTTGCCGCGCCCGATTAGCGGATCAATGCGGCCGTCCCGTGCCTTTTCGTTGAGATTGATACAATACACTTCGAGCGCGTCGCCGGCTCGCTTCTTCTCGTCACCCGATTCCACCGTGGCGGCGTCCTCATCCACACCCCTGACGACGCGCGGCTCGGACATACCGGGCCGCTTAGCGATGCCGTGGGAAATATAGTTGACCGCATCGAACCGCGTCATCTCCTGCTCTTGCAGGAAATATGCCGCATGACTCTCACGCTCGGCGAAAATGGCGACGAGCACGTTGGCGCCGGTCACTTCCTCGCGACCGGAAGACTGCACATGGACCACGGCGCGATGAATGACGCGCTGGAAGCCGGCAGTCGGCTGCGCCTCGCTCTGCTGGTCCACGACGAGATTGTCGAGGTCGTTGTCGAGATAGTCAATCAACTTGCCGCGCAACAAATCGAGATCGACGTTGCAGGCGCGCATGACCGCTGCTGCGTCACGGTCGTCGACCAGCGAAAGCAACAGATGTTCTAGCGTTGCGTATTCATGAGAGCGCTCGTTGGCATATTCGAGCGCGCGATGAAGGCTTTCTTCCAAGTGGGACGAGAACGATGGCACGGGGCGTCCTACTCCTTCTCCATAGTGCACTGTAGTGGATGCTGATGCTGGCGGGCGAAATTCATCACCTGCGCCACTTTCGTTTCGGCTACCTCGTAGGTGTAAACCCCACAGATGCCGACCCCCTTCTGATGGACGTGCCACATGATGCGATTGGCTTCCTCATGCGGCTTGTTGAAAAAGCGCTCCAAGACGTAAACGACGAAATCCATGGGGGTGTAATCGTCGTTGAGGAGCAAAACTTTATAGAGGCTCGGTTTTTTGGTCTTGGATTCCGGCTTGGTGACAATGCCACCGCGCACATCCTCATCCGTCTGGCGGTCGCCTTTGGCCATGGTCACGACCATGATGCCGGCGGCTCCCCGCCGTCTGCCTTCCCTCGCCTCAGCCCCGTATCTATCCCCGACCATGACCGATGTTGCCAAACTGAACTAGCGTTTGCCCCTTCGGAGAGTAGGCCGGCTGGCACTCACTTTCAATGCTCGGCGCAGCCCCTGCACTCCAAAACCATAACATGCTTGCGAGTGACGGCAACACTGCACCGACCGTTCTCCAACCTGACCCCTCGCCATGCTATGCCGGTCTAAGCATGCTAGTCCACCTTCGTCAAAAAAGACTGAGAATATCAATCAAGGACGATGGTGCGTGGCCTCAGTTTAGCGGCGGGAATGGACATTCCTGTGAACAGGCCGCCGGTGAGTGAGACAGTCTTTCGATCCACAACTCTTGTGCAACAGTGGCGTTCCCATCGCCTGCTCTTCAAAAAAATAAGCCGAAAATTCTCCGCAATGCTGGGCTACAAAATTCGTCAATAGCTGGGAGCCGGGTCGCGCGTGGTGAGGTGGAACTCGCCATTAACCAAATTATGCCTGGCAAAGCATTTTTCAAGCCTGCCCACGACTCACGTAAGTTCCCAGGAAAAGCCATCGATTAACAATTTGCTAAGTCTGTGCCTCTAACGTCGGAATTTGAATGATTCACCACGGGCCCGGATCGGGAGTTTCATGATCGCTTCTGCGGATATGCTCGTGCGCAGCCGCCGCCAAAAGCCGTGGAGTGCGCTCATAGGTCAGCCGGCGAAATTCATCGCGCTTGCCGTGCTGGCGTCCAGTTTGATCGCCGTCCCGGCTGAGGCGAAATCCAAACGGCACCGCTACAGCTATGCGCCGCCGCAGTCGGCCATGGTGGTCGACGGCAACACCGGCAAAATCCTCTATTCGAGCAACCCAGACGAGCCCCGTTACCCGGCCTCGATCACCAAGGTGATGACGCTCTATCTTCTATTCGAGCAGCTGAAGGCGGGGCGGATCAAATTGGACACGCAGCTCCAAGTCAGCGCCAATGCCGCCGCGCAGGCGCCTTCGAAGCTTGGCCTGGAGCCCGGCTCGACGATCTCGGTCAAAGATACGATCTACGCGCTGGTCACCAAATCCGCAAATGACTGCGCGGTGGTTGTCGCGGAGAACCTGGCGGGCTCTGAGGAGGAGTTCGCTCGGATCATGACCACCAGGGCGCGCTCCCTCGGCATGACGAACACCACCTTCCGCAACGCTTCGGGTCTGCCCAACACGGAGCAGCACACTACCGCCCGCGACCTGATCACGATGGGACGGCACATTCTGGCCGATTTCCCCGATTATTCGCGCGTCTTCAGCACACGCGCATTTACGTTTTCCGGCGAGACTCACCGCAACCATAACGGCCTGCTTTTCACCTATCGCGGCATGGAGGGGCTGAAGACGGGTTTTACCCAGGCGTCCGGCTTTAACCTCCTGACCTCCGCCCGCCGCGACCAGCGGCATCTCGTCGCTGTGGTGCTCGGCGGGCGTTCTGCGGGCGAGCGCAATAGCCGGATGCGCAATCTTCTGAATGCAAGCTGGGCGAAGGCGGTGGATGGCAATCGGGCCCTCATTGCGAAGGCGCCTGCGCGCCTGCAGCCCGCCGCGCCCGAAATAGCGGTTGCGAGTGTGGTCCTGGAGATGCCGGAGCGCAATCCGGCCTTCCACCCGTCCGTGTCTGAGCGTGCGATTACGGTTGCCATGGCCGCGATGCTGGCGACGGATCGCCAGGCCGCTTCCCCGGCAGCGACCATCACGCCTGTCTCGACAGCGGCGGCAGAACAGGCCGAGGCTGCGCAGAATACAGTTGCCGAAAAGAGCCGTGCTGAGGCCGATGCGGCCGCCGACCCCGCCGCAGAGACCCAGGCCGAGCTTGCCACCGCGGAGGAGGAGGCAAGCGCCGACGACGAAGCGGCACAGGAGGAAGGCGATACCACGGCCAATGTCGCACCGGCTGCTGCACTCGGGCCATATCATATCCAGGTCGGCTCGTATGCCAGCGTATCTGGCGCAAAAACCTGGCTGCAGGCCGTTGCCGACAAGGCCAAGACGGTTGTCGCCGGTCACGGCGAGCTGACCGTCGAAGGCACGGTCAAGGGCCAGTCCCGTTATCGGGCACGGTTCGGCCAGTTCTCCGATGTAGAAGCTAGGGCCGCCTGCGGAAAGATGAAGGCACTCGCCATCGATTGCATGGTAGTGCGCGCAGAATAGCGCCTGCGCTGTCCGGTGACTTGCGCCAGTTGGTGGTCCGTAATCAACAACCCGCTTTGCTTTCATAACACCTGTGGTGCAGGATCAGCTCAGATGGCCACAGCCATAATCGTCATCCCCCAGAGGCGGGATCCAGTACGCAACAGCATCGCCAGCCTATCTAAACACTTGAATTTTCTGGATTCCCGCTTTCGCGGGATGGCAACTGTGCGGATGTAGGGCGGACATCGTGCAATCGCCGCGGTCCCGCCTCGGGGATGAGCGCCGGCCAACATTCGCCATGATCACCGGTCCAAACCGGCACAGCCATAAGAAAGTTTTTACCTCTTTACGCTTTCATCATTGGGATGAGGTGTCCGCTTCCGGCATCCATCCGCGTTTGCATCGCGAGCGGCTATTGTTAATGGGTAGTGGGGGTCATGAGTTTTCGCCCGGAAAGTCGGACGCGGCGTGCGCTCATCGCTTGCACCGCGATTTCCCTGTTGGGCGTAGTTTCAGCGCTTCTGGACTACGGTCTCTCTCATGAATTGCTGTGGTCGTCCGGCCGCGGAGGGCTTGCGCCTGAGCTGGCTCGGCTCGGCTCGGCGTTGGCGCCGCGCGCGGAAAGCCTTGCATCGGCTCTGCGCGGCGTAGTATTAGCCCGGTTCTCTCCTGTCATCTCGCAGGTCGCCGCAGCAGGTGCTACCGCGAACCAGGAGCCCACCGAGCCGCCGCAAATACTCGCCGCATCGATGACGCCGCTGATCGCGTCGCTCCCGCAAAGCGAAGCCGAGATGGCGCCGGACGTCAACCGCCCCACCAAGGCCGACCGCCTCGCTCTCGCTGAGGTGTCGGTGCCCAAGCTCATCATGCCGGAGCCCGAGCCGATAACGGAAGGGGCAAGCGCTGCTCTGTTCTTGCTCGCACCGCCGCTCTCGTCCAGCGAAGCGGCGCCCGAGCCGAGCACCGTTGCGGCCGCCTCGGGCATCACCGCTGCCATCGTCGCCGGTCCGGTTGAGTCAGCGGGCAAAGCGCCGCTTGCCATCAGGCCGCCCGTGCGAAATCCTTTCGTCACCTCAGCCACAGCATCAGCGAGCAAACCGGCCCCGGTTAAATATGGCTGGAGCGATCTGGTGAGCATGGCGAGCATGAAAGGCGGCGATGGGGAGGAGCCGCCCCGAATTTTCGGCGCCCTGACCGAGAAGGAATTCCGCGCCCGCGAGCTGCGCTGCATGGCGACCGCCGTCTATTTTGAAGCCAGGGATGAATCGATCCGCGGCCAAATTGCGGTCGGCCAAGTCATCATGACCCGGGTGCGCAGCGATTTCTATCCGAATACCATCTGCGGTGTTGTCTATCAGGGGCAATGGAACCGCAACGCCTGCCAATTCTCTTTTGCCTGCGACGGCCACCCTGACGCCCCGAAGGAGCAGAAGGAGTGGGAGACCGCCCTCGACGTCGCCAAGCAGGTGATTTCCGGCAAGGTCTATCTGAACGATATCGCCGACGCCACGCATTACCATGCCGTATATGTGCGCCCCGACTGGCGGCGAGAGGTCAGGCGCATCAAGCAGATCGGCGGACACATCTTCTACAAGGCGCCCTATGTGCAGCCCCTGGCGAACAATCCGGATTATCAGACCATGTAGGCTTCACGGGGCACGGCTTCGGCAATTTCATCATAGCCGCGCGCATGAAACTGGATCAGGCAGAAGCCATTGCCGAACGGATCGGCGAGGAGAGCAATCCGACCCCAGACCTCGCGACGGGGCGGCTGTTCGAGGGTTGCACCCGCAGCAACAGCATCCGCAACCGCCGCATCTATGTCGTGCGTGATGAAGTCGAGATGAACCGGCGTCCAATGCCGCTGATAGATACGGCGCGCATGGCCTGTTGGAGAAGCAGCCGTGCCGGCATTCTTTTCAAGCAGATAGATGGGCACCGGCCCACCCACCAGTTCGACGACGCCAGCAAATCTGCGCCCCGGCGAGAGGGCCAGTCCCTCACAATAGAATTTCTTCGCTGCGGCGAGGTCCGGCACGTCGACATTAACAATGAAATCAGCAGCCATGCCCAATCCGCCTGGATCTTGTGCCTTTGCCGCCTCGCAGCAGGTCAACCTATAGCCAGGGGCAGCTACCATAGCCCCAGGCGGTCGCGCACAGCGCCAGCCCATGGAGAAATGGGCCGACTGGTGTCGCGGTTGCATAGAACGTAGCCGAAAGTCCCGCAAATATTCCGAGCACGATCAGTAGGGACGGCAGGTACCACCAGCGCGAGCGGCGCACCGTTGCGGCGATCCGCTCCGCTTCGGCTTCCTCCGGCACGACATCGCCATTCTCTGCAATCTCGCCGGCAGCTCGCTTTGCTCCCGGCGTTAGCGGCACGAAAATGGCGGCAAGGCCGAGCGTGATGCTGGCGATCGAAGGCGCCAGCGGCGTCAAGAGCATGCCGGTGACGAACAGCCCCTCATCCCACGGTGCGCGCACGGTGCGCGCGGCGAGCGCGCGCCAGTCGAACGTCTCGCGCCCGAATACGGAAAGGAGAAGGTCCACGAGTTCAAGGCCAATGGGGATTAAGGCAGCGAGCGCAACGACGAAGAACAACGCCGCAGCGATGTCGAGCACGATCAGAACCAATACCATCAGCACGCCCAGGAAGCCGTCCGGCGCCTTTTCCATGGGGCCGAGCAGATAGCGTGTTGCCACCCAGGATCCCCAATCCATCAGCGCGTTCAGCACCGGCAAGATGACGAAGAACAGCAAGAGGAAAAAGGCGAACTGCTTCGCCATGCTCAGCGCAACGCCGGCGACCAGCACCACCGCGATGGCGAAGGCCCAGGCCCCGGCGATGGCGAAAGCGACGGCAAAGGCTAGTGCAAAGGCAAAGCCGCCCAGGATCGCGAAGGCCACCGTACCAAGGTCGGAGAATGCACCTGCGACACTGGATGCCACGGCAAAGGCGATAGCGAAGGCGAACACCACCGCGAATGCCCCGAGCAGCACCCTCGCGATGATCTCGGCCAGCTCGGAATCACCGCCAATCGAGAACCAGGCCCGCTGTGCCGACCAATAGATCACCCGGAACAGCCAGCGCACCAAAAGGCCGACCGCCGCCGCGACCACCAGAAACACGACAAGCTCAGCCGTGCTGACCTGGCCATTTTTATAGCCATAGAGCAGCGAGGCGGCCAGGAACAGTGCGACCGGGAACACAAACGCGATCGCGACGCACCGCTCGAATGCCTGCACGCTCCAGGCCGGGCCGAACCACTGGTTCAGCCAGCCTTGGAAGCGCCGTATGGCAAGCCGATAGCGTTGGAACAGCGACGCGCCGCCGAGCCTTGCACTCAGCTGCGCGCACTCGGCGGGATCGGTGAGCTGCGCGCGGATGGAGGCAGCAGGAAAAGGGAGAAGCCAGAGCAAAATCGTCGTCAGAAGAATGAGGAGGGCCGCAATCGACCCCGTCACGCCCCATCCCTGCCACGAGATCAACTCCAGACCAGAACCGGCCGGATTCATTGCATGACTGCCCCTCACCCCTCGCGAAGGGGGCCATCCTGCAAAAGACGGCGGTAAGTTGCAAGCCAAGTCTTTTTCGCACCGGAAATACCGGCCGGCGCGTAGGCGCGGGAGGCATGTTCCAGACGGAAATGGGCCGCCGATCAAGCGCCCATGGCGCCTAAGACGCGTTCGCGGGTGATCGGGAGGGACCGGAAGCGGCTCCCTGTCGCATGGGCCAGTGCGTTGGCTATTGCGCCGGCAGCAGGCCCCTGGCTGCATTCGCCGGCACCGAGATAGGGCTCGCCGGGGCGGTCGATCAGCTCGACTTCGACGCTGTCAGGCACGGCGTTGAAGCGCATGATGGGGTAGGACGACCAGTCGGTCGAGGTGATGCGCAGGTCGGTGAAGCGCACCGTCTCGAACAGTGTCCAACTTGCCGATTGCAGGATCGCGCCTTCGACCTGATTGATCAGGCTATCCGGATTGATGATTTCACCGGCATCCACCGCGCTGACCGCACGCACCAGCCGGGCGCGGCCGCTCTCGAACGACACCTCGACCTCTGCCGCGACTGCGCAATAGGCCGCGTAGTTCTTGTATCTGGCGAAGGCAAAACCATAACCGCGGCCGCGCGGTGCCAGCTGTCCCTTTTTCCAGCCGAAGCGCTCGGCCGCCTTTTTGATGACGGCGCCCGCGCGCGGGTCCTGCACATAGGTCAGTCGGAACTCCACCGGGTCGGCGCCGGTTGCCAGAGCCAGCTCATCCATGAAGCTTTCAATGGTGAAGACATTCATATAGGCGCCGAGCGCGCGGGAAGCGGAGACGCGCAGCGGCATTTTCGGGATGAAGTGATGCGTGATGCGGGCGCTCGGAAACTGGTAAAGCGGGATGGCATTGCGGTCACCGCCCCCCGCCGGCAGTGGAATGACCTCGGGTTCGGGTTCTGGAAACGGCTCGCCGACAGTGCGCCCGGCAATCAGTGCGCCCGCCGGCCCGGGGCGGGTCGAATGGGAGTTGCTCCATACGCCATACTCCCAGTCCGTGATCCTGCCGCCCTCGTCCAGCGAGGCCCGCACGCGCGTCACCATAGCCGGACCGTAGGGCTCCCATCCATGCTCCTGCTCGCGCGTCCACTGCACGCGGACCGGTCGGCCTGGCAGCGCATGCGCTATCAGCGCAGCATCGGCCGCCGCATCGTCGGCGCCGTTATGGCCGTAGCATCCTGATCCCTCGGCATGGATGACGCGCAGCTTGTCCAGCGGCATGCGCAAGAGCTCGGCAATCGCCTTGCGGTCCGGGTAAACGCCCTGCGTGTGGCTCCACACCGTCATGGCGTCACCTTCCATGAGCGCCACGGCACAGGACGGCCCGATCGAGCCATGCATGTGATAACCCTTGACGAAAGTCGCCTCGAGCGTCCGGGCGCTCTGCACCCCCTGATCGCGATGCTCATGGATGACCATATCGCGCGAGGGCAGATTGGTCAGCACCGAGGCAAGGTCGGCCTCTCTCGGCAGAGAAGGTGTCTCCTCCCATTGCGCTCCGACAGCCAGCGCGCGCATGGCCTTAACGGCCTGGAACTCGCGTTCCGCGACAACGGCAAGGAAGCTACCGTCACGCACGACTTTGACCAAGCCGGGTATCGCCTCAACCGGCGTGCTATCGAGTGCCGTCAGCTTTGCGCCGTAGCTAGGCGGCCGGATGACACGGGCATGCAGCATGCCGGGAAGCCGCATGTCCTGCACATAGGCCTCGCCCCCCGTCACCTTGGCCGGGATATCGACGCGAGGCTGTGGCTTACCGATGATCATATGTTCAGCGGGCGGCGTCAGCTTGGACTGTGGCTGCGCCTCGACATGAATCAGCGTCTCGGATACCAGCTCGCCATAGCCAAACCGCCGGCCATCCGGCGCAACGACCGCGCCATCAGCTGCCTTGAGCTGATCGGCGGGGACATTTGCTCGCCGCGCCGCTTCGCCGATCAGAATCTCGCGGACCTGGGCGGCCGCGTGGCGAATGGCGGTTGCGCTGTTCGACATGGACTGGCTGCCGGCGGTATAGCCCTCATTCGGCGTGCGCACCGTATCAGCGGTCACCAGTTTGAGCGTGGGAAGGGGCACCTTCAGCTCTTCGGCGGCGACCTGCAGGACCGCGGTCTTAACGCCCTGACCGAGCTCAGCCTTGCCGGTGAAAACAGTCACCTCACCTTTGGCGTCGATGCGAATCCAGGCATCGAGGAGGCGCGTGCTATCGAGATCGCCCGGAAGTTTAGCCGGCGGAGGTGCCGGTTGGGGCTCCGGCGCTGGAGACGGCGCAGCCTCCTGCCCAAATAGCCGGCTCGAGGCAAAGCTCAGCACCAGCGCCCCGCTCCCGGCGAGCACGCTGCGACGCGAGAGGATCAACGGCGCGCTCATGATCCGCCTCGACTGGCCGGCTCACTGCGCGAGACCTCAGAGGGATGCATCGCTCTCGCAGCGCGATGCACGGCACGCAGAATGCGCATTTGCGTGCCGCAGCGGCATAGATTCGGCTGCATATGAGCGCGGATTTCTGCATCGCTTGCTTGCGGATTTTTCTGTAGCAAGGCCTGAGCCCGCATCATCATCCCCGGAATGCAGAACCCGCATTGGGCGGCCTGCTCATCGATAAATGCCTGCTGCAGCGGCCCAGGACGCTCTGCGGTGCCAAGGCCTTCCAGCGTAGTGATCGGCTTGCCCTCCAGCACGAGCACCGGCGTCAGGCAGGAGAACACCGGCTCGCCGTCGACCAGCACCGTGCAGGCGCCACATTGCCCAAGCCCACAGCCGAACTTTGCCGCGTTGAGCTTCAGGTCGTTGCGCAGCACATAGAGGAGCGGCGTATCTGGCTCGATGTCGATGTCGTGTTCGCGGCCGTTGACGTTGAGTTTCACCATACTACGCCCCGCTGGGTTGGGTCGGCCGGCGTCATCTGCCTTCCAGGCGCTGGATAGAGCACCGGCCTTCGCGCACCGGAGCGGGCGTCCGCCACGTCTCTCTCCAGATCGTTCCAGGGCGGCTTATCGGTGAAGCTGCGGCGCAGATAGCGCAGCAACTCGACGATCTGCGCGTTGGTGAGGCTGCCATGGAAGCCGGGCATGATCGGGCTGCCTTCTCCAGGTGTGGCAGGAAGACCGTAGAGTGTCACGTTGATGATGTTGTAGGCGTTCGGCCCGTTCAGTGCGGTGCTGAGTGTGAGCGGCAGGCCGCCATAAGGCAAGGGCCGCCCGCTTTCATGGCAGTTTGCGCAGGCCGCCACATAGATCGTGCCGCCTTCCCCAGTCACGCTCTCCGGTAGAGGGATCGCCTGAATGTCGGCGCTCGGCGATGTAGCGGCAGGCGTCGGCTTGCGGGTCTGGGCGATCAGGGCGTCGGCCCTACGCTGCTGTTCAGCGGTCGAGGGACCGGCAATGGTCGCCATGTAGTTGGCGATAGCTTTCACCTCGTCCTCCGGCACCGCGCCGAGATTCTCCACGACCGGGCTCATGGGTCCACGCGCGAGCCCATGCGCCTGATGCCAGCCGCGGCGCAGGAACTCAGAAAGCGTCTCCTCGGTCCAGGGTACGGGAGCTGGCGCATCCTTGTTGATCGCATAGGCCCACCAGCCTTCTATCGGTGCACCGGCGTAGGCCTTGTCCTTCTCCTCCGCGCCAAGCGCATTGCGCGGCGTATGACATGCACCGCAATGGGCCAGCCCTTCGGTGAGATAAGCGCCGCGATTCCAGACGCCGTCATGGTTTGGATTTGGCTGATAGGGGCCCTCGCGGAAGAACAGCATTTTCCAGCCGGCAATCGCCATTCGTATGTTGAAGGGAAAGCTCAGACCATTGGCCGGCGCCTTGTTGCGCACCGGCTCGCGGGTCATGAGATAGGCGTAGAGCGCCTTGTTGTCCTCGTCGGTGACCAAGGTGAAGTGATCGTAGGGGAATGCGGGATAAAGATGCTCGCCCTCCCGGTCCACGCCTTCACGCATCGCGCGCTGGAACGCCGCCTCCGGCCAGAGCCCGATGCCCGTCTCGGGATCGGGCGTGATGTTGGTTGCATGGATGGTCCCGAACGGGGTCGGTATGGCGCGCCCGCCGGCAAAAACTTTGCCGCCAGGCTCAGTATGGCATGTGCTGCAATTCCCCATCGCTGCGAGCGCAGCGCCGCGCTTCACGAGCTGCAGATCGAGATTGGCGGGGGGAGAAGAGAGCGGGCTGATTTCACTGTGGAAGGCGTAGGCGATAAAACCAACGGCGAGGACGAGAACAACGGCCAGCGTTACGAAAACAATTCTCAGCGTTCTCATCTCCTGCCGCCTTCTTCAGTGCCGGACACTGCCTTGCGACGGGAAACGTCCCGCCGCAGGAGGCGGTTCCCCCAGGCCGACAGAAACTAGGAAGCGGGAGAGGGCGATTGAAACCGCTCAATCGCGGTCCCGTGCCTCGACTGCCCTGCGGCGGATTTCGCTAAGAGAAGCTGCGGGGGTCAGAGCCTCGGGGTCGATCTTCAGCTCGATGACCGCCGAGAGGCCAGAGGCCTGCGCCTCATCGAAAGCGGCGGCGAAATCCTCGGTACGCTCAACTGTCGCGCCAAAGCCTCCGCATGCACGGGCGAGCGCCGCAAAGTCCGGATTGACAAGATCGGTGCCGGAAATGCGCGCCGGGTGGTGGCGTTCCTGATGCATGCGGATGGTGCCGTACATCGAATTGTTGCAGACGATGACGATTATCGGCGCGCTGTATTGTACAGCGGTCAGGAATTCCTGGCCGGTCATGAAATAACAGCCATCGCCGGCAAAGGCGACCACGGTGCGCTCGGGGTATTTGAGCTTGGCCGCGACGGCCGCCGGCACGCCATAGCCCATGGAACCCGAGGTCGGGCCGAGCTGGGTGCGGAACATCCGATACTCCCAGAAGCGATGCACCCAGACGGCGTAATTGCCGGCGCCATTGCAGATAATGGCGTCGTCCGGCAGCCGCTCGCGCAAGGCGCGCACGATGTCGGAGAGCTGAACATCGCCGGGCGAAACCGTCGGCCGCGAATGCGCTTCATAGGCCGCGCGCGCTTCGCTCACCGCCGCCTCGCGGCCCGAATGACCAGGGGGAAGGCGCCGCGCTGCCCTGGCGAATGCGCTCGATGAGGCAACGATGCCGAGCTCGGGCGCATACACCCGGCCGATCTCCTCGGGATCGGGGTAGACATGCACGAGCGTCTGGCGCGGACGCGGAATGTCGATGAGCGTATAACCGCTGGTGGTCATCTCGCCCAGTCGCGCACCGACGGTGAGCAGCAGGTCCGCATCCTTGATGCGCGCGGCGAGCGCCGGATTGGTGGCAACGCCGGCATGGCCCGCGTAGCAGGGGTGGCGATTATCGAAATAATCCTGGCAGCGAAACGACACCGCCACGGGCAGCGCGTGAGCCGCTGCAAAAGCCTCAAAATCGGTGCGCGCGCCCTCGCTCCATCCGCCCCCGCCGACGATGGCTATCGGGCGTGCTGCCGCCGCGAGCAGCGCATTCAGCCGCTCCATGTCCTCCGGCGACGGGCCGATCTCGATGGGCTTGTAGGGCGGGGCGTCCTGGGTCTCGACCTCGTCGGTCAGCATGTCCTCCGGCAAAGACAGCACCACCGGGCCGGGCCGGCCAGACGTCGCGGTGTAAAAGGCGCGGGAGATGAACTCCGGAATTCGCCGCGCATCGTCGATCTGCGCCACCCACTTGGCCATCTGGCCGTACATGCGCCGGTAGTCGATCTCCTGGAACGCCTCGCGCTCGATCATGTCGCGCCCAACCTGGCCGATCAGCAGGATCATCGGCGTTGAATCCTGAAAGGCGATATGCACACCGGCCGAGGCATTGGTCGCGCCCGGGCCTCTGGTGGCGAAGACGATACCAGGGCGTCCGGTCAGCTTGCCATAGGCATCGGCCATCATCGCCGCGCCGCCCTCCTGCCGGCAGATGATGAAACGCGGGGTCTCGATGTCATGAAAGGCGTCGAGCGCTTCGAGATAGCTCTCACCCGGCACGCCGAACACCATCTCCGCCCGGTGAATTGCGAGTTGCTCGATGAGGATATGCCCGCCGGTGCGCTTGCGTCCCGCCGCTGTTCCTTGGGTCATGATCGGCTGCTTCGTCCCGTTTGCCTGGCTTTGCTTTCCGTGTCCGCCTCCAGCGCTTGAAAGCGCCGGGCAGCTCATCTTATAGCGCAAAGCCGCCCGGAGCACCTCAGGTGAACAGATCGGGCCGGCGCAGCCGCAGGGTCTGCACGAGGGCGAGCGTCTTCATGTCCTCAACGCCGCCGCTGTCGGTCAGGGCTGCGAGCTCGCTGAGCGGCATTTCGATGATGGTGATGTCCTCATGCTCATCGGCGAGGCCGCCGCCTTCACCCGTGCGGGAGGCCTCGTTGTAGACGGCAAGGAAGAGATCCATCCGTTCCGTGGAGATGCCGGGCATCGACCAGTAGCAGCCGACATGCTCCAACTCTGTGAGGGTGAGGCCCGCCTCTTCGAGGGCCTCCCGCCGCGCGGCTGCGGCGAGATCGTCCTCATCCGCGATGCCCGCAATGGTCTCGAGCAGGTCCTTACGTTCCGCAGCCATATTGACGGGCGCACGGAACTGCCGGATCAGCACCGCGCATCGCCGCGCCGGGTCGTAAGGCAACACGGAAATGGCGCGGCCATGGTCCTCGATCTGACGCTCGATCACCTTCCCGTCGGGAAGGCGGATCTTGGCGATGAGGAATTTGCTCCAGGCATCGTAGATGGTTTTGACGCTGATAATTTTGCTCATGGGCTCACATATCAAAGAACAGCTTGTGCGGCACTGGCGTCGCCGATGATAGGCGATAATGATAGCGGGAACATGCCAGCCACGGCACCGGTCGGATTGACCGTTCCGTCTTTTGATGCGAAATCTGCGCCAACCGGCTTTTCGACTGCAGAGGGGATTTGTTTGGGGCGTCTCGATGGAAAGATCGCGCTGATCACCGGCGCGGGCGGCGGGCTCGGCCTCGCCATGGCCAAGTTGTTCGCGGCCGAAGGTGCCCGCGTGTTCATGAGCGATATCGACGGCGCGGCTGCGGAGGGCGGCGCTGCGGCGATCACCGCGGCGGGCGGCAAGGCCGAGGCGATGCGTGCCGATGTTACCGCGCAGGCCGATGTCGATGCCATGATCGCGGCCGTGCGGCGCTCAAACGACAAACTGCACATCCTGGTCAACAATGCCGGCAATCTGCTGCGCGCCGACTTCCGCCATATGGAGGATGCCGACTGGGAGCGGGTGCTCAACCCGCATCTTTGGGGCACCATCCGCGTGACCCGCGCGGCGCTGCCGCTCTTACAGGCGGCGGGCGGGGCGTCCGTGGTCAACCTGTCCTCGATCATGGCGACTCAGCATGCGCGGCAACTCTCCGCCTATTCCACCGCCAAGGCGGCGATTGCCGGCCTCTCACGGAGCCTTGCGGTTGAGCTGGCGTCTTACGGCATTCGCGTCAATTACATGTGCCCCGGCTTCATTCCGACGGCGCTGACCGACCGCTATACCAACAACCCGCACCTCGCCAAGGCGCTCATCGCGCAGATGCCGCTGCGTCGCTTCGGCACGCCGGAGGAGGTCGCCAGGGTGGCCCTTTTTCTCGCCAGCGACGACAGCGCCTATACGACCGGCGAAGGCATCATGGTCGACGGCGGCATGAGCCTCAATCTCGCCTGAGAGAGGCGAATTCACAAAATTGGCGTTTTCGGCGGCGGGTAGCGTCTCAGTGACGATTCCAGACTCTAAGCCGCCAGCTGGAGCGTCATTCGTCGGCGAGGAGGCGCGAGCGGCCTTACTTCCGCGTTGCGCTCTTTCCGTGCTTGACCCAGCCGAATTTGAACTGAGGCACTCCCGCTTCGGACTCGCTTTAAGGTGGGGCGTGACAATTCACGTCTTGACACTCCTTTCACGTCGGAATACTGAACTCTGAATTCAGAGTTCAGTAAATGAAGCCTATAGCGCTCCAACCCGGCCTCGCCGACCAAGTGTATCAAGCGCTGCTCGATGCGATCTGCGACGGCACGCTCATGCCCGGCATGCATTTGGTGCAGGAGCAGCTTGCTGCTAAGCTGAAAGTATCCCGCCAGCCCATCCAGCAGGCGCTTGCGCTTCTGCGGGGCGAGGGGCTGGTGCAGGAGCTTGGCCGCCGTGGTTTGTTCGTTGCGCCGCTCGATGTCACCGCCATGCGCAATCACTACGAAATCCGCGCTGCGCTCGATGGCCTCGCCGCACGGCGTGCGGCTGAACTCGCCGCTTCAGCAAAGGCCATCGCTGCGGAAATCGAGCGCGGCGGTCTGGAGCGGATCGCCGCCGGCACCGCCGCTATCCGGGAAGGCGACGTCGCGGCGATGGTACAGAGCGATGTCGATTTTCACGCCTACATCTATGCCGCGTCCGGAAATCCGCTGATCGCCCAGGCTGCGGAACTGCACTGGCGCTATCTGCGGCGGGTGATGCGCGAGGTGCTTCGCCGCGTCGAGCCCGCGCCGGCCATCTGGGATCAGCACCGCGACATCCTCGATGCGATCGTTCGCGGCGATCCGGAGGCGGCCGAGCAGCGCGCCATCACCCACGTCCGGCGCGCCAGCGAACGTCTCGCAGCCGCCCTTGCCGACAGTGCCGGCGAGCCAATCAAAAATTTAATGAAAGAAGCGCGAGGGGCAACGTCCGATCGCGTGGTCCTGGGAGGAGACGAAAGTGATTCAGGACGTGCTGACCCTCGGAGAGGTGCTGACCGCGCAGGCCCGTCTTCAGCCGGATAAGATCGGCGTTCGCGATCTTGAGCGCGATTTATCGTTCCGGCTCTGGAACCAGCGCGCCTGCCGGCTCGCCAACGCCTTGCTCGGCCTTGGCCTTGAGCATGGCGATCGCATTGGGGTGCTGGCCTATAATTGTGTTGAATGGGCGGAAATCTACGCCGCCACGGCCAAGGCCGGTCTCGTCGCCGTGCCTATCAACTTCCGCCTCGTCGGACCGGAAGTCCGCTATATCGTCGAGAATGCCGAGGTGTCGGCCCTCATCGTGCAGGACGCGCTGTGCGGCGTCATCGAGGAGGTGCGCGCCGACCTCGCGTGCCCTGCCGCGAACTTCATTCATTTCGGCACCAAGCCCTGTCCCGCAGGCTATCGCGACTATGAGGACCTGTTATCGCGGGCCAGCGATCAGGAACCTGCCGCAGTCGTTAAGAACACCGCTCCATGGATGCTGATGTACACCTCCGGTACGACCGGCAATCCCAAAGGCGCGATCCGCAGCCATAAAGGCAATACGCTGGTCTCGCTGATCACCGAGATCGAGCTCAGCATAAGGCGGCAGGACAGCGCTCTTCTGGTCATGCCGATGTGCCATGCCAACTCGCTCTATTTCTTCGGCTCGTTCAACTACTGCGGCGGCGCGACGACCATCTATTCGCGCGCAAGCTTTGATCCGGAGCATTGCCTGAAGACGCTGTCTGAAAGCGGGGCGACCTTCACCTCGCTAGTGCCGACCCATTACATCATGATGCTGGGGCTCTCCCAGGCGGTGCGCGAGCGCTACGACCGCACCAAAATCACGCGGCTGATGATCTCCTCCGCCCCGGCCCGGCCCGACACCAAGCGCGCGGTGATGGAGATGTTCCCCAATTCCGGGCTGTTCGAGCTCTATGGCTCGACGGAAGCCGGTTGGGTGACCATGCTGCATCCGGATGAGCAGTTCACCAAGCTCGGTTCGGTGGGGCGCGAATGCGTCGGCTCGGCGCCGATTAAGATGCTGGACGATGCCGGCAATGAGGTGCCTGACGGTCAGCCGGGCGAGCTGTTCTCCTGCAATCCCTACACTTTCGATGGCTATTGGAAGCTGCCCGAGAAAACCGCCGAGGCCTTTCGTGGCAATTATTGCAGCGTCGGCGACATGGCTCGGCGCGACGAGGACGGCTACATCTGGCTGGTCGACCGCAAGAAAAACATGATCATCTCCGGCGGTGAGAACGTCTACCCGTCGGAGGTCGAGGCGATGATCGGCGGCCTCCCCAAGGTCAAGGATGTCGCCGTGATCGGCTTACCCGACGAGAAATGGGGCGAGCGGGTGCATGCGGTCATCGTCCTGCATGACGGCGAAACCGCCACGGAAACTGAGCTCGCCGCCTGGTGCAAGGACCGGATCGCCGGCTACAAGCGCCCGCGCTCTTTCACCTTCATGGCCGAAAGCGAGATGCCGCGCACCGCGACCGGCAAGGTTCTCCACCGCGTGCTGAGGCAGCAGCTCGGCGGCAAATAGCAATCACCATAGAACTGCCGCCAAGGCGCGGCTTGAAAGAGGAATACCCCATGGCGCAACCCGTCATCGACCTGAACAGCACCCCGAACTCTTGCGCAGAGTGGATCGCGCGCTTTCTCAAGGCCCGCGGCGTTGATCGGATCTTTGGTCTGCAGGGCGGCCACATCCAGCCGATCTGGGACCATATCGCCCGGCAGGGCATCCGCATCATCGATGTCCGGGACGAGGGCGCGGCGGTCCATATGGCGCATGCCCATGCCGAGCTGACGGGGGAGCTGGGCGTTGCCATGGTTACCGCTGGACCGGGCGTCACCAATACGGTAACCGCCATGGCGAACGCCTCGCTGGCGCGCATGCCAGTGCTGCTGATTGGCGGGTGCACCTCGCGTCCGCAGGCGAATATGGGGCCGCTCCAGGACATTCCGCATGTCGATATCCTGCGCCCGGTCTGCCGCCAGGCGCGCACCCTTCGCGTCGCCGACCAAGTGATCCGCGAGTTCGACGAAGGCGTGTCGCGAGCGTTCGGCGATCTCGGCGAGCCGGGACCGGTCTATCTCGAAATCCCCACCGACGTGCTACGGACGGCGGTGCCGCCGCAGCTGGTGCTGGAGGAGTGGATGCAGCCGCGTACAGCGCGCCGGATCGCGCCGAACCCGGACGTGATCGCCGCGGCAGTCGATGCGCTATGGAGCGCCAAGCGTCCGCTGGTCATGACGGGACGCGGCGCACGCGGTGCGAGTACCGAGCTCGTCCGCCTGCTGGATGCTTGCGGGGCGCTTTATCTCGATACGCAGGAGAGCCGGGGTCTTGTGCCAGCGGATCATCCCTCCTTCGTCGGCGCCATGCGCGGCGCGGCGATGACCGAGGCTGATATCGTCCTCATAATCGGCCGCAAGCTCGACTACCAGATGGGCTATGGCTCGCCAGCAGTGTTTCCCAACGCGCGTTTTCTGCGCCTCGCCGACAACGCCGGCGAGCTGATCGATAATCGTCGCGGTGATCCGGAGATGCTGGCAACGCCGAGCCTTGCGCTGGCCGCCATGGTCGAAGCCGCCGGCAATCGCGCTCCCGCGACCGACAAGAGTTGGACCGAGGGCTTGAGGCGCAGGCATGTCGAGCGCTGCTCCGGTGACTCAGGCCAGGCGGGGGTCGGCGAGGACGGCAAGGTCCACCCCACCGCGATTTTCGATGCCATCAAGCAGGTGGCGGAGAAGAATTTCATCGCCATCGCCGATGGCGGCGATCTCTTGAGCTTTGCGCGGGTCGGTCTCGAGGCGCAGACCTATATGGATGCCGGCGCATTCGGCTGTCTCGGTGTTGGGGTACCGTATGCCGTTGCAGCGGCGCTCGCCATTCCCGACCGGCAAGTTATCTCCATCAACGGCGACGGCGCTTTCGGCATCAATGCCATGGAGATCGACACCGCCGTTCGTCACGGCGCCAAGGCGGTGTTCATCGTCTCGAATAATGCGGCATGGAACATCGAGCGGTTCGACCAGGAGACCAATTATGGTGGCCGCGTCGTCGGAACCACCTTGCGACATTCCGACTATGCCGGCATGGCGCGGGCGCTTGGCGCTTATGGCGAGCGCGTGGAGAAGCCCGAGGAGCTGGGAGGAGCGCTGCGCCGCGCGCTTGACAACGCACCGGCGCTCATCGACGTTGTGACCTCCCAGACTGCGGTTTCGTCGGACGCCCGCAAAGGGCTCGGTTTCGTGCCGGATTACCAGGCGCTTACCGCCTGGGACGATGCGGAGCGCCGTCGCCGCGGCCTGTTGTAAAGGATGGACGGTTCGGCGCACTGGAGCAGTCATCGCCGGACCATCACCTGCCAACATCGTTCGCGCAAATTTCATCACAAACTGTGATGCGCATCACATCGGACGAGCTGGCCCAGGACTAGCCTGTTGGGTTAGTGCTTCTGCCTTTTTCCCAGACCGGTGAAACAGCGAAATTAAGCCAAGCTCAAAAAGAGGGCAGACGCTCCCGCAGATAAACCCTATTGTTGCAAGAGTTTCAACGGACCGGCTGCATGGCGAAAAGAGGGGGAGCTGGTGAGGACGAGATGCGACTGACAATTCTCGGCTGCGGTGACGCGTTCAGTGGCGGTGGCCGCCTGCCCAGCTGTTATCTGGTGGAAATGGGAGGAACGACCTTCCTGATGGATTGCGGTCCAGCCGTCCTGGCGGCGCTGAAGCGCGCGGGACGTTCCACCAACGATTTTCAGTTCATCGTCATCAGTCACCTCCATGGCGATCATTTCGGCGGCCTTCCGTTTCTGCTCATCGACGCGATCTATCCCGCGCAGCGCGCGGCCCCGCTGACGCTGATCGGTCCACCGGGTCTTGAGGCTCGCTTCCGGCTCGCCTGCGAGGTGTTCTATCCGCGCGTGCTCGACGCGCCGCACCCCTTCCCAATCTCGTTCATCGAACTGGACGACGATGGGGCGCATGAAATCGAGGGGCTGCCCGGCATCGCCATCACGCCTTATGAGGTGAACCACTTCTCCGGCTCGCCATCCTATGCTCTGCGCTTCGAGACCAAGGACAAGGTGTTTGCCTTCTCCGGGGATGCGGGCTGGAGCGAAAATGTCGTCGAAGTCGGCCGCAACGCCGATCTCTATTTGCTGGAATGCTATCAGTTCGACCTCGAGTTGCCGATGCACCTTGATTACGTCACGATCGCCAGGCATTTCGATGCCATCGGCGCGCGCCAGCTGGTCCTCACCCATATGAGCGAGGCGATGCTGGCCAGCGGCAGCAAGATCGACCACTCACGCTGCAAGCTCGCCAATGACGGGATGGTCATCGACTTCTAGCGCGAGCCATGGAGATCAGCTCGGAGGATGAGCTTGCGGCGCTGATCGGCAATATCCGCGCCTGCCGGATCTGCCGCGATCGTCCACGCGGCAAGCCGCTTCCCCATGAACCGCGTCCGGTCGTGCGCGTCAGCTCGAGCGCCCGGATCTGTCTTTGCGGACAGGCCCCCGGAACGCGTGTGCATGCCTCCGGCCTCCCCTTCAGCGACCCCTCTGGCGAGCGCCTGCGCGCATGGCTCGGCGTGACGGCAGAGGAGTTCTATGATGTGAGCCGCGTCGGCTTCATTCCGATGGGCTTCTGCTTTCCGGGCCATGACGCCCATGGCGGCGACCTGCCGCCTCGGCGCGAATGCGCACAGCAATGGCGCGGTCCGCTGTTCGAGGCTTTGCCGCAATTCGAACTGATCGTGCTGATCGGCAGCCACGCACAGCGCTGGCATCTGCGCGAGGGCGTCGGCAAAGGCATGACAACCACCGTCCGCAACTGGCGAGCCTATGCCGAGCGGCAGGACGGACCGATGCTCATACCGCTGCCCCATCCTTCCTGGCGGAACAGCGGCTGGCTAAAACGCAATCCCTGGTTCGAGGCGGAGGCGCTGCCGTTTCTACGCGGCGAGGTCCGGCGTCTCCTTGACCTTGGGCCGAAACCGCGACCCACCTTCCGCGCTTCCAGCGGCGCGATTGTTCAGACGGCAGAAATTTAGCAAAGCAATCCACTCGGCTAGATCAGCCTCGGGCGGCATGTTAATTTGTTCCCCTAACTGGCGAATCTCTACAAGATTTTTCCTGGAGTTACGGATGCTGGATGCAGTCGACGTTAGGATTCTGAGCATCCTGCAACAGGACTGTACGGTGTCGGTCGCCGACATCGGCAAGGCGGTGGGACTGTCGACCACACCCTGTTGGCGCCGGATTCAGAAGCTGGAGCAGGAGGGCGTGATCCAGTCACGTGTCGCGCTGCTCGACGCCAAGAAGGTCAGTGTCGGCGTCACGGTCTTCGTCGCAATCACCACGAGCGAGCATAGCCTGCAATGGCTGGAGCGCTTTCATGCGGTGTTGCGCGAATTTCCGGAAGTCGTTGAAGCCTATCGCATGAGCGGCCAGGTGGATTACCTGCTGCGGGTCACCGTCCCCAACATCGAAAGCTACGACCGGTTCTATAAGGCCTTGATTGAGCGCATGCCGCTCAGCGACGTCAGCTCCAGCTTTGCCATGGAACAGATCAAATACACGACCGCCCTGCCCCTCACCTATGCTGAAGCCGGCCCGGGATAAGCGTTGCAGGTTGATTTGCGTCAGCGCGCGGCGGAGTTCACCCGAGGGCTGGCCACCACCATGGTCCAGAAGGTCTTGAACTGGCTGCCGGGGTTGTAAACCATCGCCACCCCCATCTCGTCGGCATCGCGCAGGAGAAGGTTGGCATTATGGTCCGGACTCTTCTGCCAGCCGCGAAACACTTCATCGAGCGACTTCTGCCCGGTGCCGACATTCTCGGCGGTCAGGCGCGGGCCATAGCCGGTCTTGCGTACGCGCTCCCAGGCGTCCGAGCCATCGGAGCCGTAATGGGAAATCCGGTCGCTCTTGGCGAGATCGGACGAGTGCACGCGCGCCGCCTCGTTAAGCTTGGCGCTGAGCTTTAACGGCTTCAGCCCTTTCTGGGCGCGGTAGGCATTTACCAGCTTCTGCGCCGTAGCCGGATCGAAGGCTGGTGTCGTGGGGTCGGCAGGAGCAACTTTGTCGTTGCTCCCTGTATCGAAGCCGGATTTGACGGAATCCCACCAGCCGCTGATGGTCGAGCCGAGACCTGCCTGCTGGACTTTCTTCTCCGTCTGCGGAGCTGGCGAAGAGGATCGTGCTCCGTCATCGTAGCTATTAAGGGATGAAAAGACCGAGGCGGGCGGGCTGATGGCGCAAGCCGGCAACGCGAGTACAACCAATGCTACGCCGAAAAACCGAGACATTCCATTCCTCCCAGAGCGGCACCGGCGGGCGCCCCGACCAGCTTCGCTGGCGAGCCGCTATGCAGGGCCACAATGGATCGCGTGGTGATACGCAAAGTCGTTTATCGCTGCGCTGATGTTAGCGAGACGTCGTTAATGGCCTTCTAAACCAAAGCATTGCTTTTTATCGACCCTCAACCCCTTGGCGCATCGGACAATGCGTCAGACGAGCATCATCCGCGTGCTCACAATCTGCTGAAAAATCGTGACGGCAGTATGGCTGGGCCGGCCGGCTATTTCTTCTCGTCGGCCATTTTGTGGAGCTGCTGCTGAATGGAGGCGAGCTGCGACTTGAGCTCGGCGATCTCTTCCTGCTGGGAAGGCGGGGCTGAGGCAGTTTGCTCGGCTTCCCCCTTGCCGTTGTCGGCGCGCTGCTCGAAGGTGGTGAACGGCGCGAACATGTTGAGCGCACGCTCGAATATGGCGAGGTTCTTGCGCGTCTGGTCCTGCATTGCCTCGAATGCTGCAGTGCCGAAAGCATTGGCAAACTGCTTTTGATATTTTTCCTGCTCCCGTGTCAGCGTGTCGAGGCTGTATTCGAGATAGGAAGGTATCAAACCCTGCATCGAGTTGCCGTAAAAACGGATGAGCTGGCGCAAAAAGCCGACGGGCAGAAGATTTTCCTGCCCCTTGCTCTCCTGCTCGACGATGATCTGGGTAAGCACGGAATGCGTGAGATCCTCGCCGGTCTTGGCATCGTAGACGACGAAATCGCATTCGTTGCGCACCATCCCCGCCAGATCGTCGAGTGTGACATAGGTGCTGGTGTCGGTGTTGTAGAGCCTACGATTGGCATATTTCTTTATGATGACCGACTTGTTGGCAGGTTTTTTATCGCCTTCCTGCACGGCCGTGTCTTCAGCATCGTTGTAATTGATCGGGATGGGCTTTGTGGACATACTGACAGCATCCTAGCGCACACGATTGCACTGCAATAACGAGTAGCACGACAGTTGTGCAAAGCACCAGAGCTTTCCAAATAAGAATGAACTAGGCCATACTCGCTGCGGGATTGGTGAGCAGCTTTTACCCTGTCTGCTGCTTCCATGGGCATGGACGCAGCGTTTACCGCTCCAGCATTTCCGCGTTTCGCGGCGCACACTAAAGGAGGCATTCCCCATGAGTTATGAAGAAGCAGTCGTCATCGCCGCTGGAACCCGGACGCCCGTGGGATCGTTCAACGGCGCGCTCGCAAGCGTGCCGGCGCATGAGCTCGGCCGCATCGTCCTCCAGGAGGCGATGAGCCGGGCCAAAGTCGAGCCGGGAGAGGTGTCCGAGGTGATCCTCGGCCAGATCCTGACCGCCGGGCAGGGGCAGAACCCGGCCCGCCAGGCGTCCATCGCCGCCGGCTTGCCGATCGAGACGCCGGCGTGGCTGGTCAATATGGTCTGTGGCTCAGGCCTCAGGTCGGTGGCGCTCGGTTATCAGGCCATCAGGAACGGCGATAGCGGCATCGTGCTGGCCGGCGGCCAGGAGAGCATGAGCCAGTCGACGCATTGCGCTTATCTGCGTACCGGCCAGAAGATGGGCAATCTCGACCTCGTCGACACCATGATCAAGGACGGTCTCTGGGATGCCTTCAATGGCTATCACATGGGCACGACGGCCGAGAATGTCGCCCGGCAGTGGCAGATCACCCGCGAGGACCAGGACCGTTTTGCCGTGGCTTCGCAGAACAAGGCCGAGGCCGCCAGAAAGGCCGGGAAATTCAAGGATGAGATCGTTCCCGTCATCATCAAGTCACGCAAGGGCGAGACGGTGGTCTCAGACGACGAGTACATCCGCGAAGGTGCCAAGTTCGAGGATATGGGCAAGCTACGCCCGGCCTTTGATCCCAAGGAAGGCACCGTTACTGCGGGCAATGCGTCGGGCATCAATGACGGTGCGGCCGCGGTCGTGCTGATGTCCGCGTCTGAGGCCAAGCGGCGCGGCATCGAGCCGCTTGCGCGGATTGTCTCTTGGGCACAGGCGGGTGTCGATCCCTCGATCATGGGCACCGGCCCGATTCCGGCTTCGAAACGCGCACTGGAGAAGGCCGGCTGGAGCGCCGATGATCTCGATCTCGTCGAGGCCAACGAGGCCTTCGCCGCGCAAGCCTGCGCCGTCAACAAGGGCCTTGGCTGGGATACCGACAAGGTCAACGTCAATGGCGGTGCCATTGCCATCGGCCATCCGATCGGCGCCTCCGGCACACGCGTGCTCATCACCCTCCTGCATGAGATGAAGCGCCGCGACGCCAAGAAGGGCCTCGCCACGCTGTGCATCGGCGGCGGCATGGGCATTGCCATGTGCGTAGAGCGCGATTAGGCGGGAATAGCAGATCTCCGAATTTGAAGGCGCCCGGCTCCGGCTGTGGCGCCTTCTTACTTTTCTGCGCCAGCATAGCGTGGATAAGCACGCGGCTCCGTTCTCTCGGCCACTAGAATGGTGCAAGTTGACGGGGATCAATGGGTAGTCATTCGTTTCCGATTTATTCATACTGGTTACAGGCTGCGCTCTAATGCTGCGGCCGCAGCCAAGACAATGCTAGGGAGGCGAGAGCATGGCGAGAGTCGCAATAGTCACAGGCGGCACGAGAGGCATTGGTCATGCAATCTCGGTGGCTCTGAAGGAAGCGGGATTCAACGTCGCTGCGAACTATGCCGGCAATGATACCGCCGCACAGAAATTCCAGGATGAAACCGGCATTCCGACCTTCAAATGGGATGTCGGCGACTACGAGGCTTGCAGCGCCGGCCTGAAGCGCGTGGAGAGCGATCTCGGCCCGGTTGAGGTGGTGATCAATAACGCCGGCATCACCAAGGACGGGATGCTGCACCGCCTAACGCCGCAGATGTGGAATGACGTGATCCGCGTCAATCTCGGCTCCATGTTCAACATGACCCATCCTGTGATCGAGGGCATGCGCGGGCGTAATTGGGGCCGCATCATCAACATTTCCTCGATCAATGGCCAGAAAGGCCAGATGGGCCAGTGCAATTACTCCGCCGCCAAGGCCGGCGTAATCGGCTTCACCAAGGCGCTCGCCCAGGAGACCGCGCGCAAGGGCATCACGGTGAACTGCATCGCGCCCGGCTATATCGATACCGAAATGGTGGCCGCCGTTCCTGAGGATGTGCTGAAGGGCATCATCGCCCAGATACCCGTCGGCCGGCTTGGCAAGGCAGCCGAGATTGCGCGCTGCGTGGTGTTCCTGGCCGGAGAGGACGCCGGTTTCATCACCGGATCGACGCTGACAATCAATGGCGGGCAGTACATCGCCGGCTAAGGCTGGGCTTCGCCGGCCTTCAGGGGATGCGTTCGCCGCAGGGCCGCAAGTATCAAATAAACCCGGCTGGCGAATAGCCTGCCGGTTTGACTAATCGGTAAAAAGCCACGGCGCGGCGTTCCAAAGAGCTATCCGCTGGCGTGTAGGCGGTCGAGTCCCGCCCGGAGATCGGCCCGTAAATCCTTAATGTCTTCAAGGCCGATATGCAGGCGCAGCGCCGGCCCTTCCGGCGCCCAATTGGTTGCGGTGCGGTTGGATGCCGCATCGAACGGGATGATCAGGCTTTCGTAGCCGCCCCAGCTAAAGCCCATGCCGAACAGGGCCAGGCCGTCCAGCATTGCGGCAAGGGCGGTCTTCGAGACCGGATTCAGTATGATGGAAAACAGTCCGCTGGAGCCGGTGAAGTCGCGCTTCCAGATCGCATGGCCGGGATGGCTTGGCAAAGCCGGGTGGATGACACGGGCGACTTCAGGCTGCTGCTCCAGCCATCGTGCGATCGTCAGCGCCGATTCGCCGTGGCGGGTGAGGCGAACGCCGAGCGTGCGCAGACCGCGCAGGCCGAGGAAGCAGTCTTCCGGGCCGGCGGTGAGGCCGAGATCCTCATGCGCACGCGAAAGGAAGGGGGCGGCCCGCTCGCTCGCGGTGATGAGGCCAAGCATGGCATCGGCATGACCGACGATGTATTTGGTCGCCGCCATCAGCGCGATATCGGCGCCGAGCGCTAGCGGTTTGCAATAAAGCGGCGTCGCCCAGGTGTTGTCGACCGCGAGCCAGATCCCACGCGCCCGGCAGGCGACAGCAATCGCCGGAATATCCTGCATCTCGAAGGTCTGCGATCCCGGCGATTCAGCGAAAACCAGCCGGGTTTTGTCGGTGATCAGGTCGGAGATGGCGCCGCCGATCAGCGGATCGTAATAGCTGACGCTGACACCGAAGCGGGCGAGCAACCGGTCGGAGACGCGCCGCGTCGGCCCATAGACACTGTCGCTGACCAGGATGTGATCGCCTGCCTGCGTGAAGGCGATCAGCACCGCCGTGATCGCGGCAAGGCCGGAAGGGGCAACCCAGGTTCGGTGTCCGCCGTCAACGCTGGCAATCGCCAATTCCAGCGCTCGAACGGTCGGCGTGCCACGCCGGCCGTAGGTGTACTCCTGATCGAGGCGCGTAAGGCTGTCATAGGTCGGGAACAGCACCGTCGAGCCGCGATAGATCGGCGGATTGACGAAGCCGTGCTGGGCACGCGGATTGCGCCCGAGATTGAGAAGTCTCGTCTCGTCCGACCAGTCCTGTCCGCCCGCGTCGTCGTTGCCTACTGCCATGCCATCACCGTTCCGTTGCGCGGCCGTATCCCATCCGCATCATCGTCAGCTTTAGCGGCGAAGACGATCCTGCTCCAGACTTCTTTGCTTGTCTCCCGCCGCCATGCCGGTAAAGCTGGGACGAGATCAACGTTCCCGCTGGGAGTAACAATCACATGCGCATCGCAGGCTTTTGCGCGGGATTAGCCGCGCTCGTTTCGCTTTCCGCGGCTGACGCCGCAACACTCGACACCATACGCGGCCGCGGCACCCTGCTTTGTGGCGTCAGCCAGGGCGCCCCGGGCTTCTCCACTGTCAACGACAAGGGCGAGTGGGCCGGCATGGATGTGGATTTCTGCCGTGCCCTTGCCGCAGCGGTGCTCGGCGATGCCGCGAAGGTGAAGTTCACGCCGCTGTCCTCCAAGGAGCGCTTTACCTCGATCCAGTCCGGCGACGTCGATATCCTCGCGCGCAATACCACCTGGACCATGAGCCGCGATGGCGGCGGCATCGGCCTCTCCTTCATCGGCGTGCTCTATTACGACGGCCAGGGCTTCATGGTGAAGAAGAGCGTCGGTGTCGACAGCGCGGAAAAGCTGAACGGCGCGGCGGTGTGCACCAATGCTGGTACGACCACCGAGCTGAACATCGCCGACTTCTTCCGCACGCGGAATCAGAAGTACGACATCGTCACCTTCGAAAAGTCCGACGAGGCGGTCGCCGCTTATGTGGCCGGCCGGTGCGATGTCTATTCGACCGATGCTTCCGGCCTTTACGGTTACCGGCTGCGGCTCGCCAATCCGGACGACCATCTCATCCTGCCGGAGATTATCTCCAAGGAACCGCTCGGCCCGGCCGTCCGCCAGGGCGATGAGCAATGGTTCAAAATCGCGCGCTGGGTGCTGTTCGCGCTGATCAACGCCGAGGAGCTCGGCGTCACGTCCCAGAACGTCGACGAGATGAAGAACTCGCCCAATCCCGAGATCAAGCGGCTGCTTGGCGTCGAAGGCGATTTTGGCGAAAAGCTCGGCATGCCCAAGGACTGGAGCTATCAGGCGATCAAGGCGGTCGGCAATTACGGCGAGATTTTCGAGCGCAATGTCGGCGCCGGCAGCCCGATGAAAATCCGGCGCGGCCTCAATAATCTCTGGACCAAGGGCGGCATCCTCTATGCCCCGCCGGTGCGTTGATCATCTGAAGGCAAAGCTGCGGTCATGAGAAAAAGCCGCCTCACCCGGTCGCCTTCGGCGCCCGCCCTCTCCCGAGTTCGTGAACTTTTACGGCGAACGACAAGCGTTCGCCGTGGGGAGAGGGCACGGCCTTCGCCCGGACGACCTCTTTGCCCAACTCCGCGATATGAAAGCGAACCCCCGTCGCTTGCTCGGATCAGCCCTCTCCCCTCGCGGGAGAGGGCGGCGAGGTCCGTCAGGACCGAGCCAGGTGAGGGGCTTCGTTTATTTGATGCCGCCAAAGCCCCGTTATTGCAAACCTGCCTAGTTCACAATCTCCGCCATGCAGCCGCCGCGCCGTAAGCTCATCACGCCCAGAAGGCTCGCCGCGGCCGCGATACAGCTTGCAGTTTTCCTGGCACTGCTCTGGATGGTGCATGGCATTGCCCAGAACGTCATTGCTAATCTTCAGGAGCGCCATATCGCCTCCGGCCTCGGCTTCCTCGAGCAGCCGGCCGGCTTTTCGATCATCCAGACGCTCGTTCCTTACAGCGAATCCTCCACCTACGGCCGCGCCTTCCTTGTCGGTGTGCTCAACACGCTGCTGGTTGCGGTGATCTCCATCGTACTAGCCAGCATCCTCGGCCTGCTTATCGGCATCGCCCGGCTGTCGCCCAACTGGTTGCTCTCGCACCTCGCCTTCGCCTATGTCGAGCTCCTGCGGAATATTCCGCTGCTGCTGCAGCTGTTCTTCTGGTATTTCGCCGTGCTGCGTCCGTTGCCCGGTCCGCGGCAGAGCTTTGATATCGGTGATGTCGTCTTCCTCAACAATCGCGGGCTATTCCTTCCGGATGTCGGCATCGGCAATGTCGGCGCTTTCGCCCTCGGCTTCGCCTTGATCGTGCTTGCGCTGATGGCGCGGATCGTGCCCGGCCTCGACCGGCAGGGAGTGCGCGCACTTTCAACCGGCATTATCGTAGGCGGAGTGGTCCTGCTACCGGCGGGGCTCGCCTGGCATCCGGCAGAGTTGCAGGGGTTCAACTTCCAGGGCGGCATCCGCGTGCTACCGGAGCTGGTCAGCCTGGTCCTCGCGCTCACGCTCTATAGCGCGGCCTATGTCGCCGAGATCGTGCGGGCGGGCATCCAATCCGTGCCGCGCGGCCAGATAGAAGCGGCGCGAGCGGTCGGGCTCTCAAACATCGATGCGATGCGGTTCGTCATCCTTCCGCAGGCGCTGCGGCTGATCGTACCACCGCTCACCAACCAATATCTGACGCTGACCAAGAACACCGCCTATGCCGTGGCAATCGCCTATCCCGATCTTGTTTCGGTGTTCACGGGCATTGTGCTGGCGCAGACCGGCCAGGCGGTGGAAATTCTGGCGCTTACCATGGGCGTATATTTGATCATTTCGCTGCTGACCGCGGCTCTGCTCGGCTGGTTCAATTCCCGCCATTCCCGTTATGCGGGCGCGCGCGCATGACGCCCGAGCGTGATCCCCAGCCCAAAGGCACCTTCGTGCGCCAGGAATATTGGCCCAATTTGCCGCCACCTGCGGATGAAGAAGGCCCGCTCGCCTGGTTGCGCGTCAACCTGTTTTCCAGCATCGGCAATGGCGCGCTCACCATCCTCGCCGCGGCGCTGATCGCCTATGCTGCTTACACCATCATCGATTTCGCCGTGCTCGCCGCCGCCCCGCCGGATGGTGGCGTTGACGCGTGCCGCGCGGCGCCCTCGGGTGCCTGCTGGCCCTTCATCGCCGCCAAGCTCGATCAATTCATCTACGGCCGCTATCCGGATGCCGAGCGCTGGCGGGTCAATGTCGCAGGCCTCTTGTTCCTCGGCGCGATCGGCCTCCTGATCATGGCGCCGCGCTCGGAACGGCGCGCAACGCTCCTCCTCGTCGCGCTCGGCTACCCGTTCCTTGCGGCCGTGCTGCTGGCAGGCGGCTGGTTCGGCCTCGAGCCAGTCGAGACGGCGCTCTGGGGCGGCCTTAGCCTTACTATCCTCATCACCCTGTTCGGCATGGGCGTTTCGCTGCCGCTGGGCATTGTCCTGGCGCTCGGCCGCCGCTCGTCATGGCCGCTGATCAAGCTGCTCTCAATCACCTTCATCGAGTTCTGGCGCGGCGTGCCGCTGATCACGGTGCTGTTCATGGGCAGCGTCATGCTCCCGCTGTTCCTGCCTGAGAACATTACCTTCGACAAGCTGCTGCGCGCGCTAATCGCCGTGGCGCTGTTCTCCTCCGCCTACATGGCCGAGGTAGTGCGCGGGGGGCTGCAATCGATTCCCAAGGGCCAGTATGAGGCGGCACGCGCGCTCGGCCTCGGCCCGATCCGGACGATGACGCTGGTCATCTTGCCGCAGGCGCTCTCGAACGTAATCCCCGCTATCGTCAACACCTTCACCGCGCTCCTCAAGGAAACCACGCTGGTGCTGATCATCGGCCTGTTCGATTTTCTCGGCATGATCCAGTTCGCGCTGACGGACGCCGCCTGGGCCGCGCCGACGACGGCGATCACCGGCTATTTCTTCGCCGCGCTGGTCTTCTGGTGCCTATGCTTCTCGCTGTCGCGCTATGCCGCTTCGATCGAGCGGTCGCTGGCGCGCTCGCGCGGCCGCGGCCGGGGGGCACGGGAATGAGCGATCCCGCCATCCAGATGCAGGGCGTGCATCTCTGGTTTGGCCAATATCATGCGCTGCGTGGCATCGACCTGGAAGTCGCGCCCCGCGAGCGCGTCGTGGTGTGCGGGCCGTCGGGCTCGGGCAAATCGACGCTGATCCGCTGCATCAACGGGCTTGAGCACCATGCTCTCGGCCGGATTGCCGTCAATGGCGACGAGCTGACGGATGCGCCCCGTTCCGTCGCCGCCGTCCGGCGCCATTCGGGCATGGTGTTCCAGCAGTTTAACCTGTTCCCGCATCTCACCATTCTGGAGAACTGCACGCTCGCGCCGCAGCGCGTGCGCGGCCTGCCGGAGGGCATGGCGATCGACACCGCGATGCGACTGCTCGATCGTGTGCATATCGTCGATCAGGCGGAGAAATACCCGGCCGAGCTCTCAGGCGGTCAGCAGCAGCGCGCTGCCATTGCCCGCGCGCTTGCGATGGAGCCAAAGATCATGCTGTTCGACGAGCCGACCTCGGCGCTCGACCCGGAGATGATCAAGGAAGTGCTGGATGTCATGACCGGGCTTGCCGAGGACGGCATGACCATGATCGTTGTTAGCCATGAGATGGGGTTTGCCGCCCGGGTCGCCGACCGCATGGTGTTCATCGATGAAGGCCAGATCGTCGAGATTGCCCCGCCAAAGGCGTTTTTCGAGGCGCCACGCCATCCACGCACCAAGGCATTTCTCAGCCAGATTTTGACATAGCGCAGGCGTTCACCACAGGTTTTCTCAGGAATCCGGCTCATCGGCGGGACCCGCTCGGCCGTCCCCTTTACGCACATTTTATACCTGCGGGGCCGAAATCTTATGGTGCCTTTACGTGCGATCGCTTAACTCCGGGCGCTAAAAGGCTCTCCATCTGGGTTTATCATGAGCGATCTCATCTTCCTCAGCCTTGGCCTGGCCAGCTTCGCCATTCTTGGCTTGGCGGTGTTCTTCTGCGAACGACTTTGAGGGCGCGGCTATGGCTATCGATTATGTGCTCGGCGCCGGCATTGCGGTGCTTTTGCTGATCTACCTTCTCTATGTGCTCATCAATGCGGAAAAATTCTAAAAGAGGCAGAGCGTGAGCGACGACGCATTCCAACTTGTGTTGTTCGGCGCTGTCATCCTGGCGCTGACGCCGTTGATGGGCAGCTATATGTACCTGGTCTATACTGGCCAGCCGAGCTTCCTCTCGCCGGTCATTGAGCCAGCCGAAAAGCTGATCTACCGCGCCGCCGGCATCAATCCGCGCGCCGGCCATCACTGGACGCGCTATGCCTTTGCGGTGCTGGCGGTGAATCTCGCCGGGTTCCTCGTCCTGTACGCAATCCTGCGCCTGCAGCGCGTCCTGCCATTCAATCCGCGCGGCTTTGGTCCTCTCGATCCGGCGTTGGCCTTCAATACGGCGGTGAGCTTTGTCACCAACACCAATTGGCAGTCCTATTCCGGCGAGACCGCGCTCTCCTATTTCTCGCAGATGGCTGGCTGCACGGTGCAGAATTTCCTCTCGGCGGCAACCGGAATGGCCGTCGCCGCGGCAGTGATCCGCGGCTTTTCCGGCCGCCAGATCAAGACGCTCGGCAATTTCTACGTCGATCTCACCCGCTCCATTCTCTATGTGCTGCTGCCGATCGCGATCATCTGTGCGCTCGTCATGGTCTGGCAGGGCGTGCCGCAGAATCTTGGCGATTACGTCACGGCGAAAACCGTCGAAGGTTCCGACCAGCTCATCGCGCAGGGGCCGGTCGCCTCGCAGGTCGTGATCAAGAACCTCGGCACCAATGGCGGCGGCTTCTTCAACGCCAACAGCGCCCATCCGTATGAGAACCCGACGCCGCTCTCCAACTACATTCAGCTCGCCCTTATCCTCCTCATCCCCGCCGGTTTCACCCTCACCTTCGGCCGCATGGTCGGCGACATACGGCAAGGCTGGGCACTGTTCTCGGCGATGGCGACACTCTATGTCGGCGCGGTCCTCATGGCGTATTTGGCCGAGAGCATCAATCTGCCTCTGCTCGCAGACCAGCCGATCGACCAGGCGCTCGGCAATATGGAAGGCAAGGAGATGCGCTTCGGCGTCGCCGCGTCGGCGCTATGGGCGGTGACGACCACCGTCACCAGCACCGGTGCAGTCAATTCCATGCTCGACAGCTTTACGCCTTTTGGCGGCATGGTCGGTCTGTTCAACATTCAGCTGGGCGAGATCATTTTCGGCGGCGTGGGTTCGGGCATTTATGGCGTGCTGTTCTATGTCCTGCTCGCCGTATTCATCGCCGGGCTGATGGTCGGCCGGACGCCCGAATATCTCGGTAAGAAGATCGAGGCCCGCGAGATCAAGCTGACCATGCTGGCGCTGTTGATCGTCCCGGTCGGCATGCTCATCCTCCCGGCCATCGCCGTGGTGATTCCCGCGGCGGCTGCATCGATTCAGGACAAAGGCCCGCATGGCCTTGCCGAGATGCTGTATGCCTATGCGTCGGCGACCGGCAATAATGGTTCGGCCTTCGCCGGCTTCAATGGGGCAACGACATTCCATCTGACGGCGCAGGCCCTGGCGATGCTGGTCGGCCGCTTCGCGTTCATCCTGCCGATTCTGGCGATTGCCGGCTCACTCGGCGCCAAGAAGATCATTCCGCCCTCGTCAGGCACGCTGCCGACCCATACCCCGCTATTCGTCTGCCTGCTGATGGCGGTGATCCTGGTGCTCGGCGGGCTGACATTCTTCCCGGCCCTGGCGGTCAGCTCGCTCGCTGAGCATTTCGAGATGATGGCGGGCCATGCTTTTTAAATTCAGAGAGCCCGAGATGGCGACGCACGCAAAGACGCCGGGGATCTTCGACGGAGGCCTGCTCACCCCCGCGATGCTTTTGGCCTTCAGGAAGCTCAATCCCCTCACGCTCTACCGCAATCCGGTCATGTTCGTGGTCGAGATCGTGTCGGTGCTTGCCACCTTCATTGTCTTGCGCGAGCTGTATCTGGGCGGCCCCAATCTCGGCAATATCGCCCAGATCGCCGCCTGGCTGTGGTTCACCGTGCTGTTTGGCAACTTCGCCGAGGCCATCGCCGAAGGCCGGGGCAAGGCGCGTGCGGACAGCCTGCGCGCCACCCAGCAGGAGACCTCGGTCAAGCGACTCCATGACGAGCGCAGCGAGAATTTCGAGATCGTCCGTTCCTCTTCGCTCACCACCAACGATATCGTCCTTGTCGAGGCGGGCGAGATCATCCCGGCCGATGGCGAGGTGATTCAGGGAATTGCCTCGGTGGACGAGTCCGCCATTACCGGGGAATCGGCACCGGTCATCCGCGAGTTGGGCGGGGACCGCTCCGGCGTGACCGGCGGCACCAAGGTCGTCTCGGACTGGCTGAAGATCCGCGTCACCGTACGCCAGGGCGAAAGCTTCCTCGACCGGATGATCGCCATGGTCGAGGGCGCCGAGCGGCAGAAGACCCCTAATGAGGTCGCGCTTACCATCCTGCTCGTCGGCCAGACCATTATCTTTCTGTTCGTTGCCGTGACGCTTGCGCCGTTTGCCATCTATTCGGGCGCGCCGATCGAGCCGGCTTACCTCTTGGCGCTGCTGGTGACGCTGATCCCGACGACGATCGGCGGCCTCTTATCCGCCATCGGCATTGCCGGCATGGACCGGCTGGTCAAAGCCAATCTGATCGCCAAGTCTGGCCGGGCGGTCGAGGCCTGCGGTGATGTCGATACGCTCCTGCTTGACAAGACCGGCACCATCACCTTCGGCAACCGCATGGCCGACGAGTTCAAACCGCTCCCCGGCGTTCCCCTGCGCGAGCTGGCCGAGGCGTCATTCCTTGCCTCCCTCAGCGACGAGACACCGGAGGGCAAGTCGATCATCGAGCTGGCAAGAAAACGCTTCGGCTTCAACCCTGACGAGGCGCATGTGACGAGGTCAATCGCCTTCAGCGCGGAAACGCGGATCAGCGGCGCCGATCTTAACCCGGGTGGCGAGGTCCGCAAAGGCGCCGAGGACGCGATCTTGCGTTATGCGGGGGTTGAGGAGAGCTTCGAGCTGAAGCGCATCGTCTCCGACATCGCCCGCTCCGGCGGGACGCCCCTCGTCGTCGCGCAGGACAAGCGGCTCCTGGGTGTCGTTCATCTCAAAGACATTATCAAGCCGGGCATTCGCGACCGCTTCCAGCAGTTGCGCAAGATGGGCATCCGCACTGTCATGATTACCGGCGACAACCCTCTTACCGCCGCCGCTATCGCTGCCGAGGCCGGCGTTGATGACTTCCTCGCCGAGGCCACGCCCGAGCGGAAGCTGGAGCTGATCCGCAAGTTTCAGGCCGAGGGGCGACTCGTCGCCATGTGCGGTGACGGCTCGAACGATGCGCCCGCCCTCGCTCAGGCCGATGTGGGCGTTGCTATGAACGACGGCACCCAGGCGGCGAAGGAGGCCGCCAACCTGGTGGATCTCGACTCCGATCCAACCAAGCTGCTCGAGGTCGTGCGGGTCGGAAAGCAGCTGCTCATCAGCCGCGGCTCGCTGACGACCTTCTCCCTCGCCAATGACATCGCCAAATATTTCGCCATTCTGCCGCCCCTGTTCGTGGCGCTCTATCCGGGACTATCCGCGCTGAACATCATGCAGCTGCAGAGCCCGCAAAGCGCAATCCTTTCTGCCGTGATCTTCAATGCGCTGATCATCGTGGCGCTGATCCCGCTGGCGCTTCGCGGCGTCGAATATGAGCCATCGAGCGCCGAGGCACTGCTGCGGCGCAATCTGTTCATCTACGGCCTTGGCGGGGTCGTCGTTCCTTTCATCGGCATCAAGGCCATCGATCTGATCGTCGTGGCGCTTGGCCTTGCGTGAGGAGAAGGCAAAATGATCAAGGAATTGCGGCCTGCCCTCGTCCTGGTGCTGATCATGACGGCGCTGACGGGGATTGCCTATCCGCTCGCCATCACCGGCATTGCCCAGCTCGTGATGCCAAGCGCCGCAAATGGTAGCCTGATCATGAGAGACGGCAAGGTGATCGGCTCGACGCTGATCGGCCAGCGCTTCGATGCCCCGCAATATTTCCATCCGCGCCCTTCGATGGCCGGGAGCGGCTATGAGGCCGATAAATCGGGCGCCAGCAATCTGTCGCCGACCAGCAAGCAGCTGCTGGACATGATCATCGATCGCACCAATGCGCTGCGCGCCGATGTGGGTGAGCGCCGCATCCCGATCGATCTGGTCACCGCTTCGGCAAGCGGCCTCGATCCGGACATTTCCCCGCAAGCAGCCTTCGCGCAGGCCACACGCGTCGCGCGGGTGAGAAATTTGCCCGAAAGTGATGTTTGGCAGCTAATCCGTACCCATATGGAGGACCGCACATTCACAATTTTGGGAGAACGGCGCGTTAATGTGATACAGCTCAATCTCGCGCTGGATGCTTTAACGAAGGACGCCCCTCCCCCCGATAGCGGCCATGGCCCAGACAGACAAACGCCCGGCACCTGAAGACCTTCTTGAAGAAGCCAAACGCGAACACAGGGGCAAGCTGAAGATCTTCCTCGGCGCGTATCCTGGCGTCGGCAAGACGTTCGCCATGCTGCAGGCTGCGCAAGCGCATCTTTCGGAAGGCATGAATGTGGTCGTCGGCATCGTCGAGACGCATGGCCGGGCCGAGACTGAAGCACTCTTGCGCGGCCTGGAGATCATCCCGCGCCAGCAGATCTTCTATCGCGGGCGCTATTTCGGTGAAATGGATATCGACGCCGTCTTGAAGCGCAAGCCGAAGCTGGCGCTCGTCGATGAGCTGGCTCACACCAATATCCCCGGCAGCCGCCACGAGAAGCGCTACCAGGATGTCGAGGACCTGCTTGCCGCCGGCATCAATGTCTATACGACGCTGAACATCCAGCACATCGAGAGCCTCAACGACGTTGTTGCGCGCATTGCCCGAATCCAGGTTCGCGAGACGCTGCCCGACAAGATCCTGGAGCTGGCGAGCGAAATCGAGCTGATCGACCTGCCGCCCGACGACCTGGTCCAGCGCCTGCGCCAAGGCAAGGTTTACATGCCCGAGCAGGCCGGACGCGCCATCTCGCACTTTTTCTCCAAGGGCAATCTCACCGCCCTGCGCGAGCTTGCCATGCGTATCGCCGCCGAGCGGGTCGATGCGCAGATGGTTCAGTATATGCGCTCCCATGCGATCCCGGGCCCCTGGCCGGCGCAGGACCGCATTCTTGTCTGCCTGAATGAATCCCCGATCTGTAAGCGGCTGGTGCGCACCGCGCGGCGCATGGCCGAGCGCCAGCGTATCCCCTGGATCGCGCTCTATGTTCGCACGCCGCATTATGAGAGCCTGCCCGAAGCAGCGAAGGACCGCATCGCCGAGGCAATGCGCCTGGCCGAGCGCCTCGAAGGCGAGGTGGTGACCATCGACGTCGAATCGCGCGTGGCGGACGAGATTATTGCCTATGCCCATAAGCGCAATGTCACGCGCCTCCTCATCGGCCGGCAGCGCCCGCGCCGGTGGACAGGCTGGTTGCGGGAAACCGTTGCGCAGGAGCTGCTCCGCAAAGCCACGCGCTTCGAGCTGACCATCGTTTCGCCAGAAGATGAAGATGCGCGCAAGGATGTGATTGCGGGCGGGTTTCTTTCCGCCTTCGGCGATTGGAATGAATATGCACTGGCGGCGGCCGGTGTCGGCCTTGCGGCGGCCGCGGCCTACGCCGTGTCGCTGTTTCTGCCAATTCCGAATATTTCGCTGGTCTTCATGACCGCCGTTATCCTGGTCGCAATCTATATCGGCCGCGGACCTTCGATCCTCGCCAGCATTCTGAGCTTTGTTGCCTATAACGTCTTCTTCACCAAGCCCTATTACAACTTCTCCGGCTTTCGCCGCGATGACCTCTTGACCATCGTCTTTTTCCTCCTGGTGTCGGTGATCGTCGGCAACCTGGCAGCAAGGCTGAAAGTGCAGATTCAGTCCATGCGCCAGAGCGCGCAGCGCACCGCCAATCTCTACGAATTCAGCCGAAAGATCGCTGCAGCAGCCTCGCTGGAAGATGTGCTCTGGGCAGCGGTGCATCACGTCGCCTCGACGCTGCAATCGTCATCGCTCGTGCTGCTCCCGCAAAAGGACGGCCGGCTGCAGATCGCCGCGGGTTATCCCCCTGAGGATCAGCTGGCGCTGAAGGACTGGGGCGCGGCGGAATGGGCGTGGGAGCATGCCAGCCCGGCCGGCTGGAAATCCGAAACGCTGCCAGCCGCCGACTGGCTGTTCCTGCCGATGAAGACCCGGCGCGGCATGGTCGGGCTGTTAGGGGTCTCCTTCAAGGACAGGCAGCGCCCGCTCGCACCGGATCAGTGGCGGCTGCTCGAAACGCTGGTCGACCAGGTCGCTGTGGCGGTGGAGCGCACAAATCTCGCTTCGGATATCGAAGAGGCGCGCCTCCTGACCGAGACCGAGCAGCTGCGCTCGGCGCTGCTTTCCTCCGTGTCGCATGACCTGCGCACCCCACTCGTTTCCATCCTCGGCTCGGCGACGACACTTGCCGCCATGGAGAACCTGAGCGAGGGCAGCCGCAAGGAATTGGTCACTACGATCCTCGATGAAAGCGAAAGATTGAACCGCTTCGTGCAGAATCTCCTGGATATGACCAGGCTCGGCTACGGTGCCCTGCAGCCGAAGCGCGAGTGGTATGATCTGCGCGAGGTTTCGGGCCGGGCCATGAAGCAGCTCAGCAAAGGATTGGAAAAACGCAAGGTCAGCGTCGATATCCCGGCTTCGTTGCCGCTCGTTCATATTGACCCTGTTCTCATGGAGCAGGTGTTCGTCAACGTGCTCGATAACGCCATCAAATACACTGCCGAGGGTGGAGAGATCGCAGTCGAAGCGCTCGGGGGCAACGGGGAATTAATCATTCGTGTCAGCGATGATGGAGTTGGCATCCCTGCCGAGGCCCGCAATGCGGTATTCGATATCTTCTACCGTGTACGCGCGAAAGATTTGCAGATCGCGGGAACAGGCTTAGGATTATCGATCTGCCGGGGTATTATCGAGGCACATGGGGGGCGAATTGCTGCGAAGGACAGCCCTTATCGAAAGGGCATTACCATCGAGATATCGCTGCCCTTGGGTGAGGCACCCGCTATGCCGGAACGCGAAGTTCAGGAGCAGCTCAGCGAAGAGGCGAGCGTGGGGTGACTGGCGCAAAACGCATTCTGGTTGTTGATGACGAGCCGCAGATCCGTAAGTTTTTGCGGATCAGCCTTTCGGCGAATGGCTATGACGTGGTTGAAGCACCAGCCGGCGAAGAAGGCATTGCCAAATGCGCGACCAGCCAGCCGAGCCTGGTAATCCTCGATCTCGGGCTTCCCGACATTGACGGGCAGCAAGTCATCGCCCGCATCCGGGAGTGGTCGGATGTGCCGATCATCGTGCTGTCGGTGCGCACGAAAGATAGCGAAAAGGTCTTTGCGCTGGACAATGGCGCGAACGACTATGTGGTGAAGCCGTTCAGCATCGATGAACTCCTGGCCAGGGTGCGTGCGGCGCTCAGAGCCCGTCTTCAGGGCTTTGCGCAAAGCGCCGAGGTGGTGGTCGGCGAACTAGTGGTCGACGTGCCGCGCCATAAGGTGTCGGTTGCCGGCCAGGATGTGAAGCTCACCCGTAAGGAGTTCGAGCTTCTGAAGATGCTCGCCCAGAATGCCGGGCGCATCGTCACACACCGGCAGATCCTGAAGGAGGTGTGGGGGCCCGCCCATGTCGAGGATGTGCATTATCTGCGCATCTATATCGGCCACCTGCGCCAGAAGCTTGGCGATGACCCGGCCAACCCGCAGTTCATCGAGAGCGAACCGGGCGTCGGCTACCGGCTGATCATGAACGCGGCTTAGGCACTACCTCGTTGTAAACGAAGTTTCGCGGAGAGAAGCTAGCCATGGCTTATGAGGCGATCAATCTCGGCAGGAAGTTTAATCTCATAAACGACCAGTGGCAGCCGAGAGTTATTGCCGAAATGAATGACTACCAGTTCAAGATCGTCAAACTTGAAGGCGACTTCATCTGGCACAGCCATCCGGAAACCGATGAGACTTTTTTCGTAATCGAGGGCGAGCTACGCATAGACTTCCGCGATCAGTCGGTGCGGATCGGCCCTGGCGAGCTGTTCGTGGTGCCAAAGGGGATCGAGCACAAGCCATTCGCCGAGAAGGAAGTGAAGCTCATGCTCATCGAGCCGCGCGGGACGACCAATACGGGGGATGCAGGCGGCGAGCGCACGGCTCAGAGCGACGTCTGGATTTGAGACGAAAAAGCCGGCTCGTGGCCGGCTTGTCTGCACATTTGTCTGAGCCTGCGCTGTTACTTCAACGGCTCCAGCGCGGGCTCGCCGCCGCCCCACTTATATTTGAAGCTGGCGGCAATGATGTCGATGTCACCCTCCGCCTCGGCATCGAGCAAATGACTGGGACCCCGCCCAGATCGGCCGTCGTGGTGATTGGCGCATCCTTCACGAACAGGTGGGTGTAGGCGAGGTCGACCGATATACTTCTCGGTCAAACTTGGTGCTCGCGCCAACGCTGAGCCAGACGCGGTCATTGTCGGGCAGAGACACATTGCGCACCTCGTCCGATACCGGCGACCACTCATAACCGACACCAGCGCGCAAGGTCGTGTCCGGCGTCCATTTGTATTCGGCGCCGACGGAGGCGAACCAGCCATCATCGTAACCAAGCGGGAACGTGTCGACGATCTGTCCGCCGCTTCTGAAATCGGCCCGATCGCCGACCACGCTCCAATTGGTCCACTCCAGCGTGCCGAGCAGTGTCAGGCGCTCACTCAGCTGCTGGCGGAAGCTGGCGGTGACCATATCGGGGAGCGTCAGATCGGCGCTCACGTTGGCGCGCGTAAGACAGCCGAACGGATTGCCACCGGTAAGACCAGCAGTTGCTAGGTTGGACAGGCCGAACCCCTCGCAGGTACCTTTGCCTTCCAGCTCGATCTGGGAGCGGTAACCCACGCCAATGGTGGTGCCCGGGTTCGGCTGCCAGAGGACGCCCGCGGTCCCACCGAAGCCCCAGTCATCGGCTTCCGTCGTGCGCCCGGCAGACACAATCGGCCCGCCTGGCACGCCGGCAGTCGCCAGCGCGGTCACAGCCTCGGAATTGGAGCTGCGCAGCCGCAGATCGGCATAGAGGATCTGCGCGCCGACACCGACGGTGAGCGCAGGTGTGAGCTTGTAAGCGACGGTCGGGTTGAAGTTCAGCGTAAAAATGCGCGAGGTGGTAGCGATCGGCGTCCCGGCGAAGTCGAGATGTTCGGGCTTGGTTGTGAAACCAAAGCTGCCGTTCAGCGCCATGCCGAGGAACAGGCGATCGTTAAGCTGGTAATTGTAGTAGCTCGCCGGAACAACGGTTGGGTCGCCGAGGCTGCCGCTATTCGCGTCGAGACCAAGGGCGACGAGGGCTGACGTGCCGTCGGCAGTAATCTCGGTATGCGGGACGACGAGGGCAACGTGGCTCTCGCTGTTGAACCCCGGCGCGGCCGCAGCGGCCGCCGAGTTCCAGAACATCGAGCTCAACGAATCGCCTGCGGCGGAACCGGCGAATGACATGCCCTGGAAATAGGCTGATTGTTCACGCACCGCAAACGCACCGGCTTGTGCCTCAGTGCTCAAACCCGTCGCTGCACAGGCGAGTGCCGCCAGGCAGACACCGTATTTCCCCCCCGAAAAACGCATGGCGTTTTCTCTTCTCCCTGATTTGCTGCGATTTGCTGCCGTGCGCCCATTCCCCTGTGCCGCGGCGGCATGACGCAAGTCCCGTCTCACCCTCCAGTCATACCCGCGAGTGGGCTTTACGCAAGCGTCAAGCCATCATCATGCATGCAACTTGCGGCTGCTGTGCCCTAATTGCACGCGCGCTTCCGGCAATTTCGTCCTCGTTCATTGATTACGTATTGTATTGATCCGCCACGAAAAACGATTCGAGCGGGCGGAGAGGGGATTCGGAATTTTCCGGCTTACGCGCGGCGGTATTGAGTAACCCAACGGACCGCCGGCCACATTTTTGTGCGGTTTGTTGCTGGTAAGCCACTTCCTCCGCATACTGTAAAAATACCTATCCCGGCAGCCCGTCGGCGGGGTAGTTTGCCGCGGGCAAAATCCGCGTCGTTCGCCGCTGGCGGCGCAGCGCATTCGGCGATAGTGTGCGCTGCGGTATCGCCCACAGCAGGAGCCCGTCTATGGCGGTCATTCGCGCCAGCTTCATCCTCACGCTTTTCATGTTGCTGACTTTTCCTCTGATGCCGGTGCAGGCGGTGTTCATTGCCAGCGGCACGCCGATGCGCAAACATCTGCCGTCGTGGTATCATCGGCTGGTCTGCCGCTTGATGGGGGTGCGCGTTCATGTGAGCGGCGAGCCGCCGGCGGGCGGTGCGGTGCTGTTCGTGTCGAATCACATCTCCTGGCTCGATATTCCGGTTCTGAGCGGGATCACGCCGCTCAGCTTCATCGCCAAGCAGGAAGTTGCAGGCTGGCCGTTCGTCTCCTGGCTGGCCAAGCTGCAGCGCTCGGTATTTGTAGATCGCAACCGGCGCTCCTCGGTGAAGGAAACCGCCAATACGGTGATTGAGCGGCTGGATGCCGGCGAACGCGTCGTGCTGTTCGCAGAAGGGACCAGCAGCGACGGCAACCAGGTGCTGCCGTTCAAGAGCTCGCTGTTCGCTGCCGTCGAGCCAAATGGCTCCGATCACGACGGCCATATGCTGCAGACGGTCGCGATCGTCTATACGCGTGTCCATGGTCTGCCGATGAACCGGCAGCAGCGCCCGGCCGTGGCTTGGTATGGCGATATGGATATGCTAAGCCATGCCTGGGGTGTGCTGAAGGGTGGCCCGCTGGACGTGCATGTCCGCTTCGGCAAGCCGGTCTCGATGGCGATTGTCGGTAACCGCAAGAAGCTCGCCGAGCATGCGCACAGCCGGGTGCGTGATGATTTCTCCCGGCTGATCACCGGCCGTCCACGGGACGTTGGCGTGGTGGCCTGAGCGGTCTGCACCCCTCTTTCGCGGCAGGAGCTAAAAGCTTTGCAGAAGAAGGTCCATATCAAGAGCTATGGCTGCCAGATGAACGTCTATGATAGCGTTCGCATGGGCGAAGCCATGGCTTTAGAGGGTTATGCCGAGACGGCAGATATGGAGGCCGCCGATCTGATCGTGCTGAACACCTGCCATATTCGGGAAAAGGCGGCCGAAAAGATCTATTCCGAACTGGGACGGTTGCGGCTCATCCGCGACAGACGGCGCATTGAGGGCCGGGAGACGACCATCGCCGTTGCCGGATGTGTGGCCCAGGCGGAGGGCGCCGAGATTATAGCACGGGCGCCGCTCGTCGATTTGGTTGTTGGGCCGCAGAGCTACCACCGCCTGGCTGAGCTGGTGCGCCGTGTTCAGGACGGCGAGGGCAAGCTGGTCGAGACCGCGTTTCCGGCCGAGGACAAGTTCGCGGCGCTCCCCGCGAGGCGCGATGGGCAAGCGCCCGCGGCATTCCTGACCATCCAGGAGGGCTGCGACAAGTTCTGCACGTTCTGCGTGGTGCCCTATACGCGGGGCGCGGAATTTTCGCGGCCGGTCGCGGCAGTGATGGCCGAGGGAAGGAAGCTTGCCGGCTTTGGCGTGCGCGAGATCACGGTGCTGGGCCAGAACGTCAATACCTATGCGGGCGAAGGTCCCGATGGCCGCGCCTGGAGCCTTGCGCGCCTGCTCGCGGCGCTTGCTGAGATTCCAGGGATTGCGCGGCTTCGCTATACCACCAGCCATCCGGCCGATATGAGCGACGACCTGATTGCCGCGCATCGCGATATTCCAGCCCTGATGCCCTATCTGCATCTGCCGTTCCAGGCCGGGTCAGACCGCATCCTGGCTGCAATGAACCGCCGGCATACGTGCGCACACTACCTGCGCCTCGTTGAGTGCATTCGCAGCGCACGGCCTGATCTTGCGCTCTCGACCGATATCATCGTTGGCTTTCCCGGCGAGACCGCGGCGGATTTCGGCGCAACCTTATCGATCGTGGAGGAGGTCGGCTTTGCGCAGGCCTATTCCTTCAAATACAGCCCGCGGCCCGGAACGCCGGCCGCCACCATGGCCGATCAGGTGCCCGATTCGGAAAAGGCCGAGCGCCTCGCCGTCCTGCAGGAAAGGCTGAACGCACAGCAGGCGGCCTTCAATACGGCGCAGGTTGGGCGCGAGCTCGCGGTTCTGTTCGAGCGTTCAGGCCGCAAGCCCGGGCAGATCGCGGGGCGTTCACCCTATCTTCAGGCCGTGCATGTAGAAGCAGACAGGGCACGGATCGGAGAAATCTTTCCTGTAAGGATTACTGAGGCTGGCCCAAACAGCTTGCATGGTGTCATAATTGCTGGAACCAGATCTGGTATGAAACGATTTAATGCCGATGTAACCGGCTCCGATACCGAAATGCCGCATACGGCTGAATTTTTGAGCTGACTAGGAGAGCGTGTTTGGCTCAACTGCGTGGTGGCGCATCTCAATCAACGCGAAGTGCGGGAAAATCCCGCCCAACCGATTTCCGGACGGAACTTCAGTTCGACGACAACAGGCTGCTGGCCGATCTTCTGGGCGAGTTCGATGCCCATCTCTCGCTGCTCGAAGATCGGCTTGGGGTCCAGGCGGTCGTGCATGGCAATGTCGTCCTCCTCAAAGGTCCCGAAAGCAGCTGTGCGCTCGCCCAGAGCGTACTTGAAGAGCTCTATGTCCGGTTGAAATCGGGCCAAAGCATCAGCGTTGGCGATATCGACGGCGCCATCCGTCATGCCCGTGCGGGGGTAAAATTAGACAAGAGCGAGGGCGGCACTCCTGAGCTTGGGCAGCTGCGCACGCGTAAGCGCGTCATTACCGCCCGCACGCCAATGCAGACGGCTTATATGCAGGCGCTGCAGTCGCAAACGCTTACATTCGGAACCGGGCCAGCCGGCACCGGCAAGACCTACCTGGCAGTGGCCTATGCTGCGGGATGTCTGGAGCGCGGAGAAGTCGAGCGGCTCATCCTCTCGCGGCCGGCCGTCGAAGCTGGCGAACGGCTCGGCTTTCTACCCGGCGATATGCGCGAAAAGGTCGATCCGTATTTGCGCCCGCTTTACGATGCGCTTTACGACGTGCTACCTCCTGAGAAGGTCGAGCGCGGCCTCGATACCGGCATCATCGAAATCGCACCGCTTGCGTTTATGCGCGGCCGGACCCTCAGTCATGCGATCGCCATCCTTGACGAGGCGCAGAATTGTACGACCATGCAGATGAAGATGTTTCTGACGCGGCTGGGCGAAGGCAGCAAAATGATCGTGACCGGTGATCCGTCGCAGGTCGATCTTCCGCTCGGCCAGGCCTCCGGATTGTACGAAGCGATCACTATATTAGGGAATGTAAAGGGAATCGCGCATATTCCGTTTACAGCCGCCGATGTGGTACGCCATGAATTGGTGGCCCGCATCGTCGAGGCTTATGAAAGAGCCAGCTGATGCGGAATAAGCATGAATAGGTAAGATGATCGAGTGTAGCATGGTGGACGTGACGCCGCCTCCGGGCGAGACGGATATTGCGTCCGACGACGAGCCTGGGCCTAGTCCCGCCGGCGTCGTCATTCTCGACGACGCATGGCGCAATCTGCAAGGTGCTGTGCTTATCGTGCATGAGGCGGTCAACGCGGCTGCCCGATTTGTGCCGCCCCTCGCCAATGCCGACATTGCGATCGCATTGTCCTCCGATGCGGCTGTACGAGAGCTGAACGCGCGTTTCCGTGGCCAGGATAAGCCTACCAATGTGTTGTCGTTTCCGGCTGCGCCGCGGCTTGCGCATGCTGTGTGCGGTGCCGTCCGGCGATATCGTTATTGCCTACGAGACGGTCGCGCACGAATCTGTGACTGAGGGCAAACCCTTACTCCATCATCTTGCCCATTTGACGGTGCATGGCCTGTTGCATCTCGCCGGCCATGATCACGACAATGATTCCGATGCCGAGAGAATGGAGGCATTGGAGCGTCGCATCCTGGCGACATTAAATATTCCCGATCCCTATAGGAGTTATCTCGAGGAGGAGCAGCCGTTCGCCGGCTGAGCCTTTGACCCCACCATGAGCAACAACAAATCCAGTTTTGCAAACAGCGAGCGCAGCGAAAACGGCCCGAGTTGGTTCAATCGTCTCGCCGCCAATTTGGGCTTTTCCGGCGGCGCCGATGCGCGCGCCATCATAGAGGAGGCGCTGCGCGAAGATGACGGCGCAACGTTCACCCCGCGGGAGCGGGCCATGCTTAGCCGCGTCCTCCAATTCAAGGACCTGCGTCTCGAAGATGTGATGGTGCCGCGCGTCGATATCGTCGCCATCGACGAGAGTGCGACCATGGGCGATGTCATGGCGCTGATTTCCAAGGCAGGCCATTCGCGTATTCCGGTCTATCGCGACACGCTGGACGAGCCGGTCGGCATGGTTCACGTCAAGGATCTGCTTGGCTGGCTGACCGGTGGAAAGGCGCAGGTGACGATCGATCCACTCAATATCGGCAAGGTCGACCTGAGCACGACCATCGCGGAGGCCGCGATTGTGCGCGATGTGATCTTCGCGCCGGCCTCGATGTCGGCACTCGACCTCCTCGTGCGGATGCAGAACCGGCACATCCATCTGGCTCTGGTTATCGACGAATATGGCGGCACCGACGGCCTGGTCTCTATCGAAGACCTGCTGGAAGAGGTTGTCGGCAATATTGAGGATGAGCACGATACCAGCCATGCACCAATGATCGTTCAGGACGGCGAGAGCTACATTGCCGACGCCCGCGCGGACATCGATGAGGTGGAGCGGCGCATCGGCCACGCCCTGGCCAGTCGGAGTGATGAGGATATCGATACGATCGGCGGGCTGATTTTCTCGATGCTAGGCCGCGTGCCCGCCCCCGGCGAGGTGATCGGCCATCGGGCGGGCTATCTGTTCGAGATCCTGGACGCGGATGGCCGGCGAATCAAGCGGGTGCGGATCAAGCCGGGGAAAATGCCGGCCGAGGCTGCTGCTGCGGAGAGTGGGGCTGTTCTGGCATTCAAATAAGCAGCGCGGCCAAGTGGCGCCTTGGTATGCCGCTTGCCTTTGGTTCCCTGATAGGCGATGCAGCCCCCGAAAGGGGCACATCCCGTGAGCCTGGCCGACAGCCGACCTGCTTTCCTTGCGCAATTTCCCGGAGCTTTGCCCGGCGGCATCGCCGCGCTTCGCGGCTGGCGCCGCGCGGCGCTCAGCTTCGCTTCAGGCGCGGTCTCGGTGCTCGGCTTTGCGCCATTCCATGTCTGGCCGCTCCTGTTCCTCTCCTTTCCCTGCCTGATCTGGCTTCTGGATGGCATCGCAGCCAACGAAGCGCTGACGCGTCGGCAAGGGCTATGGCGCGCGGCCTTGGTCGGCTGGTGTTTTGGCTTTGGCGCTTTTCTCGCAGGGCTCTACTGGATCGGCTTTGCCTTTCTGGTTGAAGCCGACAAATTCGCCTGGTTGATCCCCTTCGCCATCAGCGGACTGCCGGCGGGACTGGCGCTGTTCTACGCATTCGCCATGGCCGTCGCGATGCTCATCTGGCGGCCCGGCGCGAGCCGGATCTTCGTTTTCACCTTCGCGCTGTTTGCAGCGGAATGGCTGCGCGGCCACATCCTCACTGGTTTCCCCTGGAATTTGTGGGGTTATGCGCTGGCTGGCTCCGAGGCTTTGGCTCAGACCGCCGCGCTGTTCGGTATCTACGGCTTGACACTGTTTGCCATCGTGATCTTTGCCAGCCCGGCAACCCTGGCTGGCCCTTTCGCCGCGAGCTCCCCTCGACGATGGGCGCTCCCAGCATTCTGCCTATTGTTGGTGGGGCTTGGCTGGAGCTGGGGAGCGATGCGGCTCGCCAATGCCGCAGACGCTGTCCACGCCGACATCAAGCTACGCATCGTGCAAGGCAATATTCCTCAGGCCGACAAATGGAAGCTGGAGCGGCGTGAGCCCAATCTGCAGCGCCTCGTCGATCTGAGCACACAGCCGCTTCCCACCGGCGGCACGCCAGCACCCACCCTGCTGATCTGGCCTGAAACAGCCATTCCCTATCTTTTCATGCTGAACGGTGCGATCTACATCCCGCATGTCCAGGAGACGCTCGCCAATCTGCTGCCCGAAGGCAGGTCGATGGTGCTGGGCGCCGAGCGCGTCGAAGCCACAGCGCAAGGGGACGGTAGATTTACTATCGACAGAGTTTTCAACAGCCTTTTTGTTCTCGGCCCGGGAGCAAAGATCCAGGGCATTTACGACAAAGTACATCTGGTACCTTTCGGCGAATATGTGCCGTTCGAGGCAACGCTGCAGACCATCGGCATCAAACAGCTTACGCACCTCAACACTGGCTTTGCCAGCGGCGCCGAACGCCGCCTGATGAAAGCCGGCAGCGCACCGGCCTTCTCACCGCTGATCTGCTATGAGGCGATTTTCTCCGGCCGCGCCTATGGCGATGGCAGCCGGCCGGAATGGCTGCTCAACCTCACCAATGATGCCTGGTTCGGCACTTCGACCGGGCCTTATCAGCATCTGCATCAGGTGCGGGTGCGCGCAGTGGAGGAAGGACTGCCGCTGGTGAGGGCCGCGAATACGGGAATTTCCGCGGTGATCGACAGCTACGGCAGAGTCAAGGCTACAATTCGATTAAACCGAGCAGGAGTGCTGGACGAGGCCCTACCTGTTGCACTTCCGCCAACCCCGTTCGCCACATTGGGGGGAATATCACTAATCATAGTGGCGCTGACGATTCTTCTCCTGTATAGAGTCGTCATTGCAGTTGAGTGATCTCGAAAACATCAAGCATCGCGAGTAATCCCACTCTGTTCAGGGGTGGTTTTTCTAGCGGAAGTAGTGCACGTGATTAACTACAATTCCAGGTTGTATCGCCTGGTGCTTGACGAGTTGAAGTATGGGGGACTACAACCTAGCATTGCGCTCCCTGTGAGAGGGGTGCATGCTGTCGTTGTAAAGACAGGGCTAGAGTGGGAGCTATGGCAAGCGAAGATAGTACGCTAGGCAGTGAGGGCCGGTTCGAGTTCGCCTGGCCGGAAGCCGAACCCGATGGACATTCATGTGGGCAGCCGTGTGCGCCTTCGGCGTATGGTCATTGGCATGAGCCAGGAAAAGCTCGGCGAGAAGATGGGGCTGACCTTCCAGCAAATTCAGAAATATGAGAAAGGCACGAACCGGATTGGGGCCAGCCGTCTATTTCAGCTGTCCCAGATCATGGACGTTTCAGTTCAGTTCTTTTTCGAGGATGCGCCGGCCCATGCCCATCGTCATATGGCTTCGGCAGGCTTTGCCGAATCCAAGACGGAAGCCTTTCTTTTGGACTTTCTCAACAGCCGCGACGGGCTGGAGCTGAACCGCGCCTTTGTAAAAATCACCGATCCGAAAGTCAGAAAACGGGTGGTCGAGCTGGTCCGGGCCTTGAGTGAAGAGGCGGTGGTCGAGCCCGATCTGACGCCTGCGCGCAGCGAATAATAGGCTGAATTCCGTTGATTGGCGTCGACTGCGCTTGCAACCCAAGCGCGGTCACAATAATTAGCGTGCACGGTTCAGGCCTTTTAGCCTTTAAGAAAGGAATTCGCCCTTGTCGCGCGCGCAGTACCTGTTCACGAGTGAATCCGTCTCTGAAGGGCATCCCGACAAGGTATGCGACCAGATCTCTGACGCGGTGGTCGATCTCTACCTGGCCGCCGACCCTTATTCGCGCGTCGCCGTAGAGAGCGTGGCGACGACCAACCGCATCATCCTGGTGGGCGAGACACGCGGCCCGAAAAGCGTCTCCCATGAGGCGCTGATCGACGCTGCGCGCCAGGCTGTGAGGGAAATCGGCTACGAGCAGTCAGGCTTCCACTGGGCCGATGCCGAGGTGGAGTGCTATGTGCACGAGCAGTCGAGCGACATCGCGCAAGGTGTCGATGCGGCCGGCAACAAGGATGAGGGTGCGGGCGATCAGGGCATTATGTTCGGTTTCGCCTGCAATGAGACCGAAGACCTCATGCCGGCGCCGATCTACTACGCGCACCACATCCTGCATGCAATCTCCAAGGATCGTCACGCCGGCCGCCTGCCGGAACTCGGCCCAGACGCCAAGAGCCAGGTGACGCTGCTTTATGAGCGCGGCCGGCCGATCAAAGCCACCTCGGTTGTTGTTTCCACCCAGCATGGGCCTGATGTTAGCCAGGAGCGTGTGCGCGAAATCGTGCGCGCCTATGTCGAACGGGTGCTGCCGAGCGGCTGGATGCCTCCGGAGGAGGAGCTCTATGTCAATCCGACGGGCCGTTTCGTCACGGGCGGACCGGACGGCGATGCCGGTTTGACCGGACGGAAGATCATCGTCGATACGTATGGCGGCGCAGCCCCGCACGGTGGCGGTGCCTTCTCCGGCAAGGATCCCACCAAGGTCGACCGGTCTGCAGCCTATGCCGCGCGCTATCTGGCAAAGAACATCGTGGCGGCTGGTTTGGCAGAGAAATGCGCGCTGCAGCTCTCTTACGCGATCGGTGTGTCGAAGCCGCTGTCGATCTATGTCGATCTGTACAATACCGGCCGGGTCGCGGAGGAGAAACTGGAGAAGGCGCTCAGCGAGGTCATGAATCTCAGCCCGCGCGGCATTCGCGAGCATCTCCAGCTCAACCGTCCGATCTACCGCCGCACCGCCGCTTACGGTCATTTCGGCCGCAAGCCGGATGCTGATGGGGGCTTCTCATGGGAGAAGCTAGATCTTGTCGAGCCGCTCAAGGACGCGCTGAGCTGATCCCACCTGCGAGCAGCGAGACAGACGGGCCGCCCAGGCGGCGGCTCGTTTATGGCCGCCATGTCGGCCGCGGCCTCACCGCATATCAGGAGGACCTGTTGCGTGCGGCGCTGCCTGCGCTGAAGTTGGACGTGAGCGAGCCTGCGCCTTTGCCGCTCACCGACCTGTTCGGGCCGGATACGCAGGATGTTTGGCTCGAAATCGGGTTCGGCGGCGGCGAGCATCTGGCTTGGCAGGCGGCACAACACCCCAATGTCGGCATCATCGGCTGCGAGCCGTTCGTGCGCGGCGTGGCAAGCCTGGTCAAACGTCTCAGCGACGACGGTATTCGCTCGGTACGCATCCATAATGACGATGCGCGCTTTGCGCTGGATTGGCTGCCGGATGCCATGATCGGCCGCGTGTTCGTACTGTTTCCCGATCCATGGCCGAAGAAGCGGCACCGTAAGCGCCGGCTCCTCAACATGGATGGGCTGGGCGAGCTTGCCCGTGTCATGCGCAAGGGCGCTGTACTGCGCTTTGCCACCGACATCGCGGATTACGGCGAAATGGTCGAGGAGCACATGGCGGCGCTGCCGGCCTTCGCTGCGGCGCCTGGCCTTATTGCCGAGCGCCCTGCGGACTGGCCGGTCACGCGTTATGAGCAGAAGGCGATCGCGGCCAGCCGCCCGTGCCGCCTTTATGCATTCCAGCGCGCCTAGCGCCGCGTCCCGCTGAGCCTGCGTGCATGTTCACGATTCTTACAAAACAAGCGCAATCTTTGCCCGCGCCGGCGGCAACACCCAAATATTTCTGCATAGGAAGTGCAACATCCGCTTGCACCGCGCGAGAAACCTGCCTAAATTGTGGCTTGCTCATGATCATCTCGACTGTGGAGAGTGGGCCCCGCAAGGGTCCGCTCTTTTTCTTTAGGCGCTCACCAGATCGTCTGGAGAGGATCGTCATCGAACGCTTTATGGCTGGCGTGTCCGGAACAGACCTGCAGGAACGGTTCTATCGCGAAAGCGGCCTTGCGGCGCGGATTGCTGCGCTCGCCGAGCCCGTTGTCGCTGATCTTGGTTATCGGCTGGTGCGGGTGAAGGTTTCCGGCCCGACGCTGCAGATCATGGTGGACCGGCAGGACCGGGCCATTACCGTCGATGACTGCGCGCTCGTCAGCCGGCGGCTGTCGCCGGTGCTGGACGCCAATGATCCGATGCCTGGATCATTCCAACTGGAGGTTTCCTCCCCTGGCATCGACCGGCCTCTGGTGCGCCCTTCGGATTTCACCGACTGGGCCGGCTTTGAAGCCAAGATCGAGATGAAGGAACTGGTAGCCGGCCGCCGTCGCTTTCGCGGAATCATCGAGGGATTCGAGGATGGTGAGGCGCGGCTCCAGATGGAGCTGAAGGATTTTGATGAGCCGCAGACCATCGGGCTCCCTGTCGATCTTATCGCCGACGCCAAGCTCGTTCTCACGGACGAGCTGCTTAAGGCGGCGAAAGAGGCGCAGGAGGCCGAGCTGGCAATGAGCGGCGACGAAGAACAAGAGACTCGGAGTGAAATGAATGGCGCAAGCAGGCGTTAGCGCAAATCGGCTTGAATTACTCCAGATCGCGGATGCGGTTGCGCGCGAGAAGTCCATCGACCGCTCCCTCGTCATCCAGGCCATGGAAGACGCCATCCAGAAGGCGGCAAAGTCCCGCTATGGCAGCGAGAACGAGATCCGTGCCGAGATCGATGCGAAAACCGGCGAGATCCGGCTGGCCCGGCTGCTCGAAGTGGTGGAGCAGGTGGGCCAGGAGGCGACCGAGATCGCGCTGAAGGATGCAAGGCGGCGCAATCCGGACGCCAATATCGGGGACTTCATCGCAGAGCCACTCCCGCCGCTCGATTTCGGCCGCGTGGCGGCGCAGAATGCCAAGCAGGTCATCGTGCAGAAGGTGCGCGAGGCCGAGCGCGAGCGGCAATATGCCGAATATCGCGACCGTATCGGCGATATTTCCAACGGCACCGTGAAACGCGTCGAATATGGCAATGTCATCGTGGATCTTGGCCGTGCCGAGGCGGTGGTGCGGCGCGACGAGACGCTGCCGCGCGAGACCTACCGCTATGGCGATCGCATCCGCGCGTACATATATGATGTGAGGCGGGAGCAGCGCGGCCCGCAGATTTTCCTCTCGCGGACCCGGCCGGAATTCATGGCCAAGCTGTTCGCGCAGGAGGTTCCCGAGATCTATGATGGCGTGGTGGAGCTGAAATCCGTTGCGCGCGATCCGGGGAGCCGGGCCAAGATCGCGGTGGTCTCGAAGGACACCTCTATCGATCCGGTCGGTGCCTGCGTCGGTATGCGCGGCTCGCGCGTGCAGGCGGTGGTGAACGAGCTTCAGGGCGAGAAAATCGACATCATCCAGTGGTCGCCGGACGCCGCAACCTTCATCGTGAACGCGCTCGCACCTGCGGAAGTCTCGAAGGTTGTGCTGGACGAGGACGCCGAGCGTATCGAAGTGGTGGTGCCGGACGATCAGCTCTCGCTCGCCATTGGTCGGCGCGGCCAGAATGTCCGCCTCGCTTCGCAGCTCACCGGCTGGGACATCGATATCCTCACCGAAGCCGAGGAATCGGAGCGCCGGCAGAAGGAATTCAACGAGCGCTCCAACACCTTCATGGAAGCGCTTGATGTGGACGAGGTGATCGCTCAGCTCCTCGCTTCTGAAGGCTTCTCCTCGGTCGAGGAGGTCGCCTTTGTCGAGCCGACGGAAATTGCGGCCATCGAAGGTTTCGATGAGGCAACCGCCGAGGAGATCCAGGAGCGCGCCCGCGATTATCTGGAGCGCCGGGAAGCCGAGCTCGATGCCAAGCGCCGCGAGTTGGGCGTCGACGATGACCTGGCGACTATTCCTGGTCTGACCGGCGCGATGCTGGTCGCGCTGGGCGAGAACGGAGTCAAGACAGTAGAGGACTTCGCCGACTGCGCTACCGACGATCTGATCGGCTGGAGCGAGCGCAAGGACGGAGCCACGACCCGGCACAAGGGCTTCCTTGAGGATTTCGATGTGAGCCGCGAAGATGCCGAGCAGATGATCCTGGAGGCGCGCGTTAAGGCCGGCTGGATCGAGCCGCCCGCGGAAGAGCCTGAGGAGGAGGCCGAAAGCGAAACGGGGGAGGCGGAGGAGAGCGAAGCCGCCCCAGCCGCAGAGCACGAATTGTAAACGGGAAAATTTGGTGCGGGTGCTGTGTCGCACCGGAAACAGAGTTGCGGTATCGCCGGATGATTGGCAAATAGAACTAGTGAAATTGTTGTGGGAAGAGGATAGATATAGGGCAAGACCTGTTCGGCAGTGTGCGCAGACGCGCACCCGCTGCCCGGAAGATGACCTTCTTCGCTTTGTGCTCGACCCCGAAAAGCGGGTTGTGCCGGATCTCAAGAGAAAGCTTCCTGGGCGCGGTGTTTGGATTACGGCGACGCGGCACGCCGTGAGCAGAGCTGTCAAGCAGAAGAGCTTCGCCAAAGGGTTTCGCCAGGCCGTGACGGTCGATCCGGACCTGGCGGAAGTCGTTGAGGGTCTCTTGCGCCGCGCGGCTCTGCAGGATCTGGCTCTGGCCAATAAAGCAGGCTGTGTGGTTGCGGGATTTGCCAAGGTCGAGAAGGCACTTTCTGGCGACAAACGGGTAGTTCTACTGCACGCCTCCGAGGCTGCCTCCGATGGGCGGCGTAAGCTTGACCGGCTTGTCCCCGGAGGAATGAACGCAGACGGTGATATTCTGCCTCTCATCACTTGCTTCACCTCGGTCGAGGTGAGTGGGGCTCTTGGGAGGCATAATGTGATGCACGCAGCCATCACACAGGACGGCGCCGGACGAAAATTTGTCCAATCGGCGCTGAAACATATGCGGTATGCAGCAGCATATCCGGAGATTGCCCCGGCGGCGGACGCGCCGGAACAGGATTGGGAATGAGCGAAACGAGAGAACCTGAAGATAAAGCCGCTCGAGGCGGACGCAAGACGATCACCCTCGGCGTCAAGAAGACGGTCGAACAGGGTCACGTCCGCCAGAGTTTCAGCCATGGCCGGTCGAAATCGGTGCTGGTGGAGAAGAAGCGTTCGAAGAAGCCCCTGACCATGCAGGAGGCGGTCGCCAATGTGCCCGCCGAGCGCCAGGACCAGCCGGCACGGCCGCGGCCGCCCGGCCGCGATTCATTGCGGCCGCGCCAGCAGGAGCAGGGGCAGCAGGAGCGCTCGCGCAACGTGCTGCGCCAGCTTTCTGCCAATGAGGTAGATGCCCGCGCCCGCGCGCTCAACGAGGCGCGCAAGCGCGAGGAAGTCGAGCGCGTCGAGCGTGCGGAGGAGGAGGAGCGTCTCGCCGAGCAGGCCCGCATCCAGGCTGAAGAGGATCGCATCCGCGAGGAGGAGGACTCCCGTAAGGCCGAGGAGGCTGCGCAGGCCGAAGCTGCCCAGCGAACTGCCGAGCAGGAAACGGTCGCCGGCGCTCAAGCGGGCGAGGCTGCCACGCAACCGAGGGCGCGCTCTGCGCCGCAGCGCGGGGGCGGTATTGCCAGCCCGTTGCCGCGTCAGGCGCCGCGCGATGGCCGTCCGCCGCGGCTGGACGCCCCGAGCAGCCGCAATGGCGGCGCACCGGCCCCTGAGGCGACGCCGACGACGCCCGCCGCTACACCTCGCCCGGCACGCGAGGTCGCCCGCGTCCAGGATGAGGAGGATGAGGAGGGCCGCAACCGCGTCGACAGAAGCGGCGTGAAGAAAGCGAAGCTGCCGAGCCCGCCGGTTAAGAAGACCGAGGTCGACCGCCGCGCGCGCACCAAACTCACCATCACCAACGCGCTTGATGAAGAACAGCGCGAGCGTTCACTCGCCTCGCTGCGACGTCAGCGCGAGCGCCTGAAAAAGCAGGCGCTTGCCCCCGAGCCGCGCAAGAAGATCCTGCGTGAAGTGCAGCTGCCTGAGGTCATCACCATCCAGGAGCTCGCCAACCGCATGGCCGAGCGCTCCGTCGACGTGATCAAGTTCCTGATGAAACAGGGACAGATGCACAAGATCAACGACGTGATCGACGCCGATACCGCAGAGCTGATCGCCACCGAATTCGGCCATGGCGTGAAGCGCGTCTCCGAGGCGGATGTCGAGGAAGGCTTCATCGGTATCGACGACAGCGATGAAAGTCTGGAGCCACGTGCCCCGGTGGTGACGATCATGGGTCACGTCGACCACGGCAAGACCTCGCTGCTCGATGCTCTGCGTCACACCAATGTGGTGGAGGGCGAGGCCGGCGGCATTACCCAGCATATCGGCGCCTATCAGATCACCACCGAAGAGGGCGATCCGATCACCTTCATCGATACGCCGGGCCACGCGGCTTTTACCCAGATGCGTGCCCGCGGTGCCAAGGTCACGGATATCGTCGTGCTGGTGGTTGCGGCCGATGACGGCGTCATGCCGCAAACGGTCGAGGCTATCAATCATGCCAAGGCGGCGGGCGTTCCGCTCATTGTGGCGATCAACAAGATCGACAAGCCGGACGCCGACCCGCAGAAGGTCCGCACCGAGCTGCTGCAATACGAGATCGTCACCGAGAGCCTCTCAGGCGATACGCTCGAAGTCGAGGTGTCGGCCAAGAACCGCATCGGTCTCGACAAGCTGCTCGAAGCCATCCATCTGCAGGCCGAGGTGCTCGAACTCAAGGCCAATCCGAACCGTCCCGCGGAAGGCGTGGTCATCGAGGCCAAGCTCGAACGCGGCCGCGGACCGGTCGGCACAGTGCTGGTCCAGCGCGGTACGCTGACCGTCGGCCAGCTTGTGGTGGCGGGTCGGGCCTGGGGCCGTGTGCGCGCGCTCATCGACGACAAGGGCGAGCATGTGACCGAGGCCGGGCCGTCCGTTCCGGTGGAGGTGCTCGGTTTTGACAGCGCACCGGAAGCGGGCGACCAGTTTGCCGTGGTGGAAACGGAGGCCCGCGCTCGCGAGCTGACCGAATACCGCGTGCGCAAGCTGCGCGATCTGAAAGCGGGCGGAGCCGGCAGCCGTTCCTCGCTTGAGCAGATGATGAGCCAGCTCGGCCAAGCGGGTAAGAAGGAGTTCCCGCTGATCATCAAGGGCGACGTTCAGGGCTCGGTCGAGGCGATCGCAGCTGCTCTTGAAAAGCTCGGAAATGACGAAGTCGGCGCGCGATTGGTTCATGTGGCGGTCGGAGGCATCACCGAATCCGACGTGTCACTGGCAACCGCGTCGAATGCGGCCATCGTCGGCTTCAATGTTCGCGCCAACGCGCAGGCCAAGCAACTCGCCGAGCGCGGCGGAGTCGAGATCCGCTATTACAACGTGATCTACGACCTCGTCGACGACATCAAGGCGGCGATGTCCGGCCTGCTCTCGCCGATGCTGCGCGAGACGTTCCTCGGCACGGCCGAGATCTTGGAGGTGTTCAACATCTCCAAGGTCGGCAACGTCGCGGGCTGCCGAGTCACCGACGGCCGTGTGGAGCGCGGCGCCAATGTCCGGCTTATCCGGGACAATGTCGTCATCCACGAGGGCAAGCTGTCGACGCTCAAGCGCTTTAAAGATGAAGTCCGTGAGGTCCAGGCCGGCCAGGAATGCGGCATGGCGTTCGAGAACTATCAGGATATGCGCAAAGGCGACGTCATCGAGTGCTTCCGTGTCGAGGAGGTCAAGCGCACGCTCTAGGAAGCCGTCACTTCCGTGCGCTACCTTATCCATGCGGTGCAGTGTGACGACGTGCTGGTGCAAGGGGGATCAGCTCTCACGTGATGATCGTGATCCTGACGGTTCTTGGGCTTTTCTACCTGGTTGCTGCGGCGCTCGTGCTGTGGCGGGCGCGCAAAGAGTGGTTTCTCGATCGCGCGCTAGAAAAGTTGAGCGGAAAGCGAGAACCCGACCGCAACCGCGTCTGGTTCATGTGCGGCTCGGCTCTGATCTATGGCGGGGCCGGCCTGGCTTTGGTGCTCAGAAGCGGATGGGCGGTCTGGCTGCTGGGCACCGGTCTTGCGACGCAGGCGGTCTATTACGCTTTCCTTGCCCCGATCATCGAGCCAGAGGACAGTGCGGACCTCAGCCGCTGGCGCAAGGTCTGGAACGCCGCAATTTTCAGCACCGCCGCTTTCGCGCTCGCCGCTTATGGACACCGCATCGGCCTGCTTGCGTAATCAACACGGTTGCTCTGTGTCCGGCGCGGTATTAAAACCGCCAGCTTCCATCTTCGCAGAGGACGAAAATGGTACGTCATCAGGCCAAAGGGCCGTCACAGCGTCAACTTCGCGTCGGCGAAATACTGCGTCATGCCCTGGCGGAAATCCTGGCGCGCGGCGATGTCGCCGATCCTGAGCTTGAAGGCCGCTCTATCACCGTCACCGAAGTGAAGGTCAGCCCCGATCTGCGCCATGCAACCGTATTCGCGCGGCCCTTTGCGAGCGGAGAGGCCGGCGGCGGCATCGTCGCTGCCTTGAGCCGCCATCAGCGTTTCCTGCGCGGCGAGCTGGCCAAACGTGTGGACCTGAAATTCATGCCCGATCTCGCCTTCCGCCTTGACGAGACTTTCGATGAAGCGGAAAGGATCGATGCCTTGCTCCGTTCTCCGACGGTGGCGCGGGACCTGGACTGATCGTCGTACCTTGGAGCGCAATACGCATGGGCCGTCGCAAAGGCACCCCTGTCCATGGCTGGCTGATCCTCGATAAGCCGCAGTCGATGACCTCGACCCACGTGCTGAACAAGGTTAAGCGGCTGTTCGATGCCGAGAAGGCCGGCCATGCCGGCACGCTCGACCCGCTCGCGACTGGCGTGCTGCCGGTGGCCTTCGGCGAGGCAACGAAAACCATCCCACATGTCATGGACAGCGTGAAGGGCTATCGCTTCCTGGTCCGCTGGGGCGCCGAGACCGACACGGACGATGCGGAAGGACAGGTTGTTCACGAAAGCAATGCCCGTCCGAGCCGCGAGGCGATCGAAGCGCTGCTGCCGCAGTTCCGCGGCACGATCATGCAGACGCCGCCGCGCTATTCCGCGATCAAGATTGCCGGTGAGCGGGCCTATGATCTCGCCCGCGACGGCGAGACGTTCGACATCGCGCCGCGCCCGGTCGAGATCACCAGCCTTGACATCGTCGAGATGCCAGGACCGGACAGCTGCCTGTTCGAGGCAGAATGCGGCAAGGGCACTTATGTTCGGGCGCTGGCGCGCGATCTCGGCAGGCTGCTCGGCTGTTTCGGTCATGTGGCGGAGCTGCGCCGCACACGCGTCGGGCCGCTTTGCGAGCGGGACGCGATTCCGCTGGAAACCCTGGAGCGTTTGAGCAATAGTGCCGACGGCCGCGATGCGCTGAAATCAGTATTGCGACCCGTTGAGACCGCGCTGGACGGCATCCCGGCGCTGGCTGTCAGCGGTTCCGACGCGGCCGAGCTGAAACGGGGCAAGTCGATCATCCTTCGCGGACGCGACGCTCCCATCCACAGCGGACTGATCTACGCAACCTCGCGCGGCACGCTTGTCGCGCTCGGCGAGGTGGACCGCGGCGAGCTGAAGCCCACACGGGTGTTCAATCTGCCGCTGTAGTGAAGTCCGGGCCAGAAAGAGAGATGACCGATGTCGATTACCGCTGAGCGTAAGCAGACGCTCATTTCCGAATATGCCACCAAAGAGGGCGATACCGGCTCGCCGGACGTGCAGGTTGCGATCCTCACGGAGCGCATCGTCAATCTGACCGAGCATTTCAAGACCCACAAGGCGGACAACCATTCCCGCCGGGGCCTTTTAAAGATGGTCAGCCAACGCCGCCGCCAGCTCGATTATCTCAAGGCGAAGGACGAGTCCCGCTATCGGGCGTTGATCGAGCGGCTGGGCATCCGTCGCTAGAGCGCGATCTGCCGCAAGACAGTCCAAAAGTGCCTGGCGGCGCTGTCGGGCGCCGACGGCGTGGGCTGTCGCCCAACATCGATGCTCACAGCAGATCAGAGCTTTCTCGAGCTATGGCGCTGCCTTTGCTTGGTGAAATTCTGTTAAGCCAGGCCCTGCGGCAATCGGGCGGGGCGAGGGGCGAACCGTTCCAGGTAAATTCCTGTATCGACCCTATTCGCCAGCCGCGTTTTGCGCTAAGGCTACTTCCGCAACCAACGATCGAAAGCACTTCCGGCGCATTCCGCGCCGGCACGAACCATTGGACTTATTAGAAATGTTCGAAATACATCGGGAAGAAATCACCTGGGCTGGACGCCCGTTCAAATTCGAAACCGGCCGCATGGCCCGCCAGGCGACCGCCGCGGTGCTGGCGCAATATGGCGAGACCTCGGTGCTCGCGACGGTGGTCGCCGACCGTGAGGCGAAAACTGGTCAGGATTTCTTCCCCCTCACCGTCAACTATCAGGAAAAAACCTACGCCGCCGGCAAGATTCCCGGCGGTTATTTCAAGCGCGAAGGCCGTCCCTCCGAGAAGGAAACGCTGGTCTCCCGACTGATCGATCGGCCGATTCGCCCGTTGTTCGCCGACGGCTTCAAGAACGAGGTGCAGGTGATCGTTACCGTGCTCTCACACGACATGGAGAACGATCCCGACGTCGTCGCCTTGGTCGCAGCCTCAGCGGCGCTGACGCTGTCCGGCATTCCTTTCATGGGCCCGATCGGCGCCGCCAGGGTTGGCTATATCGACGGCCAGTATGTGCTGAACCCAATGGTCGATCAGCAGAAGGACTCCAAGCTCGATCTCGTCGTCGCCGGCACGGGCGATGCGGTGCTGATGGTCGAATCCGAAGCCGACGAGCTGTCGGAGGAGATCATGCTCGGGGCTGTCACCTTCGGGCATGAGGCGTTCCAGCCGGTGATCGACGCCATCGTTCGGCTCGCCGAGCATGCCGCGAAGGAACCCTGGAATTTCGAGCCCAAGGTCAGCGAGCTCGCCGCAAAGGTCAAGAAGATCGCCGAGAAGGATCTGAAGAAGGCCTATCAGATCGCCGAAAAGCAGCCTCGCCAGGAAAAAGTCGCCGAGATCAAGGCCAAGGTGCGAGAGGAGCTCGCGCCCGAGGGAAGCGATGCCGCGCTCGTCGCCGAGCTCAGCTCTGCCTTCAAGGATGTCGAAGCGACAGTCATGCGCGACAACACCCTCAAGACCGCCAAACGCATCGACGGGCGCGACCTGAAGACCGTCCGTCCGATCGTTTGCGAAGTGGGCGTGCTGCCGCGCACGCATGGCTCGGCATTGTTCACCCGCGGCGAGACGCAGGCGCTGTGCGTGGCCACCCTCGGCACCGGCGAGGACGAGCAGTGGATCGATGCGCTGGAGGGCACCTATAAGGAGACCTTCCTGCTGCACTATAACTTCCCGCCCTATTCCGTCGGTGAAACGGGCCGCATGGGCTCACCCGGCCGGCGCGAAATCGGGCATGGCAAGCTGGCCTGGCGGGCGGTGCATCCGATGCTGCCATCGAGCGAGCAGTTCCCCTACACCATCCGTGTCGTTTCTGAGATTACCGAATCGAACGGCTCCTCCTCAATGGCGACTGTTTGCGGTTCCTCGCTCGCGCTGATGGATGCGGGCGTGCCGCTGAAGCGTCCGGTCGCCGGTATCGCGATGGGCCTGATCAAGGAGGAGGACTCGTATGCAGTCCTTTCCGACATCATCGGCGATGAGGACCACCTCGGCGATATGGACTTCAAAGTGGCCGGCACGTCCGAGGGCGTGACCTCACTGCAGATGGATATCAAGATCACCGGCATCACCACGGAGATCATGAAGGTCGCTCTCGCCCAGGCGCAGGAAGGGCGGATGCATATCCTCGGTGAGATGAGCAAGGCGCTGGATTCAGCGCGCACCCAGCTCGGCGAGTTTGCCCCGCGTATCGAGATGATCACCATCCCGACCGACAAGATCCGCGAGGTGATTGGCTCGGGTGGTTCGGTGATCCGCGGCATCGTCGAGGAAACCGGCGCCAAGATCGACATCAATGACGACGGCACGGTGAAGGTCGCCGCCGCTAACGCCAAATCGATCGAGGACGCGATCTTTCGCATCAAGTCCATCGCGTCCGAGCCTGAGATCGGTGAGATCTACAAGGGCAAGGTGGTGAAGATCGTCGAATTCGGTGCTTTCGTTAACTTCTTCGGCTCCAAGGACGGCCTCGTCCACGTTTCGCAGCTCGCTCCCGGCCGCCCGAAGCAGGTCAAGGACGTGGTCAAGGAAGGCCAGGAAGTCTATGTCAAGCTGCTCGGCTTCGATGATCGCGGCAAGGTTCGCCTGTCGATGAAGGTTGTCGATCAGCAGACCGGCAAGGAAATTCAGGGCGAAGCGGCGCAGGCCGCAGGCTGACGCTCGTCGGCGCTCCCACTCGTCATTGCGAGGGCTGCTTGCCGCAGCCCGAAGCAATCTACCAGCACGCACTGAGTATGTGGATAGATTGCTTCGTCTTCGGCTCGCGACGGGACGCAGTTCGGATTGGCGCGGTGCCCCGGTTCCACCCGAACTGACCACTCTTGGAGGAGCGCGGAGACTTACCGGATGTCTTCCGGTTCGTCGATCCTCACCCAGCCCTGCCGTGTGAGGCGCTCCTGCGGGAGGAAGCGGGCTTTATAGGCCATCTTGCGCGAGCCTTCGATCCAATAGCCGAGATAGACATAAGGCAGGCGCAGGCTCCTGGCGTAAGCGATGTGGTCGAGGATGATGTGCGTGCCCAGACTCCGGTCGAGCAATTCGGGGTCATAGAAGCTGTAAACCAGCGAGATGCCATCGCTCAGGCGATCACACAGCACGGCACCGACCAGCGGAATGTCACCGATGGCGCTTGCCAGCAGATGCGAAACCGGCCGGTGGCGGTACTCAGTGATGAAAGTGTCCACGGTCGAGTCCTCGACCATCATCGAGTAATCGAACACCGACATATCCGCCATGCCGCCGTCCCAGTGGCGCGAGGCGATATAGTCGCGAAAGAGGGCATATTGCTCCGAAGTCGCTGTCGCGTTCACACGCCTCGACTGCAGGTCGGCATTGCGCCGCTGGATCCGCCGCATCGAGCGTCCGGGCTTGAACTCGTCGACCAGGATGCGAACCGAGACACAGGCCTGGCAGCCGTCGCAATAGGGCATGTAGGCGATATTTTGGCTGCGTCGGAAGCCGCCTTTGAGAAGATTATCAATCAAAGACCGCGGCTTATCGGGAGTGAGGTGGGTAAAAATCTTTCTCTCTAGCCGACCCGAGAGATAGGGACAGGGCTGCGGTGCGGTCACATAGAACTCAGGAAAACGTCGGCTCTGCTCTGTCACCTTTAAGCCTCACTCCCACCGACAACTTCCTCTATAGGACAGCGTTGCTCGACAGCTTAAATGATAGCTCATCGCAAAATCAAGGCGCGGTTTTTTTTCATTTACCATTGCGAACTTGCCGCAGTGCATTAAGCCTTCGTTGTGCGGAGCAACAGGCGGAAGAATTCTTTGCAATTCCGTAAGTTGCTTCTGCTGCCAAGCTGCGGGACGGATTTGGCGGGCGATGATCGCCATATCGCAGGCACGACTTCTCTCCGCCAGAAAAGCATAAAGTCGCCGCTCTCCGCCCGGTCGTGGCTCAATCGCCGTTTGCGGCCAGCCGATCGAGCCGGATGACGCTAAAGCCGCTTGCCTCCAGCGCCCTGATCACCTGCATTCCGTGCGATGCATCCTTCACTTCGATCGTGACATCGAGCGTGGTGCCCTTTGCCGGCACATCAAGGAACATCGGGCGGTGCGAGACCTCGAGGATGTTGGCGCCGGACGAGCCAAGGCAGGTCGCAACGCGCCCGAGCATACCGGGCTGATCGACGACCACCAGCCGCAGCGAGATGATCTTGTCCTCGCGCTCCAGGCTGCGCACCATGATCGAGGCGAGCATGCGGACGTCGATGTTGCCACCGGTGAGCACCAGGCCGACTTTGCGATCGCGGAAGCGCTCCGGCTCGGCGAGAAGCGCGGCTAGCCCGGCCGCCCCCGCACCTTCCGCCATGGTCTTTTGCAGAGACATGAAGGCGGCGACAGCGCGCTCAATCTGGTCCTCGCTGGCGAGGATGACGTCCGAGATCAGTTGCCGCACGATCGGGAGAGTCAGCGTGCCGGCCGATTTAACGGCAATGCCTTCGGCAAGCGTCTGGCCACCGCAGACCGGCACCTCGCCGCGCAGCGCCGCTTGCATTGAAGGATAGAGCGCACATTCGACGCCGAAGATCTCGACATCCGGCTTCATCTTCTTCATCGCCACAGCCGAGCCGGCGATCAGCCCGCCGCCGCCGATGGGAAACACCGCGCAATCGAGGTCGGGCTGGTCCTCCAGCAACTCGGCACCGACCGTACCCTGGCCCGCCATCACATGCGGATCGTCATAGGGGTGGACGAAGACGAGGCCGCGGTCCTCGCCAATGATCAGGGCATGCTCGCGCGCCTCGGCGACTGTCTCACCTGCAAGAATCACCTCGGCGCCGAATGCCTCGGTATTGCCCACCTTCACGAAAGGTGTGCGCTCCGGCATGACAATGACGACGGGAATGCCGAGCTTGCGCGCGCGGAACGCGACCGACTGGGCGTGGTTGCCGGCCGACATGGCGATGACGCCGCGGCGCCGCTCCTCATCGCTGAGCGACATAAGCTTGACGAGCGCGCCGCGATCCTTGAACGAGCCGGTGATCTGCAGATTTTCATATTTGACGAAGACCTGCGCGCCGGTCATCTGCGACAGCTTCGGCGCGGGCAAGGTGGGTGTTCGCAAGACCTTTCCGCTGATGAGCTTGGTCGCCTCGAACACATCGCGGAAGGTAATGGCCGGGCCGTCTCCCAGCCCAGCATGCGCCACAGCCGTCATGCGTTCATCTCCTGCTTGGGAACCGTTTAAGTCGCGACGGACTTCTCACGCGCATGCTGCCATACCCGCGGAACCGGTTATCCAGCGGAACTGAAAAGCCGTGCGATTTCGATTCATTCCCGCTTTCGCGGGAATGACAACAGAGCAAGGTGCGCGAGCCGACCGGATTAGCCCAAAATGCTGATCACAGAGGGCTCTCGCAAGGAGATGTACCAGGATTAAGCGCCGGTCTCCAGAAGGAGCTTCGCGGCAGCGGGCGCGAAATAGGTGAGGATGCCGTCAGCGCCGGCGCGTTTGAAGCCGGTCAGGCTTTCGATGATCACCTTGTCGCGGTCGAGCCAACCATTGCCGGCAGCAGCCATCAGCATCGCATATTCGCCGGACACCTGAAAGGCGAAGGTCGGCACGCCGAAGCTGTCCTTGAGGCGGCGCAGGATGTCGAGATAAGGCATGCCGGGCTTGACCATGATCATGTCGGCACCCTCAGCGAGGTCGAACTCGGCCTCGCGCAGCGCCTCGTCGGAATTGGCATAGTCCATCTGATAGGTGCGCTTGTCGCCCTTCAGCGTCGAGTTCGAGCCGACCGCATCGCGGAACGGGCCGTAGAACGCGGAGGCATATTTGGCCGTATAGGCCATGATAAGCGTGTCCTTACGGCCGGCCTGCTCGAGCGCGGCCCGGATGGCGCCGATCCGGCCGTCCATCATGTCGGAGGGCGCGATGACGTCGCAGCCTGCCTCGGCCTGCACCAGCGCCTGGCGGATCAGCACCTCGACGCTCTCGTCATTGGCGATCCGGCCATCGATGAGGATGCCGTCATGGCCATGAGAGGTGTAGGGGTCGAGTGCCACATCGCAGATGATGCCGATCTGCGGCACGGCGTGCTTGATGGCGCGGACCGCGCGGCAGACCAGATTTTCGGGATTGATGGCTTCGCTGGCCTGATCGTCCCTCAGCTTGGGATCGGTGTAGGGGAACAGGGCGATTGCGGGAATGGAGAGCCGCGCAGCCTCCTCGGCAGCAGCCACGGCAAGGTCGACGGACATGCGCTCGACGCCGGGCATGGAGGCAACCGGCACGCGCTGGTTTTTGCCCTCGACAATGAAAATCGGCCAGATCAGGTCGTGCGCGGTGAGACGGTGCTCGCGAACCAGCCGACGCGACCATTCCGCCTGACGGGTTCGCCTAAGGCGGGTCGCCGGAAATCCGCTGGTCGGCATATCGGCTGCCTCGACGACGCGCTTGGAAGCGCCGGTGCGATCACGCAGTTTGGAATTGATGTCACGCATCGTGTGGTTTCGCTGGCTTGGAATTGGCTTAACTCATCTGCGGGCCCTGCGGACCGGCTTCATAGCTTCGCGATGCTGTCGCATTACGCATCTCTCAGCATCCTCTCTAGCGCGGCGGCGTGGTTTGACACAATTCAATTTGCGCATCCCATGCGCGAATTTGCCGCGTCTTCAAAGGAGAGCAGCCGGAGGCCGGCCCCATCAGTGCCCTTCGATCATATCGGCCAGTAAAACGGCTCAATTATGCTCACAATGCGCAAAAGCATTGGCGCTGCTTGCTTATGAAGCTGGCCATTCGTTGCCTAAGCGGGCCGGCTGCGCGCGATGCGAATGAGCGTGAGCAGAATGCGGGAGCCGGCTTTCAGCGTACCGCTCAAGGAGCCTGCGACCTTCGACTGGCCGCCGGCGCGCCGGGCATAGGGCACCGGCAATTCGAGGATGTCGAGGCCTGCGCGGGCGGCCTTCATCTGCATCTCCAGATTCCAGCCATAGGTCATCTCGCGCATATCGAGCCGGAACAGGGCGTCGCGCCGGATGGCGCGGAAAGCGCACATATCGGTATAGCGGAAACCGGAGGTCGCGCCGACCAGGGCGCCAATCGCCCATCCCGCCGCAAGCTGATGCCAGGCCATCGCGCCCGGCTCGCGCTGCCCCCGCGCCCGGGAGGCGATGACGAAATCGTGGGTGCCGATCACGATTGGGCTGACCAGATGCGAGAGCTCGGTCGTGACATCGCTGCCATCCCCATCCATGAACACCAGGATCCGGCAATTTTCGCCGGCCGCTTTCGCGCCCTCCAGGCAGGCCCGGCCATAACCCTTCCCGGCATGGATGACGCGAGCACCGTGCGCTTCGGCGATGGCGACCGTTGCATCGCGCGAGCCGCCGTCGGCGATGATGATCTCGTCCACCGCCTCGCGCTTCAGCGCATCGATCACCGGCCCAATCGCCTCCGCCTCGTTCAGGACAGGAATGACCACGCTGACGCCGGTGATGGCCTGCGTCTCCTCGGGTGCTTTGATGATCAGGTTCATGACGGCGCCGGTCTCAAAAGGGGGCTTTTGTTATTGGCAGAAGAAGAAGCGTCTTAAAGGCTCCAGCGCAGGCCGCAACCTTCGCAGGCTTTGGGCGGGCTGTCGCTCAGGAGTCCAGCGCGGAACGACTGGTAGGCCGGGCTGTTCCAGATTTCCGGCAGGCTCTGCTGACGCGCATCGCCGAGGGTGAAGTTCTCATAGCCGCGCATCGAGAACGGCGCGATGCAGCAGGGCAGCGCCCGGCCATGGGCGGTGAAATACATCAACGACCACGGGCGCCGGCAAAGCGACCATGGCGCGTCGCCCTCGCCGCGCTTCAGGCTCACCTCCGGCTCGGCCGCCCCGGAGGCGTCGAACAAAACGCCAAGTTCGGCGGCGATGCGCTCGGCCTCAAGGAGATAGTCGCCTTCCTCCTCATCCTGGCGCTCGAACAATGAGGATTCCTGCCGGGCGAGGCCAAAGCCGGTATTGGGGAACACCAGCCTTTGCAGATGCACCTCCGGCACGCCGATGTCATGAGCGAGGCGAATGAAGGCGGGAAGCTGCTGCATGGTCTCGCGCAGGCCGGTGAGCCAGAGCGAGAGACGCGGCTTTTCCGCGCCCATCTCTCTCTTGAGGGCAATGAAATTCTTCACATTGCTGAGGATGCGGTCGAACAGGTCGCGGCCACGCACCATTTCGAAGGCTTTCGGCTCGGCGGCATCGAGGGAGATGCGCATTTCATCGAGCCCCGCTTCGATCAGCTCGCGGCTCTTCTTCTCGCGCATCAAGGTGCCGTTGGTGTTGAACAGCACATAGGTGCCGCGCGCCTTGAGGTAGCGCACCATCGCGGGGAGTTCCGCGACCATCATCGGCTCGCCAACGCCATGCAGCACCACGCGCTGTATGTTGGGATACTGGTCGACGATCTTGGTGAACAGCTCCCAGCCCATATCGGCCGGCGGCTCGAGCTCCTCGAAGGTGCGCGGGCAGGTCTCGCAAAGCAGGTTGCAGCGATTGGTAGTCTCCAGATAAAGGCACACCGGCTCGTTGGCGGCGACGGGACCGCGCTCGGCACCGATGGTCTCGAAATAGCGGCGCGGATGCGGAAGCGCCGGCCGATCTGTCGGCTGCGCATTTTGGGGATCGGGCGCGAGCGCTTTCATGCGGTATCTCCGTGGGAACTTCGGGGGAGCGTCGATGAGAGTAAATCCTGGTGTCTGCCGAACGACGGATCGCCCCCTCTCCCAATAGAAGAGGGTGGGGGTGAGGGGTTACGGACCATCGATAGGACATACCCCCTCGCCCTGTCCCTCTTCCCCTCGGAGAGGGGACCGGAGGCGCGGGCGAAGCTAGATCGCGCCCTGGGCGCGAGGCGGCTGTTTTCGAGGATGAGAAGGATAAAGAACGGCACATAGAGGAACGCGGCGCCGAACAGGCTGGGCGGCCAGCCCACCCGGTAGAGCGCAGGGGCGGCAAGCGTCAGATAGAGCACGGCTGGGGAGGCGAAGAAGCACAGGAAGGGTACGAGCCAGAGAAAATACCAGGCGTGGTGCGGCGAGATCAGCACCGTAAAGACGCCCGCCAGCACAAAAGCGGAGCGAATGTCCGGCGGCTCGGGATGCGGTCGGAAGACCGCGCGCCAGGCGAGGGCGGCAAGGAAACCCAGGGCGATGACGATGAAGAGCGGGACGGCGGCGTCGATCAAACCCAGCTCGCGAAAAATCGCCGAGAGCAGGAAGCCTTCGCCGCTTCTGAGGCCGCCCTCATCGGCATAGCCACCAAGAAAGCCAAACACCTTCGAGCCGACCGAAACATAGGGCAGATAAAGCGCTGCGCCGGTCGCGATCATGGCAAGCGGCATCTTCCAATCCCAGCGCCGCCACAGGGCAGGCACCAGGACGAGAGGAAGAAACTTGGCGAAAGTGGCGGCCGCAAGGGCAATGCCGGCGAGCCCCTGCTTGCGGCGCTCGGCGGCGAGCACGGCCAACATCATCAATGCAGTCGCCACGATATCGATATGGCCGCTGCCGGCAACCTCCCAGATTGCCAAGGGGTGCCACGCATAGACGACGATCAGCGATCGCGGCAGGCCGCGCGCGGCCAGCAGTTGCAGAACCGCCCAGATGCAGAGTGCCTCGAAGGCCAGCATGGCCAGTTTCATCACCGTCACGGTCTCGCCGAAACGGGTAGCTGCCCAGTACACGATCTGCGCGGTCGGCGGATAGATGGTCGGGGCGTACTCCCTGCGGTTGATATTGGGAAAGATTGCCTCGTCGCGAAGGCGCTCCAAAGCGGGGTCGGCGGGAATATAGCGATAGGGATTGATGCCGTCGGCCTGCACCCGGCCATCCCACACATAGCGGTAGATGTCGGTCGAGTGCGGGGGTGCGAGAAGGATCAGCGCCCGCAGCAGCACCGCAACCCCAAGGATGAACGGCAGCAGGTTGCGGCCGGAGATGTACTCACTTTCGCGCCGCTGCCAAAACCAGAACACCACCGGCGCAAAGACGGCGCCCTGCAGGATAGTCAGCACGACAAGCGCGGTGTGATAGTCGGTCGAGAGTGCGACGGCACCCGCAGCAGTCGATGCAAGCAATGCCGCACCGAGGCCGATCAGAGGGGCTGGGATACCGAGGACCGACATGTGTCAGCTTGCCGTGAACTCTGACTGATGTGAATCGCGGGGCGGAGAGACAGTGGAAGAAAGACGGGAACTCAGCGTAACACTCTGGGCGATGCGCTTCATAAGCTCTGCCGTATGGCGCGCCGGGCTGGAGGCGATGCGGGGATGGAAGGGCACGCCCTCGAGGACCTCGCGGGTAACACGCTTTAAAGATGCGGCATCGTCCACGTCATACCAGGCCGGCAGCATATGGACCGGGAGGCCAAGCTCGGCAGCGCGTTCCAGGGTCTGCTGTGCGACGACATCCGTGCTCCAGCTGATGTCCTCGAACAGCCTGGCGTGGATGCGCTTGCAGCCAATGAAATAGTAGCCGCCGTCGGTTGACGGTCCCAGCACGATGCGGTCGCCCGGTGAGGCGAGCACACGCACCGCTTCAATGAGGAAGGCTGAGGGGAGCGTAGGACTGTCGGAGTTCAGCGCGCAGGCCGCGAGATGCCCGCAGGCAAACTGCGCCTGAAGGGCACGGATCAGGCACAGTCCCAAATTGGGATGAGCGACTTCGATAAAGCCGACGGATGCAGGCAGATGGACGCGAAAGAAATGCTCCGCTCCCGCCGGACCATACGCGATATAGCCGGAGATGCTGGCCTCCTCGCCCGCACGCAGCAGATTGTCGGTGACGTCCTTGAGAAAAGCGGTGTTGCAAAGCGCGGCGTCATCGAGCGACAAGGGCGGCGAGAGCCGCGTCTTGGCCAGACCCGGCTGCGACGCCTTGGCCATGATCGCGATGCCGCAAAACGCCGGCTGTTCTCCCCCGCGCATAAAGCTTTCTCCGTCAGTTGCCTTTCACAAACCTTATTCGCGGTTGGCCGAAGGTTCATTACCGAGAAAACGTGATCTCACAAAAAGTTGTGGTTAAGACTTCGCACGGGACGAAGCTGTGTGCTCACGACAAATTGTTGTTATTGGGAGGTACCCGGGATCGAATAGAGAGGACAGTGGCAGGCGGCATGGCGCGCCCGGCCACAGGTGCTTTCCCAGCTCAAGCGAGGCGGATCGTCGATGTCCGGAATATCAGAGAGAAGCGTCAAGGTTCATCCGCCGGCCGTGCGGATCATGCACTGGATCAATGCTGCGGCAATCATCATCATGATCGGCAGCGGCTGGCATATCTATAACAATGACCCGATCTTCAGCTGGATCGGCTTCCCGCGCTGGGCGACGCTCGGCGGTGATCCCGATATCACCTATCGGCTGAATAAGGATGTCGGCTTCGGCAATGCCCTGCTCTGGCACTTCGCGGCGATGTGGGTGTTCTTTATCAATGGCACGATCGCGCTGATCTATGGCCTCGCCACAGGCCGGATCCAGCATAAATGGTTCCCGATCTCCGTGAGCAGCTTCGCGCGCGACTTCATCGGCGCGGCGACCTTCCGGCTCAGCCACGACGACCTCTCGATCTATAATGCGGTGCAGCGGGTGAGCTATGTCGGGGTGGTGCTGGCAACGCTCCTCTCGTTCACCTCGGGCCTCGCGATCTGGAAGCCGGTGCAGTTCTGGTGGCTGGCCGCACTGTTCTACGATTTCCAGGGCGCGCGGCTTGCGCACTTCATCGGCATGGCCGCCATCGCGCTGTTTCTTGTCGTGCATGTGTCGCTCGCCATTCTGGTGCCGCGAACGCTCAAGGCGATGATCACGGGCAATGTGAGGGTGAAATACAAAGACATGGGCCAAGTGCCCGCAGCGGGAGAGTGATATGACGATCAAACGCGCACCCTCTCTCCACCGCCCGCAAGGTGGCGTGGATCAAACGCCTTTTCTGGAGAACCGCAAGCTCATCCACGGCATCGAGCGGCGCGGTTTCCTGCGCGGCACGCTCACGCTCGGCGCGGTCATGCTGCTCAGCGGCTGCGACATCAGCAACGAGCAGAGCCTGCAGTCCGTGCTCCGGGCGATTTCGCGCTGGAATGACCGCGTGCAGGCCTGGCTGTTCGACCCCAATCTGCTGGCGCCGACCTTTACCGACGCCCAGGTCGCCAGGCCACCACGTTACAACGCCTTCTATCCAAAGGAGCAGGTGAAGGCCATCGATGGCGAGAGCTGGCGGCTGGAGCTGGGTGGTCTGATCAGCGACAAGAAACAGTGGACCAAGGATGCCCTGTATGCCCTACCCCATGAGACCCAGATCACCAGACATATCTGCGTCGAGGGCTGGGACTATATCGGCAAGTGGTCGGGTGTGCCGCTGAAGCTGTTTTTGGAGCGGATCGGCGCCGACACCACCGCAAAATATGTCGCCTTCCACTGCCCGGATGGCTACGCGTCGAGCATCGACATGGGGACCGCACTGCATCCTCAGACTATTCTCGCCACCCAATATGATGGTGCACCGCTCCCGGATATCTACGGCTTTCCAATACGGCTAAAGACGCCGCTCAAGCTTGGCTTCAAGCAGCCGAAATGGATCACCTCCATCGAGGTGACCAATACCTATCCGGGCGGCTACTGGGAGGATGGCGGCTATAATTGGTTCAGCGGTGTCTAGCGCGCGCGAAGACAAGCAAAATCGCTGGCCTAACCGACATCCAGCATTCGCGAGAGAAAGGGGCACTTCCGTTCCGTTGGAGTGTCCCTTCACGATTTCCTCTGAGGGGTCTCCCTTGCTGTGAAGCATAATGGCTTCTCGCCGTAGTTGGCAAGACCTCGATATCTTTGTTTGGGCCTTCTATATAAGATATTAGTTTCCTACAACAAATTGTTTGCTTTTTTCTCGCCTCAAGCCGACTATAAATTACTCTGAAAGAGCGAATTCGTCGGCCCTGCAATTTTTCCCATTCGAAGTAAGCGCGGGTCCGCTCTTTGCTCCCGTCCCAGGCAGCGCATGCCAGCTAGACGAGCTTTCAAGGCGCAAAACTCGTTTCCACAGTGTAAGGAAACTTGGCATTTCCTCTAAATAAAAGTTATTATAGCCAGACTTTTATATATGATGTCCTGGTGACCGATTTTGCTGCACAAATTCAATCGGCCCGCGTGCAGGGCAAGGTGTTCAGGCCAATGCCTTTCGCTTTTCGTCAGTTCTGACGGGGCGCCAGATGCCAAAGCCCAATGATCGCGCACCTCCATCTTTTCTTTACGAAAAAAGTGCGCATGCGAGCGAGCAGGTCGTAATCCCGGCGGATATGGTGATTTGTCCAGCCTGCACTGAAGAAATCTTCAATCGCTCGAAGCGCCGCTACCGCTATCCTTTCGCACATTGTAGCTATGGCGGCCCCAAGTTCAGCATCATCAAACGCTCCCCTGTGATCCGCGCCAACACCGCCTTCGCTGCCTTGGAGCCTTGTGCCGCGTGCCTAGCGGAAGCCGCTGATCCAACCAGCCGGCACTACCGCGCGGAGACAATTGTTTGTCCGCAATGCGGACCGCAGATCAGGCTGATCCGGTTCGATGACCTTTCAGTCCTTTCCGAACAGCATTCCCTGCTCGATGATGTCGATGCCGCCTGCAGTTTGATCCAGAAGGGCGAGTTGCTGGCGATCAAGACGCCGAGCGGCTACCAGCTGGTATGCGATGCAACCAATGTTGCGGCTGTCGTTCGTCTGCGGCAAGCGAAGCTTAACGGAAACAAGCCACTACCGCTCATGGCGCGCGACCTCCATGTGATTGCGCGCTATTGCGCGATCAGTGTTGAGGAAGAGTTCCAGCTTACCAGTGCGCAAGGGCCGCTCGTCGTGCTCAGGGCTGCTGGCGAGGCCCGTCTCCCCGAGGAAGTCGGGCCAGGTCTTACGACCCTCGCCTTCATGCTGCCCACCACCGCCCTGCATTTTTTGCTGCTGCACCGGATGAATCGCCCGGTGGTGATGACCAGCGCCAATCTCTCCGGCGAGCCGCAAATTATCGACGACGACGAGCTGCGCGAGAAGCTTGGCAACGGCAGGAGCGCCGTCCGGCACGCCCTCGTCTACGACCAGCGCATCATCAATCGGTGCGAAGATTCCGTGGTGCGTATCATTGGCGGCAGGGCGCGTCTCATGCGTCGCAGCCGGGGCTACACGCCGGTCGCCATCGAGTTGCCGGAGGGGTTCGAGCCGGCTTCGGACCTGGTCGCCATTGGCGGCGATCACAAGGCGGCGTTCTGCCTCGTGAAAGACGGCGAAGCCATCCCCTCGCAGCATTATGGCGAAATCAGCAGCGAGCAGGAATGCGCGGCTTATGAGGAGACGATATGCCGGCATGGCCGGCTGCTTTGTCACGAACTGGCGGCTGTCGTTGTGGACGCGCATCAAGGCTATCACTCATCGCGAGGCGCGCGCATGTTTGCGGCGCACGCAAAGCTCGGCGTGATCGAGGCCCAGCACCACCACGCCCATATCGCTGCCTGCCTTGCGGAGAATGACTACGCGCTCGATGCGCCGCCGGTGCTCGGTATAGTCCTCGACGGCCCCGGTCCGGGCGATGACGGCACGGTATGGGGCGGCGAGTTCTTGCTTGCCGATTATCGAGGAACCCGGCGCCTGGCCAGCCTCAAGCCGATCGCTTGGCCTGGCGGAAGGGAGGCGGAGCGCGAACCCTGGCGCGCGCTTCATGCTCACTTGGCGGCAGCGTTTGGATGGCCAGCCTTTGTCAGCAGGTTCAGCACGCTGGAGTTATGCCACTATCTCGAAAGCAAGCTGCCTCAACTACCGAATATGGCAGGCCCGAGCTCCGACACGCCCAAATCGACGGCCTGTGCCCATCTGTTTGACGCTGTTGCCGCTGCATTGGGGCTGTGCCGTGACGAACAGACGTATGACGGCGAGGCCGCGATGCGCTTTGAGGCGATCGTCGACGAGAGCGTTTTGCAGGACTTGGCCCAGGACGCACTTTATCCCGTCGCATTGCATATCCCGGATGGATCGGGTTTGCCGACAATCGATCTGGAGGGGATGTGGTGTGCGCTATTCGGCGATCTGCTGCGGCAAACCCCAACTGGGGTGGTAGCCGCGCGCTTCCATTGCTGGCTTGCCGCAAGTGTTTCGGCCATGGCGACGGCGCTTACCCGGAAACATAATGAACAAGAGGTTTGCCTGACCACCGTTGCGCTATCGGGCGGCTGTTTTCAAAACCGAATTCTGCTTGAAGAAACCGAGCGCCTGCTTCGCAAGAGCAACTTCACGGTGCTAAGCCATGAGCGGGTGCCCACCAATGCCGGCGGGCTTTGCCTCGGGCAGGCAGCGATCGGGGCGGCGCATACGCCCGAGCCGGGCCGCAGGGTTTATTCCCCATAGCCCGCCGCTTCGCCCCGTGGCGGCCGTCGATGCACAGACCGCCGCCCAAAGCGCTTGATCCTTGCCCATCTCTGAGAGTTTGCTCAGGGCGTCGCCGCCTTCTGCCAGCGATGCTTAGGCAGCTTCGGCGCTTGGCGCGGCCGGATATTTCTCCTCGATCTCGTTCGGCAGCAGCGGCTCGTAGCTGAGAACGGCCTGCCAAACCGCCAATTCCTGCGCCTCGAGATTATCGGGCTTGGCGAGTGCGCGCGGGTTCTGGTTGTGCCGCTGGGCGCTGATGGCGCCGTGGTCCGCAATGGTGACGGTGTTTGTGGGCAGATCGAGCGCCTGCAGCATGGCAGTAAACACGTCCGGCTTGCCTAAATCGCGCTGTAGCACTTCGAAGACCGGGAGCCCGAGCTGGGCAGCCATCCCCGCATATTTGAGCTGGCGCCGTTCGATCTCCAGCGCATACCAGAAGCACAGCTGATAGTCAGTCATCCGCTCCCAGCCGGGCAGCGGCATCACATTGGGATCGCGAGGATCGAGCAGGTAAAGACCGCCATAAGGCGTGCGCGCCGGGACGGTATCGCGCTCGAGGAGGCTCCACGCCACCTGCGAAGGCGGGCGACGCAGGATGATCAGCTTCGGCGACAGGCCGAGGAGGAGGGCAGGCTCGAAGAACCCCTTGCAGAAGAGATGCGATGTCTCCGCATAGACCGGCTGCTCGGTCGCGGCGATGAAGGGCAGCTTGGCGTCGTACCAGAAGGCGAAGGCAATCTCCGGATTCTGCTGGGCCCGCCGCATCGACGTGACGAAATTGGGGCTCGGCTCATGATGCGAGGCAACGCCCGGGATTGCGCCAAGCAGCGCTGCGAGATATTTCGTGCCGCTGCGCCCAGGCGTGACGGTGAAGATCAAACTCTTCGTATCGTTGATGCGCTCGACGATGTCCATGGCGGTCTCCTGGCTCGGTGCGGCGATCTCGCGCCGCGCTGCCGAGCTTAGGAGATGACGCTTGCCTCAGCCCTGCCAACTCTTGGAGCGCGCTCCATCACGCCAATCCCCGAGGATCAGCGGGAGGCCCAGCTCGGGAGTGGCAAAACGCACAGTCTCGCCTTCCACCCAAGCCTGCCCGCTCGCGACCAGGGCCAGAGCGCGAGGATAGATCACATGCTCGGCTTCCAGCACGCGGACCGCGAGGCTGTCCGGCGTATCACCCCCAAGCACGGGAACAGCCGCCTGCAACACAATCGGCCCGGCATCCATCTCCGCACGCACGAAATGTACTGTCGCGCCACTCAGGCGCACGCCGGCTTCGAGCGCCCGTTCATGGGGGTGGAGGCCGCGGAATGCCGGCAGTAGTGAGGGGTGAATGTTGAGTTGACGATCGCGCCAGGCCTCGACAAAGCCGAGGGTGAGGAGGCGCATGAAACCCGCGTTGCAGATCAGTTCGCAGCCGGCCTCCCGCAGGGCACCATCGAGTGCAGCATCGAAGGCTTGGCGGGTGGTGAAGCCTTTGTGATCGATGGTCGTCGTGGGGATGCCGGCCTGGCGGGCACGCTCCAGCCCGTAAGCGTCCGGCCGGTTCGAAATGACTGTGGCGATTGCGGCGGGGAAATCCGGCTGCTGGCAGGCATCGATCAGAGCCTGGAGATTGCTGCCCCGCCCGGAGATCAGCACGCCCACGCGCTTGCGTGATGTCATGCGGCAAACCCGAGCGTGCCGGTAAAACTGACGCCTGCCGAGGCTTCGCGCGGCACGATTTCGCCGATGATGTGCGCGGCCTCGCCGCCGGCGGTGAACGCGCGGGCCAGCTCCTGTGCGCGGTCTTCAGCGCAAATCACCGCCATGCCGATCCCGCAATTGAAAGTGCGCAGCATTTCCTTTTCGGCAATCAGCCCTTCGCGGGCAAGCCAACCGAACACCGGCGGGGGGTTCAGTCTGTCCAGATCGATACGCGCAGCGAGTGTGTCCGGCAGCACGCGCGGCAGGTTCTCAACGAGCCCGCCACCGGTGATATGGGCCAGCGCCTTGATGGCGCCGGTTGTCCGGATAACCGCGAGCACCGGCTTGACGTAGATCCGCGTTGGTGTGAGCAGCGCGGCGCCGAGCGAGCTGTCGGTGTCGAAGGGCGCGGATTTTTGCCAACCCATCCCGCTATCAGCGACGACGCGCCGTACCAGCGAGAAGCCGTTCGAATGCACGCCGGATGAAGCGAGGCCGATCACCACATCGCCCGCCGCAATGTCGGCGCGTGGAAGCAGCGTGCCACGTTCGGCCGCTCCCACCGCAAATCCGGCAAGATCATAGTCGCCCGGGGCGTAGAGTCCTGGCATTTCCGCTGTCTCGCCGCCGATGAGGGCCGCGCCGGCTGCCCGGCAGCCTTCCGCGATCCCGGCGACCACCCGCTCGGCCACGGCGGGATTGAGCGTGCCGCAGGCGAAGTAGTCGAGGAAAAACAGCGGTTCGGCGCCCTGCACGACCAGATCGTTGACGCACATTGCCACGAGGTCGATGCCGACCGTATCGTGCCGGCCGACCTCGATGGCGAGCTTCACCTTGGTGCCGACACCATCATTGGCGGCGACCAGAACCGCGTCGGTGAAGCCGGCCGCCTTGAGGTCGAACAGCCCGCCAAATCCGCCCAGCTCGGCGCCTGCGCCAGGGCGAGCGGTTGAGCGTGCAAGTGGCTTGATCGCCTCAACCAGCGCATTGCCTGCATCGATGTTCACGCCCGCCTGCCTGTAGGTCAGCGGGATGCCTTCGTTTTTCCGACCGGTTGCCATCTCTTTGGCCTTCATCGCTGGATTGGCGCGTCCCGCGCCCCATTCCAGCCTTGACGTGGGGCTTATCCTGTTTTTACCCGCTTTCCAATAGGAAGCCAGCGCCGCGACGCTTTTGCGCCCTTTCACCCTTTTGGGCTGCTTTAAAGCGGGGTAAGGTCGCGCCAAACGGCGAAGGGATGCCCGCGGCAGCTGAGATACGAAGCCAGGGGCAGGTCATTTCAGGGTTGTGACATGGTGAAAACGGCGCTTGCTGTACTGGGAACGCTGGTTGCTCTCGGAAGCACGGCTGCTTTGGCAAAGGGCTCTCCGGTCTTCACGGTGGCGAAGGTGGCGGTCGAAGCCGAGGCGAAGGACGCAGTCGAGGCCAAGCAGATCGCTCTGACGGAAGGCCAGCAGGCCGCCTTTCGAAAGCTGTTGAAGCGCCTCACCAATGCGAGCGTGCATCAGCGGCTGCCCGTCCTCGACGACAGCATGGTGGAGCGGATGATCGACGGCTTTTCCGTGCGGCGCGAGAGCAATTCGACCACGCGTTATATCGCCACGCTCGACTACAGCTTCGAGCCGAACGCCGTGCGCGACATTCTCAACCGCTTCGGCATTCCCTATGCCGAGCAGCAGGCAACACCTGTTATCCTTCTCCCGGTAATGACGGAGGCGGGCGGGGTAAAAACTACCTCCAGTAATAACGCCTGGTTCGAGGCGCTTGACGCCGTCGATTACGAGCATGCCCTGGCGCCCATCAAACTGGCCGCGCCGCGAGCGGATTTCGCCCCCTCAACCATCAGCGACCCGACCAGTCCCGAGGTTCTGCAGACGCTGCGCCAGCAATATCGCGCCGATGCGCTGGTGCTGGCGCTGGCCGAGGTCGATGCGCAGCGAACCAAGTTCCGAGTGCGGCTGATCGGGCAGGACACAGTCGGCGGTCTCTCCCTGGAGCGCAGCTATCCGATCACCGGGCAGGACATCGACGAAGCCGCGGTCTTCGCCGCCAAAATCACCGTCGGCGTCCTTGAGGGCCGCTGGAAGACAACGCGGCTCGCCAGCCTGGGCGCGCTTGGCGACACTCCTGGCGAGCTGGAGACGGTTGCGCTCAGCGTCCAGTTCTCCGGCCTCAAGCAATGGCAGGATATGCGCGCGCGCCTACAAAAGATCCCAGGCCTGCAGGGGATCGATGTGAAGTCGCTGAATGCCCGCGGCGCCGTCATCTCCGTCGAGTTCGCCGGCGGAGCGAGCCGCCTGGCACAAGCTGCACAATCCCAAGGGCTCGCCATCGATCAGCGAGGCGGGCAACTCGTGCTGATGACGCGCTGAGCCGGACCGGTTCGAGGCCACCCTTGTATCTGCCGAACATCATCACCATTGGGCGCATTTTCGCCGTGCCGGTCATGATCTGGCTGATCGTCACCGACAATCTGCTTGGCGCGTTCGTGCTGTTCGCCATCGCCGGGCTGAGCGATGCGCTCGACGGCTATCTCGCACGGCGCTTCCGCTGGCAGACTGAGCTTGGCGCCTATCTCGATCCGATCGCGGACAAGGCTCTCCTCACCAGTGTCTATGCCGCGCTGACATTTCATGGCTATACCCCGATCTGGCTGGGGATTGCGGTCGTCAGCCGGGACGTGCTGATCATCGGCGCGGTGGTGCTGGCCTGGCTGCTCAACCGGCCCATCGAGATTCGGCCGATCTTGATCGGAAAACTCAATACGGCGCTTCAGATCGTTGTTGCCGCGGCCGTGCTGGCAGAGAATGGGTTCGCGCTCGGCTGGATGCGTTTCATTCTGCCATTCATGTGGCTGACCGGGCTGGTAACGGCGCTTTCGGCGTTCCTCTATCTGGTCGGCTGGCTGCGCCATATGGCCCGCTATGACGCTATCGACCACCGGCCGAAGAAAAACGGCTCCGATGCTGGCGCGTTTCTATAGATCCAAGGCGGAGGCGGGAAATGGCTTCTCAGCTTGTATTGGAGCTTCCGCATGTCCCGGCACTTGGCGGCGAGGATTTCCTCGTCAGCAGCGCCAATGAGACGGCCCTCAAGCTCGTCGCCGCTTGGCCGCACTGGACCAATCCGATCTCGATTATCACCGGACCGCAAGGGGCGGGGAAGACGCATCTCGTTAATGTCTGGCGCGCGCGCTCAGGTGCTGAGGCCTATGCCGGAACGGCTGTCAAAGAGGCGCTCGCCGCTGCGCTAGAGCGGCCGGCCCCGCTGGCATTGGAGGATATCGATGCCGGCGGGCTGGACGAGGCTGCTGCCTTCCATCTTCTCAACCTTGCCCGCGAGCACCATTTCGAGATTCTGATGACCGGGCGCGCGCCGCCCGGAAGTTGGGAAATCGCCCTTCCCGATCTGCGCTCGCGCCTCAGGTCGGCGGCGCTGGTCTCGATCGCCGAGCCGGATGACGCATTGCTGCGGGCCGTATTGGTAAAACTCTTCGCCGACCGGCAGCTTGCAGTCGGTCCAGAGTTGATCGACTATATTATGCCGCGCATGGAGAGGTCGATGGCAGCGGCCGCCGCCCTCGTCGATGCGCTCGACAAGGCGGCACTTTCGGAAGGTAAAGGCGTCACCAGGCCGCTTGCCGTGAGGGTGCTTAGCCGGCAGCTGCCCGGGGACTGAGAAAAGACGCTGTTGACCGAGGAGGCTATAACGGGCGGACGCGATCCGGAGACAGGCGGCGTCATCTGTTTACGGATATTTTCGTGATATACTATTGTATCGCGGGGAGGCCATCAGAGGAGGTCCATAAGCAGTTCGATGAGATTGGCGCGCAACGAAGTCATTTCCTCCGAATCGCATGATCCTATCGCTGTATTCGGCACAAAACGCTTTTACAATCGCGAATTGTCCTGGCTGCAGTTCAACAAGCGCGTGCTGGAGGAGTCGGAAAATCCGAATCATCCGCTCCTGGAGCGCGTACGTTTTCTTTCGATTTCCGCGCTCAATCTTGACGAATTCTACATGGTGCGCGTTGCTGGCCTCGTCGGCATGATCCATGCCCGCGTCGCGGCGCAAAGCTCGGACGGGCTGACGCCCGCGGAGCAGATCAAGAAGATCAACGAGGAGGTGGCCGGGCTTGCCGCGCATCAGCAGCGCAACTGGGCGAAGCTGCGCGCGCAGATGAAAGCGGCCGGAATTCTCATCCTGGAGCCGGAGCGGCTGCGCGCTGCTGAGCGCGCCTGGCTCGACGAGCATTTTCTCAGTCATATTTTCCCGGTGCTGACGCCAATCGCCATCGATCCCTCACATCCCTTCCCGTTCATCCCCAATCAGGGCTTCGTATTGGGGCTGGATTTGCGGAAAAAGGACGATGCGGCCATCAAAATGCATTCGATCCTGCCAGTGCCGAGCCAGCTCAACCGCTTCATCCGGCTGCCCGCCTCCGGTGAAAAGGTCGCCGATGGCCGGCCGGTGATCCGTTTCATCCGGCTGGAATTGGTCATTGCGATGTATGCCGAGGACCTGTTCAACGGCTATAGCATCGTTCGTATGGGCGCCTTCCGGGTGCTGCGGGACTCCGAAATCGAGATCAACGAGAAGTCCGAGGACCTGGTGCTCACATTCGAGGCTGCGCTGAAGAAGCGCCGCCAGGGCTCGGCGATCCGCCTGGAAATCGCCGCCGCCATGCCTGAGCCGCTCCGGCGCTTCGTCGTCGAGGAGCTGGAATGCGATCCGGATGCAGTGTCGGTGCAGGACGGATTGCTCGGGCTTGGCGATGTATCGCAACTCATCGTCGACGAGCGCCCCGATCTGCAGTTCAAGCCGTTCGCCATCCGCTTCCCCGAGCGCATTCGAGAATTTGGCGGCGACTGCTTCGCGGCAATCCATAAGAAAGACCTGCTGGTCCATCACCCTTACGAAGCATTCGATGTGGTGATCCAATATTTGCAGCAGGCGGCAGCGGACCCGGATGTGGTTGCGATCAAGTGGACGCTCTACCGGACGCAGCGCAAATCGCCGATCATCGAGGCACTGAAGGACGCGGCCGAGGCCGGCAAGCTCGTCACCGCCCTCGTCGAAATCAAGGCTCGGTTCGACGAGGAGGCCAATCTGAAGGTCGCGAGCGATCTGGAGAAGTCTGGCGTCAACGTGGTATTCGGCTTCATCCAGTTTAAAACCCACGCGAAACTCGGCCAGGTCATCCGACGTGAAGGCGGACAGCTGCGCACCTACTGCCATATCGGCACCGGCAATTACCACTCGCAGAAGGCGCGGATTTATACCGATCTGTCCTATTTCACCTGCGATCCGGTGATTGGCCGGGACGTGACGCGCATCTTCAACTACATCACCGGCTATTCCGAGCCAGCAGAGCTCGAGTTGATGGCCACCTCGCCAAGGCGCATCCGGGCGCGGATCATGGAGCATATCGAGGACGAGATGGGCCATGCCGCCGCAGGCCGCCCGGCGGTAATCTGGATGAAGATGAATGCGCTGGTCGATCCCGGCATTATCGATGCGCTCTATCGCGCAAGTCTCGCCGGCGTCGACATCGAGCTTGTGGTGCGCGGCATCTGCTGCCTGCGGCCCGGCGTGCCAGGACTGTCCGAGAACATTCGCGTGAAGAGCATCGTCGGCCGCTTTCTCGAGCATGGACGCATTTACTGCTTCGGTGGCGGCAATACGCTTCCTTCACCAAAAGCGCATATTTACATCTCATCGGCCGATATGATGCAGCGCAATCTCGACAGGCGTGTCGAGGCTATGGTACCGATCAAGAATGCGACTGTGCACGAACAGATCCTTGATCAGATCATGGCGGCAAATCTGAAGGATAACCAGCAGAGCTGGCGCGTTCTGGGGGACGGCACATCTGTACGTATTCATCCGCAGGAAGGCGAGGAGCCTTTTAATGCGCATGAATATTTCATGACCAATCCCAGCCTTTCGGGTCGCGGCGAGGCACTGTCCACGAGCTTTCCGCCACAGGTTTTTGTTGGCGGGGAGCTAGACGCCGCTGACTGAGCGGCGGATGGACAGCGCGATCCCAAAATTCTCCACTCCGCTCTCCGGTCCTGTCGCCGTTATCGATATTGGTTCCAATTCCATTCGCCTGCTCGTCTATGAGAGCGTAGCCCGCAGCCCAACGCCGCTTTTCAACGAGAAGGTGCTGAGCGGCCTTGGGCGGAAGGTCAGCACGACCGGCCGGCTTGGGGATAAGGCCATGGAGCGTGCGCTGGAAGCGCTACGACGTTTCAGGGCGCTGGAGAGACAAATGGGCGTGCAGCATTCCTTCGCCGTCGCGACGGAAGCTGTGCGCCGTGCGCAGAACGGCCGCGATTTCATTCAGCGGGCCGAAGCCGCCTGCGGCTGCTCGATCCGCATCATCGACGGACGCGAGGAAGCCCAGTTCGCCGCGGACGGCGTGGCCGCCGGCTTTGTTGCCCCGGACGGGATTGCGGGCGATCTTGGCGGCGGCAGCCTCGAGCTTATCGACTTGACCGGGGTGGATGTCCACGCCGAGACTTCGGTGCCGCTTGGCAGCCTCAACCTGATCGATCTTAGCGGGCGCGATTTCACCAAGGCTGCCGCCTTTATCGACGGCCAGCTGCAAGGGATCTCCTGGCTGGAGCGTGGCCGCGGCCGCCCGTTCTACGCCATCGGCGGAACATGGCGGGCAGTCGCACGCCTCCACATCCTGGAGTCGGACTATCCCTTGAGCATCGTGCACCACTACACGATGACGCCGAAACAGGTCGATGCACTGGCCGAGGCCGTGATCAGCCGCCCGCAGAGCCTAAAGAATTTGAACAAGCTCTCTGGCGCCCGCCTGGAGATGCTTCCGCACGGCATTCTGGTGCTGCGGCGCCTGGCCAGGCTGATACGGCCATCCGAAATCGTGTTCTCCGCTTTCGGTGTGCGTGAAGGGCTGCTCTATCAGCTTCTACCACCCCTCGAACAGGCACGCGATCCGTTGATCGCCGCCGCCGAGGAAATGGCCGGCCGGCGCGCCCGGTCGCTCGCCTATGGCTTTGAGCTGTTTCACTGGATGGAGCCGCTGTTTCGGGCTTCGGGCTTGATGGAATCCGCCGAAGAGCGCCGCTTGCGCCTGGCCGCCTGTCTGCTCAGCGATGTCGGCTGGCGCGGCCATCCCGATTACCGCGGCGACAAGGTGCTGGGGCTGATCGCGCAGTCTTCTTTCGTCGGCATCGACCATCCCGGCCGCAGCTTTCTGGCGCTCGCGGTCTATTACGTGCATGAGACCTACCTGTCCGGCGATTTCAGCCCCGCTTTGCGCAAGCTTGTCGGCCGGGATTGGCATAAGCGGGCGCAGCTGATCGGCATTGCCGCCCGTGCCGCGAGCAAACTCTCGGCATGCCTGCCCGGCGTTCTCGACAAAACACCTCTGGAGTACCAAAAAGGCAAACTGGTGCTACACTTGTCGGAAAGCTTCGGCGCCCTCGACGGTGAGGCTCTTCGCAGGCGGATGAAAGTGCTGACCCAGTTTCTGGGATGCGAGCTGGACGTGAGAGCCGGATCGCCGCTGCCCTCGCCTGTGGTTGCCTCCGGCGTGTGAGGGCTTCGTGCCGATAATGCAGTTGAATCATGTGGGCTACTCAGCGCGGCTGCTGCAATTCGGCAGGTGTTCGCGCTTGTGCCCCATTCACCTTACAGTAATTTCCGCCTGCGCAGGATGAGTTGCGGGGAACATGGATCAGGAACTCTATCGAACTTTAGGCGTCGCCCCGGGAGCCAGCCACGACGAGATTCGCGGCGCCTATCGCAAACTCGCCAAAGAATTTCATCCCGATCGCAATCCCGGCAATAAGCCTGCCGAGGAGAAATTCAAGCGCGTCTCCGCCGCTTTCGACATTCTAGGCGATCCCGAGAAGCGCAAGAAATACGACGCCGGGCAGATCGACGGCAGCGGACGCGAGACCGGCGGCTTCTACAATGACGGCCGCCACGGCCGCTATAAGCCAGCCGACGATTTCGGCGATATTTTCGGCGACATGTTCGGCCGCGCAGCGGGCGGCGGCTTCAACATGCGCGGCATGGACTACCGTTATCACCTCGAGATCGATTTCCTCGAGGCAGTGAACGGCGTCAAGAAACGCGTGCTGCTCCCGGAGGGCGAAACGCTCGACATCAATGTGCCTTCTGGCGTGATCCAGGGGCAAGTGCTGCGCCTCAAGAGCAAAGGCGGTCCGGGTGTCGGACGCGGCGCGGCCGGCGATGCGCTGATTGAATTGAAGATCCGCTCCCATCCCTATTTCGAACGCGAAGGTGATGACATCATCCTGGATCTGCCGATCACCATCGACGAGGCGATTCTGGGCGGCAGGGTCGAGGCGCCGACCATCGACGGGCGCGTGGCGCTGACCATCCCGAAGGGCGCATCCAGCGGCCAGCTCTTGAGGCTGCGCGGCAAAGGCGTGAAAAACGCGCAGAGCGGCAATCTCGGCGATCAGCTGGTGAAGCTGCGGATCGTGCTGCCCCAGCGGCTCGATCCCTCGCTTACCGAGTTCATCGAGAAATGGCGGGGCAGCCACGCTTATGACCCCCGGGGCACCCTCAAAGAGACGACCTAAATCATTGATGGGAAGCGCTTGAGCGTTAGACCATCATTCGCGTGCGTACACCGCGAAGCGCTCTCGGTAATCACGGGGAGAGATACCCATCTGCCTGGTGAAGGCGCTTCGCATCGCGCTCTCGTCGCCAAAGCCGCACCGGAGCGCGATGTCCGGTATGCGGTGGCGGGTTTCCTCCAGCATCCGGCGCGCCGCGTCGATCCGCAGGGTTTCGACGACCTTCGCCGGCGTGCGTCCCCGCTCCTGACGGTAGACGCGCGCGAAATTGCGCGGGCTCATGCCGACGCGCTCGGCAAGCCGCTCGATCCGAAGATCTTCGGTCAGGTTCTCCAAGATCCAGCGGTCGAGCTGGTCAAAGCGATCATCGCTTGCCGCGACCTGGGCGGCAAGAAGCGCGCTGTACTGCGACTGGCCGCCGCTGCGCTTCAGGTAGACGACCAGAATCCGGGCGACGTGCAAGGCGATCGCCCGCCCGCAATCCTCCTCGACCAGCGCCAGCGCCATGTCGATGCCGGTCGTCACCCCGGCCGAGCACCAGACGGACCCGTCCCGGACGAAGATCGCGTCCTGCTCCACGGCGATGCTCTCATGCTCACGCGCGAGCCTGTGGCGATGCAGCCAGTGAGTGGTTGCCCGTTTGCCGTCGAGCAAGCCCGCTTCAGCGAGGAGAAAGCTGCCGGCGCATACGGAGCAAATACGCCGAAAGCGCACGGCAGCGTGGCGCAGCCATTCAATCAGCGCTGGATCGGCGATGACCTCCTCGACAGTGAACGCGCCAGGGACAATCAGCGTGTCGGCGGCCACCCTATCGAAGGCGGAAACCGGTTCTGTCACCAGCGCAACGCCGTCCGACGTCGTCACCGGGCCACCGTCGATGGAGACGACTGTGCAGTCGTAAGCCGGCCTGCGGTGCTGCATTTGCGGATGCAAGGAGGCGGCGCAAAGCGTTTCGAGCGGGCCGCCGAGATCGAGGAGCGACACGCCCGGATAGGCGAGGACCAGCACTTTGATCGGCTTGTGAACTGCCATGTCCATGGGTGGCTATTATACCGAACCGATGGTTGGCAGGAAGTCCGAGCTTCACGGCGATGCTGCCACGTGCGGAACAATTTGGTGAACGGCGTTTTCCGCGAAATGACGTTCAGCCATTGGCAGAAAACAGCCCGAACTCCGTCATTGTCCCGGAGGCCGAACGCTCAATAGGATAACGTCAATGGAAGCGCAGTGGCAGCGATCCTGCCGACTGGGCGCCCCGCAAGAGCGGAGAACTCTCTATGTCCACAAATTCCGAACCCGGCGATTTCCACCTCTCCCGACGCGACTGTATGATCGCCTCAAGCGCTACTGGCGCGGCTTCGGGCAGTGCACCTACGCCGACCGGGGCGGCGCCTTTGCCGCCTCGCACCGCAACGGTCAACCTCACCGTGAACGGAACGGCAGTCGCCGCTCAGATTGAGCCCCGCGTCACGCTGCTCGATTATCTACGCGACCGTCTTCAGCTCACCGGCACAAAGAAAGGGTGCAACGAGGGCGCCTGTGGGACCTGCACGGTGCTCGTGGACGGCAAGCGGATGAATAGCTGCCTGACACTTGCGGTGCAGTGTGAGGGGCGCGAAATCACCACCATCGAGGGGATTGCCGAAGGCGGCGAGCTGCACCCGGTCCAGGCCGCGTTCGTCAAGCACGACGCGTTCCAATGCGGCTACTGTACCCCCGGACAGATCCTCTCCGCCATCGCCTGTATCGAGGAAGGTCATGCCGGCAGCGAGGACCAGGTTCGCGAGTGGATGAGCGGCAATATCTGCCGCTGCGCAGCCTATCCGCAAATCAGAGCCGCCGTGCTTGACGCCGCCGGCAAGCTGGAGGGCTGAGCGATGCAAAATTTCGGCTACAGCGCCGCGGAGCGTCTCGAGCAAGCCTTCGCGTCCGATGGCGCAAGCACCATGCTGATCGCCGGCGGCACCGAGCTTTTAAACTGGTTCCGGCTAGGGATCGCGGCGCCGCAGGAGGTCATCGACATCGGCCGCTTGATGGGGCTGAACCGGATCGAGGTGAGCGGTGATAGCCTCACGATCGGCGCGCTCGCAACGCTCGGCGAGATCGGCGAGCACCCGCAGGTAAAGGAGCATGCGACCGTACTGAGCGAGGCATGTCTGGCCGCGGCATCGCCCCAGATTCGCAACCGCGCAACGATTGGCGGCAACGTCCTGCAAAAGACGCGCTGCACCTATTTCCGCGCCGAAGCGCCGCTTCCATGGGGCTGCAACAAGCGCGAGCCTGGCACCGGCTGTGCCGCGCGGAATGGCCTCAACGATCGCCACGCCATTTTCGGGTGGAGCGACGCCTGCGTCGCGACGCACCCCTCGGACCCGCTCGTGGCGCTCGCTGCGCTGGGTGCAGAGGTCGAACTCACCAGTTCGAGCGGCAGGCGACAATTGCCGATCGCAGAGTTGTTCCTGACGCAGGAGGAGGCCGCGGCGGAAATCTCGGCCGGCCGCATCCGCGAACGGGCGGAGAATGCGGCGCGGATCGAAACGCGGCTCCGGCCGGGAGAGGTGATTACGGCTTATCACTTGGCCGTCCGGAGCGGCGAGCGCTCGGCTTATGTGAAGGTCCGGGAGCGCGCCAGCTATGAATATGCGCTGGTTTCGGCCGCGGCGGTACTCGGCATCGAAGGCGGGCGGATCACGCGAGCCTCGATCGCGCTCGGGTCGGTCGCGCAAAAGCCCTGGCGTCTTGCTTCCGCGGAGGCGCGCCTCGTCGGGCAGCCGCCGGAGCGAGATGCGGTGCTGCCGATCCTGCGGGAGAGTCTTAGAGAAGCACGGCCGCTCGAGCATAACCAATACAAGCTGGCAATGTCGGCGGGCGCCGCGGCGCGCGCGATCGTCAATGCGGGAGGCGTGCTATGAGCGTTGGACAAGCGAAAACCCGCGTCGAAGCGCCACTCAAGGTTACGGGCGCAGCGAAATATGCAGCAGACGTCTATCCAGCCGGTGCTCTCCATGCGGTGCTGGTTGGCTCACCCGTTGCAGCCGGACGCGTAACGAAGATCGACACGACTGATGCCGCGACTGTGGAAGGCGTCGTCCGCATCCTCACCCAGGCCGATATGCCCCGGCTCCAGAAAATCGGGATGCCGGCGGCGATTACGCATCTGCCTTTGACAACAGACGTTATCGAGTGGGAGGGCCAGACGGTCGCCATCGTTCTTGCAGAGACACTTGAGGCAGCCGAGGAAGCGGCAGCGCTGGTCGACGTCACCGTCGAAGAAAGCACGCCGCTTCTGCCGGGCAAGGGCAAGCTCGAGCGCCCACCTGGCAAGCAGTTTTTCGAGGCTCACGAAACCAAGGGCGACATTGCGAAAGGGCTCGCCGCGGCGGATGTCACGGTGACCGAAAGCTGGTTCCAGCCGACGCGCAACCACAATCCAATGGAGACCTCGGCGTCAGTCGCGGTATGGGAGGGCGAGCAGCTCACGCTTTACGACGCGACGCAGATGAGCTGGAACCCGGTTCAGGTCATCAGCACGGCATTCGATATGCCGAAAGAGAACATCCGGATCATCTCGCCCCATACCGGTGGCGGATTCGGCAGCAAGGGCTATTGCTGGCCGCATGAGGTCCTCGCCGCCGCCGCCGCGAAGGTGATGGGCCGTCCCGTGCGGCTCCAACTCACGCGCGCGCAGCAGTATTCGATGGTCGGCCATCAGCCTGAATGCCGCCAGACCGTGACGCTGGGCGCCACCAAAGATGGCATGCTGACGGCGATGCGGCACGAAGCGATCAACACCAGCGCCATCAGCGACACGCAGTTCGAAGCGCCGGCGACGGCAACGCGCACCTTCTATGCTTGCCCGAATATCGAGGTCGACCAGCATATCGAGCGGATCAACCTGGTGCAGTCGACACCGATGCGCTCACCGATCGAAGGTCCGGGAAGCTGGGCGTTGGAGAGCGCGATGGACGAGCTGGCGATCAAGCTCGGCATCGATCCGCTCGATCTACGCCTGAAAAACTTCGCCGAAAGAGAGCCATTCGACGACAAGCCCTGGTCGTCGAACAAGCTCAAGGAAGCCTATGCCGAGGCGGCCGAGGTGTTCGGCTGGCGCAAGCGCCACGAATGGCCGAAGCAGGACGGCGTCTGGACGCTTGGTCGCGGCATGTCGATGGCGAGCACCTTCTGCGCCCGGTTCCCCGGCGAAGCGCGGGTGCGCGTCGGCGGCGACGGCGGCGTGATCGTCGAGGCCAGCTCCAACGACATCGGCACCGGCAATCAGACCGTTTTCGCGCTGCTCGCCGCCGAGGCGCTCGGCACCGATCCCGACAATGTGACAGTCCGTTGGGGCGATACCCGCTATCCGCCGGCCGGACCGGTTTATGGCAGCTCTCAAACTTTGGGAACAGGCGGCGCCGTGCAGACGGCGGCGCTCGATGCACGCGAGAAGCTCCGTGCTTACGGCGCGGCGGCTCAAGGTCCGCTCGATCTCGCCGCTCTCATGCGCGTCGCGAATGTCTTGGAGGTAACCGGCGAGGGCAAGTTCGCCTTCGGCGATGCACCCATGAGCATGAACGGCTCGGGCACGCCTTACGCCATGCAGACCTGGGGGGCGAACTTCGTCGAAATAGGCGTCGATAAGGACCTGGGCCTCATCCGATTGCGCCGGGTCGTGGCGCGCTATTCGGCCGGGCGGATCATCAATCCACTGACGGCGCGCAGCCAGATGATCGGTTCGATCACCTGGGAGTGGGGCAAAGCGACAATGGAGGCTTCGATCGTCGAGCCGACGGCCGCGCGCTTCCTCGCGAAGAACCTGTCGAATGTCGCGGTGCCGGTCAGCGCCGACATTCCCTCGGATATCGACGTCGGTTTCATCGACGAGTTCGATCCGCATGCCAGCCCGATCGGTGCAAGGGGTATCGGCGAACTCGGCGGCACGGGCGTCGCGGCCGCGGTCGCCAATGCGATCTATGATGCAGTCGGTGTGCGGGTACGTGAGGTTCCGATCCTGCCGCATCATATTCTCGACGGGCTCGCAGATGCGTCGCGCAGGTCTTAGTAGCCCTCGATAGCGGGACCGACCGATTTGCGGTAAGCGGTGTCACTGAGCCCGAGCAGAGCGGAACGCGCGCAGGCTCTTGACACCGCGCCCTCAATTGCGTGGGGAGTTCGTCCCTACGCGGAAGCGACGCATGCTCGCTTCCATCTGATCCGATCACGCCGTAAGGAGACCTGTGCGCGGGTAGTTCTGGACGAGGCAGTTTGTTTTTGATTTCCTCGATTCGCTGAATGGATCGAGGTGCAAGATGGGTCGTCGTCGGATTGGCCAGGAAACACTAGGGTTTGTTACCGAGCGCGGCGGACGACATAGCTGTCTTGACGATCTGGTGACGCTGATCGACTGGGTTCCGGTTGAGAGGCGGCTTGGCGTGATCCCTTGCGCCGCAAAGGGCGAGCCGTCTTGGCCGCCGCTGGTTCTGTTCAAGGCGATGCTCATTGCCGTCTGGCACGACCTCTCCGATGTCAAGCTTGCCGAAGCCCTGGATGACCGGGCGTCGTTTCGGCGGTTCTGCGGGTTTTCGGCTTCGGAGCCGACGCCGGAGCGTACGGCCTTCGTGCGCTTCCGGAAGACGCTTATTGCGCATGGGCTGGACAAATCTCTGTTCGAGGAGGTCACCGGCCAGCTCAAAGCCAAGGCGGTTCGGGTCAAGACCGGCACGCTTGTCGATGCCACGATCATCGCATCCGCCAGCGAAAATGACGGCGATGCGCATTGGGTCAAGCACAAGGGCAAACCAGCGGTTCACGGCTTCAAAGCCCATGTCGGCGCCGATGCCGAGACTGGCCTGGTGGAGGAGGTCGCCGTCACGCCCGCCAATGTCAATGATGGCAAGGCCGGTCCGGATGTGCTGCCGGACGATCCCGGCGAGGTGTTTGCTGACAGCGCCTATCGGGGCCATCATTTCGGTGACGCCGTCCGCGCCAAAGGCGGCACGCCGCGCGTCGTGGCGACGGGCATGTGGGGACACGGCGCGACCGAAGCCCTGGCCCGCCTCGAGGCCTGGAACCGGCCCATCCATCGCATACGAGGCCGGATCGAGAAAATCTTCGGCACATGGAAGCGAAGCTATGGCCTTCGTCGCATGCGATGGTCAGGACTGGCAAAGGCCGCCGTTCAGGTCCGTCTCACCGCCATCGCCTATAACCTCAAACGTGGTCTGGCGATCGCCGCGGTTCGATAATCACGGCAACGCGGAACGGCTTGGGGCTGCCATGCAGCCATATCCTGCTAAACCGCAGGAGCCCACGAAAACTGAAATCAGATGCACATCAGAAGCCTGCGCGAACCGCGCACAGGTCTCGTAAGTCACTCATGCCGGCTTCCACTGCCACCCGGGAGCGCTAGCGCGCTGCACGCTCCGCTGAACGCGGAGCTGCGCTCTAACTCTTTGTGGCACATCGGATTTATCTGAAAAGTGCGTACACTTTTCGGTCCGATGCACTAACGTTTCAGCCTCTCAGACCGCAACTGCGAGCGCGGGAAAGGATCGTCTGCTTGGCCGTGCGATGCAGCCAAGATGAACCCGCGCGGGTCACCATTGGCAGGGATGCCGTCAGGCACGCGCAAGAACGCTTTTCTACAATTTGAACAACGGCCTTACTCCTTGCGAAACAACAGGTCGCTATGCTTCGACCTACGGTTGCTCACCGCATTCTTTTCTCAACCTATTAAACCTGGACATAGGCCGCCATGGCGCTCCATGAAAATCAACTAAGCCCGCGCGGTCGCGATATTAGACCGATTGCGGTGCTCCATTCCGTCGTCTTTGGCATCTGGGTAGCTTGCGTTTGCGCGCTGGCGCTGCCTCTTACCGCCGTTTCCGCCCAGGAACGGCCGGCGGCAGCCACACCGACGATCGTGCGGGCGATCAGCCTTCACGACCTTGGGCTTGATAAGGGCATCGATTTTTCAAATTTGTCCGGCTACAAAGAGCTCTTCTTCCCCATCCCTCATCGCGGCTTTCAATCGGCCGTATTGCGGCTCAGCCTCCGCTCGGGAGCGGCTTTCGAAGGCCAGCGCCACCTGCAGATCTCGATTGGCAAAAGCATTCTGGCGAGCCTGGCGCTCACCGCCGCCGATCTAGCGCGGCCGATCGAGCTGCCCCTTGACCAGTCTTTTGCCGAGGACGGCTTTGTCCGAATTACGCTGCGCTATTCCGGAGCGTTGACCACGGACCGGTGCTTCAGCGAGCGTGTCGCGGGGGACTATCTGTCTGTCGAACCCGCGAGTGCGCTCGAGCTGCACCTCGCTCCAGAAGCGCTGTTGGACGTCCGCTCGGCCGTCAGCCTCTTGCCCCGCGAGGTATTCCTAGTCCTGCCTGAGCGCGATCTGGACAAGGGTGAGATTGCCGTCACCCTGCGCGCTGCGGCGGTTCTGCGCCATAGGGGCGCGGCGATCACGCTCACCACCCCGGCGGGGTTGCCGACAGGAGCGTCAGGGATTTGGTCGCGCGGGGTCGTCATGATCGGCAAAGCTGCCGATTTTCCGGCGATTGCTCGAGGTATTACCGCTGCTGACGGCATAACCGTCATCCCGACACAGATGGGGCCCGCGCTCCTCGTGACTGGCAGCGACAACGCCATCACGGCCCTCCCACTCTTGAGTACCCAATGGCTGCCGCTCGCCGACGCTAGCGCGCTCGCCGTCAACCTCCTGAATGATGAGGCCAAGTCTCGGCGAACGATCAGCTTCGAAGAGCTTCAGTTCCCTCTGCAGAACAGCGTTCTCGACGAGCGGGTGCAGTTCGATCTGCCGTTCACCAGCGATCAACTGCCCGGAAGCATGGCCGTTGACGGGACGCGGCTGGACTTGGCGCTGGGCTCGACCACCGAGGATATCGCGGTCTTTGCTTTCCTGAACGGCCGTCTTCTTGGCAGCAGAAGTGGCATGGGTACAGTGCCCACCACCCTTTCTGTCGCTGTGCCGGACGGACTTGTCGGGCGCGACAACACGCTGAGCGTGCGCATTCAGCGCCCCCCGCGTTCCGGTGCGTGCGTGACACCAGCCCCAGGCGAGCCGGTTCAGCTTCTGCCCTCGAGCGTACTGGAGCTTTCTCCGACGAGCGGTGCGCCCGCGGAGTTCTTCCAGCTGCCACAAATCATGCGCACGGGCGTGGATATCGTGCTGCCAAGCGAGCCACGACAGATCCGGGAGGCTCTGGCCTATCTCATCGCAATCGGCATCGACCTGGTGCCGGATGATGCGCCGCTTACGGTGCGGCTTGAGCAAAAGGCTACGGTCGGCAACCGACCCTTCATCATCGTATCGCACAGCGAGCCTGCCGATACGGATCCGCGCCTGCGCTTCGACCAGGGCGCACTGGCGATCACGCGCAGCGACGGAAGGTTGTTGGTCGATCTGGCCAACAAAGAGACCATGCCGACGGTCGCTCAGATCGTGCAGACGGCGAACAGCGGCGGCCTTTGGCTGCGGCCTGGCAATACGGTCCCCCGCGCGGAGAGCCGTCCGATCCGCCTGGACCGCGGAAATGTTGCGGTCATCGATAAGGCCGGTATCGCGCTCGCTTTCTCGACCGATCGCAAGGAGGCCGCGGCCATCTCCTACTTCGAGGTCCGCGGCTGGAAGGATCTGGCGGATGAATATCGGCCCTGGATCGTGGCTGGGGTCTGGCTCGTCGTCGCGGCCGCATTCGTCGGGGCGCTCGCGCGTGCCCGTCGTCGCAAAGTTGCGGATTGATCATGGCGCTCTCAACAACGGACGCAGCCATTGGCGATCTTCTCGTCCAGCAGCAGCTCTTGACGCTCGACGAGCTCGATGAGGCGGCGAAGAAGGCGACCGACGGGAACGTCCGCCTCGCCGACGTACTGTTCGCCTATGGCTGCGTGAAGCCGCAGCCATTCTATGGCGTGCTCGCCCGGTATTTCGATTTGCCTTTCGTCGATCTCGGCGAAGAGCCGGCCGATGGCCAGTTGTTCGATGACCGTGCCGCGGATGAATACACCCAGCACCTCATCATTCCCTGGCGGCTCGTCAATGGCCGCATGCACGTCGCCACAGCCAATCCGGGTCCCGAGACCGTGCTTCTTGCCCGCTCCTTGTGGGGACCGGACATCAATTTTGTCGTCGCGTCGAAATCCCACATCCTCGCGCAACTGCAACAGGTCTTTCGCGATCTCCGCTCCGAGCAGGCTGCACACGAGCTGGCGCGCACCGATCCGGAAATGTCGGCGAGCCGCGTCCTCACACAGGAGCAGCTCGTCGGGTTCTTTCTGCTCTTCACTTTGATGGCGGTCGGGCTTGCCTTCGCGCCCATTGTGACCTTGATCGCCATTAATGCGCTGATGACATTTTTCTATTTGGGCAATTTCATCTTCAAGGCAGTGCTGGTCTGGTTCGGCGGGCGCACGCCGCTTCGGTCCGGCCGCGCGCTGGAAATCGATGCAGAGACTCCTGCGCGAAGACGAGTTGCCGCTTTACACCGTGCTCGTGCCGATGTTCCGCGAGCCGGAGGTCTTGCCGATTCTGGCCGGCGCGCTGCGTCAGCTCGACTACCCGCTCGCCAAGCTGGACATCAAGCTGGTGCTCGAGGAAGACGACGACGAGACCATCCAGGCCGCCGAATGCCTTGGCCTTGAAGGCTCGTTCGAAATTATCAAGGTTCCGCCCTCCGCGCCGCGCACCAAGTCGAAGGCTTGCAACTATGCGCTGAAATTCGCCCGTGGTGAGCTGGTCACGATTTACGACGCGGAAGACAAGCCTGAGCCCATGCAGTTGCGCAAGGTCGTTGCCGCGTTTCGCACCGCGTCTCCCGAGACCGCCTGCATCCAATGCCGGCTCAACTATTACAATGCGCAGGAGAACTGGCTCACCCGCATGTTCACCCTCGACTACGCCCTGTGGTTCGACCTGATGCTACCGGGCCTCGAGCGGTTGGGACTGCCGATCCCCCTTGGCGGCACGTCCAATCATTTCAAGAGCTCGGTGCTGCGCGAGCTCCATGGCTGGGACCCGTTCAACGTCACGGAAGACGCCGATCTCGGCATCCGCATGACCGAAAAGGGCTACCGGGTCCGGGTCATCAACTCCACCACCTATGAGGAGGCGAACTGCCACGCCGGCAATTGGATCCGGCAGCGCTCGCGCTGGGTGAAGGGCTATGTTCAGACGTTTCTGGTGCACTCGCGCCGGCCCGTGCAATTCATCCGCGAGCATGGATTCTTTCCGGCCCTGGGCCTTACGATGTTCATCGGCGGCACCATGCTCTCAGGCGTGCTCAACCCCGTATTCTGGGCCATTTTCCTGGGCTGGCTCATTACGGCGACGGCCGGCTTTGCTGGGGCCTTCCCGCCGGTTCTTCTTTATATGTCGCTCGTCAATCTGCTCGTGGGAAATGGTCTTTTCGTTTTTCTCTCCCTGATTGCACCTTATCAGCGCGGCTGGCTTAATCTCTCGCCGTACGGGCTGACGGTGTCCTGGTATTGGGTGCTGATATCCGTCGCCGCCTTCAAAGGTGTCTGGCAGCTCCTGGTCAAGCCGTTCTATTGGGAGAAGACCCAGCACGGCATATCGCGGTTTACCTCGATTGAGGTCGCCAAGGCGATGCCACTCGTCTCTGCGGGGCTGCGGCCATGATCCGCGCGGCCAGGCCTCTCACAATTTTCGCGGTGTTTTCGGTCCTGGCCGCGAGCGCGCTTGTCGCTTTCCAGATCATGGGGCGGGCGCAGGACGCCCTCGCCCCGTTATCAGGCCAGGCAATCCTGGCGACCGAGCAGAGGGCGCTGGTTCAGGACGTCTTGGCTTCCTATCCGCCCTTGCCTTTGCTGGCGAGTTTGCCGTTCGGCTTTCTGTCCGGCCTCGGCATCCAGCCGGCCGTAGCCGCGGTCATCATGCTGGCCGGCTTTTGGGGCATGGCGCTCTATTATTGTCTGCGGAGCGAGGCCACGCCGCGAGCGGTCGCGTTCGTGATCGCCTGTTTGCTAGCTCTCAGCCCCCTGGTGCTCAATGCGCTCGTGGCGGGGCCAGGTGCAGTGCTGTTGATGATCGGCCTGACGATGCTCGGCTTCGGGCTCTTGGGGATGAGCGGGGAGGCAACGGCGCCGGACGCGATCCTGTGTGCCATAGCCCTCTGCCTACTCGCTTTTGCGCACCCCTTCGGTCTGGTCGTTGTCCTGGCAAGCCTTCCCGGTCTCGCGGTGACAGCGCCGCCTGCACTGCTCGCGCGAACGCCGCGCAGCCTCTATCTCATTCTGCTCTTCCCGGTCATTTTTGGCGTACTTTCCTTTGCATACATCCGCTGGACGCTTGGGAGCGACGCCTTCTCCTTCCTCGACGCAGCAATCGGGCCTGTCCAGCCAGATGAGAGCAGCGAGCCGGTCCGGCCCGCTTTCCTGGTGCCTCTCGTTCTGGCTGCCTTTGTCGCGGCGACGCCCGTCACCATCGCCTTCCTCTACTGGTACCGAAGACGCGCCGTCCAGCTCCGGCCAGTCATCACCTTGATCGTCATCGCGCTTCTTGCTGCCGCGCTGGAAGCCGTCGCCAGAAGGCGAGCCGATGTGCCCCTAACGCTTGCGGTTTGCCTTCCGATTGCGGCGCTTTGCAGTGTCGAGGCCGTGAAGGAGTATCCTCGCGCCGTGATAGCTCTGCTGCTGGCCGGCTGGATCGGCGCTCTTGGGCTGGTGATCGCGCTGCCACAGAGCGGCGCCGGGGCGTTCTTACGCTCCTCGGTGGCGGGAGCCGAGCGAGAGCGGGCAAAAACATTGAAGGCCACGCTGTGCTCGCGCAAAGCGGTGCTGGTCGATACCCGCGCGCATCCTGAGCTCGCGCAGCTGTGCGGAACAGCAAAGGGATTCGTCAGTGCGGGCGAGGCCGATTTCGACATCCAGATTCAATCGCGCCGTTTGACCAGTCCCTTGGTTCTCGCGGCGGCTCCTTACGTAACAAGCAAATTCGATCTGGTGGCGCATACGTTCCCCGACCTCTACCGGCACGGCGAACCCGGCTACCGGCTGGTCTACGACGAGGGGGGCTGGAGACTTTACGCCCGCGTTGCCGAGCAACCTATGTCCTGAGTGGAAGAGCCCAATGCGTATCTATTTCGCCGACGACTCTGAGGAAGAGCGCGAGATCATGGAGGCGACGCTGTCGTCCGGTGGGTATGACAACACCCAGCTTATGGGCTCGGGCGGAGAGCTGCTCACGCGACTGGGCATCGATCCGGTTGGTCAGCCTGCTGCCGAGCCGGACCTGATTCTCCTCGACATCAGGATGCCAGGCGTGGATGGCGTGGAGACTTGCGCCCGTATCCGTGCGGATTCCCGGTATCAGCACACCCCTATCCTGATGGTGTCCTCGCTCGATGATCTCGAGACGTTGAATCATGCCTTCTTGGCTGGTGCGAACGACTACATCAACAAACCCTATAATCGCATCGAACTGCTGGCGAGACTGCGTGCAGCGATGCGCCTCAAGAGCGAGTTGGACCGCCGTATTGCCAGAGAGCGCGAGCTGCTCGCCACGCGGGAATTGTATAGTCCACGGGCCCAAGCTGGAAGCAGCACGATCGATCCAGCGACGAAGCTGCTGCCGCGCAATGTCCTGGAGGATTATGTCAGGGCCGAAGGCGCGCCCGCTCCGATTGGTGCTTTTGCGCTTCGGATCGATGCTCTCGATCTCTTCGAGAGGAATTCCGGCATCGTCGCAAAGCGTGATCTTCTAAGACGAGCCGCCGCCGACATGACGCAGATTCCGGCCAATCTGGGAGATCTGCTCTCCCATTTCGAGACTGGTTTGTTTGTAGCCCTACTGCACGGCACCGACCGCGCCGCGATGACCAAAATGGCTGAGCACGCACAGCAGGTCATTCGCGGTTTGGGGGCGCCGCGCGTATCGGGATCAGCCGACATTTTCACTGCGAGTATTGGCGTTGCACACGATCGAGAGCCGCGCGCGCTGCTCTCGGCTGCCGTATCCGCCATGGAGCAGGCAGCGCGGGAGGGAGGCGACCGCATTCACTTCGCCTGACCTGGAAACAAAGAAGCATGCCATGAAACGCGCCTATACCGCATTTATCGCCGCTCTAAATTTCAGCGCCGTCGCCCTTATCGCCGACCAGGTCCTCGCAGGCGCCTGGACGTTCCCGGAAGATCAAGGCCAGGCGATCGCCACAACAACGTTCACAAGAAGTACGCGCGTATTTGATGACAACGGCGACGCCGTGCCGACCCCCACCTATGACAAGCTGGAAGCGAGCTTGCTTCTCGAATACGGCGTCACCGACTGGCTGACGCTGATCGTTGCGACGGAGCTCTTGTCGTATGACATCGCGCCGCCGACCGACGCAGAAACCTTCGGTCCCGGATACACCGATGTGGGGGCCCGCGCTCGGCTCTGGTCGAACGCCGACTCCGTGCTCTCCGTACAAACGACCGGGAGCCTGCCTGGCCGTCACGATGAGTTGAATCCGGCGGAGGTCGGCAATACGGACCCCGAACTCGACCTGCGCGTCCTCTATGGACATTCCTTCCAGCTCGCCGGCTGGAGCGCCTATATCGACGCGCAACTCGGTTACCGAATCCGGTTCGATGATCCACCGAACGAGGTGCGCGCGGATTTCACCTTTGGTATCCGCCCGCGCGAGCGCCTGCTGCTTCTCGCACAATCCTTCAACACGATTTCCGACGGCTCCGCTCGAGGCGTTTTCGAGGATGGCCGTGAGCACAAGCTCCAGCTCAGCGCCGTCTGGAATTTTGACGAGGTCTGGTCGCTGCAGCTTGGCGGCATCGCGACGGTTGCCGGCGAGGACACGCTACGCGAGCGCGGTATCGTCGCGGGACTTTGGCGTCGTTTCTAAGCAAGGAGCGAAGGATTGGAAAATGGCGAGCACGCCTTGTACCGTTCTAATCGCCGACGATAGCATCGACGACCGCGAGCTTATTCGGCGCTCCCTGGAGGGAGATGGAGTCGCATCCGGGTTTGAAGAGGCCGGCGATCTCGACGGCGCTTTGCATGCCTGCGAGCGCCAGGCGTTCGATTGCGCGATACTCGATTACCGGTTCGGCAAAACGGATGGCTTGGCGGCGTTAGCCGTGCTTCGGGAGCGCTTCCCTTATATGCCGGTCATCATGGCTACGGGCTACGGCGATGAGGTGATCGCTGCCAAGGCGATGATGGCAGGCGCGGCCGATTACATCCCCAAGAGCCGCATCAACAAGATTTCGATGAAGCGCGTTGTTGAAAACGCAATGGAGAAGACGGCTTTGCAGCACAAGATAGCCGAGCAGCAGGACGCTCTCGCCAATTTCAACCGGGTACTGGCGCATGATTTGAAGGCGCCGCTCAGCGCCATCTCGGGCTTCGCCGCATTGCTACGGCAGGCTCTCGCGAGCGGCAATGTGCAGAGCAGTATGAACTTTTGCGGCAAGATTGAAAGCGCCGCCAAGCGCATGAGCACATTGATCGAAACCCTGCGCTCTTGCAGCCAGACCGACTTGCCCGTCGTGTTCGTCAAGGTGGCAATGGCACAGGTTTTGGAGGACGCACTGGCCAATTTGAGCCAGGTCATCGAGGAGCGGCAGGCGGAGGTGACGTTCACCGAGCTGCCCGTCGTGACCGGTAACCCCCCGCTCCTGACCAATCTCATGCAGAACCTGATCGCCAACAGTATCAAATTCTGCAAAGCCGAGCGTCCCCAGGTGCAGGTGTCCGCGTCTTTGGATGGCGATCGCTGGCAGTTCGCCGTCAAGGACAACGGCGTCGGCATACCGCAGGACTCCTGGAACTTGATATTCGAACCATTCACCCGCCTCGATACGCGGGGCGAATACAACGGGACCGGGCTAGGCCTTGCGACGTGTAAGAGAATAGTCGAGCGACATTGGGGCGCAATCTGGTGCGAGTCAAAGCCAGGCGAAGGCACAACCATATTTTTTACACTGCCAGGGGCAGAGCGTGCCCGTTCCTCGGCTACTGACCTTACGCTTCTCGGCCAAGCAAGCCACCACTAGTCTAGTCTAGAAGTCTCAGTCGATCATCTCGATGATTGCTTCGATCAGGCGACGCATGGGGCGCACTGCGCAGTAGCTCAGGGCCTTCGGCATGCGCGAAGGCCCGAGTTCACCTGCTATTCACCTCAAGCCCGCGTTGCATCTGTCGGGACCACGCATTCGCAACAGCTGATGGTGCCCCGAAGGGTCTGTCCCCAACGATGCGATTAGTGCTGGTTGACGCCAGCGTGGCTGACCCCGGCACCCGCCTGGGTAATATAGGAGGTGTTCTCCTGTGCCGCCGCGCTGGTCTGGGTCACGTCAGCCGTGGAGCCGTCGCCCCCTTCCTGGAAAATATTGGAGTAATTGATAGCGTCGGTGCCTTCCTGGTCCACAGTCGCCGCGCTGGAGCCAGCGCCTCCTTGAAAAATATAGGACGTGCTGCTGTTCCCACCGCTGCCGCCACCATCATGCTGGGTCACTGAGGTGTTATTGCCATTGCCTTGTTGGCTGATCCACGAATAGTTCGTGTTGCCCGTGCCACCCTGCGCTGTGTGGGCCGAATTGCCATCACTGCCATCCTGGAAGATGTAGGATGTGTTGCTGTTCCCACCGGTGCCGTCACCGTCGCCCTGGGTGACAGTCGCGCTACCACCGCTGCTTTGTTGGCCGATATACGAATAGTTCGTGTTACCCGAGCCACCCTGCGTCGCCTGGGCCGTATTGCCGTCGCTCCCGCCCTGAACGATATCGGACGTGCTGGCGTTCCCACCGGTGCCGTCCCCGTCACCTTGGGTAACGGTCGCGTGATTGCCGTCGCTTTGCTGGCTGATATAGGAGGAGTGCGTATTATTCGTGCCATTCTGCGTCACGCGGGCATCATTGTTCGAAGCAGGCGCGCCATCCGCATCCTGGGAAATGTTCGACGTATTGCTGCTGGTGCCGACCTGCTTGACGCCGGGGTCGGCAGCGCCCGTTCCCACTGTGTTGCCATTGCCGTTCTGATAGATGCCAGAGGAATTGGAATGATCTGCCCCGAACTCCTGATCGACGAACGCAGCGTTATCAGCTCCGCCGCCTAGGGTGATCTGATCGATCGACGAATAATTCCCGTCAGCGGCATATGCCGTCGGCGCAGCGAAACCCAAAGCAAGCAGGCCGACAACGGCCAGTGGGATGTGCCTATTCATGAAGTTTCTCCATTTCACGACCCGGCGCGCTCAGATAGGGCGCTACACTTAGCCGCTGCACCTTGCCCGGAGCCGAATGCATGAATGCGCAAACTCGAAGTGGAGGGTGCTGAAACTTCTTGCCAAGCGTCTGCGCTACGCCCCGCGAAACTGGATTTAGAACAGCGGACTTGTCCTGCCGTGCAGGCTTTTGTGCTTGGAGCTGGTGAAAAAGAGAGATGGCGCACCCAACAGGATTCGAACCTGTGACCTCTGCCTTCGGAGGGCAACGCTCTATCCAGCTGAGCTATGGGTGCCTGAGATGCCTACGTCGGAGAGACAATAGGCGAAGCGCCTCGACAAGGCAAGGCAGGGTGAGGCGAAGAGCAGAAGGCGCTGATAGCCGAGGAGCCCAGCGATCGCGCGGCTGGGGGCTGAGGCTTCCTACACCGACAGCTTCATGTTCAAACTGCACACGCGCAGCTTGTAAACATGCTGCTCGGTCTTTAACCCGCGCTCCCGGGCGCCTATAGTTGCCTCCATGATGGAAAGCACAGTCAGAGAAGCCGAGGCGAGCGCGGTCTGCCCGGAGCCGCAGCCGCTCAAAGCCGGCGATCACGTCTATCTCGTCGATGGCTCGACCTATATTTTCCGCGCCTATTTCGCGATGTTCAAGGCGGCGCAGGCGCGTGGCCGCTCTTTCACGCGTTCGGACGGCACGCCGGTCGGGGCGGTGATGACATTCTGCAATATGCTGTGGAAGCTGCTGCGCGAAGGTCTTGGGGAGGGCAAGCCGTCCCATGTGGCGGTGGTGTTCGACCATTCCGCCGCCTCGTTCCGCAACGAGATCTACGACCAGTACAAAGCCAATCGCGACGAGCCGCCGGATGAGCTCGTGCCGCAATTCCCGCTGATCCGGGACGCGGTGCGCGCCTTTGGCCTAAAGCCGATCGAGCAGAAGGGCTATGAGGCCGACGATCTGATCGCGACCTATGCTCGCCAGGCCGTCGCCGCCGGCGCCGAGGTCACTATCGTCTCGGGCGACAAGGACCTGATGCAGGTGGTGGGTTCTGGCATCATCATGTACGACCCGATGCCGGGCAATGAACGCCAGATCGGGCGGGACGAGGTGATCGCCAAATTCGGCGTGCCGCCGGAAAAGGTCGTGGACGTGCAGGCGCTGTGTGGCGATGCGACCGACAACGTCCCCGGCGTCCCCGGCATTGGCGTGAAGACCGCGGCGCAGCTCATACAGGAGTTCGGCGACCTCGATACACTGCTAGCCAATGCCGCGAGCATCAAGCAGCAGATGCGCCGCGAGCGGCTCCTGCAATATGCCGACCAGGCGCGGCTTTCGCGCGAGCTGGTTCGCCTGAAGGACGATCTGGAAGTCGAAACGCCGCTGGCTGAGACCTGCCTCGCCAAGATCGATCCGGCGCCGCTCCTCGCCTTTATGCGGGTGATGGAATTCACCACTCTCACTAAGCGCGTCGCAACGGCATTTGGCGTGGATAGCCCGGAGATGCCGGCCCCGCAGCGGCCACAAGAGGAGCGCGCGGCGGCCGGGCCGGCCCATGAGGAGGGCGAGCCAGCGGCAAAGCAGTCGATGCCGGCGGCGATGGCTGCGCAAGAGAAGGCGCGCATTCGGCAGATTCCGGTCGACTACAGCAAGTACAAGACCATCACAAACCTGGAGCAGCTCAAGACCCTCATTGCCGAAGCGCGCGAGCTTGGGCATGTGTGCCTCGACACCGAGACCACCTCACTCGATGCGCTCAAGGCCGAGCTGGTCGGCTTTGCAGTGTCGGTGACACCCGGCACCGGTTTCTATGTGCCGCTGGCGCATCGAATGGGCGATCTGCTCGATCTTGGCGGCACGGCTCTCACCGAGCAGATTCCCTTCGCTGAAGGCATGGCGCTTCTGAAAGAGCTGCTGGAAGACGAGGGTGTGCTCAAGATCGGACAGAACACGAAATACGACATTATGGTGCTGCGCCGTTACGGCATCGAAATGGCGCCGGTCGACGACACGCTGCTGCTCTCCTATGTGCTTGACGCCGGCATTGGCGTGCATGGCATGGACGAGCTGTCGCAGCGCCACCTCGGCCATAAGCCGATCACCTTCAAGGACGTGGCCGGCAGCGGCCGGCAGCAGGTCACGTTCGAGCGTGTGCCGATCGATAGGGCGACGCATTATGCCGGTGAGGATGCCGACATCACGCTGAGAACTCTGGCATATCCTCAAGCCCCGCCTTGCCGCGGAAGGCATGACCGCCGTCTATGAGCGGCTGGAGCGGCCGATGATCCGCGTGCTTGCGGACATGGAATGCGCTGGCGTCAAAGTTGATCCCGCGATGCTGCAGCGGTTCTCTGGCACGTTCGGTGAGCATCTGATCCGCATCGAGCAGGAAATCTATCAACTCGCCGGCGAGAAGTTCAATGTCGGCTCGACCAAGCAGCTGTCCGAGGTGCTGTTCGGCAAGCTGGGCTATCCCGGAGGCAGGAAGACCTCGGGCGGAGCCTGGAGCACCGGGGCAACCGTGCTCGACGATCTCGCGACCTCGGAGGCGATCAGCGAAGACGCCCGCAAGCTGCCGCTGAAGCTTCTAGAGTGGCGCCAGCTATCCAAGCTGAAGAGCACCTATACCGATGCGCTGCCGTCCTATGTCGACCCAAATACCGGGCGGATCCACACCTCCTATTCGCTGGCATCGACCTCGACCGGACGGCTATCCTCGATCGAGCCGAACCTGCAGAACATTCCGATTCGCACGACCGAAGGCCGGCAAATCCGCTCAGCCTTTATCGCTGAGGCAGGGCACAAGCTGGTCTCGGCGGACTACAGCCAGATCGAGCTGCGTGTGCTTGCCCATATCGCAGATATCAAGGCGTTGAAAGCGGCGTTCGCTGAAGGGCTCGACATCCATGCCATGACCGCCTCGGAAATGTTCGACGTGGCTCTGGCCGACATGACCTCCGAAATCCGACGCCGGGCAAAGGCCATCAATTTCGGCATTATCTACGGCATCTCGGCCTTCGGCTTGTCGCAGCAGCTCGGCATTCCGAGAAGCGAGGCCGGCGACTACATCAATAAATATTTCGAGCGCTTCCCCGGCATCCGCGCCTATATGAACGCGATGCGCGATGCCGCGCGCCAGAACGGCTATGTAAAGACGATCTTCGGCCGTAAGATCCATTTCCCCGACATCATGAGCTCCAACCGCGCCATGCGCGCGTTCTTCGAGCGTGCGGCGATCAATGCGCCAATACAGGGCTCGGCCGCCGACATCATCCGCCGCGCCATGATCCGCATGCCGGGCGCACTTGCGGAGGCTGGCTTGAAGACGCGGATGCTGCTGCAGGTGCATGACGAGCTGGTATTCGAGGCACCCGACAGCGAAGTCGAGGCGGTAACCAAGATCGCCTGCGACGTCATGGAAGGGGCGCCGGAACCTGCGGTGATGCTCTCGGTGCCGCTGAAAGTCGATGCGCGCGCGGCAGCCAATTGGGACGAGGCGCACTGACGGCGCGGCTCGCGCTCCAGCCTTGCATCCGTGACCAGTTCTCCTAGAAAGGAGCTGCGTCAAAGGTGTGAGAGGAGGCAGCCGGTGGAACAGCAGCAAACGATGGCGTGGCGCACGGCGGGCGTAGCCGGCATTATTTTCGGGCTGGCCGGATTCTATGAGCCGGCGAAGGACCTTACATCCGCGTCACCAATCCTGACTTCAAAGAGGTCAAATCGGTCGCTTTCGCCGAGCAGCAGCAGGAACTCCAGCAGCGAAACCTGCTTTGCGGGCTGAAAATGACCCGCTATGCGGTCAAGGCCGATCGCGACACGACGATCCGCTATGGCGTGTGCGACAACAATGACGTGCTCGTCGAAGTCTATCCGCCGAACCAGCCGGCCTTCCAGCAATGGATTTCACCGGAATACATTCTCGGGGGCCAGAAAGCCAAGGCTGCCGGGCTGTTCCCATCCGCTTTCGCCGCCACGCTCGTGCATGCGCCTTCGCCTGGAAGCAGCGCGATCTCCGCTCAGATCGCGATGAAGACGCTGTGCCAGGACTGGAAGGACCCGGGGAAACCGGTACGGCTCGTCCGTGTCACCAATGAAGGCGGACAATGCTTTAAGGAGCAGATCAATGTGCTCTCGGGACGAATCGAAGTCCGCGAGATTGTGCGTTGCGAGACCAAATGCGAGATGAAGCGCTAATGTTGACCTCACCTCCTCCCATGCCAATATCGAGCTTATGAACGCACCAAGCCCTACTGTGCCCTCCATCGCGGAGATCGAAGAAAACTTTGACCTGCTCGATGAGTGGGAGGATCGCTACCGCTATGTCATTGAACTGGGCAAAACGCTCGCGCCGCTCAGCGAGGCGGAGCACTCTGCCGAAAACAAGGTGCGCGGCTGCGCCAGCCAGGTATGGCTGGTCTCCGAGAACGTGCCGGGTGACGGCAGCGGCCCGCGCGTGACCTTTCGCGGCGACAGCGATGCCCATATCGTGCGCGGGCTGATCGCCATTCTGCTTGCACGATATTCTGGCCAGCCGGCGCGTGCGATCCTCAGCCTCGATCCCGAGCCGCTGTTCGGCAGGCTGGGGCTGCGGGACCACCTGACCCCGCAGCGCTCCAATGGCCTTGCCTCGATGGTCGAGCGCATCCGCTCGGACGCAAGGACGGCACTTCAGGATGCTTCCGCCGCCTCCTGAGGCGGCTCACTGCCCTCGATATGCGGGCGGTAGTCGTTGGTTCCCCAATGCTGCAGCCGCCGGCGCAGACTGCTTGAGGCCTGAGTGTCGCTGATCAGGCCATAGTGCCGCGCAAGTCGCGTCAGCGCGATTTGCAGAACCACCTTGCCCGAGCGCTGCGGCCATCCCTCTTGCCTTTCGGCCTCTTCCAGTCCTTTCAGATGGCAGCAGACATCGACGAGCACGCCGGCAAGCTCCGGGCCGACGGCGGCAAGCGCCCGCGTGACGCGCTGGCGCGCCGCAAGCACTGTGTCGCTGATATGAGCCGCGGCGTTCCCGTCACCGCTGCCCCGGCCGCTGACCACACTATAGCTCGCCGTGAGCCGGGGGGTGAGAGCGGCATAGGTATAGTCTGCGCGCAGACGTTCGCCGGCGGCGAATTGGCAAGGCGCAATCAGGGGAGCGCCGGACTTGTCCTTGCGGCGCGCCAGCCAGGCCAGCGGGCTTTCCGCATCATTGACGATGACAGCCTGCTCGGCGCCCCCCTCGATGGTGCGGATATCGGCGCGGCGCGCACTATGCTGGGCCTGGAAAGGATCGGCGGCGGCGAATGCCCGCTTCAGCCAAGCGCGCCCTGCGCTTGAGATGCGGTAGCCGCTAGGGGCCTTCTCGATCAAATCCTTCGCCAGCAGCATTGTGACGTCGTCCTCTCCAACCACAGCGTCGAAGCGCACGCCGCGGCTGTTGCCGCTGCTGTAGTGAAAGCCGGCGGCATCACAATCACTTTCCTGGGAGAGATACGTACCCCTGTGGACGAGTGGTGCCAGAACGCGCAACAACTTGTTTTGATTCAGCTTCTCAAGCGCCACGCGCATGTTTGCGTCGTCGGGAGGGCTCATCGAGCATCTCCTTTGCCGCCGTCCGCCATCGGTAGGAAGCCGTTCAGCGCAAGCTCAAGCAAGCTGACGGCCCGGTCAAAGGTGAGATCGTCCCGGCGGTCCTCCACAACTTGGCATGCATGAGCGACGGTCGTCCGATCGCGTCCGAATAGCCGGCCCACCTCGCTGAGCGACAATCCGCCCACCACATGCGCCAGATACATTGCAAGCTGGCGGGCAGATGCCACATTGCCGCAGCCTCGGTGTGCCGCGCGTATTTCATAAAGCGAAATCCGGAAGACAGAGCTAATGGAATGCTCGACCAATCGCCTGACAAAAGTACTATATATTGATGCGATTGGCTTATTTGCATACAACGGACGGACTGGTGTGTGAACCAGTCCTCCCTGAGGGAAGTACATCAAACGCAATCTCCCCAAGCTGTCGGAATGTCCCAACCATCACGCGAACGAAACGCCAGAACTCTCGCCCCGAGTTGTTTCGTCTGATCTGTAAAATTTACGGCAAAAGTTAAAAGCGGGGATAACAGGACAGAAGAAAATCTCGTCTACAGTGAAAAAACAGTAAGAGAGCGCGAGATGCAAACCCGAATAAGAGAATTCCGCAAGCTGCGAGGCATGACTCTCAAAGAGCTTGCCGACAAGATCAAGACGACACCCCAGACGGTGCAGCGTTTGGAGACCGCCAATATGACGGTTTCCATGGACTGGCTGGAAAAGATCGCACGGGCATTGCTCGTCGAGCCGGCTGATCTGATCGGGCCACGTTCGAGCCGGGAAATTCGGCTGATTGGCCGCATCGGCGAGCAGGGACGGGTCAACAAGGTTGCAAACGACAACGGCAATCTCGTCCACCTCGATGTGCCGGCAGACAATCCGATTGCAGTGCGTCTCGACACGACGATTGGCTATTTCCCGGCCGGCTCGATCCTGATCGCCAATCGCTTCCGCGAGGAGGATCTGCACAACGCCCATGGCGTAGATTGCCTGGTTGGCGTTGAAAACGGCTCGGTGCTGCTGCGCCGGCTCATCCGCGGAAGAAACGCCACGTGGACACTGGTGCCCCATGATTCGGGCGTCGAAGTCAGCTATGACCAGACGATCGAATGGGCAGCACGCGTGATCATGGCGATAAAATACTATTAACAATAGCGGCAGAAATCCACCACAACTTATCCCCACCCTTTCAGGACATGCCAAGATTCCGCCGTTGATGACGGAGTTCATGCATGGTCCCCTTACGATTTTATAACCACGCCCGCCCTTCTTCTCTCAAAGTTGCGAGAGATCAATATTCTCGCCTCGAGCAGTTGCCGAAACTCTTGAGGCTTTGGCCGTATGAGGCGGACGATTATTCATATCCCGGCACGCTGAAGATTGCTGCTCTGATCCGCAGTGCGCTTCGAGCCGAACGCCTTCGAGCGCGCACCAATCGTTGCGCTTATGATCTCAATCGTCATCTGGGGCTGATCGAGGCTCTCAAGCACGAGAGGGCGCATTTGAAGATATTGGAGCGGAGTTTGCCGTCTCGCGTGCGCATTGCCGGGGATTACGACCGGCCCAGGCCCGCTGGAACGCTCCGGCTCAGGCCGAAGGCCGGCGATGTTGTGCTGCCGCTCAGCTCCGGTTCTTGAGGCCGGGGGCGTCCTGATCGAGGCCGTAGGCAACACTGACGGGCAGCGTCACGTCGTGGCAAAGCACCTTATTGACGATCTGCCCATCATCTGCCAGAGGCAAGCGGAGCCAGAACAGCACGACATGATCGCGATCGACGACCGGGCCCTTGACGGCGCCCTGCATCGGCATCCGTTCTTCGACCACCTTGCGGTAGACAGTATGCCAATAGCCCTGCTTCTCGCCGAGCTCGAGGTCGAAAACCGATTTGCCGGTGACCTCCTGCCCAAAAATATCGCGCAGGCGTGTACCGGCGAGGCGGTAGATCAGCCGGGTCTGAGAGGCGGCCTCCAGAATGCTGATGCCCGGCAGGAGCGCGGCAATGGCGGCCGGATTAATATCGGCGCGCGACGGCAAAGGCCGACCCTTGGCGCATGACCGCCAATAGTCAAAAAGCTCGCGCTGCTCGCGTATGACGAGCTGTGCCCGAAACGCTAATTCGGACAACATAGGCCCCCTCAATTCTTGGGATCACGACGGTCCGCCTCCGCGCGACTCCCATCCGCTACTGGACTATGCGTGATTTGGCAAAAATCATGCAAGATCAAGTTCGCAATTAATTTTCATAATATAGGCCTGGTAGTGATCAAAAAAACACCATTGCCCAGGCTTTGCGAATTGCCGGCGCTATTCTTGGCCAGCTCGGGAAGTTAAAGTGCGGTCTCGCACATATCCGCAGGGGCGGTGAGACATTTTTGAGGTTGCAACAATGGCTTATCTCGTCGAGATAAAAAACGCGGGGCCGCAGCCTATCGCCGCGGTGCGGCGTCGTGCAGCTTCGGCGAATCTGGCGACCATTGTGCCCGCTGCGCTCGGGGAAGTCTGGAAGCTGCTGCGTGCGAGGGGCGCATCAGGCAGGGGCCGCAACGTCGCCGTTTATTATGACGGCGCCATCAATCTGGAATGTGGCGTAGAGGTTCCGGCCACGTTCGTGGGCGAAGGGCGAGGTCTTCCTGTCCGCGACGCCGGCGGGCCTTGCAGCGCATACCGAATATACCGGCCCCTACCACCTGCTGGGCGAGGCGAACAAGGCGATAGCCGATTGGTGCGCGGTGCAGGGCAAAATGCTGGCCGGACCGAGTTGGGAGGTCTACGGCCACTGGCATGAGGATCCGGCGCAGCTCAAGACCGACATCTACTATCTGCTACGGGAATAAGGCGTCGGGCCTCCAGCGCCGCTGCGCCAGACAGCCACTCGCCTTGCTGCTATATATCGCCAACTGGTAGCGTGCTCCCGGACCGCATGCTATCGGCCCATTGTTTTTCAGTGTTTGGGTAAAGTGCTAGGGGCATTTTGCGGCAGGTAGGCACGGAGTTCAGCAGGTGAGACGCGCAGCTAAGCCAGCGCTTGTGAGGGAGCGCTGTCGTGACGATCTGTCGCTTGGTGTATATGAGCTCGCGCAATCTCTCCGTTCCCTTGGATCTTGAGGGCCTCATCACTACCAGCCGCGGGAACAACTCCCGCGTCGGCGTGACCGGCTTTCTCCTCTTCGACGGCGACGTCTTCGTCCAAGCGCTCGAGGGGACAAGGGCTGCGGTGACGCACACCTATAATCGCATCACCACGGACCCGCGCCACCTAAGCATCCACCTCATCTCCTGCGTGGATGTGCAGGAGCGGTTGTTTGCGAATTGGTTGATGGGTCTGCTTGACCGTATCTCCCCCGAAGCGCGGAACAAATTCCTGGCTCACTTCACGATCGAGCGCGTCCGTCCGAACAGAATTTCACCCGACCGCCTGCTGTTCTTCCTGCAGACCCTGGCCGCGGAAATGCCGGCTGAGGAGCAGTTCTGAGCATGAGCGGCACCGCTTTTCGTGTCAGATCCAGCGCCTCACTCTCCGTTTGTAAGCGCGATACTCCGCACCGAACGTCACCTCGAGATAGTGCTCCTCGCGTTTGATAACGGCATAAGTGACGATGATCACCAGCGGCACCAAAAATACCAGTGCAAGCACGCTGTTGGCGAGGAGACAGAGGCCCGCATAGGACAGCGACATGCCGAGATACATCGGGTTGCGCGTGAAGCGATAGACGCCGGAGGTGACAAGCGTCGTCGAAGCCCGCCACGGGCGCACCTCGGTTCCGGCAGAGCGGAACCGCGCCACGCCTGCCCCAGCGAGAAACATGCCGATGAGGAAAAGCGCAACCCCCGCCACAATCCGGGCCACGCTCGGCAGTCCAGCCATTGCCGTGAAGCGTGGTCCATCGACAGCAAGATCGACAGCAAGCGCCACCGCGAGCGTCACCAGATAGATCAGCGGCGGCGCGACCTTCACGCCGGCATTGTCTTTGACTTCCTTATCTTCCGGAGCGGGTTCGCTCATCTCTCCCTCATATTCTTGTTATCGCCGCTTTGGTGCTGCCCGCCCAGCACCACCTTATGGCCGCGGGCCAATCCTCATCCGGTCGAGCGCGCCCTGCAGTATAAATCCGGCGGCAACCGCGTCGATCACCTCGGCGCGTCGCTTGCGGCTGGCATCCGCCTCCAGCAAGGCACGTTCAGCGGCCGCCGTTGAAAGGCGCTCGTCCCAGAAGGCGATCGGCAGAGTCGTGAGTGCTGCGAGATTGCGGGCAAACGCCCGACAGGACTGCGCCCGCGGACCTTCCGTAGCGTTGAAATTGATGGGCAGGCCGATGATGAAGCCGCGAACCTCGCGCTCTGCGGCCAGTGCCAGCAAGGCGCCGGCATCGGCGGAAAACTTGGTCCGCCGTAGCGTCCGCAAGGGCGTTGCCACCGTGCGCGTCACGTCGGAAATGGCGAGCCCTATGGTCTTGGTGCCAAGGTCGAGGCCAAGGACAGCGCCTTGCTTTGGCAGACGGCTCGCAAAGTCTTCGATGGATAGCGGCCGGTTGTCATCGGGGTTTGGCGCGCCCGGCAAAGGGACTGACTCCATTTCTGGGCTTGTTGCGAATAGCGGCCTCCTTATACTGCCGCCCCAAGCGCTGCAACAAGTCCCTCACGAGGTGTGCGATGAAGATGACCTGGCTCGGCCATTCCGCTTTCCGGATCGAGACGGCCAATAAGGTGCTGCTGATCGATCCGTTCATCACCGGCAATTCCCGGTTTCAGGGCAGCCCGGAGAGCGCCACCGAGAATTGCACGCACATCATCCTAAGCCACGGTCACGACGACCATGTCGGCGACACGGTCGCGATCGCAAAGCGCACCGGCGCGACGCTGATCGCCAATTTCGAGATCTGCGAATATCTGAATGGCAAGGGTGTGGAGAACATCGATCCGGCCAATCCGGGCGGCACGGTAATGCAGGACGGCTTTGACGTCACGCTTACAAAGGCATTCCATTCCTCCTCGACGATGGTCGACGGCGTGCCGGTCTATCTCGGCAATCCTTGTGGCATTATCTTGCGCTCCGACGGCAAGACCGTCTATCACATGGGCGATACGGAAATTTTCGGCGATATGGCCATCATCCAAGAGGTGTTCGAGCCCGATGTCGGCCTCGTGCCGATCGGTGACCGCTTCACCATGGGCGCCAAGCAGGCAGCGATGGCGTGCAAGCGCTATTTCAAGTTCAAGACAATCGTGCCGATGCACTACGGCACCTTCCCGATTATTGACCAGGACCCCTCGAAATTCCTTGCCGAAATGCAGGGGCAGAATGTCGTCGTGCCGGAGGTCGGTGTGCCTTTCTCGGTATAGCGACCGTTCGACCGCTCGCTCTCGTCCGGCGTCAGCCAGGCGTAACAGACCGTGGCTGCCTTGCCGGACGGAACGAGAAAGCGATCAATTCGGCACTGATGGATTTGCCGAGGCGCGGGAATGATCCCACGTCAGTGCGCCATCACTACTGGCACCTGGGCTTCGTCCAGCACGTGCTGGGTCACGCCGCCAAATACGCGCTCTCTCCAACGCGAATGGCTATAGGCGCCCATCACCAGCAATGCTCCGCCTAAGTCGCGACATCTGCGCAGCAGCGTCTCGCCGGTATTACCGCCGGACGAGATGACCTCGCTACGCAGCTCGGCCATTGTGCAGCTGCAAATACTGCTCGGCCTCACTGAGTGAGGCGGCTGCTTGCTCGTCCTCTCCGACCGCGACGAGGTAAGCCGTCTTGGCCGTGGCGAGGAAGGGCTGGGCCGCGCTGAAGGCTCGCGCCATCTCGATGCTGTCCTTCCACGCAATCACAACACGGTCGAGGCTCTGCGCCTCGAGCCCACGCGTCGGCGCAAGCAGGACCGGCCGCCCGCTGCCGAGGATCGCGCCTTCGCGCACATCCGTCCAATCGCCCGCACCATAATGTGTGCCACTGCCGAGCACGGAGATGTCTGCCAGCCGGGCGGCAGAACCGACATTTTCCCGAACTGCATCTTCGCTCGAGGCGAAGACGGCATCGACGTTGTGGTACCGGCGCGCGCAACCATCGAACATCTCGCGTGCCCGCCGCAGCGCCTCGGCCCTTTCCCGGCTCGCCTTTTCGATGAGGCGCATGATTTCGGTCGGGCTTATGCCCTCATTTGGGGGGAAAGTCGAACCGGAGCCGGGTTGCGCAAACAGGACGCGCACCTGGGCATCTAGCGCCTGACCTACCACAAACGCGGCCTCTGCTATCGGCGAAAAGCCGGCGGCCTCGCAAAACGGCAGCAGAATTCTCTTAATGGCCACGGGATGCTCCTCCTTCCACGAGCGACTCGGAATGGGGCAAAAGTGCCCGGTTCTGCCCCGTTCGACAGCGCTTGAGGTACTGGTGTCCACTCGCTCATCTCGCTTGGGGTCGCCTGGTTTGCCGACATCGTGATCTCGCTCTTGATCGGCCCGCCTGTCCTTGATGCACGTCAAAAGCGCAGGTTCGAACGATCGATTTGGGACACTGGACTTTTCGGAAGGATTTGACATCGCGCAAGGAACCCCTTGCTGTGATCAGCCAAAATAGCAAGCTCGCACTGGCAACCGAGGGGTCGCAGATGTTTCGCCGCACGATCTTTATTCTTCTCAGCCTCACATTCGGCTTCGGGGCGGTTCAGGCGAAGCCGATGAGCAGCGCAGAGCGCGGCTTCGCCTATGTCCAGAAGAACTGCACGGAGTGCCACGCCGTTCGAAGGGGCGACGGGTTCTCACCCAATCCGGACGCACCAGCCTTCCAAAGGCTTGCCAACATCCGGGGCGTGAGCTGGATCGCCTTAACCGCTTGGCTGCAACGCGCACACGAGACCATGCCGGACTTTATTATCCCGCCGCATGATCGCGAGGACACCATCGCCTATATTCTCAGCCTGAAGGGAAAAGGGCGGAGCGAGTAGCTCCCGGCAGGGGCGCTCTACGGCGCTATTTCAACGGGCGGCGAAGTTCTGGAGGGCGGCCAGCGTCTCCTCCGGCTCTTCTTCCTGGGGAATGTGGCCGCATTCCTCGATAACGTCGATCTTGGCGTTGGGAAGATCGCGCCAGAGCCGTTTGCCGAACGTCATCGGCACGATGCGGTCATGCGCGCACCAGATCAGCAGGGTCGGCGTTTGAAGCGTGCGGTAACGCGCAACGAAAGCATCTGCATTCTCGTTCATCAGGCCGTCGATGGTGCGCAGGAGCGCGTACTTGCCGCCCTCGCTCTCGAGCGGACTGGCATAGGTCGCCACAGTTTCCGGATTGACTTTCCACTGGTGGTAATAAGCGACCGATAGCGCACGGGAGATCTGCACATCCGCCGGGATTAGATTTAGGCCCAGCTCGCCAACCACCGGGGTCTGCAGGAGCCGGAAAAAGAACGGAACGGGTTGCTGATAGGACAGGCTGTCGATCAGCACGAGCTTCTCGATGCGCTTGCGCGGTTTGGCAGCGTCCTCGAGCGCTACCGACATGGCGACGGCTCCGCCATAAGAATGGCCCACCAGTGTCAGGCCGCGCAGATCGTTGCGCGTGATATAGTCGCTAACGAGCTTGGCTTGGTCGGCGATGGTATAGGCGTCATCGAGCGGTTTGTCCGAGTTGCCGAAGCCTTTCAGATCGAGAGCGATCACCCGATGCGTTTTGGCGAGCGGCGGCGTGATGGCGCTCCATGTGTAGCTCGAGGCGCCAAGCCCGTGAATCAGGAGAATGGGCTTGCCCTTCCCCGTCTCACGGACCGCGAGCCGGACGGGCTTGGCCTCATCGCGCACTTCATAGAATGAGCCGGGCGTAGACTGCATGGGCGGCAGGACCGGCGCGCAGCCTAAGAGGGCAGCACAGGTGAGCAAGCCGGCAATCGTCATCGAGAAGGAGCCAAAGCCCATAATCTATCCCGCCCAGGCTACGCCCCACATCAACAGCTGCTCGACGACGCCCTCTACCTAGATGGAAACCTTAACGCGCTGAAGGACAGCCGGCAATCAAGCTGATGAGTGTGCGGTAAATGCGGCACAGAGAAGATCGTGAATGTCCTTACCTGCGGGTTAACCCTGATTTCCTCCCCAGGCATTTTCGCGCCTACTGTGTGAAAAGTGCCGCGTCAACATTTGTTAACATCATGACTGCGTTCTGGGTTTTGCGTGTGTTCGCCCTCCTCGGCGCGTTTACCGGATGGGCCGTTGCTTTGGCCGCGCAGGCGGGTGGGGTGCAGCACGCGTCGCCCTCTATCACCGTACCTAGTTTCTGGTCCGGCCGGGTGGAAACCGCAAACGGGTTCGATGTCACTGGCTCATCCTGGAGCGTCTACAGCACCGCTATCCTTTCGCCTTTTGGGCCAGCCGATGCGGATGGGGTGCGGCTGAAACTGTACGGCAGCTACGGCACCTGGTCCTATGACACCAAGCGGGTCTACTGCGCCCTTTCGCCCGAAGAGAAGAAGAGGGCGGCGGGCATCGACCTTTCCGCTGCATGCGACGACCTCACCAATGGGCAGCTCAGCAGCGAGGATCGCGACCACATAGCCCGGACGGCCGCGCCTTTCGGGCTGCAGCTCGACGGCGACCAGCTCTATCTGCTGCAGCAACACCAAGTAGGACGGTACGAGCTGGCAGCCCTCCCCGGTTATCAGGCAAGTTTTGGACGCGCGACGCTAAAGGCCTATCTTGGCCCGGCGCTGGAGACGCGCACGATCATGCCGCCAGACGCGGAAAAAGCGTTGCCGGGAACCTCTTGGGGGGCAAAGTCCGTCGTCGAGAGTTGGATGACGCTTAGCCCATCAGCATGGCTCTCCGCCGATGGCAGCTATTTCACCGGGACCGAAGCCTATTCCGCCGCGATGCGGCTCGGTTACCGGCCGCTCTCCTGGCTAACACTTGGCCCCGAAATGGCTGCCTTCGGCGATAGGGAGGATGACAGCGCCCGGACCGGCGGTTTCCTGCGCTTCAACATCGGCAAAACGGAGACGACATTGTCCGGCGGCGTCTCGGCCGATTATGACGGCGATATGAGCCCTTATGGCTCAGTGGGGATGTACGTCAAATTTTAAGCGCGGCCTTGGGGAAACTGCCCTCGCGTCAATAGGAGCGAATTGGTCCGCTCTAGCGCTTGATGATTTGAGTTGCGCTCGATTTACGCGCGGTGGTTGCCTCCGGTCCCCTCTCCCAGGCGGAGAGGGACCAGGGTGAGGGGTGGCAGCCTATCGATAGAATTTACCCCTCACCCCCACCCTCTCCCCATGGAGAGGGGGCGGCCCTGCCTGCGGAGAGGGCATTTCATCTCATCAAGCGTTAGTTGCGGCGCCAGACGCCAGAGCAATGTCAGGCGGTGCAGACCTGCGCCGTCTCGCCGTGAAGCCCAAGGGTCGCCTGAAAGGCATCTGCGACTTCGCGGCGGAAGCGTTCGGTGGAGAAGCGGGCGCCATTGTCCCGGCAGGCGTCGGGGCGCAGAAGATGATGATGCGTCTCGAAGTCCTCGACCGCACGCCTGACGGCATCGACGGTCTGTGGGCGGAACAGGATGCCGGTCGGGCGCTTGCTGCGGCCGAGCGGGCGGACGATATCGCAGGCGCCGCCCCGTCCGAAAGCGATCAGCGGCGTGCCGCAGGCCTGCGCTTCGGCCAGCGCAATGCCGAAATCCTCGCAGCCGGCAAATACCAGCGCCCGAGCCTTCGCCACGGCCTCCACATAATCGCGGCGCGGCAGAAAGCCGGCGAACTCCACATTGGACTTGGCCATGGCCCGCAGCTTTGCCGATTGCTGGCCGTCGCCCACCACTACGAGGCGGCGCGTTGGCATCTGGTTGAAAGCCTCGATGACGAGATCGGTGCGTTTATACGGCGCAAGGAACGAGGCGGTGATGTAGTAGTCGTCCTTCTCGGCGCTATAGGTCAGCTCATCCAGGGCGACCGGCGGGAACACCACGCGCGCGTCGCGCCCATAGATCCGCTGGATGCGTCCCTTCACGTAACTCGAATTGGCCAGCATCAGGTCCGGTCCATTGGCCGTGCGCACGTCCCAGGTCCGGAGGCGGTGCAGCAGGTAACGAAAGGCGAGCCCCTTCGGCCCATAGCCAAGCTTGCCCTGCGCGAGATAGGAGAACTGCTCATCCCACGCATAGCGGATCGGGCTGTGAATATAGGAAAGGTGCGGCTGGTCGGGCCGGGTGATAACGCCGCGGGCAAAGGCCGCTGACGAGGAGATCACCGCATCGAACCCGGTCACATCGAACTGTTCGATCAGGAACGGGCAGACCGAGAACAGCGCCCGGTAATATTTCTGCACACCGGGCAGCCGGTTGGCCGGCGATGTGTGAAAGGCCACATCCTGGAAATAGGCGTCCTTGATCTCGGCGGGGAGGAAATCGAACAGCGTGAACACCTCGGCGCCCTTGAACATGGCACAGAGTTCGGCCAGCACCCGCTCGCCGCCGCGGAAGGATGGGCACCAGTCATGGACGATGGCGACCTTGAGGTCGAGCGGTGGGCTGGAGCGCTCGCCGCGCCGTGTCTTCACGAGCGAGGTATCGCTGCTTGCGTCTTCAATTTCCCCAGTAATGGAGAGAGCGGATTCCAATGACGCCACGACTGCAACCATTCGGTAAGTTTAGGGCACATGCGACCAGTGCCGCAGTAAAACTGCAACATGTCTGGCCTGGCGAATCAATTCTGGCGTGCGTATAGCTATAATTTCAACTTAAGGTTAAGTATGGACAGCGCCGAGGCGCGGTCTTTGGCAGCTGCGCACAGCTTTGCCACAAGCCTTTTCAGAGTTGTGGAACGGTTGCCGGATCAGGAGCCGGATTCGCGCAAACCGGCGATGATAAAGAAAAATAAGGAGTAGCTTGGTAGGCTCGCGCCCATAGAGCCCCGCAGACGAAAGCCCAATTTCCTCAATGAAGATCACGATCATCATTGCTACCTTCGGGCGGCAGGCGCTTCTCGACCGCACGCTCGGATGTTTGGAGAACCTGAAGCGGCTGCCGGATGCGGTCATTGTCTCTGCGCCTGACGAGAGCCATGTCGGCAAACGGGAAAGCACCGCCTTTCCGCTCTCCTTTGTGTTCGGGGCACGGGGCAGCTGTTCCCAGCGCAATGCGGCGCATCGATGCGGCGCTCGGCAGCACCGATATTGTCACTTTTTTTGACGACGATTTCCTTCCGGCCCCCAACTATCTGCAAATCCTAGAACAGGCGTTCGAAGCGCATCCGGATTGGGCGGTCCTGCGCGGCGAGGCGGTGGCCGACGGCGCGATGGGCGCGGGCTTCGACTTCGAGGAGGGCCTGGCGTTGCTCGGAGAGGAGGAGCTGCACCGGCTGTTAGAACCGGTCGAGGAACGCTGCGCCGAGCATGTCGGCGGCTATGGCTGTAACATGTCGATACGCGCCGCCTGCGTCGGCGATACTCGCTTTGATGAGCGCCTGCCGCTCTATGGCTGGCAGGAGGACATCGACTTCACCAGCCGGCTCGCAAGCAAAGGGCGGGTGATGGGAATGAACACGCTCTACGGCGTACATCTCGGCGTCAAATCAGGGCGAGTGAGCGGCGTGCGCTTTGGTTATTCCCAGCTTATCAACCCTGTTTACCTTGTCCGCAAAGGAACCATGCCGGCAGGCTTCGCTTTCCACCTGATCTGGCGTAATATTGCGGCCAACACTATAAAGAGCTTATGGCCGGAATCTTACATCGACAGGCGCGGCCGGCTGAAAGGCAATCTGCTCGCCGCCCTTGATCTGGCCCGGGGCAGAATTGATCCGGAATATATCCTGAAGTTATAGACAGCGTTGTTCGAAGGACACCAGCATGCCGTCCGGCGTAAAGCTTCTCTCCTCCCCCTGGCACTCGCGCCTCTTCCTGATTTCCACAGCCGCGCGACTCTGGCGCGCTCTCGCTGTTCTCCTGCTCATTCTGATCGCACCGACGGCCAGCGCCTATGCAGCGGCGGATACGTACAAGCTGGGGCCACAGGATAAGGTCCGGCTCAAGGTCTATGAATGGCGCTCAACCATCAATTCGGTATTCGAATGGACCTCTCTCAATGCCGAATTCACGGTCGGGGCGTCCGGCGCGATCTCGCTGCCGCTGCTGGGCGAAATCGAGGCGACAGGCCTGACCACCAGCGAGCTGGCCCGTGCTGTCGGGGAAAATCTCCGTAATCACATCGGGCTCTCAGGCGTGCCCAATGTCGCCGTAGAGGTCATGCAATACCGGCCGTTCTATATCGTCGGCGCGGTGAACAAGCCCGGCGAATATCCCTATCGGCCCGATCTTACCGTGCTGCAGGCGCTCAGTATCGCTGGGGGGCTGCTCGGCAGCGGCGAGAGCGGGCTGCGGCTGACGCGCGAGATCATCGCCGGCCAGGGCGACAGCCAATTTTCCGAGGCCGAAGCGCTTGGCCTGCTCGCACGCAAGGCGCGGCTCGAGGCCGAGCTTGCCAATGCCGACAGCATCAGCTTTCCGCCGGAGCTGGTGCAGCGCAAGGACGAGCCTGCCGTCGACACGGTCATGCGACAGGAGGCGGGTATCTTTGCATCGCGGCGCAATGCGCTGAAGACCGAGATCGAGGCGCTGGAACAGCTCAAGACTTTTCTCGGAAAGGGCGTGGAGTCGCTGCAAGCTCAGCTCAAGACCCAGGAGAGGGAGCGCGATCTGACCAAAAAGGAACTTGAGGGTGTCGCCTCGCTTGTCAGCCGGGGCCTTGCCGTTACGCCGCGGCAGCTGGAGTTGGAGCGCGTGATCTCGCGCATGGAGGGCGACCGCCTCAGACTCGAGACCGAGCTGCTCAAGACGCGCCAGGACATCAGCCGCGCCGATATTTCCATCATCGAGGCGCGCAATAAGATGTCCAATGAAGTCACGGCGGGCTTGCGCGAAACCCAGACCAAGCTGGAGCAGGCGATGGTGAAGATGGCGACCGCGGACAGACTGCTCTATGACTCGCAAATCACCTATCCACGCCTACTGGCCAGCCGCCGCGAGGGCAGCAAAAGCCAGCCGATCTACCGTATTGTCCGTCGCACCGGCGACGAGACCAAAGAGATGCAGATTTCCGACAGTGCGTCTGTTCAGCCAGGCGACACGCTGAAGGTGGAGATCCCGCTGCCCGAGAACTTCGGCCAGCCAGCGCCGGTCCAGGGCCAGGCCCTGTCGCAGTAGCGAATTGGGTTACAGGCGCGCGGCGTTGAAGTACCGCCGCAGGAACGCGCGATAGATCTCGGTCAGCTCGCTGAGATGTGTAACCGGCACGCGCTCATTGACCTGGTGGATGGTCTTGTTGACCAGCCCGAACTCGACCACCGGACAAATGTCCTTGATGAAGCGCGCGTCTGACGTGCCCCCCGTGGTGGACAGCTCGGGGGTACGGCTGGTGATCTCGCCAACGGCCTCGGCCAGCATCGCCACCCAGGTGCCGGGCTGGGTGACAAAAGCTTCCGCCGTCATCTCCAGTTCCAGGAGATAGGTGAGGCCGGTATCCTGCAACACGCTATCGGCAAGCACGAAGAGGCGCTGACGCAGGCTCTCCTTGCTGTGCCGGTCGTTGAAGCGGATGTTGAACTGCGCGGTGACCTTGGCGGGAATGATGTTGACCGTGGGGTTGCCAGTGTCGATGCTGGTCACCTCCAGGTTGGACGGGGCGAAATTCGGCGTGCCTTCGTCCCACACCTCGTCGAGATAGCGCTTCAGCACCGCGACCAGCCCGGTCATCGGATTGTTGGCCAGGTGCGGATAGGCGACATGGCCCTGCTTGCCGGTGATTGTCAGCCGGCCGTTGAGACTGCCGCGCCGCCCGATTTTAATGGCTTCGCCAAGATCATTGTCGTTGGTTGGCTCACCGAGCAGGCAATGGTCGGGAAGCTCGCCATTTTCGCGCATCCAGGCGACCACCTTGCGCGTGCCGTTTATGGCGCGCCCCTCCTCGTCGGCTGTAATCAGAAAACTGAGCGAACCGAAGGACAGGCCGCCATGTTGGGCGAGAAACCGGAGCGCAGCCGCCATCATGGCTGCAACGCCGCCCTTCATGTCCACCGCGCCCCGCCCGTAGAGTACGCCGCCTTCGATCTCGGCGGCAAAGGGCGGGTGCGTCCAGCCTGCCGTATCGCCGGGCGGTACAACATCGATATGGCCCGCAAAGCACAGATGCGGCGCATTCCGGCCGATCCGCGCATAAAGATTGTCCACCTCCGGCTCACCCTCGCCCGAGAATTTCAGCCGGCGACAGCTGAACCCTGCGCTGGCCAGCACGCGCTCCATATAGTCCAGCGCTCCGGCCTGGTCGGGCGTGACGCTTGAGCAGCGGATCAACGCCTGAGCATGAACGATCGGATCGGAGAGTTCGGAAGCGGAAGGAGACATTAATCTGCCGATAGGTTTTGTTGTACCAGAACGATCTTCTGCCAGACTTTCCGGCTGAGGTTCGTCGTCAGCTGCTCAACATCATTCACAGCGGCGACGACCGTTGCGTCGGGAAAATACTGCGCGTAGAGCGCAGCAAGCTTGCCGGTGAGCGACAGCATCTCCGTGCAGTAATCCAGATAACGCAACAGGTGCTCCTGGTCGAGGTCACGCAATGGCGAGGAGCTGGTGCGCGCCCTGCCCACGATCACTACCGGATCCTTGGTGAGCTGATGCATGTCGATAACGTGGCTGATGGCGCGCAGCCGGTAAAGGCCGTTCAGCGCCACCGTTCGCTTCCTGCGGTTCTCCAGCCGCAAAAATGAAGCCGATGGCAATGCCGGCGATCAAGATGATGTTGAGCGTCGCTTCCAGCCCTTGCGTAAATTCGGCGAGGCCGATCTTTTGATCGAGGATCACGCTGAAGAAGCGATAAAGCACGCCGAAGCCGGCAAAGGCCCCGGCAATGGCCACGATCGGAACCAGCCGCATGCCCCAATATGGCTCGCGCAGCTGTGCCGCTTCCATAGCTGCAACCCTGGACACGTCGAGCAGATGCGAGGCTGTTTTGGTCAGGCCCCTGGTTGGGAAGCGCTCGGCGACGCGGTTGCGCAGCACTTCCAGCGTCCGAATGACCGCCCGTTCATCGAGCGTCTGCAATTCGCGCAACGCCACCACCTCCCCCACTTAAGCCTTGCATGTATGCATTCGCTGCTATCGGTCAAGCAAGAACAGCCGTGCTATGACCTCGCTCGTCACAGCCCCAGCGCATCGATGAGCTGCGCATTGATCCGCCGGCTGTCGAAACGGCTTTCGGCAAAAGCCCGGCTCGCGCGCGCCATAGAAGGAATGAGGTCAGGACGCAGGAGAAGGCGTGCCATGGCGCTGGCAAGCGCCGCCGGATCGCCGGGAGGCACCAGCATGCCATTGGTGCCACCGCTGACGGCGCCGCGGCAGCCCCTTGCCGTGGTGGTGATGACTGGCCGACCCATCGCCATCGCCTCGATCAGCGGGGCGGGCACCACATCGCCGATCGCTGGCAGAACGAAGGCATGGGTGCCCGCCATATAGGAACGCGGATCGGCCTGAGGCCCCAGATAATGCACGACATCACGATAGCGCTTCAGCTCGGTGAGCGGGAAGGCGTTCGCGCCGCGTACTTCCGGTCCGGCGATCAGACAGCGGAAATTGCCGGATTTGGCGCGCAGCAGTCGCGCCGCCTCGCAATAGTCATGCGCGCCAAAGCGCCGGTCGAGCGGCCCGGCAAACAGGAACATCACACCTCGGTCGAGCGATGGAAGCGGGGTGTTGGGGAATTGGTGTAGATCGACACCAGGGCCCGTCAGCGGGAATTGTCGAAGCTTTGTCGGCAGGAGCTTGTAGCGCTCCAGGATCTTATGGTTTTCCTCGTTGAAGAACACAGCCGTGTTGCTGAACCTGAAAGCGAGCCGCAGGAGTGCTTTCTGATAGGTTCGGGCAGTAAACGAGGCCCTCTCCGGAGCCTCGGCAAAGCCGCGGCCAAGTTCGGAAAGCAACGTCACTACATGGCCGACACGCGCCCTGCGGCCCGCGACGGCGGCGAGCGCTGCTCCCTTCGGCGAATAGCCGGCGACGATGTCGGGGCGCATCTGCTTGAGAGCGCCGGCGAGGCGGTGCATGCTGCGCAGGTCGGCCAGCGGGGAAAGGCCCTGACGAAAAGCTGGCAGCTGAAAGGCTTTTACACCCATGCGGGCAAAGCTCTGCGAAGCCTGCGGATCGAGCTCCGGGGCGAAACAGACGACCTGATGCCCGTGGGCGACGATGTCCTGTAGCAGCGCTCCAAGAGCAACGGCCATCGAAGCACCAGAGGGACCGACAAGCGCAACGCGCCGCGGTCTTGCTCGTCCCTGCTCGGTCGCCGGCCGAGGCATGTCACGTGGTCCAACACTGACATGCTCGATTGGCTGCGCGCGCGCGCTCCCCTCACGCATCATCCCCCCTCCCCTCACCAGTTGGCCATTCCGCTGTGTTCGCCCCTAACGCGCCGACGCAGAACCGACCGACCCCCGCGTGAACATATGCCAGAACGGCGAGAAGGGGGAAGGACTTCAGCAAAGGACAAATGGCCGGCCTCGCTGCCGCTTGCTGCCCGAGGCACGAACGCCTACTCGGCAAAGCGTGCATGCGGAACATGGCGCGGCTGAGCAACCGCTTTCCCACAGCACAGGAAGTTAACAAAAAACTTGCGCCTCGCATTACCGCAGGTTATGCAACCTGTAGTTGCGCTTTGGCGCAACGAGTTGCCTGCTTCAGCGGGCTAGCGGGGTAACTCGTGGGGAGAGATGCCATTATCGTATCTCTCCCCACTACCAAAGAAAAATGCCCCGGCGCGGGGTTGCCGGGGCACTTCAAAGAGGGCGTTCTCGGTCAATCCGTGAACGTTGGAAGTTTCATTCAGGGTCATGGCGATTTTGTGACAAACTGCACCGCTGAGACGACATGATTTCACCCCCGGCGCGAATTCCCAGCTTTATCAACACAATTTTCCACAGGCCTTTAAGGCGCTTAGCCCGCACAACTCACAAATCCTAGATACTCACTAAATTAACGCCCCAAGATATAGCAGGAATGGCGGCGTTATTCTTCAAATTGCACAAATCTTACAAAATGTACCTCAGTGGCGACGCTTGGTGGCTTGGCCTTGAGCCTAAGGCGCTATCCGTTCGGTTCGCTGCCGCCCTGCGACACCGCCGGCTGGAACACGACCGGCTGTCGATGTCGTCTAAATGTTGCCGAGTGCGTCGGCGGGAGGACACCACCTGCGCGCGTTCCTCATATTTCCGATTCCAACACTATCGATGGCCAATAAGGCAGAATACGGGGGGTGGGAACGGAAGGGCACGGAGAGGCATTTCCGTGCAGCTGCTGGTCGCTAACGGAGTTTAGTGCAAAGACGAGCAGGAGACGGAGGTCACGGGCTGAATGATAAGACAAATAAAAAAATAAACACTGCCGTATAAAACGGCAGTGCCTATTACCCCGCTAACGAGAGATGCAACCTCGACGGAGTCTACCGTCAGAAGAAACGGCCCAGTCGGAAGGTGAATGGTTGCGCTCTCGTTTCCCTTTGTCATGTCATGACGCGGGAAACGTCAGATCGACGAGCCGCCGTCATGAGCTTTCTTGACGCCAATCTGCCTCAGCGATTCGATGAAATCAATTGCGGATAACGGCGCATATAAGGATTTCGCGCGATGACTGAGCCGGAATGTGGCAACGGCAAGGTGGTTTTCGGCAGAAGTGTTTCTCCTGGCACGGAGAGGGTTGACATACTTGGTGACGGGAAGCTGTTTGGCATTTGCGCTCAACGCTGCACATCGCTGAGAAATTTGTCAGTTTTGTTACAGCGGGCCGGAAGCTGTCAGAGGTCTTATCCCATAATATCCCCAGACGGGGATCTAATCACAATTATGGCCGAAATGGGCGCGCTGTGGCGTAATGGATACAGCGCAAGCCGGATGAATGGCTACTGTGAGGTGGCCGCGTCCTCGGGAAGCTCACGACCCTCCAGCCAGGCGGCAAAGCGGTCCTTGAGCGCCTGCTGCTGCGACCACCAGGCACTGTCGAAACCCAGGGCTCCCTGCAGATTGGGCTGGTAGGTCGGCAGGTAAGGCTTCATGTCGAGATTGAGCTCCGCATGCCGGCCGGCGAGCTTAACCGCGGAAAGCCGGGCGGGGCCGTAGGGCATCCACCGGGACTGGTCGGCCAGCGGTCCGGGGGACGTCGCAAAGGTGATGAATTCCCGGGCCTGCGCGGCAAATCTGGCCCCCTTGGGGATGGCCCAGCTGTTCAGGTGATAGATCTGATGATCCCACAGGATGGCAAGAGGCTGCCGGCTCTTGATGATCGCCATGAAGGTGCGACCGTTGAACGCCAGCCCCATGGAGACCTGCTTGGAGGCGATCTTGGCCGGCGCGTCGGCAGCCCTTTCCCACCAGACGATCTGGCTTTTGATCGCGGAGAGCTTGGCAAAGGCCCGGGACTGGCCCTCTTTGGTTGAAAGTCTGGTGTAGACCTCGCCCGGCGGAACCCCGTCGCCCAGTAGCGCCAGTTCGAGTGTGTGCTCGGGCGTACGAGGCAAGGCGCGCTTGCCTGGATATTTCTTGAGGTCGAAGAAATTCTCGGCCTTGGTCGGAGCGGTCTTGATGCTCTTGTCATAGACAATGACGGCTGACCATGCCGTGCTCGCGACGGAGCAGGGCCGAATAGCTCCGGGCACGAAATCCTCGGCAGGCGATGCCCCATCGGGACCAGGTTGCAAGAGCGCTGCATCGAGCGGCTCGAGAAGGCCCTGCTGGCAGGCCTGAGCGGCCACGTCCTGGTCGAGATCAACGACGTCCCATTGCGCTTCAGGTGCCAGGCTTTTCAGGCTGGCAAGCGTTCCGTCGAAAGCCATATCCGCGATGCTGTAGCCGGTGCGGCGGCTGAACGGCTGAAAGTAGGCAAGCTTTTGCGACTTCATATAGGCGCCGCCGGCGGAGGCGATCTGTAGCTTCACGTCTTTCGGGTCGAGTGGTGGCGGCGGAGCGGCGGCAGGCTGAGGCGACGGCTCCTGTGTCGCAGGCGCTGGCGCAGCTGGGATCTGTTCCGCAGCGGCCGGAGCTGGAGAAGAGGGCGCCTGCTCCGCTGCCGAAGGCGCAGAAGACGGTGTGGGCGTCTGGTCCGCTGTGGAAGGCGCCGTTGGTGCTTCGGGGGTCTGTTCGGCCGAGGGCGCTGCAGGCGCCGGCACCGTCGCCGAGCCTTCGGCGGAGGGCTGCGCCTCCTGCGGGGTTTGCTCTGCGGCGGAGGGGGGCGGCGAGGCGGCGTCCGGAGGCGAAGCCGGCTCTTCCCGGAGCGGCGCGGCCTCGTCCGTGGTGGCAGGCGGCTGGTCCTGGGGTGCAGGTTGAACCGCTGGCGGTGTATCGGCGGTCTCCGGCGCGGTCTGAGCAAAAAGTGGTGCAGTCGTTGCGAGGAGGGAGAGCAAAGCAAGGCGCGGCAGACAACGGTATGATGTCACTTTATGCTTCCTCGTCGTTTCGGCATTTATGAGCAGAGGTGCAGAACCATGGAGGATCGACCGGATTGACAGCGGCCCGGTTCGCGAAAAGTAACCGCCCGGTGTCAAGCTCTTAGCGTTTGGCGCCGGGAAGCTCAAGAGCGGCAGCGTGCGCTGGCGTGATCAACATCGAACTGTCCGGCGCCTCATCGCTGCGAATGACCGGCTGACTCCACGGGCCCTTAATGGAAAGCCGCGAAATGACCGGCTTACCGCCTGCGCTTTTCACCGCAGCGCGGCCCTGCTGTCCTGGCGCGCAGGTGAAGCGCCAGTCAAGCGAGCGGGTGGCCAGATCGATGGCGCCGCCTCCGCTGACCTGATGGCCCGCGGCAGCCAGTACGACACTGGCGAAGCTGAGCTGCCCGTTGCGTAGCACCATCTCGAAACGCAGCTTGTCAAAAGCCGCGTTGGTGAAGTCGAACGTACCCCAGCCGTTGGTTTCACCAGTGGCCGAGGTGGCCATGCGCGGTAGGTCGAGCCGTATCTGCCCGCCCTCGGGGAAGTTGACCCGCGCTTTCGCAACCATTCGATCAAGGATCTCTGCCAAATCGCGCCAAACGGCATCGGCCTCCACATTGACGTCGGCGGGGCCGCTCAGCCAATCCCGCTGATGCGCGAGGCGGAGCAACGCGGCCGAGTCGAGCCCGTCGGCGCTGAGCCGGGCGGAAGCGCGCATCTCAGCGCCGGCCATGTCGGCGCCGAAATGGCCGCGCACCTCGCCGCCCAGGAAATCGAATTCGGCGATCTCCGCAGTCAGTCGCTCCGGGCGCGAGGTGAATGTCAGCGCCACCGGCCCGGCCTCCAGATCGTTCCAGATTACCGTCCTTGCGGAAAGACGCAGATCCGTCTCGACCTGTGCCCTCAAAGACGAGCCGGCAAGCAGCTCCGTGCCGCCGCCCTGCGCAGCAATCAGAGCTCCGGCGTCAACGCGATGGAATGCGAGAGTGCCTTCGAGATGTGGCAAGCCCTCGCCGCGTTTCAGGGTCAAAGCCGCCTGCGCACTCTGCCCGGCCAGTGAAACCTCGCCCGAGCTCAAAACGGCAACCTCCGGCGAGAGGGTCATCTGCCCGGCAATACCGGCCGGCGCGTTGATCAGGCGTGGCGCATCGCCGAAATTCAGCCCAAGCCAGCTTGCCGCTCTGGCAAGATCGGAGGTTTGAAGCTTGAGATCACCCTCGGCTTCGGCGCGCCCGCTTAGTGCCGCCTCGCCATCGAATTCGCCGCTGACGAGATCGCTTGCGAGCTGCACGTGCAAGGGGGTGCGCTCAGGTGAGGCACCCAGGACCGAGTGAACGCTCAGACTGAGCGGCTGGTCTTTCCAGGTGAGCTTGCCGGAAGCGGCGAGCCGGCGCCCCGATTTGCTGCTGCGGAGATAGGCGCTAGCGATGCCGAGGCGGCGGTAGGCCCGGCGGCTTCTCCCGCGCAGCGCCATTTGGCTGTCCCTGATATACACGGCGCCAAAGCCCTTATTGCCGGGGTTGGCAATGAAATCGGCATAAAGAGCGGGAAAATCGCGCAGACTATCCGCGCGCAGCTTGAACACGGCGTTAAAGACCTGGATTTTGTCGAAGTCGAAATTGCCGAGCAGAAGGTCAGACCAGTCAATGCGCGCGACAACGCGCTTGGCTTTCATGCCCTCAATTGGCGGGATGCCTTGGAATTGCTGTATTTCGACATCTTGGGCTTCAACGGTGAGTGAGAAGAAGTCCTTGAGGGAGATCGCCCCGGCGACCTTGACCTCTCTGCCTCCGGCCCAGGAGCCGATTTCCCTGAGCAGCTTCTCCCGGATCGGCTGGGCGTTGATGAGAAAAGGCAGGATGGCTGCAAGTACCGCGGATGGCAGCAAAAACGCGAAACCGGCGAGCGCATAACGCAAAAACGGTACTTTAAATCTCATACGCACTCGATCATGATCGAGCCGTGACCAAAGAGCCACGGCAACCCCCACCGCCCCGCGAGAAAAGAAGGCTCTCTTTGAGACGTGTTCATGGCGAAGGCGAGGCAAACGCTTGGAGAGATTATACATGGCGCCCGAAAAGCCGTTGTGGCAACCGAGAGAAAATGCCATCCGCGCCAGCAATCTCAGCCGCTTCATGGCGCACCTGTTCCGCTATTATGGTGCCTATTTCACCGATAGTCGCGACCTTCACGCCTTCTCCGTCCGCGCTCCTGAGATATTTTGGCCGGCACTTTGGGACTTTTTCGGGATCATCGGCGAAAAGGGACGTCCGCCTTTCCTGCTCAATCCCGGGAAAATGCCAGGGGCGCAGTTCTTCCCCGAGGCTCGTCTCAACTTTGCCGAGAACTTGCTCGCGCGCCCAACCGATAAGCCTGCGGTTGTGTTCTGGGGCGAGGACAAGGTCAAGCGGCGATTGAGCTGGGAAGAGCTTACCGCACAGGTTTCATGTCTTCAGCAGTGGCTAAAGTTACAAGGCGTCGGCGTTGGCGACCGGGTTGCGGGGATGCTGCCGAACTGCCCGGAAGCGCTGATCGGCATGCTGGCGACTGCCTCGATGGGCGCGATCTGGTCGTCCTGCTCGCCGGATTTCGGCGTTCAGGGCGCGCTTGACCGCTTCGGCCAGATCGAGCCCAAAGTGCTGATCGCCTGCGATGGCTATTATTATGCGGGCAAGACCATCCGCATCGGCGAAAAGGTGCGCGATATCAAAGCCGGCCTGCCGAGCGCGACGGCCTGCCTGATCACCACCTATATCGGCGAGGCGGATGGCTTCGCCACCATGGTCGGTGGCGGGGTGTCGTGGGATAAGGCGCTCGCGGGCTTCACCGCCGGCCCAATCCAATACGAACGCCTGCCCTTCACGCAGCCCCTCTATATCCTGTTCTCGTCCGGCACGACGGGCGTACCGAAATGCATCGTTCACTCAGCCGGCGGCATGCTCATCCAGCACATGAAAGAGCATCAGCTGCATTGCGATCTGCGCAGCGGCGAGAAGCTGTTCTACTTCACCACCTGCGGCTGGATGATGTGGAACTGGCTGGTGTCGGGCATCGCCTCTGGCGCGATACTCCTGCTCTATGACGGCTCGCCGTTCCATCCGAGCGGCAACATTCTGTTCGACTATGCCGATGCCGAGGGCATGAATGTGTTCGGCACCTCGGCGAAATACATCGACGCGCTGAAGAAGGCCGAGCTGCGCCCGCGCGACACGCATGGACTTCAGACCGTGCGCATGATGACCTCGACCGGCTCCCCGCTCGCGCCTGAAGGCTTCGACTATGTCTATGAGGCGGTGAAGCCGGACATCCATCTGGCCTCGATTTCTGGCGGCACGGACATCTGCGGCTGCTTCGTGCTCGGCGATCCTACGCGGCCGGTCTGGCGCGGCGAGATACAGGGACCGGGCCTCGGCTATGCGATGGATGTGTTCAGCGAGGACGGCCGGCCGATGCCATCGGGCAAAGGCGAGCTAGTCTGCAAAAGGCCGTTCCCCTCCATGCCGGTCGGCTTCTGGAACGATGCGGACGGGCACAAATATCACGACGCCTATTTCGCGCGGTTCGACAATATCTGGCAGCATGGCGACTTCGCCGAGTGGACGCCGCATGGCGGCATCATTATTCACGGCCGGTCGGATGCGACGCTCAACCCCGGCGGCGTTCGTATCGGCACGGCGGAGATCTATCGCCAAGTGGAGCAGCTGGAAGAAGTGCGCGAATCGATTGTCATCGGCCAGAGCTGGGACAATGATGTGCGCGTGGTGCTGTTCGTGGTGCTGCGCGAGGGGCTCAGTCTCGACGATGTCCTGCGCGACAAGATCAAGCGTCAGATCCGCAATGGCGCGACGCCCCGGCACGTGCCGGCCAAGATTGTGCAGGTGCCCGATATTCCGCGCACCAAATCCGGCAAGATCACCGAGATCGCCGTGCGCGACATCATCCATGGCCGGGAGGTGAAAAACAAGGAGGCGCTCGCCAACCCGGAGGCGCTGGACTACTATCGCACCATGGACGATTTGCAAGCTTGAGAGATGATGGTCGACGCCGTCGAACTCGCCCGCAGCCTTATCCGCTTCGAGACGATCAACCCACCCGGCAATGAGGGCTCTTGCGCCGAATATCTGGGGGGCCTGCTGGAGCAGGCGGGGTTCTCGATCGCCTATTATCCGATGGCGGAGAACCGGCCGAACCTGATTGCCCGGATCGGCGGCAGCCCGGATAAGAAGCCGCTCTGTTTTTCTGGCCATGTCGATGTGGTGCCGCTCGGGCTCGCCCCCTGGACCGTTTCGCCTTTCGGGGCCGAGGTCGCAGGCGGCAAGCTCTATGGCCGCGGCTCGACCGATATGAAGGGCGGTGTCGCCGCTTTCGTCGCGGCGGCCCTCGAGCTGGCACCAAAGCTGGACGGCACGCCGGGCCTGGTGCTGTTGATCAGCGCCGCCGAGGAGACCGGCTGCGAAGGCGTCAATCACCTCGTCCAGTTCAACCCCAGCGCGCTGGGCGAAGCCGGGGCGATGATCGTTGCCGAGCCGACCGCTAACCGGCCGCTGGTCGGGCATAAGGGCGTGTGCTGGGTCGAGGGGATCGCCAAAGGCGTGACAGCCCACGGCTCCATGCCCGAGAAGGGCGACAACGCCGTCTATAAGGCGGCCCGTGTGGTCAGCCGGCTCGCGGACCTCGACCTGGCCGAAGGGCGTGACCTGAAGGTGGGAAAGCCGACCCTCAATGTCGGCTGGATGCGGGGCGGCATCAATATCAACTCGGTGCCGGATGAGGCGCGGATCGGTGTTGACGTGCGCCTCGTGCCCGGCATCACCCAAACCGAGGTGCTGGCCCGCCTCCAAGAGATCGGCGGCAAGGATGTCAGCTTTCGGCTCGGAAGCCACTCGCCTGCGGTGTGGAGCGAGCCGTCCGATCCGTGGATCGCCAGCGTCTTCGGCCTGATGCAGGAGATCGCAGGCGCGTCGACCGAGCCAGCGATTGCCACCTACTTCACCGATGCTGCCACGCTGACCAAAGCCTATGGCTATCCGCCCACGCTGATCCTCGGACCGGGCGAGCCGGATCTGGCGCACCAGACCGACGAGTTCTGCTATACCCAGCGCATCGAGGAGGCGAAGGCCGCCTTTACGGAGATTGCCAGGCGCTGGTGCGGCATCTAGCTGCTGCGCGGCGGAAACAAACAGGCGCGAAGCCGAGCATAAAGGGAGGTGTCGATGGACTTTTCTCTCCCCGCGGAGATCGAGGGTTATCGCCGGCGCGTGCGCGCCTTCGTCGAAAGCCATATTCTCCCGCTGGAAACCGACCCCGGCAATTACGACGAGCATGAGAACATTTCGGACGCCGCGCTCGCCCGCGTCAGGTCGCAGGTGAAAGAAGCGGGCCTGTGGTCGCTGTCCATGCCGAAGGAGCGCGGCGGCCAGGGCCTGCCGGTCGTCGGCATGACGGCCTGCTATGAGGAGATGAATCGCTCGATCTTCGGTCCGGCATGCTTCAATGCCGCCGCGCCTGATGACGGCAATATGATCCTGCTCAACAAGGTCGGCACGCCCGCGCAGAAGGACCGCTGGCTGCAGCCGATCATTGACGGCAAGGTGCGCTCCGCTTTTGTCATGACCGAGCCGCATCCGGGCGGCGGCTCCGATCCCTCCATGATGCGCACCCACGCCGAAAAGCGGGGTGACCGCTGGGTGATCAGCGGCCACAAATGGTTCATCACCGGAGCTGGCGAGGCGCAACATTTCATCCTGATCGCCCGCACTTCGGACGACCCGCGCCGCGGCCTCACGGCTTTTCTCTATGACCGCGACCAGCCCGGCTGGGAAATCTTGCGCCGTATCCCAATCATGGGGCCGGAAGAGCATGGAGGGCACTGCGAGCTGCGCTTCGAGGGCCTCGAGATCCCGGAGGAGAATGTGCTGATGCAGGTCGGCGACGGCCTGAAGGCGACGCAGATCCGCCTGGGCACCGCACGCCTAACCCATTGCATGCGTTGGCTCGGCCTTTCGAAGCGTTGCCTGGAGATCGCCGCCGCCTATGTGCGCGAGCGCAGGAGTTTCGGCACCGCGCTTGCCGAGCATGAGGGCGTGCAGTGGCTGCTCGGGGAGGCCGCCATGCAGATCGAGATCGGCCGCCTCCTCACCATGAAGGCCGCCCGGGCGCTCGACGAGGGCAGCTTTGCCCGGCAGGAAGTGTCGATGGCCAAGGTCCAGGTCGCGGACACGCTGCACAAGGCGGCCGACACCGCCATCCAGCTCTGCGGCGCGCGCGGCTATTCCAAAGACACCGTGCTGGAGTGGATCTATCGCTACGCCCGGCAGGCGCGGCTGGTGGACGGCGCCTCCGAGGTGCACAAGATGGTGATGTCGCGGTCCTATCTCGAGAAGGGCGACGCGTTCTGGAGCTGGGGATGATCGGGGCCGAGGCCCAGGCCCGGCTCTGCGAATGGTTGGCGCGGGAGGCTGGCGCCGACAGCGTGCGGCTGGAGAATATGGCGGCGCTTGGCGGCGGCGCGATCTCGCAGAACATTGCTGTCGATCTCGTGGTGGAAGGCGGCGCGCTCGCCGGCCGTCATGAATGCGTGTTGCGCGCGGCCTCACCGGCTGGCGTTGCAGCAAGCCTGACCAAGCCGCAGGAGTTTGCGGTGCTGCGCGCGGCGTTCTCGACGAGAATGGCCGCGCCCGAGCCACTGTTCGTTTGCGAAGACCCCGCCGTGTTCGAGCGGCCGTTCTATATCATGCGACGTGCGCGAGGCGTCGGCTCGGGGCGGCTGATCACCAAAAGCGAGGCGCCGCAGGTGGAGCTCACCCGCGAGCTCGGGCGGCAACTGGCGCTGCTGCACAGCATTCAGCCCGGCGCACCCGGTCTCGACTTCCTGGCTGTGCCGGATTCGCCGGGGCTCGCCGCCGCGCGGCTCTATCGGGAATGGCTTGGGTCGGAGGCAAGCCGCGATCCGGTGCTCGCCTGGGGCCTGCGCTGGCTGGAGCGCAACGCGCCCCCGCCTGGCGAGATTGTGCTTTGCCATCGCGATTTTCGCACCGGCAACTATTTGGTAGAGGACGGCAAGCTGACTGCGATTCTCGATTGGGAATTCTGCGGCTGGTCCGATCCGATGGAGGATCTCGCCTGGTTCTGCTCGCGCTCTTGGCGGTTCGCGAGGCCGGACCGCGAGGCGGGCGGCATCGGCAGCCGTGCCGATTTTTACGCCGCTTATGAAGCGGCATCCGGCCGCCACGTCGATCCGGCGCGGATCGCTTTTTGGGAGACTTCGTCTTATTTGCGCTGGGCGGCGATAGCCTACTTGCAGGGTGAGCGGCACACCTCCGGCATCGAACCGTCGCTGGAGCTGGCGCTGACCAGCCGCATGATGCCGGAGATCTTGGGTGACATGCTGATCCATCTCGACGCTATCGAGCGGGGGGCGAACTGATGCGCCTCCATCCCGACGCTCGCAATCTGCTCGCAACGGCGCTCGCCGCCTTTCGCGATGAGGTACTCCCGGCCCTGCCGCACGAGAAGCGCTATGCGGCGCTGATGGTGGCCAACGCGCTCGCCATGGCCGAGCGCGAGTTCAGCACGCCTGAGCCCAGCCTGCTCGCCACTGCGGAGCTTTACCGGGACGTCGCTTTGACGCCGGAGCAGTTCGAGGAGCGCTTTGCCGCCGACATCGAGGCCGGCGCTTTCGATGAAGCTGGCCCAGAGCGCAATGCGGCGTTCGAGGCTATCAAGACCATCAATGCCGCCCGCCTGGCCGTCACTAACCCCAAGCGCCTGCGAGATTGAGCGAGCGGAAAACTTTTAGCCAGTCTTGGCCGTCCACGGATCGACGAGCGGAATACCGGCGTCGGCGAAATCGCGGATGTTGCGGGTGGCAAGCGTCGCCTTGGTCGCGCGCACGATTCCGGCAATGAATGTATCCCGCAACTCCACGGTGCGGCCCCGTTGCTTGCGGTCGGCGAAGAGCAGCGCGGCTTCGTGAGCAGCGCTCGCATCGAAGCTCAAAATCCGCCCGCGGAGCACTTGATCTACCGCACTATCGAAGGCGCCTCTCAGTGCCCGGCGGCGCGCTGCCTCCGTAACGCACTCGATGCCGGCGGATGCCTCAAAGATCGTAATGGCAGTCGTCCAGAGGCTTTCGGATGGCTGGCGCTTGAACCACGCCATTACGGACGCCGGCCTTTTTGGGTGCGTGAGCACCGACAGAACGTTGGTATCGAGTATAATCATTTATCGTCATCTCGAAGGTCGAGCGACTCGATCTTGTAACCACGAATTTCCTCGATCTCGGGCATGTCGAGCCCCTCGAAGAAACCGGCAAAACGGGTGCCGAAATCTTCCTCGGGTGCTGTTGGCAGTTCGCGCACGGCATTACGCAGAATAGCCCGTACCTCCTCCTCCATGCTGCGCCCGTGACGGCGCGCGCGCTGCACAAGCCGCTCCTTCACCTCATCCTCGATATTGCGCACGACGAGCTGTGCCATGGCCAGCCCCTCCTGAAAATGATAGCAATGATATCACTTGGCGACGGACAGCGCCAGATCAAGGGTGAGGTGGGGTGGATTCGAAATAACGGCTCGTGTTGATCCGCTTCGGACTGGGACAAGCACGCCCGCGTTCCACAAAACCGGCGCCGGGCAGGTCAGCAGGGCGATAGCAAAAACGGTAGACGCCCTCCGCATCGCGGATGACGAGCCGCCGAGCGCCCGCTTCATGCAGGGCCGTGAACAGCCCCGGCGCGCGCAGCAGACTTGCGCAAATCACCGTCTCGTCTTGGGCCGGCGCGAAGCTCTCCGCGCGCGTCTCGCAGATCGTGATGCGCTCAGCTAACCCTAAGCGCGAGATCAACTGCTCCGCCAGTTCGCAGGCCTCGCCATCGCAATCCACGCAGCGCAGCTCGATCGCCGGGTCGGACTGTGCCAGCAGAATGGCGGTCATCGGCAGGGCGCCGGTTCCGAGAAACGCAAAACGCCCGCCGCCTTCGCTGCCGAGCAGATCCAATTCCGCCGCGCAAAGCTCGCGGTAATTCTCCAGATACCAGAACGCCTCCAGCGCTTGCGCCGCCCGGCAGGGGCTTTGCAGAACGCGCCGCGACCACCATTTCTCCATTTCGCATTCGGCGATCGCGCACAGGCGCGGAAGCTGCTGCGCGACCTCGGCGAGACAGGGCTCATGCGCTAGTCCCTCGCCAAAGCCGTCCGCCTGCCAACTCTGCAGCGTGGCGACCAGCGTGCTCAGCCGCTGGTTTACCGTTGGGTTGTTCGGCGATAAGTCTTGCTGCCGGGCAAGCGATTGGTAGGTTGCGGTGAGAAAATCGATAGCTCGTGATCGGTCCATGAGTGGCTATCCGCATGGCGCTTGTTCGAGCCTGTACCGCAAACGTAATAGTGTTTCATGCAAAAAGCGCAGGCCCCGCGCTCTTTCTCCAGAAATGTTGCCCGATGAAGTTTCTCGACCAGGCTAAAGTTTACATCCGCTCCGGCGATGGGGGGAATGGCTGCCTTTCCTTCCGGCGCGAGAAATTCATTGAATTCGGCGGTCCCGATGGCGGGGATGGCGGGCGCGGCGGCGATGTCTGGGCCGAATGCGTCGCCAATCTGAACACCCTCATCGATTTCCGCTATCAACAGCATTACAAGGCCACGCGCGGCCAGCACGGCATGGGCGCAAACTGCACCGGCGCACGCGGCGAGGATAAGGTGCTGAAAGTGCCGCCGGGCACGCAGATCTTCGCCGAGGACAACGAGACGCTGCTGGCCGATCTGACCGCGCCGGGTGAACGGGTGTTGCTGGCCGAGGGGGGCAATGGCGGTTTCGGCAATGCGCGTTTCAAATCCTCCACCAATCAGGCGCCGCGACGCGTCAATCCCGGACTGCCGGGCCAGGAGATGACGATCTGGCTGCGGCTGAAGCTGATTGCCGATGCCGGCATCATCGGCCTGCCCAATGCCGGCAAATCCACCTTCCTCGCCAGCGTCAGCGCCGCCAAACCGAAGATCGCCGACTATCCCTTCACGACGCTTCATCCCAATCTCGGGGTGGTGAAAATCGGCGACACCGACTTCGTCCTCGCCGACATCCCCGGCCTGATCGAAGGCGCGCATGAGGGTGCAGGGATCGGCGACCGGTTCCTCGGCCATATCGAGCGCTGCCGGGTGCTCTTGCATCTCGTCGATGTGAATGAGCCTGATGTCGCCGCGGCTTACCGAACCGTGCGCCGCGAGGTGAAGGCCTATGGCGCCGGGCTGGAGAAGAAGCCGGAGGTTGTCGCGCTGTCCAAATGCGATACGGTCGAGCCGGCTGTCGCCGAGGAAAAAGCCGAACAGCTTCGCAAGGCAGCCCGGAAGAAGCCGTTCCTGTTGTCGGCGGTTTCGCATCAGAATGTCCAGGCTGTGCTGTTTCGTCTGGCCCAGGCGATCCGGGCAAAGCTGCAGAAAGACGCTGGGGAAGAGCAAGAGAGTACAGTCAGCGCGTGGGAGCCGGATCTTTAAGCGTTAATGCAGGAAGTCGTCAGACGGAAGCAGCACCACCGGCTCATTCATGATTCCCGTGAAAATTCTGCCGCGCGCTATTCGCTTTTCTTTTTCTTCTTGCCGCCGAACAGCAACTCCAGCGCCCGGCCCAAGTCGTCGGACTTGATCCTGCCGTCGGTGAATTTCTCCACCGTTTTGCCGAGCGCTCGCGCCGCATCGCCGAGAGCTTTGGGATCGTGCAGCACCTTGTCCAGATCGGGATAGATGTCCGGCTTCTCCCAGGGCCCGCGCAAGATCAGTGGAATCCCGACCTGTCCGTCCTCGGCATTGGCCCGCTCCTCTTCCGTCGCGGCCTGGACCTTTACCTTCAGCTGATAATCGATCGACTGGGTGGGGATATTTGTTTCCCCCTCACCTGTCGCGGCGATACCGGGGCCGGTCAGCGTCAATTCGCGGCTCTTGGCGACCCCCTTATCGAGCGTGAAGGCGGAGGTGAGATTGTCGAACCGGGTTCGCTGGCTCATGTGGCGGCGCCAGGTCTTGAACTCGCCCTCGCGCGCCTTGGCGATCAGCTCTGGCAGATCGAGCCCTTCGATGGCGCCGTCAGTCACGGAAAGCCAGCCCTCGCCGGTCAGCGTTGCGAGGACCTCGGCGACGTTCTTGCCGCCGCCGGCAATGTTCAGCGTGGCGGCGCTGCGTCCTGAGAGCCAGTCGAAGCCGGAGAGATCCTTGAACAGCGCGAGGCTGTCGACGTCGCTCATCTCGAAGGTGCCAGCCACCACCGCCGCAGGCTGGCGGGCATCGATGGTCATTCGCCCGCTCGCTCGGCCGCCATATAGATAGAGGCTGTGCAGGTTGAAGCGCCCGCGGCCATCGAAATCGACGGAGAGATCGAGTTCGCCGGTCGCATCGCCGGCCTGCAGCCGGCCGTCATTGAACGAGGCTCGCTGCTCCTCGACCACCAGCATGCCACCAAGGCTTACACGGTCCAGCGCAGCAAATGCGCGTCCCCTCTCGCCCAGCCAGTCACTCAACGTGGCGCCCGAGGTCAAATCGAGGCGAAGCTGGCCGCGCAGAGCCCGATCCTCCTTCCATAAGGCGACTCCGTCGAAAACAGCCGATCCCGCCCGCGTGCCGATCTCGACCCGCAAGGGCGCCGCAGGCTCGCTGAGGCTGATCCGCTCGTGAAGCGAGGCATGCAGCGCAACGTCCTCCCCGGCAAGCCGGAAGCCACCCTCGAGCGCTGCGGTGCCATCGGACTCGCTGCTGGTGAGGACAGCATTGAGGTTGCCCACCTCAAAGCGCCGGCCGCGAACCTCGTCCAGATAGACGATGGTTCCGCCCTTGACTTCGATGATCGCTGTCGGCAGGCGCGGACGCCGGCTGCGCAGAGTCGGCATCTGCGATGATGCCCCCTCAAACAGAGGCGGCGAGGCATCGCCGAGAGAGGCCACGCGCGCGAGCTTTTTCTCGCTGAGCGCGCCAAAATCCCAATTTCTCTGGCCTGAGGCGTTGAGATGGAACAGCACGGAGGGCTTCTCGATCAGGAGCCGATCCAGCTTCAGACGCCGTGCGAACAGCGACCTGGGGTCGATGTCCGCGACCACACGTTCTGCGGTAACGGCAGGGGCCTCCGGGGAGGCAGCGGTGCGGAGCGCCACCTGCTCGAGGACGATCGCAAGGCGTGGGAAGAGCGCCACCCGAATGCTGTCGGCTCGCTCGAGTTCGATGCCGGTCTCGCGTTCGAGCGCCCGCGTCATCTGCCGGCGCGTGTAGTCGTCAGGCATGATCCGGGGCAGGACCAGGACGGCGATGATGAGCACAGCGAGAACAGCGAGCAACGCGGCGAGCGGCTTTCGGATCATGATCACCCGTTGTCTTGGGCGCGGAACCTAACTGGATGGTGGTACCGCTTGAGATGCTTCGCGAGAATCGACCACATCTCTATTACTAGCGCGGAAGTTGCCCCGCATGTTTACAAATGCGCGTCAGTTTGCGCCATTCCCGGCATTTCACATGATCTCCCAACATCGTGAACTGCGGATCTGCGGCAACCCGGCTTATGTTTGCCTCGCGACTGATCGCTGATCCTGAGGGGGAAATTGATGGATTTTATGAGCCCTTACACAGGCCCGCTGTTAAGTGTGCTGCGCTTCATGTCGGGTCTTTTGCTCTTGCAGCATGGCACTGGCAAATATCTGAACTTCCCGATCGGTCCAATGAACAACGCCTCTCCGGCGACGCTCGGCGGTTTCGCCGGAATTCTCGAGCTGGTTGGCGGCATATTGCTGGTGATCGGGCTGTTCACGCGGCCGACGGCATTCATCCTGTCCGGCATGGCGGCGGTCGCCTATTTCGTCGCCCATTATCCGCAGGGCTTCTATCCAGTCCTCAATGGCGGCGAGTTGGCGGTGCTGTACTGCTTCGTATTCCTCTATCTGTCCGCGGCAGGCGCCGGCCCCTGGAGTGTCGACCGCGCCATACGTGGGCCGGATGCATAGGGCAACTTTGCGAGGGGAATAGAATTCCCGGCTAAAGCAGCCGATCAAGCGGGCAAGCTTCTTTGCCCGCCGGGGATAACAGCGATCGAGGAAGCGCGGCAGGATCTATGATATAATGTTGCGCTGGTTTGCCTGACCCCAGCCGGGTTAAGATGTCGCGGACGCTGATCGTCATTGGAATTGTCATTGTCGCAATTGGCTTGCTCTGGCCATGGCTGTCGCGGATCGGCCTCGGGCGGCTCCCGGGCGACATCGTGATCCAGCGCGATAATTTCACCCTTTATGTGCCGATCATGACGGGGCTGATCATCAGCGTCGTGCTGTCGCTGATCTTCTGGCTGATCGGCAGGTGAACTGGGCGCCACGCAGTTGAAAAACCGCTATTTGGGGCAGATCAACAAGCCGCGGCCAAGTGCGGTGACAATCATCGTTATCTGCTCCTCCAGCTCTGGAACAGATATGTCTCCAACCTTTTCCTCAAGACCCAGCGAAACCACCCCATGAACGGCCGAGAAGATCGAGCGCGCCAGAAGCTTGAATTGCTGCGGCTCGAGATCTGGCTGCAACAGCCGTAGCGGCTCCTCTACCAAAGTGAAGGTCTGCTGACGCTGGTCAACATACCAGTCTGGCAGGTCCTTGCCTGCAGCAACACGGTGATCAAACAAGGCGCGCCAGCGCTGACTGTGTGCGGCGGCAAAGTGCAGATAGCCGAGCGCGAGCCGAACCAGCTGGGCGACAGCCGCCTCCGCGCCGGCTTCTCGGGGCTCAGGCGAAGATGATCTCATGGAACCCTGGAGCTCGGTGCTATTCCAGGGTTTGAACATTGTTCAAGAATGCTTTTAGGCGGTATTCATGACATCGGTCACGCGGTCGAACAGCCTGGCAAACCGTGCTGAATCGCTGCGGCAAGGAGGGCGCTCGGCCCCAGACTCATTTTACCTGAGCGGCTTCATGCGCTAGACCAGAGGGACGAAGGCATGCCTATGCCTTCTCGTTAGATCTCTCGCCGGGGGCCGTCCCATGAGCAGCATTCTCTATCTCACCACCGTCGAGTTCGAGCCGGGCGCGCTGCACACGCTTCCCGACGCGCTGGCCGTATTGGGCGTCAAACAGCCGCTCATTGTCAGCGATCGCGGTCTTGCGGCGACCGGTCTCATCGATCGTGTAGCCGGGCTCTGCCCGGCCGATACACCGCAATTTCTCGAGGTGCCCCCAAACCCCACCGAAGCAGCCGTGGAGGCAGCGCTCGCCGCTTACCGCCAGGGCGGATGTGACGGCGTCGTCGCCGTCGGTGGCGGCTCACCCATCGATCTCGCTAAGGGCGTTGCGCTGCTCGCCACTCATGACGGTCCGCTGGAGGGCTATGCCGCCATCCTCGGCGGTCTGCCCAAGATCACGGCGGAGGTCGCGCCGGTCATCGCGATCCCGACGACCGCAGGGACGGGATCGGAGGTTGGCCGCGCGGCGCTGCTTACGCTTAATGACGGCCGCAAGCTTGGCTTTATCAGCCCGTATCTGATCCCGAAGCGCGCGATCTGTGATCCGGAGCTGACGCTCGGCCTGCCCCCTGGGCTTACTGCCGCGACCGGGCTCGATGCGCTGTCGCATTGCGTCGAGACGTTCCTGTCGCCGCGCTACAATCCGCCGGCCGAGGCGATTGCGCTGGATGGCGCCGGCCGCATCTGGCGCAATCTGGAAGACGCCGTCGAGGACGGCAGCAAACTGGCCGCGCGTACCGAGGTGATGATGGGCGCGCTCGAAGGCGGGCTCACTTTCCAGAAAGGGCTCGGGGCGGTGCATGCGCTCAGTCATGCTCTCGGCGGGCTCAAGGCCCCTTCGCTCCACCACGGCACGCTGAACGCCATTTTGCTGCCGCCGGTGATCCGCTTCAACGCTGGCCATGTCGGCGACAAGCTCGAGCGGCTGAAATCGGCGACCGGCCTCAGCGAAACCGCCGATCTTGCGGAGGAGGTCGCCAGCTTGAACCGGCGCCTGAGCCTTCCCGCTGGGCTGAAAACTCTCGGCGTGTCGCCCGATGTCCTCCCCTGGGTGGTGGAGCGGGCGCTTGCCGACCACAGCCATGCCACCAATCCACGGCAAGCCTCGCCCGCGGATTATCGGGCGCTGCTCGACGAGGTGATGGTCTGAAGACGCGTGCCATACGCAGGCGGAGCCCGCTCAGCAAAGTTGCAGCTCGGCAAAAGTGCCGACAGGCGCAATTCCCGGGCAGGGGGCACTGTGAATTGAGGTTTACGCCTGCGGTGTTTCGATGGGGCGCTCGGCGGCGCATTCACACCTGCAGCGACGCTTCCTCTTCTGTCTCTTGAGAGGCATGAGCAATGATGAGATCGACGCCCGCGGTTTCCAGCATCTTGGCTTCGCGAGCCTCGATGCCGTCATCGGTGATGACAACGGAAATCCTCGACAGCGGGCAAAGAATAAGGCTGGAGCGCTGGCGAAATTTTGCCGAGTTCGACGAGCACGACCAGCTCTTCCGCCTGGTCGATCAGCTTCTGCTCGGCCTGGATGAGCAGCGGGTCGCCTTCCATCAGGCCCAGCGGATTGAGGCCCTGCGCCCCCATGAACATCCGCCGCGCATAGAAATTGCGCGTCACGTCATTCTCGAACGGAGAGAGAATGATATTGTGCTCGCGGTAGATGGTGCCCCCCGGCAGCAGTACGGTGTTCTTCGAATGGCGCAGCAGATGCTCGGCGATTACGAAGGAATTGGTCAGAATCGGCATCCGCCGGCTTTGCAGAAAATGCACCATCTGGAAAGTGGTCGTGCCGGCATTGATGATGATCGGCTCGCCGTCGGAACACAGCTCGACGGCCTTGCGCGCGATGGCACGCTGCTTGGCGCTGTTTGTCGTGTCACTGATGCCGTTGGGCCGGCCGGCCGGCGCCACGAAAGGGGCCGGCGCCATGCTTTCCGCTCCGCCTCGAACCCGGCGCAGACGCTGCTGTATGTGGAGAGCTGCGATGTCACGGCGGATTGTCGCTTCTGAGGCTGCCGTCAGCTCGACCAATTCCTGGACCGTAACGACGGGCTTTTTTTGGACTGCAGAGACAATGATGCGGTGACGTTCTTTCTCGTGCATACATCCTCCAAGCGGGGATTAACGCATCGGCTACTGTGTTTCGTCAATCACAATCGCTCAGGAATATGATCGGAATTTTACGGATTATGTCCACCCCCTGCTTGCTTTTGAAGATTTTTGATTGACAGGCAAAATGGGCCTTGTAACGGTCAGCTTGGGGACGGCGCCCTTGTATGGGGCGGTGGAGGGGTATCAATGTCACCAACGTGCAAAGGCACGCATCGCGCGAATGGCGGCGATGCTTCGGCCGATTACCGGCAGGCCGTAAGTGCTGCGCACGCTCTCTCCACCCCGCTCGGCTCCGAACACAAGCGCGTTGCTCGATCCTGATTGGAGGGAGAAGGACATATGAATAGGGGTAGACTTTTCTTATCGGCGGCGACTGCCGCACTCATCTACGGGGCACTGCCAAGTGCCGTTTATGCGGCGGATCTCGGCGGCGGCTGCTGCGGCGACCTCGAAGAGCGTGTAGCCGAACTCGAGGCCACCACGGCCCGTAAAGGCAACCGCGTGGTGTCGCTGCAGATTTCCGGCCAGGTCAACCGCGCATTGCTGATCTGGGACGACGGTGTCGATTCGGACGCGTATGTCGTCGATCCGGACTCGGACGGCTCGCGCTTCCGCTTCACCGGCAAAGCCCAGATGAAGCCCGGTTGGACAGCCGGCTACATCATGGAGTTCAACGTCGTTGACTCTGCGTCAAACGCCGTCGATCAGTTCAATGACGAAGGCGCTAACAATGCCGGCTTCAACATCCGTCAGAACGGCCTCTACATCGAAAGCGAGCGGCTTGGCCGCGTGTCGATCGGCCAGCTGAGCCAGCCGACGGACGGCATCAACGAAATCAGCGTCGTCACGACCTATGCTACGGTCGCCAAGACCCATTATGCTGGTGCTTTCTTCCTGCGGAACGGTGCGGACGAAAGCTTCACCAACATCCGCTGGCAGGACGTTCTGGGTGCCATCGGTGGTTCGCAGGACGATATCGTTCGCTACGACAGCCCGGCCGTTTATGGCTTCATTCTGTCGGCTTCGTGGGGCGATAACGACGTCTGGGATATCGCGCTGCATTACGAGAAAGAGTGGAACTCCATCAAGATCGCCGCTGGCATCGGCTATCTCGATGACCAGACTGACGGCTTCAACCCTGACGGCTCATCCGCAAATCACGAGCAGATCTCGGGCTCCATCTCCTTGCAGCACGTCCCGACCGGTCTGTTCGTGACGTTTGCCGCCGCCAATCGCGAGTTCGAAGACGACGATCTGTCGGATGCATCGAACTGGTACGTGCAGGGTGGTATTTCCCGGAACTGGTTCAGCTATGGCGCGACCACGCTGTGGGCTGACTATGCGCACTTCGAGGGGTTTGGCGAGGGCCAGGGGTTCACGGTGGACACCGGTATTACCTCACGGTCTCAGGGTGCGCCGGGTCTCGGAGGGGGTGATATCCTAACCTCCAGCGAGGCAAACGTCTGGGGTCTCGGTATCGTGCAGAGCTTCGACTCGGCTGCTCTGAACCTCTATGCGGTGGCTCAGTTCTTCGACTCTGATCTGGACGTCGATGGGGCCACCCTGGACACCGAAGATCATTTCGCGCTGATCATCGGCTCGCATATCAAATTCTAACGAGCTTTAGGTCCGGGCTGGAAAAAGACGGGATCGCCTGCCCCCAAAGGTGGTCCCGTTCCGATTAGGTCGCCGGTCCTGTTATCTGGCTCGGGTAACGCGCAACGATTCACCCCCGGCTCCCGCAGCCGGGGTGATTTTGTTTTGGCTGGCTCTGACGAAACCGATTCGCCCAAATTCAATCAAATGCGATCAAAACGAATCACCGCGGATCGGCTGGTGATTTGATTCTGATCTTGCTTGATTGACGTACTAAACGAGGCCTCTGGGCGTGACATTGAAATCACAGAGCGCGCCCCGCCGGAATCGCCACGCTCGAAATGCGCGCGCCAACCTGCCTCGCCAGCTGGCTGAAGCTGCGTCACACCTCGGTCCAGGCCGCGTTCGCCTGGGACGACTTCACTGCCGCCTCGATAAAGCGCACGCCGCGCACGCCATCCGCAACCATGGGCACCAGGTTCGCGAATTCGCTGGGATCACGGCCTTCCATCCGCGCCGCGATCAGCTCGGCGATGTCGGCATAGAGCTGGGCGAAGGCTTCGAGGTACCCTTCGGGATGTCCAGCAGGAATGCGCGAGGCAGCCGCCGCAATCGGCATGGCGCCGTTGCCTGCCCGGCGAATCAGGCGGGGCGCCTCGCCAAGCGGGGTATGGATCAGCGTGTTTGGCTGCTCCTGATGCCATTCGAGGCCGCCCTTCTCACCGTAGACGCGGATCGAAAGACCGTTCTCACAGCCCGCTGCCACCTGGCTACACCACAGCACGCCGCGTCCGCCATTCGCGAAACGCAGGAGCATCTGCGCGTTGTCGTCGAGGCGGCGGCCGGGAATGAAGGTGTTCAGATCGGCGGAGAGGCTCGCCACTTCCGCGCCGGTGATGAACTCGGCAAGGTTGAAGGCATGGCTGCCGATGTCGCCGACGCTGCCCGCCGGTCCAGAGAACGCTGGATCGGTGCGCCAGGCCGCCTGCTTATGGCCGCTGTCTTCGAGGCGCGTCGCCAGCCAGTCCTGGGCATATTCCACCTGCACGACGCGCAAGGCGCCGATTTCGCCGGCGGTCACCATCGCGCGGGCCTGACGCACGAGCGGATGGCCGGTGTAGTTGTGCGTGACCGCGAAGATGAGGCCGCTGTCGCGCGCAAGCCGCTGCAGCTCCTCGGCCTCGGCGCGGGTCGTAGTCAGCGGCTTGTCGCAGATCACATGGATGCCGGCAGCAAGGAACGCTTTCGCCGGCCCGGCATGCATATGGTTCGGCGTGACGATCGCAACGGCATCGATTCGGTCCGGGCGGTCCTTTTCGCCCGCCGCCATCGCCGCGAAATCAGTATAGATGCGATCCGGCGCAAGGCCGATGTCGCCGCCAGACGCGCGCGCCCGCTCGGGGTCGGAGGACAGCGCCCCTGCAACCATCTCCCACCGGTCGTCGAGCCGCGCCGCCATCCGATGCACCGCGCCGATGAATGCGTCGCGCCCGCCGCCGACCATGCCGAGCCGCAGGCGCCGATTGAGCTTCCCGTCTTTCGAGCCTTCGATCATGACAGCCCCAGCATTTTGCGATTGGCGGTCTCGTCGGTTCCACCGCTAGCGAAATCGTCGAAGGCTCTCTCCGTGACGCGAATAATGTGTGCGGCGATGAATTCCGCGCCCTCCCGGGCGCCATCCTCAGCGTTCTTCAGGCAGCATTCCCATTCCAGTACTGCCCAGCTGTCGTAGTCATATTGCGCGAGCTTGGAGAAGATGGCGCTGAAGTCGACCTGCCCGTCACCGAGCGAGCGGAAGCGGGCGGGCCGGTCAATCCAGGCCGCATACCCGCCATAGACGCCGGCGCGCCCGGTCGGATTGAACTCGGCGTCCTTGACGTGGAAGGCCTTGATCCGCTCGTGATAGATATCGATGAATTCGATATAGTCGAGCTGCTGCAGCAGGAAATGGCTGGGGTCGTAATTGATACAGGCCCGTTTATGGCCGCCGACCGCATCCAGGAAGCGCTCGAAGGTGAGGCCGTCATGGATGTCCTCGCCCGGATGGATCTCGTAGCAGACATCCACGCCCGCTTCGTCGAAGGCGTCCAGAATCGGCTTCCAGCGCCGGCCAAGCTCGGTGAACGCTGTCTCGATCAGGCCAGCCGGTCGCTGCGGCCAGGGATAGATGTATGGCCAGGCGAGCGCGCCGGAGAAAGTGACATGGGCACCCAGCCCAAGCCGGCGAGAAGCCTGCGCGCCAAAACGCATCTGCTCGACGGCCCATTCGGTGCGCGCCTGCGGATTGCCGCGCACTGATGGCGCCGCGAAGCCGTCAAAGGCGGTGTCATAGGCGGGATGCACGGCGACGAGCTGGCCCTGTAGGTGCGTGGAAAGCTCGGTGATGGCGAGGCCATGCTTGGCGGCGGTGCTTTTCACCTCATCGCAATAGGCGTCGGATTGGGCCGCCTTGGCGAGGTCGAACAGGCGTCCATCCCAGGTCGGGATCTGCACGCCTTTATAGCCGAGCGAGGCCGCCCAGCCGCAGATTGCGTCTAGTGAGTTGAACGGGGCGCTATCGCCCGCAAACTGCGCGAGGAAGATCCCCGGGCCTTTCATCGTTTTCATGGACAAGCTCCTTGAGAATGCGGAAGAGGGCTGGCAATCGTAGATGCGCCGAGCCGGGCTCGAAGCTCAAAACCAACAAGCGCTAAAGCTTCACCCCGTTCATAGCCGCGATCACATCGGAGATTTGCGGAACGTTCTTATCGCCCTGCCCGGATGCTTCGGCGAGGGCATAGGGGTTCTTCACTGCCGTTGCCAGATAATGCGCAATGCCAGCGGCATTGGCTACCGCGTTCAGGTAGCGCAGATCCTTATGCGCATTGCGGATCGAGAACAGATGCGCCTTCTCATCACCCTCCACCACATATTTCATGAAGGTCTGATAGAAGCCGCAATCCATCCGGCTGCCGCTGATGACGCCGTGGAAAGTTTCCTTGGAGATGCCGGTCTTGGCGCCGATGGTCAGCGCCTCGGAATAGATTGCGGCATAGCCGAGCGCCAGGAAGTTCATCAGCAGCTTCATGCTGTGGCCCGCACCGATTGGACCGCAGTGAAGGATGCGCTTGGCCCAGCAGCCGATCACCGGCTTCAGCTCGGCGAGGGTCTCGGGGTCCGCGCCGACCATCGCGTCCAGCTCGCCGGCTTCGGCTTCTTTCGGCGTACGGCCGAGCGGCGCATCGATGTAGCGCACGCCGAGCGGCGCCAGCTCGGCGGCAAGGGCCAGGGTGGAATTCGGATCGGCGGTCGTCGAGTCGACGATGATCAGGCCTTCGTGGCTACCCTCTTTCAGTCCATCCGGGCCGCGAACGGTCGCCTCGACTTGCGAGCTGCCCGGCAGGCAGAGGAAAACGATATCGGAGGCGGCCGCAATGTCCTTGGCCGTGGGGAGCTCCTTGGCGCCGCGCGCGACCAGATCCTCGACAGGTTCGCGATTGCGGTTGCCCTTGATGACCAGCGGATGGCCTTTCTCGACGAGGTTCTTGGCCATGCCATGGCCCATATAGCCGACACCGATGAACCCGACGCGCTGCTTGTCCGCCATTTTCGTTTCCTCCTGATTGGTAGTCGTTAACACTATAGCTCAAGCTCGGCCGATCTCAGCGGCTCTCACGGGCCTAAGCAGGCGAGTCTCGCGTCAAAAGCCGTAAAGCCGGGCAGGATTATCGACCAGCATCTTGCGTATCGCGGTCTCGTCCGGCGCCCAGTCGAGCAGCAGATCGAGCAGGCCCGCGTCATTGGGATAGCCGAATTTCGCAGCCTGGGCGTGTGGCCAGTTCGAGGCCCACAGCGTGTGGTCCGGCGCGGCACGGATCAGCGCTTTGGCTAGCAGACCAACATCCTCATAGGCTGGGCCGCCGGTCTTGGAGGTCTCGTAGGGCGCGGAGATCTTGATGTAGCAACGCCCGGTCTCGAGCAGCCGCAGCAGCGAGCGGAAGGCGGGATCGTCCGGCGTCACGGGATCGATGAACTTGCCGACATGGTCGATAACGAATGTGCCAGGCAGCGCCAGGAGCTGTGCCTCGTGGTCCGGCAGATTGCGCCCGTTGAGCTGCACGATGGGATGCCAGCCGAACGGGTGGATTTGCGCCGCCACCGCATCCAGCTGGTCGAGCCCCACAGTGCCGCCATGCAGCGCCATGATGCGGGCGGCGCGCGCGCCGGCCTTGGTTAGAGCTTCGAGCTCGCTATCGGGCACACCGGGCTTCACCACCACCACTGCGCGGGCCTTGTCCATGCCGAGTGCCGCGACGCTGTCCAGGGTCAGCCGGTTGTCGTCGCCATAGGCGTTCGGCTGCACGATCACACAGCGGTCGATGCCGAGCCAGCTCATCACCTGCCGGTAATCGGCGACCGAGGCGTCAGGCGGGGTTGGTGTGCCGGGCAACGCGGTATAGCGGGCGTCATAGAAATGGATATGCGTGTCGCAGGTGCCGGCCGGCGCTTTCAGCCGCGGCGGCTCGCCGGTGAGGATGCGTGTGACCATGTCTGCCTCCTGAAAATCTGATTTTACGCCACCTGGAACTTCGCAATCGCCACTTCGTCCGGCTCGAAGCCGATGCCCGGTGCGGCCGGAATCGTAATCTTGCCCTGTTTGGGCAACGGGATGTTTCGACCGAGCGAGGCCTCCGGCTCGACATAGAGGAATTCGAACAGGCCGGCATCTGGCAGGTGCGCACAAAGCTGCAGCGTTGCCCAATAGCCCGGTCCGAAATAGGGGGAATGCGGCATGATCGTCTTGCCGGCCGCTTTCGCGAGCGCGGCGACTTTCAGAAACTCGCTCACCCCGCCGACCTTGGTGACGCTCGGCTGCGGATAGGCGACTGCCTCAATCAACCGGGCGAACTCGACGGCGGTGCAGGCATTCTCGCCGGCCGAGAGCGGCACGCCAAATTGGCCAAGGCGCGCGAGCGTCGGGTAGTCCTCCGGCGGGAAGATCGGCTCCTCAACCCAGAATAAATCGAGCGCCTTCAGCTTCGGCAGTACGGCCTCGGCCTCGGCGACGCTCCATCCGCAATTCACGTCGGTGGTCAGCCGGATCTTGTCGCCAACAGCCTCCCGGCCGGCCACGATGCAGTCATAGCCAGGCTCGTGTAGCTTGATGTCGGCAAAGCCCTCCTCGCAGGCCAGGGCAGTCACGGCCTGAAGCGGCTTCGCCTCGCCATAGCGGACGAGGCTTGCATAAGCGGGCACGCTGTCGCGTTTGCGACCCCCTAGATGTTCGGCGAGCGAAACGCCCGCCTGTTTCGCGGCAAGATCCCAGAGCGCGATATCGATGCCCGAAATCGCAAACATGGTGATGCCGTAACGGCCCCAAATGTGCAGCGTCTTCTGCAGATCGAGCGTGAAGGCGGCAACATCTGTCACCTCTTTGCCGATCACCAGCGGGCATATCATGGTGCGGACCGCAGCGGCGACCGCCTCGGCGCAGTTATAGGCGAACGCCTCGCCCCAGCCGACCCGGCCACTGCTGTCCTCCACCCGGAGCAGCACCGTGTCGAAATGCGTCCAGCCTCGCGGCTTGCCCCGTTCGCCGCGATAGAAGTCGTCGAACGGGACCTTCAGGACGATGATGTCGAGACGCTTGATGGTGGGCATCGGCAAGGCGCTTCCCGTCAGTGATGGAACAATAGCGCCCTCCCATTCCGCTTGGGCAGGCGCCTCCTATTTCCATCTCACCTGAGCTACGCTACGAGGTCAATTTCTTCAGCCGCTCGAAATCGGCGTCGAACTCGTCGCTGCAGAATGGGCCGCCCTGGTAAAAGGCGGCAATCTCGTCCACCGAGCGCGCTTTCTCGGCTTCCAGCACCTCGGCGGCAAAAGTCTCCGACTTGCCCTCCGGCTGATAGCCGAGTTCACGTGCGCGGCTGTTGTCCCACCAGGCCCGATCATTGTCGGACATGCCGTAGACGATCTCGTATAGGAGGTCCGGTTTTTCCAGGCCAATGCGGATCAGCTTCACCAGATCCTCGGTTTTCAGCCAGATCGAGAGCCGGCGCTTATCGAGCGGCTGGTCGCCGACATTGCCGATGCGGATGGCGAGCGTGCCAATGCCATGCTTATAGGCATAGAGCGCGGCAAGGCCCTCGCCGAACATCTTGCTGAGGCCGTAACGCGTATCGGGCAGCGGCGTCACGTCCGGCGCGATGGTTTTGCTGCGCGGGTAGAATCCGACCGCATGGTTGGAAGAGGCGAAAATGATCCGCCTAACGCCCGCCTGGCGTGCCGCCTCGTAGAGGTTATAGGCGCCGATGATATTGGAATTGAGGATTGTATCCCACGGCCCTTCGACGGAAAAGCCACCCAGATGGATGATCCCTTCGGCGCCGTTTACAATATGCGACACCTCGTTGAACTTCGACAGATCAGCCGGGACGAAAGTTTCATCCGGTCCAAGATTGGCCGGCGTCTTTAAATCCGAAAGGATCAGCTCGGGATAGATTGGCCTGAGCAGCTTGCGCAGGCGTGTGCCGATATCACCGCTTGCGCCGGTCAAGAGAACGCGTTTCATGTTTCCTCCTTCGTTTCGGACAGAGTAATGCCGCCCGGCAGTTCATCAAAACATACTGTGTGGGAGACGCAGAGAAGAATTGCCGCCTAGCGCGCGCCCGCCAGTTCCCCGCGCCGACGCTGTTCGGTCGCGCAGCGTTTGCGCGGAAACTTTCACGCTAATCACTCGTTAGACGGATGTCGGGGCAGACCGCAGCCTCAGATCGGTTTACCCTAGCGAAACATGGCGGCATTGATGTCGTCCGTGGGGCGATATGTTTTTCTCATCAAACATTATGATGTCCGAGGGGTCGCTCTGCCGGGGGACGCGTGAGCCCGCCTGTCACAGAAAATTTGCAAACTTCTTTACCGCGCGGAATGTCGCAGGTATATTGTACACCAAAGACCAGGAAAAAAAGCTCGCCAGCTCCACTGAGAGCGGCATAACTGCGCATTCGAGGAACGCTTCATGGAAGACGTGACCGCGTTATTTCACGGCTTTGCGGTGGTGCTGACGCCGTTCAACCTACTTCTAATGTTGATCGGTATTCTGCTGGGCGTCATCATCGGGGTGCTGCCGGGACTTGGCGGAGCGAACGGCGTGGCGATCCTCCTGCCGCTCACCTTCTCCATGCCCCCGACCTCGGCCATCATCATGCTGTCCTGTATCTACTGGGGAGCTCTGTTTGGCGGCGCAATCACGTCGATACTATTCAATATACCAGGCGAACCATGGTCGGTGGCGACGACATTCGACGGCTATCCGCTCGCCCAGAAAGGGCGAGCGGATGAAGCCCTGACGGCAGCATTCACATCGTCTTTCGTCGGCGCGCTGGTTGCGGTGATCATGATCACCTTCCTGGCGCCGATCGTTGCCAAATTCGCACTGCGCTTCGGCCCACCGGAATTCTTTGCCGTGCAATTCCTGACCTTTGCCAGCTTCGTCGGCATGGGACGGACCTCGCCATTCAAGACGCTCGCCTCGATGTGCTTAGGCTTTGCGCTTGCCGGCGTTGGCCTCGATACGGTGACGGGCCAGCTTCGCATGACCTTTGGTTTTACGGAGCTGCTGACCGGCTTCAGCTTCCTCGTGGCGGTGATTGGCCTGTTCGGCATCGGCGAGATTCTAGCGTCGATGGAGGAGGGGCTCGCCTTCCGTGGCACGGAGGCCAAAATCCGGCTCAATGCGGTTCTGGAAACCTGGAAGAAGCTGCCGCGCTTCTGGATCACATCGCTGCGCAGCTGTCTCGTCGGGTGCTGGATGGGCGTGACCCCAGGTGGTGCGACGCCCGCCTCGTTCATGAGCTATGGCCTCGCCAAGCGCTTTGCCAAGGGCGACAAGAACCGCTTTGGCAAGGGCGAGCTGGAGGGCGTGATCGCGCCTGAGACGGCGGCGCATGCGGCCGGCACCAGTGCACTCCTGCCCATGCTCACGCTTGGCATTCCCGGCTCGCCGACCGCGGCGGTGCTGCTCGGCGGTCTTATGATCTGGGGTCTCCAGCCCGGGCCTTTGCTGTTTGTTGAGCAGAAGGAGTTCGTCTGGGGCCTGATTGCCTCGATGTATCTCGGCAACATCGCCGGTCTCCTGATCGTGTTGACCTGCGTGCCGGCCTTTGCCGCCATTCTCCGCGTGCCATTCAGCGTCATTGCTCCTGTGATCATGGTGGTCTGTGCCATCGGCGCCTACACCGTCAACAATGCGATGTTCGACGTCTGGATGATCAGCCTGTTCGGCATCCTCGGCTACGTCTTCAACAAGCTCAGCTATCCGCTACCGCCGCTTGTCCTGGCGCTGGTTCTCGGTGACCTGGCCGAAAGCTCCTTCCGCCAATCAATGCTGATATCCCAAGGATCAGTTTCAATTTTTTGGTCGAACTGGCTGGTCGGCGGGATTATGACGCTCGGCGTTTGTCTGTTATTCTGGCCGCTGGTCAGCTGGGTTCTCACCAAAATGCGCAGCCGATCGCTCCCCGACCAGGTGGCTGTCGAATCCACTCACCCGCATGGCTGAGACAACAACCAGAAGCGGCGAGGAAGAGCCTTTCCTCAAAGCCGCCCGTGAAGTCCGTCTAACTCATGGGAGGAGTAACTCGAACATGACACTCGGAAAGTCTTTCCTCAAAGTCGCCGTTGGCGCGGTCAGCGCAGTAGCGCTGCTTGCGGCGTCTCACATATCCGCCTTCGCCTGGGAGCCGACCAAGGCCGTCACCTTCATTGTTCCCGCTGGAACGGGTGGTGGCGCCGATCAGATGGCGCGCTTCATTCAGGGGGTGGTCTCAAAGCACAATCTGATGAGCCAGCCGCTGGTGGTCATCAACAAAGCCGGCGGCGCGGGTGCAGAAGGCTTTATCGACGTGAAGGCGTCTAAGGGCGATCCCCATAAGATCGTCATCACGCTGTCGAACCTGTTCACGACGCCGCTTGGCACGGGCACGCCTTTCAACTGGAAAGACTTCACTCCTGTTGAGATGTTGGCGCTCGACCAGTTCATCCTCTGGGTAAACGCGCAGTCCCCCTACAAGACGGCCAAGGAATATCTTGACGCCGTCAAGGCCGGCGATGACCGCAAGTTCAAGATGGGCGGCACTGGCTCCAAGCAGGAGGATCAGATCATCACAGCGGCGCTCGAGCGGATCACGGCGCCGAAGAAGTTCACCTACATCCCCTTCAAGGGCGGTGGAGACGTGGCCACGCAGCTGGTCGGCCAGCATATCGACTCCAGTGTAAACAACCCGATCGAGGCCGTGTCGCAGTGGCGCGGTGGCAATCTGCGGCCGCTTTGCATCTTTGATGAGAAGCGCTCGACCTACACCGACAAGGTGACCGACACCATGGCCTGGAGCGACATCCCGACCTGTAAGGAAGCGGGCGCGGACGTCGAATATCAGATGCTGCGCGGCATCTTCATGCCGGGCGGCGTCACGGACGAACAGGTCGCCTTCTATGTCGATCTGTTCAAGAAGCTGTCCGAGACGCCGGACTGGAAGGAGTTCATGGCCAAAGGCGCCTTCAACCAGACGCAGATGACCGGTGCGGAGTTCAAGACCTGGCTGGAGAAGAACGAGAAGCTCCACCAGGATCTGATGGCCGAAGCCGGCTTCCTGGCTAAGACCAACTGATGATGGATGGCGCCGGCTCCGGACGGAGCTGGCGCCATCCCTCGCGCAACGCCGCTGAAAGTTCTCACCGATGCAAGACCACGAACCTACAGGCAAGCGCCTCGTCTCCAATCAAACGATGGAGATCGTCACAGCCATCTTCTTCTTGACGGTTAGCGCCATTGTCGTCACCGATGCGCTGCGTCTCGGCATCAGCTGGAATTTCGATGGCCCGGCGGCGGGGTATTTCCCGTTCTACATCGCGATGATTATGGCGCTCTCCAGCGTGATCAATCTGTTCCAGGCCTTTGCCGACAAAGAAGCGGGGCAGGAGACTTTCGTTTCCACGACGGCCATCATAAAGGTGCTGCAGGTTCTGATACCTTTGGCATGCTATATCCTCGCCATTCAGTTCGTCGGAATCTATGTGGCTTCGGCTGTCTATATCGCGCTGTTCATGTGGTGGTTCGGCGGCTACAAGAGCTATATCGCGCTCGCAGTCGGCCTCGCGGTGAGCTTCTTCCTATTCATGATGTTCGAGGTCTGGTTCCTCACGCCCCTGCCCAAGGGCCCGCTGGAGGCCGCGCTCGGGTATTAACACCGCCTCAGAAGGGCGATGGAGGCATGGATGCCGGCAACGCCCGAAGCAAAGGTCCGGACCCGAGCATTCGCACGGGTTATCGGGCCTTTTCTCGTTATTGTACCCGGGACGCTTTCCCTACGGGCCCCGGATATGGGGCACCTGCTCACGGCATTCTTCCAGAATGAGGCGCTCGTCTGGATAACGGGTGGCTTCTTGGTATTTGGCGGGTTGCTGATCATCGCACACCATCAATACTGGTCGAGCGTGTCGGCAGTCCTGATATCGCTGTTTGGCTGGTTTCTCGCGCTTCGCGGTGTGGTGCTGCTGGCCGCCCCGCAAATTGTCGAGCGCCTCGGTGCGCAAACCTCCGTTGCGGCCGTGCGGATCGGTTTCGGCCTGCTCCTGCTCGCGGGCGTTCAGCTTACCTTCACGGGATGGGTTACCGGACTGTCGAGGCGCAGCCCGTCAATTTAAGAACCGCCTCGCTTTGCCCGTGGGTAGGCACGGGGGCAGAAATGCCCCCGCTGCTGTTTCAGTCGACGACGGTGGTCTCCGCGTCGGTCTTGGTCGCCGATTCCGGGAAGGTGGGATAGACGCCGGCAATGCGGCCCATTTGCTGGGTCAGGGCCAGAACCGTATCGATATAGGGCGTATCGAGATCGACGATCCGGCCCATCTCCTGCACTGCGCCGAGGAGCGCGTCGAGCTCAAGCAGCCGGCCTTTGTCGACGTCCTGCAGCATCGAAGTGCGGTGCGCGCCGACCCCGGCAGCGCCATTGATGCGCCGCTCGATATCCACCCGGAAATGTACGCCTAGCCGCCGGCCGATGCGCTCGGCCTCCACCATCATGTTGCGCGCAACCATCCGCGTGCCCGGGTCGGTCGCAATCACATCCAACGTGGCGCGCGTCAGCGCCGAGATCGGGTTGAAGCAGAGATTACCCCACAGTTTCAGCCAGATATCGTTGCGGATTTCCGGGTAGATGCGCGGCTTGAGCCCCGCTTTTTCGAAAACATTGGCCAGCGCCTTCAGCCGCTCGGTCTCCTTGCGGTTCGGCTCGCCCAAGCCGAAGGCGTTGCCATAGACGTGCTTGATCACGCCTGGCGCAACCACCTCGGTCGCCGGATAGACCGTGCAGCCGATGACGCGCTCGGGGCCGATGGCACGCCATTGCCGGTCGCCCGGATCGACGCTCTCGAGCCGGAGATTCTCATACTGACCAGGAAGGCCGTAAAAATACCACCAGGGCACGCCGTTCTGTGCGGTAACGACCGCGGTGTTGGCCCCGAGCAGCGGCTTCATCTGCTCGGCGGTTTCCCAGGCCTGATGCGCTTTCAGCGCTATGATGACATAGTCCTGGGGACCAAGCTCTGCCGGGTTATCCGTGGCCGGCATGCGCGCAACTTTCTCGCCGTCATCCGTCACCAGTTTGATGCCGTTTTCCTTGATCGCTGCGAGGTGCGGGCCGCGTGCGACAAGCGAAATATCCGCGCCACTGTCCTTCAGCAGCGCACCCATATAGCCGCCTATGGCACCCGCACCGTAAATGCAAATCTTCATCTAAGCCTTCCCTAGCCATGGGTGGAGCGGGCGAATGCTTATCGCCGTCCAGATCAGACTGTAGTTCGCCCGCAGTCGAAGCGCCACGTTCCGCACCGGTCTCTTGCCGAATAGCAAGCTTATCACGAAGCGACCTCCACACTGCGGCCGAAGCTGCTCACGAAATGGGCGCAAGCCTTGTCCTATAATGCGCTGGCCCGGGTCGGCAAGGCCAGTTGAAAATGAGCCTCGCTGCAGATGACATTGAGCCGCGAGGAGAAAAGACAATTTGCCGCTTCTGCGTTGCGGCTCGCCGAAGGCTGGCCATAAAAGCCAGCCTCAACAAAGGAGTGGTCTCAGAAGAAGGCAAAGTCATTCGCGTGAAGATTGCTGAGCAGGATGTGCTGCAGCGTCAGGCTATCGGCGCCCATGTCAATGACCACATCGGCGCCCTCCTGGTGGCTCGCAGCGAGAACGCCGCTGAAGCTGGAAAGCAGCGTACCGCTCAGCGCGATCACGTCGCTGGTTTGCGGTCCTGCAGCGAAATCAGCAATGACGTCATGCCCGAAACCGGCGTCAAACACAAAGCGGTCGTTTCCCGCGCCGCCGTGAAGTAAATCGTCGCCCAGCCCGCCAATCAGGACATCATTGCCGCCGCTGCCGCGCAGATCGTCCGCAGCGTAGGTGCCCACCAGCCTGTCGTTGCCGTTACCGCCATCGACGATGCCTAGACGCGAAACGTCGATGAGACCGCTGAAATCCAGCACATCGGCGGCACTGGTGCCGCGCACGCCGGCATCGTTGCCGTGCCAGGCCTCGATGGATTGAGCCAGCGCGTCGAAGCGGGCGAGGGTGACACTCGGCGCACCGGCGATCTCGATGGTGTCGAAGCCGGCGCCGCCGCGCATCACGTCGCCGTTGGCTTCCGCGGCGCCGAACGTGAAAGTATCGTCGCCGTCGCCACCGTCGAGCGTATCGACGCCAGCCCCACCATTCAGCCGGTCATTCCCTTCATGACCGTAGATCGTGTCCTTGCCGCTGCCGCCACGTAAATCGTCGGCGTCGGCTGTGCCGCCGAGCGAGTCGTTGCCTCCCGCTCCGTCGATATAGGTGACGCCTGAGATCGATTGCAGGCCGCTGAAATCGAGAACGTCGTTGCCCGATGTACCGAGCACGAACTGGTCATTGCCGTCCCATATCTCGATGGAGGAGTTCATGGCGGAAAAACGGGAGAGCATCACATAGGTCGTGCCGGTAACCTCGATAGTGTCGCTCCCGGCGCCGCCGCTGATGGTATCGGACAGACCCTCGCCGCCGCCGATGGCGAACACATCATTGCCGTCCCCGCCGTAGAGCCGGTCGGCTCCGACCCCGCCGATAATTCGGTCATCGCCGGCATCGCCATAAAGGATGTCATTGCCCGAGCCGCCATCGATAAGGTCGTTGCCGCCCAGCGCCGACACCGTGTCATTGCCATTGCCAGCATGAATGATATCGGCGTCGTTCGTGGCCAGGAGGCCGCCGTGCACGGTCCGGGTTCCGTCGATGATATCGCGCGCGTTCGTGCCGGTGATCGTCGCGCCGGGAAGGTCATTGACGAACAGCGCAAAATCGTCGGTGACCGAGAGCCCGTCGCCATCGGTGGCGATCACGCTGAGGTTGACGGTGGGCTCCGTCTCATAATCGAGCGCGACGCCGGAAACCAGCTTCAGCATGTACGCGCCCGGTCCTCCGCTCACCTCGAAACGGTCATCGCTGACAAGGAAGGAGAACGCGGTGTCGTCCGGATCGGTGACTGAGATGCCGCCGACAATCGCACCCGCATGGTTCTCATCGACCGTCATGCCGGCAAGCGAGATTGCCGTCGGTGCTTCGTCTGGGCTGCCCGAGCTAGCGGAATCGAAAATGAAGTCGGCGATCGAAAGCGCGCCGAGTGTCACATTCTGCAGAGTGAGCGATAGGCTGAGGCCGAAATTGAAGATTGCATTCGCCCCCATCTGGCTGGCGACCGCTAGAATATCAAAAAGGCTATCAAACCCAGCAAAGCCCGTAAAATCGATATGGTCGAAGCCGACGCTGTAATCGGTGACGATGTCAGCGCCATAGCCGGAGTGGAATACAAAGGTGTCGCCGCCCGCGCCCCCGGTCAGCGTGTCATTTCCCGCGCCGCCATCAAGCCGGTTGTCGGCGGCATTGCCGATCAGCCTGTCGTTGCCGCTGCCACCGATAGCGTTCTCGATGTAGGAGCGCGCGTCGTTATTGTAGAGGTAGGCGTTGTAAACGTTGCCATGCGCCGACTGGCTGCCACCGAGATAGGCAAGCTGCGTCGCCGAAGTGAGGGAATAGGCGCCGGGGTTCAGATTGACGGTCAGGGCGCTGGTGTAGTTCGAGAAATCATAGGTGTCGTTGCCGCCGCCATCCCATACCGTCATGAAGACGACATTGGCGGACGCGGAAGCACCGGAGCCGCCGGGCTGGCCTTGTCCTGCGCCGTCGATGAAGAACTCACCCGTCGAGGGGCTCCAGGAATAGACGGTGTTGCCGCTATTAGTGGTGAAGTTTGCGCCATACATTTCCTGCAGGGCGCGGATGTCGTTCATCATATAAGTGGTGGGATAACCATAAGTCTCGTTGGTGTAACCGGTGGTCGGCCCGCCGACAAAGCTGCGATAGCTCATTACCGTGTATTCGAGTGCGTCGTGCGCAGTGGGAACGGCCGTATTGCCCGGCCCTCCGGTCTCCTGGCTGTGCTTCAGACCGAGGGCATGACCGATCTCGTGGACGTGGGTCAAATAATAATAGTCGCCGAGTTTCGGGTTTCGGTAGTTATAGGAGGTGCCGAACCAAACGTCGCCGCCTTCATTGCTCCCTGGATAATAAGCGTAGGCGGTGGGGTTGGCCTCGCTTGACTGCGCAAGTCGGATGTCGGCGCCATTGGTCCCGGCAAAGTCGATGTTCAGATTGGTGAACTGCTCCACCTGCGCCATGATCTTGTGGGCAACCGCCTGTTGCGTGGCGGAGATCTGCGCAAATCCGGCTGCGGTCGGCTCGCCATAGCCGTAGCCGCCGGAATAGTCACTCGCCTGGTCGGGGAAGGAGTAGGAGAGTGTGCCGCTCCACTTATAGCCCGATAGAAGACCGTCAATGTCCTTGTTGCCGGTCGCGCCGACGGTTGTCACCGATGCCATAACCACTCCTGAGATGAAGTGGGTTCAAAGCTGACCGGTGCGGCTGGAGATTAGGTTAGCTGCGGCGAGACAAATTTATGGAAATTTCGTTTCCGGCGCTAATGGTTAAAAACATTTTACCGATCGCGCGGGCCTGCGCCGCCGGCTATCCGCCGGTGACACTCATGTGCCGGGCGACGGCCGGCTTGTTGAAGCGTCGGTCAATGACGAAGTCATGCCCCTTCGGCTTGCGTGAAATGGCCTCGTCGATTGCCGCCTCGAGCGCGGCATTGCCCTCACTCATGCGCAGCGGCGTCCGCAGGTCGGCGGCGTCGTCCTGACCGAGACACATATACAGCGTACCGGTGCAGGTGATACGCACGCGGTTGCAGCTTTCGCAGAAATTATGGGTGAGCGGCGTGATGAAGCCGAGCCGGCCGCCGCTCTCCTTGACCCGCACGTAGCGCGCGGGACCGCCGGTCTTATAGGGGATATCCTCAAGGCTCCAGCGGTCGAGCAGCCTCGCGCGGACGATCGAAAGCGGCAGATACTGGTCGGTGCGGTCGCCGTCAATATCGCCGAGCGGCATTGTCTCGATGAAGGTCAGATCCATGCCCCGGCCATGCGCCCACTGCATAATGGCCTCGAGCTCGTCCTCATTCACGCCTTTGAGCGCGACAGTGTTGATCTTGACGGCGAGGCCGGCCTTTAGCGCCGCGTCGATCCCCGCCATCACCTGACTGAAATCGCCCCAACGGGTGATCGCCTTGAAGCGTGCAGCGTCGAGCGTATCGAGCGAGATGTTGATGCGCCGCATGCCGCAATCATAGAGTTCGTTTGCGTAGCGTGGGAGCTGGCTGCCATTGGTGGTGAGCGTCAGCTCCTCGAGCGCGCCGCTTTGGAGATGCCGGCCTAGCGACCGGATCAGCCAGAGGATGTTTTTGCGCACCAGGGGCTCACCGCCGGTCAGCCGCAGCTTCTTTACGCCCTTCTCGATGAAGACGGTGCAGAGCCGGTCCAGCTCCTCCAGGGACAGCAGGTCCTTTTTTGGCAGGAACGTCATGTTCTCTGCCATGCAATAGACACAGCGGAAGTCGCAGCGGTCGGTCACCGAGACGCGCAGGTAGTTTACCGTGCGCCCAAAAGGATCAACCATCGGCGGCAACGAGAACGCGCGCTCTTCCGGCGTCCGGGATATCTGCGTTTCCTGCATAACTGACCGACGACCCTACTTCTGGCGATTCATTTGTTGTAAGCCGTAAGCCATAGATGTAGCAGACCCCTGCCGGTTTTCAATTCGCCGACGCTCTGCTTCGCTCTAAAACGTTCAAATCGGAGAAAAATATGGACGATGACAAGTTCAATATGTCGATGCGCAAGTTTCTAAAGCAGGTTGGGGTCACCTCCCAGCAGGAGATCGAGCGGCTGGTGCGCGAGCATGGCGTCGGCGGCAAGAGCAAGCTGAAGGTGAAGATGGTCCTGACGGCCGAGGATACTCCGCTTCGGCACGAGGTCGACGGCGAGATCGAGATCGCCTAGCGAATCGGCGGAATCCTCGCCGCCTGCTGCACCCCTTATCGCCGGACAGGCGGACGGGAGCGTCCGGTCTCGGCCATTGGATAGTAGCCATAGCCCCAATCTTTCCGCCAGCGGATGGTGGCGGCGGACGGGTCGGCCTTGGTGATGACGACGCCCAGCACATTGGCCTGGGCGGTATTCAGTGTGGCGGTGACTTCCGCGAGCAGCTCGAGCGGCGTCCGGCCCCATTCGGCGACAACGACCACCCCATCTAGCAGCGCCGCGATCGACACGCCGTCGACCACCGGATTGACCGGAGGCAAGTCGACGACGATCATGTCGTACTGCGTGCGCAGCGAATTGAGAAGCGCCTGCATCTTCTCCGAGGTGAGCTGCTCATAAGAAACCGGCGCGGCTTCCTTGACCGCGATCGGCAGAACGTCCGGCACAAAGCCGGAGCCCTTGATGAGCGCCCTGTCCAGATCGGCGATCCCGGTCACCACTTCGAGCAGACCGGCGGTGACTCGCGGCGCGAAATACCGGCTGGCGGTGGAATTGTGGATGTCGGCGTCAATGATGAGTGTGCGCCCGGAGGACAGGGCATAGAGCGTTGCCAGATTGCCTGCGACCATGCTCTTGCCTTCGCGCGGCATGGCCGAGGTGATGCCGATGCATCGCATCGTATGGCGAGGGTCGGCATGGGCGATCCCGGTGCGCAGCGTCTTCAGCGCATTGCTGAAAGGCGAGAACGGCACATCGATGGCGATGCGGAAATTGTACTCGGCCGGCAGCGCAGAGGTGATGGCCGCCGCGGGGCTTGCCGCCTTCGGTGCCCTGGATGGCGGCGGCAGCGGGACGTAGGAGCGGGTGAGCGAAGGGAAAAAGCGGCTGGGCCTACCGAGCCGCGGCATCAGGGCGAGACAGGGCAGGCCGATTTTTGTACGGATCTGTCTGGCGGACCGCACCGTATTGTCCAGGCTTTGCCGAATGAAGGCGAGGCCAATACCGATCAGCGTACCGGCCAGGGCTGCGAAGGCAAGAATCAGCCGCCCACGCGGTGAGCTCTTGCTTAGCGGACGGGTAGCGCTGGTGATGACGCGTGCGTTGGAGACCGGGAAAGACTGGCGCTGCACGGCCTGGGTGAAGGCCTGCTGATAGGCCTCATAGATCTTCCGGTAGCTCTCGGTCGTCGATTCCAGCTCGGCAAGGGTGAGCTGACCACGGGCGAAGGCTGGATCTCCCGCCTGAGCTGCAGGCTGCTTGGCGCCAGCGCTATCGCTATCGCCTTGCGGCGCAACATCGGACGCTGTGCCGGGCTGGGAAGGTGTGGCCGGCGGTACCTGGACATCGCTTTGAATGCTGGGCGCGCGCCCGGTCTTGAACAGCTCGAGCTGCCGGGCGGCGGCGTTGAGTTGCTCGCGCAGTTGCGTGAGACGTGCCTCGAGCCATTCACTGCTCTTGCGGGCGGCTTGCGAGGTTGCCTTCAGCTGATCCTGGATATAGGCGTTCGCCACCTCATTGGCGATCTTGGCCGCCTTGTTCGGATCGAGGGAGGTATAGGAGATGTCAATGGCATAGGACAGGCCGACGCGCCGCACATCGAGATTGCCGAGGAACACATCGAGCGCCGTGCGCAGCCTAGCATAGTCCGTATCCTCAGTTTCCTCCTGCTCAACGCGCCCGGCGGTCTCGCCCCCATAGTTAATCAGCTCCTTGATGCGGCCGATCATGCGGTCCTTGTAGGACTGCGGCGGCGCGCGAAACTCGGGGTCGTCAGTGAGATTAAGTTGGCCGATCACGTAATAGGCGAGCGACTCCGACCGCAGCACGGCGATCTGTCCTTCGACCTGCGCCGTATCGAGCGAGCGCTCCGGACCTCCCGCGGCATCGCGGACGAGCAGAGTGGCGCTCGGATCGATAAGGATCTGCGCCCGGGCTGTGAATTTGTGCTCGGCCGTGTAGACGAAGAAGATCGCAATCGCAGCGGCGAAGGCAAAGCAGCTGAAGATCAGGAGGAAATGGCGCCGGAGAAAGCGCGAGATATCGATGAAACTCACATAGTCCGGCTCAGCTGGAAGGCCGGCCTCCGCATCGAGCGGCAAACGGGGACGTTGTGTACTATGAAGCATCGCCCTCAACTCTTAACAACTCTCGCCTAGCCCCTGAGGCTCACCCCGACAGGGGGAGCCCGGCCTGCTTAGCAATACGGGTGCCCTTCTTTGAAAAGAAAGGCTGAAATCAGCTAGGCGGCAAAAACGGTTAAAATTCCCCGCATAACTGCGGACCCTACCCAAGCTTCCACCGGGTATGCGGGGAACTAGCTGCAATCGTTTTTCACCACCGTCACTGAGATGAAAAGCGGTATTCTCTCCCGCTCGCGCGGGAATGCCTTCTCGTATTATTTCATGCGTCGGTACTTGGACGCAAAATCTTACGGATATTTACCTAATCATATGATTAACGTAAGGTTGCGCTTGCCTTCATTCTAAACCCTGGGTTTATAAAACATTGCTGCACCGCTCTGCAATGTCTCGCGAAAGGTTTGCCTTATGAAAGTGCTCGTGACCGGTCACCTTGGCTATATCGGCACCGTCATGGTCCCCATGCTGCGCCAAGCGGGACATGAGATGATAGGCTGCGACAGCGATCTCTATGCGCGCTGCACCTTCGAGGCTGGCGGCGCTATCAAGTCGGTGCCGGGGCTTAAGAAGGACGTGCGCGACTTAACCGAAGGCGACCTCGCCGGCATCGACGCCGTCATTCACCTTGCCGCGCTGTCCAATGACCCGCTCGGCAATCTCAATCCGGACGTAACGTTCAGCATCAATCATCGCGGCAGCGTGCATGCGGCGCGCGTCGCAAAGACGGCAGGCGTGAAGCGCTTCCTCCTCGCCTCCTCCTGCTCAAATTACGGCTCGGCAGGCGAGGACATGATGGTCGAGACCAGCCCCTTGAACCCGGTCACCCCCTATGGCGAGTCGAAGGTCATGGCCGAGCGCGACATCGCTATGCTTGCCGATGACAGCTTCTGCCCGGTTTTTCTGCGGCCAGCGACCGCCTATGGTGTGTCGCCGCGCATGCGCTTCGACATCGTGCTCAACAATCTCGACGGCCTGGGCGCTGACCACCGGCCGCATTTATCTGAAGTCCGACGGCAGCCCGTGGCGCCCAATCGTGCATATCGAGGATATCTCGCGGGCCTTCATCGCCGCGCTCGAAGCTCCGACTGAGGCGGTGTTCGCCGAAGCCTTCAATGTCGGACAGACCCAGCATAATTACCGCATCCGCGAGTTGGCCGAGATTGTCGCCGAGGTGGTTCCCGGATGTCAGCTCGAGCTTGCGCCCGACGCCGGGCCGGACAAGCGCTCCTATCGGGTGAGCTTCGCCAAGATCGCCGAGCGGCTGCCGGCCTTCAAGCCGGAGTGGGACGCGAGAGCGCGGCGCCGAGCAGCTATACGCCGCCTATCGCCAGTCGAAGCTGACGCTGGAGGAGTTCGAGGGGCCACGTTACCAACGCATCAGCCATATCAAGAAGCTGCTCGCCGAAGGCGCGCTCGGAGACGACCTGCGCCGCGTCGCGGAGCCGGACCTCACGGCAGCGTAAGCGGGGCGGCGCGCTCATGCTCGCCAGTGCCTCGATCGGCGAGGAGATCTATCGGCTTGCGGCGGACATCTATCCCATCTGCCGCAGCATCACCGGCGACGGCGTGCGCGAGACGCTGCGCCGCCTGTCGGGACATCTCGATCTCACCGTGCATGAGGTGCCGAGCGGAACGCCGGTGCTCGACTGGACCGTGCCCCGCGAGTGGAACATCCGCGATGCCTATATCGCCAATAGCGCCGGTGAGCGCGTGGTCGATTTCCGCCGCTCCAATCTGCATGTGCTGAACTACAGCGTTCCGGTCCGCGCCCGGATGAGCCTCGCCGCGCTGAAACCGCACATCTTTACCCTGCCGGACCAGCCCGATCTGATCCCCTACCGCACCTCCTATTACAAGGAGGCCTGGGGCTTTTGCATGGCGCATCGTGAGGCTGAAGCCCTTCCCGAGGGCGAATATGACGTGGTGATCGACTCCAGCCTGACGGAGGGATCGCTGACCTACGGCGAGTATCTCCACCCCGGCGAGAGCGAAGATGAGGTGCTGCTCAGCGCCCATATCTGCCACCCCGCGCTCGCCAACGACAATTGCTCGGGGCTGGCAATTCTGACGCATCTCGCCGCGCGGCTGTCACGCCAGAAGACGCGGCTCAGCTACCGGGTTCTGTTCGCACCTGGCACCATCGGCGCCATTACCTGGCTTGCCCGTAATCGCGAGAGGGCTGGCCGCATCAAGCATGGTTTGGTCGTGTCCTGCCTCGGCGATGGTGGCGGCCCCACTTACAAGAAGAGCCGCCGCGGCACGGCGATGATCGACCGGGTGATGGCGCATGTGCTTCGTCACGAGGCACCGGACGCCGCTGTCATCGATTTCTTTCCCTATGGTTACGATGAGCGGCAGTTCTGCTCGCCGGGCTTTGACCTACCGGTTGGCCTCCTGCAACGCAGCCAGTTTGGCACTTTTCCCGAATATCACACCAGCGGCGACAACCTGGATTTCATCCGCCCTGAGCACCTTGCCGCCTCTTATCGGATCATCACCCGCGCGATCGAGGTCCTGGAGAACGACGCCGTGTTCCGCAATAGCCAGCCCTATGGCGAGCCGCAGCTTGGCCGGCGTGGTCTCTATGCGGCGCTTGGCGGAGACAAGGATGCGCCGGCAAAGAACATGGCCATGCTCTGGACCCTGAACCTGTCCGACGGCGCACATTCGCTGCTCGATATCGCCGAGCGTGCAAATCTCCCCTTCCGGGTCATCGCCGAGACCGCTCGCCATTTGCAGGAGCACGGCCTCCTCATCGCGGCGCGGCAAAGCGAGTAGGCCGGCCACGGTCCTACCTCCCGCCGCATCAAACAATTTGTGTAAAATTCTATTCAATATAATGAAGCAAAGCAGACACAAGTTGTCTGTGACCTCCTGTGTACGAGCAGTTTAAAAGTCATGATGCTCCTTGAACACATTATGTAACTTCTCCTTTACATTAAGATTAAGCTCATAACTGACTATCTCATTTGCGTAATTTCCATAAAATGCATTCAGTCATCGTGCTCTTTCAGAAGACAAAACCATGAATGTTCAAAATCTGAGCTTAACCTCGGCCATTCAGTCCGAGCGTGTGCCGCATTGTCGCCTGTGCGCCAGCCCATTGCGGCACAGCTTCGTCGATCTGGGGATGTCGCCTTTGTGCGAAAGCTTCCTCAAGGGCGAGCAGCTCGACGCGGCCGAGCCCTATTTCCCGCTGCATGTGCTGGTTTGCGAGGAGTGCTTTCTCGTCCAGCTGCGCGAATATGTGAGCCCGGAACACATCTTCCGGGAATATGCTTATTTCTCATCCTTTTCGACGAGCTGGGTCGATCACGCGAGGCGCTATTGCCAGATGATCGCCAAGCGGCTTGAATCTCGGCGCCGACAGCCTCGCCGTCGAGCTGGCCTGCAATGACGGCTATCTCCTGCAGCATTTCGCTTCCGCTCGGCGTGCCGGTGCTCGGCATCGAGCCCGCGCGCAATGTGGCGAAGGTCGCTATCGAGAAGGGCATTGAGACGGTCACGGAATTCTTCGGCGTCGACCTCGCCGACCGCCTCGCCAGTGAAGGGCGCAAGGCCGATCTCATCATCGGCAACAACGTTCTGGCGCACGTGCCGGACGTGAACGATTTCGTCGGCGGCATGCGGCTTCTGCTCAAGCCGGAAGGCGTGATCACCGTCGAATTCCCGCATCTGGAACGGCTGATCGCCGAGAACCAGTTCGACACCATCTATCACGAGCACTTCTCGTATCTCTCGCTGATCACCGTCGGCCATCTCGCCGCGCGCCACGGCCTTAAGGTGATCGATGTCGACGAGTTGCCAACTCATGGCGGCTCGCTCAAAGTCTATCTCGCCCATAAGGACTCAAAGCACGAGGCAGCTCCGGCTGTCGCAGCCCTCATCGCCCGCGAAGAGGCGCTCGGCTTCAATGACATCGCCTCCTACGCGACCTTCCAGGAGAAGGTCCGCGCGACCAAGCACAAGCTGCTCACTTTCCTGATCGAGGCCAAAGCCGAGGGCAAGACCATCGTTGGCTATGGCGCGCCGGGAAAGGGTAACACCCTGCTCAACTATTGCGGCATCGGCACTGATTTCCTCGACTTCACCGTCGACCGCAATCCCTACAAGCACGGCCTCTATACGCCGGGCATGCACATCCCGATCCTGCCGCCCGAGGCGATCGATCAGGCCAAGCCCGATTATGTGCTGATCCTGCCCTGGAATCTCAAAGCCGAGATCACCCAGCAGATGCGCCATATCGGCGCCTGGGGCGGCAAGTTCGTGGTGCCGATCCCGGAAGTCACCGTCATCGAGCCGAAGGAGTAGCCCTGATGAAAGTCGTTCTGTTCTGCGGCGGTCTCGGCACGCGCATCCGCGAATATTCCGAAGTCGATCCCGAAGCCGATGATCCCGGTCGGCCATCAGCCGATCATGTGGCACATCATGCAGTACTACGCGCAGTACGGCCACCGCGACTTCGTGCTGTGCCTCGGCTACAAGGCGAACATTATCAAGGAGTTCTTCCTCAATTATAAGCCGCAGATCTATGCCGACTGCGTGGTCTCCTCCTATGGCGAGAACGTGCAGATGCTCGGTGAGCTGGAGGAAGACTGGCGCATCTCACTGATCGACACCGGCACCTGGCGCAATATCGGCGAGCGGCTCTGGGCGGTGCGTAACCATGTCATGAACGAGGAGATGTTCATGGCCAACTACAGTGACGGCGTGACCGACGTCAATCTCGATGAGATGATCGAGCGCTTCAAGAAAAGCGGCAAGATCGCCTGTTTCCTGGCCGTGCGTCCACCCCTGACTTACCACCTCGTTGATATGGCCGAGGATGGCAAGGTCAATGAGTTCCGCTCCTCCGACACCTCCGAGATCTGGATCAATGGCGGCTATTTCCTCTTCAAGCCGCAGATCTTCGACTACATGCAGCCGGGCGAAGAGCTGGTGCTCAAACCCTTCGAGCGGCTGATCAAGGACGACCAGCTGATGGCCTTCAAGCATGACGGCTTCTGGCGCTCGATGGACACATTGCGCGACCGGCAGATGCTCGAGGATATGGTCGAGAAGGGTCATATGCCCTGGCGGCGGGAGCATGACGGCCCGGCCCTGCCTCAGAAGCTGGTACGCGGCGCATGAGATCGCTCGGCCTGATCCCCTCCGGCAAGCCTGTCCAGCTGCTGTGCCTCGGCGCCCATTCCGACGATATTGAGATCGGTGCGGGCGGGGCAATCCTCGAATGGATCGCCTCGGGCATCGAACTTCACGTGCATTGGTGCGTGCTGAGCACGAACGGTCCGCGCACTGCGGAGGCTGAGGCCTCGGCGACGGCTTTCCTGACCGGCGTGGCCTCCTCGCGCATCGAGTTGGAGACGTTTCGCGACGGCTATTTCCCCGCCGAAGGCGCCAGGGTGAAAGACTGGTTCGAGGGGCTGCGTAAGCGCATCGATCCCGACCTCATTTTCACCCATCGCCGCGAGGACGCCCACCAGGATCACCGCGAGGTGGCAAAGCTGACCTGGAACAGTTTCCGCAACCACCAGATCCTCGAATATGAGATTCCCAAATGGGATGGCGATCTCGGCCAGCCCAACCTCTATGTGCCGCTTGGCGCTGCGGCGCTCGACTGCAAGATCGCGCTCTTGATGGAGCACTTCGCGACGCAGCGTTCGAAGGATTGGTTCGATGATCAAACGTTCCGCGGCCTCGCTCGGTTGCGCGGTATGGAATGCCGCGCGGCCGCGGGCTATGCGGAAGGCTTTGTGATGCGAAAGGCGCAATTTGTGCTGGTCTGACGATCAGGATCGGTAGCGGTCGTTTGCCGCGTGACTTTCCTTTCCCCAATTTGAGTGAGGCTTGTTGTGCCGAGCGTCGATGTTGTCATTCCTTGTTACAATTACGGGCGCTTTCTCAAGCAATGCGTCGGCAGCGTCCTCTCTCAGGGCATTGGCGATCTGCGTATTCTCATTATCGACAATGCCTCGACCGACGACAGCGTTGCGGTCGCCTCTGAGCTTTCGGCAAGTGATTCGCGCATTGAGGTGATCGCACGCCCGGTCAATCTCGGCGCGCAAACCTCATATAACGCCGCCGTCGACTGGGCCGAGGCCGACTACTTCGCCATCCTGTGCGCCGACGATCTGTTTGCACCAGGCGCGCTGCGGCGGGCGCAGACGATCATGGAACAAGACCCCTCCATCAGCTTCGCCTTCGGCCGCGACATCGAATTCCGGGACGGCGCCGCACTTCCCGCCCTCGCCGACCATGGCACACCGGGACGGTGGCGTATTCTATCCGGAGAGTGCTTCATCGAGGATCGCTGCACCAATCCGGTGGCCACAGCGTCGATGCTGGTTCGCACGAAGGTACAGAAGGCTGTCGGCCATTACCGTCCCTCCTTGCCGTTTACCGATGACCTGGAGATGATGCTGCGGCTCGCCGCTCATGGCCGTGTCGCGATCACCGATTCTGTTCAAGGCATGCGTCGGCTCCACGGTGCGAATATGGCCGACGTCCATCACCAAACCCGGTCCCATGACCTGGCGCAGCGACAGGCAGCATTCGAGAGCTTCTTCGCCCACGAGGGCGGGCAGCTGCCGGCTGCCCAGCGCCTGCGCTGGCTGGCTGGCCGTTACCTTGCCGAGCGCGCCTATTGGTGGGCGCTGCGCAGCTTCATCTCAGGACACAGGCGCGATGCCGCCAATCTGCTCGCTTTCGCTTTGCGCCGCTGGCCATCTATGGCGGTACTGCCGCCCCTGAACTTCTTGTTCCGCAAAGGCGGACCTTTGGCAAGCTGGCGCCGGATCTGAGATCCAGACGCCAGGCCGCTCGCATCACGGCAGATCTCACGCATAGCGCCCCGCAATAGCGGGCCCGAGACGCGCCTCAGCGACGGAACCAACCCGCCGCCGCCGTGTTCGGCGGCTGATTACGGCTATGCGGAGCAAATCAGCGTCAATTTAGTCAAGGGCTCGCGGGCTCAGCGGAGTAAAGTGTACTGCCGCGAGTGGGCGCCAGATCGCGGCCGAGATCCTATTGTGAAGGACAGAACCGCCCCATTCCACCCGCGCGAGGAAAGGAATAGCTCATGGCAGATGATGCAAAGTCAAGACAGACCGCACCGCTGAAGACGCCGACAGCTCTGGGAGAGAACGCGACGAAGGATATCGCCGCCGCCCTTACCACTCTGCTTGCGGACACCTATGCGCTCTATCTGAAGACCAAGAATTTTCACTGGCATATGTCCGGGCCGCACTTCCGCGATTATCACCTGTTGCTCGATGAGCAGGGGGACGAGATTTTCGAGATGACCGACGACATGGCCGAGCGCGCACGCAAGGTCGGCGGCACGACGCTGCGCTCGATTGGGCATATCGCAAGGCTGCAGCGGATTTCGGACAATGATGCCGATTACGTGACGCCGCAGGACATGCTGGCCGAGCTGCGCGAAGACAATATGCAGCTTGCGCAGTTCATGCGTGAAACCCATGAGGTATGCGACGAGCACGGCGATGTAGCCAGCGCGAGCCTGCTTGAGAACTGGATTGACGAGACGGAAAAGCGCATCTGGTTCCTCTATGAGGCAACGCGCAAAGCCGTCGACTGAGCAGCCGCGGCGTGCATGACGGGCGCCGCCCGCAACGCCGAAAATTCCTGCAATAACGCGATGTCTCATATGCCCTCTCCTTTTTCGGGAGAGGGCAGCCGCGGGTCACGCCAGAACGCCGCTTTCACCGCCGTTTGATGTGCGATCGCTCCGCTTGCCGCCGGAATTTCAGCGGGTAACTCCGTGCGTTGGGCGCAAAATAAGACGATAACGTACAATTCATCCCGTTTACGAAAGTGCAGGCTGTGCTACTTTCGGGCTCCCGGGCTGGGCATCGTCGGCCGGCGCGGACCCTGCGTGCATATCGGTTCGAATGGGGAGATTGCATGAGATCGTCAGCCCTCTGGCCCGTAATCGGCATTATCCTTTTCGGCACACCGATCCCGGCTGAGGCCCAAGCGCCGCAGGCTATTCCGGTGGCGGTCGCCAAGCCCCTTGCCAAACGGATCACCCGCTGGGACGAGTATTCAGGTCGGTTCGAGGCGGTGAATACGGTGGAAGTGCGGGCCCGCGTTTCCGGATTCATCGAGAAGATCCATTTCAAGGACGGTCAGATCGTCAAGGAAGGCGACCTCCTTTTCACCCTTGATCAGCGGCCTTATACGCTGGCCGTCGACAGCGCCAAGGCCGAGGTTGCGCGCACGCAGGCATTGGTTCAGTTCGCCTCGACCGATCTGCAGCGTGCCGAGCCGCTGGCCAGGACCGGTGCGATCAGCGATCAGGTGTTCGATCAGCGCAAGCAGACCCTCTCGACCACGCAGGCACAGCTTCAGGCGGCACAGACCGCAGTGCGTACAGCGGAGCTCAATCTGGAATGGACCGAGGTCCGTGCCCCGATCGCCGGGCGCATCTCGGACCGGAAGGTGGATGTTGGCAATCTGATCGCCGGCGGACAGGCCGCCACGACAACACTGCTCTCCACCATCGTTTCGCAGGACCCGATCCATTTCGTCTTTGACATCTCCGAATCCGATTTCCTGCGTTACGCGCGCCTCTACATGTCCGGCGAGCGTGCCTCCTCCCGCGAAGTGAACAATCCGGTGCGCATCAAGCTCGCCGATGAAGACAAGTTCACCCACGAAGGCAGGATGAACTTTGTCGACAATCAGCTCAGCACACGCTCGGGAACGCTGCGCGGCCGGGCCATCATTGAGAACAAGGGCGATCTCCTGCAGCCCGGCCTGTTCGGGCGGCTGCAGCTGTTCGGCGGCGAGGTCGATGCGCTCTTGGTGCCCGATGGCGCGGTCATTTCGGATCAGGCGAGCAAGATCGTATTCATGGTCGGACCTGACAATGTCATCAAGCCCGCCCCGGTAAAGCTTGGCACAATCGTCGATGGCCTGCGGGTGATCGAGAAGGGCCTCAATCCCGACGACCAGGTCGTCGTCAATGGCCTCGCCAATCCGGCGGTGCGGCCCGGCGCAAAAGTCAATCCGCAGCCTAGCGAGATTCAGCCTGCGCCGAACACCACCGCATCCAGATAACGTTCGGAAGATAGGGGCGAGCCCATGCCGTTCTCACGCTTCTTCATCGACCGGCCGATCTTTGCGACCGTTCTTGCGGTGCTGATCACCATTATCGGCTTCATCTCCCAGCGTGCTCTGCCGATCGCCGAATATCCCGAGATCGCTCCGCCCACCGTCAACATCGTCGCGACCTATCCCGGCGCCGCGGCCGATGTGATCGCGGCGACCGTCGCAGCGCCGCTCGAGCAGGAGGTGAACGGCGTTGATGACATGCTCTACATCGTGTCACAGTCGACGGGCGATGGCGGGCTGTCGATCAACGTGGTGTTCAAGCCGGGCACCGACATCGATCAGGCGCAAGTGCTGGTGCAGAACCGCGTCGCAGTCGCGGAGCCGCGCCTGCCGGAGGAGGTGCGACGCCTCGGTATCTCGGTACGCAAGGCCTCGCCCGACCTGATGATGGTCGTGCACATGATCTCGCCGGACGGCTCGCGCACCCAGCAATATATCTCCAACTACGCCACGCTTTATGTGAAGGACGTGCTCGCGCGCGTTGACGGCGTCGGCGATGTACGCGTGTTCGGCGCGCGCGACTATTCCATGCGTATCTGGCTCGATCCCGACCGGGTTGCGGCGCGCAATCTGACGGCGGGCGATGTGGTGGCCGCGCTCCAGGCCGCCAATCTGCAGGTGGCGGCCGGCTCGATCAACCAGGCCCCAGCTACCTCACCCGGCGCTTTCACCCTCGCGGTGCAGACGCTCGGGCGACTCGAGGCTCCCGAGCAGTTCGGCGACATTGTGGTGGCCACGGGCGGGGACGGCGCGGTGGTAAGGCTGCGTGATATCGGCCGGGTAGAGCTCGGCGCGCAGGACTACAACATCAACGCCTATCTGAATAACAAGATCGCCACCGCCATCGTCATCTTTCAGCGGCCTGGCTCCAATGCGCTGGCCACCTCAGACGCCATCATCAACCAGATGGACCAGCTCAAGGCCGACTTCCCGCCGGGCGTCACCTATTCGGTGGTCTACAACCCGACCGAGTTCATCCGCTTCTCGGTCGATGCGGTGGTGCGCACGCTGGAAGAAGCGGTGGTGCTGGTCGCGCTGGTCGTGGTTCTGTTCCTGCAGACCTGGCGTGCAGCCATCATCCCAATCCTCGCCATTCCGGTCTCGCTGATCGGCACCTTTACGGTAATGGCCGCTGTCGGCATCTCGTTCAACACGCTGTCGCTGTTCGGCCTGGTGCTCGCCATCGGCATCGTCGTCGATGACGCCATCGTCGTGGTTGAGAACGTCGAGCGCTATCTGGCGGCGGGGCTCAGTCCAAGGGAGGCAGCGCGAAAGACCATGGACGAGGTCGGCTTTGCGCTGATCGCCATCGCGCTGGTGCTGATTGCGGTGTTTCTGCCGACCGCCTTCATCACGGGCCTGCAGGGCTCGTTCTATAAGCAGTTCGCCATCACCATCGCCGCCTCCACCGCGATCTCCTGCATCGTCTCCCTCACCCTCTCGCCGGCGCTGGCAGCGCTGCTGCTGCGGCCGCACAATCATGATGAGCAGCGGGGCATCCTCTATACGCTGGGCGCTCCGCTCCGCTGGTTCTTTGCCGGCTTCAACTGGGTGTTCACGCGCTTCTCGGCGGGCTATGGCGCGGCGACGGCCCGTTTCGTGCGCCTCGGCCTGATCATGGTCCTGCTCTATGGCGGGCTGCTCTTCATCACCTACCGCTATCTGGCATCGACGCCGACCGGCCTCATTCCGCAACTCGACCGGGCCTATTTCATCGCGGTGTTCAACCTGCCGCCGGGCTCGACGCTCGACCGCACCGACGCGGTGATCCGCAAGGCCGGCGACCTCATCATCACCCAGCCGGGCGTACGCGACGCGGTCGCGTTCGCCGGCTTCGATGGCGGCACCTTCACCAACGCGCCCAATGCCGGGGTCATTTTCATTGCGCTGAAAGATTTCGACGAGCGCGAGAAGGAGGGGCTGACCAAAGACCAGATCCTGGGTGAACTCCGCAAGAAAATGTTCGGAATTTCCGAAGCCTTCGCCTTCGTGCTGGAGCCGCCGTCCGTTCCCGGCATCGGCACAGGTGGCGGCCTGAAGGGCTATGTTCAGGATCGCGCCGGCCGTGGCCTGCCGGCGCTGGAGCAGGCGACCTGGGCCGTCGCGGGCACCGCGATGCAGACGCCGGGCTTTACCCAGTCGTTCACACAGTTCAACACGCGCACGCCGCAAATCTACGCCGACATCGACCGCACCAAGGCGGAACAGCTGGGCGTGCCGATCAGCCGGGTGTTCGAAGCGCTCTCCATCTATATGGGCTCTGCCTTCGTCAACGACTTCAACATCCTTGGCCGCACTTATCGCGTGACCGCACAGGCCGACAATCCGTATCGACTGTCCCTGCGCGATGTCGCGAACCTGAAGACTCGCAGCAACTCGGGCGAGATGGTGCCGCTCGGGTCGGTGGCGACTTTCCGCGACACCACCGGTCCTTACCGCGTGCCTCGCTACAATCTCTACCCGGCGGCGGAAGTACAAGTCGCGCTTGCGCCCGGCTTCTCCTCCGGCCAGGGCCTCGGCGCGATGGAAAAGATCGCCGCCGAAAAGCTGCCCTCAGGCTTCGGCTGGGAGTGGACCGAGATCGCGCTGCAGGAGAAGCTTGCCGGCAACACCGCCTTCATCGCTTTCGGGCTTGGCGTGCTATTCGTGTTCCTGCTGCTCTCCGCACTCTATGAGAGCTGGCTGTTGCCGCTCGCAGTCATCCTCATCGTGCCGATGTGCATTCTCGCCGCGATGATCGGTGTGACCTTCCGCGGCCTCGATCGCAACATCCTGGTCGAGATCGGCCTCGTCGTGCTGGTCGGTCTGGCGGCGAAGAACGCCATCCTGATCGTCGAATTTGCAAAGCAGGCAGAGGAGAATGGCAAGTCGCGCTATGACGCGGCAGTCGAGGCGGCGCGCACCCGGCTGCGGCCGATCGTGATGACCTCGATGGCCTTTATTCTCGGCGTGGTACCGCTGGTGTTCGCAAGCGGGGCCGGCGCGGAAATGCGCCAGTCGCTCGGCACGGCCGTGTTTGCTGGCATGCTCGGCGTGACGCTGTTTGGCCTGATCTTCACGCCGACCTTTTACGTGCTCTCGCGCGGCGTCACCGCTTCCGATGGCGTGCCGGCTCGCCTTGCTCGTCGGATGGGTCTCGCGCGCGGCGAGCCCGTACCGGCGCCGGAGAGTGAGGTCTCGCAGGCCGCCGAGTAACGCAGATCAAAGCCAACTGGCTTTCAACAGCGGGTGAGGGCGGTTTGACATCGCGGCGGTGGCATGCCATCTCGCCAATCATTCGTATCGCAGATGTGCACCTGATTGAGGAGTTTGCAAATGACGATTAAGAAACATGGATCGGCTGTCTGGCAGGGTGGTCTGAAAGACGGCAAGGGCACCATTTCCACCGAAAGCGGCGCGCTTAATGCTTTGCCTTACGGTTTTGCGAGCCGCTTCGAAGGGCAGAAGGGCACCAACCCTGAGGAATTGATCGGCGCAGCGCATGCGGCCTGCTTCTCCATGGCTCTGTCGCTTATCCTAGGTGAGGCCGGCCTGACCGCCGACAGGATCGAAACGACTGCCGAGGTGAGCCTCAATCAGGTTGACGGCGGTTTTGCCATCAACGCCATTCATCTGACTGTCAAGGCGGAGATCCCGGGCACCGATCAGGCGACCTTCGAGCAGCACGCCAATACCGCCAAGGCAAATTGCCCGGTATCGAAGGTGCTCAAGGGCGCCGAGATCACCATGGACGCGACCCTCGTCTCGTAACGGCGAAGCGGTATCCTAAACAGCAGCGACCCGTAAGCCGCGCGGGTCGCTAGCAACTTGCGCTCCGCTTAGCGAAGCGTCGGACGCGGGCTGAGCGATCCAAGCCTCGCCGGGTGATAGCCCCTGACGCCCACGATCCCGAGCACCACAAAGATAATCAGCACGACGATCTGAGCGATGGCGAAGGGCGGCTCGGATTGGGTGGGTGCCAGTGCGTTCAGCGCGGCGATCTTGCCGAAGGCCTGGGCGACGCCGACGAACACAAGGAAAAACTCGCTCGCGGCGATCCCGATCACATAGACACTGCGCCAGATGCCGTTCAGATGCGCCACATAGCGTGCATAAACCGTAAAGGCCAGCACGACGAGCGCGAGGACGCCAACGACATGCGATGGCAAGATGCCATTGAACGGAAAGCCGAAGCCGGTTGCGCTGGTGAGGAAGGCCAGGAGCAGAAACAAGCCGGTGATAAAGTCAGGTATGCGGACGCCAAAGAAATCGAGAAGCACGATAAGTCCGAGTCCCACAGCGAGCAGGCTGATGATGGAGTGGATGGTCGTGTAGGTGTCGACAAACATGGGATGTCTTCCTTTCGGATTGGGACCCATTCCGCGCCGAGAAGCGCATCTGTTGCCGCCGTTCGGCTCGGCGTACAGCGACTTTCGCAGCGGCTCGCCCTCACCTGTCGTGGCCAAGAAGCTTAGACTCGTTCCGGATCCGCTGCCTTGCAGGATCGTGCGGTGTTTTGCTCAAGGCAAAGCCGGGATCGCGCTGGCAAAAACAAGCTGCCCCGGCCGAGGCCGGGGCAGCGCATGTCTGAATTGCTGCTCAACTCCGCGCGAGGCTAGAGCGGCGGACTCCAATTTGGAACTGCGAGTGCCGCTCTAGCCTTTTGTTTGTGCATCGGACTTATCCGAAAACCGCTTCCCAGCCCCACTTTCGTGAGGCCATGCTTTTCGATCCGATCCACTAATGCGCCAGCACCGCGAGGAGCAGGAGAGCGACGATATTGGTGATCTTGATCATCGGGTTCACCGCCGGGCCGGCCGTGTCCTTGTAGGGATCGCCGACCGTGTCGCCGGTCACCGCGGCCTTGTGGGTCTCGGAGCCTTTGCCACCATAATGGCCGTCCTCGATGTATTTCTTGGCGTTGTCCCAGGCCCCACCACCCGCCGTCATCGAGATGGCGACGAACAGCCCCGTGACGATGACCCCGAGCAGCATCGCACCGACGGCGGAGAACGCGGCCGACTTACCCGCCACCCAGTTGATAACGATGAAAACCGCGATCGGCGAGAGCACCGGCAACAGCGAGGGGACGATCATCTCGCGGATGGCAGCGCGGGTCAGCATGTCGACCGCGGCGCCATAGTCCGGCTTGTCCGTGCCCTGCATGATACCGGGCTTCGCCTTGAACTGCCGCCGCACTTCCTCGACGATCGATGCGGCAGCGCGGCCGACAGCCGTCATGCCCATTGCGCCAAACAGATAAGGAAGGAGGCCGCCGAAGAACAGGCCGACGACCACATACGGGTTCGAGAGCGAGAAGTCGAGATGCACGCCCTGGAAGTAAGGGAAGCGCTCGGCGTTGTTGATGAAGAAGTTCAGATCCTGCGTATAGGCGGCAAACAGCACCAGCGCGCCAAGACCCGCCGAGCCGATGGCGTAGCCTTTGGTCACCGCCTTGGTGGTGTTGCCGACCGCGTCGAGCGCGTCCGTAGTCTTACGGACATCGGCGGGCAGGTTGGCCATTTCGGCGATGCCGCCGGCATTGTCGGTCACCGGACCGAAAGCGTCGAGGGCCACCACGAAGCCGGCGAGCGCCAGCATGGTGGTCACCGCGATGGCAATGCCGAAAAGGCCAGCCAGGTTGTAGGTCGCCAGAATGCCGGTGATGATGACGAGGGCGGGCGCGGCGGTTGCCTCCATGGAAATGGCGAGGCCCTGGATGACATTGGTGCCGTGGCCGGTCTGCGAAGCGTAGGCGATGGAGCGCACGGGCCGGTAGTCGGTGCCGGTGTAATATTCGGTGATGATGATGATCAGCGTCGTCACGACCAGGCCGATCACGCCGCAATAGAACAGGTCTATGCCAGTGAAGGCGATGTCGCCGGCGCGCAGCGTCGTGTCCATGCCGATGAGATAGCTCGTGATCGGGTAGAGGGCGATCAGCGAGAGCACGCCGGTGACGATGAAGCCCTTATAGAGCGCGCCCATGATGCTCTGATTGGCGCCGAGGCGCACGAAGAACGTGCCGATGATCGAGGTGATCACGCACACCCCGCCGATCATCAGCGGATAGAGGAGCGCCGCGCCCAGGATCTCCTGGCCGGCGAAGTAGATGGTGGCGAGCACCATGGTGGCGACGACGGTGACCACATAGGTCTCAAACAGGTCGGCGGCCATGCCGGCGCAGTCGCCGACATTGTCTCCCACATTGTCGGCGATGGTGGCAGGATTGCGCGGGTCATCCTCCGGGATGCCGGCTTCGACCTTGCCGACCAGATCACCGCCGACGTCGGCGCCCTTGGTGAAGATGCCGCCGCCCAGACGCGCGAAGATCGAGATCAGCGAGGCGCCGAAGCCGAGGGCGACCAGCGCATCGACCACGACGCGATCGGAGGGCGAATAGCCGAACGGCCCGGTCAGCAGCCCGTAATAGATCGTGACCGCCAGTAGAGCGAGGCCCGCAACCAGAAGACCCGTCACCGCACCGGCCTTGAAGGCGATGCCAAGGCCATCCGCGAGGCTTTTGGTGGAGGCTTGCGTGGTGCGCACATTGGCGCGTACCGACACATGCATGCCAATGAAGCCGGCCGCGCCAGACATCACGGCGCCGATCAGAAAGCCGATCGCTACCGGAAGGGACAGCACAAAGGCAAGCACAACGAAGATCACCACCCCGACCATGCCGATCGTGGTGTATTGGCGCGCCAAATAGGCCTGTGCGCCTTCCTGAATCGCGCCGGCGATCTCTTGCATGCGTGCGTTTCCGGCGTCTGCGGCCATCACGGAGCGGACAGCCCAGACACCGTAGACGATGGAGAGCAGGCCGCAGCCAATAATCAACCAGATTAAATTACTCATGTTATTCTCGTTTCCCTCAGAAAGTTGGGCAGGCGGCTACGCGCGTTCTTCGCGCAACCTTTGTTCTCGTTCCCCCGGCCGTAGCCTCCCGCTATTGGGTGCCGACGTGCGGGAAGCGGCTGCTATCCCATGGAAAGGCGCCGGGACAATAGGAAAATCGCCAACCTTAAGCAACAGCCTCTTGCGGCTTAGGGCCGAGGGCAGAGCAGACATGGTTAGCGGCCAAGGAAACAGCGAAAAGTCTGCATGAAGATCAACGCGGCTCTCGCTGAATAGAGAACTGTCACGAGCGGTCACGCCGAAGCAGGGGCTGCAAAAACTTGAACTACGTTACCCGAATCAGTTGCCGAAATGATCGAAGCCGGCCTGATCGAGTTGCAGTGGCGAGCCATCGGCCCGCAGGAAAAGCGGCTTGTCACCTTCAACGATCTTGCCGATTTGCGTAACGGGGACGCCGGCGCTCGCGGCGTCACGCTCGAAACTCGCCTCCGCTCCGGCGCGAACCGCGGCAAGGATCTCATAATCATCGCCGCCGGTAATCGCGGTGCGGAGCAGCTCTGGCGTTTGCACCAGAGGACGAGCCGCTGCGGCAAAGGGGATCGCCGCGACATCCACCTGCGCTCCAACGCCCGACGCGGCACAGAGCCGCCGGCAATCGATGCCTAGGCCGTCGGAGATGTCCAGCGCCGCGGTGGCGTGGGCCAGCAATGCGGGCGCCAGCGCCGTGCGCGGCTCCGGGCGCAGATAGCGGCGGACGAGCCATTCTCGCGCGGCATCATCGATCGGCCAGGCAGCCGCGTTCGCGTCGCCGCGCCGCAATTTGAGGCCGAGCGCCGCATCGCCAATCGTGCCGCTGACGTAGAGGCTGTCACCGGCCCTTGCGCCGCCGCGCCGCCGCGCCTTGGCGTGCGGTACGGTCCCAAAGGCAGTGATGGAAATCATTGTCGCACCAGCCTTCGACGCACAGGTGTCGCCGCCGGAGAGCGCAATGCCGAAACGCGCCTGCGCCTCGCCGAGCCCCTCAGCAAACCCGGCCAGAAATTCGGCCGACGGCGGCGGCGGCAGAGCGAGCGCAAGGCTGTAGGCGAGCGGCGTTGCGCCCTTCGCGGCAAGATCGGAGACATTCACCGCCAGCGCCTTCCAGGCGATATCGGCCGGAGTATCGTGGGGGAAGAAGTGCACGCCGGCGACCAGCGCATCGGTGGTCACGACGAGGTCGGTGCCCGGCGCAGGCTCGATTACCGCGGCGTCATCGCGCAGGCCATAGGCGCCGGGAAAATCCTTGGCGAGCGGTACGAAATAGCGGGCGATCAACGCCTCTTCGGTCAGGGCGCCGCTGGCCGGGGGCCTCTCCCCACCCTCAGCCATGGAGCCGGTCCTCGATCTCACTGGAGCGCACCTCGCGCGCCACCGCATCGAGAATGCCATTCACGACGCCCGGCTCCTCGCCGCCGAAAAAGGCATGGGCGATGTCGACATATTCGTTGATGATGACCTTAGCCGGTACATCGCGGCGCTCGGAGAGCTCATAGCTTGCTGCCCGCAAAATGGCGCGCAGGATGCTGTCGATGCGGGCGAGGCGCCAGCCTTTGGCGAGATGCGTCGCAATCAGCGGATCGACATCGCGCTGCTTGCCGACCATTCCCAGCACGAGATCCCGGAAGAACTCTTCGTCCGTACGGTCGTAATAAGCCCTCTCCGCCTCGCCATGAAAACGATGCCGGGTGAACTCGTCGATGACATCGCGCGCATCAGTCCGCGCGACCTCCATCTGATAAAGCGCCTGCACCGCTGCAAGCCGCGCCATGCCGCGCGCGGACAGCACTTTCCGCTCGCCCTCGGCATTGGCCGGGGCGGCACCTTCATCGTTCTCGGAAGCCATGGCACTTCATGAACACATCCACGAGACGGAGGCAAGCGCGCGCGGCGTCGCGCCCTTTATTTCCGTCGCTGACCGATGCCCGTTCCCACGCTTGCGCCTCATTCTCCACGGTCAGGATGCCATTGCCGAGTGGAATGACGTAACGCGTGGCGATGTCGAGCAGTGCACGAGCGGATTCATTCGCCACGATATCATAATGTGAGGTCTCCCCGCGAATGACACAGCCGAGAGCGACCACGCCGTGAAAGCGCCAGCGCTCCGCGCCGAACGGGGTGAGACCCGCTCGCGCAACGAAGCCGAGCACTTGCGGGATTTCCAACGCTCCCGGCACGGCGATACGCTCATGCAAGGCACCGGCCTCCTCGATCGCTGCTATGGCGCCGGATGCCAATTCGTCGGAGATATCCTCATAGAACCGGCCTTCGATGAGGAGAATCAGCGGTTTGAGATCGGGCATGGGCGTCACTCGATCGCCCGGCCGCCGACGATCGTCAGGCCGTAGCCCTCGAGCCCGACGATCTTCGGGAGCGGCGAGTTGGTCAGCAGGATCAGCTCGCGCACGCCCAGATCAGCCAGGATCTGCGCGCCGACGCCATAGACCATCAGCCGGTTTTCGGTCTCTCCCGGTTTATCCGCCTCGCGCAGCCGAGAGGAGAGCGCATGCGGGCCGGTATCGCGGATCAGCACCAGCACGCCGCGTTTTTCCTGCGCCAGTGCATCCAGCGCCCGGTGGATCAGTGAATGGCGGTTCGGGTTGCGGCCGATGCCGATTACATCCTCCAGGATGTTGACCGAGTGCATGCGCACCGGCACCGGTCCCGGCGCACCGACATCGCCCTTGACCAGCGCAATGTGCTCCTGGCCGTCGGCCACATTCCGATAGACCTTCAACGTGAACTCCGCGCCGTGGAGGTCCTCGATACGCTTCTCCTCGACCGCTTGCAGAATACTGTCATAGCGGCGGCGATAGGCGATAAGATCGGCGATGGTGCCGATTTTCAGCCCGTGCAGCTGGGCGAAGGCGATAAGATCCGGCATCCGGGCCATGGTGCCGTCGTCATTCATGATCTCGCAGATCACGCCCGCCGGCGCGAGCCCCGCCAGCCGGGCGATATCGACAGCGGTCTCGGTATGCCCGGCGCGCACCAGCACGCCACCCGCGCGGGCAACCAGCGGAAAAACATGGCCCGGCGAGACGATGTCGCGGTGATCCTTGGCCGGATCGATCGCCGTGGCGATAGTGTGGGCGCGGTCGAACGCGGAAATGCCGGTGGAGATGCCCTCACGCGCCTCGATCGCCACGGTAAAAGCGGTGGTATGACGCGACTGGTTCGAACGCGCCATCAGCTCCAGCTTGAGGTCGGCCGCCCGTTCGGGCGTCAGCGCGAGGCAGATCAGGCCGCGGCCGTGTTTGGCCATGAAATTAATGGCCTCGGGCGTCGCCATCTGCGCCGGAATATAAAGATCACCTTCATTCTCACGGTCTTCGGCATCGACCAGGATGACCATACGGCCTTGCCGCGCATCCTCAATGATCTCCTCGGTCGAGGAAATCATGTCGGTGCCCAGCGTCGCCAGCGGATCGGCGCGATATTGCTTCTCCGCAAAGGTCACCGTTCGGCCCCGTCGGTTTTGCCCATCAGCCGTGCCACATAGCGGGCGATCAAGTCGACTTCCATATTCAGCACATCTCCAGGAGCCTTCTGCCCCCAAGTGGTCACGGCGAGAGTATGCGGGATGATGTTCACAGTGAAGAGTTTGCCGCTTACGCTATTGACGGTGAGCGAGGTTCCATCAAGCGCGACCGATCCTTTCGGCGCAATGAAATGGGCAAGCGAGGCGGGCGCGGCAATTTCATAACGCATAGATGAGCCGTCGGCCCTGCGCGAGACGATCTCGGCCACTCCATCGACATGCCCGCTGACGATATGACCGCCAAGCTCGTCGCCGGCCTTGAGCGAGCGCTCGAGATTGATCCGCCGTCCGACATGCCATTTGCCGAGCACCGTGCGCGACAGGGTCTCATTCGAGGCCTCGACATCGAACACCGTCTGGCCGCTGCTATCCACCTCGACATGGGTGACGGTGAGGCAGCAGCCGTCGCAGGCGATCGAGGCGCCGATCGCAATCGAAGTAGCATCATACGCGCAGCCAATGCGAAAGCGCCCCCGGTCGGCGCCTCTGACAAGGCCTACATCGCTGACGATCCCAGTGAACATGCGTTTCTTCCTAACAGAATTCGGCGCGGCGGTAGACAGAAAGACGATCTCGGCCAATCAGTCTTTCGCCGTAGAGGCCGAGATTTTCACGCTGCTTAACCGCGCTGATGCCGACCGGCGCAAAGAGGCGGATGGCCTTGCCCTGGCTGCGTATGGCAGCTTCGAAAATCAGCGCCTCGTCGATCAGATCGGCGGCGAGGCAACTGGCGGCAATTTGCGGGCCGCCCTCAACCAGGACGCGGGTGATGCCGCGCTCAGCGAGGGCGCGCATTGCTATTTCCATATCGGTCGGATCACCGGCGCCGGTCCGGACGGGAATGACGACGACGCCTAGACGTTCCAGCTCCGCCCTGTCTTCAGCAGGGGCATCAGCGGCACAGATCAGCCAGATGGGATAAGTCGCGATGCTGCGCAACATTCTTGCCTGACGGGGCAGGCGTGCCTGGCGCGACAGCACGACGCGGACTGGCGAGCGGTCGGCAAGGCCCGGCAAACGGCAGGTCAGCTCCGCATCGTCCGCTTCGACGGTGCCGCGTCCGACGAGAATAGCGTCCGCTTCAGCGCGAACGAGGTGAGCAAGCCCGCGCGCCTCCTCGCCGGTGACGAACTGCGGCGCGCCATCGCCGGCGGGAATGAGACCATCCACATCCACTGCCAGCTTGAGCTGGACGAAGGGCCGGCCGCGGCTGACCCGCAAGGAATGACCGATCGCCAGCCATCTTGCAGCTTGGGGGAACGGACCCTCGATCACCTCGACGCCATGGCTGCGCAAACGGGCAAGGCCCTTTCCCGCCACACGCGGATCGGGATCGACCGCACCATAAACGAGGCGCCTAATTCCCGCTGCAACGAGCGCATCGGCGCAAGGCGGGGTCTTGCCCCAATGCGAGCACGGCTCCAGCGTGGTATAGACGGTCGAGCCGCGCGCCGCCTCCCCGGCGGCGGCCAGCGCGATGGCTTCGGCGTGCGGACGTCCGCCGCGCGCCGTCCATGCACAGCTGATAATGCGGCCGCTGAGGCTATCGGCGACCACGACACCGACCGAAGGGTTCGGCCAGCACGTGCCCAGCCCACGCCTGCCGAGCGACAACGCCAAAGTCATGGCCGAAACATGATGGGGTAGCTGCAGCGCGGTTTGGGCCTCTCCCGGAGGGCGGCTAATGCCGCTCATCGGTCGTGATGCCTATTGGTCTTAGCCTTTCCTCGGGCTTGCTGCCGGGCGGGCGCGGCGCCGTGACACCGCTGGAGATTTCGCCGAGCACCGTCTCGAAATCGCGCGCTTCGCGGAAATTTTTATAGACCGAAGCAAATCGCACATAGGCAACGGGATCGAGCTTGCGCAACTCCTCCATCACCATCTCACCGATGGTTTGCGAGGAGATCTCGCTTTCCCCTAAGCCCTCCAGCTCGCGTACGATCAAACTCACCAGCCGGTCGATGCCTTCCTGGTCGAAAGGCCGCTTGCGCAACGCAATCTGGATCGAGCGTGTCAGCTTATCGCGATCGAAAGGTACGCGCCGGCCGCTGCGCTTGACCACGGTCAGCTCGCGCAACTGCACACGTTCAAAGGTCGTGAACCGCTCCCCGCAATGCGGACAAAACCGCCGGCGCCGGATCGCCGTATTGTCTTCGGTGGGGCGGGAATCCTTCACCTGTGTATCATTGACACCGCAATAAGGGCATCGCATTCCAGGCCTGCCAATTCCTACGCGTTACGTGCTGTAGATCGGAAAGCGATCGCAGAGCTCGACCGCCTCGCGCTGCACCCGTGCTTCGATCTGGCCATTGCCTTTGTCGCCGTTCGCGACTACCCCGTCGAGCACTTCGGCAATCATCCGGCCAATGTCGCGGAACTGGGCCTGGCCGAAACCACGCGTGGTGCCCGCCGGCGATCCAAGGCGAATGCCGGAGGTAACAAAAGGCTTCTCCGGATCGAATGGTACAGCATTCTTGTTGCAGGTGATATTCGCGCGGCCGAGCGCGGCCTCCGCGACCTTGCCGGTCAGACCTTTGGGCCTGAGATCGACGAGTATCAGATGCGTGTCGGTGCCGCCGGTTACAAGACCATACCCGGCCGAGGCGAGGGCTTCGCCCAGCGCCTTGGCGTTGGCGATGACGTTCTGCGCATAGGTGGTGAAGCTCGGCCGGAGCGCTTCACCAAATGCCACCGCCTTGGCCGCGATGATATGCATCAGCGGCCCGCCCTGAAGTCCCGGGAACATCGCCGAATTGATACGCTTGGCGATCGCCTCGTCATTGGTGAGGATCATGCCGCCGCGTGGGCCGCGCAGCGTTTTATGGGTGGTGGTGGTCACGACATGGGCGTGGGGCAGCGGGCTCGGATGGACCCCAGCGGCGACGAGCCCGGCGAAATGCGCCATGTCGACCATGAAAAAGGCACCGACACTTTCGGCAATCGATCGGAAACGGGCGAAATCGATGGTGCGCGGGTAGGCCGAGCCGCCAGCGATAATGATGCTCGGCTTGTGCTCTTTGGCGAGGCGATCGACCTCGTCGAAGTCGATGCGGTTATCCTCGCGCGATACACCATATTGCACGGCCTTGAACCATTTGCCGGAGAGGTTCGGCGCCGCGCCATGGGTGAGGTGGCCCCCCGCCGCCAGGCTCATGCCGACAATAACATCGCCCGGCTCGGCAAGAGCCAGCATCACGCCCTGATTGGCCTGCGATCCTGAATGCGGCTGCACATTGGCGTAGCTGCAGTCGAACAGACGCTTGGCCCGGTCGATGGCAAGACTTTCAGCGATATCCACGAATTGGCAGCCGCCATAATAGCGCTTACCTGGATAACCTTCGGCATATTTGTTGGTGAGGACTGTGCCAGCCGCTTCCAGCACGGCGCGAGAGACGATGTTCTCGGACGCGATCAGCTCGATTTCGTGCTGCTGGCGCTTCAGCTCCTTGCCGACGGCGTCAAAGAGTTCAGGATCACTCTCCGCGAGCGACTGGGAAAAAAAGGTATTCTCGAGCGGCGAGGCCGCCAAGGCATTTGATCCCGACATTCAGCTTCCGTTGAATAAGGCTGCTGGGCAAGCGCGGCGTTTTCGCGGCGCGATAACTTACATCTCTATATAAAAGGCGACTGAGAATGACACAAGCGGACAGGCTAAGGGGCGGGTTTTTCCCTCATTATCCCCTCTTGCTGATGGAATGTCCTGGCTATCCAAGTGGATTGGCTTATTCCACTGCCGGTTCACGCGGCAGCCGGCCTTTGCGTGCAAGATAATTCTCGCGCAGGACAACGAATACGCTGGCGGTCACGATGATGGCCGTGCCGATCAGAATGTGCGGCGCCGGCCACTCGCTGAAGATTGCCCAACCGAACAGCGTTGCCCAGACGATCTGAGTGTAGCTGAACAGTGCAGCAAGAGCAGCCGGCGCATATTTGAACGCGGTCGAAAGCAGGAGCTGCATGGAAAAGCCGGAGAGACCGAGGCCAATCAGCAGGGGAATCTCAGCCTTTGTCGGCGTCACGGCGATGAACGGCATGACCGGTGTCACGAGCAGCAATCCGACGAACAGCAGATAGAAAGTCAGCGTATCCTGACGCTCGGTGCGGCCGAGCAAGCGCAGCATGGTGCTGAGTGTCGCATTTAATACGGCGCCGGCCAGGGCGAACAGTATGCCAGCCAGATTCCAATTCCCGCTCGGCTGTGCAATCACCAGCACCCCGGCAAAGCCGACCAGTATCGCGCTCCAGCGGTAAACGCCAACTCGCTCCCCGAGAAAAAAATAGCCGAAAACCGGGACGAAAAGGGCGGAGGTGAAGATGAACGCGGTGGCGTCGGCGAGCGGCAGCAAAGAGAACGCAGCGAAAAGGCAGATCACGCTGGCGGTGGCGATGACCGAGCGCGTGATCACGATGCCCGGCTTGCTTTTAACCCTTAAGGTGTCGCGCCGGCCGAAGCCGAAGATCAGCACGACGAACGGCAAAAGGCCGATCAGGTTGCGCCAGAATGCAATTTCGATGATCGCATGACGTTCGCTGAGCAGCTTAGCGAGCAGGCTCATCGTGCTCAGCATCAGGAAGGCCCCGACCGCGGCGGCCATTCCCCAAAGCGGCTGGTCCGCGGAAGCGCTTACAACCGCCTGGAGAGGTGAAGACTCGACAGACTCAACCGGTGGCTCTGGCTCGTGCAATGTGGGATCGGAAGGGGCGCGATCGTCCATAGTCCCGCCGGCGGCGAATGTGTTGCGCTTGCGAGGCTCTGTACGAATAACAAGCCAGCCAAGTTACTGTTTCCGGTGAGCGGCTGCCACAATTTTCATAACCGGGCGCTGGGAACACTCCGCTTTGCGCACATTCATTTCAGGTTTCCGCCACACTTGCATTCCCGGGCGGGAGCGCGCACATATTAGCTGCAGCAAAGGGGTATGGTATGGCCGGACGAGCAACACCCAGAGTAATGAGCCTGAGCGAGGCCGCAGCAAACCGCATCAAGTCGATCATGTCCAACAGTCCGACGCCGGTTTCCGGTCTGCGGGTCGGGATCAAGAAGGGCGGCTGCGCCGGCATGGAATATACTATGGAATACGCGGAAGCTGCCCAGCCCGGCGACGAGACCATCGAAGACAAGGGCGTGACGATCTTTATCGAACCCAAGGCTATCCTGTTCCTGCTCGGAACGGAGATGGACTACCGCACGGATAAATTCACCTCCGGCTTCGTCTTCCACAATCCCAATCAAACCAGTGCTTGCGGTTGCGGGGAGTCGGTGGCGATCACCCCAGTGAAGACCTAAGCATTACCCGCTTTTTTGTGCATTGCTGTGATAGGTAGCATGCCAGCCTAGGCTGCTACTTGCCTTCCCTATATTATGGCCGCGAGCCTGCTAATATCGCGCGCCTCAGTGCCGGCGGCTTAGCCGGCGCCAATCATAAGATCGTAAGAACGGGGAGGACGAACATGCGGTTCGCTTGGACAGCGCTGTTTTTCGGCACAGCAATGCTCGCTGGCAGTGTGGCGATGGCGCAGACGGCGGAGGATGCCTTCGGCACATGGCGCCATCCGGAGAATGGTTCGCTCATTAATGTCTATTCTTGCGGCGGCGGGCTGTGCGCTAAGGTTGTCAAAGTCGCCGAGCCCGGCCGGAAAGACGAGAAGAATCCCGATCCGAAGCTGCGGTCGCGGCCAGTCGTAGGCGTCGTCATCATGAATGGGGCGAAAAAGACTGGTGCGAATAGCTGGAGCGGCAAGCTCTACAACACGCAGGACGGCGAGACCTATAATGGAACCGTTACCGTCGCCGATAAGAACACGCTCAAGCTGCAGGGCTGCGTGCTCGGCGGATTGATTTGCCAGGGGCCGACCTGGACCCGGGTCAAGTGATGCCGGCTGTGCCAGTACTGCTTCATTTAACCGACGAGGGTTGAGGGCGGGCACACCCGATGCCGCAAGCCCGGCCCGCTTGTTAACACTCTTTGGTGTTGTTTCCCCAAGGCAGCAACTACGGGATAGCGCAGCGCTGACTGGCGAGTTAAGGTCGGCCTAGCCGCAACTTTCGATTGTGCTCACCGATGTTCTCAGCCTGCGGGCATGCGCCTCGCCTGCGCATGTTTTGCGTTTCGATCTGGTTTGCCCTCGCTGCAACGCTCGCCCTGCCGGCGAAGGCGGAGCTCATCTGGGGCGCCAACGGCCACCCTTTCACCGCCTATGAGGGCGTCTCGGTCGATGCGCAGCTCGGCTTTCTCCAGGATCTCGGGCTGAAATCCTACCGCGTGAACATCTCCGACCTCGGCTCCGCGCCGGCGCTCTCCGAGTTGATCTCGAAGGCTGAGCCGCTCGGCATTGCGATCCTGCCCGTGCTCACCCCCACCCTGGATCTCGACACGCTCTCTGCCGAAGACCTTCAGCGAAAAGCCTACGATTTCACCTTTGCGCTGATGTCGCGATTGAAGGGCCGCATCAAGGTCTGGGAGCTGGGCAATGAGCTGGAGAACTACGCGATCATCAAACCCTGCGAGATCCGGGACGACGGCAAGCAATATGATTGCAGCTGGGGACCGGCGGGCGGCAATGACGTGCTCGACTATTATGGTCCGCGCTGGGCGAAGGTCAGCGCTGTTCTGAAAGGCATGTCGGAAGGGGCATCAGCCGCAGACCCCAGCGCGCGCAAGGCCATGGGCACGGCGGGATGGGGCCATATCAGCGCCTTCGAGCGCATGCGCCGGGACGGCATCAAATGGGACATCTCCGTCTGGCATATGTATGGCGAAGACCCGGAATGGGCGTTCAAGACGCTGAGCAGCTTTGGCAAGCCGATCTGGGTGACGGAGATGAACCATCCGCGCGGCAGCGAGGCGAGCGAACGCCAACAGGCGAATGGCATCCGGCGCTGGATGGACCGCCTCGCGGAGCTTGCTCCCCGCTACAAGCTCGAAGCTGTCCACATCTACGAGCTGTTTGACGAGCCGTATTGGGCGCCGAACATGGAGGCAGTCATGGGCCTCGTCAGACTGAAGAAGGCGCAAGGAAAGGGCTGGCAGCCCGCAGCGCCGAAGCCGGCCTATGATGCTGCCCGCGCGGTGGTGCGTGGTGAGGACGGATTGCCGCGCGTCGAGCGTAGCTGTGCGCTCGAGCGCATGATGGAAAACCGGCCACCCCCTGAAGGCCAGATCGCTTACCTCTATTGCTTGCTGTTGTCACGAGAGGCCGATGCCGGCGGGCTGCACAGCTGGACAGCCAAACGGCGCGAAGGGGCATCCACTGCCAAGCTGCTGCAAGCGATGGCGGATTCGGACGAGTTCAGGACGCGCTATCGCATTCCTTTCCTGAGCGATGAACGTTTCGTCGTGCTGGCCTATCGCCTGCTGCTCGGCCGTGACCCGGACGGGCGGGGCAAGAGCGACTATGAGGCTGCGCTCAAGGATGAACGGCTGAGCCGGCTCGCGCTGATCGCCGCTATTGCCGGCTCGTCCGAATTCAAGAACCGCCATAAAGCGCTGTTCCCAGAAAGTTAATGTTCTGCCAATCTGGCAATATTAATACTAAATGTCTGAATATATTCGGCCTCCATACTAAATGGACTAGTATTTTTATAAATGTTGGTCGGAGTGTCAGCATGAATTTTCACAATCCTCCCTTCCCAAATTCCCGGCGTCTGCAGAAAAGAGCGCAGGAGATCATTCCCGGCGGCTCGCACACCTATGCGAAGGGCGACGATCAATATCCACTGCTCGCTCCCGGCTTCATCGCGCGTGGACGAGGCAGCCATGTCTGGGATATGGATGGCAATGAATATATCGAATACGGCATGGGCAACCGTGCCGTCGTGCTTGGGCATGCCTATCCCGCCGTGGTCGAGGCCGCGATGGCAGAGCTGCAGCGCGGCTGCAATTTCTCTCGCCCGAGCCCGCTCGAAGTCACCTGCGCCGAAGAATTTCTCGGGCTGATCGAGGGCGCGGAGATGGTCAAGTTCTGCAAGAACGGCTCCGATGCCACCTCCGCCGCTGTAAAGCTTGCACGGGCTTATACCGGCCGCGAGAAGGTCGCCTATTGCGCAGACCATCCGTTCTTTTCGGTCGACGACTGGTTCATCGGAACGACGCCGATGGGCGCCGGCTGCCCAAAGGCGATCACCGATCTGACGGTCACCTTCCGCTACAACGATATCGCCAGCCTCGAGGCGCTGTTTGCAGCGCACCCCGGCGAGATTGCGGCGGTAATTCTCGAGCCGGTGCGCACCGACGAGCCGAAGGACGATTTCCTCCATGCCGCACAGCGCCTTTGCCACGCGAACGGTGCGCTGTTCATCCTCGACGAGATGATCACTGGCTTCCGCTGGCACAAAGGCGGCGCACAGCAACTCTATGGCATAACGCCGGACCTCTCCACCTTCGGCAAGGCACTGGGTAACGGCTTTTCCGTCTCGGCGCTGGCCGGTAAACGGGAATTTATGCGCCTCGGCGGGCTCGATCATTACGACAAGCCGCGGGTATTCCTGCTCTCCACCACGCATGGCGGTGAAACCCACGCGCTCGCCGCCACGATCGCCACGCTGCGCGTCTATCGCGACGAGCCGGTAATCGAGCATCTCTACCGGGTCGGCGAGCGCCTCCGAACCGGTCTCGAGGAGGTGATCGCTCTGCATGGCCTCGAGAAGCATGTGGCCGTGATCGGCCGGCCCTGCTGTTTGCTGTTTGGAACGCGCGACCAGGAAGGCAAGCCGTCCCAGGCATTCCGCAGCCTATTTCTGCAGGAGACGATCAAACGCAGGATTATCGCCCCATCGCTGGCGGTGAGCTATTCCCATAGCGATGCGGATATCGAGCGCACGGTCGAAGCGATCGACGGCGCGCTCGGCGTCTATGCCCGTGCCCTGGCGGACGGCGCCGAGCGCTACCTGGTTGGCCGGCCTTCTCAGGTCGTGCAGCGGCGCTTTAATCAGCCCGAGGTTTAAGTCGCCAGGTTGGCCGGCGCTGCTTCCGTCCACAGCGGCGCAGGTCCGTTGCCCAACGAACAAACGTGTAACGCCTGCCAAGAATGCATGTGCTCGCCAAGGCGTAGCCGGCAGCTCCGGTCCCCTCTCCCAAGGGGGAGCGGGCCGCGCCTCGTCGTACTGCAAGTCCGCATCTGGCGACCGCCGGTTCATTGAGAGAAAGGTCATAAGTTGTGAGTACTGCGTCGAAAAGAATCGCCTTTCTCGGTATCTTCGGCAGCGGCAATTTCGGTAATGACGCCTCGCTCGCTGCGATGCTGCAATTCATTCGCCGCGCGCGTCCCGATGCCGAGCTCGCCTGTATCTGCCCCGATCCGGAGAACGTCACGCGCGCCTATAGCCTCAACGCCATAGCGATGAGTTGGTCCGGCCTTGCGGCGCGCTGGTTCCAGCTCGCCAATCGCCTGCTTCTCAAACTGCCGAGCCGGATCATCAATTTTGGCCGCGCCATTCGCCATATCCGCCGTTTCGACCTTCTGGTGGTGCCTGGCACCGGCATTTTTGACGATTTTGGCGAAGGGCCGTGGGGTGTGCCGTTCGGGGTATTCCGGTGGTGTCTTGCCGCCCGGCTATGTGGAACGAAAGTTGCGCTGGTGAGTGTCGGCGCCGGGCCGATCCATCACCGCATCAGCCGCTGGTTCATGAAATCGGCGCTGCGCATGGCCGCCTATCGCTCCTACCGCGACCTCTATTCAAAGGAATATCTGCAGGGCATCGGCTTTAACAGCGCGGCCGATCCGGTCTGCCCTGATCTCGCCTTCGGGTTCGAGACGCCGGCACCGAGAGAGGAGCGGGAAGAAGGCCGCCTCACCGTCGGCCTCGGCCTCATGACCTATTATGGCTGGCACAACGATCCAGAGGCCGGCGCGATTATGTTCGACGGCTATCTCAGCAAGATCACGAACTTCATCCTCGGCATGCTCGACCGCGGCCATAATGTCCGGCTGCTGATCGGCGACATCAACGACAAGACCGCGCTCGATGGGCTGCTCACCCGCATCGCCACAGCGCGCCCGGACCTCGCCGAGGATCGGCTGAGTGCCCCGCCGATCGCGTCGCTGAATGACGTGATGAGCATCATCGCCGGCTGCGATCTCGTTGTCGCGACGCGCTTCCACAACGTCGTCGGCGCGCTGGCGCTCGGCAAGCCGGTAATCTCGATCGGCTATGCGCAGAAGAACGACATGCTGCTCGCGCAAATGGGCCTCTCCGAATTCTGCCAGCATATCGAGCGCTTGAACCCCGATCTCCTCCAGGAGCAGTTCGGACGGCTCGTCGCCGGCAGAAGGCGATATTCCGAGCTTGTGCGCGAGCGGATGGCTGTGCTGCGCGCCAGGCTGAGAGGCCAGGAAGCCACGCTCACCGCGGCATTCCTACAGGGCGAACCGAGCGGCCGTGGGCACGTCACCAGTCCGGCTTCGGGCCAGAGAGTAGCGTCGTAATCGCGCGCAAAGCGCTGGCGCAGATCCAGCTTATGCGGTCGGCTTTTCGGCGCATCCCGATGCCGCTGCACTATAGGCAGCCTCGCAGAGCGCGTAGGTACGCAGATTGTCGGCGCCTGAGATGTCGGCGTGCTCGCCGGCGCGGAACCTGTGCAGAATATGCTCGCAGGTGTTCAGTACGCTGTCCTGGATGACGTGCCAGGGGCGTGCTGCCCAGGAATGAACCGGAGCATCACCATCAATGCTGGTGAGCTTACCCTGCGAGGTCACGTGGATCTGCAGCTCGGCATCAAGGCGGATCGCACCCTTCGTGCCTTCGATCTCAAGCAGCGTCACGGGGAAGGAATCGGGCAGCCGTCGTGATTCATAGGTGCATTCGACCATCGATACCGCCCCGGATGCATGGCGCAGCATCAGCGTCGCAGTGTCCTCACCGCGGACCTTTGGATTCCGCTTCTGCAGCTCGGCACTGATATGGTCCGCTTCGCCGAAAAACACGCGGGCGAGGTCCACCACATGCACCCCGAGGTCGGTGATGACGAATCGCTCCTCCTCCGCGAGATAGGGCTGGCCGGCATAGATGTCATAACCGGTGCGGAAGCTGATGCGGCCCCAATTCGGCTCGCCGATCGCGCCGGAGCGGACGACGTCCATGATCATCAGATTCGGGCGCTGGAAGCGGAAATTCTCGTGGACGGCCAGGAAAACGCCAGCCCCGTCGGCAAGCTCGACCATCGCCCGGCACTCATCGAGGTTGTTGCCAAACGGCTTCTGCACGATGGTCGCAACACCCGCTCCGACGGCCATCTCGACGAGCATTTTATGCGATCGCACCTGGGTGACGATATCGACGAGATCGAGCTTCTCACCGGCAAACATGGCGCCCGGCTTGTCGTACCAGCGCGGCACGCCGAATTCTTCAGCCGCGGCTTTGGCCTTGGCGGCGTCAAGATCACAGACGGCGACGAGTTCAGCGCCTGCCCCGCGCAAATCCTTCCAGGAATTGAGATGATTGCGGGCGAAGAATCCGCATCCGATGACACCTAGCTGGACCTGTCCGCTCATCGCATTTCCTCCGGCTGCCCGCTTGATCGGGCAATTGCTATTTTGAGAAACACTGACATGGAAGAAATGGCCTGTCTATTCAGCGGCAGGCCATCACCTTGACTTAGCATGACATGCGCCACAAAGTGATGGGGCGATCTAATCGTTTCAAAAGTCGCTGGGCCCAAGCCAGGAGGTGAGCGAGATAAGGCCTAGCGGACCTCACGGGAGCGGCGTCTGGCCGTTGCCCGCAGCGCAGACTGATCAAAAATTAACAACGTCATTCGGGAGAGGAACATCACATGCTTAAGGATCGGCACACATTTGCCGGTGCGCTGCGCTTTGGCGCCGCGACGGCCGTCGCACTGATGCTGGCAACCGGCGCTGCTGAAGCCGCCGACAAGAAGCTTACCATTCTGGCTTCGCTGCCCGGGCTCAAATTCCCGTTCTTCGTGCATATGCTGAAGCAGATCAAGGCTGAAGCAACCAAGCTCGGCAATATCGACATCATCGAAGGCGACGGACAGGTCTCATCCACCAAGCAGACCGCCGACGTCGAGGCCGCGATCACCAAGAAGGTCGATGGTATCGTCATCAGCCCGAACGAGGTCGACGCGATGTCGCCGGCGCTGCAGGAGGCTGTCGACGCCAAGGTGCCGGTCATGACCATCGACCGCCGCGTTGATAAGGTGGAGGGGCTCCTCGGTCATGTCGGCGCCGACAATTCCAAGGGCGGCGAGGCGCAGGCCAATCTCATCATCAAGCTGTTCCCGAACGGGGCGACGATCATGAACCTGCAGGGCCAGCCCGGCGCCGGCCCCGCCATCGACCGGAACAAGGGCCTCCATACGGTGCTCGATGCGCAGAAGGACAAGTACAAGATCGTATTCGAGCAGACGGCGGAGTTCGACCGGGTGAAGGGGCTCTCCGTCACGGAGGCTGCGCTCTCCAGCATGAAAACGCCACCGGACGTTATCGTCGCCGCCAATGACGACATGATCCTCGGCGCCATGGAGGCGGTGAAGGCGCGCGGCCTTTCCGGCAAGATCGCGCTGATCGGCTTCGATGCGCTCCCCGAGGCTTTGGGGCGCGTCAAGGACGGCAGCCTGACCGCCACAATCGAGCAGTTTCCCGGCCTGCAAAGCTCGAAAGCCCTCGATAAGCTGGTCGCCTTCGTGCGCGAGAGCAAGAAGCCGGAGCCGAAGGTCGAGCTGCTCACCCCGATCGCCATCACCAAAGACAACCTCGACAAGGCGGAGCGGCTGAGCGAGCTGCAGTAGCGGCTATGGTTTGCTCGCGACGAGATCGCGAAATGGCCAGTGTATGGCCCTCGGCCTCTTCCAGAGAAAACCTCTGTGAAGGTGGCATTGAGTTGCCTCCAGTCCCCTCTCCCAGAGGGAGAGGGACCAGGGTGAGGGGTTACAACCTATCGATAGTTTGTACGCCCTCACCCGGCGCTGCGCGCCGCCCTCTCCCCACGGGAGAGGGCTGTGCCGTGCCTGTTAAATCGCCAAACCCTCACACCAGTTCTCTTCGGCAAGGCCCGTCATGACCGAGCCGCTGCTTCGCATGGAGCATATTTCCAAGCGCTTTCCCGGCGTGGTGGCGCTGGACGATGTGACCTTCGAGGTGTTGCCCGGCGAGGTCCACGGCCTCCTCGGGGAGAACGGCGCCGGCAAATCGACGCTGCTGAAAATCCTCTCCGGCGCCTATCAGCCGGATAGCGGAACCATCACCTTTGCCGGCGCGCCGATCACGCTGCCGACGCCGCTCGATGCGCAGCGCCAGGGCATTGTCACCATCTATCAGGAATTCAATCTCATCCCGACGATGACGGTCGCCGAGAACATGTTTCTCGGCCGCGAGCCAGGGAGCGGCCCGTTCATCTCCTGGAAGCGGATGCGCGATGAAACCACCGAGGTGCTTGGCCGCCTCGCTCTCGATCTCGACCCCACGATGCCGATCAGCGATCTGTCGGTCGGCGAGCAGCAGATGGTCGAGATTGCCCGGGCGCTGTCCATGAAATCGCGCCTCATCATCATGGACGAGCCCACTTCGGCCCTGACCGAGCAGGAGGTCGATAGGCTGTTCCGCATCGTTGCGGACCTGAAACGCCAGGGGCTCAGTATCATCTATGTCACGCACCGGCTTGCCGAGGTCATGGCGATCTGCGACCGCGTCACGGTGCTGCGCGACGGTGCACGGGTCGGCGGCGGCAAGGTCGGTGAGCTGGGTATCGACGACTTCATCCGCATGATGGTCGGGCGGTCAAGCAATCAGCTGTTTACGCGGCTCGCAGGCCATGGCACGCCGGGACCGGTGGTGATGCGTATTGGCGGCCTCTGGCGCGATCGCGATCCGTCCAACCCGCATGCGACGCTGCTGAAGGACATCAGCCTGGAGGTGAGGGCAGGAGAGATCCTCGGCCTCGCCGGGCTGATGGGCGCCGGGCGTACAGAGCTTGCCCGTTGCATGTTCGGCGCCGATCCGGCGAGCCGCGGCACCGTCGAGATCGACGGCGCACCCGTCACCATCCGTACACCCGTCGATGCGATCCGCCACGGGATCGGGCTCGTGCCGGAAGACCGCAAGCAGCAGGCGCTGTTCCTCGATCTGGCGGTGCGGCACAATCTGGCGATCTCCAGCCTCAAGAGCCTCACCACGGGCCGCTGGTTCGTCAGCGAGAGTGCCGAGAGCGCGCTCGTGGAACACTATCGCCGGGCGCTCGACATCCGTATGGCGTCGCCCGAGACCCGGATCGCCGATCTCTCGGGTGGCAATCAGCAGAAGGTGGTGCTGGCCCGCTGGCTGGCGCTACGCCCGAAGGTATTGATCGTTGACGAACCGACTCGCGGCATCGATATCGCCGCTAAAGCCGAGGTGCATCAGCAGCTCGACGCCATGGCGCGCCAGGGCATTGCCGTGATCGCCATTTCGTCCGAGCTGCCCGAGGTGCTCGCGATCAGCGATCGGATCATCACCATGCGCGAAGGGCGGATCACCGGCGGCATGCCGCGTGATCAGGCAACGGAGGAAGCCTTGATGCATCTGATGGCCATCGACCGATCCGTTTCAGCCGGCAATGGAGCGCGGCTATGAGCGATGCCGCTGCTCAACGCAAGCTGGCGTCGGCGCGGACCAGCGGTGTCGCCATCATCCCGCTGTTGAGCCGGCACGCCCCGGCCGTCTGCCTCGTGCTCCTGATGGTGGTGTTCTCGATTTTGGAGCCCGCCTTCCTGTCGCAGCAGAACCTCTTCAACGTCATGCGCCAGATCTCGATCGAAGGCCTGATCGCGATCGGCATGACCTTTGTCATCCTGACCGCCGGCATCGATCTCTCGGTCGGGTCGGTCGTGGCGCTCGCCGGCCTTGTCGCCGCGATGATCGCCAAGGGCTCGACCGCCTCATCCTTCTCGCTGAACGCTGGGGAGGCCGCGGGCTATGGCTGGTTCGCTGCTATGCTCGGCGCGATGGCGGTCGGCCTCGCCGCCGGCTTTGTGCAGGGCTTCGCCATCACCCGGCTGAAGGTGCCGCCTTTTGTGGTGACGCTCGGCGGGCTATCGGTGTTCCGGGGCCTCGCGCTGATGATCTCTGCCGCCGGCCCGATCAGCGGCTTCGATGCCGCCTATCGCTGGTGGGGCCAGGGCCGCATTGCCACTGTCCCTGTGCCGGTGATCATCTTTCTCAGCTTCGCGCTGATCGCCTTCATCGTGCTGCGCTACACGCGCTATGGCCGTCAGGTCTACGCGGTCGGCGGCAATCGCGAGGCGGCGCGCCTTTCCGGCGTCAACGTTCAGAGTGTTCTGCTCTCGGTCTACATGATCATCGGGTTTCTGGCGGGCCTGGCCGGCTTCATCCTCTCGGCGCGGCTCAATTCGTCGGAAGCCGTTGCCGGCATGGGCTATGAGCTGAACGTCATCGCCTCGGTGGTAATCGGCGGCACATCGCTGTTCGGCGGTGTCGGCACGATTTTTGGCACGGTGATCGGCTCCATCCTGATCGGCGTGCTGATCAATGGCCTCGTCTTGATGAACGTCAACTCCTACGTCCAGCAGATCATTATTGGCCTGATCCTGGTTGCGGTGGTCGCCTTCGACCAGTTCGCCAAATCGCGCCGGCTTAAATAGCGCCCTGCCATCGTCTAAAAAGGCTAAGGCAGCGGCCACCTGATTGACGAACGGCCGCATTAATCATACTACTGAAATGGGTTAGCACGGCCCAAGATCGTGCAACCCCCAGGTAGGCTCAAGGGAGGTTACTCATGTTGCGCGGGAAGCCCGTCGTGGCTGCAATTGCGGCTACTTTTCTATGTACGATCGCTGCTCAGGCCGGTCCGCAAACGGTCAAAGGCCCGGGCGCAACGCCCGAATGCTTCAAGCCGTGGGACGGCAAGACGGCATTTTTCAAATGGCCGGCTAAAAAAGGCCCCTATAAGATTGCGCTGGCCAACGGCTTCGTCGGCAATACTTGGCGCATCCAGATGATCAAGACCGCCAAGGCTTTCGCCGAACAGCCGGGCATCAAGGAAGACATCGCTGAGTTCAAGGTGGTCTCGACCGGCACCGACGTTGCCGCGCAGATCGCCGCTATCGATAACTTCATCAATTCCGGCTACGACGCCATCGTCACGATCGCCGTCAACCCGAAGGCGTTCACCCCTGTGATCAAGCGCGCCAACAAGGCCGGCGTCGTCATCGTCCCATTCGACAATGTTGTCGATAGCGAAGACGTGCTGATGGTCAACGAAGACCAGCATCAGATGGGCAAGCTGATGGGCGACTGGCTGGTCAAGAACATCCCCGCCAAGACCGGCAAGATCCTCGAAGTGCGCGGCCTGCCCGGCAACTCGGTGGACCGCGACCGGCATGAAGGTTTCCGTAAGGCGCTCGAAGCGGGCGGCAAATGGGACGTCATAGAGGTGGTCGGCAATTGGGACGACGGTACCGCCCAGAAGGTGGTCGCTGACGCCGTGGCCGTGCATAAGAAGTTCGACGGCATGTATGTGCAGGGTGGCACGACCGGTGCCGTCCGCGCGCTGATGGACGCCAAGCACCCCTTTATCCCGGTCTCGGGTGAAGGCGAGAACGGCTTCCGCAAGCTCTGCGCTGAGCACGAGAAGGATGGGCTGCTCTGCTCCTCTGCGACACAGTCACCGGCGCTCGTCTCGATCGCCATCAAGACCGCGATCACCGCGCTGAAGGGCGAGACGCTCCCGCAGATGATCTCCGTCCCGATCCCCTATGTGGAGTCATCGAGCCTGAAGGAGAACGTCAACTACTATCCCAAGCTCAGCGACAACTTCTTCGTGGGCAATTCCTATCCGGCTTGCGGTGTGAACCTCACCGACGTCGAGATCATGTCGAAGACGGAAGCCAACAACTAAGGCATCATAAAAGCGGGCGCTTTTCCACGCGCCCGCTTTCGCGTGAGATCACAGGTCCATGCAGCGCATCCGCAGCCGAAATCCCTGTGCAAACGGGGATCCAGCAAACAAAACCGCCGCTGCGGAGGACTGGATCCCCGCTTTCGCGGGGATTTCGGCTAAGCATGGATTAGGCACTGCTGGTTACGTGCCGGGCGCTTCAGCGTGAGGTACGCGGAAACGACGGGAGGGGGCGCTTTTCATGCAGGCGGTCAGTAGCGCACCCATGCTCGAGATGAGCGGCGTGTCGAAACGTTTCGGCGGCGTCCAGGCCCTCTCGAATGTCGATTTCTCATGCAACAGCGGTGAGATCCACGCCTTACTAGGTGAGAACGGCGCCGGTAAGTCCACGCTCATCAAGATCATGGCCGGCGTGGTGCAGCCCGATGCAGGTCGCATGGTGCTGGAAGGCCGGGAGGTGCATTTCAACACGCCGCGCGAGGCCAATGCCGCCGGGATTGCCTGCATCTTCCAGGAATTGTCGCTGATGCCGCATTTAAGCGTCGCCGACAACATTTCGATCACCGATCCGCCGCTGCGCTGGGGTTTCATCGACGGGCGCGCTCAGCGCCACATCGCCGAGGAAGCTCTTGCCCGCGCGGGCGCGGAGGACATCAACCCCTATGCGCCGGTCTCCAGTCTGCCGCTCTCGCGCCGGCAGATGGTAGAGATCGCCAAGTCTCTGGCCCGTAACCCTAAGCTCCTGATCCTCGACGAGGCGACCTCGGCTCTGACCGCTGCCGATGTGACCCGCGTGTTCCAGGTGCTGAAACGGCTGCGCTCGGAAGGCCTGGCAATTATCTACATCTCTCACCGCATGAGCGAGATCGCCGAGCTTGCCGACCGCTGCTCGGTTTTCCGCAACGGCCGCAACGTCGGCAGCTTCGCCAGGGGCGAAAAGACCGATATGGAGGTCGTCGAAATGATGATCGGGCGAGAGCTGAGCCATGCCTTTCCGCCCAAGCCCCCGCACGGCGGGAACGGCGCAAAGCCGGTGCTGGAGACCAAGGGCCTGAGCTGGGAAGAGCGGCTCCGGGACATTTCCTTTGCGGTCAGACCCGGCGAGATCTTCGGTCTTGGTGGCCTCGACGGCCAGGGGCAGATGGAGATGCTGCTTGCCCTATTCGGGGCGCTGAGCGGCGTCAGCGGCGAGATACGGGTCGAGGGGCGGCCGGTCATGCTATCCAGCCCGCAAAGTGCCAAGCGCTGCAGCACAGGCATCGCGCTCATCCCCGAGGACCGCAAGACCGACGGCTTGATGCTGCCCATGTCGGTGCGCGACAACCTGACCTTCGCCGCGCTCGACGCGATCTCCACGGCCGGCGTCGTCTCCACGCGCGCGGAGAACGCGGCAGTCGAGGAGATGGTGAGGCTGCTTGGCATCCGCATGAGCGATGCTTCGAGCCCGGTCGCGACGCTCTCGGGCGGCAACCAGCAGAAAGTCGTGATCGCCAAATGGCTGCTGACCAAGCCCGGCATCATCCTCCTCAATGATCCGACACGTGGCATCGATGTGGGCACCAAGCAGGAGATGTACCAGCTATTGCGGCGTCTGGCAGATGAAGGCGCGGCCATCGTCTTCTATTCCACCGATTATTACGAGCTGATCGGCTGCTGCGACCGCGTCGCGGTGTTCTATGACGGGCAGATCGTGAGACTCCTCGAGGGCGATCAGATCACCGAACGTGCGCTCGTCTCCAGCGCCCTCAATATTCCCGCGGCCGAGGTCGCCGCGGCCGAGGCGAGAGAGCTCGCATGAACCGTCTGCGCTACCGCTTCCTGGAGCATCGCGGCACGCTGCTCGCCATTGCCGTTTTCGCCGTGCTGTTCACGGTTTATATCTCCAATTACGCGACCGGGCTGAACGCCGCCGTCGCCACGACGGTTGCCAACAAAGGCGTGCTGCTCGCTATTGTCGCCATGGCGCAGACGCTGCCGGTGCTGACCGCCGGGCTCGATCTGTCGGTCGGCATGGTGTTCGTGCTGGCCAATTGCATCGCCTCGGCCCTGGTGGTTGGCTCGCCGCTCGAGACCGCCTTTGGCATCGTGGTCGTGCTCGCCGCCGGCCTTGCTTGCGGGCTGCTCAATGGGCTGATCATCGTCTATGGCCGTTTGCAGCCGATCATCACCACGCTCGCGACCGGCGCAATCTATTATGGGCTCGCGCTTTGGCTGCGTCCGGTGCCCGGCGGTGACGTCAACTCCGATCTCGCAGATGCCGTGACCGGCCAGCTTCCCGGCGGGATACCCAGCATGCTGGCCGTGCTGGTCGTCGTCGTGCTGCTGGTCTGGGTGCCGTTCCGCAATTCCGTCATCGGCCGGGCGGCGCTGGCGGTCGGCTCCTCGGAGCAGGCCTCTTATATGTCGGGCATTGCGATCGAGCGGGTGAAGCTGGTCACCTATGCGCTCTCCGGCCTGCTTGCCGCGATCGCGGGACTCCTGCTCACCTTCGTCACCTATTCCGGCGAGGCCTCGGCCTCGATCGGCGGCACCTACACCCTGAACTCGATCGCGGCCGTCGTAATCGGCGGCACCTCGTTGATGGGCGGCTATGGCAGCGCCGTCGGCTCGATCTTCGGCGCCTTCGTATTGCGCACCATCGGCGACCTTCTGTTCGTGCTCAATCTCGACCCCCTGTGGCAGCCGCTGTTCCAGGGCATGATCCTGCTGATCGCCGTCAGCCTCAGTGCGCTGCGGCTCCTCAAGATCCGCAACCGTCTCGATCTGTTTAGCTAGCGGAGAAGCGCAAGCACCATGTCCGCCTTCGTCCTCGCGCTTCGCCGGCACACCAATCCTGCCATCCTCACGGCGATCGGCTGTATCATCGTGCTGCTGATCGCCGGCAGCTTTTATTCAGCGAACTTCCTTTCGCCGAACTATCTGCTGCAACAGCTTCAGGTCGCCTCTTTCCTCGGTGTGGTCGCGACCGGCGCGATGATCGTGATCCTCTTGGGACATATCGATCTTTCGGTCCCGTGGGTGGTCACGCTCGGCGCTATGATGGCCACGGCTGCGTCCGGGTGGTGGGGTGATCTCGGCACGGCGCTGGCGATCCCGTTCGGCGTGGCCTGCGGCGCGGCCGTTGGCCTCTTCAACGGCATTGGCGTTGCTTATCTGCGCGTGCCGTCGATGATTTTCACCCTCGGCATGAATGCCGTGGTGCAGGGTCTGGTCGTGCTTCACACCGGCGGCTTTGCCCCGCAGGACCGCGCCACCGAAACCATGCACGATCTCGCAACCGGCCGCACATTCTTCGGCTTGCCGAATGCGCTGCTGCTCTGGGCTGTGGTGGCGGCGGGAATGATCTTCTTGCTCACGCGCACCACTTTCGGCCGGAAGGTCTATGCCATCGGCAATCGCGAGAAGGCCGCCTATCTCTCCGGCGTCGATACCCGCTTCGTGGTGCTGATCTGCTTCATGATTTCGGGCGCGATGTCGGCGCTTGCCGGCGTGCTGCTCGCGGGATACGCCACCAAAGCTTACCAGGGGATGGGTGAGCCTTATCTGCTGCCCGCAATCGCGGCGGTGGTGCTTGGTGGCACGAACATCCTTGGCGGGCGCGGCTCCTATGCCGGTACGATCGTCGGCACTATCCTCATCACGCTGCTGCAGTCCATTCTCTCGGTCATGCAGATGGCGGAGGTCGGCCGCCAGATCATCTATGGCGCGGTGATCATCTTGATGCTCCTGACCTATGGCCGCGGCGCCAAGACACAGGCTTGAAAAGCGATGGATTGCGGAACCAAAGCGCAGCCTCGTAACGGATTGCTCCCTCTCCCGTGGGGAGAGGGTGGGGGCGAGGGGTTACAAACTATCGGTGAGGCATTACCCCCTCACCCTGTCCCTCTCCCCACGGGAGAGGGGACCAGAGGCGACGGCGCTCACTCACCAAACGCCGTGGGGTCCGCGGGGAGTTAGATAGTACGAATTTATCTCGTACGAAACATCACGGGAGAGCGCCATGCTGACGGAAAGCTTTGAAGTGCTGGATGAGCGGTTCACTAAGCTCGCCATGGGCAATGTGCATCTAGAGAAGCTGTTCACCGGCTGCCGCTGGGCCGAGGGGCCGGCCTATTTCGCCGCCGGGCGGTATCTCCTGTGGTCCGACATCCCCAATGACCGGATGATGCGCTGGGACGAGACCGATGGCTCGGTGTCGGTGTTCCGATCGCCCGCCTTCAACACCAACGGCCATACCGTCGACCGCGAAGGCCGGCTGGTTTCGTGCGAGCATCGCGGGCGCTGCGTGTCGCGCACCGAGTTCGACGGACGACGCGTCGTGCTCGTCGACCGTTATGAAGGCAAGCGTTTCAACTCGCCGAACGACGTGGTGGTGAAGTCGGACGGCACGATCTGGTTCACCGATCCGAGCTATGGCATCGATAGCGATTATGAGGGCGACGCCGCGCCGCACGAGGTCGCAGGGTGCTACGTCTACCGCTTCGATCCGGCGACCGGGAACCTCACGGCCGTGGCCACCGATTTTGAGAAGCCGAACGGCCTCGCCTTCAGCCCGGACGAGAGCCTGCTTTACATCGTCGACACCGGGGCCACCCATGTGAAGGATGGCCCGCGCCATATCCGCAAATTCACCGTGGAGGATGGCAGCCGGCTGAGCGGCGGCGAAGTGTTCGCCACCTGCACGGTCGGCCTGTTCGACGGCTTCCGCGTCGACACAAAGGGCAATATCTGGACTAGCGCCGGCGACGGCGTGCATTGCTACACACCGGAAGGCGCGCTGATCGGCAAAATCCGCGTGCCGGAGGTGGTCGCCAATGTCTGCTTCGGCGGCCCGAAGCGCAACCGGCTGTTCATTTGCGGCACCACTTCGCTCTATTCCGTCTATGTGAATGCGGCAGGTGCCACCCGGCCCGGCAGCGTCAGTGCATAGCGGAATTTCACGGCAGGAACGCCATCACCCCGGGGAATGGGCCGGTTCCCGCCGGACGGAACAGCTCGGCCGTGAGGGTCACGCCCTCGCCGGCAAAGGTGATCGTCTCCGCGCGGGCGGATACGGCGACGAAGGTCGTCAGCAGAACAACAAGGGCCCGCACTGGCCCGCTGGTCGTAGATCGTAGTGGATCGTAGCCCGGGTGAAGCGAAGCGTAACCCGGGAACGATTGGTAAGCTGCTCCTGATGAGCAAAACCCGGATTTCGCTTCGCTCCATCCGGGCTACTCAGCTGCTTTATAGGGTGTCGTTTTTAGGCGTGATCATTCCTTGCGCTGTCGGTAGCATCCGGTCGCTTCTCCGAGGGGGAGAGGGCGCGATTCCACCTAGCCCCATTCGCAACCAAGCCGCCGAAGTCTGAGGGCGACCACGCGCAACGCACCTGTCTGTGGGCTTTGCGGTCTGCGGCCCGCTAACGATAGATTCGGCTGATCTTTGAGCCTTCCAGGGTCAAATTATACATCAGCCCCTTATTGTCGAAGATGAAGCCGACGATGGGATCGACGATCCTGGCCGTGTCGATCGAGGTCCCAGCGCCGACAGTCAGAAAGGCAACTGACCCGTCCACGCCGACCTTCCAGCCATCCACATGCTGGAAGCCGTGGAGCGCTTCGGGGGTCATGAAGACGATCACGATCGAGCGCGCCTGCGCACCGAGCTGAAATCCGAATGAGGCCGAGACGGTGTTGTAGTAGTCGACCGTCCTGCCGCGCCGGAGCAGCGCGCCCTCGCCATATTCGCCGCCCACGCCGAAGCCGGCCTTAAAGACCGTCGGAAACACCAGCACACCGGCGGAGCTGGCGATCAGCTCGCGAGCCCCGCGGGTGTGGTGGAAGAAATCCCTGAGCGTCGCATCGACAGCGGCATCGATCTCCGGCCCGGAGGCTGCTTCAGCGCGCGGGGCTTGCGCAATAGCCACAAAGCTGGCGAACCAAGCGACGGCAAACGCTACCACGATCCTACGACCGATCTTCCGCATGTCATTTTCCCCCTCTGGTGCTGACGCCATTCCGGTTTTCGACGCGCTCCCGCGACAAATGATGCCTATCAGCGGCTCTGGACCAGAATTGGGCAGCAAATAGCCGGTCAAGGCTGCGCTGGAGATGCGGAGGCAACTCTCGGCGTAAGCTTGGCCAGAATGGCGTCGGCAATCACCTCATAGTTTCCGTCGAAGTGATGGCCGCCGGGCCGGACCAGGCGCGTCGCACTGCTCAGCTCCGGCAATGTGCAGGCGGTATCGTTCTCCGCCTGCTCGTCGGCGCCATAGATGCACATCACCTTACCTGCCGGCATGCTCGCGATATAGGGCTGGATCGGCACCTCGCTCGAAGAACTGAGGCCGAGCCAGCCGCTGACCGTCACCTCGAGATCGGCGGTCGGCTCGGGGCTGACCAGCCCGATCAGGTCCGTCGTGTCCCGTGTCGCAGCGTTCATCTTCCCCCAGGCCAGCGGCAGAATATCTGCGCCAAAGGAATAGCCGAGCAGCGCGGTCTTTCGCACCTGCCAGAGCTGCTGATAATGCGCCACGATGCGGTCGACATCTGCAGCGACCGTCTCCGGCGGCTTCTTGCGCCAGAAATAGCGCAGCGTATCGACGCCGATCACCGACACACCATGGTTTTGCAGATATTCGCCGATCTGCTTGTCGATATCGCGCCAGCCGCCATCGCCGGAAATGAACACCGCGAGCGCGCGGGGCTTGCCCTTGGCCGGCAGTTCGACCAGCGGCAAATCCGCAAGGGCGCGGGCCGGCGGGGCGCCAAGCTCGACGACAGCGTCGATGCCCGCATTGAACTGCGCATTGGCATCGCCTGGGACGACGTGAAGCTGCGCCATCGGGCTTGCGCTAGCAAACCTGGCCAGGTCCGGTGCGGGCTGGCTCGGCGCGAACCAGCGCCATCGACCTGGCAGATTGGTCGCCGGCTGGTAATGACGCATGCCGTCGGCGGCCTGATCATCAGAAGCGCCGTCGCAAAGCGGAAGGCGGCTTGCGAATTGCGGGGCAAAGCCGATGCTAACGGCGCCAGCGGTTGTGTTATCGGGCGCCTGGGCGAGGGCGAGATAAGCAAGCGTGCCGCCCTCGCCCGTGCCGAGCAGCACCGGCCAGCGCCAGTTGGCCATGCCCAGCTCGCGCTCGGCGACGCGCGTCAGGTCCTCGAAATCGCCGAAGGTGTAATGGCAATCCTGGTCTTCGCTGGCGGACACCTTCGTCTGGAGATTGGGCAGATCGATCAAGGCAACCGCCGCGCCTCGCTCGACCAGCCGATCCGCTTCGGCGCGGCGGATGGCCGTGAGCCCATCCTTGCCGGAAATAAAGATGACGAACAGGCGCGGCTCGCCGTCGGGGGCTTGCACCTGCACATCGCCCAGCGTTTCGTTGGCCACCGTCACTGTGCGTCCAGCCGCCGAGACGCTGCCCGGGTGCAAGGACAAGATCATCGCTGCACCCAAAATCAATTTTCGCATCATCGTCATTTGCAGAAATTTCCCTCAAGCTGGCAGGCGCGTTTTGGACTGGACGCGATCAGCGTGGTTGCGTCCATCAGCACGCGCGCCATCGACAGGCCGCCGGGATGAGCGAGATAGCGCGGACGCCAGACCGGTTTGAACTTGCTCTTGAAAGCACGCAGGCCCTCGAAATTGTAGAAGCTGTCGCCGTGCCGATAGATCAGCGTGCCAAGCCGGCTCCAGCGCGAAGCGAGGCGATGGCGGGGCAGGCCGGACAGCGGAGCCATGCCGAGATTGAACCACTGAGAGCCTTCACGCTTTGCCGCCTCCATCAGGCAGATGAACAGGTAATCCATCGTGCCGCCCGGGGCGTCCGGCACATGGCGCATCAGATCGACGGAATATTCGCTCGCTCCTGCCGCTTTCCAGATATTGGCGAAGGCAATGATGCGATCGCCCTGCCAGACAATGGCGTGGTCGTAGCGGCAAAGATAAGGCTCCGACCAGAAGCCGAGCGAGAAGCCTTTCTCCTTGCCCCCGCGATTGGCGAGCCAGGCATCGGAGACCTCCTTCAGCAGCGGGAGCATCGCCGGCAGGCGGGCGGACGGGACGATCTCGAAGGACAGGCCCTTGCGCTCGCAATGTGCCTTGGTCTGCCGCAATTTCCGCCCTTCGCCGCCCTCTAAGGTGAAGTGCGAGAGCTCGACGAATGCGTCCTCGCCGAGCTTGGCCAGCGAGAAGCCGGCGTCGATGTAAAGCGGGATATGGCGCCAGGAAAGGTGATAGAAGCCGGCCGCACCATTATGCAGATCGGCGAGCTCCTTGAAGCGCCAGATCAGCTCCGCGGTTGCATTCTCGTCCGCGGCGACGGGATCGCCCATGGCCAGCCATGTGGAACCTTGCACGCCGTACATGACGAAACCCTTCCCGTCATCGGCGAACAGGAACTTCTTGTCGCCGAGCAGAGCGAGCTGGGCATCGGTGCGTTCCACATTCGCCAGGAGCGCGTGGATGCGGGGCAGATCGGCGGTGCTTTGCGCCTCGCCATGATGAGCGGAATGCAAGATGCGGTGCAGGGCAAACATCATTACGCCCACGGCGATGCCGAGGCTTGCGCGCAGGAAGCGCGGGGCATCGCCACTATAGGCGAAGTGCCACCAAATCGCGTTATCGTAGGAGACGTTCTGATAGGCGGCGAAGCCGACCCAGATAGAGCCGACGAGCCCCACCGCAATTGCCAGCAGCCATTCCGGCGACAACGGCGCATCGAGAAGCCCCGCGCGGCGATAGAATTCCGGGCGCGCGAGCCAGAGGAGCAGAATGATCGCCAGACAGACCATGGCTTCCTCGTAGTCGATGCCTTTGAGAAGGGAGAACAGCGCGCCCGCGGCGAGCAACCCGACGGCGGCATTCCAGGCCGGGCGAAGGCGCCGGGCCAGCCCATAGCCGAGCACCAGCAGCACTGCACCGACAAGACTTGCGACGAAATGCGAGGTCTCGACGAAGGGCAGCGGCACCAGCTTGCGCAGGATCACCATACGTTCATAGTCGGCGGGCGTCGCGCCGGAGACCAGCAGCACGATACCGCCGAGGAATACGGCGATGGCGCACATGGGGCGCAGCAAGGGACCAGCAGCGCGTAGTACGGCCCTGCGGCCCTGATTGAAGGCTTCCGCATGGCTTGCCGCCTCATGCGCGCCGAGCGTGACCGCCGAAATCGCAAAGGGACCGATATAATAGATCAGCCGGAACAGCAGCAGTGCGCTGATACCTTGCGGCGTGCTCAGACCCGGCACTCCGAGCAGCAAGATCGCCTCAAAGACGCCAAGTCCGCCCGGCACATGGCTGACAACACCCATGATGGTCGCCAGCACGAAGACGACGAGAAAACTGGGAAAAGCGAGTTGGATGTCCGCCGGCAGCACCAGCCACAAAGCCAGGCCTGCGCAAGCGGTATCAGCAATGCCGATCGCGATCGCACCGAGGCTCAAGGCCGGTCCGGGGAGGTTCAGCTCCCATCCGGAAACGCTCATGCTGATTCGGCGCAGCGCTGAGTAGGCGATCCATCCGCCGAGCAGCACCAAAATCCCGGCCCCAACAAAAACTGCCATTGCAGGCGGAACATCGTAAACCGGCGCGATGATCGTCGGCGCGGCGAAAAGGCAAATGCCGGCGATCGCCGCCAACCCCATCCAAAACGTAATGGCACAGAGCAGCCCGGCGGAAAGGATGCTCCCCGGCGCCACGCCCATGAGCTGATAACGGCGCAGACGTACCGCGCCGCCGGTCAGCACGCCAAAGCCCAGGGTGAAGGTGAAGCTGTGGCTGATGAAGGAGGTCAGCGCCGTATAGGCGAGCGGCACGCCCCGCGCACCGACCTGGCGCAGCGCAAGAATATCGAGACCGGCGAGGGCGAGATATGAGCCCGCACTGGCGCAGGCCGCGCCAATAATCTGTGGCCATCCGACGTTCTGCATGGCGCTCTGCACATCATCCCAGGCTATGTGCCGGAGCATCCGGTAAAGACCGGCTGCCGCAATGGCAAAGACAAGAACGCCGACAATGACGCCAAGCTGTGCCCAATTCCACGCGCCGAAGAATGCCGCAATGCGCGTGATCGGGCTTTGCCGCGCGAGCTTTTTCAGGGCCGGCGCCGCCCGGTATGACTCTGCAAATGCCATTTGGATCCCGCGTCGTTAGTGCCTGGGTGCGCTTTGCGTCCTGCCGCTCTTGCAGGCGGCGCCATTCGTCCCCCTCACGCAAAGGAGCGCACCCGTCGCGGGCTTATAACGACTTCAGGGTGCCCATGACTTTTCCGGAACTATACAATTTGGAAAGGTTCGGCTGCGAAGGGGTCGCGGGGATCGGGCATTGGGGAGAGGTAATGATTGTCGTCACGACTGAGAATGTAGTGGGCTACCGCGTGATCGAGGTGAAAGGCGAAGTGTTCGGGCTGGTGGTCCGCAGCCGGGGGCTGATCGGAAATTTCATCGCGACCCTGCGGGCGATCTTTGGGGGAGAGATCAAGGAATACACGCAAATGCTCGAAACGGGACGGCGGGATGCGATCGAGCGCATGATCCAGAATGCAAGCGCGGCGGGCGCCAACGCCGTGGTGATGATGCGGTTCGACTCCTCGGCGATCGATCAGACGATGAGCGAAATCGTCGCCTACGGCACCGGCGTCGTGCTGGAAAAAATCACGGCGTAGCCGGCAAAACAGGAGGCGAGCGAGGGAAAGCGGGAAGTCAGATAACGTTCAGGGCCATGAAGCCGCGCGCGACGACATAGACGCCCACCAGCGCGACGAGCCCTGCGAACACCATCCGAAGCGTCTCCTTGCCTGACGAGAGATGCCGTGCGGTGCGCGCTCCGAGCAGTCCGCCGGCGATGCCGCCAGCGATGAACACGGCTGCAAGCCGCCAGTCGATCAGGCCGGAAAAGGCATAGCTCGAGGCTGTCGTCAGGCCGAAGGCAGTCACCGATACCAACGAGGAACCCACCGCCGAAATCATCGGCATGTTGGTGGCGACCATAAGCCCGGGGACCACAAGAAAGCCGCCGCCAATGCCAAAGAAGCCCGAGAGCGTGCCGACCGCCAAACCATAGGCCAACAGTTTCGGCAGAAGGATGCGGGCGGAGGCGCTGGTCAGCTGCACGTCGGGATTGCCTGTCGAAACTCTTCTGCGGACCATAATGGCGGCAATCACGATCATGACGATGCCGAATAGCAGGAGCAGCTTTTGGCCATCGAAAGCCTTGCCGAGGCTGGCCCCGATCAGCGCACCGATCACGCCAGTCGCGGCAAAAACCCCGGCGCATTGCCATTTGACGTTGCGCGCCCGAGCATGCTGGATGAGGTTGCCGAGCGCACTGAGACCGACCGCCAGTGCGCCCGTGCCGATGGCGATGTGGGGCGAGGCCACCCCCACCACATAGACCAGCAGCGGTACGGCCAGGATGGAGCCGCCGCCGCCGATCAGGCCGAGCACGAACCCGACCAAGGTGCCCGATGCGAAGCCTAAAATATCGCTCATGACATTTCAGGCTTGGCGAGCCATTCCCGGCCCTTCAGCATCCCCCGCCAATAGACAGGCGGCAGTATGCGCTCCTTGAGCCACCAGGCTGCGCGCGACGGCTGGGTTCCGTCGATCAGCCATTTGGGGAAGCTCGGCAGCAGCTTGCCGCCATAGCCGAATTCGGCCAGCACGATCTTGCCTCGCTCAACGGTGAGCGGACACGAGCCATAACCGTCGTAGACGGCGACCTTTCCGCGCCGGAAACCCATGTCGCTGAGCAGGTTCTCGGCAACGACCGGCGCCTGCTTGCGCGCTGCCGCCGCGGTTTTGGCGTTCGGGGCGGAAGACACGTCGCCCAAAGCGTAGATGTTGGTGAACGACTTGTGGCGCAGTGTCGCCTGGTCCACATCGGCCCATCCCGCAGCATCGGCGAGCGGGGAAACGCGGATAAAGTCGGGCGCGGTCTGCGGCGGGGTGACGTGGATCATATCGAAATCGACCTCGACCGTCTCCGCTTCGCCCTCGGGCGGCTTCCTGGCAAACCAAGCCTTCCGCCCGGGCCCATCGATGGCGACTAGATTGTGATGAAAATTCAACTTGGCGCCGTAAAGCTGCACATAGTTCATCAGCGCCGGCACATAAGCCGGGACGCCGAACAACACGCCGGCGGCGTTATAAAAGCCGACATCGATATTCTTCAGAGCACCTGTCCGCCGCCAATGATCGCAGGACAGATACATGGCCTTTTGCGGCGCGCCCGCGCATTTGATCGGCATCGGCGGCTGAGTGAATATCGCCCGGCCGGACTTCAGTCCGCGCACCAGCTCCCAGGTGTAGGGCGCCAGATCGTAGCGGTAATTGGAGGTGACGCCATTGCGCCCGAGCGTCTCGACCAGTCCCTCGACCTTGTGCCAGTCGAGCTTGAGGCCGGGGCAGACAATCAGCCGCTTGTATTTCACCACGCGACAGCCCTCGAGGATGACGGCATCATCCTTCGGCTCGAATGCAGTGACAGCGGACTTGATCCATTTCACGCCTTCCGGCAGCACCGAGGAGATGGTGCGCACGGTTTCGGAGGGGTCGAAAACGCCGGCCCCAACCAGCGTCCAGCCGGGCTGGTAGTAATGCACGTCGGCTGGATCAATCACGGCGATGTCGAGATCGGATTTGCGCGCCAGGAGGCTTGACGCGACTGCGATACCCGCCGAGCCGCCGCCGATAATGACGATGTCATGCGAAGCATCGGCAACATTGGTAGGGGTGCGACCGCCATTGGCGATACGGCGGACGATGCCCGCCATGTCGTAGCCTGCGGAACGCGTGCGCCCCAATATTTCGGGAAGCGGGCGCTGCTTGGCTTCGCTGAGCGCCCACATTGATGCGGACCGCGTCCCAGTGCGGCAGAAGGCGAGCACCGGCTTTGGCAGCTCCGCCATGACTTGGCCGAACCTCACGGCGTCCTCGTCCGACATCCGGCCCGAGACGATGGGCTGATGCGTCACTTCTAGTCCGGCGGCCTTGGCTGCGTCCTCAATCTCATGGAACAGCGGCTGATCGGCGGCCTCACCATCGGGCCTGTTGCAAATGATGGATTTGAAGCCGGCTGCCCTTATCTCCTGGATTTCCTCAGGAAGGATCTGGGGCGATACGGTCAGCTCATCGGTTAGTCTGCGAAACTCCACGGCGTCCTCTACTCTCTTGATTATGTATGAAGGACAGGAGCGCAACGTCCGCTCCTGTCTCGCCTACACGATGTCTTCTGTTGCTCTTTGCGCGCATCAAAGCTCGTTGACCGGCACTTTCAGGAAGCGCTTGCCGCTTTCATCGGCTGGGGGAAGCTTTCCGGCGCGGATGTTCACCTGAATTGACGGGATGATCAGCTTCGGCATGTCGAGCGTGGCATCGCGCGCGGTGCGCATGGCGACGAACTCGTCCTCGCTGACGCCATCACGGACATGAATATTGTTGGCCCGCTCTTCGGCCACCGAAGTCTCCCAGCTGATTTCCCGGCCGCCCGGCCCATAGTCATGGCACATGAACAGCCGCATCTCCTTCGGCAGGGAGAGCACTTTTCTCATCGAGCGATAGAGCGTGCGTGCATCGCCGCCGGGGAAGTCGGCGCGCGCCGAGCCGCCATCCGGCATGAACAGCGTATCGCCGACGAAGGCGGCATTGCCGATCACATGCGTCATGCAGGCGGGGGTGTGGCCGGGGGTGTGGATGGCGAAGCCGGTCATCGAGCCGATCTTGTAGGTGTCGCCGTCAATGAACAGCTTGTCGAACTGGCTGCCGTCGCGCTGGAACTCGGTGCCTTCGTTAAAGATCTTGCCGAACACGTTCTGCACGATCTTGATGTTCTCACCGATGCCAAGCTTGCCCCCGAGCTTCTGCTGAATGTAGGGCGCTGCCGAGAGATGGTCGGCATGGGCGTGCGTCTCGATCAACCATTCGACCGCGAGCCCATTGTTGCGAACGAAGTCGATGATCTTATCGGCCGAGGCGTAGCTGATGCGGCCTGCCGCGTAGTCGATGTCCATCACGGAGTTGACGATGGCACAGGCCTTCGAAGCCGGGTCCTTCACGACATAGGAGATCGTGTTGGTCTCCGGATCGAAGAAGCCGGTGACCTCCGGCTTGACTGACATGTCAATTGGATAGATGGACATGTTGTAGGTGACGTTTTGTGTCATGATTTCCTCCTTCGAGCTCAGGCGCGCACGGGAAGCTCTTTCCTGTTTTGCATACGCACCCGCAAAACACGTGTTCCGATGAGGCCGGCGACAAGACCGGCCAGGAAAAGGAGCGGCTTCGTCCCCCCAATTCCAAGAACCGGGATGAGACCTCCGGGACAGAAGCCGCTCAGTCCCCAGCCGACGCCAAAGACCGCAGAGCCGACCAGGAGTGGCGGCTCTATTTTGGTCGTGGCTGGAATGTTGAAACGGGCGCCCAGCAGCGGACGCCGCCAGCTCAACACGAAGCTGTAGCCGATCGCGGTTACGACCAGCGCCCCGCCCATGACGAAGGCAAGGCTGGGGTCCCAATTCCCCGCGAAATCGAAAAAGCCGAGCACCTTCGCCGGATCGCCCATGCCGGCAATCAGGATGCCGAACCCGAATAGCAGTCCGAGGAGAGCCGCGATAAATGTCTGCATCACTCAGCCTCCGGCCACATGGCGGACGACAAAGACGGTCAGCGCCGTGGTTGCCATGAAGGTCAGCGTCGCCACGACCGACCGACCGGACAGTCTTGCCAGACCGCAAATCCCATGGCCGCTGGTGCAGCCCGAACCGTAGGTGACGCCGACGCCAACGATGATGCCGCTGACGACGAGCATCGGATTGCTCGCGGCGACCGCTATCGTCGCGGGTGTACCTGTAACGAGCAGATAAAGCAGCGGCGAAGCGACCATGCCGGCGAGGAACGCCAACCGCCACGACCAGTCGGGCGCCAAGGCAGGCGGCAGTAGGCCGCTCAGAATCCCGGTGATCCCCGCGATACGGCCGTGAAATGCCATCAGCAGCACGGCGGCGGCTCCGATAAGCGCGCCGCCAAGCAGCGACGGAAGCGGTGTAAACGTGGCCATCCTGACTGCCGGGCGCGCTAAACTCGCCGTTCCCTGTTCAGCTGGCAGGTGCGTATGCCAAACAGCGCATAGGCCGGGCAAAATCCGAAGACCGCCGTGACGAGCGGTATCAGCCCGATGAGGCCCCACATCGTCTTCGGGCCGACAAAAACCAGACTGAGCAAGACAAGACCGACGACCACGCGCAGCAGCCTATCGATCATTCCAACATTGATTGCCATTTTTGCATCCTCAGCAGTAAGCTTGCGCTTTGTTATGAGGCATGCTTGGCGCTGGCGTCTGTAACTTAGTCACAGACTGCTAACGGGCGGTTTACTTTTTGCAAAGGTTTGCGCTTCAGCCCTGTGCGGCGAGCTGAGCCAGCGCCTGAGAATTGCCGACAGTAATGCCGCCGCGCATCAGCGTCAGCCAGCCACGGCGCTGAAATTCATTGAGCAGACGGCTCACGACTTCGCGGGCGGTGCCGAGATCGGATGCAAGTTGCTGCTGCGTCACGCTGATGTGCTTGCCGCTGCCGGCAAGCTCCACGATCCGGTGGGCGAGGCGTATGTCGAGCCGGGCGAAAACGATATCCTCGATGACCTGGAACAGGTTGGTGACGCGTTGGCTAAACGCCATGAAGACGAAGCGCCGGAATTCTGCCGAGCGCGCGATGAGGTCGTCGAAGGTGGCGCGGGGAATGGCGACGGCGCGGATGTTGGTTTCCGCAACTGCCTCCGCCAGATAGTTCTCATAGCTCATCAGGCAAGCCGTGGTTAAGGCGCAGCTCTCGCCCGCATGCACGCGGTAAAGCACGATCTCCCGGCCGGTTGGCGCAACCTGCTGCACCCGGATCGTGCCGTCGATCAGAAGCAAATAACTCTCCGGTGCCTGGCCGGGCCCAAAAATACGGCTCCCGGCCGGAAGGTTCACAACCCGGCTGCGGGTCACGAGCTCATGGCGCAGCCCTTCACTGAGCCCGCCTAGCCCTGGAAAATGTCCCACCCAGCTTTCGTTCTCAGACATGACAACAGACTATTGGAACCGGAAGAGCAAAGCTATCAATCCGATGAGGAGATCGCTTAGCGGAAGCCACGAAATCACGCGTCGGTTCTCACCTCGGGCAGGGCAGCCCTTGAACTATCGGCACTTCTGGCGCAGGAAGTCGCGATCGTCGCCGGTGAGCTCACCGAGCTGGGCCCGCTGAAGGACCTCGGCGCATCGCACCTTTTGCTGCTTACGGTCCAACGAAGGCTGCAGTGTCGAGGCATCGAGTGAGCGGTTTTGCTCGAGCGATGCGGCGGGGCTGCTGCGCTGAAACGCGTTGGGCTGCGTCCTGGCGATGATCGAAGGGAACGGCGGCAGAATAGTTTCGACCGGCTGGTTGTCGGCGATGGACGGCAGCGCCGCGCGCCCGCCAGGTCCTGGCGCCGGCAGATTCTCCAGCCCTGGCGAAACCGGTAGAAAGGGGTTCTCCAGCAGGACGTTGGAGGCTGGCGAATTCGAGGAAAAAGGCGCCGGCGAACTCGGCGTTGATTGGGGGAGTTTCGACAGAACAGCGGAGGCTGGCGGCGCCGGCTCCAACACCGCAGCGGAGGCTGGCGTTGTGGGTGCTGGCTCCGAAAGAGCCGCAGGGACCGCCAAGCTGGGAGAAGACGCGCTGGCCTTGCGTGAAGGTCGCGCTGCTTCAGGTGATGCTATCGACGTCGATTCTGGCCGCCACGCGGGGTCCTGATCCGGTGACGCGTGCCGGGAATCATTCGCCGGTGACGGCAGGATTTGTGGAACGGCTAGAGGGTCTTGCCTCCCGACAAGCGAAGGCTCATAGCGGACCACCGCAAACGCGACCGCGGCAGCGAACGCTGTTGAACCGGCCGCCACGGAGCCGATGCGCCATCCGCGTGCCGAGATCCGGGACGCAATGGTGCGGGAGGGCTCCGGCTCGGTCGATTGCCGGCCGATGCTGGACCGGAACACATGGATCGGCGCTGGCATGTTCTTGACCAGCTGATAGCCGGCATCGCGGAAGTCTGCGGGTACCTTGCCTGCGACCTGCTCCTGCACCCATCTGGAAATCGCCAGCCCGCCGGGCTCGGACAAGGTTTGCAGGCGCGCTGCAATATTGACACCGTCGCCCAGCAGATCGCCGTCGTTCTCGACCACATCGCCAATACTGATGCCCATCCGAAACAGCATCCGCCGGTTCGGCACATAGACTTCATTGCGGACACTAAGGGCGTGCTGGATATCGATGGACGCGCGTACAGCCTCGACGGCGCTCGAAAATTCTGCAAGGATCGCGTCGCCGGCCGTGTTGAACACACGGCCGCCATGCTCCTCGATCCTGACTTTGAAGACCTCCATAGACGCAATCAAATGGCGAAGCGTCTCCTCCTCGTCCTCCGCGACGAGGCGGCTATATTCGGCTACGTCAGCCGCTAAAATTGCCGCAATCTTACGCTTCATATTGTGCCAGCTCTCAGCGAGGCCGCGACAATATTACCGGATGTGAATGGTTTCGGATAGGCCGATCCCATGACACACACGTGTGATTGACCGCGCCGTCCACATTCTAGAGCGCTGAACACGGAGCTGCGCTCTAACTTTTGTTGGGTACATCGGATTATCCGAAAAGTGCATACACTTTTCGGTCCGATGCACTAGTCCCGCCGCTCGCCTCGCCCAGGATGAGGGATCGGCTCAGTGCTTTCCCCGCAAAGCACCCAGCGTTATCTTTCCCGCACGACGCGGAAGCCGTTTGTCGAATAGCGCACGTCAAAATCATATTTGAAACGGGCGGCTGTGCGCGCGAAGCGCTGATCGTTGTTGAACGCGCCGCCGCGCAAGACCCGCTCGCGGCAGTCCGGCTTGGTATAGGCCGAGCCGTCATTCGGCGCGTTTTTGTAATTGTCGGCCCAGCAGTCCTCGACCCATTCCGCGGCATTGCCGGCCATGTCCAGGAGGCCGAAGGCATTGGGCGGAAAACTGCCTGTCGGCATGATCTTGCCGACCGGGTTGGCCGTGCACCCCACGCAATTGGCATGATCTTTTTCGACCGCATCACCCCAGTAATAGGCGCTTGTGGTACCGGCGCGCGCGGCATACTCCCATTCGGCTTCGGTCGGCAGACGGTAGGTCCCGCCTGTCTTGCGCGACAGCCAGGCGAGATAGACCTTTGCGTCATTCCAATCGAGATTGACGACAGGGTTCAAGCCTCGCCCCAGCCCCCGATCGCTCGGGCGAAACTGACAACCGCCCTCCGCAAGACAGGCGTCCCATTCGGCAAATGTCACCTCGCGCCTGCCGATGTAAAACGGCTTGGAGATCGTGACCTCATGAACCGGGGTCTCGAACGGAAGACCATCGGTTGAGCCCATTGCAAGCTTGCCGGGCGGGACCAGAACCATCTCGGGACAGACCGGGCATTCGCGGCCGGCAGTGGGCTGTTCGGCCGCTCCCGCCTGCGCCTGCGCACCGGGCGCCGGTGAGGGCGTGGCGGTTTCGCCAGGCGCATTGTTCGTCGCGGCGGGCTGAAGCTGCGCGAGCCGGGCGCGCGCGATCTGGGCGAACTGCCCCTGCGGATAGGCGCTCAGATAAGCTTGATAGTCCGCGGCGGCGCTGCTGTCCTTGATCGTGTCCCAAAAGCCGACCTCGACGGGATCGGCTGGTCTTGGAGCGGCGGGCGCGGCTGCGGGAAGCACAACCAGGTCGCCGGGAAGCGGGGCGGATTGCCAGACCGATTGCGTATTGCCGCTGAGGCGCAGCACCGCCGCTCTGGTCTGGTTGACGACCGCGTCGAAGCCGAGGCCAGGCGTCTGCATCGCCTGGAGAAGCTGGGCAGCGAAGAGATCCTTGGGCGAATCGGTCACCAGCTGCCCCGGTGTGGCCGAGAACACGACGGAGATACCCTGCGCGGTCTCAGGCGCGGCGAGGCCGCGAAGATCGCCCGCTACCCGCTGCTGCCACGGGTTGGGTCGGCTCGCGTCCAGGATGATCACGCTTCCCGGAGTGCGCGCGACAAGAAAAGGATCAAACAGCAGGTCCAGATCGATAGCTTCGCGCCGGAGGTCGTCGGGCCCAGTGATTTTCGAATCGATCGCAACCAGATAATTGCGGCCCTGATATTGCACGGCATGGCCGGCGTAATAGATGATGCCTATCCCGCCACGCTGGAGATTGCGCCCAAACGCGGTGAGGCCGCGCTGCATGATGTCACGCTGTGCGTTCTGTACATAGACGAGTTTGAAGCCACCTTGCTGCAAGAGCTGCGCAATCCGACGAGCCCCGTCAACGACACCTTCGATGGGTGCCTCGCTGTAAGTTCCATTGGCAATGACCAGAGCTGCCCGCGACGTGGACTGCGGCTGGGCCACCTGCTGAGCATCGGCGCAACTCGTCGACATAACGAGCGCAAGCCAGGCCATGGAACACAAGAGTTTCAGCAGCATGGGACCACTCAATGCATCGTCAACGAACGTAAACGGTAATCTTCTTGGACATAACCGGCGGAACATGTGGGTAATGCGCGTGATCACCCATAAGCAGTTGCAGCGTATGTTTGCCTGGCGGAAGCGTAACCACCACCTCGGTCTGGCCGTTGCCAAGGTGGACATGATTGTAGTCCGAGGGAATCGGCTGATTGGGATCGATGTTGTCCGTGTCGATCAGCAGGTGGTGATGCCCGGTATTCGCCTTTACGACACCCGCAGGCGCGACGCCCATGTTGCGCAGGCCAATCCTGACCGTGAAACGCTGCGGAACACGAATCCCGTCGAGCGGATAATGGAAGTAGACGACCGCGCCCTCGGGCGCCGCGGTGCGACCCTGATCGGCCTGCGCTGCGGCTGCCACATCAGGCCCGGGATGATCGTGCTGCGCGAATGCTGCCATGGAACTGCAGCCCATGATGAGCGCCCCGGCAGCCAGCAATTTTCCTGCCCGTCCGATCACCTTTAAACCCCCCAACATCAATAGCCTCGTCTACGTGACTTGTACGCCCGCCCGCCTCTTCTTCCGGACCGGGACCTGGGAGAGCCGACCGTCACGGTAATTTTGTCCGATATGACTGGCGGGTCGTGCGGCACATGCTGTTCATCGGCAAGAATCAGCTGAAGCGTGTGCTCTCCGGGCGAGAGGGTGAGCTTCACCTCCGTCTGCCCGGCGCCGAAGTGCAGGTGATTGGGATCGCTGGGGATCTCCTGATCGAGCGGCGGGGTGTCGGCGTCGACGACGAGGTGGTGATGGCCAGTATTGGGCTTGCTTACGCCGGCCGGCGCAACGCCCATATTGCGCAGGCCGAAACGGATCGTCGAGCGGGGATAGATCCGGTCGCCATTATGCGGATAGACGAAGTACACCGCAGCATCGGGCGGAGACGGCTGACGGCCCGGAGGCGTCGCCGCGAACTGCACGGCGCCTGCGGGCAAGCCCTCCGAAACAACGACATGCACGACATCGGACATGACCGGTGGATCATGGGGTACATGTTGAGCATCGCCGAGGAGCAGCTGCAGGGTGTGCTCCCCCGGCGTCAGCGTGATTTCCGCGCTGGTCTGGCCGCGCCCGAAATGCAGGTGATTGGGATCACTGGGGATCTCCTGATCGAAAGGCGGGAGCGGGGTATCGATCAGCAGGTGATGATGGCCGGTATTGGGTTTGTCCGTTCCCGCCGGAACGACTTCCATGCCGGAGAGTCCAAATTTAATGGTGGACTTGACGGGAAGGTGCGCGCCGTCGGGCAGATCCACGAAAAACACCTTCGCATCGCTGGGGGCCGGGGCACGGGTGCTCTGCCCCATTGCCGGATCGACATAGACGTGAATGACCTGCGACATGACGGGCGGGTCGTGGGGGACATGATTGTGATCGCCGAGCAGCAGCTGAAGTGTGTGATCGCCCGGCGTCAGCGTCACCTCCGCCTCGCTCTGGCCCTTGCCGAAATGCAAATGGTTGAAGTCGTTCGGAATCGGCTGGTCCAGCGGCGGCAGCCCCGTGTCGATCAGCAGATGATGATGGCCCGCATTGGGTTTGTCTGAGCCGGCGGGCGACAGCTCCATTCCGGTAAGGCCGAATCGTATCGTCGACTTGGTCGGGATCGTTTCGCCATTCTTGAGGTCGACGAAGAAAACCTGCGCGCCTCGCGGCGAAGGCGTGCGCGTGTCCTGCCGTGTCGCCGCGACGACATGAACGTGGATGACTTCCGATACGACCGGCGGATCATGGGGGACATGATTGTAGTCGCCGAGGAGAAGCTGCAATGTGTGATCACCTGGGGTGAGCGACAGCTCCACCTCGCTCTGGCCCTTGCCGAAATGCAAGTGATTGAAGTCGCTCGGGATGGGCTGATCCAGCGGCGGCAGCCCGACATCGATCAGAAGATGATGATGACCGGAATTGGGCTGATCTGAACCGGCGGGCGACAGCTCCATTCCGGTAATGCCGAAGCGTATGGTCGATTTAGCCGGAATCGTCTGGCCATCTTTAAGGTCGACGAAGAACACCTTTGCCCCTTTGGGGGCAGGCATGCGTTCGTCCGCTCTTACACTCGCCGGCAGTAAGGCGAAGATCAGTATTAAAGCTGTAAGCTGAATGCCAATTCTGAAGTGAACCATAGTTTCCACCACTTATACGGAAGACGCTACGGCTATATGCGCGGGTGCGCCACAGCCTCAAATTCGACGACGTAGAGCAGCGGCAGGCCGACGTTTTTGTATGACAAAGACGCACTATTATTGCATCAAAATCAAGTGACTATCATAGCACATGTTTTTCTGCGGATAGTAGTATAGCGGCTTGTGATAATGAAGCACACTATTTCTACCTCTGGATAGGTAGGTGTCAGGTTGCAAGCGGGCGATGCATTCGGTTTGCCAAAAATAGCGCGATGCATGAACCTTTGGCTGGCCGCCAGCGTCCCAGAAATGCCGCGACTCCGGTCCGGGGTAGGTGACATTATTGCCAGGTTCGGGCTTGGAGGCGGGGACGAGGATTTCGGAGTTTTCAGATTGGGTCTAAGCTGAGTGCGCAGCCAATTCCGCCGCGCGCAGTATTCATCAGGTATGATATTCGGCAAGGCACGGAGTGTATGGATGAGCCGGTACACCACACTGATTTCGGGCAGCATCGCCCTTGCAGCGTTTGCTTTGTTTTCCGCCTTTTATTCGCAAGCGCAGACACCCGCGGCGCCCCCTGCGCCTTTTGACACGGCCCTGCTGAATGCTGCGAACGGGCTGTTCTCGCAAGCCCAGCTTCCTTCCGGTGATAGCCCGGTCGAGCTGGTGATCGATCCGCTGATCGATGGTGTCAGCGGCGCTCAATCGGTGGCGTCGCATCTCATGGAGCAGCGCCTGACCCAGCTTGCGGAGAAGTCCTATCCGCGCTTCAAGGTGCAGCCCTTCACCACCGAGGTGATCGAGCGCTCGCCCGTGGTGCTGGTCGGCACCTTGACCGCCATCAACAATGCGGGTGAGGCGAACGCCGCTCCCGATGTCTACAGGATCTGTCTGGCGCTTGCCGACCTGCGCTCCAAGACCATCATCTCGAAAGGCTTTGCTAAGGCTTTGCCGCAGGGCATCGACGTCACGCCGACGCCCTCCTTCACTGACAATCCGATCTGGGCGGATGATGAGGCGACGATCGCCTACATCAAAACCTGCCAGGGCACCAAGGCCGGCGATCCGATCAACCCGCTCTATATCGAAAGGATCGGTACAGCCACCTTGATCAGCGACGGCATTACCGAGTACGACAATAAGCGGTACAGAGAGGCACTCGCCTTCTATCGGACCGCAAGTCGCCTGCCGGGCGGCGATCAGCTGCGTGTCCGCAACGGCGTCTATCTGTCTAATTGGAAGCTCGGCCGGCGCGACGACGCAGCGCTCTCCTTCGGCGATCTTGTGAGCTATGGCCTCAAGAACAGCCGGCTTGCCGTGAGATTTCTGTTCCAGCCGGGCTCCACGCAATTCTTTAAAGATGAGCAGGTTTCCTCACCCTATCCCGTCTGGCTCCAGCAAATCGCCTCTCACGCAGCCGAGAGCAATACTTGCCTGCAGATCGTCGGACATAGCGAGGCGACAGATTCAGTGCTGCTGAACGAACGGCTTTCCGTGCTGCGCGCACAGACGATCAAGACAATCCTCGAGCAGGCCGATCGGCGGTTGACCGGCAAACTAATCGCCAACGGCGTCGGCTCGCGGGAACCTCTCATCGGCACCGGCAAGAATGATGCGAGCGACGCGCTCGACCGCCGCGTGGAGTTTAAAGTGCTGAAGTGCTGATCCGCTGGGGTGACGGACCTAGGCCCGACGATGCGCGGAGCGCGCGGTCGTTTCGGGCTCCACCGCTAGGCTTGATTGCCCCGACAAATTGCGAGACGCTCGCAAGCCTCGTCAACGCGCCGATCGGCGAGAGGAGGTCCAGCAATGTCTGCAATCATCGCCCGGGCGGAGGCGTTCTGCTCGCGTTTCGCCTTACGTGTTCCCATCCTGCTCGCCCCGATGGCGGGAGCGAGCGCGCCGTCCTTGTCGATCGCGGTTGCCAATGCCGGCGGTCTCGGCGCTTGCGGCGTGCTGTTGATGCAGCCAAGCGAAATCGCCGCCTGGGCGGGCGAGGTGCGCGCGAACAGCAACGGCGCGTTTCAGCTCAATATCTGGATCCCAGACCCTGCGCCGGAGCGCAATCCTGTTCACGAGGCGAAGGTCAGGACCTTTCTCGAAGGCTGGGGACCGGCCGTTCCTGCCGAAGCCGGCGATGCGGCGCCGCCCGATTTTGCGGCCCAATGCGAGGCCATGCTCGAAGCCGGGCCTGCGATCGTATCCTCGACCATGGGCCTGTTTCCGCCTGCCTTCGTGGACAGGCTGAAGGCGAAGGGGATCAGCTGGTTTGCCACCGTTTCGACAGTCGCTGAGGCGCGGGCGGCGGAAGCGGCCGGCGCAGATGCGCTTATAGCGCAAGGGGCCGAGGCCGGCGGGCATCGCGGGGCTTTCGATGCGGGAGAGGCAGAGCGACAGCAGGTCGGTCTCTTCGCATTGCTTCCGGCAATGGTCGATGCCGTCAGCGTCCCTGTCGTGGCAACCGGCGGGATTGCCGATCCGCGCGGTGTCGCCGCTGCGCTCGCTCTCGGCGCAAGCGCGGTTCAGATCGGCACAGGTTTCCTACGATCGCCCGAAGCCAAAATCCATCCGGCCTGGGCCGACGCACTGGCAAACGCGGCACCGGAGGATACCATGGTCAGCCGCGTCTTTAGTGGACGGGCAGGCCGCAGCCTGGCAACCGCCTATGCCCGCGCCGCGACCAGCCCGGACGCGCCTCGCCCCGCGCCCTACCCCGTGCAGCGCGGACTGACCGCCGCCATGCGAGCCGCCAGTCATAAGGAGGGCGATGTGCAGCGGATGCAGGCCTGGGCGGGACAGTCCGCAGGGCTCGCACGAGCGGAGCCAGCCGCAGAGATCGTCCGGCATCTGTGGGAAGGGGCACGGGCGCTGCTCGACTAGACGGTGGCGCCCCTCGCTCCAGCATTGCCATGGGAACACCGGCGCGATGCCAAGCCATAGGATCGCGGGGGTATTGCGAAGCTCCAACTTGCCAGGAAAGCTGAGATGAGCAAGTTTGACACAGATCATCGTGCCGCCTCGGGATGTCTGCAGGATGGTGGCGCGCATCAGTGATCGCGCGAAGAAAGGCTACGCACGGATCTGATGGACCTGTCTCAAGGTACAGTCACACTCGCCGCCGCCGATCTGGGTGCGCTGTTCGACGCCCTTCGGCAGGAAGGATATCGCGTCATCGGTCCGACGGTGCGGGATCGTGCTATCGTCTACGATGACATCGCAGCGCCGGCCGATCTGCCGCAAGGCTGGACCGACGAGCAGGAGGCCGGGCGCTATCGCCTGGAGCGGCGCGAGGACGATGCGCTCTTTGGTTTTGCGGTCGGGCCGCAGAGCTGGAAGAAATTCCTGCATCCGCCTAATCTCAATCTCTGGAGTGCCAGGCGCGAGGGCGACAGCGTTCGCGTGAGCGCGCCGCCCGAGGCGCCCCAGCGCTTCGCTTTTATCGGCGTGCGCGCCTGCGAGCTGAGCGCTATCGCCATCCAGGACAAGGTTTTCCTTGGCGGCCCTTATGTCGATCCGCATTATCGCGCCCGCCGCGAGAACGCGTTCATCGTCGCGGTGAACTGCGCCAAGGCTGGCAATACCTGCTTCTGCGTCTCCATGAATACTGGCCCGAAGGCGGAGAGCGGCTTCGACATCGCGCTCACGGAGATCGTCGGCGATGGCAATCACCGCTTTGTCGTGGAGGCGGGAAGCGAAGCCGGCCGCAATCTGCTTCAAGGGCTGCCGCTCCGTGCCGCGACACAGGACGATCTCTGCCGCCGCCGATGCGGTCATCGCCCGCACCGCCGCCTCGATGGGACGCCAGATGCCCGCCGCCGAAGTCCCGGCCCTCTTGATGCGCAATCTTGAGCATCCGCGCTGGGACGATGTCGCCGGGCGGTGCCTGTCCTGCGCAAATTGCACCATGGTTTGCCCGACCTGCTTCTGCACCAGCGTCGAGGATGCGAGCGACCTGACGGGCGATGAGGCATCGCGCAGCCGCCGATGGGATAGCTGCTTCACCATGGACTTCTCCTACATCCACGGTGGCAGCGTGCGGCCGAGCACCAAATCCCGCTACCGGCAGTGGCTGACGCATAAGCTCTCGACCTGGCACGATCAGTTCGGCTCATCAGGTTGCGTCGGGTGCGGGCGCTGCATCACCTGGTGTCCAGTCGGCATCGACATCACCGAAGAGGTGCGCGCTATCCGCGACAGCGAACAACAGGCGAAAGGATAGCCATGGAAGGGCTAGAGCGCACCGTTTGCGAGCATCGCTTCTTCGCAGGGCTCGACGCGGCTTTTGGCAAGCTGGTCGCGGGCTGCGCCAAGAACGTCGTCTTTACTGCAAACCAGTATCTGTTTCACGAGGGTGATCCAGCGGATTACCTCTATCTCATCCGTCACGGACGGGTAGCACAGCAGATTGCGGCGCCAGGGCGCGGCGCGCTGACCTTCCAGACCGCCGGCGAAGGCGACATCATCGGCATGTCGTGGCTGATCCCGCCCTATCGCTGGCGCTATGACGCCAAGGCGCTGGAGTTGGTGCGCGCCATCGCGCTCGACGCCAATTGCCTGCGCGGCAAATGCGAAGCCGATCACAATCTCGGCTATGAGCTGATGAAGCGCTTCGTGCCAGTCCTGGTCGACCGCCTCCACACAACCCGGCTGCAATTGCTTGATGTCTATGGCGCTTCGAAATAGTCCGATAGCGGCCTCGCCCTTCGCCGATCCGATGCTGCCGCGCGTCGCCCGTGTGGCGGCTATCCGGCAGGAGATCGGGGAAGTAGCGACGCTCGATCTTGTCCTGGAGGGCGAGGCGGCGAGCGAGCTCACGCCCTTTACGCCGGGCCAGTTCAACATGCTGACCGCCTTCGGTGTTGGCGAATCCGCGATCAGCTTCAGCGGCGACGCGAACGATCAGAGCCGCCTCGTCCACACCATCCGCGCGGTCGGCCCGGTCTCGGCGGCGCTGACCAGGGTTCGGCCCGGCGATGTGCTTGGCCTGCGCGGACCCTTCGGCGTCGGCTGGCCGATGGCGGAAGCCGACGGACAGGATGTGGTGGTCCTGGCTGGCGGTCTCGGTCTCGCACCGCTCAGGCCGGCGATCTATCACCTGCTCGCCAATCGCGAGCGATATGGCCGCATCGCTCTGCTCTACGGGACGCGCAGCCCGGACCAGATCCTCTACCGCGAGGAGCTGGAGCAATGGCGGCGCCGGCTCGACATCGAGGTGGATGTCACAGTCGATCATGCCGACCCGAGCTGGCATGGCAATGTCGGGGTGGTCACCAAGCTGATTGTGCGCGCGAGCTTCGATCCGATGAACAGCATCGCGCTCGTGTGCGGGCCGGAGGTAATGATGCGCTTCTCCGTCATGGCGCTGCTGGAGGCGGAGATGCCCGATGAGGGAATTTACCTGTCCATGGAGCGCAACATGAAGTGCGCCATCGGCCTGTGCGGTCATTGCCAGTGGGGCCCGACCTTTATCTGCAAGGACGGCCCCGTGTTTCGGCACGACAGGATCCGGCACCTCCTACCGCTGAAGGAGTTCTAAGATGGCGGCGAACCGGAAGCCGAGGCTCGCGGTGTGGAAGTTCGCGAGCTGCGACGGCTGCCAGCTCTCCTTGCTGGACTGCGAGGACGAGCTGCTGGCGGTCGCCGGGGCCATCGATATCGCTTATTTCCCCGAGGCGCGCTCCAGCGTGGACGAGGGCCGCTACGACCTCTCGCTGGTCGAGGGCTCGATCACCACGCCGCACGACGCCGAGCGGATCCACGATGTCCGCGCCCGCTCCGACACGCTGATCACCATCGGTGCCTGCGCGACCTCGGGCGGCATCCAGGCGCTGCGCAATTTCGCCGACGTGCGCGAATATGCCTCCATCGTTTACGCGCAGCCGGAGTACATCAACTCCCTGGCGACCTCCACGCCGATCTCCGACCACATCAAAGTCGATTTCGAGCTGCGCGGCTGCCCGATCAGCAAGCACCAGCTCATCGAGGTGATCTCGGCCTATCTGGCCGGGCGCCGGCCGGTAACACCGGCGCATTCGACCTGCATCGAATGCAAGCTACGTGGCAATGTCTGCGTGATGGTCGCGCATGGCACCCCGTGTCTCGGCCCCATAACTCATGCCGGCTGCGGCGCAATCTGCCCGAGCTACGACCGGGGCTGTTACGGGTGCTTTGGCCCGAAGGAGACGCCGAACGCGCCAGGGTTGACGCCTCATCTGGCCGCGCTCGGCATGGGAGAGCGCGACCTGAAGCGCATCTACCAGACCTTCAACGTCAACGCCCCCGGCTTCCGGGAGGAGGGCGAGCGGCATGGACAGTAGGACGATCAAGGTCGATTACCTTCCCCGCGTCGAGGGCGAAGGCGCGATGAAAGTCGTCGTTCGCGACGGCAAGATCGAGAGCGCAGAGTTCAACATCTTCGAGCCGCCGCGCTTCTTTGAGGCCTTTCTGCGCGGCCGCGCTTTTTCCGAAGCGCCCGACATGACGGCGCGCATCTGCGGCATTTGCCCGGTCGCCTATCAGATGAGCACCGTCCATGCGATGGAGAACGCGCTCGGTGTTTCGATATCGCCGCAAATCCGGGCGCTGCGGCGGCTCCTCTATTGCGGCGAGTGGATCGAAAGTCATGTGCTGCACATCACCATGCTGCACGCGCCGGATTTCCTCGGCTATGACGGCGTTGCGGCCATGGCGCAGGACTACGGCGACATGGTGCGATCGGCGCTGGCGCTGAAGAAGACCGGCAACGAGCTGCTCACCTTTCTCGGCGGTCGGGAAATCCATCCGATCAATGTCCGCGTCGGCGGCTTTTACCGAGCGCCGCGCAAGGCAGAGTTTGCCCCGATTACCGAAAAGCTGAAGACCGCACGCGACTTATCTCTCGGGCTGCTGCGCTGGGTCTCAACTTTCGACTTTCCTGACCGCCAGCGCGACTACACCTTCGTCGCCCTCCGCCATCCGAACGAATATCCCTTCAACGAGGGTCGGATTGTCTCCAGCAAAGGGCTCGACATCGCTGTTAGCGATTATGACGCGCATTTCGAGGAGCTGCATGTGCCGCGCACCACCGCGCTGCATTCGCTCTTCCGCAATGGGGGCGGTGCCTATCTGGTTGGGCCGCTGGCGCGCTACAGCCTGAACTTCGACCGCCTGTCGCCGCTCGTTCAGGAGGCGGCGCACGAGGCCGGCCTCGGCGAGACCTGCGCCAACCCCTATCAGAGCATCATGGTGCGCGCCGTTGAGACGCTTCACGCCTGCGACGAGGCGTTGCGCCTGATCGAAGCCTATGAGGAGCCGGTCGCGCCCGCCGCAATCATAGTGCCGCGCGCTGGCACCGGTTATGCCGCCACAGAAGCTCCGCGCGGCCTGCTCTATCACCGCTACGGGCTGGAGGAGGACGGTACCATCGCCGAAGCGCAGATCGTGCCGCCGACCTCGCAGAACCAGGCCTCGATGGAGGAGGACCTCACGCAGTTCATCGAGACCTTCCTCGACCTGCCGGACGAGGCACTTCGCGTGCGCTGCGAGCAGACCATCCGCAACTACGATCCGTGCATCTCCTGCGCGACGCATTTTCTGCGGCTGGACATGGATCGTGGCTAACGCGCCTGCGGCGACGCTCGTCATCGGCATAGGCAATCCAGACCGAGGCGATGACGGCGCTGGATGTCTGGTGGCGCGACGGCTTGCTGAAACCGGCATCGACGGAGTCCGCATTCTCGAGCATCGCGCCGAGGCCTCTGCTCTCCTCCCTTATCTTGCCGGTGCAGCGCGGGCCTTCCTCGTCGATGCGAGCGTATCCGGCCACGAGCCCGGCACCATCCACCGGTTCGATGTGAGTGAGGCTCCACTTCCTATGAGCGCTCAGACGCCGCTCTCGCACGGCCTTGGCCTTGGGGAGGCGATCGAGCTTGCCCGCGCGCTCGGAGAATTGCCCGGCGAATGCGTCGTCTTTGCCATCGAGGCTGGCCAATACGAGGCAGGACAGGCACTAACGCCAGAGGTCGAAGCGGCCATTGACAGATTAACCGCGCGATTGCTGGCCGATCTCTCGATGCGTGGGGGACAACCGCCGGCGAGGCAGTGACTAGACGCGCTGTAAGCTGCTCGCTTTCAGGAGCGCCGCCGCGAGCTGATCGGCGGGAGCGGCACCGGAAATCAGCGGCTCGCCGTTTATCAGGATCGTCGGCACGCTGTCGACGCCGATATCGTGCGCGCGCTCCAGCTCTTCGCGCACTTCCGCAGCCCCCATTCCCGAGGCGAGGAGCTTTGCTACCTTGACGCCATCGATGCCGGCGGTCTGGGCGACCTCGGTCAGCACCGCAGCCTCCCCGATATTGCGGCCTTCCTCGAAATAGGCGTGGAACAGGCCTTCAACGACAGGCTCCTGCACGCCTTTCTGCCCGGCGAGCCAGATCACGCGATGCGCATCGAATGTGTTGGGCGTCCAGCTGACCCGGTCGAAATGAAAGTCGAGACCAACGGCCCGGCCCGCCTCGGCGACGCGCGCATCGAGCTTGTCGGAATAATCGAGTGAGCCGAATTTCGCCTGCCTGTAAACGCGGCGTGGCACGCCATCCTTCGGCATGCCGGGGTTGAGCTCAAAAGGCAGCCAGCGGGTGGCGATGGTCAGCTTTCCGCCAAGCAACGCTCTTGCCCGCTCGATCTGCCGCTTGCCGATCCAGCACCAGGGACAGATTGCGTCGGAGACCACCTCGATGGTCAGGATTGGGTGTTCCATTGCGAAACTCTCAGTACCAAAGCCCGCTGATATGGTAGCTCGGTCGCCGCCGCGCCAGCGGGAAATGGGTGGCGACGTCAGCGGCTCCTGAAAGATTGATTGGCTGGCTGGCGGGCTTTGCCAGCTCCTTGAGCCTCGCGATGCGCTCTTCGGTCGGCGGATGGGTGCGCAGGAGCGAAGGCACCGGCACACGCCGACCGGGGAGGAAGATATTCTCCCAGATGCCCCCTTGATAGCGCTCAATTTTGGCAAGCGCCGACATCAGTCCCTCCGGATCACCGGAAAGCGCCGCGCCCTCCAGATCGGCGCTGTACTCGCGCGCCCGCGACAGGCCGAGCTGCAACAGATTCGAGAGCGTCGGCGCGAAATAGAGCAGGATGATGCCGATCCAGGAGATCGGCGCGCGATCGAGGAACATCAGCGGCAGGTTGATGAGGAACAGGAATACGCCAAACATGGACATAAAATAGGTATAGCGGCTGAGTGTATCCGCCAAGTTCATCACCCACAGATCATTGTGCCGAATATGCCCCATTTCGTGGGCCAGCACCCCGGTGATCTCGCGTGGGCTAAGGGTCGAAAGCATGCCGTGGGTGATGGCAATCACCGAGTTGGCCTGGGTGCCGGTGGCAAATGCATTCAGTACTGGGCTCGGAATGACATAGAGCTTGGGCACCGCCGGAAGCTGCGCGCGGCGCGCAAGCTCCTCGATAGCCCGCAGGAGCTGTCCGCCGAAGGCGACCGTCACACGCTGCCCGCCATACATGCGCAGGATGATTTCAGGCGCGATACGAGGGCTGATCAGCAAAAGCACGAAGATGAAAACGAACGTCCATAGAATCCCGCTTCTGCCCCAAAGCGTGTAGGCGCAGAGCGCAGTGATCAGGCCGATGCCGCCGACCATGATCACCGAATGCAGAAAATTGCGCGCACTTCCCACGTCTGCCCAGACCTCGCTTGAACCCAATGGGGCCTATATGGTCGCTCAACCAGATTTTGCGACCACCAGCATATATGGCTGCCTGGCTTTCCAAGCCGAGAGGGAACGGCGGCAGAAGCAAAGGCGACGCCTCAGTCCCCATTGCGAGGTGAGGTCCGGCGTGCTTCGCGCTGCTTTTGCAGAAAATGCTTTCGGCTGGTGACGGTTCACTTGCCATGAAGTTCATGGTAAATACAAACCCCTGACCCGTTCCGGCCCTGCACATGCCATACTCCTAAATTGGGATAGAGTATGGGTGGGTCTGATCTCAAAGGACGGGTCGGAGGTGCTTGAAAGAGCTGGATTTTAGAAAAGAAGGTTCTTTCCCGGTCCGCGTGTGAGCCAGCCATTGTGCTCACCTGAGGGACAAATGAACCAGTTTAATGGTGACCGGCACGTTCGCCCGGAAAGCCGCCTGTTAGCGCATTGAGAAGGTCGGGCTTATGCGCAGAGTACGTTTATTGCTTCTTGTTTTGCTGGTTGCAGTCGCAACAGGCATCTATTACGGCTCTCATAATGGTTCGCAGCTCCCATGGCTGCCAGGCACGGGGGAGCCAGGGGCACCTAGCTCGGGCGAGCAGCAAACCAAGGCGCAAGGGACGGTGCGTCCCACCTTCGATGTGGTGCGGGCAGAGCCGACCGGGGACCTCGTCATGGCCGGCCGGGCCGAGCCAGGCTGGACAACAACAGTGGAAAGCAACGGCAAAGTCGTCGGTACGGCTGTTGCCGATGCCAATGGCGAGTGGGTGATTCAGCCGACCACCCCGATCGCCGCCGGCGAACATTCGCTTCAGCTGAAAGCGCAGGCTCCCAAGGGCGGTCAGACGCTGTTTTCCAAGCAGCGACTTGCGTTGTCCGTCGGCGATCCCGGAAAAGGCCAGCCACTGGTTGCGCTGACGGAAGAGGGCCAGGCGACGCGCGTCCTGCAGATGTCGCCGCCGCTGTTGGACGACAAGAAGCTGAGTGCCGTGGGCTCGAGCGCTACCGCCACACTTGAGAAACCACCTTTCAAGCCGAGCTCGAAGCCGATTGAGGACGTGCCGGCCGAGGTGAGCTTTTCCGCTATCGACTATGATCAGGCCAGCGGGCGCAGCACGTTGTTTCTGAGCGGTCGAGGGACGCCGGGCGCCCGCCTCATGCTTTACGCCGACAACGAATTCCTCGGCACAGCTACGATCGATGCGACCGGGAGCTGGGCGCTCAAGGCCGTCCGTGAGCTGGTGCCCGGCTCGCATCAGATACGCGCCGACAGCGTCGAGATCGCGGACGGCAAAGTGCTGGCGCGCGCGGAAGTGAGCTTTGACCGGCAGGTGCCAAACACCGTCACCGCTGCAAATCCGGCACCCGCCCAGAAGCAGGTCGCCTTAGCATCGAATAACGAACAGAACGTTCCGCAAGACCGACCAACCGCTCGGGCTGTGCAGCCCCAGGCTGAAGCAGCGGCAGATGTCGCCACCGCCACGCCGGAAGGCGACAATACCGGACCGGTGAAGCTCGCCGGGACAGATGCACAGGCAAGCGAAGGGGACGACGAGGACGCCGGCGTGATCATCGTTCGCCGCGGCGACACGCTGTGGCAAATCGCGGAGCGGCGCTATGGGAGCGGTGCAAAATATACGCAGATCTTTCGGAGCAACCGGGGCCAGATCCGCAATCCGGACCTGATCTACCCGGCGCAGCGCTTCGCGATGCCGCGCTGAGGCGCTCCCTAACCCTGCCCGCGGCCGACTGTGCCGTAAGATCTTGGCGCGCCCGCCCTGCCAAGCTGAAAGAACCCGCGATGCGCCGGGTGCGGGGAGAAATCGGTCGAAAGCCCTAGCACGCTTTCGGATGCTCCCAGCGCAATCATGCCGTCATCGGCCAGAATCCGGCGCATTCGGCTGAGGATTTCTGTCTTACGCGGGGGATCGAAATAGATCAGCACATTCCGGCAGAAGATGATGTCGAAGGTCCCAAGGAACGAGAAATCGTCCAGCAAATTCAGCTGCCGAAAATTTACCCGGTTGCGCAATGTGGGCTTGAGCTGCCAATCATCGCGCACTTGCGTGAAAAACCGCAGAAGCTGCGCCGTCGTCATGCCGCGCTGCACCTCGAACTGACTGTAGGTACCGAGCCGCGCCTTGGCGAGAACAGCCTCGGAAATGTCGGTGCCGATGATCTCCACACGCCAGCCGGCAAGGCGCTGGGCAAAATCCTCCAGGATCATCGCGATCGAATAGGGCTCCTGGCCCGTCGATGAGGCAGCGCACCAGATACGCAGCGCGCGCCGGTTCGCACGAACGCTGATCAGCTCCGGCAACACGACGTCGCGCAGCGTATCGAAGGGTATCTTGTCGCGGAAGAAATAGGTCTCGTTGATGGTCATCGCCTGGACCACCTCCTGGGCAAGCCCAGGATGGAGCCCCCGCTCCATGGCGCGGACCAGATCCGTCAGACCGGAGAAACCCTCGCGACGCACGATCGGTGCAACACGGCTTTCCACCAGATAGCGCTTGTCGCTATCAAGCACGAGCCCGGATGTGCGGCGCAAATACGCGCACAGCGCATCATAGGATCGCGTTTTTTGCGCCTCGCTTTCCGGAAGTTGCCCGTTCATGAATTTCTGCCCGCCCTCTTGCGTGGCCGCGAAAGCACACGCCCGCACCGCCTCATTCCCCAACCGCAAAACCGATCTGCATGAGCTTCTCGCGAATGATGGCCTCGTCGAACGGCTTCATGATGTACTCATCCGCCCCAAGGCTCATGGCGTACTGAATATTATCGAAGCTGTTCTTGGTGGTGCAAAACACCACTTTGGGTTTGTCTCCTCCCGGCATTCCGCGAAGCTGCTTTAGGAAATCGATGCCGCTCATAAGAGGCATATTCCAATCCAGGAGGATCACGTCAGGCATCAGGACCGCGCAATTCTCCGCCGCCGTGACGCCGCTATCCGCCTCACGGATCTGAAAATCCATTCGCTCGAGCATTTGCCGCGCAATCTTGCGGATCACCGGCGAGTCGTCGACGACGAGTGCTTGCTTCATCGCAGATCTCCTTGGCTCAGGAAGAGCCCTCAGCTTTGGAATGCAAACAGCACGTCAATGTCGAGCACGGGGATCAAGAGTTTGCCGACGCGGTAGAGCCCGCGCGTCAGGCGGGATCTGTCCGGGTCGAAATGCGTCGGGATCGGGATCTCCATGGATTTTGCCAGCGCCAGCACGTCACCGACCTCATCCACGATCAGCGCGAAGTTCTCGCCCTTATGCTCGATCCCGATGGCGAGCGCGTTATGGATATCGACATCGGCTGGCATGCGCAGACGCCGCCGCAGACTGACCGCTGTGACGATCTTGCCGCGCAAATTGACCAGCCCAGCGATGTCCCCCGGCGCCTTCGGCACGGACGTGACGGATGACGTCCGAAAGATCGTGTGGGTGTTCTCTACCGGCAGACCGAAGATCTCCTTGTTCACGAACACCGTAAAATAGCTGCTCTCGCTGTCCATCGTGCTCTCGATGGGCTCTTTGATTGCGGCGGCGTTCTTCATGCTGCCATTTCCTTTGCCAGAAAGCCGGCGTCCTCATTGAGCTCGGTGAGCGTCAGGAGGGATGCGAGCGTATTCAGAAGATATTGACGGTCGAGCTTGCTGACGTGGGAGGTCATACGGTGGTTGCTGGCGATACCGAGCACGGCGGGCGTTGGCGCCTCATGCAGAACCAGCATCGGCATCTCGTCCGCCATCAGCCTGTCGCGCAGTATGGTGGCGAGCACGGACCCTCCCTTGCCCTCCATCTCTGCATCGACGAGCACCGCGTCGAAGCGCGTCGTGCTATCGAGGAGCTCCTGCGCCTCCTCCGCCGAAAGCGTGCTCGTCACCCGGTAACCAGCGCCGGTCAGCACCGGAAGCAGCGTATCGCGGAAGAACGGATCGTTCTCGACGTAGAGGATGTGCTTGGGATCCTGCTGGGTGAGGTTGGAGAAGGCCAGCTGCATGAAATAGGTGACGTCGATCAGCTCGACGGCCTCGCCTCTGATCTCCGCCGAGCCGACGATGTCGCTGCTCTGGCTCTGCAGCTGCACCTCCAGCCTTTCCTCCAAGATATCGATGATTTCATCGACAAGCAGCCCGATGGTGCGGTCCTGCGCGGTGATGACGAGAACTGGGTGTGACTTGCGCGTAATCTCGTGCATAGGGGCGAGTGGCAGGAGCGGCATCAGGCGGCCCTGATGCAGCATCAGGAACTGATCGCCGGAGCGCTCGATCCGTAACGCATCGACCATTTCGATGCGCGCCAGAAGCGAGACCGGCAGCACTTTGGGCAAGCCCTCGCCGGCGCGGAACTGCACCAGGCGCGTTTTCTCCTCGCTGGAGAAACTTTCCTTGGCGGCTTCGCGCTTCTTCTCGCCGGTGACAAGGCCGAGCTCATGGGCGATGCCGCCGGGATCGAGGATCAGCACCACGGACCCATCACCAAGAATGGTCTGACCGGTGAAAATCTTCAGATGTGCGAGCGAGGCGTTCAGCGGCTTGACCACGATTTCCTGCACGTCCAGCACCGCATCGACTCTGACGCCAATCGTGCCACCGCCGACACGCAGGATCACGACGAGCTGATCGCTGGCCTGGTCGGGATGACTTTCATCGAGACCCAGCATGCTGTTGAGGTCGAGAACCGGCACGACCTCCTCGCGCAACTTCAAGACGAGCGCGTTCTGCACCTTCTCGATGATATGACGGCTATCGCTGCCGAGGCCGACCGCCTCAACCACCGCGCTCTGCGGCAGGGCAAAGCGCTCGTCACCGACCTTGACGATCAGGGCCGGCGCGATCGCCAGCGTCAGCGGAATGCGCAGCGAAAAGCGCGTGCCCCGTCCCTGGACGCTTGCCAGCGAGACCGAGCCGCCGATCGATTCGATGTTGGAGCGCACGACGTCCATACCAACGCCACGGCCTGAAACACCGGTGACCTTGGCCGCGGTCGAGAACCCCGGCTCGAAGATGAAGCGCATGATTTCGTCATTGCTCATCGCGGCCAGCGTCTGCTCGGTCGCAAGCCCGGAGCTGATCGCCTTGGCCTTGATCTTCTCCATATTCAGGCCGCGGCCATCATCGGAGATGTCGATGGTGATCTGGCCGGCCTCGTGGGAGGCCGCGACACGGATCTCGCCGAAATCCGGCTTGCCGGAAGCGACCCGCTCCTCGGGCGTTTCGATGCCATGATCCGCACAGTTGCGGATGAGGTGCGTCAGCGGATCGCGCAAGATCTCGATAAGCTGCCGATCGAGCTCCGTATCGGCCCCTTCGGTCACGAGGTCGATTTTCTTGCCGCACTCGGCCGAGAGCTCCCGAATGAGGCGCGGCAGACCCGAGAACAGGCGGCCGACCGGCTGCATGCGCGCCCGCATGACGGCATCTTGCAGATCGGTGGTTAGGCCGGAAAGCCGCTGTAGCGGAGCCTTGACTGTGTCGTTCTCCCGATTACGGGTCAGCTCCAGCAGCTGATTGCGGGTCAGCACCAACTCGGAGACGAGCTGCATGATGCGCTCGATGGTATCAACGGCAACGCGAATGGTCTCTGCGCTGCGCGATGTGGTGGCGGCGCCTCCGCCACCCCCTGAGGCTCCGCCCGCGCCTTTGCTTTGCGCCGATGCAGGAGCAGAAGCTTTCCGCGGGCCTTCCTGTTTCGCAACCGCAGCGGAGGGCAATGGCAGGCCCGCGGCCGGTGCAGCGACGGAAGAGGCTTCGATCTCCTCTTCCTCCTCGATCTCCTCTTCGACGATTTCCTGGGCGTCATCCGCCTCATCGGAGTTGACGCTGGTCTCTAGGGCATCGATCAATTCGCTATCGTCACCGTCAGGTTCAGCGCCGAGTTGCTCGATCTCCCCGACGATAGATTTGATCCGGTCAATTGCGGCGAGGATAAGCGACACCTTGCGCTGCGTGGGCGGCGCGCCGTCGCGCAGCTCGCCGATCAGCGTCTCCGCCGAATGCCCAACACGCTGCAGCCGGTGCAGTCCGAGAAAGCTCGATGTACCTTTGATGGTGTGGACCAGGCGGAAAATGCCGGCGACCAGCGAGGCGTCGCGGGGATTGCGCTCGAACAGCACCAGCTGGGTCTCGACGCCTTCCAGATGCTCGGCGGTCTCGGTCAGAAAATCTCTTAGCAGCTCGTCCATTATTCCTGGCCTTCGATTTCAGCGCGCAGATTGCGTGGGGAGGTGTTCATGATGCGGTCGGCCATGTTCTGGGCGCGCTCAAGCGGCGGTGCATAGCCGTGGTTTACGAGATCGGCAGTTCGGTCGAGAACGAGCCGCAGCCGGCTGGACAGATCTTCGCAGACCCCCGAAACTTCGTCGGGTTCGAGAGTGCCGTCCGGTCTGCGCGCCGCTTTGATAACCGCGATGCTCTCCAAGATGATGTCGTCCAGGATATTGATCATCATCTCGAAATCTTTTCGAAACTCCTCATCGAGCGTATTGTAGATTTCGAGCGTTTTTTTATTTCCCGGTAGCGGTGAGTTTGTGAAGTACTCTCGATATCCAACGGGCCCCCACGCCAGAATTTCATCGATCATTTCGGGCAGCAAAGCGGGTAAATTTTCAATAAGCAGCAGTATCTCGTTGAAATGGTTGAGATAGTCGTTGGCGATACCCGATGCAGGGTTGACGAGAGCTGCCGCCCGATGCTCCAGAGAGTCCATGCGCCTACCTCCAACCGATCAAGACAAGGGCAGCAGTCCGGTAGCGCTCGATGCTCATGATCATTTCGATGCGTTCGATGAGATGCCGTCCCTAAGCTTGGTAGCCTCAAACTCCTAAAATTCGGTATTCGGGTTGTGCATTGCTACCGGACGCGAGCCTAGGTTGCGACGAGCGGTCCGAGATCTGCCCGCTTTAGAGAGGGCGGAGAGACGCCGCCGCAAGTTTGCGGAAGGTTTGAGATGGTATTCGCTCGCCAATTCATTTGCCGGCACCGGGACGATGCACTTGAGGCAAACGCTTCAGCGCATGCTGCTGTGGGCAATCGACAGTTGCGTCAAGGGTATGGGGTAGAGTTGGAGGTGAACAGAGAGGGATAGAAGAATGCCTTTTCCACGCTTGACCTGGGCCGGCCTGCTGATTGCTACACTTGGCTGGGGCCTGTTGCTGTCCTATCCGCTGCTGGCGAACCATGGGGGCAATATGGCCGACGCGCGCGACCTTCATGATCCCGCCCGCTTCATCCTGATCTTCGGCGAAAATGCGCTGGTCACTGGCCTCGCCATCGCACTGCTCGGGGCCATGGAGAAGGTGATTGCCCTCTTGTCACGCCCGGTTGTAAGTCACAGCCAGGCGAAGGCCGCGCCAGCCCCCCGTGCACCGACGCTTGCCAACCCGCAATTCGCTTCACCGCAACTGATGACGCCCCGCGCGGCCAATGAGATCGTCACCAAAGGCGCGCTTTGCGGACGTGACTATGTGCTGTTCCGCGACGGCTCGGTGGTGGTCGAAACGCTGCTTGGGCCACGCCGTTTCCTGTCGCTTGCCGAAGCTCAGGAATTCATTGGGACGAATTAGGCCTTCCGTTGTCGCTCGCCGAGCGCAGTGCCTGCGCCATTTCCTGAAATGCATCCGTGCTCGGCGGATCCATCGGGCTCTGCTTCATGGCATTCAAAATGCGCGGCACCAGTTCGATGGCCTTGTCGAGTTCCGCATCGACACCGCGGTGATAGCCGCCCATGAGTCGGAGATCGCGGGTGTCTTCGAACTGCGCGATCATCGCTTTGAGCTTCATAATCAGACTGCGCTGCTCAGGCGTCCAGATGCTGTTTGCCAGCCGTGATACGGAGGTCAGGATGTTTACGGCGGGATAGCGCCCCTGGTCGGCCGTCGCCCTGTCGAGCACGACATGGCCATCGAGCGTGCCGCGGATGCTGTCGGCGACCGGCTCGTTGTGATCATCACCATCGACAAGAACCGAGAAGATCCCGGTAATGGTTCCGGTCCCTTCCGCCCCAGGTCCTGCGCGTTCGAGAAGCTTGGGCAGATCGCTGAACACACTCGGCGTATAGCCGCGGGCGACCGGCGGCTCGCCGGCTGCCAATGCGACCTCGCGAGCCGCGTGAGCGAAGCGCGTCACCGAATTGATGATGAGCAGCACATTCTCGCCCCGGTCGCGAAAATATTCGGCGATGGAGATCGCGGTCTTGGGCGCGAGCCGGCGCATCATCGGACTTTCATCGCCCGTGGAGACCACGGCAATAGCCCGCTCGCGATCGCCGAGCGCGTCCTCGATAAACTCGCGCACCTCACGTCCGCGCTCGCCGACGAGAGCAATGACAGCGGTGTCGAAGCCGCGCGAGCGCGCCAGCATCGCCAGCAGCGTCGATTTCCCGATGCCGGAGCCTGCGAAAATCCCGAGGCGCTGACCCGCGCAAAGCGGCGTAAACAGATCGATAACCCGCACGCCGCTCTTGATCGCGGTATCCACCCGGCGCCGACGCATCGGGGGCGGTGCCTCGCGGTCGGTGGAGACGGCAACATCGCCGTATATTAGCGGCCCAGCCTCATCGATCGGACGTCCGAGCGCGTCAAGAATCCGACCCTTCCAGGATGGATGCGGGTATATGGAGATGAGGCCCTCGCGCCAGGCCGGAGTGCCTAAACCCGCAGCGATGCCGATATCGAAGGGCTTAATCGTCGCCCCATTCTCCTCGATCCGCACCACCTCGCCGATCTGCGACCGGCGCCCGTCGGTCAGCGTCACGGTCTCGCCGAGCTTGAGGAAATTCGACAGGCCGGAAACACGGCAATAGCCCGGCGTCACCTCCGACACTACTCCGCCGATCCGGATGCTCGGCAGGCCATGTCCCGCCGAGCCAAGCGCCTGCCCGAGGCGCTCCAGCTTGTTGAGCGGTTTTGCTCGGGGCCTCAGCGATGATGTCATGCTGCAAACGGCCTCTCCGGCTGCTCGCCTATCAGCTCGTCGCGCCAAGAGTGCGGATACCCTCGATATAGGCATCCTCGGTATTGGTCATGGAATTGGTCAGCGCCTCGAAAGAACGCTGCACCATGATGAGGCGGGTCATCTCCATCACCGGATTGACGTTCGAGCGCTCGATGAACCCCTGCACCACACCTGCGCGGGTGAAGTCGAGCGCCGGCTCGGCGGCGACGCTCGGAATAACGCCTGAGTTGCCGGCATAGGTCAGCTTTGCATCATCGGGAATGGTGAACAGACCGATCACGCCGACTTGGCGGTTGTTCTGCACGATCGCCCCATCGCTTGCGATCTGGGGCGGACCGCCATTCGGGTCGAGGGTGATACCTGCACCGCCGACATCAAGCACCGGCTGACCGGTGAGTGTCTGCAGATCGCCGGTCGGCGTCATCTGCAGCCGGCCGTCGCGGGTGTAAACCTGCTGGCCGCCCGCGTCGATCGCCAGCCACGCATCGCCCTTTACCGCCACATCGAAAGGATTCTGCGTCTCAACGAGCTCCCCGGCATTGCGCGAGATGTAGGTGCCGTTGCTGGTCGCGAAGGCAGCCGGATCAGGCGGCACGCGGGAGACAATCGTGGAGAATTTCACCTCTTCGGCGCGAAAGCCCGCGGTCGAAACGTTGGCAACATTGTGAGCGATGGTCTCAAGCCGCTTCTCCAGGGCGATCTGCCCCGACAGAGCGACATAAAGACTGGGCTGCATCCGCTATCCCCCTCCAAGCTTCAAGGATTGAATCGCGCTCAGCACGTCACCGCTGACGCCGAAGGTCGTGTTCTGCCCGACAATCAGCGTCGGTACGGCCGAAGCCGTCGAGCTGCTCGAATTGTTCAGCTCCCAAAGGCTGGTGAAGCGATTCATAAAGTTCTTCAACTTCTCCGGGTCCTTCAGATCCTCAACGTTCAGCCGCTTGCCGATCATCTCGGCCTGCTTGTCGATATCCATCAGCGCGGTCATCTCGGGGATCTGAAACGCGGTGTGCACGACCTTGAGCAGCGCTCGATCGCCGAGAATGCTGTAGATGCTGGTAATGTTCGGCGCCATCCGCTCGAAGTAGAGCGCCAGGCGGGTGCCTTCATTCTGCTGGCCGGCATCCTCCTCGAGCGTCTGGCGGACGTAATTGTCCACGGTGCCCTGCTGCGTCCGGTCGAAAGCGGTGGTCGCGGCGCCGTTGCGAGCGAAGTTGAAGGTCTCAACGAAATTCTTGTAGCGCTGATCGGAGAGCTTGTTGGCGAAGCTATCGGGCTTGTCGATGCCTTCCTCGAGCGCCTTGCGCATGAATGCCTTGGCATAGGCCATATCGGACAGGCCGCTCGCCTTCATGGCGTAATTGTAGATGCGATCATCGGCCATGAAGGCATCCAGCGTCTTTATCTTTCTGATGTGATCCAGATAATATTTCGTCTCGCGCTCGACCTGGGGCTTTGCCGCCGTATTCTTCAGCGAACGGTCAAGATTTTCGGTAATGATACGGTAAGAAACCGATGCACTTAGCACGGACGCAGCCCTTTCTTCACACGTTGCTTAATAGCATCGCCCCGGCGGCTTGCACGAAGCTGACTTGAAGCCACTTGGGAATGCTCACGAAGGCTTAATCAGCCTCGTGCAAGGATTATGGGCTTACCTTGCCTAACGTTTGCGTAACGAGGAGACCGGCGTGACAATTCTGATCGGCCTTGTGTTCACCTTGGCCTGCATCCTTGGCAGTTTCGTCGCCATGGGTGGCCATATCGAGGTGATCCTGCAGCCATACGAATTCGTCATCATCCTCGGCTCCGGCATCGGCGCGATGATCGTCGCCAATCCGATGAAGGTTTTGAAGGACGTGGGCAAGGGAACGATGGAGGCGCTGAAAAATGCGGTTCCGAGCAACAAGCATTATCTGGAGGTCCTAGGCGTTCTCTATTCGCTCATGCGTGAGCTGCGCGGCAAATCGCGCAACGAGGTGGAGACGCATATCGAGAATCCGTCGGAGTCGGCGTTGTTCCAGAAGTATCCGACCGTATTGGCGAAGAAGGACCTGACCACCTTCATCTGCGACTATGTCCGCCTGATCATCATCGGCAATGCGCGTACGCACGAGATCGAAGCGTTGATGGACGAGGAGATCCAGACCATTCGCTCGGACAAGCTGAAAGCCTACAGCGCCGTTTCCGGCCTCGCGGACAGCCTGCCGGCACTCGGCATTGTTGCGGCGGTGCTCGGCGTGATCAAAGCCATGAGTGCGCTAAAGGAGCCGCCGGAGGTGCTTGGCCATCTGATCGGCGCGGCGCTGGTTGGCACTTTTGCCGGCATCCTATTCTCCTACGGCATCTTCGGGCCACTGGCCACGAAGATCAAAGTGACGCGTGAAAAGCAGATCAGGCTTTATGTCATGGTCAAGCAAACCTTGCTCGCCTTCATGAACGGAGCCATGCCGCAAGTCGCGCTGGAATATGGCCGCAAGACCATTTCGGCCTATGAACGTCCCTCGATCGATGAGGTCGAGCAGGCAACGGCCGGTGGCGGCGCCGAGTCGAAAGAAGCTGCGTAACGATAAGTTCGGTCAACACATAACCAGTCATGCGGCCGGCAGCGGCCCATGTTTCGCCTGGGGAAGCCATGTCTCAGCAAACAGCAGCAAAGCCGCAAGGCGGAACCGACCAACAGCACGAAGGTCTCGCCCAGTCGCTCGAGGAGCTTGCGGCTGCCTTCAACACCGCCCGCAAGGAGGCGGAAGGTGAGGAGGTGAGCCGGCCGGGTGCGGGCCGCGACAGCGCGAACCACCCCAATCTGGAGATGGTGATGCGCATTCCGGTCACGGTGCAGGTGGTGCTCGGCTCGGCGACGATGCCGGTTGCCAATCTCGTTAAGCTCGGGCGCGGCGCGGTCGTGGCGCTTGACCGGCGCGTCGGCGAACCCGTCGATTTGATCGTGAACGGTCGGACCGTGGCGCGCGGCGAGGTGGTGGTCGTTGACGAGGACAGCTCTCGCTTCGGCATCTCGCTGACCGAAGTGCTCGGCCCCACCTCGAACTTCGATAAGTCCTCCTGATCGCAGGAGAGGCGCCATCGCCAATCTCGCCATCAGGGACGAAATCCAAGCTTGCGCGGGGATCCAGTCCTCCGCCCCCCAAGTTGCTGCTTGGATTCCCGCTTGCGTGGGGGTTTCAGCGGAATTGATGGCGCGGGCCAATCCCGACGCCTTCGGCCCTCATAGCCGGCGCTCGCTGCATCGCCGCCCAGCCTTCATCGTCGCGTTGCGTTCTGAACCCAAGCCCGCAAGGAACGCGCCCCGACCATGGCCGAAGACGAGGACAAGGAAAGCAAAACAGAAGAAGCGACAGAGAAAAAGCAGCGCGATGCCATCGAGCAGGGCAATGTGCCGTTCTCGCGCGAGCTGCCAGCCTTCATCTCTCTCGCCTCGATCGTGCTGGCCGGCAGCTTTCTGCTCGGCAGCAGCACGGCAAAGCTCACGAGCTCGCTGACCCGCTTCATCGACAATCCCGGCGACTGGCCGCTCGAAAATATGGCGGACGTCATTTTCGTGCTGCGCACCGTCGGGCTCGATGCCGCAATGCTGCTGCTGCCGGTTGTGCTCCTGCTGATGGTGGGGGGTTTGGCAGGCGCATTCGTACAGAATACGCCGCGCCTGGTCGGCAACCGCATCCAGCCGCAACTCTCACGCATCTCGCCTCTCGGCGGCTTTGGGCGCATTTTTGGCGCAGCCGGCCTCGTGGAATTCCTCAAATCGGTGTTCAAGATCGTCGCCGTCGGCATCGTCGGTTTTCTGGTGATGAAGGCGAGCCGCTATGACGTGCTTGGCGCGATGTTTATGGACCCGGTCGCGGTGCCGGCTTTATCGCGCGGCATTCTCATCCGGCTCACCGCCTGGATTGCAGGGCTGACCCTCGTCCTGGTGGTCGTCGACCTCATCTGGTCGCGCATGCACTGGCGCAAGGAATTGCGCATGTCGCGCGAAGAGCTGAAGGAGGAGATGAAGCAGGCCGAAGGCCGCCCTGAAGTGAAGGCGCGCATGCGCGCCATCGGCCGCGCCCGCTCGCGCAAGCGCATGATGGCTGCGGTGCCGCAGGCCACGCTGGTGATCACCAACCCCACCCACTTTGCTGTCGCCCTGCGCTATGTCCGCTCGGAAGGCGGGGCGCCCAAAGTGCTGGCCAAGGGCGTCGACCTGCTTGCGCTCAGGATTCGTGAAATCGCGGCCCAGCACAACATTCCGATCGTGGAAGACAAGCCTCTCGCAAGGTCTCTCTATGACAATGTTCAAGTCGATCAGCTCATACCGCCCCAGTTCTACAAGGCGGTGGCAGAGATCATCTACTATTTACACATGCGCAAGGCGCAAACGCCCCATCGCGGATAGAGAGCGGCAGGATGCTGAGGCAAGGATGCGCCTTTGCGCATGAGCGTGAGAGAGTCTTGGCCGACGGGCTGAAAGAGGTGGCCGCCGAGCTTCGCCTCATTGATCCGGCCGATCTGGTGGCCTTCATCCGCACGGAGCGCTACGGCAACATCCGCACGCTCGTCAATGCAGCCACCGAGATGTATTTCATGCCGGGCACAATTACCTTCGGCCTCGCCGGTCATGTCGATCTGCGCTGGGACGGCAACCCGTCGATCAGCCTGGACATGGAATTCCACCATCACAAGATCGATGTGTTTTTCCGGCTGTTGCTCGAGAGCAAGGAGGCAGGCATCGAGATTCATTACATCTCCTTCGGCAGCTCCGCACTGAATACCGCGGAGAGCACCGGCCAGCTCGTGGCCGCGATCGCGGATGCCCGCATTCCGCTGCTTACCCCCCTCCAATTACCCCAGCGCGAGGGGCTCAGCGCGTAACGCCCGGTTCAGGCGGGCCCTGGCGGAACGCATTGGCAATGGACGCAGCCTTCCCGCGCAAGCCTCGGACAAGATTAATTTCCTAAACCATCTCAGTGATGGAAAGCGTAGGATTCCCATGCAACCAATTCATCTGTTCGACGTCACCTCGCAGCAAAATCGCTGGTTAGCCGCCCGCGAGTCGGTGATTGCGGGCAATATCGCGAACGCCAATACCCCCGGCTACACGGCCCGTGACCTCACACCCTTTGAGCAAACGCTCGACGCAACGCGCCTCGCGATGACCGCAACGGCGCCGGGACACATGCGGCCGGACGATGCGACCGGCACCTCACCTGCCGACCAGCGCGTCGGCTCGACATGGGATGTCGTCCACTCCGGCAACAGCGTCAGCATGGAAAATGAGTTGATGAAAGCCGGCCAGGTCAACGGCGCCTATTCGCTTAACATGGGTGTGCTCAAAGCCTTTCAGCGCATGCTCGCCACGTCATCACGGGCAGGCTAGCCATGTCCGATCCGCTGCTGGCCAGTATCCGCGTCGCCGGCTCGGGCCTCCAGGCCCAGTCGCATCGTGTGCGCATCGTCTCGGAAAATCTCGCCAACCACGATTCGACCGGCAACACGCCTGGCGCAAACCCCTACACGCGCAAGACCATCGAGTTCGGCGCAACCTTCGACGAGGAACTGGACGCGACCACGGTGCGCATCGAGCGCATCGACCGCGACCGCACGCCCTACCCTCTCGAACACGATCCCAGCAATCCGGCGGCGGATGAGAACGGGTTTGTCAAGCGCCCGAACGTGAACATGCTGACAGAAATCGCCGACATCCGAGAAGCAAACCGCTCCTATGAGGCCAATCTTCAGGTGGTCAAGCAGGCGCGCGCCATGATCGGCATGACCATCGACCTGATACGGAGCAACAGCTGATGATCGACGCGATCGGTGCCAGACTGCCCACGCCTCCGACTGTGGCCCAACCACAGGAGGCCCCCTTTGTCGGCAATCTGGCCCCGCTCACGCCCGGGCCCACTCAGCCCACCGATTTCACCTCCATGCTCTCGGGCATGATCACGGATACGGCCTCGGCCGTGAAAACCGCCGAGTCGACCTCGATCGCCGCCGTGCATGGCAACGCCTCGATCCAGCAGGTCGCCGAGGCGGTGCTGGCCGCCGAAATGACACTGCAGGGCGCGATCGCCGTGCGCGACAAGATAACCGCCGCCTATCTCGAGCTCAGCCGGATGGCGATATGAGGACCGTTCGATGAGATCGCTTGCCATCGCCGCAACCGGCATGAATGCCCAGCAGACGAACGTCGAGGTGATCGCGAACAACATCGCGAACATCAACACCACCGCTTATAAGCGGGCGCGCGGCGAGTTCACCGATCTGCTTTATCAGACCGACCGGGCGGCCGGCGCGCCCAATCGCGGCGGGCAGGAAGCCATCCCGGAGGGCGTGCATATCGGCCTGGGCGTACGCACCGCGGCGGTGCGCTACCTGCACATGCAGGGCGCGCTGGTGCAGACCGGGAACAAGCTCGATGTAGCGCTCGATGGCCGGGGCTGGTTCCAGGTGGCGGCGCCGGACGGCGAATTGCTCTACACGCGCGCCGGCTCGTTCAACAAGAACGGCGTCGGTCAGCTGGTCACCGTCGATGGCTACGCCGTGCAACCGGCGATCACCATCCCGACGGACGCGACCGACATCACGATCAATGAATCCGGCGAAGTGTTCGTTCGGATCGGCAACGATCCGCAGCTCACCAATCTGGGCCAGCTCACCGTCGCGACCTTCATCAACGACGCCGGCCTCGAGCCGCTTGGCGGCAACCGCTACCGCGAGACCGAGTCCTCCGGCGCGCCGACGCTAGGTGTCGCAGGCGATGCCGGCTTTCCGATTGTCCATCAAGGCTATCTGGAGGGATCGAACGTCGATCCGGTGCGCGAGATCACCGAGCTGATCCAGGCCCAGCGCAATTATGAAATGAACTCCAAGGTCATCCAGGCAGCCGACAGCATGTACGGCACGATCGCCAATATCCGGTAGGCGAGCGTTTCGAAGCGACGAGGCAAGAACGGCTCTGCGGTCGATCTCGCGGAGCCAAGTCGTCCGGCAGGAGATCGCAGATGCTCGAGCGCAGCGCATTCTTCCCCGCAGCCAGCCTCGCCGGCGCGTTGCTGTTCTGCGGCAGCATCGCCTGCGCGATGTCGATCGAGCTGCCTGTGCCGAGCACGACGATCTATCCGGGCGATGTCATCGGCGAGCATTTGCTGGTCGACCGATCCTTCACCATACCTCCCGGAGAAAACTGGCCGGTATGCAAGGGGCGGGACGGGCTGGTCGGGAAAGTAGCGCGCCGCACTTTGCTGCCCGGCAGGCCGATCCCGCTGAACTCGATCCGCGAGGCCGATGTGGTCAACCAGGGCAAGCCCGTTACGGTGGTGTTCCAGGCCGGCGGGCTAACCATAACGGGTCAGGCGGTCGCCCTCCAGGCTGGCCGGGTCGGCGACATCCTCAGTTTGCGCAACGTCGATAGCGGCCAAGTCATCAAAGGCGTCGTGCAGGCCGATGGCACGGTTCGCGTAGGCGGGCCATGAAGCGCAGCATTGCCGTTGCCGCCGCTTTCCTGATCTCCCTGACCCCGGCCGCCCATCCTGCGACCCGGATCAAGGATGTCGTGTCGGTTCAAGGTGTTCGTGCCAACCAGCTCGTCGGCTATGGCCTGGTGATCGGGCTCAATGGCACCGGCGATTCGCTGCGCAACTCGCCTTTCACCGAGCAATCGCTGCAGTCGATGCTCGATCGAATGGGCATCAACGTCCGCACGGTAAGGCCGCGCACGCGCAATGTCGCAGCGGTGATTGTTACGACCGAGCTGCCCCCTTTCATCAATAAAGGCTCGCGCATTGACGTGACGGTGTCCTCGCTCGGCGATGCGACCTCGCTTGCCGGCGGCTCCCTGGTGCTGACGCCGCTCTCGGGCGCGGACAATAGCATTTACGCGGTCGCCCAAGGCCCCCTTCAGGTGTCGGGCTTTGCCCAGAAGGGCGCTGCCGAAACCGTAACCCAGAACGTGCCAACCTCAGCCCGCATCCCAAACGGTGCGCTGGTCGAGCGCGAGCCGCCGAACAGCTTCGCCGATGAGCGTCCTGTCGGGCTGGACGGGCCGGGCAGCGGCCCGGGTTTCGATCTTAAGGGCGGCGGCCTTGGCGAGAACAGCACCCAGGCGCTTGCAGGCAGGGCGCGGGCGCAAAGAGACAGCTACCGCGGCGAGGCCAGCGTGCTTGCGCTGGAGCTGCGCAACCCGGATTTCAACACGGCGGTGCGCGTTGCCGACGCTATCAATGCCTATTCGCGCGAGCATTACGGCATGGCGACGGCGCGCGAACGCGATCTGCGCACCGTCATGCTCAAAAAGCCGCGTAATGTCGGCGCGGCGCGCTTTCTTGCGGAGGTCACCGACCTACCGATTGAGCCCGATGCACCGGCGCGTGTCGTGATTGATGAGCGCACCGGTACCATCGTCATCGGCCGCGATGTGCAGATCTCGACCGTCGCCGTCGCGCACGGAAATCTCACCGTGCGGGTCACCGAGGGCGCAAGCGTTTCTCAGCCAAACCCGTTTTCTGAAGGCCAGACGGTCCTCGTTCCGGAATCCGTCGTTACTGCCGACCAGGAAGGCGGCAATGTCGCGGTCGTAAACGGCGCCAATCTGAACACGCTCGTCGCCGGCCTGAATCGGATGGGGCTGAAGCCGAACAGCATCATCGCGATACTGCAGGCCATCAAGTCGGCGGGGGCGCTGCAAGCAGATCTTGTCGTGCAATAAAGGTGAACGCGTAGGTGGCGATTATGGAAAGTAAGACAGGATCGGCGCAGGTCGGTGCGCTGCTTCTTGGTGCGTCGCTTCTCCTTAGCGGCCCGCTCCCCGGGAACGCACAAGGCTGGAATGCCGAGGTTACGGACGTCGCGGCGATCACGCAGCGTTCCCCGTCCAAGGAGAGCCGCGCTACAAGTTCGGCCAAGGCTGCCAAAGCTCCTGGTCATGCCAAATCGGGCAAGGCCGCTTCCCCACTGCCAAAAGCCGACCCTGCTGAGAACGCGGCGGTAAGGGATGGGGCAGCCAAAGCCGACGCACCCACAGCCGAACCGCAAGAAGCCGAGCCCTCCGCTGCAGCTGCCCCGCCTGCTCCAGCGCCGAGCGATACGCTTGCCAATGCTGCCCCGAGACCGGCCGCCGCGATCATCGGGCAGGCGGGCGATAGCGAGGAGCCGCAGGACGCCTTCAGCGATATTCGCCTGCTTCAGCGCCAACTCGACAATGATGTTCTGACGACGCAGGTCACGCCAGGGGAGCCAGACCAGGCTTCTACGGACCAGGAGCCAGCCGCCGGCAGCCCCGCTTCCCGCTATTGCAGCAATATCGCCGATGCGGCAATCGATGCCCGCATCACCTGGCAGCGCCAAAACCTGGCCGAGGTAGAAAAGCAGGTCCAGCAGAAGACAGCAGAGCTTGAGGCCAAGACCGCCGAATATCAGCGTTGGCTGGCGCGGCGCGACGAATTCGCAGAGAAGGCAAAAAAGGCAGTGGTGGACATCTACACCAAGATGAAACCCGATGCGGCAGCGCTCCAGCTCGCAGCACTCGACGAGGAAACGGCAGCCGCCTTGATCATCAAGCTCGATCCGCGTACGGCGAGCGCGGTGATGAACGAGATGGACCCGGCTCAGGCAGCACGGCTTACCGCCATCATCTCTGGCGCGGCCAAAGGTCCTGTCCCGCCCCGTCGGCCGGCACAAGCAGGCAGCCGGTCATGATGCGCTATCCTTTGCTCCTGGCAATGCTGGGCCTGCTCTCCGGCTGCGGGACCACTCTGCAGGAGTTGGGAAAGGAGCCTTCGCTGACGCCGGTCGGCTCGGGGCTTACGCCACCGGCCGTGCCGATCGCTGCTGACCCTTCGCCCAAGCCGCGCTACCGCAGCGGCAACTCGCTCTGGCAGGATTCGAGCGCCGACCTGTTCCGCGATCCTCGCGCCTCCCGCGTCGGCGACCTCGTCACCGTGAAGATCTCGATCAAGGACAGCGCGAAATTCGACAACAAAAATAATCGCAAGCGCGAACAGCAGGGCGAGCTCGACGTCAATTTCGCCTATGACCTCAACCTGTCGGCCAATGGCAAGCAGGGCCCGCAGGCCACTGGCGCAGGGTCTTTCAATCCGAAAGTCAATTCCAACACCGACACCAAGAGCGAGGGCCAGGTCACCCGCTCGGAGAGCATCGACCTCCTTGTCGCCGCCGTTGTCACCGACGTGCTGCCCAATGGCAATCTGATGATCGCCGGCACCCAGGAGGTCCGGGTCAATTACGAGATGCGCGTGCTGGGCGTGGCCGGAGTGGTGCGACCGCGCGATATCGCCACCGATAACAGCATTTCCTACGACAAGATCGCCGAGGCACGGATCTCCTATGGCGGCCGCGGGCGGATCATGGAGGTTTCGCAGCCCGGTTGGGGTCAGCAGATCCTGGACGTGATCTCGCCTTTCTGACGGGTGGACCAGCGGCTGGTTCGCGCTGTCCTGGTCGTAAGCGAAATGCAACTGTGAAGGAGCGGGCATGGCCAAAGCAATAGCAGCGCCGAAGTCCAAGGGCGGCGGCATCTCGCTGATCGCCGTGCTGGTGCTGACCCTGCTCGGCGGCGGAGCAGGTGGCTTGTTCGGCATGCAAGTCCCGCATCTCCTGAATAGTAACCAAGACGCGAAGCCGGGGGCCGAGCACGGCAAGGACACAGGACCGCTCAAGAGCATCACGCGGACGCTTGCGCCGATCACCACGAACCTCGCCAGCCCACCGAACACCTGGATCAGGTTGGAGGCCGCCGCGGTGCTGACAGGGGACCTTGGAAAAGAATCCGATCCGTTGCTTGCCGAAATCACCGAGGACATTGTCGCATATCTGCGCACGGTGCCGCTCGAGCAGCTCGAAGGTCCAAGCGGTTTCCAAAACCTGCGCGAGGATCTCGACGACCGCGTGCGCGTGCGCAGTAAAGGCCAGGTGAGCGACTTGCTGATCCAGGGCCTGGTCATCGAATGAGGCTCGCCGCACTGTTCCTGTTCCTGGGGTTCCTGGTCCTTGGCGCGGGAGATGCCCTGGCGCAGATCCCCAGTCTGGGTGAACTCGTGCCGCCGGGTGACGGCACGGCGAGCGGGCGGATGCTGCAGCTCGTCCTGGTCATCACCGTGCTTTCGGTGGCGCCAGGGCTGCTGATCATGGTGACCTGCTTCACCCGGTTCGTCTTGGCTTTGTCGTTTCTGCGGGCGGGGCTGGGACTCCAGACCACACCCGCCAATCTCATCCTGATCAGCCTGGCCTTGTTCATGACCTTTTTCGTCATGGCGCCGACTTTTGATAAGGCATGGGAGGACGGCATCAAGCCGCTCACCGAAAACAAGATCGACGAGAAGGAGGCCTATACCCGTATCACTGCGCCGTTCCGGGTTTTCATGCGCGCGCATGTGCGCGACAAAGACCTGGCAATGTTCGAAAACCTCGCCAATCCGAATGCGCCGCCCGCCGATGAAACTGTCGAGCCGGACCTGCGCGTGCTGATCCCGGCCTTCATGATTTCCGAGCTGCGACGTGGATTTGAAATCGGCTTTCTGATCGCTCTGCCATTCCTCGTGATCGATATGGTGGTTGCCACACTGACCATGTCGATGGGCATGATGATGCTGCCGCCGAGCATCATCTCACTGCCGTTTAAGATCTTGTTCTTCATTCTGATCGACGGCTGGAACCTCTTGATCGGCGGACTGGTGCGCTCATTTATGTAGTTGAACAATCAGATTAATACCTTTCTAGGCCTGTTCTGATCATAGACTTTGCACGACGCAAGGTTGTCTGTATACCTCACTGCGATGACAGGTTGAGCCCATGACCACCGATGGCTCAAAGGCATGACGCCGCCCTGTCATACCGGCCGATCCGGTATGTCCCGAAAGTTCACCCTAAACCCTGAAGGGACATTCTGAATGACCAGCCTTTTGACCAACAATGCCGCAATGACCGCTCTGCAGACCCTGACGCAGACGAACAAGTCATTGGAGCAGACCCAGAACCGCATTTCTACCGGCCAGCGCGTCGCCTCGGCCCAGGACAACGCCGCCTACTGGTCCATCGCCACCACCATGCGCTCGGACAGTTCTGCGCTCTCGACTGTTAAGGACGCTCTCGGCCTCGGTTCCGCTACGGTGGACGTTGCCTACACGGCCATGAACAGCGCCAAAGACGTGGTCAGCGAGATGAAGAAAAAGCTCGTTGCCGCCCGCGAGCCGGGTGTTGACCGCGCCAAGGTGCAAAGTGAGATCACCGAGCTGCAGAACCAGCTGAGCAGCGTTGGTAGTGCAGCCGTGTTCAGCGGTGAGAACTGGCTTTCTGTCGACTCCGGTGTTTCCGGCTACAACGCCACCAAGTCCGTCGTGGCTTCGTTCACGCGTTCGGGTGGCTCTGTGTCGATCGGAACGATCAGCATCGATACCAGCAGCATCAAGTTGTTCGACGCGGATGCGACGGGTGTCGGTATCCTCGACGGCAACCGCGATACCACGGGTGCCATCGCGGCGGGCACGGGCGGTTTCTCGGTCTCGACCCTCGACATCTCGAGCCTGACCGACAGCGCGACGGACCTGACCACGCTCGAGCAGTACATCCAGGGCGTTGATACTGCTCTCGGTGAGATCACCAACGCCGCGGCTAATCTCGGCGCCGTGAAATCGCGTATCGACCTTCAGAAGGACTTCGTCAGCAATCTGATGAGCGCGATCGATCGGGGTGTAGGCCAACTCGTCGATGCCGACATGAACGAGGAATCGACGAAACTACAGGCCTTGCAGGTTCAGGCGCAGCTTGGCGTGCAGGCGCTCAGTATCGCCAATCAGTCGAGCCAGAATATTCTGTCGCTCTTCAGGTAGGCATAGACTTCGCTGGCCGCGTCTCAAGACGCGGCCAGCTTCTCGCAATTCCCGCACAAGGTTTCTGTCCGACAGTTGCAATGGCAGTAGAGCGATTGTCGGCTGGGGGATCGAATGGCATTGCGGGATCAATTCGAGCGGCTTGGAAGCAGCCTGCTCGGCCTCGGAGCGCGCCGCCTTGCGGCGCTCGCCGTTGTAGGCCTGAGCGTTTTCGGCGCCGTTGCCTTCGGGAGTTACTATCTCTCAAGGCCTCAATTCGAAACTCTCTACATCGGTCTTTCGCAGGAGGATGCCAGCCGGATTGGCGGTGTGCTGCGCGACGCGGGAGTGGCTTTCGACATCAGCACTGATGGCACGAAGATTATGGTTCCCTATGGCGAAACAGCGCGGGCGCGCATGCTCTTGGCGGAGAAAGGTCTCCCGACCAGCGCAAGCTCCGGTTACGAGCTGTTCGACAAGCTGGGGCCGGTCGGGCTCACCTCCTTCATGCAGGACATCACGCGGGTGCGTGCGCTCGAAGGCGAGATCTCCCGCTCCATCCAGACCATGCGCGGCGTGAAGGCCGCCCGCGTTCACATCGTCCTGCCCGATATCGGCTCGTTCCGCCGGGCGCGGCAGACGCCCTCGGCCTCGGTGATCATCAGCCCCGAAAATACCGGCGAGCGCCCGCCGGCATCAGCGATCCGGCATCTCGTGGGAGCCGCCGTCCCCGGCCTCAGTGTCGACCAGGTAACCGTGCTCTCGACCGACGGCCAGGTGCTCGCCTCAGGTGGCGAAAGCACCGACCTTGCGCCCGGGAAGCTTGTTGACCTGGAGAAGACCATCACCGAGGAGATGCAGGACAACATCCGCAAGACGCTGATTCCCTATCTCGGCCTGAACAACTTCGAGGTCAGTGTCGCCGCGCGCCTGAATACGGACAAGCGGCAGGTGAACGAGACGATTTACGATCCGGAGTCGCGCATCGAGCGCTCCGTGCGTTCGGTGAAGGAAACCGGACGCTCCGAGAATGACGGCAGCCGCGCTCCCGCGACCGTCGATCAAAACGTCCCTGGCGAGGCGACCGGCGCCACTGGTAACGAGAAGTCGAAGAGTCAGAAGGATCGCAAAGAGGAGCTGACCAATTACGAGCTGAATTCGAAGGTCGTATCGACGGTCTCGAATGGCTACCGCATCGAAAACCTTACCGTCGCCGTCGTCGTCAACCGCAAGCAACTGATGACAGCGATGGGCGCCAATGCCACGCCCGAGGCGGTCGACAAGCAAATCAAAGAGCTCGAGCGGGTGGTCGAGACGGCCGCCGGCATCGATGCGAAGCGCGGCGACCGCGTGACGGTATCGGCGCTCGACTTCATGTCTGACGGGACCGCTTTCCCGCCCCTGCCGGAACCTGGATTCCTGGAGATCCTGATGCGCCAGGCGGGCAGCTTCATCAACGCCGGCGCAATCATCGTCGCCACGCTGCTCTTGATCCTGCTCGGCCTGCGGCCGGCGATTCGGAGCATTCTTGATCAGGCACCTGCGGTAACCGCGCAAGCGCCACTGGCGATCGAGGGCGGCGGCGTTCAACGGGGTGAGGCGGCTGGCGAGCCACAGCTGGCCAATCTGCTTCCTGACATCAGCGCTGCACAAACACCAAAGGCGCGGCTGGAGGCTGTCGTCGACAACTACGAGACTCAGGCTGCGGCCGTGCTCAAGCAATGGATGAAGAGTGCATAATCCCATGCGCCAGCCCGTCCCCGCAGCGAAATTCATCACCGATCTCGGCCCTCGCAAGGAGGGCGCGCCGGCTTCCGCCGCTCACCCGGAGCCGGCTGCCCTTCAGGCGCTGCGGCTTTCCATGGTCCGCGACAGTAGTACGCCGGAACAGCGCATCGCGAGAGCTCGGGCTGAGGGTCTGGAAGAAGGCAGGGCGGCTGCACGTACAGAGTTCGAAGCCAAAATCGAAGACCAGCGGGCGCAGTATGAGAAGCAACTCGCGCTGGAGCGGCTTACCTGGGCGGGCCGGGAGGCCGAGAAGCTCGCTGAACAGCTCAGCAAGGGTCTCTTAGACCTCGAAAATCGGATCGCTGATACCGCAGCAGAGCTTCTCAAGCCGTTTCTGATTGCGGCCGCGCACCGGCGCGCCATCGATGATCTCATGGACGCGATCGCGACGGTTCTGACCAAAGATCAGGGCCTGGCGCTGGAAATCGCCGGGCCCGAGGATCTACTGCAGCTGCTGCGCGAGAGAATGTCTGGAAAGAACATTGCCCTGCTGTTCACACCCAATGACAGCCCGGAGGTGAGCGTACGTGCCCGGCAAACCGTGCTGGAGACCCAGCTCGGCGCCTGGGTGACGAAAGTTGAGGAGGCGTTGCGTTGAATTCGGGTGAAAACCTCCCCGTCCAGGAAATCGTCATCATCCGGCGCAAGCATGATGATCAGGGGGATGGTCATCATGGCGGCATGTGGAAGATCGCTTTCGCCGATTTCATGACGGCAATGATGGCGTTCTTCCTGGTGATGTGGCTGATCAACGCCACCGACGAAAAAACGAAGATACAAATCTCGACCTATTTCAACCCGATTAAGCTGCCGGATCAGCAAAGGGTCGACAAGGCGCTCCAGACGTCCGATAGCGCTCCTGGCGAGAACCAGGAAAGTGTCAAGGAGCCGAACGCCAAGACGGAGAACGCTAAGACGGAGAAAGACGCGGTCGATGACCACGACACGAAAGGAAAGCGTAAAACGCAGGACGAGGCGTTGTTCACCGACCCTTACGGAGTCCTGTCGAAGCTTGCGACCCAAGTCGTGAAAATCCCGCTGCCGGCGCCGGGCGGCAAAGACGGCGAGGCCCAGTTTTCCGGCGGTGCCGCCTTTCGGGATCCGTTCGACCCCGATTTTCACAGGCGGAACGGCAAGGAGCCGCAAGAGCGCGCCGCGGCCGACCCCGGCTATGATACGCCCAATCCAGCCATGCCCGACGATCCGGTAAAGCCACCGCATGAAGGCGCTCCAGCTGGCCCTGGCGGCCTCACGTCCGGCGAGAACGTGAGGCAAAGCACCGAACCGGCGGGCAAGGCACCGGAGGCCAATGAGGCCGGCCAAGCGGTAAAAATGGCAAGCGCAGCGCCCTCCTCCGCCGCCAAGAAGACGGCCGCCGGGAAGGAGGCAATGTCCCCGGCGGAGGAATCCCGGGAAGCAGCGAACTCAGCTCAAAACGGCCATCGAGCAGAGCCTGCGCCAGACGGACCTTCACGACCTGCCCGATATCAGTGTCGAGCGCACCGCTGAGGGGTTGCTCATCAGCCTCACCGACAAGCTGGATTTTGAAATGTTCGCTGTCGCCTCGGTACAGCCGCGGCCGGAGCTGGTGGTCGCGATGGAGAAAATCGGGAACGTTCTGGAGAAGCGGCCGGAAAAGATCATCATCCGTGGCCACACCGACGCCCGGCCCTATCGCTCTGGAACCTATGACAATTGGCGCCTTTCTAGTGACCGCGCCAATGTCGCCCACTACATGCTGGCTCGCGGCGGCGTGGACGAAAAGCGGTTCGAGCGGATCGAAGGCTACGCGAACACCGAGCTGAAACTGCCTGATGACCCGAAGGCGGCAGCGAACCGGCGCATTGAGATCCTGCTGCGCCAGCCGGTCGGCTGATGTGCTTGCTCCTGTACAGCGTTGTGATCGCCACGCTGCTGGCCTGGGGCAGCCCTCTCCTGGCTGAAAGCCATGGGGGAGCGCCAGCCGAGCACGCGCCGGCAAAGGAGGTGCAGGGCCATGATGCCGGCGCCAATGATGCACAGGAGAAGAATAGTCACGTCGACGAAGCGGCTCCTCCTGATGCCCAGGCCAAAGACAATGAGGCACAGACGGAGCAGCCATATCAGCTCGTGCGGACGCTGGAGCGCATCCAGGACCGCATCGCCGAAGGCAGCACCCAGGCACACAACTTTCAGCGTGGATTCATCGCAGAGATCGCCGACAAAATGCTGGCTGCCCCCGATACCATCTGGCAGGAGCCAAAAAATGCCCAGAGTGCGATCGTTTATGTGCTCAGCGGCGGCGATCCGCGCATCCTCAAGAAGCTGCTGACCATCAAATCGCTAAGCGGCGTCAGCTCGGATCTGGTCAAGGGGGTCCTCGCCTATTCGGAGGGACGCAATGAAGACGCACTGAAGCTCCTCGCCGACAGCGATCCCCGCGCGTTCGAGACGCGCACGGGCGGCCATCTCGCACTTGCCAAGGCGATGTTGATGGCCGGAGAGGACGCCGTGAAGGCGATCGGCTTCCTTGATGATGCCCGGCTGCTTTGTCCAGGTACATTGGTCGATGAAGCGGCGTTGCGCCGCGAAGTGCTGCTGCTTTCCAATGCGGAACAGTACGAGCGGTTTGAAAAGCTCTCTTTTTCCTATCTGCGCCGGTTTGCCAAATCCGTCTACGCAAAGAGCTTCAGCCGCAGCTTTGCGATTGCGGTGGCCAGCGGCAAATACGGTGCTGATCCCAAGCTGATGAGCCACCTGGAACAGCGTTTGGGCGAGCTTAACGATGAAAGCCGTAAGCAGCTCTATATGACGCTGGCCGAGGAAGGGGTTGTCCGCGGCCGAGTGGAATTGACCCGGCTTGCGGCGGATACGATCGGCTACCTACTGCCGGCTGGCAGCCGCGACGCCGTCCGCCTGCAACTTTATAAGGCCGCGGCGCTGGCTGTCACGAATGAGCACGACTGGGCGCTCGCGACACTGCGCAATATCGATCGCTCCAAACTCGGCGCCAGCGACACCCAGTTGCTCGACAACGCCCTTAAGCTGGCCGTGCAAGTGCGCCAGCCTCCGCAAATCGACGAACCGATTAAAGAGTTGCCGCCGCTCTCAAGCGCCGCGCAAGTCAAGCATGGTGAAATAGCGGAGAAATCCGAGGCGCTCGACCGTGCCCGCCAGGCGCTCACCCAGGCTGACGCGCTCTTGAACAGGAACAAGCGATGACACCCACGAACGGCGTTCCGGCGCAGAAGATTGCCGCAGCGCCTCCATCAAAAGCCCCGGGGGACGGAAAAAATCCAGCTCAGGGAGCGGCAGCACCTGACGGGTCGCAAGATTTCGGTGGCATTTTTGCGCGCCTGACGGCGGAGCCCAGGGAAGCCGCAACACAGCCGCAGGCCGAAGCCGCGGGTGCCGAGGCGGATATTCCTTCCCGCCGTTCCGCGCCCGCGCGCTCGAAACCGCTCCGCCCCGAGGACGCACTTCCGCCCGAGCTATTGCTCACCCTCTATCCGCGAGCCTCGCAGCCGCTCGCAGCACCCTTCGCCGCTGCCGACGGTGAAGCACCAGCTGGCCTGCCCGAGGCGACTGGCAATACCGAGCTGGGGGCCAGTCTCACAACGGGAGCTGCCCTGGCAATGGCGCCCCTTTCGGGCGACAGCCTTGAGAAAGCGGCTGCCATGAATGCGGCGCGTGCCGCCGGCCCACCGAGCGCCGAGCTTCCCGCTTTCTCCGATGCGCTCTCACCCGACGCGCCGCAGAGCGCCGCTCCAGTCTCTGCGACATCAGGACCGGAGAAGCTGCTGCTTTCGCCTGCGGTCCAGCAAACCGTCGCGCCGGGCGTGCACCGGCCAGAGGCGCCCCTGCGGCAGGCCGCCTCCAATGTTTTGCGGTCTGCGGATAGGCGCGTTGACGAGCAGAAGCCTCTCGCCGCCTCTGATGCCGTGAGCATACCGGATTCCCCGAGCCTCGATGACGCTGAGAAGCCACCTCTGCCGCCAGAACACGTCCGCGAAGCGCGGCTCACCGTTACCCGCCAAGAAACATTCCTCCCATCCGCCGGCCTGCCACCGCTCGCCCATCAAGCCGCGGAGCGGATCGTCGCCGCCCTGCAGAACCCGGACGATCCCGCTGCCGCTCCGCAACCAACCGCTTCCCTCCGCACGGCGGAACAGGCCCCCGTCCGCGTGCTGCACATTCAGCTCCAGCCTGCCGAGCTGGGCCTCCTCACCGTGCGACTGTCGCTGCGTGATAACGCTCTCAACGTTCAGCTTGAAGCCGCCGAGCACCGCACGGCGCGGCTTCTCGAAGCGGACCGTGAGAAGCTTTCCGACCTCTTGCGCTCTGCCGGCTACGCCGTCGACGGACTGCAAGTGCAGATCGCTCCGGCGGACAAATCGGGCCAGGCTTTCAATGCGCTTGCCGGTGGCGGTGCGGGCGCACCGCCGCAATCGGGCCAGCAGGCGCAGGCGGGCGATGCGCAGGCTAATCCTCAGCAACGTGAGCAGCGGGGCGGCGGGCCCGAGGACGGCGGGTCATCGACATCGCGAAACGAGGAGGGCGACAATGCGCACTCTGTTCGTCCTGCTGGCGGCGCTCTCTATCTCTGACATCGCCGCGGCCGCGCCTGCAGCGGATGCAAATCTGTGCGAGCGCGAGATGATCCGGGCAGCGCGCCGGTATGACGTCCCGCTCGGCATGCTCTATGCGGTCGGGCTGACCGAGACGGGGCGCAAGGGGTCGCTGCAGCCCTACGCCTTGAATATCGACGGCCGCGCGGTCTACGGCATCGACAAGCGGACAGCCCTGCAGCAATTCGCTACGGCGAAAGCCGCCGGAGCCAAGCTGATCGACCTCGGCTGCATGCAGATCAACCACCATTTTCATTCCGAGCATTTCGCCTCGACCGAGGCCATGTTCGATCCCGGCACTAACGTCGATTATGCGGCGCGCTTCCTGAAGCAGCTCCGCTCGCGCGAGGGAAGCTGGACGATGGCCGTCGCACGCTATCACGCTGGTCCCGATAACGATCCGGCGCAAAAGCGCTATGTCTGCCGGGTGATCGAAAACATGGTCGCAACCGGTTTCGGCGAATGGACGGCGCAGGCAAAAGCGTTTTGCGGGCCGTAAAGGCCGCGCTCGATGTCAGGATACGAAGATCGCCGCGCTGGCTCCACTGTCACATGAACGGCTTTTTCGGCCTGTCTCGCATGGCGCGGTCGATGAGGGTGTTGGCGATCGTCATTCGGCGCGTCGCCTCGTCTCTAAGCCAGGCGGGTACGCGATCGGGGTGATTGCGCAAGGCGAAGGAACGCCGGATGCGCCGCAGATCGTCGCGCGTGCGCGCAGATGCAAGGCAAAGCTCGGCGGCGACCGCATCATCGTCGGCGGCGCAAACGAGCGGCTGCTTGTCATCGGGCCGTACTTCCGCGTAGAGCCGGGCGAGACGGTCGAGCGGCACGTAATGCCGCTCGCTCCGGTCATCCTTCGTCCGAGCGAAGCTATCGGCAAATGTACCGGCGAGATGCGCTCGAGGCTGCGCGCTGGAGACACGCACGCGTACCGCCTCATCCTCATCGTGCCCGTCGGGACCAAGCATCTCAAGGATGGACCGGAAATTACCGAGCCGAAGCGACTTCATACGAAACATCAGGAGATCCGCCTGTGAGCCATGGAAACGCGAGCACCAATGCAAGGAAGCAACGAGCAGGCAGGCTTCTTTGCGCTTAGGCAGCCGTCAGCACCGAATCGATCTTCTCTTTGAGTGCCGGCGCGCTGAACGGCTTGACCAGATAGCTGCTCGCGCCGGCCTTTTGCGCGGCCATGATGTTTTCGGGCTTCGATTCGGCGGTAACCAGAATGAATGGCGTCTTGGCGGTTGCCTCATCGGCCCGGACCGCCTTGAGCAGCTCGAACCCGGTCATCGGCTCCATATTCCAGTCGGAGATGATCAGACCATATGGCTTCTGCCTGATCTTGCCGAGCGCGTCTTCGCCATTCGAGGCTTCATCGACATTCTCATAACCGATGGTTTTGAGTAGCTTTTTTATGATGCGCACCATGGTGTTGTAGTCATCCACAACCAGGATCGCCAAACTCGAGTCAGTCATCAGTGTCTCCAGACGGTTTCTGTCCCTGCACCATTTGCCTTCCCCCTTTGAGGCTCAGGCAATCCGGCCGCCAGAACAGATGAGGTATGTCAGTCGCCAACCACCGATGCGGCGCCGAACAAGGAGCACCCTGCGGCATTCCGATCCCCGCGGATTGCATCTCGCCTCGATTAGAGGCGGAATGGCTTGCGCGAAGCTGTTCCGAACCGCTCGATGTTCAGCTTCGCGGTCATCCGGTTTTGCGCTGCGACAGCGTAAGGCTTCCTCAAGAGTTTCTGACGTATATCCGCAATTGTAGGTTGCGCTGGTTGACAATTATCTACCGCGCTCGTCAGAAGAAGTAGATCGCGAGCGGGCCCGGTTAGATGACGGTCGGTGTTGGCGCCGAGAGAAGAATTTCCGCCGGAGAACACGGCATGACAGTCGATCGCCTGGAGCGCAGGTTGCGCACACTTCTGCAGCGCGTGGCCCAGCGGCTCAGCAGCGCCGTCTCAAGCTTACCTTTCTTGCACGAACGCGAAGTGCCGAAGCGCCCCGTGCCCGTGCGGGTCATCGATTTCCGCCATCCCCATCTTATACGCGGCGGACGGCACCAGAGCGCGGACCGCATGCGCGCGCGCTGAATGCCAACGATCTCGCGCCCCGAACGGTCGCTTGGCACTTGTCCCATCTCTCGCCACCACGTCAAAGAGGCCGAAGTCTTCCATGACGCATAAACGCGCTTCCACAGACTGACGAGGAGACGGGAATGGCGCACCCCATCCGTGTGCTGGTTGTGGACAACTCATCGTTCATGCGAAGCGCCCTCAAGCGGCGGATCGAGCAGGACGCGCGCTTCAAAGTCATCGACACAGCGGAAAACGGCCGCGAAGGCGTCGATAAGGCGCTGAGCCTGAAGCCTGACGTTGTTACGCTGGACGTCGAAATGCCCGTCATGAACGGGCTGGAAGCCCTCAAGGCCATCGTCGCCAAGAGCACAATCCCGGTGATTATGGTCAGCGCCGTCACCGAAGCCGGTGCCAAGATCACGATCGACGCGCTTACAATCGGAGCGGTCGATTTCATCCCGAAGGCTAAGGGCGCCGAGCTGATCCACGAGAAGCTCCTGGCCGCCGTGAATGCCAGTCTTGCCCGCAGGATCATGGCGACGCGGCGGACAGCGGCCCCGCCGCCGCCTCGGCCAACAAGGACACTCACTCGCGTGCCGGCGAAAGTCGTGGTGATCGGGTCGAGCACAGGGGGACCTCAGGCGCTTCAGGAAGTGCTGCGCACTCTGCCGGCGAATCTGCCCGTACCGATCGTCGTCGCCCAGCACATGCCGGCCCAATTCACGCTGGCTCTCGCCAAGCGCCTCAACGATATCTGCCCGCTCCGTGTCGTAGAGGCAACGGACGGCATGCCGCTATTGCGCGGCACGGTTCACATCGGCCCCGGAGGCAAGCATCTGCGCCTAACCGCCACCCATCTCAAGGTCGAGCCGGATCGGGGCGAGAGCCTTTACAAGCCCAGCGTTGATGTGCTGACCGAAAGCGCCATCACCGCATTCGGAAAGCAGATCCTCGGCGTCATGCTGACCGGCATGGGGAATGATGGCGCTAAGGAGTTCATCCGGCTGCACAATGCGGGCGGTTATACGCTCGCGCAGGATCAGGCAAGCTGCGTCGTTTACGGCATGCCGAGAGCGGTCGCCGATGCCGGCGCGGCGGACGAAGTGCTGCCGCTCGAGCAGATCGGCCCGCGCATCCGCTCCAGCCTCGGCGTGTGACGCAGCGGTCTCAACTCTGCGGCTTCTGCGGATTGTTGAGGATCTCGCCGATGAACTCGTCCTTGGTGCTGACCGTCGTTTCGATGACCAGGATGAACGCCCCCTTGGACTGAGCCAGCTTGCAGCGGAACAAGGGCTCGCCGGCGCTTTCCAGCGCGATCAGATCGCCGCTGTTGGTGCGCAATTGCAGAAGCTGGCCCACCTCCAGCTGTGTGATCTCGCCGAGCGTCATCATCTTCTTCTCGAGAATGGCAGTAAGCTGCACGTCGGTGCGCGCGACCCCCTTTTGCATCTGCCTCGTCCAGCGTGGATCGGTGTGCAGCGTGACCGGCTGATGCTCACGCTCCAGCTTCTTGCGCATCGGATAGAGCGCTGCCTGCGGCACCAGCACGAACATGCGCCCGCCCAAATCGCCGATCTGAAACAAGAGCTGTGCAGCCACCACCGGGACATCGTTCGGTCCGAGAATCGTGAATTCGATTGTTGTCTCTAGCCGCTCAAACTTGAAGCTGATATTGGCGACGGATTCAAAGCAGGTCTCGAGCGCCTGTGTGGCCAGCGCGATAATTTCCTTAGCGAAGCGCGCCTCGAAAGCGGAAAAGGGCCGGTCCGAATCAAAAGGGGGCTCGCTGCCGTCGGCACCGTAGGTCGCCTCCAGGAGTGAGAAGACGAATTTTCGGTCCACCCCGATCAGCACGTTCGCATCCCATTCGGGCACATAATAGACGACGGCGATGCTGTCTTCGTAGGAGTTGAGGATGTCCCAGCTGTTGCCGGTCTTAACCTGATTAACGAAGAACGTCGTGGGTGTTGCGCAATATTGGCGCAGGTGCTCGACGCAGGAAGTGGCGACACGCTCGAATATGGTGTGCAGCACCGGCAAGCGGTCGATGGACAGCTTCGGCGGTTCCAAAAGCTTTTGAACCATGCGGCGGGAAGCGGCAGGGTCTTTAACGTCGGGCATGGCTTACCTGTCCTCGGGCGCTGTCGCCGAATTGCAGGCAGGGTAGGGAAAATGGCTTGCCTGGGGCTGAGGCCGCAACCCCGCCTTAGGCCTCGTCAGGATGCAAGTCGATCTGACCGCGCTGCGACATTTCCAGCACCAGATCGGCGATCGCACGCCGCGCCTTCTGGACATCGCGAGCTGAGGCACTGGCGGCGTTTTGCAACTCCTGCTCGATCATGCGGCGATTGCGGGCGCCGAGCGAGCCGAGAACGAGGTCTGCCAGCTGCGGATCGGCGCCTTGCAGCGCCAGAATGACGCGCTCGGGCGGCACCTGCTCGAAGACACGCTGCACGGCCTCGGGTGTCAGCTTGACGAGATCGTCGAAAGTGAACAGCAGGGCCTTCACCTTCTCCGCTTCCTTCGGCCGGAACTCGTTAAGAACGTCGAATACCTCGTCCATATGCTCGCGCTTCATACGGTTGATGATGTTCGCGATTCGCGCGTGAACGTCGTCGCCGCTATTGCGGGCAGCTTTGCGCAGCAGCTCTTCGCCAAGCGAGGCCTCGAGCATTCTCAACGGTATATCCATCACATGCTTCATGGTCAGCATGCGCCGCATCAGCTCGTTGCGCAAATCGGCGGGGAAAGTCTCCAGCACAGCGGCTGCGAGCGGCGGGGCCGCTTTCGACAGCACGAAGGCCGCGATCTGCGGATGTTCGCGGGCGAGGAACTGCGAAACCGGGATCTCCGACATCTGCGACAACCTCGGCCACACCGCACGGGTGTGATCGCCGCGGACATCCTGCATGATCTCGGCCAATTGCTCCTGGGACACGACGCCGGACAGCAATTGCTCAGCCTCCCCGATCGACCCTCGCAGGTCAGTGCCGATGGAGAGGACGTCGGTGAATTCCTCCACGATCTCGTCCAGCATGCGCCGCGGCACCGTTCCCAGCTCCGCAGCCGATTTCGCCAGCAGCTTAATCTCGTCTTCATCGAAATGCTTGATAAGGCGCTCAGCTAGCGGCTTGCCCATCGCCAGCAGCAAAACCGCGACCTTCTCCCGTCCATTGAGCTTACGGGATGCAAAAATGGCATCGACGGCTGCGTCGGCCATAGCGCTAGCTTTCCGCCGGACGACGCAACGCCACAGCCCGGAATATCTCCCCAATATTCACGATCATGACGCTTTCTGCGCTGGTTATCCGCTGCTGCGAAGCTGGTCCCTTGGAAGGTAGTTCAACTCCTGGACCAGCACGTCATGCACGATGTTCTGGCCGAGACGCTTGTTGACATTCTCAACGATGATTTTCGACAAGGCCGTAATATCGGTCCGCCGCAGATGCCTGAAATCGACGATTTCGCCGGCATAGATCAATTTGAACGCTTCGTCGACGACGATCAGATCAGGGTTTGTGGACAACTCCTTCAATTTGTCGGCTTCCACGCTGAACACGAACTGGGCGAGAACATAGCCCTGCACCGCGCCGTCGGTGATGATCGGCACGTTGATCATTTTCGTCGTGTGCTGTTCGACTTTCGCCGGCTCCTGGCTTTTCGCCTCCGCCGTTGCCGCACTCTTCTGCTGCCAGACCATGACCCCATAGGCGGCGCCAAGCGTCACCGCACAGACCCAAACGCCGATGAGAATGGTCTTGATCAAGGCGCCGGCCCCTTGCTTCGGAACGAGCCGGAATAGGTGCCATCCAATTCGACGCTCCGGATCGCCTCGGCGATGATCGCCGCCACTTCGCGAACGGCCTCCAGGTGCGTTTTGAGGACATCGTGGTTGGCGTCGAGCTTCTTGCGCAAGACCCGCAGTGCCGCTTTCACCTCCTCGCTCGGCTGCGCTCCCCCGAGCAGACGCAGCGCGCTGTCAAGCTCAAGCAGGCCCTGACTCTTCTTGTTGTTGGACTCGTTCAAGTCGAGAGCCGTGCGGCTGCGCAGCGCCGTCGTCTCCTGATCGACAATGTCCTCCAGGCGCCGCACCGCCTTGCCGAGCATGGCGTTAACGCGCTTCTCCTGCGCCTCTTGCGGCGCTGAGCTTGCCTTGGTCATTGAGGCGCCTGGCGCCTTGTCGCCGCTCGGCGAAACTGCCGGAGGGGATGGCCTGGCGGATGGGGGACGCATTCATCAGCTCCGCTTCAGCGCAGTAGCGCCGGAGGTCATCGGTCCTGCATCGGTGGGCTTTTGCGACTGCTCCTGCAGGAATGACAGATTGTTGCCGGGGCGGGTCTGATCGGAGGAGGAAACCGCCGCGCTGCTGGTCGTCGCATGCTGGTTATTGAAGTGGTTGCCCGCAAGGCGCTCGGCGATGCCGAATTTCATGCTCTTGGCGATCTCAGCTGCAACATGCTCAGCCAGCATCGACTTCCAGACGTCGCCCGCCAGGCCGCTGCCGAATACGCTCTCGGCATCCTTAGGCAGAATCTCGTCGACGACGGTCTGCAGGAAAAAGGCCTCCATTTTCTCCATGGCTTTGGTCCGGCTCTCATCCTGGGAAGCGGCGGGTGGAGACGGTGCCGCGGGCGCCGGCTGAGCCGGATGCGACGTCACGGCTGGGGTGGGCTCGGCAGCGGCGCTCCTGGCGGCGCTGGCTTTTGCGACCGCCTCAAGGTCGCGTGTAAAATCGGCCCCGCTCTTTTCCACTGCGGCTTGCTCAAGGCGCGCAGCAGCCGCCTGCATCTTCGCGGGATGCGCTGCGGCAGCAACGTCGAGAACCAGGTCGGATGGCGGATGTATCGCCAAAGGTCGCCCTCCGTAATTTTCAGGCATAATATCCGCCTCTTATAGGCGGCGCTGCTTATGGGAGGCTTGCGCGGCCCTGTCCGGCATACCGCTCGATGACATCGCTCAGATGCTTCTCGCTCTCGGCCTTCTGGCGGCCCTCGCTGAGCCGGTCGCGGAGCTTTTCTGCGCGGCGAAGCTTGCCGGCGCGGTCCAGGAGCTTGTTGGACTGGTGACGTTGCGCTTCGGACACGCGTTCGGCCTCGCGGGCAAGCGAGCGCAGGAATCGTGCCGTCGTGTCCATCAACATGCCCTGCAGCACGCCGTCGCTGTTCAGCGTGTCGATGATCGCCTCCTCCGAGCGGCGGAGCTCGCTCAGCTGGCGCTGCAGCTCGATCTTCTTCAGTTCCTCGAGGCGGTGCAGCTTGGCCAAAGCTCTGACCAGCCGCTCCGCCCGTTGCGCATTCTTCGCCATGTCCGTTACCCGTTTGCCAGCCAGGCCATAAAGCCGGTCATAAACAGCTTCATAAAGTCTGCGATTGTAAAATAAAGAATAAGTAAACCTCCAAACATAACGATCGGTACAGAAATAAAGTAAACAGCGATCTGTGGTGTTAACTTATTGGCAAGGCCAAACAGGAAGTTGATTGCCACGGCATAGAGGATGAACGGGCTGCTGATCTGCAATGACAGCAGGAAAGCGGCACCGAGTGCATCACCCATCTGCGCAAGACTGAGATCGGTTGCGAAACCTTTGTCGATCGGCATGGCCGTATAGGAAGCAACTAGCCCGCGCATCACCTCCCAATGCTGGTCGGTGATGAAGAATAGCACCGTCGCCGTCAGCGTGACGAAGTTGGCGATCGAGGGAATCGGGTCGGTATGCTCGATCGGGGTGCCGGGAAGAGTGCTGAATCCGATAGAGGAGGCGATCCCCGTCGCCATGAATTCCAGGGCGAGATAGAAGAACCGCCCCATCAGCCCGATCAGGGCGCCGATCGTGGTCTCGCTAAGCATGAGCTGCAAGACCGTCGCCTCGTCGGCCTTTGCGACCGCCGCAGCCACCGTCGGCAGCAGCACCGGCGAAAGCGCCAGCGTCCCGGAGATGGCGATGAAGATGCGGATTTGCGGTGGAATGCGCGGACTGGAAAAGCCGGGCATGAACATCAGGCAGCCGCCGATGCGGCATAGCAACAGGAAATAGAACAGGACGGTATCGGAGCCGATGGTCATTGGTCTACGAGATCGTGCCCAGCGACTTGATCTGCACGCCGCGCGCGATTTCCAGATGCGAAAGCACCGGCAGCGTCGGGAATAGCCGCTCGACAACCATGCGCACATAGGGCCGGGCATCCGGCGCAGCGACCAGCACGAAAGTATTCCCCTCCTCCATGAGGCGGCGGATCACTTTGGTCGCGTCGGCGCTGAACTGCTCGATGAGGCGCGGATCGATGTCGAACTCGGCGACATCGCCCTTGGCGTCGCGCTTGAGCGCCTGATGGAACACGAGGTCCCATCGATTGCCGAGGCGGAGCACTTTCAGCACGCCGCCCTCGAGTAGATCGCCGCAAATCTGCTGGGCAAGGCGCATGCGCACATGCTCGGTAAGCTGCTCGACGCGACGCATATGCGGTGCGACCTCGGCGATGGCCTCCAGGATGAGGTGTAGATTGCGGATCGAAATGCGCTCGGCGAGCAGGAGTTTGAGCACCGCCTGCAGACCGGAATAGGTGAGATGGGCCGGGATAATCTCGTCGATCAAACGCCGGTATTCCGGGTCGAGCCGCTCGACCAGCACGCGCATGTCCTTATAGGACAGGAGCTGAGCGAGATTGTTGCGGATGACTTCGCCCAGATGCGTCAGCAGCACCGAGATGTTGTCGACTGGGGTAAAGCCCTCGCGCCGCGCCATATTGGCGAACATCTCCGGCACCCAGATCGCCTTCATGCCAAAGGCCGGCTCACGGGTCTCATCACCCGGAACGCTCGGCTTTGGGCCGTCCCCGATGATGATCAGCGTGTCGCCGATGCGCAGCTCTCCCGAGGCCACTACCGTCCCGTGCATCTTGACCTGATAGGTCTTCGGCTCGATCGAGAGGTCGTCCGTCAGCTTGATCTCCGGCACGACGAAGCCGTATTGCTTGGCGAATTTCCGGCGCATCTTCGCGACGCGACTGGCCAGCTCGGCGTGGGCAGGCAGAAGGGCGCTGGAGAGCTGCCGGCCAAGACAGAGCTCCACCTCTGTGGTCTTGAGCGATTCGCGTACCGAGGAGCGCGCTTCCTCTTCAGCCTCCTCCTCAGCCTGGCGCACCTTCTGTTGTTCCTTGACGCGCTGCTCGGCTTGCCGGCGCGGCACCAGGATGCCGGTTGTCATCATGAGCGCGCCGAGCACGGAAAACGGCAGAAACGGCAGGCCCGGCGCTGCCGACAGCACGAACATCACCGACCCGGCGACCAGCACCGCCCGAGGATAATTGCCGAGCTGGTCAAACACGGCCTGATCGGCCGAGCCGCGTGTTCCGCCCTTGGAGACCAGGAGACCCGCAGCAAGCGAGACAATCAGCGCCGGAATCTGGGTGACGAGGCCGTCGCCGACCGACAGCTTGACGAAAACATCCGTGGCCTGGGCGAAAGTCAGGCCGTGCCGCAAGGTGCCGATCAGCACGCCGCCAAAGATGTTCACGCCGGTGATGATCAGCCCCGCGATCGCGTCGCCGCGCACGAATTTTGAGGCGCCGTCCATAGCGCCGAAGAACGCGCTCTCCTCCTCTAGCTCGCGGCGGCGCTTCATCGCCTCGCGCTCGTCGATCAGCCCGGCGGTGAGGTCGGCGTCAATCGCCATCTGCTTGCCGGGAATGGCATCGAGGGTGAAGCGCGCGCCCACCTCGGCGATGCGCGTCGCGCCCTTGGTGATGACGAGGAAGTTCACCGTGATCAGGATGACGAACACGATCGTCCCGATCAGGAAGTCGCCGCCCATCACGAAATTGGAAAAGCCGGCGATGACATTGCCGGCGGCCTGCACACCTTCCTGCCCATGCGCGAGCACGAGCCGGGTCGTGGCGATATTGAGCGACAGGCGTAGCAGTGTTGCGATCAAGAGGATGGTCGGGAAGGCAGAGAAGTCGAGCGGGCGCTGAATCCACAGCGCCACCATCAGGATCAGCACCGATAGGGCGATCGAGAAGGCAAGCCCCATGTCGAGCAGAATCGGCGGCAGCGGCAAAAACAACACAGTCAGGATGAAGACAATGCCGATGGCAAAGCCCACATCCTGACGGCTGTTTCCCTGCGCTATTGTTGCTGCGGAAAGCGGAGCCGCCATCTCTCACCCAAAATCGCGTTGCGCGCAGAATGATGGGTGAAGCTTGCGCGAAGAGTGCTGGACCCGTTCCGTTCGAAACCGGCAGAGGCTTTCGCTCGTTGCTCTGATCCGAGAATGCTGCGCTGGCGTCGCCGCGCGGGAGCCAACACACGAGAGAGGCTGAGGAGCAGGTGTCACGCTTCGGCATGGAATATCGGCTTGACGCCCTGAACTTCTTCCTCGCCGACGTGCGCGGTGGCCTTGGCCCGTTCGTCATCGTGTATCTGGTCACGGCAGCGGGCTGGACGCCGGCCGAAGTCGGCGCCGTGCTCACGGTGAGCGGCCTGTTGGGCATCGCGCTGCACACGCCGGTCGGCACAATGATCGATGTGGTGCGATCCAAACGCACCCTGCTGCTGGTCGCGGTCGCGCTGCTCGCCGCATGCGCGATCGGCATCGAACGCATGCCGACCGGCCCGGTGGTATTTACGGCCGACGTGACCATGGCGGTGCTTGGCGGTGTATTCGCACCGACGGTCGCGGCCCTCACCCTTGGCCTCGTTCCGGAACATGCTTTCCCGATCCGGCTTGCCCGCAATGCTGTCTGGGACCGGATCGGCAATCTGACGATCGCCGCGATCGTTGGGGTCGTGGGCTGGTGGTGGTCGCAGCGCACGACCTTCTACCTGATCCCGTTTTTCGCGGTGCTTTCGGCCATTATCATTTTCACTATCCCTCGCTCGGCCATCGACCACGAACGTGCCCGCGGATTTGCCTCTGGACAGGCCGAGGACCAGGCGCAGGGGTTTCTCACTTTGCTCACCGAGAACAGGCCGCTCTTGATCCTGGCGATGATCGCCGCGACCTTTCATTTCGCCAACTCATCGATGCTGCCGCTGGTCGGGCAGAAGCTCGGGCTTGCCCATCCCGGCCTCGAAAGTGCGCTTACCTCCGCCTGTATTCTCGTTGCGCAACTGGTCACGATCCCGATTGCAATTCTGGTCGGCCGAAACGCCGAGAGCTGGGGAATCAAGCCGCTGCTGATTGCGGCATGCCTCACGCTGGTTTTGCGAGGCCTCGCCTTTGCCTGGTTCGACAGCGCTGCGCCGCTGATTGCGGCGCAGGCGCTCGACGGTATTTCCACCGGGATCTGGGACGTGCTCGTGCCGCTGATCCTTGCCGACCTGGTGGTCGGCTCGGGCCGCTATAGCATGAGCCGGGGGGTTCTGGGCACCGTCCAGGGCGCCGGCGGATCGGTGAGCAATGTCGTCGCCGGGACTTTGGTAATGGTAGGCGGCTATTCCGCCGCTTTTGCGGGGCTGGCTTTGTTCGCTCTCCTCGCCTGCGGCCTCGCTTTGCTGCTCCCCGAACCCGCTCAGGTCAAGGCCGAGCGCATAAAACGGCTGCGGGCCGGCGCCGAGCCTGATCCGCCCGAAGCCGAGCAGATCATCGAACGCGCCTGAGGCTTTGGAAGCGTGTTGCTTTTTTACCGCCTGAAGCTGCTCCACGAATTTGCGTGTAAAATCGGCTGAATACAACCTTTAAGCACACCGAAAAGTAATCTCATTCCTGCATTGCTTTTAGGCCCTCTCCTGCTTCTCGCCAGACGGGAGAGTGGCTTCGGCTCAAATTAAGTCAACGCGAGCAGCCCATTCCGAGGCGGGAAGGAGACCCATGGCCCTCACCGAGCAATGCAGGCTCAAACTGCAGTCAATCTCGACCGCTACGATCAACGCCGTCTTGTTCAATCGTGGCCTGCGGAACACCTATATACGTGACGTGCGCCTGATCAATCCCGCGGCGCGCGGCATGGTCGGCCCAGCTTTTACGCTTCGCTACATTCCCGCCCGGGAGGATCTGATCCAGTCGGAAGTGTTCGAGAGTCTTGGCCACTCGCAAGGAAAGTCGATCGAGGAATGTCCCGCTGGCGCCGTTGTTGTGTTCGATTCTCGGGAGATCAGCTCGACGGCGTCCGCGGACAGCATCCTTCTCACGAGGCTGCTGAAACGGGGCTGCGCCGGTGTCGTGACGGACGGCGGTTTCCGCAACACGCAGGCAATCGGCAAGCTGCTCTTTCCCGCCTATCATAAGCGGCCAGCAGTGCCGGCGGGTCTCGTCCACCATCACGCGGTGGACATGAATGTGCCGATCTCCTGCGGCGGCGTCCCGGTGTTCCCGGGTGACATGATTGTCGGAGATGTGGAAGGCGTGGTCGTCATACCCCGCGCGATATCGCCCGGCGTGGTCGAGGAGGCTTACGAGCAGACGCAATTCGAAGTGTTCGTCCAGGAGAAGGTAGAAGGCGGCGAGAGTGTGGTCGGCCTCTATCCGCCCTCGCCGGTTACGCGCGAGGAATATCGGCGCTGGCGCGCTGTGCGCAACCAACGCGCTCAATCCGCCATTGCAAGCTGATGATGGGAGCCAGCTAAGATTTCTGCCTTTGACCCGACATCATAGCCTGAAGTTCCGCGTAAGGCATGGCATCGCGGGCGAAGTTCACGGTGCCGGCCTCCTTCAATTCGCGCGCGGCCCGAAGGAACCCACCCAGCGCCGCCCGGTTCAGGGCTGAGCCGACGCTGATGCGCTTGGCGCCGGCTTGGGCCAACTCGGCGATGCTGTGCATCTGGCGTGCGCCGGCCAGCACGTTCATCGGCTTGCCTAGCGCGCTGCAGACAGTCCGGATGGCATCGAGGCTTGGCAGAGCCGGCGCGTAGAGCACGTCGGCTCCGGCGCGCTCATAGGCCTGAAGCCGGCGCAGCGTCTCGTCAAGATCCTCGCGGCCATGCAGGAAGTTTTCGGCCCTTGCCGTCAGAGTGAAGGGAAAAGGCAGGCGCCGAACGGCTTCGACCGCCGCCGCGACCCGCTCGACGGCCAAGGTAAAGTCGTAGATCGGCTTGGCCGGATCGCCGCTCGCATCCTCGATCGAGCCGCCAACCGCGCCGGCCTCCGCCGCGAGCACAAGGGTCTGCGCGGCTTCTTCCGGCGCATCGGCATAGCAATTCTCCAGATCGGCCGAGACCGGCAGCTCAGTCGCCGCGGCAATCGCCCGGACATTGGCGAGCGCGGCATCGCGCGTCAGGGCGCCGTCTCGCAGGCCGAGTGCGAAGGCAAGGCCAGCGCTCGTCGTGGCCAGCGCCTCGAAACCAAGGCTCACGAGGATAACGGCTGTTCCCGCGTCCCACGGATTGGGAATGACGAAAGCGCCCGGCCGGCCATGGAGGCTACGGAAGCGCTCGGCTTTATCCTGCTGAGAAATCATGTCTGTTGCCCTGCAATTCAGGACGCATTATGCGCCAGAAGACCTTTTAGCATAACCTCAACATGGGCGTTGCAAAGACCCTCGAGATCGAGCGGCTGCAGATCGTCGAACAGCATCTTCCATATCGCGCCGACAAGTGCGGGGCCGATGATCACCTGCGGGTAATCGACCGGGATGGAGGCGTGAAATTCGCCGCGCGCGACCCCCTTGATGAGAATTTGACGAAGCGCCGTCATGCCTCGCTGGATCACCTCGCGATGATAAAACTCCAACAAGCGGGGGAAGCGAGGTCCTTCCGCGATCAGCAGGCGCAGGAGTCGCCGGCGCTCCGTGCCGATGACCTCGCGGTAGAATGTGCCGATTATGGCCCGCAGCATCTCCGACGCCCCGAGGCTATCGTCGGCGGCAAAGCGCTCGGCCTGCTCGAAGACGGGCCCGACCATGCTGCGCACCGCAGCCTCGAACAGGGCCTCCTTGCTATCGAAATAGAGATAGATCGTGCCCTTGCCGATGCCGGCGCGCTCGGCGATGCCGTCAAGCCGAGTGGCAGCAAAGCCCTGCTGGAAGAACTCCTCCAGGGCAGCGGCGAGAAGGTCATTCACCTTGGAAGGCTTTGGGTCTTTTTTCTGGTCCTGGTCGGATGGTGGATTTAATCGAGTCTCCTGGGAACCGAATCAGGCCGCCGTTTTCAGATGTCGTGTTGACAAAGCTGGCCGCAACCCACATGTATGACTGACCGGTCAGTCAATCAAGGTCAAGCGTTATGAGCAGGCGGGTTATTCTTATCATCCTTCTCGTCGCAGCCGCTGCCGGAGGCGCCTGGTATTATTACCGAACCAGCCAACAGAAGGCCGAGGCCGCACCCCTCTTCTACGGCAATGTCGATATCCGCGAAGTCGATCTCGGCTTCCGAGTCAGCGGGCGTGTCCAGCGTATGATGTTCGACGAGGGTGACAAAGCATCGGCAGGCGCCGTCCTCGCCGAGCTCGACAAGCAACCTTTCCTCAACGAACTCGCCTTGCAGACCGCCACTATCGCCCAGCAGGAAGCCAATCTGCAGAAATTGCAGGCCGGCAGCCGGCCGGAGGAGATCGAGCAGGCCCGCGCCAATGTCGCGGCGAGACAGGCAGCGCTCGAAAATGCGAAGGGTGTTTATCAGCGCCAGCAGGAGCTGGAGAAGCGCGACTTTGCCTCCCGTCAGGTCTTCGAGAACGCCGCCGCTGCGCTTCGGCAGGCCGAGGCCGAGCTGAAATCGGCCCAGCAGACGGAACAGCTTGCCGTCCAAGGTCCGCGCAAAGAAGACATTGCGGCGGCCGAGGCAGCACTCGATGCGGCCAAAGCGCAAAAGCAGATCGCCGAGACGGCACTCGCCGATGCCGAGCTGAAGGCACCCGATGACGGCATCATCCTGACGCGCGCAGTGGAGCCCGGCGCGATCGTCGCCGCCGGCACGACCGTCTATACGCTTTCGCTGCAGCATCCCGTCTGGGTGCGCGCTTACGTTTCGGAGCTGCGTCTCGGCATGCTGCACCCCGGTATGCCCGTCGAGGTGCTGACCGACACGCGGCCCGGCCAGCCCTATACCGGTCAGGTCGGGTTCATTTCTCCCGTGGCCGAGTTCACACCGAAATCGGTGGAAACGCCCGAGCTGCGGGCCGACCTGGTCTATCGTTTTCGGGTGATGGTGAAGAGCGCCGACGCCGCTCTCCGCCAGGGGATGCCAGTGACCGTGCGCATCCCGGCAGGCGGCAGTAATGTCGCGGATGCTAAGCAATAGGCGCTCGTGTGGTGATCGAGAAATCCCCTTCATTGTCTCGGCTTGCTCATCAAGGGAATTTCTCGATCTCAAACCACACGAGCATCATAGAGTTGCTAGTGTCCCTTAAGATTCCGAAGTTCGCTAAGGAGCTAGGTGCAGAATGAGGCGAACTTCGGAATCGGGACACTAGCCATGGCTTCCGCCCCCATCAAGCTCGACAATGTCGGCAAGCGGTTCGGCAAGGACACCGCGCTCCAAGGCGTGACCGCCGAGATCGGCCGCGGCGTGGTGACCGGTCTTGTCGGACCAGACGGTGCCGGCAAGACCACGCTGATCCGCCTGATCACCGGCCTGCTGGCGCCAACTCAAGGCCGGATCGAAGTCTTAGGGTTCGACACCCAGACCAACGCGCAGGATGTGCAGAACGCGATCGGCTATATGCCGCAGCGCTTCGGCCTCTATGAGGACCTCACAGTCCAGGAGAACCTCAACCTTTATGCCGACCTGCGCGGGCTTCCTCTCGACGAACGTAAGACGACCTTCGACCGTCTGCTCGCCTTCACCGCGCTTGCGCCTTTCACGAGCCGCTATGCCGGCAAGCTTTCGGGCGGCATGAAGCAGAAGCTCGGGCTCGCCTGCGCTCTGATCCGCGCGCCGGAAGTGCTGCTGCTCGACGAGCCGAGCGTCGGCGTCGATCCGATTTCGCGGCGCGAGCTGTGGCGCATGGTGCAGGACCTGAAAGGTGGCGGCATCGCCGTGATCTGGTCCACTGCCTATCTCGACGAGGCCGAGCGCTGCGACAGCGTGCTGCTTCTGAACGAGGGCAAGCTGCTTTTCGAAGGCCCACCCGCCGAGCTGACAGCACGGGTGAAAGGCCGGGTGTTCCAGGCGCTCGGCCTCGAAGGCCAGCGCCGCGCCTTGCTGGCCGAGGTACTGGACAGGCCGGGCGTGGTCGATGGCGTGATTCAGGGCCGCGCCTTGCGGCTGGTGATGAAAGAGGAGATTTCGCCGGACGCCTTACAGGCCGAACTGGGCGGCGACTTCGCCAAGACCGAGATCGTGGCCGCGAGCCCGCGCTTTGAGGACGCGTTCATCGACAGGCTCGGGGGCAGTCCCGGCGGCAAGTCCGAGCTTGCTGAAGGCGTTGCGCAGAAATCCGACGAAGGTCCGGTCATCGAAGCGCGCGGGCTTACCAAGAAATTCGGCGACTTCACCGCGGCGCGCGATATGACCTTCACCATCCCGCCGGGCGAAATTTTCGGCCTCCTCGGCCCGAACGGTGCTGGCAAGTCGACGACCTTCAAAATGCTCTGCGGTCTCCTCACGCCAACCAGTGGCGAGGGCCGCGTCGCCGGCTTCGACCTGCGCCACGCGGCAGCCGATGCGCGTGGCAAGCTTGGCTACATGGCGCAGAAATTCTCGCTCTATGGGGATTTGAGCGTTGCGCAAAATCTGGAGTTCTTCGCCAGCGTTTATGGGCTCGGGGGGCTGCGCAAGAAGGCCAAGATCGATAGCATGATCGACACCTTCGATCTCTCCCGCTATCTGCGTTCCAATGCCAAGGAGCTGCCGCTCGGCTTCAAGCAACGGCTTGCGCTCGCCTGCGCGGTGATGCACGAGCCGGATGCTCTGTTCCTCGACGAGCCGACCTCGGGCGTCGATCCGATCACCCGGCGCGAGTTCTGGACGCATATCAACGGGTTGGTCGGCAAAGGCGTCGCCATTCTCGTCACCACGCATTTCATGGACGAGGCGGAATATTGTGACCGCATCGCCTTGATCTATCGCGGCGAGACCATCGCGCTCGGCTCGCCTGACGAATTGAAGCAGCGCGCGGCCAGCAAGGACAATCCTGATCCCTCGCTCGAAGACGCCTTTATCCATCTGGTGGAGACGTCCGATGCCGGGCGGCAGGAGGCGGCATGATGGACACTGAAAGCCCCCTCACCCGGCTCGGCTTCGCCTCGCCGCGCGTTGCATTCAGGAAAAGTCGGACCAGGAGCCGTGAGCGGCTAGTCTCGCCACGCGACGGATCGCTCCCTCTCCCATTGGGAGAGGGTGGGGGTGAGAGGTTACGGATTATCGACAGGGCTTACCCCCTCACCCTGTCCCTCTCCCCACGGGAGAGGGGACCGGAGGCAACCGTCGTGCGTCTCAAGAGGCGGGCGGCATGACCGATACGGCCCTCCTCCCACAGCCTGTAACGACAGCAACCGAAAATGGCGTGAGCACCGGGCGCGGGCGCCGCTTCACTGCGCTGCTCGTCAAAGAGTTCGTGCAGATCGTGCGCGATCCCTCCTCCATCCTGATCGCGTTCGTGCTGCCGCTGATCCTGCTGTTCCTGTTCGGCTATGGCGTCTCCCTCGATGCCAATGCGGTGAAGGTCGGTGTTGCCGTCGAAACCATCAGCGAGCCGGCCGAAAGCTTAGCTGCCGCCTTCCGCGCCTCGCGTTTCTTCGACGTCACCCAGGCGCGCGACCGCCGGGCGCTTGCGCCGCTGATGGTAGCCGGCAAGATCCACGGCATTATCGTCCTCCCCGCCGAGTTTGGTGAGAACGCCGCCAAGGACCTGCGCACTGCGCGCATCCAGGTGCTGACCGACGGCTCGGACCCGAACACCGCGAAATTCGTCGAGAACTATTCCCAAGGTGTATGGAGTAATTGGGCCGCCCAACGCATGCCGGACGGACGCGCGCCCCTCGCCGTCAGCATCGAGCCGCGCTTCTGGTTCAATCCGGAGCTGCGCAGCCGCTACTTCCTCGTCCCCGGATGCATCGCCATCGTCATGACCCTCGTCGGCACACTACTGACCGCGCTGGTCGTTGCCCGGGAATGGGAGCGCGGCACCATGGAGGCGATGATGGCGACCCCCATCTCCACCGTTGAGCTGCTGCTCGGCAAGCTGATCCCCTATTTCGTGCTCGGCTTGGCGGCGATGGCGCTGTGCACCGCGCTCGGCGTGTTCCTGTTCGGCGTGCCCCTGCGCGGCTCAGTGTTTGCGCTGGTGGCGATCTCCTCAGCTTTCCTGCTGCCGGGTCTGGGCCAGGGCCTGCTTATCTCCTCGGCGACGAAAAACCAGTTCGTCGCCTCCCAGATCGCGCTGATGTCAGGCTTCCTGCCGGCCTTCCTGCTGTCCGGGTTTATCTTCGAAATCCCCTCCATGCCGAAGGTGATCCAGGCCATCACCTATATCGTCCCCGCGCGCTATCTCATACCGAGCTTGCAGACCGTATTCCTGGCTGGCGATATCTGGCCACTGTTCTTAAAGAACATCGCGGTCATGCTCGGCATCGGCGCCGTGTTCCTGATCCTGGCGGTGCGCACCACTCGAAAGAGTCTCGAATAATGTGGCGACGTCTCAGAGCTTTGATCTTCAAAGAATTGCTAGCGGTGTTGCGCGATCCGCGCTCGCGCGCGGTGCTGATCGGACCGCCGCTCCTGCAAATTTTCGTCTTCAGCTATGCCGCAACCCTCGACATCACCAATATCGATGTCGCCGTCCTGAACCGCGATGCCGGACGCTGGAGCACGGAGGTGCTGCAACGGCTCGAAGGTGCGCCCGCCTTCCGCAGAATAGAACCTCTGTCGCGCATCGAGGACATCCGCGATGCCATCGACAACCGTAAGGCCGTCGCGGTGCTGCATTTCGATCAAAACTTCTCGCGCAATATCGCGGCCGGACAGCCTGCGGCGATTCAGGTAATCCTCGATGGCCGGCGGTCGAACGCCTCGCAGATCGTGCTCGGCTACCTGAGCGCGGTCGCGAATGATCTCTCGCGCGACATCAGCGTCGAGGAGGCGGGGCCGGGCTTTTCGGCTGACACGCTGCAATCGCCCCTCGCCGTGCGCCACTGGTTCAATCCGAACCTCACCTATCTCTGGTTCACCGTGCCTGGGCTGATCGGCACGCTGGGACTCTTGATCTCGCTGGTGGTCACCGGGCAATCGGTAGCGCGTGAGCGTGAGCTTGGCACCTTCGACCAGCTGATGGTCTCGCCACTTCGCACCTCGGAAATCCTTGCCGGCAAGCTGGTGCCACCCATGATCGTCGGCATGGTACAGGCGAGCGCCATGATCCTGGTCGCGCTGTTCTTCTTCCAGATTCCGCTCCGCGGCTCGCTGGCGCTGCTTTACATCGGGCTTTTCTTTTACTTAGCCTCGGCGGTCGGGGTAGGGCTGTTTATCTCCTCACTTGCCCAAACGCAGCAGCAGGCGTTTCTCGGCACGTTCCTGTTTGCCTCGCCGGCCATTCTGCTCTCCGGTTTCGCCACACCCATTGAGAATATGCCTGGCTGGCTGCAGACCGTGACCTTGATCAACCCGCTGCGCCACGTGCTGGTGATTCTGCGCGGGGTGTTCCTGCGCGGTATGCCGGCCGCCGATGTTGCTGCCAACATCGTGCCTCTGATCCTCATTGCCATGGTAACGCTGACGGTTGCGGCCTGGCTGTTTCGCCGCACGATTCAGTGATGGAGGCCGGCGAGTGCCAATCCTGATGCGACGATCGAATAGGTGAGCACCGCTGCAAAGCCAGTGATCGCCACCGCGCCGACGCGCCAGCAGAATGGTATGCTGATCGGCCCGAACAGGCCCCTGCTGACGGCTTTTCCAAGACCGATCCAGGCGAGCTCCGCACCGCCGATGAGGAGGAGCAGAAGTGCGATCCAAGGGAGCTTTGCCGCATACCCGCTGAGTGGATCGGCCGGGATCAGCGTAAAGGCGAAGGTGAAGGCTTTCGGGCTGAGCAGTGTTATCGAGAACATGGCGCGCCAGCTCATCACATTGGCATCGAGTGCCTTGCGGCCCCACATGCCTCGCGCCGACAGGATCAGATTGCCAGCACATGCCGCCTGCAGCACCAGCTTCAGGCCGGGATAGCTGGCGAGCGCCGGGCCGAACACCACCACCAGCAAAGTGATCGCAATCATATAGCCAAGCACGCCCGCCTGCACCAGCCCGAGGGAGCGGCGCGTATCCGTCAGCGCGCCAGAGGCGAACAGCACGGTGTTGGCAGGCCCTGGCGTAGCAGATAGGGCAAGCGCGGCTAAAGCGAATGAGAGGATGTCGGTCATAATAGTCTATGACGCAATCCAGCGGCGTGAGGTTTTGATGCGCATCACAATAATGTCGAATGCGCCGATTTGTGCGCAGTCCACACGCCTGCTACGCTCATCCCCCGCGTTTCGCGGAGGGAACAAGGACAGCCGGGCTCAGCGGCGGATAAGGGACGGAAAGGCGTGCTCATGACGAAGGACAGGCTGCATTTCTTTCTGATCAATGTCGGCCACTTCCTCGATCACCTGTTCACCCTTATTTTCGCAACCGTTGCCGCCGTCACGCTCAGCCGCGAATGGAATCTCGGCTATTCGGAGCTGTTGAACTACGCCACGCCCGGCTTCTTCGCTTTCGGGCTGTTCGCGTTCCCCGCCGGGTGGCTCGCCGATAAATGGAGCCGCGATGGCATGATGGTGGTGTTCTTCATTGGCGCGGGACTTGGCTCGATTGCGACGGGATTTGCTCAAACCCCACTGCAGATCGGCATTGGCCTGTTCGTCACCGGCGTGTTCGCGGCGATCTACCATCCAGTCGGCCTCGCCATCCTCACGCAGAAATGGCGCAATTCCGGCATGCGCATCGCGATGAATGGTGTATGGGGCAATTTCGGCGTCGCCAGCGCGGCTCTTCTCACAGGCTATTTCATCGACAATGGCGGCTGGCGCGCCGCCTTCATGGCGCCGGGCGCGGTGTCAATCGGCTTCGGCGTGCTTTATTTGATCGCGCGCTGGCCCGAAGTGCGCGCGGTCGAGCATCGGGCAAGGCGGACGCCGGATGCGGGAAACGGCCCGCTTTCGCCCGATCAAAAGGCCATGTTGCTGCGCGTGTCGGCCATCGTGTTCCTGACCACCGCCGTCTCTAGCATCATCTTCCAGTCCACCACCTTCGCCCTGCCGAAGATCTTCGCCGAACGCCTCCAGCATCTGGCGGCAGGGCTGAGTGATGCGATCGGCAGCATTCCGGTGCTCTCCGAAATCGTCGGCCGCACCGAGATTGCCACGGCTATCGGGGCGTTCGCCTTCCTGGTGTTCGCCGTTGCCTCGCTGGCGCAGCTCGTTGTCGGCGCATTGCTCGACCGGTTCGGTCCACGCCCCGTTTTCCTGACGCTGGCAGTCATGCAGATGGTGTTTTTCAGTCTCATGCCGGGATTGACCGATAGTGCGGCGTTTGCCGTGGCGCTCGGCTTTATGCTTGGAGCTTTCGGGCAAATTCCGATCAACGACTATATGATCGGCAGAATGGCGCGCGGTGATATGAGGGCGCGGATTTACGGCACGCGCTTTGTGGTGAGCTTCACGGCGTTGGGTTTGACATTGCCGCTCGTCGGCTTCGTCTATGACCACTGGGGCTTCGACACGCTGTTCCGCGTGCTCGCCGTCGCCGCGCTCGTAATCCTCACTGGTGTGCTGTACCTGCCGAGGCGACTGCCCGCGCCGGAGCCGGCCTTCAGTGTTTAGAGCGGCGGGACAACAAACCGGGCGGTCGCGAACAGAACTCACCTTTCTTTCACATATTGAGGCAGAAGATATTGCCTCGCCTCCGCTTTAGACGCAGCTATAATGAAATTTTTATCAAGCTTTAGACACGAGCTTTAAGCCTGAATAACTGAAATCAGGCCTTTTAATTTCCCAAGCGGAATACTCGTGTAGTCTCTCCGTTGAGGCGGTGCGAATTTCTACCATCACGACCTGCGGACCCCGCGCAAGTGAGGTGGGCGCATCGCGCAAAATCCGCTTCGATTTGCACCTGGCGAAGAGCGTCGGCTTTCGTGGCCGCGGGCAAGCGGATCCAGACACTTGCTCGTGACACGGAGTGATTATGGCAGACACTATCCAGCTCGCCTCAGGCGCCACCGAAAATGACATCATCAGGGCGCTGGACTCGCTCAGGAATGGTGGGACCCTTATCCTTCCCCAGAATGAGACGATCTCGATCAGCAGAGGGCTGTCCATCGATGTCACCCACCGCGACATCACCCTTGATCTGAACGGCTCGACGCTGGCAAAAGCCGGCAATGTCACCGTCATAACCGGCGTTGCCACGCACGACGCAGCCGTGGGCGTCACGCTCGGCGAGGATGCGAGCCACAACACCACCTTGACCTACGGGCATCTACCGGACGGCCTGACCGTCGGCTCGTGGGTGAAGATCATCTCCGATGACGGCCTGCCGGGTGACGCGCACGATGCCAGCCAGACCTCGATGGGCCAGGCTCTCGAAGTGGAGAGCATCGACGGCAATACCGTCACCTTCAAAGGCCAGCTGATCGATCAAGATAATTACCATACGAATGTGCGCGCCTCGACCTATCAAAGCGGCGAGCTGATCATCAAAAATGGCGATGTGGTCGGCGATCAGACGCATACCAGCTGGAACACGCCGCTGGTTCAGCTCCGCAGCCTGGTGAACGGTCAGATCGAAGACTTGAACGTCCACGATGGCGTCGGCCGCGGCATCAATGTCGTCGATGGCGTGAACAACACGATCACCGATGTGACGGTGAAAAATCTCATCGATGGCGGCTCCGCGGCGCTCGGCATTGGCGTGTCTTCGCTCGCATCGAGCGGTACGACGGTCAATGGCTACTATGCCGAGAACGTCACACATGCCGCGGACGACAACGGCATCGGCGTGGCGGCGAACGCCGGTTACATCGTGCAATATGGCGGCGACATCGGCATGCACGTCGAGAACGCTGTTGCCTATGGCACCCGGAATTTTGCCTATTCATGGCATTCCGAGGCCGTCGAGGGCTCATTTAAGAACGTTATGGCCTTCGACAGTTTCGGCTTTCTGAACGCCCGCGGCGTCGGCGGCGAGATGACCGATAGCGGCGGCGCCGGCAATCAGCGGGGCATCATGCTCTTCGAGTATGGTGTCGATGATGCGCGCAACATCCATATCGACAATGTCACGCTCAAGGAGACGCAGAACTACTCGCTCTACAGCACCAACGATCCGGCACACAACACCATTACGAATTCCCATTTCGAAGCGTTCGGCCCAGGTAACATCGCCAGCGCCACAGCGGCGACCATCACCGATACGTATTTCGTGAAAGCCTCAGCGAATCCCGACGATGTCATGGCAGGAACCGACAGGGCAGACCTGCTGCTTGGCGGCAAGGGCGTCGACAGAATCTCTGGCGACGCGGGCGACGACTATATCTGGGGCGGGGCTGGCGCCGACATCCTGACCGGTGGCGCAGGACGCGATCGTTTCGCATATCATTCGCTCATCGAGGGCGGCGACACAATCACCGACTTCGAAACCGGCAACAGAGGTGACGTGATCGATCTCTCTGTGCTGATGGCCAAATACAACTGGCCGAAAGGCGATCCGGTGGCCAACGGCTATGTCCGCTTTGTGCAGTCCGGCTCCGACACCCAGGTGCAGGTCGATGCGGCGCATGCCGGCGCTTTCGTCACGCTTGCGACGCTCAGCAACACCACGGCGAGCGAGATGGGCCTCGCCAACATCCGCACGAGTCTCTCGGCGGATGAAACGCTGGGCACGGCAGCGGCAAGGGTCGAAACCCTGCCTCAGCCGGAAATGCTTGGCACCGCCGGTAACGATGTGCTGCAGGGCGACGCCAATACCATTCATATCGCCGGCTTTGCTGGCGACGATCGAACTCATCGCCTCTGACCGGGATACGCTCTTGGAGGGCGGAGAGGGCAACGACACCCTTATTGGCGGCGCCGGCAATGACGTGATGGTCGGCGGCGCCGGCGACGACACCTATTACGTCGACTCCCCCGGCGACGTCGTGGTCGAGGATATCGGCGGCGGTTATGACCGCATCATCACCGGCATCCAGCTCAACGGTCCGCTGGCGGCGAATGTCGAGGCGTTGACCCTGACAGGCTCGGCGAACCTGTCCGGCATCGGCAATGAGCTGGATAACGTGATCACCGGCAATGACGGCGACAACTACCTGTTCGGCGGCGCCGGCAACGACGTTCTCTATGGCGGAGCCGGCAATGATACGCTCGACGGCGGCGCAGGCAATGACGTCATGCGTGGCGGTGCCGGCGATGACATTTACTACGTCGAACTCCACGGCCGACCAGGTCGTCGAGGATGCCGATGCGGGTAATGACACCATCATAACGGGTATCCAGCTGAGTGGACCACTCGCGCCCAATGTGGAGAATCTGACGCTCACGGGTAGCGCCAATCTCTCCGCGACGGGCAACGCCCGGGATAACGTCATAGTCGGCAACACCGGCATCAACGTGCTGTTCGGTGGCGGCGGCAACGACCACATCGAGGGCGGCGCCGGCAATGACACACTCTACGGCGAGAGCGGTCACGACACCCTTCACGGCGGCGAAGGCAATGACACGCTGTACGGCGGAGAAGGCAACGATGCCCTTTATGGCGATGCCGGCAACGACAACATCAACGGCGATGCTGGCAACGACTTCCTGTCCGGCGGCGAGGGCAATGACCGGATACTCGGCGGCGCCGGCGATGACGTGCTCGATGGCGGCGCGGGCGCCGATACGCTGAGTGGCGGCCTCGGCTACGACACCGCGACTTACGCCAATTCGGACCAGGCGGTAACAGCCGATCTGAGCAACTATCACAACAATGCCGGTGGCGCGGCGGGCGATTACTTCAGCTCGATCGAAAATCTGACCGGCAGCAATTACGACGATATCTTGCGCGGCAATCAGGTCGGCAACGTGCTCGATGGCGGGGCAGGAAACGACCACATCTATGGCGGCCTGGGCAACGATACCATCTATGGCGGGAGCGGTGCCGACTGGCTCGAAGGCGGCGCCGGCAAGGACATGCTTACCGGCGGCGAAGGCAATGACACGTTCTATTTCGCCATCGATCACCGCACGGCGGCGATACGATCGCCGATTTCCATCCGGGCGAAGACAAAATCGCGCTGTCGGGTGTGGGCTTCGGTATCTCCAACCTGGACGACGTAGCCTTCATCTCGGGTGCCGGCGTTCACGCGACAACCGGGCGATCGACGCTGATCTACGACACCAACTCAGGTCAGTTGCTCTGGGACGCTGACGGCAGCGGCGCGCACAAGGCGCAGCTGGTCGCCACACTCACCGACGCGCCGCATCTGACGCATTCCGACTTCGTGGTGACGTAAGTTCCCAAAGAAGGGCCGGCTGCGGGTGAGCATCACTGCCGCCGCCGGCCAATTCTTTCTGCGCCGCCCATCGACTGATGCCGCAGCGGCGCGTCACGTGAAAGTGAACCCTCGCCTAACTCCGGATCCGGCTTAGCCCCATTGACACCACGCCTCAGCGCTTAAGATTTCAATGGCGCAAGTGAGGAGCGGCACGCTGTGCCGCGCCGGGTTGGGGCGAGGCTAGCTATGGCGACCGATGTCGATCGGAGTTGGACCCGGTTCTGGGACAGCGACCATAGCGTCTATGTCAGCGCGCGCCATCTCGGCAGCCACTACCGCCACATTGCCGACGACATCATTCGCGTTCTGCCGCACCCTGAGGCCCGCATCCTCGATCATGGCTGCGGGGAGGCGCTTGATGCCCGTCGCGTTGCGGCGGCGTGCAATACGCTGCTGTTGTGCGATGCTGCACCAAAACTGCGCACCCGGCTCAGTGAGCGGTTTGCCGACGAGCCGAAAATCCAGGTGCTCGCGCCAATCGATTTGGAAGCCTTGCCGGAAAGAAGCCTCGATCTGGTGGTCGCCAATTCCCTGGTTCAATATCTGACGCCAACCGCCCTGTCAGCGCTGCTCGCAACCTGGCGCAGAGTATTGAAGCCGGATGGCCGTTTGATCATCGCCGACGTCATCGCGCCGGAGCAGACCGCATTGACCGATGCGGCAGCTCTGCTGCGCTTCGCCGCGAAGAGCGGTTTCTTGCTCGATGCGCTTCGCGGCCTGGTGCGGACCTTCTTCTCCGACTACCGCCGCCTCCGGACCGAGCTCGGCCTTACCCGCTACTCTGAAGCCAGGCTTCTCAAGTTATTGCATGAAAACGGATTTTCGGGCGAAAGGCTCAAGCCGAATTTCGGCTATAACCGCGCGCGTCTGGCGGTAGTCGCACGCCCGCAGCGCTGATCAGCAGCGTTCGCCTGGGCGGGTTTGCGCGGCCCGAACGTCTGGCCCGGCGATGAAAAGTTCCCACTGGCGCTAACCACCGGAACCCGCTGGCAAACAGGACGTTGGTCCAACAGCTGCAACGCCTTCGCAAAGACCTAACCGGAGCAATAATAAATGGAAACTCTCAAAGAGCTGTTCGAAGACACCTTGAAGGACATCTACTTCGCCGAGAAAACCATCATCAAATCTCTGCCGAAGATGGCCAAGAAGACCAAGTCGCCCGAGCTGAGGCAGGCTTTCGAGGAGCATACCGAGCAGACGAAGGGACAGGTCGAGCGCCTCGATCAGATTTTCAAGCTGCTGGGCAAGCGCTCGTCTGGCAAGGAGTGCCCCGCGCTACAGGGTCTCGTCGAGGAGACCGAGGAGCTGATGAGCGAAGCAAAGAGCCCTGACGTGCTCCATGCCGGCCTGATCGGCTGCGCACAGGCAGTGGAGCATTACGAGATCGCCCGCTACGGCACTCTGCGCGCCTGGGCCGAGCAGCTCGACATGCCGGAGGCGGTAAAGCTGATCGAGGCGACCCTCCAAGAAGAAAAAGAGACGGACGAGAAGCTCACCGCGCTTGCGATGGGGGGCATCAACGAGGCTGCTGAGGAGGACGCGGAGGAGGCTCCGGCCAAGGGAAAATCGAAGTCAGCCAAGAGCAGCGCTCAGACGAAAAGCGCGGCAGTCAAACAGGCGAGCAGCAGCAAGAGCAGCAAGGCCCGCGACGATAAATCCTCCAAGCGCAAGAAATAAGCGGTGCTCTCGCGTTGGTAGAAGCGATCAGGTGAGGCATCGCATGAAGCCGTTGGATGATGTCCGGCAGGCGCTAGAAGACCAGGCCGCTCAACTTATCAACCAGGCTGCAGAAAGTGGGCTCACACTTGCGACCGCTGAAATCCTGCACCGGCGGCGCCCTTGCGGCTCTGCTTGCCGACACGCCCGGTGCGGGCGACGCATTCGAGGGCGGTTTCGTCACCTACAGCAAGGCCAATAAGACGGCGGCACTCGGCGTTCCGGCGGAGCTGATCGAAACCCATACCGCGGTCAGCGCCGAAGTGGCAAAAGCGATGGCGCAAGGGGCGCTCGCGCATTGCCCTGCCGACATTGCGGTCGCGATCACCGGCGTCGCGGGTCCGGAGCCGGATGAGGACGGCAATCCGGTTGGCCTGGTCTATCTCGCCGCCGCCCACCGGAACGGCGTGGTGCTCGCCGAGGTGCATCGCTTTCAGAGCGGGTCAAAGCAGGAGATTTGCGGGTCGGCCATTCAGCGGGCACTCGCGCTTTTCGAGCGGGCCATGGTGCAAGGGGGCTGAGCGGATCGAGGGCCGCGTTCTTGACAGAGCCGAGAAACAACCTATCTGAAGAGCTGTGAATGCGGGGCCGGGCCCCTCTGACGTCGCAGCGCCGTCATGTCGGACCGCATCGGGTATGCCCGATGCCATTTCGTCATGCTTGGGCATACCTCTGAACCCTAAGGAGGCAGCCCATGACTTTTAAACTTCCCTCTCTCCTCTACCACTCCGCACTCGTCCAACGGGAAATCGATGCCGAGTTCGAACCGCTCGCGTCCTGACCGGCTGCGTCCGATGCGGCTCAAGACACTACGCCTGAGGATCATGGAGCGCCTGCATGCTGTCGCCAGGAGCGGCATGGTCCAGAGCTTTTCGCTCGCTTAGAGACGGTCTGAATGTCCGACGGCCGGCTTCGCCGTCGTCTGTCAAAGGCCGGCCGTTGATCTCGCGCGGCGATGCGTGGAACATGACGAAGGCCGCACGCAAAATGCCGGGACGGGAGAGAGTTCGCCAATGTTCGAGAAATCCGCAGCTTATTACGATGCGCTCTATGCCTGGAAAAACTACGCCGGCGAGGCAGCCAAGCTACGTAAATTCATCGAGGAGGCTGGCGGGCGGCCGGTGCGCACGCTCCTCGATGTCGCCTGCGGAACTGGCAGACATCTGGCGGAGCTGAAGGCATGGTTCGAGGTTGAAGGCCTCGACCTGAGCGAGGATCTGCTGGCGATCGCCAGCGCACGGCTGCCGGAGGTGCGCTTTCATGTTGGCGACATGACCAGCTTCGACCTCGGCCGCAGCTTCGACGTTGTGACCTGCCTCTTCAGCGCGATCGGGGCCATGACAACTATAGACGGACTCAATAGTGCGATCGCCAGCATGGCGCGCCATGTGGCGCCAGGCGGTCTTCTGATCGTCGAGCCATGGTTCTCTCCCGCCGATTGGCAACTCGACGGCAAGCCGCACGCCCTCTTCGTCAATCAACCCGAACTCAAACTGGCGCGAATGTCGATCAGCGGCCAGGAAGGCAATATCGCGGTCCTCGACTTCCACTTTCTGGTCGCAACGCCGGCTGGCATCGTCACGTTTAAGGAACTGCAGAGATTGGGGCTGTTCACGACCGAGGAGTATCTCGAAGCGTTCCGCGCGGCTGGCCTCGAGGTCAGCCGTGATTCGGTCGGCCTGATGGGCCGCGGACTGTTCATCGGACGCAAAGCGGATAGTACCGAAGCGGCGTAGCGGAGCCGCGCTCCGCCTTCACGCTAATCAACGCCCTTGCAATGCGGTGCGGCAGCGGACCAGAAACTCTGGTAGGATCGCCTCGCCCGAGGCCTAAATCGGGTCAGATGGAAACAGAGCCACCGGGACAGCCGAAATCCCCGTGAAATTGGGAGATCCAGTGCGCGTGGATTTCGGCTGTGCTCGGAGGGTGGCTATGCCCCATTCCATCTCGAATGATCTGGCTTAAAGACCGGCTTCCCGCACGGCGCGAGATGGAGTGGCATGAGACAGGATCTGTTGGAGCGCTATCGCGGGATGGTGCGAGAGGGGAGGATCGCGGCCGATCCGATGCAGGCATTGGCTGCGGAAAAGCTGCAGCTGCTCGCCAACCGCCTCGCCCGCTATACCGCGCCGGCAAAGACTGACTTCTTCTCCTTTTTCACGCGCAAGCGCGGTGAGGTGCCGCGGGGGCTCTATCTGTTCGGCCCGGTCGGGCGCGGCAAGACCATGCTGATGGACCTGTTCTTCGAAACGGTGCCGTTCGAGCGGAAGCGCCGGGTGCATTTCCACGAGTTCATGATCGAAGTGCACGAGCTAATTGCCACGGCGCGCAAGCAGCAAGACGGCGATCTGGTGCCAGTCGTGGCCGAGCGCATTGCGCGCGAAGCGCCGCTCTTGTGCTTCGACGAATTCCACGTGACCGACATCGCCGATGCGATGATTCTCGGCCGGCTGTTTTCCGGCTTTTTCGAGCAGGGCATGGTGGTTGTCGTCACGTCCAATACCGCACCTTCCGAACTCTATAATGGCGGGCTGAACCGAAATCTGTTCCTCCCCTTCATCGAGCTGATCGAGGAGAAGATGGAGGTGATGGAGCTTGAAGCCGCCAAGGACTATCGCCTCGACCGGCTTTTGGGCGAGCCGCTTTATTTCACTCCGCTGAACGGCGCGGCAGACAGCCATATCCGCGAAACCTTCCAGAAGCTGACCGGCGTCGCCCAGGGTCACAGTCAGCACATTCTTGTCAAAGGCCGCATGCTGGCGGTACCCGAAGCCGCGCACGGAGTGGCGCGTTTTACTTTCGCGGAACTTTGCGGCAAGCCGCTCGGAGCAAATGACTATCTCGCCGTTTCCCGGCACTTTCATACCGTCATTATCGAGAACGTGCCGATTCTCCGCCGCGACCGCCGCGACGAGGCCCGCCGGTTCAACACACTGATCGATACGCTTTACGACCAGGGCACCGGCCTCATCATCTCGGCCGCCGCCGAGCCGGACAGGCTTTACACCGAGGGTGATGGCGCCCAGCTCTTTCGGCGGACCGCTTCCCGGCTGATGGAGATGCGCTCGGAAAGCTACCTGAGGACCGCGCGCCAAAAGCGGCAGGCACAGCAGACCCCATAGCTGCTCCGAGGCTTGAGCACGCCGGCAGAATTTCTTTGAACCAAATCCCCCGCAGCCGCGACATACGAGCATAGCATCCTGCCAGAGGCGGGCATTCATCACAGAGAGGCAATAGCCGTCTCTGCTGACGGGTGTGCTCACCTCTGGCGCTCCTCCCTGTTGACTCTGTTTATGGCGGTTTTGCTCTTTTCACTCCCGGGAGCACCGCCTTTGCCCTCGCCCCGGTCGCCCCCACCGCGGCGAGGGTTTTTTTGCCTGAACTTGACTCCAAGTGACGCAAAGGTGAGGCGGTACTTGCAGCGCTTTTGCGTAAAAGCCCGGCAAAAGCTAGACTGCGCGCTCCCGACAACGCGCAGAAGGTGCCGCCAAATGAGTGAGCCGCAGAACAGCGCCGAACTCGATCCCACCGATCCATTCAATCGCACCGCTCAGACTTTCCCTCAGCTCAGCCCGGAGATGGCGGCGCGTGTTGCGGCATTCGGCACTGAAGAGCCGTTGCCGGCGGGCACTTACGTCTTCCGGCGCGGCGATCGCGGCGTCGATTTCTTCCTCGTTCTGGAAGGATCGATCGAGATTGTGGATTCCGACGAGGAAGGTGAGCCGACCGTCATCACGACCCATGGCCCTCGCCAGTTCAGCGGTGAGCTCGACTTGTTCAACGACCGCCAGGTCCTGGTCAGCGGCCGTACCGGCGCCGACAGCCGCGTGGTGCGCATCAAACGTCCCGATTTCCGCCGCATGGTCACCGCCGAGAGCGACATCGCCGAGATCATCATGCGCGCTTACATCCTCCGGCGCGTCGGCCTGATCCGCCACAGCCGGGGCGGCGTGACCGTGGTCGGCTCGAGCCATGGCGGCGATACACTGCGGATCGAGCGCTTCCTGATGCGCAACGGCTATCCGCACCGCCTGCTGGATACCGAGCGGGACGAGGATGCCCAGAGTTTTCTCGCCTGCTTCGAGCTGACACCAGCGGAGCTGCCGGTGGTGGTGACGTCGGACCACACCGTGTTGCGCAATCCCAGCAATACCGAGCTTGCCGACGCGCTCGGCCTTACCGAGACCATCGATCCGGATTTCGTTTATGACCTCACGGTGGTCGGCGCCGGGCCGGCCGGCCTTGCCGCTGCCGTTTACGGCGCTTCGGAGGGGCTCTCGACCCTCGTCATAGAGGCCATGGCTCCCGGCGGGCAGGCCGGCACCTCATCGAAGATCGAGAATTATCTCGGCTTCCCGACCGGCATCTCCGGCCAGGCGCTCGCCGGCCGTGCACAGGTGCAGGCCCAGAAATTTGGCGCCCGGCTCGCCATATCGCGTCCCGCCGTGGCGATTGCCAAGAATGGCGCCTATCGGGTGACGCTGGAGGGCGGTAGCATCGTCTCCTCGCGCGCGGTGGTGGTTGCGACCGGCGCCCGCTACCGCAAGCTCGATGTGCCGAATTACGAGAAGTATGAGGGGCAGGGCATCCATTATGCGGCCACCGCCATGGAGGCACAGCTCTGCCAGAATGAAGAGATAGCGGTTATCGGTGGTGGCAACTCCGCCGGGCAGGCTGCCATTTTCCTCTCGCGCCATGCCAAATGTGTCTTCATCCTGGTGCGCAGCAGAAGCCTTGCCGCGACGATGTCCGACTATCTCGTCCAGCGGATCGAGGCATCGCCCCATATCATCCTCCTGACCGAAACCGAGATTACTGGCCTTGAAGGGGAGGACTATCTACGCCAGTGCACCTGGACAAACCGAGCAACCGGCGAAAGCGTGGTGAAGCCGATCGGCAATATCTTCGTGATGATCGGAGCCCAGCCAAACACCGATTGGCTGAAGGATTGCGTGGAGCTGGACGACAAAGGTTTCGTGCTAACCGGCGTCGATGCGGCAACGGAGAAGCGGATTGGCGTCATGTCGCCCTATTGCACCTCGCGCCCTGGCATTTTCGCGGTTGGCGATGTGCGCTCCGGCTCGGTTAAGCGAGTCGCATCCGGCGTTGGCGAAGGCTCAGTGGTGGTGCAGGCCATTCACAAATACCTGAACCCGCAGGTGGCTTAAGGACGCTCGCGCCATCAACTGGGGTGATCGCAAGCCCTTGTGCTTACTGGGTTCCCGCTTTCCGCGGGAATGACAACACTGCGGATGAGAGCCGGCGTTTACCGGCCGATGTGATCGCGCTAGCAGTCGCGCAATTGTGGGGAGGTTTTGGAATGATCAGCATCTCAGAACCTAGGACTGCTGCCCAGCTCGACGATGTCCGCGCCCTGATGCGCGGGTTCGTCGCCTGGCACCGCGAGCGCCACGTCGAAGACCTTGAGCTGATCGACCGCTATTTCGACGAAAGCGCGTTCCAGGCGGAGCTTGCCGGACTTCCCGGAAAATATGCTCCGCCGGAGGGCCGTCTGCTGCTCGCCTGCCATGACGGACAGCCCGCAGGCTGCGTGGCGCTGCGCGATCTGGGCGAGGGCGTCTGCGAGATGAAGCGGATGTTCGTGCCGAACGAATTCCGCGGGCTTGGCGTGGGCCGAACCCTTGCCGATGGGGTTCTCGCCGAAGCCAGGAGCGCTGGCTACCGCGCGATGCGCCTCGACACCAGCAAGCGCCAAGCCGAGGCCATGCGCCTCTATGAGAGTGCAGGATTCCGCCGCATCGAGCCCTATTACCCGTTGACGCCCGATTTGCGGGACTGGCTCGTTTTCTTCGAGCTGGCGCTCTGATGCCGCAAAGGCAGGAGCCAACAAAGGCGTTCTTTTAACGTGGCTGCTGCGACATGACGGTTTGCAGCGCAGCCAACTCGGCGGCAAGTCTTCGGACCAGCCCGCCATATTTGGAGTTCCACTCCAGGAGCGCGTCGCGCGAGTCGGGTCGGGCCTGCAATTCGCCAAGCATGCTGGTGCGCGTGCCCAAGATGCCAAATATGGCGTCGGCATGCTCTTTGATGGCTGGATCGCTGCTCTCGCCTGCATCAACCGTCGCGCGCGCCGCCACCTTGATCAGGCCGAACACGTCTTTCGTCGCTTTCTGCACCGCTAGCCATTTTTCCGGGGTGGGATCATTGGCATAGGACTGCACCGCAGGAAGCAGGAAGATCGACTGGGCCGAAAGCAAAGCGTTGAGCTTCTCGGCCAGGTTCTGAACGTTCTGTTGCGCTGCAAGCCTCTTCGACTCGCCCGTCATACCGCACAGGATGAGGGTCTTCCTGAGATTCTCATCGACGATCGGCGTGCACTGCCCATTTTCCGACAGGAGCCTTTCGAGCTCATCGACGCTCTTGATCTGGGAAAGCTCATCCGAAATGCGCTGGATCTCTTCGATGGACGGATCGCCGTCGGTAATGCGCTTGATGATGGCTTGCTTGACGTCCTCCCGCAACAGCGGCTGGCCGGCTATCGCTGCACCGCTCGCCGCATCCACCTCCAGCCATCGCGGGCCAAAGTTGTAGACGGCCGCGTACATGACCTTGGCCGTCAGGGAGCCCACACCATTTGCGCGCATGCCGTTGTAGAAGACCAGATGCACGTTCTGCCAAGTCTCTGAACGGCGAACGCAATAATAGTCATGTACGACAGAGGCTTCGCGATATTTGCCCTCGAAGGGACCGCCGATAACGGTCCAGAACGCCTGCGGTATGGAGGCGCCATCAACCACGGTGCCGGCCGGAACGCTCCAGGTTTTTCCGGCCGGATCCGTAAACGCAAAGGGCTGCATCAGCTCGACGGTGCGGCCGTCGCCTTCCAGCTTCACGATCAGATCGCCGTTAAACGTGCCAAAGCCTTCCTCGGCGCGGATTTGGCTCTGCAAGCCAAACAGAACGAGGCCGACAGCGACGCAAAACACCAGTGAAACCCGTCTCATAAAGTAATTCCTCAAGCCAGAATCGTCGGTGGTTTTCAAACATGCACGACTATGGGCAATGCGAAATATCAGTATCCGGCGCGCGAAAATTCGCACTCCCGCGCCTCCCGCAGCATTAGCCCCTGGCTTGTCCGCACTCAACCTTTGTCGGCTTCGTGATGCCTCCGACCCGCCAAAGCATGGTGTGGCCTGCGCCCCTGATGTATCTTGTCGGATGCACGGCCATAACGGCCAGGAGATCAGTCGAGCTTCAGGAGACAGCCATGGTCACGCGAGGATTTACGGGCCGCCGCCCGCCAACGGAACTCGAGGGCCGTCTTCCTCCCGGCCAGTCGCTGACCACCGACTTCCCGGTACTCTCCGCCGGACCGACGCCGCATATCGATGTGCGCAACTGGAAATTCAACCTGCGCGCCGGGCCGAAGCCGATCAAGACCTGGACCTGGGACGAGTTCAACGCGCTACCGCAAACTAAGATGACGCGCGACATCCATTGCGTGACCAAGTGGTCGAAATTCGACACGCCCTGGCAGGGCGTGCTGGTCGACGACATCCTCGCCGATGCCGGCATCACCGCGCCGACGCAATACACACTCGCGCATTCCTATGACGGCTACTCGACCAACGTGCCCTATGCCGACCTGACGGATGGCAAGGCGATGGTCGCGACGCGCTATGAAGGCCAGCCGATCCATCCCGAGCATGGCGGGCCGGCGCGGTTACTCGTGCCGCATCTCTATTTCTGGAAATCGGCGAAATGGATCAATGGCCTCCAGTTCACCGAGACCGACACCGCCGGCTTTTGGGAGCTGCGCGGCTACCACATCTATGGCGACCCCTGGCGCGAGCAGCGCTTCACCAATGACTGAGGCGGACGCCGCGGCGCGGGCGAGGGAGGTCGCCAGAGGCTGGCAGGACGCGGTGATCGAGTCCATCGCACCGCTGACCTCGCGCGTGAAGAGCTTCATGCTGCGCCCGCCGATCTGGCATCCTTTCCTCGCCGGCCAGCATCTCGATGTGCGTCTCACCGCCCCGGACGGATATCAGGTGCAGCGCAGCTATTCGGTTGCCTCAGCTCCGGAGATGACGGGCGCCTATGAGCTGGCCGTCGAGGAACTGGAGGATGGCGAAGTCTCGCCTTATTTCCACGAGGTCGCGCAAGCTGGCGACACCATCGAGATCCGCGGGCCGTTCGGCGGCTATTTCAACTGGATGGTGGCCGATGGCGGGCCGATCCTCCTGATCGGCGGCGGCTCCGGCGTGGTGCCGCTGATGTCGATGATTCGGCACCGGGCAGCACAGCGATCTGATGCGCCGATGCTGCTGCTCTACGGGGTGCGCAGTCACGACATGGCCCCGTTTGCCGAAGAGCTGAAGAGCTTCGATGCGGCTGAGGACGGTTTTCGGCTGATCTTTGCCATCTCGCGCGAGGCGGCGAACCGTCCTCAGGACTTTTCCGGCCGAATTGATGCCGCGGCGGTAATGCGCGCACTGGAAATGCTTGGCGGGCAACCTCATACCACCTATGTCTGCGGGTCAAACCGCTTCGTGGAAGCGGTGACGACAATTCTCGTTGCCATGGGGCAGCCGGCCGCCGCAATCCGCACGGAGCGTTTCGGCGGCGCATAGGCCCACCTCGTGCAGGAAGGACCGCCATGACTGCTGATCCCCGGCTCTATGCTCCAGCGGCCGCTCGCAATCGCGCGCCGATCCTGGAGGTTTTGCGCCCGTATCTGCCGGAGCGCGGCCTCGTGTTGGAGATCGCCAGCGGCTCGGGCGAGCACACCATGCATTTCGCCGGGGCAAGCGGCCCCGATCTCATCTTCCAGCCAAGCGATCCGGACCCGGATGCGCGCGCCAGCATCGATGGCTGGGCAGCAGAGCTTGGTCTCGCCAATGTCCGCCCCGCACTCGACCTCGATGCCACGGCACCGGAATGGCCGATCGACTCCGCCGATGCTGTGCTGTGCATCAACATGATCCATATCTCGCCTTGGACAGCGATAATCGGCCTGATGCGCGGCGCATCGAAGCTCCTGCCGCCTGGGGGCGTGCTCTTCCTCTATGGCCCCTATCGGCGCGATGGCCATCATACCGCGCCGAGCAACGACACTTTCGACCGCGATCTGCGCGCGCGCAATCGGGCCTGGGGCGTTCGCGATCTGGAAGATGTTGCTGCGCTCGCCGCACAGTATGAGTTCTCGGAGTTGGAGATTCATGAGATGCCCGCGAACAATCTCTCCCTGGTTTCCCGGCGGCTTTAGATCGTAGCCCGGGTGTTCGTCTCGTGCCGGTAATCCCGGATTTCGCTTCGCTCCATCCGGGCTACTGCCGATCAATACATGCAGATAGATCTGGCGAGGCGTGAGAATGGATCGATCTGAAACTCCGATTCGAGATTGCGGCCGAACAGCTGGAGCCAGCGGTGCTGCGCCTCATAAGCGAGCTCCTCCCGCTCCTGAACGCAGGCATATTTCAGGCCAGCGAGATTCTGGCCGCGGTGGACCATCTCATGGACGAGAATGGAGAGGTCGGCAGGGGTGCTGCCTGTCCAATCTTGGCGCAGAAAGATGACGTTGCTGGTGTCGTCATAGACCGCGAGAATGTCCGGAAGGTGCGATTTCAGTCCCACTCTTGCCGGGGGCGGATAGCAACGCGCCATAGCGTAGGGCAGCGATCTGCGCGACCGAAACACGTTCGACACGCGGGACGGCGTTGTCCATCGGCAGGTGGAAATTGGCCGACAGC
>CAVYXF010000014.1:0-32972 GCA_963772335.1 uncultured Alphaproteobacteria bacterium | reverse complement strand
TTCGCCTCCGACAGTGGGGCGGGGCTCGCCCACCTTGTACGTCCCGATGATCCGGTCGCTGGCGGTATCGCGGACGGCATTGAACCAGCGCTGGCAGCCATGGGCATGGTTCCAGCGCTCGGCGAACAGTCCCTTGGGGCTGGAGCGCGTGAACAGGAAATTCGACCAGTCCTGATCGCCGATCGCCGCCGGATCGTGCGGCCGGGCGATATGCGCCTCCCCGCCGCAGCGGAATTCGACCTCCGGCCTCTCGCCACAATAGGGGCAGGGAATCAGCAGCATGGGCGGCCTCTCGATACGCAACGCGCAAACTCCGCGGGCACGATCGGTTCCCTCTTCCATAGGGAGAGGGTTAGGGTGAGGGGGTGTGCGCTAGCGGCGTGGAGAGACTTTACCTCACGGACCAGTCTTTCCCCCTCACCCCCCGCCCTCTCCCCATGGGAGAGGGAGCTACGCCATGCCAGTCGAAAGGTCGGCATCATCGCTGGTCACCCGCTAATGCGCGACCGCGGCGGCGGCGGCTTCGTCGATGAGGCGGCCGGTGCGGAAGCGGTCGAGGGTGAAGGGCGCGTTGATCGGATGCGGCTCGCCGGTAGCGAGGGTGTGGGCGAAGACATGGCCGGAGCCGGGCGTTGCCTTGAAGCCGCCGGTACCCCAGCCGCAATTCACGAAAAGCCCGGGCACGGGCGTCTTGCCGATGATCGGCGAGCGGTCGGGCGTCACGTCGACGATGCCGCCCCAGCTTCGCAGCATGCGCATCCGCGAGAACTGCGGGAACAGCTCGCAGATCGCATCGAGCGTGTGGATCGGGATGTGCAGGCCGCCCTGCTGGCTGTAGCTGACATACTGGTCGGTGCCGGCGCCGATCACCAGCTCGCCCTTGTCGGACTGCGACAGATAAGCGTGCACCGCGTTCGACATCACGACGCAGGGGAACACCGGCTTCACCGGCTCCGAGACCAGCGCCTGCAGCGGGAAGCTCTCGAGCGGCATCCGCAGCCCCGGCGCGCGCCATCACTACGCTGGTATGCCCGGCCGCGACGACGCCGATCCGCTTCGCCTTGATGGTTCCGCGACTGGTCTCGACGGCCTCGATGGCGCCATTGGCGGCGCGGCGGAAGCCGGTCACTTCGCAATTCTGGATGATATCGACGCCGAGCGAGTCAGCCGCTCGGGCATAGCCCCAGGCCACCGCATCATGCCGCGCCACGCCGCCGCGCCGCTGCAGCGCCGCACCGAGCACCGGATAGCGGATATCCCTGGAGATATTGAGCGGCGGGCAGAATGCCTTGGCCTGCTCGGGTGTCATCCATTCATTGTCGACGCCGGCGAGGCGGTTGGCATAGACATGGCGCTTGAAGCTCTGCACGTCGTGATGATTGTGCGCGAGCATCAGCACCCCGCGCTGAGAATACATTACATTGTAGTTCAGCGCCTGCGAAAGCCCTTCCCAGAGCTTCACGGCATGATCGTATAGGGCCGCACTCTCTTCATAGAGGTAATTGGAGCGGATGATGGTGGTATTGCGCCCGGTATTGCCGCCGCCCAGCCAGCCCTTCTCCACCACTGCGACATTGGTGATGCCATGCTCGCTGGCGAGGTAAAAGGCGGTGGCGAGGCCATGGCCACCCGCCCCGACGATCACCACGTCATAGGCAGCCTTCGGCTCGGGATTGCGCCATTGTCGCTCCCAGCCCTGATGGGCGTTGAAGGCCTCGGCGATCAGCGTTCTCAGCGAAAAGCGGCGCATGCGGAAACCCTGAAATTGCCTGTGGCACTCTCGCGCGAAACCGGGTGGCACACTTTCACGCTAGCGACGGGAAGTTTAGTTTTTGCGACCGACCTTTCGCGGGCGTGACGAGGCATGGCCGTACACGATGATGTGCGACACGCGCCAGATGTCCAGGACAATCCGAAGGCGGAAAGGAGGTTCGGGCCCGCTCACTCCCGTAATGCGGTGTTAAGAGACGTTGCCGCTGACATCGCGGCGTTCCCGAGCTGGCATGATATCCAACCAATGTCGGTGACCGAGGCCGCCGAAGGCCTCGATCAGGCCGTTCCAGACATCTTTAGTTAGAACTTGAACTCATTCACGTTCTTAGGCGTCACGATTTGAGCAGGCCCCAACACGACCTCGCCCCTTTCGCCGACCTTGTATTCCCCAAGTCGGCCTGCCTTGAAGCTCTCGCCCTCTTTCCCCGTCAGCTTGCATTGCGCGACTGCCTGGGCTGCATAATAGGTGAGGTAGCCGAGGTCTTTCACGTTCCACCAGATATCTTGCACGGTACCATTCTCAATGTATTTCTTGATCAAAGTAGCCGGTGCAAGCCCCGTCAGCTTCACTTTGCCCAGGGAGCCTGCCTGCTCCATGGCCCGGGCCGCAGCCGGAAGACCAATGCCTGCGGGAATGATAATTCCTTTTAGTGAAGGGAAGGCCTGCACCAGCCCGAGGGCTTGCTGCTGATTGACCTGCTCGCTTTCCTCGCCGTAAGCCACCTGGACAAGCTTCATCTTGGCATATTTCGGCTCCTTAAGCCGCGCTTTCATAAAGTCGATCCAGGCATTCTGATTGGTTGCCGTCGGTGTCGAGGAGAGAATCGCAAAATCACCCTCATATCCGATCATCTGCCCCATGCTTTCCAGCATCATCTCGGCAAGACTGTCGCCTTTTGCCTGGTTGAGGAAGACCGTTCGGGCATCTGAGGTAACGTCGGAGTCATAGGAAATGACGTGAACGCCCTGCTTGGCAGCGCGCTTCAACGCCGGCGCGACAGCATTGGCATCGTTGCCAGCGATCGCGATGACATCAACCTTCTGCGCCACGAGATTGTTGATGAACTCAATCTGGGCCTCCGCGGTCGCCTGAGAAGGCGCTTGCTGTACCACCTTGCCACCGATCTCTCCCATCGCCTCCTCGGCACCCGACTTGGCGACCTGGAAGTAAGGATCGGTATCGAGTTTCGGCAGCAGCCCGACGGTCACGGGACCCGATGCACATTGCTGCGCGTGGGCTGCCGTTGCGAGGACTGACACACTGAGCGTTAAGGCAAGCACGAGGCTCTTTGATGCCGACATGGCCGTTTCTCCTAGATCTTGCTCGGGTCGTTAAATGCATCCGATTGACCGCCCGAACGTCGGCCACCGGGTGTTTCTGGACGAAGGGAGGCAAGGATTGCGGCCAAACCCTGCGCGACATTTCCCGCGAGCAGGGAGCCGATGAGAAGCAGGCCGATGACCACGCCCTGCGCATCGCCGCCGATCTGATTCAGTCCCAGCACATTCCGAAGAGTGGCGACGAGGACGAGCGCCCACACGACCCCGGTCATCGTCCCGCGCCCGCCGAAAACGCTAACGCCGCCTAGCAGCGCGATGGTGATGACGTCGAACTCGAGCCCGAGCGCATTGTTGGCGCGTGCGTTCGCAACACGGGCAGTGAAGACGATCCCAGCGAGTGCGGAGACGACGCCGGAAAGCACGAACAGAAAAAACCGAATGCGATCGACTTTCACTCCGGCATAGAGCGCGACAATGGGGTTGCCTCCAATCGCGTAGATCCGCCGTCCTGCCGGCGTGGCTTGCAGGACGATCGCGAAGATCGGGGCCAACACGAGGAAAGGCACAATGGTCCAGGGCACGGCGCTATCGAGAACCGTGTCGATTCCAAAATCGGTGAAGCTGTCGGGAAAGATGTTGACTGAGGCCGATCCGAGAAGGATGTAGCCGATGCCGCGAAACATGGCGAGGGTGCCGAGCGTGACGACGAGGGATGGCAATCCGAAACGCGTCACGAGCGCGCCGTTCAGGGCTCCGCAAAGAGCTCCGCACACCAACGCAGCCGCGATAGCCGGTACAAGGCCCGCGCCTTCTTGGATGAAGAGGCCGAAGACGACGCTCGCCAGCGCCAGAATGCTTGCGACCGAGATGTCGATTTCCCGAGCGATGATCAGGAGCACCATCGGAAGGGCGATCAACGCGCGTTCGGAGACGCCGGCGATCGCCTGCGAAATATTGAAGGATGTGGCAAACCCGTCGAGACTCGCGGCGGCATAAGCGATCAGCGCCACCGTCATCAGTCCGAGAAAATTCTCCCAGCGAACGAGGCGGTCCGTCAGCAGGGAGAAAAAGCGGCTCATGATCGCACTCTCCGCGGCGCCACCGACTGCCTGGCGACGAATGCATCAACCGCAATCGCGACCAAAATTACAAGCCCGTAGACGCCCTGCAGCCAAAGGGGATCGACCCTGACCAGCGTCAATCCGTTTCGGATCACGAGCAGCGTGAGGCAACCGAGAACAACGCCTGCCACGGTTCCGGATCCGCCTCGTATCGCCACTCCGCCGACGACGACGGAGGCAATGACTGTCAGCTCGTAGCCTGTCGCCACACGAGCATCGATTGTAGCGTAGCGCGACGCCCAAAGTGCGCCGTCAAGCCCCGCCAGCATTCCGGCGAGGACAAATGCGACCAGAGTCAGCGTCGCGGGGAACAGGCCGGCGAGCACGGCGCCGTCGGGGTTCGATCCGATGGCGAACAATTCCCGTCCCCAAGGCAATCGGCGCAGAGCCAGGGCCGCAACGGCCGCAGCCGCTACGGCAATCAGGACGACAGCGGGAATGCCGAAAAACGAGGCGCTGGTCATGTCGAGCCAGGATTGAGGTACCTGATCGGCGCTGATCTGGCGGCCCCCAGCCCAGAGCGATGTCAGTCCTCGGTAGATCGAGAGCGTGCCTAGCGTCACCACAATCGACGGAACCCTGCCGCGTGTCACGACCATCCCATTGATCAGGCCGCACCCAAGTCCCAGCAAGCACCCCACCCCTATCCCCGCAAGCGGCGGCGCATGGGGGAAGGCGTGGATGAAAGCGGCAGCGCCGTAGGCGGTCAGGCCGATGGTCGAGGCGATCGACAGGTCGATATTGCGTGTGAGCACAATCAGCATCTGCCCGATCGCCGCGATCAGGAGCAGGCCAGCATCCATGCCGACTGCGATAAGATTGGCGGCGCTGAAAATGCGCGGGTTCAAGGCGGCAATGGGGAGTAGCACAAGAGCGATCGCTGCGGCGAGGCCTAGCGCTCGATGCTTCAGAACCTGCTGCGGGAATGAAGCCGGTTTTAACGTCCATTCGCTGTGCGAAACAGTGCCGGCAGCCCCGGTGGTCTGCATGCCAATTTCACCCGAACCGGTTGCCGCCCTCATGATGCTGGTCTGATTGGCTTCTCGTTGCTCGAATGTCGCGGCAACCTCTCCTTCATGCAGGACGAGGATGCGATCACACATGCCGATGAGTTCGGGCAGCTCGGAGGAGATAAGGAGGATGGCCATGCCATGGGCCGCGAGCTGAGCCATCATGGCGTGCACCTCGGCCTTCGTCTGCACGTCGATGCCCTGGGTCGGCTCGTCGAGGATGAGGAGACGAGGACGCGTGGCGAGCCATTTCGAGAGCACGACCTTCTGCTGGTTTCCACCAGATAAGGTGTTCACCGGTTGGTCATAGCTTCGGAACCTGAGCTTCAGCCGTTTCAGCTGAGGTTCAACGAGGGCAAGCTCGCGCTTACGCCATACGAGACCTGCGAACGTCGCTTGACCGACCACAGGAAGAGACGCGTTCGCCAGTATCGGGAAATCCATCACCAGGCTTTGGCCAAGCCGATCTTCCGACACATAGGCGATACCCGCCGCCATGGCATCGGAAGGAGATGTTGGCCTGAAGGCCTTACCGCCAAGGACCATTTTGCCTTCGGTCGCAGGAGTAACCCCGAAAATCGCCCGCGCGACCTCCGTGCGCCCGCTTCCGACGAGGCCACCAAGACCGACAATCTCTCCCTGCCTGACCTCGAACGAAACATCATGGAAATCTGCACCCTGGCCAAGCCCCTCCACGGTCAGGACGATATCTCCGGCCTTTGCCGAGCGAAATGGATAGACCGCCGCGAGTGGACGCCCGACCATCATCTCGATGGCGCGCTCGCGGCTGAGCTCCCGCTTGCGTTCGACACCCACAAGCTTCCCGTCCCGAAGCACAGCGATGCGGTCCGCGACACGAAAGATCTCGTCCATCCGATGACTGACGAACATGATGGCGACTTGCCTGCTGCGCAGATCCTTGACGACCGAGAACAGTTTCTCGACCTCTCGCTGCGATAGCGCCGCGGTCGGTTCGTCCATGATCAGGACGCGTGCGTCTGTCGACAAAGCCCGCGCGATCTCGACAAGTTGCTGTTCCGACGTTCTCAGGTCAGCGAGCCGGGTCGTCGTCGAGCAGGTCAGTCCGACGGTGTCGAGCAGGGATGCCGCGCGCTCGTGAATTGTCTTCTCGTCAAGAAGACCGAGGGGGCTGAGCGGGTAGTGTCCAATGAAGATGTTTTCAGCGACAGAGAGATCCGGGAAAAGGCCGGGATGCTGGTGCATCACGCCAATCCCCAACCGACGGGCATCGGTTGGCGACTTAAGCTCAACGGCTTCGCCGCCGATCCGAACCTGACCCTTGTCTGGTCGGTAAACCCCCGCCAGAAGCTTCACGCATGTGCTCTTGCCTGCGCCATTCTCGCCGAGCAGTGCAAGGACCTCACCAGCGTGCAGGGGAAAAGAGACGGTATCGAGAGCGAACGTCCCGCCAAAGATCTTGGTCGCGTCCACAAGCTCGGCGGGCGGTGCAACATACGCGGCGCGCGGCAACTCCGACACGGTCGCGCCGTCCGTCTTCATCATCGGACGCCCTCCTAATACAATCAAGTTGCTATAAGGTTGGGGAAGCGTCAAGGAGCCTATGGGCCGATTGGCGCGTGCTGAAGAGGGGATCAATGGCCGGCCATGGCCCCGCGCCGGTCAGCACGGGCGCATGCCTTAGTTGGGAGAGTTCACCGACCCTGCGGCGGCCGCGTCACAGAAAATATGGAGCATCCCCGTGGGATGAACGTGAGCCGCGGGCAAGCTTTCGTCCCCGCGGCGTAAGCGCTCCAGGATCGGCCTCTTCTCTTTTCCGGATATCAGGAAGGCGACATGCCGGCTGCTGTCGAGCGCAGGGAAGGTGAGCGTTATACGCGGCTCGGACCCTGCCCCGACGACGGCTGCAACCCATCTGTCTCGCTCCTGAAGGACCGGGCTGCCCGGAAACAAAGAAGCCGTATGTCCATCAACTCCCACGCCAAGCAGCGTCGCGTCGAACAGCGGCCGGGATCGATCAAGCCGATCGGCTCCATAAAATGATTTGAGGGCGCGTTCATAGTCCTCCGAAGCCTGCTCTGGACCGATATTTTCGGTTGGCATCGCGTGGATGTTGCCCATCGGAATTGGCGCCCGCGAAAGCAGCACTTCTTTGACCATGCGATAGTTGGAACGCGTGTCGTCATGCGGCACGAAGCGCTCGTCGCCCCAGAACCAGTGGGCAAGAGGCCATGGAAACTTTTCCAGGTAAGGCGATCTGGCGAGACGCGCATAGAGCAGGCGCGGCGTTGAGCCGCCAGAAAGCGAAATAGCGAAGGGGGCTTGCTTTGCCAGCGCTTCCGCGAGGAGCCAGTCAGCCACCCGGTCCGCGAGAGCGTCGGCATCGGCTAAAATCTCGAATTGCGCTTGCATGGGATTCATGCCCAGTCTCCCGTTGGCTGCGGCTGGCTCTGTGGGCGCCCTCCACGGTTTACCCTCGCGAGATCCCGCGCGCGTGTCGGTGCCTCCTTGATCTTCCAATCCTATGCTCTGTCCGCGCTCGCCGGGCGATGGCGCTCAAGGCCGGTTTGCCGCTCACCGAGCGCACGAATAATCTCGGTCGCGATCTCTGTCGGGTTGCCTCCAATATCGATGACGATCGGACTCTCATCAGGGGTTGGCTCTTCCAATGCGGCGAACTGACTATCAAGCAGGGCCGCCGGCATGAAGTGCTCGTGCCGGGCTGCGAGCCTGGAGCGGATCAGATCGATAGATCCTTTGAGGTAGACGAGCTTCACCTCAGAACGGTTGCCGATGATGATCTTCCGATAGGCGCGCTTGAGCGCCGAACAGGTGACGACGCCGGATTCGCCTTGCTCGCGCCAGTGGTCGATCTTCTCGGCGATCCTCTCCAGCCAGGGCAGGCGGTCGGCATCGATAAGAGGAATGCCGCTTCGCATCTTCTCGACATTCGCCGCCGGGTGCAGATCGTCCCCCTCTTGAAACTGCCAGCCCAGCGCCGCGGCAAGCAGCGCAGCAACGGTGGTTTTTCCGGAACCGGAGACACCCATCATGACGACAATGATCGGCTTGGTTAGGCTCGACGCGAGGGCCGCCCACTCGGCCAAGGGCTTCGTCGACATAATGTCCTCCACCATCACGGCGCCAGATATGCGGGGCAACTTCCTCGGCAGCGGCGCCTTGGCCAAGGCGCTACCGTACGGGTGAAGCCAAATTGACTTTGCGCACAATCTCCCGCCAGGATCTCCCGTCGCCGCGCGCTATCAGCTCGTCTGCCGCCTGCGGCCCGTCGCTGCCGGACGGATAGATCGGAATTTCCTCGCGGCTGCCCTCCCAGGCATTGAGGACGGGCTGCACGACGCGCCAGGCTTCCTCGACCGCGTCGGCGCGCATGAACAACATCGTGTCGCCGATCATCACATCGTAAATAAGTGTTTCATATCCGACATTGGGCTCCTTCTGGAACCAGTCATCGTAGCAGAAGTCCATGCTGACTGCGGCGAGATCGACCACGGGACCGGGACGTTTCACCGCGAACTGGAGCGAGATCCGCTCCTCCGGCGCGATGCCGATGACCAGCCAGTTGGCCGGTAGGATGTGAACCGGCGTGTCCCTGAATGGCGAGAATGGGGCCTGTTTGAAGCGGATGGCGATTTCGGTTTTCCGGCTCGACATATGCTTGCCGGTGCGGATGTAGAAGGGAACGCCCGCCCATCGCCAATTGTCGATACAAAGTCGCATGGCGACGAACGTCTCGACATTGGAGTTCGGCGCGACATTCGGTTCCTGGCGATAGGAGACAGCGGGCTTGCCGAGCACCATTCCCGAGCCGTATTGCCCCCTCACGGCAAAGTGCGGCTCGATCGGTGGCATGGCGGCGAACACTTCCGCCTTCTTGTTGCGGATCGCTTCGCCGTCGAACCCCGTTGGCGGCTCCATCGCGATCATCGAGAGAAGGGCAAACACGTGGTTGGGAACCATGTCGCGAAGCGCGCCGGTTGCCTCGTAGAAGTCTCCGCGTTTCTCGACGCCAACAGTTTCTGAGACGGTGATCTGGACGTGATCGACGCGGTCGCGGTTCCAGATCGGCTCGAACATCCCATTGGCGAAGCGCAGCGCCATAATGTTCTGCACGGTCTCCTTTCCCAGGAAATGGTCGATCCGGTAGATCTGGTCCTCGCCCAGCACCTGGCGAATACGGGCGTTCAGCTCGCGGGCGGAGGCAAGATCGTGTCCGAACGGCTTCTCGATCACCACGCGCCGCCAGAATTGTTTCCCAGCCTCGTCCGGGGTTTGGTTCTGCTGCGTAAGACCGGCGGCGCCCAGGGCGTCGATAACCGTGCTAAAGAACCGGTCGGCCACCGCCAAGTAGAAGATCGCATTGCCCTCTGTGCCGTAGCTGCGCTTGGCGTCGTCCAGCACGCCGTGAAGTCGGCCGTAGAGACCGGGGTCAGAAAGATCGCCCTGGAGATAATGCATTCTCTCCGCGAGCCTACTCCAAGCGGCCTCGTCAACCCGACCGCCATTGAATTCCGAGGTCTTGCTGACCGAGGTTTTGAGGAATTCGTAGAGGCTGCTTCTCCAACTTTCGGAGCTTTCCTCGGCGCGGGCAATGCCGACCACTATGAACCCATCCGGAAGCAGATGGGTGCGGGAGAGATTGTAGAGCGCCGGGACCAGCAAACGCTTGGTGAGGTCGCCGCTTGCACCAAAGATCACCATCGCGCAAGGGTCGGCTGGCGGTGCGGGCCGGCGGGCCGGACATTCCAGCACCCGGACCGCTTGCGGAGGCGTCATATCGTTCGGCGCCATGTGCGCTACCCTCAGGTTTTCTGAACGGATGCGGCGATGCTTGGCGGGGCATGCCGCTCCGGCTCCCCGCTCGCCGGTTTTGCCTCGAGATGGCCGCCAAAGCCGAAGCGCATGGCGGAGAGAATCTTCTCAGCGAAGGTGTGATCCTGGCGCGAGCGGAACCGCGCATAGAGCGCCGATGACAGCACATCCGCAGGCACGGCTTCCTCGATTGCGGCCTCAATGGTCCAGCGGCCCTCGCCGGAATCCTCGACATAGCCGGAGAAGCCATCAAGAACTCGGGTCCCTTATCAGCGCCGCGGCGCTGAGGTCTAAAAGCCATGACGAGATGACGCTGCCCCGGCGCCAGACTTCGGCGATGTCGGGCAGATTGAGCTCGAAGCGCTCTTCCTCTCGCAGATGGTTCGAACTCTTGTTGCGCAGGATGTCGAAGCCTTCGGCGTAAGCCTGCATCAAGCCATATTCGATGCCGTTATGCACCATCTTGACGAAGTGCCCTGCGCCGGACGGGCCGGCGTGAATATAGCCGCGCTCGGCTCGGGGGTCGGCGCTCTCTCGGCCGGGAGTGCGAGGGATCTCGCCGAGGCCCGGGGCGAGCGTGGCAAAAATCGGATCGAGACGGTCGACGGCATCTTTCGGTCCGCCGATCATCATGCAGTAGCCGCGCTCTAGGCCCCAAACCCCGCCGGAGGTGCCGCAATCGACATAGCGCAGGCCTTTGCGGCCCAGCTCTTCGGCCCGGCGAATGTCGTCTTTGTAGTAGGAATTTCCGCCGTCGATGATGATGTCGCCTTCGCCAAGGAGGCCTGCGAGCTCCTGAACCGTTTCCTCGGTGATGCCCCCCGCCGGGAGCATGATCCATACTGCCCGCGGCCTCTCAGTCAGATTGCCGACCAGCTCGGAAAGCGATCCGCTCGGCGTCGCGCCATCATGAGCCACGGCCTCGCGCGCCTTGCGGCTTGCATCGAACACCACGCAGGAATGGCCCGCCCGCATGAGACGGCGTGTGATGTTGCCGCCCATGCGGCCCAGCCCGACAATGCCTATCTGCATTTCATCCCTCCCGGCCAGCAAGCCCCTTTCACGTCCGGCGAAGCGGACAGGTCACCCGGCCAGCTTCCGGCGCTGGGTCTCGATGGCGCCGAGCAGCTTATCAAAGGCGTCGGAGAACTGCTTGACGCCATCGACCGCCAGCTTGTCCATGATCTCAGGCAAGCGGATGCCTTGCTCTTCGAGCGAGGTAAACACCGCGCGAGCGCCGTCTACGTCCTGCTCGATCGCGTTGGGCGTGACGATGCCGTGATCGCGGAACGCATCCACGGTCGCCGGCGGCATGGTGTTGACGGTGTCGCGTCCGATCAGCGTCTCGACATAGACGGTGTCCTTATAGGCCGGGTTCTTGCTGCTGGTCGAGGCCCAGAGCAGGCGCTGCGTCTTCGCGCCCGCCGCGGCAAGCTTCTCCCAGCGCGGACCGGCGAAGATCGCCTGATAACGCGCATAAGCCAGCTTGGCATTGGCGATCGCGCCTTTGCCGAGCAGCTTTTGCGCGGCCTGCTTGTCGGCAAGCTTCTCGAGCTGGGCGTCGATCGCGGTATCGACGCGGCTCACGAAGAAGCTGGCGACACTTCCGACCCGGCTGACACCGCCGCCGGCTTTCTGGAACGCCTCCAGACCAGCGATATAGGCCTCGGCAACCTCTTCGTACACGGAGACCGCGAATAGCAGGGTGATGTTGATGTTGAGGCCCTTGCCGATCAGGTGACGGATCGCGGGAAGGCCGGCCGGCGTGCCCGGCACCTTGACCATGAGGTTCGGGCGATCGACCGCCGCCCACAGCCGCAGCGCCTCCTCGATGGTGCCTTCGGTGTCATTGGCGAGATAGGGCGAGCATTCGAGGCTGACATAGCCGTCGCGCCCGCCGCTGGCGTCATAGACCGGCCTCAGAACATCCGCCGCCGCCTGGATGTCAGCGATCGCCAGATGCTCGTAAATCGCCATCACGCTGTGATCGCCCTGGCGCTGAAAGTCCTGGATGGCCTCTTGATATTCCTCGCTCTGGCCGATCGCCTTCTCGAAGATCGAGGGATTGGAGGTGAGGCCCTTTAGACCATCGCGCTCCACGAGCTGGCGCAATTCGCCTTTCTCGACAAAACTGCGCAGCAGATAGTCGATCCACAGCGACTGGCCGCATTCCTCGAGCTGCTTTAACGGGTTCATGCTAGCTGCTCCTCGCTTTTGAGATCTGCGCCTCGGCCGCAGCGCGAACTTTTTCGGGGGTGAAGCCGAACTTCTTGAGAAGGTCGCCGATCGGGGCCGACGACCCAAAGGTGTGCATGCCGATGGCGGTTCCCGAGCTGCCGGTGTAACGGTCCCAGCCTATCACAGAACCTTCCTCGACCGAGACACGCTGCAAGACGTCTGGCGGCAGCACGCTTTCGCGATAGGCTTGGTCCTGTTGCTCGAAAAGCTCCCATGACGGCATGCTGACCACGCGTGCCGCGATACCTTCGGCCTTCAGGCTTTCGTAAGCGTCGACGCAAAGCGCGACCTCGCTGCCGGTTCCAATCAGGATGACCTGCGGCTTGCCGCCTTCGGCATCGGCCATGATATAGGCGCCGCGGGCGAGGCCACTCGCCGCGGCGTAACGTTCGCGGTCGAAGGTGGGAAGCGGCTGACGGCTCAGCACCAGACAGGCAGGCTGCCGCCTCAATCCGGCAATCACGCGCCAGGCCTCCACCACCTCATTGGCGTCGGCGGGCCGCAGCGTAATCAGGCCGGGAATGGCGCGCAGCGCGATCAGCTGCTCGACCGGCTGATGGGTGGGGCCGTCCTGTCCCAGGCCAATCGAGTCGTGGGTGAAGACATGGACGACCGGCAGCTCCATCAGTGCGCTCAACCGGATAGCCGGCTTCATGTAGTCGCTGAAAATCAGGAACGTCGATCCGTAAGCCCGGATCTTCGACAGAGCGAGCCCGTTGGCGATCGCGCCCATCGCATGCTCGCGGATGCCGAAGTGAAGATTGCGGCCGCCATAGTGCCCGGCCTCGAATTCGCCCGCGCCCTCGAATGTCAGGTTGGTCTTGGTGGAGGGAGCGAGATCGGCCGCGCCGCCGACGAGCCAGGGATAGTTGCGGGCCAGCGCATTGATGACCTTGGCGGAGGACTCCCGACTGGCGAGGCCCTTGGCATCGGCGGGAAAGGAGGGCAGGTCCTTATCCCAGCCGACCGGCAGCTCGCGCCGTTGCATGCGGTCGATCTCGCCCGCGAGACCCGGATGCTTGACGCGGTAGTCCTCCATCCGTTTCGACCAGGCGGCGCTGAGCTCGCCGCCCCGCTGGCCAATCCCGGCCTGAAAATGCTCCCTGACACCATCGGGCACCAGGAACTTTGCATCTTCCGGCCAGCCATAATGGCGCTTGGCTGCGCGGATCTCGGCCTCGCCTAACGGCTCGCCATGAGCAGCCGCGGTGTCCTGCTTGTTCGGGGCACCGTAGCCGATATGGCTGCGCACGATAATCAGGGTCGGCGCGTCTGGACTTTGCTGGAATTTCTCGATGGCCTGCGCAAAAGCTTCTGTGTCGTTGGCATCGACCGGGTCGTGCACATGCCAACCATAGGCTCTGAAACGCGCCCCGACATCCTCGCTGAACGCCAGATCCGTGCCGCCCTCGATGGTGATGTGGTTGTCGTCATAGATCCAGCATAGATTTCCCAGCCTCAGATGCCCGGCCAGCGATGCCGCCTCGCTGGCAACACCTTCCATGAGGTCGCCGTCGCCGCAGATCGTATAGACTCTGTAGTCGAACATCGTCTCATCGGGCCGGTTGAAGCGCTGCCCCAACCAGCGGGCGCCCATGGCCATGCCGACGCTCGTGGCGCAGCCCTGACCGAGGGGGCCGGTTGTCGTCTCGACGCCGGTGGTCAGCCGATATTCGGGATGGCCGGGACATTTGCTGTCGACGCTGCGGAAATGCTTGATGTCGTCGAGCGAGACCGCGGGCTCATCCAGCAGCTCATAATCCTCATTGACCGCCTTCACGCCGGCAAGGTGCAGCAAGGCATAAAGCAGCATCGAAGCGTGGCCGTTGGAGAGCACGAACCGGTCCCGATTTGGCCAGATCGGGTCGCTCGGATCGAAGCACAGAAAGCGCTGCCACAAGGTGTAAGCAACCGGTGCGAGGGCCATGGGCGTGCCGGGATGGCCGGAATTGGCCTGCTGCACAGCGTCCATGGACAAGGTCCGGATGGTGTTGATGCACAGCTCGTCGATATTGCGTGTGCTGGTCATGATCCACACATCCAATTGCGCTTAGCCACCATGGGACATTGGTTCCAAGCCGCCAGGGTCAAGGGCAGTCTCTCAAATCTCAGCGTTTTTTGATGATACTGAATGGGCCAGGCGCCAGATGTATTTGCGTGCTCCTGCATCGTGAACGCGGCGATGCTGGCGCTAAGGCTTGCGGCAAAGCGCACTCTTCATCTCTCCGAGAAGGCTACATCGAGCCCGCGCGAGATCGGCTTCATCAGATAGCGCAGCAGCGTCTTCTCGCCCGTTATGATTTCGGCGTCCACCATCATACCGGGCTGGAGATGCCAGGGCGTCGTCCGGGTGCACGGGTCTAGTCGTAGCGGATCAGAGCGCGATAGTAATAGCGCCGCGTCTCCTCGTCCTCGAAGGTGGTCAGAGAGATCTCGGCGACCTCGCCCTCGATCTTACCGAACTTGTTGAAATCGTAGGCGGTCACCTTGAGCTGCGCGCGGTCGCCCAGCTTTACCGAGGCAATGTCCTCTGGCCGCACGCGAACCTCGGCAACAAGGTCGTCGAGCGGTACGATGCGGGCAACCGTCTCCCCGGGGCGACCACCTCGCCGGAGGAGCGCTGCACCAGATGCTGCACGTGGCCGCGCGCCGGTGCACGCACGACGAGACGCGCGACCCGGTCGGTATTCTTCTTAACCAACTCCTCGACCTCGGCGAGTTGGGCCGCGCGAGCGACGGCACCCGGATCAGCGGCAACGCCACCGTCAGCATCGATGTTGCCCCTGTCGAGGATGGCGTCGCGCCGCTATTCTTGAGTGGTAGTGGCCTTGTGGGGCAGACCTTGACGGCGACCTTGGGCGATGATCCGGACGGCATCTTCCCGTTCCCCAGTCCTGGTTTCCAATGGCTGAGGGACGGCGTGGCGATCACCGGTGCGACGAACGCGGCCTATCTGCTGACGCGCGATGATGCCGGGCACACGATTTCGGTCGAGGCGAGCTATACCGACGAGCAGGGCTTCGCTTCGGTGGTGACGGCATTGCTTTCCGATCTCGTCGGCCTTTCCCTCACCGGCACGAACGGTGCAAACCTCCTGACCGGCTCTGCCGGGGATGACATCCTGAACGGGCTCGGTGGCAATGACCGGCTGCTGGGCCTAGCCGGCAACGACATTCTCAACGGCGGGGCGGGCAATGACGTGCTGGATGGCGGAGCCGGCGCCGACACCATGACCGGCGGTGCGGGCAACGACACCTACATCGTAGATCACCTCCTCGACAGCGTCGTCGAACTGGCAGGCGAGGGCGTCGACACGGTCCAGACAACGCTCACCAGCTATACGCTGGGCGCGAACGTTGAGAACCTGACCTATCTTGGCACCGCCTACTTCCTCGGCATCGGCAATGCCTTGAACAACATCCTGAACGGCGGATCGGGCAGCAATACGCTGTTCGGGCTCGACGGCGCCGACACGCTCAACGGCCTCGGAGGCGACGATTTTCTCACCGCCGGCAATGGCAATGACGTCGTGAACGGAGGTGCCGGCAACGACACCATCTTCGCCACCATCGGCGATGGCAACGACAGCTATCGCGGCGGGGCGGGTCTCGACACCTACGACCTCTCGCAGACCTCGGCCGCCGCAATCGTCAACCTTTCGACCAGCAGCGCAACAAGCGCGCAGACCGGCCGCGATGTCGTCGTGCAGATCGAGAATGTGATCGGTGGGTCTGGCAACGACGTGATCACCGGGAATGCTGCAGCCAACAGCCTCACCGGCGGGTCAGGGAACGATACGATTGTGGCCGGCGGTGGCGCTGACCGGCTGGAAGGCGGTGCAGGGGACGATTTTCTGGACGGCGGCGCCGGCGCGGATATTTTCGTTTTCGCCCCCGGGTTCGGCCACGACACGATCCGCGGTTTCGACGCCAATCCGGCAAGCGGCCAGGATCTCCTGGACATCCATGCTTTCCATATCGACATCGCAAGCGTCTCGATCCAGGATCTGGGAAATGACACGCTGATCACGATCGGTGCTGACACGATCACTCTGCTTGGCGTCAACGGTCTCGGGCAGAATGTGATTACCGGGACCGACTTCCTGCTCTGACCCTCGGTCATAGGCGCGCTGCCTGTCGACTCTCCGACCCAAGATGCGGATTGAGGATAGCGCTATCAACTGATTGGCGGGATATGGGGCTTGGCTCGTGGGCCGGAGATCAGCTTGTCGATAGCGCGAGAACGGGGCAGGTCCAACCAGCGGCGTCACAAGGAACGCGCGAGCGCGGAGAGGACAGATCCAGCCGGCGCCGGACCGTCACGCGATCAGCCGAAGCCAGGCCAGACGGGCTATCGCTTGCCGGGCTAGCCCTTGCACCCGGGCGACCGTATCTTCGTCGCGCGAGCGATCGCCAATGTCCAGATAGGTCTCGACAAGCCGTTCAGCGGTGGCCTGCACATCCCCCTCCATTAATCCCGCATTGTCGGGCGGAGGCGACATCGCGGCAGCCTCTCCGGCCATGATCCTCGCCTCCTCCGCCAGCTCCCTCGCCCGGCGCGCATCATTGCCGGTCAGGCGGCCTTCCAGTTGCCGAAGCTGCTGGGACAGCCCCGCTTCCAGAGCTGCGGCCTCCGCCAGCAGGCTGTCAATAGAGGAGGCGCCTTCCCGGGGGCGCACAGCACGCTCGGCGTGATAGGCCGATCGGCGGGCGCGTCTCAGCAACGAGACATGCTCCAGCTCCTCATGCGCCATCCGCTCCGCTGCCTGCCGGATTTCCGGCGTTGGCGCCTCGGCAGCGATGTAGCTCCACAGCGTGAAGGCGCGCTCCTCATTCCGGACGGCCATCGACAGCACGCGATAGGCATTGATCAACCGCGAGGACGCCAGCTCCGCTGCGGTTTCCTCATCAAAGGTTTCGGGGAGTTCCCAGCGTATGGCGGACGCGTCCGGCGCTTTCCCGCTCTGCCGCTGCGACCAGCCCAGCACGCCGGATTCGTGCCCTCTCTCATCTGCGGCGAGCCGATCAAACAGACCGGCAAGTTCGGAGTTGCCCTCATTGCGCATCCGTTCGGCAAGTTGTGTATAACGTAGCGCTGCCTCCTGCTCCATCGCATGAGCAATAGCGAACAGCTCATCGAGAGAGCGCACCGCATCGGGTGGCGTCGACTTGAGGAGATTACGAAAGGGCATTGTCCTATCCCGCGAAGTCGGAAAGAATAGTGGAGTTAACTTTAGCCCTAAGAACGTTCTAGAAAAGGCAATCGAACGTCAACTTGCTCCAGAGCAAAGATGGGCGAACCAGCCGGGCTTAGACCGATAGCGTCAGTCTCACGACAGGTAATCGACCTTATTTAACGCTTTGGCGCTAGCCCTTTTCGGAAGTGGGGCTTCCATGGTGAGATCGTGATGCCGCGGCCGAGCCTCTTCACCACTCTGATCGACCGTTCTTGGCGGCGGGCTATCCGGCTGATCCTGCTATGCGTGTTTGTCTCGCTTCTCCATGCAGAAAAAACGCAGGCCGCCTCGCGTCTTCAGGAATTCCTTGCTAAGGCGCAGCCCACCGAGCTCTTCCCTGGGGCGGACCGGTTCGGGCCACCCGAAGGCGAGCCGGCGGTCGTGCCCGTCTTCAAAGGCCAGCAACGTCTCGGCTATGTTTATCTCAATTCGGACTTTGCAAATTCGGTTGGCTATTCTGGCAAGCCTATCCAGATATTGGTCGGGATTGACCCGAAAGGCGTGATCGCGGGCCTCAAGCTCGTCGAGCACAAGGAGCCGATCGTCCTCGTCGGCATCCCCGAGCGCCGCCTGATCGAGGCCATGAACGGCCTGATCGGCAAGAACATCGGATCCGTCGCCTCCGGCGGCGAACGGCCGCCACAAGTCGATATCGTGAGCGGCGCAACGGTCACTGTGCTGGTGACGGGCGACAGCGTTGTCCGTTCGGCGGTGCGGCTCATTCGCAGCGGAAGGCTCGGCGCCTCCGCTCAGGCCGCCGCCGCCTCGCCCGCCGTCATCAGAACGGTCGATCTGCAGAAATCCGAAATCCGCGACTGGGAAAGCCTCCTCGGAGACGGCTCCGTCCGGAGGCTGCATCTGACCATCGCCGAGGTAAACGACGCATTCGCCAGGGCCGGGAATATGGCTGCCGCGCAACATCCTGAAACCGGAGAACCAGGGAACGATTTCATCGACCTCTATGTCGCCCCGGTCTCGGTCCCCACAATCGGGCTCAGCCTGCTCGGCGAAGCTGCCTATAAACAATTGACCGAGCGCCTCAAGCCGGGGCAGCAGGCTATTCTCGTCGCGGGCGACGGGGCTTACTCCTTCAAAGGGTCGGCCTATGTCCGCGGGGGCATTTTCGACCGCATTGAGTTGTTGCAGGACGGCACCAGCACGCGCTTCCGCGACCGCAATCACACCCGCATCGGCGACATCGCCGCCAGCGGCGCGCCCTCCTTGCGCGAGATCGCTCTGTTCGTCATGCCGGACGATTTCACGCTGAACCTGACCGAGCCCTGGCAGCTGCAGTTGCTGGTCCAGCGTAGCATCGGCGCGCGGGATAAGGCGTTCTTAACCTTCGATGTCGATTACACTCTTCCTGCCCAATATATCCGCGAGGAAAGGCGGCCGACACCCGCCCAACCCCAGAGCCCCCCGCAGGCCGTCGCCCAGCAGCAGACGGCTCCGACGGTGGATACACCCACCCCACTCGCCGGCGATGCCGGATTGCCCGCCTCGCTGGAGGATCCGCTGTGGGTGAAGATATGGAAAGGCAACACGGTCTCCATCGGCATTACCGTCTTTGCCCTTCTGGTGCTGACCGCGATCTTCTTCTTCCAGAACTCGCTGGTGCGCCGACCGCTGCTCTACACCTGGGTCAGGCGCGGCTATCTGGTTTTCACGCTGTTCTGGTTGGGCTGGTATGCGAACGCGCAGCTCTCGGTGGTCAACGTGGTGACCTTCACCAATGCCTTAGTCACCAATTTCAGCTGGGAGTTCTTTCTCGCTGCGCCCTTGGTGTTCATCCTGTGGTCCGCTGTCGCAGCGGCCCTCTTATTCTGGGGGCGCGGGCCCTTCTGCGGCTGGCTCTGTCCGTTCGGAGCGCTGCAGGAGCTGCTGAACAATGCCGCGCAATATATCAAGGTGCCGCAGATAAGGGTGCCCTGGGGCGTGCATGAGACGGCTATGGCCGATCAAATACATCGTCTTTCTCGGATTGTTTGGCCTTTCGCTTTATTCGGTCGGAGCCGCCGAGCAGGCCGCCGAGGTCGAGCCGTTTAAGACCGCGATCATCCTGAAGTTCGCGCGTGAGTGGCCCTTTGTGATCTACGCGCTGACGCTGCTTTCCGTCGGCCTGTTCATCGAGCGCTTCTTCTGCCGCTATCTGTGCCCCCTCGGCGCCGCACTGGCGATCCCCGGGCGCATCCGCATGTTCGAGTGGCTGAGGCGCTGGCCCGATTGCGGCTCGCCGTGCAAGCGCTGCGGCAATGAATGTCCGGTGCAGTCCATCCACCCGGAGGGGCACATCAACGTCAATGAATGCATCTACTGCATGCACTGTCAGGAACTCTATCACGACGACCATCGCTGCCCGCACATGATCCAGGTGCGCCTCAAGCGCGAGAAGCGCGACGCGCTTTCCTCGTCTTCCATGCGCGGGGACAAAGACGCGGGCAGAGGTCCTGCCAAACCGGTCTTTACGCATTCCGGCAAAGCCGCGGGCAGATCGTCCACGGCGGAGGAGCCGACAACCGACTTCGTGAGACGTCAAGGAGGATTTCATGTCAACCGAAGATAACAATAACAAAGTAGGAAGCAAAACCAGTCTCAGCAGACGCCATCTCCTCGGCAGCACCGCGGCTCTGGCTGCGGTGGGCTCGGCGGCGGGCGGCCTCACGCTCTCGCGGGACGCTGGCGTCGTTACACCGGCGGCAGCCCAGGCCAAGGGCGGACAGAAATATGAAGTGAAACCCGGCGAGCTCGACGAATATTACGTGTTCTTCTCCAGCGGCCAGACGGGCGAGCTTCGTATCATGGGACTGCCTTCCATGCGTGAGCTGATGCGTGTACCGGTCTTCAACCGCTGCAGCGCCACCGGCTGGGGCCTGACCAACGAGAGCAAGAAGGTGCTCACCGAAGGCATGCGGCCGGAATATCTGGAGATGATGAAGGAGCGCGGCGGCCTCTACACCAATGGCGACCTGCACCATCCGCACCTGTCATTCACCGACGGCACCTATGACGGACGATATCTCTTCGCCAACGACAAATCGAATTCGCGCGTGTGCCGCATTCGTCTCGACGTCATGAGGTGCGACAAGATCATTCAGCTTGCCCAATCAATCGACGGTGCACGGTCTGCGTGTGCAGAAATACCCAAAAACGGGGTATGTGTTCTGCAATGGCGAGGACCGGGTGCCTCTTCCCAATGACGGCAAGATCCTCGACGACCCCAAGCAATATCATGCGATGTTTACCGCCGTTGACGGCGAGACGATGAAGGTGGCCTGGCAAATTATCGTCGACGGCAATCTCGACAATGTCGATGCCGACTATCAGGGCAAATACTGCTTCTCCACCTGCTACAATTCCGAAGAAGGCGTGAACCTGGCCGAGATGATGGCCAAGGAGCAGGACTGGGTCGTGATCTTCAATTTGAAGCGCATCGAGGAGGGGGTGAAGAAGGGCGACTTCAAGGAGATGAACGGCGTGCCCGTGATCGACGGCCGCCATGGCTCGCCCTACACGCGCTACATTCCCGTCCCCAACAGCCCGCATGGCATCAACACCGCGCCCGACGGCATTCATGTGGTCGCCAACGGCAAGCTCTCGCCAACCGTCACGGTGTTCGACGTGCGCAAGTTCGACGACTTGTTCGACGACAAGATCCAGCCGCGCGACACCGTTGTCGCCGAGCCCGAGCTGGGCCTCGGGCCGCTACACACCGCCTATGACGGCAAGGGCAACGCCTTCACCACGCTGTTCCTCGACAGCCAGATCTGCAAGTGGAACATCGAGCTCGCTAAGCGCGCCTTCAAGGGCGAGAAGGTCGATCCGATCATCCAGAAGCTCGACGTTCACTATCAACCCGGCCACAACCACTCCTCCATGGGCCAGACCAAGGAAGCGGACGGCAAATGGCTCATATCTCTCAATAAGTTCTCTAAGGACCGTTTCCTCAATATCGGCCCGCTGAAGCCCGAGAACGACCAGCTCATCGACATCTCCGGCGACCAGATGGTGCTTGTTCACGACGGTCCCGAGCTTTGCCGAACCGCATGACGCCACGATCGTTCACCGCTCCAAGATCAATCCCGTGCATGTCTGGAAGCGCGACGATCCGTTTTTTGCCGACGCGGTCAAGCAGGCGAAGGCCGACGGCGTGACGCTGGAGAGCGATGACAAGGTCATCCGCGACGGCAATAAGGTGCGGGTCTATATGACCTCCGTCGCGCCGGCCTACGGCCTCGAAAAATTCGAGGTCAAGCAAGGCGACGAGGTCACCGATCCATGTCACCAATCTCGACGACGACGGAGGATCTGACCCACGGCTTCTGTATTGTCAACTACGGCATCAACATGGAGGTGGCGCCGCAGGCTACCGCCTCGGTGACCTTCAAGGCCAGCAAGCCTGGCGTCTACTGGTATTATTGCACCTGGTTCTGCCATGCGATGCACATGGAGATGCAGGGCCGGATGCTGGTCGAGCCTCAAAACGTCTGACGCGATGCAAGGCGCTCGCATCATCGTCACGATCGGGCTGGCGGCGCTTGCCGCCGCCAGCCTAGTGCCACCCTTGCGCGCCGAGCGAATCGTCGTGTCCCCGCAATCCGATCTGCAGGGCGTGATCGACAGGGCGGCCGACGGCGATGTGCTTGTGCTGCGGGGTGAGCATTCCGGGCCGGTCCGTATCGGGCGCAAGGTGAGGCTGGAAGGCGAGCCGGGCGCGGTCATCCTCGGCTCTGGCCAGGGCAGCGTTTTCACCGTCTCAGCGCCTGACGCGGCCATACGCGGCCTTACGATCCGCGGCTCCGGTATGGATCTGGATAAGATGGACGCCGGCGTTTTCCTGGAACAGACCGCGAGAGGCGCGATCGTCGAGAACAACCGGATCGAGGGCAATCTCTACGGCATCTACATTCATGGCGCCGAAAATGCCGTTGCGCGCGGCAATACGATCGTGGGCCTAAGGGAGGGACGTCTCAACGAAGCAGGAAACGGTGTCTCGGTCTGGAATGCGCCCGGCGCCCAGGTGATCGACAACGACATCAGCTTCGGGCGCGACGGCATTTTCGTAAATACCAGCAAGCGCAACCGATTCAGCGGCAACCGCTTTAGCGATCTGCGTTTTGCAATCCACTATATGTACACGAATGACAGCGAGATCAGCCGGAATGTCTCCAGCGGCAACATCGTCGGATACGCGATCATGTATTCGAGCCGGCTGGTGGTACGCGACAATGTTTCCCTCGGCGACCGGGATCACGGATTTCTGTTCAACTATGCGAACAGCTCTGAAGTTGCCGGCAATCTCGTGCACGGGCGTCTGCAAGCCGCCGAACGCTGGGCGGGCGCCGGAGTGCGCAGCAGCAGCGAACATGGTCAACCGGCTGCAGAAGCGCCACCTTCGGCGTTAGGGCCGAGCGCGCGCGTCGGCCCGGAGAAATGCGTGTTCATCTACAACGCCAACCGGAATCGCTTCCGGGACAATTGGTTCGAGGGCTGCCAGATTGGCATTCATTTCACTGCCGGCTCGGAAGGCAACGAGATAACCGGGAATGCATTCGTTCACAACCAGACGCAGGTGAAATATGTCGGCACCCGCTTCCTCGACTGGTCAAAGAACGGCCGCGGCAATTACTGGAGCGACAATCCCGGCTTCGACCTCAACGGCGACGGCATCGCTGACACCGCATACCGCCCGAACGACCTGATCGACAAGGTGCTGTGGACCGCCCCGCAGGCGAAGCTCCTCGTCAACAGCCCGGCCGTGCAGGTCATCCGCTGGGCGCAGGCACAATTTCCGGCTCTTCTTCCGGGGGGTGTCGTGGACACCAGGCCTCTGATTTCGCCGCCGCCCCGCCCCGCCGCGGCCGGACAGGGCAAGCCATGACGAATACCGTCGAGCTGGCCGGCGTTACCAAGCGTTATGGGACTATCGAGGCCGTACGGGATGTGTCGTTCGCCTTGCCCGAAGGGGAGGCGATTGCACTAGTCGGCCATAACGGCGCGGGCAAGACAACGCTGCTGAAGCTCATGCTCGGCCTCATCCGTCCGACCGCCGGAACGATCCGCGTGCTCGGCGAGAACCCGGCGGCGGGGGAATTTGCGGCGCGGCGGGCTCTCGGCTACCTACCTGAGAGTGTTTCCTTCAATGCCGCGCTCACCGGCCGGGAAATCCTTACCTTCTATGCGCGCCTCAAGCGCGAGCCGGTTGCGAAGTCTCTTGTGCTGCTCGACGACGTGGGCCTGGGCGAGGCCGCCGCACGCCGCGTCGGAACCTACTCGAAGGGCATGCGCCAGCGTCTCGGCCTTGCCCAGGCGCTGATAGGCGCGCCGAAAATTCTGCTTCTGGACGAGCCGACGACCGGTCTCGATCCCGCGCTGCGCATGAGTTTCTACCAGATCGTGCAGAAATTGCGCGATGAGGGCACGACGGTGGTGCTGTCCTCCCATGCCCTCACCGAGATCGAGGAGCGCGCGGATCGGGTGATCATCATGAATCGCGGGTCACATGGTAGCGCATGGCTCGATCGAGGAATTACGCCGGCTCGCCAGCCTGCCGACGAGGATTCGGCTGAACGTCACCCATGGCGCCAACGGTGCGATGGCGAGCTGGCTCGAGCCGGTTCGCAGCTGGCGGCAGGTGGGCAGCCATCGGATCGAGATTGATGCCGCGCCCGAGGAGAAGATCGGCCTTCTGCGCCGCGCCACCGACCCGGCCGCCCCGTTCGACGACGTCGAGGTCATGCCGCCCACCCTCGATGAGCTCTACGCGCATTTCCTCGAGCTGCAGGAGAACGCGATATGAGCAATATTCTCCTAATTGCCGCGAAGGAAATCCAGGAAGGGCTGCGAAACCGTTGGGTGCTCGCCACCACCATCTTGCTCGCCACGCTGGCGCTCACGCTTACCTTCCTCGGCAGTGCGCCAACCGGCAATGTCGGCGTGCGCGCGCTTGACGTGGTCATCGTCAGCCTGTCCAGCCTGACCATTTTCCTGCTGCCGCTGATCGCGCTGCTGATCTCGCATGATGCCGTTGTCGGGGAGATGGAGCGCGGCACCATGCTGCTGCTGCTCAGCTATCCCGTCGGACGTTGGCAGGTTCTGCTCGGCAAATTCACCGGCCACCTTGCGATCCTGGCCTTCGCCACCGTCCTGGGCTACGGAGCCGCCGCGCTGACCCTCGCCGCCACGGGAGCGGAAATCGGCGCGGATAGCTGGGTCGCCTTTGCTGCCATGGTGGGTTCCTCGGTGCTGCTCGGCGCGGTGTTCATCGCGATCGGCACGCTGGTCAGCGCCCTCGTACGCGACCGCGGCACCGCCGCCGGCATTGCCGTGGGCATCTGGCTTGTCCTCGTGCTCATCTACGACATGGCGCTGCTCGGCCTTCTTGTTGTTGATCAGGGCAGGATGTTGCCGGCCGGCTTTGTCAATGTGCTGCTACTGCTCAATCCGACCGACGTCTACCGCATGCTCAATCTGGCGAGCTTTGCCAATGTCAGCATGTTCTCGGGCATGGCGGGGCTGGCGGGCAGCATTGCGCTCAGTCCGGCCATGCTTCTGGCTGCGCTGGCCATCTGGGCGCTCGTGCCGCTGACGCTCGCCGTCATGGCTTTTTCGCGGAGAGAGTTATGAGATTCCTCGCACTGGTCCTGCTGGCGGCGATGACGCTTGCCGGCTGCAGGAACGAAACGGCGGAGGCTCCCCCGCCGCCTCACGAGCTGACCGCTGCGGCGATCGGCCGGTATTGCGGCATGAACATCCTGGAGCATACCGGGCCGAAAGCGCAGATCATCCTTGCCAGCCAGGATGAACCGGTGTGGTTCTCGTCCGCGCGCGATGCTTTCTCCTTCACCATGCTGCCCGAGGAGCCTAAGGACATCCGCGCGATCTACGTTTCCGACATGGCGAAGGCTCCAAGCTGGGAGAAGCCGGGCGAAGGTAACTGGGTAGACGCCAAGCAGGCCTTCTTCGTGATCGGCAGCCGGATGAAAGGCGGCATGGGCGCCGATGAAACGGTTCCTTTCTCGGATAAATCGGCGGCGAAAAAGTTTGCGGCGGAGAATGGCGGACGCGTCGTGCGTTTCGCCGATATGCCGCGCGATTATGTGCTCGGATCGGCCGAAACCACCAGTTCCCAAGCCGAAGCGCCACCGGTCAGTGCAGACGGGGCCGAACACGGTCATTCCTCCGGTCACACCGACGCAAGCGAGCCCAACCAGAGCCATTGAGAGGCGCCCATGACATACATGGCAACCCGGCGCCGTTTCATCGGCATCACGGCCGCGGCCGCCGGCCTGACCCTGCTTCCCTTCGGCCGCGCTGCCCCGGCTAAGGCGGCGCTGGTGACGTGGCAGGGCGCCGCGCTCGGTGCCGCCGGAACGCTACAAATTCACCATCATGACCGAGCCGTCGCAGAAAAGCTGGTGCAGCGCTCGATTGCAGAACTGCGCCGCCTGGAGCGGCTGTTCAGTCTTTACCGCGACGACTCCGCGCTGGTTGACCTGAACAGGCGGGGTGTGCTCGACGCGCCGCCGGCCGAACTGGTGGAGCTCATCGGTGAGGCGCAGCGCTATCGCAGCACTGACGGACGGTTCCTTCGATCCAACGGTACAGCCGCTCTGGACACTCTATGCCGACCATTTCTCAAATCCGGATGCTGCCCCCGATGGCCCGCCCGCGGCGGAGGTGAAGGCCGCGCTCGCAAAGATCGGGTACGGGCGGATCCTCGTGAGCCGCGACCGCATCGCCTTGGCGGATCGGGGCATGGCGTTGACGCTGAACGGCATCGCCCAAGGCTACATCACCGACCGTATTGTCGAGCTTCTTCGCGCGGGCGGCATCGCGCACTGCCTTGTCGACATGGGCGAGAGCCGCGCCATCGGCGATCACCCGGACGCGCACCCGTGGGAAGTGGGTATCAGCGATCCCGATGACCCTACGCGTATCGCAGAGACGATCCCGCTCGTGGATCAGGCGATCGCGACGTCGGGCGGATACGGCTTTCGCTTCGACGCGCAGGGGCGGTTCAACCACCTGTTCGACCCCAGAACCGGCGAATCCGCCAACCGTTATAAAAGCGTAACGGTTGTGATGCCGACGGCCACCGCTGCCGACGCCTTATCGACGGCGTTCAGCCTGCTGCCCGCCGAAGACATTCACGCTGCGCTGAAAAAACGCGGCGAGGGGCGTGTCCTCCTCGTTACCGCCCACGGGCAGCGCGCGGTGCTAACCGACTGAAATCATGGCGGTGACCGATGCTTGGCGTCTCCATGTTCTGCTCCGAACCTGCGATCGCTGGCCATGCCAGCCGTGGCGACACCGCCCCAAAAGGCGCAACCCCGATCGCCTGTGAGCGGAGTGGTCAATGCCAAGAGGTGGATCAATCAGCTACTTCTCAAACGCACTCTTCAAAGCGAGCACCGCTCCCAATGTCACAGCAACGGCGCTATCTCGAAGCACACAGAGAGAGATCAAGCTCGCTCGTGCTTGGCCTTGGTCGTATTCCGGACGCGCCACATCCGATCAAAAGCAGGCTGAGACGGTAGACGTCGAATTCCGCGAACCCAGGCTTGCTGTGGGAGCCAATGTGGGAACGCATAAACCTATGATCTAAAAAACATTTCTGATTCAATTGCTTATGATAGCTGGCGGAGGGGGAGTCCGCCATCAACTCCGTCCTCTGCGCGCTACTGACACCGCTTGAACTCTCTTGAGATCCGTAAATTCTTTTCAAAACAGTGCTATAGCACCATCTCGCCACTCAACTCATCTCGTTGAATCTCTCCGAAGCACAGTCTATTTGGGGGATGCAATTGGGGGATGAGGGAGAGGTGAAACTTCATGGCGGTGAATGCGAGTAAAGCACCATCCATGCCCCGCCGCCCAAGGGGACTGCACCGCCTAAGCCACCAGCGTGTACTGAAACGACGAGCGCCGGGCAAATATGAAGATGGCGGCGGCTTGCGTCTTGTCGTCGACCAGCAACTCAACAAGCGCTGGGTGCTCCGCCTGACGATCAATGGTAAGCGCCGGGAGCTGGGGCTTGGCTCCTTTCCCGAAGTATCGCTCGAAGCTGCTCGGAACAGAGCCGCAGAACTCCGTTCTCAAGCAGCCGAGGGTACCGATCAGCGTGCGATTGAAACAAAACAGAGGCGCGCACGCGAAGTTACCTTCGAGGAGGCGTTCTGGACCTATTTCGAGGTCAAGCAACACACCCTCTCCAATGCAAAACATCTCAAGCAATGGCCTTCCACAATGGAGGCCTATGTTTTTCCAGCGATCGGCAAAATGCCAGTTAACGAGGTGGCGGCCGGCGACATCATCCAATTGCTGCAGCCGGTCTGGTATGAAAAGGCGGAAACGGCGCGGCGCGTGCTTCAAAGGCTCGAGGCGGTTTTCAAGAGCGCCATCGTGCGCGGTTTCCGTGAAAAGGCCTCGCCATGCATCGGCATCGCCGGCGAGCTTGGAACGGCTCACCGTAAGGTCGCCCATTTTCGCGCCCTGCCTTACCATGATCTCCCAGTGCTCTTGCAGAACATCCGCGACAGCAAGGCGCAAGCCGTCACCAAGCTATGCTTTGCCTATCTCGCCCTTACGGCAGCGCGGTCCTCCGAGGCACGATTGGCCGCTTGGAACGAGGTTGATCGCGAAACAGATCTTTGGATGATCCCGGCCAGGAGGATGAAGGCGCGTCGCCAACATGTGGTTCCTTTAAGCCGTGAGGCCAACGCCATTCTCGATGAGGCGCGCCGGCTTGGCGGCGGCGACCTCATCTTCCCAACAGTCCGCGGCAAAGCCCTTTCAGATATGACGCTAACGAAGCTGATCCGAGATCTCGGCTGGGCGGATCGCTGCACCATTCACGGCATTCGCTCTTCTTTCCGCGAGTGGTGTGCGCTCGAAGCAAAAGTCCCGGACCGCATTGCAGAAGCAGCGCTGGCGCATGTCGATAAGGATCGCGTACAGGCGGCTTATTTGCGCTCGAACTTCGTTGAGGAGCGACGCAAGCTTATGCAGTCGTGGGCCGATTTTGTTTTGAGAGGCTGATGATTGCCCGAGGTGATATGGTGCTCGAAACGCCGGTGAATGGCCAAGCCAATGCCCTCGTAACGCTCAACACACGCGATTTCCCTGCTTCCAAAACAGCTTGGAATGAAGATCTGGCTTCCAAAGGATGCCTTAAGAGCTGTGAAGGAGCAATTGATGCGGAACAGCAACGTCGCATCGCTGGGTGCAACATAACTTCACAAGACGCGGAGAGGATTGCCGATGCCGAATACGTCGCGCTCAACCAACTCATCAACATGGTGCTTGCCGAAAAACTTTCCGCCCTGCGGACGGCGGCGTATTGCGCCGAACGATCCGCGCGTGGAGACAGGGCAAGAGCCATTGCGATCCTTAAACCAGCCAGCCAAGGCAGCGCGCCAGGCCGAGGGCGATAAGGCGGATTAGCGGTTTTGCCGATCGCTCACCAATTGGCACTGCCGAGCCGCTCGAGGGCTGTCAAACAAAAGGAGACAGGTTGCGTTCGGCGTTCGGCGTGTCCTGCGGCCGCTGTCAGATGTGTATTCGGCTCCGGCGATGACGGCGGTGGGAGGCCACGAGCGGCGGCTCGGTATCTGGAAGCGGTCCGGCGCGGTGGCTTCGAGCGGCTCAGTGTCTTGCTTTACGCACACGTGAGCTTTCGCGCAAGATGATAGACACCTCCTGTGTATGCATTGCCAAATCGCTGGCGCTGTTCGGAGCCATTATGACGCGGGGACAGCTTTTGCAATGAATGCCGACCGCGGCGTGACGCCGAAATAACGCCCGTCGAAACTGCCACTCACCTTGGAAAGCAGGAATATTTCATCCCGCGCGAGGCTCCTGCAACCCTCCCAGGTGGGAAGAAGGCGTCCTTTCTTATCTGCCAATTGAGCGATTGCAGAGATGTGTCCATTGATGCTGATTGCGCGACCCGTGCGGCAGACATGATCGCCGGCAAGACCTGCGACCGGCTTGACCAGCCAGGCTTTCGGCGCGAGATAGCCCCGTGACCGCGCCAGGCCCCGCCACGGCTCGCCCAGCTGAATGACGGCGAGGTCGCCGCGCTGTGGGCTTTGCCCTTCGAGCCGATAAAGCCCGATCGGAACACTGTGGCTGAGGTTGAGGATGTAGCGCGGCGAAATGGCGAGGCTGATAAGGAGTGCCGCAGCAGCAGAGAGGGCCAGGAGAAGGACGAAGCGAGGTCTCATCGGGCGCGGGTCTGTTTTGCTTTCCGTTCCGCCGACCAGGCGAGCAGCTCATCGCGCTGATAGACGATGCGGCCGCCATGACGCCGGAACATCGGACCGGTGCCTTTCCAGCGCATGTTATCGAGCGTGCGCCGCTGAACGCGAAGCAATGCGGCGGCCTCGGCAATGGTGAGGAAATCCGCGCGGGAGGATGCGAGCTCATTCGTTTCGATTGCTTGGATCGTGCTCATGACAAACCTGATCTCCTTCTCTTAAGACTGGTGAATTTTGGAGGGAGTTCGGGCTTGACGGGAGTGGCTGAGCGCTAGCGTGAAGCAAACGCCACACTTGTCTCAAAGAGGTTCAGGCGATGAGCGTGCGATAGCCGCCATTGGCGTAAGCTTGACCGCGACGAAGAGCGCGGCGCACCCGGTCCTTGAGGGCGGGATCCGGCCACTCGCTGGCAACGCGGTTTTTCCCGAAAATCACGGCGGCAATCTCGCGATAGCTCGCCCCCGCGGCATGGCCGTCGAGAGCAATGAGCGCGTCCCGAAGCCGAAGGGATTGGGTGCTCCAACGGTGCAGTGGCTGCCGAAGCTGGGGAGATCCCGTCAGGATCCGCCGCAATGCGGAAAGCTTGTCGATGGCGGAGCCGAGTTCGGCGATGCCGCGCGTGATAAAGGTGAGGGACACCGGTCCACTCAGAAGATCCGCTCCCTCGATGAGGAGCTGCAAAGCGAGAGAGGCGCAAGTGAGGAGAAGGTGGCCGCGTTTGCGGTCGTCGATGAGAAGGTGTACGGCACCCGGCAGATCCGGCACAAAGATTGCATTTTCTGACGCAGTCGCAGCGGTGATCGTATCGGCCCTGGCGACTAAGACGGAGGCTCCGACGTCCTCCGACCAGATTGGGCGGGCTTCATAGGGTGGCTGGTTCGGATCGGCGAAAGGAGCAAAGCGCCCAGGCGGTCGCCTCGATCTGCGGGCGTAAAAGATGCGTAACGCGCAGTCCTCTCCTGGTGTGAGATCGGCTCGTTGGGTTCCGCAAGGCTTCTTCTGCTTGGGCGCGATAGTGGCGGTTGCGGCGCAGGAATTCCCAGGCCCAGGCGGATTGATGCTGACCAGCAAGGTAGTCATAGCTGTCAAGCGATGGTGGCCAATTGTGAGCGAGCATTGCTGGTTTCCAATCCTGAGTTACATCAATGCTGGCAATAAGGCCGTTGCCGAAGCATTGGATAGAGATTAAGTTATCAGCAAAAATGAAATCATTGCAAAGATTTTTTCAGAGAAATTTATCGCTTACTGCATATATTATTATGTAAATATTTCCTGTCGTTATTATAAATAGTATGATTGTGTCGTACGCCGGATATCAAAACCAGTTTAACGAGTTTTATTGTGTAATAACCGGGCGACTGGAGCTCCATGCGATCACCTCCGAGGCGAGCCAGGCCACTCGGCCGGGGCCAACCTTGCGGCGCGGCGGAAAGGCGCCCCGCGCCATATAGCGATAGATGGTTGCACGGGAGAGCCCTGTCCGTTGCGCAACGGTGCGAATATCCCAGAAGATCTCCGCGGGATTCCCTCCTTGAGCCGCATCAAGCCAAGGCGGGACCGCCGATTTGTCGCTCATGGCACATTTCCCGGTTCGGATGGCGACGAGGGGGCCGTGAGGAGGCTGGGCAATGGCAGGCGCCAGATCTCGCCGGGTTCATGCAGCTCGCTCGCCTTAATGACATGCGAAATGACCGACGCTTGCATCACATCCCAGAGGATCCAGAGACCGAGGCTGCCGCTGATCGTCAGCGCAATCAGCCCGGCCAGGCGCCAGCTCCGACGCTGCCCGCGGGCCTCCTCGAGCCGGGCTGTCCAGATCTGGCGGGCCTGGAGGTAAGGCATTGCCGCTGCGGCTGAGACCCCGAGCTCCCGGGCCATGGCATGGACCCGGTGAACATGGAAATGCTCGGCGTGCCGGGTCCGCCTTGGCCAGACAAAGACGCACCAGGCGACAAATTGCGCGGCGAGCACGGCGGCAAATGCAAATTGATAGGCGATCGGGGATTGTCCGTTCTTGCCGCCCCAGTGCTCGATGAGGAAGCCGATGCCGGACTGCACCAGAAAGGCCGCACTCATATGCAGCAGATTGAGCGCGGCATTGGCGCGGCCCGAGGCGGGATACAGCTCACCCAGAATCGTAAAGCTCAGCACGGTGACGGTTCCGATGCCGGCGATGACAAGCCAGGGCAAGAGCGGTGGCAGCGGCGCCCGCAGAATGAGCGCGAGCTCCGCGCTCATGCCGAACGCGGTGACGAAGGCGAACAGGCCAGCCGCGGAGATGCCCCAGCGGCGCAGTTGCACCACCGCCGCCCCAAGCAGCAAGGCTGTTGGCGCAAGGGTCACCGCCATCACCAAAAGATCGGTGACGATCGCGTCCTGACCAAGACCCTCGACGGCTCTGAGCCAGGGCGCGGCCCACAAGCCCTGGAAAGCCCAGGCCGATCCGACCGAGAGCGCCGACAGCGGCGCCAGACGCCAGAATGCGGCATCGCGATAGATCGCGAGAATGGAGATGCTTGATGCTGATTTGGCAGTATGGCGCTGTGGGGGCCTTTCCGGCACCAGCATCAGGATGGCCAGTGCGGCGGCGGCCATCAGGCCGGCGAGCAGAGCGAACAGACCGCGCCAGCCGATCTCGGCCATCACCCTTGCCGCGGGCCAGGTTGCAAGACAGGCGCCGAGTGAGCCGAGCATCACCAGCCAGCTATTGGCAACCGCAACACGGTCGCGCGGATACCATAGCGCAATGGCCTTCAGCCCAGCCATGAAACCGCCCGCCGCCCCGACACCGATCAGCGCGCGGGCGAGGGTGAGCAGCACGATATTGTCTGTCGAGGCAAACAGGGCTGCACCGATCACCGTGGCGAACATCAGCGTGCCCTGTACCCGGCGTGGTCCGTAGCGATCGAGCCAGACCCCGATCGGCAATTGCAGCGCGCCGGTTGTGAGAAAGAATGCCGCGCTCAAGACGCCGAGATGGCCAGGCGTCAGCTGAAGCTCTTTGATGAGCGCCTCGGAAATCAGCGCCGGCAGCGACCGGAACAGATAGGCAAGGCAGTAGCCGCTGGCAAAAGCGAGGAGGACGCGGTTCGCAGCCGATTTGCCGGACGCGGCATCCGACTTCGCAGGCGGAGTGGAAGCTGCCCGCTTGAGGAAACCGGGAATGTCGTCTTGCTCATCGCCCTGGTGATAAAGGCTTTGCTGGGATGGGAATGGCGATGCTAAGCCCTGGGCCGAGACGGTC
>CAVYXF010000013.1:0-39196 GCA_963772335.1 uncultured Alphaproteobacteria bacterium | reverse complement strand
TTACGGTGTTCACTGGATCGCGCCTGCCTCGAACACGCTCAAGCCCGCCGAGCTCCGAGCTCTCTTGATGAAAGCACGGTGTGAGAAGAGCCTCAGCAATGTCTGAATCGGCGGGTGGAAGTAATCGCGCTGACGCGTCAAGAGGTCGAACCGCTCGACGGCGAGCGGAATGAAATCGACGCCGGCGGCTGCTGCGACGGCGCGGGTAGCAATGCCGCAATCGCCATGGCCGGCGCGGATCGCCTGGGCAATATCCGGGCCTGTGGCCGGATGATATGGCGACCTTAGATCGTCGGGCGACAGACCTTCTCGCCGCAGCAGGGCAAGCAGAAGCTGCTGCGCGCCGGCTCCTTCGGGCCGCATCACCACACGCGCTCCCCTCTTACTGGCGTCCTTCAGATCGTGAAGGAGCAGGGGATTGCCGGGCGCGACCAGCAAACCCTGCTCTCGCCGGGCGAAGCCGATCAGCACGGCATCATAGAGCGTCGGCTCGCGGCCGATGATGGAGGGGTTGGCATCCAGATCGGGATCATCGAGATCATGGAAATGAATGGCCGCTGCGATCACGCGGCCGGCGAGGAAACGCTGATATCCCGCCTCGCTTCCCTCCGGCATGATCGCCAGGCCTGCCCGGCTCTCGGCGAGGGCCCATTGCAACAGGGGATCATGGCTGCCGCCGACGATGGGCGGCGGGTCGGCGGGAACCAGCCGTGGGGACGGGCCATTCCGGCGAGCAGCCAGCGATCCAGATCCGCGCGCGGAAAAAGCCATTTGCCCGTCACTTTGGTGCACGGAACCATCCGTTCGGCGACGAGCTCGTAAAGCTTGCGCTCCTTGAGGCGCAGATAGGCCGCAGCCTCCGCGGTGGTCAGCAACTCCATACCTGCGCTAGGGTGCATATTCATGTGCCAATTCTAATATTTGACTGAAACAGGATAAACACAAAAATAGGACTCTTAGAATGTGGACTGACCGGCATGTTTGATCTGCTTTTGTCCGGCGACCCAAGCTTCTTCGCGATCGTAGGGCTGTCGCTGTACGTCACAGGCCTTGCGACATTATTCGCGGGGCTGATCGGCATGCCTTTGGGGGCGTGGGTCGCCTTGACGCGCTTCCCGGGCCGGGACCCCCTAATCGTGATCCTGAACGGCTTCATGGGGCTCCCCCCGGTCGTTGCCGGCCTCGCCGTATATCTGCTGCTCTCCCGGTCCGGCCCGCTGGGCCTGTTCGGGCTGCTTTTCACGCCGACGGCGATGATCATTGTGCAGGTCGTGCTGATCACCCCCATAATCGCCGCACTGACGCGGCAGGTGATCGAGGATCTCTGGGCGGAATATCGCGATGAGCTGTCCGCCATGGGCGTGGGCCCGGCCGATCGGATCGTGACGCTGCTCTGGGATGCCCGCTTTTCTCTGGTGACCATCCTGCTGGCCGGCTTCGGACGCGCGGCGGCTGAGGTCGGTGCGGTAATCATTGTCGGCGGCAATATAGACGGCTTCACCCGCGTGATGACCACCACCATCGCTTTGGAGACCTCGAAAGGCAATCTGCCGCTCGCGGTTGGGCTTGGGGTGGTTCTCATAAGTCTCGTGATGATGATCAATGCCTTGGCATGGGGCGTTCGGCGCTGGTCCGAGCGCCATGCGGGATAAGGCAATGCGCGATCAGGCGAGCGATCTTCCGATCCGTTTCGAGCAGGTCGGCTTCGGTGTGCCCGGCACGCCGATTTTGACCGGCATCGACCTCGTACTTCCACCAGCGCCGTTATCGGTGCTGCTCGGTCCGAACGGATCGGGCAAGACGACATTGCTGAAGCTGGCCATGGGGCTCCTGCAGCCAACGCAGGGACGCATCACCTTCGCCGGCCGTCCGGTATCGGCCGGGCGGCGGCGGGCCTTCGTTTTTCAAAAGCCGGTCATGCTTCGGCGCTCCGTCGCCGGGAACGTCGCCTATGCGCTGAAGATGGCGGGCCTGCAGGCAACATCCGCCCGGGTGCAGCAGCTCCTGGAGCAGGTTGGGCTCGCAGGTTTGGACGAGCGCCCCGCGCGCCGCCTCTCCGGCGGCGAGCAGCAACGCCTGGCGCTGGCCCGTGCGCTGGCCCGTGATCCCGAGATCCTGTTCCTCGACGAGCCCACCGCCAGCCTCGATCCATACGCGACCAAAGGAGTTGAGGACATCATCGCACAAGCCGCCACGGCTAGCGTTACGGTCGTCATGACGACGCATGACCTCGGTCAGGCGCGCCGCCTCGGGGACAGGATTATCTTTCTCGCTAAGGGCAGGCTCTGCGAGGAAGCGCTGGTGTCCCGGTTCTTCGACGAGCCCCGCACGCCGGAGGCGCGGCTTTTTTCTCGCCGGAGAGCTCGTTATCTAACCAAAAAGGAAAGCATCATGCTGACACGCCGTCTCATGCGCGCCGCCGTGCTCGGATTTGGGCTGCTGTGCGGTCTTTGGCCGGTGAATGCTCAGGACAAGTCCATCACCGTCGCCTCAACGACTTCGACGCAGGATTTAGGACTGTTCGGGGCCATCCTGCCGATGTTCAAGGCGAAGACCGGCATTGACGTGAAGGTCGTCGCGCAAGGGACCGGGCAGGCGCTCGATACGGCGCGGCGCGGCGATGCAGATGTGGTTTTCGTCCATGCCAAGCCTCAGGAGGATAAATTCGTCGCCGAAGGGTTCGGTGTGAAGCGCTTCGACGTCATGTACAACGATTTCGTGCTGATCGGCCCGAAAGAGGACCCGGCCAAGGTGAAGGGCAAGGATATCATCGCCGCTCTCAAGGCAATCTACGAAACGCAATCTCCCTTCGTATCGCGAGGCGACAGATCCGGCACCCACACGGCCGAGTTGGCGCTTTGGAAAGCAGCCGGCCTCGACCCTGCCGCCGCAAAGCCGGCCTGGTATAAGGAGATCGGTCAGGGTATGGGCGCGGCACTCAACACGGCAAGCGCAATGAACGCTTACCTGCTTGCTGATCGCGGCACCTGGATTTCCTTCAAGAACAAAGGGGACCTGGAAATCGCCGTAGAGGGCGACAAGCGCCTGTTCAACCAGTATGGCGTTATTCTGGTGAACCCCGAAAAGTATCCTCACGTAAAGAAGGAGCTCGGGCAGGCCTTCATCGACTGGATTTTGTCGCCTGAAGGGCAAGGCGCCATCGCCGCGTACAAGATCGAGGGGCAGCAGCTCTTCTTTCCCAACGCGGTCGCCACGCAGTGACGAAAACGGCCAGCAAAATACCGGAACGCCTTTCGAGGCCGACTGCCGTTCACCCGTTATCGCAGCACGCACCCTGCTTGACGGAACCGGCATTCATCGCTCAAATTGAACGGGATCTACAGAGTTTCGCAACATAGCTAGGCGACTTTCCGGAGAGATAAGATCATGCGTGCATTCTTGCTGGCCGCTGTTACCGCCGCGGTGCTGGCCACGGGTACGGCTTTCGTCCTCGAGCGCTTTCAAGAGCCGACCGCCGTCGCCTTGACGACGTCTGGGGCGCGGATCGACCGTTAGGATTACTGTTGAAGCTTCCTCGCCGCGGATTTGCCCGGCTTCTGGGCTTAGCGGCTGCCGCACTGGTTGCATCTTCCGACCTCTCGGGAGCGCAGGATTTGCGGGGCCACGGCGGTCCCGTGCGCACGATTGCGGTCTCGCCTGATGGTAAAACCATTGTGACCGGCAGTTTCGACGAGAGCATCATCCGCTGGAATGCGGCCACCGGATCAGCGCTTGCCGTGTTGCGCGGGCATGCGGGTTCGGTGAACGCCGCCCTAATCCTGGAGAGCGGACGCCTTGCGACGGCTGGCCAGGATGGGCGTATCGTGCTTTGGAATCCCGATGGCACGCAGTCGGCGTCGCTCGAAGGGCATAGCGCGCCTGTTGTTTCACTGGCCCTTTCGCCCGATGGCCGGACAATCGCCTCGGCGGGTTGGGACCAGACGGTTCGCCTCTGGCCGCTAGATGGAGGTGAGCCCCGCGTGCTCGTCGGCCATACCGGTAACGTGAATGCGGTCGCATTCCTGCCGGAGGGCCGTGTGGTCAGCGCGGGCTATGACGGAACCATCCGCATCTGGCCGAAAGACGGCGCACCGCGGGTGCTTAGCTTTGCTGTTCCCTTCAGCGCTTTGGCCGTTTCGGCCGATGGCGAAATCCTTGCGGCCTCGGTGGATGGAAAAATCCGCTTCTTTTCGGGAGAAAACGCACCGGCGGCTGAAATGGATACCGGCGGAAAGCCCGTGGTTGCACTCACCGTCACCAAGGATGGTTTGCGGGCCGCCGCTGGAACCATAGATGGGCGCATCATCCTCATTGACCGTCGGTCGCGGCGGGTGATCACCGAAGTTACCGGGGCCGGGTCGCCCTTGTGGTCCCTAGCCTTCCTTCCCGATGGCAGCCAGATCCTCTCTGGCAGCGGCGACCGGGTGGTGCGGCGCTGGGACGGCGTTACGGGCGCGCCGCTCTCGAGGGATTTCACCCTTGCGCACGATGACGTTCCGCCGGAGTTGAAAAACGAACGCGGCGCCCAGGTTTTCACTGCCTGCGCCGCTTGCCATACCGTGACACGCGACGGTGGGCCGCGCGCCGGGCCGACGCTTCACGGCCTATTCGGGCGCCGCATCGCCACCGCGCCCGGTTACCATTATTCCCCTGCATTGAAGAAGCTGGAAATTACCTGGACGCCGGAAACGGTCTCTAAGCTCTTCGAGATAGGGCCGAGTTCCTATACGCCCGGAACAAAGATGCCAAACCAGATCGTTTCCGCCCCCGACAGAGAAGCGCTGATTGCCTTTTTGATGAAAGCGACGAAGGACGCCCCTTGAGCGGGCATTGCGTCCCACGCGCCGGTCAGCTCAGGAAACAGGATCTTTTTCTCCGGCCTGTTGGCGCGCGCGCAGATAATCCTCGGTGGTCCGCACCGCAGGGCGTTCCGGCGCGCCATGCGGGTCGAAGCTCTCATTGATAACCGCCTCGACACGGCAGTCGTCACACATCTTGATCACCGCAATGCGCTTGGCATTTTCGCCAGAGAACATCCAATGCTTTCCTTCGAGCCTGGCCGTGATGCGCTCGATGGTGCTCTTCGTGCCGAACGCCTTGCCGCAGGAGATGCAGTGGAACGGTTCTTCCTCCTTGATGACCACAGGCGGGGCGGACCATGCAGCAAAATCGATGCGCGGCTCAAGCGCGATCACCTTTTCCGGACATGTCGATTGGCAGAGCCCGCATTGCACGCACAGATCCTCCGCGAAACGCAGCATCGGACGCTCTTCATTGCGCCGTCAGCGCCGTTGTCGGGCAAACCGAGACGCAGGCGAGACAGAGCGTGCAGCCTGCGACGTCCACCACGAGACCACCAAAGGGCGCTTGCGGCGGGAGGGCGATCCGATCGGTTTTTTGCGGCGAAGCGCGGTAAAGCTCGCCCATGACGAATTTCAGCAGGTTCCTGCCTGCGCCAAGCGGAAGGAACTGCGCCGTGCGCGTTAGGTTCACTCCCTTGCGGATATTGGCCAATGCATCGGCAAGCTGATCGGGATCGTCTGTTTCGATGGTGGCGCAAAGCCCTTCGCCATAGCCGAGACCAGCGAGCACGATATTGGCGTAGTTCACATTCCGATAGAGGGCACCAATGTCGTGCTTGGGTTTGGCTCTTGCCAGAAGGAGCAGAGCGGTAGCGCCGTAGGCGAAGCTGGCCGCGATCGCATCCAGGCCGATTTGCGTGACCTCGTTGACGCGAATAGGCAGGACATTTGCTGGCAGCCCAGCGCCGTATCGAGCGAGTGCATCGATCAGCGCCTCGCCATGTTCGCCGTCGTGGATGAGGATCACTGGCTCGCGTCCACCCGCTTCCGCATAGGTCAGCAGCAGCGCACGCAGACGCGACAGAAGCGTTGTGGATGGCGGATAATCATAGGCGGCCGCGCCGGTCGGGCAAACGGATGCGCAGGAACCGCACCCCATACAAAGCTCGGCGCTGATGGCGACGTGATCGCCGTTAGGACTTATCGCGCCCGCCGGGCATACCTCAAGACAACGGGTGCAGCCGGTGCGCCGCGAGCGGGAATGCGCGCATAAATGCTCCGTGTATTTCACGAAGCGCGGCTTATCGAACTCGCCGATCAGCTGCGATGCATCGAATATGGCTTTTTGCACCGCGGCCCTGTTGCCGGGATCCGCGCGGAGATAGCCCTGCCGCAGATCGGGAGCGGGGAACAGAGGTGTTGCGCCAGCCAGATCGAGGATGAGATCGCAGCGCGAGACGGCGCCATTCCGTGCCGGCCCGAAGACCAGATGGCCCCGCGAGGACGGGGCGGGTGCGGCATAGTCGTTGACGGTGATCTCGAAAGCGCCGAGATGACCGGCGGCCTTCACGACGGTTCCCTTGACCACAGGAAAATGCGCAATGCGGCGGGGCTGGACAGGCTGCTTACCGGTCAGCATGACCGTGACGTCCAGAATATCTCGCAGCATGTCGGCCGCGTCCAACGCGGCTTCGTCGCGGCCATAGATGAGAATGACGCCTTCGCTTTTCAGCGGAACGACGGCAGTGGGCGGCGTATTGACCGTGGCGGTAGCCAGCAGCGCGGCCATCTTCGCGCCGGAACGGTTGGCGTCGGCGGACCACCCCGCCATTTCCCGTATATTGACGAAGGCGAGATGGTTGTGAAAACCAGCCTCGCTGGCGACCTCGTCAAACAGCGGCGCTTCTTGCGTGCAGCCGACGGTGAGTGGGCGCGCTTCGCCGAGCATTGCCTGAAAGAGGTCGAGTTCGGATCGGCAAAGGTGCTTGGCGTAGCGGAGCTCGCCGCCTTCGCAGCCGCGTGCGATGGTCTTCTCATCCAGCGGCATCGAGTTTTCGCAGGAACATACGGCGACGATGCGATCAGCATCCGCCATGCTTGTCTCCTCGTTAGTCTGGGCCAGCAAACCTCGCTCGGATCATCTTAGCTTGCATGCATGTTCATTGAGCGCACATTATAGCATCCGGTTATGGTTCACAATCTCGCCAGTTTCGCCCGCCCGGCTGAAAGAGCGGATGATGGCAGCTAAGAAGCATCTCGGCGACGCAGGCCGTCCCGACCTGCCACCGGCATTCACCCTTATCACCGTTCGCGAAGCCGCGGACGCGTTCAAACATGCGGTGGCTCTGCGGGAGAAAACCGCCGGCAAGCTGGTGTGGGCCCGGCGTTTCCAGCTTGCGGAATTTGCCGTGGTGCTCGAGCCTGCCGAGCCCTTGGCCGAAGCCCGGCTGGTACTCTTTGCCGCGATGAACGCCCTTGCCGACACGCTTGCCGTGCATTGCCCTCCAGAGAAGCCGGTTGCGTTTTCCTGGCCGGACATGATCATGCTGGATATGGGCATTCTGGGCGGCGGCCGACTGGTCTGGAATGCGGAGTGCGGCGAGGGCGAAACGCCAGACTGGATGGTCTTTGGGGCGATGGTTCGCACTGCCGGGCATTACCGAACCGAACCGGGCGAATGGAAACGTGGCGTTGCGCTGGCGGAGGAAGGCATCTGGGACGTTGAACCGGCGGATATCGTCGAAGGGTTCGCGCGGCACCTCATGTCCGCCCTCTATAACTGGGCCGAGTTCGGGGCTCGGCGTGAGATGTCGCGCTGGATGGACCGTCTGCAGCAAACCCCCGGCCTGCCTGCCTCTTTGGACGAAGCAGGCAATCTTTGCGAGGGAGTGGGCGCGCTGCGGGAGAAGCGACTCCTTATTGAAGCATTAACCAAACCGTCATGGCTTGATCCGCAAACGCAGGAGCCATGGCTGTGAAGCTGCCGCGTGCCATCCGCCTTGATCCCTCCGATACGTTCGTGTTCGACCGAGCGGCAGAGCCCGGAGAATGGGTTGTTTCCGGCGTGTTCATGTTCAACGGCCACGACGTCCGCACCCTCAAAGCGAAGGAAAAGATAGCCTTCCGTTCCGGCTGGCTTGGCATCCAGAGTTTCGGCTGGTCTACGCTCGCTATCGTCACAGAAATCACCCCTGGCGAGCGCGAGAGTGCGCTTCAAGCGTTGGCGAGCCGCATCCATGAAGTTTTTAATGCGCCGAGCTTGGAAGCCGCGCGCGGCGCGGCCGAAGAGGAACTCGCCTTCGCCGCTTCCCTTTGCGAGCAGCCTCCTCACACACTTTTAGCAGTGCAACGGACATTCGAGGACGGCGAAATCCGCGAACGATTTCGGACCATTAGTCCGCGCGAAGACTTTGCCCAGGGCGGCTTCAGGGTCTTCGCCTTCGAGATGAGCGAGGAGCCGGAGGAACCCACGGAGGAAATCGATTTGGCCGGTTTGTCGAAAGGGGACATCCCATGAAGGATTTCTGGCTATCCTCGGGCCACATCCTGTTGGAGCGCGGCGATCATGGCGGGCTGATCCTCACGGATGAGTTCCTGAAGGCCTATCTGGCGCGCCCGGAATTACTACCGCCCGAAGATGCCTGCGCGGCGGAGCGGGACATTCATGCACATCTGATGGAAGATCCGCGTACTCCTGTTGCGCCGGAAGCCATCACCGCTATCACCGACCCCGATGCGCGCGAAAACTGGGGAGTGATGCTCGACTTCCGCGACCGGCTCATTGCCGCGCCGACGCTGGAGGCGGCCTATGTGCGGCTCATCCGCGAGGGAATCAAACGGCTACCGCCTCTGTTCATCAATCAGCTCGCCCACATCATCATGAGAAATGCGCTAGAGGGCTGTGGCGATGCTTTCGTCGTTCGGGCGGGCGAGCTGTTTTACCGCCCCCAGCGCGTAGCGATCCAGGATGGCGCCGTGATGCTCGCGGATGCGGAGACGGTGGAGCGGCATGAGGCCGATGTCCATAGCTCGCCGCTGCTGCGGATGTTCAGCAACGACATCGCCAATCTCGATGTGCTGAGGAAGGAGAATGAGGCTGACTATTGGGGTCGCAGCGATGCCTTCGACATGGTTTTCGAGCTGAGCGGCTCGAATGGCGGTCGGCGCGCGCTGGCGATAGCGCTCGAGAAATGGATCAGGCAAATCCTCGGCTTTGAAGCGGAGATTGAACCACTGGAGCGCATAGAGGATAGCGATCTGCGCTGGAGCGTCGGACTCGACGCCGAAGCGACGCGCATAGGCAACGCTCTCTGGCGGCGAGAAATCATCGGCGATGACGATGTATCCCAAATCATTGCGATGTTTGCGATCAAACCCGATACGACGCTCCCATTTGCGCCGGAGGTCAGCGGAAGACCGGTATATCTGCTGATGGCGCACGATCAGGACAAATTTTTGCGCATGAAGCCACAAAATCTGGTCACCGGCTTGCCGCTTCACATGCCGCTGCTCACGAACTAGAGGAATGGTTCGATGACACAAGAGGACCTCACGGTCGGCGTCGTTGTGGAGCGCCGGGCTCTCGACAATCCTTGGATCGATCATGTCTGGCTGCCCTCTGCGATTTTGCCGGGCGCGCCAGCGGTGGCGGAATGGACGGCGCTGAGGGCGGATGGCGGCGTGAGCCAGTTCTACGCCGGCGCGCATGTCATCAGCTTCTTTTCGATCGAGACGGCAAATTACCGAGATAATCTCGCGAGCGGTTCACCGAAAATCTGGGTCTCGCTGCGCCGAGCGGACGGAGAGCCGCCGGTAAGAGTTATCGGGGTAACCGCCGACCCCGCCGAAGGTGAGGCCTTCACTGAGGCCGGCGACGACATTGTGGAAGCCGTCGCCATGCCGCCCGAGATCGCAGTACGGCTGGCCGATTTCGTCGAAACCCATCATGTGGAGCGGAGCTTCCAGAAACGCCGGCGTGACAAAGCCGATCCCGAGGCGTTTTCCGTCCAGGCCGGGAGGTGTACGCCGTGCAGGAGATGACAGCCATGAGTGATGACGGCGAGACCTTTCTTAACCGGTGGTCGAAGCGCAAGTCGCAAGCCCGAACCAGGGCCGAAGAGCCGCGATCAGAGGCGGAGGAATCGCGACAAACCGGCGCGCCAAATGCCGAACCGGAAGAGGTTGCACTTGAAGACCTCCCGCCGATCGAAAGCATCGACGCCTCGACCGACCTGTCCCAGTGGCTGCGAAAACGCGTGCCCGACGCCTGGAGACAGGCGGCCCTGAAGCGGATCTGGGCGACCGACCCGGCAATCAGCCAGTTCACCGGCCTTGCGGAGAACGCCTGGGACTGGAATGCGCCGGATGGCGTCCCCGGTTTCGGTCCTCTGTCCCCCACCCACGATGTTACGCAGCTTCTCGCGCGAGTCATCGGCCAATCACCGGAAAGCGGTGCGCCGGAGGCAGAAAAAGCAGCAGCCACGACCGCTGAGTCTCCGCCGCGCGAAACGAGCGATTCAAGCCCGGCTCAGGCAAGTTTGCCCAAAGAAGCAACGGATGCACATTTTATAGACAAAAGTCTAATGCCAGCCTCCCGCCCGGCCGAAAAAAATGATGATGAATCCGCGGCCACCGAGTGGCAGCAGCCGAGTAAACGACGCCGCGGAGGCGGCGCGCTGCCGTCCTAAGTGTCTGCCGCTGAAACATTTTTCGCGCACTTTAAAATAGGTCCAAATATGCTGGACAGGGTGATAACCTGAACCTATCATTCCTGAAGGTGCATACCTTTTGGATCGACTGCGTAAATTCCGCGGTCAGAGAGTGCACAAATTATGCGCGACCCAGGCTTGGAACAAGTCATTCGAACTGCCGGCGGGGTGAGGGGGCTCTCGAGGCTGCTCGGAATTTCTCAGCCTGCCATATCGAACTGGAAGCGCGTTCCCGCCGATCGGATTCTTCAGGTGGAGTCGGTCACCGGCATTCCCCGCTTCGTGATACGACCAGATCTTTATGGCGCAACGCCTATGGAACAAGCGCTCGATCCGATAGAGCAGGCGCGCGCTGATGAGTACGCCTTACTGGGCCTCCTTCTGTGGCGCGCGCCGGGCAAGGATTTACTGGCAGGTTTGTCTCGCATTAAAGGTAACGCCAGCCCCTTAGGCGTGGCCCATGTTCAGCTGGGCAAGGCAGCCACGGCCACAACGCCGCAAGAGCTCGAAGACGAATTCTTCCGCCTTTTCGTTGGGCTCGGCCGTGGCGAATTGCTGCCCTATGGTTCCTATTATCTCACTGGCTTCCTGCATGAGCGCCCGCTCGCGAAGGTGCGGGAGGATCTGGCCAAGCTCGGCATAGAAAAAGCCGAGCATGTTTCCGAACCGGAAGACCACATCGCCACGCTGTGCGAGGTGATGAGCGGCATTATTTCCAGCCAGTTCGCCGACGAGACGATCGACCAGAAAACGTTCTTCAACCGCCATTTGAATCCCTGGGCGAACCGCTTCTTTGCGGATTTGGAGGCAGCATCCTCCACCGCATTCTACCGGGCGGTTGGCACAGTTGGACGGGTTTTCATCGAAATCGAGAAGGAAGCGAATACGCTCCCTGGCTGATGCCAGCAATTCTGATTGGGAGGATCTGACATGACAGATCAAAAGCCGCGAGTCGTGAACCGCCGCAGGTTCCTGCAGGGCGTTGGCGTTGGAGCGACGGCCGTGGCAGCCGGCCAGGTCGGCACGGCACTGCCTGCTCACGCTTACGATCCAGGCCCGGAAGAAACGAAGGCCAAGTACCGCGAGACGGATCACATAAAGGCTTACTACCGGGTCAACAGCTACGAATAGGGGAGCTCTCCTCATGCTCATCAAGCGCAAATCATTGCAGGCTGGGCGGGGAAGACTCTCTGCTGCAGCAGGCGGAGAAGCCGGCAATCTGGTCGATCGCCGCTCGTTTCTGAAGTCGTCGGGTCTTGCCGCCGGCGCTCTGGCTACCGTCGGTACGCTCAGGGCAGGATCGATCCGCAAGGCGGAAGCGGCGGAAGCAGCCCAAACGGGCGCCGTCGCATTGAAGAAGAGCATCTGTACCCATTGTGCGGTCGGCTGCACGGTCACGGCGGAAGTCGCCAACGATGTGTGGATCGGCCAGGAGCCGAGCTGGGATTCGCCGATCAATCGCGGCTCGCATTGCGCGAAAGGCGCCTCCGTGCGTGAGCTCGTCAGCGGCGAGCGCCGCCTGAAATATCCGATGAAGCTCGAAAACGGAACCTGGAAGCGCGTCAAGTGGGATGAGGCGATCAACGAGATCGGCGACAAGCTGACGGCCATTCGCGAAAAGTCGGGTGCCGACTCGGTCTATTGGCTCGGCTCGGCCAAGATGACCAACGAAGGGTCCTATCTCTTCCGCAAGCTCGGTGCCTATTGGGGAACCAACAATACTGATCATCAGGCGCGCATCTGCCACTCGACCACCGTCACCGGGGTAGCCAATACCTGGGGTTACGGCGCGATGACCAATAGTTTTACGGATATCCGCAATTCGAAGACCCAGCTTATCATGGGTGGTAATCCCGCCGAAGCGCATCCGGTGTCGCTGCAGCATCTGCTCGAGGGCAAGGAGCTTAAGCGCGCCAATGTCGTGGTGATCGATCCGCGCCTGACGCGCACGGCTGCGCATGCGACTGAATATGTGCGCCTGCGTCCGGGCACGGATATCCCGGTGCTGTACGGGATGATGTGGCACATCCTCAAGAATGGCTGGGAAGACAAGGAATTCATCAAGCAGCGCGTGTATGGCTTCGACGATGTCCGCAAGGAGATCGAGAAGTGGACGCCCGAAGAGGTCGAGCGCGTGAGCGGCGTGCCTGGCGCCCAGCTCGAGCGCGTTGCGAAAATGTTCGCGACGGAGAAGCCGTCCACATTGATCTGGTGCATGGGGCAGACCCAGCACACGGTCGGGACGGCAAACGTCCGTGCAAGCTGCATCGCGCTGCTGCTCACCGGCAATGTCGGCGGCATGGGCATGGGCGCAAACATTTTCCGCGGCCATGACAACGTGCAGGGCGCGACTGACGTCGGCCTCGATATTGTGACGCTGCCGTTCTATTACGGCCTGGCCGAGGGTGCCTGGAAGCACTGGTCGCGCGTCTGGGAGACCGATTACGACTGGCTGCAGTCCCGGTTCGAAGACAAGAAGATTATGGAGACACCCGGCATTCCGCTCACGCGATGGTTCGATGCTGTTTTGCTCCCGAAGGATCAGGTGGCGCAAAAGGACAATGTGAAGTGCATGTTCGTGCAAGGGCATGCCAGCAACAGCATCACCCGCATACCGGAATCGGTGAAAGGTCTGGCGCAGCTCGAACTTCTCGTCGTCGCAGACCCGCATCCCACGACCTGGGCTTCCCTGGCGGTGAAAGCCGGCCGCAAGGATAATATGTATCTCTTGCCGGTTGCGACCCAGTTCGAGTGCAAAGGCTCGCGCGTGGCGTCGAACCGAGCCCTGCAATGGGGTGAGCAGATCGTCAAACCGATCTTTGAGTCCAAAGACGATCTTGAAATCATGTACCTCGTGGCCGAGAAGCTCGGCTTCGCAGACAAGATGTTCAAGAACATCAAAGTCGAGAACAATCTGCCAGTGGCCGAAGATATTCTCCGCGAAATGAATCGCGGTAGCTGGTCCACGGGCTATTGCGGACAGTCGCCGGAACGCCTCAAGCTGCATATGGAGAACCAGAAAGACTTCGACATGAAGACGCAGCGGGCGGCGACCGGCCCCTGCAAGGGCGACTATTACGGACTGCCCTGGCCCTGCTGGGGCAGCCCCCAGGTCAAACATCCGGGCACACCGCTCCTCTACAACACCAACCTCCACGTCATGGAAGGCGGTGGCACGTTCCGTGCGCGCTTCGGTGTCGAGCGTGAGGAGAAACTGCCTGACGGCACGACCCGCAAGGTCAACCTGCTGGCCGAGGGTTCCTATTCCGCGGGGTCGGAAATAACAGACGGCTATCCGGAATTCACCATGGCCGTTCTTAAGAAGCTGGGCTGGGACGGAGATCTTACCCCCGAGGAGCGGGCTGTTATCGAGCGTGTTGCGGGCAGCCCCGAGCCGGAAAAACTCGACAAAGTTTCCTGGTCGACCGATCTATCGGGTGGCATCCAACGCGTGGCGATGAAGCATGGCTGCCTACCCTACGGAAACGGGAAGGCAAGAGCCGTCGCATGGAACCTGCCGGACCCGATTCCGGTCCATCGCGAACCGATCTACTCACCCCGTATCGACCTCATATCGAAATACCCGACATTGCCTGACGCCAAACAGTTCCGGCTGCCGAATATCGGGGCCACCGTGCAGAAGGCCGCCGTCGAGAAGGGGATTGCCAAGCAGTTTCCCATCATTCTGTCCTCCGGCCGTCTGGTCGAGTATGAGGGCGGGGGCGAGGAAACCCGGTCGAATAAATGGCTCGCCGAATTGCAGCAGGACATGTTCGTCGAGATCAATCCCGGAGATGCGGCCGATCGCGGCATCAAGGATGGCGGCTGGGTCTGGATCACAGGCGCCGAGAATGCCTCGAAGGCCAAGGTGAAGGCGCTTGTCACCGAGCGGGTCGGGAAGGGTGTCGCCTGGATGCCCTTCCATTTCGGCGGCTGGTACATGGGTGAGGATCTGCGGAGCAACTATCCGCAGGCCACCGATCCAATCGTTCTCGGCGAGAGCGCGAATACCATCACAACCTATGGGTACGATCCCGCGACTGGTATGCAGGAGCCCAAGGTCACCCTCTGCCAGATCACAGCGGCGTAAGGAGACACGACAATGGCTCGGATGAAATTTCTTTGCGACGCCGACCGTTGCATTGAATGCAATGCCTGCGTCACCGCGTGTAAGAACGAGAATGAGGTGCCCTGGGGCATAAATCGCCGGCGCGTCGTGACGATCAACGACGGCAAACCGGGCGAGCGCTCGGTTTCCATGGCCTGCATGCATTGCACCGATGCGCCCTGTGCCGCTGTTTGCCCGGTGAATTGCTTTTTCACTACTGCTGACGGAGTCGTGCTGCATTCCAAGGATCTATGTATCGGCTGCGGCTACTGCTTCTACGCCTGTCCCTTCGGCGCGCCGCAATATCCGCGGGTCGGCAATTTCGGATCGCGCGGCAAAATGGACAAATGCACCTATTGCGCCGGCGGCCCGGAAGCCGACTTCAGCGAAGCAGAATTCACCAAATACGGCCGCAACCGACTAGCGGAAGGCAAGCTGCCGCTCTGCGCCGAAATGTGCTCCACCAAATCGCTTCTCGCCGGCGATGGCGAGATGATCGCGAAGATTTACAAGGAACGTGTGCTGAAACGCGGATACGGTTCGGGTGCTTGGGGTTGGCAGACCGCCTACAAGGAAAACATCACGGTGTAATGCTGCGAGGGCAATGCGCCTCTCGGGAAAGGACTGGCGCGCTAAAAAAAGGATTGGAGGAAATCGTGTTCAGGGATTGGAGTTTATTCGGGCGTATCGCCGCGATGACATGGCTGGTGCTAATGGGGGCCACTTTCGCAGCCCAGGCCCAGTCCGACCAACCGCAATCTGTCAACCCGACCGCAAGCTCCGTGCAGGAGCAGCAGCTTCTTCGCGAACTCGACCGGGTGACAGGCCGCGTCTCCATTCCCGATAAACGAGCGGCAACGCTCATCCAGCCCGAGGGACGCGAATGGCGCCAGTTCAATCAGAGCACGCTGCCGACCTATGGCGGCTACGTTCTTCTGGGCATGCTCGCAGTGCTGCTGCTCTTCTATCTCCTGCGCGGCAAGGTTCGCCTTGAAAGTGGGTTTTCCGGCAGAACGATCGTCCGGTTTGGTGGCATTTCCCGCTTTGTCCATTGGCTGACGGCTATCAGCTTTATCTTTCTCGCCCTGTCTGGATTGAATGTCGTATTCGGCAAGACGCTGCTGCCTTCGCTGATCGGCGAAAGCACCTTCGCGACTTTGTCACAATGGGCGAAATACACGCACAACTACCTGAGCGTGCCCTTCACGGTTGGCCTGGTTTTCATGCTCTTGATCTGGGTCAAGGACAATCTCCCGAGTGCGACTGATCTGAAGTGGATTTCTGAGGGCGGTGGCATTGTCGGTCACAAGCACCCAGCCGCCGGCAAATTCAACTTCGGTCAGAAGTTCATTTTCTGGAGCGTCATTCTCGTAGGCGGCGTTATCGCGGCCTCAGGCTACGTGCTGATGTTCCCCTTCTACACCACGACGATCGCCGGTATGCAGCTTGCCCAAATCGTGCACAGCATCGGCGGCGTGGTGCTGATCGCCATCATCTTTGCGCACATCTATATCGGCACTGTCGGGATGGAAGGGGCCTTTGATGCGATGGGAACCGGCGAAGTTGATGTGAATTGGGCCAAGGAGCATCACAGCCTCTGGGCCGAGAAGGAACTGGCGAAAGGCACGCAGCCGGCGCCGGCGGCCGCAGAATGATGAATTGATAAGAGGCGCGGCGCGCCTGTCGTGCCCGCCTACCGCACACCTCAACTGCGGCGAGATCATACCAGGGCTATAGCGCCAGAAACTCACTGACAATCCCAAAAGTTCGGGTGGTAATACTGTGGCCATAAGCAACGTCCCAAGGTATTGCAGACGTGGGTTGCTGCGGCGGTGGTATTCTGGCGAGGAGGAGATGCGCATCCGGTGGCGCGGCTGACCTGTAGGACCAGGTGGGGGCTGCTTGGCAGCTCTCAGTGGGTTCAACTCCCGCTCTCTTCCGCCACCTCCATGAAATCAAGCGCATTGCAATGTTACAGAGTTCTCTTGAGCCAATTCCGCGGTGGGACCAGGGAACGAAAATGAGATTCGTCTGTTGCGGTACTACCGATATAGGGGACAATCTAATGCGCATCATGACCGCTATTCTCTCTCTGGCCCTATTTGCTGGAAACGTTGCAGCGCAGACGCCTCCTAAGCAAAATTCGGACCAGGATTCCCAATATAGCACTGGCCGGACCGTGCTATCGCCCGAGACAAGCAAGACGCCACAAGGCGAGACGGGCCCTCTGGAAACGGGAACTGGAGGGGCACCTGCGCGAAGCCCTCAGGGAGAAACACCGCCCGCAATGCAGCCCGCTCCCGAGGGGTCGTCTAAAACGATTGTTGGTCCGAAGTAGCTCGTCACGCGAAACTGATTTCGTCTCCACACGCCGAACCATTACGCCGCATAGGGATCGAAACCTGAGCAGACCGCTCCGATAAAGTAGCTTGTGCCTGCCGTTTCGTTTTCGGCTCGGCGGTTTCCTGCTCATGTCGCTTTGCCTCCCGGGGCCGAAGCCGATCTGAGCAAGGCGCCTGAGCGGCTGGCACAATCCGCGATCAGGGGTCTGGGAAACAGGACGGGAACGAAAATTCTCAAACCTGACCCAAAGTTTGGGAAATGCAGCGCAAATTTTCATGCTCAAGCAGTATCTTACAAAGTGGATGGAATAACCCCTACGGGGCGCCATTGGCCCTTCTTGTTTGATCGCATAGCCTCACCGAAGCGGTCGCAATTTAAGCAAAATTCCTGGACAGGAAGAGTCTCCGAGGCCATAGCGGTGGACATCCTCACCGGCATGGTGTTCCTCGATGAGGCAGGCCGCATGCTCGATCAAAGCGCCACTGCACGGCTCGATTAACTCCGCCTTGACCGTCTCCTTCCGGCCCGGGGCAATGCCCCCATTACCGAAGGCGCACGCATGAAATACTGGCTAGCCACCGTCACCATCCTGATCGCGCCTTACGGCGCTTTCGCTGCGAATGAGTCCGTGACCGTGACCGTCACGGCGAAGGGCTGCGAGCCAGCCCAGCTGACTGTACCGGCCGGCAAGACCACCTTCCAGATCATCAACAAAAGCCCCCGCGCGACGGAATGGGAAATCCTGAGCGGGGTCATGGTGGTCGACGAGCGCGAAAACATCGCGCCCGGCTCCGAGAAGAAGATGACCACCTCATTGGAGCCGGGCGAATACCTCATGACCTGCGGCCTGCTCAGCAATCCACAGGGCAAGCTGATCGTCACCGGTACGGGTGCGCCCATGGCGCCGGTCCGACCCAATGCGGTCGCGCTGATCGGCCCTGCTGCGGAATACCGCGTTTATCTGATCGGCGAGGCGAACGGTCTCGTCAAAGCGGCTGATCAGCTGAGCTGGGCCCTGAACTCCAGCGACAAGACGAAAGCCGGCGAAACACTGGCCGTTGCTCAAAGCCATTTCGACCGGATGCGCCCGGCCTTTGCCGGCTGCGACGCAACCGCCGCCTTCATCGCTCTTGCGACGAAGCTGCGCACCGAGCTTGCGTCCAGTCGCGTTCCCGCGGATTTGGCGAAGCAAATCCAGCGATTCCAGGGCGGCGCCAAAGCACTGCAGGGGCGAGTCGCGACCTCGAAGTTCTCTGCCACCGCGATGGTAAAAGGCGCCGCCAGCACCCTTACCGATCTTCCGAAGGCCGATCCATCCCTCGACAGGAAAGTCGTGCTCGAGGGCGTGCGCCGTGTGATCGACCTGCTGCGACCGCTGCTTGCCAAAGCCGACGGTGCGCTGGACGCCCAGCTCAAAGCCGACTTCGCAGCGCTCGATGATGCACTGAATGGGACTGACAGTGTGGCCACCGAAACCGCGTTGAAGACGCTCAGCGCCGATGCCGCCAAGCTGACACCCGCCCTTGGACTCGAATGAATTGGGAAGATATGAGCGGGTTCAAGCGAGCCGGGCTCTATCTCAAGCAAAGGCGCCGGCGTAGACACAAGCGGCGCCCCGCTGCTGAAATAGGCCTCTAAGTCCGCGCCGCAGCGGGCGCGCAAATCCTGTGGAAAACGGGTTCGGTCCCTTGCACCTGCGGCAAGCCGGCTATTCGTCCTTCATCTCCGATTCATGCAGCGGCAGGTATTCCATAATGCATGAACAAGATCCGCGAAGCGCTCTGCATCCAGTTCGATGCTATAGAGCCTACTGCTGACGGGTACCGCGTATCCAACAGCAGCAACCCCGACCAGGAACCCGTCTGGCTTTCCCAGGAGGAATGGCTGCAGCTATGCCGGCTTGCCGGTTGGATGTCCGACCGTAACAATCACGGCATCGCCGCCTCATGAGATCACGACAATGCGCGGGAATCGGCAAAGCTATTCCCGCGCGTAAGCGTCCCCCGGCGGCCCAAAGATCGGGGTATCGCCAGCCATACCAGCCAAGGGCCTCCGCCTCTAACGCGCCGGAATTGGCCAACGCACCGCGACCGCGCGCGAAAAACTTGCGGTGTTGGTGAACTGACGCTAGCGTCAAGGCGAGCACAAAACACTTATCGCCAGCCGATTTTCCGCCGAGAGACCGCATCATGGATGCTGTGCCGGAGCGATCGCCGCCCACCGATCCCTTCCAGCCCTATTTGAGCGTACAGCAGATCCACAAGCGCTATGGCGATCTCGAAGTGCTTAGGGGCGTTTCGTTCGAAGCCGCACAACATGAGGTGGTCTCGCTGATCGGGGCCTCCGGCTCCGGCAAGAGCACGCTGCTTCGCTGCATCAATCTGCTGGCCATCCCCGATCACGGCGACGTCTGGATCGACGGGATCCGCCTGCCACTCTCGAGCGATGACGCGCGGCCCCGCCGCATCCGCGACCACAAGGCGGTGCGGCTGATGCGGGCGCGGCTCGCCATGGTGTTCCAGAATTTCAATCTCTGGTCGCACAAGACCATCATCGAGAACGTCATGGAAGGGCCGATTTACGTCCTGGGCGCGCCGAAGGCCGAAACGCGCGAGAAGGCCGAAACGCTGCTCGCCCGCGTCGGAATTGCCGAGAAACGCAACAATTATCCCGCAGAGCTCTCTGGCGGACAGCAGCAGCGCGCCGCGATCGCCCGGGCGCTTGCCATGGAGCCGAAAATTCTGCTGTTCGATGAGCCGACCTCGGCCCTCGACCCCGAGCTCGTCGGCGAGGTGCTCAAGGTCATGCGTGATCTGGCGGAGGAAGGCCGCACCATGGTCGTGGTCAGCCACGAAATGAGTTTCGTGCGCGAAGTCTCAAATAAAGTTATTTTTCTCCACCAAGGAAGGATCGCGGAGGAGGGCACGCCAGTGGAACTGTTCCGCATGCCCCAGACCGAAGCCTGCCAGAAATTCCTGTCCAATATCATTCAATGATGACGTCCCAAACCCGCCTGCCCCTCTAACCACCGCAGAAAAGGGTTTTTTCCCATGCGTATGATGAAAGAGCTGATTTTTGCATCCCTCATCGCCCTCGCTATGGTTGCCGGCGGTCCGGCGCAGGCGCAGGACAAGACCATCAAGATCGCAACGGAAGGCGCTTATCCCCCGTTCAACGCTAAGGACGCAAGCGGTGCGCTGATCGGCTTCGACGTCGATATCGCCAAGGCGCTGTGCGATGAGATGAAGGCCAAGTGTGACATCGTCGCCCAGGATTGGGACGGCATCATTCCGGGCCTCGAGGCGAAGAAATACGACGCCATCGCGGCATCCATGTCTATCACCGATGAACGCAAGCAGAAGGTCGACTTCACCAACCCCTATTATTCCAACTATCTGCGCGTCGTTACGAAGAAGGGCTCCGGCATCACCGGCCCGGACAGTCTGAAGGGCAAGACGGTCGGTGCGCAGCGCTCGACGCTCGCTTCCACCTATTCCGAGGACAAGCTGGGCCGCACCTCTACGGTGAAGCTCTATGACACTCAGACCGCCGCCTATAGCGATCTCGAAGCGGGCCGCCTCGATGCGCTCGTGTCCGATGTCTATCCAGCCTTCGACTGGCTAAAAGACAAGCCGAATTACGAGTTCGTCGGCGACAAGATCGACCTCAACGACAAGATCGGCATTGCCATACGCAAGGGTGATACCGAGCTCAAGAGCGCCCTCAACAAGGCCTTGAAGACCATTCGCGATAACGGCACTTACGCCAAGATCAACGCCAAATACTTCCCGTTCGACATTTATTGATGGCCGGCGAGGGCGCTCACGAAACCGCTGATGCCGTGCGGGACGCACCCCCGCGCGGCATTTTTGCTATTCTGGGCAGAAGCTCGCGATGAGGGGAGCGGATGGGGAATCTCGGACTGCTGAACTTCGGCGACAGTGGCTGGGGCGACGAGCTGATGCGCGGCACGCTGATTACGCTCCAGCTTGCGATCTGCGCGCTGGCGCTCGGCCTTGCTCTCGGCCTCCTCTTATCCGCTCTCAAACTCTCCGGCTATCGCTGGGTGCGCTATATCGGCGAGCTCTACACTGCCTTCATCCGGGCAACGCCTGAATTTCTGATCCTTCTTCTGTTCTATTTCGGCAGCGAGCGGGCCGTCCAGACGGTACTGACCGGCATCGGGCTCACCATCACTTTCGAGATGCCGCGCTTTCTCGCCGCTGTGATCGGGCTTGCCGCGATTTTCAGTGCCTATGCCGCGGAGGTGTTCCGCGGGGCTTACCTTGCCGTCCCGACCGGACAGATCGAGGCAGCGATCGCCTGCGGTATGTCGAACTGGCAGGTCTTCAACCGCATCCGCCTGCCGCAGATGTGGCGCTTCGCCATCCCCGGCCTTGGCAATCTCTGGATGGTGCTCTTGAAGGATACTTCGCTCGCAGCCGTCATCGCCGTCGATGATCTCCTGCGCCAGGCAAAGATCGCGAGCGAGTCGACGCGCGCGCCGCTGACCTTCTATCTCGCCGCGGGCGCTATCTATCTGGTGCTCACCGGGCTGTCCGATGCCGCCCGCACGGGGCTCGAGCAGCGCGCCAGGCGCGGCATGGCGGGCGTGCCGCGATGAGCTTCTATCTCGACGCAAAGATCTGGGCATCGGATTTGGTCTGCGCCGCACTCAAGCCGGTATCGCCAGCGCTGTTCGCCGACTCCTGCGGCCGCTTTTTCGACGGCTTCTTCGTCACCATCGAGCTTGTCGTTGTTTCCACTCTGCTCGGCTTTACACTCGCTATCCTGCTGGCCTTGGCACGCACGTCGCGCTCGGCCGTGCTATCCAACCTCTCCTATGCCTATAGCTATGTGTTTCGCGGAACGCCCCTCTTGGTGCAGCTGTGGGTATTCTATTATGGGTTCGGTGCGCTCGGCGCGGAGTACCTCGGGCCCCTCTGGCCGCTCTTCCGCGACGCCTATTCCGTCGGCCTGGCGGTGCTGACTATCAACACATCCGCCTATGCCGCCGAGATTTTCCGCGGCGGCATCGTCAACGTCCCGCATGGACAGCTCGAGGCGGCAATTGCCACAGGCATGAGCTGGTCGACGATGATGCGGCGTATTGTGCTGCCGCAGGCTCTGCGGATTGCCTGGCCGGCCTACAGCAATGAGGTGGTATTGCTGATGAAAGGCAGCGCTCTCGTCTCGACCATCACCGTGCTCGACCTGATGGGCCAGACGCGGACGATATTTGCGCGGAGCTACAGCCTCGACATCTTCGTCTACGCTGCAGTCCTCTATCTCGTCCTGTCGGCCGCGCTGACCATCCTCTTGCGCTTGATCGAGAACCGTATGCGCCTTCCCGGATATTAGACGAGCTGTTCGGCTTTATAGCCTGCTAGGCGAGACGGCCCTGCAGCAGCTTCGGCAGGGTTCCGGTCAGCCCAGCGGCCTCACGCATCAGGACCGATTTAAGCGGCGGCAGGCGATCCACCATGCCAAGGCCGAATTGCCGGATCATCCGCACCGGCGTGCTCGCATTGGAGAAGAGGAGGTTCAGCGCGGCCCCACTTGCTGCCGAGGTGGCGCTGTCGAAGCGGCGCCAGCGCTCATAGCGGCGCAGCACGGCGATATCCCCGATATCGAGACCGAGGCGCGCCGCATCGACCAGCACTTCGGCGAGCGCGGCTGCATCCTTCAATCCATGATTGAGGCCCTGCCCCGCGATCCAGTGCAAAGCATGCGCGGCATCTCCCGCAAGAGCGATGCGCGGCGCGGCGAAGGCGCGCGCCATAGTCATTGTCAGCGGATAGGAGGCGAGCCTTGCCGGCAGCGTTATCGCCCCAAGCTTGCCGCCGGCCCGCTTCTCGATTTCGGCAATCATGCCGGCTTCGTCGAGGGCCATGATGCGCTGCGCTTCATCCGCGCGCTCGGTCCACACGATGGAGGAGCGCTTGCCGGTCATCGGCAGGATGGCAAACGGCCCGGAGGGGAGGAAATGCTGCACCGCGCGCCCGCCATGCGGCTTCTCATGCCCAACCGTGCCGGTGATGGCCACTTGTTCGGAGGTCCAGCGCACGGTCTTGATGCCGGCCATGTCGCGCAGCGCGGAATTCTGCCCGTCGGCGGCGACGACGAGGGGCGCACTCAGCGTAGCGCCGCTCGCGAGTGTGACCGTTGCAATCGCCGGAGATACGTCCAGCGCGGTGATGCTGTCCGGCGCCAGCAGCGTCAGATCGGGGCAGCTTTCCGCCGCCGCGAGAAGTGCGTGCCGCAGACGCGCATTCTCGGTGATGAAGGCGCTCGGCCCGCCTTCCTCCGTGGGCTCAAAATGTAACAGCACCGCACGCAGCGGCATTTCCAGGGCGCTATCGGTGATGTCGATGGCGGTGACAGGCTCAGCATCTGCGGCAATTTCTGGCCACACATCGATCGCCTCCAAGAGCGCCTTGGCCGCGGCGGTCAGTGCAACGGCCCGGCCGTCGAATGCGCCTTGCCGGGCTTCCACGGGCGGCATGCGCTCGACGAGGGCTATGCGAAAGCTCCCAGGCGCGGATTTGGCCAGACCAAGCGCTAGCGCTAGCCCGACAAAGCTGCCGCCGCCAATAACAAGATCGAATTTCTCGTTCGCCATATTTTCCCCAGGGCGTTATTCCGCTGCACCGTCAAGCTGCACCGCCGTCCGCCTGGCTGGCATCACGCTTGACAGAGCCGGCCACCTGACGGCTGAGTTGGATCCGCGTTGAATCCACCCCCTCCCCACGGAAACCTTCATGTCATTTCCGATCGAAGCGCTCATCTCCATTCTCGACCTCGAGCCGCTCGAGGTAAACCTGTTTCGCGGCCGCAGTCCGCAGAACAGCTGGCAGCGTGTATTCGGCGGACAGGTGATCGGGCAGGCGCTGGTCGCGGCGGCGCGTACTGTCGACAACCGGCTCGCCCATTCCCTGCATGCCTATTTCCTGCTCGCCGGCGACCCGAAAGTGCCGATCATCTACGAGGTAGAGCGCATCCGCGACGGCTCGAGCTTTACCACACGGCGGGTTAAGGCAATCCAGCACGGCCAGGCGATCTTTGCCATGTCCGCCTCGTTCCACAAGGCCGAACCGGGCTTCTCGCATCAGATCGAGATGCCCAAAGTCCCCGATCCCGAGAGCCTGCCGAGTGAGGAGGAGCTGAAGGCGCGCCTCTTGCCCAAGCTCCCGGAGGCGATGCGCATCTATTGGGAGCGCGAGCGCCCGATCGAGCTGCGCCCGGTGGATATCAGCCGGTATCTCTCGCCTGAGAAGCGCCCGCCGATTTAATACATCTGGTTCAAGGCCAATGGCCGGCTGCCGGACGACATTCAGTTGCACCAATGCGTGCTGGCCTATGCCTCAGATTTCAGCCTCCTCGATGCGGCGCTCATTCCCCATGGCCGGCTGCTGTTCGACCCGAAGCTGATGCTGGCGAGCCTCGACCACAGCCTGTGGATTCACCGCGATTTCCGCGCCGATGAGTGGATGCTCTACGTCCAGGATAGCCCGTCGGCGGAAGGCGCGCGCGGCTTGTCGCGCGGCAGCATTTTCAGCCGCGACGGGGTGCTGGTGGCGTCGGTAGCGCAGGAGGGGCTGATCCGGGAGCGGCGGAGTTGAGCGTGATCACATCCGCTGTATATCGCGCCAAACAAACAGGGAGAGCGCCCTCTCCTGCTGGCGCAAAGCCGCGACTTCGTCTCACCACACATCCGGATCATCCGCGCCGTGCAGGCGGAAGGCGGCGCAGCGGGCAAAGCGCAGCGTCACCGCCTTACGCCGCGCCGCATCGAGGCGATGTTCGGGGGGCTCGCGCAGGGCTTCGGCATCGAACCGGTCGGCGACGATCAGCCCGCAATCGTCTGGGATATGCTCCTGCGGGAAGGCCGCATCGACGGCGAAATAGAAGTGGTCGCACCACTGCCGGTAGTCTTCCCATTTATGGTCGGCACGGAAATCGGCGAGGCAGGACTTCACCTCGAGGATCGTGATACCGCCGCGCGGACATAGCGCCATAAGATCGGCGCGGCGCCCATCGGCCAGCGGCAGCTCGGCCACTACGGCGCAGCCGAGCGCGCGTAGATAGCGGCTCGCCCCGCGCGCAATATCGAGAGCCGCGGCGTGCCATGCGCCGGTCCCAAGGATCAGGACGGGGTTCCCTCCGCCCTCGAAGCCGTTCAAACCACCGTGATCGGCATGGCCCGCATCCTCGCGAAAGCGTGCCTTTCCTGGAACAAATACCTGTGGTTGTTGTTTGCTTTCATTCATGATTGCAGGTGAGTAACCGCCATGCCACTGGACGATTTCGTCCTCCCCTCCCCCGATCATTTAGCCTCGAGTCTGCGCGGCAGACTTGCCCAGACTCGGGCGATGTCGCTGCGCATTGCCGAGCCACTGACCGAGGAAGACCAGATCGTTCAGGCAATGGAGGACGCCAGCCCGACCAAATGGCACCTCGCGCATACCACCTGGTTCTTCGAGGAGCTGGTGCTCAAGCCGCACGACCCGGCCTATCGCGCCTATGACGACCGGTTCAACTACTGCTTCAATTCCTACTATGAAAATGCCGGGCCCCGCCACCCCCGTCCGAAGCGTTCGTTGCTGACGCGTCCGACCCATGACGAGGTCATGACCTATCGGCGTCATATCGACCGCTCACTCGACAATTTTTTCGATCGCGGCGGCAATGGCCCGGCGCCGGAGGCATTGGCGCTGATCGAACTCGGCATCCATCATGAGCAGCAGCATCAGGAGCTGATGTTCACCGATTGCCTCGCGCTGTTTGCCGGCAATCCACTCCGCCCGGCCTATCGTCCGCTCGAGAGCGACGATTCGCACAAGACCACCGCCGAGATTGGATGGCTGGCTTTCCCCGGCGGCATTTTCGAGGTGGGCCATGACGGCGATGGCTTTGCCTACGATAATGAAGGCCCGCGCCATCAGCAGCTCCTACGGCCATTCCGGCTGGCAAACCGGCTGGTGACCAATGGCGAGTGGCTGGAATTTATGGCGGCCGGTGGTTATTCGACCGCCACGCTCTGGCTGTCGGATGGTTGGGCGACGGTGGGCCGCGAGGGCTGGGAGGCACCGCTTTATTGGGAGAAGCAGGGCGGCGACTGGCACCAGATGACGCTGCGCGGCCTCCAGCCCGTCGACCCGGCCCAGCCGGTCACGCATATCAGCTATTACGAAGCTGACGCTTTCGCCCGGTGGGCCGGCAAGCGTCTGCCGACCGAGTTTGAGTGGGAGGTGGCCTCGGCGAGCCTGCCTGTCGAGGGTAACATGCTCGGCACCGACTGCCTTGTGCCGCAGGCTGCCAAGCGCCACACCGAAGGCTTGCAGCAGATGTTCGGCGATGTCTGGGAATGGACCGCAAGCGCCTATCTGTCTTACCCCGGCTTCAAACCCCAAGAGGGCGCGGTCGGCGAATATAACGGCAAGTTCATGTGCAACCAGTTCGTGCTGCGCGGCGGCTCCTGTGTCACGCCTGAAGGGCATGTACGCCGTACCTACCGCAACTTTTTCTATCCCCACCAGCGCTGGCAATTCACCGGATTGCGGCTCGCCGATGACAGCGCCGCATGAGGGGCGCTGCATCGAAGGCCGATCCCGACCGCCGATACAGCGCGTTCGCCCGCGATGTGCTGAACGGCCTTAGCCGTCAGCCGAAATCGCTGCCCTGCCGCTACCTCTATGATGCGCGCGGCTCAGAGCTGTTCGAAGAGATCACGCGCCTTGCGGAATATTACCCGACGCGGGCTGAGATCGCGCTGCTCGAAACCTACGCGGGGGAGATTGCGCGACTTGCCGGGCCGGGCGGTCTCCTGATCGAGTTTGGCTCAGGTTCCAGCCGCAAGACCGACATTTTGCTGCGCGCTTTGCCCGATCTCGCCGCCTATGTGCCGATCGACATCTCCGAGGCAGCGCTGGCCGGGGCGGTGGCACGGCTGGCGAAGCAATTCCCGGCGCTGCACGTTGCGCCGATCCATGCCGATTTCAGCGCCGAACTGAAGCTGCCGGCGACGCTCCGGCCGGGCAAGCGCATTGGCTTCTTTCCGGGCTCGACCATCGGCAATTTTGAGCGGGCCGAGGCCGTCGCCTTCCTGCGCCGTGCCCGCACGCTTCTGGGGCACAATTCGGCTTTCATCGTCGGTGCCGACCTTAAGAAGGACACCCAGACGCTGATCCGCGCCTATGACGATGCGCGCGGCGTGACGGCAGCGTTCAGCACGAATATTCTAGCGCGTATCAATCGCGAGCTGGGCGGCGATTTCGACCTTAGCCGCTTCGCCCATCTCGCCACCTATAATGAGGAGGCCGGCCGCATCGAGATCTATCTGCGCTCCACCTCCGCTCAGACCGTTACCATCCTCGGCGAGCGCTTCCATTTCCAGGAATCGGAGACCATCCACACTGAGAACTCGCACAAATATATGGTGGAGGAATTTCAGACCCTCGCGCGTGATGGTGGCTGGGAGCCGGCGGCGGTGTGGACAGGGCAAGAAGCGCTGTTCAGCGTGCACTATCTGGTGCCGGCTGGCGGCTGATCAGCCTGCCAGTTCGCGGGCGCGGCGCAGCGCCGCAGCGACCGCCTCGGTCATCAGCGCTTGCAAGGGCTGCGCGGCTCCGGCCTCGCCGGTCCCCATCAGAATGCGCAGCGCGGCCTGCGTGGTGCCGCCGGGGGAGGTGACGTTGCGGCGCAGCTCATCCGCCCCAAGCGGTGACTGATGCAGGAGTTCTCCAGCGCCAGAGACGGTGGCGCGGGCGAGCTTTGCCGCGAGATCGGCGTCGAGCCCCGCCACGCGGCCGGCTTCAGCGAGGCATTCGGCGAGCAGGAACACATAAGCCGGCCCCGAGCCCGACACCGCCGTCACCGCGTCGATTAGCCCTTCCTTCTCCACCCAGACGGTTTCGCCGCCGGCCTTGAGCAGTGCCTCGCAGGCGGCTCGTTGCTCCTGTGTGGTGTTCGCGTCCGGGCAAAGCGCGGTGATGCCGCGCCCGATAGCGGCAGGCGTATTCGGCATCGCCCGGACGATGGCGGTCTGAGGCGCAAAATGCCGGGCGATATTGGCGACGCTGGTGCCTGCCGCGATGGAGAGCACCACCGTTTCCGGCCCGGCAAGCGGCGCGACGCCCGGCAGCACTGTATCCATCATCTGTGGCTTGATCGCAAGCAGGATCACCTGCGCGGGCGCCTCCATCTGAGGCGGCGCGCCGGTGCGAATACCGGCGTCGGCGATCACCGCCGCAATGTCGGGGGGCGGCGAAGGCTCCTGAACGAAAATCCGCTCCGGCGACAGTCCGCCGGCGAGCCAACCCTTAAGCAGCGCGCCGCCCATACGGCCAGCGCCGATGAGCAGAACCGCGCCGCTCAGCTCTAAAGTCATGCCTGTCCTTCCGTGTCGAACATCGCGGTGGCGATGGCGTCCTCGGCGCGTCTGCCCGCCCAGACGACGAACTGAAAGGCCTGATAATAGCGCTCGCAGGCATCGAGCGCAGCTTGAAGCATCGCCTCGCACTGCATCGGCGTCGGCTCGGCGCCGTGCAGCATCAGCGCATGCCGATAGAGCAGGATGCCCTCATGCGACCACAGATCAAAATGCCCGAGCCAGAGTTGCTCGTTGATCTGGGCGAGCAGCCGGTAGACTTCGGCGACGCGGGGATAGGGAACTTTCAGGTCGAAGGCGCACGCGATATGCAGCGACTCCAGGTCGTCACGCCAGTTGAGGCTCACATGATAGTCGCTCCAGGAACCGGCGATCGCGAGGGTGAGCTCGTCGTCGCCCGACCTTTCGAACGGCCAGTCATTGATCGACGCGATCTGCTCGGTGAGATCGATCGGGTTGGTCAGTCTTGTGAAATCCGGTAGTGCAGATGCCATTCCGTTACCTTCGCTTGTCGATGCGTTGCGAGGGCGCACTCGGCAAATCAGGGGAGGAAAGCGCTAAGAAAGCGCCGGCATCCCCTCTCCCCGTACCCTGAACCCGGCCTATCTGCGTCGCGCACTGCCCGCAAGGCAGGTCGGCCGCTTCTCCACGGGGAAAACCTTATAGACGCCAGCTTTGCGTTTGGCAGCGTGATGGCCGCCCGAGTCGGCATAGCGCGCTGGCGTCTCAGCTCCGGCTATAGAGCATGCGCGCGCGGATCGTGCCCGGCAGGGTGCGGATCTCCTTCAGGACGCCTTGCGCGTCTTCGACCGGGCCGTCAGCCTCGAGCACGACATAGCCGATCTGGCCGTCGGTCTGGAAATATTGCGCGGCGATGTTGATCTGGCGGCCAGCGAAGATCGCGTTCAACCGGTTGATCTCACCGGGCAGGTTCTTGTGCACCTGGATAAAGCGCGTGCCGGTCGGGCGCTGCGGCAATTGCACTTGCGGGAAGTTCACCGAACCGATGGTCGAGCCGACATCGGAATATTCGATCAGCTTGCGCGCGACCTCCCCGCCGATGCGCTCCTGCGCCTCCTCGGTCGAGCCGCCGATATGCGGTGTCAGGATTACGTTGGGCAGGCCCTGCAAGGGTGAGACGAAGCGCTCGTCATTGGCGGTCGGCTCGATCGGGAATACATCGACCGCAGCGCCAGCGAGATGGCCGTCCCTGAGCGCCGCCGCCAGCGCCTCGTCGTCGAACACCGTGCCGCGCGCATTGTTGATGAACAACGCGCCCTTCTTCATCGCCCGGACCTCGGCGGCGCCGATCAGCCCTTTGGTTTCCGGCGTCTCCGGCACGTGGAGGGAGACCACATCGCTCTCGGCAAGGAGCGCGGCGAGTGTCTCGGCGGGCCGCACATTGCCACGGTTCAGCCTGTCGCTGGGATCATAGAAGATCACATGCATGCCCATCGCCTCGGCGAGGCCGGAAAGCTGGCTGCCGATATTGCCATAGCCGATTATGCCAAGCGTCTTGCCGCGCACCTCACGCGATCCGGTCGCTGATTTCAGCCACTCCCCCTGATGGGCGGCGGCCGATTTCGGGAAGATGTGCCGCAAGAGCATGACGATCTCGGCGATGGTCAGCTCGGCAACGCTGCGCGTATTGGAGAAGGGCGCATTGAAAACGGGGATGCCCATGTCCCGCGCCGTCCACAGGTCGACCTGATTGGTGCCGACCGAAAAGCAGCCAACCGCGATCACAGAGCGCAGGCCGTTGAGCACCTGCGGCGTGAGCTGCGTTCGGGAGCGGATGCCCAGCATGGAGACGCCGTCCAGCGCGGCGTGAAGCTCCTCGCCTTCGAGCGACTTCTTGCGCAGATCGACATTGGTGTAGCCGGCGCTGCTCAGAGCCGCGACGGCGGTTTCTGAAATGCCCTCCAGAAGCAGGATTTTGATCTTTTCCTTCGGGCGAGAAAGGATGGTGGTCATGGTTGCCCTTCGGCGATGGTTCGGATCCTTGCCGCACACCTGGCCCGCAATCGGGCGCGATTTCAAGTCCCTGCTAGCACGAAGTTGGCATCGCCGCCCTTCGACGACGAGATTTGATCACTCACGTGATTGCAACAGGTTCGGTTCGAGCGCCTCCGGCAAATCTGCGTCGCTGAGACGCCCCAACCTAAGACCCGCGGCGCCAGGCCCTGCAACTCCGACTGACCGATGGGCGAGCCATTCACCAGAAGCGGCTCAGATTCCATGGCGCGACGGCTGGGAATCGGCCGCCAGCGCTTTTTTTGAGCCAATCCTGATTTTTGTGATGCAGATCACACCAAACGCATTGCCGAGCGCTTATCAACACCCCTTGCTGCAGAGCAGCATACGATGCTGCGGCGCAGCATAGACGGCCTGATCATGAGCGTTATGGAGAATATTATGCAGATGAAAACTGCTCTGGCGAATAGTCGGGCGAGCCATCATTCCGGATCATTGCGTTCGGCGCGGAAGCCAATTCCTGGCCTTGCCAAATTGGTCGCGGTGATCAAAACCCAATGGACTGCGATTGATGGCTGGCAGCGCAGGAGACAGATGACGGCGCTGCTTCATCGGCTGGACGACCACTCGCTCGCCGACATCGGTATTCATCGCTCCCAGACCCAATCCGTGGTCAGGAACGGCCGCCAATCGTGACACGAACGCGTCCTGACGCGAGAGGATGGCGCTTCGCCGATTGAGGTGCTGCCGTCAATCAACATCTCCAACGGAGAAGAGCATGACCGCGTATAAAAAGATCGACCCAGCGCGCGATGGATACGTGCCGACCGAGTTAAAGCTGTCCGCTCTCGTGAGGAGGCTGATCAGCGCTCGTGAAGACGCCGCCAAGTCAAAAATTCACCGGTATCTGACGCAGCAGACAAACGAACAGTTGCGAGAGAGCCTTGGCTTTTCCGATGACGATATTGGCGCGTTGCGAGCCGGTCAGTTCCGTTTGCCTTGGGCGCATCGGTCAAGTGAATAGGACTGCATTACCTTGTTTACCATCACCAAAGAAAAGAGCCGCCGGGCTTGTCGCCCCGCGGCTCTGAACTTGGCTGCCAAAGCTGCTTAAAGCGGCTGCGGCTCCATTCCGCCGGTGTCCGGCTCGGTCGAGCGGCGGCCCTTGCCGGCCGTGGGAACGGCAGAGGTCGGCCGTGGCGGCTTATCGTCCTTGGCGGTGAACTCGCGCATTGGCGGCTTGCCGTTCAGCAGATCCTGGATCTCCGTACCCGAAAGGGTTTCGTATTCCAAGAGGCCCTTGGCAACGATATGAAGCTCCTCGAGATTGTCCTCGATGATCCTCCGGGCCTGGGCGTAGCCGGCGTCCACCATGCCATGGATTTCCTGGTCGACGAGCTTCTGCGTGTCATCCGAGAGGTTCTGCGTCCGCGTGATGGAATGGCCGAGGAACACTTCCTCCTCATTGTCGCCGTAGGCGAGCGGCCCGAGCTTGTCGGACATGCCGAACTGGGTGACCATCGCGCGGGCGAGCGTAGTCGCCATCTTGATGTCCATCGAGGCGCCCGAGGTGACCTTGTCATAGCCGAAGACGATTTCCTCGGCGACGCGGCCGCCCATGGCGACGCAGATATCGGCCTTCAGCTTCTCGCGGGTGTGGGAGAGCTGATCGCGCTCCGGCAAACGCATCACCATGCCCAGCGCACGGCCACGCGGGATGATGGTCGCCTTATGCACCGGATCGGAGCCGACCACTTTCATCGCGACCAGCGCATGCCCGCCCTCGTGATAGGCGGTGAGGCGCTTCTCTTCCTCGGTCATGGCCATCGACCGGCGCTCGGCGCCCATCATGACCTTGTCCTTGGCGTCCTCGAACTCGACGTGGGTGACGATCCGCTTGGAGCGGCGTGCAGCCAGGAGCGCGGCCTCGTTGACGATGTTGGCGAGGTCGGCACCCGAGAAGCCCGGCGTACCACGGGCGATGGTGCGCAGGTCGACGTCGGGAGCCAGCGGCACCTTGCGGGAGTGCACCTTCAGGATGCGTTCGCGGCCAACCACATCGGGACGGGGCACCACCACCTGACGGTCGAAACGGCCCGGGCGCAGCAGCGCCGGGTCGAGGACGTCGGGGCGGTTGGTCGCGGCGATAAGGATGATACCTTCGTTTGATTCGAAGCCGTCCATCTCAACGAGGAGCTGGTTCAGCGTCTGCTCGCGTTCGTCATTGCCGCCACCGAGCCCTGCGCCGCGATGACGGCCGACCGCATCGATTTCGTCGATGAAGATGATGCAGGGCGCGTTTTTCTTGGCCTGGTCGAACATGTCGCGGACACGGGAAGCACCGACGCCGACGAACATTTCGACGAAGTCCGAGCCCGAGATGGTGAAGAACGGAACGTTGGCCTCGCCGGCGATGGCGCGGGCGAGCAGCGTCTTGCCGGTGCCGGGCGGGCCGACCAGCAGCGCCCCGCGTGGGATGCGCCCGCCGAGACGCTGGAATTTCTGCGGGTCGCGCAAGAATTCCACGATCTCCTGCAAGTCTTCCTTGGCCTCATCGACCCCGGCGACGTCGTCAAAGGTGACGCGCCCTTGTCGTTCGGTCAAAAGCTTCGCCTTGGACTTGCCGAAGCCCATGGCTCTGCCGCCGCCGGACTGCATCTGGCGCATGAAGAAGACCCAGACGGCGATCAGCAGCAGCATCGGGAACCAGGAGACGAGGACGCCCAGCAGGGAAGGCACGTCGTCCTCGCTCGGCTTCACCGAGATGCCGACGCCCTTGGTGTGCAGGCGGTCGACGAGTTGCGGGTCGTTTGGCGCGACGGTCTGGAACACGCGGCCGTCATTGTAGGTGCCGCTCAGCTGATTGCCCGAGATGGTCACGCTGCGAACGCTGCGATTCTCGACCTCGGTCAGAAACTGCGAGTAGCTGACGTCATTCGCGCGCGCCCGCCGGCCTGGATTCTGGAACAGATTGAACAGCGCCACCAAAAGCAGGCCGATAATGATCCAGATCGCGAAATTGCGGAAATTCGAGTTCATGAGATCCTTCTACGCAAACGACCCGGGATTTGCGCGGCTTGAGCCCCAAGGGCAGAACTCTGAGACCCGGATCATCGTCTTCGTACTATAAAATAATGGTAGGCCGGTTCTTTGCCAAGGCGAGGCTTTCCGGATCTGAGACAGACCGCGTTATAACCGATGGCGAAAAACATTGATTTAATAGCACAGAGCTAAGTTTGTGCATCAATACTAATCTGCGAAAGTGCCGTTCCTGCCACCCGGCGGCGGTGCGCCAAGCGGCGCAGAGCCCAAGAAAACCACGCTTGCGTCTCCTCGCCAAGAGTTTGGGGGTGCCTTAGTAAATGCCGCGAAAGGCGCAAAAACCAAATTCTCGCCAGACCAAAGCCCCGGCAGGCTGTGAGCGATCTGGGCGGGAAGACCGATGCGCCCGGCCATTTTGCGCAGTGCCGCCACCCCTTGTGGGCCGAGAGGTGTGACGCTTATACGCGTCTGGCCGGGTGCGGACACCGCAAACCTGCCGTCCCAAACGATCGTGCCGCCTTCCGGCAGCGCCTGGGCGGCCGGATCGATGCGCCCGAATTCGCGCAGAACGCGCAGGAAGGCACCGCGGACCGTAAATATGCAGCCGCCGAGCGTGGCCGTCCGGGCCTTCTCCTTCGTGAGGGCGCCATACAAATCCTCAAGACGCGCCATCCGCACGGGCCGCTGTCCGCCCCCGAAGATCGCCGCAAGATGCCCAATGGCGCGAATGGCGATTTCATCGGGCGCGCCGTACAGCACATCAAGCGCCAACTCGCCATAGCCGGCGGGATGGATATGCAGATTGGTCTGCAGGAAATCGGCGGTCAGCCGGTCTAGCGCCTGCCTTGCGCGATCGAGACGGCGCGCCGACAAGGCCAGCTTCTCCGGGGTGAGCTGAAGTGTCTTTGCCGTGCGCAGGGCCTCGCGAAGCCGCACGCGCTCAAAGCGGCGGTCGCAATTGCTGGGATCCTCGATCCAGATCTGGTGCCGCTCCAGGAGCGTGGCCTCAAGGCGCGCGCGCGGCACATTGAGGAGCGGGCGAAGCAGGGCGATGCCGTCCCGTGTCGACAGCGAGCTGATTGCCGCTAGCCCGTCGATGCCGCTGCCCCGTGCCAGTCGCATCAGCATGGTCTCAGCCTGATCCTCCGCGGTATGGGCCGTCGCCAGCGCATCGATTCGGGCGGCGTGGCAGGTGCCGAGCATGAGGCTATAGCGGGCCACGCGCGCGGCGGCCTGGAGATCGCTGCGCGGCTTCGGTCCGGTCCAGACCAAGGTCTGGTGAGGCAGACCGAGCGCGGCGGCTTGCTCCTTCACCCACTGCGCTTCCTCCGCGGCCTCGGGCCGCAGGCCATGATCGACGGTGAGGATGGTGAGGTCGGGGGGATGCTCAACGCGGCCGCGCCAGTTGCGGGCGAGAATCATGAGCGCCATGCTGTCGGCGCCGCCGGAAACAGCGATGGCGATATGCCGGAATGCGGTCCAGCCGGCAAACAGGGCATCGATATCGGAGCCTTCGAGGGGCGCCGCGAACGAACCGGGCTGGCCGCCGCCGGTCATCAGCAGCTGGAGCGGCGCTTTTCTGTGTCCGCGCGCTGCAGGAGCGCCGAAGCATTGGGATAGCGCTTGCCAAGTTCTGCGAAAGTGCTGCAGGCGGCATCGTTCTCGCCGAGACGCTTCAAGGAGATGCCGAGCTTCAACATGCTCTCCGCCCCCTTCTCGTTGTCGGGATAGTTGGTGGCGGTCTTTAGGTACATATCGGCGGCCTTGCGATAGTCTCCGCTCGAGAAAGCGGCCTCGCCCAGCCAGAACTGCGCCGATCCCGCCAGCGGATCGGAGGGATAGCGCTGCAGGAACTGCTCAAAACCGGAACTCGCGGCACGAAAATTCTGCTGCTGATAGGCGGTATAGGCCTGGTCATAGGCCGACTGCGCTTGCGGTGAGGTCAGTGCAGCGACGCGCAAGCCCGAGCCGGCATCGGCCCGTGGTGCCGGCACGGCCGGTGGCGCGACCGGCTGAGATTCGGCCCCCCAGCCGCCACGGTTGGAGGTCTGCGCGTCGGAAGCGTAGCCGCCGCGAGCGTCGGACGAGTAGGCGCCCCGCGCGTCCGAAGCATAATTGCCGCCGGAGGAAGCGCTGCCGCGCTGCTGCAAGGGAGGCGGAGCTTGATCTGAACGATCGCTGCCGGCATCCCCCTGATCGTCGAGGCCGCCAATGCTGAAGCCGGTGCCCTGCTCTGCGGGGCGCCCGCGGCCTTGCCGGTCGCCGCCGCGCGGTCTGGCATCGCCGTAGCGCGGCGCATCATCGGCGGGCGGGGCTGCACCAAAGCGCTGCTCCAGCCGCTCGAGCCGCCGCATCAGATCGTTCATCTGCGTCGAAAGCGCGCGCAGCTGCAACTCGATGCGGCCGTCATCGCCGGCACCAAAACTGTTGCCGCTGCTGCTGCTGACGGGGGCACCGCCGCCGGCGCCTCCGCGCGCCATGGACTCGATGGTGCCGATCTGGGCATTCAGATCGACCATCTGCTCCTCGAGCCGCTGAAGCCGTCTTTCCTCGCCGCCGTCAGCGGTAGCAGGCGCACCCTGTGCCCATGCCGGAGTGGCAAACCCCAGCCCGAGGAGGGCGGCAATAACCAAAATGGACCGCAACATGGGTTCTCACAAACAACTTCGCCGCGTTGGATTGATGAATCCGTCTTAGCAAAGTTACCAGGCAGTCGCTACCCCTCGCGCGGCCAATGAGCGGAATTGCACAGTTTCGCACCCGCTCACCCCTGCATCGCCGTCACATCTTCAATAGGACGCGACGGCTCCGCCACCGCGGCCGAGCACCGTGACGGCGCGGCAATTCTGCGACCAGCATGAGATGTCCGAGCACACCGCCACCGGCCGCTCCCGGCCATAGGAGATGGTTCTCACCCGGCCCGGATTGATGCCGCGCTGAGAAAGGAACTGCTTCACCGTCGCTGCGCGCTGGGCGCCGAGCGCGATGTTGTATTCGCGCGTGCCGCGCTCGTCGGCATGGCCCTCGATAGTGATCGCATAGTTCGGGTACTGGCTCAGCCACTGCGCCTGGCCGTTCAGGATCTGCTGGGCTTCGGCGCTAAGCTCGGGCAAGTCCGTGCTGAAATGCACGGTATCGCCAACTTTCACCGCAAATTCCCGCTCCGACCCAGGTGTGATCGGACCTTCATTGCCGCCACCGCCGCCCAATCCGTAATTGTTCGGCTGGGTCTTCGAGCACGCAGTCAGTAAAATCGCCATCAGCACGATCGCGGCGCCCCGCGCGAACGTTGGTCGTGTCATGGCATTCTCCTTCTTGGGGTGTCTCACCTCGACGTTGCAAGACAAAGCGTTAACAGGCCGTATATTCGCCGCCGGTATGGTGAATTTTTGACAAACGGCCGAAAGTTACCCCCCGGAACCTGCTGCAACGGCAGGAAAAAGTAAACGCCGTGAACACCAGCGACAGTCTGGCGCACGGCGTTTGGAAACCAATGAAGGCCTCTTGCCTCTTCTGGTGCCTGCAGCAGGCTTAGCGAACGTTGACGATGACGTCAGCGGCGCCGAGCTTCAGCGGCCTCTCTTCCAGTTCCTTGCGGCAAGCGCCGAGCGAAATCGCGGCGGCAATGATCGTGGCAACGATGACGACGCCTTTGAAACCCTGCATTTCTTCTCTCCTCTGGTTAAACGGCCTCGCAGCCGCCCACCTAATTAGCTACCGAGCCCGCTGATTTTGATCAAGGAGACAGCCGGATTCGGCTCTCTTTTTGTGAAGTTATAGATGCCAAAATGCCACGGAATTTCAACGGCTCTCGCCGCTGAAAAACGTTGCTGCACAAGGCTCCTACATGCCCCTTGTGAGCGCAATTCGAGGTAGGCTGCTTAATTGAGCAGCGGCGACCATGCAGGGTCGGAGGCAAACGCCGGAGTTGTAACTTGGCGCTCGTTGTAACCGGTGAGGTCAATCGTGTAGAGATGCGCCCCGCCCTCCGCGCCCGGCGCTTCCCGGAAGAACATGATTACCCTCCCGTTGGGCGCCCAGGTCGGCCCTTCATTGTGATAGCCTTCGGTGAGAATCCGCTCCCCCGATCCGTCGGGGCGGATCACCCCGATGAGAAAGCTGCCTGATGTGCGCTTGGTGAAGGCGATGAGATCGCCGCGCGGTGACCACACCGGCGTCGAATAGCTCCCCTCGCCATAGGTGATGCGCCTCTGGCTGGTGCCGTCGGCGTTCATCACATAGATCTGCTGGGCGTGGTCACGGTCGGACTCGAAGGTGATCTGGCGCCCGTCCGGTGAGTAGCAGGGCGCGGTGTCCAGCGCATTCGTGGCGGTAAGACGCACGGTCTGGCGGGTGCGCAGGTCCATCTCGTAGATGTTGGAATTACCGCCCTGCTGCAGGCTCATAACGATGCGCTGGCCGTCCGGAGAGAAGCGCGGAGCGAAGGTCATGCCGGGCAGGTCGCTCACGATCTCCTGGCGGCCGTTCACCAGGCTATAGCGGATCACGCGCGGCTGGCCCTTTTCGTAAGAGGTGAAGGTGATCTCCTGGTTGTTGGGGGAAAAGCGCGGCGTCAGCACCAGGTTCTGGCCTTTGGTGAGAACCTGCAAATTCTTACCGTCCTGGTCCATCATCGCCAGCCGCTTGACGCGTTTGTCCTTCGGGCCGCTCTCATCAACGAACACGATGCGGGTGTCGAAATAGCCTTTCTCGCCGGTCAGCCGCTGATAGATCGAGTCGGCGATCATATGACCGACGCGGCGCCAGCTGTCGGACGACATGGAAAACTGCTCGCCGGTCAGTTGCTTGCCCGAAAACACGTCCCATAGCCTGAACCGCGCCTGGATCTTGCCGTGGCCATCGTCGCTGACAGAGCCCACCGCCAGCGCCTGGGCGTTCAGCGGGCGCCAGTTCTCGAAGCGCGGGTAAGCATCGATATCGGCGATGCGCTCGATGAAGGCTTGTTGATCGACAGGCTTGAACAGACCCGAGCCTTCCAGATCGGACGAGATGATGTTGGTGATTTCTGCGGCGAACTTGCCCTCGCCGAGGAACGGCGCGATGGCGATCGGCACCGGCTGAATCTGGCCCTGGGTGATGTCAACCTCGACAACCGCCCGCGCTGGCCCTGCCCCAGAACTGAGAGTTACCGCAATGAGCAGCGCAGCCAGCATGCAGCGCATCAGCTTAGCCTCCATACATTCGTCTCGGATCGAAATTGAGCAACATGTCGCGCCATTGGCTGTATTTCTCGGCCGGCATGGTGTAGGGCTGGCACTGAAACACGGCGCGCATGGCGCTGTCGGCAGCGGCAGTGAAGAAGGGCGAAGCCCCGGCATTGGCGATCTGCGGTGGGCGCACCAGCGTGCCATCCTTGTTCAGCTCGATGCGCAGCTTGACAACGATTTCCTCGGCGCCCAGACCACCGGTCGGCGGGGTCCAGCAGCGCGAGATCTGCGAGCGGAAATAGTCGATCTCGCTCGCCGACATGCGATCATCCTGCCCGCCTGGCGCGCCTTGGGCGCTCCGGGGCGGCGCCGCCTGGTTGAGGCCCATCGCCTGCTCTTCAAGGCTGGACGGCTTGTGCCAGGGCTCCTTCGGGCCTTCCTGCGCCGCGGTATCGCCCGCCTTCGGATCGCGGTTGAGGAGCGCCGCAATGCGGTCGGCGTCAAAGTCGCGCTTGGTCTGCGCATGCGGGGCCGGCTGCGCTTTTGACGGCTCCTCCGCCGGGTCTTTGAGCAGATCGGCAATGCGGTCCCGGAAGGGCGTCTTGTCGTGCTCGGGCTTGGCCTCCGGTTTGGGCTTCGGCTCCGGCTTTTTCGGCTTGGCC
>CAVYXF010000012.1:0-102582 GCA_963772335.1 uncultured Alphaproteobacteria bacterium | reverse complement strand
GTGGCCGTGGCTGCCTTGCCGCTGAACATGGGCCACGCCTAAGGGGCTGGCGTTACCTTTAATGCTAGACAAACCTGCCAGTAAATCCTTGCCCGGCGCGCGCCACAGAAGGAGGCCCAGTAAGGCGTACTCATCAGCGCGCGCCTGCTCTATCGGATCGAGCGCTTGTTCGATAGGCGTTGCGCCATAAAGATCTGGTCGTATCACGAAGCGGGGAATGCCGGTGACCGACTCCACCTGAAGAATCCGATCGGCGGGAACGCGCTTCCAGTTCGATATGGCAGGCTGAGAAATTCCGAGCAGCCTGAGAGCCCCCTCACCCCGCCGGCAGTTCGAATGACGTGTTCCAAGCCTGGGTCGCGCATAATTTGTGCACTCTCTGACCGCGGAATCTACGCAGTCGATCCAAAAGGTATGCACCTTCAGGGATGATAGGTTCAGGTTATCACCCTGTCCAGCATATTTGGACCTATTTTAAAGTGCGGGAAAATGTTTAAGCGGCAGACACTTAGGATGGCAGCGCGCCGCCTCCGCGGCGTCGTTTACTCGGCTGCTGCCACTTGGCCGCGGATTCATCATCATTTTTTTCGGCTGGACGGGAGTCTGGCATTAGACTTTTGTCTATAAAATGTGCATCTGTTGCTTCTTTGGGCAAACTTGCCTGAGGCGGGCTTAAATCGCTCGTTTCGCGCGGCGGAGACTCAGCGGTCGTGGCTGCTGCTTTTTCTGCCTCCAGCGCACCGCTTTCCGGTGATCGGCCGATAACTCGCCCGAGAAGCTGCGTGACATCGTGGGTGGGGGACAGAGGACCGAAACCGGGGACGCCATCCGGCGCATTCCAGTCCCAGGCGTTCTCCGCAAGGCCGGTGAACTGGCTGATTGCCGGGTCGGTCGTCCAGGCCCGCTTCAGGGCCGCCTGTCTCCAGGCGTCGGGCACGCGTTTTCGCAGCCACTGGGACAGGTCGGTCGAGGCGTCGATGCTTTCGATCGGCGGGAGGTCTTCAAGTGCAACCTCTTCCGGTTCGGCATTTGGCGCGCCGGTTTGTCGCAATTCCTCCGCCTCTGATCGCGGCTCTTCGGCCCTGGTCCGGGCTAGCGACTTGCGCTTCGACCACCGGTTAAGAAAGCTCTCGCCCCATCACTCATGGCTGTCATCTCCTGCGCGGCGTACACCTCCCGGCCTGGCGGAAAACGCCTCGGGATCGGCTTTGTCACGCCGGCGTTTCTGGAAGCTCCGCTCCACATGATGGGTTTCGACGAAACCGGCCAGCCGTACTGCGATCTCGGGCGGCATGGCGACGGCTTCCACAATGTCGTCGCCGGCCTCAGTGAAGGCCTCACCTTCGGCGGGGTCGGCGGTTACCCCGATAACTCTTACCGGCGGCTCTCCGTCCGCTCGGCGCAGCGAGACCCAGATTTTCGGTGAACCGCTCGCGAGATTATCTCGGTAATTTGCAGTCTCGATCGAAAAGAAGCTGATGACATGCGCGCCGGCGTAGAACTGGCTCACGCCGCCATCCGCCCTCAGCGCCGTCCATTCCGCCACCGCTGGCGCGCCCGGCAAAATCGCAGAGGGCAGCCAGACATGATCGATCCAAGGATTGTCGAGAGCCCGGCGCTCCACAACGACGCCGACCGTGAGGTCCTCTTGTGTCATCGAACCATTCCTCTAGGTCGTGAGCAGCGGCATGTGAAGCGGCAAGCCGGTGACCAGATTTTGTGGCTTCATGCGCAAAAATTTGTCCTGATCGTGCGCCATCAGCAGATATACCGGTCTTCCGCTGACCTCCGGCGCAAATGGGAGCGTCGTATCGGGTTTGATCGCAAACATCGCAATGATTTGGGATACATCGTCATCGCCGATGATTTCCCGCCGCCAGAGGGCGTTGCCTATGCGCGTCGCTTCGGCGTCGAGTCCGACGCTCCAGCGCAGATCGCTATCCTCTATGCGCTCCAGTGGTTCAATCTCCGCTTCAAAGCCGAGGATTTGCCTGATCCATTTCTCGAGCGCTATCGCCAGCGCGCGCCGACCGCCATTCGAGCCGCTCAGCTCGAAAACCATGTCGAACGCATCGCTGCGACCCCAATAGTCAGCCTCATTCTCCTTCCTCAGCACATCGAGATTGGCGATGTCGTTGCTGAACATCCGCAGCAGCGGCGAGCTATGGACATCGGCCTCATGCCGCTCCACCGTCTCCGCATCCGCGAGCATCACGGCGCCATCCTGGATCGCTACGCGCTGGGGGCGGTAAAACAGCTCGCCCGCCCGAACGACGAAAGCATCGCCACAGCCCTCTAGCGCATTTCTCATGATGATGTGGGCGAGCTGATTGATGAACAGAGGCGGTAGCCGTTTGATTCCCTCGCGGATGAGCCGCACATAGGCCGCCTCCAGCGTCGGCGCGGCAATGAGCCGGTCGCGGAAGTCGAGCATCACTCCCCAGTTTTCGCGCGCATCGGGGTCGGTGATAGCGGTGATGGCTTCCGGCGCAACAGGAGTACGCGGATCTTCCATCAGATGTGCATGAATGTCCCGCTCCGCCGCGCAGGCATCTTCAGGCGGTAGTAATTCCGGGCGCGCCAGATAGGCCTTCAGGAACTCATCCGTGAGGATCAGCCCGCCATGATCGCCGCGCTCCAACAGGATGTGGCCCGAGGATAGCCAGAAATCCTTCATGGGATGTCGCTCTTTCGACAAACCGGCCAAATCGATCTCCTCAGCGGGTTCCTCCGGCTCCTCGGTTGCGGCGAAGAAGACCTTAAAACCGCCCTGGGCAAAATCTCCGCGCGGGCTGATGGTGCGGAACCGCTCGTGGATTTCGCCGTCCTCGAATGTGCGTTGCACTGCCAGAAGCGTGTGGGCGGGATGCTCGCAAAGGGAAGCGGCGAAGGCGAGCTCCTCTTCGGCTGCACCGCGCGCCGCTTCCACGCTCGGCGCACTGAAGACGTCATGGATCCGGTTCGCGAGAGCTTGCAGCGCGGTCTCGCGCTCGTCCCAAGTAATTTCTGTAACGATCGCCAGCGTGGACCAGCCGAAACTCTGCACCCCCAGCCAGCCCGAACGGAAGGCTACCTTTTCTTTGGCTTTGAGGGCACCGACGTCGCGGCCGTTGAACATGAACACGCCGGAAACCACCCATTCACCGGGCTCTGCCGCCCGATCGAACACGAATGTGTCCGATGGATCAAGGCGGATGGCGCGCGGCAGTTTCACAGCCATGGCTCCTGTGTTTGCGGATCCAGCCAGGACGGTTTGGTCAACGCTTCGATCAGGAGCCGCTTCTCCCGCCGGGCGCCCACCCCTTCGCAAAGGTTGCCTGCTTCGTCCAAAGAGGCAGGCAGTCCGGGGGTTTGCTGCAGACGGTCCATCCAGCGCGACATCTCACGCCGAGGCCCGAACTCGGTCCAGTTATAGAGGGCGGACATGAGGTGCCGCGCGAACCCTTCGACGATATCCGCCGGTTCAAGGTCCCAGATGCCTTCCTCCGCCAGCGCAACGCCACGTTTCCATTCGCCCGGTTCGGTTCGGTAATGCCCGGCAGTGCGAACCATCGCCCCAAAGACCATCCAGTCTGGCGTTTCGCCCTCGCCGCACTCCGCATTCCAGACCAGTCGGCCGCCGCCCAGAATGCCCATATCCAGCATGATCATGTCCGGCCAGGAAAACGCAACCGGCTTCTCTGGAGGGCAATGCACGGCAAGCGTGTCGGCAAGGGCGTTCATCGCGGCAAAGAGTACCAGCCGGGCTTCGGCCAAGGGCTCGGCAGGCTCGAGCACCACGGCAAATTCCGCAAGCTGGAAACGCCGGGCCCACACCAGCTTGCCGGCGGTTTTCTCCCGCAGAGCCACCGCATGTTTGAACGCGTCCGCGGCTTCGCGAACGGTGATAAGGGTGAATGCCGGTGGCAGGTCGGGACGGCCTGCGTCGCCGAGATGCTTCTTAGCTGCCATCATCCGCTCTTTCAGCCGGGCGGGCGAAACTGGCGAGATTGTGAACCATAACCGGATGCTATAATGTGCGCTCAATGAACATGCATGCAAGCTAAGATGATCCGAGCGAGGTTTGCTGGCCCAGACTAACGAGGAGACAAGCATGGCGGATGCTGATCGCATCGTCGCCGTATGTTCCTGCGAAAACTCGATGCCGCTGGACGAGAAGACCATCGCACGCGGCTGCGAAGGCGGCGAGCTCCGCTACGCCAAGCACCTTTGCCGATCCGAACTCGACCTCTTTCAGGCAATGCTCGGCGAAGCGCGCCCACTCACCGTCGGCTGCACGCAAGAAGCGCCGCTGTTTGACGAGGTCGCCAGCGAGGCTGGTTTTCACAACCATCTCGCCTTCGTCAATATACGGGAAATGGCGGGGTGGTCCGCCGATGCCAACCGTTCCGGCGCGAAGATGGCCGCGCTGCTGGCTACCGCCACGGTCAATACGCCGCCCACTGCCGTCGTTCCGCTGAAAAGCGAAGGCGTCATTCTCATCTATGGCCGCGACGAAGCCGCGTTGGACGCGGCCGACATGCTGCGAGATATTCTGGACGTCACGGTCATGCTGACCGGTAAGCAGCCTGTCCAGCCCCGCCGCATTGCGCATTTTCCTGTGGTCAAGGGAACCGTCGTGAAGGCCGCCGGTCATCTCGGCGCTTTCGAGATCACCGTCAACGACTATGCCGCACCCGCCCCGTCCTCGCGGGGCCATCTGGTCTTCGGGCCGGCACGGAATGGCGCCGTCTCGCGCTGCGATCTCATCCTCGATCTGGCTGGCGCAACACCTCTGTTCCCCGCTCCCGATCTGCGGCAGGGCTATCTCCGCGCGGATCCCGGCAACAGGGCCGCGGTGCAAAAAGCCATATTCGATGCATCGCAGCTGATCGGCGAGTTCGATAAGCCGCGCTTCGTGAAATACACGGAGCATTTATGCGCGCATTCCCGCTCGCGGCGCACCGGCTGCACCCGTTGTCTTGAGGTATGCCCGGCGGCCGCGATAAGTCCTAACGGCGATCACGTCGCTATTAGCGCCGAGCTTTGTATGGGGTGCGGTTCCTGCGCATCCGTTTGCCCGACCGGCGCGGCCACCTATGATTATCCGCCATCCACAACGCTCTTGTCGCGCCTGCGTGCGCTGCTGCTGACCTATTCGGAAGCGGGTGGACGCGAGCCAGTGATCCTCATCCACGACGGCGACCATGGCGAGGCGCTGATCGATGCACTCGCTCGCTACGGCGCTGGGCTGCCAGCAAATGTCCTGCCTATTCGCGTCAACGAGGTCACGCAAATCGGCCTGGATGCGATCGCGGCCAGCTTCGCCTACGGCGCTACCGCTCTGCTCCTTCTGGCAAGAGCCAAACCCAAGCACGACATTGGTGCCCTCTATCGGAATGTGAACTACGCCAATATCGTGCTCGCTGGTCTCGGCTATGGCGAAGGGCTTTGCGCCACCATCGAAACAGACGATCCCGATCAGCTTGCCGATGCATTGGCCAATATCCGCAAGGGAGTGAACCTAACGCGCACGGCGCAGTTCCTTCCGCTTGGCGCAGGCAGGAACCTGCTGAAATTCGTCATGGGCGAGCTTTACCGCGCTTCGCCGCAAAAAACCGATCGGATCGCCCTCCCGCCGCAAGCGCCCTTTGGCGGTCTTGCGGTGGACGTCGCGGGCTGCACGCTCTGCCTCGCCTGTGTCTCGGCTTGCCCGACAACGGCGCTGACGGCGCATGAAGAGCGTCCGATGCTGCGTTTCGCGGAGGATCTGTGCGTGCAATGCGGGCTCTGCCAATCGACATGTCCGGAAAAGGTGATCGCGCTTGAGCCGCGCATCGATTTTGCTGCATGGTCCGCCCCGCCTGTGGTCATCAAGGAGGAAGAACCGTTCCACTGCATCTCCTGCGGCAAGGCGTTCGGCACGAAGAGCACCATCGAGCGCATCACGGCCAGGCTCGAAGGAAAGCATTGGATGTTCTCTGGCGAAAATGCCAAGCGCATTGCGGTGATCAAGATGTGTGACGACTGCCGTGTCGAGGCGGTTATCAATGAGAGCTTCGACCCGCATGGCGCGCCGGAACGCCCTGCGGTGCGGACCACCGAGGATTATCTGCGCGCGCGCCAACAGGCCGGAGAAAAAGATCCTGTTTCCTGAGCTGACCGGCGCGTGGGACGCAATGCCCGCTCAAGGGGCGTCCTTCGTCGCTTTCATCAAAAAGGCAATCAGCGCTTCTCTGTCGGGGGCGGAAACGATCTGGTTTGGCATCTTTGTTCCGGGCGTATAGGAACTCGGCCCTATCTCGAAGAGCTTAGAGACCGTTTCCGGCGTCCAGGTAATTTCCAGCTTCTTCAATGCCGGGGAATAATGGTAGCCGGGTGCGGTGGCGATGCGGCGCCCGAATAGGCCGTGAAGCGTCGGCCCGGCGCGCGGCCCACCGTCGCGTGTCACGGTATGGCAAGCGGCGCAGGCAGTGAAAACCTGGGCGCCGCGTTCGTTTTTTAACTCCGGCGGAACGTCATCGTGCGCAAGGGTGAAATCCCTCGAGAGCGGCGCGCCCGTAACGCCGTCCCAGCGCCGCACCACCCGGTCGCCGCTGCCAGAGAGGATCTGGCTGCCATCGGGAAGGAAGGCTAGGGACCACAAGGGCGACCCGGCCCCGGTGACTTCGGTGATCACCCGCCGCGACCGACGGTCAATGAGGATGATGCGCCCATCTATGGTTCCAGCGGCGGCGCGCAAACCATCCTTGGTGACGGTGAGTGCAACCACGGGCTTTCCGCCGGTATTTATTTCAGCCGCCGGTGCGTTTTCTCCCGAAAAGAAGCGGATTTTTCCATCCACCGAGGCCGCAAGGATTTGGCCATCGGCCGAAACGGCCAAAGCGCTGAACGGAACAGCAAAGCTAAGCACCCGCGGTGCGCCGTCTTTCGGCCAAATGCGGATGGTTCCGTCATAGCCCGCGCTGACCACACGGCCCTCCGGCAGGAATGCGACCGCATTCACGTTACCGGTATGGCCGACGAGCACGCGGGGCTCACCTCCATCTAGAGGCCAGAGGCGAACCGTCTGGTCCCAACCCGCCGAGGCGATTGTCCGGCCATCGGGCGAAAGGGCCAGTGAAACAACAGGCGCGCTATGCCCTTCGAGCGACGCCGACTGCGTGCCATCGGGATTCCAAAGCACGATACGCCCATCCTGGCCAGCCGTCGCAAGGCGTCCGCTCTCCAGGATTAGAGCGGCGTTCACCGAACCCGCATGCCCGCGCAACACGGCAAGCGCTGATCCGGTGGCCGCATTCCAGCGGATGATGCTCTCGTCGAAACTGCCGGTCACGATGGTTTTACCATCAGGCGAGACCGCAATCGTGCGCACGGGACCGCCATGGCCCCGCAAATCCTGCGCTCCCGAGAGGTCGGAAGATCCAACCAGTGCGGCAGCCGCTAAGCCCAGAAGCCGGGCAAATCCGCGGCGAGGAAGCTTCAACAGTAATCCTAACGGTCGATCCGCGCCCCAGACGTCGTCAAGGCGACGGCGGTCGGCTCTTGAAAGCGCTCGAGGACGAAAGCAGTACCCGTGGCCAGCACCGCGGCGGTAACAGCGGCCAGCAAGAATGCACGCATGATCTTATCTCTCCGGAAAGTCGCCTAGCTATGTTGCGAAACTCTGTAGATCCCGTTCAATTTGAGCGATGAATGCCGGTCCCGTCAAGCAGGGTGCGTGCTGCGATAACGGGTGAACGGCAGTCGGCCTCGAAAGGCGTTCCGGTATTTTGCTGGCCGTTTTCGTCACTGCGTGGCGACCGCGTTGGGAAAGAAGAGCTGCTGCCCCTCGATCTTGTACGCGGCGATGGCGCCTTGCCCTTCAGGCGACAGAATCCAGTCGATGAAGGCCTGCCCGAGCTCCTTCTTTACGTGAGGATACTTTTCGGGGTTCACCAGAATAACGCCATACTGGTTGAACAGGCGCTTATCGCCCTCAACGGCGATTTCCAGGTCCCCTTTGTTCTTGAAGGAAATCCAGGTGCCGCGATCAGCTAGCAGGTAAGCGTTCATTGCGCTTGCCGTGTTGAGTGCCGCGCCCATACCCTGACCGATCTCCTTATACCAGGCCGGCTTTGCGGCGGCAGGGTCGAGGCCGGCGGCTTTCCAAAGCGCCAACTCGGCCGTGTGGGTGCCGGATCTGTCGCCTCGCGATACGAAGGGAGATTGCGTTTCGTAGATTGCCTTGAGAGCGGCGATGATATCCTTGCCCTTCACCTTGGCCGGGTCCTCTTTCGGGCCGATCAGCACGAAATCGTTGTACATGACGTCGAAGCGTTTCACACCGAACCCTTCGGCGACGAATTTATCCTCCTGAGGCTTGGCGTGGACGAAAACCACATCTGCATCGCCGCGCCGCGCCGTATCGAGCGCCTGCCCGGTCCCTTGCGCGACGACCTTCACGTCGATGCCAGTCTTCGCCTTGAACATCGGCAGGATGGCCCCGAACAGTCCTGAATCCTGCGTCGAAGTCGTTGACGCGACGGTGATGGACTTGTCCTGAGCATTCACCGGCCAAAGACCGCACAGCAGCCCAAATCCGAGCACGGCGGCGCGCATGAGACGGCGTGTCAGCATGATGCTTTCCTTTTTGGTTAGATAACGAGCTCTCCGGCGAGAAAAAGCCGCGCCTCCGGCGTGCGGGGCTCGTCGAAGAACCGGGACACCAGCGCTTCCTCGCAGAGCCTGCCCTTAGCGAGAAAGATAATCCTGTCCCCGAGGCGGCGCGCCTGACCGAGGTCATGCGTCGTCATGACGACCGTAACGCTAGCCGTGGCGGCTTGTGCGATGATGTCCTCAACTCCTTTGGTCGCGTATGGATCGAGGCTGGCGGTGGGCTCGTCGAGGAACAGGATCTCGGGATCACGGGCCAGCGCACGGGCCAGCGCCAGGCGTTGCTGCTCGCCGCCGGAGAGGCGGCGCGCGGGGCGCTCGTCCAAACCTGCGAGCCCAACCTGCTCCAGGAGCTGCTGCACCCGGGCGGATGTTGCCTGCAGGCCCGCCATCTTCAGCGCATAGGCGACGTTCCCGGCGACGGAGCGCCGAAGCATGACCGGCTTTTGAAAAACGAAGGCCCGCCGCCGCCCGGCCGATACCGGACGGCCGGCGAAGGTGATGCATCCCTGCGTTGGCTGCAGGAGCCCCATGGCCAGCTTCAGCAATGTCGTCTTGCCCGATCCGTTCGGACCGAGCAGCACCGATAACGGCGCTGGTGGAAGTACGAGGTCGATGCCGGTCAGAATCGGCGTGCCGGGCACACCGAAGCCGACCTGCTCGAAACGGATCGGAAGATCGCTCGCCTGATCGCGCATTGCCTTATCCCGCATGGCGCTCGGACCAGCGCCGAACGCCCCATGCCAAGGCATTGATCATCATCACGAGACTTATGAGAACCACCCCAAGCCCAACCGCGAGCGGCAGATTGCCTTTCGAGGTCTCCAAAGCGATGGTGGTGGTCATCACGCGGGTGAAGCCGTCTATATTGCCGCCGACAATGATTACCGCACCGACCTCAGCCGCCGCGCGTCCGAAGCCGGCCAGCAGGATGGTCACCAGAGAAAAGCGGGCATCCCAGAGCAGCGTCACGATCCGATCGGCCGGGCCCACGCCCATGGCGGACAGCTCATCGCGATATTCCGCCCAGAGATCCTCGATCACCTGCCGCGTCAGTGCGGCGATTATGGGGGTGATCAGCACGACCTGCACAATGATCATCGCCGTCGGCGTGAAAAGCAGCCCGAACAGGCCCAGCGGGCCGGACCGGGAGAGCAGCAGATATACGGCGAGGCCGGCAACGACCGGGGGGAGCCCCATGAAGCCGTTCAGGATCACGATTAGGGGGTCCCGGCCCGGGAAGCGCGTCAAGGCGACCCACGCCCCCAAAGGCATGCCGATCAACCCCGCGAATAATGTCGCAAGGCCTGTGACGTACAGCGACAGCCCTACGATCGCGAAGAAGCTTGGGTCGCCGGACAAAAGCAGATCAAACATGCCGGTCAGTCCACATTCTAAGAGTCCTATTTTTGTGTTTATCCTGTTTCAGTCAAATATTAGAATTTGCACATGAATATGCACCCTAGCGCAGGTATGGAGTTGCTGACCACCGCGGAGGCTGCGGCCTATCTGCGCCTCAAGGAGCGCAAGCTTTACGAGCTCGTCGCCGAACGGATGGTTCCGTGCACCAAAGTGACGGGCAAATGGCTTTTTCCGCGCGCGGATCTGGATCGCTGGCTGCTCGCCGGAATGGCCCGTCCCCACGGCGTGGTTCCCGCCGACCCGCCGCCCATCGTCGGCGGCAGCCATGATCCCCTGTTGCAATGGGCCCTCGCCGAGAGCCGGGCAGGCCTGGCGATCATGCCGGAGGGAAGCGAGGCGGGATATCAGCGTTTCCTCGCCGGCCGCGTGATCGCAGCGGCCATTCATTTCCATGATCTCGATGATCCCGATCTGGATGCCAATCCCTCCATCATCAGCCGCGAGCCGACGCTCTATGATGCCGTGCTGATCGGCTTCGCCCGGCGAGAGCAGGGTTTGCTGGTCGCGCCCGGCAATCCCCTGCTCCTTCACGATCTGAAGGACGCCAGTAAGAGGGGAGCGCGTGTGGTGATGCGGCCCGAAGGAGCCGGCGCGCAGCAGCTTCTGCTTGCCCTGCTGCGGCGAGAAGGTCTGTCGCCCGACGATCTAAGGTCGCCATATCATGCGGCCACAGGCCCGGATATTGCCCAGGCGATCCGCGCCGGCCATGGCGATTGCGGCATTGCTACCCGCGCCGTCGCAGCAGCCGCCGGCGTCGATTTCATTCCGCTCGCCGTCGAGCGGTTCGACCTCTTGACGCGTCAGCGCGATTACTTCCGCCCGCCAATTCAGACATTGCTGAGGCTCTTCTCACACCGTGCTTTCATCGAGAAAGCTCAGGAGCTCGGCGGGCTCGACGTATCAGAGGCAGGCGCGATCCGGTGGACGCCGTAACCGAACGGGTCTCAGGGCCCTTGAGGCCGTAGCCCTCCTGCCAAAAAAATTACAAATGCTTAAGCCGGTCTCGCCCGGGGTGGCGTTCGAGGGCGCGTGCGCTTCTATGCCGGCCTCGATACAGGCCATTCCGCTGGCCTCGGCGTGGGTCTCCCCCGGCAGCAGAAAGAGCATCGCACGGCATAGCGCGGAGATGTGGATCGACGACGTAGGCTCCTGGCACGGCGGTTTATTCAAGCTGCCGGCTGTACCGTCATCCCTACGATCTCCGCGCGATATTGCCTGCGGCTAGACTGTCGGTAGCATCGTCGCGTGCAGATCCTTACCGAAGTTGGCCATGAAGCGAGGTGGGAAGACGCAGCCTGACACGAAAGATGCATCTGAAGATCAAGACAGCAATAAGTTTGGATTCTTGTATGCGGCCCCACCCTCGCCCCTCTCTGCCTAAGGAAATTTTGCCACGACCAATTTGGCGATCTCCTTGAGGCGTCGTGTAGCGTCGTCGTAGATCGCCTTATCGCGGCCGCCGCCACCAACGTGGAGCTCAACCGTGAGCAGCCCTTTTCGGATATACATGGCGTTCATGATGTTGATGCTGGCTTCGTCGCCAAGACCGCCGACCTCTGTTTTCGCGTCGCCGCCCTTGCGGGTCATATCATAAAATTTCCTCGATAATTCCGGCGTCGCGGCTACGTTGGAAACCTTCAGATCAACCCAATGGAAGATATATTGGCGCTGCCCGTTGACGAGATCGGTGCGATTGGCCTGATATTCGCAGCGAATTGGGTTCGGCAACTCGACGGTGCGGTCGACGCGCGACATGAATTCGATTTGGCCCCGCATCTTTCGTGGCCCTTCGATTTTCATGTCGCCAAACACCGAGCGAACATCTTCAGGCGTTAGCAGGGCGCAGGCATCGGGCCATTTCTCGGGAGGGGCGACCGAAGGCGCACGCGTATCCTCGGGAATGTCGACAGTGCTATTTGCCGTGATCGGCGTGGCCGCCGCGACCATGCCGACTCCAATCTTCCACCGCTTGGCGGCCTGCGTCGCCAAAGCTATGGCATTGGGCTGCGATTGCGCGTTGTACTCGTCAAGGTTGACGATGAAGATCAGGTCCCCCTTGCGCACGACTACCTCATAACGGCCGGCCCTGTATTCCACGAAAGCTTCATCCCCTAAGCCAGGGAGCAGCTCCCAGCGAATCTTAAGCTTTGGATCACTCGCGGCCCGCTCTGCGCTTGCACGGTAGTTGGCGAAGCTGGACGCGGTTCCGCTGGGGCCATCAGTTTGCCCGCCCCAGCTTATGATGTGGATCGACGCCAGCTTTGTGTCGTCCGTCTTGTACAAGGGATTGGGAAGTTTGATCTCAAAGGTGCAGACCTCCGGGTATTGGGGGCCTTTATAGACCGGGCTCAACATGGGAGGCTTGCTTAAAATTGGCCTGCCGGGAAACAGAGCCTCGAGATCGGATTGCAGCATCAGCTTGCAGGCGTCAGGCAGGTTCCCAGCGCGTGGGCCGGATCCCTCCTGCGAGATTGTCGTGTCCGGCTTCGAAATTACGCCTTGCGCGCCCGCTCCTGTGGCTCCGAGCACAGCAAGCGCAAATACCCAGCGGGTGATCACACAACAGCACGTCATTGGCCGGCAACTCCCCATCAAGCGGCATCGCGGCCGAGGCGCTGCAATGCCAGTGAGAAAGTATTCGAGCGCTATACAGAGATGATGGCGCGAAAGAGGCCTGGCAGCCGACGCGTGATTTCAAAGGCATGAATCAAGTTGCATGTCCAATTCAGCGGAGTTCCAGTTGGTCAGATTTTTTTGCGCAGCGGGCGGGCGAGATTTGGGCTGCCGAAGGTGCGGGCATAATCGGGCAATCAAAATGAATCCCACATCAGGCGGCGAAGGCCCCCTCGCGGCCCCGCGTGGGCGTCGAGCACACAATCCGATTGCCCCATCGCACAGCACTGCTGCCGGCCAGCGTCGCATACTGGCGGCTCTCACGCAATTCGACGTCGGCCGCGAATCCGGGTGATGAAGGGGCCGATCGAGACTGTCTGCATGCGGGTGAGGAGCGGCTGTCACAGCTCGAATAGCCCGCTTCCGCCCTCGCCTTATAGCCGTCATAATGGCCATCTCGGCTGATGGCCCCCCAAGCAGAATCGGATGAAGTTCACTCCACCTGATCGAGGGCAGATACGGAACCGGCGCCTCGCGGACCGATCCCCACCAAAGTATTTATGCGGGTACCTCTTTTCTTGCAGCCTTTGGCTTGCTTGTCGCCGATCATTGGATGACGCTGAGAATTTTCCTGAGCCGCTGAAGCAAGCTGGAGGGGACTTCTGGGGGAACCTTTGGTGGCTTGTGGCATCTAACCGTGTGACGCCAAAGCGGCCGCAGCGAGGTTTTCATGAGCGAATCCCATTCAAACACGACCGGCCCCGACTTAGCTCTCGGGATATCCGTCGACAAACTGCCCGATGGCGGCATGATTGCCGGCCATGTCGGTGAGGATGCGGTGCTGGTGGCCCGCCACGGCACGGAGTTGTTCGCGGTCGGCGCGACCTGCAGCCATTATGGCGGTCCCTTGGCGGAGGGACTCATGGTGGGTGACACGGTGCGCTGTCCCTGGCACCACGCCTGCTTCAGCCTGCGCACCGGTGAGGCCCTCCGTGCACCTGCCTTTACGCCGCTGACCTGCTGGGTCGTGGAGGAACGCGACGGCCGGATCTTCGTGCAGTCGAAGAAGAAAGCTTCCGCCTCCGCCAAAGCGGTGCGCGCTGAGGGGCCTGCCGCATTGCCGAACCGGATCGTTATTGTCGGTGGCGGTGCAGCCGGCTTTGCCGCGGCCAATGCATTGCGCCGCCAGGACTACGGCGGCAGCATCATCATGCTGAGCAGCGACGAGGCACCACCCGTCGACCGGCCGAGTTCTATCGAAAGACTACCTCGCCGGCAGCGCACCCGAAGAGTGGCTGCCGCTGCGGTCGGCGAAATTCTACGCAAAGAACGCCATCGACCTGCGGCTGAAGGCGACGGTCGCCCGCATCGATCCGAGCGGGCACGAGGTCAATCTGGCAGATGGCGAAACCCTTGCCTATGACAGGCTTTTGCTTGCGACTGGAGCCGAGCCGATCCGGCTGTCCATCCCCGGTGCTGACCAGCCGCATGTCCATATCCTGCGGTCGCTTGCCGATTGCCGGGCGATCATAGAAGCAGCCAAGACAGCCCAGCGCGCCGTCGTGCTGGGCGCCAGCTTCATCGGCCTTGAAGTCGCCGCATCGCTGCGCACGCGCGGCATCGAAGTCCACGTGGTGGCTCCCGACAAGGTGCCGATGGAGCGCATACTAGGTCCGCAACTCGGGGCCTTCGTTCAGTCGTTGCATGTTGGGCAAGGTGTCGTCTTCCACCTCGAAGACCTGGCGGTCGCCATCGACGGCAAATCCGTGAAGCTACGTAGCGGCGATACGTTGCCGGCAGATCTCGTCGTTGCCGGAATTGGTGTTCGCCCGCGCATCGAAATTGCCGAAAGCGCCGGTCTGGCCATGGATCGCGGCGTGGTGGTCGATGCCTATTTGCAGACCAGCGCGCCCGGCGTTTTCGCGGCTGGCGACATTGCGCGCTGGCCGGATCCTCGCAGCAATACCGGCATACGCGTCGAGCATTGGGTGGTTGCTGAGCGGCAGGGCCAAACGGCGGCGCGTAATATGCTGGGCGAGCGTGAAGCGTTCGACGCGGTGCCCTTTTTCTGGAGCCAGCATTACGACCTGCCGATCAACTACGTCGGTCATGCTGAGAGCTGGGACGAGGTGGCCGTCGAGGGTGATATTGCGGCGCGAAACTGCCTGCTGCATTACAAGCGCAATGGGCGCGTTCTGGCGGTAGCGTCGATCAATCGCGACCTGGACAGCCTAAACGCCGAATTGATGATGGAGCGGGAGCACGCAATATTGACTTGAGGTTTGCGCCCCGGGATGTGGCCATCAGGCATAATTGCGGTGCCGCTGGAATTCTGGTCGTTCGCCTCAATGGCGTCTGAGCTGGGCTTTTTCGTCCGGCGTCGAAGCCTCGATCGCGCGGCTCGGCATCACCTGAAAATTGCAGATAAATCAATGAGTTGGTAAAGGAGATGGCGCCCCGTAGGGGATTCGAACCCCTGTTACCGGCGTGAGAGGCCGGCGTCCTGGGCCTCTAGACGAACGGGGCAGGAAGGACCATATACAGCTATAAGCGGCGCCCCCTACGAATTCAAGCACGATATCTTTAGGCAAACCAAACGCTGCGGCGCGTGTGCGAGCAGCGGATTTGGCGCCGGCGTCAAGGTCGCGGGCTTAGCTTAAGGCGCTGGGTCTCACGACCCGTTGTCAAATCTATTACCGCGAATTCACTTTCCCCGTCCCGCTGCAGATGCAGAATGAGGCGGCCCTGATCGGCGAAGGTCTCACGAAGCTGCGTGCCGGGCTCGACCGCGATGGGAAGTGTTGGCGGCGTTTCGCCAGCTGCGACGACGGGCGAACGGGCCGGGGTCTTGCCGATCTTCGACGTTTGCATCCCAATGCCGATCACGAGAAGGCCAAAGCCGAGCACGAGCAGCACGCCCATGATGATCACGGAGGCTTTCAGGATGCGCAGTTGCCTGGGCGTGAAAGTCTGCCCCGGCGCGGAATGTTCAGCTTCGTTCAGCATCAATAGGCGATAGTCGTGACATGGACGGGATGCCGAATCGATCTCTCACGGCGCAAGAGGCCGACCAGGGTGTCCGGCTAGACCGCTTTCTCGCGGCCTCTATGCCGGAGCTGAGCCGGTCGCGCGTGCGCGAGCTGATCAAGGACGGCCAGGTTCGGGGTACTTCCGGCACCATAAAGGAGCCGGACTACCGGGTCAAACCCGCCGAGGTGTTCTCGGTCAGTTTGCCCGAAGCGGTCCCGGCGGCGCCTCAGCCGGAGGTGATCGCGCTCCCGATCCTCTATGAGGATGAGGCGCTGATCGTCATCGACAAGCCGGCCGGGCTGGTGGTGCACCCCGCTGCCGGGAACTGGACAGGAACGCTGGTCAACGCCCTGATCGCCCATTGCGGCGACAGCCTGTCGGGCATCGGCGGGATCAAACGTCCTGGCATCGTGCACCGGCTGGATAAGGATACGAGCGGGGTGATGGTGGTGGCCAAGACCGATGCGGCGCATCGCGGGCTTGCGCAGCAGTTTGCCGATCATGGCCGCGTAAGCGGTTTGGATAGGCGTTATCACGCTTTGGTATGGGGTGCGCCGCGCGCCCAAAAAGGTACAATCACCGGCAACATCGGTCGTCATGTGACAAATCGCCTGAAGATGGCGGTGGTCGCCCGCGGAGGAAAGCCGGCGGTGACAACGTATAGGGTGATGGAAAGATTTGGCGCAGAAAAGACCGGTGGAGCTATTGCTAGTCTCCTGGAGTGCCGCCTTGAGACCGGCCGCACTCATCAGATCCGCGTGCATCTTGCCCATGTCGGGCATCCGGTGATCGGCGATCCGGTTTATGGAGTTGGTTACCGTTCAAAAACTCGTGCGTTGTCCGAGACTAGGCGGTTTGCAATAATATCATTGAAGAGACAGGCGTTGCACGCTGCCGTCCTCGGTTTTCATCACCCCATCACTGGTCTTCCAATGCAGTTTCAATCCGAACTGCCCGAAGACATGCGCGGGACGATCGAGGCGCTTGCCAAAGCGTAAACTGAAGGATTTCGGCCGGAAGGCCAAAGGTTAACAGGTTCGGAACGAATGTGGTTCAGCTATCGTTCACCGGAATGATGGCAGCGAACGCCAAGAAGGATGAATGCCATGGCTTCACTCCCCTCTGTTGCAGCGAGCGGCGGCTTAGCGCGCTATCTTGAGGAGATCCGGCGCTTTCCTATGCTGGAGCCTCAGGAAGAGTATATGCTCGCCAAACGCTGGCAGGAGCACGAAGATAGTCAGGCTGCCCAGCGGCTTGTCACATCTCATTTGCGCCTCGTGGCACGCATTGCCATGGGCTATCGCGGCTATGGCCTGCCCATCGGTGAGGTCATCTCCGAAGGCAATGTCGGCCTGATGCAGGCTGTTAAACGCTTTGACCCTGATAAGGGCTTTCGCTTGGCCACCTATGCTATGTGGTGGATCAGAGCTGCCATTCAAGAATATATTCTGCGCTCCTGGAGCCTGGTGAAGATGGGCACCACCGCCGCGCAGAAGAAGCTTTTCTTCAATCTGCGCAAGCTCAAGGGCCAGCTGCAGGCTTTCGAGGAGGGCGATCTGCGCCCTGATCAGGTCGAGGCCATCGCAACCAAGCTCGGCGTGCCCGAGGAGGATGTGATCTCGATGAACCGGCGCCTTGCCGGCGACTCCTCGCTCAATGCGCCCCTGCGCGCCGATGCCGAAGGCGGCGGCGAATGGCAGGATTGGCTGGTCGATGACAGCTCGGACCAGGAATCGATCCTGGTCGATCAGGAAGAGCTGGATAACCGGCGTAGCTACCTCAGCGATGCACTTGGCACACTCACCCCGCGCGAGAAGCGGATCTTCGAGGCGCGGCGTTTGGCCGATGATCCTTTGACGCTGGAGGAACTCTCCACGGAGTTCGGGGTCAGCCGCGAGCGCATCCGGCAGATTGAGGTGCGTGCCTTCGAGAAGGTTCAGAAGGCTGTCAAGCGGGCTGCAGAAGTCGGCGAGACAGCGGTGCGCGCGCATTAAGCGGCGCTAAGGAGCGCCGCTTTTCATCGGAATTTAGAGCCCCACTTTCGTGGGGCTTTTTTTGGTTCCACGTGCTCGTTTCCATTCTCCCCGCCAACACTGTCAAGCCCGCACAACGAAAGGCCCTGCTTCACTCGGCTGGAGCGGGTGCGGCCTCAACCTTACGCGGACGCCCGCTCAGCCAATGCTGCAGTCGGTCCAGGTATAGGTAAATCACCGGCGTCGTATAGAGCGTCAGCAGTTGACTGACGATCAGGCCGCCGACCATCGCATAACCGAGCGGCTGGCGCAGCTCGGAGCCGGTGCCGGCGCCAAGCATCAGCGGTAGCCCGGCGAGCAGCGTCGCCGCCGTGGTCATCAGGATTGGGCGGAAGCGCAAAAGGCAAGCCTCGCGGATCGCTTCGCGCGGGCTTTTGCCTTCGCGCTCGGCCTGAATGGCGAAGTCCACCATCATGATGCCGTTCTTCTTCACAATGCCGATCAGAAGGATGATGCCAATGATACCGATCACCGACAGGTCGAAGCCGAAATAGTCCAGGATGAGCAAGGCGCCGAGACCGGCCGACGGGAGGGTGGAGAGGATCGTCAGCGGGTGGACGAAGCTCTCATAGAGCATGCCGAGGATAATATAGATCACCACCAGCGCGGCCAGGATCAGCACCGGCTGGCTGGAAAGCGAATCCTGAAAAGCCTGGGCAGTACCCTGAAAGCTGCCGTTCAGCGTATTGGGCACACCGATCTTGGTCATCGCGCCGCGGATCGCGTCGACCGCCTGTCCGAGCGCCACATTCGGCTGAAGGTTGAAGGAGATGGTGACGGAGGGGAATTGCCCCTGATGCGTCACCGACAGCGCCCCGGTTTTGCTGTTGTTGACACTGACGAGGGTTCGCATCGGCACGATCTGGCCGGTCAAGGGCGAGCGCATGTAGAGGTAGTCGAGCACGCTCGGGTCGGTCTGCATCTTCGGCAGCACCTCCAGCACGACATTGTAGTTGTCGAGCTGGGTGAAATATTGGGTGATCTGACGCTGGCCGAGGGCGCTGTTCAGCGTCGAGTTGACGACAGTCGGATCGAAGCCGAACTGCGCGGCGCGGTCGCGGTTGATCTGGATGTCGAGCTGGGGCGCGTTGAGCTGCTGGTCGCTGGAGAGGTCGGCGAGTATCGGCAGCGCCTTGAGCGCGGCTGTCACCTTCGGCGCCCACTGGTTCAGCTCGGGCAGATCGGCGTCCTGCAGCGTATATTGATAGAGCGCGCGGCCTGGTCGGCCGCCCATTCGGATGTCCTGCACAGATTGCATGAACGTCGCAACGCCTTCGAGCTTGGCGAGCTTGGGGCGCAGCCGGTTGATGATCTCGCTGGCGTTCGCCATACGTTCTTCGCGGGGCTTGAGCGTAATGAACATGCGCCCGGAATTGGTGGTGTTGCCTGACCCCCCGCCCACGAAGGTGCCGACGGTGGCGATATCGGGATCCTGCAGAACTGTTTCGATGACATTGCGCTGCAAGCGCATCATCTCGGTCGGCGAGACGTCCTGCCCGGCTTCGGTCTGAGCGGAGATCAGGCCAGTATCCTGCACCGGGAAGAAGCCCTTCGGGATCTGGATGAAAAGCCACACCGTCAGCCCGACGGTGGTGAAGAAGATCATCAGCACCAGGAACTGAGCCTTCAGCGCAATGTCGAGCGTGCGGCGATAGCCGCCGACCAGCGCCTCGAACATGCTCTCGATGGCGCGGTTCAGCCGCCCCGGCTCACCCTCATGGGGTTTGAGGAACAGCGCGCATAGCGTCGGGATCAGGGTTAAGGCGACGAACACGGATACGGTGATCGCGGCGGTGACTGTCAGCGCGAATTCGCGGAACAGGCGGCCGATGACACCGCCCATCAGCAGCAGCGGAATGAATACCGCCACCAGCGACACGCTTATCGAGAGCACGGTGAAGCCGATCTCGCGCGATCCATCGAGCGCGGCCTGGAGCGGTGCCGCGCCCTTTTCGATATGACGGTGGATATTCTCAACCACCACGATGGCATCGTCGACCACGAAGCCGACCGCGATCGTGAGCGCCATCAGCGACAGGTTGTCGAGCGAGAAATTCAGCGCATACATCAGCGTGAAGGCGCCGAGCAGCGCCAGCGGTACCACGACGGCGCCGATCGCGGTGATGCGCAGATTGCGCAGGAACAAGAGCAGCACCAGCACCACCAGCCCGATCACCAGGCAAAGCGTGAATTCCACGTCATGAACGGAGGCGCGGATGGTCTGGGTGCGATCGGAGATAGTGTCGATCTGGATCGAGGCAGGAATGACGTTGCGAATGCCGGGAATGGCGGCCTTGATGCTGTCCACGGTCTCGATGACGTTGGCGCCAGGCTGCTTGAAGATCACCAACAGCACGCCGGGCTTCTCATTCGCCCAGGCCGCCTGATAGAGGTTCTCCGGCCCGGCAATTGCCTGCCCGACATCGCTCACCCGGATCGGCGCGCCGCTGCGATAAGCCAGGATAACGTCGTTGTAGCCGCTGGCCTCGGTAAGTTGGTCATTGGTGGTGACGGTGAGGGTCTGGCGGGTGCCGTTCACCGTGCCTTTCGGCGTATTCGCCGTGACGCTAGTGATCACGCCCCGCACGTCCTCCAGCGTCAGACCGCGGGCCGAGAGCTTGGCCGGGTCGATCTGCACGCGAATGGCCGGCTTCTGCTGGCCGCCAATATTGACCTGCGAGACGCCCTGAATCTGGGAAATCTGCTGCGCCAGCACATTGTCGGCGAAGTCGGAGACCTCGGTCACCGGCCGCGTGTCGGAATGGACGGCAAGGATCAGGATCGGGGCGTCGGCCGGATTGGTCTTGCGGTAGCTGGGCGGCGTGGTGAGGTCGTCGGGGAGCTGGCGCGAGGCCGAGGTGATCGCCGCCTGCACATCCTGGGCGGCAGCGTCGATGTTCCGGGCGAGGTCGAACTGCAGCACGATCTGCGTCGAGCCGAGCGTTGACGTCGAGGTCATCTGGCTCACGCCGGCAATCTGGCCGAATTGGCGCTCCAGCGGCGAGGCAACCGAGGAGGCCATCACATCGGGGCTGGCGCCGGCGAGGTTCGCCGTGACCTGGACGGTTGGGAAATCGACCTGGGGGAGCGGGGCGACCGGCAGCTGGGTAAACGCGACGGCGCCGAGAAAAGCGATCGCCATCATCAGGAGCGATGTCGCGATCGGCCGGTAAACGAAGGGCGCCGAGATGCTCATTGCGGGATGCCGTTCTGCGCTGGCGCAGGATCCCTGGAGCTGACCTTTGGCTCTTCGAACTGCACGGCGGAACCCGGCTGGAGCCGATACTGGCCAGCCACGACAACGCGGTCACCGGGCGTAACGCCGCTCTCGACGATCGTCTTATCGTCCTGGCTGGGCCCGGTGGTCACCGGTTTCATCTTCACCTTCTTGTCGGGATCGACGAGCCAAACATAGAGCCCGTCCGGGCCGCGCTGAATCGCGGCGCTCGGCAGGGCGACGATGTTCTGCCTTGTATCGATGCGGATTTTGACGGGCACGAACTGCCCGGGCCACAGCGCATCGTTCTCATTCAGAAATTCGGCCTTCAGCCTGATGGTGCCGGTCTGGGGGTCAATTTGATTGTCGACCACCTGCAACTTGCCCTGTGCGATCTGGGCATTGCCGTCCTGGTCGTAGGCGTAAATCTCGCCGCGCCCCGCCGCCTGTGCCTTGCGCAGCTGTGCAAGGTCCTTTTCCGGCAGAGAGAACAGCACGCTAATCGGCTGGTGCTGGGTGAGCGTGGCGATGGGATTGGTGTCGGTCGGGCGCACGATGTTGCCAGGATCGACATTGCGAATGCCGACGCGCCCGTCGAACGGCGCCGTGAGGGCGGTGTAGTCGAGCTGTACCTGCGCACTCTGGATGGCGGCTTTGTCGGCTTCGATCAGCGCCTCGCCCTTCTCGACCGCGGCGCGCTGCTGATCAACAATCTGCTTGCTGGCAAAGGAACGCTCCGCGAGCGTGGTGTTGCGCTCCAGATCGCGGCGGTCGCTCTCGAGCTGCGCCTGATCCTGGGCGAGCTTGCCCTTGGCCTGGTCGAGCGCCGCCTGATAAGGCCGCGGATCAATCTGGGCGAGCAGCGCGCCCTTCTTGACCTCCTGCCCCTCGGTGAAAGGCACCTTGTCGAGTGGACCCTCGACCATCGGGCGGACCTGCACGGCATTGGCCGCCTGTACGGTGCCAAGCGCCGAAAGCAGGATCGGTATGTCCTCCTGAGGGGCGGACAGGACCGAAACGGCGACGGGGTTTGCCTGACGGCCAGGTTTTGTCGTCTCGCCTTGTTTTGGCGGCGAAAACAGCCAGAAAGCACCCGCAGCAAAAAGAACCAGAAAGAGAAGGACTTTCAGCACAATCCAGCCCACAGTAGCATTGCGATCGATGGGCGCTCGTCAGTCCCTGTTCCAGGGAGAAGTTGCCTTCCTTGACAGCGCAAGGTACCGCCAGCGGCAATGCCACTGCAGTGCCAACGATAGGTTTAATGGAATGTCGAGGGGGCCCAGTGTCAAGGCTCAACTCATGGAATTGCGAAGATTGGCGCGCTCACCGCTCTTCACATTTGCGTTGCCGCGCAGAAGGCGCAACAAGGCTTCATGGCAAAAAACCATCTGTTAACGCCAGCGCGCCCAGCAAAAATGGTTGTGCGCCGTCCCTCTCTCCCTTAAGCCTCGCTCAAAAAGGTTAAGCAATGAAAGCGCTCACCGTAGGTGGCGCGATGATGGACTCCATCGCGCTTATCGACAGCGCCCGCATTGAGCGCATGAGCATGCGCAATGCGGATGCATCGTTCCTGCTCCTCGAAGAGGGCCGCAAGACTGAGGCCGACGAGATCTCGACCCATACTGGCGGAGGGGCGGTCAACGCCTCGATCGCCATGGCGCGGCTTGGGATTGACGTGGCGACCATCGTCAAGCTCGGCACCGACCAGCGCGCCGACGCGATCCTGAACCGGCTGGAAAGCGAGGGGGTTTCGACCCGCTGGGTGACGCGGGACGGACGGCTGCCGACTGGAGCCTCGCTCCTGATCTCCTCGCATGACCGCGATGCGGCGGTGTTCACCTTTCGCGGCGCCAACGTGCTGCTGCAAACCAGCGACTTCAAGGCCGGCGCATTCGGGGTCGACATCGTCTATATTTCCAGTCTCTCCAACCAATCCGCCGACTGCTTCCCCGACCTGGTGAAGGCGGGGCGGGAGAACAACTGCCTGGTGGCCGCCAATCCCGGCATCCGCCAGCTGACCGCGCGTGGCCGCGCCTTCATGGATTTGCTCGCGGGCATTGATATCTTGCTGATCAATCGCGCCGAGGCGGGTGCGCTGGTGCCGACGCTCTCCGCCCAAGTTGGCGAGGGCGGGCCATCGCTGCCCTTCGATCCAGAGGAGGCGGATGTGCCGGACCTGATCCGGCGCGGTCTCTCCTCCGGCGGCTTCGAGATGAGTCTCTTGCGCTTTTTCGGCTGTCTGCTGGAGGCGGGCGCGCGCATGATCGTCATCACCGACGGCCGGCGCGGCGCATTCGTCGCCTCACCGAGCGAGGTGTCGTTCTTCTCGGCGATCCCGACCCACGTGGTTGGCACGACGGGAGCCGGTGATGCGTTCGCCTCCACCTTTGTTGCGCTCACCGCGATGAAGCATCCGGTGAAGCAGGCGCTGATTGCGGCAACGCTGAATGCGGCATCCGTCGTGCGCTATGCCGACACGCAAAGCGGCCTCTTGCGCTATGCCGAACTGGAGGAGCAGCTTGCGGCGCACGGGCACGAGGCCGAGTTCCGCACCTGGCCGATTTGAAAGCGTGTACCCGCTGCAGATTTCAATCTTTGGTTTCAGATAAGTGATTGATTCCTGTGTAGGAATTTCCGGGAGCCGTCAAGCCGAACCATTAGCGTGGCAAAGCGTTAATGCACCACACCATGAAGGAGGGTGCTATGAAACGCGTGACAACGGCTCTGTTCGGTGCAGCTTGCGTGCTTGCTCTGACCGCCAGCTCTGCATCGGCGTATATTGTTTGCAACCGTGACGGCGATTGCTGGCACGTCAAGGAGCGGCATCACTACCGTCCCGACTTCGGGATCGTCGTTCATCCGGACAACTGGAGGTGGAGTAATCATCACAAATATCGCTGGCGCGAGCATGAAGGACGCGGCTACTGGCGCAAGGGCGTCTGGATCGACTTCTAGCCCCACTGCAGCATTCTAGCGTACGACTGGCGGGTGCTTGTTCAAAGCAGCCGCCTTTATTTTGTGCTTGGGTCAGGATAAGCGCGCTGCGGAGGATCTTCCTCGATCGCCGAAAAGCGGCGCTCCTTAGAAACAGAGTCCCATCGCTCAGGGCCGTCCCAGAAATTTTCTAGACTTTCCTTTGTAGAAGGCCGGCTACGAGAGCCGGCCTCCATTTCCTGTCAGTCTTTCAGACCGACCATGCATGATCACGCGCGAAGACTAGGCGGATGCAAGTATTTGACGTCTCTGGCAGATACTGGCTCCGTATAGGGTTTTCCAAGAAGCAACTCAACGCTACTGTGGTGATGCTGGTGATGAATACGCTCGTGCAATGTACTGAGCAGATTAATCAGCATCCATTCGCTCCGTTTACATGCTAAAGCCGCCCTATCCCTCCCATTGCTGGAAAATCCTGCAGCGGCCGTGGTGAAGCCTTACGGCTCCCGCTCCATGCGCACGCAAGCCCCATCGATGAGCGCAAAAAGACACGTCCGGCGCCGAGTTTCCTTCGGTCCGTCGCGTTCTTTCGAAGCTTCATCAAGTGGTACCTAGCGCCGCATTTCCAAAGCGCATCACCTGCGCCTGGATGGTGTGGTCCGAGCCGCACACCCATGGGGTCCCGCCCACGGCGCTTGGCCGAACACTTAATTAATGTAGCACGATTCTAACTTTCTGTGGAGACTGGTGAATAAAACGTTAACGCGGCCGCAATGCTGCGTGTGATTCGCGGGGAGGGAGCACGAAAAACGCCAAAAAGCATAACGCCGCCGTCACGAAGCTCCTGGGTTTACCAGCACCTCTCGATCGTTATTGTAGCGGCTAAGAAGCGTGGCCAGGGCGAGAAGCGGCGCTTCGAATTGGAACCACGTGATCGGCAGGCTCGGGCGAAATTGCGCATAAGACCTTATTTACTGCAGCGCTCTCAGCGTTGAAACTCAACTCCTGCTGCAATCTCGCCACTTCCCGGAGGAAGCCGTGGCCGAAGTGCCTCAGTTGCAGCTGAATACAGATACCCCCTTTTGACCCCTACTTTCTCGATCTTTAGGGTAAGCCGTCGCGCGCCTGTAAGAGGGTACGAGTTATGGAATTATTAGATCACTTTCCGGTCGAATATGACCGGCTACTCAACATTTTAAGCAGCGTTTTCGGCATATTGGGTTTTCTTTTTGGCGTGTGGCGCTACTTCAAGGAGCGCCGAGCAAGAGCAGCCCTGAGCGATCGTGAGCGTCAGCTGGATGCAGCCCAATCCCGATTGGGGCATCTGCAAAAGTTGGCTGGTGATCTCAATCAACATGCGGCAGCGGTGCGGCCGTGAGCCTCTGGACAACGCTTCCGGCGAGCGTCGTGCCCTCGCCGAGCATTCCTGTTCTGTCCGTCGGGAATTTAAAGGGCGGGGTCGGCAAGACGGCGGTCGTTGCCAATCTGGCCGTCGCGCTGACACAGGCCGGTCTGCGCGTGCTGGCCATCGATCTCGATTTTCAAGCGTCGCTGTCCGTCGCCCTGCCTTCGAACATCATGCCTCGATGGGAGACGCACGATGGCGGAATCCAGGTTGTCCTGAATGAAAGTTATGACATTTTCCATAACGATCAGATCACCGCAAAGGGCGCGCCACCTTTCTCGCATCTGAGCCTGGTCCGCACCTCATTTGAGCTGGCCGATGTTGAGGACAAGCTGTTCGCCGCCTTCATTCTCGGTGAGCGCGAGAGGGACCCGCGTTTCTCGCTGGCGCGCAAACTCTCCGACCCCCGGCTGGCGCGGGATTTCGATATCGTTCTTGTCGATACCCCGCCGCGGCTGACGATCGCCTCAATCAATGCGTTCTGTGCATCGACTCATGTGCTGATCCCGACGGCTTTGACCGCGGTATCGCGAAGCGGCGCCATCACCTTTGTCGAGTATCTGTCCGAGTTCCGGAAGCATCTCTGCCCCTCGATCAGCGTTCTCGGCGTGCTGGCGACTTTCACCGCGACCGGCGTGCTAAGCCCGGCCGAACAGAAGGCGTTGGACGAGCTGGAGAGATATCTACCGCTCATCCAGGTCTGGCGGGACATCTTCATCCCGCTGCGCCAGGACATTGCGAATAATCGCGTCTTGCAAAATCCGGATTGCCGCGGGCGGTTTGCCTATATAGCGCAGAAAATCATCGGAAAGCTGGGGCTCCATCCCAATGGAGATAATGACGGTCACCGCGCTCGTTCAGGCGCTCGATCTGCTCGGGCAGGTCTATCGAAATAGGGACGGCTCTCAGCCGGCCGACGCGATCCGGAAGATTCAGCGTGAGCTGGAAGGTGCCGGGGACATGACCCTGGCCGCGTGGGTCGCTGCGCGGCAAAGCGCGCCCAAGGCCCGCAGGATGAAGCCGGCCGGGGGGAAAGCCGAGACAACGCCCGATGAGGCCCTGTCAAGACTGGAGAGCGCGGACACGCAAGCCGCATTGCGGGAGGCGATCGCCGGTATTACCCTGCGTCCGGATGAGTGGAAAGTCCTCGGCAAAAGGATAATGGGCCTGTCCGCAAAATCGGGTAAGGCGGCACGTGCGGCGATCGAGACCTATTTCAGTGACCGGCTGCTTCTTAACGAGCGCGTCGAAAGCGTGAAGCGGCGGTTTCGCGCGCCTACTCTGCCGCCTGGGCGCGCTTGATCGGCCGGCGCTGCAGCAGACCCGCGAGGAATTGTCCGGTATAGCTTTCCTTCGCTTTCGCCACCTGTTCGGGCGTGCCTTCGGCGACGATCCGGCCACCGCCGTCGCCGCCTTCCGGGCCGAGATCGATGATCCAATCGGCGGTCTTAATGACCTCCAGATTGTGCTCGATCACCACGACGGTGTTGCCCTGCTCGACGAGCTCGTGCAGCACCTCGAGCAGCTTGGCCACATCGTGGAAATGCAGCCCCGTCGTCGGCTCGTCGAGGATGTAGAGCGTGCGTCCCGTCGAACGGCGCGACAGCTCCTTGGAGAGCTTGATGCGCTGCGCCTCGCCGCCCGACAGTGTCGTCGCCTGCTGGCCGACCTTGATATAACCGAGGCCGACCCGCGCTAAGGTCTCCATCTTGTCGCGCACCGAAGGCACGGCCTTGAAGAACTCGGCGGCCTCCTCCACGGTCATGTCGAGCACATCGGCGATGGACTTGTTCCTGAACTTGATCTCCAGCGTCTCGCGGTTGTAGCGCTTGCCTTTGCATTGGTCGCAGGTGACGTAGACGTCGGGCAGGAAGTGCATCTCGATCTTGATGACGCCGTCGCCCTGGCACGCTTCGCAGCGCCCGCCTTTGACATTAAAGGAGAAGCGGCCCGGCAGATAGCCGCGCGCCTTCGCCTCGGGAAGCCCCGCAAACCAATCGCGGATGGGCGTAAAGGCACCGGTATAGGTCGCCGGGTTGGAGCGCGGCGTGCGTCCGATCGGCGACTGGTCGATATCGATGACCTTATCGAGATATTCGAGTCCCTTGATCTCGTCGAACGGGGCAGGGGCCTCGCGCGCGCCGTTCAGCTTGCGGGCAACCGCCTTGAATACCGTCTCGATCAGCAGCGTGGACTTGCCCCCGCCAGAGACGCCAGTTACGCAGGTGAAGGTGCCGAGCGGAATGTCGGCGGTGACGTTTTTCAGGTTGTTGCCAGTCGCGCCGGTGACACGCAGCCGTTTCTTCTTCGAGATTTCGCGCCTGACTTTCGGCACCGCGACCTGGCGCGCGCCGCTTAAGTACTGGCCGGTGAGGCTCGCCGAAGTCGCCATGATCTTTTCCGGCGTGCCCTCGGCGATGATGTGCCCGCCATGCACGCCGGCGCCGGGGCCGATATCCACCACGTGGTCGGCCTGGAGGATCGCGTCCTCGTCATGCTCGACCACGATCACCGTGTTGCCGAGGTCGCGCAGATGCTTCAGCGTCTCGAGCAGCCGCGCATTGTCGCGCTGATGCAGGCCGATCGAGGGTTCGTCCAGCACGTAGAGCACGCCTGTCAGCCCCGAGCCGATCTGCGAGGCCAGGCGGATACGCTGGCTCTCGCCGCCCGAAAGCGTGCCGGAATTACGCGACAACGCCAGATAATCGAGCCCGACATCGTTGAGGAATTTCAGCCGGTCGCGGATCTCCTTGAGAATGCGCGAGGCGATCTCGTTCTGCTTGGGCGTAAGCTTCTCCGGCAGCTCAGCGAACCAGACATTGGCCTCGCGGATCGACATCCGAGACACCTCGCCGATGTGGAGGCCGGCGATCTTCACCGCCAGCGCCTGGGCTTTGAGCCGGAAGCCGTGGCACAGCTCGCACGGGTGGTCGGACTGGTAGCGGCCCAGCTCCTCGCGCACCCAGGACGAGTTGGTCTCCTTCCAGCGCCGCTCGATATTATTGACCACACCTTCGAACGGCTTGGCGTTGCGATAGGTGCGCATGCCGTCGTCATAGGTGAAGGTAACCGCCTCATCCGTGCCGAACAGGATGGCATTTTGTACGTGCTCCGGGAGCTCGGACCAAGGCGTGTTCATCGAGACCTTGAAGTGCTTGGCCAGGGCTTCCAGTGTCTGCGCGTAATAGGGCGAAGAGCTGCCCGTGCGCGCCCAGGGCACGATCGCACCCTTGCGCAGCGATAGCGAGGGATCGGGCACCACCAGCGCCGGCTCGAATTCAAGCGTGGTGCCCAAACCATCGCATTTCGGGCAGGCACCGAACGGATTGTTGAATGAGAACAGTCGCGGCTCGATCTCGTCGATGGTGAAGCCGGAGACTGGGCAGGCGAAGCGCTGCGAAAACAGGATGCGCTCATGCGTATCGTTCTTCGACTTGTTCGCGCCCTTGGATGCCTCGGGCGGCAACGCCTTGTCGGCATATTCGGCGATCGCGAGGCCGTCGGCCAGCTCTAAGGCGGTCTCCAGGCTATCTGCCAGCCGGCTGCCGAGATCGGGGCGCACCACGACGCGGTCCACCACCACGTCGATATCGTGCTTCAGCTTCTTGTCGAGCGCGGGCGCCTCGGCGATCTCATAATATTGCCCATCAATCTTCACGCGCTGGAAACCGCGCTTCATGAAATCGGCGAGCTCTTTCTTGTACTCGCCCTTGCGGCCGCGGATCACCGGCGCCAGCAGATAGAGCCGTGTACCCTCTGGCAACGCGATGATCCGGTCCACCATCTGCGAGACCGTCTGGCTCTCGATCGGCAGCCCGGTTGCCGGCGAATAAGGCACGCCGACGCGGGCGAACAGGAGCCGCATATAGTCGTAGATTTCGGTGACGGTGCCGACGGTCGAGCGCGGATTGCGGCTGGTGGTCTTCTGCTCGATGGAAATAGCCGGCGACAGGCCCTCGATCAGGTCCACATCCGGCTTCTGCATCATTTCCAGGAACTGGCGCGCATAGGCTGACAGGCTCTCGACATAACGCCGTTGGCCCTCGGCATAAATGGTATCGAAGGCGAGCGACGATTTGCCGGAGCCCGAGAGGCCGGTAATCACCACCAGCTTCTCGCGTGGCAAATCCAGCGAGATGTTCTTCAGATTGTGTTCCCGCGCGCCGCGGATCGAGATCGACTTATTCATCGCCCACTGACTGAAAGAAACGCTGCACTCTACAACAGGATATTGGGGAAGCACGAGGGCAAGCTGTATCGGCCTTTTGCGTTTCGCACAGCTCGCGGTGTGATAGGAAGGCCCGACCCTTTGGAGCCCGACCCTAGATATTGTGGCTCGGCGTACAAATTGCCACATCTCCCGCCGCTACTGAGGCTTTATCGCATCACAATCCGTCGTTAAAACGACGCCCGGGCAGTTGGGTAAGGAGAGGGTGATGAACGAGATCTATCCCGGTGCGACCGTCATTGATCGCATCGAAGCCACCTTTGCGGAACTCGCCCGCGATGTGAACAGCGCCAGCGCCGCCGCGCGCAATTCCTGGATCTTCTTCATGGCGCTGATTGCCTATTTTTTTATTGCCCTCGCCGGCATCACGCACCGTGACCTTTTGCTTGCCACACCCGTCAGGCTGCCGCTCCTCGACGTGGATATCGGCCTCACTGCCTTTTTCCTGTTCGGGCCGCTCCTTCTCCTGCTCATCCATTTTGGCATCCTGCAGCAGCACGCCATGCTGGCGCGTAAGGCGCTCGACCTGCATGCCCGGGTGGCGCGTTTCGAGGGCGCCAGCAATTTCCGCGCTCACCGCGTGCGCGTGCAGCTGCATTCCTATTTCTACAGCCAGCTCGTGGCCGGCCCATTTCGCAGCCGGATGTTCGCCGCGTTCCTCAGTTTCATGACCTGGGGATCGCTGGTGATCCTGCCAATCCTCCTGCTGCTCGATTTCCAGGTCACCTTTCTGCCGTTCCACGATCTCACGATCACCTGGGCGCAGCGCATCTATCTCGTGCTCGACCTGATGCTGGTTACGATCTTCGGCATCTATATGCGCTATCCCGGCGCCTCCTTCGTGCGCGGCTTCGGCGCCAATATGGCGCGTCGCCCCTGGACCTTCCTGCTCTCGACCGTGATCTGCCTCGCTGCAATCTTTTTCGCCTTCGCGGTTGCAACCGTGCCGGATGAGCGCATGGACCGGATCATGGCGGCGATCCCGCAGACCCGCACCGCCGTACCTCTCGGCGAAGAGAGCGGACGCAAGACGCGGGCCGCATTCTGGCCGACAGCCCTGTTGTTTGACGGTGCGGTGGACCTGCTCTCGGGCCGCCCGACCAGCCTGTTCGGCCGCAATCTCGTGGTCACCGATGCCGATCTCGTTCGCGACAGCGAGGTGAGCGTCGGCGAAACCAGCATGAGCCTGAGGCGGCGCGATCTGCGCTACGGCACCTTCGACCGTTCCGACTTCCATCAGGCCGACCTGACAGGCGCGCTGCTCACCAAGGCAAGCCTGCGCGAGGTCAATCTCATGGACATCAAGGCGCAGAAGACCAGCTTGCAGGATGCCGACCTCTGGCGCGCGCAATTCATCACTGATGTCTCGCCGGGCCATCCGGTGAAAGGCTCCGACCTGCGTGATGCCGACCTGCGCCGCGCCGATTTGCGCCAGGCCAATCTGCAAGGCGCCGAGATGACCGGCGCATTCCTGGAAGGCGCGGAGTTGAGCGAGGCGCTGATGGACGCCGAGGACGTTGCCGAAGCGCGCAGGCAAGGCGCGAGATTCTAAGGCCTGCGTTGCTTTCAGGATGCTCCTCGCCGCTCGAGGGGTAGTGCCCTGGTTCAGTCGGGAGCTGAGCTCAGGGCGTTACTTAACCATTCGCAAAGAAAAAAATTAACTTTGTCGCCTTCGGCCGCCATTCTGACAGGGTGGCAGGCTCCGTTCGGGCGCAGGTTTGTCTGAACGCAATCGCAGACGAAAATCGCCGCGGGGCGCGCGGCCACTCCCGTGTCGCCGATTTGCCACAGACGGCTGCGGCGGCCGCATTTCGAGCCATAGCCACGTTCATTGTTTAGTTTGAGAGCACTGGCCTTGGTGGAGTTTGCAGAGACCATAACCGGCCTGATCGCACCAATCCTCCTGGTGCTGATTGCGATTTTCGCAACGGTTGAGTTCATCATCTACCGGCGGGAGGTAAACGTGTACCGCTGGCTGACGCTGGCCGAGAGGGACTTCAACTATCTCCTCAGCAGCGGCATGGGCCAAACCGGACGCCTCGAGCGTGTCGCCGAGCGCCGCGAGTGGAATAAGATGGCCGAAACACCGACCATCCAGATCAACACCGGTGACTATCGCAGCATCGCCCATGGCCTGGTCGAAACGAACGAAAAGGAGTTAAGCGGCAAGGGCAGCACCATGGGCAAGGCAACCATTACCGCGTTTTTGCTGCGCGAACTGTATGAGGCCGATGTCGATGCGGCGCAGATAAAGATTTTCGCCGACACCCGCAACTCGTCCGACGGAAAGACGCCGCCCTATATCGCGCCGGGCATTTACGAGCTGGTCGGCTTCGACAAGTTCAACCCCGAAACCGGCTTTCCGCCGAATGCCGGGGTTGCCTCTTGGCTGTTACGGCGTGTCATACGGAAATGGAACTTCCCGCGCGGCATTCTTTCGGTAAAAACTGACGAATCAGGGATCAAAATTTACCGCGACCCCATGGACGCCCTCGCCCAGCTCATCCAGCAGAATTTGTGACGGGCCCCTTTGGTAGCCCGCACGGGATTAGCCCGCTTCTTGAGCACCGCGGGACCGCTGTGCCACGAAGCCACCAAGTTCGATCTGATCGATGAACAGCTCGGCCTGATCGAAGGCGAGCTCAACAAAATCCTGGTGGATTTAACCCAAGAGGATGCCCAGGCGCTGATCGTTCACGGCGAATTTCTGAAAAAGAAACTGGAGACCAGCGCCGCGGATTTCCTAGCTCCCGCAAATTGATCTGCTAAGCGCAGGGTTCGCTCGCTTGCCGGCGGCATCCAATGCCTCCCTCATCACGCCTCATTTGCCAGCTGGAAGCGCTCGAAGCGGTGCAGTTCTTCCTCAATCTGTCGCTTATGCGAGCCAGCTGAGCCTTTCCCGACCCAAGTCCACTGCTGCACCTGGAGCTTCTGGTTCTGGCGATCGGTCTTGAGGTCGATGGCAGCGACGATCCTGTCCCCGACGAGCACCGGCAGAGCGAAATAGCCAAGCACCCGCTTTTCCTTCGGCACATAGGCCTCGAACCGGTGCTCATACCCGAAGAACAGCTGAAGGCGCTTCCTCTGGATGATCAGCGGATCGAAAGGCGAAAGGATATGCACCAGCTCTTCCGCCGGTCCGCCCTCTTCGGCAAGCGTCTCGGCCCGCGCCCAGTGCTCTATCTTGCCGGCGCCCTCCAGCGCCACCGGCACCAGCTCCTTGCGGCGTAACCTAGCCTCGATCAGGCGGCGCATGGCGGGCTTGCGCTTGGCGTCGGCGTAGCAGACCGAATCGAGGCTCACGATCCCCTGCGATCTGAGCGCACGATCCAGGAGATAATTCAGGATCTCCCGCTCCGAGGCGGCTTTGGGCAGCCGCTCCCAGCCGAAATGCCGGGTCATGATCTCATAGGTCTTCAGCATGCCGGACCGCTGGCTGATGGTGAGGAGCCCCCGATAGAAGGCAAGCTGCAGCGCGCGCTTCGACGGCTTGCGGCTCGCCCAGAGATGATCCTTCTCCACCAGCACGTCGTCGTCGATATCGCGGATGGTCAGCGCGCCGCCGGTCTTGATGAGTTTGAGCACCTTCTGCAGCTCTGCTTTCGTCACCGAGCGGTACCAGGCAGCCGGGCGCGTGCTGCTGGCCTTCATGGCGCTCACGAAGAACCGCATGTCGCTGGTTGGAATGTAGGACAGGGCATGCGTCCAGTATTCGAAGACGGTCTTGTCGACGCTTTGCGCCTGATGCAGATGCGCACGTTTGTAGGTGGGAATGCGGGTGTAGAGGATGTGGTGGTGACTGCGCTCGATCACATGGATGGTGTCGATCTGCACATAGCCCAGATGCTCAACCGCCGCTGTCGTCGCCTCCGGCCCGGTGCCGAAGGGAGCGGAGACGTCGAGCCGCTGTGCCCGCAGCCAGATGCGCCTCGCCTCGCCTGGCGTGATTGTTTGCGGCTTGGTGTCGGTGCGGGGCATGGGAGGAAAGCGGTAGGGCGAGGGGAGGAAGGGCAGGGGGAGCCACAGGAAGCGAGCGCTCCGGCGAGCCGGGTCCCTCTAAGGCATGACCACCTCGACCTGCTTCTTGTCTCCCGGCTCGACCGCGAAGCTGGCGGCAAGCTCCTTGCCGTCGTGCTCGACCTTGAGCTGGTAACTGCCAATAGCGAGCACATGGGACGGGAACGCGCCGCCGGAGCGCTTCACCAGCTGCCCGTCAGCGGAATAGATGTTCCAGATGGTGTCCGCCATCGCCTCACCGCCGGGCTTCAGCACCAGCTTGAAGGTGACCTTGCCGGCCTGATGGTCGACTGTCGCCTCAGTCAGCTTGCCGGGCTCGACAGTGACATCCGCCTCGATCACGGCATTGGCGTCGCCATAGATGCTGTGCACGCGGTAGGTCCCGCCATTGAGGCGCATGACCACGCCAGGCTTGGCCCCGGAGATCACCTTGCGGCGATTGCCGAACTGGTCCGTCTCCTCCGAAAAAACGTCAAAGGTGAGGGTCTGCTCGGAAAGCAGCGGCTGTTTGGCAAGCGTCGCATAAAGCCGAAGACCCCCGGCATTCAGATTGAACACATCGTCCTGCGATTTACCCGGCCAGATCGTCAGGCGCTTGGTGATATTGGCCCGGCCATAGGCGGCGTTGATCAGATATTCGCCGGGCGGCATTGCGATGCTTGGCTTGGCATCGCGCGATGTCGAGATCAGCCGGTAGCTGCCGTCATCGCCGACCTGCGCGTCGAACACCCGCCAGATGAGGCCACTCGTCAGCGGTTGTCCGCCATCGGCCATGACTGCCGATAAGGCCAGCCTGCCCGGCTCGTTCGAGGTGAAGACCGGCGGCGAGGCCGCACCGTCCGTCGGTGCGGTCGGCGAGACACCGGCAAGCCGTGCTCCAGCGGTTGACGGCGTACCGGCGAGCGCCAGTTGAAAAGCTCGGCGCAGTTGCAGCTCCAGCTCGTCCTCGCTGATGGCGGTGGCGAACATGCCGCCGGTCGCCTCGGCGATACAGCTCAAATCCTTCAGCTTCTCCTCCGCCTGCGCATCGAAAGCGATCACATGCACGATAGCCTCGGGGCTCTTCTGCTTCAGCGCGCTCGCCGCGGCACAGGGGTCGGCTTTGCAATTATCCGGGCCGTCCACGATCATGATGATGGAATGCGCACCGCTCCCTTTGAACAGCGCGTCGGCCGCCGCGAGCGAGCCCGCAACGATCGCCGTGCCCTTGGGCTTGGCCGCCTCGAGAGCCTGGCCATAGGCTTTGCTGTCGATGGCACCGACCGGTTTCAAGGTCTCGAGGTCGTCGCAGGCATTAGCCTTCTTGCTGCCGAAGGCGAGGAGGCCGAGATTGAGCTTGCCCTCATTTTCCTCGATCAGCGATTTCAGCATGTCCCGCGCGACAACGATCTTGGGTGTGCCGTTGAGCTGGGTCCACATGCTCGACGAGTGATCGATCACCACCACCGCATTGCTTTGAGCGAAAGCCTGGCTGAGCGCGCCGATCTGCAGGATCAGGGCGAGCGCCAATGCCAGCCAGGCGCGGGGAGCCCGAGACAAGCGGACTGCGCTGAAGGCGCTATTCGGCAACAAGCTCAATGGTGTGCACCTGGTTGGGGATTGCCTCAAACGCCCGGCTATATGTTTTGGAGCCATATTGCGCGACCACCTGATAGCTACCGGCCTGCAGGATGAGCGTAGGTTCGTCATCCTGCGAAATCAGCACCGTTCCGCCATTCGCATATTTCAACGTCCATTTTACCCGGCCCGGTGCCGGCTGGCCGGGGGCGATGGCTAGCTTCAGCTTAACCTCGCTCGCCCGGTGCTCGAAGACGACTTCACTGACCTCGCCCGCCACGACCTCCACCTCACGTGTTTGACGGGCATTATGCCAACCATATTGGCTTTCAATGCGGTATTTGCCGCTCTTAAGATAGATGACGGGCGCCGGTTTTGCCGAGACCGCAACTGACTGCGTCGAGGCGTTCTGATCCGACGACACCGCATAGACCTTGTAGACCAGCTGCTTCTCAATTGGCGTCTTGTCCTCCGCCAGAACCGATGAGAGCCTTACCGCACCAGCATTGAGTACCAGCCGCTCCTCTATCGCCGCCCCTGCCTTGATCGTGATCTGGCGCTCCATACGGGCGAGGCCCCAAAGCGCGGCGACCCGATAACGGCCCGCCGGCAGGTCGAACTCGGCAGCACTGAGCTCGGAGCGTGCGATCTCACGCGGACTGCTTGTGTTGTCCTCCGCATAGACGAAAAACACTGCGTCATCGAGGACGGGCCCGCCATTGCTTGCCGTAGCCGTCAGCGTCAGCCTGCCGGAATTCAGCACGCCTTCTGCCTTCACCTCCTGGCCGGCGGTCACGATCACGGGAATTTCGGTCTTGGCAAGGCCGTGGCGCATTGTCAGGCGATATGCGCCCGCGGCCACATGAAACGTTGCCTCCGGCAGGCTCGAGCGTCCGACCTCGGCACCAGCAAGGCCGGCGGCATCCGACCGGTTCAGCACATAGAACATGTCATCGAGCACCGGCCCGCCCTGGACGGCGACGCCGTGCGCCAGAATTGTTCCGGCATCCAGCACGACCGTACTCTCCAGGAGTTTGTCCGCGGTGACGTCGATCTCCTGGCCGTTTTTGGCAAGGCCATAAGTCGCCTCGAAATAATAATGGCCGGGATCGAGATGAAAGCTGGGCTCCGCGCCGCCGCCGCTCCAGACCACAGTCTCCGGCTTATCCGCAGCCGGCTTTTCGGCGAGCACGCGCCACCCGAGCCCCTCGGTCAGCGCCGGGCCTCCGGCGGCGAGCGTTGCCCGCAGCTTCACATTCGGCGGAGGTGGTGGCGGCGTTGTGGCCGGCGTTGCTGACGCCTCGGCTGGACCTTTTGCCGCAGGCGCCGTTTCCGCAGCCGACTTCACGCCGGTTTTGCGGGACCGGCGCTTCGCTTTGGCATCGAAGAGGTCCGAACTTCGCGTTGGTGAGGCTTGGCATCAAACTCGCACGCGGCATCGCTTCAGCGGTGTCGAGGCTCAGCCAATATCCGCAAAGCATCAAGAGGATCAGGGCTAGTTTTTGCATTGCGCGCATCGCATCCGTCGCATGCACAGACCGTTTTTGCCCACCATTTATAGGTTCTGCCCGATTGTCCAGCCTGCTGTCATGGGTTATGCGTCCGGCCAATGTGATGAGAGGAGAGTTTGAAATCATGAAGGCAAGCGCCGATCCGTCGAATGCAATGGCGAAAGCTAGCGCGCTTGATCCGGAGAAGATAGCCGTCTTGCGCCATCTCGCCTCGCGCCGTTCGGTATCGGCTGGGGAATTGGCCGAGCCTGGGCCGGACCGCGAGATGCTTGAGGCGATGCTGACCATCGCCGCCCGCGTTCCGGACCACAAGAAGCTCGCGCCCTGGCGCTTCATCGTGCTGGAGGGCGCGGCACGCCAGCAGTTCGGCCAGATGCTGGCGCGCATCTGGGCGGCAAACGAACCGGAATCGAGTGACGTTCGGCTTGAAACCGAGTGCGAGCGCTTTGCCCGAGCGCCTACGGTTGTCGCAGTGGTGTCGAGCCCGGTTTATCATCCGGCGGCACCGGAATGGGAGCAGATCCTCTCTGCCGGCGCGGCTTGCCTCAATCTCTTGCACGCGGCGTCGGCTTATGGCTTCGGTGCGCGATGGATCACCGAGTGGTATGGCTACGACGATAGGGTGAAGGCCGCTTTCGGCCTGGAGCCGCATGAGCGATTTGCCGGCTTCGTGTTTGTCGGTACACCGAAGCAAAGGCCGACGGAACGCGACCGCCCGGATATCAACTCCATCACCAGCTTTCCGGACAGGCCAGTCGAATAAGGACGAAGCTGAAAGCAGCGTTTCAGGCAATGCCAGCGCGCAGCAGGTCGTGGATGTGAATGATGCCGACGGGCTTTTCGTCCTCGACCACGAACAGCGCAGTGATTGCCGATTGATTGACGAGGGCAAGCGTCGCGCTCGCCAGCGTGTCCGGTGCAATGGTTTTCGGTCCCGGGGTCATGATCGCGCCGACGCGGGCGTGGACGAGGTCCGGTCCCATATGACGGCGCAAATCGCCGTCGGTGACGATGCCGATCAGCCGGCCGGCCTCATCGACCACGCCTAGGCAGCCGAAGCTCTTCTCGGTCATGATGACCAGGGCATCGCTCATTACCGCCTCGGCCGACACCAGCGGGAGCTTCTCGGCCTCGTGCATCAGGTCGCTGGCATATTGCAGATTAGCCCCCAGCTGCCCGCCGGGATGAAACACCTTGAAATCGGCCGCGCTGAAGCCGCGACTTTCAAGCAGCGCCAGGGCGAGGCAGTCGCCGATACCGAGCTGCATGATGGTCGAGGTGGTCGGCGCAAGGCCATGCGGGCAGGCTTCTTGAACCGCGGGCAGCTGCAGGACCAGATCGGCGGCTTTGGCGAGCGCACTCTCGCCCCGGGAGGTGAGTGCGATCAATGTCACGCCGAAGCGGCGCGAATAGGTGATGATGTTGGTCAGCTCCACCGTCTCGCCCGACCAGGACAGCGCCAGGATCACATCCGCGGGGGTGATCATGCCGAGATCGCCGTGACTGGCCTCGCTGGGGTGCACGAAAAACGCCGGCGTGCCGGTCGAGGCGAGCGTCGCCGCGATCTTCTGGCCGATATGACCACTCTTGCCCATGCCAGTGACGATCACCCGGCCGCGGGCGCTGCCGATAATCGCGACGGCCTTCGCAAACGGCTCGCCAAGCCCGTCCTCGATCGCGCAGCGCAGCGCATTCAGCCCGCCGACCTCCAGCTCAAGCGTGCGCCGCGCCGAGGCGATTGCTTCATCCTCCATGCGCCGCAGCGCATTGCCGAGCCCGCTCTGCATGGATGTCGCGTTCTGGAGCATGATCCCCCTGCCATTTCCTCGAAGCCTGCCCTCGCCGGAGGGTGAGCCGGGATACTATGCCTTGCTCAACAAGGCAATCCTGGGTCAGTAAGTTTGACCGCTCGCAACTTACGCAGCGCGGCCCCGGTATTCGGAGATCAGTTTCTGCACGTCTTCCGCAAAGCGCGGCCCCAGATCTTCGCGGTCGAGCGCGAAGGCAGCATTGGCGACCAGAAAGCCGAGCTTGGAGCCGCAGTCATAGCTGCGCCCGGAATATTTATAGGCGTAGAAGCGCTGGGTCTGCATCAGCGTCTTCATGGCGTCGGTAATCTGGATTTCGTTGCCGGCGCCCTTTTCCTGGCTGGAGAGGATCTCGAAAATCTCCGGCTGCAGGATATAGCGGCCCATGATGATGAGATTGCTAGGCGCGGCACCCTTTGCCGGTTTCTCCACCATGGCGTTGATCGCCCAGGCCGGCCCATCGCCGGACTCGATGCCGACGACGCCGTAGGATGGGGTCTCCTCCGCTGGAACCTCTTCGACCGCGATCAGGTTCACCTTCTCGCCATTCGCCGACAGCTCCTTATAGGCATCCATCATCTGCGCCAGGCACCTCTTGCCGTCGGCTTTCACCAGCACGTCGGGTAGCAGCAGTGCGAACGGCTCATTGCCAACCAGATCGCGGGCGCACCACACGGCATGGCCAAGCCCGAGCGGCTCCTGCTGACGGGTGAAGCTGGTCTGTCCCGCCTTCGGCAGCACCATGTCGAGCTCCTCGAGCTCCTTCTTCTTGTTGCGCTCGATCAGCGTGTGTTCCAGCTCGAAGGGACGGTCGAAATGGTCTTCGATGACGCCCTTGTTGCGGCCGGTGACGAAGATCAGATGCTCGATCCCGCCTTCGCGGGCTTCATCGACCACATGCTGGATCACCGGCCGATCGACGACCGTCAGCATCTCTTTCGGCATGGCCTTGGTCGCGGGCAGGAAACGCGTGCCGAGGCCGGCCACGGGAAAGATGGCTTTACGGATCGTTTTGATCATGAGCTGTTTTGTCCAGATAGCGGGTTTTATGTGCAGGGAGTGAGGAATTGCAGGACAAATTTATGGCCGAAACCATGAGCGGCGTCCAGCCCGAGCTTGGCGGGGGTTGTAAGCATGCGCGAACAATTGCAGGCTCGTCGCTGACTTAACGTGTGTTTTCGCGATTCAATTTTTCGCCGCCAGAGGCTTGCTGTTCTGGCTTTTGTAGCTTAAGCGGCAGCCGAAGGGGAGATGGTCTGTGCTGGAACTGACTGCTTATCTGCGCGGCCTCGCGCGTATCGGTGTTTTGCTTCTGCCGATGGTGGCCGCCTCGCCAGCTGGCGCGGAGTCTGCCGGAGGCGAGCCCTTTGCCGCCTGGCTGCGGGAACTCAAACCCGCAGCCCTCAAGGCGGGCGTCTCGCAGGCAACGTTCGACCGGGTATTCGCCGGACTTGCCCCCGATTGCAATCAGACCGGTGTTGCCTGCGGTCCAGCATCAAGTGAGCCCGCCGCGCCGTCCTGGAGCGAACGCACCGGTCTGCCGGAGAGCTGCAATAAGGTGCCGCAAAAAGAGTTTCTCGAGCCCGCTGCCTATTTCCCGGAGAACTACATCCGGCAGTTGGTCGAGAAAGGCCGCGGCATGCTTGATGACCTGCGCGCCAACCATGGTGAGACCTATCATCAGATCCTCAAGATCGAAGAGACATACGGCGTGCCGGTACCGGTGCTGCTGGGGCTGTGGGCGCGGGAGACGGGGCTCGGCGAGGCCACTCTCGAGCACAATGCCGTCGTCGCGCTCGCCTCTCTCGCTTTTGCCGGGCCGGAACAGCGCCGGCCGTGGATGCGCCAGCAACTGATCGCGGCGCTGCAAATGATCGAGCGCGGCGATGTGGGCTTCGAGCAGTTCCGCTCTTCTTGGGCAGGCGCAACCGGGCTCACCCAGATCATGCCGGGGGAATATCTGGACTTCGCCGCCGATGGCGATGGGGATGGGCGCAAGGACATCTGGAACTCCGCACCCGATGCCCTCGCCACCACCGCCAACATCCTCAGCCAGCATGGCTGGCAACCGCACCTTGCCTGGGGCGGCGAGGTGCAGGTGCCAAGCGTCGCCGAGGGCTGGGACTGCACCATCGAGGATCGCGGCGAGCGCCGGACGCTGGGCCGTTGGGCCGGGCAATTCGGCATCCGGCCCGCCCCGCAAGCGGGCATGTCGCCCTCGCCAAAGCTGCGCGAGGAGGATACGGCCTATCTGCTCGCCCCGGCAGGGACGCTGGGGCCCGCCTTCTTGGTGACGGAGAATTTCGATGCGCTGCGGGAGTACAATCCTTCCGATCTCTATGCGCTGTTTATCGGAACCATCAGCGACCGCCTGAGCTGCGCGGCGGAAGATGAGTCATGCGGTTTCGCGCAATCCTGGCCGGATGAGGGACCAGACGCCTTCACTTTCACCGTGGAGAATATTTGCCGCCTGCAACTTAGCCTGAAGCAGAAAGGCATCCTGAGCGGCGCAGCGGATGGATTGTTCGGTCCGCAAACCCGCGCCGCGATCGGCCGGTATCAAAGGGCGAAGGGAATGCAACCGACCTGCTATCCGAGCCGGCAGCTCCTCGAAGAGCTGAGCGGCAGCCTGCGGGCTGAGGCGATGCACCGGGATGCCGGGGCCGCCACACCCTGACTTTTACAAGGCTTCCGAGCCGCTTATCCACAGAGCTATTGTCTGGCAGGAATTGCGTCTGAGTGGTCCGATTCCGGCATTTGCATCCCCTTGCGACACGCTCGAAAGCAAATGCCGGAATCAAAGGACCACTAGCAACTTTATAATTCTAGTGGAGCTTTGAATTTGACATTTGAGCGTGAGCTCGGGGCAGGTGGGACTCAAATGTCAAATTCGCTCCACTAGGCTCATTGTGTTTGCAATGCCCGCCCGCTTACGGTTATTCCAAAGGCCATGAACAAGGCGAAGGTGAAAAGCGGTTTTGCCGCCCGAATGAGCGCCAGAGGTGCGGCGTTCGCGTGGCTCGTGCTGGCGCTGTTGCTCTCGCCCGCCATGATCGCTCTCGCGCAGGCGCCGTCGTCCTTATTCAGTGGCCGCAGCTATATTACTCCCTTCCCTCAGACCGACCGTTACCAAGTGCATGTGATTGGCGACGGGCTTGCCGCTGGTCTTGCCGACGGCCTTCAGGCAGCGTTCGAGAAGGACGGCACCGTCAAGATCGTCAACTCCTCGAAATGGTCTGCCGGCCTCACCCGCTCCGACCCCGACCTGCTCTCCGACGCTGATGCGCTGGCGAAGCAGCAGAACATGCATATCGCGGTGATCATGCTTGGCACCAATGATGCGCGCAACTTCCGATCGGGCGGCGATACGGTGCGCTGGGGCACCGAGGAATGGCGCGACGCCTATGCCAAGGAAGTCGACAAGCTGGTCAAGGTGCTGAAGGACAACCACGTCGCAATCTATTGGGTGGGGCTGCCGGTCATGTCCAGCCCCAAGACGAATGAGGCAATGGGTGTCCTCAACGACATCTTGCGCGAGCGCACCTATATCGCGGGCGCCCGCTTCGTCGATACCTGGAACGGCTTCATTGATCAATCGGGCGGCTTTTCCGCTTATGGACCGGATTTGAGCGGGCAGACCAAGAGGCTGCGGGAGGCGGACGGCGTCTTTTTCACCGCTGCCGGCAACCGCAAGCTTGCCAATTATGTCGAGGTTCTGCTCCGGCGCGACCTGGCGGCCGCCAAAGCCGAACGCAACATTCCGCTTGCTGGTGATGACGAGGAGCAGTCGCGGCTCATCCCCAAACCCGAAGCGGACGATAAGGCATCCGACGACAAGGTCGCATCGGCCGCGCCGAATGCGGCGGGTGAGCCCGCACAGGGTCCGGCAGCCGGGGCGCAGGGCGGTGCTGTCGCCCAGTCGCCAAAACCCGCAGCCGCCCCAGTCCTCCAGCTCCCTCGCCAGCTCTCGTTCCGTCCGGGCGATGCCCCCACCGGGGAAACCATTGTTGGGGATATCAACAGCGGCGTGACCGCTCTGGCGACGGTCTCTCCGCTTAATGATCTCAGCGCCAATCTCGGCGCGCGCCGGTTGCCGCTACAGGAAAGACCTTACTACAAGGCCCTCATCAAAGGGCAAGCACTTAAGCCTAAGCCTGGCCGTGCTGATGACTTCAAATGGCCAAAAAGCTGAGCAATTTTAGTCCTGTACGCGTTGCGTTCTACGAGGAGCAGTTGTTGGACGATGGAGAAGGCGGTCTCCGGTCCTTGGTACCGTTTGTGTCAATTCATAGTCATCAGCTGCGCGCTATTCGCGGGCGGCTGTCTGCCGAACGATGATGGCCAAAGTGCAACCTCCAAGCAGCCAAAGCTTGGTTCCATTGGCTCGTCCGGCAATGCGGGCGTCAATCGTTCCGAGAAAGGCGATGCGCTGATCGGCGGTGCAGCGAATCTCCTCGAGCAGGTGGCGGCTCGATCGGACGAGCCGGGCAGCCGCAAAACTGCGCTTGTAACCGAGGCGAGCCTCTCTCCCGCTGCGCTCCTGACCGCCGCAAGCGACATCGCGGAGGCCGCGATCGGCGACGCTGCGGCAAATGTCGCGCTCGACAGCTTCTTCAAGGCGCTCAGCGCGCTTGAGAGCGGCCGCGCCAAGGGCCCCGTTACCATCTTGCATCTCGGTGACAGCCATATCGCTGCCGACCGGTTCTCCGGCGATATGCGCGACGAGTTCCAGAGCCGTTTCGGCAATGCCGGACGGGGCATGCTGATGCCCGGACTTTATCTGGCACGCGGGGTGAAATTCGATCGGGGTGGGGAGTGGGAGGCAGCGCTCAGCACCGGCTCGGCACCGGGACCTTATGGTTTGACTGGCGTGAAGATGTCGGCTCGGACCCGCCAGGACTGGTTGCGTCTCACCGCCACCGACCGACCCTTCGCCTGGGCGGAGATCACGCTGGAGACCGGGCCGGGCCAGGGCAATGCACTGATCGCGCTCGACGGTGACGTCAAGCTCGTGCCGTGCAGGGCACCCTCGCCGAGCTGGACAACCATCCGACTGGAACAGCAGGCACGAGAAATCACCATTCGGCCCAAGGGCGACGGTATGGTCAGCGTGCATTCGGTCACCATCGGTAACGCCAAGCCGGGCGTCCGCTACATCAATCTCGGCTTGCCCGGCGCAACCGCCGCCACGCCTCTATCCTGGGATTCGGCGGAGCTTGCCGGCGACCTCAAACGGATTGCGCCGGATCTGATCGTGCTCGGCTACGGCACCGAGGAAAGCTTCGACGACAATCTCAGCCTCGGCGAATATGAGAACAAGGTGCGCCGCGTGCTGGCCCGGCTTCGGGATGCGGCGCCGCAGGCCTCGCTCCTGGTGATTGGGCCGCCGGATGTCGCGCGGCTGCCGCACTACGCGCAAGGGCCGGGCCGCGCGAGCGATGTCTGCCGTGCGCTCAGCCCGCAGGAGCGCGCGAGCTACGCAAAGCGCATCAAGTCGGGCGATCCGCGGCTGGCGCGCTGGCATCCGCCGCTGCGGCTAGATGAAGTGCGCCAGATCTTGCGCCGGGCGGCGGCCGCTTCCCAGGCCTTTTTTTGGGATTGGTCGAAGATCATGGGTGGGACCTGCGGCATCCACGCCTGGGTGCATGGCGATCCACCGCTGGCAGCCAACGACCATATTCACTTCACCGAAGAAGGCTCCAGGCGTTCTGCGCGCCTCCTGTTCCGCGAGCTTATGACCGGTTTCGACAGTTTTGATCGCGCCGCTACCGCCGAAGCCAGCGGGTGGAAGGCGGCGGTTAGCCAAACTGCCGCGCCTCCCAAAAGCTCGCGCTGAGCCTTAGCTTCGTCCGTCACAACTCTGGCGCCTCCCTGCAAGGGCCAAAAGGAAACGCCCCTCTGCCGGGGTAGAGGGGCGCCCATTTGCCGGCAGACGAACGTCTTACGCCGGGCGCAGCGCCAACCCAGCAACAGCGAGAGCGGCGTTCAAGCCGGTCTGGCCCTGGACGCTGAGCGGCTGCAGCGAAATCGTCTCGTTCGAGCCACCGACCAGCACATTGGCACCGGCGCCAACGCCGACGGTCGCCTCTGCCGAAGCGCCGACATAATTGCCGGCGAGCGCGCCGCGGCCGACATCACTGGTCGGGGCGAATACGACCCAGCTCAGCGCGGCCGGGCCGGTCACGCCGATATCGAGCCCGAACTTGTCGATGGTGCCGATATAGCGCTCTTTCTTCCCGCTCGCGCTCTCGAAATGACAGCGCAGATCTTTGCTGGAGCCGATCACGAACCCGGCGCCGCCGGCTACCTGGCAGTTCAGTACGCCAATGCGTATGCCTTCGTTGCCTTCCGCCGCTGCTCTCCTCTTGGCTGCATCCGCATTAGAGCCGGCGAACGCGACCATCGCCAAACCAATGAGAATGGCCAAAGAAACTGGTCGAAATTTCAACATCGTATAACCCTCCGTCATGTTTCAAACAGAAACACCCGATTTCAAGCACGGTTCCGGCCCGCGCTTTGCTATAAATCAAAACAAGACTTCTTTGCTGCTGATACATGGCAAATTGAAGGTCAGTTGGCCTGTAAGCCGGGTTCTGTTCGGAACATTTCTGTCCCGCGATGGCCATTCATCTAGGGCGCCTATTGCTAGGCGGCTCAAGCAACCAACCCGGGCGGCGGCCTGGAAACAGGCCCGGCGGTGCACCGAAGCGCCCCGCGCGTGCCACCCCTATTCGGTCTTGCTCCCAGCGGGGTTTGCCCTGCCGCCCCTGTTACCAGAGGCGCGGTGCGCTCTTACCGCGCCCTTTCACCCTTACCGCGGGCGGGCCCGCGGCGGTTTGCTTTCTGTGGCACTGTCCCTGGGGTCACCCCCGCCGGACGTTATCCGGCGCTGCGTTTCCATGGAGCCCGGACTTTCCTCCGCGACCAAAGATCGCGGCGGCCATCCGGCCAACTGACGTAAAAACATTAGTGGGAACGCTTTAACGGATGTCAAGTTAGGGTTAATGCATGCAAAGGTTGTGAGTTCTCGCCATAATGTTGCGGTATTCTCACAAGATGGCATTATTGTCACAGCATCTATTGAAAGGCATGTTAAGCTTCAGGATCAAAATGAGTCAGGATGGTGACGACGTCTGACTCTTAGTGATTCCCTAACTCAATAGGTGCAGAGGTTGCGGGTAAAGAGGCAATATCCTCAACCAATGCTTTCTATTTTAAGGCGGGACAAGAACAAGGCTTAGCCTAGGAGGAATGCATGGGTGCCATCAGAAGCGAGAAGCGGGAGGAATGGGTTTCCGCCGCTGAGCGGCTGGTCTGCGAATTGGCGGATCACGTCCACTGCCCGGAATGCGGGACACCCTCGCTACAGGTGCGCGATGTCGAATATGGCTGGGGACCGCGCAAGGGTGTGGAGCGCTATCTGATCTGCTCCCATTGCGGCGCCTACAATGCTGTGAACATGCAGCGCGCCGGTGCTTTGACTGATACGCCGTCGCTGATCGCCGCCGAATAGGTCGGGCAAGACTTATTCGTCCCGCGCATCAGATTTGTCCGAAAAGTGGGGAACCACTTTTCGGTCCGATGCGCTAGAACAGCGCGAGGCCGAGTTGCCGGCGCGCCTGCTCCCGCAGCACATCGATAGGCTGAAGCTTGCCTTCGGCTTTAAAGTGCCAGAAGGTCCAGCCATTGCAGGCCGGTCGCCCCTGTACCATCGCACCCATCTTGTGGATTGAGCCTTGCTCACCGGCGAGCGCCAGTGTTCCGTCGGCGCGAACCTGCGCTTTGAGCGTGGCCGCAGCGTCATAAAGTGTCGCGCCTGGCGCGATCATCCCTAGCTCCAGTAGCGTCCCGAAGGGGATGCGCGCCTCGGTGCGCTTGCCGCGCAGGACCTTTACGTCCTCCAGACTGAGCGGCACCGCTCGGGCAATACGCTCCTTAGCCGCGCGAACATAGTCGCGGTCGCGCTCGATACCGATGAACTGTCGCCGCAGGCGCTTGGCGACCGCGCCCGTCGTGCCGGTGCCGAAGAACGGATCGACAACGAGATCGCCGGGATGTGTGGTTGCCAGCAAGATGCGGGCGAGCAGCGCCTCTGGCTTCTGTGTGGGATGCGCTTTGCGCCCGCCATCGTCCTTGAGCCGCTCCGGGCCGGAGCAGATCGGGATCAGCCAGTCCGAGCGCATCTGCACATCATCGTTGAAAGCTTTCAGCGCCTCATAGTTGAAGGTGTAGCGCGAGGCCTCCTCGCGTGAGGCCCAGATCAGCGTCTCATGCGCATTGGTGAAGCGCCGGCCGCGGAAATTCGGCATCGGGTTGGTTTTGCGCCAGATCACGTCGTTGAGCAGCCAGAAGCCAAGATCCTGGAGCGCGCTGCCCAGCCGAAATATATTGTGATAGCTGCCGATCACCCAGATCGCGCCATCGGGTTTGAGGATGCGCCGACACTCGCCGAGCCAGGCCCGGGAAAAGATGTCATAGGCGGCAAAGCTGCCGAACTTGTCCCATTCGTGGTGCACGCCGTCGACCCGCGTGTTGTTGGGACGCAGGAGTTCGCGCTCGAGCTGGAGGTTGTAGGGCGGATCGGCGAACACCAGATCGGCCGAGGCATCGGGGATTTTTTTGAGCTCTTGGAGACTGTCGCCAAGGACAATCTGGCCGGAAGCCGGGGCAGGCGAACGCAACGCGACCATCCTCACATCCAACGCAACAGCACTGATACAGCCACGGCGTACCCGCAAGGTCAGCCGTTTCCATAGTCTTAACGCAAAATAAACCGGGAGTGGTTAACGCGGTGTTAATACCCACATCCCATTGACAAACAGCTCTGTCGAAAGGATATAAAGATATCTTTATATCGTGATCGGCAGGAGAAATGCGGCACGGTCTCACATCGGGGCAACTGGTCGGCGCGCTCAAGGCAGCGGGCGAGATTACGCGCCTGCGCGTTCTTGCGCTGCTCGCCCGCGGCGAGCACAACGTGAAAGACCTGACCCAGATCCTTTCGCAGAGCCAGCCGCGGCTCAGCCGGCATTTGAGGCTCCTCACCGATGCTGGGCTGGTGGTGCGGTCCCAGGAGGGCTCCTCCGTGTTCTTCCGCCTCAGTGAGCGCGGCGAGGCCGCCGCGGTTCTGGAGCGGCTGCTGGCGGCGCTTGATCCGGGCGATCCGGTAATCCTCCGCGATCAGGCGCGCGCCGAGGCGGTCAAGCGCGAGCGGGGCGAGGAAGCTCAGGCCTATTTCCGCGCCCATGCCGCGGCATGGGATGAAATCCGCGCACTGCACGCCCCCGAGGAAAAGGTGGAAGCAGCGATGCTGGCACTTTTGGGGCCGGGGCCGTTCGGGTTAATTGCCGACCTCGGCACCGGTACCGGCCGCGTGCTGGAACTGGTGGCACCGCGCGCCAAACGCATTATCGGCTATGACATTAACCGCAACATGCTGTCCTATGCCCGCGCCAAGCTCGCCGACCGTGGCATCACCCATGCTCAGCTCCGCCATGGCGACATTTTCAATATCGACGTGCCCGAAGCGTCGGCCGATGCAGTGATCATCCATCAGGTGCTGCATTTCCTTGATGATCCCGGGAAAGCGATCGCCGAAGCGGCGCGCATCATCAGGCCCGGCGGGCGGCTGGTGATCGCTGATTTCGCCCCCCATGGCCTCGAAGCCTTGCGCGCGGAATATTCGCATCGCCGGCTCGGTTTCGAGCGCGAGCAGATCGAGGGCTTTCTCGATCGGGCGGGCCTCAGGGCGGAAGGGTATAGGGCGGTCGAGCCGCCAAAGGGCAGTGAGGGGAAACTCACCGTGTCGCTGTGGCTGGCCGTTCGGCCTCAGGCGCACACAGAACCAAGGCATAAGAACGCGGGATTGCCGCTGGAGGCCAAACTGTGACCGAGCAAGCGAACCAACCCCCAGGCGATAGCACCGCCGCGCCCGAGCTCCACGTCTCCTTTGAGTTCTTCCCGCCGAAGACCGAAAAAATGGAGGCTGCGCTCTGGGAAGCGATTGCGCGGCTCGCACCGATCGAGCCCGATTTCGTCTCCGTCACCTATGGCGCGGGCGGCTCGACCCGCGAGCGCACCCATGCGACCGTCGCCCGGCTCGTGCGCGAGACGGCGCTGCGGCCTGCTGCGCATCTCACCTGTGTGGCGGCGACGCGCGAGGAAGTCGACGCCGTTATCCGTTCCTATGCCGAGGCTGGCGTGCGCCATATCGTGGCACTGCGGGGCGACCCGCAGGGCGGTGTCGGCACACCCTACCAGCCGCACCCCGGCGGCTATGTCAACGCCGCCGATCTGGTGGCCGGCATCGAGCGCATCGGCGGCTTTGAGATTTCGGTCGCCGCCTATCCGGAGAAGCACCCGAACTCCCCGTCAGTCGAGGCCGATATCGACATGCTGAAGGCCAAGATCGATGCCGGGGCGACGCGCGCAATCACCCAGTTCTTCTTCGATAACGACCATTATTTCCGCTATCTCGACCGGGTGCGGGCGCGCGGCATCGATGTGCCGGTCGTGCCGGGGCTGATCCCGATCCACAATTTTGCACAGGTCGCCAAATTCGCCGGCACCTGCGGCGCGACCATCCCGCAAGCCATCGCCCGGCGCTTCGAAGGGCTGGAGGATGATGTCGAGACCACCCATCTGATGGCAGCGACGGTCGCGGCCGAGCAGGCGCTGGGCCTGGCGAGCCAGGGCGTGACGGACTTCCATTTCTATACGCTGAACCGCGCCAAGCTGGTCTATGCGATCTGCCATTTGCTCGGGCTGCGGCCGAAGAACGGCGCGACTGGCGTCGGCCAGCACGTCGCGGAAGCGGCGCTTTAAGCAAACGAAGTGGCATGGCCTTACAGCAAGCACGATTTGCCCTCTCCCCGTCGCGAGCCTTTACGGCGAACGACAAGCGTTCGCCTTGGGGAGAGGGCTCCCGCCGGAGGCGGGTGGGTGAGGGGGGTTTCGCGGCCTCTCCACCGGAAAATCGGCCAGATGACTATGAAGGATACGAGAGAATGACCCGTGAGCAACGCATCGCCGCCCTGAAGGAAGCCGCAGCCCAGCGAATCCTCATCATTGACGGGGCGATGGGCACCATGATCCAGCGGCACAAGCTGTCTGAGGCCGATTATCGGGGCGAGCGCTTCAAAGTCTGGCGGCGCGACCTCAAGGGCAACAACGACCTTCTGGTGCTGACCCAGCCCGACATCATCCGCGACATCCACGTAGCCTATTTCGAGGCCGGCGCCGATATCGCCGAGACCAACACCTTCAACGCCCAGGCCATCTCTATGGCCGATTACGGCATGGAAGCACTCTCCCACGAAATCAATGTCGCGGCGGCAAAGCTGGCGCGCGAGGCGGCGGATGCCGCCGAAGCGAAGGAGCCGGGGCGTCTGCGCTGGGTGGCTGGCGCGATGGGGCCGACCAACCGCACGGCCTCGCTCTCGCCGGACGTCAACAATCCCGGCTTCCGCAATGTGTCGTTCGACGAGCTGGTCGCTGCCTATTCCGAGCAGGCGCACGGGCTCATCGAAGGCGGCGCGGACCTCATCCTGATCGAGACGGTGTTCGATACGCTGAACGCCAAGGCCGCCGGCTTCGCCGTGCTGAAGGTGTTCGACGAGACGGGCGTGACGCTGCCGATCATGATCTCCGGCACCATCACCGATCTTTCGGGGCGCAACCTCTCCGGCCAGACGCCGGAGGCCTTCTGGTATTCGATGCGGCATTTGAAGCCGTTCTCGGTCGGGCTGAACTGCTCCTTCGGCGCCGAGCATCTGCGGCCCGCCGTAGCTGAGATTGCCGCCGTCGCGGACTGCCTGGTGTCGGCCTATCCCAATGCCGGCCTGCCCAATGCCATGGGCGAATATGACGAGACCCCGCACGAGATGTCCTGCAAAATGGAGGAATGGGCGCGGGACGGCCTGGTCAACATCGTTGGCGGTTGCTGCGGCTCGACGCCTGAGCACATCGCCCATATCCGCGAGCATATGGAGAAATATGCACCGCGCCGGGTCGCTGCGCCCGAGCCGAAGATGCGCCTCTCGGGGCTCGAGCCGTTCGTGGCGGGTTAGTCCGGGCACGCCGCTGCCCGATCCCTGCGGAGTACGAGGTCCCGCTTGTGCGGGGATTTTGTCAGAACGTGCCGTTCGTCCGCTTTGTCGAGGCATACGCTCGACTACACCTCGCCCACAAAAAGCAAAAAGAGCATGGCCAGTCCGTATAACCGGCACATGCTCTTCAGCAGCGGGCGTCGTGCTTGCTGTTAGTGCGGCTTGCGGGCAAGCGCAGCGCTGGTCTTCACTGTCGCGCCGGGCTTACGCATAGCGGCAGCGGCGCTCACCTTCGACTTCGCGCTGGCCTTGGCAGGCTTGGTCGAGGCGGTCTTTGCCCGGGCGCCATTCTGCGAGGACGGCTTCACCGCGGACGCGCTCTTCTTTTCGCTGGTTGGTTTGCCCGACTTGGCCTTGGCCGCGGCCAGCTTCATGGCATTGGCACGCTTGGCGGCGAGCTTGCCTTCCGCGGTCGGCAACTTGATCGAAGACGCGCGCGAGGAGGAGAGCTTCGTTCCCTGGGCGGGCTTTGCGGCAGACGTGCGCGGCGCGGCGGATTTGCCGGACTGCGACGAGGTCTTGCTGCTGGGCGCCTGCGGGGCCGGCTTGCTGCCCTGCGCGGAGGATTTCAGACCCGCCTCTTTCATCGCGGCCTGCTTCATCGCGGCGAAATTCTGCGACAGCTTTGAAGCGCTGGCGGTTTTGCTCGCGGCGCGGCGCGACTGCACCCAAGTGATGAACTCTTCCCACTTCACATTGATGCCGCCATCGCGCGCGGCCTTGGCGTTCTGGCCCTTGGACCAGACGAGGCCGGCCTTGCTTACATAGAGATCACCGAGGCGCTTGGCGCCGTTTCCATAGACATTGAAGCTGATGCCGTCGTTCTTGAGCTCGAGTGGTTGCTTAAACGGCTGGGTCTTGACCTGCATGGGTAAATCCTAATCTTGTCTTAATTGTTAGTGGTGCCCCTCCTGCGCTTCTTTGTGCATGGTGGAGCGGTTATTTACGCCCTACGATTTGTCTTTATCTGAGAAATATTTTAAAGATCATACCCGTGATCATAGCGAAAATTTAATGGCAATCGTAACGATCGCGAGCGCGCCGAGCCACAGTGCAAAGCGCATCACCAGGAGCGCGCGGCCTTGGCATCCACGACGCACTGGGTGGCGGATTGGTCAAGACGAAGGCCGTTTTCCGCGGTTTTTTCAGCCCGGTGCTCCCGCGTCGCATCCAAGCGTCAAGGTGGAGAGGCTCTGCCAGCGACCCACAAACGTACTAAGGCTTTCCACGGCCTCGTTAATTTCTGTCACGAGAACGAAGATTGTCGCAGTCTATTACGCCGATCCGGCGAGGTGATTCGTCCGATTCGAAAGGGCAGTTGCCATTACAAGAGGCGCTCGCACCTCACACCGGATACAGCCGCCGGTCATACCCATAGCTTGATCGCAATTGCCGCAAGGGCCAGCGCGCCGAGCCAAAGTGCCGTCCTGGTCGCCGAGCCTCTCGTTGATTGAGCGGCGGCCATGCGCTCAATGGTCGAGTCATCAAGATGCAGGCCGCTCTCGCTGACTTCCGCGAGCGCCGCGCTGACCTTGCGGGCCTGGTCGGCGAGTCTGGGCGCGTCCGCCATCAGCCCCGCGAGCGCGCTGACGCCGTCGACCGCTTCGTTGATCCGCGCGCGCGGGCCGATCTGTTGTTCCATCCATTCTTTCACGACGGGCTCGGCCGCAGTCCAGATATTGAGGCGCGGATCGAGCGAGCGCGCCACCCCCTCGACCACCACCATGGTCTTCTGCAAGAGCAAGAGTTCGGGCCGGGTCTGCATGTCGAACAGTTCGGTCACCTCGAAGAGCTGCGACAGGAGACGCGCCATGGAAATCTCCTCGGCGGTCTTGTCCATCAGCGGCTCACCGATCGAGCGTAGCGCCTGGGCGAAGGATTCGACACTATGGCGTGGCGGCACGTAGCCCGCCTCCAGATGCATCTGCGCGGTGCGGCGATAGTCGCGCGCGAGAAAGCCGTAGAGGATCTCGGCCAGGAAGCGCTTCTCCTTGGGCCCCAGTCGCCCCATGATCCCGAAATCGACGGCGACGATCGTCCCGTCCGGCTGCACGAACAAATTGCCCTGATGCATATCGGCATGGAAGAAGCCGTCGCGCATCGCGTGGCGCAGGAACGAACGGATCACATGATTGCCGAGTGCGCTGCGATCGATGCCCGCGGCATCGACGGCGGCGAGGTTGTTCATCGGTATCGCGTCGATCCACTCGGTGGTCAGTACGCGGGCGCTGGTGCGCGACCAGTCCACTTTGGGAATGCGGAAACCGGTATCGCCTGCGCGAGCGATATTCTCCGCCATCTCTGACATGGCGGCCGCCTCCAGCCGCAAGTCCATTTCCAGCCGCACCCATTCGGCGAGGGTGTCGACGACTGCGACCGGCCGCAGCCGGCGAATGGGGGGATGCCAGCGTTCGGCTTGCCTCGCTGCGAAGTAAAAGGTGGAGAGATCGCGGCGGAAGCTCGCCTCGACGCCGGGGCGCAGGATCTTCACCGCGACGGCCTTAAGGCTGCCGTCGGCCTCGCGAACCGCGCCTTTATGCACCTGGGCAATCGAGGCCGCCGCGACCGGCGCGCTGAGGGAAGCAAATAAGGCGTCGGGGTCGGCGCCGAGGCTCTCGCGGATCGCGCGGCGCGCCTTCTCCATGGAGAATGGCGGTAGCTTGTCCTGCAGCAGGCCGAGCGCAGCCGCCAGCTCCGGCCCGATAATGTCGCGGCGCGTGGCGAGGAACTGGCCAAGCTTGATGTAGCTGGGCCCGAGCGAAGCCAGCGCCTTGGACAGCCGGCTCGCCTGCTCCGCCTCGCCGCCGCGATTGAGGCTGCCGGTCACCCGCCGGAACAGCCGCGCCGGCCATGGTGCGGGCACATCCTCCGGCACGACATGCACGCCATGCCAGGCGAGTATGGCACCAGCTTGCGTGAGCCGGATGAGGTTGAGGAAGCCGTTGATCATGCGCGCCTTATAGCAAGACCCGCGCGATTTGGAGCGGCGAAATGTGCGGCTTATGCTGCAATGGCAAAGAGAGTACGCGAAAAGCGCTTCGCGATTTTTAACGCCCAGCAACGCAGCTCTGACGCGCATGGTAGAATATTTCGTCCGGGGAATGAGAAGGGGGTGGGCGTGGGCGGACGGCTTGTCGTTGTTGGGAATGCGCCTACGCCGGGCGGTCGTGAGGTAACAGACGAAACCGAGACAAGCCGGCTGTCGCACTTCATCGATGAGGCCGACTGCGTTGTGCGCTTCAACAGCGTGCGCAATCAGGACGAGGGCTGGACCGGTCGCCGCACCGATATTCTCTACATTCGCGGCCAGGGCCGGCCCGCACGCCAATTCGGCGAAACCGCCATCCGGTTTGAAGGCGTGGACCGGCCGAAGCATGTGATCGTTGTGGTGGATCTCTATGGCTATCAGCGGCCTGGCCAGGATGTTTATGCCGGCGGAGATTTCACCGGGGAGATTGTCGCAAGGAACTGCTTTCGCAGCTTCGCCAAGCTCGATGCGACGACCCTGGCGACGGCGCGTCGGCTGGTGCGCCGATACGGCCGGCGAATGACGCCGAGCCTCGGGTTCATTGCGCTCGTCCATCTGCTCGGCACGCGCCGGTTCGCCAATTATGAGCGATATGTTTGCGCCTTCGTCTTCGAGGGATGGCGCGGCCATCCATGGGCGGAAGAGCAGGAGGTCGTCCGCGGCTGGATTGGGGCCGGTCGCCTCGCGTGGCTGAGCTGACCGAAAGCGCGCGCGTGTTCCGCGCTACAGCTGAGCTTCAATCGCCGCCTTGTCTATGACAGACCATACTTGCGCAATTCTCCCGCTCCGAAATTCGTAGAATACATTCTCGCTAAAAGAGAACTCTCTTGCCGTTTACAGGAAGGCTAAGGAAGAGTTCCCTTAGGTGTACAGTTGAAACCCAGCCGGCTCGCTATATAGGGCGGATCGGAAATGAGCAGCTGAATGTCAAAATAAAGGTCCGGAATTTCCGAGAAATCTCGTTCCAGCATTGAGCGATAACCGGATATCCCAATGCGCTGCCCGTTGTAATGCGCGTCATCAGCAACGAACTGGTCCAGATTCGGCCAGTCCTGCTTGTTCAGGCAGGCAATGTAGTCTCGGTAGAGGTTGGAGAGGTCGGCTTTAAGCATGGGAGTTGCCTCCTGTGCGTCTGCAGTTGCCGCTGGAAGCAAAGGACGAACTGAGTTGTGCAGCGAAGTAGAACATCGCAAGATCGATGCAGTTTCACCCGCCAGCCGCCGCGGTAGCGGCGCCTAAATCCGCCAGCCGGAATGCAGCGCGGCGATGCCGCCGGTGAGATTGCGGTACTGGACGCGCTCGAAGCCCGCGGCGCGCACCATCGCGGCGAAGCGCTCCTGATCGGGGAATTTGCGGATGCTCTCGACCAGATAGCGATAGGCGTCCTCGTCGCCCGCGACCCAGCCGCCGAGCTTGGGGATCACCCGGAAGGAATAGGCGTCGTAGAGCGTGTCGAGCATCGGCGTCTGCACGGCGGAGAATTCGAGGCACAGGAGGCGTCCGCCGCGCTTCAGCACCCGGAAGGCTTCGCTAAGCGCTGCTTCGATATGGGTGACGTTGCGGATGCCGAAGGCGATGGTGTAGGCGTCGAAGCTCTTCTCCGGGAAGGGCAGGCCTTCCGCATTCCCTTGCACGAAAGCGAGCCGCTCGCCATGGCGGGCGCCAAGCTTGCCGCGCCCGGCTTGAAGCATCTCCGCGCTGATATCGCAGATGACTGCAGATGATTGCGGATGGCCGGCATCCAGAAACCGGCGCGCGATGTCGCCAGTCCCGCCGGCAACGTCGAGCAGAGCCTGCCGGCCGGCGTGAGACGGCGCGAGCCAGTTGATCAGGTCCGCCTTCCACAGCCGGTGCATGCCGCCCGACATCAGGTCGTTCATGAGGTCGTAGCGCGCTGCCACCCGTGAGAACACGGCATTGACAAGCCCCTGCCGGTCCCTCGGGTCAATGCTGCGGAAGCCGAAGCTGGATTGCGGTCTCTCTGCCATGGCGCACAGCCTAGCGCGTCCGCCATGCCGCTGCCAACGTCAATTGCCGCTGCTATGCCGCCTGCGATTGCGTACCCTTGCGCCGATCCGGCCCTCTTATCGGCTCATCCTCCTTGCGCCGGTCCATCGGTCCGTGACGGAGCGTCGCGAGGAAAGCCTTCACCTGCTGCTCCATCAGCGACGCCTGCGTGCGTAGCACCTGCGAGGCGGCAAGCACGTGGCTTGCGGAGGAGTCGGTCTCGAGTGCCGCCGTCTTGACCTCGCCAATATTTGTGCTCAGCCGGCCGGCGCCCTCCGTCGCCATTTGGATGCTCTCAGCGATATTGCTGGTTGCTGCGCTTTGTTCCTCGACGGCGGAGGCGACCGCGACGGTCACGCCCTGAATGTCCTTCATCATTTCGGCAAGTTCGTTGATAGAGTTCACCGCCTGGTTCGTGCTGGTTTGGATGGCTTCGACGCGGGCAACGATCTCGTCGGTGGCCTTGGCCGTCTGGTCGGCGAGTGTCTTGACTTCCTGGGCCACCACGGCAAAACCCTTGCCCGCCTCCCCGGCCCGTGCGGCCTCTATGGTTGCATTGAGCGCGAGCAGATTGGTTTGCGCCGCGATCGCCTGGACCGAGCCGACCACGGTGCCGATACGCTCACTGGCGGCCGCCAGATCCCTGACTTGCTGCGCTGAAACCAAGGCCGTCTCGCTGCCGCGGCGCACGGTTGTCGCCGCACCGCTGACCTGCTGCGAAATCTCCTGGATGGATCGCGACAGTTGATCGGTCGCGGCGGCGACCGCGGCGATATGCTCTCCGCTCTCGGTCGAGATTTGGGAGGCGGATTTGGTGCCGCCAGAAGTGCGGGCCGAGATTTGAGCCAGCGCTTCTGCCGTCGTCTGCATCTCCGAAGTCTTCTCGCCAAGCGTGGTTAGCACGCTTTCGATCGAGCTCTGAAACGCCGCGATGCTGGTTTCGAGCTCCGCATTGAGCTGTGCCTTCTCCTTGGCGGCCCTGTCGGCCTCGTCCTGGAGGCGCTGGCGTTCGAGGGCATTGTCGCGGAACACGAGCACCGAGTCTGCCATGGCGCCGATTTCGTCGGCTTCGCCTGCCGAGGGCACCTCCTGATTGAGACGTCCATCAGCAATCCCCCGCATGACGGCGGCAAGCGCCATGATCCGTCTCGCAATAGCACGCCCGATCAGGGTTGCGATGAGGCCGACCAGAAGCCCAGCGATGCCCGCGCCCTCAAGCAGGCTCACCGCGGCGGCGCGGACCTGTTTGATGGTATCGTCAGCATAGACCCCGGAGCCGACCATCCAGCCCCAGGGAGCAAAGCCCTTGACGTAGGAGATCTTGTCGACTGGCTTGTCCTCGCCCGGCTTGGGCCACTGATAGGGAACGAGGCCAGCCCCGTTCTCCTGGACGACCTTCACCATTTCCCGGAATAGGAATTTGCCGTTCGGGTCATGGCTGCCATTGAGGTCCTGGCCATTGAGCTCGGGCTTGATAGGGTGCATGATCATGCGCGGCTGCATGTCCTGGATCCAGAAGTACTCCTTGCCGTCATAGCGCATGGACTGCAGCGTCGCGATAGCGCGCTTTTGCGCCTCCTCGCGGGTGAGGGCGCCCGCCTTTTCCTGCTCGTAAAGGCCGGCAAGCACACTGGAGGCGGCCTCCACCAGCTGCCGGGTCTTGGCGGCGCGCGCATCGACAATCGTGTCGTGAAGCTTCAGGAGAGAGAAGCCGATCACCGCAATGATGCCGATCAGTGCGGCCGCTGTGATGGCATGCAGACGCGCGCGAATTCCTTTGGGCATGGCGGGCTCTTTGTTGGTTTGCTGCCGATCCTTGATAGGCGCCTTGCCTGAATTTTCCGATAATCCGCGCCCGTCATTGTGCGGGTTGCTGTTAAGCTATCGGTCGCCGCCAGCCCGCGCACTCACCCGCTTTCGCAAGACCGATCTGCCAAGAAGCGCTGCCTCAACAGCTTTCTTGAGTTTGCCGCATCGCAAAGCTACGAACATGCCAGCGTGTGAGTAGGAGGGATTGGGAATGGCACAAGTCGAGACAGCACCCCTGGGCGAGGCGAGCCGCGCGCCGACGACCGGTTTTTTGACCGCGCTCGGGGGGCCGCAATTTGTGGTGGCGCAGATTTTCACCATTATCGCCACGGTGCTCGGCGTCTACCTTGCCGGATATGTCGGCTATCAGCGCACGCTGCAATATGATCAGTTCACCAAGGCTCAACAGCGGACCGATCTGTTGCAGGGGCTGGGGGCGGAGCTGCGGTATAATACGGTGCGGCTGAGGGAATTCCTCGGCCGGATGCAGAAGACCCAGGAAGGCATCGCGGTCTACGGCGACTGGCCGCAGCTGCGGCTCTATCTGTGGCGTGCCGGCGCACAGACGGACACGATCTTTGATACCCCGCCGGAGACCTTGGCTGAGATGCAGGCCTTTTATGAGGATGTCGGCGAGCTGCTGCGCGACAACGAGGCCCACCAGATGTTCCGCAGCATCACGTCCTCGAACCAGGCGGACAGGAGATACCTCTCGGAGCGTCTGGAAAACTACCTCAAATCCGCCGAAACCAAGCTGCTGCCCAGCCTCGAGCGAGCAGCGGGTGAATCCGAAAGACTTGCAGCACAGAAGGCCAATATAGGTCTCTAGGACGGGCCAGTCTAAGGCGAGCGGACCGATAGCCCTGCGCACAACGGCGTGGGCCAGAACGCGGATCGAGTGCCAGCTCAGATATCCGCGGGCTGGGCTCGATCCGCGGCCGGTTGCTTATTGGGCCTTGGTCTCCCACAGGCCGAGCGCGGCGCCGGTCGGGTCGAGGATGATGCTGAACCAGCCCATATTCGGCACCTCGGTCTTCTCCTTGATAACCGTGGCGCCGAGCGAGCGCGCCTTCTTGGTCGAGGTCTCGACGTTGTCGACCAGCACATAGGGGACCCAGACCGACGGCTGGCCGGGCATCGGGTGCTTCATCATGCCTCCCCCCGTGCCCTCGCCGACCCGGATCGTGGTGTAGGTCATGTCGCCCATGTCCATGTCCTGCAGCTCCCAGTCGAACAGCTGGCCGAAGAACGATTTGGCCTTTGCGGGATCGGTCGTGTTGAGTTCGATATGAACGAAGGGATTGCCCATAATGGTCCTCCTTTGCGGTGAATGCCGGCTATCCCGGGCGGCTGTAACATCCGCCCAGCCTGTCAGACAATCTCTAGGCGGTGTTGCGCCGCGCGCAAGCGGCTCTACAGAGGACTAACGCTTTAGGAGGCATTTGCGCCGAAGCCGTGACGTTTGGCATCAGCGGCGCGGCCTTAAGCGAAATTGCGCTTGCTAATTCGAGCGGCGGCGCTGCTATGGTCTGGGCAAACGTGAAAAACCGAGCCTATGCCCGAGCTTCCCGAAGTCGAGACCGTCAGGCGCGGCCTGGCGCCCGTGCTGGAGGGCGCGCGCTTCGCCAAGGTCGAGCAGCGCCGCCCTGACCTGCGCTTCCCGTTTCCAAAGGATTTTGCCAAGCAGCTCAAGGGACGCCGCGTCCAGCATCTGGGCCGCCGCGCCAAATATCTCCTCGCCTCACTCGATGACGGCGAGGTGCTGGCGATGCATCTTGGCATGAGCGGGCGCTTTATCATCGAGAAGGGCAGGGAGACCATAATCCCCGGCGAGTTCGTCCACGACGCCACCCAAGAGCGCAAGCATGAGCATGTAGTCTTCACGATGAGCAACGGCGCGGTGATCCGCTACACCGATGCGCGACGCTTCGGCTACATGACGCTGATCGAGCCGGGCGGATTGGAGCGGCACCCGCTCTTCAAGGGGCTCGGCGTCGAGCCGCTTGACGGCGCGCTGACGCCGGAATTTCTGGCTAAGCGCGCGGCCGGACGCACCCAGTCACTAAAGGCTTTTCTACTCGACCAGCGGGTCATTGCGGGCCTCGGCAACATCTATGTCTGCGAGGCGCTCTATCGCGCGCGGCTGTCGCCGTTCCGGCCGGCTTCGGTGTTGGCCACCAAATCGGGAGCGGCGAGCGCCGGCGCGCGCAAGCTCGCCGAAGCGATACCCGCGGTGCTCAAGGATGCCATCGCTGCGGGCGGGTCGTCCTTGCGCGACTACCGCCAGGCCGACGGCTCGCTCGGCTACTTCCAGCACAGATTCTGCGTCTATGGCCGCGAAGGCGAGCCCTGCCCGGGAAAGGGCTGCCGCGGCGTGATCGAACGCGTGGTTCAAAACGGCCGCTCGACATTCTATTGTCCCTCCTGCCAGAAATAACGTCCGGAGCACCCCATGGCCTATGACACCATCCTTCTCGAAAAGCGCGGCCGCGTCGGCATCATCACCCTCAACCGGCCCGAGGCGCTGAATGCGCTGAACGCCAAGCTGATCTCCGAAATGAACGCCGCGCTCGACGATTTCAGCGACGATGACGGCATCGGCTGCGTGGTGCTGACCGGCTCACAAAAGGCCTTCGCCGCCGGTGCCGACATCAAGGAGATGCGCTCTTATGAGTTCATCGATGTCTACAAGAAGGACTTCATCGAGCCCTGGGAGCGGCTTTCCCGCTGCCGCAAGCCGGTGATCGCCGCGGTTGCAGGCTATGCACTGGGAGGCGGGTGCGAGCTGGCGCTGATGTGCGATTTCATCATCGCTGCCGATAATGCCAAATTCGGTCAGCCAGAGATCAATCTCGGCGTCATCCCTGGCTCCGGCGGCACGCAGCGTCTCGCGCGCTCTATCGGCAAGGCCAAGACCATGGACCTCTGCCTCACCGGCCGGATGATGGATGCCGCCGAAGCCGAGCGCTGCGGCCTGGTTTCTCGTGTTGTGCCCGCCGCCGACCTGCTGATCGAGGCGGTGAAGGCGGCGGAGGTGGTCGCCAATATGTCACTGCCGGCCGCACTGGCTGCCAAGGAAGCCGTGAACCGGGGCTTCGAGACGACGCTGACGGAAGGCGTGCGATTCGAGCGGCGGCTGTTCCAGGCGCTGTTCTCCACCGCCGACCAGAAGGAGGGCATGGCCGCCTTCGTCGAGAAGCGCAAAGCCGAGTTCACCCACCGTTAGGCAGAGGCTTCGCCGTTGGTGAGGCCGGCAAAAGCCCCCTCACCCGGCTCACGGCTGCGCCGTCTGCCGCCCTCTCCCGCGAAGGAAGAGGGCTGCTCCCTGCGCTTGAATGAGCCATAGCAACGATCGCAGAGTCCGCTTTTAGCTCCCGTTGCGTTGGGCAGGACGCTTCAGCTGGGCACCGCATAGCCCTCTCCCCTCGCGGGAGGGGACGGACGCCGAAGGCGGCCGGGTGAGGGGGCTTTGGGAAGGCCTGCGGGCAGGGTTAGACCTTATAAAACTCGCGATACCAGGACACGAACCGGCGCATACCTTCCCCGATTGGCGTCTTCGGCGCGAAACCGACATCGCGGGCGAGGTCATCGACATCGGCATAGGTGGCGAGCACATCGCCGGGCTGCATCGGCAGGAAGTTCTTCACCGCCTCGCGGCCTGTCGCAGCCTCGATTGCGGCGATGAAATCCATCAGCTCGACCGGCTGGTTGTTGCCGATATTGTAGAGCCGGTAAGGCGCGGCTGAGGTGGCAGGATCGGGCCGGGCGCTGTCCCAGTCCGGATTCGGCTCCGGCACGCGGTCCAGCACACGGACCACGCCCTCCACGATATCATCGATATAGGTAAAATCGCGGGCATGCTGGCCGTTGTTGAACACGTCGATCGGCGCGCCGGCCAGAATTTTGGCGGTGAAGCTGAACGGGGCCATGTCCGGCCGCCCCCAGGGGCCGTAGACGGTGAAGAACCGCAATCCCGTCGTCGGGATGCCATAAAGATGGGCGTAGCTGTGCGCCGTCACCTCGTTAGATTTCTTCGTCGCGCCATAAAGCGAGAACGGGTGGTCGGCGCCGTCATGGACACTGAACGGCATGGCGGTGTTGGCGCCATAGACCGAGGATGACGAGGCGAACACCAGATGGCCGCGAGCGTGGTGCCGGCAGCCTTCGAGCACATTGAGAAAACCGGTGAGGTTCGAGGCGACATAAGCGTGCGGATGATCGAGTGAATAGCGCACTCCCGCCTGGGCCGCCAGATGTACCACGCGATCGGGCTTTTCGACGGCAAAAACGGACGCGATAGCGTCGCGGTCGGCGAGATCGGCTTTGATGAAATGAAAGCCGTTACGCCCCTGGAGCTGCGCGAGACGCGCCTGTTTCAGCGCCGGATCGTAATAATCATTCAGGTTGTCGAGCCCGACAACCTGATCGCCGCGGTTGAGGAGCGCCCTGGCGATGAAGAAGCCGATGAACCCGGCCGCGCCGGTGACGAGAACCTTCATGATCGCTGCAATGCTTTTTGAGGATTTTACCCGGCACGGAACGGCTTGGACGACCTTCTCCAATTGACCTCATAGGGGACGAGCGCTATACACGCAACCACGTTTCCACTCCCAGCCGCCCGGGTCCCGCAAATGTCGGCACGCCGATTCGGCCCTGCATGGGAGAGTGTCTGTTCCCTTAAGCCAAGGTTTTACGAATGGCCAATACCAAATCCGCCAAAAAGGCCGCCCGTGTGACGGCGCGGCGCACAGCAATTAATAAGGCAAGACGCAGCCGTATGCGCACTTTCGTGCGCAAGGTCGAAGAGGCGATCGCGACCGGCGATAAAAACGCCGCGGAGAGTGCCCTGCGCGATGCCCAGCCTGAGCTGATGCGCAGCTCGCAGAAGGGCATTTTACATAAGAATACCGCTTCCCGGAAAATCTCGCGGCTCTCGGCGCGAATCCACGCGCTCGGAGCCTGAGCAGCAAGGCAGCGTGCTGCTTTTGCCCTGCTGTTGCGATCATGCAACGCCCGACCTTTGGCCGGGCGTTTCGTTTTTGTCCAATCCACTTGAAATTAATGTTGAATCAATGCGTTAACCCTTTATTAGGGAAATGCAACCTAAGATTGATAAAGCAGCTTTAGGGCAATCAAGTAAAAAATTGCGACTAGAAGGCGGAATTGTGTTGACCCCCATACGCAATAAGGCGACTCGGACCTGCGCGAAAAGGTGATTGTTTTCAAAGAGTTACTTGCAAAATGCTGAGTCGCTGCAACCAATCCTCCCGCCTGTGCTATTCTCGCCCTTCAGGCCTACGTGCCGGGCCTGACATTGCAACCAGAGGGAAGGGCGTGTATAGTTCCACTTATCCGAACGGGGATGGTTTTCCCCTCCTGATATTTTTCCTTTGTAATGCGTATCGCCATTTCTTGACGTTCGCAAAGTGGCATTTGCGGACGCTTGGAATGACTTTGTCGAATGTATTGTGGGCAATAAGGAGACTGTTCTCGGCGCTTCTCTTCCGTGTTGTGCGGCGTTTTCCGGAAGAGTGAGATGAGAACTGGTCGGCGAGCAGGAGGTTTTGATGTTTAGCGGGCTAGACCGAAAGCAGGTGGTTGAACGCCGCCAGCGCAGTGTTGCATGGGCTTGGACCAAAGCCCGCAGCACGACGAAGGACCAGACGAAGTCCACCCACGCGAAGCTGACGAGCAGCGTTTTGCTGTCCGGCGACAGCGAGCCAGGCGAAGAAATTTCGAATTGGCGCGACAGCTTGGCAGTTCTGGACTATCGCGCTCTCGCCCGGCAGATTTGCGATCAATTTTATGACCTATCCATTTTAGCGGCATGGCGCACACGCGGCGTCGAATGTGTTGCCGCCGAGCAGGCCCTCAGCGCTGCGCTGCCGGCCTACTGTCAGAGCTCTCAGAAGACGCTCTCAAAAAGCGTTCTGGCGAACGGCCATGATGGCCGGGCAGCCAGGAAGGCTCTGATCATGACCGCCATTCTTCCGGATCGGGAGCCGCAAAAAACCGCGGTGCTGATCCCGTTGCGGTCAAAAGCGGCTTAGCAACCGCCCAAGCAGCAATAACCAGCATGACGACAGCCGTCCAGCAAGAGACGGCGTGAAGGTATTCGCGTGGCATTGCGCCGGCGAACAGTAATTTAGCGGGGTATACCAGTGACCACTCTCGAATTAGATACGACAGCCGTCGAAGGAAAATGGCGCCGTATTCAGGGCCGCCTGCGCGCAGAGCTCGGCGAAGACGTCTTCACCTCATGGTTCGGCCGCGTCGAACTCGATTCCTATGAAGGACGCACCGTACAGGTCTCGGTGCCGACTAAATTCCTGCGCAACTGGCTGCAGGCGCATTACTCCGACCGGCTGCTGGCCTGCTGCACGGCCGAGCTTACCAGCGTCGACCGGCTCGAATTCCGGGTGCGCCAGCCGCACGACACTGCGCGCATCGAGCGCCGCGTCCCGGAGCGGCCTGCTCCTACGGCGAAGTCTGAGATCACCAAGACGCTGACTGGTCCCAGCGAAGACGGCGGCACGCTGCGCGACGGACGCACCGGCTGGGATGGCTTTGAAGGCTCGCCGCTCGAGACACGCTTCACCTTCTCCTCCTTCGTGGTCGGCGCGGCGAACCGGCTGGCCCATGCCGCGGCGCTCCAGGTGACCGAGGCCGTGGCGGACCAGCCCTTGCGCTACAACCCGCTTTATCTTCACGCGAAGGTCGGCCTCGGCAAAACGCATCTGCTGCACGCCATTGCCTGGGAGGTGAAGCGCCGCAAGCCCAAGGCGAAGGTGCTCTACCTCACCGCCGAGCGCTTCATGTATTCCTTCGCCGAGGCGCTGCAGAGCCGCGAGGCGCCAGCCTTCAAGGACAAGATCCGCGCCATCGACATCCTGCTCATCGACGATATCGAGTTCCTGCAGGGCCGCACCTTCCAGCAGGAGTTCTGCCACACGCTGAACTCGCTGATCGATGGCGGCAAGCAGGTGGTGGTCGCGGCCGACTGCCCGCCGATGCAGCTGGAAAGCTTCGATGCCCGGATGCGCTCGCGCCTGTCCGGCGGACTGGTCGCCGAGCTGGGGTCCCTCGACTATGACCTGCGCTACAAGGTGCTGAAGCGCCGCGCGGCGGAGAAGGCCGACCAGGATCGCGGCTTTGTCATCCCCGAGCAGGTGATCGAATATCTCGCCACCCAGCTTACCGAGAGCGGGCGCGAGCTGGAAGGCGCCATTACCCGCGTCCATGCTGCCTATCAGCTGACCGCCCAGCCGATCACGGTAGAGTCCGCCGAGCAGATCATCGGCGACCTCGTGCGCTCGAAAGAGCCGCGCCGCGTTAAGATTGACGATATCCTGCGGGTGGTGATGAAGCATTTCGGCGTTAACCGCGGCGATCTGCTTTCCTCGCGGCGCAACCGCTCCATCGTGCGGCCACGCCAGATCGGCATGTGGCTCGCCAAGTCGCTCACCGCGCGCTCGCTGCCCGAGATCGGCCGGCGCTTCGGCGGGCGGGACCATACCACGGTGTTGCATGCCATCCGCAAGATCGAGTCGCTCCTCCAGGACGATGCGACACTGCGCGAGGAGGTCGAAGTGCTCAAGCGCATGCTGAAAGAGTAATCGGCGCGTTGCTGGGTGGGGTTCGCTCCACCCGCGTTCATCGCCGCCGACAGGTCCGGCTGCCCGCGCCGGACCTAAGTTTGTCGCCAGGGCCCCATGTGAGCTGGCCGCACGGCGCGACACCCACCAGCAGTGCAGCGCGAATGGGGCTTTTGCACCGGAGACTGAGGCGCGCTAAGCTGCCCGGGTTGAGTTAACGGGCACGCCGGGCTAGGCCTATAGGGTGGGCCGTTCATGAACGGCGATTCGGGTTGAAGGGGCGGAAGAGGTGCGTCGATGCGTTTCCTGATCGAAAAAAGCGCCTTGCTGAAGGCCTTGCAGCATGTCACGAGCGTCGTCGAGCGGCGCAACACCATCCCCATCCTCGCCAATGTCTCCTTGCGCGCGGACGGCAACAGCCTGCATTTCAAGGCAACCGATCTCGACATTGAGGTGACGGAAAGCGCGCCGGCCGAGGTCGTGACCCCCGGCAGCACCACCGCGCCCGCCCATACGCTGCACGACATCGTCCGTAAGCTGCCGGATGGCGCGCAGATCGAGCTGTCGCGCCAGGGCGATGATGGGCGCATGTCGCTCACCGCCGGGGCCTCGCGCTTCCTGCTCGCCTGCCTGCCCGCCGACGACTTCCCGGACCTTGCCCTCTCCGGCATGTCGCATCATTTCGATGTGCCGGCCCATGACCTCGCGCGGCTGATCGAGAAAACGCGCTTCGCCATCTCGACCGAGGAGACCCGCTACTACCTGAATGGCATTTATCTGCACGCAACCGAAGCCGACGGCGTTTGGCGGCTGCGGGCGGTCGCCACGGACGGGCATCGCCTTGCGCGCATGGACGTCGACCTGCCCGAGGGCGGAAAGGGCATTCCTGGCGTGATCGTGCCGCGCAAAACGGTTTACGAGGTCGCCAAGCTTCTCGCCGATTATAGCGAGGCAGTGACGGTCGACCTGTCGCCGAACAAGATCCGCTTCACCGCTGGCCATGTGGTTCTAACCTCCAAGCTGATCGACGGCACTTTCCCGGACTATCAGCGCGTCATTCCGCAGAGCAATGACAAGGTGCTCGAGGTCGAAAACGCGGCCTTCAAGGCTGCCGTTGACCGCGTTTCCACCCTTTCCAGCGAGAAGGGCCGAGCGGTCAAGCTGAACATTTCCGCCGGCAAGCTGGTGCTTTCCGTGAATAACCCGGAATCCGGCTCAGCCACCGAGGAATTACCCGCCGAATACCGTAGTGAGCCTATGGAAATTGGCTTCAACGCTCGCTATTTAATGGATATAGCGGCGCAGTTCGAAGGCGACCGGGCGGTGTTCAAACTTTCCGACGCCAGCGCCCCGACGGTCATCCAGGACGAAAAGGACTTCTCCGCCCTTTACGTGCTGATGCCGATGCGCGTTTAGAAAGTAAGGCACCCCCGTTCAGGCGGCGCCGTTCGCTCGAAATTGGGAGCTGTCTTGGCTGCTTCACCCTCGCGGACCGATGTTGCGATGCGGAGCGACATGGCGGGGCAGCGTCTTTGGCTGGCCCGGCTGGCGCTTACCGATTTTCGCAACTATGCCCAGGCGACGCTGAACCTCGGGTCGGAACCGGTGATCCTGAGCGGCGCCAATGGCGCCGGAAAAACCAACATTCTGGAAGCCGTCTCCATGTTGGCGCCCGGACGCGGCCTACGCGGGGCAGCTTATGCCGATCTGGCCCGGCTGAACGGACCGGGTGGCTGGAGCGTCGCGGCGCGCGTCCATCGCGATGGCGACATGATCGCGCTTGGCACCGGACAGGCGGCGGAGGCGGGTGCGCCGCCCGCGGGCCGCGTGGTGCGGATCGACGGCGAGACGGCCAGCGGCTCGGGAGCGCTTGGCGATTATGTGCAGGTGCTTTGGCTGACGCCCTCTATGGATGGGCTGTTTACCGGTCCGGCCTCCGACCGGCGGCGCTTCCTCGACCGGATGGTCGCCAGTTTCGACGACGCGCACCGTACCAGATTGAACCATTTCGAGCGGGCCATGCGCCAGCGCAACCGCCTTCTCGAGAACGGCGAGCGGTCGGAGCGCTATTTCGCGGCCATCGAGAGCCAGATGGCCGAAACCGGCACGGCGATCGCCGCCGGCCGGATAGAGATCGTGGACCGGCTGGCCGGCAGTATCGCCGCCAGCCGCGCCGGGTCGGAAGGCCCGTTCCCTCACGCCGATCTGGCGCTCGAAGGCTGGCTGGAAGCCGCTGTGCGCGGGCAGGCGGCGGTCGAGGTGGAGGACAGCTACGCGGCGCGCCTTGCCGAGATGCGCGAGCGGGACCGCGCTGCGGGGCGCACGCTCGAAGGTCCGCATCGCGCCGATCTTCTCGTCCGCCATGGGCCAAAGGACATGCCGGGCCATCTGTGCTCCACTGGCGAGCAGAAGGCCCTGCTGATCGGGCTCATCCTCGCTCATGCGAGAGCCCTGAAAACCGCGCGGGACGGCATTGCGCCGCTTCTTCTTTTGGACGAAATTGCGGCGCATCTGGACGTTGAACGGCGCGAGGCGCTCTTTGGTGAAATCGAGCAATTGGGCGCGCAGGCTTGGATGACAGGCACCGATGATGATGTCTTCAGCCCGCTTCGCGAGGCCGCGCAGTTCTTTACCGTCGCGAACGGCTCGATAGCCCGCAATAACCTCATTAAAGGCGCGCCGATGCGCGCCCATCAATAAACGGGTAAAAGGATCAAATTCCTAATGAGCAGCAACGTCGCTCGCAAGACCATGACCGAAGACGAATACGGCGCGGAATCCATCAAGGTCCTTAAGGGCCTCGATGCCGTTCGCAAACGGCCGGGCATGTATATCGGCGATACCGATGACGGCTCGGGCCTTCATCATATGGTCTACGAGGTGGTCGACAACGCCATCGACGAGGCCCTGGCCGGCTATTGCGACCGGGTGATCGTCACCCTCAATGCCGATGGCTCGGTGACGGTCGATGACAATGGCCGTGGCATTCCGACCGAAATCCATTCCCAGGAGGGGGTCTCGGCGGCGGAGGTCATCATGACCCAGCTCCATGCCGGGGGCAAATTCGACCAGAACTCCTACAAGGTTTCCGGCGGTCTGCATGGCGTCGGCGTCTCGGTGGTGAATGCGCTGTCCTCGCGCCTCGACCTGACCATCTGGCGAGGAGGCAAAGAGCACGCCATGACCTTCGAGCACGGTGTACCATTGGCACCGCTGAAGGTGGTCGGCGAAGCCCCGGAGGGGCGCACCGGCACGCGCGTGACCTTTTTCCCCTCGACAGAGACTTTCACCAAGACCGATTTCGATTATAAGACGCTGGAGCATCGCCTGCGCGAGCTCGCCTTCCTCAATTCCGGGGTGAGAATCCTGCTGGAGGACCTGCGCGGCGTTGAGAAGGTCGCGGAGGAGCTGGTCTATGACGGCGGCCTGGAGGCGTTCGTACGCTATCTCGACCGCGCCCGCAATCCGCTGATCAACGCGCCGATCACCCTCAAGGTCGAGCGGGACGGCATCACGGTCGAGTCCGCGCTATGGTGGAATGACGGCTATCACGAGAATACGCTCTGCTTCACCAACAACATCCCGCAGCGCGATGGTGGTACGCATCTCGCCGGCTTCCGCGCCGCGCTGACGCGTACGGTCAACACCTATGCTGCCGAGTCTGGCATCGCCAAGAAGGAGAAGGTGCAGCTCACCGGCGATGACGCGCGCGAGGGCCTGACCTGCGTGCTCTCGGTGAAGGTGCCCGATCCCAAGTTTTCGAGCCAGACGAAGGACAAGCTCGTCTCCTCGGAAGTGCGACCCATTGTCGAGAACGTGATGACAGAGGGGCTGGGTGCCTGGTTCGAGGAGCACCCCTCTGAGGCCAAGGCCATCGTGCAGAAGATTGCCGAGGCCGCCATCGCCCGCGAGGCGGCGCGCAAGGCCCGCGAGCTGACCCGGCGCAAAGGCGCGCTCGACATTGCGAGCCTTCCAGGCAAGCTGGCGGACTGCCAGGAGCGCGACCCGGCAAAGTCCGAGCTGTTCCTTGTCGAGGGCGATTCGGCCGGTGGCTCGGCTAAACAGGGACGCGATCGCGGCTTCCAGGCGGTGCTCCCCCTGCGCGGTAAGATCTTGAACGTCGAGCGCGCGCGTTTCGACAAGATGCTTTCCAGCCAGGAGATCGGCACGCTGATCACCGCGCTCGGCACCGGCATCGGGCGCGACGACTTCAACATCGAGAAGCTGCGCTACCACAAGATCATCATCATGACCGACGCCGACGTCGACGGCGCCCATATCCGCACCCTGCTCCTGACCTTCTTCTACCGACAGATGCCGACGCTGATCGATGGCGGCTTCCTCTACATCGCCCAGCCGCCGCTCTATAAGGTGAAGCGCGGCAATTCCGAGCAGTATCTCAAGGACCAGCCGGCCTTCGATGATTATCTCATCAACGGCGGCACGGACGACGCGGTGCTGGCACTGGGGTCGGGCGAATCCATCGCTGGCGCCGATCTGCGTGCGCTGGCGCACAGGGCCCGCGGCACCATCGGCATCCTTGAAGGGCTGCACAGCCGTTATGCCCGCTTTGTCGTCGAGCAGGCGGCGATTGCCGGCGCGCTGAATCCGAAGCTGCTGGTCGAGGAGACGCAGGCGCGTGCCCTTGCCGAGAAGATCGCCGCGCGCCTCGATGTTCTGTCCGAGGAAACCGAGCGCGGCTGGACCGGCGAGGTGACCGACGAGGGTGGCCTGATCTTCACCCGCGAGGTGCGCGGCGTGAAGGAAGCCCATGTGATCGACCGCGCGCTGATCGCCTCGGCGGACGCCCGCAAGCTCAACCAGCTCGCGCCGCATCTCGCCGACACCTATGCCACGGAGGCAATCCTCCGCCGCAAGGGCCTTGAGACGCCGATCTATGGGCCGGCGACACTGCTCGATGCGGTCTATGAGGCCGGGCGCAAGGGGATCTCGATGCAGCGATACAAAGGTTTGGGCGAGATGAACCCTGAGCAGCTCTGGGAAACAACGCTCGACAGCGAGGTTCGCACGCTCTTGCAGGTGAAGATCACCGAGCTGGACGATGCGGATGAGGTCTTCTCGCGCCTGATGGGCGATGTGGTCGAGCCGCGCCGCGAGTTCATCCAGGAAAATGCGCTGTCGGTGTCCAATCTGGATGTTTAGCGAAGGACCGCTGCGCCGCTGAAGCGGCGCAGGTCTCCCACAGAGGCTGCGGCTGATTTGGTTGAGGTGGGTAAGCCTCGCTCCTGTTCACGCGATTCCAACGAAACGCAACGTGGTCTAGAGTACCTATCCAACAACGTGCCGCGCCATGATCATTGGCCGAGCGCGGACCGGGCTAGGACATTACTCATGACGTTCCCCTTGTTTGATCTGAGCGGCAGGCGAGCACTGGTGACCGGCTCGTCCCAGGGTATAGGCTTTGCTCTGGCGCGCGGCCTTGCCGAACATGGGGCGCAGATCGTGCTGAATGGCCGCGACTCCGGCAAGCTGAAGGGGGCGTGCGGTACTTTGACATCGGCAGGCCATACCGTTTCCCTCGCCACTTTCGACGTTACTGACGCCGCAGCCGTGCGTGCGGGTATCGACGCCATTGAGGCTGATACGGGGCCGATCGACATCCTGATCAACAATGCGGGCATGCAGTTTCGCGCACCGCTTGAGGACTATCCGATTGACATGTGGGAACAGCTGCTGCGCACGAACGTTTCCAGCGCGTTCTACGTCGGGCAAGCAGCAGCGCGGCACATGATTGGTCGCCGGCGCGGCAAGATCATCAACATCGCCTCGGTGCAAAGCGAGCTGGCGCGCCCTGGCATTGCGCCATATACGGCGACGAAGGGCGCGATCCGGAACCTCACCCGGGGCATGTGCGCCGACTGGGCGAAGCACGGTCTGCAGGTCAATGCGATCGCGCCGGGCTACTTCAAGACGCCACTCAATCAGGCGCTGGTCGACAATCTCGAATTTTCGGCATGGCTCGAAAAGCGCACCCCGGCCTCCCGTTGGGGGAATGTGGACGAGTTGATTGGCGCTGCTGTTTTTCTGTCAGGCGATGCCTCGTCCTTCGTCAATGGCCATACGCTCTATGTGGACGGCGGCATCACGACCTGTCTGTGACAACCGAGGACAAGCTATGAAAGCCGTCGTCATTCATGCCGCGCGTGATCTCCGGGTGGAGGATCGCGATCCGGAAACGCCAGGGGCCGGTCAGGTCGAGGTGGCGATCGAGGCCGGCGGGATCTGCGGGTCCGATCTGCATTACTTCAACCACGGCGGCTTCGGCACGGTGCGGATTCGCGAGCCGATGATCCTTGGCCACGAGGTCGCAGGCACGATCAAGGCGACCGGCGCCGATGTGTCCACTCTCGCGGTCGGCGACAGGGTGGCCATCTCCCCGAGCAGGCCCTGCAGCGCCTGCAAGTACTGTCTCGAAGGCCTGCAAAATCACTGCCTAAACATGCGCTTCTACGGCAGCGCCATGCCGATGCCGCATATTCAAGGCGCCTTCCGCCAGCGCCTTGTTGCGGAGGAATGGCAATGCCACAAGGTCGGCGATGGCATCTCGATTAACGAGGCCGCCTTTGCCGAACCGTTCGCCGTGACGTTGCACGCGGCCGCGCGGGCGGGATCGTTGCTCGGCAAGCGCGTTCTGGTGACCGGCTGTGGTCCGATCGGCGCACTGACAATCATGGCGGCGCGGGTTTGCGGTGCGCGGGAGATCGTCGTGACGGATGTCATGGATCTGGTCCTGAGCAAGGCGGAGGAGATCGGCGCCGACCAGACCATCAACGTTGCGACCTACCCCGAACGTCTCAGTACTTATGCGGCAAACAAAGGCACTTTCGACGTGCATTTTGAGGCATCAGGAAACGAGCAGGCCATCCGCTCGGGTCTTGAGGTGCTCAAACCACGCGGCGTGCTGGTTCAGCTCGGGCTGAGCGACCAACCCGTGTCCATTCCCCAAAACGTCGTGGTCGCCAAGGAGATTGAGGTGCGCGGGACGTTCAGGTTCCACGATGAGTTCGGCCTGGCTGTCGATTTCATCAACCGCCGGACCGTCGACGTAAAGCCGCTGCTGACCGGCTGCTATGGACTGAGCGACGCGCAGGCGGCGTTTGAGCTTGCGGGAGATCGAAGCCGATCCATGAAGGTTCAATTGAGCTTTTGACGCGTTTCCTGCCGATTCGCGGGACACGGTGCAACGGGGTAAGCTGCCGATGAGCTCAACGGCTTGAGCTCGCGAGCATGCAAATCTGCATTTCGAATATGGGCCGGAATAACGGCCGCGCTGGCGGAGGGCTTGGTTGAACAAACATTTTCCCCCGGTATCGGGTGCTTCGGTATTCGCTCCCGATAGCCCGGCGGCGTGGCGGCGGCTGCTCATCGCGCTAGCAATCGGCACTGTCGGCAGTGTCGGTATATGGTCTGTGGTGGTCGCATTACCGAAGGTGCAGGCGGATTTTGAAGGCACACGCGGCGCCGCATCGCTCGCCTACACGCTCGTGATGGTCGGGTTTGGCATTGGCGGCGTCTTTGCTGGCCGGCTGACGGACCGCTTCGGCATTGTTCCCGCGATGGCCATGGGAATTCTCTTTCTGCTGTGTGGCTATCTCGGTGCCGGCATATCGACGGCGCTATGGCAATTCACCCTGGCGCATCTTTTCATCGGATTGGGCGCATCGGCGACCTTCGCCCCGTTAATGGCGGAAGCGTCGCACTGGTTCGTGCGCCGGCGTGGAATTGCGGTGGGGATCGCGGCGAGCGGCAACTATCTCTCCGGCGCCTTATGGCCGCCATTCATTGAGCGCGGCATCGCGCAATATGGCTGGCAGATAACGCATATCGCGATTGGCATTCTCTGCGCGGCGGTCATGACCGTGCTTGTTCTGATCCTGCGGTCGAGTATTGGCAGATCACAGCACCGCGCGCCAAGCGCCGAGGTGCGTCCGAGCGTCGGTCTCAACATCAACCCGAACCCGCTGACGGCGATTTTCTCACTCGCAAGCTTTTCCTGCTGCGTGGCTATGGCGATGCCGCAGGTGCATATTGTTGCCTATTGTGGCGATCTCGGTTACGGCGTCGCGCGTGGGGCCGAAATGCTGTCGCTGATGCTAGCCTTCGGCATCATTAGCCGGATCGGTTCGGGCTTTGTAGCCGATCGCCTCGGCGGCCTCGCGACATTGCTGATTGGATCGGTAGCGCAAGCCATGGCGCTTGCCTTGTATCTGTTCTTCGACGGACTGACACCACTTTATGTCGTATCCGCCTTGTTCGGTCTGTTCCAGGGCGGGATCGTCCCTAGCTACGCCATCATTATCCGCGAGACGATGCCGGCCAGGGACGCTGCCACCCGCGTCGGCATCGTGATCATGGTTTCGGTGTTCGGCATGTCGTTTGGCGGGTGGATCTCCGGCGTGATCTTCGACATGACGGGGTCGTATCGGGCGGCTTTTCTGAACGGGCTCGCGTGGAACGCGCTGAATATCGCCATAGCGTTCATGTTGCTGTCACGCTCACGCCGTCGCGTCGCCTTCGCCTAAGTCCTGGCCTTATGACACATCGAGCGAAGACGGTCGTCGTGTTGGCGATGAAAGCGGATCTCGCCGCAACTTTGTTCTCGCGTCAAAAATGACTCGCGGGGGATACAGGGATGCTAAAAAAATCGCGCTCACTCGTCCTTTGAGGTGAGCACGATTTCTGAACGCATATGGTTCGGTGCCAGTCCGAACCTCAGCTTAAACCGCCGATTGAAATATGGCGGATGGCAACAAATCGATACCCGACTGTGCCAAGGATGCCGTGTACCAGTGCCTCCTTGGTGGCAGCGAGTACGCTGCGGCCGTTCCGCTGGTCGAGTGCGTTGTGGGCGGCACGCACGTCGCAGACTGCGCGAAGACTGCCGTGCTCTCGAGCTTACCGCCGGAGTTGAGCACATGCGTGAGCAAACTCGCCCAATGCGGCGAGAACGAATTGCCCTCCCACCTGCCCCCGGACGCCCAGCCGGTCGTGAAATGCGTGCAAAGTGGTGGCACTGAAGTCGACTGCGCAGCGAGTTCTTGCGAACGATCCGGCCTTCAAGGACATCAAGAAACTGGCCGATCCCAAGACCGCGCCAAAGGTGCTCCAAATCGTCCAAGCCCTCGAGGACGAGGACTGGCCGACGCTTTCGATGCTGATCGGCGAGCAAGCTGCAAGGGTGACACCTCTCTCCGCCTCGATGATTTGCTTCGGCCGGCGGGTGCGGCGCTCGTAGACGAATGCCGCCCGCATCGCGACGAAATAGAGCACCACGACGAACGGCGTGTAGATGCTCACATGCCCAATCTGCATGCCAATGCCGCTCTGGCTGAGCACCAGCAAAGCCCCGGCAGACCCGATGAGGATGATGCCAAAGCCGGCGGTCAGGATATGTCCCGGATCGATGCGTCGCCACATCGGCTCGCCGCGGCTCATCTCATCCAGGATCACCAGCATCACCAGATTGAAGACACAGCTCCCCAGCGCGTCGCCCACGGCGATATTCGGGCTATCCGCCACCGCCACTGCGCTGACGCCGGTGAACAGCTCCGGTAGGGAGGTCGCGGTGGCCAGCAGGACCAGTCCGATCCAGGAGCGGGAGAGCCCCGTTAAACGGGCGATGACATCGCCATAGTGGGCGAGCACCGGACCGGCCATGCCGATCAGTGCCGCGCAAAACGCGAATTTCAGCCAGGGGCAGCAGCAGTGCCATCACGCCGGGCGCACCAGCCACCGCGTTAGCATCACCGTGATCGCCTGTGTGAGCATCACGGGTGCGAAGCTCAATGCGAGGATGACACCCCACATCGCAGCGGTGGGAGGCACGAGCTGCAGCACGTCTACCAGCGGCGGCACATAAGCCGGGATTACCAGGAGGACGGTGCACAAGGCGAGCGCGGCCCACACCCATGGATTGCGGGTGACCTCATTGCGCAGCACGCCTGATTTGGGGTGACGCATGTTGAACACATGCCAGAGCTGGGCGAAAGCCAGCGTGAGGAATGTCACCGTCACCACCGACCTTCCGTCCAGCTCCAGCACCTCGCGCGCCAGTGCCATGCTGCCGAACGTGCCCGTTGTCAGCGCGAGGCTGTGGAGAACGATGGTGATCCACTGCGCCCGACCTAGGATCGGCTCCTTGGGATCGCGCGGCGGGCGCTTCAGGACATCGCGCTCGCCCTCGCCCATAGCCAATGCAAAGGCAGGGAACACGTCCGTCACGAGATTGAGGAACAGGATCTGCAACGGCAAAATCGGCAATGGCAGGGTGGAGAGAATGGCGAGCCCTACAACCAGCACCTCGCTCAGATTGCAGGACAGGAGATAGGCGACGAAGCGCCGGATATTGGCAAAGATCACCCGGCCTTCGCGGATTGCTTTGACGATCGTCGGGAAGGCGTCGTCGAGAAGGATCATGGCAGCCGCTTCGCGCGCCACATCGGTGCCGCGCAGCCCCATAGCGACGCCGATATCGGCCTGACGCAGCGCGGGAGCGTCGTTAACGCCATCGCCGGTCATCGCCACGATGTGGCCGGCGGCCTGATAGCTGCGCACCAGCTCCAGCTTTTCCGCCGGGTTCACGCGGGCGAAGATACTGGCCTTGAGCAGCGCGCCATCGCCGTTTTTGGCAAGCCGCGTCAGCTCCGCTCCTTCGATGAGATTTCCGCCGGTCTGTTCCAGGCCAACCGCACGCCCGATGCTGCGTGCAGTGACGGCGTGATCGCCGGTCACCATCACCACCCGGATGCCGGCCCGCTGGCATTCCGCGATCGCATCCGGCACATCGAGCCGCGCCGGGTCTTCGAGGCCAATGAGCCCGAGGAAAGTCAAACCTTCGTAAGGCGGCGAATCGGCCCGTGCGCTGCTCTTGATCGCACAGGCCAGCACGCGCAGGCCATGGTGGCCCAGATCGTCGATCCGCTCCAGCCACCGCATGCGCATGGCGTTGTGCATCGTGACGTCATTGCCATTGTCGGTGACCCCCCTCGAGGCGGCGATGACGGCTTCCGGGGCGCCTTTGACGGCGAAGAAGTAGTCGCCCGGCTTACCATGCACGGTGGCCATCATTCTCGAGCCGGCATCGAAAGCGTGCTTGCGCGCCATCGGATAGCGGCTCAGCAACTCCGACCGCTTAAGCCCCGCGAGACCGCCGGCTCGGAGCAGAGCGACCTCCATTGGGTCGCCGCTGCTGTCTTCGGCGTTGTCGCCCAGGGTAGCCTCATTGCACAGCACGGCGATTTCGAGGAGGCGCTTGAGCTGAGGATCACCGGTGAGCTGGGTCTTCGCCGCTTCACCCTCGATTGCGAGCTCGCCTGAGGGGAGCCAGAGGCGGCGGACCGTCATCCGGTTTTCGGTCAGGGTGCCAGTCTTGTCGGTGAGGATGATGGTGGTCGCGCCCAGCGTCTCGACGGCTGATAGGCGCTCGATCAGCGCATTCTGGCGCGCCATCCGCCACATGCCTCGCGCGAGCGCCAGGGTGGCGACGATTGGAAGACCTTCCGGTATCGCGGCAACCGCAAGCGCGATTGCCGCCTCGACCATGAGGAAGGCGTCCTTGCCGGTTGCGAGGCCGACCACGGCGATGACCACGGCAAAGATCACTGTAAGGTAGACGAGCTGGCCGGAAAGCCGCGCCAGCTTCTTCTCTATGGGCGAACTGCCGGGCTCCGCCTCCTCGACGAGTTGCGACACGCGGCCAAGCTCGGTCTTAAAGCCGGTCCCGACCACGATCCCGACGCCGCTGCCGCGGGTCACGGTCGTGCCTTTGAACAGCATCGAGCTGCGGTCGGCGAGGCGGGCATCCGGAGTGACGGGCCGCGTCGTCTTCTCAACCGCGACGGATTCTCCCGTCAGCGTGGATTCGTCCGCGCCAAGATTGGAGGCGTCGACAAGCCTCAAATCGGCCGACACGGAATCACCGCCCTCAACCAGGACGATATCGCCGGGCACAAGCTCGTCAGCCGGAATAAGGCGCGCATGCCCCTCCCGGCGCACCCGCGCCGAACGCGTTCCAAGCGCGCGCAGTGCCTCGATCGAGCGGGCAGCCCGCAGCTCGGTTAAAAACCCGATCAGTGCGTTGATGGCGAGCACCGCCGCAATGGCGAGGCCTTCGGCCCATTCGCCAAAATAGAGCGCAAGGAGGGCGGCGAAGCTGAGCAGATACACCACCGGGCTTTGGAACTGGTGCACCAGCATCGCGAGGGCGCTCGCCTTGCGTCGCGCGGTGATTGCGTTCGGGCCATGGATTTTGCGCCGGCGCTCAACCTCGCGCTCGCTCAACCCGGCATCGGCAGAAACGCTAAGGCGCGCGAGCACTGCTGCAGATGGCTGGCTATGGGCATCCCCATGCTGTGGCTCGCTGACTCTCGGGTTTAAATCGGTCTTTGCGGCAATGAGAGAACTCATCAAAACGCTTTCCTTTAGATCGAGGGGCGGAATCGCACAGCCTGGGCGCGTTCGCAACAGCAGGCGCCGCAGATACCTCGACAAGAAGACTGATCGCCGGTAGGGCTACAACACTAGCCCAGGTCCGAAGCAAACCTTTGACACGCATCAACGCGCGTCTCCAGACCATAACGTTCTCATCGCATCGGGTTGATTGCTTTTGAGATACGGCGTTTTCGACGGGCGGGAGGCGGCATCGACGCAGGTGTCTATGTCCGGCTATGTGAAGTCGTTGAGACACTGCTCATCATCTGCGAGGACGATTTTGGACTGCCTGAGGTCGGTCTGTACAAGGCCACCCGAGACCGGGACACTGCCCGCTGCCATGGCTCGCGCGCTCCGCCATCCCGCTAGACTAGGGCCGTCTAATCCTTTCCTTCATCGGAGCGTCCCATCTGCCTGATCAGGTCGATGGGCAGCGGGAACACGATCACAGAGCTGCGGTCGCCGGCTATGTTCTGAAGCGCACCGAGATAGCGGAGCTGCATCGCCTCGCGTTGGGCAGCGAGGATCGTGCCGGCCTCGAGAAGCTTCTGCGCCGCCTGCTGCTCGCCCTCGGCGTCGATAATCTTGGCACGCCTTATGCGCTCGGCTTCGGCCTGTCTGGCGATCGCGCGGATCATGGATTGGTTGAGGTCGATATCCTTCAGCTCGACATTGGTGACCTTGATGCCCCAGGCGCTGGTCTGCTCGTCGAGGATCCGCTGGATATCAGCATTGAGCTTAGCGCGCTCGGCCAGCAACTCGTCGAGGTCGTGCTGGCCGACCACCGAGCGCAGCGTGGTCTGCGCGAGCTGGCTCGTGGCCACGTTGAACTGCTCGACCTGGATCACGGCCTTTTCCGGATCGATAATGCGGTAATAGATCACTGCGTTGACTTTAACCGACACGTTGTCTCGCGTGATCACATCCTGCGGCGGAACGTCGAGCACCCGAATGCGCAGGTCCATCCGCACCATCTGCTGGATGGCGGGCACGATAATGATCAGCCCGGGCCCCTTCACCTTCCAGAAGCGTCCGAGCATAAAAACGACGCCGCGCTCGTACTCCCTCAGAACCCGGATGGCGTAGGCCAGCAGCACCAAAAGGACGATCACCGGGATGGTGACGCCGGTCAGGTAAAATGGCATCCTGTGTCCTCCGTACCCCTATTGTGGCTCGACAAACAGCGTGAGCCCCTCGCGCCGGACGACCCGGACGGTGGCCGGCGGCGCGAGGCTGTGCTCACTGCGCGCGAACCACATTTCGCCGTGCACGCGGATGCGGCCGCTCTGACCGCTCCATTCCACCACTTCGCCGACGCTGCCGATCATCTGCTCCGCGCCGGTGATGGCCGGCCGCCGCCGCACCCTGAGCGCCGCCGCCAGGACGAAAAACACCAGAGCCGCCGTCGTGATGGCCGAGACGATAATCACGGGCAAGGATACCGCAATATCGATATCGCTGCCCGCCGGATCGAACAGGAACAGCGCCCCGGTGACAAAAGCGATGATGCCGCCGATTCCAAGGGCTCCAAAACTGGGCGCGAATGCCTCCCCGATCATGAAGGCGAGGCCGAGCAGGACCAGCGCGAGCGCGCCATATTGCACCGGAAGGGAGGAGAGAGCCGTCAGGGCAAGCAGCAGGCAGATGGCGCCGATCACGCCGGGAGCCACGAAGCCAGGGCTCCAGAATTCGAAGAGGATGCCGTAGAACCCAATGAGCAACAGCATGAACGCGATGGTCGGGTCCGAGATCGCTCCGAGAATCCGGGTCCGCCAGTCGGCCTCGAACACGACCCGCTCCGCCGCCTTTGTCATCAGCCTGTGCTCTACGCCACCGATCGTGACCGCCCTGCCATCGATCTGCGTCATCAGGTCATCCAGGTCACCGGCGACAATGTCGATCACATGCTCCTTCAAGGCATCGGCGGCGGTGAGGGTCGCCGCGTCCCTGACCGCCTGCTCGGCCCATTCGATATTGCGGCCGCGCAGTTGCGCAAGGCTCCGAAGCATCGCGACGGTGTCATTGAGCGCCTTGCGCTCGGCGGTCGTCTGAGGAGGGGCGGTTTTCCCATCCCCTTTGGGTTCCTCCGGTTGCGGTGCGCCGGGAAAGCCGCCGATCTGAATTGGCGTTGCCGCCCCGATATTGGTTCCGGGCGCCATTGCCGCGATGTGGGCCGCATAAACGATGAATGTGCCCGCCGATGCGGCATGCGCGCCGCCGGGGGTGACATAGACGATCACCGGCACCGGCGCGGTCAGCATCTGGCGGAGAATATCTCGGGTTGAGGACACGAGCCCCCCCGGTGTGTCGAGCTGGATGACGAGGCAGCAGGCATTGCTCCGGCGCGCCTCCGCAATGGCGTTGCCAACCTGACGCGAGGACGCCACGCCGATCACCCCTTGGATATCCGTCACCAAGACCGCTCCGCCCGTTTCGGCGGAACGGACCGCGGGCGCCAAGGCCGCCAGCAGGGCCGCGCAGCAGAACAGCCAGCACCCGGGAAAAAGGGATGACAGACGCTCTCTGAGAGAATGCGCTTTCTTCATCATGCCACTCGCATGCCACGGAAAGGGCATGTCATCTTAACCGAGCGCAACGCTCGTGACAGCGCTAATGAGGTCAGGCATAACAGTAAATCCGGCTGAGAGTGTCGCCCGCAGAAACAAGTGCGCAAGGGACACCACTCTTCCGAGACGGCACTCTTTATTCAGCGCCGATTACGCCCGGGTGTTCGCAGTCAACGCCAAGAACGGGAACATCATTTGGCGCTATGAGCCGGAATATGAGGAGGGCTTCAACGCTGTGCTGTGCTGCGGCCCGATCCACCGCGGCGTGGCGCTGAAGGACGACCTCCGCACAGATCACGGCCGGGCCTTGGGACTTGCTCCCTCGCTCATGCGCGGCGTGATCTCCGGAGGCGTCTGGCCTGTCAGCCCCGCCGCCACGAACTGTGCCTGACGGAGATGTCCGAGCACGGTCGGCAATGTTTCAGCTGCGAACTTCTGCAAGGGCGCATCCTGTCCGGAGCCGATCTCCCACTCCAGGAGCTGGACCGTTTTCTGGTGGTCTTCGATCTGCGCGAGAATGTAAGCGGTGTCAAAATCCGCCCCATTCAGGCTTTCCAGCCTCTCGCGGACGGCCTGGTGATCCGGATCGAGCGCGGCCGGCAGCGGGATCTTCGCCGCCGTCGCCAGCTCGGCCAGCTTCTCATTCGCCTTGCTATGATCGTCTATCATCATCCGGGCGAACTCTTTCACAGACGTATCGGCGGCCTTCTGCTGTGCGCGTTGGCCCAATTCCACCTCCGCTCTCCCGCCTGTCGCGGCAAGGCGGGCGAAGAGCCGATCGGTGTTATTCGTGTCGTGAGGCGCGGGAACGCCCGGAGAGGCTTGCGCGGTGCCTGCCTCCACGCCGGCGGGATTGCCCATCTGGGCCGCTGCTGGCCAGCTGATGAGCATGGCCAACGCGGCTGGGATAAACGCAAGAGTGCACATGGCTTTGTTCCTTGATATCGGGTTCTCGCCCGGGAAGCGTCAGAGCGTGAGCATGTAGGCGACCAGGGCGTCCTTCTCCTGCTGGGTCAGCTTGAGGCTGAGCACCAGGTTGAAGAACTCGACCGTGTCGGCGAGCGTCATCAGGCGGCCGTCATGCAGATAGGGCGGGGAGTCCTTGATGCCGCGCAGCGTGAAGGTCTTGATCGGGCCGTCCGGCTGGGCAACGAAGTCGTTCACCGTCTGGCCGATCTGATAGAAGCGCTCCAGCTTGAGGTCATGCATGTTATTGTCCATGAAGGAGAGCGCGGGGATGTGGCACTCCGCGCACCGGCCTTTGCCAAAGAACACCTGCTCGCCCGCCAGCTCCTGCTGGCTCGCCTTCGCGGAGTCGAGCCGCCCGAAGGGATCGAGCTTGGGCGCGGGCGGGAAGTCGATGATGTTCTGCATCTGCGCCATCATCGCCACCTGGTTGGTGCGGTCCGGCAGGTTCGTCCCTTTGCGCGTGGCGCTAACGTGATCGCCGTTGAAATAGGCGGTGCGCTGCTCGAACTGGGTGAAGTCCTCGACCGACCGCAGCGAGCGCTTCGAGCCGTGGATCTGCTGGTTGAACATCCCGCGCAGGCTCGTCGTATCGAGCCGGAAGCGCGCCGCCTGCGGCCGCACATCGGGCGTCTGATGGAAGGCGGCGTTGCTGTGGAAATTGGAGTGACAGTCGAGGCAGGTCACGCCCTGGCTTTGCTCGACGACCTTGCGGTCTTCGGTCTGATTGAACTCCTCCTGCGGGAAAGGCGTCAGCAGTAGCCGCAATCCTTCCATCTGCACCGGCGTGATGATGCCGTTCATGATCTCGTAGAAATTTTTGATCGTGAGGAGGTGGCCGCGTGACACATCGCCAAGTTCGGGATGCGTGGTCAGGAAAATTGGCGCCGGAAACTCGGGCATGAGGTGATCGGGCAAATCGAAATTGACGTCGAAGCGCCGCAGATCACGCTTCTCCTGCTCCTGGATCTGATCGATCTGCCGCTGCGGAAAGACCTGTCCGCCTGTCGCCTGCTTGACATGGGGCAGCGGCATGAAGCCCGCCGGCAGGAGACCTCGATCGCGGATCTCGTTCGGCACCATCGCGGCAAGGCTGTCCCAGGTGGCGCCTTGCGGAAGCGTGACACGCACGCCACCTTGGACCGGCTTGCGGCCGCCAGACATCATCACACCAGCGATGGGCTTATTGCCGAGATCATATCGCCCATGAAGCAGGTCGATCTGCCGCTGCATGACACGCGGCTTTTGTGCTTCATCGTCGGCCTTCACCTCGGAAAAAGGACGCGTCGGCAAGGGACGATAGGTGAGGTCAGGCGGCAGCGGATCGGAAGCTGCGTTGCCAAGCCATCCCATAACGCTGGCGGAGAGAACGGCGAAAAACAGAGGAGCTACATGCGAGGACGGTGACATAAATCCCCCCGTTTGGCTAAGTGGCGCCTAATGACGCTGCCGGTGAACGAAATGCTCTGCGTACCTGTTCCCTCCGCGATGGCGTTCAACTGGCAAATGAGTGCCAATGAGTATAACAGCGGCGTTCCAGACTTCAGCATGGGCTCTTCTTGAAGGAATCGCTGCTCATCAGGCGCGGTTCTCCCGAAAAATCCCCTAGGAACCTTCCATGAAATTGCACTTTTCTGCTTCGGCAACTCTCGCAGCGTTGCTGCTAGTTCATCCGGCTGGAGCGCAGCAGGGCGACGGCACGGCAGTCGCTTATCTCAGCCCATGTGGTGAAACCCGACAAAGTCCCTCCGATCCAGGAGCGCATTGCGCAAATGTAGGCGCCGCGCGGCTTTGCGGTGAAGCCCTTTGCTACCGGCCTCAAGAATGCGCGCATTATCGCCGTGGCGCCGGATGGCACCGTCTATGTCAGCCGCCAGGCGATCTTGCCAAGACTGTCGTCCTTTATGCGGCGAGTTCGCGAGCTCGCCGGTGAACGGCAGAGACAGAGTGTCAGATACGCATGAATTTGACTGAGCGGTCCGCGAACGCGGCAACGATAAAGAGGCGCAAGTTCCCCACCTTTTATAACGAGGAGGTGATCGGCTTCGGGCTCCAGGTCAGAGACAAAGGGCGCAAGACCTTCACATTCTCTCCCCGGAGGCTTTCCGACGCCGGCCCCCCGTGCCCGCGCCGACCTCTCGCGACGGGCCGACATCTGAAATCCTTCACGCCTGCCGACCTGACAAAGATACCGCGCAATAACCGCTAATAGCACTAAGCGGTCCTGAGTTGGTTAAGGCCGATTTTCTGAGACGCGGTGTAAGCCGACCTTCGCTCTGACCGGCCGAGCGCCCGACAAACGCTACGCTCGGCCTGCCAATTGGTTAGGGAGGAGAGGAGTGAGAGGCGCCAGTCACCCTGACGGTGCCCTTCCGCCGCTACCGATGCTTGCGGTCGGGGCGTCGCCCAAAGCGGCGCCGGTCATGATCGCCACGATCTCCGCCATGCTGTGGCGCTGCGGCGAGGTGAGCGCGACGCGGCGGCCGAGACGCATCACATGAATGCGGTCGGCCACTTCGAAGACATTGGGCATGTTGTGGCTGATGAGCACGACCGGCAGGCCGCGGTCGCGGATCGCCCGGATAAGATCGAGTACCTGGCCGGTCTCGCGCACGCCGAGGGCGGCGGTCGGCTCGTCCATGATGACGAGGCGGCGGGCAAATGCGGCCGCCCGTGCGACGGCGACGCCCTGGCGCTGGCCGCCCGAGAGATCCTCGACCGCATGGGTGATCGAAGGCAGACGAAATTTGAGGTCCGCCATGTGCCGCTCCGCCTCCCGGCGCATGCGCGGCTTGTCGAGGAGGCGCAGCACGCGCCCGACGAAGCCCGGCCGGCGCAGTTCGCGGCCAAGGAAGAGATTGCTGGCGATGTCGAGCGCCGGCGCCACGGCGAGATCCTGGTAGACGGTTTCGATGCCCTGCAGACGAGCGGCAAGGGGACTGGCGAATTTCACCGGCTTGCCGTCGAGCAGGATTTCGCCCTGGTCTGGCTGGACCGCACCGCACAGAATTTTGATGAGCGTCGACTTGCCCGCGCCGTTGTCGCCGACCACGGCGAGAACTTCCCCGGCGCGCAATTCGAAATCGGCGTCTTCGAGCGCCGTGATATGGCCGTAGCGCTTGGTGAGGCTGCGCGCCTCGAGGACGATGTCGCCGGCGTCTGGCCGATCTTCGCGCGGCGGGGAGGCGGGTGTCACTGGCGCCTCCAGCGCGAGGCCTGATCGAGCGCCACGGCAGCGATGACCAGGATGCCGGTGACGAGGTCCTGCCACAAGGGATCGATCCCCATCAGGGTGAGGCCGTTGCGCAGGACAGAGACGATGAGCGTGCCGATGAGCGTGCCGATCAGGCTGCCGCGTCCGCCGAAGAGGCTGGTGCCGCCGATGACCACCGCCGTTATGCTGTCGAGATTGGCGCTCTGCAGGGCGTTGGGGTCCGCGTTCGGAATGCGGCCGAGCGAGAGCCAGGCGGCGAGGCCGTAGAGCAAGGCGGCCAGCACATAAACTGAGAGAATACGCCGCCCGACCGGGATGCCGACGAGACGCGCGCCTTCCGGGTTATTGCCGATCGCGTAGACCTGCCGCCCCCACGCCGTCTGGGTCAGCATGTACCAGACGAGGGCGTAAAGCAGGATCATGACGATCATGCCGTATGTCACCGCCGCACCGCCGACGCGAAACGCATTGCCGGTGAAGCCCAGCACCTCGTCGGTCACCGGATAGGAGCTGCCTTCCGAGATCAGGCGCGCCGCGGCCGTGACGATGCCGAGGAGCCCGAGCGTGACGATGAAGGGCGGCAGCTTAAGCCGGCTGACGAGCAGGCCGGCGGCGAGGCCGGCGCAGGTGCAAAGGAGGATGGCGAGAACCAAGGACGGCAAGGCCGGATAGCCCGCCTCGACCAGCCGGGCCGCGACGATGGTGCCAAGGACAGCGATCGCGCCGTTGGCGAGGTCGATCCCGGCTGTGAGGATGACGAGCGTCTGACCGATGGCGAGGGTGCCGACGATGACGCTCTGCTGGACGACCAGCGAGAGATTTCCGGCGGCAAGGAAGGTGTCGGTCGTGAGCGCAAAGAATGTGCAGAAGCCGAGCAGCACGACAAGCGAGCCGACCGTCGGCGCGGTGAGGGTGCGTCCGATGACCGCCAATGGCGTCGCGGAAGACGGAATAGAGGCGCTGCTGGTCATCGCCAACTCATCGATGGAGGGAGGCGCCAGCCAGGTGGGCTGGCGCCGCGATCATGGCGATTAGCCCCAGCAGTTATCGAGGCCCCATTTGGTGTCCTTCGACGGCAGCTTGCCCAGCGGCTTGTCGGTGATGAGGACGGAGCCGGTATTGACGAAGCCGGACGGCTTCTTGCCGGTCTTGGCGTATTCGACGACGGCATCGACCCCGTCGACCGCCATCTTCTTCGGGAACTGCATGACGGTCGCTGCAATCTGACCGGCCTTGACGTTCTTCACCCCAAGACAGCCGCCGTCGATCGAGGTCACCACGACGTCCTTCGCCTTGCCTGCCGCTTTGATGGCCGCATACGCGCCCTGGGCTGCCGGCTCGTTGATCGTGTAGACGACGTTGATGTCGGGATGGGCGGAGAGCAGATTTTCCATGGCAGTCTGGCCCTTGTCCTGGGCGCCATTGGTGTTCTGCTTGCCGACGATGACCGGATCGCCTTCCTTGATGCCGAAGCCTTCGAGGAAGCCGTTATGGCGGAAGGTATCGACCGTGCCGCCCGGCGTGCCGTCGAGCATGGCCAGTTTGGGCGCCTTGCTGCCGAGCGCCTCCTTGGCATACTGCCCCTGCTGGACGCCCGCCTGGAAATTGTCGGTCGCGAAAGTTGCGTCGACTGCATCGGCCGGATCGGTGGCGGTGTCGAGGGCGATGACGAGAATGCCCGCATCCCGCGCCTTCTTGACGGCGCCGAGCACGCCGGTCGAGTTGTTCGGGGTGATCAGAATGCCCTTGGCGCCCGCGCTGATGAGCGCCTCGATCGCTGCGACCTGACCTTCATTGTCGCCGTCGAACTTGCCGGCGCGGGCGATAAGCTTCACGCCCTTCGCCTTGGCCTCGGCGGCTGCCGCCTGGCGCATCTTGACGAAGAACGGGTTGACCTCGGTCTTGGTGACGAGACCGACGGTGATGTCCTGTGCCGATGCCGTTCCCATCGGAAAGGCCACTGTTGCGGCAAGAAGCCCGAAAAGCGCGGCAATACGCACGCGCGAAGGGGCGCCTGATCCTCGAGCCATAAATTTACGTCCTCCCATTGCGGCCGCCGGCTGGCGGCGCCAGTGAATGCCCATGTCTTCTTGCATGGTGCAAAAAGAGTAAGATCGACTTCTGATAATTGTCAATCTGGTCAGCCCGCCAGGAGCGTGGCAAAGCTTAGCCTTTAGAGGTTGGCTGGCGCGTGGGCACATGCCCGTGTTAGCCACCGCCGGAACGCGGTGATTCCTTGCGTTCGTCGGGACTTGCCTCTGTATCCTGTCGCCGTGGATGGCCGCTGGAGTGGCGCTGGCTGGCTTTAGACGGGGTCGGCATACGGAACGCTGCGAGCAGCCAACCCTCGCTGCGAAGATCGTGCATGTCCCGTCACGAACGTCGAGCCGGCTGAAGCGGATTCCCGTATAGGGTTCCCTTGCTGCTTGCGGCCTCGCGTTCGGCGTCGGTAGTGGCGGTCGCGGTGTTTGCTGCGCCGAGTTGCGGAACGCCGAGGCTGCGCGAAGGCCAATGCCACTGGTGCCGCTGATCGCCAGCGCAGCGCGGCCGGCAAAGGCGTCGGGGACGAAGATGTTGAGACGATGACCACAATCAGTGCTTTCCTGGTGTTGGCCCCATCCGAATGGTCATCCGCTCTCTGGCGCGGTCCGACCAGAGATAGATCGAATGGCTTGGCCGCTCGCCGCGCCATGCCGCCATACTTGCCAGCCTACTCGTGGAGCCTCGCGTCACTGATCCCGTGTTTGCGATAGAGCTCCTGGGCCCCCATCCCGGCATCGCGGTCGGCCGCCGCAATATCCTCAACCCAGGCTGCATAGGTCGCCTTGGTACGCTCAATATGCCGATCGAGCACGGCAACGGCATCGTCGATCGCCTGGGCCGCAAGCCGGTCGCACATTTCAATGTGCTCGGCGAAGGATAAGTCGGTGTGCTGCGGCTTCGCGGCGAGATGATTGCGCAGCGCCGCGATCTTTCCGCCATAGCGCTCATAAGCCTCGGCCATTAGAGGGCTGTCGCAGCAGGCGAAGAGCACGCGATGATAGGCAGTGTCCGCGCTGAGATAGGCCCGGACGTTGTTCTGAGCGCGTGATCTCTCCATCTCGCAGACGACGCCAGACAGCCCTTCGACAAGATCGGTTGGCCGGCGCTCGAAAGCGAGCCGCATCGCGGCCGATTCCAGCGTCTGGCGGAGCTCGCAGAGCGCGATCACCTCGCGCGCCGAAAGCGTGAACACAAAAGCGCCGCGCTGAGGAAAAATTCGGACCAGTCCTTCAAGTCGGAGCTGGGCAAGGGCCTCGCGGACAGGTGTTTTCGATACGCCGAGGCTTTCGGAAACATAACGTTCGGACAGCGGCGCGCCCAGGTCGTAATCGCCATTGACGATGCGGTTGCGCAGCTCGGCGAGGACCGTGTCGGTCAGCGAGGGTGGCCGTTCGATCGGCGCCAGTTTTGCTCCGGGAATAGCCATCCTGCTCCTTCGATCGCCAGGAGAATGCTTGTCGAGTAGCACGGGTTACTGCTATATCAGATGGCAGCTATGAAGGAAAGCGGGCGAAGATCCGCTCCGAGGAGCCACAAGGATGCGGTCGGAATTGCTGCTCGACTGCCGCTGCGAGCACGGCGAAGGCGTGGTCTGGTCGGCTGAGCACGGGCTTCTCGCCTGGACGGACATTCACGGCAAGACAATCTGGACCCTCGACCCCGTGACGGGCAAGTCGCAGCGCTATTCAGTACCGGGGCGGGTCTGCTGCTTCGCGTTCCGGCAAGGTCGCGGCTTCGGTGAAGTGGTCGCTGCTTTCGATGATGGCCTCACGCTCCTCGATCTCGAAACGGGCAGTGTCGGACCGCGCATACGCCCTGACGGACTCGGCGAGAGACAGCGCTTGAATGATGGGCGTACGGATCGGCAGGGCCGCCTGATCGTCGGCGGGATGGACGAGGACAATCTCGCCCCGGTCTCCGCCGTGTGGCGTGTCGAAGCCGATCTCAGCATCACCCGACTGTTCGACGGTGTCGCCTGTGCCAACGGCACCTGCTTCTCGCCGGACGGCAAGACGATGTACTTCGCGGATTCGCCCACCCGGCGCATCGAGGCGTTCGACTACGACATTGCCACGGGAACCCCGACAGCGCGGCGCATCATCGCCGCGCTCGGCGGCAGCGGCGTGCCGGACGGCTCCTGCATCGACGCAGAAGGCTTCATCTGGAATGCGGTATGGGAGGGTTATCGCGTCGAGCGCTGGTCGCCCAACGGCCGTTTGGACCGTACTGTCGAGGTTTCAGTCAAGAAGCCGACCTGCTGCACCTTTGGCGGACCCGATCTCGATACGCTCTTCATCACCAGCTCGCGCCTCGGCGAGAACGAAAGCGACCTCGCGCGCGAGCGGGCGGCCGGCGGCCTCTTCGCCGTGAAGCCCGGCGTTCGCGGTGTCGCCGATACGCCTTTCGCAGGATGACATCAATGCCGCATGAGACGGCACAAAGACGGAGGAAACAGTATGCCGATTTCAGTCACCCGCCGTGCCGCGAGCCTCCTCGTCGGAGCCGCACTTCTCGGCTTCACCGGTGCCGCCATCGCAGCGGACTATCCAGCGCCGGTTCCGCTGAAGGAAGGCTCGCAGGCGGACAACAAGGGGCTCAAGGCCGGCGACAAGATCACCATCGCCTATATGCCGCCGGCGACCGAGTTCAACTATTACATCGCCATCGGCGAGGGCATCAAATCTGCCGCAGCCAAGGCCAGTGTCGAGACGTTCATGCTCGCACCGCAGTCGGGCAGCGACATTAATGGCCAGATGGGGATGATCCAGGACGCGATCACCCGCAATGTCAGCGCCATCATTTTGTCGACGCATGACGAGGCGGCGGCCGCGCCTCTCGTCAAGAAGGCGGTCGACAAGGGCATCGCCGTCATCATCGTAAATTCCGACATCGCTGCTTTCCCGACTCCCATCCACGGTGTGGTCGGCTATTCGCAGCGCAACGGCACGCACAAGCTCGGCGACTATTTCCTCGACAAGCTAGGCGGCAAGCCGGCGACAATCGCCATCATCGAGGGCCTGCCCGGCTATCACTCCACCGAGCGCGTCGGCGGCTTTCTCGATGCGGTCAAAGGCAAGCCCGGCATAACCATCAAGGCCTCGATTCCCGGCGGATGGAACGTGGAGGGCGGCAATACGGCCGCCATGGACCTTTTCCAGGCCAATCCGGACGTCAACGTCGTCTTCGCCGCCAACGACTATATGATCATGGGGGCGGCGCTCGCCGCGAAGTCCCTGGGCCGCTCCGGCATGACGCTGCTCGGCAATGACGGCGATACCGCCGCGCTGGAGGAGATCCAGGCGGGAACCATCACCGCCACCGTCAACACCACGCCCTTCGTGATGGGTGAGATTGCGCTTCAGGTGACGCTCGATGCGCTGAAGGGCAAGTTCCCCGGCGGCTTTGTCGAGACGCCGACGCAGATCGTGGACAAGGACAATGTCACGCCGTTCCTGCAAGCGGTGGACAAGCTCTATCCCAAGCCGAGCAAGTCGTACTGAGCATCTGAGATGGGAGGCGGCCCGTCTCCCCTTCATCATTTCGGGCTTCGAGCATGAGCGATCGCATTCCCGCCTGGGCACTCGTCAACATCGTCAAGCGCTACCCCGGCGTCGTCGCCAATGATCGCGTCTCGATTCGCCTCTATGCAGGCGAGATCCATGGTCTTGTCGGCGAAAACGGCTGCGGCAAGTCCACCCTCATCAAGGTGCTCTCCGGTGCCCACCCGCCCGACGAGGGGAGCATCCTCAAGCGGGGCGAAGCGATCGTGCTCGCCAGTCCGATCGCGGCGCGCGAGGCAGGCGTCTCGACTGTCTTCCAGGAGTTCTCGATCGTCCCGACGTTGACCGTTGCCGAAAACATCCATCTCGGCCGATGGCCAAAGCGCAGGGGGCAGGTTGACTGGGAGGCGATGCGCGCCAATGCGAGCCGAATCCTGGGGGAGATGGAGATCAGGATCGATCCGGACCGCGTCGTCTCCGACCTGTCGGTTGCCGAGCAGCAACTTGTCGAAATCGCCAAGGCGCTCGCCTCGCAAGCGAGCATGCTCATTCTGGACGAGCCGACGACGGCGCTCGGCCTGGAGGAGATCGCGCGGCTACACCGGATTTTGCGCCGGCTGAAGGCGCGCGGCACAGCCATCCTCTACATCTCTCACCGGCTCGATGAGGTGATCGAACTCGTCGACGTCGCCACAGTAATGAAGGACGGCAGGATCGCCTCGCCCGCCGAGATCACTCGCATCGAAATACCCTTCATCGTCGAGAAGATGGTCGGCAAGGTCGGGGAGCACTATCCAAAGGAGCCCGTGCCGTTCGGCGAAATCATCCTTTCCGTAAAGAATTTGTCGACGGCCAACCGGGTCCAGGATGTCTCCTTTGAATTGAGGCGCGGCGAAGTCTTCGGGCTCGGCGGCGTGCTCGGCTCGGGTCGCACGGAAGTGGCGCGGGCGCTCTTCGGGGTCGACCGCCTCACGGGCGGCACCATGACCTGGAAGGGAAAGCCGGTCGCCTTCCGTTCGCCCAAGCAGGCCATCTCGGCTGGTCTGGCGCTTGTGCCCGAAAACCGGAAGTTCGACGGGCTGTTCTTCAATTTTGCCGGCTTCCCGAACATGACCGCCGCTGGACTCGGTCGGCTCGGCAGGCATGGCTTCATCAGTCTCGCCCGTGAGGCCGAGGCAGGAGCAGAGCTGGTCCGCAACCTCGAAATTACCCCCGCGGCCGCAGACAAGGAGGTCGGATTTCTCTCCGGCGGCAATCAGCAGAAGATCGTGATCGCGCGCTGGCTCTTCGCGGGCGCCGAACTCTTCATCCTCGACGAGCCGACACAGGGCATCGACATCGGCGCCAAGATCGCCGTCTATCGTCTAATCAACCGCCTCACCGCCGCTGGCAAGGCCGTGATCCTGATCTCGTCCGACCATGACGAATTGATCGCCATGTCCGATCGCATAGGCCTGATGAGCCATGGCCGGCTGGTCGCGGTTAAGAACGCGCGCAGCCTGGTAAAGACAGATCTCGTCCAGGCCCAGACCGCAACGACGGAGGCTGCCGCATGAGCAGGTCGATCCTGCGTGAGATCGTCGGTCCATTTTCGGCGATGCTGGTGGTAGCGCTGCTCGTTGCGGCGACGACCGCCAACTTCTTCGATCCTGGCAACCTGTCGAACCTCATCCTTCAGGTCTCGATCGTCGCCATCATCGCCATTGGCTCGACGATCGTCATCTTCACCGGCGGCATCGATTTGTCGCCCGGCTCGATGATCGCCCTGATGACCGTCGTTTTCGCGTCGGCCGTGAAGCTGTGGGGCTTGTCCTTCCCACTCGCAGTCGCCCTCGTCATCCTGATTGGCCTCGCTCTCGGCGCCCTGAATGGCATCCTCGTCGCCTATGTCAGAATCCCTTCCTTCATCGTGACCCTGGCGGGCCTCTCCATGTTTCGCGGCCTCGCCTTCATGTTCAACAACGGCTCGCCCGTCTTCCAGGTGTCGCCAGCGCTTGAGCGGATCTTCTACGGGACGCTCGCGGGCATTCCACTGCCGCTTTTTTATCTCATCGCGCTCTACGCGGCCGCGTTCTGGTTCCTGCGCTGGACGACGATCGGCCGCTCGATCTACGCTGTCGGCGGCAATCCCAACGCAGCGCGACTGTCAGGCATCGACGTCCAGCGCATCCAGCTCATCGCCTTCACCCTCGCCGGCCTGATGGCTGCCATCGGCGCTTTCCTCATGGCAGCTCGCCTGAATTCCGGCTCACCCAATTACGGCGTGGGCCTGGAGCTTTCGGCCATCGCGGCAGCGATCATTGGCGGCGCCAGTCTCGCCGGCGGGCGAGGCAACATCCTCAATACCGTCATCGGCGCGATGACGATCGTCATCGTGCAGAACGGGCTCAACCTCAATGCCGTGCCGACCTCGGCTCAGAACGTCATCACCGGGCTTATCATTCTGCTCGCCGTCGGCATCGACATGTGGCGCGCCGAGGTCGCAAGCCTGGTCACCCGTTTCATTCCCTTCCATTCATCTAGGAGTGCATCGTGACCGCCCCCGTCAGCTTCAGCCATATCGGTATCACAGTTCCCGACCTGGAAAAGGCCGTGGAGTTCTACTCCAAGGCGCTCGGGCTCTACCTGATCATGGGCCCGACGACCATCAACCACGACGACAGCGCGATCGGGCAGATGTGCGACGACGTTTTCGGCGAGGGGTGGGGCTCCTTCCGCATCGCCCATTTGTCGACCGCCGACGGCATTGGCGTCGAGCTTTTCGAATTCCCGAAGACCGAGCCTGAGCGCCGTCCTTTCGAATATTGGCGACCCGGCCTCTTCCATCTCTGCGTCCAGGACCCCGACCTGGAAGGGCGCGTGAAGCTCATCGAAGCGTTTGGCGGGCGTCAGCGCATGAAGCAGGTTCGGTATTATTACCCCGGCGAGAAGCCCTATCGGATGGTCTATTGCGAGGATCCGTTCGGCAACATCGTTGAGCTCTACAGCCATTCCTATGAGCTGACCTATTCGGCCGGTGCCTATGTCTGATGCGGCAGGAACAACCAGTGACGGCGCGCTTCAAGGTGGTGATCACCGATTTCGACTACGGCGACAACGACATCGAGCGCTCCATCCTGGAGCCGATCAGAGCACAGATCGTCGCGCTGCAAGCGAAAAGCGAGGAGGATCTCATCGCCGACGCGGCCGATTGCGACGCCATCATGAACCAGTACGCCCGCGTCGGCGCCAAGACGATCGCCGCGATGGACCGCTGCCGCGTGATCGCGCGCTACGGCGTCGGTGTCGATATCGTCGACGTGGAGGCGGCGACGAAGCGCGGCATCCTGGTCACCAATGTCCGTGACTACTGTACCGAGGAGGTGGCGGACCACGCGATCGCCCTCTGGTTGGCGCTCGCCCGCAAGCTCGTTCAGTACGATCGCGCAACCCATGAAGGCATCTGGCGCTGGCAATCCGGCGCGCCGGTCCATCGTCTTCGCGGGCAGACAATGGGGATCGTGTCCTTCGGCAAGATCGGCCAGGCGATCGCTGACCGCGCACGCGCCTTCGGGGTGCAGCTTCTCGTCCACGATCCCTATCTGCCGGACAACATCGTTGCGGCTCACGGTGCCATCAAAGTGGCGAAGGACGAGCTTCTCGCCCGCGCGGACATCATCATGATGCAGGTGCCAATGACCGGCGAGACGCGCCATTTCCTGGGGCCGCGCGAATTCGACCTGATGAAGACGGGCGTCATCATCGTCAACACCGGGCGAGGCCCGACCATCGACAACAAAGCCCTTCACCAGGCGCTGCTCTCCGGAAAAGTTGCGGGCGCGGGGCTCGACGATCCGGAGGAAGAGCCAGCCAAGCGTGCCACCTGGACCCCGCATGACAATCCAATCTTCAGCCACCCGGGCGTGCTCGTCACGCCCCACGCCGCCTACTACTCCGAGCAATCCATTCGTCTCGCCCGCGAAATCGCTGCCTCGGAGGTTCGCCGCGTGCTGACGGGCGAACACCCCAAGAACCCGGTCAACAACGTGGCGTTCGCCGAACGCACGCCACCCCTCTCCTGACGAAGGACACCGTGATGCTCAAGATCTTCAACGAATTCGACAGACAACCCGATCTCCTCGCGCGCTTTGACCAGGTCGCCAAGTGCTATTCTGCCTCCTGCGTGTTTGCCGACGTGATGTACCGCACCGGTGTCATGGACGCCGGCATCAAGCCGCCCTTCCGGGCCAAGGTCGTCGGGCAAGCCATCACCGTGCAACTCTCCAAGGGCGACCTCGTCGACCCTTTGAAGGCGCTGGAAATGGGAAAGCCCGGCGACATCATCGTCGTCGATGCCGGCGGCGATGTTGAAACCTCGGTTTGCGGCGAACTCATGGGAGGCCTCGCGAAGAACCGCGGGATACGTGCCATGATCGTCGACGGTGCCGGGCGCGACATCGACGAACTCGAAGATATCGGCTGGCCGATTTGGGTGCGGGCGATCACGGCACGCGGTACCCACACTATGTTCTCCGGGCGCAAGGAAGAGCTGTCGATCAACGTGCCGATCACATGCGGCGGCGTCATTGTGCAGCCGGGCGACTTCATCGTCGCGGACACGATCGGCATCGCAGTGATACCACTCGCCAAGGCGGAGGAAATTGTCGCACTTGCCGAGGAGCAGGCGGAACGCGAGCAGAAGACGCGTGAATGGGTCGCCCAAGGCAAAACTGTCGAGGACCTCCTTAAGGAGTTTGGGAGGCTCTGATGCGCACGCGGCCGGACCGACGGGAGCAGGCAAAGCGATCAGGTCGGCGCAGCGCGGGTACCCAGGTGAGCGCGGCGTCTGCCGTCCTACGGCTGCTCTGGAGCCCGTATGGATATCCCGCCGGCATGGTGATAAGCGTACTTGCATGTGAACTCGCCCCTGTCGGCTACCGCCAGACCGCCGTCCATTCGCTTGCGGGCAGCGATACCGATCTCGTCATCTTCAGCCCTCCCACCCGCGATCCACGCAAGCGACCCGCGGACATTGCGGCGTGCAAGGCAGGGGAGAGAGAGATTGCGCTGCCGGAATTCCTCAGCTGCAGCTCGGGGGCGGCTCCTAGCTTGCATATCGGCGGATCCGGAAGCGTCGCCTTCCGGCTTTACGCCGCCACACGTTCTACGTCCCCGTTCGGGCCAGCCTTCGCATTGAACGCGGAAGGTGGTCCAGCGCATCGAAGCCCATAAGCCGATATCCAACGCCGGCAGGTGACCTGATCGTGTCACCATCGGTGAGGATGAAAGCGGAAAACGAATAGCTCGCCGCGCCCGCTGGCTGCAAGGGCGTGATGTGCTGCAGACATGAGATGAGAGCCAGGCCCGCCAGCAGCGCAATGGCGATCGTTGCGCGTCTGAGATGACGGGCAAATCCGCGAGCCCTGCTGGAAGCCAGTGCTCGACGTCAATGATCCGCCCCATAGCTCCATATCGCGTCCGCCGACGCAGCTGTCCGTACGTGCAAGCTGGCGGACTGGCGATGCTATTGGGCAGACGCGAATGCTGAGGTGTCGGTCAGCGATCTCGCCCGTGTGGCTCTACACTTGGCGAAGCACCAGTCGCCGAGCTATGAAAAATCTAGAAATGGAACGGATTTAAATGACCATCACCGCTACCGACGTACCCGTCGTACCGAGAGCGCACATCGCGGTGCTGCTCGTCCTCGGGGCGACGCATCTTCTGAACGATCTGATACAGGCATTAATCCCTGCCATCTATCCGATCATCAAAGAGTCCTACGCCCTCGATTTCGTGAGGATAGGCTTCATCACCTTGACTTTCCAGATCGCCGGCTCGCTATTTCAGCCGCTCGTTGGCCACTACACCGACAAGCACCCAATGCCATACTCGATCATAATCGGGATGGCGTTCAGCTTCCTCGGCGTGCTCTGCCTTGCCTATTCAAACAGCTATCCGCTCATTCTGGCTTCGGTGGCGCTGATCGGCATCGGCTCGTCCATCTATCACCCCGAGGCGACGCGCATGGCGCGATACGCATCGGCCAACAGCCAAGGTCTGGCGCAAGGCATTTTCCAGGTGGGCGGTCAAACCGGCGCGGCCGTCGCGCCGCTCCTGGCAGCGTTCATCATTGTGCGCAACGGCCAGACCAGTGTCGCATGGTTCGCAACTCTCGCTCTGCTTGGCATGATCCTCATGGGATCGATCGTGCGCCGGAATGTCGTCATCCGGGAGCAGTTTCTCGCTGCCAGCGCAGCCAAGGCCAAAACTGCAGACGGGCAGCCGATGCACTCGCCTACAGTCGTATGGGGCGGCCTCATCGTCCTCTCCGTGCTGATGTTCTCCAAGGTTTCCTATCTCGAAAGCTTCCGGTCGTTCTACACGTTCTATCTCATCGACCGGTTTGGCGTTTCGATCGCGACTTCGCAGGTAATGCTGTTCCTGCTCATCATGTCCGCGGCGGTCGGCGTGATCCTGGGAGGCATGATCGGGGACCGGATCGGCCGATATGCGATCATTTGGCTTTCGATCCTCGGTCCGCTGCCTCTGGCTCTTGCGTTGCCCTATGTCGACCTGTTCTGGACCGGCGTGCTCACCGTCTCCATCAACCTGGTGATGGGCAGCGCCTTTGCGGCGATCATGATCTACGCGATGGAACTCGTGCCGGGCCGGATTGGACTTATCGGAGGGGTGTTCTACGGTCTCAACTTCGCGATGGGGGGCATTGCCGCTGCCATCATCGGCGCACTGAGCGACCACATCGGGATCGAGGCCGCCTACAAGGTGTGTTCGTTCCTGCCGCTCGCAGGACCTCTGACGGCGTTCCTGCCTCGGATTGGCGACCGCAGGCCACAACCTGTTAAGGTGGATGCTAGAGCGACCGCCTAGATCCCATCGCACTGGCGCTCAAGCATCATGGCCGCTCGAACTCTGCGATGCCGCCAGAGGATATCGACGGGATCTTACTTCTGGAGACCGACGGGCGCGACATCCGTGCCGCCGAGACCGTGCTCTTTCAGCTTCGCGGACGGACTTTACCAGTAGCCGCCGCCGCAATCGCGAAGAGGCTATCGCTGGCACTCACGAGACGCGCTCCTCGCTGCCCGGCCGCGGAGAGAACAATGCAGTGTCTCCGATGGCATCTGATCGGACCGTTCTTCGTAAACCAACGGCGGCGCTGAGTGGGTCGAGGCGGCGCACTGCCGCCGTGAAATAGGAGCGGAAGCTAGCCTGATGTCCGAGTTGAGGCGAGGAACGAACCCGCTCTCGCGGGAGGGCGCTGCGCGCGGACCGTGCCGTTGGGAGAGGGCGGGCTATAAGCCGGTAGCGGCGACAGCATAACAGAGCGGGCATTTGGCCTGAGGATCGAGGGGTTTGCAACCCAACCTCAGGAGCCCTCCGATGCCCGACAAGCCTGTCAGCGATCTGCGCCGCCGCATGCTGGCGGACATGACCATCCGCTCGTTCTCCGACAAGACCAAGAACGACTATATCCGCCATGTCGAGGCACTGGCCGTGTTTCTCGGTCGCTCGCCCGACACGGCGACTGGCGATGATCTGAGGCGTTTCCAGCTTTATCAGGTCGAGCAAGGCACTCAGCCGCCAAAGCTGAACAGCCAGGCGTCGGCCCTGCGCTTCTTCTTCACTATCACGCTCGGCCGCGCCGATATCGCCCATCAGCTGGCGCGGGCGCACTATCCGAGGAAGCTGCCTCGCGTGCTGACGCCGGAGGACGTCGCCCGGTTGCTCGAAGCCGCGCCCGGTCCGGGGCTCAAATACAAGGCGGCGCTGAGCGTCGCCTATGGCGCTGGCCTGCGCGGTGGCGAGGTGGTGATGCTGCGCGTCGGCGATATCGATTCTGAGCGCATGCTGATCCGCGTCGAGATGGGCAAAGGCCGCAAGGATCGCCATGCCATGCTCTCGCCGCAGCTGCTGGAGTTGCTGCGCGCCTGGTGGCGGCAATGCCGGTCGCGGGGCTGGCTGTTTCCCGGCCGCGATCCTCTCTTGCCGCTCACCACCCGTCAGCTCAATCGCGTCTGCCATATGGCGGCGCAGGCAGCCGGGCTCGGCTCCTGGGTGACGCCGCACACGCTGCGGCATTCCTTCGCCACCCATCTGCTGGAGAGCCATACCGATGTGCGCGTGATCCAAGTTTTGCTCGGACATGCCAAGCTGGACACCACCGCGCGCTACACCCATGTCGCCACCAACGTGCTGCGCACCGTAATGAGCCCGCTCGAGCGGTTGACGCTGTCCAGGGAGGAGCCGCCGCGCTGAGCGCCCGGCGTCATGGGCCGTCCAGCATTGGAAGTCGCGGATATCTTCCGCAACCATGGCGCTGCCTGGCGCGCGGCCGAACTGCTGCCGTGCCGTACTTCCACGTCGTGTTCACCCTGCCGTCTGCCATCGCCGACATTGCCTTCCACAACAAGCGGGTGGTCTACAACCTGCTGTTCAAGGCCTCGGCCGAGACGCTGCTCAAGATCGCCGCCGATCCCAAGCATCTGGGCGCGCGCATCGCCGTCACCTCGGTGCTGCACAGCTGGGGCTCGGCGATGACGCATCACCCGCATGTCCACATGATCGTGCCCGGCGGCGGCATCAGCCCGGACGGCAAGCGCTGGGTCGCCTGCCGGCCAGGCTTCTTCCTGCCCGTCCGCGTGCTGTCGAAGCTGTTCCGGCGGCTGATGATCGAGAAGCTCAAGGCGGCGCATGCGGCGGGCAAGCTCACCTTCTTCGGCGCCCTGGCCGGTCTCGCCGATGCCAGAGCGTTTGCTGCTTTCCTGGCGCCGCTGCGCCGGAGGCGATGGTTTGTCTACAGCAAGGCCCCGTTTGCTGGGCCCAAGGCGGTGCTGGTCTACCTCGCCCGCTATACCCATCGCGTCGCCATCTCCAACCGGCGCCTGATCCACGCCGATGCGACAAGCGTCACCTTCAAGGTGAAAGATTACCGGGTGGAGGGCCCCGGCCGCTACACCACCATGACGCTGGCCACGCATGAGTTCATCCGCCGCTTCCTCATCCACGTCCTGCCGAAGGGACTGCATCGCATCCGCCATTACGGCCTTCTCGCCGGCCCCGCCCGCGCCGATCATCTCGCCCGCATGCGCACGCTGCTCGCCGTCTCCCCGCCGGCGATTCCAACCGGCAGAGCCGACCCGAGCACCGCGGACAGGCCCCTGCAATCCTGCCCCTGCTGCAGCGCACGGATGATGATTGTTGAGGTCTTCGGGCGTGGAGAGCAGCCGCGGTACCGAGCGGCAGCACCGGCCGGCATTAGGATCGACACATCGTGAGAAACGCCGCCCTCCTCCGTCCCGGTAAGACCGTCCACCCAAGCTGCTGGTCATCGGCAGCATGGGGCAGGGCTTGCCCGAGTGCGGCGAACACGGCGAGATTCAGGCCTCAGCGGCACTCTGCTCGACAGTGCTCGGCGATCAGGAATAACCCGGTGGCCCTTCTCTTGCTGGCAAAGCAGCCCTGTTGGATGCGCAAACGCACCCGCGCAAAACCGGCGCCTCTGAAATCTCCATAGCCCTCGCGGCACGTCACCGCTCAACATTCCCGCGGGTTCTTTCCCCGGAGGCTTTCCGACGCCGGCCCTCGTGCCCGCGCCGACCCCCGCGACGGGCCGGCATCTGAAATCCTTCACGAGGGCTGACCTAAGTCAGCCACGCGGCGATGACCGCTGCTGCTCCCCGAGCGACTCTCTCATATATGCGCGACCAGCCGCAAAAAAGCAGTAGCGGCGTCCTGCGGCAACGGCAGCCAAAGGCCAACATGGCCTGGGTCGGGCAGTCGGCCCTTTATACGCCACCCCAGCTCCCCATTTCCTGAAAAGGAATGCGAAGGCGGGCCGCGAGGACTGCCGGGGGCATGACCCTGACGGTCGAACCACGAACCCTCCCGTCGCGATAAGCACGAGGGTCACGCCTCCTGTTCGCCAATAGCTCAGCTCACCAAGATCTTGCGCGGCTTGGCCTCCTCGGCCTTGGGCAGGACCAGCGTCAGCACGCCGTCCTTGATCTCGGCACTGATCCGCTCCTGATCGATCTTGCTCGAAAGCGTGAAGCTGCGCCGGTAATGGCCGATGTTGTATTCGGTGTAGACCGGCTGCATGCCGGCATATTTCGAAAAGTCGAGACGACCTTCGACGCTGAGAACCCCATCCTCGACATTGACGTCCAGATCCTTCTTATCGACCCCCGGCATCTCCATGACAATGGTCAGCGCATCGGTGTTCTCGAAGATATCCGTTGGCGGCAGAAAGGTGCGGGCCGGCATGGCCAATTCGCGATGTTTCTCGACCTCGCGCTTCTGCTGAACCTGCAATTCCTGCGGTGACATAGCTTCCTCCATTTGCCTTGGGCCGACCGTTAGCTGATTTGATGGTGCGCGGCTTGTCGCTTTCGGCGCGCGGAATGAAGAGAGCGAGGACACCGTCATGGCACTCCGCCTTGATACCATCGGTATTGATGTGCATGGGCACCGTCAGCGTGCGGTCGAAAAGCCCCGACCGGCGCTCCCGGCGATGCACGCTTACGCCTTCCGGATAGTTAATGCTTTTCCTTCCGGAAACGCGAATGATGCTGTCCTTCGCCTGAATGTCGAGATCGTCTTTGCTGATCCCTGGCACCTCGAGAATGACAACCAAATTGTCGCCCTGCTGGAAAACGTTGATCGGCGGGAAGGCGCCTGCTCCGCCGGTCCCGCCTCGCAGCCAGTCGCTTTGCAGCCGTGCCTCCAGCGTCCGTTGGAAGTCGAAGAGCGCGTCAAGGGCGTCGTATCGTCCAATCATGATCACACCTCCTCTTTAAGCTCTGTCGAGCAGGCTTCTCGAGCACCTGCTCCAGTTTCCCGATTTAGAGACGTGATTGGCACTGTCAAGACGAGAGTGCCAATCAAATTTGGCGAGCTGTAGAGCCGAATATTTCGGAAATACCAGGTGTGGAACGATCTACCGCTGGTCGGGCCTTCCGAGGGGCGTCTAAATAAAGCAGGCGAGAACATCAGCGGAAGCTATCAGTAGTGGATGGCGGAACCGTCCCTCTCTCGCGCCGAATGAGGGTACAGTCCATCTGTCAAGCGGCCCCTGCGATGCGGATCAGGCCACGAAGTGCGTCAATGACTGCAATGAGGCGAGGCCGTCGTGCCGGGAGCGAGCGTAGGCGCCCGGTGCTGGTCTACCAGCCGCCGCTTCTCTCCATCGAGCGATCAGCCGGAAGGCGTGTACGCGGATTCGCGCCGTCCAACTTCGACCCTGGGCCAAAATCGGCCGCCGCCCGTCACGCTAGACCGCCGGAAGCGCCTCATTCTGGTCCCGTTGAGTCTTGACCTAGCCCGCCAGCCTCTTGACATCGATGCTAGCGCGGTCGACATTCTAAGAGTGACGGTCAGCGTCGCGGTGAGTTGAGCCTGTGCGCTCCTCCCGCTGGACTTGACGGCTGTCGCGGATCAACAGCGAGTGGAGGGAGCATGACGCCACCTCAAAATCACTCCAGCCTGAGCCGAAGGGCAAAGGCACGGTTTGGCGGCGCGTTCTGATTCAGACCAAACCGCACGCACCCAAAATCCCTGACGAACATAACGAGGTAGTACCTCGTAAACGAGCCCGGTGTGACTGGGCACAATAGTGCAAGTGATGATGAGCCCCGCTTCATGCTCTGCATGGCGGGGCTTTTCGCATCGATCGTTTGCGCAGCCAGCTCGGCGGAGTACTCCAGATCCGACTTTCGCGCCGCTGCACTCGATTGGGATGGCGCAAGCAGAGAACAGCGGCTTTCGCCTCATGATTGCGCCTCTCCCACGCGTCGGCAGTGATCGGGAAGCCGACTTCGCGCCAGCTGGGGTATTCCGATCCCGGCCAGCTGCACCCTTAGCGCTGGGATTGATTTAGCCCCGCAACAGAGGGAGATTTTCAATGGCGCTATTTGTCGGACTGGACGTGTCGCTGAAGATGACGTCGATCTGCATCGTCGAGGCGGATGGGTCGGTGGTCTGGGAGGGAAAAGCCGGCAGCGAACCCGTCACCTTGTTGAGGCGCTTTCAAAGTGGCGCCAGTCGATCCAGCTCATCGGCATCGAAGCCTGTCCTTTGTCCGAATGGCTCTACGGCGCGCTTGTCGAGAGCGGTCTAAATACGGTTTGCATTGAGACCCGGCACGCTCAGCGGTTCCTGTCATCGCGCCCGAACAAGACCGATCGCAGCGACGCGCGCGGCATTGCCGATATGATGCGGTTCGGACATTACCGGCCGGTGCACGTGAAGAGCAAGGCCTCCCAACTTCTCCGTACCACGCTGATCGCGCGCAAAAAGTCGTTGCCCATATGCTCGCGATCGAGCCGACGATACGGGCCTGCTGAAGGTGCACGGTCTCAAGCTCTGTGCGGTTCACCGCTGCACCTTCGCAGTAAAGGTTGAGACGCTGCTCACTGACGCGCCTGAGTTGCGTATGGCAATCGAGCCGCTGCTCGAGGCCCGCAACGTGATGCGCAGCGAAGGCGTGCAAAGTGGCGTCAGCCACCAAGCGTCCAAATACTCGCGGATCAGCAGACGACGACACCTTTTTACCAGATTCTCCCCGTCACCCATGAAGCCGAGCAGCGGGCAGTTTCGCCTTAATGCGGTCCCTGGTTCCGATGCCTCGGGACCCGGATTAGCTAATCCAGTCTCTGGTCCGCAGTCGGAGCAGAACCGGATATCGTCGACCGGCGCCTTTCGCGCCGCCTCATAATACGAGGAGTGATGAGCCAGGGCGACCTAACTTTCCGAGATGCGGTGATTGGACTGTAAGTATTTTCTATTCCGGACGGGTGAGCTTTCAAGCGAGAGATGGCGCTGCGTGCTCACCCTGGTTTAGGCAGAGCGTCTCTGCACGCAGAACACAAACTTGAACGTGAGTTGGCGCC
>CAVYXF010000011.1:0-79005 GCA_963772335.1 uncultured Alphaproteobacteria bacterium | reverse complement strand
AGCGGCGCGGGTGAGGCTCTCAAGCGAAAGACGCTCGGCGGAGATCTCGGCAAGGATCTGGCCGCCTCGAAAGACTAGGGCACGGTGGCAGATCGCGGCGACCTCCTCGAAATCGGTCGAGATCAGGATCACACCGCGCCCGCTCTTTAGCGTCTCGGCGAGCAGCCGGTAAATCTCCGCCTTGGCGCCGACATCGACGCCGGCGGTCGGATCTTCGAGCACGAGCACATCGGGTGAGATCCGCATCCAGCGGGCCATCACCACTTTCTGCTGATTGCCGCCGGAAAGCGTATCGATGGCCGCCTCCGGATTGTTCGGCGAGAGGCCGACCATGCGGCCCAGCGCCCTGCTTTCGGCGGCCTCATCCGATGACCCCCGGGGTGCCAGCAGCGTGCGGCCACAGGCGCCCGGATTGATGAACATGTTCTCGCGCACACTAAGTCCGGGAGCGACGAAGTCCGTGACCCTGTCGGCCGCCACGAAGCCAATGCGGGAGAGGATCGCGCGATTGGGGGCGGTGTTATCGACCGGACGCCCGTTGATATGAACGCTGCCGGCCGTTGCTTGCTCTATGCCCAGCAGAGCGCGTCCGACGCTTTCCTGGCCAGCGCCGCGCAGGCCCACGAGCGCCAGGATCTCACCTTCGTGCAGATTGAAAGTCACCGGGCCGACATCGCCAACGCAGAAGCCGTTGCAGGCAAGGAGCGGCGCCGGGCGCGGGGCGGGGGCAGCAGGGAAACACTCTCGGGCCGGCGCCCGATGATCGAGGCGATCAGGCCTTCGCCGTTCGCTTCCGCGGTCGGACGTGCATCCACGAGCTTGCCGTCGCGCAGCACGACAAGGCTGTCGGAAATGGCGAATACCTCATCCAGCCGGTGCGAGACATAGATCATGCTAACGCCCTCAGCCTTCAGCCGGCGCAGCACCCGGAACAACCGTTCGACCTCAGACTGGGGAAGGCTGGCCGTTGGCTCATCCAGGACAAGCATCTGCGCATTCACCCCCAGCGCACGGGCGATGGCGACAAGGGATTTCTCGGTGCGGGTGAGGTCGCTGACGCGGCGGCGCGGATCGATGTCTTGCGCTACGAGGCTTAGCGAACGCCACGCCATCGCCTCGACCGCCCGCCAGTCCACGATGCCGAAGCGGCGCGGATAACCTTGGGCCAGCGCAATGTTCTCAGCGACGGTCATCCAGTCGATAAGGCCCAAATCCTGATGGATGAAGGCGATTGCGGAGCGCTCAGTGCCCGGCTCGTACGGCGCACCATTCATACGAATGGCGCCGCTGTCGGCCTGATAAACGCCGGCGAGGATTTTGATGATTGTCGACTTGCCGGCCCCGTTCTGGCCAAGCAGCGCTAGAATTTCACCGCGATGCACATCGAAGCCGACGTCGGACACGGCGAGCGTGCCGCCAAAAGCTTTGGTGAGGTTCTGCAGCGACAGAAGCGGGTGTGCTGCCGATCCCTCAGCGCGAAGCGCGCCCTCGATAGCGGGCATCAACGTGTTCACTCCCTGAAAATTCCACAGCTTGCGTTGACGCCGCTGCTCGTTATTTTATTTTGATCAGGTTGTCGCATAATCGAAAAATGGGCAATTAGCTTTTGTAGCCCGTCACGACATTTTCTCGGCTCGAACGCGCGACGCTTTGTTTCGAGCCATCAGCCAGCGCGGCGCGCATGCTCGTGCCGAAAGAGACGGGCGTTCCCTGCGCGGCGAGACTGGAGGTGTCTAACTGGAATGAGAGTTCGCTTGGCGATCCAATGAACAAGCTCGTTCTCATCGAGAGCGGCCAGGTGGACCTTGAAGGCGGCTCCGGCGGGTGGCTCTTATTCCCAACCACTTGGTCTTCATCCCCGCTATCGGGCCTTCGGCATCCGGTCCGCGCGGGCATCCCTTCAGGTGGCGCATCTCGATCCGAAGGATGCAGACTGGATCCATCACGGCTGCTGGACGACCGCGGCGCCGCCGCTTGCCAGAGAGATGATGACGCAGGCGCTGCGCTGGACGCCGGAGCAGGTGCGGGACGAGGCGGGACCGCGTTCGCTGTTCTGCACACTGTCGCATCTGTGCCGTGAGTGGTTCACCAACCCGCGTATGCTCTGGATGCCGGTTGCGAAATCTGACGCAATGCGCGCGGCGGTCATCTACGTTCGAGACCACCTCACCAGCGCTTCGCTCGAGGGGGTTTGTGCCGCGTCGGGCTTGGGCGTGCGAACGTTCCAGCGGCGCTGCGAGCAGGAGCTCGGCTTTTCCTGGCGGACGTTCTTGCGGGAAGTGCGCCTGATGCGCGCCATGGAATTGCTGACATGCGGCGAGCATTCCGTGGGGTTTGTCGCAGATGCCACCGGTTTCCGCAGCCTTGCCGCGTTCACCACCTCTTTCTCCGAGCGCCTCGGCCTGACCCCAAGCGAGTTCGTGCGCCGGTCAAAGCTGATCAACAAGAACTGTGCCAGGTAGGCTGGCCGGAGTTGGCTGCGCAAACACAGGCTGAGAACGGTCTGGTGGAGGGGGCTGGATTCGAACCAGCGTAGGCATAGCCAACGGGTTTACAGCCCGTCCCCTTTAGCCACTCGGGCACCCCTCCAAGGATAGACCACGTGCCGAAAACAAAGTATCACCGGCCGGCAGTCAGGTGACAGCCGAAGCGTGGTTTGCAGTTACTACCATCAGCGGCCGCGCGATGCAATCGCAGAGCGCTGCTGATGCCAACAATCCAGCGTCCCGTTCTCCACAGCGAGGCGAAAGCCTTTCTCCGGCGATGCAAGCCGGACTATGGTTGCCGGATGCGGGTCAGTCACGATCTGCGTTCTCTTGCAAGCGTCGGACTCTAGCATGACACATCACCACCGCGGCAAGCCCGGCAAGAGGCATATCCGGCGCCCCGAACGCCAGGCCGCGGCAGCGACCGGGACCGTCCGCCTTTATGGCCTCCATGCCGTGGAGGCGGCGCTCGCCAATCCGGCGCGGCGGGTCACCGCAATCTACGCCACGCCCAATGCCGCCCAGCGTGTGCGATTGGAGACCTTGATGGGGCGCGCCCCGCTTCATACGGTTACGCCCCGCGATCTCGACCATCTGCTTGGACCGGATGCCGTCCATCAGGGGATCATGGCCGAGGTGGAGCCGATACCGGAGCTGGATCTTGCCGAGCTCGGCGAGGCGCGGTTGGTCGTGGTGATCGACCAGGTGACGGACCCGCATAATGTCGGAGCGGTGCTGCGATCGGCGGCGGTGTTCGGCGTCGATGCTCTGGTCATGACCGCGCGCCACAGCCCACCGCTGCAGGGGGCGCTGGCGAAGGCGGCATCGGGGGGGCTGGAGCATGTGCCGGTGGTGTTGGTGCCCAATCTCGCCCGTTCCTTGAGCAATCTCGGCGAAATGGGCTTTTTGCGAGTCGGTTTGGATTCGGGAAGCACGGAGCGGCTTGAGGACTTGCCCGCTCCGGAGCGGCTCGCTCTCGTGCTTGGTGCCGAGGATCGAGGGCTGCGGCGCCTCACGGGCGAGCTGTGCGATGTGGTTTGCGCGATCGCGACGGCCGGGCCGGTCCACAGCCTGAATGTCTCGAATGCCGCCGCGATCGCCCTCTATGCCGCGCATCTGAAAATGCGAAGCCGCCCGGGGGAGGAACCCGGACGGCCTTCGATCCGCTAATGTGGCGCCGCGCAATTGCCGACCAATTTCGCGGCTCGGTTCGTCGTCGGCATTGCGAGACAAGCGCCACACTAAGCCGATAATTCAGCGCGTGTCCCTTTTTCCCGCGAATGCCGAATGAGTCCGCAGCACAAGTTGGTCGGCATTTGCGGGATAGGACGCTAGACGCCAGACTCAGTCATAGCGGTGGTGGTAACTGTGATGGTGCTGCGGCGGATAGCAGCCGGGCCGACCGTGCAGCTCATCGGCGACCTTGCGAAAGATGTTGAAGGGCCATTCATGGCGCTCACAATGGCGTCCAACCAGGGCGTCGACGAGCAGATAAGCACCAACGCCAATGATAACCGCGCCGCCATCGGCCTTGGCCGAAGTTGTCGGACCGGCAGTGACAACGGCCGCAAGCGCCAGCGCTGCCACAGACGTTAAGATCTTCTTCATGATTTTTCCCTTTTTAACGGGTTTTATGTGCCCACGATAACTTGACATCGTTAACAAAGTTGGCCGCAAATTTGTCAGCGCCGTGTTAAAGTGGAGAGCTGAAGCCTATACAAACCTCAATCAGTTCGTGGCGTTGCAAGCCAAGTCTGCGGCTATTGTCTAGTCGTTTCCAATCAACGACATTGGAAGCGAATCAATCGCAATAGGTGGGCCGCCAGCATTCGCGGTGACCGCCGCGGCAGATCTCCTCGCCGAACCGGTTGATGTAGCATCTGCCGCCAACCCAGCTGCATTCACGCGGACCGGCGGAGCAGCTTCTGCGGTAGTAGGGGCGGCCATAGGCACTCATGGCCCCGAGCGTTAGCGCGCCGAGCGCGACACCACCGACGAATGCGCCGTGGCGGCCGCTGCGCGCCTCGGCGCTCTCGAAGCTGGTCGCGATGACTGTCATTGCAAGAACGAGACTGGCCATCACGGCCATAGCGTTTTTCAACATGGTCCTGTCTCCTGACGAGGTACGCGTCAGCCCTCGCAATCGACCAGGGATGACGCGGAGGATGTTCTCTCGCCTTGATACTATAGTGAGGCTGTAAATCGCTGCTTAAGCGCGTGGAGATGAATTGGCGCAAAATGGAAGGACCGCAGCCTTGCATGGCTATTGCGGGCGCCGGGCTTAGCGGCTACCTAGGTAAGGCGTTCACGCCTCCAAGCCGGCTTAGCTCAGCTGGTAGAGCAGCGGTTTTGTAAACCGTAGGTCGGGGGTTCGAGTCCCTCAGCCGGCACCACTTCTTGTTTCTCGACGTCTCAATCAGCCTCTTAGTCTTTTGTAAATTATAGAGAAACGGGATTATTTTCCCATAATCCGTTTCATAGTTTCTCATTGAAACCAACACATTCGTTGGTAGATCCTTTGGTACCGACATTGCCGGGCGAGAGGAATACCAACATGCCGCTGACCGACACTTACCTGCGCAAGGCGAAAGGCGCGCCTAAACCCTTAAAGAAGGCCGATGGCGGCGGCCTTTTCATTTTGATCCAACCGGATGGAAAAAAGCTGTGGCGGTTCTCGTACCGCTTCGCCGGCAAGCAGAAGACGCTAGCCATGGGCATATATCCGACTACCAGCCTTGCTGCCGCGCGGAAGGCCCGTGACGCAGCGAAAGAACAGCTTGCGCAAGGCATTGACCCGGGAGAGGCGCGCAAAGCTGAAAAGGCTGCACTGCGCCTGGCGGTCGAGAACTCGTTCGAAGCAATGGCGCGAGAATGGCACAACGCCAAACTCCACCGATGGACGCCGGAACACGCCGGGCGAATCATCCGTCGGCTAGAACGCGATATTTTTCCCTATATCGGCAAACAGTCCATCGCGAAAATTGAGCCGCCGGAGTTGCTGGACGTGCTTCGTAAGGTCGAGGGACGCGCCGCGCACGATATCACGAAACGCCTGCGGGAGCATTGCGGGCAGATCTTTCGCTTTGCGATTGCCAGTGGCCGGGCGCGGCGCGATCCTTCGGCGGACTTGCGCGGCGCGCTGAAGGCCGCGCCGCCGGTGCAGCATCAGAAGGCAATGTCCCGCGATGAGCTTCCCGCGTTCCTTCGCCAGCTTGAAGCCTATGAGGGCGAGGTCACAACGCGTCTCGCTCTTAAGCTGATCATTTTAACGATGGTCAGAACGAAGGAACTGCGCGGTGCGGAATGGCGGGAGTTTGAAGACCTCGTGGGCGATGCCCCTCTATGGCGTATACCTGCCGCACGCATGAAGATGCCCCGCGAGCATCTGGTTCCCCTGCCGCACCAGGCCGTCGAGATTCTTGATGCTTTGCGTCCCTTGACCGGGTGGGGGTCATACCTGTTCCCGTCCGGTGGGAAGAAAGGCGGTATGAGCGAAAACACCATGCTCTATGCTCTGTACCGAATGGGCTATCATTCCCGCGCAACCGTTCACGGATTCCGGAGCGTCGCCTCTACCGTTTTGAACGAGAATGGCTTCCATCCCGATTGGATCGAGCGGCAATTGGCGCACGACGAAGCCAATAAGATTCGCGGCGCTTACAATGCCGCTCAATATCTCAAAGGCCGACGCAGTATGCTTCAGTGGTACGCCGATTACCTGGATGCCCTTCGCGAAGGCCGGAAGGCTGAGGCGTTTTCGGCAGGCTGATCATGGCGAACGAAGCAGATTTTCCAAGCATGGTGAGGAAGGTGAGGAGTTTTCAGTCTGTAGGCAGGCTAACTCCCAGTCTGTGATGCACAAGCCCTTTAGTTCGAATCCCTCCCTCTCCGCCAGTACTCGTTGATTTATAATATTTTCTATGAGCATATCAAGGTCGGTACATCCCTGAGTGCATCCTCATGAGCCTCGCTGACTTGTCGAGGCGAGCTATTCCGGCAGCCCTTCATAGACGCACATTTCCAGCCATTGTTCTGGCTCGGCGGATGAATACCAATCTGAAGGGTACGTTCTTGTCGGTCAGTGCCGTGCTGCCTGCGATGAAGGCGAAGAAGAAAGGCCGCATTATTATTACTTCGTCGATAACCGGGCCGATCACAGGTTTTCCAGGCTGGTCGCACTACGGCGCATCGAAGGCCGGCCAGCTCGGTTTCATGCGCACCGCCGCCATCGAGCTTGCGCCCTCGAACATCACCATCAACGCTGTTATGCCAGGCAACATCCGCACCGAAGGACTCGACGGCCTTGGCCCAGTGTATATCGCCAGCATGGAGGCCTCGATTCCGCAGAAGCGGTTCTGCAGCGTCGCCGACATCGGCAACGCCGCGCTGTTCTTCGCATCGGAGGAAGCCGGCTATATCACCGGGCAGACGCTGGTCGTCGACGGTGGGCAGATCCTCCCGGAGTTGCTGCAGGCGTTGAATGAAATGGGGTGACCGCTGCGGATGGGTGCCGCGCCGCATGGCGATGCTGCAATGCTCAGACTTCAATCGATCAGTTTTATCCGCTGCGGCTCAGAAAAAGGCTGACTGGCATCTGTCCGTGGCCCGGGCCGCGTTAGGTCGCAGTTGTTGGGGGACAAGCATAGCCATTCCCTCCGCGGTGTCGCCGGTAGGATGGGAAGCGCTACTCGAGGCCACTTTGGAAGCGGAGGCGGTGTTTCGTCGTTCTAATGCATGGAGCGATTCCAGGGAATGCTGGACGCTCTCATGCGGCGAGCTTAGCCAGGACGAATTTTCTCGCAGGTTGACCGATACTGCGGAGCCCACGTCCGGTTTCATGAAGGGTTGCGGATGCCGGCCATCGCGGACGCGGCGACACTCACCGGGCCGGCGTCCGCAAGTCGCTGAAGAAGGAATCCGCGGGAAGTCGGGCTAGGCGTCGTCGCCGCAATCGCTATGGGGATTTGGCTGCCGCCGGCTGGGGTTAGGCGCTGCGATCAGGCCCATCCGGCAGCGGTAGGGATCATGGACGAGCATGCGCCGACCTGTCCGGTCGGGCGCCAGGATCGTGTTTTGGCGAGCAAGGTGCTCATCATGACCGTTCGGGCGCCCAGACCGACAAGCCGGTAAGCGGCTGGTCTGGCCAGCGGCAGGAGCACGGCACTTGCGGGAGAGCCGTCTTGCCGGTTTCATGAGGTATTGATCCGGATCGCGGTGGGCGGCGCCCCCGCAGGTGGCATAAAGCCGGTCTGCACGATCAGCATGATGCGCATCCGTCCGCCGCAGCACGGGCATGGGGGAAGATGCGGCTCCGGCATGTGGCCTTCGGGGAGGTCAGCCGGTACCCGTCGAAGACCTAAACGATCTCGACTACGGCGACTGGCAATGGAAGACGTATGAAGAGGTGAAAGAACAGTGCCCCAAGCTTTACGCCCGATGGTTTTCCCTTCCCCATCTCGTCCGCTTTCCCAATGGCGAGTTGCTGCAGGATATTGTCCTGCGGTCCGCGAATATCCTCCGCCGGATCACCGAGGAGCTTCCCGAAGGCACCGTGGTGCTCGTCGGCCACGACAGCGTGAACCGGGCTCTCCTCCTGCAAATTCTCGATCAGCCCATCTCTGCCTATTCGCGCGTCGCCAAGGATCCTTGCGCTATCAATGTGATCACGTTCGAGGAGGACCGCATTCGCATTCTGTCGCTCAATGACACCGGGCATATCCACCCCTGAAACACCGGCCCGGCATCGCGGACGTTCAGTGCGTGAGAAACACGGGCAGCCGTGAATACTGAAGAACCTCTCGTGTAACGCCGCCGAAGACCGCCTCGATCATGGCGCCGTAATGGTAGGCTCCCATCACAACGCAATCGGCCCCCATCTCTTGTGCTTCAGCGAGAATGCGCTCGGCCACATGTTCGCCCGGATGCGTTCTGGCATGCCGGATCTCCGCATGGATTCCGTTATCGGCCAGCAGCCCGAGCACCTCGTCTATACCCTTGGCGTCGTGTGCCCGGTTGATGGTGACGACGGTCACCCTCTCGGCGGCGAGCAGCCAGGGCCGACTGTTTTGAATCACGCGCCGAGCCTGCGGCGTCGGCTTCCAGGCAATGAGCATGTGTTGCCCGAGTTTGGCGGGAATTGGTCCATCCGCCGGCACGTGAAGTACGGGGCGACCGGAGTGAAATATCGCGGCGTGCAGGGCGTCGGCGGAGTCGAGATTTCGGGGACGTGCAATCGTGATCAGCGCTGCGTCGCCAACCTCCGCAACGAGAGATGACGTGACGTCGCCAACCTGTTCCAGCCACTTTACATCCGCGCCGGTCGATCCCAGCCAGCCCTCGAATACCGTGCGCGCGCGGGCTAATCGTTCTCTCGCCGTCCCTTCACGGAACTCGCGCATTTTCTGGATATCGATCTCTTCCGCCGCCGCGATGAGCTTGTCGGGGTCCACGCAGATGTGAAGCGCCGTCAGCGAAAGCGTGCTGTCGATGCTGGCGGCCTGCTGGGCCAGGGTGAGGCATCGCCGCGCCGTGGACGCCTCTTCGATGACCGCAATGACCTTGTGCCCGAGCAAGCTCCGCCGATCGTCCGCGTGAGGATGCCCGGCCATGCTGCTGAACGCGCCGGAAGCGCGAAACGGGCTCATATAGGAAGCCTTCTCACCCAGTTCTCTTTCGATCGCGAGCAGGCGATTGTATTTCGCGATGCGCTCACCGCGACAGGGCGCGCCCGCCTTGATCTGTCTGCCGCCCATCGCGACAGTGAAGTCGGCGATGAAGGCGTCGTTCGTTTCTCCGGAGCGATGGGAGACGATGTAGTTCCATCCCGCCCGGCGGCACGCCTCGATGGCCTGGATGGTCTCCGTTACCGTCCCGATCTGGTTGAGCTTGATGAGAGCCGCATTCGTTGCCTGTTCGGCAATGCCGCGCTCGATAAGCCTGCGGTTCGTCACGTAGAGATCGTCGCCAACGATCTGCACGCTCTCCCCGAGCATCGCACACTGCTCGCGGAAGGCAGACCAGTCATGTTCGTCGAAACCGTCTTCGATCGAGACGATCGGATATTTCCTCACCCACTCGGCATACAGGGATTGCAGACCTTTCGCGTCCATGCGGCCACCGCCAGAACCTGCGAGCTCGTAGGCGCCGTCGCGCCAGAACGAGGATGCAGCGGGATCGAGCGCGAGGGCTATCTGCTCGCCGGGTTTGTAGCCCGCGCGCCCGATTGCCTCGACGATAAGAGTGCAGGGCGCCTCGTTGCCGTCGAGCCGGGGAGCGAAGCCACCCTCGTCCCCGACGCCCGTGGCCAGCCCTCGCTCGGCGAGCAAAGTACGCAAGGCGTGATAGGTCTCAACGCCCCAGCGCAATGCCTCGCGAAAGGACGGCGCCCCATGGGGCACAATCATGAATTCCTGAAAATCCAATCCGTTGGAGGCATGCCGGCCACCATTGATCACATTCATCATCGGGACGGGCATAGGATAGGCGGAGCGGCTGCTCAGATAAGCATAGAGCGGTTGTCCGATGGCGGAAGCACCGGCCCGCGCCACGGCCATAGAGATGCCTATGATCGCGTTCGCGCCCAGCCTGGTCTTCATGTCGGTGCCGTCGCAGTCGATCAGCATCTGGTCGATCTCTGCCTGGCGGGTCGGGTCTTGTCCCTGAAGCAGGCCGCCGAGTTCGGCAACATTGTTGATGGCTTTCAGGACGCCGCGGCCGCCATACCGTTCGGAATTACCATCGCGCAACTCGCGCGCTTCCCCTTCGCCTGTCGACGCGCCGGATGGCACCGAAGCGGAGACCACCTGACCACTCCGCAGGACAATGGAGACGCGCAATGTGGGATGGCCTCGGGAATCGAGGATCTCGTCTCCAAAAACATGAACGATACGGGCTGCCATGCGGGGCCCCTCTATCTCTTCGACCTGGAATGTCGCCGAACGGAGAGGCTTTTCCCGCAGCAGCGCTGCGGGAAAAGCCTGTCGTGGAAGAGCGCTGATTTTAGTCAAGCCTGCCTACCACGACTGTTCGCGCGGTAGGAGTCATCAGCCCTTCGGCAGTTTCGGGGGACCCCATCCCCTTCCGCTACAGGATAGCTTTGGGCTTGAAGCGAGGCAAGCGTCCAGCAGTCCAGACAAGTTGCTGTGCTGGTGCTCTTATCGGCCCTTCAACGCGCGGGCCGTGCGCCCCCGCCGGATCGGAGGCAGTTTCTTTGTTCGAGCAACAATCATCTCAGCCACCGCCGTGACGTTGAGAGGAAGATAGGACAGCGCAGGTGCCCGGCTTCGCGTATAAATCGAGACGGCCTCGAATGGCGATACGGCCCGAGGTGGACCGAACTGGACCATTTGGCCGGCTGCGTAGCGGATGTTCAAGTCGAGATAAAGACCTGCGGCCGTTGCTTTGGGACCATTTGGCACGCCGAAGCGCAAAACCGGGAATTTCGGGGTAAACAGGTCGAAATAGGCCTGCCTGTAAATTGGACGGAGTTCCTTACGAAACTGGAGAAGACCAACCGCGAGCGCATCAGGCAGCGTGCCGTAAACGCGTAACAACAGAGCGATGGCCAATTCCATTATCTCTTCGAAATTGTAGGTGACGTGGCGATGCCCCTCAGCTTGATCCTTTCCTTTTTCAAACGGAATGCCGAGCTTTCTCATCGATTTGATATAGTAGTTAAAAGTGGATGTACTGACACCGTCGCTCAAGCCGATATCGGTCAGCAACCAGATTGTTTGCCCATGGGTCAGGGCGAGCCGTGGCAGGTGGGTCTTTTCGCTCGGGGCTGTCGGGTCATGCTTGTGCATTGCACTTCCTCGCGCTGGCGGCGCGCGTCAGCTTGCCTTCGGGGCAAGCCCGGTGCTTCCGTAGCGCCTTGCCGGCCAGGAGACGATATGTCCCCCTGGCACCAGATCGTCGAGCAGGCGGATGGCGGCGTCAGCCACCTTCGACTTATCGAAAAACTCGATGACGAGGGGCAGATCGACATTGAGGCGCAGAATATCATCGGCGCGGATTTCGCCGCTGGCGCCGAAGCCTGCTATCCCGCGAAAGACCGTCACGCCCTGGACTGCGTGCTGATCCTGCAAAAGCGTCAGGATCTCCTGCATGAGCCGCTTGCGCTTTCCGTGATCGGACTCGCTCAAATAGATCCGGACCATCAGGATGTCGTTGCTCATAGCGCTCTCCCATTAAAGGTTTCTCGCGATATACGCTCCTAAGAATGCCCCCATAAATCCGAGAGCGATGGACAGGAGGACATAAAGCGCAGCTTTCAGCTGCTCGCCGCCTTCTGCAAGCAGAAGGGTTTCCATCTCAAAGGTCGAGAAGGTGGTATAGCCGCCGAGGAAGCCGGTCAGAATGCCGGTGCGCAGCGCGGGGGACAATGTGAGTTGCTCGAGTGTCTCGATAAACAAAAACCCCATGAGGAAACTGCCGATGACGTTAATACTGAGCGTCGCATAAGGGAAGTCCCGGCCGTAAACCACCTGCACGAGGTTCGTTTGCGCAAACCGTGCCCAGCACCCCAGCGTGCCGCCGATCGCAATGGCAATGTAAGTCCACATTCTTATATCCCGTCACCCTTGGGTTAGAGCAGTGTCAATCCGAGGACCAGCACGAGCAGGAGGCCGATCAGGCTGAGGTAGAAGTTCAGGTAGCCCGATTGCAACAGCCGCAGCTTGCTGGCAGCCGCTTGCACCAGCCGGACCGCCGGTTGAAACAACAGGGGACCGAAGATCGGAGCGACATCGTGCTCGAAGACCAGCCTATTCACGAAATATCCCGCGTCGGCGTCGCGCTTGATGTCCGCCGTGGGCCTATAAACGAAGCTGTAGAAGGTTCGCATCGCGTTGGAGAAGGTCAGGGCCGTCGTGGAGGCGCGGGCAGGATCCGGAGCGAGACCGCCATACCAGACCGGCGCTCTCCGTATCGAAAACCGGGAGGTCGCCAGAACGAGAATGATCGGAACGAGCGCCAGGAGCGGCATCACCACGATCAGCAGGCTCGGCGATATGAAGGCGAATTTGGACGTCAGCGGCACGAGGAGAGGACCCTCATGCATTTGCCTCGTCACCGCGCTCCCGAATTCGCGAGCGGCGAAGACATCGAGCGCAGAAAGCCATAGGGGCATGCCTGCCCCGACGGCGAGAACGCCAAGCCCGAGCAGTCCGACGCTGGCTGAATAGCGCCTGGGTATGGCCGCCGGCCGGTTCGCGTCTCTTCCGAGAACGCCGAGTCCCAGCAGCTTCACGAAGGTCGCTAAGGCGACAGCCACCGTCAGCGCCAGCCCGGCTCCCGTAAGCGCGAGAATGAGCCGCCCCGCGAGGTCGGGCAGGTGAAAGCCTTGAAAGACGGTCTGGAACATGAACCATTCGCTGACGAAACCGGCAGTCGGCGGCATGGCCGCAAGGCTCATGCCCGCAAGCAGAGCTCCGATGCCGAAAAGCCGGTGCCCGCCAGCGCCGCTCGGCGCTATGGTGTAGCCGCCATTGGCCCGGCGCAGACCGTCTGCCGCGAGGAACAGCGCTCCCTTGGCGAGCGCATGGCCGGCCAGATGCAGGAGCGCGATCACGGAGGCGAGGCCTGCCAGCTCGCGAAGATCGTGGGCGCGGAACAGCATGGCCGCGCCGAGGGCCAGGACCGCGATAGAGGCGTTTTCCGCCGATGAAAAGCTCAGTAGCCGCCGCCAATCGTCCTGCTGGAAGGCATAGAGGATCGTGAGAATCGCGCTGATCGTGGCCACGACGATCACGATCGCCGGAAGGAACGGGAAGCTTTGCCCCGGCGCGGTCGGAAGCCAGCTCGTGAGCCCTCGCGCCAGCGCGAAGTAGGCGGCGTTCAGTACGGTGCCGGACAGGATGGCACCCGAAGCGCCGCTGCCGGCGCCGTAAGCCCCGGGGAACCATTCATAGAAGGGCAAAAGGCCAAGCTTGGCGCCAAAACCGATCAGCAGCAGCAAGCCCAGGATACTCTGCATCGTGGCGTCGAGCGTGGCGGCGCTTTCCGCGAACCGCGTCAGATCGAGAGACGAGGCGTGAAGACCGAGGATCGCGACAGCGATCAGAAGGGCGACCGCGCCTACCTCTAGCAGCGCGAGCATAAACAGCGTAGCTCGCCCACGCGAGGCGTCCATGCGTTCGGACAGGATCATCACGGCGCCGCCGAGGCTCATCATCTCCCATGCCGCCAGAAGCGCCGCTCCATTCTGGACGCCGAACACGCCGAGTGCGCCGATCAGACTGAGAGCGGCGCCGAACACCCATCCTCCCGCAGGCGTTCGTGAGGGCGATGCGAGCGCCGACGCAAACCCCGCGGGCGCCAGCCCGAAGCCCATCAACCAGAGGGCCTCCGGATCCATGCGGAACGCGACGGTCTCATCCGCAAGCCGCATCGGTAGCACGACCGTTCCGACCGGTTCGGGAAGCGCCATGATGGCTGCCGCGATGCCGGAGACCGAGCCGGTGACGAGGAAGACGCGGCCCAGCGCAGGCCATCGGCACAGGCCAAGGATGGCGGCCGCGCCCCACAGGAGAGCCGAGAGCAAGAGAAGGTCATTGACCATTGATCCGCCCTCCTCTGACGCGTTGAGGCGCCCGATCGAGAAACATCAAAAGCGCCTCGATGATGGCAGCCGGATTCGGCGGGCAGCCAGGGAGATAGAGATCGACCGGAAGCACCCCTTCGAGCCCGATCCCGCAGGCATAGCTTCCGCCAGGAATGCCGCCCGACACGGCACATGTCCCTACGGCCATCACCCATCGGGGTTCGGGCATCGCCTCGTACGTAGCTTTCAGCGGCTCGTACATCGCCCGTGTGACGGGGCCAGTGACGAGCAGCAGGTCGGCGAAACGCGGCGAGGCGGTGAAGAAGATCCCGAAGCGATGGAGGTTGTAATAGGGATTGTTCAGCGCTTGCAGCTCGGATTCGCAGCCATTGCACGACCCCGCATCGACATGCCGGATATGCAGGCTGCGGCGAAAGGCCCGCCGCTCCCGCGTCTGCGCCGCACGAGGTGCTGCCGGCTCGCTCGACCAGAAAAGGTCCGCGCGGTTGCTGACGCCAAACGCCCAGTCATTGGACGACGTCATCGCGCCGGACGGACAGGCTTCGGTGCACAGTTGGCATACCACGCAGCGCCCGTAGTCCACCGAGAGTCCGTCCTCGCGGGTTTCGATCGCCTGCGTCGGGCACACGGCGGCGCATTCGGCGCATCCCTCGCGGCAAAGCTCGGCATGGTAGCGCGGCATTCCCAGCACGCCCGCCTGGCCGTCGCCGCTTTCCTTGTCGGGCCAGGGCGTCGTCGCCTTTCCGCTCATCAGTCCAAAGAGGGTCCACAACGCCATAGGGGGTCTCCTAGCGGTCGCAGCCAGCCATGGTGAGACCGAAGCTTGCCTCGTTGATCGCGTAATCCATCATGTTGGTATCGTGCACGGTGAAGGGAAACGCCCGCCAGTTGGAGAAGGACGGCGACTTGATCTTCACGCGCCCGAGCCGCCCATTCTCCCCAATGTGAACGGCGTAGAACAGCGACCCGCGCGGAGACTCCGCCCACCCCAAGCCTTCGGACAGTGGCGCAGGATCGCACGGGACGCGCACCTCTCCTGGCTCGAGGAGGAGCAGGACGCGCTGGCAGAGCGCGAAAGCCGCTTCCAATTCGGTAATGCGAACCCGCGCGCGCGCATAGGCGTCGCCTTCCTTGAAGCTTGTCACCGCGAGAGGAAGCGCGGCGTAATCCGCATAAGGATGGTCGCGCCGAAGGTCGCGGTCGAGGCCGGAGGCACGTTCGATCGGGCCGGTGGCGCCCTGGTCGAAAGCCACGCGATGGGGAAAAAGGCCCGTCGTAATCAGGCGGTCGAGATGGCTTTCCGACGCTTCGAGGCGCTCGCAATAGGCGACGAAATCGACCCGCAGCGCCTCCAATTCCTCGCCCAGCCATTTGCCGGGCGCAAGGTCGCGCCGGAGCCCGCCGGGAACCATCATGCTGCGCAGCAAGCGGCTTCCCGCCAGCCGCGCATTCAGCTGTTTGGCTCTCTCTTCGAGCAGCTTGCCCTGCGCCTCGCCGACCTTGAGCGTCGTCGTATGGCAGAGATGGCCCAGATAATGCAGATGATTGTAGATCCTCTCCAGCTCGGCCAGCAGAACGCGCAGGGCCCGCGCGCGGGGCGGGACCTCGCAGTCCGCCGCGCGCTCGGCCGCCTCGCAATAGGCCAGCGCGTGCGCCACGCTGCCGACCCCTGATACCCGCTCGGCAATCACCGCTGCCTGATCCGGCGGGACGCCCTCGAATCGCCACTCCATGCCGCGATGTTTGAAGAAGAGTCGCGGCTGATAGTGGATGATGTGCTCGCCGACATAGAAGAAGATAAATTCCGCCGATTCCAGCACATCGGCTCGGACCGGCCCGAAGGGAAGCTGCTGGACCTCGCCGGCTTCGATGGCGGGGAGGTGGTGTTCGCCGTTGGCGGGCGGATGCTCGCTGAAGTCGCGGCTGTCGATCTGCGTGGAATCGCCATTGCGAAGTACCAACGGATAAGGTTCGGGATGGCCGGTGAAACGGATTCCGTTCAGGTCCATCATCTCCCGCTCGTACCAGCCGAGCAGCGGCCAAATCCGGGCGAGGCTCGGGATCTCGCGGGCCGACGGAAGAACCCATGTCTCGAACTCGCGCTGATGCGGGATGGCGCAGACATAGCGGACCTCGACATCGCCGCCAGGCGGCAGCCAGGCATAGGCGAACTGCATTCGCCCGCCGGCCTCGCGCAATGCCTGCGCCTCGCTCGCAAGCGTCTCGACGGTGACCGTCTTCATGCGGGTGCCGTTCATTGTGACGCTCCCGTTGGCACGACAATCGCGAGTGATTGTGCAATTTGGAGGAAATGATCCCAGAACGCCGGAGGCCACCAGATGCCCATGACAAACAGCGGTAGCACCGCCAGCCACATGGGCAGGATGCACCAGGCGCTGATCCTAACCTCCGGCTGGTGCGGCGTCTCTCCATCCTCGAAATACATGGCGCGGAAGTGATTGAGGAAGCCGACGAAGATGACGATGAGCAGGATCGCCATCAGCGCCACCAGTGCGTAGCGCCCGTCCTGAAGACCGGAGCGGATGATCGTCAACTCGCTGAGGAACAGGGCGAACGGAGGAGCCCCGGTGATCGCCACCGCTGCCGCAAGCCATAGGCCTCCGATCACCGGCAGGTTCTGGGAAACAGCGCGGATACTCGGAATGCGCTTGGTGCCGTAGGCACGCATCACGCTGCCGGCGCCGAAGAACATCGCCGATTTGTTGAGCGAGTGATTGAGCATGTGATAGAGCGCGCCGGCGGTGCCGAGCGGCCCGCCGAAACCGAAGCCGAGGGCGATGATGCCCATGTGCTCGACGCTGGAATAGGCCATCAAGCGCTTGATGCCGGTCTGACGCACGATGAACAGCGTCGCGATGAAAAGCGATAATGCGCCAAGCCCCAGAAGCGTGCCGCGCGCCAGCGTCGCGATGCCGGCCGCGTCTGCCACGGCTAGATAGCGCAGAATTCCGACCATGGCCGTATTGAGCAGCGCCCCGGAGAGCATCGCCGACACCGGCGCTGGGGCTTCGCTATGGGCGTCGGGCAGCCAGGTATGCATGGGGGCTAGACCGACCTTGGTGCCGTAGCCGATCAGGACGAGGAGAAAGGACAGCGACACCAGCGCGGGGTTGAGCTTCGGCGCGATGCCCTGAAGCGTGTCCCAGGTCATGTCATAGGTGGGGCCGAGGACGAAGGTGCCGCTCCAATAGAAGAGAACGGTGCCAAGCAGGGCCAGGCTGATCCCGGCCGAGACGATGATGATGTATTTCCACGCCGCTTCGATGCTCACGGCCTCCCGCTCGAAGGCGATCAGGAAGGTGCTGATGAGGGTGGTGAGTTCGATGGCGATCCAATAGAGCCCGGCGTTGTTCATCAGCGGCCCGATGAGCGTGCTCAGGGCGAATGCCGCGAACATGGCATAGAAGCGGTGCAGGCGCCTCGTTTCGCCGAGCAGGCGCATATATCCGACCGCATAGATCGAGGCCAGAAAATAGACCAGCGCCGCGCAGAGAACCGTCCATGTGCCGAGCCCGTCGATGATGACGTAGCCTCTCCAGAAGGTCGTCTTGACGCCTGGCGCCAGAACCAGGATGGCCAGGATGGCAAGAAGGGAGATTGCGCTCGCGACGAGGTTGATCGCCTCGGCCGCACGAGGCCGGCGGATGACGAGAATGAGGATGATCGCCGTGGCTGGCCCCAGGGTCAGTGCCGATGTGAGAGCGCCGATCATTGGTCGTCACCCCACCAGCCGTTTGAGCTTCAGCGAGCTGGTTGTGCCGACATGGCTGAGGAGATATTGGACGAGCACGCCGAAGCAGGCGACCACGATCAGCAGATCGAACAGAATGACGATCTCGATCAGCAGCGGCATTCCTGGCACGAGGATCTGGGCGCCGAGGAACACGCCGTTCTCCAGGACGAGAAGGCCGAGAATCTGGCTGATCGCCTCATGCCGGACGGACAGCATCAGAAAGCCGATCAGCTTCATCGACAGCATGACGGTGAGCGCCAGAACGACAATCGTGCCGGCCAGATTGAGCGCCGTGCCGATGCGATAGGATACCGCGAGAGCGAATATGACGGCGAGCCCCCCGATCACCAGGCTGGAGCTGGCCTGCAGGATGACATGGACCTCACGGCTGACTTCGAGGCGGCGGATGATGCGGAAGATCAGATAGGGCAGGAACAGGCCGCGAAATGCCGCCGTCAGCAGGGCGACGATATAAAGCTCGGGGTAGTTCCCGTAAAAGCCGACCGCAGCCGAGAGGAGGGCGATGAGCCACGACTGAGCGGCGAAGGCGAACAGATAGTGCCGCAGCCAGCGGGAGCCGAGCATCACGAAGGACAGCAGCAGGCTGCCGATCGCCAGAAGGCTGAACAGCGAGGCCGGAAGGGGGTCGAGGTGCGCCGCGAGCATGGGTCAGCTCATCTGTGTGCCGACGATGGCCAGAATGGCGAGCAGGAAGGAGGCCGCAAGCGGCTCCTGATAGCGGTAGAAGCGAAGGCGCGACTGCATAGTCTCGACGACGACGACGACACAGGCGACCATCAGGAATTTCAGGGCCAACGCGGCCATCGACCCGGCAATCCCGGGCGCGGTACCGTGATAGGACAGGGCCCAGGGAAACAGCAGCACGTTGCAGAAGATGGTATAGAGGATGAATTGCTTCATCATCGACGCCCATTTCAGGATGGCGAGCATGGGGCCGGAATATTCCAGGATCCGCGCCTCCTCGATCATGTAGATTTCGATGTGTGTGCTCGAGTGGATCGGGAGCCGGTCGGTCTCGACGAGCAGCAGCACGAAGAACGCCGCGACCAGGAACAGATGCGTCGGCCCCCAATAGATGGAGGGTTCGGCGACCAGGAGATGGTTGACCACGAAGGGCAGCATTGCCTTGGCCAGCAGGGTGATGCCGACAAAGACGAGGATCAGCGTCGGCTCGGCCAGGATTGCGATCATGACCGCCCGGCTGGAGCCGATGCCGCCATAGGCGCTGCGCGTATCGAGGCCCGCGAGTGTGATCATGAACGAGCCGAGCGTGAGGATGAGACCGCCGCCGAGGATGTCTCCCATGTCCGAAAGCGGGAGCGGGTAATTCGTCAGCACAGGGATCAGGATTGGAACGGTTAGGGTCGTGGTGAATGCGACGATGGGTGCTAGCCAATACAGCCAGGAGGCGGTCTCCGGCACGACGACCTGCTTGTGGAACAGCTTCCAGAGGTCGCGATAGGGCTGGAAGATCCCCGGCCCCTGGCCGCGCTGGACGCGCTCCTCGAATTGCAGGATGACGCCTTGCAGGAGCGGTGCGAACAGCAGCGTCGTGAGAACCTGCGCGACCTGGAGGATGACATCCCGCCCGGTCATTGGCGCATCCCCCCACCGAGACCTGCCGCCGTCGCGGTGGGCATCTGGTAGACCGTTCTGGAAAACAATGGGATCAAGGCACGACGCTCCGTCTGGCAAAATGGCCTAACAGGAGTCATCAGCCCCGAGGGCGGTTAAATGGCGAACTCCATCGCCGTATTCTTGATGCTGGGGTCGTGGCCGCGTCTTGTCAAGGGGGCCGTTGTGAAATAGCCAGGCGGTGGCTGTGAGTAACGCATCTTCTTGGGGGATAACGCCCGGACGCTGCCGAGGGGATGGTCGACATCTCCCTGGCGGCGCGGAATCAGGTGGACGTGGCAATGCATGATCGTCTGGCCCGACGTCGAGCCTACGTTCGTTCTGTTGAAGCCCTCCACCGTGGTGCTGCGTTGCGAATTCGGGCGCGCAGCCGTCGGAGCAGATCGTTGACGGCGACCAGTTCCTTCTTCGCTCGGGTTTGGCGAAGAACTAATCGGGCAAGTGCCCACATCGGCACGACGAAGAGTCCAGCTATGCAAAGCAACGCTCCCCCCGCCTCACCAAAAACATTCGCTATGGCGGCTCCATCGATGCCGATTCCCAACCCAAAGGCCATCAAGAACAACCATCGCCGGACCGAAATCGGAGAGGACGGCATCTCAAGAGATGGTCTCCGCGTAGTGCCCCGCTTCTGTCTGCGGCGAACCGCTCAAAACGCGGAGCGCTGATTGAGGCGGCCCTCAGTCGGCGGCGCAGTCTTCGTATCTATGCGGCCTTTATGAATGTAACGACCGTTTCTTTTCAAGAGGAACATATCGGATAGATTTTTCTAATGGATCTCGCTTGTATTGTGACGGTTATTACATAGAGATTGAGTCATGGTTACTGCATGGCTCCTCCTAACGTACAAAGTCGCCGCTGAACCGCCAAGCGGCCAGTCGCCCTGTGGCGCCGCCTGAACGGCATGGGAGCCGTCTACCTGCAAAACGGGGCTGCCTACTGCCGAAGACCGACAACCATGTGCGGCGTCTCAAGATGTTGCAGAACGAAATTGCCGAGATGGACGGCGAGGTGGTGCTCTTGGAAACGATCGCCCTGGATCGGCACCAGGAGGAGAAGGTCATCGCTCGCTTCAAAGCCGATCGCGACGAGGAATATCGCGAGTTCCTCGATAAGTGTTCTGACTTCGAAGCCAAAATTGCCAAGGAAACGGCTGCAAACCACTTCACCTACGCCGAACTCGAAGAGAACGACGTTGATGTGCAGAAACTCCAGAGCTGGCTGGAGAAGATCAAAAAACTCGATTTCTACAAGGCTCCGCTGAGAGCCGAGGCCGACGAGCGGCTCCGCTCATGCGAGGCGCTGCTCGACGCCTATTCCCAACGTGTCTTCGACGCTCACGACGAGAACCGATGAGAAGGTGCGCTATGACCCTAACGATACTGACCTACAACACGCTTTTTGCCGGACGCGACGGCACGGACGACCGCCGGGCGCAGACACAATTCGCACTAATTGACAAGTCAGACCTGATGTCTTTCTGATGCAAGAGGCCAAGGGTTTTGACGCCGGCGGTGCCGCACTTCTCCATGCATTCGAAGCCCGAATTGGCATGCGGAGCTTTCTGGCCAGCGCGCCACGCACCGGCCAGAATGTAGCCATCTTCATTCGCGAACCGGTGAAGCCAATTTCCTTCGAGGCGGACGGCTCCAATTTCCACCACACGTTGGCCACGCTCAAAGTGAAGCTGCCGAGTACGGAGCGGCCCTTGACGCTGATCAGCGCCCATCTGTGTCCGAATGGACCCGCCGTCAGACGGCGTGAGGCGGCCTATCTCGCGGTCCAAGCCACGGCGGACGCTTACGCTCTGCTCACCGGCGACTTCAATTCCGCCTCGCCGCACGACCCCGAGCCCGAAGGCTTCGACGCGCTGCCGACACACCATCGCGCCCGTTGTCTCGCTGATGATCTGAAGGGTGCCGACCGCAGCGTGCTCGCACATGCGGAGGCCGCAGGCTGGGTCGATGTCGGCCATGTCCTCGACAAGGCGATCACCCCACGGTGCCTACGGCCGGGTTCGTGGGCATGGAGTTCGCGACGATGCGCTGCGGCTATGTGCTGGCGACACAAGCCTTGGCGGCAGCTGCGTGGAGCTACGAGATTGTTCGCACACCAGCGACCGACATCGCCTCAGATCACTATCCCATTCGCAACTTTCGAGGTGGCGCCGTGACTTCGAATACTGAGGCCACCGCAACGACCCCCGATGTCCAGCCAGAGGGCTGGCTCAACCGGACCGTTGTCGGTGCGGGGCTCACCAGCGCGCTTGGGGATTTCTGCTACGAGACGACAACCGTCATCCTGCCGGGCTTTCTCGCTGTCCTCGGTGTGCCGGCGGCGGCCCTCGGCATCATCGAGGGTATCGCCGACGCCGTGGCCAGTTTTACCAAGATGATCGCCGGCTACATCGCCGACAAGTTCGGCCATCGCAAGCTCCTGGTGCTCGTTGGCTACGGCCTGACCCCGTTCGGCCAGGCGCTGATCGCGCTTGCCGTCGGCTGGCCGCTGATCCTGCTCGGGCGCATCGTGTCCTGGTTCGGCAAGGGCCTGCGCGGCCCGTTGCGCGATGCCATCGTCATCCAGTCCATCACGCCGGAAACCCGCGGCCGAGCCTTCGGCTTCCATCGTGCGATGGACACGATCGGCGCGGTCGCCGGGCCGCTTCTCGGCGTTGCCTTACTCGGGTGGGCGCAGCATCTCCAGTGGGAGACGGCGGCTGGCCCCTTCCGGCTGGTATTCTGGCTGACGCTCATTCCCGGTGCGCTCGCGGTATTCGCTTTCCTGACCCTCGTTCGTGACCCTGAGCAATCGTCCAATCCGGCGCTGAAGTTATTCTCCACGCTGCGAGACCTACCAGCACGCTTCAAGCGCTACCTCACTGCTGTCGGCGTCTTCGGGATCGGCGACTTCTCGCACAGTCTGCTCATCCTGGCTGCGACGCAGTTGCTGACACCCTCCCTGGGTGTCGTCGAGGCAGCCCAGGTCGCCGGTCTTCTGTACGTCTGGCGCAATGTCGTCCAGGTCGCAACGTCCTATCCAATCGGTGTTCTGGCAGACCGCTACGGCCAGCGCGGCGTCCTGATTGTCGGCTATTGCCTGGGCATGCTCACCGCAGCGCTGACTGCGCTCGCATTTGCGACTGGTGCGAGCGCCATTACCCTGCTTGCCAGCATCTTCTTCGTCGCGGGCCTGTATGTGGCAGTCCAGGAGGCGCTGGAGGCGACGGTTACAGCCGAGATGGTCAGCCAGGACACGCTCGCCACGAGCTATGGTGCGCTCGGCACGGTCAATGGCGCGGCCAAGTTCGTATCGAGCACAACCGTCGGCGTGCTGTGGACCGCGGTGTCGCCGACGTCGAGCTTCGCCGTCGCTGCTGTCCTGATGGCGGCTGGCACGGTCGCCCTCATCCGCGCTCGATAGGGAGAAATCATTGGCCGATTGAAGACCTACGCTGACTTGCAAGGCAGGCGTTACGAGCGCCCAATTGGAACGGCTAGCCGACCGGAGACGAGCCTCAGCCCATCGCCAAGGGGTTCGCCGAGCCCGGTTACGATCCCGATGATGGTCGCGCTCGCCTGGAGCGAGGCGAGAAATGGACCCAGAATGCTGCGCGAACGTCATAGGTGCAGTCTGCGAAAAAACTCAGGACGCCGATGAGCAGGACGAATTTGAGGTCGGACTTACTTCCGTATCCTGCCGGCTGATAGCGGGACTGGTCATGCAGTCACCACCGCGGCATTAGAAAACAGGCGATCTTTTGCTGACCGACGGTCAGACAGGAAACGCGAACAAACCGTGAGACTCCCCGGCGAGAGGCAAGGCAGGAGCCATCAGCCCTGAGGGCGGTTTCTTGGGGGAACCCCATTCCCCGATCAGGGATTATTTCACACGCCGGCCGGATGGATGCCAAGCAGGAGACCCGACGGGACACTCCGGCGGCCGGGCGCGGGAATTGCTCGACAGCGTCAGCCATTGACAAAGCCATCTGCGTTTCCAACTATGATAGCAGGCGATGGAGTTCGCCTTAACCGCCCTTAGGGCTGATGACTCCTTCTGGCGTCGAATGACGAGAAGGAGTTGCCATGCGCGAGTTGCTGCGCGGAAGCCTAAACAGCTGCGGCGGTTGGAACAGGGAGCGGCTTCGCCCTCCTGTTGCCTTCAGTTTCCGCCCTGATGTCGAAATCACGCAGCCGGCCGAGCCAGTTTCGGCGCTAGCTGGGTTGAGGCCGGCTTTGGCTTTCCCGAGCGCTCGCTCCCGACCACATCGCCATCTTCCCATCTTCGCCAGTTTCCAGCCGCAGCAGCAGCCAAACGAGGACAGGTCATGATGTTCAGAAGCATCCTTTATCAAGAGGGCAGCGATGCTTTTCTGCCGGATCGCGTCGAGGAGCCAGCTTTCTTTGCCGACCTCAATCTCGACCAGGTGATTGCGGCCGTCACGGCCGGACGCGGGGACTATGACCTGAGGCCGTTCTTCCATCTGCCGCCCCCGGAGATGGAGACGGTCTATTATCGCCAGGAGGTGATGAAGGATCTGGAGGACGAAGGTGTCCGCTCGGTGATCGGGGCCTTCTGCGGATCGATGGCATCAATCCGTGAGCAGACGGCAAAAATACAGAAATTCTATTATGTGCTGCAAAAGCAGCGGCTCTTGTTGGACATCGTGCAAGTTTACTGTGATGCCGTTCTCGCCCTCCATGTCGGGCTGGCGCAACGGAAGCTGTACTCCGAGGGGCTTTTGGCCTTCCGGGCCTATCTGGCCGAGTATGTGAGCTCAGTCAAATTCAGTGCTTTGCAGCAGGAAGCGAAGCGGCTTTGCGATCAGCTGGCGACCATCAGCTACACGTTACTGGTCGATGGCAGCAGCGTGATCGTGCGGCGTTATGCCGGCGAAGTCGATTATGGCGCGGCCGTACAGGAGACTTTTGAAAAATTCAGGCAAGGGCAAGTCAAGTCAAGTGAGTTCAAGCTCAGCGACTACCCGCAGATGAACCATATCGAGGCGGGCATACTCGAGTTCATCTCGCGCCTTTATCCAGAGGTTTTTATTGCTCTGCGGGCGTATTCTTCCAAATACGCGGCCTACATGGATGAGACCCTCGGGCGCTTCGATCGGGAAATTCAATTCTATATATCTTACCTGGACTACATCGACGCCATTCGCCGGAGCGGATTGCCGTTCACCTATCCGAAACTGGTCACCGATGAAGCAATCTCCTCGACAGCCAGCTTTGATCTCGCGCTGGCAAAAAAGCTTGTCGCCGACAACGCTGGCGTTGTGACCAATGATTTCTTCCTGAAAGGGCCTGAGCGCATTTTCGTGGTCTCCGGCCCGAATCAGGGGGGTAAAACTACCTTCGCCCGCGCATTCGGGCAACTGCATCATCTCGCGCGCTTGGGTTTGTCGGTTCCGGGCAGTTCAGCGCGCCTGTTCTTCTATGACAAACTCTTCACGCATTTCGAGAAAGAAGAGGATATTCACAATCACCGTGGCAAGCTGGAAGATGATCTGGTGCGCATCAGCGACGTCCTGGACCGTGCCACACCCCGCAGCATCATCGTCCTCAATGAAATTTTCACCTCGACGACGCTACGCGACGCGCTCCTCTTGGGCAGGCGCGTGCTAGAGCGGGTCATGGAACTCGACCTGCTTTGCGTCTGCGTGACCTTCATGGACGAGTTGGGGTCGCTCGGAAAGCAGACCGTCAGTGCTGTCAGCACTGTCGTCCCCGAAAACCAGGCGCTGCGCACCTACAAGGTCATTCGCCGCCCCGCCGACGGCCGGTCATACGCCATGTCGATCGCCGAGAAATATCGGGTCACATATGATTGCGTGAAGGAGCGCCTGGCATCATGAAGGCTTTCCTGATGTTCAAGGACCGGGATTTCGACATCGAGCGGAGCCGGCCGCCTAATGAGGCCGCGCTGCTTCAGGACCTGGAACTGGAAACATTGTTCGGCGCAATGGCCGGCGGCGACGCCGTCGTCCATGAGGTTGCCAAAGTGGCGGTGCTGACGGCGGCCGATAACGATGTCAAGATCATTGAATATCGGCAAAGCATCCTCGCCGATTCTCTAAACAACCCATCGGCCGTGCGGACGCTCTACGCGTTTGCTGTCGAGGCAATTGAGCGCCAGCGGAAGGTCTATTTCGGACTTTTCCGCGACTCTCCAGCCACGGTGCTCAATAACTCAGTGGCACTCCTGCAGATCTTTATGGATGTGTTAGTCCGGATCAGAAGTGTCGCGGACCAAAGAGCGCACAGCTTCCGCTCGGAAGGTTTCCAAAGCCTTTTCACCATGCTGCAGCGCGAGTTGAGCGATGAGTATTTCCGTGAGGTGGATCGCCATCTTCGCCAGCTCAAATTCGACGATGGCCTTCTCATGAGCGCAGAGCTAGGGAGCGCGAATAAGGGGGTGAAATACGTCCTTCGAAAGGGTCCCGGAGACCGACGGAACTGGTTCATGCGGCTCTTCCCGCGCCGGCTCGGCGGCTTCACGCTCCATCTCCACCCGCGCGATGAGGCTGGATGGCGCGCCCTGTCGGACCTGCGCGACCGCGGGCTCGCCCTTGCCGCGACGGCGTTGAAGGAATTTGCCGATCACATCCTGAGCTTCTTTCAGATGCTGCGGACCGAGCTTGCCTTCTATGTCGGCTGCATCAATCTTCATGAAAAGCTCAGCGAGCTCGGCAGTCCCGTCGCCTTTCCGCGCGCGCTCGGGTTCGAGGAATGCAGCTTCGCCTGCGAGGGGCTGTACGACATCTGCCTCGCCCTCAGCATGAACAGGGCTGTCGTGGGCAATGACGTTGCGGCGGAGGACAAGCAGCTCGTGATGATCACCGGCGCGAACCAGGGCGGAAAGTCCACGTTCCTGCGCAGTGTCGGCCTCGCTCAGCTCATGATGCAATCCGGCCTTTTCGTTCCCGCGCGGGCGTTCCACGCTAATATCGTCGAGGGCGTCTTCACGCATTATAAACGGGAGGAAGACACGAGCATGCAAAGCGGCAAACTCGACGAGGAACTCAACAGGATGAGCGGCTTGATCGACATCTTGTCTCCCCATGCGATGCTGCTGTTCAACAAATCTTTCGCGTCGACCAACGAGCGGGAAGGTTCGCAAATCGCGCAGCAGATTTCATGTGCCCTGGTGGAAGGTGGCGTCAAAGTCTTCTTCGTCACCCATCTCTACGAGTTCGCCCGTAGGATGGACGAATTGCGAATGGAGCATGCTCTGTTCCTGCGCGCGGACAGGAAAGACGATGGGACGCGAACCTTCCGGCTTATCGAAGGCAAGCCACTCGACACGAGCTTCGGTGAAGACCTGTATCGCAGAATATTCAAAGCTCCATTGAACCAGGTCCGTGAACCGGCATCGGCGAGCGCTTCCGCGTAAAATGTGTTTCGGCGTGGAATAATACCAGCGCTTGCTGATTGAAACTCATTTGCGGGATTCCGCTCGGACGCCAATTGTGATTCACCATGGAAAACAGGGGAGGTTTCCATGGGTGCGGCGGTCCAGCTTCGCAGCGATTATTCCGGGGACGATCTGCGCCGGCTTTCGCGCGCCAGCCGCGATGCTGCGCAGACGCGGCGGTTGCTCGCATTAGCTGTGATTTATGACGGCGGCAGCCGGACCATGGCGGCTAAAATCGGCGGCGTGGGATTGCAGATCGTTCGGGACTGGATGTTGCGCTTCAACGCGCGGGGGCCTGAGGGCCTCCTCGATCGTAAGGCGCCTGGCAAGACGCCGCTGCTCGGCGAGGCGCAGCGCGTCGCTCTCGCGCAGGCTGTGGAAGCCGGTCCGAAGCCTTATCTGGACGGCGTGGTGCGCTGGCGGCTCATCGATCTTGTGCAATGGCTGCGGGAGAATTTTAGCGTATCGGTGAGCCGGCAGACGCTTGGGCGAGAATTACGGGCGATGGGTTTTCGCAAACTCTCTGCCCGCCCACGCCATTACGCCCAGGATGCTGAAGCTATTGAGAATTTCAAAAAAACTTTCCCGCCGAACTGGCGACACTCCAACAAAAGATCGGAGCTAGCGTCGAGATCGAGATCTGGTTCCAGGACGAGGCCCGCATCGGACAGAAGAACAGGCTGACCCGGCGATGGGCCAGGCGCGGGACACGCCCCAGAGCACCGCATGATCAGCGCACGATCTCGGCTTACATCTTTGGCGCCATCTGTCCGGCGAAAGGCAAAGGCGCCGGCTTGGTGATGCCCTGGTGCGATACCGCCGCTATGCAGGCTCACCTTGAGGAAATCAGCGCCGCGGTGGCACCGGGTGCGCATGCGGTGGTGATCCTGGATCAGGCGGGCTGGCACATGTCCAACGGCCTCGACGTGCCTGCCAACATCACGCTCTTTGATTATCGTCTGCAGCCATATTCCATCGCTCAGGTGGGGCGCGGTGTTACTTTCAACGGAAAGTCGGATGTTGCGGGCGGTGACCCTGACGGAAGACATGCCTACCCGCAAGGAAAGTCTCTAAAGCGGCAGACCACAACTGGAGCCGGTGCAAATTGGGTTCGGCCATTTGGCGACCTCCCTTAAGCACGGCATCGCTTACCGCACTGACAAGGTCGGGCGAGACGTCGATCCCTAGAGCTCGCGCAGATGCGCCTGGATCTCCCTGACGCTCATGCCCTTGGCGTGCATCGAGACGATCTTGTTGTCGAAGTACCTTGGCGGGCGCTGATCGTGTCCCGAGGCGTGGTGTAGCTGGAGGGAGGCGATGATCCAATAGATTCCCCTACACTCGCCCATCCCAGGCAAGCTAGGGTTGGGTAACAGCAATTTCGGGGGCCCTCCCCCTCTGAGCTGTGGCCCAGCGTTTAACGACCGCGCGCAAAGTCCCAGCGATTATCATCGGCGCGCCTCTGAAAGCTCAACGCGGCGTATCAGGCAAATGTCGGAGTGCTATGACCATATCCCGCACGGACACGATAGGCCTTTACGGTCGGCTGGCATCGCTGCTGGGGCCCAAAGTCTCCAGCCCGGAGGCCAGAAACGCCGGCATCGCCATTTCGCAGGACATCATGGCGCTCGCTCGCGCAGATCGTGAGGCCGTCTTTCTGCAGCTGGGGGCGTCGCCCGATGGCCTCGATTCAAATGAAGCTGCGCAGCGGCTGGAAACGATCGGTCCCAATTTAATCGGCCAGGAGCAGCGCCCCAGTGTCGCGCGCGAACTCGTCGATCGGGCCATGAACCCGCTGAACGGCCTGCTCTTGAGCGTGGCTTTTATCTCTTACTTTCTGGGCGATCTGCGCGCGGCCGTCATTATCGCGGTGATGGTCATGCTGGCGATCGGCACGGCGTTCATTCAGGAGCACCGCTCCAATAACACCGCCGAGAAGCTGCGAGCCATGGTCAAACACACCGCAAGTGTGAAGCGGCGCGGCTCGGCGGCAAACGCGGAAAAAGGCGGCTTCGAAGGGATCACAGAAATCCCGAGCGAAACGCTTGTCCCTGGCGACATTGTCCATCTGTGCGCCGGTGACATGATACCGGGTGATTTGCTGCTGCTCGACGCAAAGGACCTCTACGTGAACGAATGCAGCGCTCACCGGCGAGGCATTGCCGGTGGAAAAGCGCGCCGATCCAGGGGGCACCAAAACGACCGATCCGTTCGAGTGTCCCAATCTCTGCTTCATGGGCGCGAGCGTCGTGAGCGGCTTCGCCACCGGCGTGATCGTGCATACCGGAGCCAGAACGACCTTCGGCCAACTTGCGCAGTCGATCGTCGGCGAGCGCCAGCTGACGAGTTTCGACAAGGGTATCAACCGTTTTACCTGGCTGATGATCCGCTTCATCATGGTGATGGTTCCGGCGGTCTTTCTGATCAACGGCCTCACCAAGGGCGACTGGCTCGAAGCACTGCTGTTCTCCGTGGCGGTTGGCGTCGGACTGGCGCCGGAAATGCTGCCGATGATCGTGACGGTCAATCTTGCCAAGGGCGCCATGGCCATGGCGAAAAGACGGGTCATCGTCAAGCGGTTGCACGCCATTCAGAATCTCGGGGCAATGAACGTGCTTTGCACGGACAAGACCGGGACGCTGACGCAGGATCGCATCATCCTCAAGCGTCACCTCGACATTCACGGCGATGATTGCGAGCGGGTCCTGGAGTTTGCTTATCTCAACAGCCACTATCAGTCCGGCCTGAAGAATTTGCTCGATGTTGCCGTGCTGGAGCACGCCGAGCTAGGCCGCAATCTGTTTCTCGACCACACTTACGAGAAGATCGACGAGTTGCCATTCGACTTTTCCCGGCGGCGGCTTTCGGTCGTCGTGAAGATCGAGGACGGCTCGCACATTCTCATCTGCAAGGGGGCGGTCGAGGAGGTCTTCTCCGTCAGCCGCCATTATGACCTCAATGGCGAGCTCGGCGAGCTGGATCCCGCACATTTCGCCCAGGCGCAGGAAGAGATGCGCGCCTTGAACGAGGATGGCTTCCGGGTTGTCGCAGTCGCATACAAAAGGCTTTCCGAGCCCAAGGCCGTCTATGCGATCCAAGACGAAAGCGATCTGACGCTTCTTGGCTACATCGCCTTTCTCGATCCGCCGAAGGAGAGCGCATCCGCCGCATCTCGGCCCTGCGCGCGGGCGGCGTCACGGTCAAGATCCTCACCGGCGACAACGACATCATCACACGGAAAATCTGCCGGGAAGTCGGCCTCGATGCCGGCCGCATCGTGCTCGGCGCCGAGGTCGAGGCAATGGACGATGCGACGCTCGCGAAAACCGCAAATGCCACCGCGGTCTTTGCCAAGCTCTCACCTCCGCAAAAAGCCCGGGTCATCGCGGCGCTCCACGCGGGTGGCCATGTGGTGGGCTTTCTTGGCGACGGCATCAATGACAGTCCGGCGCTGAAGGCCGCCGATGTCGGCATCTCGGTCGATACCGCGGTCGACATCGCGCGAGAGTCCGCCGACATCATCCTTCTGGAAAAGAGCTTGATGGTGCTTCAGGAGGGCGTTCTGGAGGGGCGCCGCGTGTTCGGCAACATGACAAAATACGTCAAGATGAGTGCGAGCTCCAATTTCGGCAATATGTTCAGCGTATTGGGGGCAAGCATATTTCTACCCTTCCTGCCGATGACGGCAATTCAGGTGCTGACGAATAACCTCCTTTACGATTTCTCGCAAACCACGATCCCAACCGACAATGTTGACGAAGACTATCTCGCCATTCCTAGAAAATGGGACGTCGGCAACATTTTCAAATTCATGCTTTGCATTGGCCCCATCAGCTCGATATTCGACTATGTTACTTTCTTCGTGATGATCGCTGTCTTCAATGCCTGGGCAAATCCATCTCTCTTCCAGACCGGCTGGTTCACGGAATCGCTTCTGACGCAAACCTTGATCATTCACATCATTCGAACCACGAAAATCCCCTTCATACAAAGCCGGGCGAGCGCAGCCCTGATCGCGACGACGATCGTGATCTGCGCCGTGGGCATCGCCCTTCCTCACACATGGTTCGGCGAAAAACTGGGCTTCACGATCCTTCCGAACAGCTTCTGGCCGATCTTGGCTGCCATGCTGCTTTCCTATGCGGTCCTGACGCATGTCGTGAAAAGCTGGTTTATCCACCGGTGGGGCATGTGAGCCAATGAGCCCGGCAGACGCTGAACGATGCACTGAATGCAAGGTGGCGCAGCGCCGGCCGGTTCTCGCAGATCCCAATGATTGAACGTATGCTGATCGATAAACTAATGCCAAGGGCAATAGGCTACGCATTGCTCGATGACGTCGCCCTCGATCGTCTCGACCTCACGCCATCTGAGCACGCATCCGTCGTCGGTCAAGCCGTCGCAATACGGCTTGCTGGCTGACAGATAGGCATACGGATAGTAATCGTTGGAGCCATAGACGATGGCACCCAGAGTGCTGAGCCCGACGAAGGTTCTCCAAGCGTTGTTATGACGTACGCGGTGTGCGCCGCGCCACACGGAGAAATTACGGCCGCGAATTTTGGCATGACGGGCATCGCGTAGCTTTCCCGCGGCCCCAACTTGCTTGCCGCCGTTGGGTGAGTAGACCTTTGCGGTTCCTTTTGGCGCAACGTTTCTCGGCTTAGCCGTATAGACTTTGCGTTGGGTGTTGGTTCGCGGCGTGCCGGTAACGGCTTTGCGCCGGGTGGTCGTCTGCGTCTTACGCTGCGGGCTTGGACGCCGGGTGGAATTGGGTATGGCCCTCCGCGCGCCGTCACTGCGCTTCGAGATCGCTTTTCCGCCACCCCCACCGCTGCGCGACTTTCCTTGCGTTTGTTTCTTCTCTTCCTGCTGACCTTGTTGCGCGGACGCCGACGAGACGTTCAGGACTATGGCCCCGCCCAGCGATAGCGCTAGAACGATGATTCCGAACTTGCGATACATGACGCTTTCTTTCCTGTGATGATGATTCCCTAATGCCCTTGAATGTGATTATGACTAGATCGCACCGGATGTGACATGCTCGTATAATTTGACGCTGCTATATAGATAACGTCAGTAAAGACGCTGTATAAACTATGCACACCTGAGAAAGTTCCGCAAAATACCGCACATAATCAAAAATTTTGTGCAGCTTTCGTCGAATAAAATGACGAAAAATCTTCATAGGTTGCAGTGCCCCTGTAACAACCGCAACTCCTGCTCACCCTATTCGCACCGTTGGGCTAAAAGCCCCCGGGGCGCCTTCGGCGCACACGGCTTTGGTTCATAACGTTGCCCGCGCCGCATTCGCGTCCACTATGCGGCCGTCAACCACTTCCATAATGCGGTCGCACCGGCCGGCCAGATCCAGATTGTGAGTCACGATCAGAAAGGTCGTGCTGTTCGCCCTGTTGACCTGCCGCATCATCTCGAAAACGGTATCGGCAGATTTCGTGTCGAGATTTCCGGTGGGTTCATCCGCGAGGATCAGCGCCGGATTCATGGCGAGCGCCCGCGCAATCGCGACACGCTGCTGCTGCCCTCCCGACATGTTGTTCGCCAGATTGTTTTCCCAGCGGGACAAATCGACTTCCGCCAGCAGAGTACGCCCTCGCTCCCGCATCTCTTCGTCCGGGAATTCATGTTCGAGGAGCAGCGGCATCATGACGTTTTCAAGCGCGGTGAAGGCAGAGATCAAATAGTGATACTGGAATACGAAACCGATGCTATGCCCTCGGAGTTTCGTGATCGCCCTGTCGTCGAGGGCGCTGGTTTCGTGTCCCTCGATAAAAAGCCGCCCCTTCGTCGGACGATCCAGCAATCCAATGATGTTGAGGAGCGTGCTCTTGCCCGAACCGGACGGCCCCATAAGCGCCACAAACTCCCCTTTATGGAGCGTGAATCCGATGTCGTGCAGAACCTCGACTTCGATCGGCGTCCCGGCATTATAGGACTTGCACACCGCCTCGAGGCGAAGGACTTGGAGGCGCTCAACCACGGATTGCCACCACTGGATCGAGTTTGGCGGCTTTTAGAGCCGGAACGCCGGCAGCCGCGATGCCGGTTACAGTCGAGAGGAAAACGGCATAGATGAAGAGTGGGGATTCCAGCACGAGGGGGAACAGTTCGGTGCCGTCCGCTTGCCGCATATAGGCGTGCCAGATCACGATCGCCGAGCCGCCTGCCGCTGCTCCGACCAGCGCTCCCGCAAAGCCGAGCAGCCCGCCCTGGAGCAGGAAAACACGCAGGATCTGTCCTTGCGATGCGCCCATTGCCCGGAGGATGCCGATGTCCTTGGAGCGCTGGATCACTGACACCACCAGCACGCTGGCAATACCGAAAGCCACCGATAGCGCTACGAAAACCCGAATGAGCGTGTTCGATGTCTGCTGCGCGCTGACGGCCGTGAAGAACTGAACGTTGGTCTTGATCCAGCTGTCCGCTTCAATCCCGGTGGCGGCTTGCACGGATTGCGCGATGGTTTCCGCCTGATAGATGTCCTCGACGGTCAGATCGATCGTCGTCACGCCGCCAACAAGGTTCAACAGACCCTGCGCGGTCCTCATAGCCACGAATGTCGACCGGGAATTGGCGCCCTTGCTGCCGAGATCGAAAATGCCCGTGATCGTCAGGATGCGCGACGTACCGCTGGCGGTGTTCACATTGATCTTATCGCCGAGCGCGACGCCGAGATCCTTGACCAGTTCGGTGCCGACGAGGATGTCGTCTGTGAGGACACGTGCCTGGCCGGCAACGACGTAGTCCGGCAGGCGTACGATCTTGAAATAGACCTCCGGGTCGATGCCGGTGATCGTGATGGACCGGCTCGCATCGCCCCGGATGGCGAGCGCCGACCCTCCCATGGTCGGCGAGATCGTGACGATCTCCGGCCACGCGCTCAGCTCGGTCCGGATCTTCTGCCATTGGTCGATCGAGCGCGTGCGTTGCGCGGGACGCTGCACGATCGCATCGACAATCCGACCCGGCCGGGACTGGCGCAGATGCCTTGCGACTTCGTCCGGCGGGATGAGTTGAATGTGCGGTTGCGACGTCAAAACACGTCTGAGGAAATTGGTCTGCAGGCTTGAAAGCATAGCGGACATGAAGGTGATAACCGCAACGCCGATCGCCACGGCCAGGATGATGAAGATCGTCTGCATCCGTCCTTCCCGCAGGAAACGGAACGCGGTGACCCACTCGAATGGTGTCCAGCGGTTCATGGCGCCCGCTCGGCGGCAACCCGTGCTCTCACGCGTGCTCCATCCTTCACGGTCGTCACGGTTGAGGGGACGACGAGGTCACCCTCCGTAAGCCCGTCGAGCAGCTCAACCCGGCCCGTGCTCACGAGGCCGACCTTGACGGGTTGGCGCCTCGCGCGCCCATGGTCGATCTTCATGACCCATGGCTTGCCATTCGATAGGGATCGGATATCCGCGATCGGGAGCACCAGCGCCTGGGGGCGCGTTGCAGCTTCGATATCGACCGAGACGGTCATGTCTTGGCGCAGATAGGGCGGAGGGTTCGGCACGCGCAGTTTCATCTCCACCGATGCGCGCTGCAGATCGATTCCAGGATTGATGTAGGCGACCTCGGCCGGGAAGTTGTCCTTGGGAAAAGCATCCGCCGATGCGAGCGCCTTCTGACCGAGCGATGCAAGGCCCAGATTCTTCTCGTCGATCTGAACCACAAGCTGCGTGTCGCTCGTCGGCGAGAGCTTCATCAGCACGTTCGATGGCTGCACCACATTGCCGGCCTCGACCTCGCGCGAAATCAAGACCCCATCACGCGGCGCCTTTATGAGCGTGTAGCTCAGACGCGCTTGCGCCGTTGCGACGTTGGCGCGGGCCTGATTGAGCTGCGTCTCGACCATGACGTAATCGCTGCCGCCGGGATTGTTGGTGAAGACCTGAAGCTCGGCGTTTCGCACCTGCGCGCGGGCGATTTCGAGGGCCTTCGTGGCTTCATCGAGTACCGCCGTCGATCCATATCCGTGTTCGGCGAGCTTGGCCGCGCGATCATACGACAGTTGCGCACCGAGAAGAGTCGCCTGTGCCTGTTTGAGCACGTCGGCGGCCGTCGGAGCGGCGACTTCTCGCTGCTGGCGCAGCTTGGCCTCTATCTGAGCCAGCAAACTCTAGGCCTCGACGGCGGCGGATCGCGCTTCCCTGTTATCGAGCACGATCAAAACGTCACCGGCCTTCACCGACTGACCTTCCGCGACCGGAACCTCCGCGACGATACCCGTGATCTGGCTGCCAATATTGACGCGAAAGGACGCCTCGACGTGACCGCTGGCCACGACGCTCACCACGAAATCCGCGCGGACCACGGGATCAACATTTACGATCGGCCCGAGCAGCAGCGGCGTTCCGAAATACCAGCCACCGAGCAACAACACTGCGGCCGTCAAGGTGCGATAGCGCCATGACCAAAGGCGCTCGGCCGCCGGTCTCAAGGTCTGACGCCATGTCAATGACGGTTTCGAAACGCGCAACAGCGCGTTCACTCGCCCAGTCAGCGCTTCGTGTTCAATCCGGCGAGGTGCATCGAGCATAGTCTAGTCCAGTTCACCGGAGGGGCTTGAGCTTGGAAATGGGCGGTGCTCTCGCACACCCTCTCTCGGGGCCGAAAGAAACGTTAGCAGGGGCGACTGCCGCGCAGAATGATTTGGATCAATCTATGTCGGCTAGCGGACATGTGCGGATCGGGAGGTCCTTGCAAATGCTGCCGACACGAAGCGCTTCGGCATCGAATGTATGGAGGTCACCGACGAGGTGTTCGAATCCTCCGCGTCCATCATGTTCGACCAGGCGGAGAACCGCATGCACTCCATCAAGGCGATCCTCGTCGCCACGATTGCGGGGTGACGCCATGCGTATCGTTGTAGCCCTTGGCGGGAATGCGCTGCTGAAGCGCGGCGAACCCATGACGGCCGACGCGCAGCGGGCCAATGTCCGACACGCGGCGGTCTCGCTTGCCGAATTGATCGGCGCTGGCCATCAGATCGTTGTCACCCACGGCAATGGCCCCCAAGTCCGCCTGATCGCCCTTCAGTCTGCCGCAGGTCCGAAGGACGGTGCCGCCTATCCGCTCGATATTCTCGGCGCCGAGAGCGAAGGGATGATCGGTTATCTGATCGAGCAGGAGCTCGGCAATCTGCTTGCCCATGGGGCGCTTCTGGCGACGCTCCTGACCCAGGTCCGTGTCGACGCCTTGGATCCGGCCTTCCTTCATCCGACCAAACCGATCGGTCCGGTTTACGACGAGGAGACCGCGCGGCGGATCGAAGCGGATCGCGGGTGGACCGTCGCTCCCGACGGCAAAAAATGGCGCCGGGTCGTCGCGTCCCCGGAGCCACTGGAGATCCTGGAAATCAAGGTCATCTCGCGGCTGGTGGAAAGCGGTGTCGTGGTCATTTGCGCTGGCGGTGGGGGCATCCCCGTCGCCCAGCGCGCCGATGGCAGTCTCGTCGGCATCGAGGCGGTGATCGACAAGGACCGCGCCAGCGCTCTCCTTGCCCGCCAGCTCGGTGCCGACATGCTTTTGCTGCTCACCGACGTCGATGCCGTCTATCTTGATTTTGGCAAGGCGAGTGCGCGCCGCATCGCGCGCGTTGGTGTCACCGCTCTTCCGTCAGACCAATTCGCTTCCGGCTCGATGGGCCCGAAAGTCGAAGCGGCATCTGCGTTCGGTGCGGCAGCTGGCCATCCGGCCGCGATCGGCCGTCTCGAAGACGTCGCCGCGATCCTGCGCGGCGATTCCGGAACGAGAATTGAAGCTGGTGGGGAAGAAATCGAATTCCGCTGACAAGGCAAGAAACAGAAAGTGACACCGGAGCACGGCTCTCGGTGGGTGACGGATTAAGGACTGAGCGCAGGGTGAGAATTTGGCAATGGCCACTATCGCCGGCCGTGCGCCGGCCAGAATAAGCAAGCGCGAAACAGCTAACGCATACGGATTTTCGCGCTCTCAGCGGCATGCGCGATCCCAAGCAGTACGAGAATCAGACGGACGAACGGGGTGAAGCCCCCCAATCCGGGACCGAACCGGTCGTGGCGGCGGCAGCGCCCGAAAGCCTGGCTGCAGCGGTGCAATGAAATGGAGGAGGCATGCCGCGGCGGGAAAACCCCGTTCGCGCTTGGCAATGCGTTCGCGGGAACAACGGAGCTCGGGGTATGGATGGGATGACCATCGCGGATGTCAGGAGCTACCTGCGTGAGCGTTGGCCAACCATACGATCCCAATTGCTTGGCGGCACCTACCGGCCGCAGCCGGTCAGACGGGTCGAGATCCCCAGGAACCACATCGCCCTCACGCGCACGCACGCCTCATGGCGATCTTCGGTCCACTTCGGCTCGTTTTTTGCTTTTCGGAGTTTGGCGGTGGCTCCCGGCAGCGCTCGACTTGTTGACATCAAGTTCTACAAGAAATTCAGCGTCAAAATAAGAGCGATTGTTAAGAGTAAACAGCCGATAAAAATAATAATCTGGGTATTTGACCTGAGAAAATCGAAATTGAGCTGAAGCATGTGAATACACCTTTAGAAGCGATGGTCGGCAGCAGCAGCATCGTCACCATGGCGCGCTCCATCGTAGTGAGCAGGCATTGCCATTAAACCGTTAGCCGGCAGAGAAAACGACGACGGCTCGCCCGACTCGCGAGTTGCAGCTGCTGGTCGCGGTATTCTGCGAGCGTTCTGCAATCATCTTGCAGGACGTCTCGAAGAGACCCGCGCAGTTGCAGGACTGTCATTCACGGCTCTCAGCCGACGCCGCACAACATTAAGCGTTTTCGCCAAATTCGGGGAAACGGCTTTTCACCGTAATCTCGGTGACGGCATCCCCCCGCGGATCCTCGAGCACAACGCCAACGACCTGGCCATCTGCCAAGGCAATGCGGGCTGGCCCCGCAAGGAAAGCCAGGCTGAGCATGTTAGCCCCGCCTTCTATCCGGCCATTATCGGAGCGGGCGAGGTGATCGAAATAGCCATCGATCTCGTAAACGACGGGGCCGTAGCTTCGCTCACCCCGCTCGTCCAAGAGTTTTCCACGGCCGTGAAGACTGCCGAGGTGCTTAAGCGCACGTCTACGAGGGAACGATTGCATCAGAATTTGCTCCATTCCGTAAGTTCAATGGTGAGTGCCTGGCTATGCGCAACCTCTTCAGAATTGTTTGCCGGCCATCCAGGCTTGAACGTCGCTGGTAGCCTGGCTCTCGGAAATCCTTGCCCGACCCTGGATCCTCGATCGCAGCTGTACGTCGTTCTTGATCGTCGACAAATCGTAATGCGTGAGAAAGCTCCATCGCTTCTGGGCATCCTTAAGGTAGCCCTTCTTGCGTGAGACGGTCTCGGCGCTCTCACCGCCCTGAAATCCGAACATGATCGTTCTCCTGGAGAGCGTACGGCCCACGGCCGGACGAGCAGTGGCAGATGTCGCTTTGGATCTGCTCGTAAGACGCCCTCACATTTATATTTGATGTCTGCGGAAGGAAAATACTACGGTCCGCAGCGGCTTATTTTTTTAATTATTCTTATTGCTACCTTGTAAAACTTAAATAATGCAATCCTACACTATCGCATCCCCAACATGCGCTTGCAAACTCCTGCGCCGAGCGAATAAGGCCTGACTGCGTTGAGCATGGGCTGTGAGATGAGCCAAGGCCATGGCTAACGCGCGTCATAGCCAAGATGGTTGAGGGGATCACGCACCGGCGTCACATTTACCGGCGGCATCGAAGCCGGTCATGAAAACGCTGCCAGTCGTGCTCAGCCATGACGAGGTGGGGCGCCCTATCGAAGCCACGTCCGAGCCCAACACAAAGGCCGCACTCGGCCCCGGTTCATGGTGCAGGGCCCGGGTGAGGCGGCTTCGGTCAAGGTTACGTCGGGAATCCGACTACTGGCGGCCGCACTAAAATCGCGATGTTGATCCAAATCAAACGCCCTTTGCTCGATCACCCCTACGGTAGCAAATGCCTCTGTCTAATGTTTCGGAGGGTGCAAACCCATGAGCGACGATGAGCATCCGAGCGCAGGGCGAAAAACGTCGGTTCAAGCGACTGCGTTTCAATCGCCGCCAGGCTGCCCCCTCGCATCATGCCCTGCGATGGGGAGCGGACGGAAGGAGCTGGAAAGGTTAAATCGCACGGAAGCACAATTACGAGAGGCTCTCGCGCGTGAACAAGTGCTGTTGGATCAAAAAGATGAATTAATCAGGCGCAAAGACCTTATGAGCCGTGAGGCTGATCATAGGCTGATGAACGGCCTTCAGATGGCGTCAAGCCTGCTTTCACTGCAAAGCCGAGAAGTGCAGCACGCCAAGGCAGGCGAGCAACTAAAGATTGCCGCAAACCGCGTCGCAACAATAGGCAGTTTACATAAGCGTCTTCACGCTCTTGATCACGTCGGAAGCGGCGAGCTGAAGCAATATCTTGAGAATGTCTGCTAGGACATGAGGGGCATTCTGCCAGGGTCGGGGGCAGATGCTGAGCGTAAGCTTGCAGTTGAAGGGATTGCTCTGGACGTTCCCACCGCGATGGAATACCGCTGGGTTACATTGTGAGCGAACTTGTGATGAATTCCGCCAAACATGCCGACGGCAAGATAAGGTTGGCTGGGAATCAGAGTGGGGGTTACGCACTTTCAGTCTCTGACGATGGCGCCGGCTTTCCGAAAGAGTTTGATCCGGGCAAGTCGAAGGGGCTCGGGATGAAGATCATTTCGTCTCTCGTAAGTCAAATTCCGGTCAGTATCTTTTTGGTCCAAATCATCCGGATCAAGGCGCGCAATTTACCGTGCTGTTCACGTTAGTGTGCGGCTATAGGTGCATGAGCGCATTTGTAGCCAATTAGATCATACCGACGCCCGCTTAATCGAACGGTCCGAAACACTCAAATGTAAAGCCAAGACGTGCTGTGACAGTCGGTGGGTGGTGAGCTGTTGGTTTCGCCCATCTCACGTGATCAGGCGGCGATCATTTTCTCCTTTGCCAAGGGAGCAACGTCAGGGAAAGTCTGCATCGGCGTCTTGCCGAAGCTCCAGCGCCCCCGATGCCGTAGCTCCCTCATTGTTTCCGGCGATCCAGCTGTCGAGATCGCTCTGGGCTGCGAAACGGAAAAGCCTGCCAGCGTCTCCTCCATCTTCGTGCGCGGCACGCATTTTCTGAACGATTCCATCATGAGCACGGGCAGGAAACCGATAGATTGAGCACCGCTTCGGCACGGCCGAACCAACCACATTAAGAGGGCAAATGAGCAGACTGCGCACACATCCCGAGAACCATCTCGTCGATCGGATTGGCTGGCTGCGGGCGGCAGTGCTTGGTGCCAATGACGGTATCGTCTCGACGGCGAGCCTGATCGTTGGTGTCGCCGCCGCTGCCGCCGCTCCCAGCGACATCCTGATCGCCGGAGTGGCGGGACTGGTCGCCGGCGCGATGTCGATGGCGGCCGGTGAATATGTTTCGGTCAGCTCCCAGTCCGATACCGAGCAGGCCGATTTGGCGCGCGAACGCAAGGAGCTCCTGGACAGCCCACAATTCGAGCGCGAGGAATTGGCCCAGATCTATGTCAATCGCGGGCTCGAGCGAGAGCTGGCACTGAAAGTGGCTGATCAGTTGATGACCAGGGACGCGTTGGGGGCGCATGCGCGCGACGAACTCGGCATCTCCGAGGTCAGCACCGCACGCCCCGTGCAGGCCGCCCTCACCTCCGCTGCGACCTTTGCTGTCGGCGCCGCAATGCCGCTATCGATGGTGCTTGTCTCGCCTGCGAGGCATCTCGTCCTGATCGTGTCGCTCGCCTCTTTGGGCTTTCTCGCTCTACTGGGGGCGGCTGGGGCCAAGGCTGGCGGCGCGGACGTGGCAAGGGCCACCGGCCGCGTCACATTCTGGGGGGCGCTCGCCATGGCGCTGACCGCCGGCATCGGCGCGCTGTTCGGCACCATCGTATAGCCCGAAGGACGGAACTTTGTGATCACAGTGCAGTATTGCGCACCGGTCGGTCACCGAGCAGACGATCAAACTCCCTCTGGGACACGCCGTAGCATTCGCAAGATCGTTGCTTCAGACCCTCGCGATCAATGATCGTAACGGTGCCACGCCTATAGCGGATGAGGCCCTCGCGTTGCAGTGCCCCGGCCGCAGCGGTGACGCCGGTGCGCTGCACGCCCAACATCATGGCCAAGAATTCCTGCGTGAGCAAAAACTCATCCGAATACATGCGGTCGTGCGTCATCAGCAGCCAGCGGCAACATCGCTGCTGGAGGGAATGAAAGTGATTGCATGCGGCGGATTGCGCGACCTGGTTGAAAAAGGCATGGCCATAGCGCAGCATGACGTCGCGCATCGAAGCGCTTCGCGCCAGGTGCCTCCGGAACGCCGTTGCTTCCATTCTCAGACTGTTGCCGGGAACCTGGACGTAGACGCTCGTGGGTGCCCTGTCGTCGCGCAATATGACGGGCAACCCCACCACCCCTTCGTTGCCGATCGTTCCCACCTCGGCCGCATCGCCGTTCATCATGGTGTTCACAAGCGAGCCGACACCGGTCCCGATGAAGTAGACAAATTCGATGGGCTGGTTCGCGGCGTACAAGGATTGCCTGTACTCCAGCGGGAAAGGGTGAAGATCCGGACGCAACCGCTGATAATCCCTCGGCCGTAACAAGCCGAGCAATCGGTTGGCTGGCGGGTCAGCCGCCATTGAGCTGGTCACAGCCTTGACGCTCCTCCATCATGTTTGAACGGTGTCACGCCGGCTGGGACCGAACTCGTTTTCCGGTTGGTTCACGCGCCTTCATACCGGGCGCGGCCGCTAGCAAGCGTTTCCTTATGCTCACTACCGCCTCTCGCCAGCGATCGCCTGAACGCTGCGCCTTCCGGGGCGTGCAAGCAAGGACGATGTGCTCACAACGTCACACACAATGTCTGAAACCAGACATAATTGATTTGCCTCAAGGCGAGGTGGCCTGCAACGCTGTAAATTATCCCGTACAGTTGTGTAGCGAAAGTTCACGAGATGTCCACTTTGCACTCGCCGAATGCCCCAGGCGTATCTTCGCTGGCAAATCTAAAATTCCGTAAGGCCGCGAGCTACGAACGCGGGTTGGCATATCACCGACGGACGGCGCTTTAACTAAAAGAGGCGTTGGCTCGAGAGGACATTCTACTTCAAGAAAAGAAAGATTTCATCAAACAGCAAGAAGTTCTGAACGAAGAATCCGATCATAGACTGCTGAATGGCATGCAAATTGTTGCAAGCCTGCTCTCACTGCAAAGCCGTGCGTCAACGAATGCTGACGCAGCGTCGCAATTGGCCATTGCGGCAAAGCGCGTCTCTTTGATCGGCCGGGTTCACCAGCGCCTCCACTCTCTGGATGGCATGAAGACTGTCGCGTTCAGGCAATTCATCGAGGATTTTTGCCGGGATTTCTCCGGGATGTCATTCTCCCCGGACGATATCGAGGTCTCAGAGGGAACGGAAATCGAGTTGCCGGCGCTTACCGCCATTCCGCTGGCCTTCATCCTTAACGAGTTGCTCACGAACGCGGTCAAATACGGTGAAGGCCGGATTATGGTGAATTTGGAGGCGCAGCCACGGAAGGCTTATGCGATGGCGGTCTCTAATCGCGGCCCCGATTTGCCGGAGGGATTCGATCCGGCCTCCTCCAAGGGATTGGGCATGAAGATTATTAGGTCTTTTGTCGAAAAGATCGGCGGCGAATTGCGGATTGATCGGGGCGAGGGGAACGCCGCTGCTTAGCAATCTCGTGCTCGACGAACTCGACCGTGAGCTGGAGCAACGCGGGCACCGCTTCGTTCGATATGCGGACGACTGTAATATCTACGTTCGCAGCGAACGAGCGGGGCAGCGGGTGATGACGAGCCTTGTGCGCTTCATCATGCAAAGGCTCAAGCTCAAGGTCAACGAGGCGAAGAGCGCGGTAGCGCAACCGCAGCAGCGGAAGTTTCTCGGATTTAGCTTCAGCGACGGCCCCACGGTCCTGCGCACTATCGCGCCAAAGGCCCTGGAGCGGTTCAAACAGCGAATCCGGGACATCACACGGCGGGCCAGGGGCGCCAGTGTGGAGACGATCATGGCGGAGCTGGCCAGCGTATATGCGGGGTTGGCGAGGCTATTTCGGATTCTGCGAAACGCCCCAAGTGCTGCTGGTTCTCATGCGTTGGGTTCGGGTGCGGCTTCGGTCTGCCTTGTGGCGACAATGGAAAACACCACGCCGTCGCCGGGCAGCACTGATCGCCCTCGGGGTCTCTCCATGGTTGGCGGAAGGTACCGCCGGCAGTGTGCACGGACCCTGGCGCCTGGCCCGATCCAAGGCCCTCTCACGCGGGTTAAACAATGCCTACTTTCGATCGCTCGGTCTTCCTGCATTGGTCAAGGAGCGCTAGCCATTGCCGCTCGAACCGCCGTGTACGGACCCGTATGCACGGTGGTGTGGGAGGGGCGGAGCCGCAAGGCTCCCCCCTATCCCGATCTGCGCCTCGAAGCCGACCAACGCGAGGTTGCGCTCGATGACGCAAGTTGCTCCCATAACGGATGCGGCGCCTGACCTGAGAGCCGTTGCGATCGGTGGCAAGTTGTTGCTCTAACCTCGCAACAGAATGGCCGAAGCGCGGGTGCCGCTGATTCAGTCCAGCACTATCGAACGGGACTCCCAGAACTGCATTCCTTAGGCCCTACTGGTTGCGGACTCCGGCTTCGGCTTGGACGCTGACTGCGGTTGCATCATCTTCAAGCCGCCCGTCCCGCAACCGGAAGATATGGTCGAAACGGTCGAGGATCATCTCGTCGTGGGTGACGACGATGATAGCGGCACTCTGATCGATGGCGATCCGGCGCAACAGATCCATCACGATCCGGCCGCGCTGCGAGTCGAGCGGCGCGGTCGGCTCGTCGGCGAGGATGATGCGTGGCTTGTTGGCGAGGGCGCGCGCAATCGCCACGCGCTGTGCCTCGCCGCCCGAGAGCTGGGCAGGCATGGCATGCTTGCGATGGCCGACATCGAGATAGTTGAGCAGATCGATGGAGCGGGTGCGCGCCGCCGCCGAACCGTAGCCGGCAAGATGGAGCACCACGGCGACGTTGTCGGTGCCGTCGAGAAACGGCAGCAGATTGGGGAATTGGAAGATGAAGCCGATCTTGTCGAGCCGCAGGCGGCGCAAATCGGCCTTGAGCCAGCGCTCGTCATAGACGACCTCGCCGTCGAGCGTCAGCCGGCCGCCGCTCGGCTCCAGAATGCAGGCGATGCAATTGAGAAGCGTGGTCTTGCCGGAGCCGCTCGGCCCCATCAGCCCGACGACCTGGCCCGGATAGACCTCCATATTGATGTCGGTAAGGGCGTCGACCCGTGCGCTCCCCTTGCCGAAATGCTTGGAGAGGTGTTCGACACGCACGACTGGCTGTTTGCTCGTCCCGGCCATGGTCTTATCCTGACGACGCCAGCGCTTCCGCCGGGTCCACTTTGAGGGCGAGGCGAATACCGAGCGTGCTGGCGGCAAGGCAAATCACGACGGTGATGACGAACACGGCGGCGACGCTCACGGGATCAACCACGAGCCGCCGAGGAAAGTACGGCTGGAAGATGAGCACGAGCGCAAGCCCGGCAAAATAGCCGAATATTCCCATCGACAGGGCCTGCTGGACGATGAGGCCAATAATGGTCCGGTCGGGCGCGCCGACAAATTTGAGCGTGGCGATCGAGCGCACCTTGTCCATGGTCAGCGTGTAGACGATCAGGGCAATGATCACCGCCGAAACGATCACCAGGAGCACCATGATCAGAAGCTGCTGCTTGCGCGCCTTCTCGATGACGAACTTGCTGAGCAGCGTTTCCTGCTGCGCCTGGGTGAGCGTCGTGAGATGCTTCCAGCGTGACAGCGCTCCGGCGACTTCATTGATCGGAACGTAGGGCGACACCTTGGCGATGACCGCATTGATCTGATCGCTGCCTTCCCCCGCCCCTCCGCGCGCGGTCTCGCGCCGTGCGGCCGGTGGAGCGAGCTCGAACTGCAGCGCTTGCGCATCATGCAAAGTAATGTAGCCGACCGGATCGCCGGATGCCGTGACCTCGTTCCGCATGAGGCCGACCATCGTGAACTTGTGACCGTGAGTCCCCAGTGGCACTTCCTGACCGAGCGCCAGACCGGCGGAGCGGTCGGCGATCATCTCATAATGGCTGCGCAGAAGATCGCGCCCGGCGATGAGCTTGCGGGGGCCGCCCGGCCGGCCGGGCTCGAAGCCGATGAGATACATGCGAAGCGGCTTGCCGTTCAGCTCGGTCTGCACCGACTGATAGGTGACAGACCCCGCGCGCTCTATGCCGTAAACCCGGCTGACCAGTTCGCGCGTGTCGCCCGGAATGCGCGAAGCCTCGGCAAACGGTCCATTGGTGCCGGCCTCGACCACCCAGAGATCGGCGTTCGCCGCACGGGCCTGCTTCAGTGCATCGTCGATCAGACCCCCATAGACGGCGGTGATCATGATCACAATGCCGAGCAGCAGGCTCAAGCCGAAATTGGTCAGCACGAAGCGCAGCAGATTGTGCTTGATGTCCCGGTAAGCCAGATTCATTGGCTTGGCCCTTCGGCCGTCTTGCTTTCGGTCTTTCCAGCGACCTTGGCGGCGCGGCCGACGCTCATCCCGCTGCGCAATTGCGTGACCACACTAGCATTGTCCGGCACGCCGCCGGTGATCTCGAAGCGCCCATCGAGCAGCCGGTGGCCGAGCGTCACCGCGCGCTGCTGGAGGCGGCCGCCCTCGACCGTCCACACCGTTCCTTGGTCTTTGGCGAGGCCGACGATCGTCGCCTCCGGCACCAGCAAGGCCTGTGGCAGCCGCACGGTGGTGATGTAGATCTCGGCCTGCTCGCCGAGATTGAAATTCTCCGGGATCGGATCGGAGGCGACCTCGATCCGGCGCTCTTCGTTTATGCGGTCGCTTTCCGGCTGGATGCGGGCCACGCGTCCGCTCAGGCGCTGACCGGGACGGGATCGCAGAACGATTTCGGCCGGTTCACCGACCTTGATCTCACCTGATTTGCTCTCGTCGATATAGGCGAGCACCCAGACCGATTTCGGATCGATCAGCGTGAACACCGGCTCGCCGGCGCCGAGGGCCGAACCGAGCTCCTTCAGCCGCGCCGTCACCATGGCGTCATAGGGCGACATGAGCGTGTGAAAATCTAACAGGGCCGATTGCTGCTGCTGCTGCGCTTTGGCGTCGCTAATGTTGGCCTCGGCCACGAGAACATCGCTGTTCGCTAAATTCACATCCGCGCGCGCAGCATCTTGGACCGCCTGCGCCGTCTGCGCCGTTTCGATCGAGGTGTTGTTGCCCTGCAGCAGCGTCTGCCGGCGCTCGCTGATGCTCTTGGTATTGGCGAAGTTCGCTTGTGCCTTGTCGACGCTGGCTTTGGCTCTTTGAAGATTGGCTTCGGTCTGCTCGACGGCCGCTTTGGCCCTGGCGACCTGCGCGCTTTGCTCGCGGTCGTCGAGACGGGCGAGGATGGCACCCTTCGGCACGCGATCACCGACATCGGCGCGGAGATCAACGAGCACACCGGCAACCTTGAAGCCGACCTTGGAGGTGACGCGTGCCTCGACCGTACCGAGACCGAACACCTGAACTGCTATATCCTGTTGAACCCCTGCGGCTTCCACCTTAACAGGACGAAGAAACATGCCCCACACGCCGGCAACAAGGCCGGCGCAGACGGCTGCCACAATCGCGATCAGGATGATGCGTTTTGAGGACATAGCAAACTCCAACTCCGCTGCCTGCCAAGGAATACGGCAGAACGCACCCATGATACGGCCTGGCGGCGCGTCATCGTTGATGCGCATCAAATCCTATCGGCGCTAAGAGGAATTGAGCAAGACCAGCGCTGCAGCGCCCGCGGATGTCAAACGTCCGCGCCTACTGTCCGATTAAATCAGCCTGACGGGCTGGGTAGGCTTAAAGCGGGCAACGGTCGCCACGAATTCACCCCGCTAATGCATGAACTGGCCTTTTGCCATTAAGAGATGGTGCCGCTGATGATGCGCGCCTTGCACCATGATGCCCATGAAGCCAAGCGCCTTGAGCTTCGTCAGCTGCGTGGTGTCGGCGCTGATGACCGTGAGCTTGACGCCATTCGGCAGGTCTTCGGTGTTGACGTTCCAACCGATCTGCCGAAGCTCTTGCACATGTGCGGGGACCATGCGCTTGATAGTGTCAAGCGTGCGCCCCTCTCCAGTCACCGCAATCTCGATGCGGTTGTCGAGCACGCGCTCGTTCGCGGCGGCATGCAAGGTCACCTCATTCATATCGATCAGGTGTTCGCGCAAAGCGGTGATGTTCACCTTCGACCAGTCGGTCGTCGAGTCGGCATCGAGGATTTGTACGATCTCCTGGATCGTGCCGAATGCATCTTGTCCGGCCATGGTGGGTTGACCGGCTATTTCGCCTTCCATCATCATCCCATGGTGCCCTATCTCGCCGTTTGAGCCATGCTGATCTTGCATCATCCGGTCTTGCATCGCGCCGTGCATGCCGTCCTGCGGCATCATTTGTTGCTGGTCAGGACCACGCGCGCCCATTTGCCCGTGCATTCTGGAGTTGCCAGACATTTGCGCCGCCGCATAGGCGGTCGCGGCAACGATCGCCGCGCCCGCAAGCCCGGCTTTCCAAGACCATGAAGACATGATCGAGCCTCATCTAAAGCGTATCATTGAAAGCTGGATACACCACGATGCCAGCCTTGCATATGATCCCAATCATATGGCTCGCTTCGACAATCGAATTTTGCCCTTGAGCCGCTCGATTTCACCATCGGCCGCCATGTCCGCAAGCGTCCGATACAGCGCCTCATGCGTAAGTCCCAGTTCGGTTGCGAGGTCCTTGAGCGTGCCCGACACTTTCACCGTACGCCCATCTGGGCCGGCATTAACCGCAAGATAGTGGCGGACGCGATCGCGGGCGGAATGAATATTGCGTTGTTCGAGGCGTGTGCGCAGGTCCATCACCTGGCATGCGAGCATCGCCGTGAATGCTTGGGCCGCCTCAGAATTGCACTCGAATTCGGATAGCACTGCCGCTTTAGGATACAGGCGTACCACAGCATCGGTTGCTGCAATTGCATCGCAGTGATAGGCCGATGCGAATAGGGAGGCTTCAGCAAGTGTCTGCCCTGGCGTAGCAAGCTGAAGTACGGCCTCGCGCCCCGCGCGATCTACCCGCACCAGCCGTACGCTGCCGGTTATCACCTCGTAAAAACCCGCAGTCGGGTGACCGGTGCGAAAGAGAACTTGCCCGGCCGCGAGCACCCGCTCAATTCCAGCCGCTTGAACGGTCTGTGTACGCCAATCCGCCATGGTCACCGACTGCTTCTCCGACGGTAATAGGATTATGTCAAAGCCAGACATAGACTCCAATTGGGCACGCCGAAAATCTCAGCAGTTGGGTCCATGGCTGCCGCTAACCGGTATCGATGCGATGTCTCGTACCATGAAGGGTTGCGGATGCCGGCCGCGACGGATGTAGCCCGCCCAGTGAACCGGCGTCCGCAACCCTTCATGAGAGGCGACATTGGTCACCCGCCGCTTTTCCGCTTCGGGGAGCGGACCTTTTTTGTCACCCTTCGCTCACCAGTCAAGTTTCCGCCTACGCGTGACCCCCCAGGTCAGAACGCTCGCCACAGACAAACTGCGCTCAATGAGGTGGCGCTCCGAATATCCTTCGGATAACTTCATCGGCATCTTCATCAAAGCAGCGGCCATGGCTGAGTACAATTCGTTGCGGCTGCCATGAGTAGATCTTTCCGATCGCCGCTTTCGCCTTCCGCTGGAAGAGCAGCGTCAACCTCATGCCAAAAAATATTTGCCCCTGCGGATGATACATCCCGGTGAGCTTGGTGGCCGTTCGCCAAGGTTCGGAAATCTTCTCCAATTCGATGTTGATGATCGTATCAGTGAGTATCAGCGTCCTCGACGGCCTGTGGAAAAAAATAAACTCCTTGAAATAGCCGCCAGGAAAAAGCAGTTGGTCGATCTTCTCACGCCATTCGTCGGGCGCGCTGGCATCGAGATTTCTTGTGAAATCGATATCCACATGTCGTGCCCGTGCTCGCCGGCGAACAGCTGGTGACGCCCATGAAATTGTTCCGGGAACGCCTTGGCCCATTCATGGGCGGTCATTTGCTCGCCGGCGGCGAGCGTGCTGTCCTCCATCAGGCGGCAGCACACGGGTAGCATCGGCGGTGCTGCCGGCCTGGCGATAGGCTTCTACGCTGGTTTGATAGACAAGGGACGCCAGCAGCGGATCGCCCATACCGCCGAAATGCTCGAAGGCGCCCGCGATGGCGAGCTGCGCCTGGTCACATCGTCAGGGCGGCCAAGCTGCCGGTAATGCGGCAGCAGCTTTTCGGCGATGTCTTCGACTTCGTGCGGATTGAAGTTACCGGGCGTGGCGGTGTCCGCTGCGCGCGCAAGCGCGGCCTCAAGATCAACGACAAGGCCCTGCCGTTTGGCCTCGGTGAGACCGGCCTGCTCCTGCTCTTCGAAAATGCGCCAAGCCTGAAGGCAATGGCCATTGCTGTCCACTGCGGCGCGGTGCAGGGCAAGGATGACCGCGCGCGCTGCTTCGCGGCGTGTGGTATCGCGGATTTTCAGCGCCAGCGTGAGGGCGCGCGCGGCGGCAGGAAACGCGTGGTAGTCGTCGGCGCCCTCTTGCTGGGCGACTGCGAGATAGGCGTCGATCGCGCGCCGGGCATAGGCCACATCCGGGCGTTCATCGGCGATGAACTTCGACATGTCCCAAACGAGATCATTGTAGCGCGCGCACAAAACCGGCTGTGTAATGCTGGTGGCCTGCTGCTTCCAGTGACCGAGCACGGCTGCGTCAGCATCGCGGGCGTTTGGGCTGTAGTGGATGACACCTTCGCGATCCGTCATCGAGGTCATGGGACCGAAATGCGTTCCCCACGGCTTCTCGCCATGCTCATCACCGGCAAGAGCGAAGGCAAGCACCTCGGCCCAGGCGCCGGCGTTTTCGGCCTGTGACGGATCTGTCAGGGCCTGCCGCGCGCCGCAGAGCGCGGTGTAGACATCCTGCGGTTCAAAAGGCTCGGTGCGGGCGGCAAAGCCGGCGATCACCGCAGCAATGGAGTCAGGCACCGTGAATGTCGGCGCCGCCGGCGCGGCGGGTGAAGGATCGGGCTGAGGCATGATGACGTTGGCGTGCGCGGGCGGAAAGGCCGGCCGGCGCCGCTACTCCTTTTTCTTGGTCGAAACAACGGCAAGGATTGGCCGCCCACCGCTACCGCCTGCGCGGCGGGTTGACCCGTCAAGGGCGGTCAGCGCGAGGCCGAAAACGAGTTGTGACCTGCCCAGATTCTTCGGACCACGCTTAACTTGAGACGACCACCTGGTTTCCTGCCTTTTCATGCCCCTTGCGGGACGATGATGCGACGGGGTGGAGCGCGTAGGCTCCACATACCGCAGCGGTCCGCCCCGTCGCTTGGCAGGCCGCCGCGTCTTGCTCCCTGAGCCGCGCGGCAAACGCCGCCGGCGTCAGGTAGCCAAGACTGGAATGCGGCCGCACCTCGTTATAATGCCGCCGCCATGTTTCGATCACCGCCTTCGCCTCGGCCCGGCTGCGGAACCATTCCGGGCTCAGGCACTCGTCGCGGAATTTGCCGTTGAAGCTCTCCCCTGTGCCATTCTGCGAGGGCTTGCCCGGATCAATCAACGCCGTGGCGATGCCTCGATCTGTGATCCACTGCAGCAGCGCCCGGTTGACGAATTCCGGGCCGTGCCACAGGCCAGCAAGCCGGGACCTGCTCGCGATCCTCTCGCCGGCAATCCAGCTGTCCCGTGGGCTCCATCGTCACGCCGCTGACCTCACACGATCTTCATGCCTTCCGGCGGTTTCGGTTCGCCGGTTGTCTGGTAAAACCAGATCTCGTATCCACACGGGTCCATGACTTTGAAAGTGCTGTCCCCCCACCACTGCATGGTGAGCGGCTCACTGATCTTCACCCCGCTTTTTTGCAGCTTCCGGCAATAATCTTCGACATCACCGACTTCAAGGTAGATCTCGACCGGCTGCTTCGAGCGACGGGCCATGGGTTCCGCCGCCCTGGCGAACATGATGCGCGCGCCATCCCTGACGACAGTGACGAAGTCGAACTCGCCATCCTTGCCGACGACACCCATCAAGTGATCGAATCCCAGCTTTTCGACGTAGAAATCGCGCATCTCGTCGACCGAGCCCACAGTAACGATGGGCATGACGGTTTTCGGCATGACTTTCTTCACAGCAATCCCTCCTCCGCGACGGCGCGGTGTTTTTTTAAGGCCTCATATTGTCATCGCTGTCTTGCGTATTTCAACTACTGATAGTAGTAGATATGTTGCCATGCAGATTGCGAATTCGGAGCTTCTCGAGGAAATTGGCTTGACGCTCTGCGAGCGCAAAGCCCTTGTTGCGCTTATCGTTTTGGGCGTTGCGGACGCTGCCAGCATTTGCCGTGAAGGCGCGGTGCCGACGTCGAAAATCTACCGCGCGATGGAGAAGCTTGCTCAGCTCGCACTGGTCCAGATGCAGCCGACGAGACCGAAAATGTATGCGGCGCTTCCGGCGGATGCGATTGCCGATCGTGTCGTCGCGCTGGTTCGCGAGCGCGCGGATCGCTTGTCAGCTGGTGGTGATGACCTCAGGCAATCACTGGCACTATTGACCGGGAAAGTGCGTGGGAAACACCCATTTGTGGACCTCGCCCTGGGTGCCGACAGCTACGTCAAACGGCACTTGGTCCACCTTGCGGATGCGAAGGCGCGCATCCTCTCCTACATGGAACGTGGTGACCTGTCGTCTATCGATGATGCGATTGATTCCGGCTTTCCGATTCTCCGTCGAATTGCGCGTAACTCCGCCGAGAGGAAAGTCCATCATCAGGTGGTATTTGGGTTTTCTCACCGAACAGCACCGCAGTTACTGGCGTTTTTGAATAAGCATCGTGCCGAGATGCGTAATCTCACCGGCGTCCGGTATTCGGGTGAGGTCGGGCACCCGTTTCATGTCGTGGACGATCGTGTTGTCATTTTACCTCTCGACCATCCGTTTATTCCCGAGGGGCGCTTCGCCTCGCTCCTGATTAGCGACGAAGACCTGGCGCGGAACCTGGGAAATGGATTCGAAAAGCTTTGGCGCAAGGCAATGAGAAGTCTCCAAGAGATCAATGTGGATCCCAGAAGCAAGACCACTACCTAACCGCCGCATTCTCACCGTGGAAGACGTCGCGGGCGACGACACGGCTGCGAGCCTCGGCTCGCCGCATCAGCAGCACCAAATGCCTCTATCCAGATCGTGCAGCGATTGCCGCAGAGACCACAGATTAAGCGCACCAGTCGACGGATCATGACCTCAAAGAAGTGCCGCAGCCATTAATCCAATACCGGCGTGACCAATCATCCACACCGCCGAGCGCAAGCCAGGAATGCCGCTGATATAGGCGGGTATATAAAGCGTGCGGGCCACGAGGAATAGCCCTGCGCCATTCTCCGCGAGACCACCAGAAAGCCCTTTCACATCCGCGAGCAACGCCAGGGGCAAGAACAAGAACATGGCTTCCACCATGTTCTTGAGCGCGCGATCTAACCGCGCACTCATCTTCGACATCGGTGGAGAAGTATCACGTGGACCCGATGCCTCTCTCACACGGAAGCCATCGCTTACGAGCCACTGGACCGTGGGAGCGAGCATAGTCTGCACGAAGAACAGAACCAAAACAGCAAGAATCCAAATCGTCATAGGCCCTCTTCACCATTCGCCGTCACGGCGGCAACATAATAGGCCGCAATGGGGCAGCATACGCTCCTGGCCTTGTTCAACACAGTCGCGGCACCCCAAAAAGCACACGCTACAAAAAGCAGAACGGCAGGAGATAGGCGCGACGAGTGGCGCATCATGACGAATTCCAGAAGTGATTACGATGATGGGAAGAGGCGGCGAGCAGCTTAGCGCTCAGCGCAAGCATCCGCGTCGCAGTGATCGTAACCGGGTCTTCTGGGAGGTCGGGCCATCCGCGCCTTTTAACGGGATATTGCGATCAGAGAGCCAAACGTACCACCCGTCAACCATGCCATCAATCGTCATCCTCCGTCCGATTTGCGGTAGGTGCCGTCGTCACCGGACCCCTCGCTGCAATTCTCACGATTGGTGTGCTCGACAAGGTGTTCCGCAACTTGCCCGAGGTCACCAAGTCGCCCGCAACGCCCTTGACGCTGACCATCAGTGGCAGACGCAATGGGGCCACGAGCCGACCTTCAGCAATCTATAATTGAACCGCAGATCGGCGGGAAAAGGACCTTGGCAACGAGGTCATCTTACGAGCGCTACCTCCCCGGGGCTGCTTCGGATTCAGAGTCTCTATTCAGCCATGCCCAGAGCGCCACGACGCCAACGGTCAAGTGAGCCAGATGGTCTGACGGGTCGGCTAATTCAGGCATGTTGAACCGGTTAGCCACCTGGAGCCCAAGCAGCAAGCCTGCGAGCCCAAGAGCCGTGGCGAGCACCGCAGGCACAAGGGTGAGCGCGCGTTCTGAATCATCCGCCCTCCCTTGAGCGCCGCTGTCAGGACAACCAAGCCGAGGGTCAGATGAACCCAGTTAATCCAGTAGGGCGGGTTGAAGAAGCTCGCGTCGGAGAGCGATCCAAGCACGCCTGCGACACCGCGAGCCCAATGGTCGTGAGCACGGCGCTGGCCAGGAAGAGAAAGACGCGCGGGCGCATGAAGTTGAGAGGTCTCAATCTCCGCATGGAGGATTGGCATTCCGGCTGGCTGGGCACTATCGGACGTTTGGTCATTTTAACCTCCGAGTTCTTTGGAGCGCCGCACCAGTGGGTGACAGATCAGGGTGTAGACGATGAGTGGTAGGCCGATGGCTGCGGGCCCAAGCCAATAAGCTATCAAGGGAAGTTCCTTCCACAGCGGCAGGTTTTTGCCGTTGTCGACATAGAAGGCAGTGAGCAAGAGGACGTAGGACGAGCCCATGCCGGCGATGTGCAGCGTTGGCCAAGCCGGCCAGCGGCGGCGGAGTGCGATGCGGCCGAGCAACGCCGCCGCAAAGGCGAGCGTTCCCAAGATGAACAGGTGATAGTTTTCGGCCCAGCGGACCGCGCACAGTGTGGCCGCCGAGGCGTACACTGCGCCGAGGCACCAGAAGTATACGGTACCGAATGCCGAGTGACGGCCGCGTCCTTTGCGACTTAGCATTGCCACCGCGCCGGTAATGACACAGGTGAGGCCAACGATGACGTGGAACCCTACAACTGTCAGGAAGAGTGGGAAGGTCGATGGGATTGGGATCCCAAGAACAATGGTGGTTGCGTCGGCCAAGCTTTCACTCACTTAGGGCCTCACGCGTTGACGACGGAATCTGGCGAACATACCATTCGGCCGCACGATCTAAGGCATATAGGCACCTCTATGCATAGAATAGGCGGTCCGCCGGCTTCAGTCAACGATTGCCTATTGCTCATCTGGGTTCGACTCGGACGGCTTGTTTGCATTGATTGCAGCTTCAAGCAAGCGGGTTATCGCCAAAATACCCGCGAGGCGATCCGCCACGGCTGGCGCATCGATCTCGTAGAAGACGTGCCGACCCTCTTTCTCAGCCCTCACGATCTGCGCGCTCGCCAATTGGTGAAGATGGCGGGCGATCACGGAACGGTCCTGGGGTAGGCGAGCGGCGACGCTTGCAATATCGGCGCGGCCCAACAGGATAAGTTCACGCAACACGGCGATGCGTGCTGGCTCGCACAGCGCCTTGAAGAAGGCCGTGTCAAAGACCGCCACGCACTGTTCGGCCGCTTGTTGTCGCGAGGGCGTCATGTTTTGAACCTCCATGCGTAGCCCTGCGGGGTATCTACAGCACACCAGTGAGCGTCTGCCGTTCAACTCATTTAGGCCACGTACTAACACGCGCCGCAGTGCATACATGGATTCAATTGGACGTGAAGGATCGGACCCATGCCGGAATACCCGTTGTCGCGGCTGCGTGTGATCCTCGGTCCCGAGACCTTGTTCGGGCCAGGCAAGGCCGACCTGCTGCAGGGCATTGACGAAACCGGTTCGATCGCGGCAGCCGGTCGCCGCATGGGTATGAGCTACAAACGCGCCTGGTATCTCATCGACTCGATCAATACCTATTTTCGGGAGCCGGTTGTCATCTCAACGAAGGGTGGCCCGAAAGGCGGAGGAGCGGTGCTCACAGATACCGGCAAGGCCGTCCTCGAGCTCTTTCGCGAAATGCAACACAAGAGCGAGGCGGCGATCGCCGGCGAATTGAAGGAGCTGGCAGCTCTCGCAGCCCCGAAAGTGCCCTGACAGAAGGAGGATTGCAGACGCCCTGATGCAGCGATATAGTCACCTCGCTATATCGCTGCGGGAACGCATCATGTCGACGTCAGCTTCACCTCGCGCCTTGCTATCCACATTACCTGCGCGGCGTTTCGCATTTGCCTTTGGCGGCGGCGGCGCGATCGGCGCTCTTGGCGGCATGATCGGTCTCGGAGGTGCGGAATTCCGCCTTCCGCTGCTAATTGGCTTGTTTGGTTTCCCGGCGCTTGAAGCCGTGATCCTCAACAAGGCCATGAGCCTCATCGTGGTCGCGACCGCCTTGCCGTTTCGGACGGGCACCGTGCCGTTCAGTGCGATTGCGACCCATTGGGGCATAATTGCAAATCTGCTCGCTGGAAGCTTGCTTGGCGCATGGTTCGGCGCAGGCTGGGCAACACGTCTCAAATCCGAGACGCTCTACAAGGTGATCGCTGCGATGCTGGTGCTGATCGCCATAGCCCTTCTTGTTGGGCACGACGCGGCTGGGGTGGGGCATCCCCTCGTCACCGGCTCGACGCAGATCAGCGCGGGTGTTCTGGCAGGGTTCGTGATTGGCGTTGTCGCTGCCTTGCTCGGCGTCGCTGGAGGCGAGTTGCTTATCCCGACGCTGCTGCTGCTATTCGGGGCCGACATCAAACTAGCCGGGAGCCTGTCACTCGCAGTGAGCTTGCCGACGATGCTCGTCGGCTTCGCTCGCTATAGCCGCGACCAGAGCTTCACTGTCCTTAGTCGCAACCGCATGTTCGCGGTTGTCATGGTGGCAGGCTCAATCATCGGAAGTTTCGTCGGCGGCCAAATCCTAGGGCTGGTGCCAAGCGTTATCCTGCTGCCCCTGCTTGCCGTTATATCCGGCTGCTCACCGCCATGCAGACGTCGGACGAGAATGGAATTGCTACGCCAGAAGGCTGGCAGCCCGGCGATATGGTGATCGTCCCCCCGCCTCAGACGGCACAAGCCGCAGAGACCCGAGCCAGCGAAGGGTATGAGTACACTGACTGGTACTTCTCGAAAAAGAACCTTTGAAGGCACGTCGATGATTAATTTTAGCCCAGGTCTCGACGAAACCGAGCGGCAATCGTTGCATGACGCGCTTGATGACGAATACAAGGCGCATGCGGTTTATGATCAAGTCGTTCGTGATTTTGGCCCGGTTCGCCCCTTTATCAATATCGTCGAAGCCGAAGTGCGACACGCCTCGGCGCTGCTAGCTCTGTTTGATAAGTATGAAATTGCAGCGCCCGCGAACCGCTGGCTGGGCAAGGCTCCCCGCTTTTCAAGCGTTCAAGATGCCTGCGGCGCAAGCATTCAGGGCGAGATTGAGAATGTTGCGCTGTATGACCGTCTATTAAAGAATACACATCGGCCCGACATCCTCTCCGTATTCCAGGCCCTGCGCTCCGCCTCGCAGGATCTGCATCTGCCAGCGTTCCAGCGCTGCGCCGGGCATTCCAATCAGGGAGCCGCGTGATGGTCTCCCTTACCCTTCACCCGGAGAGCCATCTCGTCTCGCGCATCGGTTGGCTGCGGGCAGCAGTGCTCGGCGCCAATGACGGGATCGTTTCCACGGCAAGCCTGATCGTCGGGGTAGCTGCCGCATCCGCGGCGAATTCCGAAGTCCTTGTGGCCGGCATTGCAGGCCTGGTCGCTGGCGCGATGTCGATGGCAGCCGGAGAATACGTCTCCGTCAGCTCACAAGCGGACACCGAACAGGCTGACCTTGCCCGCGAACGCGCCGAGCTTGAGAGTCAACCTGCTTTCGAGCGCGAGGAACTGGCACAGGCCTATGTGAAGCGTGGTATTGAGCTGGATCTTGCGCTCAAGGTCGCGGATCAACTGATGGCCAAAGATGCGCTGGGAGCCCACGCGCTGGATGAACTTGGCATCTCTGAGGTGACAACGGCGCGCCCGATTCAGGCAGCGCTTACATCGGCTCTAACTTTTTCTATTGGTGCAGCGATGCCGCTGCTTATGGTTGTGATTTCGCCCACATCTCTTCTCGTGCCTGTCGTTTCAATCGCCTCGCTCTTGTTTCTGGCGTTGCTTGGGGCCATCGGTGCCCAGGCCGGAGGCGCCGATGTCGTTAGGGCAACGTTGCGGGTCACATTTTGGGGCGCGCTTGCCATGGCGTTGACGGCGGGCATCGGTGCGCTCGTTGGAACTGCGGTATAGATTTTGATTCGCCAGCGCGGGCTCTAGCAGAGTGTTGGTCGGCGACGCCTTTGCGCCATTCGCGCCAGCACATGAAAGACCGGGTGCCTTTTGGATACGACAGTCGCGAACACCCTTCGATTGGACCTGCCGCTTCTCCTCCCGGATGCGCCGGGTGAGGCTGACGCCTGTGTCGGGCGCCTGATTGACGATCTGAAGGGCCGTGACGGGATCCTCCAGGTCCATGTGTTGTCGGCGTCAGGTGATCAGCCGGCAAAACTGTGCATCCACTACGCCCCCAATGTGCTGGGTCTGGACAGAATCCGGCAGATCGCCGAGGGGGCCGGTGCCAACGTGACCGAGCGCTTCGGGCATGTGCTGTGGGAAGCGGACGGGCTGCAAAATGAGCGCCGCGCCCGCACGGTCACCGAATATCTGCAGCGTATGCCGGGTGTCATGGAAGCGGTTGCGGCCGTGGCCGGACCGGTGCGAATCGAGTTCGACCGCACGCTGACCACGGAGCAGGCGCTTCGTCAGGAGCTGAAGACCCTGGGCGTTGTCGTGCGCGCTCCCCGACAAGCAGAGCCCCCGGCACATGGCGAGGAAGCCGGCGCGCATGAGCACGAGCATGGCGGACTGTTTGGCGAAAACAGCGAACTGATCTTCGCCGTCCTCTGCGGCGTCCTGCTTGCCGCGGGCTTCCTCAGCACGTTTGTGACCGGCGCTCCGGCATGGGTTCCGCTCGCCTTCTATATCGGCGCCTATGGCTTTGGCGGCTTCTACGCGCTGCGTGAGGCGGTAGACAGCCTTCGCCTCGGCCGGCTCGAGATCGATGTGCTGATGCTTGTCGCCGCCGGCGGTGCGGCAGTGCTCGGCGACTGGGCCGAAGGCGCGCTCCTGCTGTTCCTGTTCAGCATCGGCCATGCACTGGAGCATTATGCCATGGGCCGCGCCCGGCGAGCCATCGCGGCGCTTGCCGATCTGGCGCCGCCGACGGCCGAAGTGCGGCGCGCCGGCGTCGTCACGCAGGTTCCTGTCGCGGAGCTGGCGATGGGCGAGACGATCATCGTCCGGCCGAATACGCGCATTCCGGCGGACGGCTTCGTCGTCCTCGGCACCAGCAGCGTCGACCAGGCCCCGGTCACGGGCGAGAGCGTGCCCGTGGACAAGCAGGCCGTGGACGACGCCGTGCGCGCCACGCTGCGACCGCAGGGGTTGGCGGCGGAACACCGTGTCTATGCCGGCACCATCAATGGCAGCGGCGCCCTGGAGATCCAGGTCACCAAACTGGCCGCGGACAGCACGCTGGCCCGCCTGGTGCGGATGGTGGGCGAGGCCGAGGCGCAGAAATCGCCGACGCAGCGCTTCACTGACCGCTTCGAGCGCATCTTCGTGCCGATCGTGCTGGCGGCCGTCGCCCTGCTGCTTTTCGCCTGGGTAGTGATCGACGAGCCGTTCGGCGACAGCTTCTATCGCGCCATGGCGGTCCTCGTCGCCGCCAGCCCCTGCGCGCTCGCCATCTCGACGCCGAGCGCGGTGCTCTCGGGCGTTGCACGGGCTGCGCGCGGCGGCGTGCTGGTGAAGGGCGGCGGTCCGCTGGAAAGCCTCGGCAGGCTCGGCGCCATCGCCTTCGACAAGACCGGCACGCTGACCGAGGACAAGCCGCGCGTGACGAACGTCGTCCCCGCCTCCGGCGTGGCGGGGCATGATCTGCTGGCGGTCGCGGTTGCCGTCGAGGAACTCAGCGACCACCCGCTCGCCGCCGCGGTCGTGCGCGCTGGCCGGGCGCGGCTCGGCGATGGCGCGGCCGTTCTGAAAGCGGAGGATCTGCGCAGCATCACGGGGCGGGGCCTGGCGGCGCGGATCGGCGGCGAGCGCGTCCATGTCGGCAAGCCCGCCTTGTTCGCCGAAATCGAGGGGCCGCCCCTGCCGGCCGCGCTGCTGTCCGTGATCGAGGAGTTGGAAAACAAAGGCCGCACCCTGATGGCCGTGCGCCGCGGTGAGCATTATCTCGGCGTGCTGGGCCTGATGGACACGCCGCGCGCTTCCGCCGCCGGGGTCATCGCCAAGCTGCGAACGCTCGGCATCGCCCGCATGGTGATGATTTCCGGCGATAACCGGCGCGTCGCCGAGGCGGTGGCCGGGCAGGTCGGCCTGGACGAGGCCTGGGGCGATCTGATGCCCGAGGATAAGGTCGAGGCGATCAAGCGCCTGCGCGCCGAGCAGGAGGTTGCCATGGTAGGGGATGGCGTGAACGATGCGCCCGCCATGGCCCATGCGACCGTCGGCATCGCGATGGGGGCCGCGGGATCGGATGTCGCGCTGGAGACTGCCGACGTGGCGCTGATGGGGGACGCGTTGGAGCGGCTGCCATTCGTGATCGGCCTCAGCCGCGCCACGAACCGCATCATTAGGCAGAACCTCTGGATTAGCCTCGGAATGGTGGCCGTGCTGGTGCCCTCGACGCTGCTCGGGCTGCAACTCGGCGCGGCCGTGCTCTTCCATGAAGGCTCGACGCTGCTTGTCGTGGCCAATGCGTTGCGCCTGCTGGCCTACCGCGATCAGGCCGAACCTGGGGAGCGGGAAGTGCCGTGACGCGTGCGGCAGAACGGGGTTACGTCGTTGCTAAGCCACATTGGTGAGCATCCAAAACGATCTTGGCACGCAGGGGGGTACCATCGACCAACCGACGCTCCGTCGGCTGAAGTCATCGAGAACGACGGCGGGATAGAGGAACCCCGACCAAGTCGGGCAATAGGTTATATCGGCCTGACGGCCACCACCCTTTACCGTCGTCGTCACGAAGCGGCGACGGCTGATGCCGCAAGCACCGCTGCGCGCATCAAGCGAGCTACGCGCTTGCGACCAACGCATATTCCCTGATCGGCAGTTCGGCATGAATCCGCGGCACACCATACGTGCCCCACGAGCCGGCGTGCGCCGTGCGGATCTTGGCGGTCAAAATCGCATCGGCTTGGCAACGCCTGGACGGCGGACGCTTGGTCGAAGCGTAAAAGCCGCTGGCGGAGACACCCAGCAGACGGCTCATGGTGGTGATGGAATAAACGGCCCGGTTCGCGCTCATGAATTGGAACCCTTCGGTGGGATCACATCGCCTGTTGGCGCGCGGGCGATGGCGACACGCTGCGCCTCGCCGCCGGAAAGCTGTGAGGGCATGGCATGCTTGCGGTGCCCCACCTGCAGATAGTCGAGGCGCGTGGTGCCACCGAAAGGAGCGATGTCGACCGGCCGCCTCGCGGGGACTTGTTCACCTGCTGCAGACCAGGAAGGGACGCATTCGAACACCGTCGAGCTCGTAGTCAACGATAAGGTTGGGTGCAGCAAAAAAGCGAGCCGGGTACCCCCCGGCAGCTTCCGTCCGGTGCGATCCGAATGCTTTGCTAAGCACGGTCGGTCAGCGTAGTTCCAGGTCATAGCCCTGAAGGATTTTAATGTAATTGGCGCGCTCGTAGTCCTCCGGGTTGCGGATCTTGCTTTGGCTGAGGATACCGCGGATGCGCGAAACCGTGCCAATGTTGCGCGCCTCCAGCCACTCCGTCAGGCCTCCGATGAGGGCACGCATATGCCCAACGCCATGCTGCAGAAGCGCCGAGGTCGTCATTACCACGTCGGATCCGGCCAGGAGGTATTTCACGACATCATCAGCTGTATGCACGCCCGTCGTTGCCGCCAGCGAGGCGGATATGCGGCCATGAAGCACGGCAATCCACAAGAGCGACAGGCGCATGTCGCTGGATCTGCTCAGTTCGAGATCGTTGGAGATCTTCATGCGGACGATGTCTATGTCCGGTTGATAGAAGCGGTTGAAGAGCACGAGCGCGTCGGCGCCCGCTGCCGCCAGTTCCACAGCCATCGCGCCCGGCGAACTGAAATACGGGCCGATCTTGACGGCCACCGGGATCGTCACTCGGCTCCTTACGGCGCGGACGATGTCGATATAGCGGTGCTCCACATCGCGGCCGGTCGTGGTGATGTCGGCGGGAACGAAGTAGATGTTCAGCTCCAGCGCGCTGGCTCCCGCGTCCTGAAGCAGCGTGGCATATTCTAACCAACCTTCTTCATGGGCCGCGTTCAGGCTCGGGATGATCGGCATCGAGACCGCCTCAGTGGCGCTGCGGACGAGCTCCAGATAGCGGTCCGAAGCCACGTGATAGATGTCCGGGTCGGGAAAATAGCTGGCGGCTTCCGGCGAGCTGAGCGCGCCGACGCTTGTCAGCGCATCATGACGGTGCGCTTCCGCCTCGATCTGCTCCGCGAAAATCGAAGGCAGCACCACTGCGCCGGCTCCCGCGTCCTCGAGCGCGCGGATATTACCCAGATCGGCGTTGAGGGGCGAGGCCGAGGCGACCAGCGGGCTACGCAATGTCAGCCCCATATAATTTGTCGTGAGATCCATCTCAGGCCCTCTCGGTTGTTGACGGCGCATCGGGTCGGACGCTGCCGTGGCTGGCCGCCAACTCCTCGTACTGGCGGTACTTCTCGGTGGCGGCCGCTTGCGCCTGCGCCATGAGGTCATCCGCCTCCCTGGGCCTGGTGCGCGCCAGCGAAGTGTATCGGATCTCGTTCCTGGCGTAGTCCTTGAAGGGGATGGTTGGCCGGGGCGAATCCAGACGGAAGGGGTTTTCACCGACGCCGCGCATCGCCGGGCTGAAACGGATCAAAGGCCAATAGCCGCTGGCGACGGCAAGATCCTGCTGCTTCATGCCGTAGCGCATATCGATGCCATGGGCGATGCATTGGCTATAGGCGATGATGAGCGAGGCGCCGGGATACGCTTCCGCTTCCCGGAACGCCTGAAGCGTTTGTTGCGGGTTCGCTCCCATCGCGACCTGCGCCACATAGACGTTTCCGTAAGCGATGGCCTGAAGCGCCAAGTCCTTGCGCGCGGTGCGCTTGCCGGCGGTGGCAAACTTCGCTACGGCCCCAAGCGGCGTTGCTTTCGAGGCCTGACCGCCTGTGTTGGAGTAGACCTCGGTATCGAGGATGAGAATGTTGACGTCGCGCCCGCTGGCCAGCACGTGGTCGAGCCCGCCATAGTCGATGTCGTACGCCCAGCCGTCGCCGCCGACGAGCCAGACGCTTCTGCGGACGAAGTGGTCCGATACGGAGAGCAGATCGCGCGCGAGTTCGCTCTCAAGCGTGAGAAGCTTGGTTTTCAGCTCGGCGACGCGGATGCGCTGCGCCCGGATCTCCGATTCCTGAATTTGAGGGGCATCGAGGATCGCGGCGGCCAGGTCCTGCCCGATCTCGGGCGCGAGGCGCGTCAGGAGCGCGCGTGCCTGAGCCAGATGCTGATCCGCAGCCAAACGGAAGCCCAGGCCGTATTCGGCGTTGTCTTCGAACAGCGAATTGGACCAAGCCGGACCGCGGCCTTCATGGTTCTTCGCCCAGGGTGTGACGGGCAGATTTCCCCCGTAGATGGACGAGCAGCCGGTTGCGTTTGCAATCATCGCCCGGTCGCCGAACAATTGCGACAGAAGCTTGAGGTAAGGCGTCTCGCCGCATCCGGCACAGGCGCCGGAAAAGGCGAAGGTGGGCTCGAGAAACTGAACGCCGCGCACATTGGCGAAGTCCACTCGCGCGCGGTCATTCACCGGCAAGCGCTCGAAAAAGGTGATGCTCGCCCGCTCCGCATTCAGCAGCGGTGCCTTTTCCTTGAGGTTGATCGCTTTCACGCCCGGTTCGATCGGACTATGGGCAGGACAGGCCTCGACGCACAGCCCGCAGCCGGTGCAATCCTCAACGTAGGACTGCAGCGTAAAGCGCGTCTCGGGATATCCTCGCGCATTGACGGCAGCGGATTTGAAGCCGCCTGGCGCACCGTCGAGTTTGTCCTCATGGTAATATTTGGCCCGGATCACGCCATGCGGACAGACGAAACTGCACTGTCCGCACTGGATGCAAAGATCGGCCTCCCAGACCGGCACGGACTCAGAAATGTTGCGCTTCTCATAGGCTGCAGTGCCGGACGGATAAGTGCCATCCACGGGCATAATACTTACGGGCAGTTCGTCGCCGCGTCCCTGCATCGCCGCGGCGGTGAATGACCGCACGAAGGCTGGCGCGGAGGCCGGCACGAGCGGAGGTCGATCAAATGTGCTGGTTACCTCTCCCGGCGCGCTTACTTCGTGCAGCCGGGCCAGTGCCCCATCCACGGCGGCGAAGTTCCTGGCGATCACCGTTTCACCCTTGCGCGCATAGGATTTGCGGATCGCGCTCTTGATCCGCGCGATGGCCGCCTCGTGGGGCAGAACCCCAGAGAGTGCGAAGAAGCAGGTTTGCAGGATCGTGCTCGTCAGGCCAGGAAGACCGGCCTCCCGCGCCGCGTTCGAGGCGTCGATTACATAGAATTTTAGACCTTTGTCGATGATCTGCTTTTGCACCGAGCGTGGGAGACGGTTCCAGACGGCGTCGGGTCCGTGAACGGTGTTGAGCAGGAAGATTGCACCGGGCGCGGCGATGCTCAGAACGTCCTGCCGGTCGAGGAAGTTGAATTGGTGGCAGGCGACGAAGTTCGCCCCGCCGATCAGATATGGCGCGCGGATGGGTTTGGGTCCGAACCGAAGATGCGAGACGGTCTGCGCGCCGGATTTGTGGGAGTCGTAGACGAAATAGGCCTGCGCGAACAACCCGGCATCCTCGGCGATGATCTTTGCGCTGTTCTTATTCGCCCCCACCGTGCCGTCGGCGCCCAGGCCATAAAAGACGGCCCGCACCTCGTCGGCTGTTTCAAGGGTAAAGCTCGGATCGGGCAGCAGGCTGGTGTGCGAGACATCGTCGATGATGCCCACAGTAAAGCCGTTCTTGGGCGCGCGCTTCTTTAGCTCGTCGAAGACGGATTTTGCCATTGCCGGGCTGAAATTTTTCGACGACAGCCCGTAGCGGCCTCCAGTGACCAGGGGCATGACAGGCCTTGCGCCATGGGCAACCGCTTGAGCCAGCGTTGCCACAGTATCCAGGTATAGCGGCTCACCGGTCGCGCCTGGCTCCTTCGTTTGCTCGATAACCGCAATGCGATTGCAACTGGCCGGCAGCGCATCAAGGAAATGCTCGGCCGAAAACGGGCGATATAAGCGAACTTGCAGCACACCGACGCGCTCGCCATGAGCACACAGCGCCTTCGCGGTCTCCACCGCGGTCTCGGCGCCTGTGCCCATCGCGATGACCACACGGTCCGCATCCGGCGCGCCGGCATATTCGAACAGGCGGTAGGACCGGCCGGTCAGCGCGGCCAGGCGGTCCATCTCCGCCTGCACGATGCCTGGCAGCCGCACATAAAACGGGTTCACCGTTTCGCGCGCCTGAAAAAAGGTATCCGGATTGTGCGCGGTGCCTCGGACGAACGGGGTCTCGGGATTGAGCGCGCGGCCGCGATGAGCGCGCACCAGATCGTCTCGGATCATCGCGCGGATCTGCTCGTCCGGGATCAGCTCGATGGTATTGATCTCGTGCGAGGTGCGAAACCCGTCGAAGAAATGCAGGAACGGCACGCGGCTCGCCAATGTCGCGACTTGGGCGATCAGCGCACAGTCATGAGCCTCCTGGACCGAGGCCGAGGACAGCAGCGCAAAGCCGCAGGGCCGCACCGCCATGACATCGGAATGATCGCCGAAGATCGACAAAGCCTGGGTCGCGATCGCGCGCGCCGCGACGTGGAAGACCGTGGGAGTGAGTTCGCCCGCGATCTTGAACATGTTGGACAGCATCAGCAGCAGACCTTGGCTTGCCGTAAAGGTGGTGGTCAGCGCGCCCGCCTGAAGCGCCCCGTGGACGGTGCCGGCCGCGCCGCCTTCGCTCTGCATTTCCTGGACGACGGGCACATTGCCCCAGATGTTGGGGACGCCTTCCGCCGACCACTGGTCCGCCAGCTCCGCCATGGTGGATGATGGCGTGATCGGGTAAATCGCGCACACCTCGTTCACCCGGTAGGCTATATGGGCGACCGCCGTGTTGCCGTCGATCGTGGTTTTCGTGCCCATCACGCGCGTCCTTTTTCGCTGGCGATGCCGTGCGCATCGCGCGCCGGTTCGGGGATCATCTCCATGGCATGGCAGGGACATTGCTCCACGCAGACGGCGCAACCCGTGCATAAATCCATGCGGATCCGATAACCCCGGCCCGGGCCGAGCTTCTGGATCGCGTCTTCCGGGCAGGCGGCATAGCAGTTGTCACATTCGAAACAATTACCGCAGGAAAGGCAGCGATTGGCTTCGTAGAGCGCGCCAGCCTGGCTGAGCCCGGCGGTGATCTCGCCAAAGCCATGCATACGCTCGGCCACGGCCGCTTGCCGCTGGGTGGAGCGCTCGGCATCGGCATAGATCGGCAGGTTCAACATGCCGAAGCTGACTGTCGGCCGTGCAGCAGGCTCAGCGCGTGTCCCACCGCGAAGCCAGGCATCGATGTTGCGGGCCGCCTTCTTGCCATGCCCGACGGCGGACGTGACGGTGCGGTCGCCCGGCACGAGATCGCCCCCCGCGAAAATGCCGGGTGCACCGGTCATCATGTCCGGCGCCACGATCACCGTGCCGTCCGGCCTGAACACGACGCCCGGCAATTTTTGCAGGAACCCGCTATCGGCCTGCTGGCCCAGCGCGAGCACCACGGAATCCGCCTCCAGCATTTCGAATTGGCCCGTGGGCTGGGGTCGCCCTGTCTCGTCGAGCGTCATGATCTCGACCTGGAGGTCGCCGTCGCCGATATCGCGGATGCTGGTGAGCCACTTGATCTTGACGCCTTCCGAGATCGCTTCGTCAGCCTCGAATTCATGGGCCGGCATGTGCGCGCGGTCGCGGTGATAGACGATGACGGCTTCGTCCGCCCCCAGCCGCTTCGCCGTGCGGGCCGCGTCCATGGCCGTGTTGCCGCCGCCATAGATGACGACCCGCCGACCGAGCTTTGGCGCTTCGCCAAGCGTTGCGCCGCGCAGGAGGCTGACGGCGTCGATGATGCTCTTGGCATCGCGCGCGGGTATATCGATGCGCTTGCCGATCTGCGTGCCGATGGCGACGAAAACCGCGTCGAATTTGCCCGCGTCCTTTTCGGCGGCGACATCCTCCACCTTGCGATTGAGAACGATCTTCACGCCCATCGCCTCGATGTGGCGAACCTCTTTCATGAGGTCTGCGCGCGGAAGCCTGTATGCGGGGATTCCGAAATGCATCATGCCGCCGGGGAGCGGCCCGGCCTCATGGATTTCGACCGCATGGCCCAGCCGTCTTAGGTGATAGGCCGCCGAAAGGCCGCTAGGTCCCGCGCCGACGACCAGCACGCGCCTGCCGGACGCCGCCGCGACCGGCGCCTTCCACCCTTGCTCCGCCGCGAGATCGCCGAGAAAGCGCTCGACGGCGTGGATGCTCACCGCGCTATCAAGATCGGCGCGGTTGCAGCTTGTCTCGCAAGGATGGTAACAGACGCGCCCATGGACGGCGGGAAGCGGATTATCCTCGATGAGCTTGAGCCAGGCTTTCTGGAACCGCCCCGCCTGCGCATGCGCAAGCCAAGCCTGGATGTCCTCGCCCGCGGGACAAGCGTTGTTGCACGGCGGCAGGAGGCTGACATAAACAGGCTGCTGCGTCCGGACCGGACCTGTCCCTCTTTCCCGGGTCAGGTCAACGATTGGCGTCATATCGCGATGTTGCGTCTTCATCCATGTGGCTTCCTTCTATGTGCGCCACGCGCTCGCCGGTTCCTGAATTCTCCGCTGGGGAAAGATCGTAGAGCGCATCAGCGGAGGCATAAAACCACTCAAAAGAGCCGGCCCAGGGAACGGAACGTTACGCGACCAGTTGCCCGCCGCATTGTGCAAGGTCAAAGTCAGTAGCAGACCACCCTCGCTTGCGACGCCAGGGAGACCGTGTTTCCCTCGAACTTTGAAATGGATGCGGCGCTGACCATAAAACGCCCATGCCGACGGCTCTTCGTTGCTCGCCACAGGCGCGTTGCAAATCGCCGATGACACCACGTAAAGCCAATTTCTTGGGCCTGAGGCCGGCTGTTGGCAGACCTCTGCGCGGTGAACGACGTTTTCCGCCGCAGCTAAGACGGAAGCGCTACCGTTTTCAGGCGCGACCACGATGCCGATGCTACGAGCTGACAACGCGATGATTTTTAACTTTGGTCATACCGGGCTTCAGCGAAGTAGTTTCTGTAAAATTCAAATATTCATGAGTATCCGTGCCGGTGTTGGCTCTTTTTGGGCTACCATGAGGCGGGAACAGCTTTCGCAATCATTGCCGATCGCGGCGTGACGCCGAAATAACGCCCGTCGAAACTGCCAGTCACCTTGGAAAGAAGGAACATCTCATCCTGTGCGAGGCGTTTGCAACCATCCCATTTGGGAAGAACGCGGCCTCTCTCATCCGCCAACTGAGCGACGGCGGAGATGCGTCCTTTGATCGTGATCACCCTGCCCAAGCGGCAGACACGGTCGCCCGCAAGTGCGGCGACAGGCTTGATCAACCAGGCTTTCGATGAGAGATAGCCTCGCGACTGCACCAAGTCCCGCCACGGCTCGCCCAACTGAATGACGGCGAGGTCGCCCCGCCGCGGGGTTTGCATTTCGAGGCGATAAAGCCCGATCGGAACACTGTAGCTGAGGTTGAGGATGTAGCGGGGTGAAATGGCGAGGCTGATGAGGAGTGTTGCAGCAGCAGAGATGGCCAGGAGAAGGATGAAGCGAGGTCTCATCGCGCGCGGGTCTGTTTTGCTTTCCGTTCCGCTGACCAGGCGAGCAATTCATCGCGCTGATAGACGATGCGGCCACCATGACGCCGGAACATCGGACCGGTACCTTTCCAGCGCATATTATCGAGCGTGCGCCGCTGAACGCGAAGCAACGCGGCGGCCTCTGCGATGGTGAGGAAATCCGCGCGGGAGGATGCGAGCTCATTCGTTTCGATTGCTTGGATCGTGCTCATGACAAACCTGATCTCCTTCTCTTAAGACTGGTGAATATTGGGGGTGAGAACGGGCTTGACGGGAGTGGCTGAGCGCTAGCGTGAAGCAAACGCCACACTTGTCTCAAAGAGGTTCAGGCGATGAGCGTGCGATAGCCGCCATTGGCGTAAGCTTGACCGCGACGAAGAGCGCGGCGCACCCGGTCCTTGAGGGCGGGATCCGGCCACTCGCTGGCAACGCGGTTTTTCCCGAAAATCACGGCGGCAATCTCGCGATAGCTCGCCCCCGCGGCATGGCCGTCGAGAGCAATGAGCGCGTCCCGAAGCCGAAGGGATTGGGTGCTCCAACGGCGCAGTGGCTGCCGAAGCTGGGGAGATCCCGTCAGGATCCGCCGCAATGCGGAAAGCTTGTCGATGGCGGAGCCGAGTTCGGCGATGCCGCGCGTGATGAAGGTGAGGGAGACCGGTCCTCCGAAAAGATCCGCTCCCTCGATGAGGAGCTGCAAAGCCAGAGGGGCGCAAGTGAGCAGAAGGTGGCTGCGTTTGCGGTCGTCGATGAGAAGGTGAGCGGCACCCGGCAGATCCGGCACAAAGATTGCATTTTCTGACGCAGCCGCGTCGGTGATCGGATCGGCCCTGGCGACTTAAGACGGGGCGCCGACGTCCTCCGACCAAATCGGTAGGGCCTCATGCGATAGCTGTCTCGGGTCGGCGAAAGGAGCAAAGCGCCCAGGCATTCGCCTCGATCTGCGGGCGTGAAAGATGTGTGACGCGCAGTCCTCTCCTGGTATGCGACCGGCTCGTCGGGTTCTGCAAGGCGTGTTCCGCTTGCGCGCGATAGTGATTATTGCGGCGAAGAAATTCCCAGGCCCAGGCAGATTGATGCTGCCGAGCCAGGTAATCGTAGCTGTCAAGCGATGGTGGCCAATTGTGAGCGAGCATTACTGATTGCAAACCCTTCGTTGCGCCAATACTGGCAAGAACGCCGTTGCTGGAAAAATGCGATGTTTGACTTGCAAAATTAAGTTATCAGCAAAAATTCAATCAGTGCAAAGATTTTTTTGAGAGAAATTATCCCTTATTGCATATATTTATTATGGAAATATTCCATGCCGCTAGTAGAAATAGTATGATGATGCTGGACGTCATTCCTCAGACCCCAATTTAATGAACTTTACTGTGTAATAATCGGGCGACTCGAGCTCCAGGCGATCACCTCCGAAGCTAGCCAAGCGACCCGGCCAGGGCCAACCTTGCGGCGCGGCGGAAAGGCGCCCCGCGCCATATAGCGATAGATGGTTGCACGGGAGAGCCCTGTCCGTTGCGCAACGGTGCGAATATCCCAGAAGATCTCCGCGGGATTCCCTCCTTGAGCCGCATCAAGCCAAGGCGGGACCGCCGATTTGTCGCTCATGGCACATTTCCCGGTTCGGATGGCGACGAGGGGGCCGTGAGGAGGCTGGGCAATGGCAGGCGCCAGATCTCGCCGGGTTCATGCAGCTCGCTCGCCTTAATGACATGCGAAATGACCGACGCTTGCATCACATCCCAGAGGATCCAGAGACCGAGGCTGCCGCTGATCGTCAGCGCAATCAGCCCGGCCAGGCGCCAGCTCCGACGCTGCCCGCGGGCCTCATCGAGCCGGGCTGTCCAGACCTGGCGGGCCTGGAGGTAAGGCATTGCCGCTGCGGCTGAGACCCCGAGCTCCCGGGCCATGGCATGGACCCGGTGAACATGGAAATGCTCGGCGTGCCGGGTCCGCCTTGGCCAGACAAAGACGCACCAGGCGACAAATTGCGCGGCGAGCACGGCGGCAAATGCAAATTGATAGGCGATCGGGGATTGTCCGTTCTTGCCGCCCCAGTGCTCGATGAGGAAGCCGATGCCGGACTGCACCAGAAAGGCCGCACTCATATGCAGCAGATTGAGCGCGGCATTGGCGCGGCCCGAGGCGGGATACAGCTCACCCAGAATTGTAAAGCTCAGCACGGTGACGGTTCCGATGCCGGCGATGACAAGCCAGGGCAAGAGCGGTGGCAGCGGCGCCCGCAGAATGAGCGCGAGCTCCGCGCTCATGCCGAACGCGGTGACGAAGGCGAACAGGCCAGCCGCGGAGATGCCCCAGCGGCGCAGTTGCACCACCGCCGCCCCAAGCAGCAAGGCTGTTGGCGCAAGGGTCACCGCCATCACCAAAAGATCGGTGACGATCGCGTCCTGACCAAGACCCTCGACGGCTCTGAGCCAGGGCGCGGCCCACAAGCCCTGGAAAGCCCAGGCCGATCCGACCGAGAGCGCCGACAGCGGCGCCAGACGCCAGAATGCGGCATCGCGATAGATCGCGAGAATGGAGATGCTTGATGCTGATTTGGCAGTATGGCGCTGTGGGGGCCTTTCCGGCACCAGCATCAGGATGGCCAGTGCGGCGGCGGCCATCAGGCCGGCGAGCAGAGCGAACAGACCGCGCCAGCCGATCTCGGCCATCACCCTTGCCGCGGGCCAGGTTGCAAGACAGGCGCCGAGTGAGCCGAGCATCACCAGCCAGCTATTGGCAACCGCAACACGGTCGCGCGGATACCATAGCGCAATGGCCTTCAGCCCAGCCATGAAACCGCCCGCCGCCCCGACACCGATCAGCGCGCGGGCGAGGGTGAGCAGCACGATATTGTCTGTCGAGGCAAACAGGGCTGCACCGATCACCGTGGCGAACATCAGCGTGCCCTGTACCCGGCGCGGTCCGCAGCGATCGAGCCAGACCCCGATCGGCAGTTGCAGCGCGCCCGTTGTGAGAAAGAATGCCGCGCTCAAAACGCCGAGATTGCCAGGCGTCAGGTGAAGCTCGTTGATGAGCGCCTCGGAAATGAGCGCCGGGAGCGACCGGAACAGATAGGCAAGGCAATAGCCGCTGGCGAAGGCGAGGAGGACCAGGTTTGCAGCTGATTTGCCGGACGCGGCAATTGGCTTCGAAGCCTGAGCGGATGCTGCCCGCTTCAGGAAACCGGGGATGTCGTCTTGCTCATCGTCCTGATCATTAAGGCTTTGATGGGACGGGAATGGCGACGCTAAGACCCGGGCCGAGACGGTCATCACTTCGCCTCCTGCTTGTTACGCCACCAGACCAGGCGGATGAGGCCTTCAGTGGGGAACTCGAGCAGTGCGGCCCAGATTGGCCTTGGCAGCGCTGGATCATCGAGCCGGACGCGTAAATAACTGCCATCCGCGTTCGGTTTTTCGATCCGCCAGGCAACGCCGATTTCAGCCTCACTGGCGATCACCCGGAAATCTGGCCCGCCCTCTTTGTCTTTTCGGTCATTGGCAATGATCCGGACGCGGCTGTTGATGGTCAGGGTGCGGATGCGTCCGGCATAACCGTCACGAACGGCGGCAAAGGTTCCAATCACAGGCATGAAACGTCTCTCCTGGATTTAATCGCGATAGGGGCTGAGGATCAGGTCCTTGTGGACGACGACCCGTAACGGCCATCCGGGACGGACGGTGATCGTCGGCTGGACATTCAGGTTACGCTCGACCAGCGCCTGGCCGGCGCGATTGGTGGTCTGGCCGGTCGCCTCGCGCAGCGCCGAGATAATGTCGCTGTCGCCGCTCCCGGCGCCGAAGGCGAGGCTGGAGCCGACACCAAGGACGGTTGCCAGAGCCACGCCTTTCAAGAGCTTCCAGCTATGCAGGTCGATCTGATCGGCAAGCCCGGCATAGCCACCGGTATCGGTTGCCGGCAGATTGTCGATCACGATCGACGCGCCATCGGGCCGGATAATGCGCTGCCAGATGACCAGCGCGCGCTCCTGGCCGAAGGCGACGACGCTGTCATAGCGGCCGGTCAGGCGCGACCCCTGCGGGATGAGCAGATGGCGGCCGGTGACACTGTCGTAGACCTGCTCGGTGACCTGGGCGATCACGAATCCAGGGAGATCGGAATTGAGCCCGGACAACAGGCTTGCCGGAATAATCGAGCCGGCGAGCAGCTGATAGGGTGATACCGGCTGCTCCAGCCGGTGCGGGTTATAGATCTCGCGGGGCCCATCTTGCTTGAGGAAGGACAGCTTGCGGTCCTGACTGGCGCCGCCGCTATCGGGCGGCGCCGCGTCACCCGCGGCCAGCGCTTGCGCCCGCGCGGCAGCGCGCCGCGCGGCGCTTAGCGGATCATAGGTCGCAATGCCCGCGGACGGGCTGGAAAGCCCGGTGGAGTTCTGCGGTGCGCTATCGGCTTTGCTCACCGGCTGCTTCAGCTGCAGTCGGAAAAATACCGGCGATTGCAGCGCGTCTCCATCAACGCCCACCGGGTTGCCGAGCAGCGGCGGCTCTGCCTTCGAAGTGGCCGCAGGTTCAGGAGCCGGTTTGAGCGGCGAGCCAGCAGCGTCATAGCTCGGTGGCAGCTCGGACAGCCTGTCGGTCACCGGCCTCCTCTCGACCGTCACCGGCTCTGGCTGAGCGGGGTTCCGCCACGACGGTGGCTGCAGGGCGACGAGGACCAGCAAGGCGATGCCGGCGAGGAAGATCGCTGCAATGACGACCAGCAGACGGCGGTTGATGCGCGTTACCGGTCGCGGCCCGGCCTTGAGCTGCAGGTCATCTGGCGGCGCTTGCGTGCTCGGGCTCATGGTCTTGTCTCCCGCCACACCGCATCGGTGCGCAGGATGCGGACGATCCGTTGCGGCGCCGTGCCGAGCCGCAGCTCGGCTGCCGCGAACAGCCGGTCGACGATATAGGTCGTGCCGCGCACGCGATAATTGACAAGCGCCGGTTTGGCGTCGGGGCCGACGGTAAAGAGTGGCGGCGCCTCGCTCTGTGCGAGCCCAGAGGGGAATTGGATGTAGACCTTCGAGCCGTCGTCGAAGACCTGTGCCGGCCTCCAGGGGGCGTCACCTTCGATGCGGTAGCGGAAATTCAGACGGCTGAGATCGATATCCGGTGCCGCGATGGCGTTTGCCGAGGCCTCGGCAGCTTCTGTCCGTTTACGCAGGGCGAGCAGCTCACCCGCCGGATAGGTCCAGGAGACCGAGGCCATATAGGTCTTTTCCGTGGAATGCAGCTCGAGATGATAGCTGCGCCGGTCGGTGGTGATCAGGCCATTGGTTTGCAGACCGGGATGGACCGGCTTGATCAGCAGATGCACGCGGCCGCCGGCGCCTTCGCCACTGGTCGTATCGCCGACCACCCAGCGCAGCGTGTCGCCGGAGGAGAACGACACCAGCTTTTCGCCGGGCTCGAGCGCGATCTCAGTCACCTGGCTGACGGCGGCATAGACCTGATAGAGTGCCCCTTCCGCATAAGGATAGTTCTGAATGGCATTGATATAACCATCCTTGACAGGCTCGACCCGGGCGGTCTCATTCGCCTGCTCGATCCGTTCCGCCGGTGAGGTTTCGTCTTTGGGCGGATCGGCCGGCGCCTCAACAGCCTTGAGCTGTCCGGGAAGCGGCAGCGGCACCGGAATCTCGACCGGTGCACGCGGTGGTGCCGCGGGTTCCTTCTTGGCCGCGGCCGGCGCAAAATCCTGTCTCTCCAAAATCGGGATCTCCGGCACCTTGACCGGCACCGAGCAGCCGGCAAGCCCGAGCAGCAAAGCCGCCGGCAGCACGGGCGAGGGGCGATAGCCGGTCATTCCGGCTTCTCCTGCGCCAGCTCCGGCGTCCAGTTGAAGGCCTGCACATAAATGCCGAGCGGGTTCTTGGCGATCAGCTCCGGGGTACGCGGCGGCTTCACCACCGTTGAAAACAGCCCGGTCATGCGTGTTGTGCGCTTCACCGCGCCGCCCTCATAGCTGCGCTCGATCCAGCGCACCTGGAACGAGCTTTGGGTAGCCCGGACGACGTTCACCACCTGCACGGCGATGGTTTCCTTGCCGATCCGGGAGAACGGGTCCCTCTCGCGCGCATAGTCGCTGAGTGTGACCGCGGCGCGGTCGGAAACGAAGTCATAGGCGGTTAGCCAGTTCTGCCTGACGACGATCGGATCGATCGAGAGCGAGCGGACGTTTTCGACAAACCGGGCGAGATGATAGGCGACCTGGGCATCGGTCGGGGAATAGGCCTTGCCGGCGGGCCCTGCGGCTCTCGCCTCGCCATTTGGACCGATTTCGACGACATAGGGCACGACAGTGCCCAGCCCTGAGGCGAAGACCAGTACCGTCGCCAGTGCGAGCGAGAGCAACAGGCTGCCAAAGGCGAGCAGCCGCCAATTGCGGGCCTGAACGCGGGCCGAGCCGATCCGCTCGTCCCAGCGTTGCGCCGCCTTCTGGAATGGTGTGACAGGCGCCGGCGTATCGCCATAGCGCAGCATCGATCGTTTGAAGGCCATCGAACGTTTTCCCTCAGCTGTCGGGTTTGAGATTGGGGCCACTGCTTCCCGCTGGACGGTCGCCCTCGCGCAAAGCCTGAGCGGCGATCATTCCCGCCTGCGTCAGCCGCTGGCGGCGGGCCATATCGCGGGCCCAGCCCGGCGGACCGCCGCCGGCTGGCAGGCCCGATCCACTCGCGCCGGAGTTGTCGCTTGCGGAGGTGGCGCGATAGCCGGCCGCTGCTCCCTCGCGATAGGCGTCCCGCACCGGCGCTGCCGCCGAGCGCAGCATCTTTCCTGCAGGCCCAGCCACAGTGGCGCGGGCGACGCCAAGTGCCCCGGCCTCGCTATAGGCAGCCCCGACCCGGCCGGTAAGGGATGCAGCGGCCGTAACTGCGCTCGCCGAGCCGCGCCCGGCCATGCGCGCTGCGCCGCCCGCCAGCATGCCGCCGGCGACCAGGGCGCCGCTGGCCCCGGCAGTGGTGGCAACCGCGGCGCCGGCCCCGAGCTGCGGCGCACCCGAGATCAGTCCGGCGGCGATGGCGGGGATAAAGATCGCCAGGCCGAAAACGGCGATGGCGCCCAAAATCGTCGCCGCCGCCTGCGCCAGCGTGATGTCGCCGGCCGTCTGCGTCAGATCGCCGAAGATCCTCGATCCGATGCCGACGACGATGGCCAGCACCATCAGCTTGATGCCGGAGCTGACCACATTGCCGAGCACGCGCTCGGCAAGGAACGCCGTCTGGCCGAACAGCGCGAAGGGAACGAGGACGAAGCCGGCGAGGGCCGTCAGCTTGAATTCGATGATGGCGATGAAGAGCTGAACGGCGAGGACGAAAAACGCCATCAGCACGATCAGCCAGGCAAGCATCAGCACCGCAATGGTGACGAAATTGGCGAAGAAGCTGGTGATGCCGATCAGTTCGCCCGCCTTTTCGAGGAGCGGCCGGGAGGCGGTGAAGCCGGCCTCGGCGACAAAGCCGGGGCGCATCAGCGCATCGGCGCTGAGCGAAGCACCGCTCGCCTTGAGGCCAAGCCGGGCAAACGAGCCGAACACCACGTCGGCAAGGCTCTTGAAGTTGTTAAGGACGAGCGCGAAGAACCCGACATAAAGGATCTTCCTGACCAGCTGCGCCAGCACGTTTTGCTCGCCAACCAACGCCCACATCAGGCCGGCAAGGGCGATGTCGATCGCAACGAGTGTCGAGGTCAGGAAGGCGACATCGCCGGCGAGCAATCCGAAGCCGCTGTCGATAAAGCGGCTGAAGGTCTCGGTGAAGCGGTCGATAATTGCGAGTTCATCCATCGGCAAAGCTCCGCCATCGGCGCAAAAGCTGCGCTTAGCAAGAAGGTGAAAGTCTTCGTGGAAAATCAGCCGCCGGCGTTCGGTCTGCGGCGGTCGCAGGTCAAGGGCCTGCGCGCGCAGGGTGGCCGTTGCTGAACCTATCGAGCCGCTGGCGCGCGTGGCGGGTCATCATCTTACCGCCTCCCCACACCGGCTTGCGGGTCACCGAGGAAGCGCTTCAGGCGCGCTCTTGCTTCATTCTCGGTGGCAAGGTCCCTGGCGTGCTGGAGCGTCTCGGCGCGCTCCTGCGCGACAAAGAGGCTTTGCAGCTACAGGCTCTGCTTGACGCCGAGCGCGGTGAGCTCGTTCCCGGCCTGGGTCACATCGAGAGCGCCGGAGGCATTGCTGGAGCGGGCGAGCGCCTGCTCCAGCAATTGCCGGTCGAGGCCGAGGTTTTCGGCAATCTGGCCCTGGAGGAGCGCCGCGCGTTTGAGGCCGTGATAGGCTTCATCCCAGCGTGCTTGGGCACTCAGAAGAGCCTGATCATTCGAGAGGCCAGCCGTCAGCTCCCGGGAAAACAGCTTGGCGTAGGCGGCTTCAGTCTCCTTAAGTTTAAGGGCAAGGCCTTCGCCTTGTGCCAGACCCGCCTCGATCTCCGCCATTGTCCGTTGCAGATCAGGCGACAAAGTCGTCCCTAACCTCTGCAGGTTCTGGTCGAGGCGCGACAGCGTCTGCGCTTCGTTCTGCAACTGGCTGATCTGATTGTTGATCTGCTCCAGGGAGCGCACGGCGGAGAGCAGGTTCTGCTGAAAATTCGCCGGGTCGAAGACAGTGATGGCTTGTGCTGGCGGCAACTTGCCGGAACAGGCCAAAGCGGCCAGGAGGATAGCAGCACCAACCCCATTGGCAACATGGCGGCCGCGGCGGGAGTGCCTGCCGCTTTTACGAACCATGGCGGCGGCACCCGGCGGAATAGTCGGGGCCATGTCAGGCAGCGGTGCGCTGATAGTTTCGGCCTTTCCGGAGACGTCGTCCCCGGTGTTCGACAGATCTTCGGCCTTGTCTGCCACGACGTTCGACTGCGGCGCCGCGCTCGCTGTGCCGGGAGCCGCGGGGGCGGTCTCGGCACCGTGTTTTCCTGAAGATGTCACAAGGAGATCGGCGGCCCAGGGAAGGTCCTTGGCCCTGAGGAACCGGGCGGCAAAGCTCTCCTCGGCTTCGCTTGCAAGCAGGCGATCGATCAACTCCTGATCCTTGGGCGATCCCGCCGCGGTCAGGGCGAGAGCGATCGGTTGCAGCCCTAAGGCGAACAGGCGGTTGCCGCGGGCGGTCTGCACATAATAGTCGCGCTTCGGCGTTGCCTGGCTGAGGATCTCGACCTGGCGGGCATTGAGGCCGAAGCGCTCATAGATCGCCCGGCTCTGCGGCTCGATGGCGCGGTTGTTGGGCAGGAACAGCCGCGTCGGACAGCTTTCGATCAACGCCGGTGCGATGGCCGAGCGCTCGATATCGGCAAGCGACTGGGTTGCGAACACCACCGCGACGTTGCGCTTGCGCAGCGTCTTCAGCCACTCCCGGAGCTGCGCGGCAAACATCTCGTTGTCCAGGAATGTCCAGGCCTCGTCGAGAAGGAGCAATGTCGGCCGGCCATCGAAGCGCGCCTCCAGCCGGTGGAACAGATAGGTCAGCACCGGCGGGATGAGCGGCTTGTGCACCATCAGCGGCTCCATCTCGAAATGCAGGACCGATGCAAGAGTGAGCGTCTCGCTCGCGCCGTCGAGCAGCTGCCCGTAAGGCCCATCCAGCGTGTACGGAATCAGCGCCTGGGCGAGCGCGCTCGACTGGACCAGCACGGCAAGCCCGGTCAGCGTGCGCTCGGACCGAGGGGCGGTGGCGAGATTTTGCAGCGCGCTCCAGACCAGATCCTTGACCTCGGGCGTGATCGTGACGCCCTCATTGGCGAGCAGCCCCATCACCCATTCGAGGGCAAAGCTGATCTCGCCGGGCTCATCGATCCGGGCGAGCGGCTGCAGCGCCAACGCGCCTTCGAGGCCGATCTCGATGCTTTCCCCACCCATGGTTAGCGCGGCCGCCCGCGCCGAGCGTCCCCGGTCGAACATCACGACCTGCGCATCGATGAAGCGGCGGAACTGCAGCGCCAGGAAGGCGAGGAAAACCGATTTGCCGGATCCGGTCGGGCCGACAATGAAGGCATGGCCGACATCGCCGACATGGAGATCGAAGCGGAACGGCGTCGTGCCACGCGTCTCGGTCAGCATCAGCGGCGGGGCCTTGAGGTGATGATTCCTTGCCGGGCCCGCCCAGACTGCCGAGACCGGCATCAGATGGGCAAGGTTGAGCGTGTGCACGATCGGCTGACGGATATTGGCGTAGGGGTTGCCGGGCAGGCTGCCGAGCCAGGCCTCAACGGCGTTGAGGGTCTCGCGGATGGTGACGAGACCATGGCCGTTGAGCACCCGCTCAACGGCAAGCAGATGCTCGTTGACGCGGGTTGCGTCGTCATCGGCAACGATGACCGTCATCGTCAGATAGCCGAAGGCGACGTCATCGGCGCCGAGCTCTTGAAGCGCGGCGTCGGCATCGGAGGCCTTGTTCTCGGCATCGGCATCGACCAACGCCGTCTCCCGGTTGAACATCACCTCGCGCAGCACGGCGAGCATGGATTTGCGCTTGGCGAACCATTGCCGGCGCAGCGTCCTGAGCTGCTTGCCCGCCTGGAGCTTGTCGAGCGCGATCCAGCGGGTTGACCAGCGATAGGCAAAGCCGAGATCATTGAGCGCATCGAGAAGACCGGGCGACGTCATATTGGGAAAGCCAGTGACTGTCAGCACCCGCAGATGCTTCTCGCCGAGCCTCGGCTCAAGCCCGCCGAGGAATGGCGTATCGGCGAGTAGGGCATCGAGATGCGCCGGCACGTTTGGTGCGGTGACGACATGGCGCTTGTCCGAGATCGTGCCGTGCAGATAGGTCAATGTCTCGGCGTCGCCCAGTGGATAGAGCTCGGGAAACAGCGCGCTGAGCTGGTCGATGATGCGCCGGGTCTCGGTCGCAAACCATTCAAGTTGCG
>CAVYXF010000010.1:0-383704 GCA_963772335.1 uncultured Alphaproteobacteria bacterium | reverse complement strand
GCGTGGGTGGGACAGGTGGCATCGTAGCCAACCCCCACAAAACTCAAATCCCCGCTTAAGCGGGGATTCACAGTTCCACAACACTTGCAGATCCTTGATGGATCCCCTTCACGGGAGCTTCGGCTGTGCACGGTGGAAAGCCGCTGCCTCGTTTCTCCATAAGCTCCGATTAGCGCCGGCTCGCCGAACCCAGCCTCATCACTGGTTCGCGGGCGGGGATGCAGGGGCCGCGGCGGGCGCGTTGCCCGGTTCGGCCGGATTCTGCGAGGCCGGCTGGCCGGGAGCCGTGCTGCCGGCGGCATTCGACGCCCCCTCCTGCGCCTTTGCCTCAGGCGGCCCAGCTGCTGCCGGAGCGGCGGCAGCCTCGGCGGGGGCATTGGCGGCCGGGAGCGGCGGCGGATTGCTGGTGATGCTCCGCAGATAGGCGATCACGTCGGCACGGTCGGTGTCCTTTTTCACGCCGGCAAAGGCCATCTTATTGCCGGGAATGCAGGCCTTCGGGTCGGCCAGCCAGCAGTTGAGCAACTCGTAATCCCAGTTGCCGCCGTGGCTTTTCAGCGCGGGCGAATAAGCGAAATCGGAAACACCGGCAACAGCGCGGCCCACGACGTCGTGCAGATGCGGTCCGACCTTGTTGGGACCGCCGGCCTCGAAAGAGTGGCAGGTAGCGCATTTCTTCGCCGCAGCCTCACCGGCCTTGGGATCCGCGCTTGCGAGCAGCACGCCGATCGGCTTGGCCGGCGCTGCAGCCTCACTGCCCGTCGCACCGGGCGTTGCTGCCGCATGGCTCTCACCCACCGGCTCCGGCTCAGGGGCGCCACCTGTCGGATAGACGAGGTTAAAGAATGTGCTGGTGCCGAACAGCACGAGCAGCGAAGACAGGAACGCCCCCGCGATCATGTTGATCGTCATCTTATCCATCTGCCGCCCTTTCCTCGTTATCGTCGCTGCCTCATCCTGCGCGCGCCCGGCTGCGATGAATTTTCTACCTTGCCAATACGATAGGTCCTGACGCAGAAAAAGTCCCGATGGCAGGCGAATTGTCTCAGCCCGCGTGCGCCCAGCCGGGGAATGCGCCGGGCATTTTCGCGCAGCATAAGAAAGAAAGGATTGCCGAATGGCAAGGCCCTTGATCGTTATTCCCGCGCGCCTGGGGGCAACGCGCTTGCCGAACAAGCCTCTTGCCGACATCGCCGGCGAGCCGATGATCGTCCATGTCTGGCGCCGGGCCATGGCTGCTGAGGCGGGCGACGTGCTGGTGGCGACCGATGCCCGGGGGATTGCTGCCGCCATTGAAGCGGCCGGTGGCAGGGCGGTGATGACCCGCGCCGACCATCAAAGCGGCTCGGACCGGGTGTTTGAGGCGGTCGAGACGGTCGACCCGGCGGGCAGCGCTGATATTATCGTTAACGTGCAGGGCGATCAGCCCTTGCTTGAGCCTTCGCTGATCCGCGACTGTCTGAGGCCCCTTGCCGATCCTGCGGTGGATATCGGCACGCTGGCGGTGATTATCGCAGAGCCGAGCGATGCCATTGAGCCCAGCATCGTCAAGGTGGTCGGCACGCCGTTGGGAGACGCCGAGACGCTGCGCGCGTTATATTTCACCCGGTCGCCTGCGCCTTACGGACCAGGTCCCCTCTACCATCACATCGGCATTTACGCCTATCGCCGCGCCGCGCTAAAACGCTTTGTCTCTCTGCCGCCTTCACCATTGGAGCTGCGCGAAAAGCTGGAGCAGCTTCGTGCGCTGGAGGCGGGGATGCGCATCGATGTGAGGCGCGTCGATATCGTTCCTATGAGCGTCGACACCCCCGCCGATCTCGACCGGGTCCGCGCTGTGATCACCGCTGCGCCCGGGGCGCGGCTTATAGCCTGAAAGCAAGCCATGTCCTCCAATCAAACTCGATCGAAGCGCGGTGCATCGTCGCCGGCCGCCAAGTCCGCCCAGAATACTGAGGCAGCCAGCAAAATCCTGTATCAGGGCGAGCCCGGTGCTAACTCCCACCTCGCCTGCGTGAACGCCTATCCCGACCTGATTCCCGACGCTTGTGCGACCTTCGAGGACGCGCTGATGGCGCTGCGCGAGCGCAAGGCCCGCTACGCCATGATCCCGATCGAGAATTCGGTGGCAGGCCGCGTTGCCGACGTGCATCATCTGCTACCCGAGTCCGGGCTTTATATCGTCGGCGAGCATTTCGAGCGCATTTATCACCAGCTCTTGGTGCTGCCCGGCACGCGCGCCGAGCAGCTTAAGACCGTCCACAGTCATACCCATGCCCTCGGCCAGTGCCGCAAGGTGATCCGAGAGATGGGGCTGCGGCCGGTCATCGAGGCCGACACTGCCGGCGCGGCGCGCATGTTGCGCGAGGAACGCGATCCGACCAAGGCGGTGATCGCCTCCAAACTGGCCGCCGAGATCTATGGCCTGGAAATGTTGCGCAGCGACATCGAAGATGCCGAGCACAACACCACCCGCTTTCTCGTACTGGCCGCCGACCGCGACGACGCCCCTGCCGGCAACGGCCCGGTAGTGACGACCTTCATCTTCCGGGTGCGCAACGTCCCCGCTGCGCTCTATAAGGCGCTCGGCGGCTTCGCCACTAACGGCGTCAACATGACCAAGCTCGAATCCTACATGGTGGAGGGCAATTTCTGGGCGGCGATGTTCTACGCCGACATTGAGGGGCATCCCGAGGAGCGTCCGGTGCGGCTGGCGCTGGAGGAATGCGGCTTCTTCTCCTCAGAGCTGCGCATCTTCGGCGTCTATCCGGCCAGCCCTTTCCGCGAGCAGCAGCGCTTGCGAAACGGCGAGGAGAAATAGGGCCGGGCCTTCCGGGAGGCGGGCGCCGGGAATCTTTGACGCGGCGGGTTCCGCTTCTCGGAACGATGAACATGAGTCGACGTTCTTCATCAAAATTGGAGAGCGTTGATGCCAGGCTTAATTACCCCCTATTGCGGCCGCCCCCCGATCCCCGGCTCAGAAGTCTGGAACCTCGATCCCATCCTCATCACATGTCTGGCCGTCTTGATCGGCGGTCACCTCTGGCTGATACGGTCCGGGGCGCCCTGGCGCATGAATGCGGCTCTTGCCGGTTGGACTGTCATCACGCTGGCCCTGATCTCCCCGCTCTGCAATCTCAGTGTGGCGTTGTTCACCGCGCGAGTTGGCCAGCACATGATCATCGCGCTGATCGGTGCGCCGCTGGTTGCGCTTGGCCTACCGCGCCGCAAAGCCGCTGTCAGCGAGCTCTGGTTGGCCACGGCAGTCTTCGGCCTCATGCTTTGGCTCTGGCATGCACCCGTCCCCTATGAGGCGACCTTCGCCAGCTGGGCGGTGTATTGGATGATGCATGTGACCCTGTTCGCGAGCGCCCTGTGGCTCTGGAGCGCGCTGTTCAGCACGCACGGCAAGATCTGGCCGGCGCTCGGGGCGAGCTTCTTGACGACAATGCATATGAGTCTTCTGGGCGCGCTGCTCACCTTCAGTCCTCACCCGCTTTTCGCAGTCCATTTCCTCACCACCGCGGCATGGGACCTCTCGCCGCTGGAAGATCAGCAGATCGGCGGCCTGATCATGTGGATCCCCGCCGGAGTCCTGCTTATGACCTATGCGCTCGTCGCGTTCGGCCGGGAGTTGGCACAGCTCGACCGCAGGAGAGCGACGCTCGCGGCTTATCCGGTCGTCGTTACCCTGCCCGCCGGAGGCGGATCGACACGGCGTCGCCGTCGCCCAGAGCTGCGCGTCGTGTGACCGAGCGTCTAGCGCTTGGTCCAGCCGCTTGCGGTAACCGTTTAACGCACTCTTAAGTTGTAAATGTGGAAAATTTGTCACAAATGTGACCTTTCCATGTTGGCGGCGAGGGATTGGCTTGCTGATTCGGCCTTAATGCTTTTCGCTGTTCCGCAGTAATCGCCGCGCGCGCGTACTTGGCGCAGGTGGGGGAAACCTAACCAGGGCACTATTGGGGAATTTATGCGCCGTTTAGCGATGATCGCCGCCATTGCGGCTTTCGTCGGCTGTGGAGGCTATGCCTCGGCTGCCGACCTCTCGATGAAAGACACCTTTGACGCGCCTGTCGCTCCGGTGTGGAGCGGGCTCTATATTGGCGGCCATCTTGGCGGGCTGTGGACTGGCGACGACAAAGTCTCGGCCAAGATGCAAAAATGCTCGTGGTGGAAATGCGAGAAATGGAAAGAGGCCGAGCACGTCCAGTACGGCAGGGACGATGACGACAGCACCTTCGTCGGCGGTGTCCATGTCGGCTATAACTGGCAGATGGATTCGAGAGTGTTCGGCATCGAGGGCGATATCGATTTCGCCGACGACATCGACTATCTCGCGACACTCCGTGCGCGGCTCGGCTATGCGAGCGGCAATTTCCTGCTCTATGCGACGGCTGGCGTCGCCTTTGCCGGTTTCGACGACAAGGCCATCAGCTTCTCGACGCCCGACTACAGCTATTCACTCGTCAGCGATGACGATGATCGCAGAATTGGCTTCGTCGTCGGCGGCGGTGTCGAATACAAGCTGCGCGCCAACTGGAGCGTCGGTGTCGAGGGCCTCTATTACCGCTTCGCGGATGAGTTCAACCAATGGGGCTTCAGCGAGGGTGACTACTGCCGGTGGAAGAATTATCTGGTCAAAGAAGACGAGGACAATGACCTCTGGACCGTTCGCGGCAGGCTGACCTACCACTTCACCGACAATGAGCGCGAGGTTCCGCTGAAGTAGCAGGAGCGGCGGCGAGCCCGGTAACTCGCCCGCCATCAATTTTACCCCAGCGGCCGGCTCCGCATCCCCTCCAATGCGGGGCCGGTTTCTGTTGTGACGACGTGATCCAAGAACGCGCCGACGGAAGAAGGTGCGGGGCGCAATTCTGCGTGGGGCCTAGACCCGACCCATCAGCGCCAGGACAAGCAGCACGACAAGCACGATGCCGAGCACGCCGGAAGGTCCATAGCCCCAGCCGCGGCTATAGGGCCAAGTCGGTACCGCGCCGATCAGCAGGATCACCAGTATGATAAGCAGAAGTGTGGATGTGGCCATTTTAAACCCCCTTAGCCTTTCAGATATTGAACCAATGCCTCCTAGAATGCGTCATCGCGATGGCTGCCACCGACAGTGCCGGCCCACCATGCCCCGAGGCCCGCGACGAAAGTGATGAACACGATCCAGAACCCCGCCATCGCGGTTGCCTTGCGTGCTTTATCTGCCGCATCGAGCGCAGCCTGCTTGGTCTGGTCATAGATTTCCGTCAAGCGCCGCTGTGCGTCTTCAGGTGATATGCCGGTGCGGGCGGCGACGAGCTGACTGAGATAGTCCCGGTCGGCTTGCGGCATGTCGCCGGTCGCGAGCGCATTGGCCAGGATACGGCCGACCTGCTCGCGGGTCGCGTCATCAATCTGGCCCTGCCCCGCCGGAGCCTGTCCCGGATTGTTCGACCGCAGCAGGCGATCCACGGTGTAAGCCTGGTTTACGCCCTGGGCCGCCGTGTTGGCTGCGGCTCCCGCCAGCTGGGCACCAGTGCGGGCTGCGCCATAGGCGATCATGCCGGCGAGGACGAGACCGATCAGAATAGCAAGCGCCCAGACGGTCAGTCCTGTCACCCCGTCGCGGAAGCCGACTTCATCGCTGTCGGTGATCGACATGCGCGGCCGCAGACGCGCCGCGATATAGGCACCCATCGCGACCGAATAGATCTGCGTCAGCGCGAACCAGGCGGCCGCCGCAAGGGTAACTGTCTTGGCGGTGCCGCTTGTCGCGGTATAGGGCGAAACGGAAGCCAGACCAATGGCGGAACCGAAGGTCAGCAGCAGCCACGACAGTGCGGAAGCAACGACCACGCCGACGAAGACGCCGGGCCAATCGACGAAAGATGCTTTCTCGATCTCGACCTCAACCGCTTCCACGCGCGTTGGAGAAATATTTGTCATAAGAGAAACCCCTCCTTTGGCAGAGTCGCGGGTCCGCTGCTGCGTGCAGCGGTTTTCCGCAACTGTATGCGACTAACGTGAGCTACCTGAGGGAGTTCCGGCCAGAGCGTGAGCTTGGCCGGGCTGGGAGGAGAAAAATTGATGGAGTGCCCCGGGAACGGGCGTTTTGTCACTGGCGGGCGATGAACAGATGCCGCAGCGCCAGGGCGAACACGATAAGGCCGCCACCCTGGTGGGAGAGGGCGATGCCGATCTGGACCTGGGCAAGTAGCGTGAAGACGCCGAGCGCAATCTGGCCCAGCACGGCCGCCATGACGAGCGCGGCGGAGGCACGGATCGCGGTATCGCCCGAGCGCCAGGCCAGAGCCGTCTGCGCCAGCGCCAGCACCGCCACGCCATAGCCCATCATCCGGTGATCGAACTGCACGGTGAGCACATTCTCGAAGATGTTCACATACCAGGGCTGCATTACGCCGAGCCCATCCGGAATGATGGCACCGTCGATCAGAGGCCAGGTATTGTGCGACATGCCGGCATCCGTCCCGGCGACCAGTGCGCCGAGCATGATCTGCAGGAACACCGCGACAAGCAGGATCGCCGCGCCGGTTCTGGCCCATCCCGCCGCCACGCCGGTCGCATGACGCCGTTCCTTCAGGCCGAAAGCGGTCCACAGCATGGCACCGAAGATCGCCACCGCGACAGCCAGATGCGCGGTCAGCCGATATTGGCTGACATCGGTGCGCTCGCTGAGGCCGCTCATCACCATGTACCAGCCGAGCGCACCTTGAAGGCCGCCGAGCAGGAAAATCGCAGCGAGCTTGGGGCCAAGGCCTTTCGGGATGGCGCCGAACAGCCAGAACACCACCAGCGGCAGGAAAAAGGCTACCCCGATGAACCGGCCGAGAAAGCGATGTGCCCACTCCCACCAGTAGATCGCCTTAAACTCGGAAAGACTCATCCCGCGGTTGATGAGCTTGTATTCCGGGATCTGTTGGTATTTTTGGAAGGCGTCCTGCCAATCCGCATCGCTGAGCGGCGGCACCGCGCCAAGCAGCGGCTGCCACTCAGTGATCGACAGGCCGGAGTCGGTGAGGCGGGTTGCGCCGCCGACCAGCACCATGGCGAAGATCAGCCCGGCAATGACATAGAGCCAGAGCCGTAGCGCCAGATGCCGGCGCGCAGGCGTACTTGCAGCCGCAGCACTGGGCGGAAAGGTGGTCGAGGAGGGCGCAGAGCTCGTGGCCATTCTCTCTCCTAAACGCTTGGCAAGGCGCTCGCAACATCCATGCTGACGCGGGCAGAGCGGGGTGGGCAAGCCCTGCTTTCCAAGGGCGGTAAATGGCGCTATGGCTGGGGAATGCCCGTGCGCCTGAAAAAATTGATCGGCAGCCTCGCGCTTGTCCTGTTCTCGATCGCTTATTTCTGGTTTGCGATCAGCGTCGCCATCATGCGCCTGCCAGGCCTTGCGACCGGCTGGCACCTCCTATTTTATTTGCTGGCGACGCTGATCTGGATGGTGCCGTGCGCCGCCATCATCTACTGGGTTCAGTCGCCGCCTCGCCCACGCGTAGAGCCTTAGCGGCAGGGCTTGGTCAGACGTCGAAAAGATCGCGCCGGATGTTCCGGCTGACATGCAGCACCGCTTCGATGCCAATGACACTCCCCTGCTCGCTATAGAAAATGTAATGGGACTGGTAACGGTAGCGACGCAGTCCTGGCTTCACCTCAAAGACGGCCGCGCGCATGCCGGGAAACTTCACGATCAGCTCGAAGCTCGACTCAAGACCGGCCATATCGGCGGCGGTCTGCATCTCGCCGAAAGCCGTATCGGTGTGAGCGACAATTTCCTCAATGTGTGTGAGCGCGAGGCGTGAAAGTCTATAGCTCGTCGCCATCCGTTGTTTGCTTGGTCTTTCGAGCGGTGCGCGAACGCTCGACGATTTCGGCAACCGTGGTTGGGGTGAAATCGGTGGCTGCCGGGTGATTGAACAGCGTCTTATATGCGGCGAGTTGCTCTTCCCGCGTCATACGCGCCCAAGCGTCATCATCGGCTTTGGACGGTACGGCCCAAGACGATGGTCTCGCAGTCATTCTTGTCTCGCTCATACGGATAATATAGCACATTCGCGCCGCAATACGATGCCTTGCCGTCGAGCTTTGCTGCCTTGCTTTTAGTGCCCGTGCATTGTTCGCCGCGCCTACCGTTGCAGCGGTGTCTTAAAATCAGATCCAGAAGTTCGTTCCGAAACCGCCCGCGATGTAACGAACTTCTGGATTATCGCGCTACGCCAGCACCTTTTCCAAATGCATGGCGATCTTGTCGATGAAGCCTGAGGTCGACAGCCAGGCCTGCTGATCTCCCACCAGCAGCGCGAGATCTTTGGTCATATAGCCCGCCTCGATGGTGGAGACGGTTACCTCCTCCAGTGTATTGGCGAACTTGGCGAGCTCGGCATTGTCGTCCAGCTTGGCGCGATGGGCGAGGCCCCGCGTCCAGGCAAAGATCGACGCCGTGGAATTGGTCGAGGTCTCCTTGCCTTTCTGATGCTCGCGGAAATGGCGGGTGACAGTGCCGTGCGCGGCCTCGGCCTCGACGGTTTTGCCGTCGGGCGTGAGCAGCACCGAGGTCATCAGGCCGAGCGAGCCGAAACCCTGAGCAACCGTGTCCGACTGCACATCGCCATCATAGTTCTTGCAGGCCCAGACATAGCCGCCGGACCATTTGAGCGCGGAGGCCACCATATCGTCGATCAGCCGGTGTTCGTAATGCAGGTCCTTCGCCGCGAACTGGTCCTTGAACTCGCTCTCATAGACTTCCTGGAAAATGTCCTTGAAGCGGCCGTCATAGGCCTTGAGGATCGTGTTCTTGGTGGACAAGTAGAGCGGGTAGCCGCGGCCGAGGGCATAATTCATGCTGGCGCGGGCAAAGTCGCGGATCGAGTCGTCGAGGTTATACATCGCCATGGCGATGCCCGAGCCAGGTGCATCGAACACCTCATGCTCGATCGGGGCGCCCCCATCCTCGGGCTGAAACTTGATGGTGAGTTTGCCTTTTCCTGGAAACAGGAAATCGGTCGCGCGATACTGGTCGCCGAACGCATGGCGGCCGACGATAATCGGCCTGGTCCACCCCGGAACGAGGCGCGGCACGTTCTTGCACACGATCGGCTCGCGGAATATCACCCCGCCGAGGATGTTGCGGATCGTGCCGTTCGGCGACTTCCACATCTTCTTGAGGCCGAATTCCTTAACGCGCGCTTCATCGGGGGTGATGGTGGCGCATTTCACGCCGACGCCGTGCTGCTTGATGGCGTTGGCGGCGTCGATCGTCACCTGGTCGCTGGTGGCATCGCGGTGCTCGATGGAGAGGTCAAAATAGAGCAGGTTGATGTCGAGATAGGGGTGGATCAGCTTGTCTTTTATAAGACGCCAGATAATACGGGTCATTTCATCGCCGTCGAGTTCGACGACCGGATTGGCGACTTTGATCTTGCCCATGTTTGCCTCGACGAGAATTTCTGAAAAGTGCCGCGCCTAACCGCAGGCTGATTGCACCATAATGGAGCCTTTCGCCTCAGCCAAGAAGCCGAAAGGCGAAGGGAGATTGCACAGATTCGGACGATAGCCCCTATGAGCCAAACAAAGTCTATAGAGAGCGAGTCGCCTTGGCCCGGAGCACCCATCATCATCCTGGTTGAGCCGCAGCTTGGCGAGAATATCGGCCAGACCGCGCGGGCGATGGCGAATTTTGGCCTCGATGCGCTCCGCCTTGTTGCGCCGCGTGACGGCTGGCCGAGCGAAAAGGCGCTGGCCGCCGCCTCGGGAGCGGACGATGTCATTGCCAAGACCACAATTTATCCAACGCTGGCGGAGGCGATCGCCGATCTCCATTATGTCGCGGCGACCACGGCGCGCATCCGCGAGATGGTTAAGCCGGTGCTTTCGCCGGAAACCGCCGTGCAGCACATGGCGGGCAGGATCGCGAGCGGCGAGCGCTGCGGGGTGCTGTTTGGCCGCGAGCGTTCGGGTCTCGAAAACGACGAGGTTGCGCTGGCCGATAGCCTTGTTATAGCCCCCGTTAATCCGGCTTTTGCCTCGCTCAACCTGGCTCAGGCCGTGCTTCTCGTTGCTTATGAATGGCGCAAGATCACGGCGGCCGACTCCCTTGGCCGCGCCACGAGCTTCGACGGCCCGGCGCGGGAGGGTTTGCATCTCAACAAGTCAGCTCCTGCCCGCAAGAGCGAGCTGCTGGCCTTTTTTCAACACCTTGAGTCAGAACTGGAGGCGGGAAGCTTTTTCAAAACTGACGACAAGCGGCCGAGCATGATACGGAATATCCGTAATATGTTCGAGCGTGCGGCTCTCACCGAGCAAGAAGTGAGAACGCTGAGAGGCATAATCGTGGCTCTGACCGGGCTGCGGCGTTCGCGCCACAGGGTGGAGTAGCGGGGCAACAGGTGCCTTAGTTACGCCGCGTTTGTGGTATTGCCATGAGCCACGAGGATGCTAGAGCGCGAAGCCCTGGGAAGGGACGATCGGCAGGGGAAAAGAATGAACGCATTAAGCCGGCTGGCAAGTTTGACTGTTCTGTTCACAGGGCTCGCTTTGACAACGGCGGTTGCGGCCCAGGACAGTACTGCGCCGAAGGAGGACAAGGACAATACCGAGCTCAGCCTCAAATCCGTGAAGCTGATCACGGGTTTTGCGCTGACCACCATCCCCAGCGAGGTGAAGCAGCCCGACGGCAAGGTCATCAAGATCGACCGCAAAAATCTCGACAAGATTCTCGTGCCGCTGGAGGACGCCCGAAGGGTGATTATCACCGCGCGCAATTCGGCCCATGCCCAGATGTGCGATCTGCCCGAGCTGCAGGCTGAGAATTATCTCGCCATGATGCGAACCGAGCAGGCCAAGAACAAGTGGACGCCGGAGCAGATGCTGTTCATCAACCGTCTGCACCTGTTCACGGTGATGTGGCTGACCGGCAACGTCAAGTTCATGGACAAGGGCGACGGCAAGAAAGAGCCGACGGTGATCGCCGAACCTGACAAGGGGGACAAGAAGGCCTGCACGGCCGAGGAGAAGGCCAAGGTGAAGGCCAATATCGAGGAATTTCTCAAGACGGCGCAGAAGTCCTGACGCGGGCGGGTGAGCGCTCCGCTGGTTGACAGCGCCGCCGGCCTTGAGCTAAGCATAATGCGGCCCCGTAGACGGGCCGTTTTCTTTTCATGTCCGCGGCGGCCGTGATGGCGCCCGCCTGTCGTTCTTCCAACCGAGGCCTCCCGGCGCTCGGAGGTAAGAAAAAGGAGGACATGCGAATGGGCGAAATCCATCCTTAGGAAGAGATCACATGACCAAGCGCGTCAGCGCCAAGCATAAAATTGACCGCCGCCTCGGCCAGAACATTTGGGGCCGCCCGAAGAGCCCGGTCAACAAGCGCGAATATGGTCCTGGCCAGCATGGCCAGCGCCGCGCCGGCAAGCTTTCAGACTTCGGCATCCAATTGCGGGCCAAGCAGAAGCTCAAGGGCTATTACGCCAACATCAATGAGCGGCAGTTCAAGAACATCTACAAGGAAGCCACGCGGCTGAAAGGCGACACCTCGGAGAACCTGATCGGCCTCCTGGAGCGCCGGCTGGATGCGGTAGTCTATCGCGCCAAATTCGTACCGACACCGTTCGCCGCGCGCCAGTTCATCAGCCATGGCCATGTAAATGTGAACGGCCGCCGGGTGAACATTCCCAGCTATCGCTGCCGTGCGGGCGATATCATCGAGGTTCGCGAGAAGGGCCGTGGCATGGTGCTGGTCCTCGAAGCCGCTCAGAGCCCCGAGCGCGATGTGCCGGATTATATCGAGGCCGACCACGGCAAAATGCGGGCGGTGTTCGCCCGTGTGCCGCAACTGGGCGATGTGCCCTATCCGGTGCATATGGAGCCGAACCTCGTCGTCGAGTTCTATTCGCGCTGAGCGGTCTTTATCATGGCATTATGCTGCAGGCCGCCATTCCTGGCGGCCTGTTGTGTTTTGGAGCGGCTGCCAATGCGGAGTGGGCTCTAGCAATCGGGACCGCGCACAGCGACTTGGTATCGTAAGCCGACGGCACGATGGTCTGAGCGGCGGCCCCGATCGCTCCCCTATCGCACTTGGCGCGCTTTCCAGGCCTGGACGGATTTGAGAGCGGATTGGATATGGCTGCCTGCATCGTCGGCCGTCAGGGTCGACGCGATCTTGCCGTCGGGCGTAATCACGTAGGACGTGCGGCTGGCAAAGATGCTGCGGCCGTCTTTCCCGGCAAGGACGTCGTAGGCCTTTATAACATTTCCTTTGGGATCGGCGGCAACCGGAAATTGGTCGCGGCATGCTTCCCTTGAGAACGCACGCTGCGTCTCAATTGTATCGGCAGAGATGCCGATGACCGCGGAGCCAAGTTTTGCGAACTCCGACATGGCCTCCGCAAAGAGGTGGGCTTCTTCCGTGCAGACCGATGTGAAGCTCTTTGGGTAGAAGTACACAACAACGGGGCCCTTCTTGAGGGCCTCAGATAGCGTAAAGGTTAGCTCCCGACCACCTAGCGCCGCTTTCGCGGAGAACGCCGGCGCAATCGTCCCGACCTTCAGCTCTGCCCAGGCGAACGATGGCAGCAGGCCTACAAGGATTGAGCTCAGCAGAAAGCAGACAAAGCGTGTCATCGATAGCTCCAGATTGCGGGCGCTCCTCCAGTCCTGTCTCGCCTTGGCAGGAGCTGTGGCGGCCAGCGAAAGTGGAGACCGTTCAGTAGCCACTTTTTGTGGCCGCAATAGCTCCGCGCGCAAATCAGCCTGCCTTGGCGCGAGGGCCGCTCAGGACGGTATGCAGCATCTGCTGATGGTCCGGATCTCTCCCGTCGGCTTCCGGCTTATCTTCCTTGTCCATCCGGCGTGGTGAGCTTTCCGCCTCATATTCCACGATGCCGTAAGCCAGCATGGTCAGCACCACGGCGGCGGCAAACATATAGATGCCGGGCATGGAGACCGCGTCGGCGAGCCTGGTCGACTTGGCGTAGAAGATCAGCAGCGCCAGCACCAGCACATCGAGCATCGACCATTTGCCGAGCCAGGCCATATGCCGCAACAACGTGCTGCGCCGCTCCGGATTGACATTACGCGCCGAGTAGAGGCCCAGCAGATAAAGCAGCTTGATCGCCGGGAAGATAACGGAGAACAGGCAGATGATGCCCGCGAGGAAGATCTCCTTCTGGGCGTAGAGCTCCTCAAGGATCGAAATCATCGAGTGGACGTCTGTCCATACATAGAAGCGCGTCAGCCTGACGATGGGCAAGGTCAGGCCGAGCACCAGACAAACCGTCGCCGCAACGATTAGAATTCCGAGAATAAAAGACCGCGCGCCGCCCATGCTATCCAGCCTGCCGCGCCATCGGAATTGTCGTCAAGCTCATTCGGAGCGCCTTAAGATTCGCGGGGGCTGCAGCCACCCGCCAAGCTTATGCCACTGCCTTGGAAAATTGCACGCCGCGCTCGTTCAAAAGCGTCTCCAGCTCGCCCGACTGGAACATCTCGCTGACGATGTCGCACCCGCCGACGAACTCGCCTTTGACATAGAGCTGCGGGATGGTCGGCCATTTAGTGTACTGCTTAATGCCCTCGCGCAAGCCCATGTCCTCGAGCACGTTGATGTCCTTGTAGTCGGTGCCGAGATAATCGAGGATTTGGACGAGCCGGCCGGAGAAGCCGCATTGCGGGAAGGTCTTGGTGCCCTTCATGAAGAGCACCACATCATTGCCCTTCACCTGCTGATCGATCCAATTGTTAATGTTCTCTGCGCTCATGCTGTCCCTTTTGGCTGTGCCTCGCCCGCATGACCGGACGCGTTGATGTTCTGGCGGCATTCTACAACGGATGTCGCGCCCACGAATATGCCTTTCCACAAGATGGCTTTTCGGGAGCAGGCCCGCAAGTGTGTTAAGGCCGGTGTCGCCTCGGGGCTGCCGATCGGATGCGTTCGGCTTCTGACTCCGAAGGCGAAGCACAAATCCCCTCGCCGGGCGTGGCCCGCGAGGCTTTCCGTCAGTCTCTGCCCCTCTTCTTTGCTGGTCGCTCACCGTAAAGGTTCGCTCCAGGAGCGAGGGACGGCGCGGGCGGCCATAAAGGCCTCTCGCTATGTGTGTGGGTGGCCTTCATGGCCGCCCGCGCGCGGTGATATTTTGGCCCATGTCCGCTCCCTTACCTGAGGTGGCTCGCCTGGCGAATTGGCTCAGACGAACCTCTGACCTGCGCATCCCAGCAAACAGGTGGGTCAGCTCCCGGACCCCTGAGTTCGGGTTCGTTACACCCACCGCAAGGCCGGCCTGCGTTCGCCACCCAGCCAGATCCCTTGCGGATTTCCTCAGGCACCGCTTCCCTCCCCCACGGTGAGACGGTCTCGAGTGCCCGTGCGTCCCTCAGGGGAAGGAACGAGCCGAGTGTATGCGCGGGCGGAGGGGCCCGGGGATAACTTTGGGGGCAGGAAAGCTGCGGGGGTGGTGAAGCGCGGGTTAACGCGGAGAACGCTGCCAGACACTGATCGCCGGACTACCGCGAAGTTGACCGCCGTATTCCGCTGAGGACTATTCACGTGGATATCCCTCTGATCGTTTGCTCATGAGAGGAGGGAGAGCGGATGATTTCGGACACGACTTGCAGAAGCGGATCGTGTCCTCTGGAGCGAGGGCGGCTGTCACGACATAGGCCCAGGGTGAAAACACAGGATCTGGATTTCTTAAAAGCTGGGCTGGGCCCGTTGCGTTAGATATCCATTCGAACCAGACGATGGCATACTGGGGCTCCTCTGCCTCGGGATTGCTCTGTGTGCGGACCAGTGCATCCTGGGACTGGGTACCAATCTTCACGCGCATACATGCCTGCAGGCGGTACGATGTAGACCCAATAGCCATCCGCTCTTTGCTGCCACCTCCTGAACGTGCCCTTGCTTGGGTGAGAGCTTGCCTCCATAACGCCATCCGTGTCGTCGCAGCAGTTTTTGATCCGCGAAGAACCTGCCTCCTTGAACCATTGTTTTTCCTTTGGATTGGCGGGCGGATGACTTTTATCGTGGCTCGTCGCCGAAGAGGCGATGAGCGCTATAATTATGAGAACGGAAAAACCAATTCTACGCATCGCGAATTCCACGCGTTCACGAATGGTCGGCCGTTTAAGCAGGCAGCAAGAGGCGACGCGCCCCGAAAACACAATTCCGGGTGTAAAAAGATACCAAGTACATTTTGCCTTACGGGGCGGTCGCTACGAATTGAGCCTTGCCACTTGCGCGTAGCCGTTTACCGAAATCCTGCCATATCGGCTTTCGGCCACATCAGCCCATCAGCGAAGGGGGATGTCGGACGTTTCCTTCACCCAGTTGATGTCGAACGGCCCATCGACTGTGATGAAGAAAACAGCGCCTTCGTCCTTCGTCCATGCATCATGGATCATCTTCGCGGGCATATGAGCAAAAGAGCCCGTAGTGAGGTCCACTCGTTCATCGCTGCCATCATGGCCAACAACGAAGGTGCCGTGAATGACAGTGATGGTCTCATTTGCTGAGTGCCAATGTCGTCCGACATGGTAATTTTTCGGCGCCCGAATGATCAGCTGGGTCGCTTTTGTCATTGGGTCAACGTGCAGGGTTGCCACCTCTTGCGAGTTGTCTCCCCGCTCTGGGTTCGTCTGCTCCCATTTGAGTTCATTGAACTTTTTGAACTCTGGATCAGAGTGCCTGGATTGCGCAAGTCCTGGTAGCGCGACAATGCTCATCGCCAGAGCGACCATTGTGCTCTTCATGTTTTCTACCCTTGTGCCAACGATTATATGGCAACAGCTCTAATGGAGTGCGCCATCTACCGTAGCTAACTAAATGCATGCTTGCCGATCAAGTACAGAAATTGAACTTGATATAGTGCTGTCACTATCTCTAAAGTGTCAGAATGAAGGGCTATGCTTCATACTGTCCAATTGCAAAGGCCGCTGAGATCTTGACTGAGCGGTGACGCTGCTCATCCTCCGAGACCTGTTGTTAGGCGCTCGCCATTTCAATGACCTTCGATTGAGTATGCCCCTGCTGCCCCCGGCCACCCTGTCAAAGCGCCTTAAATCACTGCAGGACGCTGGAGTTATCGCGCGTGTCGCGTCGCCAGCGCGCGGCTCTTGGGAGTACCAGCTGACCGAGGCTGGGACGTCACTCAAGCCGTTCGTGGATTTGGCGGGGGAGTGGGGTCAGCGCTGGGTTCGGAGCCAGCTGCTGCGTCAGGAACTCCATCCCAGCACCCTCATGTGGGATATCCACCGGTTCATCAAGGCAGACCACCTTCCGACCAGTCGAACGGTGATTTACTTCGAGTTTACTGGCCTGCGTCGAATGAAGTGCTGGTGGCTGGTCATCGAGAAAGGCGAGGTCGATGTATGTCTGGACGATCCTGGTCATGACGTCGATGTGAGCGTCTACGCTGACTTGCGTACGCTTACCGAAATTTTTATGGGCGACCTCCCCTTGGGACGCGCTATATCCAACGAACGGATCACGCTCGTCGGAGATTCTCAACTGATCAAGACCATGCCTAAGTGGCTCGGCCTGATGCCGTTTGCCCACATTGGGCCGGAGCAGCTGCCACGCCAGGGACGTTCCTGATTTCTGAACCTATCAAATCGTTCTGCGGGGTGCTGGACGGGCTCTCTCGTTCATTTCCGACGAATAGCCCGTTTGGTCTTGAGCGGAAGTCAACCGGATGTCGGAGATTGGCCCAGAGCCGAAGGCGGTGTCTGGTCCGGTGCCTCTTTCCACCGCAAAACAGCACCAGACGCGGGCCTGGCCGACACCGGCGGGAGGGCGCGCGTTACTTCTCCGGAGCGGAGGTCTGCAGAGCGAGGGCGTGCAGTGTGCCGCCCATATTGACCGCGCAGCGCGTCATAGACCATCTGGTGCTGCTGCACGCGCGTCTTGCCGCGGAACGCCTCGGAGATGACGGTCGCGGCATAGTGGTCACCGTCGCCGGCCAGATCGCGAATCGATACCTCGGCGTCGGGCAGCGCCTGCTTGATGAAACTCTCGATATCCTCGGCACGCATCGGCATGGACGGTTTCTCGCTTAAGAGCTCGCTGGAGGGTTCTCGCCGAAATAGGCCGGGAACCAGCTTTCATGGGCACCGCGCAGCGCTGTCAGCGCGATGGGCACCTCGCCGGGCAAGTCTATCGTTTCACCGCCTGCCGTGCCAATCCCGCGCAGCGACACGCCGGCTCTAGCGGCGCGTGCAGCGATGCCATCCACAAGGCCAGCATCGACGCCCAGAATATAGCGTCCTTGGTCCTCGCCGAACCACGCGGCATGAGCGGGGAGGGCGCCGTCAAAGGTGGTAATGGTAAAGCCGGTGCTGCCCGCCAGCGCCATTTCGGCGAGTGCGACGAGTAGGCCGCCGTCCGACACGTCGTGCACCGTCCGGCAGACGCCCTCCCGGATGAGGGCGCGGACCAGATCGCCGGCGCGCCGCTCGGCTTCGAGATCGACCGGGGGCGGGGCGCCTTCGAACGCGCCGCTTGCCATCTCCTGGAAAAGGGTCTGGCCGAGATGACCGCTTTCCGCGCCGACAAGCAGCAGCATCTGTCCGTCGCGCAAGGCGATATCCGCTATGCGGCCGAGATCCTCGATCAGGCCGATGGCACCGATGCCGGGGGTCGGCGGGATCGCTACCCCATTGGTCTCGTTGTACAGCGAGACATTGCCAGAGACCACGGGGAAGGCCAGCGCGCGGCAGGCCTCGGCCATTCCCTCGATACAGCCGACGAACTCGGCCATGATCTCCGGGCGTTCGGGATTGCCGAAATTCAGACAGTCTGTGACTGCGAGCGGTAAGGCGCCGACGGCGGTGAGATTGCGCCAGGCTTCTGCGATCGCCTGCTTGCCGCCTTCGTAAGGGTCGGCATAGCAATAGCGCGGCGTCACATCGCAGGTCATGGCGAGGCCGCGATTCGATCCGTGCAACCGCACGATCGCCGAATCGCCGCCGGGGCGCTGCACGGTGTCGGCCATGACCATGTGGTCGTACTGCTCCCAGATCCAGCGACGCGAGGCTGAGCTGTGGCGATCCCATCATCCGCACCAGAGTTTCGCCGAGCGAATTGGGCGCCGGCACCTCCTCCGCGCGGATCACGGCAGGCTTGGGACGCGGACTGTGCGGGCGCTCATAGACCGGAGCCTCATCGGCGAGAGCGGGAATCGGGATGTCGGCCTCGACCTCACCTTTATGACGCACAACGAGCCGACCGGTGCTGGTGGTCTCGCCGATAACGGCGAAATCCAGCCCCCATTTGCGAAAGATCGCCTCGGCCTGTGTTTCCGCGCCTGGGCGCAGCACCATCAGCATGCGCTCCTGGCTCTCGGAGAGCATCATCTCATAGGCGGACATAGCCGTTTCGCGCTGGGGCACATGGTCGAGGTTCAGCTCGATGCCGACGCCGCCCTTGCTCGCCATCTCGACCGAGGAGGAGGTGAGCCCCGCCGCGCCCATATCCTGGATGGCGACGATGGCGTCCTCCTGCATCAGCTCCAGGCAGGCCTCGAGCAGCAGCTTTTCGGTGAACGGATCGCCCACCTGCACGGTCGGACGCTTCTCGGCGGAGGCGTCGTCGAACTCGGCTGACGCCATGGTCGCGCCATGGATGCCGTCGCGGCCAGTTTTGGAGCCGACATAGACCACGGGCTGGCCGACGCCGCTCGCAGCCGAATAGAAGATGCGGTTCGACGGCGCGAGGCCCACGCACATCGCGTTGACCAGGATGTTGTTGTTGTAGCGAGCGTCGAAATTGGTCTCCCCGCCCACCGTCGGCACGCCGATGCAATTGCCGTAATCGCCGATGCCCGCGACCACACCCGCCACGAGATGCCGCGTCTTCGGGTGATCCGGCGCGCCAAAGCGCAGCGCATTCAAGTTGGCAATCGGCCGAGCGCCCATGGTGAAGACGTCGCGCATGATGCCGCCGACCCCGGTCGCTGCGCCCTGGTAAGGCTCGATATAGGAGGGATGGTTGTGGCTCTCCATCTTGAAAACGGCAGCGAGCCCCCCGCCGAGATCAATGACGCCGGCATTCTCGCCAGGTCCCTGGATGACGCGCTGGCCAGTGGTAGGCAGGGTCTTCAGCCAGACCTTGGAGGATTTGTAGGAGCAATGCTCCGACCACATCACCGAGAAAATCCCGAGCTCGGTAAGGTTCGGCTCGCGCCCGAGCAGTTCCTTCAGGCGCTTATATTCATGGGCGGGGAGGCCGTGGCGGGCAACGATCTGCGGGGTGATAGGAGCTGATGTCATTGTAGTTCGGGTCATTACCGCGCCCTCACCCGGACGTCTGACGAACGAGAAGCGTTCGCCTTTGGGGAGAGGGCAATATCGTGCTGGTTGATGAGCCGGTGCGTGTCATCCGTTATGCTTGGTTCGCAGTGAGCCACTATCATTTGCGCCTCGGTTTGGCGGCCTCTATAAGCGAAAGCCCCTCCGTATGAAGGGGCTTCGTCCCTGGCTGGGCACCATCCCATTACAGCGGCAGCATCAGGTTTCGCTCTCCTCCTGGTCGAGCTCATATTCGGCAACGCCCTGCTTGAGCATCTCCGGCGCCTCTTCCAGGAATTCCGCCTCGTCGTAATATTCGACGTAAGGCGGGAAATAGCCGGCATCCTCGAAATCTTCTTCCGCCTCGTCCTCCATGCCCTGCGACTGGAAGGTAATGCTGCCATCGTCATTGACGAACACGCTGGCGAGCTTCTCATTCGTCTGCTTGTGCCGGATGATAATCGCCGGCTCCCCGCCGCTGTCCATGACGAATTCCAACCTGCGGGTCTGGATCGTGTCGGTCAGCTTTTGGCAGAGATTTGTGGTCGCCTGCTTTCGCCCTGCCGCATCGAGCTTGGGTGTCTGCAGTTCCCGTTTGAGCTGATCAACCTCTTCATCGAACCCCATGACGTCTCTCCCATTTGCTTGAATCGGCCGCGGACGTCGCCGTCCCGGCTAATGAACCGTGGCGACGGCGCGCTCGAAAAGGCTGAGGCCGTCGGTGCTGCCGAGCAGCATATCGATCGCCCGCTCCGGATGCGGCATCATGCCGAGAACGCGCCCGCTCGGGTCGCAGATCCCGGCAATATTGCGCTGCGAGCCGTTCGGATTGGCGGCCGTGGTCACGGCGCCTGTCTCGTCGCAATAGCGAAATGTGATAAGGCCCTCACCTTCAAGGCGGTCGAGGGTTGCGCTATCGGCAAAATAGTTGCCGTCTTTATGCGCGATGGGAATGCGCCTGACCTGCCCGACATCGGCGGGATCACAAAATATCGCGGGGCTTGTCTCCTGGCGGACATGCACATCGCGGCAGACGAATTTCAAAGAGGCATTGCGCATCAGCACGCCGGGCAGCAAGCCGGTTTCGGTCAACACCTGAAAGCCATTGCAGATGCCGAGCACCGCAACGCCGCGCTTTGCCGCCTCCACGACGGCACGCATGATCGGCGAGTGGGCTGCCATGGCGCCGGAGCGCAGATAATCGCCATAGGAGAAGCCGCCGGGCAGCACGATCAGGTCGCTTTTCGGCAGGTCGCTGTCGCCATGCCAGACCATCTCCGGCATCCGGCCCATCACGGCCTTGAGCGCGACAGCCGCGTCGCGGTCGCAATTCGAGCCTGGAAAGACGACGACGCTCGCCTTCATGCTCCCTCCAGCTCGTAGCGGTAGTTCTCGATAACGGGGTTGCTCAGGAGCTCGCGGCACATACGCTCGACGATATCGCGGGCCCGGGCCGGGTCGGTCTCGGCGAGGCTCACCTCGATGAACTTGCCTTGTCGCACATCATCGACGCCTGGAATGCCGAGCGCGGCAACGGCATTCGCGATCGCCTTGCCTTGCGGATCGAGCACACCGCTTTTCAGCGTTACGGTAACCCGCGCTTTCATAAACCGACCTTCGTACGAATAGGTAAGATTCTTAGCTCAATTGGAGCGGACCAGCACGGGACCCTTCGGCTTGGCATGGCCATTCTCCACAAGAATGCCGAGCCGGCGCGCCACTTCCTGGTAGGCCTCGACCAGGCCGCCCATATCGCGGCGGAATCGGTCTTTGTCCAGGCGGTCTTTTGTCTCGATATCCCACAAGCGGCAGCAATCCGGGCTGATCTCGTCGGCGAGCACGATGCGCACCATCTCATTGTCGTAGAGCCGGCCGAACTCGACCTTGAAATCGACGAGGCGGATGCCGATGCCCAGAAACAGCCCTGTCATGAAGTCGTTGATGCGCAACGAGAGCGCCATGACCTCATCGAGTTCCTGGGGGTTCGCCCAGCCGAACGCCGTGATGTGCTCCTCGGACACCATCGGATCGCCGAGCTGATCGGATTTGTAATAGAACTCCACGATTGAGCGGGGCAGCTGCGTGCCTTCTTCGAGGCCGAGACGCTGAGCGATAGAGCCAGCCGCCACATTGCGCACGACGACCTCAAGCGGGATGATCTCCACCTCGCGGATCAGCTGCTCGCGCATATTCAGCCGCTTAATGAAGTGGGTGGGAACCCCGATCTCACCGAGCCGAGAGAAGATATATTCGCAAATGCGATTATTCAGGACCCCTTTGCCTTCGATACGTTCGTGCTTTTTGTTGTTGAAGGCGGTCGCGTCGTCCTTGAAGTGCTGGACAAGCGTACCGGGTTCCGGCCCCTCATAAAGGACCTTCGCCTTCCCCTCGTAAATTCGGCGACGGCGGTTCATTCGTGTCGAACCTCCTTAGGGCTAAAATACACAAGGCCGCGCGCCACCGCACGCGGCTGTTATATAGGCTTGAATAGAGACGCGAACAAGCAGGCAACGCCTGCGACACGCAACCGTCTTCCTCCTTGGCTAGCCTGAATCACATCTGTGTTCCCTCGCGACCCTAGCGGGTTTGGACCAGGGAAACAATCTTTTGATGAGCCGGCTGGGGCGTAGCCGACGCGTTGAATTGGCGGCGTCAAGCGGTTATGACTTGATACTGAACAATGCGGGAAACTGGAGCGAAGCCTAGCATTTGCTTCAGGACGACAGCAAATTGCACAAATGAGGAGTGCCGATGACCACGTTCGACGAGCGGGAGAGGGCGTTCGAGAGAAAATTCGCACTCGATGAGGAGTTGCGCTTCAGGGCGACGGTGCGGCGCAACAAGCTGCTCGGCATTTGGGCGGCAGAAAAGCTGGGTTTGGCGGGTGCCCAGTCCGATGCATATGTGAAGGACGTGATCCGCGCCGACTTCCAGAAGCCTGGCGATGAGGACCTGGTCGCCAAGTTGCGGGAGGATTTCGACGCCAACAACGTGGCCCAATCGGATGAGCAAATTCGCCTCACTTTGGTGGAGTTGATGGCGACGGCCATCCGCCAGATCGAGGCGGAGGGCGGAAAGAGCAGCACATGACCGCCGGCTCCGCCAACTCCGATCTCTTGCGCGAAAAGCTGGCGCGCGGCAAGCCCCTGTTCAACGCCTGGTTGTCGATAGGGAACGCCTTTATCGTGGAGATGGTGGCCGAGGCGGGCGCCGACCTCGTCACCATCGATCAGCAGCATGGGATGGGCGGCAGTAGCGAGCTGATTGCGGCAATGACCGCGGCACGGGCGTCGAACGTGCCGGCGCTGGTCCGGGTTGCATGGAACGATATGGGCCTGATCGGGCGCGCACTGGACGCGGGTGCGCAGGGCGTCATCTGCCCGATGATCAACACCGCAGACGATGCGCGCCGGCTGGTCGATGCGGTGAAATATCCCCCGATGGGCAGCCGCAGCTGGGGGCCGTACCGGGCTCGGCTCGGCCTTGGCGACTATTTCCGTGATGCCAATGGCTGGACCGTCGCCTGCGGCCAGATCGAGACAAAGGCAGCGCTTGCCAATCTCGACGCCATCTTGGCGACCCCCGGGCTCGACGCGATCTGCGCCGGCCCGAACGACCTCGCCATCACCCTGTCCGGCGGCAAGCATGCCGATATCCGCGCGCCGGAAGTGGTGCAGGCGCTCGACCACCTCTTGGCGAAATGCAACGAGTACGACGTGATTCCGACCATTTTCGCCAATGACGTCGAATATGCACGAATGCTGATTGGGACGGGCTGGCCGGTCATCGCCATCGCCAGTGACGCCGGCTGGATCAGTGCGGCGGCGGAAGCGGCAAGGAAGGTGATCGACGGCAAATAAGGTCTATCGGCGCACCGCGCTGCGGTATTAACGCTGTACCAAAAAAGGACGCTTCATTGCGCCGTGCACTGTGCTAGAGCGATGCCGCCCCGGCGGCGTAGGGTGTGGGGGCAGGGCGGCTGAGACGCACGGCGCGGTTCAAAAGACCGGCGGGCCGGCCGCAACGGGGCGGAGAAAACGGGGCAGTACAGGCAGGCGCGCGGCTTGCTGGTGAGGGATTGTGTCATGGGTATCGTCTACAACATTCTGCTGCTGGCGCTGGTTTTTGTGGTTCTAAAAACCATCCAGCTCATCTTCGATTTCTCTTATACCACCTACAAATCGGTCACCATCCATCGCAGTATGGCGCACGCCTTTAACCCCGGCCTCGGCTATCGGCTGAAGCGCGGCCTGTGGGGCGACATCATGTATTTTGTCGCCGGGATTATTGTGGCGGTGAATGCTGATACCATCCGCGCTTTTCTAGCCAATTGAAGAGGCGCTAGGACCTGCCTGCTCGTCTACGGCATCTGTCACCGTTGTACGTGCGTTTGACTTAATCAGGCGAGTGTGGCCGGTCCTATACCGCTGCCAGCTTCCTAATAGCCCCAATAGTAATGACGTGGGCGGTAATAACCGTAATCGTAATAGCGGGGCCGGTAGTAATTGCGATAATAGCCGCCGTGGTAATAGGGGCGATAGCAATCCCAGCAGCGGCCATAATCGTAATGGCGGTAGCCGCCATAGTAGCGCGGGTAGTCGTAATAATAATTGCGATAGTAGCCGCCGCCGTAATAATCGTACCAGACTGGCTGCACCTGTGACTTTGCGGCAGGTGGCGTAAGTACAGTTCCGAAAGAGTGTGCATTGGCCTCAGGCGTCAGAGCGGTGGAAACGAGCGCTGCCAGACAGCCTGCTTTCAAAACGCCGAGAACGCGCATGGAAACCTCCGTGAACGGCGACAAATCTTGCCCCACATTTAGCGGGCAAGAACAGACCACTCCCCAATATAGGCTTCATCGCAGATTTAAGCAATACATACGATATTTTGAACAAAGGAGTTCTCGGGAGAAACAATATCGCCCTGATCGAGGCTTTGCTGCTGAGGATATGTACTGGCCTCACGCGCCGAAAACGCGGCCGAAGATCGTCTCGACCGCTTTCGTGTGATACCCCAGATCGAACAGCGCCTCGATCTGCTCGGCGGGTAGCGCGCTGCGCACCTCGCTATCGGCCAGTAGCAGCGTCTTGAAATCCCCGCCACCCTGCCAGGCCGCCATGGCATTCTTCTGCACCAGCCGATAGGCGTCCTCGCGGGAGACGCCCGCCTGGGTCAAGGCCAGCAATACGCGTTGCGAATGCACGATGCCGCCAGATTTGTTCAGGTTTTCCAGCATCTTCTCCGGATAGACCACCAGCCTATCGATCACCCCGGCGAGTCGCGCCAAGGCGAAATCCAGCGTCACGGTCGCATCCGGGCCGATCATGCGCTCGACCGAGGAGTGGGAGATATCGCGCTCATGCCACAGCGCCACATCCTCCATGGCCGGCAGGCAATAGGCCCGCACCATACGCGCAAGGCCGGTCAGGTTTTCGGTCAACACCGGATTGCGCTTGTGCGGCATGGCGGATGAGCCCTTCTGGCCTTGCGAGAAGAACTCTTCGGCCTCGCCGACCTCGGTGCGCTGCAGATGGCGGATCTCGATCGCCAACCTCTCAACCGACGAGGCGATCACCGCAAGCGTGGCGAAGTACATGGCGTGGCGGTCGCGGGGCACGATCTGCGTGGAGATCGGCTCGGGGCGAAGGCCCAGCTTCTCGGCGACATAGGCCTCCACGCGCGGGTCGACATTGGCAAAAGTGCCGACCGCGCCAGAAATTTTCGCCGTCGCCACCTCGGCGCGGGCATTCACAAGCCGCTCGCGGCAGCGGCTGAACTCGGCATAGGCATAGGCGAGCTTCAGCCCAAAGGTGGTCGGCTCGGCATGGATGCCATGGCTGCGCCCGATCGTTGGCGTGTGCTTGTGCTCCAGCGCCCGGCGCTTGAGGGCCGCCAGCAATGCGTCGAGATCGGCGATGAGGATGTCGGCGGCGCGCACGAGCTGCAGGTTGAAGCAGGTATCCAGCACATCGGAGGAGGTCATCCCCTGATGCACAAAGCGCGCCTCCGGCCCGACATGCTCGGCAAGGCTGGTGAGAAAAGCGATCACATCGTGCTTCACCTCGCGCTCGACCTCATCGATCCGGGCAATGTCAAAGCCGCCCCTTGCGCGCACCGCCTCGGCCGCTTCTTTCGGCACGACCCCGAGCTCCGCCATGGCTTCGGTCGCCAGCGTCTCGATCTCCTGCCAGATGCGGAAGCGGCTTTCGGGCGACCAGATCGCAGCCATTTCGGCGCGGGAATAGCGAGGAATCATCGCGGGCTTTCCAGGCTCGGGGGTGTTGTCTCCTGCGGGCGAGGCCGCGCGGCAGGTTCAGCTGCCGAATTGGCGTCTAAGCCGCAGAATTCAAGCAGGCTAGCGAGGCTCGCCGGCGCGCGCTTGCCCGAAGTGAAGCGGATTTCGCCGCGCGGGCGCGAGGCGCCCACCCCAACCACAAAGCCGAGCTCGGCAAGCACATTGGCGGTCCGCCGGGCGATCGCCGGAGCTGGGTCGAGCCAGGTGACCGGCCAAGGCGCGAGCCTTTCCAACCGGGAAATCAGCAGTGGGTAATGCGTGCAGCCCAGCACGACGACATCGGTGTGCTTTCCTTGCCTTTCCACAAAGCAGGGCGCGATCTCCGCCGCGATTGCCTCATCCGGCACATCGGCGCCGGTCATCGCCGCCTCGGCCAGCGCCGCAAGCTGACTTGCCCCGACCAGCGTATAGTCGCACCCCTCGCCATGAGCGGCGATCAGTGCGCGGGTATAGTCGCGGGCAACGGTCGCGGGGGTGCCGAGCACAGAGATCATGCAGCTTTGGCTGAGGAGCGCGGCAGGCTTCACCGCCGGCACGGTACCAATGAAGGGCAGAGCATGGGCCTGGCGCAGAGTGGGAAGGGCGATTGTCGAGGCGGTATTGCACGCGATCACCACGGCATCGGGCTTGAGCTCGGCAATCGCGCCGCCGATCACCGCCTCGATGCGGGCGATAAGCGCATCGTCGGCTAGCCCGCCATAAGGGAAGCAAGCATCATCGGCGATATAGGTCACGCGCGCTTCGGGGACGGCCTCACGCAGGGTGCGCAGCACCGTCAGCCCGCCGAGCCCTGAGTTGAACACGATAAGCCGGGGTGTGCCGTGACGGGGCATTGGCCCGCCCTCCTTCGCCGGAAATCACCGCGCCAAGGCATAGACCACAAACTGCGCCGCGGCAAATTTCATCGCGCACCCCTGGCATTCAGCGGGGGGCGCTGCGGACGCGCGGGGCGCTTGCTAGAGCGCTGGCGCTCCGCTGAACGCGGAGCTGCGCTCTAACTTTTGTTGGTGCATCGGATTTATCCGAAAAGTGCGTACACTTTTCGGTTCGATGCCCTAAGCACAAGATCCAATCTCGACGCGGGCTGCGCCATGGAATTTGTGGTCGAGGATATCGGCGACGATCCGGCCGTCAGGGCCTTGATCCTGGCGCTGAACAACGAGCACGCGCGGGAAACTTCGCTGCTTGGCCTTGCAGAGCTCGACCGCATGATTGCGGCCGCGAGCATGGCAACCGTCATCCCGCCGCATGCCGCCTTTCTTCTCGTCTTCGATGAGAGCGCCAACTACAACAGCCCTAATTTTCTTTGGTTTCGCGAACGTTTCGACAGCTTCCTCTATATCGACCGCGTTGTGGTCGGCGCGGCATACCGGCGGCTTGGCCTCGGCCGCATCCTCTATGACGATCTCTTCCGCCGGGCCGGCAGGCTGGGACGCCGGCGAATTGCCTGCGAGGTCAATCTGCGCCCTCCCAATCCCGTATCCGACGCCTTTCACGCCAAGCTGGGCTTCGCTGAAATCGGACAGAGCATCGCGGGCGACAGCGGCAAGCTGGTCCGATATCTGATGCGGGATGTTTATTGCGGGCCTAACGCAAACTGAGAAAGCCCAGAGCTAACCTCTGTTGCTTTGCTGGTGAGCCAGCGGGGTCTGCGTTCCTCGTTTTCAGCCATTCTGTGATGGCCGTCACATCCAGCAGCATGCAAGCCGGGTAAGCAGCCCGTTATGAGAACACGGGGGGCAGCGGGCGTCCGTTGGAGGACACCTATCAAACGCACCCGGTCGCATTGCCGCGCTGAGGGAGCATCGCTTCCCGCGCGCATCACGCGTTTGATCGCAAGAGGCGTCCGTTAGCGAGCAGGAGTGGAGCCATGTTGCAGTCTGTCGATCGCGCATTACGCGAGCAATCTCATGAGTTTACGCCCTCGGCCCGCAGAAGGCCGCATCGCAGGTTGGCTGCCACGGCCGCGCTTGCAGTCGGAGCCATGGCCGTTATGGCAGCCCAAAACGTGGGCGCCCCCTATCTCGCCGCCACGCTTCTGGTCGCGGCCGCCGTCTATCTGCGTTATCGCGTGACTCTGTTTCGCCTTTCGAATGACAGCACTCCACCCCTCGCGCGCGGCCTGCAAGGCTATGCACAGCGCCGGCCGGAGGAGCGGTCGCCCTTCCTCTATTTCGGAAAATTTGGAGCGATAGAGCCGGGCTCTGCCGAGGCGCGGATGCATTTCGAGCTTGGCACCCTCTCCTGCGAGCGGCTTCAAGCTCTCAACGCGCGGATCGCGCGGCCCCGATAGCCGCTCACGTCCCATTCTCTGGCGCTAGGCAGACAGCCATTCCGTTTCTGGTGATGCGCTTCGTCCCGCATCATTTGTAGAGGCTGGCCCAGCCGATTGCGTCGGTATGCTGCCGGCCTCTTTCTGCTTGCCCCTTGCAGCACACCCTCCTCTCCGCCTAAGTGGTTCCCGACACAACTGCTTCGTGCAGGGAGCTGATTCTTGGTAGAGAGGACCACCGATGCTCGCACGCGATGAGGACGCAGCAAACCGTCCGATCGAATCCCGCGATGAGCTGATTGCGCATTTCGAGGCGGGCTGCAAACCGAAATCCGATTGGCGCATCGGGACGGAGCACGAGAAATTCCCGTTCCATACCGCCGATTTCTCTCCGGTTCGCTACGAAGGACCTTCAGGCATCGCGGCGCTGCTCCAGGAGATGGCGAAGCGGTTCGGCTGGCAGCCGATCTATGAAGGCGACAACGTCGTGGCGCTCAAAGATCCGGTCTGTGATTTCGGCGGTTCGATTACGCTGGAGCCGGGCGGTCAGTTCGAGCTGTCCGGCGCGCCACTGCGCACGGTTCACGAGACCTGCGATGAGGTGAACCATCACCTCAAGCAGGTGCGCGAGGCGGGCGGCGCGCTCGGCATCGGCATGCTTGGCCTTGGTTTCTCGCCGAAATGGACCCGCGCCGAGACACCGAGGATGCCCAAAGGCCGTTATGACATCATGACGGCCTATATGCCCAAGGTCGGCAAGCTCGGCCTCGACATGATGTATCGCTCCTGTACGGTGCAGGTGAACCTGGATTTCGCCTCCGAAGCCGACATGGTGAAGAAGCTGCGGGTCGGCCTCGCCTTGCAGCCGGTCGTGACCGCTTTATTTGCCAATTCGCCGTTCACGGAAGGCAAGCCCAACGGCTTTCTATCCTTCCGCAGCGAGATCTGGCGCGATACCGACCCGGCGCGCACCGGCATGCTGCCTTTTGCATTCGAGGATGGCATGGGCTTTGAGCGCTACGCCGACTACGCGCTCGATGTTCCGATGTATTTCGTCTACCGGGACGGGCGCTATATCGACGCCTCCGGCGCGTCGTTCCGCGATTTCCTCGCCGGGAAGCTGCCGCAACTCCCGGGCGAACGCCCGACGCACTCCGACTGGTCGGATCACCTCACCACGCTATTCCCCGAGGTGCGACTGAAGCGCTATCTGGAAATGCGCGGGGCCGATGGCGGCCCATGGCGGCGGCTCTGCGCCCTGCCGGCGATCTGGGTCGGCCTCCTTTATGAGGATGCGGCCTTGGACGCCGCCTGGGAGCTGGTGAAGGATTGGACCGCGCAGGAGCGCCAGGCAATGCGCGACGCCGTTCCGCGGTTGGCGCTGAAGACGCCGTTCCGCAGCGGCACGGTCCACGACGTGGCGCGTCAGGCGGTTGCGATTGCCAAGGCCGGCCTCAAAGCCCGCGACGAAGCAAGTCCTCTCTGTGGCGACGAGAGCAACTTCCTTGAGATCGTCGAGAACATCGTCGAAAGCGGCATTACGCCCGCCGAGACGCTGCTCACCAAATACGCCCGCGATTGGCAAGGCGACATCGACCAGGTGTTCCGAAGTGAGGCCTATTAACAGGCCACTTCACGAAGCGGGGCGAGCGACCACTCGCATTCCGCATATCGTTGCCACCCAAACCGGTCGCCCACTAAGCCGCCGGCCGCTCCTGCTTGCGGGCGAACAGGCTGCCGAACATTCCAGATAGCGCACTCGTGCGTTGAACGGCCTTGCGCGGCCGCGTGCCGATCTTGCGGTGCCGGATTTCCTGCGCCAGTGCTGCGTAGGGGTTGTTCAGGCGCTGCTGATCGAGCCCGCCACTTGCCAGGCGCTGCAAAATGGAGGCGAGCGGCTCGCGTGTCTTCTGCTCGATGCCGCCGAGCGCCAGCACGGCGATATAGGGAAACATCCCCTCCAGAAGCCGCGGCGTGATCGGCAGAATTTTGGCCCGGTTGGCAATGATCTTGCGGATCTGCTGATCGCGCGCAAACAGCGCGGACAGGATCACCTTGCCATGCTCCTCGACATGCGGATGGCCGAAAATCGTCGGATCGTCCATGTACCGATCGAAGCGGCGCGTGCCGAGAAAATCCAGAAACTGCAGGAGCCCCTGGGAGCTCTCCGTCTGGCGCGTGATGCTCTTGATGATTGGGGGCAGGAAATACCGGACGGCCTGCGCGGCAAGCTCATCGCTGATGCCGAACGCAGCCCCCATATTGGCGAACACTCTCCCCTCCTGAGCGCCCGCTATGGTGCGAAATAGTCTCATTGATCTCTCGTAATGCCGGCATCAGGCGCGACTTAGCGCCGATTGCGTGACAGGGACGCAAACGCAACGAACCAGACGCACTACAGAACGCGGGAACACCGGGACTTTGCATGATGACTTAACTCTCGCGGCGCGCGGTTGCGGCGCGGCGAATCATGAAAGTCTTAAGAGAGTGTAAATGAGATCGATCACCGCCCGAACGAAGCGATGCGTTGCGAGGCAAAAATGGGGCAATCGGGCCGCAGACTGTGCCGAAAAAGCCACAAACTGATGATGCCAGCCGGCGGAAGGCCGCCTTTCAGTTGAGCTTTGTTACGCCATCGGCGAATCCGCCGAGCGAGATCGGCACCCCGATGCCAAATTCCGGCGTTTGAAAAATGATGAAAGTTGCCGCCGATCCGGACTTCAACTTGCCGATTAGATCGTCATTGGCGACGACCTCGGCGACGCATCCGACAGGACCGCATTTCAGGAAAGGCGCGTGTCCGACATCGACATTGTCGATCTTCAGGCCCAGCCCGGTTGGCAGCAGCACACCGAGCGGCGCGATCACGCGCAAGATACGGGTCTTGCCGTCATAGGAGCGCAGGAAAATCACCGTTAGCGTGATGTTCGGGCGGTCTTCGGCCTTCACGCTCTGGACCAGCGCACATTTCTCCTGATGCGCGCCGGGCGGCTGTCCGCAGCGCAGCTGCCAAGAGCCAAGGGTCGCCTTCACCTCGCTGGAGCTGAGCTCCGGCCCGGCGGCCTTTGCCGGCAGGATGGCTTGTGCGGCGAGAAGAGAAAGGGCGATGAGGATGCGTCCTAAGGGCACCTTAAGGTTTCTCCACTTCAAGATATAATGCTGCTTCGCATTCCCGCTTCGGCTCTGGCCAGTCAATGGCGAGCCTGCTGTGCCCCGAGCCAGCCTGTCGGGTAGGAATAAGGCTAAAGTGAGACACTGCCTAGGCACGCATTTTCAACTCATTCAAACCGCGCGCGAAAATATGTCGCGAATGAGCAATCTTCTGGCGTCATCCAAATATTGTATATGTGCGGGAAAGCAGGGTAACAGGATCGGGAGGACGCCGTGCGCCGCTCTTTGCCGCGCGTCATCGCCAAACAACAACAAAGTTGCGGCCAGCCGAGGATGAAGATGAGGCTCAAGAGCTTGTTAAAAGGGGGTTTGCGGGGTGGAGCCCTGCTCCCGGCGCTGTTTGCGCCTGTTGCCGCCGTCGCCCAGCCAGAGAATTGGCAGTTCGGCTTTCAGCGGGCCGTCACGCCAATCGCCGATGAATTGCACGGCTTTCACGACCTCCTATTGGTGATCATCACGGCGATCGTGGCGTTGGTCCTGGTGCTGCTGGTCTGGGTAATTGTGCGCTACAACGCCAAAGCCAATCCGACACCATCGCGCAATTCCCACAATACCCTCCTGGAGGTGGCGTGGACGATCGTGCCGGTGCTGGTGCTTCTGGTGATCGCCATCCCGTCTTTCCGGCTGCTCTATGCGCAATATGACTTCCCCAAAGCCGACCTCACCATCAAGGCCACAGGCCATCAGTGGTATTGGACCTACAATTATCCCGACAAGGACGGCATCAATTTCGACTCGCTGATGGTGGAGGATGCTGACCTCAAGCCAGGCCAGCCGCGTCTTCTGGCCGTCGACAATGACGTCGTGGTTCCGGTCAACAAGGTGGTCCATGTGCTGATCACGGCCGATGACGTGATCCATAACTGGACGGTGCCGGCGTTTGGTGTGAAGGTGGACGCGGTTCCCGGCCGCGTCACCCGCGTCTGGTTTCAGGCCCGCGAAACCGGTACGTATTACGGACAATGCTCGGAGCTTTGCGGCGAGCGTCATGCCTTCATGCCCATCGCGGTGCGCGTCGTGACCGACCAGGAGTTTGCGGACTGGGTCCAGAGTACAAAGCCCAAGACCTCCGAGAACGGCTCGGGGCGGCGGAGCACTCAGACAGCCGTGGTCGATCGGCCCACGAGCGAGGGTGCACAAAGGTTTGCAGCTGCGCAGCAGCAATAGCGTTTTCGAATTGCCGCCCAAGGTCGGGAGAGTGGCTTTGCGCGGACAGACTTATCGAAGGATCGAATGATGGCAACGAAAGTTGAGGCGGGGCACCACGACGATCATGCCCCAGGCTTTGTGAAGCGTTGGTTGTTCTCGACCAACCACAAGGACATCGGCACCCTCTATTTGCTGTTCGCGATCGTTGCCGGACTGATCGGCGCCGCGCTTTCGGTGGCCATGCGCATGGAGCTGCAAGAGCCCGGACTGCAGATCTTCTCCAACCCGCACATGTACAATGTGTTTGTCACCGGGCACGGGCTGATCATGGTGTTCTTCATGGTCATGCCCGCGATGATCGGTGGCTTCGGCAACTGGTTCGTGCCGCTGATGATCGGCGCGCCGGACATGGCCTTCCCGCGCATGAACAACATCTCGTTCTGGCTGCTGCCGGCGTCCATCACGCTCTTGGTCATCTCGATGTTTGTCGAAGGGCCGGCGGGACGCGTGGGCGCGGGCACGGGCTGGACGATCTATCCGCCGCTCTCGACATCGGGCCATCCCGGGCCGTCGGTGGATTTCGCGATCCTGTCGCTGCATCTGGCCGGCGCCTCTTCGATCCTTGGGGCGATCAATTTCATCACCACCATCTTCAACATGCGCGCGCCCGGCATGACGCTGCATAAGATGCCGCTCTTCGTGTGGTCAGTGCTGATTACCGCCTTCCTGCTGCTCTTGTCGCTGCCGGTGCTAGCCGGCGCGATCACGATGCTGCTGACCGATCGCAATTTCGGTACGACATTCTTCGCGCCATCGGGCGGCGGCGATCCGGTGCTCTATCAGCATCTGTTCTGGTTCTTCGGCCATCCGGAGGTCTACATCCTGATCCTTCCGGGCTTCGGCATGATCAGCCACGTGGTCTCGACCTTTTCGCGCAAGCCGGTGTTCGGCTATCTCGGCATGGCCTACGCAATGGTCGCCATCGGCGTGATCGGCTTCATCGTCTGGGCACACCATATGTATGTAGCGGGCCTCGGCGTCGACACGCAGGCCTACTTCGTGTTCGCGACCATGGTGATCGCGGTGCCGACCGGCATCAAGATATTCTCCTGGATCGCGACCATGTGGGGCGGCTCGATCGAGTTCAAAACGCCGATGCTGTGGGCGATCGGCTTCATCTTCCTGTTTGTCGTCGGCGGCGTGACGGGCGTGGTGCTTGCCAATGCCGGCGTCGACCGCGCCTTCCACGACACCTATTACGTTGTCGCGCACTTCCACTACGTGCTCTCGCTCGGGGCAGTGTTCGCCATCTTTGCCGGCTGGTACTACTGGTTCCCGAAGATCACCGGTTACACCTACTACGAATTCTGGGGAAAGCTGCATTTCTGGACGTCGTTCGTGGGCGTGAACCTGTTGTTCTTCCCGCAGCATTTTCTCGGCCTTGCGGGCATGCCGCGCCGCTACGCGGATTACCCCGACGCCTTTGCCGGATGGAACTACGTGTCGTCCATAGGATCGTACATCTCGGCAGTGAGCGTGCTGATTTTCATCATCGGCATGATCTACGCCTTCATGCGCGCCGAGCGGGCGAGCGCCAACCCCTGGGGGGCGGGTGCAACGACGCTCGAATGGACTCTTTCTTCGCCGCCGCCGTTCCACTCCTTTGAGGAACTGCCGCGTATCAAATGACAATGTGCCCGGCTGCAGCAATGCAGCCGGGCACTCCCGCTAACGGTTGAGTGCGGGCAATAGCAAGAATGACCATGAAATCCAGCGCCACCCTTCCAGAGGATGCCATCGAAGCCCGTCCGGCTACGCAGGGCGCACTTGAAGACTATCTCGCGCTGATGAAGCCGCGGGTGATGTCTCTTGCCGTGTTCACCGCACTCGCTGGCATGCTCTGCGCACCGAACGCCGTGCATCCGGTGATCGCGGTTGTGGCGCTGATCTTCATCGCTATGGGCGCAGGCGCGGCGGGCGCGCTCAACATGTGGTACGACGCCGATATCGATGGGCTGATGTCGCGCACGGCGATGCGCCCGATCCCGCGCAACCGGCTGCCGCGCGAGGAGGCGCTCGCTTTCGGGCTGGTGCTCGCCGGCGGCGCGGTGTTCTGCCTCGGCGTGCTGGTGAACTGGGTCGCGAGCGCGCTGCTCGCCCTGACCATCGCCTTCTATCTCCTCATCTACACCATGTGGCTGAAGCGGCGCACGCCGCAGAACATCGTGATTGGCGGCGCAGCTGGCGCCTTCCCGCCGATGATCGGCTGGGCCGTGGCCACAGACGGAGTGTCGCTTCAAAGTCTCCTGCTGTTCGGCGTGATCTTCCTCTGGACGCCGCCGCATTTCTGGGCGCTGGCCCTGGTGCGCTCGCGTGACTATGAGCGCGCCGGCATCCCCATGCTTCCGGTCGTCGCCGGGAAAGCTGCGACCCGTCTCCAGATCCTCGTCTACAGCGTGGCGATGGCGCTCGTGGCTCTTGCCCCCGGCCGTTTCGGTCCTGGCGGCGCATTCTATTTTGGCGTTGCAGCGCTGGGCAGCGCGATCTTCGTGGCGCTTGCCTTGCGCGTCTACCTCATCACCGAGGGCCTGGCCGCCGATAGAGAAGCTCGCCGGCTGTTCGCCTTCTCGATCTTTTATCTGTTTGCCCTGTTCGCAAGCCTAATCGCCGAGCACTTGCTCGGTTGGGCGTGATGACCGCGCCGCGAGAAGACGGGCCGATCATGCTTACGGCGGAGGAGAAACGCCGACAGCGGGCACGCTCGATTGCGATCGCCCTCGCGCTCGCCGCTCTGGTGGTGATCTTCTATTTGGTCACCATCGTGCGTCTCGGGGGCAATGTGTTCAATAGGCCGATCTGATGCGTGAAACCGAGCAAACATCGAAGAGAAGCCGCGCCCACACCCGCACTGCCTTGTGGCTGGTATTGGTCGTTGCGGGTATGACCGGGCTGTCTTTCGCCGCGGTGCCGTTCTACCAGATGTTCTGCGCCACAACTGGCTATGGCGGCACGACCCGGCGGGCCATCGCCACCTCTCATGCAACGGTCGATCGCCCGATCACGGTGCGGTTCGATGCCAACATCTCCTCTGCTCTGAACTGGGATTTCCAGCCGGCGCAGAGAGAGGTGACGGTCAAGATCGGCGAGAATTCGCTGGCCTTCTTCCACGCGACCAACCGGTCGGACAGAACGCTCACTGGCACCGCGACCTTCAACGTCACGCCGGAGATTGCGGGCAGCTATTTCGACAAGGTTCAGTGCTTCTGCTTCACGGAGCAGACGCTTGCGCCAGGACAAAGGGCAGACTTCCCGGTCTCGTTCTTCGTCGATCCGGCAATCCTGAACGACCCGGATGCAAAGGGCGTCGAGGAAATAACGCTTTCTTACACCTTCTTCCGAACCGATAAGGATGGCGTTTCTGACGCGAATCCGGCTGGGGGCGCGTCATCAAGGTCGTTTGAAAATGGCAGACCATCCGGCTAAAACGCGGCGAGCCCTCATCAAGGGGACTGGGGAATTTTATGGCAAACTCACACACTAAGCACCACGACTATCACCTCGTCGATCCGAGCCCCTGGCCGCTCGTGGGCGCGGTGGCAGCCTTCACTATGGCGGTCGGCGCGATCATCTGGATGAAAACGCCCGCAGGCGGCGTGTTCGGCGCTCAGGGCCCGTGGGTGTTTGCTGCCGGTGCGCTCGGCGTGCTGGCGACCATGGTGCTGTGGTGGCGCGACGTTATCAATGAAGCCGAATACAGGCACCTGCACACACCCGTCGTGCAGATGCATCTGCGCTACGGCATGATCCTGTTCATCGCCTCGGAGGTGATGTTCTTCGTCGCTTGGTTCTGGGCCTATTTCGACGTCTCGCTGTTCCCCGCTGATGTGCACAAGCTGATAGGGACGGATCAACTGGTCGGTGTGGTCGGCCGCGATGAAGTAACCGGTGGGCAGTGGCCGCCGGTGCCGACCGAAGACGGCCGCTTCAAGGGCACCTTTGATCCGTGGGGCCTGCCTTTGGTCAATACGCTGATCCTGCTCACCTCGGGCACCACCGTGACCTGGGCGCATTACGCATTGCAGGAGGGCAACCGCAAAGGTCTGGTCTGGGGGCTGACGCTGACCATTCTGCTCGGCATGACCTTTACCGCGCTCCAGGCGTTCGAATATCACCATGCCGCGTTCCAGTTCGCCGGCCATATTTATGGCTCGACCTTTTTCATGGCGACCGGCTTCCATGGCTTCCATGTGATCGTCGGTACGATCTTCCTGACGGTGATCCTGTTCCGGGCGCTCGCCGGTCATTTCACCGCAAAGCAGCATTTCGGCTTCGAGGCCGCGGCCTGGTATTGGCACTTCGTCGACGTGGTCTGGCTGTTCCTATTCTCCGCCATCTATGTTTGGGGCGCGGGGACACCGGTGCACCATTAGAGCATCGGACCGAAAAGTGGATACCACTTTTCGGACAAATCCGATGCGCAAAAAATAGGTTAGAGCGGCGCTTCCGATTCTGATTTGAAGTCCGCCGCTCTAAGACGCCTTAACGCGGAAGGCGGCGATGGGCCGCCTTTGCTCTTCTTGAGTAACGAGCAAAATGGCTGATCCCGCCCCCCACTATCCTGCGGTTTCACCGATCTGGGCAGGCTTGATGGGGCGTTGCCCACGCTGTGGTAAAGGGCATCTGTTTCGCGGCTTTTTGGCCCTTCAGCCGGCTTGTGAGGTATGTGGGCTCGATCTGGCATTCGCCAATTCCGGCGACGGACCGGCCTTTTTCGTCATGTCGGTTGCCGGCTTCATCGTGGTTGGCGGCGCACTGGCCGTGGAAATCCTTTATCGGCCGCCCCTTTGGGTTCACGTGCTGCTCTGGCTGCCGCTCGGGATCATTCTGCCGCTCCTTCTGCTGCGGCCGTTCAAGGGCGTACTGGTCGCCCTGCAATATCACTTCAAGGCCGAGGAAGGGCGCAGCGCGTCCGATGGCTCATGAGCGAGGCTCGGGCCGAGCGGGGCGGCGGACTGGTATTCTGGGGCGTGGTAGCCGCCATGGTCGCGATACTGATCGGGCTTGGCACCTGGCAGATGCAGCGCCGCGAGTGGAAACTCGGCCTCATCGAACAGATCGAGAGCCGCGCCCATGGCGAGCCGATCTCGCTGAGCCGCGCCAAGGAACTCTGGGAGCGCAGCCGGGACGTCGAATATTACCGCGTGCTGCTGGTGGGGCGGTTCCTGCATGACCAGGAGCGCCATCTCTACACCATCGTCGACGGCAAGGCCGGCTGGCGCGTCATTACCCCGCTGGTCACCTCTGGCGACGATGTCGTGCTGGTCGACCGTGGTTTCGTGCCGGAGGAATTGGAAGCCCCTGAAGCCCGCAAGGCCGGCCAGGTCGGCGGTGATGTCGAGCTCGTAGGCCTTGCCCGAGCGCCAGGCAGCGCCGGCTGGTTCACGCCGCCGGGCGAGCCGGACAAAAACCGCTGGTTCTGGCGTGATATGGCCGGCATGGCCGCGGGCCTGCCTGCGGATCTCAAGCCGCGTGTCGTCCCCTTCTTCGTCGAAGCCGAGGCGCAGCCCGTGCCCGGTGGTTGGCCACGCGGCGGTGTCACCCGCCTCGAGCTGCCGAACCGTCATCTCGAATACGCCCTCACCTGGTATGGTCTGGCCGTGACGCTGGTGATCGTCGCGCTTTTCGTCACGCGAAGCCGTTCCCGCGAGACCGCCCGGCAGTTGTAAGACGGCATATTGCCCCCGCTGATGCCGCGGTATAGGCTGCGGCTCCCGAACGCCCGAAAACAGGGATTATCGCTTGAAATACGTTTCAACGCGCGGCCAGGCTCCAAGCCTTGACTTTGAGCAGGTACTCATGGCTGGGCTTGCGCGCGATGGCGGTCTTTACGTTCCGCAGAGCTGGCCGACGCTGACGGCAAGCGATATCGCAGCGCTCGCCGGTAAGAGCTATACGGAAGCGGCCTGTGCGGTGATGCAGCCTTTTATCGGCGATGCTATTCCTGCGGGCGAGCTCGAGGCGATCATAGCTGAGGCCTATGGCCGCTTCGATCATCCCGCCGTGACACCCCTCGTCCAGCTCGATAGCAATCTCTGGCTCTTGGAGCTGTTCCACGGGCCCACGCTCGCCTTCAAGGATCTGGCGATGCAGCTCCTTGGCCCGCTCATGGACCGGTCTTTGCGCCGCAGAGGCGAGCGGGCGACCATTCTGGCTGCCACCTCGGGCGACACTGGTGCGGCGGCCGTAGAGGCTTTCAAGGACTGCCAGGCGATCGACCTGTTCGTGTTGTTCCCGGACGGGCGCATCAGTGCCGCCCAGCGCCGGCAGATGACGACCTCCGGCGCCGGCAACGTCCACCCCATCGCGGTGCGCGGCACGTTCGATGACTGCCAGAGCATCGTCAAGGCGCTGTTCAACGACCACGCCTTCCGCGATGCCTACCGGCTCTGCGCGGTCAATTCGATCAACTGGGCGCGGATTATGGCGCAGACGGTGTACTACTTCACCGCCGCCGTTGCGCTGGGCGCGCCGCACCGTCCGGTGAGCTTCTCGGTACCGACCGGCAATTTCGGCGACGTCTTCGCCGGCTTTGTTGCCTTGAAAATGGGCTTGCCCATCGAGCGGCTTATTATCGCCACCAATTCGAACGATATCCTTGCACGGACGCTCGCGACGGGACGCTATGAGACACGGCCGGTGGTCGCCACGGCCAGTCCGAGCATGGATATTCAACTATCCAGCAATTTCGAGCGCCTCCTGTTCGAGGCGGCAGGCCGCGATGCCGCGCGCGTTAGGGAATTGATGGATTATTTTGCCGCGAGCGGGAGTTTTGCCCTGTCCGATGCCGAACTGAAAGCCATCCGCAGTGTTTTTGATTCCGCGCGGGTGGACGAGGATGAGACGGCCAAGACGATCGCCGCCTTCGATCGGTCGAGCCATTATCTCGCCGACCCGCATACGGCCGTTGCTCTCTCTGCCGCTGCCAAGCTGAAAGGCAGGCCATCGGTGCCCATGATCGTGCTATCGACCGCGCATCCGGCGAAATTTCCGGGCGCCATTGAAGCGGCAACCGGCCGGCAGCCTCAAATTCCGCAGCGCCTTCAGGCCGCACTATCCGGCCGCGAAACGTCGAGTACGGTTGATGCCGACCCGGTCGCTATCCGCAGCTTCATTGCCGCGCACTCCAGCCTCGCAACCGTGCACGCTTCATGAGCATCCAGACCACCACCTTGCCGAATGGCCTGCGCGTCGTGACGCAGCAGATGCCGCATCTGGAGACGACCTCTCTGGGCATGTGGGTCGCAACCGGTGCGCGCGCCGAGCTACCGCATGAGCATGGCCTTGCCCACATGCTGGAACATATGGCCTTCAAAGGCACAACCACGCGCTCGGCACGCCAGATCGCCGAAGAGATCGAGGCCGTCGGCGGCGGACTGAACGCGCTCACCAGTTTCGAGACCACGGACTATTTCGCGCGGGTGCTCAAGGAGAACGTGCCCCTGGCTCTCGATATTTTGGCTGATATCCTGCAGAACCCCTCCTTCGCCGAGGAAGACTTCGCCAGGGAGAAAGAGGTGATCCTGCAGGAGATCGCCTCGGTGCAGGACGCGCCCGACGACCTCGTTTTCGAGCTGGCGCAGGAAGCCGCCTTTCCCGGCCAGCCGCTCGGGCGCACGATTCTCGGCACGCCGACCAGCGTGCGCACCATGTCGCGTGACGGCCTCATCGCCTACCGCAATGCGGCCTATTCGACGCCGCGCATGGTGCTGGGTGCGGCCGGCGCCACCGACCATGACGACATCGTCCGCCGCGCCGAGGCGCTGTTCGCCGACCTGTCTGTCAGTGGGGAACGGTCCTTCGAGCCGGCGCGTTATGGCGGGGGACACAGGAGCCTGTCGCGCCGCTTTGAGCAAAGTCACATCGTTATCGCCTTCGAGGGGCCATCCTTCCGGGCCGATGCTTATTTCACAGCGCTGGTCTATTCCGTGCTGCTCGGCGGGGGTATGTCTTCGCGGCTGTTTCAGGAAGCGCGGGAGCGGCGTGGACTATGCTATGATATTCACGCCTTTGCCTGGGGGTTCTCCGACAGCGGTCTGTTCGGCATGCATGCCGCCACGGGACCGAACCAGGTAGAGGAGCTGGTCGGTGTTATCATGGGTGAGCTGTACAAGGTCGCGACCGACGGCCCGGACGAGAGCGAGCTTGCGCGGGCGAAGGCACAGCTGAAGGCCTCGCTCTTAATGAGTCTCGAAAGTTCGGAGGCGCGCGCCTCGCAGATCGCGCGCGACACGCTGCTGTTCGGCCATCCGCTGGAGACCGCCGAGTTGATCGGGCGAATTGAAAACGTGACGAGTGCCGATGTCGGTGCACTCGGCGCGGGTTTTCTGATCGCCCCTCAGCCGGTGACGGCGAGCGTCGGCCCAAAAGGTGTATCGGAGAGGTTGCAGTCCGCTATTGCGCAAAGCGCGGCCCGCACCATGGTGCATTGACTCCGGGAGATTGAGGACATGGCTTTTCTGCGCTCAGTGCCTCTGGTCGATGGGGGTCCAGTTGTGCGCGGGGAGCGGGTGTTCATGCGGCCACCGCAGATGGCCGACCATGCCGAATGGGCGGCGCTGAGGGGCATGAGCGAGGCGTTCCTCAAACCCTGGGAGCCGGAATGGGCGCATGATGAGCTCTCCCGCTCCGCCTTCCGGCGGCGCCTTCGCTATTACCAGCGCGACATGCGCGAGGGATTGGGCTATGCCTTCTTCATCTTCAGGGCAGATAATTCGAAGCTCGTGGGAGGCATTACGCTCAGCAATGCGCGGCGCGGGGTGAGCCAATCGATTTCGGTCGGCTATTGGATCGGCAAGCCTTATGCGCGCCGCGGGCTGATGACCTCATCTTTGGGCGCGATCATTCCTTTCGTGTTCCACACGCTCGGCTTCCACCGGCTGGAGGCCGCATGTCTTCCCAGCAACGAGCCGTCACGCAAGCTTCTGGAAAACTGCGGCTTCAAATATGAGGGGCTGGCGCGGGAATATCTGCGCATCAATGGAATATGGCAGGACCACCTGCTTTTTGGGGTGGTCGAGGGCGACATACGCGGCTGATGGCGTCAGGCGAGACAGGCAGGGGGCCGTAGTTATGGCAACTACCTCTTGGACGAGGGACTTCGTCCACCGGGCCGGCCTGCTCCGGGCAGCGTCCGCTTTGCGGGCCGTGTTGCCCTGCATCGTCCTGCTCGTATTCTGCTATGTTCTCGTCGGCGCCTCGCCGGCCCGCGCTGTCGAGGCGATCGTCATCGGCCCCGATCAGGAGCGTATCGATATTTCCCTGCTGGGTGAGCTCTACGAAGGGCGCGGCGATCACCTCAGCGTCGAAACCGCGCCGGGTCCCGATGGCGTTGCCGGGCGGATGTCGGTTTCCGCTAAGACCGAGGGCACCAATCCGAACTGGGTGGTGTTCGCGCTGAACAACCCCACGGACCAGACGGTCTCGCTCTGGCTGATGGCACAGCGTTACGACCTCATCGGCTCGAAGGTGATCTGGCCGGATCTCGACGCGCCGCGCATCGCCAATGTCACCGTGTCGCTGGGCTTTCGTCCGGAGCGCGTCCAAAGCGACTATTCCGACATCTTCCGCCTGGTGCTGGAGCCCGGATCGACGGTGACCTACATCGTCGAGCTGAGTTCCCCAGATTTTCCCAGGCTTTATCTCGCCAACCCGTCGACACTGGGCCGTAAGACCGTCGATCTGACGCTGTTCAACGGTATCCTGCTCGGCATAGCCGGCGTGCTAGCGCTCTATCTCACCGCGATTTTCGGCGCCAATCATAAGACGCTGTTTCCCGCCGCGGCCCTCGTCGCCTGGAGTGTGGTCGCTTATCTGTGCGTCGATTTCGGCTTCTGGCACAAGCTGTTCAAGCTTTCCCCGGAAGATAACGCCTCCTACCGGGCCGCGACCGAAGCCGCCGTCGCAGCCAGCATGGTGCTGTTCCTCTATGTGTTCTTGCGGCTGAGGCTGTGGCATACATTTTTCGCCGTGCTGTTCGCAGGATGGGTGGCCGCCCAGCTCGGCCTCGTCGGCCTGTCGGTGATCGATTCCAAGCTTGCGGCGGGGCTTGCGCGCCTCTCCTATCTGCCGATCACGGCGATTGGCAGTTTGCTGCTCACCTTTTTTGCGCTCCGAGGACAGGAGCGAGCGCTGTCGCTGCTGCCAACGTGGCTCCTGTTCCTGGTCTGGACGTTCGGCGTCGCGGTGGCCATCCTAGGTAAACTGTCCGGCGACGTCGTGGTGCCGGCGCTGGATGCCGGGCTCGTGCTGATCGTCGGCCTGCTCTCCTTCACCGTCACGCAATATGCCTTTCACAACGTCGATCCGATTTATGGCGAGGACGCCGGCCAGTTCCAGTTGCGGGTGCTTGCGCTAGAAGCTTCAGGAGCTTCGGTGTGGGAATGGAATACGCGGCGCGACGATATTTTCGTCGGCCCGGAGATCGACGCCTCGCTCGGCCATCCAGCTGGCACCGTGCGCGGCAATGTCGAGGACTGGCTGCAGCATCTCCATGCCTCCGACCGGGAGCGAATGCGGCTGATCCTGTGGACCATCCGCGAGCGCCAGGGCGGCGACATCACGACTGATTTCCGCATGCGCCGCGCCGATGGCAGCTATCTCTGGTATGAGCTGCGCGCCCAGGCCGTTGCCTCACGCCAGAGCCGCACGCTGCGCTGCGCGGGCCTGCTTCGCGACATCACCGCGCAGAAGCGCGCCCAGGAACGTCTCCTGCATAACGCCATTCATGATAGCCTGACCGGTCTGCCGAACCGCGAGCTGTTCCTCGACCGCGTCTATTGCGCCGTCGCGCGCGCCGCTGAGGACGGCTCGAAGCCGACGATCCTGTTCATCGATATCGACACTTTCAAGACGCTGAGCCGTACCGCCGATTTCACCGTCTCCGATTCGATGCTGCTCACCATTTCCCGCCGCCTTGCCCGTCACCTCGGCCCGCAGGACACCCTGGCGCGCATTGGCGGCGAGCAGTTTGGCGTCCTGCTCTCGGCCGAGACCGAGCCGCGCCATATCGCCCTCCTTGCCGAGCGCGTGCGCCGCTCCCTGCGCGCCCCGATGAAGATCGCTGGGCGCGACGTGGTGCTGACCGGCTCGATCGGCATCGCGGTTTATGATGGCCAGCAATCCTCACCCGCAGACCTGCTGCGCGAGTCGGAAACGGCGATGTACCGTGCCAAGCGCTCTGGCGCTGACCGCATCGAGCTCCACAAGCCGGAGATGCGCGGCGAGCGGGACGAGCGCGAGGGTATTGAGACCGAGCTGAAGCAGGCCATCGAAAAGCGGCAGATCCGCGTCTACTATCAGCCCGTGATGCGGCTCGGCGACGAGCAGCTCGCCGGATTCGAGGCGCTGGTGCGCTGGGAGCATCCCAAGCTCGGCACCCTGCCCGCCGCCGAGTTCATGCCCGTGGCCGAGGAGACCGGCTTCATCACTGAACTGTCGAGCTACGTCATGGAGCGCGGCGTGCGCCAGGTCGCCCGCTGGCATCGCACTTTGCTGCGCGCCGAGGACCCGCTGTTCGTCTCCATCAACATCTCATCGCGCCATCTCTTCAAACAGGAGCTCGTGCAGGATCTGCGCCTGATCATCGGCCGGGAGAGCGTGCCAAAGGGGTGCCTCAGGCTCGAAGTGACCGAATCGCTGATCATGGAGAACCCCGAGCAGGCCATCGAAATTCTCGACTGGATGAAAGGTTTAGGGGCCGGCCTGTCGCTCGACGAATTCGGCGCCGGCTACTCCTCGCTCGCCTATCTGCATCGCCTCGCCGTCGATACCATCAAGATCGATCGCTCGCTGGTCATGCACGGCAATGACAACAAATCCGGCGCGGTGATCCTGCGCGCCGCTCTCGCCATGGCCCGCGAGCTCGGCAAGGACGTGGTGGCGGTCGGCATCGAGCGCGAGGACGATGTTGCTTACCTGCGCGCGCTCGGCTGTGAATATGCGCAAGGCTTCTACTTTGGCGAGCCGATGAGCGAGCGCGAGGTGATGAACCTGCTCAATGCGCTCGCCCGCAACACCAAGCGCGAAGAGAAGCGCGAGAAAAAGAAGAGGAAGGATGTTCCTTCACCTCCCGGCCGTGTCGAACCGGAGGAGATGCCGGCGGCGCATGCCGAGGTCGCTGAGGGGGAAATCCGCTCCGGGCTGCCGGCTCTGACCAGTACGGATGAACGGTTCGCACCGCCGAAGAAGCACAAGCTCGGGCTTTTCCGCCGCCTCAGCCGTTTCGCCCGCTCGTCAGCGCAGAAGAAGGACAAGGCCGCCGCCTCGATCTCTGGGGCGTTCCGTTCGTTGTCCAGCAAACAGGCGCTGCGCAAGGCGGATATCGCGGCGCGCAGATTCGAAGCCGCAACAGCGGAGGCTGCCCGCACTGACGGCGTGGGAATGCCGATAACGGAAGATGACCCGCAAGTGCTGCGCAGCCGCCTGTCGCAGGTAGAACGTCCCATCCGCCGGCCCACGCCTGGAGAGGAGGCCGAGACCGTCGCCGGCTACCCGGGCGAACCGCAACCCCCGCGGGAGCGCCGCCGACGCAGCCAGTCGAGCTGATTGCGGGTCACGACGGAGTTGCCCGCCGTCGCCACGAGCAGTGACTTACCTCTTAACTCTTTCGGCGAACATGATGCGGTGACCGTCCGGCGTCTCGATGGCCATCTCGCGCATGCCCCACGGCTGATCCCTCGGTGGGAAGCGGATGCGAGCGCCCCTGCCGCTGATCGCCGCGTGATAGGCGTCAATGCCGTCCAATTCGATATAGCCGAAATAGGCATGATCCCCGAGGCCTCGTGGCGACAATGCGTCCGGGCAGCTGCCAAGCCGGAGATGGCAGATGCCGCGCGAAACGAAGACCCAGCCCTCGATTTCAAATGTCTTGCTGAAGCCCATCACATCGACCCACCACCCGGCCGTTTCGACGGCGTCGGGAACGGCAAGCACAAAGCTGGTGTGATGAATGTCGGCGGGCGGACTCATGCTGTGTTCTAACCAGGGTGGGACTTCCCGCACGCCATATCAGGCGTGACCGGCGTCATTCACCAGGAAGGAGGGGTGGACGCCGAGCTTGGCAAGCGCCCGCTCATACATGGCGTCGAGGTTGTTGTCGAAGATGATGTCGACATCGGCCGGACAGGTGAGCCAGCCATTGGCATGGATCTCGCTCTCGAGCTGCCCCGGCGCCCATCCCGCATAGCCGAGCGCCAGAAGTGAGCGCGTCGGGCCGGAGCCGGAGGCGATGGCGCGCAGAATATCGATTGTGGCGGTCAGGCAAACGCTCTCGTCGATCGGCAGCGTGCTGTCGGCGACATAATAATCCGACGTATGCAGCACAAAGCCGCGCCCGGTTTCCACCGGCCCGCCAAAATGCACCGCCATCTTGTCCAGCGGCAGGGTAATGGCACCGCTTGACGGAATCTCGATGTCGAGCTGCTCAAGGAGCTTGGGGAAGGTGATGTGGGGCGCCCGCTGATTGAGGACGATCCCCATCGCTCCATCGGGGGAGTGAGCGCACATGTAGATCACCGCACGGGCAAAACGCGGGTCAACCATGGCAGGCATGGCAAGCAGAAGCTGGCCATCCAGATAGCCATTGCCTTCTCGGGCATCGTCGTGGAGCTCACTTTGGGTCATGATCCGTAGATTACCCGGTTCGAACGGGCTCTGTGAAGAGACTTAGTCCGGCGGCAAGCCCTTTCCCCCGGACAAACCAACCCGAAAACGCGACGGATATGTTTATTCTCCTTAATTGACTAAGGGAATCAGCTAACGGGTCATTATGCATCGGTTGAACGTCTTTCGGCTCCTGCGAGTTTCATGCTGTGGCGCATTCTTGATGGCGCTGGCCTGCAGCGGTGCCCTGCCAAGCGCAGCCCAAACCGGCGCGCCGCCTTTGACCTATGAAGCGCCGCATACGCGCATCCGTCTCCTGACCGCCGGGACGGTTGAGCGGGACGGGCAAACCCGCTCTGTCGCCGCCATTGAAATCCTGCTCGAGCCGGGCTGGAAAACCTATTGGCGCACCCCCGGCGAGGGCATTCCACCCTCATTCTCATGGGATGAATCGGCCAACCTCAAGGCGGCCGAGGTGCTATGGCCGGCCCCGGTCCGCTTCCGCGAAATCGAGGGGACCTCGATCGGCTATAAGAGCCGCCTGGTGCTGCCTGTGCTGGTCACGCCCGACGCTGAAGAGAAGCCGGTAAGCCTCAATCTCGCCATCGCCTATGGTATCTGCAAGGACATCTGCATGCCCGTCGAGGCGCAGCTCAGCCTCGATATGGATAGGCCGGTAAAGGGCAGCGACCGCGCGGCGGTTCTCGCTACGCTCGCGCGCGTGCCGCGCAAGCAGGAGCCGGGGACTGCCTGCCCGCATCGTTTCGTTTCGGCGACGCTCACCAAAGCGGCCGATGGGCCGGCGCTGCGCGTCGAAACTGCCTTCGATCCCCGTGTGGAAGGCCGCGACCTGATGGTCGAGGCGCCCCCGGAGGCCGGGCTTGGCGCGCCCGCGCCGGAGGAGGTGACCAGCCCCGGCCGCGCCACCTACCTTTTTTTCCTGCCAGCAGAGGGCGTTCCCGCCCTCCAGGAGAAGCCGCTGACCTTCACCACTGTCTCTGACCAGGGCAGTTGCGAAAGCACCTCGCCCGTGAAATGATGCGCGCGGATTGTGGCATGTTGGACATCTGGGCGGCCGGTTCGGCAGCCAAATAGGGAGATTTGCCATGGCTGTTGCCATTGGAAGCCGCCTGCCCGACGCGACCTTTCGCATTATGACACCCTCGGGCACCGCCGTCAGAACCACGGACGATATCTTTGCAGGCAAGCGGGTCGTGCTGTTCGCCGTGCCCGGGGCTTTCACGCCCACCTGCAGCAACAGCCATTTGCCCGGCTTTCTGACGAGCGCCGACAGCTTCAAAGCCAAAGGGATCGACACCATCGCCTGCACGGCGGTGAACGATGTGTTCGTGCTCGATGCCTGGGCAAGATCGACGGGTGCGGACGATAAGATCCTGTTTCTCGCGGACGGCAACGCCGATTTCGCGCGCGCGCTTGGTCTGGAGCACGACGGCTCGGCCGCCGGTCTTGGCCTGCGTTCGAAGCGCTATGCGATGCTGATCGAGGACGGGATCGTCAAGCTCCTGAATGTCGAGGATGTGCCGAGCAAGGCCGAGAAAAGCGCGGCAGAGGCCCTGCTGGAGGCGCTTTGATATTGCGGCATCTGTCGTTTGGTATCGGCCAAGAGCCGATACCGCTAAACTTCGCTTCTTATTCGCGGGTAGCGGGTAGCCCGGATGGAGCGAAGCGAAATCCGGGTTCAACAGCAGCACGCGCGGAATTCATCATGGTTCTTGGAGATCGCATCGCTCGCCAGCTCGTGCTTGCCCCGGTTAAGTGGAATATTTACTAATCTTATCCCGGATTACGCTTCGCTCCATCGGGGCTACTGCTTTAGGGTTCAGCTTCCGCCCGCTGGTTCTTCGCCCGATTCATCCCCAATCGGAGCAGAAGCTTTGGTCTTCTTCTTCAAGAATGGCTTCATGCCTTCGCGCGCGAGCGCATCGGCGCGCTCGTTCTCCTCATGGCCGGCATGACCCTTCACCCAATGCCAGGTGATCTGATGCCGCTGGCTTGCCTCGTCCAGCCGCCGCCAGAGATCCTCGTTCTTCACCGGGTCCTTGCCTGCCGTGCGCCAGCCATTCGCCTTCCAGCGGTGAATCCACTGCATGATGCCGTTGCGGACATATTGCGAGTTGGTGTGCACCTCGATAGTGCAGGGCCGCGTTAGCGCGTCCAGAGCCTCGGTCGCAGCGCGCAGCTCCATGCGGTTGTTGGTTGTGAGCGCCTCGCCGCCTTTCAGCTCCTTGCGGTGATTGCCGTAAATCAGCAGCGCACCCCAGCCACCCGGCCCGGGATTGCCCGAGCAGGCGCCGTCGCTATAGATCACCACCGGTGCTTTGTCCTTCCCCGCCATATTCCTCACACTCCGTAATCGCCGACGGAGCGCACCAACTGGTGAAATCGCAGCTTACGGCGGTATTCCAGCGGGTCTTTCGGCTTCACGAGCGCGCTCTCGCTGGTGTTGAACCAGTCGTAAAGACGTGTGAGCAGGAAACGCAGCGCTGCCCCCCGCGCAAGGATCGGCAGTGCGCTGATTTCCCCCTCGCTCAAGGGGCGCCGCACGGTGTAGCCGCGTATCAGCGCGCGCGCTTTGGTGACGTTGATGGCGTTCGGCTCCTCGAAGCACCAGGCGTTGAGGCAAACGGCAAGGTCATAGGCAAAGAGGTCGTTGCACGCGAAATAGAAGTCTATTAGGCCGGACATCGCCTCGCCGCGAAAAAACACGTTGTCCGGGAACAGATCGGCATGGATGACACCGGCCGGCAGGTCAGCGGGCCAGACCTCCTCCAGATAACGCAGCTCGGCGGCAATCTCTTCGGCAAGGCCGGGGGTGACGGTGTCGGCCTTGTCGGCGGTCGCCTCGGCGAGCTGGCGCCAGCCCGCGAGCGACAGCGCATTGTTGCGTTTGAGGCTGAAATCCGCGCCGGCCAGATGCAGATCGGCAAGCGCGGCGCCGACGGGTGCGCAATGCGTAACACGGGGCCGGCGCACGGAATAGCCATTGAGGAAGCTGATGATGGCTGCCGGCCGGCCGGCGAGCTCCTGAAGCACGATGCCCGAACTGTCGTGAACCGGCGTGGGGCAGGGCAGGCCGCGGCTCGCCAGATGCTCCATCAGGCCGAGGAAGAACGGCAGGTCTTCGCGGCGCACGCGCTTTTCGTAAAGCGTGAGAATGTAGTGGCTTTTCTCCGTCGTGAGCAGGTAGTTGCTGTTCTCGACGCCCTCGGCAATGCCCTTGAACGAGAGCAGCGCGCCGATGTCGTAGCGCGCCAGGAGCGCCATCAGCTCTTCATCGGAGACTTCGGTGTAGACGGCCATGAGGGCTCAGGCGGCGCTGTCCTGGAGGGCGCGGGGCAGTTTGAAAGTGACGTTCTCAGACGCCGTGGTCACGGTCTCGATCTTGACGTCGAACCGCTCCCGGAAGGCGTCGATGATGCCTTGGACCAGATGTTCGGGAGCCGAGGCGCCGGCCGTCAGCCCGAGCACGCGCGGCGCGTTGATGTGCTCCCACGGAATCGCGGCGGGCGTCTGCACCAGAAACGCGGCGCGGCAGCCGGCTCGCTCGGCAACCTCGACGAGCCGCACGGAGTTGGAACTGTTCGGCGCCCCGACCACGAGAACGAGGTCGGCGCGCTCGGCGATCACCTTCACCGCGCTCTGACGGTTCGTGGTGGCATAGCAGATGTCGTTCTTGTGTGGACCATGGATCTGGGGGAAGCGGCGCCGCAGCACTTCGACGACGGCGCGCGTGTCATCGACCGAGAGCGTAGTCTGGGTGACATAAGCCAGCTTCTCCGGATCGCGCGGCACGAAGCTTTCGGCGTCGGCGACGGTTTCGACCAGCTTGACCGCGCCCTCCGGCAGCTGGCCCATGGTGCCGAGCACTTCCGGGTGGCGCGCATGCCCGATCAGGATTACCTCCCGCCCTTGGGTGAAGTGCCTCTCCACCTCGACGTGCACCTTGGACACCAGTGGACAGGTGGCATCGAGATGGAACAGCCTGCGGCGGCTTGCCTCGGCAGGCACGGCTTTGGGCACGCCATGAGCCGAGAACACCACTGGCGCATCGCCATCGGGGATTTCGTCCAGCTCTTCGACGAACACCGCCCCCTTTGCTTCAAGACTCTCCACCACAGTCCGGTTGTGGACGATCTCATGGCGCACGTAGACGGGCGGGCCAAATCGCTGCAATGCCATTTCCACGATCTGGATGGCCCGGTCGACACCGGCGCAGAAGCCGCGCGGCGCGGAAAGCAGGATCGTGAGAGGCGGTTTAACCGCTCCAGGCTCGCCGCTGTTGCACTCGATCACATCGGTCATGAAAAACGAGCCTTGCTAGTTGAAAGGGAAAGCCGTCGCTGCCAAGATGCAAATCCACGCGGCATCCCGGCGCGACGCTTGGAAGGGTTGGCTTTAGCTCGGTTGTAGCAAAAATCTTTCCTAGCCAACAATAAGCATGTCACACAGTGTCCGCAATCCAACGCTAGTTGGGCTGAGGGAAAGGAAAGAACCAGGGTTTTAAACCTTGGGACGGGGTAACGGGGAATGGCAACACATGCGCTGCGTCGTGCGTTCACGGCAGGCATCATATTGGTTTCGGGACTCGCGCTCGGCGGCTGCGGCGTCTCGACGCTGACGTCATCTTTCAGCGGCGGCATTTTCGGCGGCGGAAAGCAGCCCGAGACGACCCAGAAGGTGTCGGAAGGCAACCTGCTGACTGCGGCCCAAACCGACGCGGGCGGGCAGGTCGATATCACGGCCCCGGGCAGCGAATGTCCAACCGTTGCGGTTGGCCCCGGTGACGGCAATATCACCTTCATGGCCAAAGGCGGCAACAATGACAGCCTTTCCGTCATCCATCGCGGCGAGATCACGAAGACAGCGCGCGAATGTGCCCAATCGATCGGCGGCGGACTTTCGGTAAAATTCGGCTTCGCGGGCCGTGTATTGCTTGGTCCACAGGGCAAACCGGGCACGGTGACGCTTCCGATCAAGGTGACGATAACGGACAGTGGCCGTAACACGCTGAAGGCGGAAAACGTGAAAGTACCGGTCACCATCACGCCGGACCAGACCGCGGGCTACTTCTCCGTCACTCGGGAGGTCGTGGTGCCTGTGGTCGCCGGCACCTCGCCGCGCAGCTACCGGATCATCATCGCCTTCGACCGGCACGCACCCGGCGCGAGCTAAACGGCGCGGGACCGGTTTAGGTGAAGACTCCACATGGCGCTGTCATCTCCGCGAAAGCGGGGATCCAGTAAAGGCGAAAAGTCGTGCGGTGTGCTGATTTCCGCTTGCGCGGGGATTGTGGCCGTACGTCACAGAGCGGCGGTGCGCCGTTTCCGGCTTAATTGATCTTGCAACGATTCCGAAGCTCTCCCGTTCACATCGCGTGGGCAATGGCTTGCATCTCGCCGCGTTCGGTTGGGGTGCCGAGCGTCTCGTGATACTCGCTCCAAAGAGCTTGCGCCTGTTCGCCGAGCTGCAGCGGATCGAACGGCTTGGGAATAACGCCGGCCGCGCCGAGTGCGAGATAGGCATGGACTTCGTGGCTCTGCACTCTGGCGCTGACGAACACGATCGGCGTATCGGCCGTCTGCGGCAGCTCGTGCAGGCGTTTGAACGTCTCGATGCCATCCATTCCCGGCATCATGACGTCGAGCAGGACGATCTGCGGCTTGAAATCCGCCGCTTTCCGCAAAGCTTCCTCTCCGCTTCCGCAGAGCTCCACAGCGAAGCCGCCGAGATCGCGGAGTGAGATTTCGGCGATCGCGCGCAGGTCAGGATCGTCATCCACATACATGATCCGTGACAGAGCGGGCATTGATGTTCCTTTCAGCACGATTGCGTTGAACGCTTAGCGTGAGACGAGCCCATCGCGCTCAACGTTCACGAGATATGCCAAATTCATAGGGAAGCGCTTTAGGATCGTTTCCGTTGCGGCCTTCATCCGGCGCTTTCCCGGAAATTTTGATGACCGTCGCCCCGGCGATCGGTGGTTCACGTCGGTCTCATGGCGAATGCAGTTCTCCAACACGCACCACGCAAGCAACTCCTGTCGGATCGGCCCGCAAGCGAGCGCTGCGAACCGGGTCTCGGTAAACAAAAATCGCGGTGTTTGTGACCTGAACGTCAAATGCAACCCGTCGCGATAGCCGCCAGGCGCTCTTAGGCCAACGGCTATGCTCAATTCTAGGTGCACGGTGGTGACGGTGAGTTAAGACGAAGCGGCGAAACAATCAAGTTCCTGCGGCATGACGCCATATGATTAAATTTTTGTCACCATACGTGCCGAAATCAGCAATGCACAACAGCTAGGGGTAGTGGCTTCAAAATCGTTAGAAAAATAAATCTAGAACGACCCAAAATAGATATTCCCATGCAGAATGTAATTATAAGGGGATTTCTTCTTGGGATATCCGCCGAATTGGATCGACATCTGCAATGGGCCGTTAAACGCGATCGGTTACTCAATGAAGGTCACCGCCCCGTCTGCGCTTCTTAAGAGAGCGCGGCCGGTCGGTCGGACCGAGGTAGCCGATGACAACTATGGATGCCAGGACTCTGCGCGCCGTCATGAACACGATGATCGATGGAGTCATCACCATCGACGCACAGGGAACGGTTCGCAGCTTCAATCCCGCCGCCGCGAGGATCTTCGGCTACGCGCCAGAAGAGGTGATCGGACACAATGTGAAAATGTTGATGCCGGAGCCCTATCATTCCGAGCACGACAGCTACCTCGAGAACTATGAACGCACAGGCATCGCCAAGATTATAGGGATCGGCCGCGAGGTATCGGCGCGGCGCAAGGACGGCACAGTTTTTCCAATCAGCCTCGGAGTAACGGCAACGGACCTGGCGGACGATCATGCCTACGTTGGCATTATTCACGACATCACCGAGCGCAAGCAGCAGGAAGCCAACAAGATCTTCCTGGAACTGCTGATGGACAATATCGTCGACGGGCTGATCACCATCGACGAGCGGGGAACTATCTTGCAGGTCAACCGCGCCGTCGAGCACATGTTCGGCTATAAGCCGGAGGAGCTGCTTGGTCAGAATGTGAGCAAGGTGATGGTCGCGCGCGATGCTGCCGTGCACGATCAGTACATCTCGCACTACCTCGGTGGCGGCGCTCCGAAGATCATTGGCGTGCCCGGACGCGAGATGCTGGCGCGGCGCAAGGACGGCATCATCTTTCCCATCGAGCTGGGTGTCAGCGAGATGCATGTCCACGGCAAGCGGGTGTTCGCCGGGCTTGTCAGGGATATCTCAGTGCGCAAGGCGCTGGAGCAACAAAAACAGGCATTTACCGCCGATCTGGCGCGCAGCAATCAGGAGCTCGACGACTTCGCCTATATCGCCAGCCACGATCTGAAGGAGCCGCTTCGCGGTGTCGCCAACAATGCGATGTTCCTCAAGGAGGATTGTGGAAACGTTCTCGACGAAAAAGGCATAAAGCGCCTCGATCGCATGGTGTTTCTGTGCCAGCGCATGGAGCGGCTGATTGAGGATCTGCTCTATTTCTCGCGTCTCGGCCGTCAGCGGCTGGCCGTGCAGGCGACCGACCTGAATGAGGTGATCAGGGACATTCTCGCCATGAGGGAAAGCACGATCCAGGAGCAGAAGGTTGAGATCGTAATTCCGGTCCCCTTGCCCACCATCGTCTGCGACCGGCCGCGCATCACCGAGGTATTCCGCAACCTCATCAGCAACGCGATCAAATACAACAACAAGCCCAATAAACGCGTCGAGATCGGTTGCGTTTCGATGGCGGCGCTGGTGCCCGAGGCTTCGGATGAAGAGGTTTTCTATGTCCGCGATAACGGCATAGGCATTCCGAAGGAGTTCCACGCGGAAATTTTTCGGATTTTCAAGCGCCTTAACGAAGAGGACGACTCGGTGAAGGGCACCGGCGTCGGATTGACCTTCGTGCAGAAGATCATCGACCGTCACAACGGCCGCATTTGGCTGGAGTCGGAGGTGGGGGAAGGCACGACCTTCTACTTCACCATTAACGCCGCCGAGGAGGCGGGAAGGCGATGACCAATTTGCCCTACATTCTCGTCGTCGAGGACAACGAGGACGACTACGAAGCGACGGAGCGAAGCTTCCGCAGAGCGCACCTCCTCAGGCCGATCTCCTGGTGCCGAAGCGGCCAGGAAGCCCTGACGTTCCTGCACCGGGAGGGCAAATACGCGGCCTTGTCCGACCCGCAGGCCGACCTGATCGTGCTCGATTTGAACATGCCAGGCATGGATGGTCGCCGCCTGCTCGAGATCATCAAGGCCGAGGAAGCCTTGAAATCGATCCCGGTCGTCATCCTGACCACGTCCAGCAACGACGGCGATGTCGACACCTGCTATGCGCTCGGCGCCAGCACCTTCATTCAGAAGCCCGTAAATTTCGAAAGACTTGCGAGGACTATTCAGACAATGACGGACTATTGGTTCGGTGTTGCTCTCCTCCCAAGCGCGCAACAAAAGGGAGGATATGCATGAAACGCTCCGTGGTCCTGATCGAGAACAATGAAGAGGACTGCAAGCTCTTCGAGAGCATGCTGATGGGCGCTTCAAATGGCGGCTATTCCGTGACCTGCGCAGCCACGGGCGATGAAGGTCTGGCGGCGATCGAGAAAATGCGGCCCGATTGCGTTCTGCTCGACTATGGTTTGCCCGGTCAAGGCAGCTCCGCGACCTGGAACCGTATCCATGCGCGCTATCCCAGCCTTCCGATCGTGATGCTCACGGGCGAGGACGTCGACTTTGATACGCTGGAGTTGATACGGGCTGAGGGCCAGGAATATCTGCGCAAATCCGTGGTCTCTCCGGAAGCGCTGCACCAGGCCGTCAACAATGCGATTCTCTACGCCCGCTCGCGCAATGAGGTGCGCTCGCCGGCGGCCTACAAAATCCTGGTCGTCGACGACAACGCTGATGACCGCGAGGCTTACGTCCGGGCGCTGAAAAAGGCCGATGAGCGCCATCGCTGCATCGAGGCAGGCGACGGCGAGGCTGGTCTTGCCATCATCAAAGACGAACGTCCCGACTGCGTTCTACTCGATTACTCGCTGCCGGGTCTTAACGGCCTTGAAGTCCTCAAACGCGTTCACGCCATCGATGCTTTCTTGCCTGTAATCATGCTGACGGGTCTCGGCAACGAGACAATCGCCGTGCAGGCGATGAAGCTGGGCGCGCAGAATTACCTGGTCAAGACTGCGGTTACCCCATCGCTTATGCAAAGCGCCATCGTCTCGGCCGTGGAGCATTCTGCGCTCGAGCGCAAAATCCACGAGCAGCGTAACCAGATTCTGGAGCAGAAAGCTGAGCTTGCGCGGTCCTATCGTCTCAATGCCGCGATCCTGAACAGCGCCGCCTATATGATCGTGGCGACCGACAGCAAAGGTAAGGTGCTGGCGTTCAACCCCGCGGCGGAGCGCGAGCTTGGCTATTCGGCCGAAGCAATGATCGGCAAGGAAACCCCGCTGCTTTGGCTGGACGCGAGCGAGCTTGCCGAGCGGGCGGAGCATATCAGCGCCGAGCTCGGTGCAATCACCGAGCCGAACTTCAGCGTCCTCACCTACGCAGCCATTCTCCAAGGCTCCAGCCAACAGGAATGGACCTGCATTCGCCGCAGTGGCGAACGGTTTACCGCGCAGCTCTCTATCACGCCTTTGCGTGATGCTCAGGGCGAGGCGACCGGCTTCCTTATTGTTGCTGAGGACATCACCCTGCATAAGCAGCAGCAGGACGACCTTAAAGCGCGCGAAGAGCTGTTTCGCGGCGCGATGGAGGATGCCCCCAACGGCATGGCGCTCATCGATATCGGCGGCCGCTTTCTCAAGGTCAATGACGCCTTCGGCGATCTCCTCGGCTATACGGCCGAGCAGCTTCAAGGCAAGCACCCTGAAGATGTGACCGACCCCGATGATGTGGAGATTGATCTTGAGAATGTGCGCCAGCTTCTTGCGGGCAGGATTCAATCTTACAAAGTGGAGAAAAGCCTGATCCGGGAGGATGGCGACATTGTTCATGTCCTGCTCGCCATGTCCTTGATCCATAACCCGGACGGCAGCCCGAGCTATTTCGTGGCCCAGTACCAGGACATCACCGACCGCAAGAAGATGGAGCGTCTCAAGAGCGATTTCGTCTCCATGGTCAGCCATGAGCTGCGCACTCCGGTCACCTCGATCCGCGGCGCCGTGGGGCTGCTGTCAACCGTTGCCCGCAAAGACCTCTCGCCGCGCGGACAGAACCTCATCGATATCGCCAGCAAGAATTGCGACCGGCTGGTCACGATCGTCAACGACATCCTCGACATCGACAAAATGGCGAGCGGCCAGTTGCGCTTCGAGATGAAGAATGAGGACGTGGCATCTCTCCTGCAGGAGGCGATCGAGGCGCATCGCGGCTATAGCGAAAAGCTCGGCGTGAACGTGGTGATGGAGCCGGTCGCGACCAATCTCATCGTCCATGTCGATGCGGCCAGATTCATCCAGGTGCTCTTCAATCTGCTCTCCAATGCTACCAAGCATTCGCCGGAAGGCGGCCAGATCAGGGTGGGGGCAGGTCGGATCGGCTCTCGGATTCGCGTCTGGGTAAAGGATCAGGGACCCGGCATCGACGAGGCGTCCGTCGGGCACTTGTTTGAGAAATTTTCGCAGCCCGGCAACGCCGAGGTGCGCGGTCCCCGTGGCTCTGGCCTGGGTCTGCAAATCAGCAAGCAGATCATTGAGCGCATGAGCGGCCAGATCGGGGTCGAGACCAAGCTCGGCTTCGGCTCGACCTTCTGGGTTGACCTCCCGGAGGGCCAGCCCGCCGAGGTCGCCGCGACGACACCTGCCGAACAGAACAAATCAACCAAGCGCATCCTGATCTGCGAGGATGACGACAACCTCGCTGCGGTCATCCAGCTGCTGCTCAGCACGCAAGGCTTCCAGGCCGATATCGTACATAACGTGCCGGAGGCGCGGCGCAAGCTGATCAGCGGCACTTACGATGCGATGACTCTGGATCTGACGCTGCCGCTCGGCGATGGCCTTGATCTTGCCCGCGAAGTGCACGCACAAGCGCAGACGAAAACCCTTCCGATCGTCATCGTGTCGGGCCAGGACCGCGACAGTCAAGGCAAATGGCGACAGGATGCGGGGATCGTTGACTGGATCGTCAAGCCCTTCGACAAGGAACAGCTGCTGCGCTCAGTCGCCAAAGCAGCCTCGGAGCCGCTAAAGCTCGTCCACTCGGCTTGAAATCACCAGCCTGCAGCATAAATCACCTCGGGGGCGGCTTGGCCGCCCCTCTTTGTTAGCGCAATTCACAACCATTGCCGTGAACAAGCCCAAAAGACTTGCCGAATAAACAACAAAAATTTTACATTTGACAGCTTTCGGGTTTCGCGACAGAGGGGGCTGGGCGTTGATACGGCGCCGGACAGTTGCCAACTCCCGATGCGGGAACCGAAACGGAAATGATGCAGTCCAGCGCCAACCCCGCCGAAATGCCCCTGAAGCGAACGCCGCTCCACGCTCTTCACCTTGAGCTCGGCGCGAAGATGGTGCCGTTCGCTGGCTACGACATGCCGGTGAGCTATCCCGCGGGTGTTATCAAAGAGCATCTTCATACCCGCGAGGCCGCCGGTCTGTTCGATGTCTCGCATATGGGGCAGGCCTTCCTGATCGGCCCGGATTACGCCACCACCGCCGCAGCGCTCGAAGCGCTTGTCCCTGGCGATGTGCTTGGGCTTGGCCATGGCCGCCAGCGCTATACCCAGCTGACCAATGAGGCGGGCGGCATCATCGACGATCTGATGGTGACCCGCCCCGCCGATGCGAGTGAGGACGGGCGCTTGATGCTGGTTGTGAACGCCGCGCGCAAGGCCGTCGACTACGCCCATATCGCCGCGCATGTGCCGCAAGGCGTGCTGCTTGCCTCGGTCGATGATCGCGCGCTGATCGCGTTGCAGGGGCCGCAGGCCGCGTCCGTCATGGCGCAGCTTTGCCCCGAGGCCGCAGAGCTCGGCTTCATGACCGCGCGCCGCGCGCAGCTGGCCGGCATTGAATGCCATGTCAGCCGCTCCGGCTATACCGGCGAGGACGGCTTCGAGATCTCCCTCCACGGCCGATGAGGCGGAGAACCTTGTCCGCAAGCTTCTTGGACATCCGGCGGTCAAGCCGATCGGACTCGGTGCGCGCGATACGCTGCGGCTCGAGGCGGGCCTCTGTCTCTATGGCCATGACATCGATGAAGCGACCTCGCCGGCCGAGGCTGATCTGCTCTGGTCGGTGGGTAAGAGCCGGCGCGAGAAGGGCGGCTTCCCGGGTAGTGACCGGCTTCAGCGTGAGCTCGCCGAAGGGCCGGAGCGCCGCAGAGTCGGCCTGAAGCTCGAAGGCCGTGCACCGGCACGTGAAGGCTGCGAGATCCGCGACGCGGGCGGCGCGACCAGCGTCGGCCGGGTCACCAGCGGGTCTTTCGCGCCCAGTGTTGGCGGGCCGATCGCAATGGGCTATGTCGAGATCGCCTCGGCCAGTATCGGCACGCCGCTCAGCATCATGATCCGCGGCACGCCCCATCCGGCGACCGTGGTGAGCATGCCCTTCGTCCCCCACCGGTACCATCGCAAGAGATCGTCGAGGCAAGACCATGGCTGACATGAGATATACGAGTGATCACGAATATATCCGTGTGGAGGACGGCGTCGGCACGATCGGCATCACCCAATACGCCCAAGAAAAGCTCGGCGACATCGTCTATATCGAGCTGCCGCAGGTGGGGAAGGTGCTGAGCAAAGGCCAGGAGGCGGCCGTCGTCGAATTGGTCAAGGCCGCGAGCGAGGTCTACGCACCCGTTGGCGGTGAAGTGGTCGAGGCCAACGAGGAAATCGTTGCCAATCCCGCTCTCGTCAATCAGGAGCCGGAGGAAGGCGCCTGGTTTCTCAAGATGAAAATTTCCAATCCGCGCGAGCTTGATCAGCTCATGAATGCGGAAGCCTATCGGGACTACCTGGAGACTTTGGAGTAATGCGTTATCTGCCGCATGATGAGGCGGACCGCGAGGCTATGCTCACGGCCGTCGGCGTTGCCAATATCGATGCGCTGTTCAAGGCCGTGCCGCCGGAATTCCTGCTGCCCTCGATCGACGGCCTTCCCGGCCACAAGAGCGAAATCGCCGTCGAACGCGCGATGGGCCGCCTCGCGGGCCGCAATATTCCCGCCGGCTCGGTGCCGTTCTTTGCCGGCTGCGGCGCCTACAAACATCATGTGCCGGCGAGCGTTGATCATCTGATCCAGCGCTCCGAGTTCATGACCGCTTACACACCTTATCAGCCGGAAATCGCGCAGGGCACGTTGCAATATCTGTTCGAGTTCCAGACCCAGGTCGCGCTGCTCACCGGCATGGATGTCGCCAACGCCTCGATGTATGACGGCTCGACCGCGGCTGCCGAGGCGGTGTTCATGGCGCATCGCGTGACCCGGCGCAATAAGGCAGTGCTGTCGCGCACGCTGCATCCGCATTACCGCGCCGTGATCGAGACGCTGGCGCACTGGTCCGAGCATGAGGTCGTGGCGATGCCGCCGCAACCCGGTCTGGAGGATTTCGCTGGCGTGATCGACGGCGACACGTCCTGCGTCGTTGTGCAATATCCCGGCATATTCGGCGGCGTGCAGGACCTCACCCGCATCGCCGAGCTGGCGCATAGCCACGGCGCGCTGCTGGTTGTCGTCGTGACGGAGGCGGTCTCCTTCGGCGCGCTGCGCTCGCCGGGTTCGATGGGCGCTGATATCGTGGTGGCCGAGGGGCAGTCGATCGGCAACGGGCTCAATTTCGGCGGTCCCTATCTCGGCCTGTTCGCCACGCGCGACAAGTTCGTGCGCCAGATGCCGGGCCGGCTCTGCGGCGAGACGGTGGACGAGTCCGGCAAGCGCGGCTTCGTGCTGACGCTCGCCACCCGCGAGCAGCATATCCGCCGTGAGAAGGCGACCTCCAACATCTGTACCAATTCGGGGCTGTGCGCACTGGCGTTCACTATCCATATGAGCCTGCTGGGAGAGGCCGGCCTCAAGAAGCTTGCCCGCATCAATCACGCCAATGCCGCCCGGCTCGCCGACGCGCTCGGCAAAGTGCCGGGTGTTGAAGTGATCACCCCGCATTTCTTCAACGAGTTCACGATTCGGACGCCAAAGCCCGGGGCGGAAGTCATCGACGCCTTGGTCGATGAAGGCGTAATCGGGGGTGTTCCTGCCTCGCGCCTGTTTCCCGATACCTCGGACCTTGACGATCTCATTATTGTGGCGGCAACAGAGCTAACGACGCCCGATGATCGCAATTCTTATGTGAGCGCCCTCACGAAAGTGCTTTCATGACAGACATGCCGAAGACCTCTTTTGTTGCGGCGCAGCGGCCGGCGACGTTCACCGGCAATCGGGGCCTTGAGATTGAGGAGCCGCTGATCTTCGAGATCGGCTGCAACGAGACCTGCGGGGTCGACCTGGAGGAGCCGGAGGCTGTCGAAAACCGGCTCGGCGGTTTGGCGCGGGAAGAGCCGATGGGCCTACCGGGTCTCTCGGAGCCCGAGGCGGTGCGCCATTATGTGCGCCTCAGCCAGAAGAACTATTCCATCGACACCGGAATCTTTCCGCTCGGCTCCTGCACGATGAAGCACAATCCGCGCCTCAACGAGAAGATGGCGCGGCTGCCCGGCTTCGGCGACATCCATCCGCTGCAGCCCCAGCGCACGGTGCGAGGGGCCATCGAGGTGATGGCGGAGCTGTCCGACTGGCTGGAGAAGCTGACCGGCATGCCGGCGGTTGCGCTTTCGCCGAAGGCCGGCGCCCACGGTGAGCTCTGCGGCATGATCGCGATCAAAGCGGCGCTCGAGGCGCGCGGCGAGGCCGATAAGCGCCGCGTGGTGCTGGTTCCGGATTCCGCGCACGGCACCAATCCGGCCACGGCGGCGCTGCTTGGTTTTCGGGTGCGCGCGGTTGCTGCCGGTAAGGACGGCACGGTGCATATCGGCGCGGTGCGCGACGCGCTCGGGCCCGATGTCGCGGCGATGATGCTCACCAACCCCAATACCTGCGGACTGTTCGAGCCGGAGATCGCTGCGATCGCCGCGGCGCTGCATGAGGCGGGCGCTTACCTTTATTGCGACGGTGCCAATTTCAACGCCATAGCCGGCAAGGTGCGCCCCGGCGATCTCGGCATCGATGCCATGCACATCAACCTGCACAAAACCTTCTCCACGCCCCATGGCGGCGGTGGGCCGGGCGCGGGGCCGGTGGTGTTCTCCGCGGCCCTCGCTCCGTTCGCGCCGCTCCCGCTCCTGAAGCGCGAGGGCGAAGAGTGGGTGCTGGTCGAGGACCACGGGGAAGGCGAGGGCGCAAAGCCGTTCGGCCGTCTTGTTGCGTTCCACGGCCAGATGGGCATGTTCACCCGCGCGCTCACTTACATGCTGAGCTTCGGTGCCGACGGTATCCGCCAGGCATCGGAAGATGCGGTGCTCAACGCCAATTACATCCGCGCCGGCCTGCGCGATGTCATGACCCAGCCTTTCGGCGACCAGCCCTGCATGCATGAGGTGCTGTTCGATGAGAGCTTCCTCAAGGGCACTGGGTTGACCACGCTCGATTTCGCTAAGGCGATGATCGACGAGGGCTTCCATCCGATGACGGTCTATTTCCCACTCGTCGTTCACGGCGCCATGTTGATCGAGCCGACGGAATCGGAATCCCGGCACAGTCTGGATCAGTTCGTTGAAGCTTTGCGCAAGCTGGCCGTTAGCGCCCGCGAAGGCGAGAAGCAGCGCTTCAAGGAAGCACCAATCTTTGCCCCGCGTCGCAGGCTTGACGAGACCCGCGCCGCGCGACAGCCGGTGCTGCGCTATAGGCCCGGCGGGGAATAGGTGGTGGGGGCGCTGCTCCCTTCCGCTGCCGCCCGAAATCTTTAAAAAATAGTAAATGCTTCATGAACATGACGGCCAGATCGTGTTCAGTTTCGGCGCGTTACATTGAGCGCAAGTTCAATGGCCGGGAACACGGCGAACCGGGCACTTAAACGCCGTTCATGGAGATTTTGCGATGATGAAGCTTTCCCTGGTGGGCGCCGCCATGTTGGCCGTTTGCGCCCTAGCCGGCACCGCACAGGCTGGCGACGATTATGACGACAGCTATCGCCCGAGGAGCCAAAGCCGTCTGTGCTACCAGCACCCCGATGATGCGCGCTGCGAGCCCGGCGCTTACCGGCCGAGCTACCGCCCGCCCGTGAGAAAGCGCTACTACGACAATGCCTGTGCGGCGACGATCCGCGCGGCCGGAAGGCGCTTTCTGATCCCGGCCTTCGCCCGCAACTCGGCGATCTTCTCGTGGCAGCGTGAGACTCGCGCGGTGCACGGCCCGGCTTATTCGAGCTGGGGGTCGGCTCGTAGCGCCTCCGTTAGCTGCGGTCCCGCCGGCGGTGCTCTCACCGGCTGTGTGGCAGTTGCACGTCCCTGCCGGTAATAGCGTGAGTTGCGTTGCGTAGCAGGTCAGTCCGTTGCGTTGAGTAAACCCCGCCGGCTCGCAAGGGCCGGCGGTTTTGCTATGTGAGCGCACCTCGCAATCGCTTCAATGTTGCTGCCGGGCCAGTCCATCAGCCCGGTCCGAACAGAGCGTAGCGCAACTCGGCGGAATTGCGGCCGTACCTCGAGCATCGCTTTGCCCAGAGGTCTCCGCAGAGCTGCTGACCGCACAGGAGGGCCTCAGGCCAAGGCTGGCGAGCAGGGATGGATCGAAATCGCTCCTCGTCCCCTCCTTCACCAATCCGAACGGCCCGTCATAGTTGAAATAAGACCAGGCGAAGCCATAGCTTTCCGCCGTCTGGCGCACATCGCGAAGCCAGCGCGCGCGATCGCCGCAGAATGCCCCCGGCTTGCCCTGCTCGCGCCGCAGCACGCCAAATTCGCCAATGAAGATGCTTTGCGGCGCGATGCCGTGTTCTTGCGCCCAGTTCGCAACCTCGCGGAACCGCTTATCGATGAGGCTCTGATCCGCTTTCTGGGCGTAATAGCGCTCCAGATTGTGCATTGCCTTTGCCCGGGCGGCGGTGCGCTCCAGATAAGTAAGTTTGTTTTGGGTCTCGATCTGCACCTCGAGCAGAGCGGCAGGTTCGCTAATCGGGCGGATATGGGCCGGCCAGGGTACGCCGTCCAGATATTTGTCCGGCCAGGGAATGAACTGCGCGCCTTGATGAGTAAAGCTGAACGGCTCGTAGAAATGGAAGGTATAGACCGTCCTACCCTTCGCGAACGGCGCCGGGTCGAGCGCCATCAGCCCTTCTGGGGTGGAGATGCAGGCCCCGGTGATGATCAGCGTCAGCTCAGGGTTGGCTGAGCGGGCCTTCGTCGCAAGACGCTGCGCCATCTCCTGCCAGAGCGCCTGCTCGCGGCCTTTACATTTGAGCCGGGGCTCGTTCAGCAATTCCAGCGCCACTCTGCTTGTATGGCCTTTGAGGCGTCCCGCCATGTCGCCGATGACCTCCTCCACGGCGGTGAACGCGGGCGCCTCAGCGCTGGCAATCACCGCGTTCTGCCCCCAGACCGCATGCCGGCTGTTGGGATGGATGTCGATGATGGCATTCAGCCCGGCCGTCTCGATGCGCGCGAGCGTTTCGAACAGCATGGCGTACACGGCTGTCCGGCGCTCGTCCTTAAAGACGATGAATGGCGCGGGATCGACAGGCAGCCTTACCGTGTCAAAGCCCGCCTCGCGCAAGGCCTTCAGTGTGGCAAGATCCTGAGCGCCCCTTTCGTCCTTATAAGGCGGCCAGGCAATTCCGCCCCCCGCCGCCTCATAGCGCGGCCAGGTGAACCAGTCCGCCATGTTGATCGCGCGCCGGACTGAGAAGTTGCCATTTTCCGCTCGTGCGGTGCCGACGACCATGGCGAAAGCGGCGAGCAGGAGGAGCTTTTTTGCAAAGGTTGTCATGCTGGCGACCTTAGCCCCCATGGCCGTTCGTGCAATTTAAGGTTGTGTATATTAACAGGTTGCAATTCTCTGTGGATGTGCGGCCACCTTGGGATGATCGTCTCAGCGCATCGACGTAGATTGCCCCGAACCCGCTGGCCTCTGGTAAGCGAACGCGCGCGATCACTTTCGGTCGAACGCAGAGTAAAAGGACATTTGCGAGAATGTTGAAGGCTTATTGGCATTCATTCAAATATTTGGCTCGGACTATCAAGCGCAGCCTCGGCAAATTTCCGCGCGAATGCGTGCTTTGCGGTTATCACGGCAAATTCCTGGGCTACGGATATCCTTACACCTGCGACATTCTTTGTCCGAAATGCGGCTCGCTGGAGCGCCACCGGCTGCTGACGCTTGGCAATCGCGAATACGACTTCTTCTGTAACCGCGATGTCCTGCATTTTGCCCCGGAGACGGCCATCCGCGAATTGGTTCTCGACAGCCGCCCGCGCTCCTACACCACTGCGGACCTGTTCGCTCCCGGTGTCGACCGCAAGGAGAACATCGAGGCGCTCACCATCAAGGACGCTTCCTATGACGTGGTGATTTGCCTACACGTGCTCGAGCACGTCGACGACCGAAAGGCCGTGAGCGAGTTGTTCCGCGTGCTCCGTCCGGGAGGCACCCTGCTCGCCATGTTCCCGGTCGTTGAGGGCTGGGACGAGACCTTCGAGGATGCCGCACGCACCAGCCCAACGGAGCGCCTCCTCTATTTCGGCCAGCGCGATCATGCCCGCTTCTTCGGCCGCGATGCCCGCGAGCGCCTCGCCGCGCCTGGCTTCATTGTCGAGGAGTACACCGCGATCGAGCCGCATGTCTCCCGCTACGGGCTGATGCGCGGCGAGAAGGTGTTCATCTGCTCACGTCCCCCTGTCCATCGTGCCGCTGCACCTGAGCGGGCGGCGCTGGCCGGCGGCTCGAATGGCCGGGACTCCACCGCAATCCTGCACTCCCCCTCGTCCTGATCACCGGCTTTTCGGAAACCGGGCTTTTCGCCGGCAATGCGGCTGCCCGGAAATTTTGCGCGACGAACGCGCCAGGCAAGAGAGGCCCATGACCATTGCACTTGAAGCGGAAGGCGGATCTGTCGAGAGCCGCCGGCGCATCGACCGCGCCGCAACGCGCTTTGCGACGATCGGCGATCAGATGCTGGTCGCATTGTCCAATTTCGCGCTGACCGTTGCCATCAGCCGCGCCTTCGGGGCGGAGGAAGTGGCCTCCTACGGCATGGGCCTCTCGCTCGGGCTGATGATCCAAGGCGTGCATCGCTATGCGATCACCATCCCGCTTATGATGCAGCTGCAGCATCGCGTGGTGCGGCGATGCGGCGGTATTCTTGCACAGCACACGCTCGTCCTAGCCTGCGCGTTGCTGCTCGGGCTCGTCAGTATCTTCCTGACCAGAGAAGCGCGCGCGGAAGGCCACAGCCTGCTAATCGTCGAATCATCCTGCGTGCTCCTCCTGGTCTATTCCGAGCTCGAATTCGCCCGCACGGTTCTTGTAAAGCTGAGCCGCCCGGTTTTCGTTCTCTGCAGTGCGGTGTTCTATTCCGCGGTGTGCGCGTGTCTATCGATCGCTGCGCAGAAACATTGGATCACCTATGTCGACCTCCTGAGCGCGCTCTCGGTGGCGATGCTGGTGCATGCGCTGGCGCTGGCGATCATCGTGCGCCAGTTCAATCTGATTCAGGGCTATAAGCTCTTCCTGGCGGATATCTATCGCTATGGCTGGTGGGCGGTCATCGCGGTCGCAACCTACAGCGGCTACAGCCATCTGCCGCTCTTGATCCTCGGCGCGATGGCCGAGCCCAAATATGCCGCCGCCTTCGTCGCCACGCGCAGCCTGATGCAACCGCTGCAAGTTCTGCTGCGCGGCCTGGACGTGGCGGACAAGTCGTTCTTCTCCGACCGGGCGCGCTCGATCGACTCCCGCACGGCCTTCCAGGTCACGCTGAAAATCGCGCTGCCCTATGTCGCGGCTGCGGGCGTGTTCGTAATTTTGGCGGGCTTCTACTCAAAGGAGCTGATCGCGCTGGCCTACGGCCCAAAATTCGCCGATGCCAACAGCGCCTTCCTCGCCTGGCTTCCGGTCACGCTCATCATGAGCGCGACCTTCCCCTTCGAGTCGCTGGTTTTCTCCCGGAGCGACTTCCGCCGCTACTACCTCATCCGCGCCTTCGCATCGCTGGTCGCGGTCGCGCTGACCATACCGTTCGTTGTGCTTTGGCACAGCGTCGGCGCGATCATCGCTTGCGGTGTCGGCAGCTTCATCGCCATGTCCGGCACTGTCGTCCTCCTGCGAGGAAGGAGCCGCAAATGACTCTGGCGGAGCAACGTGCTGCCTATCTGCTCGGCGCGGCGACGCTGTTCATCGTCAGCGCGATCCTGCTTTTTGATCCCTCCGCGCTGATTGCCGCGGCAGCACTACCCGCCATCCTGTTCTCTGGCTTGATCATCTGGAGTGCGCTGCGCGGTGAGCGCTTCGGCACCATGGCGCTCCTGTTTGTCGCTGTGTTTCTCATCGATGCCACTTTCCGCCGCCGCGAGTTTAACGACAAGAGTCTCGACTATCAGGTGCTGATGAAGGTCAGCGTTTGGGCTGTGATGATGCTCGTGTCTGTTGTGAACATCCGCAGCTGGTACCGGATGCTGCTGATGCCGACCAACATCCCCTGGATCGTTTTCCTGTCCTGGCTTTGCCTCTCGGCCGTCATCTCGATCTATCCGGCCTACAGTGCGCTTACCTCCTTGTCGATCTACGCGTATGCGATGTTCTGCGCCTATGTGTTCAGCAAATATGAGCGCTTCGAGGTGTTCGCGGTGATCGTCGCCTCAATTACACTTTTCTGTGCTGTTTCTTTCGTCGTTTACTTCACGATGCCGGAATATGGCCGCTTCATTTATTGGCTGAACGGCGAGCTGTATCTGAGCGGCCGTATGGCGGGCATCACCGGCAGCGCCAACAATCTTGGTCGCGTGGCGGCGTTCGGTCTGGTCCTCGTCGGGCTCTATCACCGCCAACTCAGTCATGTGCATCGGCTGTTTGTGCCGCTTACGGCACTTGTCATGTTCGTCGTGCTGATCATGACGAATTCCCGCTCCGCTTTGGCGATGACGCTGGTCATCCTGCTCGCCGTGCATGGGCTAAACTGGCGCCGGTTCTATCTCGTCGTGCTGCTCTGCTCACTTGCCGCCATTGCTTTCCTGATGTTCCTGCCCTTCGCCGATCAGGTCGCAAGCGTTGTATCCCGCTCGGGCGATGCCGACGAGGTGACTTCGCTGACCGGCCGCACCAGCATCTGGAATGCGGTGCTGTATCTTTCCGCGGAACGACCCTGGATGGGCTACGGCTATGGCAGCTCCGTGTTTTTGCTTCCTGCCAATGAAAACCTGGTCGGTTTTTCCGTTAGCCACGCCCACAATCTTTTCCTGCAGCTCTTGCTGACCACTGGCTGGGTTGGCCTCGGCCTGTTTGCTGCCGCCTTTTTCACTGTGGGCTTCAGAGCCGCTTACGTTCGCGATTGGGTGGCGGTGGCGATGCTATCGGTCGTGGTGCTGAACGGCATTACCGAGGCCAGCGGCTTTACGACACTGGCCAATATCTGTTCGCTCGCCTTCGCCATTGCAATTACCTTGCCCCCCACTCCGCATCAGAGTGAGTATAATGAAGACAGTATTGCATATTAGTGCTGATTTTCCCGATCCCCTCGTTCCCGTGAAGACCCGAGGCGCCGAGCGGCTGGTCACCGCAGCCGAAGGTTTCCGCAACGTCGTCTATTCGCTCAATCGCGTAAATTGGCGCGCCGATCTCGCGATGCTGCCTTTTGGCGAGGACAGGACCGCGATCGCCTATGGTGCGCCGCCTTACGCCATCCGGCTCTTGTCGCATCTCGATTCCGTTGCCGAGGCGATCGCCAGCGATTTGCGCCAGCGCAATATAGCTCCCGACCTGATCCACGCCCATAAATTCGCTATTGAAGGTGTGATTGCCGACCAGCTCTCCGCCCTGACTGGCGCCCCTTTCATTTGCAGCATCTGGGGCGATACCGACTCCAAGTTCTTTGAGGGTAAACCGGGATTGCGGGGGCATTATCGGGAAATTGCCCGCAGGGCGTCTCTGCTTTTACCGGCCGCGCCTTGGACGCAGCGCTATTTCGCCGCCCCACTCGGGTTCGATGCGGGACGCGTGGAGGTCCTGCCGCTCATGACCCCGGCGGACGCACTAATTCCGCCGCGCATCTGCGGCGAGCCGCGCCTCGTCACCGTCTTCAACTGGGACGCCTGGCACCGGAAAGGCTTCGACACGCTGCTTCAAGCGCTCGCCCTGCTTGGCGACGACTTCGCAGATGTGCGTCTCGATGTGTATGGACGCGGCGGACCGAAAGCCCTGCTGGAAATGACGAAGCTGATAGAGCGGGCCGGCCTGACCGAGAGGGTCAAGCTCCAGCGGCCGCTCGATCTCTTGCAGGTCCAGGAGACGATGAACCGCTATGCCGCCTTCGTCATGCCGAGCCGGCGCGAGACCTATGGCATGGTCTATGTCGAGGCGCTGCTCGCGGGCGTGCCCATTCTCTCATCGCGCGATCAGGGCATTGATGGGCTGTTTGACGGCATGGACATCGGCTATGCGAGCGATCCCCAGTCTGCCGCCGATGTCGCGGAGGGGTTGCGTTTCCTTCTCAGTCAGGAGGCGCGCCTGAAAGCTGAGATCGGCCGCTTGCAACAGCAAGGTGCCTTCGACCATGTGCGGCGTGCCGCTGTTTCGGCCCGCTATCGCGAGCTGCTGAGCGAGCTGACGGCGGCCCCTTATCAGGCTGCGGTATCTGCGGCCTGAAGATCAGGCTGGTAATCGTCTCTTACGATGTCCGTCTTCTTGACCACGGCCGGCACACCGACTGCCAGTGAGCGCGGCGGGATGTTGGTCAGCACGACAGCATTAGCGCCGATGACGCTTCCGCTACCGATCCGCACCGGCCCGATAATCCGGGCGCCGGCGTGCACGGTGACATTCTCCTCCAGATAGGGTCCATCCCGAAGCGGCCAGCGGCTACCGAGCAGCACATGGGTGCCGATGGTACAGCCGGCACTGATATGCGATCGCTTGGTGATGACCACGGCCAGGCCGTTATGGCTAAAATGCACCGTCGGGTGGATGTCGGCGACGGCTGGAATCCGTGCCGCATAGATAAGGCGGATGATCGTGTCTATGAGGCGGGACAGGCGCTTCAAGCGCCTGTCCAGAAGCCAGCGGGAAAGTTTGTGAACGCGAACAATGAACTGCATAGCTGAGCGACTCGACTGAAAACACCACGAAGACAGGGGGAGGGGAGGTTATGCGGCGGACGCGCGTTGCGCGACGGCTGTTGCCACCGAGACGGTATTGCGCCCCCAAATTCCGCGGGTGTCGTAAACGATCGTCCCGGCCCGGCTCTGGGGGCTCACCCTGCGGAACAGGTCATGATCGACCAGCAGAATCAGGATGCCGCACTCCTTGAGCGCCTCCTCGAGACCGAGCTGGTGCACACCTTGCGCGCGCAGCGCCTCCGGAAGCGTCTCGATGAAAGGTTCAACCGCCGCTATGCGCTCGCCATAGCGGGCGGCCAGTCTTTCGGTGATCTCGAGTGCCGGGCTTTCACGGAGATCGTCGATATTGGCTTTAAAGCTCAGCCCGAGGCAGGCGGCCCGCCGGTCGGGGTGCGCTTCGAGCAGCTTGCAGATCTCCTGAAACACATATTCCGATTTGCCGTCATTCACCTCGCGGGCCGAACGGATCAGCTGGGCTTCTTGTGGCGCGGCATCGACGATGAACCATGGATCAACGGCGATGCAATGTCCGCCGACGCCCGGCCCCGGCTTCAGAATGTCCACGCGCGGATGCCGGTTCGCGAGCGCGATCAGCTCCCAGACATCGATGCTGAGCTTGTCGCACACCATCGACAGCTCATTTGCAAAGGCGATGTTGGTGTCGCGGAAGGCGTTCTCGGTGAGCTTGACCATCTCCGCCGTACGCGCCGTCGTCTCGATGCATTCGCCGCGCACGAAATGCTTGTAGAACTGCTTCGCCTTGGCTGCGCAGCCAGGCGTGAGGCCGCCGACACAGCGGTCGTTCTCCACCAGCTCCGTCAGGACGCGGCCGGGAAGCACCCGTTCGGGACAGTAAGCGAGCGCAATATCCGCTTCGGCGCCATTTGCCGCGCCGGGGAAAGTGAGATCCGGGCGCATCTCGGCAAGAGTGCCGGCGATCGCCTCTGTCGTACCCACTGGCGATGTCGATTCCAGGATGACAAGGTTCCCGCGTTTCAGCTGCGGCCCGATCGAGCGCGCGGCGGCAAACACATAGTCGAGCACCGGCTTCTTTTCGTCCGACAGCGGGGTCGGCACGGCGATGAGAAACACATCGGCAGGCTTCGGTTTGGTGCTGACGACCAGCCGGCCGGAGCGCACCGCCCTCTGCACCAGCACATCGAGATCCGCCTCGATGATATGCACGCGGCCAGCACCGACGGTTGCCACCACTTGCAGATTCACGTCCGCCCCGATCACGTCAATGCCGCGCGACGCGATGAGAGCGGCCGTCGGCAGGCCGATATAGCCAAGACCGACCACGCAGACGGTGGGGAGTTTATGACGCATAGCGGAGAGTCTCCGGAGCTGAGTTGAGTTTTTTGGCTTCTGATTTGAGGATGTCGCGAATGCGCTGGCTGGCCTTGCCGTCGCCGAAAGGATTGTGGGCGCGGCTCATGCGGTTGTAGTGCACGCCGTCATCGAGCAGGCGCATAGTCTCCCGAACGATCCGGTCGGGGTCGGTGCCGACGAGGAGCGCGGTGCCGGCCTCGACACCTTCTGGGCGCTCGGTGTTGTCGCGCATGACCAGCACAGGCTTGCCGAGCGCAGGCGCCTCCTCCTGGATGCCGCCGCTGTCGGTGAGCACCATGTGGCAATGCGACAGGATGTGGACGAACGGTACATATTCGAGGGGCGGCAGCAGCTTGATCCGTGGATGGCTGCCGAGGGTTGCACGCACCGGCTCCTGCACATTCGGGTTGGGGTGTACCGGGAAGACGACAAAGCAATCCTCGCGCGCCGCGACCCGCTGCAGCGCCTCGGCAATCCGCCCGATGCCGCCGTCGAAATTTTCCCGGCGATGCGAGGTGACGAGAATGATGCGGCGTCCACCGGCTGCCTCCAGCATCGAGCCGTCCACCGCCTCGCGCACCCAGGCGAATTTGTCGATGCGCTGTTTGATTTCGAGCAGGGCATCAATCACCGTGTTGCCGGTGACGAAAACGCGATCGCGCGGCAGGTTTTCCCGAATGAGGCAATCCGCCGAGCGCGGCGTCGGTGCGAAATGCAGCGAGGCGATCGAGGAGATCACCTTGCGGTTCAGCTCCTCCGGCCAGGGCGAATAAAGGTCGCCGGAGCGCAGGCCGGCCTCCACGTGGTCCACCGGCACCTTGCGATAAAAGGCGGAGAGCGCGGTGGTCATGGCGGTGGTGGTGTCGCCCTGCACCATGATGCGATCAGGCGCACAGCGCGCGATCACATCGTCCATGCCGTGCAGAATGCGGGAGGTGACATCGACCAGACTCTGATTGGGTTTCATCAGGTTGAGATCGAAATCGGGCTGCAAATCCGCGATTTGCAGCACCTGGTCGAGCATCTGCCGATGCTGGGCCGTGACGCAGATTTTCACGTCGAAGAGTGGGTCCTCGCGCAGGGCGTAGACCACGGGAAACAGTTTGATGGCCTCAGGCCGGGTACCGAACACGACAAGGATTTTCATCAGGCGCCCTCGCGCTGATATGCGCCTTCAGCCGCGCGCCGCGACAGTGCGCGTCCGATCAGCGCTTTGCCGAGCAGGCCGGCGAAAACGGCATTGGTGCTCGCATAGCGCCACCACATCCGGCCCGGCTCTTGATAAATGCGGTAAGCCCATTCGAGGCCGGCGCGCTGCAGGAGGTGCGGTGCGCGGTCGACTTGATAGGACAGCACGTCGAAACTGCCACCGACCCCCATGATGAAGGGAACGTTGAGCTCGTCGCGATAACGGTGGAGGAAGCGCTCCTTCTGCGGAGTCGGCATGGCGATGAACAGGCAGTCCGCCTTGCTTTCCCGGATGGCAGCGACGACGCTGCCTTCCTCCTCGGGGCGGAAATAGCCGTTGCGGGCGCCGGCGAAATCGAGCTGCGGCCAGCGTCCGCGCGCCACCGCCATGGCCCGCTCGAGAACATTCTGACGGGCCCCGAGGAAATAGGGGCGCAAGCCATGCTCGCTGCATGCCGCTAACAGGCCTTGCATGAGATCGATGCCGGCGACGCGCTCGGGCGTCCCCATGCCGAGCAGACGGGCGGCGAGAACGATACCCATCCCATCCACGCCGATAATATCGCTCTCGACGATATCCGAGCGCAGCTCCGCATTGCTGCGGGCCTTCACCAGCTTGGCGACATTGAGGGCGACATGCTGGGTCGGCTTTCGGGTCCGCATTGCGGCCACGGCTCGTCCCACCGTCTCCTCGAAGCTCAAACAGTCGATTGGAATTCCCAATAGCTCTCTTCGCATTCAGCTCATCCCGTAGAGTGGAAAGGGTCAGCGAGACTTACCGGCCCCACGGCATCCGCCGAGTCCGCTCGATTGATCTCCCCTGTCGTAATTCCCTCAGAGCGGCCTATTCGCGCCCGCGGCCGTGCCAAAGCCGGAGCGGCCGTTTATTATCCTTCTTGGGCAGACAACTTGACGCGCTCAATAAGCATTCTGGAATGATTGGCGCGAAAAGATCGTCATGAGCATAATTTTAATATCCAGATACAAGGACCAGCTATCGATATAGCAAAGATCATACCTCACCCTTTTCTTCATTTTCTTGATACACTGCGTTTCGCCGCGATAACCTTTGACCTGGCTGAGGCCTGTTATTCCGGGTTTTACGTTGTGTCTCCTGGCGTAAAGGCGAATCTTCTCTCCGTACTCGCTGTTATGCGCCAGCGCGTGCGGACGCGGCCCGACCAGCGACATCTGGCCGGTAAGCACATTGAACAGCTGCGGCAGCTCGTCGATATTCGTGCTGCGCAAGAACCGGCCGACGCGGGTGATGCGCGCATCGCCACGTGTTGCCTGGCGGATGACAGCCCCGTCATCGAGCGTCGTCATGGTACGGAATTTGAAGATGCGGAATTCGCGGTGGTTGAAGCCGTGACGACGCTGACGGAAAAACACCGGCCCCTCGCTATCCAGTTTGATGCAGATCGCGATCAGCGCGAAAAGCGGCAAGCAGACCAAGAGCAGCGCGGTGCCGACGATGAGGTCGAAGCTGCGCTTCACCACCCGGTCGCGAAGAGACAGCGGCGGGCGCGAAAGACGCATGGTCGACAACGGGCCGACACCCGAGGGCGCAAGCAGATGAGTCCAGCCCGCGCGATTGTCGGGCGCCAGGTGAATGCCAGCCGGAACTGCGGCCAGAGATTCGACCAGCGTGCGAATCCGATGCTCCTCGGACCACGGCATGGAAACCACTACATAGTCTGGCGCCACCTTTCGCGCGATCTCCTCGACGGCAGAAGCGGCTTCACGAATATCGCCGGAATCGCGCATTTCCCCGCGCTCGCCGCCAGCCGGCAGCCGCACAATGCCGAGAATGTCGAGGCTGCCTCCGGCCGCGCGTAGCTGACGGGCGACGTTGTCGACGCTCGCCGCCTCGCCCGCGATGATCACGCGCTTGCCGCCCAGGACCCCGCGGCTGAGGCTCCAGCCGATCAGGCGGGCAAGTGCGAGGCGCAGTGCGATTGCTGTGCTGAGTCCGGCCGCATATTGCGCGATTAGCGAGCCGCGCGAATAGAAGTCGGTGGCATGGCTGATGAACAGGACGAAGGCGAACAGCAGATAAGCCGAATTCCAATGCAGTACCACCGAGCGGAGCTGCTCCGGGCGCTGCAGCAGCCGGGTCACGGCATAGTCCCGCGCCAATCCGGAGGGTATCACCAGCATCGAGGTCAGCAGCAGGGTCGCCCCGAGATAGAACTCGGGCGATGGGAGGTGGCCGAGCGAAGCGCGGTGATAAAGCAGCCCCGCTCCGAAGCTTGCCGCCGCCACCAGAGCGAATTCCGCCAGCAGCGCGAGGACAGGGACCGTATGCGCGGTCAGGACGGCGGCGATGCCCCACTGCCCATGCGGGAAGCTGGAGACCGTCACCTTGCCGCGTTGACCGTAGCTCAAAATCTCCGCTGTCCGCGGGGAGATATCCGCCACGGGAGGCGCTTGCACCGTGCTGATCCCTTCGCATTCGGCGAGGCTCGCCGGACCAGCGAGGTCAACGGGTGGTTTTCGGTCGAGAATGTTCGAGAGGATGTGCGGTCGATTTACTGTCATCGGTTACGCTACCTTGTAGTAGGAACTGTAATCCGCGTAATTGCGGCCGTAATCGGCGACGACGCGGTTCATGATCACGCCCAAAATCTTGGCTTCGATGCCGGGGGTCTCCTGAAGCGCAGCCTGCACGGCACCGCGTGCCGTCTGCTCCGACGCCACCACCAGCGCTACTCCGTCCACCTGGCCCACGAGCACACGCGGGTCGGCGACCGGCAGCAGTGGAGCGCTGTCGATGATCACGATGTCGTAGGATGCCCGCACCTTCTCGATGAGGGTGGTCAGCTCACGCGAGGAGAGGAGGTTGAGCGCCTCCGCGCCGGCCACCGGGGTGTCGCCGGCCACGAGGTGGAGCCCGGTATGACTGTCGCGCATCAAGACTTCCGAAAGGCGCGCCGCGCCTCCCAGCAGCTCGGCGAGACCAGGCGAGGCCGGCAGGCCGAGACTGGCAGCGACGCTCGGCCGGCGCAGATCGGCATCGATCAGCAGCACGCTGTCACCGGAAAGTGCGGCCGCCCGCGCCAGATTGGCGGCAATCGTAGATTTACCTTCGCTGGGAAGCGCCGAGGTGAGTTGCAGCACCTTGATATCCAGGCCGAGGCCGACATGGCGCAGTGCGAGCCGCAGCGACTGTATGCTTTCCGAGAAGTGCGAATTCGGCTCGCGCAGCAGCAGATTGGCAACGTGCCGCGTCTCGGCAAGCGAACTTTCAGGCAGAAGGCGGGCAAGCTTGGCACTCCTCAGTGCCGCCGCATCAAGCCGGAGCGCGGCCCTGGTCGATGCGATCTCGACCAGCGGGATGGTCGCGAGCGGTTTCAGGCCGAAGGCCGTCTGCACCTCGCCCGCATTGCGGAAACCTGCGGTAAGCATGCCGCGCACCAGCGCCAGGAAGACACCGAGGCCGAGGCTGGCGAAGAAGCCCAGACCAATCATCAGCGGTTTCTGCGGATAGCTCGCGCTCAGCGGCACGACGGCATTCGAGAGGATGCGGCTGTCGGGCATCTGCATATTGAGCTGGGCAGCCGTCTCCTTGGCGCGCACCAGCAGCGCCTCAAGCAACCCGCGATTGGCGGTGGCCTCGCGCTCGAGCTCTTTCAGCCGCACCGATTTGCGGTTGAATTCGCCGGCCTTTCCCTTCAGCTCGTCGAGACTGGCATTGAGCGAGGCCTCGCGGCTCTTGGCCATCTCATATTCGGTGCGGGCGCTCGCGACGATCCGGCTCACCTCCTCGCCGATCTGCTTGGCGAGATTGCTCCTCTCGGCCTCCACCGCAATCACTTGCGGATGGCGCGGACCGTAGCGTGTGGTCAGCTCGGCGCCTTTGCGCACCACCTCCGAATATTGGTTGCGTAGATTGGCGAGCACCGTGGACTGTAAGAGATCGGGCGAGGCTGCCGCCGAGCGCAGCCGGTCACCATTCAGCGCCTGTAATTGCTGATATTTGGCTTGCGCTTCGGCAGCCCGCGCCCGCGACATGACCAGCTGCTCGTTCAGCTGCGAGATCTGCTTGTCGTTGAGGTTCTCGCCATTGGAGTCGCCGGTGGCGAACATATCCGCCTCAGCCTTGTAGGCCTGATAGGCGGTCTCCGAGGCGCTGAGCTTGCCGCGCAGGGTCTCGATCTCTTCATTCAGCCATTTCGTGGCCTGTTCGGCGGCAGCGCTTTTGGCTGCAATCTGATCGATCAAGTAGAATTCGGCGATTTTGTTGGTGAGTTGCGCCGCCCTCTCGGCATGGCGCGACCAGGCATTTAGCTCGATGACATAAGTCATGTTGCGCCGCTTGGCCTGCACCTTCCTCTGCAACGTCTCGACGATCGGCGTCAGCGGATCGGCTGGGGTTTCCTCCCGCCCGAACCCGCCGCGCAGCGGTGCTGCAAGCAGCCAGCGCAGCCAGGTTACGGGGCCGCTACTCTTTTGATATTCGTCGTCCTGATCGAGCCGCAATGCTTCCGCAACCCGCCGCAGCAGCGCGGGCGACTTCATCATCTCCGCCTCGCTGTCGATGGCGCTGTTTTCCGTGCCCGGACGGCCGACCACCTCCTGATCCTTGAGAATCTGCGTCTTGCGGGAATCAACGAGGATCGTGGCGGTCGCGGAATACTGCGGAGCGATCCCCAGGGTCACCACGGCAGTGACCAGCGCGGCACCAACAAAGGTGATCGCGGCGATCAGACGGATGTTCCGGCGCAGACTGAGCAACATCGAGGACAGCGCCTCGCGCTCGGCCTCGATCGTGGTCCGGTTGGCTTGAGGCGCACCCAGGGGCTTCACCTCGGACCGGGGCCGCTCATTGTTGGGCAGTAACATTCAAAGTCACCACGTGTTTGTCAAAGTCATAAATTGGATTAATCGACGATCTATCAATGTAATTATAGGTTAAACCAAGATTTATTCTCCTACTCAACAGGTAGTCGAGCTTTGCTGACAGCCTTACCACATCATCCGAGCGCGGTGTGCCGACGAAATCCTCATTCTTGTAGGTGCCTTCAAAGGACAGGATCAGATTGCGCAGGATTTCGTAGTCGAGCTGCGCTCCCGCCGTGAAGTCGAGACGCCCTTCCTGGTCTGGCGCCGCGACCTCCGCCACTGAGCGGTCGGCGAACACCGACACCGTCATCAGCGGGGTCATCAGCCACATCAGACGTGCGCCGGCCGAAAGACCCTCGGCCCTCGGGATCAGCGGGTTGTCGTAATCCTGATAGAGATAGCCAAGCTCTGCTGTCCCCAAGAGCAGATCGGTGAGCCGGAATTCGAGGCCGCCGCGCGCGTCATAACCTTGCGAATCGCGATTTTGGACGCCCTCGCCTTCGTAATTGCGTTTGCTAAGATCAATACGCACGAAGGCGCGATAGCCCGGTGAGAAGTCGTAGAACGGTTTGAGCGTCGTAGTGATGATGGTGCCGTTGCGGAAGCCCTGGTCGATGGTCCCGCCACCGATCGCCGGCACATCGTCATAGTTGAGATTGCGCACCCGTCCGCCGACCGTCACGCCGAAGCGATTGAATGTCTTGGTGACCGAGCTCTCCGCGCGCAGATCCCGATATTCGATCGGCTCCGCCGCCGTGGCGATAGCGAACGAATCGCCGCGCATCTCATGGCGCTGCGCCGCCTCGAAGGCTGCATCCCATTTCAAATCGTTGGTGATCGGCCGGGTCAGGCGAAAGCGGGCGTGTGCATCGAGACGGTTTTCGCTGTCCAACCTGCGATAGGCGTAATGCGTCGCGCCAAGGTCGAGATCGTAAGAGCCATCGCCGTGATCGGAGATCACATGCAGCGTCGGTGCCGTCACGAGGGCCCAGTCGCTGATCGGATCGACGGAGGCAAAAACGTTGGAGTCATACTGCACGCCAATGGTGACGCTGGGGAAGAATGTGAATGCGCCGGCGCGGATACCGAGCGGGTCATATTCGCGATGCGACCGCTGCCGCACCGGCACATTGGCGATGTCTTCGGCGCTCAGAGCTGGAGGCGTTGCGAGCAGGAGAGCCAACGCGGAACCGCCGGACAGACCCGCCACCGCGAGCCGCCGGACAAAGCCGCTCGGCACAGCCTTTGCTGCAAACATTCTCAAACCCCCTTACGTGGTCGCCGTGGCCACGCCGTCTTTCAATGCATTTGATGCTGCGGTTGTTATTGACTGCCAGTCACATTCGGCAGTTACGAACTTCCCTTCTATCGTTTTCAGTCGCGACGAGGATTTCTCGTTCTTCTTTTGAATTCTGGCAGGACGGTATGCGCCATCAACTGACCAAATCGTCGTATTTATTTCTAATTTTTGCTAGAAATACCGTTCTGGGACACGAAGATTGTCGCCGGGAAGCACTCGAACTTCCTCATTTTTCTTCAAGTCTACAGTGATCTGCTCAGATGTGCTTCGCGTCAGATAGACGGTGCTGGTGTTCGCGCGATAGGTATAGCCGCCGGCCATCGCGATCGCGTCCTGCACGGAAATACCCGGGCGGTAGGCGTACTGCCCCGCATTCCGGACCTCGCCGCCCACATTGAACGGCCGGTAATTGATGACGTTGATGGTAATGCGCGGATTACGGACGTAGCCATTCTTCAGAGCTTCCACCAAATTTTGATGGAACTGCTCCACGGAAAAACCGGCGGCACGGACTTCGCCGATCAATGGGAAAGCGATGCTGCCCCGCTCGCTGATCTGGTACTCGCCGGTGAGATCCGCCTCGTCGAAGACGTTCACCTTCAGCTTGTCCCCCGGCGACAGCCGATAGGCGGCCAACTCGGGCAGAGCCGCCGTCGGCACTTCCGCGATGGGGCCGACACTGCCGCAGGCGCTAAGCAGGAGCGCCGTAAACACTGCAGCGAAGATTGTCGCTACTCGCAAATTTACACCTCTTGCGGGTCATGGTTCGTCATATGCACGCATTAAGTGTATTAAATCTGCAGCGATCGCAACGCGCGCAGTTCAGTTTTCAAGGAGTTTTTTGGGCTGTGGAATTCTATGGAAGGAGGCGACAAGGGCCGCACGGGCTGCTTCCCCAGGCAGCCAAACGCGAAAACGGCCGCCTGAAGCGGCCGTCCTACGACCTGTTTGCGTGCACCTGACGCCGCCCCCGCCAAAGAGACGGCGGGAGACCGGCTTCGGTCAAAGCAGATGCGACAGCAACCAGTAAAGCGAACCGGAAAGCAGGATCGCCGCTGGCAGAGTGAGCACCCCTCGCGAACGCGATATCAATCCGAAATTTAGCGCTGAAATATTACAGGCTGGCGACCTGCAGGGGCCGTGCCGGGCGAGCGGGCTCCGGCATCGAATTTGTGCGCCCTTATTTTGCCAACCGCAGCTTGTTGAGACCGAGCGCGATGTTCTCGAAGGCTGACTGCAAATCCTCCGGGCTCGGCGTGTTGAAGAACTTGCCCGGGTCCGAAGCGCAGCCGCTCATAATGTTGTCGATGGTCGAACCTGAGGTGATTCCGAACCCGATCGTGTACATGATGATGTCCTGGTCGGACGGGTCGTCATCGAGGTTGGCTTTGATCGACGAGCACAGGGTCGTCAGCTTGGTGTTGAGTGTCGCCTCGGCATTGGAGCCGTTCGTTGAGCCGATATGCCCGTTATCGGCATAGCCGTAGGAGGTGAAGACCGACTTGTAGCTGCCGTTGCCGCCTCCGCTGACGTCGTTGCGGCCGTCCGTCAGGACGATAATCACCTTGATCGTGTCCGGATCGTCGTAGGCGACGCCTTCGGTGAAGGGGATGCCTGGCGAGATCACGCGCCAGCCCCAGGCAAGCCCTTCCGGGATGACGGTATTGCCCTGGGCCTGCATTTTGCTGAGCGCCGTGGTGATCGTGGATTTGACATTGGTCAGCGGCTGGATGACGCCGGAGGGACAATTATAGTTCGGGCCGGCACCCGATCCCCCCGATTTCGGACTGTCGCGATAGAAGGCGTATTTCTTATATTTATCGGTGACGCCGCCATCCTTCAGATAATTGTTGGCGTAGCCTCCGCTATCGGGCTCGTCGGGGGCGAAATAGGGGGTGAACAGCGTATTGGCGGTCCCCTTGGAGGGCGCCGCGTCGGTGAGGTCGTAGCCGCCAAGCCGGGAGCGCACGCAGCCGCCCCACGACTTCCCGAGCTTGTTGAATACCTGAAACAGGCTGCTATAGCCGTCGCCGCTCTCATGTACGACCTGCTCGGTGTTGAGACTCGTGGGGGCTGTCTCGTCCATGATCGCCGAGCCGCGAAACCCCGCCCCGATATTCACCGCGTTCGCGAAAGGCACGAGGCCGATCTTCAGATAGAGCGACTCGGTATCCTGCCCGAAAAGGATGTCGACGAGCGTGTTGGCGGCCGATTTGAGGGCATCGATCTTACGGACCGAGCCGACCTTGTCGCCCATCGAGCCGGTATTATCCAGCACCATCACGACCTCCATTTTGCTCTGCTTCATCTTGGCCACGCTGTCGACACTCACCGACAACTTGTCGTAGCCGGCGAAGGACAGAAAGGTCGTGTCCATCTCGGCGGTGGCCGACACCTGGACGCCGTCGGTGTTGCGCACGACCGAGAAGGTCTTCAGCTTACCGATTGAAGTCTCCGGATAGTGTGCCCGGATGTAGCTTTCCCCCTTGGCGGTCGCTTCCGTGTCGTCGAGACTCGGCAATTGCGCGACGCTCAGCGCCGCCGCGTCGACGGCGGCCGCAAGTTGTCGCTTGATCACCAGCTGCTGGCTGAAATCGATCCCGACACCGACAACAAGCAATATCGGAACAATCATCAATGTGACTAAAATTAGAACGGTCCCGCTTTCATTGTTTCTGAATTGCCGTGATCTTTTAAAAAAGCGGTAATGCATGTAGCGACCTGAGTGGGGTTCTGATCACATTTCGACGTCTCCTTTGGCGAATATCACGCCAAAGCACAATTATCCCTATTATGGCGACGAATTATTACCTTATCGTCGCTGAAATACCTCCATTTCTGGCGGTCTTCGATCAGGCAGCATTCCGCCTCTCACGATGATGGATCGCGGATGGCATGTGGTCGATAGCGGCGATGGGAGTAGCGATGGACAGCGGGATGGTACCGGGGCAGCCGGCGCGCGCAGAACGCGGCAGGTATCACCGATGGTTCGGGCCGCTGCGCAAAGACAGGCGCGGCGCGGTTATGATCGAGTTCGCGCTGCTGGCGCTGCCTTTTTTTATCCTGGTGTTCGGGATCTTTGAGGTCGGGCTCGTCATATGGGGTGGGCTCGAGCTCGACAATGCCACGAGCGATGCCGCCCGTCTGGTTCGCACTGGTCAGGCACAGTCGGGCAATTACGATGAGAATCGTCTCAAGCAGGAGATATGCGCGCGGGTTTCGCTACTGTTCGACTGCAGCACGAAACTGCGGCTGGACGTGCGCACCTTCGCAAGCTTCGGCGCCATGACTGCGCCGCAGCCGCTCAACGCCCAGGGCAACTTCCAGCAGAATTTCTCCTTCAAGATGGGCAGTCCGCAGGAGATCGTGCTCATGTCCACTTACTATGAATGGCCGCTGCTCAACATCATCTCCAGCATGAGTCTCGGCAATATGGCGAGCGGCAACCGTCTGCTCCAGGCCTCGGCAGCTTTCGAGAACGAGCCATTTCCAGAGGCCCAGCAATGATGACGCTTCCTTCTAGCATGACCACCAGATGCCGGCGGGGCGGCCGGGGCTTCGCCGCGATGACGGATGGGGCGGCGCTGATTGAGTTCACGCTCGCATTCCCGCTGCTGATCGCACTGTTTCTGGGCCTGGTGGAGTTCAGCGAGGCCTTCGCGGTGAGCCGCAAGCTGACCAATGCTGCGGCCTCCGTCGCCGACCTCGTCTCGCAGCGACCGCAAGTGAGCACTGCCGACCTCAGCGATATTTCCCAGGTCGCCGATACGCTGCTTGCACCTTACAGCGCCACCAATCTGGGCGTCGTTATCAGCAGCGTGGAAGCTGACCAGAAGGGGAACACCAAGGTTGGTTGGAGTTTTTCGCACGGCACCGGAGCAAGCGCCCATACCGAGGGCAACGCTTTCTCACCGCCCGCTGGGCTGACCGAGCCAGGCTCGAGCATCATCGTGACGGAGACCACCTATAAGTTTTCGCCCACCATCGGGATGTATCTCACCGGCGTTATCACTCTGAGCCGCCAGGCATACTTCCGGCCGCGCGTGACGCGCGTCGTTCAGAAGATCAACTGAGGTGTTGCTTCCGTTTTGGATGGCTACGATCCGTTATGCTTCTAGAGGGGTTAACCTTTATTTTATCAGAATAAGCCCGCTTCAATCCCTTTCGATCGAAACCGAGTTGCATCTTTCGCCCCTCGGAGCGCCGCTCGGCGGGATCGCTAGCGGTGACATGGCGACTGTCTAAGGCACTTGATTACCCCATGCTATTTCTCAAATGTCCTCAAAGCATCACGTATTTTCTTCTCTATCCATATGACCAATGCGGTATTAACATCATAAAATTCTAAATAAGCGGAAAAAGTTAATCGAGATAGAGTGGAGCGATAATATAATTTTAAGAGTTTTTTCTAGCCTTAGCTTTGTAAATTGCCAAATACGCCATATAACTTACGAACCTATGGGAAAATCCCCGCCATCTGTTAATTGTTGTTACCACTTTACTTACCTGTCTTATACAACCTTAAATTTCGTAAATTAATTATATGCAATCAATTGGATTGCGGGAAGCCGCGCATTTGGGGTCTTAATGCAAGTGCATCCGGCGACATCACACAGCCGAATGCGAGCCAGAGCGAGCCGATTACCAAAGCATCGTCTCCTCGTTTTAGCAGCGGTAAAACAGACTTAGACAATGGAGCCCCCCATGCGTAACAACATCTCGAACCTCGCCGTCCGCTTCGCCAAAGACGAGTGCGGTGCTTCCCTTCTGGAATACTCGATCCTGATCGGCCTCATCACTGCAGGCGTGGTTGGCCTCGTCACGGGCGCTGGCAACTGGGTCAACACCAAGTGGCAGGCACTCGCGACCGCCGGCATCAAGTAGGCGCCAGCAAAGCTAAATCGCGTTATCACTCAAAGAACTAGGCGGCGTTCATGCGTATCGGAAATGTCATAACCTTTGGTGCTGCACTCCTTTGCGCAACCGCCGCCTCTTTTCTGGCCCGCTCCTGGATGAACGAGCAGGCCGGGGAAAAAACGATCATGGTCGCCGCGCCTCAGGAAGTGACGCCACCCGCCACGCACCTCATCGTGGTAGCGGCGCGCAACCTGGAGCCTGGCGAGAAGCTCAGCCCTGATATGCTGCGCACCATTGCCTGGCCGGCCGACACGACCCTGAACGGCGCCTTCAACGATCCAGCGCTCCTGACCCGGCTGGGACAGGAGAGGACCGTCCTGACCGCCGTCACGGAGAACGAGCCTATCTTGGAGCCGAAGCTCTACAAAGTCGGGGAGGGGTCGCTCGCAGCCAATCTCGCCGGCAGCATGAATGCAGTGACCATCCGTGTGAATGATATTGCCGGCGTGGCCGGCTTCGTCCAAGCCGGCGACCGGGTGGACGTGTTCATGACGACGGCCGGCAAGTCCAGCGAGGGAGCCCCCGTCGCGGAGCAGCCATCGGTGCTCGTGCTTCTCAAAAACATCCGCGTCCTGGCGACCGACCAGACGACCGAGCGCAAAGGACAGGCCTCTCCGTCCAAGGCCGTTACCGTCGAAGTCGGGACAGAGGACGCCCAGAAACTCATTCTCGCCGGCACGATTGGCCAGCTCTCCTTGGCCCTGCGCCGCGCCCATGGTGCGACCGAGACCGCCACACGGCTGATCGGGGCCGACGATCTGATCGAGAAAACGGGCTCGATACCCACCCATGAGCCGGAACAGGTTGTCAGCGTGATCCGGGCGGGCGAGCGGCAGGAATATACCGTGCGGGCATATCGCTGAGACGCCGGCGCAAGGTGAAGCCTACGTTAACGGCGGGCGATGGAGGAGACCTTCATCGCCCCTGACCTGCGACAGCGATGAATGCAAATTGGCGGCGAGACCTTCACCGAATTCGCCTTGTCCAGTCCAGGCGCAGCGGCGGACGTAAATGACACAGCTCCCCTCCTGATGGCTACCCGCACCCGTTGCGGCAAGCCTCAGGCAAGCCGGCCGATAGGAGAATGCCGCGATGACAGAGATGCCCGAGTATTTGCCAGCGGAGTGGGCGCGATGACCAACACCGGCGGGTGCATGCCGAGGACAGATGTCGGCGAGGAAGGCTTGAGGAGTGGCAATTCTCATAAGCCGATCGACACGACAGGATTGCGGGAACGAACAGATGGCGGCGCGCACTTCGTTTTTCGGCTTGGTGGCTTCGATGGCGGCAAGCCTTTTCATAGCTAGCGGGGTCGCTGCTCAGACCGCGCCCGCAAACGACTACAGCCTCGATGTGCCGGCCGCCTCCTCCGCTCAGGCGTCGGTCCCCCGAAGGCCGGTACAGCGCCTAGATGTCAAGGTCACCCTGCACAAAACCGAGACCATCAGCCTTGCCACCGCCTTCACCGAAGCCCTGGTTGGCAATGCCGAGGTGGCCGACATCGTGCCGCTGACCAACCGCTCGCTCTATATTGTCGGCAAGAAGGTGGGGGTGACGCGCCTCACGCTCCTCGATAAGGACAAGCAGCCGTCAAGCGTCCTCGATGTCGAGGTGACCTATGATTTGGCCATGCTCAGGAGCCAGCTTAAGGGCCTTAGCGGTGTGAAGCTGAACTCGGTCAACGGCAAGATCCTGCTGACCGGCATGGCCTCCGATGCGCTTAGCATGCAGCAGGCCTTGTTGCTGGCCGAGCAGATCGCCCCAGGCGATGTCACCAATGCGATAACGGTTGCCGCGCCTCAGCAGGTGCTGCTTGAGGTCCGCTTCATCGAAGCCGACCGCACCGCCTCGCGGGCGCTCGGCTTCAATTCCAACGTCTCCAATAACAGCCTGGTGGGCGTCACTGGCGTCGAGAGTACAAGCGGGACTGTCACCAGCGATGCGCATGGCAACCTGGTGAACGGTTTGACAAACAACCTGGCCAGCGGCCTTGCGATCAACGCCACACCATTCGGCGCGCTGCTTGGGCGGGTGCTGACGGGTGGCACTTCAGCCGACATTATCGTTAAGGCGCTCGAGGAACGGGGCCTCGCCCGCCGCCTCGCCGAGCCGAATCTGGTAGCGCTGTCGGGCGATACTGCAAGCTTTCTCGCCGGCGGTGAATTTCCGTTTCCGGTCTCGTCCGACAACGACAAGATCAGCGTGGAATTCAAGAAATTCGGCGTCGGGCTTGCCTTCACCCCGACCGTGCTCAGCGACGGGCAGATCAACCTCAAGATTGAACCTGAAGTCAGCGAGCTCGACCCGACCAACTTCATCCGCGTTAGCTCTACGGTGGAGATCCCCTCGCTGATCGTCCGGCGCGCCTCCACGACCGTCGAGCTGCGCGACGGGCAGAGCTTTGCCGTTGCGGGCCTCTTGCAGAGCAGTAATACGAAAAATCAACGCCAGCTCCCCTGGATCGGCGACGTGCCGGTGATCGGTACGCTCCTCCGCAGCGCCGCCTGGCAGAAGCGGGAAACCGACCTCGTGATCATTGTCACGCCGCGCCTCGTGAAGCCGAAAGTTCCCGGCGAGAGGCTGGTCACGCCGCTCGACAGCCATGTGTCGTCCAACGACAGGGAGTTCTTCCTGGGCGGCTATCAGGAAGTACAGGTCAAGCCTTCCGCCTCGCAAAGCGGCCACATCATCGACTGGGTGGGAGAGCGGCCCTTCGCGCCGAGCTATAAGGACTTAGGGAAATGACGGATCATCTCAGGAGCCTCGTCCTCGGGGCAGCGCTTCTCGCCTGCGTCTTCGCGGCTGTATCGCCGCCGGCGCTCGCCGACCCTTACGATTACCGCGACCGGCGCGACACCATCACCTCCAGCGCCGGCAACGCCAATGCGGCGAACATCGCCACGCATACGATCAATCCGTGGCCGCCATATGCGAAAAATTCACGCATCAATCTCGATGGTAGGCGTGCCGCCATCGCCATCACCCGCTACCAGCAGAACAAGTCCATCGATCCGAAGGGCCTGGAGAACACCGCCATTTCGATCCAGATGGGACCCGGCGGGCAATCGGGCACAGCGTTGACGAAGTGAGAAGCGGCATAGCGAGCGTAAAGAACGGAAGAGTGTGATGGCGTTGATGGAGCGGCTACGGCCCGCGGCCGAGGCAAGTCAGGACGATAGGGCGCGCAAGAGCATGCTCAAGCCCAACCAGCAGCAGGACGTCCTCCTCATCACGCAGGATGTCGAGCTGATGGAGCGGCTGCGCGCCGGCTTTGCCGAGAAAGATAACTTCGCTTTCCGCTCACTCAAGGGGACCGTCACCGACATCGAGTCGGGTGAGCCCGGCGAGGCCCTGCCCACCGTCATCGTCATCGATTTGAAGGCGGCGACGCCCGAGGATATGGCCGCTCTCGAGCGCGTCAAGCGCACCCGCCTTGCCGCAACGCCCGTCATCGCCGTCACCAGCTATCTGGACCAGGATGTTGTTCGCCGGCTGGTGCAGATCAAAGTCGACGACTGGCTGCCCAAGGAGAGCAGCTTCCTCGACCTTTACAAATCCTGCGAGCGGCTGGCGCGCGCTCCTGCCTCCGACCGGCGGGTGCGCGAGGCGGTGTGCTACTCTTTCTTTCCCGCCGCGGGCGGAGCGGGCAACACCACGCTCGCCATCCAATCCGCCTTCGCCTTGGCGGGCGATAAGAAGAAGCCGGCTTCGGTCTGCCTCGCCGACCTCAATTTTCAGGACGGCACGGTCGCGGACTATCTCGACCTCACCCCCAGCTTCAAGTTGGAGGAGCTGGCCAGCGCTCCCGGCCGGCTGGACAGCCAGCTGCTCGACGTCATGCTCACGCGTCACGCGTCCGGGCTGGCGGTGCTGGCCGCGCCCCGCCTTCCGGCTAAGTATGTCGAGATCAGCGAGGGGCTGATCTCGACGGTGCTGGGCCTGCTCACGCAGAGCTTCGACTATCTCGTCATCGACCTGCCGAAGAACTGGCATCCCTGGACCGACAATGTGATCTGGGGCTCCAACCACGTTTATGTGGTGACGAACTTCACCGTGCCGGCCCTCAAGCACGCCCGCTATGTGGTCGACGCCATCAAGGCGAAGGCCTCCAACGAGGCGGCCGTCTCCGTGATCGTCAACAAGCACCGCGAAAAGCTGCTGTTCGGTTCCGGCCTGAGGAAGAAAGACGCCGAGACGCTGCTGCGCGACATGCTCGCCGGTTTCGTGCCCGATGTTCCGGACCTGGTGCAGGAGGCGATCAACCGCGGTGTGCCGATCTCCGAGGTCTCTCCCGGCAGCAAGGTGGAGAAGGCGCTCGTCCGCATTCTCGAGAAAAACGCAAAGAGTAAGAGTTGAGGCCTAGCGCGATGTTTTCCAGATTCACCCCCGATACCGCCAAGGCGAGCAAGCCGCTCGCGAAGGAAACGACACCGGCCGGGCCGCCCATGCCCGCGAGCGAGCCCGACGCGCCTGCACCCGAGTTCGAGCAAACTGATCCGCAAGGATCTGATCGATGCCAAGGTGCGGCTGCATCGCAAGCTGATCGACGAGCTTAACCTGGCGCTTCTGGAGCGCCTCTCAAAGGAAGAGCTGCGCAGCCAGATCGCTGACATCGTTGGGGAATATGTTCGCTCGGAGCGCCTGCTTCTGAACACCAAGGAGCTCGACCTGTTCATCACCGAGGTGTTCGACGAGCTCACGGGGCTCGGGCCGATCGAGCCGCTGCTGAAGGACCCCACCGTCAGCGATATCCTCATCAACGGTCACGACAAGGTCTTTGTGGAGCGCTTCGGCAAGCTTGAGCCGGCCCCCGTGCGCTTCAAGGACGAGAACCATATCTTGCGCATCGTCAATAAGATCGTCGGCGCGGTCGGCCGGCGCGTGGACGAATCCCAGCCGATGATCGACGCCCGCCTTGCCGACGGCTCGCGCATCAATGTCGCGGTGCGCCCGATCGCCGTGGACGGCCCGCTGGTCTCGATCCGTAAATTCGCCGAAAAGGGCTTCGACCTGGACCGGCTGGTTTCCGTTGGAAGCCTCTCGCCGCGCATGGCTGAGCTGCTGGCAGCCGCCGTCCGCGCACGGTTGACCATCCTCGTTTCGGGCGGCACCGGCAGCGGCAAGACGAGCCTCCTCAACGCGCTCTCGGCCAACATCTCGCACGACGAGCGCCTGATCACTATCGAGGACGCCGCCGAGCTGCGCCTCCAGCAGCCCCATGTCGGGCGGCTGGAGACAAGGCCCCCGAACATCGAAGGGCGCGGCGAGATCCGCCAGCGCGAGCTGGTCAAGAACGCGCTGCGCATGCGGCCCGACCGCATCATCCTTGGCGAGGTGCGGGGCGATGAAGCCTTCGACATGCTCCAGGCGATGAACACCGGCCATGAGGGCTCGATGGCCACCATCCACGCCAACAACGCGCGCGATGCGCTCTCACGCCTCACCCAGATGATCGGCATGACCGGCCTTGCCATGTCTGAGTCCTCGATCCGCGGGCAGATCGCCTCGGCCATCACCATCATCGTGCAGCTTCAGCGCTTCAGCGATGGTCGCCGCCGGGTCGTCAGCATCAGCGAACTCACCGGCCTGGAGCGCGACATTATCCAGCTGCAGGAGATCTTCAAATTCGTCCGCTCCAGCACGAGCGGCGAGGGGCAGGTCCGTGGCGACTACCGCGCGACGGGCCTGAGGCCCGGCTTCATGGAGGAGCTGGCCGTGCGCGGCTTTGCCTTCTCGAATGACTTCTTCGATCCGGGGCACGTCAAATGAAGCTGCCTCTGCACCTCCCTCTCGCTCCAACCCAGCTGGTCCCAATACTGGTGTTCGTCGCCGTGCTGCTCGTCGCGAACGCCGCCGGATTGGGGGTGGCTTCCTATCGTTCCTATCGCCGCGGCATGCGCCGGCGCCTTACGCCGCTTGAGGCAGAGCTGCCCACGCGCACAGAGCTGTCCAGCATCTGGCGGGAGCGCAGCCTCACGCCGGACGGCCATTACGCCTTGCCGATCATTCCGCTGAACCGGCTCATCCTGCAATCCGGCGTTACCGTCGGCACACCCATGGTGCTGGCGAGCATGGTGTGCCTGTTCGCAGCCAGCTACCTGATCATCTTTGTCTTTACGAAGGATCATTTCGTCGCCTTCCCGGCGGCTTTGGCCGTCGGCGCCGGCGCCCCCCTTGTTATCCTGAACGTCTTGCGCGATGGCCGGCGCCGCCGCTTCGAGGAGCAGCTTCCCGACGCCATCGATGTTCTGGTGCGTTCGCTGCGCGCCGGCCATTCGATTCCCTCGGCGATCAACACCGTCGCCCGGCAGATGCCCGATCCCATCGGCGGCGAGTTCGCCATCGCCGCGGGTGAGCTCACCTACGGCTTGGACCTGGAGACTGCGCTCATTAACCTGCGCATCCGCGTCGGACAGGGCGACCTCGGCCTCCTGGTGCTGGCGGTCTCGATCCAGGCGAAAATGGGCGGTAATCTGGCTGAAATCCTCTCTAACCTCTCCCAGGTGATCCGCGCCCGCTTCCGGCTGCGGCGCAAGGCCAAGGCGCTTTCTGCCGAGGGGCGGTTCTCCGCCATCGCGCTCACCATCCTTCCCTTTGCCCTGTTTGGCATCCTCTGGGTCATCGCGCCGACCTATTACGGCCAGGTCTGGAACGAGCCGATTGTGAAGCCGGTGCTGCTCGCCAGCCTCGTCTGGCTGGCGATCGGCAACCTCGTAATGCGCCGAATGGTGAGGTTCGCGATCTGATGGAAACCTTCCTCGATATCGTCTCGGTCGACCCGGCTGGCAACGGCACCATGCTGTTCGGTACGATCTTCTTCACCTTGATGTTCATGTTCTTCATTGCGGTCGGCGTCTCCAGCGTGGCGAACCGGCGGGCGAACATCCGCCACCGCATTACCCTCGATCGCGCGGTCAAGGAGCATGGCGGTGCCGCCGAGCAGGAGTGGGAGAGCGCTCCGCGTTCGCTGCGCTTCCAGAGCGTCGCGGAGAGTTCCGCTCTGCTTGCCGATGTGGAGCGGAGCGCAAAGCCCGGCGAGAAAGAGACCGAGAAGTCGAAGCTCCACCGCTCTCTGGTGCGCGCCGGATATTTCGGGGCGAACAGCGCCTTCTGGTTCCAGACGTTCCGCCTCGGCCTGCTTGTCGCGATGCCAATCATTGGAATTATCGTGATGTCCGGCTTGGAGATTGCGCTGCAGCCGCCCACCCGGAACGCATTGCTGGCCGGGCTCGCGGGCATCGGCTTCCTGCTCCCGGGGCGGTGGCTTGCGCGCCGCCAGCGCATCCTGTATCAGCAATGCCGCAACGGCTTTCCTGATTTTCTCGACCTGATGGTGGTCTGCACCGAAGCCGGCCTCAGTCCGCGCGCCGCGATCGACCGCATCGCTCGCGAGATGGCGCAGACCTACCCCTATCTCGGCGCCAATCTCTATCTCATGAGTTTGGAGCTCAGGGCCGGCGCAACGCTCGCCGAAGCGATTGCCAATCTCGGTCGGCGCACCAATCTCGACGAGGTTAGCAACCTGGGCGGGCTGCTCCAGCAGACCGAGCAGCTCGGCACCTCCATGGGTGAGGCGCTGCGCGTCTATAGCGATGAGATGCGCGACAAGCGCATGTCGCGCGCCGAAGAGAAGGCCCATGCACTGCCGGTGAAGCTGGTGGTGCCGCTCGGCATCTATGTGTTCCCGGTGATGTTGGTCGTGATTGGGTTGCCGATTTTTCTGCGGATCAAAACGGTTTTCTTTCAATAATTCCGGGGGATGGAATGAGGGGCAGGATCTTCAAACTGGCGGCGGTCGCCGCGCTGTGCTGCCAGGTAGGGGCCTGCGCCTCGCTCAGCGAGGCCGAGGTCACCGCCGAGATGGCCGGCGACATCAGCGACACCTCCTCTTTCGGCTCGGTGCCGGAGGCGGTCTGGTTGGAGAAGGCCAAGCAAAACTACCGGGACGGCAATTACGGCCTCGCCGAGCGCTTCTATCGCCAGGCGATCGAGGAGCGGCAAGGCAACCTGGAGGCCTGGCTGGGTCTCGCCGCCTCCTATGACCGGCTGAAGCGCTTCGACAATGCCGAGAAGGCGTATGATGTGCTGCTCAAGCTGGCCGGCAATACCCCGACGGTGCTCAACAATCTCGCCTATCACGAGATGCTAAAAGGCAATCTCGTGGTAGCGCGGCAGCATTTGGAGGCAGCGAGTAAGGCCGATCCGGAGAACCCGTACGTCAAGAACAACATGCAGCTCCTCATGGAGTTCGAGGCCAGCGCCGGACGGGCTTGAAGTGCACGCGCGGGGCCGTAAGGTGGCGGCAAGGCGCCGGCTCAGCTTGAGGTTCGCTGACAACTCGGCTTCTCGGCGGGTGGGAGAGCCGACCTTCGGCAAGGTTGGCGCGCGTATTCCGCTAGTCACTCGTTGGGCGGCCCACTATCGCGCAGCACGATATAGATGGCTGGGATGACCAGCACGGTCAGCAGCGTGGACGAGGCCAAGCCGAACAGCAGCGAGATCGCCAGCCCCTGGAAGATCGGGTCGGCGAGGATTACGGCGGCGCCGATCATTGCCGCGAGCGCGGTGAGCAGGATCGGCTTGAAGCGGATCGCGCCGGCGTCGAGCAGCGCCTGGCGAAGCGGAGCGCCATCGGCTCGGGCGTGCCGGATGAAATCGATCAGCAGGATCGAGTTGCGCACGATGATGCCGGCGAGGGCAATGAAGCCGATCATCGAGGTCGCCGAGAACGGCGCGCCGAACAGCCAATGCCCGATCATGATCCCGATCAGCGTTAGCGGGATGGGAGTGAGCACCACCAGCGGCAGCTTGAACGAGCCGAACTGCGCAACGACCAGGATGTAGATGGCGAGCAACGCCACCGCGAAGGCTGCGCCCATATCGCGGAAGGTGACATAGGTGACCTCCCATTCCCCGTCCCACAGCAGCACCGGCTTCGCCTCGTCCTCCGGCTGGCCGTGCAGGCGGATCTCCGGCTTCGGCAGCGCGCCCCAGTCCTTGGTCTCGATGGCGTCCGCGACGGCCAGCATGCCGTAGAGCGGCGCTTCATAGGCGCCAGCCAGATCGGCCATCACCATCTCAGCCGCCCGGCCATTGTGGCGGAAAATCGGATAGGAGGCATTCTCCGTTTTCAGGCTGACGACATCGCCCAACTCGACAATGCCGCGCTCGCCGGGCAGCGCATTGGCCGGCACCGGAGTGGATAGCGTACGGGCGGTGAGGGAAAGCGCGGCCTTGGGCATCTGCACGGCGATTTCGACCGGATGCCGCCCACCGCCGCGATGCGAATAGCCGACCGCCACGCCGCCAAGCTGGGCCGCGACGGTGTCATAGACGTCGCTTTGAGTGACGCGGTGGAATTCCAGATTGTCCTGATCGATCGCGATGCGCAGGCGCGGCGCGGGCACCCCGAAGCTGTCGTCATCATCGACGATGAACGGCACCTGCCGGAAGATCTCGCGGACCTGCGTCGCGGCCGCCCGGCGTGTCTCGGCATCGGGGCCGTAGATCTCAGCGAGCAGCGTGGAGATGACCGGCGGCCCTGGCGGCACTTCCACCACCTTGATGGCCGTGCCGGGTGGCAGATCGAGCCCCTTCAGCCGCTCGCGGATATCGAGCGCAATCGCATGGCTGCTGCGCTCGCGCTCGCCTTTGGGGGTGAGGTTGACCTGCAGATCGCCCTGCTGCGGCTCGCCGCGCAGGTAGTAGTGACGCACCAGGCCGTTGAAGTTGAACGGTGCAGCAGTACCGGCATAGGCCTGGATCGAGGACAGCTCGGGGATGCTCGCCAGCCGCGCCGCCGCATCGGCCAGCACACGGTCGGTCAGCTCGAGCGAGGCGCCGCGCGGGAGGTCCACGATCACCTGCATCTCGGATTTGTCATCGAACGGCAGGAGCTTGACCGTCACCGATTTGGTGGCGAACAGGGCAAGTGAGGCGAGCGTTAGGAGGCCGACGGCAATGAGGAAAACCCAGGCGGTTGTGCGTCGGCTCAGGATCGGGCTTGCGACAGCGACATAGGCCCGCCCAAGCGCGCCGCCTTGCGCAGTCCCATGGTCGCCCCCGCTGTGGCCATTAGCTTTGCCGAAGCGCAGCATCAGCCAGGGTGTGATCATCACCGCCACGAAGAAGGAGAGGATCATCGCCGCCGAGGCATTCGCCGGGATTGGCGCCATATACGGACCCATCAGCCCGGAGACGAACAGCATCGGCAGGAGTGCGGCGACCACCGTGAGCGTCGCGACAATGGTCGGGTTGCCGACCTCGGCCACCGCCTCGATGGCGGCTTGTGTGCGGCTGCGCCCATCGTGCATGGCCCAATGCCGCGCGATGTTCTCGATTACCACGATGGCGTCATCGACGAGAATGCCGATGGCAAAGATCAGCGCAAACAGGCTCACGCGGTTGATGGTGTAGCCCATGAAATAGGAGGCGAACAGGGTCAACAGGATGGTGGTCGGGATCACGATCAGCACCACCGCGCCCTCCCGCCAGCCGATCGCCAGCATCACCAAGAGCACGATCGAGACCGTCGCCAGTCCCAGATGGAACAGAAGCTCGTTCGCCTTGTCGTTGGCGGTCTCGCCATAGTTCCGCGTGACGATCGCCTCGACATCATCGGGGATCAACGAGCCCTTGAGTTCTTCGAGCCGGGCGGTGATCGCCTCGGAAATCTTCACCGCGTTGGCACCGGCCCGCTTGGCAAGTGCAACGGTGACGGCCGGCACGCGCTCCAATTCGCCGCCCGCGCCTTTACGAAAATGCCAGGCGCGATGCTCCAGCGGCTTGGCGCCGACCACAACATTGGCGACATCGCGGACATAAACCGGCCGGCCATCGCGCGATGTGATCAGCAGCAGCCCCACATCGGGCACGCCCTGGAGCGTTTGCCCGGAAACCACCGCGACACTCTGATTTGCCTCGCGGATGCGCCCGGCCAGAAAGGAGCGGTTCGCCTCGCGGATTTTGGCCGTGAGCTGGGCGAGCGTAATGCCATAGAGCGACAGGCGCTCCGGATCGGGCTCGATGCGGATCTGGTCGGGGCGTCCGCCGACGATGTAAGAAAGGCCGATATTGTCGAGCTTGGCCATCTCGACCAGCAGATCCTCGGCCATGTGGAACAGTGCATTGTCCCGGTAGCGGGCAGCGGCTTCCGATTTCGGCGCGAGCGTCAGGGTGACGATCGCTACATCGTCGATACCGCGCCCGACGATCAACGGCTCGGGGATGCCGATCGGAATGCGGTCCATATTGGCGCGCACCTTCTCATGCACGCGCAGGATGGCGTCGTCGGCCTTTGTTCCGACGAAGAACCGCGCAGTGACCAGCACGCGATCGTCTTCGGTGTTCGAATAGACATGCTCGACGCCGTTGATGGCCTTGACGATCGTCTCCAGCGGCTCGGTGACGAGCTTGACCGCATCCTCCGCTTTCAGCCCGTCGGCGCGCACGGAGATGTCGACCGTCGGCACGGAGATCTGCGGCTCCTCCTCGCGCGGCAGAGCGATCAGCGCTACGATGCCGAGCGCGAAAGCCGCCAAGAGGATCAGCGGGGTCAGCGGCGAGCCGATGAAGGCGCGCGTCAGATTCCCGGAAAGGCCGAGCCGCGGTTCGCCGGTCATGGCCGGACCAGACGGTCACCAGGCCTCAGCCCGGACAGGATTTCCACGCCGGGCTGTTCGCCCTCCCTCTTTGTCGCAAGTCCGCGCTGCACGACGACATCGATCGCCGCGCCTTCGGCGCCTGCGATCTTCACATAGTCCAGGCTGTAGCGCTTGAAGAGGTATTCGGCGGGAACGATGATTGTCTTGCGCTTCCCGGCGGAGATCCAGATGCGGGCGCGCTCGCCGACGAAATACCGCCCCAACCCCGGCGCCTCGGCATCGGCGACTACGCGGCCACTGACCAACTCGGGATAGACCTGGACGATATGTCCTTCGGCGACGACCTCTTCCCCTGCGGTGAGCCCCCGCGCGCCCACCTTGATCGGATCGCCCTCCTTCATGAACCGCGCATGGCGCTCCGGCACTTCGAGGCGCAGCAGGTAATCATTCGCCGCGATGGTGGCGACGCTCTCGCCAGCCAGCATCACGCTGCCGACGGTCACCGGCACCTTCAGCACGCGCCCCGCTGCTGGCGCGAGCACTTGCCCTTCCTCAATCTGCTGCTGCAGCACCGAGCGCTCGGCGCGGTTCGCCTTGAGCTCATTACTGGCGGTGTCGAAGGCCGTCTTCAGCTCATCGAGCCGGGCCTGCGGAACGATGCCGCGCTGTGCCAGCTGCTCGGCGCGGCTGAGGTCGGCTCTCGCGGTCTCGACGCGCGACTCCAGCCCCGTGATCTGCGCATCCAGCGCTTCGCTGCGCAATGCGATTTTTGGGTCGGCGACTACGGCGAGCACCTGCCCCGGTTTGACCTCGGCACCTTCATCGACCTTCAGCTCCGCCACGGTCCCGGGCGTGCGTACCCGCGCTTCGACCCGGTCCTTGCTGTCGACCGCGGCAAAGATGGCCTTCAGATCATCGATTTCCGTCTCGGCGACCTGGAAGGTCTCGCCCTTCTGCTGAGCCGTGACCGAGATCGGCTGAAGCGCGATAGACGCGCTCACGGCGAACACAGCACAGACCCGCGCGGCGGCTGCTGCCAGCGACCGTCCCGCGGGCTGTGCCCGCCGCGAAGAAACCCAGCTCAGCATTCAGCGAACCCGTTTAACTTTGGAAATCCCTATTTTTTCGCGGCGACAACTCGTAAGCCATCGACGTGCCGCCAAGGCCGGCTCCGAGCACGACGATTCCGCCATGCCCAATCCTCCTTGAAGCGCTTGTGCATCCACGCCCCTCAAGACGGCGCATATCGGTCACGCTCGTTTTTCAGAAAGCGTAAGCAAACATGCCGCCGAGCGCTTTGCGATCGATCAAGTCGGCTCCGCCTCTTTGAAGGGATGATCAGTCATCGGCGGCCCAGATGGGGCCCTTGACCTCCGTCAAAGATGTCTCAGTTTGGATATAGTATACATATTCAAATTTGTAGATGTGTATCTTTGTCGCCGGAAAAGCGCAGCTGTCAACGGCTCCAGACATCCCGATCCAGCGGCTCGGCAATGGCTTGTTGTTGGATAACGCGACGGAGACGCTGCGATGCACGTGATTGGTGCGAGGAGAAAGCGCGCGCAAATTCGTGTGCGTTGGTTTAGCGGCCTCGCGAAAAGAGGAGTTCGGAATTATGGCCAAGACTGAAAATGTGAATGGCGGCACGCTCGACATATTCACCCCTCAGGAGGTGAAGGAGATGTTCGACCGCAACCAGATTGTCGTGATCGACGTGCGCACGCCGGTCGAATACGCCTTCGAGCATATTCCCGGAGCAATGCTGTTCCCCTTGTCGAGCTTCGACCCTACCAAGCTCCCGGAGGAGGGCAGCAAACGCTTGGTGTTCCATTGCGGGTCCGGAAAACGCTCGCGCAAGGTCGTCGAGCGCTGCGTAGCGGCCGGGATGCGACGGCTCGCCCATATGGAGGGCGGCTTCAGTGCCTGGCAATCCGCGGGTCTTCCCTACCTGGTGATCGACCCCGCCACAGGCTCGACGGTTCGTAAGCCCTAAAGCGTAGCAAAGCGAGGGAGGAAGCGCCGCCATTGACGGAAATCAACCCGGCCGCCCGTACAAGCTGCCAGAACTAATCCCAGCAGAAATGTTTGAGCGAGGGCCGCGATGAACAAGCCGATGCCGTCGAAGGAGCATCTCGACATCGAGGAGGTGCTGGGGCTCGGAAAGACGACCGCGCCGGCCTGGTGGCGGCGCAGCAGCATTCGCTGGACCGTGGGCGCTGTCCTCGCTGTTGTTCTTGGCGTCACCTTCTGGTCGCTGAGCGGCAGCCGTGCCGCCATCCACTATGTCACGGAGCCCGCCATGCGCGGCGAACTCGCCGTGATGGTCACTGCGACGGGCTCGGTGCAGCCGACCAACAAGGTGGATGTGTCGAGCGAGCTGTCGGGCACGGTGCGCCGCGTTTTGGTCGATTACAATTCCGCAGTGAAAGTGGGCGACGTGCTGGCCGAGCTCGATACCGACAAGCTCGTGGCCACCGTCGAAGCCGCTCGTGCCAAGGTCGCTGTCGCCAAAGCGAATGTCATCGAGGCGGAGGCAACGGCCAAAGAAAAGTATCGCGACTATGTGCGCAAACAGGCGCTGGTGGGGAAGCAGGTCGCCTCGACCTTCGATCTGGACACCGCGCTCGCCGCACGCGACCGCGCCAACGCCGCTGTCGAGAGTGTGAAGGCGGCCGTCACCTCCGCCGAGGCGGATCTGAGGCTGGCCGAGACCAATCTCGCCAAGGCCCAGATCCGCTCGCCGATCAACGGTGTCGTGCTGGTGCGCAATGTCGATCCGGGGCAGACGGTGGCATCCTCGCTGCAGGCACCGGTGCTGTTCCAGATTGCGGAAGACCTCAAGCAGATGGAGCTGCAGGTTGATGTCGACGAGGCCGATGTCGGGCCGGTGCATGAGGGCCAGACAGCCAGCTTCACCGTTGATGCCTACCCCGACCGTAAGTTCCCGGCCAAGGTGAGCGAGCTGCGCTATGCTTCTGAGGTCGTGCAAAGCGTCGTGACCTATAAAGCGGTGCTGGACATCGAAAATGCCGATCTCCTGCTGCGGCCCGGCATGACTGCGACCGCCGAGATCGGCGTGCAGCATATGGATGACGTGCTACTCGTGCCCAACGTGGCGCTGCGCTACACCCCGGCCGAGGCGGAGGGCGATAAGCGCAGCCTGCTGCAGCGCCTGCTTCCCGGCCGGCCGAACTTCCGCGCCGCCAGCGCGCCGGAAGCACGGGGCCGCAATCGCACCGTCTATCTCTTGCGCGAAGGCAAGCCCGTGGCCACCGCCGTAGAGATCGGCGCGACGGACGGGCGCAGGACACAAATCGTCAGCGGCAACTTTAAACCGGGCGACCTGGTGATCACCGACCAGAAGGCGGCCCGGAGCTGAGGCGGCACGATGGTCGATAATCAATCCAAGCTCGCACCGCCGTTGATCGAGCTGCGCAGCGTGAAGAAGATCTACGGCCAAGGCGACGCCCGCGTCGCAGCGCTGGCCGGCGTCGATTTGCGCATCGGGCCCGGCGAGTTCGTTGCCATCATGGGACCGTCCGGTTCCGGCAAGTCCACCGCAATGAACATCATCGGCTGCCTCGATACGCCGAGCGCGGGCGATTATCGCTTCAACGACGTCTCGGTCGGCGGGCTCGACCGCAATCAGCGCGCCTTGCTGCGACGACACTTCCTCGGCTTCGTCTTCCAGGGGTTCAATCTCCTGCCCCGCACCACGGCGCTTGAGAACGTTGAGCTGCCGCTGATCTATCGCGGCATGCCGGCATCGGAGCGGCGCAAGCTGGCGCTCAGCGCACTTGCGCAAGTTGGGCTTGAGCAACGCGCCGGCCACACTTCGGCGGAGCTGTCTGGTGGCCAGCAGCAGCGTGTTGCCATCGCGCGCGCCATTGTCACCGATCCGGCTGTGCTGCTCGCGGACGAGCCGACCGGCAATCTCGACACCAGGACCAGCCGTGAGATCATGGATCTGGTCACGCGCCTCAACCGCGAGCGCGGCATCACCATCATCATGGTCACCCATGAGAGCGACATCGCCGCTTACGCTGATCGCGTGGTACGCTTCCTCGACGGCCGCATTGCCTCCGATCAGCCAAATCGAAAGGCGGCGTGATGCTACTCCTCGAAACGCTGAAGCTGGCGCTGCAGGCCATCCGGCGCAATGCTATGCGCTCCTTCCTCACCGTTCTCGGCATTGTCATCGGCGTCGGTGCGGTGATTGCCATGGTGACGATCGGCAATGGCACGACGGCGAAAGTTACAGCCGATCTTGCAAAGCTCGGCTCCAACCTCCTGTTCGTCGCGCCGGGTCAGTTCGGACCGGGGCGCGCCAGTGCCAACGCCAAGCCGTTCAACACCCGCGACGTGGCCGCAATGACCGAGCAGCTTACCGGCGCTAAGGCAGTCACCCCCATCGGCCAGACCTCCGCCACGGTAATCTTCGGGACCGAGAGCCGCAGCACGACCGTGACCGGCACGGACAACCATTTCTTCATCAGCCAGGATTGGGATCTGGCTGGCGGCCGTCAATTTCTCGACGGCGAGATCCGCGGCGGCAGGGCGGTCTGTATCATCGGCGAGACGGTAAAGACGAAGTTGTTCCTCGGCGTCGAACCCATTGGTCAGCGGCTGCGCGTCAAGCAGGTGTCGTGCGAGGTGATCGGCGTCCTTGCGGGCAAGGGGCAATCGGGCTTCGGTATTGACCAGGACGATGTCCTGCTGATGCCGCTGCGCACGTTCCAGAGGCGCATCGCCGGCAACACCGATGTCGGGCGCATCTTTATCTCCGCGCGCGATGATGTTGACACCGGCAAGCTCCAGGGCGATGTCGAGCGTCTCCTGCGCGAGCGGCGCAACATTGCCGCCGGCACCGAGGACGATTTCAGCGTCCGCGACATGAAGCAGCTTGCCCAGACCGTATCCGGCACGACGGCTGTCCTCACCGGACTCCTTGGTGCAGTGGCAGCGGTGAGCCTGCTCGTCGGCGGCATCGGCATCATGAATATCATGCTGGTCTCGGTTACCGAGCGCACCCGCGAGATCGGCATCCGGCTCGCCATCGGCGCCTTGGAGGGCCAGGTGCTGATGCAGTTTCTCGTCGAAGCCGTCGTGCTTGCCACGCTCGGCGGGCTGATCGGCATCCTACTGGGTCTGGGGCTGGCCGCAGCCCTGGTCAGCGTCTTGCAAGTCCCGTTCTCTATCGACCCGACCATTGTGCTGATCGCCTTCGGCTTCTCGGCTCTGGTGGGGGTAATCTTCGGCTATTTCCCGGCGCGCCGGGCGGCGCATCTCGACCCGATCGAGGCGCTGCGGCACGAATAGTTGGCGGGTGCACGCCAGCGACTTCAACAGCACGGCAACTGCTAAACCGGTCACGTCTCGCCTGGCTGCGCGTTGCCGGAGACGAGTTCGCTCCGCATAAGCTTCAGCCCCGCGCGCTGGGCGTTGCGCGTGCCAGGCGGCAGCGTTCCCTTGCGGATCGCGTCCCTCAGCCGCCTGTATGCGTCCTCGCTGCGGGAGAGATGATCGCCCGCCCTCGGCTCTCGGCCGTTCTTCTCGGAGCGGGCGAGATTATTTTCAGTTATGGCCGCCATTGCTCACCTCGCTATACCGCGAGGTGATCGAGGCGTTCTGCCTTTCCCAGGACCGCGACGCGCTTGTCGCCTGGGCGCATGACGTGCCGATCCTTCCCGTTTATGATCCGGAGGAGGCGCTCAGCAGCCAGCATGTCGCCGCGCGAGGGCTCGTTGAATGGATCGAGCATCCCGTCGAGGGGCGCATCCCGGTTCTCGGCAATCCGTTCAGCGCAAGCGGCCTGACCCGCAAGGGCAGGCGTCCCGCGCCATCTCGGGGGCAGGGCAGCGCAGCGATCAGAGCCGAAGCTGAAACTGGCGCCAGGTCAAAGTCGAGGAGGCAGGAATGAGTGCTCCCGCCCGCATGCACAATGCCGAGGCGATCGCCGATTTCGTCACAGCGGTGATGTCCGGCAATCTTCCCCAGGAAGCGCTGGAGGCGGCGCGATTTGCGATTGTCGACTGGTTCGGCGTTGCGCTCGGCGCGGAAGGCGAGGTGCCGATTCAGGCGCTGAAGCGCACGGTGTCCACCTGGCGCGCCGCAGGCAATGCGCAGGTGCTGCGTGGAGGCACGACGGCAACGGCGGCGGCCGCACTCATCAACGGCACCATGGCGCACTGCCTGGATTTCGACGACACCCATGTCGGCTCCATTGCTCATCTCACCGGGCCGATCTGGGCCGCCGCATTCGCCGTCGGAACGCAGCTGGGAGCGCCGGCAAGGACGGTCGTCCAGGCCTTCGTTGCCGGCTTCGAGGTGGGCGGCCGGCTCGGCAACGGCGGCTTTGGCGTTGCGGTCAACGAGCGGCGCATCCACTCGACCGGCGTTTTCGGCTGTATCGGCGCGTCGGTCGCCGCGTCCGCCCTATATGGCCTCGACCGCGAACGCCTAGAGACGGCCCTTGGGCTCGCCGCCACGCAGGTCGGTGGTCTGACCGAGTCGTTCGGAACGCCGGCCAAACCGTTCCACGCCGGCAAGGCCGCATTCAATGGCGTCCTTGCGGCGGAATTGGCGCGCGACGGATATGCCGCCGCGACCGACCTGCTCGAACCCGAGGGCGGGCTGGCGCTGGCCCTCGTTCAGGACCGCAGTCACGCCCCGCTCCCGCTCGATTTTTCCGATGGCTGGGAGATCACGCGCAACACGCTGAAGCCTTATGCCTCCTGCCTGCTGACCCATCCGGTCATTGATGCCTGCCGGCGCATACATACCGAGGGAAGGACGCGGGTTGGTGCTGTCGAGCGCGTCATCGTGCAGGTCAATCCGCTCTCCATCCAGATCGCCGGCAAGCCGGTGGCGCGAACGCCGTTCGAAGGCAAGTTCAGCCTGGCCTTCTGCACGGCTCTCGCTTTGACCGGACACCGGCTGTCGCAGGAAGACTTTTCCGCCAGCAATGTCGGCGATCGCGACATCCAGGCGCTGTCCTCCCGGGTCGTTCTGGAGCCCACGCCGTCAATGGATCTGCGGGCCGCCACCGTCCAGATCGAGGCGGGAGACGGCCAGACGCTGGAAGAGCACACTCCCCTGGCGCTCGGTAATCCCGGTCGCCCGATGAACTGGGACGACATGAAGAGCAAGTTTAGCTCGCTGACGCGGCCTACCGTCGGTGCGGCAGCCGAAGAACTGTTTACCCATCTCAGGTGGATCGATACCGAAAGCGACCTCTCCGGCATCAGCGCCGCCGTTGGGCAGGGATAGCCGGGCCGGGCATGACCTTTCAACAGCCGCTTACACCCGGGACAGTGCCGGTCACCGATCATCCCAAGCGCTATGACGTGCTGGTGGTTGGTGGGGGAAATGCCGCTCTGTGCGCCGCGATTTCGGCGCGGCGGGCGGGCGCCTCTGTGCTGGTGCTGGAGGCGGCCGACAAATTCTATCGCGGCGGCAACACCCGCCATACCCGCAACATGCGCTGCGCCCATGACAGCGGGACCGACGTCCTCACGGGTCCTTATACCGAGGATGAGTTCTGGGACGATCTCTATCGCGTCACCGGCGGCAGGACGGACGAGGGACTTGCCCGGCATATGATTCATGAGTCCAAGGAGATGCTCACCTGGATCGTGGAACAGGGCGTGCGCTTTCAGCCCTCGATTGGCGGCACACTCAGTCTTGGGCGGACGAATTCCTTCTTTCTCGGCGGCGGCCGGGCCATGCTGAATGCGCTTTATGTCACGGCGGAAAAGCTCGGCGTCGATGTCCGCTACGAGGCGGAGGTGATGGCGCTCGACATCGAGGATGGCATGTTCCTCTCCGCCATGTTTCGCAACGCGCCGGAGCGAGCCTTAACGGCGAGCGACCAGCAAGAAGCTGGCTTGTCGCGCGTGCGGGCAGGGGCGCTGGTTGCGGCGGCGGGCGGCTTCGAGGCCAATATCGACTGGCTCAAGGAAGGCTGGGGCGAGATAGCGGAGAACTTTCTCATCCGCGGTTCGCCCAACAATCGCGGCACGGTGCTGAAGATGCTGCTCGATGCCGGCGTGCAGTCGGTTGGCGATCCCACGCAATGCCATGCCGTCGCAATTGACGCCCGCGCGCCGAAATTCGACGGCGGCATCATTACCCGCCTGGACTGCGTGGTGTTTGGCATTGTGGTGAACCGCGAGGCGCAGCGCTTCTACGACGAGGGCGAGGACATCTGGCCGAAGCGCTATGCCATCTGGGGACGGCTGGTCGCGCACCAACCCGGCCAGATCGCCTTCATCATATTCGATGCATCCTCGCTGAATCTGTTCATGCCCTCGCTTTATCCGCCGATTGCAGCTGACAGCATTGGCGAACTGGCGAGTAAGCTTGAGCTTGACCAACCGGCGCTGGAGAAAACGGTCGCCGAATTCAACGCCGCGGTCCGGCCCGGCACCTTCGATCACACGATCCTCGACGACTGCCGCACCGAAGGCTTGAGCCCGCCGAAGTCGCATTGGGCGCGCCGGATCCAGACCGCGCCGTTCTATGCCTACCCAGTGCGGCCCGGCATCACCTTCACCTACCTGGGTACCCGGGTGAACAAGGAGGCGCGGATTATCATGGGCGATGGCCGGCCCTCCGCGAATATGTTCGCCGCCGGCGAGATCATGGCCGGGAATGTGCTCGGGCAGGGCTATGCCGCGGGCATCGGCATGACCATTGGTTCGGTGTTCGGGCGGATCGCCGGCAGAGAGGCCGCGCGCCATGTCCGGAACTAAGAGAATGTCACTGTTCGTAAAAAGCCCCCTCACCCGGACGCCTGACGGCCCCGGCATTCGCTTGCGGGCGGAGTGACGATCATGCGTCACCAAAAAGACCGGACCACGCTTGCCGAAGCCGCGCGCCTGATGACGGTGTGCAATTCCTGCCGCTATTGCGAAGGGCTATGTGCCGTATTTCCGGCGATGGAGATGCGGCGGGTCTTCACCGATGGCGATTTGAACTATCTCGCCAATCTCTGCCACGCCTGCGGCGCCTGCTATGTCGATTGCCAGTTCTCGCCGCCCCACGAATTCGACGTCAACGTGCCCAAGGTCCTGGGTCAGGTCCGGGCAGGGTCCTATGCCGCCTATGCCTGGCCGCGGGCACTGTCCGGACTGTTCGCGCGCAACGGTGTGGCTGTCAGCCTTATCGCCGCGCTGTCGGTGGCGGGGTTCATTATCGGCTTCGTCACATGGCACGCCCCTGCTGCGCTGTTCGCCGTGCGCTCCGGGCCGGGCTCGTTCTATGCGCTGATGCCCCACAACACGATGGTCGCCATCTTCGGAGCTGTGTTTCTCTACGCCATCCTGGCGATGGTGTTCGGCGCTCGCGCTTTCTGGCGGGACATCGCGGAGCCCGTGGGGCCACTCAGCGAACCCACATCCATCTGGCAAGCGGTGAAAGACGCGGCAACCCTGCGCTATCTCGATGGCGGCGGGGTCGGCTGCTACAACGCCGATGAGCGACCGACCGACCCGCGTCGGGTCTACCACCACTTCACCTTCTACGGCTTCCTATTCTGCTTCGCCTCGACCTCGACGGCGACCTTCTACCACTATCTGGTCGGCCGCGAGGCGCCCTATGCCTGGTATGACGTGCCAGTGGTGCTCGGCACGCTAGGCGGCGTCGGCCTGATCATCGGCCCCATTGGGCTGCTCGCGGCCAAGATGCGGCGCGACCCGGCGATGATCGACAAGCCGACGCTCGGCATGGATGTCGCTTTCTTGCTGATGCTGTTCCTCACCAGCCTGACGGGCCTTGCGCTCCTGATCCTGCGCGAGACGTCCGCCATGGGGCTGTTGCTGGCTGCTCATCTCGGTGTCGTCTTTGCGCTGTTCCTTACCTTCCCCTACGGCAAGTTCGTCCACGGGCTCTACCGGTTCCTGGCGCTGGTGCGCTATGCACGGGAGAAGCGAATGCTGGCACCCAGCGACACGCTTACGTGAGAGTATTTTAGGCCGTCCTTACCGCCGATCGTGGGGTGGACAATGTAAGGTAGCCTTGTGTGATCGCCTTGCGCTGCTCGTAACTCAGCACGGCGTCGATGTCGCTGAAGCCTGCGGGTGCGCGCTTCTCCACCTCGTCAATGACCTTCTCCGGGCCGCCCTTGCGGTTCAGCCTGACGATCTCGGCGGTTTTCGGCAGGCGCTGTTTCTCATATTCGTATAAGGCCTGCATCGGATGCGCAGCCCGGGCAAGCGCGTCGGAGAGGGCACGCGCGTCGAGAATGGCTTGCGATGCCCCGTTCGAGCCGACCGGATACATCGGATGGGCCGCATCGCCAAGGAGCGTGACGCGGCCGAAGGTCCAGCGCGGCAGTGGATCGCGGTCGCACATCGGGTATTCGAAACAGCGCTCCGTCTCGCGCACGAGCCCTTCCACGTCGAAGCCCGGCACGATGAAGCGCTTTGCGTAAGGGAGTACCTCGGCAAGCTGTCCCGTGCGCGACCAGCTCTCCTTGGGCGGCGGCGAGACGGCCCCGTCCGCCATTTTGATAACGACGGCCCAGTTGGTCAGGCGCGTGTCTTTGCTGGTGCCGGGGCCGATCGGATAGAGCACGAATTTGGCACCCATGCCGCCGCTGATCACCATGGTCTCGCCGCCCCTAAAGACGGGCCAGTCCGTCGCGCCGCGCCACATCATCACGCCGTCCCAATGCGGCGCACCTTCGTCCGGATAAAAGAGGCGGCGCCCAACCGAATGAATTCCATCGGCGCAGATGAGGGCATCGCCGCGAACGGTCATGCCGGGGCCGCCCTGGCGCGCATCGGTGAAATGCACGGTGACGCCGCCTTCGTTCTGCACGAAACCGGCAAAACGCAGGCCCGTCCTTACCGCCGCCTGGCCGAGCCGCTCCACGACAGCATCGTAGATTGCCTTCTGCAGCTGTCCGCGGTGAGTCGACAGTTGCGGCACTGGATGGCCCGCATGCATGCCGCGCTTCTCCCGCCAGACTTCCTGCCCCAGGCGGTTGAGATAGATCAGCTCGCGCGTGCGGATGGCGACGGCATCGAGCGCGGGAAGCAGGCCCAGATCGGCGAGCTCGCCAATGGCCTGCGGCAGCGTATTGATGCCGACCCCGATCTCGCGCAGCTCCGGCGCCTGCTCGTAGACCTCCGCCTTGACGCCCCGCGCATGAAGCATGAGTGCACAGCTCAGCCCCCCAATGCCCGCTCCGGCAATGATGATCTTCATGGGCTCCTCTTCGGAGTGGGCGGCCTCTCTCGTTATTCGGCCTCGGGCGGCGGCAGGAAATCGATCTCATGGGCGGCGGAAATGGCGACCACCTCGGCCGGGTCGGGCGCCGGCCCCAGATTGTGGAGCGCCCAAAAGAGATCATAGAGCCTGCGCGACGGCGACACCCAGAACAGGCATTTTACGTCCGTGTCTGTCTTGTTGAAGATGCCGTGGGGAATGCCCTGTGGCAGACGGACCAGATCGCCTGGCTCGGCCACGACGTCCTTGCCGTCGAGCCACAGGTCGAAGCGCCCCGACAGCATATAGATGAACTCGTCCTGGGTCGGGTGGATATGCGGTGGCACGAAAGTCTCTGGCGGAAAGGTCGCGTGCCAGGAGAAGGAATGCTCCGAAAGCTGCTTCGGTACATAGGCCTGTCCCAAGATATTCCACCGGATGCCATCAATACCGTCCTCGGCCCTGGTTATTCCTGGCGTTTGGGTCATCGCAGCTCCCTTTCATTTGCTTGCCGATACTCCAGCGCCTTCTCCAGCACCACCAACTGCAGATCATCGCGCAGAGGCGTTCCAACGCTTGGATCATCATAGGGAAAGGGAAGGATTTCGCCGGTCCGCCGGTAGCCACGCCGCTCGTACCACGCGATGAGTGTCTCTCGCTGCTGGATGACAGTCATTATGGCTGTTCGTGCGCCATGCGAATGTGCGAATCTCTCCGCTTCCTCCAAGAGAATGCGTCCATAACCGGAATTCTGCTGCTCGGGATCGATGGCGAGCAGCGAGATATGCCAAAGCTCGTCCTCTACCGGTTCGACGGATACGCAGCCGAGAAGCCGTGCATCAGCCTCTCGTCGCAGGAGCAGGATTGTTGCCTGCTCTTCGGCAAGTAGCGCGTCCAACGACGCCGCATCGGTGCGCCCTCCTGCGAGCAGGCCGACTTCATTGGTCCAGCCCGCAATGCCCAATTGCCCTCGATAGGCGGAATTGATCAGCACTGCCAATTCGCCCCCATCGGCCATCGTGGCTGAGCTCACTTTCATTTCCTCTCGCATGCTCATTGATGCGTGGTTTGAGATTTGGTTCCCTCGACGACCGAAACGCTCATGCGGCTCCCCGGCTGGCTGATTTCGGGCAGCGATTATCGCCGGGGCGGCCATAAAGCGCAGGGGAGGCGCGGTGGTCCGCCCTTACTGGGGAGACGCGCCGAGCCGGCAGCAGCCGCAGCGGCAGTTCCAGCACCGCGATGACGAAGCCGTTCCTATCGTCGAGCACCTCGCTCCATAGCGATGCCCGAGTCGGTCCGGGCGTTCGGAACTGGCCGATTACTTCGCAGTCGTCGAAATGCAGCTGCGCGCCATATTTGTGGGCGATGCGCTGCACTTTGTGATTCTCCCGAAGGCAGCTCATATAGAGGCGGTCAACGCCGCGATTGCGCGCTGCCAGGATGATGCGGCCCAGAAGATCGGTGCCGACACCGCCATCTTGATAGTCAGGCTCCACCGAAAAAGCGGCTTCGGCTTCTGCGCCCCAGCCGTCGCCGATCGGGCGCAGCTCGGCTGCGGCATGCATCTCACCATCGAGGAAATAGCCATAGATCACGTCTTGGCTAAGGTCGGCACGCTCAGTATAGGCCTTGATGAAGCTGTCATTCACGGCCATGCCGAAACGCATCCGGCGGCTGTCTGTATCCAGTCGCAACATATGGTCGCGGAATTTTTGAATCTCTGTTGGCCACAACTTCCTTGTTATTCCTCCATCGGCGAACAATTTGCCCATGAAGGCAGCAACTCTGAGTAATCGGACAGACGAAGTCATGACACGGTCCTTCAGGATTTAGCGGTTCTTCCGCTGCTCTAAGTGCTTTTGGGTCAACCGCCTCGCTTGAGCTCACGTCCGGCAATGACATTCTTGAACATAGTTACTACCCAAACTGGGAACTATCTGACAGAATTCGAACTCATACTTTGAATTCGGAGGCATAATGCGAGGCAGGGAATATGCCGAGTTGCGCGCATTTGCGACCATTGTGGAAAAAGGGAATTTTGCGCGGGCGGCGGAGCAACTAAGGATCTCCGCCTCGACATTGAGCCAGACCATCCGCGAATTGGAGGAGCGGCTCGGCGTCAGGCTTCTCAACCGCACGACGCGCAGTGTCGCCCTGACCGATGCGGGGCGGCGTCTCCTGACGCGGTTGAAACCAGCATTGGCGGAGATGCAGGCCGCGGTGGAGGATGTGACCAGGCTGCGGAAGACGCCGGCCGGCCGGCTTCGGGTACACACGCCCCGCCAGGTGGCCGACATATTCATCGAGCCGATTTTCGCAGAATTCTACAAGGCCTTCCCCGATATCTTGCTGGATGTCACGGTGGACGAGGCGGTGATCGACATTGTCGAGGCCGGCTTCGACGTCGGTATACGGCTCGGCGAACTGCTTGAGCGCGACGTTATTGCCTTTAAGCTCGGCGAAGACATCCGCGAGATCCCCGTAGCTGCGCCCAGTTACCTGGAGGCTCACGGCTATCCGAAAACGCCGGCCGATCTGCATAACCACAAATGCATCAATTGGCGCCCGCCGGGTAGCAATCGGCTGTGCAATTGGCGGTTCGGCAAGGATGGGCAGTGGTTTGAGGTCGCGGTTGACGGTCCGCTCATCGTCTCCCACAGGGACTTGGCCTTCACTGCCGCAAGGCAGGGCCTAGGCATTGCATTCGGCATGCAACACCGAGTGCAGTCGTCGATACGCCAGCGCAAGCTTATAGCTCTGCTCGATGAGTGGTGCCCTCCTTTCCCGGGATGGCATGTCTACTATTCCAGGCAGCGCTACACGCCGCCCGCCGTGCGTGCTTTCGTCGAGTTTCTGCGGCGTTCGGTTGCGCAGGCAAGTCGCGAGCCCGGACGCAAGCGAGTGAGCCTGGCAAGCCGTAGCATCCCCACTTCGTCATGAGTCTGTTGGATTGCCGAGCGAGGATCGCGCCTCCGGCTGGCCGCATAGTGCCGCTAGCGTCAGCGCCCGTGTCGCAGTGGTTGCAACGACAGGATCGCCATGCTTTGCCTTTCTCGAAACAGCGCCGTGGTCTGTTTGGGCCTCCTCTTGCTCGTCCTCTTATCCAGCCCACGTTCTGCACGGGCCCAAGACGATCCGGTAGCGTTGATCAAGCAGGTGGTCGAGCTCACCCGGCAAGGAAAGTTCGACGAAGCCATCGCCGTGGAGAAGCGCGTTCTCTCGGCCATCGAGAAAATGGCCGGCAAGCGGCATCCGCTCTACCCGACACAGATAGCGATCCTTGGCGACCTTCAGGTCATGAAGCAGGATTACGCAGAGGGCGAGCGACTGCATTTAGAGGCGCTCCGGCAGCGCGAACAAATTCTTGGCAAGGAACATGCCGATGTTGCTGCCAGCCTCGTCAAGCTGGCCGATATCTACGTCACCACGGCAAATTACGACAAAGCCGAAAGCACGCTGCAACGGGTCATCGTGATCCGTCGCAAGGTGCTTCCCGAGTCCGATCCCGAATATGGCTCCACGTATATCAGTCTCGGGAGGCTCAGCCAGTTGCGTTCGCGCTTCGCCGATGCGGAGCGGTATTTCCGGCAGGCGCTTGCTTTGTTCGAGAAGCATCTGCCGCCGAATCACCCCTACATTCCGCTGGCGCAGAACAATTTGGCTGAGGCGATCCGCGCCCTGGGACGCTCTGAGGAAGCCGAACGCCTTTTGCGCCAGGCGTTGGCGGGAAATGAGCGCTTCAACGGCCCCGACAACCAGTTCCTCGCGCCCAATCTCAATAACCTGTCGGACCTGTTTCGCGAGCAAAGCCGCTACGGCGAGGCGGAGCAATTACAGCGCCGGGCCATAGCCATCATCGAGAAGACGGTTGGACCAAATCATCCGACCATCGCCGTCAATCTCAACAATCTCGGCCTGGTGCTGATGGAGCGCGGGCGTGCGGATGAGGCGATCAATCTGTTCCGGCGCGCCCTCACAATCCAGCAAAAGACCTTCGGCGCCGAGCATCCCACCGTCGCAACGGCCATTCATAATCTGGGTGAAGCACTTGCCCGCACCGGCAAGACCGCGGAAGCGGAGAGCTCCGTTAGGCAGGCGCTTGCCATGCGCGAGAAAATGAGCGGTCCAAGCGATCTGTCGGTTGCTAACAGCCTGCATAGTCTGGCGACTTTTCTGCACGATCAGGATCGTTATGCCGAGGCCGAGCCGCTGGCGCGGCGCGAAGTAGATATCAGATCGAAGAATCTCCCTCCGAACCATCCCCAGCTTGCCTTGGGCCTGACGAATCTCGCCGTCATTCTTGACGAGCTGGGGCGGTTTGCCGAAGCCAGGCCCTTCTATGAAAAGGCACTGGCGATCCAGCAAAAATCGGTACGCGAGGATCATCCAGACTTTGCGCTGGGCCTGACCAATCTTGCCGGCAATCTCGCCTCCAGCGGAGATTGGCAAGCGGCCTATAGCAAGTACAAGCAGGGCAATCAGATCTGGACGCTGAGGCGTGCCGCCCTGCTCGGTTCCGAACCATCGAGCGGAACGAATGAACCTGACCGCGAGCTCAAGAAATATACCGACGCCTTTCTGGGCCAGGTGCGGGCCGGCTATGAGCTTTGGCGGACGGCACCCTTAGCACAGAAGGCCGTGCTTCTCGATGAAAGCTTCGCCGCTCATCAATGGGCTTCCCTGTCCTCTGCGGCGAGCGCGGTGAACATGATGTCGGCGCGCATTGCTGCCGGCTCAGGACCGCTCAGCGCCCTTGTGCGCGAGCAGCAGGATCTCACGGGACAGCTTGCAGCCCTCGACAAGTTGATCGTTGCCGCCATATCCAGCGCGCCTTCGGCCAGGAGCACGGAGGGCGAGGCCGATCTGCGCAACAGGACCGAAGCCGTGCGCCGCCGCCTCGGCGAACTTTCGTCAGAGCTTTCCGCCCGCTTTCCCGAATATTTGGCGCTCGCCAGCCCGCAGCCTGTAAGCGTCGCCGAGGTTCGCAAAGCCCTGAGGCCGAACGAGGCGCTTTACACCGTCACCTTTACGCGAAAGGACGGGTTTGTCTGGGTCGTCACCCCCGAAACCGAACGCTGGGTGCGCGTCGATCGGACGCGCAAGCAGATCGAGGACGACGTGACGATCCTACGTTGCGGGCTCGATGCCACCGCGTGGGACGTAGAGGGGCCTTGCCCGACGCTGACAGGCCGGAACTTCAACGAGGCCGATATCGCGGCCGGCAGGCAACCGCCCTTCGACGTGGCCCGCGCGCATACGCTTTACCAGACGCTCTTCTCGTCAGTCGAAGACCTCATCAAGGACAAGCAGCTCATTGTTGTCCCGACCGGGCCGCTCACCCAATTGCCGTTTCATGTTCTGGTTGCCGGCGCAACGCCCTCGCCGCAGGACAGTCCGGGCGTCTATCGGAACGCGGACTGGCTTGCGCGGCGTGCCTCGATCACCGTCCTTCCTGCCATTTCCTCGCTCCCGGCCCTGCGGCGGCGGGCCAGAGGCAGTGCCGCTCCTGAAGCCTATCTCGCCTTCGGCGATCCGCTGCTCGACGGGCCAGATAAGCGATATGCCCCCCTTGCGGAGCTAGCGCGCGCCACCCAGAGCTGCAACCTCCAAAATCGCGCGCGCTCCATTGGGATGGCCGGTTTGTCCGACAGGACGGGACGGGTGATCACAACGGGCGGGCTGGCGGATGTCGGTTTTCTGCGAAGCCAGGCGCCCCTGCCCGAGACCACGGATGAGGTATGCGCCGTCGCAGGCAGCCTCAATGCTGACGCGGCCGCGGTTTGGCTTGGCAAGAACGCGACCGAGACAAGCATCAAGCGCATGAACGACAAGCAGACGCTGGCCCGCTATCGCATGCTGCACTTTGCCACTCATGCCGCGCTCGCCGGTGAGGCCATCGGAATTTCCGAGCCCGGCCTCCTGCTGACGCCGCCCGCAACGGCCACACAGGACGATGACGGCTATCTTTCGGCAAGCGAGATCGGTGCGCTCAAGCTCGATGCGGATTTGGTCATTCTTTCGGCCTGCAATACGGCGGCAGGCGGAGCGAGCGACAGTGACGCGCTTGCTGGACTTGCGCGGTCTTTTCTGTATGCCGGGGCGCGCTCCCTCTTGGTGTCGCATTGGGCAGTGCATTCCGGCGCAACCGTCAAGCTGATCACAACGGCTCTTTCCTCGGTGGGCCGCAGCCAGAGCATGAGTTATGCGGAAGCTCTCCGGTTGGCGATGGTCAAGATGATCGATGGCTCAACCGCCGCGGAAGCGCATCCGGCTCACTGGGCGCCGTTCGTCGTTGTTGGTGTGCCCGCAACGAGCCGTGGAGAGAGGAACTGAAGCGGCGAGGCGACCAACAGCAAGGGCGCAACGGTTCTGGCAATCCCGCTGCGCACAGCTCGCCGGAGCTGATCCGGGATCGCAAATAAGGCCGCTGGCTATTGCCGGCGACTTTGCGGTGATTGCGGTCCGCCGGTTATGGCATCGGCCGGCGGGGGAGCGCTTTTGGCGGTGGCGTTGCTGGTGGCAGCAGGCGCCGGGCTGGCATCGGCCTGCTTGCGCGATCCTTGCTCCGACTGGTTGATCTCCTGCAGCGAATATTCCTCCGGCTTGCAGGAGCAGCCCTTTACGTAGGTTTTGCGATGCTTGAAGGCATTTTTGCTCTGGGCGTAAGCCCGGCCGTCGAGGGTTACCATCTGCTCGACTTCTTCGCCCGGATTGCGATAGATATAAAGATCTGACGGCGCCGCGCAAAGCGAATGGCACTTGGCCTCGTCATCCTTAAAGTGGCTGGAGATCGTGGCGAAGCTGATCGGGAAGTAATAGCCGTCGCAGCTGCGCACGCACATCGTACGGTAAGAGGCGAACGGCAAAGTCTGCTGCGGCAGGGGCGCGGAATAGCCGCCATTGTTATCGCTGTCCTCATCCTCCCAGAGCGAGAAGAACGAGTTCGAGCGCCGGCGGCGCTGCTGCTCATATTCATGCGCATAATTATCACCGCACCCGTTCCGGGCAAGCTCGGCGACGAGATCGTCGCGGCGGCCCCGCCGCGCGGCGGAGGAGTTGATCGCATCACGCTGCTGGCGCAGATTGGCGATCGCCCGCCGCGCCGCCTCGATCTCATTGTCGATCTGGATGCAAGCCGGTGTCCGGCGCAGCGAGCGCCCGAAGATGAACATGTCCTCGTAACATTCGCGCCGGTCGGCCTCGGCCTGCATACGGCGATAGTTACGGTCTTGATCGGCCAGCTGCTGGTCAATCCGCGAGGTTGCGTTGGGATTGTTGTTAAGCTGCCAATCGCTTACGAGCTGGCGTTCAAGCTCCTGGCAGCGGTCCTGCCGGTTGTCATAACGCTGCGCGTCGGCGCCCGCGGTGCAGAGCACCAGGGCGGACGCCGCCAACCACGAGGCCGAGCGCCGGAATCTTGAGAAAAACAGTGCCTTACGAATGCTTGTCAACAGCGACACGACCGCGTCTCACCTCTTCATGCGCAATGCGAGTCATGATGTGCGGCTACTATGGCCTCCAGACTGTGGCAGGTCAATGTTCCCCCGCCAGATCGCCGCTGCCCTTGTTGCACTGCAAAATTGCCCTGGCCGCCGCGATCTGCATAGTGGAACATAGGATAGGCGCCATTACGTCGGAGTGAGCATGGCATCGCTGTCTCATATTTTTGAGCGCAACGCGCAATGGGCGCGTGAGCGCACCGAGGCTGATCCGAGTTACTTTAAGCGCCTGGCGCAGCAGCAATCCCCGGAGCTGTTCTGGATCGGCTGCTCCGATAGCCGCGTCCCCTCCAATGTCATAGCTGGTCTCGATCCCGGCGAGGTGTTCGTGCACCGCAATGTAGCGAACCTGGTCTACGCCGCCGATCTTAACTGCATGTCCGTGATGCAATATGCCGTCGAGGTGCTCAAGGTGAAGCATGTGATCGTTTGCGGCCATTATGGCTGTGGCGGCGTGCGGGCCGCCTTCGAGGGCTCGAGCAGCGGGTTGATCGATCACTGGCTGGAGCCGATTAAGGAGATGACCCGCAATCACGAAGCCGAGCTCGCCGGCAGGGCGAACGACGAGGCCCGCGTCGATTATCTCTGCGAGGCCAATGTGCGCGCGCAGGTGCAAAACGTGGCGCACTCGCCGATTATCCGCCGGGCCTGGAGCCGGGGACAGGAGCTGACTCTGCATGGCTGGATTTACGGCCTCGATCGCGGCCTCCTGCATGATTTGGGCTGTGGCGTAACCGGGAAGGAGGCCAAGGGCTGAGCTGCCCTGAGACGTTTATCGCCGGATTTTTCGCGGCTTACACATTTCCGTACTATTTTCTTCATTAAAAGGACGAAAGGGAATTTTCCGGCCATTTCTGCGTATACGATCAGCTACGGAGGGATTCTCATGAACATTTGCTTTCGATCGCGTGCCTTGGTTGGAGTTGCGGCAATCCTCGGCGCCTGTTTCCTTTACCCGATTGCTTTTAGCTATGCCGATCAAACTCAGGAGCAGCTTGTGTCCGTAACCAAAGCAGAGATCGAAACGGCTTCGAAACGGCGTGTGGTGTTCGCGCACCAATCCGTCGGCGAGAACATCCTCGACGGCGTCAAAGAGCTGGCTAAGAAAAATGGCGTGTCGATCAACATTATCGAAAGCCGGCATGCAGAAGGCAGCGAACCCGGCATTTATCACTTCAAGGTCGGCCAGAATGGCGATCCGGCTGGAAAGATCGGCGACTATCTTAATACGCTAAAGTCTGCACCGTTCGGTCAGGCCGACGTTGCGCTCGTTAAGCTTTGCTATGTGGACTTCGATCGTCAGAGCGATGCCGCGGCGATCGCGAAGAATTACATCTCGGCCATCAACAAACTTCAGGCGAGCTATCCCTCCACACGTTTCGTGGCGGTAACCGCGCCGCTCACCGCCATTCCCGGAGGACCGAAAGCCTGGGTCAAGAAGATGATCGGTCGGGGGCCGAATGATATAGCGGACAATGCCAAGCGGAAGGAATTCAACGACACTTTGCGTCGTGAGTTCGACAACAGCCATCTCTTCGATATTGCCAAGCTTGAAGCCGAAGCGGCGACCACGGACGATGGCAAGCCGATCGAAGTCATGCGCCAGGATTTGACAAATGACGGTGGGCATTTGAACAGCACGGGTCAGCAGCTGGTCGGTGCGGCTTTTATCAAGGTCCTGGCTGCGGAATAGCCTGCGACGCGCGCATTCCTATAAGCGTGGAATGCCAAGCCAAGCCCGCCAGGCGGCATGGCCGCATGGAACCCACGAGTGTGACCGCGTTTTACCTTCGAGGTATTGACCATGGCGGCACCCGTGATCCAAACAACCTGTTGCGTGGTCGGCGGTGGCCCGGCGGGAATGATGCTCGGCTATCTCCTCGCCCGGGCGGGTGTGCCCGTCGTGGTGCTGGAAAAGCACAAGGATTTCCTGCGCGATTTCCGCGGCGACACCGTGCACCCCTCCACGCTCGAGCTGATAGTCGAGCTCGGGCTGATCGAGGAATTCCTCAAGCTCCCGCATGAAGAAGTTCGCCACCTGACGGCGCAGATCGGCGATGAGCGCATCACCATCGGCGACTTCACCCATCTACCGACACACTGCCGTTTCGTCGCGCTCATGCCGCAATGGAATTTCCTGAATTTTCTCGCCGAGCATGGCAAGCGCTATTCCGGCTTCGACCATATGCAGGCCGAGGTTACCGATCTGATCGAGGAGCAGGGCTGTGTCGTCGGGGTGCGGGCGCAGACGCCGGCGGGTCCGCTCGACGTTCACGCCGATCTCGTGGTCGGCTGCGATGGCCGCCATTCGACGGTGCGCGAGCGTGCTGGACTTCTGGTGAAGAAAATCGGCGCTCCGATTGACGTCCTATGGTTCCGGCTGTCGCGCCGCAAAAGCGATACGACGGAGACATTCGGGCATATCGAGCCCGGCGCTATGATGGTGATGCTCAACCGAGGTGATTATTGGCAGTGCGCCTTCGTGATCCCCAAGGGGGGCATCGACGAGGTCAAGCAGCGTGGTCTGCCGGCGTTCCGCGATCGCGTGGTCGCCATGTCGCCTTTCGTGCAGGATCGGATCGAAGAACTGGGGAGCTGGGACGACATCAAGCTGCTGACGGTCGCCATCGACCGGCTGGAGCAATGGCATCGGCCCGGCCTCATCTGCATCGGGGATGCCGCGCATGCGATGTCGCCTGTCGGCGGGGTCGGCATTAACCTTGCCATCCAGGATGCGGTTGCTGCGGCCAATATCCTGGCCGCGCCGCTCGCCGCACGCACGGTCAACGCCAGGCATCTTGAGGCAATTCAGAGGCGCCGCTTCCTGCCGATGCGCATCGTCCAATGGGTCCAAGCTCAAATTCACGACAAGGTGCTGAGCCGCGCCCTCAGAAACACCGGACCCATCAAGACGCCGTTTGCGGTCAAGCTGTTACAGTGGTTTCCCATCCTGCAACGCATCCCGGCGCGCCTGTTCGGGATCGGCATCCGTCCAGAGCATATCCGAACGCCGCAGGCTGGCTGATGTGAGAAACTCTCGGACCGGATGAACGTCATGGAAGTTAAGCTCGACCACTGTGTGATCCACGTATCCGACTGGGAACGCTCCACGGCGTTTTACCGCGACGTTCTCGGAGCGACGCCCGTACCGCATGGAAGGGGCTATGTCTATCGCTTCGGTGATGTGCAGCTCAACTGCCATCGCCCCGATCAAATCGGGCAGCCCCGCGCCAAGCTGCCCGTCATGCCGGGCGGCAGCGATCTCTGTTTTGTGTGGCCTGGATCGGTGGACGAGGCAGCGGCTCATCTTCAAGAGCACGGAGTGGCGATAGAGCTTGGCCCGGTCGAGCGGTTCGGGGCCAAAGGTCGGGGAACCAGCTTGTATTTTCGCGATCCCGACGGATCGTTACTCGAGTTCATCTGCTATGAGCGGGTTGGCTAACTTCTCTTGCACAGTGTGCGGAAGCTAAACGGACACCGTGCCTTTAAGCGCTTCTTGAGGCCCCGATTTACTCCCGTCTCGCACCACTTGATTCGCCACCCTTCAACCCTGAAAGGCGGGGGGCGCGAAACTTGCGCCGATAGGCGCCGGGCGTGAGGCGCGTCCTTCGCTTGAACAGGCGGCGGAAGAAGGCGGCATTATCGTAGCCGACCTCGGCGCTGATCGCCTCGACTGGCTGGCTCGTACCCTCCAGCCGCTGTTTGGCGCGCTCGATTCTGAGGGCCTGAACGTAAGTCATCGGCGTAAGCCCCGTCGCTACTGCGAAACGGCGCTCGAGACTGCGCGCTGACAGGCCCGAGCGGGTGACCATCTCCTCGACGGGGCTCGCGACCATATAGTGGTGGACCAACCAGTCCTGCAGCTCCAGGACCAGCCCGTCCCCATGGTCGCGCGGCGCGGAGAATGTGACATAGGGTGCCTGCCCCTCACCATGCCATTGCAGCATCAGGAGCCGCGCCATCGCGCCCGCCGCGGACGGGCCGACATGCTGCGTGATCAGATAGAGTGCCAGGTCATGCCATGAGGTAACGCCGCCCGTCATGATGAACTCTTCGCGCCGGCCGGCGGTGACAAGTACCTCCTCGGTGCGCAGGCGTACCCCTGGGAAATTGCGCTCGAAGGTCGGGGCGAAGGCCCAGTGGATCGTCGCTTCGCCGCCGTCCAGAGGCCCGGTCTCGGCGAGCAGGAGCACGCCGGTGCAGGTCGAGCAGAGCTGCGCGCCCGCCTCATGCATGCGGCGCAGCCACTCCGTGAGCCGCGGATAACGGCCGGGCACCCAGTCGGGCCCTTCAACCATCATCAACGGCACAATGGCGATGTCGGTGCGGCCGATCTCTCCACATCCCCGATGCGCGCCCAGCGGCAGGCCGCTCGCGCCCTCAACGGGCGCGCGGTCCTCGGCCACGATCTCGACGACGAATGGCTGCTTCGGAATGTCCGGCTCGAAATTCGCGAGCAGCCCGAAGGCATTGAGCGTCTCGTAAAGGCCGCTAAGCGGCGAGACCTGCGCATCCGGCGTGGCGATCAGGCTGACATGCAATGGGCGAGTGGCGCTGCTCACTATCCTGCCTTTGACGGAAACGGATCGGTCCTGACGAGTTTGGCACTCGTTATTCGGCACCGCAACCCGCAGATTTGAAGGACGCAACCCCCATGAAAGGAGATCATGATGACGGAATTGAATGGATGGACGGTCGAGGCGATGACCGAAGCCGTGGATGGTATACGCGAGCATCCGGAAGCCGGCCGGCTGACCTGGCGCAGCAACGTGGCGTGGGACGGCGGCTTCGGCCTCGATGTTCACACCCGCAGTATTCAGCAACTCGGTGATGTCGTGCCGCGCCACTTCACGCTGCGAGGCGATCACCCGCTAGAGCTCCTGGGCGAAAACACTGGACCGACCGCTATCGAGACGCTGCTTGCGGCCTTGGGCGCCTGTGTCACTGGGACATTCGCCGCCCAGGCGACCGCGCGCGGCGTGGCGCTGGAGAGCCTCAATGTCGACGTCGAGGCCGCCATGGACCTCAACGGCTTTTTCGGCCTGAAGCCCATGCCGCCAGGCATATCGGATGTGAAGCTCACAGTGCATGCCGAGTTGGATGCCGGCCCGCAGATGCTGCAGGAAATCCTCGAGGCGGCCACCTCGCTCTCGCCGGTCTACGACACGGTGACCCGGGCGAAGCCAGTCGAGACGCGGCTCGTCACAGCCGGAAACTGACTTTCAGCGGCCCCGCCGAAAAGGAGAGAGCGCTGCCCTAGCCATCGGAGAAAGGTTGCACCTGTCTTGCCCCGCTCATGGATTGAACGGACAACGCGCCTGACCGCTGGCAGCCCGTCGCCCAGGATCGTATCATGAGATATGTTTGCAAGCGGGCTGCGCTTTCCCCTTAATAAATGAAGAAGCGTGCCCTCCGGCCCAACCACGGCGTCCGACATTCCAAGATGACCGGGCAACCGAGACAATTGGGGATTGAAATGCCTGACGATCTCTTCGAACGCATCCGCTTGAACGCCGCGGCCGCGGGTGTCACGCTCAGCACGGACGTCCCCGCCCGCATCGCCCGCGCGATAACGCCAACTTTGGCGCGCCTCGAGCAAGAAAGGCCCGCAATGCCAATGGAAGTGGAGCCCTCGACCTTCGCCGTCCTGCAGCGCACGGAGATCGCAAAGTGAGCGGTGATTCCCGGCCGGCAGATCCCGCTCTCCTCAGCCTGACGGAGCTCGCCGCCGCGATCCGTGACCGCAAAATCTCTTCGGTCGAGGCGACCAAGGCGAGCCTCGCGCGCATCGCGGCCTGGCAGCCGCACACGAACGCTTTCGTCAGCGTCGAGGCAGAAGAAGCTTTGGCGCTTGCGCAAGCCGCAGATGCGGCACTCGCCAGCGGTGTGGTCAAAGGCCCACTCCACGGCGTGCCGCTCGCCCATAAGGACATGTATTACACCAAGGGCAAGGTTGCGGCCTGCGGCTCCAAGATCCGCCAGGGATGGATCGCACCCGCCACCGCGACCGCCGTCGAGCGGCTGGAGGCGGCCGGCAGCTTTCGGATCGGCGCGCTGCATATGGTCGAATTCGCCTATGGTCCGACCGGCCACAACCCCCATCTCGGCCACGCCCGCAATCCCTGGCACCCCGAGCGCGTGACGGGCGGCTCCTCCTCTGGCTCCGGCGCAGCGGTCGCGGCGCGGATGATCGCGGCGGCGCTCGGCTCCGATACCGGCGGCTCGATCCGGCTACCGGCGCATTTCTGCGGGATCAGCGGCTTCAAACCGACTTATGGCCGGGTGAGCCGCGCGAACGCGATGCCGCTCTCCTTCACCCTCGACACGGTCGGCCCACTGGCGCAAACGGCCGCGGACTGCGCCCTCATCATGGAGGCGATCGCCGGCCCTGATCCCCTCGATCCGACCACGCTCGGCGCTCCGGCCTGGGACCGCGGCAAGGCTGCCGCCGTCCCCAAAGGCCTGACCATCGGCGTGCCCTCCAGCTTCTATGTCGATGACCTCGAAGCCGATGTCGCCGCGGCCCTCGAAGCGATGATCGAGACCCTCACGGCGCTCGGTCACAAGGTCGTCAAGGTAGACCTGCCGGACCAGACGCTGGTTGCGGCGGCTGCCCTCCTGGTCCTTGCCGTCGAGGCGGCCGCCTGTCATGCCCCGACGCTGCGCGAGCGCCCGCAGGATTATGGAGTCCAGGTCAGGACAAGGCTGGAGAACGGCCTCGCCTATAGCGGCGTCGAATATCTGGAGGCGCTGCGCTGGCGCGGGCCGGCGCTGGCGGCACATCTGGAGGCGATCGGGAAGACCGACATCATTATCGCTCCGGTCTCGCGCGCCCCAGCGCCGAGCATCATCGACACCGATGTCGGCGGCGGGCCCATTGCCGAGGCAACGATCGGCGGCATTACCCGCTTCATGCGGCCGCTCAACTATCTCGGACTGCCGGTGCTTGTCGTCCCGGTTGGGCAGTCGGCGGATCGCCTGCCGATAGGACTGCAACTCATCGGACGGCCGTTCGGCGATGAGCTGGTCACCGCGCTGGGCGTCGCTTTTCAGACGGCGACCGACCATCACCGGCGCATGCCAAGCCTGCCGTGAACGGCGCGGCCAATGTCCGCGCAGCTCTTCATGACTGCGCGGCACTGGCTCGTATAGAAGCCGCCAATATTCTTTACCGATGAGCTGCTCAAATTTGCGGGGAGGGATCCAGAACATGAGCGCCGTATGGATCGAGGCCGCTCTCAATGGCCCGTGGGGACGCAAGCGCCAGCCGCTGATCCCCGTCACGGTCGAAGAGGTCGTCGCGGACGGCATCGCGGCTGCAGAGTCCGGCGCCGGCATCATTCATGTGCACGCCTACGACGCCGCGACTGGCGAGCAGCGCGACGACTGGGAAATTTACGCGCGTATCATCGAAGGCATCCACGCTGAGGTCGACGCCATCGTCTATCCAACCATCCCACTCTCGGGATCGGATTACGCGGGAGCCAATGCCGAACGCCGCTTCGCGCATGTCGCCGAACTCGCAAAACGCGGCCTGATCGAGTGGACCGTCATCGATCCGGGATCGGTCAACTTCGTGCGCTACGACAAGATCGGGGCGCTCCAGGATGGATTTATCTACCAAAATCCGCCTGCCGAGATACAGGAGGGGCTGAGGCTCGCGCACAAGCACCGTCTCCATCCAAGCTACGCCATCTACGAGCCGGGATTTCTGCGGCTCGGTGCGACGCTGGCGGACCATTTCGACGTGCCGGTGCCGATCTACCGGTTTATGTTCTCGACGGAATTTGTGTGGGGGTTTCCGCCCGAGCCGGCTTACCTCGACAGCTATCTGCAGCTCTTGAAAAGTTGTGCAGCCGGCGCACCCTGGATGATCGCGGGACTCGGCGTGGATATCACCTCGCTCGCGCCTCATGCTCTCCCGCTGGGCGGCAATCTTCGTGTCGGCCTCGAGGATGCGCCTTGGGGGAGTAATTGGACCAATCGGCAATGGGTGGAGACCGCCGCCAGTCTTTGCATGAAAGCTGGGCGCCCGCTCGCCACCGCCGGTGAGATTCGTGCCATTCTCCGCGAGAAATCAGCGTCCTCCGCGGAGGCTTTGGCCTGAAGCTCTGAGAACCGCTTCCCGGCCGGTGCTCGGCTCGCCCTACATCCCCGAGTAATTCGGGCCGCCGCCGCCCTCGGGCGGTACCCAGGTGATGTTCTGCGCCGGGTCTTTGATGTCGCAGGTTTTGCAATGGACGCAGTTCTGCGCGTTGATCTGGAAGCGCAGGCGATCGCCCTCCCCTACAACCTCATACACCGCGGCCGGGCAATAGCGTTGGGCCGGCTCGGCATAGATGGGCAGGTTCTCGCGAATCGGGATCGATGGGTCGGCCAGGACCAGATGCACCGGCTGGTCCTCCTCGTGATTGGTGCCCGACAGGAACACCGAGGACAGACGGTCGAAGGTCAGCACGCCGTCGGGCTTGGGATAGGCGATCGGCTCGAAATTCTTGGCCGGCTCAGTTGCGGCGCTGTCGGTCTTGCCGTGGCGGAGCGTGTAACCGAGGAAGGGCAGGGCCGTGTTCAGCCACATCTCCATGCCCCCTAACACTGTGCCAATGACCGTGCCGAAGCGGGAGAGCAGCGGCTTCACATTGCGTACTCGGCGCAGCTCCTTCGCGATAGGGCTGGCCGCGAACGCCGTTTCATAGCCGGTGAGGAGGTCGTTCGCCCGCCCCTCCGCGATCGCGGCAAATACGGCTTCCGCGGCAAGCCTGCCGGAAAGAATGGCATTGTGCGAGCCCTTGATGCGGGGCAGGTTGACCATGCCAGCGGCACAGCCGATCAGCGCACCGCCCGGAAAGATGAGCTTCGGGATGGATTGCCAGCCGCCCTCGGTAATTGCCCGCGCGCCGTAACCGAGGCGCTTGGCGCCCTCGAACACCGGGCGAATCGAGGGATGCGTCTTGAAGCGCTGGAATTCCTCGAAAGGCGCGATGTATGGGATTGGCGTAATTCAGGTGCACGACAAACCCGACCGCAACAAGATTGTCGCCATAGTGATACATGAATGAGCCGCCGCCAGTGGCATTGTCGAGCGGCCAGCCGAGCGTGTGCTGGACAAGGCCGGGCCGATGCCTCTCGGGCTTGACCTGCCATAGCTCCTTGAGGCCGATGCCGTATTTCTGCGGATCGCGGCCTTCGCGCAGGTTGAACTCGCGGATCAGCTGCTTGGCGAGCGAGCCATGCGCGCCTTCGGCGATTAGCACATATTTGCCGCGCAGCTCCATTCCGCGGGTGAAGCTGTCCTTTGGCTCGCCGTCGCGGCCCACACCCATATCGCCGGTGGCAACGCCAATCACCGCGCCTTCGGCGTTCTTCACCAGCTCGGCCGCGGGAAACCCTGGATAGACATCGACGCCGAGCTCGACCGCCTGCTCGTTCAGCCAGCGGACGACATCCTCCAGGCTGACCACGTAGTTGCCGTGATTGCTCATAAGCGGCGGCATGACGAAATTCGGGATGCGCATTCGGCCGGCGGGGCCGAGATAGAGAAAGCGGTCCTCGGTGACCTCCTGTGTGATCGGTGCGCCGCGCTCCCTCCAGTCTGGAAAAAGAGCGGAAATGCCCGCAGGGTCGATCACGGCACCAGAGAGAATATGCGCGCCGACCTCCGATCCCTTCTCCAGGACGACGACGGAGAGCTCGCGGCCGGCTTCGTTCGCAAGCTGTTTCAGCCGGATGGCCGCGGCAAGACCAGCGGGCCCGGCGCCGACGATCACCACGTCGAATTCCATGCTTTCACGTTCGGGAAGCGCTGACTCCTCAGCCATGGCCTATCCTTGTTCTTGGGGGTGGGCGGCCGGTTCGGCGCGCCTCATCCTCGCGTCGCCCCGCCTCGTGGAGCTTTAGAATTTCACATTTGAGTTCCACTGCGGCCTTTGCCCTCCTTCTACGAGGCATGATAAAGGCTTCGCAAGAGAGAAACGGCGGAGACCCCTTTCGGGTTACGGGAATTGCGCCCGATGGCGGATGCACGCGAGGCAGCGCTGCAAATTCTGGAATGGTATCGCGAGGCAGGCGTCGATGAGCCGGTCGGTGAGGCGCCCTGCGACTGGTCGCGGCTTGGCGCACCGAGCGTGCTCGCTTTCGAGGCGGATACCGAAGCCGAGCTTGCCGCGCCGCGCCGCGAAGCTCCCGCCCTGCCGCCCCAGCCTGTCGCACGCGCACAGCCGGCCGCTCTGCTCGATCCTTCAGCGCTCACGGCCCGCGACTTAGCGCGAGGCGCAGCCGACATCGCGGCGCTCGAAGCTGCGCTTGCTGGCTTTGAAGGCTGCGGGCTGAAGAAGACCGCCAAGCATCTGTGCTTTGCCCGCGGCAACCCTGAGGCACGGATCATGCTGATCGGCGAGGCACCGGGGCGCGACGAGGACCTTGACGGACGGCCGTTCGTTGGCCGTGCCGGACGGCTGCTCGACAAGATGCTCGCCGCGATCCAGCTCACCGAGCAGGACGTCTATATCACCAACACGGTCTATTGGCGCCCGCCCGGCAACCGTACCCCGACACCGCAGGAGGTGGAAGCTTGCCGGCCATTCCTGGAGCGGCAGATCGAGCTTGTTGCGCCGGATGTGCTGGTGCTGCTGGGCGGCGCGGCGGCCAAGCAGGTGCTCGGGACGGATGAGGGCATTATGAAGCTTCGCGGCAAATGGCGCAGCTTTCCGAGCGGCGGACGCATGATCAAGGCCATGGCGACGCTGCACCCGGCTTTTCTCCTGCGCACCCCAGCGGCAAAGCGTCAGGCTTGGCGCGACCTCCTGACGATCAAGGCAGCGCTGAATCAGGTGTAGCAAGAGCAGATGGAGATCGGAGCGGCGAATCCCGCCCCGAACCTGCAGGTGCGCGCTTATCCTAATAAGCGGTGGCTGTCGCGCCGACGCCGTCGCGGTCATAGAGATCGCGGCGGAACTGGGTCATCCCGTCCGGCGTCGCCCAGGAAGTGACATAGGCGAAATACAGCGGCACGCGCTGCTTCAGCGTCACGTTCAAGGTCTCGCCGCTCTGCTTCATGTCGTTGACGCGTGTAAGATCCCAACCATTGTCACGCAGTAGCCACGCCGCGAGCTGCGGAATATTCTGCACGCGCACACAACCGGAACTCTCCGCGCGGAAATTCTTGGCGAAGATGCTCTTGCCAGGGGTGTCGTGCATATAGACGGAATAGGGGTTGAAGAAGTTGATCTTCAGGAAGCCCAGCGGATTCTCGTCGCCGGGCTTTTGTGCGAAGAAATAGTGATTTACCTCGGAGCTGTTCCAGTCGACCTGCATCGGATCGAGCGGACGCCTCTTAACGTAGCCGTTATAATCCTGGTAGATGTCGACGCCATAGCGCTTGACCACTTCGGCGATCTTGCTGCGGTCGCGCAGCTTAGGCACAAAGTCTTGTGTGATCACCGTCGGCGGCAGAATCCACTCTTTGTTGAAGTTGATCTCGTGAATGGCGGATTTGAGAATCGGCGTCTGCCGCTCGATCTTGCCGACAACGCCGGCGTGACGGGAAACAACCTGGTCATTCTCTACCGCCTCGATCTGAGCGGCGGGGATATTCACCACCACATAGCGGCCCTTGCTTGGCGCAGCCAGCGATTCGATGCGGACGAGATTGGTGCGCAGCTGACGCAGCCTGGCGCTCGCGGGCACGTTCAGTGCGAGAATCGTCGCTTTATCGAGGATGCCCTTCGGGGTCAGACCATTGCGGGTCTGAGCACGCTTCACCGCTTTTTCAACGTAGGAATCGAAGGTCTGCGGATAGCCGTAATCCCCTTCGTTGCTGAGATCGCCTTCCATCTGCAGACGGCGGCGCAGCGCGACCACGGCGGGATTGGACGTCCCAAGGCGCAGCTCGACCAACGGCAGCGTTTCCCATCCGCCCTGCGCGACGATGTCGGCATAGCGGCGGATAGCGCCCTTCATTGCCTGAATATTTTCCAAGGACAGGGTCGGATAGCCTCGCGCAGGCTGCGTCTCCCATTGCTGGGCGAACGACCTGTCGAAGCCGGGGTCCCAGTCATTGCCGTCGTCGAACTTCAGCCAATTGTCGATGTTGGCTACTGTCTGCGCTGGGGCGGGAGAAGCAATAAGTAAGCTTAGAACGGAAAACGCTGCCGCTGCCGCCGCGCGGAAAGAGAAGTCTCCAATATCACGCTTAACAGTCACCATTGCACTCCCGTCCGCTGTGCCTCTTGCAATGCCGCAATCGCCACGCACCGCATCCACCAATGTGGTTTATCATTTGGCGCGAAATGTGGCTTTTCCTCACCCCGGCAACGCGCCATCATCCCTACAACGCCAGGGAAATCCCCACAAATCACAAACCGGTATTAGGGAAACACCCCTCTGCGTCAGCCGTTCCGCACCGCCGTCATACGCCTGTTAACAAACTCGCCTGCACGGGGCGTGAGAGAAGCGTAACACCGCGCATAAGGTGTGGGAAAGCGCGCATTTAATCAATGTCTCGTCGCACCGCAGCACGCATCAACGGCGAAGCGTGTGCTTCGCGCAACAATCCCGCGCGCGGTGCTTGCTTTACAACCAGTTTACGACAGCTCGCTAGAGGCGATAGCGGATCTGATCGATCCAGAAGCGCTCCAGACGTGCCAGACTCTGGTTCAGCGTCTTGAGGTCGGCGACCGACAGGCCGGCAACTTTTTCAATCATGGTCAGCTGACGCTCGAACAACGCGTTCACCACCCCAAACACCTCTTTGCCCTTGGGCGTGAGGCGAACCCGCACCGAACGTCGGTCGGTTTTGGAGCGCTGATGGTGGATATAGCCGTTGTCGACCAGCTTCTTCAGATTGTAGGAGACATTCGAGCCGAGATAGTAGCCGCGCGTGCGAATCTCGCCGGCGGTTAGCTCGCAATCCCCGATGTTGTAGAGTAGCAGAGCCTGCACGCTGTTCACATCCGTGCGGCCCACCCGCTCGAACTCGTTTTTCACCACATCGAGCAGCAGACGATGCAGACGCTCGACGATTTTTAGACCAGTCAGATACTGCGCTTTCAGCGGCCGCTCATCAGGCAGCGCCTCGCGCGGGAGATCCAGGACGACGCTCATACTCGCCTCTTAAGGTTGATGGTTTGCGATATGCAACCTTAGAGCGAGCTCCACTAAATTGAACTTAATTCTACTAGCTAAAATTGTCTATCAACAGAAACTTCGTCCTTAGGTTGTAATCCTGTGGAAGCCGTCAATCGACAAGGGTCCAGTGATCGGTCAAGTGGAGTTCCTGCTCGCCGAGCGGGGCAAAACAGGCCGCAACCATAGCGTCGGTGACCTCTGCGAGCGTGGATTGCTGCCATTTCGGCGCACGGTCTTTATCGACGAGCGCGGCACGCACCCCCTCGCGGAAATCGGGCGAGACAACAAAACGCGCGGCGAGACGGAATTCCGTGACGAGCGCTTCCTTCATCGGTATTCCGCGCCCCATGCGCAGCTGGCGCAGCGCAACCTTGAGGCTGAGCGGTGCATGCTGCCGGATGACGTCAGCGGTCTCCCGCGCCCACTCGGCATGGGCCCCCGTCTCGGCATCCAGACGTGACAGGATCTCCTCGACGCTCTCGGCGTCGAAAATGCGGTCGATCGGCGCTCGCATCCCGGCGATCGGGCTATCGCCGGGATGCCTATGCAAGCCCTCGAGCACGGGATCGATGGGATCGGACTCAATCATCGCCTGGCAAATCTTGTCGAAGTCGGCGGCCGCAACGCAGTGGCTGGCGAGTCCAAGATAATAGGCGTCCTCGCGGCCGATGGTTCTGCCGGTCAGGGCGAGATAGAGGCCGGTCTCGCCCGGCAGGCGGGAGAGGAAATAGCTGGCCCCGACATCGGGAAAAAAGCCGATACCGACTTCCGGCATAGCGAAGCGGTAGCCCTCGCCCGCCACACGATGCGTGCCGTATTGAGAGATCCCCACACCCCCGCCCATAACCGCGCCGTTGATCAGGGCGACATTGGGCTTGGTAAAGCATTGGAGCGTCCAGTCATGCTGGTACTCGGTGCGGAAGAAGGCGAGCGTCTCATCAAGGTTCTCGGCTGCTTTTTGCACCAGCGCCCGCACATCGCCGCCGACACAGAACACGCGCCCCGGCGCTGCCTCGAGCACGACGCCGTAAATGCGCGGAGCTGAGGCCCACTTCAGATAGTGCCGGTTCATCGCCGCGACCATATCGTGGGTCAAGGCATTCAGCGCCTGCGGGCGATTGAGGGTGATGAACGCGGCCCGTCCCTCCTCGCGAAATATCACATCGAGCGCATGTGGGGCAGACTGGTCGTTCATCGGCTCTCCTTCGGCTGACCCGCGATGCTTATCGTTTGCGCATCGGATTTGTCCGAAAAACCGGTTGCCACTTTTCGGTCCGATGCGCTCGCGGAACAATGGCCGTGCTCGGCACTTATCGGCGTGGGCATGAGCTATACATGGGGCGGGAGAGAGGACAAGGGGAAGCATGCGCGCGGCTAGGACGCGATCGAGGGGATTGGTAAGGGCCTCGAGCAGGTCCGCGCGCTGGGCCGCGTGCCTCGCAATTCTTGGCATTGCTTTCGCTGTAATTACGCCTGAAGCCACTGATAGCCGGCCGCGCAAATCGCATTCGCTAAGCCAGGGGAAAAAGGCGAAGCGGCAGAAAACGCCCCAGCGTGAGGAAAAGAAGCCTGAGCCGGCACCGGCTCCGCTCGCCAACGAGCCGTCTTCGGAAGAGACGGTGCCGCTTCCTGAGCGCAAGAGCGGCCAGCCGGCTCAGAAGGAATGGCCAAGGAGTGCCGTGCCGCTCGGCCCGGAGCCGCCGCCAGACACCTGGCCTGAACCGCAAGTGCGCGAGGCGCTGGCCGAATGCCACCGACTGCTCGGCGACGTGCATTTCGACTACAAGCCACTGCCGCCGATCCGCAAAGGCGTCTGCGGTACGCCGGCCCCGATCCAGCTCAAATATATCAACGATGTGCCGCACGTGGAAATGCGCCCGGCTCCGACGCTGAACTGCCCGCTTGCGGATGCTCTCGACCGCTGGTTGACCGAAGTCGTGCAGCCGCGGGCCAAGGAGCTGCTCGACGCGACGGTGATCCGGCTGGTGAACCTTGCCGCCTACGACTGCCGGCCTCGCTACAACAATCCCTCCTCACGCATGAGCTATCATGCCTATGCGCAAGCGATTGACGTTGCCGAGTTCGTCACCGCGAAAGGTGAGCATATCAACGTCCTCACCCATTGGGGGGCGGGCGACGAGCGCGCGCAGTTTCTGCGCGATGTGCATGACGGCGGCTGCAAGATTTTCGGCACGGTACTCGGCCCCGAGGCGAACGAGGCCCATAAGAACCACTTCCACCTGGATATGGCCAAGCGCCGTCACTCGGCCTTTTGCGAATAGAAACAGCCGGCGGGAGGCCTATTCCCACCGGCTGATCTTATGCCCTAGCGCGGACGTCGCTGCTCGTCCTCAATGCTCAGCGCCGCGCCCGGCGTCCACGAGGTGACGCCTAGTTGAACCGCCTGCGGTAGTTGCGATCCCACTTATCATCGTCATAGTCGCCGAGATTGTTGAAGCATTTCTGCAGCTCCTGGGCGCGGTAGCGCATCTCGTCGAGCATGAACTCGCGCTTGTTGGTCATGCACCATTGGAAATGCGCGCGTTTGTCGTTGTTCCATTCACCACCGCGATTGCCGCATTTGTATTTGTCATTGGCATCGGCTTGCACGGCTGCGATGCTGGAATAAGTGTCGCAATTGGCGCGCTTGCCTTCCCGGTTACCGCTCGGGCGGCGGTCGGCGACGCATTTGCGCAGATCATCCTTGCGCGCATCGCTCTCGTTATCGGCTTGCCGTGGGAAAAGCATGCACCAGGCGAAATGTGCGCCGCGGTCGGCATTCCAGCGTGGTCCGTTGAAACCGCAATTATTGCGATCGTTCTCTTCGGCCTGCCGGACAGCACCGCGCGCATAATCCTGGCAGCGCTCGGCCCGGCCTTGAGCATGCGCGGACGTCGACACACCCGCAAATAAAGCCAGGCCGATGCAGGCGGCCGACAAGACAATCCTCATACCCATTCCCGTCATTTTGAAACCCCTCTTAATCTCCGAGAAACCAATCCATAATTGCTTTGCGCAGAGTAGTGTGACGCTCAAATTCTGAATGGCAGCCAACTGCTGTGCTGCCGCTACAGAAGGAGAGCAGGAGAGGAGCTAGCATAAGCTAAGCTTGCGAAACAGCCCGATATGACTCTAATGAAAGAGAAAATGCTCTTGGCGATATTGGCCTGGCAAGGGGACTGTGGTCAGCCGGCCGCGCGCCGCGCGCCAGGAGTGGCGATCAGCTCACCCAGCTCTCGTATCGGGCGCGGCGCGCTCACCAGATAGCCTTGCACCTGCTGGATGCCCTCAATGCGCACCCTGTCCAGCTGCTCTTGAGTCTCGACGCCCTCGACCGTTACGGTGATGCCGAGGCTCTCGGCCAGACGTGCTACCGCCCGCAGGATTGCCAGCGAGCTCTTTCCCTCGCCAAGATCTTGAACGAAGGAACGGTCGATCTTGATCTTGTCGAACGGGAAACGCTGGAAGTAGCTGAACGAGGAACAGGAGTTCCGGCGGTAGGCCGGTGGCCTGCAATCCGACTTTTCTTCACTTTGCTTTGGGCGTCTAATAAATCGGTCACAGCAGGGAAGAGCGGGGTAGGCTGCGAGCGCACGGGCGTGGCGGAACGTTTGGGTCTGAGCATGCAGAGCCCGGGCGGTTCGGATCGAAGCAGCGCCACTGACTGAGCCGAAAGCACGATTGTCGCCACAGTTCGATGCTACCGGCCACATTTGCGGATTTTACGTCCGTTCTTCCACCGGGTTTTGAACCGAGAAAGCGCCCACATTGCGTATTTCTTTCATCATCTCTACCTTGGGTTGACAGACTTGAACCACGGCCCCTGCCAGACGGCGAAGGACAGCATGACCGGTCGAGTTTCTTTTGCATTTGCGCTTCTACTTGGAATGCTGGCGGGCGTTGCGTCGGCTTGGGCGCAGAACTGTACAGCGGCGGATTTTGGCGCGGTGGTCGACCAGACGGCGCAGGCGCTCAGAGATTTGAACGGCACGGGCTCCAAGCGCTATCAGTCCAAGGTTGCCGAGCTTCGGGATCGGCACAATCTTAGCCAGGCCGAAATCGATGCGCGCACGACCGGTATCCAGGATGAAAAAATCGATGCCTTCAACCACGAGGTCGAAAGTCTCGTCGGGCAGATGGATGTGCTCAGCCAGACGCCGAACACCAAGATCACCTGCGAAAAGCTGGATGAGTTGAAGCGCGTTCGTGACCGGCTGCTGACGGTCATGGGGCAAAAGTCGGGCTATCTGCTCGCCAAAGTCGAGGCGGAGCTGGAGAGACCGGGATCGAAGCCGGCCATACCGCCTGTCGCCGCCGCGCCCAATCCGCTGCCGCGCCCCGAGGCGGTGAGGCCGGCGCCCTCCGCAACGTCAGAGCCGGCGCTTGGCATCAAGCCGCCTGGGCTGGCCGAAGCAAAGCCGCAGGCGGGCGAGCCGGCGCAACTTCCCGAGCCGAAACCGCCGGTGGTCGCCAGCGCCAGACCCGAGTGGAGCACCACGCCCGAATATTTGCCGCCGCCACCGGCCTTGCCCGAGCGTTCGCCATCCCCGTCGGCCCGGATTGCGCGCAACACGGCGCCGGTCGAGCGCGATCTGCCGCCGCCTGCTCCGATGAATGATGCGGACCGGCCGACCTCACTCGCACCGCCACCGGGTGGATATGCACCCCCGCCCGCCAGCCTTGCGCCCCCTCCGGACGCCCTTGCGCCACTTCCGCCGCCGGTTGAAGAAGGCTACTCCATCAGCGACATACGCGAGGCTGGAAAGGGCGTATTCGGGACCATCACCGCCGAGTTTGCTGGCGCAATCAACTACGCCTTCCAGCAATTCGGCCAACCTAACGCCTACGTCTCCGGATTCGAGGGCGGGGCGGCTTTTCTTGCCGGCCTGCGCTATGGCAAGGGAAAGCTGTTCCGCAAAGACGCGCCACCTGTGGAGATCTACTGGCAGGGGCCCTCGGCAGGTATTGATTTCGGCGCGGAAGGATCGCGCTCCCTGTTCCTGGTCTATAATCTCGATGATCCCAGCGCCATTTATGGGCGCTTCAGCGGCATTGGCGGATCGGCCTATGTTGCCGGCGGCGTTGGCGTCAACGTGCTCGGCAAAGGCAGGATTGTGATGGTGCCCATCCGCTCAGGCCTCGGCCTGCGGCTTGGCGCCAATCTGGCCTATGTGAAGTTCACCGAGCACCAGACCTGGAACCCGTTCTGATCGGCGGCAAACGCCCAATCAGCGGCTGATCATCAGCTCCCTTCCGAGGCCTTCGAAAAAAGGCTGCCCTCGGATGTCGGGAGGCCGGCATCCTGCACGTCCTTGGTCTGACGGCAACGAAGGGCCGACGGACACAGCCAGTGAAGGGAGCAGCATCATGTCCAAGATTGCACCATGCCTTTGGTTCGAGGGCGAGGCCGAGGAGGCGGCGAATTTCTATGTCTCGCTGCTACCCAATTCACATATCGACCATGTACAGAAGGACTTTGACAGGCCAGGTGGAAAGGCCGGCACGGTGCTGGTGGTGGATTTCACCCTCGCCGGCCAGCGTTTTCTGGCCCTCAATGGCGGGATGCGCGTCGAATATACCAATGCGGTTTCGTTCATGATCAACTGCGAGACCCAGGCTGAAGTCGACAGGCTCTGGGGGGCGCTCGTCGAAGGCGGCAAGGAACAAGCATGCGGATGGCTGCAAGATCGCTATGGCGTCCCCTGGCAGATCACTCCCACGGTGCTCCTCAAGATGCTGGCCGACCCCGATCGTGAGAAGGCCGGGCGTGTCATGCAGGCCATGCTGCAGATGGTCAAGATCGACATCCCCACGCTTCAGAAGGCCTATGACGGCGCTTAGGGCATGACCGGTTTAGGCGGTAGCGGCGGCTGCGCAGCCAAGTTTCCGGGCGTCATTCCCGCGGCTTGCGGGATTTGGCGCGGGAAGCTGATCTTCTGCGCTTCGCTTTCGGGCGGGATGGGATTATCCAATTGCGGCAAGATGCGTCCCTTTCGAAGAGCGAGGTGACTGTGCCCAACCTCACCATCCAGTCTGGCGATCTCGCCGCCACGATTTCTCCGCTCGGAGCCGAGCTGCAAAGCCTACGTGATAGTGCCGGCCAGGAATATCTCCATGACGGCGCGAGCTTCTGGTCCGGCCGTGCGCCGCTGCTCTTCCCTATCGTCGGAGCGATCAAACACGACCGGTATGCGGTGGACGGCGTCACCTATGAGCTGCCGAAGCATGGCTTTGCCCGGCAGTCGACCTTCGCTGTCGTGGAGACGGCGCCGGATCGCGTGCTCCTCCGGCTGGAGGAGAGCGAGGCGACCCGCGTACAATACCCCTATCGATTCAGGTTGGACGTCGCCTTTGCACTCGCCGGGCCGAAGCTAACCACGACAGCGCTGGTGACCAATACCGATGCGCAGCCGATCCCGGTGGCGTTCGGCTTTCACCCCGCCTTCCGCTGGCCGTTGCCGGGCGCTGGCGCCAAGCTGGATCAGGTCATCGATTTTGCGGAGGGCGAGCCGGAGCCGGTCTCACGCATTGATGCGGAAGGGCTGATCGTCCGGGACATTCCGAGCCCGGTGACCGGGAACAGGCTGACGCTCGACGACGCGCTGTTCGACGACGATGCCCTGATTTTCCTGAAGCTGAGAAGCCGCTCGCTGCGCTACGGCCCGGCCGATGGCTCCTCGCCGTCGCTGAAGGTGGATTTCGCATCCATGCCGCATCTCGGCATCTGGACCAAGCCGGGCGGCGCGCCCTTTCTGTGCATCGAGCCCTGGTTTGGTCACGCCAGCCCGAGCAGCTTCTCGGGGCCGCTCACCGAAAAGCCCGGCTCTGTCAACCTGATACCTGGCGAGGCGCGGGCCTTCGAAATGGGCGTGAAACTGGCCTGACGATCACGCCATTCGCGTGGGGGCGCCTGACGCCTCACCTGCAAGGCGGGTGACGGTTGGCCAGTCGCCGGCACGGATCGCGTCGGCCGATGCCATCCATGAACCGCCGACGCACACCACATTTGGAAGCGCCAGATAAGCGGGTGCCTTCAGCGCATCGATGCCGCCGGTCGGACAGAACTGGACGTGCGGCAGCGGTGCGGCGTAAGATTTGAGCGCTGCCGCGCCGCCGATTGCCTCGGCGGGGAAGAATTTCAGGAATGTCAGACCATACTCGGCCGCCCGCATGGCCTCCGACGCGGTCGCGACGCCAGCGAGGAGCGGCACGGGCGCGTCAAGCCCCGCCTCCGCAACCGCTGGGGTCAGGCCGGGTGAAACCAGAAACCGCGCACCGGCAGCAACGCTCTCGTCAAGCTGCGCACGGCTGAGCACGGTGCCGGCGCCGACCACCACATCAGGCAATTCCGCCGCGATCCGCCGGATGGCCTCGATCGCGGCAGGGGTGCGCAGCGTCACCTCGATCACGTCGATGCCACCAGCCAGGAGCGCACGTGCAAGCGGCAGAGCGGCGCCCGCGTCCTCGATGGTCACCACCGGAACAACGCGGACGCGCCGCAGCCGGGTGACGAAATCTTCTGCCGGAGCGGTCATGGCGGAACCTCTCGTTCAAACCTCTTCTCCCGTCATAGCATTTTCCCCCGCAGCCTACGACCCCGGGCGGGACTCTCCGCTCCGCCTTTGGACAAAACATCCGTAAATGGAGAGTCCAACCCATGAAGAGTTTTGACGTGGCGAACCGGAGCGTTATCTTGCTGGCGCGCCGACATCTCCGCGCGGCTTGGATTCTTTGTTATCGCGTCACCTGCGAAACCGGGAAGCGACCCCGCCCGTGATGACTGGCAAAAGGTACCGGACATGGAGGGGTTTGCGATGGAAAATATTGGATCTTGGATCTGGATCATCTTCCTAGTGTTGGCTTTGCAGCCACTGATCACCGCACGTTTCCGCCTGTTCCAGCGCCAGAACGCGATCAGAGCGGTCGAGCGCTCGCAGCGCACCCGCGTCATCACTATGATCCATCGGCAGGAGCGACGCAGCCTGCTCGGCTTCCCCGTCTCGCGCTATATTAACCTCGAAGACGCCCAGACCATTATTGCGGCGGTCAAGGAAACGCCGCCGAACGTGCCCATTGATCTGATCCTGCATACGCCCGGAGGTCTCGTGCTCGCCGCGATGCAGATCGCCCGCGTGATCGAGGCGCATCCCGCAAGAGTGCGGGTGATGGTTCCGGTCTACGCGATGTCGGGCGGCACCCTGGTTGCGCTTGCGGCGGATGAGATCATCATGGGCGAGTTCTCGGTCCTCGGGCCGATCGATCCGCAGCTTGCTGGCTTTCCGGCCGCGAGCATCGTCAAGGCGCGCGACTTAAAGCCCATCCAGGAGGTGCATGACCTGACGCTGGTTCTTGCCGACATGAGCGAGAAGGCACTGGCCCAGGTCAAGCTCGGCGCGATGGAGCTGATGGAGGAGCGGCTGGGAACGGAAAAGGCGGCCGCCTTGGCCGAGATTCTCGCCGGCGGGCGCTGGACGCATGACTACGCGCTCACTGCCAAGGAGGCGATCGCGCTCGGCCTGCCGGTCAAAGTGGGCCTGCCGCCCGAGGTTCTGCACCTGATGACGCTCTATCCGCAGCCCGTGCAATCGAGCGGCATCGAGTTCCTGCCCATTGATCCGTCGCGCAATGGTGGCCGTCCGGCACCGCTTCCTGCCGCCGGTAGCCAACATTGATATCGAGCAAGAGCGGCTGACAACGGCGCTTTTTCGAAGGCTATAGGGGAAATTGCAGGGGCCCGGCTGTAACGATCCCAGGCCCGTAAACGTAATACCATGAACCATTCGAGCGACCAGGACACGCAATGGGCGGTTTTGATGCGCGCCTCCAATGCAGGAGATGGGGCGGCGTATAAGCGGCTGCTTGAGGGTATTGCGCCAGTTCTGCGCCGTCTGATCCGTCGCGATCTGACGCGAACGGGAGGAGCTTCGGCCGACGCGGAGGACATTCTCCAGGAGACTCTGCTCGCCATTCACCTGAAGCGGCACACCTGGCGGGAAAATGAGCCGTTTACGCCCTGGGTGCGGGCCATTGCGCGGAACAAGCTGATCGACGCTTTGCGCCGGCGCGGGAGGAGGATCAGTCTGTCGATCGACGATTTTAGCGAGACGCTGGCGGCGCCCGAAGAGGAGCGCAGGCCCTCCGCCGAGGAGACCGGCAAAGTGCTGGATATGATCAATGGGCGGTCCCGCCAGGTGGTGGAGGTTATGGCCGTCGAAGGTCTCTCCACGCGCGAGGCGGCCTCGCGGCTGGGGCTCAGCGAGGGGGCGGTTCGCGTCGCCCTGCACCGGGGATTGAATGCGCTTGCCCAGGCGCTACGGGAACAAGAGTGATGAAGACCGACGACCTCATCCAGCTGCTAGCCGCCGATTATGCGGCGCCGCACCCGAATTTGCCGGCTCGGCTGGCCGGTGCCATTGCGGCGGCTGCGGCGTGTTCATTCATTCTGCTGGCTCTGGCCTATGGGGTGCGGCCGAATCTCGCTGCGGTAGCATTTGGCTGGCCTGTTGCGCTGAAATTCATCGTCTCCCTGAGCCTCGCCATAACCAGCGCGGCGCTCGCCTTGCGGCTCGTAAGGCCGGTTGTCGAGCGGCGAGTTTGGCTTCTCCTCATTCCGGCGCCGCTGATCCTCGCGCTCGCAGGGCTTTACGACCTGGCCATCACCCCTCCGGCAACATGGGAAAAGCAGGCCATCGGAGCCCACCCCCTCGCTTGTTTGCTCAGCGTGCCGCTGCTTTCGGCTCTTCCGCTCGCCGCTATTCTGTGGGCGCTTCGCGACGGTGCGCCGGCCGTTCCCGCGGATGCCGGGTTTGCCGCCGGCGCGATGGCGGCCGGCATCGGCTCGGCGATTTATGCGCTGCACTGCCCGGACGACTCGCCGCTGTTCCTGGCGATCTGGTATGTGCTCGCGGCCGCTCTGGTGATTGCGGCAGGGCAGCTCGGCGGTGCCCGCCTGCTGAGGTGGTAAGCGAGGCTGTGATAGGCAGGGGCCGCGCTTCCAGGAAAAAGGCGGCAGGTGTTCAGCCCCGCCGCCTTTAGGTGGAAACACGCATATTGATGAGCGACAGGCAAGCCTTGGTCGGGGGCTGCTTGCCGCCCGCTAGAGTCTCTAGACCTTCAGCGGAACAGCCACGTCACCCGTTTGGGGGATGGCGCGAGAAAAGCTATTCGTTTCCCGGCGTCTGCGACCTGGCTCTTTGCGCCCAGAGGTCGTAGTCTTCAGCTTCCTCGACTACAACGCGCACAATATCGCCGGGCGAGACATCCCGCGCCTCGTCGAGAAACACCGAACCATCAATGTCAGGCGCATCCCAGGCGGAACGGCCGGTTGCGCCGTCCTCGTCAACCTCATCGATGATCACGTCGATGGTCTCACCGACCCGCCCGCCCATCACCTCGGCGCTGACGGTCTTCTGCGCCTCCATAAAGCGGTGGTGGCGCTCGGCCTTCACCTCCTCGGGAATTTGATCCGCCAGCGCGCGCGACGGTGCGCCTTCGACATTCTCATATTTGAAGCAGCCCACGCGCGCGAGCCGCGCCTCCTTCAACCAGTCGAGCAGGAACTGGAAGTCCTCCTCGGTCTCGCCGGGAAAGCCGACGATGAAGGTTGAGCGGATGGCGATGTCCGGCACGATTTGCCGCCAGCGCGCAATGCGCTCCAAAACCTTCTCCTGATTGGCGGGCCGGCGCATCGCTTTCAGCACTGAGGGACTGGCATGCTGGAAGGGTATATCGAGATAGGGAAGGATTATCCCGTCGGCCATGAGCGGAAGCACCTCGTCCACATGGGGATAGGGATAGACATAGTGCAGCCGCACCCATGCGCCCAGTGTGCCGAGCGCTTCGCACAAATCATAGAAGCGCGCGCGAAGCGGCGAGCCGCGCCAATCGCTTGCAGCGAATTTCACATCCACGCCGTAGGCCGAGGTGTCCTGGCTGATGACAAGCAGCTCGCGAACGCCCGCCGCAACGAGGCTTTCCGCCTCCTGCATCACATCGGCCGCCGGGCGGCTCGCGAGTGAGCCGCGCAACTGCGGGATGATGCAGAACGAGCACTTGTTATTGCAGCCCTCCGAGATCTTCACATAGGCGTAGTGTTTCGGCGTCAGGCGCAGGCCGGAAGGCGGCACCAGCTCGAGGAAGGGAGCATGCGGCGCGGGCGCAGCGCAATGCACCGCATCCATCACCGCGTCATACTGATGCGGACCGGTGACGGCGAGGATAGCGGGAAATGCTTCGCGGATGCGCTTGTCCTCAACTCCAAAGCACCCGGTGACAATGACCCGGCCGTTCTCGGCCATGGCCTCGCCGATGGCCTCCAGACTTTCCGCTTTGGCGCTGTTGAGAAAGCCGCAGGTGTTGACCACCACCACATCGGCGCCGGCATAGTTTGGGGCGATCTCGTAACCTTCCGAACGCAGACGAGTGATGATGCGCTCCGAGTTCGACCAGCGCCTTGGCGCACCCAAGACTGACGAAGCCGACTTTCGGCGCACGCGTCGGGCGGCGTTTGGTTTTGGCCTTCGGGGCCGTGAGAGTGTCGGTCATAGGCGCAAATCCGCAGCCAGCGCGCAATCTCGATGGGGCTCATCAAAGGCCGCGGCCACATAAATCAAAGGCGGCCGCGCGCAAGATCGAGCGGGCCGCCGGGAAATTGTCGTCGGGACTATAGCGGCCATAGCGCAGGACGGAAAGGGCGCGATTAAAGCTGGCGTCGAGGGACGAGCATCAGGCCGAAGCTAAACTGTCATGAACGCACCATGCGGCTGTCGCCAGACAACACCTCGAAGCGGCATCGCCGAGCGAGAGTGACAAAAAAATTATTGGGGCCGAATGACGCAAAGCCAGCGGCCCCCGCTACATTTATACGCAATAAGCACTGTTCAGATTGCCCAAAAAGAGCGCTTCGGTTAAAGCATAGCTCTAAGGCTGAAAACGGCCCTAGCGAAGGCGTTTAGCTCACTTGGACTGGTTACAAAACCCTCCAACTAACGGCCAAGCCTAAGTATTTCCACAGCAGCTAGATAATTAGTTCCATGCAAATTCTGCATGGCTGCTATGCGCAGAGGCATGCCCATTTTCGCCCCATTTGCGCACTTTTACGTCTGGCCTTCCGCGTAATTAGGAAAGGTTGTGATGTTGAAAGTGAAAAAGCTCTGCGTGTACGGTGTTGCGGCGATGTCTCTGGGCGTGCCGTTGCAGGCTGCTCTGGCACGATGCGGCACGGCTTCGTGGTACCACGAAGGTTCGCGCACTGCGAATGGCGAGCGTTATCGGCCGGACGGTATCACCGCGGCCCATCGCACGCTGCCTTTCGGTACACGCGTTGAAGTCCGTAATCCGCGGACCGGCCGCTCGGTCATCGTACGGATCAACGATCGCGGGCCGTTTGTAGGCGGCCGGATTATCGATCTCTCCCGTGGGGCCAAGCGGGTGCTTGGCATGGATGGTCTCGCCTCCGTTTGCCTCGCGGTGCTGGGCCGTGGCCCGAGCTTTGCCTCTGCTGAGGACGGCGACTCTAGACCCCAACGGCGCAGCAGAGCTACCCGCACGCGCCTTGCCTCTGCCTATCGCGGGGTGGAGACGTCGGCGCATCTCTCGCGCCGCGAAATGGCGAACCTGCGCAGGAAACAGCGGCTCGCCAAAGCGGAGCGCCGCAGCCGCCACGTTGTGTCGCTCGAGCGCCGCGAGCGTCTCCGTGCAGCCAAAGAGCAGCGGGCGGAGATGCGCCTCATCAATCGCCGGAGCCGCCACGCAGCGTTGCGCCGTAGCCGCGCGATGCATGAGGCCGCGGCCGAACGGCGTTCGTGGGCGAACGACCTTTAGTCGCGATCTCACCTGAGAACCTCGAAAGCAGGAGGCGGCGCCTGGCCGCGACGAGCGTCGCCTTGCGCCGCCTCCTTGCTTGATGAGGTGGGGTCGCTACCGAATGCTGTTCGGTTGTTCCCCTGCCGCTTCGATCCGGGCCTGGCCATGGTACTGGTGCTCCGGGTTCCCGATGAGCCCATCTTCGTGCAGCTTCAGGAAATCGGTGCTCCGCTCCAGAGCCTGGCGGGTGACGCCGAATTGATGCAACTCGCTCTTGAGGATCGCCGCTCCATCCAAATTGCCGATGGAGTCATAAATCGCGATTCGCTTCACCGTATCGGCGTGCGGATTGGGACCGCGCCCGCCGAAGATATCGCCGAGCCCACTCGCTCCGGGCGCCATCGCGAGACCTTCCGGCCGGCGCTCGGTTTGCCCGGCAACATGCCGCGTTTCGAGAGGTTGTTGGCTGTCGGCCATGGCCGTCATCGCAACGCCTCCGCTCGAGCTGTTAGGCTCGGCATTGAGCGGGAACGATGCCAAATCACCGGTGGCCGCCAAAAGGAGAGCGGCGAAAAGCGTAGTTTTGATCTTCATAGTGCCCGCCTTTCTCTTTGGGGGCGACGCCTTGCAGGCTTCCGCGAGCTTTGCAAAGGCGACTGAAATAGAGGAGGCAAGCAGGTCTCGAATGGACCTGCTAGTTCCCGGTTAATTGCCCTGGTCTTGTTGCGCATCCCAGAACTTCCAGGCTCTCTCGGTCTCCGAGAGATTGTCCTGATTGCCGTAGTGCGGGTGATGTGCGTTGCCGTGATAACGCTGGGCCATAGCCCCGGATGCACTGGCGGAGAGCGCAAGGGCAATAACGGCAGAACGTAGAATGGTTCTCATAGTCATCTTCCTTTTATAGCTTCGGCGGCCCTTGCGTTTTGGAGAGTAGGTTCGACCGCCGCGCTTCCGAGAAATAGGAGCGCAGAGCAACCGGTTTAGTGCCGGGGTTTTGAATCCACTTTTTCGCAAATACAAACAATCACGCCGCCGCGAGAAGGTCTGCGGCGCTGGTCATTATCCTGTGATGTCAGGCGGATACAGCCGTTTTATACAAGCCGGGCATATTCGTGCAGGCACAGCTATCATTTTCCGCTGCAATACAAATGGCGGGGCTGAGTACCCGGACTGCGAAGCGATTTTCGCAGGGCGCGCTCCCACCACCCAGCCGGGTGCGTCAACCGATGGATGGGCTCCGCCTTGGGCTCGCAGCGACGGCTGGACAACGCTATGTCGTCTTATGCTCGCTAAATCGGAAAGCCTGCGGGGCGCTTTGCCCCGCGTGCTGTGGCTGGCTTATTTGCCCTAGCCGGAAATATCGTAAGCCGCCAGCGCTGCCATGTTGACCAGGTCGCTGTCAGTGGCGCCGAGCGAGGCGATCTGCACCGGCTTCGACAGGCCGACCAGCAGCGGCCCGATGACCGTGCCGCCGCCCAGCTCCTGCAGCATTTTGGTGGAGATGCTGGCCGAGTGGAAGGCGGGCATGACCAGCACATTGGCGGTGTCGGACAGGCGGCAGAACGGATAGAGCGCCATCGCCTTGCGGCTGAGAGCGACATCGGCCGCCATTTCGCCGTCATATTCGAAGTCGACGCCGCGGCTGTCCAGGATCTTCACCGCCTCGATCACCCGTTCGGAGCGCTCGCCCTTGGGATGTCCGAAGGTCGAATAGGCCAGCATCGCCACACGTGGCTCGAAGCCGAGGCGCTTGGCGACCTTCGCCGCCTCGCAGGCGATGTTGGCCAGCTGATCGGCATCGGGCATGTCGTGCACCGAGGTGTCGGCAACGAGCACGCTACGCCCGCGCGAGATGACCAGCGACACGCCAATCACAGTGCGGCCAGGCTTCGGATCGAGCGCCTGGCGCACATCCTGGAAGGCGGTCGACCAGTTGCGCGTGGTGCCTGTGACCATAGCGTCGGCATGGCCGCAGGCGACCATGCAGGCGGCGAACACATTGCGGTCGGTGTTCACCAGCCGCTGGCAGTCGCGGAACAGATAGCCTTTGCGCTGCATGCGCGAATACAAGAATTCGGCATATTCCCGGTTGTAGGTGGAGAGCCGGGCATTATGGATTTCGATGTCGTTCCGATAAGTCAGGCCGCTCGAGCGGAACGCGTCGAGGATCAGCGTCTCGCGCCCGATGAGTATCGGCTCGCCTAGCCCGGAATTATTGTAGGCATTGGCCGCCCGGACCACCCGATGTTCCTCGCCCTCGGCGAACACGACGCGCTTGGGCGCCTCGCGCACCTGGGCGAAGATCGAATGCAGGAACGCCGCCGCCGGATCGAGGCGGCCATCGAGCTTGGCCTTGTAGGCTTCGAGATTGGCGATCGGCCGGCCCGCGACGCCGGAGTCCATCGCCGCCTTGGCGACCGCCGCTGGGACGCGGCTGATCAGACGCGGATCGAACGGCGCCGGGATAAGATATTCCCGGCCATAGCAGAGCTGCCGGCCCTGATAGGCGGCCGCGACCTTATCCGGCACATCCTCCCGGGCCAGCTCGGCGAGCGCCCGAGCCGCGGCGATTTTCATCTCGTCATTGATGGTGCGGGCCCGCACGTCGAGCGCGCCGCGGAAGATATAGGGGAAGCCCAGCACATTATTGATCTGGTTCGGATAATCCGACCTGCCCGTGGCGATGATGGCATCATCGCGCACCTCGTCGACCTCCTCCGGCGTGATCTCCGGATCGGGATTGGCCATGGCGAAGATGATCGGCTTTGCCGCCATGCTCGCCACCATCGCCTTGGTGACGGCACCTGCGGCCGAGAGCCCGAAGAACACATCCGCGCCTTCCAGCGCATCGGCAAGCGTCCGGGCCTTGGTGTTGACGGCATGCGCCGTTTTCCACTGATTCATGCCCTTCTCGCGGCCCTGATAGACGACGCCTTTGGTATCGCACAGGATGGCGTTCTGATGCGGCAGGCCGAGCGCTTTGATCAGCTCGAGGCAGGCGATCCCGGCCGCGCCCGCGCCATTGCAGACGAACTTGACGTCCTGGAGCTCGCGCCCGGTCAAATGCAGCGCATTGATGAGGCCGGCGACAGCGATAATAGCCGTGCCGTGCTGGTCGTCGTGGAAGACCGGAATGTCCATCAGCTCGCGCAGCCGCTGCTCGATGATAAAGCAGTCCGGCGCCTTGATGTCTTCCAGGTTGATACCGCCGAAAGACGGCCCGAGATAGCGCACCGAATTGATGAAGGCATCGACATCTTCGGTTCCGACCTCCAGGTCGAAGGCGTCGACATCAGCAAAGCGCTTGAACAGCACCGCCTTGCCTTCCATCACCGGCTTGGAGGCGAGCGCGCCGAGATTGCCGAGGCCGAGGATTGCTGTGCCGTTGGAGATCACAGCAACGAGATTGCCCTTTGCGGTGTAGTCATAGGCAAGGCTTGCATTCTCCGCGATGGCCTGCACCGGAATCGCAACGCCGGGCGAGTAGGCGAGCGAAAGATCGCGCTGGGTGACGACCGGCTTGGTCGCCATGATCTCAAGCTTTCCCGGCTTGCCCATCTGGTGGAAATGCAGCGCATCCTGCTTGGTGAAGGCGGCATCGGCCGATTTGGCGATACGCACCGCCGGGCGCTCGGAGCTTGACGTTTCGCGGACGGGATTGGCGGCGCCATTGCGCGCCTTCCGGGAGGAGCGTGTCGATTCTGAAAGAGTCATGGTGACTTGGATGTTTCCTCGGGACGTTTTTCGTCCGATGTTTTCAAAAAAACGTGAACTGGCGATATGAGGGAGCGACAATAGCGGCCGCGCTGTGGCGAAACAAGCGGTGCATTTCTTCCTCATCACGCTTTCGGCACTGTGCACACCGCGTTATGCAGTTTTCCTCCGCAATTGTGGATGAATTGCGCCATTCGGCGAGAGCGAGGCCGCTTGAAGATGAAGGCACGCCCATCCAATCGCGCCCTGCCGGAAAGCACGAAGGTGTTCGCGTCTGTTTCGGAGGAGGCTCAAGACGCAGCAGGTGTCGCCTTCGATGCCATGACGCCGATGATGGCGCAATACGCACGGATCAAGGCCGCCCATCCTGATTGCCTGCTGTTCTACCGCATGGGCGACTTCTTCGAGCTGTTCTTCGAGGACGCCGTCAAGGCCTCGCAAGCGCTCGGCATTCAGCTCACCAAGCGCGGCCGGCATCAGGGCGAGGACATCCCGATGTGCGGCGTGCCGGTCGTGCGTTCGGATGAATACCTACAGAAGCTGATAGCCACCGGCTTCCGCATCGCCGTGTGCGAGCAGCTGGAGGACCCCGCTGAGGCCAAGAAGCGCGGCGGTAAGTCGGTCGTAAAACGCGATGTGATCCGGCTGGTGACGCCGGGCACCATCACCGAGGACGCGCTGCTCGAAGCCGGGGCGAACAGTTACCTGACCGCGCTGTTCGGGAAGACGGGCGAGGACACCTTTGCGCTGGCCTCGACGGATATTTCCACGGGCGAAGTTTTAAGCGGCGAATGCAGCCTCGCCGATCTTGCTGGTGAGCTGGCACGGCTTGCGCCGAAAGAGGTGCTGCTGGCGGCGAACCTCGACGGCGACCAGCAAGCTGCGCGCCGTGATCGAAGCCTCGGGCGCTGCCCTCACTCCGCTGCCGGACATGTATTTCACGCCCGCCGCCGGCGAAGCCGCCCTCAAACGTGAGCTGGGGGTTGCCTCGCTCGACGCCTTCGGTGCATTCAGCCGCAGCGAGCTGTCGGCCTTTGCCGCGCTCATCAAATATATCGAGATCACCCAAATCGGGCACAAGCCGGTGCTGCGACCGCCGCGCCGGGGAGGAAGCGCCAGCTTGCTTCTCATCGATGCGGCAACGCGCGCCAATTTGGAGCTTACGCGCTCGCTCGGCGGGCGCAAGCAGGGCAGCCTGCTCGCCGCGATCGATCATACTGTGACGAGCGCCGGCGCGCGCGAGTTGGCAAGCCGCCTCGCCAGCCCGCTGATTCAGGTCGAGGAGATCAATGCCCGGCTCGACGCCGTCGGTTTCCTTCTCGACCGGCAGCTGCTGCGCTCGCAACTGCGCGATGTGCTGAAATCTGCGCCCGACATTGCCCGGGCGCTGTCGCGGCTGGCGCTCGGGCGCGGGGGCCCCCGCGATCTCGGCGCGCTGCAGGGCGGGCTTGCCGCGGCGCGCGAGCTCGGCCGGCAGCTCGCTGATGCCGATGGGGCGCCTGCCGAGATTGCCGCGATCCTGGCGCGCCTCACCGCCGATGATGGCGGCCTCTACGATCAGCTTACCGCTGCGCTCGGGGATGAACTGCCGCATCTCAAGCGCGACGGCGGTTTCATCCGCGCAGGGTTTCGTGCCGATCTCGACGAGAACCGCGCCTCCCGCGATGACAGCCGTGGCGTCATCGCCCGGTTGCAGACCCGCTACGCCAATGAGACCGGCATCAAAGCGCTGAAGATCCGGCACAACAACATTCTCGGCTATTTCGTCGAGGTGACGGCGAATACCGCCGGACCGCTGATGAAGCCGCCACTTTGGGATGCCTTCCGCCATAGGCAGACGCTGGCCAATGTGGTGCGTTTTACCACGCAGGAGCTGGCAAGCACGGAGGCGCGGATCACGGGTGCTGCTGAGCGGGCACTCGCGATCGAGCTGGAATGTTTCGACGCGCTGGCCAGTCTCGCGATTGCCACTGACGGCGCGCTCTGCGCCATGGCCGCCGCGCTCGCCGAGCTGGATGTCTATGCCGGCCTCGCCGATCTCGCCGAAGAGCAGAACTATTGCCGCCCCGTCGTCGATCACAGCCATGCTTTCCGCATTGAAGGCGGCCGCCACCCGGTCGTCGAGCAGGCGCTGAAGAAGGCGCGCGCCGGCCCGTTCATCGCCAATGACTGCGATCTGACCCGGCGCCGGCTGTGGCTGGTCACCGGCCCGAATATGGCTGGCAAGTCTACCTTCCTGCGCCAGAACGCGCTCATCGCGATCCTGGCGCAGATGGGCGCCTATGTGCCGGCCAAGGCCGCCCATATCGGCGCGGCGGACCGGCTGTTCAGCCGCGTCGGCGCCTCGGACGACCTGGCGCGCGGGCGCTCTACCTTCATGGTCGAGATGGTCGAAACGGCCGCCATCCTTAATCAGGCGACGGGCCGCTCGCTGGTCATCCTCGACGAGATCGGCCGCGGCACGGCGACTTTCGACGGCCTCTCCATCGCCTGGGCAGCGGTGGAGTATCTGCACGACGTCAACAAGTCCCGCGCGCTGTTCGCGACCCACTACCATGAGCTGACCGAGGTGGCCGAGAAGCTGGAGCACGCCACCAATGTCACCGTCTCGGTGAAGGAGTGGAAAGACAATATCGTCTTCCTGCACGAGGTGGTGCCCGGTGCAGCCGATCGCTCCTATGGCATTCAGGTAGCAAAGCTCGCCGGCCTGCCGCCGGCGCTGATCGCCCGCGCGCGCCAGGTGCTGACCCGTCTCGAAAAGCAGCACGGCAAGCCGCGCGCCGCACTCGAAGACCTGCCCCTGTTCGCCCAGGTCGCCGCTCCTGAACCATCGGACGCTGAGCTCAGCGCCCCCCTCATCGAGGCGCTCGAGGGCATCGATCCCGACAGCCTTTCGCCGCGCGATGCGCTGGAGGCGCTCTATCGGCTGAAAAGTCTTCTCGCTGCGAAAGGTTAACGCATCCCGTGGCATGATCGCGCAAACGCTTCACAACAGCGTGCGTCCCGTGTAAGCGAAAGCTTCACCTCGCGCTTCAACATGGAATCGAACAGGTTCTCGCATGGCCATCGCGCTCAACAGCTCGACACTGGTGACGGTATTCGGCGGTTCCGGCTTTATCGGGCGCTACGTCGTGCAGGCTTTGGCGAGGACTGGATGCCGCGTGCGCGTCGCGGTGCGCAGACCGGACCTCGCGCTGTTCCTGCAGCCGCTCGGCGGTACCGGCCAGATCGCTGCAGTGCAGGCCAATCTGCGTTACGAGGCTTCCGTCCGCCGCGCGGTCGAGGGCGCCGACGGCGTCATCAACTTGGTCGCGGTGCTGCAGCAGAGCGGCAAGCAGACCTTCCGCGCTTTGCAGCGCGACGGTGCCGGCCTGGTTGCCCGCGCGGCGAGGGAAGCTGGCGCGAAGAGTTTCGTCCATGTCTCGGCCATTGGAGCGAACCGTCTTAGCCATTCCGCCTACGCCCGCACCAAGGCTGAAGGTGAGGAGCTTGTGCGCCGCGCCTTTCCGAGCGCCGTCATTCTGCGGCCTTCGATCGCCTTCGGGCCGGAAGACGAATTCTTCAATCGCTTTGCTGCTATGGCCCGGATCAGCCCGGTCATGCCGCTGATCGGCGGCGGCAAAACGCGTTTCCAGCCGGTCTTTGCTGGCGATGTGGCGCAGGCCGTGCTCGCCGGGCTCGACGGGCGCGCCAAGTCGGGCGTCATCTATGAGCTAGGGGGGCCACGCGTCTACAGCTTCCGCGAGCTCCTTGACCTCGTCGCACAATATACAGAGCACCGCCGGCCTTATTTCCCGATCCCGTTTTGGCTGGCCAAGCTCCAGGGCTTCTTCCTGCAATTCCTGCCGAACGCGCCGCTGACGCTCGACCAGGTCCGGCTTCTCCAGACCGACAATGTCGTCTCGGAAGAAGCGATGAAGGAGGCGCGCACGCTCGGCGCACTCGGCATCGAGCCGCGGGCGGTCGAAGCCATCGTTCCGTCCTATCTTGTGCGCTTCCGTCCAAAGGGCGAGTTCTCGCTGCGCAGCGTCTGAGCCGCGCAGGCGTTATGCTGTAGCGCTTGCTATTATTGATTTGCGGTTTGCAGATACCAGCGATAGGTCGTGCGGATACCTTCTTCCAGCGAAGTTTGCGGGTGCCAGCCAAGGGCGCGCAGCTTGTCGCCGCTCATCAGCTTGCGGGCAACGCCGTCCGGCTTGGAAAGATCGTTGACGATCTTGCCGTCGTAGCCGACCACGCGGGCAACGATACGGGCGATATCGATGATCTGCGAATCCTCGCCGGAGCCAACGTTAATCTGCTCCTCGGCGGAATAGAACTTCAGGACATGCACCAGCGCATCGGCGCAGTCCTCGACATAGAGCAGCTCGCGTCGCGGCGTGCCGGATCCCCAGATCACGACTTCCGCCCGCTTTTCCAGCTTCGCCTCGTGGAACCGGCGGATCAGGGCGGGGACGAAATGGCTGTTGGTGGTATCGAAATGATCACCTGGCCCATAGAGGTTTGACGGCATCGCTGAAACGAAGTCGCAGCCATATTGCCGGCGATAGGCCTGACATAGCTTGATGCCTGCGATTTTGGCAATCGCGTAAGCTTCGTGCGTTGGCTCGAGCGAGCCGGTGAGGAGCGCTGTTTCCGCGATGGGCTGCGTTGCTTGTTTGGGGTAGACGGTTGCCGAGCCGAGGAAGACAAGCTTTTCGACGCGGGTTTGGTATGCTGCACCGATGAGGTTGGTCTCGATGATAAGGTTCTGGTGGAGGAAGTCAGCGGGTTGGCTTTGATTGGCGGAAATACCACCGACCTTCGCCGCGGCTATGAACAGTGCCTCGGGTCGCCGATCGGCCATCCAGCGCTCGACGTCGGCTTGCCGTCGCAAGTCGAGTTCGTCGCGCGTCGCCGCGAGGATTTCGCAGTCCTCCGCTTGAAGACGGCGAACCAGCGCGGAGCCGACCATGCCACGATGACCCGTGACGAACACGCGTTTGCCCGCCAGGGGATAGATATAGTTTGAGCTCATAGACCGAAGAAAATGACTGTCTTCTGAGGAGGATGCCTGCTCACAGCTAAGTTGGGACATACATTATGGTTCCGTATCGTTGCGCAAGCTGAGAAATGTTCTCGAAACGCAAACTAAGCAGTCGTAAGCCAGCAATCGCCATACGGCACCAGCCGCGGGTTGATATGCTAGCGTCGGAAGCCCCCATGCGAAGGCATGCCTGGGCTCCCATTGCGCCGTACGGAACGTAGCGTGGCGCTATGAGGGAACTGTGACACCCCATCGCCCAATTTGCAGACTAAGACCACTCCGTCAAGTCGGCGACTTGCCATTCACACGATCTCCACTAGAACTGTGGACGCTTGTGTCCCCTAATAGGCACACCTACGCCCGAGATTTGCTTGGCTGATGCTGCGGCTTTTACATTATTCGCTCTGCCCGTTTTCGCGCTCAATTCGACTGGCGCTCGGCGAATGCGGGCAGATTGTTGAGCTTGAGGAGGAGCGTCCCTGGGCCTGGCGGCGCGATTTTCTTCAGCTCAATCCGGCCGGAACGCTCCCCGTTCTGGTCGAGCGACAGGGGTTTGTGATAGCCGGGGCCTACGCGATCTCCGAGTTTCTTGCCGAGACACATCCCAAGCTGAGCGGCAATGGTGAGGCAAAGAGCCGCGATGTTCTGTTCCCCGGTTCGGCAGGCGATCGGGCGGAAATCCGCCGCCTTGTCGACTGGTTTCACAACAAGCTCGACGCCGAGGTAAGCCGCTATTTGCTCGAGGAAAAGGTATATCAGCGCTTCGCCAATTTCGGCAGGAGCAGCCCCGATCCGGAGCTGATCCGTGCGGGGCGCACAAACCTGCGCTATCATCTGAGTTATATCTGCCATCTCGTTGATCGGCGGAAATGGCTGGCGGGTGACAATCTGAGCTTTGCGGATCTGGCAGCTGGCGGACATCTTTCCGTGCTGGATTATCTCGGCGAAGTGCCATGGGAAGAGTTTCCGCAGGCCAAGCAATGGTATGCTCTGCTGAAATCGCGGCCGTCTTTCCGGCCTCTGCTTACCGACCGGCTGCCCGGATTGCCGCCACCACGTCTTTATGCGGAGCTTGATTTTTGAGTTTTGCGTTTCAGTCCGTGTCAGCTGCCGCTCCATCGCCTGAGAGTTTGAAGGTGGCCCTTGTTGCCCGCGCAACAAGGGAAGGGTTCGACGCCGTTGGCGTCACCCGGCCGGAGGCCATCGGCAATGCGGGTGAACAACTCGGCACGTTTCTGCGTGAGGCGATGCACGGTGATATGACCTGGCTCGCCGCCCATGCCGACCGCCGTGCCGATCCGCTGGTGCTGTGGCCTCAGGCGCAGTCCATCATCATGCTCGGCCTCAATTACGGGCCGACAGACGACCCGCTGGCGCTCCTCGCCGAGAGGTGGCGCGGCACGGTGTCCGTCTATGCGCGCGGCAGGGACTATCATGACATCGTCAAAGCGCGGCTGAAGCAGCTCGGTGGCTGGCTCTACCGCCAGACCGGTGCCGAGGTGAAGGTGTTCGTCGATACGGCGCCGGTGATGGAGAAGCCGCTCGCCCGTGCCGCAGGGCTCGGCTGGCAGGGCAAGCACACCAATCTCGTCTCACGTTCGTTCGGCTCCTGGCTGTTTCTGGGCGCGATCTTCACCACGGCCTGGCTGCCGGCCGACAGCGCCGAGGCCGACCATTGCGGCAATTGCCGGCGCTGCCTCGACATCTGCCCGACTGCGGCGTTCCCCGCCCCTTATCGGCTCGATGCGCGGCGCTGCATCTCCTATCTGACTATCGAGCATAAGGGGCATATCCCGCGCGAATTCCGCAAACCGATGGGCAACCGCATCTATGGCTGCGACGATTGCCTCGCCGTTTGCCCCTGGAACAAATTCGCCCAGGACGCCCGCGAGGCGCGCTTTGCCGCGCGTCCGATAACGGAAGGCGCGGCACTTGCCGACCTGCTGGAGCTGGATGACGCCGCTTTTCGCGGGGCGTTCGCCGGCTCTCCGATCAAGCGCACCGGGCGCGACCGCTTCATCCGCAACGTACTGATCGCGGCTGGGAACTCTGGCGAGGCTGCCTTGCTTCCGGCCATCGCCAAGCATCTCAGCGACCCGAACCCCATCGTGCGCGCGGCGGCGGTGTGGGCGGCGCGTGAATCGCTGGCGGGCGATGCCGCTGGCTTCGCCCTCTTGCGCGAGGCTTGTCTCGCGGGCGAAACGGATGAAGCCGTGCGCGCCGAATGGCTCTACGAGGCAGGCGCCGCATGAACCGTTTGCTCACAGTAGGCCTTGGCTATTCGGCGCGAGCGGTGGCAAGGCGGCTGGAGCGCGGGCGCTGGCATATTGCTGGGACGGCGCGCAGTGAGGAGGGACTTCGCGCAATTCGTGCGAGCGGCTATGAGGCCGTACCGTTTTCCGGCAAGACGCCCTCGCCCGCACTCAGCGATGCCCTGCGTGAAACCACACACCTCCTGTTGTCCGCGCCGCCCACCGCGAATGGTGACCCGCTGCTCCTGCATCACGGCGGCGATCTCGTGGATGCACTGCATCTGCGCTGGATCGGATATCTCTCGACAACCGGCGTCTATGGCGATCATGGCGGCGGCTGGGTGGATGAAACGACCCCGCCCCGGCCGATCTTCGACCGGAGCCAGTGGCGGGTCGCCGCCGAGGCGGCTTGGCAGGATCTCGCCGCTAGGCGAAGGCTTCCCGCTGCGGTCTTCCGTCTTGCCGGCATCTATGGGCCGGGCCGCAATGCCCTGGAGAAGCTGAGAGCCGGGCAGCAGCAGCGCATCCATAAGCCCGGCCAGGTCTTCACCCGCATCCATGTTGAGGACATCGCCGGCGCGGTCGAGGCTGCCATCCGGCGCGACGCCTCAGGTATCTTCAACATCAGCGATGACGAACCCACGCCGCCCCAGGATGTAATCACCTTCGCCGCCGAGTTGCTTGGCATGGAGCCGCCCCCGCTCATCGATTGGGAGGAAGCCCAGCTGTCGCCCATGGCGCGCAGCTTCTACATGGAGAACCGGCGCGTGCGCAATGCGAAGATGAAGGATGTGCTCGGCGTGAAGCTGCTCTACCCCACCTACCGGGAAGGCTTGCGGGCCTTGAATGAAACGCTGCAGAGGTGATCGCGACCTGTTTCGCGGCCTGCGCTCTGCCATTGCCTTTCGAAAGTGATCTCCCGAGCGCCTATTCCGATTTGCTCGCCGACTTCACGGCCGGAAAACGGCCCTGAACGGGGTAGAGCGGATCGGTATAGCCCGGTGTGGAAGCATGGCCGGGCGTCACCAGGCTGTCGGCGAGCGACTCGTCCTCGGCGTTCCAGGCATAGTCGAGCGCGCCGACATAGCTGCGCCACTGCTCGAAAGTGCGCGGGCCGGCAATCAGCGATGTCACGGCGCTGTTGTTCAGCTCCCAGGCAACGGCGTAATCAACGATCGTTTTGCTCCGCGCTGCGGCATGGGCTTGCAGCCGCTCGGCAATTTCCAACGATTCCGGACGCCACTCCGACATCATCATCCGCGCATCATTGCGGCCGGCGCGGCTCTCTGTAGGCGGCTGCGCTCCCGGTTTGTATTTGCCGGTCAGCACCCCGCGTGCCAGCGGACTGTACGGCACCACCGCCATATCGAAGTTACGAGCGGCGGGAATGACCTCCACCTCCGGCTGGCGGTTCATCAGATTGTAATAGGGCTGGATCGCCACCGGCTGCGGTACGCCCATCTGTTGGCAAAGATGCGCGTAATGTGTGATCTGCCAGGCCCGCAGATTGGACAGGCCGAAATGCAGGATTTTGCCAGACCGGATCAGATCGCCGAAGGTGCGCACCACCTCTTCGTCCGGCGTGTGTGGATCATGGCGGTGGATGTAATAGAGGTCGATGCGATCCGTCCCGAGCCGCTTGAGGCTCTCCTCGACCGACCTCATCACGTAGCGGCGCGACAGATTGGCGAGCGCGGGATATTTCAGGTCGCGACCGGAGGTGCCGACCTTGGTCGCCAGCACCCATTTGTCGCGGGCCCCCTTGATGGCGCGGCCGGTGATCTCCTCTGAGCGGCCATCCTCATATTTGTCGGCAGTGTCGATGAAATTGACACCGCTCTCCTGCGCATCCGCAATAATACGGATGGCCTCAGCCTCATTCGTCGGTCCGCCGAACATCATCGTGCCGAGGCACAGGCGCGAGACCTCTATTCCGCTGCGTCCAAGGATGGCGTATTGCATAGCCGCTCAATTTCTGCCGTACTCGACTGGTGCCAGATTTACCCTCCCCCCTTCTTGATGACAAAACAAAAAAAATCATCCGTCTTATAGGCCTCGAGCAGTTCGTGGCCGGCGGAGCGGCAAAACGTCTCAAAATTCTCCACGCTTCTCGGATCGGAGCTGAGCACTTCCAGTGTGGCGCCGGGAGCGAGTTCCCGCAGCGCTTTGCGGGCTTTAAGCAGCGGCAAGGGAGAGCTCAATCCCCTTGCGTCAAGAATGACATCAGCCATCGAGTTGTTCATTATCGTTGTTATTCATGAGGCATATGCATCCGGTTATTGGCGGGCCATGCATTCCGTCGTCCAAGCTACAATACGGACAAATCAGCCAGCCGGTTTACCCCAGCGGCGTTTTGGCACTCTGAAGTTCTACGTAGAGATGAATGGGTTTCATCAGGCTCCTGATGATGCCTACGAGGTCTCGTTTCATCACCGACCTTCGGTGGCCGTCTGCGAATGCTTCGCAGTTATTTTTTCGCAGTTCCGCTCCGGCGAGCCCCGCAACGGTGGCGGCTTTTTTCGATTTACCTACGGTGTGATAGAATTTGTTTAAAAATCTCCCAGACGCAACATCGTCGCACCTCTCCGGTGCAGTCGATGGGCATTGGCGGCGTCTTTGCGTTAGTTGCTCGATCAGCGAGGGTCAGGCAGGTTTAACGTAAGCCTTGGTTTGCTATTTTTCTTTTTTGGGGCTCGCGACAGGCGGGATCGACTTCAGATAGGCGGCGATCGCTTGCCGGTCCTCCGGGGTCAGCTTGGCCATATTCTCCTGAACCCGGGCCATCTGCTTGCCAATCGAATCGCCAGACGGCGTAAAGCCGGTCTCCAACGCGTAGACGATGTCCTTCTCGCTCCATTTGCCGAGACCGCTCGGATCCGGTGTGAGGTTCGGCACCGAGCCTTTGCCCTCGGGGTTTGGAGCGCCCGCGAGCCATTTGCTCTTGATCATACCGCCCAAGACGTCGCGGGGCGTGTGGCATTCGGCGCAATGGCCGGGTCCCGTGACCAGATAGGCGCCCCGATTGACCTCAGCCGATTTCGACGGATCGGGCGTGAAGGTCTTGCCGTCAAGATACCGCCACTTCCAGACGCTGAGGCCCGCGCGGATGCTGTAGGGAAAAGAAAGCTCGTGTGCCGGCACATGGGAGCTCACCGCCGGCAGCGTGTCGAGAAACGCCTTGAGGTCGACGAGATCGCCGCGCGTCATATGCTGATAGGAGGCATATGGAAAAGCCGGATAGAGGTTCTCGCCATGCGGCGAGACCCCCTTGGTCATGGCATTGATGAAGTCTTCCGTGCCCCAGCCACCGACGCCGCTCTCCTTATCGGGGCTGATATTGGGAACATAGAAAGTGCCGAATTCGGTTTTCAGGCACCGCCCGCCGACCAGCTTGGTCTCATCCTTGGTTCGCGGATTGTCGCATTTTTCGGTTGCGGGCGCGGCATGGCAGGACGCGCAGCCGCCGGCATTGAACATGTATTCGCCGTTCTTAAGGTTCGGCGAAGCTTGCGGGGCTGGTGCCTCCTGGCCAAAAAGGAGTGATGCGCCTCCGCAAACCCCCGCGGCGGTCAAGAGGGCAAAGAGGAGGCGCATGATCTCTATTTCTCTTTGGCGCGGTAGTCGTCGTGGCAGCCATTGCAGGTCTTGCCCACATCAGCCAGTGCCGTCTTCATGCTGTCGGCACCACCGGCAGCGGCGCCTTCAGCCTTCGCGGTGTCTTCCTGGAGCTGCTTCCCCCAGTCCTCGAAATCCTTCTTGTTCTTCCATATAGCCGGCAGCGCGCGAGTTTTTTCGCCAGTCTCTGACCCTTCCGGGAACAGCGTCACAAACTTTCCGATATTGCCGTGAATAGACTTCATCCCGTCGGCCGCGGCCTTGGCATCGTATGGCTTTTCGCCCTTGAGCATGTCGGATACGAGCTTCACCGCATCGCCGTTGCTCTTCATGATGTTCTGACGTTCCTTGATTACGCTGGTCTGAGCGTAAGCCAGACCGATGCCAAGCACGCCGGCCAGTGCGGCACCCATCATCACGCTGCGCATGTCACCTGACTCCTCATTTGCCTCAGCACTCTGGAGAATAGTGTTAGCACGCTATTCTGGTTCCAAAATGCAGCAATCCCAGTCGGTTCTCCGTCTTGCACCACAAATTCATGTCATCGGCCCGTGAGGGATCACGGCATCGGGATCGCATTGCCAAAAGCAGGCACGTCATAGCCGCGCTTCACGCCTTCGCGCCCGGCGATTGCCAGATACCAGCGCTTTACATTCGGGTAGGTGTTCATATCGATGGTCTGCCACTCGAAGCGCGCGATCCAGGGGAAGATCGCCATGTCGGCGATGGAGTAGTCGCCGGCGACGTACTCGACTTCGGCGAGCCGCTTATCCAGCACACCATAAAGGCGGTGTCCCTCCTTGAGGTAACGCTCCTCGGCATAGGGCGCCTTGCCGGGATTGTATTTCACGAAGTGATGGATTTGCCCGAGCATGGGGCCAATACCGCCCATCTGCCACATCAGCCATTCCGTCACGCGCCATTTCTCCGGAAAGCTCTGCGGCCAGAATTTGCCGGTCTTCTCCGCTAGATACATCAGGATCGCGCCGGACTCGAACAGATGGAGGCCAGTGTCGTGGTCGACGATCGCAGGGATTTTGTTGTTCGGGCTGATGGCCAGGAAGTCGGGAACGAACTGCTCATCCTTCCCGATATTGATGGGGAACACCTTATAGGGCAGCCCCATCTCCTCGAGCGCGATGGAGACTTTGCGACCGTTCGGGGTCGACCAGGTGTGGAGATCGATCATGCTTTACCTCCTATTGAAGTCCGGCATAGCGGACAGCGTACACCCATCCCGTGACGGTCAAGGCACTGACCACTGTTGAGATGAACACCAGCATCGACGCAAGTTCCGGCTCGGTCTTATATTCGCTGGCAAAGATTGCAATGAGCACGCCGACCGGCACCGCGCCGCTGACGACGAAGAACGCCACGAGGTTCGGCGGAAAACCGAGCAGAGCGGCAAACAGCCACGCACTCGCCGGGCCGGCAATCATCCGCAACAGTACACCGATGAACAGCGGCCCGCGCGCCACCCTCACCTCGACCGCCGCGAGCTGTACGCCGAGCAGCAATAGCGCCATCGGGGAGAAGGCATCGCTGATCAGTTTCAGCGGCACCGCAACCACCTGCGGCAAGCTGATCTCAAAGCCCTTCAGCAAAAAGCCGAGCGCCACCGCCGGCAGGATCGGCGAACCGAACAATCTCCGCCAGGCGCCGGCGTTGCCGTCTGCCTCCTGGTCGAGGACCAAGAGCATCACCGGCACGATGACGAGCGAGTGCAGACTGAGCACGACCGCCTGATAGAGTAGATAGTCCTCGGGAAAGGTAAGCTGGATCAGCGGAATGCCGTAATTGCCCGAGTTCGAGAATAACGCCCCGATGCCGATCAGACCCGCCACATTGCGGCTCATGCCGAGTGCCTTCGCAACGCCCCAGCCCAGGAGAAACAGAAACACGAAATGCAAGAGCGAAAACCAGACGATCGGCCAGGTCGCCACGAGCGGCAGCTTGGCGGCCGTCGGGAGATAGATCAGCGCGCCGGGCAGCAGCACATAGACCTGTATCCGTGTCAGCGTCGGGATATCGAAGGCGAAGCGCTTCTGCACGCCGTAGCCGATCGCCACAAGAATGAGAATCGGCAGCGTGATGCCGGTCAGAATGTCAATGAAGAGCTGCAATCCGGTCTCCGGCGCGCGCCTGCTCTCAAGCAGCGGCGCAAGGGGGCGTGAGGGGCGTTTTACGAGGGGATGAAATAGACCCGGTAAATAAACAGGCCGATGACGGTGAGGCAAGCGAGCAGGATGGCGCTGCGAGGGCGGTCGAGCTGGACGGCGAGGAGGGCAAGAGCCAGCGACAGCGCCGCCGCGAGCGCGCCGATGATAAAGGGGCGCGCCTCGGCATAGGTGAGCGGCGGCTCGGGGCGCACATATTCCAGGCGGAACACCTCGCCGAGCGCCCGGATCACAATAATGAGCAGGATGGCGGCCAGGATCTTGGCGACAACATTGAGCGAGAAGCGCGTCATGGGCGTGGCGTCCATGCGGTTAGCGGGCGGGACGATGCGGACGGCGGAGACGATTTGATCCGATGATTGTATATCAGGATCGGCGCGCCGTCAGGATCGAAGGAGAGAGGCATGCAGCGTTACGCGATCTATTGGGCGCCGGCGCCGGAGACCGCTCTTGCCGATTTGGGCCGGCGCTGGCTGGGCTCCGATCCGGAGCGCGGCGAGCCCTCCGCGGAGCGCGTCACGTTTGGGCTCAATGCCGGGCTCGTGGAGCGCGTCACCGCTGCGCCCGGGCGTTATGGCCTCCACGCGACGATGAAAGCGCCGTTCCGCCTGGCTGTAGATGTCGATGAACAGACGCTAAGCGATACGTTGCGGACGTTCTGCGCCCGCCGGCGCCGCGTCCAGGCCGGCCCGCTTCATCTCACACGGTTCGACCACTGGCTGGCGCTGCTGCCGACGCGGCCGCTCGCCGACCTTGACTGGCTGGCAAGCGAATGCGTCGTGGCGTTCGACCGTTTCCGCGCGCCCTTGAGCGAGGAAGACCGCGCCCGGCGCTCAGGCATCACCGACCCGCTGCTCAGCTGCTATCTGGAGGAGTTCGGCTATCCGCATGTGCTGGCGGCATTCGAATTTCACATCACCCTTGCAGGGCCTGCCGAGCCGGCCGAACTCGACGCGGTCGAAGCCGCCTTGCGTCCGGTGGTGGCGCCTTTCACCGAAGCGCCATTCATGATCGAAGACTTGTGCTGGTTCGGCGATCCGGGCGGCGGACTGTTCAAGGTCTGTGCTCGCGCCCCGCTGATGCGCTGACACGCCAATAGCCCTGGCTGTCTACTCCGCGGCCTTCGCTTGTGGGGGTTGCCAGATCTCGCGCATGGTGACAAGCTCCTCCGCGGCGGTGGGGTGTAGCGCCATCGTCGCATCGAAATCGGCCTTCGTAGCGCCGAGGCGGAGCGGAATGGCAAGGATCTGCGCCATTTCCGCAGCATCCGGCCCCAGAATGTGCACCCCGATTACCTGATCGGTGGCGCGGTCAACGATCATCTTCATCAGCGTACGCTCGGTGCGGCCGGAAAGCGTGGCCTTCAGCGGCCGGAAGCTCGATTTGTAAATGTCGATGCCGGCCTCGCAATCCTTGCGCGCCTCCTCTTCGGTGAGGCCAACCGTGCCGATCTCGGGCTGCGAGAACACAGCCGTCGGGATGCCGTGGTGATCGACCGGGGTCGGCTTGCCTCGGAATACTGTATCGACGAAGCGCATCGCCTCATCGATGGCGACGGGCGTCAGGTTCACCCGATCGGTGACATCGCCGATGGCGTAAATGTGCGGCACAGACGAGCGCGAATATTCATCGACCTTGACCTCGCCAAATTCGCCGAGCGCCACCCCCGCCTCGGCGAGGCCCATACTCGCGGTATTGGGGATGCGGCCCGTCGCATACATGACGAGATCGGTATCGAAATGCCGGCCGTCGGCGCTGATCAGCCTGTAGCAATGCGCTTCTTTCTCGATAGCGGTGATTTTAGTATTGAGAATCAGCTTGATCCCACGTGCGGTCATTGCCTCGGCGAGCGCGATTTCGAGGTCCTCATCGAACCCGCGCAGGAGACGCGGCCCGCGGTGCATAAGGGTCACGTCAACGCCGAGCCCGTGGAAAATGCCAGCAAACTCCAGCCCGATATAGCCTGCTCCGACAATAGCGATGCTTGCTGGAAGCTTCGGCAGATGGAAGGCCTCGTTCGAAGTGATGGCATATTCCGAGCCGGGAATTTTTGGCATGAACGGCCAGGAGCCGGTTGCAATCAGGATCGTCTTGGCGGTAACGCTGCGGCCTTCTTTGGCGAGTTTCACGGTGTGCGCATCATCAAGCACAGCGCGGCTTTGGAAGATCGCGACCCCGGCGCGTTCCAGCCCCGCGCGATAGAGCCCGCTCAGCCGGTCGATCTCTTTATCCTTATTGGCGATCAGCGTTTCCCAATGGAAATGGGATGCGCCCACGTTCCAGCCAAAGCCGGCGGCGTCCTTGAAATGCTCGCCGAACTCGCTGGCATAGACCAGCAGCTTCTTGGGAACACAGCCGCGGATCACGCAGGTGCCGCCCAAGCGGTATTCTTCGGCTATCGCCACACGCGCACCCGTTCCGGCAGCCATGCGCGCGGCGCGCACGCCGCCCGAGCCGCCGCCGATGACGAAGAGATCGAAGTCGAATTGCATGGACGCCTTTCCGCCAGCCAAAGCCGGATGATTGCTGGCCCATGGTTAAACCATGGCGCATAAGAGTTGGAAACCCGGCTGTTCGTGTGCGAGCAGCTGCGATTTCACGATCGCGTATGGGCTTTGGCCGCGCAGGCGGCCTCTATTTCAGAGATCGAAGCCGCGCCGGCGCATTTCATCGCGCACCTTGCGCTCGGCATCCTGTGCGATCTGCTGGCCCCAGGCACTGCCCATGCGCATGGCTTCGGTGGTCAGGTCGGGCAGGGCGGCGATGAATTTCTTCCCCGCCGGGGAGCGGTAGAAGTCGGCGAGCGCCTTCATCTCCTCGGCAGTAAACGTGCGCGCATAGAGTACGGCGATCTGATCCAGCACTTCATCGCGGCGCGCAATGAACTGCTTCTGCACCTCCTCGAACACCTGATCGAGCTCCCGCTGGATCTTGGGGTTGGGGGGAGACATCGATTGTTTGAGTTGGGTCAGCATCATCGGGATGATGGTCGCGAACTGCGCATCGGTATTGGTGGCCTGGAGCAGATCGCGGGCCGCGGCAAGCCGGTCGGCCTCCGGCTGCATCTGTCCCCCCTCAGGCGCGGCGGCGCTGGGCGGGAGAGCCTCCTGCGCTGCGGCGGGCGTTCCGCTAAAGGCAAAGCATACGGCGATGATCCATGCCGCGGCCTGCACCATGCTCCAAAACATCGCACACCTCCGCTCGAGAACCTGCCGAGCTAGTTAGGAGAGCTGCGCCTCGATGATCTCGACTCCCTCCGGACCCGCGAGAATGGCAGTATCGGCAATGTCGATGAACAGGCCATGCTCGATGACCCCGGGGATCATTTCGAGGACATCTCCCAAAGATTCCGGCTCCACAATAGTGCGGAACGCGCAATCGACGATGAAATTACCGCCGTCGGTGATGAAATTTTCCCCAGCTGTGGTTTTGCGAAGGCCGATAGCGCCCGAGCAGCCGACATCTCCGGCCGCTGCCTCAATCATCCGCAGCGTGGCACTCGCGCCGAACCGGACGATTTCGACGGGCAACGGGAAGGCGCCGAGGCGCTCCACAAGTTTGCTGCGATCGGCGATCACGATCATCCGGTCGGAGGCCATGGCGACGATCTTCTCGCGCAAGAGCGCGCCGCCGCCGCCTTTGATCAGGCGCAGCCGCGCATCGATCTCGTCCGCGCCGTCCACGGTGAGGTGCAGCTCTGGATAATCGTCGAGCGTGGCGAGTGGAATGCCGTGGCGCTCGGCCAGTGCGCGTGTGGTCTCCGAGGTTGGCACACCGACGATGTCGAGTCCGCTCGCAACTTGCTGCCCGAGCAGCTCCACGAATTTGGCCGCTGTGGAACCGCTGCCGAGGCCGAGTTTCATACCCGACTTGACGAATTCGAGTGCGCGCTCGGCGGCGCGGAATTTTAAGCTATCGTTATCCATCGAATCCGATCCATCAGCGGTCCGCGCGGTGAGCATTACCACTTAGCGCCGCGGTTGCAGCGTGAACAACCGCATCTTTCGGCTGGCCTGTCCCGGCGCTATCCATATAGCATGGCTCGCGGATGAGCATTTCCATCCTATGTTGCATATCCGCGTCCTTTCCCGAGCTCGGCCGTTGCCTTGCCAAGATGATGGGCAAGGTGTGAGCCAATCTCAATAGCGTATCCGCACGCGGCATGACACCTGTCCAATGCGGGGAGAACCTTCGATGCTCAGCGGCGCCACCATTGTCTTCGATCTCGATGGCACGATGATCGATACCGCGCCCGATCTGATCGCTGCCGCCAATCATACGCTGGAGAAGAACGGCATGGCGCGGGTGCCGACCCGCATCATTCAGCCGGCGGTCGGCTTTGGGGCGCGCGAGATGATCCATACCGCCATGGCTTCGCTCGGGCGCACCGCCGCGGATGACGAGCTGACGCGGATGACCGAAGATTTCGTCGCCTATTATGCCGAGAACATCCTGGTGGATAGCCGGGCGTTTCCGGGGCTAGTGCCGGCGATGGATGGGCTGCGGGAGAAAGGTGCGCTGCTCGCCGTGTGCACCAACAAGCGCGAAGCGTTGGCCAAGAAGCTGCTAACCGCGCTCGAGCTCGACGGCTATTTCGCCTTCATCGCCGGCCGCGAGACCTTCCCGAAATCGAAGCCCGATCCCGCCCACGTGCTGGAGACCATCCGCGCCGCGGGCGGCGATACCGCGCGCGCGGTCATGATCGGCGACAGCTCGGCGGATTCGCGTGCGGCGCAAGGCGGCGGGGTCCCGTTCATTGCGGTGAGTTTCGGCTATGGCGAGAGCCCGGTCGATGTGCTGGAGCCCGACGCCATTATCCACAGTTTCGCCGATCTGGTGCCTGCGGTCCGCGGCGTTCTCGGGCGGGCCTAAGCCCCCCAAGGGAACCGAATTAGGCTGCAGGAAAAGTTTTCCGTGCGGTCCGGATTTTCCCTTGAAATCCCGGCAGCTCTTACCAAATCACGCAACCATCGTCGCAACCGTCCCATCGGGGCCGGGCGGTGTCTGCTGGGCTTGTAGAAATTGCTTTACATTCCCGGCGGATGACCTTATGCGACCTCCTCGCTGCGGCGGCGTTTGCGCACGTACAGCATAGGGTCAACAATTCTGTGGGGGACCCATGGAATGGAAATTTACCGCTGCGCCGCAGACTATATCCGTCTGCAACGCCCCGAGCGCCCTGTTCTGATCCTGCGTCCGCACGCGGCAGAGCGGGCCGCGCGTTGGTTTATCGAAAATTTTCCCGGAAAATGCCTTTACGCCGTCAAAGCCAATGACGCGCCGGAGATGCTTTGCACGCTGCGCGATGCCGGCGTGAAGGACTTCGACGTCGCCTCGTTGCCCGAGATTGAGCAGATTGTCGGGCTTCCTGGTGTTACTGCGCACGTCATGCATCCGATCAAAAGCCGGCAGTTGATCCGCGCCGCCTATTTCGAGCATGGCATCCGCACCTTTGCCGTGGACTGTCCGGCCGAGCTGGAGAAGGTGCTGGCTGAGACGGGCAATGCCCGCGATCTGATCCTCATGGTGCGCATGGCCTGTCCGAACACCTTCAGCGAGATTCCACTCGAAGGTAAATTCGGACTGTCCTGGCACGAGTTCCGCCGACTTTCTGCGCCAGGCGCGGCAGGTGGCGGAGCGCCTCGGCTTGACGTTTCATGTCGGCTCGCAGGCGATGGCGCCGGGCGCCTATGGCCATGCGCTGCGCACCATGTCGCATCACATCGTGCATGCCGGTGTTGTTGCCGACGTCATCGATGTCGGCGGCGGGTTCCCGTCGCGCTATCCCGGCCTCGAGCCGCCGCCACTTTCCGCTTATGTGGAGGAAATCCGGAATGCTTTCGACGGCATTGCTGTCGGCTGGCACTGCGAGCTGTGGGCGGAGCCCGGCCGAGCGCTGGTCGCGGAGGCGGAGTTGGTGGTGGTGCGCGTCGAGGCGCGTAAGGACGACACGCTCTATATCAATGACGGCGCGTTCGGCACGCTGTTCGATGCGGCGCATATGAAATTCGTATTCCCAGCGCGCCAGCTCGACCTTGAAGGCGATGCGGCAGGCGGCCGCAAGACGCTTGCGCCCTTCGCCCTCTATGGCCCCACCTGCGACAGCATCGACTATATGCCGGGGCCGTTCTATCTTCCCGAGGCGATCGACGAAGGCGACTATATCGAGATCGGCAACGTCGGTGCTTATGGCCGCGTGATGGCTGGCCAGTTCAACGGCTTTGGCCATTACGAGACGGCGATCGCCAGGGACGAGCCGATGCTCACCATGTACGAAAGCGAGCGTGTCGCTGCGGAGGCGGCAACCTCATGACGGCGGCGCCCGGGAGCTGGTGCTTTCCGGGCTTCGCCAAAACTGTTGAGGCGGCATGGCGGCACTCAGGTATCGCAAGCAGGAAGAGGGATTTCTTGGTCTTGCTCCCGAGGAGCAGATCGGCCCGTCCGAGACCGCCAAGGCCGTCATCATTCCCTTTGGCCTCGAGTTCGACGGTCTGCTCAGGCACGGGCACGGCGGGCGGGCCGGAGGCGATCATCAAAGCCAGCCCGCAGCTCGACTATTTTCTCGAAGAAATGTGGTGCGAGCCCTACCGGCAGTTCGGCATCGCAACGCTTCAGGCGGAGCATGTTGCCCAGGATCACCAGACTGCGCTGGACCAGGTCGATAGGCTGGTCGAAAGCGTTCTCGCCGAAGACAAGTTTCCGTTGGTGCTGGGCGGCGAACATTCTTTGACGATCGGCGCGATCCGGCCGCTCTTGCGACGCCATCCCGACCTCGTCATCGTTCAAATCGACGGCCATGCCGACTTGCGCGACGGCTATCTCGGGCAGCAATTCTCACATGCATCGACCATGCGGCGTATTCTGGAGGGCTCGGACGCTTTGCTCGTCGCGATTGGCATACGCTGCATCTCGGCTGAGGAGATCGCCTATTACGAAGCCGAGTGCCGTCGCATCACCATCCACTTCGCCATGGACCGCAAGTCCTGGCGCGTAGAAGACATGGTTGCGCCGCTGCAAGGACGACCGGTGTATCTCAGTTTCGATGTGGATGGGCTTGATGCCAGCCTGATGCCTGCCACCGGCACGCCGGAGCCGGGCGGATTGTTCTTCGATGAGGCCTGTGAAATCGTCCGCGCGGTTGCGGAAGCCGGCAATGTGGTCGGCGCCGATGTCGTCGAACTCGCCCCCATCCCAAACTACCACGCCGCCGATTACATCGCTGCCAAACTCACTTATAAACTGCTCAGCTACGTGCTAGCCGGAGCCAGCAAACCACCGTTCTGGCTTAAGAAGCCTGCCCTAGCACCCGCTTAAGCTGTGGGCGTCAAGCCCTGCCCCGGAACGGTCGGTTGACGGACGGCAATAAGGGCGCCACAGTCACGCACTTTTCCCCGAATGCATATTTTAGGCCTGTACTCGGAGCATTGCGATGCCGGACGGCGATTACGGCGATTGGCAGAACTATGTCCTCGGCTTTGATGAAAGCCTCGACAATATCAATGACACGTTGACACGCTGCGGGAAGCAGGAACTCTACAAATACTTCGATACCATTTTCGACAGAATAGCCGGGCCACTAGCCATTCATCCAAAGACATATCCGCATCGGCTCGATCACGAGATCGCAAACCATCTGAAGCAATTTGAGGGCGACGAGCGCCTTAACAAATTGATCCTGCTCACAATTTATCAGATTTCTTATAGAGAATGGGAAAATACGCTCCGCCATCCACCTGTGCATGCGCTCGTATACGGCGCGGTGAAATACTACGCGAAATATGCGGAGCGTCTGAATGACCAGCAGCAACATATCTATATACTGTTCTTTCGCCTGCTCGCCATCCTGGCTTGCGGGATGCGCGTCGAAAATGCCCTGAATATCGACTGCCCAGCCGGCATCAGAAAGCACACAGAGCGTGTGAACAAGCTCGTTATTCCGCCGGATTGCTGGCCCGACGCCTGGGACGAGGCGGATGCGGTGCTCGTCGACTGGCTCAAAGGTGAGATCTCGGACAGCCGGCTCTATTTCGAGCGCGTTCACCAGCTCAGCAGCGCGGTAACGGACTGGCTGCAGAACAAACCCGATTGGCGCAAAGCCGTTGCGGATGCACTCAAGGACGGCCGGTTCGTCATCGACAGCGATCTAAAGCAGGACTCCTTTGCTTACGCCACCGAGCTCGACGCGCATCTCCAGACGCTTTCGCGGATCCAGGAATTTGGCGAGGTCACTCCATTCGTCGAGCATTTCAAGGCGACCTATTGTTTTCCGTTCCTCATCTGTGAGAGCGAAAGCAATGACCTCGTTCTGCTCAAGCATATTCAGCCCAAGCTGGACACGATCATTGCCGAGTGGAGGCACTTGGTCGCCGAAGGGAAAGGCAGCCGCGTTGTCGATGAGGCGTTCAGCCGAGCGTTCGTGCCAACCTCGCAAGAGAAAGTGGAACTGACCGACGTGTGGTCAGTGCCGGCGGAGATGGGTCAGGCGGCACAGCCTGGCAACGGACAAGAGACCAATGCCGGTCCTTCCGTAAGCAATCGGCAGCGCGGCTCGGGCATCGAGCATTACAATCTCCAGGCCATAAACTTCCCCGACATCATCATCACCGATGTCGGCGATCCGACAATGACCATCCGCCTTCACTGCGAGATCCGGCTTTCAGCCTTTGGCAATCATTATGTCCGGCTCTATGCGGAACGCGGGGAGCAGCATGACTATGAAGGCTTCGCGACCATCAAGCACCACGACATTCACCGGGCGCTGAGGCGCGCCTCCTCCTTGTGTGGCAAGGAGCCGATTTCGACAGATGGCGGCGAATCCGCCCCTCACAGCTATCGGAACCACCCTGAAGGCGCCGGTGGGCTTTACGAGCCCGACGGCAATCTAATGGATGTGATCAAGAAACTGGTGCAGCGCTTCGATGAAATCCTGCGCAAGCATGGCATGCGTGCCGTGCATGACATCGCCAAGACCTCAAACGTCATTTTCTCGCTGATCGAGTTCAACGAACAACTCGACTTCAACGCCAAAAAGCGGGAAGACGCGCTGCACCGGATTTTTGTCAACCCGATCGGCGGACCGGCGGATCGTCTCGAGCCCTGGCTGAGCCGAAGCAAGTCCCGCCGGCGCGACGGCCGCTATTTCGTTCGCAATCTTGCCCAGGGCGAGCTGGGCGACAACGCGCAGATTTACACCACCGCCAATACGACGCTGATCCGGCTGCCCTCGCACGCCAATTTCGTGCGCATGGACTACGAGGAGATGGCTGAGTTCGTTGCCAGTCTCGAGCCGCTCTATGTCCATTGGAACGCCGAAATTTCGAGGCGCATGCAGGAGGTGCTTGAGGATCTGAGGCGGGAAAATCTCGCCAAAATCGAGGACAGCCGCATCGCGTTGCAACAGGTGGTGGTCTCGGCACGCAAGGCGATGCTGGACATCGAATCGCCTGTCATCGTCACCAATTCCGTGTATCGGTCCTATCTCGACGCCTTCATCAAACAGTCGACCGTCAACGCCCTGCAGAAAAACTTTCACAGCCTCACCAGCACCACACAGGCGGTCGTGGACGCCGTGAGCGACTATGCGCAAAAGCGCACCGACAAGAAGATTCAGTGGCAGCGCAATTTCGTCGCGGTCGCGATCGGCGCGGTCGGCGTGCTACTGGCCTTCGGCCAGCTCACAGACATCAAGCTGCTGTGCGTCGCCGACGGCTGCAAATCGATTTGGCCGATCCTCGGGAGCGCCGTGCGCTCCCTGTGGGCGGGGGTGCAGAATTATTTGTAGTTCGAATAGCGCGGCACATCGAAATCAGCGCGCGAATAGAGCTCGATAAGCTCGCGGGCAGATTGGAGCAATGCTTCCTTCGAGCTGAGCCCGGTGACCTCTTTACCGCTGTCCCGATCATCGAAGGCGCAGACATCGTCGGTGGCGAGAAAATATTTGTAGTCGACGGTCAGCTCGTCTCCGGCCGCGATCGGCTGCTTCGCAAACAGGATCCCACAGTGATACAGCATGTTCGGCGCGTTACTGTGGTTGATGAACTCCTCATCGGTGATCTCGCTGTTATAGACGAAGTACTCCCCCACCAGCCGGACCGCGCTCTGGATGATGAGCTGCTCGCCGCGACGCTGGGCATCCTGGTATTCCGCTTCCGTCATGATGAGGGTGTTCTGGTTGAACAAGCCGATCACCGCGCCCGCCCGGATCGGCTCCAGTGCATAGACGCCCTTGCCGGCGATTTCAGAATCCCGCGTTTCGACCTTGTAGAGGAACATCAGGATTCTCCTGTGGCGAGATCGCGAGGGACGTTGCGGACCCGAAACGGGAGACAGGATGGTGGACGCGACTGGGATTGAACCAGTGACCCCACGCGTGTGAAGCGTGTGCTCTCCCGCTGAGCTACGCGTCCTAGATCCGTGAAGCAGTGATTTAGGCGTGCGGCGCAACCGCTGTCAAGCGTGCACCACCCGCTTTAACATGAATGGGCCCCGACTTCGGCAATGCCAAGCCTTAGCGGCCGAACACGCCCTTGAAGAGCTGAGCCATCTTGTTGCGCTTCTTCTTGCGCTCCAATTCGCTCGCGTCTTGCAGCCAGGTGATCTGCACGACCTTGCGCTCGCCGGCAAACGGCTTATGGCCATGCCAGGAATTGTTGGTGCGCTTGAAGCCGAAAATCGAGCCGATGGTCGGTGAGATTTCGGCAACCATATCGTCGAAATCATCCGGGCCACGCAGCACGCGGAGCCGGCCGCCCTCTGATGCGTTCCACTCGTCGTTGAAGTAGACCAGGAACGTCGCCAGCTTGCTCTCGCTGTCGGTGTGAATCCGGCCGTCCTTGGATTGCGAGAGTTTGCGGATCGTGGTCAGCCGCGGATGCGGATCGAGATCGATGCCGATCTTCGCCGAGATCGCATTCGCCACGTCCGCGCTCTCCAGCTCCTCGATGAACTGGCGGAAGCTGCCGCGCAGGTCCAGCTCAGGCACAGTGAGAAAGCCGGGCTTGCGGATATCGGGGAAATCGCGCCGCAGATCCTCCACGGCATCAGGATTGAGAAAATCCTTACCGACGAAAAACGGATAAGGATCGGTCGAAACCGGCGCTTGTTCGATCGCGGAAAGATCGAGCAGTGAAACGGTCGTCTGCATGACAATGACCCCTGAGTTTATCGCCGCTTGTCAGCAGAAGACGCTGCGCAGCGCGTGACCTTAAGACGGATAGCGCGAGTTGGCGTTTACCCGGCAAAAGATGTTTCGAATTTGGCCTATTTGTGTCCTTACCAACTTGTAATCCCTGCTGCATAGCGGGATTTTTGCTTCTCGTGGCATTGTGCGCTGATCGCGCGGCGTTCGGCCTAGCGGCGGCTGTTGACAAACCGGCCGCCTCCATGGACAGGCGCAACGCTCTTGGCCGAATGAGGCCGGTACCTCTGCTAGAATGAGTTGAGGGTCCACAAGAGGGGGAGGCTATGCGCACGAGAACGTCACTCTATCTCGCGGCCGCCGTGCTGTTCGCCATATCGCCCGCAAGGGCCGATATTCACATCGCGGCCGCCGGCCCGGTGACGGGACCGCTCGCCAGCCTCGGCGAGCAGATGTTGGCCGGTGCCCGCCAGGCCGTGGCCGATCTCAACGAGGCGGGCGGCGTGCTGGGGCAAAAGCTGCAGCTGGAGATTGGCGATGACCAGTGCGACCCGAAACAGGCCGTATCGGTCGCCAACCAGCTCGCAGGGAAAGACATCGCCCTCGTCGTCGGGCATTTCTGCTCCGGTGCGAGCCTGCCGGCGGCGGAGGTCTATGAGCAAGAGGGCGTGATCATGATCTCGCCCGCCGCGACGACGCCCGACCTCACCGAGCAGGGCCACCGGCTGATCTTCCGCACCTGTGGGCGCGATGATCGCCAGGGCTATGTCGCCGGAAGCTTCATGGCGGCGCGCTTCAAAGGCAAGCGCATCGCGGTGCTGCACGACAAGAGCGCCTATGGCAAGGGGCTGGCCGACGCGACGCGCGAGGCGCTGCATAGGCACGGCGTCACCGAGATCCTTTATGACGCCTATACCGCCGGCGAGAAGGATTATACCGCGCTCGTCACCAAGCTGAAGGAGCTCGGCATCGAGGCGGTGTTCATCGGCGGATATCATACGGAAGCCGGGCTGATCCTGCGGCAGATGCGGGCGCAGGGCCTCGGTGCGGCGCTGGTCGGCGGGGACTCGCTGGTTGTGCGCGAGTTCTGGTCGGTGGCAAGCGACGCCGGCGAAAACGCCTATTTCACTTTCGTCAAAGATCCGCGCGACAACCCGCTCGCCGACGAGGTTCTGAGCCACTTCACCGCGGGTGGCAAGGTGCCGGAAGGCTATGTGCTCTACACCTACGCCGCAATCGAGGCCTGGGCGGAGGCCGCGAAGCGCGCCGGAACGCTCGATCCGGAGATCGTCGCGTCCATTCTGCATGGCCAGAGCTTCGAGACGGTAATCGGGCGCTTGACCTTCGATGCCAAGGGCGATGTCGATCTGCCGTCCTTCGAGATCTATCGCTGGTCCAAAGGTGACTACGCGCCCCTCGACCGGGTGAATTAGACGGTGCTTTCGGGCTCTAAGCTGCCGGCAGGAATTCGCTGATCATGGCGAACAGAGCCGCGAGATCGGAGTCCCGCGACAGGCGGTGCTCACCGTCCTTGATGAGCGTCAACCGCACGTCGTCACCTTCGAGGAGGTCGACGAGCCTGAGAGCGTGCTGCCACGGCACATCCGGATCGCGCATGCCTTGTAGAATGCGCACCGGACAACCCGTATCCATGCCGCTGCCAACGAGATGCGTGCGGCCCTCCTCGATCAGGTCGCGCGTCAGCGGATAGGGTTCGCCATATTGCGAAGGACGGTAGAACACGCCGTTCAGCTCGAGCGCTGCTCGGGCCTCCGGCGGGAACTGCTCCCACATCAGCGCCTCGGTCATGTCCCAGGCCGGTGCGATCAGCACCAGAGCGCCCAGCCGCCCAGCCGAGTGAGGCTCGGCTTGGAGCGCGCGTGCGAGCAGCAGGGCCAACCAGCCGCCCATGCTGGAGCCGATCACGACCTGCGGTCCCTCTGTCAGCGCACGAAAGGCGGCGAGCGTATCGGCGAGCCAGTCGCCGATGGTGAAATCCTCGATGCGCCCGCCCGATTCGCCGTGTCCGGAGTAGTCGAAGCGTAGATAGCTTGCGCCTTTGGCCTCGGCCCAATCGGCCAGCGCACTCGCCTTGGTGCTGATCATGTCGGATTTGAAGCCGCACAGCCACACAAGGCCGGGCATATGCCGCGCGCTGCCTTCGCTCCGGCGGTAGGCGATGGTGCGCGGTTTATTTCCGCCGGTGTCGACATTCAGGAATTGCGCTGGAGCGGTCATATCCTTATCTGTGCTGGCTTGTTCTGGTGAAGGCCAGCACTCTGCCACGGCAAAAGCCGGGGTTCCACCTTTGATGCCCCATCATTCGAATCTCATGCCGCGATCCCCGATCATCCTCCAGGTCATTCCCGATCTCGATACCGGCGGCGCCGAGCGCACCGTCCTCGAAGTCGCCGAAGCCGTCGTGAGGGCAGGGGGTAAAGCGCTGGTCGCGAGCGAGGGCGGGCGTCTCTCCGGCGAGTTGGCGGATCTCGGCGGCGAGCTGGTTCCTTTCCCAGCCGCTACCAAGAATCCGGCGAAAATCCTCGCCAATGCGCGCCGCCTTGCCGGCCTCGTCCATGCGCGCGGCATCGACCTGATTCACGCTCGCAGTCGCGCGCCGGCCTGGAGCGCCCTCCTCGCGGCACGCTGGACAAAGCGGCCATTCGTCACCACATATCACGGTATCTACAACCAAAAGAGTGCATTGAAGGGCTGGTATAATAGTGTGATGGCGCGCGGCGATGCCGTGATCGCCAATTCGCGCTATACCGCCGAAATTGTGCGTGCGCGTCACGGCACACCGGAAGACCGCCTCCACGTCATTCACCGCGCTGTCGATCTCGAGCGCTTCTCCCCCGCAGCCGTCCGCCCTGAGCGCATCGCCGCTCTCAAAGCCGGTTGGGGTATTGCGAAAGATGCGCGCATCATTCTTCAGGCGGCGCGGCTCACGCGCTGGAAAGGTCAGCATGTGCTGATCGGCGCGGCGGGGCTCTTGAAGGATCAGCCCTGCTTCCAAAATGCCGTGATCGTGCTCGCCGGCGATCATCAGGGCCGGAATGCCTATCGCGAGGAGCTGCAGGAGGCCATTGCTGCTCTTGGTCTTGCGGAAAAAGTCTTTCTCGTTGGTCACTGCGCTGACATGCCGGCAGCCTTCGCCGCCACCTATGCCGCGGTGATTCCTTCGATCGAGCCAGAGGCGTTCGGCCGTGCATCCATCGAGGCGCAGGCGATGGGAACTCCGGTGATCGCAAGCAATCTTGGTGCTCTTCCAGAGACTCTCGCCGCAAACAGCGGCTGGACCGTGCCTGCCGGAAATGTGAACGGGCTGGCGCAAGCTCTTCATGCTGCCCTCGAAATGCCTGCGGAGATCCGAGCGGCGATGGCGGGAGCGGCACGCAGCAATGCTGAACGCTTCTCCAAGACCATTCTGCAGAAGAACACGCTTGCGGTTTATGACTTTTTACTCGCCACCCGGATGGCGAACGCTTTTGTCAATCGCGTAGAAAGTGCGGAACATGCGCGTCACACTGTTTGAACTTCGTGTGTAGCCGCCGTGCTCTTTGTCAATTTACTTGACTCGCATTCACAGCTTCTTGATCCTGATAGAGCTTCGCAGAAGCAAGGGAAGCGGCACGAGCGCATACCCCTCCCGTGGAGGGCGTGCGTCTCGCACTATTTTCAACAACATAGGAGAATACGACCATTCGTAGACCAATGAAACCCGAACCGACCAATAAAGACGGCCCACGCATTAACGAGGCCATCGCAGCCCGGGAAGTTCAGCTCATCACAGAGGGTGGAGAAAACGTCGGTATCATCAGCAAGCGCGATGCCATGACGCGCGCCGAGGAAGCGGGCCTTGATCTTGTGGAGGTCGGGAATTCCAATCCTCCCGTCTGCAAGATCATGGACTATGGCAAATACAAATATCAGGCCCAGAAGAAGGCCGCCGAGGCGCGCAAGAAGCAGAAGACCGTCGAGGTCAAGGAGGTCAAGCTGCGCCCCAACATCGACACCCATGACTATGAGGTCAAGCTGCGGGCGATGAAGCGCTTCTTTGAAGAAGGCGACAAAGTCAAGGTGACGTTGCGCTTCCGCGGGCGCGAGATGGCGCACCAGGACCTCGGAATGCAGCTCCTGATGAAGGTGAAGTCCGAATCCGAGACATTTGCCAAGGTCGAGACCGAGCCCAGGCTTGAAGGCAAGCAGATGATCATGATCCTGGCGCCCCGCTAAACGGGCTTCGGAATCGCACGATCGAGAGCGCGTCAAAAAAGCGCCGAGCCACCCAAGGGCCCGGCGCTAAGACCGCTATAATGTTATGATGTCGAAAACCGGCGTGTGCTGCTGGCGGGCCGGAACGCCGAACTTGGGGAATGGATCGCTACAGCCCCCTCCCACCCTACCGGTATGATGGATGACGAAAACGCCTCCGCTCCCCAGCGCGAGGTTGTTGTCACCGAACTCCACCACTCTCTTTCCCATAGCATCGATTCAGCGGGCCTGTAAGAACGAAATGCGGTCAGACCGTGTGTTTATGCGGCAGGATCGCTTGGCAAGTTGCGGGCTAGTGTCCCGCATCCGAAGTTCGCCTCCTTCTACAGCTCACTCCGTAGCGAACTTCGGATTCTCAAGGGATACTAGCAACTCTAGGATTCACTGCGGCTTTAGGATCTGAAGTTCGCATGAGAGAATTCCGCAATGATGGTGCGAACTTCAGATCCGCCACACTGGCATGCAATGCCTCGCTTTTCGGGACAAGGAGACGAGAATGGCTTCCTCGGATTTGATTACTCTCACTGCCGCCGACGCGGCCCGTCTGATCCGCAAGGGCGAGCTTACGAGCGAGGACCTGGTGAGCGCCTGCCTGGACGTGGTTGCGGCCCGGGAGGATGAAATCGGCGCCTGGAGCTACCTCGATAAGGATTATGCGCTAAGACAAGCCCGCGAGGCCGACGATATCAGGCGGCAAGGCCGCGAAGTTGGTGCGCTGCATGGTGTGCCCGTCGGCATCAAGGACATCATCGAGACTGCCGACATGCCGACCGAGAATGGCTCGGAGATTTTTGCCGGCCGTCGCACTGGGCGCGATGCAGCCGTGGTCTCGCAACTTCGCGAAGCCGGCGCGGTGATCATGGGTAAGACTGTCACGACGGAGATGGCCGTCTTTACGCCAGGTAAAACCCGCAATCCGCATCGGCCCACGCATACGCCCGGCGGCTCTTCTTCGGGCTCGGCCGCGGCAGTCGCCGCCCATATGGTGCCGCTCAGCCTTGGGACCCAGACCAACGGTTCGGTGATCCGGCCGGCCTCGTTCTGCGGTGTCTATGGGCTTAAACCCACCCATGGGCTGATCTCACGCCGCCACATTCTCGTGCAATCACCGCCACTCGATACGGTTGGCGTCTTTGCCGATTCGGTCGAGGATCTTGCCCTCGCCGCCGACGTGCTCTCTGCCTATGACGAGGCCGATAGCGCCATGTGGCGGCGCAGCCGCGGCAGCCATTCGGCGGTCGCCATGAGCGAGCCGCCTTTGCCGCCGCTGTTCGGCTTTGTGAAGACCTCCGTTTGGGACCAGGCTGACGCCGCAACCCAGGAGGCTTTTGGCGAGCTTGCGGAGGCACTTGGCGCGCGCTGTGAGGCGGTGGAGTTGCCGCCGGTCTTCGCCGAGGCGACGGCGCATCAAGCAGCGATCCAACTCGCCGACATCGCGCGACATTACGGGCCAGTCGAGGAAAAGGCGGGCGACAAGCTCAGCGAAAGGTTGCGCGCTATGATTGAGGAGGGCCGGCGGGTGACGGCTGTGGCCTACAATACGGCCCGCGACTATCAGCGGGTAATGTACGCGCTCTTGGAACCTTATTTTGACCGTTACGATGCGCTGATTACCCCTGGGGCAAGAGGGCCGGCTCCGGAGGGACTCAGTGCCACCGGCGACCCGATCTTCTGCACGCTCTGGACCTTGCTCGGCACACCAGCGCTGTCTCTGCCGCTGCTTGAAGCCGATGGCCTGCCGCTTGGCGTGCAGTTGATCGGACCGCTGCGTGACGATGCGCGACTGCTTCGGACGGGGCGGTGGCTGGTGAGCCACCTTGCGGGAGCGTCTGAATAGGAGCGGCGATTTTGCATCTTGTGCGGCGACGGGGCTGTGCTAGAGAAGTCGTTATATAAAACGATGTGTTTGAAAGAGAGAACGAGAGATGCAGGACCTGCCGGCGAACTTGCAGACCACGCCAGAGCTCTATGTGGCACCTGATCAAGTAGCAGCCCTCAAGGATGAGGCCGGGGAGCTCGTTTCCTGGGACCTGACAGAGCGCCAGCTCTGCGATCTCGAACTCTTAATGAATGGCGGTTTTGCGCCGCTCCCCGGCTTCCTCACCGAGGCCGATTACGACAGCGTCGTCGAGAAGCTGCGGCTTGCGAACGGAACGCTCTGGCCGATTCCGGTCACGCTCGACGTCTCGGCAGCTTTCGCTGAGAAACTCAAAACCGGCCAGCGTATTGCACTGCATGATACCGAAAACCTTCCTCTGGCCATCATGGAGGTCGCCTCCATCTGGCAGCCGGACAAGGCCCGCGAGGCGGCGCTGGTGTTCGGCGCGGATGATCTCGCCCACCCGGCAGTGCGTTACCTCCACGACAAGGCTGGCAGTCATTATGTCGGCGGTCGGGTTATCGGCATTCAACCGCCGGTGCATTATGATTTCCGCCATCACCGCCACAGCCCGAACGAGCTGAAGGCTCTATACCGGGGTTGGGGATGGGAGAAGATCGTCGCCTTCCAGACCCGCAATCCGCTGCATCGTGCCCATGTCGAGCTGACGCGGCGCGCCGCGGAGCAGGTCGGCGCGCATTTGCTGATCCATCCCGTGGTCGGCATGACCAAGCCGGGCGATGTCGATCATTACACTCGCGTTCGCTGCTATGAGGCGATCCTGCCGCATTACGCCGAGAGCAGCGCGGCGCTGAGCCTTCTTGGCCTTGCCATGCGCATGGCCGGCCCGCGGGAAGCCGTCTGGCACGCCCTGATCCGGCGCAATTTCGGCGCCACGCACTTCATCGTCGGCCGGGATCATGCAGGCCCCGGCAGTGACAGCCAGGGCAAGCCGTTTTACGGACCGTACGAGGCTCAGGAGCTGGTGCAGCGCTACGAGGCCGAGCTTGGCCTCGCCATGGTGCCGTTCAAGGAGATGGTCTATGTGCAGAACCGGCATGCTTATGCTCCGGCCGACGAGATCCGTCCGGGCGAGACGATCCTGAACCTGTCCGGCACCGAGCTGCGGCGCCGTTTGCAGGAAGGCGAGGAAATTCCGGACTGGTTTTCCTATTCCGGCATCATCGAGGAGCTGCGCCGCACGCATCCGCCACGCCGGCAGCAGGGTTTCACTGTGTTTTTCACTGGGCTCTCCGGTGCCGGCAAATCAACCATCGCCAACGCCTTGCGCGCCAAGCTGATGGAGATCGGCGGGCGGCCGGTTACGCTGCTCGATGGCGATGCGGTACGCAAGCACCTCTCGTCTGAGCTGGGCTTCTCCAAGGAGCACCGCATTCTCAACGTGACCCGCATCGGCTATGTCGCCTCGGAGATCACCAAGAATAACGGCATCGCCATTGCCGCCCCGATCGCGCCTTATGCAGCCTCGCGCCGCCAGGTCCGCGATCTGATCGAGCCGTTTGGCGGCTTCATCGAGGTGCATGTGGCGACCCCGCTCGCCGAATGTGAGCGGCGCGACCGCAAGGGGCTCTACAAGCTGGCACGCGAGGGCAAGCTCAAGCAGTTCACCGGCATCGATGATCCTTATGAGGCGCCAGACACGCCGGAGGTGCGCATCGACACCATCGCTCTCACGCCCGACGAGGCGGCCGACAAGATCATCGGCAAGCTGATCGAGATGGGGCTCCTGGTTGCGGAAAGTCTTCCCGCCGCTTCGAGCACCGCACAGTTTGCAAAGTCAGCGTGATTGCTGAGCGATGAGTGGCGCGGCCTTCCGCCCGTGAAATTCTAAGTCGCGGCGCCCTGTGTTTTGCTGTGTGACGGCTTCAGCAGGGCGCGAAGTCGGCTTTTCGCTGCGCGAAGACCTTTCTCCGGCGCATAACGCCAGAATGGCGAGACGGTGAACTCATACCGTTCGCCACCCGGTGGCGCGAAGCGGCGCTTGTAATCGTGGCCGCCACCGATATCGACGGCGTTGAAGCCCTGTTCCCTCGCCCAGCGGAAAGCAAGATGGATCAGGTGATTGCCGAGATTGCCGTCCTCGCTCTGGCGATAGATCGACTGTCCAATCATATCGCCGCGATGGATGAGGCTGGTGACGCCGGCCACCTTCTGGTCTCCATCACAAAGCAGGAGGGCGTAATGCTGACCGCGTGCCTCCAGGAACTTCGCGGCGATGATACGGTCCTCAGCTTCGTCCTCCAGAACCCCCCACTTCCTTGCCCAGTTGGAGATGATCCACTCCGCGGCGCCAGGGGCATTCACCGTGAGCGTCAGATGCCCCCATTTGGTCTGTGCTGAGCGCAGATAACGCCAAACATTTCTCTTCTTCCAATAGGCCTCGAAGTCCTCTGAGCATTTCATGCCATAGGTGACGGTCCTGGTCACGTCGCGTACACGAGGTCCGCTCGGTGGGCCGAATTCCGTACGCCATAGCGCTACGCGTATATTGAGGCCAAGGCTATCGAGTGCGGCGGACAGTTCGCCCCGAACAGCCGGAATCACAATGCCCGGCAGTATGTATTGTGTGACAGGTTGCCAGACGAAGGCATTGGCTTTGCGCAGCGGGGCAATGGCGATCGGTGAGCCATCCCGCGTGACAAGGCAGATCTTCTTCCGCCGGCCGGCCCGCTGCTCGGCCAGGAGCTTGATCAGCGCGTGCGGGTAATCCTCGTCCTCTGGAATGATTTGCAGCGCGTCATCGAGCGCGCCGCTCCAGGAACCGAAACTGATCCGTTTTGTTCCGGAGCGTTGACCGTCATATTCCGAGACGAACTGAGGCTGTAAGGTATCAACCATAAGACGAACGCTACTTTTGTTGGCAGAAGTTCCGAATCTGAAGCCGATAATGACCGGATTATTTTCGTAACACGCCCAAAATAGCGAAGCCAAATCTCATCGTAAGATAAACTTAACGAGAATTATGCTCTTGAGGATGGCGCAACATTAACGGCTCCCAGGTCAGATGCTGGCCAGAGCTGAAATGCGTGCGAAATGTTGTGGACGAAGCCGGTGAAGTGGCTGGCTGCTAGAACCGCTCAACCCACGGCCGCAACTCAACCTCCCATGTCCAAGCGCTGCGATCCTGCTGCAGGACATGGAGATAGGTCTTAGCGATAGCATCCGGGGACAGCATGCTGTCCGGTGCGTCTGCCGGTTCGGAGCGACTGGGATTGCGGATTGCGCCGTCGATGACGAAGTGGGCGACGTGAATGCCCTGGGGCTGCAACTCGCGGGCAATGCTCTGTGCGAGCCCGCGCAGCGCGAACTTGCCCATGGCGAACGGCGCCGAGCCCGCATAGCCCTTCACGCTGGCGGACGCGCCGGTGAAGAAGATCGCCCCATGCCGGTTGGGAAGCATGCGCCGTACCGCCGCCTGCGTGGCAAGAAAACCGCCATAGGCTGACACCGCGAGCGCTTGTGCCACTTGCGCCCGGTCGAGTTCGACGAGCGGACCGCGAACACGTCCGCTGGCATTATAGACCACCACATCGGGTGAGCCGCCAAGTGTCTGGTCCATTCTGGCGAACAGGGCATCGATCTCGGCAGGGTCGGCTGCATCACACGAATGCGTCGCGGCGCCAAGTTCCGTTGCGAGCGGGCCGAGCTTCCCGACATCGCGCGCAGCAAGGCCGATCGACAGCCCGGCCGCCTTGAATGCCCGTGCAACGGACGTACTCAGCCCCGAACCGGCCCCGATGATCAAAGCGCGTTCGTACTTTGGCACCATGGGCCGATCTCCTCAGATCTGCCGACTTTTCTGGAGTTGCCGGCGTAGGAGTTCCAGGTTGCGCCGGTTGGCGCGAAACTGCACGTCGAAAATATCGCCGAACAGCGGCACCGCACCGACCACGGTGTCGATAGCCATAGTGCCTGCCATGCGAAACAGCGTGAACTTGGAGGCGCCGAGCTTATGGGCACGCCAAATCAGATAGCTCGACAGCGTGGCGCTGATCGCATCGCCGATGCCCGGTATCAAGCCGATCAGGGGATCGAGACCAAATCGGATATTTGTTCCAGGGATATGGAACATATCGTCCAGGAGCCTGGCCAGGAACTCCAGATCGGCATCAAAGGTCGGCATATCGCCACGCCATTGATCGGGATTGCGTCCCGGTGGTCCGCTGCGCCGGATCGGCTGTGCGTTCAAATTTTCTGCTCTCTCGTACATCGGAACCAAACCCCTCGTAAATTGTTACATGGGCGGCTTAGGCTTGGCCATAATGACACTGGCGCCATCGGCTTCGTTTGGTAAGCGGGCGGGAAAGAGAATGTTCCCTAGAAGGGAATTAATCGGCCCGAGCTAACGTGTAGCCCACCTCCGGGCCAAGGAACGAAGACCATGAACATGAACCGCCGGTTTGCCGCCTTTGCCGGTGAGATCGCCAGATGGTCCGGAAAGCCTCTGACTTTCATCCTCGCCTGCCTCATTATTTTTGTTTGGGCCGTGACCGGCCCGCTGTTCCACTATTCCGATACCTGGCAGCTGGTGATCAATACCGGCACCACGATCGTCACCTTCCTCATGGTGTTCCTGATCCAGAACACCCAGAACCGTGACGGCGCCGCCATCCAGGCTAAGCTGGACGAGCTCATCCGCTCAGGAAGGGGTTCAAATTCCTTCGTTGGGATCGAGCATCTCACGCCGGAGGAGGTGGAGGAGATAAGACAGAAATGCGAGCAGCGCGCAAAGGCCCATCACGCCGCGCATCAGGCAAGCTCGCGCACGCAGAAGAAGCCGAAAGGGGCGGCGAACAACGCCAAAAAATCCTAAATTTTAAGCTAGTCCATGCCTCTGCCACGATCCCATGCACTTCTAAGCCCTCGATTCGAATCAAAAGGTGAGAGCGGCTTCATGCATGAAGGGCGGTGTTGCTTGGGTGGCCCTGGCAGGGCCTTGGCAGGCATCGGCTTTTGGACGTCATTGGCCTCGCTGACAAGAGCCACGGTTGCGCTGGGGCTGGCGGCGACCTCGGCGGGAGGAGCGCAGGCGGCCGAGATGAAGCCGTTCAAGACCGAGGTGGTCAAGCTCCACCGCGAAGTCGGCATGGCCTCGTTCTATCGGGCCACGGGCAGGACGGCATCCGGTGTGCCGGCCGGTGGCATGAGTGCAGCTCACCGCAAGCTGCCCTTCGGTAGCCACGTCACCGTTCGAGACCTCAAGACGGGCCGCGAGGTCGATGTGGTCATCACGGACCGCGGGCCGTTCAAGCGAAGCCGCGTTATCGACTTGTCGCACCAGGCGGCGCAAAAGCTCGGGATCACTGGCCGCGGATTGGCGATGGTCGAGGTGGTCAGCCAGTGAGCCGCCGCCCATTCCAGATTGACTAGCCCATCCGGTCGATGCAGCCACAGGTTGCAGTGATCGCGAGTTCCCGATTGGCTGCCGGAACAAGCTGCCTCTGCGACACTTACAATTGGCGATCTGGGTTCGGAGCCGCCCCGCACTCATGGTCATATTACAGTGCTTCATTAGCGTCATGCTCCACGGGCGTCTGATTGAACCGCGCGGGCGGGGCGGTGTGCTTTACAGCACGGGTTGACGCTCAAGGGCATAGCTCGCCAGGTCCGGTATTAGTGCGACCTGCCTTGACGAGAGGAAATCTGCGATGTTCGTGGAATTAGCTCTTGCGGCGACGGCAATTTTGGCCGGCAGCTACATCTATGCCAGGGGTAAGCGTCAGCGGCTTTATCGGCAGCTCGCCGGGCGCACCGCCGCCATCGTCGACAACACGCCGGTCGGCGTCTCCGATGAGGGACGCAAGCTGCCGAAATTCGAGCGCTGCCTCGCCGTGCTGCCGGAAATTCTCGATGTGGAAACCTTTCAGACCATCAAAGCCGAGGCCGAACGCCTCGTTGCCGCCGAGCGCAGCTATGTTCCGACCCACAAAAAAGGCGGCACCGTCGCTTATGAGACGCTGATCGCCACTGCGCTGGCAATCGTCGCGCTCTATCACTCACCATCGTTTCAGGGGCTGGTCTCCCGCCTCGCCGGCGAAAAATTGGTGCCGACGCCTTTCCGCGATCAGAGCTCGCTCTCTGTGCTGTTCTACACTGAGCCGGGCGATCATATCGGTTGGCATTTCGACCACAATTTCTATCGCGGGCGTCACTTCACTATCCTGTTGCCGCTCGTAAATGAAGGCACGGCGCCAGGCGAGCTTTCTCATGCCCAGCTGATCGCCAAACTCGGCGAGGAGGAGCGCGTCATCCCCACCCCGCCCAACATTTTGATCATCTTCGAAGGTGCGGTGGTGCGTCACAAGGTGGTTCCGATTGCCAAAGGTGAGCGCCGGATCGTGCTGAGCATGACCTATTGCGTGAACCCTACATCCACTCTCGCCCAGAGCATTGCCCGCCGCATCAAGGACACCGCATTTTTCGGTATCCGCGCGCTCTGGACCTGAAGCAGGGGCAACTCGCCAGACTGATCGTCCCCGATCGCAGTAGCGCGGCGCCCGGTGCATCGCTGCCGGGCATCCGGCGCGCACACGCAACGCTCACAGAAAAGTCAGCCGCGCGGCACCGCATAGCATTGGGACATGCCGTGTTCTTAAGCCCGTTGATAGCAACCGAGACAGCATCGCTGCGAGGTCGTGGCGCCAGCTCTCTCAATGGGAGAAGATCATGAGCATTCTGGTTCGTTCGATTGTCGTCGCCGTCGCGCTTTTCGGCGGCATCTCCGCCGCGTCCGCCGGCAGCTACGGGTGGTCCGGCTACGGCTCGGCTGCCCCAACTCCGGCTCCGATGCAGGGCAAGTGGAAGCATGACGCCCGCGCCTTCTTCGATCAGCTGCGGAAGAACGGTAACTAACAGCGGCGTTCGTGCGTGATTGGCGGGGCCGCCGCCGCAGGAGTCCACGTCGTCATTGCGAGGCGCACGGGCGCCGACGCAATCCCCCACAAGCAATTATGCCTGCTGGTGGATTGCTTCACCCCGCTTGACAAGCGGGGTTCGCAAACGATAGCTGGCGCCAGGCGTCGAAATCGCCGATCGGACGCGGCTCGTGGGCCATAAAACGCAAAGCAATCCACTCAAGCCCTTATGGCCGTTGTGGATTGCTTGCGCGCGCCCCTCGCGGTAAACAGCAAAAAGGACGTCGGCGTAGCCGCGGTATCAGGCAGCCAAGAGCCGGTCGACTTCCTGAACCAGCTCGCGCAGATGCACCGGCTTGGAGAGAATGCGCGCCTCCCGCGGAGCCTTGGCATCCGGGTGCAGCGCAACGGCCGCAAAGCCCGTGATGAACATGATCTTCATGTCGGGCTGCAGCTCCGAGGCGCGTTTCGCCAGCTCGATGCCGTCCATCTCCGGCATTACGATGTCGGTCAGCAAGAGCGTAAAACGCGTGGCCTGTAAAGCCTCGAATGCCTCGGCGCCATTGTCAAACGCAACCACATGGTAACCAGCACGCTCCAGCGCCTTTACCAAGAAGCGGCGCATGGATTTGTCGTCTTCGGCGAGCAATATTTGGGGCATGTTTCGGTTCGGAAGGTTATATGTTGATCTTTTGCCAGCAATGTTCCGGATTTACATCGCGTTGTAACCTGCTGTTAGATAGAATTACCAAACGCTTAGCAGGAACGCAGCCTTCTCGTAACATTAACCTTACTCGTCAGGGTTAAAAAGTCGTAACAGCCGCGAGCGGGTCAACGAGCGCCCGGCACATCGCGCACACCGATGAAGTGCAGCTCCACCCGCCGATCGTGCTGGCGAGCACGATGCTCTATGACATACACCCCCTGCCAAGTGCCAAGCGCTGTGCGGCCCTCCACCACGGGAATCGACAAGCTCACCGAAGTCAGCAGCGCTTTGATATGTGCCGGCATATCATCCGGACCCTCGGCGGAATGCCGGTAAGACTGGCTTTCCGGCGCTAAGCGGCTCAGCGCATCGACGAGGTCGCGGCGGACATCCGGGTCAGCATTTTCCTGAATGGTAAGTGAGGCGGATGTATGGGCGATGAATACCGTCAAGAGCCCTTCCGATGCGCCGATCTCCCTCAGCCAGCTGCGGATTTCCTCGGTAATCTCCGTGAGACCGGGACCGCGCGTGTGCACGGTAAGCACCCCGTTCGCCAAGCTGAGAGCCTTGTCGGCCGAAGCCGATGTGGGAATGGACATCGTCGGTTTGCTTTTCATGAGAGCTGAACGTTCTGGTCCTGGCTGGCTTGCAGGGACCCCGAGTTTTTCAGATTTTGCCGGCCTGCTCAAGCCGCGCGGGGGAATTGTGCGTGGATCGCCCGAGACGGCGGTCAGACCTATCACACATGTCTCGGATTGATACATTTTTTGAGAATTCCTCACACGCTTTACTGATTTTTTACTGGCCGGCGCAGAAGCTTGAAAAAGAATTCGTTTCGTCGCGTCACGGGTTCCGAATGCGCTCCCAGAACGGCCGGGCTTTCCTGCAGCTTGCGAGAAACCTCTCTGCACTGGGCGCAGCGCACATTCAACCGGATGCGCATCAGGAAGTGCCATGAAACCAACCGCCAGCGCAGGGGCAAAATCGCCCTTTCCCTCCTCCCCGGGCAGGCCGCCGCTAAGCGAAGCCGTAATCGACCCTGCCCAGCCCGATGCGCATAAGGCACACCCCAACAGCGCGCACGATCCAGAGGCGACAGCCCTGTTGCGGCGCTATTTGGCCGAGATCCACGGCTTTCGCGAAATCGGCAATCAGGCGCTGCGCAATCTCGAAGCGCGCCTCGCAATGCTGCCGCAGGACGCGCAGGAGGCGATTGCCGAGCCGAATTCCGCAGCCGCCTCTCACCCCCATCCAGGATTTGGCTCACAGCTTATCAAGCCTTCGCTGCCGCATGCACCGGCAGCCGACCACCAGCCGGATCCGAGCCTGACGCAACGGCTGAACGAGCTCTCCAGCTATCTCCATGCCGACCTGCTCAAGGAAAGCACCACGAGCGCCGAGCCGGCCCAACCCGTATCGCAGCAACCAATGGCCCGTGAGCCGGTCACGGCCGAGTTGTCGCGCCATCTCGAACAGGGCCCGCCCGGGGCACGTCAGCCACAGCCCGAGGCAGATCCCGAGCACCCCCAGCCCCAGCACAAATCCCCGAGCTTGCCGGTCCTGGACCGGGCATGGTTCGAGGAGCGCTTCGCCGTCTTGCGGACCTCGATCGACCGGCTCGCGGAAGAGGTGCCGCTGAAACGCATCGAGGCGCTGGAAGCCCAATTCGGTCAACTGATGGAGCGGCTCGCCGCGCGTGAGACGGCGCGCGATCCGCGCCCGCTGGAGGAGAGCCTCAAGGCGCTTGCCGACTACCTCGCCGACGGCAAGGCGTGGCAGGCGGTGAGCAACGAACGCATTAAAGGCGTAGAAGCACGGATCGATCGCCTCAGCGCTCTCGTCGCCCAATCCCATGCCGCAATCTCCGCCACCGCGAAAGGGCTGGAGATCGTCGCCAAGGGGACGGGCGAAAATCTGGCACGTGCGACGGCCGGCATCGTCATTGCGCGGCTTGGCGAAAAAATCGAGCGGAGCAATCCCACCGAGCGGCTCGATACGCTCGGCCGGGAAGTCGCGGAGCTTGCCCGCCGCAATCCGGCGGAGCGACTGGATCAGCTTGGCCGTGATGTCGCGGAGCTTGCACGCAACACCTCCTCGGAGCGTCTCGATCAGCTCAGCCGGGAAGTCGCGCACCTCACCGTGCAATCGCGCATGCTCACCCGGAGCACCGAGGACCGCCTCGGCCAGATCGAAATCGTGCTGAAGGAAACCACCCGGCCAATCGTTCGGCCGGCAGTCGTTCCGCCGCAGGCAAAACCGGAACGAAGCCAGCATTCGTCGCGTGATGAGCTTGAGAGTTACCTCAATCGCCAACCCTCTGACCTTGACGATGACTACGACAGCGACATGATTGCAGCAGCCCACCGTGCCGCTCGCCTCGCCGACGGCCAAAGCCGCAGCGCGCCTTCCCGGCCCGGGCCAGTGCGCTATCAAATCCCCTATGGCGAGTTCCTGCCCGACGAGGACAGCCATACCTCCCGCGCCGGTCTGATCATCGCGATGGCCATCCTGCTGCTTGCCGGCGCGATCATGCTGTTCCTCAAAGCCAAGGAATGGACGCTGATCGAGAGCAAGCCCACGGTGACGCTGGACGTCGGCGGCGCACCGAAAACCGCGGCCACGCCGAAAGCCGATCCCGCGCCGGGCAAAACCAGCGCAGCCGCCGCGAGCACGCCAGCTCTTGCGCGTGATGCGGGCGCCGTACCGATCGTCACCGGCTCAACCCCCGCTGCGCCGCCCTTGAGCGCTAAGCCGCTCCAGCTTTGGGTCGCGAGCAAGGCTCTGGAGCCTGCCGCTTTGGCAGCGAAGCCGCAGTCGCCTGCCGAGCCGGCCACCGACAACACCTTCCGCGAAGCTGCCGTGAAGGGCGATATGGAGGCGCAATTCTCGGTCGGTCAGAGTTATCTCGCCGGTGCTGACGGCGAGACGAATCTCTCCGGCGGCGACCGTCTCTCGAAGGCGGCGCGCTGGTTCCGGCGCGCTGCGGAAGGCGGTCACGCCCCCTCGCAATACCGGCTCGCGACACTGTATGAGCTGGGTCAGGGTGTTCCCCGCAATCTTGCGGAGGCAGAGACATGGTATGAGCGTGCCGCCCGGCAGGGGCATGTCAAGGCGATGCACAATCTGGCGGTCCTTGCCACCTCGCCGAACCGGCGTTCTGTGAACTATCTCACGGCGGCGAAATGGTTCAAGGAAGCCGCGGCATACGGTCTCCTCGATAGCCAGTTCAATCTCGGCGTTCTCTACCAGAACGGCCTCGGTCTGCCGAAAAGCTCGGTCGACGCCTATGTCTGGTTTGCTCTTGCTGCGCGCCAGCGCGACGAGAGGGCGGTGCAGAAGCGCGACGAAGTCGCGCGGATGCTTTCGCCCGCCGAGCGCCAGCGTGCCGACGGCCTCGTGAGGGGGTGGACGCCGAAGCCCCGGTCTGAGATTGCCAACCGGATCGCGCCGGAGCCCCCGGCGGGCACCGAAAACGGTCACGAGACCTCCGCCGCAACGTCTGTCGCTCCGGCGAGCGCGGCGGTGATGAGCGCAGCTTCCTGGAACACGGATATTGCCGTACTGGCCAAAGGTTCGGGCGTGACGTTGATGGTCGCAGAAGCGCAGCGCCTCCTGAAGCAGATGGGCTATGATCCGGGCCCGATCGACGGCGTGCCGGGCCCACGCACCCAGGCTGCGATCCGTAGCTTCCAGCGCCGGACCGGCCTGACGCCGACCGGCGAGATCTCGGAAGGCCTGATTGTGAAAATGGCATTTCTGCCACTTTGACGCGAAAAGCTGCTCCTCCAGTGGGGCAGGGCCAGATGGCGACAGAGGCTCGCATTGACGTGGCGAGCCTCTCGCTGTTTTATCGGCACAACTTTTCCCTGGGAGCCGCAGTACCTCCCAGAATTGGCTCCGGCAGCACCTTTGGTGCGTAGTCATTCCGTGGTGTGCCCATGCAGATCTATCTGCCGATCGCCGAGACTTCGGTGAATGTCTTCACCATGTTCGGCATGGGTACCGCGGTCGGCTTCCTGTCCGGCATGTTCGGCATCGGCGGCGGTTTTCTGATCACGCCACTACTCATGCTGATGGGCATTCCCACAGCGGTGGCCGTGGCAACTGGCGCAAACCAGGTGGTTGCCTCCTCGGTTTCCGGCACACTTAGCCAGTGGCGCCGCGGCAATGTTGACATGAAGATGGGCACGGTGATGCTCGTCGGCGGCGTCATCGGCGCGTTCATCGGCGTGCAGCTCGTGCGGTTGCTCAAGTCGACCGGACATATCGATCTCACCATCGCTCTGCTCTATGCGGTTTTCCTAAGCAGCATCGGCATGTTGATGCTCATCGAGAGCCTGAACGCCATGCGCAAAGCGCATCTGGGGATATCGCTCTCCACGCGCCGCTCGGGCCGGCACAGCTGGGTGCATGGCCTGCCGCTGCGGCTACGCTTCCCCCGCTCCAAGCTCTATATCAGCGCCATTCCGCCGTTCGTCATCGGCATCGTCGTCGGTCTGCTGTCTGGCGTACTGGGGGTTGGCGGCGGTTTCATCATGGTGCCAGCGATGATCTATCTGCTGCATATGCCGACGCGAGTCGTGATCGGCACCTCGCTGTTCCAGGTGATCTTCGTTGCCGGCCTCACGACGATTTTCCACGCGGCCACGAATCAGGCCGTCGATCTGCTGCTCGCCTTCGTGCTGATGGTCGGCGGCGTGATCGGCGCACAGTTCGGCGCGAGCGCGGGCCAGAAACTGCGCGGCGAGCAACTGAGGGCGCTGCTTGCGATACTGGTGCTCGGTGTGTGTATCCGCCTCATTTTCGATCTCTTCCTTGAGCCGCCGGCGCCTTTTGCCATCGATACCATCACGACGGGAGCCTAACGCGATGGCCCGGGCCGTGCCGCGGCAATCCATCAAGGCCCGTGCCGGCGCGCGGGTCTTTTTACTTTTGCTGTTCTTCGTGTTCTGGTTGCCGGCTGCCGCCCATGCCCAGCGCGAGACAATCCAGGCCGACACTTCAGACCGCGATATTGCGATCGAATCGGATTTCACCGGTGCGCGACTTACGGTGTTCGGGGCGGTGGACAACAGCCGCCAGGTGGCTGCCAATTCCGGCTATTACGACATCATCATCGTAATTCGCGGGCCGTCCGAGACGGTGGTGGCGCGGGAGAAAGAGCGTGTTGCCGGGATCTGGGTGAATGGCCGTTCGGAATCATTCGAGCAGGTGCCAAGCTTCTATGCCGCGCTTTCGACGCGGCCGCTCGATGAGATTGCGGACGAGAGCATCCTGCGCCGGCATGGTATCGAATTCAATCCGAAGCCGCAGAGCGGCGATGCAGCCCCTGCGCCCGACGCGTTCGAGAATGCCATTATAGAGGCGAAGCAGAAGGAACGGCTCTATGTTATCCAGCCATTCGCCGTGGCATTTCTCGGCACCAGCCTGTTCCGCGGCACGATCACTTTGCCGGCGAAGGTAAGGGTGGGAACCTACAAGGCCGACGTCTATTTGTTTCACCAAGGGAAGCTGCTGAGCCAGAGCAACACGGCGCTCTTCGTCCACAAAGCCGGCATCGAACGCGAACTCACCGCGCTCGCTTATAATCAGCCTTGGCTTTACGGCGTGCTGTCGGTGATCGTCGCCGTTGCCTGCGGACTGCTGGGCTGGACGCTGTTCAGCCGGAACTGAGCGCGCAGGGAAGCGTGCTGCTGTTGGCTTGCGGCCGCCGCCCGCGACCGCAGGCCCAGCTAAGCCGCAACCTCTTCGAGCAGCTGGCCGGAGGCCACCTGGAGCACGCGGCCGGAATGGACCATCCAGACGAACAGCCCCTCATGGCCAAGCAGCGGATCGAAGGCTTTGTCGAGCACATTGGCACCGGCCGAATAGGCGCCAATCGAAGGCAGCACCAGCCGCATGCCGTTGGAGACGAAGCAGCGTCCGCGCACTGTGTGCCCAAACTCAGAGATCTGCGCGACCGGATGCATGCGGCCGGCAATCTCGTGGCTGACGGGTGCCCGTACCGGCTCGAAGCGGAATTTGATGCCCCCGAGGGTGAGGTGCGGCACCGCGGTCCCGCCGACGCTCTCCGGAATTGTGCTACGGTCCGGGCCGCTGACCCAGAACCACTCGCGGTCTTCCATCAGATCGTAGAGCCAGTCCGCATCATGAGCGGAGAGGCGCGCGCCTTCGCCTGCGCAGAAGCTTTCGCCAAGCGCAATCACGCGCAGCGGATCATAGCGGTCCAGCGCCTCTTCGAGCTTCTCGAACGACGACCCCGTATCGTAGGGGGGAAGCACGACCCCGTCCTCGCTGAGGTAGGAGCCTCTCTCCAGGTGAAGATCGGAGACGATCAGTGTTTTTTCAGCAGGCCAGTAGAGGGCGCCACTGCGGTCGGCAATAAAAGCCTTGCCGCACAGCAATACCCGACAAGAGCCGGAGTTGAGGAGATCATCCTCGCTGCGCCGCAGATAAACTGCGTGATGCATGGATATTACGGCCTCTTTTGCGCTCAACTTAAGGGGAGCAGCAATGCCCGCGCTAAACAGTGCACTTGTTGACGGGCATCTCATCATTCAATACGTCGATCATGCCTGATTCGCACGCGCCAATGTTACGAAAAAGCACCTAGGCGAGAAAATTCCCGTAACGTCGCGGCGGCAAGCACTTGTCCGGAAACGGTAAAGCCTCACCTGTGGCGTGGGAATAACAGGTGAATAACTCTGCTCGCAATCCGCACTTTACCGGATCAACCGGCCTGCCTTGGCGACGTCATCAGGCTGGCCTTGTCTCCTGCCCTATATCATACGCGATGGGATTGACCATGGGCCTGTTTGCCCGCAAAAGGGTGGGAAGGAATCCGCGCAGGGCTGGCCCGGACGGAGTGAGCAATGGAGAAGTTTTTCGGCGGCAATCCGCTCGCCGTAATATTGAGGCTGGTGATCATCTGCATCATCACCGGCATCGTGCTGCGTGCTGCGGGGATCAACCCGGCTGATCTGCTGCGCAGCCTGCCCGACGTGCTCAGGGCCATCTCCGAATATGGCTGGAGTTGGGTCGAGACCGCCTTCCAGTATTTCTTCCTCGGCGCCATCATCGTAATTCCGATCTGGGTTATCGTGCGCCTCTTCAAATTCATGGGCGGGGACAATAGCGGACGGACATCGCGCTCTTGAGCGCGGACAGGGTCGAGGGCGAGGGCGCCCGCTCTACTCCTCCTCCAGAGGAGCCGTTGACCTACGGGCGCGTTCTGGCGCTCAGCCTGCCGATCGTGCTCTCCAACGTGACGACGCCGCTGCTTGGCGTCACCAATACCGCGGTCATCGGCCAGCTCGGCGAGGCGCATCTGATCGGGGCGGTCGCGATCGGTGCGACCGTGTTCTCGCTGATGTTCTGGACCTTCGGCTTCCTGCGGATGGGAACGACAGGCCTCACCGCCCAGGCAGCCGGCGCGGGAGACAAGCCCGAAACCGTTGCGATCCTTGCGCGCGCTCTGCTGATCGCGGGCATCGCGGGCTCAAGTCTGATCCTTCTGCAATGGCCGCTTGCCTGGCTCTCCTTCACCCTCATCCCGGCCAGCGCCGCGGTCGAAGAAGGCGCACGCAGCTATTTTGCGTTCCGTATCTGGAGCGCACCGTTCGCGCTCGCCAATTACGCGCTGCTCGGCTGGTTCATTGGCCTCGGCAAGACCCGTACGGCGCTGTTCCTCCAGCTCGCGCTGAACGGAGCGAACATCGTCCTCAATCTGATATTGGTGAGCGGTTTCGGCTGGGGCGTTCCGGGCGTTGCGCTCGGCACCTTGATCGCCGAGGCGCTGGCGGCCAGCTTCGGCCTCTGGCTCGCGCTCGGTCAAGCCGGCCAGGATGCCGCAAAGCTCACCTGGCAGGCGGTGCTGGATCGCACCCGGCTCGTGCGCATGCTGGCGGTCAATGCCGACCTGCTGGTGCGCACCTTATCGCTGTTGTTCGCCTTCACCTTCTTCACCGCCCAGGCCGCCCGCGCCGGCGATGTCATCCTGGCGGCCAATGAGGTGCTGGTGCAGTTTCTCAATGTCTCGGCCTATCTGCTCGACGGCTTCGCTTTCGCCACCGAAGTGCTCGCCGGCCGGGCCATCGGACAGGGCCGCATCGCGCGTTTCCGCGAGGCGATCTGGTTCTCATCGGTGCTGGCGGCCAGCATCGCGCTGGTGGTGAGCCTCTTCTACGCGGTAGCCGGCGGCGCCATGATCGATGCCGTGACCACCAATACGGCCGTTCGCGAGACCGCGCGCACCTACCTGCCCTGGGCTGTCGCGGCGCCGGTGATGGGCGTGACCTGCTTTCAGCTTGACGGGATTTTCGTCGGCGCGACGCGCACACGCGACATGCGCAATATGATGCTTCTGAGCCTTGCGATTTTCCTCGCCGCCTGGGCAGTGCTGACGCCGGCTTTTGGCAATCACGGGCTTTGGGCATCGCTGATGGTGCACTACATCGCGCGCACCGCGACGCTGTTCTTCTGTCTGCCCGCATTGAAGCGCGCGGCCTTTCCCGAAGCGGTCGCGGCCTGAAGAGGCTCTATTCGAAGACCAGCGCGGCCGCCGGATAGAATTGGCTCGCCGCGCCGCTCACAGGGCCCTGCTGCTGACGCTTCGGCGTCTCGGCAAAATAGTCGGGTGGAAGACTAGAGATCAGCGAAGTGATGTGCGAGGCCTGCACGGCGATGTGCTCGCGCATAATCTGGTCGGCTTCCTCGCCGCGCCCACCTTTGATGGCGGCGACAACGGCTTCGTGCTCGCGGAACGAATCATTCAGCCGGTTGTTTCGGCGAAGCTGGAAGCGCCGGTAAGCGCCAAGGCGATTGCGCGTTGATATGGTCTGCTGGATCAGAACGCTATTATGACTTGCGTAATAGAGCGCCTCGTGGAAATGGGCATTCGCCGCGCAATAACCCTCATAGTCGTTTGCCTCGCAGCGCGCCCGGCAAATCTCGTGCGCCTCGGTAATCTGGGCCAGCTCGTCCGCGGTTGCGCGCTGCGCCGCAAGGCGGGCGCAAACGCCTTCATAAACGGCCATCATCTCGAACATCTCGACCAGTTCGGTGATGCTGAGCCGTGCGACTACCGCGCCGCGATGGGCGCGGATCTTGACCAGCGCCTCGGCCGCAAGCAGCCGCAAAGCTTCCCGGACCGGCGTGCGCGAAGTGCCGTAGCGTTCGGCAAGCTTGGTTTCATCCAGACGTTCACCCGGTTTCAGGTTGAACATCAAGATTTCTTGCTCGAGCTTAAGCTTGAGCTTCTCAGCTATCGATAGCGCCATGACACCCTTGCTGAACCCGATCGAAAAGACGAAGCCGCTGGCAGCCCGTCTTTCGCCTCCCACGGCCCGTGATGGCCAACCCTTATGATGCGCATGCCACGGCTCCCTGCCGTCGCGATCGCATCGCTCGCGGCGCTATTCTAGCCGATATGCCGATGATTTGTCAGGCGGGATGTGCGAGGCGTGCCGGGTAGTGTATTTTAGCCAATGCAGCCCTGGTCGGCGGCATTTGCGGGATTTGAGGATGAACGTTTCCTTCTTCGGCGAGCTTCTCACCACGATTTCCGAGCGGGGCCGCCAGCTTCTCGACTTTTCCGGCATCACTTCAGCACCCGGCGAGACCGTCGAGGACCTCTGCCTTGCGCTGATGTCGGGGCGGGGTGAAGCCTCGGGCGTGGCGCTCGCCCGGCAGATTCTGCAGCGCTACGAGGCGATGCATCAGGAAGCCCGCCACGCATTTTTCCGCTTCGTCGCGGAGGCGTTCAGTCCCGATGGCGAGTTGGTGGAGAAGACTGCCAAAGCCTATTTGCAGACGCCGAATGCGGACACACTGAAGCGTCTGACCCGGGCGGTGGAGGCACCGCGGCTCGAATTTCTGCGCCGCCTCAATCTCGCTCCGGGCGCGACCGCAACGATCGTGCATATGCGCAAGGACCTGCTGCGTTTCCTGCGCGAGGATGCGAGCCTTGCGCCTGTCGATGCTGATTTCGCCCACCTCCTGTATTCCTGGTTCAATCGCGGCTTCCTGGTGCTGCACTCGATCGACTGGTCGACCCCGGCCAATATCTTGGAAAAGATCATTCTCTACGAGGCCGTGCATGAGATTAAGGGATGGGACGATCTGCGCCGCCGGCTCGACCCGGCCGACCGGCGCTGCTTCGCCTTCTTCCATCCGTCTCTGGTGGATGAGCCGTTGATCTTTGTCGAGGTGGCGCTCGATCATCAGATTCCGGGCTCGATCCAGAGTGTGCTCGAAGCGGAGGCCCGTCCCAGCCAGCTGGTGAAAGATCCAACGACGGCCGTCTTCTATTCGATCTCCAACTGCCAGGACGGCCTGCGCGGCATTTCCTTCGGCAATTTTCTTATCAAGCAGGTGGTGGAGGATCTGACGCGGGCGATCCCCTCGCTGAAGACGTTCGTCACGCTTTCGCCGATTCCGGGCTTTTCCGCCTGGTTGCAGCGGGCCAAGGCTTCGAACTTGTTGAATTACCTCGATCCGACCGAGCTTGCGATACTCGACGAGCTGGGTAGCGAAGGCTGGACCGAGGACGAAGAGCTGGTTGAGGCCCTTCGCCAGGTGGTGCTTGCTGCGGCTTCGCATTACTTCCTGGTCGCCAAGAACATTCAGGGACGGCCCGTCGATCCGGTGGCGCGCTTCCATCTGGGGAACGGTGCACGGCTTGAACGCATTAACTGGCTGGGTGATACCTCGGCGAAGGGCATGCGCGAGTCACACGGGCTGATGGTGAACTATCGCTATGATCTGAAGGATATCGAGCGCAATCACGAGGCTTTCGCCAATAACGGCCTGGTTGCCGCCTCAAAGCCCGTGCGCTCGCTTCTCAAGGTGCCCGAGAGATCGCGGGCGCTCGTGCCCGTCGAAGAATAAGGAGCTGGAAATGCGCTGGCGTGATCGGAAGGGCAGTGAGAATGTCGAGGATCGCCGCGATGAAGGCGACAGTGGCGGCGGCTTTCAGTTCCCCTTCCCGCGCGGTGGGGGCGGCGGCGGTTTTCCCGGCGGGCGCATCCCGATTCCGATGGGACGCGGCGGCGGCCTCGGCATTTTCGGCGTGCTGGTGATTCTCGGCCTGATGCTGCTGTTCGGCATCGACCCGCGCGTCGTCCTACAAGGCGGCCCCGAGGGCGACGGCAACGGACTACCCTTCCCGCGTTCGGAAACGCCGACTCTGCCACGCGAGGATACGTCTGGCCGGGACGCACCGCTGCCGCGCACGACCACCGGGCCGAGTTCTGGCCGGACGGCCACGAACACCGCGGACGAACAGAAGCAGTTCATCTCCGTGGTGCTCGGAACCACCGAGGAGGTCTGGCAGCAGAAATTCCGGCAGTCCGGCAAGACCTATCAGAATCCCAAACTCGTGCTCTACCGCGGTCACATCAATTCCGGCTGCGGCCTCGGCGCGACGCAGATGGGTCCGTTCTACTGCCCGCTGGACGCCAAGGTCTATGTCGACCTTGCCTTTTATGACGAGCTGAAACGCCGCTTCAACGCGCCCGGCGACTTCGCCCAGGCCTATGTCATCGCCCATGAGGTCGGGCATCATGTGCAGACGCTGCTCGGCATTACCGAACAGGTCATGCGCGCAAAATCCCGCGCCGATGAGGAACAGTCCAATGCCCTTCAGGTGCGCATGGAGCTGCAGGCGGACTGCCTTGCTGGCATCTGGGCCTATTACGCGCAGAACCGGCTGCAGATCGTCGACGAGGGCGACATCGACGAAGCGCTGAATGCCGCCGCGGCCATTGGCGACGACCGTATTCAGCGCAAGATGCAGGGGCAGGTCATTCCCGAGACTTTCACCCACGGTACCTCGGCCCAGCGTGTGAATTGGTTTAAGCGCGGCTTCGAGAACGGAAATTTCCCGAGCTGCGATACCTTCTCGGCCAGCGCACTCTAGTTTTATTTGCGCATTGGATTGCCCGAAACCCCGGCGTCGCGCCCTTTAGCGTGGGCCACGCTTTTCGCTCCGATGCACGAGCCCCGCCATGAGCAATTCTTGGCAACATCAAGCCACCGTTTCGCTCGTGCACAGATACAACCATAAATTGTAAAAATGCCACAGAACCAGAGCGATTCTCTGGATTTGCCGGCTATTTACATTGCTGCAACCGGCCTTTACCTATAAGCGGGAAGCTGCAACCCTAAATTGCAGATGCCGATTCCAGCCCTGAGTAACCGCGTAACTCTTGGGAAGGCAGAGCAGGCTTCATCAGCCTGCGGGTTTGGACATGATGCCCGCCAGTGGAGAAAAGAATGATTCGCGGATTCATGAAGACGACTAGCCGGACAGCTCTGCTTGCGGCTGCCGGTATACTCATGGGCAGTTATGCGTTTGCTCCCGCCAAGGCGGCCGATCTCGGTGGATCGTGCTGCGGAGACCTTGAAGAGCGTGTTGCTGAACTGGAAGCCACGACTGCCCGCAAGGGCAACCGTGTCGTGTCGCTTCAGATCTATGGCCAAGTCAACAAGGGGCTTTTGATCTGGGACGACGGCATCGATAGCGATGCCTATGTCGTTGACAACGACGCCTCCGGCGGCCGCTTCGGTTTTACCGGTTCAGCCACGATGAAACCGGGCTGGAAAGCTGGTTACCTGATGGAGTTCGACGTTCAGGACTCCGCTTCCAACCTGGTCGATCAGATCAACGACGAAGGTAACCCGAACGAAATCACGATCCGTCAGAACAATGTATGGATCGAGAGCGAGCGTTTAGGACGCCTGACCATCGGCCAGGGCAGCACGGCTGCTGACGGTGCTTATGAAATCACTCTGGCCAATACGATCACCAATGGCAATCCTGACGTTGGCGCCAGCTTCTTCGTGCGGGACAGTGCCGGCGCCGCCGTCTTCAGGGTCGGCAACTTTGCCTCTGACTTCGACGCGCCGCGCGATGATGTCATCCGCTACGACAGCCCGTCATTCTACGGCTTCATCGTGTCGGCCTCGTGGGGTGACAACGACTATGCCGACATCGCTGTGCGCTTCAAGAAGGAGTTCAACTCGGTTCGCGTGGCGGCTGCCCTTGCGTATCAGTGGGACGAACGCAATGACCGCACCGCCGACGACGGCGCCGAGATCTTCGGTGGCTCGATCTCGTTGATGCACATTCCGACCGGCCTGTTTGTCTCCTTCATGGCCGCGGATACGGAGGTCGACGGGTCGGATAATGACCCTAACTTCTGGTACGTTCAGGCTGGCATTGAGAGAAAGTGGCTTCCCTATGGTGCTACGACGATCTATGGCGACTATGGCCATTACGAGGATTTCGGCATCTCGTTGATCGCAACAAGCGCCCTTGGCGTCACGATTGGCACTGCCAGTCTGACCAACACCTCGGCTGACCGCTGGGGTCTCGGGATTGTGCAGAAGTTCGACAGCGCTGCTCTCGAGCTCTACGCCCAGGCGTTCTTCTATTCCTTCGATGGCGATGTGGTCAGCGCGGGCACTCTCGCTACCACGAACGACTTCGAAGACATGGGCCTGGTGATGCTCGGCTCGCGCATCAAGTTCTAAGTCCGCAGCAGCTTAACAAAAACAATAATAATGATGCAGCCTGAGGTCGCCCTTTACGGGGCGGCCTTTTTTGGTTCAGGGGGATGCAGCGAGAATCGGGGGCATGACGATGATAACCAATGTCGGCGTGATCGATCGGGCATTGCGGCTGATTGTCGGGTTCGGTCTGCTTGGCTGGGCTTACCACTATTTTGGCCCGGCGCTTTATGGCTGGGCGAATTGGACGATTACGCTGCTCGGGGCCTATCCTGCTCTCACCGGCCTGTTGCGCTACGATCCGGTGTTCAGGCTCACCGGAATCTCCACCTGCGCCGACGAGATCTGAGCGCGTCCGGCGTTATGCCTTCTCGCCCAGGAGCTCCCCCGCACTGGACAGCCACCGCTGATCCCGTTAGGCGTTGCAGCAAGCAACAATGAGATCCGGAGCGGTCATGATGGCGCAACCCTGGCTTTCGATCATCCTCGCGGCGGGCCTCGGCACGCGCATGAAATCGGCGCTGCCCAAAGTAATGCACAAGGTCGCCGGCCGGCCGATGGTTGGTCACGTCCTGGCCGCGGCGCGGGCCGCAGGCGCCGAGCGGATCGCGGTGGTGATCGGCCCGGAAATGGAGAGCATCGCGGATGCACTGCGCGGCTCCGCGCCGGCAGCGACATTGTGCGTGCAGACGGAGCGCCTCGGCACGGCGCACGCGGTGCTCGCCGCAAGGCAGGCTATCGCCGGCTTCGACGGCAATGTGCTGATCCTTTACGGCGATTCGCCGCTCTTGCGTCCGCAGACCATCACCCGCTTGCAAGAGGCTCTGGCGGGCGGTTCAGGTGTTGCAGTGCTCGGCTTTGAGCCTGCGGATCCGACCGGCTATGGCCGGCTGATACGCGATGGGCAGGGCGCGCTTGTCGCAATCCGTGAGGAAAAGGACACAAGCGAGGCCGAGCGGGCGATTCGGCTTTGCAATTCCGGCGTGATGGCATTCCGCGCGGCACACATGCTGCCGATCCTCGACCGGATCGGTAACAGCAACGCCAAGGCCGAATATTATCTGACCGACGCTGTCGAGATCGCACGGCAAAGCGGCATCGGTGTCGCCATCGAGACCTGCGCGGAAGAGGAGGTCATGGGCGTCAACGACCGCGCCCAGCTCGCCGCGGCGGAAAGCATTATGCAGCAGCGCCTCCGCCGGGCGGCGATGGAAGAGGGGGCGACGCTGATCGCTCCCGAGACGGTAACCTTCTCCCACGATACGCGATTGGGCCGGGACGTGATTGTCGAGCCGAATGTGTTTTTTGGCCCGGGTATGACTGTGGAGGACAACGTTCAGATCAAGGCGAATTCCTATATGGAAGAGTCCGTGATCCGCGAGGGCGCGATCGTCGGACCGTTCGCCCGGCTGCGCCCCGGCGCCGATATCGGTGCGGATGCGCGAATTGGCAATTTCGTCGAGATAAAAAAGGCGACGATCGAAAAGGGGAGCAAGGTCAATCACCTGTCCTATATTGGCGATGCCCGCGTCGGGCCGAAGGCCAATATCGGCGCCGGCACCATCGTGTGCAATTACGACGGCTTCAACAAGCATTTCACTGAGATCGGCGAAGGCGCCTTTGTCGGCTCGAACAGCGCGCTGGTGTCGCCGGTGAAGATTGGCGCAGGTGCATATGTTGGGTCAGGTAGCGTCGTTACCCAGGATATCGAGCCGGATGCGCTGGCGCTGGAGCGCAGCGAGCTGAAGCAACTGCCCGGCTGGGCGGCGCGCTTCCGCGCCCGTCAGGGCAAGTGAATGCGGCCTGGCACTTAACCTGCAATAATCTGTAAAGCCGTTTGATTGGGAATATCGCATCACGCCGCGTAAACAGTGCTGCGTGCGGATGAAAGTCCTCTCGCAAGGATCTTCATGGGCTGAGAGAGCTATCGTATCATCGGCGGTGCTTTCTTCAGTCCGTAGCCGAGTGGCGCATTTCTCGGCTTAACGCATTTCATCTTTTAGAATTTTAGGTAAAGCCATGTGCGGAATTATCGGGATTTTGGGAAAAGGGCCGGTTGCTGAGCGTCTCGTCGATGCGCTGCGCCGGCTCGAATATCGCGGCTATGATTCGGCCGGCATTGCCACGGTCGAGAACGGCTATATCGAGCGCCGCCGCGCCCAGGGCAAGCTGCGCAATCTGGAGGCTATGCTCGCCGAACACCCCTTGCGCGGCGCCTCTGGCATTGGCCACACCCGCTGGGCGACGCATGGCAAGCCGAGTGAGCGCAACGCCCATCCGCACATGACGGGCCGCGTGACCGTGGTTCATAACGGCATCATCGAGAACTTCGCCGAATTGCGCGCGGAGCTGGAAGCGGCAGGCGTTCGCTTCGAGACCGAAACCGACACCGAAACCGTCGTTCACCTCCTGACCGCCGAGCTCGACAGGGGCTGCGATCCGGAAGCTGCGGTCGCCAATACGCTGAGCAGGCTGGAGGGCGCGTTTGCCCTCGCCATACTGTTTGCGGGCCATGACGACCTGATGATTGGTGCGCGCCGCGGCAGTCCGCTTGCAGTCGGCATCGGCGATGGCGAGATGTATCTCGGCTCCGACAGCATGGCGCTCGCCCCCTTCACCAATCAGGTGCTCTATCTGGAGGAAGGGGACTGGGCGGCCGTCAGACGGTCCGGCGTGGTCATCCGCGACGATTCGGGCCAGAAGGTATCCCGGCCGGTGCAGAAGGTGGTCGCCTCGACGCTGATGGCGGACAAAGGCAACTACCGGCATTTCATGCTGAAGGAAATCCATGAGCAGCCTGAGGTGATCAGCCGGACGCTTGGCCATTACGTGCATTTCGCCAGGCAGTCGGTCACGCTGATGGATACCGACATCGACTTTGCCCGGCTGCCGCGGCTGACGATCTCGGCCTGCGGAACCGCGTTTTATGCAGGGCTCGTCGCCAAATACTGGTTCGAGCGCTATGCGCGGCTCCCCGTCGAGATCGACATCGCCTCCGAGTTCCGTTATCGCGAGGCGCCGCTTCCCGAGGGCGGGGTGGCGCTGTTCATCTCCCAATCCGGCGAGACGGCCGACACTCTCGCATGTCTGCGCCATTGCCGCGCCGAGAAGCAACGGGTGATCTCCATCGTGAATGTGCCGCAATCCTCGATTGCGCGCGAGTCCGAAGCTGTGCTGCCGACGCTGGCCGGACCGGAGATCGGCGTTGCCTCGACCAAGGCTTTCACCTGCCAGCTCGCCGTGCTCGCCTGTATTGCGATCGCGGCGGGGCGGGCACGCGGGGTGATCGACGCGGCAACCGAATCGCAGCTCGTCCACGCGCTCATCGAGCTGCCGCGGCAGATCAATGCGGTGCTGAAGCGCGAGCACGAGTTCGAGGCGATTGCCCATGAGCTTTCGCATGCCCGCGATGTGCTGTTCCTCGGCCGCGGCATTCACTATCCGATCGCCATGGAAGGTGCGCTGAAGCTGAAGGAAATCTCCTATATTCACGCGGAGGGCTATGCCGCCGGCGAGCTGAAACACGGGCCGATTGCCCTGATCGACGAGGACGTGCCGGTGATCGTGCTGGCGCCGCGCGATTCGCTCTATGAAAAGAGCATCTCCAACATGCAGGAGGTCGCCGCGCGTGGGGGCAAGATCATCCTAATCACCAGCGAGAATGCTGGCGATCCGGGAGCCGAAGCCCTCGCGACCGTCAAGCTGCCGGTGGTGCATCCCTTCACTTCACCGATTCTCAGCGCCGTGCCGGTGCAGCTGCTCGCCTATCATACGGCCGTGCAAATGGGCACGGACGTGGATCAGCCGCGCAATCTGGCCAAGTCGGTGACAGTGGAGTAGTGCCGAAATGAGCGCCAATTGCGGGTTGCCACAAAAAAATCCTGTTCTTGGCCACAGTTCGTCACATTCCCTTGCTTGACCTTACATGATGGCGCCGCAATTGGCGGCGCATGCGTCGGGGGGAACCACGGCATGGTTCGGCGTGACCTTGCGAAAATTCTATTGGCTACGGCTCTTGCCTGCATGCCCTTGAAGCCGGCATCGGCTGCGTCTTCCGACGTAAGCACGGCCCTGACGGAAGCCAGCAAGCTCCTGGAGAAGGGCGGCTATACCAAAGCCATCGAGGTCATCAACAATGTGATGAGCTCGGGCAAAGTCGAATCCGGCCTTGCCGCCAAGGCGCTGCTCATGCGCGCCGAGGCGAACGAGAAGCTGAACCGCGGCGCCTATGCCTATGCCGATTACAATTCGGCGCTCTGGATCGAGGGTCTCTCCGCCGCCGACCGGAAGCGCGCCGAGGAAGGCCAGGCCCGGGTCATGAAGGCGCTCGGCATGGACGGCGGGACGCCGGACAAGAATAGCAGCACACCCTCGCGCAAGGAATCCTCCGCTGCCGAGAAGCCTGCCGCAGCATCGCGAGACGTCGCAGCTTTAGCGCCACCGCCGGAGAAGGAGCGCAATGCTCCAGCGCCGGCAAGCCCGCCGCGCGCGGTTCCCTGGAAGACCGCCGTACAAGATTCGCCCTCTGAACAGAGCAGCAGCAGTGGCGGCGGTATTGGCGGATTCTTGGACAGCCTTTTCTCCTCGTCTTCACCTTCGCCCGCGCAGTCCGCCGCCGCCGCTGCGCCGGCGCCCATCGCGCCGCGGCCTGCGCCGGTCGTTTCATCCGCGCCGCCCCGGGCTGCACAGCCGCCTCCTGCGCCAATCGTCGTCGCGGCAGCAACGCCAGCTCCGCCGCCACCGGCGCCGACGTCCCATGCGGCTCCGCCACCCGCCGCACCGCCTCCTCCGGCGGCGGAGGAGCGCAGAACTTACGAGCCTGCCTATTCGTCAGGCGGAGCATCCCGGCATACGGAGCCCCTTAGCAGCGGCGGTGTCGCCGACTATTTAAATGATCTGGTTTTCGGTGCGCCATCGCAGCCGCCGCCGGCGCGGCCTTATGCGCTTCTCGAATCACGTTCAGCGCCGTCGGCCAATGACGCGTCGGCGGCTCCGTATCCGCGCCAGAGCAGGGCTTTGCCACAGAATGCTGCCCAGGCACAATTTGCCGCCGCGAAGGCAAAGGCCAGTGCATCGGGGAGTTTCGCGATCCAGCTTGCTGCCCTGTCGGAGGAAGACAAGGCGATTGCCGAGGCCGACCGGCTCGGCAAGAAATACGCGGCCGATCTCGGCGGACGCACGCCGACAATGATGGTCGTGCCGACCAGTGACGGCGGCACGCTCTACAAAATCGTGGCGGCGCCGTTCGACAGCCGCGCCGATGGTTTCGCGGCCTGCGACGCCTTGAAGGCCAAGGGTGTCAGCTGCATGGTGATCACCAAAAAGTAGCGGCCTGGCCCTGTATTTCCACTCGTCAGCGCTGCATGACTAGCCGACTTTGGCGTGACACCCTAGCGCCCACCAAGGAGCGCTAGGGTCGATCGCGCGTCTAAGGTCAGCGCACGCTTCCGCCGCCGCCGTGGCCACCGCCACCGGGTCCACTGCCGCCTCCGGAGCCACCGCCAGAGCCGCCTCCGGAGCCACCGCCGTGGCCGCCGCCCTGACCGCCACCACCACCTTGGCCACCACCAGAGCCGCCGCTACCGCCATGACCGCCAGAACCGCCACCATGACCGCCGCCAGAGCCACCGCCCTGACCGCCACCACCAGAGCCGCCGCTACCGCCATGACCGCCAGAACCGCCACCATGACCGCCACCGGAGCCACCGCCATGACCGCCACCGCTGTCGTGGCCGCCGCCATGGCCACCACCGTGACCGCCACCGCTGTCGTGGTCGCCGCCCTGGCCACCACCGTGACCGCCACCGCTGTCGTGCTCGCCGCCATGGCCACCGCCGTGACCATCGCCACTGCCGTGCCCGCCATGATCGCAGCCTGAGTTTCCGTGGCCCGCCGAACTGCCGCCGGAGCTGCCGCCGCTGCTATTGCCGCCAGCCATCCGGAAGAGTTCCTCAAAGCTGCGGTCGTAGCGGTCCCCCTGGAAGAAGGCGCAGCTCGGGCGCCCGACGATATGCTGCCAGATGACGCTGCGCTTGCCGTCCGGGGCGATCGACAGCACCTTCATCGGCATGGAATAGGCCTCCGATTCCGGGCACTTCCAATAGGGGTTGTAGGGGAGCTTCCTCTTCGCCTCAGCCGGCGAGAAGCAAAGCACGACCGCTGCCGCAGCAGCGAGTACTGCACGGTTACGCATGATAGTGATCTCTCTCTAAGCTACGGGACGTCCGCGAAGGCGCGAACGTATGAGTTCGCCGGGTGGCGACAAGGCCGGCCACGGCAGGTCCGGCAGGCGCCGAGACAGCCGTCAGCACCGGTCGTCGAATTGAAGATGGAGGACTTTGCGATTACGCCGTCTGTATGGTCCGGCTTGCTTGTAAACGCTTATGGCTGCATCCACCTTTAACGTCCTGTAAAGGTAGATGAAGTCTATACGTCTCACAATTTATAGGTGTATTTACTGTAAATATAAGTGATTAATTCAAAAGGCTTTCTTGGACAGCTCCAGCCCGGCCGAGGCATTCAATCGCCACCCCTTGCATCGAGGCCGGGCCGCTGGAAGAGCTCCGTCTCTCTAGCCCGCACGCAATAAGCGGATCGCCTCGTCGCGCTCGAACAGATAGAGGCACAGCCGCGCCGCTTCGCCTTGCGGCGAGGTAAGGTCCGGATCGCGGGCGAGAAGATATTTGGTCTGCTCGCGCGCGGCCTCGAGCAGCTCTTCATCCCCCGGCAACCGCGCGACACGGAAGCCCGGATCGCCTGACTGCTTGGTGCCGAGGATCTCACCACCGCCGCGCAGGCGCAGATCCTCCTCGGCGATGCGGAAGCCATCCTCGCTCTGGCGCATGATGTCGAGGCGTGAGCGCGCGGTCTCCGACAGCGGTGTGGCATAGAGCAGGATGCAGGATGATTGTGCGCCGCCGCGACCGACCCGGCCACGAAGCTGGTGAAGCTGAGCGAGCCCGAAGCTCTCGGCATGTTCGACCACCATGATGGTCGCGGCCGGCACGTTAACCCCCACTTCGATCACGGTTGTCGCGACCAGGATACCGAGTCGCCCCTCGGCGAACTCGCGCATGATTGCGTCCTTCTCCGCGCCCTTGGTGCGGCCGTGGATCACCATGACCTGGTCGCCGAACGTCTGGCGCAGATGCGCGGCGCGCTCCTCGGCGGCGGCAAGGTCCACCTTCATCGAGGATTCGACCAGCGGGCACACCCAATAGATCTGCTGCCCTTCGCGTCGAGCGCGGGCGATGCCGCGCACCACCTCCTCCAGTCGCTCGATCGGCACCGCGCGAGTGGTCACCGGCTTGCGCCCCGCCGGCTTCTCGGTGAGCTTGGAGACGTCCATGTCGCCGTAATGAGTCATCTGCAGGGTGCGCGGGATCGGCGTTGCGGTCATCACCAGAATATCGGTACCGCCGTCTTTGCCCTTGGCCTGCAAGGCAAAGCGCTGATGCACGCCGAACCGGTGCTGCTCATCGATCACCGCGAGGCCGAGATCGGCAAACGCGACATCCTCCTGGAACAGCGCATGGGTGCCGACCGCGATCTGCACGAAGCCGCTGGCAAGCGCGCTCAGCACCATCTTGCGCGCGCGGCCCTTCTCGCGGCCGGTGAGCAGCGCGATCTGGAGGCCGGCGGCCTGGGCGAGCGGCTGAATGGTCTCGTAATGCTGGCGGGCGAGAATCTCGGTGGGCGCCATCAGCGCAGCCTGCGCGCCGGCCTCGATCGCCTGCGCCATGGCGAGCAGCGCAACCACCGTCTTACCGCTGCCGACATCGCCCTGGAGCAGACGCAGCATGCGGCCGGTCGTGCCCATATCGCTGCCGATCTGAGCAAGTGCCTCACGCTGCGACCCGGTGAGGGCGAAGGGCAGGGCACCGATGATCTTGCGGCTGATCCGGCCGTCGCCCTCGAGCGCCCGTCCACCCAGGCGTCGGAAGCGGCGGCGCAGCAGGGCCAGCGCGAGCTGGCCGGCGAACAACTCGTCGAACGCAAGGCGGCAGCGCGCCGCGCCATGGCGCTCGACATCACTGTCGTCGCTGGGCCGGTGCAGTGCGCGCAGCGCGTCGTTGAAGCTGGGCCAGTCCTTGACGGCGAGAATGCTGTCATCCAGCCATTCGGGAAGCGTCGGCAAGATTTCGAACGCGCGGCCCAGCGTCTTGTAGAGGAATTTCTGCGTCAGCCCTTGGGAGAGTGGATAGACCGGCTCAAGCCCCGGCAGCTTGTCGCGCTCCGCCTCCGGCACGATATAGTCGGGGTGAGGCATCTGCAGCTTCAGGCCATAGCGCTCGACCCGGCCCGACAACAGGCGCGTCTCGCCGACTGGCAGCAGCCGCTCCAGATAGGCCCGCTCGGCATGGAAGAAGATCAACTCGATATCGCCGGTATCATCCTCGCAGATCACCCGATAGGGTGCGCGGCTGTTGCCCCGGGGGGTCGGCTGATGTTTCTTCACCCGCACCCGCAACGTTGCGAGCTGGCCGGTGACGGCTTCGGCGATCGATGGCTGGGCTCGGCGGTCGGTAAGGCCGGAGGGCAGATGCAAGAGCAGATCGATGATGCGCGGCTCACTGCCGCCTGGCAGATCGAGCAGCTTACCGAGCATCGCGGTGAAACGCGGCCCTACGCCTTCGATGCTGGTGAGGGCGGCGAAATACGCATTGAGCAGGACTGGCCGCGCCGAGGACCGACGTTCGGGGACTACAGCTTTATGCTCTTCGGCTCGATACTCCACGACCTGTAGGTATTTTGACTGAGTGTTCGCCCGAACCAGACATCCCGTGCTGACATAATGTTCAGATAGGTCTATATCACACTGGAAAACAGGCCGGCCATAGGCGGCATCTTGCCGGGCATGGCGTTCCACAACTCGATCAATTCAACCCGCGCACCAATGGCGGATAGCGATAGCCGGCGCAAGCGCGCGCTTTACCGCGCGCATCACCGCGGCACGAAGGAAATGGACCTGATCCTTGGCGGCTTCGCGGACGTCGAGCTTTCCCGCTTTTCCGACGACGAGATCACGGCATTCGAGATGCTGCTGGCACTTCCTGATCCCGAGATCGACCGCATGATCAAAGGCGCGGAACCTGCGCCTGATCTGGTGTGTCTCCTGCAGGCTATCCAGCGTCATCACGGCCTTAAAGACTAGGATTTCATGCTCGACACAGCCGACAAAAAGACGAAGGGCAAAGGCGCCAGCGCTGGCATGAGCGGCGCTTTGGCCGCGCTGGTGGCACAGGAAAAGCCGCTCGTCGCGGCCGGAGTTCCGGAAGGATTCGACGCCCTCCTGCTTGCCCGGATCGCGGCACTGGCGCACAAGGAAACAGCCGCGCCGGTCGCGCTTGTGCACATCGCCCGCGACGACCAGCGCATGGCAACTTTGCGCGAGCAACTCCGGTTTTTTGCGCCGAGTATGGATGTGCTGCAATTTCCGGCCTGGGACACCGTGCCCTATGACCGGGTGTCGCCGCACACCGATATCGCGGCGCGGCGTATCGCCACACTTGCCCAGCTCGCACGGCTGAAGACCCCCAAGCGCCCGCTCCTCGTCATTACCACCGTCAACGCCGCCCTGCAGCGCGTGGCGCCGCGCGATGCAATGCGTCAAGCGCTCCTCAGGCTCGATGCCGGTATGCGCGTCGATATGGGCAAGATCGCGCAGCGGCTGGAGCAATGGGGGTATCGGCGCACCGGCACGGTGATGGAGCCCGGCGAATATGCGCTGCGCGGCGGCATCCTCGACCTGTTCCCGCCCGCGGGCTCAAGGCCCGCGCGCCTCGATTTCTTTGGCGACACGCTCGAGACCATCCGTCTGTTCGATCCCGTGTCGCAGCGCACGCAGGCAGGCAAATCTCAGCTGGTCCTGATGCCGGCGAGCGAGCTGCCGACCGGGCCGGAGGTGATCAGCCGCTTCCGCCAACGCTATATCGAGCTGTTCGGCGCGGTCACCGACAACGACCCGCTCTATGAGGCGATCTCCGCCGGACAGAGCTTCCCCGGCGCTGAGCACTGGCTGCCGCTGTTCTACGACCATCTCGATACGCTGCTCGACTATGTGCCGGGCACCATCGTCAGTTTCGATCACCTCGCCGAGGACGCTCGCCGCCGCCGCCAGGAGCAGATCGTGGACCACTACGACGCTCGCCGTCAGGCGCTGGAGCAGTCCTCCTTCGGGACGCCGCCCTATAAACCGGTCCCGCCCGAGACGCTGTTCCTCGAAGGTGATGCGTGGCAGGAGGCGATCGCTGGCGCCAAGGTGCGCTTCCTGTCGCCCTTCGACAGCCTGGATAGCGCCGAAGGCGTCTCGGCGCTGAATTTCCGCGCGCGTGTTGGTCGCAATTTCGCGCTGGAGCGCGCCGAGAAGGCCGAGAAGCTGTTCGACGCTGTGATCGGCCATATCTCGGCGCTGCAGAGTGCCGGCAAGCGCGTCATGGTCGCCGCTTGGACGCCGGGCGCGCGCGAGCGGCTGGGACACATGCTGCAGTCGCACGGTCTCAAAGCCGCGCAGCCGGTCGAGAGCTATGGCGAGGCAGTGAAGCTGGACAGGGCGACCGTCGGCTTCTCGGTGCTCGGGCTCGAGAACGGCTTCGAGACGCCGGACCTCGCCATCATCGGCGAGCAGGACATCCTTGGTGACCGGCTGGTGCGCCGCCGCAAGGCGCGCAAGGGGAGCGATGTGCTCTCTGAGGCGTCCTCGCTCTCGCCCGGCGACCTGGTGGTCCATGCCGATCACGGCATCGGCCGGTTCTTAGGGCTGCAGGCAATCACCGCAGCCGGCGCGCCGCATGATTGCCTGGAGCTCGAATATCAAGGCGGCGACAAGCTGTTCCTGCCCGTCGAGAATATCGAGCTGCTGACCCGCTACGGCTCGGACGAGGCGGGCGCCAATCTCGACCGGCTCGGCGGCGCGGCCTGGCAAGCGCGCAAGGCGCGGCTGAAGAAGCGCATCCGCGACATCGCCGACAGCCTGATCAAGGTGGCCGCCCAGCGCGAGCACAAGGAAGCCCCGGTCCTCACCCCGCCGGAAGGGCTCTATGACGAGTTCTGCGCCCGCTTCCCCTATGAGGAGACTGACGACCAGCTCTCCTCGATCGAGGCGGTGATCGAGGATCTCGCCCGCGGCCGGCCGATGGACCGGCTGATTTGCGGCGACGTCGGCTTTGGCAAGACCGAGGTGGCGCTGCGCGCGGCATTCATCGCGGTGATGAACGGCAAGCAGGTGGCCGTGGTGGTGCCAACGACGCTGCTCGCCCGCCAGCACTTCAACACCTTCATGGAGCGCTTCAAAGGCTTTCCGGTGAAGATCGCCCAGGCCTCGCGGCTCGTCCCGGCGAAAGACATGAGCGCGGTCAGGGAAGGGCTGAAATCTGGCCAGGTCGACATCGTGGTCGGCACACATGCGCTGCTGGCCAAGGGCGTCGAATTCGCCGATCTTGGCCTGCTCGTCATCGACGAGGAGCAGCATTTCGGCGTGTCGCATAAGGAGCGGCTGAAGCAGCTCAAGGCCGACGTGCATGTGCTCACCCTCACCGCGACGCCGATCCCGCGCACGCTGCAGCTCGCCCTCACCGGCGTGCGCGAAATGTCGGTCATTGCGACGCCACCGGTCGACCGCCTGGCAGTGCGAACTTTCATCACCCCGTTCGATCCCGTGACCTTGCGCGAAGCTCTCTTGCGCGAGCGCTATCGTGGCGGCCAGACCTTCTATGTCTGCCCGCGCATTTCCGACCTCGACGAGATCGCGGCCTTCTTGCGCGAGCGTGTGCCGGAGCTGAAATTCACCATCGCGCATGGCCAGATGGCTTCCAGCCAGCTCGAGGACGTGATGGCGGCGTTCTACGACCGCCAGTTCGACGTCCTGCTCTCGACCACCATCGTGGAGTCCGGCCTCGATATACCCAGTGCCAACACACTGATCGTGCACCGCGCCGACATGTTCGGCCTTGCCCAGCTCTATCAGCTTCGCGGCCGCGTCGGCCGGGCCAAGATCCGCGCCTATGCCCTGTTCACCATCCCGCCGAACCAGAAGCTGACGCCCGCCGCCGACAAGCGGCTCAAGGTGCTGAACTCGCTCGACAGCCTGGGCGCGGGCTTCACGCTTGCCAGCCACGACCTCGACATTCGCGGCGCCGGCAACCTGCTCGGCGAGGAGCAGTCCGGCCATATCCGCGAGGTCGGCTTCGAGCTCTATCAGTCGATGCTGGAGGAGGCGGTAGCGTCCCTGCGCGAGGGCGGCGCCGAAGCCCAAGCCGACGACCAGTGGTCGCCGACCATCAATGTCGGCTCAGCCGTGCTCATCCCCGAGACCTATGTCGCCGATCTCCAGGTGCGGCTCGGCCTTTACCGGCGCCTTTCCACGCTCAAGGAGCGCGAGGAGATCGAGCCGTTCGCAGCCGAGCTGGTCGACCGCTTCGGCCCGCTGCCGACCGAAGTCAAGCACCTGCTCGCCGTCGTGCAGATCAAGGGCTATTGCCGCAAGGCCGGCATTGCCCAGGTCGAGGCCGGCCCGAAGGGCGCGGTCATCGCCTTCCGCGGCAACACCTTCGCCAATCCGCAAGGCCTCGTGCAGTTCATCACCGAGCATGACGGCGTGGTGAAGATGCAGAAGGACCATAAGCTGGTGTTCAAGGCCGACTGGGATGATACCGAGGAGCGTCTGAAGGCCACGCGCAACCTGGTCCGGCGCCTCGCCGAGCTGGCTGCGCCAGCGGCGAAAGCCGCTTAATCCGGCAGGCGCGAGCAGGTGGGAGCCAGTCATGCCTGAAGCGCACGAGATCAGAATCAAGCGGGCGTATCTTCCGCCGAGCGATGACGATGGCCAGCGTATCCTGATTGATCGGCTTTGGCCGCGCGGGATTTCGCGCGAGAGTCTCGCGGCGACATGGCTCAAGGATGTGGCGCCCAGCACAGCGCTGCGGAAATGGTATGACCATCGGCCGGAGCTTTGGGAGGAATTCAAGCGGCGCTACCGCGCCGAGCTTGCCGCCAATGCCGACGTCCTCGCCGAGTTGCAGCAATATCTGGCGCGCGGCCGCGTCACGCTGGTGTATGGTTCGCGCGATGAAACGCACAATCATGCCATCGCCCTTCGCGATTTCCTCCTGGGCGACTGACGCAAACGCGCAAGTGCCGGCCTCGGCTGAAGAGCTGGAATGACGACCATCTACAAAATCTGCGGTGAGGCGGAATGGGCCAAGGCGCAGGCCGCAGGCCGTTACGACGGCTCGGCCGATGACCGCCTTGACGGCTTCATCCACTTCTCGACCGCGGCCCAGCTTCCGGGCACGCTCGGCAAGCATTTCGCCGGGCGCGACGATCTCGTCCTAATTGCCGTCGAGGCGGAGGCGCTTGGCGACGCCCTGAAATGGCAGCCCTCGCGCGGCGGCGACCTGTTCCCGCATCTCTATGGCGCGCTGGACACATCCGCGGCGATGTGGGTCGCACCTTTGAGGCGGGATGCCGCCGGACAGCACATCATTCCGCACCAGGCTCAGCCATGATTGGCGGCCTGCTCGGTATCGCGCAGTCCGGCCTCTTGTTCCTCGACCCGGAGCGCGCTCACGAAATCAGCCTGCGCGCGCTGGAGCGGGGCATTCACCTGCGCGCCAGTCCCGACGATCCTCGCCTGAGGCAGACCGTCTTCGGCCTCGATTTTCCGGACCCGATCGGCATGGCGGCAGGCTTCGACAAGGACGCGCGCGTGCCGGCGGCGCTGCTTGCGCTAGGGTTCGGCTTTACGGAGATCGGCACAGTGACGCCCCGTCCCCAGCCCGGCAATCCGCAGCCGCGTGTATTCCGGCTGATCCGCGAGCGCGGGGTCATCAACCGGCTCGGCTTCAACAGTGGCGGCCATGCAGCTGCCCTGGCGCGACTTGCCAACCGGCCCGCGGGCATTGTCGGCGTCAATATCGGGGCCAACAAGGACAGCGCCGACCCGATTGAGGATTATGTTTCGGGCCTGCGCACCTTTATCGGCGTCGCCGACTATTTCACCGTCAACATCTCCTCCCCGAACACGCCGGGTCTGCGCGATCTGCAGGCGCCGGACCGGCTCGGCGCGCTCCTCAGCCGCGTCATGGCCGAGCGCGATGACCTCACCGCCGCCGGCCACCTCCGGCGCCCGGTGCTGGTCAAGCTCGCCCCGGACCTTCACGATGACGACCTGCCTGCGATCGTGGAAATGCTGATGGCACATGAGGTCGACGGCGCTATCCTCACCAACACCACGATTGCGCGCGACACCGTTACGCAAAGCGCCTATCGCAGCGAGGCCGGCGGGTTGTCGGGGCGGCCGCTGTTCCAGCGGGCCACCCGCATGCTCGCGCGCGTTTACCTGCAGACCGAAGGCCGGTTGCCCCTTGTGGGCGTGGGCGGCATCGATTCCGGCGAAGCGGCGCTCGCCAAGCTCCAGGCAGGTGCCTTACTGATCCAGCTCTACACCGGGCTGATCTATGAAGGCCCAGGCCTCATCGCCGATATCAAGCAAAGCCTGCTGCGGCATCTCGATAAGACGGGCACGGCAAGCCTTCCCGAAACCCGCGGCATGCATGCCCAGATGTGGGCGACGATGCCGCCGAGCTGATGCCCGCGCAGCAGCGGCAACGCGACGCTTATGCCCTTCATTGTGCCGCGTCGCAGCGCTATAGAAGCGCATGGAGCGCCCGTCGAAAATCATCATCCGTTCCGCCATTATCCTCGCTATGCTCGCGGCGGCGCTGTTCGTGCCGGCGGGCAGGCTGGACATCGCCGAATTCTGGATCTATGTCGCCATCAACGCCCTAGTCATGGCAGCCGGCGTGCTTGGCATCGATCCAGAGCTCCTTGCCGAGCGCGCACGCCCCGGCGGCAAGCCGATGAGCCCGGCCTATATTCCGGTTGCGCTGGTTCCGCTCTTGCATTGGATCGTGGCCGGTCTTGACCGCCGCTTCCATTGGACCGACACCGTGCCGGTTTGGCTTGAGACCGTGGGCTTTATCCTGTTGAGCTTCGGTTTTCTCCTGTTCTTCTGGGGCATGCGGGTCAACCCGTTCTTCTCCTCGATTCCGCGCATTCAGACCGAGCGTGGTCACCGCCTGATCACGAGCGGGCCCTACAGCTTCATTCGCCATCCCGGCTATACCGGCGCCATCGCAATCGTGCTGGGGAGCGGCCTCGCGCTCGGCTCTTGGGCTTCCGAGCTGGTGTTCGCGCCGGCGCTGTTCATGCTGCTCTACCGCACCCTGATCGAGGACGCACAGCTGAAAGCGGAGCTGCCCGGCTATCGCGACTATGCCGCGCGGGTGCGTTGGCGCTGGTTTCCGGGCATCTGGTAGGCTGGAGCTGCGGTGCAGCTCCAGCCGGCTGTTCTTACGCCGCGCGATCATGCCTGCAGGCATGGGTGATCGCCTCGACGTGGCGGTGATCGGTGCCGCAGCAGCCGCCCACGACAGTGATCTGGCCATGCCGGTGCAATAGATCGTGATATTCCGCACCCAATTCCAGCGGATCGCCGTCATCGAGATCGGGCGCGGCATCGAGTTCGGCGTGACTGCGTTTCGACGCGTTTGCCTTGATGCCGCGCAGCCGCCTCAGCCATGCGCCGCCCTCGCCGAGCATGTCGGCGAAATGCGTCGGGTGCGCGCAGTTGATCATGTAATAGGCCGGCGCGCTCCCGGTCGCTGCATCCACCATCTCGATTGCCGCCCGAAGCGTATCGCCGGTCGGCAGCTTGCCATCGATCTCGAGCGTGAAGGAGATCATCACCGGCGGCCCGAGCTGCTGCGCCGCGCGGGTGATGCCGATCGCCTCCGGAATATTGGTGATGGTGTAGGCGCTGATCATGTCGACCCCGGTCTCAACCAGCCAGCCGATCTGTTCGGCGTGATAGCGCTCAGCTTCCTCGGGACTCATGATCTGGCCCGGATCATAGCCATCCCCGCGCGGACCGATGCAGCCGCTGACCACAATCGGCGTTGCGGCATTTTCGTGGGCCTGGCGCAGCTCGTGCAGCATCTCCACCGATTCCCGGTTGATGACTTTCAGCGCCTCGCGCGAATAGCCGAGCTTGTCGCCCCAATCCGGACTCGCCCGCCAGGTCGGCCCATCCAGAATGAAGCCGACCCCATGAGCCTTGGCGATGGCGATATAGCGCTCGTAATAGGCGCGCAGCGTCTCCTTGCCAGCCTCAGTGCGCATCAGATCAAACGAGGCAAAGCTCGGCAGCTCGATGCCATGGTGGAAGATGAGGGTGGTCTCCAGACCGCCATCGGAGAGGAACAGCTTGCTGCCAAGCTGGGGCAGCTGCGTTTGATATTTGCTCATGATCATCATCCCTGACTAAATTGCCCTTACGTGTTGAGGGGAGAATGACCCAAGGAGTTCATGCTTTCTAGAGAACCCATGGTGCATGGCATGGAGGATTGCCAATTCTAAGCCCGATCAGAGGCTTACTGTGCGAAGAAGAATACCCGGCCGAAAGCTGGCATATCGGAAAGGCGTCAACTATACTTCCGGTACAGTTCGTCCTTGGTTGCGTCATGACTCTCTCCGACATTGCGCCCCGGCGGGGCGCCGACACACGCGAGAGGCTGCTCGATCTCGCCGAGACCGCGGTGCTGGAGAAGGGATTCGCGGCCACCTCGATCGAGGAGCTGATCGCCGGGGCCGGTATCACCAAGAGCGGCTTCTTCTATCATTTCAAGGACAAGAGCGAGCTCGCCAAGGCGCTGCTCGTGCGCTATCTCGAACGCGAGGAGGTGCTGTTCGATCAGCTCTTCGCGAGAGCCGACGAGTTGCACGAAGACCCGCTGCACGGCTTTCTCATCTGGCTGAAACTGTTTGCCGAAATGATGGGCGACTTGCCGGAAGCGCATCCTGGATGTCTCGTCGCTTCTTATTGCTATCAGGACCAGCTTTTCAACCGCGAGGTACGCGAGTTGAACCGCGAGGGCGTGCTGCGCTGGCGCCGCCGCTTCCGCGAGCGGCTGGAGATGATCGCTGAGCGTTATCCGCCCCGCATCGAGGTCGATCTCGACGCGCTCGCGGACATGATTCCGGCCGTGGTCGACGGTGGCATCATTCTTTCCAAAGTGGTGCGGGAGAGAGAGGCTCTGACGCAGCAGGTGATGCTTTACCGCAGCTTTATCAAGGCCGTGTTCCTCGGTACATGAGGCGAAGGCCGGTTCTGGCATAAGCGGCTGCTACCCTCTTCATGCACGGGCGGCCGTCCTATTCCGATTTGCTTATCTGATTGGCCTTTAAGACTAAAAAGTCGGCTTGACTCTGTCTCCAATAAGAACAAAATAGGAACAAAAGCCGAGATCGTTTCATGAGCCACATCCGAAAAATGAAAATCGCGCGGCTGCGCGAACAGGTTGGCCGTATTGCGACGGGGACAGCATTGGCCGGACATACCGCTTCAGCGCGTTTCGGCGAGACCTCGTTTCCGGAAGGCGAGCGCTTTCTGCCGGAAGGCCTGTCTACTGGCTCTATCCATGAGATCGAGGGGGTAACATGGGATACCGAAACCGGCGCGGCCGCATCCGGCTTTGCCGCGGCGCTTCTCGCGCGCTGCGCCCCCGGCATGATCCTTTGGGCGGTGCGGCAGGAACCGCCATTCCCGCCGCGCCTTGCCAGCTTCGGCCTTGATGCGGACCGGGTGATCTTCTGCCGTTGCCCGAATGACAAGGAAGTGCTTGCCGCGCTGGAGGAGGCGCTGCGCACGCGGGGCATCATCGCTGCAATCGGTGAGGTCTCCAGGGTCACGCTGACCGAAAGCCGGCGGTTGCATCTTATCTGTGAGCGCTCCGGCGCAACCGGCCTAATTCTGCGCCGCCAGTTCCATGGCGCTGCCTTACGCCGGAAAGCCCAAGGCTCCGCCGCCACGACGCGCTGGCGCATTCATTTCGCCCCGACCGAACCGTCGGAGCCCGGTCTCGGGCCGCCGCGCTGGCGGCTCGATCTCCTCTATTGCCGGGGCGGAATGCCGGCCTCTTTTCTCGTGGAGTGGAGCGATGAAACGGGTGATCTGCGTCTGGTTGCCAAACTGGCCGATCACGAGGCTGTGCTTAGCCACGCCGGACTGCGCCGCGCCGGGTAAGCCACTAGCAATCGTTGCAACGCAAGGCAGTAAGCGGCTGGTGACGGCCATCAACGCTGCCGCCCATGCACGCGGCATCATGCCAGGCCAGCGTCTCACCGACGCCAAGGCCATCCTGCCGGAGCTCGTCGCGGTTGCCAGCGACCACGATGCCGACGAAGCTGCCCTTACCGCCCTCAGCCGCTGGGCGCAGCGTTTCACGCCCTCGACCGCGGCGAATCTGCCGAATGGCCTGTGGCTCGACATCACCGGCTGCGCGGCGGTCTGGGGCGGCGAGCGGCGGCTCCTCGAAACCCTGTTGGACCAGCTCGAGCGGCGCGGCATTCCCTGTCGGGCGGCCATTGCCGACACGTTCGGCGCGGCCTGGGCCTTCGCACGGCGGACGCAGCGCTATCATATTCTTCCAGCCGGCGGCCATCGCGATCTTCTCTCCGAACTGCCGCTCGGATGTCTGCGCCTCAGCGCGGAGACGTTGGCAGGCCTGCGCCGCCTTGGCTTGAAGACCATCGGCGATGTGCTGGCTCTGCCCCGCGCCGAGCTGCCCTCCCGGTTCGACGACCTGCTCTTACGCCTCGATCAGGCCTTCGGTGATGTGGCCGAAACGGTCGCCTTTATGCGTCCGCCAGCACCCTGGTTCGAATCCCTCGCCTTTCCTGATTTCATCCAGACACCGCAGGATCTGCAGCGTGCGCTGGAAGCGCTCGCGGATAGGCTCTGCCGGCGTTTTGCCGAAGCGGGTCAGGGCGGCAAGCGCTTCGAAGCCCGCTTCTTCGGCGCGGACAATTCCATCCAGCGCATTGCGATTGCCACCTCGATGGCAAACCGTGACGCGAAGAGCATTGCCAAGCTGCTGGCCGCAAAACTCGAAACCATCGATCCCGGCTTTGGCATCGAGGTGGTCACCCTGCGGGCCAGCCGGGTGGAGGCTTTGCCGGAGCAGCAGATTGCTATGAATCACCGCCAGGGCAGTCTCACTGCCATCGCTCCGCTGGTCGACCGGCTCGGCAACCGGCTGGGTTTTGGCAATGTCTGGCGCTGTGCGCTCGCGGAAAGCCATGTGCCCGAGCGCTCCGTCACCCGCACTGCGCCTCTCGCGGAGCCGTCGCGACGCAATTGGCAGAACGGCTGCGCGCGGCCGATCCGGCTGCTCTCGCGGCCCGAGCCTATTGAGGTGATTGCCTCGGTGCCCGATCATCCGCCCCGGCAATTCCGCTGGCGACGGGTGCTGCGCCGCGTGCGCCGCGCGGAAGGACCGGAGCGCATCGCCCCGGAATGGTGGGACACCGAGGACGCCGCAGCGCCCCGCGAGATCCGCGATTATTACCGCATCGAGGATGAGAGCGGGGCACGCTTCTGGGTCTATCGCGAGGGGCTCTACCGCGACGGCGCGCCGCCCCCGCGCTGGTTCATTCATGGGTTCCTGGCATGAAACCGCCTGCCTATGCCGAGCTGCAGGCGACCACCAATTTCTGCTTCCTGCGCGGGGCATCGCATCCGCATGAGCTGGTGCTGCGCGCCGCCGAGCTCGGCATTGCCGCAATCGGCATCACCGACCGCAATTCACTTGCTGGCATGGTGCGTGCTCATCTCGCCGCCCGGGAGGTGGGCTTGCGCCTGGTGGTCGGCTGCCGGCTGGATTTCCGCGGGCGCACGCCAAGCCTCCTGTGCTATCCGAGCGACCGCGCCGCCTATGGCCGCCTCACCCGCCTCTTGACGCTTGGCAAGCGCCGCGCCGTCAAAGGTGAGTGCCTGCTTGATTACGAGGACCTCCTCGAATTCGGCGAAGGCCAGATCGTCGCTGTGCTGGCGCCCCGGGAAATCGACGAGAGCTTCAGGCATGCCCTAGCCCGGGTGAAAGAGGATTTCCACAGGCGCGCCTATCTCGCGCTCAGCCGCCGCTTTGCCCATGACGATGCCAAACGCATGGCCCATCTGGCCCATCTCGGCGACAGCCTGGGCCTACCGCTATTCGCCACCAATGACGTGCTCTATCACGTGCCCCAGCGCCGGTGTTTACAGGATGTTCTCACCTGCATCCGCCATACCTGCACCATCGACGACGCCGGCTTCCGTTTGGAGGCCAATGCCGAGCGGCATCTCAAATCCCCACAGGAAATGGCGCGGTTATTCGCTGATTACCCACAGGCGCTGTACAGCGGTACGGAGATCGCCCAGCGTTGCAAATTCGACCTGGAGGAGCTGAAATATGAATATCCTGAGGAAATCGCTCCCGACGGCGAAGCGCCGCAGGACCGGCTCACCCGCTTGACCTGGGAGGGCGCCGCCTGGCGCTATCCAGGCGGCGTCCCGCCGCATGTGAAGGAACAGCTCGAAAAAGAGCTGAACCTGATCGGCGAGCTAAAATACGCGCCGTTCTTCCTCACCGTGCAGGACATCGTTCAATACGCCACCAGCAAAGGCATCCTCAACCAGGGACGCGGCTCGGCGGCGAATTCCGCGGTCTGCTATGTACTGGGTATTACCGGCGTCGATCCTGCCCTCGGCAACACGCTGTTCGAGCGCTTCATCAGCACCTCGCGCGGCGAGCCGCCCGATATCGACGTCGATTTCGAGCATGAGCGGCGCGAGGAGGTCATTCAATATATCTATCAGCGCTTCGGACGACACCGCGCCGGGCTGACGGCCACCGTGATCTGCTACCGCACCCGCGGCGCGATCCGCGAGGTCGGCAAAGCGCTCGGCCTCTCGCCCGACGTAACCGCGGCACTGGCTGGCTCGGTCTGGGGCTGGAGCGTGGAGGGCATCGATCCGGCCGCGCTTACCGAGAACGGCCTCGACCCCGGCGACAAGCGCCTCCGACTGGCCATCGCGCTCTCCCGCGAGCTGATCGGCTTTCCCAGGCATCTGTCCCAACACCCAGGCGGCTTCGTCATCACCCGCGGCCGGCTCGACGAAATGGCTCCCGTCGAGAACGCGGCAATGGACGAGCGCACCATGATCTCCTGGGACAAGGACGACATCGAATCGCTCGGAATGCTGAAGGTGGATGTGCTGGCGCTCGGCATGCTTACCGCCATCGCCAAGGCCTTTGCGCTCATCAAGCAGCATTACGGCGACGAGCTGACCCTCGCCAACATCCCCAAGGAGCAGCGCGGCGTCTATGAGATGCTGAGCCGGGCGGATTCGATCGGCGTGTTCCAGGTGGAAAGCCGTGCCCAGCAGACCATGCTGCCGCGGCTGAAGCCGGAAAAATTCTATGATCTGGTGGTGGAAGTGGCCATCGTTCGTCCCGGGCCAATCCAGGGCGATATGGTGCATCCTTATCTGCGCCGCCGGAAAGGACTGGAAAAATGGGATTTTCCGAGCGAGGCCTTGAAGCCCATTCTGGAGAAGACGCTCGGCGTGCCGCTGTTCCAGGAGCAGTGCATGAAGATCGCCATTACCGGCGCCGGCTTCACGCCAGACCGCGCCGACCAGCTACGCCGGGCCATGGCGACCTTCAAGAAGGTCGGCACCATTCACACGTTCCGCGACGAGTTCATCAGCGGGATGGCGAAGAACGGCATAGACAAAGAATTCGCCGAGCGCTGCTTCAAGCAGATCGAGGGCTTCGGCACTTATGGCTTCCCGGAAAGCCATGCCGCCTCGTTTGCGCTACTGGTTTATGTCAGCGCCTGGATCAAATGGCGCTATCCTGATGTGTTCTGCGCCGCGCTGCTCAACAGTCAGCCTATGGGATTTTACGCGCCCGCCCAGCTGATCCGCGATGCGCGCGAGCATGGGGTGCGCATCCTGCCGGTCGATGTCAATCACAGCGCCTGGGATCATACGCTTGAGCCAGGAGAAGCAGACCGCCCAGCGCTGCGGCTCGGCTTCCGCCTGGTTTCGGGACTGAAAAAAGCGGAAAGCGAGAAGCTGATCGCGGCGCGCGGGGAAGGCTTTGCCTCGCCCGCCGAGCTGATGCATCGAACCGGCCTACCCCGCTCGGCGATGATGGCCCTGGCGCAGGCCGATGGTTTCGGCTCGATGGGGCTCAGCCGCCGGCAGGCGCTCTGGACCGTAATGGGGCTGAAGGAGAATACGCTGCCGCTGTTCGCCGCGGTCTCTCCCCCGGTCGTTCGCATGCCCCTCCCGCCTATGCCCGATAGCCAATCGGTCGCTGAGGACTACGCTGCGCTCGGCTTGTCCCTGAAGCGGCATCCGATGGCGTTCCTGCGCCCCGATCTGACCCGCAAAGGCGTGGTCACAGCTGCGGCGCTGCGCAGCATGCAGAACAATCGCCGCGTCACCATCGCCGGCCTGGTCCTCTTCCGCCAGCGTCCCGCAACCGCCAGCGGCACGATCTTCATCACCCTTGAAGACGAGACCGGCACCGCCAATCTGATCGTGTGGTCCTCAATTGCCGAGAAATTCCGCAAGGCCGTGTTCGGCGGCAAGCTGCTTGCCTGCACCGGCATTATGCAGAACGAGGATGGGGTGATCCATGTGGTCGCCAAGTCGCTGCATGACTGGTCGCGCGAGATTTACCGCCTGCATGAGGGTGCGGAGCGTTTTTCACTGCGCTTCGGCCGGGGCGATGAGGTCTCAAGCGGCAGCGGCGATGACGGACGCCGGCCCCGCGATGCGGCGCAGATCATGAAGCTGAAAAGCCGCGATTTCCATTGACGCGAGAGCGGCGCCGCGCAACCTCCCCAGCTTCGCTCGCTGAAATCCCGGCTTTCTCGCTGAGATCGGTGCCTTCTCTTCGCGAGACGAAGTCATCGAGATCGATGCCGGCCTCGGGCCTCGGCCTCCCGTGAGCCCGAATACGGCCGCCCGCCGCCGCTGCACATCCGCCGCAATGGCGCCCCGCTGCGACATTGCCCGCATCATCAGCCGAATTGAGGTGGATTCTGAAGCCGCACTATGTTACCCGATATGCCATCATCTCCATCATGTGCACGCGCTTTGCTCCTCTCGGACGAGGTTTGATCCACGCGTGTCAAGGTCAGAGCCCATAGCTCAGTCGGTAGAGCAACTGACTTTTAATCAGTAGGTCGAAGGTTCGAATCCTTCTGGGCTCACCAAAAAAAGAAGCTTATTATCAACGGCTTGCGTCTTAAATTCCAGAGACGTTGTGACAGGCCGTCCCAGAAAATAGGCACTGTGTAGGCACGAGACGGAAAAAGGCCTGTAGCATTCCATCCTAAGAAGTCAGCCAAGTGGCTATTCGGCGCATGTGCTGAGGCGGCCGTCAGCCCCCCGACGGGGACTACTCCAAGCAACCCGCGCCGATGGCAGAAACAACAATAGAGACGACTTCTCCCAGGCGACCAAGAATCGGCTTGCGATGAACCGGGGTTGCCGAACGATGGCACCAAGCGTTCGGCCACCGTCGGCATCGGCACCCGTACGCCGAGCAGGACGAGTGCGGACACTGCTGCGACAGCCGCCTGCGCCAGAAAGGTCGCCGCGAACAGGTGGGGTTGCCACAGGTGCATCGTGTAGGTGACGAGCTGGGGACCGATGATCCCGGCGAACACGCTGCCGGCCATTACCGCGGACAATGCGCGCGGGCGCCGCTCCGGCGCAACGCAGTCGGCGGCGGCGAAGCGGAACGAGAGGACCACGGCGGCATAGGCTCCACCGAAAAATGTCGCCGCACAGAATAGCCAGAACCAGCCGAGCACGACGCCCAGGGCGGCCAGCAGTCCGGCGAGCACGCCGCATCCAGTGCCTGCCAGGAAAGCTAAGCGGCGGCCATGGCGTTGGGCGATGCTTCCCGCCGGCAATGTGCAAGCGGCCATCCCGACGACAAACAAGGAGATCGGCACGGTGGCCAATACGCTGGTAGGGGCTAGAGTGTTGCCGGCGATCGCGCCGGTTGCGTACACGACCGCGGCGTTGGCTCCGGCGAGCGCCTGCGCGACAGCAAGCCTCCATACGTCGGAATTCCCGGAGCGGACTGCGGGTCCGAGCCCGGCGGCAGCATCAAAGTGTGACATGGATATCCTTAAGCTGCGAGCAAACCGCGCCAGCGCATGTCGCGCGGCGATGGGCGGCGGTGGAGGCGACGGTCGAGAAGGGCGGTGGCCTTCGCCGCCTCGCCACTGTGCATTAGGGCCAGGAGAAGCATGTCCTCGATCATCTCGCGCTGGGCGCCGCTCCCACCGATGCGCACAACGTCCGCGGCAACCGGCTCTAGGATGCGAACGCAGCCGGCGTAATCTTCCGCCGCGAATGCGAGAGCGGCGCGGCAGATCGCCGGCACCACCGGCCCGGCCGGCAGAGAGCCCGTCTCGATCAGCCCGGTCAGCGCCGTAACGCGCTGTTCGACGGCGGCCTTATCACCGGTCGCCGCTGCCAGGATGGCCATATGGATATCGGCGAAGGGAAACCCGGCCTTGTGGAAATAAGCTCCCGAATACCCCGCTGCCGCCTCCCACAGCCCGGCTGGCACGGTATGGCCATAGGCCTGAAGGCGCCAAAGGAATGAGGCGGTGTCGCTGACCACATTCACCGGCATTCCCGCCGAAACCGACGGCTGTATGTCGTCCGCATAGATCGCGAGCGCCTGCTCGGAATTGCCCCGCTCCAGCGCCCCAAGCGCGGCATGCCAGGCGATGTGGCCGTGCAGCGTTCCGGCGCGGTCGTAGCCCGGCAGCCACTCAGCGATGAGCTTCTCGGCATCCTGGCCGGCGCCGCCCTCATACATCGCGTGCGAGAGCGCGTGCGCTGCGTTCGCGTTGGCTCTCCGCAGATCGAGCGCGCGCTGGGCGATGTCGCGGCCAAAGGTCACGTTACCGTTCTCGGCATGAGCCCAGCCCCGATAGGTGAGGAACCACCAATCATTGGCGTCAAAGTGTGGGGCGTGGCGCTCGCAAAGATCCACGCGCGCTTGATCGTGGTCGGCCATCCCCGAGAAGGCGAAGAGGCCGAAAGCGCCAAGAGGTAACGAGAAGATCACGATGTCCCGCGGCCACGCTTCGACATGAGCCAGCGTCCGCTCCAGCGCTTTTGCTGGCTGCCCATTGATGGCAAGGGACAGGATCTGCACATGACCTTGCTCCCGCTCGGTCCCGCGACGCGCAACAATGTCTTCCGCCGTCGCGATCCGCGCCCTCGCCTTGGCCAATTCGGCACGGATGCCATGCAGGCGCGCACGTGCCGCGTGGGCAAGCGCGAAATCCGGATCTGCAGCAATAGCATCTTCCAGGACTTCCGCAGCGCCTGGCCAAGCTGAAAGGAGCAGGTCCACCCCGTGCCGGTAGCGTTCCGCCGCGAAATCGGAGTTTGTCGAGATGGGCAGGCCGCGGCTGTCGAAACGGCTCATGACAGGGTCCTAACGCTGAAGGCGGCCGGGATTTGAGCTCGCCTCCAGCTATTTATAAGGGATAGCCTTACACCCGTATTTGGATAAACTGCCAAATTATGTAGAATAACAGCCATATTGGAGGCTGGACATGGCATGGGAGCCTATTGAGGCGCCGCCTGGTACTGCGCCGCCACAGCCTATGACGGTGCGGGCGCAATCCATCCCGCCGCGGCACTACTTCCCGGAGCATTCACATCGCTGGAGCCAGATGGTTTACGCGATAGCCGGCGTGCTGACGGTGGCAGTCGAGGGCAGTTCCTTCGTCATCTCGCCAGAGCAGGCCGTCTGGCTGCCGACTGGCCTGCGCCACAGGGTTGGATCCCTGCTCGGGGCAGAGTTCCGCAGCCTATGGATCGCAGAGGAAGCTGGCCGCGGTCTCCCGGACAGTCCAACCGTGTTCGCTGTCGCCCCGCTGCTGAAGGCCCTCATTGTCGAGGCGACCGCGATCGAAGGAGAGGAGGATCGCGACGGCTATATCGGCCGGGTGACGAGCTTGATCCTCGATCAGCTGCGGCGTGCCCGTCCCCTGCCGGGCGCGCTGCCGTGGCCACGGGGAGGATCAACCCTCACAGGGCTGTGCGAAACGCTCTATGCCGACCCGGCCGATCCGCGCGGGACGCAAGCTTGGGGGCGCGAACTTGGGATGTCGGAGCGAACGCTCACCCGCCGCTTCGAGGCGGAGATGGGCCTGAGCTTGCGATCCTGGCGCCGCCGGTTGCGACTGTTCAAGGCGATCGAGCTACTAGGTGGCGGCCTGGACGTCACCCGTACCGCCATGGAACTCGGCTACGGCTCGACCTCGGCTTTCGTGTATGCCTTCCGCACCGACATGGGCTGCAGCCCGCAGGCTTACATGCGCGGCCGACGAGCGCTTAACGCGTCCGATCGGATCCTTCCAACTTGCACGACAGGCTGAACCGAGCGCAAGCCATTATTTTTGAAAACTGGGTTATGCAAATGATCGCAATGGCTCTTGGTTGCGTTAAAACGCTTGGCGCGGCCTGAGATCGCCAGAGAGCTGGGCGGGCGAGGCAAATTTCGCGCAGTTTTCGTGCCTGAGCAGCAATGTCGCGCCATGGGCTCGCCTGAGGCCGCCCAAGGCGATGTGGCAGGCTCATTGTACGGCACGAGAGCGCGTCCGCTCCTTTACGCTCTCATCGCGGCAATGAACGGTTTCACGCAGATGAGATTCATCACGCGGGTGAAGTTGTAGGCGAGGACGTGCAGCGCCATTTCGCCGGCGACCTTGGGCAAGCGCTTCATCAGGAAATGCGTCGCGCCCATGCGCATCTTCAGCGTGCCGAACGGATGCTCGACGGTCTCACGCCGCTGGCGCATGGCTTGGCGGTTGGCGTCGAGACGCCGCTGCACGGCTTCGAGAATATGCTCGTGCTCCCATCGGGTGATGCGCCGTTCCACCCCGGTTGTACATCGGTGCTTGATCGCGCATTCGCCGCACACATTCGTCCAGTAGCGCCGTAAGGTTAGGCCGTGCTCCACATTGGTATAGTGGTATACGAGCGTCTCACCGGCCGGGCAGCGATAGACGTCCTCGGCGGCGATATAGACGAAGTCCTGCTTGCCGAAGCGGCCACCCGCTTTCGCGCCCGAGGTCATCGGCTTGGGCAGCGTCACCTCGATGGCCGTGATCGGACGCCAGAAATTATAGTGGTATTTGGCGTCGAAGACCGCGATGAAAGCATCAGCCGTTGCCATGGCCATCATGGCATGAGCGCGGGCGGCGTCGGCGATGCCGAGCTGCCTCGCGGCGATAAGCTGGCGGACAATCGGGTTCCAGGATTGCGGGCCGGTGATGAACCAGAATCGCGCTATGTTAGGTCACCGACTCATAAAACCGCATCCAGATGCGAACTGCGGCGAGCTTCACGGCGGCGAGATAGTTGGCGTTGTGCTTTTCGAAGCGGGTTGCGATGGCTCTGAAGTGCTTGCTGAAGAAGCGCTTGACCAGATTGCGGTAGCGGTAGAGGAAAGGACTGAAGGCGAGCTTCTTCACGCGCGTGGACCTGGGTTGGACGTTGGCCCAGACGCCTTGGTCCGCCACCGTCTGGCGCAGGGCGTTGCTGTCATAGGCGCGATCGGCCAGCAGAACCTGGCCGGGGCCGAGCCTGTCCAGCATATCGGCGGCGCTTTTGCCGTCATGGGCCTGGCCTTCCGTCAGCTTGAGCAAGATCGGCAGGCCGTTGGTGTCGACGAGAGCGTGGATCTTGGTGGTCAGTCCGCCGCGCGAGCGCCCCATGCATCGGGCGACATCGACACGCCCGGAGCCGGCATCTGGCGCCGCAGGCCCCCTTTTTTGACATTCGCGCCATGCTGATGGACGCGGATCGAGGATGAGTCGATCATCTGCAGGTCGCCGTCATAAGCCTTCGACACCGCTTCGAAAATCCGGTCCCAGACGCCGATCTTGGCCCAGCGCCGGAAGCGGTTGCCGCATGTGGTGGCTGGGCAGTAGCGCTCGGGGATGTCAGCCCAGGGCGAGCCGGTGCGCAGCCGCCAGTAGATGCCGTTCAGCACCTGCGATCATCCGCCCGCGGCACGCCGCGTGGCTTGTTCGGCAAAAGCGGCTTAATAATAGACCATTCGAAATCGGTCAGTTCGTAACGGCGTCGGGTCATTCAAGCTCCTCCCAGGAGCTTGAATCACTGTTGGCCCACACTGTGAATCCCTTTTGTGAGTTTATGGCCCAACATTATAGTTGCATTGTTGCTTTCAGGTACGCTTGTCGCACCAGCCATCCCATGACCTCCGAATCATGGTGATCCATGGATTCAGAACCGCAGGAAATGGAACTGTAATGTTAAGTCGGCACCTGGCTCCGTTCGGCGGCTCCGGGGGTTGAGACGAGCGGCTGGCGGCGTCGCTGCAGGACAGCGATGCCGGCGAGCAGGAGGAGTGCGGGCACGGCGAACCAATAGCGGTCCGCCCGGTCGGTGGGGATGAGCACGGCGGTGACCTGATCGCCCGGCGCCAGGCCATATTTCGCGGCCTCGCTGCCGAAGCGCACCGTCTGCACCGTCGTCTGGTCGCCCAGAGTGCTCAAGCTGAGACCCGTCGCACGCAGGCGCTCTGCGCCGGTTTCCCCCGCGCCCATGGTCAGGCGCACGAGCTTGTTCACCTCATCGCCTGCCCGCGACTGGCTGGCAACGCGGATGCGTAGCGTCTGCCCCCGCGCCAGGCTGCCCGCGACCTCCGAGAGCTGGGCGGGCGGAGCATCCTCGAAAGGCGGCGCCAGGCGATCGAGCCAGAAGCCCGGGCGGAACAGGGTGAAGCAGATCAGGAACAAGAGCGCCGTCTCGTACCAGCGGTTGCGCGTCAGCAGCCAGCCTTGGGTTGCAGCGACGAATGCGGCCATGGCCGCGATCGCGCAGCCGACGACGACGAGAAGGTGCGAAAAGCTGCCGATATCGACCAGCAGCAGCTCGGAATTGAAGATGAAAATGAACGGCAGGAGCCCGGTGCGGATCTCGTAGCGGAAGCCCTGGATCCCGGTCCTGACCGGGTCGGCGCCTGAGATCGCGGCGGCCGCATACGCGGCAAGCCCTACGGGCGGTGTGACATCGGCCATCAGCCCGAAATAGAAGACGAACATATGCACCGCGACCAGCGACACGGCAAGATCGTTCTGCGCGGCAAGCTCGACCACCACGGGCGCCATGAGAGTGGCCACCACGACGTAGCTCGCCGTCGTCGGCATGCCCATGCCGAGGATCAGGCAGATCACGGCGGTCATCATCAGCATGATGATCAGGCTGCCGCCGGAGACCAGCTCGACGATTTCGGTCATGACGAGGCCGATGCCGGTGAGCGCCACCGTCCCGACGATGATGCCGGCGGTCGCAGTGGCGATGCCGACGCTGGTCATATTGCGGGCCGCGTTCTCGAAAGCGGCGATCAGATCGGACCATCCCTGCCGCGCGGCGGTGACAGTGGCATGGCCCTCGCCGCGCAATAGCGCCACCAGCGGACGCTGGGTAAGGACAATGGCGATGAGGAAGGCCGTCCCCCAGAAGGCGGAGAGACCGGGGGACAGCTCCTCCACCATCAGGCACCAGATCAGCACGATCACCGGCAGCAGGAAGTGCAGCCCGGTACGCGCGGTCTCAAGGAAATCCGGCACCCGCGCCATCGCTTTACTCAGATCGTCATGCGGCAGGTCGGGATGGCGCGCCTTGTAGGTCATCAGCGTGAGATAGGCAGCGATGAGCGCCGCGCCCAGGATGACGCTCGCCGAACTGGGGAACACCAGCTTGATCCAGCCGATACCCCAGTAGACGGCGCCCGAGAGGAGGATGAGGCCGCAGATGAGCATGAGAGCGCGCAGTGCGGAGAGCGCCAGATGCGCCTCGCGGGTGCGCGGCAGGCCGCGCAAGCCGAGCTTGGCGGCCTCAATATCGACGATATAGAACAGTGCGCCATAGGTCAGGAAAGCAGGCACGAAGGCATGCTTGACGACCTCCGCATAGCTGATCCCGACATATTCGGCGATAAGGAAGGCGGCCGCGCCCATCACCGGCGGCATCAGCTGGCCGTTGACGCCGGCGGCGCATTCGATCGCCCCAGCCTTGACCGCCGTATAGCCGACCCGCTTCATCAGCGGGATGGTGAAGGTGCCGATGGTCACGGTGTTGGCGATCGAGGAGCCGGAAATCATCCCCATCATGCCGGAGGCGACGACGCCGGCCTTGGCCGGCCCGCCGCGGAACTGACCGAGCATGGAGAAGGCGAGCTGGATGAAGTAGTTGCCGGCGCCGGCCCGCTCCAAGAGGCTGCCGAACAGCACGAACAGAAACACGAAGCTGGTCGAGACGCCGAGCGCGACGCCGAAAATCCCTTCCGAGGTGAGCCACATCTGCGAGGCCGCGCGCGAGAGGCTGGCGCCCTTATGCGCGAGCAGCCCCGGCATCCAGGGACCGGCGAAAATATAGACGAGCATCAGCGCGGCGATCGCCGCAAGAGCCGGGCCGACCGTGCGGCGCGCCGCCTCCAGCAGCATGAGGACGCCAATGACGGACATCACGGTGTCGGTGGTCGTCGGCAGGCCGGGGCGCAGCGCAATCGCCTGATAGAACACCAGGAGGTAAAGCGCAGCAGCGACACCCAGCAGCGCGAAAATCCAGTCGCTGACCGGAATGCGATCGCGCGGAGAGGCCCTCAGCGCCGGAAAGGTGGTGAAGGCGAGGAAAAAGGCGAAGGCGAGATGGATGATCCGCGCCTGCCCGTCATTGACGACGCCGATATTGAACATGTAGGGCAGGGGCGAGGCATACCACAGCTGGAGCAGCGACCAGGCGACCGCTGCCGCAAAGACAATGCGGCGTCCGATACCGGCCGGCTTGCGACCACCGGTATCGGCCTCCGCGACCAGGGTCTCGAGCGCCTCACGCGAGGCTGCAGCGGAATTCTCGGTGGTCGCGTCGGTCATGCGGCTTCCTTCCCGCTGGCATTCGCGCGGCGGCGAGAAGGGCGGCGCGCCGCCCCTCCTAAGTGATTACATCCAGCCCTTTTCCTTGTAGTACTTCACCGCGCCGGGATGCATCGGGGCGGAGAGGCCATTCTTGATCATCGCCTTGGCATCGAGATTGGCAAAGGCCGGGTGCAGCTTCTTGAACTCGTCGAAGTTCTCGAACACCGACTTGACCAGCGTGTAGACCACGTCATCGGAGACTTTGGCGGAGCTCACGACGGTGGCGAGCACGCCGTAAGTCTTGGTCGGCTCCGGATTGTTCTTGTACATCCCGCCGGGAATAGTCGCCTCGGCGTAATAGGGGTATTTGGCCACGAGCGCATCGACGGCCTTGCCGGTCAGCGGAATGAGCTTGGCGCCGCAGGCCGTAGTCGGGTCCTGGATGGCGGCGGAGGGGTGGCCGACGCCATAGAAGAAGCCGTCGATCTTATTGTCGCAAAGCGCCGTGCCCTGCTCATCAGCCTTCAGCTCGGCCGCGAGCGAGAAGTCGGTGAGCGTCCAGCCCATCTGCTGAAGCAGCTGCTCCATCGAGGCGCGCGTGCCCGAGCCGGGATTGCCGACATTGAAGCGCTTGCCCTTGAAATCCTCGAACTTGGTGATGCCCGCATCGGGACGCGCCAGCACGGTGAACGGCTCCGGATGCACCGAGAACACGGCGCGCAGGTCGGAAATGGCGCCGTCCTTGAACTGTGCCTCGCCCTTCGACGCATTGTACTGGACGTCGGATTGCGAGAGGCCGAAATCCAGCTCGCCGGATTTGATGGCGTTGACATTGAAAACCGAGCCGCCGGTGGACTCCACCGAGCAGCGGATGCCAGTCGTCTGCCGGTCCTTGTTCATCAGCCGGCAGATCGCGCCGCCCACGGCATAATAGACGCCGGTGACGCCGCCCGTGCCGATAGTGATGAATTTCTGCTGGGCGCCGGCGGGTTCGGCAAGTCCGGCAAAGGCCAGCGCCGCCGCTAGCATTGCTACTGACGTCATTCGCGCTTTCAGCATATCCCTGCTCCTTGATTTGGCCCCGATGATCTCGGGGGCGGTTTAGAAGACCTTACCGCGACTTATGCCGCGATCGCTGCATCAATCGCATCACCGAGACGTTCGACTATGGTATCAATCGTTGCCGCATCGATGATGAAGGGCGGGGCGAGCAGCACATGGTCGCCGCGTGCGCCGTCGATGGTGCCGCCCATCGGATAGACCATCAGCCCACGCTCCATCCCCTGCTGCTTGATCCTGGCGTGGAGCTTGCGTGCCGGATCGAAGGGCTCCTTGCTTGAGCGATCGGCGACGAGTTCGACAGCCTGGAACAGCCCGCGCCCGCGCACATCGCCGATGAAGGGATGGTTGCCGAAGCGCTCGCCGAGCCGCCGGGCGAGATGCGCGCCCATCTCGCGGACATTGGCGAGCAGGTTGTCGCGCTGGATCACGCGTTGCACCGCAAGTGCTGCGGCGCAGGAAAGCGGGTGTCCCATATAGGTGTGGCCGTGCTGGAAAAAGCCGGAGCCTTCGGCGAGGGTATCGACGATCTTGCCGTTCACGAGCAGGGCGCCGATCGGCACATAGCCGCCGCCTAGCCCTTTGGCGACGGTCATCATGTCGGGTGCGATCCCCTCCTGCTCGCAGGCATGCAGGGTGCCGGTGCGTCCCATGCCGCACATCACCTCATCGAGGATCAGCAGAATGCCATGCTTATCGCAGATCTCGCGCACGCGCTTGAAATAGCCCGGCACGGCTGGGACGGCGCCGAGCGTTGCGCCGACTACCGTCTCGGCGATGAAAGCGATGACATTCTCGCCGCCAAGCTCGTCGATCTTGTCCGCGAGCTCCCTGGCGAGGCGCTCGCCATAGGCTTCCGGCGTCTCGTCCGCATGACGGCCCCGATATTCGTAACAGGGCGAAACATGGTGCGCATCGAGCAGGATCGGCGCGAACATCCGGCGCCGCCACAAATTGCCGCCGACCGACAGCGCCCCGAGCGTGTTGCCATGGTAGCCTTGCCGGCGCCCAATGAAATAGCGCCGCTGCGGCTCGCCGCGCTCGACGAAATACTGCCGCGCCAGCTTGAGGCCGGCCTCGACCGCCTCCGATCCGCCGCTGGTGAAATGCGCATAGCCGATGCCTGCCGGCGCGCGCCTTACGAGCTCATCGGCGAGTTCCTCCGCGGCGGGGGTGGTGAAGAAGCCGGTATGGGCATAGTCCAGTTCATCGAGCTGGGCACGCATCGCGGCGAGCACGTCCGGATCGGAGTGGCCGAGACAGGACACCGCCGCACCGCCCGAGGCGTCGATATATTTCTTACCCGCAGCATCGCGGATCATGACGCCCCGGCCGCGCATGGCGGCGGGGTAGTCGTGTCCGAGCTGGCGGTGCAGCACATGGGTCATGATCACGTACTCTTTCTCTTCTTTTTGACGAGGTAGGTATTGAAAGCGGCGAGCTGCCGCTCGCTGTCGGAGAGCGCGGACAGGGTCTCCTCGCCGCGGCGGGCGGCGACAAGCGCGGCAAGGCACTCCACGACCGCGAATGCAGAGCTCATGCTGTGGAAGAAGGACGGCGACTCCGTCCGGATCAGGATTGCGCGGTCGGCAATGGCGGCGAGCGGCGAGACGTCACTGTCCGTGACGGCAACCACGCGCGCGCCCCGCGTCTTCACATAGCGCGCCGTCTCGACGGTCTCGCGATTGTAGGGATCGACGGCGATGGCGAGCATGACGTCGCTGGGCCCGATGCTGCGCAGGACATCGCGGCCGGTGGCGCCGGGTCCATCGACCAGGACCGACTTCGAGCCGAACAGCGAGCGGACATAGTGGAAGATGAAAGCGACGGCGAAGGTGGAGCGCTGGCCGAAGCAGAACACATGATCGGCCTCAGCGATCATCTCTGCCGCGGCGGTGATTTGCCGGATCGCTGCAGGCGATGAAAGCGCCTGCAGATGCTGCGTCATGGAGGAGAAGATGTCATGAGCCAGCGCGGCATCCCCCTCATTACCGTGCCGCTCCAGCAATTCCCGCGCGCGGCCATGAAAGCTCTCCGGACGCTTGCGCACTGCCGCCGCATAGCGTTTGCGGATATCGTCATAGCCCTTGAGCCCGAAGCGCTGAGCCAGGCGGGTCATCGTCGCTGCGGTGACACCGGCGCGGCGCGCCTGTTCGCGCGTTGTCAGCAAGGCGACATCGGCGGGGTTGTCGATGACCCAGCGCGCGGCCTCCTTCAGCTGCGGCGGCAACTGATCAAACTCCGCCTTCAGTTGCTTCGCAAGGCGCCCGTCGAACATGATTTTGAATAGGGCCTCCAGGCGCGTCTTGCAACATTTGTTTCATATAAGCGCCAGCGAGTTGATTGTTTCCGACCGCAATGCCCTGGCCGGAAATGATGGTTCAGAGGAACAGCCGAACGAGGAAAAAGCGCGCGTCCGCTCGGTTCTCACCCGCGGACGCCTAGCTCCAGCCGACCGTCTTGGACGCAGACGACCTCCTCCTACTGAGGGGCTTCCTGCATCACTCCCGTTCGCGCCTGAGGCTGTGTGAAAACGCCAAATCATGGCAGCGTGGGATCTTCCATCGAGGAGGGTTTCATGCATCGCTTTGTCCAGGGCGAGGACCGCGCTCAGACTTCTCTTCTGCCAGCCTCTTTGGAGGATTATGTCGATGCGGACAATCAGGCGCGGATCATAGAGGCATTCGTCGAAGCGCTGGATCTTGGCGCGCTCGGCTTTGCGATCGTGCCAGCTGCAACCGGTCGGCCGAGCTATCATCCCGCAACGCTGCTGAAACTCTACATCTACGGCTATCTCAACCGCATCCAATCGAGCCGGCGGCTGGAACGCGAATGCCAGCGCAATGTCGAGCTGATGTGGCTGACCGGGCGCCTTGCGCCGGACTTCAAAACCATCGCCGATTTCCGGCGCGACAATGGCGCTGCGATCTGTGCGGCCTGCGCGCAGTTCATCGTCATCTGCCGCAATCTTGGCCTGTTCACGCGGCCGATTGCGGCCATCGACGGCAGTAAATTCAAGGGTGTGAACGCCCGCGACAAGAATTTCACGCGGGGCAAGGTGAAGACGCGCCTGGCTCACCTCAGCGAAACGATTGCGCGTTATCTGACCGCGCTCGATGCTGCGGATCGCCAGGAAAGCATGGGGGTGGAATCCGGCAGCAAGCGTTTGCGCGAGAAACTGGTCCAGCTGAAAGCGCAGATGCAAAAGCTCAAGGCCTTGGAAGCCGCCGTCGACGCCGCGCCCGACAAACAGGTTTCGCTCACCGATCCTGACACGCGGCTCATGGTGATCGGCGATCGCCTGACCGGTGTCGTCGGCTACAATGTGCAGACCGCCGTCGACACCGAGCATCACCTCATCATTGCCCATGAGGTCACGAACCAGGTCGTCGATCGCGGGCAGTTGCCGAAGATGGCGGCGATGGCCAAGGAGGCCCTCGGTTTCGAGACGATCGAGGCCATTGCCGACCCCGGCTATTATCGCGGCCCCGACCTGCTCTCTTGCCGAGACATTGGCGTGACTGCGCTCACGCCCCGAACGAACACCTCCAACGCCAAAGCCGAGGGACGTTTCGGCAAGGAGGCGTTCGTCTATCTGCCTGAAGAAAACACCTATCGCTGCCCGGCCGGGCAAATCCTCACGCACCGCTACGACAGCACGGAAGGCGATCTCACCATGTCCACTTACTGGTGCACCGCCTGCCCGACCTGTCCGATGAAAAGTCAGTGCACGACGGGAAAGCAGCGCCGCGTCAGACGTTGGGAGCACGAGAGCCTTGTCGAGGCAATGACCTCTCGAATGGAGGCAATCGACGCCATGGCGATCCGGCGTGAGACTGCCGAGCACCCCTTCTCGACCATCAAAGCCTCGATGGGGGCAACCCACTTCCTGTGCAAAGGCTTAAAAGCCGTGCGAACCGAAATGAGCCTGCATGTACTTGCCTATAACCTCCGGCGGATCATGGCGACACTCGGTATTGGGAAGCTGCGCACAGCGCTGGCGGCCTGAGCCAGCGGGTGCAGGCAACTCCTGTCTGCTCGATCCTTGCGTCCCGACGTTTTCACACGGGCTCGCCTCAAAGCTGTCCTTCGCAGGAGTGAAGGCTACCGGTTGATCCCTTTCCGGACATGCTCGGTCGCATCAGCCGCCTACCCCCGGACATTCGCGCCGTTGCCCAAAGCGACCCAGAGCGGCCGTGTTCAGCCGGTCGATGCGGCGATGAACACCGCCAATTGAGCGTCGAAAGCACGCTTGAAGGCCGGCCGCGCTTCGCCGCGGGCGACATAGGCGGAAAGCTTGGGATATTCCTCCAGTAGACCCGATCCGCTGAGCCGGAGCAGCACCTCCACCATCATAAGGTCGCCCGCGCTGAACGCGCCATCGAGCCAGTCGGCATCGCCAAGGCGAGCGGAAAGTTCGCCGAGCCGGCCACGGATGCGATCTTCGACGGCACGCAGGCGCTGCTCGTACCAGGTCTCCTCGTGCTCCAGGAGGCTTACGATTTCACGATCAACGATCGGCGGCTCCATCGTGCTCACTGCGGCAAACATCCATGTGATCGCGCGCGCCCTAGCATCTGCGTGGTCTGGCAGCAGCCCTCTATGGCGCTGCGCGAGATGGAACACGATCGCCCCCGACTTCGAACAAAGCGAGATTGCCTTCTTCATAGGTCGGAATTTGCCCGAACGGATGACTCGCCAGGTGCGCGGGTTCCTTCATCTCACGGAACGAAAGGAGCCGAACCTCGTAAGGCTGGCCCACTTCTTCAAGTGCCCAGCGAACGCGCATGTCACGCGCTAGCCCCTGGCCACGGTCGGGCGACCGTTCAAAGGCGGTGATGGTAGGGATCATTGGAAGGCTCCGGGTGATTGCGGGACGCGGTCGAGAGGTAAGTGCGTGATTGCGGCGATCTTTCTCATGATTTGTTGTCCGGTTCGTGCGCTTTGCATCCATAGGACGAACGACCGGCGCTGCCCCCGACAACGTGACCTCGTCTCTTTTAGCCACGGGATTCGCGGTCCGAACCTCAACCTTGAACGAAGATGCTGGCGATATCCGATAAGTCGAGGTGAGGCCAGAGGATCGGCCCTCGGCCCAGAACCTGCCATTGCGGCTCTGAACCGGGATAGCAGCTGGCGCCTCGTAAGAGACATAGAGCAAACGGACGGCCGAGGTTTTCGCAAAGCCTGCAAATCCTAGCGGGGGTGGAGCGGCGGAGCATTTCCGTTGGCCCGGCTGAGCCCTCGCGACCCGACTTATGTGCGTCCAAAACGGTCGCTCGCCGACCTGAGATTACGTGGCCTCGCTGCCTATCCGCTGGTTGTAATCGCATTGACGTTCTCTGGCGCGAAGAACTCTGCAGGTGATATCGTCCCGGCGTTCATCCGCGCGAACCCGTCCATAGCCTCCTGATTGCCATGACATGCGTGCAGGAGTTGCTGCATTTCGGGTGGCGGGGGTTCGAGCGTCGCGAGCTGACAAGTGAAGTCGTACATAGCCTTCACCCGAGCGTCGCGGGCGTGCTGGTAGGCACCCATCGCCGCGTCGAATGTTTCCGTTCCGGAGAAGACCTTATCCAGCGCAGCTACACAGAGTTCGGCGTCATGGAAGGCATCCATTATGCCTTGTCCTGTAATGAAATCTCTATTGTAGCCGGCATCACCCACCAGCACCCAACCAGGGCCGTAGGGCTTGCGGAAATAGTTGGGCACTGTGGCGCCGGCGAACGGCGCCTCCCGCCACGCGTTGCGTAAGCGGTCGGCGAAAACCGGCGCAAGCGCGATCGTCTTGAGATAGTTGCCTTCGATGTCCTTTTTGTTTTCCGCAAATTCGGAGGAAGGCCAACCAACGATGACCATTGTTAGATCGTCATGGGTCGGAGCGGCTGCAAATCCTCGTTTATCGCGGATGTATGTTTCGAACCGGCCGTGCATCGGCAGCCCGCTCCAATAGGTATAGTACCCGGCAAGCAAGGCGGGCTTCTCGTCATAGCATTCGGGCCGAACTGCCTCGGCAACATAGGAGCGTCTGCCATCGGCGCCGACGACAATCCGCGCGCGCTCGATGATGGCTTCGCCGCGCTTAGACCGGCCCCTTATGCCGACAACACGGCCGTCTTCGAATAAGACCTCCTCGACGGCGAAGCCTTCGCGGATCTCCGCGCCGGATTGAGCTGCGGCGTCGACCAGCAGCTTGTCGAGAATCGTTCGCCTGGGGCAGTACGCGACCGGTGCGTCTCTCGAACCTGGCGCGCCTGCGAGCGTGAACGGCCCGAAGTCGAAGGCGTAGTTGTGGATCGGCGGGCATCCGGTCTCTGCCAGGCCATCGAGAAGACCCCACCTGGAAAGTGCTCCTACGCCACGCGGGTGCAGGATGTGCGTGGAAACCGTGTCGCTGGGAAAGCTGGCGCGATCGAGAACGAGAACCCGATACCCCGTCCGAGCCAGCAACATCGCCGTCGGCGAGCCAGCGCAGCGTGCGCCCACGATGATGACATCGAAAGGGTTGGCCATCACGATTTCCCTTGCTTCTGTCGCTCAGGCCGCGACAACGCCGAGCTGCCGCAACAAGCCGAGCTCATCCACATGCACCCAGCATTCCACGACCTTGCCGCCGACAACGCGGTCGATGTCGGTTCCAGCCAGCCGGACTTCCTTGCCTGTTGCGGGAAGGCCCTGGAACTCTCCCACATGGGTTCCGCGGGCGGTCCAGCGGGTCACCACCATATCCGCCTCAGCGACCTGATCCTCGATAGTGAAGTGAAGGTCCGGGAACCCCGCGCGCAGGGCTGCGACGTATTGCTTCGCGCCTTCGCGCCCGCGAATGTCTTGGGAGGAGGTGTGGATGACCAGGTCACTCGTCGCCACCTCGTCGACGACGCCGAGCTCTCCGCGATTGTAGACCTCCTCGATCACGCGCCGTATATGCGCCTTGTTCCGCTCTGACATGGTCTCTCTCCTGGGGCTTTCTCGAACCGCATTGAGATTAGCGCCGGGCGCGGCGGCGGGGCTTCGGAGAAACCACCCAATTTGCAGGAGTGGCGGTATGGGTGATTCCCCCCATACCCAGGGGTTAGGTCAGGCCGCGCTGGTATGCCCAGGCGGCCGCGGCGGTCCGCGTTGATATATCGAGCTTGGTAAAGATGTTACTGAGGTGCCGCTCGACTGTCCGCTCGCTCAGAAAAAGCTGGGCGGCGATCATCTTGTTGGTTTTGCCCGCAGCGACCAATCGAAGGATCTGCAGCTCGCGCGGTGTAAGCCCATGAATGTGCGACGGGGCGCCCTGAATCAGCGGGTCGATCCGTGCCAAATCTGGGGTGGCGCCGAGCCGGTCGAACGCGGACTTGGCTGCCGCCAGCTCCAGCCCGGCGCCGTCCTCGTCTGCGAGGGCGCGGCAAGCCAGCCCGATCAGCACGCGCACGCGTGCTGCGGCGTAGGGAGCCCCCATCCTCTGCCACACATCAAGAGCGCGGCGCAGCGGGCCGAGTGCGGCTTGCGCGTTGCCTTCGGCCAGATTGACCGCTCCGCAGGCCTGCGCGGCAATTGCATCCGGCACCTCCGTGTCGAGGCTACGAGCAATCTCCTCCAGCTCTCGGCAGGCACTGCGAGCGCCCTGGATATCATTCGCGGCGAGCGTAATCTCAATATAGGCCGGCAGCAGGCTCATGCGCTTCAGCCGGTCCGCTGTGGCGCCGGCCGCGCGGCGAATGGCGGCCACCGCAACGCCGGTGCGCCCCTGCACGAGGCGCAACAACGCAAGGCCCGGCTGGGGTTCCAAGCCGAAGTGACTGGCGCTTCGATACGCCTCCTCGGCGGCGGCGAACTCTCCCTTCAGGCGATGGACCTCCCCCTGCTGATAGAATGCCGCGGCAGTCGCCCGTCGGTCGATGCCCTGCAAACGCGTGCAGGCCAGGCGCGCCGTCTCGATCGCGTCCAGCCATGCGCCCTGGAGCTGCATGATCTCCGCCCGATGCACCTGACAAACGCCGGCGAACGCGACCATCTCGGGTTGACCCTCGCACCACCGCGCAAGGGCGGCGATCCACTCACGCGAGCGGTCAATCGCATACACCTCCTGACAGGCTGCGATTACGCTGCAGTACATCAACCCCGTCACGAGAGGGGACAGCTCACCAGTGGTGACCGCGACCATGGTTTCGTCCAGGAGTGCGAGACCGGTCTCGACCTGTTCCTGCTGAAGTCGGATGCGTCCCTGTTGGTGGCGGGCGCAGGCGATCAAATCCGCATCGCAGCAGTGCTCGCCGATTGCGACGGCATCGGCTGCGGTGGCGTACGCGTTCTCGAAATCACCCGCTTCAAGGCGCTGCTCGACCACCGGCAGCAATAGATAACCCTGCTCGGCGCATCGGGGCGCATCGTCCCCGAGCAAGCGCTCGGCGCGCGCGAGCCAGCCATTGGCCCGGCCCTCCTCACCGCGAAAGAGCAGACGGAGCCCTAGCCAGAAAGCGCAGCGAACCGCGCGAGCACATTGGCCGGCTTTCAGATGAGCATGATGAGCACGTTCAAGCGCCTTGAGATATTCGTCGTCGAGACCGATCAGGTATGCCGCCATCGCCAGCAGTTCGAGATCAGCGGCATTCAGCGGAGTTTCCTGGTCGACGCCAGAGAGCGCCCGAAAGGCATCAGCCCAGGCACGCTGCCGATAAAGCTGGCGCGCATGATCGAGCTGATGGCGGTTATTGGCATCTCCGCGCTTCAGCTTGCCCCGATGCATGTGCCTCATCCACTTGATCAACTGTTCAAGATTAGCAGACCAGTGGGCTTTGGCTAATGCATCATGCTAAGCCGGCCGGCTTGCTTTGATCCGCTGATTGATCAGAACCGTTTCATCAGCGCGGTGATTGCGGACCTCACACAAATTGCCAACGGCCGACGATCATGATCAAAAAGAATTTGACGGGCGCGGTCGAACAGAGGCGCTCCCCCAAAGTGGACACGTGGCTCCAAATTAGTCGAGTGGCGATCGCCATCGCCAACGATACACCCTACGGGCTCGCCTACGATGTGTGGACTTCGTGCCTCGATAAGGCGATGACCGTCTCACGGCGCCTTCGCGGCGGCACCGTCTATGTCATACCTTCCTGGAGACCGCGCTGCAGCTGCCATTCGGCGGCTTCAAGGAAAGCGGCTATGGTCGCGAGAACGGCCTCGAGGGCCAGCACGAATATACCGAGGTGAAGTCGACCTTCATTCGGCTCGCATCCAGCCAATTGGAGAGAGGACATGGAAACTGAGCTTTGCGAAAGTGACAAGGCCGAGACCCTGCGGGGCGAATTGGTGGCCATCCAGCCTGGCGATGCCGAGAGCTACTGGCAACCCGTGCCTGCCAATGGCCAGATCGACGTGATATTTGCCCCCCATATCGTTGCAATGGAGCACCCGATCGGCTTCGGCACCCAGACCGTGCCCCCCGGCGGCTATGTGCGGGAGCATGCACATGACCGCAATGAGGAGGTGATCTATGTGATCCGCGGCAGGGGACGCGCCGTGCTGGACGGCGAAAATCATCCGATGCAGCCGGGCTCGGCTTTCTTCGTCGGCCGGAACCGTCGCCACATGTTCATCAACGAGGGCAGCGAGGATATCTCCTGGATTTGGCTCATCGTGCCAAACGGGCTGGAGGATTTCTTCCGCTTGATTGGGCGGCCGCGCACGGATGGCGAGCCGGCACCCCAGCCGTTTCCCCGACCGGCCAATGTGCTCGAAATCGAGCGCCAGACCGTCTTTGCACCGGAACTGACCGATCAGCGCCGGCCCTGAGTGGCGGCGTGAAGCGGACAGAATAGCACGATATGCCACGATGAAGTTCTGGCGGGAGCTACCCGATGCGCCTGAAAAACAAGACCGCAATCATCACCGGCGCGGGCACCGGCATCGGCCGCTCGGCGGCGGAGCTCTTCCTTCGCGAAGGAGCGAGGGTCTTTCTCGCTGATCTCGATGGTGAGGCGGCGCAAGCCGCCGCTGCCCCTCATGGCGAGCAGGCGCTAGCCTTCACGGTGAACGTCGCTGACAGCGGCGCCGTGAAGCGGATGATCGCCGCTGCCGTAGATGCGTTCGGTCAGCTCGACATCCTGGTCAACAATGCCGGCTACGGCATCCCTGGGACAGTCGTGACCACGGGCGAGGATGACTGGGATGCAATCATGGCGGTCAATCTGAAGGGCGTGTTCCTCTGCTCCAAATACGCGATCCCCGTCATGGCCGACCAGGGCGGCGGGGTGATCGTCAATACCGCCTCCAATGTCGCGACCGTTGGCATCCCTGATCGCGCGGCTTATGTCGCCTCCAAAGGCGGCGTCGCGGCGCTGACCAGGGCGATGGCGCTCGACCATGCCAAGGACAACATCCGCGTCAACTGCGTCGCACCCGGTGTCACCTGGTCGCGCTATTATGAGAAGATGGTGGCGAGCCATTCCGACCCCGAAACATTCCTCGCGCGGCTGAAGGCCCGCGCCCCGGTCAACCGCTGGGCCGAGCCCGTCGAGATTGCCAATGCCATTCTCTGGCTCGCCTCGGACGAAGCCTCCTTCGCCACGGGCGCCATGTTCACCATTGACGGCGGGATGACGGCCTGGTGAGCCGGGCGGTGCCAGCTCTTCTTCTTAGCACCGAAAAGGACCAACCATGACGATTTGGAGCGGCGTCTTCCCCGCAGTCACGACCAAGCTTAGGGAGGATGAGACCCTTGACCTTAGCGCCACCCAAAAAAGCATCGACCGGCTGATCGCGAACGGTGTATCCGGCATTATCGTGCTGCCGATGCTGGGCGAGAATGCCTCGCTCTCCGTGGCGGAACGCGAGAAGGTCATCCTCGCAGCCAAGGAGGTCGTCGCCGGGCGGGTGCCGCTGCTCTCCGGTCTCGCCGAAGTCTCGACCGCCCCGCCGCCGCTTCGGCGCGTCTTTACGAAAAGCTCGGCGCAGAGGGCCTGATGGCCTTTCCATCGATCGCCTATAAGAGTGATCCACACGAGACAGCGCAGTGGTATAAGCGGCTCGCCAAGGCCTCAAGCCTGCCGATCATGATCTACAACAATCCGATCGCTTACGGCGTCGATGTCACGCCCCAGATCCTCGCCGAGCTGGTCGAATTGCCCGAGATCGTGTGCATCAAGGAAGAAAGCGGCGATATCCGCCGCGCGACCGATCTCTACAATGCGCATGGTGACCGCTTCAGCGTGTTCTGCGGCGTGGACGATCTGGTCCTCGAGAGCGTGGCGCTCGGCGTGACAGGGTGGGTGTCGGGCATGACCAACGCTTGGCCGAAGGAATGCGTTGAGATCTTTAATCTTGCCCGCTCCGGCAATTACGATGCCGCGCGCCGGCTCTACCGCATCATGACGCCCGCCTTCCATCTCGATACCCATGTTAAGCTCGTGCAATACATCAAGCTCGCCGAGAGCGTGACTTATGGCGCGCCCGAATGGGTACGCTCACCGCGCCTGCCGCTGACCGGCGCCGAGCGCGATGCGGTCATGGCGGTGCTCAACGCCACCGTCAGCGCGCTGAATGTGACGCAAGCGGCCGTCTGACGCTGGCGGCTCGTTCCGCCAGGAGGGACTCCCATGAGATTCAGTCGAATGATTACCGTTGTCGGGGCGCATGCGGCCGGTGAGCTCAACGAAGTCATCACCGGCGGCGTCCTTGACGTGCCGGGCCGGACGATGTTCGAGAAGATGCAGTATCTTGAAACCGAGGGCGACGACCTCAGGCAGTTCCTCCTCAACGAGCCGCGCGGACGGGTGTCGCAATGCGTCAATCTGGTGCTGCCCCCGACCCAGCCCGAGGCCGACGCGGGCTATGTCATCATCGAGTCCGACTACTATCCGCCGATGTCGGGAACCAACACCATCTGCACCGTCACGGTGCTCCTTGAAACCGGGATGCTGAAGATGCATGAGCCGGTCACGCATCTGACGGTGGAAACGCCCGCAGGTCTGGTGAAGGTGACCGCGCAGTGCAAAGGTGGCAAATGCGAAAGCGTCACCTTCGATAACGTACCCTCCTTCGTCTTTGCCCTGGACCGTACCATTGAGGTGCCCGAGTTCGGCGCGCTCACCGTCGATATCGCTTATGGCGGGATGATCTATGTCCTCGTCGATGCAGCGAGCGTCGGCTTCGCGGTGAAGCCATCGGAGGCTGCGGCAATGGTCGAGCTGGGCGAGCGCATCAAGAAGGCGGCCGCCGAGCAGATCCCGGCCGTGCATCCGGCGAACCCCGATATCCACACTATCAATCAGACGCTGTTCGCCGGGCCCGTGACGCGCCGGTCCGATGGCGCCCTTGCCGCGCGCAACGGCGTCATCGTCTCTCCCGGCCGGCTCGACCGTTCGGCCTGCGGCACGGGCACCAGCGCACGTCTCGCCGTGATGCATGCGAGAGGGCAGATCGCGGTCGGCGAGACCTTCGTGCACACATCGATTATCGGCACCGATTTCATCGGACGCGTGCTGGAGACCACGAGCATCGGCGACACGCCGGCGATCAGGCCTTCAGTCACCGGCTCGGCCTGGATCACCGCCTTCCATCAATATGTGCTTGACCCGACCGATCCGTTCCCGCTCGGTTTTCGGCTCGGCGATACCTGGCCAGGACATATGGGATAGCATCTGCGGCTGTTGAGGGAGAGCGTCCATGACACGATCACCTCGCCATATCGGCCTGATCGGCTTTGGCGCTATAGGCCGCGATCTCCATGCGCGTCTCGCCGCGGAGATGCATTTCACCATCTTGCTACGGCCTGGATCGCGCACGCCGATGCCGCCGGAATGCGCGGTGGCGCATTCAGTCGACGCGCTGATTGAGGCCAAGCCGGGCCTCGTTGTCGAGGCGGCAGGACAGGCGGCCGTGCTATCGCTGACCCCCGTCATACTGGCCGCGGGGCTTCCGCTGATCGCCGCCTCGACTGGTGCATTCGCCGACGCCGCATTCCTTGCCGAGCTGGCGGCAATCGCCGAGAGCAGCGGGGCGCGTCTCATCCTGCCGGCCGGAGCGATTGGCGGCCTCGATTATCTTGTCGCCAGTCGCGATGCAGCCGGACTTGCTGTGCGCTACACTTCGCGCAAGCCGCCGGCCGCCTGGATGGCGGAGCTTGCTGCGCTCGGCCTGGACGGAGGAGCACTTAAGGAGGCGTTGGTGCTGTTCGAGGGCTCCCCGAGCGAAGCGGCACGCCGTTATCCGCGCAATCTCAATGCCGCACTAACCGTCGCCCTCGCGGTGGGGGCCGATGTCACGCGCGTGCGGGTAATTGCCGATCCCGCGGTGACGCACAACACGCACGAGATCGAGACCGAAAGTGCGCTCGGCTCCGCCTTCATGCGCTTTGCCAATCTGCCGGCGCCTGACAATCCCAAGACCTCGGCGCTCACAGCCGCCAGCATTGCAGCGGCTGTGCGCCGGTATTTCAGCCCCGTGGTGATCTGATCATGCCGAAGGCCAAGGCGCGCGACGGCATCACACTGCATTACGACCGGCGCGGTGCCGGCCCCCCTGTCGTGCTGATCCCCGGGCTTGGCGGCGACGGACGCTTCTGGAACGGTGTCGCCGATCAGCTCGAGCAGCGCTTCGATCTCATCATCGTCGACCATCGGGGCGCAGGCCGGAGCGACCGGCCGGCCGGGCATTATAGCATTCAAGGTATTGCTGAGGACGTCCTGGCGATCATGGACCATGCCGGAGTGGCCGCAGCGCATCTCGTTGGTCACTCGACCGGCGGCACGATTGTACAGACGCTGGCGCTTGACGCCCCCGAGCGGGCGCGAACGCTGGTGATAAGCGCAAGCTGGGAGCGGCCGGATGCGCGGTTTCGCGCGCTGTTCCAGGCGCGGCTTGCTCTGATCGAAGCCGGACTCGCCGGACCTTACCAGATGCTGAGCCACGTGCTCGGCTATGACGCGCGCTGGTGCGATGCGTATGAGAGGGAGCTTGCCGCAGCGATCGCCTCCGCGCCGCAAACACTGGCGCCGCTCGATGTCACGGCCGCGCGCATCCGGATGCTCTTCGCCTTCGACCGATCTGCCGAGCTCGGCGCGATCTCTCATCCCACGCTGGTCATCGGCGCGACCGATGATGCGATGATCCCCTTCCATCATGCCGAACGCCTCGCACGGTTGATTCCCGGCGCTCGCCTCCTCGCTGTGGCGGGCGGACATTTCTATCCCAGAACCGCTCCCGTGCCGTTTGCCGAGGCCGTTTCGTCGTTCATCAGCCTGGGCGCCGCATGAGAGCGCTCCTCGCGCGGTTGGTCGAAATCTGGCGACCGGTCTTTTTGGTTGCTGTTGAGGCCGGGCCTTCTCCTGTTGCCGCGGTTTACCAGTCGGGCCGATGCATGCCGTGTTCGACAAGGGCATAGTGGTAAACAAGGTGAGAACTTCCTTAGGCGGCATTTTAGGATGTTAATTTAGTCCCCCTCATCTTTTCGTCCGTAAAATGTTGATCTGTCAGATCGACATGCGACGCGACGCGTAATGATAATCCGAGTAATTTGTCTTCTTCTCTTGGCTACCGCCGCTGCTGCTGCCGAGGACGATACCGAGCGCCTCGAGCGGCGCGATTTCGCGCGCTACGATCACATCACCTTCCCGGAAAAAGCGCCCTATTCACCGCAGATCGCAACACTTGGCAAGATGCTGTTCTTCGATCCGCGTCTGTCCGGTGCACAGAATATGAGCTGCGCCACCTGCCACAATCCGTCCTTCGGATGGGAGTTGCCGGGGCGGCACGCGGTCGGCGCGCTCAGCGAACCGCTGAAGCGCCACGCGCCTGCGCTCGAAAATCTTGCCCAGTCGCAGCATTTCTTCTGGGACGGCCGCGCCGCGAGTTTCGAGGAGCAGGCGAGGGTATCCATTACCAATCCGGAAGAGATGAATTCATCTTTCGCCGACGTGATCCGGCCGCTTTCGCTCAATCGCGGCTATAGGGATTGGTTTGCCATACTATTTCCTGGTGAGGGGCTGACCGAAAACACTGTGGTGCGATCCATCGCCACCTTCGAGCGCATATTGGAGTCAGGCTGGGCGCCATTCGACGACTGGGTTGAGGGCAAAGAAGAAGCGATCTCAGAGGAAGCAAAGCGGGGTTTTGACCTCTTCGTCGGCAAGGCAGGATGTTCGTCCTGCCATACGGGTTGGGCACTCACGGATTACAGCTTCCACGATATCGGCCTGGACACCGATGACGAAGGCAGGGCTGCCATTACCGGCGACCCTTCGATGCGCTTTGGCTTCAAAACACCGAGCCTGCGCAACATTGAGTTGCGTGCCCCCTATATGCACGATGGGAGCCTGGCGAATCTCGAATTGGTGCTGGCGCATTATCAGAGCGGCGGGCTCGAGCGCCGATCGAAATCGCCGCTGATCGCGCCAATTGATTTTTCCCCTGAAGAGCACAGCGACCTTATCGCCTTCCTGAAGACGCTGACGGCTTATAGCGCTCAGGTGTCTATGCCGTCACTGCCGGTGGAGTAGTGCGATGGGGGAATCGATAAAACGGCGCATACTCGCCCCCGTTGGGCTCCTGATCGTGACGGGCCTTCTGGCAAATATCTGGATCTCCGTCGCGGCGTCGCAATTCTATAACAGCATGCGTGCTCATACTGAGCGTGCTCTCACGACTTTTGATCTGGCAAGAAGCGCGGGCAGGGCCTTTTCTGCGGCCGACGCCTTCGTGATGAATGAGGTGGACTTCGCCGTTCTGCGGCGCCCGGAGGAGATCCAGTTTACGTTCGCAGCTTTGCTTGCCGATCTGAATGGTAAGATTGCCACATTAGGAGACGAGCTCGCGCAACAGAAAGCGGACGCAAACTACACCGCGCTGCGGCGCTCGATCGTGCGCTGGTCGGCCGAGGCCTCCGTTGCCCTAGGCGGGGCAACTTCATCTGCTGTTCCAACGCGGCAGTTCCTCAAGAGACTGAGCGACAACATCAAAGTTGACATGTCGCGGATTGAGGGAGCCGCCCAGGACGAAAGGGCGCAGCTCGTCACAGGAGAGCGAAGCCGATTTGCCAGGCAGATCTTCTTTGCTTTCGCTCTCGTTCTTGCTTTGTTCGCGGTCGTTGCAGTCGTGGCGCTGCGGCAGGCTGCCGATCTGGCGCGGGCGCTGAAAAACCTCCTTCGGACAATGCAGTGCATCGGCGGCGGTGAACATGAATCGGAGGTGCCTTACCGCAATCAGAGCGACGAAGTCGGCGCCATGGCGCGCGGCGTTGTCCAGTTCGCTGAAGGGTTGGCCGAGCTGACGCGGGTCAAGGAGCAGGTCGAGCAGATGGCGCTGGTGGATGCGCTGACCGGCCTTGCCAATCGCCGGCAACTGAACAGCCATCTCGAGGCGCTAATGCACGGATCGGCTGCCGACATACGCCCCTTCGCTCTGCTGCACATTGATCTCGATCGCTTCAAGCAAGTTAACGACTACTATGGCCATGCGGCGGGCGACAAGATCTTGTGCGAGGCGGCGAGAGCCATGCGGGAAAATGTCCGCGAACAGGATCTGGTGGCAAGGGTTGGGGGCGACGAATTTATCATTGTCATCGATCTGAAGCTGACCGGCATTGACGTCGACCAGCTAGCGCAGCGCATCATCGATGCAATATCCCGCCCGATCTCAATCGGAAGCACCGTAGCGCAGATTGGGGCGAGCATAGGCATCGCTTTCTCCAAGGACGCCAACGCCAATCCCGAACGCGTTTTGGCGAATGCGGATCTTGCTCTTTACGAGGCGAAGGACCTCGGCCGCGGACGTTACGCCGTCTACTCCGCTGAAACGCGCAACAGATTGGAGCAACAGGTGCAGCTCCTGCAGGAGCTGAAGTCTGCCATAAGTAATAATGAACTCGATACATTTTTCCAGCCCCAGATCGACGGGCGGACCGGCGAGCTCATCGGGTTCGAGACATTGCTGCGCTGGCGCCATCCGAGAAGAGGGCTGCTGACGCCCGGCGACTTTCTCGAGGTCGCCTTCGAGCATGGCCTGAGCGACCCCATCTCGAACATCGCTGTCGAGAAGGCCATCAACGCTCTTCAATATTGGCGATCGATCGGGCTCGACGTAAAGCAGGTGAGCGTCAATCTGGCAGCGCGCCAGCTTTGCGACGAATCCTTCGTGCAGCGACTGATAGCGGCGGTGGACCGTTCCCCCCTCGCTGCTTCCAATCTGGCGATCGAGGTCGTCGAAAGCGTTCTGTTCGGTGACGATCTGGACCCGGCGATCGCCAATCTGAACATGCTCCGGCGGCGCGGTTTTCCGATCGAGCTCGATGATTTCGGCACGGGCCACGCCTCGATCTCCAATCTGCGCCGCTTCAAAGTCAACAAGATCAAGATCGACCGCGCCTTTGTTTCGGGTGTCGATGCCAGCCCCGAGCAGGAGGTCATGCTGAGAGCGATCATCGACCTTGCGAAGAATCTCGGCATCGAATGTATCGCGGAAGGCGTCGAATCCGACCACGAGCGCGCCAAGTTGCTGGCTCTCGGGTGCTGGCAGATGCAGGGCTATGGCATCGGCCCGCCGATGTCGCTCGAGGTGGCGACGCGCTGGATCGATGTTTACCAGAACGGCATCGCGAACAAACGCATCTACGCCATCGCTTAAGTTAAAGTTGCAGGTGCCGCCCGGCTATGATCTGCTCCCAGCCACGGCCACAGCTTCTGCCGCGAAGCGGTCCGTCAGCGCGGCACGGGCCGGTGCATCCAAATGCAGGCCATATTTGGTGCGGCGCTCCAGAATGTCCTCGACCGAGCGCGCCCACTCCACAGCCCGCAAATAGGCAATCTCGCGCTCGTAAAGCGTGCTGCCCAGATGCTGGCCGAGGTCGCCGAGCGATCGTGCGCCGCCCAGGAGCCGCTCCGCGCGCGTGCCATACAGCCGCGCGTAGTGGCGGGCAACCGGCATGGGCAGCCAACTATGGCTACGCCGGAAATTCTGCAAAAACCCCTCGAAATCGCCGCCCGGCATGTCGCCGCCGGGGAGGGGCGCCTTCGCCGTCCAGGCCGGGCCGAGCTTTGGCAGGAACGGGCGCAGCCGCTCCAGTGCGTGCTCGGCGAGCTTGCGGTAGGTGGTGATCTTGCCGCCAAACACGGAAAGCAGCGGCGCGGTCTCGCCGCCACCGTCGATGTCGAACACATAATCGCGCGTCACCGCGGACGGATTGGCGGCTTTGTCGTCATAGAGCGGACGCACGCCGGAGAAGGTGTGGCGCACGTCAGCGGGCGTAAGCCGCGTTCGTGTGTAGCGGTTCACAGCGGCAAGTAGATAGGCAATCTCGTTACCGTCGATGGCGACATCCTCGGCGCGCCCGTCATAGGGAATGTCGGTGGTACCGATCAGGGCGAGATCCCCCTCGTAAGGATTGACGAAGATCACGCGGCCGTCGCTGTTCTGCAGCAGATAGGCTTGTGGCCCATCCCAGAATTTACGCGTGACGATGTGGCTGCCCTTGACCAGCCGCACATGCCGGCCGGCATTGATGCCGCTTACCCGGCCAAGCACCCCCTCGACCCACGGGCCTGCCGCATTGACCAGCAGCCGAGCTTTGACGGTCTGCTTTTGGCCTGTCTCGCCCTTGAGCGCGACCAGCCATTGCACGCCGTCGCGCCGCGCCGAGACGACCTCGGTGCGGGTGCGGATATCGGCTCCCCGCTCCTTCGCATCGAGCGCGTTCAAGACGACAAGGCGCGTATCATCGACCCAGCAGTCGGAATATTCGAAGGCGAGCCGGTATTCATCGCGGATTGCCTCGCCTTCCGGCGCTTGGCGCAGATCGAGTCTGCGGCAGCCGGGCAGGCGTTGGCGCCCGCCGAGGTGATCGTAGAGGAAGAGCCCGAGGCGGATCATCCAGGCCGGGCGCTGCTCGGGCGAGTGCGGCAGCACGAAGCGCATCGGCCAGATGATATGCGGCGCGGCGGCGAGCAGCACCTCGCGCTCCCTCAGGGCCTCGCGCACCAGGCGGAACTCATAATATTCGAGATAACGCAGGCCACCATGCACCAGCTTGCCGGAGCGTGAGGAGGTTCCCTCCGCCAGATCGCCCTTTTCCGCGAGCAGCACCTTCAGCCCTCTGCCGGCCGCATCGCGCGCGATACCGGCGCCATTGATGCCCCCGCCGATGACGACGACATCGAACGCAGGGACGTTGCTCATCGGCATCTGCCCTTCTCTAGCAAGGATTTCGCGGCGGCTCGCCGGCAAGGAACCGGCGCACCTCCTCGGCGGTGAGGCTTGCCGCATAAGTTACGGTGCGCAAGGACGAGCCGGCGATATGGGGAGTCAAAGTGACGTTCGGCAGGGAGAGGAGTGGCCAGTCCGGCGGCACCGGCTCGACGGCGAAGGTCTCGAGCATCGCGCCGGCGAGATGGCCTGATGCGAGCGCGTTGTAGAGTGCGTCATAATCGACCAGCGGCCCGCGCGCCGTGTTGATGAGCGTCGCACCGGGCTTCATCATGGCGAGTGTCTCGGCGTTGATCATGCGTGTCGTCTCGGCCGTCACCCGGGGGTGCAGGCTCACCACATCGGCCTCTGGCAGCAGTTCCTCCAGACTCACATGCTGGACGCCGTCATTGCGGTCGGTGACGGAGAGCTGGACATAGGGGTCGGTCACCAGGATGCGCGCGCCGAACGCTTTCAGCAGCCGCACCACGCGCGTGCCGATCTGGCCGTAGCCGATCACGCCGATGGTCATCTCCGATAGCTCGCGTCCGGTTCGGTCGGCGCGGTAGAGGTCGCCGCGCCAGTTGCCCTCGCGCAGTGCATCATGACCGCGCGTGATAAGACGCGTCTCGGCGATGATGGCGCCGATGGTGAATTCCGCGACGGCGGACGCATTGCGGCCGGGCGTGTTGACGACGCGAATGCCGCGATCTCGGGCAGCCGCCATATCGATGTTCACAGGCCCCCCGCGCGACACGGCGACGAAGCGCAAAGCGGGGAGCCGCGCTATGATCCCCGCCGAGAGTGGGGCGAGATGGGTGACGAGCAGCTCGGCGTCGCCGGTCAGCGCCGCCACCTCATCGGGGGTACCCATGTATTCCTTCAGCCCATCGAGCCCGGCGCGGGCATAGCCGTGCTCCATCGGCTCGTCGGGCCAGGGCAGGTCGTGTTTTCGAATTTCGAGATCGGCATCGGGGCAGGCGGCACGGATCGCCTGCGCGAAGATGTCCGACTTCATGAACAAATCGCCGATAATCGCGATCTTACGCGGCATTCACGGCTCCTTGGGAGGTCTGCAAGGCGCGCCAGATCGGCCGCATGGCCTTGCGCGTTTCGACATAGATCGGGAAGCTCTTGGCGAATGCGGCGGCGATCTGCGCATCGGGGAAGGTTCGTTCGCCAAGCAACGGATCGACCCATTCCGCCGCCGCCGCGCCCGCATCCCGATAGACGCCCTGCTGCAGCGCCGCCATGATCGCCGCGCCCGCCGCCCCGGATTCCTCGCGCCCTGCCCGGCGCACGGGCGTGCCGAGCGCGCCGGCCAGCATTTGCGTCAAAGCCTTGGAGCGCGCCGCGCCCCCGGTCAGGCGGACCTCCGTCGGGATTGCGCCCATGATCTCGTAGCAATCTCGCGCGGCATGACACAGGCCCTCGAACACCGCCCGCATCATATCGGCATAGCCGGTGCTGGATTCGAGGCCGGTGAATTGCGCGCGCGCCGCAGGGTCGAGGAACGGCCCGCGCTCTCCCGCCCGCGAGATATAGGGGTGGAAGATCACCCGGCAGGGCGGGCGGCTGAGGATGCGGTCGTCAAGGCCTGAGAGCAGATCGCCGCGGCTCTTCGCAACGCCCTGGCTCGCAAGGATCTCGCAGGCGAGGTCGAGCAGCCAGTCGATGTTGAGCGTCGCCGCCATGTTCGACTGCATTTGCGCCGAGACCCCTTCGCCGACGAAGGGCATGGTGTAGCCGCTCCCCTCGCTATTGAGCACGACCTCCTGCGGGCTCATGGCGAGGCGCATATGCATGCCGGTCGAACCGATGATCGTGCAGCCGACTTCGCCGGAGACGTCGTAGAGCCCGCCGCCGAGCCCCGAGCAGAGCACATCGACCGCCCCGAGCACCACCGGCGTTCCGGCGGTGAGCCCCGTCTCCCCGGCGGCTTCGGGCAGGAGGGAACCCGCTTCCCTTGTGCCGTCAATCATGCGCGGCAGGAGTGTCAAGCACACCTCGGCGCCCAGATGCGACAGGATTTCCGGGGCATATTGCCGGGTCGCATAGCAGCCGAAGGTGAAATTGCCTTCCGAGATGTCCGTCGCGCGCTCGCCCGTCAGCTTGAAATAGAGCCAGTCCTTGCAGTGGTGGCTGGTCGCGGCTCGCCCGATCAGCTCGGGGCGATAGCGCTGCATCCAGGCGAGCTGGACGCTTTGCTGGCAGGCGTTCACGCCGGTGCCGGTGCGCAGATAATGGGCGCGATATTGATCGGAGGCGACGAAATCCTCGGTGATCCGAGCGGCGCGCGAATCCAGCCACAGCCAGCCCGGCGCGACCGGCTCGCCTTTCGCATCGATCAGCCAGGTGCCGTCGCCCTGGCCGGTCACGGCAAGCGCCAACGTACGCGCGGCAAGGTCGGGCACTTTCTCGCCGAGCAGGCGCAGCGTCGTCGCCGTATCCACCCAGGTGCGCCGCATATCCTGCTCGACGCCGCCATCGGGGAGCGTGTCGTACCGGTTGGGAATCGCGGTCAGGGCAAGCTGCTCGCCGGTGAGGGTGAAGGCGACGGCCTTTATGACGGAGGTGCCAGCGTCGATGCCGATCAGGATGTCGCGCCTCATGCCCGGGCCCCTCCATGCGCGAGCGCCCGGCCGGTATCGGTGTCGAACAGATGCAGGTCGTTCGGCTGGATGGACAGCATCAGCTCCTGACCGACCGGCGCGCGGATCTTGTCATGCGAGACCGAGACCACGGTCATGGTCCCGAGCTCGGCGGCGATATGGGTCTGGTCGCCGAGCCATTGGCATGAGGAGACGCGCGCCTTGATCGGTCCCGCGCCGCTGCGCAGCGCATGCGGGCGCACGCCGATGGTGACGCGCTCGAGGCTGCGCAGACGGTCGCGCACCGGTCCGGGGATCTCGCTGTCGGTGAAGGCGAGCACGCCGCCCCCCTGATCGAGCGCGAAGCGCACACGGTTGTCGCTGATATCAACCCGCGCCGAGAGCAGGTTCATCGGCGGCTCGCCGATAAAGGCCCCGACGAACAGATTGGCCGGATGGTCCTTCAGCTCGGCGGGGCTGGCATATTGCTGAAGCTCACCGCCTTCCATCACGGCGATGCGGTCGGCAAGCGCGTTGGCCTCGGTCTGGTCATGGGTGACGAGGATGGTGGTGCTGGAATGGCTGCGCAGGAAGTGCTTGATGCGCCCGCGCAGCATGGCGCGGAGCTGCGGCTCGAGCTGGCCCATCGGCTCATCGAGCAGGCATAGCTTGGCGTTGCGCACCAGTGCGCGCCCGAGCCCCGCACGCTGCTGCTGGCCGCCAGAGACGAAGGCAGGATACTTGTCGAGGATGTCGGTGATCTCAAGCAGCTCGGCGACCTCGCCGACGCGCCGGTTGCGCTCGGCGGCGGAGATGCGCGCGGAGCGTAGGGCGAAATCGATGTTCTCGCGGATCGTCAGCGGCGGATAGAGTGAGTAGCCCTCGAAGGCCATGGCGACGCCGCGCCGCGCGGGCGGCAGATGATGGATCGGCGTCTTGTCGAGACGGATGGCGCCTGCGGAGACGTCTTCGAAGCCGGCGATCATACGCAGCGTTGAGGTCTTGCCGCAGCCGGAGGAGCCGAGAAGGGCGGTGATCTCGCCGGGGCGGATATCGAGGCTGAGATCCTTCACGGCCACCACGGGGGTTTTGCCTCGTGGCCGGTAAACCTTATCCACATGCTCGATGAGGAGTTCGCTCGCCATCGTTCTCGCTCACGAACCGCCAGCTGAAAGACGCCGACCGGTCTCGCGGTCGAAGAGGTGGAGGCCGGCGGGCCGGATCGTGATGCTGACCCGGCTTCCGGCCTCCGGGATCGCCTCGGCGGAGGATGGCAACGAGGCAAGAAACTCCCAGCCGCTCGCGGCTTTGAGCAGGAGGACGACACGCTCGTTGAGGGGCGTGACCGCCTCGACCACCGCGGAGAGCACACTGCCCGTGGCCGTACCGTTGGTCTTGACGCTCGTCACGTCGATCGCCTCCGGCCGGATGCCGACGGTCACCTCGCGGCCCTGCAAAGCGCGGTACCCGGCCTCGATGGGGATGACGCCGTCGGTGAGCACGAGGCTTTCGCCCTCGATTCGGCCTTCGAGGACATTGATCGCCGGGTCTCCGAACAGCCGGGCAACGGCCAGGGAATGGGGCCGGCTGTAGATCTCCTCGGGGGTCCCGATCTGCTCGAAGGCGCCGCCCATGAGCACGGCAATGCGGTCGGCGAGCGCCATCGCCTCCTTGTAGTCCTGGGTCACATAGAGCACCGCCGAGTCCGACTGGCGCAGCAGCCGCGGCAGCTCGAGGCGCATCTCGAAACGCAGCTTGGCGTCAACATTGCGCAAAGGATCGTCGAGCAGCAGGATCTTCGGCGAGGCGGCGAGCGCCCTGGCAAGCGAGGTGCGCTGCTTCTGCCCGTTGGAGAGCTCGCGCGGGGCGTGACTGAGCACATGCTCGATCTTGAGGAGCTTGGCCACCCTGCCGACGCCGCTCGTCACCCCGCCATTCGCCTTCGCGCGCAAGGGGCTGGCGATGTTCTCGAACGCGGTCATATGCGGGAATAGCGCGAAGTTCTGGAAGGCCATGCCGACTCCCCGCTCCTCCGGCGGCACGTCGGTCATGTCGCGGCCGTCGATGACGATGGCGCCGCTGCTCGGCTCATCGAGACCCGCAATCAGGCGCAGGAGCACGGTCTTGCCCGTACCGGAGGGGCCGAACACCACAATGATCTCGCCGGCATTCACCCGCAGCGAGATGTCCGAAAGGACGGGCTCCCGGCGGAACAACTTCCCGAGCGAGGCGATTTCGAGGAGCGCCATTTGCGTCACCCCTTCACCGCCCCGAGCGACAGGCCCTCGACCAGATAGCGCTGGGCGTAAAGGGCGAGCAGCAAGGTGGGCGTTACGGAGAGCACGATCGCGGCGGCGATCTGGCCGTATTGGATGCCGGACGCCGTGACGAAGGCAAGCGCGCCGACCGTTACCGGCTGCTTGTCGGCCGAGGCGAGGATCAGCGCGAAGATGAAATTGTTCCAGGCGAAGATGAAGGCGAGAAGGCCTGCCGCCGCAATGCCCGGCCTTGCGAGCGGGACCGCAATCTTGCGGAAGGTCTGCCACCAGCTATAGCCGGCAAGGCGATAGGCATGCTCGATATCCGGGCTGATGTCCTCGAAATAGCCGCGCACGATCCAAAGGATCAGCGGCAGGCAAATGAGCTGATAGACCCAGATCAGGCCGATATAGGTGTCGGTCAGGCCAAGCGATTTGAAATAGAGGCTGAGCGGCAGCAGCACGAGGAGGGGCGGCGCAAAGCGGAAGGAGAGCAGCGTGAAAGCGATGTTCTCGCCCAGCCGGAAACGGAAGCGCGCAAAAGCGTAGGCCGCCGGCACGCCGAGCAGCAGCGAGAGTGCTACTGCCGAGAGCGACAGGATCACGCTGTTGCCGAGATTCCTCATGAAAGCGATGTCGAGATTACCGGCCGTGGTCTCGAGCGTTCCAGTGAGGAGCGCCTTATAGTTTGACAGCGTTGGCTCGAAGATGACGCTCGGAGGCATCCTCAGGATCGTCGCATTGGTCTGCAGCGACATCAACACGATCCAGAAGATCGGGAACAGGAAGAAGACGAGCACCAGGGCGATGGCGATGCCCCTGAGCGTTTTCTCCAATGTCGAGCTGTGATCCATGGGCGCTCCTTACGCCATGCCATGCGTGCGTTGTCGCAGCTTCAGCCATTGTTTGATGAATACGTTCGAGATCGCATAGGTGATCGCCCAGAGCACGATCATCAGCGCCGCCGACCGCCCGACATTGGTGTACTGGAAGAACTCGAGGTAGGCCTGCACCTGGAACACCATCAGCGTGTCGCCGGGCCCGCCTTGGGTCATCGGATAGATGATGTCGAACTGCTGGATGGAATTGAGTAGGCGGAACAGCGAGGCGGTGATGATGTAGGGCATCAGCATCGGCAAGGTGATGCGGAAGAAGACGAAGCTGCGCGGCACCCCGTCGAGCGCGGCAGCCTCGAAGGGCGCCTTAGGCAGCGAGCGCAGGCCCGCCAGCAACAGGATCATGATGAAGGGCGTGTACACCCAGACATCGACCAACACGACGGTCAGCAATGCGGTGTTGGGGTCCGAGCCCCAGCGGAAATCAGAGATGCCGGCCAGCGAGACCAGATAGCTCAGAATGCCGAAATTCGGGTTGGTCATCAGCTTCCACATCAGCGCAGCGAGCGCCGGCGCGGTCATCAGCGGCAGCAGCAGAAGGATCGAGGCGAGATTGTTAAAGCGCGTCGGCTTCTGCAGGAGGAGCGCGATGGCCAAGCCAAACACCAACTCGATGCCGACGGTAAGCCCGGCATAGGCGACGGAGACTTTGACCGTATTCCAGAAGGCGGCGTCGGAGAGGAAGTTAATATAGTTGTCGACGCCAATGAAGCCTTTGAGCCCCGGCAGGTTAAGCCGAAAGCGGAGCGTCGAGTAATAGACTGCGGTGAAGAACGGGATCAGGATGCCGATGCAAACGAGGAGAGCCGGCAGGCTGAGCAGATAAGGTAGGAGCCGGCGTCCGATGCGCCGCCTGCTCAAGGGCCGGGCGGCAATGTCCGCCGCGGCGGTGATGCTTGCCATGACGTCTTCCGTCGTATGTTGATCGCTTCTCCCGCGTTCCCGAATTGGGTGAAAAGCGATCTTAGGTAACTCTCGTCATTGCGAGGAGCGGAGCGACGAAGCAATCCAGGGCCGTGAGGTACTGAGCAACCTGCCCTGGATTGCCGCGCGTCGGCTTCGCCGTCACTCGCAATGACGACGGGGGGTCGGATATTCGGGGCCTAGCCGAGACCGGCGTCCTTGAGCTGCTTGTCGATATTGGCGGCGAGCCTGTCGAGACCTTCGTCCACCGGCACTTCCTTGGCCACCATCTTCTGCAGCGTCTCCGCCCACTGGGTGGTGAGATCGAAGAACAGCGGCTGCGGGGTGAAGTAGATCTTTGCGCCCGGTGCCGACACCTCATACTGGTGCAGATAGCCGGGATAGGAGTTGTCGATCCGCTTGCGGAACACCTCGTCCTTCCACACCGAGGTGCGGACCGGGTTGACGAAGTCCATCTTCTGCGCGCCGAACAGGTCGTGCTCGGTCGAAGAGGCCCACTGCATGAAGTACCAGGCAGCGTCCTTCTGCTTGGAGAAGTTCGACATCGCCAGCGACCAGATCCACACATTCGGCGTCGGCGCACTCGCAGCCGGATTGGCGGCGAACGGGGCGTAGCCGATATTGCCCTTCTCCTTGTTGTCGCCGCCATTCATGAAGTAGCCGAGGATGTCGGCGTCGAAAATCATGGCGGAGGCGCCAGCGCCCAGATCCGTGCCGACCTGGTACCAGGTGTAGGTCGACCAGTTCTTCGGCCCGCTATCCTGGATCATCTTGACCCACTGCTTGTGGAAGTCCTTCGACTCCTTGGTGTTCATCGCCGCCTTCAGCTTGCCGCCGGAGACGGTGAAGTCACGCTGGCCGAAATTGGAATAGCCGGAGAGAAAGCCCGGGTGGATGGTCGCCCAGGAGCGCGAGCCGCGCACGCCGACGCCATAGGGGCCGCCGAGATCCTTGGTCAGCTTGGCGGCGGTCGCAATCATTTCGTCCATGTTCTTGGGCGGCTGCACTTTCGCCTTGTCGAACATCTTAGTGTTGTAGGAGATGTTATTGAGCTCGAAGCCCCACGGAATGCACCATTGCTTGGCGTCGGCGCTGCCAAGCTCACCGCCCGGCACACCGTTCCACGCCGTCGAGGCGCGCAGGCCTGGAAGAACGTCCTCCCAATCGTATTTCGGGTTCGTTTTGCCAGGGTCCTTGATGTACTCGTTGAGGTCGGCGATCCAACCGGCCGGACCATAGGTCCAGGTCATGTAGGCGCCGGTCATGAAGGCGTCGTACTCGGCGGACGAAGCTGAAAGCGCCGCGGTCACCTTGTCGAAATAGACGTCCTCCGGGAAGATGTCATAGCTGACATCCATGCCGGTCATCTGCTTGAAATTATCGAGGTCGGCGATCATCGCATCCGCGTAAGGATGCTTGTTGAGCAGCAGCTTGAGCTTCTTGCCCTTATGCTTCTGCCAGTCGAAGTCGGCGGCCAGCGCCGCCGTCTGCGCCATGTTCAGCATCGAGCCAGCCATCGCGGCCGTAAGGCCGAGCTTGGCGGCACCCGCCATCAGTTCGCGGCGGTTCAGCTGGCCTTTGACGAAGGCCTCGAAGAGATCTCGTTCTTTCTGCGACATGTTATTGTCCTCCCTAGGCATCTTGAGGGTTTCCTCGAGCTCATGCGGTTTTGCCGTTCTTTTTCGCCGCTCTCTTTTGCGCCTTCTCCTCGAGGAGCTGGCGGGCGGTCGTTTCATCGGTAATGAGGCCGTGCAGTAGCTTGCTGGCGAGGATCGCACGGATCGCCGCGACCTTGGTGGTGCCGCCCGCGATCGCCATGATCCGGCGCCCTTTCAGGCGGTCGGGGTCCGGCGCAAGCGCCCGGTCGGAAAGATCGCTCTCGATGTGCTGACCATCCAGCGTAAAGAAATGGCCGAGCACTTCGCCGGCCGCGCCGGCCTTGCGCACGGCTTCGATCTCGTCGGCGCCGACCATGCCGCATATGTGCAGGAAGCCTTTGGCGCTGATCTCGCCGATCCCGACGATCAGGAGCGAGGCCGCCTCGGCCATCTGCAGCACCTCGCTGATGCCGAGCTGGGAGAGCAGCACTTTCTTGTCGGCGATCGAATTGGCAAAGAACGGCACAGGGAGGATATAGGCTTCGGCGCTGGTCTTCTCCGCGAGCCGCTGAATGACGTCGAACGGGTTGGCGGCGAAACGGCGGGTCAGGCCGCCGAGCAGCGAGACGAACTTAACCCCCGCACACGGTGTCGTCGGCATGTAGTCGATCGAGGCGGCAAGCGTCCGGCCATGGCCGAGCGCGATCACCTCGTCGCGGCCGCGGTCGAGCGCCAGGCGAAGGAAGCGCGCGCCCGCAGTGCCCAGCGTGCGCAGGGGCAGCGGGCCGTCATCGACGTTCGGCACGACTTCGCATTGCGGGAGATCAAAGCGCTGCTTGAGCTCGTCCTCGAGCGCGATGCAGCCAGCCATCGGTCCATCGACGAAGACGCGGATCAGGCCGTCGCGGGTTGCCTTAGCGATCAGCCGGTGCGCTTTGGTGCCGGGAACGTTGAGCGCCTCAGCCACCTCGCCCTGTGTCCGGCCCCCGGCGAAGTAGAGCCATGCTGCGCGCGCCGCCAAGGTCGCCTCCTCGTCCATCGGCAGCCTGGTCGCGTCGTCGGGCATTGCGCGGCTCTTGCAAAATTTTTTAACTCATGCAATTTTTTTCAAAAGACACATGCTGTCAAACAAATTCGTTGCTGCAACGCGAAAGGAACCGCCAAGGCGGCGGCCAGATTCTCGGAGGAATCGCGATGAAGAAGCAGGAACGCGAGCTGCGGCAGTTGATCATCGACAAATGCCGTTGGATGAACGCCTCCGGGCTCAATCAGGGTACGTCAGGCAACATCTCGGCGCGCTACGGCGACCAGATGCTGATCACCCCCAGCGCCACGCCCTACGAGGATCTCACCCCCGAGATGATCGCCGCCATGACGATCGGGGGCGATTACGGCTCCTGGGATGGGCCGCTCAAGCCGTCGACCGAATGGCGCTTCCATCTCGACATCATGAGGGCCCGCCCGGAAGTCGGCGCCATCGTGCACACGCATTCGCCTTTCGCGACCGTGCTTGCCATTGCCCGTAAGGATATCCCGGCCTGCCACTACATGATCGCAGCCTTTGGCGGCAGCACTGTACGCTGCGCCGAATACGCGACCTATGGCACCAAAGAGCTTTCGGAGAATGCGCTGAAGGCGCTGGAAGGGCGCTCGGCCTGCCTGCTCGCCAATCACGGCATGATCGCGACCGGACCAACGCTCGCGAAAGCGATGTGGGCGGCGGTCGAGCTCGAGACCATCGCCAAGCAGTATTACTATTCGCTCCAGCTCGACTCCATGGCGATTCTCTCCGATGCGCAGATCAAGGATACGCAGAAGGGCTTCGCCACCTACGGGCTGCAGGAGGCCAGAGCCGAGCCCCAGGCGAAAGTCGCGGCCGAGGCGAATGGCGGGCGGCGCTGAGCTTGTCTGTGTCCCCGAGGGGCGATAACGTCGGAGCAGGCGCAGCAAGAGCGCGAAGCAACTGTAAGCGATAAACAGCACAATTCCGAAAGCGCGAGTAAGCGCTCGGTCAACCAGGGAGGACATCGATGAAGCAGCATCTCACCAGGCGCACGGCCCTTAAGCTGGCGGTCGGCGTTTCGGCCGCGCTGGCGGTTGGCGGCTTGGCTTTCGCACAGGCAAAGCCTCAAATCGCAACGGTCGTGAAGGTCGGCGGCATTCCGTGGTTTAACGCCATGGAGATGGGCATCAAGAAGGCTGCTTCCGAGCTCGGTGTCGATGCCTGGCAGGTCGGGCCGACCCAGGCCGACGCGGCCCAGCAGGTCCGGGCGGTCGAGGATCTGATCGCGCGCAAGGTGAATGTCATTGCCGTGGTGCCGAACGACGCGACGGCGCTCGAGCCGGTGTTCAAGCGCGCCCAGGAAGCCGGGATCAAGGTCATTACCCACGAAAGCCCGGACCAGAAATTCAACGACTGGAATATTGAGCTGACGACGGTTGCGGGCTTCGGCGAGACGCATATGGAATTGCTCGCCAAGGCAATGGGTGGCGAAGGCAAATACATCGTTTATGTCGGCTCGCTCACCGTGCCGCTGCACAACAAATGGGCCGATGCCGCGATCGCGCTGCAGAAATCCAAATATCCCAAAATGCAGCTCGTAACCGACCGCTTCGGCGTTGCCGAGAGTCTCGACGACAGCTACAAAACCGCTCTCGACCAGATGCGCGCCAACCCTGATCTGAAGGGCATTCTCGCCTTTGGCTCACAGGGTCCGATCGGCGCGGCCCGCGCCGTCGACGAGCGCGGCAAGGCCGGCAGCATCGCCGTGGTCGGGCCGTTCTCGCCGGGGCAGGGCGCCAAATTCATCAAGTCGGGCGCGATCCGCGAAGGCTTTATCTGGAATCCGGCGCTGGCCGGCGAGACTATTGTCCGCGTCGGCGCTATGCTCGCTGCCGGTAAGGAGCCGACCGACGGCATGGAGCTGCCGGGCCTCGGTAAGGTGAAGGTCGACAAGGAAAAGCGCCAGATCCAGGCGCAAAAGCTCGAGGCCATCAACAAAGAGACCATCGACAATCTGGTGAAGATGGGGCTTTAAAAGCCCCCACACCCATCCGCCTCCGGCGGGAGCCCTCTCCCGCGAGGGGAGAGGGCATACTGCGCCCATGGAAAGGCTCCGTCCCCTCATTCGCACGGAGCAGCCCTCTCCCCCCGCGGGAGAGGGCGGCGAGGCGAAGCCGAGCCGGGTGAGGGGGCTTTTTCGCAGGGGTCTGGTCTTTGAGTGAGATCGGATCGACGACCCGATGGTCAGGAACTGCCATGCAGCCATTCTTGCGCTTCGAGAATGTGAGCAAGCGCTTCGGCGGCGTCGTCGCGCTTGATCGGGTCGATTGGGACGTCTTGCCCGGTGAAGTGCATTGCCTGGTCGGCGAGAATGGCTGCGGCAAGTCCACCATGATCAAGCTCGCCGCCGGGGTTCATGAACCCGATCCTGGGAGCGTGATCAGCATTGACGGCGTGGTGCGCGAGCGGCTCGACCCGGCGCTCGCCAAGTCGCTCGGCGTGCAGGTGATCTTCCAGGACCTGTCGCTATTCCCGAACCTGTCGGTAGCCGAGAACATCGCCATCGACGAAGCGCTCGGGACGCTGGCCAAGCCGGTGCCCTGGCGGCAGATGCGCCGTATCGCAAGTGAGGCGCTCAAAAGGCTTGGTCTGGCTTTGCCACTCGATGCGCCGGTTGCTTCGCTGCCGATCGCCTCGCGCCAGATCGTCGCCATCGCGCGCGGACTCGCGGCCAAGGCGCGGCTCCTGTTCATGGACGAGCCGACCGCCTCGCTGACCCGCTCCGAGGTGAAGCGGCTGATCGGCATTGTCGAACGCCTGAAGTCCGACGGCATCGCCGTGGTGTTCGTTTCGCACCGGCTGGAGGAGGTGGTTGAGATCGCCGAGCGCGTGACCGTCATGCGCGACGGCCGCAAGGTCGGGACATGGCCGATCGCGGATCTCGACATCCGCCGGATCGGCGAGCTGATGACCGGCCTCGTTATCGATACCTCGGTTACCGCGCGTGACCGCTCCGCTGAGCCACCGGTCCTCGAAGTGAACCGGCTGACCCGACAGGGCGAATACGAGAACATCTCTTTCCAGATCCACAAAGGCGAGATCGTTGGCTTGACCGGTCTGCTCGGCGCCGGCCGCACCGAGCTGGCCTTGTCGCTGTTCGGCATGACCGCGCCTGATAGCGGCAACATCGTGCTTTCGGGCCGCCCTGTCCGGCTCGCCTCAAACCGCGACGCCATGCGCGCCGGCATCGGCTACGTGCCGGAGGACCGGCTGAAACTCGGCCTCGATATGCGCCAGTCGATCCGTGCCAATCTCACGGCAACGGTGCTGCGCCGGCTCGCGAGTGCGCTCGGCATCCTCGATCCGGAGGTGGTGCGAAGGACGGCGCGCTCCTGGGTCGACCGGCTCCGCATTAAAATTCCCGGCCTCGAAAACCCGGTCGATCAGCTCTCGGGCGGCAATCAGCAGCGGGTCGTGATAGGCAAATGGCTCGCGACCGAGCCGCGGCTGCTGATCCTCGACAGCCCCACGGTCGGGGTGGACATCGGCAATAAGCAGTCGATCTACCAGATCGCTCGCGGGCTCGCCAATGACGGCGTCGCAATCCTGATGATCTCCGACGAGATCGGCGAAGTCTATTTCAATGCCGACCGCGTGCTGCACATGCGCGATGGGCGTCTCGTCGGCGAGTACGATCCGCGGCGCGTCGATGAGCATACCATCTCGGAGGCCGTCTATGCCTGATTTGACGCGCCGCTTTGGCACCGAGCATTGGCTTGCCCTTGTCATTGTCGCGCTCGCCGCCTTCTGGAGCCTGATGACACCGTATTTCCTGACCCTGCCGAATGCGGTCGACATCCTCGAGACCTGGTCGGTAACCACCGTCTTCGCGCTCGGCGTATTCGTCGTCCTTGTGGCCGGCGGCATCGATATCTCCTTCGCCGCTAGCGCATCGGTCGCGCAATACGCAGCCGCTTATGCCGCCGCCGAGGCGGGCTGGCCCGCTATTCTCGCCATACCGCTTGGGCTCGCCATCGGCACTGGGCTCGGTCTCATCAACGCAGCGCTGATCTTTCACCTTCGCATCACCTCGATCATCGTCACCATCGCTACTCAGAGCGTTTATTTCGCGCTTTTGATGTGGTGGACGAGCGGCAAGCTGATCCCGGTGCTCCCGGACTGGTGGTCCGATCGCATCGTGTTCTTTCAGACTGAAGCTGCAGACGGCTCGCTGATCCGCATCACACTGCCGATTGTCGTCGCGGCGGGCGCGGCCCTCGCCACCTGGTTCTTGATGAGCTGGACGGCGGCCGGCCGGCAACTCTACTGCATGGGCGGCAATACCGAGGCCGCGCGCCGGCTCGGCATCTCGATCGGCCGGATGCATTATCTGGCTTACGGTTTTCTCGGCTTTATGGCGGGGGTGGCGGGCCTCCTGCAGGCGCACCGCGTCGGCCAGAGCGTGCCCAATGCCATGGTCGGTCAGGAGCTGTACGTTATCGCTGCAGCGGTGCTGGGCGGCGCTAGTCTCAATGGCGGCGTCGGCTCGGTCGGCGGCGTGCTCCTTGGCCTGCTCATGCTCGCCATCCTGCAGAACGGGCTGAACCTGCTCGGCTGGTCCTCCTATTTCTTCCCGATCGTTATCGGCCTCGTTATTCTCATCTCGACCTCGATCACCGGCCTTGCCAGCCGCCCGAGCCGGCGCGCGGCGCGTGAGGGAGCAACCCATGGCTGACGCCACGCCGCCCCGCCCCCTCGACCGGAGCCTTGCCGAGCTGATCGGCATTGCGCGGCTCGGCACTCCCGGCGGCAATATCGGCCTTGCCATACTGCTGCTCGTGCTGGTCGTGGTGAACGCGGTGCTGCTGCCCGGACGATTCGCGACCTTGGGCACGCTGCAATCGATGATGTTCCAGCTCCCCGAGCTCGGCATGCTGGCACTCGCTATGGTCATCGCGCTGATCTCAGGCGGGCTGAACCTCGCCATCATCGCTACCGCCAATCAGTGCGCGCTGCTCATGGCCTACATCCTCAAAGCGCTGGCGCCCGCCGGCGCATCCGGCTCGGCGATCGCACTCGCAATCATCGCCGCGCTGCTCGCCGGACTCCTCCTCGCCCTCATTATCGGCCTGGTCACCGGGTTCCTGGTCGCCAATATGGGCGTGCATCCGATCCTGGTAACGCTCGGCACCATGTCGGTCATCAACGGCATCTCGATTTATCTGACGCGCGGCACGGTGATCGCCGGGCTGCCGGAGCCGTTCTTGCTGATCGGCAATGGGGTGGTGTTCGGCATCCCAATTCCGTTTCTCATTCTCGCTGCGACCGCGCTGCTCGTCGCCTTCGTCTTGAACCGCACGCCATTCGGCATCGCCGTGTTCATGATCGGCTCCAACCTCGAGGCGGCGCGTTATTCGGCCATCGGTACCAAGCGCGTGCTGATCGGTGTCTATACGCTCTCAAGCGTTCTCTGCTTTCTTGCCGCCTGCCTGATGCTCGCCCGCTTCAACTCGGCGAGTGCAGGCTATGCCGAGAGCTATCTGCTGATTACCATCCTGGCGGCGGTGCTCGGCGGCATCGACCCGTTTGGCGGGTTCGGGCGCATCTCCGGGCTGATGCTGGCGCTCGCAGTGCTGCAGGTCATCTCCTCGAGCTTCAACCTCCTCGGCCTCAGCCAGCATTTGACGCTCGCCATCTGGGGTCTCACCCTTGTCGGCGTGATGGGCTTCAAAGCGGCCGCGTCGAGCCTTGCAAGGCTCCTGCCTGCCAAACCTTCGCGAAAGGACGCAAAATGATCCGCTTCGGCATGCATTCGAGCCTTTGGACCGCGGCGTGGACGCGTGAGGCAGCCGAGCTGCTGATCCCGGAAGCGGCCCGCTATGGGCTGCAGGTGATCGAGATGGCACTGCTCGCGCCGGAGACGATCGATGTCGAGCATTCGGTGGCTCTCTTCAAGCAGCATGGCGTGGCGCCGACCGCATCGCTGTGCCTGCCAATGGAGGACAATGCGGCGCTTTATCCCGAGCGCGCAGAGCGCTTCCTCATGCCGGCGGTCGAGGTCGCCCATGCGCTTGGCTGCAACTTTCTCGGCGGCGTCACCTATTCGACGCTCGGCTGGCGCTCCGGCAAACCCCCGGAGGAGCAGGAGCTCGCCAATATCGCGAAGGCGCTCAAACCCGTGGCCCGGCGCGCAGCGGAATTCGGCATGTTGATCGGGATCGAGCCGTGCAATCGCTACGAAACGCATCTCCTCAATACCGCCGAACAGTCGCTCGCCATGCTTGACCGGATCGGCGAGCCGAATGTCACCATCCATCTCGACACCTATCACATGAACATCGAGGAGAAGGGTATCGGCCACGGGATCGCGCTGGCGGGCGCGAAATCCCGCTACATTCACCTCTCCGAGTCCGACCGCGGCGTGCCCGGCACCGGCACCATCGACTGGGATGAGACGTTCCGCGCGCTCGCCGCAACCGGCTTCGACGGCGATCTGGTCATGGAGAGCTTCGTCACCCTGCCGCCTGAGATCGCGGCGGCGCTCTCGGTCTGGCGCCCAGTTGCCCGCGACCGCTACGAGGTGCTGGAAAAGGGCGTGCCGTTACTCAAAGGTCTCGCCGCGGTCCACGGTCTGCTTAATGGCCAGGCATCGGGGGCCGGCTCCTGAAGATCGTTCGCGGCCGGGTCCCCGCGAGCGCATTCAAGAACTCGCGGGCTTGCAAGGAGTCGTTAGCCGTGTAGGTGGCGCGGGCAGCTCGTTTGTAGAGCGGGTGTCTTAGCTGGCTCCGTGTTGCATTACCTGAGCAAAGTGCAATCGGTCTAAGAGACCTGTGCGCGGGTAGTTCTGGACGAGGCAGTTTGTTTTTGATTCCCTCGATTTGCTGAATGGATCGAGGTGCAAGATGGGTCGTCGTCGGATTGGCCAGGAAACACTAGGGTTTGTTACCGAGCGCGGCGGACGACATAGCTGTCTTGACGATCTGGTGACGCTGATCGACTGGGTTCCGGTTGAGAGGCGGCTTGGCGTGATCCCTTGCGCCGCAAAGGGCGAGCCGTCTTGGCCGCCGCTGGTTCTGTTCAAGGCGATGCTCATTGCCGTCTGGCACGACCTCTCCGATGTCAAGCTTGCCGAAGCCCTGGATGACCGGGCGTCGTTTCGGCGGTTCTGCGGGTTTTCGGCTTCGGAGCCGACGCCGGAGCGTACGGCCTTCGTGCGCTTCCGGAAGACGCTTATTGCGCATGGGCCGGACAAATCTCTGTTCGAGGAGGTCACCGGCCAGCTCAAAGCCAAGGCGGTTCGGGTCAAGACCGGCACGCTTGTCGATGCCACGATCATCGCATCCGCCAGCGAAAATGACGGCGATGCGCATTGGGTCAAGCACAAGGGCAAACCAGCGGTTCACGGCTTCAAAGCCCATGTCGGCGCCGATGCCGAGACTGGCCTGGTGGAGGAGGTCGCCGTCACGCCCGCCAATGTCAATGATGGCAAGGCCGGTCCGGATGTGCTGCCGGACGATCCCGGCGAGGTGTTTGCTGACAGCGCCTATCGGGGCCATCATTTCGGTGACGCCGTCCGCGCCAAAGGCGGCACGCCGCGCGTCGTGGCGACGGGCATGTGGGGACACGGCGCGACCGAAGCCCTGGCCCGCCTCGAGGCCTGGAACCGGCCCATCCATCGCATACGAGGCCGGATCGAGAAAATCTTCGGCACATGGAAGCGAAGCTATGGCCTTCGTCGCATGCGATGGTCAGGACTGGCAAAGGCCGCCGTTCAGGTCCGTCTCACCGCCATCGCCTATAACCTCAAACGTGGTCTGGCGATCGCCGCGGTTCGATAATCACGGCAACGCGGAACGGCTTGGGGCTGCCATGCAGCCATATCCTGCTAAACCGCAGGAGCCCACGAAAACTGAAATCAGATGCACATCAGAAGCCTGCGCGAACCGCGCACAGGTCTCCTAAGGCCTTTCAGCTCAACGGAGGCTACGAGCGACGTCGCCTCACCACCCCACCCTTGATCCCCCACCGACCCCGTCGCCATATACCCTCTCACAACCGCTTCGCCCGGCCCGTGGTCCGCGACCGCCGCGCTCGCTCGCAACTGCAGGAAGCCATCATGACCGCGCTGTCGATTCTCGACCTCGTTCGCATCACGCAGGACACCGATGCGCGCGGCGCGCTCCACAACTCCCGCGATCTGGCGCGCCATGCGGAGGGGTGGGGCTATCGGCGCTTCTGGGTCGCCGAGCATCACAACATGGCCGGCATCGCCAGCGCCGCGACCTCGGTCGTCATCGGCCATATCGCGGCGGGGACGCAGACCATTCGCGTCGGCGCCGGCGGCATCATGCTGCCGAACCACGCCCCGATGATCATCGCCGAGCAGTTCGGCACGCTGGAGCGTCTGTTCCCGGGCCGCATCGACCTTGGCCTCGGGCGCGCGCCGGGCACCGATCAGCTCACTTTGCGCGCGCTGCGCCGCACGCCCGATAGCGCCGACCAATTCCCTCAAGATGTCCTCGAGCTGCAAGCCCTGCTCGCGCCGGCAAAGCCGGGGCAGCGCATCCAGGCGGTCCCGGCAGCGGGAACGAACGTGCCGCTTTGGATCCTCGGATCGAGCCTGTTCGGCGCGACGCTCGCCGCCGAGCTCGGCCTGCCCTATGCCTTCGCCTCGCATTTCGCGCCCGAGGCGCTGCTTTCGGCTCTGCAGGTCTATCGCACGCATTTCAAGCCGTCCGAGCAGCTCCAGCGTCCCTACGCGATGATCGGCGTCAACATTATCGCTGCCGAGACCGACGCCGAGGCGCGGCGCCTCGCCACCACCCAGCAGATGGCCTTCACCAATATGCTGCGCGGCGTGCGCAGCCTCAGCCAGCCGCCAATCGATGACATCGAGACCTACTGGACGCCGATGGAGAAGGCGCATGCGATGCATATGCTCGCCCGCTCGATCTACGGCTCGCCCGAGACCGTGCGCGCGGGTATCGAGGCGCTTGTGGCCGAGACCGGCGCCGATGAATTGATGATCGTCTCCGACGTCTACAAGCATGAAAGCCGGCTTCGCTCCTTCGAGCTGATCGCGCGAGAGCGCGCCGCGCTAATCTATTCGGTGTCGAGCATCGCGGTGATGAGCGCTCGCGCCTTGGCGTAGATGCCGGGCGCCTCGCTCTCGCGCGGACCGCCAATGCTGAGTGTGAGGTCCGCTCCGAGGCTCTGCTTTTGCGCGCGCACCCATTCTGCGGCTTGCGTTGCGGCATCGGGAGCCCCAGCGTCGAGGACGAGCAGCGGCTTGGCGTGCATCTCCGCCCAATCGGCCCCGTACTGCGTTCCGGGCGAGGCGGGTAATCCGCTGCCATCGGTGATGACGAGGATGACGTCGCCGTCGCGGACATTCCAACGCGTACGCTGTGCAGTGCCGCGCCCCGGTGTCTCGCGGAGCTGCGGATAATGCGGCAGCAGCCCCGGCGGATCGGGGAAGTCCTCGGCCCAGCCGCCTCTCGGGCACCAGCCGCCCCAGTCCAAGCCGCGCTCGATCGCCACGTCGAGGGCGGCGCGGTCGACCCCGCTCTGTCCGCCGCTGATGATTTTCATCGCCGCTCACTATCCCCGGACATTTCACGGAATATCACGTTTGCTGCGAGCCTGGCGCTAGTGCATCGGACCGAAAAGTGTACGCACTTTTCGGATAGATCCGATGCACCAACAAAAATTAGAGCGCCCGCTCCGCGTTCAGCGGAGCGTCCCGCGCTCTAAGCCACCTGCGGCAGGCGATCGAGATACTTGTCGAGCGTGATCGGATAATCGCGCACCCGGACCCCCGTGGCGTTGTAGATCGCGTTGGCAACGGCCGCTCCGACGCCGCAGATGCCGAGCTCGCCCACGCCCTTGGCCTTCATCGGCGAGGAGATCGGGTCGGTCTCGTCGAGGAAGATGACCTCCTGATGCGGGATGTCGGCGTGGACCGGTACCCGCCGGTCGCCTGGGCCCTAACGGCTTGTGGCGCGGAGGTGACTGCGGCAGCAGCCGCGCCTCCAATCAATACGTCACGTCGGGAAACATCGAGAGTGCTGGGATCTGGCATCGGGCTGCTCTCATTTTGGCTGGCGTTCGCGCAGCGGGTTTGCCTCAGGCCAGAACGGCCTGCGCCCCCGATCGTCCGGCCTGTCTGAACAAGACTTCCCCTGGGCGAGGCGAGGCCTGCCGTTGATCGGAATGGTGAGGCTCAGGCGGCTCGCGATCGGCTAGCCCAATCGGCATGCCGTTCTGCAGCTGCTCATGAGTGAGCGCGGCGAGCGCGTTACAGCAACATTCTCGCCCCGCTCTCTGGCTGCGGCCAACAACAGTTCATGGTCGTCGCTGGGGTAGCGGTAAACCGATGTGATCCGGCTGAACGTCTTTGCAAACTGCACACGATCTCCTCGTCGCGCACCTCGTGCGGAACCTCTTTGGGAGGCATCCCGTTGAAGTGGTTGGTCAACATACAAATGCCCTCGCCCACGAAGGAGACCCACCATGGCCGGCAAAGACCTCAAAGACCTTCTGATACACCAGCTCAAAGACACCCTTTATGCCGAGAACGCGATCCTGAAGGCGCTGCCCAAGCTCGCGCAGGCTGCCAAGTCCGACGAGCTGAAGGGCGCGTTCGGCGTACATCTCGAAGAGACCAAGAAGCAGGTCGAGCGCCTGAAGAAGGTCTTCAAGCTGCTGGGCGAGAAGCCGGAAGGTGCCAAGTGCCCGGCGATCGAAGGCATCATCGAGGAAGGCGATGAGGTGATGGAGGAGTTCGGCGGCGGCGATGCGCTCGATGCCGGACTGATCGCCTCGGCCCAGGCCGTCGAGCATTACGAGATCGTCCGCTACGGCACCATGCTCGCCTGGGCCAAGCAACTCGGCCTCTCAGAGGTGGAGGAGCTGCTGAAGGAGACGCTGGTCGAGGAGGAGAACACCGACGAGATCCTCTCCGAGCTGGCCGAGGACATGATCAACGCCAAGGCGGCGGCCTGAGACCGCAAAGACGGGAGGCAGCGATGGCCGGCGATGAATCGCGCGCCGCGCGAATGTCCAACCAGGGCGCAGCTGCCTCCAGCCCGCATTTCACCCGGCGGGATGAGATTGGCGGGCTGGATCAGGACGAGCGGCATGTCCTCGAATGCCTGGGCGCTGCGGTGGTCGGGGTGTGGAGCAGCCTGCCGCGCAACACCCAGCGCGCCATCTTCGAATATGCCGCCGCCCAGCAGGCCTATGACCCGGCCGAGCTGCGGCGGCAGATCGCGCAGTTCCTGCACGACCACAACGACTAGCGCCAGGGCGCCAGCCTGTCGGCCTCGGCGGCCGCAAGCTGATGCCCGGCCGCTGAAAGCGCGGCGGCTCCGCGCCTTGCTCCCTGCCCTCATTGGAACAGCTCATGACAGATGCCGCCGTCGCACCTCGCAAGAAAGCCCAGGCAGCCGGGCACGCCACCGTGCCCTCGTCGGGGGCGCTTGCGCTGCGCTTGCTCGATGCTGGCCGCAAGGCCGGTGGGAAGGGCATCATCCATCTGGCCGGGGACGATCGCGCCGCCGAGCGCCTCATCGCCTTGGCCCGGGCTTTGGCCGACGATGTCGAGATATACGCCTTCCCGGCCTGGGACAGCCTGCCCTATGACGGCGCGTCGCCCTCGCGCGAAGCGATGGGGCAGCGCATGCAGACGCTCCACGCGCTGGCGGCGGCGCCGAAATCGCCCTGGCTGCTGATCTCGACGGTCGAAGCTGTTCTGCAGCGCGTGCCGCCGCGCAGCCTGTGGCAGAGCGGCCCCACCTTGACGCTGCGCGTTGGCGATCGCCTCGACCCATTGGCTCTCGAAGCCTTCCTGCGCCGGACCGGCTATATCTTCGACGATCGGGTCGACGATCCCGGCGAGGCGGCACTCCACGGACAGGTCGCCGACATCTTCCCCGCCGGCGCCGAAAGCCCCGTGCGCATCGACTACGACGAGGGACACATAACGCAGATCAGCCCGTTCGATCCGCTCTCCCAGCGCACCGTAGAAACCGAGATCGACGGCCTTCTCCTGCTGCCCGCCTCGGAGATTGTCCTCGCCCCAGAGGCGGACGAGGAAGAGCGCTTCTCCGGCGCGGAGCAATGGCTTGGGCAGTTCTATTCCGAGCTGGAAACCCTGTTCGATTACGCACCGGATGCCGAGCTCGCGGGCGGGAAGGGCTTGGAAGAGCGCCGGCGCGCCGTGCTGGAGCAGATCCGCGAGGCTTATGAAGCGCATCGTGAGGTGCCGCTGTCGGCGGGGGCGGAACCGGCCCGACCGATGCCGGCCCTGGACGCGCTCTATATCGATAAGCACGCCTGGGACGCGGCGCTGAAGGGCCGAGCCTTGCGCCCGGTCGATGTGCAAGCCGTGGAGATACCGCGCTTCGCACGGCAGCGCGGAGCAACTGCCGCGGCCGCGGCCTACATCCGCGAGTGGGTAGGCGGCGGTGGCAAGATGGTGCTGGCCGGCGATGACGACCGTCAGCTCCGCACCATCACGCGCCGCGTGGAAAAAAACCTGGGGCGCACGATCGAGCCCGCGCAGAGCTGGGAGGCGATACGTTCCGCTCCGGCCGGCGCAGTCCTCTCCATGGGGCTGCCGATCGATCGCGGATTTGCACTGCCGGATGAAAACATCGCCGTGATTGCCGCCAGCGATATTGCCGGCCAGCGTGCCCGCCCCGAACGGCAGCGCTCGCTTTTCGCCCTCTCGCTCGTGCAAACCGAGCTGAATATTGGCGACACGATCATTCACCTTGAGTACGGCATGGCGGTGCTGAGGGGCCTTGAGACCATCGAGGCCGCCGGCCAGACCAGCGAAATGGTGCGGCTGGAATTTGCTGATGAGGCAACGCTGATGGTGCCCGTCGATGAGGTCGGGTCCATCTGGCGTTACGGCTCGGACCCGGAGGCCGTCGCACTGGACAAGTTGAACGGCGAGGCCTGGGCCAAGCGCCGCGCCAAGGTAGAAGCCGAAATCGCCGAGACCGCGGACCGGCTCGTTGCCCTCAGCGCAGCCCGCGACAAGGCGAAGGCGACGCCGTTCAGCCCCAAGGCGGACGACTACGAGCGCTTCACCCAGCGTTTCCCCTATGCCGAGAGCCCTGATCAGGCCGCCGCGATTGCCGAGATACTTCAGGATCTGGCGTCCGGCCGGCCTATGGACCGGCTGGTGTGCGGCGATGTCGGCTTCGGCAAAACCGAGGTGGCGCTCCGCGCGGCGGCCGTGGTCGCCATGTCCGGCGGACAGGTGGCAGTCATCGCCCCGACCACGGTACTCGCCCGCCAGCACGTGGAGACGTTCCGCAAGCGCTTTGCCGGCTTCGGTATCGAGATCGGGCAGCTCTCACGGCTGGTCAAGCCGGCCGAGGCGCGTGAGGTGAAGGAAGGGCTCGCCGAGGGTCGCATCCGGATCGCGATCGGGACGCATGCGCTTGCCGCCAAAGATGTCCGCTTCAAGCAGCTTGGCCTCGTCATCATCGATGAGGAGCAGCGGCTCGGCGCGCGCGAAAAGGCAAAGCTGCGCAAGCTCGGCGAAGGCGCGCATGTGCTGACCCTCACCGCCACGCCGATCCCGCGCACCTTGCAATCCGCAGTGGTAGGCATCCAGGATCTGAGCGTGATCGCAACGCCGCCCGTGCGACGCCGGCCCGTTCGCACCATCCTCGCGCCGTTCGATCCGGCACTCGTGCGCCAATCCATGATGCGCGAGCGCAGCCAGCGCGGTCAGACCTTTGTCGTCTGTCCCCGCGTCGAAGACATCGAACCGATGGCAGCGCGGCTGCGCGAGATCGCGCCGAGCCTGCGCATGCTCATCGCGCATGGCAAGATGCCGGCCGTCGAGATCGACGATGTGATGATGGCCTTCGCCTCCGGCGGGGCCGATGTGCTGTTGGCCACCAACATCGTCGAAAGCGGGCTGGACCTACCGAGCGCAAACACCATGCTGGTCTGGCGCCCGGATCGGTTTGGCCTGTCGCAGCTCCATCAGCTTCGCGGGCGTGTCGGCCGGGGGCGTCGTCGCGGCGTCACCTATCTGCTGACCGACCCCGCGGCAAAGCTCGCCCCCGCGACGCAGAAGCGGCTGCGCACACTCGAGACACTGGACCGTCTCGGCGCCGGCTTTGAGATCAGCGCCAGGGATCTGGACGCCCGCGGCGCGGGAGACCTGCTCGGCGAGAGCCAAGCCGGCCATATCAAGCTGATCGGCACGGATCTCTATCGCCAATTGCTCGACCGGGCGCTCGCCCGTGCGCGCGGCAAAGAGCCGGAGCCTGACTGGACGCCTGACATCAATCTTGGCGCGCCCGCCTTTATCCCGCAGGACTATGTTTCTGAACCTGAGGGTCGGCTCAATCTCTATGCGAGGCTAACGAAGCTGGCGAGCCTCGACGAGGTCGAGGCTTTCGCGGAGGAGTTGGAGGATCGGTTCGGCCCACCGCCCGACGCAATCAATGCGCTGCTGGCCCGGGCGCAGGTGGCGATCTCATGCCGGGAGCTCGGCATCGCCGCGATCGAGGCCGGGCCAAAAGCGATTGCCGTGGCCTTCCGTGACCCCGCTGTGGCCGGCAGCCATGTCGCGGCATCAAGCGCCAAGCGCGAGAATGGGCGACTGCTCATTCCCAAGCCGACCACGTCTGACGCGGAGCGATATGCCGTGATGCTGGAGGTGTTGCGAAACATGCAGGTTCGGGCCGTCCGCTCCATCAACCGTTGAGCGCTGAGCGCGTTCATGCTTCGGCCTCCGTGCGGACGTCCGCGATCCGGCAAAGCCGGCCTCCGGTTCCGACGGATGCGTTAATCCTGCTCCGGCACCGAAGCAAAGAACTGCTGCTTGACAAGCACCTTAAAAAATTGGAGCGTAATCTCATAGCGCTAGGCAATGCTGCCCAAAAAGGCGCCATACTATCTCTTCATATCCGATTGGTGAGGCAGGGTCGCCCGCAGCTTTGGTAGAAGCTTGCGGGCTTTATCGTGTTGGGAGCAGCGTGTTGAAGTCGCGAGCGACCTATCCCGTCGGGCTGCTGTTCTCGCTGACCGGACCGTATTCGGTGGTGGCGCGTTCGATGGCCAACGGCGCGCTGCTTGCGCTCGACGAGATCAACGCCCGCCCCGATCTCGGCGTCGAGCTTCAGCCGGTGCAGCTCGATCCCGGCGGCAACACGGCGCAATATGTTGCGATGGCCGACCAGCTGCTGAGCCGCGGCATCAGGCATATCGTCGGCTGCTACACCTCCTCGAGCCGCAAGGAGATCATCCCCTGCTTCGAGAAGCACGATGCGCTGCTCTGGTATCCGTCCCACTATGAGGGCTTCGAGAGCTCCGCCAACGTCGTCTACACTGGCGCCGCCCCCAACCAGCACATCATCCCGCTGATCGACTATCTGATGGCGCATCAGGGCGACCGCGCCTTCTGCATCGGCTCGAACTACATCTGGGCCTGGGAGAACAACCGCATCCTGCGCGAAACGGTGTTGGCGCGGCGCGGCTCCGTTGTCGCCGAGCGCTATTTCCCGGTCGGCGAGACCGACTTCGCCGCCGTGATCGATGCCATCATCGCTGCAAGGCCGAGCTTCGTGTTCAATACGCTGATCGGCACCTCGGCCTACCAGTTCTTCCGCGATTTCCGCCGCCGTTGCAGCGAGGTCGGCATCGACCAGGCGCGCGTCATGCCGGTGGCGAGTTGTTCACTCTCGGAGCCCGAGCTCGACGAGATCGGCGCTGAGGCCGTCGACGGGCATCTCAGCGCCAGCGTCTATTTCGGCTCGATCAACAGCCGCGCCAATGCCGCTTTCATCGACGCCTACACCCGGCGCTTCCCCGACGGTCCTGCCCTCTCGGCCGATGCCGAGGCCTCCTATCTCGCCATGAAGCTGCTTGGCATCGCACTTGCAGAAGCCGGGACCGATGCCGTCCCGGAAGTGATCGCGGCTGCGATCGGCCTCGAGATCGAGGCGCCGCAGGGCCGGGTCCGAATCGACGAGGACACGCTGCACGCCTATCTGACGCCGCGCATTGGTCGCTCGACCGGAGGCGCGCAATTCGAGGTGATCATGGAAGCCAAGGCCCCGGTCCGGCCTGACCCCTATCTGGTGCGCAACTCCCCCCGCTTCGATGTCGCTCCACGCCCGCGTTCGGTGAGGCTGGTATCATGAGCCCGCGTCTCGTCCAGAATTTCTCCGGCAGCCGCGCAATCATTTGCGTTGGCGAATGTAGCTCGATCGAGCCGCTAGTTCGCACGCTGGCCAATCTCGGCCTCAGTGTCGAGCGGCGCGGCCTGACCGAGCGGCCGATCGCCGATGAAGGCCCTTCCTTCAATCCCGACCGGGACATCCTGTTTCTCGACGGCGACACCGATGTGAGCGCCACCTGGCCGGGTCCGCTGCTCGGCCTTTTGCCGCCGGTGCCCGTGATCGCGCTGGTCGGCCATGAGGCGCCAAGCCGGCTCAAGGCCCTGATGCAATGCGGCGCGACCGCTTTCCTGCGCAAGCCCGTGCACGGCGCCGGCGTCTATTCCGCTCTCTTCGTCGGGGTCAACGAGCATCGTCATCGCCGGCATCTGGAAGCACGCCTCACCGAACACGAGAGCCGGCGCCGCGGACGGCGGGCGCTGATCAAAGCCATCGTCCACCTCGTGCGCCAGGAAGGCATGGATGATGAGACGGCTTACGACTTTCTCCGCAAGGAGAGCATGCGATCTCGCCAGAGCATCGAGGCGTTCTGCGAGGCATTGGTCCGGCAGCGTGAATGCCGGGAAACGGAGCCCTTCGGCCACGCGGCTCACGGGAGCAGGCGCGCCGAAAATTGACCTGACGGGAGTTGAGCATATGAGCAGGAAGAGCTTGGCGCGTCCGCGCATTGCGGCCGCGATGGGAATGCTGTTGCTTGGGCTGTCCGCCCCTGCGCTGGCGGCCGATCCGATCAAGATCGGCGTCTTGGAGGACCAGTCGGGCGACTTTGCGCTCGCCACCATCGGCAAGGTGCACGGCATCCAGCTTGCCACCGAGGAGATCAACAAGGCGGGCGGCATCGCTGGGCGCCCGATCGAGCTGGTGATCTACGACACTCAGTCCGACAACACGCGCTACCAGGAGTTCATGCGCCGCGTGCTGCAGCGCGACAAGGTGGATGTGGTGTTCGCTGGCTTCTCCTCGGCCTCCCGCGAAGCCTATCGCCCGATCGTCGACCAGCTCAATGGCTTTGCCTTCTACAACAACCAATATGAAGGCGGCGTCTGCGACGGGCACATGGTGGTGACCGGCGCGGTGCCGGAACAGCAATTCTCGACGCTCATTCCCTGGATGATGGAGACCTACGGCAAAAAGGTCTACACCATCGCCGCCGACTATAATTTCGGCCAGATCTCTGCCGAATGGGTGCGCCAGATCGTCAAGGAGAAAGGCGGCGAGATGATCGGCGAGGAGTTCATTCCCTTGGGCGTCTCGCAGTTCTCGCAGACCATCCAGAACATCCAGAAGGCCAAGCCCGATATCCTCATCACCCTTCTGGTCGGCGCTGCGCAGGCCTCCTATTACAGCCAGGCCGCCGCGGCAGGCCTCAAGGTGCCGATGGGCTCCTCGGTCAATGTCGGCCAGGGCTATGAGCACAAGCGCTTCGCCCCGCCATCGCTCGCCAATATGTACGCCACGGTGAACTATGTGGAGGAAGTCGACACCCCGGAGAGCAAGGAGTTCGTCAAGAAGTGGCACGCCAAATTTCCCAATGAGCCCTACATCAACCAGGAAGCGGAGAACTCCTATCTCGCTGTTTATCTCTACAAGCAGATGGTCGAGCGCGCCAAATCCACCAAGCGCGACGAAATCCGCAAGGTGATCGCGCAAGGCGATGTCTGCTTCGACGCGCCGGAGGGGAAGGTGTGCATCGACCCCAAGAGCCAGCACATGTCGCACACCATCTACATGGCCAAGGTCGGCGAGGACCATTCGGTGACCTTCCCGAAGGTGTGGCAGGACATCAAGCCCTACTGGCTTGGCGATGCCGGCTGCGATCTCACCAAGAAGGACCCGATGGCCCAGTACACGCCGTCCAATCCGCCGAAGAAATAGGCAGCGGGGTCTGACCTGAGGGGAGGCCTGCTCTTTGCCTCCCCTCGGCTTTTGTTTTGCGGCATGCGGTGCTCCTAATGTCTGACACGGCCTTTGCCCTCCCTCGGACGTCATCCCCGCGAAAGCGCACGGCTGTCCGGGGAAATTCAGGCATAGGCGAACTCCAATTGTCCTGGATGGCACCGCGGTTTGGGCTGACCGGCATTGACATCGGGCGGTCTGTCGAGCCTGGCGATGGACTTGCGGATGAAGAGGCACTGGCCGACCAGTTCGGTGAAGCGCAGCGGCACCAGGCTGCTGCGGCTCATCCTTGCGGCGATGCGCAGCAGCAGATAGGCGATCATGGCTGCCAGGATCTGCAGCCTGATGGCATTCTCCGACCGGCCGATGAAGCGCGTGAGCTTCAGATGCTGCTTGATCCAGCGGAACAAAAGCTCGATGTCCCAGCGTGCCTTGTAGAGCGCGGCGATCTCCACGGCCGAACGCTCCAGGTCGTTGGTGATCACCTCCATCACCGTGCCATCCTCGCGTTTGAGGGTGACCCGTCTGATCGGGCAGCCGAGCCTGCTCCTGCCCTGGGTGGCAAGGCGGATCGTCGCGTCGGCCAGGATTTCGAAGCCCTCACCCTGGGTTCTTATGACCCGGCGCGCCTTGATCACCGCGTAGCGCGCATTGGTTTTGGGTCGGGTGACGAACAGTGCGCCGGCCCGATGCAGGCGGGTCCACCAGGCGTAATCGCAATAGGCTTTGTCGAAGACGTATGTGGCGCCGCGCTCGATCGGCTCGCTGCGGCCGATCTCGACATCGTTCACGGTCGAAGCGGTAATGGCGATCCGGCGCGGGTGATCGGCATCGGGATCGTAGACCACGTGCATCTTCAGCCCATGCGTCCGCCCGTTCCATTGCGCCCAGTCGCACAGCCGATCCAGCGGGATCGGGGTGGCATCGATCAGGCGCAGCATGCGTCTGCCGTCACGGCACAGGCGGGTGCCGGCCAGGGCGGACAGCATCTCGAAGGTCTCGGCGAGCACCTCCGGCGGGCGGCGATGATTGGCATCGGCGAGCGTGGAGCGCATCACCGGACCGCTGCCGAGGTGGTAATGATGATGCGCATTGGCGTTCCAGGCCGCCGCGATGCCGCGCAGGCTGCTGACCGAGGCAAGCCGGGCAAAGATCAGCGTCACGAGATGGTCCCAGCTGCTGAACGTCTTCGCATAGGCGTCCGCGTCATGGCGGGCCACGATCGCCTTGAACCCGGGCCGCGAGATCGGTTTGAGAAGGCTGGCGAAGATGCTATCCCGATAGCGCATGCCCGGCTCCATTTTCTGAGTCTCGACAACCAGAAAATAGCCGGTTTGCACCGGAAAAGCCCGGCATGCACCAGCGACACAGTAACTCGTTCCCCGGACAGCCGTGCGCGAAAGCGGGGACCCAGTACGCCGCAGCTCTGGTGGTGTATGCTGAGATGGTCTGCGGCAGGGCCAGCAAACGATCGCAGCGCGCGCGATTACTGGATCCCCGCTTTCGCGGGGATGACGACTGAGAGCGCGGGGATGCCGTGCCACCCAGCCCGCGCAGCCTCCGTCGTGAAGGTGAGGTGAGATCGGCTTCATGAGCGCTATCCTCAGCTTCCTCTACACTGCCGGAGACGCCTTCGCCTTTCTGGTGCTGGCCTCCGCCGGGCTTGCGATCATCTTCGGCATGATGGGCGTCATCAACCTCGCCCATGGCGAGTTCATCATGTGCGGCGCCTATGTCACCGTCACCCTCGGACGGCTCGGCGTGCCGCTGCCGATCGCCATCGCCGGCGGCGCACTGGCGGCTGGCCTCGTCGGCGTGCTGGTCGAGCGCTTGGTGGTGCGACACCTCTATGGCCGGCCGCTCGACACCATCGTCGCGACTTGGGGCATCAGCCTGATCGCAACCCAGGGCGTGCTGATCTTTCTCGGTTCGTCCCTGCCTGGCGTGCCGATCCCGTTCGGCAGCTTCTCCTATGGCGCCTACTCCTATTCCACCTATCGCATCGTGCTGATGCTGGTCGCTGTCGCCCTTCTGATCGGTCTCTATCTGCTGTTCACCCGTACCCGCTTCGGCGTGCTGGCGCGCGCCACCATCCAGGTGCCCGGCATGGCGGAAGCGCTCGGCGTCGACACGCGGCTGATGTACAGCCTCACCTTCGCGCTCGGTGCCGCCCTCGCCGGCCTGACCGGCGGTCTCTATGCACCGACCATGACCATCGTGCCGACCATGGGCGCGACCTTCATCATGGAAGCCTTCGTGACCGTGGTAGTCGGTGGGGCCGACGTGTTCTTCGGCACCGCACCGGCCGCCTTTATCCTCGGCTTCCTCAAGGCGGCGGCGACGTCCTGGGGCGGCCAGCTCATCGGCCAGATCGCGCTGCTGGTGACGGTGATCATCGTCATCCGCGTGCTGCCTCGCGGTGTTTCCGGCTGGATGCTGAGCGAGCGCGCATGACCGTGAACCCGAACACAACATGGCTCGGAAAACTGGCTGGCGCGATGCGGCTGCTGGAGGGGCCGCAGACGCTGGGCAGAGGTCCATGGTTCTGGGCGCTGTTCGTCGTCGTGGTGATCGCCGGCTTCATTTATCCGCAGTTCACCGACGGCTACACCGTGGGCAACGTCGCCTATTTCTTCACCTGGATTTTCATGGCGCTGGGCCTGTCTCTACTGTGGGGCTATGGCGGCGCGCTGAGCTTCGGACAGACCGCCTTCTTCGGCATCGCCGGCTATTCCTACGGCATCCTCACCATCAATTTCGGCGCGGACTACGGCTTCACTCTCGTCGCTATCGTGCTCGCCGTGCTGTTCGCAGCAATCTTTGCGGCTGTGCTCGGCTATTTCCTGTTCTTTGGCCGGATCAGCGGGGTGTTCCTGGGCATCGTCACCCTGTCGGTGACGCTGATTCTGGAGCGCTTCATGGCCCAGACCGCCGGCCCCGAATGGCACGTCGGCAGCGCCCGGCTGAACGGCTTCAACGGCATGAGCGGCATGCCCGCGATCACCATTCCCTGGCCGGGCGGCGATCTCGTGCTGTTCCCCGATATTGAGTTCTATTATTTGATGCTGGGCGTCTTGCTCCTGGTCTATCTCGGCTTGCGCATGCTGGTGAATGCCCCCTTCGGCAATGTGCTGGTCGCGATCCGCGAGAACCCCGAGCGCGCCGAAATGCTCGGCTACGACATCCGCAAATATCAGCTCGCCGCCTTCATCATCGCCGCCGCCCTCGCTGGCATGAGCGGCGTGTTCTACACCGCCTGGGGCCAGTACATCACGCCCTCCAGCATGGGCATCACCTCGGCGGCGCTGCCGATCGTCTGGGTGGCGGTCGGCGGGCGCGGCGACCTCACCGCCGCGATGATCGGCGCTTTCGCCGTGCTCACCGTGTTCCAGGCCCTCACCATCTATGGCAGCCAGTATGCGCTGGTGGTGATGGGCTTGCTCCTGGTGGTGACTGTCCTCGCTGCGCCCCAGGGGCTGATCCCCGGCCTGATCACGCTGTTCCGCCGCCTCGTGCGGCGCGCGCCGGAGCGCGGCGAGCCCGGCACAGAGCCGGCGCCCTCGCTGAAGCGGGAGGCGGTGTGATGGCGCTGCTCGAAACGCGCGGCCTCAACAAGCATTTCGGGGGCCTGCACGTTATCGCCAACGTCGATTTTGCCCTCGATCCGGGCGAGCTGCACTGCCTGATCGGGCCGAACGGCGCCGGCAAGAGCACTTTCTTCCGCCTGATCCTCGGCGAGCATGAGCCGGGCAGCGGCACCATCCTCTATAAGGACGAGGACATCACGCCGCTCCTGCCCTATGCGCGCATCCGCAAAGGCATGAGCGTGAAGTTCCAGGTGCCCGGCATCTTTAAGGCGCTGAGCACAAGGCAGAACCTGCAGACGGCGCTCCAGCATCATGTCAACGGCGCGCCCCTCGATGACGAGATCGACCGGCTGCTCGCCTTCCTCAATCTGCAAGAAGCCGCGATGATGCCGGCTGGCAATCTCAGCCATGGCCAGAAGCAATGGCTGGAGATCGGTATGGCGATCAGCCTCAAGCCGCAGCTTCTGCTGCTCGACGAGCCGACCGCCGGCATGTCGCCTGATGAGACCTACGCCACCGGCGAGATGGTCAAGACACTCAATGCCGAGGGCATGACCGTCCTCGCCATCGAGCACGACATGGCGTTTGTGCGGCAGGTTGCGCGCAAGGTGACGGTCCTGCATTTCGGTCGGATCTTCGCGCAAGGGTCGATGGACGACATCGTCGCCGACGAGCGCGTCGCCGAAATCTATCTGGGGAGCGCCCATGCATAACCAGGGAACGCGTAAGGAGGTGATCCTCTCATGCGCGGGGCTTGGCTCTGGCTATGGCGGCAAGCCGGTGCTGCAGGGCGTCAATCTGGAGGTGCGCGAGGGCGAGATCGTCGCGGTGATCGGCCGCAATGGCGTGGGCAAATCGACGCTGATGAAGGCGCTGATCGGCCTTTTGCCCGCGACATCGGGCGAAACCACCTTCAAGGGCAAATCCATTACAGCGATGCCCGCCCACAGCCGTGCCCGCCTCGGCATCGGCTATGTTCCCCAGGGTCGCGACGTGTTCCCGCGTATGAGCGTGGAGGAGAATCTGAAGGTTGGCGCCTCGATCAGCGGCGGCGCCACATCGGCGGACTATGATCGGGTCTATTCGCTCCTGCCGATCCTTGCCGAGCGGCGGCGCCAGCGTGCCGGCACCATGTCCGGCGGCCAGCAGCAGCAGCTCGCCATCGGCCGCGTTCTGGTCGGCAAGCCCAGCCTCATTCTGCTGGACGAGCCGTCGGAGGGCATTCAGCCCTCGATCGTCGGGGAGATCGGGCGCACCATGGTCGAGCTGAACCGCCGCGATAGCGTAACCGTGGTCTTTGTCGAGCAGAATGTCGATCTGATCCGCGCCATGGCGCAGCGCTGCTATGTGATGGACAAAGGCCGCATCGTCGAGGAGGCCGCGCCAGAGGACCTCAACGACCGCGCCGTGATCCGACGCTATCTGTCCGTCTGACGCCAGAAATGAAGACGAGACCTACCACGTCCACGATTGTCACTGAGAGCTGGAAACGCAAACGTCCAAGAGGAGAACCCAATGTCCTGGACAGAGTCATCCTACATGGTGAAGCGCGGCGTCGCGGGCGGGAAGGCGACCAGCACGCATGCGATCACCGAGGAAAGCCAAGGCAAATACCACTACGTCTACGGCCCCTATGTCGAGCCGGTGCTCAAGGTCGATCCCGGCGCGGTGATCTCCTTCGAGACCCACGACGCCTTCGAGGGCGCGATCAAGAGCGAGAGCGACAAGCCGAGCGACATCCTCAACTTCCCCTATCTTAACCCGCAGAATGGCCCGGTCTACATCAATGGCGCCGAGAAGGGCGACTGCCTCGCCGTCCACATCCAGTCGATCAAGCCGCGCGGACCGCAGCCGGTCGGCACCACGACGCTGATCACCGAGTTCGGCGGCCTGGTCGGCACCGGCGACACCGCCATGCTCAACCAGCCGCTGCCCGAGCGCGTCAAGAAGGTGAATGTCGACGAGCAGTGGGTCTATTGGAGCGACAAGATCAAGCTGCCCTATGAGCCGTTCATCGGCACCATCGGCACCTCGCCCGAGATCGAGGCGATCTCCTCCCTGGTCCCCGACTATTACGGCGGCAACATGGACCTGCCCGATGTCGGCGTCGGCGCCATCATCTATCTGCCCGTGCACACCAAAGGCGCGCTGCTTTATGTCGGCGACTGCCACGCGGCGCAGGGGGATGGGGAGCTGTGCGGCGTCGCTATCGAGCATCCGACGGTCACCACCCTCCAGATCGATCTCATCAAGGGCTGGACCTTCAAATGGCCGCGGCTCGAGACGGAGAACTTCATCATGACCATCGGGTCCGGGCGCCCGATGGAGGATGCCGCGCGCATCGCCTATCGCGAGCTGATCCGCTGGATGGCCGCCGATTTCGGCTTCGAGGAGCTGGACGCCTATATGCTGCTGACGCAGTGCGGCCGCGTTCGGCTCGGCAATATGGTCGATCCGAAATATACCCTCGGCGCTTCGGTGAAAAAGTCGATTGTCGGAGCCTGACCGGCCCGCTTGCTCGAGCAACAAACGATGAGGCGGGGGCGGCTCATGCCGGCCCCCGTAAGCGCTTAGAACTGCACGCCGCGCGTCAATGCGCCATCAACCACCAGATTGGTGCCGGTGATGAAGCTCGCGGCGGGGCTGGCGAGGAATACCGCGGCGTTCGCCATCTCCTGCGGCGTGCCCATCCGGCCGGTAGGGTTGAGGTCGAGAGCGGTTTTGTACAGCTCGGGATTGCCGTCCTTGATCTTGTGCCAGACGCCGCCCTCGAAATAGGTGTTGCCCGGCGAGACCGTGTTGGCACGAATTCCCTTGCCCGCAAGCTGGTTGGCGAGCCCTTGCGTATAGTGGATGATCGCCGCCTTGAAGGTGCCATAAGGGCCGGCGGCGAAATCGATCTCACGGCCCGATACGCTGGAAATCGTCACAATGGCCGCAGCCTTGCTTTTCTCCAGAAACGGCATGGCCGCATTTACCAGCCGCACCGTTCCCATCAGGTCGGTCTCAAATGTCTTGGTCCAGTTCTCCTCTTCATCCGGGATCGCCAGCGCGCTGACATTGGCCACCACAATATCGAGCCCGCCGAAATCCGTACCCGCCTCCTGCACCCAGGCCGCCAGAGCGGGTCCGTCGGACACATCTACCACCTTGCCGCTCGCCTTCACGCCTTTCGCCGTGAGCGCCGCCACGGCCTCGCTCACCTCAGCGGCATTGCGCGCGCAGATAGCGACATCGGCGCCTTCGGCGGCTAGCGTTTCCGCGATCGCTCGCCCGATCCCCTTGGTGCCGCCCGTGACAATGGCCTTCAGGCCCTTAAGCTGCAGATCCATGGCTCTTTTCTCCCCTAATATATCCGCACCCGAGCAGCAAACTTCGCGCCAAATCCGTCTCGGATGCCTGCGCGATGTGGCGACCGCCAGCGCAATCGCAGCCTATCACGAAACGCGCTGGCGCACTGTCCAAGCCGCTTGGTTGAGCCGCTCCGATGTTGCGAAGCGTGGCCGTTTCTTCCCTCGGCCCTCCAAATGCTCGCCCAGCCTTCAAAATACCTTCGCACTGAATAAAAAATCACCAAGTGATTGTAAAATAATCAATATCAATAGTTCTGCGAAACGTCGGCACGATGAACATCACAAGTTATCGACACCTCTCGTTTCCTGTGTGAAGATACTCACTGTGAGAGTGGCAAGCCGTACCGTTGATCAGTGTCGATCACTGCTTTCCTCAGCTCCCACTTGAAATCGGCAGAACGTGCCGACGTCCGCGGGCCCGTTTCGGGTGCCCTTGCTTGCGCACCGATGCGCGCCAATCACCATCACCGGATTTATTCCGTCTATTCGCCCCATGAAGAGGAACGCATCATGGCATCTCTCAAATGGAGCGCGGCCGTTGCGCTGATCGCGCTCACGGCCGCCCTTGGACGCGCACAGGCTGCCGAGATCAAAGAGATCAACTTTGTCGAGGCTGTCCATAACCTTGGCTACATCAATCTCTATGTCGGCCAGCATGCCGGCATTTTCGAGAAAAACGGCCTGAAGCTGAAGCTTTCGGCCGCGGGCGGCGACACTCAGGCCTTCGCCGCCGTGCTCGGCAAAAGCTCGCCCTTCGCCATCGGCGACGCCACCATGGTGCAGATGTCGCGCGAGGCGGGCGGCCCTGGCATCGTCGTCGGCACCGTCATACAGCGCGCCCATTATTTCGGCGTGTCGAAGAACCTGGCCGTGCTGACCGACCCCAAGCAGTTCAAGGGCCTCACCGTCGTGACGTCCCCCGACCCCAACACCAATTTCAGCGTCACCAAGAAGCTGCTGCTCGACAACGGCCTCAAGCCCCAGGCCGACACCAAGATCCTCGAGGTCAATCCCGGCACCGAGATCGGCGCAATGCTCGCCGGTCAGGCCGATATGGCGGTCGCCTATCAGCCAAGCGTCGCGGCAGCCGAATCCCAGGGTGCCAAGATCGTTTTCGACTTCGCCAAATATGTCGGGCCGTTTTGTAACACAGGCATCATGGTGCTGCCGGACTATGCCGCGGCCAATCCTGATATAGTCGCCGCGCTGGTGAAGTCCTTCGAGGAGGCCGGACGCCTCGTCTATTCCGACCCGGCCTATGCCAAGAAGGTCGCACGAATGGAGTTTCCGGACATTGCCGGCGACGTTGTCGATAAGGCGATCGATGCCGAGATCCAGTACAAGATTCCGGCAGAGACCGTCGTCACTCAGGCTGACGAGTGGAACAATCTGATGGCCATGCAGAAATTCCTCGGCAATGTGAAATATTCCATCCCGATGGATCAGGTCATCGACAACTCCTATGCCGAAAAAGCGGTGAAGGCGGCGGAAAACGTCAAGGCGCCGAAATAGCCTTGAAGAGGCGAAGACCGCATGGTGTCGATGAACCTAGGGTCTGAGGAACAGTTGTCGACGCGGGCGGGAAAGCAGGCTGTCCCGCCCCTGGCCGTCAGCCGCATCCGCAAGGTGTTCGGCGAGGACACCGGAGTGATCTCCGAGGTCATCGCCGACATCTCCTTCTCGCTCGGCTCCGGCGAGATCGTCAGCATCGTCGGGCCATCCGGATGCGGCAAGAGCACGCTGCTCAACCTGCTCTGCGGGCTCCTGCCGCTCTCGGGCGGCCAGGTTGCCTGGTATGGCGACGTGACCACCGGCATGCCCAAGCGCGTCGGCTACATGTTGCAGAAGGACCTGCTGCTTCCCTGGCGAACCGCGCTCTACAACGTCACGCTCGGGCTCGAAATCCATAACGTGCCGCGCGGCGAGCGCCAGACCCGCGCCCGCCAGCTCCTCGACACCATCGGCCTTGCCGGCTTCCACGATTACTACCCTTCCGCGCTCTCCGGTGGTATGCGCCAGCGGGTGGCGCTTGCGCGCACGCTGGCGAACGAGCCCGAGGTGCTGTTGCTCGACGAGCCCTTCGCCGCGCTCGATTTCCAGACCAAGCTGGTCCTGGAAAACGACATGGCGAGGCTCATCCGAAGCCAGAAGCGCTCGCTGCTGCTCATCACCCACGACATCGAGGAAGCGGTGTCGCTTTCCGACCGGGTGATCGTGCTGTCACACCGGCCGGCCCGTATCCGCGCCGTGCACGACATCGATATCGACGTGGATCGCACCGACATGATGGCCGCGCGCGAGGCCCCACGCTTCAACGAATTCATTCGCGCCATCTGGAGCGAGTTAGAGGTCGGAGGGCGGGCATGACGATCGAGCGGGAGGCTATCGGTCACCCCATGCCGGTGTCCCCGAACCTCGACGCGCAAAGCGCAACGTCCTATCGCATGCGCCGGATGGCGCGCGGCGTGCGCGGCGGACTCCTCATCCTCGCATGCCAGCTCGGCCTGCTGGCGATCCTGCTGGGGCTTTGGGAGTTCGCCACTGCCAGCGTGAAGCTGAATGCCTTCCTGTTCGGCTCGCCGAGCGCGATCTGGGGCTTTCTCGTGCAGATGTGGCGGGACGGCAGCCTCATCAACGATACCCGCGTCACCGGCATGGAGACGCTGCTCGGCTTCGTGCTGGGCAACGTGATGGGCACGCTCTTGGGTCTCGCGCTGTGGTACTCGAAATTCATCTCCCGCGTCGTGCAGCCCTTCATCATCGCGCTCGGCTCGATCCCGATCATCGCTCTTGCGCCGATCTGCATCATCTGGTTCGGCACCGGGCTCGCCTCCAAGGTGGCGATGGCGACGCTTTCGGTCGTCGTGGTGGCGCTGGTCACGGCCTATAAGGGCGCGATGACGGTCGATCCCGACCAGATCAACCTGATGCGCACGCTTGGCGCCTCGAAAGGCCATATCTTCCGCAAGCTGATCGTGCCTGCCTCGCTCGGCGATATCTTCGCCGGCCTCAAGCTGACGGTCGGCTTCGCGCTGATCGGGGCGATCATCGGTGAGTTCATGTCCTCATCCGAAGGTCTCGGCCATGCGATCTTCAAGGCGGGGAGCCTTTACATCGTGCCGAAGGTGTTCGCGGCGCTGACCGTCACCATCTCGCTGGCGCTCGTCCTCACCTACATCGTCGGCAAGATCGAGCGCCTGCTGACCCCCTGGCGCCAATAACGCAACCGCCTGTGCCGGGTCTTGGCCTGTGTTACCCCATCGTCAGCGCGGGGACGTAGCTAAACAGTGCAAGGACGGTCAGCGCGGCTAGGTAATACGGCCACAGCTCGCGCGTGGTCTCGAGCAACGTGACGCGGGCGATCGAGCTGGAAATGAACAGCGTCGTTCCAACCGGCGGCGTGAACAGCCCGATGGCGAGGTTGATCACCATTACGATCCCGAGCTGCAGGAGGTCGAGATGGATTGCCGTCGCGAGCGGCACGAAGATCGGCGCCAGGAGCAGGATGGCGGCGGGCAGATCGATGAACATGCCGGCGACCAGCATGATGGCATTCATCGCCAGGATAATGAGCCAGGGCGACTGTAGAGTTTGGAGACACCAGTCGGCGAAGAGCTGCGGCGCCTGGACGAAGGTCATGATCCATCCGACGGCCGCCGATGCCATGATCACCAGCATCACCACGCCCGTCGCGACACCGGCGCCCATCACGGCGTCGATGAGGCGCTTCCAGCTCATGTCGCGGTAGACGAACAGGCCGGCGCCAAGCGCGTAGAACACCGCCATCACTGACACCTCAGTTGGCGTCGCAAAGCCGAAGCGGAGCAGCACCAGGATGAGGATCGGCATGGCAAGTGCCGGGCTGGCGCTGAGGAACAGCCGGCCGAAGCGCGGCCAGTCGAACGGTTCGCGGGCATAGGGGAAGCCGCGCAGGCGGGCGGAGAGATTGCACACCAGAATGAAACCGGTGGTCAGTGCGATGCCCGGCAGCACGCCGGCGAGAAACAGCGCGCTGACCGAGACGCCGGAGACCAGCGAATAGAGGATCAGCGGGATCGAGGGCGGGATCAGAATGGCGATTACCGCGGCCGCGCTGTTGTTTGCGGCAACGAACGCGGCGGGGTAGCCCTCGCGCTTCTGCCAGGGGATCAGCATCGAGCCGAGCGCGGTGGCGTCCGCAACAGCGGACCCGGAGACGCCGCCGAACACCGCCGAGCCCACCACTGTCACCGAGGCAAGGCCGCCGCGATAGCGTAGCACCAGCATTCGGGCGAAGTTGATCAGGTTTTCGCCCAGCCGTCCGCTCATCATCAGGCTGCCGGCGAGGATGAAGAACGGCAGCGCCAGCATTGGGAAGGACTGGGTCTGATTGTACATCTGCTGTACGACCACCATCAGCGGCAGCGACCCCTGGGTGAGGATCGCGGCGCCCGAGGCGATCACCAAAACATGAGCGACTGGCACGCCCAGCGCGAGCAGGCCGAAGAACACCAGGATGAGCACCCAGATCATGTCACACTGTCCTCGGGATTGGGTTGCGGTGCCGCCTCAGGGCCGATCAGCGCGACGCGGATCGCGATCGTCAGGCATGAGACCGCCATCAGCACGGCTGCGAAGGTGAGCGCGTAATAACCAATGCTGCGCGGCACTTCGAGGATGGGGCTGCGCTCGATCGCGGCGATATCGGCAAGCTGCAGCGCGGTGCGGGTCAGCACCAGATAGGCGGCGGCGACCAGCAGGTTGATGAACACCATCAGCAGGCGCTGGCCGCTGCGCCTCAGCATGCCGAGCAGAATGTCGAAAGCGATATGCGCGCCATGCTGCACCGCCAGCACGACACCCGCGGCGATCAGCCATGGAAACAGTAGCTCGGGAATTTCACCGACCCAGGTGAAGCCACCCTCGGCGAAGACGTAGCGGGCGAGCACATTGGCGCCCAGCAGCCCCAAGAGGGCGACTATGGTAACGAGGACCATAGCCCGGCAAATCAGGCGGATCCCGTTGTCGATCGTATCGGCCACAAGGATGGCGGGGCTGCGTGACGGCCCCGTTCCGGCGGCGGATGATCGATCGGCCTCAGACGCGAGCGGCATCGACGAGCTGCTTTACAAAAGCGCCGAACGGCTTTTCCTGCCATTTCTTGACCACGCTGGCCGTAGCCTGGCGGAAAGCGTCGCGGTCGATGTCATTGACGGCCACGTCCTTGTTGGCCTTGAAGTCGGCGAGGATTTTCGAGGCCGCATCCATCATCAACCCGCGCTGCACGCCGGCTGCTTCTACGGCGGCAGCATTGACGATGTCGCGGTCCGCACCGGGGAGTTTGGCGGCGGCGATCTGGCTCATGAGCAGCGGGGTGCTCTCCCATTTATGCGCGGAGAGGCTGATATATTTGTTCACCTCGTAGAGCTTGGACGAGGCGATGTTGGCGAGTGGGTTCTCCTGGCCATCGACCACGCCCTGCTGCAGGGCGACATAAAGCTCGCTGAAGGCGATCTGCTGGGTGGCCGCGCCGAGCGCCTGGAAAATATCGATGGTCATCGGGTCGGACGGAGTGCGGATTTTGAGCCCGCTCAGATCCGCCGGCTTGACGATTGGGCGCTTGGAATTGGTGATGTGGCGGATGCCGTTATCCCACCAGTTCAGCACGGTGATGCCGACGGTCTGGAAGCGCTTGTCCAGCTCTTTGCCGACCGGGCCATCGAGCACCTTGAAGGCGGCAGCGCTGTCGGCAAACAGGAAGGGAAGGCCGAGCGCGGCGATCTCCGGCACAAGGCCGGCCGCCGGTCCCTGGCTGTTGGCGGTGATGTCGAGCGCGCCGGTGCGCAGTGATGTGAGCATGGCAACGTCGTTGCCGAGCTGCTCGGCGCCGGCCACCTTCACGGTGATGCGGCCGCCGCTCTTCTCCTTGACGATCTCGGCGAACTTCTCGGCCGCCACCGCACGCGGATTGCCGGGCGCCGCGCCATGGCCAAAGGTCAGTGACACAGCCGCACGCGCGGAGCGCGGCGAGCCGATGACAGCGGGAGCAGCGAGAAGCACGCCCGCAGCCTTCAGCAGGGTGCGGCGGTTCATGTCGTTGGTCATTACATTTCCTCTCTGTTTTTGATGTCATTGTTGAGCGGGCGCCTGTTCAGTGCCCTGGTCGAGTGCGGCTTAGAGCATCATCATCTGACCTCGCCGTATCACCCGTCATTGCGAGCCGAAGGCGAAGCAATCCAGAGCCGCTTGCTCTGCGGGTTGCTGCCCTGGATTGCTTCAGGCGCATGCGCGCCCTCGCAATGACGGCGGTGTGCTGGCGACGTCATCATGCACTAGAGCCAGCCCTTGATCTGCCGCGCAACGGCGCCAGCCGAAATGCCGTATTGATCGTGGAGCGTGGGCAGCGCGCCGGCATCCAGGAACGCATCGGGCAGCCCGATCTGGTGGAACGCGGACGGCACCGTGCCGGAGCGCAGCAGCAGCCCCGCGACAGCCTCGCCAAGACCACCGATCACGGTGTGGTTCTCGGCAACGACCACCATGCGGCCGGTCCGCGCCGCCTCGCGCAGGATCGTTGCCTCATCGAGCGGCTTGATCGTAGGCACGTGGAGCACGGCCACGTCGACGTTTTCGTCCTGCAGGGTTTCTGCCGCCTCGAGTGCGCGCATGGTCATGAAGCCCGAGGAGATGACCAGCACGTCCTTGCCGTCGCGGATCGTCTTGGCTTTGCCCAGCTCGAAATTGTAACCGTACTCATCGAGCACGAGAGGCACGTTGCCGCGCAGCAGGCGCATATAGACCGGGCCATCATGAGCGGCGATCGCCGGGACGATCTGCTCGATCTCATGCGCATCACAGGGGTCGATGATGGTCATGTTCGGCATGCCGCGGAAGATAGCGATGTCCTCGGTCGCCTGGTGGCTCGGGCCGTAGCCGGTGGTAAGGCCTGGCAGGGCGCAGACGATCTTGACGTTGAGGTTCTCCTCGGCAATGGCGAGGCAGATAAAGTCATAGGCGCGCCGCGCCGCGAACACGGCATAAGTGGTGGCGAACGGCATAAATCCTTCGCGCGCCATGCCGGCGGCCGCGCACATCAGCAGCTGCTCGGCCATGCCCATCTGATAGAAGCGGTCGGGATGGGCGTGCGCGAACACGTGGAGGTCGGTGTATTTGCTCAGATCGGCGGTGAGCCCGACGATTTCAGGCCGGGTCTCCGCAAGCTTTGCAAGCGCGTTGCCGAATGGGGCGGGCTTGGTCCGCTGGTCTGGGCTGGCCAATGAGGCGATCATTGCCGAGGTGGTGAGGCGCGGCTTGTCCGCCGTGCCCTGGCCGCCTTCGCCCTGCTCTCCGAGCCAAGCGGGTCTGGTAAACTTATCGCGTTTCATTTGGTTCTCCCGGCGTCGAGCAGTTCAATCGCCTGCTGCCATTCCTGCGGTTCGACCCTCAGGAAATGGTTGCGGTCGCGTTCCTCCAGGAACGGAATGCCCTTGGCCATCTTGGTGTCGCAGATCACGATGCGGGGCTTGGGTTCGCTATACTGGCGGGCGGCATCGAAGGCCGCGACCAGGGCGTCGATGTCGTTGCCGTCGACCCGCTGCACATACCAGCCGAACGCCTCAAACCGCTTGTCGACCGGCTCGAAGCCGGTCACCTGGGGCGACGGCCCATCGGCCTGCTGATTATTGACGTCGACGATGCCGATCAGGTTGTCGAGCTTCCAATGGCTGGCCGACCAGGCGCCTTCCCACACCGACCCCTCGCCCAATTCGCCATCCGAGAACAGGCAGTAGACGAACGCCTTCGATTTTTTTCGCTTCAGCCCAAGGCCGAAGCCCACGGCGAGCGGGAGGCCATGGCCGAGCGACCCACCGGTGATCTCCATGCCGGGCGTGTAGGCGGCCATGCCGGACATCGGCAGGCGGCTGTCGTCGCAGCCATAGCTCTCCAGCTCATCCTCCGGAAGGATGCCAGCCTCGATCAGCACGGCATAGAGGGCGATGGCGTAGTGGCCGATCGATAGGAGAAAGCGATCGCGATCTTCCCACAAAGGCTCTTCGGGACGATAGCGCAGAGCGTTGAAATAGGACACCGCCAGCACGTCGGAGATGCCGAGCGCCTGGGCGATGTAGCCCTGGCCCTGCACCGCACCCATGCGCAGCGCATTGCGGCGGATGCGATAGGCGCGCTCGGCGAGGGGCACATTGGTTAATGGGTGGCCGGAAGCCCGCGAAGAGGCTTCGCTGCTGTTGCTAGACATTCATGTTACTCCGGATTTGGAAGAGGCGGCGCCGCTCAGTGGATCAGCATGCCGCCATTGACGTCGATCACCGCGCCGGTGATGTAGGCCGACAGATCCGAGGCCAGGAACAGGAAGGCCCCGGCCACGTCCTCGGCATTGCCGAGACGGTTCAGCGGAATGCCCTTCAGGATGTCCTTGCGCATCTCGTCGGTGAGCTTGCCGCCGGTGATGTCGGTCTGGATCAGGCCGGGGGTGACGCTGTTGACGCGGATGCCGTCCGGCCCGAGTTCGCGCGCCATCGCCTTGGCGAGGCCGAGCACGCCGGCCTTGGCAGCCGAATAATGCGGGCCGCCGAAAATGCCGCCGCCGCGCTGTGCCGAAACCGACGACATGCAGGCGATCGAGCCCTGCTTGCGCTGGCGCATATGCGGAATGAAGGCCTGGCTGAGATGGAGCACCCCGGTGAGGTTCACGTCGATGATGCGCTGCCAGCTCGCCGCGTCGATTTCCATGGTCTTCACCGGCTGGGTGATGCCGGCATTGTTGACGAGAATATCGACCTGCCCGAAGGCCTCGATGACTTGCTTGGCGGCCTCTTCCGTTGCATCGCGCCGGGTCACGTCGCAGGCAACGCCGATATGGCCAGCGCCCAGGCTTTCGGCGGCCTGCCGCGCAGCGGCTTCATCGAGATCGGCGATCGCGACCCGGGCGCCATGTGCGGCGAACAGACGAGCGGTCGCGAGCCCGATACCACGTGGGCTCGCAGCGCCCGAAATCACGGCTGTTTTGCCGTCGAGCAGCATTTACCTTCCTCCCAATACTATCTTGTATTTTTCGAGGTCTACTATTGACGAAAGGGATGACATCGACAAACGCGTTATTTACAATTGTAGATGAATGGCATTCATCAATTGCCCATGCTGCAGCACATCCCACTTCCCGCTTTGCGCGCCTTCGAAGCCGCCGCCCGGACCGGCTCCTTCCGCGCTGCCGCTGCCGAGATCAATCTGACGCCCAGCGCGGTCAGCCATGCCGTGCGCAAGCTGGAGGCCGTCCTGGGGACGGTGCTGTTCGAGCGAGTCGGCCGATCGGTTTATCTGAGCCCGGAGGGCGAGGCGCTGATGTATCATGTCGGCCGCGCCTTCGAGGAGTTGCGGCGTGGCATGGAGGTGGTATCGGCCCGCGCGCCGAAGCTGCTGAGGCTCCACTGCGCGCCGAGCTTTGCCGCGCAATGGCTGACGCCGCGGCTGTCATCGTTCCTGGCGGCCTCGCCCGGAATCCAGGTGCGGCTCGCCGCCGGCATCGACTATCCGCGCTTTCTGAACGATGAATTCGATGCCGACATCATCTACGGCCTTCCCCGCCAGGAGGGCCTCGTGGTGCTGCCGCTTTCGCAAGAGACCGTCGCGCCGCTCTGCGCGCCGCAGCTTGCCGCACAGATCCGCAGCCCACGGGATCTGCTCGGCCAGGTTCTGATCCAGAGCGACAACAAGCGGGTGCGCTGGGCGGCCTGGTTCGACGCCAACGGCCTGACACCGCCGCCACCGCAGGGCATGCGCTTCGACCGCAGCTTTCTGGCGATCGCCGCTGCCGTGGACGGGCTGGGCGTCGCGCTGGAGTCGACCCTGCTCGCCGAGCGCGAGCTGGCGCGCGGCCACCTGGTCCAGCCGCTCGCAGGCCTGGCGCAGGACGTGCAGTATATCGGGCATTATTTCGTCTATCCGCGCGCCACGCGCCAGCGCGCGACGCTGCGCCTGTTCGCGAACTGGCTCACCTCGCAGCTCGGCATCTCGCTTGCCCATCCGCAGGGTGAGTAGCGCGGCCGAGCTAGTGCATCAGACCGAAAAGTGTACGCACTTTCGGATAAATCCGATGCACCAACAAAGAGTTAGAGCACATTTCCGCGTTCAGCGGAGCGTCCAGCGCTCTATCGTACGGGCGCTGTAATGTAGACCAAGCACGATTGCGCTCAATCGACCCAGGCGGCCGCCTCCGGTGCCCTCTCCCGCGGGGAGAGGGACAGGGTAAGGGGGTAATACTTATCGATCAGATCCGGATAGCGCCGGCGCACTACCGGCTCGTAGTAGACAAGACACTCGTCCGGCAGCCGCGCCAACGCGGCGAAGACGCGCCTCTCGCCGGCCGTGCTCGACTTCGGCAAGGTTTCTGGGATCATCTCCGCCATGACGTCTGGCAATGCCTTGCTTAGGTTGGCGCCTCGCAACAGAGACCAGCTTCGCCATTCGCGTCAAGCGGCGAAGCGGGGCGGGCTGGAGCGTCGGTTTCGGCCGGCCGCTCCCAGTAGCCCAGCGTTGCGGCATCACAACGCGCTATTGGCGGGTCGCCTTTGCCGGGCTGAAACTCTCTTTGATGGGTTTGTACGATAGCCTCGTTTCGCGCGGCCGACCTTGCGTGCAACATCGATGAAGGCCCGAAGCTTGGGCGTTTCGGAGGCGTAGCGCGGAAAATAGAGGAACAGTCCAGGCTGCTCGATGCTGGCTTGCGGCAGAATGCGTTTCAGCCGGCCGGCGCGCAGATCCTCGCGCACGAGCGGCTCGAACAGATAAGCGATGCCCACCCCGCGAAGGGCCAGCTCGCGGGCATAGAGGGAATCCGTGACGCGGACGCTGCCGCTCACTGAGACGGCCAGCTCACGCCCGCGGTCCTGAAGATCCCAGACATAGACCGCGTCGGACGAGGTCAGGCGATAGCCGATGCAGTTGTGCGCAGCGAGGTCCGCAATTGTCTCTGGCACGCCGCGTGCCTCAAGATGGCCAGGCGTGGCAACCATAATGGCCTCGAACGGCTCGGTCAGGCGCACCGCAACCATGTCCTGAGCGATCATCTCGCCGAGCCGCACACCGGCATCGAAGCCCCCGGCCACGATGTCGACAAGGCCGTCATCCGCCGTCACTTCAATTGTGAGATCGGGATAGAGCCGGCTCATTTCCACGATAACCGGCGTAATCGCCAGTGGCAGGGACACGCGTGGCGCATTCAGCCGAAGAACGCCCGCAACCTGCCCGTTGGCCGCGCGCAGCTGATCGATGCTCTCCTCCATCGCCCGGAGCGCCGGGCCGATCACGGCAATGAGGTTCGCGCCCGCCTCCGTCAGGGCGACGCTGCGCGTCGTGCGTACGAAGAGCGGTTGGCCGAGCCGGTCCTCGACGGCCTTCACGGCATGGCTCACGGCGGAGGGGCTCATGTTCAAGGCTGCTGCTGCCGCCGCGAAACCGCCGCGCCGGGCGACCGCCAGCACGATGGGGAAATGAGGCAGGAGATCGCGTTCCATTCATGCATCGTATCGAATAGCTAAGTCGATTTAAACGACGTAGTCGAGCGACCCCTTCGCTACCAAATCAGAGATATCGGCTGGGCACCTGCCCAGCAACTCAATCTTCAGGGACGTCGCATGCAAACAGGAAAACTGAGCGGAAAAGTTGCGTTGGTCACCGGAGCCTCCTCAGGGATCGGCCAAGCGACGGCGCTGGCGCTGGCGGCGGAAGGCGCGAAAATCGCAATCGCGGCCCGGCGCGCGGAGCGGCTAAAGAGCCTCGCGGAGCGAATCCGGCAGCTTGGCGGAGAGGCGCTGCCAATCGAGACCGACATCACGGACGAAACTCAGGTTTCAGCGATGGTAGAGCATACCCTGCAGCATTTCGGGCAGCTCGAGCTGCTGCTGGCCGTCGCCGGTGTGGGCGTTGCCGCGCCCTTCCAAAACACGACCACCACCGAATACCGGCAGATGGTCGACGTCAACGTTCTGGGGCTGCTCTATTCCATCAAGGCCTCCCTGCCGGCGATGCAGCGGCAAGGTGCGGGCCATATCGTCGTCGTCTCGTCCGGCACGGGACGTTACATCCACCCTTCGGTGGTCTATTCCGGGACTAAGCACGCGGCCAGCGCAATTGCGGAGTCGCTGCGGCGGGAGGTCTGCGGGGACGGTGTCCGCGTGACGGTGATTGAGCCAGGTGCCGTGAAGACCGAATTTGTGTCGCAGATGCGCGCCGACGTGCGTGAGGTGGTTGCGCGCCGGCTCGGCGACATGGAGCAGCTCGAGAGCGAAGATGTGGCTGGCGCAATCCTTTATGCCGTAACGCAGCCGCCCCGTGTGAATGTCAACATCCTCACTCTCTATCCCGCCAAGCAGGCCTCGTAGCGTGCCTGAGGCGCGAGGGATTACGCGTCTATCGCGCTGACCGACCGCAGATCCGCTGGAGCACATTCAGCGCTCGGTCGGGCTCTGATTGCAGCGAGCAGGCGAAGGGGCGTGATCCTTCGACACGATGCAGACAAGGTCGGCCGATCCCAGCTCGAGCACCCGTCCCTCACGCCAGCCCGAGGAACGACCTGGAGCGGACGTAAGGTAACATAAGTTCAGCTCAACATGATTTAAATTTGGCTCAATTGTCCTTATGATTGGCTGATGTTAGCGTGTTCTGTCGAGCCGGCGTTCAGATCGGCCGAGAAGCAGGGACGGAGCGCGCGTGAAAATCACCTCGGTCGAAACCAGGATCATTTCGCTGCCTTTCACCATGGGCGGACCCTATTCGCTGTTTGCGGGGCAGGTCTGGGACCGCCTGGAGATCCTGCTCGTCCGCGTTGAGACGGCCGACGGGTTCATCGGTTGGGGAGAAGCCTTCGGCCACGCCGCGAACCCCGCCACGAAGGCCGCCCTCGACAGCATCGTCGCGCCTCTGGTCATCGGCCGCGACAGCCGCGACATCGAAGGCATCACCCGCGACGTGCTCCCAGCGGTGCATCTGCTCGGCCGCAACGGGCCATTCGTGTTCGCCTTCTCCGGCATCGAGATCGCGTTGTGGGACATCAGGGCCAAGCGCGCCGGCAAGCCGCTTCATGCGCTCCTCGGCAATGCCGGCAAGACGGAGCTCGACTGCTATTCCAGCCTGCTGCGCTACGGCGATCCGGCGCTTGCGGCCCGCAACACAGCGGCAGCCTGCGAGCGCGGCTATCGCCACATCAAGCTGCATGAGGTGACGCGCGAGGCCGTGCTGGCGGCGCGCGCGGCGGGCGCCGCGAACGGTGCGCAGATCATGCTTGACGTGAATTGTGCCTGGACGCCAGCGGAGGCCGCGGAGATGGCGCACGCGCTGCAGGGCGACGGCCTGCTCTGGCTGGAAGAGCCGGTCTGGCCACCGGAAGATGCGGCGGGGCTCGCCCAGATCCGGCGCTTCGGCATCCCGATCGCGGCGGGAGAGAACACCGCCGGCCGCTTCGGCTTCAAATCGCTGATCGATGCCGGTGCGATCGACATCGCCCAGCCGAGCGTTACCAAGATCGGCGGCATCGGCGAGATGCTGGCCGTAATCGATCTGTGCCGCGAGCGGGGCGTAGAGGTCATGCCGCACTGCCCCTATTTCGGTCCCGGCCTGATCGCCACGCTGCACATCATCGCCGCGCTGGCTCCCGAGGCGCTCGTCGAGGTGCTGTGGCTCGACATGGAGGCGCATCCCTTCCATGATGCTGTGAGGCCCGTTGGCGGTCGGCTTCAGGTGCCGCAGGGGCCGGGGCTGGGCTGCGAGCCCGACCCCGACATCCTCGCCCGCTACACAAGAGGCGAGGTGACGACGACGCCTGTGGGAGGCCAGTCATGAAGGTTGTGCGCGTCGAGACCCGCCCGGTGGTCGTCGCTTTGCCGAAGCCCATCGGCAGTGCGCTCGGCCAGATCCGCGATTTCGGCTGCATTCTCGTTTTCGTGTATCGCGATGACGGCGTGGTCGGGGAGAACCTGGTCTTCACCCTGAACAACAAGCGTACCAAGGTGCTGCGCGCCATGGTCGATGAGCTCGGCGAACTGCTGATCGGACGAGATGCCGGCCTCATCGCCGAGTTCGGTGCGCGCGCATGGCGCGACATCAACTTCCTTGGCCATAAGGGCGTGCCGGTCGTCGGCATTTCGGCGCTGGACGGTGCACTTTGGGACGCTTACGCCAAGTCGATTGGGCAGCCTCTGTTCCGCGTCCTGGGCGGTGCGCGCACTGAAATCCCCGCCTATCACAGCGCCGGGCTGTGGCTGTCCTATTCGGAGAAGGAGCTCGTCGAAACCGCCGAGCAGTACGTCTCGGAAGGCTTCCGCGCCATGAAAATGCGGGTCGGACCGACCGATCCGGAGGGCGATATCGCGCGTGTGCGTCTGGTTCGCCGCACCATCGGGCCGGGCATTCGTTTAATGGTCGACGCCAATCAGGGGCTTTCGGAATCAGCCGCGATCCGCCTCGGCAGGCGCCTTGAGGAGTTCGATCTCACCTGGTTCGAGGAGCCGCTGCCGGCCTGGGATCTGGAAGGCGTTGCGCGCGTGGCGGCGGCGCTCGATACACCGATCGCCAGCGGCGAGACGGAATACACCCGTTACGGCTTCCGCCAGATGCTGACCCTGCGCAGCGCCGACATCCTGATGCCGGACCTGCAGCGCGTCGGCGGTGTCACCGAATTCATGCGCGTCGGCCATATGGCGGAAAGCTATGACGTGCCGGTCTCCAGCCACTTGTTTCCCGAGACCAGCCTGTCGCTGCTCGGCGCGCTGGCGAACGCCAATTTTCTCGAATACATGCCCTGGTTCTCCGAGCTCTACCGCGAGACCATCGCGTTCCGCGATGGCAATGCCGTCATGCCCGAGCGTCCGGGATGGGGCTTCACCTTCGATATGGATCGCATCGCCCATCTGGAGACCAGGAATCCGTAAGCAGACCTGACGGCAAAAAACAAAAGTCCGAAAACAGGAGGAGGAGTCCCCAAATGAAACTCAATCGCCGGGAATTCACCATCGGCGCTGCGGCAACGGCCGCGACCCTTGCCACCCCTGCCATCGCCCAAACCGGGCCTTTGCGGATCGGCTGGCTGGCCGCCCTTACAGGCCCGACCGCCGCCCCGGCGATTGGCTTTAATCGGGGCGTGCTGTTCGCGACTGAGGCCATCAATGCCGCTGGCGGCGTCAAGGGCCGCAAGATTGAGATCGTGACCCGCGATACCCAGAGCGATCCGACCAAGGCCGTGAACGGCACCCAGGAGCTGATCAGCTCCGCCAAGGTCCACGCGGTGTGGGGACCGACCAATTCCGGCGAGTTGCTGGCCGTGACGCCAATCATGGCACGGGCGAAGATGCCGAACATCCATCCGTGCGTCGTCGACCCGCTGATCGACCCGGTGAAATTCCCCAACGCTTTCCGCCTCGCCCCGTCGAATACCCAGTGGGACGATGCGGTGCGGGGCTACACACTGAAGATCCTCAAGGCCACCAAGATCGCCGTTATCGGCGATGCCACCGGCTATGGCGTCGCTGCGGCCAAGGCCTCCGCCGAGGGGCTGAAGAAGGATGGCGCCGAGGTGGTCTATATCGCCAATATCGACGCCACCCAGCCCGACATGACGCCGGACATGCTGCGCGCCCAGAGTGCAGGCGCCCAGGCGATCGTCGTTTGGAGCACTTCGACCGGCATGGATGCGCGCCTGTTCAACACACGTGCGCGGATGGGCTGGGATGTGCCCTTCGTTGGTCATCCCTCGATGTCTTCGGGTGACATCGCCAAGCTGCTGGAGAAGCCGGAGAACTGGCAGAAGGTCTATGCCGTCGGCTACCGGAGCTGCTCCTACGACGACACCGGCAAGCTTCCCGCCCGCAGCGAAGAGCTGGTTGGCAGGTTGAAAGGCAAGGTCGATCTATCAGACACCCTGCTCTGGTGGGTGGCCGGCGGCGTTGATGCCATCAACATCTTCGCTAAGGCGGTCGAGGAAACCGGATCGAGCGAGAGCGCCGATATCATCAAATATCTGAACGGGGTGAAGAACTATCCCGGCTATTTCGGCGAATACACCTGGACGGAAAAGGAGCACAACGGCTATCCGACCAAGGATGTCGTGATGTCCGACGCAAGCACCGCCAAGAACGGGACCTTCAAGCTCGCGCCCGGCTACCAGGGCTGAGGTAACCGGACCCCGAGGGCTCATGCTGGCGTCGATTCTCCTGGCGGGTCTGGCGGTGGGCGCGATCTACGCACTCATCGGCGTGACCTACAACACTATGTTCATGACCTCGCGGGTGATGAGCTTCACCGCCGGCCAGCTCGGCATGGTCGGCGGCGTGCTCGGCTCACTGTTCGCGCTGCGGCTCGGCCTGCCGGTGCCTCTGGCCCTAGCCGCAACGCTCGCCTGCGCGGCGCTGATCGGTGTCGTTACCGAGTTCGTCGCCGTGCGCCCGGTGCTCAAGAGCCTCGACCAGCATCTTTACGTGCTCTCGACGCTCGCGCTCGCCACCATGATCCAGCACACCGTCGCGGTGAAATGGAGCACCGAGCCGCAGCCCTTCCCCGCCATATTCGGCTTCTCCATCGCCGGAATCGACGAGAAGTTCTGGCTGCCCGTCGCCACCTGCATCCTGGTCATCATTGGGCTGGAGGTGCTCTACCGGCGCACGCTGGTCGGCCATGCCTTCCGCGCCATCGCCGAGGACAATTTCGCCGCCCGCGCGCTCGGTCTGCCGGAGCGGAATCTGCGCATTGCCAGCTATGCGCTGGCCGGCATGATCGGCGCGCTTGCCGGCTTTTCGGGCGGCCTCCTGCTGCTGGCTTTCGTCGCGAACGGTCCGCTCCTGAATTTTTATGGCTTTGTGCCGGTGGCGCTCGGGGGTCTGGGCAACAATCGCGGCGCCATTGTGGGTGGTTTTGCTCTAGGCCTGTTTCAGCAGGCTGCGAACTTCCTGGTCGGCGGTATCTTCGCCTCGGTTGCGGTGTTCGCGCTGTTCATCCTTGTTCTCCTGCTCGCTCCGCAGGGCCTGTTCGGCGCGCCCGTCGCGCGAAGGGTGTGATTGATGGAAAGCTCGCCCACTATCGCCGGAGCCGAGGCCGCGTCTGCGCGTAGAAGCATCCGGCAGGTCGCGGCGCTGCCAATCATCGCGATTTTTCTCGCCGCCCTCACTGTTCCGTTCGTCGGCAATGACTATTGGGTGCTGATCGCCACCCGCGCCGCGATCTACTGGATCCTGGTCTGCGGCCTCAATCTGGTCGTCGGCTTCGCCGGCCAGCTCGCCATCGGCTACGTTTCGGTGCTGACGCTGGGCGCCTATACAGCCAGCGTGCTGGTCGCCGGCAATGCAACGCCACCGATTCACCCTTATGCGGCGCTGGCGGTCGCTGCCGTGGTTGGAGCCGTCGCTGGCGTGATCGTCGGGCTTCCCGCGCTGCGCCTGCGGACCTTCTACTTCGCCATGACCACCCTCGGCTTCGCCACCATCGTCACCCAGGTCGCGCTCGCCTGGCAGGACGTGACCGGCGGCGGTATCGGTATTTCCGGGCCGGTCCTGCCCGCTCCCTTCGATACTGCAGCGGGTCTCTATGGCTTTTGCCTGGCCATCGCCGCGCTGTGCACCTGGCTGACCTCGAACGTCGCCAATAGCCGCTATGGACGCGCCCTCGTCGCTATCCGCGACGCCGATGTCGCCGCCGAAGCGGTCGGCATCGTCAAGTCGCGGCTGCTGGTGCTGATCTTCATCCTAAGCGGCGCAACCGCAGCGCTGGCCGGCGGCCTGTTCGCCTCACTCCAGACCTATATCACGCCCGAGGCGTTCACCTTTGAGCTGTCGGTGCTGTTCTTCATCTCCATCCTGATCGGCGGGCGCGGCTCGATCCTGGGGCCCCTGATCGGCACCATTGTCCTCACTTTGCTGCCGGAATTCGCAGCGCCGCTCGCAGCTTGGTCGACCTTCCTCTATGCGGCGCTCTTGCTTGCGGTGGTGCTTGCCGCACCCGGTGGCATTGCGGCCCTGCTCGATATGGAGAACCGCAAGCCTCTTCTCTCTAACCGTACCATCGAGCCGCGTCCCGAGCTGCTGCGCTCGCTCCTTCCCATGCGCGACGAGCCGGCAGAACTTGAGCTGAAGGAGCTCGCCCTCAGTTTTGGCAGCGTGCGGGCAGTGGACGGCGCCGGCCTGACGCTCGGCTCCGGGCAGATCCACGGGCTGATTGGGCCGAACGGTAGCGGCAAGACCACAATCCTCAATATCATCTCCGGCTACTACCCGCAGGACGCGGGGACCATAACCCTCGCGGGCGAGGTGCTCGAGCCCGGCGCGTCGGCAGGCCGGTGCCGGCGCGGCATTGCCCGCACTTTTCAGACGCCGCGCATCGTCGGCGAGGCGTCGGTCCTCGACAATGTCATGCTGGGCGCAACCATCGCCGCCAGGTCTACCTTCGCCGCCGCGCTGCTCTCTTTGCCCTCCAGCCGCCAGGACGAGGCGGAAGCGTGCGAGCGGGGCCTCGCCGCCTTGAACGCGGTCGGCCTGGCTGGCCTCGCCAATGTCCGCAGCGACCGACTCCAGCACAGCGAGCTGCGCTTCCTCGAAATCGCCAGGGCGCTGATGTCAGGGCCGGCCTTTCTGCTGCTCGACGAGCCCGCGGCCGGCCTTTCGGGGGAGGAGATCGCACGCCTCGCGGCGCTCGTCACCACAATCAGCCAGCGTGGCATTGGCGTGCTGCTGGTCGAGCACCATACCGACCTGATCTTCGACATCTGCCATGAGGTGACTGTGCTCAATCTCGGCCGGGTGCTGGCCGCCGGCACCTGCGCGGAAATCCGCGCGCACAGGGAGGTGGTGAGTGCCTATCTCGGAAGCTGATACGCTCCTGTCCGTCTCCGGTCTCGTCTCGGGCTACGACAAGATCCGTGTCCTGCACGGCGTCGATCTCGCGCTCGGAAAAGGCGAAATCATCGCGCTGCTCGGCCCCAACGGCGCCGGCAAGACCACGCTACTGCGCGCCATCTCCGGTCTTCTGCCCTGGACGTCCGGCGATGTGGTCTTCAATGGCCGTAGTCTCAAAGGTCTCGGTCCGCGCGAGACAGTGAAGGCGGGGCTGAGCCACGTCGTGGAAGGGCACCGCATCTTCACCCAGCAAACCGTGGCGGAAAACCTTCTGCTTGCTGGCTACGACCTCCCCGCGGGCGAGCGTGCGGCCCGTGTTGAAGAGGCACTGGACTATTTTCCCGAGATCGCCGCAAAGCGCAGCGATCGCGGGGCGACCTTGAGCGGCGGCCAGCAACAAATGCTTGCGGTCGCGCAAGGCCTCGTCCGCCGGCCAAGGCTGCTGATGCTCGATGAGCCCTCAGCGGGCCTCTCGCCGGTGCTGGTCGACCGCGTGCTGTCGGTCCTCTCACGGCTGAGCATGCAGGGGACAGCCGTGCTGCTGGTGGAACAGCTGATCGAAAAGGCACTGGCAGTTGCAAACCGGGTCTATGCGCTCTCGCAAGGCAAAATCGTCCTGGAGAGCACCGCGGACGCGGAGAACCTGAGTGAGCGTATCGAGCAGGCGTATTTCGGCGTCTGACGAGATTGTCCGGAGGGCCTCACCGTCTAAGCGGTCGCGAGGGGCTGTTTCGTGGCCTTAGGCTTCCGCCCGCGCGAGGCAGCTGAATTCTGCGGCGCGCGAAGGTGTCTTCGATCGGGCTATGCTGGAAATGGGTAAGTCGCTTTACCCTCGCGCCGTCGCGGCGGATAAACGGTGACTCGGCGCGGGCGATCCGGCGCTGACCCGAGCGGCAGCAGCGATGCTGACCGACTCCCATAAATGCAGGGAGCCGCATTGGAGGATGGGGATGGAGAGCGAGGACCAGTTTGATTTCATCGTGGTGGGCGGTGGGTCGGCCGGCTGTGTGGTGGCGAACAGGCTGTCCGCCAGCGAGCGATATCGCGTGGCCCTGGTCGAGGGCGGCGGCCCTGACAACTGGATTTGGTTCCATATCCCTGTGGGCTATCTTTTCGCGATTGGCAATCCGCGGTCGGACTGGCTGTTTCGCACCGAGCCGGTGGCCGGGCTGAACGGCCGCGATCTCGCCTATCCCCGAGGGAAGGTGCTCGGCGGCTGCTCGGCGATCAACGCCATGATCTATATGCGCGGTCAGGCCGCCGACTACGACAACTGGCGCCAGCAAGGGCTCGTCGGCTGGGGCTGGGAGGATGTACTGCCCCTCTTCAAGAAACATGAGGACAATTGGCGCGGCGCGGGCGCGGTGCACGGCAGGGGCGGCGAATGGCGTGTGGAGCGGCCACGCGTTCGCTGGCAAGTGCTCGACGCCTTCATCAACGCCGCCGAGCAGGCGGGCATACCGCGCTCAGGCGACTTCAACACCGGAGACAACGAAGGCTGCGGCTATTTCGATGTCAACCAAAAGCTCGGCCGCCGCTGGAGCGCAGCACGCGGTTTTCTCGCGCCGGCGCTGAAGCGGCCGAACCTGGCGGTGTTCACACATGCGATTGCCGAGCGGGTGGTCATGGAGGATGGCCGCGCGACGGGCCTCGTCCTACGGCATGAAGGCGGCCAACGTCTGCTCCGCGCAAGGGCCGAGGTCATCATCTCCACAGGCGCTGTCGCGACGCCCGCCCTCCTCGAGCGGTCGGGCATTGGCGATGGCGAACGGTTGAGAGAACTCGGCACTGATGTCGTATGCCATCTTCCCGGCGTCGGTGAGAACCTCCAGGACCATTTGCAGCTTCGCCCGATCTTCAAGGTCTCCGCCGTCCCGACGCTGAACATGCAATATCGCTCACTGGTGCGCCGCGGCATGATGGCTGCCGAATACGCCTTTCTCAGACGCGGGGCGATGACCATGGCTCCCTCGCAGCTCGGCGCCTTCACCCGCTCGTCGTCGAATTACGCCACGCCCAATCTCCAGATGCATATCCAACCGCTCTCGCTCGACAAGTTCGGCGACAGCCTGCATCCGTTTGCGGCGATCACGGCGAGTGTGTGCAATCTTCGCCCGACGAGCCGCGGCTCGATCCATGCACGCTCGCCCAGTGCCGAAGCGCCTCCGGTCATCGCTCCCAACTATCTGGCGACGCTGGAGGATCGCCAGGTCGCGGCCGATTCGATCCGCATCGTGCGGCGCATTATGCAGCAGCCCGCTATGACCCCATACTCGCCTGAAGAATACCGGCCGGGCCCGGATCTCACATCCGACGAGCAACTGATTAAAGCCGCCGGAGATGTCGGCACGACGATCTTTCACCCGGTGGGCACCGCTAAAATGGGCATCGACAGCGATCCGATGGCCGTCCTCGACTCGGCGCTACGGGTGAGGGGCATTGGTGGGTTGAGGGTCGTCGACGCGTCGGTTATGCCGACGATCACATCGGGCAATACCAATTCGCCGACGATCATGATTGCGGAAAAGGGCGCAGCCATGATCCTGGAGGATGCGCGTTAAACGAACACCGCGCCAGATCATGCCGGTCCGTGAAGTGCAGAGCCGGCCCCAGCCGGCGCCCCATTCTTGGCGAGGCGGCGCAAACCTGCTTAGATCGAGGCGCGATCGATCACGCGGGCAGTGCTGCCGCAAGCATCGCATCGCTGCGGCATAGAAGGTCATGCGCCATGAGCGGCAAAATTTATCTCCGGCCCGCCGGTATCCTCTGGGGTGATCTGGCGCGGCGGGCTGTCGAGGCGGGCGCTGGGCTTCCTCTCGCCGGCAGCAGGGCCGCGTTTCCCTTGGCCGAGCTGATCGAGGGCGCCCCCGGCGCAGCACAGCGCTCGCTGCGCCCTGCCGCCGATCTCGCCGCCAGCACTGAGCCGGCCATTGAGGCGCTACTGGACCGCATCACTGGGGCGCGCGCGCCCGTTTGCGGGATCAGTCTCGACCGCACCCGCTTGATGGGCATCGTCAACGTCACGCCTGACAGCTTCTCCGATGGGGGCGATTTTCTGAGCGCCGACGCCGCTGCCTCACACGCGCGCCGGCTTACCGAGGAAGGGGCGGAAATCGTCGATATTGGCGGCGAGTCCACCCGTCCCGGTTCCCTGGAAGTATCGCTCGAGGCTGAGAAGCAGCGCATTCTTCCCGTTTTGGAGCGCCTGAAAGACCTCAGCGCGGCCATTTCCATCGACACCCGCAAGGCGCCGGTTATGGAGGCGGCGATCGCGGCCGGTGCCGGCATCATCAACGATGTTTCGGCGCTCACTCATGACCCGGAGGGGCTGCGCATGGCCGCGCGTCTTGCCCGCCCCATCGTGCTGATGCACAGCAAGGGCGATCCGCGCACCATGCAGGACAATCCGGTCTATGCCGACGTCCTGCTCGAGGTCTACGACTATCTGGATGCCAGGATCGAGGCGGCGGTTCAGGCCGGCATCGCCCGCGCGAACCTCATCGCTGATCCCGGCATCGGCTTCGGCAAGACGCTGGACCACAATCTGACGCTGCTCGCCGGCCTCAGTATGTTTCACGGCCTCGGCGTTCCTGTGCTGCTCGGCGCCTCGCGCAAGCGGATCATTGGCTCGCTGACCGGCAAGCGCGATCCGAAACAGCGCATGCCTGGCAGCCTTGCCGTTGCGCTGGTCGGCGCAGCGCAGGCCGTGCAGATCCTGCGCGTCCATGACGTGGACGAGACGCGTCAGGCACTCGATGTCTGGCGGGCCTCCACCATCGGCCAGGGCGGTTAATCCCCAGCCTGTCCCCTGATAAATCATGAAAGAAATTTTTACCGCGCAGCACACGGTGCAGGCACTATAAACGGCGGTCGCGTTCTGATGCGGAGTTTGCCGTATACGCTCAGACGATGTTTGCCGCGCACCCCGGCAGCAAGGAGCGTATGATGCCGGTTTGCTTTGCTGCTCGGCGCCTCGACCGGCCGAATTTGCTGCCTGCCGCTTTCTCGCGGCAAGGCGAGCCCTGAAGGGAGGGATAAGCCCCCATGTCGCGAAAACTGTTCGGCACGGACGGCATCAGAGGCCAGGCCAATACCTCGCCAATGACCGCGGATATCGCGCTGAGAGTTGGCATGGCCGCCGGCCATATTTTTACCAACGGACCGCACCGCCACCGCGTGGTGATCGGCAAGGACACGCGGCTGTCCGGCTACGTGGTCGAAGCCGCCCTGGTCGCCGGCTTCACCTCCGTCGGTATGGATGTGTTCCAGCTCGGGCCGACCCCGACGCCGGCAGTTGCCATGCTTACCCGGTCGCTGCGCGCCGATCTCGGGGTGATGATCTCGGCTTCGCACAATCCCTATCAGGACAACGGCGTCAAGATCTTCGGCCCTGACGGCTATAAGCTCTCCGATGAAGACGAGCGGCGGATCGAGGCGCTGGTCGATGGCGAAATCAACGCCAACCTCGCGGCCCCCGACAAGATGGGCCGGGCCAAGCGGCTCGACGGTGTCTATGACCGCTATATCGAATATGCAAAACGAACCCTCGACCGCAATATCCGCCTCGACGGGCTGAAAGTCGTGGTTGACTGCGCTCACGGCGCGGCCTATCGCGTCGCCCCGCAATCGCTTTGGGAGCTCGGCGCGGATGTGACGGCGCTCGGCATTGAGCCGAACGGCTTCAACATCAACCGCGACTGCGGCTCAACTGCCCCGGATGCCTTGTGCCGCAAGGTGCGCCAGGTCGGCGCCGACATTGGCATCGCACTCGACGGCGATGCCGACCGGGTGCTGATTGCGGACGAGCATGGCACGCTGATTGACGGCGACCAGCTGCTTGCGGTGGTTGCGGAGAACTGGGCGAGGGGCGGGCGGCTTTCTGGCGGGGGCGTTGTGGCGACGGTCATGTCCAATCTCGGCCTTGAGCGCTATCTCGCCGGCATGGACCTAACTCTCCTGCGCACGCCGGTCGGTGACCGCTATGTGGTCGAACGAATGCGCGCCGAAGGCTACAATCTCGGCGGCGAGCAGTCCGGCCATATCGTCATGTCGGACTACACCACGACCGGCGACGGCCTCGTCACCGCGCTGCAGATCCTCAGCGTGGTGATCGCTTCCGGCAAGCCGGTGAGCGAGGTGTGCAAGCGCTTCGAGCCCGTCCCGCAAGTGCTCAAGAGCGTGCGGACCAATGGCTCCAAACCTCTGGAGAACCCGTCCGTGCAGGACCGCATCGAGAAGAACCGGCTGCGCCTCGGCAATACCGGGCGCCTCCTGATCCGCCCCTCCGGCACCGAGCCGGTGATCCGGGTGATGGCCGAAGGCGACGACGAGATGCTGGTGAATGCGGTGGTCGGCGATATCATAGAGGCGATCGAGAGCGCCGCGGTGCATTGACGGGACGGAAAGCGGTCCATCAGTCTAACCGGCCGAGGCGCTGGGCGCTTCGCGATTTGTTGTCGCAAAGCGGCTGAGCAAGTAGTGTCCCGCTAAGCACCTGCCGCCCGTCCGCGAAACAGGCAGGCCACCAGGGAGGAACTGCCCATGCCAGCCGATCACCTGTTTCCGACCACCATTGCCGGCAGCCTTCCGAAGCCCCGCTGGCTCGCCGAACCTGAAAAACTCTGGGCGCCGTGGCGCGCAAGCGGCGCCGAGCTCGTCGAAGCCAAGCAAGATGCGGCGCTCGTCTGGCTCAAGGAGCAGGAGGACGCCGGCATCGACATCGTCTCCGATGGCGAACAGTTCCGCGTCCATTTCGTGCATGGCTTCCTCGAGCAGATCGACGGCATCGACTGGCAGAAGAAGACCAAGATGGGCATCCGCGACAACCGTTATGAAGCCGAGGTGCCGACCGTCACCGGGCCGGTTTCACGGCGCGGCCCCGTCCATGTCGAGGATGTGCGCTTCACCCGCGCCCACACCAAGCACCAGCTGAAATTCACGCTTCCCGGCCCGATGACCATCTGCGACACCATCGCGGACGCACATTACGGCCGCCGCGCCGATATGGCCATGGCATTCGCCAAGCTCCTCAATCAGGAGGCGCGCGAGATCGAGGCGCTCGGTGTCGATGTTATCCAGTTCGACGAGCCGGCGTTCAACGTGTTCATGGACGACGTCAAGGAATGGGGTATCACCGCGCTCGAAGCCGCCGCGGAAGGGCTCAAATGCAAGACCGCCGTCCACATCTGCTATGGCTACGGCATTCAGGCCAATCTCGACTGGAAGGCGACGCTCGGCTCCGAATGGCGGCAATATGAAGAGATTTTTCCCGCGATCAATGCCAGCCGCATCGATCAGGTCTCACTCGAATGCCAAGGCGCGAAAGTGCCGATCTCGCTCATCCGGCTGCTCGGCAGCAAGACCATCCTCGTCGGCGCGATCAATGTGGCGACCACTGAAATTGAAACGCCGGAAGCTGTCGCCGCCGTGCTCAGCGAAGCGACCAAACATGCCGATGCTGCGCGCATCCAGGCCTGCACCAATTGCGGCATGGCGCCCTTGTCCAGGCACATTGCTTCGGCGAAGCTCGCTGCGCTCGGGGCAGGGGCCGAGCTGATGCGCTTGCGAATGCGATAGCAAGGCTGTCACGGTTCGCCGAACCTGGTCTGCCGACTGCTCAAAATGCGCCTGCTAATTTCAGTCTTGCGCAAGATTTCCATCTCTATCTTGCAAAGATTGGTCTTTACGTTGCCGTTGGTGTCGTGTTTTGCGGCGCAGATAATGCCGGTCCGGTCGCATCTCCTCCACGGCCTCGCTGTCCCAGGTGATGCGTATGACAATGGCAGTTCTAGCAGAGCGCCCAACCGAAAAGCGGGTTTATTCGGCACGATATGTAGCAGCGATGGAGCGCCTCGTCGGCGTCGTCCAGGCTTTGTCCTTCGCTCGCGACCTCAACGCCATCATGGAGATCGTGCGCGAGGCGGCGCGCAGCCTGACAGGAGCCGACGGCGCAACGTTCGTGCTGCGCGACGGCGACAAATGTCATTACGCCGATGAGAGCGCGATCAGCCCGTTGTGGAAGGGCCAGCGTTTCCCGATGAGTGCCTGTATCAGCGGCTGGGTCATGCTGAATGCCCGCTCGGCCGTTATTCCCGACATTTATCGCGATCCGCGCATCCCTACAGATGCCTATCGCCCAACTTTCGTGAAGAGCCTGGCCATGGTGCCGATACGTCGCGAGGCGCCAATCGGCGCCATCGGCAATTATTGGGCGACCTTGCGCGAACCGACGGATGAGGAAGTCGCCATCCTGCAGTCCCTCGCTGACACGACTTCGGTCGCTATCGAGAACGCGCAGCTCTATGAACACCTCCAGCACCACATCCAGGAAGTTCTGGAGTTGAACCGGACGCTCTCTAAGCAGAATGAAGAGCTGGAACGCTTCGCCTATATTTGCTCGCACGACATGCATGAGCCCGTGCGAATGGTAAATACCTATTCGCTGCTCCTCGACGAGACGAATGCTAAACATCTCGACGAAAAAGGCGAAAAATACTTAACCTTCATTCGCCAGAACGCCAAGCGCCTGCGCGAAATGATCGAACAAATCCTCAGCTTCTCTCGCATCGGCCGCGAAGATGTCGAGTTCGACACGGTAGACAGCAATCAGATCGTCGCGGACATCATCGATGAATTTAAGCCGACGATTGCACAGACCGGCGCTGAAATCAGCTGCCAGACTTTGCCCGTCCTGCGCACCAGCCCATTGCTGCTGCAAACGCTGTTTCGCAATCTGATCGACAATGCGCTCAAGTTTCGTGCTCCAGGCCGGAAGCCGCAGATCCACCTCGAAGCAGTAAGGGTCTCAAAGGGCGGCAAGGAGTCCTGGCAGTTCTTTGTGCACGACAATGGGATCGGTATCCAGGCCGAGTTGCGCGACCGGGTGTTTACGATCTTCCAGCGCATCCATCGCAAAGAGGACTATCCCGGCAGCGCGATCGGGCTTTCAATCTGCAAAAAATTCATCGAGCTGGTTGGCGGCTGGATCGATTTCGAGTCCGCGCCAGGAGAAGGGACGACCTTTCATTTCACCCTGCCCGAGATGTGAGTAGGGGATTTCGGCGCGGCGGCACTTGGCGCTGGGGCTGAGCTGTTGCGCTCGCGACTGCGGTAGCGGCCAAGCCAGAGTGGAACCGCCCGTCTAAGACTGTCGTTCTCCTCGTGAACTGAATTCAGACCCCTTGAGGAACGACCATGAAGAAACTGCACCTATGGGGAGCCGCCGGAGCGCTGCTCCTCGCATCGAGTGTTTCCGCCTTTGCGCAGGATGCGTCGTCGAAGAAATTCATCACCGAAGCGGTCCAGGGCAATTTGGCTGAGGTCCAGATGGGTCAGCTCGCGCAGCAGAAGGGCCAAAGCGATGGGGTGAAGTCCTTCGGCCAGACCCTGGAGCAGGATCACTCGCAGGCAAACGAGCAGGCGACCGCCGTTGCCAATGAGGTCGGAGCGACCGTTCCGACTTCGCCCAGCGCCAAGCAGAAGAACACCTACAATAAGCTGTCGAAGCTTTCCGGTGCTAAATTCGACCGTGAATTCGCCAGCGAAATGGTGAAAGACCACAAGATGGATATTTCCAAATATAACGACGCTGCCAAGGGCAAAGGCGCGGTCGCCAGCTATGCTAAGGAGACCCTTCCGGCCCTCAAGAAGCACTTGACCACCGCGCAGGCGCTCGAAAAACAGTCGGTGAGCTCACGCTAAGCGCGGAAGAATTCGCCTCCTGACCTCCTCAAGCCCTCGGTATCGAGGGCTTTTTTTCATGAGCATGCCGCCTGCCTCAATCTCCCGCTTGACCCCGGCGCGCGCGCGGCGTATCGCGGTCGGCGGGACACCTCGCCCCAACGCGAGGCAACTATCTGGAAGGGTAGCATTGATGACCACGCTCCGACCGGCCGCGCGCCCGCGCGTGCCGCATTTTTCTTCCGGCCCCTGCGCAAAGCGCCCTGGCTATCTTCTCGACAATTTGAGAGGCGCCGTGCTCGGCCGCTCGCACCGCTCGAAAGAGGGCAAGGCCAAGCTGAAGCTCGCGATCGACAAGACACGGCAAGTGCTCGGCGTGCCTGCGGACTACCTCATCGGTATCACCCCCGCCTCGGACACCGGTGCCTTCGAGATGGCGATGTGGTCGATGCTCGGGGAGCGCCCGGTCGATGTTCTCGCCTGGGAAAGCTTCGGCGAGGGCTGGGTTTCCGACATCCTCAAGGAGCTCAAGCTCAAGAATGTCCGCAGCTTCAAGGCCGATTACGGTGAACTGCCCGATCTGACCCAGGTCGATTTCCGCAATGACGTGATCTTCACCTGGAACGGCACCACCTCCGGCGTGCGCGTGCCGAATGGCGACTGGATCGCGGCCAATCGCGAGGGGCTGACGCTGTGCGACGCGACCTCCGCCGCCTTCGCCCAGGATCTCGCCTGGGACAAGCTCGACGTCACCACCTTCTCCTGGCAAAAGGTGCTGGGCGGCGAGGCGCAGCATGGCATTATCATTCTCTCGCCGCGCGCTGTTGCCCGGCTTGAGGTCTATACCCCTGCCTGGCCGCTACCGAAGATCTTCCGCCTGACCAAGAAGGGCAAGGTGGACCCGGAATTCTTTGCCGGCTCGACCATCAACACGCCGTCCATGCTCTGCGTTGAGGACTATCTCGATGCGCTCGCCTGGGCCGAGAACATCGGCGGCCTCAAGGCGCTGATGGCGCGCTCCAACTCCAATTACAAGACCATCGCCGATTGGGTGGAACGCACCCCTTGGGTGGCGTTCCTCGCCGAAAATCCGGCCATCCGCTCCAACACCTCCGTCTGCCTGAAGATCGTCGACCCGGACGTGCTCGCCGCCTCGGCCGAGGATCAGGCGGCCGTTGCCAAGCAAATCGCCGGCCTCCTCGACAAAGAAGGCGTGGCGCTCGACATTGGCGCCTACCGCGATGCGCCTCCCGGCCTGCGGATCTGGGCCGGCGCGACGGTCGAAGCGTCCGATCTGGAAGCGTTGACGCCCTGGCTCGACTGGGCCTTCGCCACCGTCAAGGCGCAGGTGCTGGAGGCGGCGTAGGCGCAATACCGACGATGGCGCACTTGGTGAAGCAGGCGCCATCCACCGGCACAGCCGTCATCCCCGCGCAAGCGGGGACCCAGTAATCACCGGCGCTTGCGATAGAGCCGAAGCGCTGCGGCGTACTAGGTTCCCGCTTACGCGGGAATGACCACGGAGTGATTGGCGCCGTAGTGCGCAAGCGACCCGATATTTCAGGAGAGACCCCCATGCCCCCCCGCGTACTCATTGCCGACAAGCTGTCGGCCGCAGCTCAGCAGATCTTCGAAGAGCGCAGGATCGAGACCGACGCCAAAATCGGGCTCGACAAGGACGAGCTTGCAGAAATCGTTGGCAATTATGACGGTCTCGCCGTCCGCTCCGCCACCAAGGTCACCGAGAAGGTACTGGCTCGCGCCGGCAATCTGAAGGTGATCGGCCGGGCCGGGATTGGCGTCGACAATATCGATGTGCCCGCCGCCACCGCCCGCGGCGTCATTGTGATGAACACCCCGTTCGGCAATTCGATCACCACCGCCGAGCACACCATCGCAATGCTGATGGCGCTCGCCCGCCAGATCCCCGAGGCCGACCGCTCCACCCAGGCCGGCAAGTGGGAGAAATCGAAATTCATGGGCGTAGAGGTCACCGCTAAAACGCTCGGGGTGATCGGCTGCGGCAATATCGGCTCGATTGTTGCCCACCGTGCGCAGGGACTGTCGATGAAAGTGATCGCCTACGACCCGTTCCTGACGCCCGAACGGGCGCTGGAAATCGGCGTTGAGAAGGTGGAACTGGACGAACTTCTCCGCCGCGCCGATTTCATCACCCTGCATACCCCGATGACGGAGAAGACCCGCAACATCATCAATGCGGCGGCCTTACAGAAGACCAAGAAGGGGGTGCGTATCATCAACTGCGCCCGCGGCGGTCTGGTGGTGGAATCCGCGCTCGCCGAGGCGATCCAGTCCGGCCATGTTGCGGGCGCTGCGCTTGATGTGTTCGAAGAGGAGCCGCCCAAGCAGAACGTGCTGTTCGGCCTGCCTAATGTGATCTGCACGCCGCATCTGGGCGCCTCGACATCGGAGGCTCAGGAGAATGTCGCGGTGCAGGTAGCCGAGCAGATGGCGGATTATCTCCTCACCGGCGCCATTTCCAATGCGGTGAATTTCCCCTCCATCAGTGCTGAGGAAGCGCCGCGGCTGAAGCCCTATGTCAAGCTCGCCGAGCAGCTCGGTTCTTTCGCCGGCCAGATCACCGAGGGCGGCTTCAAGCGCGTGCGCCTGGAATATTCCGGCGAGATCGGCGACCTCAACACCCGCGCGCTGACCTCCGCCGCACTCACTGGCGTGCTGCGGCCGCTCTTGCAGGACGTGAACATGGTCTCGGCGCCCGTGATCGCCAAGGACCGTGGCATCATGGTCGAGGAGTTGCGCCGCGGCCAGGAAGGTGCTTACGAAACTTATATGCGCGTGGTCGTCGTGCTGAACGGCAAAGAGCATTCGGTTGCTGGCACAGTGTTCTCCGATGGCCGTCCGCGTCTCATTCAGGTCCAGGGCATCAACCTCGAAGCCGAACTCGGCCCGCATATGCTCTATACCGAGAACTCCGATAAGCCGGGCTATATCGGCGCGCTTGGCACGGTGCTCGGGGAGTCGGGCGTGAACATCGCGACGTTTACGCTCGGCCGCGAGGAGCAGGGCGGTAAGGCGACCGCGCTGATCGGCGTGGATGAGCGCATCACCGACGACGTTATAGCGAGGGTCCGCGGCCTGCCGCATGTGATGCGCGCGGAGCGGCTGGCTTTTTAATCGTTCAGGCGGCCGGCGGGAAACCCCGCCGGCTTTGCAGCAGGGGACCGAATGACGGCGAGCGCACAAGCCAAGGCCAAGCGCGACGCGCTTATTCGGCTTGTCGAATCCATTCCGCCCTTCGACTTGCTCGAGGCAGAGCAAAGGGCGAATATCCTGAACTGGCTCCGCTCCAGCGCGGAGATCTACCGGCTGGTCAAACCCGCCACGCCTCCCAAGCACCTGGTCGTCTATGCGGCCATTGTCGATCCCGCGCAGGGGCAGTGCTTTCTCATCCAGCACCGCAAGGCAGGGCTTTGGCTGCCAACCGGAGGTCATGTCGATCCTGGCGAAGATCCGTTTGCCGCTGCCCAGCGAGAGCTGCTCGAGGAGACCGGAAGGACCTTTCCGGCCGTGATGAAGCGCCCCGTTCTGGTTACGGTGGATGAAACGCTCGGCACCCAGGTTGAGAAGCACACCGACGTGTGCCTCTGGTATGCTTTCACCGCAACCGCCGGCGAGGCCTTTGACATCGATCCAGGGGAAAGTACCGGCGGCGCCTGGTTCGATTTCCAAAAGCTGGAGGGTCTGGTTTGCGGTCCGCAAGTCGGCCGATTTATCCGCAAGTTCAGGGAGCTGAATGACTGAAGTCGCCAAGACCAGGTGCGCTACATGGGCCGTCGTCAGCTCTCTTCGCCTGTTAAGAACGGTGGCGGCGTGCCGCCCAGATGCGGCGGGACAATGCCGCCGGGGATCGCCGGCTCCTCAATTCCCGCCAGGCGCAATATCTGCTCCGCCGCGACGGTCGGCATGACCGCACCTTCCCGCACCTCCTGCTCCAACGCGGCGAGCTGGGTGCGTACGCCAGCGGCGCGCAAGGTGCGGCGGAGCCCGGCCTCAATCAGGTCATGCATCCAGGCGACCGCCTGATCGCGGCGCTTGGCGTCCAGCGCGCCGGATTCCGTCAATATCGCGCGATGGCGCTGGATCTGGGCCCACAACTCGTCCAGCCCGCGATTATAGAGCGCCGAGAGCATGATCACCGGGGGCTGCCAGTCCGCATGTGCCGGCGTGAGAATATGCAGCGCGGCTTTATAATCGCTGGCCGTTGCCGAGGCGCGCGCCTCGAAGTCGCCGTCCGCTTTGTTGATGGCGATCACGTCGGCTAGCTCGATGAGGCCTTTTTTGAGGCCTTGCAGCTCATCGCCCGTCCCCGGCAGCAAGAGAACGAGAAAGAAATCTACCATTGCGCTGACCGCGTTCTCAGACTGGCCAACCCCGACCGTCTCGACCAGCACGACGTCAAAGCCGCCCGCCTCACACAGCAGCATGGTCTCGCGTGTGGTCCGCGTGACGCCGCCGAGCGCCCGCCCGGTTGGAGATGGCCGGATAAAGGCGCTGCTGTGCTGCGAAAGGCGGCTCATCCGGGTCTTATCGCCAAGGATCGAGCCACCAGTCCGGCGGGATGTCGGGTCTACGGCAAGCACCGCGACCTGATGGCCGGCATCCACCAGATTCATGCCGAGCTGATCGATGAAGGTGGACTTGCCAACGCCCGGCAGACCGGTGATGCCAATGCGCTGTGCTTTACCTGTGTGGGGCAGCAGGCGCTGAAGCAGGGCATCAGCAAGCTGGCGATGCTCGGGCTTGCTGCTCTCGATCAACGTGATCGCCCGGGCGAGCATCGCGCGCTCGCCGGAGACGACACCGCTTTCCAATGCGTCGAGGTCGGGCGCCGCCGCCATGCCGCCGAGCCTGTGGTCTTCAAATCCGGTCAAAGGGCCTCATTGGTGGAAACAGTGGCGCCAATCGGAACATCGGCCTTTCTCCTCATTTAGCCGCTCTCCATCACTCTGGCCAGAGGCCGAGATCAACCAGCTGAAACTTGTTCGCTCTGTATATCTAGTCTAAACTAGTGCATAAAGATGAGGTGATGGAAAAGCATATGAGTGAGAAGGTATGGAGCGTGGCGGAAGCCAAAGCGCGCCTTTCGGAGATCCTGCGTCGCGCCCGCGAAGAGGGGCCGCAGAAGATCGGTGCAAAGCGCCCCTATGTCGTGATCACCGAGGAGGAATGGCTGCGCTTGCAGACACCGCCGCCGCATATGGGGCGTTGGCTCATTCAAAGGCTCGGCGCGGCGGGCGAGCTGGAACTGCCGGATCGTCGGGCCCCAGACCGAGCCACAGCCTTTGAAGGCTTTCCCGGCGAATGAGCGGCTTTCTGATCGACACAAATGTGATCTCGGAAGTCATGAAGCCTCGCCCCGATAAGGGCGTGCTCGCATTTCTCGCAGAACAGTCGTCGCCCGCGGTCTCGACCATCACCATTCACGAGCTGACATTCGGCATTGAGCGTTTGGAGGCGGGCTCGCAACGACAGAAGGCGCTGCGACAGTTCGTCGATGAATTCCTCGAGACGTTTGCGCGCAATATTCTGCCTGCGACCGAGAGTGTCGCTCGCCTGGCGGGCGTGCTCCGGGCCAAGGCGCTCAAGTCCGGTCACACGGCGGGGCTTGCCGATGTCCTGATTGCGGCAACGGCCTTCACACATGGTCTCACCGTCGCCACCCGCAATATCAGCGACTTCGAAAAACTTGGCGTGCCTACGTTCGATCCCTGGCATTGACCGTAGCGGTTATTTTCCAGGCCGAGGCACAACAACTCACCCGATCTTTCAGCGCATAGCAGTCCTGCAATATGAGGGGTGGCGTATCGCTGCCCAAAGCCTTAGCTATCCGCGCAAGTTTGAGCACGGCCAGCCGACATGACTCTTGCCCTTGAACGCCCCCGCATTGCGGAGGCAGATCACACCACGCTTGCGATGGCGGCTGCCTTCGTGGTGCTCTGGAGCTCTGGCTTCATTGGGGCTAAGCTCGGACTACCCTATGCCGGCCCGTTCACTTTCCTCACCTTGCGGTTTCTCCTGGCCGAGGCGGTCTTGCTTCCGGCTCTTGTCATCTGGCGCGCCGCGTGGCCGCAGACCTGGCGCGACACGGCCCATATTGCGGTTACCGGGCTGCTTCTGAACTGCGGCTGCCTGGGTTTCTCATTCTATGCGATCTCGCTCGGCCTGCCCGGAGCAATCGTTGCCGTCATAGGCGGACTGCAACCGCTGCTGACCGGCATCTTTGCCGGCTTTTTTCTCGGCGAGCGGGTGAGCGGGCGTCAGTGGCTGGGGCTTGGTCTCGGCTTCGGCGGTATCGTCCTGGTGCTCTCCGACAAGCTGAGCCTCGGCGATGCACCGCACCTCGCGGTCGTCGCCGCCTTTATCGGCCTGCTCGGCATTACGGCTGCTACAATTTACCAGAAGCGTTTCTGTGCGAAGGTGCCGGTGCGCAGCGGTGCGGCCATTCAACTTGCGGCTTCAGCGGCGCTTACGCTGCCGCTCGGGCTGTTTATGGAAGGTTTTGCCGTGCATTGGACCGGCGAATTCGTGTTCGCGCTGCTCTGGCTTTCGATCGCGCTCTCGCTCGGTGCGCTGATGCTGCTCTGGGCGCTGGTGAAGCGGGGCGCCGCCTCGAAAGTCTCGAGCCTGTTCTATCTCACCCCGCCAACGACGGCCGTCATGGGCTGGGCAGTTTTCGGTGAGCGTTTCGGCGCCCTCGCCTTGATGGGCATGGCAGTGGTTGTCGCGGGCGTTGCGCTCGCCACACGCGAGCAGCCCGCCGCAAAACCGGCGAGCTGATCCCTCTTATCAATTCGTAGCTGCTAAATGGCGCTATTCCGCCGCTTGGCTGCCGCCATGCATAAGATCGATTTTCGGGGCGGAAGCGATCGGATCCTCGCTGCGGCGCGACTTACCCTCGAAGAACGCGCCCTGCTCGATAGCCAGCGACTGATGGAAGATGTCACCCTCGACATGGGATGAAGCCTGCAGCGTCACACGTACGCCGCGGATCGACCCCATCACCTGGCCACGGACGACCACGTCCTCGGCCACGATGCCCCCGGTGATCTGCGCCTTCTCGCCGACGATAAGCGAGGAGCAATGCACGTCCCCCTGAATCTGACCGTCGACCTGCACCTCGCCCTTGGAGAGCACGTTACCCGTGACGGTCAGGTCCTCGCCGATAATCGAGGGCGCCATCCGATCCGGACCGCGATAGGGGGCGGTCGGTGCGCTGCCTTTTGGAGCCATGCTGCCGAGCGGCGGGATCGGTCCCGGCGAGGATGGCAGGGGGCCCGGACCCGGAACTGCAGACGGTCCCCCGACAGCTTTACTGGTCGTCTTGGTAATGGGCTTTTGCGATTCAAAAGTACTCATTTCGCTCTCGGGCTTTTCGGGCTTTTTTGTAAACATCCGCGCACCATCTCCGAATGTACGGGCGGCGCCATTCCGTTCTACGGCGGCGCTATCGCCATTTCAATGGCCTTGAGCGGCCACAGGGGTGCCCATCACCCCTTCCTCTCGAAGTCGTCGGCGACTGTTGCTGAAAGTCCCCTCAAAGCCGCGCAACGAGCAAAAAAACCGAGAGCCGTCCAGCACTTGCGGCGCCGGCATGCGTATTACGCGCCGGACAGTCGACCCGGCGCGGAAACGCGGCAGCCAAATTCGCATTCCTTTGTGGTTTTCACAAGGTGAAAGAGGCTGAGAGAAGGAGAATTGCCGGCAAGCCGTGGCGGGTAGCATATGATTTTTTGGTAGTATTAAGCCGTGTGCTGACAACCTGTGGCAGTAGACGGCCAGCTTGCGCGAATTGGGCTAAAGTGCCTTCAGCGCAGCGAGGACCTCGTCCACATGGCCGGGTACTTTCACGCTGCGCCAGATGCGGGCGATCCTGCCGTCCCGGTCGATGAGGAAGGTCGAGCGCTCGACCCCCATATAGGCTCGGCCGTACATCTTCTTCTCCGCCCAGACACCATAGGCGGAGATCGCCTGCTTCTCTTCGTCCGCAATGAGTGGGATGGTGAGGCCGTGTTTATCACGGAACTTGTCGTGGGATTTGACGCTGTCGGGGGAGATGCCGAGAACCTGCGCGCCTAGTTTCTTGAATTGCTGAGAACTCTCGCTGAAGCCGATCGCTTCCTTGGTGCAGCCAGACGTGTCGTCCTTGGGATAGAAATACACCACCACCGGCGCGCCGCGGAGGTCGCTCAGCCTGAGTTTATCGCCGCCATCACGGAGCAACTCGAAATCCGGCGCCTGGTCGCCCTGTTTTAACATAGCACGGCCTTCCTTTTGTCCCTTTTTCGCTCTGAAATACCTGCGCTAAGGGATTGGTGGCATAGGCGTGCCCGCAAGTCTAAGTTTTGATCGTCGCCTTCTGAAATTTGTTATAAACGCCGCCCGGACCGATCAATTCGGTCTCACACCATTGCGGGTTGTCGGGATGACAGGTTAAGGGTGAACGGGACGGGCGCCGCTGCAGGGCGCAAGGAGATAAACAGCGCTCATGCAGGACATGACGGGTGGCATGAAGATCCGGCAGAAGGGAAAAGCGGTAGTGAAATACCAGCCTGCCCCCGTGCCGGCTCCCTCCAGCGTGGTGTTCCATCTCAATCGCATTGCCAATGTCTGCGGGCGTGCCGCCGACAAGGTGCCCGAGCCTGTCCGGCAGATAACCTACGGCTCGGCCCGGATCTTCGCCCAGGGTTTTGCCGGCTTCGTGCTGATCGCCATCCTCGCGATCGGTGCGCTCTATGCCTCGCTGACGCGTGGTCCGATCTCGATGAGCTTCCTCGTGCCGCCAATCGAGAAGGCGGTGAACGCCAGCCTTTCCGGATTTCGCTTCGATATAGGCGACGCGGTGCTGCGCAAGGCCGATGACGGCTATGGCATCGAGTTCCGCCTCGCCGATGTCCGCCTCGTTGGCGATGACGGCGACCGTATCGTCGAGGCGCCGCTGGCCTCCGCAGATGTCAGCCTGCCGGCGCTGCTCAGGGGCCGGTTCGCCCCTGGTCAGGTCGATCTGATCGGCCCGCGGCTGTTCCTCCATTACTCGGAGGAGAAAGGGCTGACGATCTCCTCAGGCAATCCGCGCGCCGCAAAAGCCGATCCCGTTGGCCAGCCCGTGTCAGGCGCTGAGGCCGCGCAACGGACGCCCGCCGATCCCCTTGCCGATGGCAGCATCCCGGCGGACGCCCCCTCCGCGACTGCACCCGCTCTCGATTTGACAACGGCGCTCAAGAACGTGTTCGTCGCTATGCGGCGCGGCGAGACCGCCTATCTCACCAATTTCGGCATCCGCGACGCCGTGGTGTTCTTCGACCGCGGCGAGCATGTCACCCGCTGGGACGTCCCGCAGGCCACCATCGATCTCGATCATGAGCGCCGGAACAGCGCCGTGCTCGGCAATGTGACGGTGCGCTCGGGCGCAGGGGAATGGCAGGTCAAGCTGCGCGCCGGGCAGAACCGCCGCAACGGCGTGCTCGATCTTGCGGTCTCGGTCGACGACGTGAATCCGCGCCTCATCGCGGAGGAGTTCCCCTCCTATAAGACCTTGAAAATCTGGGATATGCCGGTGTCGGTCTCTGCCGACCTCGACCTCGACGGCAATGGCGATGTGCTGAGCGCCGAGATCGAAGCCGATCTCAGCCACGGCCATCTCTTTGCCCCTTGGGATGAGAATCACCCCGCCACAATCGATCACGCCGCATTGCGGGCGACCTATTCCCGCGCCGACGGCAAAATTGAACTTCAGCCTTCCGAGATCCGCTGGGGTACAAGCCGCATCAAGTTTGGCGGCATTGCGCAGCGGCGCGAGGGCAGCGGCCGGTGGGACTACCGTGTGCTCACCGACGAGATCGCCCTGGGCGCAGAGGAATTCGGCCTCCCCGCCATTTCCCTCGACCGGATAATCAGTCAGGGGAGCTATGATCCCAAGAGCCAGGCCGTCGATATCGACCGGTTCTTCCTTGAGGCCGCTGACGCGCAGATCAATCTGCGCGGAACCATCCGCCATGGCGAGCAATCGCCGGCCATCCAGATGACCGGATCGATCAGCGCGATGCCGATCGCCTTCTTCAAGCTGATCTGGCCGAAATTCGTCGCCTTCGGCGCGCGTGACTGGATCGGCAATCACGTGCCGACCGGCAAGATCGCTGGCGGCACTGTCAAGATCGACATACCCGCCGACGTGCTCGCGGCCGTGCCGGATGGTGCCGAAATTCCACAAAGCGCGCTCGATTTCCGCATGGATTTGGAGAATATGCAGGTCCGCTATTGGGCCGAGCTACCTCCGTTTTTTGCTCCCAAGGCGACCGCCCAAGTCTCCGGCCACCGCTTCTTCTTCGTCGTACCGGACAGCACGGTCTCTTTGCCCTCGGGCAATAAGGTTCAGCTGACGAGTGGAGAATTCATCGTCGGCGATCTGCGCCTTCGCGTTCCTGATGCCGAAATCCATTTCAAAACGCAAAGCGATGCCAAGGCGGCGATGGAGTGGCTCGATCACGAGCCCCTGCATTACATTCGCGCGCTGAAGATGAAGGTGCCGAATATCGACGCGCCGCTTGCCACCACATTCAGCCTCGCCTTCCCGCTGCTCAAGGATGTGAAGTTCAGCGATGTGAAGATGAATGGCCGCGCCCATCTTCAGGACGTCCGCGCCAGCGAGCTCCCCGGCGGCTTCGGCATTCATAGCGGCACGATCGATTTCGACATTTCCGAAACCGCAATCGAGGGCCGCGGCGACGTTAAGATGAACGGCATGCCGGTGAAAATCGCCTGGCAGCGCATCTATGACGCGCCGGCTGAAAAGCAGCCGCCTTTGCGCCTCAAGGCGATCATCGACGAGGCTGCGCGTGACCAGATGGGCCTTGAGGTCAATCATGTCGTGCGTGGGCCGGTTGCCGCCGAACTCACCCTCAGCCCCCGCAAGGACGCGCCGTCCCTCGTCAGCTTCGAGGCGAACCTCACCGACACCGACATCATCATGGCTAGCATGGGCTGGCGCAAGCCACCCGGCCAGCGCGCCGTGTTTGCCGGAGACATCGAAAACGCAGACCGCGGGATCCTTATCCTACGCAATCTCAACCTGACCGGCGATGATCTCGCGGCGCGCGGCGAGGTGACGCTGAACGACAAGCGCCAGCCGATTGCCTTCAATTTTCCGACCGTTTCGCTCAATTTGCAGACCCAGATGGAGCTGAAGGGCGAACTCGCCCCCGGCAATATCTGGAAGGTGCGCGCGAGCGGTGCCGGCTATGACGGGCGGCAGTTCTTCCGCTCGCTGTTCTCGGCGGGCCAGCTCACCGAAGACCAGCCACAACTGCCCAACGACACGCCCGGCGTCGATATTAAGGCCGATATCGACAATGTGCTCGGCTTCTTCGATACCACGGTGAAGAAGGTTTCGATCGAGGCACGCCGGCGCAACAACAAGCTCGTCTATCTTGACCTACACGGGCGGCTCAACGGCAAGGACCCGGTTGCAGCGCGCCTCGATGCCAAGCCGGGCGAGGCCCGCACCCTGCTTGCTGAGGCAACCGACGCCGGCGCGGCCTTCCGCATCGTTGGTTTCTACCCATCGGCACGGGGCGGCGAGGTCTCGCTCAAGGTCAATCTCGACGGCTCAGGACCGGCTGACAAAACCGGCGTCCTCTATGTGCACAATTTTGTCGTCGTCGGCGACCAGGTCGTCGGCGAGGTGCTGTCCGGGCCGAAACAGGGAGAGCGCCCGGTCAAGGCGCGCCAGCCGCAGGCAGAGTACAACCAGCTCCAATTCGACAATATGCGCGTGCCGTTCTCCGTCGGCGCAGGCCAGTTCGTGCTGCATGACGGCATCATCAATGGCCCAATGCTCGGCGCGACCATGCGCGGCAATATCGATTTCAAGCGCGAGCGCATGAGCCTCTCAGGGACTTATGTACCGCTGTTCGGCCTCAACGGCGCGATCGGCGCCGTGCCGATCCTCGGCGACCTCCTGGTCAGCCGGCATGGCGAGGGCCTGTTCGGCATCACCTTCGCCGTGCAGGGCCAGACTTCGAATCCCGACGTGCTGGTCAACCCGATGTCAATGGTGGCGCCCGGTTTCCTTCGCCAGCTGTTCGAGTTCGACCAGAGCGTGCCGCACATTATCCCTCCGGACAATCGTCCCCCGGAGAAGACCACCTCCAACGCGCGCGCATCGAGCCTGCCACCGGCGACTCGCTGATCGCGACAAAGCAGCTGGCGACAGCTCCCGAAACAGTCGAACCTGTTTCTAAAACAACAAGCGCCAGAGCAGCGGCAGCAGCAACGCCGTTGCCAGGGCGTTCAGCCCTATGGCGAGGCCGGCAAAGGCGCCGGCAACCTCATTGACCTGCAGGGCGCGTGCCGTGCCGATGCCGTGACTGGCCGTTCCGATCGCTACGCCCCGCGCGGCCCAATTGCGGATGCGGACGAGGTTCATCAGCGGCGGCCCGATCATCGCGCCGAGTATGCCGGTCAGGATCACCAGCACCGCCGTTAGCGAGGGCAGGCCGCCGAGCCGTTCGGAAATCCCCATCGCGACCGGTGCGGTCACGGATTTCGGCGCAATCGAGATTATGGTCTCTTGGCTTGCGCCGAGCGCCCAGGCGATGCCGACGGCCGTCAGCGAGGCGGTGAGGGAGCCGGCAAGGATGCTGGCGAGAAGCGCGGGAGCTGAGCGGCGCACGTTCTGGAATTGTCGATAGAGCGGGATGGCGAGCGCAACTGTCGCCGGGCCGAGCAGGAAATGCACGAACTGCGCGCCCTCAAAATAGGTCTGGTACGGCGTGCCTGTTCCAACCAGCAGAGCAACGATCAGGATTACCGCGCCAAGCACCGGGTTGAGCAGCGGATTGACACCGCCGCGCCGATAGAGCCAGAAGCCGGCCTGATAAGCAGCGAGCGTCAGCGTGAGATATAGAAGCGGACTTGCGGCAAGAGAGACCCAGATGTCGCGCAGGCGGAAGCAGCAGAACTAGGAGACCTGTGCGCGGGTAGTTCTGGACGAGGCAGTTTGTTTTTGATTCCCTCGATTCGCTGAATGGATCGAGGTGCAAGATGGGTCGTCGTCGGATTGGCCAGGAAACACTAGGGTTTGTTACCGAGCGCGGCGGACGACATAGCTGTCTTGACGATCTGGTGACGCTGATCGACTGGGTTCCGGTTGAGAGGCGGCTTGGCGTGATCCCTTGCGCCGCAAAGGGCGAGCCGTCTTGGCCGCCGCTGGTTCTGTTCAAGGCGATGCTCATTGCCGTCTGGCACGACCTCTCCGATGTCAAGCTTGCCGAAGCCCTGGATGACCGGGCGTCGTTTCGGCGGTTCTGCGGGTTTTCGGCTTCGGAGCCGACGCCGGAGCGTACGGCCTTCGTGCGCTTCCGGAAGACGCTTATTGCGCATGGGCTGGACAAATCTCTGTTCGAGGAGGTCACCGGCCAGCTCAAAGCCAAGGCGGTTCGGGTCAAGACCGGCACGCTTGTCGATGCCACGATCATCGCATCCGCCAGCGAAAATGACGGCGATGCGCATTGGGTCAAGCACAAGGGCAAACCAGCGGTTCACGGCTTCAAAGCCCATGTCGGCGCCGATGCCGAGACTGGCCTGGTGGAGGAGGTCGCCGTCACGCCCGCCAATGTCAATGATGGCAAGGCCGGTCCGGATGTGCTGCCGGACGATCCCGGCGAGGTGTTTGCTGACAGCGCCTATCGGGGCCATCATTTCGGTGACGCCGTCCGCGCCAAAGGCGGCACGCCGCGCGTCGTGGCGACGGGCATGTGGGGACACGGCGCGACCGAAGCCCTGGCCCGCCTCGAGGCCTGGAACCGGCCCATCCATCGCATACGAGGCCGGATCGAGAAAATCTTCGGCACATGGAAGCGAAGCTATGGCCTTCGTCGCATGCGATGGTCAGGACTGGCAAAGGCCGCCGTTCAGGTCCGTCTCACCGCCATCGCCTATAACCTCAAACGTGGTCTGGCGATCGCCGCGGTTCGATAATCACGGCAACGCGGAACGGCTTGGGGCTGCCATGCAGCCATATCCTGCTAAACCGCAGGAGCCCACGAAAACTGAAATCAGATGCACATCAGAAGCCTGCGCGAACCGCGCACAGGTCTCACTAGGAGACCTGTGCGCGGGTAGTTCTGGACGAGGCAGTTTGTTTTTGATTCCCTCGATTCGCTGAATGGATCGAGGTGCAAGATGGGTCGTCGTCGGATTGGCCAGGAAACACTAGGGTTTGTTACCGAGCGCGGCGGACGACATAGCTGTCTTGACGATCTGGTGACGCTGATCGACTGGGTTCCGGTTGAGAGGCGGCTTGGCGTGATCCCTTGCGCCGCAAAGGGCGAGCCGTCTTGGCCGCCGCTGGTTCTGTTCAAGGCGATGCTCATTGCCGTCTGGCACGACCTCTCCGATGTCAAGCTTGCCGAAGCCCTGGATGACCGGGCGTCGTTTCGGCGGTTCTGCGGGTTTTCGGCTTCGGAGCCGACGCCGGAGCGTACGGCCTTCGTGCGCTTCCGGAAGACGCTTATTGCGCATGGGCTGGACAAATCTCTGTTCGAGGAGGTCACCGGCCAGCTCAAAGCCAAGGCGGTTCGGGTCAAGACCGGCACGCTTGTCGATGCCACGATCATCGCATCCGCCAGCGAAAATGACGGCGATGCGCATTGGGTCAAGCACAAGGGCAAACCAGCGGTTCACGGCTTCAAAGCCCATGTCGGCGCCGATGCCGAGACTGGCCTGGTGGAGGAGGTCGCCGTCACGCCCGCCAATGTCAATGATGGCAAGGCCGGTCCGGATGTGCTGCCGGACGATCCCGGCGAGGTGTTTGCTGACAGCGCCTATCGGGGCCATCATTTCGGTGACGCCGTCCGCGCCAAAGGCGGCACGCCGCGCGTCGTGGCGACGGGCATGTGGGGACACGGCGCGACCGAAGCCCTGGCCCGCCTCGAGGCCTGGAACCGGCCCATCCATCGCATACGAGGCCGGATCGAGAAAATCTTCGGCACATGGAAGCGAAGCTATGGCCTTCGTCGCATGCGATGGTCAGGACTGGCAAAGGCCGCCGTTCAGGTCCGTCTCACCGCCATCGCCTATAACCTCAAACGTGGTCTGGCGATCGCCGCGGTTCGATAATCACGGCAACGCGGAACGGCTTGGGGCTGCCATGCAGCCATATCCTGCTAAACCGCAGGAGCCCACGAAAACTGAAATCAGATGCACATCAGAAGCCTGCGCGAACCGCGCACAGGTCTCCACTAGAGCGGGATGAATTTACGCCCGCTCATAACCGGCCTGTTTGAAATAGTTTGCGCATTCCTGATGCGTGATGCGGGCGAGGATATCGCCGATGGATGAGCAGACCGCGTCGAAGCTTCGGGCTGCGGCCTTGCGCAGCCAGTGCTTGAGCTTGGCGAAGACCTGCTCGATCGGGTTCAGGTCTGGGGAGTATTTCGGTAGGAAGAACAGCCTTGCCCCGACCTCTCGGATGGCTTGGCGGACGGCTTTGCCCCGGTGGCTGCCGAGATTGTCCATGATGACGATGTCGCCGGCGCGAAGCGATGGAATCAGCATCGTCTCGACATAGAGACGGAACCGTTCGCCATTGATCGGACCATCGAACAGGCAAGGGGCCTCGATGCGGTCAGCGCGGAGCGCCGCCAGAAAAGTCATGGTTCTCCAGCGGCCATGCGGGACCTTGGCTCTCAGCCGCCGGCCCCGCGCAGCCCATCCTCTGAGCGGAGCCATGTTGGTCTTGGTCCAGAGCCTGTCCCCGCGAAAGCGGGGATCTCGTCGATGAACACCAGGCGGGCCGGATCAATCCGAACCTGATATTTGCGCCACTGCCCTCGCCGCCTGGCGATGTCGGGCCGGTCCTGTTCGCTGGCGGCCACGGTTTTTTTTATAACTCAAGCCTTCGGCATGCACGAATTCCCACACCGACCGGTAGTCCACCTCAAGCCCACGTTCAGCCAACTCGCGCACCAAGCCGCGCAAGGTGAAATCCTTCTCCTGGCATCGCGCCACAAGCCAGTCCCGATGCTCTCCCCTGATCTTTTTCGGCTTGTAGCCGCCGATCTTGCTGGGCGCTACGCTCCCGGTCTCGCGGAAACGCCGAACCCATTCAATCGCCACGCGAACGCTGACGCCAAAATGCGCTGCCGCTTTGCGCCGCGACATGCCAGCTTCCTCTACTGCCGAAACAACCCGCTCGCGAAGATCCATGGAATAGGGTTTGCTCATCCATGCTGGCCTCCTCTCCAGCCAGCATGTTGAATTTGATTTGCCGCTCGCCGTGAATCCTCAATCGAGTCAGCCTAAATTCATCCCGCTCTAGGAGGCTGGCATGTTCATGCAATGGCTAGGTGTGATGGCGGCCATCCTGTTGTCGATGACAGTCCTCCTCCTGTGGCTTTGGCTCTGGGCCGTCGTCATTAACAAGGCCATCGCGTATTTATTCTCCGCCCAGCCGAAGCCGAAAGCGCCGCGCAAACCGAGTTCGCTGAACAAGCTGGCGTGGCTGCCGCTTTTCATCGGGGCTGGCTGGTTCGCGTTCTTGGGCGCGCTGATCTATGTCGACACCCGCACACCAGGCATCACGCCGCTCGCCGGCTGGATCGACAGGGCACTTGAAGGAACCATCGGTGCCATCACGATGGGGCTGGTGATATTTGCGATCGGGCTCGCGATATTTGCGTTCAGTCTCTCTGTCCACGCCTTGCGGACCTTAACCGCTTACGTGAAAACGCAAGCGCGGAGCAGACCATGGAGGCGACAGCTAAGATGATGGTGGACGCAGCAGGGATTGAACCGGCGACCTCAGAACTGAGAAATTCGCGTAAGCCTTGAGTGAGTGAGCATGAACGAACCGCATATCCGTCTTGCCGCCAAGCTCTATGACACGCGCAGAACCGTGAGGTTTCTGCTCGGCGACGTGCATCAGAGCTTCCCGTCTTTGCTCGGCTCGTCACGCTCTGGCGCCGGTCCGAAGAGCTGCATCAACAGCGCTGTCACGACGATGGTTGCCACGGTGCTGATGATGAGTGCCGCCGTGATCGGCAGCCAGTTCTGTGCCATCAGCCTGGCATGCAGCATCACGCCCACACCGGCCGGCACGAACAGCAGCCACAAATTGGCGAGCAGGGTTTCGCCGAGCTGGGCAAGGCCTTCCGGCAGGCCGAAGATCAACAGGCCGCCAAAGAGAAGCGCCATGCCGCAGACCGGCCCCGGTATCGGCAGGCTCGTTGCGGCAACGGCCAGCTCACCTGCAAGCTGGCAGGAGAGCAGGAGCGTCAGAAAGCCGAGCAAGGACGGCCCTCACACTTTGCCGAGGATCCTGCCCGCAACCGCGTCGAGCTTGGCCATCAGCGTCGGATCGCGGGCCGCTGGCGGGGTGATGATGGCGAATTCCAGCGCCTTGTCGGAGCCGATCGGGCAAGGCTCGTGCTCGCGCGGAAAATCCGCAGCCAGCCGCGCGATCAGCCGGCCGGCCTTCTCCGAATTGGCGCCCATGACGCGTATAATGTCGGTAATATCGACGTCCTTGTGGTCGTCATGCCAGCAATCGAAATCGGTGACCATGGCGATGGTCGCGTAGCAGATCTCCGCCTCGCGCGCGAGCTTGGCCTCCGGCATGTTGGTCATGCCGATCACCGAGCAGCCCCATTGCCGGTAGAGAAAGGACTCCGCGCGCGTGGAGAATTGCGGGCCTTCCATGGTGAGGTAGGTGCCGCCGCGGGTATGAGCGATACCCTCGGCCTTGGCTGCTGCCTCGATCTTGTCGACCAGACCGGGGCTTACCGGATCGGCCATCGTCACATGGGCAACGCAGCCTGGGCCGAAGAAGCTCTTCTCGCGGGCGAAGGTGCGATCGATGAACTGGTCCACCAGCACGAAATGACCGGGCGGCAACTCTTCGCGGAACGAGCCGCAGGCCGAGACCGAAACCAGGTCGGTGACGCCGGCCCGCTTCAGCACGTCGATATTGGCGCGGTAGTTAATGGAGGAGGGCGGTATGCGATGACCTGCGCCATGCCGGGGAAGGAAGACAATCGGCATCCCGCCGATCTCGCCATAGGCGAGTTCCCCCGAAGGCTCCCCCCAGGGGCTGGTCATGGGCGCGGTGCGCTTGTTCTCCAGACCCGGCAGATCGTAAAGGCCGGAACCGCCGATGATGCCGAGCACCGCTTTCGTCATGCCTGATGCCTCCTTGCGAAGCGAGAATGCGATCTCGCCTTATAGCACCTCGATATAGAAAACGGACCAGACCCAATGCTCCATTTCATCCTTCGAGGGAATCTCGCCCGATGCCGGCTTGTGCATTAGCCAGAGCGGACCGAATTCGCCCATAGTGGTCGGCTTGCCGTCGCCGACCAGGGCTAGGATCCAGTTGCGGTTTTGCAGCTCATCCGGTTTCAACTCGCTCTCGGAGCCATCGAGGCCGAGCAAACGTATTTTTCCGGTCTCTGCGCCGCTTGCCTTCAGCACATCGGTGAGCAGCGGCCCCTTGAAGGAGCTATCCCCTGCCGGCGTGATCACGCGCAGCTCCTGCTGCGGCAGGCCGGAAAGCATCGCCCAGTCGAACGTCATCGCGCGCTCAAAGCGGACGTCGCGCTGCGTCATCGATCCATCGCGGTCGGGCGTGACCGCGCCCCGGTTCCAGTGCGCGGTCTTGCCGGCGATCGTCAGCACCGGCGCCCCGCTCGGCCGCGGCTTTTCCTCGGCGAGAGCCGAGTGTGCGGTGGCAATACCGAGCATAGCCACGGCGAATAGAGTGAGAACACGCATGGATTGACGCTCCCTCATGCGTGCCGGCCCTCCCTGCCCAGGCGGAGCGCCGCTGGTAATGAAAAAGCCCCGGAGCCCCGAGGCTTTTTGCTGTTTTCGCTGCTGCTTACCGAGCGGCTTTAATGCGCGACATCGCGCCAAATCGCACGCTTCGACAAATAGAGCAGGCCTGCCAGAATGATGACGTACACCAGAACTTTCAAGCCCATGCGCTTACGCTCTTCGAGCGTCGGCTCGGCCGCCCACATCAGGAAAGCGGCGACGTCCTCGGCATAGTTATCAAGCGTTCCCGGCGTGCCGTCGGCATATTCAACCTGACCATCCGATAGCGGCGGCGGCATGGCGATCTGGTGGCCGGGGAACACTTTGTTGTAGTTCATGCCCTCTGCCAGGTTTATGTCCGGCGGCGGGTCCGCATAGCTGGTCAGCAACGCATGGATGTAGTCCGGGCCCTGCTCTTGATAAGCGGTCGCGATATCAGTGATCCAGTGCAGGGGCTCCATATAAAACGGGCCCGCGCGCTCATAGGTGCGCGCTTTCGCCATCAGCGACAGATCGGGTGGCACAGCGCCGTTCTGCGCGGCGGCTGCAGCCTTCTCATTCGGATAGGGCGAAACGAAGCGGTCCGACGGCTTGCCCGGGCGCTGGAACATCTCGCCTTCATCATTCGGTCCGTCCGTCACCTGCGCTTCGGACGCAAATTGCAGGACATTGGCTTCAGAGAATTCGGGGCCGCCCGGCTGGCTGAGATTGCGGTAGCTGAGCAGCCGCATTCCGTGGCAGGCCGCGCAGACATTCTTGTAGACCATATAGCCCCGGCGGAGCTGAGCCTTGTCGAAATAGCCCGTCAGTCCGCCGAAGGTCCAGTCCTGCTTCTGAACCGGCACGGGTTCATGCGCGCCCTCGCCCGCCTGTTGCGCATAGGCGCTGGAGCCAATGAGGGTCGCCATCGCCGTTATGGCGACAAGGATTACCGCACCGCGCTGAGGGAAGATCTTCATGGTTTGCCTCCCCTTTAGCGCTTTTCCGCAGCGGCCGCTGCGGGACTGGGCATTCGTCCTCCGCCATGGGCTGGCGGCCCTAGCACGGAATCAGCGATGCTGCGCGGTTGCGGCTTCGGTGTCTCGATGATGCCGACGAACGGCATGATCACCAGGAAATGCAAGAAGTAGTACGCGGTAAAGATCCGCGCGGCGACCAGATATCCGCCTTCGGGTGGCTTCGCGCCGAGATAGCCAAGCGCAAGGCAGGTGATGACCAGCGCCCAAAAGAACCAGCGATAAAGCGGCCGATAACGCGTCGAGCGCACCCGCGAGGTGTCCAGCCAGGGCGCAAGCATGAGAACCACAATCGCGCCGAACAGGGCAATCACGCCGCCGAGCTTTGAGGGAATGGCGCGCAGGATCGCGTAGAACGGCAGGAAATACCACTCCGGCACGATATGGGGCGGCGTCTGCAGCGGGTTCGCTTCCACGTAATTGTCGGCATGGCCGAGATAATTCGGCATGTAGAACACGAAGTAGGCAAAGAGCACACAGAACGCCACCAGCGCAAAGCCGTCCTTCGCGGTGTAGTACGGGTGGAACGGCACCGCCTCGCGATGGATATCGCGTAGATCTACGCCGGTCGGGTTGTTATTGCCCGGCACGTGCAGCGCCCAGATGTGCAGGCCGACGAGGCCGGCGATCACGAAGGGCAGCAGGTAATGGAGGCTGAACAGCCGGTTCAGCGTAGCATTATCGACCGAGAAGCCGCCCCAGATCCACTGCACCAGGGTAGTTCCGAGGCCGCTCACGATCGAGTTGAGCGAGGAGAACAGGTTGGTGATCACCGTTACCGCCCAGAAGCTCATCTGGCCCCACACCAGCGAATAGCCCATGAAAGCCGTTGCGATCATGGCCAGGAGAATCAGCACGCCGATGATCCAGAGAATCTCGCGCGGCGCCTTATAGGAGCCATAATAGAGCCCGCGAAAGATGTGCAGGTAGACGGCGATGAAGAACATCGAAGCGCCGACGGCATGAGTGTAGCGTATCAACCAGCCATAATTCACATCGCGCATCAGATGTTCGATGGAATCGAACGCGACCTGTGTGCTCGCGGCGTAATGCATCGCCAGCACGATGCCGGTGACGATCTGCACACCCAGGCAGAAGGCTAAAATGCCGCCGAACGTCCACATGTAGGTGAGATTGCTCGGCGTCGGGTATTCCAGGATAGTATCGTACGCCATCCGGATCACCGGCAGCCGGCTGTCGAGCCAGCGCGTGAAGCCGGTGGTCGGCTGATATTCGGAGTAGTGGTCCATGGGGCGGCTCGCTAAGCTTAGCCAATCTTGATCTTGGTGTCGGTCTCGAACGCGTAGGGCGGAATCTCGAGATTGCGCGGGGCCGGTCCCTGCCGGATGCGCCCCGCCGTGTCATACATGGACCCGTGACATGGGCAAAACCAGCCGCCATAGGGGCCTTTTTCGTCCCCCGTCTTTTGGCCTTTTGGGATACAGCCGAGATGCGTGCAGATGCCGATCATCACGAGCCACTGTTCTTTGCCCGCCTTGGTGCGGTTTTCATCGGTCGCCGGAGCATCGGGTGCATCCATCACGCGGTTGACCGGGTCCTTCAGATCGGCGAGCGGAACGTCCTTCGCCTTCTTGATCTCCTCGTCCGTGCGATGGCGCACGAAGATCGGCTTGCCCCGCCACATGATGGTCACGGCCTGTCCGACCTGGATCGGTGAAAGATCGAGCTCGGTGCTTGCCAGCGACAAAGCGGAAGCGTCCGGGTTCATCTGGCTGATGACGGGCCACAGCGCTGCGGCAGCGCCGACAGCAGCAAAGGCCGTCGCTGCGATGTGAATGAAATCGCGCCTTGTAACGGGCTCATCCATCGTTGTCGCCATGACAGGCAATCCTTATTTTTCGTCAGCCGCACCACAACGGGAAGGTCGTCTGCACCCGCCCTTTCCAGGCGCGCTCGGCCCCTGGCTCCGCGAAGACGGTGGCAAAGGGCCTTATGGCATTCTCCGACGTTCCCTGTCCAGTGAGGGGACGGAGACAAAACGGCGCAATCCCGTGGTAATCCCGCCGCTGATGCCATAAAAGCGCTTTCTGATGCAGTTAGCCCTCTTCCAACCGGATATCCCGCAGAATACCGGCACGATGATAAGGCTGGCGGCTTGCCTGAGCATTACCCTCGTGGTGATCGAGCCGGCGGGCTTCGATCTGTCGGACCGGGCCTTGCGCCGGGCGGGAATGGATTACCTCAGCACGGCCAATGTTGTGCGCTACGCCTCATTCCAGAGCTTCGAGGATGGAAGGCGCGCGGCCGGCGCGCGACTGGTGCTGCTCACCACCCACGCAACACTGCCCTATACGCAATTCGCTTTTGCCAGCAATGATATCCTGATGGTTGGCCGCGAGAGCGCCGGCGTTCCCGAGGCGGTGCATGCGGCAGCCGACGCGCGGATCGTGATCCCCTTGCGGCCCGGCTTGCGCTCGCTCAATGTGGCGGTCGCAGCCAGCATGGTATTGGGCGAGGCGTTGCGGCAAACGGGCGGTTTCCCACCTTTGGCTGAATAGACTGAGAGCAGGCCATGACCTTGGAGCAGGAGAAGACACTGGCAACGGCCTGGTTCGCCGAGCTGCGCGATATGATCTGCGCGAGCTTAGAGCGGCTGGAGGACGAGGCGGCAGGAGCACCGCAAGTGGAGGGCCCGGCGGGCAAGTTCGTGCGCACACCCTGGACGCGCGCCGACCACAGCGGCGGCGAGGGCGGCGGCGGCGTAATGTCGATGCTGCACGGCCGCCTGTTCGAGAAGGCTGGGGTGCACATTTCGACGGTCCATGGCGAGTTCGCGCCCGAATTCCGCGCCCAGATCCCCGGCGCGTCGGACGACCCGAATTTCTGGGCTTCCGGCATTTCGCTGATCATTCACCCGCGCAATCCGAATGTGCCGACGGTGCACATGAACACGCGCTTCGTCATCACAACCAAATGGTGGTTCGGCGGCGGGGCGGACCTCACGCCGGTGCTGAACAGCCGACGCACCCAGGACGATCCCGACAGCGTCGCCTTCCATGCCGCAATGCAAGCAGCCTGCGACGAGCACGCCGTTGCCGATTATCCGCGCTATAAAGCCTGGTGCGACGAATATTTCTTCCTGAAGCACCGGGGCGAGCCGCGCGGCATCGGCGGGATTTTCTACGATTACCACAACTCCGGTGACTGGCGGGCGGACTTCGCCTTCACCCAAGATGTCGGGCGCGCGTTTCTTCGCATCTATCCCGAGATCGTGAAACGCAACATGGGCAAAGCCTGGAGTGAAGCTGAGCGCGAGGAGCAGCTGATCCGGCGCGGCCGCTATGTGGAATTCAACCTGCTTTATGACCGCGGCACGATCTTCGGGCTGAAAACCGGGGGCAATGTGGATAGCATTCTCTCGTCCATGCCGCCGGTTGTGAAATGGCCGTGACGGATGTCGATGCATTGGATCGACGGAGCCACTTGAGGAAGAGATGAAAAAGCTTGCGGGCCTTGCCCTTATCGTTCTGATCACGGCCGCACCGGTCAAGCCGCGGCAGGATCAAAGCCAGCATTCCGGTCACACCATGCCAGACGCGGCGATGACAGACGCCACCAAGGCCTATCAAGCGGCCAACGACAGGATGCACGAAGCTATGGCCGTGGCTTATTCGGGGGATGCTGACGCCGATTTCGTGCGTAGCATGATCCCGCATCATCAGGGCGCCGTCGAGATGGCCAAGGTGGTGCTGCAATATGGCAGGGATCCCGACATTCGCACCCTCGCTGAGGACATCATCGCTGCGCAGGAGAAGGAGATCGCCTGGATGCATGGTTGGCTCCAAGAGAAAGGCAAATAGACCCTACTCGCCTTCCCAATAGTCGCGATTGTCCTCTGGCCGGCCGACATACCAGAGCCGGCGCGCATTCTTGTCGCCGCCTGGGGGCGAGCCGGAGGTCACAAGGAACTTGCCGCTGTCGGGGTACTCGCCGACGTCCGGATGTAACATGGTGCTGATGGCGAGATAGCGCAGCTCTGCGGTGCTGCTATTGATAAGCTGATGCGCCGTTTCCGCGCCGCCGGCTGGACAGGCAATCACATCACCGGCCTTGACCGGATGCTCCGCCCCGCCATAGCGCAGCGTGCCCTCACCTTCCAGAATGATGAACAGTTCCTCATTCACATGATGGTTGTGATAGGGCCAGGCCTTCTTGCCGGGCGGCACGACCACCAGCCGGCAGCCGAGCTGCTTCATGCCGATAAGCGGTCCAAACTGGCCGAGCTGCGCAGCGAAGGTCTCGTCATGACCGTGATTGGTCAAAGGCACATCCGCGATGTTGAGGATAGGCGGCATAACTCACCCCTCGCTGTGGTTGATGAATGCGGCGCGCGAACGAACCGATGCTTTCGTGCGAGCGGCTACTTAGAATAGCCGCTCGCACGGCAATTGCGCATCCGCCTGCGAAAATCAGCTGTGCTGAGAGCGAACCTCAAGTCCAACCGGCGATACTGATGCCACCTTACCGATTTGTGATTCGCCGCGCCCTCCGCACCTCTTCTGATCCCGGCCATCGCCCCTATGTCACAGAAAGCGGAACGCTGTCGGACGCCTCTCGGCTATCCAGTTGGGGCGCCAGCAAAGGATTTATCATGGAAATTGCAATCATCGGCGCAGGAAATGTGGGTGCAGCGCTCGGCAAGGGCTGGGCGCGCGCGGGGCATAGGATCTGCTATGGCGTGCGAGATCCATCGTCCGACAAGCACGCCGCGGTCGCGTCAGCCGCGGGCGGCAAGGCGATGACCGTTGCCGAGGCGGTGAAGGAGGGCGAGGTGATCGTGCTGGCGGTACCGTGGAGCGCGATCGACGAAACCATCGCGGAGTGCGGCGATCTCACCGGCCGTACGGTGATCGACGTCACCAATCCGCTCACCGTGAACGAGAGGGGGATCGGCCTTGCGCTCGGCTTCGACAGTTCCGCCGGCGAGCAGGTACAGCAGCGTGCCAAAGGCGCGTCGGTGTTCAAGACGCTCAACCAGGTCGGCGCCGGGGTGATGGCCGATGTGAGCGGTTATGCGGCCGCACCCACCATGTTCGTCGCCGGCGACGATGCGGCGAAGAAGCCGGTGGTGATGGGCCTCGTGCGCGATCTCGGCTTCGACGCGGTCGATGCCGGCCCGATGACAGCGTCGCGGCTGCTGGAGCCCTACGCCATGCTGTGGATCCATATGGTCTACGCCCAGGGCGGCCCGAGGGACGCTGCCTTCGCCCTGCTGAAGCGAGAGCGGTAAGATCTCAGGCTGAGGACGCCGAACGGCGGGTCAGTCCGAGGATGGCGAGAACGGCCAGAAAGGCCGACAGTATCGCGCTGTAGCCGGCAAGCGACAGGCCGAAGATGCGCAGCGCTGCGGCATCGCAGCGGATGACATTGCCTGGCTTGTTCAGGCTTTCGAGCAGCGCATCGGGCGTCGTGGCGAGGGGGGCCATGCCGGAACATTCGTCCGGCCCCGGCCACCAGCCCCATTCGATGCCGGCGTGATAGACGCCGAGGCCGGCGTTGAACAGGAAGGCGAGTGCGAGCAGCCCCAGGAGCAGACGGGCGGCGAGCGGGATCCTGCCGGCGAGCCACGCCGCGAGGAGCGCGACCGGCACGGCGGCGTAATAGGCGATGCGCTGCTCGAGGCAGAGCGGGCAGGGGCGGATGCCGCCGATATGCTCGATGCCGAGCGCTCCAGCGAGCGCCAGCGCGCTCAGCACGGCGATGGCGAGACTGATGGCGGCGGGGCCGTATGCGGCGCGCCCGCGCGGCGTGATCTCAGATGACGTAGCGTACAATGACGAATCCACCCAGCACCAAAACGGCAAGCCCTCCCGTCACCAGTTCCAGCCGCCTCTCGATGAAGCTGCGCACGGGGTCGCCGTAGAGATAGAGCAGCCCCGCCACGATGAAGAACCGGCCGGCACGGGTAATCGCCGACAGGATAATGAACCAGACGAAATCATAGCCGGCAAAACCGGAGGTGATCGTCACGATTTTGTAAGGGATCGGGGTGAGCCCCTTAATCAGGATGATCCAGGTGCCCCATTCGGCATAAGCGCGGCGGAACGCCTCGACCTGCGTGCCATAGCCATAGAGGTTGATCAGCCAGGCGCCGAGCGAGTCATAGAGCAGCGCCCCGATCATATAGCCGGCGATGCCGCCAACCACCGATGCCATGGTGCAGATGCCGGCGAGCAGCCACGCTCGCTCTCGGTGCGCCAACACCATCGGGATCAGCAGCACATCCGGCGGGATCGGAAAGAAAGAGCTTTCAGCAAAAGAAACGCCGGCGAGCGCCCACGTCGCGTGGCGATGGCTGGCAAATGCCATGGTCCAATTATACAAACTTCTCAGCATGGAGGTTCTGTTAGAGGCGCCGTTCGCGAATGTCTACGGATTTGGCTCCAAATCTGGCCGAAATTCGTAGTTGTGGTGAAGTTATGCAATGCCGAAACAAGTCTCGCCTTCGGCCCGGATCGGCCGCTCAGGCCCGCCGAACGTACGGTCGTAAACCCGTCCACAATATTGCGCGTAAGATTTGCAAAGCGCCCAAAGTGTGACCGCCTCTTTAGGCCCAACCCCCGCGCGAACAGCAAACCGCCGGCCCTGGAAGATCAAAAATTGTGCACAAACAAGAAAATGCACAAAAAATGCACAGAATTCGTTTCGCGCAACCCGCATGAGCGCTCTATGCGCATAAAATCACGACGGCAATCAATGCTGCCTCACCTTTTCGGCTGCTTGGCACGGGTTTTGATTCCGTAACGTTGGCTAGCTATCCGCATGCGCCGCTAAGAACAGGGGCAGGGGGGTGTGCCATGTTTGCGAGTGGGCTCCATCTCGAAAGGACGTAGCAGATGAAAATGGTGATGGCTGTCATCAAGCCATTCAAGCTCGATGAGGTACGCCAGGCGCTTACCGATATCGGGATTGAGGGCATGACCGTTACGGAGGTCAAAGGCTATGGGCGTCAGAAAGGCCATACCGAAATCTATCGTGGCGCCGAGTATGAAGTGACTTTCGTTCCCAAGCTGAAGATCGAAGTCGTGGTTCCCACCACTATGGTGGACAAGGTGGTGGATACCATCTCCGCAATGGCAAAGACCGGTCAGATAGGCGACGGCAAGATCTTCGTCTCGCCCGTTGAACAAACATTTCGGATTCGCACGGGCGAAACCGACGAAAACGCACTTTAGACCTATGGGGAAGTAGGGGAAACTACATGAGAAAATCTACTCTGACGCTTGGCTGCATGGCCCTTCTCGGGACAGTAGCCACGGCGCTGCTCGCCGATCCGGCCTTTGCGCAGGCTCCAGCGGCAAAAGCGCCGGACCTAACCTTCAACAAGGCCGACGACGCCTGGATGATGATCTCCAGCGCGCTGGTGCTTCTCATGACCGTGCCCGGCCTGGCGCTGTTCTACGGTGGCATGGTGCGCACCAAGAACATGCTGTCGATGATCACCCAAGTGACGGTGATCTTCTGTATTGTGTGCGTGGTGTGGTTTCTGTGGGGCTACAGCCTCGCCTTCACTGAAGGGTCTGGGGTCACAGCGCCGTTCTTTGGCGGATTCAGCAAGATCTTCCTCCATGGCGTGGCGATCAACTCCATCGTCGAGACCTTCACCCTGGGCGTTGGCTTCCACGAGCTGATCTTCATCTGCTTCCAGATGACATTCGCCGCCATCACCACGGCGCTTGCGATTGGCGGCTTCGCCGAGCGCTGCAAGTTCTCCGCAATCGTGCTGTTCGCCATCTTGTGGTCAACGATGGTCTACTTCCCCGTCGCTCACATGGTGTGGTTCTGGCCGGGGCCGTCGGGCATTGCTACCGGCGCCGCCACCGACACGGCCGGCTTCTCCTGGCAGATGGGCGCGCTCGACTTTGCCGGCGGCACCGTCGTGCACATTAATGCCGGCATTGCCGGCTTTGTCGGCGCGCTGCTGATGGGCCGCCGCGTGGGCTTTGGCCGCGAGCCGATGCCGCCGCACTCGCTCACCCTGACGCTTGTCGGCGTCGGCCTGCTGTGGGTCGGTTGGTTCGGCTTCAACGCCGGCTCGAACCTCGAGGCCAACGAGTATGCCGGCCTCGCCATGGCCAACACCTTCATCGCCACCGCGGCCGCCGGCCTCTCCTGGATGTTCGCGGAATGGCTGTTCAAGGGTAAGCCGAGCCTTCTCGGCCTGGCCTCGGGCATCGTGGCCGGCCTCGTGGCGGTCACTCCGGCGTCCGGTTTTGGCGGCCCGATGGGTACGCTGGTGCTGGGCCTCGTCGCAGGCGTCGTGTGCTTCTTCTTCTGCACGGCGGTGAAGTCGGCCCTTGGCTATGACGACACGCTCGACGTGTTCGGCGTCCACGCGATCGGCGGAATCGTCGGCGCTCTTGGCACCGGCATCGTCGCCGATCCCGCCCTCGGCGGCGCCGGTATCGTCGACTACACCAAGTGCGCGGTCGTGGACGGCGTGTTCACCAGCACCTGCGAGCCGGGGGCGTTCGACATGGCGGCCCAAGTCGTCACTCAGGCGAAAGCGGTGCTGATGACCGTCGCCTGGTCGGGCGTTGGCAGCTTGGTGGTCTTCTTGATCATCGCACTCCTCGTCGGCCTGCGCGTGACCGAGGAGACCGAGCGCGAAGGTCTCGACATCGTCGATCACGGCGAGCGCGCCTACAACATGTAAGCAGCAGTCGAGGGCGCGTCAGGCGGGAGCCGGCGCGTCCTCCTTTCTACCGCCTGTCTTTTCCTTTGCGCATTTATTATTGCCTTTTTGCCTCCCGGCAGCCATCAGGTTGGATGCCGCGTGCCGCTTTCGCGGACGTTTTGAGCTGCGTCAATCAAACGGAAGCTGCGGCCTGATAGAATGGCCAAGCTTGGACTACACCCAAAGCCATCCGGCGCGGCGCTGCGGGAGGAAAGGGAGGCTCGCCATGGGATGGCAGCGAACGCCTGGGAAGTTTTTCGCGCCGCTTGCAGTCGGTGCTCCGCAGCCCTACCGGGAAAGGCCGGTGCGGCTCGAGCGGATGATCCATTTCATTCCCCCTCACATCGAAAAAATCCGCGCGCGCGCCGCCGATGTCGCTGCCCAGGTTGATGTGCTGCTCGGCAATCTCGAAGACGCGGTTCCGGCCGACGCGAAGGAAGCGGCTCGGCGCGGCTTCATCGAAATGGCCTCCAGTACGGAGTTTGGCGCAACAGGTCTGTGGGCACGGATAAACGCGCTGAATAGCCCCTGGGCACTGGACGACGTTTTGCAGATCGTCGCCAAGGTCGGCAACAAGCTCGACGTCATCATGCTGCCCAAGGTCGACGGTCCCTGGGACATCCACTATCTCGACCAGCTCCTTGCGCAGCTCGAGGCCAAGCACGGCGTTTCGCGGCCGATCATGATTCATGCGATCCTGGAGACCGCCGAGGGCGTCAACAATGTCGAGGAGATTGCCGCAGCGAGCCCGCGCATGCACGGCATGAGCCTTGGGCCGGCGGACCTGGCCGCATCACGGGGCATGAAGACCACACGCGTGGGCGGCGGTCATCCGTCTTACGGCGTGCTGGCCGATTGCGGTGGCGAGCGGGCGCCGCGCGCCTTCTATCAGCAGGACCTGTGGCATTATACGGTCGGCCGCATGGTCGATGCCTGCGCTGCCTATAGCATCAAAGCATTTTATGGCCCGTTCGGCGATTTCTCCGATCCCGATGCCTGCGAAGCGCAGTTCCGCAATGCGTTCCTGCAAGGCTGTGTGGGCGCCTGGTCGCTGCACCCGAGCCAGATAGATATCGCCAAACACGTGTTCAGCCCGCCTGCAAGCGAGGTGATTTTCGCCAAAAAGATAGTCGATGCCATGCCGGACGGCACCGGAGCCGTGATGATCGATGGCAAAATGCAAGACGACGCGACTTGGAAACAAGCAAAAGTGATTGTCGATCTTGCGCGCCTTGTGGCCCAAAAAGACCCGGAGTTGGCCAGGGAATATGGAATTTAGGCGCCGTGGCACCCGTTGACAGGAAGAATCCTGTGCGCAATATCAGGCGCGAAAGGAATGGCGTAAGCGCAATTATGCCGAAGCTCAGAACAGCCAAGTTTCAGCTCGGGCAGATCGTTCGGCATCGTTTTTTCCCATTCCGCGGTGTGATTTTCGACGTTGACCCGGAGTTCGCCAACACCGAGGAATGGTGGGAGTCGATCCCCACCGAAATGCGCCCGAGGAAGGATCAGCCCTTTTATCACCTGCTCGCCGAGAATGATGAGACGGAATACGTGGCTTATGTCTCGGAGCAGAACCTCGTCCCCGACAATTCCGGCGAGCCGCTTCGCCATCCCCAGATTGCCGAGCTGTTCGATGATCTGGAGGACGGCGTTTATCGCAGCCGCTATGTTCAGGAGCATTGAGCGCGAGGGGGCATGGTCGCTTTGGAGCGTGATAGCCTGGCTGTAGACATCGGCTTTTCATCCGCACCATGGTCATTCCCGCGCAAGCGGGCACCGAGTAATACCAATGCTCATTGATTAGAACCCATGAGCCCAGTCGCGAAGGCCGATGGACATGATGCGCCAGGGCTGGCTGGTCAGCCTGTTCCACGCCTGGCAGCCATGGGCGACGATGTCGTCGTAGGAGCTGAAGATTTGGTTGGAGAGCCAGTTGTCCCGCAGGAACTGCCAGACATTTTCTTGCGGGTTCAATTCCGGCGAACGGGGTGGCAGCGGCAGAAGGGTAATGTTGCGGGGCACTTCGAGCCTGGCCGACATATGCCATCCGGCCTGGTCGAGCATAATGACCGCATGCGCGCCGGGGTCCACCGCGGCGCTGATCTCGTGCAGATGCGCCTGCATGGCGGGCGTGTCGCACCAGGGCATGACGAGGCCGGCGCCTTTACCTTTCGCCGGGCAGATGGCGCCGAAAATGTAAGCCCACTTCGTGCGCTGATCCTGCGGCGCATGGGGCCGGGTTCCACGCCGCGCCCAGCGGCGGGTTATCTTGTTCTTCTGCCCGATCCGGGCTTCGTCCTGGAACCAGATTTCTATTTCGACATCTGTCCCAATCTTGTCCCGGACCGCCGCCAGCTCGGCGGGGAAGTTTTTTTGAATTCCTCAATGGCTTCAGCATTCTGCGCATAATGGCGTGGGCGGGCCGACAGTTTACGGAAGCCCATCGCACGCAATTCCCGCCCGAGCGTCTGCCGGCTCACCGATACCCCAAATTCTTCCCACAGCCATTGCGCCAGATCGAGCAGCCGCCAGCGCACGACGCCATCCAGATAAGGTTTCGGTCCTTCCTCGACGATCCGGCTCAAGGCAGCGCGCCACGCATCGGTCAGCAGCGGCGTCTTGCCGGGAGCCTTGCGGTCCAGCAACCCGTCAGGGCCACGCTCATTGAAGCGTACAACCCAATCCCGAATGATTTGCAGGCCCACGCCGCCAATCTTTGCCGCCATGCTGCGACTGGCGCCGTCGTAAATCGCTGCCAATGCCAGCAACCGCCGTGTCTGCGCTCCCTCGCGGCTCGCCTTTGCAAGCCGGCGCAGATCATCCCCCGAATAGTCCGAACGAAGCCGGATCGCAGCGCCCATGGAAAACCTCCCCCGTTTTCCATGGTGAATCACAATTCGCGGCAAGGGGGAATCCTGCAAATGAGTCACGCTCAACGAGCGTTGGTATAAGCACTGGCGCTTGCGCTGGAATGGCGGCGCTGCGGCGTACGGGATCCCTGCTTGCGCAGGGTGACGCCATGGCGGCGGAGAGTAGAAACTTCACCCCGAGCGGCACTCAGCGGATACAGCGTTCGGCGAGAAAAGCGCTCACCTCCTGCGGATCAACGGCGCTGGCGACGAATGCCTCACCGATGGAGCGCGCCAGGATCAGCGTGAGCTTGCCGCGTTTGATTTTTTTGTCCTGGGCCATCAAGGTCATCAACGTTTGCGCCGAAGGCCCATGCCCTGCCTCGTCCAGCGGAATATCGGCGATTCGTGTCGGCAGGCCTGCATCCTTGAGATGCCCCGAAACTCTTACGCTCGCTCCATCCGGGCAAAGTCCCAGCCTTTCCGAGAATTCAAAGGCCAGCACCGCGCCGATCGCGACAGCCTCACCGTGCAGTAACCGGCCGGAATAGCCGGCCCAGGCTTCGAGGGCATGGCCGAAGGTGTGTCCGAGATTGAGGAGGGCGCGCCGGCCGGTCTCCTTTTCATCCTCGCCCACGATGTCGGCCTTCGCCCGGCAGCTCACCTCGATGGCATGAAGCCGGGCTTCGCCGGTGCCGCTGAACACATCCCGCCACTGGTCCTCGAGCCAGGCGAAAAACGGTGCGTCGCCGATAAGGCCGTATTTGACGACCTCCGCATAGCCGGCACGGAACTGGCGCACATCGAGAGTATCAAGAATGGCTATGTCGGCGATCACCAGGCTCGGCTGATGAAAGCTGCCAATCAAATTCTTGCCGTGGCGGGTGTTGATGCCGGTCTTGCCACCGACCGAGCTGTCGACCTGAGCGAGCAGCGTCGTCGGGATCTGCACCAGGCGCGTGCCGCGCTTCAGGATGCTCGCCGCGAACCCGGCGAGATCGCCGATGACGCCGCCGCCTAGCGCAACAACCACATCCCCGCGCTCCAACTCCTGATCGAGAAGCCGATCGCAGAGCATCTCGAGCTGCGCAAAGCTCTTTGAGCTTTCGCCGGCAGGCAGCACCACCTCGCCGAAAGCGACGCCAGCGCGCGCCAGGCCCTCCCTTACCGTCGGCAGATGCAGCTGCGCGACATGCGTGTCGGTGACGAGGGCGCATCTTGCGCCCGGAGCCAGCCCCTGAATCGCCATGCCGGCATCATCGAGCAGGCCACGGCCGATCTCGATGTCATAGCTGCGCGTGCCGAGCGGTACGGTGACGGAGCGGATCATGGCGGGCAAGGCCTGCGGCGCGTTCTGCATGTCTTTGCTCTTTCAGGAGATGTCGCTTGGCGGCGGATTTGCAATTTTGGCGCAATCATGAAGCGCGCGCACGATCTCATCGACGATGAGCTCATGCGCCACATCGCGGCTCTCGATCGCGATGTCCGCCAGCGCGTAGACAGGATAACGCTCCGCGATGAGCTTTTCCATTACCGCGCGCGGATCGGGTGCTTTCAAGAGTGGACGGTTGTCGCGGCGTGAGACGCGCTGCATGAGTGTGTCGATGTCGGCCCGCAGCCAGACCGAGATGCCAGAGCCGGCGATCCGCGCACGCGTTTCCAGATTCATGAAGGCGCCGCCGCCGGTTGCCAGCACTTTCGGCCCGTCTCTGAGCAGCCTTGCGATGACGCGGCGCTCGCCATCGCGGAAATAGGTCTCGCCATTCTCGGCAAAAATTTCGTTGATGGTTTTACCGGCTGCCTTTTCAATCTCTTGATCGGCATCGTTAAAAGGCATATCGAGAGTTGTCGCGAGGCGTTTGCCAATCGAGGTCTTACCGGCGCCCATGAGGCCGATCATCACGATCGAGCGGCTGCCGAGCCCTTGGCGGATCGAGCGTACCAGGTCAGCCGACTTGGCCTGCGGTTCCCCTTCGCCTCTTCCGATTTGCATATTGCTCAGCTCGCGTCTCGCCGTTATTCAGCCCGCAGGAGGTGTCCTGTCAACAGCCGGTGATAAATTTATGACTCCTATTGACAAAGGCGTCGAGTGTTGTCGGCCAGCCATAATAAAGCCAATATCCGATATGATGTCTTAAGAGGTGCGAAGAGCCCATGCCAAGCCTGATGCGATTTCTTACAATTTGTGGCTTATGTGCGGCGGTCTTCTACGGCAGTATGTTCGTGCTGGCGAAGTATTTTGAACCTACTCCGAAACATATCTCGAAGACCGTACGCAATCTGCAAGTAAGATAATCTTCTCTTTATCAGGATGCCGGCTCTAAATCTGTGTTGTAGGGAGTCGCGTGCGAGTGAAGAGCTTCGCCACCCGGCGGTGGCGAGCAAGCGGTTCGGCTTGCCTTCTCAAGCGCGCGTGCAACACGGAAAATGGGCGGTGTTCGGAGCAATTTCGGCCACCGGGGTGGAAACAGAAGCTGAGAGTGAGCCTATGGGGCGAATTCGGGGGGATGACCACGGCCAGCTGAGGCTGCCGGTCATCGGACGGTTCTTGGAGATGCTGAGTGCGGAACGCGGGGCATCGGTTAATACTTTAGATGCATATTCACGCGACCTGATGAGTTTTGCCAGTTTTGTGCACCGGCGGGACCGCTCGTTGGAACAGGCGACGACGGAGGATATCCGCAACTTCATCGCTCGCATGGTGGAGGAGGGGCTCGCCGCGTCGTCGCGCGCACGGCGGCTTTCGGCTCTCAAGCAGTTCTATCGCTTCCTCTTGACCGATCGCATCCGTTCGGACGATCCGGCGGCGATGGTTGGCGGCCCGAAGCGTGAAGCCGCCCTGCCTAAGACGCTGAGCATCGAAGAGATCGATCAGCTGCTGCAGGCTGCGCGCCGGCGTGTGCATGAGTTCGCGCAATGGCCAGCGGCTGAAAGCGCTGCGGCTCTATTGCCTCCTGGAGATCCTTTATGCGACGGGCATGCGGGTCTCCGAATTGGTCGCGCTGGCACGCTCGGCCCTGGTCGGGGATGAGCGCACGCTGACGATCAAGGGCAAAGGTGGCCGGCAGCGAATGGTGCCACTCAATGCCGAGGCGCAGGAGGCTCTCAGCCAATATCTCATTGAGCGCGATGCCGCCGTCTCGGGGGGTAATGGCGAGGCCATGGGCTCGGTGGGCTCACCCTGGCTGTTCCCGTCATGGGGCCAGCAGGGCCATTTGACCCGGCAAAGACTGGCACAGGAGCTGAAGATCCTGGCGACACAGGCCAGCATCGAGCCGAGCCGCGTCTCGCCCCATGTGCTTCGTCATGCTTTTGCCAGCCATATGCTGGAGCGCGGCGCCGATCTGCGGTCGGTGCAAAAGCTGCTCGGCCATGCCGACATTTCAACAACGCAGGTTTACACCCACGTGCTGGAAGGCCGGCTGCGGCAGATCGTGCACGAAAATCACCCGCTTAGCGAGCCGCTTGCAACGGAGGCTTAACCCGAACCGTCCAGGTCTAGAGCGAGGAATCACCCGGCGGCTTGACAGGGGGACCTGCAAGCCGCCACTTGCTTTTGCAGGCGAGTGGTTCCTCGCCGTTATTTTTCGTTTCCAGGCAACCGATGAACATGATCAGGACCTATCTCGACTTCGAAAAGCCAATTGCCGAGCTGGAGAACAAGCTCGAAGAGCTCAAGGCGCTCAAGAGCGACGACAGCTCGGTCTCCATTGGAGAAGAGGTCGGCAAGCTGGAGGAGAAGGCGCGTGACGCCCTCCAGGAGATTTATAGCAAGCTGACGCCTTGGCAGAAAACGCAGGTCGCCCGCCATCCCGACCGGCCGCACGCCCGCGACTATATCGACGAACTGATCGAGGACTTCGTTCCGCTCGCTGGCGATCGCTATTATGCCGAAGACGAGGCGATCATCGGCGGCGCCGGCCGGTTCCGCGGGCGGGCTGTCGTCGTGATTGGCAATGAGAAGGGCAACGACACCCAATCTCGCCTTGAGCATAATTTCGGCATGGCGCGGCCCGAAGGCTATCGCAAGGCTGTCCGGCTGATGAAGCTGGCGGAGAAGTTCTCCATGCCGGTTATCACCTTCGTCGATACCGCCGGTGCCTATCCGGGTGTCGGTGCCGAGGAGCGCGGACAGGCCGAGGCCATCGCCCGTTCCACCGACTGCTGCATGACGCTAACCGTGCCGATCATCTCGGTGATTATCGGCGAGGGAGGATCGGGCGGGGCGGTCGCCATCGCCACGGCTAACCGCGTGCTGATGCTGGAGCATTCGATCTATACCGTCGCATCGCCCGAGGCCGCCGCCTCCATCTTGTGGCGCGACTCCTCCCGGGCCAAGGACGCCGCGACCAATATGAAGATCACCGCGCAGGACCTCTCCCAGTTAGGCGTGATCGACAGCCTCATAAGCGAGCCGGTCGGCGGCGCCCACCGGGACCGCGCAACGATCATTAGGCTCACCGGTACCATGATCGAGAAGGCGCTCCGGGAATTCGATGGCATGCCCGGTGAAGAAGTAAGAAGGGCACGCCAGGACAAATTCCTCGCCATGGGGCGCGGTCTTTAGGCGCAGCGACAGCAAACCGTCTAAAAAGGGCCTTATTCGAGCTAGCAAATCCGACGTGTTATTGATTTTACTTGCGAATCGGGTGGTGTAGGGCTGATACACAAACTAGCGAAACTTATTTTTAACAAAATGAGTCGATCTTCTCGGCGCGTGCAAGGGGCACACAGAATGTCGATGAGCATCGTTGGTCGTTTCGTTTTTGTCGCCGCTGCATCACTGATGCTGGCGGGTTGCCCGGGTGATGGCGATGTGCTGCCAGCGATGAAATCGCTGCCGGCAGCAGCGCAGGTGCTGCTTACTATGAAGGGCATGAAGCAGGAATCGCCGATCTTCGTGCGCATCTTCAAAGAAGAATCCGAGCTGGAGATCTGGAAGCAGAAGGAAGACGGCCGCTTCTATCACTTCAAAACCTATCCGATCTGCGCCTGGTCCGGCACGCTTGGGCCGAAAGTGCGTGTGGGCGACAAACAGGCGCCGGAAGGGTTCTACACCGTCACGCCCGGCCAGATGAACCCGAACAGCCAGTTCCATCTTTCCTTCAATCTCGGCTTCCCCAACGCCTATGATCGCGTCAATGGCCGCACGGGCGACGCGCTGATGGTTCACGGCGATTGCCGGTCGGCCGGATGCTTCGCCATGACCGACGCGCTGATCGAGGAGATCTACATCCTTGCCCGCGAGGCGTTCCAGGGCGGCCAGCGCCAATTTCAGGTCAATGCCTTCCCGTTCCGCATGACCGAGGCCAATCTGGCCCGCTACAAGGCCAACCAGTGGTACGGCTTCTGGAAGACGCTGAAGGAAGGCTACGACTTTTTCGAGACAACCCACATTCCGCCGGCGGTTGCCGTCTGCTCCAGGCAATATCTGGTGAATGCGAATTTCTTCGGTCAGGAAGCCGTTCCCGACCCGGCGGCAAGCTGCCCTGCCTATCGCAAAATCACGCCCGAGCCCGCTGATCCGTTCAACCGTGACGGCCCGACTTTGATCCAGGCGAAGGCCGAGCCGCAATCACAGCCTGCGGCTGCGGATGCGACCCGTGTCGCAGCGATTGGCGGCCAGAGTCACCCGACGGAGCCTTCGGTGAGGCCGTTTGCCCAGCAAGCGCTGCAGTCCGCCGGTCAGCCGGTGGCGACCGCCTCGCCGCTGTCGGCTGGCGGTAGCGCGCAGAACGCCCAGCCGGTTACCGCCACTGAGCCGTCGCAGACAGCCGCCACGGCGCCGGAGGAGAAAAAGCCGGTCGAGATTCACGGCATTCATAATGTGGTGGGTTCAGGCAAGGGGGATATGCTTGCGATCCCGCCCAGCGGTGCGCCAGCTGCAGCCACTCAATTCTCCTACGGACAGGCAAGCACTGCCGGCAGCGGCTCCGATCTGCGCTAGTCCCTTGATCCAAGACGCGATGATCGCCCAGGCGAGCGGGCGGTTCCGGAGTTCTTGTCCGGGCGGTCTATCGCTGACCTCAAAACGCCCACAAATTGCAGGCGTCGCGGAAAATAACCGGAGCCGTCCTCAGCCGATCACGCGCTCGATCTGGTGGAAATGGACCTGCGTTCCGTCCTGCAGCGAGAGGATGCCATCGGAGTCCGCACTGAAGGTCACACTGTGATCGTCATAGGCAACAAGCGATCCTTTCGTTAGAGCAAAGGTCCAGGCTGAGCCAAACTCCTCGATCTTGAGCCCGAGAGCGGTGACGTCGATCGTGTCGCACCAACCGCCCCCTGCGCCGCCATACACGTCATCAACACCGGAGCCGGCGGCGAAGATGAACACGTCGCTGCCATCGCCGCCATAGAGCGTGTCATTGCCTGCGCCGCCGACCAGCGTGTCGTTGCCGGCCCCACCGTCGAGCACATCGTTGCCGGCGCCGCCATGGAGCATGTCATTGCCGTCGCCGCCAAAGAGCTGGTCATTACCGCTCTCGCCATAGAGGCGATCCGCGCCGGCATCGCCGTAGATCTTGTCGTCGCCATCGCCGCCATAGAGCCGGTCCATGCCATCGCCGCCGTAGAGCGTGTCGTTGCCAGCGTCGCCGAACAGCCGGTCGCTTCCCGCCTCGCCGCTTAGGTTATCGTCGCCCGCGCCGCCAAAGAGAACATCGGCGCCGTCGCCGCCCTGCAAAGTGTCATTGCCCAGGCCACCATCCAGAAGATCGTCGCCGGTGCCGCCGCTCAGCGTGTCCGAACCATCCTGGCCGTAAAGCGTATCATTGCCGCCGCCGCCGGAGACGGTATCATCGCCAGCTCCAGCCCAGACTTTGTCGGCGGTATCACCGAGCGTGATGAGATCATCGCCGCCGGTGGGAGAGCCATGTCCGGTGACGTCCTGCGGCAGGTCGGTGACGCTCAGATCGAATTGCTGGTTGACGGCGTGTCCAGCCGCGTCGGTCGCAGTGACCGTTACGATATTGCTGCCCTCCACGGACGCCACAGAATGCAGCGCGGCATCCATGTTGGCATCGGTAAAGTTCCGGTCGCCGCCGACGCGCAGGTCTTCCCAGTTCATCGCGCCGCTTCCGGCGCTGTCAATCATATGATCGAAGTTGTCGGTGTTGAGCGCGACATCCGAGAAGTAGACTGAACTTTGTGCGCCGGCCACTGCGACGCCATCGTGGTACGCAACCCACCCCGAGCCCTCCTCGGAGAAGGTAATCGCACTGCCGTCTGTCAGACCGGGGTTCAGGTGTGCTCCGTCTGGAATGATGAAGAAACCGAGCGTTGCCCCGCCAGGATAATTCGAAAGATCGATAATCGTCTCGTGGGAGCCGACCTCCTTGGCATTCGTCTCGATGATGGCGCCGGCGATGGGATTGCCAGCTTCATCGGCGATGTAGTAGCCGACACTGTTGTCGTAGCCTGCGCTATTGGCAAACATCGTCGTATCGAGGACGACAAACGGGGTGTTTGGAAGATGGGCGAGGCCGTCCGTGATCGTGATTGGGGCGGTCACGCCCGTCGGCGCGGTACCGGAAATCACTCCGGTGTCGCTGTCGATGGTAAGCCATGACGGCCCGCTCAGCGTGTAATGCAGGTGGTCGCCTGCATCCTGGTCGACGAAATTAGCGGCCGCGTTCAGCGTAAATGTCTCGCCCGTTGCGACGCTCTGGCTCGCAATAGCAAGGGGCGTCGGCGCCTCGTTCACGTCCTGCACGGTCAGGGTGACGCTGTGCGTCGCGGACAGGCCGCCCGAATCCGTTGCCGTAATCGTCAGGGGAACGCTGTGCGTGCTCTCATAGTCGAGAGCGACGCCGGCCTTCAGCTGGAGCTGATTGCCCACGATCTCGAAGCGGCTGTCAGACACGCTGTAGGTGAGGTGGTCGCCTGTGTCGGGATCGGTCGAGGCAACCGTGCCGATGACTGCACCCGGCGCATTCTCGGCCACAACCACGGCACTGAGCGTGGGAGCTGTTGGCGCCTCATTCTGATTGATCACGGAGATCGTCAGATGGCTGGTATTTGAAAGGCCGGTCGGGTCTTTTGCCGTAACGTCGACTGAAACGCTGGGCTGCGCCTCGTAATTCAGCGAAATGCCGGTCTTGAGCTTCAGATCGCCCCCGACAATCTCGAACCGGCTATCCGAGATCGTGTAGGTTACCGCACCCCCTTCGGGGTCAGGCGCGGATATGGCCCCGATCGTCGCGCCGGGGGCATTTTCGGAAACTGTGGAGTTGCTGAGGGTCGGCGCGGCCGGAGCCTCGTTTACGTCGGTAACGGTTAGGGTTACGCTGCGGCTTGAGGAGAGGCCACCTTTATCCGTCGCCGTAATCGTCAGCGGGACGGTATGCCCGCTCTCATAATCGAGCGATACTCCGGCCTTCAGCTGAAGTTTATTGTTCACAATCTGGAAACGGTTGTCCGACACGCTGTAGGTCAGCGCGTCGCCGGCGTCAGGATCCGTCGCGCTCACTGTGCCGATGATGGCGCCGGCTGCGTTTTCGGCGACCGTGGAGGCGCTGAGGGTCGGTGCGGTCGGAGCCTCGTTTACGTTGGTGACTGTCAGCGTCACATTGCGCGTCGCGGACAGGCCACCGCTATCCGTGGCCGTGATCGTGAGGGGAACGGTATGTGCGCTCTCATAATCGAGAGAGACGCCGGCCTTCAGCTGAAGCTGATTGCCCACGATCTGAAAGCGGCTGTCAGACACACTGTAGGTGAGCTGGTCTCCGGCATCGGGATCGGTCGCAGTCACCGTGCCGATCACCGCCCCGGCTGAGTTTTCGGCAACGGTCGCGGGACTTAGCGTCGGCGCCGTCGGCGCCTCATTAACGTTGGTGACGGCGATCGTGAAGCTGGTCGTGGACTTTAGGCCTGCAGTGTCTGTGGCGTACACATTCAGGGCGATGGTTTTCGTTGCTTCATAGTTGAGCGACGTGCCAGCTTTGAGCTTCAGGTCTCCGTTCACAATCTCGAAGCGGCTATCGGACACGCTGTAAGTGAGGGGGTCTCCATCCTGGTCGGTTGCCAGGACATGTCCGACAACGGCGCCAGGTGCATTCTCGGCGACGGTAGCATTGGATAGGGTTGCCGCACTCGGCGCGTCGTTCACGTTGTTGACGGTGATCGTAAAATCGCGCGGCGCGGAGGTAAGTCCGCCGGCATCAACAGTCGTGATCTTAAGCGCGACGGTCGGCTCGGCTTCATAATTGAGCGACACGCCGCTTTTCAGTTTCAAGACATCGTTCACCACCTCGAAGCGGCTGTCCGACACGATGTAGTGAAGCTTGTCGACCACGTCCGGATCGGTGGCCGTAACGGTGCCGATTGCTGCCCCGGCAGCATTTTCCGCGACCGTCGATCCGGTCAGTGTCGGGGCGCCGGGCGCCTCATCAATGTTGGTGACCCGGACGGTCATGGTCTCGGTATAGCTGTGCCCGGCACTGTCGGTGACGGTGACACCGAGATTGTGCCACTGCGCCTGCGAGTAATCGACAAAAGCGCCGGCCTTTACCCGCACCTCATTACCGACCACCTCGAACAGACCAGATGGATCGCTCGAGAGGCTGTAGGTGAACGTCTCGCCGTGATCCGGATCGGTGGCTTGTATCGTGGTGACCACCGTTCCGCCGGGGGAGTGCTCCTCGAGGATAGCGACTTGCTTGGGCGTAGAGTTGATCCAATTGTTGCCCGTTACATGAGAAAGCGTGAGGTCATGATCGCCTGCGGCGTCGATCAGTTTGCCATCTGTCAGCGCGTTCATGCGCCAATCTGCAATCAGACCCTGCTCGCTCGTGCTGACCTCCTGCAGCGCGTTCGAGGCGACCTCGCTGGCGGAGCGGACGTCATCGAAGATGCGGACGTCGTGATAAGCGCCCTTGAAATTTTGCGTCGGATCAAAACCGCCGCCGCGGCTGTCCTGTTCCTGCCCAAGTGTGATAACACCGCCGGCTGTGATGGTCTGTCCGGCGGCTATGCCGGTCGTATGATCCACCAACACGCCGTCGGCATAGACATCGAGAATGCCGCCGGTGCTGTCCCAGGTGACGGACACTTGGTGGACGCCGCCATCCAGCAAACCGTAGGCGTCGAAATTCTTCAGCTCGACATAGTGGTTGTGAATTTCAATGGTGAAATCGATGCCGTTGCCGTTGTTGTCGAGCGCAATCTCGATCTCGTCGCCGGCGCCGCCGACATTGTAGCTGAACAGGTTCATGTAATCCCAGTCAGCGAGCACCTTCGAGCCTGAGAATTGGACCTCGATGGTCATCGCCTGGAGACCACCGACGATGTCGCCGTGGTCGGCGGTTTGGAAATAGGCATTGTTGCCGCCATCGACGTTCATACTGATGCCGGTCAGCGAGAAATTGATGTCGGTGGGGGCCTCGTTGACGTCGCCGACATTGATAGTGAAGCTCTGAGTGGACGAAGACCCGTCGGCCGAGGTCGCTTTCACGTAGATCGTTTGGGTCTGCGCCGTCTCGTAGTCGAGCATGCTCCCATCTGCGACCGTGACCACGCCGGTATTTGCGCCGATGACAAAAGGCCCATGGACCACCGGATTTCCGCCACTGTCGACGAGGCTATAGGTGATCGTGTTATTGGTACCGTCCGCGTCGACAGCATGAGCGGTGATGCCGACCATGGTGCCATTCGCCGCGTTCTCCGACACGCTGTTCGCGCTGGCATCGGTGTCGCTCACTGCGCCGACATGAAACTCATTGACGTCACTTAAGGCGATGGTGAAGCTCTGCGTGGATATCGAGCCATCGGCCGAAGTCGCCTGGACATGGATTGTCTGGTTCGCAGCGGCCTCATAATTGAGCTGGCTGCCGTCGGCAACCGTGACGACACCGGTTCCGGCATCGATAGCGAAAGGACCGTTCGCCACCGGATGGCTGGCAGCATCGACCAAGCTGTAGGTGACGGTGTTGTTGGATCCGTCCGCGTCGAAAGCTTGCGCGGTGAGACCGACAACCGTGCCATTTGCGGCATTCTCGGCGACTGAGTTGGGCGCGGCGTTGATGTCGACCGGGCAGGTAACGCTGTATTCGTTGTAGTCCGCGACATTGAGCGTGAAACTCTGGGTCGCCGATGAGCCATCGGCCGATGTTGCTTGCACGTAGATCGTGTGGGTCGGCGCCGTCTCGTGGTCGAGCAGGCTTGCATTGGCGACAGTGACGGCGCCGCTGGTGGCATTAACGGCGAAAGGCCCCCCGGCTATCTGATTTCCGTTGGCATCGACGAGCGAGTAGGTGACAGCGTTTGTGGCGCCGTCCGCGTCGACGGCATGAGCGGTGATACCGACGGAGGCGCCGTTGAAGGTGTGCTCCGACACGCTGTTCGCGGCTGCATTGGTGTCGACCGGCGCAGTGACACCGAATTCGTTCACATCGCCAACCTGGATCGTAACGGCCTGATGGGTGGCGTTCCCGCCGCTGTCGGTCGCGGTGAGTTGCAGTTGCACTTGAGGCTCGGCTTCATAGTTGAGCGCGACGCCGTCCTTGAGCTTGAGCTGGCCGTCGACGATCTCGAAGCGCGCATCGGAGACGCTGTAGCTGAGGCTATCGCCGGCATCGGGATCAAGCGCGCTTACGGTACCTATCACCGCGCCGGGGGCGTTCTCGGCGACTGTCGCGCCAGCCAGGGCGAGGCTATAGGGCGCCTTGTTGACATCCTGGACCGCAATGGTCAGCGCCTGATCATAGCTGTGGCCCGCGCCGTCCGTGACCCGCACGGTAATGTCGATCGAGGAACTCGTGGTCGAAGTCAAGCGCGGCATTGGGTGCGAGGACGAGCTTGCCATCATCGATGATGAAGCGCCCGTTACCCCCTACGATGGCGAAGCTGTGCGTGTCGCCATGGTCGGGGTCGATTACCGACAGCGTGCCGACGACCGTCCCACCGGCCGCCGTTTCGGAAATCACATTGTGGTCGAGCGCCAGCCCGGTCGGGGCTTCGTTGACATCCTGCACCGCAATGGTCACCGCCTGATCATAGCTGTGGCCGGCACTGTCCGTGACCCGCACGGTAATGTTGATCGAGGGCTCGTGCTCGAAGTCCAGCGTGGCATTGGGTGCGAGAACGAGCTTGCCATTCTCGATGATGAAGCGCCCGTCACCCCCGACGATCGCGAAGCTGTGCGTGTCACCGTGGTCGCGGTCGATCGCCGACAGCGTACCAACGACCGTCCCACCGGCCGCCGTCTCCGAAATTTCGTTGTGATCGAGGACAACACCGGTCGGCGCGGTGTTTGCCACGACGGGCTGCTCGAAATCGGCGCTGAGTAACGGAGCCGGAGGAGTGCTGTCCTGATCTGTCGCGTTCGAGTGTGGAATTGCAATCGGGGTCCGCTCAACCCCGGGTATGGCGATGTCCGGCGCGTTGCCCGCATCGTGGAGCGGCGCCATAGGCGCGCGGGTTTCCTCCCAGAGGCCACCCGACTCGAGAGGCGCAGGCTTTACGGAACGCCAGTTCTCAGCTGCGTACCTGCCGGAATGGCTGTCCTGGTTCAGCTCAGCGCTGTCATAGGATGGGGCGACATCCTTGCCGCTGGCGTTGACCGGCGCCTCGGACCCGGTCTCCTCCGGCAACGCCACGACCGGCGAGATGAGGTCGTAGCGGCTATTCTGGGGGACGTCGAGCTGGACGGCGAGCGCGTCGATCAAAGCCTGTTTGGCTTTGGCGACGGACTCTGCTTCGGTCGGTTTATCGTCGAGGAACTCTGACATGGCCACCCTGCGTTCGTTCAAATTTTAAAGTAATGGATGCGGAAGCCAAGGTCGACTAAGCCCTCTATTTAAGACAAGCAGTCAGTTTCAGAAATGAATGCAATTTTCTTTAAATATATTTATCAATTTCGCGGAGATCATAGGAAAAGATTTGCGTCGATGTAAGCTTTACGGGGTATCGTTTCCCGTTCGGTATTTCCAGAGTAGGTGTTTGGCAGTGTTTGCAGTCGAAGCTCCCCGGGTAACAATCTCTTTTACATCGCAGCTGGCCCTGCTGGTCAGCCGTACGCTTGCTTTGCCTCCCTCGATTATTTTGTCGTCGTTCATCATCAATATGCTCGCGCTCACGCTGCCGCTCGTGATTTTGCAAGTGTATGATCGGGTTCTGCCAAATGCGTCCATGAGCACGCTCTATGTGCTGGCGGGCAGCCTCGTGGGTGCGATCGCGTTCGAAGCGCTTTTGAAACTTGCTCGCGACTATCTCGTCGACCAAGAGGTGGTCACAGCGGCATACAATGCGCGCCAGCATGCGGTGCACGCCCTGCTTTACCGTCCGCGTTCCCAGATAGCTGGTGTTCCGCCGAATACGTGGCTGAGCCGCCTGAACGCTGTCGACGAGAAAACCGGCTTTGGCAGGACCATCGACCGGACGGTTCTTCTCGACCTGCCTTTTGTCGCCCTTTTCATGGGCATGACCTGGCTGGTCGGGGGAGCTTTGGCACTCGTTCCGGTCCTGGTCATCGCCCTGTTTATGGGGCTGACGATCACATCAAGCCGGCACTATCTGGGGATTCTCGAGGGGCGGGCGAGGGATGAGTCCGTGCGCTACGCCTTCATCTCAGAAACTCTGCGCAGCATCAGCACGGTCAAGCTGCTTGGGGCCGAGCCATATCTCCTGCGGCGGGCTGAGCAGCAGGGCGAAGAGTTGGCCGTCAACACCTACCGCCTGATTTACGAGAGCAACTGGTTTCAGTCACTCGGGCAACTGTTTGCCACCATGACGATGATCATGGTCGTGACTGCCGGAGCCTATCTGGTCAATATCGGCGAGATCAGTCTCGGCAGCCTTGCCTGCTGCAGCCTGCTATCCACCAGAGCCACACAGCCGGTTTTGCGTTTGATCAGCGCATGGACGCAGTTGCAGAACGCAAGTCTGGCCCAACGCAAGGCCGATGAGGTCCTGAAGCTCGAAATTTCCAATCCGCTGCCCGCCCCCTTTGGCGTGGGCGGTGAGGTGCGGCTCACCGATATCTCGCTTGCCGCCGATGATGGCACACCCGTTTTCGATGGCCTTTCCCTTTCCATTGCGTCCGGGGAGATTATCGGCATCATCGGTGAAAGCGGCAGCGGCAAGTCGGCCCTGCTGTCGCTCATCGCCGGACACCTCTCACCGTCGAGGGGACGGGTTGAAATCAACGGAGCCGATATCGCCGAGGAAGAGGGACAGGCGCAATTGCGGGGCGTATGCCTGTTCGGCATCAAGCCTGCCCTGTTTCGCGGCTCAATCCTCGACAACATCACGCTTTCGCAAGGCGCCGACGCCGTCGACCGGGCGCTCCGTGCGGTCTCTCTGATCGGTCTTGAGGAGCAGATAAACCGGCTTCCGGAAGGGTTCGCCACGCCGCTTGGTGATAGCGCCACCGATCACTTGCCTCGGCGGCTCATCCAGTCCATTGCGCTCGCGCGGGTCCTGACGATACGCGCCAATGTCATCCTGATCGATGGGGCGAGCGCCTACTTCACCTATGAATCCCAACGCCTATTCCGCGAGGCCGCAGGGGAGCTCGCGCCTGGGACGACGTTTATCCTGACCGACTATCGGGCCGGCAAGCTGCAGTTCGCAGACCGGCTGTTTGAGATCGGCAATTGCCAGCTGAACGCCATTTTGAAAAATGCCTATGCTCTCCAAAGCTGACACACCATTTGCACTGTCCTCGGGCTCCGATGCCGGGCGGGCTTTTCATGCCTGCCTCGCACCGCTCCTTGAGGCGCTGAATTGGAAGGGCACCGGCGTCGTCCTGCAAGGGGTAATGCCGTCTTCAGGTAGGCTTCGCAGCCTGCTCGATCTGCGCACGGTGTTGTTCCGGCTCGGCTTCAATTCCAGCCCGGCCGCGGTCCCTCTTGACCGGCTGTCCGCCGCCGATCTGCCCTGCCTGTTCGTTCCCACGCATAATCTTATGGAATGCTGGGTCGTGCTGGAGCGCCGCCCGGATGGCCGCATGCGCATTTATAGCGGCGGCCTGGACCGGTTCTATGACGTCGCAGCGGGCCGGCAGACCGGGTGCGTCTATGCGGTCAAGTCGATCGATAAGCTGGAGCGGGCGCTGCCTGGTCAAAGCTGGATTTGCTATGCGGTTTCGCAGGAAATTGGGACAATTAGCAAGCTGGTCCTTTTGACCTTCCTCATCAACATTATGGCGGTGCTTCTCTCCGTCTATGTGATGACCGTCTACGACAAGGCGGTGTTCGCTCGCTCCAACATGACGCTGGGCTTCCTGTTCGTGGGAATATTGCTGAGCGTTACGCTGGAATTCACGCTGAGGAAGGCGAGGGCGAGGGGGCTTGCCTATCTCGGCGCCCGGATGGAGAGCGTCATCACGCTCTCTGCGCTCGAGCGCGTGCTGCATCTGCCGGCGAGCGCGGTAGAACAATCCTCACTCTCCATGCAGATCGCGCGCCTGAAGACCTTCGAGTTGGTGCGCGACGCCTTTAGCGGCCAGATCGCATCGACGCTGCTGGACCTGCCCTTCATCCTGCTTTTTGTCGGCGTGGTGTTTGCTATTGGCGGCAGTGTGGGCTGGATCGTCGTCGCCTTTGCCGTCGCCCTGGCCGTTCTGGTCATGGTGTATGGCCCGATCACCCGCCTGCAAAGCGGGCGCGTAGCGCGGGCGAATGCCGATCGGCGGCAATTCCTCAACGAGCTCAGCGAGCATCTGGAGACCATCCGCAACTGCCATGTCGAGGAGGTATGGCTGCGCCGCAATCATGCGTTGTCGGTGGCGCAGCTCAAAACGACCGCCAGCCTGCAGCGCCTGAAGGCGGCCGAGCAGTCGCTGTCGCACATTCTGTTCCTTCTGGCTGGCACCTCGATCGTGTTCTACGGCGCAACACAAGTCATGGCGGAAGCCATGTCCGCCGGCGCGCTCGTTGCCTTGATGGCGCTGACCTGGCGGGTGCTCTCCCCGGTCCAGGCGCTCTTCCTCACTTTCGCTAAGCTCGGCCAGATCCGCGATGTGTTCCGGCAGGTGGACAATCTGATGCGGTTGCCTGTCGAATACGAGCCCTATAGCGTCTTGATGCTGCCGCGCAAGTTTCGCGGCACCCTTTCCGCCGAAGGGGTTGTCTTCCGCTTTCCCAATCGCCCGGAGCCCACCCTTCGCGGCGCCACGCTGACGGTTTCTGCGGGAGAATGCGTGGCACTTGCCGGCACAACAGGCGCCGGCAAGTCGACCTTGTTGAAGCTTTTTGCCGGGCTATATCCCATCCAGGCTGGCGGTCTTTACATCGACGGCCTCGACCTGCGGCAACTGGATGGGCGCGACCTTCGCCAAAATCTTAGTTATCTGGAGGAGAGAAATCATGTTTTTACCGGTTCGCTCGCCCAGAATTTGAGAACTCGCGCGTCCGGAGGCGAGCGACGAGGAAATTTTAGAGGCGCTCGTCGAATTCGGCGTCCTGCCCCTCGATGCGTCCCCCGGCAGCATCCATGCCAGCGTCGGCATGCTGACCAGCGATAGTCTGCTGCGCCGGTTCGCGCTCGCGCGCCTGTTCATCAAACACGTTCCAATCTATCTCCTGGATGAGCCGTCCCTCTTTCTCGACGCCGATGCCGATGCCATTTTGCGGCATAAAATCAATGCGCTGAAGGGCAAAGCCACGATCCTCTTGGCGACGGTGCAGCCGGCCTATATGCGCCTCGCCACGCGCGTGGTTCTCATGCAAGCCGGCCGTGTGGCGATGGAGGGACCGCCGGAGGCGGTCATCCCGCTGCTGCTCAATCAGCCGCGGCAAGGCACGCCTGCCCTTCCAAACCTTCCCACGCCGCAGCAAAGCCGAAGGCAATCGCAATGAGCCGAACACATCAAAAGGACGCTCTGGGCAAGCGGCTGACACTTCCGCTTGGCCTCGTGAACGAGGGAAGAGCGAAGCTCTTCCGCTCGCTGACCTACACCTGCTCCATTTTCATTCTGGCCATAACCGCCTGGAGCGCCGTAGCGGAGTTCAGGGAGGTGGCCGTTGCTCAGGGTCAGATCGTACCCTCGAGCAGCACGCTAAAGGTTCATCACCTCGAAGGTGGCATCGTCGAAAAGGTCTATGTGGCCGAAGGACAAAAGGTAAAGGCCGGCGAGCCCATCATGCGGCTTCGCCCCGAAGGCGCCGAGGCCGACTTTGATCAGCTCCGAGCCCAACTTGCGAGTTTGCGCCTCCAGAATATTCGCCTTCAAGCCCTGCTCAGTGGCGAGCGGCCGGATTTCTCTGGCTTCGACGATGTTTATGCCGGGATCTGGAAGCAACAGGCCGAACTCTACGCCAAGACGCTGACCAGGGACGCGGAGGAACGTGAAAAGCTGCGGCTGGATCTCATTCAGGCTAGCGGCGAGCTGGCCGCGCTCGCCGCCGAGCGCACGGGGCTTGAGCGGCAGGTCCAGATCGAATCCGAGCAAGTCGCTATACGGCAGAAGAGCTTTTCATTAGGACACACCTCGCGCATTGCTTTTCTCGAAGCAGAGTCGCGCCTTAGCGGCTTGCAAGCCAAGCTTGCCTCGATGGCCAGCAAGGAAGTCCAGCTGACCGCAAAGATGCATGAGGCCGAACAGGCGCCCCAGCGGGCCGAGGCCGACCGGCTGCAAAAACTGGCTGACGAGCGCTCGAAGGTCACCGCCGAGTTGGTCGAAAAGGAGAATGCGATCGGGAAATACCAGGACAGGGTTTCCCGGCTGGTGATACGCAGCCCTCGCCAGGGCGTCGTCCAACTGCTTGCGCAGCGCACCCCCGGGGAGGTCGTCAAGCCCGGAGACCTCGTCGCTCAGATCGTGCCGCTCGATGCCGAGATGATCGCGGAAGTGCGCCTTGCCACAAAAGACATCGGCCATGTCAAGGTTGGCGCGCCGGCAAACCTCAAAATCGCCAATTACGATCCAACGGGAATGGAGGTGGTGGCCGGCCGCGTCATCGATATTTCCGCAACGACCTTCGAGAACGATCACGGCCAGCCGTATTACCGCACCCGTATCGAGCTCGGTCAGCCTTTCGTTGGGCCACGCGAGCGCAATTGGCGCCTGCTTCCGGGCATGGTGGTCGAGGCCGACATCATCACCGGATCGAAGTCGCTCATGCGCTATATGCTAAAGCCGGTGTACAGGTCGCTCGGCCCTGCGCTCGGCGAGCGCTAGATCGCTGAACGCCAAGGGCGCGACTGACGCTAGCTCAGCTTTTTGCTGCCGGGTGCCACGATCGGGTCATCCGGACCACCGAAATGACCGAAATAGCGCTCATCGATCGCCTCGATCGGGAGAACCACCAGCACATCCGTCGTGCCGAACTGCCGGTCGATCACCGCACCGTCGCCGAAATAAGCGCCAAGGCGCAGATAGCCCTTGATCAGCGGCGGCATGGCCTTGAGCGCAGCCTTGGCATCCATATCCTTGGCGGGCATCATATTCATGTCGATGTAGAGCCGGTCATGGGCTCTCGCGCGCCATTCCTTCGGCGCCCGCGCGTGGTGATGCAGGAAGCTGAGCGGCAGCGCATGCTGTTTCGGATCGATGCCCGGAAAGCTGGCGCAGCCGATCATCACATCCACGCCACGCTCGCGCACATAGGCCCAGATACCATGCCAGAGCAACTCCACCGTTCGCTTGTTGCGATAGGGCTTGAGCACGCAGGAGCGGCCCAGCTCCAGGAACTCGCAGTCGCGGTTGCCGGCTAGGAGCGGCTTGATGTTGTATTCGTTCTGTGTGTAGAAGCCGCCGGAGCGCTCGGCCGCATCCTGGCGCAGTACCCGGTAGGTGCCGACAACGCGCGGCAGCCGCCGCCATGAATGCTTCTCCTGCCGGATATCGCCATAGTCGACGACGAGCAGGTGGTCGCAGACCGCATCATAGGGGTCCTCATCGCGCCGGCTGAGCATGCTCGCCGCGTTCGGGATCGCGTCCATCTCCTCGTAGAATACCTCATAGCGCAGCTTTTGCGCGCGGCGCAGATCGCTCCGGGAGCGGGCGAGCCGCACTTCCAGATTCCCCATGCGGCCATAGACCTTCGGCGCACGACCGATCGGGATAAACGGGATACGCTTGTTGCGCTTGTTGCGGAAGGATAGAAACTGGAGCGGATTTCCACGCAGTCCGTGAGGCCTCAGCTTGCTGACGATGCGCCGGGGACTGAGGATCATTCGTTTCTCCGTTAGGGCGTGAGGGAAAGGCCACAAGGCTTGAGAGCCCTTACTCAAGAATTCGGCGAACAGCACCGCTCCGCAGGCCCGGACATGAGGGGAGAGAACGCCGCCTGAGGTCCGGAATGTTGCGGCGAGGCGTCTGGCTCTATGAACCCGGGTGAGTGGCGGCGCAAGACGGCAGTAGCGCAGGGGGACAATATGTCTTCTCTCTTGCAAGCGGTGAGGCGTTTGCGCTTGCTGGCAGTCACCCGGCAGCCTATTTCAACATCACCATGCCGCAGCAAGAAAGAACCTCCATGGACGCCCCACCCTCCGACACGCTCGCCGCCGTGGACCCCCGACTTCTTGAGATCCTGGTTTGCCCACTCACGAAGACGCCGCTGCGCTATGACAGCGAGCGTCGGGAGCTGATCAGCGACGCCGCCCGGCTCGCTTACCGGATTCGCAACGACGGCGTACCGGTTATGTTACCAGACGAAGCACGAAAGATTGATGACTAAGCTTATAGCTGTTCCCGCCGGGAAAGCCAGCGTTTCCGGTCACTCGGGAGTACCTAGTACCTCCCCTTCATAACAGCATTTCGGCAAGCGCTTTTTAGCGTTTCTGGCTAGAACGGGTGCGACTTATTGCGGCTCGGGATTGTTTCGGCCTGTTACGCAAGGGCCCGACAACGAGCCACGAACCCATGTGAATTCACGACTCGCTAGCATCGGCCGGCTCTGCCGGCGTTCTTACCGACCGGTCCCCATCGCTCCGCGGCGATGGCATGGCCTTTGCGTTTCCCTCATCCCTGAAGGCGTGCCCGCCCCGCTCTGCGCAGGCTCAGGGCTCCGTCAGAATCCTGCCGATGTCCATTTCCTCGGGCTCGCCGGCAGAGAGATCGAGATCGGCCTCGATGTGGGAGAGATGATCGCGCATGAGCTTTTCCGCACGGTCAGGGTCGCGATCGCGCAGCGCATCCAGGATGCCGAGATGCTCGTCTTCTTTGCAGCTTGTTGCGCCCGAAGTCGCGAACAGGCCGATGATCAGTGAGGTCTTGGCCACCAGCTCACGCATTATGCGCAACAGCACGGCATTGCCCGTTGCCTGGGCAAGCTTGAGGTGGAATGCACCGGAGAGGCGGATCACATCGCGGCGGCGCCGCTGCGCTCTCGCCTCCTGCTCGAGGTCGATGTGATGGGCAAGCGCCTTCAGGTCGGCCGTCACACCATTCACTGCCACATCGCGCACTATGCTTGGCTCCACGGCGAGCCGGGCACTGAACACATCGTGGGCTTCCTTCCGACTGGGACAGGCGACAAACGCGCCGCGGTTGGATTGCAACGCGACGATGCCCTGGCTGGCAAGCAGGAGGAGCGCCCGCCGCACGCGCATGCGCCCGACACCGAAAGCCTCGCAAAGCTTCGCCTCGCTGAGCTTGGTGCTCGCCGGAAGCCGCTGCTCCATCACCGCGGTCGTGATCCGGTCGACGATCTGATGCTCGTCTGGCGCTGTCCCAGAGATGCTGCCTGCCAAAATCTGTCTCGCGCTCTCAGCCACACGCTCATCCTCACCGCTGGTCCGCTGCGCAATTGTGCGTCTCCCCATCGCACGTCAAGAGCGGGACCGTCTAGGATCGTATACACTTTTCTAGAATTGCGTTGACATGATTGTTAACATTTTGTTGAGTGGCTAGGCAACCGGCTTCCGACGCTCTGCGCCGCGAAACCCGTACGAGACACAATGAGGAGCGGAGTTATGCGACTGACACGACGACAGATGGTGTTTGCGCTTACGGCGGTCTCAATCATGGCTCTCACCCCCGCCGCGCAGGCGGCCGATGCCAAGCTGCGGATTGGTTTCGTGGGCGTGACCAGCGGCCCGGCCGCGGCCTGGGGCATCTCCAATGTGCGCTCTATGCAGACCCGCGCCGCATGGCTGAACGAGCTTGGCGGGGTGAAGATCGGCGACAAGACCTATGAGATCGAGATCGTCACCTTCGATGATCAGAAGGACCCCAAGCGCGCCATTGCCGGCATGGAGAAGATGGCCCAGGAAGGCATCCACTACGTCGTCGGGCCGAATGTCGACGACGGCGCCGCGGCCGTGCGGCCCGTGGCCGAGCGCAGCGGCATCATCTATTTCCCCTATGCCTTCCCGAAAGAGCTTTATACGCCCCCGGCATCCAATGCCATTCTCGGGATGGTAGCGAACTATCAGTCCGGCCCGGCGATCTATAAATATCTCCGCGACAACGAAGGTGTGAAGAAGATCGCCTTCCTCGCTGCCAACGAATCCGATCCGCTCAGCCAGCGCGACGGCGGCGTCGCCGCGGCCAAGGCGCTCGGCCTCGAGGTCGTCGCCGCGAAGGACACCTACCAGAACGATACACGCGATTTCGTGCCAGTGCTGACGCCGGTGTTGCGCAGCAAACCGGACCTGCTGGTGCTATCCGGCGTTGCGCCGGGCAATGCGCCGCTGATCATCCGCGCGGCACGTGAGCTCGGCTATACCGGCCTGATCTCGACCGAAACCGCCCAGGACGCAGCGGTGCTCAAGGAAGGCGCGGGCGAGCTCGCCAATGGCTTCATCTCGGTCGGCGGAGCCTCGACGCCGGAAATCCGCTCCAAGGAGATGGAAGAGTTCATTGCGCGCTACACCAAGATGTTCGGCGAATACAACGATGAGTTCGAACACCAAGTGCTACGCGCTCGACTACATCATCGACACGCTGAAAGCCGATCCAAAGGCAATCGACAATGTCGAGGAGTTCAAGAAGACCATCGACAGCTTCTCGGCGCCGAACCCCTATATGAAGGGCGACGCCAAGCTGAAATATGTCGGCATGACCTCCTTCGGCCAGAAGCGCCAGATCGCCGTGCCGCTGGTCGTCAACGAGTATAAGGACGGCGCCTTCAAGACGCTGTTCATCGCCGAAGTCGACTGATCGTCAACCAGTCGGCGGGACCTAGCGCGCCATAGCGCGGGTCCCGCTCGCCGCCCGGCTCGCCCCATGGAACAAGTCATTGCCAATGGGCTCTATCTCGGTGCCCAGTATGCGCTGATCGCGCTCGGGCTCACCTTGATCTTCGCCCTCATGAATGTGCTGAATTTCGCACATGGGCAGATGTATGTGCTCGGCGGCTTCGTCACCTATGCGGTTTACGGCCAATGGGGCCTCCCCTTCGTGGTGGCGCTGGTCGCCTCCGCGGTCACGCTTGCGGTCATTGGCGCGCTGATCGAGCGCTATCTTTTTCGCCCGGTGGTACGGCGCAGCCTGCGTGATGAGAGCACGATGCTGCTCGCCGCCGGCATCGCTTTTTTCCTCGATGCCGTCATTCTGCTGATCTTCGGCGAGAAGCAGCGCGGCGTGCCAAAGATCGTGAACGGCGTGTTCAACTGGGATTTCCGGATCATCATGCCCTATGACCGTCTTCTGATCGGCGTGCTGGCCATCCTGTGCATCGCCGGCTTCATCCTATTCATGCAGTATTCCAAGACCGGCCGCGCCATGCGCGCGCTCGCGCAGGACCGCGTCGCCGCCCAGCTGATGGGGGTCAATGTCGACCGCTATTCAATGATCGGATTTGCGCTCGGCGCGATGCTGGCCGGGCTGGTCGGCGGGCTCCTGGTGACGATCACGGGCGTCAATTCGGGCATTGGCGGGCCAATCTCGATCAAGGCTTTCATGATGGTGATGATCGGCGGCGCCGGCGTGATCTCGGGCGCAATCGCCGGCGGCTTCATCCTCGGCATGCTGGAGTTGGTGGGCCTGACCGTCCTGCACGCCTACGGCGATATCACCTATCTCGTCATCTTCGCCACATTGATGGTGTTCCTCAGCATCCGGCCGCAGGGCCTGATGGGCAAGCCGTGGGGTTAGCAGGCATGGACCGGCGCGACAGCTTGATCCCCGCTCTCATCTTCCTCGTCGTCGTGCTGGGCGTCGTTCCTTGGCTGATCGAGGCGACCGGCCGCGCCGACCTCTATTACACGCTCACCTCCGTTGCGCTGCTCAGCATTGCCTCGGCAGGCGTGTGGCTGACCTTCTATATCGGGCGGATCAATATCGGCCAGGGCGCCTATGCGCTACTCGGCGGCTATGTGTCGGCGGTGCTGGTCGTGACCTATGGCTGGTCGTTTTGGCTGACGTTGCCGATTGCCGGGCTGTTCTGCGCGGCAGTCAGCGTGCTCATCGGGGTGCCGATCCTGCGTCTGCGCGGCGTCTATTTCGCCATGGTGACGCTGGTTTTGACCGAGGTTGCCCGGCTTCTTGCGCTCGCGGTCCCGGTGACCAATGGGGCGAAGGGCATCACCAATATTCCCCTTCCTGGCGCGGTCAGCATCTTCGGCCTGACGCTGATCCCTGATTTCGCTTCGCTGGAGAGCGCAAAGCCGGCGTTCTACTATCTCGCCGTCGTGCTGATGATCCTGTGCTTTGCTGGCATGTACCGGCTGGTGCACTCGCGGCTCGGCCAGCTTTGCCGCTCGCTGCAGCAGAATGAGGAACTGGCGTCCTCGATCGGTGTAAATGTCGCTTACCTGCGCATCCTCGCTTATGCGATCTCCTCCTTTCTCGGCGGACTGGGAGGCGCGGTGTTCGCAGCCGTGGCGCAGTCGGTTTATCCCTCGAGCTTTGCGGTGCAGGATTCGGTCAACTTCATGCTGAACTGCTTTCTCGGGGGTCTTGGCTTTGTGTTCGGCCCGATGCTGGGCACGCTCGTGCTCTATTTCGGCTGGGATCTGTTGTTCCTCACCGGCAAATACCAGCTGCTGATCTATTCGAGTGTCCTCATCGCGCTAATGCTGTTCCTGCCCAACGGACTGCTCAGCCTCCGCCTACCCAAGCCGAACGGCATGGTGGGCCAGCGCCTGACGAGACCGAGGAGCCAGCGATGAGCGCCATCCTCGAAGTCCATGGCGTGACCAAGCGGTTCGGCGGGCTGACAGCGGTCAACGATGTCAGCTTTAAGGTGGACGAGCACGAGATCCTGTCGGTGATCGGACCGAACGGCGCCGGTAAATCGACGATGTTCAAGCTGATCGCCTCGTTCCTGCGCACCACCGACGGCGAAGTGCGATTCCGCGGTGAGCGCATCTCCAACCTCTCGCCGCATGAGGTCGCCAGGCGCGGTGTGGTGCGCACCTTCCAGGAGACCACCATCTTCCGCGGCATGACCGTGCGCGAAAATGTCGTCGTCGCCCATCATCTCCGGGCGCGCGCCAGTCTGCTCGGCTATTTCCTGGAAACCGCGGCTGCGCGGGCCGATCAGGAGGAGTTCGGCCGCTCCGCCGACGAGATCATCGATTTTCTCGGCCTTAGCGCCCAGCGCAACGAGCTGGCCAGCAACCTGCCACAGGGGCATCTGCGGGCGCTGGGCATAGCCATCGGCCTCGCCACCAATCCCACCGTGCTGCTGCTGGATGAGCCTTTCGCCGGTATGAACCACGATGAGACCATGCGCGCGGTCGAGATGGTGCGAAAGGTGCGTGATCGCGGCGTGACGTTGCTGCTCGTCGAGCACGATATGCCGGCGGTGATGAAGATCTCCGACCGCATCGTGGTGTTGAATTTCGGTGAGAAGATCGGCGAGGGCAGCCCGGCTGAAATCCAGAACAACGAACGGGTGATCGAGGCGTATCTGGGCAGCGAAGACGAGACGATAGGGCTGTAGCGTGGTGATCGAGAAGTCCCCTTCATGGTTTCTGCGAGCTCGTCAAGGGGACTTCTCGATCGAAAACCCCGCCAGAATCATGAAGTTGCTAGTGTCCCTTTCGAACCGGAAGTTCGCTTCGGACCTAGCCGCGGAAGGAGGCGAACTTCGGGTTCGGGGACACCAGCGATGACCGAGATGCTGCGCCTCACCAATATCGAGCTCTATTACGATCACGTCTATGCGCTCAAAGATGTCTCGCTCGAACTTGCCCAGGGCGAGACCGTGGCGCTGATCGGCGCGAATGGCGCCGGCAAATCGTCGATTCTGCGGGCGATCACCGGGCTGCGGCGCATCCGCTCGGGCGAGGTCGTATTCCAGGGCCAGCGAATCAATGGCCTCCTGCCCGACGAGATCGTCAGGCGCGGCATCGCCATGGTGCCGGAGGGACGGCGCGTCTTTCCGCTGATGTCAGTCAAGGATAATCTCCTGATGGGTGCCTTCACCCGCAGTGACAAGGCCGGCATCCGCAACTCGCTCGATGGCGTGCTGCAGCGCTTTCCCCGCCTGAAGGAGCGCTATAGCCAGACCGCAGGCACGCTATCGGGCGGCGAGCAGCAGATGATGGTGATCGGCCGCGCGCTGATGGCCGGACCGAAGCTGCTCCTGCTCGATGAGCCTTCGCTAGGCGTCGCGCCGAAGCTGGTGCAGGAGATCGCCCGCTCGATCGTCGCCATCAACCGCGACGAGAAGGTTTCGGTGCTGCTGGTCGAGCAGAACTCGCGCATGGCGCTGCGCATCTCCCACCGCGCCTATGCGCTGACCACCGGCTCGGTGGTGCTGCATGGGCCTTCCGCCGAGCTGCTGCAGGACGAGCGTATCAAGGCGCTTTACCTCGGCGGCGAACTTTAGGAACGGCGAGTGTGGTGATCGAGAAATCCCCTTCACAGTTTCGGCGATTCCCTCAAGGGGACTTCTCGATCAAAAACCGCAGTCGAATCATAGAGTTGCTAGTGTCCCTTGAGAATTCGAAGTTCGCAACGGAGCTAGCCGCAAAATGAGGCAAACTTCGAATTCGGGACACTAGCATGCGCATCCTGATCGTCAATCCGAACACCACCGCCTCGATGACCGAGAAGATCGCGCTGGCGGCCAGGGCTGTCGCGCGCCCCGACACCGAGATCATCGCTACCAACCCACGCGAAGGCCCGGCCAGTATCCAGGGTTTCCACGATGCCGCGATGTGTGTCCCCGGGCTTCTCGCGGAAATCGCCGGGCACCCGCAAGCCGATGCGATTGTCATCGCCTGTTTCGACGACACTGGACTCGATGCGGCGCGCTGTGCGGCGGATGTTCCGGTCATTGGCATCGGTGAGGCCGCCTTCCATGCCGCGAGCTTCCTGGCCTGCAAATTCTCGGTGATCACCACCCTCGGCCGCTCGGTGCCGGGGATCGAAGCAAACCTCACCCGCTATGGGCTCGATGCGCGCTGCGCCAGAGTGCGCGCCACCGAAATTCCTGTGCTCGAGCTCGAGCGCAACGACCCGGCGACGCTCTCACGGATCAAGGCCGAGATTGCCCAGGCGCTGGATGAGGACAAGGCCGAAGCCATTGTGCTCGGCTGCGCCGGCATGGCCGATCTGATGAGCCGGCTGTCTGCGGAATTCGGAGTGCCGGTCATCGATGGCGTCGCCTGCGCCACGACTTTCGCGGAGGCGCTCGCGGCTGCGAGCCTGAAGACCTCAAAGATCGGGGGCTATGCAAGGCCGACGCGCTGAGCAGAGCCCCTGCTTCGCGCCAAAACGACAATGCAAGGGGTGAATCGCCGATGACCATTGAGCCGCCCTATCCCCGCGACCTGAAGGGCTATGGCCGAACTCCGCCCCATGCCGACTGGCCGGGTGGGGCGCGTATCGCGGTGCAGTTCGTGGTCAATTACGAGGAAGGTGGAGAGAATTCGATCCTCCATGGCGATGCCGCCTCGGAGGCGTTTCTTTCGGAGATCGTCGGCGCGCAGCCCTGGCCGGGGCAGCGTCACATGAACATGGAGTTGATCTACGAATATGGCGCGCGGGCCGGATTCTGGCGGCTCTGGCGGATATTCGCCGAGCGCGCCTGTCCGGTGACCGTGTTCGGGGTTGCGACGGCGCTTGCCCGCTCGCCGGAGCAGACCGCGGCGATGCGCGAAGCCGATTGGGAGATCGCCAGCCACGGCCTCAAGTGGATTGAGTACAATGACTTCTCCCGCGAGGACGAGGCGGCCCATATGCGCGAGGCGATCCGCATCCAGTCCGAAGTCACCGGCGAGCGACCGCTGGGCTGGTATACGGGACGCAGCTCGGCGCACACGCTGGATCTCGTGATGGAGGAGGGCGGCTTCGTCTATTCCGCCGACAGCTATGCGGATGACCTTCCCTATTGGGTGGAGGGGCCGAACGGCCCTCATCTCATCGTTCCCTATACGCTGGACGCCAACGATATGCGCTTTGCCACTGCGCAGGGCTTCAACAGCGGCGACCAGTTCTTTACCTATCTGAAGGACAGTTTCGACGTGCTCTATGCCGAGGGCGCCGACCGTCCGAAAATGATGTCGGTCGGGCTGCATTGCCGCCTCGCCGGCCGGCCGGGACGGGCGGCGGCGCTGGCGCGTTTCATCGAATATATCCAAGGCCATGACCGGGTGTGGATCACGCGCCGGATCGACATTGCACGACATTGGCAAAGCCGCCACGCGCCGTCGGAGATGCGGCATGGGTGACCTTCGACTCGGGCGGCGGCTGATGGAAGGGCTGGACGCGCTCGCGCGGCACAGCGACGAGCCGGGACGGCTCACCCGGCTCTATCTGTCGCCCGCGCATAAGAGCGCGGCTGAGGAATTGTCGCTCTGGATGCGCGAAGCCGGCATGGATGTGCACGTAGATCCGCTGGCAACGGTGATCGGCCGCTATGAGGGACAGACGCCCGGCGCGCCGGCGGTGCTGATCGGCTCACACATCGATACCGTTCGCAATGCCGGCAAATATGACGGTTCGCTCGGCGTGCTTGCCGGGCTCGTCATAGTGGCGGAGCTCGCACGCCTCGGAGAGCGGTTCCCGTTCGCGATCGAGGTTCTGGCCTTCGGCGATGAGGAAGGCGTGCGCTTTCCTTCGACGCTGTCCGGCTCGCGTGCGCTCGCCGGATCGCTTGATGCTTCGGCTTTGTCTGCCAGAGACGGGGAGGGCATCACGCTTGGCGAGGCGCTCACCACTTTCGGCTGCGATCCGGACCGGATCGCCGACGCCGCGAAACCGCCCGGCTCGGCACTCGCCTATATCGAGGCGCATATCGAGCAGGGGCCTGTCCTTGAAGCTAAGAACCGCCCGCTGGGGGTGGTCACCGCCATCAATGGCGTGCGCCGTTTTGTTGTCAGGGTCTCAGGTGAGGCCGGCCATGCCGGCACCGTGCCGATGGCGATGCGGCGGGACAGTCTTGCAGCCGCGGCCGAGATGATCCTTGCGGTGGAGCAAAGCGCGCGGGAGCGCGATCAGGTGGTTGCCACGGTCGGGCGCATCGAGGCGGTCCCGGGCGCGGTCAATGTGATCCCCGGCGAGGCCGACTTCACGGTCGATGTCCGGGCAGGCGAGGACGATCGGCGTGATGAATGCGTCGCGGCGATCCGCGTTGCCATAGACAATATTGCCGCACGGCGCGGCCTTTCGGTAGCCATCCACGTCACGCACAGCGCTCCGGCAACCGCCTGCACGCCTGCGGTGATGGCCGGGTTGTCTCAGGCCATCGTGCAAATCGGCTTCTCGCCGATCGAGCTGCCATCGGGCGCGGGCCATGACGCCATGGCCATTGCCTCGCTCTGCGACATCGGCATGCTGTTCGTACGCTGCAAAGGCGGGATCAGCCACAATCCGGCTGAATCCATTACCGCCGAGGATGCCGATGCCTGCGTGCACGCGATGCTCGAATTCCTGCGCAGCTTTGGGACCGCCGGGCCTGCCTATTCCTGAGATCAAAGGGTATTTTCAATGTCAGAAATCCGCGTGACCGCCGGCCCATACAGCTTTCTCGGCAAACTCGAAACCGAACTCGCCCCGAAGACCTGCGCGGCGTTCCACAACCACATGCCATTCAAGAGTAAGATCGTGCATGTGCGTTGGAGCGGGGAGGGCGTGTGGATACCGCTCGGCGATCTCGATTTTGGCGTCAGCTATGAGAACAACACCTGCTACCCGTCCCCGGGACAGATCATCCTCTATCCGGGCGGCGTCAGCGAGACGGAGATTCTGCTCGCCTATGGCTATGTCAACTTCGCCTCAAAGGCCGGCCAGCTCTCTGGTAACCACTTTATCACTCTGACGTCGGGGCTGGAGAACCTCTACACCCTTGGCCGTAAGACGCTCTGGGAGGGCGCCCAGGATATCCTGTTCGAGACAGCCTGAGCGCTCAGCTTGGCGAGCGTCACGCCACGCCCGCGAAGATCTCCTTCTTGATGATGGCGTGCACGCCCCAATTGCCGTCTACCACCTGTGTGACACCGAAATCGACCCCGACCGACATCAGCGAGATCGCTTCATCCTCGGTCAGTCCCTTTGCTGTCATCAGGAAGGCGCGCATTTTGCGGAAAGCATCCCTGAGCGCGAGATCGACCGAGGACTTGCTGTAGATGTCGCTCTGCGCCTTCTCGCCAAGTTCAGCGAGGTAGTTCGGATAGCTGAAGCCGTGGACCAGCCATTCGTTCTGGGTCTCCAGCATCGGATAGTCGAGCTTCTCCAGCGGCGTGCCTGCAAGATCGGCCTTTTTGTGCAGGATGAGCTGGAAGGTGCCGGTCAGCGAACACTCGATGGCGGTGCCGCACAGCTCGCTGTCACCTTGTGAGGCATGCGGGTCGCCCGCCGACAGCAGCGCGCCATCCACCGCGACCGGATAATACATCGTCGCGCCCTTGCCGATGCGCCAGTTGTCGATATTGCCGCCGGTATAGCTCGGCGGAATGGAGTTGACGATGTCGGCCTCCTTCGGCGCAAGGCCAATGACGCCGAAATGCGGGCGGATCGGCACGCGAACGCCCTTCAGCACGCCGTAGTTGCGCTTGGTTTTGGAATGGTCCACGGGCACGCCGGGGTAGTCGATGATCTTGTGTTCGACGCCGAACGGGTCGGTCTGGGGAACCCACTGGAAGTTATAGACCGCCTGCGCCCAGTTGCGCCCCCCTGACGCATCGACCTCGTAGATGGTGATGACCTCGCGGGGCTTGGGTTCGGTGAGCAGGTCCTTGTAGTGGAAGCCCCACCAGGCGGCGGCGTTCGAGCCGAAGCTCTTGCCCTTGAACTCGAGATTGGCACAAGGGCGTGGCGCCACGTCGATAATACGCACCTCTAAAATGTCGCCCGGCTCGGCGCCGCGCACATAAACCGGGCCGGTCATGATGTGCACACCGAAGCCTTCGCCGGCGCCGCGTCCATGGATCGAGGCATCCATCGGGCCGGCACCGCGCCGGTTCACGCCCTTCTTGTCCTTGGTCCATAGATAGACGCTTTCGGCGCCCGGATCGCCCTTGACCATGCGCTCCATATCGTCGGCGGCATGATGGGTCAGCGTCTCGATGGTGACATAGTCACCGGAGCTGAGCTCGACCCGGGGCTTGAGCGTCTTGCTGAAATAGCCCCAATGCACGGTCTCGGCCGAGGCGGGGAGGAAATGGTGCGAGCGCGTGGCCGGCTGGTGCTCCTTGGATGCTTGCGCCAGAGCCGGGGTAACCAGCGACATGCCACCGGTCGCGAATGCCGCAACACCTCCCGTCGCCGCCAGGCTGCTCTTCAGGAAGCTGCGCCGTTCGGCATCCAGCTCACCGCGGAACGCACGGAGATGCTCCTCATAATCGGGACAAGATGTATCATCACCCCTGCACATGCCCTTCCTCCCACTTCCAGCAGGCGGCCTGCACAACTAATGGCAGACTCGCAGGAAATACGCAGTTGATTAGAGCAAGCTTTGTGCCAAGCGGGAAGGGTTAAGATAAGAGCCGAGCGCGTACTTCCTGGAGGCGATGAAGGCCGCCTTCAGGGCGAGCGGCTCGAATGTGCTCTTGCTGGCCGCGCTCATTGACCAGTATGGTCGCCGCCGCGATGCGCGGATGTGAGGCAGTGCATAACAAAACCAAGCTGTGATGCGCAAACAGGAGGCAACGGCCAATGGGCACGAACTGGACCGCGGGGCCAAGCCGCTATGAAGACATGCTGTACCGGCGATGCGGCCGCTCCGGGCTGAAGCTGCCGGCAATTTCGCTCGGGCTGTGGCAGAATTTCGGCGGTACGAGCGCTATCGAGAACGCTCGCGCGATGGTGCGCACTGCCTTCGATCTCGGCATCACCCATTTCGATCTGGCGAACAATTACGGACCGCCGCCCGGCTCGGCGGAGGAGACTTTCGGGCGCATCCTGCGGACCGATCTTGCCCGCTATCGCGATGAGCTCATTGTCTCGACCAAGGCCGGCTATCTCATGTGGCCCGGCCCTTATGGAGTTTGGGGATCGCGGAAATATCTGCTGGCAAGCCTCGATCAGAGCCTGCAGCGGATGGGGCTCGATTATGTCGACATCTTCTATTCCCACCGCGTCGACCCCGAAACGCCGCTGGAGGAGACCTTGGGCGCCCTCGATACCGCCGTGCGCCAGGGCAAGGCGCTTTACGCCGGCATCTCATCCTACTCGCCCGGCAAGACCCGTGAGGCCGCAGCGATTTTGCGCGGGCTCGGCACGCCCTGCCTCATCCATCAGCCGTCCTACTCGATGTTCAACCGCTGGATCGAGAACGGGTTGCTCGAGACGCTGGGCGAGGAAGGCATCGGCTGCATCGTCTTCTCACCGCTCGCGCAGGGGCTCTTAACCAGCAAATATCTGGCGGGCGTTCCCCAGGAGTCGCGGGCGGCCAACAAGGCGAGCGCGTTCCGGCCGGCATTCCTCACCGAAGAAACGCTCGCCAAAGTTCGGGCGCTGAACGCGATCGCGGAGCGCCGCGGCCAAACGCTTGCACAGATGGCGATCGCCTGGGCACTGAGAGATCCGCGGGTGACGACCGCTCTGATCGGGGCGAGCAGCGCCGGGCAGATCGAGAACAGCGCCCAGGCACTGAAGAAGCTGGAATTCACAGCTGAGGAGCTGGCGGAAATCGACCGCTACGCAATCGACAGCGGCGTCAATCTGTGGACGCAGTCCTCATCCGTCGAATAGCGGCTCCGGAGCAGGGGCTTCGGCCCCTGCCGGAGGTTTTGCACAGCCCGTTTCGGGCGAGTAGTGCCGAGGCCAATTTTACCGCAAGCTCGCCGGCCGGAAGGGCCCGCGCCGATTCGTGGGCGCGCGTGAGCTGGGGACTCCTCAAATGATTGGCAAATTGCGGGGCGTGCTGGACAGCACCGGCAAGGACTGGATCATCATTGATGTCGGCGGAGTCGGCTATGAGGTCGCCTGCCCGGCGCGCGTGATGTCGCGACTGCCCGCCCTTGGTCAGCCCGTTGCGCTCGCCATTGAGACTTATGTCCGCGAGGACGCGATCAAGCTGTTCGGCTTCCTCTCGGAGGCCGAGCGCAGCTGGTTTCGGCTGTTGCAGAACGTCCAGGGAGTCGGCGCCAAGGTGGCGCTGTCGATCCTCGGCGTGCTGGAGCCGAAAGACCTCGCCAACGCCATCGCTTTGCAGGACAAGGCCCAGATCGCCCGCGCGCCGGGCGTCGGGCCGAAAGTTGCGCAGCGCATCGCAAGCGAGCTACGCGACAAGGCGCCCGGCCTGATGGTGAGCGGCGACATCGCGCCGGCGCTCAACGGCAGCAGGGCAGTCGGCGAGAGCTCGCCGTCAGCCGATGCGGTCTCGGCACTCATCAATCTCGGCTATAGCGCCGCCGAGGCGAGCGGAGCGATCGCCACCGTCTCTGCCAAAGCCGAAGGCGCGCGGACCGAGGAGCTGATTCGGCTTGGACTCAAGGAGCTGGCGCGCTGAGCATGTGGCGGCTGACCCAATCAGCAGTTCGACTGCCCGGCGAGCTGGCACTGCGTTTTTTGATTCGTGCGTGCGTTCTTGCGAACCTGATACATCAGCAACTGCTTCTGCCGCTCCGCGGTGTCCTGCGCCTGCTTATCGCGCTGATCCGTGGCTGCCGCCGAATTCTCCAGCACTTGCTGGCGCTGCCGGATTTCGGCCTGCGACGATCCCGCCCAGACCGGACTCCCCGCGGAAAGCGCGCCCATCACCGCGGACAGCGCCAACACGCCCGCTGCCGCCTTGCTGAAGGGGCCGAAAGACCGCTTTGCCTTGACCATGATCACTCGCACCTCCCGATTTGGCTTAAAGCCCTGACGACCCTCGACGCCGGCCTGCGGGCGGAGAGACGGGAGCATAGCCCGCCGGCGCCCATCTCTCACTTAGCAAAGATCCGCCTTTGGCGCGAGGCCGGGAATCCGTTAGTGTCTCGCCATGAACACGCGATTGGTTGAACGTGAGAAAATTGACGAAGATGAGGTCGATGTCCACCTTCGTCCGCAGCGGCTCGGCGAATTCATTGGCCAGGAGCGTGCGCGCGCCAATCTGAAGGTGTTCATTGATGCCGCCCGCGCCCGCGGCGACGCGCTCGACCATGTGCTGCTCGCCGGCCCGCCGGGCCTCGGCAAGACGACGCTCGCGCAGATCGTCTCGCGCGAGCTGGGCGTCAATTTCAAGATGACCTCCGGACCTGTCATCGCCAAGGCCGGCGACCTGGCGGCGCTCCTCACCAATCTCGAAGAGCGCGACGTGCTGTTCATCGACGAGATCCACCGGCTGAACCCGGCCGTCGAGGAGATTCTCTACCCGGCCATGGAGGACTTCCAGCTCGACCTGATCATCGGCGAAGGGCCGGCAGCGCGCTCGGTGCGCATCGACCTCGCCAAATTCACCCTGGTCGGCGCGACCACCCGCACCGGCCTTCTCACCACACCGCTGCGCGACCGTTTCGGCATCCCGATTCGGCTGAATTTCTACACCGATGAGGAGCTTGAGGACATCGTCACCCGGGGCGGGCGGGTGCTCGGCGTCAGGCTCACCCCGGAAGGTGCACGTGAGATCGCCCGCCGGTCCCGCGGCACGCCGCGCGTCGCCGGGCGCCTCTTACGCCGCGTGCGCGATTTCGCCGCCGTCGCCAAGGCCACCGAGATCGATGCCCAGGTCGCCGACGGCGCGCTGCGCCAACTCGAGGTCGACCCCGAAGGCCTCGACGGCATGGACCATCGCTATCTCACCTGCATCGGCACGAACTATGGCGGCGGCCCGGTTGGCATCGAGACCATCGCCGCGGCGCTCTCCGAATCCAAGGATGCCATCGAGGAGACGGTCGAGCCCTATCTCCTGCAGCAGGGCTTCATCGGCCGCACGCCGCGCGGACGCGTGCTGACGCTCAAAGCGTTCCGCCATCTCGGCCTTACCGCACCAGCCGCGAGCGCACCGCAATTCTCGCTGTTCGACAGCTCCTCAAGCGACAATGACGAAGCCTGATGATCGCTGGCCCGATCTCGCCGGACGGATCGAGGGCAGGCGGCACATTCTGCCGGTGCGGGTCTATTTCGAGGACACCGATTTCTCCGGCCTTGCCTATCACGCCTCCTATCTGCGCTGGTGTGAACGCGGCCGCTCCGATCTCCTTCGCCTGTTTGGCATTAGCCACGCTGCGCTGATAGCCCCCGGGGAACAGGCCGAGCCGGCCGCCTTCGTCGTGCGCCGCCTTGAGATCGACTATCTGCGTCCCGCCCGGATCGATGAGGTGCTGGAGGTGATCACGCAATGTCCGGAGATCGGCGGGGCGCATATTCTGCTGGCGCAGGAAATCCACCGCAGTGACAACGTGCTCTGCCGACTGCGAGTAAAGGTGGTGCTCGTCAGTCAGTCGGGGAGACCCTTGCGTCTACCCCTTGAGGTCCGTGAAGCATTTAAGCGCCACGGCCAGTAAACAGGCAGTGGAACACATGGTAATATCCCACCGGCAGCATTGGGGAGCCACACCATGACAGAGCCGAATACGCGCTTTGTGCCCACCTGGAAGATTATCGTCGCGTTCATCCTCGACTTTATCACCGTCTTCTTTCTTGGTGGTTACATCATCGGCCTGCTGACCGGCCAGGCCACCGAAGGCGGGTTTAAGCTCTCCGGCTGGCCGGCTTTATTGCTGTTTGTGGTGATCGTCGCCTATTTCACGCTCTCAGGGCGTCTGTTCGGCGGTACATTCTGGCAGCGCATCCTGAAAACCCGTCGCCGACCGGAAACCGACATTTAGCCCGGTGCCCCGCCGCCCGCCCGATGAAGGCGAGAAGTGCCAATGCCGCCTGCGGCAATGCGACCGGAAAACGCCAAAGTTTGAACACAGTTGCGCACACACTTTGCACTCGCCCGTGCGAATGGTGCGAACGAGCCTTGCAAAACACGCGAGCCCCTGCACAGTACGATCTGGCTTGGCCGACTCGGAAGCCTATCCACTGTTCCAACTCGCTGATTGTCCCGGTTCCTCAAGGCGGAGCTCAGGTTTAGCTTGTGCAACAAGCGCTCACGCCGCCGGCGACCGGAAATAGAGGCTGCCATGGACGCGCTTGCTCCCGCAACATCACCGGGGGATTTCTCGTTTCTTGCCCTGTTCCTGCAGGCGCATATCGTCGTGAAGATCGTGATGATCGGGCTGATTCTGGCGTCGGTGTGGAGTTGGGGCATCATCATCGAGAAGGCATTCATGTTCGCGCGCACCCGCCGCGAGGCCGATGAATTTGAGCAGCTGTTCTGGTCAGGGCAATCGCTGGATGAGCTGTACAGCCTCTTATCACAGCGCCGCGCCTCCTCGATGGCGTCGCTGTTCATTGCCGCGATGCGCGAATGGCGGCGCTCCATCGAGAACACCATGCGACCCTTAGCCGGCGTGCAGGACCGCATTGAGCGGGTCATGGACGTCACTATCGCCCGGGAAATGGACCGGCTGGAGCGCAGGCTCTTATTCCTGGCGACGGTCGGCTCCACGGCCCCGTTCATCGGCCTGTTCGGCACTGTCTGGGGCATCATGACCAGCTTCCAGTCAATTGCGGCCTCCAAGAACACCTCGCTTGCGGTGGTGGCGCCGGGAATTGCCGAGGCGCTGTTCGCCACCGCTCTCGGCCTGCTCGCCGCCATTCCGGCGGTGATTTTCTACAATAAGTTCGCAACCGAAGCTGGACGTTTTAGTCAGCGCTTCGAAGGCTTTGCCGATGAATTTCTCGCCATTGTTTCGCGCCAGATCGATATGAGGGGTTGATTGGATGGGCGCAGCCGTCCAAAAGGGTGCAAGCGGAGGCGGGAGGCGTCGCGGCCGGCGTGGCAATGGGCGGCGTGCACCGATGAGCGAGATCAACGTGACGCCGCTCGTTGACGTCATGCTCGTGCTCCTGATCATCTTCATGGTGACGGCGCCGCTGCTGACGGTCGGCGTTCCGCTCGATCTGCCAAAGACGGAGGCGAACGCGCTCGGCAGCAATACGCAAAAGGAGCCGCTTACACTGAGTATTAACCGGGACGGCAAGATCTTTCTGCAGGAAACCGAGATCGCCTTCGACGACATCGTGCCAAAGCTGACCGCGATCGCCAAGAGCGGGTTCGATGAGACGATCTATATCCGCGGCGACAAGGACGCCAATTACGGCGCCATGATGCGGGTGATGGGCAAAGTCAGTGCAGCGGGGTTCCGGCGGATTTCTTTGGTGACGGAATTGCAAGAACGTATCTGAGGGAGACCCGTGCGAACCAGTCTCGTCCTCTCCATACTGCTCCATATTGTCGTGTTGACGGCGGTGCTCCTGAACTTCAGGTCCTCCTCACGCGTCGATTTGAGCACTCCGCCCGTCGCGGTTGAGCTGATCGCGCCCTCCGATCTGACCCGCGTGAAGGCGGGCGAGAAGAAGGCGCCGGATCAGGCGGCGGCGAACGCGGCTCCTCCTTCGGAGAAGAAGCCCGAACCGCTGCCGAAGGCGCCCGAGCCGAAGCCGGCGGAGAAGCCTGCCGAGAAGCAGGCTGTGCCGCCCCCGCCCAAGGCTGAACCGCAAAAAACCGCCGAGGCTGAGCCCAAACCAGAGCCGAAGCCTGAGCAAAAGGCCGAGGTCAAGCCCGAGCCTTCCCCGGAGCCCAAGCACGAAGAGGCCAAGCCCGACAAGCCCAAACCGGAGAAGAAGGCCGAGGCCAAGCCGAAAAAGCCGGAGCCGAAGCCCAAACCGGAGGCCAAGCCCGAGCACGACAAGACGCCCTTCCGGGACCGCATTGCCGATCTGCTCAAAGACCCGGCGGAGGAGCCGTCAAAAGCGCAGCCGGCCCCGCATGCGCAGACCAAGCGCGACTTTGACGCCGACCGCATTGCGGCGCTCCTCAACCGCGATCCGAAGGCGGGCGATACCGCGGCGCAGGAAGGCCCGAAGGAGCCCTGGCACAAGCCGTCCAGCCTTGAAGAGCAGGCGATGGGCCTCAACCAGGCGGCGCCGCCCCGGAGCGCCCAAGGCGCGCCAGGCGGGCAGGATGATCGCATGTCGGCGAGCGAGATCGACTATTTCCGCTCGCAGATCTCGCGCTGCTGGACCCCGCCGACCGGTGGTCTGGGCGCCGAGGAAATCGTTGTCAAGCTGCGCATCGAGCTGAACAAGGATGGCACGCTGGTGCGCCCACCGCAGATCGCCAATGCCGGGGCTTCGCCCTTCTTCACTGCCGCTGCCGACAGCGCCATGCGCGCCGTGTTTCAGTGCCAGCCCTACACCATGCCGGCCGAGAAATACAGCCAGTGGCGCGACATGTTGCTCAATTTCGATCCGAGACGAATGTATGGAGGCTAAGCTGATGCGCTGCATGCTGGCTGCGCTGCTCATTGCGGTAACTCTCAGTTCTGGGGCAGGGCCAGCGCGGGCGGTTGTCGAGGTTGACATCACCCAGGGCCAGATTCAGCCGGTGCCGATCGCCATCGCGCCGTTCCTCGGCGAGGGCAAGTTCGCCGCCGAAATCACCAACATCATCTCGTCCGATCTGGAAGGCTCGGGTCTGTTCAAGCCTGTCGATCAACAAGCCTTCATCGAGCGCATCGCCGATATCGATGCTTACCCGCGCTTCGAGAACTGGCGCCCGCTGAACGCCCAGGCGCTGGCGGTGGGCTCTGTCAGCGACGATGGCCACGGCAAGATCCAGGCGCGGTTCAGGCTATGGGACGTGTTTTCGGGCAAGCAACTGACCGGCGAGCAGTTTTCCATGTCGTCCGACAGCTGGCGCCGCGTCGGTCATATGATCGCCGAACTCGATCTATCAGCGGCTGACCGGCGAGAAAGGCTATTTCGACACCCGCATCGTGTTCGTTGATGAGAGCGGCCCGAAGGACAAACGCGTCAAGCGGCTGGCGATGATGGACCAGGACGGTAAGAATCTGCAGGTTCTCACCAAAGGCCAGAACCTGGTGCTGACGCCGCGCTTTTCCCCGAACAACCAGGAGATCACCTTCACCTCTTACGAAAAGGGCCAGCCGCGCGTGATCCGCTATAGCCTGGTGAACGGCCGCCAGGAGATCGTGAGCGACCTGCCCGGCATGACCTTCGCTCCGCGCTTCTCTCCGGACGGCCAGCGCATCGTTATGAGCCTGCAGCAGGGCGGTAATTCCAACATCTACGAGATGGACCTGCGCACCCGCCAGACCGTGCGTCTTACCGCCACGAATGCGCTGGACACCGCGCCCTGCTACTCACCGGACGGGCGCCAGATCACCTTCGAGTCCGACCGTGACCACGCCCAGCAGATCTATGTGATGAACGCCGACGGCACCAGCCAGAGGCGCATCACCTATGGCGAGGGGAGCTATTCGACGCCGGTGTGGTCACCGCGCGGCGATCTCATCGCCTTCACCAAGCGCACATCAGGCAGCTTTCTCATCGGGGTGATCCGCCCCGACGGATCGGGGGAGCGGATTCTCACCGAAGGCTATCACAATGAAGGGCCGACCTGGGCGCCCAATGGGAGGGTAATCATGTTCTTCCGGGAAGCGCCGGGCGCACAGGGCGGGGCGCATCTCTACACGATTGACCTCACCGGTTACAACGAGCGCCAAGTTACAACTCCGGCGTTTGCCTCCGACCCTGCATGGTCGCCGCTGCTCAATTAAGCAGCCTACCTCGAATTGCGCTCACAAGGGGCATGTAGGAGCCTTGTGCAGCAACGTTTTTCAGCGGCGAGAGCCGTTGAAATTCCGTGGCATTTTGGCATCTATAACTTCACAAAAAGAGAGCCGAATCCGGCTGTCTCCTTGATCAAAATCAGCGGGCTCGGTAGCTAATTAGGTGGGCGGCTGCGAGGCCGTTTAACCAGAGGAGAGAAGAAATGCAGGGTTTCAAAGGCGTCGTCATCGTTGCCACGATCATTGCCGCCGCGATTTCGCTCGGCGCTTGCCGCAAGGAACTGGAAGAGAGGCCGCTGAAGCTCGGCGCCGCTGACGTCATCGTCAACGTTCGCTAAGCCTGCTGCAGGCACCAGAAGAGGCAAGAGGCCTTCATTGGTTTCCAAACGCCGTGCGCCAGACTGTCGCTGGTGTTCACGGCGTTTACTTTTTCCTGCCGTTGCAGCAGGTTCCGGGGGGTAACTTTCGGCCGTTTGTCAAAAATTCACCATACCGGCGGCGAATATACGGCCTGTTAACGCTTTGTCTTGCAACGTCGAGGTGAGACACCCCAAGAAGGAGAATGCCATGACACGACCAACGTTCGCGCGGGGCGCCGCGATCGTGCTGATGGCGATTTTACTGACTGCGTGCTCGAAGACCCAGCCGAACAATTACGGATTGGGCGGCGGTGGCGGCAATGAAGGTCCGATCACACCTGGGTCGGAGCGGGAATTTGCGGTGAAAGTTGGCGATACCGTGCATTTCAGCACGGACTCGCCCGAGCTTAGCGCCGAAGCCCAGCAGATCCTGAACGGCCAGGCGCAGTGGCTGAGCCAGTACCCGAACTATGCGATCACTATCGAAGGCCATGCCGACGAGCGCGGCACGCGCGAATACAACATCGCGCTCGGCGCCCAGCGCGCAGCGACGGTGAAGCAGTTCCTTTCTCAGCGCGGCATCAATCCGGGCCGCGTGAGAACCATCTCCTATGGCCGGGAGCGGCCGGTGGCGGTGTGCTCGGACATCTCATGCTGGTCGCAGAATTGCCGCGCCGTCACGGTGCTCGGCCGCGGTGGCGGAGCCGTCGCGTCCTATTGAAGATGTGACGGCGATGCAGGGGTGAGCGGGTGCGAAACTGTGCAATTCCGCTCATTGGCCGCGCGAGGGGTAGCGACTGCCTGGTAACTTTGCTAAGACGGATTCATCAATCCAACGCGGCGAAGTTGTTTGTGAGAACCCATGTTGCGGTCCATTTTGGTTATTGCCGCCCTCCTCGGGCTGGGGTTTGCCACTCCGGCATGGGCACAGGGTGCGCCTGCTACCGCTGACGGCGGCGAGGAAAGACGGCTTCAGCGGCTCGAGGAGCAGATGGTCGATCTGAATGCCCAGATCGGCACCATCGAGTCCATGGCGCGCGGAGGCGCCGGCGGCGGTGCCCCCGTCAGCAGCAGCAGCGGCAACAGTTTTGGTGCCGGCGATGACGGCCGCATCGAGTTGCAGCTGCGCGCGCTTTCGACGCAGATGAACGATCTGATGCGGCGGCTCGAGCGGCTGGAGCAGCGCTTTGGCGCAGCCCCGCCCGCCGATGATGCGCCGCGCTACGGCGATGCCAGACCGCGCGGCGGCGACCGGCAAGGCCGCGGGCGCCCCGCAGAGCAGGGCACCGGCTTCAGCATTGGCGGCCTCGACGATCAGGGGGATGCCGGCAGCGATCGTTCAGATCAAGCTCCGCCTCCCTTGCAGCAGCGCGGCAGCGCTTCCTCCGGCGGCAATTATGCTTCGGACGTGCGGGGCGCCTACTCGTCCGACGCTCGCGGCGGCTACGCTTCCGACGCGCAGACCTCCAACCGTGGCGGCTGGGGGGCCGAATCTCAGCCGGTCGCGCCACCGGCCGTGCCGGCACCACGGGCCGATGCCGGCTCGGGCTTGCGCGTCGCTGCACTGACCTCACCGCAAGCGCAGTCGGCCTATGACCAGGCCTATACCGCCTATCAGCAGCAGAACTTTCGTGCCGCGAGTTCCGGTTTTGAGCAGTTCCTGCAGCGCTATCCCTCCGATCCGCTGGCGGGATCGGCGCAGTTCTGGCTGGGCGAGGCCGCTTTCTCGAGCGGAGACTATCGCAAGGCCGCCGATATGTACCTGAAGACCGCCACCAACTATCCCGACAACGAGAAGGGGGCGGAGAGCATGTTGAAGCTCGGCATCTCCTTGAAGCGTCTCGGCGAGAACGATGCCGCCTGCAGCACTTTCGCAGAACTTGGCAAGCGCTATCCCAATGCTTCGGCGCTCCTGCAGCGCGCGGACACAGAAAAGCGCCGCTCCAGCTGCTGATGACCGGCGGCGGCCAGCCCGGTTCGTTCGCGGCGCCCCTCGAAGGCTCCGATATCGATGCCCTGTTTGCCGGCTGGACCGCATTCCGGCATATCGCCATCGCTGTTTCCGGCGGCGCCGACAGCATGGCGCTCATGATTCTCGCCCGCAACTGGCGCGGCCGCGTTGAGCATCCCCCCGACCTCACCATCCTCACCGTCGATCATGGCCTGCGGCCCGAGGCCGCGGAGGAAGCGCAGTGGGTGAAGGAGCAAGCCGCCGCGCTCGGTCTGCCTCACCAGACCTTGGTCTGGACCGGACCGAAGCCGCGCAGCGATCTCCAGGCCGCCGCGCGCGTGGCCCGCTATAGCCTCATGCTCGGCACCTGCCACGCCGCCCGAATCGATGCGCTGGCGACGGCCCATACCGCGGAGGATCAGGCTGAGACCATGCTGATGCGACTGGCACGGGGCAGCGGCATCGACGGGCTAGCGGCAATCAGCTCGCTGTCGACACGGGACGGCATCGCCCTGCTTCGCCCGCTCCTCAATGTGCCGCGCGCGCGGCTTGAGGCCACGCTCCTGGAGCGGCACCAGATCTGGATCGAGGATCCCAGCAATTGCGACCGCCGCTTTGAGCGCGTGCGGCTTCGCGAGGCCCTGCGCACGGCAAAGACACTTCAGCTCACCCCGGAGAAGCTGGCCTTGTCGGCGCGCCGTCTCGATCGCGCAAGGCAGGCGCTAGACCGGCTGACCGCCGATTTCCTGCAGACCAATCTGCATATCCATCCCGCCGGCTATGGCGAGTTGGCGCTTGATGTGCTGTACGGCGCGCCCGATGAAATCGCCATTCGCGCCATTGGGCATCTTGCGGCGATCTTCGGGGGCGGACAGCGGCCCGTGCGGATGGCGCGTCTTGAGGATTTGTATGGCGCCCTCACGAAGGAGAAGGCCCGGACGGCCACGCTCGGCGGCTGCATGTTTACGGTCCGCGGTGCCTTCCTGCGCGTTCTGCGCGAATTCGGGCGCATCGATCCGGCCGCCCAGGCGCTGCCGGAAGGCGGCACGATCGTTTGGGACGGCAGGTTTGCGGTGTCCGCACCCGGCCAGACGCGTATAAGCGTCACACCTCTCGGCCCACAAGGGGTGGCGGCACTGCGCAAAATGGCCGGGCGCATCGGTCTTCCCGCCCAGATCGCTCACAGCCTGCCGGGGCTTTGGTCTGGCGAGAATCTGGTTTTTGCGCCTTTCGCGGCATTTACTAAGGCACCCCCAAACTCTTGGCGAGGAGACGCAAGCGTGGTTTTCTTGGGCTCTGCGCCGCTTGGCGCACCGCCGCCGGGTGGCAGGAACGGCACTTTCGCAGATTAGTATTGATGCACAAACTTAGCTCTGTGCTATTAAATCAATGTTTTTCGCCATCGGTTATAACGCGGTCTGTCTCAGATCCGGAAAGCCTCGCCTTGGCAAAGAACCGGCCTACCATTATTTTATAGTACGAAGACGATGATCCGGGTCTCAGAGTTCTGCCCTTGGGGCTCAAGCCGCGCAAATCCCGGGTCGTTTGCGTAGAAGGATCTCATGAACTCGAATTTCCGCAATTTCGCGATCTGGATCATTATCGGCCTGCTTTTGGTGGCGCTGTTCAATCTGTTCCAGAATCCAGGCCGGCGGGCGCGCGCGAATGACGTCAGCTACTCGCAGTTTCTGACCGAGGTCGAGAATCGCAGCGTTCGCAGCGTGACCATCTCGGGCAATCAGCTGAGCGGCACCTACAATGACGGCCGCGTGTTCCAGACCGTCGCGCCAAACGACCCGCAACTCGTCGACCGCCTGCACACCAAGGGCGTCGGCATCTCGGTGAAGCCGAGCGAGGACGACGTGCCTTCCCTGCTGGGCGTCCTCGTCTCCTGGTTCCCGATGCTGCTCCTGATCGCGGTCTGGGTCTTCTTCATGCGCCAGATGCAGTCCGGCGGCGGCAGAGCCATGGGCTTCGGCAAGTCCAAGGCGAAGCTTTTGACCGAACGACAAGGGCGCGTCACCTTTGACGACGTCGCCGGGGTCGATGAGGCTAAGGAAGACTTGCAGGAGATCGTGGAATTCTTGCGCGACCCGCAGAAATTCCAGCGTCTCGGCGGGCGCATCCCACGCGGGGCGCTGCTGGTCGGCCCGCCCGGCACCGGCAAGACGCTGCTCGCCCGCGCCATCGCCGGCGAGGCCAACGTTCCGTTCTTCACCATCTCGGGCTCGGACTTCGTCGAAATGTTCGTCGGCGTCGGTGCTTCCCGTGTCCGCGACATGTTCGACCAGGCCAAGAAAAACGCGCCCTGCATCATCTTCATCGACGAAATCGATGCGGTCGGCCGTCATCGCGGCGCAGGGCTCGGTGGCGGTAATGACGAACGCGAGCAGACGCTGAACCAGCTCCTCGTCGAGATGGACGGCTTCGAATCAAATGAAGGTATCATTCTCATCGCCGCGACCAACCGCCCTGACGTTCTCGACCCGGCGCTGCTGCGCCCGGGCCGTTTCGACCGTCAGGTGGTGGTGCCCCGTCCCGATGTGGTTGGCCGCGAACGCATCCTGAAGGTGCACTCCCGCAAGGTGCCGCTGGCTCCCGACGTTGACCTGCGCACCATCGCCCGTGGTACGCCGGGCTTCTCGGGTGCCGACCTCGCCAACATCGTCAACGAGGCCGCGCTCCTGGCTGCGCGCCGCTCCAAGCGGATCGTCACCCACGTCGAGTTCGAGGACGCCAAGGACAAGGTCATGATGGGCGCCGAGCGCCGGTCGATGGCCATGACCGAGGAAGAGAAGCGCCTCACCGCCTATCACGAGGGCGGGCATGCGCTGGTCGCGATGAAAGTGGTCGGCTCCGATCCGGTGCATAAGGCGACCATCATCCCGCGTGGCCGTGCGCTGGGCATGGTGATGCGTTTGCCGGAGCGCGATCAGCTCTCCCACACCCGTGAGAAGCTGAAGGCCGATATCTGCGTCGCCATGGGCGGCCGCGTCGCCGAGGAAATCGTCTTCGGCTATGACAAGGTCACCTCGGGCGCCTCGATGGACATCAAGATGGCGACGACGCTCGCCCGCGCGATGGTCACCCAGTTCGGCATGTCCGACAAGCTCGGGCCGCTCGCCTACGGCGACAATGAGGAGGAAGTGTTCCTCGGCCATTCCATCACGCGGACGCAGAACCTCTCGGATGACACGCAGAAGCTCGTCGACCAGGAAATCCATGGCATGGTGGACGCCGGCTACGCCCAGGCCCGGAGGATCATCGAGGACAATCTCGAGGAGCTTCACATCGTTGCCAAGGGCCTCTTGGAATACGAAACACTTTCGGGTACGGAAATCCAGGATCTGCTGAACGGCAAGCCGCCAATGCGCGAGTTCACCGCCAAGGACGACAAGCCGCCACGGCCGACCTCTGCCGTTCCCACGGCCGGCAAGGGCCGCCGCTCGACCGAGCCGGACACCGGCGGAATGGAGCCGCAGCCGCTTTAAGCAGCTTTGGCAGCCAAGTTCAGAGCCGCGGGGCGACGAGCCCGGCGGCTCTTTTCTTTGGTGATGGTAAACAAGGTCATGCAGTCCTATTCGCTTGACCGATGTGCCCAAGGCAAACGGAACTGACCGGCCCGCAACGCGCCAATATCGTCATTGGAAAAGCCAAGGCTCTCTCGCAACTGTTCGTCTGCCTGCTGCGTCAAATACCGGTGAAACTGTGACTTGGCGGCGTCTTCACGAGCGCTGATCAGCCTTCTCACGAGAGCGGACAGCCTTCATTCGGTCGGCACGTATCCATCGCGCGCTGGGTCAATTTTTTTGTATGCGGTCATGCTCTTCTCCGTTGGAGATGTTGATTGACGGCAGCGCCTGAATCGGCGAAGCGCCATCCTTTCGCGTCAGGACGCGTTCGTGTCACGATTGGCGGCCGTTCCTGACCACGGATTGGGTCTGGGAGCGATGAATACCGATGTCGGCGAGCGAGTGGTCGTCCAGCCGATGAAGCAGCGCCGTCATCTGTCTCCTGCGCTGCCAGCCATCAATCGCAGTCC
>CAVYXF010000009.1:0-30063 GCA_963772335.1 uncultured Alphaproteobacteria bacterium | reverse complement strand
AATCGTCACTGGCGTCACGCTCGCCCCGACAGTTCCCCTTTAGTCGTCGCCGCGCGTACTTTGCCGGGGCGACCACAGCGACAGAGCCGGCGCCGTTTTGAGCGCTTCCAGGAGAGACGTGCGGAGCTTGCAGCAGCAGCCGCAGTGGCAGCTCCAGTACGGCCATCACGAAGCCGTTGCCATCATCGATGGCCTCGCTCCACAGCGATGCCGGCGTTGGTTGCTGCGTCCGGAACTGGCCGATCACGTCGCCGTCGTCGAAATGCAGCGCTGCGCCGTATTTGCGGGCAATGCGCTGGGCTTTGTGGTTCTCCTGGAGGCAGCTCATATAGAGGCGGTCAACGCCGCGATTGCGTGCTGCCAGAATGATGCGGCCCAGAAGCGCGGTGCCGACGCCGCCATCCTGATAGTCCGCCTCCACGGAAAAGGCGGCTTCCGCTTCTGCGCCCCAATCATCGCCGATGGGAAGGAGTTCGGCGGCGGCATGCATCTCGCCGCCGGCGAAATAGCCGTAAATCACATGGTGGTTAAGGTCGGCACGCGCGGTATAGGCGTTGATGAAGGTGTCATCGACTACCATGCCGAAACGCATCCGGCGGCTATCCTCATCCAGCCGCAACATGTGGTCCTGGAATTTTTGCGTCTCTGTCGGCCGCAACTTCCTTATACTTTCCCCCCGAACCAGAAATTTGCTCATGGCGGCAGCAACGCTGACAATCCGGGCGGGGAAAATCATGGCTTCCTCCTTTGACGTCCAGCGGTTGTTCGGTCGCCGGCGGACGCGGCAGGTTGTCGGGGGGCGGCGCTGCGCCTTGACCGATGGCGCGGCTGCAGGTTGCGGTCGCCCGCCGGAAGACTTATGCTTTCGAAATTCGGGAACAACCGCCGGATAGCGGGAGTTAATCTACCGAATTTCGAGATAATCTGATGGACCGCCTGGGCGACATCGAAGCATTTCTCGCCATTGTCGAGCACGGCAGCCAAACGGCGGCCGCCCGCCATTTGCAGCGCTCGCTGCAATCGATCAACCGCTCGCTGACGGCGCTGGAGCAAAGCGTGGGCGTCGATCTCATCCAGCGCAGCACGCGGCGCTCGCAACCGACCGAGGCCGGGCTCGCCTTCTATCGCCGGCTCAAGCCAGCCTTCATGGAAATCATCGAGGCCAGAGCCGAGGCCGCCAGCAAGCGCACCGAGCCGTCCGGCCTGCTCAAGATCGCTGCGCCCGTGCTGTTCGCGCCGGCTTACGTCGTGCCCGCAATCTGCGATTTCATGGAGCGCTATCCGCAGATCGAGGTCGACCTGAAGGTCTCCGACGCCCGCGCGAACCTTCTCGAGGAGGGGCTGGACCTTGCGATTTGGATCGGCGATCTGCCGGACTCCGATCTGAAGGTGCGGCGCCTCGGCGATCTCCGCGTCGTGGTGTTCGGCGCCCCGGCCTACTTTGCCCGGCACGGCCGGCCAGAGCATCCTGACGAGCTCGCGAAGCATCGCTGCGTCATCCGCCTCGTGGAAGCGCGTGATGAGGCATGGCCATTGCGGATCGATGGACGGGTTCGCCCGGTCCGCGTCGGAGGCCGCTTCAGGACCAACGGCACGGCCGCGCTGCATGCCGCCGTGGCGTGCGGCATGGGCCTTGGCCTCACACCGCTTTGGCAGATCCACGGACTGGTGGAGCGGGGCGAGGTCGAGATCATCCTTGCCGAATTCGAGCCCGACCGGATCCCGATCTACGCGGTGTTACAGCCGACAAAGATCCCCCAGACCAAAGTCCAGCTGTTCGCCGACTTCCTTGGCGCGCAACTGAAAGCGGCCTGTATTTGATGCAAGGCTATTTCTCGATCGCGGAAATCAACACGCCGCTGCAGGAGGCCGTGACCAAGGCCGGGTGGGTTTGGCAAGGTGTTTCCTTCGGGAGACTTTAGATCGTGTGCGCCTACAGACCCCACCAGCGCCTTTCCAGCACGCACAATAAAATCATCTGCGGAATGGGAATGCCGGATCTCCAGCCACCCAAGCGGTTTTAAACCGAATACAGAGCGGCCTTGCGCCGGAACCAAAAGAGCGGCGGGCCTCCGAGCATTTCCGATGGACCCGATTTTCGAACTGGCGATCGGACTCCCCCCAAGGGGGTCTGGCAATCTTTCCGAAGCATTGCAGCGGCAGCTGCGCGCGGCGATCCTCGACGGACGGCTGAAACCTGGCCTGCGCTTGCCTTCGACAAGGACAATGGCGGGACGGCTCGGCATCTCGCGCAATACCGTGGTGGCGGCTTACGACCTCTTGCTGAGCGAAGGTCATCTCGTTGGCCGGCAAGGCGCCGGGACATTCGTCGCAGAACAGCCGCGACCTCTCGTTGACAACGCGACACCGGTAGCGGCCGATCAGGCCGACGAGCGACTGGCGCCGTTTTGGCGAGATTGCTCCTATGATCCCGCTTTCGGGCTGGAAGACCCTGGCCGATTCAATTTCCGCCGCGGTGTTCCAGACCAGCGGCACTTTCCCATTCGCATCTGGCGCCGGCTTTCCGCCCGGGTGCTGCACGATCTATCGAAGGAGGAGGTGGCCACGACCGCGCTCGGCGGCCGATTGGCCTTGCGCGAAGCGATCGCCAAGCATGTGTCGCTGACGCGCGCCGTCGCCTGCACGGCGGAGGATGTAATCATCACCGCCGGCACGCGGCAGGCATTCGACCTGATCGCCCGTATCCTGGTGAGGGCCGAGCGCACAATGGTCGCGCTGGAGAACCCAACCTATCCACCCCTCCTAACAGCCTTTGCCGCCGCAGGCGCGCAAGTCGTGCCCGTGCCCGTCGACGCGGAAGGCTTGGTGGTGGGCGGTCTGCCTGCGGCCGCACGCATCGTCTGGGTTACGCCATCGCATCAATGGCCGCTTGGCGTGGTCATGCCGCCGCACCGAAGAGCGGCGCTCCTGGCGTTCGCTGACAACAATGGCGCGGTGGTCATCGAGGATGATTACGACGGGGAATTCCGCTTCGCTGGCAAACCGATCGAGGCCTTGCAGACGCTGGACCGGAATGGGTCCGTCATCTATGTCGGCACGTTCTCCAAAAGCCTCCTCCCCGAGCTGCGTCTCGGCTTCATCGTCGCTCCGGCCTGGGCACGAAAGGCGTTGGTGACTGTCAGACAGGTGAGCGGCGGCGCCTGCTGGCTGCATCAGGAAACACTCGCGGCCTTCATCGCGGAGGGCCATCTCGCGACGCATGTTCGCAAAATGCGCAAGGTCTACGAGAAACGGCGATTGGTCCTTCTGAATGCGATCGCTCGCCATTGCGCCGGCCAACTCAGACCGCTCCGGCCCGTGGCCGGTCTGCACCTGTCAGCGATCCTGCCGCCCTCGATCGATGCGCAGGAGGTCGCGAAAGCGGCGGCAGAAATGGGAGTCGGGATCTACCCGATAACGCGCTATGCCGTCGCTCCGTCGGATCTGAACGGGTTGGTGTTTTCCTACGGACATATCGAGACGGACGAGATCGAGGAAGCCGTTCGCCTCCTGGCTCGTGCAATCGGCGCGGTGGTGTCGGCCGGCTCGCGCGCAACTCTCCGAATGGCGACATAGCTGGACCAGGTACAGCACCGTCCAAGACCTAAGCGGAATGGACCAGTATAAGTTGCTGGAAGTGGCCCTGTTGCTTGCCTCTTATGACGTTTAACGATTGGCGATGGAATGCCAATCGAAAGAACGGCATCCGGAAAGACCTTGCCGCGAGATCGGCGAGGCAACCTGTGAGCAGCAGTCGAGGTCGATCATGAGCAAACCACTTCTGATTCTCGGGGTTTTGGCCGCCTTCTCCTGGAATGACTGCGCCGCCGCGCAGCAGCCCTCCGCCGAGCAGATCGCTCGCGGCAAGTATCTTGCCTCGATCGCTGGCTGCAATGACTGCCACACGCCCGGCTACTTCCTTGGCAAGCCGGATATGTCGCGGCATCTGGGTGGTTCTGATGTGGGCTTCGAGGTCGGGAACACGGGAACATTCGTCGGTCCGAACCTCACCCCGGATAAGGAAACGGGCCTGGGCGACTGGAGCCGCGGCGAGATCATCGCCGCCCTTCGGACGGGCGTGAGGCCAGACGGACGACTTCTGTCCCGGATCATGCCCTGGCCGGCGCTCGCCATCCTCACCGATGCCGACGCCGGAGCGATCGCCGATTATCTGCGAAGCCTGCCACCCCTCCATAATCCGGTGCCAGGCCCTTTTGGCCCCAAAGAGCGCCCCCCGCTTCCTGTCATGGCATTGCGGCCGCCGTCAGCCAAATAGCGCATTTCGCGACGATGTCGCCGCCGATCTGAAAGAGAGGTGATCATGACCAGTCAGCATGCACGGACATCGCCTCCGGTCACGCATCCGAACATTCTGCCGAACGCCCCCGCGCAGGGGGTTCCTTCCGCGGTCCCGCTCATGGCGCTTTCGACCGGTTTCTGGGCCTTCAAGACCCTGGCCGCCGCGCACGAGCTGGACCTCTTCAGCCGCCTTGCCGGCGGCCCCGGCACCACGGTTGCGGAGCTGGCGGATTCGCTCGGCCTTCATCCACGTCCGGCCGAGATGCTGTTGACGGGCTGCGCTGCGCTCGGCCTCCTTGAGAAAGCGGACGGCCGTTATCGCAATACGCCGCTCAGCGAAGCCTATCTCGTGCGCGGGAAACCGTATTACTTCGGTGGCTTCGTGCAGATGGCCGACAAGCGGCTCTATCCGGGCTGGGGCAAACTGATCGAGGCGCTGCGCACGAACCGGCCAACCACATGGGACCCGGCCGTGCGATCCTCAATGTTCGATGGCGAGGATCCGATGATGCTGGCGACCTTCTGGGAGGCGATGCATTCGCTTTCCACAATGACCGCGCGCAAGCTCGGCGAAGCGGTGAATTTCGGGCAATTCCACCGCCTCCTGGACATCGGCGGTGGATCGGGCGCGTATGACATCGAGCTTTGCAAACAGTATGGGGCGCTGCGTGCGACCGTGTTCGACTTGCCGCATGTGGCTATGATCGCCGCGAAAAAGGTTGCCGAGGCCGGCTTGACCGACCGGATCGACACCGCCGGCGGTAATTTCTTCCAGCGGCTCCCGAAGGATCATGACGTGCATCTCCTGTCGATGATCCTGCACGATTGGGACGAGGCGAAGAACCGCGCGCTGCTGCGCCGCTCCTTCGAGGCTTTGCCGAGCGGCGGCGCCGTCGTCATCAGCGAGCTTCTCGTCAATGACGAAAAGACCGGACCAGCGCCGGCCGCGCTGATGAGCCTCAACATGCTGATCGAGACAGAAGGGCGAAACTACACGCCGGCCGAGTATTCGGCATGGCTCGAGGAGGCCGGATTCCGGCACGTCGAGACCGTGCGGTTCGAGGCACCCGCCGCAAATGGCGCCGTGATCGGCCGCAAACCGTAAGGGCTCGAGCGGCGTGGAATAGGCGCCCTGCCGTTCAGGAGGTCGAAACATTGACGATGACGGGCAGAGCAATACGCTCTGCGCGCAAGGGCCTCCCTTTGCCCAAATCCCGAGATAGGAGGCCGATGTGCGCCGGTACTTTCTCCTGATTATTGCGATACTGCAGGTGGTTGGCGCGGTGCTGCTCTTCACCAGGCTCGCCGAGCTGCTAAGGCAGGGGCAGCTCGGCCAGTTCGCCCCGTCGGAGAAGCTGGTTTTTGGCGCGTTTGCGCTGATCTACCTCCTGGGTCTGATCGGCTCCATCCTGATCTGGATGGGCCGCTCCGGCGGGGTGTTCGCCAGTCTCGTTCACCAGCTTTGCCTTGTCCCCGTGTTCATCCTGCCGGGCGTATTCGCCTACGCCATGGGGGATGGGGTCAGCCTCGTGCTTGTGATGGTGCGGAGCGGCACGGGCACGGTGTTCACCCTGAATGGCTCCATCGGGACGGCGAGCATGCTCGGCGTGCTCAACCTGGCACCCGCCACCAGCTACTACGGAGCAAATCTCGTCGCTCTCATCTGCGCGGCCTATCTGATCTTAGCGCCTCGCCACGCGCCAGCGATGGGAACGCCGGCCAGCGAACCCATCCCCGATAGTTCGCCCTAAGGCGCAAAGGGTTAGGGGCCTTGCACCGATACAATCCGACTATGCAAAGGAGACGTGATCATGATGACGATCGGCATCAAACGCCGGCTGGCAACGTCGGCATCGCAGACCGAAACGCCAACGCAAAATGCCAAATTTGCTCGGCCGGCACGTCGCAGGCGCGCCGGACCGGTCGCCATGCTCCTTAGCGCCGCCCTCATCTGTTCATCGCTCGCCATAACCGGCGCCTGCACCACGGCCGGTGCGCAAGGGCGGGCAGGAAGCGCGGTGCAGAAGGCCCGCAAGAATGCTGAACGGCGGAGAGAAATCACGCGGTCTGCAGAGAGAGCTGTAGCCCAGCGCGCGCGGGAGGAGCATGAGCGGCGTCGCTTGCTTATTGGAACCTTTAGAAACGCCGAGAGGGCGGCCGCCCAACGGGCGAAGGAAGAACATCATCGCCGCCACCGGTAACCCGATGGAGTGGCGGCCATGAAAGTTCTCATTGCAGGTGCGGGGATCGGCGGCCTGACGACAGCGCTAGCGTTGCATGACGTCGGCATCGAGGCTGACGTGTTCGAGCAGTCCCCGGAAATTCGTGAGCTCGGCGTCGGTTTCACCGTGCTGCCGCACGGTGTGAAGGAACTTGCAGCGCTTGGTCTGCTTCCGGCGCTCGACAGGATCGGTATCCGCACACGCGAATTGGTTTACGCCAATCGCTTCGGCCAGATCGTATGGCGGGAGCCGCGCGGGAGAGACGCCGGCTACGACGTGCCGCAGTTCGGCATGCATAGGGGCAAGCTGCTCGGGGTGCTTCACCGGGCAGCCGGCCAACGGCTCGGCGGAGCGCATATCCATACCGACCATCGGCTGGTCGACTTCGCCGAGCGCGGCGGTCGCGTCGTGGCGCGGTTCGCGTGCGGCATGACCGGCAAAAGCACGGAAGTGGTGGGTGATGTGCTGGTCGGTGCCGACGGCATTCACTCGGCGGTCCGCTCCATCCTGCACCCTGCGGAGGGGCCGCCAATCTGGAGCGGCCATATGCTGTGGCGCGGAGCAACCGACTGGCCGGTCTATCGCGGCGGCCGCACCATGGTCATCGCAGGCGGCAGCGCTGCAAAGCTCGTCTTCTCCCCCGTTCACCGCGACGATACCAGGCCGGAGTTGCGATTGACCAATTGGGCTGTCATGGCGCGCATCGGCGAAGCGGGCCAGCCACCGCTGAGGCGGGAGGACTGGAACCGCTCCGGCCTGCCCGATGATGTGCTGCCCTTCGTGCGCGACAAGTTTCGTCTGAGCTTCGTCGACCCGGTGGCGCTGATCGAGGCGACTGGGACCTGCTTCGAATACCCCAATTGCGACCGAGATCCCCTGCCGCGCTGGTCATTCGGGCGCGTGACGCTGCTGGGGGACGCCGCCCATCCGATGTATCCCGTCGGCTCCAACGGAGCGGGCCAGGCGATCCTCGATGCAGCTTCGCTGGCTCGGCATCTTGCATCGGGAGCACCAGCAGCTGAGGCGCTGGCAGCCTATGACGCCGAGCGCCGGCCGCTGACGGACGAGATCGTGCTGTCCAATCGCAAGGGCGGACCGGAAGGCGTCATCGACATGGTGGAAAGCCGCGCGCCGGATGGCTTCGGTGATATTGAGAAAGTGGCGAGCGACGAGGAGCGCAAGGCGATCGTGCATGGCTACGCATCGCTTGCAGGCTATGCGCGCGAGCAGATCAATCAACCCCGCCCGGATGCATCCGAGCCTGCCTGACGGGTGCAAATCAATGCATCAGCCCGGAACTGGCGCTGGTAACCCCGCGGACCAAACGAACGCGGTGGCGAACCCACGTTACCCTGAGCGCTTTCCATCAATGGGCTAAGCACCAACGTCGGCTCCGAGGCGATTCCGGAATCCCGTGTACGCGAGTACGGCGAGCGTTCCTGCAAGCAGTCGCGGTGCGTGGGAAAGTCGGCTTATCTCCCTGGAACCGCCGAGATCTGATAAACTCACGCAGTTGATCTGTGCGGCTGCACTCCGACTGCAACGCAAAGCACTACCGCTGCACATCCATTCTCTTGACCTGATGCCGACGCAGCAGATCGGCGAGCGCGTCGCGCTCCAGGAGAGTGACGCCGTTCTCACGGGCGAGGCGGTGCGCTTCCGGCATGAAGGCCTGATTGGTTACGCAGATTTGCTCGAAGCGAATGCCGGGATAGCTGGCTTGGTAACTTGCCGCGCCGGTCACGACCTGCCGCACGGCATTGCCATCTATGCGATAGCCCTCGACGCTTGATGACTTGCATTGAATGAGCGCGCCCTCCGTGCCGCGGATGGCCACGACATCGACCCCGCCATCCCCGGAGCCGGGTGTCGTGATAACCCGCGTGTAGCCTTGTGCGCGCCAGAGGGCGGCGACGAAATGCTCGAAAAATACCCAGTCCATCGACCCCAGGCGATCCGGTGTGATCGGCTCGTCGCGCAAAGTGGGCGCCTCGGGGGGTATGAGCTCGCGCAGGTCGAAATCCGCAGATGACAGCGGTCCGGTGCCGGCGAGCGTGTCCCGCGCCAACGCCCGCTTGCGGCGCAACAACTCGTCGAGTTTGACGTCGAAGGTCTTGAAGTTGTCGGCGACGGTCAGCGGGCAATAGACATAGACCGGCTTGGTCGCGCCGATGCGATAGGCCCGGTCGGTGGCCTGATCCTCCTTGGCGGGATTCCAGTGGCGTAGGAAGTGGATGACGTGATTGGCCGCCTGGATGTTCACGCCGAAACCGACCGCCAGCGGCGACAAAATGATGGCTGCAAAGCCATCGGTCGCCTGGAAGATGTCGATCTTCTTCTGCCGGCTCATTTCCGCCTTGCTGGAGACGGCGGTGTCGCCATTCACGATATCGCAGCGATAGCCGGTATGGCTCTCGATGTAGTGGCGCAGCATGCGCTGCACGTCGCGGTGCTCGGCGAAGATGAGCGCCTTTTCCCGCGCCTGACGGATGTCGTCCAGCGTGTTCAGCAGCCAATCCATCTTGGGGGCCTTGCGCCGATAGTCCGTGAGCGGCTCGGGCACGAAGCTTTCCACGCCATAGGGCCGCGGGTCGGCGCAGATCAGCCGCAGGCGCTGTAGGATGCCGAGGTGGGCGCCTTTCCGGGCCGCGCCCTCATCGGCGCTTGGGCGCAAGGCGAGTTGGAAGGCGCCAGTATAATGCTGGCGCTGTTCCGTCGACATCGGTACGCGGCAGCCTTCGATCTCGATCTTGGGCGGCAGGTCCTTGGCGACATCGGCCTTCGTGCGCCGGATGAGCAGCGGGGCGATCTTTTCCCGCAACTCGGCGAGCCGCTCGGCACCCTCCTCGTGCAATTCCTCGACGGGGCGGCCGTACATCTTGCCGAACACGTTCAGCGCGCCGAGGAACCCCGGCTGCACGAAATCGTACAGGCACCACAGATCGGCCAATGAATTCTCGACGGGGGTGCCGGTGCAGGCGACACGGAAGCGCACATTCTGCTTCTGCGCCGCACGCGTGACCATGGCGTTGGGATTTTTGATCTTCTGCGCCTCGTCGCAAACGATGATCGACCAGCTCTCTTGCGCGAAGGAGAACTCCAGGTCGCGCAGCGTTTCGTAGGTGGTGAGCACGATCCGCGCCTGTCCGCGCCAGCCCGGCTTGAGGAAGCGCACCAGCCCCTCGCCGCGCAGCGCGTCGTCGATCTGCTCACGCGGGATGCGCATGGGCCTGAGGCCCTCGCCATAGGCGGTCAACACCGGCAGGCTGCCAGGCCGGAAGAACTGGCCGATCTCTCGGCGCCAGTTTTCCAGAAGCGAGACGGGCGCGACGACAAGCGCGGGTGGCAGGTCGGGGAAGCGCTCGAAGGCCCAGGCGATGAACGCCAGGAGCTGGATGGTCTTGCCGAGCCCCATGTCGTCGGCAAGCAGCACGCCCCGGCAGTCCTCGGGCGAATGCAGGAAGAGCCGCTGCATCCGGGCGATGCCTTCTACCTGATGGTCGCGCAGCTTGACCTCGGGATTGAGCTGCCGAGGACGCTCCAGTTCGGCCGGGCCTGTCAGGGCGCCGAGAGATGGCGCCTCGGGATGCTCGATGGCATCGATATTGCCGCGCAGGATGAGCGTGGGAGCCTTGGCCGACTGCTGAGCCTGATCGGGCTTGGCGGGGCGTTCGGCGGGCTCGGCATCGACGGGCGGGGCGTCGGCGTGAAGCGGCCCCTTGATGGCGTCGGCGGCGGCGCGCGCTTGGGCGATCGGGATTTCGTCACGCGTGCCCGGCACGGCGATCGTTTCCGCGCCCGCCGCTTCGGCGCTCGCGATGTCCTCCTCCCAGCGTGTGAACTCCTCGGCCGACATCGGTGTCAGGGCGTCACGTCCCGGCAGCTCGACCAGCACCAGCAGGTTGTCCGGGAACCAGCCGTCCTTGTCCTGGCGCTTGACGATGTAGGTGGAAATATAGGGGTGGTCGTCGCCGATGCCGGCGATCCGGGAGGAGTAGCGGCTGAGGTCGTATACCCCGTCGCGCTGAATGAGAATAGGTGGCTTGGAGCGTTCCGCGAGCGCGGCTTTCAGGCGCGCCAGGTGGCCGGTCGCATCGCCATCGAGCTCGAACTCATAGCCCTCCCAGCCATAAAGCTGCAACCCCCCGCCGAGGCGCTGCTCCAGGCCGGCGACGAAGGATTGCAGTTCCGCGTCGTTGGCGAAGGGACGGTAGGTGGAGGCACCGTCATAGTCGATGTCGATGCCGATCTCGCTGGGAAACCCGGCCGCGTCGGTGACGATATGCGGGCGAAAGCGCTGGAACGCGATGCCCGCCGACTGCTTGGCCTCGGCGACCTGGCTCTCGTCGAGCACTTCGGTTGCATCGGGGCCGAGCGCGGCGAAGGGGTTGCGCAGAAAGGCCTCGGCGCGCGCCCCGGCGACGCGCCGGCCGGGCCAGCGCTTGATCTGTGAGAGCACCGAGCGGATCTGCGGCGTCGTCATCACCTGGACGATGCCATCGGCATCGCGAACGTCGTAGCGCTCCCGCACCTGAGGTGCGCCGTCTAAGGCATCGAGCCAGCCGGGGGGCGCGCCTTCGAATGTGGGCATCACCTCCGTGACGGTGCGACCGCCGGCGGTCGCCTTCCGCATCTCCAGGCGCAGCTTTTCCGGCGTGAGGACCACCGTGCGGCGCAGGAAGTCGCCGAGGTCGGCCTTCGCCTCCAGCGCAGCCCGACGGATGGTGCCCCATTGCCGGCGATGGAAATTCTCGTTGCGGTCGGCTGGCGCGCGGCCATTGAACCGGCCGACGAGATGCGCGAGACGCCACGATGGCCGGCTCAGCAGCCGCAGCGCGCCGCCGATCTGGACCACGGCGCCCTTGCGGCCTTGCAGGGTCACGGGCTTGCCGTGCTCCATGCCGCCCGCAAGTGTAATGGCAAATTTCTGATCTGTCAGGCTGTTCTGCGAGGTGAGCCGCCACGTGAGCGGCGTTTCGGGCGGCAGATGCAGCAGGTGAAAGCTGGTGGCATAGTTCGGATCTTCCCGGAGCGCGAACACGCTTTCCCAGGGAATCTCCGTGCCCCTGGCCGTAGTCGCCGCATAGCCGTCGTCGATCAGTTGCTCCTGCAAGCTTCCGGTATCGGCCAGTGCCGAGAGGAGGTAGGCGTTCTCCGCGTCGTCGGGGCGCGCCTGGCTGATCACCACGTCGTCGGTGAAGCTGATCCAGTCGGTTGTGGTCACGTGCGTTTCCCCCCCTCGCTGAGGTACCAGCCGCGGTCCGGCTTATGCTTGAAACCCCAGTCTCGGAGCTGGTCGAGGACGCTCGCCTTGGGCCGCTCCTCCAGAACCCAGAGATTGCCGCCCTTGGGACGATGATCCTGCGACGTTAGGTTCTCGCGTCGCACGAGGTCGCGGAATTCCGCCTCGCTGAACGCGCCGCGCCTGGCTTGCGCGTTGGGCGGCGGCGTTTCGGCGAAAGGGGGCCGTCTTGCGGCGCTGTCTGGCGAAAGGCTGAAATGCCTCATCAACTCCGTCTCGAAGCGACTTTGCCATCCGGCTTGGTGTTTCAGCCAGACCGCTTTCTCGCGGTCTCTCAGGTCGTCAGCGACGATCCGCGCCTTGCCTTCCAGGGTAAACGGTACCGCGTTTTTCCGGTAGGCGTAGCCAGCATTGCCGTTGCGGCCGAATTCCACAATGACCGCATTCTTGGTCGTCATCACGAAAGCATCCAGCGCGCCGTCCGTGCTTGTCAGGCTCAGCAGCCGCCCGTCCAGCCGCGCCCTCAAGGCGCGAATATCGGGATCGCTCAAGTCGCTCATACCCCGGCCGAGCAGGAAATGCATATCCTCGATCTGGTCGAGATAGCGGCGCCAGAATTCAAAGCGGGCCGGATCGCCCTGTCCGCCCTCGGCGAGGCGATTGAAGAACTCCGAGACGAAGTTCAGCTTCAGCCAACCGATCACCATCTGCCGTGCGGGCTCGGACACGCGGCCCCAGGCGGCGGCGTTCAGCGGCAGCCAGGGGTTCTTCCAGACGGCAACCGCGCGGTCGCGTAGAGCGGGGTGGTCCTCGCGCGTCTCGCACCGGGCATAGCGCTCGATCAGCCGCGCCAGCATTTCGTCGCGCAGACCGGCGAAGCGCTTATACGCGATGATGTCCAGGATGTCGGGGAGGTGAGCCTTGAAGGTTCGGTCGCCGGCCTGTGTCGCCACCTCGGCGGCGGCGACAACGACCGCATGGCTCAGCCAGTTTTCGCCCATGAGACCGAGGCTGTCCGCGACGGCCTCGAAATCGGAAAACTCGCCCGCGAGCAGGCTCTCGACGAAGGCGGCCTCCGGCTTGGGCTCGGTGAGGTCGGGATGGTCGGCCACCGCTCGCGCCCAGGACGGACGGGATACCGTGGCGAGCGCTGCACTCCGATAGCCGGCCAGGAAGACACGCAGCGGCTCGCGCCGGACACGGCCGCCTGTGGTGCGATCGGCGTCGCCGAAATAGGCCCGCAGCAACTGGCCATATAGGCGCGCGAAGCTGCGCGTGTGGCCGGCCTCAGCTTCCACCTGCGAGAGGAGCCGCCAGAGCACCGGCCGGTCGTCGAGCAGCACATATTGGCCGGGCTCGAATGTCATGGCGCAGCCAGCGCAGGCGAGCCGCAATTCGCGTGTGTTCAGCGCCGCGCCATCACGGCAGGCCAGCACGGCCCGCCGCATGCGCTCGATCAAATCCACCGAGCGCTCACGCCGGACGCTCGCACCGAACCTGCGCCTGAGACGCGCCTCGATCTGCTGGTGCGTTGCGGCGAACGCCGAGAGGTGCGCCACCGGGGGCGGCATCGGCGTGTGGTTTACCTGGGACAACATGCGGCTGAGCGACTTAATGGCGTCCATGGGCTTTACGTTAGATCGGGCATTTTCCGGTGGGTAACTCCTTGACCGCTGGACGAGGCGGCCGGCCGTTCGCGTCGAGCTCCTCCTGCTGGAAGAACTCCAGGCGCAACTCGATGCGCCGGCTGTCTTCCGGCCGTTCCTTCGCCGAATTCGAGGAATAGCCGCCCACCAGCGACAGGCGCTTGATATCGCTGCGATCCTGCTCGCTGAGCGGGGCCAGTGGCGCGGCCGGATTGACGGGCATGTTGGCCTGCTCCCAGCTCTCCGCAAGCAGCGCGCACAGGACGCGCTCGCTGCGTTGCAGGCTGAGATTGAGGTTTTGCAGATAGGTCCAGTCGGAACTGGTGAAGCCCTCGACCACGATCCGGCGCAGCCACTTCTGCCCTACATCGGAGCGCACAGCCTGAAGAAGATCCGGCGCGAACTTCCTGAGAGTATTGATCTGCTCAGCCGTCAGCGTGTGCTGGCCTAGCTGGAAAAGGGCACGAGGCCCAAAATCGATCACAGTGCCATCGCCCTTCAGCGTAACGCCTTCGTGCTGGTGAGGGGCGACCGCATCCCTGATACGTCTGGTGAGTTCGGCAAGCTCCTGCTTGCGCTTGGCGAGGCCATCATCCCGCTTGCGCTTTTCCTCCTCCAGCTCCGCCTTCGTGCGCGCCAGCTCCTCGCGCTCTCTTTCGAGTTGCCGCTGGGCTGCCTCGGCTACTTCGCGGGAGCGCTCGGCCTTCTCCTTTTGCTCGATCGCCTCAATGCGCGATCGCTCCGCTATTTCCCTCTGCTCGTTCGCCTTGTTCAGCTCGATGGTTAGCGCCACGAGAAACAGCACCATCAGCGCGGACATCAGATCGGCGAAGGAGATCCAGAAGGGCTTTTCGCCCTCGTCCCGCCCGCCGCGCGGAAGCACGATGCGCCGGGTGAGCATCACTGCACCCTCGAGGCGGAACCGATGCGTTCGAGTTCATCCCCGAGCAGCTCCACCGCATCAGCGAGCTGACCGGTTGATGTCGTGAGATGTTTATGAAACTCGGTGGCGGTGCCGCGCACGGTTTCGAGCATTTGTTCTCTGAAATGCTGATAGGCTTGCGTAAAGACCACGTTAAGCTGCTGAAGATAGGCGTCCGCCTCGCCCTGGGCGGTGCGCAGCTTCTCCGTCGCCTGATGGATAGTCTCGACTATGGCGGTCGTCATCGAGGCGTCGCGCTGAGCAGTCGCGATGGTTTGGCGCAGGGTTTCGACAGTCTCCGCGAAATCGGAGCGGGCGCCGCGATAGTCGGCGGCGATCTGGGCGATGTCGCCGCTCGTGGCTCGCAGCGCCTCGGCCGTCTCGGTGAGATGCCGTGAAACGCCCCGTGCCCCCTCGAAGACGCCCGTGAGCTGCGCGCCCGTCCGGGTGAACTCGCTGGCGGCGGCTGTCATGCGATCCGCGCTCTCGCCAGCGGCGGCAAGGCTCCGGGTCGCGGAGGCGCCCATATCGGCGACGGCCCCGCGCATGGCTGATGTCGCCTGCTCGATGGCCTGCGTCTGCTCGCGGACCGCGCCGGCGAGCTGCTGCATGAAGCTCTGCGCTTCCTCGGAAAGCTCTTGCTGGCGCGCGCGAGCGGTATTTTCCGCCGCTTCGGCCTGTTGGTGAAGTCTCCCCACGGTGCTCGCCACCTGTTCGCCAAGCGCTTCAAGAAGCTCCGCGAGGTGCTTCTGAGTCCCATCCTGCGACTGCTCGGTCTTGACGCGCACGTCGTCCATGAGGCCGCGCATGGCGTCGGCCGTCTGCTCCTGGCGACCGGCCAGCGCCTCAATCGCCGTCTCGACGCGCTCCGCGATGACGCGCGTGGCATCCTCGCCAGCCGTGCCGACCGTGCGCGCCATGCCCTCGAAGGCGGCCGTCGCTTTCTCCAACGCCGCCAGAGTCTGGCCTTGCAGTTCGCGCGCCTGGTTCACCTGGCCGCCGAGCAACTGATCCAGCTTGTCGGCGAAGGCGGCCATCTGGTCCTGGAGGCCTACGCCGATGGCATCTACGTTTCCTCGTCTCAATTGTTCGATACCGCGCGTCATCGCCTCGATGGGCTGCTGTAGCGAAGCGCTGAGCACGGCACCCTGCCGGGCGGACGCCCCGATCTGCTTTTCGGCGAGCCGCTCCAGGATGTCGCCCAGATCGCCGACGAGGCTGTCCTTGAGCAGCTGGGAGTTCGTCACTGCCGCTTCCGACGACTTGACCAGCTTCTCGAGATATTCCTCGCCCAGGCTGGCCTGGAAGCGGCGGTCGATCTGGCTGGCGATCTGATCCGTCAGGCGGTGGAGATAGGCATAGAGCGCCTTCTCGATCAGGGTGATCAGCATCGCCGCGCAGATGGCGGAGGCCGATAATAGAAAGGCATGGCTCACCAATTCCATGAGTGGCTGCGCCGCCAAGGGGGTCGTCTGGAGGGCCTTCTGCAGGCCTGTGATGAGCCCGTTGAATGTGCCGATGATGCCGAGGCCTGTGAGAAGACCTGGCAAATGCCGGAAGAACTCGGCCGCGATCCGTGCGTCCGTGATCGAGTTGCTGTTGAAGTGCATCGCCGCCGGCATCGTCGCCCGGTAACGGCCGGCGATCTCCATGCCGTGCTCATCGATGGATGTCTCAGCGAAGAGTGTCTCGGTATAGCCTTTCCACAGATGCCTCAGCGTATCGCTCTTCACGGAGAGTTCCGCGGGATCGGCGGCGTCAGGGAGCGCGCGCAGGGCCGAAAGCAGCTGCTTAAGATCGCCCGCGAGGCGCCGGGCGGGCAGCAGATACCACACCACAAAGGCTACGATCAGTGCCGCGCCGATGGCTATCAGGGACAATTCGAAGACAGAGAAATCTAATGACATTGCGCCGTACAGAGCTTTCCCGTTCCGCCAAGCCGCTATCGGAATTCAATTCGGCTCGTGTGAGGCAACAGGTGCGGGAATTTCTCAGGGAGTTTGCACAGGCTGGGTGTATGGTTCTCGACTTCCGGGAGGAGGCTGACTTCTACCGAGCCGAGTGTCTGGCAGGCGCTGCGTTCGATAAGCCGAGGCCCACCCCGCGACGCAAGCAGCGCATAACGGATCTTCCAACTTCTTGGGAGCAATTGGCGAAGAAATATGATGCCGGTCGATAATGGGATCGATGAAAGTTCGCTTCAAACGGCGATATTTGCAGCCCGGAACGGCACGGTATCGACGGTCGTCGGGATCGATATCGACGTCTTGCGCCGATGGCTGGATGCGGAACAATACGACGACCAGGAGCGGTTCGTCCTACTGCTCGACCGCATCCAAACCTCGTCGCTCCATGACCTCCTCGACGGATATGTGGCGACCCTGGCCGATGCGGCCCAGCGTGTTTGGCCCGTCTGGTATGGCGCCGATCTTTCCGTTTACGATTCCAGTGCGTCTGGTGTGCGGGCGCGGCATGCCCGACTAGCCTCGCTCGCGTCACACGATCAGCGAATCTCCCTGGTTTGGGCGCGAAAGGCGGTCTCGCGCGTTGTCAATTCGAGCTCGCCGACGCTGACCGATTTCGACAAGGCGGAGCAGGTATGCCAACTCGGCCTCACGCTCCATCGTCGGAGCGTGATCTTCGTCCTTGGGCTGATGGACGAAGGGGCCACGGACGAGGCGTTGCGCGCCTTTGCCCAATCGACGCACTGGCTGGCGCGTCATGGGGGGATGGCGATCGTCGTTTTGCTTCCCGCCCGTCTTGGCCGGCATGCGGCCCTGGAGACGATCCTCTACGGTGCATGGTCTTTCGTGCGCGTCCCGCAGACAGGCGAACAGGCCGATCCGCCGCCCGAGCCTCCGTCACGCTTGCCACCGGCCGACGGCACCGCCTCCGATCGAGCGGCTTCGCGATGGCTCTGGCCGGTGATCGGGCGGCCTCATCCGTTCAGTCCGGCCGAGCAGACGCTTGCGCGGGCGCTCACCGCCGATATGGAACTCGCGCCGCTATTCACCTTCAACCAACCGGTGCGGACCGTCGCCGGAACGCGATACATCATCGACGTGCTGTGGGATGTCGGGCGCATCGCGGTGGAGATCGACGGCTATGGCGTGCATTCCAGCGAAACAGCCTTTGCCCGCGACCGTCACAGGGATTACGAGCTTGTACTTTCGGGGTACCTGGTGCTGCGCATGCCTCATGATGAGGTCATCGCGGACATTGGCGGAGCGATGAACAAAATCCGAAATCTGGTAAGATTTCGCCAGGATTTCGGGGTGGATAAAAGGATCGAGCGATGCAGTATGATCCATCGCCTTTGGAGGTCTTGTTCGTTTGGGGCCTGGTGGCCGAAGGCGGCGGCGGGCTGATGAAGGACCTCAAGCCCAAACTGGAGAAGCAGAGCCGCGATAGGCTGGAGGAGGCCGGTTTGGTGACAGTAGCGCCGCAAAAAAATCGGGCGTTCTGGGTCGAGCTGACCGACAAGGGCTGGGCCTGGGCGGCGGACCATCTCGACGCCGAGATCAGCGCGCGCTCGTCCGCGGCGGGCCTGATCCTGCGGGCCTGGCTGATCCGGCTCAAGGGGTATATCGCGAATAACGACGTCGCGCTGGCCGAGATCATCGGCGGCCAGCCAGTCGCGAGCGATAAGGGCGCCCTATCCGCCGACAGCCATGCCACCGCATCCGATGCGCCGCATGGCTTGCCCGAGCGCATCGCGGATGCCTATCTCTCGCTGTCCGGAGGACATTGGGCGCGGCGCGTCCGCATCGCGCATCTGCGCGACAAACTGAGCGACGTCTCCCGGCAGAAGCTCGACGCGATCCTGCTCGACATGCAGCAACAGGGCAAGCTCGCGCTCTATACGCTGGATGATCCCCGTCAGCTCTCGACCGACGACGAGAAGGCGGCCATAAAAATCGGCCCTGCGACGCGGCATATTGTGTATATGGAAAATAATTTTGCGTAATATGAGTTGGCGACATGAATCTTCCCCTCGCAGCGCTTCGCGCCGCGGATTTTGATTACACGCAACATCTCGAAAATGTCTGGGGCACCTCTCCATTCCATGTTGCGGATTTCAACAAGGAGATCGTCGAGCAATTGCTTGACGATCTCGACCTTCGAACCGGAAAGGTCGGCGCGCCGTCCCCGCTTGGCTGGGTGATCTGCGGCCCGGCCGGCACCGGCAAGACGCACCTTCTCGGAACGATGCGTCATCAGGTATGGCGCACTGGCGGCTGGTTCATCATGTTCGACCTGCTCGACGTGAAGGACTTCTGGGATACCGCCGCCCTCAGCTACCTTCGCTCGTTTCAGCGCCGGATGCCCGATGGCCAGATGCAATCGGAGGCGATCCTGGCAACGCTGCTCGGCGTCGCGACCGAGGGCATGGCGCCGCAAGTCTCGGCGGCGGTGCTAGCGGGCGCGTCGCCGGACGAGCTCATCCATCTCGCCGATAGCCTGATTTCCAAGCTGGGGCGCGAATACGCCGCCGAGATTCTCCGCCATAAGCATGTGCTGCGCGCCCTGATCCTGCTGCACTCCCGCGATCCGCTCACCGCTGATAACGCCTATCACTGGCTGCAAGGCATCGAGGTGGACGGCGAGTTCGTCGCCCAGTTCGGCTTTCGGCAGGCGCAGGCCTCGCCGCGCGACATCGTGCAGGGGCTGTCCTGGCTGATGAGCCTGACAGGGCCGACGATGCTCGCCATCGACCAGGTCGACGCCATCGTCAGCGAGCAGCATCTCGCCTCCGGTCTCATTGGCGAGGCGCTCACCTCGCAGCAGCGCAAAGCGCTGTCGATCATCGAGGGGCTGGGGCGCGGCATGATGGAACTGCGCGACGTCACGCGCCGAACGATGACGGTGCTGTCCTGCGTCGAAGCCTCGTGGCAGGTCATCATCGAGCGAACCGTTGGCGCGGTGCGAGGCCGCTTCCATGACGAAGCCATCCTCCTGCGCCCAATCGCGCACGCCGAAATCGCTGCCGACATGGTGGCCAAGCGCCTCGCTCCCGCCTATGCCCAGATCGGTTTTCGGCCGCCCTACCAAACCTGGCCATTCCGACTGGAAATGTTTCAAGGCGGGGTTGGTCTGTTTCCCCGCGAATTGTTGAAGCTGTGCGACAATCATCGCCGCAAGTGCTTGCGGGACCGCGCCGTCTCCGAACTGGCCGCCTTTCCAGGCGACAGGTCCAGCGACACGCCTCCGCCGCCCTCCGGCGATTTCGGCGCCCTGGATCGCCGGTTCGCCGAACTGCAATCGTCCGCCGATCCGCAGCCCCCCATGAGGGAGAAGGGTGAAGAACTCCTGGGGCCGCTGCTACAATCGGCGATGCGCTGCTACGTGCTGCAGAACCACTCGCGTTATGGTGGCCACGAGCTGGTGGTGGACAACGACTTCAAGGGCGATCGCCCACCGCTGCATACACGCCTGCGCATGATCGACCGGCAGGAGGTTCGCGAGGAGCATTATAGCTTTCGCGCGGTGACGAGTGCGAACGCGATCGCGTTTCAAAGCCGCCTGCGCGCGGCGATGACCGAGTCCGGCATCGACCGACACATCGGCTTTCGCCGCCTGTTCGTGCTACGCCGCCCGGCGCTTCCGGCGGGAGACAGGACCACCCAGCTGATCTTGAAGTTTCAGGCCGATGGCGGCGTGTTCGTCGAGTTGAATAAACAGGACATGCGGGTCTTCTCGGCCCTGCTTCAGCTCGAAGCCGAGCAGCGGGAGGGCTTCGAGGCTTGGCTTGAGTTCGCGCCGCCCGCTGGACAGGACGCATCTATTCCAGATTGCGCGGCTGACCAAAGGGACGGAGGCGGGCGAGCCGGCTGGCGGGACAGGCCATGCGGCGCCGGGACAGGCGCACCCCACCGACTCGCCCGAGCCGGACGCTTCTTCCGAAGCGCCACCGGGGAGCGGTGACCAGCAACGGGATGAGCCCCCCAGGGATACGGTCCCGATTGGCTACACTCCGGCCGGCCAGCTCGTCCAGCTCGACCTGTTCGCCCTCAATCGTCACGTCGCGATTATCGCGGGCTCGGGGTCGGGCAAGAGCGTGGCCGTGCGGCGCATCGTCGAGGAAGCGGCGCTTCTCGGCGTTCCGGCCATAGTCGTCGACTGCAACAACGATCTGGCCCGCCTCGGACAGCCCTGGCCGGAGACGCCCGATCCCTGGAGCGCCGAGGATGAGGCCAAGGCGCGCCGCTACGCCCGAGACGTGGAGGTTGTGGTCTGGACGCCGCTTCTGTCGCGCGGCAATCCCCTCAATCTTGCACCGATCCCGGACTTCAACGCCGTCGTGGACGATGCGGACGCTCTTCGCGCCGCGGTTTCGATGGTCGTCGCCACGCTTCGGCCGTACGCCATCCCCGGCGGCGGTCAGACGGCGCAATTACGCGAAGGTGTTCTCACCCACGCCGTCCGGTATTTCGCGACGCATGGCGCGGGCACGCTCGACCATTTGATCATGCTCATGTCGGAGCTGCCGGACGCGGCGACCGGCGACATCACCGACGCCGCGGCGCATGCCCAGAAGATGGCCGACCAACTGCGGTCCTCGATGGCGCGCAATCCTCTGCTGGCGGCGAGCGGGCAGACGCTCGACCCGGCAACTCTGTTCCATGGCGCCGCGGACAAGACGTGCATCTCGGTCATCAACCTGTCCGGGCTGCCATCCGACGAGCAGCGGCAAAGTTTCGTCAACCAACTCGCTATGACGCTTTTCGCCTGGATACGGAGGCATCCCGCCCGATCGGAGCGCCCGCTGCAAGGTCTGCTGGTGATTGACGAGGCGCAGAACTTCGTGCCGTCCCAAGGGGGTGGCGTCTCGAAACCCAGCCTAATGCAGCTCACCCAGCAGGCGCGCAAATATGGCTTGGGCCTCATTTTCGCGACCCAGATGCCTAAGGGCATCGCGCATCAGATCCTGTCGAATTGCACCACGCAGCTGTTCGGCAAGCAAAATTCCCCGACTGCCATCGGCACCGTCCAAGAGTTGCTGCGAGCCAAGGGCGGCGAAGGCAACGACGTGCCGCGTCTCGGCCGCGGGCAATTCTACATGCATACGGAAGGCTTCGCACGACCGGTGAAGGTGCAGACACCGCTGTGTCTCAGCCGTCACCCCGCGACCCCTCCAAGCGAGGAGGAGGTCGTTGACTTGGCACGCCGAAGTACCAATGCCGATGAAAAATGATGAAAGTTTTTCGGACTGATGCGAATGACCCATTGCCGCACTAGATGATCTCGATCTTTTCGAGCCATGTGCATTTCCGGCCCGAGTCAGAGACGCTTTTCACTCAATCTCAACCACGGATTGATGGCAGGTTTCGGTAGACGATCAGACGATCACCAATCCAACATTTCTCGCCGCCCCGCAATCAGAGAGCGCATCGCCACAATTCCGCATTCGCCTGAGGCTGTGTGAAAACGCCAAATCATGGCAGCGTGGGATCTTCCATCGAGGAGGGTTTCATGCATCGCTTTGTCCAGGGCGAGGACCGCGCTCAGACTTCTCTTCTGCCAGCCTCTTTGGAGGATTATGTCGATGCGGACAATCAGGCGCGGATCATAGAGGCATTCGTCGAAGCGCTGGATCTTGGCGCGCTCGGCTTTGCGATCGTGCCAGCTGCAACCGGTCGGCCGAGCTATCATCCCGCAACGCTGCTGAAACTCTACATCTACGGCTATCTCAACCGCATCCAATCGAGCCGGCGGCTGGAACGCGAATGCCAGCGCAATGTCGAGCTGATGTGGCTGACCGGGCGCCTTGCGCCGGACTTCAAAACCATCGCCGATTTCCGGCGCGACAATGGCGCTGCGATCTGTGCGGCCTGCGCGCAGTTCATCGTCATCTGCCGCAATCTTGGCCTGTTCACGCGGCCGATTGCGGCCATCGACGGCAGTAAATTCAAGGGTGTGAACGCCCGCGACAAGAATTTCACGCGGGGCAAGGTGAAGACGCGCCTGGCTCACCTCAGCGAAACGATTGCGCGTTATCTGACCGCGCTCGATGCTGCGGATCGCCAGGAAAGCATGGGGGTGGAATCCGGCAGCAAGCGTTTGCGCGAGAAACTGGTCCAGCTGAAAGCGCAGATGCAAAAGCTCAAGGCCTTGGAAGCCGCCGTCGACGCCGCGCCCGACAAACAGGTTTCGCTCACCGATCCCGACACGCGGCTCATGGTGATCGGCGATCGCCTGACCGGTGTCGTCGGCTACAATGTGCAGACCGCCGTCGACACCGAGCATCACCTCATCATTGCCCATGAGGTCACGAACCAGGTCGTCGATCGCGGGCAGTTGCCGAAGATGGCGGCGATGGCCAAGGAGGCCCTCGGTTTCGAGACGATCGAGGCCATTGCCGACGCCGGCTATTATCGCGGCCCCGACCTGCTCTCTTGCCGAGACATTGGCGTGACTGCGCTCACGCCCCGAACGAACACCTCCAACGCCAAAGCCGAGGGACGTTTCGGCAAGGAGGCGTTCGTCTATCTGCCTGAAGAAAACACCTATCGCTGCCCGGCCGGGCAAATCCTCACGCACCGCTACGACAGCACGGAAGGCGATCTCACCATGTCCACTTACTGGTGCACCGCCTGCCCGACCTGTCCGATGAAAAGTCAGTGCACGACGGGAAAGCAGCGCCGCGTCAGACGTTGGGAGCACGAGAGCCTTGTCGAGGCAATGACCTCTCGAATGGAGGCAATCGACGCCATGGCGATCCGGCGTGAGACTGCCGAGCACCCCTTCTCGACCATCAAAGCCTCGATGGGGGCAACCCACTTCCTGTGCAAAGGCTTAAAAGCCGTGCGAACCGAAATGAGCCTGCATGTACTTGCCTATAACCTCCGGCGGATCATGGCGACACTCGGTATTGGGAAGCTGCGCACAGCGCTGGCGGCCTGAGCCAGCGGGTGCAGGCAACTCCTGTCTGCTCGATCCTTGCGTCCCGACGTTTTCACACGGGCTCGCCTCAGAGCGGCCATCGACAGCGCCTGGCGCCCAAGATGGTAATTGCCGAAGGCGACATTCGGCACTCGGTCTCTAACGACCGCTTCGCGCTGAATTGAAGACATGCAAGCCTATTAGGCGACAGAGGCTATCCGCACTACGACTTCATTTCAACGCGGATGCCATGCAGAGTCTTGCCCGAGGCGTTCAGCACGCGACCTGCCGGCTGGGGAGCCATGTTAACAACGAGGCAGCCTTGACCGTCCCACGCTTGGATCGCTTGTATGATGTCTCGATTGGGCGGCGCTATCGTTCCATCGGGCATGATGTCGTGAATTGGCCCTTGCACTTGGTCGAGTACAAAGACTGAAGGCCAGCGATGGTGGTGCGTCGGCTCTTCCTCATTGGGCTCAAGGATCACTTCAAGTACTCGCAGCCGATCGTTTTCAAACACCACCTTGTGGTTGGCGGGCGCCGCGATCACTGCGTCGAGCTTGGGGTCCCACTGTTCAGGGTCTGTTTGGTCGATGATATCGGTGGTCATAGCCATGTTCTCCTCAAAGGGTGCCACCTGCGTTGTGATCGGTTGCAGTATCGTGGGCTCGCGTAACTTCGCTCTGCATAGAGCGCGTCGGCATGATGAAAACAGGCGTGCGGGCGTCTGTCCGATCGCTCTTCACAGCTCCTCGATCTCAGGTGCGCCGATCGTTATCTGCGCGCACAATTCAGCGGCAACAAACCATCAGCCTCGGCACGAACGCTCCAGACGCGCTGAAAAAGCTTTCCCGACGAGCGGGGTGGAAGCACCAATGGTTGGCAGCCACGCTATCCTTCAAAAAGATCAATGGATCCGCCATTGGAGCGCTCCAAATATAAAGCTCCGCCTATTGTCGTCGGAGTCAAGAAAAACTTGGACGCTCCACCGCGTAGCTAACCAAGGCATCTTTACGTTGGCAAGCGGCCCGTCAACACTTCTGGCGTGTTCTGCTGCTGGCTTGTGGGGCTATAGGCTTGCGTGGGATAGAGTCCGGAAACACCGCGACCCGGCCGATCTGAGTGGAGATTGCCGGACCGAGATCTCCACGCGCGTTTGGCGCCAGAATTGGGCCGCTCTTCCTCCGGCAAGAGACGGCTAATCAAAGCGCCCAGTTCATACTGACCGCGCTCGGCCGGCGAGAGACCGGATCGGCCGCCCGCGCCTCGGAGCAGATCAAATTGGGACGAGCCTGCAAAGCAGGCCACAAAAATCGGCGCTTGACGAGGTTTGCGCTCGGTATGGCCGGCTGAGCACAAACCGTTAGGTCGGCTTCTCCGCAGTGGAGCCCATTCACCCTCAATCTACTTAACGCTTGATCCGCGACCGGCAACGCTCACGGACGGCCGGTTTATGGCGCGATGCGTCCCGTTACAGCTGCTCGGGGATAGCGGTCCATCCGATCCACATACATCGTGATCAACGACTGCGAGCCCGAATTTGGAGCGCCGAGGGCGGCCGTAAGCTTACGGCTGATTACGGCTGATTACTGCTGCCGCGTCGTCGTTTGATGCAGGTTTTGCGCTGGACGCAACGGCTGCGGCCCGCCTCTCGATCCGCTTTGAGCGGCCGACGTTGCCTCCGTCCGACACTTGGAGGTTATTCATGCCATATTCTCTGTTTCACCGGCTTGCCGGCTTCGGGCTCGCCGCTTTGCTGGTGGGCGCGGCTGGTCCGGCTTCGTCCCAGCCGGCGCCGTCCGGCCCGCCGCCGGTCGGCGTGATCGAGCCGGTTCGCCGCCCCGTCGCCGACAGCTACGACTTCATGGGCCGCATCCAGGCCGTCGATCGCGTCGATCTCGTGGCTCGCGTCAGCGGCTTTCTCGAGCAACAGTTCTTCACCGAGGGCGCCGAGGTGAAGAAGGGCGACCTGCTGTACCGCCTCGAGCAGCCGCCCTATCAGGCCGACCTCGCCGCCAGGCAGGCGGCCGTCGCCCAGGCAGAGGCGCAGCTTGACAATGCCAACATCCAGCTCGATCGCGCCAAGGAACTCCTCAAGGGGCCGGCGGGCACGCAGGCGCGAGTCGACGATGCGTCGGCGGCCCAGCGCGGCGCGGCGGCGCAGGTCAGATCCGCGCAGGCAGCCGAGCGCCAGTCGCAGATCAATCTCGGCTATACGGAAGTCCGGTCGCCGATCGATGGCCGGATCGGCCGCACGGCCGTGACGGTCGGCAATGTGGTCGGGCCCGGCTCCGGCGTGCTGGCGACGATCGTCAGCGAGGACCCGATTTATGTCACCTTCCCCATCCCGGTGCGCACGGCGCTGGAGCTGCGGAACCGCTATGCCGCCAAGGGCGGCTTCAATGCGGTGGCGATCAGGCTGCGCCTGCCGGACGGCCGCGTGTACGGGCCATCAGGCGCCCTCAATTTCGCCGACGTCACCGTCGGTAAGGACACCGATAGCCTCGCGGTGCGGGGCACGATCCCGAACCCGGTGCTGACCAGCGCGGAAGGGGGAAACGGCCAGCTGCGCGAGCTGACCGACAGCGAGTTCGTCACCGTGGTCCTCGAAGCGGCGACGCCCGTGGAGCAACTGACGCTGCCGCGCGAGGCTGTCATGTCCGACCAGCGCGGCGATTTCGTCTATGTGGTCGGCGCCGCCGACAAGGTGGAGCGGCGCGCCGTCAAGCTTGGGCAGTCGAGCGCCGAAACTGCCGTGATTTCCGAAGGCGTCAAGGACGGCGAGCATGTGGTGCTGGAAGGCGTGCAGCGCGTCCAGCCGGGCATGCAGGTCGCGCCAGCGCCAGTCGACACCAAAATCCGCACCGCGGATACACTCGCCAACAGGAGCTAGTGCCATGTTCTCCGCTACCTTTATCGACCGGCCACGGCTGGCCATCGTTATCGCCATCGTCATGGTCATCGCGGGCGGTCTTGCGATGATGCGCATTCCCGTGGCGCAGCTGCCGGACATCGTGCCCCCCCAGGTCTCGGTCTCGGCCATCTATCCCGGCGCCTCCGCCGAGGTCGTGGAATCCACCGTGGCGCAGCCGCTGGAGTCCAAGGTGCTCGGCGTCGACAAGATGCTCTACATGAAGAGCACCAGCGCCAATGACGGCAGCTATACGCTGACCGCCAGCTTCGAGCTGGGCACCGACCCCGACATCAACACGGTGAACGTCAACAACCGCGTTCAGACCGCGTTGTCACAGCTTCCGCAGGAAGTGCAGAGCCAGGGCGTGACGGTACAAAAGAAGTCATCGTCGATCCTGCAATTCCTGGCGATGTACAGCGAGGCCGGCAATTACGACCAGCTCTATCTGACCAATCTCGCCACGATCAGCGTCCTCGACGAGCTGTCGCGCACGCCAGGCGTAGGGCAGGCGACGATCTTTGGCCGGCTGAACTACTCGATGCGGATCTGGTTCGACATCGACAAGCTCGTCGGCCTTAATCTTGCGCCATCGGACATAATCAAGGCGGTTCAGGCGCAGAACATCCAGGCCCCCGTCGGCCGCATCGGCGCCCGTCCGATCTCCGACGACCAGCGCCTGCAGATGAACGCCCAGACCCAGGGCCGGCTCACGTCCCCCGAGCAGTTCGGCGAGATCGTGCTCCGCGCCAATCCGGACGGGTCGGTGCTGCGTGTGCGCGATGTCGCCCGCGTCGAGATGGGCGCCCAGAGCGAGGACACCTATTCCCGGATCAATGGCAAGCCCACGGTCGGCATCGGCCTCTATCTGTCGCCTGGCGCCAATGCAGTGACCACGGCCACCGCTGTCAACCAGACGCTGGAGAAGGTCAAGGCCCGCATCCCCGAGGGCGTGACGCTGCGCCCGGTCTATGACTCCACCACCTTTGTCACCGAGACGATCGATGTGGTGCTCCACACCCTGATCGAAGCCTTTATCATCGTAGGCATCGTCGTGTTCCTGTTCCTTGGGAGCTGGCGTGCGACGCTCATCCCGCTCATCGCCGTCCCCGTCAGCATCATCGGCACCTTCGCGGTCCTGCTGGCGATGGGCTACTCGGCCAATACCGTGTCGCTCCTCGCCATGGTTCTCGCCATCGGCATCGTGGTCGACGACGCCATCGTCGTGGTCGAGAATGTCGAGCGCATCATCGAAGAAGAGCCCTCGCTTCCGGCGGCCGAGGCGGCCAAGAAAGCGATGGGGCAGATCACCGGGCCGATCCTCGCCATCACACTGGTGCTCCTGTCCGTGTTCGTCCCCATTGCCTTCATCTCCGGCATCTCCGGCGAGCTGTTCCGGCAGTTCTCGGTGACGATCAGCGTCGCCATGCTGTTCTCCGCCGTCAACTCGCTGACCCTGTCGCCGGCGCTCTGCGGCATCCTGTTGCGGCATACCGGGGAGAAGCGCGGGATCATGGGCTGGATTTCCCGCCGCATCGACACGGTGCGGGACGGCTATGCCGCGATTGTCGCAAAGACCCTGCGCCTGTCCATCCTCTCGGTGGTACTGATCGCCTCGTTCGGCGCTGGAACCTGGCTTCTCGCGCAGCGCACCCCGACCGGCTTCCTGCCGGAGGAGGACCAGGGCGCGTTCTTCGTCGCGGTGCAACTGCCGGATGCCGCCTCGGTCTCGCGCACCGACCAGACCGTCCAGCAGGTCGAGGCGATCCTCAAGGGCATGCCTCAGGTCCAGGACGTGGCATCCGTGGTGGGCTTTTCGATCCTCGATAGCGTCTCGGCCAGCAACTCCGCCTTTATGATCGCAGTTTTGAAGCCCTTCGAGGATCGGCAGACGGCGGCGGACTCGGCGCAGGCCCTGATCGGCAAGACCTTCGGCGCGGCCCAGCAGATCCGCAGCGCCAATGTGCTGCCCTTCAACCTGCCGCCGATCATCGGCCTCTCGACCAGCGGCGGCTTCGAATACATGCTGGAGAGCCTGCAAGGCGCCGATCCGGCGGCAATCGGCGGCACCATGCGCGCGCTCGTCGGCGCGGCCAATGCGGACCCGCGGCTTTCCCGCGTGTTCTCGACCTATACAGCGGCGAACCCGTCGGTGTTCCTCGATATCGATCGTGGCAAGGCGCAGGCGCTCGGCCTGAGTGTCAGCGAGGTGTTCACCACGCTGCAGTCAACGCTCGGCGGCTTTTACGTCAACAACTTCAACCTGTTCGGCCGCACATGGCAGGTCAACCTCCAGGGCGAGGCCGCCGACCGGAGCAAGATCGACGATCTCTGGAAGATCAAGGTCCGCAACGCGAGCGGCAATGAGGTGCCGCTGCGGTCGATCGCCTCCGTCCGCACGGTCACCGGCCCGCAGGTCATCACCCGCTACAACAACTACCGGGCGGTGACCATCAACGGCAGCGCCGCCCCAGGCGTCTCCTCGGGCGAGGCGATGGCCGCCATGGCGGAAGTGTCGGCCAAGACCTTGCCGGCGGGCTATGCCTTCGAATGGACCGGCACTGCCTTCCAGGAACAGCGGGCCAGCGGCCAGACCGGCGCCATCCTCGGCATGGCCGTCCTGTTTGCTTACCTGTTCCTGGTGGCGCTCTACGAGAGCTGGACCATTCCCGTCCCGGTGCTGCTCTCGGTGATAACCGGCGTGCTCGGCGCCTTTGTCGGCGTGCTGTGGGCGGGGCTGGCGCTCGACCTCTACGGCCAGATCGGCCTGGTCGTGCTGATCGCGCTCGCGGCCAAGAACGGCATCCTGATCGTCGAGTTCGCCAAGGAGCAGCGCGAAAGCGGCGTTCCAATCATGGAGGCGGCGCTCACGGCTGCGAGATTGCGGTTCCGTGCGATCATGATGACCTCGCTGGCCTTCATCGTCAGCCTGGTGCCGCTGGTGTGGGCCGAGGGCGCTTCGGAAATCTCCCGGCACAATGTCAGCATGCCGGTGTTTGCCGGGATGATCGCGGCAACGGCGATCGGCATCTTCCTGATCCCGATGCTCTATGTCGTGTTCCAGACCGCCCGCGAGAAGATCAAGGGCCGCCTGGGGCAGCCCGGCCATGTGGAGCATCCCGCAACCGCAGGGCACGGGTGAGGAGCCGATCGATGTCCGCCGATCGCCTCAAAACCGGACGCCTAATGGAACGCCCATCCTCCGCGATGGGCTTCCGGGCCACATCCTGCGCATCCAGGCCGCCGTCCGCGCCCAGCGAGCACGAACGGCGGGGCGCTTCCAGGGCCCCGCCGACTGAATGCGGCTGGTCGCTCTGGGCGCGATCGTCGTCAACCTGGCGGCACTGGGCCTGACCGGCCCAATCTTCGGAAGCAGGCTTGCCGATTACAGTCCTGGCTTTCCCGCAATCTTTAGCGGCGCGATGCTGTGCATCATCGTCATCCGCATCGGCCGGCCGGCGCTCTATCTCGATTGGATCGCGAGCGGGCTGCTCTATATCGGCCTTGGAAGCCTGCTTTCCAGTCACGCCGTGACGGCCTCGCCAATGGCCTTCGCGCTCTTCTGTGCCCTGTTCCTGGCCTCGGCGTTGCTGCGGATCTGGATTGCCGCCACACTCGGACGGCCGATGGCGGACTGATGGCCTGCGGCGTGACGGGCTTGTTCTGCGTGGCCTGGCTCATGATCACACCGCTCATGGGAACGGCCACCGATCCCGACACGGTCCTGTCCGCCGATGTGATGCTGTATGGCCTGTCCATCGCCGGCTTCGGGCTGTTCCTGGGCCGGAGGCAAGATGATCGGTGATGCGGCGAGAGGTGTTGCGCTTCGAACATAGATCGAGCATGGATCTTGCACGTTGGACGTGGCTCGGTCGCTAGTGTAAGCACAATGAAATGCCGTCAGGCCAACAATCAATTTAAAAGATCTGCTGGCCTTC
>CAVYXF010000008.1:0-685783 GCA_963772335.1 uncultured Alphaproteobacteria bacterium | reverse complement strand
TGGCCCTGCCCGCGCCGCACCTGAATGGCGTAGGTGCGGCGCAGTGAGTGGGTTAAGGCTATCCTTCGGCGCGTCAGCGTGAGGGGCCGCCACCCTCGTGCAATTTCGCCAATACCTGGTCCAGCGAGAAGCTGCCGGGCCTTTGCCTTCGGCGGAAACTCGGTGTAGGTCTGCAAGTGCTTGGCCACATAGGCCTGGGCCGGGACGAGCGCGAGGCGCGCCGACGCGCCATCTGTCGTCACCCCCGCATCTGTCTGCGCCCGCTCGAACGGGTCGGCCCTGAGGTCAATGAGCTGGGAAGCGCAGCGGGATCGCGGATCTCCATACCGCCAGACTTTCGGCGCGCCGGCTCTAAGAAGACCATCTTCCAACGGTCGTAGCGCAGGCCGGCGAGGTTGCCGTCATCGGTCCAGTAGAAAAACTCCTGGCGCTTGCCGGGGCCGGTGCCGGCCAGCACTCGCGCCGGCCATAGCCATCGAGATGAACCTTGAAGGTTTTTCCTGCGGCCTGATAGCCGGTCAGCAACTTCTCCGTTACATTCGGCTCGCCGGCGGCAGCGACGAGCGTTGGCACGAAGTCCTCATGCGAGGTGACGTCATTGATTTCGGTGCCCGGCTTGATGACGCCTGGCCAGCGCATGAAGCAGGGCACGCGGAAACCACCCTCCCAGTTGGTGTTTCTCGCCCTGGAAGGGGTGGTGCCGCCGTCCGGCCAGGTGAAGATTTCGGCGCCGTTATCGGTGGTGAAGACGACGATGGTGTTGTCGGCGATACCAGGTCGTCGAGCTCTTAACAATTCGCCGACGTGCCAGTCCATCTCCGTCATGCCGTCGGCATAAGTCCGAGCCGGTCCTGCCCTTCGATTCCGGCTTGAGGATGGTGTAGACGTGCATGCGGGTCGAATTGAACCAGGAAAGAACGGCTCTCCAGCCTTGGCCTGACGCTCGATGAAGTCGAGCTGAGCGGCGAGGAACTCCTCATCGACGGTTTCCATGCGCTTCTTCGTCAGCGGTCCGGTGTCCTCGACGATCTGCTTGCCGACCCTGCCGAACGCGGATCCTCCGTCGGATCGTCCGTGTCGCTCGCCTTGCATTCACACGCCGCGCGGACCGAACCTGGCCTTGGAACGCCGGGTTCCTTCGGATAGTCCGGGTCTCCGGTTCCTCCTCGGCGTTCAGGTGGTAGAGGTTGCCGAAGAACTCGTCGAAGCCGTGGACCGTCGGCAGGTGCTCGTTGCGGTCGCCGAGATGGTTCTTGCCGAACTGACCGGTGGCGTAGCCCTGTGTCTTGAGCAGGTCGGCGATGCGACGGATCTTGTCTCTGGAGACCCTCCTTGGCGCCGGGCAAGCCGACCTTGAGAAGGCCGGTGCGGAACAGGACTGGCCGGTGATGAAGGCCGCGCGCCCGGCGGTGCAGGACTGCTGGCCGTAATAATCGGTGAAGATCGCGCCCTCCTTGGCGATGCGGTCGATGTTGGGCGTGCGGTAACCCATCATCCCCGTCGGTTATAGGCGCTGACGTTCCAGTAGCCGACATCGTCGCCCGAAGATCACGAGGATATTGGGTTTACGGCCAGCCGATGGCGTGCCGCCGGTGCAGGCGCGGCCTGCTGTACCTGCGCGCTCGTTCCCGAAGCTGCAGCAGCAAGGGCCAACAACGAAGAGCCGCCCAGAAGAATATTTCTGCGGCTGGCGCAATCCCCACTTCAGAACTGATATAGCGCTTTCATTCTCCTTAGGCATGGGGCGATCCCTTCTAGAGGCGGATACCGACTTCGTCTCGGCCGTTGTTTCCACGTTTGACGCATCGGAAGCCGACATGGCTGGTCGACGTATCGACCGGCTCGGGCATGGCGCGCGGCCGGGCGATAGCGGCGGCAGTAGTTCGGCGCGCACAGATGCGAGCCGCCTTTCATCACCTTGCGCGGGATCGCGATTCCGCGGCTGGCCGGGTCATAGCTTGCCTCGCGCGGCCGCCGCGCGGGTTCTCTGGGATGCAGCAGGCCTTGGCGCGTCGGCCGGGTGCTTGGGCGACGTACCAGTCGCTCGTCCATTCCCAGACGTTGCCGATCATGTCGTAGAGGCCGTAGCCGTTGGGCGGGAACGCCGCGACCGGCGAGGTGCGCTCGTAGCCGTCGGCTTCGGTTCTCGTGCGGGAATTCGCCCTGCCAGGTATTGGCCATGTGGCGGCCGTCCGGGCGTGAGCTCATCGCCCCAGGCGAATTCCGCGCCTCCAAGCCGCCGCGCGCGGCAAATTCCCACTCCGCTTCCGTCGGCAGTTCCTTGCCGGCCCATCGCGCGTAGGCCACGGCATCGCTGTAGGCGACATGCACGACGGGATGATCGTCGAGCCCGCTTGATCAGCTGCCGCGGCCATAGGGGTGGCGCCAGTCGGCGCCGAAGCGGAACTCCCACCACTGGCTCCAGTCGCTGAGATCGACGGCGCGCCGCGGCGGCGTGAATACCAGCGAGCCGGCCTTGAGCATGTGCGGGCAGCGCGCCCGGATAGTCCTCGGCCTTGGGCGGGATCTCGGCGAAGGTCACGTAGCCGGTCGCTTCGACGAAGTGCGCGGAACTGGCGGTTGGTCACGGGCGTCGGCATCCATCCAGAAGCCGTCGACGGTGACGCGGTGGACCGGCGCCTCTTCCGGATAATGCGTCTCGAGCCCATGCGGAAGGTGCCGCCGGGGATCCAGACCATACCGTCGAGGAAGTTTCCGGCCGATCGATCTTGGCAGAGGGCAGCATCGCCACACCTTCTCTGGCGATGTCGGCGTGTGGGCATTCTTACGCCGATATCGCGCGGGGGAAACTGCACATAGGGGAAGGTTAACGGGCTTAGCGGTTTGCAGCCGAAAACAGGAGCTAGGTGCCGAAATGCCGTAACATGGTCTGCAGCATCACTCGGCCACTCGGTGACTTGGCCAAGATAGTCTTTGATGTCGGCAGGAGGGGAGGACCGCCTAAGGCAAAGCCTTCTGCAACGCGTCAATCAACTGACGCGCCGAATAGGGCTTGCGCAAAAACGCAATGCAGCCCGCCTTCCTTGCCTGCTCGCGCGTGCCGTCATCATCGAGGGCAGTTATGAAGATGATTGGGAGCGTCGAACCTGAAATTTTCAGCTACGCTGCAAATTCAAATCCCGACACGCCACCAAGATCGATGTCCAGGAGGAGGTAATCGGCTTGTGGCGGCCCCGGCATCGAGGAAATCCTGAGCAGATGTAAAAGCCTTTGTTTGGAAGCCAAGCGCGTCGACAGGTCCGCGGTGGCCCTGAGCATGCTCGGATCGTCATCTACGATCGCAACGATCTTTTGCTGCTTCAGCATTGAGATATCTGCTTCCGCCTCATCAGGGCGAACCAGACGGAGCGAATTGTGCCCACACACATAACGACATAACTGGTGACGATGAGAGTGCCCCTAGGGGAAGTACGCCTGAAGGTACCGGATTGCCGATCGCCGAGTTCTACCACAATATAAGGAAGCGGCTCCCTCGCCGGGGATTGCAACGAAGAAGTGCATCAGGCACGAGAGAGGTGCAAAATCGTTGATGTTTTTAAATTTGTTTCGACTGTCTCGACGCCGTCGTTTTCTCGGCGGCCGGCACAGAACTAATCCGCAGCCGTTCGGCAAATACTGCAAGCTCCGCAAGCGATTGAATCCGAAGTTTCTGCATCACATTGTGGCGATGCATTTTGACGCGCGTTCGGAGGTGCCCAGCGCATAGGCGACCGTTTGTGAGCTTGCCGCGAACGCAGCAGCGCGAAGACCTCGCGTTCACGAGGCGTGAGCTGGGAATGGAGCGAGCGCAGAGCGGCTATTCGATTGTCCTGTCTGCCGCATTTCCTCATATCGAACATGGGCTCGCCCTCGATCGACCTCAGCAATGTTTCTTTCGGGTACGGCCTTGGTGAGGAAGTCTTCCGCACGGACCTGATGGTCTGCACCGTCGTCGGAACATCCCCATGTCCAGTGACAAAGACGATGGCAGCCGACATCCCAACTCGATGAGATGTGTTTGCACCTGCGGACCGCTTAGGCCGTCCATCTGCACATCCAAGAGAATGCACGCGGGCTCGCCACTCAGCGGCGCCATCAGCAGCTCCGTCGCCGACTCGTAGAGCGCACCTCGATAACCGCATGCGCCGAGCAGATCGCCTATAGCTCTGCGGAACGATGATCGTCATCGACGATGTGGATGATCGGTGACGTCCCTGTCATGCGACCAGCCCCTTGGACAGCGGCAGGGTAAACCGGAACACGGCGCCCCCTTCGGCCCCGTTCTCCGCTGATATCTTGCCCCATACGTCTCGACGATGGTGCGTGCACTGCATAAACCCAGCCCGGTACCCTGCAGCTTCGTCGTGTAGACGTATCGAAATCTCGTTCAGCTTGTCGGTAGGAATGCCGGCTCCAGAATCACTGACCGACACCTCGATTGCAGACCCGTCGATCAATGCAGTTTGGATTGACATCCTGCCGTCTCCGGAGCGCAGATCTGCATTGCGTCCATACCGTTCACGACAAGATTCAGACATAACCTGCTGCAACTGAATTTGGTCGGCGCGCACGGGCAGCGTGCCTTCGGCATGACGGACGCTGAGCGTCACCCCTCTTTTCTGTGCCTCGAAATCGAGAATGCGGAGCGTATCCCGCACCACATCGTTGAGGTCGATTTCCTGCAGCTCAATCGCATCGGTCTCTCCTGAACAGTCCACGGAAGCTGGCGAATGATGTCCGCCGCGCGCTGGTTGTCCTGACGATGTTGGCGAGGATCTGTTCCACCCGTTCAAGGGCGGGTGGCTGGCCTTCAGATAGAGCGCGGCTGCCTCGGCAGAGCTCTGGATTGCCCCGAAAGGCTGGTTCGAGCTCGTGGGCGACCGAGGCCGACAGTCCGCTTGCGGTAGCTGCCCGATTCAAGCGGATGCACCTGCAACAGCGGGCCGCGCAATCGCTGTTCCGCACCTCGACGACGGCGACGCTCCAAATATAACCACGCAATCATTCGGCCTGCCCGAGCACGACAGCCAGTATTGCCATCATCTGCCAGCGGTATCGCTCGATCAACTTAAATTTACGGAAAGATTCACTGCCCGGCGGCAGACTGGCTTCGCTAAGGTTCGATCTTTCGAGCTGGCCCCAGTCAACTCTGTCGGCACTGCCGTCGGTTGACGCGGGATCAGGTTCGAAGGACCTGCTCCGGCAAGGATGTTCACAGCGAGGTCAGCGATCTCGACGCCGATCCTTTCGAGGAGTCCATGTGTCCGCCCACGACGCCGCGCCCGAGATAAGTTTCGTAGGGCGTATAGACCGGAGCGGCGGCGGCATTCGTGATGTCTTGAACGACTTCGAGGACAAACAGCCGCCCCGTGCTATCCGCAAACATCGTCAGCAGAATAACGATCGAGTTCGCCCGGCAGGCGCTTGAGCTCGTCAATCAGGTCCTCATGCCTGAGCCCCACGAGATATTTCGTATCGTAGTGTTTAGCGTAGGCAGCGAGTTGCTGCCGTGCAATTTGGGCTGATTGCTGAATCGAACGCGGTCGCGCCGGCAACAACGACGATATGGCGTGCATCAGGCTGCAGCCGCTGCGCAAGCGCCACCGTCTTGGTCGAGTTGAACTCGCTGATGATGCCGGTGACGTTATTTGGCGGATTGAGTGCAGCGAGCCTGGCGCGCGAAGTGCAGCAAAAAATGATTGGGCCATCGAAGCCCAAATCAGCCTGATGCAGTACGGTGAAGCGCAGCGCCTGTGGTCCCAGGGCGATGACCACATCGGGCTTGCGATCGCGGTATTCGTCTATCAGGTAGCGCGCCGTGCGAGTTCATGGCTTCGCCGGAAAAGCGTCCGAGGTCGAGGAAGTCGGAATAAAACTCAAGCGGCTCCGAGATCTCTCGCTCATCCGCCTCCTTGCCGCCTCGCCAGCGATAACACTGATCGGGAATAAATTGCTGTAGGGGTACAGCATGACAACGCGCCACCTCTTTTCGTCCGCACGCGCCACATCGCCTTTGACCCAAACCGAAACTTCGAGTGCCAGCACTGACGCTAAGGCGAAAAGCGTAAGATTTGATCGTCGGCCGAACCCATTAAGCACTGGTACGAATGGAGAAAATCTGCCACGGCCAAAGAAACCGCAGGTGCCAAGCCCACTACTATGAAGATGACTCTTTGCCAAACGGGGCACATAACCATCCTCCGCAGCAACTAGCCAAGTCTCCGAGTATTTGCGTGAACTTTACCACGGGGCAGCCGCGGAAGGAAACCATTGCGGTAATATAAGCTGCCGATATGCGAAACACCTGACCATTTCTATGAACAGGCCCAGATCCCCATAATCTGATCCATCGTCGGGAGCTGGGCTGATGTGCTCGCTGTTACGCCGAGGCGAAAGTCGCCTGCCGGCCTACGTCCGGATTCGCCGCTTGCCTGCCGTGCAACCAGCGAGAGGCGAAGGCCCGTTTGGGTCGAAGCGGAAGTGTGCCTGAGGACGGCTTTGAGGCGTGTGCCGTCATGCTGGGAAGGAGCCACGGCGGCCGGTTCTGGTCAAACGAGCCGACTCTCTTGCCAATCGGGTGATCAGCCGCAAGGCGGTGGAACCGGACATTAGGGAAACATCGACCGCAGGCAGGCGTGGACCAGAAGCGGTTCCCATGTAGCTGGCAATTGAGGTTTCTCTAATCTAAATCGAGAATCTAAATCGAGCGTGACGTTCGGCGTCGCGCTCGACAATTCTTTATGACGCGTGACCGTCCCCTCACCTTCCTTGGAGAAGGTCCATGAAGGGAGGAAAAGTAAGCAGCAGGCCGACAAGCAGCAACGCGAATGCCACCAGATTGCCCCTTCCAAGGGCGACCGTTTTCCTCGCCCAGAGACTGCCTAGGACAAACCACGCCCCGAGCCAGATGATAATTGAGAGCGTTGTTACGCCGGAGAGTGCCCCGACCGGATTGTAGAAATTCAACAACTTGCCAATAGTCTCCGACGCGTCCCCTGCTAGTGCCAAAATGCCGACAGCAGCGCAACCTATGCCCGCAGCCAAAATGGCAGCCGCGCCAGGGCCATTGGGGATTGTCTCGACCGGGTTTTGCGACATGCTCATGACTAGTCCCCCTGAATCAGAACGATTGCGCTGCCACCACGAACCGGAGCATATTTGTTCAAGAACGCCCCGAATGCGCCGGCCACTCCCGTAGCGACGAATGCCGCAACAGTGAAGCTCAACACCGCGATGCGCATATTCCGGTGTTGAATGATCGCTCGCCCATATTTCATCGTCACATATGCAACCATGGTGATGGCGATCGGAGCCAGCCATGCAACGTGTTCTTTCCATTCCATGCCGATGTTATGCCATTCGGAGGTCTTCCCGCTCGACAAGAGCAGCCGCCGTGGATAGTCCGCGAGATCGGTGACATCGGCTGGCGGGACCGCGCGATACCAAGGGTAGATTATGTAAGCGCCGCTAAAGACGGTCAGCCACGCGAGGACGACCATCGCTACCAGAAAAAAATTGAGCGCCTTTTGTTCTCTCTCGCTCATTGCCGACGACACACTCGGCGCCGACAACCGGTAAAGCTCAGCAAGGGCGCCCGAAAACGCTAGCATGAACAGCGCTCCGAAACCCATCCCATGCATGACAGTCCAAAGATCGTGAGTCGAGATTTCCATTTTCGTCTCCTCCTCTCCTCCAATTTTGTTAGAGTCTCATCGAGACGGCTGGTCTGCCTTTGATGCCGATCAAACAATTGCGAACCATTCCTGGCTTACTGGGCCGGAAAGTGAAAAACTGAATTATCGCAATGACGGTATATCGTTAACAGAGCTTGGCACGCTGGATCGAAGATCGTGCAGCAGTCTTGAGCCGGTCACTGGCGTCCGACATCTACAAGGTTGTGGGTGCTGCAGATCAACGCCATTCTGCACGCGCTTTTACAAGGCCACGCAGCGCGCGCAACCCGGCTTCACTTCGGCAGCGCGTAGGCGATGACGTAATCGCCGGCCTTGGTGTTGATCGAGCCGTGGCCGCCCGCCACGATCACCACGAACTGCCGTCCGTCGGCTGTGACATAAGACATCGGCGTCGACTGGCCGCCGGCTGGCAGGCAGCCCTGCCAGAGCTGCCGGCTCCTCTTTTGCTTTGCCCTGTTCTGGCATGCGCTCGACATCATTTGGGTCGGGCTGTTCACTGTGGTCTATCTAGAGGGAGTTCGCCCATGACGACGCCTTACGATCGTGCTCCCGGAGAGGGGGCAACGTCGACCGAGACGCAAGAGGGGTGGCAGGCCGGTGTGCTCGTCTACACCATCGGATTAGCCTTGGCTGTGATCCTCACGGCAACGTCGTTCTGGGTCGCCAACACGTCGGTGCTGTGGGGACCGGGCGTGCATCTCGGGCTCGCCGTCCTGGCCATCGCGCAAATGGGTGTGCGTCTGGTATTTTTCCTGCATATCACCACGGCGCCTGACAACACCAACAACGTGCTGGCGCTGGCGTTCGGCGTGCTGATCGTCTTCCTGGTGATTGTGGGGTCCTGGTGATCATGGCCAATATGAACAACATGATGCCAGCGCCCGAACTGATGAATTCGCAGATGCATCGCTGAAAGAGCGCACGCGCGAACCGTGGCGTACTAGCGATGTTGCGGGCCATGTATGGGATCACGCCCACCGCGTCGGACGGCGCCTCATCAACACAATCAGCCGCGGATGCGCGAGGGCTCCGGCCAGCAATTCGGAAAAGCGCAGCGCCTTTCTGCTGTGGCGTTTCCTTCGCCGTGTTCATCAAGACCCGGCTCGCAGGCCGCCGCGCGTGTAAAGCTCCTCGCCTGGTCGACATAGATTACATAGCGCTGCGGCGGGTCGCGGTGACCACCACCTCGGGCGGCACGACCTCGGGTATGCGCGACCGGCAGCGCGCGTATTGCGGTGAAGCTTGCGAGGATGATGACGATGGAACGACCGAGGCAAGCACCGCCCGATCAATGAAGCATTTGGAGTTCATTGCTGTCTTCCGCCCGCTGCGGTTTGACCCGCCCGCTTCGGCTTGGTGGTTTGCTGAAGGCGAGGCGTCCGCGGGCACGGTTCTGACCGAGGCGCCTGGCCGTAACCGGATGATGCCGTCAACGACGACGCGCTCGCCTGGGTGAAGGCCCTCCTCGATGACGTAGCCGGACGCAACCTGCGGCCCTAACCGCACGTTTCGCGCTTCCGCCTGCGCCGCGGCGTTGACGACGAACACCAAGGGGCTCTGCGGTCCCTGCGCGATGGCGCGCTCAGGCACGACGATGGCGTCCGGCAGGGTGATGCCTTCGACGGCGACCCGAACGAACTGCCCCGGCAGTATGGCGCCGTCGGCGTTGGGGAAGATGGCGCGGACCTCAATCGTCCCGGTGTCCGGCGCGACCGTTTTGGCGGCGATCTCGATCCTTCCAGTAAGCGGGTATACGGTGCCGTCGTCGTAATGCAGTTCCACGGTCAGGTCCTTGGGCTTGATCGGCTGCCTGCGCCGCTGGTTCAATTCGCGGAACGCCTTGTACTGTGCGTCGGTGAAAGAGAAGTCCACATAGGCCGGGTCGAGCTGGGTGATGAGGGTCAGGACCGTCTCTTGGGCGATGACCAGCGTCCCCTCGGGCGGCGAATCCAGTGAAGTGACGCCGGTGACGGGCGCCGTTATTATCGTGTAGCTGATATTGAGCTTCGCCGCGTTGACGGCGGCCTCGGCGAACTTGACGGCGGCGCGGGCCAGATCGCGCTGCGCACGGGCCTCGTCGAGCTGCTGGCGGCTCGATACCTCCCGGGTTGCGAGCTGCTGGACACGTGTGAAATTCTGCTCGGCCTGCGTCGCCTGGGCCTGAGCCTGGGCCAGTTGCGCCTCAGCGCGTGCGCGCTCGACCTCGTAAGTCGCAGGATCGATGCGGAACAGCACCTGCCCTTCGCTGACGCGGTCGCCTTCCCGGTATTCGCGTTTGAGAATGGGACCGCCGACACGAGAGCGCGCCTCCACCTCACGGAACCCCGCCACCCGCCCCGCGAACTCGACCGGAAGCGGCACCTCCACCGGATGGACTTCAATGACAGCTACCTCCGGCGGAGGCTGCTGCTGCCGCGGAGGCGGACCCGGCCGCTGCGCGAAGAGCGCTTTGCCGCGGTCCAGGACGGCCTCCATGCTGCCCTCCAGGTAGATGGCGATGCTAAGCGCCAGCAGGCATCCGCCCAGGACGGCGCCAAGAAGGACGAGCAGTGCACGTTTGCTGATCATTGCTCTCAGTAAGACCAAGAGTGGAAAAACAATGGCGGAAGCACGAAGGCCCAGCTGGCGGAATCGGCTAGAGGTGCCACCCACAGGATAGGACAGCTGCGCCAGGGGAATGCTGACGGCCGTCACTGCGGCGCGGTGTTTGCGGCGCCGACGCGCCGAGGCCGCACGCGAACATGATCCTCGTCAGTGCGATGGGAGGCCGGACTGACGGAGCAATGGTGCCAGATACCGGCCGCCGGGGCTTAGCGCCGCGCCGCGAGACGCAACGGTTCCAGCACATGAAACCTGCACAGACAAAGGCTGATGCATCCGGCCCTGCTCCCGTCGGCTCTGTCTTGGGCCGTCTGGGGCCAGGGCTGATCAGCGGCGCATCGGACGACGATCCGACCGCGATCGGGACCTATTGCCAGACGGGCGCACTCTTCGGCTATGCATTCTGCTGGTTGTCGATCCTGTGCTTTCCGATCGTGGCCGCCGTGCAGGAAATCAGCGGGACGATCGGGCGCGTGACAGGCCAGGGGCTGGCGGCGAATATCCGGCGCCATTACTCGCCCTGGCTGCTGAATGTCTGTGTCGTTCTGCTCTTTTGTGCGAATGCGATCGCCATCGGAGCCGATATCGGAGCGATGGCCGAAGTCACCCGCCTTTTGGCCGGAGGACCGCATCTCATTTACGTCGTGCTGTTTGGCGCGCTTTGCATCAACCTGCTGGTATTCGTCCCCTACCGCCGATATGTCACATTTCTGAAATGGAGCACGCTTTCGCTCCTGACCTACCTCGTGGCGGTTTTGCTAGCCGGAGTGAAATGGCGCGACGTGATCGCCGGCTTCACACCCACCGTCTCATTGACCTCTGATTGGACGACCATCTTGGTGTCGATCTTCGGCGCGGCAATTTCCCCTTATGTCTTCTTCTGGGAGTCCGTCCAGGAGGCGGAGGAAGCCAGAGTCGATACAAATCGTGGCACCATGACGCAGGAGAGGGTGCTGGCCGAGCTGAAGCGCATCCGGTTCGACACTTATGTGGGGATGGGAATAGCGACCACGGTCAGCCTCTCGATCATGATCACGACCGCGGCAGCCCTCCACGCCTCGGGTGTCACCCGGATCGAGAGCTCCGCGCAGGCCGCGGAAGCCTTACGCCCCGCTGCCGGTTCGCTCGCCTTCATACTTTTTGCGGCCGGCATTATCGGTACGGGATTGCTCGCCATCCCGGTCCTTGCCGGCTCGGCCGCCTACGCGATCGGCGAGGCGCGGCAGTGGCCGGTCGGCCTGTCCCGGCGGCCGCGTGAGGCGAAGGCCTTCTATACCACTCTGGTCCTCGCCACCGCGATTGGCATGGCGATCAACCTGATCGGCATCAATCCGATGCGCGCCCTGGTGCTCAGCGCGGTGGCGAACGGCATAGTTGCGGCGCCGATGCTGGCCATGATGATCATGCTCGCATCCCGCCGCGACGTCATGGGCCATGCCGCCATTGGCTCGGGCTTGCTGACGATCGGATGGGCGGCGGTCATCCTGATGGTAGCGAGCGTTGTGCTCATGACCGCGCTTGCCGTTCTTTGATCAAGCTGCCAGGGCGACACGCACCGCATGGCTGGCCGCCACGATCGCGCTGTTGCCGTCTGAGGCCCATTGCTCGAGCAGCGTCAGCACCATCCCTTCGACCGCGCAAATCTCGGGGGCACGGATGCTGGCTTCAAGCGTCGCCAGGGTCGGTTTCAGTAGGCCGTCCAGATAGGAGGTGAGCACGCGCGGATGGATATAGCCCTTGCGGCAGACGGCCGGCGTGTTGCCGAGTTGGGCGGCCACGCATTTGACCACCGTGATCGTGCCCTTCCTGGTGGGCTTGGGCTCGCGCAGCTTCACCATCTCCAGGACGGCGAGATTGGTGCCCGCCCAGGTGCGGAAGTCCTTGGCGGTGACGTGATAGCCGGCCGTCGTCCGCAGATAGACGTTTACGTGTTCGGATGAGATCCGGCGTAATGTGCCGCGTTCATCGACATACTGGAAGAGCTCCGAGCCTGGCAGTTCGTGGCAGCTCTTGAGGATACGGGCCAACGCTGCGTCGCTGATCACCTTGTGATGATGCACGCCATGCTTTCCGCGGAAATCGAGCTCGATACGACCGCTGATGATCCGGACGTGATCATGACGCAAAGTGGTCAGGCCGAAGCTGCTGTTTTGCTTGGCATATTCTGGATTGCCGACGCGGCCTAACGAGCGCTCCATCAGGCGCACCACGGCGGCAAGCACCTTCTCGCGCGGCAGGCCGCGGCGTCTGAGATCAGCCTCGACCCGCTGCCTTATGCGTGGCAGCGAGCACCCGAAAGTCAGCATGTGCTCGAATTTCGTTTCGTCGCGCACGGCGCGCCAACGCCGGTGATAGATGTACTGCTTGCGCCCGCGTTTATCGCGGCCGACGGCCTGGATGTGACCGCCGGGATCAGGGCAGATCCATACGTCGGTCCAGGCCGGCGGAATCCTCAACGCTTTGAAGCGCGCCAATTCGCTTTCGCTGCAGATCAATCGGCCGCCTGGATCACGATAAATGAAACCGTCACCGGCCGGCAGGCGGGTGATGCCGGGCAGCCGGTCATTGATGTAGCGCAGCTGCGCAACTTCGGCGGCGATAGCAGGCTCGAGTGTTGGCGGATCGCTGAAGGCTCCGTTTCTCGCTGCAAGAAGGGAGTCAGGCGGCTTTTCAGCTGCATCCTGCGCGCCCGGCTGCGGGATTTTTCCTGGGTCCGCCATCAAGTTAGGCTTCCTACAGAGGAGTAGCGGTGGCTTTGGCCATAATGGCATGCAGTTCCGCCACGACGGCGGCTCCCTCGCCAATGGCGGCGCCGACCCGCTTTACCGATCCAGACCGCACATCGCCGATGGCGAAAACGCCTCTCACGCTCGTCTCCAGCGGTAAGGGACGGCCATCCCTCTCCTCGGCCAAATTGGCTTGTGACGACCAGACGTCTGAGCCCGTTACGATAAAGTTCCTTGCATCGAGAGCTATGCCGCTGTCCTTCAGCCAGGTTGTCGCCGGGTCGGCGCCGATGAACAGGAACACATGGCGGATCGGTTTCTCGGTTTCCTCGCCGGTGACATTGTTGCGCCAGCGCACGCGCTCCAGTTGTTTTTCCGCGCTCCCATACAGTCCTACAATTTCCGTGTTGGTAAGGACCTCGATGTTCTCGGTCGCCCGGATACGGTCGATGAGGTAGCGCGACATGCTCTCGGCAAGGCTTGGGCCGCGCACCAGCATCCAAATTTTCGCGGCAAAGCTCCGCAGGAAGACGGCGGCCTGGCCCGCAGAATTGCCTCCACCCACGAGCACGATCTCCTCGTTCCGGCACAGGCGCGCCTCGATCGGGGACGCCCAGTACCAGATGCCGCGTCCCTCGAAGTCCTCGAAATTCGGCACGTCGAGGCGCCGGTACCGTGCGCCGGTCGCGATCACCACCATCGATGCCTCGACGTGGCGGTTGTCCCTCAAATGCAGCATTTTCGGTGTTTCGGCCAGATCGAGGCGAGTGACTTCGCTGGGGATCGCCATGACAGCACCGAATTTCTGAGCCTGAACATAGGCGCGCCCCATCAGCGCCTGTCCGGAAATACCGGTCGGAAAGCCCAAATAGTTCTCGATCCGGGCGCTCGCTCCCGCCTGGCCGCCAAAGGCTCGCGCATCGAATACGATCACCGAGAGCCCCTCCGAGGCAGCATAGACGGCGGCCGAGAGTCCGGCGGGTCCGGCGCCGACGACTGCGACGTCATAGGTGCGATCACTTTCGTCGATCGGCACCATTCCGAGTGCCTTCGCCAGCTCGGCCTCGCTCGGATTTTTCAGAATCGTACCCTTGGGACAGACCGCCAGCGGCAGATCGGAGAGGTCACGGGAATACTGTCTGACCAGCTCTGCCGCATCTCGATCCTGCATCGGCTCAAGCAGTTGATGCGGATAGGCATTGCGGGCGAGAAATCCCTGCAGCCGGATGACGTCCGGGCTGGATTCAGCGCCAATCAGCACAGGGCCGCCGGCTCCAGCCTCGATCAGCGCGACACGCCGCAGAATCAGCGCCCGCATGATCCTCTCGCCGAGTTCGGCCTCCTCAATCATCAGGGCGTGCAGATTTTTGGGCGGGATGACGAGCGCTTCCACCTCATCGATAGTGTTAACGTCGATAAGCGCCGGCTGGCCCGACAATTGCCCGACCTCGGCGACGAACTCGCCCGGCCCCTGCTCGATGATGGGAGCGCTATGTCCGACTGCGCGGCGGCGAGTTGGAAGACGCCATCATCTGGGACATTGGCACGGTTGAGGGCCGTTCGCGCGGCACTCGATCAGGCGACGCTGTCACGGGCACATGGCGAACAAACATCCAACCGAAAGGGGGGCAGCCGGAATGAGCGGCGTCACGTTGACGAGTGCCCCAGCGCAATTTGCCGGCTATCTCACGACATCCGAGGCGGCGAAATTTGTCCGCCTTTCGCCGCGGACTCTGGAACGGCTGCGCGTACAGGGAACCGGGCCGCGCTATATCAAAGCCGGCCCCGGCAAACGGGCAAAGGTCCTTTATCGTCCTGCTGACCTCCAGGAGTGGCTGGAGACTACAACGTTTCAGTCAACGGCTGAATACAGCTGACATCCCCCGTGCAGGGCAGATCATGTTAGGGCCGTGGAACTCTGCTCCGCGGCCAGAACAACGCCAATTTATTCAGCCGCCTGTGACGCGACAGGATGTAGTCCTCTGTCCAGTTGTCGTAGTTCGTCAGCTCGGCGGTCAATGGAAAAACATTGCTGCCGCGGAGCCCAAAAATCTTTTCCCGCTTCTTGTGAAAGTCGAAATTGCTCGCGCGAGGGTTCGCTGTGCCCGACAGGATGGCGAAATTCCCGAGCATCTGACTGAGTTCAATACGCCGCTTGTTGTCCGGGAATTGCCGCCGCCAGATGCTGCGAGGTCCGGGCTTCTGCGGCAGGACGTGCTCCAGCGTCGCATTGGCCGGAAAGTAGGTGGGGATCTGCGTATCCAGCATTTCGGCATTGAGGCGAAGCAGTAGCGGCCGCACGAAACGCGACTTGTTGGGGATGGGATTGGCGAGCCGTTCCTTGATCTTGTCCCTCTCGGTGTCGGTGAAGAATAGCGGGCTTGTCGGCTCGCTCAGCACGGTCTGATCGACGATGCTGCGGACCACCAGATGAAATCGCTTCGCGACCGTTTTGGAGGTCGCTCCCATAACCAGAAGACCAAGGCCAAGCGCGTCCAGCGCCTTGAAAAATTCGAGAGTGGCCCGGTTTGAAGGCTTGGGCACCTGCGCCAGCCAGAGCAGGGCGGCTGGGCGCCAGTCGTCAAACGGCAGCGCCTTTACGCATGATACGATGCGATTGATCTTTTCGCTCGCATCGCCGAAGTCCAGGTCGCAGGCATCGAGCGCGTCATAAACCTCGATAAATTTCTTGAGCGTGCTGACGAATATTCCCGATTGGGTCGGGTGACGCAACACGGCTTTCAGTGCGTCGGTCAGGTCGAGGTTTTCGCTGCTGGGGAGGACAAGGGAGATGACCGTCTTCAGATAGACGGAGAGCTGCTCGACGCCGAGCTCGTCCTCGACAGAATCCCATGCCTCCGCCAGCCGCAGACTTTCAGCGGAATCGTCCTGGAAGGGGCGGATGAATTCGCCGCGCACAATGTCGAGGTCGGTCAGAGGCTGGCCGCGCGCATTGATGCTCCGGAACAGAAGATAGGCGTCATGTGCGGCCTGGGCCGTGACCAACACCACATAGCAGCGATTGAGAATATAGCTCGCCAGGCCAGACACAAAGTCGACCCGCGGCGATGCGATCTCGCTGCGGATACGGCGAATGACGTTGGCCAGGCGCGTGGTGGAATCGGTTTCCCCAGACGTTGGCACGCCGAGCGTCCCGCCAGGCTCTGTAATCCAGGAATCGTACTCGACCTGGTCGATGGATCGAAGAGCAACGCGCGGGGTACATAGAAGCTGTCTCGCGGCGTTCTCCGGCCGGCGAATATGCGTTTGCAAATCGTCCCTGAAAGCTCCTGCGGGAAGAAGGTCGCGTAGCACGGCCAGGATCGCGGATAACGTGACGAGACGCTGCTGACCATCAACCACCTCATAGGGCGCCGAAGGTGTCTTGCGAGAGACGAGTAACTGGCCGAGAAAATAGTAGCCGCGTTCACCATCGACCTCCGCACTATCCATATAGGCGGTGGTGATGTCGTCGTAGAGTTGTGCGGCTTCTTCTTCGACCCAGGAATATGGTCGCTGAAAGGCGGGCATTCGAAAAATGTTGGAGCTCGTCAGCAATTCGCCGATCGTCAGCGTCTGAGACTCCATTTTGATGGGCATTGCTTCCCCATACGCATACTAAACGCTCACGTTCACGAATAAGCCTGGATCAGGAAAGTTTGCAACAGCGCACATTCCATAACTCACGAATTCCGTAAAAGGCGGATTCGCTGCAACGGTGGAGCGTGAAGGGAAAGGAGGTGACGAGCCTCAACTCAAGAGCCGTATCGGCACCTGAATGTGACGGAATTGCTAAAAATCTTTGTGCACGTTTTGCACACGAAATTGCGCAACTTCATGGAAACACTAGCGATTCTTTCCAATCCATCATCGGGGCGACGCTGAATTGATGCTTTTGAGTTTCGGTCACGCTTCATCCGAGAGTTCTTGTTCAAGGCGAGATAAAGCCCCGTTCCGAATTCGGCAAGGGGTGACACGCCATCGCCCGCTCAAGAGCACTTTCGCTTGGGGTGGTCGCAGCTGAAGACGGTGGCCCAAGGTGGGCCCGCAGTAGACCCTTACACCAGCGCAAGGCCGTGCTTACGCGGAAAGCCGCAAGCGCAACTGGCTTCTAGCGGATCAGAATTTGTTGCCGTTCGCAAGCAGGTCGGATAATTCCAGCCTAGCGCGAGGCGTCTGGCGCGCAAGTCTGATCGAGATGCCGCGATGCGGGGCAGGTCGGCCTAGGCTCGGACCGCTCACGCGGCGACTCGTCATCCCGCCTGTCTTTTGATCTACTACTTTGATCCTGGAGAAGACGTGGTAACGCTTTTGCGGACTATTCGCGGGCGGCGCAGGGTCACTGCCGCCACGCTCCCTCACGATTAGCCTGGCGCGAATTCCCCGCCATCCCCGCGCGAGAGCCTTCCCGGCCCGCCCCTTTTCCATTATCTATCGCTCATGACCATTGAGAGCCCTTTGTCGAGCGACGCCGCATCCAAGAAAGCCGCGCCGGGTTATCACCCGCGGCCGCAGGAGCACATCCGCAATTTCTCCATCATCGCCCATATCGACCATGGCAAGTCGACGCTCGCGGATCGGCTGATCCAGCTCACCGGTGGCCTGACCGACCGCGAGATGAAGGAGCAGGTGCTCGACTCCATGGAGATCGAGCGCGAGCGCGGAATCACCATCAAGGCGCAGACCGTCCGCCTCGACTATAAGGCGCGGGATGGCAAAACCTACCAGCTCAACCTGATCGACACCCCCGGCCATGTGGACTTCACCTATGAGGTGAGCCGGTCGCTCGCCGCTGTCGAGGGCTCCCTTCTTGTGGTGGACGCCAGCCAGGGCGTTGAGGCGCAGACGCTCGCCAACGTCTACAAGGCGCTCGACAACAATCACGAGATCATCCCGGTCCTCAACAAGATCGACCTGCCCGCCGCCGAGCCTGATCGTGTGCGCCAGCAGATCGAGGATGTGATCGGGCTCGACGCCCATGACGCGCTGGAAATATCGGCGAAGTCGGGCCTCGGCGTCGACGAGGTGCTCGAGGCGATCGTGCATCGCCTGCCGCCTCCCAAGGGCGACCCGGACGCTCCGCTCAAGGCGCTCCTCATCGATAGCTGGTACGACCTCTATCTCGGCGTGGTGGTTCTGGTGCGCGTCATTGACGGCAAGCTTACCAAAGGCCAGCGCATCAAGCTGATGGGCACGGGCGGTGCCTATCAGGTGGACCGGGTCGGCATTTTCCGCCCGAAGCAGGAAACGCGCGATAGCCTTGCCCCCGGCGAGATCGGCTTCGTCACCGCCGCGATCAAGCAGGTGGCCGATACCCGCGTCGGCGATACTGTGACCGACGAGCGAAAGCCCACCGCCGAGCCGCTCGCCGGCTTCAAGGAAGCCCAGCCGGTAGTGTTCTGCGGCCTGTTCCCGGTGGACAGCGCCGAGTTCGAGGATTTGCGCGAGGCGATGGGCAAGCTGAGGCTGAACGATGCCTCATTCCAATATGAGATGGAAACTTCAGCGGCGCTCGGCTTCGGCTTTCGCTGCGGCTTTCTCGGTCTTCTGCACCTCGAGATCATCCGCGAGCGGCTCGAGCGCGAATTCAACATCGACCTGATCACCACCGCGCCCAGCGTGGTCTATCACCTCCACATGACCGACGGCTCGCATATCGACATGCACAACCCGGCCGACATGCCCGACGTGGTCAAGATTGACCGCATCGAGGAGCCGTGGATCGAGGCGACTATTCTCGTGCCCGACGACTATCTCGGCGCAGTGCTCAAGCTGTGCGAGGACCGGCGCGGCCGGCAGAAAAACCTCTCTTATGCAGGCAGCCGTGCCATGGTGGTCTACGAGCTGCCGCTGAATGAGGTGGTGTTTGACTTCTACGACCGGCTGAAATCGGTGAGCCGGGGCTATGCCTCTTTCGACTACACCATGATTGGCTATGAGGAGGGTGACCTCGTCAAGATGTCGATCCTGGTGAACGGCGAGCCGGTCGATGCACTCTCGATGATCGTACACCGCTCGCGCGCTATGCAGCGCGGCCGGGTGATGTGCGAGAAGCTGAAGGAGCTGATCCCCCGCCACCTCTTCCAGATCCCGATCCAGGCGGCGATCGGCGGCAAGATCATCGCCCGCGAGACGCTCTCGGCGCTGCGCAAAGACGTGACGGCGAAGTGCTATGGCGGCGACATCACCCGCAAGCGCAAGCTCCTCGACAAGCAGAAGGAGGGCAAGAAGAAGATGCGCCAGTTCGGCCGCGTGGAGATCCCGCAGGAGGCCTTCATCGCCGCGCTGAAAATGGACGAGAACTGACGCGGAGTTGGCTTAAAGAGCGGATGCGAATCACTCCGCCCCACAGGTCCGAGCGCTTACCCCTTCGTGGGAGCCGCGCGCAAGATTTCGCAAAGCATAGTGCCGTGACCTTCCGCACCTCCCCGAGCCTAACCGGAACGGGGCCTCGCCTGGAACGTTTTGCCGGGGAAGGAGGATTCCTCATGGCAAATGAACCCGGCCAGTTTCTCTGGCTGATAATGGATGTGGTGCTGGTGCTAATCCTCGGCGGTGCTCTCGTCTACGGCCTGGTGATGTGGTCGCGGCGCAGAAAAGACCCCGCAGCGAGAGCGGTGCGCGACCGCGGCACCGAACGCGTCTATCGGGAAGCCGAGCGGGAGGACCAGAAAGAGCTTCGCTCTTAGTGCCTGATCCCGATTGCGCGCTAATGGGCTCCGTTCGGGACGTCGGCGCGGGGGCAAGCTGTTTGAGCGCTGCTTGCCAACATGGCCGGTCGACTGCATTCTGGCGGAGGAGGGGCGCCAACCCTCACCTTCCAGAATGTGAACGGAACATCCGGTTATGACACATACCTTTCCCGCCCACGTCCGAGGCGGCCAATGACCAAGCGCCGCCAGGGCCTCGAACATGGCCTCACCAACTACGGCGATCCGGATTTCTCGGCCTATTTGCGCCGATCCTTCGCACAATCGATGGGTTATTCACGCGCGTTTCTGGCGAAGCCGGTGGTTGGCATCGCCTATACCGGTTCCGGCTTCAACAATTGCCACCGGCATTTCCCGGAGATGCTGGAGGCGGTGAAGCGCGGCGTTATCGCCGCCGGCGCGTTGCCGCTCGAATTCCCAACCATTTCGCTAGGTGAGGTGTTCCTGACCCCGACCAGCCTCAAATACCGTAACCTGATGTCGATGGACACGGAGGAGATGATCCGTGCCCAGCCGATGGACGCCGTGGTGCTGATGGGCGGCTGTGACAAGACGACGCCCGCCCAAATCATGGGAGCGATCTCCGCGAACCGCCCGGCCATTGCGCTGGTCGCCGGGCCGATGATGACCGGCCGCTACAATGGCGAACGCTTAGGCGCCTGCACCGATTGCCGCCGCTTCTGGGCGCAATACCGGGCCGGGACGGTAAGCGAAGATGAGATCTCGGCTATTGAAGGCCGGCTTGCCACCACGGCCGGCACTTGCGCGGTGATGGGCACCGCCTCGACTATGGCCTGCCTCCTGGAAGCGCTCGGCCTGATCCTGCCCGGAACCGCCGCCATTCCGGCCGTTCATGCCGACCGATTGCGCGCCGCCGAGACGACTGGCGCCGCCGCAGTAAGGCTGATCGGCTCGGAGCTGACGCCGCAAAACATTGTCACGCCGAAGGCGGTGGAGAATGCACTGCGCGTGCTGCTGGCGCTCGGCGGCTCGACCAACGCTGTCATCCACCTCACCGCTATCGCCGGTCGCGCCGGCATTTGCGTCTCTCTCGATCAGCTCAATGCCCTCTCCGATACGACACCAGTGTTGGTGAACCTGAAACCCACCGGCACCGGCTATATGGAGGATTTCTTTGCAGGGGGAGGCATGGGCGCGGTAATGCGCGAGCTCAAGGATCTCCTGCATTTGGATGTCTTGACGGTAACGGGCGAGACGCTGGGCGAGCGTTTGAGCGCCGAGGAAGGCGCCTGGGTCGACCGCAGCATCATCGCCGCACGGGAGAGTCCTATCGAGCCGCAGGGCGGGCTGGTTGCCCTGTTCGGCAGCCTCGCCCCGAAAGGCGCAATCCTCAAGCGCTCGGCAGCCGATTCGCGCCTGTTCGAGCATGAGGGCCGCGCCGTCGTCTTTGCTTCACTCGCCGACCTCGCCGCCCGCATCGACGATCCCGCACTGGAAGTGGAGCCGCACGACATCCTCGTGCTGCAGAATGCCGGCCCCCATTCCACCGACGCCATGCCCGAGGCCGGCTACCTGCCGATCCCGAAGAAGCTGGCGGCCAGTGGCGTCAAGGACATGATCCGTGTCTCCGATGCCCGCATGAGCGGCACCGCTTTCGGCACCATCGTGCTGCATGTTACGCCCGATAGCGCGTCCGGCGGACCGCTCGCTCTCGTGCGCACCGGCGACTGCATCCGGCTCTCGGTGAAGGACCACCGCATTGACCTCCTGGTCGAGGAGGCAGAGCTGCGCCGCCGAGCGGGCGCGACGGTCTCCACCGCGCCGCCTGAGCCCAAGCGCGGCTATAGCCAGCTCTACGCCAGGGAGATCCTCGGTGCCGACGAGGGCTGCGATTTTGCCTTTCTGCGCAGCCCGCGTCCGGAATAATTCTGTCTTTGATTCAGTCACCCGGCGTGGGCCGGCTGCGGTCCGGCAGAGTGCGCCTCTCACATGCTGTAGATCGCCTGATTGATCTCGCAGGCCGCCACTTGCAGGCGCGGCAGGAACACGCGCAGCATATCCTCCACCGAGGTCCGAGCCGCCTGACTGCTGACATTGATCGCCGCCAGAGTGGTGCCGCGGCGGTTGCCAACCGGCACGGCCATCGAGCGCAAACCCTCTTCCAGCTCCTGATCGCAGATGGCATAGCCTTGGGCGTGTACCGCCTCGATCCGCGCCTCCAGATCCTGGCGGGTCGTCAGCGTGTGCGCGGTGAAGCGGCGCAGATTCGCCTGACGGAAATAGACCGCGCGGGTCGCCGGCTCGCCAAAGGCGATCAGCACCTGTCCCATCGAGGTGGCGTGGGCTGGAAGTCTTGTGCCGACTCTCAGGCCAATCGAAAGAATGCGGTGACGCGAGGCGGCGCGGGCGATGTAGATCACCTCCGTTCCCTGCAACACGGCGGCGGAGCTCGATTCGTCGAGATCGCGCGAGACGGCATCGAGCGAAGGCTGCAGCGCATCCCACACATTCAGCGAGGAGAGATAAGCGTGGCCGAGATCGAGCACCGCGGGCGTGAGCTCGAAATATTTGCCATCGCTCCGTGCAAGGCCAAGCTCGGCGAGCGTCAGCAGGAAGCGCCGCGCCGTCGCCCGCGTCAGGCCGGTCTTCTCGGCAATCTCGGTCAGCGTCTGCCGCCTGTGATCGGGCCCGAAGCTGCGGATCACATCGAGGCCGCGGGCAAAGGAAGCCACGAACTCCGGATTCGACTTCGGCGGCACGGGAGAAAGCTCCTCGTTCGGCATACGAACAACTTATCGTTATACGAACTCCCAGCTTGACGCAAATGGGCGTGTCGGGCTGAATTGGGCCGAGGTCCATGCAAGAAGCGCCCCTGCTCTTTCAGGAACGGCGCCGGCCCTTTGAGGAAACGCCTTGGCTTCTGACGTGCCGATATCCGCCGAAAGCGAGCCCGGCATTCTCGACCGGCTGACCACCATCGCGGCGCTGCTTGGCGGCCTGATCGCCATCGCCATCGCGGTGATCGTCAGCGCGAGCGTTGCCAGCCGCAACCTGCTTGAGGAAGGCATTCCCGGAGACTTCGAATATGTGCAGATGGGCACCGCCATCGCCGTGTTCGCCTTCCTGCCCTATTGCCAGTTGCGCCGCGGCAATATCGTGGTCGACTCATTCTCGCTGAGCTGGCCACCACGCATGCGCGCCTTGGTCGATGCGCTCTGGGATCTTGTCTACGCCGGCATCATGGGGCTGCTCGCCTTCTCGCTGTTCCAGGGAGCGTTCGACATCAAAGCCAATGGCACCGCCACCATGGTGATGGGCACTCCCATCTGGCCAGCGGTGCTCACCTGCGCGTTGCTGTGTACGCTGCTGAGCCTGGTCTGCCTGCTCACCGCCTGGCGTCTCGTCGCGAGGCCGGCATGAGCGGCACCGCCATAGCCGCACTCGGCTTTTTGGCCATGCTCGTGCTGATCGGGCTGCGCATGCATGTCGGCCTCGCCATGCTGATCACCGGCAGCCTCGGCTATGTCTATCTGTCGAGCTGGCAAGCCTATCTCGCCTATATGAAAACCAACCCCTACTACCAGTTCTCCAACTACACGCTCTCGGTCATTCCGCTGTTTGTGCTGATGGGGGCAATTGCCGAGCGTGCCGGCTTGTCGACCGCGCTGTTCAAAGCCGCGGCGGCGTTTGTCGGCCATCTGCGCGGCGGGCTCGCTATGGCGGTGATCGGCGCCTGCACGCTATTCGGCGCGATCTGCGGCTCCTCCGTCGCAACGACGGCGACCTTCGGCCGGGCCGCCCTACCGGAGCTGATGCGCTATCGCTATCACGGCGGCTTCGCCACAGGCACGATCGCAGTTGGCGGCACGCTCGGCATTCTGATCCCACCCTCGATCATCCTCGTAGTCTATTGCATCTCGACTGAGCAGAATATTGCCAAGCTGTTCATGGCGGCGCTCATTCCCGGCCTGATGGCGGCGACCTTCTACTGCATCGCCATTGCCGTCATTGCGGGCCGAAATCCGGAGCTGGGGCCGGTGCACGAGCGCATCCCGCTCGCTGAGCGCCTCGAGGCGCTCGGTGCGGTGTGGCCGGTGATCGTAATTGCGGCAATCGTGCTCGGCGGCATCTACGGCGGCATCTTCACGCCCACCGAAGGCGCCGGCGTCGGTTCTTTTTCCATGCTCGTGCTTGGCGTGCTGCGCGGCGCGATCGGCCCGCGCGGCATCACCGAGGCGCTGCTGCGCACCGCCGAGACCTCGGCGATGATCTTCATCATCCTGCTTGGCTCGGAGGTGTTCAACGCTTTCCTGGCGCTGTCGGGGCTTCCCGCCGCCATGGCCGAATATATCGCCGGCTCCGGCTGGCCACCTTATGCCGTGCTCACGGCAATGCTGGCCTTCTACATCCTGCTCGGCGCGGTGATGGACGAGCTGGCAATGATGCTGCTCACGCTTCCGGTGTTCTTCCCGATCGTGTCGGCGCTGGATTTCGGCATGCTTCCCGACGATGTCGCGATCTGGTTCGGCATCTTGGTGCTGATCGTCGTCGGGATTGGCCTCACCGCGCCGCCGATCGGGCTGAACGTGTTCGTCATCAGCGCCATTGCCAAGGATGTGCCGATCGCCCAGACCTATCGCGGTGTGCTACCTTTCATTGTCATGGACATCATCCGACTGACGCTGGTTGCCTCTTTCCCGGTGCTTGCGCTCGGTCTTGTGCGGCTTTTGAGCTGAGACGAAAGCATGGCTGAATTCTTAAGCCTCGCAGCAGCGCTCGAGCACAATCTGAAGGACGGGGACAGCCTCGCCATGGAGGGGTTCACCCATCTCATACCCTTCGCCGCCGGCCATGAGGTGATCCGCCAGCGACGGCGCAATCTGCATCTCTTCCGCATGACGCCAGATTTAATCTACGACCAGCTCATCGGGACAGGCTGCGTGCGGCATATGACCTTCTCCTGGGGCGGCAATCCCGGCGTCGGCTCACTGCACCGGTTCCGCGACGCTGTGGAGAATGGCTGGCCCTGCCCGCTCTCCATCACCGAGCACAGCCACGCCGCCATGGCGAACGCCTATGATGCCGGCGCAGCCAACCTCCCCTTTGCCGTGTTCCGCGGCTATCGTGGCGTCGATCTGCCCAAGCATAATGGCGCCGTCGCGCAGATTACCTGCCCATTCACGGGCGAAAAGCTCGCCGCTGTTCCCGCTATTCGCCCGGATGTCGCGGTCATTCACGCGCAGCGCGCGGATCGCGCGGGCAATGTGCTGATCGAGGGCATTCTCGGCGTGCAGAAGGAGGTCGTGCTCGCAGCCAAACGTTCAGTCGTGACTGTCGAAGAGGTCGTCGACGACCTCAAGGCGCCGAGCCCGAATTCGGTGATCTTGCCGTCCTGGACTGTTACTTCCATCGCGGTGGTCCCCGGCGGCGCCCATCCCTCCTACGCCCATGGCTATTATCCGCGAACCAACAGCTTCTACATCGCCTGGGAGGCGATCTCCCGAGACCGCGATACGTTTTTGGCCTGGATCAAGGACAATGTGCTGGAAAAGGACCCCGATGCATTTGCGGTCCATGCAAGGCGGACCACTTAGAGAGGAAGCTCATGTCACAGCCGCCATCCTATCTGCGCGAGCAAACCGAAGGTCAGCCGAACTATCTCCACCCCGCTTACCGCTCGACGGTGAAGCGCGCCCCAAGCCAGCCTTTGGTGATCATCCCGCACACCCTCTCCGAAGTAACCGGCCCGGTCTACGGACATTCGCGCCTCGGCCCGCTCGATGCCGACCTGACCAGCCAGCATGATGGCGAACCGCTTGGCGAGCGCATTATCGTCTCCGGCCGGGTGCTGGACGAGAACGGCCGCCCGGTGCCGAACACGCTTCTGGAAGTGTGGCAATGCAACGCCGCGGGCCGCTATATCCATGTCAAGGATCAGCATCCGGCGCCTCTCGATCCGAACTTCACCGGCGCCGGCCGCACTATGACCAATGAGGACGGGGAATACCGCTTCATCTCCATCAAGCCCGGCGCCTATCCATGGAAGAACCACCACAATGCCTGGCGGCCGGCGCATATCCATTTCTCGCTGTTCGGCCCGAGCTTCGTCACCCGGCTGGTGACGCAGATGTACTTTCCCGGCGATCCGCTGTTTCCCTTCGACCCGATCTTCAATTCGGTCACCGACCCGGAGGCCGCTGCCCGGATGATCTCCCGCTTCGACATGGAGACGACGGCGCCGGAATGGGCACTCGGCTTCAAATTTGACATCGTCCTGCGCGGACGCAGTGCAACACCCATGGAGCAGTAGGCCGGTGTCCGATAACGCCTCGCAGACCCGCTATGTCCAGACGCCGTCGCAGACCGTCGGTCCGTTCTTCCATTACGCGCTGCCCTACGAGGCCGGCCCCTATCTGGTCAGCGAGAACACGGCGGGCGAACACATCACCGTCGAAGGCCGCGTCACCGATGGCGACGGGCTTCCCGTCAACGACGCGATGATCGAAATCTGGCAGGCGAATAGCGCCGGCCGGTACGACCATCCGGAGGACGACCAGGACAAGCCGCTCGATCAGGCGTTCGGCGGTTTCGGGCGCGCACCAACCGATGAGCAAGGTATGTTCCGGTTCTACACCGTCAAGCCCGGCGCCGTGCCGGGCCTGCATAACGAGATGCAGGCGCCGCATATTAGCATTTCCATCTTCGCGCGCGGCGTGCTGAAGCGTATGGCGACGCGGCTCTATTTTGCCGACGAAGCTGAGGCGAACCGGGTCGATCCCGTTCTCAATCTCGTCCCCGAGGCGCGGCGCGCCACGCTGATTGCGGAACGCGATCCCGGCAAGCCGGTCTATCGGATGAACATCGTTCTCCAAGGCGAGAACGAAACCGTATTCTTCGACATTTAGCTCAGCTGATGGTCTGGCCCAACTCCGGAACCCTGCTCGGCCCGCTGTTCTCTACCGAGGCGATGGCGTCAGTGTTTTCTGACGCTGCGCGGATAAAGGCGATGCTGGACGTGGAAGCGGCGCTTGCCCATGCGGAGGCGGCCTGTGCCGTGATCCCTGGCACAGCCTCCGAAGCAATCAGCGCAGCCTGCAAGGCCGAGCTGTTCGATCTGGAGGGGCTGGGCCGTGCGGCGATCGGCGGCGGCAATCTCGCCATTCCGCTCGTCAAGGCACTCACCGCGGAGGTGGCCGCCCACAATGCCGAGGCGGCGGGCTGGGTGCATTGGGGGGCGACCAGCCAGGACGTCATCGACACCGGCCTGGTGCTGCAAATCCGTTCCGCGCTGCCGCTGATCGATGCGGATCTCGCAGCACTTTGCGACGCCCTGGCGGCACTCGCCGAGCAGCATGCCGAAGCGCCGCTTGCAGGACGCACGCTATTGCAGCAGGCCGTGCCGACGACGCTCGGCGCCAAGGCGGCTGGCTGGCTGACCGGCGTTACGTATTCGCGAGCGCGCCTTGCCGAGGCGGGCGCGGCGGCTTTGACACTCCAGTTCGGCGGCGCGGCCGGAACACTTGCGGCTCTCGGCGACAAAGCGCCGGCTGTGGCTGCCGCGCTCGCTGGCCGGCTTGACCTTGCCTTGACAACGCTGCCCTGGCACAGCCAGCGCGAGCGCATCGCCGACCTCGGCTGCGCGCTGGCGCTGCTGATCGGGAGCCTCGGCAAATTCGCCCGCGACCTCGCACTCATGGCACAGACCGAAATCGGCGAATTCGCGGAGGCCTCAGGCGAAGGTAAGGGCGGCTCCTCCGCCATGCCGCACAAGGTCAATCCGGTCGGCTGCGCCCGCATTCTGGCCGCCGCAAAACGCGCGCCCGGCCTTGCCGCCACACTGCTTGCAGCGATGGACCAGGAGCATGAGCGCGCACTCGGCGGCTGGCACGCGGAGTGGGAAGCGCTGCCTGAGCTGTTCTGCCTTGCGGCGATAGCCGCCAGCCTCGCCCGCGACCTCGCCGAAAACGGCAGCTTCGACACGGCGCGGATGCGCACTAATCTCGACATCACCCACGGTCTGATCATGTCCGAGGCCGTTACCGTCGCGCTCGCCAAGAAGCTGGGCAAGGCGGCGGCGCAAAGCCTCCTCGAGGGCGCCGGGAAGCGCGCCCGCGCCGAGCACCTCACTCTGCGCCAGGCGCTCGCCGCCGAGCCGGAGATCAGCCGGCACCTCAGCGATGCAGACCTCGACCAATTGCTGAGGCCCGAGAGCTATCTCGGTGCCGCGCCGGAGATGGCCCGTCAGGCGGCAAAGCAGTATCATGTGAGGAACGGCTGAAGACAGACCTGAGCGGCAGGGGAGGACAGACATGCCATTCATGAAAACCAGTGACGGTTGCTCCATCCACTATCAGTTCGATGGTGAAGATGGCCATCCCGTGGTCATGCTTTCGAATTCGGTCGGCTCCAATATGAGCATGTGGGACCCCCAAATTCCCGCTCTTACCGATCGCTACCGCGTTCTGCGCTATGACAATCGCGGCCATGGCCAATCCGATGTGCCGGCTGGGCCTTACACCCTTGAGCGCATCGCAACCGATGCGCGCGAGCTGATTGCGGAGCTGGACCTTGGTGCAGTGCTCTGGTGCGGGCTGTCACTTGGCGGCATGGTCGGCATGTGGCTAGGCGCCAATGCACCGCAGACCTTGAAGCGCGCTGTGCTCGCCAACACCTCCGCCCAGCTCGGTCCACCCGAATTCTGGAACGAACGCATTCGTACGGTGGAGAGGGAGGGCATGGGGCCAGTGGCAAAGGGCGTCGTCGGACGCTGGATCACACCCGAATTTGCCGCGGCCCATCCCGACATCGCCGCACGGTTGCGCGAGATCAACGCATCGACGGCGCCGCAGGGGTTCATTGCCGCCGCCGCAGCCATTCGCGACATGGACCTTCGCGACAGCCTCTCCCGTATAACCGTTCCGATCCTGGTTATTGCCGGCTCACAAGATGTTGCAACGTCCGCGGCGATGGGCGAGGAAATCGCCAGCGCTATCGTTGGCGCGCGCTTTGCCCTCCTGGAGGCGGCCCATCTCTCCAATTGGGAGCAGACCCAAGAATTCAATCGGCTGGTGCGCAATTTCTTCGACGCCGCATGAGAGGTACCCAATGGACGAAGCCGAACGACACGCTGCCGGCCTGAAACTGCGCCGGATGATCCTCGGCAACCCCCATGTGGACCGTTCTGTCGCCAACCAGTCCGAGCTGACTGCCGAGTTCCAGGATCTGATCGTTCGCTATGCCTGGGGCGAGATTTGGACGCGGCCCGGCCTCGACCATCGCACCCGCCGGCTCCTTGTGCTGACCACCACCGCAGCTATGGGACGTTGGGAGGAGTTCCGGCTGCATGTGCGAGCCGGGCTCGAAGGCGGCCTGCCGCTTTCCGATATCAAGGAGACCTTGCTTCAGCTTGCGGTCTATGCGGGCGTTCCCGCCGCCAATACCGCTTTCCACATTGTCGAGGAAGTGCTCGCCCAGCTGCACCGGCCGGAGAAATAGAGGCAGTGGGGCCGGCTCGCGCGTACGCGTAATGCTGCTTTTTTTCGTACAAACATCGACAGCCGCTCCCGCAAACATTGCGAAGCAGGGCGTCGATTTATGGCAGAGGCCTCAAAGCTTCATACTCTACGCTAAGCTTACGGGAAGCGGGAACATCTCCGGTTCTGGAAAGTTCATCCTGCAAGAGAAGGCAGAAGGAGAAGGCGTTATGCCCGAGACAAAAATCCAGAATCGCGAGAAGCCTCGACGTCCTCAGCAGCACGGCCAGGGACGGGTGAAAGATCCGCAGAAGGATGGCCGCCTTCGCGAAAATCGTGAGCGTGGCGTAAGCAAAAGTAATCCCCGCTAGCAGTTCAACCCCCGCCCTCAGGCGGGGGTTTTGTGAGTCCATGAAAAATTTAGCACTCATAAGCCGGCATGGCGGACCCTGCCGCAATGAGGATCACGTGAGAGGCCATACCCACCGACTTCCCCCTTTGCGGCTGCTGATCGTTGAAGACGAAACGCTGATATCCCTGCTTATCGAGACCGTGGTCCGGGAACTCGGCCACGATCCGGTTGCCGCTGCCAGCAACATTCCGGCCGCGCTGCAAGCCGTTACCGAGTGCGACATCGACGCGGCGGTGCTCGACGTCAATCTGGGCGGCATGCTGGTCTTTCCAGTCGCCGAAGCGCTTGAGGCCCGAGATATTCCCTTTGCCTTTCTGACCGGCTATGGGGCGCACGGCATTCCCTCCCGGTTCTCTTATGCGTCTGTAACGCAGAAGCCTTTTACGGAAGGCGACCTCGCCGAAACCATGGCACATCTGCAACAGGCGTGCCTGAGCCAGGATTTCCGCGCAACGGGATGAGTGGAAGGGTTGGAGCGCCGCCACGCCCGTGCTTGAGGCGGTTCCATCCACAAGCGGCCGGCAATCAATAACCGGCTGCGGCACCATCCGAACGAGGATCGGATGCGCCCTCGAACAGGCCTGAAGGATGCCGCACGACGGCGCCGGCATGGCCCATGACGTCGGTGAATTCCTCGAGCACCTCCACCTCGTGACCGGCGCCGGAGAGCGCCTTCACCACATGCGAAGGGAAACGGCTTTCCAGTTTCAGGCTGGTCGAGGCGGCGCCCCAAGTGCGCCCTAACAGCCAGCGCGGCGCGGTGACGGATTGGGCAAGCGGCTCGCCATAGAGGGCATAGCGGGTGAACACCGCGGCCTGGGTCTGTGGCTGGCCGTCACCGCCCATCGTGCCATAGACCATCACCCGGCCGTCATCCAGATTGGCAAGCGCGGGGTTCAGCGTATGGAATGGCTTGCGGCGCGGCTCCAGGCAGTTCAGATGATCAGGGTCAAGCGAGAAGCTGGTGCCGCGGTTCTGCCAGAGCACGCCGGTTCCCGGCAAAACCAGCCCCGAACCGAATTCCCAATAGGTGCTCTGAATAAAGCTGACCGCGCGGTCGGCACTGTCGATTGCGCCCATCCAGATCGTATCGCCTTCGGTTGTGGTAGCCGCCGGCCAGGGCGCGGCTTCACTGAGGTCGATGGCCTCCGCCTCTCGGGCAATCGCGTCATCGCTAAGATAGGCTGCGGGATCTAGCTGCAGGCGGGATGGGCAGGTGACGACCCTGTCACGGATCAGGAAGGCGCGCTTGGTGGCCTCGACAAGCCGATGGACGTGCTCGAAGCTCTCCGGCTTCTCGGCGCGGATGCGGTCATAGATCGCCAGGATCAGAATCGAGGCGAGGCCCTGGCTCGGCGGCGGCATGTTGTAAGCCCACCCGGCGCTCAAGCGACTTGCCAGTGGTGTGACAAGCTGGGCCGTATGCGCTGCGAGATCGCCGAGCCGCAGGGGACTGCCCGCCGTCTCCAAATCGCGCACCATGCTGCGGGCCACATCGCCCTCATAGAAATCTGAAAGTCCGACCGCCGCGAGATGACGCAATGTCGAGGCAAGGCGCGGCTGGCGTAACATGTCTCCCGGTTTTGGTTCGGAAGCATGGAACAGGTGCGCAAAGCCGGGGACGTCCGCAAGCTCGGCCTGCTTTGCCTCCACCATTGCCACGTGGCCTGCCGTGAGCGGAATGCCGTTTTCGGCATAGGTGATGCTGTCAGCCAGAAGACGCTCCAGCGGCAGCCGGCCGCCTGTCCTTGCTGAGATCTCGAGCGCCTTAGCCCATCCCGATATGGTCCCAGCAACCGTCAGGGCCGCAAGCGGGCCACGCGCGGGGATCTGCGCAGACCCCTGACCTTGGTAGAACGCGGTGGTCGCCAGACCGGCAGCGGCGCCGCTGGCATCAATCCCGACCGGCAGATTGCCGGGCTCCTGGATCAGCCAGAAACCATCCCCTCCGATGCTGTTCATATGGGGATAGACCACCGCAATGGTCGCGGCGGCTGCCACCATCGCTTCGATCGCATCGCCGCCCTCGCGCAGAACCGCCAGCCCAGACTGGGCCGCCAAGTGATGCGGCGCGACCACCATACCGCGCGGGGACATCAGTGTTGTCAGCATATTTCTCTCCGGCAGGACGGCAGCGTGGGGTGACAGCTAGCCTCCAGTCTAACCCAGACCCAGGAAGGCAGCGGTTTCCACGTCGACGGGAATACCGCCCTGCTGGCGCTCGTCCGCCACCCGCCATTCGCGGTCACCCGGAGCCATGACCGGTCCCTCTCCGCTTCGCGGAACGGCGCGCAGGGCGGCGAGATAAGAGCGCATGGCGGCGTTATAAGCTTCGCGTCCGGCAAAACGGTCGGGGTCGATGGCTAAGAAGAAATGACCGAGATTGCGCGGGGTGCTGAGGTCTTTGCCGCGCGTCATCGACAGCATCTCATGATCAAGCGCACCGCCCGTGAAAGCTGCGGCTAGGATCGTCGCGACGCCAGCAAGGCCAGCGCCCTTGAAACCGAAGGCCGCACCGAGCGGCAAGAGCATGCGCACCGCGTGCGGATCGGTCACTGGCTGGCCCTGCTCGTCGGCGGCGACATCCTCCGGCAGGGGTTTGTCGAGAATGCGGTAGAGATAGACGCGGTTCAACGGAACAGATGAGGTGGCCATGTCGAACAACCAGGGCCGCCCCTCCGGCACCGGTGCGCCAAAGGCAAGCGGATTGGTGCCATGGAACGGAGCCGCGCCGTCGAACAGACCGACCAGCGAATCTGCGTTGGTGGTCGAAAAGGTGAAAAAGCCGCGCTCGGCGCCAGCGAGAGCATAAGCGCCGGCCGCGCCATAATGGGAGGAGCGGCGCACTCCCACTGCGGCAATGCCGTTGTCGCGGGCGATCTCGGCCGCGAGATCGATGGCGCGGTAGCTGGGGAGATGACCGAGCGCATCATCGGCGTCGATCATCGCCGTCGCCGGCGCCGTGCGGGTGATGGACAGCTTCGGCCGGCCATTGACACGCCCGCCGCGCAGCACGCTGCAATAATGCGGGACCAGCCGTACCCCGTGGCTATCGACGCCGAGAAGGGAGGCATGCATCACCGCTTTGGTGGCCGCTTCGGCCGAAGGATCATCGGCGCCGGCCTCACGCAGCGCCGCGAACGTGCGAGACGCCAGTTCCGCAAAAGGCACGATCACAACCCGGCTGGTCTCCGGCGGAGTGTCCGCCGCAGTTTCGTTTAAATCTTGCTTGTCGCTCATCGGCTTCCTGGACCGTTAAATCATCATGCCGCCATCGAGGAGGTAGATCGCGCCCGTCGCGAATGCCAACTCGTCGGAGGCAAGGTAGACGGCGAGATTCGCAACCTCCTCGGGCTGTCCGAGCCGTCCCATAGGTTGCCTGGCGATGAAAGCTGCGCGCGCCTTTTCCAGATCGCCCGAGGCACGCATGCGATCGGTGAGAGAGGGCGTATCGATCGTGCCGGGGCAAATAACGTTGCAGCGTATGCCCCTCCCGACGAATTCAATCGCGACGGATTTCGTGAGGCCAATCACAGCCGCTTTCGAGCACCCATAAACGAAGCGGTTGCGCAGGCCCTTCTCACTTCCCGCAACGGAGCCGATATTGATGATGCTGGCGCCGCCCTGCTCGAGCATGCTGGGGAGGAAAGCCTTGATGATCCGGTACATCGAACGGACGTTCAGATCGAAGGCGAAGTCCCACTCCTCCTCGGTGCAATTGAGGATCGTGTTGGCGTGGACGAAGCCGGCGCAATTCAGCAGCACATTCACGCCCCTTCGGCCGGCAGCAAAGGCGGAGATCGCTTCCGGGTCGAGCATGTTCAAGATTTCGGTCTCAATTCGGCTGTCGGCAGCCGCGAGCGCCTCAAGCGCTGCGCCGTCCACGTCGGTGGCGATGGTGCGCGCCCCTTCCCTCGCAAAGGCGAGCGCAGCCGCGCGACCGATGCCCTTCCCCGCAGCTGTTATGACCGCCGTCTTGCCTTCAAGCCGTCCTTGCATGGCTTCCTCCGATCTTGTTTGTCTGCTTTAAATACCCGACGCGAGATAGCCGCCATCGACATTGATTATCGCGCCCGTAACAAAGCTTGCGCCCGGAGAAGCGAGATAGACCGCGGCCTGGGCGAGTTCGGGCAATTCGCCGAACCGCCCCATCGGCGTGCGCCGGATCGCGTTGTCCTTACGCTCCTGCGGCATGCGATCGCGGTTGAGGTCGGTGATGAAGAAGCCAGGCGAAATCGCGTTGACGCGCACGCCGTGCCTTGCCCATTCGGCCGCAAGCGTCAGCGTAATACCAGCGACGCCGTGCTTCGATGCGGCATAGGCCACCGCCTTCGGCCAGCCGCGATGCGCGGCAAGCGAGGCGATATTAATGATGGAGCCCCGTCCCCGGGCAATCATGCCGTCGCCGAACAGCCGGCAGGCGGTGAAGACGCTGGTGAGGTTGGTGGCGATGACCGCATTGAAGTCGGCTTCGCTGACCTCCACGGCCGGGCGAATGATCGTCGTGCCCTGGCTGTTCACCAGGATGTCGGCCGGTCCGAACTCGACCTCGATACGTGATACTACGTCTTGAAATTGCGCCTGGTCTGTGACATCCGCAGCAAAGCCGTGGGCTCGGGGATCATGCTCGCGCAAGGCCGCAACAGCCCGCTCCAATTTGTCCGGATTTCGGCCCAAAATGGCGACAGCGGCGCCTGCCTGCTGCAGGCCGTGGGCAATGGCGTTTCCAATGCCGCTCGATCCACCGATTACGACGGCATTCATGCCGCGCAGAACATCGTTCATCATGCTTCAATACACACTCAGCGAGGAAAACAGGAGCCGCTCAAGCTTAGAGGAATCTTCCGCCCAAAGTATAGTGGTCTAATCCTCGCCGTCTAACGTATTAGGATGTGAGATTCCGAACAAGGCATTCCAACAAAGGATTGGCAGTGGCTCCGATCTCCCCTTTAAAGCGCGCGAGGACGCTGGCCGAGCAGGCGGCGGAGGCGATTCGCGTACGGATCGTAGCCGGTGATTTCCAACTTGGCGAAGCCCTCTCCGAGATCACACTCGCCTCGGAATTGGGCGTCAGCAAAACGCCGGTACGCGAAGCTTTTCTCCAGCTCAAGAATGAAGGCCTCGTAGATATTCAGCCACAACGTGGCACTTTCGTTTTTCAAATGACCAGCGAGCAAATTCGTCAGCTATCGGTGTTTCGCGAGTTGCTGGAGGTGGAGGCGCTGCGCCTCGACATGCGCAATAACGCTGCGCATTTAGCCCTGCTGCTGAACGATGTCATCCGCCGCATGGAGGACGCCGTGGAAGGTGGCGACTCCCGCCGCTACCGCGCTCTCGACAACGACTTCCATCTGCACATCATTTTCGCCTGCGGCAACCAATTCATCGAGGCCGCCTATAGCAGCATCGCGTTCCGCATCCAGGCGCTGCGCAACCGGCTTGCACTGCAGCCGCCGCAAAACGACCGTTCACTCAAAGAGCATCAGGAGTTTGCCGCGCTGGTCTCGGCAAATAACAGCGAGGAAGCCGTCGCGAAGCTGCTCGGACACATCCGCGCGACCTTGCGCGAATATGTCAAACTGGCCGACGTGCCGTCACAGAAATCCGGCTGAACTGCCAGCATTGCGCCGCGGCGGCGATTCTTCAACCCCCAACAGAACTAAAGCGCGTGACTGATGTCGCCTCGGCGGAGTGCGCCGGCAGCAGCTTGGCATCCAGCCCGCCAGCATTGACGATGAACTCGATCACGCGATCCGCGCCTTCCCCCGACTTTAGATTGGTGAACACGAAGGGCCGCGGGCCTCGCATCCGCCGTGTGTCGGCCTCCATCACCCCAAGGTCGGCGCCGACCAGCGGAGCCAGGTCGATCTTGTTGATGATGAGGAGGTCCGAGCGCGTGATCCCAGGCCCACCTTTGCGCGGGATCTTCTCGCCGCCCGCAACATCGATGACGTAGAGTGTTAGGTCGGCCAGCTCCGGGCTAAACGTCGCCGCGAGATTATCGCCGCCTGAACTCGATGAAGCACAACTCGGCTGAGGGGAATTTCGCACCCATTTCATCGAGCGCCACGAGATTCATCGAGGCGTCCTCGCGAATGGCAGTGTGCGGACAGCCGCCCGTTTCCACGCCCATAATGCGCTCGCGCGCCAGCGCGCCGGCACGGGTGAGGATGAGCTGATCCTCCTTTGTGTAGATGTCGTTGGTAATGACGAACAGGTCATAGAGGTCGCGCATGCGCTTGCACAGCGCCTCAACAAGCGCGGTCTTGCCGGAGCCGACCGGCCCGCCAATGCCGATGCGCAGCGGGCCATGAGAGTGAGAGGCTGAAAGAGCGGGTATCATGAGCGGAAAAGCCTCGTATATTGGGTCTCGTGTTGCATTGACGCGATGTCGATCATAAACGCTGCCGAGCCGATTTCTGCCAGGCTGGATTTCAGGGCTTCGGCGGCCGTTTCGGCAGCTGGGGTCTCCAGTGCTGCCAGCGCCATCTGCCCGTCGGTCTGGCCGAGCGGGATCAATCTAACTGCAGCATTGATCAAATTCGCGACCCCCGCGTGGAGATAGAGTGGCAATGCAGTCTCGAGCGCGATCTGGTGCACGGCGCAGGCAACGCTCGCGGCGATAGGCAGCATCGGGGCGATGCGAGCCTGCTGGAATTCGGTCGCGAGCCGTTCCAGCTCGGGATGCGGCCAGGCCTTGCGGACAGCGGTGAGGAAAGCGATGCCCTGCTGGGCCGATTCTAGCGCCAGCTCCGAAGTCGCGCGCACCGCAGCCGCAAGCACGGCGATGGCGAGAAAGGCGCGCGGCCATGCCGAAGCATATTCGCCAGGAGAAACACTCTCCCCCGCGAAGTCGAACTGCTCTACTGATGGCAGAGCTTTGCAAATCAAGCGCTGGAGCTGCTGTGCCTCAGGCGGCACCACTTTCACGGCACGCCAGCTCTCGGCGAAGAAAATGCCATCCGACCGGCCCGCGCCATAGCGCAAGTCCGCCTCCAGCCAGTCTACGAGCGTGGCGCGATCGCGCACCTCGCCTGCCTCCACGGCCCGCTCCAACCCATGCGAGTAGCTGTAGGCGCCGATCGGGAAAGCTGGCGAAAGCCAGCTTTGCAGCCGCATCAGCTTCAAGGCATCAGTGGTCATGCGGATCATGATGGTGATGACCAGCCCCGTCTTCGTGCTGATGGTCGTGGGAATAGTCGCCCGCCTGAGCGTGGCTATGCGCCTGAGCGTGGGTGTGATCGTGCCCATGCGTGTGCCCTGCCCCGCCATAGGCACCGCCCTCGGGCTGAAACGGCGCCTCAAGCCGCGTCATGCGCCCGCCGAGACCGGCGATCATCGCCTCCATCACATGATCGGGGCGGATGCGGATCGCGCCGTCCAGGATCTGTGCGGGGAAATGGCGGTTGCCGATATGCCAGGCGAGCCGAGCGAGTCGCGTGGCGTCGTCGCATCGCACCTCCACCAGCGCTTCCGGCGCAGCCTTTACGCTCAGCCAGCGGCCGTCCTCCAGGCGCAGCCCATCGCCATGGGCCATCGCCACCGCCTTGGGCAGGTCGAGGAGCAACTCGGCGCCAGCATCCGTCGTCAGGCGGATACGCCGGCGGTGCCGGCTGTCGTAGTCGAGGGTGAGGCTATCGGCGGCGTCGGAGGCCGGCCAGTCCGTTGCGTGGCGGTGCTCGATGGCGCGCAGCATCGGACCTTATTCCTTGGTGAGGAGCACGTTCACCGCCTTCGCCAGCACATGTACGCGATCGCCTTCTTTGATCTCCATGGCGTCGGCCGAGTCGTTGGTCATCACCGAACTCATCAGGAAGGTCGTGCCCTCGATCTCGACATCGACCTGGCACATCACTCCGCCGCGCTTGATACGGACGACCTTTGCCGGGATGTCATTGCGTGCGCCGTGCTTCATTGGCCGCTCCTGTTGCTTTGTCCAAGCCTTAATACATGAAATAGCGTTGGGCCATCGCCAGCACTTTCGCCGGCTCGCAGGTGAGGAGCCGCCCGTCGGCGCGCACCTCATAGGTCTCGGGGTCGACCTCCATTCGCGGCGTCGCGCTGTTGTGGATCATCGATCGCTTGCCGATCCCGCTGCGCGTGTTGCGCACCGCCAGCACCGGCTTGGCAAGGCCGAAGCGGCCGGCAATATCCTTCTCCACCCCCGCTTGCGAAGCAAAGATCACCGAGCTTTTGGTGAGCGAGCGCCCGAAAGCGCCGAACATCGGCCGGTAATATTCGGGCTGGGGCGTGGGGATCGAGGCGTTGGGATCGCCCATCACCGAGGCGGCGATGCTCCCCGACTTCAGCACCATGGCCGGCTTCACGCCGAAAAACGCCGGCGACCAGATCACCAGATCGGCGAGCTTACCGACCTCCACTGAGCCAACATATTCAGAAATCCCCTGCGCGATGGCAGCATTGATCGTGTATTTCGCGACATAACGCTTGGCGCGGGCGTTGTCGTTTTCGCCCGTCTCCTCGGGCAGGCGGCCGAACTGCTTCTTCATCTTGTCGGCGGTCTGCCACGTCCGAATGATCACCTCGCCCACGCGCCCCATCGCCTGGCTGTCGGAGGAGATGATCGAGAAGGCGCCGATATCGTGGAGGATGTCCTCGGCCGCGATGGTCTCCTTGCGGATGCGGCTCTCGGCGAAGGCGACGTCCTCGGGGATCTTGGCGTCGAGGTGATGGCAGACCATGAGCATGTCGAGATGCTCATCCAGCGTGTTCACCGTATATGGCCGCGTCGGGTTGGTGCTCGACGGGATGACGTTGGCCTCGCCGCACACCTTGATGATGTCTGGCGCATGGCCGCCACCCGCGCCCTCGGTGTGGAAGGCGTGGATGGTGCGGCCCTTGAACGCCTTGATGGTGTTCTCCACGAACCCGCTTTCGTTCAGCGTGTCGGTGTGGATGAGCACCTGAACGTCCATGTCATCGGCGACGGAGAGGCAGCAGTCGATCGCCCCGGGCGTCGTGCCCCAGTCCTCATGGAGCTTGAGCCCGCAGGCGCCTGCCTCGATCTGCTCGATGAGGCCCGCCGGCCTGCTGGCATTGCCCTTGCCGAAAAAGCCGAGATTCATGGGAAAGGCCTCGGCCGCCTGGAGCATGCGTTCCATATGCCACGGGCCGGGCGTGCAGGTGGTGGCAGTCGTGCCCGCCGCCGGGCCGGTGCCGCCGCCCATCATCGTGGTGAGCCCGGAGAACAGCGCCTCCTTGATCTGCTGTGGGCAGATGAAATGGATATGCACGTCGATGCCGCCGGCGGTGACGATCTTGCCCTCGCCGGCAATCGCCTCGGTGCCCGGCCCGATGATGATGTCCACGCCGGGCTGCACATCCGGGTTGCCGGCCTTGCCGATGGCCGCGATGCGTCCGTCCTTGATGCCGATATCGGCCTTGATGATGCCGGAACAGTCGAGGATCAGCGCATTAGTGATGACGGTATCGACCGCCCCTTCCGCGCGCGCCCTCTGCCCCTGCCCCATGCCGTCGCGGATCACCTTGCCGCCACCGAACTTGACCTCCTCGCCATAGATGGTCCTGTCCGCCTCCACCTCGACGATAAGATCGGTGTCGGCGAGGCGCACCTTGTCGCCGGTGGTGGGGCCATACATTCCGGCATAGGCGGTGCGTGAGATTATTGTGGGCATGTTGCTATTCCTGGTGTCGCGAAAAGAGATTCAGTTTTAGGTAGAAGACCAGCTCGTCGTTACACTTTAAGTTGCACTCAATTCCTCAAGCCGGTCGATCTACACCAAACTGGGTTGAAAACGATGAAGGTTATAAAGGCAAAGGACCAACGGCAATTCAACGCTGCTATCCAACGTTTGCTAGCCGACAACTTTAGTATCCAGAGGCAGGATTCGAGTTCTGCTTTGCTATCCAGAAGAAAGAAGTTCAACTGGGTAGCCGCAATCATATGTTTTTGCATTCCCGTATTTGGCTGGATTGCTCTCATTTGGATGATTATCGCAGCAGAGCGTGGTAGTCGCGTAGTAGAAGTTCAAATGCGGGCCGCATAGCCATTTCACCTCATCGCGCTTTCTCAGCGCATCCGCCAGGTGGCGGAGAGGAAGCGTTCGGGGAGCTTGTCGAGATCGTCGGGGTCGAGGCCGGCAGCTTCCACCGTCTCGAACCAGCGGTCGCGATGCGAGTCGGCGAGGCGCGTCCCGCACCACGGGCAGTGGTCGATGATCAGATAGGACATGCCACCGTCGAGGATCGGAATGCCGTATTCGTTGAACGGCTCGTGATAGACGAGGACGGTGTCCGGGCAATCCCAAGGGTCTTGATGCTGCTCGCAAGCGTGCTCCAGGGCTTTGTCCATAACGTCGCAGCAATGCAGCACGCGCTCCGATGCCGGCCGCCAGTCCCAGCCGACGGGCATCCAGAGGACGCGGTGGGTGCGGAACAGGCCGGAGGACATTTTGGGAGATCCTGCTTATTATCGCCGTTCTTGCACTACTTGGCCTGTCTCAGGATTCCACGTCGCTTTAACGTGTGTGACATCATCAGTAATGAACTCCTTTACCAAGGCAAGCCAAGCAGGCATCGGTAAATCTATGACACGAGAAAATGCGTTGTATTCTGATGCAATCCAGATTCCCTCTACTGCATTTCCGTCTTCGCTAATGTAGAACTCCAGAATGAAAGAGTGGATTATTTCCGAGACTAGTTTCTTTGGCGATATCGTTTTTGTCGCGGGCGACGAAAAGTCGATCCATTCATTTAGGTCCGTGGGACCGTGATAGGACATCAAGCTTGGAAAGCGGTCAACTTTGCAAGGATAGTAAGTTGTTTTTAAGGATTTTTCCTCTAGTGTGTGCGTTATTTTCTTGCTCTCCAATAACCTGCGCATTGCAAGCGCAGAAAAGAAGGTGGCACGCTCCAGGTGAAATCTGGCGTTATCTAATTTCCGGCCGTGGAGATTGATGGATGCCCAAACAGCGGTCCATTTGTTGAGTTCTTTTAGGAGCCGACTCAGCTCCTGTTTCCAATACCAACTGTCCGAGATCATAGTCGCAACGTCAAAGCGCCCCCATCACCTTCTGGTTGAACCCGTAGACCATCCGCGCGCCGCTATAGGGCACGAGCTGCACATCCCGCGTCTGGCCCGGCTCGAAGCGCACCGCCGTTCCCGCCGCGATGTCGAGGCGCATGCCGCGCGCGGCCTCGCGGTCGAAGGAGAGCGCCTCGTTGGTCTCATGGAAATGATAGTGGCTGCCGACCTGCACCGGGCGGTCGCCGGTATTGGCAACGGTCACGGTGATAGCCTGCGCGCCGGCATTCAGCTCGATGTCGCCGGGAGCGGTGATGATTTCGCCTGGGATCATGTGGGGGCTCCGCAGCCTTCGGGTTTGAATATGCGGGTGGTAGAGGCGGGGTGCTTGGCGAGCATCGCCGCCGGTCGGATCGGGCGGCGCACCAGCTCGCCGCCGCAGTTCGGGCATTTGCCGCCGAGGCGCGTCTCCACGCAATCGGCGCAGAAGGTGCATTCATAGCTGCAGATACGCGCGTCGCAGCTGTCCGGTGGCAGGTCGCGGTCGCAGCATTCGCACGAGGGGCGCAGTTCCAGCATGGCGAGCGCCCCCTAGCGGATCGGGTGGTGGACGGTGACGAGCTTGGTGCCGTCCGGGAAGGTCGCCTCCACCTGCACCTCGTGGATCATCTCGGCGATACCCTCCATCACCTGATCCCGGCCGACGACCTTGGCGCCATCGGCCATCAGCTCGGCGACGGTGCGGCCGTCGCGCGCGCCCTCCATGACGAAGTCGGTGATCAGTGCCACGCTCTCGGGGTAATTGAGCTTCACACCGCGCGACAAACGCCCGCGCGCCACCATCGCCGCTACGGCGATCATCAGCTTGTCCTTCTCCCTTGGGGTGAGGTTCATTCCCGTGTCCTCCCTTCTCGTTCAGCAAGCCCACACCTTCGGCAAACCGGGCGGAAAGCCGCCCAGCTCCGCGCGGAACGTCCGCAGGAATGTTGTTACAGCCCGGCGCAGATCACTGGCAAGGCCGGCCGCCAGACGGCAGATCAGCAGACCGTTGATGAAAGTCGCGCCGGCTCGGACGGGAAGCGCGGCGAGATCGTCACGCGCGCGGTCGAGATGGGCTTCCGCGTCTGCCGCGGCATAGAGGATAGTCGCGAGCGCGGTACATCCCGCCAGCAGCGAGGGCCGCGCGACCTGGCTGGCAATATCGCCTTCCAGCCGGAAACTGTCGGCCCAGATCAGTCGGCCGTCGCGGTGGACACGCCAGCTGTCGCGGATTTCAGCGGTCAGCAGTGTCTCGCCTGAGGCGATGCGACCGAGCAGCAGCCAGTCCATCGCCAGCACGCGGGCGGTGCTGTCGCAGTGAATCACTGTCTCGCGCACGAGGCGCCCGCGCTCGAAGACGATGGTCTCCTGCGGCAGCCATTCGAGCGTCGCACCGCCTCGTGCTTCGATCTGCGTGGTCACGCGCCCCGGCTCGCGGAGCGCACGATAGACGCGCTCGGCAGTCTGAGTAGTTGCGGTGATGATCGCGCCATCCGAGGCGGTGAGGGCAAAGTGCAGCCGGTCGCCGCCGGCGATACCCCCAGCGGTGTTGAGGAACACGACCTCGCGGCAATCCTTGCCGTCAATGCGCGGGAACATCGCCTTGGCCGGCGAGCGCTGATAGAGGTCGGCGAGAACCGTGGCGCCGCCCCGGCACACGACGGCTACGCGCGCGACGCCGTCCATGCGCTGCAAGTCGCGGTCCCTGAGCGGCAAATTCACGCGTCCACTCCCGAGTTCGACGGTTTATTGGCAAATGACATAGGCGTCGCCCCGCCTCCGTTGTAATTCCCGCGCAGCGGGAATCCAACACAACCTTATGCTCTCAGTTACAGCTGGATCCCCGCTTTCGTGGGGTGACACAGTGCAGTGAAAGGCCTTGCCCAACCGCTGGCTTAACATTGGCAACCGGTCTCGTCCGCACCCGATGCGGCCTAAACCGTCAGAAACTTCCGCACCTCGCTTTCGACCATATCCTCCCGCGTGCCGGCAAGCACCACCTGTCCACGTTCCATCACCGCAAATCTGTCGGCGAGGCGCCGGGCAAAATCGAAATACTGCTCGACCAGCACGATCGCCATGATGCCGCGGTCGCGGAGCAGGCCAATCACCCGCTCGATATCCTTGATGATCGAGGGCTGGATGCCCTCGGTGGGCTCGTCAAGGACGAGCACCCTGGGCTGCATGATCAGCGCGCGGGCGATGGCGAGCTGCTGCTGTTGGCCACCGGACAGGTCGCCGCCGCGCCGGCGCAGCATGTTCTTCAGAACCGGGAACAGCTCGAAAATCTCGTCCGAGATCTTGCGGGCCTTCGCAGGAACGGCGGCAAAGCCCGACTTCAGGTTCTCCTCCACGGTGAGGAGCGGGAAAATCTCGCGCCCCTGGGGCACGAAGGCGATGCCATGGCGTGCGCGCTCGTAAGCGGGCATGCCCGTGATTTCCTTCTCGTCATAGACGATAGAGCCATGCCGCACTGGCTGCTGGCCGACAAGAGCGCGGATGAGGGTGGTCTTGCCGACGCCATTGCGCCCGAGCACGCAGGTGACCTGCCCGGTCTCGGCCTTGAGCGACACCTGGCGCAGCGCCTGGCTGGCGCCATAGAACACATCCACATCACGCGCTTCAATCATTCCGCCACTCTGATGATTTGAGATTGAGGCTCCTCAACGGGCACGGATAACCCTCTCCCGTGGGGAGAGGGTGGCGAGGCGAAGCCGAGCCGGGTGAGGGGTGGCGCCCTATTGAGGGTCGGTACCCCCTCACCCCCAACCTCTCCCCACGGGAGAGGGAGCGATGGTGTCCATTGAAGCGCCGCGGTTCCAATAGCCATGCTTCACCGTCCCAGATAGACTTCGATGACCTTCTGGTCGGCCTGCACATGCTCCAGCGAGCCTTCGGAGAGCACGCTGCCTTCGTGCAGAACTGTGACCTTGACGCCGAGCGCGCGCACGAACTCCATGTCGTGCTCGACGACGATCACTGAGCGGGTCTTGGCGATATGGCGCAGTAGGTCGGCGGTGCGCTCGGTTTCGGCGTCGGTCATGCCGGCGACCGGCTCGTCGACGAGCAGAAGGTCGGGCTCCTGCATCAGCAGCATGCCGATCTCCAGCCACTGCTTCTGGCCGTGGGAGAGCGCGCCGGCGCGGCGATTCTGCTCGGCGGTCAGGCCGACGATCGTCAGCACCTCGTCGATGCGGGCAGCCTGCTCGGGTTTGAGGTGATGGAACAGCGTGTCGAACACGCCGTGCGGGGCCTTCAGCGCCATTTCCAGATTGTTGTAGACGGTGTGCATCTCGAACACCGTCGGCTTCTGGAATTTGCGCCCGATGCCGAGGCGCGCAATATCCGCCTCGTCGCGCCTGGTGAGGTCGGTATCGCCGCGGAACAGGACAGTGCCCGTGTCGGGGCGCGTCTTGCCGGTGATGACATCCATCATCGTCGTCTTGCCGGCGCCGTTCGGGCCGATGATGGCGCGCATCTCGCCGGCGGTGACATAAAGGCTGAGATTGTTGAGCGCCCGGAAGCCGTCGAAGCTGACGGTCACGCCATCGACATAGAGCAGAGTCTCGTGCGGGGCCAGAACGGCACGCGCTTCGGCTGCCACGGGGATCTCCATCATGTTATTCACCGGCACCTCCCGGAACACGGCCGGCCATATCGCCGAGCGGGGCTGCACCGGACGCGCGCCGCATGGCAGAGCGTCCGCTCGCCAGCAGTTCCCTCAGCGCGCCGATGATGCCCTTCGGCATGAACAGCGTGACGAAGACGAACAAGGCACCGAGCGCATAGAGCCAGAAATCCGGGATCGCCCCGGTGAAATAGCTCTTTGCGAAGTTGACGATCACCGCGCCGAGGGCCGCGCCGTAAAGCGTGCCGCGCCCGCCGAGCGCTACCCAGATGACGATCTCGATGGAGTTGGCCGGCGAGAATTCGCTCGGGTTGATAATGCCGACCTGCGGCACATAGAGCGCGCCGGCAACGCCAGCCATGATCGCGGAGACGACGAACACGAACAGCTTATAGTGCTCCACACGATAGCCGATGAAGCGGGTGCGGCTTTCGGCATCGCGGATGGCGGTGATGATGCGACCGAACTTCGAGGTGACGATGTAGCGGCAGACTATATAGCCGAGCGCCAGCGCGATAGCCGAGGCGATGAACAGGGCGGCGCGCGTCTCGTCCGATTGGATGTTGAAGCCAAGGATGTCTTTGAAGTCGGTCAGGCCATTATTGCCGCCAAAACCCATATCGTTGCGGAAGAAGGCCAGCAGCAGCGCGAAGGTCATCGCCTGGGTGATGATAGACAAATAGACGCCCGTGACGCGCGAGCGGAACGCGAACCAGCCGAACACCAGCGCCAGCAGCCCCGGCACCAGGATCACCATCAGTATGGCGAAAGGGAAGTACTCGAAGCCGTGCCAGTACCAGGGGAGCTGCTTCCAGTTCAGGAACACCATGAAGTCCGGCAGCTCGGGATTGGCGTAGACGCCGCGCGCGCCGATCTGGCGCATGAGGTACATGCCCATGCAGTAGCCGCCGAGCGCGAAGAATGCGCCGTGGCCAAGCGAGAGAATGCCGCAATAGCCCCAGATCAGGTCGACCGAGACGGCCAGCAGCGCATAGCAGAGATATTTGCCGATCAGCGCGACCGCATAGGTCGGGACATGGAGGGTCGAGCCGGGGCTGGTGGACAGGTTCAGAAGCGGGATGAGGACGGCCGTCGCGGCCAGCACCGCCAGGAAGATCCAGCCCGGGCCATCGATCGGGATACCGAAGATAGGTGAGCGGCGCTCCATGGGTCAGGCCTCCACCGACCGGCCCTTCAGCGCGAACATGCCGCGCGGCCGTCTTTGAATGAACAGGATCACGGCGATCAGGATGAGAATCTTGCCGAGTACGGCGCCCGCATAGGGCTCCAGGAATTTGTTGGCGATGCCGAGCGTCATCGCGCCGACCAGCGTGCCCCAGAGATTGCCGACCCCGCCGAACACCACCACGAGGAATGAGTCAATGATGTAGGACTGGCCCAGATTGGGCGAGACGTTGTCGATCTGGCTGAGCGCCACGCCCGCGATGCCGGCGATCCCCGAGCCCAGGCCAAAGGTCATCGCATCGACCCAGTTGGAGCGGATGCCCACTGAATTGGCCATCGGCCGGTTCTGGGTAACGGCGCGCATCTGCAGGCCGAAGGTGGTGTAGCGCATCACCAGCATCAGCACGACGAACACCGCCGCAGCAAAGGCCACGATGGCGATGCGGTTGGCAGTGAGCGACAGGCCGCTGGTGATCTCGATAGTGCCGCTCATCCAGGAAGGCGTGCCCACCTCGCGGTTGGACGGGCCGAAAATCGAGCGAACCCCCTGCTGCAGGATGAGGCTGAGCCCCCAGGTGGCGAGCAGCGTCTCCAGCGGACGGCCGTAGAGGAAGCGGATGATGCCGCGCTCCAGCGCGATGCCGATCAGCCCGGAGATGACGAAGGCCGCCGGCAGGGCGACAAACAACGAATAATCGAAGGCGCCCGGTGCATGGCTGCGGAAAAGCTCCTGCACCACGAAAGTCGTGTAGGCGCCGAGCATCACCATCTCCCCATGCGCCATGTTGATGACGCCCATCACACCGAAGGTGATAGCGAGGCCGATCGCGGCGAGCAGCAGCACCGAGCCGAGCGATAAGCCATACCAGACGTTCTGTAAGGCGTCGTAGAAGGCGAGCGTACCGGAGATGTGGGAGATGCCGTCATCGGCAGCTTTCTTCAGATCGCTTTCGGATGAGGCGGAGACGCCCTGCAGAATGCTCATGGCGTCGCGGTCGCCACGCGCGGCCACCGTCTTGACCGCATCGATCTTTTCGGGGACCGCGCGATCGCTCTTGAGAAGAGCGGCGGCGTGCGCCTCCTCCATCAGCATCTTCACGCGCGGATCGGTCTCCTTCGCAATCGCACTGTCGAGCGTCGGCAGGCTCGCTGCATCCGGACGGTGGAACATCGAATCCGCTGCGCTCAGCCGGACTGCCGGATTGGGATTGAGGAGCGTCAGGCCGCCGAGGGTCGCCTCGATCGTGCGCCGCAGCGCATTGTTGACCTTGACCTTTTCGAAGCCGCCCGACGACTCGGTTCCGGCCGGCTGGCCAGTCATGGGATCGGTGAGCCCCAGATTGCTGCCCGTCTCCTTGCCGATGAACACCTTCCTATCGGTTTTGCGCTGGTAAAGGTCGCCGCGCTCCAGCGCTTCGAGCACTGGCACCGCCTTGGGATCACCCGTCTGCGCCAGCGTCTGAACGGCCTTCTCCTTGTCGGAAAAGCTTCGCGCGCCGAGCCCGTTGACAGCGGCGCCGGAATCCTGAGCCAGCGCAAAGCGCGGCAGGGCTATGGCAAGGGCGAAGATCAGAAAGAGAGTGGCCCGCTTCATTAACACTCCCGCGTCTGCGTCTTTTCGAGGCCTTGGCTACGGCGTTGGTGGCGCCGCGCCCGTCACTGCCCTGGCCCTCGAAGAGGCTTGGACAATGCACTCAGGTTGCTTCCGGTCCCCTCTCCCACGGGAGAGGGAGACGGTGAGGGGTATGCGCTGTCCGATAGGGCCAGACGTGAGTTAACCCCCAGAAGCATTACCTCCTCACCCGGAATGCCACGCATTCCGCCCTCTCCCCGTGGGAAAGGGCTAAGCGGAGCCAGCCGAAGCACATCGTGCAGTCCGGCCGGCCCGCGATTAAAGCTAGCTCGACTTGCCGCCGCACTTGCCGGTCTTCACATTGAAGTTGCCGCAGGACATCGGCTTTCTCCAATCGGAGATCAGGTCCTTGGAGTCGGGGAGATAATCCGACCACTCGTCGCCGACCACCAGGCCAGGCGTCTGCCACACGGTCTCGAACTGGCCGTCCTCCTGGATCTCGCCAATCAGCACCGGCTTGGCGATGTGATGGTTCGGCATCATTGTGGAATAGCCGCCCGACAAATTCGGCACCGACACGCCGACGATGGCATCGATCACGTCATCCGGCTTGGTGGAGCCGGCCTTCTCGACCGCCTTGACCCACATGTTGAAGCCGATCACATGGGCTTCCATTGGATCGTTGGTGGTGCGCTTCGGGTTCTTTGTGAAGGCCTTCCACTTTTCGATGAACGCCTTGTTGTCGGGGTTGTCGACGCTCTGGAAGTAATTCCACGCGGCGAGATGCCCAACGAGCGGCTTGGTGTCGAGACCCGCGAGTTCTTCCTCACCCACCGAGAACGCCACGACCGGGATGTCGGTCGCCTTCACGCCCTGGTTGCCGAGCTCTTTGTAGAACGGCACGTTGGCGTCGCCATTGATGGTCGAGACCACCGCAGTCTTCTTACCCGCAGAGCCGAACTTCTTGATATCCGACACGATATTCTGCCAGTCGGAATGACCGAACGGGGTATAGTTGATCATGATGTCTTCGGCAGCGACGCCCTTGGCCTTGAGATACGCCTCAAGGATCTTGTTCGTCGTGCGCGGATAGACGTAGTCGGTGCCGGCGAGGACCCAGCGCTTCACATCGCCGCCTTCCTTGCTCATCAGATAGTCGACGGCGGGAATGGCCTGCTGGTTCGGGGCGGCGCCGGTATAGAAAACGTTCTTCGAGCTCTCCTCGCCTTCATACTGCACGGGATAGAACAGGAGGCTGTCCAGCTCCTCGAACACCGGCAGGACGGATTTGCGCGACACCGAAGTCCAACACCCGAAGGTGGCGGCGACTTTGTCCTGACTGATGAGCTGGCGCGCCTTCTCGGCAAAGAGCGGCCAATTGGAGGCAGGATCGACGACAATGGCTTCGAGCTTTTTGCCGAGCAGGCCGCCCTTTTTATTCTGCTCATCGATCAGCATCAGCATGACGTCTTTGAGAGTCGTTTCGCTGATGGCCATCGTTCCTGAGAGCGAGTGAAGAATGCCGACCTTGATCGTCTCCTGCGCGCTCGCGGACTGACTAAGGACTGTACAGGCGGCCAAGGCTCCGGCCATGACGATGCTTTTAACCGCAAGCTTGCGATTGATCATATTTCTAAGGCTCCCCTTTGCAGTTTGATGCAGCCGCTGTTATGCAAAGCCTGTGCCAGGGAGCTTGCGCAGCGGCGAGCGCGGCCGGCTCAATACAACCATTCGGCAGGGTTGCGGCGCGAATTTAGGCAGCGCCAATCTCAAACCAATAACTGCTCAATAATTAATCACAATTCTGCCTGGAAAACGGTCGCGTGAAGGGGCTCTGTTTCGCGGAGCGCGTCGGCAGTTACGGATGGCGGACAGAATTGACCCGCCCCAGCAAACCCCGCCGGCGCTTTGATTTCCTACCAGCAAATGGCCTCCGACCATCGGTATTTCGCGGCTGGTTGCCTCGTCAAAATGGGTGAAATAGCTCATTAACACGTGTAGGTTACATACCGTCTCCGCAGGGCGGAAGATCTTTGGGTTATTGCAGTACTAAAGGAGAAACATTCAATGAAGTCGTCGAAAATTGTTTTGTTTGGTTGTGCCTTTGCGCTTGCGTGCATGTTCGGGGCGCGCGCTCCCGAAGCGAAGGGAATGAAGGGTTTTAAAGGTTCAGGGGTAAACTGTCAGCCCGAGCTCTGCTCGCGCAAGGGATATCGCGCTAAGAAGCCCTACTGCTGCCCCAAAAGCGACAAGTAAGCCCGCAGGCACCAATAAGGATTCCGCATAAAGCCCGCAGGTCCGACGGTCCTGCGGGTTGTTGAAGCGGCGAATGTTATCATTCATCGCTACGTAACTGCTTGCTTGTGTGCGAGGCTACGATGTCACGAAATTAATATCGGCCTGCAAAAGACAGGCGTGGGAGGAAAAGTTGAGCGACATCAACCGATCGGCCGGCCTGCAGAAACGGGATGCAAACCATTTTCCGCTTTCGCCGCTGTCCTTTCTCGAACATGCCGCGTTAGTCTATCCGACCAAAACCGGGATCGTGCACGGCGTGCAGCGGCTCAGCTGGGCCGATGTTCTGAAGCGCTGCCGGGCGCTCGCCAGCGGCCTGCGCCGGCTCGGCGTCGGCTATGGCGAGGTGGTGTCGATCCTCTCGCCGAACACCCCCGCAATGATCGAGGCGCACTATGGCGTACCCGGCGCGGGCGCCGTCCTGAACACCATCAACTTCCGGCTCGATGCGCCGACCATCGCCTATATTCTCGACCATGCGGAAAGCCGCGTGCTGTTCATCGATGCTGCCTTCTCCGAGGTTGCCAAAGCCGCGCTGGAGCAGGTAGCCCGCCGGCCATATGTCATTGAAATCGTGGATGCCGGCTGCGTGCCCTCCGGCATTGCGGATGCCGAATATGGCAGTTTCCTCGCCGAAAACGATGCCACGCAGCCCTTCCTGTGGCCGCGCGACGAGTGGGACGCGATCGCCCTCAATTATACCTCAGGCACGACAGGCAAGCCCAAGGGTGTCGTCTACCATCATCGCGGCGCTTACCTTAATGCGCTGGGCAGTGCCCTCACCTCCTCGCTCACCCCGGAAAGCGTCTATCTGTGGACGCTCCCGCTATTCCACTGCAATGGCTGGACCTATAGCTGGGGCGTAACCGCCGCCAGCGCGCGCCATGTCTGCCTGCGCCAGGTCGATCCGCGCGCCGTTTTCCAGCTTATCGATGAGGAGAAGGTGACGCATCTATGCGGTGCGCCGGTCGTGCTCTCAAGCCTGATCCATGCGCCAGCCGAGACCAAGCGCCGCTTCAGCCACGGCGGGGTGCACATGATTACCGGCGGCGCCTCACCGCCGAGCGCGGTCATCGCCGCGATGGAAGCGATGGGATTCACCGTCACCCATATGTACGGCATGACCGAAAGCTACGGTCCCTCGTTGCTCTCAGCACCCCAGGAGGACTGGGCGGAGAAGCCTTTGGCGGAGCGTGCGGCGTTGATGGCACGGCAGGGCCTGCCGATCCTCACCTTCGGCCAGGCCGACACTCTCGACCGGTTGACCGGAGCCTCCCTCCCTGCCGACGGCACAAGCCTCGGCGAGCTGGTGATGCGCTCCAACACCATCATGCGCGGGTATTATAAGGACGAGGCGGCGAGCGATGCGGCGCTACAGGGTGGCTGGCTGCATAGTGCCGACCTCGCCGTCAAGCACCCCGACGGCTATCTCGAGATTAAGGACCGCGCCAAGGACATCATCATCTCCGGCGGCGAAAACATCGCCTCCATCGAGGTCGAGGACGTGCTCTACCGCCATCCGCAGGTGATGGAGGCGGCGGTTGTTGCCAGGCCGGACGAGAAATGGGGTGAAAGCCCCTGCGCCTTCATTACGCTGAAGCCGGAAGCGGAGGGGCAGGTCTCGCCGGAAGACATCATCGCCTTCTGCCGCAGCCATATGGCGGCCTTCAAGATCCCGCGCACGGTGATTTTCGGTCCGCTCCCCAAAACCGCAACAGGAAAGATACAGAAATTTGTCCTGCGCGAACGAACCAGGGAGCTCTCATGACCGATGCGCGGCAACAATTGCGGGCGAAGACGCCGACGCTCGACATCGCTTACGAAGCGAGCGGCCCCGAGGCCGGCGCTCCCGTCATCCTGCTGCATGGCTGGCCCGATGACGGCCGGACCTGGGACCGCGTGCTGCCCGGCCTCCACGCAGCGGGCCTGAGAACCTATGTGCCGTGGCTGCGCGGTTATGGCGATACCCGGTTCCTCGATGCCGGTACGATGCGGTCGGGGCAGCTCGCCGCTCTCGGGCAAGACCTCCTGGACTTCGCCGGCAGTCTCGGCCTAGAGCGCTTTGCTGTTGTCGGCCACGACTGGGGAGCGCGGGCCGGCTATATTGCCAGCTGCCTTGCACCCGAGCGCATCACACGCTGCGCGGCGCTTTCAGTCGGCTGGGGCACGAACGACCCCGATCAGCCCCTGTCGCTCAGCCAGACTCAGAATTATTGGTATCATTGGCTTATGGCTGTTCCGCGCGGCGAGCGCCTGATACGGGAGGAGCGCCGCAAATTCACCCGCTATATCTGGGACATCTGGAACCCGAATTGGCCGTTCACCGACGCCGAGTTCGAGGCGAGCGCAGCAAGCTTCGACAATCCCGACTGGGCCGACGTCACGCTGCATTCTTATCGCGTCCGCTGGGGGCACGCTTCTGGCGATCCTGCCTATGCCGGGCTTGAAGCGCGGCTGAAAGCCGATCCGAAGATCGCGGTGCCGACCCTGTGCATCCATGGCGGCGGCGATCTGGTCAATGCGCCCGCAACCTCGGAAGGCAAAGAAGGCCTGTTCACCGGCCCCTATCGGCGTGTTGTTCTGGACAAGCTCGGTCATTTCCCGCAGCGCGAAGATCCGGATGGAGTTTGCGCCGCACTGGTGCCGTTTCTCCTGGAACAGGATTAAGGAGCAGCGCTTCTAGCCATGAATTTTGATCTTTTTGGCAAAGCCGTCCTCGTCACCGGCGCCTCGAGTGGACTCGGAGCGCATTTCGCCGAAATGCTGGCGGAAGCGGGCGCAACCGTGATCGCTGCCGCACGGCGCAAAGAGGAATTGGAGAAGCTGGTCGCGAGGATCGACGAGAGCGGCGGCAAAGCCTTTGCCGTCGTTATGGATGTGACGGACACCGCCTCAGTGAAGGCTGGCGTGGCGGAAGCAATACAGCTTGCCAGCAGTCTCGACGGTCTCGTCAACAATTCCGGCGTCACCGAGACCGTGCCGCTGCTCGACCAGACCGAAGCCGGCTGGGACCGGGTGCTCGATACCAATCTGAAAGGCGCCTTCGCCGTGGCGACGGAACTCGCGCGGCATTGGGTGGCCTCGGGCAAAGGCGGCGCGATCGTCAACATCGCCTCGGTGCTCGGCCTGCGACAGGGCGGCCAGCTCTCCGCTTATGCCACCTCGAAGGCAGCGCTCGTCCAGCTCACCAAGCAGATGGCGCTGGAGTGGGCGCGTCATGGCATCCGCGTCAACGCCCTGGCGCCCGGCTATGTCGAAACCGACCTTAACCGCGACTTCTTCAAGAGCGAAGCCGGGCAGGTGATGCTCAAGCGAATCCCGCAGCGCCGGCTGGGCCAGCCCGCCGATCTCGACGGCCCGCTCATGCTGCTGTTATCGAACGCCGCTGCCTACATCACTGGAGCGGTGCTGGCCGTGGACGGGGGGCACTTGCTCAGCTCGCTGTGAGGCGGCGTGCGCAATAGCTTGTGACGCGCCTTGGCGCGTTTTTCCGCCAGGCCGTAGGTGCCCTTGCGCACGGCCATCTCGGCCCAGATCTCCTCCGGGCGAACGCCGAGCTGTGCCCAAAGGATCGTCATGTGGTAGATCAGTTCGGCGCTTTCCCGAACGACCTCGGTGCGGTCCTTCATCATGGCGGCAACGGCGACCTCGCCGGCTTCCTCCACGACGTTCTGCGCCATTTTCGGCTCGCCAGCCGTTACGGGGTGCGCGGTGCGGGCCGGTACGGGCGCGCGCAGCTTGACATGGGCGTCGAGTGCCGCCCAAAGCCGGGCGATGGCGTCGTTCGTTGGCCGCGTCTTGCACAGAACGGTTTCCGCCATCGAGATTGGAGCGTTCACGATCGTACCTTCGATATGGCCTCGGCGCTTGCGAGCTAATCCAGCGTAGGCCCCGTCAACGATAAAGAGGGCTCTGAGGCATATCCTTAGACGCCGCGTGCTGGCCGAAGATTCAAGGATGGCTCCGCCTATGTCGAAACCATCCAGCGGCCTTGTATGCCAGCCCCTTGCCAAACAGGTGGAAAGGGCGCAAATTTACGAAATCCCGAGGGGGGCCGGCGGCAGCCGGCTGAGATTGCGCTAATGCCCGCGCAACCACCCTTTGAACCTGATCCGGGTCATGCCGGCGAAGGGACGGACTTTCGCGCAAAAGCCCCCCTACGCCTCCCCTGGAAAGTCGAGCCGGACGCCAAGCCGGCCAGGCGCCGCTGGCAAGCAGCGTCGTTTGATGGAGGAAGACCATGAACAAGCTCACGCGCCCCGGCGATTTGCAGACCCCCAAGGTTACCACCGGACCGCTCACCGCTTCGCAGAAGGTCTATGTGACGCCGGACGGTCACCCGGACTTGCGCGTGCCGCTCCGTGAGATCGCCCTCTCTGAAGGAGCCGGCGAGCCGCCCGTGCGGATTTATGATGCGTCCGGTATTTACACGGAGAACGACGTGGAGGTGGATGTCGCGCGCGGCCTGCCGCGGGAGCGCGACGCGTGGGTCAAGGCGCGTGGCGGTGTTGAGGTCTATCGGGGCCGTGAGGTGAAGCCGGAGGATAACGGCAATGCTAGCGGCGTGCGCTTAGCGCAGGAATTTCCGCAGCGGCACCAGCCGCGACGGGCGGTGAACGGCGCGCCGGTGACGCAGCTTGAATTCGCCCGCGCCGGCATCATTACCAAGGAGATGGCCTATATCGCCACCCGAGAGAACCTCGGCCGGGCAGCGGCGCTGGAGCGGGCGAAGGCGGCGCTGGCCGATGGCGAGAGTTTTGGCGCAGCGATCCCGGAGTTCATCACCCCGGAATTCGTGCGCAGCGAAGTGGCACGGGGCCGCGCGATCATCCCCTCCAACATCAACCATGCCGAGCTGGAGCCGATGATCATCGGCCGCAACTTCCTGACCAAGATCAACGCCAATATCGGCAATTCGGCCGTCACCTCCTCGGTCGAGGAGGAGGTGGAGAAGATGGTCTGGGCGATCCGCTGGGGCGCCGACACCGTCATGGACCTGTCCACCGGCCGCAACATCCACAACACCCGCGAATGGATCATCCGCAATGCGCCGGTGCCGATCGGGACAGTGCCGATCTACCAGGCGCTGGAGAAGGTGAATGGCGATCCGGTCAAGCTCGACTGGGAAGTGTATAAGGATACGCTCATCGAACAGTGCGAGCAGGGCGTCGATTATTTCACCATCCATGCTGGTGTGCGGTTGCGTTACGTGCCGCTCACCGCCAAGCGCGTCACGGGCATTGTCTCGCGCGGTGGCTCGATCATGGCCAAGTGGTGCCTCGCCCATCACCGCGAGAGCTTCCTCTATGAGCGGTTCGAGGACATCTGCGACATCATGCGGGCCTATGACGTGTCTTTCTCACTTGGCGATGGCCTGCGTCCCGGCTCGATCGCCGATGCCAATGATGCGGCGCAATTCGCCGAGCTGGAGACGCTTGGGCGAACTGACCAAGATTGCCTGGGCGAAGGGCTGCCAGGTGATGATCGAAGGCCCCGGCCATGTGCCGCTGCACAAGATCAAGGTCAACGTCGAGAAGCAGCTGGCCATCTGCGGCGAGGCGCCGTTCTATACGCTTGGGCCGCTGGTCACCGACATCGCGCCGGGCTATGACCACATCACGTCCGCAATCGGCGCGGCGATGATCGGCTGGTTCGGCACCGCGATGCTCTGTTACGTCACGCCGAAGGAGCATCTGGGTCTGCCCAACCGCGATGACGTGAAGACGGGCGTGATCGCCTACAAGATCGCCGCCCATGCCGCCGACCTGGGGAAGGGCCACCCGGCAGCGCAGCTCCGCGACGACGCGCTGTCACGCGCGCGTTTCGAGTTCCGCTGGGAGGACCAGTTCAACCTTTCGCTCGACCCCGACACCGCCCGCTCCATGCATGACGAGACCATGCCCAAGGACGCGCACAAGGTTGCGCATTTCTGCTCGATGTGCGGACCGAAATTCTGCTCGATGGAGATCACCCAGCAGGTCCGCGACTACGCGGCGAAGCTGAACGAAAGCCCGGAAATGGCGGCCAAGGCCGGCATGGCCGAGATGAGCGAGAAGTTCAAGGAGATGGGCGGCGAGGTTTATGTCGAGGCGCAGCAAAGCGGGAGAGAGCAGAAAGCCTTCATCAGCGGGTCATGACGGTCACCCCTGAATTCACGCGCTGGCAGGAGCGTTATGCTGCGACGCCGGATTTTGTCTTCGGCACGGCGCCGAACGAATTCCTCGTGCGCTGCAAAGATCTCCTGCCATGCGCAGGGAAAGCACTGGCGGTGGCGGATGGCGAAGGCCGCAACGGCGTCTTCCTCGCGAAGCAAGTGCCTTCATGTCACCTCCACTGAATTTTCGCCTGCGGCGCTGGCCAAAGCCCGGCGGCTTGCAGCGGAACATAATGTGAGCGTCGATCTCATCGAGACCGACGTCCATAAGTGGGACTATCCGGAAAACGCGTTCGATGTAGTCGTCGAGATTTTCACGCAGTTCAGCACGCCGGCAAACCGCCCCGCGAAATGGGCGGGTATGCGCTCGACGCTCAAACCGGGTGGACTGCTCATTATTCGGGGCTATACGCCCAAGCAATTGCAGTACGGCACTGGAGGCCCGAAGGCGATCGAAAATCTCTACACGCGCTGAAATGCTGGAGAGCACGTTCGGCGATCTCATGATCTCTCTCATTACCGAAGAAGAACTCGAGCTGTCCGAGGGCGCCGGCCACGCCGGCATGTCGGCGGTTATCGGGCTGACAGGAAGGAAGCCGGCATAGCAACGGCGAACCAGACGCGGAAATGGCACGGTGGCGGGGCTGGTCGAATGAGCGAGAAGTCCAAGGAAATTGGCGGGCTGGTTACGTGAAACCGTAAGGCCAAGGCTTCAGTCAAGGCTCAGCCAGAACGGCTTTCGCCTGCTTCTGAGCTCGCCATGTGGTCTCCCGCGCAGCGGCAGGTTGGCTGCGCGCCGACCGATAGCGAGCGAGCAGCAATCCCGCGACCGAGGCTATAACAAGGCACGCCCCTATCATCGTCCAGACCGTGAGCTGCTCGCCGAGGAACAGCCAGCCGAGCAGCACCGCGACGATCGGATTGACGAAGGTGTATGTTGCAACGACTGTCGGTGACATCTGATCGAGCAGCCAGATATAGGCGCCGAAGGTGATCACGGTACCGGCAAGCGTCAGATAAAGCCAGGCGGCGGCGGACGCCGGCGTAATCTGCGCCGGATTGAAGGCGCGGCTCTCGCCCGCCACGACGCTGATCATCAGCAGCACCAGCCCGCCGGCTAGCAGCTCCATGCCCGAAAGCGCAGCCGGTGACGCCATTCCCCTGTAACGCTCAGAAAGCACCGTTGCGATGCCCCAAGAGGCCGATGCTGCAAGCAGCAGTAGGATTCCGCTGGCCTGCGCGCCACCAAAGCCGCCATGAGCACTATGCCAGGCGATCAGTCCGACGCCCATCAGGCCAGGTATCAGGAGCAGGAGCATTCGCGGGCTGGTGCGTTGATCTCCGGGCAGCATCGCGTTCAATGCCGCGATCCAGAACGGGATGGTGGCGAGCAGTACCGCTGCCAGCCCGGACGGGACGCTTTGCTGGGCATAGGCCAGGACGCCGTGACAGCCGACAAAGAACAATAACCCGCACACGACCGCCACGCCCCAGCTTTTGGGCGTGCCAGTGGTTCCGCCGGCCAGCATGCTGGTGATGAGCAGGATGGCTCCGCCCGCAATGGAACGGGTGCCCATCAGCAGGAACGGCGGCAGGGAATGGAGCGCGACGGTGAGTGCCAGATAGGTCGATCCCCAGATCACATAAACCGCCGCAAATGCAGCGACCAGCGCAACCGCATATCGGGAGTACGCCATAGCCGCCCCCGGGCCTTTCATTGATCCGCAAAGACGAGATAAGCTGTGTGACTGGCACGGGGTTCCCATGCAAGCCCGCGCGTCGAAAATGCACAGGACAGGCCACATGACGAAGCAACATGACCATAGCCCGCGCTGGCGCGATGACGGCGTGCGCGTCATCAAGGGCGATCGGCTCGACCCCAATACTGCCCAGACGCCCGGCATGTTTCGCCAGGCGGCCATCAACCATGCCCGTGTCGGCGCGCAGAAGATCTGGGCCGGCACGGTCACCATCGAGCCCGATGCCAAGACCGGCGTCCACCATCACGGCGCGCTGGAAAGCGTGATCTTCGTGCTACGCGGGCGGGCGCGGATGCGCTGGGGCGACCGGCTGGAATATGTCGCCGAAGCCGAGCCGGGCGATTTCATTTTCGTGCCGCCTTATGTGCCCCATCAGGAGATCAACGCCGATCCGAACCAGCCGCTGGAATGCGTGCTGGTGCGCTCCGATAATGAGGCCGTGGTGGTGAACATCACCGATGTCGATCCGGTCGAAGATCCCGAGGAGGTATACTGGGTCGATCCGATCCACAAGCACCCGTACGGCTGAAGGGCGTGCTGCGCAGGCTGCGTCTGGGCGAGCTACTCAAGAAGAATAAGGGTGGCTATGAACTCTTGGCACGCTATTTCGCACCGCGTCCGGTCTTGGTCTGCAACTCGTCGATCCGTTTCGACGCCTCAGCCTTCGTGAGCGAGTCATCGAAAGGTTCGCCAGCTTCCTCGCTCAGCGTCTTGAGATAGGATGCCTGCGCACCCGTCATCGGCTCATCGCCGGTCACCCACTCGTCCGGGTTCTTCTCGGTATTCGACCCGGGTTGAGGATCGCGTTTCGGATTGTCGTTCATAGGAACCCTCATTGGCCTGTGCACCAAACGCTGGTGATGCCAACCAAGTTCCGGCGGGAAACGGCACCACACAGGATCGGGGGATGCATGACCCCTGCTATGTCATGAGAATAGCGGGGCGACGTCGATGCTCAGGCCGGGCGGATCGAGGCGGATGGCGCCCTCCCCAACGAGCCGCGTAAGGATCGTGCCGTCACCTTGCCGCTGATGGTGAATGACGGGTGGCTTGCCGGGATCGACGATTAGATAGTGATGCACGCTCGGCAACCGGAAATAGCCGGTCAATTTCGCTGAGGCATCGATGCGGCGGGTCGAGGGCGACAAGACCTCAACGACGATAACTCTCAAGGCCGCTTTGCGAGGAAATCCAGCACGCCCTGCTTATACAGCCGGTCGCCGACGGACTTCATGTGATCGCGGCCGGTGATCTCCAGCGCCTCGGCGCCTGGGATAAGCGCGGCAAGCTGCGGCCCCGAGCCGGCGATCACATCCTGCGTGCCGACAGCGACCAGCACCGGGCGGGTAATCCGGGCAAGATCTTCCGCCGCAATCTTGTCCCGTGACGAGCGGATGCAGGCGGCGAGCGCCCGCCGGTCGCTGCCGGTCTGTTCGGCAAAGACGCGGAAGCTCCTGGCGGCGTCGTTCTTCACATCATCGACGCTGGGCGCCTCGAGCGCGGCCGCGATCGGTCCCGGCGCGCCGACGCCGTGCACCATATTGATACCGAGCCCGGCGAAAATGATGCTGCGCACGCGCTCAGGATGAGCAAGAACGAGAAATGCGGCTATCCGCGCGCCCATCGAATAGCCCATCACATCGGCTCTATCGATGCCGAGATGATCGAGCAGCCGGCGCGCGTCCTCGGCCATGATCGGCGCGCCATAGGCGGCGGTTTCGTAAAGCTTCTCGCTCGCGCCATGCCCGCGGTTGTCGATGGCAACCACGCGAAAGCCGGCGCGGGTCAAGGTGCTGACCCAGCTGGTGTTCACCCAATTGACCTGCACATTGGAGGCGAAGCCGTGAATCAGGAGGATCGGATCACCCTCGCCCTCATCGAGATAGGCGATTGTCACGCCGTCGGAATCGAAGGTCTTCATACAATATCCTGTGATCCGGCCCGCGCCGTCCCGGTATCTGCCTCGACGCCGTCAGCGCCGAATTCTTGCATAGGCTGTCGGGTTCGTCACCCGCCGCGCGTCTTCCCTACGAGGGTCACCGAAACGCCGATTTCCGGTGATTGCAAGCCTTTTTACCAACGAAAGGAGGAGTCCATGCCTGAGGCACGTCAATATACCGGCGGCTGCCATTGCGGCCGCGTGCGCTATACCGTCACCACGGCGTTCGAGCCGGTGATATCCTGTAACTGCTCGCTCTGCTCAAAGCGCGGCTCGCTACTGACCTTCGTACCCCCCGACCAGTTCGCCCACACCACCGGAGGCGATGACGACCTGACCGAATATCGCTTTAACAAGCATGTCATCCGGCATCTGTTCTGCCCGGTTTGCGGCATTGCTTCCTATTCGAAGGGCACAGGCCCGGGAGGCCAGCCCATGGTGGCGATCAATGTGCGCTGCCTGGATGATGTCGACTTGGACACCATCACAATTACGCCCTTCGACGGCCGAAGCGTGTAGCTGCCACGCATAAACGAAGAGGCCGCCCCCGAGGGCGGCCTCTTTTGTAAGCTAGAGGAAAGCTGCGTCGGTAAGGAGCCTCCCTGCCGATTTCGGCAATTAGAACTTGATGCGCGAGCCGATCATGAACAGGCTCATGTCTTCGAAGTCGCCGTTGGCCGCAACTTCACCATCGTCGAGAGTGCCGTCAAACTGATAGAAGAACGCCTGAGCGTAGAGTTCGAGAGCAGCACTGTCGAACTTCTGGACAATGCCAAGACCCCAGCGATCAGCCGAGGAGTCGCTGAGCGTCAAGCCGCCCGCCACAACACCATCGCCGATACCTTCAAAGTGACCATAGTCGCCATAAAGGGTCGTGGCACCATAGGGGAGCCACTTCTTCTCGATACCGGCCTGCACATACCAGAACGTACCGTCGTTATCTGCTCCGTCGACTTCCGAAATCAGCGGCCATAAAGGAGGCAAACAGGCCGGTCGGGACGTGCATCAACGACACGGAGCCACCAATGATCTCAGCGCCATCGTCGCTGCGATCATTGCGGTCGTCCCACTGAAACGCGACGGCCGCAGCCACACGCACCGAGTTGAACTCCTTCTTGAAGCGCACAGCGACGTCGGCATAGTCGTTGTCACCCCACGAGGCCGACAGGATAAAGCCGTACACGGACGGGCTGTCGTAGCGGATGACGTCGTCGCGCGGAGCGTCGAAGTCAGAGGCAAAGTTGCCAACCCTGAAGACAGCGGTGCCAAAGCCCGCATCCGAGCCGTCACGCGTGCGCACAAAGAAGCCAGCGCCAACGTCAGGATTGCCGTTGGTGAGCGTATTGGCGAGGGTGACTTCATAAGCACCGTCGGCCGCCGTGCTGCCCTGCCCGATGGTCAGGCGTCCCAAACGCTCGCTCTCGATCCACACATTGTTCTGGCGGATCTTGATCTCGTTGGGGTCACCCTCGTCGTTGTTCTGACTGACCAGGTTGGAGGCGGAGTCCTGAACGTCGAACTCCATCAAGAAGCCAGCTTTCCAGCCCGGTTTCAGCGTCGCCGAACCCGTGAAGCCGAAGCGGCTGCCGGAAGCATCGTTGTCGACGACATAGGCGTCGCTGTCGATACCGTCGTCCCAGATCAACAGGGCCTTGTTGACCTGACCATAGACCTGCAGAGAAACGACGCGGTTGCCCTTGCGAGCTGTGGTCGCCTCAAGTTCCGCTACGCGCTCTTCGAGATCGCCGCAGCAGCCACCGCCTAGATCAGCTGCTTTCGCCGGCATCGCCACTGCACCAAGCAGCATGCCCGCGGCCGCAACCAGAGCCAAACGACTGGTCGTTTTCATGATTCCCCCAATCATCTCCATCTCCATACAGCCCGAAGCAAACCCCAGGCGTCCCAAGCGCAGAATTATCCGCGCCGCGCGCTGGATGCCTCTGCTATTCAACTCGTCAGCGTCTAATCCCCATGCGGCTGACGGTTTGAAACTTCGATCTGTGAGCCAGCTGTGATCCCATCGGCCCGTCAGATTTACAAGATTTTAGTTAGACGAAAGCCGCCCGAGGGTAAACAGGAACTGGTTCAGCTCGGGCGATAGCGCAAATCGCTTGTGTCCTTTGCGCAACGAAACAAACGCCTTTTCGCGCTATAGTGGTGACTGCAAAAACAGCACCTTCCGCATACGGGCAATTTCGGCGTGGCCATGATTTCGAGGGGGCGGTGTCGGCTGGCGCTTTGTCGATTCGACGAAGGAGCATTCGCACTTCCGCGCAATGCGGTATTTAAGCAAATGTCTCTGGTCAAATGCCGCTGCTCGTCTCTGCCGGCTGGGCTGAGGCATTACTGGCCGGCCGCCTTGGCCTGGCGCGACACATCGAGCACCGCATCGAGCTTACCGATCATATGCGCCCATTTCGCCCTGGTGTTTTCCACCACCCTGGCCATCAGCGTGCGCAGCTCGTCCAGCATGGCGCAACGCTTCGCGGCAAGACCCTGTCCCTCAGCCGGCTCGCCTGCCGGAGCGCCGCCGAGTTGCGGCACCTTCGCGAGCAGGGTCTTGTTGCCCTCATCGAGCGCCGCGGTGGTCTCGTCCTTGACGAACGGCGTGGCCTTTGCCGCGTAGTCGCTATCCGCCCAGCTCTCGCGAGTTTTCAGCGCGGAAAGCTTGGCTTGAAACGCCCTCTTGTTTTCCTCGTTCATGCTAGCAAGAGTGGCACCGGCCTCGCTCACCACCGCGGCGAAAGCTGCCTGCTCACAAGAGGGCTCGGCAAGACATGCCTGCGGGAGCAAGACCAATACCGCCACGCCGAACTGAAAGCGCATCTCTTCCGCCAGAATCTTGATTGCCCGCCCGGTGCTACACCGGCGGCGAAATGCATCGACGCAAAACCAACGGATGAATTTTCGGTAATACCCATAATCGGGAATTCAGCGCCGAATTATGGCATCTCTAAGCGGGTTACGGAAAAACGCCCCGATCGCGGGAAACCTTTCGGCACGAGCCGGCCGGCCTGGGCACGCGATCCCTGCCATTCGGCGAACTCGGTGAAGGTGCGGATGCGCGCGCCTTCGAGCCATTGCAAGCCGGTTTCTGCGGTGAACACCGTCACGTCAGCAAGCCGGCCGTCGGCATAACGCTGCAGGCGAACGCCGCGGCCACGGCTGAGCTCGTTCACCTCAGAGAGCGGGAAGATCAGGATTTTCCGATTGGAGCCAACCACCGCGACGCTATCACCCTCGCAAGCCACGCAGGCGACCGCCTTGTCCCCGCCCGGCACGGTCATGATCTGCCGTCCTTTCCGGGTCTGGGCCACCACCTCGTCCTCGGCGACGATAAAGCCGTTGCCCGATTTGGCGGCGATGAGCAGCTTGCGGCCCGGTTTGTGGACAAACAGCTCGACGACTTCGGAATCCTCCATGTCGATCATGAGCTGCACCGGTTCGCCGTGGCCGCGTCCCCCAGGAAGGGCAGACGCCTCAAGAGTGTAAAATTTACCGCTGGAGGCAAACAGCACGATCTTGTCGGTGGACTGCGCTCGGATCGCGCGCAGGAGGCTGTCTCCGGCCTTGAACGGCAGCTTGTCGAGCTCGTTCTGATGGCCTTTCAGAGCGCGAATCCATCCCTTTTCCGACAGCACGACGGTGATAGGCTCTTTCTCGATCATCGCCTGGCCGAGATCAACATCGATCACCGGCATTTCATTGAAACTGGCGCGGCGCCGGCCAAGCTCGGTTTGCTTGCCATAATGCTGCTTGGTCTCGCGAATCTCGGCGGCGATACGGCGCCACTGCTTGGAGTTCGAGGCAAGCAAGCTCTCCAGATCCGCCTTCTCCTTCTCGAGCCTGTCGTGCTCGGTGTGGATCTCGATTTCTTCAAGCTTGCGCAAGGCGCGCAAGCGCATGTTGAGGATCGCTTCCGCCTGCACATCGCTGAGAGCAAAACGGCGAATTAGCTCGGCCTTGGGCTCGTCCTCATTGCGGATGATGCGGATTACCTCGTCGAGATTTAGATAGGCGACGAGATAGCCGCCGAGCATTTCGAGGCGATGCTCGATCTGCTTCAGCCTATGCTCTGAGCGGCGCTTGAGCACCACTTTGCGGTGCTGCAGCCATTCGCTGAGTGCCTCGGAAAGCCCCAGCACCACCGGCACTTGGCCGCGGCTCAGCACGTTCATGTTGAGCGGAATACGCACTTCAAGCTCGGTGAGCCGGAACAACTGCTCCATCAGCACGGTGGCATCGACCGTGCGGGCACGCGGCTCCAGCACAAGGCGCACGTCCTCGGCAAATTCGTCGCGCACATCGGCGAGCAGCGGCAGCTTCTTAGCCTCCATCAGTTCGGCGATTTTTTCCACAAGCCGGGACTTTTGCACGAGATAGGGAATTTCGGTGACGACGATCTGATACGTGCCGCGCCCCGTCTCTTCCTTGGTCCAGCGCGCGCGCAGACGGAAGCCGCCGCGCCCAGTGCGATAGGCCTCGATGATCGAGGCGCGGTCCTCCACGATGATACCGCCGGTTGGAAAATCGGGGCCCGGCACGAACTCGATCAGCTTCTCAGCCGGAGCGCTGGGATTGTCGATCAGATAGAGCGCGGCGTCGCACAGTTCCTCGGCATTGTGCGGCGGGATCGAGGTCGCCATGCCCACCGCGATGCCCGAGGAGCCATTGGCGAGCAGGTTCGGGAAGGCAGCGGGAAGGACGATCGGCTCGGTCTCGGTGCCGTCATAGGTCTCGCGGAAATCGACCGTGTCCTCGTCGATCCCGTCGAGCAGGGCCGCTGCGATCTCGGTGAGCTTGGCCTCGGTGTATCGCATGGCGGCGGCGTTATCGCCGTCGATATTGCCGAAATTGCCCTGGCCATCGACCAGCGGATAGCGGACCGCAAAATCCTGGGCGAGGCGGACGAGGGCGTCATAGACCGCCTGATCGCCATGCGGATGATATTTACCGATGACGTCGCCGACGACGCGCGCGCATTTCTTGAAGCCGCCCTCCGGGTCGAGCCGGAGCTGGAGCATTGCGTAAAGCAGCCGCCGATGCACGGGCTTGAGGCCGTCGCGCACATCGGGCAGCGCCCGTTGCGTGATCGTGGACAGCGCGTAGGCGAGATAGCGCGCCTCAAGCGCCTCTTTCAGCGGAATCGGCTCGATGGGAGTCGGTTCGAGAATCGTTTGGTCAGCCATGGGCCAGCGTTAACCCTTTGCTACGCGTGGCTCAAGCCCCTTGGGCGTCTCTACGCAAAGCTTCAAGCAATTGGCCGCGGCCTTCGGGAAAACGCAGATTACGGGGCCTCAGGACATGTGCGTCGAGGAAAAAGCCGGTGAGCATCAGAGCTTCGAGGACGTCATGTGGCGAGGCCTCGGCTGAGGTACGGCTTTTGAGAAACGCCGGCAGCGGCAAGAGCTTCGCCTTGTATGGTTCGCCGGCCTCGGCTGAGACAGCACGGCCAGATTTCGGCGAGACAAAGATCAGGTTCTCCGTGGTCCCCGTCGCCGCGCAAGCCGCAAGGTCGAGGCCGAAGCCCAGCTCGGCGAGCAGCTGCAACTCGAAGCGCGCCAGCAATTGCGGCCACAGGTCCGCCTCGCCGAGATGGCGCAACATCAGCAGACCGAGATCGTAAAGCTGCGGATGGGGGTCGCGCTCAGGGAGAAGGCGGGCAAGTTCCGTCAGTGTGCCGATACCAGCCAGCGCCAGCCGGTCGTCGAGCGCGCGGGCGGCAAAAGGCTCCGCCATCTCGACGATGAAAAAGCCGAGATGATCGGCAAGCCGCGCCCGCCAATGCACCGCAAGCAGATTGCCGGTCTGGAGCGCTGGGCGCAGCCTGCGTGACTGCCCGCCCCGGACGAGCCCAAGATGCCGGCCCTGACCACGCGTAAATACCTCCGCCACGGCGCTGGTTTCGCCATGGGGACGCACGCTGAGCACAATGGCGTCTTCGGCCCAATCCATCAAAGGAGAGTGCGCCGGATCGGCAAGGAGAGCCAGCGGAATTGGCCGGGAAACAGAGTTGGTAAACGCCTCCATACAACGGACGAGATCGCCGGCATGCCGCGCGCTGTCCAGATCTTCCGCGAGAATGCCATCGAGCGGCGCAGACTGCAGCACGCCGCGCAGTAGGAGCTGGGGAGGGAGGCGCTGCGCCAATCTCACGTCGAGGCCCTGGTGGCGAGTTCAGAGCGAAAGATGGACGAGTTGCTCGCCGCCTTCGCTCAGGAAACCACGCGCATGCAGCAAACCACGTCGCGGCTTGAGTGGCCGTCGATCCGCCTGAGCGGGGCCCTCTCGGCGCCGCGTCACCGGGTGCATAAAGCAGCCAGGATGCGCAGAGGCGAGGCCTGATTGCGGTCGGCCTCCACAAGAAAGTGCTGTTGAAGCGGAACTAAACCATCGTGTAAGTGTTTCAACCTTCTGCAAATTGCGGCAACAAAGAAAATCAAGGGGCTTAAGCTTTGGGAGAGCCGAATGGTGATCCGGTGCCGTTGCCTAAACCCAAAACAGTTCTTGCGGTAGAAGACGACGTCCTCATTCGGCTGGCGATTGCGGACGATCTGATGTCCGCCGGATTCCATGTGATCCAGGCCGCCTCCGCCGACGAAGCCCTGAAAATCCTGCACAGCGCTGTCGCTCTCGACCTGGTTCTGACCGATATCCGCATGCCCGGCACGCTCGACGGGCTGGCCCTCGCCAGCCGTATTCGCACCGGGTGGCCAAGCCTCAAGATCATCGTGCTGTCCGGCGATCTTCCACCGGTGCCGCCCGCAGAGCTAGCCGACGCCTTCCTTCCCAAGCCCTATAATACGGACACGCTCATTACGCGTATCGATCAGCTGTTGGGTGTTTAGCGTGAGCGAAACTGATGCGACCGCCGACAGGGGCGAGACCCGCGAGACCATCCTGGTTGTGGATGATGAAATCCTCATCCGCTTCCATATCGCCGATTATCTGCGCCACTGCGGCTACCGGGTGATTGAGGCGGTCAATGGCGAGGAGGCGCTGATCGTCTTGCAGCAGCAGGATCTCCCAGTCGACATCGTGCTCAGCGATGTCGAGATGCCCGGCGCTGTGGACGGATTTGCGCTCGCGCAATGGCTGCGAGCTAACAAACCCGGCCTGCCGGTCATTTTGGTCGGGACGGCGGCCAAGGCAGCCGATGCCGCGGCCGATCTGTGCGATGAGGGGCCGATGCTGACCAAGCCCTATGAGCCGCAGATGTTGCTGGACCGGATCAAGCGCCTGTTGGGCGTCGGAAAAGGTTGAGGTTTGCGCCCGGCGTCCTGGCATGCGCGCCGAAGCGATTTAGCGTATTACGATCCAGTCGATATTATCAGCCTCGAGCGACTTAGAGCCCCGCACCTTCAAAAGTTTTTGAACGTTCGCGATATCGCTGGCCATGTCCTTTATTTCGATGCTCGATTTGAGATTTTGGTAGCTGGACTGGAACACGCTGAGAGCGTCATTCACGAGAGCGATCGTTTCGGGAGAGAGCCTCGCAAATCTGAAGCTATTTCTGAATTTCAGCTCGGCCAAACCATAATGATATTCAGCAAGCGCGCGCTGATACGGCAGCACGCCTGGGTCTTTTATCACTGCGGTGAACAGCTGACGGGATTCGTTGTAGGAGGAATTGCGGGCAAGGCGAGATTGATTGGGGCCGGCAAGATTTTGCGTCGATTTCAGCGCGAGCAAGCGTGCCAGGATGTAGTTATAGATGCGCAAAGCCCCCGATTTGCGATCCGACCACGCCGGATCAGCGGCCTGTGTTCCTTCCTCGCTGGCGTGCGCTATTGCCTGTCGAATAAGCCGCTCGGCCTCTGTGTAATTCTTGAGCTCATAGGCCAGACGCGCCTGGATGTAGTCGTCCAATGATTGCAGCACGCCTGGCGTCCCGGCGAGCGACTGATCGCGCAGCGTTCCGGCCAGTCCCACGGGATTCAAATGGGCGTCGAGCTGAAAGCCCAGGAACGTCGCATGTGGGCTCGGCGCAAAATCGCCGACAGTCATGTAAATTCGATTGGCCTGCGGCAGCATCACGGTCGACATCACGTCGTAAGACTTCACCGACGTCGTGCCGAAGGGCTGAAAGCGACCGTTGATGTCGTCGTGATTGGCCAGTTGAGCGACCGCAGTAGCTGCATCGATGGGATGACCCTGGGCGGCGCGCTGTCGCAAGCGAGCAAAGGCCTTTTCCAAGGTCGCCATGCGCGTGTGGGTCTCGTTGTACTTATTATAGCTTGGAAAGTAGGCGTAGGCCTGCTGGGCTTTGTCGAAGACATGGTTGGTTTGCGCGAGAGGCTCGTGCCTTGTCCGTCGAACCAGCTTGACGCCGCCCTTGGTGATTTCGATCGCCGCGGCTTCGCCCGTTTTGGTGTCCGCGATCAATATTGTCCAGGTCGCAATAGCCTGATAGCGCTTGGCAATCCTGACGGCGTCGTCGATCGATCGGGCTTCGCGTAAGATCGTCTGCTGAATGACAGGGGCGAGCGCCGCCTTGCGCGGTTCACTTGCCGGCACGCTGAAAATCGTCTCCGACGCATACATCTGATGGAGCGAAACCGTGATCCCCTTCGTATTGTAGCCTGTAATCCCGCCGGGGTAGATCAAGCCGGCCGCGCCGGTCGCGACATAGGGCAAATACGGCCGTCCCCGATCGTCGCGTCCCTCCTCGTGCATGATGAACAGGGTCGGAACCTGGTTCCAGGAGCGCATGAGCTCGGCATCGAGCGTACGGCCGAAAATGAGGCCTTCACGGCTCAAAGCCGTTCCGCCCTTGTCCTTCCCCGGTATGGCGAACGCGGTGCAGCCAAGCCCCTTGTCCCTGCCGAACAGTTTCAATCCGCTGTTCAGGATCACTTTGAGGAGAAGGCCGCCCGGGCAGTTCTTCTCTGCAACCAGCGCGCCCCCGATCGTGCTGTGCCGATAGTCGATGGCGGTGAGAATGTTGTCGAGCTCGATGCCAACCGCAGCCAGGCGCAATTGCGGTGCGGGATATTTCGCGGCGGACCCGAGACGTTGCCGATAGCCCTCCTCAAAGGAGGCGAGGTTCGCCTGGAATTCCGGATTGAGGGAGTCGAAGAGGTTGCGGCTGAAGCAGGCGACGATATTTTCCAGCGAAGGACGCAGGGCGGCGCTGTGTTGCGCAACACCGAAATTCACGAGATCGATGGCTTCACGCATCGGCCCCATCTCGGCCTCGCGCGCGAGCAGATAGCCATGCGCGCGGTTGACCTCGCGGGAGCTGCCCTTCAGCACCGCGACGTGGAATATGGGAGCGTTGTTGCCGGCCTGGGGACGGCAGCGATAAACGACACTTTGGCCGCTACGGTCTTGCGGGTCGGGATTGCCGAAATTGCAGGTATATTCCGCTTTGGGAAGCGTTTGAGAGCGGACCGCACCCGGCAAAGCCAAGGCGAACGCAAACCCCCACAAAGCCCGATGCAGTGACCGCATGCGTCCCTCCAGGTGACCGCCCATTCGACGGCCGACGTTACTGGCTCCGGCGCCCTGGTCAACGCGGAAAATGTCCGTTTGCGCCCCTATCAATGTCAAAGAACAAACACCAATCCCCTCGCCGGGCTGGGCCCGCGAGGCTTTCCGTCAGTTCTATCCCTCACCTAAATCGAGGGACGGCGCGGGCGGCCATAAAGGCCTCTCGCTATTGTGTGTGGGTGGCCCTCATGGCCGCCCGCGCGCGGTGATATTTTGGCCCGCCCGCTCGCCTTACCATTATTCGCTCCCGGCGGACTGTCTCAGACGAACCTCATGACACTGGGCATCACAGCAACAGGAGGGTAGCCCCGGACCCCTGAGATCCAGGTTCGTTACACCCACCGCAAGGCCGACCTCCGTTTCGGCCTTTACCTCAGTTCCGTAGCCATGCCCTTGCGGATTCCTCAGGCACCGCTTCCCCCTCCCAACGGAAGAAGCCGGTCTTAAGTCCCGCGTCCCTCGGGGAAGGAACAGCGCCGAGTGTATGCGGGGGAAGGGGACCCGGGGATAACTTGGAGGACCAAAGCTGCGGGCGTAGTGAAGCGCGGGTTAGCACACGGCCGGACAGAGCGCTTGACGCCGGCCACCGTCGTCAAGATCGCCTGCGCTGCAAAGGAGGCCATGCCAAACAGGGTAGAGACCGAAAGCGCGTGCGAAACATTTCATCGGTCAGCTTGTTACTCCGATCCACATCGCGTTCCGATGCCGGGATTGGTGAGTTGTCGCTGAATTCATGATCTGGTCCACTGGGGGGTTGCGCCATCAATAATAAGTCAACTTCTGTTGCTTTCTCGACAGCGAAATCGCGTTAAAAAGCGGCTAGTGACTCGCCGCGGTGCGTATGCCGAGGCTCGATTGTACGCAGCGTGTTACTAGTGCATCGGACCGAAAAGTGTACGCACTTTTCGGATAAATCCGATGCACCAACGAAAAGTTAGAGCGCAGCTCCGCGTTCAGCGGAGCATCCAGCGCTCTAAGGTGACGATCGAAGCAAAGGATGTTTTTCATGACGCGCATAGCAAAACCGGTCTGTCTGATAGTTGCCCTTATCTTGAGTACTGCGAGCGTAGCCGCTCAACAGGGTAAACATAACGGGACAAAAGCTGAGCAGGATGCTTGCGAGCCTGATGTTCATAAATTCTGTGAAAATGCGATCCCTGATGAAGGCCGCATCGTGGCTTGCCTAAAAGCAAACCTGAAGCTGCTCAGCCCCCAATGCCGCAAGGTCATAAGAGGGTAAGACCAACAGCCGTCGCGGTGCGCCGCCTACCGCCTCATCTCGGACATAAGGTTCGATTTGATTGCGGGACGGATTCCGCCCTATCTTACCCGATCCTCGCGGGGGTCGGCGCCCGCGGGCGGCGCGGTCCCTCTTTTGCCCACCCGTTGCAGAGAACTTGCGGAATATCGAGACGGCTGCTTTCGATCGAAGACGCGGATCTTATGAGCAAACTCTTTCTCAAAACGGCCCTCTCCCTCACCGTGGGTGCGATAACAGTCCTTTCCACGGCAGCGCAGGTTTGGGCGGTCGACGCATCAGACGCATTCGGCTGCTGGATGGCCGAGCCGCGTGATGGGTCCGCCACCTACCAGTTGGTAAAGTGCGGAACCAAGATTTGCGGAAAAGCGATCAAAGCTGCCGTGGATGGACACCACCCGACGGAAGCCGAAGTGGCTGGCCCTGCCAATCAGAGCCTGTTTACGGGAGAAAAAACCGGAACGGCATCCTGGTCCGGTCCGATGTACATCTTTCGCGTCGAAACAAAATTCGACGTCGAAATGAAAGTCATTTCAAAAACGGAACTCGAAATCAGCAATTATTGGGCAACACGGAGGTGGAGCCGCGTCCCCTGTCCACATACCTGAAGATGACGAAGCGTAGGGCAGCCCGAGCCAAAAGGCAGAGGACGCCGCGACGCGTGCTTTTCAACTGCATCACCGCATAGAAAACATCCGCCTCGAGAGGCACCGCAATTCGCCCTCGAAAGCGAGCCGGTCTTGAGCCCCGGCGTCCCTGCCGAGAGGAAACAGGGCGGAGGATGGTGAGGGTGTGGCGAAGGGAGGTTAATACGTTAGAGATGGCCGGACAGAGCACCGATGCCGTGACTCGGCAAATTCCGCTTCTGATCCTTGGCCGACCAATGTCCCTGCCCTTCATGCAGACAGAGCCGTGAATTGAATATGTTCCCGCCATGCCGGAAGCGGGTGCTAGACCTCGTCCGCCCCTTCCTCGGCCTCGGCTTGCTCGGCCGCTTGCTGTTCTTCTATTATCTTCGGCAGTTTCGCGAGCTTGCGACCCGCGAAATAATCCTCAATGCGCGTCATCAGAAATGCAGGAGTGAGGCCACTATCGGCAAGCTTTTCAGCGAATTTTCTGCCAGGGTGAAGCACATCCCAGGGAGATTTGTACTGTCTCGCGCGACGGCGGCCCGGATCTTTATTGCCAAACCCGTCAAGGGCACGAATTCCACACGGGCTTGAAAGTTTCAATCAGCATATTCTCGCCAAGTGGAATCCAAACATCATCCACCGTTAAGCATCGCACAAGAAAGTCTTTCAAATCGAGATTTATCGCCTGATCGAGCGAAGTCCCATGTTGTCCAAGACGATCAGCGAGAGCCCTTCCCTTAGAGGCGTCCGCTGATATGCCGCCCTTGCGTCCTCCTTTGGGAATAGCCTTTCCAACATAAATGGGCGCGTAGAATGTCCCATTCCTGTTCTTGCTGGCGATGGGACCGTAAGCGGGAAAATCCCCGACATAATAGATCACATAAACGCCAGCGCCCTTAGTGTCCGCGAGAGTTGAAAATGGAACGGGATCACGGCCAAGTAGCTCGACCTCTATACTCTTGGCGAGATTAATTTTGTCCAAGGGATTATAGGGTCCGCTACTCACTCGCGACCTCGATATGACGGGCAATATCCTGGCCGACGATCTTGGCCAGATGCACTGGCACCGCGTTTCCAAGCTGCCTCATCGTCTCCGTCCATGATCCATGAAATAAAAACTCGTCGGGAAATGTTTGCAAGCGCGCGCTCTCTCGTACCGTGAAATAACGCACGCCGCCGTTCGGCTTCAGTAGCATGTTCTCACCCCCCGGTACCCCGTGCACTCCAGCCTTGAGGGTCTTGGCCGGCTCGTCAAGTGGGCTGCCGGTATGGCCAGGGTATGAGCGCGCGCCTGGCTGAAAGCGATGATTGAGGTATTGAGCGCTTAGTTCCTGCGAAAATTCGGGATCAGGTAATCCAGCAGTGGCCTCGCGTACGGTTCGCCAGGGGAGCCGTTCGAAAAGAGAAGGCCTGCTGTTCCGGTACTTTTCAGCATCCGCAGGCAGTTGCCGTTCCTTGCGAGGCACCTCGTTTCGCTCCCAATACTTGCCGCAGATCATGTCTCGTAGAAGAGCCTCTCGTGAAATGCGTGGGCAGCGGGAAATTCCAGCTAACGCCCAAATCCTCGCGAAAACCAACGAAGAACACTCGCTCGCGGCGTTGGGGAACTCCGTAATTAGCGGCGTTCACCACCTGCGTCACAACGCGATAATTCAGACCGCTTCGGCTGCCGCTCGTGTGATGGCGCTCTAGACGAGCTAGGTGCTCAGTCCAGTCCTCGCCTGATTTTGCCTTAATGTCAGGATGTTCGAGCTGAAGGTGGATATATTCAAAGTAGCCACGAAAAGTCGGGCGAGTAAGTCCTCGTACATTCTCGAAGATAAATGCGCTCGGGCGAACTTCGCGGACAGCGCGTATAGCCTGGGGAAACATGTCTCGCGCGTCATCATGCGCCCCATGCTTCCCGCCAAGCGAGAAAGGCTGGCAGGGTGGGCCACCGGACACGAGTTGCACCTGGCCTTCATACGGCCTAAAGTCCAACTGCCGAACATCTGATTGCGTGAGCGGCCACTTGCGGACGGCGCTTAATTGCAGGGCCTTGTTTTCGCGGATAGTATCGCAACAATAGGCGTCCCGTTCAATTACGGCAAGCGGATCAAAGCCCGCCTCATGTAGCCCAATTCCAAGCCCCCCTGCACCCGCAAAAAGTTCAATTGACCTCATGGCTTATAAATGACCCTAGCTTCTTCTTAAGGAAAGATTTATTTTTTAGCTCGCACTCCCATATAATGAGAGTATCCCATCCTAGAACTCTAAGCCGATCAAGATGCTCGGCGTCGCGTCGGGCGTTTGTCTCCAGCTTAGGCAACCAAAACTCAAGACGTGACTTGGGAAGCCTCGCCAATTTGCAGGCCGGATCGTCATGCCTATGCCAGAAACAACCATGCACAAAAATAACCTTGCGACGCGCGGGGAATACGAGATCAGGATTGCCTGGTAGGTCTCTTCTGTGGACCCGATACCGAAAGCCCATGCCATGAACCATGCGTCGGACGACCAACTCGGGGCCGGTGTCTTTGCCGCGGACACGTGACATACGCTCGGATCGCGCTGCACGACTCAATGTGTCAGTCATGGTGGGAACATAACGTGAAACCTAGTTTTTATGCAAACGATGGGAGTTAGTTTTCGTCGGCATCAACATCTTCTTAAGAACGCCGGAAGGGGTCGCGTTATGATTTCTGCTGGGAGAGCGCTGGGGCTCGCTCGTTTAGACCTTCCAAGCCCTCAAATATCCAAATCCTCTTCCCTGACAAACTCCGCCCTCTCCTGAATAAACCGAAACCGCCCCTCGGGCTTATTCCCCATCAGCTGCTCGACGATATCGGCGGTGGAGCTTTCCTCGGCCTCGTCGATCTCGACGCGCAGCATGATGCGCTTGCGCGGGTCCATGGTGGTTTCCTTGAGCTGCGGCGCGGTCATCTCGCCGAGACCTTTGAAGCGCGACACCTCCACCTTGCCGCGCCCCGAGAAGGTGGTCTTCATCAGCTGGTCTTTGTGCTTGTCGTCGCGGGCATATTCGGTCTTGCCGCCCTGGGTCAGCTTGTAGAGCGGCGGCACCGCCAGATAGAGATGGCCGCCCTGGATCAGTGCGCGCATCTGCGTGTAGAAGAAGGTGATCAGCAGCGAGGCGATATGGGCGCCGTCGACGTCGGCGTCGGTCATGATCACCACCTTCTCATAGCGCAAATCTTCCTCGCGGTAGGAGCGGCCGGTGCCGCAGCCCAAGGCCAGCACCAGGTCGGAGATGAGCTGGTTCTGGGCGAGCTTGAGCGATGAGGCGTTGGCGACGTTGAGGATCTTGCCGCGCAAGGGAAGGATCGCCTGACGCGCGCGGTCTCTAGCCTGCTTGGCCGAGCCGCCGGCGGAATCGCCCTCGACGATGAAGATCTCGGTGCCGGCCGTTGCATCCAGCGTGCAGTCGGCGAGCTTACCAGGCAGGCGCAGCTTGCGGGTGGCGGTCTTGCGCGAGACCTCCTTTTCCTTCTTGCGGCGCAGGCGCTCCTCGGCGCGCTCGATCACCCAGTCGAGCAGGCGGCTCGCCTGCTGGGGGCTGGCGGTCAGCCAATGATCGAAGGCGTCGCGCACCGCCGTCTCGACGAGCCGCGCGGCCTCCTGGGTCGAGAGCCTGTCCTTGGTCTGGCCCTGGAATTCCGGGTCGGTAATGAACACCGAGAGCAGCGTCGCCGCCGAGTTCTGCACGTCCTCTGCCGTGATCTGGGCGGCCTTGCGGTTGTTCGCCAGCTCGCCATAGCCCTTGAGGCCTTTGGTGAGTGCGGCGCGCAGGCCCGCCTCATGGGTGCCGCCTTCCGGCGTTGGGACGGTATTGCAGTAGGAGCCGGTGAAGCCGTCCTCATCGACCAGCCAGCTCACCGCCCACTCGACCGTGCCATGCCCGCCCTCGCGCGCGACCTTGCCGGAGAACATGGCTTGGGTGACGGTCTCGAAGCCATTGATGCGGTAGGCGAGGAAGTCCTTCAGGCCGCCGGGGAAATGGAACACGGCCTTTTCCGGCGTGTCGTCGCCGCCCGTGATCTGCTCGGCCGCGCAGTACCAGCGGATTTCCACGCCCCCGAACAGATAGGCCTTGGCGCGCGCCATGCGGAACAGACGGGCCGGCTTGAAATGGGCATTCTCGCGGAAGATCTGCGGGTCGGCCAGGAAGCGGATGCGGGTGCCGCGCCGGTTCTGCACGCGGCCGAGATTCTCCAGCTTGCCTTGCGCAACCCCGCGCGAAAATGTCTGGCGATAGAGCTGCTGGCCGCGCGCAACCTCCACTTCGAGCTGCGCCGACAACGCATTGACGACCGAGACGCCCACGCCATGCAGGCCGCCCGAGGTCGAATAGACGTTCGAGTTGAACTTGCCGCCCGAATGCAGCGTGGTCATGATCACTTCGAGGGCGGATTTGTTCTTGAATTTGGGGTGCGGATCGATCGGGATGCCGCGGCCGTTGTCGTTGACGGTGACATAGCCTTCCGCGTCGAGGCTCACCTCGATGAAGCTGGCGTGCCCGGCGACCGCCTCGTCCATCGCATTGTCGATGACCTCGGCGAACAGGTGATGCAGCGCCTTCTCGTCGGTGCCGCCGATATACATGCCCGGCCGCCGCCTGACCGGCTCCAGGCCCTCCAGCACCTCGATATTGGCGGCGGTATAGCCGGCTTCGGCGGCAGTGACACGGCCAGACCCCTGCTCGCCATCGCTCAGCCTTGCGAACATGTCCCGTGGTTGTGCCATTCGTTGATCCTCGTCAGCCAAGCGTGACGCCCTGTTTCAATAACTTCGTGAAGGATACCTAAGTCGCGGCGGCCTAAGGTGATCGCCCGCCGCCGATTTGGCAAGCCGTGTTGCGCCGCATGGGGATGACGTTTGTTTGCGCATCGGATTTGTCCGAAAAGTGGTTCCCACTTTTCGGTCCGATGCTGTCGTTTATTTGCGCATCGGATTTGTCCGAAAAGTGGTTCCCACTTTTCGGTCCGATGCGCTAGCGCGCCACGTTCCCGGCGACCATGAGATTGAGGTAGGACTCGGCGCTCTGGCGCACAAGATCGGGGCCGACGAGGCGTTCGCCGTCGAAGGCGCGGATCGCGCCGTCCTTGGCGCCGGCGATGAGGTTGAGGGTCGCCATGATATCGTCGCCGGACGCGGTCACGCCGATGCCGATCCGGCAATCGCGAATGAGATTGCCCTGGGCCATGACATGACCCTGGCCGCCGGCGCGCCCTAATTTCAGGCCGAAGCGGCTGGCGGCGCTGACGATATTGCCAGCCACGATGCCGGTGCTGTCGGCGGCGATGCCGGTCGCGCAGCCCCCCAGATGGTTCTGCTGGGCGGTGAAGCCTTCGCCATCCCCGCCGGCTCCCGATATGGCGATGCCGGCGCTGTCGCAGCCGGTGATGCGGCATGCCGTGATGGTCAGGGCGCCGGCTTGGCTTGCGTTGATGCCGGTGCCAATGGTGCCGGCGATCTCGGCGGAATGCACGATACCGGAGCACTTGTCGAGCTTGATGGCGGCAGTGGCGCTGCCTGAGAACCGGCAGGAATTGAGGCTCACCGCGCCGTCGGCGAGCGACAGGAGGGCAGCACTGCCCTTGCTGCTTGGCCCTTCGAAGGCCATGCCGGAGAGGTAAAGGCTACCCAGCTTTTCGCCCGCGAGCATTGGTCCTGAGCCTTTGGCGCGCAGAATTGTCAGGCCTGGCACGCCCACGAGGGTGCACATCTTCGGCAGCCGCAAAGGGCCGGTCAGGTAACTTCCGGCGGGCAGTATCACTGGCTGCCCGGCCCGGCTCAGCTCGTCGAGCGCTTCTTGCAGGGCTGCGGTTTGATCACGCCCGGCATTCGGTTCGACGGCGAAATCCGCAACCGAGGCGCCGCCGGCGGGTGCGGCATGCGCCGGCAGAGACAGCGTGGCGGCCATGGTGAGGCCGCCCGCATACAGAAAATTTCGCCGGCCGATGGTCATCACGCGCCCCTCTCAACGCCCGAAGAGCTGTCTAGCGGGTTTACCCCGCGTTGCCTAGAACCTGATCGCGTCAAATGGAAACAGCGCGCCACCGGCACAGCCGAAACGCCTGTGTAAACGGGGATCCAGTGAGCAGATACACGTGCTGTGGAAGAGTGGATCCCGCTTGCGCGGCGATTTCGCCGGCGCGCAGAGGAGAAGCAATGCTCCGCTGGCTATTCCGCAGGCAGCACGATCAGGTGATTGGGCAGGCTGCCCTCGGGATGAGCGCCGGGCGGAAAGTGGGCCGCAAGCGGCCCGGCAACCGCCCGGATGGCGCCGAGAAAGCCCGCGACCGGATCGCCCCGTCCGATCTGGGCGGTGAGATCATCGACGATGCTGCGCCAGGTCGCCGCCTCGACATGCTGGTGGATTTCCGAATCCGCGACGATCTCTGCAAAGCGCTCCGCAACCGATACGAAGATGAGCACCCCTGTCCGCCCTGGCGTTGTGTGCAGGTTCTGGGCCAGGAACTGCTCCAGCGCCCGGCGATGTGCGACCCTGTGCTTCAGCCTGCGCGGCACCAGGAGGAACCGCAAAGGGCGGTAAAACAGAAGCAGCAGCGTTAGCACGGCGAAAACGGCCAGCTGGATCATGTAGATGGTCTGGATCGGCCACCAGGTCCAATGGATGAGAGGCAGCGGGACGGCAAGCGCCACAATCGCCGGCCAGAAATAGGCGGCATAGACATAGCTGCCGCTGGACGGCGCTATCACCGCAACGATCTCGCCCGATGTCGTGCGCTCGGCCGCGGCGATGGCATCGGCGATTTTCTGCTGATCCGTCTCGGAAACGAGCACCATAAACCTTCCCTCAGCTAATCCTTGCGGGCCGCCTCACCAGCCGCCCGATGCACCGCCACCCCCGAAATCGCCGCCACCGCCGCCCCAGCCGCCGCCGCCGCCTCCCCCTCCGGAGCCGCCGCCCCAGCCGCCGGGGATGAAGACGGGATAGCTCCCGCCGCGACTTGCGCGCCGGCTGCGCCCGAGATTGCCGGCGCGCGCCTGCTGGGACGCATAGCGCGACTGATAAAGGCCAACGCCGATGATGAAAAGAATGAACAAGATGACGAGGATCGTTGCACCTGCGTCTTCGCCGGCCGGGGCGTTGCGCTTCTGGATCGAGCGCGCACGCTCCTTGACCGCCTCGGCGTCGCCCAGCAGCACATCCTGGATGTCGCGGATGCCGGCCTTGATGCCGGCGGGGAAATCACCGCGGCGAAAGGCGGGGAGGATGGCATTCTGGATGATCAGCGCCGACATCGCATCGGTGAGCTGTGGTTCGAGGCCCCGGCCGACCTCGATGCGCACCTTGCGGTCGTTGGGCGCAACGAGGAGGATCACCCCATTATTCGTGCCCTTCTGGCCGATGCCCCAGAACCGGCCGAGCTGATAGCCGAAATCCTCGATGGGATAGCCCTGCAGCGACTTGGTGGTGTAGATCACCACTTGATCGGAGGATTTCTGCTCCAGCGCCTCCAGCGTCCGGGTGAGCTCCTCGCGGTCGGCTGCGCTCAGCAGCCCGGCCTCATCCACGATGCGGCCGGTTAGCGCCGGAAAGCGCGGCTCAGCTTGAGCGCACGCTGCAGCGACAACGCACAGCCATGCGAGGAGGACGAGAACGCGGGCAGCGTGGGCTTGCGTCATGAGGCACTCCTGGCCTTGGTCTCAAGCCTTACGTTTCGCCCCGCGCTAACCTTTGTTCGGCTGAAAGTTGACCTTCGGGGCCTCCATTTCCTGCGGGGTGATGTCGAAGGTCGCCATCTCCTTGGCACTCGGATAGAGGATTTTCCAGAACCGGCCGGGAACGGTGGTGATCTCGGTGTTATATTTGCGCACCGCCTCGATATAGTCGCGCCGCGAAATCGCGATGCGGTTCTCCGTCCCTTCGAGCTGGCTCTGCAGGGTCAGGAAGTTCTGCCCGGATTTGATGTCGGGATAGCGCTCGACCACGACCAGGAGCTGGCGCAGCGCGCCAGTCAGAGTGTTCTGCGCCTCCTGGAAGCGCTTCATTGCCTCGGGATTATTGACGATGTCGGCCGGCACCGGGACGGAGGTGGCCTTGGACCGCGCTTCGGTCACCTGGGTGAGGACGTTGCGCTCCTGATCGGCAAAACCCCTTACCGACTCGACGAGATTGGGCACGAGATCGGCGCGGCGCTTATACTGGTTCAGCACTTCCGACCATTTGGCCTTGGCTTCCTGCTCATAGGTCGGGATGTTGTTGACTCCGCAGCCTGAGAGTCCGATGCCGACCGAAATAATTGCAAGGACAGTAAAAATTCTGGCGAAGAATCTTGTGAGCACGGCATAGCCCTCCCCGGTTCGGACAAACACCTCGCCTGAGCCATAGTTCCTAGCTAAGGCGTCGGCAACGCTTTTCTATATGCCGCAATCGCCAGAGGCGTCCCGGACCTTGCAGCCATGTGCGGGACTCGGCAATTCGTGTAAAATTTGGATCACATTTATCGTTAATTAAGTAATTTCTTTAAAGATCGCCCCCATGAAGTGGGGTGTGTCATGGGTGGCGGCCGGTATTCGTCGCGTGCTTTAAAGTGTTTCTCCCAGTCATTCAGCCGAGCGGCGCGGCTGGGCCTGATGACGATGGCCTTTGCTTTCGCTGCAAGCTTGGCGCTCGCCGATGAGCGATTGGAACACCAACCACCCCTGCGGCCAGCGGAAACGGGGCAGCCGAAATTCGAGGCGCCCCTACAGGGCGGCCTCAACCTGATGACCATAACCGAGGATTGGCCGAAAAAAGCCTATCCGGCTCCCTTGCGCAAATCCCACCATCATCCCTACGGGCCGGAGCCGTATTACGATCCGAGGGTCCCCGACGATGCCTTGGTCGGACGCTATGCCAGGCCCGAGCCCCTTCCCGAGCCGCGCTTTGAGCCGGGGCCTGGCTATGCGGCGCCGAAAGACGTAAGCGGCGATTATGCCGATGACCCGCGATCCATCAGAGCGCCCGGCTATCCCGAACGGGCCGATGACGCCAGCCTGCCGCCCGGCGCACCCGACCCGGAGCTGCCGCTCGCGCCGGACTTCGAGCTGAACCGCTATCGCGGTTTCGGACGGCTGTTTCCCGTTCTAGGCCCAGCCTATCCCGGCGGGCGCGGTCTGCCTGCCCAGCCGAGCAGTCTCGGCGCGCTTCGCGCGCTGGGTGAAGCCATGCGCGAGCCCGGCGATCCGGAGGATCTGGCGGGCGCCGGCAACATGCCCGCAGGCTACACCTTCCTCGGACAGTTGGTCGACCACGATATCAGCCTCGACCTCTCAACGAATCTCGGGAATGGCATCCGCGGTGATGAGGTCGAGAATACGCGCACGCCCGATCTCGACCTCGACAATGTCTATGGCAAAGGCCCCGGCGCCGCGCCCTATCTCTACAAGCTGCCCTATCTGCGCACCGGACGGCTGCTGGACGGCGACGGCGCTTATCTCCGCAACGACCTGCTCAGAGCCGAGCCGAGCCAGCTGTCCGGCCCGCATGGCGGGGCGGCGACGGCCCTCATCGGTGATCCCCGCGATGATGAAAATCTGATCGTGGCACAGCTTCACGCGGCGGTCGTCTCCTTTCACAACCGTACCGTCGATGTGCTGGTCGGCCGGCGCTTCGGCCGTCACCGCTACCATTATTGCGGCTCCAATGTGTGCAGCATCTATCGCCTTGCCGATGCGCTGCCCGAACCGGTGAAGAAGGAGCTCTTCGAGACCGCGCGCGATCATGTGCTCCATTATTACCACCGCGTCATCGCGGAGGATTTGCTGCCCTGGCTGATCGGCTATCAGCGAACCGCCGACCTCTTCACCCGCGGGCGCGACTTCTACTTCCCGCATGGCTTTCAGGGCAAAGACGGACGGCTGCGCGACCCCTATATTCCGGTCGAGTTCACGGTCGCCGCCTTCCGCTACGGTCATTCGCAGGTCGCCTCCTATTACCAGCTCCGGGAGGATTATCGGGTCTCTCTGTTTCGCGGCCGTGGCCGTGGCCGAGAGGATGGAATTCGGGCTTTCGAGCCACTGACCCCGCGGCATCTGATCGACTGGCGCTACTTCTTCGAGATCGATGAGGCTCCGCCCCCTGGTTTCAACTGGGCGAGACGCATCGACCCGCTGGTCACGCCGGCGCTCTACGCGCTAAGCTCCGCCAATGTCGTTGGCCCCGCGGAAGTTGCGGACCTTCCGGTGCGCAATCTCCAGCGCGGCCGCGTGTTCTACCTGCCCTCCGGTCAGGCGGTCGCCGAGCAAATCCTCCCCGTCCTCGCTAGCCGCGGTGCACTGCCAGGCGGATATGGCGGCGGGGACGGACAGGGACGCTATGCGGGAGGCTGGCAGAATTTCCTGCTGCCGCCGGATGAGCGCACCCGGTATTTCCTGCAAGGCGAGGAGACCCCGCTTTGGTACTATGTACTGCAGGAGGCGGGGCTGTTCGGCATGAGCCGGAACCTGGCCTATACGCCAGCCTATGGCGCGCCTTATCGAGGCCGGCCGCCGCTCGAGCCGGTCGCCTACGAGCCAGGTCCGCGGCGGGGCTATGGCGGGGACGGGGGGAACAGCCTCGGTCCGGTCGGCGGCACGATCGTGGGCGAGGTGCTGGTGGGGCTCCTCGAACATTTCAGGGAGAAGACCGGCAAGGGGCTCGCTTATGAGCCCGAAGTTCGCGGCAGCACATCGCGAAATGCCGGGCCGGGCAGCTATGGCGGGAAAGCGAGGAAGGCCACGTTATCTGATGCGGAACTTCCTCCTGGATGCAGGGGTCATCGAACCTTATTGATAAGCGATGGCGGGCGGCCGCGAGGCGGCGGCCTGCCGTCAAACCTTATTGATAAGCGATGGCTGGCGACCGCGAGGCGGCCGCCCGCTTTGTCCTCACATGCTGGCAGCGGCTCTGCGCCTGCAGACCTCCCCTCTTTTCTCCCACGACAATATGCGTGCTGATCGCTGCGCTTTGCTCTTGCGCATCGATGGCGACGGCCGCGAGGCGGCGGCCAGCCGTCAAACCTTATTGATAAGCGATGGCTGGCGACCGCGAGGCGGCAGCCCGCTTTGTCCTCACATGCTGGCAGCGGCTCTGCGCATGCAGATCTCCCCTCTTTTCTCCCACGACAATATGCGTGCTGATCGCTGCGCTTTGCTCTTGCGCATCGCTAGCTAGGTAAAGCGGCGGCACATCTTAGGTGCCGGACACATAACGCCGGCGCGGGCGGTAAAATCAAACGGCACCTCACCCCCGATCAGCCGGTTCTTCCGGCACTTCTTCCGGTACCTCGGCCGCGGCTTTTGCCATCGGCTGCTTGGTGAACCCTTTAAGCCCCGGTGCCATTTCCTCCGCGTCCCGCTCGATATTCACCGGGCTCGTCAGATAGACCGTGATCAGCTCGGCGATCGAGCGCAGCGCATGCATGTGGGTGCGCTCATAGCCATGCGAGGCATCAACCCCGAACGTAATCAGGGCTGTGCGGACATCATGGCCAGCAACCACGGCTGAGGCGGAGTCCGACCGGTAATAGCGGAACACATCCTTCTGGCAACGGATTTCATTCTCGTGACAGAGCTGCACCAGCTTCTTGGTGAGGTGGTAGTCGAACGGGCCCGCCATATCGGCCATGGCGATGGTCACGCCGAACTCGGCCGAATTCTGCTCCGGCGCGGAGGTGCCATTGTCGATCGTCACCATTGAGGCGACGTTGTGCGTGAGGATAGATGAGGCGCCAACGCCGACCTCCTCGGCAATCGTGAACAGCCAGTAAGTGTCGACGGGCAGATCCGGCTTTGCCTCGGTGATTGCCTTGAGCGCGGCGAGCATCACCGCAACGCCAGCTTTGTCGTCAAGGTGGCGGGAGACGATGAAGCCGTTGTCCAAAAATTCGGGCTGTGGATCGACGGCGATCGTATCGCCGATTTCGATGCCGAGCCGGACCGTCTCCTCTTCAGTGCGAGAGAGAGCATCGATGCGCAGCTCGACATGCGGCCACCCGATCGGGGCGGCGTCCACTTCGTCGTCGTAAGTGTGGCCCGACGCCTTGAGCGGCAGGATGGTGCCACGATAGATGCCGGCCTCGGAGAGAATGCTGCAGCGGGCACCTTCGGCAAAACGCGCCGACCAGGTGCCGATCGGCACAAGCTCGAGCCGCCCATTCGGCTTGATACGCTTGACCTGCGCGCCGAGCGTATCGAGATGGGCGATGATCGCGCGTGCGCCGCGCGGCTCGTGCCCGCCGACAATCGCGCGGATCGCCCCGCGCCGCGTCAGCTCGAACGGCACGCGCAGGCGCTTGAGCTCCGCACTGCATTCGCGCACGATGGTATCCGTGTAGCCGGTTGGACTGGGGATCGCGAGAAGCTTCGCCAGACAGTTCTGCAGGTAGTCGGTATCGATCGGCAATCTTTGCATTGTCTTTATTGGCGGGCGAGCCGCAGTGCTGTGGGGATCGAGAGGGGGAACAGCAGATCGACAAAGCGCTCTGCGGTCGGTTGAGGCTCGTGATTGGCAAGGCCCGGGCGCTCATTCGCCTCGATGAAGGCGTAATCCGGCTCACGCGGACTTTTTACCATGAAGTCGATGCCGACGACGGGAATCTCGATGGCCCGCGCCGCTGCTATGGCCGCCGCCGCAAGCTGAGGATGCAGCTCATCGGTCACATCGTGGATGGTGCCGCCCGTGTGCAGATTGGCGGTGTTGCGCACCTGGATCTCCATGCCTTCCGGAAGCACATCGCCGAGCCCGTGACCTGTGCGCCGTAAGCACCGCTCCGTCTCGGCATCCAAGGGAATGGTGGACTCCCCGCGGGTCGCGGCGGCACGGCGCCGGCTTTGCGCCTCGATAAGGTCGCGGATGGTCGCGCGCCCATCGCCGACCACGCGCGCCGGCACGCGGATCGCGGCGGCGACAACCCGGTAATCGATCACGATAATGCGCAGATCGGTCCCCTCCACCATCTGCTCGATGACGACCTGATCGGAAAAACTCCTCGCGGTCTCGATCGCGGCAGCGACTTCCTCCGGCATCGTAAGCCCGACGGCAACGCCCCTGCCCTGCTCGCCGCGGGCCGGCTTGACCACCACAGCGCGATGCTGCTTCAGGAAAGCGGCGAGCGAGCTGTCATCTCCCGCTCCCGCGCCGGTCGCCTGCATCTGTTCCGGTACGCTAACGCCGGCCTTAGCCACGACACGCCGCGTCACCGCCTTGTCGTCGCAGATCGACATGGCGATGGCGGTGGTGAATTCCGAAAGGCTCTCGCGGCAATGCACGCTGCGGCCGCCATAGATCAGTCGGAAAAAGCCGCCTTCGGCGTCTGTCACCTCGACATGAATGCCGCGGCGGAGCGCCTCATTCACGATAATGGCCGCATAGGGGTTAAGCTCATCCGCGGGCGAGGCTCCGGTGAACAGCCGCTCATTAATCGGATTCTTGCGCTTCACCGCGAAATAGGGCACGCGGCGGAAGCCGAGCTTCTCATAGAGCGCAATGGCGCCTTCGTTGTTGTGCAGCACGGAAAGGTCGAGATAGGCGGCGCCGCGCGTGCGGAAATGGTCGGCAATGCGTCGCACCAGCGCCTCGCCGATCCGCGGATAACGCGCCTGCGGATCGACGGCCAGGCACCACAGACTGGAGCCATGGTCAGGATCGTTGAAGGCTCGTGCATGATCCACGCCCATGATCGTGCCGATGACATTGCCGGTCGCCTCATCCTCGGCGACCAGCACCGTTATCGAGCGGTTGTCGCGATGCGACCAGAAGAATTCCGGCGCGACAGGTACCATCTGACGTGCCAGATAGATCCGGTTCACCTGCTCGGCATCGATCTTGGACGACAGACGCCGGATGAAGAAGCCGCGCGGCTGGCGCACGGGTCCAGTCGTATATGTCGAAAGGTCCAGCCGGAACGTGTGCGAGGGATCGAGGAACAGCTCCTGCGGCGCTGCAGCGAGCACGACGTGGGGCTCACTGATATAGAAGGCGATATCGCGCCGGTCGGGTCCTTCCGCCCCCAGCACCTCGCACAATTGCTGCGGATCGGCAAAAGTCTGGCCGAAGAGCAGCCTGCCCCAGCCGCAATCAAGCATGGCGTTCACAGTAAGCTGGCGTTGGCTGCCATCGCTTGTGCTGTTCAGCATGATGCGCTGCCGGCGCGCATAAGCGGCACGCGAGCGCCATCTCCGTCTGCGCTGAATGGCACTGCGCTTTGGCTGGGCGTCCGCCACTTTGCCTCCTCTGCCGGGTTCGCTGGTGATTATTTTAAACGCCATGAGTCTGCAGCCAGAGTTCGAGAAGTGCAACCTGCCACAGTTCGGAGCCCCGAAGCGGGGTAATATGCTCCTTCGGATTGGCGAGCAGCTGATTGAGATAATCTGGCCGGAAAAGGTTGCGCTGGCGCGCAGCCGGCGATGAGAGCGCCTCCCTTGCCAACTCGAGATAGCGGCCATCGAGATATTTTAGCGCCGGCACGGGGAAATATCCCTTCTTACGGTCGATCACCTCATGCGGCAACAATGTGCGGGCCGCATCCTTGAGGATGCCTTTACCGCCCTGCGCGAGCTTATGCTGGGGTGGGATGCGGGCCGCGAGCTCGACCAGCTCATGATCAAGGAAAGGTACCCGCGCTTCCAGCCCCCACGCCATGGTCATATTGTCCACGCGCTTAACGGGATCATCGACCAGCATCACGCTCGTGTCGAGCCGTAGCGCCTGGTCGACCGGCGTTTCGGCGCCCGGAGCCGCGAGATGCTCGGCAACGAATGCGAGCGCCTCGTCACGATCGCAATGCCATTCCGGCGAAAGATGCATATTGAGCTTGGCCGCGTCGCGGTCGAAGAAGACTTTGGCATAGTCGCGCGCGACATCATTGGAATGCATTAGCGGGGGATACCAGTGATAGCCGGCAAACACTTCATCGGCACCCTGACCGGACTGCACGACCTTGATGTGCTTGGAGACCTCCTCCGAGAGGAGATAGAACCCGACATTGTCATAGGAGACCATCGGCTCTGACATCGCCTTGATCGTGCCGGGGAGGGCCGAAAGCAGCCGCTCGGACGGCACGAAAATCTTATGATGTCGTGTCTCGAAGCGCTTGGCGATCAGGTCGGAATACTCGAATTCGTCGCCTTTCTCGCCATGCGCCTCCTCGAAGCCAACCGAAAACGTCATCAGCCCGGTCTGGCCGGCCTCCGCCAGCAGCGCAACGATGATGCTGGAATCAACGCCGCCGGACAGCAGCACACCGACCGGGACGTCCGCAACCATGCGTCGCTCCACCGCCTTGCGCAGCGCGGTCAGCACCGCCTCCCGCCATTCCTGAGGGGAACGCTCGACATCCTCCGCACTGCGCTCGAACAGGGGCTGCCAATAGCGATGATCCCGGCTCGTACCGTCCGGCTCGATGACGCGGACCGTCGCGGGCGGCAGCTTGCGGACGCCGCGCAGAATGGTACGGGGCGGCGGTACGACCGCGTGGAAGCTCATGTAATGGGCGAGCGCGACAGGGTCGATCGTTGTATCGACATCACCCGCTGCAAGAATTGCGGGGAGGGAAGAGGCAAAGCGTAGCCGGCCGGGCGTCTCCTGTAGATAGAGCGGCTTGATGCCGAAACGGTCCCGCGCCAGGACGAGGCGATCCGAATCCCGCTCATGGATCGCGAAGGCGAACATGCCAAGAAAGCGGTCGACGCAGGCCACTCCCCACGCGTGATAGGCTTTCAGAATGACCTCAGTGTCGCCGGTGGAGAAAAAGCGGTAGCCCTTCCCCTCAAGCTCGGCACGCAGCTCCGGATAATTATAGATGCAGCCGTTAAATGCGATTTCGAGTCCCAGTGAGGGATCGGCCATGGGCTGCGCGGCTTTTTCCGAAAGGTCGATGATCTTCAACCGCCGATGGCCAAGCCCGACGCGGTTCCTGACAATCTGGCCACCACCGTCCGGCCCACGCGGCTGCATTGCTGTTGTCATCCTGGCGATCGTTGCGGCGTCAGCTCCCGCGCCACTGCCGTAGACAATCTCGCCACAAATTCCACACATGAGATTACTGTCCCCGAGGCTTGGAGTGCAGCCTTTCAGAGCTGCGCTTCTTTCAATGACAAGTCACTCCAAGATTGGTTCCGGCCGGGACGTTAATTCACTCAACCTCGGCGTGAGCGGCTTACTAACCTTCGGTCATTTTTCGGCCATCTGGAAGTCCGTAATAATGCGGAACTATCAATGAACAAAAAACGAACTTATAAAGAACATGTGCGCCACTCACGAACGACAGCCCCATGAGTATTAACGTGCGACGATGCCCCAACATGCTGCCTGACCTGAAGCCGCTGCTGCCCTACGGCTTTCGCGGGCAGCTTCGCTCGGCATTATCAGGCTGGTGGCAAGATCAACAAACACTGCCCCTTCTCGTGTGGACCGGGTCCCTTCCGGTACGCCGCAGTCGCCGCTCAAATGAACAGCAGGACGACCGAAAGTGCCACCGCGGCTGCCAGCGCCAGATTGACCAAACGCGCCACCCCTGGCGAGCTGATCAGCTGGCGAATGCCAACCCCAAACAGACACCAGGCCGCGCAGCTCGGTATGCAGATGATCGCATAGACGAGGGCTATCATCGCCAGCTCGACGTAGTAATTGCCGCCAACCGTGGTAAAGGCGGGTATGGTGCTGACCGCAATCATCCAGGCCTTCGGGTTCACCCATTGAAACCCCGCCGCCTCAAGAAAGGTCAGCGGTCGCGGGCCCGCCTCCCCGCCATCCGGTCCGCTCGCCCGCGCAATCCGCCAGGCGAGATAGAGGAGATAGACTGCACCGATATATTTCAGGCCCAGATGCAGCTGCGGATGACGGGTGAAGATTTCGCCAACACCCAGCCCCACGGCAATCACCATCAATGGGAAGCCGACCGTGATCCCCAGCATATGCGGCAAGGAGCGGCGAAAGCCAAAGCTTGCTCCGGAAGCCGTCAGCATGACGTTGTTCGGGCCGGGTGTAGCCGTTGCGGCGAGCGCGAACAATGTGAGGGGCAAGAGCAATTCGGACATGGGGGATACCAAAGACGAAAATGCCGCCCGGTGCGAGCGGCATCTGGTTGCGAACACAGGGCCGAGGCGGCCCGCTCGCTAGGCGTGCGCAGCGCGTTCGTCGAACTCACGGACGGCCGCCGCATCGCGCGGCGAGAGATCGGGGAAGTCGGGGTCGGAGCCCACCTCGGGCAGCACCTTCCAGGAGCGGGCACATTTCCGTCCCTCCGCCAGCCCCGGAACGACAGCAACCCCGGACATCTCCTCCAGCGTGAAGGCGCCGACCGGCGCTTTGCCGGACCTTACGCTCGCGGCACTGGTGATCGCGATCTCGGCCCAGTCCTCATCCTTAACCGCCGCAAAGAGCGCTTCGTCGGCGATGGTGATGACCGGCGCCGCTTCCAAGCTCGAGCCGATCCGCTTCTCGCGCCGCTCAACTTCAAGCGCGCCGGTGACGACGCTGCGCACATCCCAGACCCGCTGCCATTTGCCAGCGAGGGCGTCGTCTCGCCATTCGGCGGGGATCGCCGGGAAAGTCTTCAGATGCACCGACGTCTTGGTCTCGGGATCACGGGCGAGCAGCGCCTCTTCGGTGGTGAAGCACATGATCGGCGCGAGCCATACCGTGAGGCACTCGAAGAGCGTATCGAGCACGGTAAGGCATGCACGGCGCTTCACGCTGGAGTAAGGCTCGCAATACAGCGCGTCCTTGCGGATATCGAAATAGAGCGAGGAAAGGTCGCCTGTGCAGAAGTTGAACAGCGCCGAGAACACCCGCTTGAAGTCGAAATTGTCATAGGCCTTGCGCACCACGCCATCCAGCTCGGCAAGTCGGTGCAGAATATAGCGCTCCAGCTCCGGCATCTCGTCATAGGAGACCCGCAAGGACGGCTCGTAATGGCTAAGGTTACCCAGCATGAAGCGGAGCGTATTGCGCAGCTTGCGGTAGGCCTCGACCGCGGTCTGCAAGATGTTGGGGCCGAAGCGCAGATCCGCCGAATAATCGGAGGAAGCGACCCACAGCCGCAAAATCTCGGCGCCATGCTGTTTGGTAACGGCTTGCGGAGAGGCGGCATTGCCCTCCGACTTGGACATCTTCTCGCCCTTCTCGTTGAGGATGAAGCCGTGGGTGAGGACGGCATCGTATGGGGCGCGGCCACGTGTGCCGCATCCCTCCAGCAGCGAGGAATGGAACCAGCCGCGATGCTGGTCGGAGCCTTCCAGATAGAGCGCCGCCGGCCACCCGAGATCCTTCCGCTTCTCCAGCACGAAAGCATGAGTGCAACCCGAATCGAACCAGACATCGAGAATATCGGTGACCTGTTTCCAGTCGGCGGGATGATCAACGAGACCGAGGAGAAAGCGCTCGCGTGCGTCCTCCATGAACCAGGCATCTGCGCCCTCTGCCGCGAACGCCTCGTTGATACGTTTGATCAGCTCCTTGGCGCCTTTGAACTTCGCATTGGGGAGCACCTCTCCGGTCTTCTCATGCACGAAAACCGCGATCGGCACGCCCCAAGCGCGCTGGCGCGAGATCACCCAGTCGGGGCGGGCCTCAATCATGCCGCGCAGCCGGTTCTGGCCGGTCGTGGGCACAAAGCGCGTCGCATCGATCGACTCCAGTGCCAGCTGGCGGATGGATTTGTTGGTCTTCTTGGAGACGGGCTTGTCGATGGCGATGAACCATTGCGGCGTGTTGCGGAAAATGACCGGCGCCTTCGACCGCCAGGAATGCGGATATTGATGGCGCAGACGGCCACGCGCGATCAGCGCACTCGCCTTGATCAGCTCCTCGATAACCGCGTCATTGGCGCCCGCGAACTTGCCTTTGTCATCGATGACGCGCTTTGGGTGCGCGCCGCCGAACAGGGGCACATGCTCGAAATAGAAGCCGTCCTCGCGTACCGTGTGCGGCACCTCTGGAATGCCGGCCTCCTCGAAGCTTTTGCGGTGCTTGGCGAACAGCTCGTAATCATCCGCGCCATGCCCGGGCGCAATGTGGACAAAACCCGTGCCGGTGTCTTCGGTGACGAAGTCGCCCTCATAGAGGCGGACCTCGAAATCATAACCCTGACCATAAAAGGGGTGGCGGCAGAATTGAATTTCGGCCGGATCGACATCGCTGAGGCGCTCCCATTCCTCAATCCTCGCCGCAGCCTTGACATCCTCGGCCAGCGTGTCGGCAAGGATGAGACGGTCGCCCGCTGTCGCCCAGTTGTCGTCCGGCGCAGCTTTCACCTCATAGAGGCCGTAGGCGATCTTATCGGAATAGGCAATCGCCCGGTTACCCGGGATGGTCCAGGGCGTTGTCGTCCAGATGACAACACTGGCGTTCAGAAGGTCCAGCGAATGACGCACCGCCGCGCCTTCGACATCGGCCTCGCCTCCGGTTTCGGCAACCGCAAACTTCACGAAGATCGTCGGGCTGGTGTGCTCGTGGTATTCGACCTCGGCTTCGGCCAGCGCTGTGCGCTCCACGACCGACCACATCACGGGCTTGGAGCCCTGATAGAGCAGCCCCTTCATCGCGAATTTGAGCAGCTCGTTCGCAATGATGGCCTCGGCGTCATAGCTCATCGTCGTATAGGGGTGCTGCCAATCGCCCTCAACACCCAGCCGCTTGAACTCGGCGCGCTGAACCTCGATCCAGCTTTCCGCAAATTCCCGGCATTCCCTTCGGAACTCGACGACTGGTACCTCGTCCTTGTTCTTGCCCTTCGCGCGATATTGCTCCTCGATCTTCCACTCGATCGGCAGGCCATGGCAGTCCCAGCCGGGGACGTAGTTCGAATCCTTGCCGAGCGCATTCTGGGAACGCGAAACGATGTCCTTGAGGATTTTGTTCAGCGAATGCCCGATATGAATGTTGCCATTGGCGTAAGGCGGCCCGTCATGCAGGGTGAACTTCTCGCGCCCCTTTGTTTCGCTGCGAAGCTTCTCGAACAGCTTCATCTTTTCCCAGCGCTCGAGCAGCTTTGGCTCGAGCTGCGGCAGCCCGGCCTTCATCGGGAAGTCGGTCTTGGGGAGGAACAGCGTCTCGCTCCAGTCCCGGCCTGCGCCGCCCTCGCTCTTCGCCTCGCCGCGACTCGCCGGCTGTTCGGCCGCCCGCTTGGGCGCCTCTTTGGTCTTCTGCATGGGAATTGGCAATCCCTGGCTGATCAGTCTTGGATGTTGCCTAGCGCGTCCGCGCCAGGACAGGAATGCGTAAGCCCCCGGCGCCCTCAGGCTGCCGGGCCGCAAATTCGCCTGACGATGATCGCAAGGGCTCCAGGTAGCATGCCCATGAGGTAACCCAAATCGGGCAAATCCGCAAGGTGGCCGCCACGCAATAGGCTAAAATGGCGTGCCCAGCGATGATGTGCGAGCTGGCGGAACCTGCGGAAAACAGGAGCCGCCTTGCTGGAACTGAATTGGCCAACGGCCGGGGATCAGCGCGGCGGCAGAGCGTCCAGAATGCGCTGCTGGATCTTCAGGCTCTGCTGGTAGTCCAGCTCCCGCAGCGCCTCGCTGCGGCTGTCCGCAGCCGGCGCACGGCGTGCCGGCGGCACAGCGCGGGCGCGCGGGGCAACCCCGCCGGCAGGGGGCGCCTCTTCCAAGGGGCGGGATCCCGGTAGCACGGTCTGGACAACCACTGGCTGGAAGTCCTCGAAATTGGTGATTGCGATTTCCAGCGGTTCCTTGGGCGGCGCGGGCGGGGTGATTTGCAGGAGCAGCTTGTGCCGATCCTCGCGCAGTGCAGCAGCGTTAAGCACGAAGCTGCGGTTGTGCCCGCTCAGCGGCACAATAGTGGCGGATGACCGGACACCGCCGGCATAATTTAAGGTGAAGAACAGCTGGTCGGTGAAGACCCCGATCTTCACTTTGTCTTCGCGCATGAGCGAGGCATAACGGTCGATCACCTCGGTTATACCCACGCGGCCGAGAATAGGGTAGTGGCTGGAGTTGGTGCGATGCAACGCCGTGCAGTCCAACTTGCGGACATTGCCGATGCGCTCGGCCAAGGTGATCTGCTTCTCACCCTCCCGGTGACGCACCGTTCCAGCGTCGAACCCGATCCGGAAGCTGCCATGGGCGATCGGTATCGTGAAGTCTGCCGCACCGTTGGCCCTGTTGTCCTCCACAGCAGTGAAGGTGAAGGCATAGGCAATCACCCATTTGTTGATCGGGTCGGCTTCCGGGTAGCGGTTCAGCGCGTCCTTCAGTTCGCAGCGAACATTCTTGATGATGTCGACCACGTCGACGCCGGTGACCTCCGATTGATCCGGCAGAGTTGAGCAACCTTGTAGTGCAGATGCGGCTAAAAACGTGAGCCCCAAGCAGTGCAAGACATTCAAGTTCGCCCCCACCACGCAACGTATCAAATAACATTTTATTTCCGCTCATCTTTAAAGGAGACGCGCCCAATAGGCCGTGATGTTTCTGCAACAAATTTCAATTTTTTAGATCAATCACATAAACAACAGAAACGCAGAAGCATCTCCTCACCTGTTACTTGTAATTATTTTGAGAATTTTTGCGTTCTAGTGTTCGAATCTAACGCTTCGAACCGCTAGCTTCTTTGTTGCGGATCGAATTGATACGCCATTTGAATGATTAGGCATCGCCACAGGGGAAACGGCATGGGCTTCAATGTCAGGTTCGATTCACGAGCCTTTTATCTTTATGAAGGCGGCTTCCGGCGCATCTCTCTCGCCCGCCGTAGGAGGCGCATCGCATGCTCGGCGCCGCGCTGGCCGGCATGGAGCGTCCGACGGTGGAGCGGTCCCTCATCGGCAAAGAGCGCCTCAAAGCGCTCGAACATCAGCCAGTACAGCCCGCGTGCGACGAGGGCCATGAAAATCCCGGCGAAAAACACATCGCTCAGGAAATGAGCGCCGGCACCAATCCGCACGAGGCCGGCGAGTGTCCCGGCCGCGATCGTCGCGGCGAAAAGCCACCGGCGGCGTGCGCGCTCGGTGAGCAGCGCAATGGCGAAACCAATGGCGAAGATGTTCGATGCCTCGCCGCTGACGAACGAGCAATTCCTCGCGCATTGATCCGAGCGCACGAGCGCTGGCGTGAATTGCTTGGCGCCGCCGAACTCCACGGTCTGGCTGGGCCGCGCCCGTCCCCAATGGTCTTTGAGGAGCAGATTGGCGACCAGCCCCGGCCCGATCGCCGCCGATAGCGCGATATAAAGCCAAGCGGCAAAGCCGAGCCTCGAAAGACGGCGGCTGGCAAATGCAATCGAGGCAAAACCGATCAGCGCACCGACAGTGGCGAGGATGAACATCCATCGGAATGTCTCGCGAAGCACGCTGCCGGCCGTGCTTGCTGTGAATAGAAATTTCCTATCGCCCAGATAAGCCAGCCGGGAAAACCAGAGATCGATCTGCGGGAAACCGACGAAGATCACCGCGCCGGCGAGGCCAAGACAGCCTGCGGCGCATACCATCGACCGGGATGGCGCCGGGCTGCGCGGTGGCAGCTCAATGAGCGTCATCGCGCGCTCCTGATGGTGCGTTTCCGGTCACGGCGCCTCCCGCAGGCGATAGAAGGTGACCTTGCGCTGGTCGGCGCCGGCCGCGATCTCGGCTGTTCCAACCAGCTCTGCCTCTTTCGGCGGAACGCCGCCAAGACTGACCAGCAGCACCGGCCGGGGCGTTGCCGCGGTAAGCGGCCGGGTCAGCTCGAAATGGTCATGCGGTGGTCCATCCCCGCGTATCGCCACGACCGCAAACGGGCGGTCGCGCAGATAGTAAAGCAGCTCGGCCGCGAGCGAGCGTTTATCGGTCGCAATGGCGCGAAACCCTCCGGCCTCCCCCCAGGCTCCGGCCGCGTCGGCGAGCTCTTGCCAGCCCAAAACCCGCGCATAAGGATCACCGCCGCCCGGCAAGGGGAGATGTCCTGCGAGCGCGCCGCCCAACCCGAGCAGCACCACCACGGCGAGATGCAGAATGAAGGAGGCGCGAAACAGCCGCGTCCAGTTCAGCCGCAGCATCGCCGCCGTGACCAGCACCGTCCCCGCGACATAGGCGAACGCGGCCCAGTTGGCATGCGCCCGCGAGAGCAGTGCCTGGATCACCATCAACCCGAGCGCGGGGAGTGAGAAGCTGAGCAGCAGCCGTTCGGCCTTGCCATTTCCGGTCGGCGTCTCGCTGCGCCGCCACCAGCGAGTGCAGAATATAACGAACACAGCAAACAGGATCGGACCGAACACGCCGATTTGTCCAGCCAGGAATTCGATCGCGTTATCGGGGTGGAACATGCCGCCACCCCATTTCGCGTTGTCCGCGGTGTGGGTGAAGGTGGCGAAATGGTTCTCGGCATTCCAGGCGATATTTGGCGCGATCAGCGCGGCGGCAATGGCCAGCGCCGCATAGAGGCGCGCGTCCCGCAGCAATTGTCGCCCGCCCGGCGCAGCGAAGGCATAGACCAGAAGCCCGAGCAGGAAAAAGCTCATCGCATATTTGGCGTTGAGACCGATACCGATCGCGAGGCCCAGCATCACGCCCCAGCCCCAGGATGAGCTCTCCTGCATCCGGATCACGGCGTAAAGCGCCACCGCAACACAGAAGAGGAGCGGCACATCGGTCGAGATGATCGCGGAGGAAAACGACACGCCCGGGAGCGTCGCATAGATGAGGCCCGACCAGAAGCCGATCCGCGCATCGTAGATCCGGCGGCCGATCGCCGCGATCACCAGCGCCGTTGCGGCATGGATCAGTGGCGAGGGTGCTCGGATGCAGGCCTCGCTCATGCCGCAGATGTCGGTTGCGCCGCGGATGATCCAGGCGATCAGCGGCGGCTTGGAGTAATAGCCGAACGCCAGCTCGCGCGACCAGAACCAATATTGCGCCTCATCGAAGAACAAATCGGTGCGCGCCAGCGCCAGAGCGGCGAGGCGAAACAGCGTCAGTCCGGCGATACATAGAAGCAGCAGGACGCCATAGCGCTCGCCCGGCCAGGCGCCGAGAAAGCGGCTTCCAGCCGGAAGGCTCGCCACGTTCACGCTGGGTGCGATGGTCTCGCGCAATGGCCCCTTGTCCTTCGTAAAGATCGGCGGCAAACGGCAAATCCGCCTAGTGTGGTGATCGAGAAATCCCCTTCCATTGTTTCAGCTTGGGTCAGCAAGGGGATTTCTCGATCTCAAACCACACTAGAATTTAGAGTTGCTAGTGTCCCTTAAGATTCCGAAGTTCGCTAAGCATTCAGTCGCAAAATGAGGCGAACTTCGGAATCGGGACACTAGTCACCGCTTCGCCACGCCACATTAAATCCCTCTAAAAGAGCTATTTATCGAGTTGTGCTTGAGCGCGAAAGGCTGATATTGAGCGAAAGATACAACCGGAGCGAAACCGGCGGGGCGAGTCTGAAAGGGGCGTCGATGAGCGTTTCCGTAGTCATTCCTGCCTTGAACGAGGCTGGCAATATCGGCCGTCTCGTCGAGGAGACTTACGCCGTAATGCCGCCCGGCCGGCTCGGCGAAGTCATTATCGTGGATGATTGCAGCGACGATGCGACAGGCGCCGAGGTGAAGGCGCTAACCACCCGCTTCCCGAGCCTGCGTTATCTCCGCCATGGCGCCCGCTCCGGCCAAAGCGCTGCGATCCGCACCGGCGTGCTGGCGGCCTCAAGCCCGCTGATCGCAACCATGGACGGCGACGGCCAGAACGATCCGGCCGATATCCCGAGCCTCCTGCGCCAGCTCGGCCCTTCGATGAACGAAGGCCCGACCATGGTCTCCGGTGTGCGCGTCAACCGCAAGGCGGTCGGGTCGCGCCGGATCGCCTCCATCCTCGGCAACCGCATCCGCAACTTCTTCTTCCAGGACGATTGCCCGGACTTCAGGCTGTGGCATCAAGGTTTATTGGCGCGAGGCCTATTTGCGCCTGCCATTCTTCTCCAGCATGCACCGTTTCATGCCGACGCTGGTCCTCTCCGCCGGCTACCGGGTCGCCTATGTCCCCGTCAACGATCGGGCGCGACTCGCCGGCACCTCGAAATACACCAATTTCGGCCGTATGCTGACCGGCTTCTATGACTTGATCGGCGTTGTCTGGCTGCGTAAGCGCACGAAAGTGCCATATATTGCCGAAGACTCCGCGACCGTGGCACATGTCGCTGAGCCCCAGGCGAGGCGCATGGACGATTTTGCGGCCCGGCAGCGTGCCAGCGAGCAGTAACAGCCCGAGGTGACTGGGCGAGAAGGTGCTTTTGATGGCTTTGGAAGGCTGGTTTGCCCATGCGGCCGCCGAATTGGCGGTGCGCTGGCAGAATACGACGAGCATGGAGCTGTTCTGGCTCGCCGTCGGCTTCACCGCGCAGGCCATGTTCATGATGCGCTTCGTCATCCAGTGGCTCGCGAGCGAAAAGGCGCGGCGCAGCGTCGTCCCGGACGCCTTCTGGTATTGGAGCCTCGCCGGCGGCTTCATGCTCTTCGTCTACGCGATCTATCGCCTGGACCCGGTCTTCATGCTCGGTCAGGGATCGGGGTTGTTCATCTACGCCCGCAATCTTTATTTCATCCGGCGCAGCCGCCGCGAAAGCGAGGCGCTGATTTCCTCGGGCTATTCCGCTGCGGAATAGCCGATGTTCGGCGGTGAACCGGGCCATCCAGGTCAAGGACACCGCCACGCCGGCAGATGATGTGGATGGAGGCAAGTGCTTGCGTCATTCACGGGATGGAGGGGCAATTTGGGCTTGTGTTTGCCACCTCTTTCCGTTAAACAGCCTCACTCTCTGATTGCAATCCTCTAGCTGTGTTTGCCCGCCACGCTTTGATTGAATGAAAGCGTGCGCATTCCCATCTTAAAGGCAGACGATAGGTGACGCGGGGTGGAGCAGCCCGGTAGCTCGTCAGGCTCATAACCTGAAGGTCGCAGGTTCAAATCCTGCCCCCGCAACCAATGATTCAGTGTCCGTCCCGGAGACATCGGTAACAGATTGTACCTAAGACAAAGGTGACAACCTCGTGCCGAACGGGTTGTCGATGGTTTGCAATGTTTTCTGCTCCAGGTCGATATATCCCAGATCATACTGCATGAATGAGACGAGCCAAATACCGTCTTCGACCTCCTTGATTCCGAGCCTCTGACCGGCCATGACAGTCGAGATGTTGACCTTCTTGCGATGCATGCAGATGCGGCCGCAGGCGGTGACGATGATGTCTTTGTCGTGGTAGGGATAATCCAGCTCTGTCAGACCGGCATAGGGCTTGGCTGACGACGTATAGATGTCACCCGGCACCTTCATGGCGAGCGCCTCATGGGGCCGCTCTGTGTTGAATTCGCTGACAAAATCGTCGAAACGTGCCTGCTGCTGCAGGCAGTTCATGCCCGGCGGCCGCGTGGCCTCCTTCTTGAGCGTCAGATGCATGCGCTCATGGCGGCCGTTCTGCTGCGGGTGGCCCGGTCGGATCCGCTCGAGGGCAATGCCGAGCCTGAGCCACCAGACCGAGAGCTTTGAGAGATTGTAAAGCCCGTTGGGCGAGGCGAAGGGCAGACCGTTGTCGCTGCGAATGGCGTTGGGCAGGCCGCGCTCGGTGAAGAGGCGCTGGAAAGCGCTGAAAACGCCGTCTTCCTTTATTGTCTCAAGGGCTTCGCAGGCCAGAAGCATGCGCGAGGCCTGGTCGGTGACTGTCAAAGGGTAACAGTAGCGGCCGTTGCCAAGCTTGAACTCGCCCTTGAAGTCGGCACACCAGAGATCGTTGGGGGCGATCGCCGCCGACAGGGCCGTGCCCTGGGCCGTGAAGCGCCGGCTTTGACGGGCGCGCTTCACCAGGCCGTGCCGGTCGAGAACGGCATGCACGGTGCTTTTGGCCGGCACCCGCACATCGCTGTTCAGGCGCCGCACCAGCAGTTCGCGGATCTTGCGTGCCCCCCAATGCGGCTTCTCCCGCTTCAGCCGCACGATCAGGGCTTCCACCTGGTCGGGCAACTGATTGGCATAGCGAACCGGCCGGCGCGACCGATCCGTCAGCGCATCCACGCCCTCCTGGCGGTAGCGATTGAAGATCTTATAGCCGGTCTTGCGCGAGATTCCGAACTCCCCGCACAACTCACTCATGCCTTCGCCGTCCAACAGACGGCCGATGAAACGCACGCGTTCATCCATCACCGAACACTCTCTCCACGGCATCAACACCTCCCGAAAAGCCGGAAAAGTGTTACCCATGTGTCCGGTACAAACCGTCACCTATGTCTCGGGTCGGGCACAGCCATCCTTATTCCGGAAGGGTTCTCGCTCAGCAAAGCCGCCAGATTGCGCGGGCTGCGTCCGCATCCTGGAGCCGGTTACAGCGGAGGTCGTGCGCATCTGCGGAAGCGGCGCCCAACGCGAGATGATCGAGGACATGCTCCTCCCAGCCCTAATGCGCAGCGGCGAAGCCGTGCAGGCCCGCGCACTTCTCGATGCCGAGGTCGTGCGACAGCCCCGCTTCATCACCGCTGTGATCTGCGGAGTCGCCTCCTACACGCTCATGAAATTATAATGAGGCAGTTTAAATTCGATTGATATTGCATGCCCGATAGGGATTGCTATTGGCTTCCTTATTGGCGCCTGAATTCAACATTCTCCTAGATCCACAATTGAGGGCAGAGCCTTTGCAGGCGGGCTCTTCGGGGGTGGGGGAATATGTTGCGACGGAGTTTGTGGTGCGCGGCGCTCTTGGTCGCGCTGGTCGGGCAGGCGCAGGCGGGGGCCGACGATTTCGGTCGTGTGGTCAGCTTTGGCGACAGCCTTTCGGATAATGGCAATCTTGATGCAGCCACGTTCGGGCTCGCGCCAGGGAGCGACTATTTCGCAGGCCGCTTTTCCAACGGCCCCACTTTTGCCGAACTGCTCGCGGGCAGCGCCGATTTCGCCAGTGGGGCAAGTTCACAGCAAAGATTTTGGGGACCGCTTTTTCTCTTCAACCCCGCTCCGGTTAACGGCGACGTCAACCTGGCGATCGGCGGCGCCACGACCGAGGGAGGCATTATTCCATCCGTCGCGGTTCAGATCGGCGCATTCCGAGCGGCCGGCGGTTCATTCGGCACGAACGATCTGGTCACCATCCTTGCCGGGGCCAACGACATCTTCAATGCCGATCTCGACGCCGGTGTCGCCGCGGACGCGGCTCAGGCAGAATCCCGCAATGTGAGCGCGCTCGTTGCGGCCGGCGCGCGCACCATCGTGGTCGCCAATATCCCCAATCTCGGTGCAACACCGCGTTTCAACGGCAATGGGGGAACTGCACAAGCCGGCTTGACAGCCACGAACACTTTCAACGGGATCCTGGACACCAACGTCGAGGCGCTCGCCGCCGCCAACCGCCAAGCCAATCTGGTCCAGGCCAATCTTCAGGGCGTGCTCGATATCGTCATTGCCAATCCGGAAGCTTTCGGGTTCACCAACGTCACCCAGGCCTGTCTTGGCTCCGGCCCCGGCGGTTCGGTCTGCGCCAATCCCAACGAGTTCTTGTTCTTCGACACCGTGCACCCGACGGCGGCCGGTCATTTCTTCCTGGCTGAGTTCATCGACTTGCTCCTGTCAACCGACGAGCAGGGCGCAGCCGTCGCCCCGCTGGGCGAGGTGGCGGTCTCGGAACGACTAGAAGCCTCGGACATTCTGTTCCGCCGCGCTGTCCCGCTTATGTTATCGAACGCGGCCGGCGGCCCTTACGCCGAGATTATCGGCCAGCTCGGGAGCGGGTCCGGCAGTGGTGGTGGCAGCGATTTCGACTATCAGCTTGGCGGCATTCGGGTTGGTTTCGACGCGCGGCAGGACGGGTTCGTCTTCGGTGCCGCTCTGGCCTATCTTGAAGGCGATATCAGTGGACAGCGTCTTACCGCAGATGCAAGCACCGCCCAGGTCGACGCCTATGTGGTCTATCAATTCAATCCATTCTTCATCGGCGCGGAAGGCGGCGTCTCTTTCACCGATTTTGACGACATCCGCCGCGACACCGGCTTTCCGACGCTGATCGGCGAGGGTGATACGGACAGCGTCAGCTACACGCTTGCCGCAACGCTCGGGACCAATCTGGACGTGGGCAGCATCCGCCTGACCCCGGCGGTGCGCGCTGGCTATCTGTCAGCAAATGTCGACGCCTTCTCCGAAAGCGTACCGCTTCTGGCGCTCAGCTTTTCCGAGCGCGAGATCGAGGCCGGCTTCTGGACCGCAAGGCTTCGCGCCTCCGCCTATCTCGATCATGCGCGGCGCGCCCAGGCCTTTGTCGAGGGGGGCTACGAGGATCTATTCTCCGTCGAGGACGGCTATAGCGCAAAGTTGATCGACAACACTGCCCAAGCCGTCGCGATCGATCCGGACGGCATCGAAGCGCGTGGCTTTTTCCTCAAAGCCGGCATGAGTGCCGAGATCGGGTACGGGGCGCAGCTGGCGGCGGAATATGGCGTCTCCTTCCAGGAGGATGACGGCGCCGTCCATTCCGGCCGCGTCTCGCTAAAAATTCCGCTTGGGCGAAGCGAGGAGAGCCTGAAGTAATCCCTGGTGTCCCGAATCCGAAGTTCACGTCATTCTGCAGCTGGGCTCGGTCGCGAAGTTCGTATTCTTAAGGGGCACTGGCAACGCCATGGATGCTAGTGTGGTTGCGGAAGTCGTTGGTGCGAGGACCTGCCATTCACCGCCGGCACGCGACCTTCGCATCTGCGGTGTTGATCGGGATAGGGGGGAGCCTTGCGGCTCCGCCCCTCCCACACCACCGTGCATACGGGTCCGTACACGGCGGTTCGAGCGGCAATGGCTAGCGCTCCTTGACCAATGCAGGAAGACCGAGCGATCGAAAGTAGGCATTGTTCAACCCGCGTGAGAGGGCCTTGGATCGGGCCAGGCGCCAGGGTCCGTGCACACTGCCGGCGGTACCTTCCGCCAACCATGGAGAGACCCCGAGGGCGATCAGTGCTGCCCGGCGACGGCGTGGTGTTTTCCATTGTCGCCACAAGGCAGACCGAAGCCGCACCCGAACCCAACGCATGAGAACCAGCAGCACTTGGGGCGTTTCGCAGAATCCGAAATAGCCTCGCCAACCCCGCATATACGCTGCCAGCTCCGCCATGATCGTCTCCACACTGGCGCCCCTGGCCCGCCGTGTGATGTCCCGGATTCGCTGTTTGAACCGCTCCAGGGCCTTTGGCGCGATAGTGCGCAGGACCGTGGGGCCGTCGCTGAAGCTAAATCCGAGAAACTTCCGCTGCTGCGGTTGCGCTACCGCGCTCTTCGCCTCGTTGACCTTGAGCTTGAGCCTTTGCATGATGAAGCGCACAAGGCTCGTCATCACCCGCTGCCCCGCTCGTTCGCTGCGAACGTAGATATTACAGTCGTCCGCATATCGAACGAAGCGGTGCCCGCGTTGCTCCAGCTCACGGTCGAGTTCGTCGAGCACGAGATTGCTAAGCAGCGGCGAAAGCGGCCCCCCTTGCGGGGTTCCTTCCACACTGGCGCTGATCAAGCCGTTCTCCATCACTCCGGCGGTTAGGAACGCCCGAATGAGTTTGAGTAGCCGCCTGTCCCCGACCCGCCGGGCGATCTGGCCCATCAACCTGTCGTGGTTGACCCGATCGAAGAACTTCTCCAGATCAAGATCGACCACCCAGTCATGGCCGTCGGCGATATATTTCTGCGCCTGAGCCACGGCTTGATGCGCGGACCGCCCAGGGCGGAACCCATAGCTGCCGTCAGAGAACGTCCGATCCCAACGCCGTTGCAGCACCTGCATCACCGCCTGCTGGATGAATTGATCCAGCACCGTCGGGATGCCAAGCTTGCGCGTCCCGCCGTCCGGTTTGGGAATTTCCACCCGCCTCACCGGTTTCGGTTCGTAGATCCCGCTCAGAAGTTGAGCCCGGATTGCCGGCCAATGCTGCTTCAGATAGCCGGCAAGCTGATCGACGGTCATGCCATCGACGCCCGGGCTACCCTTGTTGTTCCTCACACGTTGCAATGCCGCCTTCAGATTGTTTCGCTCACATATCTCCTCCATCAATCGATCGGTGCCGGCTGGGCTTTCGGGATCATTCCCCGCCCGACGCGACTCGGTCGCCTCGCCTCCTGCTTCCTGGGCTTCACCCGCAAGCTGAGAGTTGAGGTCCAGCTGAGGCCGGACATTCTGCCGTCCGCCGCGTCTGAGGGTCATGTCCTACTCGTCCTGCATCTCGTTCGGGCCTTCAGCGGATCGCGCCGCCTATTATGCCCTCTGCTGACTTCTGCCCTGCGATCGGACGGCCTTTCGGTCGTCCCAGTCGCCAAAGGCGACACAGGGCAGATCTCCTGGGGTAAGCTCAGTTGCCTTCCGTGCACGATCGCCGGATCTACGCTTCGCATCCTTGATGGATATGGACTTTGCGGTACGTTGGCCGCTCGTCCGATGCTCGCGCCTTCTATCCGGTTCTTGTCCATCGACCCGCACGTTTGCTCGATGCTTCTTTCAGACCCCGCCTCGCGGCGGCGGCCCTTGCATTTTGCTAACCCTTCACCTCCATCAGGTTGGGTAGGGGACTTTCACCCCCAAGCTACTGAGCATGCCCAGCACACAACGAATCCGCTCGCGGAAGAGCGCGCGTCGCGCGCGTGGTGCCGTGTGGAGAGGCCGAGGCGTAGGCCGTTAGCGGCCCTTACCCAACAAGGCGGCGTGTCCACACCCTGGCGCCGGCATGGACTTCTGAGCAGGAATCAAAGCCCGTGGAAAGCAGCCTTCGCGCTCTTTCTGCTGACTGACTGTTGAGATCGTGTTCCATCACGGTCATCCTAGGCGGGCTGGCGTCTTGTATTCCATTGGCAAAATAACGCCGCATGCGGAGCATAAATGTCGAATGCTGCTTTCACGCCATTCATACCTCTCAGAGATCCGTCGAGGATGGTCAAGGTTAAGGGAAGCTGTCCTGGTCCCATGAAACGTCATCCGTTACGGTGGTCCGCGCCAGTGGCGGCCGGGCTTGTCGCGTTCTGCCTGGCGGCTGCGGTTGCGGCCCAGATGGACGGGCAGTGGGAACGGCGCGCACCGATGCCGTCATCCCGATCCGAAGTGACGGGCGCCGAGGTCCGCGGTCGCATCCTCGTGGTTGGCGGTTATCGGGGCGAGCGTGATATCGAGGTCTACGATCCCGCGAACGACGCATGGTCGCGCGGGGCGCCGTTTCCCCATGCTGTTCATCACGCCGCGGCAGCCGGGCTTGGCGGCAAACTCTATGTATTGGGTGGCTACGTGAACGGCTGGACGCCCAGCGCCGAGGCCTATGTGTACGACCCGGCACGCGACGCGTGGCAGCGCTTGCCCGATCTGCCGACGCCGCGCGGCTCGCCCTCGGCAGCGGTGATCGGTAGCAAGATCCATGTCATCGGCGGCGTAGGACCCATCGGGCTAAACGTCAGCGCGCATGAGACTTTTGATCCCGCCGCTGCGCAATGGGAAACGTCGCCTCCGATGCCGACCCCGCGCGATCACTTCGCGCTGACCAGCCTCAAAGGCCGGCTCTATGCTTTTGGCGGGCGTATCAACGGCAACTATTCGCGCAATCTGGCGACGCTTGAAATCTACAATTCGGCCAACCAAAGCTGGACGGCCGGACCAGCGATGCCAACGGCGCGCAGCGGAATCGCATCGGCGGCGGTCGACGGCCTCATCTATGTGGTTGGGGGTGAAGCTCCATCGGGCACCTTCGCCGAGGTTGAGGTCTACGATCCCGTCGGCGGCAGCTGGAGTCAGCGTGCCACCTTGCCCACGCCGCGGCACGGGCTGATCGCCATCGCCGTCGCGGGGCGGATCTACGTCATCGCCGGCGGGCCGCAGCCGGGCGCTAGCTATTCGAACCTCAACGAGAGCTTCACGCCCTGACGCTTGGCGTTCTGGCCAAGTCCTTTTCCCTTTCTCAATCGTTTTCTGCCGCCGGCCCCGCAAGATGATGGCGGTCAGATCTTCCGGGCGGCGAACTGATCGAGGTGAGCGTCGCACCGGCAGGCCATTCTAACGACAAGGAGCTCGCGGGGATCAGCCGAATATTCCCGTGGCGTAATAGGCGACCGCCGAAATCGCCGCGACAGCCGGCATTGTGATGATCCAGGCGATCACGATGCCGCCGGCAATGTTCCAGCGCACAGCCCTGACGCGGCGCGCTGCACCGACGCCGACGATCGCTCCTGAAATCGTGTGCGTGGTGGAAACGGGCACACCGAGCGATGTGGCCAGGAAGAGGGTCATAGCGCCCGCCGTCTCAGCGCAGGCACCTTGGACAGGGTTGAGGTTCGTGATCCGTAGCCCCATGGTGCGCACGATCCGCCAGCCGCCGATCAGCGTTCCGGCGGCGATTGCGGCATGGCAGGACAAGACCACCCAAAGCGGCACATGGAAGGTCGGACCAGTCAGTCCTGACGTGTAGAGCAGGACGGCGATGATCCCCATGGTCTTCTGTGCGTCATTGCCGCCATGGCCCAGCGAGTAAAGCGCGGCGGAAAGGAACTGAAGGCGGCGGAAAAGCTGGTCCACTGGGAGCGGCGCCGACCTGAAGAATATCCACGAGACGATCAGCGTAAACAGGAGCGCAAGCACGAAACCAAGCAATGGGGAAAGCACGATCGCGCCGGTGGTGGTGACCACCCCTTTCAGCACCACTGCCCCGGTGCCCGCCTTGGCAATTCCAGCGCCGAGAAGACCGCCGATCAGCGCGTGGGAGCTGCTGGAGGGGATGCCCCCAAGCCAGGTAATAAGGTTCCAGCTGATCGCCCCGACGAGCGCCCCGAAAATCACGCGATTATCGACGATGCCCGGCACGATGATTCCGGTCCCCAAGGTCTGGGCGACGTGAAGGCCGAAAATCGCAAAAGCGATGAAGTTGAAGAAAGCCGCCCAGGCCACGGCCAGCCGAGGTGACAGAACACGTGTCGAGACGATCGTGGCGATGGAATTGGCCGCATCATGAAGGCCGTTCATAAAATCGAACAGCAGAGCCAGTGCGATAAGGCCGAAAAGCGCTGCTATAGCGGTCGCATCCATATACCGAACCGCCCCTAAGCGTGCTCGACGACGATGCTCTGGATCTCGTTCGCCACGTTGTCGAAATTGTCGATCACCTGGTCGAGATGAGCATAGACCTCGCTCTGGCGGATGAACTCCATGGCATCGCCATCGCGCGTCATGTTGAACAGCGCCTTGCGGCCGCGTGCAAAGACCTCGTCGCCCTGGCCTTCCAGGGCCGATATCTGCACACACATGTCCGAGATCCGGTCCGCGTTCGCGGCGATCGCGGACAGGAGCGGCACGGCCTTGCGCAAAAGACGCGCCGCCTCGACGCTGATGTCGGCAAGCTCACGCATCTCGGCGGAGAAGTCGCGCAGCTCGAAGGCAACGATCGCCTGCGCGGACTTGTTCATTTGGTCAATGGTATCGTCCATGCCGCTGATGAGATGGCGGATGTCCATGCGGTCGATCGGGGTGATAAAGCTGGTACGGATACCGAGCTGCACCTCGCGCGTCACGATGTCGGCCTGCTGCTCCAGCTCGCCGATCGCACCGCATTTCTCCCCGACATCGGCACCAGTGTTCAGCATCTCGCGTAGGATAATCGCCGCGCCCTCGATCAGCTCTGCGTGCCGCTCGAACAGCGGAAAAAACATTTGCTGCTGAGGCAGGAGACGCTGAAACCATTGCAGCATGCGGCACCCGCTGGCGTTTAAAAGGATAGACGGTCCGGCGGCGCTAGGTTCCAGGCATCGCAAACCTCCGTCACGCGGCCGCTGTAGCTGAAAAGTTTAATCATTTTTCGGTTAAAAGAAGGTTGTCGTCCGGCGTGCCGCTGGTCACCATCCTGCGTCGACCACCACCGCGTCATCGTTCCAATCGCCACCGGCATTTCTGACATCATCTTGAGCCGAAGCCATGGGGTGAGCCGCTTGTCGCGCGCCGGGCGACGTCCAGGAGGAAACCGTCCCGGTCCCCTGCGCCGGAAAGACGCTGGCAGGTCGTCAGCAGATCTGATGATCCGCCTGGCTACTGACCACACCAGAAACGTCTCAAGAGAAGCATGCGGCGGGGAATTGGTTGATCAGATTTCTTCCCCTCTCCATACCGCTCGCGGCGTTGTACGCGGCGCTTTGACCAGAGATAAACCCCGCGGCTTGGCGCAGGCTCGCGCCACCGTCGACGAACGTCTGCGCCGATCAAAATAGGCGTCAGCTCGTTATTATAAAACTGCCTCGCCCTCGCGCTCGATTGATCTTCGCGGCCTCACCAATAGCGGGAGTGCCGGTCTGCAGAAGGTCGGCAAGTGTCGTTAGTGGCGTTCAGGCGATCCCATACGCATATTAGATGTGACAACTGGCGGATATCGTCATTGTCTCTCATCAAAGGATCATCATGTCACTCCTACGTTTGAACGCTCCTGCGCTCGCCTTGGCAGCGGGGCTAGCGATTGCCGCCGCGGATGTGGCGGACGCGCGCGTCGGCGGCGGCAAGAGCTTCGGCAGCCGCGGCACCAAAACTTATATAGCGCCGCCGGCCACGAAAACCGCTCCGGCCGCTGCGCCTATTGAACGCTCCATGACCGACAGGCGTGCCCCTACGGCTGCCCCCGTCGCACAGTCTTCGCGCGTTGGCGGATGGAGAGGCTTGCTCCTGGGCGGAGTGATCGCAGCGGCCCTGGGGAACATCTTCGGATTTGGTGCGATCGTCAGTGTCCTGGGCTTCCTTCTGCAGCTTGCGCTTCTTGGCGGCGCCATATATCTCGTGGTGAACTTCATCCGAAGCCGCAATCAGCCAGCCCTCGCACCGGGGCGCGGCCCAGGCGACCCGCGGCGCGATACGCCGAACCGCTCCTCATACATTTTTAGCCGCGGCCCGACTGCGCCGGCTTCGGCCCTTTCAATCGACAAGGAAGACTTCGATTGCTTCGAGCGGCTGCTGGAAGAAATTCAGACGGCATATGGACGCGAGGACATTGAAGAACTCGGAGCAAGAACCACTCCGGAAATGTTCTCTCACTTCAGCCAGGAATTGCACGACAATGCCAAACAGGGTGTGCGCAACGATGTATCGGAAATAAAACTCCTGCAGGGCGACCTTTCGGAAGCGTGGCATGAGAATGGCTCGGATTACGCCACGGTTGCTATGCGTTATTCCCTCCTCGATACCAGAGTTGACCGGGCGACCGGCACATTGATTTCTGGTGACCCAGCCCAATCGTCTGAGGTAACCGAGCTGTGGACCTTCCGCCGTGACGACCGCGCCCGTGGTGGTGGCTGGGAACTTTCTGCCATCCAGCAGGCGGCGTAGGCCGCCGGCAGCAAGAGGGACAAGCCGCTGTGTTTCGCGGCGGCAGGAGTTGGCTATGGGTTAGCCACCCATTCACCTGGACAAGCGCATTGCTGCCCCCTCAAACGCCGTAGCCACCCGCGGTGGGGCCTGGTCCGCGGTTGGGCAACCCGGAATGCATGGGCTGGGGTCAAATCACCGCGAACCTTGCTGACCGGGATGTGGGGTCGTCGGATGTGCAGAAGCCGAGCCCGTCCCCGCAGAGACGCCGCCGTGCCGGGCATGATAATGAACAGCCCGAAGGAAATCCAGATCTCGCGCCGCGGCAGCTTTTCCTTGCTCGAGCAGCCGTTGCTCGGCAAGCGCCATGTAGTCCCGGGTCGTGGGCAGGGCGTCGTGCCGTTTCACCAGCTGCACCTGAAAGACGACCAGGCCCTGATGGCGGAAGGCCGCCTCTGAAGCCGCAAGGTAGTATTCCCACATGCGGCAGAATGTTTCGCCGCGCAGCGCGGCAGCCTTCTGCCAATTGGCGAGGAACCGCTCGCGCCATCGACGAAGGGTCTTGGCATAATGCAGTCGCAGGATCTCGATATCGGCAACGATCAGGCCGGAACGCTCGATGGCTGGCACCATTTCCGAAAGTGCCGGAATATAGCCTCCCGGGAAGATGTATTTGGCAATGAAGGGATCGGTCGCCGTCGGCCGCCCCGACCGTCCGATGGTATGGACGAGGGCGACGCCGTCCTCTTTCAGCAGATGATGGAGCTTGCGAAAATACCCGGCGTAATGGTTGACGCCCACATGCTCGAACATGCCGACCGAGACGATCCGATCGAAGCGGCCGCAGACCTCGCGGTAGTCTTGGAGCTCGAAACGCACGCAACGCTGCAGTCCCTCCTTGGCGGCGCGCTGGTTGGCGATAATCAATTGCTCCCTGCTGAGCGTTACGCCGGTGACCTCGGCGCTGGCGCATTTGGCTAAGTAGATGCCAAGCCCTCCCCAACCGGAGCCGATGTCGAGCACGCGCTGCCCCGGTCGGAGCGCAAGCTTGGCGGCGATATGGCGCTTCTTGGCGAGTTGCGCCTCGTCCAGATCCTCGCCGTTGATGAAGTAGCCACAGGAGTATTGCCGATCCCGATCGAGAAAGAGCTCGTAAATCGCGCTATCGATGTCGTAGTGGTGCGCCGCATTGCGCCGCGCACGCCGGACAGGATTGAACTGCAGGATCCGACGGAGGATGAAGCGCAGGCTGTCGAAACCTGCCGTCCAACGTGGGAGCGCTTGCCAGTCAATGTTGCGGGTCAGAAGCGCAAGCAGATCGTAGATCCGGCCCCGTTCCACGTGCAGCCGGCCGCTCATATATCCCTCGCCGAGGGCGAGACACGGATCGAGCAGCAACCGCCATCCTAACCATTTGTCGGCAATCCGGACCTGGATCGGGGGGCCCGCTCCATCGCCATACCGATACCGCCTTCCTTGCGCATCGATCAGCGTAAGGTTGCCCGTGCGGACAATGCGGCGCAGAAGGTGGTCCAGCAATCTATGCATAGTGAAACGCTCGCCAGGGTACGGCCTGCAACCCCTCGTCGCTCAAGACGTTCGATCATACCGCCAGAGCGTTTATCCGGCCAAGATGTGAATGCCGCGCGCGAGCACTCGTGCCATCGGGGCCCGGCAATGCCAAATCCATGCCACAGGCGTAAGGCACTGCCTTCAGCAAGTTCCTCTATCGATGCCGCATCTCTTCCAGGGGTGTTAAACAGAACTAAACCTTGCCACCAGCGCAACGCGCTCTGGTAACCGCGCCGAAAACGATCCGGCGAATGTTTATTTCCGGTCAAACCTGAACTCGGCCGACGCACCTTACGTTTCTTGTGCGAGGAAGCGGATTATCCGGCCTCCTCACAGAGGATAAGAACATGCACCTCTCGGGCGAAAGTCTCGTCATCATTTTAGCAGTTGGCCTCATCGCCGGGTGGCTGGCCGGCCAAATCCTGCAAGGTAGCGGGTTTGGGATCCTCGGCGATATCGTCATCGGAGTTATCGGCGCTTTCATCGGCAGTTGGTTGCTTCCCCAACTTGGGATCCATCTTGGCGTGGGCATTGTCGCGGCCATTATTAACGCCACCATCGGCGCATTGATCCTGCTGGTTCTCATCAGCCTCGTTCGAAGCGGTGGCGGACGGCGGGGTGGCTGGAGAAGAGGTTTGTAGCAGAGCGCGTCCATCCCAACGACCACATGCTTTGATTCGCCATTGGAAGATCGTCAGTGCTGATCGGCACTGACGATCGGTTTCCGCGCGGACGCCAATCGCCGCGACTGTTGGAATTTAGTTGATATTCGCCTTTGTCATCGCCATCTCTGGGTATGACCAATTATACTGAAGTTCATCCCCTTCCTGTTTCCGCAGCAATTAATCGTTGGGAAAATGAAGGCGGCGCGGTCGTTAGGCCAAAGAACACCCGCACAAACAGCATCAAAACAGCCCGCCTGACGATTATTGCTGCATTATTTTCCGCGGCGATTGCCACATTGGTCATTCGCCTCGTATTCAGGCTTGAGCAGTAATATCAGTTGGTGTGCTCAGCTGAAGCGAGATGCGAGCAAGCAGGACAAAGTTGGAGAACTCCGCTCCTACGCTCGGGCATCCCGCGAATGAAGCCGACAGGACGTTTGCTGACAATTGCTCAGCAGTCTGCACCGGTTTGCAATATCCCTATCCCGGAGCGCAAAATGAACGACAATGTAACAGCGAACGGCTTGAAACTGGCATTTATGGCTGCGCTTGCCGTGGCGGCAATGGTCGCGATCGCTGGAACGCTGACGTACTTAGGACCGCTGTTAGCCAGCCTGGCCGCGCTGCAGTGAGGGCCATCTCAAGGGAATTAGTCTAGGCGCGGGTAGCCGGCATTGTCGCGCCAGGCGCATTACACCTTGCTGCCGGGCTTCGGCAACACCGAGCCGATCACCGGAACGTGAGTGCGACAGGCGTCACAATGAGTGTTGCGATCGGTGCCCGACAATGTCAAATCCGTGCCACAAGCCCAAGGCACTGCCCTTCAGCAAGTTCCTCTATCGATCCGCAACTCGTCGTGCGGTCTAAGCCCGATCCAGGAGACTGGATTGCGAATAATGGCCTAAGATGGCGCCCCAAAGCCACGGTCTTGGGCCAAATAGAAAGCGGCCCCTATTCGGCGGCCGCTCTCGACGCAAAACTTAGGTCAAGGCGCGCCAGCCTACCGAGCGCTATACTCGCTGCGCATTCTGTACGCTTCACCTCGCGAACTGCGGGATACGTAATCCCGGCGATACCCATCGCTTAGATATCCATCATACCTGCGGTCAAAATCGTTTTCGCGGTAACGGTGGTGGTCGTGCCAAAGTGGCCAGATATTGCGAGGCTTGCGACCACGCCATTCCATGACAGCAAGCAGTGGGCTCGATGCGGTGTCTACCATTGCCGCGGGAACTGCAGGCGCGGCTTCAGCCCGTTGGCTCGTGATCGGGCCGAGCGCGATAATGCAGGCGACCGCAGTCAGTGCGAAAGGCATTTTCACGTTGTAGTCCTAACTGAACGCGCATAAGTTGCGCCGTTCAGTTAGACAACCTTTAAGCGAGACAATCGTTCCGTTATAGGAAGCGTCAACGAAAATAAAATACTTAAGGGTGCAGCTTTATTTTGCTCGTCAATCGTATTGCCAGTCCCCGTATCTCAATGAATGGACAATGCTATAGATATAAAGCCATATTCTTCGGCAGAAATCACCCAGTGGGAGAATGAAGGTGGCGCGCCGAGCTGCCCAGAAACCAATCCAGCCACGGGAAAAGTCTGGTACATCAAAGAGAGGGATTATAGCACGCCTTCTTTCTTCAATTGTTCGCTGATATCTGACTACCCTGTTTATTTTAGATCGACATCGCTAGACGCCGCCCTCGCAAGGGCGTAACTTCGTCAGTATCGAGACGTGAGTTGATGTCCCCGCGTTTCTGCTCCGGTGCGGACCTTCCGCCTTTGCCGGACCTGAAGCTGATCGGACGGCAAAAAGCCGCGAGCGCAAAACGGCATCGGCCTCGACAAAGCCACGAGGTGGTGTGGCGCTCGACGAGCGACTCGCCGAACATCCTACGGCTTCGATCGGAGTTATCCTTATGAACACGGCCACATTCGGCGGCATCGGCGACGGCTTGGCCTTGGCCCAGGCGATCGTGGACACGCTGCGCGAGCCTCTGCTGGTCCTCGACAAGGACCTTCGCGTCGTCGCCGCAAGCCGCTCGTTTTATCTGACGTTCGACGTCGAGCGGCAGGACGTCCAAGGTCGTCCGATCTATACGCTGGGCGATGGCCAATGGAACATCCCGGAGCTGAGAGTGCTGTTGGAGGAGATCCTGCCACAGCACACGGTGATGGAGGCATATGAAGTCGAGCAGGACTTTGCCGGGATCGGACGGCGTGCCATGCTGTTGAATGCGCGCGCGGTGTTCACTCAAGACAATGCGCACACGCTGATTCTGCTGGCTATCGAAGACGTGACCGACCGCCGCGCCGCCGAGCAGGAGATGGCGGACCTGCTGCAGCAGAAGGAAATCCTGCTGCAGGAGATGCAGCACCGGGTCGCCAACAGCCTGCAGATCATCGCCAGCATCCTTCTTCTCAAGGCGCGCACCGTGCGCTCGGAAGAAACCCGGCAGCACCTTGAGGATGCGCATCAGCGGGTGCTGTCGGTGGCAGCCGTGCAGCAGCAGCTCCATGCCTCACGGCGCGGCGACCCCATCGAACTCGCCCCCTATCTGTCCCGGCTGTGCGAGACGCTGGCCGCCTCGATGATCAGTGAAGGTCGTCCGGTCGTGCTCAAGGTTCAGGCCGGGCGCGGGACAGCCTCTTCCAACGGAGCGGTCAGCATCGGCCTCATCGTCACCGAGCTGGTCATCAACGCGCTCAAACATGCCTTCATCGATGACCGGGCGAACGGCGTGATCGATGTCAGCTACGAAGTGGCTGAAATGAGCTGGCGGCTAGCGGTGGCCGACAACGGCGTTGGTCAAGCGGAAGGTCGGCCAGCCAAGACAATGCCGGGGCTGGGTACCAGCATTGTCGAGGCGCTGGCCAAGCAGCTTGATGCGCACGTGGCGATCTCCATGACGTCGCATGGCACGTCGGTATCGATCACCCATGGAACATTTGGATCTCGACTTCCGGCGGCTGCCTAGCACCGGCGGGTGCGGTGAACGTCCAGAGGGTTTGGCTCTATCACCTCTCATGCATGGTCGCCGACATCACGGCGGGAGAACGGGTTGGTGCGCGCCGCGCTGCATCTCCGTATATCTGTCGATAGCTTGAGCCCCGAATCAGGAGAGCCAACGCACCTGACGCGCGCGCGACCGCCTGCATCGACATCAACCAGGAGGAATATCCCAATTGATATCTTGACCTGAATCGGCCACGTCCAGGATCGCGTTCGCCAGCCGCCTGAGCTCCTGGCGAAATGCACCAAGCGCGTTGGCATCGGAGCTTGGCGGAATTCGGCAGATCGGCGAATCTGACGCGCTTCCCGTCAGTGTATTCAATCGTGAAGGTGAAGCCGGTCACGGGATCTTCCGTGTTATCCGGATGAGAATGGTGAATAAAAATCTGCGCCATAGCAGGTCTCCATCCTTGTGGGTGTACAGCGGTGTAGCTTAACGCTCGCCGATACCGGGGAGAACCGCTCCAAATCGCCCCCTGCCGCTGACGGTCTGTCCTGCGACCTGGCGTCGGCGCGCCGGAAACCGGTCGGATACGCCTCGGGCTACAACTGCTCAAAATCCCGCAACGGCCAGGACCGGTCTGAGTTCGGCCGCCCTATCGTGAGTTCGATCCGACAGTACGCGGGCTATTACATGCCGCCGATCCTGGGCCGATGCTGAAGTAGCGGCCTTGGCCAATGTCCGTTCTCATGAAGGGTTGCGGACGCCGGCCCGGTGAGCGTGGCTGCGTCCGTCACGGCCGGCATCAGTTATGTGCGTCAAGTTCAGCAAAATGATCGGGCCACTTCTGCGATGATGTTTTTCAGTTCGGCTGGGCGGCGTTTTTCCGCCCCGGCCTAACTCTGAGTATGCGCCTTGCGCAGCGGCGGTCAACATGGGCCGCAGGCCCCCGCGATAGCGGCGCGCAGCGGTGTTGACGGCCGCGAGCACGGCGCGATGCTCGGGCAAGTCGGGGCCACTCATGCCGCCTGCCTCAACAGCTGTTTCTTGTGCTCGCTGAGGTTGTCCATGTTGAGATAGCGCGTGGCCTCGAGCCACTTCGTGATGCGCGAGCGGCAGCCGGTAGTAGCTCAGCGTCTCCAATCGAGCCGTGACAATGCGGGGTTCGCCGCTCTTCAGCGTGTGGCACGAGCCTGCGTCTTGACAGGGTAATGCGCGTCGCGCTTGCGGTACTCCGTGGTCCAACCCTTGTTCGACGTCTCTGCAAAGGAAGACGGGAATCCGCACCAAAGCGAAACAGGGAAGGACGTCAATTCACGTTCGATACACCAGAGGTTGCACCTTTGCGATGGCGAAGTCAAGAACCATTCACTATAGTACACGGAAATAATACACAGAGGCGCATTACTAGAGGGGGAGTTTCGATGGAATTGGGGAAAGAAGGCGCTTAAAATCAAATGGCACAATCGTAGTATATTCTTCGATGCAGATCGTTTTCAGGGCGCCCTGGCGCGCCACCTTCATTTTCGCACTAACCTATTGCTGTAATGATGGAGGTCTTAATGTCTCTAAATTTGCCAATATTTATAACATAAATACAACAATACGATTTATCGAGCAAATAAAACGTCTGATCCAAGTTATTTTATTGATCTACACGCAGCTAAGAGGTCGGATTGCTCGTTTGCTGCATGATCACAAGGACGAAGAGTACCCCGCCGACCGCGTTTCCCTACCTAATACGACAAAAGAAGAGCCTCGTGGCTGACACGCCCGACCGTTATTGCTTCGCCTCGCCCCTGTAAGAATATCGAAAAGTATGTACTTTCCAGTGGGCTACGTGCACCAGAAAATAAATCTCAATTCTCTATTGTGTTTTGCGTTCGGCACTCCATGTAATGCAGAGGCGAGCAACGATTCGTCCTAGAACTGCCCAAGAAGAGCTGCCCAAAAACGGCGACACACCGAAGTCTTCGTTGCGGCGACAGCGGCAGTGATGGTGCCATCGGTTGGCACACTTTCAGTCTGAAAATTGACTTACCCTCGTGTTCGCGGATGCGATCATCATCCGCTTTATACACGTCGCGCGCCGCTTACGCTTGCGGCGCGCGTCCTTTAATCGAAAGGCTTTCGAGTCATGATGAAATTTCTGCAGGGCGAGTCGCTCACCCGTCTCCTACAAGGAATAGCCGTCGGCGCTGTCGCCACGATGGTCATTGGCTTCCAATGGGGTGGCTGGACACTCGCTAGTACTGCCGACAAGCTGGCGAACCAGCGCTCACAGACCGCCGTCGTCGCCGCATTGGCACCGGAATGCGCGGCAAAGTTCGCAGCGCTTCCCGATGCCGCTGCCAAAAAGATTGCCCTCGCGAAGGTCGACTCCTGGAAGCGCAACGACGAATTCCCCAAAGAGTTCGTCACGCTCCAAGGCGAGACTTATCCGAGTTCTGCTCTCGTCGATGCTTGCACCAAGCTGGTGCTCGCACAAAAGGCCGCCGACCTTAAGTGACGCGATTCGACGAAACCGTACTGCGTCAATCGGTGCGAAGCGATTTATCTAACGCGCGCGTGAGGATCTATCTAACGCGCGCGTGAGGAATTTCGAACGCGCGTGTGACGACAAGATCTGTGGGGTGTCGAGGCCCCTTGGAGTAGTCGACTACGGAGATGACTGTCGCGCCACGCGGAATATGTGGATCTCCCCGGGCGTGGGCATCGGCACTGGCAGGCGGACATGCTCAGGATATTTCCGCGGAAGCAAACGGAAGATTCTGCTCGCTTGCGCCGGATCATCTTTTTCTCCCATGGTCAAGCACACTGCGTGCGCAGCACCTCGTTGCCGGCATCCTGGCTCAATCGAGAGGCTTCTTTGTTCATATGATGATGGGGCAGCCGGATCACGCGTCCATCGGCACGACCGTAACCGTGATCGGAGCGATATTGCCTGGTCGTCGCTATCGCGGCACCTAATTTATGGGCTAGTTACCGCACCGTAATCGGCACTGGCGTGAGCGCCAATGGGCTCCGTCGCGCGGTGTGAAGAGACATTTGCCTCGAGGCTGGCTATGGCGCTGGGGCCACAATCACACTCTTGCTGGGGGACGGCAGCGGCATTTAAGCGAGTGCTCCCACCTAGTTCAAAACCATCATGAGATCCGGAGATTTGTGGCAGCGGAACTGCCGGACTCTTTATCTGATACGATATCGAACGCAACACTTTGGCCTGTAACAAGGCCGCCAAGGCCCGCCCGCTCCACTGCGGTAACATGCACAAACACGTCGGGTCCGCCACCCGCTTGCGCGATAGCGCCAAACCCCTGTTTCCCGTTGAAAAACTTAACTAGACCTACCGGCATTTGGATTTCCTTTATTTAACGGGGAAGCTGCGACGGAATCGAGGAAAGAAGGCGCTTAAAGTCAAATCGCACGCGCGTAAGAGGCTTTCGCCGAAGAGGATTGCTTTCCATCCGCCCTAGCGCACCACCCTCATTTTCCCATTGATTTATTGCTGCCATGAGGGAGGTCTTAATGTCTCTACGATTGTCCATATTAGGCTCGCCCGAATTCCGGCAGCTGGCCTCGAATGGTAATCTCGGCAACCGCATCATCATGCGGGTCGTCGAGCACAACCTCGATGCACTGGCCATCTGCCAATGCGATGCGTGCCGGACCGGCGTGGAACGCCTGGCTGAGCACGCTAGCCCCGCCTTCAATCCGGCCATTGCCCGAACGGGTCACCTGATCGAAATAGCCGTCGATCTCGTAAGCGACGGCGCCGTAGCTCTGCCCGCCCGTCCCGTCCAATAGCATTCCGCTACCGTAGAGACTGCCAAGGTGCTTGAGCAAACGTCTGTGGCGCTGCGAATGCATGGGATGATCTCCATTCGGTGACATCGAGGATCGGACGTTCGCAGGTGCAATTCGCCACGCCCTCAAATCTCATTCAGAACTGCTTGCCCTCCATCCAGGCCTGAACGTCAGTCGTGACCTGGGCCTCGGTGATGCCCGACCGTCCCTTGACCATGGAGCGGAGCTGGGCCTCGTTCTTAATCGTCGAGAGATCGTAAATGAGTGAGGAAGGTCCATCGCTGCTGAGCGTCCTTTCGATAACCCTTCTTGCGTAATACCGTCTCGGCGCTTTCGCCACCCTGAGATCCGAACATGCCATTCCTTCTGGAGAGCGCACGGTCAAAGACCGTACAAACAGCGCGGTAGCGCTCGCCCCATGCTGTTTATTGAACGCCCTCATCATTTACTTGGATGTCAATTCGAATAATTACAATAATTTCAGTATTTATTTTTTAGCGTATCATTTTTCTTTGCCTGAAGCCCGGTCTTCGAATGAAAATCACTGCTATGACAGGTTCTCTCTGCTTCCGGTATTTCCGATAAGCCGCGCGAAGGGTCACCCGTATCGAGCACGGTGTCCCTAGTCGCTAGAGCCGGCTTGCTTGGTCGTGCGGTTTATCATCGCTGGATTCCGGTGCCATCCGCGAGAACCCGGACGTCAGGTGGTAACAAGCACCTCCACCGACATGCCAGTAAAAGCGTCGCTTGAGCCGATGAAGCTCCCGGCGACCGGCACCGCTTGCCGAATGTCACGCACCACTGCCAACGGGATCAGATTTGATCCGCCGACGCTTCGATTTGTTGGATCGAAGGCGATCCAACCGGCCCCTGGAACGAAGATCTCCGTCCAGGCGTGCGTTGAGCCGGACCCGTTCGGACCGACGAGGGTGTTATTCGAGTTGTAGAGGTAGCCCGTGACGATCCTTGCCCCAAATCCTAGACTGCGCGCGGCTTCTGCCAAAAGAACGGCGAAGTCCCGGCAGGAGCCCCAGCCGCGATCGAGCGTTGCGGTGGGGGACTGAGTGCCTTCATCCTCCCGGCTTTGATATTGTATGGCTTGCGACACGCCGACGCTCAAATCCTTCAACAACGATAGCGTATCGGTCGGCTCGCTAGAAATGAAAGAGCGCGCCCAGCTTCGCAGTCGCTCCTGCAGATCAGGATATCCCTGGACCCTCAGTGCGCCAAGGTCGGTGATCTCATCTTCCGAGTATTGGAAGGGGTAGAAAATAGCGGAGGCGGCGATGTCGAATACGGGCCAGTCGGCCGCGTCCAGTTGGACCTCGGCGCTGCTTTCGATCACCAGCTTCTGCGTGCGGTCGTGAAACTCCGCCGTGGCGACGGCGTTGCCAAAAACGTCATGAGCCCAAGTCATTCTGGCGTGCGGTGAGATGGACAGGTTGGCCGAGATGAGGCGAAGTTCGCGGCTTTCTCGCGGACGAAGCATCAGGCGATGTGGCAGCAGCGCCACCGGATGACGGTAGTCATAGGTTGTTCGGTGACGAATACGCAATGTGATCACGGGATCTGTCATATTTCCGCCGACGGCGCCGGCAGTGTCTTTGGACTGAATTCGAGCTTGCACAGTCGGTTTATTCGCTCGGTGCGTCCAGCTTATTCGCTCTCACATGGTTGCGATAGCGGCCAACTGCGATCTGGATTGCTGCCATCAGCGTTGCATCTGAGTCATCGCTGACCTTCTCGGCCGGTTGCCAGGCTTTGTAGCGATCACGCCAGGCATGCCTGACGTCCTATCAGCAACGATTGCCATCCGACTTTGCTGGCTCCCCAGTATGCCAGAGCAGTGTCATATGGCGAAGCAACATAGCATCGAGATGGCAATGTCTGACACCCTGCCATCTTCGCAACATAGCGATCTATATCGTTTGCAAACGCCTTTGCCGCCACTTTGGGACGGGGGAGCAGGCGGGCGAGTGCCTGTACTGCCAACAATAACCGCGGGCGTCTCTAGTCTCAGAAGATGATTATCTCAATCATAACGGTCTTCTTGGTAGCGGGGCTACCGACATCCAAGCAACCTTCGAATTGATGCAGCTTAAATAAAATGCAAAGCAATCGTTTGGTCTAAGCGATATTCGGGGCCTTACTGCAAATCTCATGATCATGAGATCAAAATGACCTGATCAGTGGCACCTACAATTTCCAGGTGCGCTCAAGGTGCTGTTATCACTTTAAGCATATCCAGAGGCTGGCCGGTGATGGCCCTGTGGCCGCTCTTGGAGCGGGCGGCTCCATGATCGGTTTGCGCGCTGGCCAGATCGAAGCAAAATCCGCAATCATTTCTGAAAATGCCCGGGAGATTTTGTCTCATATTTATCTCTCCGATTTAAATATATCCACTGATTGGGATATCAGGGCAAAATAATTTTATTGAGGACTCATTATTTTTTATTTCTGATATCATATACAAATGCGCCGGGGAAAAACATTAGACCTTTCGCATCATGCTTCCGGCAGCCTGAAGAATATCAGGAGTGGAGCGAGCAACCAACGCCTTTGCCACCCATAGGAAAACATCCGATGACCGAAGTCTTTTCCGTCGGCGATATGGTCACCTACACCGGTGCGTTCTCGCAAACGCCGATCCAATGCAAAATCGTCAAGGTCATGCCGAAGGACCACGCTCATACCATGCGCAGCTACCGTGTTCGCGGTAGCGCTGAAGCCTTCGATAGAGCCGTCCCCGAATCCGCTCTGTCGCTCACAACCATTCCCGCGTCGGACACCGCGTTCAAACGATGAGGGCGGGCAGGCCGCGCTTGACCTGCGACTGCACGCGCATCTTTTGTGCCCACCGATCCGCGAGGAGACGTCATGGCCCTCGACTTCCTAAATAACTGCCGCAGCTTCGATGCCGAGCGAAAGACGCTTAGCTTCTGGGGGCACGACGTGATGTTCGAGGTTGCATTCCGGTTGGATAAAACGGCGCTGCATCGCCTCACCGGGCTGCAAGAGTTCAGCGAAGACGTTGCACTGGCCGTTTTCGACACCAACCGGACCAACATCAGGAATGCCGCGCGCCGCGTGTATAACAAGGCATCGAAGCGCTATTGCGAACTTTCCGCCGACGACCTTTGAGCGTGGCTTGCCTCGCTGGCGTTTCTCTCTTGGCGGCCCGCCGGCTTGCGCGGCATCGAGCCTGAACAGATAATATCGCGGCATCGCGCCGAGAATCGCCCGTCCGCAAAATAGCCAGCCGCTCACGCCGGTGCGCTGGTCGAACGGCGTTGGAGCCGGATCCATGGGGTCCGGTTTGCGGAGAGCCCGAAAGGCTTCCGCCGGTTCGCTGAACACGCTTCGCATAGACATTCAAGGGAGACTGAAAATGGTTGCCAAGGCGGTCCGCTTTTCCACTGACGCCCGCGAGCGCATGATGCGCGGCGTCGATATTCTCGCCAATGCGGTGAAGATCACGCTCGGCCCCAAGGGCCGCAACGTTATCCTGGACAAGTCGTATGGCGCGCCACGAACCACCAAGGACGGCGTTGCGGTCGCCAAGGAAATCGAACTCGAGGACCGGTTCGAGAATATGGGCGCGCAGTTGGTGCGCGATGTCGCCCAGAAGACCAACGACATGGCCGGCGACGGAACGACGACGGCCACGGTCCTCGCCCAGGCGATCCTGCGCGAGGGCTTGAAGGCGGTCGCCGCGGGCATGAACCCGATGGACCTGAAGCGCGGTATCGACAAGGCCGTGGCGCAAGTTGTTGCGGAAATTAAAGCCAGGTCAAAAAAGATCAAGGATTCCAGTGCGATCGCTCAGGTTTCCACCGTGGCGGCTAATGGCGATCCCACGATTGGCGAGATGATCGCCGAGGCCATGCAGAAGGTCGGCAACACCGGGGTGATCACGGTCGAAGAAGCCAAGGGACTGGAAAGCGAATTGGATGTGGTCGAGGGAATGCAGTTCGACCGCGGCTATCTCTCGGCCTATTTTGTCACCAATGCCGACAAGATGATCGCCGAGCTGGAAGATCCTTATATCCTGATCCACGAGAAAAAGATTGCCAGCCTGCAACAGCTTCTGCCCGTGCTCGAGGCGGTCGTCGGAAGCGGCAAGCCGTTGCTCATCATCGCGGAGGAAGTCGAGGGCGAGGCGCTGGCAACGCTCGTCGTCAACAAATTGCGGGGCGGCCTGAAGGTGGCCGCGGTCAAGGCGCCGGGCTTCGGCGATCGCCGCAAGGCCATGCTGGAAGACATCGCGACGTTGACCGCCGGCGAGACCATTTCCGAAGATGTCGGCATCAAGCTCGAGAACGTGACGCTCGCGATGCTCGGGAAAGCCAAGCGCGTCTCCATTACCAAGGATCACACGACGATCATCGACGGCGCGGGCGAGAAGACGAACATCGAGGCGCGCATCCAGCAGATCAAGGCGCAAATCGAGGAGACCACCTCGGACTACGATAAGGAGAAGCTGCAGGAGCGGATGGCGAAACTCGCCGGCGGCGTCGCGGTCATCAAGGTCGGCGGCGCCACGGAAGTCGAGGTCAAGGAGCGCAAGGACCGTGTCGATGATGCGCTGAACGCCACTCGCGCTGCGATCGAAGAAGGCATCGTGCCGGGCGGCGGCGTGATGCTGCTGAGGGCCGCCAGGACGATTACCGTCAAGGGCGACAATGAGGATCAGAACGCGGGCATCGGCATCGTGCGCAAGGCGCTGCAATCGCCCATTCGCCAGATTGCGGAAAACGCCGGCGTGGAAGGATCGATCGTGATCGGCAGGGTGATAGACGAGACGTCGGAGACTTTCGGATACGACGCGCAGGCCGATCAATATGTCGATATGATCGAGGCAGGCATTATCGATCCTGCCAAGGTCGTGCGAATTGCCCTCCAGGATGCGGCCTCCGTCGCCGGCATGATGATCACGACTGAAGCAGGCGTCACCGAGGCGGCGAAACAGGAAAACGATCACTGATCGACCGGATGGGGAAGGACCCCTCCTGTCCAGGTTCTCGGGCGCCCGCATGTCGAGCTACGGCATGCTCGCTCCCGGCAGGCGTCCGAGAAACCTGCACACAAACCGGACTCTCAAGGGCGAGACGGCGGGCAGCAGCGTTTGCGCGAGTGCAGACCGCTCGCACCCAAACCATCATGAGATCCGCAGATTATGGCGGGAACTGCCGGATCCTTTGAGTGTCGACACGCTGCTTATGCGCAGGAGTTGGTATCATGACCGAAGAAGAGCTGCTGCGCAGATGGTCAGCGAGCATCCCGCAAGAAGTGCGAGCCTGTAGCGGCGCGGTTGCCCGCAAGGCGCGGCGCGACCCGTGCCGTGACTGCGGCCAGCCAGTTGCGCAGCCCGGTGCTATGCGATGCCCGGACTGCCGATCGGCAAAGGATGGGCTGAGACGGCCGTACGGGCGGGTAAGGCGCTGGTGAAAGCCGGGGAGGTAATGTGTTCCACTGTTGAGCGAACAGCCGCTGTTCGTGACGGAAGCGCGACCTTCGCATCTGCGGTGAAGATCGGGATAGGGGGGAGCCTTGCGGCTCCGCCCCTCCCACACCACCGTGCATACGGGTCCGTACACGGCGGTTCGAGCGGCAATGGCTAGCGCTCCTTGACCAATGCAGGAAGACCGAGCGATCGAAAGTAGGCATTGTTCAACCCGCGTGAGAGGGCCTTGGATCGGGCCAGGCGCCAGGGTCCGTGCACACTGCCGGCGGTACCTTCCGCCAACCATGGAGAGACCCCGAGGGCGATCAGTGCTGCCCGGCGACGGCGTGGTGTTTTCCATTGTCGCCACAAGGCAGACCGAAGCCGCACCCGAACCCAACGCATGAGAACCAGCAGCACTTGGGGCGTTTCGCAGAATCCGAAATAGCCTCGCCAACCCCGCATATACGCTGCCAGCTCCGCCATGATCGTCTCCACACTGGCGCCCCTGGCCCGCCGTGTGATGTCCCGGATTCGCTGTTTGAACCGCTCCAGGGCCTTTGGCGCGATAGTGCGCAGGACCGTGGGGCCGTCGCTGAAGCTAAATCCGAGAAACTTCCGCTGCTGCGGTTGCGCTACCGCGCTCTTCGCCTCGTTGACCTTGAGCTTGAGCCTTTGCATGATGAAGCGCACAAGGCTCGTCATCACCCGCTGCCCCGCTCGTTCGCTGCGAACGTAGATATTACAGTCGTCCGCATATCGAACGAAGCGGTGCCCGCGTTGCTCCAGCTCACGGTCGAGTTCGTCGAGCACGAGATTGCTAAGCAGCGGCGAAAGCGGCCCCCCTTGCGGGGTTCCTTCCACACTGGCGCTGATCAAGCCGTTCTCCATCACTCCGGCGGTTAGGAACGCCCGAATGAGTTTGAGTAGCCGCCTGTCCCCGACCCGCCGGGCGATCTGGCCCATCAACCTGTCGTGGTTGACCCGATCGAAGAACTTCTCCAGATCAAGATCGACCACCCAGTCATGGCCGTCGGCGATATATTTCTGCGCCTGAGCCACGGCTTGATGCGCGGACCGCCCAGGGCGGAACCCATAGCTGCCGTCAGAGAACGTCCGATCCCAACGCCGTTGCAGCACCTGCATCACCGCCTGCTGGATGAATCGATCCAGCACCGTCGGGATGCCAAGCTTGCGCGTCCCGCCGTCCGGTTTGGGAATTTCCACCCGCCTCACCGGTTTCGGTTGTAGATCCCGCTCAGAAGTTGAGCCCGGATTGCCGGCCAAGCTGCTTCAGATAGCCGGCAAGCTGATCGACGGTCATGCCATCGACGCCCGGGCTACCCTTGTTGTTCCTCACACGTTGCAATGCCGCCTTCAGATTGTTTCGCTCACATATCTCCTCCATCAATCGATCGGTGCCGGCTGGGCTTTCGGGATCATTCCCCGCCCGACGCAACTCGGTCGCCTCGCCTCCTGCTTCCTGGGCTTCACCCGCAAGCTGAGAGTTGAGGTCCAGCTGAGGCCGGACATTCTGCCGTCCGCCGCGTCTGAGGGTCATGTCCTACTCGTCCTGCATCTCGTTCGGGCCTTCAGCGGATCGCGCCGCCTATTATGCCCTCTGCTGACTTCTGCCCTGCGATCGGACGGCCTTTCGGTCGTCCCAGTCGCCAAAGGCGACACAGGGCAGATCTCCTGGGGTAAGCTCAGTTGCCTTCCGTGCACGATCGCCGGATCTACGCTTCGCATCCTTGATGGATATGGACTTTGCGGTACGTTGGCCGCTCGTCCGATGCTCGCGCCTTCTAGACTATCCGGTTCTTGTCCATCGACCCGCACGTTTGCTCGATGCTTCTTTCAGACCCCGCCTCGCGGCGGCGGCCCTTGCATTTTGCTAACCCTTCACCTCCATCAGGTTGGGTAGGGGACTTTCACCCCCAAGCTACTGAGCATGCCCAGCACACAACAAATCCGCTCGCGGAAGAGCGCTTGATGTCTCCGGTCGAAATTTTAAGCGCATGCCCTGGTAAGGCCAGTTGAGCTGGTGTTCCGGAATATTCTTAATCGCGGTCTCCTCTCACCAGCTTGACGTAATATTCGGCTTGCTGATAGTAGCTTTCCGATTTCACTTGGTCGCCTCCGGCGGCCGCGTCGAGCGCCAGCGCTGTGTAGCGCTTGATGCTGGCCTGGAGATCAGTAGGACGGCTGCTCTGAGATCTAATGGGGGAAGGCCGTGATTGCCGCGAACTGTCGAAAGTTAACCGTCCTCGGCTGCCAATCCCCGTGGAGGTTTTGCTTTGGGAGACCATGATCTAGAATTCCTTGTTGATGGCGTACAAAGACGCTTTTCTGGTGCTGTGCTGCCAGACAAGCGAGCTTGTCGCTAGAGAAGCGCAGTGAGTGCAATCCAGGTGATGGCGAAGATAAAGCAGGAAGAAAAAATATGATCTGGACGTTCCCGCTCGTCATATCGAAACGATAATTTAGCACAGAGTGCCGCCGTTCTCCCAAGACATTGGTGCAGCTCTCTGGTCGGCGAGAGCGCCAACGCGCCGCCGGGCCCAATATAGAGCGGGCCCAATATAGAGGATGCGATATCCCGATCGCACAAACCGACAAGGACAGGCGTCAGGGTGCCCCCTTGCCGCGCCGCCCCTCCACAGCTTAACCACGACTTCCACGGACATCCGCTGAAATGCGTCGGTCATTCCGATGAAGCTGCCGCTCACCGGCATGATTTTCCCAATGTGGGATATCGAGTGAGACCAATTCAGGGCTCCTGGGCGTCGACGCGACGAGCGTCCGTCGGGCACTGCCGCATATCTCCCGACCGCTGCCCGTCCGACCGGTTCCAATGGATGTCCGCGCCCGAGCCGGCCACTTCGAGAATGGCGGTCCCAAGTCGCCTGAGCTCCTGGCGGAAAGCACCAAGTGAGTTCGCGTCGGAGCTCGGCGGAATAGGCAGATCGGCAAATCGGACCTGCTTTCCCTGATCATATTCGATGGTGAAGGCAAATCCCGTAATGGGGCTTCCTCCATTTTCAGGCCGAGAGCACTGGATGAGAATACTGGCCATGGCGGGCCTCCATTTCTGGCGCGCGAGATCGTCAACTTGGTGCTCGCCGACCCCACGCGCGGCCAATCGGGAGGCACCTATGTGCTCGGCAACCGATGCGCTTGGCCGTTTGCCACCTCGACCCCAGCGCTTAGCAATCCGCTGTCAGCATCTCACAGATAGTCGCTCTGCCGCTGACCGATCGGCCCTCCCCGTTTCCAGCACGGAGAGAACCATCGCACTCAAGCTGGAGCGAATGCGCCGGGAGACGCGGCATCTATCTCGTCGAATGCCGCTGCCTCATATCCAGACCTGAAAGCGCGCATTTCAGATCTTCCAGCAGGAACGGCGCGACCAGGATAGGGCGATCCTTCAACGGACTCGAGACCGCCGGAGAGTCAGGGCTGGTGGTGATAACGTAGGGGATTCCGCGCCCCTCCAGCGCGGCAGCGACTTCCGCGCTGCCTTCATCGGCGAATTTCAGGGTCGCGGCGTCCAGACCCAGCCGATCCGTCTCTATGATGGCCATAGCATCAGCGGCTTTCCCTGCCCTGCCGGGTACACTGCAACCCAGCTCCTTCAATAGCCTTTCCAGCATCAAAGCCGTCAACGGTTCCCCATCGACCACGAGGATACGACGGCCGGACAGATTGGACATGCATCACCTTCTTGCGGAGTTTGCGGAAATTTGGAGAAGACAAAGGATTGGGCATGGATGGATCAGGCATGACTTGAAGCGTGAGAGGGGCGCCGCAAGCGGCTCCCCTCCAATGGACGAGAATTAGAAGGCTCGCCCGTTCAGCAGGGTCTCGACATCTTTCTGCGCCTGCGCCTGATCAAGTTTATACATCGACTTAACCTGCGAGATCAGATCGTCCTTGCCCTTGAGTGCCGCGAGATCCTGGTCGGAGAACTGTCCCCACTTTGCCTGAATTTCGTTGACAATAATTTTTCTATTCTCAGAAACCTGGGTATTTTCCATGTTGTTCTCCAAATAATGCGGCTCAACTTGAATTCGCACTCATCAGGAGCCGCCAATTAAACTTGATAATTATTTTGCTTAATTCAAGGGGTATGACAAACTGGCGCAGAAATAAATGTTCTCAATTGCCAAATGCTTTTCGTTTATAGGCTGTTTCCGATAATATTTTCTCCCGCCAACGATCGAAGTCGCGAGAATGTCCCTGCCACTGGGGAATATGCAACAAAAATAACAGTTACTATTTCAGTGAAATGTGAATAAACCCATCGATGGAAATAAATATATTTTTTATATCATTGCGTTTTTTGTTCGCTTGACCCAAATAAATTGGGGAGAGCTTCAAGACAAGCGGTGACGCAGGAGTCACTGATTGTGGGTCGCCGGCCCGTGCTTCTCCAGGAGAATGATTGTGTTCGGATTTCAAGGTGGCGAAAGCGCCGAGACGGTATTACGCAAAAAGGGTTATCGAAAGGACGCTCAGCAGCGATGGACCTTCCTCACTCATTACGATCTCTCGACGATTAAGAACGAGGCCCAGCTCCGTTCCATGGTCAAGGGACGGTCGGGCATCACCGAGGCCCAGGTCACGACTGACGTTCAGGCCTGGATGGAGGGCAAGCAGTTCTGAATGAGATTTGAGGGCGTGGCGAATTGCACCTGCGAATGCCCGATCCTCGATGTCACGGAATGGAGATCATCCCATGCATTCGCAGCGCCACAGACGTTTGCTCAAGCACCTTGGCAGTCTCTACGGTAGCGGAATGCTATTGGACGGGACGGGCGGGCAGAGCTACGGCGCCGTCGCTTACGAGATTGACGGCTATTTCGATCAGGTGACCCGTTCGGGCAATGGCCGGATTGAAGGCGGGGCTAGCGTGCTCAGCCGGGCGTTCCACGCGGGTCCGGCACGCATTGCATTGGCAGATGGCCAGATTGTCGATATTGTGCTCGATGACCCGCACGATGATGCTGCCGTCGAGATTACGCTTAGCGGTGGCCTGCCGGCATTTGGCGACGCTTAGCAGCAAGCAGGCCGTCTTTATTGGCGGTATCCCCGCCCATCCTTGGAACCGACGACCGCGGTGTGGATGACTTCCTGCTACGCTGGGTTGGTTCATGCATTCGGGAGGTCTCGCCCGCCGCGGCGAAGCGCGCTTCGATATTAAGCCCCAGCTCTCGAAGGAAACATGTCATGCGGTCACCAGCTATGAGGCATCGCGCATATATTGCGGCTGGCATTTTTGTGCTTTTGCTTGCCGGAGCCGGTGGGCTCAATGCCGAGGCGCGCGCAGCAAGGATTCCAGCACACGCTCATGCACAGCCGTCCAGCAGCGCTGGATGGGCGTGCGATAGCGGCTTCAAAGAAACCGCCGGCGCTTGCGAGCCGCTGTCTCTGCCAGCCAATGCCTATGCGACAGGTTCATCTTTTGGGCGTGGTTGGGAATGCACCTTCGGTTATCGCGAGGACAAGGAAGCTTGCCTCGCCATTGCCGTGCCGGAAAACGGCTATTTGACAGGCTCGTCCTACAGCACTGGGTGGAAATGCAATCGGGGGTACACTCAGCGCAATGGCAGGTGTGCGGCCTTAAGCGTGCCGCCGAACGCCTACCTGCGGGGCGATTCTTACAGCGATACGTGGAAGTGTAATCGCGGATACAAGGCGGTAGGCGATACGTGTGTCGCAGTCGAAGTGCCCAAAAATGGCTATCTCAGTGACGCGTATTCCAGCTCTGGCTGGGCATGCGAGCGCGGATACCGCGTGGACGGGAAAGGCTGCGTCGCGGTAGAGGTCCCAACAAATGGCTACCTATCCGACGCATCCTACGGACTGGGATGGAAGTGCAATCGCGGATATCGCGCCGCGGCGAGCGATTGTGTTGCCGTGCCTGTGCCGCAAAACGCTCACCTCACCGACCTCGGCGACGATTGGGAGTGCAACCGCCCCTACACCAAGAAAGGCGCCGTATGCCTGCTCCCATAGCCTGACCAGCGCATCGTCATTCATCACAGCAAGCAAGCCTCGCCCGAATGGCACCTGAGACTGGCCTTGGCAGTGGCGGGTCGATGCCATTCCCGTGGGGTACTTTAGATTGAGCGACAATGTTAGCGCCAATGGCTGGAAGCTCGGCCTCATGGCTGTGGTCATTTTAGTTGGAATGGCCACGATAACCGGCGCCCTTGTGTATTTGGGACCCCTGGTCGGCACTTGATCTCGAACTAGACGAACACGTGCTCCAAGCCGACGGTTCCGCCCGTGCCTTACCCCTTTTGAACTCTATGAGGCGCAAGCGACTATGACCGGCGATGATGCCGATCGGCCGCTTGGCGGTAAAACCGACACTGCCGACCAGCATTCGCTATCGGCGGCGCATGCGTACCGCAACTCTTCCGGAGGGTAGCTCACAAGTTCAGCACACTTTCTCTCGAAGCCGAAACGCCGCGGCGGAACTTTCGGAAAGGCCGAGGTTTAGACAACGGACTGTCACATCTTACGCTACAGGCCGACGGTGAAAGCGAAAATCCAAAACGGCGATATCTCTAAAGATACGCGCGAACATCCCGGTGCGATCCTGCGCGAGCATGTGCTGCCAGCGCTACAGCTATCGGTAAGCCAGGCGGCCCGGGATCTCGGCATCGCGCGCCAGACCCTTCACCGTATTCTCGCCGGCACTGCCGCTATCACGCCGGAAATGGCGGCTCGCCTGGAGAAGTTCTGCGGCGTCCCGTCACGGTTTTGGCTCGAGCGCCAGCAGGAGTACGATTTGCGGCGGGTGGAACTGGCATCTGCCGCCGCGCTATCACGCATCCCGCTATACCCGTTGCCGAACGATATCAGGAGACAGATTGGAGCTGGCGATGGCCACTGACCAGAAAGGGACGGGTCAAGCACGAACCGGCGTCCCGGGCCTGGATGAGATCCTGATCGGAGGGCTTTCGAGGGGACATCTGTTCCTTCTCGAAGGACGGCCTGGCACAGGCAAGACCACCGTCGCGCTGCGTTTTCTGCTGGAAGGCGCCGAGAATGGCGAGCGCGGCCTCTACATCACCCTCTCCGAAAACGAGCGCGAGTTGCGCGCCGGCGCAGCCTCACATGGCTGGACCATCGACGGCAATATCGACGTTTTCGAGCTCGTCCCGCCCGAAAGTCTTCTCAATCCTGAGAATGAGCAAAGCCTGCTCTATTCCTCGGATCTGGAGCTGGGTGAGACGATCAAGCTGATCACCGATCAATTCGAGCAGATCAAGCCAACTAGAGTTGTGCTCGACAGCCTGTCCGAAATCCGCCTTCTCGCTCAAAATTCGCTGCGCTACAGGCGGCAGATCCTCGCCCTGAAGCATTATTTCGCGCACCATAGCGCTACGGTCTTGCTGCTGGACGACATGACGTCCGATACTGCGGATAAAACCGCCCATAGCATCGTGCATGGCGTCATCCAGCTGGAGGAGCTTGCCCCCATTTTTGGCGCCGAGCGCCGCCGTCTGCGGGTCTCGAAATACCGTGGGCACGCCTTCCGTGGCGGCTATCACGATTTTAGCATCCGCACAGGCGGCGTGGCCGTGTTTCCCAGGCTGGTGGCCGCCGAGCATCGAATACCATTTGCGCGCAAGCGCAGCACCAGCGGCATCGCCGAGCTGGATGCCCTGCTGGGCGGTGGCATCGAACAAGGGTCGAGTACCCTGGTGCTTGGCCCTGCCGGCACCGGCAAGAGCCTTTTCGTCATGCAATTCGTAGCGGCGGCGATACGGCGCGGTGAGAAGGCCGCGATGTTTATATTCGACGAGGAACTCGGACTGCTCTTCGATCGAATGCGGCAACTCGGGCTCGATCTGGAATCCTGGCGTGACGAGGGCTCGCTCCTGATCGAGCAAATCGATGCAGCAGAACTGTCGCCAGGCGAATTCACCTATCGCGTTCGCGACCGGGTGGCCGCTGCTCAGGTGAAGACCGTGGTGATCGACAGCCTGAATGGCTATCAGGCGGCCATGCCGGAGGAGAACGCGATCATCCTCCACGTCCATGAGTTGCTGCAATATCTGAACCGGCAGGGCGCGAATACCTTCCTCACCGTCGCCCAGCACGGCCTGGTCGGCGAGATGAAGGCGCCAATCGATGTCACCTATCTGGCCGATACCGTCGTTCTCCTCCGGTACTTCGAGGCGCTGGGCAAGGTCCGCCGTGCGGTCTCGGTGATCAAAAAGCGCACCGGCAGCCACGAAGACACCATTCGAGAGTACCGCATCGGCGGCGGGGGACTTACCTTGGGCGCTCCCCTAACTGATTTTCAAGGCGTGCTGCGCGGCGTGCCGACCTTCATCGGCAAGCTGCCCGCGTTTGGGCGCGACCCTGACAGGGGGGACGGCAATTCCTAATTCCCGCCCATCGACTGTCTGGATTTTCGCGCCTTATGGCCGCGACGCAGCGATTGCCCAGATGCTCCTGGGCGAGGCAGCGATTTCCTCGGCGATCTGCACGGATCTGGCGACGTTCGAGACTGTAATCGGTGATGAAACCTGTTTCATCATCGTGACCGAGGAAGCTTTACGCGTTGCGGATCTGCGACGCCTCGCCGAACGTGTCGGCACTCAGCCGTCCTGGTCGGACCTGCCGTTCATCGTGCTGACGCGCCGAGCCGCAGGCAGGGAGAGTTATCCGTTCCTGGCATGTCTGTCCGATACACTTGGCAATGTCACCTTGCTGGAGCGCCCCTTTCATCCGGCGACGTTCATCAGCGTTGCCCGAACCGCGCTCAAAGGACGAACACGGCAATATGAGGCACGGGCGCGGATCGAAGAGCTGCATGAGAGCGAGGAGCGGCTTCGCACCGCTCTCGCCGCCGGCCGCCTGGGCTCCTGGGAGCTGGATTTAGCCACTGGGGAGATAATCGCCTCGGCCTCGTACAGGGCACTGTTCGGGCGAAAGCCGGACCAGCCTTTGACCTATGCCGATGTGATCGCAAACGTCCATCCGGACGATCGCGAGCCTCTGAAAAAGGCGTTGCAAAGCAGCATTGAAACTGGCAGCGACTATGCCGTTGATGTTCGGGTCGTTTGCCCGGACACCAGCATTCGCTGGGCGGAGCTCCGGGCCCGCCTGGTGCACACAAGGGGCCGCATGCCATCACGCCTGGTCGGCGTGTCGTCGGATGTGACGGACCGCAGAAATGCCGAAGCCGATCTGCGACATCTGAACGAAGCGCTCGAGGAGCGCGTCGCCGAGCGCACCGCGGATCTCCAGCGCGCGCACGCATCCGTGCTCGCGCAGATCGAGCAGCGGGAGCACGCGGAAGAGCAATTGCGGCAGGTACAGAAGATCGAGATGATTGGCCAGCTCACCGGCGGCGTGGCGCATGATTTCAACAATCTGCTCATGGTCATCATCGGCAACCTTGAGCTGCTGCGGAAACGTACTCCAGACGATCCCAAGTTGACGCGGCTGATTGGCGGCGCCTTGCAAGGGGCTGAGCGGGGCGCACTGCTTACGCAACGCTTGCTTGCCTTTGCGCGGCGGCAGGATCTGCAAGTGCAACCCATAAGTCTGATTGAATTGGTCAAGGGAATGACCGATCTGCTGGAACGTTCTGTCGGCAACCAGATCGAACTCAGGATTAACTTGCCGGCCACCGTTCCTCTCGCGCTTGTCGATGCCAACCAGATTGAGCTGGCTCTGCTCAATCTGGTCGTTAATGCGCGCGACGCAATGCCCGGCGGCGGTGTGCTGACGATCAAAGTGGATGAGCCGGTGGTCGAGCCCGACATAGGCCTTCCTGCCGGATCGTACATCCGTCTTACCGTTGCCGATAGCGGACACGGAATGGACGCGGACACGCTGCGGAGAGCGACTGAACCCTTCTTCTCAACCAAGGAGTTGGGCAAGGGCACGGGCCTGGGCCTGTCGATGATCCATGGCTTGGCCGTGCAGTTGAACGGCGCGCTGCGCCTCGCAAGCGAGCCGGGATGCGGCACCACGGCTGAGCTGCTGCTGCCTGCAACAGACATTGCCGCAAAGTCGGCGGTCTCTCAGGTGGACACAGGCGCAGTCCCCGAGACAGCAGCGAGAATGACTATACTCGTAGTCGATGACGATCCGCTTGTTGCGATGAGCACGGCTAACATGCTCGAGGATCTCGGCCACGACGTCATTGCCACCCAATCCGGATCGGAAGCGCTTGCCATTCTGCAAAATGGCCGCGGGATCGACCTGCTTATCACCGACTTCTCGATGCCGCGAATGACAGGCCTGCAACTCGCCAAGGCAGCACGCGAGGCCCGCCCCGATCTTCCCATACTCCTTGCCACCGGCTATGCGGAACTCCCGGCAGGCGCCGATATGGACTTACCGCGCGTCGGTAAACCCTACCGGCAGGAGCAGCTCGCCGCGGAAATTGGCAAAGTGTGCGGCGCGAGTGCTCCTAAGCCGTGAAACGTGGGCTGCCGTTTAGACGACGTCTCCACAATGAGCGTGAAAGGTCAGAGTGCGGGCCGAGGCGAGCCCGTTCTCTAACTTCGGGGCTGGGGTCAAGCTCTCGTTGTCATCCTTTGCTGGGTAGTGTGCAAAGAGTTCTGCAAATCGCTCGGCGATAAGGGCGGTCATGGCAGGCTGGTGATGTTCAACGTCACTGATTCCCAGAGGGGACGCCGCCATGACCAAGACCGAGGTAAATCTGCTGGCGCTACGATCAAAGCGCTTCTTCTCGAGGACTCCGATGGCTTGCGCGAGGTGATCCGCGCCGTGCTCCAGGAAGTGCTGGAGGCGGAGATGGACGAGGCGCTGGGCGCCGCCAAGGGCGAGCGCACACCGGAGCGGCTCGGCTACCGTTCAGGCTATTACAATCGCACCCTGATCACCGGTGTCGGCGAGCTGGAGCTGCGCGTGCCGCAAGATCGGCAGGGGCGGTTCTCCACCGAGTTGTTCGAGCGCTATCAGCGCTCCGAGCGCGCCCTGATGGCCACGCTGGCCGAGATGTATGTGCAGGGCGTTTCGACGCGGAAGGTCAAGGCGATCACCGAGGAACTGTGCGGGCATGCCTTCTCGGCCTCGGCGATCTCGGCAATCAACAAGACGCTGGATGACAGCCTGGCGGCGTTTGCCGGCCGCTTGCTTGCCGAGCCCTTTCCTTACCTGATCCTCGATGCGCGCTACGAGAAGGTGCGCGAGGCCGGCATCGTCACCTCGCAGGCGGTGCTGATCGCGGTCGGCGTCGACTGGGACGGCCGGCGGCAGATCCTCGCCGTGGACATGGCCGGCCGCGAGAGCCGCTCAGCCTGGAAAGACTTCCTGCTGGCACTCAGGGCGCGCGGTCTCAAAGGCGTGGAGTTCGTCGTCTCCGACGATCACCCAGGGCTCACCAAAGCGATCGGCGAAGTCCTCCCCGAAGCGGCCTGGCAGCGCTGCTATGTGTATTTCCTCAGAAATGCCCTCGATCATCTGTCGCGCAAGGCCGGCGATGACTGCCTGCAGGAGCTGCGCTGGATTTATGACCGGCGCGACCTTGGTGAAGCCAAAGCCGATCTCGCCGCCTGGCTTGGCAAATGGGCGCCCAAATATCCGCGGCTGACCGCCTGGGTGGAGGACCATATCGAGCAGACGCTCACGTTCTTGTGCCTGCCGCGCCAACACCATAAGCACCTGAAGTCGACCAACATGCTGGAGCGCCTCAACGAGGAAATCCGCAGGCGAACCTACGTCGTGCGCATCTTTCCCACCCGCAGAGCTGTTTGCGTCTCGTACGCGCGCTCGCCGTCGAAACCCACGAAAACTGGATGGAGGCCAGTCGCTACCTCAACATGGAGGACCTGCGCGAACACAAAAAGCTCGCGCTCCGCCAAGCCGCTTGACCGCCCAATTGCTGAACTTGACGCACAGAACCCGCGCCGGGCTCACGGTTCTCTCCGCGGTACTATTCCTCATACAGCTCTGCAGGCGATACTGAGAGCGCCTGGAGGCCACGTCGAGGGCTAACTCAAAACCGTTGCTGCGCGCAGGAGATCGCCTCAAAGATCACTGAGAACACATTTTTATCGGGATTCTCTGGGTCCGTGTTTTCACACACAATGACCGCAAAGACGAAGGTTGTCTTCGGATGACGAGCGTCTGCCTTCCGCAGTGATGCCGCCGATTATCATGCGGTTGCTCAAGCTGATATTTGCATGATCGCGGGTTGGCTGGATAAGCCATTGCAGGCCCCCGCAACCAACGATTCGTCCGATCTCACGCGTGGTGATGTCCGTCATACGATTGTCCCTTGCGTGGGGGTGTTCCGCCCTTGATTGTGAGCAACCAGTCCGCGGCGCGTTCAACCGCGGTCCGGCTCATCTCCACAAAGCCGACCGCTTCGCAGAAGGCGTGAATGGCGTCCGGATAGACGTCGAGGCTGGTGCGCACGCCCGCCTCGGCGAGACGCACCGCCATAGCAAGGTTCTCGTCCCGCAGTATGTCGCGCCCGGCGACCACGAGATTGGTCGGGGGCAGGCCGGACAGGTCCGCACCAAGCGGTGACGCGAGGGGATGCGTCCTCAATGACGGATCTGGGCAGTAGCGGTCCCAGAACCAGGCCATCTTCGCCGCCGAGAGAGGATAGTAATCCGAGCCGTATGCCGCGTAGGAGGGCCGCGAGGTGTCGCAGCCATAGACACCGTAGAAGAGCAGCAGCGCTGCCGGGAGCGGCTGGCCGGCCTCGCGCAAAGCAAGGCTCGCCGCGACGGCGAGATTGGCGCCGGCGGAGTCGCCGGCGATGGCCAAAGGATACGGCGGCGCGGGGTCGAGCGCTCCTTGCGAAGCTGCCTCGATGACCTGCGCGCAGGCGTGCACGGGACCAGGGAATCGCATCTCAGGTGCGCGCGGATAGTCGATTCCGGCGACGGCCCAGCCGGTCCGCGCGGCGATTGCGCGCATCAGCGGCGCGTGCGTCTCGCTATCGAGGAGCGTCCAGCCACCGCCGTGCAGAAACAGAAGTGTCCCACGCGGCCGGTCCTGGAGCGGCATATGGATGGTGTAAGGCACGGGCGCGTGCCGCGTCGCAATGCCCCCCCGGCGCTCGCGCCCCGGCAGCACACTTTCCGCCCAGGAGTGACGGAGAGCGGCAGCGGTGTCGCGCATCGTTGCGATGGCGGCTGGGTTGGGGTCGGGCGGCTGCGGGTTCCCGCTCGTCAGACGAAGGCGGAAGGCCTCCATGTCCTGGGCCTCAGTCGGAGCGGGTTCCGGAGGAGCGAGACTCACGCCAGCACCTCGCCGGGCAGCCCCACAGCGCGCGCCGCGCTGCGGATGCTCTCGATCGTCGCTTCGTTCAGCGGGATGCCGTCAGCGTAGGCCGCCTCGAATTCGGCCTCCAGCAATCCGGGAGGATAGAGGCGCGTGCCCTCTTGCGCCGGCTGGCTGTGCTGGATTTGGCGGCTGATCGCATCGACGCGCGCTTTGACCTCCTCCATCGGCTGGAAGGCGGCGATGTCGAGGGCGGCAAAGAAATGGCCATCCTGTCCAGGCCGGGGCCCCGATACCATGTTGCCGAGCTCCGTTCCGTAGGACGCGCCCGACAGCAGCGTGCTCAGCATGCCCATGATGACGGCAAGACCGATGCCCTTGTGCTGGCCGACAGGCTGGATCAGACCTGCGATCGCTGCTGCGGCGTTCGTCGTCGGATTGCCTTCGGTGTCGTAAGCCCATCCTTCCGGGATCGAGTAGCCCTTCTGCTGATACACGCGGATCTTGCCGTGGGCGGTTGCCCCGAAGGCGAGGTCGAGCACGACCGGCGGCTCGCCCCCGGCCGGGAAGGCGGCGGCGAAAGGATTCATCCCGACGATCTTGTCGCGCCCGCCCCACGGCGCCATGGTCGGCAGCGCATTGGTTGAGGCGAGTCCAACCATGCCTTCACCGGCTGCTCTCAGCACCCAACGGTCCAGCGCGCCGCAATGGTTGCTGCCGCGCACGGCGGCAAAGGCGACACCGAGGTTTCGCGCCGTATCGATCGCCGCTGCCATGGCAAAGGCGGCCGCGATTTGGCCCATGGCATTGCCGCCGTCGACCACGATCGCACCGCCCTGGCGGCTCACGATCCGGGGCCGGCCGCGCGGATCGACGCCACCTCTGGTGAGCTTCTCGACATATTCGGCGACGCGCAGAGTGCCATGCGAATGGATGCCACGCCGGTCGGAGGCGACAAGTGAGTCGGCCAACTCGAACGCATCGGTCCAATCCATCCCGGTCGCCTCGAATATTGCCTGGACGTCCGCTGTCAGGCGGTCAGGGCTGAACCGCCGCTCCTGCTCCGATCCCGGATACTGCGCCATAGCGGAGCCGCCTCCTTGGTCTGATAGGTTTTTTATCGTTTTCCCGGGCTCAAAGTTGCCGCAATGGCTTAAGAGAAAGCGTGCGGGCTCCCTTGAAGTCCATAGAACTGATTGAGCTCTGGAGTTTTGGTATAACTATGATAGCATCACACCAACACATTTGGTCTGACAGGTCAATGGGCGCATGAACGACAAGTCGGCCCGGTCTCGGCGCCGCTACGAAGAAGTCGCCGAGCATATCGAACTCCGCGTATTGTCGGGGGAGTGGCCAACCGGCACCCGGCTCCCGTCTGAGCGCGATTTGATGGAGCGCTTCGGGGTGGGTCGCTCGGCTGTCCGCGAAGCCTTATTCGCGCTCAAGCAGCGCGGGCTCGTCAATGTGGACGGGGGCGCGAGGGCGCGGGTGGTCTCGCCGGACCCGAGGCTCCTCGTGAGCGAGGTCGGAACCATCGCGCGCCACATGCTGGCCCGGCCGGAAGGCGTGCGGAACTTCCAGCACGCGCGCGCCCTACTGGAGGTGGGGCTGGCACGGGAAGCGGCTCTGAGAGGTACCCAGGAGGGGCTCTCCGGCATCAGCGCCGCTTTGGAAGCCAACCGGCAGGCGATCGAAGATCCGGCCCAGTTCACGGAGACCGATCTCGCCTTTCACCTAGCCGTCGCGAAAGCCTGCGCCAACCCGCTGTTCACGGCGCTTCACAACGCCATGCTGGAGTGGCTTGCCGACCAGCGGCTCGTGAGCCGCCGAGCCGGCGCGCAAGCGAAGACCGTTTTCCTCGAGCACAAGCAGGTCCACGACGCCATCCTTGCGCGGGACGCTGCAGCGGCCCAGGAGGCGATGGAGTCGCACCTCGCCAACGTGGTCCGCAATTACTGGCGCGCCCAGGCACCGGCCTTCGCCACGGAGAGAGACGACGAAATCTGAGCCGGGGCCTACCCGGCCGGACCCACGAAAACAAGACGGAGGAAACCTCAATGATCCGGATGAAGAAAGCTTTGCCCGCCCTTTTCCTGCTCGCCGTATCGCCTGTCCTCGCCAGCTTGCCGGCCCGGGCCGATGCGTTCATGGATGAGGTCAAGGCCGAGGTGGTTAAGTACGCTGGCCCGCAATCCGACTGGCGCGGCCCCACCTCCTCGCCGCCCATCCAGCCCGGCAAGAAAATCGCCTACCTCTCCTCGAACCAGCAGAATGATGCATCCCGCGAGTGGGGCACGCGCATCCAGGAGATCGCGAAGAAGATCGGCTGGACCGTGACCGTCATCGATGGCCACGGCACACCGGTCGGGTGGCAACAGGGCGTAAATCAGGCGATTGCGCTGAAGGTCGACGGGGTGGTCATGGATGCGGACGCGGCGAGCCTCCAGCCGCAGATTAAGGACGGCGTTGCAAAGGGTATCGTTTTCGTTGGGATCCATGCGGCCGCCGCGCCCGGACCGCAGCCCGATCTCGGCCTCTTCGTCAACATTCAGCAGGATCCCAAGGATATCGGCCGCGCCCAGGCCGACTGGATCATTCAGCATTCCGATGGCAAGGCCCGGGTCGTGGTGACAAGCCATTGCGAGTATGCCATCGCGTGCACCAAGGCGCACGCCACCGAAGCCCGCATCAAGGAATGCAAGGACTGCCAGGTCCTGGAATTCTCTAATTCGCCGATTGCCGAGGTTGCGCAGCGCCAGCCGGCGCTGGTGACCGCGTGGGTGCAGAGATACGGGACGCCCCTCTACATCACCTCGGTGGCCGACTACACGGCCGACTACCAGATCCCGGCTTTGCGGGCCGGCGGGGTCGATCCCAAGCAGGTCATCCTCGTCTCCGCGGATGGCAACAAGTCAGCCTATGACCGCATTCGCGCCGGCGGCCAGTACCAGCTGGTCACCGCCTCCGAGCCCTACGGCATGCAGGCGTACCAGGCTATCGACGAGTTGAACCGCGCCTTCAGCAAGATGCCCCCGAGCGGGTTCGTGCAGTCGCCTTATCTCGTCACGCCCGAAAACATCAAATCCGAAGGCGGCGACAAGAACACGTTCATTCCCAGCAACAACTACGAGAAGCACTATCTCGAACTGTGGGGAGTGAAAGGCTGATATACTTCCGCCGTGCGTGCCCCCGCGCGCACGGCACCAACGGCCGGAGACCCGACGATGGCGCCTGCCCTTCTGTCGCTGACCGCTCTGAGCAAAAGCTTCACTGGGACGCTGGCCCTCGACAGGGTGGATTTCGACCTCCACGAGGGTGAAGTCCACGCCCTCCTCGGCGAGAACGGCGCAGGCAAGTCGACCCTCATCAAGGTGCTTGCGGGGGTCTATCCGGCTGATGAAGGCGTGGTCCAGCTGCGCGGGCGCGAAGTCGACCCCATGTCGGAGAAGCTGCCGATCACCTTTATTCATCAGGATCTTGGCCTGGTGAACACGATGACGGTCGCCGAAAACGTGGCGATCCTGGCAGGCTATCCGCGCCGGGGCGGAATCATCTCATGGTCACAGGCGCGCGAACGTGCCCTCGCCATCCTCGACGGCATGGGAGGGGGCATCGACCCCGGAGCCAAAGTCGGCGATCTTCCAGCGGCTGAAAAAAGCATTGTCGCCATCGCGCGCGCGCTTGCCGTGCCTTGCGAGGTGCTCGTGCTCGATGAACCGACGGCCGCCCTGCCGGAGCGGGACGTCGCGCGGCTGCTGGATGCGCTCGCCCGTCTGCGCGCGAAGGGGCTCGGGATCATCTACGTGACCCATCGGCTGGACGAGGTGTTCCGCACCGCCGACCGCGTCACCGTGCTACGCGACGGGCGGCGCGTGGCCATGGACGCAGTGGCCGACACCAGTCCGAGGAAGCTCGTGCACGATATCGTGGGCCGCTCGCTGGAGGACGTCTTCCGCCATGCTGAGGGGCGGACCGGACCGGTGGCCCTGGCGGTGAAGGATTTGCGCGTCGGGCGGACCGGGCCGGTTTCGTTCGTCGTAGCCGCGGGCGAGATCGTGGGGCTCGTCGGTCTTCGCGGCGCCGGCCACAATCTGGTCGGGCGCGCGATCTTTGGTGACGCGGAGGCGACCGTGGGCACCCTCGCGCTGGGTGGTCGGGCGTTCGCCCCGCACCACCCTGACACAGCCGTGCGCCGCAAGGTGGGGTTCGTCTCCAGCAAGCGCGGCGAAGAAAGCCTCGCGCGCAATTTGAGCGTGCGGGAAAACGTCTTCATGAACCCGACCATGACCGGCATTGGCCTGCTCCAGCCGATGCGGCCGGCCGCCGAGCGTCGACGTTGCCTTGATCTCCTGAGGCGCTTCTCGGTGCGTCCGCTGGACACTGACCGGGTGGTATCGACCCTGTCCGGGGGTAACCAGCAGAAAGTCGTGCTCGCTCGCTGGATGGAGGCCGGCAGCCGATTGCTTGTGCTCGAAGAACCCACTATCGGCGTCGATGTGGGTTCCAAGGCCGAGATCTACCGTCTGCTTCAGGAAGCGCTCGGGAAGGGGCTCGCCGTGCTTCTTGTCTCGTCGGATTTCGAGGAGGTGGCCGGCATCTGTCACCGCGCCCTCGTCTTCGACCGCGGCCAGGTCGCGGCGGAGCTCACCGGGCACGAGCTCACCCTGGCCCGACTGACGGCCCAGGCCTCGGGAGGAGAGGAACGCATGATCAAGGCGAGGCTGGCATGACGCTGCACACCACGGAGGCCAGGTCGCGATCGCTCAGGGCGGAGGCCGCGCACTTCTTCTCGGTGTGGAACCTGGCGATCCTGCTGGCGCTCCTCGTCCTCGTCTTCTCCGTGCTGAAGAGCGACACGTTTCTTACCGCCTTCACCTTCCAATCGATGATGAACAGCCGGTCCATCAATGCCCTGATCTCACTGGCAGTGATGATCCCTCTCGCCTCCAACAATTTTGACCTGTCGGTGGCCTCCACCCTCGGTATCACGCAGGTGCTGGCCAACGGCCTGCAGACGCAGCAAGGCCTCGGGTGGCAGATGGCAGCCCTGTTATGCCTTGCGCTAGGCGCAGCGGTTGGGCTCTTCAACGGGCTCTTGGTCACCCGCGCCCGCATCAACTCTTTCATCGCGACGCTGGGGACCGGGACACTGCTGCTCGGGCTCAACCAGTGGTACACTGGCGGTATGCAGGTCGTCGGCATGCTGCCGCCCGACTTCCTGGCGCTATCGGGACGCATCCCCGGAACCGGCATTCCCGCCGCGCTGGCCTATGTGCTGGCGATCGCGCTCGTGCTGTGGGTCGTCTTCGACTATCTGCCCGTCGGGCGCTTCCTCTATGTCATCGGGGAGAGCCCGCGTGCTGCCGAACTTACCGGAATTCCGGCGGGACTGTACGTGACGCTTGCCTTCGTCGCCTCGGGCGTGATCGCAGCCTTCGCAGGCATCGTGCTGCAGGCCCAGCTTCAGGTGGGGCAGAGCACGGTGGGGCAGGAACTCATGTTGCCCGCCTTCACCGGGGCTCTGCTCGGCGCGACCGCCGTGCGTCCCGGTCGCCCGAACGTGTGGGGCACGGTCCTCGCCGTGGCCGTCCTCGCCGTGGCGGTGGCCGGCCTCACGCAGCTCGGCGCGCCATTCTTCGTGGAGAATCTCTTCAATGGTGCCATGCTGGTGCTGGCCGTCGGCCTTGCCGGATGGACGCAGCGGCGCCGCGAACGCCGCAATGCCGCAAGACCGCAGTGAGCCCGGCCCTTTCAAGCGAGGTCGGGTCAGGAGACCGGTGCGGCCTGCGGCATCGGCGCGACCGCAGGTGATGCTGCGAGCAGGTAGGACTCAAGCGCGCGACGGCTGAGCATCCGACTGCGGACAAGTCGCGCGTCAGGCCTGGCATAGAAAGCGTCGGCCACACGCCCGACTCGGACTCCTGCCCTATTTCAGTCGTTAGTCAGCAGCCGAGGTGCAAGACAGGGGAAGCCTCGCGAGGCGAGTTCCAACGGCATGCGGCATGGTCATGAGGCGACCCCTCTCGCGGGGGACGCGGGTCGCTTCCGCCAGATCGATGATGATGCTGTCGATCAGCAGCCCTTTGCGCACCATCGTAGATTCGCCGCCGATTACCTCCAGGCGGGTCTCGAAGGCCCGCAGATGGTTCAAAGATGCGTGAGATGTGACCTGCGTCACAGCAATCTGCGCAGATGTTGGTCGGTGCGTGACCCCTGTGGCGCAACCGGCTCTAATATACCCGCGCGACGAAGACCGTTTTCGATTGAGAACCCGACGAGCAATTCGCCTCAGTCATAGAGCCGCAGCTCCGGCCGCGCATCGGGTATGAAGCCGTCCCTGTTCGGCATCTCCACCTTGGGCAGGGTCTGCGCGTCGATGACTTGGTCCGGCTTGATGATCTTGGCCTCCGACAGGACGTAGGCGACCACCGCATACACCTCGTCATCGGTGAGCGATCCCGGCGCGGCGAACGGCATGGCGCGCTTGATGTAGTCGAACAGCGTGGTGGCATAGGGCCAATAGCTCTCGACCGTCTTGACGGGCTTGGCCGTCGCCAGCGATCCGCGCCCGCCGATGAGCTTGTCGCCGCCGATGCCGGCGGTCGGGATGCCCTCCAGCTTCTCCCCGTGGCAGGCGACGCAATTGGTGGCATAGACCTCCTGGCCTTTCGCTGCCGTGCCGCTGCCGGCCGGAAGGGTCTTGCCGTCGGGCTGGATGGAGAAATATGGCTTCAGCTCCTCCGGCTTCACCGGCGTCCCGAACCCAAAGTTCGTCTTGCTGGCCATCTGGGCGAACGCCGCGATGCTGCCGCTCGCCACGGCCATTGCGAGCGCTGCGGCGGCGCAATTCTTAAACATGGACATTTGTGACATCCCCCGAGGCGGCAATGCCCCAGCTTTGAATGGCGTTGAGGTGATAGACCGAGCCATAGGCGCCGTTGGAGCCGCGGATCGCGACGAGGTCCTTTAGGGTCGGCTGGATGTAGCCCGTCTCGTCCATGCACCGGCTTTGCAGAATGGCTGGCTGGCCGTCCCACATCCAGGGCAGGCTGAAGCGCACGGTGCACATCGGCTCTGGCGTGGACTCGATGCGCGCCACCTGCCAACTCTTGCCGCCGTCCGTAGAGACATCGACCGACTGGATGCGCCCGCGCCCCGACCACGCCAGGCCGCCAATGTTGTAGAAGCCCGGCCCCGGCAGCTTCATGTCTCCCGAGGGAAAGGTGATTACTGACTTGGCCTCCATCTCCAACGAGAACATGCGCGCTTTCCCGTCGGCGAGCAGGTCGGTATATTTCGACGTCTCCTCGCGGGTCATGAACGGCTTGTCGCTGACCTGGATGCGGCGCAGCCATTTGATATGCGTGTTGCCCTCGAAGCCCGGCAGCAGCAGGCGCAGCGGATAGCCCTGCTCCGGACGGATTGCCTCGCCGTTCTGGCCATAGACGATCATGGCGTCCTTGAGCATCTTATCCATCGGCACGCTGCGGGTCATCACCGCCGCGTCGGAGCCTTCGGCAACCACCCATCGCGCGCCGTCCTCCAGCCCGACCTCGCGCGCTATAGTGGAGAACAGCACGCCCGTCCATTCCGAGGTGCTGAGCAGGCCATGGGTGCCCTGCACGTTCTTCAGCGTCGGCTTGTTCCATTCGGTCAGGCCATTGCCGGAGCACTCGATGAAATGCTTGCGCGTCACCGAAGGGAAGCGCTTCAGGTCCTCCATGGTGAATTTCTTCGCCGTGCCGACCATGCCATGCACAATGAGGGTGTGCTTGGCCGGATCGATGGTGGGAATACCGCCGTGATGGCGTTCGAAATGCAGGCCGGACGGCGTGATGTTGCCCAGCATCTTGTCAAGCGGGCTCATGGTCCAGGAGGTGTTCTCGTTCGGCGTCGGATAACGCCAGCGAACCTCATTCTCAAATTGCGAGCGGGTGCCATAGCCGCCGTCCGCACCTGTCGGCCGGCCTTGCTCCTTGGTCGGATCGTCGGCGACATCGTAATGCTTCGCGCCGGCTGGAGCGCTCTCTTCGGCGGCTCCGGCGCGCTCGGCACCGAGCACGGTCGCGGCAGCAAACGTTGAGCCTGCGCCAAACAGAAAGCCGCGCCGGCTCGCGGGCGGATTTCGGAAACATGCCGTCCTTGCAGGGGCATTCCTCAGCGTCGACTGGAGGCCCGCCAGCCCTGGATCCGAGTGTCGATTTCCTCTGCATGGCTGATTTGCCCTTTTTGCTGGATGCAGTACTGGTCCTAGCTTCTGCATCATTATACCGATCAGTCGGTACGATGAAAGACCGGGGCGCGGCGATTGTTTTAGGCTCAAGGACGCGCTGTAGGCGCCCTGCAGGCAAATCATGGGTCGGTTCAGCAATCACCGAGCAAGACTTACTGTATCCCCGCATAGCAACCGTGCTCGATTTCAGCGATCAGAGACGATCGATACGGTTGCCATCCAAGTTCCGATCGTGCCCTTACGGCGCGAACCCGGCTGTTGGAGCCCATTGTGTTTCTGGCTGCGTTTTCCCCCCATTCACGTGATGCCTCCTCCAGCGACATGGCAACCGTGGCCTTGTCGATGCCGAGCATCCTGTTGATCGCTTCGCAGACCTCCTTCATGGAATTTTCGCCGTTCTCGGCAAAATAGAACGCTCCCGCGGGAGCCGAATCCAGGGCCAGGAGATAGAGATCTACCAGGTCATCGATGTGGACGTTCGACCAACGATTTTCGCCGGGACCATAGTGTTTGGCGACGCCGTCCTTCCGAGCCAGCGCGATCAGCCATGGGACCTGGATGCTATCCTTCTTGGGCCCGCGGCCGAGGCCGTAGATCAGGGTGGGGCAGATGATGATCGGACGAAGCCCTTTCGTCTCGTGCGCCAGGACCAGCTCATTCAGCGCCACGCGTGCCGCCCGCCCGGGAGAAGGCGTAAACGGCGTGTCCTCGTCAAAGACGTCATCAACCTTCTCGCCCGCGGACTGCGTGCCGACGACGCTCGAACCGCTGGTGTGGATCAATGTCTTGCCTGATCCTTCCAAGGCATTCAGCAGGGTGCGTGCGGCCGGCTCATGATCTGCGCTGGCCGCGTTGACCACCACATCCGAGCGTCCTGCGGCTTCAGCCAGGATCGCGGCATCGTCAAGCGTCCCGAGCACCGGCTCGATCCCGAATTGCTTCACCTTCTCGGCGCTCTGCTCGGAGCGCACCAGTCCGGCGACCTCGTGACCTGCGCCGATCAGCGCAACGGCAACCGACCCGCCGATATAACCTGATGCGCCTGTACAAAAGATCTTCATTGACTGGGCTCCAATCGGTAAGTTGGATTTTGGATGGCACGAACGCGCGCGCGTCTCACTGCCGAATGATACACCAGGCTTCCGCAAATTGGCTGCTACAGAGCTTGTCCCTGCTTGACCGGTTCTGGCCTGGAGTTCGCGTGCTTGGTCGGCTCGTAATTTCTGCCGCTGAAGGTCAAGCTGGCTCGTTCAACGTCTGACTACCGAGCTTGACCCATCGTTGTTGTACGTTCCGAACCGGATGACTTGGTGTCGGCTTGCGAGCCATGGGCGTCGCCGCCTAGCGGCAGGGTCGATTTACTTGTCGTCGATTTCGTCAAATTGCGGTGCGGGATTGGTGTCAATCAGAGCGTCAGATCATAGAGTGTGAGCTGATCGAGCGTGGCACCGAACCAGGCGGCGATGCCTCCTTCGCGCGCGCGGAGATAGCGCGGCTCGCCCTGATCAAGCACCATCGGTATGTCGTGGCCTGGAACCAGCACCGTGCCGGGCCGCTTGCGCCACACCTCCCAGATGAGTTCGATCGAGGCGCGGCTGATGTCCTGGTCGTAAGTCATGTCGGCGGTGCGGGACAGGAGCTCGGCCCGGTTCTTCGCGGCGTCGCCGGTGAAAATGATATCGGTGGCCGCGCCCTCGAGCACGAAGAAAACATGCCCCGGCGTGTGCCCGGGTGCTGCATGTGCCGTCAGACCAGGCATAGGATGGCTGCCAGCAGCGATCCGCACGGTTTGTGGCGATATATTGAGTTCGCGCACGTAGAGTTCCGGCACGGGCGTGGTGCCCCATGGCTCGCTGACGGACCAAGCAAGTTCACTGCCGTCGATATGAACCTTGGCGTTCGGGAACATCACCCAGTTCACCGAATGGTCCCAGTGCGAATGCGTCAGCAACACGTCGGTGATGTCGGCGGGCGTGAGATCGTTGGCAGCCAACCGCTCCAGGATCAGGTTGCGCTGGCCGAACGAACCTGTGTCGATCAGCGCAACCCGGCCGTGCCCCCGAAGCAGTGCGATGGTGCTCCAACCGAGGCCGCCATGGCACACCGATTTGCCGGGATAGCCCTGGACCGCGATTTCGATCTCGTAGCCGCCCTCGCTGAAGGTCTGGCGAGGCAGCTTGGCGGCGCTGTTCATGGGGGCTTCTCCCTTGCGTTAAAGGCCGAGATAGACTCGCTGAACATTGGGGTCCTCAGCGAGTTCTCGCGCTGGTCCCGACATTGCGTTTCGCCCGACTTGCAGCACATAGGCGTAGTCCGATACCTCGAGCGCAAGCTCGACGGACTGCTCGGCGAGCAGGATCGTCAGGCCGCCGGCGTGCAACTGCTTCAGCGTCTCATACATACCCTCGACGATTGCCGGAGCGAGGCCAAGGCTCGGCTCGTCCAGCATCAGCAACTCGGGGTCGCTCATCAGGGCACGGCCGACCGCGAGCATCTGACGCTCCCCGCCCGACATCGTGCCGGCCCGCTGCTTCCGCCGCTCGGCGAGCTGCGGGAAGGTCGCGTAGACCTTGTCGAGCAGTTCGCGCCGCCGGGCTTCGCTGCGGACGGTCGTCGCCCCGAGCATGAGATTGTTCTCGACGCTCTGCCGGATGAACAGCCGCCAGCCCTCCGGTGCGAGCGCCAGGCGCTTGCGTACGATCGCGAAGGCCGGCTGCCCGGTGATGTCTTCGCCGCCCAACGTTATGCTGCCGCCCGAAGCCGGCACCAGGCCGGCTATGGCGTTGAGCGTGGTGGTCTTGCCGGCGCCATTCGAGCCGAGCAGGGCGACGACTGCGCCGCGGGCGACCGACAGCGACACGTCCGCGACGCCGATCAGATCGCCGTATTTCACTTCCAGGTGCTCGACCGAAAGCAGGGCTTCGCTCATGGTGTCCCCCGCGCGAAGCCCTTCGCGGCATGGGCTGCAGCACGCTTTCCGAGATAGGCCTCGACCACGGCAGGGTCGCGGGTGACCTCGGCCGGCGTGCCGCGCGCAATTTCGCGGCCCTGATGGAACACGATCACCCGCTCGGCCAGCGAGATGATCACCTCCATGATGTGCTCGACGATGACGAGCGTAATGCCGGCCTTGTGAATATCGCGCACGAGATCGATGGCGCGGCGAATTTCCGAGGCGGTGAGGCCGGCCATGGACTTGTCGAGCAGCAAAATTCTGGGTTCGGTCGCAAGCGCCCGAGCGATTTCGAGCCGCTTGCGCCCCGGCGTGCCAAGGCTGCCCGCCGGGGCATCCGAGACCTCCGCCATGCCGACGCGTGCGATCACCTCGGCCGCCTTGGCGCGAGCCTCGTCCGTGTCCGGCGTGCGCAGGAATGCGCCGATCATCACATTCTCGAGCACGGACATGCCCCCAAATGTCAACGGCACCTGGAACGTGCGGGCGAGACCCAGATGCGCGCGTGCTTCGGGCGTCAGGGCTGTGACATCCTGGCCGAGAAACCGCACCGTGCCGGACGTTGGCAGCTGGTCTCCGGTCAGGCAGTTGAAGAAGGTCGATTTGCCGGCGCCGTTCGGACCGATCAGCCCGAGGATCTCGCCCTGGCGGATATCGACGGAGGCGTTGTCCACCGCCTTAAAGGCGCCGAACGCCTTGGTGACCCTGCTAGCTTCAAGCAGCATCGGCCACCTTCCTCGCCGCCGCCGCGGCTTTGACCGAGGATGCTTTCGCGCGATCGATGATCAGCTTCAGCACGCCGCCGGGATAGAATCGGGCAATGATCATGATGATCGCGCCGTAGACGACGAACGTGATGCCGGCGCCCTTGCCGCCGAGCAGGTTGTTCGAAACCTCCTCCAACGGCACCAGGATCACCGCGCCGACGAGCGGCCCGAACAGCAGGCCGGCGCCGCCGAGTGCGGCCATGATCAGGATTTTCACGGAGGTCAAAATGCCCAGGCCGCTATCCGGATCGACGAAGCCGAACATCGTCGCGTACAGCGCGCCCGCAACGCTCGTCAGCCCGGCGCTGAGCATGAAGGCGTACAGCTTATAGCGCCCCGCCGCTACGCCCAGAGACCGGGCCGCGCGCTCATTGTCCTTGATGGCGCGCAGATAAAAGCCGATCCGGCTGCTCGCCATCATTTGCGTCGTCCCCAGCACGCCGATCAGCACGGCCAGGAACAGATAATAGTAGGGCAGCGCCGAGGTAAACGAGAGATCGAAAACAGTGCGCGGCACGACGGGACCGCTGAGGCCCACCGCCGCGCCGAGAAAATCGATGTTGGTCACGATCAGCCGGGCGAGCTCGGCGACTGCGATCGTCGCCATGCTGAAATAGTGCCCGGACAACCGCAATGTCGGCACGCCGATGATCGATGCGATGGCGACGCTCGCCGCGATGCCGATCGGCACGCCCGCAATCGGCGGCCAGCCGAGATGGGTGAAGGCGGCGAGGCTCGCATACGCACCGCAGCCGAAGAATACGACATGCCCGACCGATACCTGGCCGGCGTAGCCACCGACGATATTCCACGCGGAAGCCGCGATCGCATACAGCAGCACGAGGGCGCCGAGCCGCTGCTGGAACGGCGTCGCGAACAAGAGCGGATAGGCAATGGCTATCCCGAGCGCCACACCGGGCCAGATGAGGCGCTGCATCAGCTTTTTCCCATGAGGCCCTGGGGCCTGAACCACAGCACCGCGATGAAGAGCGTGTAGACCACGATGTCCTTGTAGACGGCGCTGATCAGGTAGCCCGAAAGCGACTCGATAACGCCGATCAGGATGCCCGCGATCAGCGCGCCGGGGATGCTGCCGAACCCGCCGAGCGAGACCGTCACGAAGGCCACGATGCCGAGCGTCTCGCCAACGGTCGGAGCGATGTAGAAGAAGGTCGCTATGAGGGCACCAGCGATACCGGTCAATCCCGCTGCGAGCCCCCAGGCAATCGCCTGCATGCGCTCCGGCCTGATGCCCATGAGCTGCGCCGCCATGGCGTCCTCCGATACTGCGAGCATGCGACTGCCGAGAGTCGTGCGCGTCAGTAACAGATGCAGCCCGAGCGTCAGCAGCACGGCAATCGTGCCGGCGAGGAGGCGCGAAGCCTGGATGCGGATGCCGAGGATATCGTAGGTGCCGCCGACGATGTTCTCCGGCAGCGACAGGAAGTTCGCGCCGAAGCCCCAGAAGATCGCGTAGCGCAGCAGCAGCGCGAGCCCGAATGTTCCCAGGATCTGCGCCAGCATCGGCCCGCGCATCACGTGCCGCACCAGGCCGAAATACGCGATGATGCCGATTGTCGCCAGGACGATGGCCGCTATCGGCATCGATGCCACCGGGCCGAGCCCGACCAGCTTCCAAACCACGAACGCCACATACATCGCCACCATGACGAAGTCGCCATGGGCGAAATTGATCACATTCATCATGCCCCAGATCAGCGTCAGCCCGGATGCGAATAGCGCGTAGACGGCGCCGAGCATGATGCCGCCGACAAGGACCTGGACGAGGGAAAGGGACATGCGTTGAGGGGCTGCCGATTAGGGGATTGCGTCGGGTGCAGGCGGTTATCGGCCTCCCCCAACGCGCATTCCGCACCGGGGGAGGCTGATACGTTACCAGCCCTTGTAGGGCAGTTGCAGCGGTGCGGCGGCCGAGGCTTTTGGCCATACGGCGACATACTTGTCGCCCTGCACCTGAATCAAGAGCGCGGCGGCGAGCGTGTTGTTGCCCTTCTCGTCGAATTTGACGCCGCGATAGCCCATCATCAGCTGGTTCGGCTTGAGGTCGGTCGCCTTCAGCGCGGCCTGGATCTTGGCCGGCTCTGTGGAACCCGCGCGGTTGATCGCCTCGGTCAACGTGAATACGCCCTGCATGGCGCGGCCGGCAGTGTCGTCGAGATCGTTGCCGGTCTTCTTCTTGAACATCTCGTTGACGAGATAAGTCACGCTGCCCGGCTTGCCGATATCGAATGCGGAGCGGTTGATGGCGCCCTGCGCGATGCCGCCGACGGTCTTCAGGAAGGCCGCGTCCGAGAAGCCGGAGTCGTCGCCGATCAGGATCGGCGGCTTGTAGCCGAGCGCCTGCATCGTCTTCATGTAGAGAATTGCGTCGGAGGTGTAGCTGACGAAGATAATGCAATCGGGGTTGGCGTCCTTCAGCTGCAGAACCTGCGCCTGAACGTCGGTGGTGTTGGCGCTGTAGGGGATCTGGAGACCGATATTGAGCCCGTTCTCCTTGGCCGCCTCACCAAGAACCTTGGCGATTGACGTGCCATATTCGGTGTTTTCGTTGACGACGGCGATATTGTCGACCTTCGTGCCGCCGGCCTTCAGCTCCTTGAGGAAATCCATGTAGATCTTAGCGATGTCAGTGGCGATCGGCGTCGTGCGGAAGAACCACTTGAAGCCGCGCTCGGTGAGGCTTGCGGCGACCGACTTGCCCGACAGGAACGGGATGCCGTATTTTTCGGCGATGGCGCTGGCGGTCAGCGTGATTCCGGACTGGTAGGCGCCGGTGAGCGCGACCACCTTCTCCTCGGTGATCAGCCGAAGCGCCTGGTTTTGTCCGGCAGCCGGCGTGCCCTGGTTATCAGCGAACACGAACTCGACCTTGGCGCCCCTAAGGTTCGGCAAACCGGCATCCTTGGCGAGCGTCAGATCGCCAAGCTCAGGATGGGCGTTGTTGATGATGTCCGCAGCCACCTCGATCGCCGCCTTGGCAGAGTTGCCGGCGCTGGCGGCATTGCCGCTGAGCGGATAGATCGCGCCGATCTTGACGGTCTCCTGGGCGTGCGCACCAACGGTCGCCGTTAACGCAACTGCAAGCGCACCAAACCAGCAGCTAAACTTCTTTAATCCTGCGTTTCCTATCATCATAGCCCTCGCGTTCGGTCCCTGAATTGGGTGTTGCCTATAGTCCCGAGCGAAGTCCTGCTTGGTTCTGGCCCACCTTCTTACGGATGTGTAGACGTCGACGTTAGCAAACCCCTCCATCGACCGGTAGACATACTGGGGTCAGTTGGCCGGATTTGTCTAAACTCTCACCCATTTCCGCAGCCGATTGTCACCACGGCTTATCGGCGCAAAGTCTGTGGTCCATTTGCTGGTCGCTCGGATCAGCGGCTTGCCGATAAGCAACCTGTGGCTGGCGTGTTGCAGCGACGAAGCGTATTGGGCCTTGAGCCGTGACTCGGTTGCCCCCTTTTGCCCTTTTTTGTAAGCAGCGATCCGTAGATCAGATCAGCAGCACAACATCCGCGTCCGGAGTTGGAAAAACCAGAAGTTACTCAGACAATGGCGACTAATGAAAGCAGTTAGCCCTGAGTTCGCATAGCTGGCCGGCGCCGAATTTTTCCGCAGTCGAGGGCTAAAGCCGAACTCGGCTCCTTCGATGGCGTACGGCCGCTTGTGACGCTGTGGACGGCTCCTCCCCCCCTGGCGCGTAGGCGCCAAAGAATCGGTTGCCGCTGGGGTGACCACGATTTGGCGGAGGCGATGATGCAAACGGTAACCACAGTCGGTCTCGATATTGCGAAGTCGGTGTTTCGGGTCCATGGCGTCGATGCACAGGGCGAGGTCGTGAGCGGATCGGCGAGGCAATTCCGACACCGCTCACGCCGCCTCACGGACTTTCTGGCCGGCATCATTAACCAGCTTGGCGATCATTTCGGCGATCTTGCGCTCCGATACCCGCGACTTAACCAAGGCCGCGGCCACGCGCTCCTGAAGCTGGTCGCCGGCCTCCAGCTCGGAGAGGATCAGCACCGGGAGCTTCAGCTGAAACGAGCCGAGCCGCTCCAGCAGGGTCAGTCCCGATCCATCCGGCAACACTGGATCGAGAATCATCAGGTCGAAGCAATCGGTTGCCAGGTGACGCAGGCCTTCCTCCACGGTCGCCGCTCCCACGATTGTCGCCTTTTGGCTCAGCATTTGCGAAATCACCTCGCGGAAATCGGCATCGCGCTCGGCATGCAGAATGCGCAGCGGCCGGGCTGCGCTTTGGCTGATGCAGCGACGCAGGGCTTCGATTAGCCGCGCAGGGTCGACTTCCTTGTGCAGCCAGTCGACGATGCCGATCGCGCCGCCATTGAGAGCCGCCTTTTCCTCCTCGGCGCGTATCGATGTGACGACGATGGGCAACGAACTGCCGCTCTCGCTGGCACGGATCGCGCGGATCAGGTCGATGCCGTTGCCGTCGGGGAGGAGCAGATCGAGGATGAGGGCCTGCACCGGCGTTTCGGCCAGGCACTTTTTCGCCTCGGCGAGATTATGCGCAATAATGCTTGCGAAGCCCTCTTCTTCCAGAACAGCCTGCAGGACGCGCGCGGCATCGGCATCGTCCTCGCAGATGAGCACCGGGCCGTGCTGGGCCGGATGGGCTTTGACGACCGCCACATTGGCGGGTGGCGCCTTGGGTGCGACATTGGCCAGCTCAAACCAGAAGGTAGTGCCTTTTCCTGCCTCCGTCTCGAATCCGATCTCGCCGCCAAGCCGGCGGATGATCTGTTGGCTGATGTGAAGCCCAAGTCCCGTACCGGCCTGCCGTCTTGTTGGCGAGCTGTCGGCCTGTGCGAATTTCTGAAAGATCTTGTCCTGAAACTGCGGGGGAATGCCGGGACCGCGATCGATCACGGAGACCCGAACCTTGCCGCCACGCTGCTCCGCACGCACGGTCACCGCCTCGTCGGCGGGGGAGAACTTTGCGGCATTGGAGATGAGATTGTTGAGCACCTGGTTGAGCCGGTTAGCGTCGATTCTCACGATGGCTTCGGCTTCCATGGGTTCGAGAACAACATGAATGCCGTCTTTGGCCGCAAAGGAGCGGTTTGCCGCCACCGCCTCGGATAGCAGCTCGGTAAGCCGGTGCTCCGCGACGTCGAACCGGGTCTGGCCGGATTCGATCTTGTCGAGATCGAGGATGTCATTGATGAGCAGGATCAGACGCTCGCAGTTCTTATGAGCGATATTCGTCATCTCCTGGATGCGGGCCGGAAGAACGCCGAGGACGCCGCTGGAGATGAGCGCGAGGGCACCCCGAATGGACGTCAATGGTGTACGCAGTTCGTGGCTCACCGTGGAGACGAACTCATTCTTGAGACGCTCGACCTCCTTCTCGTGGGAGATGTCCGAAATAAAGCCTGTCATGCGCACAGCATTACCTTTTTCGTCCCAGACCGCCTGCCCGCGCATGTTCAACCAGATGTAATGCCCGTTGCAGTGCGGCATACGGAAGCTGACATCAAACGGCGCGCGTTCGGTGAAGTGAGCCTGAGCGGCGGCAATCAGGCTCTCCCGGTCATCGGGGTGGACCTGCTCGATGAATGCCGCTGCCGTCACCGCACTCTGTTGGCCGTCGCCGCCGAGCATCGCGCGCAGACGTGGCGAGGAATAGATTTGATCGGTGAGAACGTTCCAGTCCCAAACCGCGTCAAGTGTGCCAGCAACAGCAAGGGCGAGCCGCTCTTCGCTGAGCCGCAGCGCCGCATGATCGCCTTCCCGTTTCAGGAGCAAGAATACGCAAAGCGCTGTCAATGATGCGACGGTAAAGCCCACGAGGAAAATAGCCGCGAGTTTCGGCGCACCAAACGCCGCCATCAAGACCGAGGTGGGGTGGGCTTTCACAAGCCACGTCCGGTCCCCTGCGGTGATCACTCCTATATGTGGATGATTATCCGTAACGCTTGCTGCGTGGCTCATGTTGGCAAAAACCGTCCGGCCTCCATCATCCACAGCTATTGAGAGCCGTTTGAGCGTGGTGTCGGCGAGCAGGTTGTGAAAAAGCCGCGCGGTATCGATCACGGCGACCATCATTCCCTGATAGCGATCGTCGGCGAAGAGCGGCTTCAAGTGCAAAAGGGCGCCGCGAGCCACTGCCGGATCGTCCATGATGACGGGCGAAATCCGAGCGTCTCTGGCGCGCAGTACGGCGCTGAGCGTTTGCGACACCTCTGAGTTCGCCGTGAAATCAAAGTCTTGCCATTCCGCAGGCTCCGCTGAGACCACCCACTGCACCCGGTTTGCCGCATCCGCCCAAAGCAGCGCACGTAGCGCCGGGAAGTCGCGGGCGATTGAGGCCGCATTACGCTCCCACAGTGGTCGAGGTATTCCACCCTGCGCCTCCCAGCGCTGGCCGAAGCGCTCGAGAGTGTGGGACAGATCAGCCAGGTGCCGCTCCACGATCTGCACCGAGTATTCCACCTCGGCAGCAACGGCGTCGGCCAGCTTTCGCTGCGCTTCGATGCGCACCGCCTCGCCGATTGTCAAAGTAACCGCGGCGAAGCCAAGGAACACCGGAATCGGCAGCCAGAGCGGGAAACCGACACTTCGCTCGCGTGCCAGGACGATCAGTGTGCCCCCCAAAATCGTGAGACAAACGGCACTATGCATCGCCGTCTGCGTGTACTTGCCCCAAAGAGTTTCGATACTGATTCCCGCCAATATGCCGGCGAGCGCAATGAGACCAACTGCGCCCACCGTGCTTCCCGCTGCCGCAATGCACAGCGCGCGAATCGCGCCGGGTTTTTGATTTGCGGCGCAGAAAACAAGCACCATGCCGCAAAGCGAAAGGCTGATGGCGGTGTTGATCGCCATGCGACCGGGGTAGGCGCTCGCGGTGGTAAACGGCGTGACGAACAAAGTGTCGATGCCAAACGAACGACGGGTAACATATTGCAGGAGAGTGAGCAGTGCCAATGACGTGGTCAGGCCAGCCGACGCAAAGGCCAGGCGGCGATGTCCTGCCTCAATGAGCGCGAGGCTCGCCGCACACAGCAAAAAGCAGAGCGCCGTATTAAACGCCATCGGCACCGGGCTCGGAGGCAGTTGCACCAGCAAGTGGCTGTGCCCGGCCCAGCCTAGCATCACTGAAATCGCCACGGCAGCCACAATTGCGGCGCAGGTGTAATTGATCATTTTTAGGAATTGATGCTTCGGCATTAATGTTGCTCCGTCATCAAATGCCGATAGTGCAGCAGTAGTCGTTAAGGGATCTTCTGCTTTGATCTCTCAATAATGGCGACGCGATTCAGCACTCACCAACGCTGGTCAGAACGAAAATCGCACAGCGCCAGCAGCGCGAGGAAGTGGCGCGTGGCGGCATTATCGACGGCCGCAAGCGCAGGCGTGTGACGCGCACCGAGCCGATCGCCATGAAGACCAGCCGCGCGGCGCGAGCAGGAGGTGATCGAGACGGCCGTGCAGCCGCTGGCTGATCCGTCACGCCGCCCGCTCCTGCTTGAACAGCCAGACGCGCAGCAGGGTGAGCAATCGCTCAATATCGACTGGCTTAGCGAGGTAGTCATTGGCGCCCGCCTCCATGCAGCGTTCCTGCTCCTCGGGCATGGTGCGGGCGGTCAGCGCGATGATCGGCAGCTGGCGGAAGGCCGCTTGCCCGCGGATCTCGCGCATCGCCTCGTAACCGTCCATCACCGGCATCATCAGATCCATGATGACCAGCTCGATCGCCTTCTCCTCGCGCAGCTTGTCGAGCGCCATCTGGCCGTTGTCGGCGAGGATGACGCGCATGCCGTGCTTCTTGAGCAGCTTGGACAGCGCGAAGGTGTTGCGTAGGTCATCGTCAACCAGGAGCACGGTTCGCTCCTTCAGCGCCTGATCGGGATCGTGCTGCATGCGGAGCATGGCCTGCTGGTGCTGCGACAGCGCCGCCTCGACACTGTGAAGAAACAGCGTCACCTCGTCGAGCAGGCGCTCGGAGGACGAGGCGCCTTTGATGACGATGCTGCGCGTGTAACGGCTGAGCGCCCGGTCCTCCTCCTCGGTCAGCGCATTGGCAGTGTAGATGATAATCGGTGGGGTATCGGTGCCGCCGGCCTGGTTCACCGCCTCAAGCCAGTCGAAACCGGTCATGTCCGGCAGATTCAGATCGAGGATCGCGCAGTCGAAATGCGCGCTCTGCAGCTGCGTCAGAGCCGCCGCACCGTTGGCGACGCTGACGATCTCAATGGCCTTGTTCTCGAGCAGGCTCTGGATCGCGGTCCGGGTGCTGATGTCGTCCTCCACCACCAGCACCCGCTTCAGGCTGGCGGCCAGCACCGTCTCGATTTGACTGAACACCTCGTCGAGATCTTCCTGCTGCACCGGCTTGGTCAGATAGCCAATTGCGCCTTTTCTCAGCGGTGCGACTCCATCCGATGCCTCCAGGCCGGTGATGACATGGACAGGGATATGGCGGGTCGCCAGGTCGTGCTTGAGCTGATCGAGCACCTGCATGCCCCCGACATCTGGAAGCCCCATATCCAGAAGAACGGCGGTCACCGGCTGCTCCGCGGCGAGGAGCAGTCCGGTCTTGCCGTCGCCAGCGACTAGGCATTTGAAGCCGCGTTTGCGGGCAATCTTCATCAAGGTGGCGGCGAAATCGGCATCGTCCTCGATGATGAGCAGCACCTTGTCACTCGGACCGACGATTCCGCGATCGTCGGTAATGAACACTTTCGGCGGAAGCTTGGCGACAGCTGTCACTGCGATGGTCCCGGTGGCTTCCTTCATCGCAACAGGCGGCGCGGAGACGGCGAGCGGGTTGGGCTGTTGGGCGGTAGCCGGAAGCGGGAGGAGAAGCGTGAAGGTGCTGCCTCGTCCCTTCTCGCTGGAAGCGCGTATTTCGCCGCCTAGCAAAAGAGCCAGCTTGCGCGCGATAGCGAGGCCGAGCCCACTGCCGCCATAATGGCGGTTGATGGAGCCGTCTTCCTGCTGGAAGGCCTCGAAAATGTCCTCCAGCTTGGATTGTTCGATGCCGATGCCGGTATCGGTGACGGAGAAGGCGATCCTCCCTGCGGCGGAGGAACGGCTTGGATCTTCGTCTCTTGCCCAGTGAATGTCGAGGGTCACCGCCCCAGCCTCGGTGAATTTGAAGGCATTCGACAAGAGGTTTATGAGGATCTGCTTCAGCCGCTGCTCGTCTGTCCGAATGGCCTGCGGCAGTCTTTCATCCAAATGGAGATGGAACGCGACCCCAGCCTTCCGCGCTATCGGTTGGAATTGCCGGGAGAGTTTCTTTGCGATAGCGCTGAGGCGGGTATCCGCAGGGGCAATGCTGACCTTTCCTGCTTCCATTTTCGACAGATCGAGGATGTCATTGATCAGCGAGAGCAGCTCCAGCCCGTCGTTGTAGATGACGCGCGCCTCCTCCACCTGCTCCGGCGTCAGATTGCCGTCCTCGTTCTGGTTAAGGCTGCGCGCCAAGATCAGCAGGCTGTTCAGTGGCGTGCGCAGCTCGTGCGACATGTTCGCCATAAACTCGGATTTGTATTTATTCGAAAGCTCCAGCTGCCGCGCTTTTTCCTCGGTCAACCGCTTGGCCTTCTCGAGCTCTTCGGCCTGGCGCCGGATGTGCATATTCTGCTGCCCCAACGCCTCGTTTTTCTCTTCCAGCTCCTCCTGCTGCGCCTTCAGCTCTTCAACATTGTGCTGCAGTTCCTCTGTGACCCCGCGATAGGCGCGCTCGAGATCGTCATGGGCCTTTTGAAGGTCCTTGGCGTGCTGCAATCTTGCCTGCAGAAACCTTGCATACAGCTGACCCGTTTCCAGCAGCAGCACGATCAAGACATAACTTGCCGCCAGGAGGCCGTAGATGCGTCCTGCATAAAAGCCGAGATCAAATCGACCGGCATTGAACACCGCACTCAGACCGACGTCGAAAATCCACGCGCACATCACCACCATGAGCCACAAATCGAGCACTGCATGCGGTCGCTGTAGCCATAGGGTCGCCAGGGCCAGAAAACTCAAAAGCCAGACGGTGGAGACCACAGTGATGTAGGCAGAGGTGTAGTGGTTGCCGTCCATGATTTCCGGCAGAAGGGCATGCCCTGTGCTCGCAAGCGCGGCAAAGGCGCATGCGAGCACGACCGCTACGACTATGCCGGACAAGACGTTCGCGCGAACAGACAGTTTGGATGGCTGTCCTTTCTCAGTCTTTGAATTCTTGAGCAGCGCATAGGCGATCACCGCGAGCGGGAAGCCGCCGTGCCAAAACATATAGAGCCAAGCGGTGCTCTGCGGTCGTGCCCCGAACAACCCGGTTGGAGCGAACAGGCCGGGAAACGTGAGCAGGTGCAATGCGGCGACGAGCGCCGTGAAAAGATAGGCGCTGGCGAGGATCAGAAGGGCTCGTGAGCGCACGAACGAGAACTGAGCGAAGAGCAGGACCGCTGTAATCGTGTCGTTGATGATCAGCGCCGATTGGTAAAGTGGAATGAATGCCGGCACCGGAACAAGAGGCACGCGGGCGAAGGAGATCAAGCCGATGAAGCACAATAGCGAAAGTGAGACGACGAGAAATGCCCGGCGCCGATCTTCATGATAGGCGGATACGCTTGACAGGAACTCCAATTGCTCGCCGAGCGGCTCGGACACTGTCGTTCGCGCGGGCATCGCAGCTTCTCCCGGAGCCTGTTCGGTGCGGATGTTGCCGCAGCGCGAAGGTCGTTGGCAGTCAGGGGATTCTCAAGATAACTCGTGAAGTTGGGGTTAAGGGATCGCTTCAGTGCCAGCGAGCGCCCGTGCAGGCCCAGTCAGCGCAAGGTCGCAGCTCGTTCGCTATCCTCCCACTGCATATGTCAGGACCACCCCGCCGGGCTTGAGCGGGCGTGCGCTTTCGAGGCGCATCTTGACCTCATGGTCCTGCGGCTTGAAGAGCGGATTGCCCCCGCCCAGCACCACCGGGGCGAGGCAAACGCGGTATTCGTCGACGAGCCCGGCGGCAAGCAGCGAGGCGAGCAGGTCCGCGCTGCCGAACACGTAGATGTCCTTGCCGTCCTCCGCCTTGAGAGCCCTGACCGCCTCCACCGCATCGCCCTTCAGGACTCGCGTGTTGTTCCACGTCGCCTCGTCGAGCGTGCGGCTCGCCACCGCCTTTTCGACCGCGTTCATCATGTCGGCCGTCGCCCCGGTCGCCGTGGTCCAGTGGCCGGCCATGCCCTCATAGGTGCGCCGCCCGAAGAGCAGCCTGCCGATCTCCGCGCCCTGCTCGAGCGAGAACGCCTGAAGCTCATCGCCCCACACTGTCCCATGGAAGCCGAGGTCCCAGGGGTTCCGGCCCTCGAAATAGCCGTCGAGCGTCATCAGATTCCAAACACCAGCCGTCTCATCGCATGTCTCCTCTACTCGCCCGCGGCTTTTCACGCTTGACGGTCCAATTCCCTGGCGAGCGCTTCGAGAGCTGACGCGAACCGTCTTTCGCCCATCACCGGAAGGGCGATGATCCTTACCTATTCACCCGACGGCTTCCGTGGACCCCAAAGCGGCTATCGAGGCTAGGAACCGAAGACCGCTTGCGCCTGAGGCTGTGTGAAAACGCCAAATCATGGCAGCGTGGGATCTTCCATCGAGGAGGGTTTCATGCATCGCTTTGTCCAGGGCGAGGACCGCGCTCAGACTTCTCTTCTGCCAGCCTCTTTGGAGGATTATGTCGATGCGGACAATCAGGCGCGGATCATAGAGGCATTCGTCGAAGCGCTGGATCTTGGCGCGCTCGGCTTTGCGATCGTGCCAGCTGCAACCGGTCGGCCGAGCTATCATCCCGCAACGCTGCTGAAACTCTACATCTACGGCTATCTCAACCGCATCCAATCGAGCCGGCGGCTGGAACGCGAATGCCAGCGCAATGTCGAGCTGATGTGGCTGACCGGGCGCCTTGCGCCGGACTTCAAAACCATCGCCGATTTCCGGCGCGACAATGGCGCTGCGATCTGTGCGGCCTGCGCGCAGTTCATCGTCATCTGCCGCAATCTTGGCCTGTTCACGCGGCCGATTGCGGCCATCGACGGCAGTAAATTCAAGGGTGTGAACGCCCGCGACAAGAATTTCACGCGGGGCAAGGTGAAGACGCGCCTGGCTCACCTCAGCGAAACGATTGCGCGTTATCTGACCGCGCTCGATGCTGCGGATCGCCAGGAAAGCATGGGGGTGGAATCCGGCAGCAAGCGTTTGCGCGAGAAACTGGTCCAGCTGAAAGCGCAGATGCAAAAGCTCAAGGCCTTGGAAGCCGCCGTCGACGCCGCGCCCGACAAACAGGTTTCGCTCACCGATCCCGACACGCGGCTCATGGTGATCGGCGATCGCCTGACCGGTGTCGTCGGCTACAATGTGCAGACCGCCGTCGACACCGAGCATCACCTCATCATTGCCCATGAGGTCACGAACCAGGTCGTCGATCGCGGGCAGTTGCCGAAGATGGCGGCGATGGCCAAGGAGGCCCTCGGTTTCGAGACGATCGAGGCCATTGCCGACGCCGGCTATTATCGCGGCCCCGACCTGCTCTCTTGCCGAGACATTGGCGTGACTGCGCTCACGCCCCGAACGAACACCTCCAACGCCAAAGCCGAGGGACGTTTCGGCAAGGAGGCGTTCGTCTATCTGCCTGAAGAAAACACCTATCGCTGCCCGGCCGGGCAAATCCTCACGCACCGCTACGACAGCACGGAAGGCGATCTCACCATGTCCACTTACTGGTGCACCGCCTGCCCGACCTGTCCGATGAAAAGTCAGTGCACGACGGGAAAGCAGCGCCGCGTCAGACGTTGGGAGCACGAGAGCCTTGTCGAGGCAATGACCTCTCGAATGGAGGCAATCGACGCCATGGCGATCCGGCGTGAGACTGCCGAGCACCCCTTCTCGACCATCAAAGCCTCGATGGGGGCAACCCACTTCCTGTGCAAAGGCTTAAAAGCCGTGCGAACCGAAATGAGCCTGCATGTACTTGCCTATAACCTCCGGCGGATCATGGCGACACTCGGTATTGGGAAGCTGCGCACAGCGCTGGCGGCCTGAGCCAGCGGGTGCAGGCAACTCCTGTCTGCTCGATCCTTGCGTCCCGACGTTTTCACACGGGCTCGCCTCATCGCGGTCATCGGTTCCGGGAAGTTCAAGCGGCTCCCATCTTCAGCCGATGCTCCTGTGCGCTGTCCACAGCTCGCGCCTGAGCTGTCACACCCCCACGTAATCGCATTCAGCCTGAAGCGCCAGATACATCATACGCCGCAAGCGCAAAAAGCACTGCGGGCAAGGCCGCAGCCTTGCCCGGGATCTTCCTCAGGGACCAAGAGCTACGCCCCGCGAAAGATGCGGCTCAACGCACTGGCAAACCGCCGGAGTTAATGGGTGTGGAGAGCTCGTCCGCTGCACACTTAACCGAAAGGCCTCTCGTCCCCTTCTGGATTTTGCTCATACTTTTAAAGAAAAACCGGGTCTCGCGCGTCTTCCGGACGAACTTCTCGCCGACAAGCGCGTCGTAGCCCGACCAATGCCCCTCTCGCCTCATTTAAGGCTGTCGATCGCCTCTTCGGCCTTTGCGGTCAGCTTGGTTGCCACGTCGGCAGTAGCGGTATAGGCGCGGTTGAACAGCGACACCGTCGCCCCCGACTTCGGCAGCAGCTTGTCCTTCGGCAAGTCCTTGATGATTTTGATCAGATCGTCGTGGTTGGTGCGGGCATTGCCGCCCTCGGGCACGTTTTCCGTCGCCTGGGTGATCAGCATGATCGGGGTGGCGACGGTCGTCACTTCGAGCGCGTTGGTGATGACGCCCGCCTTGGTGACGGGACGGGTCTCGAGCGTATAGACCGACTGGCCGCCGATCTTCTGATCGAGGATGGAGCGCGCGACGAGCGGGATGAAGTGGCCCTTCTTCTCGACGATGGTCTTGAATATCGCGTTGCTCGGATCGGGCAATTGCACGAAGAGGGCAATGGTATTGTCGTTGGCCAGCGCCATATGCACGGCCTTGGCGGCGCTGTCGACGTAGGTGATCTGGCTGCGATCGACCTTGGCGAACACCCGCGGCAGGACTTTCCTCAGGTTTTCCCAGGTTTGCGCCGCGCCTGATGTCTCGGGCGGCAGCACGACTTTGACGCGGGTGATGATGCGCACGACGTCCGGGAATTCCGGTATGTTCTTGGAAACGAAATAGACCCCTTCGCTCGCCAGATCGGAGCGGATGACGACGATCTTCTTGGCCTCTTCGGGGTTAGCGGCTGCCCAGTTGGCGAAGGCGTCCGTCTGCACCATGGCGATGCCGGTCGGGTCGGCGAGCAGCCGCTGGATGTTGTCGAGCGATCCGGCGCTCTCCGTGCAGGTCGGTGTAAAGCCCTCGGCACGCAGGCCTTCGAGCAGGCCGGGGCAGAGCGTGCCGAAATAGGCACCGGCCTTGCCGCCCGTATAGATGTTCTGGGCCGAGGCGGCGCCGGCCAGCGCGATGCTGGCGGCAAGAGCCGCGGCAATGGCGGAAATCCTGATCAACGTCTGCATGGGCCTATCCTTCGTTATCCGCTGGAGCACGAACAAGGATGTCGCCTGGGTTCTCTCTGCCTGCCGATGCGGGGTTCAATGGCATCCACAGTGGCATCGATGGCATGGGATCCAGAGGCTGCTGACCTCATTCGCCCACGGGCATAGCGGCGGGCGGGTCGCAGGTCAACCAAAGCCATCGGCTCCTGTAATCGAAGGGATGACAGCACAGACCTGGCCCGTTCCATTGAAGCGCTCGCTGGTATCTGTCGTGACGGTGACCATCATTTGCAACTCGCCTCCCCATCTGCGGTCGCTTGCTCCGCCGACCCGGCGCATGTCCGGAGTCACCGCGTTGGAGCCAATCGGCAAGCAACCGACGAAAGCCGGAGCGTGACGCCGTCGACCGCATTTTGTCGGTAGCGAAAGTTCCGCGGACATGGCCGACCGGCCGCATCGGGTCATCCTACGCCGTCAAGCACGGCTTCGGGCCGTCGGCTCCTGGGCGGCATGAGAGGCTCGGATCGGGCCGCGCCGGCAAGTCTGCGGCTCTGCCGCAAGGCAGAGCGTGTCCGCTCTGCCTCTTCTTGTCAGACATCGGTCTGCTCGGCGATCTCGAGCGTGTCGTTCACCTCGACGCCGAGATAGCGCACGGTGCTCTCGATCTTGGTGTATCCGAGCAGAAGCTGGACCGCGTCCGGCTTCCGTTATAGATCGGGTTCGTACATGACTATTCAGCGCGCCGCTCCGTCGCCCTGACTCGAGAACGGCTCGAACATTGCTTCGTTGGCAGCAGCATTGCTATCGACGGCCGTTCCCTCGACCGCCACCCCCACTCCCAGGTCCGATTCCATTCCCTTGACCGCCGCCAGCTCCGATCCCGTTCCCTTGGCCGCCCGCGTTCCCAAGTCCGACGCCAAAGGCGCCGTCCTCGCCCTGCCCGTACCCGATTTGTGCATCGCTGCGCAGCTTGCGCAGTTTGTTGACGCACTCATCATGCGGGTCAGGCGGCATCGTCCGCAGGCGGTGCGCGCACTGCGCTTCGAGCCTTGCGCGCGAAGAGAAACCGTTGCTGCCGGACGCTTCAGCCTGTTTGTCCTGGGCCATTGCGACACCTGCAAGACTACTCACTGAACCAAGCACCGCAACCGTGAGGAGTATCTTGATCATGTGCCCACCTCCATTGCCGATGATCGCCGACATCCATCGCTCTCAAAACACCTCACGCAATGAATACGTCCCTTCGCACTGTTTTTTTCGGGGCGGGGACTTGCTTATGGTCCGCGAGCGTCGAGGCCTGTCATATAGGGCCGGGTCGTTCTCTGAATGAGATCGAGGCAAGCTTCTTTGGAACGAAGCTCGTGTTTGAATGTTGTTTATTGTGCAACGCAGCATTCAGCCTGCTCACCGCGCCAGGTGCGCGAGAATGGATTCCCGGAATGAGCTTCCCGTTTTCAAGATCCCAGGCTTTTGGGAGCAGCTTTCCCTATTTTGATTTGGATCTGTCGACCGGCCGATCCGCGCGATCGGGAAAAGTCGTGGTTGCAGCCGTCGCCGGCGCGCTCGCAGCAACGGCCGTGTTGAACCGCTATCTCGCAAAAAAGGCGGAGCGGGACAATCCTCCAGCCGGGGAATTTATTGATATAGACGGCGTGCGTCTCCACTATGTCGAGCGGGGTGAGGGCGATGCGCTGGTCTTGCTGCACGGCAACGGCAGCATGATCCAAGATTTCGACTCAAGTGGTTTGATGGATATGGCTGCAAAGCGATATCGCGTCATCGCCATCGATCGGCCCGGCTTCGGCCATAGCGACCGTCCGCGCGACAAAATATGGACCCCACAAGCTCAGGCCGAGCTGATCCATGAAGCCCTGCGGCGCATTGGCGTCTCCCGAGCGATCGTACTGGGGCACTCCTGGGGCACTCAGGTGGCCATCGCGCTCGCATTGAAACACCCAGAGAGCGTGCGCGGCTTGGTGCTGGCCTCCGGCTATTACTATCCCTCGTTGCGCGCCGATGTCTTCTTGCTGTCGCTGCCGGCGGTGCCGGTGATTGGCGATCTTCTTCGTTATACGATTTCGCCGCTCCTCACCCGGGCGGTCTGGCCGCTGCTGATGCGCAAGATATTCGGTCCAGCTGAAGTTCCACGGAAGTTCCGCGACGGCTTCCCCAAGGAATTGGCGGTCCGGCCTTCTCAGCTTCGCGCCGCAGCGGTGGAATCGGCGCTTATGATCCCGGACGCATCAGTGTTCCACGACAGTTACAAGTCGTTGAAGATGCCGGTGTCTATCATCGCAGGAGAAGATGATCGCCTGATTGATATCGAGGCGCAGTCGGCCCGGTTAAACCGCGACATCACGCAAAGCACGTTGTACCGCGTTCTCGGCGCCGGCCATATGGTGCATCAGACCTCACCGGATGCGGTGCTGTCGGCGCTGGATGCGATCGTGGGGAGAGTTCGGGAACGGCCTGCCGCATAATGGAGCGCCTTGGCTGACAAGACAGCCGGCGCGCCGCTTTTAACTGCATCACCAACGCTTTCAGCCAGCGAGGCACCGCCTAAAATCGAAAAATGCCGGCAGCCAGCGTGCCTCATACGGCTGCTTCGAGACGCGAACGGCCTTGGTGTGCTCACGCAGCCAAGACCGCTTTCCGTCGAGGAGCGAGGAGCTGTTCGCATCGGCTGAAGACTGCGCGCGCCCCGAAGCCGACGTCAGGGAAATCGGCTTTCATGGTCAACAATCCTCGAACTTTTCGAGAATTTGCTGCGCCTCGTTCTCTCCAGTTTGTTCGAGTGCCCCGGCAGTGGCATTTTGAACCTTTGTCTGGTTACTTGTCTGCGTCCCCGTGGTGTCGTCTAGTTCACCGATTTGCTGGCGCAGGTGCGGTAAACCGATGGCATTCGATCATACGACGGCAATTTTTGTTGCAGAGCTCATCCTGCTGCTGTTCATCGGACGCCTTCTCGGCGAGGGAATGAGCCGTCTGGGCCAGCCGGCCATCTTTGGCCAGCTCCTTGCGGGCGTGCTCCTTGGCCCTTCCTTGTTTGGCGCTTTGTTGCCTGAGCTGCGTCAACAGATCTTTCCCGGTACCCCTGCGCTCAAGAGCATGATCGATGCGGTGTCGCAGATCGGCATCTTGTTGCTGCTGCTGCTGACCGGCATGGAGACCAACCTCGCCCTGATCAGCAAGAGGCGCCGCGCCGTCATCACGACGTCGCTGTTCGGTATCGCCGTGCCGTTCATATGCGGTGTCGTCCTGGCCTATGGCGTACCAACCAGGATCATTCCTTCGCCCAACACGCAGCTCGTTACAGCGCTGTTTCTTGGCACGGCCCTCTCTATATCCTCAGTGAAGATCGTGGCGATGGTGTTGATGGAAATCGGGGCCATTCGGCGCGACCTCGGGCAGTTGATTTTGGCCACGGCCATCCTTGACGATACCATCGCCTGGGTTCTCATCGCCGTAATTGCCGGAATTGCCGCCTATGGCACGGTCAGTCTCACCAATGTGGGCGCAAGCGTGGCCGGCACCCTGCTTTTCCTGGCTGTGAGCGTCACGCTCGGACGTCGCGTCGTCGCGCGCGTTATCCGCTGGACCAACGACAACATGACGATCGAATTTCCGGTCATCACCGCCATTCTCGTCATCACACTGGTCATGGCTTTATCAACCGAGCTGGTTGGTGTGCATACCGCGCTGGGTGCCTTCGTCGCGGGAATCCTGATTGGGCAATCCCCTATCTTGACCGAACACATCGAAGGCCAGGTGCGGGGCTTCATTATCGCATTCTTCAGCCCCGTGTTTTTCGCCGTTGCCGGTTTAGGCATGGATCTGAGAACCCTCATAGATCCCACTCTGCTGGGCTTTACGCTCGCCATCATCGCAGTCGCAAGCGTCGGTAAGTTCATTGGTGCACTCGCCGGTGGGCGTCTGGGAGGTCTCACGGGACTTGAATCCCTTGCCCTGGCGACGGGTCTCAACGCTCGTGGCTCGACCGAGGTCATTATCGCCACCATCGGCCTGTCGATGGGAGTGCTCAGCAACGAGCTCTACACCATGATCGTCGCCATGGCGGTCGTCACCACCATGATGATGCCGCCCACGTTGCGCTGGGTGTTGGCGCGCGTGCCGCTGCGCGAGGAAGAAGCAAGACGGCTCGAGAAGGAGGAAGCGGAAGAAGGTGAGTCTGTGCCCAAGATGGAGCGTGCCCTGCTCTACGTCGACCGGAGCGCAAACGCTGCCCTTGCGGCTCAAGTCGCCGGGACTTTCTTGGTCGGACAACGGGTCATGACGACGGTTATGGAGCAGGCGTCCGAGGATGAGGATAACCCACAGACGGGGCTCAGTTCGGTCACGCAGGCGGCCCAAGCCATCATAGGCCACGCTCCATTCGTTCCTCACAACGATGAGCGCAATGCGTCCCCGCCCGTTGCGTTGGCGGAGTTCGTACATGCCAAGACCGCCGATGCTGGGGATTCTCTGGAGAAAGAGGCGATCAAAGCTTACAGCATCGTTTTTGCTGGCCTCGAGCATCCGATCTCCATGACCACGCACCGGTTCGAAAACCAGTTGCAAGCCCTGTTCAAAGCCTTCGACGGGCCGGTCGCGATTGCCCTGAACGGGAGACGCTTCCGGGGAAAGCCGGGCCGTCCCCTCAACATCCTGGTTCCCACCAGCGGCGCCTCACCTGCCCGACTAGCAATCGAGCTTGCGATCGCCTTGGCGAAGGCCACCGGCGGGAAACTGACGGCGCTCCACGTCTTTGATCCGCGGGACGATATCGAAATGCTGAGAGGACGTGCGCGTCGTGTTGGCGTGTCCGTCCTGGTTGATGCCCGTCGTCTTGGCAAACGAAGCGGGGTTCACGTCGAAGCCGCCACGGCCAGGAACTCCCGACCGGAGAACGCGATCAGGGCCGCAGCCACCGCTCGCAAATACGACCTCGTCGTTGTCGGCGCTTCTTTGCGCCGAGGCGAGACACGGTTCCTTGGTTCGCGCAGCGCGGCACTGGTTCGGGCCATGAAGGCGCCCACATTGTTGATCGCTCAGTGATCATCGCGCAGTACGACCGGGAGGAACTGCCGCGCTGTCGGGCCACTTGAACCGATTGTGGAGGAAATGCCATGCAAGCCGAGCAAGATTCTATTCCATCGTTAGGGCGCGCAGAATTGCTTTTTCCGGCAACCCGGACGGAATGCGTCAACCTGATTGCCCACTACTACCGTGGCGAAATGGGACGGATGACGAGCTGGCGTGATCGTGTCGACAGGACGAGCAATTGGGCCATTACCGTCGTGGCCGCGATGTTGTCGGTCTCCCTCTCGACACCTACCGCGCATCATGGGGTGCTGTTGTTTGCGGCGATCCTCGTCATGCTGCTGCTCGCCATCGAATCGCGCCGCTACCGGTTCTTTGACGTCTACAGGGGCCGTGTGCGCAGGCTGGAGCGCCATTACTTTGCAGCGCTGTTCTCGCCGATCCCGGAGGCTAACCCCGATTGGACGCGAGAGCTGGCCGACGATCTGCGGCGACCGGTGTTTGCGATCAGCTTCACCCGGGCAATGTCGCGTCGCCTGCGCCGCAATTATTGCTGGATGTTCTATGTGCTCCTGGCAGCCTGGCTGCTTAAGACCACCTCGACAAAGCTTCAACCGAACGGAGGCGACGTCGAGTTTGTGCATTCGGCGAGCGAGTGGCTCGGCAATGCGGCGCTCGGTCCGTTGCACGGCTGGATGGTGGTTGTGCTGGTCGGTATTTTTTATTTGTGGATCACTTACGCCACCTTCCGTCATGCCCGGGCCGAGGGCGAACTCGCCCACGGAGACGTCCACGTTTGATTGTTGGAAACATCAATTTGCCAGCCTCACGCCAGTCCTACCGACTGGCGACAAATATCCTCACCGGCGTCTCGTGGCAGCACCGCAACGGCGAAAATCACGTCGTTGTCGTCCAGAAGGCATTGCTGGTTTCGCGCCGCGTTCGGCTTTATTCTGAGATGAGGCGAACTCGGCCGAGAGGCCGACCGTCTGGGCCGGGGTGGTCAGCACGAAACGAGAGCTTCCCGAGCGGTCTCTTCCTGCAGGTCGAGCCGACTATAAGGGGCGCACTCCCATCCGGCGCCCGATCGCCAGCGCGCGATGGAAAACTCGACCGGCTCCACTGCGGTGTGTGCTGAATTTGCACACCGTCTTGATTTCAGCTCTGTGCCAAAAGCCGAACTGCCACGCGTGCATAAGGTCGTTGATTCAGAGCTTTCTTTGGAAAATGATTGCCCAGACGCCGCTGTCCTTGCGAATGTGGGTTAGCAGATCCCGGGCTCGATGCATTCAAGGGCTCAGCGCAAGGCGTGCTCTGGGTCATGTGCCAAAGGGAGAGAACTCTCCCGTAAAAGAGGTTTCAGCATGGACGACAGCACGAGGGAAAAGCTTCTCAAGATTGCACTTGTGGTATTCGGTGCAATCTTCTTCCTCATCTACCCGTTAGGCCTGTTTTGGCCGTCGGGTTGGGTGTGGCACGGCGGTGAAGGCAGATACTACTTGCAGATGATCTGCGGGATCTATGCAGTCCTCGGGGCCTTCCTGATCGCCGCAGCTCGAAATCCATCGGAGCATCGGAGCCTGATCTCGTTCACCATCTGGTCGAGCGTCGTGCACGCCGGCATCATGGCCGCCCAGTCCGTCAATGACGGACACGAGTTAGGTCACCTTATGGGGGACGTGCCCGCACTATTGTTAGTTGCCGCTGTGCTCTGGTTTCTATCGCCTGCGCGACAACAGAGGACAGTCACGGCATAGCAAACCGGCAACCGGCCTTGCTCACGGCTATAATGCGACTGTGCCACTGCTGCGTCCACTCGACCAATTCCGCGCCTTCGCCGCGCTGGGCGACAAAGGCGAGGGCGAGGAGAGCATTGCCACGGCCTTCGGCGTGACGGCGACAGTCCTCAGCAGCGTCTGCGTCTTGCCAACGCGGCTATCTACGAATCTAGGGGTTCGCCCGAAGGAGCCGAACTTGAGCGCGCGCTGGTCCAGGTGGCGGCGTGTCATGCTGGCGTATCTCCGTTTTGCCTGGACGAGGACTCCTGCGCGCGCTCTGTCAGATCATCCAGGTCGCGCCGGAACTGCTCCAGGGCAAAACCGGCGCCAAACAGCCGCCAGGTTGCATCGGTCGGCAGAGGATCGGCCAGCTCTCGCGTCAGCTCGTCCAGAGCCGATCGATAATCGCCGACGGTGGTCGCCATCTCCCCCGAAGGTTTCGGCGCTTGTCCCTCGACCAGGGAACGACCGACATCGTTCAGGATCGTGGCACCGGTTTGGACTGCGCGCGACCAGGGCTGCGCCACATGGCCGCGCAATATCTCGTGCTCCGGCTCGCGCACCGTGCGGCGGAGCATGACCACGTCGTGGCGCAGGCGCATGAGGGTGCGGAACAAGGGCTCGGGATCGGGTGCATCTGAAAGCCGGCTGCGCCGTTCGCGAGCTGCCTCACCCACCAAGATTTCCAGTCTGGAGAGGGCCTGGCGCGTTTTTACGGCGAGCGAAATAAGGTCGGCCTGAGCCTGCTCGCCTGGCCTTGCGAGTGCTTCGAGCTGCTCCGCCAGTAACCGGGTGACCTGGGCAGCTGTTTCGAGCACCAGGCGGGAAGCGCGGGCTGGGACAATCAGAACAGAAACCAAAAGGCCGACCGCACAGCCGAGGCCGACTTCGAGAACGCGGTCGAGCGCGAAGCCAAACGGACCCAAGTTCGCACCCGTCGTGCTGAGAAGAACGATGATCGCGGTAATCGGTGCCACACGAAAGCCCGCAGAAAAAGCGGCCATAAAGGACAGCGGCGCAACAGCCACGACCAGAGCGGCTGCGCGCGCCAACGCGTGCTCATGCGGAATGACGAAGGCGATGGCGGCGCCATAAACGGCACCGAATACCGATCCGATGAACCGGTCAAACGCAGCCTTGAGCGAGCCGCCGACATTGCTTTGGGTGACGATCAGGGCAGTGATCACGGCCCAGAACCCCTGCGGTAGTGCCAGGGCCTGAGCCAAGGCAAACGCGGCCAGGCTGGATGCCGTCATTCGAAAGGCTTGCACCAGCTTCGGTCCATGGCGAAGTGGCAACCGCAAACCCGTCAATGCTTTGCTCCTTTCAGCAGGCGCTCAAGAGTAACCGGCAGCGATTCCCGGTTATCTGTCACCTTGCATTCCGGGCCGAACGTTACGGCGTGCAATACGGCCGGCAGCCGATGTGCTCTGTGCCCAATCGTAAAAGCACGCAACAATTCCCCTCGCCGGGCCTGGCCCGCGAGGCTTTCCGTCAGTTCCATCCTCGACCCGTGGGGGTGAGGGACGCGCGGGCGGCCGCTCGGGCCGTCGCTTTTGTTTTTTGTGGGTGGCCCTAATAGGCCGCCCGCGCACGGTGATATTATGGCTCCCTGCTGCCTCTTCCCTACACATCGCACATCCCTAGCATGGCCGGATGTACGTACGCCCTGCGCTTCCCAGCAAACAGGGGGGCAGTCACGAACCCCTGAGTTCAGGATCGTTACTCCAACCGCAAGACCGGCCTCTGTTACCTAACCGGCTCCTCTGAGCCCGCGCTTCGTTCCGTCCAGCCATCCCTTGCGGATTCCTCAGGCACCGCTTCCTTCCCCCACGGTGAGACGGTCTCGAGTGCCCGTGCGTCCCTCAGGGGAAGGAACGGGCCGAGTGTATGTGCGGGAGGAGGGGGCGGGGATAAAGTTGGGGCGAAGATTGAGGATGTGGTGAATGGTCGGTTAACGCTTTCGGCTGCCGCCCGACAGGCACCGAGCCGCCACGATCGGGAGAGCCGCTTGCGCCTCGTCGCCGCCATTGAGAGGCATCTGACCGCTTCGTCCCGGCGTTGGCCGGTGCCAGATCGGCCGACTATTAGGCTGTTTCGGCCGAGCGGTTAACCTCGTCTAACGATCCCACCAGGGCCGGCGATAATAGCCCCAGATGGGGGAGCGCCAGCGCCGCCGTTCATAGACGTAGGTGTCGGCGTCCTCGTCATCGTCGGGAGACACTTCGTCGTCCGGGTCATAGCGCCGGCGATAGCGGTCGCCATAAGGATCGGGAGCGCGGCTGTAACGGCGGTCCTGGTAATAGGGATCGCGATCATAATCACGGCGGTCGCGCGGCGCTGCATAGCCGCCGCCCTCCTGCTGATCATCCTCATCGGCAGTGGCGGAGCGATTGCGGTTCGGCGTGTCCGGATTGCGATCACGCGAGGCAGTGCCGCCTTGCGGTTGATCGCGCCGAACCGGGGGCTGATCGGCTCCCTCATCGGAACGCGACGCCGAGCGGCCCCGCTGTGAAGGCGGCAGATAATCGTCGTCACGGCCGCCATCGCCCTGCTCGATTTCCGGCTCAGGCGGGCGCTGCGCAACGGCCGCGCTCTCCGGCGGAGCATCGCCGATCTTGCTGAAGGTGAGCGTCGATGCCGGGCTCGAATCCGAGTAGCCGCTCACTTGGCAACCCTGTCCTGAGGCGAACACCGGGGCCTGGCCCTGTAGGACGATCTCGCCCTTGCGCTCGTTGAACGTGCCCTCGACGAAATAATCGACGGCGTTGCAGCCGCCTTTAAAAATCTTAGCAAAGCCCGCGAGGCGGCCATTTGGCTTCTTCTCGCCGTTGAACAGCACCGTGCCCTGGCGGATACCGGCCTTGTCGAGCCCCTCGCGCGGCTCGGAATAGACAAGCTTGCGCTTGTCGCCGTTCTCCTCCAGCGTCACTTTCGAGCCGTTGTGGTCCCAGATGCTGCCGCTTGCCGCTTGGGCGGGCGTGCCGAGTGCGAGCGCCGAAAGGGCTGCGAGCGTCAGAAAGCTGCGCATAGCCATTCTCCCAGAAATGCCGCATGTTCTGCCTGAGTGACCATGAATAGCACGTGAACCGGGCAAAATCTCATCCGTCCTTGCGACGTGCGATAAAGGCAAGCTTCTCGAACAGATGGACATCCTGCTCGTTCTTGAGAAGCGCGCCATAGAGGGGCGGTATCGCTTTCGTTGAGTCGCGCTGGCGAAGCGTTTCGGCATCGATGTCCTCGTTCAGCAGAAGCTTCAACCAATCCAGAAGTTCCGAGGTCGAGGGCTTCTTTTTCAAGCCCGGGATCTCCCGCATGTCGAAGAAGATCGTGAGCGCTTCCCGCAGCAGGCGCTGTTTCAAGCCGGGAAAATGCACCTCGACAATCTGCGTCATGGTGTCGTGATCGGGAAACTTGATGTAGTGAAAGAAGCAGCGCCGCAGAAACGCGTCGGGCAACTCCTTCTCATTGTTGGAGGTGATGATCACGATCGGGCGCTGGCGCGCTTTCACCGTTTCGCCCGTCTCATAGACATGGAACTCCATGCGGTCGAGCTCCTGGAGCAGGTCATTGGGGAACTCGATGTCGGCCTTGTCGATCTCGTCGATCAGGAGGACCGGCCGCTGATCGGCGGTGAACGCCTCCCACAGCTTGCCCTGCCGGATGTAATTGCGGATGTCCTTTACCCGCTCATCGCCGAGCTGGCTGTCGCGCAGGCGGCTGACGGCGTCGTAGTCGTAAAGCCCCTGCTGCGCCTTGGTGGTTGACTTGATGTGCCACTCGATGAACGGGGCGCCGATGGCTTTGGCGACCTCATGCGCCAGGATCGTCTTGCCGGTGCCGGGCTCGCCCTTGATCAGCAAAGGCCGCTCCAGCGCGATCGCGGCATTGACGGCGATGCGCAGATCGTCCGTGGCGACATAGGTTGAGGTGCCTTTAAAGCGCATGAGCGGTCCTGCCCGTTAATGTCTCGTCCAGGTTTACGGTAGAGCGCACGGGGCTGACAAGGCTGCATTGCCCGGCTCTGACTTCAGGAGAAGCCGATAGCGTCCGGTCTTTTCGCCAAAAATCGCAGGAAGCGCGGCGGCGCGTTTACCTTTCCTTTCCATTGTTGGCGGAGGTTAAGAGGAGGTTACGTTAGGAGGCTGTGCCATGGGTCTCATGGAAACCATTACTTCAGTTCCGGGGACGCGGTCTCCATCGCACTCATACGATCCAGGTAGCGAACTGCCGGCCGAGCCGGATCTCAGCTATTCGTGGGAGGAAGATGATGTGGCGGCGGAGAGCTATGCCGAGCCGCCGGCGCTGTTTATCGTGGCGAATCAGACCGGTGCCTCGCCACGCGGCGCGCCGCTGTTCGGGCCTTGCCTGCGCTCCAGCGACGACAATCTCGCGCTCAGCGAGGACGGTTATCTGATCAATGGCCGCGGCCAGTTCGTGCTCGGCCTGCCGCTCGACTCCGAGGGACGGCGGGTTGGCAGCGAGCCGGAGATCTTGCGAATCAGCCCCGATCCGGCCCCGCCCTCGGCAACCGATTGGGTGGTCTATCGCGCCAACCTGCCCTCCTTTCCGCTCACCGCCAATGCCGATTTCGAGACGTCTGACAGCGAGTTGCTCGACAGGACGCAACTGGCCCGCGACCCTTCCGCGCAGGGCTCAGGCATCGTGCTGGGCGATGACGGCGTGAAGTTTCTCGCCTGCTCGCTCTCTGGCGGCTCGATCACGGTGTTTGGCCGCGACGGCATCAAGGTGCCGTTGGTCTTGCGCTGGGCCAAGGTCGGCTCGCTGCGCTCGGCCGGCTGCGATTCGTGGAACCTGTTCTACCGCACGCGCCGCGACCCGCGGGGCGGCGAAGTCGCCTGGAAGAATAGCGGCCATACCCTGTCGTTCGAGGCCGACGGGCGGCTGATGACATCGGCCAATTCGATCCCCATTTTCGATGTCACCGTGGACGGCCTAAGACTAGGCAATCTCTCCCTAATATTCGGCGCAGGCGGCATCACTCAGTTCGCTGATCGTAGCGGACTGGTCAAGGTGCTTGAGGCCAATGCCAACGGGTCGGCCGGCGGCTCCTTCACCGGCATCTCAATGTCCTCGCGCGGCCGGCTGTTTGCCCATTATACCGATGGTGTGACGCGCCCGCTGGCAGATGTTCACCTGCCCGAGGACGAGAACTGGGCCGATCCCGCCTACGAAGACGACGGCCCGGAACGCCCTCGGCGCGTCGCCTGAGCGCTGGAACTATTCGGTATTCTTGCCGGTCTATTTGCCCCTCGATCACCACGCCGCCGGCGCGCTGCTGGAGGCGTGACAGTTCATCTTGACTTGCAAACATATCCGTCTAAATACGTGGCGTGCGCTGCAGATGGGGGGCCGGGCTAGCCGGAGTAATGTTTGACTGTGCAGCATTTGCAGACTTCATCGTGGCATCCCGATCTTCATAAAGAGGTAGTCCATGGGCGGCTTTGATCTGCCGGACGACTATCGGCCGTCGGAAGCCGAACCGTTCATGAATGAGCGGCAGCGGAACTATTTCCGCAAGCGGCTGCTTGAATGGAAAAACGAAATTCTGCAATCCAGCCGGACAACCCTCGAGAATCTGCAGGAGTCAGAGCAGCATCCCGACATTACGGATCGTGCGAGCTCAGAGACCGACCGTGCCCTTGAGCTGAGAGCGCGGGACCGTCAGCGTAAATTAATAGCCAAAATCGATGCGGCTCTGGAGCGGATCGATGATGGCACTTATGGATATTGCGAAGAAACCGGTGAACCAATTGGCCTGAAGCGTCTCGATGCCCGCCCGATCGCAACGCTCAGTTTAGAGGCTCAGGAACGCCACGAACGTCGCGAACGGATTTATCGCGACGACTAAGGAAAACAAGAATGGCGATTTTGGTGACCGGTGGCGCCGGCTATATCGGCAGCCATATGGTGTTCGCGCTGGCCGATAGCGGCGAATCGGTTGTGGTGCTGGACAACCTCTCAACCGGGCAGAAGCGGCTCGTGGCGCCCCAAGCGGCATTCCATCACGGTGATATTGGCGATGAGCGCCTGCTTGCGGAGATTTTCCGGGAGCATGCCGTCGAGGCGATCATCCATTTCGCTGGCTCGATCGTCGTGCCGGAATCGGTCGCCGATCCCTTGAGCTACTATCTCAACAATACAGTGAAGTCGCGCACGCTGCTGGCCGCAGCCGTCGCGCATGGGGTGAAGCATTTCATCTTCTCCTCCACCGCGGTCGTTTATTCGCCAACCGAGCCGATGCCGCTCAGGGAGAGCTGCCGCATCGATCCGATCTCGCCCTATGGCGCCTCCAAGGTGATGACCGAGCGGATGCTGGCCGACACCGCCCACGCGCATGACCTCACTTTCTGTGTGCTGCGCTATTTCAACGTCGCCGGCGCCGACCCGAGCGGACGCACCGGCCAATCCAATCCGAAGGCCACCCATCTGATCAAGATCGCCTGCCAGACGGCGCTCGGCCGGCGGGACCATCTGGATGTGTTTGGCACCGACTACCCGACGCGCGATGGCACCGCCTTGCGCGACTACATCCATGTCACCGATCTGGTAGATGCCCATGTCGACGCGCTGCGCTATCTTCGCGGCGGCGGGAACTCGCGGGTTATGAATGTCGGCTATGGTCGCGGCTATTCCGTGCTTGAAGTGATCGACACGGTGAAGCGCGTTTCGGGCGTGGATTTCCCCGTGCAGCTGAAAGAACGCCGTCCCGGCGATCCGGCGGAGCTGATCTCTGATCCCAGCCTTGCCCGCGAGGTGCTCGGCTGGCGCCCACAGCGCGATGATCTTGCGCTGATCGTCGAGCATGCCCTCAGCTGGGAGCGCAAGCTCGCGTCAAACTGAGCGGCTGGACCTACCCGGCCGCCGCTCGCGCGCCCGATAACTCTCCGTCAATGCCTATAAGACCAAGCCCCGGCCGGTGAGAAACGCCGCGCCGCAATGAAGCCTTGCGCGGACGACCGACGATGGCGGCCGCGCGCCCTGCAAATAAGCAGGGCGAGGAAACCCTCTCAGCTCGCGGAACAAAAGGCTTTTCCATCTCGTTGGCAGGGTGCGGACCTGCGCCGCGACCGCCCGCAACCGCTAAGCCCCCAAGGGAGAGTTTCATGAAGGCGCTGTGCTGGCACGGCAAGGAAAAAATTACCTGCGACACTGTTCCCGACCCGAAAATCGAGGAGCCTCGCGATGCCATCATCAAGGTGACGAGCTGCGCGATCTGCGGCTCTGATTTGCACCTTTATGACGGCTACATGCCCGGCATGGAATCCGGCGATATCATGGGCCACGAGTTCATGGGCGAGGTGGTCGAGGTCGGCAAGGAGAACAAGAAGCTGAAGGTCGGCGACCGGGTGGTGGTGCCGTTTACCATCATTTGTGGCGAATGCGATCAGTGCAAGCGCGGCAATTATTCGGTTTGCGAGCGCACGAACCGCAATAAGACGGCCGGCGATCTGGTATTCGGTCACACCACGGCAGGCCTGTTTGGCTACACGCACCTCACCGGCGGCTATCCTGGCGGACAGGCCGAATATGTGCGCGTCCCCTTTGCCGATGTTGCACCGGTTAAGATCCCAGACGGCTTGAGCGACGAGCAGGTGCTGTTCCTCGGCGATATCTTCCCAACCGGCTGGCAGGCAGCGGCCAATTGCGATATCGAGCCGACCGATACCGTCGTGGTGTGGGGCGCAGGGCCGGTCGGGCAGTTCTGTGTGCGCAGCGCCATCATGATGGGCGCCAAGCAGGTGGTCTGCATCGACAACGTGCCGGAGCGGCTGCAGATGGCCGAAGCCGGCGGCGCCATCCCGATCAATTTCGACGACGAGAGCGTGCTGGAGCGGCTTTCCGAGCTGACGAATGGCAAGGGCCCGGAGAAGTGCATCGACGCCGTTGGCCTCGAGGCCCATGCCTCACGCTCGATCGACTCGCTCTATGACGCCGCCAAGCAAAAGCTGATGCTTGAGACAGATCGTCCGCATGTGCTTCGCGAGATGATCTATGTCTGCCGCCCGGCAGGCATCCTCTCCATTCCCGGAGTTTATGGTGGTCTGCTGGACAAGATTCCGTTCGGCGCCGCGATGAACAAAAGCCTGACCTTCAAGATGGGCCAGACGCATGTGAACCGCTGGACCGACGACCTCCTGCGCCGCATCCAGGAAGGCCAGATCGACCCCTCCTTTGTCATCACCCACACCGTCCCCCTGGAAGAGGGGCCGGGGATGTACAAGACCTTCCGCGACAAAGAGGACAGCTGCATCAAAGTCGTTCTCAAGCCCTGATCATTGGAGGAAAAGCTATGTACAACACGCTCTCCTATAAGCTGGCGAGAGGTCTTGGCTGGTTCAGCATCGGCCTTGGCGCGGCTGAGCTGCTCGCCCCCGGTACGCTGAACCGCTCGCTTGGCATGCGCGAGCACAACACCCTGGTGCGCGGTTTCGGCCTGCGCGAGATCGGCGCCGGGCTCGGCATTCTGGCCTCGGACAATCCCACTCCGTGGGTGTGGGCGCGCGTTGCCGGCGATGCGCTCGACCTGACGGCCCTTCTGCTTTCACTCGGGCCGAGAAATCCGCGCCGCGGCAGCGCGACGGCCGCCTTTCTCTCGGTCGCCGCGATCACGGTCGTGGACTATATCTGCGCGCGCAATCTGGAGGAGCAGCGGGAGTACCGTAGCCTGCCGCGGCGCGACTACAGCGACCGCAGCGGCTTCAAGCGTGCGCCGGAGCAGATGCGAGGCGCAGCAAAAGCGACCTCTGCGGCGACAAAAGCAACCTCTGCGGCGGTAAAAACCTCAAGGGCAACAGCATCCAAGGCCGCAGCGAAACGGGCATAGGCCTCCCGCTTTATTCCAAAGGACGGAGTAGGACCATGGCTGAACGGCCTCTCGCAGTCGTCACCGGCGCATCGACCGGGATCGGCTTTCAACTCGCGCGCTGCTGCGTGGACAATGGCTTCGATCTGGTCATTGCTGCTGATGAACCGGAGATCAATGAGGCGGCAAACGCTCTGCGTGCGCCTGGCGCAACAGTCGAGGCGGTCCAGGCCGACCTGGCCACAGAGCAAGGCGTCGACGAGCTCTATCAGGCCACGCAGCGCCTTGGCCGGCCCGTCGAAGCGCTGCTCGCCAATGCCGGACGTGGACTAGGTCATGCCTTCCTGGACCAGGATTTCGAGCAGGTCCGTCACGTGATTGACACCAATATCACCGGCACGCTCTATCTCGTTCAAAGGATCGGGCGCGACATGCAGCAGGCTGGTAAGGGCCGCATCCTGATCACCGGGTCTATTGCCGGATACATGCCCGGTACCTTCCAGGCGGTCTATAACGGCTCCAAGGCGTTTATCGACTCTTTCGCTGCCGCCATCCGCAACGAGCTGAAGGACACCGGCGTGACGGTGACCTGCCTAATGCCGGGCGCAACCGCGACGGAATTCTTCGAGCGCGCGGATCTGATGGACACCAAGCTCGGCCAAAGCGAAAAGGCCGATGCGGGCGATGTCGCCAAGGACGGGTTCGAGGCCATGATGCGCGGAGATGCCGACGTGGTGAGCGGATGGAAGAACAAGCTGCAAACCTCTCTCGCTTCGGTGACGCCCTCGACAATCCTGGCCGAACAGCACCGCAAGCAGGCCGAACCCGGGTCAGCCAAGGAATAAACCGACGCGCTGCACGATTTACCGGAGGAAACTGCCATGACCGCTCCTGATCGCAACCCGAAGGATGATCCTGCCGAAGGATCGCGTGAAGTCGTGGAGAAGGATCTGCGCGAGCAGACCAGCGAGCGAGACCGGCAGGAGAAGGAACGCGACCGCGAACGCCCGCCAAGTCAACCGCCGCGCGAAGAAAAGGAATTAGGCCCCAAGGGCGTGCCTTAGGGCCAGAAGGGCATTTTTGCCGAAGCGGGCTTGCAACTTCGCTGCGGCAGCGCCAATCTGCCGTGCGATGACGCCATTTGCCAACCTCGCCGCTATCCTCCTTGCCGCCGGCTTCTCCCGCCGCATGGGCGGCGAGAATAAGCTGCTCAAGCCGCTGCAAGGCCAGCCGCTGATCGCCCATGCGCTGGCCACGCTCGGTGAGCTCGGCGCCGGGCAGCTCATCATTGTCGCGGGCGAATCGGCAGAGCCCCTGATGCCCCTGTTTCCGACCTCGGCAACGATCCTGCGCAATGATCGCGCAAGCGAAGGGATGGGCGTCTCGCTGGCTAAGGGCGCCGCGGCGCTCGATCCCGGGCTCGCCGGTGCGTTCGTTGTGCTGGCGGATATGCCATTCGTGACGCGCGCCGATTATCAGCGGCTCGCCGATGCCTTTCACGGCCACAATGGACAGGCGATCTGCGTTCCCTCGCATGGCGGGCAGCGGGGACATCCCGTGCTGTTTCGCGCGCGCGATTTTCCTGTCCTTGCCCGCCTGAGCGGCGATCGCGGAGCGCGCTCCCTGCTGGCCGATCCCGAAACGAGGGTTCTCGAAGTCGAAGGTTGCTCGGTGGGAATTCTCACCGATTTCGATGATCCCGCAAGCTTCGCTAGCGATCGGTTTCCGCCGACCAGCCAAGGCTAGCGAATAATGCTCATTATTGCGCAAGCCACCGTTGACTTCTGACCGAGTCCCAGGAAAGTTGCATAAGGGGGCGCCGCCGTTTCATTCACCTCGAAGATCCCGCCAGCGCCCCCGAGCATGACGTCGCCCAGACAAGCGAGCGGTCTCAACTCGGCCAGTAGCGCTTTACCCGACCAGACGGAGGTTCTTCCCCATGCAGGACATGCCGCAGTTCGCAGAGATGCCGGAGTTGGTCCGCAGCATCATGAAAGCCAGCATCGATCAGGCGCGCAAAGCTTTCGAAACGTTTATTTCCGCCAGCCAGAAGACCATGTCGAGTTTCGAGGGGTCTACCACAGGCACCACCGGAGGCTTGAAGCAGCTCAACGATAAGATCGCCGAATTCACGCGCATGAATGCGGAGGCCAATTTCCGCTTTGCGATGAAGCTGGCGGACGCCAAACAGTTCAGCGATGTGCTCGAGTTGCAAAATGCCCATGCGCGCGAGCTGATGGACACCTTCGCCAAGCAGCTTGAGGAGCTGCGCGAGCTGACCACGACGGTGGTGCAGCAGTCCGCACAGAACGTCGCCTCGCACATGCCGAAAATGCCCGGCACCGACATGTAGCGCCCTAAGCCGCGCTGTATTAAAAGCATCTTGCCAAGACGTGGCGGCTCTGAAAAAGCCGCCGCTTTTGCGATTCGATCTAAGGCGTTAAAAAAACGGGGATTCTATGCGCGCGATCTTCACCCTCCTGCTTATCGTCCTTGCCGTCGTGGCCGCCGTCCATCTGTACCTCTATTTGTCGGTCGGTACCGTCGAGCCTTGCCGGGCGGCGGTGTTGCGCATCATCCAGAAGCAGCGCGACAAGGGCAATGATGTCGTCGCCAATCTGGGCGTGGTGTTTCGTCAGCAGGCCGAAGACTTGCTGCGCTCCGAAGGCATCGCTACCTGCTATCGCTCCGCCTTCACCGGCGAAGCACCCGAGCAGCTGACAGTGAAGTTCCAACTGCCGCGCTAGTGTCCGTCCCGCAAATGCCGACTATGGACCGAGCTGGGAAATTGGTCGGCAATTGCGAGGCGCCACACTGGATTCGGTCTGCTGTCTGCCTCATCATGGCTTAACCTGGCTTAGTCCAGGAACCTGTGCTCATGCGAGGGATGCCATGCCGGATTTCAAGCTTCACTGCTTCTCCCAGTCGGGGAACGCCTACAAAGTCGCGTTAATGCTGGCGCTCAGCGGCGTTGAATGGGAGCCGGTCTTCGTCGATTTCTTCAACGGCGAGGGCCGGCGCCCCGAATGGCGCGAGGCGGTTAGCGAGATGGGCGAGGTACCGGTGCTCGAGCATAACGGCGAGCGGCTCAGCCAGTCCGGCGCGATACTGGTCTATCTTTCGCGAGTCTTGGGCAAATTCGCGCCGGCAGATGCCGACGAGGAGATCGAAGTCCTGCGCTGGATGTTCTTCGACAATCACAAATTCTCCAGCTACTTCGCCACTTACCGGTTCATGCGTTCCCTCACGCCGCAGGTCGGTGATCCGGCGGTGCTTGCCTTCCTCAAGGGCCGTGCCGACGGCGTGTTCGCGATCGTCGACAAGCGGCTTGCGAGCCGTTCGTTCCTTCTCGGCGACCGCCCGACCATCGCCGACATTTCACTTGCCGGCTATATGTTCTATCCGCAGGAAGAGCATGGCTATGATTTTGCTGAGAGCCATCCCGGCATTCACGCATGGAAGGAAAGGCTGCGCGCAATGCCCGGCTGGGCCGGACCGTACGAGCTGCTGCCCGGCGAGCAATTTCTGGCGCCGCGGTAATCTCGCACGAATGCTGTTCGCATGAGGGCCGTCAGGTCGGCCGGAAATCGACATGCATGGCTGCGGCGATCGCGCGCGCTGCACCGAAGGGCGCGGCATCGGCGGGGAGAGCAAGAGCGTCTCGGGCTGCATTCAGCCCCTCCTCGCCGAACCGATGGCCGATCGCGGCGCGAAGCCAGCTCTCGGCCTGGGCGTGCCGTCGGGCTAATAAGGCCGCCGTCTCGATCTGGCGGGCCAATTCCGCGACGAAGGCCCCCATTCCCTCGCCGGTTGCCGCCGACACGGCAATGCAGGGTATGGCGCTGCCGGCGGCAAGGCTTAAGCCGCCTTTAAGGTCGGCAAGCGCCCGGCTTGCTGCCGCGCCGGTATCGGCTTTGGTGACCACCGCAATATCGGGAATCTCCATGATGCCGGCCTTCATGAATTGCAGGGAGTTGCCGGAGCCCGGCTGTACACAGAGCACGACACGGTCGGCGACATTGGAAATCTCCGCCTCCGACTGACCGACGCCGACACTCTCCACCAACACCCGGTCGAAAAGCGCCCGCATCAGCACGACGGCAGGGTAAGTCAGCTCCGCAAGCCCCCCGAGCCGGCCGCGCGCGGCAAGCGAGCGCACGAAAACGCTATCGTCATGGGGATCGGTGCGCATGCGTATCCGGTCGCCGAGCAGCGCCCCACCGGTGCGCTGGGATGAGGGATCGACCGCGATCACCCCGACCCGCAGCGCTTTCCCCCGCCAGCGGCGGATGAGATCGTTGATCAGAGTGGATTTGCCGACGCCCGGCGGCCCGGTCAGCCCGATTACCAAGCCAAGCGGCGCGCGATAGGCTTGCTCCAGCAGGCGAACGGCTGCTTCGGAGCCCGGCCGCTCCTCGACGAGCGCGAGCGCGGCGGCAAGAGCGGGCTTTCCGCCGCTGCGCAATTCGGCCAGATCGGATGGGCACACCTGCTGTCTCCGTGCGAGAGTTGGCATATCATCGCCACATAAACAGCCGGGCCAAAGCAAAAAGCGCCCGGGCGCAGGGTCCGGGCGCTCGCATCATGTACGGCGCTTTACACCTTCTTGCACACGGTCGCGTGGGCAACGCAGGTCCAGTCGCCATCGCCGCCCTTGCAGCGATAGACCGGCTTGGAAATGTTGTCGGTCTGGAACGGCCAGTTGCCGGTCACCTGCTGAATGATCTCGAAGGACTGAAATTCAGCGATGCCCCTGGTAATGCCCCAGCCTTCGCCGGCCTTCTTCACGCAGCTGCTTTTGGCTTCGGCGCCGCCAGCTACAAGCGCAGCAGCGGACAGGCAAGCGACAGCCACAATCATCGAACGCAACATGATGGTAATCCCCCGTAGGATTGTTGAGGAGCGCACTCTATTCTACGGGTAAGGCGCGCACAATAAGCACCAATCGGCTGATCCACCGGCCAGAGCGATCCCGCAGCAGCGAGCTATTTCGTGCACACCTTCGCCTCGCCGGTGCAGCGCCATTCGTCGGCACCGAGCAGGTTCGGATAAGGCGCGCAATTCATCGTCTTGGTGACGCGCCCGGGGGCGAGCGCCATACTTGCGAGGCGTTGCCGCTCCGCCTCGATCCCGCCCTGGAGGCTGCGATCGGAGTAGAACCGTGCCGCTTTCTCACCCAGGCTGACCACTTCGCTGTGCAAAGGAATGCAGCTCGCCATGGCGGCGCTGTGACTGAAGGCGAGCAGCGCTGCGCCGAGCGGAATCGCAGAACGCCTCATTGTGTTCCCCCGTTGCGAACAAAACACCGCCGGCGGCTCCTCGGCTCGAGCCTCACTTCTTCGGCAGGTTAAGGCGGATATGCAGCTCGGCAAGCTGCCTGGCCGAGACCTCCGAGGGCGCACCCATCAACAGGTCTTCCGCCTTCTGGTTGAGCGGGAACATGATCACGTCGCGCAGGTTTTCCGCGCCGCAGAGCAGCATCACGATACGGTCAATGCCGGGGGCAACACCGCCATGAGGCGGGGCGCCGCATTTGAGCGCGCGGATCATGCCGCCGAAGCGGCTGTCGACCACCTCCGGGCCATAGCCGGCGATAGCGAAGGCCTTGTACATGATCTCCGGCAGATGGTTCCGGATCGCTCCCGACGACAGCTCCACGCCATTGCAGACGATGTCGTATTGATAGGCCTTCAGCCCGAGCAGCGCGTCGGTCCCCTGTTTCTCGGCGGTATCGAGCGCCTCCATCCCGCCCTGCGGCATCGAGAACGGGTTGTGCGAGAAATCGATCTTCTTCTCGTCCTCGTTCCACTCATAGAACGGGAAATCCGTGATCCAGCAGAACTCGAATTGGTCCTTCTGCGTGAGGTTCAGATCATTGCCGATCTTGTTGCGGGCCTCGCCCGCGAATTTGTAGAACTTGGCCGGGTCCCCCGCGGCAAAGAACACCGCATCGCCTTCCTTCAGACCGAGCTGGCCGCGCAACGCCTCCGTGCGCTCGGGCCCGAGATTCTTGGCGATCGGACCGGCGGCTTCGCCTTCGCGGAAGAAGATATAGCCCAGCCCCGGCTGGCCTTCGCCCTGCGCCCAGCTGTTCATCCGGTCGCAGAAGGCGCGACTGCCGCCGCCCGGCGCCGGGATCGCCCAGACGCGCACCTTGGGATCGCGCTCCAGCATGCCCGCAAACACCTTGAAGCCGGAGCCGCGGAAATGCTCGCTGACGTCGGCCATCACGATCGGGTTGCGCAGGTCCGGCTTGTCGGAGCCGTATTTGGCGATCGCCTCATCATAGGGAATGCGCGGGACGCGCTGCGACACCGGCTTGCCAGCGGCGAACTCCTCGAACAGACCGAGAAGCACCGGCTCGATGGCGCCGAACACATCCTCCTGCTCAACGAAGCTCATCTCGATGTCGAGCTGATAGAACTCGCCGGGCGAGCGGTCGGCGCGGGCATCCTCGTCGCGAAAGCACGGGGCAATCTGGAAATAGCGGTCGAAGCCGGCGATCATGATCAGCTGCTTAAACTGCTGCGGTGCCTGCGGCAGGGCGTAGAACTTGCCCGGATGGATGCGCGAGGGGACGAGAAAATCGCGCGCGCCCTCTGGCGAGGAGGCGGTCAGGATCGGCGTTTGGAATTCGAAGAAGCCCGCCGCGTTCATGCGGTTGCGGATCGAGGCGATGATCTGCGACCGCTTCATGATGTTTGCGTGGAGGCTGTCGCGGCGCAGATCGAGGAAACGGTATTTCAGCCGCGTCTCCTCGGGATATTCCGGCTCGCCGAATACCGGCAGCGGCAGGTCCTCCGCCTCGGAGAGCACGTCCAGCTTCTCGATCCGCAGCTCGATCTCGCCGGTCGGCATATTGGGGTTGACGGTGTCGGGCGTGCGCGCGACGACTTTGCCTTCGGCCCGGACCACCCATTCGGCACGCACTTGCTCTGCCGCCTTGAAGGCAGGACTGTCCGGCTCGACCACGCATTGGGTGACGCCGTAATGGTCGCGCAGATCGATAAACAACAGGCCGCCATGGTCGCGGACGCGGTGCACCCAACCGGAAAGCCGCACCTGCGTGCCGACATCATCCTTGCGCAAGGCCCCGCATGTATGGCTACGATAGGGATGTTGTGCTTCGGTCCCGGCCGCGGGGGCTGCCGCTCCGGAGTTGCTTTTCTTTCCTGCCGCGCTCTTTTCCCTGGGAGCCGCTTTGGTCGCCGTTTTGTTCATGCTGAGCTTTCCGAAATTCTGTAAGCCCGGGCGGCCGCGAGCCGCGCGCGCTAACGGGAGTGGCTGGGGCGAGAAGCGCATGAGCTATGGCGATTGTCAAGGCGAGGGCTATAACAGGGGACAAGATTGCCACGCTCATGTATACCAACAATGATGAATGAGATTACGCCTATCCGCTCAACCGACGACCTCGCCGCCGTCTGCCATACGCTTGCCAAAGCCGACTTCGTTGCCGTCGATACAGAGTTCATGCGCGAGGCCACCTTCTGGCCCAAACTCTGCCTTGTCCAGATCGCGGGTCCGGAAGCGCAAGCCGTGGTCGATCCGCTTGCGCCCGACATCGACCTCACGCCGCTGTTCGACCTGATGCGGAACGGCGCCGTGACAAAGGTGTTTCACGCCGCGCGTCAGGACATCGAAATCATCTACAATATGGCGGGTACCATCCCGCTGCCGATCTTCGACACTCAGGTCGCCGCGATGGTATGCGGCTTTGGCGATGCCGCGAGCTATGGCGCGCTGGTGAAGCGGCTCTTGCGCAAAAATCTCGATAAGAGCTCGCGCTTCACCGATTGGAGCCGCCGTCCCTTGAGCGAGAAGCAGCTGCATTACGCGCTTGGCGACGTCACGCATCTGCGCGGCATCTATCTGAAGCTGAAGGAGCGCCTGGAGGTGACAGGCCGGGCGTCCTGGCTCGACGAGGAGATGGCACAGCTCGTCAATCCCAAGACCTATGCGACCGCGCCGGAGGACGCCTGGAAACGGCTGAAGCTGCGCGTGCGCTCGCCGACCGACCTCGCCGTGCTGATGGAAGTGGCTGCCTGGCGCGAGCGCGTCGCACAGAGCCAGAATGTGCCGCGCAGCCGGGTGATGAAGGACGACGCCATCTATGATGTAGTGAGCCAGGCGCCAACAACGGTTGAAAGCCTTGGTATGCTGCGCACGGTGCATGAGGGCTTTGCCCGCTCCGCGCGCGGGCGCGAGCTGATCGAGGCGGTGAAGCGCGGCCTTGCCAGACGCACCGAGGATATCCCGAAGCTGCAGATGAGCGAGCCCTTGCCACCGACCGCGGCGGCCGTTGCCGATCTCTTGCGCGTGCTTCTAAAGAGCGTATCGGCGCGCTCCGATGTCGCCGCCAAGCTGATCGCCACCTCCGATGACCTCGATCGCATCGCCCTCGACGGAGAGGCTGACGTTGCCGCGCTGAAGGGCTGGCGCCGCGAGCTGTTCGGCGCCGATGCGCTGGCGCTGAAAACCGGAAGTGTGGCACTGGCGGTCGAGCGCGGCGAGATCGTCACCGTACCGCGCGCCAGCATAAAGGACGCCGACGGCAATGGCCGCCAACGCCGGCGCGACGGCAAGCCCGCCGCCGATTCGATCGCCCTGGACGAGCCCCCGCTCAGGCAGACTGCCAAGTCCTGATTTTCGAGTGCGCGGCTCTAAGCAGAGTTGCCCCGTCGCGCGAGCAGATGAGCTTTGAGCGGTATGGCCGCTTGCGCCTCGAGGCCGACCTGCCTGTTCGCCCGGCGGACCTAAGTCACCTCATCACTGTCGCGGTCCGACCCGCAAAGATTGGCCAAGGTCTCGACAATCCACGCCACTCCAGCATCCATAAGCGCAGCCTTGGTGGCGATCGCCTGGATCGGATCGGCCTTGCGCTCGAGCGGCAATTCGGTGGCCACCAGCCCAAAACGGCTTGCATATTGCCGAACGAGGCGGCGGGGCAACACAGCGAGGAGATCCGAGCTGGGAAGGTGAGCGAGCGCCATCATGAAACTCGGCACGGTAAGGGCGATGCGCCGCCTGCGGCCGCGCTTGGCGAGCATGTCGTCCAGAAAACCATGAGCATCGCCGCTGAGCGTCACCAGGAGATGCTCCGACGCACAGAATGCCGCCAGGCTCGGCTTGCGAGCAAACGGATGCCCGCAGCGCATTGCCACGACGAAGGTCTCCTCATAGAGGTGGCGGGCCTCAAAGCGAGGAGGTACCCCCTGCACCGGTAACACGGCGACATCGATCTCACGCTTTTCGAGCTTTGACAGGCCCTCGGCCCAAGGCTCATCCTTTGGACCTCGCGGGCGCGCCGGCATGACATGTATCAGGCCGATATCGATGTGCGGCGCCTCGCCAGCAATCTGCGCCAGCAGCGGGAGCATCGTGGATGCGAGAACAGCATCGGGCGCGCCGATAACAAAGCGGCGCGCGCTTGTAGCTGCATCGAATGGCACCGCCGTGTTTAGCACGCCCTGCACGCCTTTCAGGATTCCGCTGATCTCCTCGCTCAATGCCAGCGCTCGCGTCGTTGGCACCACTCCCTTCGGTGTGCGCAAAAACAGCGGGTCACTAAACAGACGACGCAGCCGTGCAAGACCATGGCTCACGGCCGACGGGGTCAGGTTCAGCCGTAACGCGGCGCGCCCGACATGCCCTTCCTCCAGCACGGCATGGAAGAGGACCAGCAGATTGAGATCGACGCGGGATAAGTGAGCAGTGTTCAGCATATCGCTGAAATCATATCACTAGATTCATCATGAAGGATCACGCAAATAGCCCTCTCCATTAGCTAATCGTGAGACGAACAGATGTCAGAGCCAAATCAGATCGAAAATCCAACAATGAGCCGGCGTATTGCCGACGATGTGGTCGCCGCCCTTACCCAGCGTGCCGCCGCGAAGAACGCGGCCTTTATGCGCGGCGACATGAAGCGGTGGTCGGAGCTGACGCCCATCGCCGCGGACTTCACACTGATGCAGCCCTTCGGGGGTCCGGCCAGCCATGGGTTCGACAGCACCCCGAAGCGGCTGGCGGAGATGTCGCAATTCTTCCGGAACGGCACGACCGATTTGCAGGTTGGCGCAACCTATGCGAGCGAGGACATCGTGGTTCTGGTCATGATCGAGCGGCAGCGCGCTGAAGTTGGCGGGCTGCCCGAGCAGGACTGGTCGCTTCGTGTAACAGAGGTGTATCGGAAAGCCGGATCGGAGTGGCAGCTGGTGCATCGTCATGCCGATCCGCTTGTCCGGCGCGTTGCGCTGGAGATGGCCGCGGCTCTGGCAGGCGGCAATACCTAGTCTTCGTCGGGGGGATGCGCGTGCCCGCCGCTCGGTGTCACGGAATTCCCCTTTCACCGCCTTGCCAAGGTCTCTCCGGGCTAGCTCTGTATTGGGCAAACGAGGCAATGCTGCTAGAGCATGGCGATGGCCTCGTGCAAGGCGCGGCCCTCTTCCCGGGGAGAAGGGAACCTGGGAGCGCCCTAATCTGAACCGAAGGCCATCAGGGACTGGCGATTTTCCGCCACGGTCTGTGGCTTTCTTGCGCTGAACGCCTTTCGCGCGCTATGCCGCGGTCAATACAACCGTTAGATTACGCAAGTTTACGGAGTATGGCGGGGCCGAGTTGAGGGATTTGTCGTGCTGATCGCAGCGCGTGTGTTTTATCTGCGCGCTTTTGCGTTGCTGCTCGTCGTCGTGCTTGCAGGCTGTTCCAACCTGCCGCGCACGCCGTTCAGCGCGCGAGAGGGCGCAATTGCCCAAATTCCCGGCATTCCCAACGCGCGCTTCTGGGCCGACGCGCAGCCGGAGGAGCTTCGCGCCGCCATTCATCTGGAAACCATGCGCACTGCGGCGCGCAGCATCGGCTCCTTCGATCTCCTTGCCATTTCGGGAGGCGCATCGGACGGCGCATTTGGCGCCGGCGTTCTCACCGGCATGACCGAGGCCGGCAAGCGGCCGCAATTCACTTTCGTGAGTGGCGTCAGCGCTGGCGCACTGATTGCGCCCTTCGCATTTCTCGGCCCCGAATATGACGGGCAGATGGCTGCGGCGTTCACCGATGGCCGTGCCGAGCCGGTCGGCGAGGGCGGCTTGTTTTCGCTGCTCTTCTCGCAGGACTCGCGACGGGAGGCGCTTTACAACCTCGTCGCGAGTATCGTCGACGAGAACATGCTGCAGCGCGTGGCGGAGGAATATGCCAAAGGGCGCCGCCTCGTCGTCGTCACCACCAATCTCGACGCGCAGCGTCCCGTGGTCTGGGATATGGGCGCGATCGCTTCAAGCCGGGCGCCGGGGGCGCTGAAACTGTTCCGCGACGTGCTGACCGCGTCCTCGAGCGTGCCGGGCGTCTTCGCTCCTACTCTGATCGACGTCGAGGCGGACGGGCGGCACTTCGCCGAGCTACATGTCGATGGCGGTGCCACCACCCAGGTGTTCACCGTGCCGGAAAGTGTTCTCGCAGACGGCCAGATCCGCGGCACGACGGCCCGTCAGGTGCCGGCGCGATTTCATATCATCATCAACAATCGCCTCGCGCCGGATTTCGAGGTGGTGCAGGGCTCAACGCTGCCGGTGCTCGGCCGCTCGCTGTCGAGCCTCATCAAGACCCATGCCAGGTTGACACTGGTTGCCACACAGGAATTCGCCCGCAGCCAGGGGATCGGCTTCTATCTCACCTATATCGGCGACGATTTCCCGCGCGAGCCGAAGCCGAGCTTCGAGACCGCCTATATGCGTTCGGTTTACAGCTACGGGCACCAGAAGGCGCTTTCCGGGCACCTGTGGGAAACGACAATACCCTTCCCGTCCGACGCAGTGCGCCCGCTCCTCACCTCACGGAAGTGATTGCACCAGCCACGCGCCCAAAAGTTGCGCGTGCGCTCGCAGTCCGAAAGCGGCGGTCCATGTCTCGACACGCAAAGGCCCAGACCAAAAAGCGGTTGGCAGGCTGCCAAAAACTGGGATTATGGGCCTCTCGATCATAAGGGCCACCGATGCTGGCGGAGAGGACTGACGTGACAATCATCCGTTGCGGCGCAACTGCGGCTTTATTCCTCGGTCTGTCGATGAGTGTCGCCGTGAGCGCCGAGAACACTGCCGCCCTGTCCGATGCCTGCATTGCCCTCGAGCAGCGCTATGAGGCGGGGAAATCCACCCTCGAGCGTCCGCAGATCAACGCCATCCTGTTCTCGGCATCGGATAATGACTGCGACGCCCTTCTCCTCCGCCTGCTGCAGTCCGACACATCGAGTGCCGTGCAGGATCGTCTCGGCGGGACGGCGCTGACCCACGCGGCGCGCAGTGGCAAGATCGGCGCCATCAAGCTTCTCCTGGAGAATGGCGCCGACATCAATCACCGGATGATCGACGGCTCCACCCCGCTTTATGTCGCGACCGACAAGAACCGCACCGAAGCTGCTCGGGAGCTGGTTGTCAGAGGCGCCGATGTGAAACTCGACGGCCATAGCGGCGTTAGCCCGCTCGCCGCTACCGCCTATAATGGCAATGCCGAGATCGCCGCACTGCTCTTGGCGCGCGGTGCCGACCCGAAGGCATTGGATGCGACGGGCAAGCCACCGATCGTCTACGCGGCTGCGGCCGGCCATATATCGGTGGTTTCGCTGCTGCTGGCGGCCGGCGTCGACGTGAATGCGAAATATGCAAATAGCCTCACAGCGCTGATGTGGGCGGCCGGGCATGCGGACGGCATTTCCGAAGACGAGGGCGTCAAGCTCGTTACCATGCTGCTCGATAAGGGCGCATCAATAGAGGAGACCGACGATCGAGGACGCACGGCGCTGATGATTGCCGCCGAACAAGGTCATGAGGCCATTGTCGATCTGCTCATCGCGCGAGGGGCGGCAACCGACCGGCGCGATCGCCAGGGGCTGCGCGCACTCGACCTGACCCAGTCCACCGGCTTGCGTGAGAAGCTGGCTCAGAGCGCTGCCAAATAGGCAGCCAGGGCATTGATGTCGCTCTCCGAAATGCTTTCCATCAGGCTGCTCATTCCGGGATTATTGCCGCGCGTCTTGTTGCGGAAGGCGATCATGGTCTGCGCGAGATATTCCTGGTTCTGATCAGAGATGCGCGGCGCGGTTCCCGTGCCCTGATATCTGTCGAGGTGGCAGCCGGTACAGCCGACCGCGGTGTTGGCCGTTTGCGCCTGCTTGGTCGCCTCCGCCGAGGCCTGCGGCTGCTGCACCTTCGGCCAGGGCTTGGCGGTGAAATAGGCGGCAAGATCGTACATGTCCTGTTTCTCGAGGTCAGAGACGACCTGGGACATGATCTCGTTCTTGCGCGCGCCGCTCTTATAATCGCGCAACTGAATGTAAAGGTAACCCTCGGTCTGCCCCCAGATGATCGGAGTTACTGCCTCCTGCGGGATGCCGTCCTCGCCATGGCAGGACGCGCAGAGCTGTGCCTTATCGTCAATCGACTGCGCGGCAGCGCTGTGGACGGCAAGAAACGCAATCAGCGGAAAGACGAAAACGCGGGCCGGAAATCGCACGACTATCGTTCCTATGGTCCATGTTACAAGAAAAGCGGGACCGCGAGGGTCCCGCTTCCAAACACATGGTGAGTAGGAAGGTTTCAGTCCACCGTGAACGCGATAATGTTATTACCGCGCTTAAAGTCGATCTGCGTGTTTCCGCCGGCGCCCACCACGATGTATTGCTTATCGCCGATGGTGTAGGAGGAGGGAGGCGCATTGACGCCAGCACCGGCGTGGAAGGTCCACAAGATCTTACCGGTCTCAGAGTCATAAGCCTTGAACAGGCCATTGCCTTCGCCCGCGAACACCACGCCGCCGGCCGTGGCGAGAATGCCGCCGATCATCGGCTGCGGTGTCTTCGCCTGCCATTTGATCTTGCCGGTGTTGTAGTCGACCGCCGTTACATTGCCGGCCTGCTCCTCGGTGGGGATCACCTTGAACGCACCGCCAAGCCACAGCTTGCCGCCCGGATAGGGCGAGCTCTCGACGTGATAGGTCATCGGCTGATGCAGGTTGATCGCATAGGCCAGATGCTGCTTGGGATCGGTGGCAATCGGCGACCATTCCACGCCGCCATTGGCGCCGGGCAGCATGCGGGCGCCTTCCTTGGTCGGCAGCGTCCACATATTCTCCTGCGGCACCATCGCCTCGGAGAAGCGGATCAGGCTGCAGTCCTTGGCGTCATTGACGTAGATGTGCCCGGTCTTGCCTGCATGCAGCAGGCCTTTGGTGGTCTTGCCATCCTTGCCGGCAACATCGGTGATCACGACCGGTGACACCGAGTCGAGATCCCACACGTCATGGGCGATGTACTGAAAGTGGCAGACATATTTGCCGGTGTCGAGGTCGAGCGAGACCAGCGAGTCGGTATAGAGGTTGTCGCCCGGGCGCGGCGCACCGTCGAGGTCCGGCGAGGGATTGCCGACCACGAAATAGATGCGGTTGGTTTCCAGGTCCACGGCCGGGTTCTGCCACACGCCGCCACCCAGCGTCTTATAAGGATCGCCGTTCTTGGCCAGCGCCGCCTTTTCCGCCGCGATGTCGCGGTGCATGTCGCGGCCGGTGGCGTCCTTCTCGGCCCACACGCCCACCGAATTCTCGGGGATGGTGTTGAAGGTCCAGAGTTCCTTGCCGGTCTTGGCGTCGAAGGCCTTCACGAAGCCGCGGATGCCGTACTCGCCGCCATTGGTGCCGAGCAGCACCTTGCCGTTGACGACGGTCGGCGCCATGGTCTCGCTATAGCCGAGCTCGGGATCGGCGACGTCGGTGGTCCACAGCGGCTTGCCGGTCTTGGCGTCGAGCGCCACGAGCTTGGAGTTGAGGGTGGCGAGGAAGACGCGATCGTCCGAGACGGCGACGCCGCGGTTGTTGGGGCCGCAGCAGAACGTCGTGATCGGTCCCATTTTGTGTTTGTAGTGCCAGAGCTCTTCGCCGGTCGCCGCATTCAGCGCGTAGGCGTGGCTGTAAGAGGTGGTGACATACATGACACCGCGCACGACGATGGGCGAGGTCTCAAGCGATTCCTTCACCTCCGTCTGGAAAATCCAGGCCGGGTGTAGTTTCGAGACGTTTGACTTATTGATCTGGGCGTTGGGGTAATAGCGCTGCTGATGATAATCGCCATTGGTATGCAGGAAGTTCGAGCTGTCGCTGGCGGCGCCATTGAGATCGTCCTGCGTCACGGACGAAAACTCGGGGGCGTTGCCAGCTTCCATTTTCTGGGATCCGCTTTTTACTTCCTGCTGCGCGTGCGCAGAAGTAAAGGGCAGAGTAAATGCAACCGCTATCGCCACCGCAGATAGGGTGGTCATACACCTGGACGCTGTCATTATTTCCTCCCCAAGTCGCTGGGCTAAGAAAGACCAGTCAAAACATTGCCTCCCAGACCATGCGGAGGAAACCAAAGCTAGTCAATTTGAAAAAGGGTTATGAAGGGATTGCCCACCGCTCGATTATCGAGCTATTGCCGGCCGTTGGCACCGCTTGGCGTAGGCGTGCCGCGAGCTTGCGCATCGCGGCCGACGGCGCCGTCAGCGAGACCGGAGTCCAGCGCTCACGATCCGGCTTCCTAAACGCACTATTTCGCGGACCAGGAGGTCCAGGTCCTCACGCCGCGTGCGATGATTATTGATGGCAACGCGCAGGCAGTGCTGGCCGCAGACCGTGGTATCGGAGAGGGCTGCGATCCCTGCTTCCTGAAGCTGCAGCATGATCTCGGTGTTGAGGGCCTTCAGCTCTTCGCCAGCGAGCCCTTCCGAGCGGTATCTGAAGCAGACGATGTTGATACTGGCCGGGGCGATGACCTCAATGCTCGGCTCAGCGGCTAAGAGTGCGCTGAGGTGATGCGCCTGCGCGATGTTCTGGTCGATCAGGCGACCGAATTTCTCGATGCCATGTTCCTTCAGCGCCATCCAGATCTTCAGCGCCCGGAACCCCCGCGAGGTCTGCAGGCCATATTCGTACAGCCATGGCGCCGCGGCGAGACCGCGTGGGGCCTGCTCCAGGTATTCCGGTGTGACCGCGAAGGCGCTCCGATGGGCCGAAGCATCGCGGACCAGGGCGCAGCCCGCCTCGAACGGCGCATGCAGCCACTTATGCGGATCGAGTGCAATGGATGCAGCACGTTCAATCCCGGCGACGCGGTGGGCATTTTGAGGAGCGATGGTGATCAGCGCGCCGATGCAGCCATCGACATGGAACCAGAGGTCCTCCTCCTCCGCCAGCTTGGCGAGCGCCTGCAGATCATCGATCGCGCCGGTGTTGACGGTGCCTGCCGTCCCGATCACACAAGCGGGCTGAAAGCCGGCTGCACGATCCTGCGCAATCGCGCGGCGCAAGGCGGCGATGTCGATGCGCAGCTCGGTATCGGTGGGGATGCGGCGCAAGGCGCGGTTGCCAAGTCCCAGAACTTCCACCGCCTTGCGGTGGCAACTGTGGATCTGATCGGAGCCATAGAAGCGCAGCGGCTTTTCGATGGCGGCGACGCCCTCTTCGCGCACATCGGTGCCGGCATGGACGTTGCGTGCCACGGTCAGGCAGATCAGGTTGGCCATCGAGCCGCCGCTGACCAGCGTGCCGCCGGCGGAGACGGGAAAGCCCACCATCGCCTTGCACCAGTTGACCACCTGGCCGTCCATCAAGGCGGCGGCATGGTTGCCGCCGCCGAGATTGGAACCCTGAATTGCGGAGACGAAATCGCCAAGCGCCCCGGCGAAATTGCTGGAGCCCATGTACCAGGACCAGAAGCGCGGATGAATGTTGCCCATCGGATAGGGCATCACATTCTGCGCGACTTCGCGGTAGACCTGTGAGAGCGGCGCGCCGGTCTGCGGCATTGGCGCTTCGAAGAACGCTTTCACCTCCGGGGGCATCTCCCGCCACACTGGACGGTTGCGCACGCCCTGGAGATAGGCGATCGCATCCTCTACAATCCGGTGAGAAAGCGCCTGAACGTCGGCCCAATCGTCCGGGTCCAACGTTTCCTCAGCCGCCGGGATCGGCAGGTCGCGCGGCGGGTTCACTGGCGCTTTCTCCACAACCTTTAGGCGGCGAACTGGAAGCCGGGCGTCGAGCGCGACAGGGCCTGTTCCTCCGCGTCCATATCCGCCTCGATGCCCTCAAACAACGGCGTGCTCAGATAGCGTTCGCCGGTGTCGGGAAGCATGCACAGGATCACCGATCCGGCGGGGGCGCGCTCCGCAACCTGCCGTGCGACGGCGAAAGTCGCTCCAGCCGAGATGCCGACGAAGATGCCTTCCCGCTGGGCCAGCGCCTTTGCCCATTTGATGCCTTCGGCGCCAGTCACGGGAATGACCTCGTCATAAAGATGCTGATCGATGGCCTCCTGAAGCACGTAAGGAATAAAATCCGGGGTCCAGCCCTGAATGGGATGCGGCTCGAAGGCTGGATGGCTGCCTGCCGGGGCTTCATCGGCACCGCGCTCCTGAGGAACGCCGCTGGTGATGAGGGCCGCGTTGGTAGGCTCGCTAAGAATGATGCGGGTCTCGGGCCGCTCCTTGCGCAGCACGCGCCCGACGCCGACCACCGTCCCGCCAGTCCCGTAGCCGGTGACGAAGAAATCAAGCCGCGATCCGGCGAAATCATTCATGATCTCGCGCGCAGTGGTCGCCTCGTGGATGTCGGCATTGGCCGCGGTCTCGAACTGATGCGCGAGGAACCAGCCATTGGCCTCGGCCAACTCCACCGCCTTTTTGTACATGCCGTAGCCTTTCTGCGCGCGCGGCGTCAGCACCACCTTCGCGCCGAGCATGCGCATCAGCTTGCGCCGCTCGATGGAGAAGCTGTCGGCCATGGTCACAACCAAAGGATAGCCTTTTTGCGCGCATACCATAGCAAGCCCGATGCCGGTATTGCCGCTGGTTGCCTCTACGACGGTCTGGCCCGGCTTCAGCGCGCCGGCGCGCTCCGCCGCCTCGATAATGTTGAGCGCGAGACGGTCCTTCACGGAGCCGGCGGGGTTGAAGAGCTCGGCCTTGACGTAAATTGTCCTGCCGTCGACGCCCAGATTGTTGATCCGCATCGTGGGGGTGTCCCCGACCGTATCCAGGATGCTGTCGAAGAGCCGGCCGCGTCCGGAAGTCGTTCTGATATTCTGGTCGGATTGCATGCGCGATCTCCTTAATGATGCCAATAAAGGAATTAGGTCGCTCCAAAGCGGACATCCGTCAAGGCGCTGCCTGCATCGGATTGCCCGAACCGTCTGTTTTGCTGGCGGATGGGGATGCGCGCGAGGCGCACGGGGGGATCTGTTGTGGATGGGGTGTTTATCGCCCGTAAGTTTCAGAACGGCGAATTCATTCGGACGGCCGGGCCATCCGATCTGCGGCGATCGCAGCGGTTGCTCATCCGCTCCGTGAGCTGCAATTCGTTTTCAGCAAATTGGACAAGGACCGAGCAGGAGGCGACGACGGCTCGATATCTGAATTGGGTTACCACCATGATGGCCACGTGCCGATGATGCCGTCCGCAATTCCGCTGACGCAGGAGACGACGACGTCGCGGCCGCTCTGGGCAATTCCTCGTGTCAGATGGTTGCGGGATTGCGCAGATCCGAGGCGGCGGGGAAGCCGGCCTTGAGCACGCCGGCTTGCTGCAGGTCATTCCAAGCCCGCTGGATCAGACCTTCCGACATCCTTTCCCCGACCAGCACCATCGGGATGGTTCGCAGGATGATAGCCACATCGAGCAGCAGACTGGCGTTGCGCACATACCAGATGTCGAGCGCTGCCTTGTCGGCCGCCGAGATCGCACGCCCGCCGACCACCTGCGCCCAGCCGGTAAGCCCCGGCCGCACCAAGAGCCGTGCGCGATAGGCGTGGTCCTGGTCGCGCGGCAGGAGCGGGCGCGGACCGATGAATGACATGTCGCCGCGCAGGATGTTGAAGAGCTGAGGCAGCTCGTCGAGCCGGGTGCGCCGGAGAAAATTCCCGATCAGAGAGGCGCGCTCCTCGTCAGACAAGCGGCGCCCGTCCGGGGCGAGGGCCTCGCCCATGCTGCGGAATTTGTAGAGCCGGAACGCCCGCCCGCCGAGGCCGGGGCGCTGCTGCCAAAACACCAGCGGCCAACCAGTGTTTGCGACGACAGCAGCGCTGACCACGAGAAGCACGGGCGATGTGATCGCCAGGAGCGCGAGCGAACCGGCGATGTCGAGCGCCCGCTTCACAGGCCAGTAGCGGCGTCTTTGCAGCTGATGGAGCTCTGCGGTTTCGATCTCGAATGTAATCCCTATCTCCGCCGCCTCATCCCTCACCTCTGCTGCACCGGCAGGCACCATCGACGAGCGGGTTTCAAAACCCAGATCGGCGGAGAGATATTGCACCTGGATCGAGCCGGAGAGCTGAATGCGGTCAAGCGCCTCACGTGCCGCGGCTGAGAGCGAGGCGACCGAGCTGGTGATCACGATCCTGTCGATCTTGATTCCACTGACATCAAGCTCGGAAATCACCCGGCCGACATGATCGGGAAGCCCAAGAACTTTATGCGCTGCCACCAGCCGGCCAATGTGACGGTCCCGCTGCCCCAAAATCCCTGCGACTTTCACACCGGGGGGCGCCAGCTCGGCAATCGATTGAAGATATGTTTCGGTAAGCCTGCTGAGACCGACGAGCAGCAATGTCTGCACAACCGGCTCCTCGACGACCTTGAGCGGCCTCATGCTGCTGCGCCGCGAACGTCTGGCCCCGTGGTTTAGGCGGTATAACACTCGCGCACCGACCAGCAAGATCAGCGCGACATTGAACTGCAGAAATGGCAGCGCGCGAGGGGCATTCTCCAAGCGGTCGAATGCGAAGGTCATGGCCACGCTGGCGACAACAACCGTAAGCAGTGCCCCAGAAACCCGAAGGTAATCCGGCATTGCGCTAAACCGCCAGAAAGCGCGATTGACGCCGAACAGCGGAAACACGATGACACAGGCAATCACCGTGGAGAGGAAATAGGGGGCAAGCGCCGCGATGCGCTCGGCGGAAAAGTCGAAGTTGTCTCGGAGAACGATCGCCGCCACAGTGCCAAGTAAAATCAATATTACATCGATCAACAACGATATAGTAAAGCGCATGGAATATCCCCGCCTGCGCACAATTAAGTCACCTCAGCCGTATGGCCTCCAAACGCATACACCCCCGCAACCGCGAACCCGCGTACCAACTTCTCGTTAACGACTTGTGTGGGCGGGCCGGCCACGATCTGGTCAATCTCGCGGCATTCTTCGGGCCGCCTTCATTTCACACATTGAATTTGTCCGAAAAGCGGCCCCCGGCCCCACTTTCGTGTTCTCTGCTTTCCGCGATGCGCAAATCGACGGATAGCCTCATTACTGCTGCGCAGCCGCAACAGATGGGCAGTCTCGGCTGCCGCACGCGCCTATGCCATAGGTCGGGGGCCGATCAATCCGCCATTATTTTCGATTACTATGGAGGCATCGCAGCTCTAAACGATGCCGAAGGGGATCACCGCTGCGGTGATCCCGCCTGGGAATGCCGAGTCAGGCGGCGCCACGAAACGGCCACCTACGTCATCTCCCACGCCACCAAACACTGCGCCCCCGCGCGGCGAGCGTCCCTATGGGCTGGCCGGCTGCTCGTGACGGACGACATGGTCGCTACTGTTAAGGGCGAGCGCCACTGCCGCCCCGCCGGCAACCAAAAGACCGCCGACGACGAGAACATGATCGTCAGAAAATTCGCCGTCGGGGATGGACGACGAGTAGTCCTTCATAGACACAGTATAGTCCTTCGCTGAGACCGTATAGTCCTTCGTCGAAGTGGTATAGTAGTCCTTCATCGAAACAGGACCCTTCGTCGAAGCAAACTCTTTCAGCGCCGCCACCTTCTTCGGAGCCGCCGGACTTGAATCGCAAACGCGCTCGGCCTTAACCATGATCGTCTGGTTTGACGACACCCGCATGATGCAGCCATCGCCGTAATCAATTTGCGCGCCTCCCTTGCCGCGAACAAGAACACGATCGCCCGCGCTCACCATCGTACTGCGGGCGACTTTCCAGAAGCCCTCGCCCTTATTCACCATCACCGTGCCCTCAACATGGGTGAGGAGGGCCGCCTGGGTGCTAGACGCAAGGAACAAAGTAGATGCCGCTGCAACAATGGATTTCCGGAGCATGTTTCCCTCTCAACAGCGCCTCACGTCGAAATCGACGCAAATATGATTAAAACTGTTACCATTGGCGGCGACGCTGGGCAAGCAAAGGGGCGGAAATCCCCAGCTAAATTGCAACCTCCAGTGTCCCCTCAGCCACAGAACAGTGGAAGAACCTAGCCTACAGCCTGCTTTGTCATGAGGATTACCTACGGGAAAGCCGCAAGGTTGCTGCTGCAGTTTTGCCACGTTCCTATGTGTCCGTGGCCTTAGTCGAATTTTGCATGGTTAAATTATGATCGATTTGCATAGCCATATATTGCCGGGCCTTGATGATGGATCGCAGGAGCTGCCCAATTCCCTGGAAATGGCGCAGCGCTATGTGACGCAAGGCGTGGAATGCGTCGCCTGCACGCCGCATATCTTGCCCGGCCTCTACAACAATTCCGGACAGCAAATTCGCCTGGCTGTCGAACAGCTGCAGCAGCAACTCGAAGCGGAAGGCATTGCTCTGCGCCTCGTCCCTGGCGCCGACAATCACATCACACCTGATTTCGTAAGTAGGCTGCGCAGCGGGCATCTGCTCACTTTGGGGGGTACGCGCTATGTGCTCGTCGAGCCACCCCATCATGTCGCGCCAGCAAGGCTCGAAGACTTATTTTTCAATATTTTACTTGCTGACTATGTGCCAATTCTCACGCATCCGGAACGGCTGACCTGGATCGAAGAGAAGTACGACCTCATCAAGCGCCTGGCTGGCCGCGGTGTCTGGATGCAGATTACGTCAGGATCGCTGCTCGGCAAGTTCGGGCGCCGTCCGTGCTATTGGGCGGAACGGATGTTGTCGGAGGGGCTTGTGCACATCATGGCGACGGATTCGCATGACAATGTCCGTCGGCGGCCGGATCTGCTGAAGGGCCGCATGGCTGCCGAACAATTGGTTGGCGCGGAGGAGGCCGAGGCCTTGGTCGTTACTCGCCCGAGGGCAATACTCGACAACAAGCCCTCGGCGGATTGCCGCGCGCCCCGCGGATCGAGCTCTGGCGACCGGCAGCGGGCCAGTCGTGCCTATGCTGGCGGTCAGCATGAGCGTGGCCAGAGCGGCTTTACGCAACGTCTACGTCGGTTGTTCGGCAGGCGAAGGGGCGCGGCTCCGGTTTCGAACGGCTAAGCCACCTTCTCTCCGCTGCGCCAGACGTCACGCACGATCGGCGCGCCGTGTGTCGGCTTGCAGCGCACCAAATCGGCGCGCAGGCCCGGCGCGATCTCGCCGCGATCGTTGAGTCCCACCGCGCGAGCGGGGTTGCGCGTAACCGTGGCAATCGCCTGCGGCAACGTGATGTCCTGCTCGCCGAAGGCCAGAAGCAGCGCGCCATAAAGCAGCGAGCCCGGCACATAATCGCTTGACAGGATGTCCAGGACGCCGAGCGCGCCAAGCGCCCGCGCCGAGACATTGCCGGAATGAGATTTGCCACGCACCACATTCGGGGCACCCATCAGCACATTCATGCCGCCCCTATGCGAGGCCTGCGCCGCTTGCACCGTGGTGGGGAATTCGGCGATCACCATGCCTTCGGCAAGCGCCTCCTCCACATGGGCGGGCGTGGCGTCGTCATGGCTGGCAAGGCGGATGCCGCGCTCCCGGCCATGGGCAACCACCGCCGCGCGGTTCTTTGCGCTGTACATCTTCTGATCGGCGATGCGCTCGTCGATGAAGGCTTGCAGCTCCTCGTCGGTCATGCGGAATTTGCCCTGGTAATAGGCGCGGTAGGTGGACAGGTCCGTGAACTGGCGCTGGCCGGGCGTGTGGTCCATCACCGAGAGCAGGCGCAGGCGCGGATAATCCATTAGCGGCTCGAGCAAATCGAGCATGCCGCTGAAGGAGATCTCGCAGCGCCAGTGGAAATAGTGGTCGGCTTTGAGTGCGCCCGAGGCCATCTGCGCCTCGATGGCGTCGCTCATCTCGCCAAGCAGCTGTACCCGCATCGAGCGGGAATGCACCTCACCGACGTAGAGCGCATTGAACACAGTGGTGATGCCCGAGGCTGCGATTTCCCGGTCATGGCCCATCACCGCAGCATCCGCCGGCCAATAAGCTTCCGGGCGCGGCATAATGTGGCGCTCCAGATTGTCGGTGTGCAGCTCGATGAGGCCGGGCACGACGAGCTCGCCCTCGCAGTCAAACGCGCTGGGCTGGGCCGTGCGCCCTTCGGAAATGTCGGCGATAATGCCGTTCCGGATGGCGAGGGTGCCGCCCTCGACCACGCGGTCGGCAAGAACGATCCGGGCATTGGTCAATAATTTTTCGGTCATGGTTCCCCGGTCCTGCCGCCGGATGGCGGGAGGTCCAAATCAACAACAGAGCTCTGATTGCGAGGATTATAGCGGATCGGGCGGCCCTGTGCCCCGTTATTCGCCTTCGTCCTCCTCATAGCCAAGCAGGGAGAGCGCCTGCGCCTTGATGCCATGCTGGCTGGCATAATAGACCAGCGCCTCCTCGCGCCCATGCGTCACCCAGACTTCCTCCGCGCCAGTCTGCGACATGGTGGCGGTCAGCTCGTCCCAGTCGGCATGGTCGGAGATGACGAGGGGCAACTCCACCAGCTGCTGCTTGGCTCGCGCCCGGATCTGCATCCAGCCTGAGGCCGCGCAGGGCAGCACGTCCGGCAGCCGGCGCGACCAGCGGTCGGCAATGGCCGAGGGCGGCGCCAGCACGATCTGGCCTTTCAGCGCCTCCTTCGCCACGCCCATCACCGGGCGGATGTCGCCAAGATCGACGCCTAGCTCCTGATACAGCTCGCTGAGCTTGATCAGCGCGCCGTGGAGATAGATCGGTTTGTCATAACCAGCATTGCGCAGCTCCGCGATCACGCGCTGGCATTTGCCCAGCGAATAAACGCCGATCAAATGGCAGCGATCAGGGAATATAACCAGCGATCGTAACAGTTTTTCGATCTCGTCCTTGGTCGAGGGATGGCGGAATAGCGGCAGGCCAAAAGTGGCTTCGGTGACAAAGAAATCGCAGCGGGTGAGTTCGAAGCCGGCGCAGGTCGGGTCAGGCCGGCGCTTGTAGTCGCCGGAGATGACTGCGCAGGCGCCGCCATATTCGAGGTGAACTTGCGCACTGCCGAGGATGTGGCCCGCCGGATGCAGGGTGAGCTGCACATCGTTTATACCGATGGTCTCGCCATAGCGCGCGACCTGGGAGGCGCCGACGCTCGCCTCGCCGTAGCGGCAGGCCATAATGCGCAGGGTCTCGGGCGTGGCGAGCACATGGCCATGGCCCGAGCGCGCGTGATCGGAATGGCCGTGGGTAATGACCGCCCGCGGCACAGGCCGCGTCGGGTCGATGTAAATGTCGGCCGGCGCGCAATACAGCCCTTCGGCGCGCACTTCGAGCCAGTGGCGGGCATGGTGGGGTTGGGCGAGCGTGTTCACCGCAGTAAGATAGGTCGCTCACGTCCGATCTCCAACCGACAGCTTGAGGCGCGACGCCGGCTGGACCTGGACGTCAATGACGCCTTCGGAGATGCAGTACGTCGGATTGACGCGCCGGCCTGAAGAATGGGATTTTCAGATGAACAATTTACCGAGTCAGACGAACAGTTTCACCAGCATCAACGCAGAAGTTTTGGTTCTCGCATTCTCAATTGTCGTAGCAACTGCATTAGGAATATATACCCTCCGCCACAATGCATGGGTTGCTAAGCAGCAACACACATTTGACGTTCTCTTAACGAGATTCACAGGAAATTACGTGGCAGGCCTTCATGCAAAAGCATGGCAACTTATGGAGGACAGGGTCCCTCCACCAGATGGGTCAACTCGAAACACCGAGATAACTGAAATCCTTAATTTGTACGAGTTCATAGCTTTGGCCGCCCGTGAAGAATATGGAAAAACATATCGTTATGGAAATTCGGGCGATGTCTATGATGAAGCTATATGACTATGCGAAGCCATTTATTGACGCTTGGCGTTTGCGAGTTGGTAGCGATCGACCGTATCAGCATTTGCAGTGGTTCGTGGATACGCAAATTCGGCCAAGGCTCCTGCGACGTTCCTGACCGGATCGCCAAAGGAACTCTTAATTTTGAAGAAGTCAGCAGCCGCTGGCAGCGCAGTGCTTTACTCGCGCCGACTTACATCACAATCACCAGGACCAGCCATATCGCGGCGATGAGCCTCGCTGTCATCGCCTCGGATGCCGGCGCGCGCTCGCTGCATCGCCACACCGCGAAGAACAGAAACAGGTTCCACGGGATCAGCGCGAAATAGACCGTCATCGCAAGGGCGGTGTCTGCGCCGGAGGTCAGCAGGATAATGCCGGCGATGCCAGTCAGCACGTTGAGGGCGGTGCCGATGATGATCATGTCGCGCCATAGCACGGTGCGCAGCGGCGCTACGCCGTTCAGTCGGGACATGAAGTAGGGTTTGAGCGCCAGGCGGAAAGGCATTGGGAGTTTCCGAGTGAGCAGGCCGGCCTCATACGCGGCGCCGTCGCCTGACCTTCCCACGAGGCGTACCGCAACGGAAGCGCTCGGCCAAGGGTGACATGCCCTGCGCTTGCTCCGGCGCCATCTTCACGCCCTCGGCGAATTATCATTATATCAGTGATACCGCACAATAACCTCGCCGATGCTCCAGACACGCTGCATTTCTGCCACTCAAAGAGCAGCTTTTCGTCGGTAGGGTTATGCAGTTGAGGCGCGATGCGGACGAAGATGATACTGCTTCGCCACTAGAGTTTTGACTTTTGGGGGGAAGGTCGATGATCAAGCAAGCCGTTGCTGTTGCGCTTCTGGGAGCGGGGCTCGGCCTTGTCGGCCAGATGCCCGCAGGCGCTATGCCGCTGCCAGCATCCAGTTTCGCCGCTTCGCCGGCAACGCAAGCCGACCACACGCTCCTGAAGGTGGGCGGACGCTGCTTCGAGCTGCCGGTCGTGGGCGCCGCCGTCGCTTTCTTCGAGCTGCTGCGCGATGAGGAGTTTGACCGTCATTGCGACCGGCATTTCGACGGGGATTCCTATTATCGCCACTCTTATGATGAGCGCAGCGATCTGAGTACCAAGGATACCGGATATAGACGGCCGCATCGCACCGAGAAGTCAGCGCCGGCGTATAAATAGGCGCGTGAATGCGTGATGGTCTAACCGGCTCGGAGCCGGTTAGTGCATCGGACCGAAAAGTGTACGCACTTTTCGGATAAATCCGATGCACCAACAAAAGTTAGAGCGCAGCTCCGCGTTCAGCGGGGCGTCCAGCTCTAGACGCATGCCTCGCCATTGTGCAGCTGCAGTTGGCGCGAAATGCATCGCCCCTATCCTTCACATCACGATCACCGCTATCAGCAATATCGCGGCGATGAGCTTCGCCGTCATCGCTTCGGCTGCCGGTACATGCTCGCTGGATCGCCACACCGCAAAGAAGTGAGCAGGCCGGCCTCGCGCACGGCGCTGTCGCCTGACCTTCCCACGAGGCGTACCGCAACGGAGCGCTCGGCCAAGGGTGACATGCGCTGCGCGAGCGCCGCTGTGCCGACGAGCCTTACGATTCCCAATTTCTAGTCCATTATGCCCCCAATGAGACAACCAGAGAGCGACGCCATGAAACCTCTCATGAACCTCGACGCGGTCGTGTTCGACGATATCGAGGAGAACGGCATTTTTACATCCAGCCGCGGCCAGATCAGCGATCACATCGGGGCGAGGCAGCTCGGCTACAACTTGACGGTGGTGCCGCCGGGCAAGGTCCAGTGCCCCTTTCACTCCCACCACGGCGAGGAGGAGATGTTCCTCATCCTTGAAGGCGAGGGCGAATTGCGGTTCGGCGACCAGCGCTATCCCATCCGCAAACACGACGTAATCGCCTGCCCCACAGGCGGCGCAGAGGTGGCGCACCAGATAATCAACACAGGAAAGCAGACCATGCGCTATCTGGCGCTCTCGACAATCGCCGAAATGGATTCCTGCGAATATCCGGACTCGCAGAAGATCTCCATTGTCGCTGGCAAGCGCGGTGAGCGGGGTTTGCGGAAAATGTTCCGCGCGGAAAACACGGTCGACTATTACGACCGCGAGAAGAGCTGAGGGCCGGAACGAGGGCTGCACAAGCCCGCTACTCTGGCGCTTCGCTATGCGCGCGCTTAAATTTGCCGGAATGAGTCACGCCGCCGTTCATTCCACCGCGCCATCCGCCAGGGCCCACCTGCCATGGATGCGGCGCTGAGAACATCGCGCATTGGCGCGGCTCTTCCCGCCTATGTGGAGGCATGGTTCACCGCCCGCGGCTGGTCCCCGCATCCTTACCAGGGCGCCATGGTGGCCGCTTTCGAGCGCCGGCATTCCACGCTGCTGATTGCCCCGACCGGCGGCGGCAAGACGCTCTCCGGCTTTCTGCCTTCGCTGATCGATATTCATGAGACAGCTCCGCAAGGCCTCCACACCCTCTACATTTCCCCGCTGAAAGCCCTTGCAAACGACATCGAGCGCAACCTCACCCGCCCCATTGCCGAGATGGGCCTCAACGTCACCATCGAAAGCCGCACGGGCGACACGCCCGCCTCCAAGAGGCGCCGGCAGCGCGATCACCCCCCGCACATCCTGCTGACCACGCCGGAATCGCTGATGTTGATGTTGTCCTTTCCGGATGCACGCAATTTGTTCGGCAGCTTGCGTGCCGTGATCGTCGACGAGGTGCACAGCTTCGCGCCCACCAAGCGCGGCGACTTCACTGCCCTGGCGCTCGCTCGCCTTGCGAGCTTAGCCCCGGAGCAGGTTCGCTTCGGCCTCTCGGCCACCGCTGCGCAGCCGGCCAAACTGGCCGAATGGCTCTGCGGGCCGGCATATCCGGCCCAGCTCCTCCATGCCGGGCTGCGCATTAAGCCGGAGGTTGCGATCATGGCCTCGGCAAGGCGCATGCCCTATGGCGGCTATCTGGCTCGCTATGCCGTGGCGGAGATCTACGAGCAGATCCGGCAGGCGCAAACCTGCATCATTTTCGTCAATACCCGCGCGCAGGCCGAGATGCTGATGCAGCAGCTCTGGGAAGTGAACGAGGATTCGCTCCCCATCACCGTGTATCACGGCAGCCTCAACCGCGAGCAGCGGCGCAAGACCGAAGGCATGATGGCGGCGGGCAAGCTTCGCGCGGTGGTCGCCACCTCGGCCCTGGAGCTTGGCATCGACTGGGGCGATGTGGATCTCGTTCTGCAGGTCGGCGCGCCCAAGGGCGTCAGCCGGCTGTTGCAGCGGATCGGGCGCTCGAACCACCGGCTCAACGAGCCGAGCAGGGCGCTGCTCGTCCCCTCCAACCGCTTCGAGGCGCTCGAATGCCAGGCGGCGCTTTCGGCCATTGCCAAGGGCGTGCTCGACGGCGACGAACTGGTGGACGGCTCGCAGGACGTGATCATCCAATATATCGTCAACTGCGCCTGCGGCGAGCCGGTGCATCCCGACCACCTCTATGCCGAGGTGACCTCCACCCTGCCCTATCGGCGCCTGGGGCGAGAACAATTCGACCGGCTGTTCCGCTTCGCCGTCGATGGCGGGCAGGTCCTGTCCGCCTATGAGCGCTATCTTCGGCTGAAGCCTCTCCCCGGCGGGCGCTTCACCGTCGCACATCCGCGCGTGCGGCTGCGGCACCGGCTGAATATCGGCGTGATCGTCGAGGCGCCGCGCCTGAAGGTGATGCGCGTGAGCGGCAAGGCGCCAGGGCGCGGGCGCATCCTCGGCGAGGTGGAGGAGAGTTTCGCGCAAGGGCTAACGGCCGGCGACACCTTCATGTTCGCCGGTGAAATCCTCGCCTTCGAGCGCGTCCGCGACCTCACCATCGAAGCGCGCCCGGCACCAGCCACCGACCCGAAGATCCCAGCCTATGCCGGCGGGCAGATGCCGCTCTCCACCTATCTGGCCGATGGCGTGCGCCATCTGCTGAGCACGCCTTCAAACTGGCGCCGGCTGCCAAAGGACGTGCGAGACTGGCTGAAGCTGCAGCAGGAATTTTCGCTGATCCCGCCGGAAAACGCGCTGCTGATCGAGCATTTTCCGCGGGGCCCCCTCCACCACACCGTGCTCTACACTTTCGAGGGCCGGCGCGCGAACCAGACGCTGGGCCTCCTTCTCACCCGGCGCATGGAGCGCGAGGGGCTGAGGCCGGTGAGCTTCACCCTCACCGATTACGGCCTCTCGATCGCCTCGGTTGGGGAAATCGAGGAAGATCAGGCGCTCGCCCTGCTCTCGCCCGATATCCTCGGCGATGATCTGGAAGAGTGGATGATGGATGCGGCGATGCTGCGCCGGGCGTTCCGCCATGTCGCGGTGGTGGCGGGGCTTGCCGAACAGCAGCATACCGGGCGCCGAAGCACGTCAAAGCAGCTGGCGGTCAGCACGAACCTGATTTACGACGTGCTGCGTCGCCATGAACCGGACCATGTGCTGCTCGGTGTCGCGCGCCGTGATGCGGAACGGGAGCTCTTAGATTTGAAACGCCTCGCCGATATGCTACAGCGCTTCTCCGGCCAGATGGTGTTCAAGCAGCTCGAATGCGCGTCGCCCCTCTCCGTCCCCGTGCTGACGGATGTGCGCACGGAGCAGGTGAAGGGCGCCGGACTCGAGGCGCTGCTTGCGCAGGTGAGCATCGATGAAGACGCCGAGCGAATGATCGAGGATGTGCGTGCCGCTCTTAAATAGATCGAGATTGGAGGAGCACGACCTGGGGAGATCCGCAAAAAAGCCCCCTCACCCACCCGCCTGCGGCGGGAGCCCTCTCCCGCGAGGGGAGAGGGCAGGCCATGCTCGCTCCGAGCCAAAGCCTCAGATGCGCGGGGAGGAGCCTTCTCCCCATGGCGAACGCTTGTCGTTCACCGTAAAGGCTCACGGGTCGGGAGAGGGCGGCGAGGCGAAGCCGCGCCGGGCGAGGGGGCTGTCGCAGATATGGACGCCGAGCGAATGATCGAGGACGTGCGTGCGGCTCTCGGCTGAAAGAAGCGCCTCTCCGGCGCGTGGACGGAGCGGAGGAAAGCGATGGGTGATGCCAAATCCGACTGCGATGCCTTGCTGAATTTCGTCTTGCCGATCGTCGAAGGCATGATTGTGCTGGATCGCCGGTTATATCCCTTCGGCGCCTACATGACGCTGGAAGGCGAAATGGACACGATCGGCGTGATGGGACCGCCAGATTTTCAGGAGAGGGTCGTCGCCTTGCAGGATTTATTCAGAGCGCGTGCGAGCGAGGGGATGTACAGGGCAACGGCCGTCGTTCATCACCTGCCGCTCTCCTCAGGGCCCCATGCCGACGCCATCGCGGTACGCCTCGACCACCGCAACGCCCATTCCGTTGTCGCCATACGGCCCTACACGGCGGGCGACGGCTACGATAGGAACGGCGTGGCACAGATCGTCTACGGGGAAACCCGCTTCGAGCCGGGCGACGCCGATATCTTCATCCCTGGCCTGGAGACCCTGGTCCGGGCGCATTATACGCACAAGATGTAGCGCTGAGATGGCCGGAAATACTGTGGCGACGGCTCAGACGGCGTTATCCCCATGCCGGTCCCGCATGGAAATCGCTTTCGGTGGCGCGTTGATCGTGCTTGACGCCTGCGGGGCGATCTACCTGCCGGCTCAGGACATGCTGGCCGTCGCCGATCTGCATCTGGAGAAAGGCTCGTTCTTCGCTGCCCGCGGGAATCCCGTTCCCCGCCATGACACGCGCGACAGCTTGTTGCGGCTCGGCGCCGCCATCGACACCTACCGGCCGCAGACGGTGATCTGCCTGGGCGACAGCTTCCATGACGCCGATGCGGGTGAGCGGATGGCGCTGCCGGACAGGATCATGCTGGAGAAGCTGATGGCGAGCGTTCCGGCCTGGGTCTGGCTGACCGGCAATCACGATCCGGACATCCCGTCCCGGTTTGGCGGGGCGGTCGCGGCCCAACACCTCGCGGGCGGAGTGAATCTTGCCCATCTGCCGGAGACCGGCGTTCGCCCGCTGATTGCCGGCCATTACCACCCGAAGCTTTCGGTGTCGGTCGCCAGACAGCACATCTGCGGCCGCTGCTTTCTTTATGACGATGACTTGCTGGTGATGCCAGCCTTCGGCGCTTATGCCGGTGGGCTGGATGCACGCGATGCAGCCTTCGCGCCGCTGTTCATCGCCGGCGAGCGGCAGCATGTGCTCGCCTTTCGCGGCAAGCTCTGGCCTATCGGCGCGGACTGCGGTTAGACCCTGCCAAGTGCATCGGACCGAAAAGTGTAGACGTTTTTCGGATAAGTCCGATATACATTAAGGCTTTAGTCTAGAGCGCAGCTCCGCGTTCAAGCAGAGCTGCCAGCGCTCCAGGATCATTCCGACCCATCATGCCGTCAAGATTTCGGCGCCCAGAGTTCATTGTAATTGGGGAACCATCGCAAAGGCTTGTCATACCGGGTCGGCTCGACGAGCGGGAGGATGTATTTCAGGGCAAAGTTCACCGTCTTTGAGGTGTGCCTGACGTACAGGTCGAGTGGATCGAGCAGATATCTCAGATGATATTTCGGCTCGTAGTTAAGCCCCGTACTCCGGAAAGTCTTATAGCCATTCGCGATGGACCAGGATATCACATCGCGGACCACGATATAGTATAAGTGCAATTGCAAGGCTACGTCGTAGTCGAACCCGATATATTCTGCGCAAAGCTCGTCGCCCTCCACCATACAATGCGCAAATGCCACCGTCTTCTCGCCGTCGCGCCAGACGAAAAAGCGAACTTTGTCGGGCATCTTGCGACTGAGCTCGCAGAAATATTCCTTGGTCAGCTTCTCAAAGCGGAGTGACGACCGCTCGTAAACTGCAAGGTAGAGTGGGTAGACGTCGTCAAGGATCGGGCTGATGTCATCAATCACGCTCATTGTCAGCGATGCCGCCTTGGCGGTGGCTTTGAACTTCTTGCGCAGCCGCTGGCGCGTTTTCTGGCTCAACATCTTCATGTAATCGTCAAAGCTAGCATATTCGATGTTGACGCGGGTCATGGGCATGCTTGGGACGCGCGTATAGCCGTAGCGCGTGAAGCACTCGAGCGCGGCCCGGTCAGCCGCTGGAAATTCTTTCATGACGATGAGGCGCGCCTTGAGCTCGCGCGCATGATGCGTGATCCCTTCCGCAAGCAGTTCGGTGTGCAGCGGTCGTGGCAGCTCGCTGCCGCTGTCGAGGTGCCCCTCGCCGGCGGCGCACCCCACCATCAAGGTTCGCAGCGTCATGAAACCTGGCCAAAAGCGGCGGATCGCCTCGACGGATTTCTGCATCCATTTGCTCGTGCCGGCGAGCATGTCCTGGTCGAGCAGAAAGAAAGGCTGGACGGCGTGAACGTCGCCGCTGTCGTCCTGAATGACAAAATAGCGGTAATCGAACTCCGGCTGGATCGTATCTTCGACGATCTCGTAGTAGCGGTAATCCTTGCGCTCACCAGCGAAAGCACGCGTCCAATGCCTGCAACGCATGAGCTGCTCGCGCGTTAGTACCGCCAATGTCAGCTTCTCCTTGGCGATTTCTCGCGCGTAAGGAGCAGACTGATGCACGAGGAGGTTGCGAGCGAGATTATTCATTCGAGCTACGTCCTTGGTTTCGACCGATGACTGACTGTCAGGACAGGCGCGTTCGGCTTCCAACGGCGATCACGCGAGCTTGGAAAGATAGTGAGACGTAATCTACGTAGACCGCGGATCGCTACTTTGTTCCCGAAGGAGATATATTGTAATTAAAATCAATGCGAGGACGCGAATTTGACTTGATCATCTGCAATTTCTGGTTGCGATCCCTTGATGAGTTCATCCGTACAGCACATGTGATATTCGGGCCGCCGTACTTATGTCAAACGACTCCCGGAGGATGGCGGTGATAGGTACGATTGCGCATCGCGCCCATGGCCGTAAAGTCCCATAACCAGCGAGTAGCATGTCCATGTTGAAGCGTTATCTTTTCGCCGCCATCCTTGTGGGCGCTATCGTCAACCCGGTTCAAGCCGCGGTTGAGCCGATCGGTGAGTGGGTCGTGGCAGACGGAACCGCGCGGGTCCGCATCGAGCCATGCAATGGCGCGCTGTGGGGCGTCATCGCCTGGGCGAGGGAGCCGGGTACCGATGAGAACAACCCCGACCCGGCAAAGCGCAATCGTTCCATCCTCGGCTTGCCCATTCTCCTGGCAATGAAGAAGGTCGAGGCAAACCGCTGGAGCGGGCACGTTTATAATGCGGAAAATGGCAAGACCTATAATGCCAGCATCACTCTAATCGCAGAGAACACTTTGCGGATCGAGGGCTGCGTATTTGGCGGGTTCTTCTGCGGTGGTGAAAACTGGACGCGGGCGGCGCCGCAGCAAAATTCCTCACAAAACCAACAGACTTCATTACAAAAGCAGCAAAGTCCGTCGAAGAAGGATCCCGCTAAAACGGCATCGATCCAGAAGGACGTCTGCCCGTAACCCCTATCCTTTCTTCGCATCCTCGCGCGGCGGTCCCATCAGCACCGGCTGAAACAGCACCGCCGCCGCCATCGTGCAGGCAAGCGACAAGGCAAGCAGCTTGCCCATGCTCGATGTGCCGGGATGATTTGATAACCACAGGCTGCCGAACGCCGTTGCGGTGGTACATGCGCTGAAGATCACCGCGCGCGTCAGCGTCGACTGCAGGAGGTTGGTTTTGCCGCTTCTCCAGGCGGTGATGTAGTAGATCTTGAAGGCAACGCCGACGCCCAGCAAGAGCGGCAAGGCAATGATGTTGGCGAAGTTGAGCGGCATGCCGATCAGGACGCAAATTTCCAGCGTCACCATGCCGGCCATGATGAGCGGCACGAGCGTCAGCAGCACATCGCTGAAACGCCGCAATGCGATCCAGAGCAGCACAGTGATGGAGATAAGCGCCCAGGCTCCGGCTTCGATAAAGGCCCGCACGATCGTACGTCCGGCTTCGAGGATTGTGACCGGCGCACCCGTAGCCGTCGGCTCGACCGCCAGCACCGCGATGGCAAAGCGGCGCAGGGTCTCGTTGTCCGCCGGATCGCCCTTTGGCGTCGCGCTGACCCGCGCCCGTCCGTCCGGCGTCTTCCAGTCAATCACAAGGTCCGGCGGCAGCGTCTCCAGCGTGATCATCCGCGCCTTCAGGCTGTTGCGCAGCCCGTCGAGGGCAATTTTCAGCGGAAGAACGACAGCCTGTTCGACGCGGCTCCAAACGGCCTGATCGGCGGTCCCCAGCCGCGAGAGCAGACCCGACAGCCGCTGCGCTGCCGTCGCGCCCGGCCCGCTTGCATTGGCTGAGACCTGTTTCAGCTGATCCGCCATCCCCGTCGCAGCGCTGGAATTTTCCGCTTGGGTCGGCGCGGGCTTTGTCTGCGGCGGGTTGAGCACCGGGTTCAGCGCCTGCGCGGCTTGCTGAATCATCCCGAGCTTTTCCTGCTGGTCGCTAGGAATGAAGCTCGACAGCGTCATGGTGTCCGCCACCTCCGGTAACTGCTTCAGGCGCCCGGCAACGGCATTGGCCTGGTCGAGCGACGGCGCAAGCACCTCGATGGAGCTGCCACTCGTCGTTGGATCGTTCCGCAAATCGAGAAATGTCGAAATGGATTCGGTCTTCGGATCGCGCAGATTGAGGGGGTTGGAATCGAAGCGCAGATAGAACAACAGGGGCGAACCCAAGATGACGACGGCGAGGGTGCCGACAATGACCGCCACTCGATGGCGCTCCAGGAAATGATCGACCGGCGCAAGGAAGCGAAAGCCAAGCGGGTGTTCCTCGCCCGGAGGGTTGAAGATGTAGAGCAGTGCCGGCAGCAGTGTGATGCTGGTCAAGAAGGCGATGATCATTCCCGTGCCGGCAATCTGCCCGAGCTCCCCGAGGCCCTCGTAATCCGTCGGCAGGAAGGAGAAAAACCCGGCGGCGGTTGCGGCAGCGGCCAGGGCCAATGGCCCCCCCGCCTTGATCGCGGTGCTGCGCAGCGCAGCTCCCATGTCGTCGATGTCGTGGCGCTCCGCCCGGTAGCGAACGCTGAACTGAAGTCCAAAATCCACGCCGATGCCGATGAACAGAACGGCGAAAGCCACCGAGATGAGATTCAGGGCATTGACCATCATCAGGCCAACCGCCGCCGTCATGGCGAGACCGACGAACAACGTCAGGAAAACCGCCAGGATGATCTTTGTGGAACGCAAAGCCAGCCACAGGATGATCAGCACGGCGAGGATCGTCAGCACATTGTTCAGCAGCGCCCCTTCTTTGAGCGTACCGAACTCCTCGTCGGCAATCGCCACATCGCCTGTGAGCCGCACGCGGGCGTGCAGATTTTCATTCAGCTTCAGATCGGCTGCCGCCTGCCGGATCGCCGCGGAGGCCTTCGCGCCGGGTTCGAGAGCATTGAAGTCTAAGACCGGCTGGACCTCGACGAAGCGGCGCAGCTCACTGGTGGTCGCCGGTTGCCCGCTCATCAGGACTCGCCAGGAGAAGCTTGCAGGACGGCCTGCTAACGCGTCATCCAGCGTGTCGGACAGCATGTTCATCGGCCGGGCGAGGTCATCAAGGTTCAATCGACCGTACTGGACGCCGCGAATGCCAAGGCCAAGGCCGTCCATGACGCCTCTGAAGGATGGATCGCCCGCCAGCGTGCCAAGCAGCGGGCGCGCGTTCGTCAGCTGACTGGTCGTCTTGGCGACTTCCTCGGGGGTCTGGAACAGCAATCCGTTCTGCTCGAAGAACTCCCCTCCATCGGGCTGGCGGACGGACTGAAACAGACCCGTGTCTGTCGATAAACGCTGCTTCAGCCGGCCGGCGGCCGCCTCCGCCAGCTCTGGCGTTGGCGCGTCGACCACAATGAGGATCGTGCCATTGCGCTGCGGGAATGCTCGATGGAAAGCCAGCTCACGCTGGCGCCAGGGAAGCTCGGCAGAGATAAGCTGGCTGACATCAGTCGTGATCGCGAAATGCTGCGCGGTGTACCCGGCCGAAAGAGCGGCCAGCAGCACTGCCACCGCCACAACGACCCACCGATTGCGCGTGCAGGCGTCCACTATTCGGGAGATCGCCGCCGCGAGCCTGTTCGTGTGCTGCGGCGGGGTGAATGGAACGGCTCGCCCTGCCCTATCCGCGCCGACTTGAGCGGCGAGGGGCTGAGGGTCCCGCTTGGGCTGGCCTACCACTGGTCGGCTGTTCTGCGGAGCTCGCCGCCTCTGCCCAGCGGAAGCGGAAGGGGACGCCGTGCGCCGGCGCTTGCTCTTGCGGGACATTGCGTACTTACTCCAAAATCTCCTGGCGCGAGGCGCCATCCAAATATGAACGCAGCCGCATGGCGCTCAGTTCTCCATCGACACGCGCTACGAACACGCACATGTCTGCGACGGAATTTTGGTAATCCAAGTGGATGTACTGTTCAATATTCCCTCGCAAATCCGCCTTGCGGTATGGCTGGAGATCGGTGGGGTGTTCACAAAGAGCTGAACATTCGCCATATAGTCAGCCAAGTTTGCGAGGAAAAGCTGTTGAGCGTCATTGCGTCCCGCGCTCGAAGTTGCATCCCGTGCCACCGGCGGAGAAGAGCGTGAGCCATAACAACGTTGTGACCTTGTTCGAGGAGCGTGAGGCTGAGCGCTATGCGTTGCATACGCGCTATCTCAACGAGCAGATGGTCAAGGTGCTGAGGACGATCGGCTATGATGTCGGCTTCCGCAGCGGTCGCGGCCAGTATCTCTACGATCGCCATGGCGATCGTTATCTCGATCTTCTGAGTGGCTTCGGCGTCTTCGCCCTCGGCCGCAATCATCCGGCGCTGCGCGATACGCTGAAGGCGGTGTTGGATGCCGACCTGCCCAATCTGGTGCAGATGGACGTCTCTGGATTTGCCGGCATCCTAGCAGAAAAGCTCTTGCGCCGGGTGCCTTATCTCGAAAAGGTCTTCTTCGCCAATTCGGGCACCGAGACGGTCGAGGCCGCGGTGAAGTTCGTGCGCGCGGCGACCGGGCGCTCCGGCATCGTCTATTGCGGCCATGCCTTTCATGGTCTTTCCTATGGGGCGCTGTCGCTCAATGGCGACGGCATTTTCCGCGACGGTTTCGGGCCATTGCTGCCGGACTGCGTCGAGGTGCCTTTCAACGACCTTCCCGCGCTGGAGAAGGCCCTTGCCTCGCGCCGGGTTGCCGGCTTCATCGTCGAGCCGATCCAGGGCAAGGGCGTCAATCTCCCCGATGACGGCTATCTGCAAGGCGCGGCAGACCTTTGCCGCAAATACGGCACGTTGTTCGTCGCCGATGAGATTCAGACCGGTATCGGCCGCACCGGCCGGTTCCTTGCCGTCGAGCATTGGGGCGTCGAGCCCGATATGGTGCTGCTGGCGAAATCCCTCTCCGGCGGTCATGTGCCGGTGGGCGCGCTTTTGACGCGCAAATGGGTGTTCGACAAAGTGTTCAGCCGCATGGACCGCTCCGTCGTCCATGGCTCGACCTTCGCCAAGAACGACCTGGCGATGGCGGCCGGCATCGCAACGCTAGACGTGATCGATGCGGAGCGGCTGATCGAGAATGCCGCAAAGCAGGGCGAACGGCTGCTCAGTGCCTTTGAGGACATGGCACGCCGCCATGAGCTGGTGAAGACGGTGCGTGGCAAGGGGCTGATGATCGGCGTCGAGTTCGGAGCGCCGAAGTCCTTCAAACTGAAGATGGCCTGGAATACGCTCGAGACCGTCAACAGCGGCTTATTTTGCCAGCTGATCACCATTCCGCTCTTTAAAGAGCACAAGATCCTCTCCCAGGTCGCCGGCCACGGCATTCACACGGTCAAGCTCCTGCCCCCGCTCGTCATCACCGACGACGACTGTGCATGGATCGAGCGTGCCTTCGACACCGTGATCGCCGACGCTCACCGCGTGCCGGGCGCCATCTGGTCGCTCGGTAAAACCCTGGCGGACCACGCCATCCGGGCGCGTGCAAGCGGCTAAGCAGATGTTCGCGATCAGATCAACGCGCTCGGCACGTTCCCTCTCCCATGGGGAGAGGGTTAGGGTGAGGGGGTACGCCCTCTCGATCGTTTGTAACCCCTCACCCGGTGCTTCGCGCCGCCCTCTCCCGCTGGGAGAGGGCAAGTCGAGCCCACGGCCTAGCCACACTGCCGAACCGCGGCTCTTGAGCTTGTTGGTGCGAGCTTGCCCGAAGGGAAGCCTGCAATGACGGCCAGCTTGGCATTGGCTTCGGCCGCACTTGCGGTTTGGCTCTATCTGATCTTCGGGCGCGGGGGTTTCTGGCTGGCATCGGTGCGCGATGACCGCGAAAGCGCGGCTGAGCCGCAATTATGGCCTCGGGTGGTGGCCGTCGTCCCCGCGCGCAACGAAGCGGCGGTGATCGGCGAAAGCCTCGGGTCGCTGCTGCGTCAGGACTACCCCGGTTCTTTTGCCGTGATCCTCGTTGATGATCAGAGCACTGACGGCACGGATGAGGTTGCCCGTGTGGCAGCTGTCCGGGCCCAGGCGCCTAGCCGTCTGGCGGTACTGAGCGGCCAGCCGCTACCGCGGGGATGGGCCGGCAAGCTCTGGGCGATGAAGCAGGGCGTGGATCATGCCGCCACGCTGCCCGAGCCCCCCGACTACCTGCTGTTCACCGATGCCGATATCGCCTTCTCGCCCGACGCCCTGCGCCAGCTCGTCGCGCGGAGCGAGGCCGGGCAACTTGTTCTGACGTCTTGGATGGTGAAGCTGCGCTGCGTCAGTCCGGCCGAGCGCGCCCTCATCCCCGCCTTCGTATTTTTCTTCCAGATGCTCTATCCCTTCGCCTGGGTGAACCGCCCCCGCAACCCGACCGCCGCAGCAGCAGGCGGCTGCATGCTGGTTCGGCGCGACGCGCTCGGCCGGGCCGGCGGCATTGAGGCGATCCGCAGCTCGCTGATCGACGACTGCGCGCTGGGGAAGAGGCTGAAGGCAGTCGGTCCCGTCTGGCTCGGCCTGACGGAGCGAGCGCACAGCCTGCGCCCCTATCCGGAGGTTGGCGATATCTGGCGCATGGTCTCCCGCTCGGCCTATGACCAGCTCCACTATTCGCCGGTGCTGCTTACCGGCGTCGTCGCGGGCCTCACCCTGACCTTTCTCGTGCCGCCGCTTTTCACCTTGTTTGGGACTGGCCTCGCACAGCTGTTCGGCGCACTGGCCTGGGGACTGATGGCACTCGCCTTTCAGCCAATTCTGCGCTTTTACCGCGCCTCCCCGCTCTGGGGCGTGGCATTGCCTGGCATTGCCGCGCTTTACCTCACCTTTACCCTGGACTCTGCCTATCAATATGCGCGTGGGCGGGGTGGCATGTGGAAAGGCCGTGTTCAGGCGGGAAGGACGTAAGAAGCGTATGACCGACATTGCCAGCCCAGCGCCGACCAAGACCCATCACGACGAGAACTTCCCGGTCGCCTCGCACCTGATTCAGCCCCGCCATCGCGGGACGGTGCTTGCCTTCTACCGTTTCGCCAGAGCCGCGGACGACGTGGCGGACAGCCCATCGCTCACCGAAAACGAGAAACTCGCCGGGCTCGACCGACTGGAGGAAACCCTCCTGGGCAAGAGCGATGCCGCCGCGGACGTCCTGCCGCTCCGGGCGTCCCTCGCCGAGCGGGGCCTCGCACCGCGCCACCCGCAAGATCTGCTGACCGCCTTCCGCATGGACGTGACCAAGCTGCGCTACCGGGATTGGGACGACCTCATCGACTATTGCAGCTATTCGGCGATGCCGGTCGGCCGTTTCGTGCTCGATGTCCATGGCGAGAGCCAGGCCACCTGGCCGGCTTCCGACGCGCTGTGCGCGGCCCTCCAGATCATTAACCATCTTCAAGATTGTGGCGCCGATTATCGGCAACTGGACCGCGTTTACATTCCGCTCGATGCATTTGCCCGCTATGGTGCCGATGTTGCCGAGCTGGGCGCGGCGAAGGCGTCGCCTGCCCTCTTGGCCTGCGTGCACGGTCTGGCGGAGCGCACAGGATCGCTTCTCGATGAGGCGAAGCCTTTTACCGTTCAGATCGCCGACTGGCGTCTTGGATTGGAAGTGGCTGTCATCCACAGAGTTGCCTCGACCCTGCGGCAAATGCTCACACGGCGCGATCCGCTCAGCGACAACGTGCATTTAAGCAAACTGGGCTTCGGCGTATTGGGCATCGCCGGGGCCTCTGAGGGACTCATCCGCCGCTTGGTCACGGCCCGTCCCGCCTATCGGGAGGCTCAGAAGACATGACGGTGCAGTCAAGCTTTACCGAGCCGATAGCGGAAGCGGCGGAAAAGCGCGCTTCGGGCAGCTCGTTCTATGCTGCCATGCGCATCATGCCGCCCGGCCAGCGGGAGGCGATGTTTGAGATCTACTCGTTTTGCCGGGCGGTCGACGACGTTGCCGATGAAGGTGGGCCACGCGATGTCCGGCTCAGGGAGCTGGCGCGTTGGCGGGTCGATATCAACGCCCTCTATGACGGTGACGCGGTCGCGCCGCGGGTGAGCGGCCTGGTCGTGCCGATCCGCGATTTCGGGCTTGAGCGAGAAGACTTTCTGGCAATCATCGATGGGATGGAAATGGATGCCGAGGCCGACATCCGCGCTCCCGATTTCAAGACGCTCGACCTCTACTGCGACCGCGTTGCAAGCGCCGTCGGGCGCCTCTCCGTCAAGGTCTTTGGTCTCGAGCGCGCTGACGGCATCGCCCTTGCGCACCATCTCGGGCGGGCATTGCAGCTGACCAACATCTTGCGGGACGTCGATGAGGATGCCGAAATGGGGCGGCTGTATCTGGCCAGGGAATGGCTGGAGAAGGCCGGTATTACCGCCACCGACCCCGCAGGGGTGATGCGAAGCGCAAATCTCGATGCGGCCTGTGCTCCGGCGATCCAGCTCATCCAGGGGCATTTCGAGAAGGCCGACGCCATCATGAACCGCTACCCGCGCCGGATCGTGCGGACACCGCGTCTGATGGGTGAAGCCTATAAGGCAATACTCCAGCAATTGGTCGCGCGCGGCTGGCTATCGCCCCGGCCACCGGTTCGGATCAGCCGCCCGCATCTGTTATGGCTCGTGCTCCGGCACGCCGTGTTCTAATGGCGCGGCCCGTCACCCATATCGTAGGCGCCGGGCTAGCCGGTCTCGCCACAGCGGTGCGGCTCAAGGAGGCCGGCGCCGACGTCGCGCTTTACGAGGCGACCAGCCAAGCCGGCGGGCGCTGCCGATCCTATCACGACGCCAGCCTCGACATGACGATCGACAATGGCAATCATGTCATCCTCTCCGGCAATCACGCGGCGCTCGGCTACCTCGATCTGGTCGGTGGCCGCGACCGGATGAGCGCACCGGATGGCGCGGTGTTTCCGTTCGTCGATCTGACCACCAAGGAGCGCTGGACCCTGCGCCCCAATGACGGCCGTCTGCCGTGGTGGGTGCTGAAGCCTGGGCGCCGTGTGCCCGGCACGCGCGCGTCCGACTATCTCGGCGCGGCGCCTCTGATGTGGGCCGGGAAGAAGCAGACGATCGCCGACGTAATGCGGTGCAGCGGCCTGCTCTATGAGAGACTCTGGCGCCCGCTCCTGCTTGCGGCCCTGAATACCGATCCTGCCGAGGCCTCGGCCCGCCTCGCCGGCGCAACCATGCGCGAGACGCTGGCGGTCGGCGGCCATGCCTGCCGGCCACTCATCGCCACGGACGGGCTGTCCAGCGCTTTCATCGAACCTGCGATCCGCTATTTGGAAGCGCAGGGCGTCGCGATCCAATATGGCCACCGCTTGCGCTCGCTTGGGCTGGAGGGCAAGCGGGTGGTCGCACTGGATTTCAGCGACGACGTCGTGGCGCTCGGGCCTGGCGACAGCGTCGTCCTCGCGGTGCCGGCTCCTGTCGCTGGCGCACTGGTGCCGGGCCTCCAGACACCCACCGAGTTCCGCGCCATCGTCAATGCGCATTACCGCATCACCCCGCCACCGGGACTGGCCCCAATGATCGGGGTGGTAGGCGGCACCGTCGAGTGGGTGTTCGCCTTCCGCGATCGACTGTCCATCACCATCAGCGGTGCCGATCGCCTGCTTGAGCTGCAGCGGGAAACACTTGCTGGCAATCTGTGGCGGGAAGTATCTGAAATTACAGGGCTTGCCGATGTTTTGCCGCCATGGCAAATCATCCGGGAGAGGAGGGCCACTTTCGCGGCATTGCCAAGCGAGGACGCAAAACGCCCGGGCGCTACGGATACGGCTTTTCAAAATCTTGTGCTTGCAGGTGATTGGACGGCAACCGGCCTGCCGGCAACGATCGAAGGCGCGATCCGCTCAGGCAATCGCGCAGCACAGGCAGTGAAACAAAAAGAGTATGAGCATTCGAGGGATCATGACCGCAACCCCGAACATCGACACACGGTTGGCACAGCCGCGCAGACGGGCTGAGCACGGCCTTGATGCGCACATTGGCGCCGCCACCAAAGCATTGCTGAACCTGCAGCGCGAGGATGGACATTGGGTCTTCGAGCTGGAAGCCGATGCCACCATACCGGCTGAATATGTACTGCTGAGGCACTATCTCGGCGAGCCGGTCGACGCCGAACTCGAAGCCAAGATCGCGGTCTATCTGCGCCGCATCCAGGGCGCGCATGGCGGCTGGCCGCTGTTCCAAGACGGCGCGTTCAACATCAGCGCCAGCGTCAAGGCCTATTTTGCGCTGAAGATGATCGGCGACGATATCGAGGCCGAGCACATGCGCCGCGCGCGAGAGGCGATTCTCGCTCATGGCGGCGCGGCGGGCTGCAATGTCTTCACGCGCGCGCTGCTGGCGCTCTATGGCGTCGTGCCCTGGCGCGCGGTGCCCGTCATGCCTGTCGAAGTCATGCTGCTGCCGCGCTGGTTCCCGTTCCACCTGTCGAAGGTGTCCTATTGGGCGCGAACCGTCATGGTTCCCCTGCTGGTCCTGCAATGCCTCAAACCGCAGGCCCGCAATCGGAAGGGCGTGGGCATCGACGAGCTGTTCACCAAGCCGCCTCACACGCTCGGCGCACCCTTGAAGGCGCCTCACCAGAAATGGTTCTGGTACATCCTGTTCCAGGGCATTGACCGAATGCTACGGCTCGCCGAGCCCTGGATGCCGATCGGGCCACGCAAACGCGCGATCGACAAGGCGGTCGCGTTCGTCCGGGAGCGCCTCAACGGCGAAGACGGTTTGGGTGCAATCTTCCCGGCGATGGCCAACAGCGTGATGATGTTCGACGTGCTCGGCTTTCCAAGCGACCACCCGGACGTGGTTGCTGCGCGCCACTCTCTCGATAAGCTGCTGGTGGTGAGCGAGCACGAAGCCTATTGCCAGCCCTGCGTCTCGCCGGTCTGGGACACGGCGCTCGCCTGCCATGCGCTCCTGGAGGTCGGCAGCGAAGAGGCGGTAAAGCAGGCGGGCAACGGCCTGGGCTGGCTAAAGCCGAAACAGGTGCTGGATGTTGCCGGCGACTGGGCGCAGGTGCGCCCTGGTGTCCGTCCGGGCGGCTGGGCCTTCCAATATGCCAACCCCCATTATCCCGACCTCGACGATACCGCGGTCGTGGTCATGGCAATGGACCGGGCGAGCGGGCAGAGCGAGGCAAAGCCGGCGGATTTTGGCGAAGCGATCAGCCGCGGCCGCGAATGGGTTGTGGGCCTGCAGAGCAAGAATGGTGGCTGGGGCGCCTTCGACGCCGACAACAGCTATGAATATCTCAACCACATCCCGTTTTCCGATCACGGAGCGCTGCTCGATCCGCCGACCGCCGATGTCTCCGCGCGGTGCCTGTCGATGCTGGCCCAGCTCGGCGAAAAGCCCAAGACGAGCAAGGCCGCAGCGCGGGCGCTGGACCATTTGCGCCAGACCCAGGAGAAGGACGGCAGCTGGTTCGGGCGCTGGGGGATGAACTACATCTACGGCACCTGGTCGGTGCTGTGCGCGCTCAATGCCGCCGGCGTTGATCATGGCGCCAAAGAGGTGCGCAAGGCGGTGAACTGGCTGTTTTCCATCCAGAACGATGATGGCGGCTGGGGCGAGGACGGGGAGAGCTATAAGCTGGGCTATCGCGGCTATGAGCGCGCCCCGAGCACGGCCTCGCAGACATCCTGGGCCCTGCTCGGGCTGATGGCGGTCGGCGAGAGCGATCATTCCTCGGTCGAGCGAGGCATCAGCTATCTGAAGAACACGCAAGGGGAAGACGGCCTCTGGAGGGAGGAGCGCTTCACCGCGACCGGCTTCCCGCGCGTCTTCTATCTGCGCTATCATGGCTATCCGAAATTTTTCCCGCTCTGGACCCTGGCGCGCTACCGCAATCTCCAGGCCGGCAATGCCCCTTCCGTGATGTACGGCATGTGAGCCCGCAGCCGGAGCGCGCGCCCGTCATCGCCGTGACGGGCCTTTCATTCGAGGCGCGGATTGCGGAAGGCCGCGGCGTCGCCGTGGTCTGCGGCGCGGGGGACGCCGAGCGCACGGCCGCGGCGATTGAGCAAGCCATTGCGCGCGGCGCAAGTGGCGTCATCAGCTTCGGAACGGCAGGGGGCCTTGCCCCACATCTGAAGCCTGGCGACTGGGTCGTGGCTGACGCGGTCATTGCGGATGGGGAGCGCTGGTCCACCGATCCCGCCTGGACGGAAAGGCTCCTGGCGAGCCTGCCCGGGGCCACATGCGGGCCTATGGCCGGTGTCGATACGCCTGTCGCCGACGCCGCGGCGAAGCAGGATTTGTTTGCGCAAACCGGCGCGGTGGCAGCCGATATGGAATCCCATATCGCAGCTCGCCTCGCCTTGGCTCACGGCCTGCCCTTTGCCGTCTTCCGGGTGATCGTCGATCCGGCGGAGCGAAGCCTCCCGCCCGCGGCGCTGGTCGCGATGCGGCCAGATGGCGGGGTCGACGCCCGGGCGGTGCTTGGCTCGCTCGCCCGCCAGCCGAGCCAACTGCCTCGGCTGGTTCGCCTTGCCTTGGATGCGCGGGCCGCCCGCGCCGCGTTACTCCGCGGCCGTCGGATGCTGGGCCCGGGCCTCGGCTTCCCGGGCTTTGGCGTCCCGGACTTCCTTGAGCTTTAGCTCCACATGGCGTGAGAACACGTATTGCGCCGGCCGCTGATTGGCGAGCGAGATCTCCGGCGCCATCGGACCTTCGGTGCGTATGCCGCGCAGGTTCACCATCAGCGCCTTTAGCGGGCTGGTGATGGTGTCGTTCACCGCCGTCGCCTCATAGCCGCTATGCACCATGCAGTTAGCGCATTTCTCGTAATTGCCGGTGCCGTAGGCGTCCCAGTTGGTCTCTTCCATCAGTTCCTTGAAGGTCTTGGCATAGCCTTCGCCGAGCAGATAGCAGGGCCGCTGCCAGCCGAACACCGTGCGCGTGGGATTGCCCCAGGGCGTGCAGTGATAGTTCTGGTTGCCGGCCAGGAAGTCGAGGAACATGGTCGACTGGCTGAACGACCAGTTGCGCCCGCCGCGGCCGCGGCGGAATACCTCGCGGAACAGCTCCTTGGTCTTGGTGCGGTTCAGGAAATGCTGCTGGTCCGGCGCGCGCTCATAGGCATATCCGGGCGAGACGGTGATGCCGTCAACACCGAGCCCCGCTAAACTGTCGAAGAAGTTCGCGACCTTCTCCGGCTCCATGTTGTTGAACAGCGTGCAGTTGATGTTCACGCGGAAGCCGCGCGCCTTGGCGGCCTTGATCGCGGCGACCGCCTTGTCGTACACGCCGGTCTGGCAGACGGACTTGTCGTGCATGGTCTCGTCGCCGTCGAGATGTACCGACCAGACGAAGAACGGGCTCGGGGTATACTGATGAAGGCGCTTCTCCATCAGAAGCGCATTGGTGCACAGATAGACGAATTTGCGCCGCGCCAGGAGGCCCTTGACGATCTGGGGAAGCTCCTTGTGGAGTAGCGGCTCGCCGCCGGCGATCGAGACGACCGGCGCTCCGCATTCATCCGCGGCATGGAGCGCATCGGCGACCGAGAGGCGCTGATTGAGGATTTCATCGGGATAGTCGATTTTGCCGCAGCCGGCGCAGGCAAGATTACAGCGGAACAACGGCTCCAGCATCATGACCAGCGGATAGCGCTTACGGCCCAGCAGATGCTGCTTCAGGACATATGCGCCAACGAAGGCTTTCTGCAGAACGGGAATACTCACGGGGTGTCACCTTTATTTTTCTGCCGCGTCACCATCGCGGCAAGTTTTATCAGGCCTGCGTTAATTCGACGGGCAGGCGGAACTGAATGTTTTCCTCGCGGCCCGGCAGGGTCGAGACCTCAACCGGAGCAAGGCGCCGTAATGCTTCGATAACGTCCTCCACCAGCACCTCGGGCGCCGATGCCCCAGCCGTAATGCCAATGGCTTCAGCGCCCTCGACCCATTCGGGCCTGAGCTCGCTGCCATTGGCAATGAGATAGCTCGGGACGCCTTCCTCGGAGCCGATCTCGCACAGCCGGTTGGAGTTCGAGCTGTTCTTTGCGCCGACAACCAAAATCACGTCGACGAGACGGCTGAGCTCGCGCACCGAAGCCTGCCGGTTCTGCGTGGCATAGCAGATGTCTCTGACGTCCGGGCCAACGATATCGCTAAAGCGGCGCTGAAGCGCTGCGATAATACCGCGCGTGTCATCCACGCTCAGCGTCGTCTGCGTGACGTAGGCGACCGGCGCATCGATCGGAATGTCGAGCAGGTCGACTTCGCTTTCGCTCTGGACCAGATAGACCTTGCCAGCGATCTGCCCCATGGTGCCCTCAACCTCGGGGTGGCCGGCATGCCCAATGAGGATCACGCTCCTGCCTTGCCCAATGTAGCGCTTGCCCTGGTTGTGAACTTTGGTGACCAGCGGGCAGGTCGCGTCGAGAACCGGCAGACCGCGCGCGGCTGCCTCATTTTCAACGGACTTAGCGACCCCATGCGCGCTGAAGATCGTCACGGCGTTGGCCGGAATCTCAGCCACCTCGTCGACGAAATGCGCACCCTTCGCCTTCAGGTCGTCAACGACATGCTTATTGTGCACGATCTCGTGACGCACATAGACGGGGGCTTCATATTTCTCGAGTGCGCGCTCGACGATCTCGATGGCGCGCACCACCCCTGCGCAAAAGCCACGAGGTTGAGCCAGAATTACACGCATCCCATAAAACCATAAGCCAGCCTCAAAGCTGGCCCCCAATGCTTGCCCCTATTCATGACGCCGAAATTTGGATCGCAATAACAATCACGTGATCTGGCGATCTTCCGACGTCCGCGTAGCAGATTGATGCGAAGAGCGTGCTTTTCAAGCAACTCTTCCGCGCCCCCGCACCCGATCCTCGCCCAGGGCGTTTTTGACTGCAGCGGTGATGCCGACCATATCAAGTCCCGCCTGGGCGTACATGCGTTCAGGCTTATCATGGTCAATAAACGCATCCGGGAGCACTAGGGTTCGCACCTTCAGGCCCCCGTCGAAAATGCCTTTCTCCGCCAGAAGCTGGAGCACATGGCTGCCAAAGCCGCCGACCGAGCCCTCTTCAACCGTGAGCAGCACCTGGTGCTCGCGCGCAAGCCGCAGGATTAGCCGCTCATCCAGAGGCTTGGCAAAGCGGGCATCCGCGACGGTCGTGGAGATGCCGTGAGCGGCAAGCTGATCGGCCGCCAGCAGGCATTCGGCGAGCCGCGTGCCGAGCGACAGCAAGGCAACCCTGCTGCCTTCCCGAACAATCCGGCCCGTACCGATGTCAAGTGGAATCCCTTCCTCGGGCATATCCACGCCGACGCCTTCACCTCGGGGGTAGCGAAACGCGATCGGGCCCTCGTCATAAGCGGCAGCCGTTGCCACCATATGCACGAGTTCGGCTTCATCCGCGGCGGCCATCACCACCATGCCCGGCAGGCAGCCGAGATAGGCGACGTCGAACGAGCCGGCATGGGTCGGCCCATCGGCGCCGACAAGTCCGGCGCGATCGATAGCGAAGCGCACGGGCAGCTTTTGGATGGCGACGTCGTGCACAACTTGGTCGTAGGCGCGCTGCAGGAAGGTTGAGTAGATCGCCGCGAACGGCTTGTAGCCTTCCGCTGCTAGGCCGGCACAGAAGGTCACGCCGTGCTGCTCGGCAATGCCGACATCAAAGCAGCGGTCGGGGAACTCCTTGCCGAACAGGTCAAGCCCCGTGCCCGCCGGCATTGCCGCCGTCACCGCCACGATGCGGTCGTCCTTCCTGGCTTCCTTGACCAGGCTTTGGGCAAAAACTTTGGTGTAGGAAGGCGCGTTGCTCTTCGCCTTGACCTGCGCTCCAGTCACGACGTTGAAAGGCGTGACACCGTGATATTTATCGGCTGAGTTCTCCGCTGGGCGATAGCCCTTGCCCTTCTGCGTTACGACATGCACCAGGATCGGCCCGTTCCTGGCATCGCGCGCATTCTTCAAAACCGGCAGGAGGTGGTCGAGATTGTGACCATCAACCGGCCCGACATAATAGAAGCCCAGCTCTTCAAAGAGCGCGCCGCCCGCCCACAGATTGCGCGTATATTCCTCAGCACGTACCGCGCGCTGCTCCCAGCTCTTGGGCAGGCGTTTGGCCAGCTGTTTTGCAATGTCACGCAGATAAAGATACGTGCCACTCGATGTCAGCCTGGCGAGGTAAGCGCTGAAAGCACCGACTGGAGGCGCAATCGACATATCGTTGTCGTTCAGGACGACGATCAATCGCTTGTCCATGACCCCGGCATTGTTCATGGCCTCATAGGCCATTCCGGCACTCATCGCGCCATCGCCGATGACGCAGACGACGTTATTGCCTTGCCCGCCCAGATCGCGCGCCACCGCCATGCCAAGCCCGGCGGAGATCGAGGTGGAGGAATGCGCCGCCCCAAACGGGTCATAGGCGCTCTCGGAACGCTTGGTAAAGCCGGAGAGCCCGCCTCCCTGGCGTAACGTGCGGATGCGGTCGCGGCGGCCGGTCAGGATCTTGTGCGGATAGGCCTGATGGCCAACATCCCAGATCACCTTGTCGCGCGGTGTATCGAACACATAATGCAGCGCCACAGTGAGCTCGACGACTCCCAGGCCGGCCCCAAGATGTCCGCCAGTGATCGAGACGGCGTCGATCATCTCCTGCCGCAGCTCATCTGCGACCTGTTTCAGATCGCTTTCCTTCAGGCGGCGAAGGTCGGCAGGATTAGCGATGGTTTTGAGCATGAGAAAGCGACGCAACAACGTGAGAGGGACAGGGGGAAACGTGGCGATTAGATTGGCAGAGAGGATGAAACAAACCAGGCCGCTGGTGGTTCCAGGATGGACACTCTTTCGGGAGATATCAATAACCTAACCATGACATCATCATAAAAAGGGCATAAATTCGGCAATTTTGAATAAAAGGAGGAACGGCAGAGGCTAAGGCTAAATCCGATCACCCCGTCGTGAAAATGAGTAGGACTTGAATCCCTTGATTCATCATCGAAAATAAGTAAGCGACTGGCGCGTCGGGTTTCGCGGCAGGCGAGAGTTGCGCGTCTAGACTGTCGGAATCGCCTACTTTTAGGTGACCTGCACAGTCAGATCGCAGCATATTGATACAGACCTCTCACTGACGACCATCGGCCTCCGTGGGGAGAAATAAGATGCCTACCCGAACTGCACCGTCGAAATCGCTCAACACGCGCCGCGGGCTCCCACCCACGCTTATGTCCGTCCTGCTCGCCGCATTGTCGCTGGTGGTGGTGACGCTGCAGGCTGGGCCCGTGCTTGCCGAGTCCGGCCCTTTCGCCGCAATGTCCGGATCATGGGCAGGCGGTGGCAGCATTACGCTCTCTTCGGGCTCGCGCGAACGCATTCAGTGTCGTGCCAATTACGACGCAAGCGGCGGCGGCAACAATCTCGATTTGACGCTGCGCTGTGCCGGGGAAAGCTATAATTTCAACTTCCACGGCAGTGCGCGCTATCGGGGCGGCACCGTGAGCGGCAGCTGGAGCGAGACGAGCATGAATGCTGCCGGCCGCTTCATTGGCCGCGCCAGCGGCAACTCTATCCGCGCCAGAATTCAGGGATCGGACTTCGGCGCTGCCTTGAGCATCTCTACGCGCGGAAACAGTCAATCGATATCGATCAGCGCGCCGGGAAGTGAATTTTCGAACATTTCAGTCTCTCTGCGACGCCGCTAACAACGGGGTCACTCCCGCCCACCGCTCGTTGCATCGCCGAAGGAGCAAAAGCAACCTGATGCTCACCCGCGACCCAGTCACCTCGTCTGAGCGCCGGCCGTTTCGCCTGGCGCTCGGCGTCGAGCGGATCGGGCTGATTTCGCTGCGCTTCCCCCTGATTGTCAGCCTGGTGCTCATCGCGCTCTGTGTTGCGGCAGCATTCGGATTCGAACGCGTCAAAGTCGACGATTCGCTCGGCCAGCTGTTCCGGTCCGACACCCCGGAATTCAAGCAATATGAAGAGGTCACGCGCCGCTTTCCGTCGAGCGAGTTCGATGTGTTAGTCGTGGTGGAAGGCAAGGGGCTGCTTGATCGCGGCCCACTGGAGAAGCTGCGCAATCTGGTCATCGACCTTCAGCTTATCGATGGCACGCGCGGGCTGATCTCGTTGTTCTCGGCGCGCGAGCCGGCCAAGAACGGCGGCATTCCAGAAGCGCTGATCCCGGAGCAGCTGCCGGAAGGCGCCGAATATGCCGAGATGATCGAGCGCGTGAAAGCGAATGAGCTCATTCGTGGCAAGCTCTTATCGCTGGACGGGCAGCTGGCGCTGATCGTATTGGCGCTTGATCCAAGTACCGTCGAAGGGCATCACCTGCGTAAGGTCGTCGGCGAGATCCGCAAGACCCTCAACGAGGACCTGGATGGGGCGGGCCTCACGGCACAGCTGTCCGGCGTGCCGGTGATGCAGCTGGAGATCCGCAACGCGGTCGAGCGCGACCGGCTGATCTACAACGCCTTCGGCTTTGCTGCGGGCTGCCTGATCGCCATCATCTTCTTCCGGCGCGTGGCGTTCATGATCATGGCTGCCGCACCGCCGCTCATTGCCATCATGCTGTCGCTTGGGACACTCGGCTGGCTCGACTTCCGCCTCAACATGTTCTTGAACGTGATGACGCCGCTCATCATGGTCATCAGCTTCTCCGACAGCATGCAGCTCACCTTCGCGGCGCGGGACTGGATGCTGCGGGGCAAGAGTAAAGCCGAGGCGCTGCGGAGCGCCGTCCTGGTGGTCGGACCGGCCTGCGTGCTGACCCATGCAACGGCGGGCATCTCCTTTATCGCCTTGCAGTTCTCCTCTTCCGATCTGATCCGCACGTTCGGTGAAGCCGGGCTGCTCGCGACCGTGATCGCGCTGGTCGGCGTACTTGTACTGGTACCGCTGCTCGGCATGCTCCTGATCCGCAATCAAGAAAACCTGGTGGCAACTGGGACCAGTGCCGACGGAGCGGTGAACCTCCTGCGCCGCTTTTGCGGCTGGGTCGCGGCGCGCATGGTTGCCCGTCCAGGGCTATACAGCGCGATCAGCTTGGCTCTGGTTGGCGGTCTGGCGGTGATCTATGCCAGTTTAGAGCCGCGCTACCGGCTGGCCGACCAGGTGCCCGACCGCGACCAGGCAGTTCATGCGAACAGCCGCCTCGACACCAAGCTCACCGGCGCTAATCCGATCGATGTGCTGATTGAGTTCCCCCCCGGCCAGTCGCTTTATTCCCCTGAAACGCTGGACACGATCGCCGCCGTGCATGCCACCCTCGAGGAGCAGGCGGGCGTCGGCAATGTCTGGTCCCTCGAGACCCTGCGGCGCTGGCTGGCCGAGAAGGCCGGCAAGTCCGACGTCGCCACACTGAAGCAATATGTCGATGCCCTGCCGGTTTTCCTGATCCGCCGTTTCGTCGCCGCCGACCAGCAAGCTGTCGTGGTGTCGGGCCGCATTCCCGATATCGATGCGAGCCGGCTGCTTCCCGTCGTCAAGACCCTCGACGAGAAGCTGGCTGCAGTGCGCACGGCCCATCCCGGCTATACCGTCGCCGTCACCGGCCTTTCGGCAATCGCGGCGCGCAACAGCGCGGATATGATCGGCAAGCTCAGCCGCGGGCTGACCATCGAGGTGGCCTTCGTTGCCCTATTCCTCGGCCTCGCCTTCCGCTCGGTCGTTGTCATGCTGGTGAGCATTCTGCCGGCGATCTTCCCGATCGTGCTATCGGGAACGCTGCTCTGGGTTATGGGCGAGGGGCTACAATTCGCCAGCGTCGTCGCCCTCACCGTCTCGTTCGGGCTTGGCCTGAGCGCGACGATCCACTTTCTCAACCGCTTGCAGCTGGAGCAGAACCCCGGAGAAGATCCAGGGCTCGGCGTTCAGCGTGCGACGGTTCTGGTCGGCCCTGCCTTGATTTTGACTTCGGTGGTTCTGGCCTGCGGACTGGCGGTGACGGTATTCTCCGACCTACCCTCGCTGCGGCTGTTCGGCTGGCTGTCGGCCTTCGCCATGCTCGCAGCGCTGGCCGCCGATCTTACCATCCTGCGGCCGACCACCATGTTCCTCCATCAGCTGATCCGCCGGGGAGGACAGATCCGGCCATCCACCGGACGGCTTTGATGAGCGCAAGCGCAGCCTTTGGTCTGGGCGAGCTAGACCACCCTTGCGCAAATCCCGATTTTTGAGGAGCGATGCCGTCCTGCCTCAATTCGGCAATGGGGTATTCCTTGTGGCGATGCCGCCCCAATCCGTCCCAACAGCCACGCCGGTTTCCGACACGATCTCGCAGAAATCGGTCAGGAGAAAGGTGTCGTCGCTTCCGCCCTCGTCGAGCAGGAGCGGCTCCTCGGTAGCCTCCGTCGAATAGCCCCGCGTCGGTAGCGGCTCGAAAGCATAGCGGGTGGCGAGTGCAAAATGCAGGTCCTCGCAAGCGCTCAGCAGCAGGCGCAACTCGGTGTGGCCGGCGATACGGTAGCCAGCGAGCGGATCGGCCTTAACGCCATCATATGGCGCGGAGAGCTGCTCATCCAGCAGATGCTGGCCTTGATCCACCCCGTTAAAGGCGTTCTGGGCGCTGGGCATCAACATTTCTTTCAGATCCACGCAGCTCACCGTCGCAAGGCGGAAGGTGTCGAGCTCCGGCCGCAGTTCCGGCTCAAGCGCGCGCAATTCCTTGGCGAGCTCGCGCGCACGCATGATCTTGGCGACCATGAGTACCTCATAGCTCCAGATCGCCCGCAGGTGCTTACGATAGACCGCCAGACGCTCGGCGATTTCGTTGCAATTCATGTGCGGTGAAAGCTGCGGCGCCTCGATCAGGCTCTGCTGCACGCTGTCGCCGCTCTCGACTGCGGCGCGAAGGCTTTCCGCGAGGAAATAGACGATGGAGTCGATATGGCCATCATCGTCATTGGTCATGATACCCATGAATGTTCAGCCGCTAGAGGCCGCCCCTTCGGTCGGTGGCAAGCCGAAACGCACCACTCCGGACATATGACAAGGCGGGCTGCTCTCTCTGTGCAGCCCGCAAAACGCCCGGCGGTATTCAGACGCCGTGATTGATCACTCAGGAACACCCACTCGTTGAACCGCACGTGTCGCATTTGAGACAGGTGCCGTTCCGAACCAGGGTGAAGTTACCGCAATCTCCACACGCCTCGCCTTCATAGCCCTTAATGCGGGCTTCGACGCGAAGTGCGGCAGCGGATTCCTGTACTGAGGACGCAACAAAACTCTGAATATCGGGAGTGATCGCCATCGCAGCATTACCGTCCAGCTGCCCCAGCGGAATTCCGGCCATAGTCTGCCGGATGTGCCCAGACGCACTCTCCCCCTCTCCGGACACAGAATGGCCCGAAACCATGACGAGATTGTGGTTAAGTGCGCCACGCATGAGGCCGCGGCTCATATAGCGTTCGGCAACCATTGCCGGCTGCACTTTCTCCTCCTCGACGCCGCCGCCGAGCGTCATATAGCCGATCGCCTCCGGCTCGACATGGGCGAGATCGTTGCGGCCGAGATAGGAGACCGCCAGCTCGCGGAAGATGTAGTCCAGGATCGATGTCGCATTCTTGATCGTGTCATTGCCTTGCACCAGGCCGGCCGGCTCGAAGCGGGTGAAGGTGAAGGCATCGACATATTCCTCAAGCGGTACGCCATATTGCAGGCCGAGCGAGATGGCGATGGCAAAGTTGTTCATGAGGCTCCGGAAAGCTGCGCCTTCCTTGTGCATATCGATGAACAGCTCGCCCAGGCGCCCGTCCTCATATTCTCCGGTGCGCAGATAGACCTTGTGCCCGCCAACCACGGCCTTCTGGGTATAGCCCTTGCGCCGGTTCGGCAGCTTCTCGCGGCTGGCGACCTCGCGGTGACGCTCGATCACCCGCTCGACGATACGCTCCGCCACCATTTCGACACGTTTGGAAAGCGACTTCTCGGCCAAAACCGCCTCGATCCCGTCCTCCTCATCCTCTTCATCGGCGCCGAGCAGCTGAGATTGCAGCGGCTGGGAGAGCTTGGAGCCATCGCGATAAAGCGCATTCGCCTTCAGGCCCAAACGCCAGGAGAGCAGATAGGCGCTCTTGCAATCCTCCACGCTTGCGTCGTTCGGCATGTTGATGGTCTTGGAGATGGCCCCCGAGATGAAGGGCTGGACCGCCGCCAGCATGCGGATGTGGCTCTCAACCGACAGGAACCGCTTGCCCTTGCGTCCACAGGGGTTGGCGCAGTCGAACACCGGCAGGTGCTCCGCCTTGAGCCCCGGCGCGCCTTCGAGGGTCATGGCGCCGCAGCAATATTCGTTTGCCGCTTCGATCTGCGCCTTCGTGAAGCCGAGACGGGCCAGCAGGTCGAATTTGGGCGCGTTCAGCTCCTCGGCGGTGAGGCCAAGTGTGCCGATGCAGAACGCCTCGCCGAGCGTCCACTTGTTGAAGGCGAATTTGACGTCGAAGGCACCCTTGAGAGCCCCCTCCACGGCGGCGATCGCCTCGGGCGTGAACTTCTTAGCCTTCAGCGTCTCGTGATTGATGTGCGGCGCACCGGCCAGCGTGCCGCGACCGACGGCATAGTCGATGATCGCCCGGATCGCCTGCTCGCTATAGCCAAGCACCTGCAGGGCCTCGGGCACCGCACGGTTGATGATTTTGAAATAGCCGCCGCCCGCGAGCTTCTTGAACTTCACCAGGGCGAAGTCTGGCTCGATGCCGGTGGTGTCGCAGTCCATGACGAGGCCAATCGTGCCGGTCGGCGCGATCACGGTCGACTGGGCGTTGCGGAAGCCATATTCCTCGCCGAGTGCCAAAGCGAGATCCCAGGCCTCGCGTGCGGCATCGACAAGGGCGTCGTCGGGACAGGCCTTGCGGTCGAGCGGAACCGGTTTGGTGTGCAGTTGCTCATAGCCGAAGGTCTCGCCATAGGCTGCGCGGCGGTGATTGCGCACGACGCGGAGCATATGGGCGCTATTGGCATAGTAGCCTTTGAAGGCACCGAGCCGTTCCGCCATTTCCGCCGAAGTGGCGTAGGCGATGCCGGTCATCAGCGCGGAGATCGAGGCGGCTATCGCGCGCCCGGCATCTGAACCATAGGGAATGCCAGAGACCATCAGCAGGCCGCCGATATTGGCAAAGCCAAGCCCAAGCGTGCGGTACTCGTAGGAGAGCCGCGCAATCTCCTTGGACGGGAACTGCGCCATCGTCACCGAGATTTCCAGAACGATGGTCCACAGCCGCGTCGCATGGCTGAAGGCCTTGACGTCGAACCGTTTCTCGCCGTCCCGGAAGGTCAGCAGATTCAGGGACGCCAGATTGCAGGCGGTGTCGTCCAGGAACATGTATTCCGAGCAGGGATTTGACGCGCGGATCGGCCCGGATTCCGGGCAGGTGTGCCAGTCATTGATGGTGGTATGAAACTGCAGACCCGGATCGGCGGAGGCCCAGGCGGCGTGGCCGATCTTCTCCCACAGGTCGCGCGCCGGGAGGGTCTTCATCACCTTGCCGCTCGTGCGAGCCCTGAGCGCCCACTCGCTGCCTTCCTCCACGGCTTTGAGAAACTCATCGGTAACGCGTACCGTATTGTTGGAGTTCTGGCCGGACACCGTCCGGTAGGCCTCGCCCTCCCAATCGGTATCGAACACCGGGAACTCGATCTTATCGAAGCCCTGGCGTGCAAACTGGATGACGCGCTGGATGTAATTATCCGGCACATACGCCCTACGGGCCGCGCGAATTTCGCGCTTCAGGGCTGGGTTGCGCGCCGGATCGAAGCAGTCGTCGCCATGACCGTCGCAGTGGGTGCAAGCGCGCATGATCGCGGCGAGATACTTCTGACAGATCTTCGAGCCGGCCACCATCGCGGCGACCTTTTGCTCCTCGACCACCTTCCAGTCGGTGAACTCCTCGACATCGGGATGATCGGCATCCACGATCACCATCTTGGCCGCTCGGCGCGTCGTGCCGCCGGATTTAATCGCGCCGGCGGCGCGATCGCCGATCTTGAGGAAGCTCATCAGCCCGGAGGACTTACCGCCCCCCGAGAGCCTTTCGCCCTCGGAGCGCAGCCTGGAGAAATTGGTGCCGGTGCCGGAGCCATATTTAAAGAGCCGCGCCTCGCGCACCCACAAATCCATGATGCCGTTCTCATTGACGAGATCGTCCTCGATGGACTGGATGAAACAGGCGTGCGGCTGCGGATGCTTATAGGCCGATGTCGCGCGGGTCAGCTCTCCCGTCTGGTAATCGACGTAATAGTGGCCCTGGCTCGGCCCATCGATGCCATAGGCCCAATGCAGGCCGGTGTTGAACCATTGCGGGCTGTTCGGCGCCGCCATCTGCATCGCCAACATATAGCAGAGGTCGTCATGGAAGGCGCGGGCGTCCTCCTCGGAAGAGAAATAACCGCCCTTCCAGCCCCAATAGGTCCAGGTGCCAGCGAGCCGGTTGAACACCTGGCGCGCATCGGATTCGGAGGTTGAACGCTCGTTCTCAGGAAGATGAGCCAAGGCCTCCTTGTCGGCGACCGACCGCCACAGCCAGGAGGGAACGGAGTTCTCCTCGATCTTCTTCAGCCGCGCCGGCAGGCCGGCCTTGCGAAAATATTTCTGGGCCAGAATGTCCGCCGCGACCTGGCTCCAATGCTGAGGCACCTGAATGCCCTCCAGGCGGAACACAACCGATCCGTCCGGGTTACGAATTTCGCTAGTCGCTTCGCGAAATGCGATATCCGCGTAAGGTGATTGGCCCGCTTTGGTAAAGCGACGTTCGATCCGCATCTCTGTCGTCCCTTAATTGCTGATTTGCCCCGTGTGCGACGTGCGAGCACGCAAGACTGGCTCGCATAATTTTCCATAAATCTAACGCTTTTCGCAGTTCCGGTGAATGCGCCTGCTGGAAATTCGCTCTTCCGTGGAAACGCGAAATCGAAAAGCCAGCAAATTCCGCAGATACGCGACCGGCCCGGCGGCACTAAATCGTCAACTGACTAGGAACGCACACTTGGGTCGACCAGCAGGGACTCGTCTCCAGCGCCTCCACACGCGCAAAACGCGGCAAAGGCGGCGGTCAGAATGATTGTGATGAAGTGCCGAACGTGGCGAAGACCCGAACTCGTACGCAATGCTGCCTTGATTCGTGCAGAACATCCAGTTGGGATTACCCATCGGACTCTGCACTATATGTAGTGGTGTTTTTCCGTCACAAGCATTGTCGGCGGTTCTGCGACAACGCGTCTTTGATGACAGTAGGCGATTCGAGAAGGCGCGTAGCCGATCCGGTGTTTTGGCCCTGCCGATATCCACGCCGAAACAATAAGTTCGGAAAGGCGAGGCGGATCAGTTTTTCATTCTTGCCCGGTGTCGAATTGCCGTCTGGACATCGGCGTGTAGGAGAGCGATAGTCCCGCCAACGAAACGGGCGAAGCTCATGGGCCTCTTCAACGATCTCTTCACCTGGTGGAACGGCGCCACCCTCTCCACCCGGCTTTACACCTCACGTCATGGCGCGCTTATCGGCGAGGATAATTTCGGCAACAAATATTACGAGGATAAGGACCGTATCGGGCCGGCCGGGAAGCCCACGCGCTGGGTCATCTACAATGGCGAGGCCGAGGCTTCAAAAGTGCCGCCCGAATGGCATGGCTGGCTACACTACATCTTCGACGAGCCGCCAGGGCACGATTATCAGGCCAAGGCCTGGCAGAAGCCGCATATCGAGAACCGCACCGGCACGCCCGGCGCCTACCGTCCAGCCGGCAGCATCCTCAATGTGCAGCGCCGCCGGTTCGGCTCGAATGATTATGAACCCTGGCGAGCCGAGTAGATGACAGGACCAGCAAAGCAGGTCTGGCAAGCGGAGACGTATGACAAGAATGCGCGTTTCGTCTCCGACCTCGGCGGCGAGATTCTCTCCTGGCTTGCGCCCAAGGCCGGTGAGCGCATTCTCGATCTGGGCTGCGGCGACGGCGCGCTGACCGAGAAGCTGGCTGCCGCGGGTGCGAGCGTTCTCGGCGTTGACGCGAGCCCAAGCCTGCTTGCAGCCGCCAAGGCGCGCGGCCTTGACGTGCGCGAAGAGGATGGGCATGCCCTCTCCTTCCGTCATGAGTTCGATGCGGTGTTCTCCAACGCTGCCCTGCATTGGATGACGCAGCCAGAAAAAGTGATCGAGGGCGTCAAGCAGGCGCTAAGGCCCGGCGGCCGGTTTGTTGCCGAGTTCGGCGGCCATGGCAATGTTGCGGCGATCATGACGGCGCTGCGGGCGGCAGCGCGCGCTTTCGATGGCGACAGCGCGCTGGCAACGCCCTGGTTCTATCCAACCGACCGCGAATATGCCGAAATGCTGGAATCGGCAGGCTTTCAGGTGCGCCGCGCAGGGCTTTTTCCGCGGCCGACCCCGCTGCCGACCGGCATGGAAGGCTGGCTGCAGACCTTCCGCGGCGTGTTCTTCGACCAGTTCGGGGACAAGCGCAACGCGGTGGTCGGCTACGTCACCGATCTGCTCCGGCCATCGCTCTGCGACCGCTCGGGCAAGTGGCACGCCGACTATGTGCGGCTGCGTGTTGAAGCTTTTCTGCCCTAGTGCAACGGACCGAAAGGTGGGCACCGGCTTTCGGACAAATCCGATGCACAACCAAGAGCCTTGCCCGGCAAAAAAGTTGATGCGCGCGTTGCGGCCCTACTAGCGTTGCGGGCAACAATCCTTTCGAATCGAGAGGGATAAGGTTTGATACGTAAGGCTTTTCTGATAGCTATCGCGGCTTCGGCGTGTCTTGCGCCGGCGCGGATAGCGCGTGCGGAAAAAATCCCCAATCAGATCGCCGTATTCGCCGCGCTCGACAAAATCACCGCCCATATTCAGCCGCTCGAGGTGCCGCTCGGCAAGACTGCCAGCTTCGGCGCGCTGAAGATCACGCCGCGCGTCTGCTACACCCGGCCGCCAACCGAGGAGCCGATCACTTCCTCCTTCGTCGAAGTGGACGAGGTGGAGCTCGACAAGAGCGAGAAACGGATCTTCACCGGCTGGATGTTCGCGCAAAATCCCGGCGTTCACGCCGTCGAACATCCGATTTTCGACGTCTGGTTGACCAATTGCAAAACGCCGGCTGGCGGAAAGTCCGAAGGCAATTCGTGGAAGCCGGTGCAGTAGCTCTGTAGTGCCGCGCTCAACAGCTTATGGAATTCCATGCGGCCGACCTCGACCGCACCGAACTGCCTCAGATGATCGGTGACGAACTGGGTGTCGAGCAGGGTGAACCCGCCATAGATCAGCCGTGCGGCCAGATAGACGAGCGCAATTTTGCTGGCGTCGCGCTCGGTCGAGAACATCGACTCGCCGAAAAACGCGCCGCCAAGATGCACACCGTAAAGTCCGCCGACCAGCCTACCATTCAGCCACGTCTCGACAGTATGGCAAAAGCCCATCTGGAAGAGCTCGGCATAGAGCTCGCGAATCCGTTTGTTGATCCATGTGGTGCGACGGCCCGCACGCGGTGCCGCGCAGCCGGCAATTACACCCTCGAAGTCGCTATCGACCCTGACCTCGAACCTTTCCTGCCGGATGGTGCGCGCCAGCCGCTTCGGAACGGTGATGCGATCGAGCGGCAGGATTCCGCGCGCTTCGGGCTCTATCCAGTAGAGCGTCGGATCGGTGGCGCTTTCGGCCATCGGGAAAATGCCACAGGCATAGGCCTTGAGAAGAACCTGCGGCGTGATTTCAAAGTCCAGATTGGAGGTTGACCTCATCTCGGCGGAAAACCCGGAATTACCGGCGGCCTTTGTGCCGCTTTCCGTAATCTAATGCTTTCCAAGAAATTTTTCGAGCCAATGAATATCATAGATGCCATCCACGATATCCGGCTCGACGATCAGGCGATTGAACAGCGGGATGGTGGTCTCGATGCCATCGATCACGAACTCGCCGAGTGCCCGCCGCAGACGCATCAGGCACTCATTGCGGTTCTTGCCGTGCACGATCAGCTTGCCGATCAGGCTGTCGTAATAAGGCGGGATGGAATAGCCGGCATAGACACCGGAATCGACCCGCACGCCAAGGCCGCCGGGCGGGTGAAAATAGGTGAGACGCCCGGGCGAAGGGGTGAAAGTCTCGGGGTTCTCCGCGTTGATGCGGCATTCGATGGCATGCCCGTCGAAGCGCAAATCCTCCTGCTTGAGGCTGAGCGGCGCGCCGGCTGCGACCCGCAGCTGTTCGATGACAAGGTCGATGCCGGTAATCATCTCGGTGACCGGATGCTCCACCTGCAAACGGGTGTTCATCTCGATGAAATAGAACTCGCCGTTCTCGTAGAGGAATTCGACCGTGCCGACGCCGCGATAGGCGAGCTCGCTCATCGCCGTTGCAACCGTCTCGCCGATCTTCTCGCGCTGGCTGGCGTTGAGCGCAGGCGATGGAGCCTCCTCCCAGATCTTTTGATGACGACGCTGCAAGGAGCAGTCGCGCTCGCCGATATGGATGGCATTGCCGCGCCCGTCGCCAAGCACCTGGATCTCGATATGGCGCGGCTTGGTCAGGTATTTCTCGAGGTAGAGGGCATCATCGCCGAAGGCAGCCTTCGCCTCGGAACGGGCGGTTGCCAGCGCGATCGGGAGGTCTTCCTCGGTGCGCGCAACCTTCATGCCGCGACCGCCCCCACCAGCCGACGCCTTCACCAGCACCGGATAGCCGATTTTCCTGGCGGTTTTCACCGCCTCGGCATCGGAGCGCACCGCGCCTTCCGAGCCTGGCACCACCGGGATGCCGAGACGCTGGGCGGTCTCCTTGGCCTTGATCTTGTCGCCCATGATCCGGATGTGCTCCGAGGTCGGGCCAATAAAGGCGATGTTGTGCTCCTCGAGGATTTCCGCAAAGCGGGCATTCTCCGACAGGAACCCATAGCCGGGGTGAACCGCATCCGCCCCGGTGATCTCGCAGGCGGCAAGCAAGGAGGGGATGTTGAGATAGCTCTGCGCCGCAGGCGGCGGGCCGATGCACACGCTTTCATCGGCGAGGCGCACGTGCATGGCGTTCGCATCGGCGGTGGAGTGGACCGCAACCGTGCGGATACCGAGCTCCTTGCAGGCGCGCTGGACCCGAAGAGCGATTTCACCGCGATTGGCAATGAGGACTTTGTCGAACATACCCCTCGCCACGCTATTCGATGATCATCAAAGGCTCGCCATATTCGACCGGCTGGCCGTTTTCGATGAGGACGGCCTTGACCGTGCCGGGGCGGGGAGCGGGGATGTGGTTCATCGTCTTCATCGCCTCGATGATGACGATCGTCTGTCCCTGCTTGACGACGGAGCCAACCTCGACAAAGGGCGGCGCGCCCGGCTCCGGCGCACGATAGGCGGTGCCAACCATTGGCGAGCGCACAGTTCCCGGATGGCTGTCGGCATCCTTCGGCGCGGGCGGGGAAACAGAAGCCGGCGCGGCCGGGGGCGCGAGCGCCGCGACAGCGGGCGCTGCAGTCATCATCGTGACATTACGCGCCACCCGCACACGCAAGCCCTTCTGCTCGATCTCGATCTCGGTGAGCCCGGTATCATTGAGAAGATTAGCAAGCCCCCGGATCAGATTTTCATCCACTGAATCCAGCTTCCTTTTTTCGCTTCCATCGGCTGTCACAGGCGGCGCCCCCAATCAGACCTCAAGCGTGGCAGGAGTTGATTGCAGCCGCTCGGCAAGCGCGTCAAGCGCCAGTTCATAGCCTTTCGGTCCTAGTCCGCAGATAATTCCAAGCGCTGCCGGCGAGATGAAAGATTTGTGCCGGAATGGCTCGCGCTTGTAGATGTTGGTCAGATGCACTTCGATCACCGGGAGGTCGGAGGCGAGCAGCGCATCGAGCAATGCAACAGATGTGTGGGTGTAAGCCCCCGCATTGATGATGATGGCATAGGCTTTGCTGCGCGCTTCCTGTATCCAGTCGACCAGCTCTCCCTCGTGGTTGGTTTGCCGGAACGCGATCTCAAGGCCCAGCGCGCCCGCACGGTCCTCCAAGATCCTATGGATGTCGGCGAGCGTGGTGCGGCCGTAAATCTCCGGCTGGCGGTGGCCGAGCAGATTGAGATTGGGACCATTCAGGATGTAGACGGGCTTCATATTGCCCCTTCGCCTTGGATGCGTATCGGAAACGAAAGCCGGTTGCGTTCGGTTGGCGTCACCTGGAAGCTTACCCTGTGCCGAACGCGTGACGATCTCGCAAATGGACCAGCCAAAATCACGCTTCCCAGAAAAGGAAAGGCCGCTTTGGCGCGGCCTCCCTGTGATATTGGTGACGGACCCGATCCGTCTCTCGCGGTCAGCAGACGCTGCACCCCTTGGTCCGGACCTGCTGAAGCGCCGTCGAAATGATCTTCTTCAGGTCGTCCGGCGCACCGGGAATAGTCTGGTCGCCGACGAAAAAGGCCGGCGTGCCTTCGACACCGATCGCGGTACCGAGAGCGAGATTCTTCTCGATCTGCTGCGCGGTTTCCGGGTTCTCGCGATCCTTCTTCAGCTGGTCCATATCGAGGCCGATCTCGCTCGCAACCTTGAGCGCCTTCTCCTCGGTCGCCGGCCCAGGCTTAGCCATCAGCGTGCGGTGAAACTCGAAATATTTGTTCTGCTTGGCGGCAGCGATCGCGATCTCGCTGGCCTTGCGGGACTCCTCGGAAAGGATCGGAAACTCGACGAAGACCACGCGCGCATCTTTTTCACTGTCGGTGAGCTTCAACACCTCGTTGAAAGCGTGGCGGCAATAACCGCAATTGTAGTCGAAGAATTCGACCACAGTGTATTTGCCCGTGCCGCTCGCAAACGGCGTCTCCTGCTTGTAGATCGAGCCGAGCACTTCCTTGCGCTTTTCAGCGGCAAGGGCCTCCTGGCGCTTGTTCAGCTCGGTAATGGCTTCCCGCAGGACTTCGGGATTCTTGAGCAGATAGCTTCTCACGATGCCTTCGATGGCTTCGGTCTGCTTCTGGTCGAAAGCGGTATTGTTATCCTCGGCTCGCGAAGATGTTACTGCCAGAACGGCAGAAATCATCGCGACGGTCAGGATGCGCTTGGCGGACATAGAGTGCTCCAGATTGTTCGTTCAGTTCTGTTTTGCCAGTTTTTTATACGTGGCAATGTCGTCAATGATGTCGTTGGCCCTGACCCAATTGGGTGAGCCTTCGGGAAATGCCCGCATAGCACGCTCCGCCTGAACCTTAGCATGCTCGGCATTGCCTTCGAAGAATGAAGCCTGAGCAGAGGCAAGATCGGCTTCGGGCAGGCGGTTCATACGCCCATAGGCCTGAGCGAGCTGGCGATAGCCCAGCGCCGACTGCTGCTCTTTCGCCAGTCCGCGCTTCAGATTGGCGACAGCCTCGTTCAGCATCGTCGGATTATCCGATGCGATCTCCGCCTGAGCAAGCATGATGCGTATCAGCCCCGCCTCCGGCGCCAGCGACACGGCCTTGCGCAAAGGCTCGACCGCCGCGTTGACGTTGCCGCTCTCGAGCAGGAACTGGCCCTTCAGCTCGTAGAAATACGGATTAGCGGGTTGCTCAGCGATCAGACCGTCGATTTCAGCTACAGCCGTGCGGGCACCGCTCGATGCGTAATGCGCAACGGCCCTGGCGTAGCGGGCAGGCAGCGAGTGGTCCTTCTCCGGATATTGGCGATAGACGAATTGCGCGTTGTTCCTGTTCAGGAAACCGACGAGCTTGGCGCGAACCAGGTCGTGCCGCAGCTGCAGTGCCGGCGCATCCTTGACGCTGAAATAGGGGCTCTGTTCGGCCAGACTGCGCAATTGCGCGATGCGGTCCTGCGGCATCGGATGGCTTTGAATATAGGGATCGACGAAAGCGACCGAGCCGAGGGACTGGTTGGCGAAGAACTCGAATGTCTTCAGCATCCCGGCCGCGGATTGGTGGGTCTTGGTGAGAAAAGAAACACCGGCCTGATCTGCGGAGGATTCCTCGATACGGCGATAGGAGAGCACCGAGCGCTGGATCATGCTGGAGCCGCCATAAAGCACGGCCGCGCCGGCTTCGCCGACATCATTGCCGCCCCCGCCGACCGCCCCGCCGATCATGGCGCCGAGCCCCAAGATGTTCATGATCAGCGCCGCGGACTGCATCTTGGCGATCTGCAGTTTCAGGCGCGCAAGGTGCCCACCGGCAATATGGCCGGCTTCATGCGCGATCACGCCGATCAGTTGATTGGGCGTCTCGGATTTGGTGATGGCGCCCGTATGGATGAACATGTTCTGGCCATCGATAACGAAGGCGTTGAACGAGGCGTCGTTGATCAGGTGAATATTCACATTCTGCGTGCCGAGACCGGCGACGCGGAAGATCGGATTGGCGTAGTCGGCGATCAGATTCTCAATCTCGCTGTCGCGGATGAGCCCCCCCGCAAAGGCGCCCGCCGTTTGCGCCAGCAGCAAAGCGCTGGCAGCAAAAACCACAGTGAGCCGCTTAGCAAGAGAATGGAAAAGCCAGCTCGCCGTCCGGGAACGGCAGAAAATCCGGTTGTTCGTCATCATCACTGAAGCGCGCGCAAATCCCGTTGGGTCTTGTCAAACTGAGCCTGGAGCCTAGAGTGGCGCAATGGTCCGGTCAACAAAACTGACCGGCGGGGACACGGGTTTGTGATCCTTCGACCAAGCTCTTAACATCATCTAGCTCAGGCATTTTGGCCGGAACGTGACAATTCGGAGACGTTGCCCTTGCAGGAGACCGTAAAAGCCAAGCTCACGCTTGCGGCGCCCGCTGTCTCGCGCCGCAGCCAGATTGCCTCTTTCGTGGCGATGGATGTGCTACGCGCGGCAAATGAGCGCGCAAGTGAGGGCCACGACGTCATCCATATGGAAGTCGGCCAGCCGGGCACGCCGGCGCCGCGCGTCGTGCGCGAGGCGGTGAAGCTGGCGGTCGAGCGCGACCTGCTCGGCTACACCGAGGCGCTCGGCATTCCGCCGCTGCGCGAGCGCATCGCGCGCCACTACCAGGAGGCTTATGGCGTTGCGGTATCGCCATCGGAGGTGATAGTCACTGCCGGTTCCTCGGCGGCTTTCGTGCTGGCTTTCCTGGCTCTGCTCGACGAGGGCGACGAGCTGCTCATGCCGGAGCCCGGCTATCCCTGCTATCGCAACATCGCCAGCGCTTTGGGTATTACGCCGCGGCCGGTGCCGGTCGGGGAAGCCGAGCGCTGGATGCCCTCCCCACCCATGCTGGACGTTTATCTGGCGCGGGGCGGTGCGCCGCGCGCCCTGCTGTTTGCCAGTCCCGCCAATCCGACGGGGACGGCGCTGGCGGGCGATGCGCTCGCCGGGCTCTGCGCCTGGGGCGATGCGCACGGCGTTGCTTTGATCTCGGACGAAATCTATCACGGCCTGACCTATGCGGCTCCGGCGCAGACCGCGCGCGCCTGCAGCGGCAAAGCCATCGTGATCAACAGTTTCTCAAAATATTACTCAATGACCGGATGGCGCGTCGGCTGGATGGTGGTTCCGGAGGATCTGGTGCGCACCATCGAGCGCCTGGCGCAAAATCTCTACATTTCACCGGCTGCCATTTCGCAAGTCGGTGCGCTCGCGGCCTTCGATGCCACCGAAGAGCTCGAGGCGAACAAGGCCGTCTATGCGGCCAACCGCGATCTGCTGCTGATGGAATTGCCGCGCGCTGGCCTGTCGCGGCTCGCGCCCGCCGATGGCGCGTTCTACCTTTACGCCGATGTCAGCCATTTGACGGACGACAGCCGCGCCTTCGCCCGGCGGATGCTGGAAGAGACAGGCGTCGCCGCGACGCCCGGCATCGATTTCGACCCGGCGCGCGGCGCTCAGTTCCTGCGATTTTCTTATGCTGGTTCGACGGAAGCCATGGCGGAGGCGGCAAAGCGCCTACGCCAATGGCTTAAATAGCAGCGCTATGAGGCGAGCGATTCACTCTGGCTCGCGGCGCTGCCACCACCCGCGGCGTGTGCCGCGCGGCTTCGGCTCCGCGATCACGGCCGGCTCGGCCACCTCAACCTCGGCAGTACGCGTCTCCTCGGCGGTCTCGTCGGCCTCTGTCGCAGCAGCAGCGCCTGCCTCCTCATGGGCGAGACCGTTGCCGTTGAGATGATTGCGATATTCCTTGGGCTCAGGCTCCTGGAAAGCAAAGGCCGGCTCTGGAGCGGGCGTCGGCAGAGGCGCAGCTTCCTCCACAACGGCCAGCTCTGGAGCGGGCGTCGGCAGAGGCGCAGCTTCCTCCGCAAGGGCAGGCTCCGGCGCATGTTGCTGGTGGATAGCGCTTTCGGCGAGGTCTGCCTCCGCGGGCGCGGTTGGCGCGGCCGTGCTCTCAGCCGCCTCCGGCGCGCTTTCCCCGTTAGGGGCCGCCTCGTCGCGCGTTTGACGGGCGCGCTGATGACGGCCGCCCCTGCGGCCACGACGGCGAGAGCGACGCCGATTGCCGTTCTCGCCCTCCTCACCTTCGGCCTGTGCGGCTGCGCGCGGCTCGCCCTCATTCTCCTCATCCTCAGCCGCATTCTCGGCCAGGGAGTCCTCGGCAGCCCATGGAGCGGGCGTGCCCTGCGCTTGGCTGGGATGTTGCTCGGCTCCTGCCTCGCCGCGGCCGCGACGGCGGCGCCGGCGACGGCGGGAGCGGCGATCGTCGTCGCCGTCTTCCCCGCCGGTGCCAGTGTCGGTGTCGGTACCGGTGTCGGTCGCCGCCTCCACCTCTTCGGGCTCGTCCTTCCAATCCGCCTGCCGCACCGCCATCGAGGCATTGGCGACGGGGGGCGCAACGGGGGGCGAAAGCTTCTCCAAGAGATAGCTGCCGCCATGCACGCGGTCATTGGCGCTGATGCTCAGCGACACGCCGTAGCGGATCTCGATATCGCGCAGATAGCCGCGCTTGTGGTTGAGAATATAGAGCGCGACCTCGCTTCCGGTGACGGTATTGAGATTGCAGGGCTGGTTGGTGCGCAGCCAGTCCTCTAGCCCCCGCAGCACGGAAAGCGCGACGCTCTCGGTCGAGCGCACGAAGCCGGTGCCCTGGCAGGTCGGGCAGGCGCAGGTCGAGCCCTCGATCATGCCGGTGCGCAGCCGCTGGCGCGACATCTCGAGTAAGCCGAAATGCGAGATACGGCCGACTTGGATGCGCGCCCGGTCGTTGCGCAGGCATTCCTTCAGCTTGCGCTCGACGGAGCGATTGTTGCGCTTCTCCTCCATGTCGATGAAGTCGACGACGATGAGGCCAGCCAAATCGCGCAGGCGGAGCTGGCGCGCAATTTCCTCGGAAGCTTCGAGATTGGTCTTGAGCGCGGTCTCCTCGATGGAGAATTCACGCGTCGACTTGCCGGAGTTGACGTCGATCGAGACCAGCGCCTCGGTCTGGTTCAGCACGATGTAGCCGCCGGAGGGAAGCGTGACCTGCGGCGAGAACATCGCATTGAGCTGCCGCTCGACCTCATAGGCGATAAAGACCGGCTCGGGCTCCTTGTAGAGCTGGACGTTCTTGGCATGGCTCGGCATGAGCATGCGCATGAAGTCCTTGGCGTCCTTGTAGGCCTCCTCGCCCGCGACCAGCACCTCATCGATGTCGCGATTGTAGAGGTCGCGGATCGAGCGCTTGATCAGGTCGCCTTCCTCGTAGACGAGGCAGGGGGCGCTGGATTTCAGCGTCAGGTCGCGGACATTCTCCCACAGCCGCAGCAGATATTCATAGTCGCGCTTGATCTCGCTCTTGGTGCGCGAGGCGCCGGCAGTGCGAACGATCAGGCCCATGCCGTCCGCAACGTCGAGCTCGCCCGCGATTTCGCGCAGCCGCTTGCGGTCGGCGGGGGAGGAGATCTTGCGGGAAATGCCGCCGCCGGAGCCGGTATTCGGCATCAAAACGGTGTAGCGGCCGGCCAGCGACAGATAGGTGGTCAGCGCCGCGCCCTTGTTGCCGCGCTCCTCCTTGACGACCTGCACGAGCAGGATCTGGCCGCGCTTAATGACTTCCTGGATCTTGTAATTGCGCCGGCGGCGGCGGATGCGCTCGGGCAACTCCTCCAGCGCGTCCTCGCTGCCGATCGATTCGACCGAACCACCGCTCTGGCGATCCTCGCCTGCGGTTTTGCGCTCCGAGCTGGGCTTGCGCTCGTTGTCGTCGTTGATCACTTCGACGGTATCATCGTCGTCTTCGTCGTCGTCGCTGGCTTCGTCCTGGAATGCTGCCGATCCGAAATCGCCCTCGCTTCCGGCTTCCGCGTCTTCCTGCTCAGTCTCGCCATCTTCAACGGCCTGGTGCGATGGCTCTCCCTCGGCATCGTCTTCGTCCTCTAAGGAGCTGGAGGGGCCATAAAGGTCGCCAGAATATTTGGTCGCCGGCAGTGCGGCTTCGAGCGCAATACTGGCGTCCGGCTGCTCCAATTCGTCGCCGCTCTCCTCGACGGCCGCGCTCAGTGCAACGTTTTCCTCGGCCGCAACGATCTCGAGCTCAGCGGGGTTGCCAGCCTCGGTCTCGGCGTCTTCCGCGCTAGCCTCGGGCTTGGTTTTCTCAGCCCGGCGCTCGCGATGGCCATCCTTGCCGCCCTTGCCGCGCTCTTCCCGGTGACTTCGGGCCTGGGCGGCACGCGAGGCGCGGTGCTCTTCCTGCTTGAGCGCCTGCCGCTCGGCGAGCGGAAGATGATAATAATCGGGGTGAATCTCGTTGAACGGCAGAAAGCCGTGACGATTGCCGCCATAGTTAACGAAGGCGGCCTGAAGCGAGGGCTCGACGCGCGTGACCTTCGCTAAATAGATATTGCCGCGAAGCTGTTTCTTCGCTGCGGATTCGTAGTCGAATTCCTCGACCCGATTATCGCGCACCACAACCACCCGGGTTTCCTCCGGATGCGTGGCGTCGATGAGCATCTTATTTGCCATGTAATCTTGTCTCCCGCGCGCAAGGGGCGGAGGAGATCAGCAAATCCCTGAGCATAGGCTGAATGTCGCATCCGCGCGGTGGCGCGCTGTATTTTCGGGCGCCCGGGCGTGATGAATCTGCGCAAGATGAAACGGGCCGCTCTCTTTCCTCCCGCAGGGGAAATGCGGCAACGGTCTCGCCCGTTGGTTTCATGCATGGCGCGCATCGTTCTGCCTGAGCGCGAGTGTTATCATCGTTGCGAATGTCGCAATGCCAGCGTTAGGCACCGCCGCATTCGCGGCTTAATTTCGAGCGCAGAGTGCACCGATTCTATCCCGGTCATCTACGCGGCGTCCCTCAAGCATCGAGTGAGCTTCTGGCGAGGAACGGAAAACCTCGACGAAGGCTATGCCATACACCCCAGCTATGCCAGAGCGACAGCCACCTCCCTCTCAAATCCGGTCGGCAGGGCCGAACACGGGCCTGTCGAACCAAATCCTGATACGTAAGCCAAGCGAACCTTAGCTGGCAAGCTCCGTTGAGCCGGATCATGCCTCCCCTCGCAAAGCGCTACGATGTCACACTAATAATGCGTGTCGCAGCGATCGGCAAGTCTCTGCAGGGACGGATCAGCTGTAACGCAAAAATCACAACGTCACCTTAATTCTTCACTTTATGAAGCTGTTTGGACAAAGCTGGCCGGCTCGGCTAGGCTCTGCGCATTTCGCTGCATGGGGGAAATGTTGGTGTTTCGGCCTTCACTTGCAAACCGGATGTCGCGCCCTGGCCTGCTCGGCGCGATCCTTCTGGCCCTTGCATGGGGGTTAGTCTGTGGGTTGGCTTCATCATCCATTGCCGCACCCTCGCCCGAAGGCGGTACGGTCGCCAACGATGCGCGGATCGGCGGGGATCTCTCCCGGACGCGGTTCGTTGCCGACCTCTCGGCGCAGGTGGATTTCCGCGTCTTTGCGCTGCCCGACCCCTATCGGGTGATCGTCGATCTGCCCGAGGTTCAATTCCTGATGCCGAGCGGGGTCGGATCGAAGGGCAAGGGGCTTGTCAGCGCGTTCCGCTATGGCCTGTTCGCGCCCGGTAAATCGCGCATCGTCATAGATGTGGTAGAGCCCGTGCGAATTGAGAAGGCGTTCGTGCGCAAAGCCGAAAACGGTCAGCCAGCACGCCTTGTGATCGACATGGTGCGCACCTCCAGAGAAGAGTTTGATAAGGCGCGCCAGCGGCAGGTGGCACCCCCGTCGCTTTCACCGCCCGGTTTTCAGACCCAGACTGAGAAGATCAACCCGAACACTGCCGCGCCGGAGAAGAAGACCAAAGCCGTCATCGTCATCGATCCAGGTCATGGGGGCGTCGACCCGGGCGCCATCAGCCCGTCCGGGATCTTCGAGAAAAATGTCGTTCTCGCATTCTCGAAGACGCTGAAAGCCAGGCTCGATGCGACGGGCAGCTTCAAGGTGGTGATGACGCGCGAGGATGATATTTTCATCCAGCTGCCCGAACGCGTCGAGCGCGCCCGCGCCGAGCAGGCCGACCTGCTGATCTCCATTCATGCCGACGCGCTCGACCTTAAGCATCCGCTGCTCGGCGCGAAGGTCGCAGCAACCGACGTGCGCGGCGCCAGCATCTATACGCTCTCGGAAGAAGCCTCCGACGACCTCGCCAAGTTGATCGCCGCGCGCGAAAACCGGTCTGATGCGTTGGCCGGTGTCGAGCTGCCTGCGTCCGCGGACGACAGTCTTGCCAATATCTTGATGGATCTTATGCACCGGGAAACGAAGAATCTCTCCGTCTCCTTCGCCAAGTTGATGCTGACCAACCTTAAAGGAAATATCGAGCTGACCGGACATCCTCATCGTTTCGCCAATTTCCGCGTCTTAAAGGCGGAGGATGTCCCCTCGGTCCTCTTGGAACTCGGTTATCTCAGCCACGCCGAGGACGAAAGTGCCTTGACCTCCGAGGAATGGCGGTCAAAGGTGGCCGACGCCATCGTTGAATCGGTGAAGGCATTTTTCGCCAAGCACCATGTCAGCGCGCCGGGGTGACGCCGCGCCGATTGAGGGACCGCCGTCAGGCCAACGATCAAGCGAGCCACAGCCGGACAAATGACGCCAATGTATCCAAACGCTCCGATCCTGCCGCCTGAGATTCAGAAAAAGCGTCGGAAGAGCCTGCTGCTGCGTTTTCTCGGCTTCGCATTTACGGCGGGCGTAATCCTGTTTCTCGCAGGCGCGGCGGTGGCCGGCTATCTGCTCTGGCAAATTACCCAGGATCTTCCCGATTACGACAAGCTGGCGAATTACGAGCCGGCGGTGATGACGCGCGTCCATGCCAATGACGGCAGCTTGATCGGGGAGTTTGCCCGCGAAAAGCGCATCTATGTGCCGATTCAGTCCATGCCGCGGCGGCTCATCAACGCCTTTCTGGCCGCAGAAGATCAGAATTTCTACGAGCACAGAGGTGTCGATTTGCAGGGCATCGCCCGTGCCATCAAGGTGAATGCGGAGAATTTCCTCTCTGGCAAGACCAAGCGCCCGGAAGGCGCCTCCACCATCACCCAGCAGGTCGCCAAGAACTTTCTGTTGTCGAGCGATCTGAGCATGACACGTAAGCTCAAGGAGGCAATCCTCGCCGTCCGCATCGAGCGCGCCTATTCCAAGGAGAAGATCCTCGAGCTCTACCTCAACGATATTTTCCTCGGCATGGGATCCTATGGCGTGGCCGCCGCAGCACTCAATTATTTCGGCAAGGAGTTGCAGGACCTGGAGATCGAGGAGGTCGCTTATCTCGCCGCCCTGCCGAAGGGCCCGAACAATTACCATCCCGTCCGCTATCGCGATCGGGCGATCGAGCGGCGCAACTGGGTGATCGGGCGCATGGAGGCCGAAGGCTTCATCACTGGTCAGGAAGCGGAGACGGCGCGAAACAAGCCGTTCGTCATCAACCCGCGCCCCTTCGGCTCCTCGCTCTATGCTGCGGAATATTTCTCGGAAGAAGTCCGCCGCACCATCATCGACCTCTATAACGAGGACAAGCTCTATGGCGGCGGCCTGTCGGTTCGCTCCACGCTCGATCCTACACTGCAGAAGATGGCCCGCACTGCGCTGCGCGAGGGGCTGGTGCGCTATGACCGCAAGAAGGGCTTTCGCGGGCCGGTGAAGCGTATCACCGTTGCCGGCGCGGATTGGGGCGCGGCACTTGCCGATATCCCGGTTCTTGCCGATCTCGATCCCTGGCGCCTCGGTGTCGTCCTGGAAGCTGGCCGCGACAAAGCGGTTGTGGGTCTCCAGCCCGACAAGAACGGCGCCGGCCAAGGTGAAAAAGCCCGCAAGACCGTTGAGCTTCGGCTGGATGAGGTCCGCTGGGCACGCGGCAAGAAGTCCGGCAGCTCGGTCGCCGAAATCCTGAACGTTGGCGATGTGATTTATGTTGCGCCGCAGGAGAACGTCACCAAAGACGACGAGGACGGCAATGAGGTGAAAGGCGCCGCCACCAAGGCGCAGGGCTGGCGGCTGGTACAGATCCCCAAGGTGGAAGGCGCGCTCGTGGTCATGGACCCGCATACCGGGCGCGTGCTGGCGGTTGCCGGTGGCTTCTCCTATGCCGAGAGCCAGTTCGACCGTGCGATGCAGGCCAAACGGCAGCCCGGCTCCGCCTTCAAGCCGATCGTCTACGCCGCCGCCCTCGACAATGGCTATAACCCGTCCTCGATCATGCTGGATGCGCCGCTCACCATTGAACAGGGCCCCGGCAAGGAAGCCTGGACGCCGCAGAATTACGAGAAGGAGTCGCACGGCGCCTCGACGCTCCGGATCGGCCTGGAAAAATCGCGCAACCTCATGACGGTGCGGCTCGCCAATGATCTCGGCATGCCGCTGATCGGCGAATATGCGCGCCGGATGGGCGTCTATGACGATCTGCCGCCCTATCTCTCCATGGCGCTCGGCGCTGGCGAGACCACGCTGCTGCGCCTTGCGACCGCCTATTGCTCGTTCGTCAATGGCGGCAAGCAGGTGCACTGGACGCTGATCGACCGTATCCAGGACCGCTTCGGCAAGACCATCTGGCATCACGACAGCCGTGAATGCAAAGGCTGCGCTGCCGAGGCATGGCACGGGCAGGACGAGCCCGAGCTCGTCGATACCCGCAAGCAGATCATGGATCCGCAAACCGCCTATCAAATGGTGTCGCTGCTGGAGGGCGTGGTCCGGCGCGGCACGGGATATAAAGTCGCGAAGGTGGGCAAACCGCTCGCCGGCAAGACCGGCACGACCAATGACGAGAAGGACGCCTGGTTCATCGGCTTCTCGCCGGATCTCGTTGCCGGTGTGTTCGTCGGCTACGACGATCCCGAGCCGATGGGCAAGGGCGAGACCGGCGGCGGCATCGCCTCGCCGATCTTTCGGGACTTCATGATGCTGGCGCTTGCCGACAAGCCGGCTGTGCCGTTCCGAGTGCCGCCGGGAATTAAACTGGTTCGCGTCGATCACGACACCGGCCTGCGGGCCTCACCCAATTCGGAGAAGACCATCCTTGAGGCTTTCAAGCCCAATGAGGACGCGCCGGACGGCAACAATTACGTGACGCTCCCCGGAGCCGATGTCGAAGCTCAGCAGGCCGAGACCTACGATTCCAGCGCGCCGCCGCCACCGCGCGCGAGCGGCTACTACCGCCAGCAGCCCCGCGTCGGGGATGTTTATTGAGCGCCTGATCCTATATCTTCTTTGAAATGCGTGCCTCGCGGTGCGCGCATCGACTTGTAAGGAGACAACAACATGCGTGCGGAAGCGCAGAACATGGTCGACGAGATCCGGGAATCCCTCTCGCTCCTGCGGAGGCATCTTTGACTGGGATACGGCCAATGCGCGGCTCAAGGAGCTGAACGCGCTCGCCGAGGACCCGGGTCTGTGGAACGACACCCAGAAGGCGCGCGCCGTGATGCGCGAGCGCCAGCATCTGGATGACGCCATCAACGCCTACGCAGACCTTGAGCGCAGCCTCTCCGACAATGTCGAGCTGATCGAGCTCGGCGAGGAGGAGGGCGATAGCGAGGTGGTCGCCGAGGCGGAGAAAGCGCTTGGCGGTTTGCTCAAGACGGCGCAGAAGCGCGAGGTCGAGGCTCTGCTCTCGGGCGAGGCCGATGGCAACGACGCCTATGTCGAAGTTCATGCCGGCGCGGGCGGCACCGAGAGCCAGGACTGGGCACAGATGTTACTGCGCATGTACATGCGCTGGGCCGAGGAGAAGCGCTTCAAGACCGAGCTGATGGAGACGAGCCCCGGCGAAGAAGCGGGCCTGAAATCGGCGACCCTGCTGGTGAAAGGTACCAACGCCTATGGCTGGCTGAAGACCGAGTTCTGGTGTGCACCGCCTGGTGCGTATCTCGCCTTTCGATTCCAACGCGCGGCGCCATACCAGCTTCGCTTCGGTCTGGGTCTATCCCGCCGTCGACGACACCATCAACATCGAGATCAACGAGAGCGAGTGCCGCATCGATACCTATCGCTCAAGCGGCGCGGGCGGCCAGCATGTCAACACCACGGACTCCGCGGTACGCATCACCCATCTGCCCACCGGCATTGTCGTGCAGTGCCAAAACGAGCGCTCGCAGCATAAGAACCGGGCGACCGCCTGGGCGATGCTTAAAGCGCGGCTCTACGAACTGGAGCTGAAGAAGCGTGAGGAGGAGGCCCAGGCCCAGCAGGCGTCGAAGACCGAAATTGGCTGGGGACACCAGATCCGCTCCTATGTGCTGCAGCCCTATCAGATTGTGAAAGACCTGCGCACTGGCGTTGAAAGCACCAATCCGCCAGCCGTGCTCGACGGCGAAATCGACCCCTTCGTACAGGCTGCTCTCGCCCAGCGGATACATGGTGGTGGGCCGAAGGAGGTCGCGGACATTCCTTAGGCGGAGTACAATCCTGCCCATACGTGGCATGAACCGGGAAAACCGGTTAGCGAACCACAGGGAGGAATTATGGACTGCCAGGGAAAGACTCGCGAACTGTCCTCGTCACACGAACGGCAACAGCCAGGCCGGAGGCGCTGCACACTGTCGCGTGCGCTCTTGGCCGCAGGCGCGCTGATCCTCGCCGGCTTTTCGGCGCAAGCCGCTTCGGCGGATGAGCCTTGGATTACCACCTGGGCGGCGACGCCCGCGCCGCGCTGGGCGGAGGAACTGTCCGCGCCATTCGATGTGCCTGAAATCCTCAACGACCAGACGGTGCGCCAGATCGCGCGTATTAGCGTCGGCGGCGACCAGCTTCGCGTGGTGCTCTCCAATGAGTTCGATACGCGACCGCTGACCATCGGCTCAGCGAGCATCGCCATTTCCACCGGCGGCAACGCCGTCGATCCAGCGACCGTCAAGCCGCTGACCTTCAGCGGGCGTGCTTTCGGCGTCATTCCGCCGGGCGCGACGCTGTTCAGTGACCCCGTCGCCCTGCCGGTCAAGCCGCTGGCGAGCGTTGCTGTGAGCTTTTATCTCCCCAAGCGCACTGGCATGCGCTCGCTGCATTGGGACGGCGTGCAGACCGCCTACATTTCCGGCCCCGGCGACATGACCCAGGCGCCAGATTTCAAAGCGACCGCCACCACCAAGTCGCGCATGCTGCTCAGCGACATCTTGACCACGGCAAAGCCGGACTCCACCGCGGTCGTGTTCTTCGGCGACTCCATCACCGACGGTAATTGCTCCACACCCGATGCCAACAATCGCTGGCCGGACCACATCGCCGAGCGCCTGCAGGCCGAGGGTTACCCAAATGTCGCGGTGGTGAACGAGGCCTATTCCGGCAACCGAGTCCTGAGCAACGGTATGGGCACCAATGCGCTCTCCCGTTTCGACATCTCCGTACTCAGCCATCCGCGTGTTTCGACCGTTGTGATGATGATGGGCATCAACGACATTGGCTGGCCGGGCGAGAACGCGATCACGCCGAGCGATCAGGAGCCGACCGCTGACGACATTATCGCTGGCTACAAGCAGATCATCGAGCGCGCGCACGACCACGGGCTGCGATTCGTCGCCGCGACCCTGACCCCCTTCATCGACACCTTCAAGGGCACGCCCCAATCCGGCTACTACACACCGGAGAAGGAGAAAATCCGCCAGCAGGTGAACGCCTGGCTCCGTGCCAACAAGGTCGCCGACGGGCTGATTGATTTCGATAAAGTCCTGGAGGATCCGGCAAAGCCCGGCTATGTGCTAGCGGCGTATGACTGCGGCGATCACCTGCATCCCAACGACGCCGGCTATCAGGCGATGGCGAAGGCCGTCGACTTGAAAGTGCTGGTGGGCAAATAGCCTTCTGGGGGCTGGGCGCATCGGTCCAGCCCCTCCATCTCTCCTTGCCGCGACCAACTCGCCTGGCGAGGCGAGCTCTGACCTGAATGCGTTGGCGTGGGCAATTCATGCTTCTCCCGTAGAGCTATGTTGCTCAGGTTGAAGCTGTTTCACGATTTCGTGCCGCCATCGGGAATAACCCCTATACATAGCAGCGCCCTGCAGCGCGAAAGCCGCAGTTTGGCGATATTCTGTTGCCTTGTCAGGCCGCCTAAAATCTGTCATTTTTGCCGGAGGTAGGTCAGCGATGCTGTCCTTTAAGGCTTAAATTCGGTTCGCCTCGCGCATTGTTCGATTTGCGTGGACGGGCTGGATTACGCGCGAAAGGGCGAGGGTAGACGAATGCTGATCTGCTCGGAAGCAAACCGGCGGCGTGGGTGAGCAGCACGAAAAATGTCTGATTGACCAGCCGCCTTGCGTGTCATGGAAAGCCCGTAGCCTTTCGGGAGGAAGGGGCGCTTTCGCATGGCCATCACGCTGGCGCATCTCGCGCCGGCAGCCGAGCGTATCGAGGCCTTTGAATAATGATTGAACGGATGGCTGACCGCACCGCCCCGGCCGGAGAGGCAAAGGGCGGTAATATTTACCCGCGTGCCAAAGGGCTGTATCGCGCTGAGTACGAACACGATGCCTGCGGCATCGGTTTGATCGCCGATATGAAGGGCGTGAAAAGCCACGGCATCATCCAGGACGGCTTGAAGATCCTGGTCAATCTCACCCATCGCGGCGCGGTGGGAGCGGACCCGCTCGCCGGCGACGGCGCGGGCATGCTCGTGCAGATTCCCCACACCTTTTTTGCCGCCGAGGCCGAACGTCTTGGCTTTGCATTGCCCGAGCCCGGCAATTACGGGGTCGGCCAGCTCTTCATGCCGCGCGATCCGGAATGGCGCCGGCGCTGCGAGGTGCTGATCGAGGGCATCATCGAGGCCGAAGGACAGAAGGTGCTCGGCTGGCGCGATGTGCCGGTCAGCAACAGAGGTCTGCCGCAGATCGTGCTAGCGGCAGAACCGGTGCACCGGCAGGTGTTCATCGGCCGCGGCGCCGCGATCGCAGATGACACCGATTTCGAGCGCCATCTCTATCTCGTGCGCAAGGTCATCTCCGGCACGATCATCCGCGAGAGTGGGCGCGACGACCCCGACTTTTATCCGGTGTCGATGTCATGCCGGACGGTCGTCTATAAGGGCATGTTCCTCGCGTTCCAGCTCGGCGAGTATTATCTGGACTTACACGATCCGCGCTTCGTTTCCGCCTTGGCGCTCGTGCATCAGCGCTTCTCAACCAACACCTTCCCATCTTGGAAGCTTGCCCATCCCTACCGGATGGTTGCGCATAACGGCGAGATCAATACGCTGCGCGGCAACGTCAACTGGATGGCGGCGCGCCAGGCATCGGTGTCCTCGCCGCTGTTTGGTCAAGACATCTCCAAGCTCTGGCCGATCTCCTATGAGGGGCAGTCGGACACAGCATGCTTCGACAACGCGCTCGAATTCCTGGTGCAGGGCGGCTATCCGCTCGCCCACGCCATGATGATGCTGATCCCGGAGGCATGGGCCGGCAATCCGCTGATGGATGAAAAGCGCCGCGCCTTCTATGAATATCACGCCGCGCTGATGGAGCCCTGGGACGGGCCCGCCGCCGTCGCCTTTACCGACGGGCGCATGATCGGCGCCACGCTCGACCGCAATGGCCTGCGCCCCGCCCGCTATTTTGTCACCGAGGACGACAAGGTGATCCTCGCCTCCGAGATGGGCGTGCTGCCCTTCCCGGAAGACAAGATCGTGCAGAAATGGCGCTTGCAGCCGGGCAAGATGCTGCTCATCGATCTGGAGAAGGGCCGCATCGTCTCTGACGAGGAGATCAAGGCCGAACTGGCAAACGCCCATCCGTATCAGGACTGGCTGGATGCCGGGCTGATCCGGGTGCAGGACCTTCCCCCGCGCGGTCTGGGCTACCCAAAATCAAACATCCCCCTCCTGGATCGCCAGCAGGCCTTCGGCTACACGCAGGAGAGCTGGAAGTTTCTTATCGGCCCGATGGTGGAGACCGGCCAGGAAGCGATCGGCTCCATGGGCACCGACACGCCGATTTCGGCGCTATCCAATAAGCCCAAGCTGCTGCACACCTATTTCAAGCAGAACTTCGCCCAGGTCACCAATCCGCCGATCGATCCGATCCGTGAGGAGCTGGTGATGAGCCTCGTCTCCTTCATCGGGCCGCGGCCGAACATCCTCGACCTGGAAGGCACCTCGACGCAGAAGCGGCTGGAGGTGCATCAGCCGATCCTGACCAATGATCAGCTCGAGCGCATTCGGGCACTCGATGGCGCCTTTGCCGCGCCGTTCCGCACCATCACCCTCGACATGACCTATGCCGCCGATCTGGGCGCTTCTGGCATGGAACCCGGCTTGCGCGGGCTGGTGAACCAGGCGGAGAAGGCGGTGCATGATGGCTTCAACATCATCATCCTGTCTGACCGGGCCACCGGGCCGAACCGCATCCCAATTCCGTCGCTGCTCGCGACGTCCGCGGTTCACCATCATCTGATCCGCAAGGGCCTGCGCACCTCTGTCGGACTTGTCGTGGAGACGGGCGAGGCGCATGAGGCGCACCAGTTCTGCACGCTGGCCGGCTATGGCGCGGAGGCGATCAACCCCTATCTCGCCTTTGAAACCATCGAGACAATGCTGCCGGAATTCGAGGAGCAGATCTCGGCCGAAGATGCTGTGAAGCGCTTCATTAAGGCGATCGATAAGGGCCTGCTCAAGGTGATGTCCAAGATGGGCATCTCCACCTATCAGTCCTATTGCGGCGCCCAGATTTTTGACGCCGTCGGCCTGCGCTCGGACTTCGTCAACAAGTGGTTCACCGGCACGCACACCCAGGTCGAGGGCGTCGGGCTAGAGGAGATCGCCACCGAGACCACCGAGCGCCATCGTCAGGCCTTTCACGATGTGCCTGTACTACGTCATGCGCTGGACGTCGGCGGAGAATATGCGTTCCGCATTCGCGGCGAGGCGCACATGTGGCGCCCTGCCACCGTGTCGACACTTCAGCATGCCGTGCGCGCCAATCTGCCGGAAAAATTCCGGGAGTTCTCGGCTGAGGTAAACAACCAGGCCGAGCAGCTGATGACGCTGCGCGGCCTATTCCGCATCAAGACCGCAGGCGAGATCGGCCACGCGCCGATACCGCTTGACGAGGTTGAGCCGGCCAACGAGGTCGTGAAACGCTTCTCGACGGGCGCCATGTCGTTCGGCTCGATCTCGCGCGAGGCACACACCACCCTCGCGATCGCCATGAACCGGATCGGCGGCAAGTCGAACACCGGCGAGGGCGGCGAGGAGGCGGACCGCTTCGTGCCGCTGCCGAATGGCGACTCGATGCGCTCGGCGATCAAGCAGGTCGCCTCGGGACGCTTCGGCGTGACCACGGAATATCTCGCCAATTCCGACATGATGCAGATCAAGATGGTGCAGGGGGCCAAGCCCGGTGAGGGCGGCCAGCTTCCCGGCCACAAGGTAGATGCCATCATCGCCAAGGTCCGGCACTCAACGCCCGGGGTTGGCCTGATTTCGCCGCCGCCTCACCATGACATCTATTCCATCGAGGATCTGGCACAGCTGATCTTCGACCTGAAGAACGTCAACCCGCAAGCCGATGTCAGCGTCAAGCTCGGCTCAGAGGTGGGTGTGGGCACGGTTGCGGCAGGTGTCGCCAAAGCCCGCGCGGACCATGTGACCATCTGTGGCTTTGAGGGTGGCACCGGCGCCTCGCCGCTCACCTCGATCAAGCATGCCGGCTCGCCCTGGGAGATCGGTCTTGCCGAGACGCAGCAGACGCTGGTGCTCAACCGGCTTCGCGGGCGTATCGCCGTGCAGGTCGATGGCGGCATTCGCACCGGCCGGGACGTGATTGTCGGCGCCCTGCTCGGCGCGGACGAGTTCGGCTTTGCCACCGCCCCGCTCATCGCGGTCGGCTGTCTGATGATGCGCAAATGCCATCTCAACACCTGCCCGGTGGGCGTTGCGACGCAGGATCCGGTGCTGCGCAAGCGCTTCAAGGGCAAACCCGAGCACGTCATCAACTACTTCTTCATGGTCGCGGAAGAAGTGCGTGAGTTCATGGCCGAGCTTGGCTGCCGGACTTTCAGCGAGCTGATCGGGCGTTCTGACTGGCTCGACAAAGACCGTGCGATTGCCCACTACAAGGCGCAAGGGCTCGATTTCACGCAGCTGTTCTACAAGCCCGAGATGCCGGAGGAGGTGGCGGTCTACAATCGCGAGCGCCAGCGCCATCCCATCGACGAGGTGCTTGACCGCAAGCTGATCGAGCTGGCAAAACCTGCCCTCGAGGAAGGCCGGCCGGTCAAGCTCGACCTCACCATCCGCAACTCCGACCGCGCGACGGGCGCCATGCTTTCCGGGCAGGTGGCGAAGCGCCATGGCCATAAGGGCCTCGGCGAGGACACCATTTGGATCACGCTGCGCGGCACTGCGGGGCAGAGCTTTGGGGCCTGGCTGGCCCACGGCATCACCCTCGACCTGATCGGCGATGGCAACGACTATGTCGGCAAGGGGCTTTCCGGCGGACGCATTATTGCCCGGCCGCCCAGGGAGAGCAAGGTCGTCCCCGAGGAAAGCATCATTGTCGGCAATACCGTGCTTTACGGCGCGATTTCTGGCGAGTGCTATTTCCGCGGTGTCGCGGGCGAGCGCTTTGCAGTGCGCAATTCCGGCGCCGTGGCGGTCGTCGAAGGCACGGGCGACCATGGCTGTGAGTATATGACTGGCGGCGTGGTCGCCGTGCTTGGCTGCACGGGGCGCAATTTCGCCGCTGGTATGTCGGGCGGCATCGCTTATGTGCTGGATGAGGACGGCACCTTCGAGCGGCGCTGCAATCTGGCGATGGTTGACCTGGAGCCTATCGCCGCCGAGGAGGAGCGAATGAGCCGCTTCTCGCATCAGAGTGGTGATCTGCACGGCCATGGTCTGGTCGACGTCCAGCGCGACATGACCCGGTTTGACGCTGTTCGGCTGCGCCAGCTCATTGAGAACCACCGGCATTATACCGGCTCGGAGCGGGCCAAGGTGATCCTCGACAATTGGGACGCCTATCTGCCCAAATTCGTCAAGGTGATGCCTGTCGAATATCGCAAGGCGCTGGAGGCCATGACGCGCCACCAGTTGGCCGACCAAACCGGCTTCGACATCCTGGAAATCGGCCTCAAGCAGGCGAACGGGGCGCGCGGGGCGTGAGAATCTACGGCAATGCGGACTCGGGCTACTGCCTGAAGGTGAAGTGGACGGCTGATTCTCTCGGCCTGCCGTATCTCTGGCATGAGGTCGACAGCGTCAATGGCGCGACCCGCCGCCCCGATTATCTGGAGAAGTTCCCGCTCGGCCAGGTCCCGGCGGTGGAGTTCGAGGATGGGCGCCGCCTGGCGCAGTCGAACGCAATCATCCGCTATCTGGCGCGCGGCAGCGCGCTCCTGGCGACGGATGATTTTGCCGCCGCCGAGGTCGATGAGTGGCTGTTCTGGGAGCAGTATTCGCACGAGCCCTGGGTGGCGGTGTGCCGGTTCCAGATGGTGCATCGAGGCGTCCCTCGCGAAGGGCGCGAGCCCTGGCGGGTCGAGCGGGGCGAGGCCGCACTCGATGTGCTGGAGCGCCATCTGAGCGGGCGCGAGTGGCTGGTGGACGGGGCCATGACCATCGCCGATATTGCGCTTCTATCCTACACCCGCGTGGCGCATGAAGGCGGTTTCGACCTTGCCCAGCGCCCCTCCTTGCGCGCCTGGATTGCGCGCGGAGAAACGCAGCTCAACCTGACACAAGCCGCCTAAGGCGACGGAGATTTCAATGGGGAAGATCACCGGTTTTCTGGAGATCGAGCGGCAGGACCGCACTTATGCACCAGCAGCCGACCGCGTCCGCCACTTCCGCGAGTTCGTCATTCCGCTGGAAGACCGTGATGTCGAGCGCCAAGCCGCGCGCTGCATGGATTGCGGCATCCCCTATTGCCATCGCGGCTGTCCGGTGAACAACCAGATCCCAGACTGGAACGACCTCGTCTTCCACAATGACTGGCGCGAGGCCTCGCTTAACCTGCACTCGACGAACAACTTCCCGGAATTCACCGGCCGCGTCTGCCCGGCGCCTTGCGAGGCTGCCTGCACGCTGAACCTGGAAGACGCGCCGGTCACCATCAAGACCATCGAATGCACGATCGCCGATAAGGCCTGGGAGGAAGGGTGGATCTCGGCCGAACCCGCCGAGACACAGAGCGGCAAGCGCGTGGCGGTTGTCGGCTCGGGACCCGCCGGGCTCGCGGCGGCACAGCAACTCGCCCGTGCCGGCCATGAAGTGCACCTCTACGAGAAAAACGCTTATCCCGGCGGCCTGCTGCGCTATGGCATCCCCGATTTCAAGATGGAGAAATATCTGGTCGAGCGCCGCGTTCGCCAGATGGAGGCCGAGGGCGTCATATTCCATTGCGGCGTACATGTCGGCGCTGATGTCTCGATTGCCGAGCTGGAGCGCGATTTCGACGCGGTGCTGCTCTCGGGCGGGTCGGAGAAGCCGCGCGACCTGCCAATCCCGGGTCGCGACCTCCACGGCGTCGAGTTCGCTATGGATTTTCTCAGCCAGCAGAACCGGCGCGTCTCCGGCGAGCCGGTCGGCGATGTCGAGCCGATCCTGGCTGCCAACAAGCATGTCATCGTGATCGGTGGCGGCGATACCGGCTCGGACTGCATCGGCACCTCCTTTCGCCAGGGCGCACTCAGCGTCACCCAGCTGGAGATTCTCCCGCAGCCGCCGGAGCAGGAGAACAAGCTGCTGACTTGGCCGGAATGGCCCTTGAAGATGCGCACCTCCTCCAGCCAGGCCGAAGGTGCGAACCGCGACTGGAGCGTGATGACCACGCATTTCTCCGGCGACAACGGCCGGGCGGAGAAACTGCACTGCGTGCGCGTCGATCCCGGCATGATGCCGATGCCGGGAACCGAATTCGTGCTACGCGCCGACCTCGTCCTGCTCGCCATGGGCTTCGTGCATCCGGTTCACGAGGGCATGATCAAGGAGCTGGGCGTCGAGCTCGACGCCCGTGGCAACGTCAAGGCCAATGAGCGGGAGTACCAGTCGTCACGGCCGAAGGTCTTCGCCGCAGGGGATATGCGCCGCGGCCAGTCGCTGGTGGTCTGGGCGATCCGGGAAGGACGCCAGGCCGCACACGCCATCGACAAATTCCTGATGGGCCGCTCGGATTTGCCGCGCTGAGCGTGCGTAGAGCACCTGACGCTACGCTCGACGCGGAGCCGCGCTCTAACCTCTTGTTGGCGCATCGGATTTATCCGAAAAGTGCGCACACTTTTCGGTCCGATGCACTAAGCCGCCTCGGCGAAGGCCAGCTTGACAGCATGATCGCGAATGTCCGCCGGCCAATTCTCGACAAGCTGGCCGAAGCGCTCGCGGTCATCGGCAAACAGTGCGCGCGAGGCCTCTTCGAAGCCGGGAAGATTCCCAGCCATCGACGATATGAAGTGATAGGCGCGTTCCTGCGCGTCGCGGGCCCTGTGTTTGCCCGCGCTGCTGCGCCGCGCCTCCTCGACCAGCCGGCGCAACGTTACCGATGCGCCGCCCGGTTGCGCTGCCAACCACTCCCAATGCCGCGGAAGCAGCGTAACCTCTCGTGCGACCACGCCGAGTTTCGGGCGGCCCGGTCCGCGCGTTGAGCTCGCATCGCTTGGCTTATCGGCCGCCGGGCTCAGACGTGCTGCGATCTCCTCCGCCGTTCCATGAAGATCGAAATCAATCTGCTTGCCGCTCAAATCATCAAAGATGAGCAGTGCTGCATTGGGCTCGCGATCCAGGTGCGCTCCCAACGCAATGGCGACATCGCTATAGGGGCCTGAGGCGATGCGCTTGCTGCCCAGAAATGCGGTACAAGAGTCGATGCGTCTATCCATTTCGAGCTCCAAGCCAGGTTTGGCTAGAGTATTACCCGGATAAAAACGGGCGTCAATATACCCGGATAAAATACGGCGCGGTTCCTCCGAAAAGCCGCCTAACTTGAGCTTTGCCGTCGCGCCGGCTTGAAATTTTTGCGCCTACCGTGATAGTGCGCCTTCGAGCAGACACACAGAAAAGGGGTAGCGTGATCTCAAGCCAGATGCCGGCGGGCGGGCGAACCGCGCATGGCCCAGTCATTTTCGCAGCTGCCGCAGCCGTTCTCGTCTCGGTGCTGGCGGTCTGGGCTGCAGAGAAGGCTGACGTCGGCAATCTAAGCCCGCAGACGATTACGGTGTCCGCCCATCCGATCAGCTTCTCCAGCAATGCCCCTGACGAGAGGAAGTTCGGCAAGCTGACCTTCCTCGGCGAAGTGATCCTCACCTCACCTTCCGACTATTTCGGCGGCTATTCCGGCCTTGCGGTGGACGAGAAGGGCGAGCGGTTTCTCGCGATTTCCGATGCCGGAAGCTGGCTCTCGGGACGGCTCGACTATGACGGCCGCCGCCTCTCCGGCGTGAGCGATGCCCGGATCGGCGCCATTCCCCAGGCCGATGGAAAGCCGCTGCAGCGGCGCGGGGATCGTGATGCCGAGGCACTCGAGGCGCTAAAGCCCGGTGCTCTCGAAGGCCACTATCTGATCGCCTTCGAGGGGCGACACCGCATCGAGGAATATGCCTTCGAGAAGGATGAGCTGCGTGGACCGGTCGCCAGTCGTCCGCTGCCTGCGCAGCTGAAAGGCATGTCCGGGAATGCCGGCCTTGAAGACATTGTCCTGCTGCGCGGCGGCCCATTCGCGGGGGCGATGGTCGCCTTCGCCGAGAGCAAGCTGACGCCCGAAGGCAACCACACCGGCGCACTCGTCAAGGACGGCAAGTCGCTGCCGCTCTACATGACGCGGCATGAGGAATTCGACATCACCGACATGCAAAGCCTTGACGATGGCAGCCTGATCGTGCTCGAGCGCAGCTTCAATTCGCAGACGCGGCGGCTCGACATTCGCCTGCGGCGCATCGCGGCATCCGAGGTGAAGCCCGGTGCACTGCTGAATGGGGAGGCGCTGCTTGAGGCGGGCCTGTCCTATGAGATCGACAATTTCGAGGGCCTTGCGGTTCACTGCGACGCGGCGGGCGCCACCATCCTCACGCTGATCTCGGACGACAATTTCAACTTCTTTCAGCGCACGCTGCTCGTGCAGTTCAAGCTGCCGTAGCGCTCTTGCAAACAGCCGGGGAGAACCGGATAGCGCGAGCAAGGGGTCCAAGACGCGGCGCTGGTTGCCACACAGCTTCGGCCCACTTTCGCAGCCGCGCAAGGACGAAAGGGGGTAACTCGATTTCAGCTATAATTCGGGCGGCTTAGGCCGTCGCAGGAGCTTCCGCCGGCGCGGGGGCTTCCGCCGGCGCAGCCTGGCGCTTATGGATCTCGCGTTTCAGGCGCAGAGCGCGGTCGGAAAGCTGGGCGTCGCTCGCCTTCATCAGAAAGGCGTCCAGCCCGCCGCGATGCTCGACCGAGCGCAGCGCATGTGCGCTGATGCGCAGACGCACGCTCCGTTTCAGCGTATCGGAGATCAGCGTCACATCGCACAGATTGGGCATGAAACGCCGCTTGGTCTTGATCTGCGAGTGACTGACAAGGTGGCCGACTTGGGCGTTCTTGCCCGTAAGCTCGCACCGGCGCGACATGGTGTTCTTCCTGCGCTTAACAATCGTATTATTGGGATAAAGCAATGACCACGGCGATGAAGCCGTGGCCAGCCCTTTGCCTTATAGTCGCTCACTCTGCAAGCGTCAAGCCGGGCAGGTGATTTGCCACCGCCGGATCAGGTGTCGCTGATGAAACACTTAAAAAGCGACTTTCGGGCATGGTGAAAGCGACAGGAGGAGAAAAGCAGCGCGGCTGCGCAGAACTCCCGCTTGCCGAGGGCTGCCTGGCCGCGTATTTTGGGCGCCTCGATGATCCGGGGGGCTGGCAGCGTCAACATACAATTGACGAATTTGCCGCATACCCGATTCTATTGTCTTGGCGACATGGGCGCGTTGAACGCGGCGCAGAGTTTAAGGCAGGTGGATAGCTTGTCGTTACGAGTTCAGGGATCGATGATGGAAACTCCGTACGCTCGCCACCGCCGGAACTTGCTTGGCTGTTTCGCTTTGGGCTTTGCGTTGCTCACGGGCTTTGCAACAGAGGCGGAACCCGCCAAATCCTCCAAAGTCACCGCGAAATACGGCATCAACTTCAACGGCATCAATATCGGCGAATTCAAATTCAACGCCACGCTTTCCAACAGCGAGTACAGCACCGCCGCGCAGGCCAAGATCAGCCTCCTCGCCGGCATGCTGTTCGAATGGAATGGCAACACCTCCTCTGCGGGCAGGGTGATGAGCCGCGGGCCGATACCTTACACTTATACGTTCGGCTATCGTACGAGCGAAAAGAGCGAGAAGATCGACGTCAAATTCTCCAATAATGTCGTGCGCGAGATCGCGGTTACTCCGCCGCAGAAGCCCTCCACCTTGCGCGTCCCGCTGCAACGCAAGCACATGCAAAATGTCGTCGACCCCTTGAGCGCAGTCGTGATGCTTACCAATATTGGGGGAAGCAAGGGCGGAGTTGAGGTTTGCGCCAAGCGTTTGCCGATCTTCGACGGCAAGGCACGCTATGACCTCTTGTTGTCCTACAAGGCAACCAAGAATGTCAGCGCCCCGAATGGCTATAAAGGCCCGGCCTATGTCTGTAAGGTGAAGTTTATCCCGATCGCCGGTCATAAACAATCGGATGACGACAGCAATTACGCCGCCAAGAATGAGGGGATAGAGGTGTGGATGATGCCGATTCAGCAGGCGGCGCTCTACGTCCCCTATTATATCTACGTGCCGACACAGGTCGGCACCGTGACGCTCACCGCGTCCAGCTTGGATGTGGACACCTCCGGCGATATGCGCCGCGCTCTGATACAATAATTTCACAAGCGTGCGTTACAGAAGAAGCACCATTGAAGATCTCGCGATACGATTATTCTTCTCGTCGTTTCCGCTGCTTTGAGGGACTTGGCCGCACTGTGCGGCCTTTGGCACCTTCGGCTGCCTCACCGGGCACGCCGCGCAGACTGCCGGCACCGCCGGTGGGTTGTCGTGGGCAAGGCTTAAATCGCCTGCTCATGAGCGATTGAGACCAGCATCCTCTGAAGGATTAGCTTCCATGCCCGATATCACCGCTTCCGCCTCCTCTCCCGGCCAGGTCGCCGGGCGATCCGTGATCGCGGTGCTCGGGCCGACGAACACCGGCAAGACCCATCTCGCGATCGAGCGGATGCTTGGCCATGAGAGCGGGCTGATTGGGCTGCCGCTGCGCCTGCTCGCCCGCGAGGTCTATGACAAGATCGTCGCCCGCGTCGGGCCGGCCAAGGTCGCGCTGATCACCGGCGAGGAACGGATCAAGCCGGACAATCCGCGCTATTGGGTCTCGACCGTCGAGGCGATGCCGCGCGAGCTGGATGTGGATTTCCTTGCCGTGGACGAGATCCAACTCGCCGCTGATCCCGAACGCGGCCATGTGTTCACCGAACGTCTGTTCGGCGCGCGCGGGCGGTCCGAGACCCTGCTGCTTGGCGCCTCCACTATGCAGGAGGCGATCCGTGACCTGCTGCCGGGCGCCAATTTCATCACCCGCCACCGCTTTTCCAAGCTCACCTATGCCGGGCAGAAGAAGATCACGCGCCTGCCGCGGCGCTCCGCGATCGTCACCTTCTCGGCAGCCGACCTCTATCAGATCGCCGAGCTGGTGCGCCGGATGCGCGGTGGTGCGGCGGTTGTGCTGGGGGCACTCTCCCCGCGTACGCGCAACGCGCAGGTCGAGCTTTATCAGTCGGGTGATGTGGATTTCCTGGTCGCGACGGACGCGATCGGCATGGGGCTGAACCTCGATGTCGATCACGTGGCTTTCGCCGGGCATCGCAAGTTCGATGGGCGCAGCTTCCGTGAACTGTCAGCGGGCGAGTTAGGCCAGATCGCCGGCCGCGCCGGCCGGCATATGAATGACGGCACATTCGGCGTCACCGGTGACGTGGAGCCGTTCTCAGCCGAGTTGGTGAACCGCCTGGAAGCACACGAATTCGAGCCGGTGAAGATCCTGCAATGGCGCAACAACGCGCTGGATTTCTCCTCCCTCGACCGGCTGAAGGAAAGCCTGCGCCAGGCGCCCCCCTCGCCACGCCTCACCCGGGCGCGTGCGGCCGATGACGTTCTGGCCCTCGATTCTCTCAGCGAGGACGCCGCGATTCGTGATAGGGCGCGCGGGCCGGCGGCGCTGCGTCTATTGTGGGATGCTTGTCAGATCCCGGACTATCGGAAAATTTCGGCGGCAAACCACGCCGAAATGGTGGCCACGCTCTACAAATATCTGCTCAGCGATGTCGGAGTGATCCCGGAGGACTGGTTCGCGGCCCAGGTGGACCTCGCCAACCGTACGGACGGCGACATTGATACGCTGTCGAACCGCATCGCCCATGTGCGCACCTGGACGTTCGTCTCCAACCGGCAGAACTGGCTCGCCGATCCCGAGCATTGGCGCCAGCGCACCCGCGAGATCGAGGACACACTTTCCGACGCGCTGCATGACATCCTCACCCAGCGCTTCGTCGACCGCCGCACATCCGTGCTGATGAAGTCGATGCGCGACAAGGACACGCTGTACGCCGACATTGAAAATGGCGGGCAAATCTTTGTTGAGAAGCATTATGTCGGCAAGCTTGCGGGCTTCCACTTTACGCCCGATACCGCCGCCTCCGGTATTCACGGCAAGGCCGCGCGCCATGCGGCAGCCAAGGTGCTTGCCAGCGAGCTGGCGATGCGCGCCGAGCGGCTGGGCGATTCGAAGGACGATGCCTTCCAGCTCTCGCGCACCGGCAAAGTGCTGTGGGAGAAGCAGGAAATCGGCATGCTGGAGGCGGGTGAAGATGCGCTGAAGCCCGTCTTCGCGCTCACCGCGGACGAGCATCTGAGCCAGCCCGATCGCGAGCGGATTCTGCGCCGCGTGCAGGGCTGGCTGAATGCTTTGATCGAGACGCGCCTTAAGCCGCTGATCGATCTCTCCCGGTCGCAAGAGCTCACCGGTCTTGCCCGTGGCATGGCCTTCCGGCTGGTCGAGAATTTCGGCATGCTGTCGCGCGAAACCATCGCCGCGGAGCTGCGCTCGCTCGACCAGCAGGCGCGCGCCGAGCTACGCAAGTTCGGGGTGCGCTTCGGGGCGTACAATATCTATTTTCCGATGCTGCTGAAGCCGGCCGCCGCCGATCTCCTGCTGCTGCTTTGGGCGCTGAAGCACGGGCCCGCCGCGGGTTTGGACCTTAGCAACCTGCCCGAGCCGCCACGCCAGGGGCTCACCTCGGTCCCGGTCGATCCGGCGGCCCCGGCTGCCTTCTATCGCGCTGCGGGCTTCCAGATTTGCGGCCCCCGCGCGGTGCGCGTTGACATGCTGGAGCGCCTCGCCGACCTCATCCGACCGCTCACCTCGTGGAAGCCGACGGAAGCGCAGCCCGAGCCGCCGGCAGGTAGCGTCGGCCGCGGCGGCTTCCGCGTGCAGCCGGAGATGATGTCGATCATGGGCTGCTCCTCGGATGAGCTCGGCCATGTGCTGTTTTCGCTCGGCTTCCGCAAGGAACGCCGGCCGATCGCGCCCAAGCCTGTTGCTGCGGCAGAGCCGGCGCAACTCGATGCCGATCTCGCTGCCTCTGCCGGCGTCGATGGACCGGACGTTGCCCCCGAAGCATCGGTCGGCGGCGACACGCATGCGGCCTTTGCCATTGCGCAGACCCTCGCAGTCGACGCCGAGGTCGAAATTCAGGAGATTGCCGCCGGGAGCGGTGAGCCCGCGCCCGAGCCGGCCCCGGCGGAGATGGCTGGCGAAACCGAAGCGCAGCCGGAGGCAACCGCCGAGGCGGCGCCGAGCGAGGCAGACGCTGCTGCCAATGCAGGTGATGTCGCCGAAGCAGGCGTTGCCCGGGCCGAAGGAGCTCCCCCGGAAAGCGCTGAGGGCGCGATCGACGCAGCCGCCGCCGAGGAGCCGCAATTCGAGGAGGTTTGGCGGCCACGGCGTCGTCAGGAAGAGCGCCGTCCCGCTCAACACCGCCAGGATCGTGCCGCTCGTCACGGACAGGGCGGCCAGCATCGCGAGCGCGGCCCCCGCCAGGGCGATGCAGGGCGGCCGGCAGCAGCCGCGCCCGCCGCCGGCGACAAACCGGCGGAGCAACGCGAGCAGCGCCAGGACCGACCCCGCCACGACCGCCGCGGCGACGAGCAGCGCCGGGGCGATCGTCCGCAGCGCGAGGGGCGGCCTCAGCAGGAAGGACGTGGCCGCGATGACCGTCGCCGTGACGACCGCAACCGGGGTGGACGCCAGCAGGGCCAGCAGGGTTCGGGCGCACCGCGCGTCTCGTCGGCGAGCCCGCGTCCAGCCAAGGACCGGGCCGCCAATGCCGACTCGCCTTTCGCCGCTCTGATGCAGCTCAAGGAGCAGCTCGAGCGCCGCACCCAGGATCAAGCCTGAGGGCCATGTCAGAGGACGGGGAGACAGGCCGGGGGCAACGCATCGACAAATGGCTTTGGCACGGGCGTTTCGTGAAAACGCGTAGTCTCGCGAGCCGCCTTGTCGCTGACGGTAAGGTGCGCGTCAATCGCGAGAAGGTCATCAAACCGAGCCACACCGTCCAGGCCGGCGATGTCATCACGGCAGCGCTTGCTGGCCGCGTGCGCGTGGTGCGCGTGCTGGTGCTTGCCGAACGCCGGGGACCGCCCGCCGAGGCTCGCACACTTTATGAGGATCTGCTCGCCGGCAAGGGCGAGAGCGCCGCGGCCAGCGAGGCTTCCGAGTAGCCCGCCGCTCTGAGGGATCGATTTTGCCGGCTGCCCCGCGCGCTTATGCGTCAGGGCGGCGCATTAGGGCGGCGCATTTTCCGGCCGCAGGTGGCCTCGCTCGCACAGCCGCTTGCGAAATATACGGAGCCCCGCCCGCCGAGGTTGACGCGCCAGGTGTCATGGCTATGATCGCCGTCATTGCTGTTGCCCCAGTGGCGGAACCGGTAGACGCGGCAGACTCAAAATCTGTTGCCCGCGAGGGCGTGTCCGTTCGAGTCGGACCTGGGGCACCAAATGCGCTTCGCGAGGGAGCGGGGGCCGTGTCTTGCCACAAGGCGCGGTGAAATAGCGAGTGGAGTTTTCAACGTTGCGACGCCAATTTTGCGCAGCCGCCTTGGCTTTGCTTCTCACCGGCTTTTCCTTCACCGGTTTTTCCCGGCGGGCCGAAGCCGGGCCTGCTCTCGTCATCGATGCACAATCGGGAATCGTGATCTATGCGGAGGACGCCGACGCCCCCTGGCATCCGGCCTCCCTCACCAAGCTGATGACAGCTTATGTCACCTTCCAGGCCATTCGTGACGGCAAGCTTTCCCTTGAGGACAGCATCACCTGCTCGCAGCACGCGCTCGAGCAGCCGCCGAGCAAGATCGGCCTGCCCGTCGGCGCGACATTGGACGTCGATCTCGCGCTGAAGGCGCTGATCGTCAAATCGGCGAACGATATCGCCATCATGCTGGCCGAGAAGGTTGGCGGCAGCGAGCCGGCTTTTGTCGAGATGATGAACCAGACGGCCCAGCGGCTCGGCATGACCCAGACGCATTTCTTCAATGCCAATGGCCTACCCAATGACGGGCAGGTGACGAGCGCGCGTGACATGGCGATCCTGGCCCAGGCGCTGATCAAGGAGTTTCCGCAATACGCCTATCTTTACTCGCTGCCATCCTTCAAGATCGGCAAGCGCTTCCTGCGCAGCCACAACAGCCTGTTGCGCACCTTCGAGGGCGCCGACGGCATGAAGACCGGCTTTATCTGCGCATCGGGCTATAATGTCGTGGCAAGCGCGAGGCGCGGCGACCGGCAGATCATTGCCGTGGTGCTGGGCGAGCGCTCCAGCTCAGCTCGCACGGTCCGCGCTGCCGCTCTCATTCAGCACGGCTTCGATACCTATCCGTGGAAGGCGCTGTTTTCCACGCCGCTCGACCAGGTCGCTGTCGACTCCAGTCCACGGGAGCCCGGCAATTTGCAGTCGGTGGTCTGTCAGCCTAGGCGCGCCTACAGCAAGCAGGAGCTGCGCAAGCTGGTGCGCAAGAAGCAACAAGCTGCCGCCGCTACTGCTGAGAAGAAGACGCCGAAGGCCCCCGCCGCCAGCGCACAGAATTAGAGCGCAGAAACGATTGCGGGTCGATTCCCGAAGAAAGCATGGTATTGCCCCCCTTTCGGTGAGGCCGAAATCCCGCGCAAGCGGGGATCCAGTGAACAGAAGCACGTGTTTTGAAATGATGAATCCCCGTTTTTTTCATGGGGATTTCGGCAGTGCCGGTGGCACCGTTTCCGTCTGACCCAATCAAGCCCCTAAGAAACCGTGCGCAGGCTGTTCATTCCACCGAACAGGGACGGCCGCTGCGCCGATTTCTGCGGGAAGGCGAGTCGCGTGCGCAGGCCGCTCTCATTGGTCCGCGTAAGCTGTCCTCCGAGCTGAACCGCAAGCATATCGAGAATGCCGTATCCAGCGCCGCGGCTGATGTCGCCCTGCCCTGCGGCAACGAGCCCCCGCCCATTGTCCCTCACCTCGAAGATCACCATGCCCGCGCGCTCAGCGAGCAGAACCGTGACCTGCCCTTCATTCTCGCTGTCGAACGCGTGCTTCAGCGCGTTGGTGACGATTTCCGCAAGCAGCAGGGACAAGATGACTGTCTGCTCGAACTCCAGCTCCAAAGCCTCAATCTCGAGATTGACCTTCACATTCTTTGCACCGGCCGCCGCGATGAGGCTGTCGCACAGGCTGCGGAACAACCGCTGCACCGATTCGCCGCGCGATCCCTGATTGGAGAGCTGGCGGTGGAGCTGGGAGAACGTCTCCAGCCGCTGCGTCGCTTCGTCGAGCGCCTCCATCACCCTTTCCGGGTCGTCGATAACCGCTCGCCGCTGCGCACGCAGGAAGGCGGACACGAACATCAGATTGTTGGCGGTGCGGTGTTGCGCTTCGCGAAATAGCAGTTGCGCGCGGTCGCGCTCTGCGGCGACGGCTTCGAATGCGCGGTTCAGCAAATCCATCGCCCACAGCAAGAGCACGGCCGCATCGACATAAAGCGTGAGAGCAAGGGCATCCGCCGCGTTTGCCAGCGGGTAGAGCCTGCACCCGATAGTGAGCCCGCCAGCGATGGCGATGCTGAGCCCGGCATAGCTACCGCCGAGGAGCGAGCCGAACACGATCGCCGGCAAATAGCTGATAAACAATGCTTCCCGGAAGGCAGGCTCAGCAATAACGGTAACAGCCGTTGCCAGGAGATAAATTGCAATCGTCGCGGCATAGCCATGCCAAGGGGTGAGGCGCCATGTCCGCGCGTTCTCCGCGATAATCAGATCTTCTCGCTCCATCAGATCCCAAAGGCGCGACCCTGCCATTGGTCGGCGGGTAAAGCGCAGCACACTCTAGCGCTGCAGGCGGACGCGTCTGTCATGTAAGCGACAGAGGGCGATTTTTTTCAACTGCCGCACCGATAGGCCCCGGGCAGGCAGACAGCTCAGGCCGAGACCGCCGCCTGATGCGCCGCTTCGAGGTTGAAGGCGGCAGCCAAGAGTGCGCGGGTATAGTCCGTCTTCGGATTTTCGAAGATGTCCGAGGCTGGCCCTTCCTCTACGACCTTGCCGTCACGCATCACGATCACGTCATTGGCAAGCGCACGCACCACGCGCAGGTCATGACTGATGAACAGATAGGCGAGCTTATGCCGCGCCTGCAGGTCGCGCAGGAGATCAACGATCTGCGCCTGGACGGAAACGTCGAGGGCACTGGTCGGCTCATCCAGCATCACGAATTTCGGCTCCAACACCATGGCCCGGGCAATGGCGATACGCTGGCGCTGTCCCCCGGAGAACTCATGCGGATAGCGGTCCTGCGTGCTCGGATCGAGCCCAACCTCGGCCATGGCCTGCGAAACGCGCTCGCGCCGCTCCGGGTAGCGCATCTGCGGGTTCTGGATGATCAGCCCTTCCTCGATGATCTGGCCGACGGAAAGGCGCGGGCTGAGGGAGCCATACGGGTCCTGGAACACGATCTGCATGTGCCGGCGCAGTGGCCGCATGGCAACAGATTTCAGCCCGTCGATACGCTGACCGACATAGGCGATTGGTCCACGGCTGGAGACGAGGCGCAAGAGCGCAAGCCCGAGGGTGGTTTTGCCCGACCCGGATTCGCCGACGACACCGAGGGTCTGGCCCTCGCGCAGCTTCATCGAGAGCCCATCGACCGCCTTCACATGTCCCACGGTGCGCCGCAGCAGCCCGCGCCGGATCGGATACCAAACTTTCAGATCGTCCGTTTCCAGAACGACCGGCGCTCCAGGATCGGCGGCGGGTGGACTGCCCTTCGGCTCGGAAGCGAGCAGATGCTTGGTGTAGGGATGCTGGGGGTTCGAGAAGATGGCGTCGACCGTGCCGTGCTCGACGATCTCGCCATGGCGCATCACGCAGACCCGCTCGGCCATTTTCTTGACGATACCGAGATCATGGGTGATCAGCAGCATCGCCATGTTGAACTCAGTCTGAAGCTGCTTGAGAAGGACGAGAATCTGCGCCTGGATGGTGACGTCGAGCGCCGTCGTCGGCTCGTCGGCAATGAGCAGGTCCGGATTGTTGGCGAGCGCCATGGCGATCATCACGCGCTGGCGCTGTCCGCCGGAGAGCTGGTGCGGATAGACGCCGAGCTTGTCCTCGGCATCCTGGATGCCAGCCTTGGTCAGGAGATCGAGGGTTCTCGCCCGCGCAGCCCCATTCGACAGCCCCTGATGGAGCTTCAGCACCTCGCCGACCTGCTTCTCGACGAGGTGGAGCGGGTTGAGCGAGGTCATCGGCTCCTGGAAGATCATCCCGACCCGATTGCCGCGGATCTGGCGCACGTCCTGCTCCTTCATCTTCAGCACGTCGCGACCGTCAAAGAAGATTTCTCCAGTCGGGTGTGAGGCCGACGGATAGGGCAGCAGGCGCGTGATCGAAAGCGCCGTTACGCTCTTGCCCGAGCCGGACTCGCCGACCAGCGCCACCGTCTCGCCCTTGCGGATGTCGAAGGAGATATTGCGCACGGCATGGGTCGTAAGCGGACCGCTGTGGAAGTCCACCGACAGGTTCCGGACATCGACCAGCTTTTCGCGTTTATCGGAATTCATGTGGTGTGAGCTCGTCCAGTAAATGCAGCGCCGGTAGCTTCCGGTCCCCTCTCCCATGGGGAGAGGGAGCGGCCCATCATGTTTCGAGATTTCTTTTCGCCGATATGCATGTCGACCAGCCTTACCGGTACGTCTTGCGCGGATCGAAGGCGTCGCGGACCGCCTCGCCGATGAAGATCAGCAGGCTCAGCATGATCGCAATCACGAAGAAGGCGGTGAGCCCCAGCCAGGGGGCCTGCAAATTGGCCTTACCCTGCGCTAAGAGCTCGCCGAGCGAGGGCGAGCCGGGCGGCAGGCCAAAACCGAGGAAGTCCAGCGAGGTAAGCGTCGTGATCGATCCGTTGAGGATGAACGGCATGAAGGTGAGCGTGGCGACCATCGCGTTCGGCAGGAGATGCTTGAACATGATGCGCACATTCGACAGGCCCAGCGCACGGGCGGCGGTGACATATTCGAAATTGCGCCCGCGCAGGAACTCGGCACGCACCACGCCGACCAGTGACACCCAGGAGAAGGCCAACATGATCCCGAGAAGGATCCAGAAGCTCGGCTCGATGACCGCCGAAATGATAATCAGCAAATAGAGCGTCGGCACCGACGTCCAGATTTCGATGAAGCGCTGGAACAGAAGGTCGGTCCAGCCGCCAAAATAGCCCTGCACCGCACCCGCGGCCACGCCGATCACCGAGGAGAGGATCGTCAGCGTCAGCCCGAATAACACCGACAGGCGAAAACCGTAGATCACGCGCGCCAGCACGTCGCGGCCCTGATCGTCGGTGCCGAGCAGGTTCTCCGCCGATGGCGGGGCGGGCGCGGGCACCGGCAGGTTGAGGTTGATGGTGCGATAGGAGTAGCGGATCGGCGGCCAGACCGTCCAGCCGCCTTTCTTCTGGATCAGCTCCTGCACGTAAGGGTCGCGATAATCCGCCTCCGTCGCAAATTCGCCGCCGAACGTGGTCTCCGGATAGGTGTTGAAGATCGGCATGTAATAGCCGCCGTCATATGCAACGAGGAACGGCTTGTCGTTGGCAATGAACTCGGCAAACAGCGAGATGACGAACAGGACGAGGAAGATCCACAGGCTCCAGAAGCCGCGCTTGTTGGCTTTGAAATTCGCCCAACGCCGGGCGTTGATGGGCGACCGCACGAGCCGGTGCGGCTTGAGGATCGCTACGGCCGGGGCCGCCGTTTCCAGCTCTTCCTTGGTGAGGCGCACTTCCATGGCTCAGACCTCGCGCGTCTCAAAATCGATCCGCGGATCGATCCAGGTGTAGGTCAGATCGGAGATCAGCCCGACGAGCAGACCGATCAGCGAGAAGATATAGAGCGTTGCGAACACCACAGGATAGTCGCGGTTGACGATGGATTCGAAGGACAGCAGCCCAAGGCCGTCGAGCGAGAAAATCGTCTCGATCAGAAGCGAGGAGCCGAAGAATGCGCCGAGGAATGCGCCTGGGAAACCGGCGACCACCAGCAGCATCGCATTGCGGAACACATGGCCATAGAGCACCCGGTGCTCGGAGAGGCCCTTCGCGCGCGCCGTCATGACGTATTGCTTCTTGATCTCGTCCAGGAACGAGTTCTTGGTCAGGAAAGTGAGGGTGGCAAACGCCGAAAGCGACATGGCAATCAGCGGCAGCGTCATGTGCCAGAAATAGTCGAGCACCTTGCCCACCAGCGAGAGCTGGTCCCAGTTGTCAGACGTCAGACCGCGCAGCGGGAACCAGTCGAGAAAGGAGCCGCCGGCAAAGAGCACAATGAGCAAAATGGCAAAGAGGAAGCCGGGGATCGCATAGCCGATGACGATGGCGGTTGAGGTCCACATGTCGAACTGCGACCCGTCTTGCACGGCTTTGCGGATGCCGAGCGGGATCGAGATGAGGTAAGAGATCAGCGTCATCCACAAGCCCAGCGAGATCGACACCGGCATCTTCTCGATGACGAGACTGATGACGCTGACGTCGCGGAAGTAGCTCTCGCCGAAATCGAAGCGCAGATAATTCCACATCATCTCGAAGAAGCGCTCGAGTGGCGGCTTGTCGAAGCCGAACTGCTTTTCCAGGGTCTTGATAAACTGCGGATCGAGCCCGCGCGCGCCGCGATATTTCGAGCCCACTTGGGCGTTCGCGGCGTTGCCGGGCTGTTGCTGCTGCGCCTGATTGCCGCTGAAATCCCCGCTGGGCGAGCCGCTGAAGCGCGCCGTGGCGCCGACATCGGTGCCGGTGAGCTGCGCGATCACCCGTTCGACGGGGCCGCCGGGTGCGAACTGCACAATGGCAAAATTCACCACCATGATACCGATCAGCGTCGGGATCATGAGCAGCAGGCGTCTAAGGATATAGGCTCCCATAAAGTTCGGTCCGCTTGTTCTTATCGCGCGATTTTTGCGGCTTTTCCTGCGTCCCACCACCAGGTGTCATAGACGCCGCGGTCATATTTCGGCTTCACGGCGGGCCAGGAGAAACGATCCCAGAAGGCCAGGGTAAACACTGGCTTGTACCACTGCGGAATCCAATAGTGCCCAGCGCGCAGCACGCGGTCGAGGGCGTGGGCCGCCGTCTTCAGCTCGTCACGGCTCGTCGCGTTCAAAATGCGCCCGATCAGCGCATCGACTACGGGATCGGCGATACCGGCGAGATTGAAGCTGCCTTCCGCTCTCGCGGCTTCGGAGCCCATGAAGTTCCGGATTTCCGGGCCTGGGGTGCTGTTCAGCGTGAAGCGCGACATGTCGAGATCGAAGTCGAACGCTTTCAGCCGCACCTGATACTGCGCGGAATCGACATTGCGGATATTGACCGGGATACCGAGCGAGCGCAGCTTCTCGGCATAGAAGCCGAAGATCTTCTCCAGCTGCGGATCCTCCATTAGGAGCTCGATGGAGAGCGTCTCGCCCTTGTCGTTGACGCGCACGCCCTGCGGTCCAACCTTCCAGCCGGCCTCATCGAGCAGCTTGGAGGCGGCAGCGAGCTGGCGGCGGTCGCGCCCGGATCCGTCGCTGACCGGCGGCACATAGGGCGGCCCGAACACTTCCGGCGAAAGCTTATCACGGAACGGCTCCAAGAGCTTCAGCTCCGCCTCGCTTGGCGGCCCTTCCGCCTCGAGGTCCGTATTGGCGAAGAAGCTGCGGGTGCGCGTGTAAAGGCCGTAGAACAGGTTCTTGTTCGCCCACTCGAAGTCGAACGCATAATCGAACGCCTTGCGAACGCGGGGGTCAGCGAATTTGGCGCGCCTGGTATTGATAAACCAGCCCTGCGCCCCGGATGAGCTATCATCGGGAAGCGTCGCCAGCTTGACCCGGCCCTGCTCGGCGGCGGGAAATTTATATTCCGTCGCCCAGCTCTTGGAGGTGAACTCCTCGCGCAGGTCGTAGGCGCCGGCCTTGAAAGCTTCCAGACCCGCGGTGCGGTCGCGATAATATTCCAGCCGGATCTCGTCGAAATTGGACCGGCCGCGCATGACCGGCAGATCCCAGCCCCAGTAGTCTTTCCGCCGCTTATAGGTGATGAAGGTGCCCTGCTTGAAATCGCCGATCTCATAAGGACCGGAGCCGAGCGGCGGGTCGAGCGAGGCTTTGTCGAACGAGACCTTCTCGTAATAGGCCTTGGAGAGCACGGGCAGGGTTGCCACGATTACGGGCAGGTCGCGGACATTATCGCCCTTGAAGCTGTAGCGCACCGTATGCGCATCGAGCGCTTCGGCCTTGACCACATCTTGAAGCGGAATGGCGTATTGCGGCTTGGCGCGGTTGATGTCGTGCAGCATGTCGAAGGAGAACACGACATCGTCCGCCGTCACCGGGGTGCCGTCGCGGAATTTTGCCTCAGGCCGCAGGAAAAAGGTGACCGCGTGCTTGTCGTCCGAAAGTTCGGCGGAATGGGCGATCAGCCCATAGACGGCATCCGGCTCGTCGGTTGCACGCACCATCAGGCTATCGAACAGGAACTCGAGGCCCTGCGCCGGATCATCCCGGCGGATGAACGGGTTGAAGCTGTTGAAGGTGAGCACCGCCTGCACGCCGATGGTCGACAGCCGCCCGCCTTTGGGCGCATCCGGGTTCACATAGTCGAAGTGCTGAAAGTCGGCCGGATATTTCAGATCGCCAAAGGCGGAAAGGCCATGGCGCTTCTCAGCGCTGGCGGGAAGGCTGAAGGCGCACACGAGCGCCGCGGCGATCACGAAATACGTCTTGAGCAAGGTCCACACACTCAAACCCGGAACGCAAGAAGGCGAGGCAACTTATTGTGTGGCATTGAGTTTGGCCGCTTTCTGCTCGTCATACCACCAGATTGTCGGAAAGCCGATGGCGCGCGAGGGGAGCGTTTCGGGGTGGGAATAGCGGTTCCAGTAGGCAAAGCGCTGATTGGGCGCATACCATTGCGGAACGACATAATGATTCCACAGCAACACCCGATCAAGGGCGCGGCATGCGGCAACCAGCTCTTCGCGGTCCTTGGCGAAGATGATCTTGTCGACCAGCTTGTCGACCGCCGGATTGTTGATACCAATCGAGTTGCGGCTGCCGGCACGGTCGACCGCGGCAGAGCCCCAAAAGTCGCGCTGCTCATTGCCGGGCGATTCGGACTGCGGAAAACTGTCGATGATGCTGTCGAAATCGAAATTGTCGGTGCGCTGCTGGTATTGCGGGACGTCGATAACGCGCACGCTGGACTTCACCCCCAGCCGCTCCAGCGACTGAATATAGGGTGATACGACGCGCATCATATTCTCCTGCACCAGCAGGAACTCGACGGTCATCACCTCGCCGGTTTTGAAGTTGGTGAGGGCGCCGTTCTTCACCTCCCAGCCCGCTTCCTGCAGCAGCTTCACCGCAGCCCTGGCGTTGTTGCGCACATCGGTCGGTGTGTCGTTGACAGGGTTCTTGTACTCGGTGGTGAAGACCTCCGGCGGCACTTGAGAGCGCACCTCCTCGAGGATGGCCAGCTCCTTGCCCTGTGGCAGGCCAGTCGCCGCCAGCTCGGTGTTCTCGAAATAGCTCGAAACCCGCTTGTACTGGCCATAGAAAATGTTCTGGTTCAGCCACTCGAAATTCAGCGCCAGGTTGAAGGCATGGCGCACCCGCGGATCGGCGAACTTGGCTCGCCGCGTGTTGAACACGAAGGCCTGCATCGGGTGGGGATTCTTGAGCACGATGTCGCCGTTCTTGACGACCTTGCCGGCGCGGACGGCGGGAAAGTCGTAATTCGTCGCCCAGGATTTGGCCGAGCTTTCGGAAAAGTAGTCGATCTGGCCGGCCTTGAAGGCTTCGAAGGCGACCTGCTGGTCGCCATAATAGTCGTAACGGATCTCGTCGACATTGTTCTGTCCGACATTGACCGGAAGGTCGGCGGCCCAATAGTCCTTTACGCGCTCCAAAACCACAAAGCGGCCGGCTTCAAACGCCTTAATCTTATAGGCCCCGCTGCCGAGCGGCGGCACCAGCCATGTTTCCGCAGGATCGAGTTTCTTTTCCTCGTAAAAATGCTTTGGAAGCACGATCAGCTGCCCGACGATCTGCGGCAGCTCGCGATTGTTCTTCTCGTCGAACCGGAAGGTCACCTCGCGGTCGGCGGTCTTTTCCGCACCGATGACGTTCTTGTAATAGAAGGCGTATTGCGGATTGTTTTTCTTCAGGACATCGAGGCTGAAGATCACGTCCTCAGGCGTAATCGGCTTGCCGTCATGCCAGCGCGCCTCCTCACGAAGCTTGTAGGTCGCCGAGGAGTAATCCGCAGGATAGGAAACCCATTCGGCGATCTGGCTATATTCGGCCGAGGATTCATCCATACTGCCCGCCATCAGCGTGTCGTAGATTAGCCCGATGGCGCCAGCCTTGTTGCCCTTGTAAGGAACGATGTTGAAGCTGTCATAAGTGCCCATCGCCCACAGTTTTACTGACCCGCCTTTCGGCGCGTTCGGGTTCACATAGTCGAAATGCTTGAAGTCCGGCCCATATTTCGGTGTGCCGATCAGGGAGGTGGCGTGGCGGTGCTCATCAGCGGCCGCGCTGCCTGCCAGGATAAACAGGGCTGTTACGGCAATGGCTCTGAGGCCGGCAGACGTCCGGGTCATTCTCATCTCGTTTTTTGACGCAAGGATCGGCCCGAAGCAAAAGCGACAGACCTTTTCCGCTAGCATGGTATGCCGGCTAAGTCAGGCCAAATTAAAATTACGTCATTCGGGCGCTATTGCGGGCAAGACCGCGTGCTCGCAGGTCATTCCTGCTTTGCAAGGGGCGCGCCGACCGCTCGTGCCGCGCTTACGGAAAATATCGCACTCCGCCTGCCTTCGGCGGGGCTGAACGGATAGTGTAACGGCGACGACCACACAAGCCTAGCCCAATGCCCACAGACTGCCGCGCTTTGGCCTCATCTCACGCCCGGCGTGAGCGGAGCTGCCACAAAATTGCCTTATCCCGCCGTGGCCGCGAGGCGGCGTAACTCGCCGCTGCCGTAAGCGAATATCCAGGGCCGCCCGCGTGTTTACCTTTTATGTAAGGTTTGCTGGATAGAATGAGTACGTTCTCGTTGTCTACGCAGTGTTCCTTAATGCGACCTTAGCCGTATGGCATCGCGCCCATTTTGTGATATTATTAAAGTTTGTTTCTCACTGTCATCGATATGCAACAGCATTGCGTTTGTGCACATGTTAAGAAGGCGTAAAGAGCGGTGGCCTTCGTAGGACCGAGAGACAAGCATCGGGGAAGCAAACAGCCCATGCTTTTAACGCGGACACAAGAACTGGAAGCTCCCAGAGCACTTCGCCTTTCAGGCGTCGAGTGCCCACTGCAACTTCGCCGGTCCCGCAGAGCAACGCGGTTTTCGCTGAAAGTCAGCTATACCGAGCGCGTCGCCATTCTCACGCTTCCTTATCATGTATCGACGGATGAGGCGGGCGGCTTTCTGGCCCGGCATATCGACTGGCTCAAACGGCAGATCGACCGGCTTCCTAAACCAGTGCCTTTTGTCACCGGCTCCGTTATTCCGCTGCGAGGCCAACAGCATAGGATTGAGTTCCTCGGGTCGGGGCGCCATCAAGGCGTGGTATGGCTGGAGCCCGCATCCGGTGTTGCAAAATCCCAACCCTTTGCTGCCGGCTCCACCCCCTGCAATAAATACGCTCTCCCTTTCCAAACGTCGGCCAACGATACGCGGGACCTCCCGCGTATTTGCGTTTCTGGAGACGAGCGACACGGGCCGCGCCGGCTTGCCGACTGGCTCCGGGCCGAGGCCAAAACCGATCTGGTGAAGCGTGTAGAACATCATGGCGGCGCGCTCAGCTGTGTCCCAAAGCGCATCAGCGTACGCGACCAGGCCACCCGCTGGGGCTCCTGCTCGACGAGCGGCACCTTGTGCTTTTCCTGGCGGCTGATTTTCGCGCCGGCTTTTGTACTGGACTATGTGGCGGCACATGAGGTCGCCCATCTGCGCGAAATGAACCACAGCCAACGCTTCTGGCGAACTCGTGCGGCAAACCGTGCCGGAGATGCAGCGAGCCCGAGCCTGGCTTAAACAAAACGGCGCAGAACTCCACCGCTTCGGTGCAAACATCTAACGCAGACCCTCTTCCCCTCTGCCCTCCAGGGCGACCCCCCTCACCGACAATTCGATCAATACGCTGCGCGAGCCCAGAACCTCAGCGCGTCCCGACAACATTCAGCGTAAGGCCGTCTCTACCGGCGCTGCCAGCCTACTGCTGAGCGGTGGCCATTACCTTGTCGATGCGGCGGCCGTCGAGATCGACCACTTCGAAGCGCCAGTTGCGCCAGTCGAACGTCTCGCCCGGCACCGGGATATGGCCGAGCTGGAACAGCACGAAGCCAGCAAGCGTCGTATATTCGTGCTCGTAGGCGCTGAGCCCCCTGACCTGGAGGGTGCGCTCCACCTCGTGCACCGGCATCTGCCCATCCAAGAGCCAGGAGCCGTCGGCGCGCCGTACGGCATAAGGCTCTTCATCCGCGCGCTCCGGTAGATCGCCGGCAATTGCCACCAGGATGTCGGTCGGGGTGACGATGCCCTGCACCGCGCCATGCTCATCGAGCACAACGGCCATATGCACGGTCGTCGCCCGGAAGCTGTCCAGGAGTTTCAGAATCGGCGTGCCTTCGTGGATGTAGACCGGATCGCGGCAGATCGCCTTGAGGTCTAGAGGCGCGCCCGTGCGGGCTTGCTCGAGAAGGTCCTTGGTGTGGATAATGCCGATCATGTTGTCGACATCGCCGGCCGCGACCGGAAAACGCGAATGGCCGCTATCGGCGATCGTTTCGTAAATTTCTCCTACGTTGTCTTCCAGGTCGAGCCACACGACGTCCGGACGGGCCGTCATGATCGAGCGGACGGAGCGGTCGGCGACCCGCAACACCCCCTCCAGCATCTCTTTCTCGGCCGGCTCGAACACGCCGGCTTCCGTCCCCTCAGCGATCAGCGTCTTCACTTCCTCCTCGGTCACGCGGGGGTCCTCCTTCGAGGGCGGCGCGAACAGGCGGAGGATCAGCTCCATGGCGGAGCGCAAGAACCACACGATCGGTGCCGCCACGCGCGAGAGCCAATACATCGGGCCGGCGACCACGCAAGCCAGCCGCTCGGGATTGCGCAGCGCAAGGCGCTTCGGCACCAACTCGCCAATCACCAGCGAGACGAAAGCGATTGCGGTGATGACGATGCCCGTCGCAACTGCGTTGGCGTGGGGACCGATATAGGGGACCTCGCGCAGGGCAACAGATAGTGGGTCGGCGAGCGCGGCCTCGCCATAAGCGCCGGAGAGAATGGCGATGACGGTGATTCCGGCCTGCACGGTGGAGAGGAAGCCGGATGGGTCGTCGGCAAGCCGCAGGGCGGTTGCCGCGCCCCGCCGGTCTTCATTGGCGTATTGCTGCAACCTGGCACGCCGCGAAGACACCACCGCCAGCTCGGATAGGGCGAAGAAAGCGTTCAGCAGAATGAGCAGGAGGAGGATGAGAATTTCTTGCCAAACCATTTGGCCTAGGTGATCCACACTCGACGCGCCGGTCCTTTAGATTTTTTGATTGTACTCGCCGATCTCGGGATAGGTTGCCAGATGCTGGTCGATCTCGGCGAAGATGGCCCGGAAATTGGCCTCCGAAGTCGGACTCTCGACCACTACCACCAGCTCAGGCTTATTCGAGGACGCGCGCACCAGCCCCCAGGTCCCATCCTCCAGCACCAGCCGGATACCGTTGACGGTGATGACATCGCGGATCTTCTGCCCCGCGAGCATACCGCCCTGGTCCGCGATGTTCTTGAAGTGCTTGATGACTCGGTCGACGACCCCGTATTTCACCTCGTCACCGCAATGGGGCGACATGGTCGGCGACTGCCAGGTCTTGGGCAGCTCCCGCTCCAGCTCGGCCATGGACTTCCCCTGATTGCGGTCGAGCATGTCGAGCACCGCCAGAGCCGAGACCAGTCCGTCATCATAGCCGCGGCCAATCGGCGGATTAAAGAAGAAGTGGCCGGACTTCTCGAAGCCGACGAGTTGCTTGTGCTCGTGGCTGTAGCGCTTGATGTAGGAGTGGCCGGTCTTCCAGTACGTGGTGGTCGCTTTGTTGGCCTGCAGCACCGGATCGGTGACGAACAGGCCGGTCGATTTCACGTCCACCACAAATTTGGCGTTGGGATGGAGGCTGGAGATGTCGCGCGCCAGCATCACGCCGACGCGGTCGGCGAAGATCTCGCGGCCCTCATTATCCACCACCCCGCAGCGGTCGCCGTCGCCGTCGAAGGCGAGACCGACATCGGCCTTGTGCTCCTTCACCGCATCCGCCACCGAATGCAGCATGGCCATCGCTTCGGGATTGGGATTGTAATTCGGGAAATTGTAGTCGAGGTCGCAGTGCAGACGCACCACTTCGCAGCCGATCGCCTCCAGCACCTGTGGGGCAAACGCGCCGGCCGTGCCGTTGCCGCAGGCGCAGATCACTTTCAGCTTGCGGGAGAGCTTCTTGCGATCGGTGAGGTCGTTCATATAGCGCTGGGCGATGTCGCCAACAAAATGGTAGCGCCCGCCGCCGATCGCTTCGGAATCGCCGCTCAGCACCAGCTCTTTCAGCGCGCTCATGTCCTCCGGGCCATAGGTGAGCGGCCGGGACATGCCCATCTTGATGCCGGTCCAGCCATTGTCGTTATGGCTTGCCGTCACCATCGCCACACCCTCGACATTCAGCGCAAATTGCGAGAAATAGGCCATCGGGGTGACCGCAAGGCCGATGTCGAACACTTCGGCGCCGCCTGACAGCAAGCCGACGATCAATGCCTCCTTGATCTGTGCGGAATAGGAGCGGTAGTCGTGGCCGGTCACGATCCGCACCGGAACGCCGCGGCGCCGCATCAGATTGGCAATGCCGAGCCCCATCGCCTGCATGCCCATGAGGTTGATTTCCTCCTGGAACAGCCAGCGCGCGTCATATTCGCGAAAGCCGGTCGGCTTGATATAGGGCAGGCGCTCGAAATCGGCCGTATTGGCCACAAGATCCGTTCTGGGTTTCGGCAACATTATTGTTATCCCTCAGCAGCAATACCGCAGCACCGCGCGACCGTTTCGCCAACGCACGCTCCGGTAAGGCTGATTTGCAATTACGGTCATGGGATAAAGCGTCAGCAGGGGAAACACCAGCCCGTTTATTGTCCCTGAGCTGACGGATTTTGCACCATTAACAGGCGCCCACCGCGCAGCTCAAAGCCGGAGAGGCGATTAATGAAGCTCATGCCGAGCAGGTTTTGCGTCATCTTGCCGGGTTCGGCGATCACCGCCTTCACGTCCCGCAGCAAAATACTGCCGATGCGCACATAATCGAGCGTGACCGGCGCAACCCGCGCGATGCCGTTTGCCGTGGAGGAGCGGCTGGAGAACTGAACGGTCTGCGGTGTGAAGCCCAGCCGTAGCGCAGTCTCGTAGTTGAGCGCGACGTAGGTGGCGCCGGTGTCGGTCAGGAGCTCGACCGTGGCGCCGCCAATGTCGGCTTCGACGACATAATGTCCGTAGGTGTTGGGGTTAAGCGTGACGGTGCGGCCGGGCCGGGTGACCTTCTCGACGAAACTGTCGAAATCGGTGACCGAGCGGCGCAGATCGGGGGGGGGCGTACCCGCCGGTTCGGTGGGGAGGGCGTGCGCGCCTGCAATTTCGGCAGGCTTTTCGTCTATGGATCGCGTGTCGGGAGTAATACTGGACTGGAGCGCGGGCCATTGCTTCTCCAGAACACGGTAAATATCCTCAAAAAAATAAAAACTCGCCGCTCCCGCGCCTGTCATCGCGAGCCAAAGCCCGGCTTCGCTTAAGGCGCGCCGCATCCCGCCCCGGAATGCCATGCCTGTTCGCTCCTGTCCCGAAAGCTGGCGGCATGGCGCAAAAAGAAACGCCGAGCCTAGCCCCGCAGCTCCAGATAGTCCCCTGAGAACTCATATGAGCGCAAACGGCTTAAGAAAGTCATACCAAGCAGGCTTTGATGCAGGTTGCCGGGCTTAGCGATCAGGGCTTCGACATTCCGAATGCCGACATTGCCAATGTTGATCTGCGCGAGGCGAACGCGCGCGGCGTAAGATGCGCCGTTCGCCGTCTGGACAGGCACGGTATAGCGCAGCGACGTGGTATTTATACCGAGGCGCCGGGCGTCCTCATGGCGCAGCACCACGGTCGAGGCGCCGGTGTCGACGATCATATCGATGCGCTCGCCTTCGATTCGCGCATTGGCAATGAAATGTCCGGTCCAGCCGCGCTTGATGCGCACCGCCTGGCTGAGGCCGTTGCCAGCGGTGATGTTGATCTGCGTGCCTTCCGGCCTCAGCTCGCCGATCACCCGGTCAGCGACGGTCGCCAGCTCAACCCGATAGGCATAGAGCCCGACCAGCACCAGAAGCAAGGCAACCCAGCTGACGAGATGCCTAACAGCTTGAACGACGCGCCCGCGATAGGAGGCGCTAACCATCCCGCTCAGGAACACAAGCACGGCAAGACCGGCCGTGATTTGCACGAAAGTCTCGGTCGACATGCCCGCAACGCTGCCGGCATCCTGCGTGGTCAAAAGCGTGACCACGGCAGCAAGTAAAAACAAGATCGCAATCCAAGCGGACACCGAAAGAGCCTCTCTCTGCCCAGAGATAACGGCTAGTATATAGCAACCCTAGAGAGAGGCGGAAGTGCGAAGCTGTGACATCTGCTTCACGATCGGCGGCGCAATCTCCGTTCTCGCAAGGCTATGAGAGGCATCGATTCGAGATGCAATCAGGCGCGGATTTCGCCGCCCGTTGCCTTCTTCACCGCTGCCACGACCTTGGCCGATACTGCCTCAATCTCCTCATCGGTCAGCGTTTTCTCCCTGGGCTGCAGCGTCACCTCGATGGCGAGCGACTTCTTCCCGGCCCCTAAAGCGGGGCCTTCAAACAGGTCGAACACCGCGACGTTGCTGATCAGTATTTTGTCCGCGCCCTGGGCGGCCCGCACGACCTCGCTGGCCAGCGCATCCGAGGCGAGCACGAAGGCAAAGTCGCGCTTGACCGGTTGCAGATCGCTGGCGGCAAGCGGCGGTTTGGCGATGGCTTTGCGTCTTGCGGGCGGGATAGCGTCGAGAAACAGCTCAAAACCGCAAGCCGGGCCTGAGAGGTCCATCGCCTTCAGCGTGTCGGGGTGAAGCTCGCCGAAAACGCCGAGCACAGTCTTCGGGCCGAGCTTGATCGCACCGGACCTGCCGGGGTGAAACCAACCGGGGGCCTCGCGCGCGATCTGCAGCTTGCCGGCATCGAAGCCGAGCATGGCGAGGGCGGCGAGTGCATCCGCCTTGGCGTCGAACACATCGACAGGCTTTGCCGCTCCGTCCCAGCGCCGGCCGGCCCCGGTCAATTTTGCAGTGCCGGTGCGCAGGCCGGACGCCGCCATCTGCTGATCCTCAGGTCTATCCCCGTGGTAGATCTGGCCGACCTCGAACAGCGCCACGTCGTCAAAGCCGCGATTGCCATTCTGCCGCGCGGCGGTAATCAGGCCTGGCAGCAGGCTCGGGCGCATCGACGACATCTCGCTGGAGATCGGGTTGGCGAGTTCCACCTCTGGCGTCCCGCCGCCGAAACGCTCCGCGTCGGCACGCGGGATAAACGACCAGGTGACCGCCTCGACGAGGCCGCGGCCGGCGAGCAGGCGCCGCGTGCGGGCGACGCGTTTCTGTCCCTCCGTCATCACCGCCTTGGTGACGCCCGCCGGACGGGGCATCGGCGTTGACGGCACTTTGTCAATGCCAACGACACGGATGATCTCCTCGACCAGATCGGCGCTGCCGTGAATATCGGGCCGCCATTCGGGCACTGTTACGGTAAGCTCCGGCGCGCTGCCTTCGATCGTGAAACCGAGCCTCTTCAAGGCGCCAGCGATGTCCGACGGCTTGAGTCTGAGGCCGGTCAGCTTTTCGACGCGCGACGTGTCGAAGGCAATCATCGTCCGCCGGACGGGCTCGACCCCCGCGATCTCCAGCTTGCTCGGTTCGCCGCCGCAGATGGCCAGAATCATTTTGGTCGCGAGATTGACGCCTAACACCTCCGAGGCGGGGTCGATGCCGCGCTCGAAACGATAGCGGGCATCGGAGCGGATGCCGGTCTTGCGGCCGGTCATCGCGGTACGGATCGGATCAAAATAGGCCAACTCGATAAAGACGTTGATGGTCTCGTCCGAGGATCCGGTGGATTCGCCGCCCATGATGCCGCCGAGCCCAAGCACACTGCCATCATCGGCGATGACGCACATCTCGGCATCGACCTCATAGGTCTTGCCGTCGAGGGCGAGGAAGCTCTCGCCCCTGCGCCCGAGCCGCGCCTGGATGCCGCCCTTCAGTCTATCCGCGTCATAGACATGTAGCGGGCGACAACGGTCATAGGTGATGTAGTTGGTGACATCGACCAGCGCGTTAATGGGGCGCAGGCCGATTGCCTTCAGCCGCTGCTGCAGCCAGGCCGGGGACGGGCCGTTCTTCACCCCGCGGATCAGCCGTCCGGCGAAGACTGGGCAGGCGTTCTCTGTGCCGGAATCGAAATTCAGCGCGATTTTCACGGCGCTGGCGAATTTGCCCTCGCCGGCGAAGCCTTCATCTTCCTTCTTCAGCTTGCCGAGGCCGGCAGCGGCGAGGTCGCGGGCGATGCCGCGCACGCCCAGGCAATCGGGACGGTTCGGCGTGATCTTGATCTCGATCACGGGATCATCCAGCCCCATCACCTTGACGAATGGCTCGCCGATATGCTTGCCCGCGCTCTCGGGCAGCTCGATGATGCCGGTATGCTCGTTCGAAAGCTGCAACTCGCGCTCCGAGCACAGCATCCCCATCGATTCAACGCCGCGGATCGTGGCCTTGCCGAGGGTGAAGTCCGTCCCCGGAATGTAGACGCCGGGCGCCGCGAACACCCCGATCAGGCCGCTGCGCGCATTGGGCGCGCCGCAAACCACCTGCACCACGCCTTTGCCGGTTTCCACCCTGCAGACGCGGAGTTTGTCGGCATCCGGGTGCTGCTCGGCCTCGAGGACGCGGGCGACGGTAAAGTCCTTCAGCGCCGCAGCGGGGTCGGAGATCGCCTCCACTTCAAGCCCCAGCTGCGTGAGCGCGTCCTCGATCTCGGCAGGCGTCGCCTTGGTGTCAAGATGGTCCTTGAGCCAGTTCAGCGTAAATTTCATCGGGTTTTGTCCGGTCGCTTCATTACTGTTTCGAAATGTAACGATGCAGGGCTGGCGAAGCCGCAATTGGCGCTCTACTTAAACCATAACCTGCCTGTTGAGGAGGTCCGTCATGGCTATTCATCCCGCCGCTGCCAAAGGCTACGCCGCCAATCCCGATACTTTTCATAAGGGGAGGCCCGATTACCCTCCTCAAGTGGCCGACTGGCTGCGCGAGAACCTTGCCCTCGGCCCCGGCAAGATCGCGCTCGATCTGGGCGCCGGCACCGGCAAGTTCTTGCCGATGCTGCAGGCGACGGGCGCGTCGGTTCTCGCCGTCGAGCCGTTGGATGCTCTTCGGGCGCAGCTCATCGCGCGAAATGCTGGCGTCGAGGCGATGGCGGGGTCGGCCGAGCACATACCCGTCGCGGACCGGTCTGTGGATGCGGTGGTTTGCGCGCAGTCCTTCCACTGGTTTGCCAATCCTCAGGCCGTCGCCGAAATCCACCGTGTCCTCAAGCCAGGCGGCCATCTCGGTCTTGTCTGGAACGTGCGCGACGAGCGCGTCCCGTGGGTCGCCGATCTCAGCGCGATCATCGAGCCTTACGCCCACAACACCCCCCGCTATAATCGGCAAGAGTGGCGCCTCCTCTTTCCCGCGCAGGGCTTCACCACGCTCATCGAGGAACATTTCCAGCATCAGCATACCGGCTCGCCCGAACAGGTGATCGTTGCGCGCGTGCTCTCTATCAGCTTCATCGCCGCGCTGCCGCTCGATCGGCAGGATGCGATCGCCGCCCGGATTCGGTCGCTGATCGCCAGCAATCCGGAGCTCACTGGCAAAGTGCAGGTCAGTTTCCCTTACCGGACCATCGCCTTTAGCTGCCACCGGGTTGCGTGACCCCGCGGTCGGGGCGCCGGTGCTGATTTTCGTAAAATTGCTCCGGGAGATTTGCGCAGCACGCGCCGACAGACCGGCCTCGCCGATGGGCGGCACTCTCATGGGCCCTGCCGTATCCGGCCAAAACCCTCCATTCGTTGGAACAACGAAAAGTTGTGCGGGCTTTCTTTAGCAGCAGACGAGCGCTGCTCGTCATGGTTCTCACTGACAAGGAAAGCCAAATGTTCAACTGGATTGAAAGACGGCGCCGCAATCGGGAAGCGACCGGCGAACGAATCTCCAATTCCGAAAAGGACATGTACAAGTCGGTTTGGGGCAAGGCCGGGCGGTCCGTTGGCATCCTCCTCGCAAAGCTGACAGGGCGCAAGGAGGTTGCCACGATGGCGGAGCGGACCGGCGAGGAGTATGGCAATCGGGTGGCTAAGGACATGGATTGGCGCATCGCCTCGCGCAACGAGCGCGAGGCCTCGGAGAAGTGAGCTTGAAGGTTTGACCGGCGGAGGCGCGAGCCGCCTAGCTCGAAAGTCCGCCAGCCAGCGTCGGAATGTCGAGCGGCAGGAAGCCGTAATGCCTCAGCCAGCGCAGGTCGGCGGCAAAGAACGTCCGCAGATCCGGGATGCCGTATTTCAGCATGGTAATGCGGTCCAGCCCCATGCCGAACGCGTAACCCTGGTACTTCTCCGGATCGAGGCCGACGGCGCGCAGCACATTGGGGTGCACCATGCCCGACCCGGCGATCTCCAGCCAGCCGCCCGGCTTGCCGATCGCCTCGGTGCCGATGTCGATCTCCATCGAGGGCTCGGTGAACGGGAAATGCGACGGCCGGAAGCGGATGCGCAGGTTATCCACCTCAAAGAAGGCCTTGCAGAACTCGGCGAAGGTCCATTTGAGGTGGCCCATATGGGTCTCCTCATCGATCACCAGCGCCTCGACCTGATGGAACATCGGCGTGTGCGTCTGGTCGCTGTCGCAGCGATAGACGCGGCCCGGCGCGATGATCCGGATCGGCGGCTGCGAGGCCAGCATGGTGCGGATCTGCACCGGGGAAGTATGCGTGCGCAGCACCAGCCGCGAGCCGTCCGCCTTCTCGTTGAAATAGAAGGTGTCGTGCTCCTGCCGGGCCGGGTGCTCGGCAGGGATGTTGAGCTTGGTGAAATTATAATCGTCGGTCTCGATATCCGGGCCTTCGGCGACCGCGAAGCCGAGATCGGCGAAAATCGCGGTGACCTCGTCAAACACCTGGCTGAGCGGATGAATGCGTCCTTCCGCGAGCGGGCCAAGCTGCACCGGCAGGCTGACGTCGGCAATCTCCGCTTCGAGCCGCTTGGCGAGCGCGGCGCGCTGAAGGTCGCCCTTGCGGTCCTCGAGGAGGTCGCCGATACGCTGCTTCAGTCCGTTCACCGCCTGGCCGAAACTCTTGCGCTCCTCCGGCGGCATGCCGCCAAGGCTTTTCAGGAGGCCGGTGACGCTGCCATTCTTGCCGAGCACAGCAACCCGCAGGTCTTCCAGGCTAGCCAGATCGCCAGCTTTCTCGATCGCTGCGCTCAGCTCGGTTTCAAGTTTCTCAAGATCGCTCTGTGATGCTGCCGCTGCCGCATCCATGAGACGCTCCAATGCCTGGCGGCTTGCCGGCACCGAAAGGGGCTGGCCGGGGGCCGCGAGGTCTTGTCATGGAGGCAGATCCTGCCTCCAGATTGACGGAATGGGGACTACGCCGCCTGAACGGCAGCCTGCGCTTTACCGGCGAGCGCCTTAAACACCTCCGGCTCGTGCACGGCGAGGTCTGCAAGCACCTTGCGGTCCACTTCGATGCCGGCCTTGTTCAGGCCGTCAATAAATCGGCCATAGGTAAGCCCCAGCTCGCGAACCGCGGCATTGATGCGCTGGATCCAGAGCGCGCGGAAATTGCGCTTTCTCACGCGCCTGTCGCGATACTGATATTGCCCGGCCTTCTCGACGGCCTGGCGGGCGATGCGGATGGTGTTCTTGCGGCGGCCGTAATAGCCCTTCGCCTGCTCCAGAACTTTCTTATGCTTGGCGTGAGAGGTTACGCCCCGTTTCACTCTCGACATGGCGGTGCTCCTTTAACGGGAATTGGGTCGATCAAGTGCCGCGAGCCTTACGGATTGCCGTAGGGGAGGAATTTCTTCACGATCCCCGCATCCGCATCGCACAGGATGGTTGTCCCCCGCTGCTGGCGGATGAACTTCGCCGTCTTCTTGATCATGCCGTGGCGCTTATGGGCTTGGGCGGCGACGACTTTGCCCGTTCCCGTGAGCTTGAAGCGCTTCTTCGCACCGCTCTTGGTTTTCATCTTGGGCATTTTGCTTCCTTTCAAAACCACTGCGCGCCTGCCGAGGAGCTGGCGCATGTCATCTTCTTCGCTTTCGTGAGAAGCTTTTCGAACCGCCACGGCATGCCCTTACGCCGGGCCGTTCTCGGGCGCAACTTACGGGTAAAATCACCGCTGTGCAAGGCCGGCGTGAACCTTGCCGGCTTGCCGGTGTTAGAAAAGGCTGAGTCGTTGTGATGGGGCAGGAGTGACGGGCACGGTCGGCAAGGATCGACGCGAAATTAACCCTCTCTTGAGCCTATCGCGCTAAAAAATGCCGCGGTAGGGCTGTAGTTTTTGGCCGAGTGCGGGTCGTTCATTAGGGTTTGCGTCCAAATCGTGGCGCATTCGCCACAACCCTTCCGCAATTGAGTAGGGAGGTGGTGGCCTGAGACTTGCTAGCACTCGTGAGTTGTTGGAATAATCAGCAAAGGGCCGCGCGAAGGCGACGAGGCGACAAAAATGGACCATGTTTTCCGTCGCTTGGTTTATTGCAACGCCTCTATTCTATAGGAGACAGACGAGAGCAATGCGCGAAGCGGCAGGTAAGGGCAGAGCACGATTGCGGGCATCACGCACTACGCTTATAGCGTGTGCCATGCTTTTCGCAAGCGTAACCTCTGGTTTTTTCCTGACTTATGCGCGCGCGCTGGTGCCGATCACGGCCGGGCACGGCACGATTGTTGTCAACACCAGCGAACACCGGCTCTATGGATTTTTCGAGCGGGTGCATACCAGTGCATCCGGTTATGTGTTGCGGTGACGGCGGAGAGGCCTCCAAGGCGATGGGGGCAATGCGGCAGAGACTGATGGAGGTGACCCAGATGTTCAGTAAGATGTTCAGAGCGGCGTTCGTAGCATTTGCGAGTGTGGCAATTGGTGCTTCGATCCTGCCGCAGCAGGCGCGGGCGGACTGGCTCGACGATTTGTTCGGCGGCCCCAGCGGCGGCTACAGTGCGAAGACGATGGTGCGGTTCTCGCCGCGCTACGAGCCGGGCCAGATCATCATCAGCTTCGGCGACCGGCGGCTGTACTACGTGGTACGGAAAGGCTCCGCCATCAGCTACCCGATCGCCATCCCGAAGGGCGACGCCCGCTGGGCCGGTGTTCTGACGGTCAGCGACAAGCGGATCAACCCGAGCTGGACGCCCACCTCTGACATGCGCGCCGAAAACCCGAAGCTCCCGGCCTATGTGCCCGGCGGCCATCCGCGCAACCCGCTGGGCGTGCGGGCACTCTATCTGGGCAATTCGCTTTATCGCATCCACGGCACCGATGCGCCCTGGCTGATCGGACAGGAGGTCTCTCATGGCTGCATCCGCATGCTGAATGATGACGTGGTTGACCTCTACAACCGCGCCCGCATCGGCACGCGGGTGACGGTGACCTGGTCGCGGTTCGGCACGTCCTGATCGGCCTCAAGCCTTTATGATTGAAAAGGTCCGGGCATTTGTCCGGCCTTTGTTTTTTAGGGTTATGCGGGTGGATTGGCGCCAGATGCGCGGTCTTGCAGCTCAGCGAGCAAGTTCGCGGTCGCTGATTTCGGAACGATCGCGCCGCGGTGGCTGACGACGATGGCGGACAGCCGATGTGCGAAGAGCACCGCCTCTTGGGGAGGTCGCCCCGCGAGACGCGCAGCCAGGTAGGCGGCGTTGAAGCTGTCGCCTGCGGCGGTGGTATCGAGGGGCGTGACCTGCGCCGGCACCGGGATGTGAAGCACCGCCCCATCCTCCAGAATGTAAGCGCCGCCTTCCGCGTCCTTGACGACGATCTCTTCGACCCCGGCCGCAGCATGACGGCGTAGCGCAGCCTCGGCGGATGCATCGCCCCAGAGCAGGCGCTCATCATCCAGGCTTGGAAGGGCGATGTCGGCGACGGCGATTGCGGCGGCGAAGGCAGCCCGTGCCTGCTCCGGCTGCTTCCCCCAAAGCCGTGTGCGGTAATTACCGTCGAATGCGATCTTAGCGCCGCCCCGGCGCGCCGCACCCAGCATCTCAAAAAAAGTGGGAAGACTGTCCCGCGCGTAAAGCCATAGCGTAATCCCGGAGAAATAGATCAGCCCGGCGCCGCCAATACTTTCCATAACGTCCGGCGCCATAGTACCCGAGAACACCTCGCGTGCCGGGGAGGAGTCCCGCCAGTAGTAGAAGCTGCGCTCCCCGCGCGCGTCCGTCTCAATCAGGTAAAGTCCTGGCAGCCGGCCGGGAAGACGGCGAATCGCCGAACTGTCCACCTTCTCCGCCGCGGCCTGATCGAGGATGGCCTGTGAATAGGGATCGTCCCCAAGCGCGGTCACATAGCAGGCGGCAACACCGGCCCGGGCCAGATAGACTGCGGTGTTGAAGGTGTCGCCGCCGACGGCGAAGCCGAAACGGCCGTCCGTTCCACGGGCGAGCTCGACCATGCATTCTCCAACGCACACGGCCCTTCCTGGCATATTAGGAAGTAACCCCTTTCGTTAACGGCGAGGCCGCTTTTCATCCCTTCGTCATTGTTAACCAAACAGCGCGCGATTTCCGCAAATAAAAACCCCGGCCTTGGGACCGGGGTCTTCTGCCTAAAGGCTGGCTGCCTTACTTAGCAGCGGTTCCGCCAGCTGCGGGCGGCTCAGCGATCGTGCCCTTGCGCTGCGCCTGCTCGGCATCAGACTTCTGGTAGTTGGTCTCTCCCTGCGGGGCGCCGGCGTTCGCGCCCTGGCCCGAAGGCTGCGCGATCGTGCCCTTGCGCTGCGCCTGCTCGGCGTCAGACTTCTGGTAGTTGGTCTCTCCCTGCGCGGCGCCCGCGTTGGCGCCGGCTGATGGCGGCTGAGCGATAGTACCTTTGCGCTGCATCTGCTCAGGATCAGACGGCTGGGCCGAGTTTGCAGGACTATCTGCGGGACTATTTTGTGCAAATGCCACACCCGACATCAGAGCGAGCGCAGCGGTCGTGACCAGGATACGTTTCATGGCAATTCTCCTCCATTCGTTATGCTGAAGAATGCGCTCCAGCGGAAAAAGGTTCCTGCTTTCGTCTCACCTTGCGTTGATGCGTTGTGATCGAGGCGTCACTTTAGCCCCATAGGTAGAAATCCGAGACGTAGCACGTCATTTGCGATACCATCCGGGGCGAGTTTGTGCTCCTCCTAGTGCCGCCGGGGAGGACGCCAAACTCCAAGGAGAGCAGACCGGCGAGGAGCGCAATGACGGCAGCGCAGCGTGATTTTGCGAGTTTGACTGATGTCCGCGTCACCACGCGCCTGGGGGACGTCAAACGTCGCCTCCTGAACCTTGGAGAAGAGCTTGAGGGCGTCGTCCATCAGCGCGTCGCCGGATTCGTGGACGATCATCTCAAGGAAGTGGAGCGCCACAGCTGCCGGATTGCGGTAATCGGCCAGATAAAGGCCGGTAAAAGCTCGCTGGTGAACGCGCTCACCAAGCGACCGGATCTGCTGCCGACCGACATCAACCCGTCGACGGCCGTGGTCACCAAGCTTCACTTCGGTGGACCGGCCGAGCGCAACGATTCGGCCTTGTTTCATTTTTTCAGCGACGACGAGTGGAACCGCATCATGAGCGGGGGGCGCGCGGGCGCGCTCACCATGCAACGCAGCGCCGCTGTCGACGGCACGCGCCTTCAGGGCCAGCTGGAGGAGCTGCGCGAGCGGGCGCAGCGGCGGCTCGGCTCGCAATTCTCCACGCTGCTCGGCAAGCATCACCTGTTCAAATCGGTGACCAGCAACGTGCTGGAGCGCTATGTAAGCGCCGGTGATGACGCCGAATCGGAGGAGGACGACGACGATCGGCATTATTCGGACATCACCAAGATTGCCGAGGTCTATCTCGACGGACAGCCGCTCGGCTATCCTGCCGTCGTGATTGATACCCCCGGCGTTAACGATCCGTTTCTGGTTCGCGATGAGATTACTCACGCCAATCTGGGCGATGCCGATATCTATCTTGTCGTGCTGACCGCCCAACAGCCGCTTTCCAAGAGCGATCTGGCGCTTTTGAGAATGCTGCGCGGCCTGCAGAAGGAGCGGATCATTGCCGTCGTCAATCGCGTCGATATTCTCGATGGCGAAAGCAAAGACTATCAGCGCCTCACCACCTTCGTTCAGGATGCGCTGCGGCGTGAATTTCCGCACGCCCCGATTCCGGTGATCCTTGCCAGCGCCCGCTGGGGCAATGCTGCGCTCAAAGCCGACGATGAGGAAATGTCCAACCTCATTGGGCCGTCTTTTGCCGCGCTCGCAGACTTGGCCGGTCATGCGCCTGCGAGCGAAGTCGCCTCCTGGCACAAAGACCGTTACTGGCCGACGCCGCGCATTTGCCAGACGCTCTACAAAGCCTCGGGCGTGCCGGCCATCATCGCCGCCATCGCGCGCATGATCGGCCATTCGGTCGCCGAGGAGCGTATTCTACCGACCGCCTCAACCCTGGGCGCAATCGCCGAGAACACGGCCACCTCGCTCCGGCACAATCTGAAATCGATGCAGGTCAGGCTGCGGGATCCCGCCCGTACCCCGATTGCGCTGTTTCGCGACCAGGCCGGGCAGATGCTCATGCAGCTCGAGCGGCTCCTTGCACAAATCGAGGACAGCCTGCAACAGGCCGATCAAGAGCTTGGCAAAGCGGTAAACGAGGACCTGAATTGGCTGCGCAGCTACATGTCTTTCCGCACCGGCCAGTTTGCCGAGCAGCAGGGTGATCGCCTTACCGAGGCTGGCTTTTCGGAAGCTCTGCACGCCGGGTTCCAGGAGGATAGCTTTCAGCTCAGGAGCCAGCTCGCCGAGGATTTTTACAAATATATAACCGAGACCGCCAAGCAGCTTGTCGCAAAGCAGCGCGATGCCGAAACCAATCTGCGCCAGGCCGCCAAGGACACCCTGCCCGAAATCGACAACGTCCTGCATTTCGGTTTTCAGGCGCCCGGCTTTTCCCCGCCATCCATTATTCCGCTCAGCAAAACCACGGCCTTTGATCTGGAGGATTTTTGGAACCCGCACCAGGCGAGGGGTGGAAATACCGCAGAAGAGGTAGCCTCGTTCAAGGACCTGGTGAAATCCGAATATGGCGATATGGTCGAGGAGCTGCTGAAATCTGCGGAAAACGCCTTTCGCGACCATATCGTGGCCGCGCTCAGGCGATTACGTTTCCTGAGCTACAGCGCGATCTACCCGATCGCTCAGCAGCTGCAATATTTTGCGCAGACGCTGCAGGACCGTGAGACCAAGGGTGTCGGCGCCGTCGCACGTGATGAGCTGTTCAACGATCTGTTCGCCTCGGGCGAACAGGAGCTGCAACACTGTCAGACGCTTGCTGCATCTTTGCAGGCGCTGCGGCGCCAATGCATCGACATGCTCGACCAGTAAAGGCGCGTGCTGAATGCAAGAGGGGGAGAGGCTCCTGCAGGACGATTTCGCACGGGCGCGCGACGCGCTGGGCCGCCGTTTCGCCCAGTCGGGCGATTGGCGCCTGTTTCGCGCCGGCCGTGCACTGGACGCTTTGGAAACCTATCTGCGTCGTCCGCTTCGCATGGCGATCATCGGCGAGCAGAGTTCCGGCAAATCGTCGCTGATCAACATGCTGCTTCGGGCAAGCGTCGTGCCGGCGGGTGCGCTAGCGGGGGTCAGAGCAAACCTGCTGCTGCGCTACGGGCCGGAGACGGCGCTGTTCGTGATCAGCACCGACGGGATACGCGCCAGGCTGACCTCCAAAGCGCTAGCGAAGCTGGCAGGACCGGAGGCACAAGGCCGGATGTCCGGCACGACCATCATCTACAATGCCTCCGAAGCATCCTCCGCCGTGCGGCGGGATGCGGGAGACCGTTTCCATGTTCTGACAGACGGTCTGCGCCCGCCGGCAGACGGCTCTGCCAAGCTGATCGAGATTCGTGCGCCACATGCCTTTTTGCGCTCAGCCGAGTTGGTGGAGTCCCGGCTTTATCCGCAGGATATGACCCGGAACGTTTTGCGCCATGTCCTGCCTGTCGATCTCGCGATCTGGTGCACGCTTGGGACGCAGGCCTGGAAAGAAACGGAGCGCAAGAGCTGGGAGCGCCTGCCGGCGAAGCTGCGCGCCAATGCCATCCTGCTCGTGAGCTATAAAGATGCCATCGGCTCGCCAAAGGACGAGGCCAAGCTGCTCACGCGTCTCGAGCGGAGCGCCGGCCCGTTTTTCAGCGAAATCGTGCTGGTCTCGCTTCGGCGCGCAGCCGATGCGATCGGCCAGGGCGCTGAAATCGCGGATGAGGAGAAGTGGCAGACCTCCGGCGCCGCAGCTTTGGAGACGGCGATTGGCGCGCGAATCGATGCGCTGCAAGAGCAAAGGCGCGCCAAGGGTCTTGCCTTTCTGCGCCGGATCGCGGCGCTTGCCGGCAACAGCAGCCGATTACCGAGCGCGGCCTCGCATGAGGGCGAGGAAATGATAAAGCATTTTGAAGGCCTAATTCGTCATATTGAGGCAGGATCGGAGCCGGGCCATGCTGATCTCGCACCGAGGCGACCGCCTGGGCGCGAGGGCAAGTCGTCGTCTGGCCACGGTCAGGAGAAACGCTGACATGATCGATCACAAGCAGCAATGCTGCGACAATTGCCGCTTTTTTTGTCAGAACACCGACGTCGAGAATCGGCTCTATTTCGACGAGAACAGTGGCGAGTGCCGCCGTCACCCGCCACACAACAGTTTCGTCTGGCATAAGACGCGGCCTCTGCATTGGTGTGGGGAATGGCAGCCGTTATCCGAAATCACCCGATCTTGGCAGCGCATTTCCACTCACGCCAAAGATGACGCGCCCGTCCTGCTCTATAAGAAGGGGGCGTTCTGTAGGCAGAGCGGAATGCTGGTCGGCTATTGGAATGCGCGGTTCAGCAAATGGCACGATGACGGGGACCGTCTCTTTGAGCATGACGAATTTAGTCACTGGATTGCCCTGCCTTACGCACCGGAGTTGTGAGATGGGCACGAACAGCAGGACTGATATTGCCGGGTATCTACGCCGCTGTCCGCGCCTCATGTCCCTAGATCATTTATCGAGGGCGCTGAGCGGGAGGTGCTTGGCATGAGGAATATTTTGCTGTTCGGCTTCGAATTCTTTTTCATCTTCTGCGTGATCTACGCGATGATTACCGATTATCGTGGACTACGTATCCCTAATGCTGTCTCGGTTGTTCTTGCCCTCGGCTTTATCCCGTTCGCGTTGTTCGCGGGATCGGCCATCCCGCTCTTGGCGCATTTCGGCATCGCAGCCCTCGTCTTCCTGCTGCTGTTCGCATTCTTCGCGTTCGGCTGGCTGGGCGGCGGCGATGTGAAGCTTGCCAGCGCAATCATGCTCTGGGCAGGCCCCGTTCATGGTGCCAGCTTCGTCGTGCTGTTTGCGCTTTTCGGCGGGGTGCTGGCGCTCGGGCTGTTCTCGATGCGCTACGCGCTTCTGCAATATCCGCAGATCGAGGGCTTTCCGGTGCTGAGCAAGATCAGTAGTTGGGCGCGCGCCGGCCTGTGTCCCTACGCGCTGCCGATCGGCCTGGCGGCGCTGTGCGTTGCGCCTTTCATCTTTGAGAATATTTGAAGCCCCTCCGTTAAGAGGGGGCTCATAGGCGTGCTGGCGATAATGTTATGAGGCCCGCTCAGCTTGGCTTGCCAGCTTTCAACTCCCACTCGACGAGTAGGTCCATATTGTTCTTGATGTAAGGGTTGCTCGGGTCGGCCCTGCTTGCCGCCTCAAGACTGCGCCGTGCTGAACCGAGATCCCCTTTGAGCATCTGATGGTAGGCCAGATTGTTCAACACCGTCGGCGTATACCCGACCAGCTTTACCAAAGCATCGTAGGCCTTGTCGGCATTGTCGAAGCGCTTCAGCCGGTCATAGGCGGCAGCCAAGCCCAGCCATGCCTCGACGTTGTTGTGCCGTTCCTCGATCGCCTGGCGATAATAGCGTTCGGCCAACCCGTAATTGCCGTCGCGATAATTCTGCTTGGCCTTTTCCAGCCACATCGTCTCAGGCCCTGAGCCGAAGGACGAATCGGAGCTGATGTCGCCAGCAAGCGCGGTATCAACCTCCGCATCCTCCAGGATCGGCCCGCAACCCGCCGCGATGAGGCAAAGCCCTGCCACGGCCGCCAGCTTGGTGAGTGCGTTTTTCATTATGTCCCCCAAAATCACTGAAAGAGCGCGTTTTTGATACGCAAAAACACCGGTAGTCCGATCACGACCAACATCACTGGAAAGACGAAAAGACCAAGCGGCAGCACCAGCTTGACCGGCAGAGCGTGTGCCTTCTCTTCGGCACGCGAAATGCGCTTGTCGCGCATCTCATCGCTATAGACGCGCAGCGCCTCACCCATCGAGGTGCCCAACTGCTCCGTCTGCTCAAGCAGCCCGCCGAGGCTGTGCACTTCCTCAAGATTGGTGCGGCGCGCCAAGCTCCCAATTGCCTCGGCAAGTGTCGCACCAGCTCTCAGCTCCAGGCTCATGAGATAGAGGTTGGCGCCGAGATAAGGGTAGGTCTGCGCAAGCTCGCGGGCGATCCGGTCGATTGCGGCGCGCGGGCTGAGGCCCGCCTCGGTGCACACGACCATCAGATCCATGAAATCAGGAAAGCCATTGCGGCACTGCTGCTGCAGCATTTTCTGGCGCCGCACCAGCCAGCGGCCCGGAAGCAGAAAGCCGACGGCGGCGATTGCCGCCAATATCGTTGCTTTGGTAGTAGGCTGCGGTTCGAGCTGAAGGCGGCTGAACACAAACAGGGCGAAGATTGGCAAAGCAATTGTGAGAGCGATGCGGAAGAGCTGGTAATGCGTGACCGCATGAGGACCGAAATAGCCGGCACGCACCAAATCGCGCTGGAGCTTGGTTCGCTCGGTCTGTCTCTCTTTCGCCTTGACTCCATGCTCGACCTGCGACAGGAGAGCGGCGCTGCTGGCAACGCTTTGAAAGCGCAGCGAGCGCGACATCCCCTCCCATTCCTGCTCGGGTGCCGCACCCTCGGATTTAATGGCGCGGTCGAGGAAAATCCGGTCACGGATCTCGGCCCGCCGGTTCATCACCCCTGTCATGCCCAGGATGAGGAAGAACATGAACATGAAGGTGAAGAAGATTGCACCGAACAGCATGGTGCCGTTATCGACCGGATCGGTGGTGACTATGTTGATTAGGTGTTCCATCAGATCTGGAACCTCACCATACGGTACATGATGATATTGCCGATCATCAGCCAGCCCACCGACAGCAGCAGAGCAGGTTTCACCACCAACTCATGCCAGACGTCGCCGTAAAAGGTCGGCGCAATGACCCAGAGCACCGCGAACAAAAGGAAGGGAATGACGCTGAGCGCGACCGCGGAGAATCGTCCCTCGGCCGAGAGCGCTCTCGCCTTGCGGCGCAGCCGGAACCGGGCTCGGATCACATGCGAGAGATTGTCGAGGATCTCCGCCAGGTTGCCGCCCATTTTGGACTGGATCGACACCGCGAGCACCAACAGGCCAAGGTCCGCCTGGCCGACGCGGGAGCGCAGATTGATCAGGGCTGTCTCAAGGTCGAGGCCATAGGTCAGCTCGCCGGCTGTCAATCCAAACTCGGTGCCGATCGGATTAGGCATCTGGTGGGCCACGGTGTTGATTGCCACCGGAATGGCATGACCTGCGCGAAGCGAGCGCACCAGCACGTCTATTGCGTCGGGGAGCTGCGCCTCGAACCGGCGCTGACGCCCTTCACGCAAGGAGTTCAGCACCAGAAGCGGAACCCCGAGGGCCGCCGCCAACGCAATCGGAAGGGCGATAAGATGCTCCCTCTGCACGGCAAAAATCAGGAGATAGGTGGCGGCGAACAGAGACACCATGGTGGTCAGAACACCGTAAAATCCCACAGTGATGCCCGATTGCAGGATCAGCTGATTGAGCGGGATGAAGGACATCGAATAATGTCCATCGGGCGAAAGGCTGCGCGCCCGCCGGATATTCGTCAGGTCTTTGCGCGAGCTGCCCTCGAAGGCCGCCCCGGAAAGTCGGCGGCTTATTCCTCGGCGATAAGAGCCGCGCGAGGCCAGCAAAAGCACGATGGCATTGAAGCCGAGCAGCACCGCCACGAACACCAGAACCGGGATCAGCTTATCCAGAGGCAACGTCATTTCTGCTGCCCCGGATCGAAGAATTCGTGAGAGAAGGAGAAGCCGCGAACCTGCAGATCCTCCATGAAGGTGGGCCTGAGCCCCGTTGCGCGAAATTCACCGCGCACCTGGCCGTCATTGGCTGTGCCGATGCGCACGAATTTGAAGACTTCCTGCAGCTGGATCACGTCGCGCTCGATGCCCGTGACCTCGCTGATGCTGACGATGCGGCGACGGCCATCGCTGAAGCGCTGTAGCTGGATGATGAGGGTGATCGCCGAAGCGATCTGGCCGCGAATGCTGGACTCCGACATCGACAGACCCGCCATGCCCACCATCTGCGTCATGCGCGCCAGAGCATCGCGCGGGCTGTTGGCATGGATGGTGGTCATCGAGCCTTCATGGCCGGTGTTCATGGCCTGAAGCATGTCGAAGGCTTCCTCGCCTCGCACCTCGCCGATGATGATGCGGTCGGGACGCATACGCAGCGCGTTCTTGACGAGCTCGCGCTGGCGGATTTCGCCGCGCCCTTCAATGTTCGGCGGCCGGGTTTCAAGCCGTCCGACATGCGGTTGCTGCAGACGCAGCTCGGCGGCGTCCTCGATGGTGATCAGCCGTTCCCGGTCGGAAATGTTCGACGACAAAGCGTTGAGCAAGCTGGTCTTGCCGCTGCCGGTGCCACCGGAGACGAGAATAGTGAGGCGCGCACTGACGCCAGCCATGAGCAGCTCGGCCATCCGCGGCGTGAGGCTGCCGACGCTGACCAGCCGGTCCAGGTCGAAGCCTTTCTCGGCGAATTTGCGGATCGAGATCAACGGACCATCGACCGCGATCGGCCGGACCGCGACGTTTATACGCGATCCGTCGGCAAGGCGCGCATCGATCATCGGCTGGGATTCATCGACACGGCGGCCGACCGCGCCGACGATTTTGTTGACGATGCGCAGCACGTGGCTTTCGTCCTTGAAACGCACCGGCACCTGCTCGAGCTGGCCGAAGCGTTCGACATAGACGCGCTCATGAGTATTGATCAAGATGTCCGTGACGGTGGGGTCTTTGAGCAGCGGCTCGATCGGCCCGAGGCCTGTCAGCTCGTCGAACACCTCATTGGTGAAAAGCTCCAGCTCCTTGGCATTGAGCAGGATGCGCTCGGTACGCACATAGTCGCTGACGATGTCGGTAATCTGCAGGCGCAGATCTTCCTTGGAAAGACGCTCCAGGAGCGCGAGGTTCAGATCGTCGATCAGCTTTCTATGGAGGCGCACCTTGGCGTCGATCAGATCCTGACGGATCAGCTTGTTCGGCTCGGGGGGAGGGGCGCTCTCCTTCTGTATGCCATTCGCGCCATTGACGCGCGGTTCGGCGGCCGGCATCACCTCCTTCAAGGGGATCCGTGCGTCCTTTCCGGCGTCGGGCATGAATTTGGAAAACATCGATGCGCCTTTGCTACGTTCTCTCTTCGGGCGGTCTTATGCTTTGATCTTTACAAGAATGCGCTCGAGCGCCTTCTCCACCTTGCTGCCCGGGCTGACTTCTGCCATCGGCAACCCGCGATTGATCGCTTCCTGAACGATGTCTGGACTGTCCGGAATGAAGCCAATGAGCCAATCGCGCAGCAGCGCCTCGGCGTCCTTCTTCATCAGCCCGGAGCCGAACAGCTTTTCCTTGTATTTGTTGACGATCACCGAGACCTTGGCCTCGTTCACCGCCTTGGCGGTGATGGCATCGAGCACATAGCGGGCGTGCCGAAGCGCGGGCACGGTGAAGTTGGTGACGACGAAGACCTGGTTGGAACCCCAGATCACATTGTCGGTCCAGGGGTACCAATTCTTCGGCAAGTCGATGACCAGATAGTCGAAGGACTGCGAGAGCAGGCCGAGGACAGAGCCGATCACGCCTTCGCTGATCTCGAAACATTTCGCCGGCACCCGGGGCGCCGCCAGCACCGACAGCCCGGAGGCATGGCGCGTCAGCATCACGTCGAGCAGCTGGCTGTCGAGCCGGCCGGGTGCGGCCGCAAGCTCCTCCATCTTGAAGGACGGAGCAATGTCGAGAAAGTCCGCAACCGAGCCGTCCTGGAAGTTCAGATCGACCAAGCAGACCGACGCCGGCAGCTCCTTGTTACGCGCCAGCGTGAAAGCAGTCTGGATTGCCAGCGTGGTATTACCCGCCCCGCCCGCCACGGGGAAAAAGGTATAGCAGATCGCCTCCTTCGTCCGCTGGTCGGCGAGAGGCGCGCGGGAGAGACGCTCGCAGGATTTGTAGAGGTCGGTAAAGGCGGAATCCTTCGGCAGCCAATCATCGATCTTGATCTGCACGAGCCGCCGGACGATGTCCTGGTCGAGATAGCTCGATATGGCGATGATCGGCGTTTTGGCAAAGCGCGTGCGCTTGATCCGCTCTAATGCCGCCAAATCCTCGGCGAGTGCGGTTTTCAGGTCGATGATGACGATAGCAGGCACGAAGCTTGCAGAGAGAATCCCTTCGATTTCGGTCACGGTGCCTTTCAGCGACCGGAAGGCGAAGTGATCCTTCTCAGCGAAGCCAGTGTTCAGCCGGTCTGTCAGCTCCACATCCTGCGTGACGAGCAGAACGTCGCGCTGCTGATCAGGCCTGAGCATGCTCTTTCGGGTCATGTCGCCCTGAGTTGCCGCAGCTTGTCCTTGTCTGCCTCTTCCCTTGAAGGCAGCAGGCCAAACTTCTTCCGTGATCGCCATACCCCCAACCCGTACTCTACGCGCGCCCCGTGACCGTACTCGCCGTCTCGCCTCGCTACTTCGTCAGCGAAGTGCTCGACTGCGAGCCAGGCCCCGCCTGCTCGGAAATCGTGGTTGTGCTCAGCCCCTTCGGGTCAATGGACTTGTTCTGCTGGTAACGGGTGATACCGACCGCGGCACGCCGGCCGTCCAGGTGGTTGGTGGTACGTTTGGCGTAAGGGGGCCAGGGATCGATGGTCTGGACGGCGATATTGGCCGCATTGGCATTGCCCGCGGCCGAGCTGATGGTGTCGCGGCGGTCACGATAGTCATACGGGTCCGCCAGAGCGGTGCCAGCGAAAGCCGCAAGGGCAAGCCCGAAAAAGGCCACGCGCGTCATATGAGAACGATTGTGATCCATCATTTCTTGAACCCTCCGGCGACCGGCTGCTCATTGGTCCAGTCGATAATGTGTCCTGTGAACGGGTTGGACGGCTTCACCTGAATTTCCTGTAAGCCGCGAACGAAGAACTCTTTGTCATTCGAGGGCACGTGGCTGTCGAGCGGCGTCGCGAGCTTCTCACCCGGCACCTTCGGCTTCACCAGGCGAGGCGTCACGATGATGACGAGATCAGTCTCCTTCTTCTGCCATGCCGCACTGCGCATCAACGCACCGAGCACCGGCACGTCACCGAGCCAGGGCAGCTGCTCCTGGTTCTTGACGTGGTTGCTTTGCAGGAGACCGGCGATGGCAAAACTCTGGCCGTCGCGCAGCTCAACGGTCGTCGAGGCGCGGCGCACCACCAGTGAAGGGATCACAACCTTCTCGCTGATGCGGATCGAATTGGTCGGATCGAGGTCGCTCACCTCCGGCTCGATCTTCAGATTGATAAGGCCATCGGCAAGAACCGTCGGCGTAAATGCCAGGCCGATACCGAATTTCTTGAACTCGACCGATATCTTGTCGTTATCGGAAGACGCCGGAAACGGAAACTCGCCGCCGGCCAGGAAGCTCGCCGTATCGCCGGAGAGGGCAATGAGGTTCGGCTCGGCGAGACGGCGTGCAAGGCCGCGCTCCTCAAGCGCCTTGAGGAAGACATCAGCTTTCGTTCCGCCAGCCAATACGCGCCCGATCAAGGCACCGAAAGGTACGGCATTGGAGGCCAATCCTGTGGACAGGTCGTTGACGAGATTATTGGTGAAGTCGCCGTTCTGATCGACATCTATGGAGCCGGTATTGCTGGCGACGCCGGTGACGCCGGCAGCCCTGTTGCCGACCACAGTGGCATTGACGCCGAGCGCGCGCGAGGCGCTACGATCCGCTTCGACGAAACGCACCTCCAGAAGCACCTGCTGCGGGGCGGCGACCTTCATACCATTGGTCACATCGCCCGGTGCGATCTGCTCGGCGAGCGTCAGCGCCTGCTGCATCGTGACCGCATCGACGGCAACCCCTGTCAACAGCACTCTGCCGTTCACTGAGTTGACCTTGATGCCGCTCAAGCCCTTGAGCTGAGTGCGCAGGGCCGAAAGATCGTAGGTCACTTCGACATCGACCACGCCGAGAAGCTGCTTCTCCTGGTCGAGCAGCGTCAGCCGGGTGACGCCAACCTTCTTACCGACGATGTAAATCGAGCGGTTGGTCAGCGGGACCACGTCGGCGACTTCGGCGTTGCCGACCAGTGCTTCAGTGAAGGGCGCGGCGACGCGGATGGTCTCAGTCTTGTGTAGTGTGACCTTGACATCGAGGCGTTCGGTCAAGGGTTCGACAGGATAGATTTTGGCCGGACTCGCCTGATAAGCCTTCTCAGGCTTCGAGGGCACATCCACCCTGTAGTCTGCGCGGGGCGCCTTATCGTTCGCTGCCTTAGCGGGCTGCGCGTTGAGAATGGCAAGCCCAAGCATCAGTGCCGAAAGCGCCCAAACAAACGCTTGGCCCGTGGACATCCGGGAAATTCCCGGGCCGGTCCACCCCCTCGTAAATTTGTTGCAGAGAATTGCCATCCCCCGAGCCATTCCCATAATCCTATGCCGTAGCGAATTGCGCCTGTTGTCGGTCTTTTCTGCGCCGTACTGATGAACTGGCTCAGCGCGCTGCTTCAGATCGCCGGGCTTTTGATGCTTCCGGCTGAACTGAGTATTCCTTTCGGTCGACGGAGCGGGTCACACCGATGACCTGCTCTGCCTTGGCAGTCGTACCCGATAGCTTCGCAACGAGATCTTCCATCGCGACGGGCCGCGTCATTTCGCTTTCCGCGGCGCCATTGAATCGCCGCAGAGCGAGGGAGAGCTGGCCGATTGAGCCGGCCAGAACCAATTTTTGCGCATCCTCGGTGGTGACCTCGAGGGTCACCGCTTTGGGCGACGAGGTCGGTCCTTTACGCTCCGCCGCCTGATCGATGGCGAGCACGCGCACACTCTGCAGCAGCACCATGACCGACGGTTTTTCAGCAATCGGGCCATCGCCGAGCTTGCCCCCCGTGCTTAGGAACACGTCAACCCGGTCATCCGGTTGAACGAAGCCGGCCACCCCAGCGACATCGTTCACCCTGATGGTGACGGCGTTCATGCTGTTACCCAGCTTTGCAGCAAGCGTGCCCTGCCCCGCCCCGGACAGTTTGGTTTCGAGCAAGGGCTCATTCTCTGCGACCGAGGCCATCACCGTGCGCTCCAGCCCCGGTTTGACCAACGGCTCGGTGGTCAGAAACGCGCCCTTCGGCACCACATCCCCAGACCAGGGAATGAGCCGGAGCATGTCGGCGCTCAGCTTTTCCCCGGATTTCAACTCGCGTGCCGCCACTACGATGGAACGAGTGGTCGGCGGCGGCGTTTCCTGCTGAACGGTGGTAACGACACGCTGCCCTCTTCCCACCTGGTCTCTCAACCAGGCGCGCGAGAGCAGCGCAGCGGCGGTGGCGCAAATGAGAGCAGCAATAAGCATGGTGACGTTACCGATGCGCATCCCACCACCTTCGCCAGCCAATTACCCTGTCAGTAAGCCAGTTGCGATGATTAACCGCCGAAGCTAGTGCTAGAAGCTAGTGCTAAGAGTTGTCCACCTAGCAACCACGGTGGTCCCGACGGTCGTAATCAGGCCCACAACCGCCACAGTAATCAGGGCAATCAGGACCGTGTATTCGAGAAGCGAGGCGCCTCGTTCGTCACGTGCGAACCGCCCAAAAGTGTCGGCAAGTTTCTTACGCATTGAGTTCTCCCACTCGGCTATTTGCGTCGACTTCGCGGGCGCATGCTCTTGGAGTTTGCGACCCCGCGAATGTTTCAGCGCGATCAGGACGGGCTGAAACTTTGGGCATTAGGGGGAACTACATAAGGCGGTGCAACATACCGTCAGTTGGTTATATTTCTCCCGCTAAACCAGGACGTGCAAATGGGGGAATGCGGCATAAGCCGGGCGGTTATGCACCTCTACGGCGGAAGGATGACAGTTGCGGGATCAACATATGTCTTCCTGGTATTTGTGCGGATAGTAAGCATTTAAGAATGTATTAAAACATTGATCCGGTAGGCACGCAGAAAGAAGTGCACCTACCCACTATAAGCCAACGGCAGCAACTTGCGGAATTGTCCTTACGGGCTCTCCCGTATGCTTTCAAGATGCGGACAGGAGAGCCTGCTTCTCTTCGCAAGACCGTAACAGCGCATGGAATTAAGCTAGCCTTGGCTGATTGCCAGCCAGCACACAGTCGGCCACATGACGGAGTTGCATTTGAGGCACAGCGCCCGCTAAAGTTCTGGCCGGATTGCCACAATAGAAACCTGTGGAAATCCTGCGGATGATTATGGAAGAAAATGCAGGGTAACCGGCGAGGTGAGTGGCCTAATCGACTTTAGCAACGACGCTGGTTACTCGGGGATGAAAATAGGCCTTACCGGTCAGCGTAATAACGCCTGTTAAATAAAGTCCAATAGTGGGACTAAATTGATAGCTCGTCTCTGCGACGATCACGCTTGAATTCGCCTCGGTCAGTCCTTTCGGCAAAGTCAGGGTAGTGCGTTTCGTGGCGCCTGCCCCATGTGTATAACTCCAGCTCACGCTGGTAGCGTTGTTCTCGTCCGAAGTGACGCTGGTGACCACCAGCCCGAGATTGGCTGCGCTGAAAGGTGCGAGCAGCGTGTCGGCGACATGGGCGATATCGTCTAACTCTGGATCGCTTACACGTGCCTCCTGCGACACCAGGTCAGCCACGGTCGCGGCGGCGTTGGCAAGCTTCCGACTGACGGCAAAAGCCTGGCTGAACTCGACGAGCCCAAACAGCAGCGCGATGAGAATCGGAAAGATAAGCGTAAACTCGATCAGCGCCGCTCCGTCCTCCGCTCTTGCCAGGACGCGCCTCAATACGGAAGCGTCGGCAACTTTCGTCGAACACCGCTTGCTCATGATCAATTATCCTGGAACGGCTCGTTGCGGAATGCCGCCGATGCGGTGAGCAGATAATTATTGCCATCAGGCATATTGCTCAGACTCATGCTGCTGATCATGTTGAGCAGCGGCCATTCATAATAGGTCGTCATCAGTACAACGCTCTGTCCTTCGCCCATCTCGTAGGTGAAATCATCCTTGAGCTTGCCGGTGCCGTTATCGATCGGATCCGGCGCAGTCATGCTGGCGAAATCGGCGAAGGTATGAACATCGATCCGCAGACGGTTTTTGCAGTCGAAGAGCAGCGAGACGTGTTCGCAGATTTCGTCCTTCATCATCTCCTCGTTGTAGCTTTCGCCCTGGGCTTGGCCAGTGCGGACCATGCGCGCCGCATCCGCGGTGGCGTTATCCAGCTCCAGCCCGCCCCAGATGACCAGGCCGACGTCGAAAACACCCCATAGGAGAATGAAAAACGGCAGCGCCAGGAGCGAAAACTCCACCATCGTCGCCCCGCGGCGGTTCGCGGCAAAGCGCCGTATGAGACGCAACACACCGCTGCGCTTCGCTTTTGTGCCAGCGCAATCACTGCCCGTTTCGCTTGTGCCCATAGCGAATCCCTCAAATCGAAGCCGTTGCTTGCTTCGGTGCCCCAAGGTTTTCATAACCGTAACTGCGCAGCCTCGCAATCCAGAAGCGTAAAATGCAGATAAAAGTGAGGCGATGAGCCATAACTTGGCCACAGCTTGGAACGAGCGGGCTTTTGGTGTAATGCTCGCGATCAGGGTAGCTAGACGTGCAGTCAAGCAATTGGCTGGGGGTATGGGGCATGACTGGTGTTTTCTTGCGCAAGCTGCGGCGCCTTAGGCGCGACGATCGCGGCGTGGTTTTGATTCTCTTCACGCTGATGTTCGTGCCGATCCTGATGGTCGTCGCCGTGGGCATCGATTTCAGCCAGACCCTGGTGGTCAAACGGCAGCTTGCTGCTGCGGTCGATGCGGCCGCGCTTTCCGTCGCCGCCCAGCCGGCCCTCGATGACGATGAGGCACGGACCAAAGCGGAGGACTACATCCACGCGCACTATCCGGAAACGATCGGGAAGCTGAAGAACTTCAACGTCACGCGGAACAAGGGCACGGTCGATGTCTCGGCGACAGCCGAGCTGGATACGACCTTTCTTCACTTCGCCGGCTACGACCAGCTCTCGGTGACCGTCGCCAACCGCGCCGTGATGCAGATGAACAAGCTCGAAGTGGCGCTTGTGCTGGACAATACCGGCTCGATGGCGGGCACGAAACTCGCAGCACTCAAGACGGCGGCAAACACTCTGGTCGACATTCTGTTCGGCAAAGTGGAGGAGTTGGACAATGTCAGGGTCGGGCTCGTGCCTTTTTCCAACGCCGTCAATGTCGGTGGCTCTCTCACGGCCGCACAGCTCGACATCAGCAATCCTTCGGCGCTCAACACTGAACATGTCACCTTCGACGATGGCGGCACCGCGAGCGTGTCCCGGATATTCGACACGCTCAAGGTGTCCTGGCGAGGATGTGTTCGGTCGCGGAGCGAACCCTACGATCTGACCGACGATGCTCCTGATCCGGCCAACAACAACACGCTGTTCACGCCTTATTTCGCGCCCGACGAGAATGTTGGCTTTAATAGCTATCTCACTGTGTCGGGCGAGGCGGCCTTCAAGAACTTCTCATTCTACAAAGACAAGACGCCGAGTGGCGGAACGCCGAACTATGAATGCCCCGCCGGAACCGTGCAGCCGCTGACCAATGTCAAATCCACAATTACGACGGCGATCGGCGCAATGACCGCAAGCGGGTCGACCGTGATTCCGGAAGGTCTGGCCTGGGGCTGGCGGCTGATCTCGCCCAAGGCACCCTTTGCGCTCGGGGCGCCTTACTCCGATCAGAATACTATCAAAGCCGTTATCCTGCTGACCGACGGCCAGAACACCGTAACGGGCTCATGCGGTAACGGCTCCTGCGGGCCACGCGGCGACGAATATAAGACGTTCTTTTCAGCTTACGGATATGCGTCCAAAGGCGGCCATCTCGGGGCTGCGGATGGCAGCCAGGCGAGTGCAAAGCTGGACGAAAAAACCACAGCGCTGTGCACGAATATTAAGGCCGATAAGGACGGCGACGCTTCGGATCATGACATCGTGATCTATACGATCACCTTCGGAGACATGAGCGATTCGGCCACAACGCTCATGCAAAGTTGTGCGACTGATCCGGGTAAGTACTTCCATGCGCCCACGACCGAAGACCTACAACAGGCCTTCGAGATCATCGCAACCGGACTCACCAAACTCCGGCTGGCGATGTAATGTTGGCGTGCGTTGGATATGAGCAGGAAAGACGAAAAATTAGGTGAAGCGATGCGTGACTTTCTGTTGCAATTGGCCGTGCCGATGGCGGCGATGAAAGCCGTCACCGTGCCCAGCGCGAACAGCTTCGCCATCACGCCGGAGATGGTGGCGATCGGGATGTTCGCACTGGTGGCGCTGATCGCGATTTATGTGTTCCTGCGCTAGGTCGGTCCGCTCGAAGGGCGGGTTCTGCGCCGCCGATCAGGCGGCCTGGCTCTCCGGGTCGACGAGCCGGACGATGCCGGCCATGATATCGTTCAATTGAAAGTCCTTCGGCGTATAGATCGCCGCGACGCCGGCGGCTTTCAGCGTTGCGGCGTCCTCGGCCGGGATGATGCCGCCAACGATCACCGAAACACCGGTGAGGCCGGCCGCGCGCATGCGCTCCATCACATCCCGCACCAGCGGCACATGGCTGCCGGAGAGGATCGATAGGCCAACGACATGCACGCCCTCTTCTAGCGCCGCATTGACGATCTCGGCGGGCGTGAGCCGGATACCTTCATAAACCACTTCCATGCCGCAGTCGCGAGCGCGCACCGCGATCTGCTCGGCGCCGTTGGAATGGCCATCGAGACCGGGCTTGCCGACCAGGAATTTCACGCGGCGCCCGAGCCTTGCCGAAACACGTTCCACCTCGGCGCGGATCTCCTCGATGCGCTCCGAGGAGGCGGCGCGCGCCTTGCCGACGCCTGTTGGCGCGCGATATTCGCCGAACACCTCGCGCAAGGCGGCGCCCCATTCGCCCGTCGTTACGCCGGCCTTCGCGCAGGCGATCGAGGGCTCCATGATGTTGCGGCCCTCAACCGCTGCGCGGCGCAGCTCGCCGAGCGCGGCGGTCGCCGCCGCCTCATCCCGTGCGGTGCGCCAGGCCTTCAGCCGCTCGATCTGCTCCAGCTCGACCTCCTCCGGCACGGTGAGGATACTTTCGGTGCCGCTCGACAGGGGGGAGACCTCCGCTTCCGTCCAGCGGTTCACGCCGACCACAATCTGCTCGCCGGTTTCGATACCGCGCAGCCGGCTGGCGTTCGAGTTCGACCAGCTGCTGCTTCATATAGCTCGACTCGACCGCCGCGATGGCGCCGCCGATCTCCTCGATACGAGCGAGTTCAGCGCGGGCCTCGCGCTTCAGCTCCTCGACCTTGGCTTCGACGACAGGTGAGCCGTCGAACAGATCGCCATATTCGAGCAGGTCGGTCTCATAGGCGACGATCTGCTGCATGCGCAGCGACCATTGCTGGTCCCATGGGCGCGGCAGGCCGAGCGCCTCATTCCAGGCCGGAAGCTGCACGGCGCGGGCCCGCGCCTTCTTGGAGAGCACGACCGCCAGCATCTCCAGGAGGATGCGATAGACATTGTTCTCCGGCTGCTGTTCGGTAAGGCCGAGGCTGTTGACCTGCACGCCATAGCGGAAACGGCGCAGCTTCTCATCGGCGACGCCGTAGCGTTTCAGGCAGATCTCGTCCCACAGATCGACGAAGGCGCGCATCTTGCACATCTCGGTGATGAACCGCACGCCGGCATTGACGAAGAAGGAGATGCGCCCGACGACCGCCGGGAAGGCAGCTTCCTCGACCTCGCCGGAAGCGCGTACGGTATCCAGCACCGCCTGGGCGATGGCGAGCGCATAGGCCAGCTCCTGCACCGGTGTCGCCCCGGCCTCCTGCAGGTGATAGGAGCAGACATTCATCGGGTTCCATTTCGGCATCTCCCGGCAGGTGAACACCACCGTATCCTTGATCAGCCGCATGGAGGGTGCAGGCGGAAACACATAGGTGCCGCGCGAGAGATATTCCTTGATGATGTCGTTCTGTGTCGTGCCGGTGAGGGCGGCGCGCGCCACGCCCTGCTCATCGGCGCAGGCAATATAGAGTGCCAGCAGCCATGCGGCCGTCGCATTGATGGTCATCGAGGTGTTCATCTCGGCGAGCGGAATGCCCTCGAACAAAGTACGCATGTCACCGAGATGGGAGACCGGCACACCGACTTTACCCACCTCGCCGCGCGCCAGCGCGTGATCGGGGTCGTAGCCGGTTTGCGTTGGCAGGTCGAAAGCGACCGAAAGTCCGGTCTGCCCTTTGGCGAGATTCTTGCGGTAGAGCTCGTTGGAGGCTTTTGCGGTGGAGTGGCCGGCATAGGTGCGCATCAGCCAGACAGGGTCTTTCTGGGTCGGCCGCTCGCTCATTCGTGGGGTCCTAAAGCCGTGAAAAAGGGGCCTCCGTAAGCCGGAAGCCCCAAATCATACCGCACTGCACTCAGCGGCGCAAAAGCCCTACGATGAACAACAGGATGACCGCGCCTAAAGTTGCGGTCAGAATAACGCCGATCAGGCCCGGCGCTATGTTAACGTTCAGGTACGCAAGAAGATAAAAGCCGATGAACGCCCCGATGATACCGATGATGATGTTGCCGATCACGCCGAAGCCGCCGCCCTGCGTAATCAGCCCGGCCAGCCAGCCCGCAATGAGCCCGACGATGATCATGATGACCAGCGGTTCCATGCCTACGGGTACCATTGCCCTTGCTCCTCTCCCTGATGCCCAGTGCCACGGCCCCTGCCGCGACGACAAGCACTATGGCGCAAAGTCCTGGGGGACGCCAGATCGGCGCCATAATAGAGGGGAAACTATTGGGTTGCTGCGGCGTTGTCGGAAGACATATCCGCGCTTTTAAAGCGGCAAAGAGCGGCTCCTACTGGCGCCTGGAAGTCGAGATCAGCCGAATACGGTCTTGCGAGCCGCTCGCACGCGATATCAGCTTAGCAGAAAGAAAGTACCCATAATGCGGATCTTATTCTCTTCTGTTACTTTCGTTGTAACTATGATCATCGGCTCGATAGCGTTCGCCGCAACCGCGATCGAGTTCCCCGGCATCATGCGCGAGCTGATCGCTTATGCGCAGACACTGCCCGCCTATCTCAGCTCTCTGGGGATCAGCGATTCCTATATGGTGTGGGTGGACATCCTGCTCAGCGGCGACAAGCTGGTGCTGCTCGGCTTCATTCTGGCGACCCGAATCGTTTTCGCCATTATCACCAGTGTCGTTGGCCCGATTTTCGAGGGCAACCCCTCGCCGCCGCCTCGGCAGAACCAAAACCAGTCCTCCGTTTTCTCGGGTTGGGGCAAGGCGCGTTAGCACACCGCTGGGAATGGCAGCCTCCCGCGTGCGTCGGGCGCGCCGCGTTCGGGTAGCCTTGCGTTCGCAGCGGAATTTTGACTGCATCTCTGGCAGCTGTAGTGTCTACCAGTTCATGGCAGCACATGCAGGTGCGCTGCCCGATCGGAAGAACACTCGAGCCGGAGAAAAATATGAGCAAAGTTGCATGGATTGGTCTTGGCGTGATGGGCTTTCCGATGGCGGGGCACATCCGTACCAAAGGGGGCCACGACCTCACGGTCTATAATCGCACGGCCGCGAAAGCGGAAGACTGGACCGCCAAATTTGGCGGCCGCGCTGCTCCCACGCCCGCGGAGGCGGCGAAAGACGCCGATTTCGTATTCTGCTGCGTGGGCAACGACAATGACCTGCGCGCCGTCACCACCGGCCCGGGCGGTGCTTTCGAAAGCCTTAAAGCCGGCGCCATCTTCATCGACAACACCACCGCTTCAGCCGATGTCGCCCGCGAGCTTTATGCTGCCGCCAAGGTCAAAGGCGCCGGCTTCCTCGATGGGCCTGTCTCGGGCGGGCAGGCCGGCGCCGAGAATGGCCAGCTCACGGTGATGGTCGGGGGCGACGCCGAGACATTCGCCAAGGCTGAGCCAGTGATTGCCCATTATGCGCGCGCGGTCACCCTGCTTGGCCCGGCGGGCAGCGGCCAACTCACCAAGATGGTCAACCAGATCTGCATCGCCGGCCTTGTTCAGGGCCTGTCGGAGGGTATCCACTTCGCGCAGAAAGCCGGCCTCGACGTCGAAAAGGTGATCGCGACGATTTCCAAGGGCGCCGCCCAGTCCTGGCAGATGGACAATCGCTGGAAGACCATGAGCGAGGGCAAGTTCGATTTCGGTTTTGCCATCGACTGGATGCGCAAGGACTTCTCGATCTGCCTCGATGAAGCTCGCCGCAATGGCGCAAAGCTGCCCGTCGTGGCCCTCGTCGATCAGTTCTACGCCGATGTTCAGGCGATGGGCGGCGGCCGTTGGGATTCCTCCAGCCTGATTGCCAGATTGAACCGAGACTAGGCGCCGCTGGTCGCCGTGAAGTCGCAACCGGCGTGCGCTGCGCGGGTCCAGGTGGCGCGGGGATCACGCGCCTCACCAGTCAACCTCGCGAATGTCAAAGAGCGCGTATTTTTCCTGGTCGCTCGCCGTAAAGGCTCGCTTCGTTGGTCGCTCGCCATAAAGGCTCGCTTCTTGCTGGTCGCTCGCCATAAAGGCTCGCTCCAGACACCAATCCCCTCGCCGGGCGTGGCCCGCGAGGCTTTGCGTCAGTCCAGTCCCCCGTGATAGGTGAGGGACGCGCGGGCGGCCGCTCGGGCCGTTCGCTATTTTGTTTTTTGGGTGGCCCTAATGGGCCGCCCGCGCGCGGTGATATTACGGCTCCCTCTGCCTCTTCCCTACACATCGCACATCCCTGGCATGGCCGGATGTACGTACGCCCTGCGCTTCCCAGCAAACAGGGGGGCAGCCACGAGCCCCTGAGTTCAGGTCCGTTACACCAACCGCAAGACCGACCTCTGTTACCTAACCGGCTCTTTGAGCCCGCGCTTCGTTCCGTCCAGCCATCCCTTGCGGATTCCTCAGGCACCGCTTCCTTCCCGCGTGGTTGAGACGGTCTCGAGCCCCGCGTCCCTCTCGGAAAGGAACGGAGCCGAGTGTATGCGCGGGATGGAGGGGCGGGGATAAAGTTGGGGCAGAAAAGCGATGCTTTGGTGAACGAAATCATCAAGGATCGGCTCCGGCGGCGGGGTGGGACAGACGGCAGATGAGTCCTATCCAGATGCGCCATGGTTGCGCGAATAGGGATTCTGGCCAGGCGACTGCCAGCCGCGCAGCGTGTCCTGGCGTGGGCGATAGATCTCAACCAGCAGCGGATAGCAGCTTGCGGCATCGTCGGAATGGCCGGCGCCACAATCCCCGCCGGGGCACGCCGATAACGCGCATAAAAGATCGATTTCGGCGAAGAATTCGAGGAAATCGCCGGGCCGCACGGGGCTTGCCTTCATGAAATATTGATGCGTGTCGCGGGTGAAGCCGGTGCACATGAAAACATTCAGCACATCATGGATGTACGGCTCGGCATCAGCAAGGCTGAGCCCCGTCGCTGCGGCCAGCGCGCGGGTCAGGTTGGAGTGACAGCAATGATGATACTCGGTGCCTTTGAGCAGGACATTGGTATACGGATCGCAGCGCGTGCCGATCACGTCATGCACGCCGGCACCGTCGTCGTCCCAGCCATACCAGGCGAGCGTGTCGTGGGTGATCGTCGCCATCGGGCGCAGAAAGGGCAGATTGCTCCATAGCCGGTCACCGGTGGAGAGATGCGTCGCATGCAGCGCGCGCGTCTTGCCGCTGAAAAACCGTTCCGTGAGGTCGCCGGCATTCCACAGATTGAGATCGCCGACCTGAGGCCCCTCGATGCTGACGATGCGAAAGACATGGCCGCGCGGGACGGCGAAGGCCGCAGCATCCCTTGGCGCGATATGCTGCTCGCCAGTCTTTATCATTCCGGCGCGGACGCCTTCGTAGAAAGCCGCATCGAAAGGAGGCAGCGATTGCGCGGAATAAACAATCACCGGCGGCGCTGCACGCCGTTCATCCGCGTCCTGCGGGGTGATGGGAGGTTGGCTCATCATGAGACTCCTGCGCGTTCGTGCCGGGGTAGTGTCACCTAGCACAGTGACCCTCAAGGGGTCACCAGGCCCTTGCGTAGGCGCGTGGGGGTGGTGCGAGCGAGGACCCTACGCCTTCACACCCGCGAGCGGCTGGCAATGGCGAGGCCTGCCAAAACCAGCCCCGCGCCGAGCATTTCCATGATGCCAAGGCTCTCGTCAAACAGCCCCCAAGCTCCGATGGTCGCGACGACCGGCTGAATCAACAGAAGCACCGAGGTCAGCCCGACCGGAGCACGCCGCATGCCGAGCGCGACCAGACCTTGGCCGAGCACATGGGCGGCGAACCCCATCGCGATCACGACGGCCCAGCCATCGATGGTCGTCGGAAGAATGCGCTCGCCCGCCGCCGCTGCCGTGACGAACAGCGCCGCCGCTGCTGCCGCGGAGGACCACACCATGATTGTCAGCGGATCGTGCTGCCGCGTCGCCTTTTTCACCACCACCAGATAGAAGGCATAACCGAGCATGCCGAGCACCGCGAGCCCATTGCCGGCCAGTGTGCCGCTGCTCCCGGCACGCATCGCAGTCATCAGGAACGCACCGCCGAGCGCGGCAGCAAGGCCGAGGAGCTTCGCGGCCCCGAGCCTTTCCCCGAACAGCAGAAAGCCTGCCGTGAGCGCGATGAGTGGCGCAAGGTTCACGATCAACGTTGCGTGAGCGACGGAGGTCAGGGTCAGCGATAAGTGATAGAAAGCGATATCGACGGCGAAACACAGCCCTGCGAGCAGCAGGATCGCCGAGCCGCGCCAGTGCAATGCTGCACGACCCGCAAGCGGTGCGGCAGCGCCGAGAATCAGGCTGGCGATCAGCATCCGCCATGCGCCCGTGGCCACCGGCCCCACCTCACTGAAGCGCATCAGAATGCCGGATGTGCCGGTGAAGGCGCCGCCGAGCAGCACCAGCAAGAGCGACCAGTCCTGCTGCTCTGCCGAAAGCCGTGCCGGATATGTCGATGTGACGCTCATCACATTCTCCACTACGTCCGGCGTTTACAATGGCCAAGCTTCGGTTATCATGGAAGCGAATAATCCTTATGGGCAAGAATCAAATTCTATGATGATAGATCTCGATCCATCCTGCCTCCGGGCCTTTCTCGCCGTTGCCCAGGAAGGCGGCTTCACCAAGGCGGCCAACGTGCTTAACCGCACGCAATCGGCCGTCAGCATGCAGGTCCGCCGCCTCGAAGAGATGCTCGGCACGCAGCTGATCGCCGACCGTAAAAAGGCCACGCTGACCTCGGCGGGTGAGCGCGTGCTGGAGCATGCCCGACGGATTGTCGCGCTCAATGACGAGGTCTTGGGGCGCGCCAAGGGCGGCGACATCGCCGGCCGCGTCCGGATCGGTACGCCGGATGACTACATCCCTTTCTTTCTGCCGCCGGTGCTGCGACGGCTCTCCGTCACTCATCCGCAGGTGGAGATCGAGGTGCGCTGTGGCCTCTCCGGCGAGCTCATTCAGCAGGTCGATAAGGGGCAGATCGATTTTGCGCTGGTCACGCGCCTGCCGGGCCTCGATGGCGGCGTCACTGTGCGCCGCGAGCCGCTGGTCTGGGTCTCTGGCAACGAGACGGTCGCGCAGAAGCGCCCGCTGCCGCTCGCCTTGTTCTCGGTCGGCTGCCCCTTTCGCGACGCAGCGCTTGCCGCCATACGCAAGGCCGATATCCCTTGGCGCGTCGCCTATGAGAGTATGAGCACGACGAGCTTGCTGGCGGCGGCGGCAGAGGGCCTGGCGGTTACCGTAATCACGCCGATCTCTCTCATGTCGAACCTCAAAGTGCTCGGCCCCCGGCACGGTCTGCTCGACCTTCCCTCGATCGAGATCGCGCTTTATGGACCGCGCGGTCTCGCCTCACCGGCGACGCAGGCGGTCAAAGCCTCGGTTATGGAAGCGCTGGCCGGCAGCCGTCCGGATGCGGTCGCCGTAGCCGCTTAGCGCGGCCTGCCGCTATTGCCGGACCGGTTTGCCTGCGGGCGGACCATTCCCCTCCTCGGCATATGGTCGAAATCCCGCGCGAGCGGGGATTCATTATTTCACTGCGTTGCGCTGGCTTACTGGCGGCTGCGCCGGTGGCGCCGTTTCGACCTGAACTGGTCAGCCTCTAAACCGCCCGTGCGCGCTCGCATTAAATTATTAAACCAATCGGTTGACAATCTTGGACAACCCCGTATATTCAACCGTATGGTTGAACTAGAGACCCCTCTACTGGATTCGATCTTCCACGCCCTGGGCGATGCTACACGGCGGCGGATGCTCCGCGAACTCGCCGACGGTGAGCGGACGGTGAGCCAGCTCGCGCAACCCTTTGCGATCTCGCTCGCGGCGGCCTCGAAGCACATCAAGGTGCTTGAGAGTGCGGGCATGATCCGCCGCGAGATCCGCGGCCGCACGCATCTGTGCCGCCTTGAACCCGGTCCGCTGGCCAGCGCCCATGAGTGGCTGAGCTTCTACGAACGCTTCTGGACCGGCCGTCTGGATGTGCTCGAGCAGCTGCTCCGCGAGGAAGATGCCCGCAAATCCAAGAGCCCCAAAACAGGAGACGATCGATGAACGAACGCGCGACCCCGAACGCCTATGGCACGCTGATCGAGCCCGCTACGCTCAAGATCGAACGCCTTCTTCCCGGTCCCATCGAGCGGGTCTGGGCCTATCTCACCGATAGCGAGCTGCGCCGCAAATGGCTGGCGGCGGGCGAGATGGAGATGAAGGTGGGCGCGCCCTTCGAGCTGGTCTGGCGCAATGACGAGCTGACCGAACCACCCGGCCAGCGCCCGCCCGGCTTCGGCGACGAGCACCGCATGCAGAGCCGGATCACCGAGCTCGACCCGCCGCGCAAGCTCTCCTTCGCCTGGGGCTCGAGCGGGGGCGTCACATTCGAGCTGGAGCCGAGGGGCAGCGAGGTGCTGCTCACCGTGATCCATCGCCGCCTGCCCGACCGCTCGACTCTGCTGAAGGTCGCAACCGGCTGGCACCTGCATCTCGACGTGCTGGTGGCCCGTGCAAGCGGCAAGGAGCCGGAGCCGTTCTGGGACCGCTGGAGCCGCCTCCATCAGGACTATGACCGGATGCTCCCGGCCTGATGCCAACGCCACAGATCAGCAACACGACAGAACCAAGGAGTACGAAGCAATGACCACGCACACGACCGGAACGCGTAACGAATGGCTGGCGGCGCGGCTCGAGCTGCTAGAGGCGGAGAAGGAACTGACCCGGCGCAGCGACGAATTAGCCCAGCGACGGCAGGAACTGCCCTGGGTGCGCATCGACAAGGACTACCACTTTGACACCGAGGACGGCCCCGCTTCGCTCAAGGACCTGTTCAAGGGACGTTCGCAGCTGCTGATGTACCATTTTATGTACGGGCCCGACTACAAGGCGGGATGTCCGTCCTGCTCCTCGATCGCCGACGGCTTCAACGGCATCTTCGTCCATCTGGTGAACCATGACGTGGCGTTCACCGCGGTGTCGCGCGCCCCGCTTGCCACGCTTCAGGCATTCAAGAAGCGGATGGGCTGGAGCTTCCCCTGGGCGTCCTCGTCGGGGAGCGATTTCAATGCCGACTTCAACGTCTGGTTCACACCCGAGCAGCAGCAGGGCGGCGGCATCGAATACAATTACCGCCGCGAGCCGCCGATGCCGGAGGCGACCAAAGCCGAGCCGCTCGCCGGAATGAGCGTTCAGCAGTGGAAGCTCAAGGGCGAGGAAGGACCGGTTGCGCAGATCGCAGCTACCACCGGAACCGATGTCGCCACCTATACACGCGACCGGCCGGGCCTGTCAGCGCCTTCGCTCTCCAGGACGGCGACGTCTATCACACCTATTCCGCTTATGCGCGCGGGCTGGACGGCCTCTGGGGCATGTATCAGTGGCTCGACCGCGCGCCCAAGGGCCGCAACGAGGAGGGCGTCTGGTGGCGGCGCCACGATGAATACGGCAAGGCCTGAGCGCCCGTTCAAATCCCTCGCAATCAAAAGGAGAAACGATCATGACAAACAGCACCCTGCCCGAGCACAAGCTCGCCTCGCGCGAGGAATGGCTTGCCGCCCGCAAGGCCCTCCTCGTCAAGGAGAAAGCCATGTTCCGCGAGCTCGACGCGCTTCGCGCCGAGCGACGCGCGCTGCCGTGGGTGAAAGTCGAGAAGCCCTACGTCTTTGAGGGGGCGGGTGGCAAATGCACGCTTGCGGACCTGTTTCGCGGCCGCAGCCAGCTCGCCGTCTATCACTTCATGCTCACGCCAGGCTCCGATCACCTCTGCTCGGGATGCTCCTACCTCGCCGATCATATCGATGGCGCGCGTCAGCATTTCGAGCACGCCGACCTGGCATTCGCCGCCATCTCGCGCGCGCCACTCGCCCAGATCGAGCAGGTCAGGCGGCGCATGGGCTGGACCTTCCCGTGGGTGTCATCGAACGGCGGCGACTTCAACTACGATTTCGGCGTGTCGTTCAAAAAGGACGACATCGCCGCCGGGCGCGCCATCTACAATTACGGCTCGCAGAAGATCAAAAGCAGCGAAGATATGCACGGCACCAGCATCTTTGCGCGAAATCAAAGCGGCGAAGTGTTCCACACGTATTCGACTTATGGGCGCGGAGACGAGGTGCTGATGGGCGCCTTTGCATGGCTCGATCTCGCACCGAAGGGCCGCAACGAGACTGATGGCATTATGAGCTGGGTGAAGCTGCATGACGAATACAGCGACTAGTTTCGGCGACCGCGCCTTGCGCGGCGCTGGACGACCTGAAGCGCCGGTACGCCGCGTGGCGGACTGGCTAGGCCTCGCCGCCGCGCCGACCTTCGCTGCCATGGCGTTCATCACCGCGATTTCGGGGGACGGCCCGCTGAGTGCGCTCTGTGTTGCGCATACCGGGTCGGCGCTGACCGGAATGGTTCCGATGTATGTCTTGATGAGCGTCTTTCATTCGGCGCCATGGCTGAAGCTGATCTTGAGCCGATAGGAGGCCATCATGTCCGACCATCCAATCGTTTCGCATGAGGACTGGCTGAAAGCGCGCCTCGATTTGCTTGCCGCCGAGAAGGAGTTCACGCGCCAGCGCGATGCGCTGACACGCCGCCGGATGGCGATGCCCTGGGAGCGCGTGGAGAAGGACTACCGATTCGAGGGGCCGGATGGCGCCACCGCGCTCACCGACCTGTTCGACGGGCGCTCACAGCTCATCGTCTATCACTTCATGTTCGCCCCGGACTGGAAGGAGGGCTGCAAGTCCTGCTCGTTCTGGGCGGATAATTTCAACGGCATCGCGGTCCATCTGGGCCACCGCGACGCGGCTTTCGCCGTCATCTCGCGCGCGCCGTTCGCCAAGCTCGACGCCTATAAGAAGCGGATGGGCTGGAGCTTTCCCTGGGTCTCGTCCCAGGGCAGCGACTTCAATTTCGACTACCACGTCTCGTTCACGCCCGAGGAAATGGCGAAGGGCAAGGCAGATCTCAACTATAAGGTTCAGCCGATCGAGGTGTCGGACTACCCGGGCATCAGCGTCTTCGCCAAGAACGAGAAGGGCGAGGTGTTCCATACCTATTCCTGCTATTTGCGCGGCATCGATATGGTCAACGGTGCCTATCAGTTCCTCGACCTCGTGCCGAAGGGCCGCGATGAGGACAGCCTCGATTTCTCGATGGCGTGGGTGCGTCGGCACGATCAGTATTGAGATCTCGCCTTCACGCGTCTCGAAGGGATAAGCTGCGATTGGCAAAGGAGCTGGTCTTCCCAAGCTGATCGCCGCGACCGAGGCGACGCCGAGCGGGCGCTTCTCGCACCGTTGACCGAAGCCGGCTTCTCAGTGAACCACAATCGGGAGCGCGATGACAGCAGCCGACCTTCTCGACATCTTCGTTCCCGATGCCTTTGCTGGCCGAACCGTGCTGGTGACCGGCGGCACGAGTGGCATCGGGCTTGGCGCAGCGCGGGCATTCCGCCATCTCAATGCCTCGGTCACCGCCACAGGGGCGACCGAGCCCGAATGCGTCGCGGCGGCAGCTGATGACGCGAGCGCTGGCATCACCTTCGCCGCCCTCGATGTACGGGACGCGGCCGGCATCGATGCGCTTATCGCCGGTCTCCCCGCGCTCGATGTGGTGGTGAACGCCGCGGGCATGATCCGCCGCGACCTGGAGCATGAGCCGGACGTCTTCGCCGACGTGATCGCGGTCAATCTCACCGGCACGATGCGGGTCTGCTCGGCCGCCAGGGCGAAGCTCGCGGCCTCGCGCGGCTGCGTGGTAAACGTCGCCTCGATGCTGACCTTTTTCGGCGGTCCGCGCGTGCCCGCCTATTCAGCCTCGAAGGGCGGAATTGGCCAACTCACCAAGAGCCTCGCCGCGTCATGGGCAGCGGACGGCATCCGGGTGAACGCGGTCGCACCCGGCTGGATCGCAACGCCGCTGACCGAGGCGCTACGGCAGAGCGAGGAGGCGAGCCGGCCGATCCTCGCCCGTACGCCGATGGCGCGCTGGGGCACGCCCGAGGAGGTGGCGTCGGCGATCGTGTTCCTGGCATCGCCGGCGGCGCGCTTCATCACCGGCGCGATCCTGGCGGTTGATGGTGGCTACCTCGCAGTTTGACGACGTGCAGAAACTGGAAGGTGAACATGAGCGAGATCAACGAGAAATGGCTCCCCTATCGGCATCCCCAACCAAAGGAATTGCCGCCCGAGCTGGTCGTGCCGAACGCCATCCCCACCGATGAGCGCATCTGGGTCCCGGTTGAGGAGAATGTCTGGTTCCGCCCGCTGCTGATGTGCGTCTCGCGCGGCTATTGGATGAACCTCTTGCGCGTGCGCCGCTCCGGCGTGCTATCGCGCCATCGCCATCCGCTTCCGGTCCATGGCTTCGTGCTGAAAGGCGAGTGGCGCTATCTGGAGCACGACTGGGTCGCGCGCGAGGGCGGCTATGTCTATGAAGCGCCCGGCGAGACGCACACTCTGGTCGTCGACCCGCATGTGGAGGAGATGATAACCCTGTTCCAGGTGAACGGGGCAATGATCTATGTCGACCCCGAGGGCCGCACGGTCGGCTATGACGATGTGTTCACCCGCATCGATAAATGCCGCGCGCATTATGCGCAGAACGAGCTCGGCGCGGACTATATCGACCAGTTCATCCGCTGATCGAGGATGTCGGCATATTATCCGAGCTGCCCCACAATGAGCAGCTTCGCGGTTGCGCTTTACTGCGGCGCTGACGATCAGCAGGCGTCGGCTTCACATGCCTTGACCTTACGATCCATGCGTTGTCTGTCCGTCACTCTTGGCGCCGCGGAAGCGCATAGGCGACGAGGGCGTCACCCGCTCTTGCCCCCAGCTTGCCGCTGCCGCCAGCCGCGATAACCACGAATTGCCGCTCGCCGGCCGTATAGAGCGTGGGCGTGCTGATCGCGGCAGCGGGCAATTTATCCTGCCATAGCAGACGGCCGCTGGAGGTCTCAAAGGCGCGCAGATAGGCATCGGTGGAGGCGCCGACGAAAGTGACGCCGCCTGCGCTCGCCGCCGCTCCTCCTAAAACCGGCGAGCCAAGCGGTAGCGCTAAAGGCGTCGTTTCGCCCGTCGTGCCGAGCGGCCGGTCCCAGGCAATCCGTCCCTGTGCGAGATCGATGGCCACGAGCCGGCCCCAGGGCGGCGGCGAGCAGGGCGCGCCGAGCGGCGAGGAGAGCAGCTCGCGCCGCAGGCCGAATGGGGTTTCCGCCATGGCGCTGAACTGCGATTGTGGGTAATCGCCGGATCGCCGCTGCCGTTGCCACTCATCACGCGGCAGAACGGCCGCGACCATGGCAACGTCCATGACCGGCATAATCGCGAGCCGCCGAAGGGGATCGAGCGTGATGCCGCCCCAGTTCACGCCGCCGCCGTAACCGGGATAGAGCAGGCTGCCGCGCCTCGATGGCGGCGTGAAGATCCCCTCCGAACGCAGGGGCGCGATCTTGATCGCGCAAAGCATCTGGTCGATCGGCGTGAAGCCCCAGGCATCGCCGGCGCGGAGCGGCTCGTGCCGGGCCACGCGGAACGGCTCGGGCGGGAAAGGCTGTGTCGGCGAGGCTTCCTCTCCGGCCGCGTCAGAGGACGGAACGGCGCGCTCCTCGACCGGGAAAACCGGCTCGCCGGTATCGCGATCGAGCACGAAGACAAATCCCGCCTTGCTGGCCGCAAGCACGACGTCGCGCTCCTGGCCGCCGACCGGAATCCTAGCCAATACGGGCTGCGATGAGGTGTCGTAGTCCCAAAGATCATGATGTACCAGCTGGCGCGCCCAGGCCACGCTGCCATCCAAGACGCGCAGCGCCACGACCGAGTTGGCATGGGCATTCGCCCCGATCCGCGTGCCGCCGAAGAAATCGGGACTGGCCGAGCCGGTTGCCACGAAGACGAGGCCACGCGCCGGATCAGCCGAGAGCGGCGCCCACGCGTTGGCCGCGCCGGTCCGCTGTGCCTGATCGGGCCGCCAGCCCTGCGCCGCTGCCTCAGACGGCGTGGCGGGCAGCGGGTCCCATGCCCAGAGGAGCCGCCCGCTCACCACATCGAACCCTCGCACGATGCCGCGCTCGAGCGCGACCGCGCGGTTGTCGCCGACCGCGGCCCCGACAATCGCCACATTGCCAACGATCGCGGGCGGCGAGGTCACGTTATAGTCCCCGGCATCGCGCAGCCGCACGTCACGGCTCAGATCCACCTGACCGCCTTCGCCGAAGCCGGCACAAATTTCCCCGGTGGTGGCATCGAGCGCGATCAGCCGGGCATCGAGCGTCCCGAATAGGATGCGGCTCGCGCACAGTCCCGTGGCGCCGCCGGTCCAGTAGCTCACGCCGCGTGATGCAATCTCACCGAAATGGCGGCGGCGGACCTGCGCGTCGTAGCGCCACAGCAAACCGCCAGTGGCGGGATCGAGCGCGAAAGCGAGACCCAGCGCGGTCACGCCATAAAGCCGGCCGTCGACCACGAGCGGGTTCGCCTCGAAGGTGAGCTGTTCGTCGCCCGGGCTCCCGCCAAGCTCGCCGGTATGGAACACCCAGGCGCGTTCGAGCCGCGGCAGGTTGGCGGGCGCGATTGTGCTTGCAGGCTGGAATTGCCCGCCGCCGTTTGCGCCCCCATAGGCCTGCCACTCGCCATTTCCCGAAGCACTGGCGGCGACTGACTGGACGCTCCGGTAACCGCTCGCGTGTGAAGGCGCTCACGATCAGCGCAATGGCGATACCGCCCTAACGCCGCGCCGGCGACGGCCCACCGCGTCCGGTGCACCGCGAGCACGAAAGGCAGCGCCAGTAGCACCAGGACGAGCAGCACGGTTGGCGCAACCACCCATGGGATCAGCGCCCAACCGTTGAAGCCGACCCGCAGCATCGCCCATAGGATCGTTGCCGCGAACAGCGCCAGATAGACGATCACTCCGGCGATACGGCGCCGGAGAAGGAGCGCTCCCGATACGACCAGCGCCACACCCGCCAACGCGTGGTAGACCGGACCGCCAAGCCATACCAGCCATGCGCCGCCCACTGTCAATGTGCCGCCGATCAGGATCAGCAGCACGCCGACCGCGACTGGCACCCATGACCGGCTCCGGCTTCCATTCTCACGCCCAGTCATGGTTTGCCGCTTTCCCCTTTTTTATCTCCAGGAACATCGGGGGGCCCGATTTGTTCGATCATCGACGATGGAGGAACGCACAATGCCAGAGGCGATCGAGCGAGCGCAGCTTTACCTGGACGCGGATGCGGCCTGGCACCGGGCCGGCGACTTCGGCGCGGTCGTTGCCGCTTTGCTCAGCTTCTGGCGCAGCCTGGAGGAAACCGCATGATTCATCATTTATCCGTCGGGACCAACAACGTCGCCCGTGCGAAGCGCTTCTACGACGCGGTGCTGCCCATCGTCGGTATCTTGCCGATGAAACACACCGAGACCGGGGCTGATTATGGCAGCGGGCAGATCCTGTTCAGCATCGAAACGCCCGTGGACGGCAACCCTGCGACTGTCGGCAACGGCAGCCATGTCGCGTTCGCGGCAGGTGACCGCGCTATGGTCGACCGTTTCTACGAGGCTGCGCTAGCGCATGGCGGGACCAGCGACGGCGAACCGGGCCTGAGGCCTGAATATGACGCGAACTACTATGGCGCATTCGTGCGCGACCCCGACGGCAACAAGATCGAGGCTGTCACCTACTCTGCGAAGTAATAGAAGGACGCAGATCAGCGCGAGTGCGAGGCGGCATGTGTCGGCATTTCGTGCAGCGCCTTCGTCGAGCGTTGGGCGTCACGCCGGGCCGTAATCGGCATTCGTCATTTCCGACTGCGACGCAGAGTTGCACTCGGAGGTTCATCGAAGGTCGAAGTGTATTGGGCACTGAAACGCCCCAGATGCGAGAAGCCATAGCGCAGGGCGATTGTTGTCACATTGTCCCCGGCGCTAGGGCGAGCAAGCTCGTCGCGTACATGCTGCAGGCGGATCTGCCTGAGCACCGCGTTCGGCGTCGTCCCGCGCCATTGACGAAATCCGCTCTGCAGCGAGCGCAGGCTAATGCCAAGATGAGCGGCCACATCCGACACCGTGATCGCCGCCATCGCGTTTTCGATCATAAAGCGTTCCGCCCGGCGTATTAGGCCCGGAACCACTGGCGGCGCCTCCTCGGCCAGTTCGCTGCTGTAATTGTGCGGGTGCTGATGCAGGAGCAGCGTCAACAAGAACTCATCAAGCGTTGCTCTCGCCGTCTTCGCCACCGAGGGGGGTTCGCGGCCCCAGGACGACAAATAAAGCAAAGTATGCCGCCAGAGGCGCTCCAATTCTGCCGAGAAAGGACGTAAGGCAAAACGGAGCGGCTCCTCGAGAGGACGGCCAAGCCAGCGGGCGCACAGGCGCTCGAGCGTATCGAGGTCAAGCCGAAGACCCTTCTGGGTAAACGACTGGTCGAACCATAATTGTGTGTCGAGCCCTGCTGAGAACGGCAAGGTTTGCCCTTGCCGCCATTCAGCCGCCTCACCCTCCTGCCTCGCGCTGGCCGCCCCGCGCGTGCAATGCATCATGAGAAACAGGCGTGGGAAATTTCCGGCGTCGATCTTCACCGGTGCGTTGTAGGACAGCTCAACCAAAGGCTGGAATGTCTGCCGGTTTACCGCAAGCAGGGCATCAATTTGGCGGCCCTGCCGCACCTCCACGGTATGTGGACAATAAACTTTCGTGACCGCCTTTGTAATCTCGTCGAGATCTCGAGTGCGCATGACGCCCTCCGTTTTGCTCTTACCTAGAGCTAAGCGTCGGGCTGATAAGGAAATAGGATTTTCTTGCGCAATTTGGACAGCCTCGCGCGAAACGGCTATTGGCCAAAACCCGCAGCCCTAATGTGCTTGGAGGATGCAATAGCATTTGCGGCGAAACACCAGTCCTTTCCGTCGCGTAATCGGAGAGTTTTCATGGCGCCAACAAGCACGGCGGGAAGCCCCGCCATCCCCACACCACGGAAGGTCGCTGTCGCGCTGGCCGTCAATGGTGTCGAAAGGCAGCTCCAAGTCGCACCTTGGACGACTTTGCTCGATCTTCTGCGCGAGCATCTTGATCTGACCGGAACGAAAAAGGGCTGCGACCACGGCCAGTGCGGCGCCTGCACGGTGCTGGTGGATGGCCGGCGCGTCGTTTCCTGTCTGACGCTTGCCGCGATGAAGGACGGGGCGCAAATCACGACGATCGAGGGGCTCGCAGCGGCAGACGGCACGCTGCATCCGCTGCAGCAGGCCTTCATCGATCATGACGCCTTCCAGTGCGGTTATTGCACGCCGGGGCAGATCTGCTCGGCGGCGGGTCTCATCGCCGAGGGCAAGGCGAAGACACCCGATGAAATCCGTGAGCTGATGAGCGGCAACATCTGCCGCTGCGGCGCCTACCCCCATATCGTCGCCGCGATTCAGCAGGCGATGTCGGTCATGGAGGTCAAGTCATGATCAATTTCGAATATATGCGCGCAAACGACGTCGCCGAGGCGGTGCGTCTGACCGCGGCCAACCCGGCAGCCAAATTCATCGCAGGCGGCACCAATCTCGTCGATCTGTTGAAGTATGACGTCGAGCGCCCGTCGCAGCTGATCGATATCACGCAGCTGCCGCTCAAAGAAGTCGCGGAAATTCCGGGCGGCGGCTTGAAAATCGGCGCCCTCGTGCCGAACAGCGATCTCGCCTATCACCCGCTGGTGCGGGAGCGCTATCCGGTCGTGTCGAGTGCGATCCTCGCGGGCGCCTCCCAGCAACTGCGCAACATGGCCTCGACGGGCGGAAATCTCATGCAGCGGACGCGCTGCTACTATTTCTACGATGTCGCGACGCCCTGCAACAAGCGCGAGCCGGGCAGCGGCTGCTCGGCGCTGGGCGGCATCAACCGCGCGAATGCGATCCTGGGCACCAGCGAGTTCCTGCATCGCGACACACCCCTCCGACATGTGTGTCGCGCTCGCGGCACTGGAAGCTAAGGTCCATGTGACGGGGCCGTCCGGCGACCGGGTCATCGCGTTCGAGGATTTCCATCGTCTGCCCGGCGACACACCCGAGCGCGACAATAACCTCGAGCATGGCGACATCATCACCGCCGTCGAGCTTCCCGCCCGGGGCTTTGCGAAAAACTACAGCTATCTCAAGATCCGCGACCGCCTCTCCTACGCTTTCGCGCTGGTCTCGGTGGCGGCGGCCCTGGAGATGAACGGCGGCCGTATCGAGGAAGCGCGGCTTGCGCTCGGGGGCGTCGCGCACAAGCCCTGGCGCAACAAGGACGCGGAGGCCGCCCTGCGCGGACAGCCGGCCGACGAGGCTGCCTTTGGGCGCGCCGCTGACCTGCTGCTCGCGGATGCCAGGGCCTATTCGCATAACGGCTTCAAGATCTCTCTCGCGCGCCGGGCTATCATCCGCACCCTCAGGCAGGCCGCGAACGGGACGCCGCAGGTCCAGGCGAACAAGAAAGTGTTGTGAGGCGACGATGGCCAGCTCATCCAATTCTTCCACCGACATCAGCCGCCGCGTGGTCTTGCAAGGCGCCGCAGCGCTAGGCGTCCTCGGCGGCTCGGGCATAAGTGCCAACGCTGCGCCAGAAGCCGCGGCCGCCGTCATACAGCAAAGTCCAGCGAGCAAGCCCATGACGACTTACATCGGCAGCGCGACCTCCCGCATCGACGGCCGTCCCAAGGTGACCGGCGCCGCGAAATATGCGGCGGAGTTCAACGCTCCCGGCCTGGTCCACGGAAGCGTCGTTACCTCGACGATCGCCAAGGGCCGCATCAAGCGCATCGATGTGAGCGCGGCGATGAGCGTCGAAGGTGTCCTGACCGTGTTGACGCACGAAAACCGGCCGCCCTTGCCGGACAATGACGAAGCCTACAAGGATGAGGTCGCACCCGACGGCTCGCCATTCCGGCCGCTTTACGACGACAAGATTATGTTCAACCTCCAGCCCATTGCGCTGGCCGTTGCCGAAACGTCCGAGGCCGCGCAATTTGCGGCCTCGCTGGTCCGCGTGGAATACGAAGAGGAAGCGCACGTTACGGACATCTATCGCCAGCGCGAGGCAGCCGTGCCGCTAAAGGCTCCTGCCAATCCTTTCGAAGCCATGTTCGTGCCACCTAAGACGCGCGGCACGCCCGACCAGGCGCTTGCCGGGGCGGCGGTGCGCCATGAGGCCGACTATTTCGTTCCGATCGAGCACCACAATCCAATGGAGCTTTTTGGCTCAACTGTGGTCTACGAGAAGGACGGCAAGCTCACGGTCTACGTCAAGACGCAAGGCGTGCAGAACGTGTATCGCTATTTTTGCAGTGTGTTCGGCATGAAGCCGGAGGATGTGCGCGTCATGTCGGCTTTCGTGGGCGGCGCATTCGGCGTGGGCCTGCGCCCGCAGTTTGAAGTGGTGCTGGCGGGGCTCGCCGCGCGCGCTCTGCAGCGGTCGGTTCGCGTCGTGCTGACGCGCCAGCAAATGTATGCGCTGGGCTATCGGCCGGCGATGATCCAACGCATTGCGATTGGCGCGAATACAGACGGAACCCTGGACGCGATCGCGCATGATGCGGTCACCGCAACCTCGCAATACGAAGATTTCCATCGCCAGGACACCGGCTGGTCGGGTCTGCTCTACAAAACCCCGAATGCGAAATACGCGGCTAGACTGGCGAAGCTCGATCTCCCGACTTCGTGCGATATGCGCGCGCCCAGCGTTGCAACAGCGCTTTTTGCACTCGAATCCGCAATGGACGAGGTCGCGGTTGCTCTCAATCTCGATCCGCTCGAGCTTCGCCTGCGGTGCTATTCCGACCGCGATCAAAATCAGGACAAGCCCTTCAGCAGCAAGGCGCTGCGGGAGTGCTATGCCCAAGGCGCCGAGGCGTTCGGCTGGAGCAAGCGCAATCCCGAACCTCGCTCGATGCGCGAAGGCGGCGATCTGGTCGGCTGGGGCATGGCGACGGCTGTTTGGGAAGCGCTGCAGATGCCGATCACAGTTCGCATCGTGCTCACCGCCAATGGTCATGCCGAGGTGGCGTGCGCGACATCCGACATCGGCACGGGCACATACACCATCATGGCGCAGGTCGCAGCCGATATGTTGGGCCTGCCGCTGGAAAATGTCAGCATCAAGCTTGGCGACTCGAGCTTGCCGCAGTCGCCGGTCGAAGGCGGGTCCTGGATCGCGACCTCAGTTGCAAACGGAATTGCGTCGACGGCCGAGGCGATCCGTGGCGAACTCCTGCGCCTCGCCGCGCAGATGCCTCACTCGCCTCTCGCTAATGCCGGGCCTGCAGACGTCGCGCTGGTCGAGGGTAAGCTGGTGAGCCGGAGCGATGCCTCGCGCGCCGTGTCCATCACCGATGCCATACGGCAGGGCGGCGTGGACCGCATCGAGGTCGAGCAGACGACGAACCCTTCTCAGGATCATTCCAAAGCCCACAACGCACACTCGGCGGTCTTCGCCGAGGTGAAGGTGGACGAGCAGCTCGGTATTGTCCGCGTCATGCGCGTCGTCAGCGCGGTCGCGGCCGGGCGGATCCTGAACACCAAGACCGCGGGCAGCCAGATCCTCGGGGCTGTGGTGGGGGGAATCGGCATGGCGCTGCACGAAGAGACCCAGATCGATCACCGGTTCGGCCGCGTCATGAACGCCAACATCGCCGAATACCATGTGCCGGTGAATGCCGACATACACGACATCAAGGTCATCTTCGTCGACGAGCCGGACGACAGCAATCCGCTTGGCCTCAAGGGGCTCGGCGAGATTGGCATTGTCGGCGTGGCCGCCGCGATCGCCAACGCGGTCTACCACGCGACGGGCACGCGTATTCGCGCTCTGCCGATCACCTTGGACAAATTACTAGGCTAAGTTAGAGGCGCGTCGCTGCGCCTTCGCCTTGATCATGTGCTCGTCAAGAAGAGGCCGCCAGGCGATGAGAAGGAAGGGGGAAGAGACGTCTCCCCCTTCCCAATAGCCCTACTTTGCTTTCCCGCATGTATCTGCGGTCTCGGGCGTGCACACTTCAACGCCGGTGACGATCGAGGGCTCCAGCTTCTTGCCCGCAAACACATCGACCAGCGACTTCACGGCAGTGTAGGCCATGTCATAGGGCCGCTGGCCGATATTGTAGTGGCTCAGCCCGGCCTTCAGCAGCGGCATTTGCGGCTCGAAATTGTCGCCGAAGGAGATGACCAGATCCTTCTTTGCGACGCGGTCCTTCTGCAGCTCCACGGCCTGCCGATAAGCCTGCGGCGCATACTGGGCCCAGCCACCCACGGCGATGAACGCATCGAGCTTGGGATTGGCGGTGAAGACGTCGTTCACCTGCTGGGCCGCCAGCCGGATATCATCATTGTTGTAGACCGGGCAGCCGGGCGCCTCGGTCCAGCCGTTCTGGCCGGTGAGCTGCTTCACCGGAGCGCTCTTGGGAGCGCCGGCGAGCGTGTCGCGGATGCCTTGAATACGGTCGTTCAGGTTCAGCGAGGCCGGCGCGCCGGACTGGATGCAGACGGTGCCGCCCTTCGGCTTGTCGGCCATGACCTTCTTCGCCAATTCCGCGCCGAACTCGTAATTGTCGGTGCCGATGAAGGTCAGACGGACGCCGGCATCTTCGGGAAGGACGTCGGAATCAAACATCACCACCGGAATACCCTTCTGCTTGGCCTGCTGCAGCACGCGCGCCATCGCCTTCGGATTGGCCGCGGAGACCGCAAGCCCGTCCACGCCCTTCTGGATCATGTCCTGCACCATCTGCACTTCCTCGGCCTCGTTATATTCGGTCGGCCCCATGAACGTGCAGGTCACCTTCAAGTCCTTGGCGGCATCGGCGCACCCCTTTTGCAGCGGCGGCGTGAAGGCGTTGTTGATGACCTTGAAAACCATCGCAATCTGCTTGGTCTCGGCGCTCGATGCCGACGTGCAACCCAGCGCCAGCACCGCGGCGGTCGCCAGAAATGCTGTCTTGAAACCCTTCATCCTCAATCTCCCTAGTTCGCTTTGATTACTGTCGTCGATTCTACTCTTCCTCGGTCACCTGGATGCGCTGCAACAGAACCGCCAGGAGAATACAGGATCCCACGAAGATGCCCTGCCAGAACGGATTCACCCCGGCCAGAAGCAGCGCATTGCGGATAACTTCGATCAGCAATGCGCCAATGGCGGCGCCGTAGGCGGTGCCATAGCCGCCAGCGAGACTGGCTCCGCCGATTACGGTCGAGGCGATCACGCGAAGCTCGTCGCCCTGGCCGAGCGCGTTGGTCACCGAACCGAGCCAGCCCACGAGAAACACGCTCGTTACCGCGGCCATCAGTCCGGCAAACATATAGACCGACATTTTGACGATCTTGACCGGAATGCCGGTCAGCCGGGCAGCCCGTTCATTGCCGCCGATCGCCTGCACATATCGGCCCCACTGTGTCTTGCGCAGGAGGAAATGCAGAATGAGTGCGAAGGCTACCAGCGCGAAGACGACATTACCGATGCCGAAGATCTTGCCCCCGCCCAGCGCGAAGAGCCCGGCCTCAGCCTGCCCGAAGGTGTAGACCACCTGATTTCCGCTGACGATCAAGGCAGCGCCTCGGCCGATGCTAAGCATGCCCAGCGTGACGATGAACGGCGGCAGGCGCAGATAGGCGATCAGAAAGCCGTTCAGGCCGCCAATCGCCGCGCCCAGCAATAGCGTCAGCGCAATGCCGACGGAGAGCGGCAGGCCCGAGTTAAGCAGAATGCCGAATGAGACGCCGCAAAGGCCCAGCACCGATCCGATCGAGATGTCGATGCCGCCTGAGACGATGACCGGCGTCATGCCGAGCGCCAGAATGCCGATGAAGCATGAATTCTGAAGGACGTTGCTGAGGTTGCTGGCGGAGCCGAAGCGCGGGGCGATCTGGGCCACGACCAGTCCGATTGCCAGCACTGCAACGGTGATCCAGAACTCCTGGCTGGTGAACAAGCGGCTCGCGAATGTGCGGCCGGGCGCGTTGAGGATCTCCTCGATCGACTGCGCTGGCCGGGCGTTCCTGGAAAATTTCAGCATGAGCGAGGCACTTGTCTAGGCATTTTGCAGCGCTCCGGTGATCAGCCCGGTGACCTCCTCGGGCGAGGTTTCCGCGATCAGCTTGTCCGCCACCTTGCGTCCCCTGCGCATCACCACGATGCGGTCGCAAACCTCGAACACGTCGGGCATGCGGTGGCTGATCAGGATGACGGCATGGCCCTGCTGCTTCAATTTGCGGATCAGGGCCAGCACCTCGGCAACCTGGCGCACGCTGATGGCGGCGGTCGGCTCGTCCATCAGCACCAGCTTGGCCTTGGCGAGGCGCGTGCGCGCAATCGCCACCGCCTGGCGCTGGCCGCCGGACATGCGCTCGACCAGATCCCTCGGCCGCGTCTCCGATTGCAGCTCCTTGAACAGGGCGGACGCGCGGTCGTTCATCGCGGCATCGTCGAGAACCTTGAAAGGACCCCAGCCCTGAGTGATTTCGCGCCCGAGGAAAACATTGTTCGCGGCCGTGAGATTGTTGCACAGGGCAAGGTCCTGATAGACGATCTCGATGCCGGCATTGCGGGCTTCGACCGGCTTTGTAAACACGACCGGATGGCCGTCGATCAGACATTGTCCGGAGGTCGGGAGATAGTTTCCGGCAAGGATCTTCACCAGCGTCGATTTGCCGGCTCCGTTGTCGCCCATTAGCCCGACGACCTCGCCGGCCGAGACCTGCATCGACACGCCGTCCAGCGCTCTTACGGCGCCGAACGATTTGGTTACGTCGACGAGTTCGACCAGACTGGGCATCGCTTCCCTACCCCGCGCCTGAGCGGCGCAACAGGGCCGTAGACCGGCCCCTCTTTGGCCGTTACTCTACACGTCTTGGCCCTGAAGCCGAAAGCCGAAACTTTTAGCGAAGCCATTACGTTACGAGCCCCGAATCCGCCGTGACCCCACCGAGTTACATCGTCGTCGACATCGGGGGCACAAATCTGCGCTTTGGCCAAGTGGACCAGGCGGGCCGGGGCAGCGCCCTGTCGGCAATCCCGGCTGAGTGTCTGTTGTCGGACCCGGTCACGGTTCTGGCGAGGCGTATCGCCGAGCTCAGCACTGAGTTTCAGCCGGCCGGCATCGTGGTCGGTATTCCGGGGCCGCTCGACGCGTCGCGCCGGGCGGTGATCGATGCGCCCAACATTCCTTCCCTGCATGGACTTCCCTTAGCCGATGAACTCGCTGAGGCGAGCGGCCTGCCGGTCTGGCTGGAGCATGACGGAGCGCTGCTGCTGCTCGGCGAGTGGGCGGCAGGCAGTGCGAAGGGAAGCGATCTCGTGCTCGGCGTGTTCTTCGGGACCGGGATCGGTGCAGCGTTTCTCAAGGGCGGCCGGCCGCAAAAGGGCGGCGATTTTGCTATGCAGCTCGGCCATATCCCGGTGCGAGGGGACGGACGGTCGTGCGCATGCGGGGGTCGAGACTGCATCGAGGCCTATGCATCCGGGATTGTTCTGCGCGATCTGGCGCAGCGGCATCGGGTGAGGATCGACCGTCTCTTCACCGACCGCAAGGCCTCGCCCGAGCTGGATGCGGCGCTGACCACTTTCGTCGAGGATCAGGCGCTCGCGATCGCGTCGGGCATGACGCTGTTCGATCCGGATGTCGCGGTCATCGGCGGCGGGGTGATTGACATGGCGGATTTCCCGGTCGAGGAGCTGTTCGCGGCGACGCGGCGGCGGCTTTCCCCGATGTTCGATCCCCCGCGCAAGCGGCTTGTCCGGGCGGCGCTCGGCTGGCAGGCTGTGCTCCAAGGCGCGTTGGCGGTCGTCGGCCAGCGGGATGCGTAGGCGCCAGCGCGTTTGTGCACCCGCGCGGCAACGGCAACGATGTTGGTGCTTGATGCCACCGGGAAGAGGGCATGGTTCATAAAGAGACGCGGCGGCTGAAGGTTGGTGTGCTCGGCTGCGGCCCGATCGCTCAGGCGGGCCATCTGGAAAGCTGCACGAAGGCCCGCAATGCCGACCTCTACGCGATCTGCGATGTCGCGCCCGACCTCCTGGAGCGCATGAAGTGGACGCATGCGCCCGAGCGGACGTACAGCGATTACGCGGCGATGCTTGCCGATCACAGCCTCGAGGCGGTGATCATTGCAACATCGGACGCCTATCACGTGCCCGCCTCGATCGCCGCACTCGAGGCCGGCAAGCATGTGCTGTGCGAAAAGCCGGTTGGCGTTGCTATCGATGAAGTGCAGCGCCTGCGCGCCATTGTTCAGCGCTCCGGCCGCGTGTTTCAGGTCGGCCACATGAAGCGGTTCGACGCCGGCATCGAAGCGGCCAAGGCTTTCATCGCTGCGGAAATGGGGGAGATGCTGGCGCTCAAGGCCTGGTATTGCGACTCGACCCATCGCTACGCCATGACCGACGCCGTCCAGCCCCTCATCATCACCAGCGCCTCGGCCAAGAGGCCCGCCGGCAATCCCAAGGCTGACCTGCGGCGCTACTACATGCTCGCGCATGGCAGCCATCTGGTGGATACCGCGCGCTTCCTGGCTGGCGGCATCGTCAGCGTCGAGGCGCGTGTTAGCGAGCGTTTCGGCGCCTATTGCTGGTTCGTCGATGTCGAATTTGCGAGCGGCGCGCTCGGCCATCTCGACCTGACCGTGGCGGTGCGCATGGACTGGCACGAAGGCTTTCAGATTTACGGGCAGAACGGCAGCGTCATCGGCAAGACCTACAATCCCTGGTATTATAAGAGCAGCGAGGTGGACATCTTCCACGAAAGCACCGGGGCAACGACGCGGGTTCTTGGGCGCCGACGGTCACTTCTACCGCCGTCAGCTCGAAGGCTTCGCCGATACCATCCTGGATGGAGCGCCGATGCGCGGCGCCGATATCGAGGATGGCCTCGCTTCGGTGCGGGCGATGGCGGCGATCGCGGAATTGGCGCGAAGCGGCCGCCGGGTCCAGCTCGCCGATGTTTCGGGAGAGATCTGATGCAGCTCGGCATTTTCGCCAAGACGTTTCCGGGCCACGAGCCGTCCGCCGTTCTGCAGGCGGCGCGGGCGGCGGGCTACGAGACCGTGCAGTACAACATGGCCTGCTCGGGCCTGCCATCTATGCCGGATGCTATTCCGGAGGACGTCGCGCAAGCCGTTAGCGCGGCCGCGAAGGCGAGCGGGGTGCGTCTCGCCGCGGTCTCGGCGACCTACAACATGATCCATCCCGATCCTGCCGTCCGCGAGCGCGGGCATGCCAGCCTCCGCGTGATCGCGCAGGCCGCTCGCGTCATGGGCACGGGACTTGTTACGCTGTGCACCGGCACACGCGACCCGGACGACCAATGGCGCGCGCATCCCGACAATCACACGCCGGAGGCCTGGCGCGACCTCCATTCCAGCATGGAAGTGGCGCTGACTATTGCCGAGGAGTGCAATGTCGATCTCGGCATCGAGCCGGAGCGGGCCAATGTTGTCGATTCCGCCTCCCGGGCCCGCCGCCTTCTCGACGACATGAGGAGCCATCGGCTCAATATCGTGATCGACCCGGCCAATCTGGTCGAAACCGAGCCGGCAGACGAAAAGCACCGCATCATTTCCGAGGCGATCTGGGCGCTGGGCGATCGCATCGTCATGGCGCATGCGAAGGACCGCACGGCTGACGGCGCGTTCGCCACCGCCGGCAAGGGCGTGATCGACTTTGTGCATTATCTGCGCCAGCTCAAGGGGAACGGCTTTGATGGGCCGCTGATCACCCATGGGCTCGCCGCGGAGGAGGCGCCAGAAGTCGCCCGTTTTCTGCAAAGCGCGATGGCAGCGGCCGGCTTTACGGCAAAGGAGCAGCGCCCGTGACGTCCCGGCCGCACCTCAACTTGGTCGAAAGTGGCGAGGGTGCGCCTTTCGTTTTCCAGCACGGGCTTTGCGGCGACGCCTTCCAGACCGGCGAAGTCTTTCCTACCGACGTGCCATTCCGACGTATGACGCTCGAATGCAGGGGGCATGGCCTTTCCGAGCCGGGCGATGCCAAGGCGTTCAGCATCGCAACCTTCTCAGGTGACGTCGCGGAGATGATCGAGGCCAAGAGCCTCGCGCCCGTGGTGATCGGCGGCATCTCCATGGGGGCGGCAATTGCGTTGCGGCTCGCCGTGACCCGCCTCGATCTGGTGAGCGCGCTCGTGCTTGCACGTCCGGCATGGCTCGTCGACGATGCGCCCGACAATATGCGGCCCTACGCCGAAGTTGGCGATCTCCTCGCGCGCTTCCCGCCGGAGGAGGCCCGGGCCCGCTTCGATCGGACCGAGACTTCTGCGCTCCTGGAGCGGGAAGCGCCTGATAATCTCACCTCGCTCCGCGGTTTCTTCGAGCGTGCGCCGCAGCCGATCACGGCATCCCTGTTAAGCCGCATCGCTTGCGACGGTCCGGGCGTTACGCTGGATCAGGTCGCAAGACTTAGCGTACCGACGCTCGTGATCGGCACCGGGCGCGACCTTCTGCATCCGTTCGACCACGCCGAGCGTCTCGCCACACTGATCCCCGGCGCGGAGTTGGTCGCGATCACTGCGAAGGGGGTAAGCCGGAGCCAGCATGTCATTGAGTTTCGCGCGGCTCTGCGCAAATTCCTCATGAGTTTTTCCGGCCCGTCACTCTAAGCCGACATAAACGAAATGCGAGTAGACGGCGGCCGTCGTCCTTTACACACCGGTAATTTGGCAGCGGCGCCGCCAGAGGCTAGAAGCGTCTCTGGCTTCCGTTTACCAATTACCGATGCGGGGCCGTCCTTGATCGAGCGCAATGGCGGCCGGTCGGATTTGCCTCAGCCATAAGATGGGCGGGACCGGATCTGCCCCATGCTCGTCATCGAGCACAAGGATAAGCGCATGCGAGCCGAGGCTGAACTTGCGGGAGAGGTCGTTGCCATCCGCGGCGCCGTCCTTGATGTCGCCTTTGTGACCGGCCCCCTGCCGCCGATCGACGATGCCCTGGAGATCGCCGGTGCAGAGGACCGCACCGTGATCGCCGAGGTGCAGGCGCATCTCGACGAGCGCACGGTTCGCGCCATTGCGCTTCAGGCCACCACCGGACTGCGCCGGGGAGATATGGCGCGGCGTGTCGGCGGACCCGTCCGGGTTCCGGTCGGTGAGGCGGTGCTCGGCCGCTTGCTCGACGTGACAGGCCGGATCGGGGACAAGGGCGGCCCGCTGCCGGGCGACGTGCCGTTGCGGCCGATCCATCGGGCACCGCCGCCATTTTCCGCCCAAAGCCCGTCCACCGATCTGTTCGCCACCGGCATCAAGGTGATCGACCTGCTGGCGCCGCTCGCCCAGGGCGGCAAGGCGGCGATGTTCGGCGGGGCCGGCGTCGGCAAGACCGTGCTGGTCATGGAGCTGATCCACGCCATGGTCGCCAGCTATCAGGGCATCTCGGTGTTCGCCGGGGTCGGCGAGCGCTCGCGCGAGGGGCACGAGATGCTGCTCGACATGACTGCCTCGGGCGTCCTCGATCGCACCGTTCTCGTCTACGGCCAGATGAACGAGCCGCCCGGCGCCCGCTGGCGCGTGCCGATGACCGCCCTCACCATCGCCGAATATTTCCGCGACGAGCGCCGCCAGAACGTGCTGCTGCTGATGGACAACATCTTCCGCTTCGTCCAGGCGGGGGCGGAGTTGTCGGGGCTCCTGGGGCGGCTGCCCTCGCGCGTTGGCTATCAGCCGACGCTGGCGAGTGAGGTCGCGGCGGTTCAGGAGCGCATTGCCTCGGTTGGCGGGGCGGCTGTGACGGCTATCGAGGCGGTCTATGTGCCGGCCGATGATTTCACCGACCCCGCCGTGACCACCATCGCCGCCCATGTCGACAGCATGGTGGTGCTCTCGCGCGCCATGGCGGCAGAGGGCATGTATCCGGCCATCGACCCGATCGCTTCCTCCTCCATCCTGCTCGATCCGCTGGTGGTCGGGGATGAGCATGCGCGCATCGCCATGGAGGTGCGCCGCGCGATCGAGCATTACCGCGAACTGCAGGATGTGATTTCGCTGCTCGGCCTCGAGGAGCTCGGCGCGGAGGATCGCCGCATCGTCGGCCGGGCACGCCGGCTGCAGCGCTTCCTCACCCAGCCCTTCGCGGTGACCGAGGCCTTCACCGGCATGGCAGGGCGCTCGGTCGCGACCGCCGTTACGATTGCTGGCTGTAAGGCGATCCTTGATGGCGCCTGCGACGATTGGCGCGAGTCCTCGCTCTATATGGTCGGCTCGCTGGAGGAAGCGCGCCAGAAAGAGGAGGTTTCGCGCGGGGGTGACCGGGAGCCGCCATCGAAGCGGGCGGAGGCGGCGGCGTGAGTGCGGGGCTTCATCTCACGATCACCACGCTGAGCGCGGTTCTGGTGGAAAACGCGGATGTGCGCTCGATCCGTGCCGAGGATGAGAGCGGGAGCTTCGGCATTCTGCCCGGCCACAGCGACCTCATCACCGTGCTGCCGGCCTCCGTCGTCCGCTGGCGCAATGCGGACGGCATAACGCATTATCTGTGCGCTGCGCGGCGGCGTCCTGACGGTATCGGAAGGACGGCGGGTTGCCATAGCATGCCGTCAGGGCACGCTTGGCGACGATCTGGCTGCGCTCGAGCGCACTGTCGAGGCCATGCGGGCCACCGAGCTGGAGGCCGGGCGCCAGGCGCGCGTGGAGCAGACGCGGCTTCATGCCCGCGCCGTGCGTCAGCTCGTGCGCTATCTGCGCCCCGAACCGGCCGGCATGTCCGAGGCTCCTGCCGTGGAGGAGGATCTGCGATGACCGAAGGCCCCGAAGGCGACCGGCTGGCCGAGGCCGCGCGTCGCGCAGCCGAGCGCGCCAAAGCAGGTGAGAACGATCCGGAGCCCTCGCTCGGCGCGCGCCTCGGACAGATCGGCATCCTTGGCTGGACGATCATCGTGCCGACGCTGCTCGGCGTCTTCATCGGCCGCTGGCTCGACCGAACCTTCGAGACCGGCATTTTCTTCTCCGCGCCGCTGATCATGATCGGCGCGGCCCTTGGCTTCTGGTCCGCCTGGAGATGGATGCACAGCTCATGACCTTGACGCCCGGGATCGAAGGGTTTTCCCGGCGGACCACTGCTCGCCGCGGCGTTCGGCCTCGGTGTGGGCGTGCTGCTCGGTCTGCTTCATTTCGGCTCGCTGTGGTGGAATACGCAAAGCTATTTGAGCGGCGGCGTGCTGCGCGCGCTGGCCATGCAGCTTGCGCGCTTTGCCGTGCTGTTCGGCGTTCTTGCCGGCCTCTCGACACTCGGCGCGCTGCCGCTGCTGTGCGGCGCCCTCGGCCTGATGCTGGGACGTGCGATTCTGATGCGCCGCCTGGGGAGATCGGCATGAATGGCTCGCCGCTGGACTTGCAACTGCTGTTCTGGCTCGGACCGGTGCCGATCTCGGCGCCAGTCCTGGTGACCTGGGCCATCATGATCGTGATCGGCGGGGCGGCGGCATGGGTCACGAAGCGGCTTTCCCTCCACCCCTCCAAGGCCCAGGCTCTGCTGGAAGACCGTCGTCGAAGCGATCGACGGCCAGGTCCGGGACACCATGCAGGTCGAGCCCTGCCCCCTACCGGCCGCTGATCGGCACGATTTTCATCTTCGTGCTGATCGCCAACTGGTCCTCGCTTGTGCCGGGCATCGAGCCGCCGACCGCGCATCTTGAAACCGATGCGGCCCTTGCGCTCATCGTCTTCGCAGCGACCATCTACTTCGGGATCCGCATGCGGGGCTGGCGCGGCTACCTCGCGACCTTCGCCGAGCCGACCTGGGTGATGATCCCCCTCAATATCGTCGAGCAGATCACGCGCACCTTCTCGCTGATCGTACGCCTGTTCGGCAATGTGATGAGCGGAGTTTTCGTTGTCGGCATCGTGCTCTCGCTCGCCGGGCTGCTGGTGCCGATCCCGCTGATGGCGCTCGACCTGCTGACCGGGGCCGTGCAGGCCTATATCTTCGCGGTGCTCGCGACCGTGTTCATCGGTGCCGCCATCGGCGAGCGCCGCAAAACGCCCCTGCAATCTTCCAATCAGAAACGGGAACCGTCATGAACTGGATCGAGATCGTGAGCATTCTTGCGGCGGCGATCGCCGTCTCCTTCGGGGCCATCGGGCCGGCGCTTGCCGAAGGGCGCGCCGTTGCGGCGGCGATGGACGCCATCGCCCGCCAGCCGGAGGCCGCCGGCACGCTGTCGCGCACGCTGTTCGTCGGCCTCGCCATGATCGAGACCATGGCGATCTACTGCCTCGTTATCGCGCTGCTCGTGCTGTTCGCCAACCCCTTCGTGAAGTGAGCCAGCCGCCCCATGCATATCGACTGGTGGACGCTTGCGCTGCAGACGGTGAACGTCCTTATTCTCATCTGGATTTTGTCGCGCTTCCTGTTTCGCCCTGTGGCCGACATGATCGCCGCGCGGCAGACGGCGGCCCGCAAGCTGCTCGATGAGGCGCAGGCCAACAAAGACGAGGCCGCCACTGAACGCGATAAGGCTGCGGCGGAAGTGAAGCGCATCGCTGACACGCGCGCCGACGCGCTGAAGGCCGCTGCAAGCGATGCCGAGGCGCAAACAGCCTCGATGCTCGCCGCCGCGCGCGCCGAGGCGGATAAACTGCGCGCAGCCGCGAGCGCGGAGATCGAGCGCGCCCGTCACGCCGAGGCCGCCGCGAACGCCGAGCACGCCACCCAGCTTGCCGTCGATATCGCCGGTAAGCTGCTCGCCCGCCTGCCGGACAAGGCGCGCATTGATGGATTTGTCGATGGCCTGGTCGATGCGCTTGCGGCTTTGCCCGAGCACGCGCGCGCAGGTCTGGGCGCCCATGGATCCACGCTTCACATCAAGGCCGCGCGTGCCCTTACCGAGGCGGAGAGAGAAACCTGCCGCTCACGGCTTGCCGAGGCGCTGGGCCGGCCGGTGGAATTGGAGGTCGAAAACGATCCCGGCCTCATCGCCGGCTTGGAGGTCGACACGCCGCACGCGCTCATCCGAAACAGCTTCCGCGCCGATCTTGACCGCATCGCCGCCGAACTGACGAATGGACGTCATCATGAGCGCTGAGACAATCGACTGGCTGCGTCGCAGCCGCGAGGTGCTCGCGCACACGGCGCTCAGCCCCCAGGCGGAGTCCATCGGCCGCGTCGAGCGCATCGCCGATGGCATCGCCCATATTTCCGGTCTGCCGGAAGTGAGACTGAACGAGCTGTTGCGCTTCGAGGGCGACCGCTATGGCTTTGCGCTCACCCTCGACCCCGATGAGATCGGCGCCGTGCTGCTCGACGAAGGCGAGGCGATCGAGGCCGGCTCGCGCGTGACTGGCACGGGCGAGGTGGTGCGCGTTCCCGTGGGGCCTGGCCTCCTTGGCCGCATCGTGGATCCGCTCGGGCGCCCGCTCGATCGCGACGAGCCGGTCGCGGCGGAGGACCGCCTCCCGGTCGAGGGGCCAGCGCCCACCATTATCGAGCGCGATCTCGTCTGCGAGCCTGTCGAGACCGGCGTGCTCGTTATCGATGCGCTGTTCTCGCTGGGGCGCGGCCAGCGCGAGCTGATCATCGGCGACCGCGCGACCGGCAAGACGTCGATCGCGGTTGACGCGATCATCAACCAAAAGAATTCCGACGTTATCTGCGTCTATGTCGCCGTCGGGCAGCGGGCGACGGCGGTCGAGCGCGTCATCGGGGCCGTGCGCCGGCATGGCGCGCCGGAGCGCTGCATTTTCGTCGTTGCCTCGGCGGCGGCCTCGCCCGGCCTGCAATGGATCGCGCCGTTCGCCGGGTTCACCATAGCCGAATATTTCCGGGACCGCGGCGGTCACGCGCTGATCGTCATCGACGATCTGACCAAGCATGCCGCGACCCACCGCGAGCTGGCCCTGCTCACCCGCGAGCCTCCGGGGCGCGAGGCCTATCCCGGCGACGTCTTCTATGTCCATGCCCGGATGCTGGAGCGCGCCGCCAAGCTCAGCGCCGAGCGGGGCGGCGGCTCGCTCACCGCTCTGCCAATTGGGGAGACCGACGCCGGGAATCTCTCCGCCTATATCCCCACCAACCTCATTTCCATCACCGATGGACAGATCGTGCTCGATGCGCGTCTGTTCGCCGCCAATCACCGGCCGGCCGTTGATGTGGGCCTCAGCGTCAGCCGCGTCGGCGGCAAGGCGCAGAAACCGGCGCTGCGGAACGTGTCGGGCCGGATCCGTCTGGACTATGCGCAATTCGTCGAGCTGGAGATGTTCACGCGGTTCGGCGGCATCTCCGATACCCGGGTCAAGGCGCAGATCAGCCGCGGCGAGCGCATCCGGGCGCTTCTCACCCAGCCGCGTTTTGCCTGCCTGCGTTTTGTCGACGAGGTCGCGCTCCTTGCGGCCCTGGAAGACGGTGTGCTCGACGCCGTGCCGGTCGATCGCATTGCGCCCCTGCGCGCGCGGCTCGGCTCCTATCTCGACACGCATGCCGGCGAGACTGTCGAAACACTGACGAAACGAGGCGATCTCGACGACGCCGCCCGCGCCAAGCTCGTTCAAGCCGTGAAGGCGCTCGCCGCCGACCTGAGGACTGCCTCGTCATGACCGAACGGCTGAGCGACATCCAGGCCCGCATAGGCACTGTTCACCAGCTTTCAGCTGTCGTCACCGCCATGCGCGGCATCGCAGCCGCACGTTCCCGCGAGGCGCGCGCCCAGGTCGATGCGATCCGCGCCTATGCTGCTGCGATCGCCCATGCCATCGGCCAGGCGCTCGTCTTCCTTCCGGAACCGGGGCACAGCCACGATCCGCATGAAACGGACGGCGGCCATGCCATCATTGCGCTGTGCGCCGAGCAAGGATTTGCAGGGACGTTCAGCGAGCGAGTGCTCGAGGCGGCCATGGCCGTTGCCCGAAGCGGACCGGCGGGGCGGACCGAGTTGCTGCTCGTCGGGAACCGCGGGATGGTCGCAGCGGCAGAACGCGACATCGCCGCCCGTTGGTCCGCCCCAATGATCGCACATGCCGGGCAGACCGCCTCGCTCGCCAACCGCATCGTCGAGACGCTTTATCAAAGGTTGGATGCCCGGGCCATTGCGTATGTGACCGTGGTTCACGCGGTACCGGATGGCGAGGCCGCGCTCCGCGTTGTACAGAAACGCCTGATGCCGTTCGATTTCAGCCGCTTCCCGCCGGTTCCGAAAGCGGTGCCGCCGCTGCTCACACTGCCGCCGCAGGTTCTGCTCGACCGGCTGGCGGAGGAATATATTTTCGCCGAGCTGTGCGAGGCCGTGATGCTGTCCTTCGCCGCCGAGAACGAGGCTCGCATGCGCGCCATGATAGCGGCGCGGACCAATGTCGCCGAAACGCTCGACCGTCTCGCGGCAAAGTCAAGGCAGCTGCGGCAGGAGGAGATCACCAGCGAAGTCATCGAGCTTGCGGCCGCGGCGGGAGCAAGACGCAGCTGAGCACCCGACGCACCCGGCGGATATGGTCGAGGCGCGTGCCTGGCTGATCCGGCTCGACGATGCTGCGAGCGAGGTGCATTACGCGGCCGCACTGATCGAGACCTGGTTGCGCGGCGGACTGGAGATCGGCGGGCGACTCTAGCGCATTAAACCCGGTGATATGGCCGTGCTCTTTCCGCGGCGGCGTCCGGATGCGACTGTGACGGCGCTCTGCGACCGCCTGAATGGCTTCACCCGCGCCGTGCTGCCGGCGGGCGACAAGCCCATTGGCACGCTCCGCGAGGAGGCGGTGAAAATCCTTCCCATGCGTAGCGCACGCGGGCTGCAGTTCCGTATCGTCTTGCTGCTCTGGGCCGACCTGCTGCCCTCGCCGTTCAACAGCGGCAACAACGGTATCGACCGGAGATCTCCTCTATGTCGCCATGACGCGGGCCGAGGACATGCTGTGATCCTGCATTCTGGCAGCTCGGCCTATATCGACGAGCTTTATCGCGCACTGGGCACGGCGCCCCAGTAGCGGCACTAGCACTTCGGCCTGGTTCAGGCCGGAGCAGGGCTTATGACCGCCGCAACAGGGCGGCGCGGACTTGGCGGCGCCATCCGGTCGGCATAGCCGGCGCGGAAGATGAAAGTCGGCTGCCATGCCGCATCACCGGTGATCTCAGCCAGGGCCGCGCCCGTTGCGGCGCGCATGTTCAGCTCGCGTTCGCGGTCGACGCGCGCCGCTGGCTGATTGAGCGGCTGGGCGACAAGTCCGCGCGCGGTCAACAGAAGATGGAGCCGTTGCCAGATCCGGCCGACGGCCAGCGCCATCCGCTGATCATAGAGGTCCGGCACCGCGATCATTCCGAGGAGCGGTGCGGCGCGCAAATGCACCTTTGCCGTCGTGTCGCGCCAACTGCTGTTCGCGGCCTCGTCCGAGGGCGGAAACAGTTTCGCCCCCAGATGCTGTAGCGGCGCCATGACATTGGTATCGAGCGTGAGCCCGTCGCGATGCAGCTCAACCGCGTCGGAATTGAAGCGGAACCATTTGGCGTTATCATCTGCCATCTGCCGATCTTCGATAATGGCTCGTGTCGATGCGATTATCAGCTTGGCGAGTGGGGCGGTCGCATCCCCGCTGAACAGGAACAGGCTCACAGGCAGCTCGGCCGAGATACAGGCGTGCATCTCGGCTTGCATGGCCTCGGGGACAGGTTTGTCGGGCCGATAGACGCCGCGATGGGTGTGCCGCTGAGGGATTGCGCGGTACAGCTCGCTTTCCGCCTGCTCCGCGGGCGCCAGCTTGATGGTCGCGATCGGCTCGGGGTCCGCCGTTCCGGCCGGCGGGGCGAGTGACAGCCTTCCAGGCGCCATCTCGATTTGTGCCTTCTGGCCTTGCGCCTGAGCCGCCAGAGCAATGTTCTCCAGCGCACAGCCGATGGACTGATGGAGCTCGCGGCGAAACGGATCGAAGCTGCCAATATTCCGCTCAAGGTCGGCAAAGACGGCAATTTCGTCCCTTCCGATGCGGAAACGCCACGGCTGGGTGTTGTGGGCATTGGCCGCGAGAACGGCCGCGTGGATAAGCTTGGTGGTGCCCTCGCCGTCGGCCCAGCTTTGCCACGGCTCATAAGGCGCGCCCTTCCCAACGCCCCAAACCCTATGACTCCATGTCCGCCACAGCGCCGCCCCGCCAGCCAGTCTCGCAATGCCGGCCAAGCCTGCGGCCTTCGCCTTGGCCGGCCCGGCCCGGTGCTCAGTCCTATCGCGCCTTCCCCCGGGATGAAAACGCATCATCGCTCTGCATCGACCGGTAGGTGGTGAGCACATTTTAGCCGATGCATATCGGCCGTGAGGGGACCTCCGTTGGGTGACGAGGTCAGAGCGATATTGAGCGGCCGGCCTATTTCAGAAGGGGAATACACACGGAGCGCTCCGCGGGGGTTCGGTCTCACGCTAGCTTTGCGAGAGAGCAACCATTGCCAATGCGGTCTTGTTCCCTGGCCTGCGCGACCGTGCGTATGGGGCGTACAGGCTGAATTCCTTATTTGACCTCGACCTTTTCCGCAAAGCGCGCCAGAAGCGCGATTACCTCCTGATCCTCGATCTGGCGGAAATCGGTATAGTAGAAGCCGATCGCGCCGAAATCTTCGTGCTCCTCGAGGCAAATGACCTCATCGGCTTCCTCTCGCATCTCGGCTAACGCCTCGAGCGGCGCGACCGGCACGGCGAGGATGAGCCTCTTGGGACGGCGCATTCTTGTGGCCCTAAGCGCAGCACGCGTTGTAGCCCCAGTCGCTATGCCGTCGTCCACGACGATGGCGGTCCGTCCGGCCACATCGATCCGTGAACGCCCGCCGACATAACGCTGCCTGCGGCGCTCGATCTCGGCCAGCTCTTCCTCGCAGACATGGTGAAACGCTTCATTGCTGATGCCGGTCATCCGGAGGACGTCCTGATTGCGCACGACCAGCGGCGCGCCGCCATCCACAACCGCGCCCATCGCCAGTTCGGGGTTCCAGGGCACGCCGATCTTGCGCACCAGGACAAGATCGAGCGGCGCATCGAGCGCTGCCGCGATTTCCGCCGCGACCGGCACGCCGCCGCGCGGCAGCGCCAGAATGACGGGATGCTGGTTTTTGTAGGCCGCGAGTTGCTCGGCGAGCTTGCGCCCGGCCTCCTGGCGATTTCTGAACACCATTCTGGCTCCGCTCTTCCCCGTCGTCGAAGTTGCCTTGTTGATCTGCAGGAGTGGCTAAGCCTAGGGCGGCCTGTTCAGATCGCGTCAGCCTCGCCCTCTGCGAGATTCTCAAGCTGATCGATGTCCATAAGCTTGACACGGTTGCTCTGTGGCAGCTCGATCAGACCCATCGCCTTGAGCTTGGTAAAGGTGCGACTGACGGTTTCAATCGTGAGGCCGAGAAAATCGCCGATATCGGCGCGCGTCATCGGCAGCTCGATCACGGCGGGGTCCTGCCGATTGCGCTCATTGCGGCGGGAGAAGGCCAGCAGAAATCCCGCGACGCGCTCCATGGCACTGCGCTGTCCGGTGATCAGCATGAGATCACGGGTTGCGGCCAGCTCTCTTGTCATGGCTTCATACAGCTTGAAGGCCAGGCTGGCATCGCGACTGGCCGATTGATGCAGATGTGCAATCGGCATACAGCGCAAACGGGTCGGCTTGACCGCTTGGGCGTTCATTCCGTGTTCGCCTTGCGCACCAAGCCCGATCAGGTCACCGGGAAAGGCAAAGCCGACAATCTGGCGCCGCCCGTCAACGAGGATCTTGTATAAGGCGATGGCGCCGGTCTCCACGCGGAAAAGATGCGTATTGGGGTCGCCCTCGGTGAAGACGAATTGCTTCGCCTCAACACGGCGCAAGCTCGCCTGAGCAAGGCTCTGCTCGAAGCCGGCGCAGGAAGAATTGGGGGAGGTGCTTGGAAGCGCGAAAGGTGCGGGGGACTGCATGGTCGGCTCCTTAACCAAGATCGTTAAGGAGCAATTCACCATCCTCACGTCATTGCCGTTCGACAGCCCGGAGAGAAAATGTATCAAATTGTAAGATTGGCGCGCCGATGACCGGCTGCACCCGATCAGCTGCCAGCACCGTTGCTGCGCAAGGACGGCATAAGATCGTGGACGCCCACTGAATTCGAGCTGCACGCCAAGAGGCTTTGGTAAGCTTGACGCTCATCCTCGCCATTGGTGAGCCGGATCCAGAGCTGGATTTTTCCACTTTCGATAGCCGCCTGAAAGTACGCGGCATGACGGGGAACCAGCCAGTAGCCGAGCGCATTCCTGAGGCTGCGCGCGCCTGCATCGAGCCGGGCGCGCAAACAGTCGTGCAGCGGGCCGGCTGTGCAGCACACTGGTCCCTCAGGGAAGGCCAGTTCGTCGACGCTGAACGTGAGGGGTGTCTCGCCAGCAAGACCGTGCCGTGGGGCAAGGCAATTGAAACTTTCAAAGGCAAAGCCGCGGCGTAGAAGGTCGTCCAACGCGCGCTGGAATTGCGGCGAGGAATTGAAGCTGCCGACCGCAAAACGGAGATTGCGAAACTCGGTCAAGACGTTGCCCGCATCAGAAGCGGCATTGGGCTGCAGGGGCTCACCAGTATCGGGCACGGACGTTCACCAGCATTTGACCTTGATCAAAAACACACCCTTGCGCTCGGCCTGGATGCCACAGAAACTCATCACTTTGCAGAGATTGGCCGACGCCGAACGCACGCGCATTGATCATCGTCAACGGTACGCCGGGTAAGTTCTCAGCGCGCGGTTTGTTCCGCACTGCCGGCCAAGGCGGTGCGCAGCGCAGCGACAAGATCGGCCTGCTGGTAGGGTTTGCGAAGCACCGTGAGCTGCTCGCGCTGCAACTCGTCGCCACGCACCAGCTCCTCAGCATAACCCGAGGTCAGCAGGACTTTGATACCCGGTTTGAGCTGACGCGCCTGGATGGCCACGTCACGGCCAGATAGCCCGCCCGGCATAATGAGGTCGGTGAAAACCAGGTCGATCGTATCCTCACGACGCAGGATATCCAGGGCGGTTGGCCCGTCGCTTGCCTCGACAACCTGATAGCCGATCATCTTCAAGCGTCTGATGGTCAGCTGGCGCACGCGCTCGTCGTCCTCCACAACCAGGATGGTCTCGCGCGCCTGGGGATCAATATGACCCTTCCTCTCCTTAACCGGCGCTGCGGATGCGTCGTCGGCTCGAGGAAGATAGAGGTTGATGGTCGTCCCCTGTTCCACCTCGCTATAGATGGTCACGTGCCCACCGGATTGCTTCACGAAGCCATACACCATTGCCAGGCCGAGCCCTGTGCCCCGCCCCTTTTCCTTGGTGGTGAAAAACGGCTCGAACACCCGGTCGCGTGTCTCAGGCGGCATGCCTGTGCCGGTGTCGGAGATCGATAGCTGGACGTACTGTCCGGGCTTCAGGTCGGACTGCAGATCGGATTGCTCATCGTCGAGCTCGATATTTCGGGTCTCGACGACCAGCTTGCCGCCTTGGGGCATGGCATCGCGCGCATTGACCGCCATGTTGATGATCGCACTCTGAAACTGGGCGGAATTGGCGCGGGTCAGCCACACATCGCGGGCGAGCGAGGTGGAAAGCGCAATGTGTTCGCCAAGCGTCCTCCGGAGCATATCGGTGATGCTGACCACGAGCTCGTTCAATTGGATGATATGGGCATCCATATGGCGGCGGCGGGCAAAGGTGAGGAGCTGGTCCGTGAGCTTAGCACCAAGGGCGACCGCATCCTGCGCCTCCTTTAGCAGGATCTTCGGCTCTTCGCCTGCCAGATACGACTCCAGAAGCTCGAGATTGCCGGTGATGACGAGCAGCAGATTGTTGAAATCGTGAGCGATGCCGCCCGTCAGCTGGCCCACCGCCTCCATCTTCTGGGATTGCGCCAGCCGACGCTCGCTCTCCAGGAGCGCTTCCTCGACATGCGTCCGATCGCTGATGTCATGAATCATGCCGGTGAAGTAACGCCGGCCATCCGCCTCGAATTCACTGACGGACAGATGCAGCGGAAAGGTGGTGCCGTCCTTGCGCCGCCCTCTCACTTCGCGGCCGATGCCGATAATCTTTTTGATCCCGGTATTCAGATAACCGCTAATGTAGCCGTCATGCTCAGCCCTGTAGGGCTGAGGCGTCAGGATCTTGACATTCTGACCCATAAGCTCCGCGGCGCTGTAGCCGAACAGGCGTTCGGTGGCGGGGTTCACCGTTTCCATCAAGCCACGGTCATCAATGGTGATGATGGCCGTTACGGCGGATTCGAGAATGCCGCGCAGCTTGGCGGCATTCGCTTCGGCCGAAGGGATTTGGCGAGGCGTTTGGGTCATCATGTCTCCCAATATTCGTGCGCTTTGGCCCTGGACGTGATTCGTGCGCTTTGGCCCTCGACGTGCAATTCTATCATAGATGGCGAGGGCTAGCTCGCGCGCGCGATGAGGAAGACTTTTCGTGGGTTTGCACGGCAGAGAATGGCTAAAGTGTATTAGTGGCGCATCGTGACAGCTGGACACATCCTTATTGTCGACGACGATCCGAAGGTTCGCACCCTGCTGCGACGCTGTTTCGAAGGCGAAGGCTTTGCCGTTGCCGAGGCTCAGAACGGCGCCGAGCTGCGAACACAGCTCGAACGGCATGCTATTGCGCTGATCACGCTCGACCTCAATCTGGGTCAGGAGAGTGGTCTCGATCTCGCCCGGGAGATCCGCAAGCAGCGCAACGTGCCGATCATCATGCTCACCGGCAAGGGCGACGCCATTGACCGCGTGGTCGGGCTTGAGTTGGGGGCAGATGACTATCTGGCCAAGCCCTTTGAGCTGCGCGAGCTGCTGGCGCGGGTTCGCGCCGTGCTGCGGCGGTCCTCCTCGACGGCTGACCAGCCATCATCAGCACATGAGCGCTATCAGTTCGAGGCGTGGACCTTCGACATCGGCCGCCGCAGTTTGACGCGAACGAATGGGGACGCTCAGGACCTCACCACCAGCGAATTCAATTTGTTGGAAGCTTTCGTCAAGCGCCCCCATCGCGTGCTGTCGCGCGATGCAATCATGGATCTGCTGAAGAGCCAGGACTGGTCGCCTCTTGACCGGTCCATCGACAATCTGGTCGCGCGGCTGCGCAAGAAGATCGAGGCCGATGCCGATCATCCGCAGCTGATCAAGACCGTTCGCGGCTCGGGGTATGTGTTCGCCGCGGATGTGCGGAAGCATTTGCGCTAAATCAACGCCCTCAATCGCGACCTGAGTTGTAGTAAACGCTCCATGCAAGGAGAGCGAAATGAAAGCCCGCGATATCATGACATCGCCCGTCATCACCGTCAGCCCTCGGACCGAGGTGCAGAAGGTGGCCGAATTGTTTCTCGAGAAGCGCATCAGCGGCGCCCCAGTCCTCGACGAGGAGGGGAAGCTGGTCGGCGTGGTCAGCGAGGGTGACCTCCTACAACGCAGCGAGGCCGGCACCGGACGCCGGCGGTCGTGGTGGTTGAGCTTGCTCGCCAGCAAACAATCGCTCGCCAGCGAATATGTACGCGAGCATGGCCGCCATGTCGCCGATATCATGTCCCGCCGCCTTATTACGGCCTCGCCCGAGACCCCGGTTCGGGAAATTGCACGACTTCTGGAAAAGCATGGCATCAAACGGGTGCCGATCGTCGAGAATGGAGAAGTCGTCGGGCTGGTGAGCCGAGCGAACCTCATTCAGGCGATCGCCAGCGCCCCGCCAATTCTCGCAATGTCCTCATCCGATCAGGCGATCCGCGCGACGCTTCTGGCCAAGCTTGCTGAGCAACCCTGGGCGGATCTGGCCTTGGTCAATGTCACCGTATCGAGCGGTGTGGTCGAGCTATGGGGCATTATGGACAGCGAAGCCGAGCGCAAGGCTCTCAAGGTTGCCGCAGAGGCGATCCCTGGCGTGACCGCGGTCGATGACCACCTGATCTCGCGCCCGTTCGCGGCGGCTTGACGCCACCCAGACTGGAGCGCCTATGAGCGTCGCCGATCGGTACGAAGCTGGCACTCCCGCTGTCGCCGTTACGGAGCCCGCCGACGACAACTATCCGGCGGAAGTGGAGGCCTATTGGGCGCAGACGCCGGCTACGCTGTTGCGGGCGCTGGAGACGTCCGCCTCGGGGCTCCCGCAAGGCGAGGCGGAAAGGCGGTTGAGGCAGGTCGGTGAAAACCGCCTCGCCGGCCGGGAGCGCGCCGCGCTCCTGCGGCTCGCGCTGCGCCAGTTCGAGAGCCCCCTGGTTCTCATTCTGGTGTTCGGTGCCGGCATCTCGCTACTTGTCCAGCAATGGACCGATGCGATCATCATTCTTCTGATTGTGCTCGGCAGCACGATCCTGGGCTTCTCTCAGGAATACCGCGCGTCATCGGCCATCGAGCGGCTGCGCAACAGGCTGGCGCTCAAGGCCTGCGTTCTGCGCGGCGGGCTGCCGACAACCATCGACGCCAGGCGGATTGTTCCGGGTGATGTCGTTCTGCTCGCCGCCGGAAACCTGGTGCCGGCCGACGGCATCATATTGGAGGCGCGGGATTTCCTCGTCTCGCAGGCCGCACTGACCGGCGAGTCCATGCCTGTTGAGAAAATGCCCGGACTGGCGGCAACCGAGGCCGCGCTGTCGGAGAGGAGCAATGCCGTTTTCCTCGGCACATCGGTGAGAAGCGGGACAGCGAAGGTCCTGATTGCGCGAACGGGGAAGGCGACGGAGCTCGCAGCAATCGCGCAAGGCATTGCCGGACCGAACGGGGAAACGGATTTCGAACGCGGTATTCGCCGGTTCGGCTATCTGCTCACCCGGATCATGACCGGGATCGTGATCTTCGTCCTCGTCATCAATCTGTGGCTCGAGCGTCCGCTGATCGATTCGCTGCTCTTTGCCGTGGCCCTGGCGGTCGGGCTGACGCCAGAGCTATTGCCGGCGATCGTCAGCGTGACGCTTTCCGCAGGTGCAAGGCAGATGGCGAAACGCGGCGTGCTCGTGCGCCGGCTTGAAGCCATCGAGAACCTTGGATGCGTCGATATCCTGTGCACCGACAAAACCGGCACCCTGACCAAGGGGGTAGTGGAGGTGAGTGCAGCGACCGACGCTGAGGGCGGCGCGTCCGACAGCGTGTTCAACTATGCCTCTATCAATGCGCGGCTGGAAACCGGCATCGAAAATCCGCTGGATGCGGCCATTGTCGGGGAAGCGGACCGGCGGGGTCTGCGTCTGGGAGCCATCCAGAAGATTGACGAGATTCCCTATGATTTCCTTCGCAAGCGGCTGACGGTCGTCGTTGCGGACGAGGGAGACAGAAGTACCCACCTGATTATCACCAAGGGCGCCTTCGACAGCGTTATCTGCTGCTGCGATCGTCTGTCTGTTGGAGACGGGGCGGTGCCGCTCGACGAAAACAGGCGGGAGACGGCCGAGCTCTTTCATCGTAGCAGAAGCGCCGAAGGCTTTCGCATTCTGGCCGTCGCGACGAAGCGCATCATCGCTCAGCCAGCCTATGAGCGCACCGACGAAGCCGGGATGGTGTTCGAGGGCTTCATCATGTTCTTCGACCCGTTGAAGGAGGGCATCGAAGCGACGCTCCGCGACCTGGCCGCGCTTGGCATAAAGACCAAGATCATCTCTGGCGATAATCGGTATGTCACCGCGCATGTCGCGGAAGCCGTCGGTCTTGATCCATCACGCCTGCTCACCGGCCGCGATCTGCACGAGACCCATGGCGAAGCGCTATGGCACCTCGCCGAACGCACGGACATCTTTGCCGAGGTGGACCCCCAGCAGAAGGAGCGGATCGTCCACGCGCTGCAAGAGCGTGGTCACGCTGTCGCCTTCATGGGCGACGGCATCAACGACGGTCCGGCGCTTCATGTCGCCGATGTCGGCGTTTCCGTCGATCAGGCCGTCGACGTTGCCCGGGAAAGCGCAGACATCGTGCTGCTCGAGCGGGACCTGAATGTGCTGAAGGAGGGGGTCGTCGCGGGCCGGCGGACCTTCGCCAACATGATGAAATATATCGCCATCACGACAAGCGCCAATTTCGGCAACATGATCAGCATGGCGCTTGCCACGCTGTTCGTTCCGTTTCTGCCGCTGCTCGCCAAGCAGATCCTGCTCAACAACTTTCTCTCCGACTTCCCCTCCGTCGCGATCTCGACCGACAATGTCGATCCGGGCGCCACGCAAGGCCCGCAGCGCTGGGATATCGGCAAAATCCAATCCTTCATGATCATCTTCGGGCTGATCAGCACGGCTTTCGATCTTCTCACCTTCACCATGCTCCTGAAGCTGTTTGAAGCCGGCGAGGCGCTGTTCCAAAGCACATGGTTCGTCATCTCGCTGCTGACCGAGCTTGCCGTGGTCCTCGTCTTGCGGACGCGTCTTCCAAGCTGGAGGAGCCGGCCGAGCCCATCCCTGCTGTTCTCCACGCTGCTCTGCGGAGGGCTCGCCATCGCTCTTCCCTATCTCGGTCCTGTGGCGCGGGGGTTCGGTCTCGCGCCCCTGCCGCCCCACCTCCTCCTTGTCAGCCTGCTGATCGTCGCCGCTTATATCGCTGCGACCGAGGCAGCCAAGCTGTGGTGGTACGGCATGCAACCAAGCCACCTGCGCTGACCTACCAGCTGCCATCTCTGTGCTGAAGTGGTGGACGCCACCACTTGCAGCGCAGCGCCTGACGATAACCGGCCGACCACGCCGACGGCTCCAGTCAGTTTTTTCTTCCGATTTCCAGTCGTCAAAGCGACATTTGTTGTCACTTGCGTGGACTGAGGCCGAACCATCCTTAGTTTGGCGACTTTCGGCTCTAACGCTTGGTGCCGGCTTCCGACGTTGCATTGGCGTTGGCCGGAGGAAAGGAATCCCGCATGTCCTTGAAGAACAGCTTGATCGGCGCGGCGCTCGCACTCGCCATGACCACCGGCATCGCTAAGGCACAGGTCGTCGTCTCCTCCAAGATCGACACGGAGGGCGGGGTGCTCGGCAACATCATCCTTCTGATGCTGGGCGCGAGCGGCATCGACACCACCGATCGCCTGCAACTCGGCGGAACGCCCGTCGTGCGTAAGGCGATCACCGCCGGTGAGATCGACATCTATCCTGAATACACCGGCAACGGCGCTTTCTTCTTCCAGAAGCCCAACGATCCGGTCTGGAAGAACGCCGCCGAGGCTTATGAGACCGTCAAGAAGCTGGACTATGAGGCGAACAAAATCGTCTGGCTGTCGCCGTCGCCAGCCAACAACACCTGGGGCATTGCGGTGCGCAAGGAAGTCGCGGATGCCGGCAAGCTGACGACGCTGTCGGACTTCGGCAAATATGTCGCCGGCGGCGGGAAGGTGATCCTTGCCGCATCGGCGGAGTTCGTGAATTCGGCCGCAGCGCTGCCGGCCTTCCAGACGGCTTACGGCTTCACGCTGAAGCCTGAGCAACTCATCACACTTTCCGGGGGCGATACCGCGGCAACCATTGCGGCAGCAGCCAACCAGACCAGCGGTGCCAACGCCGCCATGGTCTATGGCACGGACGGCGCCATCGCCTCAGCAGGGCTCGTCGTGCTGAAGGACGACAAGGGCGTGCAGCCGGTCTACCAGCCAGCGCCGATCATCCGGGAAACCGTGCTGCAGAAATATCCGCAGATCGAGGCGCAGCTGAAGCCGGTCTTCGCCAAGCTCGACCTCGCCGTGTTGCAGGGGCTGAATGGGCGGGTGCAGCTCGGAGGCGAGCCGGCCAAGGCGGTCGCGGAGGACTTTCTGAAGAAGAACGGATTCTTGAAGTAGCCATGGCAGAGCCGCGCGAAGACCGCCTTGCCAGCAGGTCGCTCTCATGAACATCCGCGCCGACAAGCTCGGCGTGGTGATTGCCGCGATGGCTGCCTACGGCGCGTCCGCCCTGCCCTTCGCAACGCTGCGGGCAAGCCGTATCGCGCCCGGCGAGGGGCGCACCATCCTCGAAGCTTTGCCGGCATGGGCCGGCACCCTGCTGCTGACGATCCTTGGCCTAGCTGCCATCATTGCGCTGCTTAGGACGCCGGCACTGGCGCGGCTTGCCGCAGCGGCAGTATCACTGATCTCCCTCGCCGTTTTAATCGGTCTTACCGCGCTGCATTTAACGCCTCCCGACAGCCCTTATGCCCGCGTCGCGCCGGCCTCCGGTTTCTGGCTGCTGCTGTTCGCATTCGCATTGCTGGCGGCCGATGCTCTGACGCGGCTCAGGCTTTCACCATGGGCGCGGGTCGGCGGGCTGGCGCTCGTCGCCGCCGCTATCTGGCTATTGCTTACTCTGGGCGGTTGGGACGGGCTGTCGATCCTCAAGGAATATGCCAGCCGTGCGGACAGCTTTTGGGCCGAGACCAGCAGACATCTGACGCTGGCACTCGGGTCGCTCGCGGCGGCTGTCGTCGCCGGCATCCCGCTTGGCATTCTCTGCCACCGCATCCCAGCCTTGCGAGACGCCGTCCTGAATGTCCTCAATGCGGTCCAGACCATCCCGTCGATCGCGCTGTTCGGCATCCTTATTGCCCCGCTCGGCTGGATCGCAGCCAACGTACCGGGCGCCGCGGCGATCGGCATTCACGGCATCGGCGCGACACCTGCATTCCTTGCGCTCTTGCTCTATTCGCTGCTGCCCGTGGTTGCCAATACCGTGGTGGGACTCGCCGGCGTGCCCCCCGAGGCCGAAGAGGCGGCGCGCGGCGTCGGCATGACCGACCGCCAGCGGTTGTTCCAGGTCGAATTCCCGCTCGCCTTGCCGGTGATCCTGACCGGCATCCGCATCGTGTTGGTGCAGAATATCGGCATGGCAACGATTGCCGCGCTGATCGGGGGCGGCGGACTTGGCGTTTTTGTGTTCCAGGGCATCGGACAGACCGCAACGGACCTTGTCCTGCTCGGTGCCGTGCCGACGGTAGCTCTCGCCTTCGCCGCTGCGGTCATTCTCGATGCCGTGATCGAACTCAGCCGGGTGAATGGGAGCCTGCGCGCGTGATCGAGATCGAAAACGTCACCAAGCGTTACGGCGACCAGGATGTCGTGAGCGAGGTGTCCTTGGTGATCCAGCCGCGCACCATCGCCGCGATCGTTGGCACCTCCGGTTCCGGCAAGACCACCCTCCTGCGCATGATCAACCGCCTCGTCGAGCCGACCTCCGGCAGCATCCGGCTTGACGGCGTCGACAATCGCGAGATCGCCGGCTATGCCCTGCGCCGCAGCATCGGCTATGTGATCCAGGGGCATGGGCTGTTTCCGCATCGCACCGTTGCCGGGAATATCGCCACGGTGCCGGCCCTGCTCGGCTGGGATCGGGGCCGGATCGCCAGGAAGGTCGAGGAGCTCTTGAGGCTGTTCCAACTCGATCCCGCCGAATACGCGCCACGCTATCCCCACGAATTGTCTGGCGGCCAGCAGCAGCGCATCGGCGTGGCGCGCGCGCTCGCCGCCGAGCCGAACGTGCTGCTGATGGACGAGCCGTTCGGCGCGCTCGATCCGATTATCCGCGCCAAGGCACAGGACGACCTGCTTGCGATTCAGAAGCGTTTTGGAACGACCATTATCCTGGTCACGCATGACGTTGAGGAAGCCATCCGCCTCGGCGACAAAATCGCGGTCATGGATAGCGGCAAGGTGATGCAATACGCCGCGCCCGCGCAGATCCTGGCACGGCCCGCGACAGCCTTTGTCGAGGAGATGATCGGCACCGGTGAGCGGCCGTTCAAGCTGCTCTCGCTGAGGGCCGTCGGTGAGGCGGTCGAAGCGGGTGAGGCGGAGGGCGATGCCATTCCCGCCACCGCAACCCAACGGGACGCACTAGCGGAACTGCTGTGGTCGGGGAGACCAGCAATGCCAGTCAAAGGTCCAGATGGCGCAGATCTCGGCCGCGTGACGGTCGATGGTCTCATCAAACGCGCGGCGCGGCCGGCATGAGACTATCTGCACCGACGTTGCTGCGGCTTGGGGCGCTCGCCTTGCTGGTGACGTTCATTACCCAGCCGCAATGGTTCGAGCCGGTGTTCGCTCCGCTGACAGAGCACAACGCGCCGGCGATCTACAATCGCGCCAGCCTCCTGGCGCTGACGCTCTCGCATCTGAGCACCGTCGCGGTGGCGACGGTCGCAGCAGCTTCCCTGGCGCTTAGCCTCGCCGTCCTGGTCACGCGTCCCTTTGGTGCCGAGTTCCTTCCGCTTTCACGCAGTCTGGTGAATATCGGCCAGACTTTTCCGCCGGTGGCCGTGCTGGCGCTTGCCGTGCCGGCGGTGGGATTCGGTGAGACGCCGACACTCATCGCGCTGTTCCTCTATGGCCTGCTGCCGATCTTCGAGAATGCGCTCACCGGACTCACAACCCTTCCGGCGCCAGTGATGGAGGCGGCAAAGGGCGTCGGCATGACTGGCTGGCAAAGGCTGATCCAGGTCGAGCTGCCGCTGGCCCTGCCGGTCATTCTCGCCGGCATCCGGCTTTCAGTGGTGATCAGCCTGGCGACCGCGACCATCGGCTCGACCGTCGCGGCGAAGACCCTCGGCGAAGTCATCATCGCCGGTCTGTTGTCCAACAACCTCGCTTTCGTGCTGCAAGGCGGGCTGATCGTCGCCGTCATGGCCGTGCTGATCTCCGATGGGCTCACGGCGCTCGAACGCTTGGCCGCGCGCCGAACCGGCGGATGACGATCAATGGCTGATTGGACAGCCCGCCTCGCGCGCCATGCCCGATGCGGGCAAGCGCTTCCGGCAGCACCGCAGCTTTGCGCTCGCACCAGTGATCTTTCCAGCTCAGCCCATTTCGGCGAGGGCCTGCAGCGACTCCGGCAGAATTTGCCCACCGTCGATGACCAGCATCTGGCCGGTGATGTAGCCCGCTTCCTCTGAGGCGAAGAACAGCGCGGCATTGCCGATATCGGCAACGCTGCCGAGCCGCTTCTGCGGAATGGAGGCGGTCATACTCGCGATGTAGTCCTCGCCGAGGCCGTCCAGCCCTTCGGTGCGGATATTGCCGGGCATCACGGCGTTGATGGTGATGTTCCAGGGCGCGAGCTCGATGGCGGCGGTTCGCATGAAGCCGAGCTGGCCGGCTTTCGATGCGCCGTAATGCGACCAGCCCGGGAAGCCGGTGATCGGCCCGGTGATCGATGAGGTCACGACGATGCGGCCGCGCTTTTTCGCCTTCATCTCCGGCAGCACCGCCGACACCGACAGGAACGTGCCCTTCAGATTGGTGTTCATCACCAGGTCGAAATCATCGACGGTCATGTTGGCGAGCTTGACGGCCGGAAAAATGCCGGCATTGGCGCAGAGCACATCGATGCTGCCATAGCGCTCGATCGCAGCCTTGGCCATCGCGGCGCAGTCTTCGGGCTTGGTGACATCCGCCGCAAAGCCTGACGCGGTGCCGCCGATGTCGCGCGCCGCAGCCTCGGCCTCGGCCAGATGCCGGCTCACCACCAGCACTTTCAGTCCGGCCCCGGCAAAGCATTTGGCGATGCCTTTGCCGATGCCCTTACTCGCGCCAGTGACGATGACGGTTTGTCCTGCGAGCGACTTGAACATGAGCGGCACTCCCCTTCTTACGGTGTCGGGCGAATGGTCCCGGCCTCCCCAGCGGGCAGTGTGCGCTGCGACAAAAATGTTGTAAAGCCCATAGAAGAATGCCTAAAATGCAGAAAAGTCCAACATAAACCCACAACGCTCCCGGGAGCGGGTCTGGCGCGGGCAGCGCCGAGATCACGATGACAACAAGTAGCCCGGATGAAGCGAAGCGAAATCCGGGTTTTATCTCGCAAGGGCAGGTATCGATCGTTCCCCGGGTTACGCTTCGCTTCACCCGGGCTACGAGAGGGTTGATTGGACAGGCGAGTGGGTAGACCTCGCCGGCTGAAAACATCGCATGCGTGTTTGGGTGATGGTGCACGAAGGGCAAGGGGTCGGAGCATGAACAGCGTATCACGACGGTCTGTGCTGAAGGGGATGGCCGCGGGGGGAGCCCTCGCCGCTGGCGGATTTGGCGGGCTCGGCCGGGCTTTCGCCGCCCGCGAGAAGGAGCTGAACATCCTGTGCTGGGAGGGCTACAACTCCGCCCAGGTGCTCGATCCGTTCCGCTCGTCCAAAGGCGCGACCGTCAAGGCCGAAAGCCTCACCAACGACCCCACCATGGTCAACCGCCTGCGCGCCGGCGAAACCAATGTGTGGGATCTGATCAACGTCAACAATCCCTGGGCGCGCAAGCAGATGTTCCCGGAGAAGCTGATCAAGCCGCTGCCGCGCGCCGAGTTCGAGCCCTACTTCGAGAAGATGATGCCGATGTTCAAGCCGCCCTATCGCTGGGCGATGAGCGACGACGGCAAGGAGCTTCTTGGTATGTGCCAGCGCTTCGGCCCCTATAGCTTCGTGGTCAACACCGACAAGATCAGCCGTAAGACCGCCGAGGACGAGGGCTGGGACATCTTCAATGACCCCAAGATGGCCGGCAAATACGGCATCCTGGAATTGGACGACTGGAACGTCTTCAACATCTTCGTGCTCGCCGGCATCGATCCGTTCAAGATCCATGACGAGAAGGAGATGGCTAAGTTCGAGGAGACCGCCAAGCGCATCTTCAAGGGGACCAAGCTGATTGGTGACATCGCCGCGATGAACCAGGCGCTGATTTCCGGCGAGATCGATTTCCATCTGACCGGCGGTACTTATTCGGTCTCGCCGGCTCGCGCCGACGGCAATCCGAATTTGCGAGGCATCACGCCAAACAAAGGCCCGATGGCCGGCGGCAAGGGCGGCATTGCCTGGATCGAGGTGACCTCGACGGTCAACAATCCCAATCCAACGCCGCTCGCCACTGAATTCCTGAAATATGTGCAGGACCCGAAGACCGCGCATACCGTCGCGTTCGCCGAGGGCACTTTCAATCCGGTCGCGCAGATGGCCAACCCGGAATGCTTCAAGCTGTTCACCAAGCAAGAGCTCGACGCCATCCAATGGGACAGCCTGGAAGAGGAGATGGCCCGCTCGGTCGAGTACGACATCGTGCCGGACTACGACAAAGCGCTCGACATCATGAACGCGGCCAAGCGGCTGCGGGGTTGATCGGTTAGGGCCACGCCTGTGGCCCCACCCTCACGCGGCGCTTCGCGCCGCCCTCTCCCGTCGAGGGAGAGGGCTGACTCGCGGTGCGGCACTGCTTTGCCCTCTCCCCTTGCGGGAGAGGGCTCCCGCCGACGGCGGGTGGGTGAGGGGTGGGCTGCAGTTCGTGGCCCTTGATCGGCAGCTCGACGCCGCCAGGTCTAAGGAGAGTGCATGGCATCAGACAACGGCACGCTGACGCCCATTCTGCAGCTCGTCGGTGTGCGGAAAACCTTCGGTTCGTTCGCCGCCGTCGAGCGCATCGATCTCGACGTCATCGAAGGTGAATTCCTGACCATTGTCGGCCCGTCCGGCTCGGGCAAGACGACGCTCCTGCGCATGCTCGCCGGCATGGAGCAGCCGACCGAGGGCAACATCACGCTGCGCGGCGCGCGCATCAACGATGTGCCGCCGAACCGGCGCCCGACCTGCATGGTGTTCCAGTCGCTGGCGCTGTTCCCGCACAAGACCGTCGGCGAGAACATTGCCTTCGCATTGAAGGTGCGCGGCATGGACGCCGCCGCCCGCCGGCAGCGCGCGCTGGAACTGATGGCGCTGGTGCGGCTACCGGAGAGCTATCACGACAAGAACGTCATGAAGTGCTCAGGCGGCGAGCGTCAGCGCGTGGCACTCGCCCGGGCGCTGGCCTATGACCCCGACGTGCTGTTCTTCGACGAGCCCCTCTCCGCCATCGACTACAAGCTGAAGAAGGCGCTGGAGAAGGAGCTGAAGGATCTGCACAAGGAGACAGGCAAGACCTTCATCTACATCACCCATTCGCTGGAGGAGGCGATGGTGATGTCCGATCGCATCGGCATCATGCGTGCCGGGCGGCTCGTCCAGGTCGGCACGCCCGAGGAGATCTATAACCAGCCGGTCGACCGCTTCGTCTCCGAATTCATGGGCGAGGTGAATGTGATCGAGGTCGAGCGCAACGGCAACGGCTCCTGGCGCGGCGTCGATGTACCCGGCAGCTTCGCAGTGACGCCGCCTGCCGGTGCGCCGGATGCGCAGACCGCCTGCATCGTCGTGCGCCCGGAATTCCTGCGCTTCATCGCCGACGGCGAGAGCGCCGAAAACCGGCTGCAGGGCATCGTTTACAATGAATATTCGCTCGGCAGCCGCATCCAATATCAGGTGCGCGTCGGCGATAAGGTCATGCTGGTGGAATTATCGAGGGGACGGGCGCTCCCCTCTGACGCCGACCGCACCGTCACTGTCGGCTGGGACGCGGCGGACGCCATCACGGTGAGGAACTAACGGCAATGACCGACCTCGCCGCCCCCGCCGTTTCCGACACCGCCGCCAAGGCCGACCGCTATAATCTTTATCTGTCGCTCGGGGCGAAATGTGCGCTGCCGGTGCTCATCCTGCTGTTTGCGGGGTTCGCTGCGCCGCTGATCGCGATCCTTGGCTATTCCTTCGCTACCCCGCGCAGCTTCGACATCTTCCAGTCCTTTACGCTTGAAAATTTTGGGACCATCTTCGATCCGACCAACACGGTCTGGCTGTCCTTCGCATGGTCCTGCGGGCTCGCGCTTGCAACCGTCGCCATCCTCGCCTTGATCGCCTATCCGATCGCCTACGGTCTCAACGCCGTGTTCGGCCGCTGGTCGTTCCTGATCAGCATCTTCTTCGTCTTCCCGCTGTTCGTGTCGGAAAATGTCCGGCTCTATGGTTGGGTGCTGTTCTTCATCAAGAACGGAGTGCTGGACGGCACACTGAAACAACTTGGCCTTGCCGGCCCCAACATCCTCTACACGCCGGCCATAACGCTATTCGGCATGGTCTACACCTATCTGCCCTTCATGCTATTTCCGATGACGCTCGGCCTCGCCATGGTGCCGCGCGATCTCATCGATGCCGCTGGCGACCTCGGCGCCGGACGCCTCCAGATCTGGCGGGAGATTGAGCTGCCGCTCGCCATGCCGGGCATCTTGATTGGCATGCTCCTCACCTTCGTGCTGGCGATTGGCGCGACCGCCGAAGCGAAGATCCTCGGCGGGCAGTCGATCATCGTCATCTCGCACGACATCGAGATCGCTTTCACCTATTCGCAGAATTGGCCGCTCGGCTCGGCCCTCGCCGTGGTCGTAACCATCTTCGTCGGCGCGCTGACGCTCGTCGCGCTCTCCAAGCTCGATCTCGACCGCATCCTCGGGAGGCGTTGAGCCATGGAAGCCGCAAAGCGCCGCTCACACATGCTAATCTGGATCTGGACGCTGTTCGTGATCCTGGTGATTTATACTCCGATCGCCTGCGGTGCGCTGGCCGGGCTGTCCAAGGGCCGTTATTTCGCTTTTCCGATCCGCGCCTTCTCCACCGAATGGTGGCAGAAGACCGCCGACTCCATCGAGATCGGCATGATCGTGCGCACCTCAATTGCGGTCGCCTCTCTCGTCACCATCGCCGCCGTGCTGATCGGCTTCTTTGGCGCGCTCGCCTTCGCCCGTTATGAATGGAAGGGCCGGCGCCTCTATCAGAAAATCATCCTCCTGCCGATTTTCTTCCCGCAGCCGGTACTCGGCCTCGCGCTGCTGCTGTGGTTCAACGCCACCGGCTTTCAGACGAGCTGGCGGACGGCGGTGTTCGCCGAACTGGTCTGGGTGGTACCGGTCGTGACGCTCGTCATGGCGATCCAGGTCTACGGCTTCGATCCATCGCTTGAGGAGGCGGCCTTCGACCTCGGGGCCAGCCGCTGGCAGGTGCTGCGCGAGATCACCCTGCCGCTCTTGTGGCCAGGCATCTGGTCGGGGATGCTGTTCGCCTTCCTGCTGTCCTGGAGCAACTTCCCCTTATCGCTCTACACCACTGGAGCGGACAGCACGATCCCGGAATGGCTCTACGCCAAGATGGTTGCTGGCTACACGCCAATGGTGCCGGTGCTCGGCACGATGGCGACACTTGGCGCCGCGGCGATCCTGCTCGGGGGCGCGGCAATCGCCTATGTCATCAGAAGGAGGCGGTCCGCGTGAGAGAGTCGGCAGAACAAAAGCGGAGAAAGCCGCGATGACCGACGCCCTCAAGACCGCTCCCACGGGATGGAGCGCGACGGTCACTGAGCAGCGCCATCGGCTCAGCAAAAAGCAGCGCCATGAGCGGATCATGGCCGAGATGATGGCGAGCTCGCAATTGCGTGTCGGCGATCTTGCCGCCGATCTCCAGGTGTCCACCGAGACCATCCGCCGCGACCTCTACGAGCTCGAGGAGCGCGGCCTAATCAACCGCACGCATGGCGGCGCGGTGCGCCCCTTCGGCACTGAACCCTCCCTCAGCGATCGCCACAAGCTGATGGTGCGCGAGCGCGAGGCGATTGCGGCAGCCATCGTGAAGTTCATCGAGCCGAATGAGGTGATCGCGATCGGGGCCGGCGCGACCACCACGCATGTGGCACGGCGCATGTGCGCCGAATGCCGCGACCTCACAGTGATTGCCCATAGCTTCAGCGTCGCGGCGGTACTGGCCGCCAATCCGACCATCCGCGTGATCATGTGCCCCGGCCGCTATAATGGCCGCGAGGGCATGATGGCGGGCGCCGAGGCGATCGAGTTTGTGCAGTCCTACAATGTCAATCGCACCATTCTCAGCATCACCGGCATGACGGCGGAGGGTCTCGCCGATGCCGATGCCGACTCGGCGCTGGTCTACAAGGCCATGGTCAATCGCGCCGCCGAGACCATCGTCGCCGCCGACCATGCCAAATTTGAAGTCCAGGCGCTCGCCATCTGGGCGCGCCTGCATGAGGTGCAGCGGCTGGTAACCGATGTTGAGCCTGTCGGGACCATCGGGCGGGCGCTGGAGCGTGCGCGTGTACAGGTGACCGTGGTGCCGCCGCGTCCGGCATAACCGAAGGGCGGTGGGCGTCAAGAACAAGGGGAGGGGAGAAGACATGTGGCAGGAATGCGAGCCGGATGAGCGGATCGAGGTCGATGTCGATGGCTTTCGAATCGTCGCCTATGCCTATGGTCGCGGCGAGGAGACCGTCTTCTGCCTGAATGGCGGGCCGGGCCTCCCCTGCGATTACTTGCGCGACGCCCACACCTTCCTGACGGATCACGGCTATCGCATCGTCGCCTTCGACCAGCTCGGCTGCGGGGCCTCCGACAAGCCGACTGATCCAGCCCTGTGGACCATCACCCGCTATGTCGCCGAGACCGAAGCCGTGCGCCGTGCGCTCGGCCTCGGTAAGGTGCATCTGCTCGGCCATTCATGGGGCGGCTGGCTCGCCATCGAATATGCGCTCACCCACCCCGAAGCGCTGAAAACGCTGATCCTCGAAGACACCGTCGCCGACATCCCGCATCTGATGCAGGAGCTCTATCGGCTGCGCGAGGCGCTTGGCCCCGAGACCGCGGCAATGATGCTCGCCCATGAGGCGGAGGGGCGCTACGACCATCCGGAATATAAGGCCGCGATCACGCTCTTGACCTATCGGCACGTCTGTCGCCTGCTCGAATGGCCGGCGCCGCTCAACCGGTCCGTCGCCGGATGGAACATGGCGCCTTATACGGAAATGCAGGGGCCGAACGAATTCCTCTATATCGGCAACCTCAGGGATTGGAACCGCGTGCCGGATCTGCACCGCATTGCGGTGCCGGTGCTGATCACCGTTGGCCTGCATGACGAGCTGACCCCGGCCTGCGCTGCGCGCATGAAGCGGCATCTCCCCGATGCGGAGCTGGTGGTATTCCGTAACTCCAGCCACATGCCGTTCTACGAGGAGCCGGCCGCCTATGAAGCGGCGCTGCTCGCGTTTCTGTCGTGTCCTCGCGGCGCCGGGAACGAGACGGCCTGATGTCTTGGAAGCCGCGCACGGTCGGCGAGCTGAAGGCACTGATGGGCTTTGCCTAGCATCCGACAATCGACGTCGTCGCCACTTCCTCGGGCGGTGACGAAAAGAGCGGGAAAAGTCAGGGAGACGCGAATGTACAGCGAAGACTTCATCGGACGGCTGGAGAGCGGCCTGCGCAGTGCCCTGCCGTGCTGGGGGCTGCCGGAGAGCGCCGATGTCCGCCTGCTGACAGTCTCCGAGAACGCGACCTTCCGCGCCCGCGATCCTGGATCCGGCCGCGACATGATTTTCCGCGTCCATCGGCCCGGCTATCATACGCGCGCCGAGATCGAATCCGAACTGGCCTGGCTCGCGGCGCTCAAGGCCGACCAGGTCGTCGATACCCTCACCCCCATCCACCAGACCGATGGTTCACTCATTGCCGAATTCGCCGAGGACGGCACGGTCCGCCATGTCGTCGCCTTCGAGCTGATCCCCGGCAGCGAGCCGGATGAAGCCTGCGGCCTCGCCCGCTGGTTTCATGAGCTCGGCGCCATCAGCGCGCGGCTGCACAACCATGTGCGCGGCTGGACACCACCACCCGGCTTTGTCCGCAAGGTCTGGAATTTCGACTCCACGCTCGGCGGGCGTCCGCTTTGGGGCGATTGGCGCGAGGGCATCGGCCTGACGCCCGAGGGGCGCGCGATCCTGGAGCGCACCGCCGCGCTGCTGCAGGACAAGCTTGCCGCTTATGGCGAGACACCCGACAGGTTCGGCCTGATCCACGCTGATCTGCGCTGCGCCAACCTGCTGATCGATGGCGACCGTCTCTGCGTCATCGACTTCGACGATTGCGGCTTCAGCTGGTACCTCTACGATTTTGCCGCCGCCATCAGCTTTCTCGAGCACGAGCCCTACATCCCGGAGCTGCTGACTGCCTGGATCGCCGGCTATCGCACGGTGACGCCGCTCTCGGACGAAGAGACAGCCATCATTCCCACTTTCATCATGCTGCGGCGTGTGTTGCTCACCGCCTGGATCGCCTCGCATTCCGAGACGCCCACAGCACAACAGCTTGGCAAAGGCTATACGGAAGGGACGGTGGCGCTCGCTAGCGCCTTTCTGGCCGAGCACGCGCCGGCAATGGCCGGAAACGAGGGCTGACGCCAATGACCAGCAATACCCAGGAAATTCTCGCCCTCAACGCCTTTCGCGAGGCAAAGCCAGGCACCCTCGAAAGAGATGTGGCGAACCTCATTAAACGTCGGCGCAAGAGCTTTGGCGCGGCATCGGTGATCGTCTACGAGCATCCGATCCGCATCGAGCGCGCCGAGGGCGCTTACATCTACGCCTCGGACGGGCGTGCCTATCTCGACTTTTACAACAATGTCCCCACCGTCGGTCACAGCCATCCCAAAGTGGTCGAGGCGGTCTCGACGCAGCTCGCCGCCTTCAACACGCACTCCCGCTATCTCTATGACATTGTTCATGATTATGCGGAGAAGCTGTTGAAGCTGTTCCCTGCGGGCCTCAGCAATGTGGTTTTCACCTGTACCGGCAGTGAGAGCAATGATCTCGCGCTCAGGATCGCGAAGAAGGCAAGTGGCGGCACCGGCTTCATCGTCACCCGGGCTGCCTATCACGGCAACACCACCGCCGTGACCGAGATCTCACCCTCATCCTACAAGAAGGGGGGGCCGCCGCCGCATGTGCGTATGGTCGCCGCCCCCGACCCGCGCCTCCATCCCGGCGATTTGGGCAAGGGCTTTGCCGATGCGGTCGGTGCGGCGATGGAGGCGCTGCAAGCTGATGGCATCCGCCCGGCCGGCCTGATCGTCGACAGCATCTTCTCCAGCGACGGCGTGTTTGCCGACCCGCCGGGCTTTCTCGCCCCCGCGGTGAAGAAAATACGTAAAGGCGGCGCCCTGTTCATCGCCGACGAGGTGCAGCCGGGCTTTGGCCGCACCGGCGCCGGCATGTGGGGTTTCGCCCGCCACGGCGTGACGCCCGACATCGTCACCATGGGCAAGCCGATGGGCAATGGCTATCCGATCGGCGGTGTGGTGACCCGGCCGGAGCTGCTCACCGCCTTCATCGAGGATTTCGGCTATTTCAATACCTTCGCCTCCTCGCCAGCCGCAGGCGCGGCGGGCCTGGCGGTGCTCAATGCCATCGAGGAGGACGAGCTGATCGGGAACGCCGCCCTCGTCGGGGCGCATCTGCGCAAGCGCCTCGATGATCTCGCTTTGCGCTACCCGGTCATCAGCGCGGTGCGCGGCGCGGGCCTCTATGTCGGCGTCGAATTCTCCAAAGGCGGAGATTTCCGCGACCCCGATCCCACGCTCGCTGTCACCATGGTCAATGACCTTCGCGAGCGCGGCATCCTGATCGGGGCGGCCGGGCAATATGGCAATGTGCTGAAGATCCGGCCGCCGCTCTGCGTGACGATAAACCATGCCGACAGGCTTGCCGATGCCATGGACGAGGTCCTGGCCGCAAGCCTTGCGGTTGCCGCTTCCTGACGCAGCCCAGGGTCTTATCCGCTTGCTGGGCTCGGTACGAGGCCGAGTACGGCAGCATAGTGGGTAAGGGCTCCACCCAGCACGAATACATGCCAGATCGCGTTGTGAAACGGCAGTGACTCGCTGAGGTGGAATGCGACGCCGGCCGAGTAGATCAGTCCTCCCGCGGCAAGCAGGATCCACGTCGCGCCATCGAGGACCGAGCCAAGGTCGTGATAGGCCGCAAGGCCACTCCAGCCAAGCGCAAGGTAGAGGACGATCGAGAGCCGCTCGAGGTGACTGGGCGCGGCCAGATTGAAGATCAAACCGATAAGCGCGACCCCCCACACCACGCTGAGCAGCGCGAATGCGGTCCAGCCATCGGGCACCTGCACTATGAAGGGGGTATACGATCCCGCGATCATGACATAGATGGCGCTGTGGTCGAACCGGCGCAGCCACGATTTGAGGGGTGTTGGCGGCCACATATTGTAGGCTGCGGACACAGCCAGCATGGTGACAAGCCCGATCGAATAGACCGCCATCGCCAGTTGCTCGGCGAACGAGTTGAGATGCTGCATCAGCGTGGCGAGGCGCAGTGCGCCCGCAATCCCCAGTGCCACGCCGACCACATGGACGGCGTTATCGGCCAGTCGCTCTGCCCGACGGTATTGCGGAGCTTGCATCAACAACGGTCCCCGACGCTGTTTTGTCGATGGGACCATGCTTCGCACGTGAAAAGCACCGGATCAACCGGGCGGTCACTCCGGCGGAATCGCGTCGCGCCGTTCTTCCTGCACCTGCGCGGGCGGCGTAACCGGCGCCGTAGACCGCCTGGCAATGAAACGGGAGAGACTGGGCCCCAGGAAAAGCACAAGGAGAAAGCGGGCAATCTGCATCGACATGACGAATGGCTGGTCGACATTGCTCGATGCGGTGATGATGGCAACCGCGTCCGCGCCGCCTGGACTGAAGGCGAGATAGGCGGTCAATGGGTCGGTCCCCTTGGCAATAACGAGAATGCCGGAAAACAAGCCGCATATGCCGGTGAGGACCAGGATCGAGCCGAGCAGGCGCGGAAAAGCGCGGGCGGCGTAAACGAGGATCGACCGCGTGAAGCGCAGACCGATGCTCCAGCCGATTACCGCGTAGCTCGCCGCAAGGAGCCAGGGCGGCAACTCGATCTTCATGCCCGCAGCGTCCTGCAGCACCACGGCGGCAAGCAGCGGTAAGAACAGCGATCCGCCGGGAATGCGCAGCTGTCTGGCCAACAGGGCGCAGATCACCGCAACCGCCACCGTCTCCAGAAAGGGCATCCACAAGACGGGGGGGAACCATACAATTTGCGGCAGCGCTCCGCCCGAGGCACCGACAAAAATCCGCGCAACAATTGTGGCGATTATCGTCACGCAGACGACGCGCAGATATTGCATAAGGGCGACCAGGCGCACATCGGCCCCGAAAGCATCGGCCATGATAACCATCGCCGAAGCCGCGCCCGGCGCCGAGCCCCAGATTGCGGTCGTCCCGGGCAGTACCTGCCAGCGGGCCAAGAGCCAGCCCAGTGCCGTTGCCGCCGCAACCACCGAGATGACGCCTGCAAGAAACACCGGCCAATCTTGCAGAATTCTTGCCACGATGGACAGCGGCATGGCGCGTGCGATCATGCAGCCGACCACCCCTTGCGCAAGGGCGAAGGCAATGGTCGGCACCCGCACCGTGCCTTCGGCCGCGCCAATAACGATCGCCGCGATCATCGGCCCAAGCAGGAGAGCGGCGGGCAGGTGTATGGCTTCAAGGATCAGGACGAGCGGCACCGAAAGTCCGAGCAAGACCCCCCATTGCGTGCCAATACCCCGGCTGCCGAGCGGCGCGAGCCGCGAGGACCCCGAACGGCGAGGCGTAAACTGCATCTCAGCTTGCCGCAAAGCTGATGGCGTCGCTCGTTCCGATACGCGCGATCCGTGGGAAGATGTGCTGGAAAGCCATATTGTGCAGTTCCTCCGAGATGCTGGCGCAGGCATCCTCGACGAGGTACAGGTCATAGCCGTGTTCCCAGGCTTGGCGCGCCGTCGACTCTATGCCGAAATTGGTGGCGATCCCGCCGAGCACGACCGTGCGCATGCCGCGCCGGCGCAGTTGCAGGTCGAGCTCCGTGCCGTAAAACGCACCCCATTGGTGCTTGGTGATGACGAGGTCACTGGGCTGGGCAAGGCCGTCTGCGAGCGCGCTCCAGCTTGCCGGCAGCCCCTTCTCCGGCCGCCTCAAGGGCTGATCGACATTTTGACTCGGCGTATCAGCGAAATTCTCGGCAAAGGCCACGCGGACGAGCACGACAACAGCGCCAGCCGAGCGAAACCGCGTTGCAAGAGCCTGTCCCGTCGCCAGCACCTCAGCGCCCGAGCGCGGCGCGAGCGGCGTGCCGATGGTGCCGTTCTGGAGATCGATGAGAACGAGGGCGGTCGTGCGAGCATCAAAGACAGGCATCGGGGAGCTTTCCTGGAGGGAAGCCTGCTTCGTGCGTGGGAAGAACGAAACAGAACGGAAGGTCGTGGGAGAAGATGTGCTCGCGAAACGGACTTGGCAATGGGCTTGCATGGCGGGAGGCTGGTCGGCCTTGCGCCAAATCAATGCCGATTTCGTGCCGGGGGCTCAAAATTCGTTAAGGACAGATCGACAGAAACAGAAGGGTAAAAATGATCACCAAGGCCTCCGGCGACATTCTTCTCAGCGAAGCGCAGGCCATCGCGCACGGCGTTGCTCCGAATGACCATTTCAATCAGGGGCTGGCGCTTGCGCTGCGCGAGCGGTTTCCGGCGATGGCCAAGGACTTCCGCCATTACTGCCAACTCCAGCATCCCAAGGCCGGTCACGCCTGGCTGTGGGCCGGGGCAGAGAAGGTCGTCGTCAATCTGATGACCCAGGAGCCGGCCCTGGACAACAAAGCCCATCCCGGCAAGGCGACGGCTCATAATGTTGGCCATGCGCTGAAGGAGCTTCGCGCACTGATCGAGAAGGAAGACATCAAGTCGCTGGCCCTGCCGCGGCTGGCGACCGGTGTCGGCGGACTGGATTGGAGCGAGGTCGAGCCGCTGATCGAGAAGCATCTAGGCGATGTGAAGATCCCGGTGATCGTCTACGAGACCTACGAGAAGGGCAAGAAGCACCCCGAGAAGCTATCTTAGCAGTCGGCTCGCAAGGCGGCTTAAGCGGCGTTACGCTGGTGGACGGTATGCGCTAAAGTTGAGCGCATGCATTTCTACTATGCCGACGTCTTCAACATCCCGCTGCCGCCTGGCCATCGCTTTCCGACGGGCAAAAACCGGCTGCTGCGTGAGGCGCTGCTGCAACAGGGGATCGTTGCGCCCTGGCAGCTTGAGCTGTCGCCACTTGCAAGCCGCGGCGACCTCGAGCGCGCGCATCGCACCCGCCTATATCGACGCCTTCCTCGCTGGCGGTCTGCCGGCAGACGCCATGCGCCGCATTGGCATTCCCTGGAGTGAGCATCTGACCCACCGGGTGCTTGCCACCATGGGCGGGGCAGTTGCCTCGATGCGCGCAGCACTGGCCCATGGCTTTTGCGCCCAGCTCGCTGGCGGCACGCACCATGCTCACACCGATTTCGGCTCGGGCTATTGTGTGTTCAACGATTTCGCCATCGCAGCGCTGACAGCGCTCGATGAGAAGTTAGCTGCCCGCGTGGCGATCATCGATCTGGACGTGCACCAGGGCGACGGCAACGCCGCGATCCTCGCCGGCCGTACCGATGTGTTTGTGTTCTCCATGCATGGCGAGAAGAACTTCCCGTTCCGCAAGGTCGCCTCGACGTTCGATATCGCCCTGCCCGACGGCACCGAAGATGAGCGCCTATCTGCGCCGCCTGCATGAAGGGCTGGAGGCGGTGCTCGCCTTCCGCCCGGACCTCGTGCTCTATCAGGCCGGCGTCGACGCGCTTGCCGAGGACCGGCTCGGGCGGCTCGCCCTCACCTATGCCGGCTTGACGGCGCGCGACCGCGTTGTCTTCGAGAGCTTTGCCCGCGCCGCCATTCCGCTCAGTATGGCAACCGGCGGCGGCTATGCCGACCCGATCGGCATATCGGTCGCGGCCTACGCCAATACTTTTGCCGTGGCGAAGGCGGTCTATGGATTCTGAGTGCGGCTAAGCGGCAGTGTTGCGGAGCGCCAAGCTGTCATCCGACTGGATAGCGCGCTCAAGACCCGCGGTATTCGTGTTGTTTAGCCGCCCGGCAAAGCTGAGGAAGGCGATCAGGACGAGAAGAACGAAAAAGGTAATGCCGATCCGCCAGATCGACCAGGCCCTGCCGGAGAACCTCGCCCACAGCGCCGTGATCAAGGCGGGAATCAGCACGACGAACAGAATGTGCCCGACAACGCGCCCCGCACCTTCGGGCGTGCCGGGCGCTCCAAGCGTCAGAAACATCGCGGCGACCCAGACAATGAATACGATCGCGGCAAACAGAAACGATTTGAGAAACGGCTTTGCTGTCGGTCCTGCCATTGTTGCTCCCCCTAGCTAAACGCCTCATGGCGCTCACCAAATAACGGAGCACTTGCGCGATTTCATGACAGAATCTGCAAGTCACGCGGGGCTTAGCCCTGCGGAGCCGCGTCCGTACCGGCCTGCCCTGCCGCGGCGTGGCCAAGCCCCTCGATCAGCGCGCGCGCCTGGGCGAGGTCGATGCCGGCATTTTGCGCTTGCGCGAGCACCGCATCGACATCGGCACCTGAGGCGACCTGCGCCGCGGCCCATAAGAGGCTAGAGCGCGAGCCGCTCCGGCAATAAGCGAGCACCCGCCCGTCCGTTGCCTTCAGCGCGGCGGCGAACTGCGCCACATGATCGGGCGTCAGCGTGTGCATGGTAAAGGGCAGGTTCATGAAGGCGAGACCCTGGTCGCGTGCGGCCTCCTCGAGCTTTGCCGCGCGCGGCTGGCCCATGAGCGCTTCGCCGTCGGGACGGTTGTTGACCACCAGCCGCACGCCGGCCTTGGCGACGTGCTCCAGATCGGCCGGCTGTATCTGCCCGGCGATGAGCGTCCGTTCGTCGAGGGGAATCATATTCAGCATGAATTTCACCGGCTCTGGCCTTGATTCCGGCGGGGTGACCCGCGGGGAACAAAGCATGTTTCGTTCTGTTAAGGTCGATTACAGAGAAATTGGCAAGCCGCGGTTGAAATTGCCAGCGGCTTGCAAACCGGAGGACGTCCGACACCGCGTTTTATCGCTCCGATTGCCGCTCTGTTGCTACTGAGCACCGCCGCCGCGGCGCAGAACCAAACACAACCGATGCAAGGCGAACCCGGTGCAAAAAAACCTCAGACGCAAGATCAGGCCAATCCGGGTGCCGCAAAGCAGGCGCAACCCGACGGTGACGAAACCGGCTGGACAGAACAGGACCGATAAGGAGAGCAAAGCCGAACCTGGCCGCAATGAGATTTCCGGACCGGCGCCTGCTTCAGCGCCAACCCAGCCTTGCAAGTGGAATTCGCTCAGTATGCCGCAGAACTCGATCCGAAGACGGTACGGCCGCTCGAAGCCAAGGGCCTATGTCCGGCCTGCGGTTCGCCGCCCGTCGGCGGGATCGTGGTTGCCGATGAGGCTTACGGCCGTCGTTATCTGACATGCTCCTTGTGCTGTTCGGCCTGGAATCATGTGCGAGTGAACTGTATTGTGTGCGGCGACGAGAAGAAGCTCGCCTATGAGGAGATCGAGGGCGCAGGTGGCGGGGTAAAGGCCGCGACCTGCAACGCCTGCGGCTCCTATTCCAAGCTGTTCTATGCCATCAAAGAACCCCATGCGGAGCCTTTCGCCGACGATCTCGCCAGCTTCGGCCTGGACATTCTTGTCAGCGAAAGCGGATATAAGCGCCACGCGCCGAACCCCTTCCTGCAGGGGCATTGAGGCGGGCTCAGCTCCCATCCCGGCCTCGATCTTTGTCTCCCGCCTCTCCGACGGCAGTGCCGGCTCCCTCTCCCGTTGGGAGAGGGTTGGGGTGAGGGGTTACGGACGACCGATAGGGCGCAACCCCTCACCCGGCGCTTCGCGCAGCCCTTTCCCCTCGCGGGAGAGGGCAGACGCCCACAGGCGGCCGGGTGAGGGGGCTTTGCCGTTCAGCAGTTGCGGAGGCGCATCGTGACCGCCGCGAGTGCCAAGAGCGGCGGCAGGCGCACCCCGCCCTCCATCGATGCCATGCTTGGCTGGCCAGAGATGGCGGCGCTCGCGGAGCGCTTTGGCCGGGTTCCCTTGCGCGATGCCGCCCGCGATGCCGCTGCCGCCATTCGCGAGGGCCTTATCGCGGCCGAACCCGCTGCTGTTGCGCAATTCTGCCAGGAGAAACTGGAGGCGTTCTTCGCGCCGTCCCAGCGCCGGGTGATCAATCTTACCGGCACGGTGCTGCACACCAATCTCGGCCGCGCCTTGCTCGCGGAGGAGGCCGCAGCCGCCGCGCTTGAGGCGATGCGCCACCCGACAACGCTCGAATACGACCTCGCGGAAGGCAAACGCGGCGAGCGTGACACCCACATCGAACCCTGGCTCACGCGCCTGACGGGTGCCGAGGGCGCCCTGGCGGTGAACAACAATGCCGGGGCGGTTTTCCTGCTGCTGAAGGCGCTGGCAAGCGGACGCGAGGTGATTGTCTCGCGCGGCGAGCTGGTCGAGATCGGCGGCGCGTTCCGTATTCCCGATATCATGCGCGAGGCCGGCTGCAAGCTCGTCGAGATTGGCACCACCAACCGCACCCATCTGGGTGACTATGCACGCGCCATCGGCCCGGACACGGCGCTGATCATGAAGGTGCATACCTCCAATTACGCGGTAAGAGGCTTCACCGCCGCGGTCGATGCCCCCACCCTCGCCTTGCTCGGGAAGGAACACGGCATTCCGGTCGTCGAAGACCTCGGCTCGGGCACACTGGTCGATCTGCGGCGCTACGGCCTCCCCCATGAGCCGACCGCGGCCGAGGCCATTGCCGCTGGTGTCGGTGCCGTGACCTTCTCCGGCGACAAGCTGCTCGGCGGACCGCAGGCCGGTTTCATCGCCGGCAAGCGCGAGCTGATTTGGCGCATTGCCAAGCATCCACTCAAACGCGCCCTGCGCCTTGACAAATTGCGCCTCGCGGCGGTGGAAGCCACGCTGAAGCTCTACGCCGACCCCGACAGGCTACGCTCTCAGCTGCCGACCATTGCCCTGCTCGCCCGGCCCGCGGAGGACATCGAGGCGGTGGCGCGCCGCCTTCATGCGCGCCCTCGCCATTTCGCTTGGCGAGCGGTCTTTGCGCCTCGATGTCGAGCCCTGCCGCAGCCAGATCGGCTCCGGCGCACTGCCCCTTGACCTGATGCCGAGCTGGGCGCTGACCCTGCGGCTCCAGCGCCAGCGCCCGGCCGACGCCGCCAGCCTCGAAACATTGGCGAAACGCCTGCGCGGGTTCAGGGTGCCGGTGATCGGGCGGCTGGAGGAAGGGCGGCTCTGGCTGGATCTGCGTTGTCTCGCCAGCGAGGACGAAGCACTTCTGGTTGAAGAGCTTGGCCAGCTCCAGCCCTTGCGGGGTTCGCGACTATAATCATACCAGACTCAAATGCCTCGGCTCCCAGGCGCCAAAACAGGCTCTCGCCAACCTCACGGGACCGAACACGAAGCGGATGACGTCGGAGAGGAGGCAAGCGCCAAGCACCTTTCAGCCTGCTCTGCAGAGAAGATGACCAATCGCCGGTTGGGAAGGCGCCGAATAGTCACCGGGCCCTTTCGAAGGCTTCAATGCATGCCGTTACTATGCTGGTCATTGAGGCCGTAGCGGCGAATCTTATTGGCGAGCCCGACTCGTGAGAGGCCGAGCTCTTCGGCGACCCGGCTGCGATTCCATTTGTGACGGGCCAAGGCGTCGCGCACCAGATGCTTCTCCAGGCTCTCGATCTTCTCCTTCAGGGTATGGCCAGCCGGGGCGAAGGCCGCCTTGGGGCCGAAAAACTTGCGGCCGGAAGCTGTAAGGAGCGCGGGCGACATCAGCGCTGTCGTCAGATAGGTGTTGTCTTTCGCGAGCGCGACCATGCGCCGAATCTCATTCTCCAGCTCGCGCACATTGCCTGGAAAGTCGTAGGCGGCGAGCTTCTCAAGGGCGTTGGCGGAAATGCCGAGGATCTTGCGCTCCATCGCCTGGCCGTGCTTGGCGGTAAAGAACTCCGCGAGCACCGGAATGTCCTCGGGCCGCTCTCTGAGCGGGGGCACCTCGAGCTCAAACCCACGCAAACGGAAATACAGATCCTGACGGAATTCGCCCTCGTTCACGAGCGTTTTCAGCGGCCGGCTGGATGCAGCCACGACGCGAACATTGCAATTCTCGGTGCGATCGGAGCCGACCGGCTTCACCGCGCCGGTTTGCAGGAAGCGCAGCAGACTGAGTTGCAGCGGTTTCGCGAGCTCGGAAATCTCCTCGAGCAGGATGGTCCCGCCATCGGCGGCGCACAGAACGCCGGTGCGCGCCGTTTTCATGCCGGGTAGTGCACCGGCTTCATGCCCGAACAGCTCCGCTTCCAGCGAACTGCCGGCGACGGCGTTGCAGGTCTGCACAAGCAGCGGACCGTCGCGGCGGGCGGAGTGGAAATGAATGGCGCGCGCCAAGAGCTCCTTGCCAGTGCCGATCTCCCCCTCGATAAGAACGGGCAGGTCAGTGCGGGCCGCCTCAAGCGCCAGATCGCAGAGCGCCGCCATTTTTTCGCTGACATAGACGAGCTTCTCGAAATTCCGGCGCTCCCCTGGCAAAGGCTGCAACCCGAACTCCAGCCAGTCCTCGGAAAGCTGAAATTCGCGGGCGAGCAGGCGCTGGCGGCGGGTAAGCTCGCGCGCTTCCAAGCCGCGCTGCACGACAAGAGCCAGCTGGCCCGCATCAACCGGCTTGCGCAGGAATTGATAGGCCGCGGCCGCCCGCATCGCTTTGCGCGAGGAGCTGGATTTGGCGCCGAGCACGAGCACGCGAATAATTTCGGGATGGGTGTCCTGCAGCCCCGCTAGGAAGGCCACGCCGTCGCCCCCCTCTTCGCCCTCTTCCGCGACGACAACATCCACATGGACATCGCTCAGGATCGCCGCTGCCTCGCCCGCTGTCTTGAAATGCAAGACGCGATAGCCGGGCTGCTGAGCCGTCAGCACAGCCATCCCCGCGCGCCACTCTGTCGTCGCGTGCGATAGGATGAGAACGGTGCCAGACGGTTTCATTGTCCAATTTTCTTAAATTTTATAGGCTGTTAGCATGGCTCTAACGCTTCAGCAAAGACTTCCGTTCGGCGTGTCCGGCATAGGATGCATTCCGTTGAATGAAAAAAACACCATTCGCCCGCGGTTTTAATCGCTGGAGTTGTACGCCGCTTGTTGGGCTCAACTTTTGTGCTGAGTTTGTGCGGAAACGCACTGTCGGTTTTTCGCACATCGATCGGACACGCCTTTCTGTCCTTTTTATAATCAAATAAAAATATTATCCCATAAGGGTATGAAAGGTCATTGAAATTTAGTGCCACGGGCCGGACGAAGTGCTTTGGCTTTCGTCGGATCAAGATGAGGGATGCAGGAGGCGGTTAGAATGCACCTTTTGGCCACGACTTGCGATGCGTGCAAGCCGCCCTAGCCTCATAATTGGGAAAAACAGTTACGCCGCTGGCGGCGACAGCCCGCGTCAATCGCAACAGGCCGCAATTCAGCAGCAACAGTGATCGAGAGACGTCAAGCCGGAGACTGTTGTCTTGAGAGACGAGACCCGCGCGCGCTATTGGGAGGCGGTGGTCTTGGATCCGGTGAGATTGCTCACCGTCGTCTTCCAGGCTTGGCTGATCCAGGAGCCGGAGTCTTCGCGCGGTGTCAGGCCATTGGCGGTCAGCAGCCCGTAGGAATCCTTATACCACTTGCTGTCCGGGAAGTTGTGGCCGAGCACGGCAGCGGCCGTCTGTGCTTCGTTGACGACACCGAGAGCGTAATAGCACTCTGTGAGACGCGCGAGCGCCTCCTCGACATGAGCGGTGTTCTGATAGTCGCTGACGACAACGCGGAAGCGGTTAATCGCCGCGAGGTATTGAGCCTTCTTCTGATACCAGCGGCCGACATTCATTTCCGAGGCGGCAAGAACGTCGCGCGCAAGACGGATGCGCTTGCGTGCCTCCGCTGCGTAGCGGCTGTCCGGATAGCGGTTGACCAGCGTCTCGAGCTCCACCACGGCCTTCTTGGTGTCGGCCTGGTCGCGCGTTGGATCGTTGATGCGGTCGTAATAGGCGGTAGCGATGATGTACTGGGCGAGCGGGGCTTCCTTACTGCCTGGATGCAGCGTCAGATAGCGACGAGCCGCAGCGACGGCTTCCGGAAGCTTGCCGGCCTTCTGATAGGCAAAGGCCGCCATGATCATGGATTCGCGCGCTTCATTGGAATAGGGGTGCTGGCGATCCACCTCCTCGAAGCGTTCCGCAGCCTTGGAGTAGTCCCCCTTGTTGATCGCGGTGTCGCCTTCGCTGTAGAGCACGTCGGCGGGCTTTTCCTCGACCTTCTTCTCCTCGGCGCTGAACATCCCGGAAAAAGAAGCGCACGCCGAAAGCTGCAGGGAAGCGCCCAGCAGAACGGTCGCAAGCGCGAGATGTCGAAAGCTCATGCTCTTCAAACCCCCTATTGCGACCTTCCCCAGCACTGCGGGGCTTTGCCCAGGCCGAAAGTGCCTGGCGAATTTAGCGCGAGTTGCTTCTGACGGAACATGGGGATTGTGGTGTTTTTTTGCTCAGTTTCCCCAGGCCTCGAGTGCGTCCCTGAAGACGCGACCGCCCGCTCATGGGGAAGCGGGCGGCCAAGGGACGCGTGTTTAGCAATCAGCCGCGATCCGCAGCGAAAGCCGGCTGCAGGGCAACGCCGATCTCGGCATGGCCGGTCTCGCGGTAACGCGGGGTTTCCGCCTCGACATAGGTCCAGCTGGAACGGTTCTCGTGGAGCGCCTTGACCATCATGGTATTGATGCGGTGTCCACCCCGTACGGAGCGGAACGCGCCAAGGATCGGAGCGCCAGCCAGAGCCAGATCGCCGACTGCATCGAGCGTCTTGTGGCGAACGAACTCATCCGGGTAGCGCAGCCCTTCCGGATTGAGGATACGATCCTCCCCGATAGCGACGGTGTTCTCCAGCGAAGAGCCAAGCGCACGGCCAGCAGCCCAGAGCTGCTTGACGTCCTTCATGAAGCCGAAGGTGCGGGCGCGGGAGAGCTCTTTGCGGAAAGCGTGCGGCGTAACGTCGATAGTCATCCGCTGGCGGCCGATAAAGGGCGATTCGAAGTCGATCTCGACGTCGTAGCGGCAGCCGTCATAGGGGCGCAGCTCGGCGACGGACTTGCCTTCTTCGTAGCGGATGGGCTTGAGGATCTTGATCCAGCGGCGTGGCTCGTCGAGTACACGCAGGCCGACTTCGTCGATCGCGTCGACCCACGGAGCAGCGCTACCGTCGAGGATCGGCAGTTCGCCGCCCTCGATCTCGATCTCGACATTGTCGATACCGACGCCGCGGAGCGCTGCCAGCAGGTGCTCGACCGTCGCGACCGAAGCGCCATTGCCATCGCTGAGGACGGTGCAGAGGGTGACGTTCGAGACCCGGCGGTAGTCAGCGCGGATTTGCGAGAAGTCGCCATCTGAGGTAGGTACGAGAAACACCCAGCCGGTGTCGGATTCTGCTGGATGAAGGATTACGGAGACGGATTTACCGCTGTGAACGCCGATGCCAGACAGGACGATATCTTCTTCTATCGTCGTTTGCCGGCCCCCCGAGAGTGTCTTCATGTCGCCGTCGTTTTCCCCAACGGACAGGACCAATCCCCGCTGCGGTCCTGTTCCCCCGAATGATGGGAGATGACGTTTTCCGGAACGCGACCGGCCCCCCGGTCTGGTCCTTAATACCGCCTGTTATATTCTTGCGGCAGGACCTGCGTTTCCTCATCACCCCCGAACCACGGCGAACTTAGCGCTGCGCCTTCGTGAGCGGCAAATCACGCTTGGTTACAGTCTGTTACGATTTGAAACAAAACCAGGGCCGGAGCGCGCAAATGCGCCGGACGCCCCCCTAAGAGGGCGTCCAAGCGCAATCCAAAATCATGGTAAACGGGCCGTTTCCAAGGGTTCCGGCCAGGGGTGGTTAGCCCATCGGGCGCTTGAGGAATTTTGGCATCTCAAAGGGCTCGTCTGCGCTTCGCCCGCGTCCTGTTGCCTTTTGATCACGTTCCGCGCCATTGTCAGTCTCCGACGCGTGGCTGTCGGAACCGGGGTGGTTGCCAGGCTCATCGCGCGGGCGCGGCGATTCCAGGGAAGGCGGCAAGCGGTCGTTATTGGCAGCTTCCTGCGGCCGGCCGCGACCGGTTACCCAGTCGAGCAGCCCGCCCTTGCGCTTGAACTGATGCGAGGGGCCGAAACGGCTCTGCATCTCCGCCTCGTGCTCGGCGAGCTCGGGAAAGTCCCTGCCGGTCAAAGGCCGGCGTGGCGGCCTGATCGGCTTGGCGGGCGGAGCCGGCTGGAACTGCGCCGGAGGCGGTGTGTGCGGCTTGCGGCCGGAATTGTTCACAAGATACTTCGGCGCTCGCGGCTCGATGGTGACATTGCCCGAGCCCTGCCAGCTCTCTGGAGCCGGATCGTGACCAGCGCGATTCGCTGGGTTCTCCGCCTCGCGGGTTTGCGACGCCGCCGAGCCGATTTGGTCGACCAGTCTGGCCGGGCGCTGCTCGTCGGAGCGGCCGCCCTGGATCTGCTGGCCCACATTGATGCCGGTCGCCACCACCGACACGCGGATGCGACCCTCGATCGAATGATCGAAGGTTGCGCCGACAATGATGTTGATATCGGGATTTGAGTCCGGGTCGACCTCCCGGCGAACGCGCGAGGCGGCTTCCTCCACCTCATAGAGCGTCATATCGAAGGAGCCGGTGATCGAGATCAAGAGGCCCTTGGCGCCACGCATCGACACTTCATCGAGCAGCGGATTGGCGATCGCCGCCTCGGCTGCCCGCAATGCGCGCTTGTCGCCCTCGGCCTCGCCCGTGCCCATCAGCGCCGTGCCCATATTCTGCATGACGACACGGACGTCGGCGAAATCGAGGTTGATCAGGCCTTCCTTCACCATCAGGTCGGTGATGCAGGAGACGCCCGATTTGAGCACGTCGTCGGCGCGCCCGAAGGCGTCGGCGAAGGTGGTCTTTTCGTTGGCGATACGGAACAGGTTCTGATTGGGGATGACGATCAGCGTATCGACAAATTGCGCGAGCGTCGCGATCCCGTCATTGGCGACGCGCATGCGCCGCTGACCTTCGAACTCGAACGGCTTGGTGACCACGCCGACGGTGAGAATGCCGGCTTCCTTGGCCGCACGCGCGATCACCGGCGCCGCCCCGGTGCCGGTGCCGCCGCCCATCCCGGCGGTGATGAACAGCATATGCGCGCCCTCGATGTGTGAGCGCAGCTCATCGATGGCTTCTTCTGCCGCCGCGGCGCCGATCTCAGGCCGCGAGCCTGCGCCCAGCCCCTCGGTGATGTTGATGCCCATCTGCACCCGGCAGCCGGCTGCCGACATGGACAGCGCCTGCGCATCGGTGTTGGCGGCGATGAACTCGACACCGTCGAGCCCATACTGGATCATGTTGTTGACGGCATTGCCGCCAGCCCCGCCGACACCGATCACCGTGATTTGCGGCCGCAGCTCCGACAGCGCCGGTAGTTTCAGATTGATACTCATGGCAGCCTCGTCGCTTTCATTCCCGTGTGTCCTGCCCGCGGCCTTCCCGCCTCGCCCGATTGATGCTTTCTCAATCAGAAGCTTTCCCTGAGCCATTGGCCGACGCGCGCCAGATAACCCTGGCTCGCCTGGATAATCTCAGGTGTCACGCCTACGCCGATGCTATGGTCGTCTTCGAGAAGATGGACCAACAGACCCAAAGGTGCGGAGAAGGCGGGGTTTGCATCCTGCTTCGGCAAGCCAGCGGCGGGCTTCGGCCGCCCATGCCTTGGCTGTTTACCGAAAATCTGCGCTGCCAGCTCGGCCGCCCCTAGCAACTCGCTCGAACCGCCCGTGAGCACCAGCTTCTGGCCGGACAAGGGCATCATGCCTGTCGCCCGCAGCCGGTCACGGACTTCTACAAACATCTCCTCTAGACGGATTCGCGCCACATCGGAAAGGTCTGCTTTGGAGAGCTGACAGAAAGATTGATCACTGTGGTGATCGTCACCCTTCGCGGGCACGCCGTCGTGATGGTCGGCCGGCCCGGTGATAAGGGAGGTGTAGAGCGTTTTCAGCCGTTCGGCCTCGGCGAGGGAAAGCGAGAACGCATCGGCAATGTCATTGGTAATGTGGTTGCCGCCGATCCCGATCATGTCGCAATGAACCAGATTCCCCCCGACGAACACCGAGACCCCGGTGGTGCCGGCGCCCATGTCGATGCAGGTGACACCGGCTTGCGCCTCCGCATCGGTGACCACGGCCTTGGCGCTGGTGAACGCCGCCGCCGAGACGCCCGCAACAGCGAGATGACTGCGCTCGATGCAGTGCCTCAGATTACGCAGGGGAAGCGGATCGACCGCCACGGCGTGCACATCGACCTTGAGCGCATCCCCGATCATACCGAGCGGATCGGTAATGCCGGCCTCATAGCCGAGCGTATAGCCGTAAGGTGCGGCATGCAGCACGGTCTTGCCGCCGCGCCCCGCATATTCGCGCGCCGCGCGCATCACCCGGTGCATGTCGCGGGTGGTCACCGACCCGGCAGGCAGATCGACGCTCGCGGCAAAGCTGTCGCTGTAAAGCGGGCCGAAGGAGGCCGTGACATAGACCTCGTTTATCGTAACGTCGGCGGAGCGCTCGGCCTGAGCGACCACGCTGCGGATCGTGCGCTCCGCCGCGTGCATGTCGGCGATCCGACCGGCGGCGATGCCGCGCGAGCGCTGATAGCCCTGACCGAGAATCTGGATGCGCGAGAATGAGGCCGGCGCGTCCTGGAAGCGGGGCGCAGGCAAAAGCCGCGCGACCAGGCAGCACATTTTGTGCGTGCCCACGTCAAGGACGACGGCCACCCGCTCATGCCCTGAAGATTTGCGAGCTTTCGTTCGCAAGTTTAACCCCGCTACAGCCAGACCCAGTGCAATTGCCGCATCGCACCGCTCTGAATGTCTGTTCTGTATCAGCCACCTGCTGCTCGTCATTCCCACCCCTTTCGCGGGATGACGGCCTAACGGTGGCGCGTCTTCACTCCATTTGTTCTAAAGCGTGCCCTCGCGGCTGCTCTTTGCCTTGGCAAACCAGGAGAGAAATTTCTTGCGACCCTCTTCCGACGAATCTTTCAGCCTCAGTGTAAATTGCGAACCGACGCGCAAATCTATCTCGGAAAGCTCGTATAAAGCGGCCGGATTGCGCGCCACCATGTCGTTCAGCTCGGTGAGTGCGGCTTTCATCTGACCCGCCGGAAGCTTGGCCCTCAGTCCCATATCGAGCAGCAGATCCCAGCGCCGGCCGGCAATGCGCTCGATATCGCGCGCATGCGCGGCAAGCTCGGGGAGCGTGCGTATCATCTCCACAATTTCTTTCGCCGGGCTGGCGGCGCCGGGGCCGGAAACTGTGGGCAGCGTCGGGAAGCTCACTGGCTGCACCTCCGTGATGACGCGCCCGGTTGCGTCGATCACCACGCTCTGGCCGCCATCGCGCCAGATGGCGAACGGTGAGCGCTCCTCCAGCTCGACCACGAGCGTCGAGGGGAGCAAGCGCATCACCCGCGCCTCGCGGACCCAGCCGTTCTGCAGAAGGCGCTCGCGGGCGGCAGCGGTATCGAAGGCAAAAATCGAAACACCGGGCTTAACGCCGAGCGCCTCGGTAACCTGCGCTTCGGTGACGTGATTGCGGCCTTCGACCGATACCTTGGCGATGCTCAGACCGGCGGCGACCGCGATCTGGTTGGCGGTGGCCAGCGCAACGCGCCGCACCTCGTCCCAGCGATCGGTCAGGGAAACCGCATAGGCAGCAGTCAAGGCATAGAACAGGATCGTCGCGGCGAGCCCGAGCCTGGAGAAGAGACTGGCGCGCTTCTCGCACCACGCCAGCCAGGAACCCTCAGGTCGGCGCGCGGCAGCAAGGATGGCCCTTGCGCCTTGCGAGAAGGACTGGCGGGAGGCGCGAAAAAACTTCACCTCTTCCTGCCAGCCTTGGATTGTCGGTGCTGATGGACTGATCACCGATTGCAAGAAGCGTCCTCCACGATCCAGCGGACGAGTTCACCGAATGTCATGCCAGAATGGGCAGCCAGCTCCGGAACCAGCGAAGTCGCCGTCATACCGGGCTGCGTGTTCACCTCCAGGCAAATCAGCTCGCCGGTGCCGCCTATGCGGTCATCGAACCGGAAGTCGGCCCGGCTCACGCCTCGGCACCCCAATGCTTGATGCGCCGTTAATGCTAGCTTCTGTACCAATTCGTAAATATTCGGTGAAATTTCCGCGGGAAGGACGTGTCTTGAACCTCCAGGTGCGTATTTCGCTTCGTAATCGTAGAAGGCGAGCCCCTCGGCGGGCAGAATTTCGATGATACCAAGCGGGCGCTCACCAAGGACGGCGCAGGTCAGCTCGCGTCCCGCCACATAGCGCTCGACCATCACCGTCTCGCCGAGGCCCCATTCGGCAGAGTTGAGCTCCTGGGGCGGGTGGCGGTGATCCTCGCGCACGATGAACACGCCGACGCTCGATCCTTCCGCCACCGGCTTGATCACATAAGGCGGCGGTATGACGTGGCGCTTGGCGGCCTCGGCACGGGAGATGACGACGCTGTCGGCGACCGGAATCCCCGCATTTGCGAAGATGATCTTGGCCTGCGCCTTGTCCATCGCCAGTGCCGAGGCCAGCACGCCGGAGTGGGTATAGGGGATCTGCGCAGTCTCGAGGATGCCCTGGATGGTGCCGTCCTCGCCGCCTTTGCCATGCAGGGCGTTGAAGCAGACGTCGGGCGCAAGCTCGCGCAGGCGCTCCGGCAGGTCGCGGCCCACATCGATGCGGGTGACGCGGTAGCCCTCGCCTTTGAGCGCCTTGGCACAGGCCTCGCCCGAGGAGAGCGACACCTTGCGCTCCGCCGACCAGCCGCCCATCAGTACCGCAACGTGCTTTGCCCCGCTCATGCCGCCTCCACCCTTTCCTGGCCCGGCAGTGGCACGCCGATGCGCTTGATCTCCCATTCGAGGGTAATGCCACTCGTTGCCTTCACCCGGGCGCGCACGGTCTCGCCGAGACGTTCGATGTCCTCGGCGCTCGCCTCGCCATCATTGATGAGGAAGTTGGCGTGCATCTCCGAGACATGTGCGCCGCCGACGCGCAAGCCGCGGCAGCCCGCGGCATCGACAAGCTTCCAGGAGGAGTGGCCCGGCGGGTTCTTGAAGGTCGAGCCTCCGGTGCGGCTTTTGATGGGCTGATGCGCCTCGCGATACGCGGTCACCTCATCCATCTGCCGCTCGATTTCCGCCGGATCGCCGGGCGTGCCCTGATAAGTCGCTTCGGTGAAGATAAAGTCTTCCGGCAGGCTGGAGTGGCGATAGGCGAAGCCCATGTCGGCAAGGCTCAGCACATGGATATTGCCGCAGCGATCCACCGCGCGGGCCCCGACGAGCACGTCCTTGGTCTCGGTGCCATGCGCCCCGGCGTTCATCCGCAGCGCACCGCCGATGGTGCCGGGGATGCCGCGATAGAAGGCGAGACCGGCAAGCCCCTCCTTCGCCGCGTTTTGTGCTACGCGCATATCCGGCATGGCGGTGCCGACGCGGATACAGCCGCCATCTTCCACGGCAAAGCCGCCGAAGCCACGCCCGCCGAGCCGCACCACAATGCCGGGGATACCGCCGTCGCGGACCAGGAGATTGGAGCCGACCCCGACTACCGTCACCGGAATCGCCGGATCAATGCGGCCGAGAACATAGGCGAGATCGGCCTCATCCGCCGGCGTGAACAGCACCTGCGCCGGCCCGCCGACGCGAAACCAGGTGATGTCGGCCATCGGCTGATCGGCGTCCAGCCGGCCCCGCAGCTCGGGGAGAGCGGCGCGCAGCTCGGTGATGAGGTCAGAGAAGCTCATTGCAGGCTGGGCTCGTGTGGGTTTGGACCAGTTGAATGGATATTGATCTCGTCGAGAAGTCAGCGCCTCTCGGGCTGGGGATAGGGTGTGCCGTCCTTGTGGACAAAACGGCCGTCAGCGTTGGCGCTCATCATGTCGATGTCGGAGCAGGTGGTTATATCGGCAGGCTGACGCGACCCGACTTCGAGATAGACCGCCATCCTGTCCGATCTGTTGATCATGTGATGGCCATTGCCGGTGTTTTTCGGAAAGGCCGCGCAGTCGCCAGCGCGCAGCACCGTCTCGCCATCGTCTTCGATCAGCGTCACCTCGCCTTCGAGCACATAGACGAATTCGTCCTCGTGCGAATGCCAGTGACGCTGGCTCGACCAATTCCCGGGCGGGAGGTGCATGAGATTCACCCCGAAATCCGTTAGCCCGCCCGCATCGCCCAGCCGCTGACGCACGCGTTTGGCACAGGGCGCGTCGAAGGGTGGAGGATAGGGCGAGCCTTTGCGTTCTGGCACGGCGGCGACGTCAATCTTCGGCATCACAGTCCCTCCAGCGGTCGGCGACCGAATTCATGCGGACCCCAGCGCTTCGCCGGCCGGGCACAACCCCCTGGGAGAGCGAACGAACCCCTGTCCTTGCGATTTCTCGCCCTGAGACGGGGGATCGGTTGCAGGAGTACGCAGAACGGAGATGCTCGCTGCACCCGCTGTGTGGCCGGTCCCTACCGTTACGAGAAGGCCCGCTCGATCGCGCTTGGCCCTATTCCGCAGCATCCAGCGCTGGTTTCAGCGTCGCCAATCTTTGCGGCAGCGCATTGGTCCATTCCGTGATGGTGCCGGCGCCCATGCCGATCACCAGATCGCCGGGCTTGGCGAGCGAGGCGATGAGCGTTGGCAGGCTCTGTTCGCTATCCAGCTCCAGCACCTGGCGGTGGCCATGACGGCTTACGCCGCCAATCAGGGTCCGGCTGTCGATGCCGTTCGGCTTCTCGCCGGCGGAATAGACCGGTGCCACGATGAGCGTGTCGCTGTCGGCAAAGCAGGCGCAGAACTCATCGAACAGGTTTTTCAGCCGCGAGTAGCGGTGCGGCTGCACCAGCGCGATGACCTTGCCTGACGTGGCGGCACGCGCCGCTTTGAGCACCGCTGCGATCTCAGCCGGGTGATGGGCGTAGTCGTCATAGATCGCCACGCCGTTCCAAACGCCAGCGCGCGTGAAGCGGCGCTTCACGCCTTCGAAGCTGGAGAGCGCGGCAAGGATCGTCGCCTCATCGATGCCGGCTTCGGCGGCAGCGGCGAAGGCGGCCAGAGCATTGAGCGCGTTGTAATGGCCCGGGAGCAGCAGCACCACGTCGCTCAAGCGGCGCTCGCCGCCTTTGACGCGATTGCTGAGGAGAGCATCGAAGCGCAATGTGCCGCCGCTGAAACGCACATCCAGCAGCCGCAGGTCGGCATCGATGGACTTGCCATAAGTCAGGAGACGCCGACCGTCCCGATAGGGACTGGCCTGGACGATGCTGCGCACCACCGGATGATCGATGCCGGCAATCGCCAGCCCGCCCGGCTGAACTTGTGCGAAGAACTGCCGGAAAGCCTCATGCAGAGCATCCAGCGATTTGTAATAATCCAGATGCTCGGGGTCGATATTGGTCACAACGCCGATCGTGGTCGGCAGCTTAACGAAAGTGCCGTCCAACTCGTCCGCCTCGACCACCATCCAGTCGCCGCGTCCGATTCGGGCATTGGTGCCCCAGCTGTTGATGATGCCACCGGTGATGACCGTCGGGTCGAGCCCGGCCTTCTCGAAGATCCAGGCAATCATCGAGGTCGTGGTGGTCTTGCCGTGACTGCCGGTCACGCAGACGCTGTGCATGTCGGACATCAGGCCGGCCAGCGAATCAGCCCGGCTCAGCACTGGCAGGCCGGCCGCATGGGCGGCGATAACTTCCGGATTGTCAGGCTTGACCGCCGAAGACAGCACCACCTGACGCGCGCCCTCGATATTCTCAGGCGCATGGCCAATCCGCACCGGAATGCCCTTGGCGAGCAGCCGGCGCACATTGGCACCATCCTTCAAATCACTCCCCCGGACCGCCACCCCACGATCATGCAGCACTTCGGCAATAGCGCTCATGCCAATGCCGCCGATGCCCACAATGTGGATCGGTGGCTCTCCGTCTTGTAGTTCTTTCATCTTGCGTGCCCCTCGGCGGGACGCTGGGACGTGAACGTCTCCGGCGCCTCCGCTAATGTAACGACCAGATCGGCCAGTCGCCCCACGGCATCATATCGGGCCAATGATTTCGAGCGCGACGCCGCGCGCGCGAGCGTGGCAGGTTCCTCGAACAGGCGCCGCAGCGTGCCGGCAAGTCGCTCCGGTGTCATAATCGCCTGCTCGAAACACCAGCCCGCTCCAGCCTTCTCGAAGCGTGTGGCATTTTCTAGTTGATCATTATCGACGGAATGCGGCAACGGTACGAGCACTGCTGGACGGCCTAAAGCTGCAAGTTCCGCGATCGTTGTTGCTCCAGAGCGCGCGACAACAAGATGCGCCCCGGCCATGCGCTGTGGTAAATCCTCAAAGAAGGTTGCAAGTTCCGCAGCCACACCTGCAACTTCATACGCATCGAAAACCCGATCGATGTCCTCTTCCCGGCATTGCTGCACCACCATCAGCCGGTCGCGGATATCGGGTGGCAGCAATTGCAGCGCCACCGGCATGATGTCGGAGAAGAAGCGCGCGCCCTGGCTGCCGCCGAAACAGAGGAGATTGAGCGGGTTGCCGGGCTGGGGCGGCTGATAGGTGCCGCCGCGCATGGCGAGCACGCCCTCGCGCAAAGGCGTTCCGGTGACGTAGCTTTTCTGGATCAGCTTGCCTTCGAGGAATTTGGTGTCCTCGAATGAGACGGCGATCGCCTTCACCATCGGCGCGAGAAACCGGTTGGCGCGCCCCATCACCGAATTCTGCTCGTGGATTCCGCTCGGGATGCCACGTGCAAGCGCCGCGAGCACCGGGGGAATGGTCGGATAGCCGCCGAACCCGACCATCGCCTTCGGCTTTAGCTGCCCCATAACGTCATAGGACATCTTGAAGCCATTGGAGTTGGTGGCGACCATGCGCATCGCCTCGAGCGGTGAGCGGCCGCGGAAAGTGGCGGAGGGAACCCGGCTAACGGTGCGTGCCGGAAAGTTCTCGCCGAAATTGATGGCGCGCATATCCGTGATCAGGTCGACTTCATAGCCGCGACGGACCAGCTCGCCCGCAAGCGCTTGCGCGGGGAACAGATGCCCCCCCGTGCCACCCGCCGTCAATACGATGGACGCGCTTGTCAAATCCGTATCCCCCTGGAGGATGCCGCGCCAACCGTCCGCGATGCAAACGGACGATAGACCGGCCCTCCGTCTGGACGCCGCCGTGCGAAACCTACCGCAAGGCCCATCGTTAACCCCATGGCCAACATGGAAGAGCCTCCGTAGGAGACGAATGGCAGCGTCATACCTTTTGCCGGCAGCAAATCAACGTTCACTGCCATATTAATAAGCGCTTGAAAACCAAACAGCATCATCAGACCGGATAGCGCCAGCCGGATGAACGGATCCCGGCTCCGACCCGCTGCCTGAAAACCGCGCCAAACGATGAACGCGTAGATCGCCACCAGGACGAGGCAGAGAATAATGCCGAATTCCTCAGCAATCACGGCGAAAATGTAGTCCGTGTGGGCATCTGGCAAATCGAGCTTGACTGTGCCCTCTCCGGGACCGCGGCCAAACCAGCCGCCTTCGCGAAAAGCGGCGAGCGCCGTGTCGGTCTGATGGGTATCGCCGGCGCCTGGATGCAGGAAGCGGTCAAGCCGGCTTTTCACATGCGGGATGGTGAGATAGGCCATCACAAACGCGCCGAATGCCGCCGTTCCGGCAACACCGATCCAGATCACGGAATAGCCGGCGAGGAAGAACAGCCCGCCCCACACCAGCGTGATCAGCAGCGTCTGGCCGATATCGGGCTGCAGCACCAGGCTGGCGGCGAAGGTGAAAAGCAGGAGAAGCGCGAGCGGCAGCGCCGGCATGTCGCGGCGCTTCACCGCCTCGCCGAACAGCCAGGCGGTGAGAATCACGAAGCCGGGCTTGGCGAATTCGGAGGGCTGAATTGACTGGCCGCCGATCACCAGCCAGCGCACGGCGCCGTTTCTCTCGATGTTCTGAACCAGCGCGGCGACGATCAGCACAAGGCCGATCAGCAACAGAATGAGGGCAAAGCGGCGCATCTGCCTGACGCTCAGGAGCGAGGCCCCGATCATCAAGGCGATAGAGGGCAGCAGAAAAGCGAGATGCCGGCTGAAAAAGTGCATTGGCGGCTCGCCAAGCCGATGCGCCGCGGCCGGACTTGCAGCGAGCGAGACCAGCGCGCCGAGCACCATCAGGATCAGCACCGCCCCGATCAGCTTGCGATCGACGGAGAACCACCATTCCGAAACCACGCTGCGGTCGGTACGGGTGAACCTCATGCCGCCTCGTCCGCCCGCAATGTAATGCCGCCAAGCGCCCCGACGATGGCCTTGAAGGCATCGCCTCGGGCAGTGAAGGAGGGAAACTGGTCGTAGGAGGCGCAGGCCGGCGAGAGCAGCACGACTGCGGCCGGATCGCTTGAGGCGAGCGCATCGCGAGCAGCCTCTTGCACGGCCCGCTCGAGCGTGACGCTGATCTGATGCGGCACCGCCTCGCCAAGATGGGCGGCGAAGGCCTCGGCCGCTTCGCCGATCAGATAGGCGCGCCGGACTTTCGGGAAGAAGACCTCCAGACCCGAGAGGCCACCGGCTTTGGCGAGCCCGCCGGCGATCCAATAGATGTCGTCGAAGGAGGCGAGCGCCTTGGCGGCGGCATCGGCGTTGGTGGCCTTGCTGTCGTTGATGAACAGCACACGCCCGACCCGTCCCACCTCCTCCATCCGGTGCACAAGGCCGGGGAAGCTTGAGAGGCCGGCGGCGATCTCCTCGCGCGACAGCCCGAGCGCACGCGCCATGGCATAGGCGCACGCCGCGTTCTGCCAGTTGTGCTTGCCGCGCAGTGAGCCGATCCCGGCAAGGCTGATGGGTGGAAGCAACTCGCGGCCGATCACCTCGATCACTCCGGCCTCGGTGGCGTAGACGCCATCTGCCACTGGACGCTCGACGGAAATACGGCGCACCCGCGTGTGCGCGGCCGCAGCATCCGCGATCGCGGCGGAAGGCGCATCATCGACGCCGATCACCGCGGTGTCGCACATGCCCAGCCGATCGAAAATCCGCGATTTCACCGCCGCATAGTGCTCGAGCGTGCCGTGGCGGTCGAGGTGATCGGGGGTGACGTTGAGCAGGCAGGCGGTGTTTGCGTCGAGCGTCGGCGTCAGGTCGATCTGAAAGGAGGAATATTCGATGACGTAGTGGCGGTCGTCGGCGAGCGGATCGAGATCGAGAATGGCATTGCCGATATTGCCGCCGGTCGCCGACGACCGCCCGGCCGCCGCCAGGAGATGGTGTGTCAGCGCCGTGGTGGTGGACTTGCCGTTGGTGCCGGTGATGGCGGCAACCTTCGCCTTTGAGCCGAGATGGCGCCGCTCGCGGCAGAACAGCTCGGTGTCGCCGATCACCTCGATGCCGGCGACCCTGGCCCGCTCGACGCTCCAATGCGGCTTGGGATGAGTAAGCGGCACCCCGGGTGCCAGCACGAGGGCGGTGAAGCTCGACCAGTCGGCCTCCCGAAGATCGACCGGCTCGAAGCCGGCCTCGACCGCCGTCGCCCTGCCCTTCTCGCCGTCATCCCAGAGCACAGGCTGCGCCCCGCCGGCTTGGAGCGCCTTCGCCGATGCAATACCCGACAGCCCCAGCCCGAACACGGCAATGCGCTTTCCCGCAAGATGGGTGACGGGGATCACGGCGTTGCCCCCTTCTGTCCTGCCCTCTGCGCAATAAGAATGCGGCATCTGCCAAGAGAGCGGCCGCTCCCTCTCCCACGGGGAGAGGGTGGGGGTGAGGGGGTACGGCTTCCGGATGTGGCTCGACCTTGCCTCCTCGACAGGGCGCCACCCCTCACCCTGTCCCTCTCCCAGAAGCGAACGCTTGTCGTTCGCCGTAAAGGCTCACGACAGGAGAGGGAACCGGATGCAACCGCCAGGGCAAGTTTGTGGGCACCCCGCTTGCGCGGGAATGACGGCTGTGCAGATGACGCGGCTGGTGTCGGGACCATCATCAGCCTACCGCAACTTCAGCGTGGAGAGGCCGACCAGCGCCAGCACCACCGAGATGATCCAGAAGCGCACCACGACCGTAGGCTCGGCCCAGCCCTTCTGCTCGAAATGATGGTGGAGCGGTGCCATGCGGAACATGCGCTTGCCGGTTAGTTTGAAGGAGACCACCTGCATGATCACCGAAGCCGTCTCGAGGACGAACAGGCCCCCCACGATCGCCAGCACGATCTCGTGCTTGATGGCGACCGCAATGGTGCCGAGCGCGCCGCCAAGCGCCAGTGAGCCGGTATCGCCCATGAAGATCATCGCCGGCGGCGCGTTGAACCACAGGAAACCGAGGCCGGCGCCGACCAGCGCCCCGCAGATCACCGCCAACTCGCCCGCCCCGGCAACCGGGTGGATCTGCAGGTAATCGGCAAACACCTTGTTGCCGGCGAGATAGGCGATGATCCCGAAAGTCGCAGCCGCGATCATCACCGGCACGATGGCGAGCCCGTCGAGGCCGTCGGTGAGATTGACGGCGTTACCGGCACCGGCAATCACGAAAATGCCGAACAGCACGAAATAGGGGCCGATATCAATCAGCATATCCTTGAAGAACGGCACGGCGACCGACGTCGCGTGCGTGGGATCGGCGATCAGCATGATGGAATAGGCCGCAACCGCCGCAATCGCCAGCTCGAGAAACAGCCGCGCTTTGCCGGAGAAGCCCTTGTGATTGCGCTTCGTCACTTTGAGGAAGTCGTCGTAAAAGCCGATCAGCCCATAAGACAACGTCACCGCCAGCACCACCCAGACCAGCCGGTTGGCGAGATTGGCCCACAGGATCGTGGCCACGCCAACGCCGAGCAGGATCATCAGCCCGCCCATGGTCGGAGTGCCGGCCTTTGAAAGATGTGAACGCGGGCCGTCGCTGCGGATCGGCTGGCCCTTGCCCTGGCGCAGGCGGAGCTGGCTGATGAGCGGGGGGCCGAACAGGAACACCACCATCAAGGCGGTCATGATGGCGCCGCCGGTGCGGAAAGTGATGTACCGGAACACGTTGAAGATCTGCGCGTGCTCGCTCGCCAGGCTCAGCAGGTAAAGCATTCCCCTCCCTTTCGCCTCAAGCGGCGGCGGTTCTTGTCCCGGCCAACGGCGGGAATTCTTCGCGCAAAGCCTCCACGATGACTCCCATGCGGCTGCCGAGCGACCCCTTCACCATGATCGCATCGCCGGCATGAACAGCGCCCAACAGAGGGTCGCAAAGCTCCTGCGATGTCTGCGCCCAGGCGCCTTTGCGCGCCTCGGGCAGCGCGTCATAAAGCGCGCGCATATTCGGCCCGCAGCAATAGAGCGCATCGACCCGCGCCGCCGCGACTGGCCCGGCAAGATCGCGGTGCATCGCCGCGGAATTGGCGCCGAGTTCCAACATGTCGCCGAGCACCGCGATGCGGCGGCCGGCTTTTTCCGCCGGCAGCTGTCCCAGCACCGCGAGCGCCGCCGCCATCGAGGCGGGATTGGCGTTGTAGCTCTCATCGAGGAGCAGGAAGCTGCCGCTGCCGACCGCATGAATGCTCTGCGCACCGCGCCCGACCGGTGCTCCGAACTCCGCAAGCGCGGGTGCTGCCGCGCCGATGTCGCCGCCGAGCGCCTTCACGCTAGCCAGCGCGGCCAGCGAATTCATCGCCAGATGCTCGCCCGGCGCGCCGAGGCGATAGGCGATGCGCTCACCAAGGACGTCGGCCTCGACCGCCGAGCCGCCGTCCTCGGCCTCTAATTCCAGGAGCCGCGCCTCGGCGCCCGCGGCCTTGCCGAAGCCCACGATCCGGCCAGCACCGTTCTCGCGAGCGCGGGCGGCGAGCAAGGGATAGAACGCATTGTCGATGTTGAGGATGGCCGTGCCGCTGGGTTCGAGCCCGCGGAAAATCTCAGCCTTGGCTTCGGCGATCCCCTCCACGCTGTCGAAAAACTCGATATGGACGGGACCGACCGTGGTGATGATCGCGGCGTGCGGGCGCACCATCTGCGTCAGTGGCGTGATCTCGCCCGCATGGTTCATGCCGATCTCGAACACCGCATAGGCGGCATCGCGCGGCAGCCGGGCGAGCGAGAGCGGCACACCCCAATGATTGTTGTACGACTTGTCCGACGCATGAACCTGGCCAAGCCGGCCGAGCATCAGCCGCAGCATCTCCTTGGTGCCGGTCTTGCCGACGCTTCCGGTGACCGCGGCGATGCGCGCGGTGCTGCGGGCGCGCCCAGCCCGGCCGAGCGCGTTGAGCGCCCCGAGCGTGTCGCCGACGCGGATGAACGGGCCTGTGGTGTCGCCGCGGAACTCTCGGCCGACCACGGCGAGAGCGGCGCCCGCCGCGAAAGCCTGATCCACATAGGCATGGCCATCGGTGCGCTCGCCCTTGATGGCGAAGAACAGCTCGCCGGGGGAAAGCGTGCGCGTGTCGATCGAAATGCCGGTTACGCTGCGCGGCAGCGTGCCGACCTGCTCGCCAGTGAGAGCGGCCAGCAGCTCTTGCGTCGTCCAGAGCGCGTCATGCATCGTTCGCGGCCTCCGGAGCGGCGTGGCGCAGAGCGAGCGCGACAGCGTCGTGATCGCTGAAAGGAACGACCATATTGCCTACGATCTGGCCGGTTTCATGCCCTTTGCCGGCGACGAGCAGCACATCGCCCTTGCCGAGCACGCTGACAGCGGCATCGATTGCAGCCTGGCGGTCGCCGATCTCTTCCGCTCCTGGTGCGGCGGCGAGAATGGCGGCGCGGATAGCTGCCGGGTCTTCCGAGCGGGGATTGTCGTCGGTGACGATGACATGATCGGCGCAGCGTGTCGCGACGGCACCCATCTGCGGGCGCTTACCGCGATCGCGGTCGCCGCCACAGCCAAACACAACGACGAGCCGCCCAGCCGCATAAGGGCGCAGCGCGCGGAGCGCGTTTTCGAGGGCGTCGGGAGTGTGAGCGTAGTCAATGAAGATTGGGGCGCCGCTCGGCGCATGACCGGCAAGATCGAGGCGGCCCTTGGCGCCTTTCAGTGTCTCCAGTGCCGCAAAGACCTGCTCGGGCGCCGAACCCAGTCCCAGCGCAAGGCCCGCCGCCACGAGAACGTTGGCGGCCTGGAAATCGCCGGCGAGTGGAATGCGGACGCGCCACTCCTTATCGTGAAAAGTGAGGTTTAGGATCTGACCGAAGCCGTCGCGTTCGGCGCCCGTCAGACGCAGCGTATCGCCGCGGCGGCCGGTCGCGATCAGCCTCAACCCCCGCGCGCGAGCAGCGGCTGCAGCCTCCTCGCCGCCGGGGCTGTCGAGATCGACGACCGCAGGCGCGCCCGGCGGCAGGAGGTCTAAGAACAGCCTCAGCTTGGCGGCGAGATAATCCTCAAAGGTCGGATGATAATCGAGATGGTCGCGGGTGATGTTCGTGAATGCGCCCGCGGCGATGCGCACGCCGTCGAGGCGATATTGGGCGAGGCCGTGGCTCGATGCCTCCAGCGCCAGATGGGTGACGCCTTGCCGTGCCAGCCTTGCAAGCGCTGAGTGGATCGCCACCGGATCGGGCGTGGTGTGCTGGAGTGGCTCTTCCTGCCCGTCATGGACAATGCCGATCGTGCCGAGGCTTGCGGAATGCTTTCCCTCCCGCTCCCAAATCTGGCGCAGGAACGAAGCAACCGAGGTCTTGCCGTTGGTGCCGGTCACCGCCGCGACCGTCTCTGGCTGGGCGCCATAGAAGCGCGCGGCAAGCTGCGCGAGGCGCCGGCGCGGATTGGCATCGACGATCACCGCAAGCGCGTCCGACTGCTCGACATCGGCACCCTTGCCGATCAATAGGGCGCTCGCGCCGCGTGCAATCGCGTCACCGATAAAGCGCATGCCATCGGTCTGGGTACCGGCGAGTGCAGCAAACAAAAAGCCGGGCTCGACCTTGCGGCTGTCCGCCGTGAGGCCGGCAATCGGTACCTCATGCCGCCATGCTCCGGCAGCATCGGTACCCAGGAGCTCCCCCAGCTTCATCAGTTTACGACCGCATCCGGCCGCCCCGTTCGCAGACGCTGACCATTTCCGATCGGTCATAGGAATGGGCGGTTAATAGGAGGCTTGCACCATTTCGTCAAATGTCCTGGAAGGTGCGATCCCCAGCATGGGACCTATACGCCGGATAATATTGCCTGCCGTCGGGGCGGCATTGTAGCCCGCTTCGTTCTTCTGGCCCTGCTCAGCCACTTGTGGCTCATCCAGCACAACCAGAACAAGATATTGCGGATCATCCATCGGAAATGCCGCAACGAAGCTGGTGATGACATCACGGCTGTAGCCGCCGGGGGCCGGCTTCCAGGCGGTGCCGGTCTTGCCGCCGACGCGGTAGCCGTTCACCTTGGCGCGCTTGCCTGTGCCCTTCTCGACATTCAGCCAGAACATGCGCCGCATCGCGGCCGAGGTGTCGGGACTGAGCACCTTCACCGCCCTCGCCCGCCCATCCGAGCGCGAGCGCGGCAGGAAAGTCGGCTCGATGCGGAAACCGCCATTGACGAGCGCCGCCGCCGCCACGGCAAAGGCGAAGGGCGGCACGGAGATCCCATGGCCGTAGGCCGCGGTCACGGTGTTGATATTGCGCCAGGGGTCGGGGATCTGCGGCCGCGCGGTCGGGCCGAGTTCGGTGCTGAGCGGCTGCAGCAGGCCTATTCTCTCCAGAAAGGCCTTCTGGCCGGCGGCGCCGACCTGCAACGCAATGCGTGCCGCACCGGTATTGGAAGACCGGGTGAACACCTCCTCGACGGTGATGAAGCGGCTCCTGGCGTGATGGTCGCGCAGCGTGAAGCGGCCGAGGCGCAAAGGCGTAAGGACATCGATCTCCTGGCCGGGATGCACGACCCCGGCGTCGAGCCCCATGGCGATGGTCATGGTCTTGAATACCGAGCCCATCTCGTAGGTGTCGTAATACATGCGGTTGTGCAGCCCCTTGCCGAGTGCGTCTTCGCGCCGGTTCGGGTCGTAATCCGGCAGGCCGGCCAACGCCAGCACCTCGCCGCTTATCACATCCAGCACCACCGCGCCGACACCCTTGGCCTGAAAGCGCTCCTTGGCAGCGGTCAGCTCCTCATGCACCGCATGTTCAAGCCTGAGGTCGAGTGAAAGCCTCACTCGCGGGCGGGCGTCGAACTCCGGGGCCTTCGCCGCAAGATCGGGCCGCGCGTCGATGAACTTCTCGATCCCCGCAAGCCCCTCATTGTCGACATTGGTGTGACCTAGCACGTGCACGGCGGTCGAACCCGCCGGATAGACGCGCTGCGGCTCCTGCAGCAGGTAAAGTCCTGGCAGGCCGAGATTGTGAACCGCGGTGGCATCACGCGGGCTAAGGCCGCGCTTGACCCATGCGAAGCGGCTGCCGGGGGCCGTCAGCTTGTCGCGCAAACCCTCCAGATCGGCGGGCTTCAGCACGCGCGAGAGCCGCTCCACCGTCTCATCGACATCGAGCACCTGGGCAGGATCGGCGAACAGCCAGTAGACCCGGATGTCCGAGGCGAGCACCAGCCCGTTGCGATCCACGGCATCCGGCCGGGAGAGAGCGTGGCGGATCTGGTTTTCCGACGTCATAATTCGCGAGCCGGCCGGCCCCATGCCCTGGGCCAACGAGCCGAGCTGCCAGGCAACGGCCGCAAAGCCGAGCATCACCACGAAGGCGAGAATATAAAGACGCCCGATGGGTGGGCCTCCATAGGCCGGTTTAAAGCGGCTATTGGCTTGAGGCGCGTCTCGCATGCGCTGCCTCCTTGCCCGTCTCACGGATCAGTGCACCGATCTCGTCAGCAGACTCCACCTCGGGCGCTGGCCGGCGGGCGAGCACGTCGAGGAAGTCCTGCTGCTCCACGATCTGGGCCGCTTTCACCGGCTCAAGCTGGAGCAGCTCGCGCGCCAGTTTTTCCACGCGGTCCGGGCGCGCCACATGGCTCCATTCGGCGCGCATCAGCGCGACATTGTCTTTCTCGTCCTCGATGGCGCGCGTAAGGCTCTGCGCGCGGGCTTCGAGCCGCCTGGTCTCAAATTTCATGTCATAAATGAGGATGACGAGCCCCGCCAAGAAGCCAAATGCCAGCACACTGATCATACGCAGCACGTCACGACCCCGTGGTTAAATGCCCACAACACCGATATCAGTTCTTAGTAAATGACCGGTAACCCGGGCGACCTCCCACTGATTTCGGCGTTGGCAGGCCGAGCGCTTGCAGATCATCCGGAAAGGGCGGCGCGCTGGTGCGCTCGCCGGCACGCAGCCGCGCCGAACGAGCCCGCGGATTGATCGCCGTCTCCGTTTCGTCCGGCTCGATGGGCTTGCGCGTCAGGAGAATGAAGCTGGGCTTATCCGCGCTGCCGGCGCTCGGTAAATGGCGCGAGGGCTTGCCTTTGCGCCCCGTCCGCTCGGCGAAGAACGCTTTCACAATGCGGTCTTCCAGCGAGTGGAAGGTGACGACGATGAGGCGTGCGCCCTCATGGAGAATCGCCTCGGCAGCGGCTAGGCCGCGCGCCAGCTCCATCAACTCATCGTTGACGAAGATGCGCAGCGCCTGAAAGCTGCGCGTCGCCGGGTGCTTGGGATCATCGTGGCGGCGGGGAATCACCGAAGCGATCAGCTCGGCCAGATCGAGGGTCGTGGTGAAGGGTGAATCCGCGCGGCGCCGCACGATGGCCCGGGCGATGGCGCGCGAACGGCGCTCTTCGCCCAGGGCGAACAGGATGTCGGCGATCTCAGCCTCATCGAAGCTGTTGACCACATCCGCAGCGCTCGTGCCCTCGCCGGACATGCGCATGTCGAGCGGTCCCTCGCGCATGAAGGAGAAGCCGCGTGCCGCCTCGTCGAGCTGCATGGAGGAGACGCCGATGTCGAACACGACGCCATCCGCGGGCACGAAGCCGGCTTCTTCCGCCGCGTCCGCTAGATCGCCAAAGGCATAGCGCTGGAGAATGAGTTGGGCGCCGTATTTCCGGCTAATCTCCGCACCGCCGGCAATAGCGTCCGGGTCGCGGTCGAGCGCAAGAACCCGGCAATCGGCGCTGTCCAGAATGGCGCGGCTATACCCCCCGGCGCCGAAGGTGCAGTCAATATAGCGGCCGCCGTCGCGCGGCTGCAGATAATCCAGAACGCGCGATAAGAGCACGGGAGTGTGGCGAGCCGGTCCGCCAGCAGCAGAAGGGGCCTCTCCTTCGCTGCGACCCGCCATCACTCCCGTGCTCCCGCTTTGTCGCCGTCCCCCGCAGGACGGCTCCCCGCGCCGAGCTCTCTCCGGTGGGCGCGCGCCCGCTCACGCGCCTCGGACCGGAATTTCTCGTAGGCTACTGGCTCCCAGATCTGGAACTTGTCGCCGAGCCCAACAAAGACGGCCATTTCGCCGATACCGGCGTGATCCCTGAGCCGCTTGGAAAGCACGGCCCGGCCATCGGGATCGACCTTGATCTTTTCACTTTCCCCGAAATAAGCGGTCGCGATCTCGTCGCGCTCTGCGCTGTCGATGGGAAAGACTTCCAGAATTCCCTTAATCTTCTCGACCAGACGAGAACCGCCAGCTTCGAGCGCGGGGCGGTCCAGATGTGGGTAGCAGAAGATCTCCTCAGCACCCTCTTTGGCAAGCACCGCCCGGAAAGGTGCGGGTATCGAGACCCGGCCTTTCGCGTCGATCTTGTTGTCGAACCTGGAGGCAAATTCGTCCATCCATTCCTCAAGGCGCATCCAACAAGCGACGCGAAACTCAACGCCGCGGGATGCGCGGCAGCTCTCACCCTTTCAGCTTCGGTACGACCGCTCCGGAAAAAAGAGCCGGGAGGAGGCAAAGCTTTTGCGCCCTCTAATGTGGCCTTCGAGGAACTCGCTTCTTGAGTACCCCCTCCCAAATCGTACCCTTCCGAACGGGTGATTATGGGATAGCATGGGATTATATGGGTGTCAACGGAGTGAGAAGGTTTCAACAGGGGAATGGTTGGGAAAGCCATGGTCTCGAGGCAGCAAAACGGCCCTTGACGAAGATCGCCAAGGTCGAGGCCCAGAATGTTTTGGAGGCAACGCCAAGGAAATTGCCGGAGCAGATGTCGGATCAGGAAGCAAGACACACTGCCGCCGGAAAAGTCTGATTTGTCTTTGTCTTAACGGGGTCAGGCCAAAGGAGGCGGCCGCGATGTATTAACGCTGCGCTTGGCTGAAGGGGTGAGCTTTCCCATCTAAGGGCGTGATCCACGTCATCGTCAGATCTTGGCGTCTGACCGGCGTTAACCAACAAATCAGACTGCTAGAGGCCTATCATGCGTTACGCTCAATCTACTCTTGCGGCCGCTTTATGCGCTGTCCTCGCTGGCGGTGCGACGCCGGCCGCCGCTATTAGCTGCCAGGGAAACTTCCAGGTGCAAAAGAACGGTTCCCGGATCGCCACGCCTTTTTGCGAGGATGGCAATCTGGCTTCCGTGGCGCGGGAGTACGGCATGAAGACCACCGAACGGGAGGTGCGCTGGAATCCGAGTGAGAAGGAGCGGGTCTGCCGCTTTATTGGTGACGACAACCGCGTGCGCGATACCTGCGCGCCCTATCGTAACTTGGACGGCAACGACCACGACTGGCAGTAGTTTTGCCCCGCTTTCGCCGCCTTGCCGTGGCACGTGCCTTGGCAGGGCGGCGGTGATTTCGTTGTAGCCGGATCACAGTCGCGCAAGAGGCGCGCCGCATCTAATCGCTAAATTTTGTTCTAGTGGACAGAAGGCCAGAATAGTTTACAAGCACGTAGCATTGGCTGGGACGACACCTCCCCGCCATTAGGGGTGTGTTCATGGCGGCGTTCCATGAGCAATCTCGGGGTGTTTTGGGTAGCAACAGTATGCAGGGCCGAGTTCCATGGGGGAAACTATCATCAGCACTGATCTGACCATCATTGGCAACGTGACCTCCAAGGGTAACGTCAAGCTGGATGGTAAAATACGTGGTGATATTCACTGCGCATCCCTCGTCGTGAGCGAGTCCGGCGACATCGACGGCGGCATCATCGCCAACAACGAGGTGATCGTGCTGGGCAAGGTGGTCGGCACCATTCGCGGCAAGCGGGTGATGCTTCACGCCACAGCCCGCGTCGAAGGCGACATCTATCATCAAGGCATCGGTATCGAGATGGGCACCCGCTACGACGGAAGCCTGCGCTGGACCGAGGATTTTGCCACTTACCAGGCCGGCCGCGACGGCATGAAGATCAATGGCGAAGATCAGGCGGCGGCCGGCGTCTGACGCTTTGCCGCTTTGCTTTTTCGAGGCTTCCTGGCGGACAAGACGGGCACCGCTCCCGGCGGCCACAACGCCTGAACGCATAAACTCATGAGATTTTGAGCCGTTTGCAGTCGCCGCCGGTCAAGGCGATCAGACGCTCGGCGTCGCGCACCGCGCAGCCATGAGCGTCATTGTTGAAATAGGCATAAACCGGAAATCCCTCCCTGACCTGTGTGCGCATCTGCCGGGCCGCGACCTGCAGGCGCAGCTCACCATAGCCGCCGAGCGGGCCGCTGCTGTCGCCATGGAAACGCCAGTAGACGAGCGGACCGGTCGCCCATTGCGGCACGTCCATGCCGCGATGATCGTGAATGCAAAAGCTGAGATCATGTGCCTGCAGGAAACGGCGCACATCGGCGTGGAACCACTCCGGATTGCGGAATTCGAACACGTGCTGAAAGCCTGCGGGCAGTCCTTCGACGAACTGCTCCAACCGCGCGATGTCGCGCTTCATGTTCGGGGGTAGCTGGTAAAGCACCGGCCCCAGCGCCGGCCCCAGTTCGCGCGCGCCGTCGAAAAACACCTTAATGCTGGCAGGCTCCGCTTTCAGGCGCTTCATATGGGTGATGAAGCGGCTGGCCTTGACGGCATAGACGAAACCGGCCGGCGCCTGATCGCGCCATTGCCGGAAGTTCTCCGGCTTCTGCAGCCGGTAGAAGCTGGCGTTGATCTCGACCGTCGGAAAATGCGCAACATAATGGGCGAGCCACTCGCGCTGCGGCAGGCGCTCGGGGTAGAACACACCGCGCCACCACGGATAGACCCAGCCCGACGTGCCGATGTGGATGCGCCCGCTCTTGTCCGGCGCGGGGCGTCGATTCATGCCAGCCCCCGTTTTTCAGTGAGGCTAATTGCTTTGCCTGAAGCGTAGATCACCGGCGGATGGAAATGGTTCCGTGCAGGCTCTCGGAAGAGCGCGCTTTGTGATGTCACGGGGAGCACTGCCCGGGCTCAGCGCAGCGCGACGAAATCCCCGTGAAATTTGTCGCCGCGAAAGCGGGAACGGGGATCCGGCATCAACCGGCGGACGACTGGCTGTCCTGCTCAGCGCAGCAGCGGATCGAGCACGAAATCGCGGTGCTGTTTTTCTGTGTCGTCGGGCTTGGGCCAGTACATCTTGTCTTTCGGGCGCGGCGCGACGACACCGTCGACCGCCTCGCCCTTGTTGTGCTTATTCTTATCGCCCTTGCTATATTCCGACCTGGCGTAGCTGGCACCCTCGACGGAGGCCCCGGTCGGCGACTCCAGCGTGCCACGCTTGCCGCAGCCGACAAGCGCCAGCGTAGCAAGGCTCAGCACCAGAGCAAGTTTCAGACCGCGGCTCATCAAATCCCCCGTCTCGCCTTCAAGGCCGGTTATTAAAGGCGAAATTAGACTTTTCTTAGCGCGAATGCGCCTCCCCTTCCAGACGTTTCCGCCAAAGCGTCGCCTCTCGGCGCACATTTTCAGGAGCTGTGCCCCCAAAACTGCGCCGGCTGGCGACGGAATTCTCCACGCTCAAGCCGGCAAGCGCACCCTGCGTGACCCTTGCCTCCACCGCCTGCATGTCGGCAAGGCTGAGCTCATCGAGGCGCACGCCTTTCTCTTCGGCCTGCCTTACAATTCGCCCGGTGACATGGTGCGCCTCGCGAAATGGCATGCCGAGTTCCCGCACCAGCCAGTCGGCGAGATCGGTCGCGGTGGAATAGCCGCGCGCTGCCGCCGCTTTCATCCGCTCAGCATCCGGTTCGAGATCGCCGACCATGCCGGTCATGGCGGCAAGCATCAGCGACAGGCTGTCAAGCGCATCGAAGGTGACCTGCTTGTCTTCCTGCATGTCCTTGGAGTAGGCGAGCGGCAGCCCCTTCATGACGATCACCAGCGACTGGAAAGCGGCGGCGACGCGCCCGGTCTTGGCGCGCACCAGCTCAGCGGCGTCCGGGTTGCGCTTCTGCGGCATGATGGAGGAGCCGGTGGTGAATTTGTCCGAGAGGCGGACGAAGCCGAAATCGGCCGAGCACCAGATCACGATCTCCTCGGCGAGGCGCGACAGGTGCGTGGCGCAGATCGCCGCCGCAGCCAGCACTTCCAGCACGAAATCGCGCGCCGAGACTGCATCCAGCGAATTGGCCATGGGTGCATCGAACCCCAGTTCGCGCGCCGTTGTCGCCCGATCGATTGGGAAGGAGGTGCCGGCAAGCGCCGCAGCGCCCAGCGGCGAGACATTCAGCCGCGCCCTCGCATCGGCAAGCCGGCCGCGATCGCGAGCCAGCATCTCCACATAGGCCAGGCAGTGATGGCCGAACGTGATGGGCTGGGCGGTCTGCAGATGGGTGAAGCCGGGCATCACCGTTGCCGCATGAGCCTCGGCTTTGGCCGCGAGCGCGAGCTGCAGGTCGCGAAGCTGGCCGCCCAGATGATCGGCGCTATCGCGAATATAGAGGCGGAAGTCGACCGCCACCTGGTCGTTGCGGGAGCGGGCGGTATGCAGGCGCCCGGCGGCATCGCCGATCAGCTCGTTGAGCCGGCTCTCAATGTTGAGATGGATATCCTCCAGCGCCCGGCTAAAGACAAAGCGCCCCTCCTCGATCTCTGCCAAAATGGTCTGAAGGCCGGCAATGATCGCCTCCGCATCGGTCTGGGAAATGATGCCGCATGCCGCAAGCATCTTGGCGTGCGTTGCGGAAGCTTTTATGTCTTGGGCGTAGAGCCGCCGGTCGAAGCCGATGGAGGCATTGATCTCCTCCATGATTTCTGCTGGCCCGGTGGCAAAGCGGCCGCCCCACATTGTGTTGGTCATGGCTCTTTTTGTTTTCGCGCGGGAATAACGAATGACCGATCGCAACGAAGACCTTCCCAAAGCGGGCAAGTCCGCTACCAACGATCCTGTGCTGTATATCCTCGCGGCAGCCTTTGCCGCAATCGCCGGCTTCGGCGCCATTACCCTTGCCGACTTTTTTGCCCGCCATATGCCAGTGCCCCCGCCCGCCGTGCAGGCGCAAAACGATGGTGGCAATCTTTCGGCGTCCTCCTCTCAGGACGGCAAGGGCGGCATGACCAAGCTCGTCTATGCCGAAGCGCCGCGCCCCTTGCCGGAGGTCAGCTTCACCGACGATAGCGGCGCGCCGCGCAGTCTCACCGACTTCAAGGGCAAGGTCGTGCTGCTCAACCTGTGGGCGACCTGGTGCGCGCCCTGCAAGCAGGAAATGCCGAGCCTCAACAGGCTTCAGGCTCAGCTTGGGGGCGAGGATTTCGCCGTCGTCCCCATCAGCCTCGACCGGACCGGTCCGGACGGCCCCCGCAAATTCCTGGCGAGCAACAATCTTGGCAATCTGCCTCTGTTGCTGGATGCGACTGGCGGTCTTGCGGGCAAGGTCGGCGCCATCGGCCTGCCGGCAAGCCTGATTCTCAACCGTAAGGGCGAGGAAGTTGCTCGCCTGCTCGGCCCGGCGGAATGGGATAGCGCGCCGGCGCAAGAGGTGATCCGCACGGTGATTGCAGGCAAGCCGCACGGATAACGCGCTTGCCGCCGAATTGCGCTTCGCCGATGCTATGCTTCCCTCGCATTGCGAAAGGCGACTCGACCATGCCTGCTTTTGAGCCGAATGATCCGGGCTTCCGCGACCGCGTCAGCGCGAGCTTTGCCCGCCAGACGGCGATGGCCTCGCTCGGGGTGACGATTGTCCGTCTCGATGCGGGCGAGATCGAGCTGGCGATGCCCTATAACGCCGCATTCACGCAGCAGCACGGCTTCATTCATGCCGGCATCATCGCAACGGCTCTCGACAGCGCCTGCGGCCATGCCGCCTTTTCCCTGGTCCCCGCCGAGGCTGCCATTCTCACCGTCGAGTTCAAGACCAGTCTCTTGGCACCGGCGAAGGGCGAACTCTTCACCTTCAGAAGCTGGGTGGTGAAACCGGGGCGCACGATTACCTTTTGCGAGGCCGAGGCTTTCGCCCATGACGGTGGCGCCTCGAAACGCATCGCCACCATGAGCGGCTCGCTCATGGCCATGTTCGACCGCGAGGGGATCAGGCAGTAGAGCGCTATTTCGTTGCCTTTGCGGTGCCGGGGGCTGCCGGCGCTGTGGTTGGCGTCGCCGATGCGCTTGGTGAGGCGGTGCTGCTTGTCGTTGGGACCTTGTTGCAGCAGGGTGAGATACGCAGCTTGGCGTAGGCCGCCATCAGCTGATCGCCCATCTCGCCGGCCTTGGTCATGTAGGACTCAAGCACAGAGGATGAGCAGACCCGCCACGCCACGAGATCGTCCGAGGTGAGCTCGGCGACCTTCATCCCCTTCGCCGTCGCGAAGGCATAGGCATCCGCCTCAATCTGGGCGAACCGGCCCCAGACCAGCTTTTCGGCCTTGGCAGCTTCCTCGATAAGGATTTGCTGGTGCTGCTTCGCCAAACTCTGCCAGATGTCCTCGTTTATAATCACGGCATAAAGGATTTCGGACAGGCGAATGCGCGTCACGAACTGGGACCGCTTCCACAGCTCATGCTCCTTGACGCTGGAGATGTTGGTCAGGTCCGAATCCACGAGATTGATGTCGAAAGCTTCCGTCTGCTTGGCATCGCTGACCACATGCGGCGTGCCCCCGCACAGCTTGATGACCTCCGACGTCAGCTCGTCATAAGCGCGGATCTTCTGACCGGCAATCGCGGTTGGGCTCAGCATCGGCTTGCCCTTCGACAGCAAAACCGGTGATCCATAGCGCTGCCACCATAAGACACGCGCGCCGGTCTGGCTGAGAATCTCGTTGTCGATGATGGTGCGGATTTCGCTGCCGGGCTGGGCGGCCGCGCGGATAATCTCGTCAAAGTTGAACAGGAAAGGTTGCAAGAACACGCCGGCGGCGGGGATATCGCTCGCATATTGTCCAAGCGGCGCGAGGCCCATTTCGATGGCGCCGGTGCCGACGGCATTCGCCACCTGATAGTCGTTGTAGAACTGAGACTGGTCGAAGATGCTGATCTGGACCGCGCCTTGGGTGCGCGCCTCGACATCTTTCTTGAAGTCGAGCAGACCCCGATAGAGTGGATTGCTCACCGAATCCTGCAGCGACACGCGCAACAGGATCGGATCGTCGGCCTTCGCTGTGCTACAGATCGGAGCAGCAAGCAGCACCGCAAGGAGTAAGAACGCAAACACTCTCATCACAGTTTACTTCCTTCGCTGGACAACCCTTGCTGATTTCGTCCTGGATTTGACCGGCATCCGTCGCAATGTGGCTTGCTAGTGGTCCCTTGATTCTGGCATTTGCTCTCGGGCGTGCTGCAAACGCAGGCAAATGCGGGAATCGGACCACTGAGATTCCGTTGATCGCGGGTGCGCCCCCTAGCGCCACTCCCCTCCCTGCTTTCACCTTGCATCAGCTACGAATTGGCCTGCCGGCGCAAGACCGTCTGAAAAGGCCCCAGGGGATCATGTCCGGCGAGCAGCTTCGCGCTGAACAGGCATGGTCGCGTCACGGCTGAGCTGTCTTCTTGCCGTCATTGGTCTTTTTGGGCGGCGGCGCTGCCTTTGGCTGCGAGGTCGCCTCGGGCGGCGGCGCTGCCTTTGGCTGCGAGGTCGCCTCGGGCTGGCGCGGCGCAGCCGGCGCGGCGCCCTGCCCTGTTGTGGTTGTCGTATTCCAGAACTGCTCGAGATGCTTGGCCACGATCGCATCGTAAGCGCCGGACTCTTTCAGCCGCGCGAGTGAGCTGTTGACATAGTAGAGCACGGTGCGCGCATGCGGATGGGTCTTGGCGATGATCACATGCATGGTTTCGATATTCAGCGGCCGGGCCGCGGCGTGAACCCGGTCGGACATCCCCATCGTGCCAGCGATCGCCTGGCCGGTAAGCTCGGCAATCACGACGGCATCGACCGTCCCCTCATCCAGCAGGCGGAAGCATTCCTCGGCGGTCTGTGGCTGCATCAGCGTGATCTTGTTGTCTTTCACCCAATTGCGGCCGCCCTTGTCGAAGTCATAGGTCGACCAGCCCTTGGTGCGGCAGACCGTCTTACCAATGATCTGGTCATCGCGTTCGAAACTGAAGGAGCCGTCATTACGCACGAACAGCACCGTCACGCTTTCGTAGAACGGGTCGGAGAAGAAGAACTTCTGGCAGATATATTGGCTAGCTTTGTCCAGCACCTCCAGATTGCTGCAGTCCGGCTTGGCCCAGGGGATGCCGGCATCGAGCGCGCGGGTGATGAGCAGCGGATTGAGATGGGCCGCCCAATCATTCACCCAGGAGACCTGGTAATCGAAACCACCTTTGGCCTGCTCCTTGATGAGGTTCATCCCGGACTGCAGGAGATCGATGATCAGCCCACCTTCAGGAAGGCTGCGGCCGGTGAACGGCTCATAGCCTTCGGCGGTGAGAAAGTCGATGCGTTTGAGCATTGAGGAGAGCTGGAACGGCGCTGTCTCCGACCCGGAGGCAGATCCGCTCGGTGGGGTCTCGGCCGGCGCAGGCGCGGGTGTCGCGGCCGCCGGCTTTGCCTGTCCGGCAAGGCAGGGGATTTTCAAGGAAAGGCCGGGGACGAGCAGCGTTGTGTTGTCGCCGAGCCGATCCTGATTGGCGTAGTAGATCACGCTCCACTGACTCGCACTGCCATAGACGGTGCGGGCAATGTCCGCGAGCGTATCGCCTGGTTTGAGCGCGTAGTTCGTGCCGCAGGTCTGCGCCGATAACCGCGCCGGGACAATCAGCGCGGCGCCGGCGATTGCGGCTGCCAAGAGCCAACTCACTGTCGCTCCGGATCGTGCCGTCATGGTATGTCGCCTTCTCGTTCATTGCCTTAGCGTGCGGCCGAAAGGCTGGGAGCTGGCGCTTAGGCATGTACCTGGCTGTGAATGGCGTTCGATCGGAATGACCGAAACCCGCCGTAAAACCTCGGTGCCCCCGCGGAATTACGGCTCAATGTTTAAGCGTCTGGCATAGGAATATCGGAGATTTATCCCGGCGCCAACCGGCGGTTTGCGGAATCATGTGAATTTGCATGTGGGTAACGCAAACTCTTCATTCACTATTCCAAGAGCTCGGGTAAATCAACTTACGGTTGATTGCCAACCGACGGTCAATACAATTCTCGATTTGCAGCCTTCGCCGCCACCAGTTCGATAGCTGTAAAGATATATAAGCAGGGAAGATCTCAAGGCGGTACTGAGGCGAAGACACGACTAAAACCCAATTGACTGCCGCTATTTGCGGCAAAGTCCAGCTCCTACGTAAAAACAGTTTCAACGAAGATTGACAACTTTCCCATAACACAGATTACATCGAGGTAGCTGGGTTGACTTCCTGCATCACTCCAAAATTCTGTTGGCGGCCTTAGCCCAATTGCGTATCCAAGCTCTGGAATTGCCTTAAAGTACCGGTGTCAAGTGGCGTAAGATTTTAATCCTTCGCGTGGCGACATTTTGCTGACTTAATCACTTAGGTAGAAATTGAATTCTTAATGCAAATCACTACGCCATTCCCTATGGCTTATACGTTCTAATTATGTCAAACGAAGAGACAAATCTTCCTGCAGGAACGACTCTCATGTTCTTCCAAAGATGCTTGGAATGTAATGTCCCACACAATAAGCTTGGCTTCAGCTTCTTCCATTCCATTAGTACGAGGAGCCAGATTTGCATCTACACCGATAAGCGTGAGCAGCTCCGGTGGAGACACCGACATCGTCTTGTTTTGTCATGAGTGGAGAGTTGTATGGCACGGGGTTGGTTTATTGCAGTTATAGTCGCGGGGCTTGCTGGCCTCGCCGCGGGTGCGCAGGCCGCCGATAGCACGGGCGTCACAAAGGACAAGATCAAAATCGGCATGTTCGGTCCGATGAGCGGGACGAATGCCTCCTTCGCTAAGGGCCTCTATGGCACGGTCGCGATCTACAAGGACGTAAACGACCGCGGTGGCATCAATGGCCGCAAAATCGAGCTGGTGATCGAGGACGATGCCTGCGATGGGGACAAGACCATCGCCGCCGTGAAGAAGCTCGTCGACCAAGACAAGGTGTTCATGCTGCATGGCGGCTGGTGCTCATCGGCGGTGATGAAGGCCCGGCCAGAAATCGAGAAACGCGCCAAAGTGCCCTATATGAATATTGCCTCGGCATCCGCGGCGATTTCGACCCCGCTCGTGCGCAACATTTTCCAGCCGGCCCCGACGTCCAAAACCATCGGCGAGACGCTGGTCAATTTTGCCCTGACCAAGCCCGGCACCAAAAAGTTCGCACTCGTCACCCAGTCCGATGAAGGGCCGAACTCGAAAATCCGCGAGGCCGTTGCCAAGCTGAAGGCCATGAACATCGAGCCGGTGGCATTCATCACACTGGAGAAGGGCGCAACCGATACGACAGCGCAAGTGCGCGAGCTGAAAGCCAAGGCCCCCGATGTCGTGCTGGTCAGCCTCTACCCGACCGAGATCGCCTCGCTTTTGCGCGACTCCTACAAGGAAGGCTTCAAGACGACTTTCGTCTCGACGGAAAGCTCATCTTTCGAAGAAACCGACAAGCGCGTCGGCATCCCCGAAGCGATGAAGGATGTGTATTTCTTCTACCCCTTCACCGATCTGCTGACCTCTCCGAAGCTGTCAAAATACGCCAAGATTTCGGCCAAGTACTATCCGAACGAGGTCCTGGACATGATGACCTACCAGGGCATGACGGGCGCTCTCGCTGTGGTCGAGACGCTAAAGCGCATGGGCCGCAATGTGACGCGCGAACGCTTCATCAAGGAGATCGAGAAACTCAACAATTTCGACGGCGGCATCCAGCCCCCGCTGACCTTCGGCCCGACCCAGCATGCCGGCGCGCAATCCGGTAATATGCTGACCAAGAAAGGCATGCGCCTGGTCGTGGTGTCCCGCTACCAGCTGCAGCCTGCCCGCAAGGAAGCGAGCCAGAGGCAGTAGCGGCGGGTCGGCGCCGCAATATCGACTGTCACGGAACGGCCATACTGGAGGGGAGGCGCTGCGTTTCGCCGCCCTCTCCCACCAGAGGAGCGCCCGTGCGGATGATAGCGTGCACCCATCCAGCCCCTAGAAGTTTACGGCTAAAGCGGTCATAGTTTCTTTAGCCGAAATCGCGATGCGGTGTGCTCGTGCGCAAGGTGCTTTCCAATTGCCGCGCCCTCCTCGGCGAGGACCACAAGCTGAGCGATGCGCCCGTCGATATCGTGATCGAGGGCCGGATGATTGCGGACATCCGCCCGCACGGCGCGGCGGAGCCCGGCGGTGATGTGATCGACATGGGCCGCAGGCTTGTCGCGGCGGGTCTTATCAACGGCCATCACCATAGTCACGAAGGCTACTACAAAGGTCGCCGGGACAACCTGCCGCTCGAACTCTGGATGAATTACGTCCGGCCGCTGCGGCCGGTCGATCTCAGCCCGCGCGATGTCTATCTGCGCACTATGATCGGCGCGATCGAGGCGGTGAAAAGCGGCACCACCACGATCTGTGACGACCTCAATGCCAGCCCGCGTCTCAAGCCCGACCATATCGAGGCGGCTTACCAAGCCTATGAGGACATTGGCATCCGCGCCAATGTCGGCATCACGCTGTTCGATAAGCCGTTTTTTCGCGCGCTGCCCTTTGTCGACGAGGAATTCCCACCCGCGCTGCTCGCTGAACTCGACGCCGTGCCGGTTACCGCGCCGGATGAGCTGCTCAGCTTTGCCTCAGGCCTCGCCCGCAATCGCCATCCCGAGAGCCACCGCGTTGCCTATATGGCAACCCCCTCAGCACCGCAGCGCTGCACCGAGGATTTCCTGAAGCGCGTACGCCGGCTCGCCGACAATTTCGATCTGCCGCTGATGATCCATGTGCAGGAGACCCGCTTTCAAGTCGTCACCGGCCAGCTCTGGTACGGATCAACGATGGTCGAATATCTGGACCGGCTCGGCTTCCTCAAACCCAAGACGCAGATCATCCATGGCGTGTGGCTGCAGCCCGCCGAGATTGACATGCTGGCCCGCGCCGGGGCTTCGGTGCAGTACAACCCGACCTCCAATCTGAAGCTGGGCTCTGGCATCGCACCGTTCCGCGCGCTGCTCGATGCCGGGGTGAATGTCAGTATGGGGACCGACGGCTGCGGCTCGATCGAGAGCGTCGATATGCAGACCGTGCTGTGCGACGGTGCGCTATTGCAGAAGCTGCGCGGCGATTATTCGGCCTGGACCGGGGCGAGTGAGACGCTACGGGCAGCGACCCTGGGCGGCGCCAGAGCGCTCGGCCGTGAGTGGGAGCTGGGCGCCATAGAGACGGGTCGCATTGCCGATCTCGTCGCCTACCGGCTCGACGGGATTGCCTTCACGCCGCTCGGCAATGCTGTCAACCAACTGGTCTATGGCGCGACCAAAGCCGACATCGACATGGTGATGGTCGACGGCGAGATCATCCAGGCGGGCGGCCGTCTTACCCGCGTCGATGAAGATGCGCTGATCGCCGAGATCCACGAAGTGCACGCCCGCATTGCCGACGCGCTCGACGCGTCCGACCGGGATGTGGCGCGGCTCGCCGAGCCCTATGAGCGGATTTACCAGCGCTGCCGCCATATGCCGATTGCCGCCGAAACCTACCCGGCAAGGCTCGCGGATTAACGCCACGTCGATCAGAGCACTATCAAACCGCCGGAACGGGCGTCACGGGAAGCGGCGCAGGCTTCCCCATGGTCCGCATGTCCTCGGCGCGGTGGCAGGCCACCTCAACGCCATCGAGGGGCCGCAGCAGCGGGCGCTCGGTTTGGCAGCGCTGGACCACCAGCGGACAGCGCGGGTGGAAGGGGCAGCCCGGCGGTATGTGCGCGGGGTCGGCGGCGTCGCCTCGCGGCACCGGCCGCTGCCTGCCGATAGCGGCGATATCGGGAACCGCATCGACCAGCAGCCGAGTGTAGGGGTGGCGCGGTCGCGACAGCAGATAGGACGTCGGCCCGACCTCGATGAGCCTGCCGAGATAGAGCACTCCCGTTGTGTTCGCGATGTTCGAGACCACAGCGAGATTGTGGGAGATGAACAGATAGGTCAGACCAAGCCGCGCCTGCAGGTCGCGCATCAGATTGAGAATCTGCGCCTGCACCGAGACATCGAGGGCGGAGGTCGGTTCGTCGGCGATGATCAGCGCCGGCTCGGCCGAGAGTGCGCGCGCAATGGAGATGCGCTGGCGCTGCCCGCCCGAGAACTGATGCGGAAATTTGCGCCCGTCCTCCGGAGCGAGGCCGACAAGACGCAGCATCTCCTGCACGCGCTCCCGGACGGCGCGCCGCCCTTTGCGCACGCCATGGGTGCGGAGCGGCTCGGCAATGCTGTCGAAAGCGCGCCAGCGCGGGTTGAGGCTGGCATAGGGATCCTGGAACACCATCTGCAGATTGCGGCGTAGCCCCATCGCGGCCTTGCTCGCCGGCACATCGGCCAGGCTGTGACCCATGATCCAAATGCGGCCCGAGGTCGGCGCCAGCACACCGGCGACGCAGCGCGCAATGGTTGATTTCCCGGCGCCCAACTCGCCGATCAGCGCGAAGGTCTCGCCGCGCGGTATACTGAAGCTCACATCCGCAACCGCATGGATGGTGGGCAGGGGCCGACCGGTGAGGCGCTGGAGAAAACCGTGCGGCGCCCCGAAGGCCTTTGTGAGCCCGTCCACCCTCAGAACGGCTTCAGCCCGGTCAAGCATCTTGCATTGTCCCGTTCGTCGAGGCGGCCGCCGGCTCGAGCAACCAACAGGCGGCGCGGGAGCGGTTTCGGCTGATGAGGGGCGGCTCCTCGTAGGGGCAGCGCGCGATCGCCACCCGGCATCGCGGGTGAAAAGCGCACCCCGAAGGGCGGGCGCCCGGTCCCGGCATGCTTCCCTCGATCTGGAACAGGCGGGATAGCGGCCGGTGTATGCGCGGGATAGCGGCGATCAGGCCCTTGGTATAGGGGTGCTGTGGCTGCTGCAGCACGTCGGCGGTCGGGCCGATCTCGGCGATGCGCCCGGCGTAGAGCACGATCATGCGGGTCGCGATCTCAGCGATAAGCCCAATGTCATGGGTGATGAAGATGATTGCCGTGCAGCGCTCGGCGGCCATGCGCTTCATCAGCGCGATGACCTGTGCCTGCAGCGAGACGTCGAGCGCCGTGGTCGGCTCATCGGCGATCAGCAGCCGCGGCTCACAGGCAAAGGCGAGGGCCAGCACCACCCGCTGACGCATCCCACCGGACAGCTGATGCGGATAAGCGGCAAGGCGCTCGCGCGGGCCGGGAATGCCAACCTCGGCGAGAAGCTCCACCGCCCGCGCCTCGGCCTGCCGGCGCGACAGCGGTAGATGGGTCACGATGGTCTCGATAAGCTGTCGGCCGATGGTCATGATCGGATCGAGACTGGTCATCGAACTCCTGGAACACGGCGGCGATGACCTTGCCGCGCATGGCATCAAGCTCGCGGGAAGGCAGCGTATCGAGCCGGCGGCCGTCGAAAAGGATCGTGCCGCCCGCCTGCGATAACGGCGGATCGAGCAGCGCCAAGATGGCCATGCCAGTGATGGATTTACCCGCGCCGGATTCGCCGACGACCCCCAGCACTTCGCCCGCGCTGACGTCGAAGGATAGGTTGTCGATCACCGTCACCGGGCCGTGGCGTGTGCTCCAGCGAATGCTAAGATTTTGAACCGAGAGCAGCGACATCTAAAGCGTCCGCATGGTCGGGTTGAGGCGGTCACGCAGCCAGTCGCCGAGGAGGTTGATCGACAGGGCGACGATAACGAGCAGACCGCCCGGCAGGATCGACATCCACCAATCGCCGGAGAACAAGAACTCGTTGCCGATGCGCACCAGCGTGCCGAGCGACGGCTGGGTGGGCGGGACGCCGACGCCTAGAAAACTCAGCGTGGATTCGACCAGGATAGCCACGGCGAGGTTGACGGTGGCGATGACCAGGACCGGCGCCATGACGTTCGGCAGGATATGCGCTGTCAGGATGCGGCGCGTGCCAACCCCGGTGATCTGGGCGGCGAGCACATATTCCTTGCCCTTTTCCACCTGCGCCTGGGCGCGGACCGTGCGCGCGAACTGGACCCACAGCGAGGTCGAGATGGCCAGGATCAGGGCCGGGATAGCGAAGAGATTGTGCTGTGAGCGATCAAGGACCGTGAGCGTCACGCCATCGATCAAGAGCGCCACCAGGATCGGAGGCAGGCTGAGCTGGATGTCGGCGATACGCATCGTCACGGCATCGATGAGGCCGCCGAAATAGCCGCTGACGAGTCCCAGTGAGACGCCGATCAGCGCCGCGAGCATGACGCTGCCGAAGCCGACCGCGAGCGAGGTCCTGAGGCCATACATCATCGCCGAAAGGAGGTCGCGCCCCTGCGGATCGGTGCCGAGAAGATAGAAATCACCGAAGAGGCCATGCGAGCCGGGCGGCAGACGCGCATCGGCAACATTAGCGGCTGCCCGGGTCGAAAGCGTTGTAAGGCGCCAGAACCGGCGCGCCGATGGCAAGCACGAACAGGATCAGCACGGCGAGTGCGGCCCAGGCTGCGCTGTGCGACCGGAACACTTCGCGCGCTACGCCATGGCGCAAGATGCGCCCCCATACCGAGGGTGGCTGGTGGCGCATATCCATCATGCCGCGCGCCCCTGTTCGCCGGCGATACGCAGCCGCGGATCGATCAGCGGGGCAAGAATATCCACCGCCAGGTTGATGAGCGCGAAAATCCCGGACACCAGCACCAGATAGGCCGCCAGCACCGGCACGTCGGCGAACTGAATGGCCTGGATCACGAGCAGGCCGAGGCCCGGCCACTGGAACACGGTTTCGACGATGATGGAGAAAGCAAACAGATTGCCGAATTGCAGCGCGACGATAGTCATGACCGGCAGCAGGGCATTGCCGAGCGCATGCCGGTAATAGATAGAGCGTCGCGGCACGCCGCGCGCCACCGCGAATTTGATGAAGCTGGAGCGCAGCACCTCGCTCACCTCGGCGCGAACCAGGCGCATGATCAGCGTCATCTGAAACAGGCCAAGGGTGAGGCTCGGCAGGATCAGGGCTTTGAGGCCGGTCAATGTGAGGAGCCCGGTGGTCCAGCCGCCGAGATCGACGACATCACCGCGCCCGAAAGCCGGCAGCCATCCGAGCTGCACCGAGAAAATCAGAATGAGGATAATGCCGACCAGGAAAGTCGGCAGCGCCACGCCGATCACCGACAGGGTGAGCAGGATGCGCGTCAGTGCGCTGCCACGATGGATCGCGGTCCACACCCCGAGCGCAATGCCGATGCCGGCGGCGAGCAGCATGGCGCACAAGCTGAGCTCCAGCGATGCCGGCGCCCGCTCCAGGAGCAGCTTGGCAACCGGCTCGCTATAGCGGTAGGAGACGCCGAGATTGCCGGACACCACATTTCCGAGAAAGCGCACGAACTGCACCGGCGCCGGGTCATTCAGGCCCAGCGCGCGGCGCGCCTCTTCGCGTTCCGCCAAGGTCGCGGCCTGCCCGACGATATTGTTCACCGGGTCGCCGACATAGCGAATGATCACGAAGCTGATAAAGCCGGTCGCCAGCAGGACAATGGCGGTGTGCGTCAGCCGATTGATGAGGAAAGTCATCTGACCCCCCTCCGCCTGCCACCAAAGCGTGATCGGCTCAGATTGAAGCAGCGCCATCGGCACAGCCGAAATCCCCGTGAAAACGCGCATCCAGCAGGCACATGCACGTGCTGTGGAAGAGTGGATCCCCGCTTCCGCGCACGGCTGTCCGGGGAACGAGTCACTGTGTCGCTGGTGCATGCCCGGCTTTTCCGGTGCAAACCGGCTATTTTCTGGTTGTCGAGACTCAGAAAATGGAGCCGGGCATGCGCTATCGGGATAGCATCTTCGCCAGCCTTCTCAAACCGATCTCGCGGCCCGGGTTCAAGGCGATCGTGGCCCGGCATGACGCGGACGCCTATGCGAAGACGTTCAGCAGCTGGGACCATCTCGTGACGCTGATCTTTGCCCGGCTTGCCTCGGTCAGCAGCCTGCGCGGCATCGCGGCGGCCTGGAACGCCAATGCGCATCATCATTACCACCTCGGCAGCGGTCCGGTGATGCGCTCCACGCTCGCCGATGCCAATCATCGCCGCCCGCCGGAGGTGCTCGCCGAGACCTTCGAGATGCTGTCCGCCCTGGCCGGCACCCGCCTGCGCCGTGACGGCAGACGCATGCTGCGCCTGATCGATGCCACCCCGATCCCGCTGGATCGGCTGTGCGACTGGGCGCAATGGAACGGGCGGACGCATGGGCTGAAGATGCACGTGGTCTACGATCCCGATGCCGATCACCCGCGCCGGATCGCCATTACCGCTTCGACCGTGAACGATGTCGAGATCGGCCGCAGCGAGCCGATCGAGCGCGGCGCCACATACGTCTTCGACAAAGCCTATTGCGATTACGCCTGGTGGACCCGCCTGCATCGGGCCGGCGCACTGTTCGTCACCCGACCCAAAACCAATGCCCGCTACGCGGTGATCAAGGCGCGCCGGGTCATAAGAACCCAGGGTGAGGGCTTCGAAATCCTGGCCGACGCGACGATCCGCCTTGCCACCCAGGGCAGGAGCAGGCTCGGCTGCCCGATCAGACGGGTCACCCTCAAACGCGAGGATGGCACGGTGATGGAGGTGATCACCAACGACCTGGAGCGTTCGGCCGTGGAGATCGCCGCGCTCTACAAAGCACGCTGGGACATCGAGCTTTTGTTCCGCTGGATCAAGCAGCATCTGAAGCTCACGCGCTTCATCGGCCGGTCGGAGAACGCCATCAGGCTGCAGATCCTGGCAGCCATGATCGCCTATCTGCTGCTGCGCATCGCCGCAAGGATGAGCCGCAGCAGCCTGGTGCCGCTGCGCTTCACCGAACTGGTCGGCCAGTGCCTCTTCATCCGCAAGTCCATCGCCAGGCTCGACAGACCGCCCGATGTCAATGCCGGTCAGCCCAAACCGCGGTGCCATCCAGGACAATTGGAGTTCGCCTATGCCTGAATTTCCCCGGACAGCCGTGCGCTTTCGCGGGGATTTCGTCAGCGGGTGGAAGAGGGTCAGTGCTCCACTTCCGCCGGAGCCGATCACCCAATCGTGCAAGATGACACGGAGTTTGGTGGTCATTGCGAGGCCCCTCGCGAAGGCGAGGGCACCAGCCAATCCATCCCCAAGCTCGGGGTCTGCGGGTGAATTGCTTCGCGCCGGCAAGCCGGCGCTCGCAATGACGGGGAGGCAACTCCGGATAAAATCATCCTGCTTTATTTCTCGACCTTCACCCATTTCAGCTCGAGAACGTCGTCCGCCTTCTGCGTAAGCGAGACGCCTTTGCGCACGCCCCAGGAGAGCGCCGCCTGATGCAGCGGAATGTGGGCGATATCGGTCTTCTCCAGGGTCAGCGCCTCCGAGATGATCGCCTGCCGTTTCGCCGGGTCGGTTTCGGTCTCCATCGCACCAATCAGCTCATCGATCTTCGGATTGGAGTAATTGCCGACATTGTAGGTGCCCGACTTGCCGGCGGGCGTTTGCGTGGTCTCCTGGAAGGTTGAGTGCGCGTCATAGCTGAGCGGCTGCCAGCCGAGCAGGGAGAAGGTCGTGTTGCGGGCGAGGATTTTCTCGAAATATTTGGTGCGGGTTTGGGCGAGCAGATTGACCTTGATCCCTATCCTCGCGAGCATGCCGACGACCGCCTGGCAGATCTTCTCGTCATTGACATAGCGGTCGTTCGGGCAATCCATGCCCATCTCGAAGCCGTCCGGGTAACCCGCTTCGGTAAGCAGTTTCTTCGAGGCCTCGACATCGAAGGGGAAGCGGGTGTCGAGCTTTGCGTCATAGCCGGTGATGCCCTTGGCAACCATGATGCCGGCGATGTGCGAGCTGCCGCCCATGATGCGGTCCTTGATCGCCTCGATATCGATCGCCTGATAGATGGCCTTGCGGACGCGCAGATCCTTCAGCGGGTTCTTGCCCTTGATATTGCTGTCCAGAAGCTCCTCGCGCTGCTGGTCCATATTTAGAAAGATCGTGCGCAGCTCCGTGCCCTGCAGCACATCGAACTTGCCACCGGACTTGATGCGGGCGACGTCCTGCTGCGGGACGGGGTAGACCATGTCCACCTCGCCGGAGAGGAGCGCGGCAACGCGCGTTGCATCCGCCTGGATCGGGGTGAAGATCACCTCGGTGAGATTGTGCTCCTTGTTCGAGGCACCCCACCAGCCGTCAAACGGCTCGAGCACACTGCGAACGCCCGCCTGACGCGACTTGATCTTGAAGGGGCCGGTGCCGTTGGTGTTGGTGGAGGCGAAATTCTCCACCTTGGCCTTGACACTTGAGGGTTTGCCAGCGCCGTTCTTCTCCGCCCAAGCCTTGCTCATCATGTAGGTGGAGGTGATTTGGTAGGGCAGGATCGGGTTTGGCTTCTCCAGGATCATATCGACCGTGAGGTCGTCGATCTTCTTGATCCCCTTCACCGAATTGACGGTGTAGCCCATATCGGAGCCTTCCATCTTTACACGCTCGATGGTGAAGATCACATCGTCCGCGCTGAATGGCTCGCCGCCCTGGAATTTGACGCCCGGGCGAAGGGTGAAGCGCCAGGTCAGCGGATCGGGCTGCTCCCATTTCGTTGCCAGCGCCGGAACCAGCTCCAGCTGTGGACCGCGTCCAACCAGCGGCTCATAAATTTGTCCGAGCCAGGAAAGGGTGAAAGTCTCCGCAATTGCCTGCGGATCGAGGGAAGCAGGATCGATACGAAATGCATAGCGGAACGTTTCGGCGTGCACACTCCATGACGAAAGGCAAACAGCAAGGCTCAGTCCGAGGCCGAGGCGTCGAAACATTAGAGTGTCCTTCGATGTAGGTTAGGTCAAGTTTATGTCAAAACTTTACCATTTTTGCGCCTTGATTAGAAGCTGCAAAGCGGGAGCAAGAGTTTATGTTACTGAAAAAAAGAGGCATCCCTTGCTCCGGAATGGCATCGAGCGCCCGCGCGGATCGGCTCGGCGCAGGGCCGCAAGATGGACCGATCAGGCCCGGCAGCGACTCCGCATATGAGACTGTGCTGGCTGGGCGGCCATCGTCGCGATCGCTGTAGGCAAGGCGTGAATCACATCCACAAGGACAAGGGATCGCACCTTGCTTTCTCCTGAATAGCGCAGAAAATTTGCGGTAATATGTCGGGATCGCGGATCAGGCGGCAACCCGGTGGCCGCAGCGGGGCGGACTAAGCGCCAGCACCCGGCTATGCGCAAGTCGCATCGGCGGCCAGCCTTCCGTTTCGCTTCTCGTCCCCAGGCACTGCTATATTATTCCGGCGCAAGTTCCGCTGGTGTGCGGGTGGGCTTTCGGCTAGCAAACGCTTTCAGCTTGTCGGAGCCGGCCATGTCTCAGCAAGTGCTTGATTCACTTCAGCCCGAAGGACTTCGGACATCGCCGCAGCCCGAAGCCAGCATCATCGTTATCGAGGACCCCAAGAGGGGCGACTTCGCCAATGTGCTGGCAATCGGCAATCTCCTGTCGGAAAAGCTGCATGCCCGCGTCGAGATCGCCCCGCTTCACTTGCGCGGGAATATTGTGGTCCCTTTGGTCAAAACTGTTTTGGCGGCCGTAAGCCGATTTCCCTTCCTCCGGACGCCGCCCGTGCGGCGGACACTGCAGCGGCTGCTCTTTTCCGGCCATTTTGTTGGCGAGGGCCGACCCATCACGGTCGTCTCCACGCTGGGGCGCGGTGAGGCGCAAGGCGCGTTTCTCGGCTGTTTCCTGCAAATCCCCGCCATTCATCTCGGCACGCCCAAGCGCATATCGCGGCGGTTCTTCTCCGCCGCTATCGCTCATCCTGGCGATAGAGCGCAGGGAGCGGAGGTGGCGATCGCCGTCGCGCCAACCCGTGTCAGGCTTTCGAGCCACGGGGGAAAAATGAGCGATACGAAGATCCGCAAGATTTGCCTGCTGCTCGGCGGCAATGCGCAGAGCGTGATCCGCTATGAGGATGGCTTCTGGCAGCGCTGCTTAGCTGCAACCATCGCGACGGCCATCGAGCATGGGGCCTCGCTCACGGTCAGCACCTCGCCTCGGACCGGAGCGGCGGGGGAGACCATCATCGCACAAACCCTTTCGCACGAGACGGGTCCTGACTATGAGCTCTTCCTCTTCGGCCGCGGCGACCGGCGGGACATCGTGCCGGAAATCGCTTCGGCGGATGCCGTGTTCGTGACCGCCGAGAGCATATCGATGGTTTCCGATGCGGTTGCCAGCGGGGCGCGGGTGCTGGCGCTGCATGATGGCCAGATGCCGACCTCAAAGCGCGTGACCAGTTTCCTCAATCATCTCGCCGCAGCCGGCCTATTGAGGATCGTCGACCTATCAGCTTGGGACGGCACCCCCCTATCCGTGGAGGGTGTGGTGCCCTTGCGGACCTGCTGGTCGAAGACCTTGTGGGATGGGCTTGCGCCGGTGCTTGACTGGCAGGCGATGAGAGCCGACATGGCGTCGCCGCCGGAGGCGCTATCTGTCGAGAAGGCCCGCTACCGCTGAGAACACGGCATCGATGCTCGCCCGCGCCATTGCGTTCCAGGCGGTGATCCGCTCCCTCTCCCCATCGCTGAAAGGCATGATCGGCGAGCCTGCCGCATCAGCAACCGTGGGGCTGATATGCCTCGGATCGAGACCGACGTCATCCAGGAGCGCTTCAATCTTGTGACTATTGGAGGAGAGCGCCCGAAACGGTGTCGCGGTCGCGATCGAGAAGCAGACCGCGTGATAGCGGCCGGTGATATGGGATGCGCAGCCCATCAAAGTCGAGAGGTAGGTGTCCGCATCGGGCGCCATCATCTGTCCGCTGTCGAGCGCCCTCTGCATGCGTAGAGGCCGTAATGGTGATGCCGTGCTTCGCCAAGCCGTGCTCGATCGCGGCTCCAACGCGCCGGCAGCCATGATGTGCTGCATAGGACGCATCATTGAGCAGAACGGCCCGGCGTTGGAGAGAGGCGGCAGTCGCACTAGCGCTTACTTCGCTCTGAAGAGCGCGCGCATTTTGCAGAACCATGGGGGACCTCGCTGCCGATGCGATAGCGCTCCTAACCCGCCTGCGCCACGGGCTTTGTTGTGCGGGCGCGGTGAGTTCTGCGCAGGATCTCGTAATACGGGCGCCGGAGCTCGCTGCGCACAAAGGGCGCAATCTCCTGCGGCGGCAACGCAACCTCCTCCCGCAAAGCCCATCGGCGCCAGAGATACTGGTCGAGCCGCGTGCGCGCCTGCAGAACCAGGCGCTCGGCGTCGCTCAGCTCTTCATACTGCAGAGGCGTCCAGCTCACTTTTTCCCGCCAGCCGCCGCTGGTGTTCCGGCGATCCGCCGTCTCCGGTATCCCGAGCGACTTCGAAATCTGGGCAATCAGCGCGTCGCAGTCGCGGATGTCGCCGACCACATCGAATTGGCTGAACATTCCGTCCAGCAGCGCGATCTTCTGCGAGTGCCCCAGCCGGGCGATTTGCCACCAGGGCAGCTCGAACCAGCGCTCGAGCAGAAAATGTGCAACCGAATCGGGCGGCATGGAATTGAGATGCACCGAAAAGGCATAAGGCGACTTGCCGGCCGCCTGATAACGCATCATTCGGTAATTGTACCAGGAGAGCACAAGGTCGGCGGGATTGCGGAGTAGGACGGAGCGGTGGAGGGGCCGATCGGGAAACAGTTTTTCGATCGAGGCGCCGATAAAATGGCCCGAGACCGCCCGAATGGCGCTCGCATCCGTCGGCAGGTCGGCCCGGTACTTGCGGCCGAGCACTTCCAGCGGGATTTGCCGGCTGCGCTTGGGCGGCGACCAGAATCCGTTGCCGAGATGACGGTGCAAATGTGACTCGATCGTCGTGCCGGCGCATTTCGGCACGTGCACCACAATATGAACTGGCCCGCCCATGAGGTCCCCCGACTGGCAAGCGAAACGATGTTCTTCAACCTGACGCGGCACTTCGCACGATGACGGCCGGCCCGTCAACGCCAAGCCTTGCGCATTCTACCGCATTGTTACGGGTGCCAACGATCAGGAGCCGGCCGCCGCATCCCGCGAAGCAGCCCGTCCGTGCAAAGCCTGCCGGGTTGCGCCGGCCCGCCGATGACGCATATAGAGAAGACCTATCCGCATCAACAACGCCAGACGGAATGGCTCCCCCGCTTCTTCAGCTCTCCGACATCGCGCTCACATTCGGCGGCACCCCGCTCCTTGAAGGCGTGGAGCTGTCGGTTTCGGCGGGCGAGCGCATCTGCCTTGTCGGACGCAACGGCTCCGGCAAATCGACGCTGCTCAAGATCGCAGCCGGGCTCACCGAGCCCGATAAGGGCACGCGCTTCTTCCAGCCGGGCGCGACGGTACGCTACCTGCCGCAGGAGCCGGACCTCTCTGCCTATGCGACCACCTTGGACTATGTGCGCGAGGGGCTGGATGCGTCGGGCGATCCACATCAGGCGCGCTATCTGCTCGAGCAGCTCGGGCTGTCGGGCGATGAGAGCCCGGCAACGCTGTCCGGCGGCGAGATCCGCCGCGCTGCGCTCGCCCGGGTGCTGGCGCCCGAGCCAAGCCTTCTGCTGCTCGACGAGCCGACCAACCATCTCGATCTGCCCGCGATCGAATGGCTCGAAGGGTATCTGCGTTCCCTGCGCTCCGCCCTCATCATCATCAGCCATGACCGTCGCTTTCTGCAGAACCTCTCCCGCGCCACGGTCTGGCTGGACCGCGGCAAGGCGCGCCGCATCGACGTCGGTTTCGCCGGCTTCGAGGCCTGGCGCGACGAGCAGCTCGCCCAGGAAGAAGTCGAGCAGCAGAAGCTCTCCCGCAAGATCGCGGCGGAAGAGGACTGGATGCGCTATGGCGTCACTGCCCGCCGCAAGCGCAATGTCCGGCGAGTCGCCGAGCTCGCGGCGCTCCGGCAGGCCCGACGCGATTATAAGGCGAGCGCCGGCAAGGCGCAGCTGTCGCTCGCCCAGGCCGAAAAATCCTCAAGCCTCGTTCTCGAGGCAAAGGGCATCAGCAAGGCGTTCGGTGAACGCAAGATCGTCGAAAATTTTTCGCTCCGGGTAATGCGCGGCGACCGGATCGGCTTTGTCGGGCCGAACGGGTCCGGCAAGACCACGCTCGTCTCCATGCTGACAGGCAGCCTTGCGCCCGATAACGGCACGGTGCGCCTCGGGGCGAGCCTCGAAATGGCAACGCTCGACCAGAGCCGCGAAAGCCTCGACCCGGACTGGACGCTCGCCGAAGCTCTGACCGGCGGGCGCGGCGACTATGTCTCGATCGGCGGCCAGTCGCGCCATGTCGCCAGCTATATGAAGGATTTCCTGTTTGCGCCGGAGCAGATCCGCACGCCCTTGCGCGCCCTCTCAGGCGGCGAGCGCGGGCGGCTGATGCTGGCGCGGGCGCTGGCCAAGCCCTCCAATGTGCTGGGGCTCGACGAGCCGACCAACGATCTCGACCTGGAGACGCTCGACGTGCTGGAGGAGATGCTCGGCGAGTATGCCGGCACCGTGCTGCTGATCAGCCACGACCGCGATTTCCTCGACCGCGTGGTAAGCGCGGTCATCGTGCCGGAGGGCAATGGGCGCTGGGTGGAATATGCCGGCGGCTATTCCGACATGCTCGCCCAGCGCGGGGCCGATATTGCCGGGCGAGGCGCTCCGCAGCCCAAGCGTGCGGCGGCGGAGAAGGAAACGTCCGCCGTCCAGCAGCCGGCGCGACCATCCAAGCGCCGCCTCAGCTTTAATGAGAAGCACGCGCTGGAGACGCTGCCCAAGCGCATCGCGGCTTTGCAGGAAGACATCGCCCACCTGCAGGCCAAGCTGGCGGATCCCACCCTCTATAGCCGCGACCCGAATGCCTTTACGGACGTCACCACTGCGCTTGGCGCTGCCCAGAACGAGCTCGCTCAGGCGGAGGAGAAATGGCTGGAGCTGGAGATCCTGCGCGAGGAGATCGAGGGCGGGTAATGTCGCGCGCCCCACGCTCTGCGAGCGATTCCGGCTGACAGAATGGCCGGCGCTGCTTTAATGGCAGGATCGAAATGTTTGCGCGCTCGATGGCGTTGGGGGGCATTCACGCGTGAAACCTACTCTGCGAACAGCGATCTTCGCAGCCTCAATCATCCTCCTATCTGCGACGCGGAGCTTTGCCGAGGTGGATGACGCTGACCTCAGGATGAAGTTCAAGCTGTTCTACGAAGCCCACCACGCCAAATTTTACTGCTTTAGCGACGGCGAACAGTCGACCGAATTCAAGGAGGTCGATGTCCGATGGATTTGGGATAACCGTCGCAGAATAGCGGACATCCACGAGACCGTTGCCAACAACCGACTGAACGGGATGCAGGTGGAAGTAAGGTCTCTCCATGATGCCGTCACGACGATTTCCTATAAATGCGATCAGGGCGATGTCGTTCACGTTGAGGTCTCGTGCTTCGGCCGGTGCATAACGGAGTATCGCCCCGACACTCTGATCGGAATTCTGGCGCGGCGGCTCAAAAAGATCATCGGGCTGAAACGAGAGATGATGTATTTCACCTTCAGCAATCAGGACGACGCGGAAACCGCTTCGCGGATGCTCCAGGACATCATCAAAGCGGCAAAGGAATAGACATCGCGGACGGAAAGACTTCCCGGCGTCTTATGCGATGCGCCATCAAGATCGGAACGGCGGGGTGGAGCATTCCGGCGCATTGCGCCGACGCATTTCCAGGCCAGGGCTCACATCTCGAACGCTATGCCCGGCGCTTGACCGCCGTTGAGATCAACTCCTGCTTCTATCGCTCCCACAAACCAAGCACCTATCTGCGCTGGGCGGCAAGCGTCCCGGCAGACTTCCGGTTTGCCGTCAAACTGCCTCGCGAGATCACCCATAATCGCAAGCTCGTCGGCGCGCTTGACCCGCTCGTGCAATTTCTGTCCGAAATTGAAGGGCTCGGCGAAAGGCTTGGGCCATTGCTGGTGCAGCTCCCACCGAGCCTCTACTTCGACTTCGACCCCGCCGAGCGCTTCTTCAACGATTTACGCGCACGCTTCGTCGGCTATGTCGTGTGCGAGCCGCGCCATCCCAGTTGGTTCACCGAAGAGGTTGACGCGCTGCTGACGCGCTTTCGAATTGCACGTGTGGCTGCCGATCCCGCACCGGTCACTCTTGCCAGCGAACCCGCCGGTTGGCCGGGCCTCGTCTATCGTCGCCTGCACGGCTCGCCGCGGATGTATTACTCGTCCTATTCCGATGAGGTGCTGGAGAGCGTTGCCGCGCAGATGCTGCGGGCCAGCGAAGAGGTCGAGGAGAGCTGGTGCATTTTCGACAATACTGCCCTCGGCGCAGCCTGCGAAAATGCCCTGAGCGTGCTGGGGCAATTGTGATTGGCGCTACCCGACCGAACCCAACTTTCGGGTGAGAGCTGTGGGCCTGGATAAAAGGTGGTAAATTTGCGGCTATCGTAAACTTATAACGTATCAGGGAGGCCAGTCATGCATTCAAGACCGCTCGGGGTCTTCACCGCCTTTGCGTTCGTTGTCCTTGCAGCGCTTCCAGCGCACGCTCGTGATCTGACCCTAGGCAAGGGCGCTGCTGAAGACGTTGGCATGTCGTCCGAGCGCCTGGAGAAAATCACTCAGGCATTCAAACAGGTCACTGATGAGAAAAAGCTGCCTGGCGCCGTAGTGATGGTGGCGCGGGACGGCAAACTCGTCTACGAGCGCAGTTTCGGGTCGCTGACGCCCAAAGCCGATGCGCCGATGCCGGAGGATGCGATCTTTCGCATCTATTCGATGACCAAGCCGCTGATGTCGGTCGGCCTGATGCTGCTGGTCGAAGATGGCCTCGTCGAGTTGACCGATCCACTGTCGAGGTTCCTGCCGGCCTTCAAGGACGTGCAGGTCTCGGCGCCCGAAGGAGAGGTTGCGCCGGTGCGGCCGATCATGATCCATGACCTTCTCCGCCATACTGCGGGCCTTCCCTACGGTGAGCTAACCAAGAACCAGAAGGTCAAGGACGCAATGATCGCGGCTGGCCTAACGAAGAAGGATATCGAGTACGATGCGCGCGACCTCACCGGCAGCGAAGAGGTGGAGCGTCTGGCCAAGATTCCGCTCGTCAACCAGCCAGGGACGCTTTGGGAATATAGTCTTGCAGTCGATGTCCAGGGGCGTGTCATCGAAGCCGTGACTGGCAAGCGGGCAGGTCAATATCTGGCGGAACGCCTGTTCAAGCCGCTTCACATGGATGACACCGGCTTCTGGGTCCCGCAAGACAAGCTAGCGCGGCTGGCAGGCGCCTTCGACGTCGATCCCGCAAGCGGCAAGTCCTTCCCCGTCATCGATGTCACCAAGGAGCCCGGGAACGATTCCGGCGGCGCCGGCGCGGTTTCGACAGCTGGCGACTATCTACGCTTCTGCCAAATGATGTTGAACGGCGGGACGCTCGACGGCGTTCGCATCCTTAGTCCGTCGACCGTCAAGCTGATGACCTCCGATCATCTGGCCACGCTCGTCAGCAACCCGCAAGCGCCCGGCGAACTGCTGCTAGGCACGAAGGGATACACCTTCGGGCTGGGCTTTGCCGTCCGGCTCGCCGACGGCATCGCCGGCGTTCCCGGTTCCGCCGGCGAATATATGTGGGCCGGATATGGCGGCACCTATTTCTGGGTCGATCCACGGGAGAGGATTGCCGTGGTGTACATGAGCCAGGCCCCCAGCCCCACCCGTGCCTATTATCGCAAGCAGCTCAAGCAGCTCGTCTATCAGGCGATTACCGAGCTGAGAAACTGAGCCGGAAAAGCCGAGGCGCCTCTCCCGAGGATTCGGCTTAACCGGCTTGAAGACACCAGGCAGCCGCCGCATGCCCGGCGGCTGCTCCCGTCGAAAAGCAGGCTTGCAGCAGATAACCGCCTGTGGGTGCCTCCCAGTCCAGCATTTCACCAGCCACGAACACGCCGGGGCGGCGTTTCAGCATGAAGCTGTCGTCCAGCTCATCGAAAGGGACGCCGCCCGCCGTTGAGATGGCCCGCGCAATCGGCATAGTCGCAGTCAGGCGCACCGGCACCGCCTTAATCAGGGCGGCGAGTTCTCCCGGCCCCAGTGCAGCGAGCGACGTCCCACGGGCGAGGGCGGCCTCGTGCAGCAGGCCAACTGCCGGTGGCAGGAGCTTGGTTGCCTTGCGCAGCACATTGGCGAGCGACTGCCGCCCACGCGGCGCCGAGAGCTGCTTCTCCAGCGCTTCGCAAGCCATATCGGGACGCAGGTCGATGCGCAAGATCGCCTCGCCTGCCGCGGTGATAGCGTCGCGAAGCTGGGCCGACAAAGCATAGATGCCGGTGCCCTGAAGCCCGGTCCGGGTGATCAGCGCCTCGCCGCGCAGGCTGGTATCGCCGGTCGAGAGCCGCACATTCTTTAAGGGCTCGCCTTCAAAGCGCCGAGCGAAGATCTCCGACCAGTTGGCGATGAAGCCACAATTTGCGGGCTTGAGTGGCACGATGGCAATGCCCGCATCCGCCAGCACCGCCGTCCAGCTGCCGTCGGAGCCCAGATGCGGCCAGCTTGCCCCACCGAGCGCCAGCACCGTCGCGTCCGCATGCACGGCCTCCCTGCCGGCCGGCGTGGCGAACAGCAGCCGGCCCCGCTCGTCCCACCCCTCCCAGCAGTGGCGCAGCTTGAACGTGACGCCGCGCCCTTGGAGCCGGCGCAGCCAGGCCCGCATGAGTGGGGAGGTTTTCATGGCTTTCGGGAAAACACGGCCACTCGAGCCGATGAAGGTCGGCTGTCCCAGCCCTTCGCACCAGGCACGTAGCGCCTCGGGCGGAAAGGCCTCGATTGCGGCGCGCAAACGCGGCTCGGCCGCGCCATATCGGCTCAGCAAGGCGGGCAACGGCTCGCTGTGAGTGAGGTTGAGGCCGCCGCGCCCGGCGAGCAGGAATTTTCGCCCGACCGAGGGCATGCGCTCATAGACCGTCACTGCGGCGCCGGCTGCGGCTAGAACCTCCGCGGCCATCAGCCCGGCAGGACCGCCGCCGATCATGGCGGCTCGGGGCGCATCAACATTCACCATGAGGCGCTCTCCTGGGCGACATGACCTGCATCAAAAGCAAGCAAGATGATTACCGAACGGTATGCGTTTCGGGCCTGCTGGTGGAGCGGTATCCCCAGCTTGACGTAAACCCCTACGACAAATTTGCGCGAAGCAGCAAACCGAACGGGAAGGAAGTTCTGCTAACCCTCAAATACGCGAGCTCAACGCAATCTCAGGTGAAACTCATGCAAAAACGGCTGTTCTTGTCCGCTGTCACGGCCATCGGACTGCTTTCCGCATACCTGCCCGCTATCGCCGAGCCGGGCGTTTCCGCCGATAAGATCGTCTTTGGCCAGGCTGCGGCCCTCGACGGCCCCGCCGCTGCACTGGGCCAGGATATGCGTACCGGCATTCTGGCTGCCTTTGAAGAAGCCAATAAGGCGGGCGGCGTTAATGGCCGCAAGCTGGAGCTGATCTCCAAGGATGACGGCTATGAGCCGAACAAATCCATCGAGGTAACCAAACAGCTTCTCGATGAGAGCAAGGTCTTTGGCCTGATTGGCCCGGTCGGCACGCCGACCTCCTCCGCCACCCAGCCGATCGCAGCCGAAGCGGGTGTGCCGTTCGTCGGTCCGTTCACTGGCGCGGAGTTCCTGCGCAACCCGTTCAAGCCCAATGTCGTCAATGTCCGCGGCTCCTATTTCCAGGAGACCGAGACGATGGTTGATCGGCTGACCAAGGACCGCAACGCGACGCGCATCGCCATTCTCTATCAGGACGACGCTTTCGGCCGTGCTGGCCTTGCTGGCGTGCAGAAGGCGATGGAGAAACGCAATATGAAGCTGGTCGCCGAAGGCACCTACGAGCGCAATACCGTCGCGGTGAAGCAGGCCCTCCTGGAGATCCGCAAGGGCAATCCGGAAGCGGTGATCATGGTGGGTGCCTACAAGCCCTGCGCCGAATTCATCAAATTGGCCAAGCAGATCAAGATGGAGGCACAGTTCATCAACATCTCCTTCGTCGGCTCGAATGCGCTCGCCAAGGAGCTGGGGAATAACGGCGCCGGCGTGGTCGTCACCCAGGTCGTGCCCTTCCCCAACGACACCTCCATCCCGCTGGTCGCGAGCTATCAGGCCGCGCTCAAGGCAGCCGATCCGAATGCCAAGCCGGGCTTCGTGACGCTCGAGGGCTATGTGGTGGGCAAGCTGGCGGTGGCAGCGCTGCAGAAGGTCAGCGGCGAGCCGACCCGCAAGGCGTTCCTGGACACGATGTTCAGCAACAGTTTCGATCTCGGCGGGTTCAAGCTGTCCTTCGGCCCTGATGACAATCAGGGGAGCGACGAGGTGTTCCTCACCCAGATTCAGACTGACGGCAGCTTCAAGCCGATCACCTCGCTTGGCCAGGCCGGCGGCTGACGCTCTAGGCTGGCCCCAACGACAATGCGGGGGCGGGTATTTCTCTCGCCCCTTCTCTTCATCGCCATCCAGCGGGTAGCCTGATGCCTACAACCAGCCTGACGCCCTCTTCTATCACCTCCACCTCCTCCCTCCCGGTCCTGTCATCGGACCGGCCGGTCAATTCCGGCGTCCGCGGGTGGGGCATCGGGCCCAAGCTTCTGGCCGCTTTTGCGGTTGTCGCGGCGCTTGCAATCGCTGCGAGTGGCGTTGCCTTCCATTCTTACCGCACGATCAGCCACGATCTGGCGGTGATTGAAAATGACAGCGTCCCGGGCATGACCCATGCTCTGGTGCTGGCGCGGCAGGCAGCTGCGCTTGCGGCCTCTTCATCGCTCCTGACCTTCAGCGCAAACAAGGACGAGCTGAACAGAGCGCTCAGCAGTGCAAAGCATCGCGCAACTGCCATGATTCAAAGCCTCGACGCGCTTTCGAACACCGCGGTCGGACGTGCGAATGCCGCCAAGCTGCGCGAGAGCGTGAGCGAGATCATCGCGAGCACGGACAAGCTCGCTGCAGCGGTGGCAAACAAGCTGGATATGGCGAATGAGCGCGCGCGCCTCTTGGAGGCGAGTTCTCGCAGCGCACCGTGAGCTTTACGGCAAGATCGCCCCTCTCGTGGATAATGCGAATTTCGGTCTCATGATGGGTTTGAACTCTGCGGCCGACGGGACGGATCAAGAGCAGATCAAGGCCAACCTGTCGCGCCTGGCCGATGGCGAAGCAACCCTCCTGGAGGGATTGAGCGAGCTGCGCGCGGAAAGCAATATGCTGCTCGGCATCCTGAGCGAAATCTCTCTCAGCCCCGACGAAAACCTGCTGCGCCCTTTGCATGACCGTATGATTGCAAGTGTCGGTCGGCTGCAGAAGGCCGTCACCAAGCTGGGCGAGAGCGATACCGCCAAGATGCTTGCGCAACCGATGGCCGATTTCCTCAAATTCGCTGACGAGAAGAATGGCTTAATGAGCGCCCGCCAGCGCGAGCTTTCCGCCGCCGAGGAAAGCCGGAAGCTGGTGATCGCCAACAATACAAAGGCCGATGCACTCGCGAATGACGTGCAGCAGACCGTCGATTTGGCGCACGACGGCGCATTCGATGCGATGCACGCCTCGGCAAACGACATCAGCCGCAGCAAATTGCTGCTCGCGCTCCTGGCGGTGCTAAGCCTCGTCTCGCTAGGCATAGCCTGGGCATTCATCAGCACGGCCATTCTTCGCCGCCTTAAAAGGCTCACTCACACCATCCTCGCTCTGGCGAACGGCAATCTCAATGTCGATGTGCCGCGCGGCGGCGGTGATGAGCTGGCGCTGATGGCCGAGGCGGTCGAAACTTTCAAAGTCAACGCGCTGAAGGTGGCTGCGCTCGAATTGGAGCAGGCAGACAATCTCGCCGCCAGGGAGCACCGCCAAAAGCAGATGGAAACGCTGATCGCCTCCTTCGACCGCTCGGGCAATGAACTCTCCAAGGCGCTGGCTTCGGCGTCGTCGGAAATCGAGGCGACAGCGCGCGCGATGTCGTCCATGGCCGCCGATACCAGCCGCAGCGCCACCTCCGTGACCAACGCCGCGGAGCAGGCGACATCGGCAGTCATGAGCGCGGCGAACGCGGCAGAGGAGATGTCCGCATCGATCCGGGAGATCGGCAGATCGATCAGCGACTCGACCCAGATCGCCGGCCGGGCCGTGAGCGAGGCAAAGCAGGCCGATGCCATCATGGAGAGCCTTGCCCGCGCCGCAAGCGAGATTGGCGAGGTCATCCAGATGATCGAGGAAATCGCGACCCAAACCAATCTGCTCGCCCTCAACGCCACCATCGAGGCGGCCCGCGCCGGCGAAGCCGGCAAGGGCTTTGCCGTGGTTGCCGCGGAGGTAAAATCGCTGTCCACCCAGACCGGGAGGGCGACCACTGACATTCGCGGCAAAATCGCCGCGATCCAGGAGGCCGTGCAGCAGGCTGTTGGCGCCATCCGCCGTGTGGATGAGACGATTGCCCAGATCAATGCCATCGGCGAGACCATGTCGAGGGCGATCGAGCAGCAGGAGGGCGCCGCGAACGAGATCACCGCGAGCACGCAGCAGGCCGCGCACAACACGTCTGAGGTCGGCAGCTCGATCCGTGCGGTGGATCAGGCAGCCGCCAGCACGGACGGCGCCGCCGGCAATGTGTTGACCGCAGCGACGCGTCTTGGCGGCGACGTCGAGGCACTGCGCAGCAACATCCACGATTTCCTCACGCAAATCCGCGCGGCGTAGGCGCCCAGGCCTGCTAAGCTGATCCGCGTCTGGCATTTTGCAACCAGCGAGGATCAATGGACCGCCCGCTCGACTTCACCAACCCTTATGCGTCCGCACGTGCGCCTGTCATGGGCCGCAATGTCGTGGCCACCTCCCAGCCGCTTGCCGCACAGGCAGGCCTCAACATGCTCATGAAGGGCGGCAATGCCGTCGATGCGGCGCTTGCAGCGGCCATGACGCTGGTGGTCGTCGAGCCATCCGGCTGCGGCCTCGGAAGCGATGCCTTTGCCATCGTTTGGGACGGCAAGATGCTGCACGGTCTCAACGCCTCGGGCCGGTCGCCGACTAGCTGGACGCCGGAGCGTTTCTCCGGCGAGCACACCATGCCGGAGCGGGGCTGGGAGTTGGTCACGGTGCCGGGCGTGGTGTCCGCTTGGATCGCGCTGTGGCGGCGTTTCGGCAGCCTGCCACTCGCTGTTATCGCAGAGCCGGCGATCGGTTATGCACGCCGGGGCTTTCCCGTCTCGCCGACGATCGCCACGCTGTGGCGGGGCGCCGCGACCCTGCTCGGGGGTCAGCCGGGCTTCGCCGATTTCTTCCTGCCCGGCGGCCGCGCGCCCCGGCCGGGCGAGATCTTTCGCGCCGAGCCGCTCGCGATAAGTCTCGAGGCGATCGTCGAGACGGAAGGCGCAGCGTTCTATCGCGGTGCGCTGGCGGAGCGGATTGCAACGGATGCCGCTGCTCATGGCGCGGCGCTCGGCATGGAGGACCTCGCCGCCCATGAGGTGGAATGGTGCGGCACCATCGCTCAACCGTTCGCCGGCAGCCTCGTGCACGAAATCCCGCCGAACGGCCAGGGCATCGCCACGCTGATGGGGCTCGGCATGCTGGAGGCGATAGGCATTGGCGATGCGCCGGTCGACAGCATCGAAACCACGCACCTAGCCATCGAGGCGACCAAGCTCGCGCTTGCCGATATCGCCCGCCATGTCGCCGACCCCGCCACCATGCAGTGTTCCGCGTCTGATCTTCTCGATCCGGCTTACCTCGCCGCCCGCGCTGCGCTCATCGACCGGGCAAGGGCCGGCGATCCCGGCCATGGCGAACCGAAGCGGGGTGGCACGGTCTACCTTGCCGCGGCCGACGAAGCCGGCATGATGGTTTCCTTCATCCAGTCGAATTATATGGGCTTCGGCTCGGGCGTGGTGGTGCCCGGGACCGGTATCAGCCTGCAGAATCGCGGCTACGGTTTCACGCTGGAGCGCGGCCACCCCAACGAGGTCGCGCCGCGCAAGCGCCCATTCCACACCATCATTCCCGGCTTCGTCACGGCCCCGGACGGTGCGCCGCTGATGTCGTTCGGCTTGATGGGCGGCCCGATGCAGGCGCAAGGCCATTTGCAAATCGTGCTCCGGGTGCTGCGCTATGGCCAGAACCCGCAAGCGGCCGCCGATGCGCCGCGTTGGCGCGTGCTCGCCGGCCGGCAAGTCGCGGTCGAGCCGGCAATGCCGGCCGCACTCGTCGAGGGCCTCAGCGCTCTTGGCCATGAGATTGTGCGCGAAACTCCGCAAGGCGTGTTCGCCTTCGGCGGCGCCCAGCTCATCCTCAAAGGCAAGGGCGGCAGCTATATCGCCGGCTCCGATCCGCGCAAGGATGGCCAGGCCGTCGCCTACTGAGTGCATCAAAAGCGATGCGGCCCATGTAACCCGCGCCGGACTCGACCGTTATACCCGCGGCGGGAAGCCTATTGACGGAGGTGAGACGAGCGGGACATGCAGCGCAACGACCACGAACGTTTCGATTGCCTGATCATCGGCGGAGGGCCGGCAGGGCTGACGGCAGCCACCTATCTGGCGCGCTTCCGGCGCCGCGTCATGGTGGTGGACGACGGCGAGAGCCGGGCAAGCCTGATCCCACTCAGCCACAATTATCCCGGCTATTCCGGCATTTCCGGCGCGGACCTCATCTCCCTGATGCGCGGCCAGTCCGAGCAATATGGCGCCAGCCACTTGCGCGCGCGGGTTGAGGCGCTCACCCGCCGGGACGATCAGATTTTCGTTGCACAGGCAGGGGACGCCGAAATCCACGCACGCACCGTGCTCATGGCGACCGGCATCGTCGATGAAGGGCCCGACCTACCGGGTCTGCCCCGTGCCATCGAGAGCGGCGCAGTGCGCTATTGTCCGATCTGCGATGCGTTCGAGGCGACCGATCAGCGCATCGGCGTGCTCGGGAGCGTGGCGACCGCTGCACAGAAATCGTTGTTTCTGCGCACCTATTCCGCTGAGGTCACGCTGCTGCTGACCGACATACCTACGACGGAGGATGAGGGCAAAATCGATGCCTTACGAGAAGGGGGCGTGCGTATCACGCCCGCTGTCGTTCGCGATGTCGAAAGCCGTGACGGGCTGATCTGCGCTGATCTCGGCAATGGCGAGTGCTGGGAGGTGGATGTGCTCTATCCGGCGCTCGGCTGCGGTGTGCGATCGCACCTTGCCTCGGGGCTTGGCGCGCGCACCGACAGCACCGGCTATCTGGTGGTGGATCAGCATCAGCAGACCGGAGTTCCCGGCCTGCTCGCCGCCGGCGACGTGGTTTCCGATCTCAACCAGATCAGCGTGGCGGTTGGGCATGCCGCAGTCGCCGCTACTGCGATCCACAATGGCCTGCCTTACAATCTGCGCTGACGGCCGGATGCCTCCGGTGCAGCGATAGAACTCGGGAGATGAAAGAATTGGCGCATTCCGGTACCCGCATCGAGAGTAAGCTGACCCCGCCACGGCCATCCTGGACGCTGAGCGAGTTCGGCATTCTCGCCGCGCTTTGTCTTCTTGCCGGAACAGGCTTCGGCATCCTGCATCTGGCGAGCGAGATCGGCGAGGGCGAGACGCGCGCGTTCGACACGGCCATTCTGCTGGCCTTCCGCAATCCTGCCGATCTCAGCGACCCAATCGGGCCCTGGTGGCTGGAGGTGATGATGAAAGACATCACCAGTCTCGGCAGCACGGCAGTGCTGACACTGATCACGCTCGGGGTGCTTGGATATCTTCTGATCGAACGCAAATTTCAGGCGGCGCTTTTCCTGCTCGCCGCGATCGGCGGCGGCACGCTGCTCAGCACGCTGCTCAAGCTCGGCTTCGACCGTCCGCGGCCCGATCTCGTCGCCCATGGCGTCGAGACCTATACCGCCAGCTTCCCGAGCGGCCATGCGCTGATGTCGGCGGTGACTTATCTGACGCTGGGCGCCCTACTCGCCAGGGTTGAGGAACACAGGCGCATCAAGCTTTACTTTTTGGGACTCGCCGTCGCTTTGACCCTGCTGGTCGGCATCAGCCGCATCTATCTCGGCGTGCATTGGCCGACGGATGTGCTCGCTGGCTGGAGCGTGGGGGCGGCCTGGGCGCTCAGCTGCTGGCTCGTGGCCCTCTGGCTGCAGCATCATCATCAGATGGAGAAGGAGGGCTCAGCTGCGGGGCACTAGGCAACGAGAAACACCGGAGGGGCGATTACGCCAGGTCGATTTCGCCGTCCTCGACCTTCTGCTTGAACTTCGCGATCAGATCGTTGATGGCCTGTTCCTCGTCGCTCGCACTTGCGGCCTTACGCTTCCTTCCCGCCGGCTTGGCGCCGGCGGCAGCAGGGGTAGCGGCAGCAGCCATAGCCGCGGCGGGGTACTCCGCCGACAGCAGACATTCGTCCCACGCATCGTAGATGCCGACCTGAAGCATGTCCTCGATGCGCTCGGATTTTGCGACGAACTTCATATCGTCGAAAGAAAACTTGCGCTCCATCACCTGATCCTCTTCCGCTCGGCCCTCTTTCTAGCATATCTGCCAGGAAGGCAGCATGCTCGCGCGAAATTGGTTAACGAATCGCCTCTCGACTTCCGGGAGCCCACGCAGTGGAGTATCGAGCTCAATCGCCGACAGCCTGGCCCATCTGCAGAGCCTCCCGCACGGCACTCGCAAGATCGGCGGGACGAAATGGTTTGCGCAGGAAGGGAGCACCTCCGACCGCCGTCTCCAGGGCTGACGTGTCGGCATGGCCGCTGACGAACAGGATCGGAAGCGCCGGCCATTGTTCATGAATCGCCTTTGCCACCTCGGCGCCGTTCATCTCCGGCATGGCAAAATCGACGATGACCAGCGACGGCTGCTGCTTGGCAAGCATGGTCAGGCCAGTTTGGCCGCTTTCCGCTGCACGCACCTCATAGCCCATTTCGCTCAGCAGCTCCCGGACGGTATTGCGCACGTCGACGTCATCGTCGATGAGCAAAATGTTGCCGGACCGCAGGGGCGTCTCGTCCTGTGCACGGGAGTTGTCGCTGACGAGGTCGGAGGCTGCAGCGCTGCGCAGCCATAGCGTGACGCGTGTGCCTTTGCCATGCTCGCTCTCGATGCGGGCATCGCCCCCGCATTGGCGCGCAACGCCATAGACCTGTGCAAGACCAAGGCCGGTTCCCTTGCCGGGGGGCTTGGTGGTGAAAAACGGGTCGAAGGCGAGGGCGATGACGTCCGGCGACATGCCACCACCCTCGTCTGCGACCTCAACGGTGAGATAGGAGCCTGCCGGCAAGCCATTCTCCTCAGCATCGAGAGTGACACACTCGGTGGAAATCGTGACTGCGCCTCCTTCCTGCATTGCGTCCCGGGCATTGATGGCGAGATTGAGCACTGCCAATTCGAGCTGGTTGTCGTCCGCAAGCGCAAGGCCGGCGGACGGATCGAGCCGCGTGACAACCTGCACGGACGGGCCGAGGGACTGGCTGAGCAACTCGCTCATTCCCTCGATAACAGCATTGACGTCGGTGGCCCTGACGGCGAGGCGCTGCGTGCGCGAGAATGCGAGCAACTGGGCGGTGAGCTTGGAGCCGCGCTCAGCGGCCCTGCTGGCGTTCTCCGCGAGGCGAAGCGTACGCGGATCCGTGGAACGGGCGCAGATCAGATCCAGATTGCCGATTACCGCGGTCAGCAGATTGTTGAAATCATGCGCAAGGCCCCCCGTCAGACGCCCGATCGCCTCCATTTTCTGCGCCTGGACCAGCGCGGCTTCGGCCTTCTTGCGCTGAGCGATCTCGCTCTTGAGGCTTTCATTGACCTCGGCGAGGACGCGGGTGCGCTCCTCCACACGCTGTTCCAGCTCGTCATTGATGCGGCGCAGCTCGTCCTCGACATGTCGGATCCGCAAGAGCGCCCCAAGCAAGGCGCGCAGTTCTTCCGGCTCCGCCGGCTGCACGAGGTACGCGTCAGCCCCGCTGTTCAGACCCCGAATACGGTCGCGCACGCCCGTGAAGGTGGCGGAGGTTTGCAGTACCATAACCTCCGGCCATTTCTCCTTGAGCGTGGCGCAGACCTCGATGCCGCTCATGTCGGGCAGGCGGATGTCGAGCAGCACGATCGCGGGGCGCAGCTCCTCCGCTAGCCTCAGCGCTTCGGCGCCGCGCGCCGCCTCCACCACCTCAAAGCCGAACTCCCGAACCTGGCGCGTTTTGGCATAGCGCTCCACCTCGCCATCATCGACGTTAAGTATCAGTGGCTTTGGCTTGGTCATTGGCCAATCCCGGCAGCGGTGGCTTCATGCAAGATCTGGCCGACCGTCTCCCGCGATAGAAGCTGCTTGGAGAGGAGGGGCACGCTCGGCGGCAACTTCGCCCTAAGCGTGTCGTTGATGGGCAGTGAGGTGGCAACGACGACGGGAATCGACCAGGTCGCTGGATCGGCCTGCAGACTGCGCAGCACGGCAAAGCCGTCCATATCCGGCATCAAAAGGTCGAGAACGATCAGCGCGGGGCCTGCCTCCCGCGCCATGCGCACGGCGTCGCGTCCGCCCTGGGCCTCGATCGGCACGAATTGCGGATGGGCGGCGATCAGCTGGCGGATGACATAGCGGAAGGCCTCATCGTCATCGACCAGCAATACCGTCTTCGGAGATGCCGCGGGCAGGCTCTCCTCCGCGCCGGGAACGGTAATTACAGCAGGAATCGTAAGCCTGAACACCGAGCCCTGGCCAGGCACGCTTTCGACAGTCAGGTCGCCGCCCAGAAGAATGGCGAGATTGCGCGACAATGGCAGTCCCAGCCCGGTGCCCTTGACCGCGCGCTGGAGGCGCGTGTCGATCTGGGTGAACTCCTCGAAAATGCGCTCCTGATCTGCCGGGGCAATGCCGATCCCCGTGTCGCGTACGGAGAACTTAATCGTGCCGGCCTGTGGATCATGGCGGGCACAGACGTGAACCTCGCCCTTCTCGGTGAATTTGAGCGCGTTGGAGATCAGGTTTCGCAGGATCTGGGCAATTTTCGCCTCGTCATTGACGAGGTATGGCAGGTCCTCTCCGATATCGAAGTAAAGCTCGACTGCGGGATTGATCTGCAAGGGCTTGAGCGCGCCGCGCAAGGCGCTGAACAGCTCGGTCACGGTGAACTGGTGTGGTTTCACTTCGACCTTGCCAGCCTCAACCTTCGCCAGATCAAGCAGGTCGTTGACCAGCTCCAAGAGGCTTTCGGCGGAGCGCCTGATATAGCTGACCTGCCGCTCCTGCTCGGTGTTGATCTCGCCGTCGATCCGGTCGAGCAACATGCGCGACAGCGCCAGGATCGAGTTCAGCGGCGTGCGGAACTCGTGGCTCATATGCGCAAGAAACCGCGATTTCAGCTCGCTGGCGCGCCGCAGCTCCTCCGCCCTCTCCTCCAGCTCGGCATAGAGCGCGATGACGCCGCGATTGGTGTCGCCGAGCTCGCGGTCGAGCTGCTCGGTCTCCTCCTGGCGGTGGCGCAGCTCCTCGAGATTCTGCACGACCTCGAGATTCTGCTCGCGCAGCGCGCCCAGCATATCCTTCGGGCCAACCCCGTGCTCGCTCACGATCTCCTGGAAACGCTCATGACTGATCCGCCCGACGCGCTGCGGCAGGCTTTTGCCCAGCTCAACGGTCGTGCCACGACCCGCCTCCGAAGCAAGATCGAAGTGATCCATCAAGCGCCGCGAGCCAGCCAGACCCAAGCCGAGGCCACCCCGCGACCGCTGGGCATAAATATCGTCGAGATTGGCAATGCCCGGTCCAGAATCGCTGACCCGCACCATGAATGCCTGCGGGCTCGCCTCATCATCGAAGGAAAATTCGACTTTGCCCCCGCCGGCGTAAAGATAAGCATTGCGCGCGATCTCCGAGACCGCAGTGGCAATCCGCGTCTGATCCTGACGGTCAAAGCCGAGCGCGTCGGCAAGCGCGCGAGCCGACTGGCGGATGATCACGACATCCGCGTCCGTGACAATTGCCATGCTTTTAATCGGCCAGGTCACGTCGGGTACTCTCCGCGCAGCACGACGACGGTGACATCGTCACGCTGACGCCAATAATCGCGGCATAGCACACCCGCAATCAGGGTCGGGTGCATCCTGGAGAGACCGGGATAGCGGTCGAGGTTCCAGGATGTGCTCAGCCCATCAGAGTGCAAAATAAGCAGATCGCTATCAAAAGGGTAGTGAAAGGACTGAATCTTGCGGGCATTATGACCAGCGGTTCCTGCCATAGATACCAGATTTTTGCTCTTCTGATCGCCCTGGATGACGCCGGCGATGTTGCCGATGCCGCCGAATTCCAGCCTCCTTGAGGCTTTGTGCACGCGCGCAATAGCGATGGCGGCGCCGCGGGTAGGCCGCAGCCCCCCATGGACATAGTCGAGGAGGGTCGTGACCTGGTGATCCTTATGGCGCTGAAACACCCGCACAGCCTCCATAGCGGCAGCGGCGGCCTGTGGCCCGTGACCAAGACCGTCGGCCACCAGCAGCGTCGGTCCGGCTTCGCTGTCATTGATCGACCAGGCGTCACCGCAGACCTCTTCGCCAGGCTGGGCGATATTGATCGCGCCCCACCGGGGAGTGCTCAGCTTGCCGGTTGTCCCACCTCCACGCGGGCTGAGGCGCGCTAGGACGGCCGTGCCAAGCCCCGGCCAGGACGCCACCTCCATGAGCTCGCTCTGCCGGACGGCGGCGCCGAGGCCGCCCCCGGCCGTGCCAGCGCTCGAATAGCCATCGGCAAGCGCATCCTGAAGCCGCGCGATGCCGGGGCCGGCATCGAGCGCGAGAATGTCGATGCCCGCCCTGCCCGGCTCGGCAAAATCGCCCACGAGGATATCGCCGCTGCCGCCATGCTTGAGGATATTGGTGGCCAGCTCTGTGACCACGAGCTTGACCCTGCCTTCGTCAGTCTCCGAAAAGCCGTGCCTCCTGGCGAATGCACCAGCTTCCTGACGCGCCTCGGCAACGGCGCTGCTGTCGCTAACCGGAACACGGATCGTCATGTCACTTCCAACGGGTGATGGCGACTCGGGTGCCCTCTCCAACACCGGATTGGATAGAGAACTCATTTGAGAGGCGTTTTGCTCCCCCCAGACCGAGGCCGAGGCCTGACCCTGTGGTGAACCCATCTTGCATGGCGCGATCGATATCCGCAATCCCCGGCCCGTTATCCTCGAAAGTGAGCCGGACGCCGCAGCGCGGATCGTTTTTCAGCACCTCGATGATTGCCCTGCCGCCCCCGCCATAGTCGAGCGTATTGCGCGCAAGCTCGCTTGCGGCGGTGATGATCTTGGTCTGGTCCACCAGAGATAATCCGACCTCGATCGCGCAGGCGCGCACCTGCTGACGAATCCGGACCACGTCGTCGGAGGATCGGATCTCGTGCACCTCACGACGGGTCGGCGTCATCATCCGTCTCCGCCTGCTCCAGCCGCCGGCGGATCAGCTCCATGCCCCGCTCTACATTCAGGGCCGTCTTTACCCCCGGCAGGGAAAGGCCCAGCTCGACCAGCGTGATCGCCACGGCGGGCCGCATCCCCACCACCACAGTATCGGCGTCGAGGATGCGCGACACTGCGGCGATGTTGCCAAGCATGCGGCCGATAAAGCTGTCCACGATTTCAAGCGCCGAGATATCGATCAGCACGCCTCTTGCGCGGCTGGCGACGATTTTGGTGGTGAGGTCTTCCTCGAGGAGTGCCGCGACGCGATCGTGCATCTCGACCTGAATGGTCACGAGAAGCGCGCCACCCATCTTCAGTATTGGTATCCGGTCCATAGCGTCCGCCTATTCCGCGGCGGAGGAGCCGTTGTCCCTCTGCGGCCCGGCCTTGACTTTCGTAACGGTGCGGCCAATCCGCTTCAGCGCCAGAGCGAAGGCATCGGCGAGCGTCGCCTTGGTGGCGACGTTCAGCTCGACACCGAGATGCACGATCGTTTGGGCGATCTGAGGGCGGATACCGCTGATAATGCAATCCGCGCCCATCAGCCGGGCGGCGGCGACGGTTTTCAGCAGATATTGGGCGGTCAGCGTATCGACGGTCGGCACGCCGGTGATGTCGAGAATAGCGATTTCCGCCTCCTCCTGGACAATGCTTTCCAGGAGGTTCTCCATAACGATCTGGGTACGCTCGCTATCCAGCGTCCCGATCACCGGCAGGGCCAGCACGCCTTCCCAAAGCTTCACGACAGGGGTGGATAGCTCAGCGATCTCGCGCTGCTGGCGGACGACGACCTCCTCGCGGCTCTTCTGGTAGGTCTCCAGGGTATGCAGCGCGAGGTCATCGATCAGGAGTGTGATGGGCCAGACGAATTCTCCTGAACTGCCGTCGGATTTGCTCAGCCTCTCGAACAGTGGCCGTTTCAGTGAAAGCACGAAGTTGGCGGTCTCGCTCGCCGAAAAGCCCTGCAGCGCGCGGGCACGGGAGATCGAGCTAAGAATGTCGCGCACTGGCTGGTAGGCTGAATGGCTGTACTGGGTACCAGCCTCATCCATCGCCTTACGCAGCCCGTCCCAGACGCTGCGGCATTGAGCCTGCAACTCGCCTTCCTTGAGCCGCCCGCTTTGCACCGCAGGCATATTCTCGAGCTGGCCGACCCATCCGCTCAGGATTTCCTGTTCCTGGTCGGCAGCAAGCTGCGCGACGGAGCTTATCTTACTGGGCGCCATGCCAATCCCCTCTGACTTCGAGTTTTTTTCCTTTTACGATGCGCGCGCAAGAACGGCGAGCGCGCTTTTACCGCAAGATTAACTTTGGTGCGACTCCTCAACCCTGCGTGGGTCTGAGGCGGGGCAGCGACTTGCGTCGGCACACATCTACCTAGCTGATGAAGGAGCAGCCGGGTTGCTACCGGCCGGTCTTCTGCCTCCAGGCGGCAAACGCGGCCTTCGCGTCATCGTCGATGAGCGGATAGAGCCCGAAGATCGAGCGGCCGCCTTTCACCGTCTCCTGCACAAAATCCTCAAAGATGGTCATCTCGGTGGTCTCGGCCGCGATCTCGTCGGCGATATGGGCCGGGATGACCACCACCCCGTCGGTGTCGCCGACAATGACATCGCCCGGAAACACCGGCGCGTCGCCGCAGCCGATCGGGACATTAAAGTCGATCGCCTGATGCACGGTGAGGTTTGTCGGAGCGGACGGCCGGCGGTGATAGGACGGGAACGGAAGGGCGGCGATCTCGGCAGCGTCGCGGAAGCCACCATCGGTGACGATGCCGGCCGCCCCGCGCACCATCAGCCGGGTGACTAGGATGTTGCCGGCGGAGGCCGCGCGCGCATCCTTGCGGCTGTCGATCACCATCACGGCTCCAGGCGGGCAGGTCTCGATGGCGAGGCGCTGCGGGTGCTTGCGGTCGAGGAACACGGTGATCGGATTGAGGTCCTCGCGGGCGGGCATGTAGCGCAGGGTGAAGGCCTCGCCGACCATCGGCCCGGCGGAGGGGTTCATCGGCACCACGTCCTGGATGAACTGGTTGCGTAGGCCGCGCTTGAACAGCGCGGTGCAGATCGTGGCGGTGGAGACGGCTTTGAGCTTGTCGCGGGTCTCGGGGCTGAGCGCCATGGGCGGGGCTCCATCGGGCGTGGCGGGTTGCATTAGATCGGCGTACCGACCGCCCAGCTTTACGCGGGGAGGATGGCGCGATGCAACTGCGCTGTGGCGGGGGGCGAGGTAAAGAGCTTCACGGCGCCGAGGAGGGGGAGGCGCCACGTGGCGGGCGAAAGCGGCGCCACCGGAAGTGCCGCTCGCGCCTCGGAGCCGGAATCGTCGCCCGCAACGTGTCGGCGGAGCGTCGGGACGCTCCCTCAGAATATTCCTCATCGGCTTGCGCGAATTTCTTGGGAACCTTTTTCTCCCGGGAACATCCAATCACGTGAATCCACCAGGGGGACCTGCCTATGCAGGGGCGAGATCCCATTCGGGCGACGGAACTGGCCTCGGCCAGCGACACAGAGCTTGTGCGTCTGGCTCTCGAAAAGGACGGTGACGCGTTCCGCATCATCATCCAGCGGCACAACCGCCGCCTTTACCGGCTTGCCCGCGCGGTCGTGCATGACGACAGCGAGGCCGAGGATATCGTGCAGGAGGCCTACGTCCTGGCTTTCACGAACCTTGGGAATTTTCGCGGTGAGGCCAGTCTTACCACTTGGCTCATGCGCATCGCGCTCAACGAGGCGAGGGGTCGTCTTCGCCGCCGCCGGCCCGCCGTGGATCTGGCGATTCTCGATTCAGCCGAGGGCATTGGCGCTCAACAGGTCCCCTTTGCGTCGGCAGCTGCGCCCGACGACCCCGAGCGCATCACCGCCCAACAAGAGATCCGCCATCTGCTTGAGCGGGCGATAGACAATTTGCCCGAGCCGTTTCGCGTCGTGTTTGTGATGCGCTGCGTCGAGGATATGAGCATCGCAGAGACCGCTGGCCTGCTTGGCCTGCGGCCGGAGACGGTCAAGACGAGATTACACCGGGCTCGGCGGCTGCTGCGGCGAGCTCTCGCGGAGCAAGTCGCTTCCAGCCTCACCGGCATATTTCCATTCGACGGCATACGCTGCGAATGCGTGGCAAACGAGGTCATGCGGCGCTTCGCTCCGTTTCGGCCAGGTCGCGCCTGACGCAGCGGTGCTCGCCAGGGGCTGGACTCGCAGAGAAGCGGCTTTTTGGAGGAGACTTGAAATGAAGCTACGCATGATAGGCGCAGCCATCGCCGGTGTGGTTGGCATTCTTGCAGCGGTCGTGGTCTCTGCCGCGCCTCCTGCCAAGAAAGGCGCCGATACCAGAAAAGGTTTTGACGCCGAGATAACCAGCTACGCGCAAACCATGCTCGGGCAGGGTCGCCAGATCTTCCGCTACGACACCTTCGGAAGCGAGGCTTTTTGGGGAGACAAACTGGAGCTCCATAAGGCTATTGCCGGCAAGAAGAATGGCGGCGTGGGCCCTGGCGTTTCTCCCAAGACGGCTCTCGCCGTCGGCCTCAAGGTCGATGCTGACGCTCTGCCCGGCGCCTTGAAGAAGCAGCTTGCGGCCGGCAAAGTGGACCTCGACGATCCTGCGACGACGATCGCCCTGCTCAAGTTGAACGCTGTGGTGGGCGTCACTGCCTTCGCCAATGCCGACGGCAGCGTCAAATCGATGGGGATCCAGTGTGCCTTCTGCCATTCGACGGTGGACGACTCGTTTGCCCCCGGCATTGGCCGGCGGCTCGACGGCTGGGCGAACCGGGATCTCAATGTTGGCGCGATCATATCGCTGGCGCCGAACCTGAAGCCGTTTACGGAGCTGCTGGGCGTCAGCACCGACACGGTGAAGCAGGTTCTCGCGAGCTGGGGGCCGGGCCGGTTCGATGCCATATTGGACAAAGACGGCAAGGCCCTTCGCCCTGACGGCAAGCAGGCTGGAACGCTCATTCCGCCCGCCTTTGGCCTCGCCGGCGTAAACCTCCACACCTGGACCGGATGGGGGTCGGTGCCCTATTGGAACGCCTATGTTGGCGCAACGGAGATGCACGGCATCGGGTCGTTCATTGACCCTCGACTGAATGACAAGGAGCAATTCCCCGTAGCCGCGAGGACCGATTCCGGAAACACCAGAGGCAAGCCGGACCGGCTGACAGGCAAACTCGCCGCGCTGCACATTTATCAGCTCTCCATTCCTGCACCCGAGCCGCCCGCGGGATCGTACAATCAAGATCGCTTCAAGCGAGGGGAAGCGCTTTTCAAGGGAGCGGCCAAATGCGCGACGTGCCACGTTCCGCCTCTCTATACGGAACCCGGCCAGAATTTGCATACGCCTGACGAAGTCGGCATCGACTCCTTCCAGGCCGACCGCTCGCCGACGCACATGTATCGCACCGCGCCCTTGGCGGGACTGTGGTCGCACCAGAAGGGCGGTTTCTATCATGATGGCCGTTTTGCCACGCTGGCCGATGTCGTGAACCACTACAATTCGCACCTCGATCTCAATCTCACGGAGGGAGATAAGAAAGACCTGGTCGAATATCTCAAAGGAATTTAGGCAGAGCGAACTGCATCGTTTAAAGACGGAAAGGAGCCGGGTTGTCAGGGATTCAGCTGAGAGTTGGCCTTAGGGCCAAAGAGTGGCTTACCCCTCACGTCCGGCTCGCCTATAATCTGAGGCGCCTCATGACGACGCTTGGCATCGGTAGCCGCGAACGATGAGCTGCCAGTGGATGAGCTTGCGCTCAGAGCCGTTTTGCCTCTGGTTGAGCGATCGCACCCACCACCTTCCGGTACATGTGCCAAGTTCCGTGCCCGAGCATGGGAAGGATCACGGGCAGTGCGATGAAGGCAGTGGCAAAGGAAGCGACTATTCCGATGCCGATGATAGCAGCCCACACGGCCATGGGTCGCGGGTTGGTGAAGACCGCCTGGACGCTGGTCGTCATCGCAGTGGCAAAATCGATGTCCCGGTCCATGAGCAATGGAAAGGAGACGACTGTTAAAGAAAAGACGATGGTCGCCAGCACGGCGCCGCTGATGTTCCCCAGCAGTATAAAATAGAGCCCTGAGGAGGTGGTGGTAAGCGCCTCAAGGAAAACGCCAGGTTGAAGCTCCCGAAGGTTGAAGAAAAGCAGAAAGATGATGGCGGCGTAGTCGACCCAGATGAAGAACGCAAAGCCAGTGATGAGCGCCATCCAGCCCATGTCGCGTCCTTTTTGCTGCCAGACGGTGCCGAGCACCACCCTCCAGGACAAAGGCTGGCCGGCCTCAAGCCTGCGGCTGACCTCATAAATTCCGGCCGCGACAAACGGAGCGATGAGAGCGAATCCCATTGCGGCCGGATAGGCGAAATAGGGCATGGACAACCACATGAGCAGCGCAATGATAAACCAGCCGCCGAGCGCGTAGACCCCTCCGAAGAAGAGACCGTATCTCGCCGCCTGTCTGAAATCGCGCAGCCCAAGCAAAAGGCATTCGATGCCGGCTGGCGTACCAATGCGCCGAAGCTCGGGAATATCCATTCCCCGCCGTTTGCCCGATGTCGTGTTCAATGCCTCGTGTCCTGCGGCAGTCGGCTCTCAGGTTATCCTCTCCTCGCCATAGCTGAAGTTGCAACGCAAGGCTATATCGGGTTTTTCATAAGCCCGATCCCGCGTCGGGTGACGAGACCGTCCAAATTTGCGCAGCGCATCTGCGGCATAGCGCCACGCAAGCTACGAGCGCAGGCCAGCCATGCGAGCAGAATGCCGCAAATCATAGCAAACTAAGCAAGATTTGCCTTTTTAAGGGCATTCACACTGGGAGAACAGATTAAGCGGCGACAACGTGTCGCGCAGCGCGTATAGTCGCCTCGTGAATCGGTCCGCGCCAGAAGCAACGGTTACAGGATTAGCCGTTGTTCATTTATCTGGCGAGGCGATCGTAAACCTGCAAAGCGGGAGGGGCGGTCGTGGCGAATGCAAATCCCAATGTCGACGTCTATGCGAGCCGGGCGCTGCCGAATGTCCGGAAGATATCCCCATCTGAGCTGAAAAATGTGCTCATGAAGGGTTGGGACGATTTCGAGAAAATGCCGACGCATGCCGTGTTTTTGGTAGTGATCTACCCCATTGTGGGCGTGCTGCTGTTCAGCTTGACCTTCGGCTACAACATGCTGCCGCTGTTTTTTCCGCTGGTTGCGGGCTTCGCTCTGCTTGGCCCGACCGCGGCGGTTGGCCTCTACGAACTTAGCCGGCGCCGCGAACAGGGGCTTGACGTATCCTCCGGCGGTTTCACCTTTCTGCGTTCTCCCTCGATGGGCGCCATATTCACCCTAGGTGTGATTCTGCTGGCGATTTTCGTGGCCTGGCTGATGACCGCGCAGGCGATCTACAACGGCATTTTCGGCTCGGCTCCCCCGCAGTCGATCACCGATTTCGCCGATCAGGTGCTGACCACCCAGGCGGGATGGCAGTTGATCATCGTCGGCTGCGGGGTTGGTTTCTTGTTCGCGCTCGCCGCCTTTTCCATTAGCGTGATCTCCTTCCCGCTCGTCCTCGACCGCAATGTCGGGGCGGCAACGGCGGTGCTCACCTCGATCAGAGCGGTAATCGCCAATCCGGTGACCATGGCCATCTGGGGCTTCATCGTCGCCGCCGCTCTGGTGCTCGGCGCCTTGCCCTGTTTCATCGGGCTGATTGTCGTTCTGCCTGTGCTCGGACATTCGACCTGGCATCTGTATCGCGCCGTGGTGGAGAGGTGAGGGGCTTGGAGGTGCGCGCCCATTGCAGGACCAGCCAAGATGTGATTGAATAACAGTTGGCCAATTCGCTCGCCTTTTGAGGCTGATTCTGGGGCGGAGCATGGGCTAAGCAAATAACACGCTTCTATAGGAAGGAGCGCGCACTCTGGGTGTTTGCGCTCAAATAAAACAAGAATAGATAAAAAATCTGCGGCAATGAGGAAACAGTCCACATAATTCTCGATGACTCCTTTTATCCGCACACATATTCCTCGATCGCCTCCTATAAGCTGTCCTTGTGTAACTGAAAGGTGGGATGGATAAACGATGGTCGTCGCAATCCTCATCGTGCTGGTTGGCTTAGGCTCGGTGCTATTTCACATTTTCAGCCCATGGTGGTGGACGCCCATCGCCTCCAACTGGTCCTATATCGACCACACCATCGTCCTCACCTTCTGGATTACCGGCACCGTCTTCGTCGCCGTGATTTTGTTCATGGCATACTGCGTCTGGCGGTTTCGCGGTCAGCACCCAGCCGAATATTCGCCTGAAAACAAGAAGCTCGAGGTCTGGCTGACCATCCTGACCTCGATCGGGGTGGCCGGTATGCTGGCGCCGGGCCTTATCGTGTGGGGCGATTTCGTCACCGTCCCCAAAGAGGCAACGGAAATTGAGGTGGTCGGCCAGCAATGGCAATGGAGCTTCCGGCTGCCCGGCAAGGACGGCGCGCTCGGCACGGTAGAGACGAAGAATGTCACCGCCGAGAATCCCCTAGGCCTCAATCCAGACGACCCGAAGGGCAAGGACGATGTGGTCATCGTCGCCGACGATCTGCATCTGCCGATCGATAAACCGATCAAGGTGCTGCTGCGCTCGATCGACGTGCTGCACGATTTCTATGTCCCGCAATTCCGCGCCAAAATGGACATGGTGCCGGGAATGGTCACCTATTTCTGGCTGACACCATCGCGGACCGGAGAGTTCGAGGTGCTCTGCGCGGAACTGTGCGGCGTCGGCCACCACGCGATGCGCGGCAAGGTCGTGGTCGACAGCGAGACCGACTACCGGGCGTGGCTGGATGGGCAGAAAACCTTCGCCGAGCTATCGGCCGGTGCCCACAAAACCAGGCTGGCAAAGACCGAAGCCGGGGCGGGCGAGCGTAAGTGAAGCCGCTTCGCCCAATGAAAATCATCTCGAAGAAATGGCGGATTGAATGCGCCGCGTGGGAGCGCAAGGAGTGTTCTGATGGCCAATATTACACATGACGCAATCGGTGTCGCCGATGTCGGTCCAGCCGAAGTCGAAGATGTCGAGCTGTATCATCCCCATAGCTGGATAACCAAATACGTCTTCTCACAGGACGCCAAGGTCATCGCCATTCAGTACTCGATGACGGCGACCGCCATCGGCCTCGTCGCCTTAGTGCTCTCCTGGCTCATCCGTCTGCAGCTCGGCTTCCCGGACACCTTCTCCTTCATCGCTCCCGACCAGTACTACCAGATCATCACCATGCACGGCATGATCATGGTGATCTACCTGCTGACGGCCCTCTTCCTCGGCGGCTTCGGCAACTACCTCATTCCGCTGATGGTTGGCGCCAGGGACATGGTGTTCCCGTACGTCAACATGCTCAGCTACTGGATCTATCTGCTTGCGGTGCTGGTGCTGGTCGCGAGCTATTTCGTCCCTGGCGGCCCAACGGGCGCGGGATGGACACTCTACCCGCCGCAGGCCATCCTCCATGGAACGCCCGGCCGAGAATGGGGCATCATCTTGATGCTCGGATCGCTGGCTTTGTTCATTATCGGCTTCACCATGGGCGGCCTCAACTATGTCGTCACGGTGCTGCAAGCCCGCACCCGCGGCATGACGATGATGCGCCTGCCGTTGACGGTCTGGGGCATTTTCACCGCCACGGTCCTGGCGCTGCTCGCCTTTCCGGCGCTGTTCGTCGGCGCCATCATGATGCTGCTCGACCGGCTGCTTGGCACCTCCTTCTTCATGCCGACGATCGTGGAGACCGGCGAGCTTTTGAAATATGGCGGCGGCAGCCCGATCCTGTTCCAGCACCTGTTTTGGTTCTTCGGTCATCCGGAGGTGTACATCGTTGCGCTGCCGGCCTTCGGCATCGTGTCCGACCTCATCTCCGTTCATGCGCGTAAGAACATCTTCGGCTATCGGATGATGGTGTGGGCGATCGTGATTATCGGCGGCTTGAGCTTCGTCGTGTGGGCGCACCACATGTATGTAAGCGGCATGAACCCGTATTTCGGCTTTTTCTTCGCCACGACGACGCTGATCATCGCGGTGCCGACGGCCATCAAGGTCTATAACTGGCTGCTCACGCTATGGCGTGGCAACATCCAGCTCACCGTGCCGATGCTGTTTGCGCTGGGCTTCATCGTAACCTTCGTGAATGGCGGGCTCACCGGCCTGTTCCTCGGCAATGTGGTCGTCGACGTGCCGCTGTCGGATACGATGTTCGTGGTTGCGCATTTCCACATGGTGATGGGCGTTGCCCCGATCCTGGTCATTCTCGGCGCGATCTATCACTGGTACCCGCTGATTACCGGGCGGATGTTCAACGAGACGCTGGGCAAAGTCCATTTCTGGGTGACCTTCCTTGGCGCCTACCTGATCTTCTTCCCGATCCACTATCTCGGCTTCCTCGGCGTACCACGGCGTTATTTCGAGCTCGGCGATGCTGCCATCTATCCTGCTTCGGCGCATACGCTGAATGCCTTCATCTCCATTATGGCCTTCACGGTCGGCGCTTCGCAGATGATGTTCCTGTTCAATCTGGGATGGAGCTATTTCAAGGGCCGGCCGGCCGAGCGCAATCCGTGGAAGGCCAACTCGCTCGAATGGCAGACCGAGACCTTGCCGCCGAGCCATGGCAATTTCGGCAAGGCGCTGCCCATCGTCTATCGCTGGCCGTATGACTTCAGCGTTCCGGGCGCGCCGCGGGATTATATCCCGCAGAACGAGCCGGCCGGGGCCAAAGCGTAAGGGTCGGCATGGGGTTCCTCAGACATCTGACGGAGAAACCTTGGGAGACCACGGCAAGCGAGGCGCAAAGCCTCGCCCCCGGCGGGGCGGCCTCGATGCGCGCTGCGCCCGATACCGCCTTGAGCATCTTCCTTGCGATCGTGTCGGTGCTGTTCTTCTTGCTTATCATCGCCTATGCCGGGCGAATGGCTCTGGAGGATTGGCGGCCGATGCCGCAGCCGCGGCTGCTCTGGCAGAACACTTTCCTCCTGATCATGGCGAGCCTCGCCATGGAATGGGCGCGTCACTCGGCAAACCGCGAACAGATCGACGGCGTCAAGATTGGCATGATCGGTGGCGGCATGTTCACCGCGGCGTTCATCACCGGGCAAATCCTTGCCTGGCGAGAGCTGAGCAGCATGGCCTTCTTCGACAGCACCAATCCGGCGATCGCTTTCTTTTATCTGATCACCGGATTACATGTCGCCCATCTCCTCGGCGGTCTCGTCGCCTGGGGGCGGGTGCTCGACCGGCTGTGGCGGGGCGCCGAGATCGAGACGCTGCAGCAAAGCGTGCAGCTGTGCACGCGCTACTGGCATTTCCTGCTGATCATCTGGCTCGTGCTGTTCGGCCTGCTGTTTTCGGGCAATGACAATATAGGAATTCTGCTGACCATCTGTGGGATCAAGTAAGACGGATCACGGCCATGCAAGAAACGGTGATGACGACTGAGAGGCAGGCTTTAGCGGAACGGCCCGAGGGAATGGCCGGGTTTGTGGCGGATTGGAGCTCCGACCAGAGGGCGTTTAAGAACGTCCCCTGGGGCAAGGCGATGATGTGGATCTTCCTTCTGTCCGACACCTTCGTCTTCTCCTGCTTCCTGCTCTCCTACATGACGGTACGCATTTCGACGACCATCCCGTGGCCCAATCCCAGCGAGGTGTTCGCGCTTCATATTGGCGGGACGGAAGTACCGCTGATCCTGATCGCCATTATGACGTTCGTCCTCATCACCTCGTCAGGGACGATGGCGATGGCGGTCAATTTTGGCTATGCCCGCGACCGCAAGCGAACCACGATCCTTTTGCTGCTCACTGCCCTGCTCGGCGCGACGTTCGTGAGCATGCAGGCGTTCGAGTGGACCAAGCTGATCACGGAAGGCGTGCGGCCGTGGGGGAATCCCTGGGGCGCGCCGCAATTCGGCTCGAGCTTCTTTATGATCACCGGCTTCCACGGCTTCCATGTCTCGGTTGGCGTGATATTCCTACTGATCGTCGCACGCAAGGTCTGGCGCGGTGACTACGACACCGGCCGGCTCGGCTTTTTCACCAGCAGACGCGGCCAATACGAGCATGTCGAGACGATGGGTCTCTACTGGCATTTCGTCGATCTGGTATGGGTGTTCATCTTCGCACTCTTCTATCTCTGGTAGGGGGCAGCCATGGCGCACGCAGCAACCGCACACGCAACCACGCATGCCGGTGGACGGCAGCCCGCTACCGCCGGCCATGTCGAAGGGCAGCAACATCCGATCAAGCTCTATTTGGTGGTCTGGGGCTGGCTATTTGTCCTGAGCACCTGCTCCTACCTCGTCGACTACTTCCATCTGCACGGCTATCTCAGATGGTCGCTGATCCTGCTCTTCATGATCCTCAAGGCTGGGCTGATCGTCGCCGTATTCATGCATATGGCGTGGGAACGGCTGGCACTGATCTACGCCATTCTCGTGCCGCCGGTGCTGGTGCTGGTGTTCGTCGGCATCATGGTGTTCGAGTCGGACTACACCCATCTTGCGCGCGTGATCTTCTTCGGCACCGGCCAATAGCGGCGGCGGTGAGAGGCTAGTGCATCGGACCGAAAAGTGTACGCACTTTTCGGATAAATCCGATGCGCCAACAAAAAGTTAGAGCGCAGCTCCGCGTTTTACGGAGGGTCCAGCGCTCTAAAGGGGCGTCACCGCATCGACGACTTTCAGATCGCGCACTGGGGGCTTTGCGGTTAGAAAATATCCGGCTCTCCGACCGGCGCACCGAAACTCGTCTGCAGATAGTCGAAATCGCACCCCTTATCGGCCTGCATGATGTAGCGGGAGAACATCCAGCCATAGCCGCGCTCGAAGCGGGGCGGTGGCGGCGTCCAGGCGGCACGACGGCCCGCCAGCTCGGCCTCGGGCACATCGAGGCTGATGGTGCGCTCTGGCACGTTCACCGTGATCGGATCGCCATTCTGCACCAGCGCCAGCGGCCCGCCGATATAAGCCTCCGGCGCAGCATGCAGGATACAGGCGCCATAGGAGGTGCCGCTCATGCGGGCGTCGGAGAGGCGCAGCATGTCGCGCACACCCTGCTTCACGAGCCGTTTCGGGATCGGCAGCATGCCCCATTCCGGCATGCCCGGGCCACCTTGCGGGCCGGCATTACGCAGGATCAGAATGTGGTCAGCGGTGACATCGAGATCTTCATTATCCGTCGCGGCTTTCATGGACGGATAGTCATCGAACACCAGCGCCGGGCCAGTGTGGCGCAGGAAACGCGGTTCGCAGGCGCTCGGCTTGATCACGCAGCCATCGGGCGCGAGGTTGCCGCGCAGCACGGCGAGTGCCCCCTCCTCATAGAGCGGCCTGTCCAGTGGCCGGATCACATCATCATGATAGACCGCGGCCTCTAAGATCAGCTCGCCGACGGTCCGGCCGCTGACGGTGAGGCACTCTTTGTGCAGGTGCTCGGCGAGCCGGCCCATCAGGCCGAGAATGCCGCCGGCATAATAGAAATCCTCCATCAGATAGGTCTCGCCGGATGGCCGGATATTGGCGATCACGGGGACGATGCGGCTCAGCCGGTCGAAATCGGCAAGGCTGATGTCCAGCCCGGCGCGGGCCGCCATGGCGATCACATGGATGATGGCATTGGTCGAGCAGCCCATCGCCATGGCGACGACAATAGCATTCTCGTAAGACTGCCGGGTCTGGATGCGTGCTGGCGTGAGATCTTCCCAGACCATCTCGACGATGCGCCGGCCGCTCGCGGAGCACATCCGCGTATGATTGGCGTCGGCGGCCGGAATTGAGGAGGCGCCAGGCAGCGAAAACCCGATCGCCTCGGCGATGGCTGTCATAGTGGAGGCAGTGCCCATGGTCATGCAGGTGCCATGGCTGCGTGCGATGCCGGCCTCGATCGCCTCCCAATCCGTTTTGCTGATATTGCCGGCGCGCCGCTCATCCCAATATTTCCAGGCATCCGACCCCGAGCCCAGCACCTTGCCTTGCCAATTGCCGCGCAGCATTGGCCCGGCGGGCACGAAGATGGCCGGGACGCCGGCCGAGATCGCGCCCATGATCAGGCCGGGCGTGGTCTTGTCGCAGCCGCCCATCAGCACGGCGCCGTCGATCGGATGCGAGCGGATCAGCTCTTCCACATCCATCGCCAGTAGGTTGCGGTAGAGCATGGTGGTCGGCTTGACGAAGCTTTCCGAAAGCGAGAGCGCCGGCAACTCGACCGGAAAGCCTCCTGCCTGCAGCACGCCGCGCTTCACATCCTCGGCGCGGGCCCTGAGATGCGTATGGCAGGGATTGATATCCGACCAGGTGTTGATGATCCCGATGATCGGCTTTCCCGCCCACTCCTCGCTGGAATAGCCCATCTGCATCGCCCGCGAGCGATGGCCGAAAGAGCGCAGGTCATCGGGGCCGAACCAGCGTGCGCTGCGCAGCTGCGAGGGCTGTTTGCTTGGCATAGGCGTTCACTCCCGTCCCACGCCGCGAGGGCGGGTGAGACCGCACCGCCGGCTATTTCCTTTTGGCCCGGGCGATTGACTCGCGGATATAGGCCTTGGCCTCGTTCGCATCACCCCAGCCCTGCATCTTCACCCATTTGCCGGGCTCGAGATCCTTATAATGCTCGAAGAAGTGCTGGATCTGCTCAATGGTGATGCGCGGCAATTGATCGTAATTATGCACGTTCTCGTAGCGCTGGGTGAGCTTCGGCGCCGGCACGGCGATGATTTTTTCATCGCCCCCGCTATTGTCCTCCATCTTGAGAACGCCGATCGGGCGGACATTGATCACCGCGCCCGGCACAATCGGACGGGTATTGGCTACCAGCACGTCAATCGGATCGCCGTCCTCGGACAGAGTGTGCGGTACGAAGCCGTAATTGCCGGGATAGCGCATCGGCGTGTACAGAAAGCGGTCGACAATCAGCGTGCCCGCCTCCTTGTCCATCTCATATTTGATGGGCTCGCCGCCGATCGGCACCTCGATGATGACGTTGACGTCCTCAGGTGGATTTTCGCCGATGGCGATGGCGTCGATGCGCATGGGTAACGGCCCTTTCGTCCGGGGCACACGGCGGTGCATTGGATGGCTGCTGCGGACCCGATTGGTCCACGCCTTATGACATAAACTGCGCATAGTGCCGAGCACGATGTGGCGAATCGCTTCGGATGCCAAGCCGGCGGAGTTTGCTTCCAGGCGCTATTGCAAAAGCGCGGCCATGGATTGCTCCCAGTCGGTTGCGGCCTTCTCGGCCTTGGCGCGCTCGTCGTTGGTCAGCCGCCCGAGAAACTGGTCGAGGCTGAAATCGCTCACCCCCGCCTGGCGCGACAGGAGATGCCATTTGCCTGCACTGACCGGGTCAGGCTTCACACCCGCGCCGAAAGCATAGGCACGCGCGAGCCGGTTCTGGGCAACGGGATTGCCGTTCTCCGCCGAGAGGCGGATGTATTCGATGCCGGCCTTTTCATTCTTGGGAATGCCTTTGCCGTTGAACAGCAGAATGCCGTATTCGAGCTCGGCATTGTTGTGGCCGGCCTCGGCGGCCTTGCCGAGCCAGTAGACCACTTTGGATTCATCGCGTGGAACGCCCCGCCCCTCCTTGTAGAAGGCGGCCAGGTCATATTGGGCGGGGGCGTAGTCGAGATTGGCAGACCGCTCCATCAGCTGGGCGGCCTTCGTCAGATCCTGCGGGCGGGCAAAGCCCTCAACATAGATCAGCGCCAGGTTGTAAAGCGCGATCGGGTGGTTCTTGGTGGAGGCGATCTCGAAGAAATCCGCCGCCTGCTTCTTGTTCTGCTTGACGCCGCGCCCCTCGGCAAGCATGACGCCGAGCGAAAATTGCGAATGCACATCGCCGAGCTCTGCACCTTTCGCATACCACTGCGCCGCCTTGTCATAGCTCTGAGCCACGCCCAGTCCCTGCTCATACATTTGGCCGAGCATGGTGTGAGCAGGGCCATCGCCGTTGGCGGCGGCGGCTTCGGCCAATTCCTTCGCCTCCTGGTACCGGCCCTGATCGAAAGCGGCATAGATGGGATCGACCGCAACCGGCGGCGCGGTGTCGACCGGATTGACCTCCGTCGGCTTCCATCCTGAGACCGCCGCGGTTTTGGCCGCGATGGCAGGCGCCGAGCAGCACGCCAGACAAACTGCGATCAACAGTCCTCGGTAATGCACGACGGCTCCCCCGCTCATCAACCGACTTTCTCCCGCGCATCCCCGCAACAGCCGGCGATACGCTCGAGGAGCGCGCCAATCCGCCCCGCATCGCTCCAGATCTCAGCGCCCGGAATGATAAAGTCCGCCCCGGCTTCGACCAGCTTGCGCCATTCCGCTTCCCCTGCATGCGCCGGCAGATAGGCGACGCAGGGAATCTCGAACAGCGCGCTCCACCAGCCGATGATATCGGCGAGCGCATCGAATGCCTCGCCGCCGTTGCGCCCAAAGGCCACGTAATCCGCCCCGATCTCGCCCCGTGTCATCGCCTCATGTCGGGAAAGGCGGCAATCGACGCCAACGATCTGGTCAGGACCGAGCACCGCACGCGCGTCCTTGAGCGCTGGACCATCGGCGCACAGATGCACGCCATCGAGCCCCTCCGCTTTCGCCAGCGCGAAGTCATTTTCAATGAGAAGCACGGCGTTTTGACGATGCGTCGCCGCGGCGATATCGCGCAGATCCGCGCGGCGCGCATCACCCGTCACCAGCAGCGATGCCGCCCGCGAGGAGGCGAGCGCCTCCTCGATAAGCGCCGCCGGTCCCGAGAAGTCAGCGGGGACGCTCAGGTAAAGCTGACAGGGGGCTGCCATCGCTCTGTCCACGCTCCGGCCGTCCACGCGACCAGGGCGCCTGTTGCTTCAGATCAGCTTGCCGATGGCGACCGCGGTATCGATCATCCGGCAGGAGAAGCCCCACTCATTGTCGTACCAGGCCATCACGCGCACCAGCCGGTTGTCGACGATCTGGGTCTGATTGAGGTCGAAGGTGGCAGAATGCGGATCGTGGTTGAAGTCGTGCGAGACCAAGGGCTCCTTGGTTACGGCGAGGATGCCCTTCAGCTCCTGCTGAGAAGCTCGCTCCATGGCGGCGTTGATTTCATCCACGGTGGTCTGGCGCGTGGGGATCACGTTCAGGTCCACGACCGAGACATTCGGCGTCGGCACGCGAATTGCGGTACCGTCGAGCTTCCCCGCCAGCTCCGGCAGCACGAGCCCAACGGCCTTCGCCGCGCCTGTCGTCGTCGGAATGATGTTGAGCGCGGCGGCGCGGGCGCGGCGCAGGTCGCTATGCGGCAGATCGAGGATGCGCTGATCGTTGGTGTAGGAGTGGATCGTCGTCATGTAGCCGGCGGTGATGCCGCACAGATCGTTCAGCACCTTGGCGACAGGGGCCAGGCAGTTGGTCGTGCAGGAGGCATTCGAGATGACCTCGTCCTTTGGAGTCAGCTTGTCCTGGTTAACGCCGTAGACCACGGTCAGATCGGCACCCTTCGAGGGCGCCGAGACCAGCACCTTTTTCGCGCCGGCCTTGAGATGCACGGCGGCCTTCTCCTTGTCGGTGAAGATGCCGGTGCACTCCATCACCACGTCAACGCCTAGATCGCGCCAGGGAAGCTTGGTCGGGTCCTTCTCCGCCAGTACCTTGAAGGCACCGAGCCCGACATCCATCATTTCGCCTTCGATTTTCACGTCTCCGTTAAAGCGCCCGTGCACCGAATCATATTTAAACAAATGCGCGTTGGTTTCGACCGAGCCGAGATCGTTGATGGCGACCAGTTGCAGATCCCTGCGGTTATATTCGACCATGGCGCGCAAAATATTGCGCCCGATGCGTCCAAAACCGTTGATTGCGACCTTTATTGCCATAGATAAAACCTCCGCCTGGTCGATTGTACGACGTCCGTCCGGCTGCCGCCTTTGGGGCGCTACGCTTATGCTAATTGATAATATTCAGAGCAAAAGGCAAGGCGTTTTCGGGCCGCAGATGGTACTCCGTTGTGTTAGCTTTGGTTGAGGGGGCGGTTAATATCATTAAGCTTTTTTTAAATCGGCGCTGGCAAACTGACGGCAATTCAACGGGTTGATTTTAGTGCTGTCCGAGTCGCAAGGACGACAGCCCGCGAATTCCAAACATTTTGCACCCTGCCTTGTGGAGGGTCTTGCGGCCGGTGTAAGGGGGAGTGGCCGGGGCGATGGACAGGCCAGCAACGAGCAGACCGAGCGACAGCGCCCTGAGGACGGGCGAATCTGGCGGGGAAAAAATGGGGAAAGTAGGGCCGGCGGGGCCAGCAAAGCGCGAGAAGGACGATATTGCCGCCCTCAAGCGCGAAGCAGCACGCCTGCGCAAGGAATTGAAGATCGAGCAAGAGCGTGCGCAAAGGCTCGAGGACACCAATTTGACGGTTACCTCGCGCCTGAGCAAAGCCATTGCTTCGATCAGAGAGCTGTTGGAACGGCAGGGCTAGCCTTGACGCGCCCGGCCGATCGTAGGAGGGCGCGGCAATGGGCCACGTGATGGTCGACGTCAATGGCCGGAAGTATAAGATGTCCTGCGATGCCGGCGCGGAGCAGCGCGTCGTCGACCTTGCCGCCTTCATTGACGGCCTGGTGCTGGATATCAAGGGCGGCAACCGGCATGTCCAGGAAGAGCGCGTCTATCTGATGGCGGCGATCATGGTCGCCGACCAGCTCTTCGAGGTTCGTGACGAGTTGCAGGCGACGCTTGCGCAAATATGCAATCTTCGTTCCTTTCAGGCCGCCGACAGCACCATGACCTATGTACCAACCAACGACGTTGCCCGCATCGTCGATGCCTCCTCAAAGCGCCTGCAGGCACTCGAGGAGAAGCTGGCACGCACGGGTAGCTGACGCGCGCCTTCGATCGCTCACCCCTTGAGTGAAATCACCTCGCCGCGAAGCTTTCCGCTGATCCCGCTCAGCGCGTGCTGCCTTCCCGCATCAGCGAGCTTCGACCGCAAGCACAGCCCGTTTGACGCCGCTCTTGGAGCAGGCATAGACTTGCCTCCGGAACCTCTTTCGAGGGGTGGGCTTGCCTGCGACTATGTTGAAACGGCTTTCAATGTCGCGCTGGCAGGCGGGCGAGTGCGGAGAGTATCATGGCAGATGTGAGTCGCCGGGAAATGGTCTGCGGGTTGGCTGCCGCGAGTATGTTGCTTTGGCGTTCTGGGGACGCGCTCGCTGCCGGCAAGGTGCCGGTTGACGATAAAAGCGTGCTTATCGTGGTCGACGTGCAAAATTGCTTCCTTCCCGGTGGTAGCCTGGCCGTAAAGGACGGCGAGCAGGTGATCCCCGTCATCAATTCTCTAGCCAAAGCTTTCGCCAATGTGGTCCTGACCCAGGATTGGCATACGCCCCAACATGTGTCCTTCGCTTCCTCGCATGAGGGGAAAAAGCCTTTCGAGGCGATCGCGCTCCCTTATGGCGAGCAGGTGCTGTGGCCTGATCATTGCGTGCAGGGAACGCCCGGCGCGGCGATTTCGGCCGACATTACCATCCCGCAGGCTGCCCTTGTCATCCGCAAGGGCTATCACAACGACATTGACAGCTATTCGGCGTTTTACGAGGCGGACCATAAGACGCCGACCGGGCTCGCCGGCTATCTCCAGCAGCGCGGATTGCAGCGGGTGTTCGTGAGCGGCCTTGCCACCGATTTCTGCGTCGGTTGGACGGCGATCGATGCGACGCGTGCCGGTTTTGAGACCTATGTAATCGAAGATGCCTGCCGCGGCATTGATGTCCAGGGCTCCTTAACCAAAGCGTGGGCGGCTATGGCGGAGGCGGGCGTCAAGCGCATCCAGTCCGGCGATATTGCTGTTTAATCTGGATTTCGTTCCTCAAGGCGCACAAGCACAGCCTCCTCTGGAGGAAGACTGCGTCCATCGGAACATCTCTGGAAGCGCGATCTCCGCCAACATTTATCGAGATCCCACCCGCGGCGACACGCGTCAGGAGCGGCCATCCACCTACCGCAGACCTCAATAGCGCGAGACCACCCGCACCTGAGTGCCGACGCCGGCAAGCGTCGCCAGATGCAGGACGTGCTGGTTCATCATCCGGAAGCAGCCCGAGGACGCCGCAAGCCCGATCGTCTTGGGGTCGTTCGTGCCGTGAATCCGATAAAGCGAGTTCCCAAGGTAGAGCGCCTTCGCCCCGAGCGGGTTGTTAATACCGCCGGTCATGGTTTTCGGCAGCCAGGGCTGGCGTGCAATCATCTCCGCCGGGGGCGTCCAGGTCGGCCAGTCGGCGACCTTGCTGATCTTTTCCGTGCCGGTCCAGGTGAAGCCGATCCGCCCGACCGAGATCGGGTATTGATAAGCCTTGTTGCCCTGCAACACGTAATAGAGGCGCCGGCCATGGGTGTCGATGATGACCGTTCCCGCCGGCTCCGTCTTGCTGAGCGGCACGATCGGCGGCGCCTCGGGCGCGATATTCGGCTGCGGCCCACCGGTCATGAATGCCGGAAACTGCGTGTGGTACGAAGCGCGCTCGCCCTCCAGGCGCTGCTGATCGCGAAGCAAATCGCTTCGGAAGACCGGCCTTCCATCGACCCAGCCTTCCATCGCAGCTGCAGGCTTCAAAACACCGAAAATCGCAAAGGCGCAGGCCGATGCGCCGAGATAGGCAATGCGAAATCTATTCACCAGAGCTCCCCGTCGCCAGCTTCTGGACCACCTCAATAGCGCAGGAATGGTTAACCATCCCTATGCGCCCTCGGTCACGACCCCAGCGGGCTCCCTTCCGCCATTGTTGTAACAGATGTTTTTGCATAGCTTGGGGCCGAAAATCAACGCCGGGATGCGTGCCCGCCGATGGAAGCGGTGATTTCCTCGGCGGCACGCCGCACGAGAGGTCCGAGTTCGGCAGCGCGTTCGGGCGTGATGCGCACCGTCGGGCCGGAGATGGAAATGCCGGCGATCGCCTCGCCATATTCGTTGAACACCGCCGCCGCCACACAGCGCATCCCGAGATTGCGCTCTTCGTCGTCGACCGCCCAGCCGCGCTTTGCGATGATGGCGAGTTCCTCGAACAGGTCTGCCGGCGCGATCAGCGTCTTGTCTGTGAATTTGGCAAGGCCGCGTTTGTAGAGGATCTCCTTCACCCGCGCCTCCGGCATCTCCGCGAGCAGGGTCTTGCCGACGCCCGAGGCGTGGATCGGCGCGCGCGAGCCGGCGCGAAAAAAGGCGCGCAGCGCGCTGTGGGACTCAACCTGCGAAATGAATACCACTTCACCGGAGTCCTCGATGCCGAGATTGACGGTCTCGCCGGCTTTCTCCATCAGCTCATGCATCACGACCCGGCCGATACCCGCCAGCCGCCGGTTGCGCAGGAATGCCGTGCCCACCTCAAACGCACCAACCCCGATCAGCCAGAGCCCGCGCTCCTCGTCATGGAAGACGAATTTGTGCGCCTCGAGGCTGGCGAGAATCCGGTGCGCGGTGGACGGCGCAAGGCCAGCACGCTGCGACAGGTCCGTCAGCGTGAGGCCGTCGGAGCCGGCGATGATGGCGAGAACGCCTAGTCCCCGATCAATGGCCTGCACGGAGCCCGCCGTGTCCGGCACGAGCTTCAATGAGCGAGGCCGGCCCCTCAGCTTCTTCACTTCACCCATCCGCGCCATCGGCTAACCTTCCTCGTCCCATGCGACCACCGATCGCAGATTTTTCTGCATTTTGCAAAAGCAGTGGCATGATCACTTCCACGATCTGCAAAATCTCATACGGCTGATTTGAAATGCTAATATCTAATTTTTCCGCATAATGGAAATTATTTCTGGAAAAATTGACTTATTCGACCTCGCTTCTTATCCTCGCATGAAATAGAGCCACCCAGGGCGGAGTTTCGAGAATGGCGAGGATGAGAGCTGTCGACGCTGCAGTGCGCGTTCTAGAGCGCGAGGGAATCAAACATGCATTCGGATTGCCGGGCGCGGCGATTAATCCGTTTTATGACGCGATGCGCAAACGCGCGAGCATCGAGCATATCCTTGCCCGGCATGTTGAAGCCGCCTCGCATATGGCGGAAGGCTACACGCGCGCCAAGCCCGGCAATATCGGGGTGTGCATCGGCACATCTGGCCCCGCTGGCACGGACATGATCACCGGCCTCTATTCTGCCATCGCCGATTCGATCCCGATCCTGTGCATCACCGGGCAGGCGCCGCGCGCCAAGCTCTACAAGGAAGATTTTCAGGCCATCGACATCGAGTCGATCGTGAAGCCGGTGACGAAATGGGCCGTAACGGTCCGCGAGCCGGCGCTCGTTCCCCGCGTCTTCCAGCAGGCGTTCCATATCATGCGCTCCGGCCGCCCGGGCCCGGTGCTGATCGACCTGCCGCTGGATGTGCAGCTCGGCGAGATCGAGTTCGACGACGAGACCTACGAGTCTCTCGCTGTCTACAAGCCAAAGGCATCGCGCCGCCAGATCGAGAAGGCGATGGCGATGCTCAGCGAAGCCGAGCGTCCGCTGATCGTCGCCGGCGGCGGCATCATCAATGCGGATGCGTCCAAGCAGCTCGTCGAATTCGCCGAGATCACCGGCATTCCGGTCATCCCGACGCTGATGGGCTGGGGCGCGATCCCCGACGACCATCCGCTGATGGCCGGCATGGTCGGGCTGCAGACCAGCCACCGCTACGGCAATGCCACGTTCCTTAGGTCCGATTTCGTGCTCGGCATCGGTAATCGCTGGGCGAACCGGCATACAGGTTCGGTCGAGGTTTACACAAAGGGCCGCAAATTCGTTCATGTCGATATCGAGCCAACCCAAATCGGGCGCGTCTTCAATCCCGATTACGGCATCGTCTCCGATGCCGCCGCCGCACTCGATTTATTTATCGAGGTCGCGAAGGAGCTGAAGGCAGCCAAGAAACTCCAGAGCCGCAAGGCCTGGGCCGCCGAATGCCTGCAGCGCAAGGGCACCATGCTGCGCAAATCGCATTTCGACCAGGTGCCGCTCAAGCCGCAGCGCGTCTATGAGGAGATGAACAACGCCTTCGGCGGCGACGTCTGCTACGTTACCACCATTGGCCTGTCGCAGATCGCTGGTGCGCAGTTCCTCAAGGTGAACAAGCCCCGCAACTGGATCAATTGCGGTCAGGCCGGACCGCTCGGCTGGACACTGCCCGCCGCGCTCGGGGTGCGCGTTGCCGATCCGGATCGCCCCATCGTCGCGCTCTCAGGCGATTATGACTTCCAGTTCCTGATCGAGGAGCTGGCGGTCGGCGCGCAGTTCAAGCTGCCCTACATTCATGTGGTGGTGAACAACTCCTATCTCGGCCTGATCCGTCAGGCGCAGCGCGGCTTCAACATGGACTATCAGGTGTCACTTGCCTTCGAGAACGTCAATGCGCCTGATATCAACGGCTATGGCGTCGATCACGTCGCCGTCGCCGAAGGTCTGGGCTGCAAGGCAATCCGCGTGAAAAGCTCGAATGAGTTCCAGCACGCCTTCGCCCAAGCGCAGGAGTGGATGGCCGAATATCAGGTGCCGGTGGTGGTCGAGGTGATCCTGGAGCGGGTGACCAACATCGCCATGGGCACCGAGATCGACAATATCGTCGAGTTCGAGGAAACTCTGGACGTTATGGACTACAAAGCCCCCGCACTCGAGCCCGCCTGATCCGGCTGGTTCATGTGACCGGATAATCGGGTATGATGAACGAGCCAGCCAAGAATACAGATGTCATCCAGCGCGCAGGGCATCGCTTTGCGCATTAGGAGCTCGGGGTGTGCTGGATTCCCGCTTGCGCGGGAATGACACCGGAACAAGAGGCAGGCACAGAGGCCCGAGAAGGGCTATCGAGCGGAAAACATTTAGGGGTAGGAAACCATGCCCAAATTCGCGGCCAATCTGACGATGCTGTACAACGAACTGCCGTTTCTCGACCGCTTTGAGGCGGCGGCGAAGGATGGCTTTGCCGGCATCGAATTCCAGTTCCCCTACGACTTCGACAAGAAAGACATCGCAGCGAATATGAGCCGCTACGGCCTCGCCATGGTGCTGCATAACCTGCCGGCCGGCGACTGGAGCGCAGGGGAGCGCGGTCTTGCCATTCTGCCGGAGCGGATCGGCGACTTTCGCGACGGCGTCGCCAGGGCGATCGACTATGCCGGCACGCTGGGCTGTAAACAGCTCAACTGCCTCGCCGGCGTCGCGCCAAAAGGCGGCGATCCCGAGCGGCTGCGCGAGACGCTGCTTGCCAATCTCGATTATGCCGCCAAGGCGCTCAAAGACGCTGGCATCAAGCTGCTGATCGAGGCGGTGAACACCCGCGACGTGCCGGGCTTTTTCGTGAGCAATAGCAAGGATGCGTTTGCTATCATCGACGCGGTCAGCTCGGACAACATCTTCTTCCAATATGACATCTATCATATGCAGAGAATGGAGGGGGAACTCGCCCGCACCATCGAAGCCAACCTGGCGCGTATTGCGCATATGCAGCTTGCCGATAATCCAGGGCGCAATGAGCCCGGCACCGGCGAGATTAATTATCCGTTCCTGTTCAAGAAGATCGACGCGATCGGCTATTCCGGCTGGATCGGCTGCGAATACAAGCCGGCCACCACGACCACGGAAGGTCTGGGGTGGTTTGCTCCCTACGCGAAGCGCTAAAGTGAGCCGCACACCAACAAACGCGCGAAGGGAACAGGCTCATGGCTAATCTCGGTTTCATAGGTCTCGGCATCATGGGCGCCCCGATGGCGGGCCATCTGATCGCCGGCGGCCATACCGTCACCAGCTCCACCCATCACAAGCCCGCTCCGGCCGAGCTGACCGAGAAGGGGCTGAAATCGGTCGCGACGCCCAAAGCGGTGGCGGAAGCCTCCGACATCGTGTTCCTGATGCTGCCGGATACGCCCCAGGTCGGCGAGGTGCTGTTCGGCAAAGACGGCGTCGGGGAAGGGCTATCGAAAGGCAAGATCGTCGTCGATATGAGCTCGATCTCCCCGATCGAGACCAAGGAATACGCCAAGAAGATCATGGCTCTGGGCTGCGACTATCTCGACGCGCCGGTCTCGGGCGGCGAGGTGGGCGCGAAGGCGGCCAGCCTCACCATCATGGTCGGCGGCTCGGAAGCCGGGTTCGCCAAGGTGAAGCCGCTGTTCGAGATGATGGGCAAGAACATCACGCTCGTCGGCGAGGCGGGCGCGGGCCAAATCACCAAGGTCGCCAACCAGATCATCGTCGCCCTGAACATCGAGGCGGTGAGCGAGGCGTTACTGTTCGCCTCCAAAGCGGGCGCCGATCCGGCCAAGGTGCGCCAGGCGCTGATGGGGGGCTTTGCCTCCTCGCGCATTCTTGAGGTCCATGGCGAGCGTATGATCAAGCGCACCTTCAACCCCGGCTTTCGCATCGCTCTCCATCAGAAAGACTTGAACCTCGCGCTCCAGGGCGCGCGGGCGCTCGGCATCTCTCTCCCCAACACGGCAACCGCGCAGGAGCTCTTCAATGCCTGCGCCGCCAATGGCGGAGCGGGATGGGACCATTCGGCGATGGTCAAGGCGCTTGAACTGCTTGCCAAGCATAAGGTCGCGAACGACGCCGACTAGCGCATCAAACCGAAAAGTGGGCACCACTTTTCGGATAAATTTGATGCGCAAGCAAAGAAGCATCGTCTGACCGGACTTTGTAAGACGCAGGAACACAGGTGTTTCGGCGGCGGGCGAAGCTCTGCCGCGAACCAGGGAAGGGTTGCGCCATATGAAGATCTGCATCTTTGGAGCCGGCGCCATTGGCGGCTATATGGCTGTGATGATGAAGCGGAGCGGCGCCGACGTCTCGCTTGTCGCGAGAGGCGCGCATCTTGCCGCGATGAAGGAGAAAGGCCTCACGCTGCACATCGGCGACGAGACCTTCATCGAGCATATGCCGGCGACGAATGATCCGCATGAACTGGGCCCGCAGGACTATGTGATCATCGGCCTCAAGGCGCATCAGGCCTGGGAGGCGGCGGAGCAGGTGCGTCCGCTCCTCGGCCCCTCGACTGCCGTCGTCACCGCGCAAAATGGCGTGCCCTGGTGGTATTTCTACGGGCTCGGCGAAGAGTACGCGCATCTGAAGCTCGAAAGCGTCGACCCGCAGGACCGGCAATGGGATGCGATCGGCCCGGAGCGGGTGATCGGCTGCACAGTCTATCCCGCCACCGAAATCATCGAGCCGGGCGTCATCAAGCATATCTATGGCAACCAGTTCGGCCTCGGCGAGCCGAACCGCCAGCCGTCGGAGCGCCTGGCCAAGCTCGCCGAGATCCTTGCCGCCAGCAGCCTCAAGCCACGCATTTACGAGGATATTCGCGACGACATCTGGATCAAGCTCTGGGGCAATCTCTGCTTCAACCCGATCTCTGCGATCACCCAGTCTACGCTCGACATCGTTGCGACCGACCCCGGCACGCGGCTGCTTGCCCGCAACATGATGCTGGAGGCACAGGACATCGGCCGGCATTTCGGCGTCCGCTTCCGCGTGGACGTCGACCGGCGCATCGAGGGCGCGGCGAGTGTGGGAGCCCACCGCACCTCGATGCTGCAGGATCTGGAGAAGGGACGACCGTTGGAGATCGATGCGCTGCTCAAGGCGGTGCAGGAGATGGGCCGGATTGCCGGGATCGCTACACCGTTCATCGACAGCGTGCTTGCACTGGTCCAGCAGATGGGCCGCACGCGCGGTGTGTATCCCTGCTTTCCCGAGCAGCGAATCGCGGCGCCCACGGCAGCCTGACTGGGAAAGGGCTGCCTAAGGGCCTCGACGCGAGGGGGTGGCGGAGCTTCCGCCATCCCCGTTTTGTTTTATGCGTAGCTGCGCTCCCCTCGACAGACACTGCACCGCCACAGCCATGTGGCGAAGCAAAGCCCAAGCCGCTGGCAGATTTCACTAAGACGGCGTTTCATGCTAAGGGTCGCGCTGTATACCCAACCGGCATCGGGGGCGGTGATGACGAGAACGCGAGGGGTGACGCGGCGCGAGTTCTCTGCCGGGCTCGTGGCCTTGGCCTCGCTTGGTTGCCCGATCTGCGGGACGGCGCACGGCGCAGGGCGCATCCTGTGTGCTGCGGCGGGAAACGGCGCTCCGGACCCGGGCTTGCGGCTGTCGACCAGCGGCGATAAAAATCTCGACCGGATTCTGGCTGCCGAAATGATCGAGCAGTCGCGATTCTTCGGACTGAAGCCGGCCTTCATGCTCTATGGCGGCCAGGATGAGAATGCCCTTGCGATGTCGGATACCATCATGCCCGGCACCCAGGGCACGATCTTCTACAATCTCGGTTTCCTGAAAAGCCAGCTCAAATCGTCACAATGGGGTGGCGCAATTATCGCCGGGATCATCGCGCACGAATTTACCCACATCTATCAGTTCTATTCCACTTATGCGGCGCGGCTCGAAGCTCTACACGCCACCGTCAAATTCCAGGAGCTGCACGCCGACTATATCTCCGCTTTCTATATGGCGCGCAAATATGTCTCCTCCAAAGTGAAGCTCGACGCCTATTTCGATGAGTTCTACAGGCTCGGCGATTACGACTTTGGCTCGAAGGACCATCACGGCACGAAGGAAGAAAGATACTTCGCCATCAAGGCCGGCCACAACCTTTCCCTAGGCAATCAGGGCAAGGATGTCGCTTTCGCTGCGTCGCAGGGCGAGATCTTCCTCAAGGAGTATTTCCGCTAAAGGGGGTTGATGATCGTGAAAAGCTGGGCTGCTTTACTGCTTTCCTTGCTGTTTGCTGCTGCTCTCGGGCAGCCTGCCTCGGCGCAATGCTACCCTGGCCTTGCTTGCCCGGATAGTAGCAGCAACAACACGCCTCAGGGTGGCGGCGGTGGTGGGACGGGAGGGGGCGACACAGGTGGCAGCGGCGGCGCCCGCGGTGAAACCCAAGGCGGCGGGGGCCGAACACAGGTCGAGTATCATTTTGTCGGCCCGGTTAGCCCGCCGGACGACTGGTTGTCGCTGCGCACGTTTCCCTCTGACAAATTAGGCTCCCGTATCATGAAGATGCCGGAGGGCACACTGTTCACGGTGGTGGAAAAGCGTGGCGACTGGTGGTTCGTCCAGCTCCGCGACGGCAAGACCGGCTGGGCGCATAAGAATTGGATCCGCTGCTGCAAATACCTCAATGAATAGGCCGGCGCGCCTCGCCGCGCTGTTCGCGGTTCTGATTCTCTCCCGCCTCCATGCCGAGACGCAGCCCGCCTGTCCAGAGCAGCTGGCCAAGGCGGAGCGCCTGATTCTGGTCGTAAGCCCGGGCTTCGATAGGGTGCGCGCCAAGGTGGAGCTCTTCGAGAAAGATGCAGAAGGACATTGGCTCGCGGAAGGAGAAGCGAAGCCCGCCGTACTCGGCAGGAACGGGCTTGCCTGGTCCTGGGCTTACCAGGAGTACGCGGCGGACCGCGAGCCGATAAAGACGGAAGGCGACCGGCGAACGCCAGCGGGGTTTTTCCTGGCGGGCCAGCCTTTCGGATTTTCGGCCGGTCGAGCGGATGGCTATGTACGCCTGGCACCGGGAGCGCACTACTGCGTCGATGATCCCGCATCGCCCCACTACAACACCATCGTGCCGAAGGCCAAGGCTGGGGGTGCCAGCGGCGAGGACATGGCCGCCACCCCGATCTACCGCCAGGGTCTCTTCATCGACTACCCGACCAACCGCGCGGCCAAGGGCGGCTCCTGCATCTTTGTTCATGTCTGGCGGGGCAAGGAGGCCGGCACGTCGGGTTGTGTCGCGCTGGCCGAAGGCGATGTGGAACAGCTCCAGCACTGGTCGCAGGCGAAGAAGACGCTGATCGGCATCATCCCCGAAGCGGCACGGATGCGGCTGCGCGCCTGCCTACCCGCGGTGGAGCAAAAATCCAGCCGCAAGAGTGACGCGAACTAGCCGGAAGTCGCCTGCCACCCGAACGCTCATGCCAATATTGCTATTGCGCCAGCCTCGGGCCAAGCACCGGGCGATAATAGATCGTGATGCCCTTGGCGGCGAGGTCGAGCATCATGCCATGAAACCGCGCGCCGTTGATGAGATGCGACGCGGCGAGGCCGATCCGGCCTTCCGCCAAGACCCCATAGGATCGCAGATGGCCAAGGAACTCGGTTTCCTTCGGCTTGAAATTATCGACCCGCCAGGGGCTGAGCCGCGGATCTCCAACGATGATCTCGACGCACTCGCGCGAGCCGTCGGCAAGGATCACGTCCTTGGCCATGCGGCGGTCCAGATAGACCGGCAGCGGGAAATCGTCGATGTAGTCTTCGACGACGTGATAGGAGGTGATCTTGCCGATGCCCGTGCCGATGCACACAATGTCGCCGCCGCGATCGGTATGAATGCGGAAAGGCGAGCCGGGCGCGCAAGGCGTGAGCACCCTATGATGGTCGCGTGTGTAAAGCTCGGCCGCCGGACCGAAAGCCGCGACGGAATGAGTGGGGTGCGCCGAGCGCCTGACGCCCGGCATATTGCGGAACACCTCTGTGAGTGCGCCCATCCGGGACGGGCTGCGCCGCAGACAGAAGGGCGCCGGATCGCTCATCCATTCATACATGGTCGCTGGCATCGGATAGGCCGGCATGACGAGCGTCGCCTCAGGACCGATGCTAGCCAGCAGCGCGCGGATGACCGCTTCCGCGCCGCCTTCGACCGGGCCGATCTTGGAGAGCGCGCTATGAACCAGGAGGTCGCGGCCGAATTCCACGCCCAGCGCGCGCAGATCCTGCTCGAGCTGGGCCTGCGTTGCAGGCGCGGCAGCCAATCCTTGCACTTCGCGCGTGGCCTTGCGGCTGGCTTTGCGGCGTGAACGGCGCAGCCGCTCCATCAGCGCAGGCGAGATCAGCCGTTTCACGCCGATCCGCCCCCAGGTCTTCAGCTCTTCAGCCAGCAGCGACATGACGCTCCGCCTCCGCGAGCCAAGCATCCTCTTTGGCGAGATAGCCGGCGCCTTTGATGCAGCCGCCGCGCGTCGTCCTGATACCGGAGCGAACCACCTTCGCGGGATTACCGACCACGACCGAACCGGGCGGCACGTCGCGCGTCACCACCGCGCCGGCACCCACGATCGATCCGTCGCCGATCCGGACGCCCGGCATGATGATCGCGCGCGCGCCAATGAAGCAGCGCTCACCGACATAGGTATGGGTGCGCAGGCCCCTGGTCATATCATGCGCGAAGATCACCGCATCGAATGCCACATAGCTGAAGGCGCCGACATGCACGCCGGTGGGGTGGCTGAAATCCAGCACCGCCTTCAGCGAGACGGCACAGGTTGGATGAAGGTCCATGCCGTAGAGATGCACGAGATACCAGCGCCGCAGGGCAAGGACGTGCAGCCTCAGCCTCAGCAGCCAACGCAGTTTGAACATGTCTTTATTCAGCCAAGCGAGGCGTGATGGTGAATCTCGGGGAGATCATCGCGTCGGCCAGAAGCCCAGAGCACCCAGCCGAGATGGTAGCTGCGGCATTCGAGGCGCAGATCGAGTTTTGACGGTGCGATGAGGTCCTGCCCGCCGCCGGTCACGGCATTCACAAGCGCCCGGACCACCCGCCGGCTTTTGCTGTCGCGCTCGCCCCTGCGGATCTGCGAGCGGCAGATCAGCCCTTCCTTCTTGCGCAGCATGGACCGGCGCAGCTGGTTCTCGCCGTAGATCCACATGAAGCCTTTGATCAGCGCCTCTTCGGCGCCGGGTACCTCGTGCTGCTGCGCATACTCCAGCCATGCGGGTGCCATGCCGTCCTGGTGCACGGAATAGATCTCGTAGAAGTCCACCACGCGTCCGGCCGGCGTATAGAAGAACCACGGCCATTCGCCTTGCGGTCCCTGCAGCGAGATCAGTTTGGCCGAGCAGTTCTTGGCGAGAGTGATGGCGCGCTGATCCTTCGCCCATTCACCGTAGATGTAGCAGGCAAGCGTCAGATAGGTGTGTGTGGCGAAGGAGGAGAAGCGTCGGCGCCAGCCTTTCGCACCGTCATAGAACAGGTGGCTGGAGCAGCTGTAATAGCGATCGAGATGCTGGAACAGGGCGCGGGCGATGGCGCCGAGCTCGGTGCGTCCGCGCCGCGCTTGCTCGACGCAGCCGATCAGGATCATGCCAAGATCCTGTGCCGTGAAGGACATCCAGCCGGCGCGGTCGTCCAGCACCCTGCGCAGTCTGGCGAAGGTCTCCGCCGGAATATCAAAGCCCAGCTCGGCACCCGCCCACAGCGCCATGCCATAGGCATATTTTTGCGAAGGCAGCTGCGGCACCAGCGGCACATTCTCCTCGAAGATGCGTCTCAGATCATAATTGTGAATCGGGCCGAGATGGCGAATGCGCGACAAGCCGAGCAGCACGTTCAGCGTATAGAACACATCGCTATGCGGGATGGACTGATTGGGCTTTGCCCGTCCGTCGAGATGATAGATATGCGACCAACGGCCAAACTCCGGCATCCAGCAGCCGTCCAGCCCGCGAAGGACATAGCGGATCAGAGGCGATGGCTCAGGAAGGCCCGCAATCGGGGCGAGGCCGGTTTGGGTGGCATGAATCTGTTCCAGCATATAACGAATCCTGCTTACATGGACGGGTGCTGGCAGAACGCAGTTTCCCGACTCGCTTTGCACAAATAAACGCAATCCGAGGACCCTTACACCGAACTTTCAGCGGCAGGCTATTGGTGAATTGCCTAGTATCCACAGAGAAATGGCGCAGGACATTTACGATTTAACTTAGTTCAATATTTAACTATTCGCGTCTCGGCTCACGTGAGCGTTTCTTCGGGCAATCGCCGCGATTGCGTGATCGAGCGGCAGCTATGGGCCGGTCCTATGTAGCGCTGGGCATCGGGGGGAAACGCCGTATAACATCAGGCCGCCATGCCCAGCATTCTGCTCATCGATGACGATGCACGCCTCGCCGCAATGATCGCGGATTACTTGCGCGGCCACCAATTTGAGGTGACGGTCGCCGAAAGCGGCGCGGCCGGCCTTCAGCAGCTGCGCACGAAACGGTTCGATCTGGTGCTGCTCGACCTCATGCTTCCCGATACCGATGGCATTGATCTGTTCCGCGCCCTTGCCGGCCAGCCCTTCGCGCGCGGCGTTCCGGTCATCATGCTCACGGCCCGCGGGGACCCGATGGACAAGGTTGTTGGTCTCGAGATCGGCGCGGAGGACTACATCGCAAAGCCGTTCGAGCCGCGCGAGCTCCTGGCGCGTATCCGCGTAGTCCTGCGCCGCGGACAGTCGAATGCCGCCGGCGCGGATGTTCTCCGCTTCGGCCGCCTGGAGATCGATCGCGGCAGCCGCATTGTTCGCGTCGACGAGGCCGAGAAGACGCTGACCGCCTACCAGTTCGACCTTCTGCTAGCCATGGCGGAGCGAGCCGGACGCGTCTTGTCGCGCGAAAACCTCGCCGAGTTGTCGCGTGCCGATCATACGGCCTACGATCCCTCTATCGACCGCTCGATCGACGTGCATATCGCGCGGCTGCGCGCCGCGATCGAGGACGATCCACGCCGGCCGCGCCGCATCCTCACCGTGCGCGGTGTCGGCTATGTATTCGCCAAGGTGCAGGACTGATGCGCCGGCTCTATTTCCGCATCTATCTGGCGGTGCTGGCGAGCCTCTTCATGTTCGCGTTGCTGGCTGGGCTCGCAGCCGTCACGCTGCGCTCGTTCGACGAGGAGGACCGGCGCTCGTTCTTCGCCATGGGGGCCGATGTCGCGGAACGGCTGCTGGCGGCCGAGCGCGGCACGCAGGCGCTTCAATCCGAGCTGAACTTCTGGCACCAGCTCACCGGTTTCAGCGTCACGCTGCTGTCCCCCGCCGGTGACCTGATAGCGGAGGCGGGCGATTTCCCGCCACAGCTCTTGCGCACCCTTCGGCGCGATGGCCATGCCCCGTTCTGGCGCGGCGAGCCGCGATTCTTCCGCATGCGACTGAAGGATGGCCGACAACTCGTGGCGCTGCGCCCGCCCGGCGCGCTCGACCGGCTGCGCTACCTGCGCTGGCTCGCGGCGCTGATCGGCATTGCGCTGGCGGTCGGTATCGCAGCCTATCCGATTGTGCGTCAGCTCACGCGGCGCTTAGAGCGGCTGCAGCAGGGCGTCGCGGCATTCGGCGCGGGCGACTTGGCCGCGCGGGTCAGCATTTCCGGCCGCGACGAAATAGCCAAGCTTGCCGAGACGTTCAACGCATCGGCAGCGCGCATCGAGCAATTGATGAACGCGCACAAAGCCCTGCTCGCCAATGCCTCGCATGAGCTGCGCTCGCCGCTCTCGCGTCTGCGCATGGCGGTGGAGAGGCTTACGGCGGGCGGCGAGCCCGACGCCGGTGCCGAAGCCGAGATAAGGCGCAATATCGCCGAACTCGATGCGCTGGTGGAGGAAATCCTGCTGGCAAGCCGGCTTCAGGCCGGCGGAACCCTCGATCTGCGGCTTGAGACCATCGATCTCGTCGGACTTCTCGCCGAGGAGTGCGCGCCTTACGGCGCCGATCTCCAAGTCAGTGGCAACACGATACCAGCAATGAGTGGCGATCCGCGGCTGCTCAGGCGGCTGTTCCGCAATCTCCTCGACAATGCCGTGCGCTATGGCGGGAGCGAGCCGCCGACGGTGAGCATGGCAACTGAGGCTGGGCGCGCAGCGGTGGTGGTCTGCGATTGCGGACCGGGCGTTCCGGAGGATGAGCGGGAGAAGATTTTCGAGCCGTTCTACCGGCTTCGCAGCGTCCCCGAGAGCGCCGGAGGCGCAGGTCTCGGCCTCGCGCTTGTGCGCCAGATCGCAGAGCGCCATGGCGGCGAGGTCCGCTGCACCGAGCGCGATGGCGGCGGCACCTGCTTTCGCGTGCTGCTGCCGCTTTACAGTGTGTCGCCTCTGGTCCCCTCTCCCAGCGGGAGAGGGACAGGGTGAGGGGTTACTAACTATCGATAAGCCGTACGCCCTCACCCGGCTCTCCCCATGGGAGAGGACTATCGCCGTCATGTTCAAGCCCGCACTTTCACGGTTGACGTAGCTTGAGAAGGAGCGCCCGCGGGCGGTGCGAATTCGCAACCGCAGCTATAAGGGGCTAAGCGTAAAGCTATTCACGTTACTCAGCGCTCTCCTCGGCAGATGGCGTGCGGCCGATATCGGTGTAACGGAAGCCGTTGCTCGCCGCATGCGAGCGCCGGAATACGTTGCGCAGATCGACGAGCACATCCCCTCGCATCAGAGTCCTCATTTTGCGCATGTTGATGGCGCGGAACTCGTTCCACTCGGTCAGTACCACCGCAGCGTCCGCGCCATCGGCGGCTTCGAGGGCATTCTCGCACCAAGTGAGGCCGGGCAAAAGCGGCTCGGCCTGCTTGCGCCCTTGCGGATCGTAGACACGCAAGGTCGCGCCGCGCTCGGCAAGAAGCGGGAGAATAACGAGGCTCGGCGCGTCGCGCATGTCGTCGGTATTGGGCTTGAAGGTGACGCCCAGCACAGCAATGGTCTTGTCGCGTACGCTTCCGCCCATCGCGCGCTCGATCCGCTGGGCCATGGCGATCTTGCGCTCGGTATTCACCTTCTCCACCTGCTCAATGATCGTGAGCGGGCTGCGCGCCTCGCGCGCGGTACGGATCAGCGCCGAAACGTCTTTCGGGAAGCAGGAGCCGCCATAGCCCGGGCCGGGATGCAGGAACTTGTCGCCGATGCGCCGGTCGGAGCCGATCGCGCTCGCCACCTCCTGGACATCGGCGCCGATGCCCTCACACAGATCGGCAATCTCGTTGATGAAGCTGATCTTCAGCGCCAGGAAGGAGTTGGCCGCGTATTTGGCGAGCTCGGCGGATTCGCGCGAGCAGAACATGATCGGCGCGTTACGCAGGCGCAGCGGCTCATAGACACGCTCCATCACTTCGCGGGCGCGCGAATTGTCGTCGTCGATGCCGACCAGCACGCGGTCGGGGTGGGTGAAATCCTGGATCGCCGAGCCCTCACGCAGGAATTCCGGATTGGAGCAGACGGCGAAGTCCGCGTCGGGCCGGAGCGCACGGATGCGCCGCTCGATCTCCCGGCTGGTGCCGACGGGGACGGTCGACTTAGTGGTGATCACGCAAAACTCGTCGAGATGCGGCGCAATCTCCTCGACCGCCTTGTAGACATAGCTCAGATCAGCGTAGCCGTCGCCGCGCCGCATCGGCGTGCCGACCGCGAGGAAAACCAGATTGGTCCCCCGAAGCGCCGCACCGAGATTGGTGGTGAACTGGATACGCCCATTGGCGGCGTTCCGATGCAGCATCTCCTCAAGGCCGGGCTCGTAAATCGGCACCTGCCCTGCTTTGAGCTGCGAGACCTTCTCGGGATCGTTGTCGACGCAACAGACATTCCAGCCGAATTCGGAAAAGCAAACGGCTGAGACCAGGCCAACATAGCCTGCACCAATCATGCAGATATTCACCGGATGTCCCTCAAAATTGATCAACGAAATCGGTTTGCCTGTAGCCCTGAAGGAAAAGCAGGCTGGTCAAGTCCCCGTGATTGATGCAAGCCGCCGCCTCACGCGCGACGATCGGCTTGGCATGGAATGCGACCCCGAGGCCGGCCGCTTTCAACATATCGAGGTCATTTGCGCCGTCGCCGACGGCTATCGCCTCGCTCTCGCCAATGCCGAGGCTCATGGCTTCATTCTTCAATGTTGCCAACTTGGCATTCTTCCCCAAGATCGGCTCGGCAACGCCCACCACTGCGTCATCCTCGACCAGGAAGCTGTTGCCGAAATGGGCATCGAAACCCGCCATCATTGCCACGGCACCGGTGAAGAAGGTGAACCCGCCAGAGACCAGCACGCAACGCGCGCCATGGGTTCGCATCGTCGCGGTAAGCGTTGGCGCGCCCGGTGTCAAGCTGATCGAGGCCTCCAGCACCTCTTGCAGCCGAGCAAGTGGAAAACCGCGCAAAAGGCCGATACGCTCCTTGAGCGCGGCCTCGAAGTCCAGCTCGCCCTGCATGGCGCGCTCGGTGATGGCGGCGATCTGTGGACCGATGCCGGCAACCTTGGCGATCTCGTCGAGGCATTCCTGCTGGATGATGGTGGAATCCATATCCGCAACGAGCAGACGCTTGCGCCGGTTTTCGAGCGGCTGGATCGCGGCGTCAATCGGCATGGCGCCGGCCACGCGAGCAACGAGCGTGCGCGCATCGCCAACCGCCGCTTCGCTTGCCGGCCGGAACGGAATATCGCAGGCTTGCCCCGGCGCCAGCCAGAAGGGCGCCTTGGCGGCATCCAGGCTGCCCTGCACCTCCTCCATGGCTTTGCCAAGTAATTCGTCAGAGCCGGGAGCAGCGATCAGCGTTAAGACATGCGACATGGCAGAAGAGTCATTAGATGTGCCGGATGATGAGTTGAGCGCCGGCGGCGATGCAAGCCACAAGCCGCTCTTTACTCTTATCGCAGGCCCAACCGCGAGCGGCAAGTCTGCTCTCGCCATGCGCCTGGCGGAGGAGTCGGGCGCGATCATCGTCAATGCCGACAGTATGCAGGTTTACCGCGAGCTGCGCATCCTCACGGCGAGGCCCACGGCTGTGGATGAGCAGCGGATTCCGCATCGGCTCTACGGCGTGCGGCCGGCCCGCGAGGCGTATTCGGTCGCGGATTGGCTGGCCGATGTTACCCCGCTCGTGGAGGCCGCGCGGGCAGGCGGGCTCCCCCTGATCATCGTCGGCGGCACGGGGCTTTACTTTAAAGCGCTTCTCGAAGGGCTCTCGCCAGTGCCGGACATTCCTGAGGATGTGCGTCTCCATTGGCGCCGGGAGGCGGCGCGGCTCGGCCCTGCCCTGCTGCATGATGAGCTGGCTCGCCGCGACCCCGTCATGGCCAAGCGCCTGCGCCCGACCGATCCGCAGCGCATCGTGCGGGCTCTCGAAGTGCTCTCCGGCACCGGTCGCTCCCTGAGCGCGTGGCACGAGCAGGAAGGTGAGCCGCTGGTCCGCCAGGCGGAGACGCAAAGGCTTTACGTTGCCCCGCCGCGCGCCGAGCTCTACGCCCACTGCGAGGTGCGGCTCGACCGGATGATCGAGGCGGGCGCGCTGGAGGAGGTTCGCCATCTGATGTCGCTCGACTTGCCGCCAGTCGTACCGGCACTGCGCGCGCTCGGCGTTGCTCCGCTGTCGGCGCATTTGCGCGGGCAGCTCAGTTTTTCAGCAGCGCTCGATCGGGCGAAGACCGACACACGTCGTTATGTGAAAAGACAGCTCACCTGGGCACGGCGTAATATGATTTCGTGGAGTACAGCCTCTACGCAATATTCGTAAACAATATAGATCGTTGTGTTATATAATCTTGCTCTGTTAAAGTTGACATAAAAATTTCGTGCGGTATTTTGAAACCTCCGTTCACATGCCGGCCTCCTTCTTCAGGCGCCCTGCGTCATTTTTTGGGCAGGATGTGGTAAAGTTTTGGCCGAAAGCGGACGGCGTTTTCGAGTTGGATGGAGAGGGACCAATGGCCCGTTTCATGACCGGTGCGGCGATCGTTCTGGAAGCTTTGGCCGACCAGGGCGTAGAGGATATCTTCGGTTATCCGGGCGGGGCGGTGCTCCCCATCTATGACGAGCTTTTCAAGCAGAACCGTGTTCGCCACATCCTCGTGCGCCATGAGCAGGGTGCGGCCCACGCAGCCGAAGGCTATGCCCGCTCCACCGGTAAGGTCGGCGTGCTGCTGGTCACCTCCGGGCCCGGCGCGACCAACGCTGTTACCGGCCTCGCCGACGCGCTGCTGGACTCCATTCCCCTGGTGTGCATCACCGGACAGGTCGCGACGCATCTGATTGGCAATGACGCCTTCCAGGAATGCGACACGGTCGGCATTACCCGGCCCTGCACCAAGCACAATTACCTCGTCCGCGATGTCAACGACCTCGCCCGCGTGCTGCATGAGGCGTTCTATGTCGCCAAGAGTGGCCGGCCCGGCCCGGTCGTGGTCGACATACCGAAGGACGTGCAGTTCGCCAGGGGCATCTACACCGGCCCTTCGAAGGTCGTGCACAAGACTTACCGGCCGCAGCTCAAGGGCAATGCGCAATCGATCCGCGACGCGGTCGAGGCAATGGCCGGCGCCAAGCGGCCCGTCTTTTATACCGGCGGCGGCATTATCAATTCCGGCCCGGCGGCCAGCCAGCTGCTGCGCGAACTGGTGCGCCTCACCGGCTATCCGATTACCTCGACGCTAATGGGGCTGGGCGCCTATCCGGCCGACGATCCGCAATGGCTGGGTATGCTGGGAATGCATGGCACTTACGAGGCCAATCTCGCCATGCATGATTGCGACGTGATGATCAATATCGGCGCCCGCTTCGACGACCGAATCACCGGCCGGCTCGACGGCTTCTCGCCCGGCTCCAAGAAGATCCATGTCGATATCGATGCCTCCTCGATCAACAAGAACGTCAAGGTCGACATCCCGATCATCGGCGACTGCGCCCATGTGCTGGAAGAAATGCTCCGGCTGTGGAAGGCGTCCGGCAAGCGCACCGACAAGACCGCGCTGAAGAAATGGTGGGGCGAGATCCAGGAATGGCGCGGCAAGAAATCGCTGGCTTACAAGCCGCGCCGCGACGTGATCATGCCGCAATATGCGCTGGAGCGGCTTTACGCCCTCACCAAGGACAAGGACGTCTACATCACCACCGAAGTCGGTCAGCACCAGATGTGGGCGGCGCAGTTCTACCGCTTCAACGAGCCGAACCGCTGGATGACGTCGGGCGGGCTGGGCACGATGGGTTACGGCCTCCCTGCTGCGGTCGGTGTGCAGGTCGCGCATCCGAAATCGCTGGTCATCGACATCGCCGGCGAGGCATCGGTGCTGATGACGATGCAGGAGATGTCGACGGCGGTTCAGCACAATCTGCCGATCAAGATCTTCATTCTCAACAATGAATATATGGGCATGGTGCGCCAGTGGCAGGAACTGCTGCATGGCGGGCGCTACTCGCACTCCTATACCCATTCGCTGCCCGATTTCGTCAAGCTGGCCGAGGCGTATAAATGCGTGGGGTTCAAGGCGGAGAAGCCGGAGGAGCTGGACGATCTAATCCTGGAGATGATCGAGACGCCCAAGCCCGTCATCTTCGACTGTCGCGTGCACAAACTTGCCAACTGCTTCCCGATGATCCCGTCGGGTGAGCCGCATAACAAGATGCTGCTCGCAACCGATTTCGCCGATGACGACATCGAGTACAGCGTGTCGGAAGAAGGCAAGATGATGGTATAGCCGGCGGCGGATGGGCGGGGCGGTGCCGTGAAAAGCGCCCTCACCCAGCTTCGGTCCTGACGGACCTCGCCGCCTCTCCCGAGTCGTGAGCCTTTATGGCGAACGACAAGCGTTCGCCACGGGGAGAGGGCTGCACCCTGCGGACGTGAGACGGTGCCTCGCAACGGGCACGATAGGCCTCTCCCCTCGCGGGAGAGGGCGGACGCCGCAGGCGGCCGGGTGAGGGGGCTTTTGCCAGATACGCAGAACGAGAGATATTCAACCCGAGACATTCAACAGGCAACCCCATGAGCGATCGACAGGAAGTCCGCGAGCAGCACACTTTGGCAATCCTCACTGACAACGAGCCGGGCGTACTCGCGCGGGTCGTTGGCCTGTTTTCCGGGCGCGGCTACAACATCGATTCGCTGACCGTCTCGGAGGTGGTGCATGAGCGAAACCTGTCGCGCATGACCATCGTGACCACCGGCTCGCCGATGGTGATCGACCAGATCCATTCGCAGCTCGAGCGGCTCGTTCCCGTCCACGACGTCACCGACCTGACAGTGAAAGGCAACCCGATCGCCCGCGAGCTGGCGCTGATCAAAGTGGCGGGCAAGGGCGAAAAGCGGGTCGAGGCTTTGCGGCTCGCCGAGGCGTTCCGTGCCCAGGTCGTCGATGCCTCCACCGAGCATTTCGTCTTTGAGCTGACGGGGCGCATCTCAAAGGTGGAGCAGTTCATTACGCTGATGCAGCCGCTCGGTCTCGTCGAGGTGGCGCGCACCGGTGTTGCCGCGATCTCGCGCGGCGCCGGCGCTATGTAGCGGCCCGCGTCGCCCTCATCGGACATTGGGTAACTCCACTCGCCCGGCATCTGGCGTCAGGAGATCGCCAGCAGGGGAAGCGTCTGGCAGTCTATGATGCCAAGCCCCGGCCGATCACTGCCTAGATTGTGCGGTTCAGCCACAAGGGTGAACCAGAGGCGTCATCGACTTCGTCAGTACCGGACACCAGGTGGGTTCGACGCAGGTTCACGATGTAGCTCGAACCACTATGAGGAGGAGGGACAGTCACCCCTGTCCGCTCTCCGACGGAAGGCGAGCTACCTGACGCTGCGCAGACCAAATATGAACTTGGCGGCCCACACGATGAGTTCGCGTGACATGTAGTATGCCCACCGAAAGGCTTCCTTTCGGGCATAGCCGTCTGCATGTCTGCGCCCATATTTTCGCGCCTTCCGAAGATAGACGCGGTAGAAGTGACGAAGATGCTCGTCCTCGTCACCTTGCAAGGCAGTGCCCAAGCAGATAATCTTGAGCACCCATTTCTTAGGCCGGACTGGCCGCCCGCTCATGCTCATTAAGTCCCCCGTCTAGCGCCACCCTGGAGAGCTCACCCGCCTCTAACATCCGCAGCCCCGGCGCTTCGATGTGATAAACGCGGCGGGTTCGCCCTCGCTTTCCTGCGGATGCCTCTTCGTCCTTGTGGGACGAAATCAACCCCAGCCCCTCAAGCCGGATCAATGCCGCGTATACCTGCGGCATGTGAATTTCACGCCCGAGCTTATGCTCAAGGTGGCGGAGCACGTTCGCTCCATAGGCAGCCGATCTCAAGGCGCACACGCTTTGGAGCACGTCCATCTGGAATGTCCCCACGAGCACCTGGCCTCCTTTGCCCGCAGCAGCAACCAGAGCCAAACGACTGGTCGTTTTCATAATTCCCCCAATCATCTCCATCTCCACCAAGCCCGAGGCGTTCCCCCAGGCGTCCCAAGCGCAGAATTATCCGCGCCGCGCGCGGGATGCCTCTGCTATTCAACTCGTCAGCGTCTAATCCCCATGCGGCTGACGGTTTGAAACTTCGATCTGTGAGCCAGCCGTGATCCCATCGGCCCATCAGATCATGAGCTATTTCATAATAGAGTTATTTGTAAATAGAAAGGCGAGCTGCATGTTGTCCACAAGCCCGGCACGGGAGGTAAGCCATGAAAGCGACGCATCCCGTTTAGTATCAGCGGCTAGACGCGTCGGAACCTCCTTCGTTCCGCTGTTCGCTTACGGTCGCAAGGGGACGCAAGCTGGGTAAGCAGTTGGGTACGCAATGATCTTCTGTTTGCGTGTAACTTACTGACAATGTTAGATATTAACACGAAGCATGCCCGACCCGAGACATAGGTGACGGTTTGTACCGGACACATGGGTAACACTTTTCCGGCTTTTCGGGAGGTGTTGATGCCGTGGAGAGAGTGTTCGGTGATGGATGAACGCGTGCGTTTCATCGGCCGTCTGTTGGACGGCGAAGGCATGAGTGAGTTGTGCGGGGAGTTCGGAATCTCGCGCAAGACCGGCTATAAGATCTTCAATCGCTACCGCCAGGAGGGCGTGGATGCGCTGACGGATCGGTCGCGCCGGCCGGTTCGCTATGCCAATCAGTTGCCCGACCAGGTGGAAGCCCTGATCGTGCGGCTGAAGCGGGAGAAGCCGCATTGGGGGGCACGCAAGATCCGCGAACTGCTGGTGCGGCGCCTGAACAGCGATGTGCGGGTGCCGGCCAAAAGCACCGTGCATGCCGTTCTCGACCGGCACGGCCTGGTGAAGCGCGCCCGTCAAAGCCGGCGCTTCACGGCCCAGGGCACGGCCCTGTCGGCGGCGATCGCCCCCAACGATCTCTGGTGTGCCGACTTCAAGGGCGAGTTCAAGCTTGGCAACGGCCGCTACTGTTACCCTTTGACAGTCACCGACCAGGCCTCGCGCATGCTTCTGGCCTGCGAAGCCCTTGAGACAATAAAGGAAGACGGCGTTTTCAGCGCTTTCCAGCGCCTCTTCACCGAGCGCGGCCTGCCCAACGCCATTCGCAGCGACAACGGTCTGCCCTTCGCCTCGCCCAACGGGCTTTACAATCTCTCAAAGCTCTCGGTCTGGTGGCTCAGGCTCGGCATTGCCCTCGAGCGGATCCGACCGGGCCACCCGCAGCAGAACGGCCGCCATGAGCGCATGCATCTGACGCTCAAGAAGGAGGCCACGCGGCCGCCGGGCATGAACTGCCTGCAGCAGCAGGCACGTTTCGACGATTTTGTCAGCGAATTCAACACAGAGCGGCCCCATGAGGCGCTCGCCATGAAGGTGCCGGGTGACATCTATACGTCGTCAGCCAAGCCCTATGCCGGTCTGACAGAGCTGGATTATCCCTACCACGACAAAGACATCATCGTCACCGCCTGCGGCCGCATCTGCATGCATCGCAAGAAGGTCAACATCTCGACTGTCATGGCCGGTCAGAGGCTCGGAATCAAGGAGGTCGAAGACGGTATTTGGCTCGTCTCATTCATGCAGTATGATCTGGGATATATCGACCTGGAGCAGAAAACATTGCAAACCATCGACAACCCGTTCGGCACGAGGTTGTCACCTTTGTCTTAGGTACAATCTGTTACCGATGTCTCCGGGACGGACAGAGCGCAGCTGGCTGGGGCGCTAGGATTCGAACCTAGGATCACGGGACCAAAACCCGTTGCCTTACCACTTGGCCACGCCCCAACACTGAAAAACGCCCCGGCAGGCGCTCGACGGGTTATATGTCGCTCTGGGAAGCGTTTCAATAGCGAGGGCGAGAGAGCAACAGAATGCGGCAATGCCCGGCAAGCCGCCGGGTGCCTGAGCATTCGTGTGTTGCGGTAGGCAGCGCCTTCTCCCCGCGAGGAGCAGTGCCGCATTCTCGAGTCGCCCCAGGCGTCGGCATGGGGCTTCAAAGAAACCGCGTGCCGGCCCGAGCTCACCTCTTACTCGGCAGCTCTTTGGGTCACATAGCCGTTGGTTTTGTCCCGCCGGGCGGCTTCGAGGTCGAACGTTACCATCTCCTTGACGAGTTCAGCAAAGCTGGTCTTTGGCTTCCAGCCCAGCTTGGTGCGCGCCTTCGAAGCATCGCCCTGCAGCTGCTCGACCTCGGTCGGCCGGAAATAGCGCGGGTCGATCTTAACCAGCACCTCGCCAGTGCGGTCGTTGACGCCCTCTTCCTCGATGTCCTTGCCGCGCCAGGCGAGGGTGACGCCGGTTTCTGAAAAGGCCTTCTCGATGAACTCGCGGACTGAGTGCATCTCGCCAGTTGCAAGCACAAAGTCTTCGGGCTTCTCCTGTTGCAGGATCATCCACATGCCTTCGACGTAGTCCCGGGCGTGCCCCCAGTCGCGGCGGGCATTGAGATTGCCGAGATAGAGCGTCTTCTGCAGGCCGTAGTGGATTGCGGCAACGGCGCGGGTAATCTTCCGGGTGACGAAAGTCTCGCCACGCGTCGGCCCCTCGTGATTGAACAGAATGCCGTTGCAGGCAAACATGTTATAGGCTTCGCGGTAATTCACCGTGATCCAATAAGCGTAGAGCTTGGCCACCGCGTAAGGTGAGCGCGGATAGAAGGGCGTCGTCTCGCGCTGGGGAACCTCCTGGACCAGGCCGTACAGCTCGGAAGTGGAGGCTTGGTAGAATCGCGCCGTCTCCTCCATCTTGAGAATCCGGATCGCCTCCAGGAGCCGCAGGGCGCCGATCGCATCGGCATTGGCGGTATATTCCGGCGTCTCGAAGCTCACCTGCACATGGCTCTGCGCCGCGAGGTTATAGATCTCGTTGGGCTGAACCTCCTGCACCAGACGGATGAGATTGGTCGCATCCGTCAGGTCGCCATAGTGCAGGGTGAAGCGGGTATCGGTCTCATGAGGATCGGCATAGAGTTGGTCAACACGGCCAGTATTAAATGAAGATGAGCGGCGCTTGATGCCGTGCACTTCATAGCCTTTGCCAAGAAGAAGTTCGGCAAGATAAGCGCCATCCTGCCCGGTTACGCCTGTAATAAGTGCCCTTTTGCTAGCCACGCTGATCCCCGTATGTTCCCTAAATTCTACCTAAACGCGAAATTATTCCGCAATGACGATCAAAGCAATAGAAAAAATCCTCGCAAAGGTTGCGACCATTTCCACAGGTGACATTTTCAAGTTGACTGGCGGCCCATCGTCTGCTCAGCCATCGCCGCTGCTTGGCCAGGCCCGCCCTGGCGAAGCGCCGTCTGCACCAAAACCGAGGGCAGCACGTAGCCACATTGGGCATAGCGCATGGCGAGCCGCCCCGGATTGTGGGCCAGTCTCCAAAACCATTCCAAGCCGACGTTTCGCACCAACCGCGGCGCGCGTTTCTGCATGCCGGCAATGAAGTCGAGGCCGGCGCCGATGCAGACCAGCGCGGTGCCCTGAAGGTGATCGAGGCAGCGGGCCGCGAAGAGCTCCCCCTTGGGCGAGCCGAGCGCAACGAAGCAGATGTCCGGCCGCGCGGCCTTAACGATGTCGATGACATCCATGGCCTGTGGGCTGAACGGATCGAACCGGCCCGGCGGTGCATAACGGCCGGCGATCTCCAGACCGTGGTATTTTTCCTGCAACTTACTGGCGCAGTCGGCGAGAACCTCCCCGGTCGAGCCGAGCAGGAAAACGCGAAGGCCCTCCTCGGCCGCTCGCTCGCAAAGCGGCTCGATCAGGTCCGAGCCGGCGGCACGCGACACCTGGCGGCGCGCCAGCCGTCCCGCCAAAGCGATGGGGAATCCGTCCGCCAGCACGACCGTCGCCCGGCGATAGGCCTCGCGGAAGCGCGGCTCGTGACGCAGCTTTACAACGTGGTCCAGATTGGCCGTGAACACGCAAAAGCTTTGTCCGGCTTTCTTCACATCGAAGATTTTCTGAATCGCATCATCAAGCGACATGCAATTGACGCGCACACCGCCGACCCAGAAATCGTTCTCAGTCTTGACGGCTGACACGCGAGGGGTTTGAGCTCTCCCGTCGGCAACGGGAGCAGTGTGTGGCTCAGACTGAGCCGGGGCATAACGCGCCAGCTTATAAAGTCCAGGAAGCGACGTGCGGCCCCAGCGAATAGCTGCGTGGGCCGCGAATATTCCCGCCCGCTTGTGGAGCGGCACGCCGAGCCTACGCCGGGCAGCCCAACTCTCGTATTCGCCCTTCCAATAGTTCTTCTGCGAGGTGCCGCCGAGCAGAAAATCGGCAATACAGAACGGCATTTTGATTGCCGTCCCGCCTTTGTGCAGCAGCTCCGCGGTGAAGGCATAGTCCCCGCCAATGCGATAGTTCGGATCGTACTGGCAGCGGTCGAAGCATTCCTTGGCGTAGAACATGGCCTGATGGTGGGTGAACAGGTTCCACCAGATCCGACTGTGATGACGCGCCAGGCGCAAGTGCCGGACCCCGTCAGCGTCCACCTCGTGGGAATCGCCGTAATAAAGCGAATGGCCTGGATGCTCGGAGATAAAATCATCGACGCGCCGTAGGACGTCGGGGGCGCTAAAACGGTCACCGGCGCAGATATAGATCAGGTAATCGCCGCGCGCGAGATGGGTGCCTTTATTGAATGCGTCGTAGATGCCGCGATCTGGTTCTGAAATCCAGCGCAGCTGCGGCATATTTAATTCTTGGAGATATTCGACAGTGCCATCCGTCGAAGCACCGTCAACAACCACCCATTCCCAATTATTAGACGTAAGCTCCTGCAGAGAGGCTGCGGTTTTCAAAAGGTTTTGTTTATCATTGAAGCAGACCGTAATGACCGAAAAACGCACCGCCGAACGCATCCATCAACTCCGAAGTCATTCTGGCAAAACAGATCAGAACCTCGCGAATGGCAAAATGCGACCCGCAGCAATTCACTGCTGTCGGGCGCGCTCCCCGCGAGGGGTTCGGGCGTATTGCGGGATATAATCGTAATTTTCGTCAAGAAATGAGCGGGCTTACGGTGTTCGGCCTGAGCGCAATCAACACAGGCTGTGTCGTAAACGCCGCAGTTTTGCTTACTTTTACGAGAGTAATATTTAGATATACAACTTAAAATAGAAATAATATGATCGATCTCTGACCCGCTGCATCGGGCTCAAAAGGTACTGTCACTTAGGAGAAACGAGCTATAGAACAGGGAGCGTACGCGCGCATAGCCGCGTGAGCCGCACGAGGTAAGTCCTCCGGTATGCTCGCAAAATGCAACGGTAGTCAGCAGACCTAAGCTGCGGTGAACGGCTCGACGAAGATGCGGATACGCCCGCCGCAGGCGAGCCCCACGCGCCAGGCGGTTTCATCCTCGACACCAAAATCGAGCAGCTTCGGCTTGGCCGATGCGATCACCTCGGCAGCTTCGGTGATTACCGCGCCTTCAACGCATCCTCCCGAGACGGACCCAAGGAAATTGCCGTCCGCATCGATCAGCAGCTGGCTGCCGGTCGGCTGCGGAGCAGAACCCCAGGTCTGCACGACAGTGGCGAGGGCAAGTTGCCGACCCTCCTTCTGCCAGGCAAGCGCGGTCTCCAGAATGTCCGTATCGCTGCCGATCATAGCCGGTCCTTTCTCTCCAGGCGCCGCTCTGATAGTGCGGCGGTGAGATCCGCCAGGCTCGCCAGATTATGGCACGGGCGAACCTCGCTGACATGCTTTGCGAGCTCACGCGCTCCCGAGGCGAGCGGCTGGTAATCATCATACCGCAGGAGCGGATTTAACCATATAAGGCGCCGGCAGGACGCCGCCAAGCGCCGCGCCGCCGGAGCGATATTCCCGCCGCCTGCGCGGTCGAGCCCATCGGTAAAGAGCAGCACCATCGCATTCTGCCCAAGCACGCGGCGCGCCCACAGCCGATTGAATTCGCTAAGCGCGTCGCCGATCCGTGTGCCGCCCGACCAATCGGGCACGGCTTTAGTGACCCGCGCCAGCGCGGCATCGGGATCGCGGTCCTTGAGCGCGCGGGTGATGTTGGTGAGGCGCGTGCTGAACAGGAAACTGTGCACACGGGTCCGCGCATTGGTCACCGCATAGAGGAAGTGCAGGAAAATGCGCGCATAGCTGTCCATCGAGCCGGAGATATCGCAGAGCACAACCAGCGGCGGCCGGCGCCAGATCGGCGCCTTGTAGAGCGGCAGCAGCGCATCCGGCCCCTGGCTGCCCATGCGCCGCAGCATGCGCCTCACATCGAGACGCTCACCCCGCGTTGCGGGCGCAAAGCGGCGGGTGCGGATTTCGGCGAGTGGCAGCAGCATTTCGCTGAGCACGCGCCGGGCAAGGCGCAGCTCCTCGGCACTCATCTGCTCGAAATCCTTGGTCTGGAAGAGCTCGGCCGCGCTCGCCGTCCCGCTCGCGTCGATGCGCAGCTCGTCATGCTCCGGTGCATGGCGGGTCGTGGCGCTCGACATGAGCTGCTCGGCGAGACGCCGCGCCACCGCGTCGTTCTTCTCCGCCGGCAGGCCATGCAGGTTCGGCACCATCACCGAGAGCAACTGCTTGATGTAGTCCGGATCGCGCCAGAACAGCTGGAAGGCCTGGTTGAAGATGTCGTGCTCGGCCCGGCGCGAGACCAACACCGCGTGCAGTGCCCAATAGAGTGTCGCCTGCTCCTCGACCCCGGCCGCCAGCACCGCCTCGGTTGCCGCGACCGTCTTCTCCGGCCCGAGCGGGAGCCCTGAGGCACGCAGCAGGCGCACGAAGAACAGGATGTTCTCCGCGATCCGCCCGCCATCGACGCGCGCCGCGATGATGTTGGGGGCGAGATCGGTGATAGGCGCGTCAGCGGAGGCAGTCACGGTGCAGCTTCTTGCGCGCGGGACTTGATCTCGCCGAGCAGCCGTGCGGCCTCGCTGCCCTGGATTCGGGCGATGTCATCCTGGTATTTGAGCAGCGTGCCGAGGGTCGAGTCCACTGCTTCCGGGTCGAGCGCGACGCAATCCAGCGAGGTCAGCGCCTGCGCCCAGTTGATGCTCTCGGCGATGCCGGGGTTCTTGTAGAGGTCCATCCGGCGCAACGATTGCACGAACTCCACCACCTGGCGGGTCAGCTCGGCGGGAGCATGCGGGAGCTTCAGCTGCAGGATCTCGCGCTCGCGGGCGGCATTCGGGAAGTCAATCCAGCAATAGAAGCAGCGACGGCGCACGGCGTCGTGCACCTCGCGGGTGCGGTTGGAGGTGAGAATGGTGATCGGCGGCGTCTCGGCGCGGATCGTACCGAGCTCGGGGATGGTCAGCTGGTAGTCGGCGAGCAGCTCCAGGAGGAACGCCTCGAAGGGCTCGTCCGCGCGGTCGAGTTCGTCGATAAGCAACACCGGCGCGCGGCCTTCCGCCGAGAGTTCGAGCGCCTGCAGCAGCGGACGCTTCAGCAGATAATCCGGCGTGTAGATGTCGCGCTCAACGCTGCCCGCATCCTCACCACCAGCCGCCTCCGCAGCCCGGATATGTAGAAGCTGGCGCGAATAGTTCCACTCATATGCCGCCGAGGCGAGGTCCAGCCCTTCATAGCACTGCAGACGCACCAGCGGGCGCGCAAGCGTTGCTGCCAGCACCTTGGCCAGCTCGGTCTTGCCCACGCCGGCTTCGCCCTCCAGCAGCAGCGGACGCTTCAGCTTCAGCGCCAGGAATACCGAGGTGGCGAGCGCATCATTCGGCAGATAGCCGCCACTGGTCAGCAATGCCTTGATTGCAGCGACATCGGTGAGCTGATCGACCATCAGCTCACCCGGATGATCTTAGCGGCAGTCGCATCGGCGAGACTGCCCGGCGCGACGGCGAACACCGCCCGCGGCGTGCCGGCCGCCGCCCAGACCACATCATAGCGCAGCAGATCCTCGTCGATGAACACCTGCATCGGGCTCGCATGGCCGAGCGGCGGGATACCGCCGATGGAGTAGCCGGTCACCTCGCGGACATAGGTGGCGTCAGGACGCGTGAGGCTCTCGCCGAGCACGCCCGCCACACCTTTCTCATTCAGTCGATTGCTGCCGGAGACCAACACCAGATAGGGCTTGCCGCTCGTACTACCGCGAAACACCAGCGACTTGACGATCTGCGCGACCGCGCAGCCGCAGGCCGCCGCGGCTTCGTCAGCCGTGCGGGTGCTCTCCTCCCGTTCGATGACCGTGACGGCGAGCCCCGCCGCGCGCGCGGCATCCTGGACCTTCCGCGCGCTGGCGGACAGCTCTCCGGCAACAGAACTCATGCAGCGAGCGCCTTCTCCACCGCGCGTTCCGCAAGCACGGGGATGAGCGCGGCGCGGTAATCAGCGCTGCCATGCATGTCGCTGAGCAGATCGGCGGGGGAGACCCGGATGTTGGTCACGGCCGAGGGCGCGAAATTGGTCCGCAGCACCTGCTCGATTTCCGGCACGCGGAACACCCCGCCCTGCCCCGCACCCGAGACCGCCACCCGCACCTCGCCGGAGGAGAACATGCCGCTCGCTTTCTGCGACACGAACACGCTGACCAGGCAAAAGCGGGAGGCACGCTGGTCGAACTTCACATAGCCGGCTTTGCTTGGGATCGGGAAGCGGAAGGCGGTGATGATCTCGCCGGGCACGAGCGCGGTCGAGAACAGCCCTGTGAAGAAATTGTCCGCGGCGATCTCACGCTTGTTGGTGACGACCGTCGCCCCGAGCCCCAGAACGGCGGCGGGATAGTCCGCCGCCGGGTCATTGTTGGCAACCGACCCGCCGATGGTGCCGAGATTGCGCACCTGCGGATCGCCGACGCCGTGGGCCATCGCGGATAGCGCCGGAATGGCACTTTTCACTTCGGAGCTGTCGGCGATCTCGCGATGCAGCGTTCCGGAGCCGATGACTAGATTGCTGCCCTCCCGGCGGATGCCCTTCAGCTCCGAAAGGCCGCTGATGTCGACCAGCACCGCCGGCCGGTTGAGCCGCTGTTTCAGCGTCGGGATCAGGGTGTGGCCGCCGGCGATCAGCATGGCATCGCTGTTGGCCCCGAGGGCCTGGGCTGCCTCCGCCACCGATTTGGGGCGGACATATTCGAACTGGTTCATGCGTTCCTCCGATTTGAGGTTTGTTTCAGGAACGATGTTGATCAGACAGGACAGTGCATCCGCAGGCGTCCGGGTGAGGGGGCTTCTGCAGCCTCACCCCAGGCTCATCGATTGGGAAGGGGTTAAGCCCCCTCACCCGGCTCGGTCCTGACGGACTTCGCCGCCCTCTTTCGCGAGGGAAGAGGGCATGCTGTGCTGCTTGAAAGGCCGCGCCCCGCATCACTCCGCTGCTTGTTTCATGCCGCCCTGGACAGCGCGCCAGACTTTTTCCGATGTCACCGGCATGTCGATATGGTCGACGCCGTACTCCTTCAGCGCGTCCACGATAGCGTTGACGACAGCCGGCGGCGTACCGATGGCGCCAGCCTCCCCGCACCCCTTCACGCCCAGTGGATTGTGGGTGCATGGCGTGACGGTGGTGCCGACCTTGTAGGAGGGCACATCGTCCGCGCGCGGCATGGCGTAATCCATATAGGAGCCAGTCAGCAGCTGACCGTTCTCGTCATAGACGGCGCTCTCCAGCATCGCCTGCCCGACACCCTGGGCGATACCGCCATGCACCTGACCCTCGACAATCATCGGATTGACGATATTGCCGAAGTCATCCGCCGCGGTGAAGGCGATGACCTTGGTCTCGCCGGTCTTGGGATCGATCTCCACCTCGCAGACATAGGTGCCGGCGGGATAGGTGAAGTTCTTCGGGTCGTAGAACGCGGTCTCCTCAAGCCCCGGTTCGAGCTCCTCGATCGGGAATTTGTGCGGAACATAGGCCGTGAGCGCGACCTCTCCGAAGCCTTTCGACTTGTCGGTGCCTTTCACGGTGTAGGTGCCGTTCTCGAAGACGACGTCCTCGGCCGAGGCTTCCATCAAATGGGCGGCGATCTTCTTGCCCTTCTCGATCACCTTGTCGAGCGCCTTGATGATCGCGGTGCCGCCGACCGCAAGCGAGCGCGAGCCGTAAGTGCCCATGCCGAACGGGATCTTCGCCGTATCGCCGTGAACGATCTCCACCGCCCCTATATCGATGCCGAGCTTGTCGGAAACGACCTGGGCGAAGGTGGTCTCGTGGCCCTGGCCGTGGCTGTGGGAGCCGGTCAGCACGGTGACCGAGCCGGTCGGGTTGACGCGGATTGTTGCCGCCTCATAAAGGCCGGCACGCGCGCCGAGCGCACCGACAAGGCTCGACGGCGCGATGCCGCAAGCCTCGATATAAGAGGCCAGCCCGATGCCGCGCAGCTTGCCGCGATTCTTGGCCTCCGCCTTGCGCGCAGCAAAGCCCGCATAGTCGGCCATCTGCAGCGCAAGGTTCAGGCTCGCCTCGTAATTACCGGTGTCATAGACCACCGCAACCGGCGTCTGGTAGGGGTACTGGTCCGGCTGGATAAAGTTCTTGCGCCGCAGCTCGGCCTGGTCGACGCCCAGCTCCTGGGCGGCCTTGTTGACGATCCGCTCCAGGATGTAGGTCGCCTCTGGCCGGCCAGCACCGCGATAGGCGTCCACCGGCACGGTATTGGTGAACACGGCCTTGACGTTGGTGTAGATCGCCGGGGTTGCATATTGTCCGGCGAGCAGCGTGCCATGCAGCCAGGTGGGGATGCAGGGTGCGAAGGTGGACAGATACCCGCCCATATTGGCCAGTGTATCGCATCTGAGGCCGATTATCTTGTTGTCGGCGTCGAATGCCATCTCCGCATGGGTGATGTGATCACGGCCATGGGCATCGGACATGAACGCTTCCGAGCGGTCGGATACCCATTTCACCGGCTTGCCGACCCGCTTCGACGCCCAGGTGACCAGCGCCTCCTCGGCATAGTGGTAGATCTTGGAGCCGAAACCGCCGCCGACATCGGGCGCATAGACGCGCAGCTTGTGCTCGGGGATGGCAAGCACGAAGGCGCCCATCAGCAGGCGGATTACGTGCGGGTTTTGGCTGGTGGTATAGAGCGTATACTCGTCCCGCCCGACGTCGTAGTCGCCGATCGCGGCACGCGGCTCGATGGCGTTCGGCACCAGCCGATTGTTCACGAGATCGAGCTTGGTGACATGGGCGGCACGTGCGAAGGCGGCATCGGTTGCGGCCTTGTCGCCCAGCTCCCAGTCGAAGCAGAGATTGTCGGTCGCCTCGTCATGGACGGAGGCGCCGCCGCCACCTAGGGCCTTCTTCATGTCGACGACGGCCGGCAGCTCCTCGAGATCGAGATTGATCAGCTCGGCGGCGTCGCGCGCCTGGGTGTAGGTCTCGGCGATCACCGCGGCAACGGGGTCGCCGACATGGCGGACCTTGCCGGTGGCGAGGATCGGATGTTTCGGCTCCTTCATCGGGTTGCCGTCGCGGCCCGTCACCAGCCAGCCGCAGGGCAGCCCTCCGGCTCCGCTCGCATCGATATCGGCACCGGTGAACACGGCGACCACGCCGGGCGCGCTCTTAGCCGCCGAGGTATCGATACCGTTGATCTTGGCGTGCGCGACCGACGAGCGCAGCACGTACATGTAGAGCTGGCCCGGCAGGTTGAAATCGTCGGTGTATTTGCCGAGGCCCTTGATGAAGCGGAAGTCTTCGCGGCGCTTCACGCTAGCGCCAATGCCATTTTCGGACATGGGGATCTCCTTGGGGCGCGCTTAAGCGGCTGCCGAATGGCGCATCTGACCGGCGGCGATCTGCACGGCCTTGACGATGTTGTGGTATCCGGTGCAGCGGCAGATATTGCCTTTGAGCCAGCTGCGGATCTCGTCTTCGCTGGGATTGGGGTTCTTGGCGAGCAGATCGACAGTCGACATGATCATGCCCGGCGTGCAGAACCCGCATTGCAGCGCGTGAGCTTCGCGGAAGGCGGCCTGAACGGGGTGCAGCTCGGAGCCGTTTGAGAGCCCTTCGACCGTCGTGACCTTGCGTCCTTGCGCCTGCACCGCCAGGACCGTGCAGGATTTGACCGAATTCCCCTCGAGCAGCACAACACAAGCACCGCACTGAGATGTATCGCAGCCTATATGCGTGCCGGTGAGGTCTAACTCCTTGCGCAAGAAGTCGGCGAGCAGCATATGTGGCGGGGCCTCCCCCGAGACCTGACGGCCATTAACCTCCATGGATATTTGCGGCATTCGCGTCCTCCCCTGAAGCGCTGTTATCGTTATGGCACAAGCATAGACTTATGCTCGCCCGCATGTCGATCTTGATAGCGTATTGAGCGGGGCGCACATAAGTTATCGCACAACCGAAAAGAACAGAAGAGCTCACGCGTATTTGCCCAGGCTTTGCGGGTGTGACAACAAGGCTCATTTCGGGGCGCAGCCCGCCGCGTAAGGAAGGCGGAGCGGAGAAAAGATCATGAGACTGGGAAAACACATCGCCGTCGTCGGCGCCGGCGTCGTTGGATTGGCAACGGCTGTGCGGCTGCGCCGCGAGGGATATCGCGTCAGCCTGTTCGATCCGCAGGAGCCAGGCAGCCAGACGTCTTCGGGCAATGCCGGTCTGATCATGACCGCACAAATATCCCCGCTTTCCTCGCCGGGCCTGTGGCGTCAGTTGCCAGGGATGCTGAGCAACCGGGAAGGTCCGCTGGTGATGCGCTGGCAACATACGCCCCGGCTCACGCCCTGGCTCACGCGCTTTCTCAGCAACAGCCGCTGGAGCAGGTATGAGCGAATCGCCCAAGCGCTCACGCCGCTCGTCACCCAGTCGCTCGACAGCTGGCTGACCCTCGTCGGTCCGCATGAGGGTTCCCGCCTCTTCCGCCGCGACGGGCTGCTCTACGTATTTCGTCACAGGAAGAATTTCGTCGCCGGGAAGAAGGAAGTCGAGTTCCGCCGGCGCTATGGTGTGCCGGGCGAGGTGATTCCGCCCGAGGAGCTGCGGCAGATGGAGCCGGCGCTGGCACCCAACCTCGCAGGCGGCGTGCTCTATCCCGAAAGCGGCCACTGCACTGATCTCGCGAACCTCACCGCCGCGCTCATCAGCTCCTTCCGCCAAGGCGGAGGCGAGCTGCGGCGCACGGACGTGAAGCAGCTTCTGCCGAGCTCGCTCGGCGTAAAGCTCGTCACCCCGGAGGGCGAGATGGCGGTGGATGAGGTGGTCGTTGCTGCCGGTATCTGGTCGCCGAAGCTGGTCAAGCCGTTCGGTGTCCGCTCGATGCTCGCGGCTGAGCGCGGCTATCACCTGATGCTGACCCAGCCGGGCATTACGCTGCGCCGTCCCATCGGGGCCGGCGACGACAAATTCATCATCACGCCGATGACGCGAGGCATCCGTCTCGCTGGCACGGCGGAATTCGCGCCCGTGAATGCGCCGCCTGACTGGCGCCGCTCGGACATCCTGCTCGGCCTCGCGCAGCGGCTGTTCCCGGAGATCGACGGCGAGGAAACCGCTACAAAGTGGATGGGCCCGCGGCCTTCGACGCCGGACTTGCTGCCGCTGATCGGGCGCACGCCGAAGAACCATCGCATCATCTGCGCGTTCGGCCATTCGCATCTCGGGCTGACGCTCGGCGCTGTCACCGCCGAAAAGGTTTCGGACATCATTGCTGGGCGGCAGGTTACTGACATCGAGGCGCTGAAACCGGACCGGTTTTGAGCTTGCCCGCGCGCCGCGGCGGCACGAGCCGACCGGCGGCCACTTGCGAGGGGCCAGTCTTCTACGTGCCGCCGTTGATGCGAATACCTTGAAGTCTGCGATGCCGGCAACAGCGATGATCAAGCACGGACTACCCGGGCGAAACTCAGCGCTGGCAGGTGCCTCGGTGCGCCGACGCGTAGCCTTGCGCTCCCGCGTTGCCGCGCCAGCAATGTGACAGGTTCGTCACTGCTGACCGGGCGCATCGAAAACCGCAGCCTTCGTTAGGCGTTTCTCCCACCGCGGTCTTACCGCCGCGATGCCCAACACTAGACAGGCTATCTCCCCTTCGTCAAGCTTGTTTATCGACTGATTAATATTACGGCAGAAGTAGAAGTGCCTAGCCTGTGACCTGGCATACCAACTCTGGGCATTAATGCTGTTCAATGGCGCATTCGTTAATTTTCGCTGGGGTATGTTGATCGGCTGATCATTAATACGAGCAAGCCGCGATAACGGGTTGATCAGCTGCTTACAATCTGCCCCGGGGTGGAGCGCGCCGCCAAATGAGTGTAGTGACCAGCCGCCTGGATCCCTTGCCATAGCATTCTCAACAGCGCCGCCTCCCGCTATCATGCCGCCGGCAGGAAGGGAGATCGGATGAGCCTTTCGAGGGATGAGTTGCTGCGGCCTTCGCTTGCGGGCCGCGCCATTGCCAAGGCGCCGTACTCGGTGCGCACCGCCTTCATGACGGCCTTCTTCGGCGGTCCGCTAGCGGCGATTGCGATCACCGCCATCAATTCCGTACGCCTACAGCGCTGGCAACGTGATCTCGCCCCGCTCGCCATCGTTCTGATCGCCTACGTCGCCTTCCTCCTCGCCCTGGTCTTGACCAACTGGGGGCTCGACTTTCGCACCAGGCTTGTTGAGATTGCCGGTCCGCGTGGCGAATCCTACATCGAGCGGATCATTGCGCTCGTGCTGTTCGGTATGGGATATGCACTGCATCGCAAGGAGCAGCGGAGTGCCGACTTCATGGGCCTTCAAAGACCGAATGGCTGGGTGGCAGGGATCGCCTGCATCGCGGCCAGCGTGCTTTTCGTGATTGTGCTGAACGCCGCGCTCGGCTTGAAGAACGGATGATGAGCACCCAATCCCCGCAGGTCGTGGCCGCGGAGGTGAGGGCGCTCCTGGAGCGCCGGCGCATCGTCCAAGCGAAAGCCCGTCTGAGGGAGGCCCTGCAGGAAAATCCCGATCATCCGGACCTGCTGCTGCAGTCGGCTTGGGCGGACTATATGGCCGACGACAACGCCGCCGCGCTCGCGACCGTGCGGCAGGTGCTTCTAACCGACCCGGAGAGCCATTCCGCGCGACTGTTGCTCTTCGAGCTGCAGACCGAACGCAACCAGCTGAGCGATGCCGAGCAAACCATTGTGCAGCTTTTGCACGACTTGCCGGAGCACGCCCCCTATTACGGCCGCTATGCCGAGCTGATGCTGCGCGCGATGCAGCTTCCCAAGGCGCGGGCGCTTGCCGAAGAAGGACTGAAATACGCGCCGGACGACGCGGGGTGTCTTGCTGCGCGGGCGCTGTGCGATTTCATCGAGCAGCGCCGGGGCACGCCGAGCCATTCGCTGCAGCAGCTCCTGCTCCGGCATCCCCAGTCCATCCGGACATTGCTCCTGATCCTGGTCGCGATGCAGGACCGCGGCGACCATCGCGGCGCCTATCGCATTGCGCAGGAGTTGGTCCGTCTGCAGCCCGACAATAAGGCTATCATCGAGATGGCCGCCCGGCTGAAAGTGACAACGCATTGGTCGATGCTGCCGCTATGGCCATTTCTGCGGTGGGGCTGGGGCGCCGCTATCGGTTTTTGGCTGATCGGCGGCGCTGCCGTGCGTTTTATTGGGCAGCAGAATCCGGGGCTGGGCGGCATCCTCGCCATCTGCATTTTAGCCTATGTGATCTATAGCTGGGTCTGGCCGCCGATCCTGCGGCGCTGGATCGCGCGCGCCTGAGGGAAAGAGTACTTGCATGACCGATCGGCTTGAACTCGAGCAGCGGCTCCTGAGCCACCCTTTCGATGCCGCGGCACGCCTGCGCTATGCCGGCATGCTGCTTGGCTCGGGTGAGGCGGAAGCGGCTCTGGCGCAATATGAGCTGCTGTGTCAGCAGCAGACGCAAGAAGCGGCCCCGCAGGTCGGCGCAGCGCAGGCCCTCTTGAAGATTGGCCGGCGGAGCGATGCGCTCTCGCGCTACGTGCAGGCGCGCAATCTCGCCGGGTTTGAGCCGGATGACGGTCTCGAGCAGCTCAGTCAGCAGGCCCGCACCAGCGCGCCGCCGCAGCTGCGCGTGGTCAGCATCGCCGAGCCGGCCAATGTGGTTTCGATTCAGAACCCGCCGGAGGAGCGGGTGCGCTTTTCCTCGATTGTCGGCATGGACGAGCTCAAGCAGACCATCCGGCTGAAGATCATTGAGCCGTTTCTCAATCCTGGGCTGTTTCAGCGCTTCCGCAAACAGGCCGGCGGCGGCATCCTGCTCTACGGTCCGCCGGGCTGTGGCAAAACGATGATCGCCCGCGCGGTCGCGAACGAATGCAACGCCGAGTTCATGTCGGTCGGCATTTCCGACGTGCTCAACATGTGGATCGGCGAGAGCGAGCGCAATCTCGCGTCGTTGTTCGACAAGGCGCGCGCGCAGGCACCCTGCGTGCTCTTCTTCGACGAAATCGACGCGCTCGCTTATTCCCGGTCCAAGGCGCATTCCGAGCACACCCGCACTGTGGTGAACGAGTTCCTGGCGCAGCTCGACGGCATGGGGAAGGATAATCGGGGCGTGCTGATCCTCGCCGCCACCAACATGCCCTGGGATGTCGATCCTGCGATGAAACGCCCCGGGCGGTTTTCGCGGCAGATCTTCGTGCCGCCACCCGATGCCGACGCGCGCCGGAAAATGCTGGAGATCAAGCTTGCCGGCGTGCCGCAGGAGTGCATCAACCTCGCCGCGCTCGCGCAGCGGACGGCGAATTTCTCTGGCGCCGATATCGACGGGCTGATCGAGCTGGCGAAGGAGAGCGCGCTCCATGACGCCCTGCTGAACAAGCAGGAGCGGCCGCTCGGCCAGGCCGATTTCGACCAGGCGCTGGCGCAGCTTCAGCCATCAACGCTGGATTGGCTGCGCACCGCCCGCAATCTCGTCAAATATGCCGGCGACGACGGTTCATACCGCGACGTCGAGGCGTATTTGAAGAAGGCAAAGCCGCTTTAAATTGAGCATGTGTCGGTGGAGAGGCGGCGATGAACAGGATGCGGCTGCTTGGTCGGCGAGGGTTGGCTCTGGCGATCATCGCGCTCGCGGCCGGTGCTTTCGCCATCGCTGCGGTCGAGGCGAAACAACACCGCGCGCCGCGCATCTCGCCGCGCCAGCTGCGCGCGGATGTGGATGCCTCACCCCTTCCCAACTACAAGGGCGATTTCATCTCGCTCGGCCTTGATGGCGGATGGCACAAGCCCGCAAAAGCGCCGCCCTTCATCGCCGCAGCAGCGGCAATTGGAGGCGATGAGCCGCCAGCTGATTGCTCGAAGGAGAGCATCGTTCACTATGCCTGGCGGGCTCCGTTCGTGTTCGAGAAAGACAAAAAAGGCCTGCTTTACGGCGTTGAGACCCACACAGCGGCAACTCGGGTCGGCAACATTCCCGGCCTTCTCTCCTGCGCGCTCGTCTCCTATGCGATCCTGAAAAAGGCGGGCTGCGGCTGGGTGAAATACACGGCAGACGCCAAAGCGCTTTATGACATGCTCGCCGCCAAGGGCTGGCGCCGCACGGACACACAGGCGGGCGGCTGTCTTGTGGCCTGGAATTCTCGCTGGGAAGGCAAGCGCGGCCGCATCGGCGGGGATAGCGGTGGCGGTCGCGGCAACGTGCTGTTTCGCCATGTGGGCATCACCACCGGGAGCTGGATATCGGTCGACAACACGGCGGTGTTGTCGCGGCCGCTGCCGTTCCTGATCTGGCGGCCTTACCGGTATGAATTGCCGATCTTCCTCTGCCCGCCCCAGGTCGCGGGAGAAAAAGCGCAGTAGGCGAGAAGCATTAGCGGCATTGGATGCCTTGGAACTCACCTGAGCCGTCGGCGTTGCGCTTCAAACGCCGCAAGGAAAAGGTAGGACCACGCATGGCCGCGACAGACAAACACGAGCACCTCTTCGAACTGGTGAACGATATCGACACCGCGATGCTGATTACCCGGGCGGGCGGTGCGCTGCATGCCCGGCCGATGTCGGTCGCCGAGCTCAAGCCCGACGCTGACGCCTATTTCGCCACAAGCCTGGATTCGCCCAAGGTCGCCGAGATCGAAGCCGATCCTTACGCGATGATCACGTTCCAGGACGGCTCGAAATATGCGGTGATCACCGGCGAAGCACGCGTGGTGCGCGACCGCGCGCTGATCGAGAAGCTCTGGTCTGAGGCTTGGCGCGTCTGGTTTCCGCAAGGAAAGGATGATCCTTCGCTCTGCCTGCTCAAGCTGGAGGCAAGAGAAGGCGAGTTCTGGGACAACACCGGCGCCAAAGGCCTGCGCTATCTGTTCGAAGGCGCAAAGGCCGTGCTTCAGGGAACGCGTCCCGAAACAGATCAAGATCAGCACGCCAAGGTTCAGCTATAGAATCTTAGAACTGAAGCTCTGACGCTGCCGCTCGGGAATATTTAGGAAGGCAAGAATAGGAGAAATCTAGGTCTTTGCTCAAATAGAGCGCAAGGCCAGGAACAACATGCGCACCCTCGGCATTCCCCTTCCCGAGCAAACAACGCGAAAGGAAACGCGATGAGGCATTTATTTGCAAAGCTCGCTTTGTCGACTGCCATTCTGGCGGGCGGCGCGATGGCTATTCAGGCCTGCCCGATGACCACGGCATCCGATACCGGGCTCACCGGTAAGATCCAGCTGGCGCAGGCCGGCGGTGGCGGCGGTAGCTCAGCGGCGGTGGCAGCTCCAGCGGCGGAACTGGCGGCTCTACAGCCGGTAGTGGCAGCAGCACGACCCCGGGCAGCAGCGGCGGCAGCGGCGTAACGGTCATTCCGCCAAACGCACCGATGCGGGAACCGGCTACGCCGAGCGTCCCGGGAGCTCCCGGGAATAATGCGACGAGAGGCGGAGGCGAAACCTTCCCGCCGACCTCCGGCAGCACCAACCCGAATGTCCCAGGCACCGGCGCCGGCGCCCGCTAATTCGTTAACGGACGCACGACAGCTCAGAACAGCAGGGAGTACCGCAATGGTGCTCCCTGCACATTTTGTGTGCGCGGCCTGCAAGGCCACACCCACCCGTTAGTCATTCGGGAGGAGAGTTATTCAATCGGATGATAATGGCCAGTCATTGGATCGAATTTGAGCTGCGGGAGCGGCGTATTTCTGACGCGCTTGAGCATTCGCTCAGCACGTCGCATTTCACTATCGACGCGCGCAAATTCGTGGCGCAGCCACTTTATGCCAAACCAACACGCGGCGCCCATTGCGCCGAACGCAACTAACTGCGGCAACATACACTTACCCCACTCAGGCCCTTTGAAGCCGCCGCCTCAAAGGCCGAATCTTGCCCAGATCGCTCTTGCCTCGATGGCCGAGATTACGTCGTCCGCAATACTCATCGCCGCAGGTCGTGCCAGGGAGGCATCTAGGGCGGACCACACACCGGGAATACGCCATCGGAAAAGTCCGCGCTCCGCCGAAACCAGCTTCATCCGGACCTTATCACCGTAGAGCTCCCGCATCTTCGTCCTGAGGTCCATAATGCCATCGACGAGACCGAGCTCAAGCGCTTGTCGTCCGCTCCAGAATTCGCCTGTGAATAAGTGGTCGCCCTGCAACTCAATTTTGCGGCCCCGGCGCTCCTTTACCAAGTCGATAAAATCCTGGTGGATCACCTGCTGGACGCGCTTCAAGCGGGCGATGTCGTCCGGGTTCTCCGGCTGGAAAATGTCGAACGCCATCTTCTTCTCGCCGGCGGTGTGCACACGCCGTTCGATGCCGAGCTTGCGGATGGCGTCGGTGAGGCCGAAGCTGGCGTAAAGCACGCCGATCGAGCCGACGATAGAGGAGGGATCGGCATAAATCTCATCGCCCGCGCACGCGATCATATAGCCGCCGGACGCCGCGACGTCTTCGGCAAATATATAGACGCGCACGTTTTTTTCCCGCGCCAGATCGCGGATGCGCTGAAAGATGAGACGCGATTGTACGGCCGAGCCGCCGGGCGAATTGATCTGGATGGCAACAGCGCCGTTGGCCATCGCAAAAGCGCGCTGCAGCGGGCCCGCCACACCCGCCAGCGACAGCCCCGGACGCAGCGGCGTAACCGAGCCGATCACGCCGGAGAGGCGGACCACAGGAACGACCGGACCTCGGTTCAGCAAACGATCGAAAAATTTAGCCATCATCCAGTCTTGGGAAAGAGCCTCGGTTTTCAGGGGGTAAGATGTGCGCGTTGCGAGTAGCGCTTAGCTTGAACAACCTGTGGACGAGTTTCCGCCGGCCTGTTCGTCCACTGTCGGGAGATGCGATCCGCCGCCCTGAAGTTCAAGCCTTGCACCGCCCCGCAGCACCGCCTGCGCCGCCGGCGTAAATGCGCCATCCGCGCTATGCAGGACCAGGCCTTGCCGCAGTTGGAGCGGCGCGCGGCTGCCCTTGACGCCCTGAATCATGATGCGGGAGGCCGGCTCGCCTTCCCTCGGAAACAGCGGAAACAGAATAAGACTGCCGAAACGCCCTTCCAGGAGCGGTATCAGGCGGTTCAGCGCATCGGCGCGGTGAATCAGGGTCAGGACGCCTTTCGGGCGGGCGAAAGCGCTGAGGAATCGCATCCAGCCTTCCCATTCCTGCAAGGAGGCAGCGTGCGCGCGGCGCAGCATGCTATCGGGGGAAAGCCGAGCCTCGCTTTCGGAGAGAAAAGGCGGATTGGCAAGGACATGATCGAAGCTGGAAGGGGAAAGACCCCGCCCGGCGAAGGTGCTGGAAGGCTGCATCACATCGCCCTCGATGAAGCGCGCGTACTGTGCCAGCCCATTCGCGGCGGCATTGGCGTTCGCCAGCGCGGTCAGCCGCGGATCGATCTCGACGCCCGTGACCGTCGTGCCAGGCACGCGGCGTAGAACCGCCAGCGAAACGATCCCGTTGCCCGCGCCGGCCTCCAGCACCGTCTCGCCCGCTTTCACCGGACAGGCTGCGGCCAGGAACACGGCGTCGAGGCCTGCACGCGGCCCTGTTTTGGCTTGGCGGATGACGAGCTGGCCACCGAGAAACGCGTCGGCCGTCGTTACCAGCCCGCCGCTCTCGTCCACCTCATTCGTCATCGCTTGAGGCGGGCGCATCGTCGGCGGCATCGACGATCTCTTTCGCGCGGGCCCAGTCCTGATCGCGCACCAGGATCCGGCGCGGCGAGGCGTCGATCGAGCCGACCACGGCGCTGGTGTGCTCATCCGCCATTTCGTAAGGGATTTCAGCCTCGTTCAAGAGCGCTTCGATATACGACAAGAGAACCAAGTCATTGCTTCTTATCAGCTCTTTCATGTGCTCTGGTGCCTCTTGAAGACGCGGGGGCGGTCTCGTGCGAAAGGGAAATGAAATTCTGTGCCAGCCTCGCTTTTAAAGCAGAGCGCCCGGAAAAGGAACGGAATCTGATTACTTCGTCGCAGATAGGGCTTCCATGCTTGACCCCTGCTTTGCGGCAACGCCTATACTGCCATTGAGAAGCAAGCGCGGATCGGGAGGAGCCCCTTGGGCGTAGTCGTATCCTTGGACGAGCAGCGGGCCGCAGATGACACGCTGAAGCCCCTCATGGCGCTAGTCGCTGACGATATGGCGGGGGTGAACAGCATCATCCTCGAGAAGGCGCGCTCCGATGTCGAGATGATCCCGGAGCTTGCACGCCATCTCATCGATTCCGGCGGCAAGCGCATGCGGCCGATGCTCACCATCGCCGCGGCCAAGCTGTGCGGCTATCGCGGCGACGGCCACGTCAAGCTCGCCGCCAGCGTCGAGTTCATGCACACCGCTACGCTCCTCCACGACGACGTGGTCGACCAAAGCGAACTGCGGCGGGGAAAGATTGCCGCACGGCTGCTCTGGGGCAATGAGGCGAGCGTGCTGGTTGGGGATTTCCTGCTCGGCCAAGCCTTCAAGATGATGGTGGAGGTGGGCTCGCTCGGGGCGTTGCGCGTGCTCTCGAACGCCGCCGTCGTGATTGCGGAAGGTGAGGTGTTCCAGCTCTCCATTGCCAAGAACACCGCCACCACCGAGGACGACTATCTGGCGGTGATCAATGCCAAGACCGCAGCTTTGTTCTCGGCGGCGGCGGAAGTGGGCGCGATCATCGCCGAGCGCTCGGCCGCCGAGCAGGCAGCGCTGCGCTCCTACGGCAAGAACATCGGTCTCGCCTTTCAGCTCGTCGACGACGCGCTCGACTATTCCGGCGAGCAGGCCCAGCTCGGCAAGAGCGTTGGCGACGATTTCCGCGAAGGCAAGATCACCTTGCCTGTGGTTCTGTCCTTCCGCCGGGGGAACGAGGAGGAGCGTGCATTCTGGCGGCGGACCCTGGAGCACGGCGAAATGCGCAGCGGTGATCTCGACCAGGCGATCGGCTATATGGCCAATTCTGCCGCGATCGAGGACACCATTAAACGCGCTCGCCATTATGGTGCGATTGCGTGCGATGCGCTGGCCATTTTCTCGGCCTCGGCTGAGAAGGCGGCGCTGCTCGATGCCGTGGAGTTCTGCATCCGCCGCGCGCATTAGCACGGGATCAGGGTAGATGCGCCCGGCTTGCTTGGCACCCGCCCTGTACCGCTCCAACGCGAGAACGCCCTGAGGGGGCTTTTTCGAAGCAGTCTGGGTAGAGTTGCTCGGGCGGCGATCTCCTCTTGTCAATCCGGCGCGCCAGAGGAAGCGCTTGCCTCGCCGCTCTGCGCCCGCTAAGCAGCAAGGAGCTCTTTCCTCGCCTGTTCGAGTGCATGCCATGCATCATTTTGCGTATCTGGACGGCGTGTTACATGCCGAAGCTTGCAGCCTGTCCGCCCTCGCAGACGAGGTCGGCACGCCGTTCTATTGCTATTCGACCGCAACGCTGGAGCGGCACTACAAAGTCTTCGCTGACGCTTTTGCGGCGAGCGAGGCGCTGATCTGTTTCGCGATCAAATCCAATTCGAACATTGCGGTGCTGCGCACGCTCGGACGGCTCGGTGCGGGAATGGACGTCGTCTCCGAAGGCGAGCTGCGCCGCGCGCGGGCGGCCGGAGTGCCGAGCGAGCGCATCGTGTTCTCCGGTGTCGGCAAGACCCGCGCCGAAATGGCCTATGCGCTGGATGAGGGCATTTTCGCCTTCAATGTCGAGTCCGAAGCCGAGCTGCGCGCTCTGTCTGAGGTGGCCGCGGGCAAGGGTGCGACGGCGCGCATCGCCTTCCGCGTCAATCCCGATGTCGACGCCAAGACCCACCACAAGATCTCGACTGGCCGAGCCGAACACAAATTCGGTGTGCCGTGGGACGCTTCTCCCGGCCTTTACGATCTTGCGGCCAAACTCCCGGGCATTGCGGTCGAAGGCGTGCATATGCATATCGGCAGCCAGATCACCGATCTCGGCCCGTTCGCCAACGCCTTCGGCCTCATCGCCGAGCTGGTCGGTAGCTTGCGCGACGCCGGCCATTCCATTCGCTTCGTCAATGCCGGCGGCGGCCTCGGCGTGCCCTACATGGAAGCGCAGATCCCGCCGCGCCCAGAACCTTATGCCGCCATCGTCCGGGAGAAGCTGGGCGGCCTTGGCTGCCGGCTGCTGTTCGAGCCGGGACGACTGATCGCCGGCAATGCCGGTATCCTCGTCACCCGGGTGATCTACAGCAAGGTGACCGGCGCCAAGCGCTTCGTCATTGTCGATGCGGCGATGAACGATCTGATCCGCCCAACCCTTTACGATGCCCATCATGAGATCTGGCCGGTTTCGGAGGCCCAGTCTCAGGAATATTATGTCAAGCAGGACGTGGTCGGCCCGGTCTGCGAGACCGGCGACTTCCTGGCCAAGGATCGCCCGCTGCCGCCGCTCGGCGAGGGCGACCTCCTGGCGATTATGACGGCCGGCGCCTACGGGGCGGTACAGTCCTCGACCTATAACAGCCGTCTGCTCATCCCAGAGGTGCTGGTGAAGAGCGCAGAATGGGCAATCATCCGCCCCCGCCCAAGCTATGAGGACATGCTACGGGCCGAGCGAATGCCCTCCTGGCTGGCCGAAAAATAGATTTTTGTTAAGCCTTCCAGGAGCTTTCCCGTGCTCATCAAGCCGTGATAGCTTGTCTAGCTGGCGAGGCTTGTTGCGCCGCAATACTATGCTATTCTTTATCTTATGAGTTCGCCATTTGATCAGCCCTCCCCTGCGAGCGGCTCTGAGGTGACGGCCCTGGCACAGCGCTTGGAGCGCAAGGTTCGGCGCGCCCGTTTCGTCCTCGCCATGAACAGACTTTGGCCCGCGGTCTGGCTGCCGCTTGGCGTTGTGGGGCTGTTCGTCGTCCTGTCCCTGTTCGGGCTGTGGCAGTACCTGCCCTATGAGATCCATAAGGGCACGCTCTGGGCGTTCGGCGCCGTGCTGGCGATTTCTTTTATCCCGCTCATTCGGGTGCGCTGGCCAAGCCGCATCGAGGCGCTGCGACATCTCGAGACCAAGGCGGGTCTGCCGCACCGTCCGGCAACCTCTTACCACGACGCCCTTTCGGAATCGCCCTCTGCGGCCACGCGCTCGCTGTGGGCTGCCCATCGCGAGCGCACGGGCAAGCTTTTCGCCCGCCTCAAGTCGGGCTGGCCGCATCCGCGCGTCGATCTGCGCGATCCCTTTGCCCTGCGCGCGCTTTTGCTCCTCGTGCTGGCGACCGCCTATCTCGCTAACCGCGACGACGCCTTCGACCGCGTCAAGGCGGCTTTCATCCTCAAGCCGATGACGGCGAGCGCGACGGCGCGCCTCGATGCCTGGCTGACGCCCCCGATCTATACCGGCAAGCCGCCAATCATGCTCGCCAACGGCGCAAAGCAGCTGATCACCGAAGCGAAAGCGGCCGAAAACGTCTCCGTTCCGTTCAAGAGTGAACTCACGGTCCGCGTGAACCATCCCGAGGCATCCCGCTTCAGCCTGCGGCTCGCCCCAACCGGCGCCGAGGTGGAAACCCTGCTGCCGACCTTCGCCAAGGGTAAGGAAAGCACCGCCGAGTTCAAGAAGCCGCTGAACAGCGACACCAAGATCGAGCTTCTCGAGGAGGGCGCGGTGGTGGCGCATTGGACTGTCGGCATCGTTGCCGATCAGCCGCCGCATATTGCCCTCACCGAGCCGCTCTCCGAGGCCCAACGCGGGTCGCTCAAGCTGCGTTACAAGGTCGAGGACGATTATGGCGTGCTCTCCGCCGAGGCGTTGATCGGCCGTACGGACGACCCAGAGGATGAGACCGCCAAGAGCCGGCCGGCCGATGTCGAACGGCTCGGCAAGGCGCCGGCGGTGCCTTTGACGCTGCCGCGCGCCAACACCAAGGAAGGCCAGGGCCAGACTTATCGCGACCTCACCTCACACCCATGGGCCGGCTTGCCGGTCATCGTCACCCTCGAAGCCCGGGACCAGGCCGGCCAGCGCGGGCACAGCGAGCCGCAAACCATCTCCTTGCCGGAGCGCCAGTTCACCAAGCCGCTTGCGCGTGCCCTCATCGAGCAGCGCAAGCTCCTTGTCGATCGGCCCGACCGCAAGGATGTCGTCGCCCGCGCCATCGATGCGCTCACTCTTGCGCCTGAGATTTTCACGCCGGAGACCAGTATCTATCTCGCCATGCGCGCCGCCTACTGGCGCCTGAACAGCCATAGCGAACGGGAGGAGCTGGAGAGCGCGGCCGATATGCTCTGGTCGATTGCCGTCCACATCGAGGATGGCGACCTCTCTGACGCCGAGCGTCAACTTCGCGCCGCCCAGGAAGAGCTTATGAAGGCGCTTGAGGAAGGCGCATCGGACGAAGAGATTAAGCGGCTGATGGAGGAGCTGCGTACGGCGCTGAACAAATTCCTCGAAGGTTTGGCCAAGCAGGCCATGCAGAACCCGAATTTCAATCCGCGCAATCCGATCTCGCCGAACCAGCGCGTGGTCACGCCCCAGGATCTGGAGCGGATGCTGAAGCGGATCGAGGATCTGGCACGCACCGGCTCCAAGGATGCCGCCCGGCAGATGCTCAGCGAGCTGCGCGATATCTTGGAGAATGCCCAGAACGGCCGCCAGCAGGCACAAGGGCAGCAAGGCCAAGAGATGATGAACATGCTCGATGGCCTCGCAGACATGATTCAGAAGCAGCAGCAGCTTCTCGATGAGACCTATCGCGCCCAGCAGCAGCAAGACCGCGGCGAGATGGGCGATGACGATGAGCAGCAACAGCAGCAGCAAGGGCAACGCAGCCAGCAAGGGCAGCGCGGACGCCAAGGCCAGATGGGTCAGCAGGGCCAGCGCGGCCAAAAAGGTCAGCGGGGCCAGCAAGGGCAAAAGGGCCAGCAGCAGGGTCAGGGCGAGGGTGAGAACGGTGACAGCCCGTTCCCCGGCCTCGGGCAGCGCCAAGCCGACCTGGAGAAGGCCCTTCGCGAGATGATGGACAAGCTGAAGGGCATGGGGGCCAACCCGCCCGACCAGCTTGACGGCGCCGGCCAGGCGATGGGCAAGGCGGGCGAGGCGCTCGGCCAAGAGAATGGCGAGCGTGCCACCGAGCAGCAGACGTTGGCCCTGGATAAGCTGCGCCAAGGCGCCAAATCCATGGCCGAGCAGATGATGAGCTCCTCGGGCCAGCAGGGCCGCGCCAATGCCAATGGCTCGCGGGATCCGCTTGGGCGGCCGCTGCCCACCCAGCAACCCGACACCGGCGACAGCGTCAAGGTGCCGGAGGAGGCTGATGTTCAGCGCGCACGCGAAATCCTGGAGGAGCTGCGCCGGCGTCTCGGTGAAGCAACGCGCCCGCCGGCCGAACTGGATTATATCGATCGGCTGATCGAGCGGTTCTAGCGCATTAGACCCGAAAAGCATGGCCCCACGAAAGTGGGGCTGGAAACCACCTTTCGGGCAAATCTGATGCGCAAACAAAAGGCGCATTCCGCTTTATCGCCGTACCGAAAGGGGCCTCGAAGGTCCCCCTTCTCACCAACGATCCGGGGTAAGAAAGCCCCCTACCAGCCGGCGCCCGGAGCGGCGAGGTCCTCGACGGCAAATGGCGCCGGCGTTTGCCCTGCCTCATGGCGCCGAAACATATGAAGGAAGGCCGCTTCGAGATCGCGAGTGTAACGCGGTGTGTCGAAAAGCGGCGCCTTGTCTCTGGCGGCGATGAGGCGCTTACGTATTGCCTGCAGTTCGGCGGGGTTCGTAGCAAGCCGCAGGGCTATGGACTCATAGTCCGCCGATGACTCGGCGATCAGGTCCGGCGCGCCGCAGGCATGGAGGAGGCTAGCGGCCACGCGGCCGACAAATACCTCGCCGAGCAGGGTCACGACCGGCAGGCCCGACCATAGCGCTTCACTCGCGGTGGTGTGCGCGTTGACGGGCGAATTGTCGAGAAACAGGTCGCCAAGCGCATAGCGGCCGAGATGCTCGGCACTCGGGATCTTGGGTGCAAAGACCAGTCGGGCCGGATCGATGCCGCGTTGCGCGGCCTCCCGCCTTAGATTGTCCTTGGCGACTGGATTGGCATCGAGCAGCCAGAGCACGCTGCCTTTCACCTGGTAGAGCAGTCGCATCCACATGCCGAAAATTGGCGCCGTGATCTTGTAGGCGTTGTTGAAGGAAACAAACACGAAGCCTTCATCCGGCAGTCCCCAGTCGGCGCGTGTTCGCTCCGGCCCCGCGATCTGCCGCATGCGGTCATTCGGCTGATAGCAGCCGGTAAGCTGAACGATGGCCTCGTCGAACCAGCGCTGATGCTTCAGCGGTGCGATCACATTATCGGCGATGATATAGTCGATGAAGCTCGCGCCCATGGTACTGGGATAGCCGAGATAGTTGACCTGGATCGGCGCGGGCCTGAGCGCTGGGATCGCGCTGCGCGCGTGGCGGGTGTAGCCCTTCAGGTCGATCAGAATGTCGATGCCGTCGCCCGCGATCAGCTCAGCCGCCGCACCGTTCGACAGCCGCTCGATGATTTGGAAATGGTCAAAGGCGTTCATGAGCCTGCGGCGCATGGTGCTGCCATCATCCGAACTGTAGCAATAGGCGAACAGCTCGAAGCGCTCGCGGTCGTGGCACTCGATCACCTCCGCGATAAGGCTCGCGGTTGCGTGCTGGAAGAAATCGGCGGACAGGTAGCCGAGTCGGATCTTGCGCTTATCCGATGTGAGGCGTGCTGCGCGTCGCAGCGGCGCTTGGGCGGGACGAAAACTGCGGGCCCATAGGCGCGCCAAGGCAAGATGATCGTCAGGCCCACAATCCATCGCCAGCGCCGCGAAAGGCGGCATGGGCGTACTGCTCGCCTTGACGGCGTCGATGGCCGCCCGCTCTGCCTCTTCCAGCCCCTCCCAGTCGCAGATATGACGGCGGACATTGCAATAGTCGTACTGCTCCTGCGGCGAAAGCCGGCCGGCACAGGCCTCAAATCTTGCGCGGTAGTGGTCCGCCGCCTCGGCGAGCCGCCCCTGATCCTTGAGCACGCCGCCAAGATGGACCGAGGCATAGGCCGCGTCTGTCGCCACCTCCACAGCGCGGCGAAGCGTGGTAATGGCCTCATCGAACGCACCCATGCGGTGCAGCAGCATGCCGAGACTGACGAGCGCATCGCTAAAGTCCGGCTTGATCTCCACCGCCCTCAGGAAAGCGTCGCGGGCCTCCTCGATGCGGCCGAGCGCCTGAAAGGTGAGCGCCAGATTGCACCAGGCCGGTGCGCAGGCATAGTCGGCCCGAAGCGCTGCCTCATGCGCGGCGACAGAGTCTTCGAGCTGGCCTGCGTCTCTGAGAACATTGCCGAGACGGGTATGCACGACGGCCGCTGTGGGATCCAGCTGGAGGGCGTGGTGATAGGCGGCGATGGCTTCCAGATGCTTGTGTTCCTTGTGGAGGATGGCGCCCATTACGCCGTAGGCTGGAGCCAGCTTCGGCGCGAGGCGGATCGCGGTTTCGCAGGCCTGGCGCGCCTCGGCCAGCCGCGCCAACGCCATCAGACAATCGGCACGCCCGGCATGCGCTGCGGCGAAATTCGGCTGCAATGCCAACGCCTTGCTGTACGCGCTTTCCGCGGCCTGCGCATCGCCGCGTCGTTGCATGAGGTCGCCGAGATTGCAATGCGCCGCGGCGAGGCGCGGATTGAGGCGGATGGCTTGCTGCAAGGCTGCAATCGCATCCTGATCGCGTCCGAGCTGCATGAGAATGACGCCGATATCCGAATGCGCTGCGGCATAGCCCGGCTTGAGACTTAGGCATTGCTGCAACCGTTCGAGGGCCGCATCGCTGAACCCGAGCTGATGCTCGACGATGGCGAGATGATGCATCGCCAGAACGCTGCGCGGGTCTGTGGCAAGGACCTTTTGGTAGGCTGCGCGCGCCTCGGCCAATCGCCCAGCCTGGAGAAGGCGCACCGCCACCGCAAGCTGCCGCTGCAGGGCCTGGCCCGGCCCAGCGTGCATTGCCTTTCGTCCTTTCATCGCAGCCTCGCAATTTCACCGCCATCTCACGTTCGCATGCTGAACTATCATGGCTGGGTTTCGCGAAGCCAACGCAGCTGGGGTCCGGCGCGCAAGCATCAAGCAACATGCAAATCCAAGCGTGGACGAGAGCAGACGGCAGGCGTCGGCGAGGGGCATCGACGGCCGGAGCGAAGGCTATTTGGTGTAAGGTGGCTGAGGTGCGGTGGAAGCCGGCATGAACAGAAAAGTATCCGCAAGTCGCCTGCCGATCACTGCGTGCGATTCCGGCGATCAGATCCGCAAAAACTTATCGTGCATTCGACCGCCGCATCTCGCGGCCATGCAGGGTTTGCGTAAGTCCGTCCCGAAGGTTGTCGGTGGAGTAGGGTTTGCGCAACACATAGGCATCTGCGAGCGAAGGTGGGATCATGGCACTGTCGCCGTACCCCGTTGCAAAAACGAACGGAATACCTCTCGCCTGCAGCTCTTCGGCAACCGGAATTGAGGTCGAGGAGCCGAGATCAATGTCAAGCACGGCAACATCCGGCGTCAGGTGCGCGAGAGCGCCGAGCGCCTCGGCTGGAGTGGCAAACGTGTGTACCGTCCTAGCGCCGAAATCCATCAGCATGTTCTCCACATCGAGCGCGATGACCAATTGATCCTCGACAAGAAGCACTGTGCGGTCCTTCAGGACGGACACATTGCCGACGTGCACCGATGACGCGCGGTGGGCGACATCCGCCGAGCGCGCTGCCTGGTGAACGAACTTCGCAGGGATAACGAAACGCGCAACCACCCCTGTTGGCGGATAGTCAATTTCGCTAATGCCGCCGAGATCGAAGGGAATGCTTCGTTGCAGCAGCATGGAGCCGAACCCCTGGCGATCCGGTGCGCGAACTGTTGGCCCGCCGCTCTCGGTCCAGGTGAGCTCACAATCGCCGTCCGCGTTGATCTCCCAGACCAGATCGAGGCGGCCGCCCGCCCGGCTGAGCGCTCCGTATTTTGCAGCATTGGTTACCATCTCGTGCAGCACCAAAGCCAAAACCGAGAGCGCCCGCCCATCGAGGCTTATGCCAGGCCCGGCGGTATAGATGTCCGGCCCGCTATCGCGATAAGGCGACAGCTCCGCGCTGATGAGATCGGCCAGAGCTCCGCCACCATTCTGGCGAATGATCTGATCGTGGGCGAAGGCCAAGGCCATGATCCGCCCCTTCAGGGCGTCGACATAGTCGACGATGCTGCGTTCCGTATCGACGGGCTGGGAGACGAGCGATTTGATCAGGGCAAGGATGTTCTTCACCCGGTGATTCAGCTCTTCATGCAGCACCTTCTGGCGGATTTCCGCCTTGCGGCGCTCGGACGTTAGTAGCTCGCTATGGCGCATGATAATCTCGAGCAGTTGGATGCGAATCGATTCAGCCGTGCTGCGATCCGAGGGGGTCCATGGCAGCGACTGCTGCTCGACCGTCTGCGTCCAGATGGCAAAGCTGGCCCTGGGGGTAAGCCTGTCGCCACGCCGGCCCACCGCATACTGCTTGTCGGGATTGCCGGCCCATTCCAGCGTACGGATCTGTTCCCTGCGGAAGAAGAAAAGGAAATCGCGCGGGATTTGAGAGAGCGGTATCGCCAGGACGCCGGACGCCTCGCCTGCAAACTCGGCGGCCTCGGGAAAAACAGACGAAAGTGCGTGACTCGCCCATATGCCGCCTTCGGCGACGGAGGCGACAAACTTGGCCAGACGCGCCACCGAGCGCTTGGGCGGAGCGGCACCCTCGCTCGACCAAATGCCGTTCATGAATAATCCAACGCCGTCCGATGGCAGCAAAGAGCCAAGATCCTTCAGCCGGCTGCGCAGGAAGGCGGTGACATCTTGATGCGAGGCCAGATCGAGCAACAATGTCTCCAGCATGGTGCGGGCGTGCATTGCCGAATCGAGCGCAGCACGCTGCTTGAGCGCCTCCAGCTTGAGGGAGAAAACGTCACCGAACATTTCCGCCGCGATCCGCCGCGGCATGCCGAGGTGGCGCGGCCCGTGGTGATGACAGGCGATCAGGCCCCAGAGCTCCCCCTCGACCACGACCGAGATCGACATGGACGCGGCGACGCCCATATTGCGGAGGTACTCGGTGTGGATCGGCGACACGCTGCGCAGGTGCGCGAATGACAGATCAAGGGGCTGGCCGGAGTGATCGAGCACGGGCTCGATCGGAACGGTTTTGCCCGATGCGTCGCCGATCACCCGTATCATGTTCTGCAAATAGAGCTGCCGCGCCTGTTTGGGGATGTCGCTCGCCGGGAAATGCTGGCCCATGAAGCTCAAAATATCCAAGCTCCGCCTTGCTTCGCTGACGACCTGCCCCGAACCATCCTCGGCAAATCGATAGAGCATCACGCGGTCATACCCGAGCAGGGCCAGGATCAGCCTTGGTGTGCGCTCGATCAGCAGGTCGAGCTTGTCGATGGTCTGGATGCGCGAGATGGCGAGCCGCGCGATCTCAAGCGGGCCGGAGCCATCAGCATCATCGGCAATCTCGAACTCAATGAGACTGTGGCCCTCATGGCCGTGGACCGACACGTCGAAGCGGTGCGCGGCCTTTCCAAGAGCGAGACCCGATGTAATACCCGGCCGCGAGGGACCCGATGCGCGGGCGCGCGCATTGCGCAAATCGTGGGCACCCTCCCTGCCGAACAAGTCGTCGAGCGTCTTGCCGTTGCAATCCTCCAGCGGCAGGCCAAGAAAGGATGCCGCGTTGCGAGAATGCCGCAGCACCCGGCGCATGTCCGCGTCGAGCACGAGCAAGCAGCCATGCGCCTGAACGCTGCCCGGCATGTGGATCGGTTCACGGTCGCAATTCGTCAGATCCACCTCCTCGGAAGAGGTCACCGCTCCACCTCGTCGAAGGCTTGCCCGGCGCGCCCGAACGTCGCCTGGGCGGCCGTGACCACCTGCTCCATATCAAGAGGAACCTCGTTCTCCAATATCTCCAGGAAGCTTTTCCATGCGCGCGGTGATGCATTTTGATGGTGAAGATGACGCGCGCCATAGTCGGCGCGCAGTCCAACGTCGCTAGCATCATTCACCAGTAGCCGCGCTCCCAGGGAAGAGCCTTCCAGCACGTAAAGTACGCCGATGACATGCTCGGCCGCGTCTTCAATACACGAGGTGCGCTTGCATGGCATCTGAACAAGGCCGAGATCGTTAAGGTCAGCGGCAAGGCAAGCCGTGAGCAATGTCGGATGCCAATGTGGCCACCGCTCGGTGCAGAATTCTTCCAGCCCGCGCTCCATATCGCGGCGGAAAGCATGCATTCCGAGGAGATAGCGGCGGTATGCCTGCAGATCGCGGAACCGGCCGATCTTTGCCTCGAGAGCGTCATGGGCGGCGGCCGTCGCGAGCCGCAACAGCTTTCTGCGATTACCGCGACGCAAGGCAGTAACCGGATCGTCCACGGTGGCAACGCGCGCGTGCGAAACCGAAACGGGAAGGTGATGCATACATGTGCCCGTAACGCTCCTTTTGGAGATTTCGCCATCCTTACAGAGGATTAGTCGGAAACTCCTGAAGGCACGCTGACGCGGCGCCGGAGATTTGGGTGCCGACCTTTGCGCGACCTTATCCATTCCCACTTGCGCTGTCTGTTCACTTGTGCACACATCTCAGCGGGTGTTCAATCACGAAAATGAAAAGCGATGGTGTCTGCCACACTCTTTGAGCATCGCGGCGCGGCTCTATTACCGGCAAGCAATCTGTTGAACGCGCTGCGCCCGGAAGATCGTTCCATGATTGCGCCCCAGCTTGAGCTAACAACGCGCCGGGCGGGGGAGCTCCTCTATCGGGCCGGGGACAATGTCGAGACGGTCTACTTTCCCTGCGGGCCGAGCCTCGTCTCCTATCTGGTGATCAACCAGGACGGCCGTGCGGTGGAGGCGATCCTGGTGGGGCGTGAGGGTGCCGTCGGCGGCATCGTCAGTGGCGGCCATCTGCCGGCCTATTGTCAGATTGTGGTGAAGTTCGGCGGCCCCTTCCTGTCCATCGCAATGGGGAAGCTGGAACGGGCGAAAGAGGCCTCGCCCCACCTGCGGCGGCTGTTCGCGCGATACGCCGACTGCCTGCTGACGCAGATGTTCCAGTCGACCGCGTGCAATGCCATTCACACGATCGAGCAGCGCACGGCGAAGTGGATCATTGCGGCTATGGAGCGAACGGGCGATCACCTCGTTCCGCTGACGCATGAGCAGTTGGCGTCCATGCTTGGTGTCGGTCGCAGCTATACCAGTCGTGTGATTCAGACCTTCAAGGCTGATGGCATCCTCGAAACGCAGCGCGGCGCATTGGTCGTCCGTGACAAGGACGCCCTGGTGGCACGCTCCTGCGCTTGCAACGACAGCGTCAGGAATCATTTCGACATTGTGCTGAGAGGCGTTTATCCGGCAGAGCTTGAAAACTGAACGTTTCCTATTCGCCGAGCCCATCCTCAAGCAACCGCTCGCGCAGCGATTCAAGCCTCGCTAGCCGCGCGGCGGTCTTTGCGCCTAGCAGCTCGGTCACACGTGCGGTCAGCGCCTCGGTGACGGCAAGCAGCGCGGCGATCGAATCCCATGTGCCGTCGCTCTCGACCCATCCCACCATGCTGACGGTTGAGTGGCGCACGATCGGCGCGCCGGCATCGTCGGTGATCGCGATCACCGTCGCGCCCTGCTCGGCGGCAAGTGCTGAAAATCCGATCACATCCTGCGAATAGCGGCGGATGTCGTAGGCCACCACCACGCTCTTCCGGCCGACATCGATCAGCCGGTCGGGCCAGGTCGCCGAAAGCGAACCGATCTCCTCGACATTGCCGCGCAGGATCTGCAGATGACGCGCGAGCAGCCGAGCGAGCTGCTGGGTGAAGCGCCCGCCCACGACCATAACCTTGCGCCGCGGATCGGCAATCGCGCGCGCCGCCGCTTCGAATTCGGCGGGCGAGAGGTGGGCGAAGGTCTCCGCGATATTGCGGGCGATCCGCACGCCGAACGCGCTGAGCCAGTCCGCCTCACCGGGCCCGCCGCTGCGTCCCGCGCTCCAGCGGCCGAGGGGCGAGGCGCGCTGGCTGGCGAGCTCGGCGCGCAGGCGATCCTGGAAATCCTCCCAGTTCGCAATCCCAAGCTTCGCCAGCAGGCGCAGCACCGTCTGCGGGCTGACCCCTGCCGCGCGAGCGAAGCGGGCCATCGCCCCCAGCCCGCTCGCTGGATAGTGCTGACTAAGATACCGCGCGGCCCGCTGCTCCCGGGCAGTGAGGCTGCCACGGCAGCCGCGCAGCGCTTCGAGGAGCGTCTCCCCTGCGCTGTTCTGGGCGCGGTCCTGGCCGTTGCTATCTGGCATGGCTCTTGCCTTAAGGTCTTTGGATGGTTCGTTCCAGCTTGACACCAGTTGAGGCGCTCTGGAATGATCATTCCACATAGGGCGCCCTGCTTAAAGCGTTGCGGATCATGCAGAGACATCTTCTAAGAGGCCCTGCGGCCTCGAGGGCGGACATTTCCGAAAAGAGGAGGAGAGTGTCATGGCGCAGGATGTGCGGGACGTGCAGGAGGCGCCTGCGGGCGTCAGCTATCAGAGGGTCGACGCGACCTATTTCGAAAAACGCGGTTTAAGGCGCTATGCGGGCGTGGCGAGCCTGTGGGCGCTGGGCGTCGGTGCGGTCATCTCCGGTGAGTTTTCGGGGTGGAATCTCGGTCTTGCCTCCGGCGGATGGGGCGGCATGCTGGTTGCCTCGATCCTGATCGCTATCATGTATCTGGGTCTGGTGTTCTGCATCGCCGAGATGGCGCCGGCGCTGCCGCATACGGGCGGGGCCTATTCCTTCGCGCGCACCACCATGGGGCCTTGGGGCGGGTTCATCACCGGCCTGTGCGAGAATGTCGAATATGTGCTCACCCCAGCCGTCGTGGTGTTCTTCATCGGCTCCTATCTGGGCTCGATCTTCGGCACGCCGACAAGCTTTCAGCCGGTCTACTGGATCGTCTGCTATGCCATCTTCCTGTATCTCAACATTGCCGGCGTCGAGCTGTCCTTCAAGGTGACGACCATCGTCACGCTGCTGGCGCTCGCCTGCCTGGTCGCGTTCTGGATCAGCGCGATCCCGGTCATGGACTTCAAACGCTGGGCGCTCAATATCGGCGCCGGCCCCGACGGCGCACCGATCGAGCTGCCCGAGGGCAATGGGCCGTACTTCCCATTCGGCCTGTGGGGCGTGCTGGCCACCATGCCTTTCGCGGTGTGGCTGTTCCTGGCGGTCGAGCAACTGCCGCTCGCCTCCGAGGAATTGGTTGACCCGAAAAGGGACATGCCCAAAGGCATCATCCTGGCGATGCTGACCCTGATCGTCGCCGCATTCCTGGTCGTCTGGCTGAACTGCGCCGTGCCGGTCTCCCGCGAGGTGACCGACGCCGCCACCAACCAGACCTCGACGATCACGGGCGCCTTTGCCATCGCCTCGTCGGGCGAGCCGCTGCTCGACGGCTTCCGCGCGATCTACAAATCGAACCTGGCTGTGGTGCTGTCGCTGATCGCGGTGATGGGGCTGGTCGCCAGCTTCCACTCGATCCTGTTCGCCAAGGGCCGGCAGATCTATTCGCTGTCGCGGGCCGGTTATTTCCCGCGCTGGCTCTCGATCACCCACCCCACCTACAAGACGCCCTATATCGCCATGATCGGCGGCTCGCTGGTGGCGCTGGCGATCATGCTGACCATCTGGTACCGGGCCGGCGCCGATGCCGGCGCGGCGATCATCGGCGGTACGCTGCTCAACATGGCGGTGTTCGCCGCCATGTGCTCCTACGTGCTGCAGGCGGTGTCGTTCATCATGCTGCGCCGCGAGCACACCCATATCGAGCGGCCCTATGTCAGCCCGTTCGGCATCACCGGCGCGGCGGTAACTATCGTGATCGCTGCGGTCACCATCCTGTTCCAGTTCGCCGATCCGGTGTACCGGCAGGGCGTGATCGGCGTCGCCATCTGGTTCGCGGTCGGCATCCTCTATTTCGCCCTGTTCGGGCGCCGGCATCTGGTGCTTTCGCCGGAGGAGGAGTTCGCGGTGACCAAGGGCGTATCGGACTACAAGACGCACTAAGGATGGCAATGCGAGGCAAGCTGAAACCTGTGTCGTCCAATGGCGCGGAACAGGTATTGGATGACAAAGCCATCCAAGGCTGCTGACGTCGCCCCGGCCTCGAGCCGGGGCCCATTGGCCTTGCAGCGTCATAAGGCTGTGGAGATGCCAATGGGTCCCGGCTCGGCCTACGGCCGTCCGGGACGACGCCTGAGCTTGTTGAGGCGTAATTCGAGGCTGCCCTGATGAAACCGGAAAACGTGAAGACCGCCGAAGACGCGCGCGCCATCGTCGAGGAGCGCGGTCTCTCCCATGTGAAGGTCGGCGTATTCGATGTCGACGGCATCATGCGCGGCAAATATATGGGCCGCGAGAAATTCTTCTCCGCGCTCTCCGGCGGCTTCGGCTTCTGCGACGTGGTGCTGGGCTGGGATTCCAACGACCAGCTGTACGACAATGTAAACTTCACCGGCTGGCATACCGCCTATCCCGACGCGCCGGTGCGCATCCTCCCCGACACCTGCCGCACCGTGCCGTTCGAGGGCGACATGGTGCTCTTCCTCGGCGAGTTCGCGCCGCCCGCCGATAGCGGTCTGCCCGCGCAGCATGCTGCGCAAGCGTGCTGGCGCGCGCCGACGAGATGGGCTTTGCGGTGAAGGCCGCGGCCGAGTTCGAATTCTTCCTGTTCGAGGAAACGCCCCATTCCATCCGGGAAAAACACTATCGCGATCTGAAAAGCCTCACCCCCGGCTTTTTCGGCTATTCGGTGCTGCGCTCCTCGGTCCATGCCGAGTTCTACCGTGACCTGCTGGCGCTCTGCAGCGACATGCGCTTTCCGCTCGAAGGTCTGCACACCGAGACCGGCCCCGGCGTGCTCGAAGCCGCGATCGAAGTGACGGACGCGCTCGACGCCGCAGACCGCGCCGCCCTGTTCAAGACTTTCACCAAGGTGCTCGCCCAGCGCTCCGGGCATGATGGCCACCTTCATGGCGAAATGGTCGCCCGACTGGCCGGGACAGTCCGGCCATCTGCATATCTCGCTCGTCGATAAGGCCGGCAAATCCGCCTTCTACGAGGAAGGCGCGCCCGCCTCGATGTCGCAGACCATGCGCTGGTTCGTCGGCGGGCAGCAGGCGCTGCTCCCCGAATTGCTGGCGATGGTCGCCTCGACGGTGAACAGCTACACCCGCCTGATCCCCGGCTTCTGGGCGCCGACCGAAGCGAGCTGGGGCATCGAGAACCGCACCTGCGCGCTGCGCGTGATCCCCGGCTCGGCCAAGAGCCAGCGGGTGGAATACCGGATCGCCGCGGCGGATATCAATCCGTATCTGGCGCTGGCGGCGGCGATCGGCTCGGGACTGTGGGGCATCGCCAACCGCATCGAGCCGGACGCGCCGGTCGAAGGCAACGCCTATGAGAAGAAATTCCCGGCCGAGCGGGCACTGCCTCGCACGCTGACCGAGGCGGCCGGCCGGCTGAAGGCGAGCAGCCGCCGCGCGGAACCTGTTCGGCGAGCCCTTCGTCGAGCACTACGCCGCCACCCGCGAATGGGAGGAACGCGAATTCCGCCGCGCGATCACGGACTGGGAACTGGCCCGGTATTTCGAGATCATTTGAAAAATTGCACGGCCTTGACGACCTGCTCGACTTTTCTCTGTTAGAGCGTTCCTACGTTGTTCCTCCTCTCCGACTCGTCTACCTTTCAGACCGCCTCGGTGAGGCTCGGTTAGGAGAGCAAAATGAAACCGCAAAGTGACGAATACATGCCAGACGGTAAGGGCCTCCGCCATGTGCCGACTGGGATACGGATCACCCTGAAATATCAAAACGTGCTGGGAGACTGGACGATCGAGCAGTTAATGGGTGATGTAGGCCGATATGATCAGAATGCGGTGGTGCAGATGGGAACGGAGTTGCTGATTGAACAGAGGGAGTTTGCGGATCGAGTTCAGTGTATAGCAGATTGAAGAGAATGGGATGCTACGCAAGCTCCGCTTTGGCGGGGCTTTGCTTTGGAGATGGTGATGGGTGAAGACGAACGCATCTCGATAGATGGCGAGCCTATCCGAAGATCGACGTGTACAGGTTCGTGAACAAAGAGCCATACAAGCGTGTCGGCAGTTATGACAGTGAAGAGGAAGCTCTTGCGAAGCACCACTGGCGGCTTGACTGGGATCAGCGGGTTCGGCTAGGCCACCGCGATTACATTATAAAGCAAGAGTTGGAAGAGCGTGTGAAGGTTAGGCGTCAGCCGTGAGTAGCTCGAGGTCTTCTTAGAGCAGACGATAATGTGACATGGCATTGCCTCGCCACGCCCAAGAGCGTCATTCCCGCGAAAGCGGGGACCCAGTACGCGCCGCAGCATGTCGAATGGATTGCATGCGCTGGCGCGCGTTGAGGCTTGTAGATGCAAAAGGTTGCCGGCTATGTCTACATCATGGCGAGCCGCATAGGCGGCACGCTCTACACCGGAGTAACCAGTGATCTGCCTAGCCGCTCTTTCAGCACAGATCGGCTGAAGTCGAAGGCTTCACCAAGACATACAAAGTGGACCGCCTCGTTTACTTCGAGGTTCATGACAGCATCGAGGGGGCAATCCTTCGAGAGCGGCAGATGAAGAAATGGCGCCGGAAATGGAAGGTTGAGCTGATCGAGAAGGGAAATCCGAACTGGATCGATCTCTATCCCACGCTCGGATCGCCGTGAGTACTGGGTCCCCGCTTTCGCGGGGACGACGCCTGGGGATGCGAGTACAGCACACAGAACCAATCCGCATCGAGCAAGTAAAACAAACCTAACAGCCATGCCGGATAGTGTTTGCATCTTCCCTGTCCAGAGATGTGAGCTTGTCCGCCGCGCCGCCGCCCCACCGCTGAGATCGACGCCTTAACGAGGACACGATGCGCAAGCCGACCGGGCGAACTCGCTCGGTGCGCGGGTGGAGGCGTTGCTCGCCTTCTCGTCCACTTGAAGGACATGCTGGATTCCCGCTTGCGGGGATGACGACAGGGGCGGTTGCTGTGCGTTGCCCGTTTCTAGCTCAACTGATCGTGGGTTATCCGTCCAGCTCGGGGTAGTGGCGGAAGATGCCGTCCTCGTTGAAGGGCAGGCGTCGCTTCGAGGCGAGATAAGCTTTGATCCGCGGCCGCTCGGCAGCCGCACGCCTCAGAGCCGCGATATACGGCCGGCCTTCAAGCACGCGCGTCATCGTCTTTGGAAAGGCGTAATCCAGGCCCTCTACCGCCTGAAACAGCGACAGATCGGCATAGCTGATGGCATCGCCGACGAGATGCGCCGGGCCGGCCGGATTGCGCGCCAGGAGGTTCTCGAACCAGTCCAGGAATTTGGGAATCCGCTCCTCCCGGAAGGCTTTGGCGCGGCGCTTCGCTTCGGCCTTCTGGTCCTCGTAATAGAGGCCGACGCCGATGGGATGATGAGTGTCGTGCGCTTCGACGACCAGGTCGGCGATAGTGAGCTGGATCTGATGCGTCCAGAGCCGGCCTGCCTCGTCTTTTGGCGCCAGCTCATGCTTGTCGCCGAGATAAAGCAGGATAGCCGCCGTCTGGCCGATGATGACATCGCCGTCAACGAGGAATGGCGGGGCAAAAGGCGGGCGAGCGATTGCGTCGTCCTCCAGCATGGCTTGCATTTCCGTCATGCCCTTGGCGGTGCGGGCCACATCACGATAGTGCGCGCCGGCTTCTTCCAAGGCAAGCCGGACGAATTCGCCGCGGCCCGGAATGTCCGGCCAGTAATAGAGTTTATAGCTCATTGGGCGCCCGCGGGCTTCAGCGCGAAGATCTTCACACTGGCGGCATAGGCGTTGATGTCGATGTCGCTGAAGGCGCCGCTTATCTCGGCGTAGAGGTCGCCGCTCGGCGGCTTCGCAGCGCCGCAGCATGAGGCCGATTGTGCAGCCGGTGCCGGAGCGCAGCAGCCATCCTGTCCGGCCTGTTTGTAGACATTGAGATCGGCTTCGGCGTCGATGATGGCAATATCGGAGAAGCCGGCCCTGCTCAGCGCAGCGCGATTCTCCTCGGCCGTAAGCGCTCCTGCAATGCAGCCGACCCAGGCGGTGATGCTGGCGCGCAAGGCTTCCGGCAGGGCGGCCTTCAGGGCAATATCGCTGACGGCCAGCCTCCCGCCCGGTTTCAGCACGCGGAAGATCTCGGCATAGGCGGCGTCCTTATCGGGGACGAGGTTCAGCACGCAGTTCGAGATCACGCAGTCGACGCTGTCATTAGGGAGTGGCATCGCCTCGACCGGCGCCTCGACGAACTCGACATTGGTCCGGCCCTGGTGGGCTGCGTTCTCGCGGGCGAGCGCGATCATGTCCGCAGTCATATCGAGCCCGATCACGCGGCCACCCGGGCCGACCTTTTCGGCCGCAAGGAATACGTCGAGCCCGCCGCCGCAACCGAGATCGAGCACGGTCTCGCCAGGCTTGAGGGACGCAAGCGCGACCGGATTGCCGCAGGACACGCCCAGATTGGCCTCGGCCGGGATCGCGCCAAGCTCGTCCGCCGAATAGCCGAAGCTCGCCGCGATCCGCGCAAAGGTCTCGCTATCGCGCTGGGAGCGGTCACGCGCCAAGGCGCCATAGTTGGCGCGGACCAGATCGTGAATGCTGTCGCTCATGCGGCCCTCCGGTTGGCTGATTTTCGCACCGATTATCGCCGGGGCGACCACAAAGCGCCAGAGGAAGCGCGGTCTCCCGCGCTTCAAAGCGAGCCGCTATGCTGCCGGGAGCAACCTCAGCGGCAACTCCAGCACCGCCATGACGAAGCCGTTGCTATCGTCGACCACCTCGCTCCATAGCGATGCCGGAGTCGGTCCGGACGTCCGGAGCTGGCCGATCACTTCGCCATGGTCGAAATGCAGCTCCGCCTCGTATTTGCGGGCGATGCGCTGCATTTTGCGGTTCTCCTGAAGGCAGTTCATATAGAGGCGGTCAACGCCGCGATTGCGCGCTGCCAGGATGATGCGGCCCAGAAGATCGGTGCCGACACCGCCATCCTGATAGTCAGGCTCCACCGAAAAAGCGGCTTCGGCTTCTGCGCCCCAGCCATCGCCGATCGAGCGCAGCTCGGCTGCGGCGTGCATCTCACCGCCCAGGAAATAGCCGTAGATCACGTTCTGAGTAAGGTCGGCACGCTCGGTGTAGGCGTTGATGAAGCTGTCATCCACGGCCATGCCGAAGCGCATCCGGCGGCTATCCTTATCCAGTCGCAACATATGGTCCCGGAACTTTTGCATTTCCGTAGGCCACAACTTTCTTATTGTTCCTCCCCCAATGAGAAAAGTGCTCATAATACCTCAACGGGGTTTGCCGGCCCGGCTCACTGGCCGGGCTTCGTTGCAGTGCACAATATAGGCCTTGTTTGACGAGAGGATGAAGCGGCGTTGCGTCGCTGGGGACAAAAGCGGATAACAGCCATGCGACAACCACAGGGCTTAAATGTTTAAATTTGCTTACAAATAGAGCAGCGTCAGGACAAATACGCCAAGCGCAACGCGGTAATAGGCAAAAGGCGCAAAGCCGATCCGGCTGACCACGGCCAGGAACGGCTGGACCACCAAGAGCGCTGCGATGAACGCAGCGACAAAGCCGACGGCGATCAGACCGGCATCGTCGAAGCTAAGGTCGGCATGATTTTTGTAAAGATCATAGACAAAAGCCGCGGTCATGGTCGGAATCGAGAGGAAGAAGGAAAATTCTGCCGCCGTCCGCCGCTCCAGCCCCAGCAGCAGACCGCCGATGATCGTTGCGCCAGAGCGGGACGTTCCAGGGATCAGCGCCAGACATTGGGCAATGCCGATGTAAAACGCGGTCCGCGGCGGGACCTCATCGACGCTGTTATAGAGATCGCGCTTGTGCAGCTGCTCCACGATCAAGATGACGATGCCGCCAATGATCAGCGCTGTAGCGACAACGGCTGGCGCGAACAGCCTCTCCTTGATGAAGCCGTGGAATGCGGCGCCGAGCACCATGGCCGGGAGGAAGGCCAGGATGATCACCAGCGCGAAGCGCCGCGCCGCCGGATCGGTGGGCAGCCCGATGAGCGTCGCCCAGAGTTTGCGGAAATAGAGCAGCACGAGCGCCAGGATCGCGCCGAGCTGGATCATCACGTCGAAGGCTTTTTCGCTTTTTTCCGGGAGCTCGAAATGCAGGAGCTTGCCAAACAGAATGAGATGGCCCGTCGATGAGACCGGCAGAAATTCGGTCAGCCCTTCGATAACGCCGAGAAGGGCGGCGATCATATAATTGTGGTCCACGGAACTAACCCTCAGCTTCCGGCTTTTTTACCCGCGTTTTGCCGCGCATAGACGCGCTTTGGGCTGGTGAGAGTCAAGTGTGAACCGGCCACAGTGGAAAGGCCTGGGGACTGGACCCGAATGGCGGATCGCCTTATGCCTTTCGGCTATCACGCATTCGCGGAGGGGTAAGATGCCGTCCTGGGTGTCAGGCAATGTCATGGCGTTCATTTTCTTCTTGGCGCTGGTGGCCGCCGCCGCCTTCTTTGGCGGGCAATGGGGGGCGGGACCCTGGTACCGATCGCTCTCCAAGCCAAGCTGGACACCACCGGACTGGCTGTTTCCAGTGGCGTGGACGCTGCTCTATGTGATGATCGCCATAGCAGGGCTCCTGGTGTGGAGCACGCCGCATGAGAGCCGCACCACATTGCTGACGCTCTGGGGCCTGCAGCTCGCCCTCAACGCGCTATGGTCCTATATCTTTTTTGGCCGGCGCGATATGCGGCTGGCGCTGGTGGACATCATGGCGCTCTGGCTGACGATTGCGGCATTCATTGTCTTGGCCTGGCCGGTCAATGAGCTCGCTGCCATCCTGTTCATGCCCTATCTGGCCTGGGTGAGCTTTGCCGCGCTTCTGAACGGCACGATCTGGCTCCGTAATCCGGCATCCGCAAGACGGCAGGAACAAGGCTAGCGTCCTTGCCGTTGCAATTGCGCGGCGTTAGCCTGAAATCTTCGAACCTGCGGGGGCAGTGGCTGGAGGCCCAATTTCTATGGATGGAATCCTGCGCAGTGCCGTGCCGGTTGCTGTCATCGCCGTTGCCGTTGTCCTGCTGCTTGGCCTGTGGAACATGGTGCGCGGCGGCAACCCGGGGCGGAGCCAAACGCTGATGCGCTGGCGCGTGGGCCTGCAATTTCTTGCGATTATTATCATTATGGCTGCCCTTTATTTTTCGCATTGAGGGCGTACGACTACACATGCGGGGGCGGCGCGTGACGTTTTTCCCACAAAGCCAGATATCCGCCGGGGCAATCCATCGCGCCGATTGACAGGACAGCACCCGCCGCTCCAGATAACGTAGGGAAATTAGGGGGATATTTTGGCGATGAGCCATTCTGGTGCGCACGGGAAAGCTTCGGGCCTGTCGGCGCTTGTCCGTTTAGCAGGTGCAGGGGTTTTGCTGGTCGCCTCGTCGATATCCGCCGCGGCGCAACCTCCCGAGGAGCTGGCCCCGTTCTTTGCCATTACCGAGACCCGGCTTGGCGTGCTGAAATCGAATCTCGACGGCGCCGATGGCGAGCAGGCCGATGTCATGATCAATGGCGAGGTGCTGTTCAGCAAGCTCGGACGGCACTATGAGGAAGCTTTCTGGGAATATTTCCTGCGTCCCCGTCCCCATATCGGCTTCTCCATTTCGCCCAATGCCGGCACCGACCAGGTCTATGCCGGGGTCACCTGGGAATACCGACTGACAGACTGGGCTTTCGTGGAGACCAGCTTCGGCGGCGCCGCACATAACGGCCCGACTGCGGGCGACGATCCGGACTCCTACGGATGCACAGTCAATTTCCGTAAATCAGCGTCCGTCGGCTTCGATATCGCCGAGCGGCTCCGGCTCATGGTCACTGTGGACCATATGTCCAATGCGGGCCTTTGCGACCAGAATCAGGGCCTCACAAATGCAGGTGTACGGCTCGGCTATCGGTGGTAACCTGCCCGCGTAAGCGTTGGTAAGGTTGCTTTTCAATGGTGGTCCTCACCAAGATTTATACCCGCACCGGAGATGACGGCACCACCGCCCTCGGCGATGGTGAGCGGCTAGCGAAATATCACCTGCGCATTGCCAGTTATGGAACCGTAGATGAAGCGAATGCCGCGATCGGCTTGGCGCGTCAGGCGCTCGGCCCCGGCGATGAGCTGGTCGAAAGCATGCTGGCGCGCATCCAGAACGACCTGTTTGACCTCGGCGCCGATCTCTGCGTGCCGGACCGGGGTGAGCCGCTGCCTTATACACCGCTGCGCATAACCGACGCCCAAGTGGCGCGGCTTGAGGCCGAGATCGATCAGATGAACGGCGAATTGCGGCCGCTCACCTCCTTCGTGCTGCCCGGCGGCTCGCCGGCGTCAGCCGCGCTCCATCTCGCCCGCACGATTGCCCGCCGGGCCGAGCGACATATCGTGGAACTTGCGGCGCAGGAAAATGAGCCGGTCAACCCGGCCAGCCTCAAATATGTCAATCGGCTGTCGGACCTTCTCTTCGTCGCCAGCCGCTACGTCAACGATAAGGGCAAGCGCGACGTGCTCTGGCAGCCTGGTGCAAACGGCTAGTGTCCCGTCGCGCACATGGCGGCTGCGAGCCGAGTGGTCCGATTCCGGCATTTGCCTCCGTTTGCAGCACGCCCGAGAGAAGGAATCAAAGGACTACTAGCAATATTATAATTCTAGTGGAGCTTTTGATTTGATATTTGATCGTGAGCTCGCGGCAGATGGGCTCCATGTCAAATTCGCTCACTAGCTGCGAAACGGGCCGTTACTTTGGCGAGCCGCCACACGAGGGGAGTTACACGTGTTCGTTCCGTTGTGGGATTTGAACCCGCTTGAGTCGATCAAATTTCAGTGGGTGACACTGGGTTTGATCGTAACGAACTGCTTAGTCTTCGTGCTGTTTCAGATGGGGGTGTTCCTGCCCATCAGCACCGAGGCGCTGGTCAGCTTCGCCGTCATTCCCTCCGAGTTGGTCGGCCAGGGAATTCTTGGCCATGTGCCCGTCGATCCGCCGGCCCAGAGCATTCATCTTCCCGAGCGCATGACGTTGCTGACCTACATGTTCATCCACGGCAATATCCTCCATCTCCTCGGCAATATGCTGTTCCTGTGGGTGTTCGGCGACAACGTCGAGGACGCCATGGGCCATCTGCGTTTCCTGTTCTTCTATCTGCTTTGCGGCATCTTCGCCGGTCTCACTCACGCGGCGATGAACGAGGCCTCAAATGTGCCGATGATCGGGGCAAGTGGCGCGGTAGCCGGCGTGATTGCCGCTTACCTCATGCTGCATCCCTATGTCCGCGTCTGGATTTTGGTGCTGTTCCGCATTCCGCTGCGTGTGAGCGCGGGGTTCGCGCTGATGGTGTGGATTATCTTGCAGATCATCAGCGTGATCTTCGACCAGGGGGGCGGCACTGCATGGTGGGCGCATATCGGTGGGCTTGTTGCCGGCGCCGTACTGGTGGTCTTCATGCGCAGGCCAGGCATACCGCTGTTCGATCGCTCCACCGGACTCACGGCCTGAGCGCACCGCATCAATGACCCGAACGAGCGATCTGGGCGGCGTCGTCGCCATGCTTGCGGCGACCGCATCCTTCGTGGTCTGCGATAGTTTCATGAAGCTGGCCGCCGAGGGCCTGCCGCCATTCGAAGTGCTTTTCCTGCGCGGCGTTGCGGCTTCCCTCGCCTGCGGCATTCTGCTTGGATTTCGCGGCGAAGGGCGGGCGCTGTCGGGCGTTCTCGACGGCCGCGTGCTGCTGAGGGGTGCCGCGGAGACTGTTGGCACACTCTGCTATATCGTCGCGCTGGCGCAAATGCCGATCGCCGACCTAATCGCCATCGTCCAGACCGCCCCGCTGATCATCATCCTTGGTGTGGCTTTTCTACTGCGCGAGAGGGTCGGCTCTGGGCGAATCATGCTTGTGCTAGCCGGCTTTGCGGGTGCGCTGATGGTGGCGCAGCCCGGAGCTGCCGGTATCTCGCCCGCGGCTCTGCTCGCCTTCGCCACAGCGCTAGCGGTCGCTGCGCGCGATCTCCTTGGACGCGGCGTACGGGCCGATATTCCCCTGACGATCGTCGCCTTTACGACCCTTGTCATGGTGATGCTGGTTGCGGGCGCGATGTCGCTCGCATTTGAAAACCTGATCGCACCGACGGGTCGCCATCTCGCCTTGCTCAGCGCCGCCGGTCTGTTCGTCACCTTGGGTCACGCGGGCCTCCTGCTCGCCTACCGGCTCGGCCGGACGACCGTGATCGCGCCCTTCTTCTACAGCTTCGTGCTTTGGGGCATGGTGTCTGGCTTCGTGGTCTGGCGGGTATTGCCGAATCCTCTGGCTTTCGCGGGCATTGCCTTGATCACCGTCAGCGGCGTCGCGATCGTCCTGCTCGATCAGCACCGGAACCGCAGCCTGCTGCGCAGTGCCGCGGTCACGCCTTAAAATAGAGCCGCAGCCGTCCGGTTATCCATTGCGAGCCGGCCCTTCTCAGCCCTTGACGTAAGAACGCCCGTCATTACATAATGCACCTACTAGTTGAGGTGCACCATGGCGAGCCTAAAGACGATCACCAAACTTACCCGGATCGGAAATTCAACCGGCGTGACCCTCTCCCGCGATATCTTGCGGACGGTGGGCCTCTCGCGCGGCGACAATGTCGTCATCGAAGCGGATGGCGATCGCGTGGTGATCGCAAAGGCCGATAACGATCGGGTTGCCGTGCGGGAGATTGGTCGGCGCTTTATGGCGCGCTATGCGCGCACGCTTGCAGCGCTGGCGAAGTGAAGCTGCCGGATGTCGAGGATCTGATCGAAATTCACGCGGAGAGCATCGAGGCCTTCGGCGGTGCGCCCGGCCTGCGCGACAGAGGCGCGCTCGAAGCATCGTTAGCCCGGGCGGCTCACATCATCGCCTATTCCGAACAAGCGGTCGATGTTGTCGACATAGCGGCCGCTGTGTGCGCGAGCATCTGCCGCAATCATGCTTTTGTCGACGGCAACAAGCGCATCGCTTTCATTGCGCTTGGCATCATCCTTGAATTGAATGGCTTTTATCTCGACGCGCGGGAGACGGAGGCTGAGGCTGTGATGATGAAGCTCGCTGGTGGAGCGCTCCCGGAAAGCGAATTGAGAGAATGGGTCCGTGGCCGGACGATTTTGCTTTGATGTCGCATGTCGACGCCGGCCTCGCTTCCGTCCCCGCCTAACTGCCCGCTTCTGACACGTAAAAAAGCACATGACCAGCGCCCTGCGCCTTTCATGTGCATTGACTTGCCAGGCGACCGGCTTTAGCCTCAAATTCTCTTCGCAACTGCGAGAAGCGCTTTCGGGCGTCAAATCCGTCATGCGGTAGAAGGGGATAGCTGATCCCCCTCCCAGCTCGGCGCAGGGCGAGATAGCGGAGGCCTTTTTTCATGCGCGTCATCGTCCCGGTAAAACGGGTAGTTGATTACAACGTCAAGATCCGGATCAAGCCGGACGGAAGCGGCGTCGAGACCGCAAACGTAAAAATGTCGATGAATCCGTTCGATGAAATCGCTATCGAAGAAGCCATCCGGCTCAAGGAAGCCGGCAAGGCGAAAGAGATCATAGCGGTTTCCATCGGCCCGCAAAAAGCGCAAGAAACGCTGCGCACTGCCTTAGCGATGGGCGCCGACCGGGCCATCCTGGTCAAGACCGACCTCGCCGTCGAGCCGCTCGCAGTTGCAAAAATCCTAAAAGCCGTGGCCGAACAGGAAAGGCCCGATCTGTTTATCCTCGGCAAGCAGGCCATTGACGACGACAGCAACCAGACGGGACAAATGCTGGCGGCGCTACTTGGCTGGCCGCAGGGCACATTTGCCTCGAAGGTGGTGATCGAGGAGGGTAAGGTCCGCGTCACCCGTGAGGTTGATGGCGGCCTGCAGACGGTGCTTTTGAACCTCCCGGCTGTGATCACGACCGATCTGCGCCTCAATGAGCCACGCTACGCCTCGCTTCCGAATATCATGAAAGCCAAGAATAAGCCGCTTGCCGAGATCGATCCGGCAACGCTCGGCGCGCCGCTCGAGCCTCGCGTGAAGGTTCTGCGCACAGAGGAGCCAGGCGTCCGCAAGGCCGGCCGCAAGGTCGCCAACGTCGCCGAACTTATCACGGTGCTGCGCGAAGAGGCGGGAGTGTTCTGATGGCCGTCCTCGTCATTGCCGAACACGCAAACACAGTTCTCTCGAACGCCACCGCCAAGGTGCTGACCGCCGCAAGAACGATCGGCGGTGATGTCGATATCCTGGTTGCCGGCGAGGGCTGCGGCGCCGCCGCGGAAGACGCCGCCAAGCTCCAGGGCGTGCGCAAGGTGCTGCTCGCGGAAGGTCCGCATCTGGCAAAGCATCTCGCCGAGGAGATGGCCGCCCTGGTTCTGTCCCTTGCCGATGGCTACAGCGCGATGCTCGCGCCTGCGACAAGCGTCGGCAAGAACTTCATGCCGCGTGTGGCAGCGCTGCTCGACGTGCCGCAGGTCTCCGAAATCATTGCCGTCGAGGCGCCGAACCGCTTCAAGCGCCTGATCTATGCGGGCAATGCTGTGCAGACCGTGGAGACCGATTCCGCAGCCAAGCTAGTTGCCACCGTGCGCCTCACTACCTTCGCCGGCGCGCCGCAAGGGGGCAATGCGCCGATCGACACCATCACCCCGCCGGCCCCTGTCGGTCTCTCGGAATTCGTTGGCGAGGAGCTGTCCGCCTCCGACCGCCCGGAGCTGACTGCCGCCCGCATCGTCATCTCTGGTGGCCGCGGCATGCAGTCGGGCGAGAATTTTAAGCTCATCGAGCGCATCGCTGACAAATTAGGGGCCGCCGTCGGCGCCAGCCGCGCCGCGGTTGATGCCGGCTATGTGCCCAATGACTATCAGGTGGGCCAGACCGGCAAGGTGGTTGCGCCTGAGCTCTACATTGCGGTTGGCATTTCAGGCGCCATTCAGCACCTGGCGGGCATGAAGGACGCTAAGGTGATTGTCGCCATCAACAAGGATGAGGAAGCACCGATCTTTCAGGTGGCGGATTACGGCCTTGTCGCCGACCTGTTCCAGGCGCTGCCGGAACTCGAAGCCGAATTGACCAAAGTGGGGCTATAGGCTGAACTTGGGGCAAAGAATGACAACCACGGATAGGCTAAGCCCGAATATGTCTCGCCACGCTGCAGGCGCACCTGCGACCTCTGAACGTCCCCCGGTCAATATCCGCAGAGTCGGTGTGATCGGCGCCGGACAGATGGGCAACGGCATCTCGCATGTCATCTCGCTCGCCGGCTATGACGTGATGCTGAACGACATCAACCGGGAGCGGGCTGAAGCCGCGCTCGCCACCATCAACGGCAATATGGCGCGCCAGATCGCACGCGGAAAAATCACCGAGGAGGAGCGCCGGGCAGCCCTCGCCCACATCCGCATCTCCGATTCGCTCGAAGAGCTGGGCGACGCCGATTTGATTATCGAGGCCGCGACCGAGGATGAGGATGTGAAGCGCCGCATCTTTGCCGCGCTTTGTCCGCACCTCAAGCCCGACGCGATGCTGGCGACCAACACCTCCTCTATCTCCATTACTCGCCTTGCCGCCGCATCCGACCGTCCCGAGCGCTTCATCGGCATGCACTTCATGAATCCGGTGCCGCTGATGGAGCTTGTGGAGATGATCCGCGGCATCGCCACCGAGGATGAGACCTTCAGTACCGCGCGCGAGTTCGTCGCCAAGCTCGGCAAGACGGTTGCTGTGTCGGAGGATTTCCCGGCCTTTATGGTCAACCGCGTCCTGTTGCCGATGATCAACGAGGCGGTTTACACGCTTTATGAAGGCGTCGGCACTGTCGAGGCGATCGACACCGCGCTGCGCCTCGGCGCCAATCACCCGATGGGCCCGCTCCAGCTGGCCGATTTCATCGGCCTCGACACCTGCCTGTCGATCATGCAGGTGCTCTATGAGGGCCTCGCAAACTCGAAATACCGCCCCTGCCCGCTCCTGGTGAAATATGTAGAGGCGGGCTGGCTTGGGCGGAAGACGCAGCGGGGCTTTTACGATTATCGCGGTGCAACCCCGGTACCGACGCGCTGATCTGTCATGCTCGGCCGGATGTATGACAAGGCGGTGCTCGCGGTGGCGCCGCTTGTTGTCCGTGCATCATGGCGCATTGACTTTGCGCGATTTCGCCCCCAACTTCGCCGTGGTTCTGCCACGAAGCGAGACCGGGATAGAGCTGGCCTTATCGCCAGGGGCGACGAAAGAGGGGCAATGTCCGACGATTCGATCGACCACGATGCGGCGGCTGCCTTGCACGCCTCATCCAGCCTTTCCGCCGCCGGCATTTCGCCCTCTCACGACCGCACAATGAACGGCTGGGCCGAGGAGCGGTTCACGGGGGTTATCGTCCTGGAGGATGGCTCCTGTCTGCGCGGCTATGGCCTCGGCGCAACCGGCGCTGCCGTCGGCGAGCTATGCTTCAATACCGCGATGACCGGCTATCAGGAGATCCTCACCGATCCCTCCTATGCCGGCCAGATCATCACCTTCACCTTCCCGCATATCGGCAATGTCGGCGTCAACCGCGAGGACAGCGAGACCTCGAACCTCGCCGCCACTTCGGGCGTGCGCGGCTGCGTGCTGCGCGCACGGATCACCGCGCCCTCGAACTACCGTGCCGACCAGGGCTTAGATGCCTGGTTGAGGGCGAGGGGTATCATTGCGATCTCCGGCGTTGATACGCGCGCCTTGACGGCCCGCATCCGCGAGAAGGGAATGCCGAAGGCCGTGATTGCGCATGCCCCGGACGGCCGGTTCGATATCCCTGCGCTGCAAACCCAAGCACAGGAATGGCCAGGCATCGAGGGGCTGGACCTCGCCCGTGATGTCACCGCCGGCCAGAGCTATAGCTGGGACGAAACTTGCTGGACCTGGGGGCAGGGCTATGGCCAGCAGGACGCGCCGCAATTCCACGTCGTCGCGATCGATTACGGCATGAAGAGCAACATCGCGCGCTGCCTCGCGACGCAAGGCTGCAAGGTCACCGTACTACCCGCGACCGCAACCGCCGATGATGTACTGGCGCGCCGACCCGATGGCGTGTTCCTCTCCAACGGCCCCGGCGATCCCGCGGCCATGGGCGACTACGCCGTTCCTGCCATCCGCGGCATTGTTAAATCGGGGGTGCCGGTGTTCGGCATCTGCCTCGGCCATCAGCTCCTAGCGCTGGCGCTCGGCGCTAAGACGCGCAAGATGCATCAGGGCCATCATGGCGCCAATCATCCGGTGAAGGACTTCACCACCGGCAAGGTCGAGATCACCTCGATGAACCACGGCTTCACCGTGGACAGCGACACGCTGCCGACCGGGGTCGAGGAGACGCATGTCTCGCTGTTCGACGGCTCCAATTGCGGCCTGCAGGTGAAGGGGCGCCCGGTCTTCTCCGTGCAGTACCACCCCGAGGCATCACCAGGCCCGCAGGACAGCCACTACCTGTTCCGCCGTTTCGTCAATCACATCCGCCGCGAGCGCGATATGGAGACGGTTCAGGAGTAGGTGAACCGCCCAGCCTCGCCGAGGCTGGCGCCGTGCTCGCGACTGTCAACCCCAAGCCGCTTCGCGGTCGCCTTCGGCGAGGGTTGACCGCCGCTGCGCGCGGGCGCCAAGACAAGGTGCAGGCCGGGACGAAGAAACGGCGCTTCCGGCCGAACAAAGAAACGTCCAGCTGGTATTTACGCCCGCGCGCGCGCGCTTTGCGTTGGCCGAACCTGGTCCGTGATCCAGTTCGCGATCTCGCAGAGGCGTTGCGCCGGATCGAGGATGTCGCGGTCGATACCAAGGCGCCAGGCAAGGCCGGGCTGCGCTGGATCGCGGTGCAGCGATTCTATGCCCGCGATATGGGCCTGCAGCTCGGTGGTGCTCGCGTAGAAGCCTTCCTCGATCAGCCGGCCATTATAACGGGCAAGAGTTGCGGCAACATCCTGCAACGTATATTCCGGATGATATTGCACGCCCCAGAACACCCCACCCTCAGAGCGGATTTCCGCGGCCTGCACCGGAGTCGCGGCATTTGTCGCCGTTACGATGATCTCGCCGGGAAGCACTGCAATGGCGTCCATATGCACGGTTGGCGCATCGAATGCGAGCGGCCGGCCGTGATGCATCGGATGGCTGCGCCCGGCATTGGTGAGCGCGATCTTGCGGCTGATGGCCATCTCGCGCCCGTTCGGGTTGAGCCGCACCTCGCCGCCCGCAGCTACGCTCGCCACCTGCAGCCCCCAGCACGAGCCGAAGAACGGAACCCCCGCCTGAAACACGGCACGCGCCAGCTCGACCTGCCGCATCGACGCAGGCTCGGCACGCCACAGATTGAGCGCAGAGCCGGTGATGGCGACCCCGTCATAGCCGGTAACGCCATCCTTGTCCGGAATGTTGGCGCCCGGATCGGCGGGGAAGCAGATATCGACGACGGCGTCGGCGGCAAGCTCTTTCAGCACGCCGGCATAGGCTTCGCTCGGTGTCCGTCCGGAAATGTCGAGATGCCGCTCCCGCGCCTCGGCGGTGTTGCCTTCAACGACCAGAAGCCGCAAGCCCGCCATGCCTACCTGCCAAGCGTCAGATCACCACGAATGGCGGAGATGATCACGCGCTGAAAATCCTCGCGGGTCATCGGCACCGGGTTGCCGGCCGTGCAAGGGTCGGCGAGCGCCTTCTCGGCGAGTTCGCCAGCCCGTGACATCTCGATGCCCAACTCGCCCAGGCTGTGCGGCACATGGAGCAATGAGCGAAAGCTGAGCAGCCATTCCATCAGCGCCTCGAAATCACCACCGGGCAGACCGAGCGCCACGGCGAGATAGTCCATCCGCTCCTCAATGGCGGCACGGTTGAAGGTCAGCACATAGGGCAGCACCACGCCATTGGTCAGACCATGATGGGTATCGTAAAGCGCGCCGACCGGATGGGAGATCGAATGCACCGCGCCCAGCCCCTTCTGGAACGCGGTCGCGCCCATCGAGGCCGCCGCCATCATCCGCGAGCGCGCCTCCAGATCATTGCCATTTTCAACCGCGGTCGGCAGATGATCGGCGATCAGCCGCACACCCTCGACAGCGATGCCATCTGCCATCGGATGGAAGCCTGGGGCGCAATAGGCCTCGATGCAATGGGCGAGAGCGTCCATGCCGGTCCACGCGGTGAGCTTGGGCGGCAGGCCCACTGTCAGCTCAGGATCGCAGATGGCGACTTTAGGCATCATGCCAGGATGAAAGATGATCTTCTTCTCGTGGCTGGCCTCATTCGTCACCACCGCGGCGCGGCCAACCTCCGAGCCGGTGCCGGCTGTCGTGGGCACCGCAACGACGGGTTCAATGCCGGCAGCCTCGGCACGGGTCCAGTTGTCGCCGACATCTTCGAATTCCCAGATCGGCCGGTTCTGCCCGGCCATGAAGGCGATGCATTTGCCGATGTCGAGCGCCGAGCCGCCACCCACAGCGATCACGCCGTCGCATTTGCCGGCGCGATAGGCGGCTAGCCCCGCCTCGACATTGCCGCCGGTCGGGTTACCTTTCACATCGCTGAAAAGCGGTGCGGCGATGTCGGCCAGCCCCAGAAGCTGCATCACGCGAATAATGATGCCACTCTCTCGGAGGCCGCTGTCGGTGACGAGCAGGGGCTTGGCGATATTGGCTTTCTGGCAGGCTTTGGCGAGACGGGTAATCTGGCCCGGCCCGTGCCAGACCGTCGTGGGATAGTTCCAGTTGCCGCTGAGGACGGGGTTCATAGGCTATCCTTCAGGAGATCCGCTATTGCGCCAGTCGCAGGTGATAGGATTTGGGCTGCGTCAGAACATGATAGCCGATTTCTGACAGAGAAACCCCCCTTCCGCTATTCTTAACGCCGGTCCAGGCGAGACCCGGGTCCAAATAGTCGCAGCGGTTCATGTAGACCGTGCCGGTTTCGAGCCGCGCGCCGATCCGCTCAGCGGCCTCGTCGTCGGTGGTCCAGATCGAGGCGGTGAGGCCGTAGGGGCTGTCATTCATCAGCCGGATCGCCTCCGCCTCGTTCGCTACCTTCATGATGCCGACGACCGGCCCGAAGCTCTCCTCTGTCATGACGCGCATGCTGTGATCGACCTGGGTCAGCACTTGCGGTGCAAGGTAGGGGGTGCCGGGCGCGTCGGCGGCAAAGCTTTTCGGGTCGAGTTGGGCGGTCGCCCCTTTGCTGAGGGCTTCCGCCGTCTGCTCGCGCACCAGGCTAGCGAACCGGGTGTGCGCCATCGGGCCGAGCGTGGTCGCCTCTTCCAGCGGATTGCCGAGGACATATTGCCGCGTCAGCGTGACGAAGCCATCGAGGAATGGTTCGTAGGCCTTCGCATCGACATAGATGCGCTCGATGCCGCAGCAGCACTGACCGGAGTTGAAGAAACTGCCATCGACCAGATTCTCGATTGTCGAGGCGAGGTCGGCATCGGCGCGGACATAGGCTGGATCCTTGCCGCCAAGCTCAAGCCCGACGCCGGTAAAGCTCCCCGAGGCGGCGCGCTCGATGGCCTTGCCACCTTCGACCGAGCCGGTGAAGTTCACATGATCGATGGCGTCGGAAGCGAGCAAACGGGCGACATCGTCGTGGCTGAGCGGCATGTGCTGAAACAGCCCGGAAGGTAGCCCGGCGCGGTCCATGGCGGCCTGGAAACGGTCGCCGGTGAGCAGCGTCTGCGCGGCAGTTTTCAGGATCACGGCATTGCCCGCGATCAGCGCCGGAACGACGGCATTGACCGCGGTGAGGTAAGGATAGTTCCAGGGCGCGATCACCAGCACGACACCGAGCGGTTCTCGCTTGATCATGCGGCGGAAGCCCGGCTTGGCCTCCGGCATGACGGGGCTGAGCGCCTCCTCTGCGATGCCGGCCATATAGCGGACGCGCTCCTCGACGCCGCGCATCTCACCGCCATAGCGTACCGGCCGGCCCATCGACCAGGCCAGCTCTGGCACGATCTCGTGATTCATGTCCTTCAGCCGGCCGAGGAATGCGAGCAACGCCTCGACCCGCGCGCCGAGCGGGACATTTGCCCAATCGCGCTGTGCATTGCGCGCCCGGGTTACGGCAGCGTCGATCTCGGCGCCGGCGACTGTTGCGCGGCGGACGAGCTCACGTCCGTCCACAGGGGAGATGCAGACGATATCCGGCATGGCTGCTCGCTCTTCACGTTTCTCGCTTTGTCGCGGCTCCGGCATCGATGCTCGGAAGCGCTGACAGGAGAAGGTCGCCGTCAAGCTGGTGACCTGTCAAGCCCTGCGCTGGGGCGGAAACAGCCAGCCGCTCAAAAGGCTCGCGGCCAGCGCCCCGGCAAATTGACAGGCGACGATCAGGCCGGCATCAGGGAGGCGGATCGAGGTGAAGCTATCGGTGAGGCCGCGCGCCAGCGTTACGGCCGGATTGGCGAGCGACAGCGAGGGCGTCGCCAGGGCGGCCGCGAACAAGGCGAGACCACCGAACACCGGAACGGCACGCGGCGCCGTCACGGCCAAACGCAGCACTATGAAGGTGACCAGCGCTGCGGCGATAAATTCCCCGATCCACACCGATGATCCGGTCTGAATCGCCGTCGCGATCTGTACAAGCCCGGTGTTCGTCACCATATGGGCAAGAAGAACGCCAAGGCATGCAGCGGCAAATTGCGCCGCTGCCGTTAGCATGGCGCTCATCAGCGGCAATCCACCGACGAGAACAAGCGCGAAAGCCAAGGCGGGGTTGAACAGGCTCTGTGCAAGCGCGCCAAGCACACGCGCCAGCGCCGCAAATCCGGCGGCAGCTGAGAGCGCGGTGATCAGGATCGCAAGGCCGATATTCCCGCCCGAATAGCGCTCGGCAAGGATGCCGGCGGCGATCGTCAAGAACGCCAGGAGCCCACTTCCGAGCGCCTCGGCGATGAGCATCTGCATCGGCCCGGCTTTTTGCCTGGGCAACAGCCGCTCTTCGTCCGCAGCGCCGTCCCGGACGCCCAAGCGTTCAAGCATTGGGAACTTCGCTGGGGGTTGCGGCTTTGACAGCAAGGGCGTGAACGGGACCGGCCAGCTCTTCGGCAAGCACCTCATGCACCAGGCGGTGCCGGTCAATCCGCGAACGGCCGGTAAAGGCATTCGAGATGATGGTGACGGTGAAATGCGTCTCCCCGGTATAGGCGCCGCCCTGCATGGGCGCGTGATGAGCGTGCTTATGGCTGTCGTTTTCGATGACAAGCCGCTCCGGCGCGAACGCCGCGTTAAGTTTTTCTCGGATGCGCTGTTCAACCTGCATGATTTTCTCGGCTCGTTAAGCGTCCTTTTGCGGCGCTCGCACATCTCCTTTGCAGAGCTTGTATCCAAAGGAGCGAAGCAGCATAATCCTTGTGCGAAGGCCTGCCGGTTCTAAATAGCCTCCTGTCAGCCTTTTGGGAATAGATCGGGCATGAAGCTGGATTCCAAATATTTTGACAGCATCCGCATCAAGCCCGAGGCGGAGCGGAGGGCGAGCGCGCATGCGCCCACCTGCGACTGGCCCGGCTGCGAGGAAGCCGGCTGCCACAAGGCGCCTAAGGGGCGCGGGCGAGAGGGCGAGTATTTCCGCTACTGCCTGGAGCATGTGCGCGCCTACAACAAGTCGTATAACTACTTTGCCGGCATGAGCGATGAGGATGTCGCGCGCTATCAGAAGGCCTCGATTACCGGACATCGACCCACCTGGTCCTCGGGGGTGAACGCCTGGGCGGCGACCGGCTTTCGCTCGGCGGCGCAGGGGCATATGGGCTTCAAGGCCGATTTCACCACGGGCGATCCCTTCGAGCTGTTCGCCCGGGGGCGCAGCGGCCCTGGTGAGGAGAATGGCGCGCCCCCCCGGGTGCTCCGCAATGCCGAGCGCAAGTCGCTGCGGGCGCTTGATCTTGACGAGGACGCCAAAGCTCCGGAAATCAAAGCTCGCTTTAAGGCCCTTGTGAAGCGCCACCATCCCGATATCAATGGCGGAGACAAGCAGTCCGAAGATCGGTTGCGCGAGATCATTCAGGCCTATAATCACCTGAAGCAGGCGGGCTTTTGCTGAGGATTCCTGACATTGCGAGAATTCGCCGCCCTCACCTCTCGGCGGCTGTCCTTGCGAGTCTTCGCCTCAAGGGAACAGGCATTATCGGAAATTTGCTATGACATCTGTGACAGTTGAAGGACGCGGGCTGCCCGACATGAAAGTGTCGGTCCGCCAGCTTTTCGGCATCGATAGCGACATGGAGGTTCCGGCCTATTCCCAGGCTGAAGAGCACGTGCCCGATATCGACCCCGACTATCTGTTCAACCGCGACACAACGCTTGCGATCCTCGCGGGCTTCGCTTTCAACCGCCGCGTGATGATCCAGGGTTATCACGGCACCGGCAAGTCCACCCATATCGAGCAGGTCGCCGCGCGCCTCAACTGGCCCTGCGTGCGCATCAACCTGGACAGCCATGTCTCGCGCATCGACCTGGTCGGCAAGGACGCCATCGTCATCCGCGAGGGCCAGCAGATCACCGAGTTCCGCGAGGGCATCCTGCCCTGGGCGCTGCAGTCCAACACGGCGCTGGTGTTCGACGAGTATGACGCCGGCCGGGCGGATGTAATGTTTGTGATCCAGCGCGTGCTGGAGGTATCCGGCCGGCTGACGCTCCTCGACCAGAGCCGGGTGATCCGCCCGCATCCGGCGTTCCGGCTGTTTTCAACGACCAACACCATCGGCCTTGGCGATACCTCCGGCCTCTATCACGGTACCCAGCAGATCAACCAGGGGCAGATGGATCGCTGGTCGATCGTGGTGACGCTGAACTACCTCCCCCATGACGACGAGGTGAACATCGTTCTCGCCAAGGTGAAGGAGTTCGCGACCGACAGCGGGCGCAAGACCGTATCAAATATGGTGCGGCTCGCCGATTTGACGCGCAACGCCTTCATCAACGGCGATCTCTCCACGGTGATGAGCCCACGCACGGTAATCACCTGGGCCGAGAATGCGCTGATTTTCAAGGATATCGGCTTCGCCTTCGTGCTCAGCTTCCTCAACAAATGCGACGAGCTGGAGCGGGGTCTGGTGTCGGAGCTCTATCAGCGCTGCTTCGGCCAGGAACTGCCGACCTCGACGGCCAATGTTGCGTTGAGCTGAAGTGAGCCCGGCCAAAGGTAAGGACGGTGCACACCCTTTCCTCCGCTCAAGATGTCATCCTCGCGAAAGCGGGGATCCAGCTACAGGCTCTGATTGAGCGGCTAGATTCCCGCTCGCGCGGTAATGATACCGGGGCGCGTGGAAGCTTCGGTGGATCATGGTTGCGGGCCGTGTGAGGAGAACGATGCCCATTCCCGGCGAAACTTTCTCCAAGGGTCACGTCTTCACGGCGGAAAGCATTGCGGCCTTTGCCGCCATGGCGGGCGACTGGAATCCGCTGCACCATGACCCGCAGATGGCAAAGGCGAGCCGCTTCGGCGGGTTGATCGCCAGCGGCACGCAGACCTCGGCCATGCTGATGGGGCTTGCCGCCGAGCATCTGTCGCAGACCAACGATGTCGCCGGACTGGAATTCACCTTTCGCTTCCGTCGCGCGCTTCCCGCCGGCCTAGAGGCGATCTTCACCTGGCGAATTGCGGCTATAGAGCGCAGCGAGATGTTCGGCGGCGATATCGTTATCCTCACCGGCGAGATTACCGACAGCGCCGGGCAGCGCTATGTTACGGCTGATGGCCGGGCCGTGATCTGGCCAAGAGGTCAAGCCGCCCGCACCGCCAAGGAGTAAGTATCGAGATGCCCTCGCAGAAGCGCAAGAGCGATCCCGGCACGCCGTTCAAGCAGGCCTTGGCGCTTGCCACGCGCGCGCTTGCCGGACGCCCTTCGCTGAACGTCACCTATTCGGCCGAGGCGCCGGGTGTAAAGGGGACAACCGTAACGCTGCCGCAGCCGTCGCGCTCGCCCTCGCGCAAGGAGGTGGCTGTGCTACGCGGCCATGCCAACTCCATTGCCTTGGCGCTTGCCTGCCATGATGATGCGCTCCATGGTCGCCTGGCTCCGGCCGCCGGCATGGCGCGCAGCGTGTTCGAGGCTGTCGAGCGCGCGCGCGTCGAGGCGATCGGTGCGCTGCGGATGAAGGGCGTCGCCGCCAATCTCTCCGCCAAGACCGAAGCCCGGTTCGACAGCCGCTCCAATGTTGCGACCACCGATCGCGATGACGCGCCTCTCGACGATGCGCTGGCTCTCATGGTGCGCGAGCGCATTCTCAAAGCCAATCCGCCGAAAAAAGCGCTGCCGATCGTCGAGGCTTGGCGCTCCTGGATTGATGAACGCGCCGGAGGATTGATCGACCGGTTAGCCGACAGCATCGAGGACCAGGAGGTCTTCGGCAAGGTGCTGCGCGAGGTGCTCACCGCCCTCGATCTTGCCGAGGAAATGGGACAGGGCACCGAAGAGAACTCGACAAGTGAGGAACAGCAGGGCAGCCGGCAGGCGGAGCAGCAATCCGAAGAGGCTGCGAGGGACAAAGATCGCCGCCCGGTTTCCGCTGAAGATGACAGCACCGAGACTGCCAGCGCCACGGAGGAGGCCGAGCTTACCGAGGCCACTGGCGAGGGCGAGATGGAGAGCGACACGGACGACGAGCAGCGCCCCCATGCGCCGCCGCGCCGGCCGAACCGCTCGATCCTCGATGCGCCGGAGGATTTTGGCTATCAGGTGTTCTCGCGCCAGTTCGATGAGACTGTCGGCGCGGAGGATTTGTGCGATGCGGAGGAGTTGGAACGGCTACGGGCGTTCCTCGACAAGCAGCTCACCCATCTGCATGTGGCGGTGAGCCGGCTCGCCAACCGGCTGCAACGGCGGCTGCTTGCGCAGCAGAACCGCGCCTGGGACTTCGACCTCGACGAGGGTATTCTCGACACGGCGCGACTGTCGCGGGTGGTGACGGACCCGTTCACGCCTCTCTCCTTCAAGCGCGAGCGCGACACCACCTTCCGCGACACCGTGGTCACCCTGCTGCTCGACAATTCGGGCTCGATGCGCGGCCGGCCGATCATGGTCGCGGCCTGTTGCGCCGACATCCTCGCGCGCACGCTCGAGCGCTGTGGGGTCAAGGTCGAGATCCTCGGCTTCACCACCCGGCAATGGAAGGGCGGGCAAACCCGCGAGAGCTGGCTGGCGGCGGGCAAGCCCGGATCGCCGGGCCGGCTCAATGACCTCCGGCATATCATCTACAAAGCAGCCGATGCACCCTGGCGCCGGTCGCGCAAAAATCTCGGGCTGATGATGCGCGAGGGGCTGCTCAAGGAGAACATCGACGGCGAGGCGCTGGCCTGGGCACACTCGCGGCTGATCGGCCGTCCCGAGCAGCGCAAAATTTTGATGATGATCTCGGACGGTGCCCCGGTTGATGACTCGACACTCTCGGTCAATTCCGGCTCCTATCTGGAGCGGCATCTGCGTCAGGTGATTCATGAGATCGAGACGCGCTCACCGGTCGAGCTGATCGCGATCGGCATTGGCCATGATGTCACCCGCTACTATCGGCGGGCGGTCACCATCACCGATGCGGAAGAGCTGGGCGGCGCAATGACGGAGAAGCTTGCCGAGCTGTTCGAGGAACAGGCGGAGGCCGAGCCCTCCCGTCGTCCCCGCCGGCCGAGCGTCGTTATGCGAAGTTTGCATTGATTGGCGCGACGGCCGATCAGCCAAGCATCGTTGCCTTTATCCACCAAGCCGGCTGCTCGGCGCTAAGGCACGCGGCCGCGTCTTCGGCCTCGGTCTTCTCGCGGAACAGCGCAAAGCAGGTCGGGCCGCTCCCCGAGAGCCGCGCCAACACCGCGCCTGGACAGGCGGCTAGGCGGTCAAGGATGACGCCAATGACCGGCGCAAGCCGGCGGGCAGGCGCTTCCAGATCGTTGCGGCGGGTCCCCGCATAGGCGATCACATCGTCGGGGCTGCGCAGGGACGGCGGATCGGCTTCGTCTGGCGAAGCCCTGGCGCCGAGGACGTCGGCCCGCAATTCCCGGAACACCGCCGCCGTCGACAGCGGCACGCGCGGATTGACGAGAACAACAGGAAGGCTCGGAGAGGCCGGCAAAAAGCGAAGGCGCTCGCCGATGCCGGTCATGATCGCCGGCCGGGAAAAGAGGCATACGGGCACGTCGGCGCCGATCTCACGTGCGAGGGGCAGCAGAGACATCAGCCGGCTGGAGGGTATTGGCAGGCCGATATCGAGGCTGGCGATCTCGGCCTCACTTGGGTTGTTAACGCCGGCTAGCAGCCGCAAAGCAGCGGCGGCATCGGCCGAGCCGCCTCCCAAGCCCGCCGCGACGGGTATCTGCTTGTCGAGGCGAAAGGCGCCTGCTGCCGCCATCGCGGGGCTTTCGGCGGCGGCTCGCCCTCTGCTCGCTACCAAGGCCGAGTGCTCGCGATAGAGCCGCGCCGCTTTCTCAATGAGATTGCCGCCTTCGATCGCCTCGGCGAATGGCCCGTCGACCTCGAGCGAAAACGGCTGTCCGGGATTGAGGGTGAGGATATCCCCGAATTGCGTGAAAGCGACGAGGCTTTCCAGTTCATGATAGCCGTCCGGGCGACGGCCACGAACGTACAAGGTCAGATTGACCTTGGCGCGTGCTACGCTGCGCAGCACGCCTGCCCCGCACCAGCCATCATCCTCGGCTGCGCCGCGCTCCGATGGCCCGCAGTTCACTTGCTTTCGGTTGTGGGGTGACCGGCCACAGCCTTGTCCAGAGAGGCCCGGGTGGTCGGCTCCTCGATCAGCCCGGCTTCGAGCTTCTTCTTGATCCTGGCCTCGTCATCGGCCTCCGGTTTCAGATCGAGGGCCTGCTTCCACTGGAACTTTGCTTCGAGCTGGCGGCCGACACGCCAATAGGCATCACCCAGATGGTCATTGATCACCGGATCGTCGGGCTTGAGCTCCACAGCCCGCTCGAGCTGCTTTACGGCCTGATCGTAGTCGTTCTGCCGGTAATAGGCCCAGCCTAGGCTGTCGACGAAATAGCCATCATTGGGGCGAAGCTGCACGGCCCGGCGGATCAGGTCCATCGCCTCTTTCAGATTGAGGCTCTGATCAACCCAGGAATAGCCGAGATAATTGAGCGTCAGCTCCTGATTGGGGTCGAGATCGAGGGCCTTGCGCAGGTCTGCCTCCGCCTTCGGCCACTCCTTGATGCGCTCATAGCATACGCCGCGCGCATAATAGATGGACCATTGCGACTTCTCGAGCGGGCCAAGCCTTTCGATAGCGTTGGTGTAGTAACCCACCGCCTCCGCATATTCTTTATTGCCGCGGAGCAGATTGCCCATTGTGTAGTAGGGCCGCATATCGTCGGGCGAGGCTTTGATCAGCTCCTTCAGCAGCGCTTTTGCCTCATCATTGCGCTCCAGCGAATTGAGATCATAAGCCTTGCGCAGCTGGGCGTTAATCCAGAGCGGCGACTCCCGCGGCACACGCTCGAACGCACTCGCCGCACCATCATAACTCTTCAGCTGGTCATAGAGCTCACCCAGCGCATATTGCGCGACGGTGAAATCCGGCCGGACATAGAGGGCGAACTGCAGATAGAGCTGGCCGGCGTCGATAACACCGTCGCCCGCCAACGCTTCACCGATGCCCTGGAAAACCTCCGATAGCCCTTCCTTCGGATTGTTCACGAGCAGGGAGATCTTCTTGCCGGCGGCGAGATCGTCGGCAAGCGTCTTCAAGAGCGGGTTGGGCGTGGGCGTGGCAAGATGCGGCTTGAGGATCTTCTCGGCCAGCTCCTTGTCACCCCAGAAGGCGGCATGGCGGGCATAAGCCTCGACGGCGCGCAGATTGCGTGGATTTTTCTTGAAAAGCTGGGTGTAAGCTGCGCGCGACACCGATCGCTTCTTCGCCAGATCGGCAATCAGTGCGCGGTGCAGCAGCTCGATATGCTGGGAGCCCTCGGTTTGCGGCGAGCTGGCGACAGCGGAGGATTTGATCGCTTCATTGACCTGGCCGCGGGCAAACTCGGTCCACATCCGCGAAAGATTCGCGGTCAGCTCGGCGATCGGAGCCTTGCCGACGGCTTTGAAATGGCCATCGGCGCGCCGGTAATCCTTGTCGAGGAAAGCGGAAATACCCAGGAACAGATTGGCGATCTTGTGATCGGGATCGCGCGTCGCGAGCTGCCGGGCAAGGCTTTGCGCCTCGGCGAAATTGCCGGTCGCAATTTTCAGCTGGAACGCGTCCTCCAGGATTTCCTTTGAGGTGGGATCGCGATCGAGCGCCTCGCGGTAATAGCGGGCAGCGGTGTCGTTGTCGCGCTCGTTGCGGGCGACGCGGCCAGCCAGATAGCTGCCAAGCAGCGAGTTGCTATCCTCGAGCTGATAACCTTCCTCGACGGGAGGATTTTGCTCCAGCGCGTGGATTGCATGACCGGCAAAGGCAGCCAAGGCGCTGGTGAGGACCAGGGCGGGTGCATTCCGTCGAAATCTGAAAGCCTTCATCGATCCCTTTTCTCTGTATTGCGGCCGCCTTTTGAAAGCTTTTTCACCTGGCCTGCCTTAAACGTAGCATAACAAAACGTTCAAATCACGCCTCCGCGTCGTCAATCTGTCTTCCAGAGGTGATAGATGCTTGGGGAAAAACGGCAGCCTTTAGGCGCCGTTGTTTTTTGGGGCGATTTGCCGCTATCGTGCGTTGTTTTGAGGCGGCTGTGCAACAAACCAAGCATTCACTGCAGCGTAACATTGTCGAAATCGAGTAGAATCAGCGCTGCATCACGAGACGCCACCACCTTCCGTCTTGAGCCAAGCCTCGCAACACGCCTTGGCGAGTTCGCGCACACGCAGGATATAGCTCTGCCGCTCGGTCACGGAGATCACGCCGCGCGCATCCAAAAGGTTGAAAAGGTGGGAAGCCTTGATTGCCTGGTCGTAGGCCGGCAGCGCCAGCTTGTGGCGCGGGTCGTTTGCGCCTGGCGGGGGCGCGCCAGCGGCGAGCAGTGCCTTGCATTCCTTCTCCGCGTCGCGGAAATGCTGAAGCAGCAGTTCGGTGTCGGCATATTCGAAATTGAAGCGCGAATATTCCTGCTCGGCCTGCAGGAAGACGTCGCCATAGCTGATCTTGCGCGCGTCGTCACGGCCGTTGAAGTTGAGGTCATAGACGCGATCGACGCCCTGGCAATACATGGCGAGGCGTTCCAGCCCATAAGTGAGCTCGCCCGCGACGGGATCGCAGTCGAAGCCGCCGACCTGCTGGAAATAGGTGAACTGCGACACCTCCATGCCGTCGCACCACACCTCCCACCCCAGGCCCCAGGCGCCAAGTGTCGGACTCTCCCAATCATCCTCGACGAAGCGGATGTCATGATTGTCTGCATCGATACCGATCTTGTAGAGGCTCTGCAGATAGAGGTCCTGAATATTCTCAGGCGATGGCTTCATGATCACCTGGAACTGGTAATAATGCTGCAGCCGGTTCGGGTTCTCGCCATAGCGGCCGTCCTTGGGCCGCCGCGAGGGCTGCACATAAGCGGCATACCAAGGCTTCGGCCCGAGCGCGCGCAAGGTGGTCGCCGGGTGAAAGGTGCCGGCGCCAACTTCCATATCGTAGGGCTGAAGGATGACGCAGCCTTCTGCAGCCCAGAATTGCTGCAGCGTCAGGATAAGGTCCTGAAACGACTTGCTCGGGTCGAGGATCCGGCCGGCGCTGGTGACTTGGTCCTGCGTCGCGGCAGTCGCCGGTACAGCGCTTTTCTTGCTCTGCGGCGCGGCCTTTGCTGAAGGCTTTGCCTTACTGCTGCTGGCCGCAGTCTTGGTCGGTTGCATGGGAGTGCCGCATCGGTTGATTTCGCGCCGAACCCTAAAACGGGTTTTGCCACAGGGTCAAGGACGGCCGCTTGCGCTAAATACGGTCTGCCACGCAAATGGCACGATCGGATGCTGCATCTCTATAAGACGTGCCACCCGGGGGAGGATCGTATTGTGCCGTGGATGGTTTTCCGGAAAGGGCTGCTTTTCGTCTGGCGCCTGTCCGCGATGTCGCCCGTACTGCTCGCCGCCATGATTGCCGGCGCCCATTCCGCGCCGGCGGAGACTGCCGCACCGGTTGCCAGCAGTCCTGCTCCCACAGAGCAAGACAGCGGCGCCGCGCTGGAGAAGGCGAAGGCCGCTGCGCTCGAGCAGATGCGGGCTGGCCATTTCGCCGAGGCCGTTCCCCTCGCCGAGCAGGCTCTGCGGCTCACCGAAAAGCAGTACGGGCCGGAAGCCGTCGAGACAGCGGTCGCCGCGCATAATCTCGGCTTCCTGCTGCGACGGGTGGACCGAGTGGCCGACGCCCGCCAGCATCTCGAACGCGCACTTGCCATCTATGAGCGCGAGCAACCTGCCGTCCATGAAGACACCCGCAATCTGGTCGGCGAGCTGGGCCAGATCTATTTGCGCGAGGGGCGCGGCGACGAGATCATTGCCATCTACGATCGCTTGATCGCCCGTGCCGAGCGCGAAGGCGAGGCGGGTCATATCGGCGTTGCCCATATGCACAACAATGCCGCATTCGTGCTGCGCATGCTCGGCCGGCCCGATCAGAGCGAAATTCGCTGGCAGCAGGCGATTGCGATCTACGATCTCGTGTCCTCGCCGGAGGACGAGCCCTACCGCCTTGCGGTCGAGGCGCTTCTCGACCGCTACGCGACCACCGGGCGGCTGGAGAAAGCACGGACGCTGATTGATGATACCCTGGAAACGCTCCGATCCCGCGGACAGGAAGAGGGCAAGGCGGCGCTGCGCATGCTGAACCACGCCGCAAGGCTGGAGCAGGATGCCGGCCGGTTCAGTGAGGCGAAGGAGAAGGCCGAGGCTGCCCTGGCCATAGTCGAGCGGCGCGGACCGGAGGCCGACAAGGAACTCGTGGAGCCGCTCAACAATCTGGCACGCGCCGAGCGTGCGCTCGCCAACTATGCCGCTGCTGAAGCATCCTATAAGCGCGCCATCGACATTCTCGACGCGCAAGCCGATGTCGCCAATTCCGGGATTCTCAACGACAATCTGGCGGTGCTCTATGGCCATATGGGTCGCCTCGACGACGCCGAACCGCGCCACCGGCGCGCCATACAGCTGCTTGAGCAGGCGCTCGGCCGCGAGCATCGCGAGGTCGGGCAGGCGGCGGCGAATTTCGGGGTGTTCCTGAACGAGGCGGGCCGGCTCGACGAGGCGGAACCGCTGCTGCGCCGTGGTCTCGCGATCGCCGAGGCGCAGTTGCCCCAGGACCCGGTGTCGATTGCCATCATCACGGACAATCTCGCCGGGCTCATGCGCCAGACCGGCCGCAACGACGAGGCGATGCAGAATTTGCGCCGTGCGCTCGCCTTGTTCGAAAAGTCATTGCCGCCGGACCATCCGACGCTGGCGACGGTGCACAACAATCTCGGCCGGCTGCTGATTGATATCGGCCGACCTGCCGAGGCGGAGGCAGCATTGCGTCGGGCTCTGGAGATCGACGAAGGCCTATACGGCGCCGAGCATGTCAACACGGCCGTTCCCGCTGCCAATCTCGGCGAGGCCTATGCCGCTCTTGACCAGCGCGAGAAGGCGCGCGGCCTCCTCAAACGTGCGCTCACCATCCTGGAGCGCCAATTCGGCGAAAGCCACGCCAAGCTCGTTGACACGCTCGTGGCGCTCGGTGCGCTGGAGCTGGCCAATTCCCATCCCAGCGAAGCACTGGGCTATTTCGAGCGGGCGGTTGCCATCACACTTGCCTTCCGCAGCCGCTCCGGTGTCCGTAACCGCGCGGCGATTGCGCAAAGCAACACGGAACGGCGGGCCTTTTCCGGATTGCTCGATGCGCTCTGGAAGACGGGCGGCACCGATGATAAGGCCAAGGCCGCCCATGCCCTCGAAATCGGTGAGTGGAGCACCATGACCTCGACGGCGGTGGCGCTGGCCGCGCTCGGTGCTCGCGCCGGAGCCTCCGACGAAGGCTTGAGGACACTCGTGCGCGAGCGGCAGGACCTCTCGTCGGACTGGCAGGCGATCGACGGCAGACTGACCGAGCTCCTATCCCAGACCAGCGGCCGCAACGCCGATCTCGAGCAGACCCTGCGCGAACGCCTCGCCGCCATCGAAACCAGGATCGCCGCGCTCGATCAGGATTTGCAGGCCAAGTTTCCGCGTTATGGCGATTTTGCACGGCCCGCTCCCCTAAGCATCGCCGAGCTTCAGCAGCTGCTCGGGCCTAACGAAGCTGCCATCCAATACGTGGTCACGCGCGAGGCAACCCATCTCTGGCTTATTTCCAAGACCGAGACACAGTGGCGGCGGCTGCCGCTCGGGGAGCGCGATGCGCTGAGCCTGGTGCGCGCCCTGCGCTGCGGCCTCGACCAGGAGGAATGGGCGGACAAGGCCGGCCGCGAGCGCTGCATGCGCCTTCTAGAGATGCCGCCGGACGCCTCGCCTCGTGCCGCAGATCCGTTGCCGTTCCGGCCCGACCGGGCGCACGCGCTCTATTCCATGCTGCTCGGTCCCATCGCCGGTAACATCGCGGGCAAGGACTTGCTGATCGTTGCGTCGGGTGCGCTCACTTCACTGCCCTTCTCGGTGCTGGTGACGGAGAAGCCCGGCTCATCTAACGGCGCGGGCCCCGTCCCCATCGCCTGGCTCGCAAGAAAGCACGCTGTCACCATGCTCCCCTCGCTAGGCAGCCTGAAAACGCTGCGCACTTTCGCTGTTGCCAGCCACGCAGCCGCGCCATTCCTCGGCGTCGGCAATCCGCTGCTGAGCGGCGATGACGGCACGGATCGCCGGGCATGGTCTCATCAGGCCTGCGGGCCTGCGGCAACAACGCCGCGCTGGTCGGCGGAGGTGACATCACTCACGTCGGTCGCGCAATTGCTGCGCCGGGGCCTTGCCGATGTCGAGACGCTGCGCCGCCAGGTGCCGATTCCCGAAACCGCGGACGAGCTGTGCAGCGTGGCACAGTTCATCGGAGCCCCCGACGGCGCGGTGCTGCTCGGCGGCGATGCCACCGAAGGCCGGATCAAGTCGCTCTCGTCCAACGGAGCGCTCGCCGACGCCCGTATTCTGCATTTCGCGACGCACGGGCTGCTTGCAGGCGAAACGGAGCTGTTTCTCGCGGCACATGCCGAACCGGCGCTAATGCTCACCCCGCCCGATATCGCCAGCCAGACCGACGACGGGCTGCTCACTGCCTCCGAAATCGCGGAGTTGAAGCTCGATGCGGACTGGGTGGTGCTCTCGGCGTGCAATACGGCGAGCGGCGATCATGTCGGGGCCGAGGCGCTGTCTGGCCTCGCGCGCGCGTTCTTCTATGCTGGAGCGCGCTCCCTCATGGTCTCGCATTGGGCCGTCAATTCGGATACCACGGTGAAGCTGGTGACGCGCGCCTTTGCCGCCATGACCCAGAATCCGCAATTGACCCAGGCCGCGGCCCTGCAGCATGCGATGCTGACGCTGGTCGATGCGCCTGGCCTCCAGAGCCACCCCGCCTATTGGGCGCCTTTCATCGTGGTCGGCGGCAACGCCGCGGCGCCGGTGCAGCTGAGCCCCACTCTCGTGTCGGCGGCCGCAGAGCCGGCAAGCAGCGCTGTTGTGGCTGCCTCAACCGCAAAGCTCACAGGTGGCAATATCGCGGCTGTTGCGTCGAATTCCCCCGCCACCATTGACGCCTCGGCAGCAGAGCCTGCCCAAAGCGCCGCTACGACCGGTCCCTCGACATCGAGCGACGTTGCGGGCGAGGCCACAATAGCAGAGCCTGCCACCGGGCCTGTACCCGACGAAATTCCACCGCTCCCACCCCGCGTCTATGCGGGGCTACGCGCGGCAATCACCGAGGACATTCCACCGCTCCCACCCCGCGTCTATGCCGGGCTGCGTGCGGAAATCACCGAGGACATTCCGCCGCTCCCGACGCGAGCACCGGCCGTGCTGCCGACGCGCGCCGCAAAGCCTGCGCACGGCTTGCGGAGAACGCGCAAGAAGCAAAAAGCCCTCAGTACCAGTGAGTGGGAGCAGAAAGCTTTCCAGCCCTGATCTAGATCTGCGGCATGAAGTGGCATTCCCCCGGTCTCGGGCGATAGCGCGTCGGAGCCGCCCTTCATTGACTGTACAGCTTTCCGCGCTCAATGCTCTGGCGAAACCGTTGGGGGGATAGAGATGCGGCGCGGCTTATCCAACCTGAAGCGCATTTTCACAGCGATCGTCGCAATCGCCGCCATGGCTTGCGCTGGTCCAGCCGCCGACGCTGCTCCGCGCTATCCCTGGCGGGGCGATGTCCCAGCGACCGCGACGCTTGCCGAGCGTGTGCCGCCCCCGCCCGGCTTCGCGCGCGTCCCCGTCGAAGTGGGCAGCTTTGCCGCCTGGCTGCGCGCACTCCCGGTCAAGCCTGCGCAAACCCCTGTCCGGCTCTATGACGGCCGTCCGAAATGGAATCAGCAGAACCATGTGGCGGTGATCGACATCGACACCGGCACGCGCGATCTCCAGCAATGCGCCGACGCCATTATGCGGCTGCGCGCCGAATACCTGCTCGGTAGCGGCCGGGCACGCGACATAGCCTTCAACACGACCAACGGCAAGCGCCAGCCTTTCACCGGCAACGCGGGCGATTACCGCGGCTTCCGCCGCTATATGGACCGGGTGTTTGCTGTCGCCGGCTCCTATTCATTGGAGCGGGAAATGCGCCCGGCCGAGCTCAGCGCCATGCGGATCGGTGATGTCTTCATCAAGGGCGGCTTCCCCGGCCATGCCGTGCTTGTCGTGGATATGGCCGCGGATGAGAGGAGCGGCGAGAAGCGTTTTCTGCTGCTGCAAAGCTACATGCCCGCCCAGGACATGCATGTGCTGACCGCCCCGCGCTCGCCGGACGGCACGCCCTGGTATGTGATGCCGGGCGAGAAGGATGAGCTCATCACCCCGGAATGGATCTTCCCGCCCGGCGCGCTGCACCGGTTTAGGAATTGAGAGGGCGATATAACGCTGCGCAGCGCCGGCTGATGCCGACGCTGCGCTGAACGCAAATCCTCTGCTTGCTGGCTTGAGGCCAGGTGTCAAGCAGCGCGCACCGTCTCTAGGAACTTCTGCATTTCCGCGCGCAGCTTCTCGGACTGTGAGGCAAGCTCGGTCGCTGAGGAAAGCACCTGCTCCGCCGAAGCGCTGGACGACTCCGCGGCCTGATTGACGCCGCTGATGTTGCGCGTCACCTCCACCGTGCCTTGTGCCGCCTGGTCCACATTGCGGGCGATCTCTTCGGTTGCCGCGCCCTGCTCCTCCACCGCGGCGGCAATGGTGGAGGCGATGTGGTTGATCTCGTCGATGCGCTTGCCGATACCGAGGATCGCGGTCGCTGCCTGATCGGTCGACGACTGCACCGCGCCGATATGACCGGTGATCTCGGCGGTAGCCTTGGAGGTCTGCTCGGCGAGCGCCTTCACCTCCTGGGCAACCACCGCAAAGCCGCGGCCCGCCTCACCCGCGCGCGCCGCCTCGATGGTGGCATTGAGGGCAAGCAGGTTGGTCTTCGACGCGATGTCGTTGATCAGGTCGACGATGGCGCCGATCTTCTGCGCGCCGGCCGACAGGCCGCTCACCTGGGCATTGGTCTGCTGCGCCTCCTGCACCGCCTTATGGGCCATGCTGGCGGATTCGCTCACCTGCCTGGAGATCTCGCGCACCGAGCCGGACAGCTCCTCGGCTGCGGCAGCGACGGTGCGAACATTGACTGCTGCCTCCTCCGAAGCGGCGGCCACGACGGTCGACTGCTGCGTGGTCTGCGCGGAGGAAGAGGACAGCGACTGCGCCGCCGTCTGCAGTTCGGACGCGGCATCCGATACCGTGCGCACAATACCACCGACGGCGCGCTCGAACTGGTCGGCCATATCGTTCATGGCGCGCTTGCGGTCCGCATCAGCCTTGACCTTCGCGGCCTCGGCCTCCGCCTCCAGCTCTCGCGTGCGGATCATATTATCCTTAAAGACCTGCACCGCCTGCGCCATCGCGCCGATTTCGTTGCCGCGGTCGCCATAGGGAATTGGTGTGGCGGTATCCCCCTTGGCGAGCACCGACATCGACCGGGTGATCCCCTCGATGGGCCGGGATACGGCGAAAAAGCTGAAGGCCATCGCACCAAGCGCGAGAAGCAAGCCGACGGCGACGACGACAGACACCTGCCAGATCGTCGCGTTGTAGTCGGCAGTGGCATGTTCCCTTTCTTGCCTGCCAGCTTCGCGGTTGATCTCGATGAGACGTTCGAGCAGCTTGCCCGTTTCATCGAAGGCGGTTCTTGAATCACCCTTGAAGAGAGCAATAGCCTTCTCGTCCGCGTTGGACCGTGAAACTTCTGCAACCTTCGCGTGCAGATCGAGATAGCGGTTCAAGGTAGTGACGAAAGTTTGGTAGGTCCGGCGCTCCTCAGCGCTGCTGATCAGCTTTTCATAGCTGCTCTGGTCCTTTTGAAGTTCCGTCAAGGCCTCTGCCATTGTGGCCTCGATTTGCTTCTTGTATTCGGCGTCGTGATCAAGGATATGCCTGATTAGGAGATTTCGGAACTTGCCCACGTCATCATTGAGCTGGGTAATGCTATCAAGGGATGAGAGCCAGTTATCCGCGAAGGCTCCCACATTCTGATTTATCGCTGAGATCTTAGTGAATGCGATATAACTGAGCCCTCCAACCAATAAGATCATCAGGGCAAAGAGGCTGGTCAGGCCAGTCTTGACGGATATAGACTTCATTTTTGTCAGCTCTGTTGGCGTGGTGACGAAAGCGCGGTAGATCTCTGGCTGCACCGACCCGTCTCGGGAAGGCCCTTGCACGTCGCGACCGTAATCGAAAATAGTTGCCGCAAGCGGAATAGGACTGCTGCAACGTGCACCGGCTTTTCAGTCTGTTGTTAAATGCTAAGCCGGGGTGCCTGCTCGGCGCCCGGGGCCAGGCCACTTCCCCTCTCGCCGCATTGAACCTGAGCGCCGCGAAGGTTACAACAGAAGGCACTGCCATCACGTGCGGCACCGCGCCAACCCCGGGAGTGGTTGTTTCGGTCTGCCTGGGAGGAAAAATGGCTTACAAAGCCCCTGTCTCGGAAATGCTTTTCACCCTCAACCGGATCGCCGGCTTTGCGCCTCTCGTCGAGGCCGGGCTTTTCGAGGATCTCGACATGGCCACGGTCGAAGCGATTCTGGAGGAGGCGGGCCGCTTTGCCTCAGAGCAGCTTGCCACGATCAACCGCGATGGCGATGAGCACCCGGCGCGTCTGGAGGACGGGAGGGTGGTGATGCCGCAGAGCTGGAAGGCCGCCTATCGCGCCTTCTGTGAGGCGGGTTGGAACGCCCTGCCCTGCCCGAAGCCTTATGGCGGCCAGGAATTGCCGGTCGCTGTCTCCATGGCCTGCGGTGAGCTATGGAGCGGCGCCAATATGGCTTTCGGACTCAACCCGATGCTGACCCAGGCCGGGATCGAGGCGCTCTATAAGTACGGTTCGGAGGCCTTGCAGCAGAAATATCTGCCGCGGCTCGTCAGCGGCGAGTGGACCGGCTCGATGCAGTTGACCGAGCCGCATGCCGGCTCCGACCTGCGCTTTCTGAAGACGCGCGCCACCCCGCAAGGCGACGGCTCCTACCGGATCAAAGGCACCAAGATCTTCATCACCTTCGGCGACCACCCGCTGACCGACAACATCATTCACATCGTGCTCGCCCGCCTGCCCGACGCGCCGCCCGGCACCAAGGGCATTTCCATGTTCCTGATCCCCAAATTCCTGGTGAACGAGGATGGATCGCTCGGCGCCCGCAACGACGTCTACGCTGCCAAGCTGGAGCACAAACTCGGCATTCATGGCAGCCCGACCTGCGTTCTCAATTATGGCGACGGCGGGGGGGCGATCGGCTGGCTGGTCGGCGAGCCCCATCACGGCCTGCACTATATGTTCCTGATGATGAACCAGGCGCGCCTCGGTGTCGGCATTCAGGGCGTCGGCATCGCCGAGCATGCCTTCCAGCACGCGCTTGGCTACGCCAGGGACCGTAAGCAGGGAAGCGTCTCGGGCACGCCGGAGACGGAGATGACGCCGATCATCAGCCATCCCGATGTCGTCCGGATGCTGCTCTCGATGAAGGCCAAGACCGCCGCGGCGCGCGCGATCTGCTATGTCAATGCCGTCGCCATCGACCGGGCACGCCACGCGCGCGATGCTCAGACCCGCGCCCGCGCCGATGCGGAAGCAGCGCTCCTCACCCCCGTGTCGAAGGCGTTCGGCTCCGATGTCGGTGTCGAGGTCGCCTCCGAGGGCATTCAGGTGCATGGCGGCATGGGTTTCATCGAGGAGACCGGCGCCGCGCAGCATTACCGCGATGCGCGCATCGCCCCGATCTATGAGGGCACCAACGGCATTCAGGCAGTCGACCTGGTCGGCCGCAAGCTGACGATGAACAATGGCGAGACGGTGCGCACCTTCATCAGCGGACTGAAGGAAACCGTTGCCGAGGTGAAGGCCTCGAACGAGCCGGCCTTCGGGGCTATGGGCGAAAGCCTGGAGGGCGGGGTCGCCGCGCTCGAGGAGACCAGCCGCTGGCTTCTCGGCCAAATCGCCGAAAACCGCAACGCCGCTCTTGCCGGGGCCACCCCCTATGCTCGGCTGTTCGGCCTCGCTGCCGGCGGGGTGTTCCTCGCCCGAGGTGCGCTCGCAGCCACGCGCGACGCCAACGGCGCCGGCGAGACGCCGATCGCGCTCGCCCGCCATTTCGCCGAGACGCAAGTGCCGCTGACCGCCGGCCTCAAGCCCGCGGTGACGGAGATGCATGAAACCGTCCTGGGCGACCGCGTCGCTGCCATTCTTGGCTGATTGGGAAACGCATGAGTGAGTTCATCCAAACGGCCGTCGAAGGCGGCATCCAGACCATTCGCATCGCGCGTCCGGAGAAGAAGAACGCTCTCAGCGTTGCCATGTATGAGGCGATGCATACCGCGCTCGAGGAAAGCGACCGGTCCGCCGATGTGCGGGTGCGGGTCATCCTCGGCCAGCCCGGCGTCTTCACCGCCGGCAATGACATCGCCGACTTCCTTGAGGCTGGCCAGCGCGGCGGTGAAGGGCTCTCTCCGCTGATGCGGTTTCTGCGCGCGCTGGTCTTCTCGGAGAAGCCCATTATTGCGGCCGCCGATGGTCTTGCAGTTGGGGTCGGTGCGACGTTGCTGTTGCATTGCGACCTGGCCTATGCCTCGCCGGAGGCGGTGCTGATGGCGCCGTTCACCGATCTGGGCCTCGTGCCCGAGGCGGGCTCCAGCCTCGTTGCGCCGGAGCGGATGGGCTATCTGCGCGCCTTCGCCTTCCTCGTCGCCGGGGAACCGCTGACGGCGGAGGCCGCCTGCGCTGCAGGGCTGCTCAATGCCGTGGTGCCGCGCGAGAGCCTCGAATCCTACGCGCTCAGCGCCGCCGGCAAGCTCGCCGCCAAGCCGCAGGAAGCGCTGCGCCTCTCGCGCCGGCTGGTGCGCGGCGATCCGGCCCGCATCTGGGCGCGCGTCGAGGAGGAGAGCCGCCTGTTCGCCGAACGCCTCGTCTCGGGCGAAGCGCGCCAGGCATTCCAGGCCTTCATGCAGAGGCGGGGCTAATTAGCCTCCGTTATCATGCTCGCGAAAGATGTAGCCCGGATGCAGCGAAGCGAAATCCGGGCAACATAGCCCGTCCATCGATCCTTCCCGCGTTACGCTTCGCTCCACCCGGGCTACCATCTATTATCCCTCGCGAAAGCCGTAGCCCGGATGCAGCGAAGCGAAATCCGGGCAACATAGCCCGTCCATCGATCCTTCCCGGGTTACGCTTCGCTCCACCCGGGCTACCGTCTATTATCCCTCGCGAAAGCCGTAGCCCGGATGCAGCGAAGCGAAATCCGGGGCAACATAGCCCGTCTATCGGTTCTTCCCGGGTACGCTTCGCTCTACCCGGGCTACCATCTATTATCCCGGCCGCTCGGTCCTCGCGAGGCGATGGCGGGGCTCGGAAGGCGCGGGCGTCAGCCCGGAAATTTCCAGGATCAACTTGCGCCGGACGGCGAATTCGAAAGCGTCTCGGTCCTCGGCCGTTACCACGAAGGCTCCGGGCCCGCCGATAATTTTGTCCTCGAATGCCTTTTCCAGATCGTAGGTAACCGGCCGCCCGCCACAATCGGCCTCATGGCAGAGGATCGGCAGGCCGTTGATGACAATACCGTCGGCGACGGCAGCGGCCCGCGCTGTCTCGATGGAAATGCCATCCCAGCTGTTGGCGCTGTCGCCAGAAAGGTCCATAACTTTGCGCATACCGTCGAGGGCATTGCCCGCGATCAGTTGCCGGCCCTTCTCCAAGGCGCTGCCGATCGCGTTATAGCCATAGGCACGCCGGGGCGCGGAGAGGAGTGCGGCGGCAAATGCCTTGGCGCTTGCCTGGCCATCGATGATCGTCCAGGGCACGACGATGTCCTGATTTGCGGCATTGCCCCATTCGACATAGGTCACGGCGATGCGGCCGAATACGCCCTTGCGGATAGCGCCGAGCACATCGGGATGGGTGAGCGCCGTTGCATGGCCGCCGCGCTGGAAGGCGGTTTCGCCCGCATCAATCGACCCGGAGGAGTCGGCGAGAAACACCAGTTCGAGATCGACCTGCTGCGCTCGTGCCGGCGTCGCAGCACACAGAGCGAGTGCCGCACCGGAAAGGAAAGCCCACAGAACCCGCATCAAACTATCCCGCAACTGAGAGGCTTATGGTGCGGGGGAGAGGTGGAAGCTGTCAAATATCGCCGCGCTGCGGGGGTTCACAATCCGGAGACCGCAAATGCATGTCGTTGTGAAGTTCGGCGACTGCTGCAGCGCGGGCAATCAGCCGAAACCCTGTTCACAATGTCGTGAGAGCTCCGGGCTACTGCTTCAGCTGAGAAGCGGCTTGGGCCTTCCGCAGCCATTCCGCGAGGTCTTCGCTGAGCTCGTGGGGAATTTTCACCTGCTGTCGCCGCGTCGGCACAGGCGTGCCAGCACTCTCCTCGTTCGCCACTTCCCAAGCCATCCGTTGAGCGTGTTCGAGTTCTTGGACCGCATGCTGAATATGTTCGGCAGAGTCGACGAGGGCGGGATCCAGAACCATGCTAGCATAGAGGTCGCGAAGATGCTGGATCAGTTTTGGAATGTTTCTGGAAAGCTGGCCTTGCGGATTGCGCGGAGGTTTCATTTTGACCTCATATAACTCACCGGAACTTCACGTATCTGTGCAATCGGAACAGAGGCTGCGGTTGGATCGCCGAGGCGTGGAGTTGAAAACCAAGTTTGCACTTGTCGCTAACAAATTATGCAGAATTATTGCCTGCTGTACAGATGGATATCGCGGCGCCGGCGCCAAATTCGTAGTCAATATAATGCATTAGGCGTATGGTATGCCACGGCGCCAGACAGTCCGGCGCAGTTCTTCTTTTCGGTCCTTTCACAAACTGCTTGGACATTCCGGCACCGTAAGAAGAACAGCCCAACGGTTACCAAGAGCAGCTACTGCCGCGACTTCGGGCTCCAAATTGCTTGAGTGCAGAGCGCATGCTTCGCCTTGGGATCCGCAAGTCCAGTTGCCCGCCTTTCGGCCTCCACGGTTGCATGAGGCCGCGACAATTCGGTGCAGCACAGATACGCCGTCATCATTGCGCTGGGCTTTTACGGTCTTGCCGCTCGCCTGTGGCGCGACCTGTAGTCTTCTCTCATTCGCAGAACCTCGCGGGGCAAGCTTAGCCCCCCATTTGCGCGCGGCGATTGACCGAGATCAAACGCCCAGCTATTCCACGGGAAGCGCAGCGTTTCGCCAGCTCTTCCGGCGCAGCATCAAATCGGACTGTTCCGTCACTGCATGCGGACGTAGATCATGTACAAACATCTCCTGATTGCCACTGACGGATCGGAGCTCGCGAGGAAGGCTCTCGATCAGGGGCTGGCTTTGGCGAAGGCGCTTGGCGCACGCGTGCTGATCGTGCATGTCACGATATCGTGGACGTCGGTGGCGATCGGCGAAATCACGCTGTCGCTGCCGCCGGAGAATTACGAGCGGATGGCAGCCGATACCGCGCAGACGATCCTCGCCGAGGCGGCGATGGCGGCGAAGACCGCCGGCGTCGAATTCGACACGCTGCATATCAAGGATCACCTGCCGGCGCAGGGCATCATCGACGCCGCCACTGAACGCGGTGTCGACCTCATCGTGATGGCCTCGCATGGCAGGAGCGGATTTGCCCGCCTGCTGCTCGGCAGCGAGGCGAACGAGGTTGTAAGCAAGAGCACCGTCCCGGTTCTGATCTGCCGCTAACAGGGAAGCGCGCAGCGGGGCGGACAAGAGGAGACGGGAATTGAACGGCGCACCTCTGTTGACGAGCGCGACGACCAACGGGCGGCTGGAACTTACCGCCGGTGGATCGTGGACCGCTTCCTATGCAGGCCAACTGGAGCGGCTGATCGACGGCGTGGCTGGCGCGCGCGGTGCCGGCTCGATCGATCTGCGAGCGCTGGAAGCGCTCGACACTTTCGGCGCTTGGCTCATCGAGCGGCTGGTGCGCGAGCGGCGCGCACGCGGCGACGACATCCGCGTGATCGGCCTGCCCGAGCGTTATAGCGGGCTGATCGACGAAGTGCAGCACGCCAATCTGCACACGCCTCCTGCGCCGGCCCGCGCCAATCCAGTGCTGCGCATGCTGAACGGCCTCGGGCGCAGCGTGATCGAGACCGGACATGATGTCATTCCGTTCCTGCACATGCTCGGCGCTCTCTCAACGACGGTCTTCCGGGTTGCCGCCCGTCCCTCGCACTTCCGTTTCACTTCGGCGGTGCATCATCTCGACCGCGTGGCCTGGCAGGCCGTGCCGATCATCCTGCTGATCACCTTCCTTATCGGCGGCATCATCGCTCAACAGGGCATCTTTCACTTCCGCAAGTTTGGCGCCGAGACCTATGTCGTCGACATGGTCGGCATCCTTGTCCTGCGCGAGATCGGGGTGCTCATCGTCGCCATCATGGTGGCCGGCCGGTCCGGCTCGTCCTACACGGCCGAGCTCGGCTCGATGCAGATGCGTGAGGAGATCGATGCGCTGCGCACCATGGGGCACGACCCGGTCGAGGTACTGATCCTGCCGCGCGTGCTGGCTCTCGTCATTGCCCTGCCGATCCTCACCTTTCTCGGCTCGATAGCTGCGCTCTATGGCGGTGGGCTGGTCGCCTGGGGATATGGTGGCATGAGCCCTGAAATCTTTATCGAGCGACTGCGCGAAGCGATTTCGATCACGCATTTCAAGGTGGGCATGATAAAGGCGCCGTTCATGGCGCTGGCGATCGGCATTGTTGCCTGCTCGGAAGGCCTGCGGGTGAAGGGGAGCGCAGAATCGCTCGGTCTTCAGACCACCAAATCGGTGGTGAAGTCGATCTTCCTGGTGATTATCCTCGACGGCCTCTTCGCCATCTTCTTTGCCTCGATCGGGATGTGACCGATGACCCAGCCAACGGCGGAGACCGTCATTAAAGTGCAGGGCCTCGTGGTCGGCTTCGGCGACCGCATCATCCTCGACCATCTCTCGCTTGACGTTCAGCGCGGTGAAATACTCGGCGTGGTCGGCGGGTCCGGCGCCGGCAAATCCGTGCTACTGCGCACCATCATCGGTTTGATCCCGAAGCGACAGGGTACCATAGAGGTGTTGGGCGTCGATCTGGACAGAGTAAGCGAGACGCGCCGCTCTACAATCGAGCACCGCTGGGGGATTCTGTTTCAGCAGGGGGCGCTGTTCTCCTCGCTGACCGTGAAGCAGAACGTGCAGTTTCCGATGCGCGAATATCTGCAGCTTTCGGACCGCCTGCTCGACGAAATGGCGATCGCCAAGCTGGAGATGGTCGGCATTGCGGCGCGCGATGCGGACAAGTTCCCGTCTGAACTTTCCGGCGGCATGACCAAGCGCGTGGCGCTTGCCCGTGCCCTGTCGCTCGATCCCGAGATCGTGTTTCTCGATGAGCCGACCTCTGGCCTCGACCCGATCTCCGCCAGCGATTTCGATGCGCTGATCCGCACGCTGCAGCAGACGCTGGGGCTCACGGTGTTCATGGTGACTCACGATCTGGACAGCCTCTATGCGGTCTGCGACCGCGTCGCGGCGCTGGCTGACGGCAAGGTGGTGGCTGCCGGTCCGATCGAGACGGTGCTCGGCTCTGAGCACCCCTGGGTTAAGGCTTATTTCGGAGGGGAGCGGGCGAGCGCCATGGCGCATCGTTCCGCATTCGAGCCAGTTGAGGTCAGGTGATGGAAATCCGGGCACGCTATACGTTGATGGGGGCATTCACGCTGGCGGTGATCTTTGCGATCTTCGCTTTCATCTATTGGCTGCACAATGGCGGCAGCCTTGGCGAGCGCCGCGACGTACGGATCATTTTCGGCAATTCGGTCTCAGGACTGCTGCCTGGCTCGCAGGTGTTCTTCAACGGCATCAGGGTCGGCGAGGTCGCGCACCTCAATCTCAAGGCCGACAACCCGGGCCAGCTGGAGGCCATTGCCACCATCGATCCGAAGACGCCCTTGCGGGCCGACACCAAAGTCGGCCTTGATTTCCAGGGCCTGACCGGCGTTGCTGTGATCACCCTTGCCGGCGGCACAGCGGATGGAGCACCGCTCTTTGCGCAGAATGGGCAAACGCCAGTTCTCACCGCCGCGCCCGATGCCGGGCAGAGCCTCACATCGGCGGCGCAAGATGCGTTGGCGCGGCTGCGGAACATCCTTGAGGACAGCTCTGAGCCGCTGCATGCGACGCTGGAGAACGTCAAGACCTTCTCGGATGCACTGGCGCGCAATGCCGACCGGGTGGACGGCGTCATGGCGGGGCTTGAGCGTATGACCGGCGGGGCAGGGAAGCTCAAAGGGCCGACCTTCGATCTGGTCCCGGCCACGGAATTTCCGCAAAGCATCAAGGCGCCGGAGAAGCAGCTCGCCATCTCCGAGCTGACCGCACCGGCGCTGCTCGACAATGACAAAATTCTCATGCGCAAGACCGCCACCGAAAGTGCGCCGATCGAGGGTGGCCAGTGGAGCGATCCGGTGCCGCGGCTGCTGCAACTGCGCATTATGCAAAGCTTCGAGAATTCCGGCTTTGGAGCCATCGGCCGGGCGGCGGAAGGGTTGACGGCGGATGAGCAGCTGGCCATCGACCTGCGCAGCTTCCAGATCTCGGCCGAAGGCGAGCCAACGGCCGTGATTGCTTTCGGCGCCAAGATCCTTAGCCAGGACGGCAAGATTACCGCCAGCCGGATTTTCGAGGCCAAAGCGCCGGTTGAGAGCGTGGATCCACCGGGAGCGACATCGGCGCTGAATACCGCCTTCAAGGATATTGCGGTGCAGCTCGTCACCTGGGTGTCGGAGACGCTAGCCAATCCGTCCTGATCGCCTGGGACAGATGCCGCAAAAACGAAAAGCGCGGCGATGGCTCGCCGCGCTTGTTTTCAGCATCGTCCGTTCGCACTACCGGAGCGGTGGCAGTGAGGGAAAGCGGTAATTTACACCCACTTTGACCGAGTGCAGCGAATTGTCATGATCAAAGCTGTCGCCATCGGCATTGCGTGAGCTATCCTCGCCGAAATCCAAATACTGATACTCAATTTTCATCGACCAGTTCGGATTGAACGCGTACTCGGCGCCGCCACCCACTGCATAGCCCAAACGGGTCGCTTCGGTGTCGGTCAGATCGGTGCCCACGATCGCGCCGCTGTTCAGGGCGCCGGCGCGGTTCTCGATATCGGCTAACGCCAAGCCGCCTTTGAAATAGAACAGCCATCGGTCGTCGACAAGCCCGAGCCGCCCGGTCAGCGTGCCGTAGCCGCCATATTCGGCCTCGGCAAACTTGTTTGCAGTATGCTGTTCGTCATCGGCTCCGAGGGCGCCGAGATCGGCCTCGAAGCCAACCAGGACATTGTCAAACTGCCAGTTATAGCCGCCCTGGATCCCGCCGATCCAGCCCGAGGGATGGATCACGAAGCCACCGAAGCCATCGAAGGCGTTGCCGATCCCCGGCGAGCTAGAAGACGTGCCCCAGGAGTAGCCGAGATTTCCGCCGAGATAAAAGCCGGTCCAGGAGAAATTGTAACGCGGCACGACGATCGGCTCGTCTTTCATGCTGCGATCGGTCCGCCAGTCCAAATCGGCGGCAATAGCCCTCTCGCCGCCGGTCATCACGCAGGAAAACAAACACAAACTCGACGCTACGAACACAACTTTCCGCATACACATCCCACAAGTCAGAGTGACACTTTCAACGCCCTCTCAGCGAAAGGTTCCTCTCAACGCAGACACACCTTAGGTAGCATGAGAACGTCACACGCAACCTAACAGAAGACGCACAGCGTGGGACGGGATTTCCCCACAATTCAATCGGAGATTGTAGAAAATAGAGGGATGGTTGCATTCGTGCAACGGCGCGGTCTGGGCCCCTTCAAGACCCGGGTGACGGTTGGAGATGTGGAAGAGCTCTCACGTCAAGAGAGCGCACGCAAAATGCCACGAAGCCGTTCGGGGTCGGTGCCGGTCACCAAGTCTTCATGCTCTTTCTGGGCGCGGTGCCAGATCGGCATGGCGGCAATGAGCAGCTCGCGCCCGGCCTCTGTTAAGGCCAGGCGGCGGCTGCGCTTGTCCTTGCTGTCGATAATCATCTCGACGAGTCCGCGCCGCTCTAGCGGCTTCAGATTGGCGGTAAGAGTAGTGCGATCCATGGCCAGGAGATTTGCCACGGCGCCCATCGTCGGGGGCTGCGGGCGGTTGAGCGACATCATCAGCGAGAACTGGCCGTTCGTCAGCCCGACCGGCCGCAGCGCGTCGTCATAGCGCCGCGCCAGAGCGCGCGCGGCACGACGCACATGCATGCACAGGCATTCATCGCGCACCTGCAGCGTGAGTGCATAGGGCAGATCATCGGGCTTTGACATGCCACAATTGTGTTGATATCAAGCTTTTTTGTCCAGCCCCTTGCTGGTCGCGGCTCGTCGCAAGCGCAACGCCGACCGATCAGCCGGGCAGCGCACGGGAGGCGAGAGCATGGCCGAGAAAATCCTCATCCTGGTCGGTACCAAGAAGGGCGCTTTCATCCTGGAAGGCGGTCAGGACCGGCAGAGCTGGTCGGTTCGTGGCCCGCTCTGCGAGACCTGGCCGATCCAGCACATGATCGGCGACGAGGCGAGCGGCACCATTTATGCCGGCGGCGGTAATGAGTGGTTCGGGCCGGCGGTGTGGAAATCCACCGATCTCGGCGCGACCTGGACACATTCGAGCGAGGGCCTGGCTTACAAGGAAGGCGAGACGCCGATCAAATCGGTCTGGAGCCTTGCCCCGCGCAATGGTCATCTCTATGCCGGCGTCGAGCCGGCCGGCCTGTTCGTCAGCGAGGATAAGGGGAGCAGCTGGCAGCATATGCAGGGCCTGCGCGATCATCCTTCTCGAGAGCATTGGCAGCCGGGCGGCGGCGGCCTCATCCTGCACAGCCTCGTTCCGCACGCGAGCGACGACCGGCAGATCTGGGTCGGCATTTCCACCGCCGGTGTATTCCACACCGCCGATGGCGGCGAAACGTGGGAGCCCCGCAACAAGGGCACGCGCGCCGATTACATGCCCGAAGAGCAGCGCTATCCCGAATATGGCCAGTGCGTGCACTGCGTCGTCGCGGCCGCCGGTAAGCCCGACAGGCTCTATCAGCAGAACCATTGCGGCATGTACCGCAGCGATGATGGCGGCAAGAGCTGGGTCTCGATCGAGGACGGCCTCCCCTCCTCCTTCGGCTTTCCGGCAGCCGCCCATCCGCGCGAGGCCGACACGCTCTTCCTGCTGCCCCTCAACGGCGACATCAAGGGCCGCTTCGTACCGGACGCCAAGGCCGCGGTGTGGCGCACCCGCGATGCCGGACGGAGCTGGCAGGCCCTGCGCGAGGGCCTTCCCCAGGAGAATGCCTTCATTGGTGTGATGCGCCAGGCCATGGCGACCGACCGTCTCGACCCGGCGGGCGTCTATTTCGGCACGACCTCGGGCAGCCTGTTCGCCAGCGCCGATGAGGGCGAGAGCTGGAGCTGCATCGCCGAGCACCTTCCCTCGATCTCCTCGGTCGAAACGCTTGTGGTGAGCGGCTAAGGCAACAGGCGGAGACCGCCGATGGCTACTCCGACAGGCTCAGGCGATGTGCCGGTGGTTGCGGTGACGCTGCCGCCGGCGCTCATACGGCTGTTTCCCGAAGCGCCCGCGCATCTTGAGCTGCCGGCTGTGAGCGTAGCGGAAGTGATCGATGCGCTGGAGGCGCGCTGGCCCGGCATGCGCGACCGGCTGGTCGATTCCACGCCGCGAATCCGCCGGCATATCAATGTGTTCGTCGAAGGCCGGCGCGCAAACCTGGAGACGCCCCTCGGAAAAGGCGCCAAGGTGTTCATTATTACGGCGGTGTCGGGCGGTTAGGCATAACCTTATGGCTCTGCCACAACAAAGCCCCCTCACCCGGCCGCCTTTGGCGTCCGCCCTCTCCCGCGAGGGGAGAGGGTTTCGGGAGGCACGACCTCCTCTCATTCCACTTCCCGATGGCGGAGAAGAGGAGGAAGGATCGACGTATTCCGCTTGCCCTCTCCCCTCGCGGGAGAGGGCGGCGAGGTCTGCAAGACCGAGCCGGGTGAGGGGGCTTCTGTCTGACCGTCCGTGGCGCAATCGGTGCAAACCTGCTTAGGCGACCTCTTCGCGATCGCATCTGCGCGCAATGATTGCGATCGCTCTGCCGTAGTCCCGCGGACGCTGCGGCTCCGTGCTTTCCCCTCCGGAAGCTTCTTGCTATAGCAGCACGTTCGTCAAGCGGCGGGGGTCAAGTTGGAAGGCATTGTTTCTATTTGCGGGAGCCGGACCGGGCATTCGTCCGCATTGATGTTGCCGCGCTGTTTGGCGGTGCTCCTGGCGCTGTCCATACTCGGCCTCGTTCTTGCGCTTGCGACAAGTGGGAAGGCCAATGCTGCGCCGGCCAAGGCGCAGGCCATCCTGCAGAACCCGCCGGTGAAGATTGCCGTTCTCGTCACCACGAACGGCAATGCATGTTTCGAGTCCGGCACGACACCAGCCATCAAGCGTCTCGCGAGGATCGCGCGAGATCGAATTAACGAGACCACGGGCGTGGCCGGTCGGCGCCTGGAGCTGGAATTCCTCGACGACGCGGCTGATGCGAAAAAGACGGTTTCCCAGGTCAAGGCCACGATTGCCGACAAGCAAACGGTGGCCATGATCGGGCTCAGCAACTCCAACCGCGCTAAGGAGGTGTTCGATACCGCCGGCGCCGACATTGCCCAGAGTGGCATTCCCTGGCTGTCCAATATCTCGGTGAATAGCCTCTTCGAGAACTTCCCGACCGTGTTCACCATGCGCGGCGCTCAAGAAGACGACAGCATTCCGGTGATGGCGCGCTTCGTCAAAGACCTGAAGATCGCTCGGCCGGTGTTCATCGGCGTCAAGGACCAGGTCTACAGCTCAGCCCTTCGTGATGGCTTGAAGGCGCGGCTCTCGCCCTTGACGCTTGCAGGGGATTTCGCGCTACCGCTGCGCGACGACAAGCTGGACCCGGCCGACATCAAGACCGTGGTCGGCGAGCTCAAGCAGGTCAATCCGGATTTCATCTTTCTGACCATCGGCGGCAACCGCGTCGTGCCCATGCTAAAGGAGCTGCAGGCGGCCGGCATGACGCCGCCGCTGTTCGTCTCCGGGCGGCTCGAGCGTATCTTCTCCTCCGGCGATGTTTCCTATCCCGGTGACCTCTATCAGCTTGCATGGGACGGGCTGCCCGATGCCCATAATGACCGGGTGCGACAGCGCATGTTCCGCTCCAACCCCAGCGAGATGCTGTTCGATACTGGTCGCCGCAATGCTGCTGCGCCGGGCTGGAAGGATAAGTCCTGCGAGGAGCGCGCGCTCGATCCAGAACCGAACGTGCTCTCCAGCGACAATCTCAGGGCTGTCGGAGTTGGGCTGCAATTCAGCGACATGATTTCGCTGGTCGCCGAAGCGCTCAGGGGTACGCCGCCCACCACCGATGTTACGGCAATGCGCGCGCGCCTGACGAAAGCGGCGAAGGAAAGCTTCGCCGCTGGGCGTGGCGTGTTTCCCGGCGAGCTGGAGAATTGGTCGTTCCGCCCTTCCTCGCGCGCCGCAGCGCGCACGCCATTCATCATCATGCATGCGAGCAATCTCGATACCGAGCAGCTTGCTCCGGTCCAATATGTGGCCTTGCGTGATGAAACGCTGCGGCAAATCCAGACGCTCTATATGGATATCGACCTCACGCGCGCCTTTCGCATCGACGACAAGGAGAAGAGCTTCTTCGCCGAATTCTATCTAGCGATGCATGCGCAGAAGGATCAGGGAATCGATCAGATCGAATTCGCCAATGCCTTCCTCGATCCCGACACCAACAATAAGCAGATCACCGTGCGCCCGCTCCATGAGGGCGGGGCGAGCGATGCCTATCCGAGCGAAATGAAGATCTATGCCGTGTCGGGCAAGTTCATGTTCAACCCGAATTTCGGCAACTATCCTTTCGACACGCAGCGCTTCTCGATCGACATCCGGTCGAAAAGCGGCGATGCGCCGTTTATCATCCAGCCTTCGCCGCGCGAGCTGCGCGACCAGAGTGTCAATGCGGAGGGCTGGCAGGCGAAGGATCAGTATGTCGGTTATGACCAGGACTTCCTGCCCATCATCGACGCCAAGAGCCACGCGCGAAGCGTGGTGCCGTTCTATAAGGGCAGCTTCGTCTGGGTGATGAAGCGCGAGGCGACCGATTATTTCCTCACGGTCGTCGTGCCGCTCGCCTTCATCATGATGATCGCCTATCTGGCGATCTTCATCCCCGGCGGCCATTTCGAGGCGATCGTCACCATCCAGGTCACGGCGCTGCTCTCGGCGGTTGCGCTCTACCTCACCATACCCAAGGTGAACAGCGACGAGGCGACCATTTCGGACAAGATCTTCCTGTTCAACTATATGCTGACGTCCTTGATGATCGGCATCTCGATCCTGCGGGTGAACAGGGTCATCGACAGGGTGCGATGGCTGGATAAGGCGCTCGGTGCCTTCCACATCTTCGTGATTCCGGTCATGGTCCTGGTCATGGCACTCTACGTGCTCGGCTCCAGCCATTCGGAAGGTGCGACCGCATCCGCATTCTGGCCGGCGATGCGGGAGGCGGTGTGGCGGTGAGCCGCGCCAATGCCCGCCTTCGCGCGAGTTGGCCAGAGTGGCCTCCCGGCCGCAATGGCGCGAAATCTCGGACAATCCGGCGCTCGCACCACCCGCGATGTGCGGCGGCGGCTCTTGTCCCCCATAGCAGCGCAAACTACGTTCCCCAGGAAAGGCGACAGCGAAGGTGATCCCATGAGCAATACGCCACCCCCACGAGACTCCTCCCAAACCTTGCAGAACATTCCCCTCATCCTCACCATCAACGGCCAGCAGCACAGCGTCAGCGCGGACATTCGCGCCTCGCTGCTCGATGTGCTGCGCGAGCACCTGCATCTGACAGGCTCAAAGAAGGGCTGCGATCACGGCCAGTGCGGCGCCTGCACGGTGCTGGTGAATGGCCGGCGCATCAATGCCTGCCTGACGCTCGCGGTGATGCATGAAGGTGACGACATCGTCACCATCGAAGGGCTTGGCAAGCCGGGCGCGCTGCATCCGATGCAGGAGGCGTTCCTCCATCATGACGCCTTCCAATGCGGCTACTGCACGCCCGGCCAGATCTGCTCCGCCGTCGGCATGCTCGAGGAGGCCAAGGCCGGCTGGCCCAGCCATGTCAGCGGGGCGTTGGACGGCACCGTCACCTTGAGCGATGAGGAGATCTCCGAGCGCATGAGCGGTAACCTGTGCCGCTGCTCGGCCTATCCCAATATCGTCGATGCCATCGCTGAGGTTGCGGGAGTGCGAAAATGAGGAGCTTCGATTATACCCGCGCCGAAACCCCGGAGACCGCCGTCATGCAGGCGGGCGGGGTGGCCACCAAATTCATCGCCGGCGGGACCAATCTGCTTGATCTGATGAAGCTGGAGATCGAGAACTCCGGAAAAGCTGGTCGATATCAGCCGGCTCGACCTCACCAGCATCACGGACACGGCCGAAGGCGGCCTTTCCATCGGCGCGCTGGTGCTGAACAGCGATCTCGCCGCCGATGAACGCGTGCGCGAGCACTATCCGGTGCTGTCGCGTGCTTTGCTCGCTGGCGCCTCAGCGCAGCTGCGCAACAAGGCGACCACCGGCGGCAACCTCCTGCAGCGCACGCGCTGCTTCTATTTTTACGATACCGCCTCGCCCTGCAACAAACGTACTCCCGGCGCGGGCTGTGCGGCGCAGGGCGGCTTCACCCGCATCCACGCGGTCCTTGGCACCTCGGCGCATTGCATCGCCACCCACCCCTCCGACATGGCGGTCGCTATGCGGGCGCTGGATGCCACCATCGTTACGCTGAAAGCCGATGGCAGCAAACGGCGGATTGCCCTTGCCGATTTCTACCGGCTGCCCGGCGACACCCCGCATCTCGAGACCGTGCTGGAGCCCGGCGAGCTGATCACCCATATCGAGCTGCCGCCGCCACCCAACGGTCACCAGCTCTATCGCAAGGTGCGCGACCGCGCGTCCTATGCCTTTGCGCTGGTGTCGATCGCCGGCATCGTCTCCGTCGCGGAAGGCACGATCACGAGCGCCGCGCTGGCCTTTGGCGGCCTCGCTCCGCTGCCCTGGCGCGAGCCCCGCGTCGAGGCGGCGCTGATCGGCAAACCGCCCTCGGATGAGGTTTTTGCCGCCGCAGCGGACGCCCTGCTTGCCGACGCCAAAGGCTTTGGCGCCAATGATTTCAAAATCCCACTCACTCGGCGCACGCTGATCGCGTCGCTTCGCGAGCTGACCGGCGGAGGTGCCGCATGAGTACCCCAGACAACACCGTCACCATGGATCGGCCCGCCGAGCGCAACCTGCTCGACGGCCGCCGCCAGGGTCTGGTCGGCAAGCCGATCGACCGCGCCGACGGCCCTGCCAAAGTGTCCGGCCTCGCCCGCTATTCCTATGAACAGGACGTGCCGAACTGTGCCTATGGCTATGTGCTGAGCGCCGAGATTGGCCATGGCCGGGTCGAGAAGATTGACGCCGAGGCGGCCCGCGCCGCGCCCGGGGTGATCGCGGTGATCGTCGATCACCCACTCCTCCCCACCGATGGCGGCGGGGTGATGGACGGGCCAAAAATGCCGCGCGAGCACGGCAAGATCGGCAGCTACGGTGCCCCGCTCGGCATAGTCATTGCGGAGAGCTTCGAAGCTGCCCGTGCCGCGGCGAAGCTGGTGGGCATTACCTATAATCCTGATCAGGGCCGATACGACATGGAGGCCGGCATTCCCCATGCCGAGCATCACCCGACCCCCGCTTTGACGCCCGAATTCGACCAGGGCAATCTGGACGCGGCGCTCGCACAATCCGCCGTCACCCTCGATGTCACCTACACCACGCCGCACCATTTCCCCGCGGCGCTAGAGCCGCACGCCACCATCGCCAGCTGGAACGGCGATACTCTCGAAGTCCGCAGCAGCCTGCAGTTGCTGGCGAATGCCCAGGCCACCATCGCCAAGTCGCTGGACCTGAAGCCGGAGGCAGTACGCGTGCTGGCGCCGTTCCTTGGCGGCGGCTTCGGCGGCAAGACCGGAGTCGGAACCGAGACCGTGATCGCCGCCATCGGCGCGCGCGAAGTCGGGCGTCCGGTCAAGGTCGCGCTCACCCGCCGGCAAACGGCGCATCTGGTGCATAACCGCTCCCACACCAGCCAGCGCGTTCGGCTTGGCTCGACCGCCGACGGCCATCTCATCGCCATCGGCCACGAAAGCCTCCTGTCGCAGAAGCCGGGCCGCAAATTCGTCGAGCCGGTGTCGCTCGGCACCCACTCGCTCTATGCCGGCGCGGCACGGCGCTTCACCGAGTCCGTGGTGCGGCTCGATCTGCCGCTGGCGAGCGCCGTGCGCGCGCCCGGCGAGGCGATCGGCATGCTGGCGCTGGAGACCGCCACAGACGAGATGGCGGAAAAGCTCGGCCTCGACCCCATCGAATTCCGCAAGCGCAACGAGCCGGAGCGCGATCCGCTGAAGGATGTGCCCTTCTCCACCCGGCGGATCATCGACTGCTATGACGAAGGCGCGCGCCGTTTCGGCTGGGAACGCCGCAAAGCCCAGCCCGGCGCAACACGCGAGGGCGAATGGCTGATCGGCCTCGGCATGGCGGCCTCCGCGCGAAGCAATCTGCTCTCGGAAAGCGAGGCCCGCGTCAGGCTGACCAAGGACGGCGGCGCGGTGGTCGAGACCGATATGACCGACATCGGCACCGGCACCTATACCATCCTGGCGCAGGTCGCGGGCGACATGCTCGGGCTGCCGATGGACCGGGTCGAGGTTCGGCTCGGCGACACCAACCTGCCGAAGAGTCCTGGCTCGGGCGGCTCATGGGGCGCGGCGAGCACCGGCTCGTCGGTGGCGCTGGCCTGCGAGACCATCATCGCCGAGCTGGCGCGGCGCATGGATGCCAAGCCCGAGGAGCTGGCGCTGCAGGATGGCTTTGCCACTGCGCGCAACCGCCGGCTCCCGATCACCGAGCTCTTGGGTGGAGCGGACCTCGAAGCGCTTGGCACCATCAAACAGGGCTCGAACAGCGAGACGAATAGCCAGTGGACCTGGGGCGCGCAATTCGCCGAAGTTGCGGTGAGTGCCGTGACCGGCGAGGTGCGCCTCAAGCGGATGCTCGGTGTGTTCGATTGCGGCCGCATCCTCAACGCCAAGACGGCCCGTAGCCAGGCGATCGGCGGCATGATCTGGGGCGTCTCCTATGCCCTGCATGAGGAGGCGGTGGTCGACAAGCGCACAGGAGCCTTCGTCACCCGCGACCTGGCCGAGTACCACATCCCGGCCAATGCCGATATCCCGCAGATCGAGGCCTATTTCATCGAGGAAAGCGACCTCATCGCCAATCCGATCGGCGTCAAAGGCATCGGCGAGCTTGGCATCAGCGGTGCCGGCGCTGCGGTGACGAATGCCATCTACAATGCCTGTGGCGTGCGGGTCCGGGATTTTCCGCTGACGCTGGATAAGATCCTGAAGGGTCTGCCGCCAGTATAGGCCCCGTCTTATAGCGTGTTGTTTCTGGCCTGGCCAATTGCACCCGGTTCCCTCTCCCAGATCGTGAGCCTTTACGGCGAACGACAAGCGTTCGCCGTGGGAGAGGGAGATGCCCTGCCGGTGGTGACGGTTCCGCCGATATCGGATAAGCCGCTGCACTGGGACGAAACGGCCGGAATGCGCCTGCGCTAAACGCAGCGTGGCGCGGGACCGGCTGCCCAAAAGGTTGCCGGTCCTGCAACAAATCGGGGCATGCTCACGGACAAATCGGCAGCGGAGCGAGCGCGGGCATGCGTCCTTCTCACGGCTTTATGAGCAAAATGGCCTCGATCTCCACGCTGATACCCATCGGCAAACTTCCCATGCCCACTGCCGAGCGCGCGTGGCGCCCGGCCTCGCCCAGCACCTCCACCAAGAGGTCGGAGCAGCCGTTGATGACTTTCGGGTGGTCGCCGAAATCGGGCTCGGCATTGACCATACCGAGCAGCTTCACGACCGCTTCGATCCGGCTGAGCTCGCCGATTGCGTCCTTGGTGACGGCAAGAAGCTGCAGACCGGTGTGCCGCGCATGCTCATAGGCTTCATCAGCCGTAGTGTCGCGGCCAAGACGCCCCACGCAGAAGCTGCCATCGGGCCGGCGCGGACCCTGCCCAGCGAGATAAAGCAGATTGCCTGCCCAGCGATATGGCACATAGTTCGCCATGGGCTTTGGCGGTTGCGGCAATTGAAGTCCAAGAGCGGCAAGTTTTTCTTCGGGCGTCATAATCGTGCTCCTCATTACTTAGCTGCCACTGCCGCCGGGGTAAGGCCTGTATCTTGGCGTACACCGCGAGGGCTGACGGATCACGCCGATGTTGGCAAGGCTGTCAAAGGTTCGGTGGGGGCGGCCGCAGCTTTGGTCTTCGTCGGCGTTTGCTTCGGCTGCCTTTTCTCCAGCCAGAGGCCGTAACGGCTCATGATGAAGCAGAAGACAAAATAGACCACCGCCGCGAAGACATAGCCTTCGATATCGAAGCCCAGCCAGCCCGGATCGCGGCCCGCGGCGCGCACGGCCCCGAGCAGATCGAACAACCCGATGATGGTGATCAGCGAGGTGTCCTTGAACATCGCGATGGATGTGTTGACGATGGCCGGGAGCGCGGTCTGCAGCGCCTGCGGTAATACAATCAGCCGCAGCGTCGTCGCCGGGCCGAAGCCAAGCGACTGCGCCGCCTCGGTTTGCGTCGTGGGTACGGCTCTGAGGCCGGCGCGCACGGCCTCGGCGAGATAGGCGGACGCGAAGATCGTTAACGCGATTTGGGCGCGCAGCAGCTTGTCGACATTGGCGCCCCCGGGGAGGAACAGCGGCAACAGGGTGTTGGCGAGGAACAGGATGGAGATCAGCGGCACGCCGCGGATCACCTCGATCCACATGGTGGCCAGCATTTTGGCCGTCGGCGCGTCGGAGTTTCGCGCAACGCCCAATACCACGCCGAGCGGCAGGCCGATGATCAGGGCGGATGCGGCGAGCAGCAGTGTCACTGGGATGCCGCCCCAGCTCGTTGTTGATATCGGGGAAAGACCGTAGCCGCCGCCCATCAGCCAAAGCGCAGTGCCGAAGCCGCCGAGCCACAGGAGCGGCAGCCAAGGTCGCCAGAACAGCGGAAGCATCGATACGCCCGCAATCGCCGCCACGACCACGGAGGCGAGGGCGGCACGCCAATGCTCCTCATAGGGATAGAGGCCGAACAGGAAAAAGCGCCATTTCTCCGCGACAAACGCCCAGCATGCCCCGGCTCCCGGGGCGCGGCAGTCTGCGCCTGTGCCGGCCCAAACCGCCCTTGCGACACCCCAATCCGTCAGGTGCCATGCGGCCCAGCTCATGACTGCGATGAGGACAACCGAGGTGACCGCCCGCGAAGGCGATCCGAAGGCCTGGACGAACAGCCGACGCGGTAGCGAGCCTGTGCCCTTTACCGCGCTAGCCGAACGCTGCGCCACCCCAGCCGCCGCAACCTTGCGAGCCCTTGCATTCAGAGTATTGATCACAAAGGACGTGAGCAGACTAAGCGTGAGATAGACGCCGGTGAGAATCAGCACGCCTTCGATCGCCTGGCCGGTCTGGTTCATGATGGTGTTAGCCGCCCAGACGATGTCCGGATAGCCGATAGCGACCGCGAGGCTCGAATTTTTCACGAGGTTCAGATATTCGCTGACCAGAGGCGGCACGATGATGCGCAGCGACTGGGGCAGGATGACCAGCCGCAAGGTCTGTCCGCCGGTGAAGCCGAGCGAGACGGCCGCTTCGCGCTGTGCTGCCGGGATGGCCTCGATCCCGCCGCGGACAATCTCGGCGATAAAAGCGGCGGTGTAGACCACCAGGCCGACCAAGAGCGCCAAGAATTCCGGTGAGAGGTTCACCCCGCCGCGAAAGCCAAAGCCGGCGAGTTCGGGGGTATCGAGCGACAATGCGATGAGACCAGCGCCATAGGCGATGATCCAGAGCAGCACCGGCACGCCGACAAGGGCTGCCAGGAAGCCATACTCTGCGCTCTGGCCGGGCCGGCGCAGATAGATCCACAAGCCGATACCGGCGATCACCAGGAGGCCAATGGTCAGGTAGAACGGATCGGTGTAGGAGAGCGCCGGCATCTGCACGCCGCGCTGGCTGATGAAGAAGGCGCCGAAGATCTGAATGCTCTGGCGCACCGGCGGGAGCGCCTGCATCACCGCATACCAGAAGAACAGCTGCAGGAGCACCGGCGTGTTCCTGAATACCTCGACATAGATGCCGGATAGAGGCTTAAGCAGCGGATTGGTGGAAAGCCGGGCGATGCCGACCAGGATGCCGAGAATGCTGGCCAGGATGCAGCCGATGATGCCGACCTGCAGTGTGTTCAGGAGCGCCACGAGCAGCGCGCGGCCATATGTGTCGGCTGGGCTGAACGGGATGAGTGTCTCGCCGATCTGGAAGCGCGCGGGACGCGAGAGAAAGCCGAAGCCGGTGGCGATGTTCTGGCGGGTGAGCGTTTCGGAGACATAGCGCGCCATCATCCATATGATGAACGCGAGCCCAAGCAGGACCAGCGCCCTGGCAAGCAGCGACAGCCATATGTCGTAATTGACGTGCCGGCGCCGTGTTGGGGCCGCGCTGACATAGGCAACGTTGTCGCGAACCTCAGGCATGGGCGCGGCCCTTTGGAGACAGGCTTGGAGGCGAACGAGGTTGGATGGGCTGGCTTTCCCTCAACTCCGTCGAGCTTTGCGCAGGCGTCTCGACGGATGCGGAGCTGCCCTCTCCCCTGGCGAGAGAGGGCTCCCGCCGCAGGCGGGTGGGTGAGGAGGACGATAGGGAGGAAAGGTCCGAGTCCATTGAGCGTTCCTCCCCCTCACCCGGTCGCCGCTTCGCGGCGCCCGCCCTCTCCCGCCAGGGGAGAGGGCAAGCTGTGCGGAGGACAGATTTTCGCCGAGCTCTCCTGAGAACGCGATCGGACTGATTGGCGGCCTTACCCCCTCCTCCACTGTGAAGCCTATAGGAGCAGGTATTCAGTCCAAATTCGTCTAAATGGATTGCTCCATGCATCGCCCCTGCGGGCGCTAGCGTCGGAGGTGAGGCGAACCCCATCAAGTCCTGCTACCCCTAACGGATCGGCGGGGCGTAGATCAGGCCGCCGTTTTTCCAGGTCTCGTTCAAGCCGCGCGGCAGCTTCAGCGCCGAGCCTTCGCCGACAGAGGCGTTATAGATCTCGCCGTAATTGCCGACTTGCTTGATGGCCTGATAGGCCCAGTCGGGTTTAAGGCCTAGCCCTTTGGAGGCTGCCTCGTCCTTGCCGAGCAGAAATTGCATCTCGGGCGTGCCGGAGGCTTTCTTCTCATCGACATTGGCCTGGGTAATGCCGAGCTCCTCGGCGCTCATCAGCGCATAGACCGTCCAGCGCAGAATGGTGAGCCACTGGTCGTCGCCCTGGCGCACCACTGGCGTCAGCGGCTCTTTGGAGATTGTCTCGGGCAGAATGACATAGTCGTCTGGATTGGGCGCGACGCTGCGATTGGAGGCCAGCGTCGATCGGTCGTCGGTCATCACGTCGCAGCGGCCGGAGAAGAACGTCGAGCGCACCTGGTCGAGGTTCTCGATCACGACCGGCTTGAACTGCATGTTATGGGCACGGAAATAGTCGGCGAGGTTTAGTTCAGAGGTGGTGCCGGGCGATACGCACACGGTCGCACCATTAAGCTCCGTGGCGCTTTTGATGCCAAGCTTCTTGGCCACCATCAGCCCCTGGCCGTCATAGAACACCGTCGGGCCGAACAGGATGCCGAGCGTGGTGTCGCGGGTATAGGTCATGGTTGCCGTGCGCGACAGCACGTCGATCTCGCCCGACTGCAGCGTCGGGAAGCGAGTCTGGGTGTTGGTCGGAACGAACTGTACCTTGGTCGCATCGCCCAGGACAGCCGCCGCCATCGCCTTGCAGATGCTCGCATCGAGGCCGGTCATCTGGCCCTTGGAATCGGGCGCGGAAAAGCCCGGCGCATCGCCGGCAACGCCGCATTTGAGGATCCCGCGCGCCTTTACCGCGTCGAGCGTCGGTCCGGCCTCGGCCGTAGCGACACTGCCAAGAAGGGCGAGAACGCCCACCATCACCTTAATTCTCATGAACCTCTCCTTTCGTATTGCTTTTCCGGCGCATCCACCAGCCGGTGTGCTTGGCCCGGCCGCTCTGGTCCATGCAAGAAGCGGTCCGATCCGGTGTCTCTTGCGCATCGAAGGTGGAAAAGGTGGCGAGGCGAGCCATGGCGTTGACGTCATGCGGTGGGTGGCGCGGGAGCGCTATCGTGACATCAGCGGAGACGCATTTCCAGCCGCATCGTCACCGCAGCCGAAACATCCGGGTGGGATATATCGCCATGCGAAGCATCGGGCCGCTGGCCGGCCCGGGAAGGAAGACCGGCGCGCTACGGAGCAGTGGCAAACGGTTTTTCACTCTATCGTGGCAATCCACAGCTGCACAATTACGAATTGCGCCACAGGCAAAATACCCTTACTGCGCGTATTAGCGAGAAACCGGGCAGCTTCGCTGCACCCGAAACGGAAGTCAGAATGGCCGGCATCGGAAATTGCACTGCGGGGTGACGGTCATAATTTTTAGGAAATTTGCCGCTATCCAAAGTTGCTGAGGCCGCATCCCCCTTAGCAGGAGCATGGCATGACCTGCGACGCCGGCATCCTTGATCCGATCATGGAAAAAGAGCGGAGCTTCCTCTTGGCCTCCGCAGTGTGGAAAAAGCAATTTGTAGAGTAATGATGCTTAGCACTCCTATTTCGAAACAGGTGCCGCACAGCAAGTGGCTTGTCGTCCAGACCCTTCCGCACCGTGAGGCCTATGCTCGCGACAATCTCGTCAGGCAGGATTTCCACGCTTACTGTCCGATGATCACCAAGCGCATTCGCCATGCGCGCCGCGCTCACGATGCGCCGCGCCCGCTGTTTCCGGGCTACATCTTCGTCGAGCACCGGCAGCAACAAACCTGGCGGCCGATTACGGGCACATTCGGCGTCAAGACGCTGGTGCGCAGCGGCGACCAGCCCAGCCTGCTCTGCGGGAGCTTCATCGAGGGGCTGAGAGCGCGTGAATCGGCCGGCGTAATCTGCGCGCCCGCGGCCGCGCTGGCAGTCGGCCAGCAGGTCGCTATTCAAGGCGGGCCGCTCGACGGTCTTGTCGGCAAGATCATCGAGCTGCGCGAAAAGGACCGGGTTCTCGTGCTGCTCAACCTGCTTGAACAGCAGACGAGAACGCATGTCCACGCCGATATGCTCAGCCCGCTTTGACGGGAGGCAACGGCACGAGCCACGCGGCAGAGATCTGAGGATCGAGCGGCCATCGACGAAAGGCCGCGGTTCCACCCGCGACGCCCCCCGCCGCATTGCGCCCGCATCCCCAGCATGCTATCGGATAAGGCATATTCTACTGGGGGCAATGCTGGTCCATAGGGGTGGTCAACCATGAAACCACGCATCTATTTATTTGGGTTTTTGATTTTATGTCTTTTCGGCTGGACCGGTTTGGCGGCCGCCGCCGAGCGGCCGGGGGATGGGCCTAGTCCCAAATCCAATGCACAGATTTCCTTTCAAACGCTCGACGGTGATGTCCAGCAAGTGAATGTCGACGAGATCTGGCGGATCCGCGCCACGTTCGCGCATGACGAGCCGCAAAATGCTGTTGTTATCGACTACGGTTGGGAGCGCATTTTCGTGAAAGACAGGTTGGAAAGCGCCGTAGACAAGATCAGAGCGCTGCGCAACCTGAAGAAGTTCACCACGCCCGGAGGCGATCCGGTCTATATCGTCACGGCCAAAATTACCGGTATCGTCAGGCCGATACCGAACCAGCACCATGAGAATACCAAGTCGATCATCGTCACGCGGGAAGGTCAGCAGCAGGTGCGGGAATCCCGGGAAGCCGTCGGCGACGCTTTGAAGTAGTTCCGCCTCGCGCGGGTCGCGATCGGCATCGCGATTCCTCTGAAAAACAGCTTGAAGCCGCAGGCGCCGAAGCGGAGACTAGGCTGGCCCAGCGGAATAATCAGGCGTGCGGCCGTGCCAAGGCGATGCGCCGCAAGCGGCTGGCTAATAAGCAAACAGGAGGAAGGCTCTCATGGCAGGCTGGAAACCGGATCCGAGCTTTTACCCATCACCGCGCTTGGCGATGAAGGCGCCGGCGGAGACGCTCGCCTATGTGGCGGCATTCGATCCAAAAGGCCAGACGCCAGACGCCATCGCGGTCGTGGATGTCGACCCTGGCTCGTCCGGCTATGGTAAAATCATCGATCAGGTCGCCATGCCGAATACCGGCGATGAGCTGCATCATTTCGGCTGGAATGCCTGCTCGTCCTGTCTGTGCCCCAATGCACCGCATGCCCATGCCGAGCGGCGCTATCTGGTCGTACCGGGCCTGAGGTCCTCGCGCATCCATATCCTCGACACCAAGGCCAATCCGAAGAAACCCGAGATCATCAAGGTGATCGAGCCCGCCGAAATCGCAGAGCGGGCCGGCTATTCGCGTCCGCATACGGTGCATTGCGGGCCTGAGGGCATCTATGTCACCGCGCTTGGCAATGCCGAGGGCAAGGCACCTGGCGGCATTTTCCTCATGGACCACGAGAGCTTCGACGTGCTCGGCCGGTGGGAGATCGACCGTGGGCCACAGCAGCTTGCCTATGACGCCTGGTGGCATCTCGGCCATGACACGCTGATCACCTCCGAATGGGGAACGCCCGACACCTTCGAGAACGGCCTCGTGCCGGAGATCCTGCTCGGCGCGAAATATGGCCGCCGGCTGCATTTCTGGGATCTGCATTCACGCAAGCACCAGCAGACCATCGATTTCGGTGACAAGCAGCAGCTCGTCTTCGAGCTGCGCCCCGCCCATGACCCGACCAAGGCCTATGGCTTCGTCAATGCGGTGGTGAGCCTGGAGAACCTCTCCTCCTCGATCTGGGTCTGGCATCGCGACGGCGACAAATGGGCTGTGACCAAGATCATCGAGATCCCCGCCGAGCCTGCCGATCCCGCACAGCTCCCGCCGATGCTGCAGGGTTTTGGCGCAGTGCCGCCGCTCGTCACCGACATCGACCTGTCGATGGATGACAGGTTCCTCTACGTTTCCTGCTGGGGGACGGGCGACCTCCTGCAATATGACGTCTCCGAGCCATTCAGCCCGAAGCTGACCGGCAAGGTGCGCATCGGCGGCATTGTCTCCCGCGCGATGCACCCTGGCGCGAAGAACGGTGCACTGAACGGCGGCCCGCAGATGGTCGAGATCAGCCGCGACGGCAAGCGCGTCTATTTCACCAACTCGCTCTACGGCGTCATCGACGAGCAGTTCTACCCTGAAGGCATCAATGGCTGGATGGTGAAGCTCGACGCCAAGCCCGAGGGCGGTATCGCGTTCGATGAGAAATTCTTCATCGAATGGCCGGGGCCGCATCGCCCGCACCAGGTGCGCTTGGAAGGCGGCGACTGCTCGTCGGATAGCTATTGCTATCCATAAGTTGAAGCCTGCGGTCTGATTGCTCGGCGCCAGCTGACCTGGACTCGCGCAACCGTCATTGTGAAACAGCGGCGGCGCGCGAGCATTCGGCGCAATCGGCATCGGAGCGCTTCGCTCTGCCTGAACTGGCGAGCACAATGACAGCCAATGTAGACTGCTGGACAGGTCGCGCCGAGATATCGCGCGTCAAGCGTCGCCTGGAGAATGAATGAGCTTTGGCCGTGGCTGGCCCTCGCCGGGCTGGGCGCCTTCCACGGTCTTAACCCGGCAATGGGATGGCTGTTTGCCGTCGCGCTCGGCCTGCATCGGCGCAGCTTCGGTGTCGTGCTCTGGTCGCTGCCGCCGATCGCCCTCGGCCATGCGCTCTCGATTGCCGTTGTCGCCGGTGCGGTCGTCGCGACCGGCTTCCTCGATCGACGCGCACTGGCTCTATCGCGCTGCCGGCCTGCTGCTGATCGGCTGGGCGGCATACCACCAGCTTTATGGCCACCGCCATCGCGTGCGGGTGGGCATGACGGCGGGATTTGCCGGCCTTGCGCTCTGGTCGTTTCTGATGGCGACCGCCCACGGCGCCGGTCTGATGATCCTCCCCGTGATCGTGCCGCTCTGCATCGCGGCATCGCCCTTGCGCCAGATCGATGCCTCCGGCTCGACGGCGGTAACCCTAGCGGCGGTGGGCGTGCATACCGGGGCGATGCTGGTGGTCACGGCTGTGATTGCGATTGCGGTCTACCGGTGGATCGGCATCGCAATATTGCGGAGCGCCTGGCTGAATTTCGACCGGATTTGGACCGCCGCGCTGGTCGGGACGGGGGTTGTCCTGCTGCTTATCAGGTAGGGCGGAGGCTGCTTATGGGCCAATAGGCATTTGCGGTGCTATACACCCGTATTCCACGACAGCGACACCGCATTGCGTGTTTTTGTCGCCGTTATGCGGTCCTGAAAGATCTTCTCGAACTCAGATGCAAAGGACGTCACCTGATAGCCGTTCTTGGCGTCGCGCCCCTGGCCTTCGAGGAAGCGCTTCAGCTCATTGTTGGTGATTTTAACTGCGCCGTCCTGCCAGTGCTGCTCGACTTTCGAGATGACGTAATATTGCCGCAGCTTGGCGAGCGAAGCCGAGGCCTCTTTCGAATAGACGGTATACTCAGCCAGTAACTCGCGCACGTCTTGAAGCGGGAGTTCTTCGCCGGTAGACGACGCGGTGATCGAGCCGAACACCTGGTTCAAATAGCTCTCGATCCGGATACGGGTGAAAGCCGGATTGATGTGCGGAACATCGGTCAGCGGCTCGATGTAAATCTCCGCGCCATCCGGCCCAGCCACCGAAAAGCCCACATCGGATCGCTCGCCAAGCTCGGCCTTGGACAAAGGCTCATAGCCAGACCAGTAGTTCTCTTCATAGCCGATTTTGTAGCCGGCCTGACGACCCTGCCTGGCGACGATGATCCTGGCTATGGGCGATATGACATTAATCACTTCTTTCGCAAGGATATCTTCTTCAAGCTCATTTTCCAATGCTTCAACAAATGACTTCCACCTTAAAGTAGCGTAAGTGTCGGATAGCGTTTCACCGAACTGTATTAATGAGGTAAGTATCGGTTCTTTCTGTGAGTTTGGCACATCAACAAAAAGACCGACAACGACCCCTTGAAGGCCTCGCGAAAACATTGGAAGAATAACTTTGCGACCAAATTCGGTATCGCCCATTTCCATTACAGACATGTCCAGCCGGCGCACCCTCTGCTCTAAGGCGCGAACCATATGAATTATTATGTCCGACTTGAGCCCGGCCCAGCAACCCATGCAAACAACGTCGATGGCTTCAATCCACGCGAGCCACGGTGTTTGCGAATAGAACTCTATTTCTCCCTGCAATGTTACGGGACGAAAGGACTGGACCTCAAGATGACGACTAGGTTGAAGCGGGAAAGGGCAGGCCTCATAAAACTGATCCGCCCAGGAGCCGCCGATCGCTAAGGCAAACTCCGACAAGTGCTGCAAGTTGTCCAGATTGCGCAGGATGGTTCGGATTCGCGGCTCGGAGAAAAAACCGCTGAATTTGCCATTATAAATTCGCGCCATCTCCGCCCCATGTCGGATCAGCGTGCGTGAGAGTTGCATGGCATCATCAGGGGAAAGAAGCTTGTGCTTCTCAGCCAAATCAAAAAAACGGGCCGATCGCGGTGGGCATTGGAGACTGGTCTTCCATGGCTCGAAGGCAAGAAAAAGTGCCACGCCACGGCACCGATTTTCGGTTGTCTCGCCTCGTCCCCCGATAGTCGTTATACTGTGATAGTGATCTAAGGTTTTTGTAAGCTGAATCCGGCAGTTTGTATTAACTTCCTCAAGTTCAACCAACGGCCGATATAGCATTCCAATAGCTTCGATTAAACCTTTTTCAGCCAGAATTATATCAAGCTTATGACATTTCACAAGCCAAACTTGAGTAAGCGTATGAGGCGTAAATGCGAGAGTATAGCGATGCCGTTAGCAGATTATTTTTTGGCGATTTCACTGAAGAATTCTGGGCTAATTTTAACAGCAAGTTCTTTCTTCCCAATTTTTACCTGTACTTGCCTAAACAACTCCTTGGGCAACTCCTTACCAATAATAACTAAATCACCATCGTCGGCTTGGAACACCGCTGGGCATGATCCCGGTCCGCAACGCAGATGTTGAGGTGTGTACTCCCCAATGATTTTTGCGGTCGATGAGCCGACTTGTAAGAGGGGCGGGAATGCAAATCTCAAAATAGCGCTGCGCTGGACGGCTAGGTCGAGTGCGCGCGCAAAAGATCTTCTTATCATAGAGGACCTCATGTCTTCGCGGAAATGCGTGGTCCCTGGCACGAAAAGAGAAAACGCCTGCGTAAGGAACAATTTCTCTTGCCCAACGCCGGGCGCACACCGCTCGTGAAAATTTAACCTGCAGCCTTGAAGGCCCGTGACGCGTCACAACAGACCCGTTGCAGCCTTACAATATGGAAGAACCGGCTTATGGACGCAAACCGGTTTACTGGATCACAGCTTTACGTGCGAATCCGTTGCTGCGGAAGTACGCGATTTTGATTGCAGAATTTTTGCACAAGCTACGTAACTTCAGCGCCACTTACGCCAGATCAAAAATTTTCAGAACTTTTTCCAAAACTACAATCATTCGCAAGCTTTCATCCCCTTGACAGCGTAATTCCCTCCTCTACGGGAATAGTTTCGTATACATTGATCCTCATGGCCCATGGAGCCATAGCAACCGAAGCATAGATAGGTGGTAAAAAGGGAGCAGAAGTAAAGGCCAAAATAGTTACCGACATCCTTGGTTAGGTTGCTTTGGAGGCGGAGGATCCATGCAAAGCGGTAATTTATACGGTCTGATCATCGCTATACTGAGTATGGCGGTAACGATTGTTCTGACGATGCAGCACATTAGGGAGAGCGGGTTTCGCCTGGAGCTCATTATCCAGCCGGCACGTGAATATGTCGCGCCGGGCAGTCCGAGGGAGCCGCTGCCGCGCTCGCAGTCGGAGCTGGAGATGAGAGCGAAAGCCGCGTTCGCGTAACAGGCATGAGATGCAGCAATCCGCCCGTCTGGCGATCCGGTCAGCGAGGGGTGGATGGGAGGCTCGGGAGCGAATCGCTTACTTCGCCTCCACCGCGGGAGGCGACCAGCCGGTCGAGCTAAAAGGCTCCGATCGCGAACCTACTCCCACCTGAGCAAAAACCGCTCAAACCTCCCCTTCACCCGTTTCTCGCTCACGGCAAACTCCCGCACCGAAATTCCCGGCATCATGCACGGTCTCCGGATCACCCGACACCAGCGGGTGCCACCAGGCCAGGTCCTCGCCATTCGCCACCAGCCGGTAGGCGCAAGTCTCCGGCAGCCATTCCAGCGTGCGCGCGGCTTCTGGCGTGAGGTTCACGCAGTCCGGCACCTTGGCGAATCGGTTGGCGTAGTCCTTGCAGCGGCAGGTGTGCAAATTCAGCAGCTTGCAGGCAGCGCGGGTATAGACGATCTCGCTGGTATCCTCGTCTTCCAGCTTGATCAGGCAGCAGCGCCCGCAGCCATCGCACAGCGATTCCCACTCCTCTCGGGTCATCTCCTCAAGAGTCTTTTGCTTCCAGAACGGGGAATCATTGTGCATCGAAACGCATATCTCGCGTGTTGAGGACGTGGGACGCGTGGCCACAGCTCGCGGCCCGCGGGTCGGGGACACACAGACTTTACTGTTTTCCCCTCAACTCACTTAGCATATTGGTACAACCGGGCAGACCGCAATCGAGGGCTGGTTAAGTGCGCGACTGGATCTTCCGGCCAAACCGCCGCAACCGTATCGTCAACTGGTGGGCGCTCGACGCCTGGATCGAACTCCAGCCTTTATGGCGTTGCGAGCAAGACGCGCGACGTCTGGTCGGCCTACTCGAACTTTGTCAGCCAGTTCCGCGTGACGGGCGTCCGCTGGATTGCGGCAGAAGTCTTTTCCGAAGCGGCGACGCTGGGGGCAGGTGGGCTGCTCGTCGTGCTGGCCTTTGCACTTCCCTCGCTTGAAGTCACCAACGACCCGGCCTGGCGCACGGCGGCCCAGTACAGCGTCACTTTCCTAGACCGCAATGGCGCCGAGGTCGGCAAGCGTGGCATTCTCTACTCTGATAGCGTGCCGCTGGAGGAGATTCCCGACAACCTGGTCAAGGCGACGCTCGCCACCGAGGATCGGCGCTTCTTCGAACATTTCGGCATCGACGTGCTTGGTACCGTCCGGGCGATGGCGGCCAACGTCCAGGCGAACGACGTGGTGCAGGGCGGCTCCTCGCTCACCCAGCAGCTGGCCAAGAACCTGTTCCTCTCTTCGGAGCGCTCGTTCGATCGCAAGATCAAGGAGATGTTCGTCTCCTTCTGGCTGGAAGCGCGGCTGACCAAGAAAGAGATCCTGAAAATGTATCTCGACCGCTCCTATATGGGCGGCGGTACATTCGGGGTCGAAGCCGCCTCGCAATTCTATTTCGGCAAATCGGTCCGCGACATCAACCTCGCCGAAGCCGCGCTGCTCGCCGGTCTCTACAAGGCGCCGACCAAATATGCCCCACACGCCAATCCGGCGGAGTCGCGCGCGCGCACCAATCAGGTGCTGACCAATATGGTCGACGCCGGCTACATGACCGAGGGCCAGGTGCACTCAGCCCGCCTCAACCCAGCCAAGGTGATCGACCATACCGACTTCTATACGCCGAACTTCTTCCTCGACTGGGCGTTCGACGAGGTGCAGCGGCTGATGGACAAGAAGGGCGAGTACAATCTCGTCGCCCGTACCACCGTCGATATCGGCATGCAAAAGGCGGCCGAGCAGGCGATCGAGAATCGAGCTGAGCCAGAATTCCAAATCGCTGGATGTCGGCCAGGCGGCACTCGTCTCCATGGACACGGATGGTGCTGTGCGGGCGCTGGTCGGCGGGCGCGATTATGGCGAGAGCCAGTTCAACCGGGCGACCAGGGCCTATCGCCAGCCGGGCTCCTCCTTTAAGACCTATGTCTATCTCACCGCGATCGAGAATGGTGCCAAACCGACCTCTGTCGCGAACGATTCCCCGTTAGTTGCGGCAACTGGTCGCCCGAAAACTATTCCGGCGGGTTTCGCGGCCGGATGACGCTGACCCAGGCCCTGGCGCACTCGATCAACACCATCGCCGTGAAGCTGTCCTTCGACTATGGCCGCGAGAAAGTCCTGGCCAATCTGAAAAAGCTCGGCCTTGGCTATATCAAGAAGACCTGCTCCATGGCGCTTGGCGACCAGGGCGTGACAGTGATGGATCACACCTCCGGCTATGCGACGCTGGCCGCGGGCGGCAAGAAGGTCAAAGGCTATGCCATAAGCGAGATCCGCAATGGGCGGGACGAGTTGGTCTATTCGCGCGAGAGGGACGAGCCGTCGGCTCAGCAGATCTTCAGACGCGAGGACGTCGAGACCCTCAATCAGATGCTGGAGCATGTGGTGACGGAGGGTACCGGCCGGGCCGCGGCGCTCGACTTCACCAATGTGGTCGGCAAGACCGGTACCTCATCGGACTATAAGGACGCCTGGTTCCTCGGCTTCACCGGCCAATATGTGACAGGCATCTGGTACGGCAACGACAACTTTACCTCGATGAGCAAGGTCACGGGCGGCAGTATCCCCGCCCGGACCTGGCACGATTACAACGTTGCTGCCCATACCAACTACAATATTCCGGCAATTCCCGGTCTGCCGCTGCACCCCCGCCAGGTCGAGGAGATGGCCCGCCTTGCCGAGATCAAGAAGGAAGACCCCACGCTCGGCACGGTGGCGGACGGCGCTCACCGGATGCCCCAAAAGACACGCAAGACGCTCGCGGCACTGAACAAGCTGTTCAAGGAGGCCAAGCGCATTCCCGAAGTACCTGCCGACAGGGGCGCCGCGCTCAGTGGTCCTGCAAGCTCACGCCTTGCGGGCGTGGCACAACAATAGTTGCGGCGAGTGCGCCCGCAGTTGCTAAAAGCGTCACCGACGCAACCGGCCGCAAGAGCTAGGAATGACAGTGGCGGCAGGTGGAGGCATCGATGAGAAACCTCTTCAACTTCTTATTTTTTGCCGCGCTGTCCTTGGTGCTCGGCCTTGGTACTGCTTATTACGGAGTCGAGCACGGCTTCGCTTTCGTCGCTTTGCAGTCCGGCCCGTGGAAGACCTGGATCAACGCCGGCAGCCTCGAAGCCGATCCCTATACGCAGGCGCATATCGCGCGCCTGGGCGAGCTGCCGATCAATTCGGCGAGCGGGCTCACCTTCATGGCCAGCCGTGACAGCGATGGCAGGGATCTCTCATCGGCCTGCGACTACGAAGTTGTGGCGCGGCCGCTCTTGGCGGTGTGGTGGAGCATTGCGCTCTATGACAGCGATGGGCGCCTGATTCCGAACAAAGCCGGCCGCTATGCCTTTAACAGCCAGAATCTCACCGTGCTGTCGGACGGCACGCAGCGCATTACGCTGGCGCCGCAGGCAAGGCCCGGCCATTGGCTGCCTTCCGGCAAGAACCATGACCTGGTGCTCGTCCTGCGCGTCATCCGTCCGCTATCGCTCGACCAGCAGCGCCAGGGCATTGCCCTGGAAGGCTTGCCGACCATTCAGAGGGTGAGCTGCTGATGCGCTCGCTGTGGCCCTGGGCCCTTGCGGCCGTGTTCTGCGCGGGGATAATTCATATCCTTGCGGTATTCGGTATTCCCTATGTCGCCTCGCGCGACGCCTGGGCACGGCTTTCGGCCGTTTCCGACGAGAACCAGCTCTATTTGCTGCCGATCGCCGCGGCATCCGAAATGCCGCTGCCTTTCATGGCTCCGGACATCGCCTACGCCTTCTGCCGCTTCGATCTGACTGCCAATAATGTGACGCTGCAGACCGAGTTCGGGGATGCGAACTGGAGCATCGCCGTCTCGGGCCGCCATGGCCAGAACTTCTATTTCATCAGCGGCGCCGAGGCGAAACGGCGCGAGCTGCGCTTGCTCCTGGTGCCGCGGGCCCGGCTTTCGGAAGAGGCAAGCACGGAGCGCTCCGAAGAGGGCGACGAGCAGATCATCGTCATCACGCCCGAAATGACCGGTATTGCCGTGATCCGGGCGCCGATGCGCGGGCCTAGTTTTGCCGATGACACCGTCAATGCCTTGCAAACGGCGCAGTGCCAACCGGTGATCGCGCCCGATCCCAATCTCATCGCCTCCGATGCCGAGGCAAGGCCTGAGACACCCCCTTTGCCCAACTCCGAGCGCACTTATCGTCGCGTTGCCCCAGGGGCACGGCGCTCCACCGAAGTCCGGTAGCTTGGGTTTTCGGAGACGTCTGTGCCCGTCAGCAGCCGGCGGGGACCGGGGTCATTAAAGCGAACCGGCGCTTCAAGGGCTTTCGTCTGGCGGGGCGGCTGGTCCGTCCCAGCCACGCGAGCGGCAGAAGGATGATTTCGGCGCCGCCGGACAGGTTCGCGCTCGGCGCCTTTCCAGGAGAGGACCCAGCAGGCGCCTTCGAACAAGCGGCATCGGCCGCGTTCCGCCGGGCGCGGAAATCGACGATGATAGTCATGGAAAATAGTCCAGATTGTCGGGAGGGCCATCCTGCCGGGGGCAGTCTGGCATGCCGCCAATTTCGCCAGGCGCGGCTAAGGAAAGGTTAAGTGCCGCCTGCCATCTGCGGCCTTTTCTCAGCTGCGGCTTTTATGCCTCATGAGGGAACGACGAAGTCTTCGAGGAAATGGCGCCCGGCCTTGTCCTCCACCTCGATGATCCACAGGTCCGAATCGAAACTGCGCTGACGGGCGAGATAGACGTCGACTTCCTGCTCGGAGCGGGGGTCTTTGAAAGCGGGCGTCCAGTAGCGCTCGTCGGCGGCGTCTTCAATGGCCGATGCCGCCGGCCGGAGCAGCTGGGCAAATCCGTCGAGCGTATTGATCTTGATGAAGATCGCGCCCGCATCAGCATCGCCGCGCAGGCTGACCAGAGCGGGAACCGCCTCCCCGTTCAGCCTGCGCAGATAGGCGCTCACCCAGATGCCGGCCTTGATGCGCATCGGCTCGTCACCCGACCTTTCGATCACCCTCTGGAGAGGAAAGGCTTGCCCTTTTCGATCATCATTTCAAGAAGAATGCGCTCGCTCAGCCGCCCGTCCGGCTCAAGACCTCGGTCGGTCGCGAATCTGCGGATCGCGTCCCGTGTTGTGCGCTCGATCTTTCCACTCACCGGGCCAGAGCTGTAGCCCAGCTTCGCCAGCTCGTCCTGCACTTCCTTGACGAGTGCGGGATTTGCTTCGAAGCGGTCTGCCGTCGCCAGTTTCGTCCTGCCGGAAGCCTCAAGGAAATAAAGCGCGGTCAGCACCTCATTGCCCGGCTCGCCGGTCAGCGGCAAGCCTTGCTCGAACTGCGCAGCCAGAATTGCCGCGCGGGTTTCGCGGCTCAGCAGCCCGTCCTGCGGCAGCGAGGAATAGCCGAACCGCGCAAGCTTTCTTTGCAGTAATCGGACGAGGGCAGTCGGCTCGGACTTGGCGCCCTTTGCTGGCGAGGAGGCTTTTTCACCGGGCGCGGCAGGCGCAGCGGCGGCAGGCTTGCGTGGCGCTTCCTTTGCCGTGGTTGTCGCAGATGACGCGCCGCCATAGCCCGGCAGCGCCGCCGTCATCAGCGCACGGGCCCGTGTTGCAGCATTCGCGGTCCCCGCATCGACGATGTTCTGTTTCGAGCTGCGGCCGGCACGCGCGGCAAATTGGGGCGGGGTCTGCAGGTAGATGGCATTGACCGATATCGCCGTTGCTATGGCCAAAAACGCAAACACCAGGAGACGCATTCGGAACGGTGTCATGCTGAATTGGTAAATAAAACTTGTTGTCTCCTTCTCTTAGCGCAACAGGCGTAAAAGCTAGCTTAACATTCATCCGAAGGTGCAATTCAGCGGGAATACAAACTCCCAATCAACTGTGGCGCCGTCCAGGAGAGCGCCCTGCTCAAATTTGCCGTTACGACGCTTTTACTAAAATGCTTCTGCCCGGTTTGCCGGTTGCTTAGCCGCTATCCTGATAAGAAGTGCCCTGATCCATAGTGAAACACGGGCTATGCCATGTTTTTCGTCAGAGCCGCTTTCTGGATCTTCTTGATCCTTCTGCTGATGCCGACCAACGACAAGGAGAAGCTGGACTTCTACACCGCGGCCGGCCGAACCGTCTCCGATCTCGGCAGCTTCTGCGACCGCAATCCGCAGGTGTGCGAGAAAACGGCAGCCCTTTTCGAGACCATCATCCACAAGATGCGCACCGCGGCCGAAATTCTGGAGGACATGGTCCGATCAACTGGGCCGGGCGGGAATCCTCGCGAGCGCCGTCGTGACGCCGATATGCAGGGCGTGAGCAGTACTGGGGCCATTTCATCCACCGCAGCCGTCTCGCAGCAGACGCTTCGCCCCGATGACCTGCAGCCGGCCTGGCGGGGCCCGGGCGGCATTTAACAGCCGCGGCAAGTCGGCCTTTGCATCTGGGGTTTACGATTGGGCGTCTGCTTGTGACGAGGCGCCGCGCCCCTCAACTCTATCAGCTGGGCATTCCCCACATTCAGCAAGCCGGCGCCCTTTGCCAGCGGGCCGAATTGTGTTACACGCTCTGAACCGTCTGGCAGAGCGCTGGACGGATGCTTACATCTATCCTTGTGCTGCTGGGGGATCGTCTAACGGTAGGACAGCGGACTCTGACTCCGTCAGTCTAGGTTCGAATCCTAGTCCCCCAGCCAAATTCTTCAAAGGTTGAGCTGATCATCCGTCTGCCTGCGGACGAGCCTTGCGGGATACCTGTGGATAAGTCCCCCAGACGCTGTTTCTGGTTGCCGCCCATCCTGATCGCAGATGTCGGCGCCGGCTAACGGGGCTCAGCTCCCTGCCGTCAGCATTGGCGTTGACGAGGGGCGTCGCACCGGGTTCCTCACCGTCGCCCGCCTGGGCGCAGTAGACGCCAGTTGCCCGCACAAAGTCCGATTTCGGCGCCACGCCTGTCCGAGAGAGCCGTGCCCAGATTACAGCAATTGCCGGGCGTAAACGGCTACTCACGCAGGCGCCGGCCCGTGGCGTTGTAGATGGCGTTGGCGATCGCTCCGACGACGCAAGGTGGCGTGCTGCCATCGCTGAGGCGGAGTTCCTCCGTCAGCTTTGGCCAGATCGTCGGCAAAGGGCGTATTATCGGGTTGGGGAAGGCGCCGTGCGGCCTGCCAGCAATTGAATGGCGTCGGTGGCGTTTGCTTGCTCGGCGTAGTCCAGCGGCGTGCGGCCATTGGTCATGCGCCTAGTCGGATCGCCGCCAAGCTCGACGAGCAGCTTGATCAGTTCCGGCTTGTTATGCGCCGCGGCGATCGCCAGAACCGTAGCCCCTTTGCTGTCGGTGGCGTTGATGTCGGCGCCAAGGCGGACGAGGACGCGTACGACCAGCCCGGCTTCCTCGGCTTTGGGGCTCTCAATATAGTTCTCGACGGCGCAAAACAGGGGCGTGATCGCCTCCGGTTCGTCCGACCTTGCATTGATATCGCCGCCCGCCCTGACCAACAGCGGCAGGATCGAGGCGGCTTCGCGCAATTTGGTTGCGTAGTGGAGGGCCGTCTTGCCGGTCCGGTCGCGCGCGTTCGGGTCGGCGCCGGCCTCGATCAGGCTCCAGGCGAGCGGAAGCGTTTCTGCCGCCATAAGCGGGGTCATTAGCGACAGCTCTTCCGGCTTGTTGGGATTGACGCCTGTTTTCAAGAGGTGGCGGAGTTGCTCGTTATCCTCGAAGGCGAGCGCCGTCCAGACGGCCTGGTCTTGCGAGAGCTTCAGCGCGTCGGAGGCGGTCCTCAAGCTGGCATTCTTGTCGGCGAGCCGCGGATAGGTGAAGAATTGCTCCATGCTGCCGGCCTCGGCCGGCCCCCCGCGCAGACAGAGCAGCGTCGAGGCAAGAGCCGAGGCTGCGATGACACTACGGCCAAAGAGCAAAGCCTCGCGGCCCCAAATAACATCCCTATCGCGCATTTGCTTCCACAAGACCGCACCGGCCCGCTGCAAGTTGACGCGGAAAAGAAACCTGAATCGTAAGTGCGACAGAGCGACGCCGTATCCGATAACTCCCCCACCGGCCCAACGCATTATAGACGATGTTCTCACGTCTGTCCTGATCCGAAACGGAAGATATTTCTTCAAGCTCTGAGATACCGATATGCAAGATGTAGCGCCAGAGCGCGACCGAGGCCCAAAATAAAGGAGGCGCACAACATTTCCTAGCCTGCTCGTCCTGCAAGCCGGGCTTCAGCTTTTTCCCGGCCGATGAGCGGCAACAGCATCCTCAACTCCGGCCCGGTCTCGTGACCGGTCAGCGCAAGTCGCAAGGGATGAAACAGATCTCTTCCCTTTATGCCGGTCGCTGACTTGACCGCCTGTGTCCATTCATTCCAGGTCGCCTGTGTCCAGGGCGCGGGGGGAAGCATGTCGCGGGCCGCCTTCAGCAGATCGGGCGAAGTGATCTTCGGTTCGATTGGCCCGGCGACGACATGCCACCACGTGGCGACATCGGCGAACACCCGCAGATTGGGGCGCACAGCCTCCCAGAACGCTCTTCCATTCATGATGCCAAGCTCTGCCAGACGATTTGCCACCTCCTCATATGCCAGCTCATGCAGTAGCCTGGCATTGATCGAGCGCAACTCTTCGGTGTCGAAGCGCGCAGGCGCACGTGAAAGTTTCATCAAATCGAAAGCACGTGCAAGTGCGGTTAAACTCTTATACGGCGCAACCGGGTTCGAGGTGCCGATGGTCGCCGAATAGCTGAGCACGGCCAGTGGCTCGAGCTTTTCCTGGCGCAACGAACGTAGCGACAGCGAGCCGAGTTGCTTGGACAGCGCCTGACCGTCAGCGCCCACGAGCAGATTGTGATGGCCGAAGGTCGGCGGCGTCGCGCCCATCGCCTCGAAGATCTGGATCTGCACCCCCGTATTGGCGACGTGATCCTCGCCCCGAATGATGTGAGTGATGCCGAAGCCGATATCGTCGACCACGCTTGGCAGAGTATAGAGATAGCTGCCGTCCTCGCGCACCAGCACCGGGTCGGAGAGCGAGCCGGCCTCGATGGTCTGCTCCCCCCGTATGGCGTCATCCCAGGCGACGGTGCGGTCTTCCAACAGAAAACGCCAATGCGGCCTGCGTCCGCTGGCCTCGAGGTCGGCACGCTCCGATGCCGTCAGCTTCAGCGCGGCGCGGTCATAGACGGGGGGGAGGCCTCGGGCAAGCTGGCGCTTGCGCCGGCGCTCCAATTCCTTCGCCAACTCATAGGCAGGATAGAGCCGTCCGGCGGCCTTGAGTTGCGCTGTCGCCTCGGCATAAATCTCAAAGCGCTCCGACTGGCGGGCTTCGAGGTCCCATTCGAGGCCAAGCCAGGACAGGTCCTCCTGAATCGCGTTGACATATTCATCGCGCGAACGCTCAGTATCGGTATCGTCGAAGCGCAACAGGAACACGCCGTTCTCGCGGCGCGCAAACAGCCAGTTCAGCAAAGCGGGCCGCAGATTGCCGACATGGAGGAGACCCGTCGGGCTCGGCGCAAAACGGACGACGGGGTTCATAGTTTTTCGCGGAACCGGTTTGTTATCGGATAGCGCCGGTCGCGGCCATAATTGCGATCGGTGATCTTTACGCCAGGCGCGGCCTGCCGCCGCTTGTACTCGGCGATATAGAGCAGCCGCTCGACGCGCCTCACAGTTTCAGGGTCATGCCCGCGCGCGATGATGTCCGCAAGCGGCATCTCCCGTTCCACGAGGCATTCGAGGATGTCGTCCAGCACCTCATAGGGCGGCAGCGAATCCTGGTCCTTTTGGTTCTCGCGCAGCTCGGCGGTCGGCGCCTTGGTGATGATGTTCTCCGGAACGACGATACCAGCCGGGCCGAGGCACCCCGGCGGATGTTCCCGGTTGCGATAGCGCGAAAGCGCATAGACCTGCATCTTGTACAGGTCCTTGATCGGGTTGAACCCGCCATTCATGTCGCCATAGAGCGTGGCGTAGCCGACAGACACTTCGGATTTATTGCCGGTCGTGACCACCATCGAGCCGAACTTATTGGAGACCGCCATCAGAATGGTCCCGCGCGCCCGCGACTGCAGGTTCTCCTCGGTGATGTCACGTGGCAGATTGGCGAACAGCGGCGCGAGGCTTTCCTCAAGCCCCTCGACCGCGGTGAAGATCGGCAATACGTCATAACGCACGCCAAGCGCCTTCGCGCAGGCTTCGGCATCGCGCAGCGACTCGCCCGCGGTATACCGGTAGGGCATCATGATGCAGTGCACGTGCTCGGCCCCGAGCGCATCGACCGCCATCACTGCCGTGAGCGCGGAGTCGATGCCGCCGGAGAGGCCTAGCACCACGCCCGGAAAGCCGTTCTTGCGCACATAGTCGCGAAGCCCGAGAACGCAGGCGCGATAGGCCGCGGCCTCGCCCTCCTCGAGCAGCACGCGCTCGCCGGCCTTACAGTGCCAGCCATCGGACTGCCTCACCCATTCCGTGAGCGCCACCGCAGGCACCCAGGCCGGCATCTGCATGGCGAGCGCGCCGCCCTTGTTCAGCACGAAAGAGGCGCCGTCGAACACCAGCTCGTCCTGGCCGCCGACCTGATTGACATAGGCAAGCGCAAGCCCTGTCTCCGCGACGCGGGAGACCGAGAGGCGCATGCGCGTGTCAACCTTAGTGCGCGTGTAGGGCGAGCCGTTGGGCGAGAGCAGCAGCTCTGAGCCGGTCTCGGCCAAGCACTCGCAGACCTCCTCGCGCCAAATGTCCTCGCAGATCGGCACCCCGATGCGCACGTCGCGGAAATTGATCGGACCCGGCATTGGACCCGGCGCGAATACGCGCTTCTCGTCGAATACGCCGTAATTCGGCAGGTCAACCTTATGCCGGACCGCGGCGACGCGCCCCTCATGCAGGAGGGCGACGGAATTATGCGGCTTCTCCTCGCCGGGCCACGGCGTACCGAGCAGCACGGCCGGCCCGCCATCCGCCGTCTCCGCCGCCAGCATTTCCGTTGCATCCCTCGCGGCGCGAATGAAGGCCGGTTTCAGCACCAGATCTTCGGGCGGGTAGCCGACCAGAAACAGCTCGGAGAGCACAAGGAGATCGGCGCCCTTTTTTGCGGCTTCGGCCCGCGCCTGCCGCGCGAGTTCGGCATTTCCGGAGATGTCGCCGACGATTGGGTTGAGCTGTGCGAGGGCGATGCGAAGGGCGTCAGCGGTGTCGGGCATAAGACAAGCTTACCAGGTTAGGCCTCATAGACGCGCCGCGGTTCGGCGTTGATCTTGTCGAAGATCTGATAGACGTCGTCGTCGCAAGTGACCTTGTGGACCTGCCCCCCGTAGATCAGGTATTTCCACTTGAGACGCGGGCTCGAAGCCAGCTCCAGCGGCTTGACCGCCATCAAATCCTCCATCGAGGATGCAGGGCTCGCCCAGGGCGCGAACAGCACATCATCGCGCGCCTGTTCCGCGATGTCGGTAGCGAGCAGCCCCCGCTCGACGGCGGCGCGAACCATATCGACATAGGCGTATTGCACGAAGCCAGAACAGATGAATTCGACCGGCGCGAATTTTTTGCTGCGTTTTAGGAAATCGGCGACGGTCGGCGCGCGCCCGAACAGCTTGTCGCGCAACCGGAACAGATAGGAGTTGTTTTTGAAGGCGAGTGCCGCCAGGAGCGAGAAATTGTAGTCGTCGTCCTTGATGAAGCGGAGCATCCGCCCGCCGACCATCGGCCGCATTGTCGGTGCAAACCAATCCGACTCCAGGCGCTTGATGCCGACAACATAGCGCGGCTTGTCCTTGGTATCGGCGTAGACCTTCGTCGGCGCGACGATTTCGGACAGCGCGGTCAGGTCGACGCCGCTGAAGGTCGCCTCGATGAGATAGGTGCGATCGACGCCTGGATAATGGCGGGGCGTGACAAAGGTGAGCGCCGCATGCGCGAAGCGGCTGTTATCGAAGCGCTTCACGAGAAAGGCAAAGAAGCTCTCCAGCCGCGTGGTCAGCAAGATGTCGCCGGGCTCGAGGTAATGGCCATGGCGGAATTCGGCAAGCGGCATCGGCCAGCCGGATGCCGGCTCCGGGGGCGGAGCGGCGATTATCGGTGCTGGCATTCCCTGCCAGGGGCTGTCGGCTTCCTTGTCCTTCTCCGGATCGCTCTTGCGGTTGGTGATCGCCTCAGCAACCGTCTCTCCCACCGTCTTGGTGAGATCGGTCGGCATGATCTTCTTGAACGCGGACGTCCTGAGCAGCTGGGCCATACGCCGGCCTTCCCCCACCCTGATTACGAGTAAACCGTCAGCGCCACTCCTACACAGTTGGCAGGAGTGGCGCAAGCGCGGCTAGAAGTGCATTGCCGCAGGCGCCACTGGCACGGCCCGATCACGGCGCAGGCGCTCTGCGACCAGGAAAGCCAGCTCCAGCGCCTGGCTGGCATTCAGCCGCGGATCGCAGTGCGTGTGATAGCGGTCGGACAGGTCCATATCGGTGATGAGCTGGGCGCCGCCTGTGCATTCGGTGACATCCTTGCCTGTCATTTCGACATGCAGGCCACCCGGATAGCTGCCTTCGGCGCGATGCACGTCGAAGAAGCGATCAACTTCGCTGAGAACCATATCGAAGGGCCGCGTTTTGAAACCGCTCGCCGCCTTGATGGTATTGCCGTGCATCGGATCGCAGGACCAGACCACATTGCGGCCCTCTCGCTGCACGGCGCGGATCAGCGCGGGAAGATGATCGCCAACCTTCTCGGCGCCGAACCGGGTGATCAGCGTCAGCCGGCCCGGCTCATTCTTGGGATTGAGCGCATCGATCAGGCGGATCAGGTCGTCGGGCTTCAGCGAGGGGCCACATTTCAGCCCGATCGGATTTTGGATGCCGCGGAAGAACTCCACATGGGCGTGGTCGAGCTGGCGCGTGCGGTCGCCGATCCAGATAAAATGGCCGGACGTCGCATACCAGCCGCCACTCGTCGAGTCGACGCGGGTCAGCGCCTGCTCATAGCCGAGCAGCAGCGCCTCATGGCTGGTATAGAAGCTGGTCGTGCGCAGCTCTGGCATTTTCTCCGGCGTCACGCCGCAGGCGCGCATGAAGATCAGGCTGTCGCCGATGCGGTCGGCCAGTTCCTGATAGCGCTCGCCGGCCGGGCTGTCCTTGAGGAAGCCGAGCGTCCACTGGTGCACGCGCTCCAGGTCCGCAAAACCGCCCTGGGCGAAGGCGCGGAGCAGATTGAGCGTTGCCGCGGACTGGCGATAGGCCTTGAGCAGGCGCTGCGGATCAGGCTGGCGGCTTTCGGGCGTGAATGCAATGTCGTTGACGATGTCGCCGCGATAGCTCGGCAGCTCCACGTCGCCTTTCTTCTCGGTCGGCGTCGAGCGGGGCTTGGCGAACTGGCCGGCAATGCGGCCGAGCTTCACCACCGGACAGCCGCCGGCATAGGTCAGCACGACGGCCATCTGCAGAAACACGCGGAAGAAATCGCGGATATTATCGGCGCCATGCTCGGCAAAGCTTTCGGCGCAGTCGCCGCCCTGCAGCATGAAGGCACGGCCCGAGGCGGCCTCTCCCAGCTCGCGTTTCAGCTCGCGCGCCTCACCTGCAAAAACCAGCGGCGGGAAGGTGGCAAGCTCGGCTTCGACAGCGGCCAGCGCAGCGGCATCCGGATAGACCGGCGCCTGCTCGATGGGCTTGTTGCGCCAACTTTCCGCGGTCCATGAGCTGGCCATGGGTTTTCGCTCCTTGATCTTGCGCGTGAAATTGCGGCGCCCGCCTCGTGCGCCCCAGGGCACGGGTATGCGAGGCCGTCAGGCCCGCTGGTTATATGCCATCAAGGCGAAGCTGGCTAGGGGAGGCGAGCTCGGTGGGTGAAGCCGGGCTGAACTCCGACATTGCAACCCTAAAACAGACGACCAGGATTCACCCGGCCGCCAAGATCGCGCGTTCGATCAGCAATTCCGTTTGCGTCGCCGAATAGCGCCTTTGCTCGCGGCCGGATCTCTCGAGCGTCATGGGCAATGCATTCCTTTGCGCTACACCGTAGGCTGCGGACTGTAGAACAGTCTTGTACAAGCGCTTTTAACAACATTGTGCGATGAAATCAGCCTTCGCACCTGGTTACTGCCCTTTACTCCGCACCGGAACGTCTCCATAGAAGCGGCGCTACTCATTGATCTCCTGCCAAAAATGCCATGCCTCACAGGACTCTCGAACACAGTCACGAACCGGAGCAAATCGCCGAACGCCTTGCCCAAGGCCCGGCGCCCTCTTATCTGCGCGACTGGATCTATGGCGGCATCGACGGCGCGATCACGACTTTCGCCATCGTCTCCGGCGTCGTCGGCGCGGACATGCCAACCCGCGCTGTGCTCATCCTCGGTGTTGTGAATATCCTTGCTGACGGCTTCTCCATGGCGGCCGCCAATTTCACCTCCACGCGATCCGAAATCGAGGCATATGAGCACACGCGGCGCATGGAGGAGCGCCATGTCGAACTGCACCCGGAAGGTGAGCGCGAGGAGGTGCGGCAGATTTTCGAGGCCAAGGGTTTCGCCGGCCGCGATCTGGAGCGGGCGGTGGGCGTCATCACCGCCGAGCGCGAGCGCTGGGTTGCCACCATGATGACCGAGGAACACGGCCTGCCACCAGTCACGCGCTCGGCCCCGGTCTCGGCGGCGGTGACCTTCCTGGCGTTCGTGCTTTGCGGCGCGGTTCCGATCCTGCCGTTTGCGATCGGCCTGCCCTATCCCGTGCCGCTCTCCATTGTCATGACCGGCCTCGTTTTCTTCGCCATCGGCTCGGTGCGCTCGCGCTGGTCGCCAAAGGCGTGGTGGTATGCCGGCGCGGAAACCACGATCATCGGCCTCGCCGCTGCGGGAGTTGCTTACCTCGCCGGTGCTTTTCTGGAAAAACTCGTCTAAAATGGGCGACGGGTTCACGCCTGCCGTGAACGGCCACTTGAAGAGGCTGTATGGGTCTTCGCGAACCGTCCTTCACCTTGGGCATAGAGGAAGAGTATCTCCTCGTTGACAAAGCTAGCCGTGATCTCATTGCCGATCCCCCTTCGCGTTTGCTGGACGATTGTCAGCGCGCGCTGGATGCCGTGGGCCAGGTCAGCCCCGAGTTCATGCGCTCGCAGATCGAGGTCGGCACCAAAGTGTGCCACTCGATAGCGGAGGCGCGCCAGCAGCTCTGCGAGATGCGCGCCACCATCGCCGATCTTGCCGGCCATTACGGTATCGCCCCGATTGCGGCCTCGACGCATCCCTTTGCCAAATGGGATACTCAGCAGCGCACCGATAAGGAGCGCTACCACGTGATCGCTGCGGATTTGCAGATGATCGCCCGGCGCATGCTGATCAGCGGCATGCATGTCCACGTCGCCATAGAGGACGAGGACCTGCGCATCGATATCATGAACCAGATGAGCTATTTCCTGCCGCATCTGCTCGCGCTATCGACGTCGTCGCCCTTTTGGAAAGGGCAGATCTCCGGCCTCAAATCCTACCGGCTGTCGATTTTCGATGAGCTGCCGCGTACCGGGCTGCCGGAATACTTTACCAGCCATGCCGAATATCAGCGCACCATCGGCGTGCTGGTGGATGCCGGGCTGATCGAGGACGCAACCAAGATCTGGTGGGATCTGCGCCCCTCCGTTCGCTTCCCGACGCTGGAGATGCGCGTCACCGATCTCTGCCCCCTGCTTGACGACGGGGTTGCCATCGCCGCGCTCTATCTTTGCCTCTGCCGCATGCTTTATCGCTTGAGGCGTCAAAACCAGCGCTGGCGATCGTACACGCACTTTTTGATTATGGAAAATCGGTGGCGCGCGCAACGCTACGGCATCGACGAGCACCTCATTGATTTTGGCCGCATCGAGCTGGTGCCGTTCGCCGATCTGGTGGACGAACTTTTAGAGCTAACGCGAGAGGACGCGGCTGCGCTCGGTTGTACGCAGGAAATCGCTCATTTACGCACCGTTTTGACGCGTCGCACCAGCGCCGACCGCCAGCTCGCGACCTATCAAAACGCCATTGACGATGGTGCGAGCGAGCACGAAGCGCTTTGCAGCGTCGTAGACTGCCTGATCCGGGAGACGGTCGAGGGTTGTGAGCTGGCACGCAAAGAGCCGGCCCTTGTCACACCGTAAGAAATCGACCCCGGCAAGAGCCTTGACACGCGCTTTGCGAGAGTGGTGATTGATGCAAGAAAATGCCGCAAGTAACAGCATGGTTTGCGGCGGTCCTCCTTGTTTCCGCGGACGCGCTCATGGCGAATATCCTGTTCGACACCGTATTAGGGGCGACGGTCAGCTCCAGCAAAGTCTGCTTGGATGTGCCTGGCGGGCGGCAGCTCACCTATGCGGCGCTGTTGGAGGAGACCAGCCGGGTCGCCAATACGCTGCTAGCCCATGGCGTCAAGCCCGGCGACCGGGTGGCGGCGCAAGTCGAGAAATCGCCCGACGTCATCGCGCTTTATCTCGGCACGGTGCGCGTTGGCGCGGTGTTCCTGCCGCTCAACACCGCCTATACGCCGCCTGAAGTCGGCTATTTCCTGGAGGATGCCAAGCCCTCGCTGTTCGTCTGCGCACCCGGCGCGCCGGTCGAAGCCGCAGGCCTCGCGGACAAGCTCGGCATCGCGCAGGCGACACTTGGCGCGGATGGATCCGGCAGCTTCATGACCGCGGTGAAAACGGCCTCGTCCGATTTTGAGACAGTGGCGCGGGGCGGCGATGATCTGGCCGCGATGCTCTACACCTCCGGCACCACCGGCCGTGCCAAGGGCGCGATGCTCAGCCACACCAATCTCGCCTCCAACAGCCTGACCCTCACGCAAGTGTGGCGCTTCTCTGAGGGCGACGTGCTGTTGCACGCTCTGCCGATCTTCCACACCCATGGACTGTTCGTTGCCACCCATGTCGCGATGATCGCGGGCGCCTCGATGCTGTTCCTGCCCCGCTTCGACGTCGATCAGGCGATCCGCCTGCTGCCGCGGGCGACCGCCATGATGGGCGTGCCGACCTTCTATACCCGCCTACTCGAGCGCGAGGACTTCACCCGCGACCTCGTCAGCCATATGCGCGTGTTCATCTCCGGCTCCGCGCCGCTCCTCGCCGAAACTCACCGTGAATTCCGCGAGCGCACCGGCCACGCCATCATCGAGCGCTACGGCATGACCGAGACCACGATGAATACCTCCAACCCCTATGAGGGCGACCGCCGCGCTGGCACGGTCGGCTTCCCGCTGCCGGGGATCGAGATGCGCGTCACCGATCCCGAGACCGGCGCGGTGCTGCCGCAGGGCGAGATCGGCGTCATCGAGGTGAAGGGGCCGAACGTGTTCCAGGGCTACTGGCAGATGCCGGAAAAGACTGCAGCCGAGTTCCGCGAGGGCGGCTTCTTCATCACCGGCGACCTCGGCAAGATCGACGAGCAGGGCTATTTCCACATTGTCGGGCGCGGCAAGGACCTGATCATCTCCGGCGGCTTCAACGTCTATCCGAAAGAGGTCGAGACCGAAATCGACGGCATCGACGGTGTGGTGGAATCCGCCGTCATCGGCCTGCCGCATCCCGATTTCGGCGAAGGTGTTGCGGCGGTCGTCGTGACCAGGCCGAACGCCCAGCTTGCGGAGGCGGACATCCAGGCCCACCTTGCTCCGCGTCTCGCCAAGTTCAAGCAGCCCAAACGGGTGTTCTTCGCAGCTGATCTCCCGCGCAACACTATGGGCAAGGTGCAGAAGAACGAGCTGCGCACCCGCTACGCCAACACCTTCCGCTAATCGCACTCCAGCAGTTTCATGGCTGATATCGTCATCGCCGAATCCATCGACCTTGCGCCTGTAGAGCGGCTGAAGGGCCACTACAGCGTGCATTACGGGCCCGAGCTCTGGCGCGACCGTGAAGCGCTCGAGGCCGCGATGGCCGACGCCCTGGCGATTATCGTGCGCAACGCCACCAAAGTGGATGCGGCGCTAATCGCCGCATCGCCGCGGCTGCTCGTGGTCGGCCGACACGGCGTCGGCCTCGACAATGTCGATGTCGCTGCATGCAAGGAACGCTGCATCGAAGTGTGCCCGGCGACCGGCGCGAACAGCGTCGCGGTCGCGGAATACGCGATTACGGCCGCCCTTCTGCTGCTGCGGGGCAAAGGCTATCTCGCCACGCAGCGGATTTTGACGGGGGACTGGCCGCGTGATGAACTCAGCTTTGGCCATGAGGCGGAAGGAAAAGTTTTCGGCATCATCGGCCTCGGCGCGATCGGGGAAATCACGGCGCGCAAAGCGCGCGCCCTCGGCTTTCGTCCGATCGCCCACAGCCCGAGTGTCCCCGCCGACCATAAGGCGTGGAAGATCGCTGAGCGCGTTACCCTGGCCGATCTCCTGGCGCGGGCGGACGTGATCAGCATCCATTGCCCGCTGAACGCCCGAACCCGCGGTTTGATCGGACCGGATGCGCTGGCGCTTATGAAATCTGGCGCCGTGCTGATCAACAGCGCGCGCGGCGGCATCGTGGACGAGGCGGCGCTCGCCGACGCGCTGCACAGCGGCCATTTGGGCGGCGCCGCACTGGACGTGCTTCAGGAAGAGCCGATCAGTGAAGCGACGCGCGCGCTGTTTGTAGGCGCCCCGAACTTGCTGCTGACGCCGCATATCGCGGCTTCGACGATCGAATCGAGCCGGCGCGTCTGCGAAGTCACCGTCGAAAATGTGCTGCGTGTCCTAACCGGGCCCGCGCCGGGAGCCTGAGACGCCGCCCTTGTCGTTCCCCTCCCCGGTACCCCCCATGGAACAAATTCAGCTCGCCCTCATTTCGGTCGAAGCCGCGCATTGAAGCGGCGGGCGTAATAAAACGGCCGTTAAGGAAAGCAGGCGCCATGGTTGACCTCGATTCCGACTTCGGCCATGAAGACCGGCATCCGAAGCAGTCGTCTGACATCTCCTGGATCGAGCTGTTCCTCGATCTTGTCTTTATTGCTGCACTGATCCAGGCAGGAGACCGGCTCGTCGCCAATCTCGGCATTACCGGACTTGCCGAGTTCACGCTGTTTTTTACCCTTCTGTGGTGGGCCTGGAGCGGCATTACGATCCACTTCGCCCGGCGCGAGACGGACGATGTAACCGCGCGGCTCATCGTCTTTTTATTTTTGTTTGCGGTGGCGATGCTGGGCGTGCTCGCCGGACGCGGGACTCTCGCCCATACGGCGACCTTTGCGCTGCTCTATGCGCTCGCCCGTGGCAGCATTGCCGCACTCTATGCCGATCTTGCCTGGCGCGACGCCAAAGGCCGGCCGGTGGCTTTGCGCTTTGCAGGTGGCTTTGCCGCCGGGGCGCTACTTTGGGCCCTTTCGGCACTCCTGCCCGAACCCTGGCGGTTCGGCATCTGGGCTCTTGCCGTCGCGACCGAACTCGGGACCGGCCTCCTACAGGACAAGAAGGCGCTGCGCGACACTCTTTCCCTCGATGCCGGCCGGCTATCGGAGCGCTATGGCCAACTCACCCTGATCGTGCTGGGCGAATCCTTCATCAAAATGGTGAGCGGCCTGGTCGCAGGACCTGGGCTAACTGCGCAAACCGCCGCGCTCAGTCTTCTCGCGCTGGTATTCACCGGCGCCGTGTTCTGGGCCTATTACGGCGACATCGCTGGCTCGACGATCCGCAAGGGCCGTGCCCGGCTCTGGACCTATTTGCACCTGCCTTTGACGATGAGCGTGGCAGCGCTCGGCGTGTCGTTCGATCCCATTATGGGACAGGAACCCGGGATGGTAATCGAGGCCGCCAATCAGCGGCTGCTGCATGTCGCCGGCATCGCGGTCTTCTTTTGGCTGGCAATGATCGACCTGTTCGCGCGAACCTCCGACGCAGCCGGCGGCTATCGAACCGCGCTCGCGCGTCTCGCGTCGGTCCTCCTGCTCGGCATATCCTGGGCCGTCGGCTCGGGGGCGACAGTGCTGCTCGCAGTCGCAATCGCCGCCGGCGCCTGCGCTCTGCCGGTGATCGTGGAGTCGCTGCGCCGGCCACATGCTGGGGCCTCGACCCGGGCCGAGGTGAAGCAGGAGAAGCGCCCGAGCGGTGAGTTGTCGATTTAGGCGGCGCAATCGGACTCTGGGCTGCCCAAAACCCATTTCTTGAATGAAGTGCCGCCTGCCCTATATTATCGTATCGGTGGCGCTGAGTGCCAGAAGGGCTCAGCCATCCAGGGAAGACGCGCCACTCGGCAGAGAAGTCGCTTTTTCAAAGGGCTTTGCAGATGTCGCGTTCGCAAACGGTTAGAAACCCCTTTCTCTTGGGGTTCGATGAGGTCGAGCGGGCCTTCGATAGCGCACCGAAGGCGACAGAAGGTTACCCCCCTTACGATGTCGAGCGCATCGTCGCCCCGGACGGCGAACTGATCCGGATTGTGCTGGCGGTTGCCGGATTTGCCAAAGATCAGCTTGAGATCACGCTTGAGGGCAATCAGCTCATTGTGAGCGGCAAACAGGAAAATGATGCATCCGGGGTTTATCTTTACCGCGGGATTGCAACCAGACAGTTCCAGCGCGGTTTCCTTTTGGCAGATGGACTGACTGTACAGTCCGCAAGTATGAGCGAGGGTCTCCTTGCTATTGAGCTCTGGCGGCCGGCGCCGAGTTCGGCGTACCAGCAGAATTGAAATCCATGAGCGTGGATGAACGTGGCCAATCAGCGTTGCATTCTCTCGTTCCGCCCTGCACAATGACGTTGGAGAGAGGGACTATGGAAAAAATGATCCCCAGCTTGACTACTCCTCCCCTGTCCGAAATCGAGTTCGCCTCGCTTGGCGAGGGTGAAGTTGCCTATATTCGTGAGATGAGCTCCGAGGAAGCGCGCGATCGGTTTCCGGAGGTAAAAATCCCGGAGGGCATCGAGATTTTCGCGGTGCATGGTGCTGACGGGCGCGCGATTGCGCTCACCGATACGCGTTTTGCCGCAATCGGCAGCGCAAAGGAGCAAAATCTGGATGTCGTGAGCGTTCACTAAGGTGGACGCCGCCCCGCCGCTAAGAAGTGACAGGGCACCCGGAGTCAGGCGGCGTGAGATGCCGCCGGCTCGGTCAGGACAGCGTAAAGTGCTTCCTTATCGCGGGACGAGCGTAATTTATTCACCGCACTCGGCTCGCGCATCAGCCGTGAAATCCGCGCCAACGCCTTGAGATGATCGGCTCCGGCATTCTCCGGCGCCAGCAGCAGGAACACAAGGTCCACCGGCTCTTCATCGATCGCGTCGAATTCGATCGGTTCCTCGAGCCGGGCAAACAACCCCACAATATGCTTTAGCGTGTTGATCTTGCCGTGCGGGATGGCAATACCATTGCCGACCCCCGTCGAGCCAAGCCGCTCACGCTGCAAGAGCGTGTGAAAAATCTCGCTCTCATCGATACCGGTCAGCTGTGCCGCGCGCACGGACAACTCCTGAATCGCCTGCTTCTTATTGCTGGCCTTCAAGGCTGGTATGACGCCATACGGCGTAATGAGATCGCTTAGATCCATAGTCTTTCCCACACGCTCGCTCACCCCCGAAGCTGCGCAGTCTGCGCCCGGCTAGCTGCGCCGTTCCTTTTGCTGCGCCGGGAGCCCGTCCGGATCGATCCACCCGATATTCCCGTCTCGACGACGATATACGACATTTACGCGTCCGGTGCTGGCATTCTTGAAGATAAGAAAAACCTTTTCCGCCAGGTCCATTTCCATCACGGCGTCGCCGACGGATAGCTCCCGTATCGCCATTTGCGTTTCGGCAACGATCGCGGGGGCCAGCTCGGCATCCTCCGCCTCGTTGTCCTCGCTCTGGCGGATCGTGTAGTCGATCGCCGTGAGATCGGCCTCATCGCTGCGTGTCGCGCTGTGGTGATTCTTCAGCCGGCGCTTATAGCGGCGCAGACGCTTCTCGAGACGGTCCATCGCCTCGTCGACGCTGGCATAAGCCTCACCAGCGCGCCCCTGCGACTGCAGCGACAAGCCGGAGCGCAGATGCACAGAACACTGGGTCATGAACTGCCCGTGCTCCTTTTCGACGAAGATATGGCCGGCAAGACCATCTGTCCCGTATTTGTCGAAAGCTTTTTCAAGTCGGTCGGTGACGTAACCGCGCAAAGAAGACCCAAGGTCTAGGTTTTTTCCAGTTATTTGAATGGTCATTTTTAGCTTTTTAAGGGAGATTAGCAGCTATGAGTACGCTTGCGTAGAACGCCTATTAACCTCTGACCCTGTTCTCAGAGCCAGTATCTTCCCTCGCCACCCTCAAGCCGGCGCGACCGTATTCCAGACCCCCTCCTTTGTCAAATAGCTCCTCCATTGTGATACGAGTTGGGCAAAGAGGGAAGAATAAACCAAGCGCAACCGAAGATTATTCCGCGCTGAGCTGACCCTGCCATCGAGGCGTCGGAGGAGGTAAGGCGCTCTTCTTCCTGCGCCGGTGGACGGAGGATGGGATACGCATGATGTCGCGGTATTTGGCCACGGTTCGCCGCGCAATCTCGATACCCTCATCGCGCAGCACGTCGACGATTTTGTCGTCCGAGAGCACGCGCCTTGGTGATTCGGCATCGATCAGCTGCTTGATCCGGTGCTTTACGGCCTCCGAAGAATGCGACTCCCCTGGTGAGGCGGAGCTGATCGCCGAGGTGAAGAAATATTTCAGCTCGAAAGTGCCGCGCGGCGTCTGCATGTATTTGTTCGATGTGACCCGGCTCACGGTCGATTCATGCATGGCGATCTTGTCGGCGATATCGCGCAGGGAGAGCGGTCTGAGCCCGCGCACGCCCTGCTGAAAGAACGCCGCCTGCTGCTTCACGATCTCGCGCGCGACTTTCAGCATTGTGCGTCTGCGCTGATCGAGGCTCCGCGCCAGCCAGTTGGCCGTGCTCAGGCATCCCTGCAGATAGACCCGGTCCTGCTCGGATTTGGCGCCCCGGCGCGCGCTCGCATAGAATTTCTGGTTCACTGAAATGCGCGGCAGGGTCTCCGGATTGAGCTGAACGATCCAGCCGCCATGGGGATTGGCGGAGATCAAAATGTCGGGGACGATCGCTTCGACCCGCGATATGCCGAACCGCAGCCCGGGCTTCGGGTCGAGGGCGCGAATCTCCGCGACCATATCCGCCAGATCGTCCTGATCCACCTCGCAGACGCGGCGCAGCCGGGCAAAATCATGCGCGGCGAGCAGGTGCAAATGGGCAAGCAGCTTAGCCATCGCCGGATCGTAGCGGTTCTGCTCCTTGAGCTGCAGTCCCAGGCACTCCGCCAGGTCGCGAGCGCCAATTCCGGCAGGGTCGAAGCGCTGCAGCAGAGCAAGCGTTTCCTCCACCCAATCGAGAGGTGATGCCAGCCGCTCGGCAACCTCTTCGGTCGAGCCGGTGAAATAGCCGGCATCGTCGATCTGATCGATGATGTATTCGCCGATCAGCCAGCGCGCAGGGTCGGAGATGGCTAGCCCAAGCTGCTCGCGCAGGTGATCGCGCAGGCTGGTTTCGTGCGCGACATAATCCTCCATCCAGCCTTCGCTGCCATTCGTCGCGGCTCCGGAGGCACTGCGCATTGACAGCCCCTCAAAGGCGCCAGATGCCAGGTCGAAGCCGTTCTCGAATGGCTCGCCGTCATGATCATCGAGCGGGCGGGTCGGCGCGCTCTCGCCAGCGTCGGCAAAACTCTCCGCGCCTCCCGCGCCGTTTTCAAGCGTTTCCGCGGGAGATTGCTGTTCCTGCGCGGCCTCGCCGTTGGAACGTTCGCCATCCTCGCCCGGGGTCTCATCCCATTCGACGAAGGGATTCTGCTCGATTTCGCGCTCAAGAAAGGCCTGCAGCTCGAGATTGGAAAGTTGGAGAAGCCGGATTGCCTGCTGCAATTGCGGCGTTATGACGAGGGTCTGTGTCTGTCTAAGCTCGAGCTTTGTCGAGAGCACCATCGCCTCTAACTATCCAACTCCACACCACGACAATCTCAACGCGAGAACATATCGCCGAGGTAGACACGCCGTACCTCCTCGTTGGCGACGATCTCCGCCGGGGTTCCTTCGGTTAATACCCTACCATCATAGATGATGTAGGCCCGGTCAATGAGTTCCAGTGTCTCGCGGACATTGTGATCGGTGATCAGCACGCCGATGCCGCGCTGAGTGAGATGGCGGACCAAGGCCCGGATATCGCCGATCGCGATGGGATCGATGCCGGCAAAAGGCTCATCCAGGAGGATGTAGGAGGGGCGGGAAGCGAGAGCCCGCGCGATCTCGAGCCGGCGCCGCTCGCCGCCGGAGAGCGCGATGGACGGCGATTTACGCAGACGTGCTATGCGAAATTCGTCGAGCAGCGCATCAAGCTGGCGCTCGCGCTCCTTTCGGCTGCGCTCCGTCACCTCGAGCACCGCCCGGATGTTCTGCTCCACGGTAAGGCCACGGAAAATCGAGGCTTCCTGCGGCAGATAGCCGATGCCGAGCCGCGCCCGCTGGTACATCGGCAGGCGGGTGATATCGCGGTTTTCGATGACCACCTGGCCCTGGTCCGGCTTGATCAGGCCGGTGATCATGTAAAAGACCGTGGTCTTGCCGGCGCCGTTCGGCCCGAGTAGCCCGACGGATTCGCCCTTGCCGACCGCCAGAGAGACGCCCTTCACCACTTGGCGCTTGCCGAAGCTTTTCGTAATGCCATGGGCGGAGAGCAGGTGCTCAGCCGCCGGCATGGGCCGGCGGCGCGGCGCCTGAGGCAGCATCTCCTGGGCGGGTCGCACGGGCGAGACAGCCGAACTTTCGGCTCTCATGCGTGCTTGCGAATTTCCCCTATCCATGGTCCCCATTCAATGCCGTTGCCCAAAGTCTTGGCATGCCATTTGCTAGCAAGATAGAGCCAATGGCATGAAAGGTTAACCTCAAAGTCGCCGCAGGGAGAAGCAGGAGCACGCGATCTCGAGCGGAGCGCGTCCCCTCTGCCAGGCACGGCGAGGTGCGTGCCTCACCTGCCCTAGTTGGTGGTCTCCTTGTTCTTGTCTTTGTCTTTTTCTTTGTCCTTGTCCTTCTGCGGAGGCGGCGTGAGGATGGCGCGCATGCGATGGCCGGTGCCGCCGACATCGCCGGAGTTCTCGAACCGGCTAAGCCCGGTGGTCAGATCGACGACCAGCCTGCTGCCGCGTATAATGTTTTCGCCCTGCGACAGCACCACATCACCGCCCAGCGTGATTTGCTGCTTTTTCACATCGAAAATCGCCCAGTCGCTCTTGGCCTGCTGCGGCTTTTGCGTCTCCTCCTTGGGCTTGGTGGTGACGAACACATCGCCTTTGGCATCGATCCGCGTAATCTCACCGTTACCCCCGCCGATCGGGGCGGCATCGCTGTTGGTGGTGCCAGCCGTCTTGTTGCCGCTCGATGTGTAGGTGACGTAGATTTCCTTGGACTTCAGGTTCACATCGCCTTGGGTGGCGGACACATTGCCCTTGAACACCGCCGTCTTCTTCTTGTCGTCAACCTCGAGAACGTCGGCCTCGATGTCCACCGGCTTGCCGGCATTGGCGGAATAGGCCGTGGCGAACCCCGTGCCAGGCGCCTGGGCCGCAACACTCGCCGGCCAGACATAAAGCGCGGCAATGCCGATGCCGAGAACGGCGAGGCCCTTGAGGCTCCCGTGCAAGGCCGGAGGGCAAGTCGCCCGCGCCCGTGTGTTCATTGCTGCTTCCCCTCAGTCTGGGCGCGCTCCAGATGGACCCGGACATTCCCCGTGAAGATCGCCCTGTTCTCGCTCGTCCATACCTCTACGCTGTCCGAGGCGATCGTATGGCCGTGATAGGCGAGCTGCACCGGGTCCTTCGAGATCAGCCGGTTTTCCTTCATGTAGGCCGTCGCGGTTTTCAGCTTGCCCGCTATTCCGGCCTCGCCGCCGATTGTGACGCCGTTGTCGAATGTCATTTCCTCCTTCTTGGAATGGTAGATTCCAGATGGCGCCGTCAACACCGTCTTCTCGCCCTTCGGAGACACAATTTCGGCATTGATGATCTCGAAGTTCATCAGCTCCGGCTCTTTGACGTGCTGCACGGAGCTGTCGGCGCGGATGTCGTAGACGCCGTATTTCTCATGGACGCCCTTGATCCGCGGATTGACCATCCGGATGCCACCCGAGCTGATATCAATCGCCTGCACCGAGGCCTCGCCGCCCTTGGTCTTAACGGTGAGCTGCGAGGGCAGCACGTAAAGCGCCACCACCCCGAGCGCGCCAAGCGGCAGCAGCAGCTTCAACAGCCGCACCAGCGTGCTGTGCCGGCGCGCGGCACGAAAGGCGCGCGTGCGGTCCGGCGCGGTGATGATGCCGCCAAACCGCAGCTGCGCAGGACGGACGGGTAATGTTGTCGCCATAAATTTCGCTTCGGTCCCTCGCCTGCAGCTTACAGGATACGTCGCTAAGGGCAATTTCCGTCGTGCACGCAGGCGAGACTATGGATAGCTCGAAATTAAGGCCAGGCAACACCTAGTGTGGCGGATCTAGAGCTCGCACCATCATTGCAGCACTCTCTGATGCGAACTTCAGATCCTGAAGCCACACGAGAATCTTAAATCGCTAGTGGGCGAAAATCTCCTCCGCTGCCCAGCCGAGAAGATCCAGCCGCGCCCGTGTCGGCAGAAAGCGGAAGCAGGCCTCCGCAATGTCGCGCCGGCCTTCCCGGTCGATCAGCCCTTCCAGGATCTCTTTCAGCCGGTGCAGATGCAGCACGTCGGAAGCAGCATAAGCGAGCTGCTCCTCGGTCAGGTGAGGCGCACCCCAGTCGGAGGATTGCTGCTGCTTCGAGATCTCGACACCGAGCAACTCGCGGCACAGGTCACGCAGCCCGTGCCGGTCGGTATAGGTGCGCGTCAGTTTGGAAGCGATCTTGGTGCACCACACCGGCTCCGAGAGCACGCCGAAATGCTTATAGAGCATGGCGATATCGAAGCGCCCGTAATGGAACAGCTTCAGGATCGATGGGTCCGCCAGAAGGCGCCGCAGATTGGGCGCCTCGTATCGTCCCGGCTCAAATTGAACCAGATGCGCGTCGCTGTCGCCGCGCGAAAGCTGCACGAGGCACAGCCGGTCGCGCTGAGGATCGAGCCCCATGGTTTCGGTGTCAAGCGCGACGATGTCGCCGAAAACCAGCCCGGAAGGGAGATCGCCTCTGTGCAGCGTGATGGCCATGGGTCGTGATTCGTTCTGTGTGCAACCAACTTGCAAGCCATGGCCGGCTATTTGTCAATCGATTTCGCCTTTGCAATGACGCGCACAAAGCAACCGCCCTAATTGCTCGCCGGCTCGGCCGCCGAGCGGTAGAGCGCCTGTGCATCGTCCGTAAGCTGATGCCGGGAGGCGCCGCGGAAATACATCATGTGCCCGCCGCGATAGACCCGCAGCGCAATTGCTGCAGCCCCGGCGATAGGGCGGAGCTGATCCACCAGGAATTGCGAGACGCCATAAGGCGTAACCAGATCGGTATAGCCATTCGCAATCATGATCTTCAGCGCCGGATTGTGGGTGCGGGCCTCCTGCAGCTCGTCAAGCGAATCAACGAAACCCTGCCGGTTCGGCGTCGTACCGTAGTCCCACTTGCCGCTGATCTCGCGGTTGAGTAGCCGGTATTCGAGATCGGTGCGAAAGCCGAGATCCTGGTGAACATATTCTGTCATCGCGGGCGTCAGCACCGTCACGGCGCGGTCCAGCACCGGATCGAAATGGTCATTGTCGCCGGGCCGCGGCAGCGGTGCGCCGATCGAGCCATCATAGCGACTGAGGGAGAGGTCTTTGCGTTGCCGATAGTCGCGCAGGAACAGTGACGCCGACACCCGGCCATGGTGGCGAGCGACCACGTCACGGCTGAGACCGGTATAACGCTCAAGTAGCGCATTCACGCTGTCATCCTGCCGGATGCCCGCGGCGAGGTGCAGCAGATAGCCGTTGCGGGAGAAGGTCTCCACTTCGCGCAAGCCCTCGAAGGAGGCGGTGTTCCCGTCCTTCAGCTCCAGATTGGAGGCCGCGATCGAAGGCAGCGCAAGCGCAAGCGGCAAGAGCGTATACTCATCCCCGCGGATCAGCGCGAACTCCAAGGCCGGCGAGATCAATATAGCGCCCTTCACCTGAATGCCGGCTTTCAGCAGGCGGTTTGCCAGAAGGACCGCGCGGAACCCGCCATAGCTCTCGCCCGCGAGGAACACCGTCCCCAGCCCGCGGTCGTTGCGGGTGAGATAAAGCCGGACAAAGTCGGCCATGGCGTCGGCGTCCTTCGTCACGCTGTAGAACGCCTTCTCGCCGTCTTCGCCCTCGGCCGTGGCACGGCTGTAGCCAGTGCCGACCGGATCAACGAAGACCAGATCGGTGAAGGCCAGCCAGCTGTCGGGATTGTCGGCGAGCCGCACCGGCTGCTCGGGGGCTGCCCCGTTCGCGCTGAAATTGAGCACGCGCGGCCCAATCGCACCCAGATGCAGGAATGCGGCAGCAGCGCCCGGACCGCCGTTGAAAACGAAGGTGAGCGGCCGCGCGCCAGCGGCGGCGTCGCGCGTATAGGCAACATAGAACAGCTTGGCCGAGACCTCGCCCTTGCTGCCATAGAGCGGCAGCGAACCGGCCGTCGCGGTATAGCTGATCCGCTCCGCGCCGATCTTAGCCGTGTGTTGCGACGTGCTGTCAGCGGGCAACGCAACGGCCGAGGCCTCCTTCGGTCCGGCTTCCTTGGCTGGCGCGCTCTGGGCATGCTCTTGGGTCGGATGTGGCGCCTGGGCGCAAACGGGGCCAAGCAGCAGCACCCAAGCCAGGCAGGCAATAGCAATCGAGGACATTCGCAAGGGCGTCATTCTCCGTCCTTTTCGCTGATCCGCCGGGGCCGCCACACTACCGAACGGTGTCGTCACGCGCACCTTAATTAGCCGTGTTCGGACCGAAGTGCCGATTTGCCGCGCTTTGCGATTGAACCCGTTTCATCGGGCTTTATCGCTGAAGGAACGAAGGGCGAGCAGCCGGCGTTGCAACCGAGAGCGGTAAGCGCGCGGAAAACGCCAGGAAAGGACCTCCCCATGAGCGACACGGATCGAACTCTGAAAACGGGCAAGCAGGAAGCCGAGGCGAGCGCCGAGGAGTACCGGCGCATTCAAGCGGAGATCGACCGCAGCAAGCTCAAACCCGAAGAAGCGGATGAGGCCATGCAGGCCGGCCAGCGGCATTACCCTTCAAAATTTCCGGCCGAGCATCTGGAAAAGCCCGGCAGCGAAGAGGATCTCAGCCTCAAGCCGATGTACGAAGCTCCGGACTATAAGGGTTCGGAGAAACTGGCCCGAAAGGTTGCGCTGATTACCGGCGGGGATTCCGGCATTGGCCGTTCCGTCGCCGTACTCTATGCCCGCGAAGGCGCCGACATCGCCATCGTCTATCTCAGCGAGCATGGGGATGCCGAGGACACCAAGCGCGCCGTCGAGAAAGAGGGGCGCCGCTGCATTCTCATCCCCGGCGATGTGGCGGACTCAAAATTCTGCCAAGCCGCGGTCGACAAGACCATTTCCGAGCTGGGGAAGCTGGATATTCTCGTCAACAATGCCGCGTTCCAGGAGCATGTGAACGACATCCTGGAGCTGACCGACGAGCATTTCGACCGCACGCTCAAAACCAACCTCTACGGTTATTTTTACATGGCGCGCGCCGCCATTCCGCATCTGAAGCCCGGCAGCGCCATCGTCATGACCGGGTCGGTCACCGGCATCATGGGGCAGAAGAGCCTGCTCGATTATTCGATGACCAAAGGCGGCATCCACAGCTTCGCCCGCTCGCTCGCCACCCATCTGATCCCGCGCGGCATCAGGGTGAACGTGGTTGCGCCCGGCCCCGTCTGGACGCCGCTCAATCCCGCCGACCGCCCGGCCGATAAGGTGAAGAGCTTCGGCTCCGGTACGCCGATGGGCCGTGCGGCCCAGCCGGAGGAGATTGCCCCCGCCTTCGTGTTCCTGGCAGCGCCGGTCTGCTCGAGCTATATCACCGGCGAGATCCTGCCGATCATCGGCGGCTATTCGGGCGGCTAGCGCGATCAGTTCTGGCTATAGGTTAAGTCCTGGGCGTTAGGGCGGGTGCCCCTGCCAGCCGTCGGCCTTTAGCCGTCGACGTATTTCGTGGCCGTCGACATATTTGGCGCTTTCAGCCGGCGAGGTGCGCAGACCCTGCCCTGTCCTTAAAGCAGATCCTAAGCGGTCCGCGAGATGGCTTGCAGCCATGGCGGCCGACGCCGATTGGCAAGACCCGCCGCATCGCGGGCCTGCCGCAAAGCCGCATCGGGAGGCGATCTCGCTGCAGAAACAGCGGCGTACCCGCCGCGAGGCGCCGCACTGCATCCGTCGAAACCGCCGCAAACAAGAGCTAGGCCCAGGCTCGCCCAGTGCGGGCTGCCCCGGCGCCGTTTTCGTCAGACCCCAGCAAAAAAGCTTGTGCGTCAGCCCTTCCCTGCCGTAAACGCCCTCCCGGGTGACGTTTCGGGGCGCGACGGAGGGACAGGCGATGACACGCAAGCAGCTGAACCGCATTTTGGGCTTCGTCGTCGCGGGGCTTGTGACGCTGATCCTGGTCGCACTCGCGGCCAAGCTTTCGGGCATCGCGTGGGCGCTTAACCTTTACGAGTTTATCCGTGATACATCCTTGCTGATTGTCACAGTAATTGCCGCCTATATGGCTTATGTGTATCAGCGCAGGACGACCTTTTTGCAGAATTTGCGGGAGCAATGGCGTGAGATCGTTCAAGCGAAAGCCTCGCTCATTTATTACTGCCATCTGCCTGACCCGACGCTTGAGGACTATCTTCATGCAGCGCGCCAGCTTTCCGAGTGCATCGACAACATGCGGATTGTTTATGCCAATGTCGGAGAGACGGACGAGCTGATCGGCCTTTACCCTTATTCACCGCTTCACCATATGCGTATTGCCATGGAACGACTTGACCCGCGCGCCGCCAGCCCAACGGCGGAGCAGAAATATGACGCGCGCGGCGAGATCTGGGATGCCTTCAACGCAGTTCGCGAGCACTTCCTCGACGAGTTCGATATCGAGGAGCCGACGCGGCCCATTCTCATCCATCGCATGAAACGCAAGAAACGCGACGGCGCGGCGGCATACGCTTTGCAGTGGCGTACTGAACAACAGAAAACCTTGGACGGCTCAATAGACCGATGAACCTTCGCAACATTGCTATCATCGCCCACGTCGATCACGGAAAGACCACCCTGATCGACGTTTTGCTGCGCCAATCTGGCGCCTTCCGCGACAACCAGCGCGTCGCGGAACGGGCGATGGATTCCAACGACCTCGAGCGTGAGCGCGGCATCACCATCCTGGCGAAGGTCACCTCGATCCTCTGGAAGGGCACCCGCATCAACATTGTCGACACGCCCGGCCATGCCGATTTCGGCGGTGAGGTCGAGCGGATCCTCAACATGGTCGACGGCGCGATCGTGCTGGTCGATGCGTCCGAAGGGCCGATGCCGCAGACCAAATTCGTCGTCTCCAAGGCTTTGAAGGTTGGGCTTAGGCCGATCGTCGCGATCAACAAGATCGACAAGCCGGATGAGCGCCATGTCGAGGTGGTCAACGAGGTGTTCGACCTGTTCGCCAATCTCGATGCAACCGACGACCAGCTGGACTTTCCCATTCTCTATGGCTCTGCCAAGGAAGGCTGGATGGCCAGAAGCCCGGCGGGTGCGAGAGTTGACATGGCTCCGCTGTTCGACCTGGTCGTTGCGCATTTCGCGCCGCCTGCGACAAGCGAGGGTCCGTTCCGCATGCTGGCGACGACAGTGGAGGCCGACCCGTTTCTCGGCCGTGTCCTCACTGGCCGGATCACGTCGGGGAGCGTGAAGCCCGGCCAGGCCGTCAAGGCTCTCAGCCGTGACGGCAGGACCATCGAGCAGGGCCGGGTGTCCAAAGTCCTCGCCTTTCGTGGCCTGGAGCGCCAGTCGATTGAGGAGGGCAATGCCGGCGATATCATTGCGCTGGCCGGTCTCAGCCAGGCGACCGTTGCCGATACGCTCTGTGCGCCGGAGGTGAAGGATGCGCTGCCCGCTCAGCCGATCGATCCACCGACCTTGTCGATGACCTTCCGCATCAATGATGGCCCTTATGCCGGGCAGGAAGGCAGCAAGGTGCAAAGCCGCGTGATCCGCGAGCGGCTGCTGCGGGAAGCCGAAGGCAACGTCGCCCTGAAGATTTCCGAGACGGCCGACGCCGATGCCTTCGAAGTTGCCGGCCGCGGCGAGCTGCAGCTTGCCATCCTCATTGAAACCATGCGCCGGGAAGGCTTTGAGCTGGCGGTGTCCCGGCCGCGTGTGGTGATGACCTTCGATCCTAAGACCGGGCAGCGTCTGGAGCCGATCGAGGAAGTCATTATCGATGTCGATGAGGAATTCTCCGGCGCCGTCGTGCAAAAGCTTTCCGAGCGCCGGGGCGAGCTGATCGATATGCGCCCCTCGGGCGGCGGCCGCCAGCGCCTTATCCTCCATGTGCCGACGCGCGGGCTGATCGGCTATCAGAGCGAGCTCTTGTCGGACACGCGGGGCACGGCGGTGATGAACCGGCTGTTCCACGCTTACGCGCCGTATAAGGGCGAGATTCCCGGCCGGCGCAATGGTGTTTTGATCTCCAACGGCCAGGGCGAGGCTGTCGCTTATGCGCTGTGGAACCTGGAGGACCGCGGACCGCTGATGATCAGTCCGCAAACCAGGGTCTATCAGGGCATGATTGTCGGCGAGCACAGCCGCGGCAATGATCTGGAGGTCAATGTGCTCAAGGGCAAGAAGCTCACCAACGTCCGCGCCGCGGGCAAGGACGACAATGTCATGCTCACGCCGCCGATAAGGATGACGCTGGAGAAGGCGCTCTCCTACATCGGGGACGATGAGCTGGTCGAGATCACACCCAACTCGATCCGGCTGCGCAAACGGCTGCTCGACCCCAATGATCGAAAGAAAGCGGAGCGGTTGGTGGTAAGCTAGGTCGGCCAGAGCCGATCCGGCAACGGCTTCCTCCACCATACTCTCTGCTGAGCTGCGCATTGCTTGCTGCTCCGAATCGCCAATTCGTTTAACAAGGCCTTCACATTCGCCGCCATTCACTGTTAACGGTGAAACTGCAGGCGATCAATTCCGTTTTTGTTCAGTAAGTGTTCTCACGAAGTTCACGCCAAAATGCTGTTGTGCCAGATTGCGATGACGGCATCTGATCGAAGGGAAAAGCGGTGACCATGGCTTTGAGTTCGACATTGCCGACCCGTCAATCGAGCGTTCGTTGGCCGGCCGGCGTGCAGCCTTCGGCGGAATTCGCCTCTGCAATCGCCGCCTCGGACAAGGGAGACAATCTGTTCATCACGGGGCGCGCCGGCACCGGCAAATCGACGCTTCTGCGCTGCCTGCGCGCCAATTTGCGCTCAAAAACCGCAGTCCTTGCCCCCACAGGCCTTGCCGCCATCAATGTGCAGGGCCAGACCATTCATTCCTTTTTCGGCTTTCCGCCGCAGTTCATCACCCCGGAGGTGGTCAAGCGTGCACGCCGCACCGCTCTCTTGCGCAATCTCGACACCCTGATCATCGACGAAGTCTCAATGGTGCGGGCCGATCTCATGGAGGGCATGGATCTCGCCCTGAGGATCGCGCGCAAGCAGATGAATGTGCCCTTCGGCGGCGTCCAACTCCTCGTGCTCGGCGATTTGCACCAGCTCCCGCCGGTTGTGCGCGAGCGCGAGTTGCAGGAGCTGTTCGCCGAAAGCTTCGGCGGCTATTTTTTCTTCAATGCCCCGGTGTTCCGCGATGCACCGCTCAGTCTCGTCGAATTGGAGCACGTCTACCGCCAGAGCGATGAGACTTTCCTCAGTGCGCTGAACGGCATCCGCCATGGGCGACCGGGAAATGAGCATTTCAGCGTGTTCAATGAGCGTGTGGCTCCGTTCCGCTCCCTGCCGCGCTCCGACGACTATATTGTGCTCACCCCCATAAATCAGGCCGCCGATCAGACCAATCGGGCTTTTCTCGACCGGCTGCCGGGTGCCGGCACCCCCTTCGAGGCGACGGTGACCGGCAAATTCGAGCCCTCGGCCTACCCGACCGATGCCGCGCTGACCTTGAAAGAAGGCTGTAAGGTCGTGCTGCTGCGCAACGACCCCGACAAGCGGTGGGTCAACGGCACGCAGGCGCTTGTGAAGCGGATCAAAGGCCAGAGCGTCTGGATCGAAGTGTCCGGTGAGGAGCACGAGCTGGAGCCTGCCACCTGGGAGAATTTGCGCTACGAGCACGACCCGGAGAAGGACAAGATCGTCGAGCGGGTAGTCGGCTCGTTCCGGCAGCTGCCGGTTCGCCTGGCCTGGGCCTTGACCATCCACAAGAGCCAGGGCATGACGCTCGACAAGGTCTATATCGATTTCGGCCGCGGTGCCTTCGCCCATGGCCAGGCCTACGTCGCGCTGAGCCGCTGCCGCTCGCTCGAGGGTCTCGCTCTTGCCCGCCCAATCTCCCGCTACGATGTGAAGTTCGATGAGCGGGCGCTTGGCTATCGCTCACTCTTCCCAGCCATTCCAAAGGCGGCCTGAATGTGCTCGCTAGAACAGCGTTGTGCCCTGCCAAGCAGTCTTTCTGCTCCGCGCGAATACCACGGAACCTGTGTGAAGGCAGCTGAGCGGCACCACCGATAACGCCCAAATACAGTGTCCGCGATCTCATCCCGCGAAAGCGGCCTCCAGCAGCCGCAAACGCTTTCGGCGAGCTTTCGTCGCTGCTATACCTCGGCTTCCTTCGAATATAACAGATTGAGACACAATGAGACTGGCGATCATGGGAGCGGGCGGCCGCATGGGCAGGGCGCTCGTCAAGCAATTGCACGAAATGCCCAACTGCTCGATCTCTGGCGGTACTGAGCCGGAGGGATCGCCTTTCCTTGATGCCGACATCGGGGAGCTCGCGGGAATTGGCAAGCTCGGCATCCCGATCACGCGCGATCCGCTCGAGCTTTTCGTCCGGTCCGAGGGCGTGCTCGATTTCACCACCCCCGAAGCGACGGCGGAGCATGCTGGCCTTGCCGCCCAGGCGCGGATCGTGCATGTCATTGGCACGACAGGGCTTAGCCATGAACAGAACGAGCGGGTGCAAGCAGCAGCCCGCCACGCGGTCATCGTCAAATCGGGCAATATGAGCCTGGGCGTGAATCTGCTTGCGGGCCTGGTCCGCAAGGCGGCGCAGATGCTCGACGCCGATTTCGACGTGGAGATCGTCGAGATGCATCATCGGATGAAGGTCGATGCCCCTTCCGGCACTGCCCTGCTGCTTGGCAAGGCGGTGGCCGAAGGGCGCGAGATCAGCCTCGACGACCACGCGGTGCGCGGTCGCGACGGCCATAGCGCGGTGCGCAAGCGCGGCGACATCGGCTTTGCCGCCCTGCGCGGCGGTGACGTCGTCGGCGACCACACGGTGATCTTCGCCGGGCCGAGTGAGCGCCTGGAGCTCACGCATCGCGCATCCGACCGGCAGATCTTCGCGCGCGGTGCCATTGCCGCCGCGCTCTGGGGCCAGGGCAAGCCGCCCGGCCTCTACTCGATGGAAGACGTCCTGGGGCTCTGAAGTATTTTCGTAGAGGCAGCTTCGATGAAAAACGTTCTCGTTCTTGTGCGCCATGGCGAAAGCGAATGGAACAAGCTCAACCTGTTCACCGGCTGGCGCGATGTTGATCTGACCGAGAAAGGCGTCGAGGAAGCGCGCCAGGCCGGCATTGCGCTGAAGCGCGAAGGCTTTCGCTTCGACATCGGCTTCACCAGCGCCTTGAAGCGCGCCCAGCGCACGCTGGATATCATCCTCGAGGAGACCGGCCAGACCGACCTGCCGATCATCCGCGATCAGGCGCTGAATGAGCGCGATTACGGCGATCTCGTGGGCCTGAATAAGGACGACGCCCGCAGGCGCTGGGGTGAGGAGCAGGTGCACATCTGGCGCCGTTCATACGACATTGCCCCGCCCGGCGGCGAAAGCCTGAAGGACACCGCGGCGCGCGTGCTCCCCTATTACGAGGCGCGCATCCTGCCAGAGGTCGAAACCGGCAAGTCGGTGATCGTTGCGGCTCACGGCAATTCGCTGCGGGCTCTGGTCATGGTGCTGGACAAGCTCTCCCAGGAGCAGGTCCTGGCACTGAACCTGGCAACCGGCGTACCCCTGGTCTATTACCTAGCGCGTGACGGCTCCGTCGCGGATAAGCGTGAGCTGACCGCCTGAAATCGCCGAGCCAGGGCGGCTGAGCGTGCGACTTGTCTGTGTCACGATCCCCCGCTAAACAGCAGGGCCGTGAAACAGGGGGAGGGGCAATGAGCCTGCCAGATGCGCTTGATCCCGCGAGTGAGATTTCGCCCAACAGGCTGACGGCGATCTATATCGCGGCGCTCGCCGTCCTCATCGCCATCACCTCCGTTGGCGGCGACAACGCCACCAAGGAAATGATCCGCTCCAGCATCGAGGCCGCGGACTCCTATGCCTTCTACCAGGCCAAGACCATTCGCCAGACCACGATCCGCGCGCTGGCGGACGATTTCGAGCTGCGGCTGGCCGATCCCTCCATTCCACCGGAGCTGCGACAGAAGCTCCAGGATAAGTTCGCCAGCTATCGCGCGACCGCCGACCGCTACGAGAGCGAGCCCGCGACCGGCGACGGCAAGAAGGAGCTGCTGGCGAAGGCGCGCGCCTTGGAAGAGCAACGGGAGATCGCGCTGAAACGCGACCCCTATTTCGATTTTGGCGGCGCGCTATTGCAGATCGCGGTGGTGCTCGCCTCGGCCTCCCTCATCCTGAGCGGGCCGATCCTCCTCTGGACCAGCGCCGTCCTCGGCGGGCTCGGCACGCTGCTGATGCTCAACGGCTTTCTGCTGCTCGTCGATATTCCGTTTCTAGGTTAGAGCTGCACGCCTGTTCGCAGGGAAAGCCGCCACCGACCTGGTGAACTTACGGTAACTGCGGTCGCGGTGAAATTGGATCGACTGCACCGGCGCCCTGGCGAACATCGTCGAATGCCATGAGACCACGTCTGGCGCCAGAGCCTTAGCCAGAATCGTTATGCCGCCGGCAGCGGCAAAGGCTCAGCGGCGACGGGCCCGGAGCCGAACACCTCGGCCGGCCGGCGCACTACTGCACGCACGTCGCCCTGGCGGCGGGTGAGGCCGGCGCGATCGAAATATTCCAGCATCTCGATCGTCAAGTTGTGCCCCAGCCCTGTCCAGTCGCGGAACTGGCCGGCGGTAAAGCATCCGGTCTGCTGCGCGCCCATTTCGGCGATAGCGGCAAGCCTTCGGAGAGCGGCGTAGGTCATGTAGCGGTTCGGCGTGACCTGGGTCGCCTCGCCGATGAGCGCCACGCGGCCAAGGAGGCGTTCGGCACTGGGCGAGTGATCCCGAGCGCGGCCGCCAGCTCGGAGATGACCGGCGGCCGGCCCGGCGCCTCGAGCAAAACGCGGACCTGCTGCCAAAGCGCCGCATCAGTCGAAACAAGGCGCGGCCTGTGGCCGGCAAGCCGCAGGAACGGACGGCGCGCGCGATCTCAGCGTCGGCGAGAAGCGCCGCAAGCACCGCTTCGAGCGCGGCCGGCAGGCATGGCAGGGGCAGGACGCGCCTTAGCGTGGCGAGATCGGGTCCGGCGCGGTCAGGATGGTCCCGGTGCCATGCGGCCAGCCTGTCGAGAACAGCCCCTCGCAGCGTCCCGGCATGCCGTCGCGAAAGGCCGACATCGCCCCCCGAGCCCGGCGCGAGCACGCCGACGCGCCTGCGCAGATCGCGGGCCCTCCTGGTCGGTGAGGTTCCAGGCCGCATCCAGCGCAGCCCGAAAGCGACTTGATCGGCGAAGAAGGCCGCGGCTTCGGCCTGGATGCTGAGCGGCGGCGAGCAGCAGATGCTGGTCATCGGGCGCGCGCTGATGAGCTCGCCGCGCCTTCTGCTCGACGAGCCTTCACTTGGCCTTGCGCCCCTGCTGATCCGGCGCGTATTCGACCGCCTCGCCGAGATTACGGCCGATGGGCGCCTGTCGATCCTGCTGGTGGAGCAGAATTTCCAAATGGCTGCCCGGATCGCCAGCACCATTTTGTTTCATTCGCAGCGGGCGCATCACAGAAACCCGCAATGCGCGGGACCTCGCCGACCCGGCAATTCGCTCCGAAGTGTTGCTGAGCTATTTGGGAATGCAAAGATAGAGGGCGGTAGAGGGTCACTCTCAGATCTTCGCTCAGCGCATCAGGCGGTTGCGGCGTATTCGTAAATGTCTTCCTCCTGGGCGTTGTGCAGCCGGACGAGAGCGTCGAGCGACTCGATGATCCGCTGGGCATCGCGGATCAGATACCGGTCGGCATCCTCAGGCGCGAGTCCGTCCGAAAGGCGGGCGAGGAGGCGCGCCAGATGCAAGATTTCGCGGTGCGCGCGGCTCATCGCGGCAAGGCCATGACCATCGCGCAGAAACCGCGAGAGGCTCGGATAGACGGTGCTCTCGTCCTGCCGCTCGTGCTGCGCGATCCGTTTAGAAACGAGCTCATTCGCTTCGGCAATAAGGGCAACTGCCGGTTCGGGAAGCGCATCCTCCAGTGCGTCGGCGATTTCACGCAGTCTGTCCAGGCTCGTCTCGAGGGTTTGGTGGTCCAGATGCAGGGTCTGCGCGACCGAGGGCTGCATGGTTTTCCGCGCGAAGTGCCAGCCGGGCGTCAACGCCCGTAAGGCATTGAGGATCACCGCAACGTCAATCGCTTCCTGGGTCAAGGCGCCGGCAACCGGCGTCAGCCAGCCGAACGCCGCGGCAAACATCGCGATGCCGGACAATGCCATCCCCGCGCCGATGCTCTCCAGCGCGATACGATGCGAGCGCCGCGCTATGGCGATGGCATCGGAAACCCGGTCGAGCCGATCCACCAGAATGACGACGTCAGCGGCTTCCGACGACGCGCTGGCGCCTCTTGCGCCCATGGCGATGCCGACGCCCGACGCCGCAAGGGCCGGCGCGTCATTGATGCCATCGCCCACCATCAACGTCGGATGGAGCTTCTGCTCGGTCGTGACCGCTTCGACCTTATCGGAGGGCAGCCGGTCGGCGAGGACGGCATCGAGGTCCAGTGCGGCAGCGATGGTCTCGGCCGCGTCGGCGCGGTCTCCGGTGAGCATGACGATGCGGGATACACCGGCGGCCCGCAGTGCCTGCACGGCTCGCGGCGTCTCGCGTCGAAGCGCATCGGCAAGCAATATCGCCCCGATCAGCCGTCCATCGACGCTGACGAACACGCTGAGCGCCGAGCGCCAGGATGCGCGCCTGAGCGCCCGCATTGCCCATGCTTCTTGCCGCCCCGGCCCGCAAATGAGCTGGCGAGCGCCGGCCCGCACGAATTTGCCGCCGACATACCCCTCGAGGCCAGAGCCCATGGTCTCGCGCACCTTGTGCGGCGCATCGAGCGTAAGCCCCCTGTCGCGGGCGGCAGAGACGATTGCAGCCGCCACCACGTTGTGAGAGGCCTGCTCCAGCGAGCCGGCAAGCCGCAGCACCTCATCGGCGCTGACGCCCGGCGCTGTCTCGATGGCGAGAAGCCGCGCCCCGCCGATGGTCAGCGTACCGGTCTTGTCGAACATCACGGTGTGGGTGCCGGCGAGCGCCTCCAGCGGTCCTCCGCCCTTGATCAGAATGCCAAGACGCGCGGCGCGCGATACGCCCGCGATGAACGCCACTGGCGCGGCCAGGATCAGGGGACAGGGCGTTGAAGCCACCAGCACGGCAAGGCCGCGGATCGGATCGCCCGACAGGAGCCAGGCGGCGCCTGCGAGCAACAGCGTCGCCGGCAGCAGGAGCAGCGCGAAGCGATCGGCAAGGCGAATGAAAGGCGCTTTCGCCGTTTGCGCGGCGGCGACCATGCGGACGATACCGGCATAGGCGCTCTCGCCCGCGACAGCGGTCGCCTGCATCTCGAAGCTGTCCCCCGCATTGATCGTGCCGCTATAAGCGGGTTCGCCCCTCCTGCGCACGGCGGGGATCGGCTCGCCCGTAAGCGCCGCCTCGTCGAGCGTAGCACTTTCGCCGAGCACGACGCCATCAATCGGCACCACCTCGCCCGCCCTGATCAGAATGGTATCGCCAACTGCGACCTCGTCGATCGGAATATCTTCGATTGCCTTCCCGAGCCGCCGATGGGCGATACGCGGCGCGCGATCGACAAGCGACTTCAGGTCCCGCTCCGCGCGGGCAACAGCAAAATCTTCCAGCAGGTTGCCGCCAGCATACATCACCGCAACCACGACGCCCGCGAGCGTTTCGCCAAGGAGTAGCGCGGCCGACATAGAGACCAGCGCGACGGCATCGACACCCAGTCGCCCAGCGAGAAGATCGCGCCCTATCGAAATGGCAAGGCCGGCGACGACTGGAATTGTGCCTGCAGCCCAGATCGCCCCGGCCAGCTCCGGGTGACCGGTCAGCCAAGCCGCGCCTCCAAGGATCAGACCCCCCAAGGCAATGGCGATCAGCGTCCGCTTCACCAGGCGATCGGTCAGGAAATCGAACATGCCCACCGGCCAGCTACGGACCTCGAGGGAATCACTGAGCGCCCGGCTCAAAGGCGGTTTCCAGTCGTGGCATCAAATATCTTGGCTTTGTGCATGTCCACCATGAAGCGGTAGGAGGTTCCGGCAGGCGCGCGGTCCTCCGGACGGACGCGGGCGATGGCCTCCTGGCCACCGAGTGTGAAGACCAGCATGGTATCGGGGCCGGTTGGCTCGACCACATCGATGACACGCTCGAAAGCGAACAGATGCGGCGCCGTGGCGTCCGCTTCGGCACGGCCGATCGTCTCCGGCCGCATGCCGAGCATGATCTCCTGATCCACATAGCGGGCAAGCTTGTCCTCCGATTGCGGAGGAGCAGGAAAGCGTATCGTTTCCGCGCCGTCGGCGATTTCGATCATGCAGGCGCTGCCCCGGACGACGCGCCCTGTCACGATGTTCATCGGCGGCGAGCCCATGAAGCCAGCGACAAACAGGTCGGTCGGGTTCTCGTAAATGTCCTCGGGCGAGGCGAACTGCCGGATGTGCCCGTTGTCCATCACGGCGACGTCCACCAATGCAGGACTTCCACCGTCCCACCCGCGTTCGCCATACTCGGCAAGCCTGCGGCAAGCATGATTGCCGCCGCGCCAAGCATCCTTTGAAAATGACCCATGACTGTCTCCTTGTGCTTCCTCACCAATGGCCGATTTGACAAGCAGGCCAAAAAACATTCCTTGACGCTGATCAAACTCTTCCGGTTGACCGGCGTCAATTGCTGCGAGCCCATCGCACGGGCATTCCTACCCCAGAATTGCACCAGCCTGTACCATCGCCCTAGGAAGAGCTGCGGATCGCCTGGGAACAGGATGATTGTTGCGGGAGCCGCGGATGGATGAGCCTGCGATCTCGTCTCCCACGTTGACACGCGGCAGTGAGATCAGCGAGTAACATCACGCGATGAATAGCGTCGAGCAACGCTCGCTCAATTCGCTTCTCAAGGAGTTGCAAAGGTGACCGCGCAGTTGTTGCAGGGCGAGGGCAAGTCTGGCGAGCCGCTCTCTTCCGAGGCCTTTCGCAGGATCGAGGAGCGCATCGTGACGCTTGTCTTTCCGCCGGGCAGCACCTGGTCGGAGCCCGCGATTGCCGAGGCCGTCTCGATCGGACGAACGCCAGTGCGCGAGGCGCTGCAGCGTCTTGCTGCAGGCCATGTCGTGCGGATTGTGCGCGGGCACGGCATCATTATCTCGCCGATCGACACGCAAATGCAGCTGCTGGTGATCGAGACCCGGCGCGAGCTGGAGCGCCTCATCGCCATGCGCGCGACACGGCGCATCCTGCCCTCGGACAAGCGCAAGCTCCTGCAACTGGCGGAGGAGCTGATCGAGACCGGGCGCATGGAGGACATTCTCGCCTTCATGGCCAAGCAATTCATCTATAAGGAGCTGCTTGCCGAGATCGCCGGAAATCCATTCGCCGCCACGGCGCTGGAACCGCTGCACATCCTCACCCGCCGGTTCTATTTCCGCTATCATCGCGATCTGGAGGACCTGCCGCTCGTGACGCAGCTGCACTCCGATCTGCTGCGCGCTGTGGCCACGGGCGACGAGACCATTGCACTGGAGGCGGTGAACGCCATGACCGGCTATGCCGAGCAACTCACCCGCCGCATTGTCGAGCGCGAACGTTAGGGCGAACCTCTTCAGAAAGTTTGCAACCGGGATTGACACTCTCCGCGCTGACGCTCAATATATCGGCAATATATTACAAAAATATCGGGACGAAACGAGGATACCAGGAATGGATGCCCAGGATCGCAGGGCGCAGCTCGGTGTGAGCTGCGACGTGCTGGTCATTGGCGGCGGCGCCGCTGGTCTTGCAGCTGCCGTCACGGCCGCCCGCCAGGGACTGAGCGTAACCCTGCTGGAGCGCTACGGATTTTGCGGGGGCGCTGCGGTTGCGGGACTTTCTGGCACGGTCTGCGGGATGTACGAAGCCACGCCCGACGACAGCCGCCCGCCGGTTCAGGCCGTGTTCGGCTTTACAGCCGAGTTCGTCACCCGTATGGAAGCGCGCGGTGGGCTCACCGGCCCGATCCGCTACGGCAAGACCTTCACCCGTGTGCACGACCCGCTGGCCTGGCGCGAAACTGCGGACGACCTGGTCGCCGAAGCGGGCGTTACCGTTATCTATCACACCGTGGTCACCGGCGTTCTGGCCGAAGGCGGCGAGCGCATCGAAGGCATCCGCGGCTACACCAAGGAAGGACCGATCGAAGCCCGCGCCAAACTGGTGATCGATGCCTCGGGCGATGCCGATGTCACCGCGATGGCCGGCCTGCCTTCGACCATTGGCGACAATGGCCGGGTGCAGAACCCGACCATGATCTTCCGCATGATGGGCGTGGATGTCGGCCAGCTCATCGCCACCGAGGGCGACGACAGCATCATGGGGCCGCATATCTCGGAGCTGATCGCCAAGCTCCATGCGCAGGGCGAATACAACCTGCCGCGCGCGAAGATCTTCCTGTTTCCGACGCCGCGGCCGGGCGAGCTCTTGTGCAACGTCACCCGCATCATCGGCCGCGACGGACGCGAGCTGAACCCGCTGATCGCCAGGGACCTCACCGAGGCCGAGATCGAGGGCCGCAAGCAGGTCCGGCAGTATGAGCGCTTCATCCGCAACCACATTCCCGGCTGCCAGGAGGGTTTTGTCAACGACACCGGCGTGCAGGTCGGTGTGCGTCAGACCCGGCAGATCGTCGGCACGCAGCGCCTGCGCAATCAGGACGTCGTTGCTGGCCGCAAGTTCGCCGACGGCATTGCTCGCTCACCTTGGCCGATCGAGTTGCATTCGGGCGCCAAGCCCAAGCTCGAATGGCTGATGGAGGACGTCTACGAAATTCCCTATGGCTGCTTTGTTCCCGAGCGCGGTGAAGGCCTGCTCGCGGCGGGGCGCTGCCTTTCCGCCGAGCACGAGGCGCTCGCCTCGGCGCGCGTCACGGCCCAGTGCTTCTCCTATGGCCAGGCCATCGGTCATGCCGCGGCGATCGCGGTGAAGGATGGCGTGCGGCCGCGCGATATCGATGGCCGCGATCTGCGCGAGGTGCTGAACCGCGACGGCGCGAGGCTGGACTGAGCCGACCCTTTTCCGAGCCGGAGTACGAGATGATCAAAGAGGAACGCAAAGGCGCCGTCGCAGTGGTCACCATCGACCGGGCGAACCGGCGCAATGCGCTCGACAGCGTAACCATTGGTGAGTTGCGCAGCCGTTTCACCAGTCTTAATGCGGATGCGGCCGTTTCCGCCATCGTGCTTGGCGGCACGCCGCCCGGTTTCTGCGCCGGCTCTGACCTCAAAGAGCTCGCCACCCTCACGAAGGACGGCATGGCTGCGCACGAGGCCGATACCGCGGCTTTCGCCCGCTCGCTTGAGCTTCCTCGACAAGCCGGTGATCTCTGCAGTTTCGGGTTTTGCGCTCGGCGGCGGCTTCATTCTCGCTGCGTCCTGCGATGTGGTGGTGACCGCGCCGACTGCGCGCTGGCATCTACCTGAAGTGCCAAATGGCTGGATCCCGCCCTGGGGTCTGACCGTGCTCACTGCCCGCTGCGGGCCGGTTGCGGCGCGCCGTCTCACCTGGGCCGCCAATCCGATCGACGGGACGGAGGCGCACCACCTCGGCGTCGCCGATGTCCTCGGCGCCGACGCACTCGAGGCGGCGATCGCCGAAGCCGAAGCTCTGGCAAAACTGCCGCGCGAGGCGGTCGCCTCCACCAAACGCTATTTCGCCCGCCGCATCATGGCGACCGGCGAGGCCGACGACACCGAGGCCAACCGCTTGTTCGTCGAGGACTGCAACAGCGCGGCCGCGGCGGCCACTTTCCAACGCTTCGGAATGCGGTGAGCAATGGCTGAGAACAAAGTCGTCACTGCCGAGGAAGCGGTTCAGCTGATCCGCGACGGCGATAGCGTTGCCTGCGTCGGTGTCATCGGCTGGATCACGCCGGATCGGGTGCTGCGCGCCATCGGCGAGCGCTTCGCGGCGAGCGGGACGCCGAGCGGCCTAACCTTTTACTTTCCCTGTGGCACCGGCGATGCGGTTGGCATTCCGGGGATGGATCATGTCGCGCGCGAAGGTCTGATGAAGCGGATCGTCGCGGGCTCCTACATCAACCCGCTCAACCCGAAGACCGGCGAGCGGCCGGCCCTCATGCGCCTCATCCGCGAAAACCGGATCGAGGCCTATTCCTGGCCGATCGGCGCGACCATGCACTGGCTGCGCGAAGTCGCGCGGCGCTCGCCGGGCTACATGACCAAGGTCGGGCTCGGCACCTATATCGACCCGCGCCATGGTGGTGGCAAATTCACCGAGACATGCAAGGACGATCTCGTCGAGGTCATCGACTTTCGCGGTGAGGAGCAGCTCTTCTATCCGACCTGGCCGCTGAATGTCGGCATCGTGCGCGCTGCTTCCGCCGACACGGCCGGCAATCTCTCCTGGGAGGATGAGCCCCTTGTCTCCTCCAACCTGCACCTTGCTCTGGCGGTGAAGGCGTCCGGCGGCAAGGTGATCGCGCAGGTGCGACGGGTCGTGCCGCGGCATTCGCGGCCGGTGTCCTCCGTGCGCCTGCCGGGCGTCCTGGTCGATGCGGTCGTCGTCGATCCAGACATGATGATGGGCACCGATGTTGCCTATGAGCCCGGCTATCTCGGGCTTGAGCAGCACGCGCTGAAGCTGCCGCCGCTGCCGATCTCGCCCGACAAGGTGATCGCCCGCCGCGCCGCCCGCGAGGTGCGTCCCCACGAGGTGTCGATCTTTGGCTTTGGCGCCTCGTCCGACGCGCCGCAGATCATGGCGGAAGACGGCCTGCTGACCGGCGACCGGCTGTACGACTACAGCTTCACCACCGAGCACGGGCCTTTCGGCGGCTTCGTGATGAGCGGCTGGCAATTCTCGGCCAACTGGAACCCGGAAGCTCTGTTCGACGGCGTGACTCAGTTCGATTTCATCGACGGGGGTCTATGCCCATTCGCGGCTCTCGCCTTCGCACAATACGACGCGGCCGGCAATGTCAATGTCAGCAAGTTTGGCGTGGCGAATCCGGGTGCCGGGGGCTTCATCGATATTGCAGCAAATGCCAAGCGCCTCGTCTTCACCGGCACGTTCACAACCGCGGGCCTGAGCTGCGGCTTCGAAGGCGGCCGTCTTGCCATCGAGAAGGAAGGCAAGGTCGGCAAATTCGTCAATCAGGTCGACAGCATCACCTACCGGGTGCAGGAGGGAGTTCGCGATCGTGGTCAGACGGCTCTGCTCATCACCGAGCGCGCGGTGTTCCGCGTCGAAGCCGATGGCCTGGTGCTCGCTGAAATCGCCGAGGGCGTGGATGTCCGCAGCGATATCCTGGGCCCCATGGATTTCGCCCCCATTCGAATCCTCGATCCCCTGCCCAAAATGGATCAGACTTTGTTCGCGTAGCAAAACACGTCCCGCTCAACGGGACGAATTGGAGGAGGACGTCCCATGGTGACCAGAAGAGACTTCATCGCGGGCGGTGCCGCCGTGGCCGCCGCTTCGGCACTTGCCGTTCCCGCGATTGCGCAGGCCAAGACACATCGCTGGCGCATGCAGACCCTCTGGCAGGCCGGCACCGTTAACCAGCAGGCTTTCGAGCGGTTCTGCGAGAATGTGAAGGCCATGTCGGAAGGGCGGGTGCAGATCACGCCGCTCGCCTCCGGCGCCGCCGTGGGCGTGACCGAGACGCTCGACGCTGTGACCCGCGGCCTGCTCGACGGCCATCACCCCGCCACGGTCTACTGGACCGGGCGCAATCCCGCTTTCGGCATTATCGGCGATCTCAACGGCGCCTATGAAAGCCCCTATCAGGCGCAGGATTATTTCGAGAATTATGGTGGCCTCGACCTCCTGCGCGAGATCTACAAGCCGTTCAAGATCTACCCGATCGGCGTCGCCTGGTGGGGCGTTGAGTCCATCCCGACCAATAAGCCGGTGCATTCGCCCGATGACCTGAAGGGTCTGAAAATGCGCCTGCCGCAGGGCATGTCGGCCGATATCTTTGGCAAGTTCGGCGTGGTAGCCGTAAACCTGCCCGGCACGGAAGTGTTTAGCGGCCTCGATCGCGGCGTCATCGAGGCGGCCGACTGGGGAACGCTCGGCATGAACGCCGAGATCGGCCTGCACGAGAAGGCCAAATACGCGCTGTTCCCCGGTTTCCATTCCATGCCGGTCGGCGACGTGTCAGTGAACCAAGACAAGTGGGACGCGCTGACGCCCGACCTGAAGGCCATCCTTACCGTCGCGGTGCGCGATTTCTCCCGGGACATGGTGCAAAGCGTTGCCAAGCAGGACCTCGCAGCCGCCGCCAAGCTCAAAGAGAAGAATGTGGAGCTGATCGGCTGGGATGCGGAGGCGAAGCGGAAATTCCGCAACGCCGCCGCCGAGGTTTGGCAGCAATACGGCGCCAAGAACGACCTCTGCCGCAAGGCCGTCGATGGCCAGGTCGCTTATCTGAAAGACCACGGCCTGCTCGGCTGAGCTGAGAAAGCGGCGAACCGGGCGCAGCACGCGCCCGGTCTGGGGGAGTGTACGCCATGAAGCTGTTCGACCGTTTCTCGGCCGCATTCAGTGACGCAATCGCCTGGATCTATTTCGCCGTTTTCCTGATCGTCACCTATGACGTGGTGGCGCGCTATGTCTTCAACGCGCCGACGGTTTGGGGCTCCGATCTGGTCATCTGCATCGCCGGCGTCCACTATCTGCTCTCCGGCGCGGGCGCGCTTCAGCGCGGCGACCATGTCCGCATCGACGTGATCTATAACCAACTCCCGGCGCCGGCGAAGTATGTGTCGGACATCATCGCCGACGTCATCATCATCGCCGTGCTCGTCGCGCTGATATGGTTCGGCGTGGCCCAGGCGGTTCCCTCTATCCACGACTGGGAGACGACCGGCACCGCCTGGAACGCCCCGACGCCCGTCGTCATGAAGCTGGCGATCCCGACCGGGGCGGCGCTGATGCTCATACAGGCGATTGTCAACCTCACCCGCCGCCTGCGCGGCGAAGCCGTCCCCGCACCGACCGGCAACAACACGACACATCCGCTCGACTAACCGCGCCCAAACCGGCTTGGGCAGCAGGAGTTTTAATGTCCATCGAATACGGCACGCTGCTGATCGTGGTGATGATGGTCAGCCTGATGGTGATCGGGCTGCCGCTCGCCTTCGTCACGGCCTTCACCGCCGGCGTGTTCGGCTTCATCCTGTTCGGCTCGGAAAGCTTCTTCCTGATCGTCAGCCGCATCTACACCTTGATGAACAACTATGCGCTGATCTCGGTGCCGCTGTTCGTGCTGATGGGCTGCATCCTGGAGCGCTCCGGGCTCGTGGAGGGCATGTTCCGGTCGCTGCATCTGTTGGTCGGGCGCGTCCCAGGCGGCCTGGCGGTAGCAACCATCGCCGCCTCCACGATCATGGCTGCCATGGTGGGTGTCATCGGGGCCGAGATCGTCACCCTCGGCCTTGTCTGCCTGCCGGCGATGCTGCGGCGCGGCTATGACAAGCGCCTGGTCAGCGGCGTGATCTGTGCTGGCGGCTCCCTCGGGACGATGATCCCGCCCTCGGTGGTGCTGATCGTCTACGGCCTCGTCGCCCAGGTCTCCATCGGCCAGCTGTTCATGGCCGCGATCGGCCCGGGCCTGCTGCTCGCGGTGCTCTATTCGACCTACACCATCGCGATCTGCTGGCTGAGACCGGAACTCGCACCGCTGGCATCAGCCGAGGAGCAAGCCGTGCCCTTCAGCGAGCGGCTTGCTGAAATCCGCCAGCTCATCGCCCCGGCGCTCCTGATCGCCTTCATCATGACCTGCTTCTACACCGGCATCGCCACGCCCACCGAGGTCGGCGCCCTCGGCACGCTGGGAGCGCTGTTCATCCTCGCGCTCAACGGCCAGTTCACCTACCAGAACCTGAAACATGCCGTGGTGCAGACCGGGCGCACTGTCGCCATGGTCACCTGGATCTTCTTCGGCGCTTCGGCCCTCGTCGGCATCTATACGCTGGCGGGCGGCACGGATTTCCTGCGCAGCGAAATCTTAGATCTGGGGCTCGGGCCGCTACCGACGCTCTTATTGATGATGGCGATCCTAATCGTGCTCGGCTGCTTCATCGACTGGATCGGCATCGCGCTGCTCACCATGCCGATCTTTGTGCCGATCATTAAAAGCCTCGGCTACGACCCGGTCTGGTTCGGCATCCTGTTCTGCCTGAACATGCAGATCTCCTACTTGTCGCCACCCTTTGGCCCAGCCGCTTTTTATCTCAAGGGCGTTGCCCCGCCGAACGTGTCGCTCGGCGACATCTTCGCGGGGGTGTGGCCGTTCATCATCCTGCAGGTGATCGGTTTGCTTACGGTGATTGCCTTTCCGGGCATCTCATCGTGGCTGCCGTCCTATATGCAGTAGCGAGGTGCCCCAATGCATGAGCCGATCGCGAGCGAGACTGTCCTCTCCGAGGAAGTGGACGGCGGCATTGCCGTCCTTACGATCCTGCAGAAAAGCTGAAGAAGGAGAGCGCCATGCTGCTCGACCTGACCGAAGACGAGACCCTGCTCAAGGCCGGCCTCGAAGACTTCACGCAATCGGCGCTGCAGCCGAGGATCAAGCCCTTTGTCGACCGGCACGAATTCCCAACGCACCTGGTGAAGGAATTCCTGGCGCTGGGCTTCATGGGCACGGCCTATGATCCCGCCTATGATGGCTCGGGCCTCGGCACGCGCGGGGCCGCAATCGTCACCGAGATTCTCGCGCGCGCCGAGCCGGGTTTCGCCGCCATCTTCCTGTGCAACAGCGCGCCGATGACCGTGATCGCCCGCTATGGCTCGGATGAAGCAAGGAAACGCTGGCTGGCGCCGCTCTGCCGAGGCGAATACATCGCCTCCTTCGGTGTGACGGAGCCGCATGGCGGCTCCGACGTCGCCCAGACCCGCACCCGCGCGGTCGAGGACGGCGACGACTATGTGCTGACCGGCGCCAAGATCTTCTCCACCAATGCCGGCACGCCGCTGCACGGCCTTTCAACCATCATTGCCGCCACCGATCCGGACAAAGGACCGAGGGGCCTCTCCACCTTCGTGGTGCCGGTCGGCACGCCCGGCTTCCGCGTCGGCAAAGCGGGGCGCAAGGTCGGCTGGCGTATTGCCAATTCCGTCGAGCTCTATCTCGACGAATGCCGCATCCCGAAGAGCTATATGATCGGCAATCGCGGTGACGGGCTGAAGCAGATCCTCACCACGCTTAGCATCGGCCGCATTCTCGTCGCGGCTGCAGGGCTCGGGCTGTCGCGCAAGGCGCTGGATCTGGCGAGGCGCTACGGCGCGGAACGCAAGGTCGGGGGCGGCCCGATCCTCTCGCACCAGGGCCTCGCCTTCCCGCTCGCCGACGCCATGACGAAGATTCATGCCGCAGAGCTGATGATCCGCAACGCCGCGTGCCTTGCTGATGCGGAACGCCCGTTCCGTACCGAGACCTCGATGGCCAAGCTGTTCGCCACCGAGATGGCCGGTGAGATCGCCGATATCGCCCTGCAGGTACATGGCGGCTACGGCGTGTTCGACGATTTCGAAGTTTCGGGCCTGCTCGGAGAGGCCAAAGTGCTGCAGATCGTGGAAGGCACGAGCGAGATACAACGCCTCATCATCGCGAGGGAGCTACTGGATGCGCGATGAGGCTCCTTGCCTCGCCAAATCTCGGGCAATCCGTATGAAGACGAAATCCTAAGGCTATGCTCTTGCTCAAACTTTGATATATTAGCTGCATATTAATAACCCGCAGCCTGTTAAGGGACGGGAAAACACCAAGGGAGGTCTCATGCTCAACCGAAAGCAATTCCTTGCGGCGCTCGTCACCTCGGCTGCGCTGGCTGCAATGCCGGCCCTGGCTGCGGCGCAGGACAAACTGAACTTCAAAATGGCGACGGGCTGGTCCGGCGGTCCGTTGATGGACATCGGCGCGAAAGCGTTCGCGGAGAATGTAAAGCGCATGTCGGGCGGCCGCATCAGCGTGGAGGTATTCCCCGGCGACACCCTTGGGCCGGCGCTCAAAGTCTCCGAAACGGTGAAGGCCGGCATTGCGGAGATGGGGCATACCTGGGTCGGCTATGATTGGGGTGCCGACAAGACGGCGGTGCTGTTCGGAGGCTATGCTGGCAGCTTCGACACGGAGAAGATGCTGCATTGGCTCTATCGCGCCGGCGGCGCCGAGATGCAGGACCAGTGGCGGCAGGAAAAGTTCGGCGTCGTCTCCATACCACTCTTCATCCGCACGGCTGAGGTTTTCCTACATTCACGCAAGCCGGTCCGCACGCTGGAGGACCTGAAAGGCCTCAAGCTCCGCACGGCTGGCGCATGGATCGAGATGTCCAAGGCGCTCGGCGCGGCTCCCGTGACCACGGCCGGCGGCGAAATCTATTCGGCGCTGGAGCGCGGCACGATCGACGCCACGGAATGGGGCACACTGTGGGAGAATATCTCACCCGGTTTCCATCGCGTCGCAAAATACCTCATCATCCCCGGCGTGCATCAGCCGACCGCGCCGTTTGAGCTGGTGATCAACAAGGGGGTCTGGGACAAGCTGTCGGCGGCCGACAAGCAGGCAATTAAGGATGCCGCGTTCTACACCACGCTCAACAGCTGGCTGACCATCGGCGAGGAAGACGCCAAGGCTCTGGATTTCTACCGCAAGCAGGGCAATGAGGTGATCGAGCTCGATCCGGAAGTCCAGTACGCCGCGCGCGAGGCCGGGCTGAAATGGGCGGACGAGCAGGCTGGGCAGAATGAATGGTTCAAGAAGGTGCTGCAGAGCCAGAAAGACTTCGAAAAGCTTTGGGCCGACGCGCCGCGCTACCGCAACGTCAAAGTCAAGCCGAACTAGTGGAGTGGATTTGACATTTGGTACTCTCCTGCCGAGGGCTCGACAACCAAATGTAAAATCCAAAACTCCACTAGAAATATATAGTTGCTAGTGGTCCTTTTGGTTCCAACATTCGCAAAAGTGCTTTCCGCGGGTGGGATGCGAATGTTGGAACCGGACCACTAGCCTTCATCATGCAATTCGGGAGCGGCCGGTCCCTGCCGGCCCTCCGCTAGACCGGCCCGGGGGACCATGAAATCAGTCATCCGCGCCATCGAGGCGCTGACGCGGGTACTCGGCTATGCCGGAGCACTGCTTATCGTGCCGCTCGTGCTGGCGACCTGCTACGAGGTGGTCGCGCGCTATCTGTTCGGCGCGCCGACGATCTGGGCCTTCGAGCTTGGTTACATGCTGATGGGCGTGCACTTCCTCATGGGCGGCGCGCTGGGGGTGATGAAGGAGGCCCATGTCCGGATCGACCTCATTTATGCCGGGCTCTCACCCCGCGCCCAGGCGATCATCGATCTGGTGCTCTACTGCGTCCTGCTCACCTGCCTTACTTTCGTCAGCCTGCGGCTGTTTGAGTACGCCTACACCGCCTATCTCAGCGGCGAAGGTTCAGGGCAGTCGGCCTGGAACCCGCCAATCTGGCCATTCCGCGCGCTGATCGTCATCAGCTTCGTCGTGCTCGCGTTGCAGATTCTGGCCGAAGTCCTCAAATGCGTGCTGCTGCTGCTTGGCGGTGAGAATCTTCGCTCGCCGGAGTATCGCCAATGAGCGGCAATCTCAGCATGCTCATGCTGCCGGTGCTGTTCGTCCTGATGTTCCTGGGCTTCCCGGTGGCATGGTCGCTGTTCTGCACTGCCTTCGTCTTCGGCTACGCCTATTTCGGCGATGCGGTGTTCTTCCAGTTCACGCAGAAGATCGAAGCGACGGCCTCCAACTTCGTGTTGGCCGCAGTTCCGCTGTTTGTGTTCATGGGCTCGATGCTGGAGCGCTCCGGGATCGCCGAGCGCCTGTTCGGCGCCGTGCATCTCTGGACGCGCAGGCTGCCGGGCGGCCTCGCCATGGGCACCGTCGTCATGTGCGTGATCTTTGCGGCCTCGACGGGCGTGATCGGCGCGACGGAAACGGTGGTCGGCCTGCTCGCGATTCCCGGCATGCTGCGCTACAATTATTCAAAGCCGCTTATCTCCGGGGTGATCTGTGCTGGCGGCTCGCTCGGCACCATCATCCCGCCCTCGGTCGTCGTCGTGGTGCTAGGGCCCGTGGCGAACGTCTCGATTGGCGACCTGCTGGTCGGCATGCTGTTTCCGGGCCTTATCCTCGCAACATCCTATATCGCCTATATCTACCTGCTCTGCGTTATCCGGCCAGAGACGGCGCCGATCATTCCCAGGACGGCTGACGAACCAGACCTGCGCGCCAAGCTTGTCATTACCCTGCGCGCCCTCGTGCCGCCGCTCATGATGATCTTCGCCGTGCTCGGCTCGATCATGGCCGGCATTGCCGAGCCGACCGCCGCTGCCGCCGTGGGCGCGCTCGCTTCGTTCGTGCTCGTCATTTTCTACCGCCGGTTCAACTGGAGAACTCTTTGGCAGGCGATGATCAAGACCATTGTCGTCACTGCCATGATCATGTTCATCCTGATGGCCGGCTCGGTGTTCACCGGCGTGTTCGTGGCGATGGGCGGAATGGGCGTGATGCGTGATCTGATCACGAGTTTGAGCCTTGATCCCTGGTCGCTTCTGTTCTTGTTCCTCGGGATCATCTTTCTCGCCGGCTTCTTCCTTGAATGGATCTCGATCATCCTGATCTTCGTTCCAATCTTCATGCCATTCATCACCCAGGCCGAATTCAACCCGGTCTGGTTCTGTATGCTGGTCCTGTTGATGATCCAGACGAGCTATCTCACGCCGCCGATGGCGCCAGCGATCTTCTATTTGCGCGGTGTCGCTCCGCCGGAGATTGAACTGCGGCACATGTATTGGGGCGTCGTGCCGTTCATCATACTCCAGTTCATCACAGCTGGATTGGTGATGGCTTTTCCCCAACTGGCGCTCTGGCTGCCGTCGCGATTGCTCGGCTTCAACTGAAGCTGCGATAGTGAGCCGAGCGCGAGATGGGATTAAGGCTGTTCGCTGTGAAAAGCCGCGCACGCCCAACGATCACCCGGGCGGCGCGCTCTAGTGGAGTGGATTTGACATTTGATACCCTCCCGCCGAGAGCTCGACAGCCAAATGTCAATCCAAAAACTCCACTCGAAATATAGAGTTGCTAGTGGTCCTTTTGGTTCCAACATTCGCGAAAGTGCTTTCCGCGGGTGGGATGCGAATGTTGGAACCGGACCACTAGCAAAGCGGCGGACAGCAAATATGTTATTCGTGCGGTATGCGGCAGGGTCGGCATCTGCAGCGCCGCTCATAAGATGAGAAAGCATGCGAAGAATGACGGTCGCAGATCCTCGCCCCGTATACGCCTCGGACGAGGCGAGCCTGACAGAGAGAGCCTACAAAGAGCTTGAGGAACTCATCGTCACGCTGGCCTTACCGCCTGGCCAAGTGCTGTCCGAAAGCGGCATTGCAAAGCATCTGGGCATCGGCCGTACACCGGTACGGGAAGCCTTGCAGCAGCTCGCGCGTGAGGGGCTGGTCACCATCATGCCGCGGCGTGGGGTGATCGTTTCGGAGATCAACGTCCGCAACCAGCTCGAATTGCTCCGCGTAAGGCGCGAGCTAGAGCGCCTGATGGCCCGTCTCGCCGCGGAGCGTAGCAGCAAAGCGGAGCTACAGGAATTTGCGGAGATCGCCTCGGCCATGCGCCGCTCGGCTGAGGAGAATGACGATATTGCCTTTATGCGGCTTGACCAGCAGTTCAATCGTTTGCTCGCCGCAACGAGCCGCAATGACTATGCCCGCCGCGCCATGGGTTTGATGCAAGGGCTGTCGCGGCGCTTCTGGTATATGCATTACAAACAGGTGCTCGATCTTCCCCAATGCGCACGTCTCCACGCGGATCTAGCGGCTGCTATCGGGGCCGGCAATGCGGAAGGGGCGGCTGACGCCAGTGACCGCCTGATCGATTATCTTGAGGGCTTCACCCGCGCTTCTCTCGATACGCCCCGCGGCGGTGAAAAAGTACCAGGCGCGCCGTAAGTAGGCTCTACAGCGTATTTCTTTGACGCCGTCACTTCCGGTATTTCGGTTGCTTCCGGGTCTCCTCTCCGGTCGTGAGCCTTTACGGCGAACGACAAGCGTTCGCCGTGGAAGAGGGAGCTTCCGTGCCGGTGGCGGCGACTTCCCCTACGCCCATTTGTGCACCCAAACGAAAAGCCCCCGCCGCGGGCAGGGGCTGATTGCCTGATGACGACGAATGCGCCTGACGCTATTCCGCCGCGACCGACCGCACATCCGGGCTCACCCGCGGTGTGCGCGAGGTTTTGCGCAGCCCTTGCTTCACGTGATTGTTGTCATAGCCGTTGAACACATGGCCAATCAGGCCCCGATTAAGATCGGACGTGCCGAACAGCCAATCCATGACCGGGAAGGTGAGGTTCATATTCACCTCCATCATGATTGACTGGTTGTGATGCGCGGTGTGATGCCGCCGGATCGTATTCACGAACGGCATGTTGCGCACGAAGCTGTTTTCTTCGATGTGGCAGCAGAAATGCATGAATTCGTAAATCAGATACATCGAGGTCGTGGTGGTGATGAACAGCCAGCCGACATTCGCAGAAATAAGCCATCCCAGCACCAGCGCTGCCGGAATCGACATCAGTGTGAACACCACCAGGGCGTAGGGCGGGAAGAAGGTCACGCGCCAATCATGATGATCGGCAAAGCGCATCTCGTCCTCGGTGAAGAACTGATGGTGCATCAAGGTATGGCGGCTGTAGACGGCCCGGAACAGCTTGATGCTCGACGGGCGGTGCATGATGTAGCGATGGACGTACCACTCGAAGAAATTGCACATGACGAAGGTGACAGGAATCGTCAGCCACTCCCACCACTGCACGTTGTTCAGATTGGAAAGGTAGATGTACAGGCCGGTAAAGCCGATCGTGTAAATCACCGCGATATGCAGCCAGCCATTATACCAGCCGGCGACGCGCGTACGATAATTCGAGCGGTATTGTCTCTGCCGCCCGGTCATGTTCGAGACTGCGAGCTCCATGGCCTCACTCCCGGTACGAAAGTTGTACGCCGCCCGTGGCGTCAGAGGCTGCGGGCCATAACGGCGTTCCCTCGTTGTAATATATCACCTGTACATCAGGGATGGCAAGCGGGCCTCGTTGGCTAGCGCTCGATAGCAGCGACCGCCGCGGCGATGTCTTCGCTCGTCATCTCCCACTCATTGTTGAAATTCGCCACGACATGCCGCATGAACGCGTCGGTCAGCCTGAGGGCGCGCTGCGGATCTGCGAGATGGTCTTCCAGCAGAGCAAGCGCAAGCTGGGCCGGAGCCGTTCCTTCATAGCTCCATTCGAAGCCGTCGCCCGAGATCTCCTTGATGTCGGTGCGCTCGGGCAGAGGCTCGCCATCAACGGTGACACTCAGCCCGTCGATCGTGCGGTCGCCCCGATATACTTTGCTCATAGTTGCTGCCTCGCTTCGGGAGATCTCCCGACCCATTGTTGCGCCTGATATATTAATCGTATATGATGCTCCTGTCACTCGGAGGCGCAAGTTGGACGCGTTCGAACCCAACATCCTCGCGTTGGCCGTCTTTGCCTTAGCGTGGGCGGTTTTTTGCGTCGGCGCGTTTCAGCTGGCGGGAATGCTGCCGATCTCGGCGGCGCCGGACTCCGTCAGGTCGCCGGGCGGGATCGCGCTCATTCTTCTCAACGCCGCCTTGCTGCTGGCCTTGTTCGTCGTAATCTTCACTTACGGCTACAGCGAGCTGCGCTGGTCTTCGGCCGTAGTCGTCGGCGGAAGCATCTTCCTGTTCTCGCCATTCGTCATCCAGGATCTGCCGGAGAGTATCAAGAACGGCAAAGCAGGCCTGATCATTCTTCTCTCTTTGCTCACGGCAGCGCTTGCTCTGCTGTTCGCAACGGGCGCAACCAGCAGCTTCTGGATCCCCTAATGGAGCTTTTGAATTTGACATTTGAGACCCGGTGGCAGCCAAGCTCGTTCTCAAATGTCAAATTCAAAAGCTCCATTAGGAAACTTTATTAGTTAGTGGTTCTTATGACTGAAACATTCGCAAAATGAGGGTGCTGAACGGGGATGCAAATGTTTCAGTCGAACCATTAGCCGCCGTTTCACGGAGAGCTGACTATGCCGCCTCGCATTAAGATCATCGTGTCCGTCATTGTCGCGCTGGTAGCGATCGCCGGCTATTTCTTCCAGGCCAGCCTCGGCCAGGTCGGGCCGAGCTATGCCGCCCTCCTGTTCGGCGCCATCGCCATCGTTGCGATGTGGATCTTTCCCGAAGTCTCGCACAAGAAGACCGGGGCGACGGCGAGCGCGCCGGCGGACCGGAAATAGCATATTGCGGCCGCCGCGCTCGCTGCGGTGCTGATGATCCCGGTGAGCTTCCTGGTGCGACGCCCGCCGGCCCTGGAAACGGCTGCCACTGCCGCCGTCGCGGGGGATGAGGGACCATCGGACATATCCATAGGCCAGGCGCTCAGAACGCCACAATTCATCATTCTGATAACGACCAACTTCTTCTGCTGCGCTACGCATTCGGGTCCGATATTCCACACCGTGAGCTATGCTGTCAGCTGCGGCATTCCGCTGATGCTTGCCGTCTCGATCTACAGCGTGGAGGGGCTTGCAGGGCTCGGCGGCCGTCTTGCCTTCGGTATTCTCGGCGACCGGTTCGGAGCCAAGCGTGTTCTGGTAGCGGGGTTGCTCGCCCAGGCCTTCGCGCTGGCCTATTATTACGTGCGCGAGCTTTCGGCCTTCTATGCGGTGGCTGCCGTGTTCGGCTTCATTTACGCCGGCGTTATGCCGCTCTATTCGGTTATCGCGCGTGAGAATTTCCCGCTGCGCATGATGGGCACCATTATCGGCGGCACCGCTATGGCCGGCGGCCTGGGCATGGCGACCGGGCCGCTAACCGGAGGACTGATCTTTGACGCCTTCGCCAGTTACGGCTGGCTGTTCATCGGATCATTTGCTCTCGGCATCGGCGCCTTCCTAATCGCCCTGACCTTCAGGCCGTTTCCTGAGGTCAGCAGGGCACCCCGAGCTGGCAGTTTTTCGGCCCAGGTCAGCGATAGGCCGATTTGACCCGAGGGAAAAGCGATAGCTGATGCGGACGCAAGGGCCCCTCAGACCCCGAAGCCCTCGCGCCTCAACCGGCCGATGGCAAGATCGAGGGCGGACAGGAAGTTCGAGCGGTCGCGCGGCTGGAACGGCTTCGGGCCGCCGGTGATCTGGCCGGCCGAGCGCAGATCGTCCATCAGATTGCGGGTTGCGAGTGCCATGCCGATGGACTCTTCCGTGAAAGGGCGCCCATTCGGCGCGATCACCTGTGCCCCGGCCTTGATGGCGCGATGCGCAAGCGGCACATCGGCGGTAATAACGATGCCCCCGCGCGACGCCCGCTCGGCGATCCAGTCATCGGCGGCATTGGGATCGCCGCCGACCACCACGCGCTCGATGAGCGGGTTTCTCGGCACAGCCATATAGCTGTTGCTGACCACATACACCTTGATCGCATGGCGTTCAGCTACACGGTAGACCTCCGCCTTCACAGGGCAGGCGTCCGCATCGACATAGATCGTAATTGGTTTGGTGGGCTCATTCAAAATGCGTGATTCCGCTGAGAACAGGCGTGAGGACATAGCACAGCGTGCGGGCTCGATCTTGATACTTCAGTTCCGGCAATCCCGTCCACAAGGAGACGGTGTGACAGCTCAAGCCGTCCCCTCACGGAACACCTCGCGTACAACGCGGACGAATTTCCGCAGTACGCTCGAGGGATCGCTCTGGCGTGTCGCAAGGTTCATGACCGCGGTGAACTGCGGCGAGCCGGTCAGGCGGCGGTAGACCACGCCGTCCATGTTCATGCGCTCCAGCGAGAGCGGCACGCAGGTCACCCCGAGGCCAGCGGCCACGAGGCTGAGTGTGGAAGAGATGCGCGGCGCCTGCTGCGTGGTGGCGCCGAGATTGCCGACTTTCGGATTGAATCCGGCGGCAACGCAGGCCGCGATGATCGGGTCGTACATGCCCGTGCCAGGCGGCCCGGAGAGGATGAAGGTGGCGCCGGCAAGCTGTTTGAGCGTGATCGGCTTCGTCTCCCATTCATCATCTGCCAGAGCGTGCGCACGCGGCAATGCCAGGATCATCGGCTCCGCCAGCAGGCGATGGACCGTGAGGCCATCTATGCCGGACGCCGAGGTGCGGATGAAAGCGGCATCCATCCGCTCCGTTCGCAGATAATCTATGAGTTCGTTACTCATCGCTTCCTCCAGCGTCAGCGCCACCATGGGCGAGCTCTCGCAGAAGCTGCGGATAGAGCGCGGCACGAGCGGATGAAAGGGCGTTGTCGAGGTCACACCGACGCAGAGCCGGCCCTGCTCGCCCCGCGAGGCCCGGCGCGAGGTCTCAACGGCCCGGTCGACGCTGGCGAGGATCTTGCGGGCATCCTCCAGCAGCGACATGCTGATCGCCGCGTTCGCGGTGAACCTTGCCGGCTGTACAATCGGATCGGCCGTGTTCGCCAGCCTGGGAACCAAGGACGCGCTCACCATCGGCTGGTCACGGGCAATCGCAATGTCACGCTCGCCTGGGCCATCACCCAGGGGGCCATCCCGGCTCAGGCCGAAGCCTTCGTCGCCGCAGCCGTCATCCCCGTCCTCGCGCTGCCGCTGATCATAAAGCCTGCTTTGCTTTTCGCCGAGCGGCTGAAGCATTCGGCCGGGCCTGCGCGCCAGGTCGCTTCGCCTAATAGCGGGCGGGTTTGCTGAGAAGGCCTTTGGAGATATGGCATTCAGCGACGTGGATTGGATTCTGCTGCTCTTCGGCGTGTTCAATGTCTGGCGCGCGGCCTTGCCGAACAAGGGGCCGAGATCGTGCGGTGGGCAAAGATGGCTTGTTCCAGACCGACCGCATCGCGGGCCTTCGCTGGCGTCACGAGGTTGGTTCTGAAACCGTCTCCTTGCGCCCGACCACATGCACGGCAGCCTCCGGTTTCGGCGCGATGTTGCCGCGCAGGAGACCCCGATAGATCTCCGCGTTGTCGCAAAGGCCAGCAAGCCGCCCCAGTTTGTCCACCAGCACGATGGGATGGTCGCTGCGCTGCTTCAGAGCGATGGCCTGCTGGAGCTTCAGATCCACCGGCGCGACGATGACATCGCAGGGCACGGGGCCGCTCTCAGCGCTTGCGATCACGCCGGCGCGCCCGTCGATCTCGACGCCGCGCGGACAGCCCGCCTCATCCATCAGGATGCTGACGCGCCCTTCGGGCCCCGCGAGCACCTTGTCGCCGCGCCGCGGCAGGGCCGCCGCGGGGGTCATCACGGTCGTGCCGCGCAGCACGTTGAGCGGATTGACATGCTTGACGAACTCGGTGACGTACGCGTCGGCAGGACGCAGCAGGATATCCTCGGCAGTGCCGGCCTGAACGATGCGGCCGCCCTCCATGATGGCGATGGTGTTGCCCAGCTTCATCGCCTCGTCGAGGTCGTGGCTGACGAAGATGATGGTTTTCGAGATGCGCTCCTGCAGCGCCAGCAGTTCATCCTGCAGCTTGTCGCGGATCAGCGGATCGAGGGCCGAGAACGGCTCGTCCATCAGCAGGATGTCGGCGTCGGTGGCAAAGGCGCGGGCGAGGCCGACGCGCTGCTGCATGCCGCCGGAAAGCTCGTGAACATATTTGTCGGCCCATTTGGCGAGGCCGACCATTTCCAGTTTTTCGTCGACGACGCGCTTGCGCTCGGCCGTCTTCATGCCTCGCAGCTCAAGGCCGAAGCCGGCATTCTCGCGCACGGTGCGCCAGGGCAGCAGGGCGAACTGCTGGAACACCATCGACACCGTACGCGAGCGCACCTCGCGCAGCATTGGCTCGGAGCAGGTCGCGACATTGACCTGCTTGCCCTCATGCGACACCAGCACGTCGCCGCGGGTCACCTGGTTGAGGCGGTTGACCGCGCGCAGCACCGTGGACTTGCCCGAGCCGGACAGGCCCATCAGCACGCAGATCTCGCCCCGCTTCACGGCGAGATCGACACCCGCCGCGCCGAGCACGGAGCCGGTCTCGTTCAGAATGCGCTCGCGTGTGGCGCCCTGGTCGAGGAGAGCGATGGCATCCTTGGGGTTCGATCCGAAGATGATATCGACCTTGCGGAATTCGACGACGTTCATGGGGCTTCTCCTATTCCGGCCGCCGGAAGACGCGGTCGAGGATGATCGCAAGGATCACGATGGCGGCGCCCGCCTCGAAGCCCATCGCCACATTGACGGTATTAAGGGCGCGCACCACCGGCTTGCCGAGGCCGTCCGCGCCGACGAGGGCGGCGATCACCACCATCGACAGCGACAGCATGATGCACTGGGTGATACCCGCCATAATGGTCGGCAGCGCGGCCGGGAGCTCGACCTTGAACAGCAGCTGCCGACGGGTCGCCCCGAAAGCGAGCGCAGCTTCATGGAGCGGTCTCGGCACCGACGAAATACCTAGATGCGTCAGCCGGACCGGCGCCGGCAGCGCGAAGATCACCGTCGAGATCAGGCCGGGCACCGTGCCGAGCCCGAACAGCACCAGCGTCGGGATCAGGTAAACGAAGGTGGGAATGGTCTGCATCAAGTCGAGGATCGGGCGCAGCGCCGCGTAGAGCCAGGGCCGATGCGCGGCAGCGATGCCCAGCGGCACGCCGATGATCACGCACACGATCGTGGCGCACAAAACCAGCGAGAGCGTCTGGATCATTGCCTCCCAGTAGCCGAGATTGGCGACGAACAGCAGGGACACCAGCACGAAGAGGGTGAGTCCGATGCGCCGGTGCACGAGATACGTACCGCCAGCGGCAAGAGCCACCGCCAGCATCGGCGGGAAGGCAAGCAAGAGGTTGGTCAGTCCGTCGATGAGGCCACCCAGCACCAGCGAAATGAAATCGAAAAACCCGCTGGCGTTCTGGGTGAGGAAGTCGATCAGCGACTTCATCCACTGGCCCATCGGGATCTTGTGTTCGGTCAGCCAGTCATACATGCGCGCACCCTCGCCCGAAGGTCAGCCAGCAACCGCTTATGATGCCCGCGCCTCCGGCCGTCTGCATCGCAGTAGCCGGAGTGCGGGAGAACTCGCGCCGCTCAGAGTTTGAGCGACTTCTTGACGGCGGCAAGACCCGGCTTGCCGTCGACGGTGGTCACGCCCTCGAGCCAGGGCGCCCAGGCGTCCGGATTGGCTTTCAGCCATTTCGCCGCCGCCTTCTCCGGCTCCATCAACTCATTGAGGATGCCGTCCATGATCAGGTTTTCCGCGTTCAGCGAGAATTTGAGATTGCTGATCAGCTTGCCGGCGTTGGGGCATTCGCTGGTCCAGCCCTTGCGGACGTTGGTGAAAACCTCAGCGCCACCGAAATTGGGGCCGAACACCTCATCGCCGCCTGAGAGATATTTAATATCAAAGCGGGTGTTCATCGGATGCGGCTCCCAGCCGAGGAACACGATCGGCTCCTTCTTGGCTACCGCACGCTGCACCTGCGCCAGCATGCCCTGCTCGCTGGACTCGACCAGCTCAAACCCCTTCAGGCCGAACTTGTCGTCATTGATCATGCCAAGGATGAGCCGGTTGCCGTCATTGCCCGGCTCGATGCCGTAAATCTTGCCGTTCAGCTTGTCCTTGAACTTGGCGATGTCGGTGAAATTCTTCAGACCCGCATCATACAGATAGGTTGGCACCGCCATCGTGTATTTCGCGCCGACCAGGTTCGGCCCGATGATCTCGAGCGCATCCTCATAGGGCTTGCGGTCCGCGGTCTGGGTGGGCATCCAGTTGCCGAGATAGACGTCGATGTCCTTGTTCTTCAGGGAGGTGTAGGTTACGGGCACCGAGAGCACCTGCGTCTTGGGCGCATAGCCCAGACCTTCCAGGATCACGGAGGTGGTGGCGGTTGTAGCGGTGATGTCGGTCCAGCCAACATCGGCGAAGCGCACGGCCTTGCAGCTTGCGGGCTCTGCGGCAAATGCTGTCGCGGCGACCAGCACCCCGGCGGCGAACGCCGCGACCGAAGGAATAGTTTTCGACCAGGTCATTGAAGCTCCTCCCCTCTCTCCCCTGTTTTATGGACATCAGAGCGTAAGATGCCGGCGAAGTAAGTCCAGGCGTTTTCGCAGTGCGCTCTGGCGGCTCACCATTCTCGGCTCGCGCTGGCTTGAAATTCAAACGGAATGTTAACCTTTTGTCACGCGCTTTCTTTGATCGTTCAATCAATGAAAATTCACGCATAAAATTCCTTTAAATTAGCGGTCGATGCGCAGACTTTGCTGCCAAAAAGCGCACTTTGCGGATCCGACGTTTGGCTATTGATTGAATCTTCAATCAATGCATCATGCAAGGGCAAACGCCGAAAGCCTCTAGCGATGAAAAATACGGTACGCGACGCGACGCTTCCACGGGCCGAGGTCGAGGACCAGCGCCGCCGTCAACTGATTGAAGCCACGATTGAAACCCTCGCCGACGTCGGGTTCAGCGCCTGTACGCTCGGCGAGATCGCGCGCCGGGCCGGCGTCTCGCCCGGACTCGTCGCGCATTATTTCGGCGACAAGGAAGGGCTGCTCGAGGCGACCCTGCGCCACCTGGTGACCCGCCTTGGGCACTCCGCTGCACGCCGGCTGCGCGGCATCACCGATCCGCGGGCGCGGGTGCAGGCGGTGATCGATGCGAACCTCTCGCCGGAGGAATTCGACCGCCGCACTGCCTCGGTCTGGCTCGCCTTCTGGGGGCAGGTGATCCACTCGACGCGCTTTCGCCGGCTGCAGGCCATCTATCAGCGCCGGATGGTTTCCAATCTGCGCCATGCGCTGCGCCAGATCCTCCCCTCGCAAGAGGCCGAGGATGGCGCCGCGCTTGTCGCCTCGGTGATTGACGGACTCTGGCTCAGTGCCACCCTGTCGGGCAGGAGCGAGACGGAGAGCGTCAACGCCCGGCAGCTCGCCACCAGCTTTGTCGACCGCCACTTTTATCTGCTGGGTGCCACTTCGCCCATAGCACGGCACCCGGGCGCGCCGATCGACCGTGACGGCTGGTGACGGTAAGTCCCAGGATTCAAGACAGGATGACGCTGCGCACATCACCTCAATCAATCCCGCTAACGGCGAGGTGCTTGCCGAACTCGCGGTCGCGACTGCGGCAGATGTGGATCGGGCGGTAGACGCTGCGAAATCCGCGCAGGCACTCTGGACGGCAATGACCGGCGCGGAGCGGGCGCGCATTCTGCGGCGTGCCGCTGATCTCCTGCGGGCACGAAACCAGGAACTAGCGGAACTCGAAAGCCGCGATACTGGCAAGCCGATCCAGGAGACCATTGCTGTCGATGTGCTCTCCGGTGCGGATTGCTTCGAATATTTCGCCTCCGTCGCGGCAACGCTCACCGGCGAACAGACCGATCTTGGTCCGGCAGCCTTCGGCTATACGCGGCGCGAGCCGCTCGGCGTGGTCGCAGGGATCGGGGCGTGGAACTATCCGCTGCAGATCGCCTGCTGGAAGGCCGCACCCGCCCTTGCCTGCGGTAATGCAATGATCTTCAAGCCCGCCGAGCTGACCCCGCTCACCGCCCCCCATCTTGAAGGACATTCTACGCGAAGCCGGCGCGCCGGACGGCCTGTTCATGGTCGTGCAGGGCTATGCCGAGACTGGCCGGTTGCTGACCCGCCATCCCGGCATCGCCAAGGTCTCGCTCACCGGCGAGGCCGGAACCGGCCGCAAGGTGATGGCCGATGCCGCTGGCACGCTGAAACATGTCACGCTGGAGCTTGGCGGCAAGTCGCCGCTGATCGTGTTCGAGGATGCCGATCTCGACGATGCGGTCTCCGGCGCCATGCTCGGCAATTTCTATTCCGCCGGCGAGGTCTGCTCGAACGGCACGCGCGTCTTCGTGCACACGCCAAAGTCAAGGCCGCCTTCCTCGACAGGCTCGTCGCCCGGACCCGCCGCATCATAGATCGGCGATCCGCTCGATCCCGCCACCCAGGTCGGCGCGCTGATTTCCGAGGCGCATATGGAGAAAGTGCTCGGATATATCGAGGCGGGGAAGCGCGAGGGGGCGATGCTGCTCACCGGCGGCGAGCGCGTGACGGCCGGCGGTCTCGACCGCGGCTTCTTCGTTGCGCCCACCATCTTCGATCGCTGCGCCGACGACATGACCATCGTGCGCGAAGAGATCTTCGGTCCGGTGATGTCGGTGCTCTCGTTCCGTGACGAGGAGGAGGTGATCCGCCGCGCCAATGCCACCGAGTTCGGCCTCGCCGCCGGGGTCTTCACCCGCGATCTGGCGCGCGCCCATCGAACCATCGCGCGGCTGGAGGCCGGTACCTGCTGGATCAACCAGTACAATGTGACGCCGATCGAGCTGCCGTTCGGCGGCTATAAGCGATCCGGGCTCGGCCGTGAAAACTCTCGAGCCGCCATCGAGCACTACACGCAGATCAAGAGCGTCTACGTCAATCTCGGACGCGTGGAAGCGCCGTATTGAGGGGGCGTGGATGGCGAGAAACGGCACTCTCTCCTTCGACTATGTGATTATCGGCGCCGGCTCGGCGGGCTGCGTGCTGGCCGATCGCCTCAGCGCAGACGGGCGGCATCAGGTCTGTGTACTGGAATATGGCGGCTCCGACCGGTCGATCCTGATCCAGATGCCGGCGGCGCTCTCCATGCCGATGCAATCGGCGCGCTACAACTGGGGCTACCACACCGAGCCCGAGCCAGGCCTCGGCGGGCGCGTGCTGCATTGCCCGCGCGGCAAGGTGATCGGCGGCTCCTCCTCGATCAACGGCCTCGTCTATGTCCGCGGCAATCCCCGCGACTTCGACCGCTGGGAGGAGGAGGGTGCGGCCGGCTGGGGCTATCGTCATGTGCTCCCCTATTTCCGGCGCGCCGAGAGCCGCCGGGACGGCGGCGATGCCTATCGCGGTGACGCAGGGCCCCTTGCGACGCGCTATGGCAAGCTCACCAACCCGCTCTACCGCGCCTTTATCGAGGCGGGGAAGCAGGCGGGATACCCGGCCACCGATGATATCAATGGCGCCAGCCAGGAAGGTTTCGGGCTGATCGACATGACGGTGAAGGATGGCCGCCGCTGGTCCACGGCGGACGCCTATCTGAAGCCTGCCATGGACAGGCCGAATCTGACTGTGATCACCGATGCGCTGGCGACCCGCATCCTGTTCGAGGGCCGGCGTGCCGTGGGGGTCGCTTATGAGCAGGCGGGACATACCTGGACGGTTCGGGCATGCCGCGAAGTGGTGCTATCGGGTGGGCCGATCAACAGTCCGCAGCTTCTCAAGCTCTCGGGCGTCGGCCCAGCTGAGGAACTGCGCGCGCACGGCATCGAGGTGATCCACGACCTCCCTGGCGTCGGCGAGAATCTGCAGGACCATCTGGAATTCTATTTCCAGGTCGCTTCCCTGGAGCCGATCACGCTCTATTCCTGGCAAGGCCTTCTCGGGCGCGCTGTGGTCGGGGCGAAATGGCTCGCCTTCCGTGACGGTCTCGGCGCCACCAATCATTTCGAGACCGGCGGCTTCATCCGTTCACGGGCAGGCGTCGAATATCCGGATATCCAGTACCATTTCCTGCCGCTGGCGGTCAGCTACGACGGCAAGCACCTCGCGACGGAGCACGGCTTCCAGGCTCATGTCGGCCCGATGCGGTCCAAGAGCAAAGGTTGGGTGCGCCTGAAATCTGCCGATCCACACGAGCATCCGCGCATCTTCTTCAACTATATGAGCCATCCCGACGACTGGACCGAGATGCGCGCCTGCGTCCGCCTTACTCGGGAAATTTTCGCGCAAGCCGCCTTCGATCCCTATCGCGGCCGGGAGATCCAGCCGGGCAGCCATGTCACCAGCGACGAAGACATCGACGCCTTCATCCGCGAGAAGGTGGAGAGCGCCTATCATCCCTCCTGCACCTGCCGGATGGGGGCGAGCGACGACCCACTGGCCGTTGTCGATCCGGAAACACGCGTGATTGGCCTCGAGGCCTTGCGCATTGCCGACAGCTCGATCATGCCCTCGATCACCACCGGCAACCTGAACGCCCCGACCATCATGATCGGCGAGAAGGCCGCTGATCATATTTTGGGCAACGAACTCCTTCCGGCCTCCAATGCCGAATATTCCACCAACCCAAACTGGCAAACGGCGCAGCGTTAGTCTATGCCGCAAACCAGAAGGCCGGCTGGTGGAAGACGCCCGCCAAATCGTCGAAGAGGCTGCAGCGGTCGATCGGTTCACCGATGGCCTACATCTAATACTCCAGGGGAATCACACTCTCCCTACTAACCCCAACCGGCAAGGTGGCGCCCGGCTCAAGCCCCATCCGCCGCGTCATCATCGCTGTGAGCGTCTGGCCATCGCCCAGCCGCAGCCTGTAGTCCAGCACCGTCCCTCGATATGTCACATCCTCCAGAACGCCCGAAAGCTGAAAATCCGCTTCCGCAGCATCCGAGCCAATGGCGACGTCCTCGGCGCGGATCGCGACATGGGCGCCCCCTGCAATACCGTCCCCCAGCGGTATGCCCCTCAACGCCACCCCCGCCAAGCGGCACGCGAGCACGCCCCCAGCGCTTACCACATCCGTCACCGTCAGCACGTTGCAGCCACGGAAGAAGCGGGCGACAAAGACGGAGCGGGGGCGGCGGTAGATGGTTTCAGGCGCGTCGCATTGGGCGATTTGGCCGCGATTGAGGACGGCGATCCGGTCGCTCATAGTCAGCGCTTCCTCCTGGTCGTGCGTGACGTAAAGGAAGGTGGTGCCGGTCTCGGAATGGACGCGCTTCAGCTCGGTTTGCATGGCGCGCCGGATACCTTCGTCGAGCGCGGAAAGCGGCTCGTCGAGCAGCAGCATCTTCGGCTTCGGGGCGAGCGCGCGGGCAAGCGCTACGCGCTGCTGCTCACCGCCGCTAAGCAGCGTTGTGTTCTTCTCCTCCATGCCAGCGAGGCCGACGAGACGCAGCATCTCGCTGACCCGCTCGGGGATGCTGCCGACGCCCCGTACTTTGAGGCCGTATCCGACATTCTCGGCGACCGTCATATGCGGGAACAGCGCATATTGCTGAAACATCATGCCGAGCTGGCGCTGCCAGGATGGCGTCGCGGAGACGTCGCGGCCATCGATTTCGATCCGGCCAGCGTCGGGGCGCTCAAGTCCGGCGATCATGCGCAGGATGGTGGATTTGCCCGAGCCGCTGGGGCCGAGAAAGGTGAAGAACGCGCCCCGCTCGACATCGAGCGTGAGATCGTCGGCCGTGACGGTCTGGCCGAAGCGCTTGCGAAGGCCGCAAAGGCGCAGGATGTTGTCGCTCACGAGTGGCTGGCCCCGCGCATCAATCGAGGGCCTTCGCCGCATTAACGATGGCGATCTCCAGCGCGTGCACCATGGTCGCCAGCTCCATCGAGGCGGTGTCGGCGCGCTGATGCAGCTCGAGCCGGCGTTCGGCCTCGACGGTCCTTAAAAGCTCCGCCACCTGCTCCGGCAGATAAGGCACGTGGATGAAGCCCGTCAGCGCAGGCTTTTGCATCGTCGCCGCATGCGTCGCCGTGGTGTAGAGCGTCGCATTGCACAGGAATGTGCCGGCGGTCGAGGAGATGCGCGCGGGGATGCCGGCCGCCAGCAGCGCGTTGCGGATCTCGCGATTGGGCAGGCTGGCGAGCGCGGCGGTGTGGCCATTGCCGCTGACGGCCGCATCGGTGTGGATCACGCCGTCATTATCCGGAATCTCGAAATCGGCGACGTTGATGCCGACCCGCTCCAGCCGGATCACAGGCTCGCCGGGCCAGAGGCCGACGCTGATTACGATGTCGGGCTGATGCACGTCGATCAGGCTGGTGAGCGCCGCGGCAAGTCCGCCATAGGAGACCGGAAGCCGTCGCCCGATCACGGTCACGCCATCGACCGTCCGCCCGTCCAGTGCCATCGCCGTTTCGCCAGACGGATTACGCCCTCGGCCGCCGTACCCCTCGAATCCCGTGATCAATGCGGTGGTCATATCACCCAAATCCGTGTTCGACGTACAACCATTTCGGCACGAACGCCCCGGCTTGGCAAGTGCTGACGGCGCCATGCTTTTCTTCGCTGCACGCGCGTCGACACCCTAGGTCACATACTCATAAACGGGATTCCCAAACGAGGCGAACAGTGATTGAACTGAACCGCTACCGCGGAAGGCGCTAGCGGCGGAGTAGGTGTGCTGTCTGCGAAGGTTTTTGGGTGCTGCAAAGCCCAACGCCTTCCGACAGGAGCACCCGATGAGTGAGCGTATCACCCGCCTGCGCCGGCGCATGATCGAGGACATGACGGTCCGCAATCTTTCGCCCGCGACCCAAGCGTCTTACATTACCGCGGTCAAGAAGTTCAGCCGGTACTATCGTCGTTCGCCTGAGCACCTCGGCGTCGAGGACGTGCGGGCCTATCAGGTTCATCTGGTCGAGAACGCGATTGCCTGGGCTTCGCTCAACCAGACCGTTTCGGCGTTGCGGTTTTTCTACGGCGTCACGCTCGGCCGCGAGGATCTGCCCGAGCGTATCCCCTATGCCCGGAAGCCGAAGACGCTGCCGGTTGTGCTTTCGGCGGCTGAGGTGGCTCGCTTGCTTGAGGCCGCCGATGATCTGGTCTGCCGAACTGCGCTCGCCACGGTCTATGCTACCGGGCTGCGCACGGCTGAGGCTCTCTCGCTTCGCATTGCACACATCGAGAGCGCACGCGGCCTGATCCGCGTCGAGCAGGGCAAGGGCTGTAAGGACCGGTACGTCATGTTGTCGGCGGCGCTTCTCGCAATGCTGCGAACATACTGGAAGATCGCCCGTCCGCGCCGGTGGCTGTTCGCGCGGCCGGATGGCCAGGGCCCGATTGATGCGACGACGCTCAACAAAGCCTGCATGCGCGCAGCGCTCATCGCCCGGATCGGCAAGCCCGTCACCGTGAAGACGTTACGCCATTGCTTTGCCACGCATCTTCTGGAGCAGGGCACCGATATCCGCGTCATCCAGGCGTTACTCGGCCATGCGCAGCTCTCGACGACGGCACGCTACACGAAGGTCTCCGCGCATCTGATCGCAGCGACGAGAAGTCCGCTGGATCGGCTCGAGCTGAAGGGTTCGCCCGCACCTTAACGCCGCCCGTGTCGCGCCCGAGCGAACGTTTAACGTGAGCGACAAGCGCTCACTCATGCTGGAGGTGGCGGACGTGCTCCGCCGCCATGGCGACAGCTTTCGCGCCCGCAATGCCGGCCACCTCGACCGATCCGCACTTCGCGTGATGGGAGCGATCGAGGCGTGCCGGACGGCTACCCTCGGCGGTCACGTCGCCCGTTGCAACGACTGCGGCCACACAGCCATTTCCTACAACTCCTGTCGCAACCGGCATTGCCCGAAGTGTCAGGCCGGCGCGGCGCGCGAGTGGCTCCAAGCGCGTGCCGCCGACCTGCTGCCCGTCGCCTATTTCCACGTCGTCTTCACGCTGCCGGCACCGGCCGCTGCAATTGCGTTGCAGAACAAGGCGATCGTCTATGCACTGCTGTTCGAGGCTGCCGCCGAGACGCTGAAGACGATCGCCGCCGATCCAAAGCACCTCGGCGCCGAGATTGGCGCCACGATGGTGCTGCACAGCTGGGGACAGACGCTGACGCACCATCCGCACGTCCATTGCATCGTGCCCGGTGGCGGCCTCACGCCGGACGGCAAGAGGTGGATCGCCTGCCGGCCCGGCTTCTTCCTGCCCGTGCGCGTGCTCTCGCGCCTTTACCGGCGCCTGTTCCTGGACAAACTCCGGGCCGCCCATCGCGCCGGCAAGCTGCGCTTCTTCAACGAGCTTGTCCCTCTCGCTGACACAACGGCTTTCGATGCGGCCATCGCCCCGCTGCGGCGGACCGAATGGATCGTTTACGCCAAGGCTCCCTTCGCCGGCCCCGAACAGGTGCTCGCCTATCTGTCGCGCTACACCCATCGCATCGCCATCTCGAACCGTCGCCTCATCGCCCTCGATGACGGCCACGTCGCTTTCACATGGCGTGACTACGCCCACGGCAGAGCGCAGAAGATCATGCGTCTCGATGCGCACGAGTTTCTGCGCCGCTTCCTGCTCCACGTGCTCCCCGATGGCTTCCAGCGCATCCGCCACTACGGCTTCCTCGCCAACGGCCATCGCCGGGCCAAGCTCGCCACCATCCGTCGCCTGCTGGCTGTTTCACCACCGTCGACCACCTCGGAGGACGACGACACGCCGACCACAGGTGAGCCGGGCGAACCCCCTGTGTCGTGCCCCTGCTGCGGCGGCACCATGACGATCATCGAAGTCCTGCCGGGCCTGCACCGCCGCCGATGGCCGAGGCTCGACACGTCATGAGAGCAAACTCGTCACGCACCACCCGGCACGAGGCGGTCACCGCGCCGCATCGTCGGCCTGCACCCAAAGCGACGCTGCGGCGTCCGCTGTTGGCCGCATCGGCCTCCTGCCGCCGCTCGAAAGTGTCGCGCGACGCCCTCATCGCCGGGCTCTTCATCGCCACTGTAAGGCCCTACGTCGTCAAACCCCGCCGCTACCGGCACCAATCCCCATAACCGACGCACCCGCTGCCCGCGGTTCAGTTCAATCAGGTTTCTACGAGATCGCCCATCGACCGGCGCCCTGCAGAACCCGTACGCATGCGACCTCGCAGAAACCTTCAGATTCAAGCTCTACAAAGGAGCTTGGCATGGGACGCTTTGATCTGACGGATTTCGAGTGGTCGGTGATCGAACCTTTGCTGCCGAACAACTCTCGCGGGGTTGAGCGTGTGGATGACCGACGGGTTCTAAACGGCATCTTCTGGCGGCTTCGGACAGGCGCACCTTGGGCGGACATCCCGGCGCGCTATGGTCCGTATACGACCTGCGTGAACCGCTTCAACCGCTGGCGCAAGGCTGGCATCTGGGATCGGCTTTTGCAAGCTGTGTCCAAGGCTTATGACGGCGATGTGCAGATGATCGATAGCTCGTCGATCCGCGTCCATCAGCATGCTGCCAATGGTCAAAAAAAACGACCCGATCCTGTTGCATGGGTCGCTCGCGGGGTGGGCTGACGACCAAGATCCATGCCCTGGTCGATGCCGAGGGACGGCCGATCGCCCTCAAACTGACCGAAGGACAAGCCCATGACGGCCGCTCCGCCGCGGACATGTTCGATACCGTGCAGGCCGGGCACATCCTGCTGGCCGACCGCGCCTACGATTCCGATGCGCTGCGCACCATGCTCGCCGAGCGCGGCGCCTGGGCTAATATCAAACCGATCACCGGCCGGACGAGGACGCTACCCTTCAGCAACTGGGTCTATCGCCAGCGCAATGCTGTCGAGCGCTTCTTCAACAAACTCAAACACTTCCGCGCCGTCGCCACGCGATACGACAAGCGCGACGACAATTTCCTCGCCAGCGTCAAACTCGCCGCATTGCGTATCTGGCTACGAAGTTATGAGTCTGTGACCTAGTGTCCCGATTCGAAAGTTCGCAAGAGGCAGCCGCGAGTCCGAGCGAACTTTCGAATCGAAAGGACACTAGCAATTTTAAGATTCTAGTGTGGCTTTAGGATCTGAAGTTCGCATGAGAGAGTGCTGCAGTGATGGTGCGAACTTCAGATCCGCCACACTAGCGCGGCGATCGTACTGTCGCTAGCATATCACCCGCGGCTCCTACAGGCTGATCCCAGCCTACCCCGCGTCTCAGGAGGGTTTCATGCAGTTTGGGTCCGGAATTTCACGTCGCGACGCGTTCAAGCTCGCTCTGGCGGCCAGCGCCTCCCTGTCGGTGCTTGGGCGCGTCTCGCGCGCTTTCGCTGCCGGTGTGGTCAATTTCGCCGATATCGGCGTCGGCGATCCGGGCGGCGACTGGTCGCGCTTCACCAAGGCGAGCGGCTACGGCGTCAATCTCGTGTCGATCGGCAATGCGCCCTCCGCGATCCTGAATGTGCTCGTCGCCGGCGGCGGCACCGCCACTTACGACATCATCAACATTGTTGGCGGCATGCAGAAGCCGCTGGTTGACAACAGTCTGATCGAAGAGCTGGACCTCGCCAAAATGCCCAATTGGGCCAAGGACAAGAACATCTCCGAATTCCTTGGCAAGGGCACGCCCGGCTTCAATTTCATCGGCTATAAGGACAAAATCTATGGCGCCCCGACCGTACTGCAGGGCGACAGCTTCGCCTATCTGCCGGAGAAGACCGGTCCGCTCGACAGCTATGCCGCGCTGTTCGACCGAAAGTTCAAGGGCTATGTCGCGCTCGAGGACAATTATACCACCGCCGGCCAGAAGACCGCGCTCTATCTGAAGGCGTCCGGCAAGGCCGACATCAAGAACCCGGACGACATGACCGCGGCTGAGTTCAAGAAGGTCGTCGATTTCCTCATCGAGCAGAAGAAGGCCGGCCAGTTCCGCGTGATCTGGTCGAGCTTCCAGCAGGCCGTCGATCTGATCGTGAATAAGGAGGTCTACGTCATCGACTGCTGGGAGCCGATGGTGTTCACGGCGAAGGCCAAGGGCGTCGACGTCGTCTATGCCGACCCGAAGGAGGGCTACCTGCTCTGGGCGATGGCGGCCTATCTGGTGAAGAACCCGAAGCGGTCGCCCGAGCAGACCGCTGCTGCCTACCAGCTTCTCGACTTCATGCTGGGCGGCTGGTACGGCGCCAAGATCACCACCATGCGCGGCTACATGACCAACACCGACGCGCCCGACTATGCCAAGGCGCATGGCGATGAGTTCCCCGCCGCCGACGCCGCGAAGGTTGCCTCCATCACCGAGAATGTGCGCCGGAAGTTCGCCAAGGGCGGGACGTGGCAGAACCGCTGGCCGACCGCCGTCGACACTTACGAGGCCGAGTGGTCGCGCTTCAAGTCCGCGTAAAACAGCGCTCGTTGCCCCGGCTTCGCGAGCGGGAAGCTGGGGCAATGACGCAAGGGTGTCTCACCGGATCATTTCATGCGCTTCGAAGCTCTCCTGCGGCGAGCCCTCCTGCTCCTTCCCGTCGCCTTCATGACGGTGTTCCTGTTGCTGCCGCTCGGCTTCATGGTGGTGGTCAGCTTCTGGCAGCGCTCGCTCCTGAAGATGATCCCAGCCTTCTCGCTCGCCAGCTACGCCGATTTCCTCACCGGCGCGCGCCTGCCCGTGCTCGCCCGCACCTTCGTCGTCTCCATCGAGGCGACGGCCATCAGCCTGCTGATCGCCTATCCGATCGCCTATTACCTCGCCCGCCATACCCGGCCTTCGCGCACGCGGCTGGTGCTCCTGCTGATCACCGTGCCGTTCCTGGTCAACTATGTGATCCGCGCCTTCGCCTGGACCTATCTCCTCGGACGCACCGGCCCGGTCAACAGCGCGCTGATCGGCGCCGGGCTGATCTCCAGCCCGATCGACTGGCTGCTCTATAGCGATTTCGCGGTGCTGGTCGGCATGGTCTCGTCGTACATGCCGTTCATGATCTTCCCGCTCTGGATGTCGATCGCCGGTATCGACCGCCGCCTCGGCGAGGCGAGCGCTATGCTCGGCGCGCCGCCGCTGACAACTTTCCTGCGCGTGACCCTGCCGCTCTCGATGCCCGGCATTTTCGCCGCGCTGATCTTCTGCTTCGTTGGCTGCTTTGGCGAGGCGGCCGTGCCGGTCATTCTGGGCGGCGTCGGTTATCAGCTCATCGGCAATGAGATCACCAGCGCGCTCGACGTGCTGAACTATCCACTCGCCGCCGCCATGTCCTCGGTGGTGACGGCCGCCATGCTGCTGCTGCTCGCGCTGTGGTATCTTGTCTTCGACTTGCGCTCCTTCCTTGGCAAGATCCTCGCCTGGAGGATGCGCTGATGCAGGGCAGTCCAAGGAGCTGGCTGATCTGGTCGGCGATTGCCGCCGTGCTGGCGCTGCTTTATCTGCCGCTCCTGCCGCCGATCTTCTTCTCCCTCGCGCCGGAAAATGCCCAGAACGGCGCCGGCCCGACCTTGCGTTGGTATGCCGAGATGTGGCGCAATCCGCTGCTGACCGGCGCGATCGTTACCAGCGTCGAGGCAGCGCTCATCGTCGCCATCGTCACGCCCGCCCTCGCGCTTGCCGCCGCCATGGCCATCCGCGAGCTGAAACTGCCGCGCCTGATCCTGGGTATCATGCTGCTGCCGCTCTTCGTGCCCGCGGTCAGTATGGGGCTGGCCACCACCTTCTTCTTCAAGCAGATCGGCGTTGCACCCTCGCTCCTCACCATCGTCATCGTGCAAGTGCTATGGGCGCTGCCATTCGCCGCCCTCGTCGTGCTCACCGCCATGTCGACCTTCGACCCGGTCTACATCGAGGCGGCCCACATGAGTGGCGCCGGACGCTGGCGGGCCTTCCGCGATGTCGAATTGCCGCTGATCTGGCCGGGCGTCTCGGGCGCCGCCACGTTCTCCTTCATCCTCTCCTTCAACGAGACCATCCGCACCTCGCTGGTGCAGGGACCGCTCAACACCGTCCAGACCTATATCTGGTCGACATACAAACAGGTCGGCCTGTCGCCAACGCTCTACGCGCTGATGACGCTGCTGATCCTCTTGACACTCGGTCTGATCGGCGCCATGGCAGCCTTTCACAAGGGACCGTGATGACGAGCCGCGTCGGCATGCTGACGCCGTCCTCACAGCAATCGCGGGCAGCACGTCGGGAGAAGCGCAGGGCCTTCTCACCCACTGCGCTTGTAGCGCAAGGCGGCGGCTCTCCGATGGCCTTCTAGGCCCTCGCTGGCGCTCTGGCGGATGGCGGGTGGCGCAACAGCTGCGACGCCTCGCTCATCCAGCCATTGATGCGTGCACACCTTCAGATAGGAGCCGACCCACAGCCCGCCGGTATAGCGTCCGGCGGCCATTGTCGGGAGCGTGTGATTGGTGCCGCAGCATTTGTCGGAATAGACGACACTCGCCAGCGGGCCAATGAACAGTGAGCCGTAATTGCGTAAGGCCTTGGCGGTCGCCTGCGGCTCGCGGGTGTGCACCTGCAGGTGCTCGGCAGCGATGAAATCGGAATAGGCGATCATGGCGGCCTCATCGGCGCATAGCGCGATCTCGCCATAGTCGCGCCAAGCCTCGCCAGCCACATCGGCGGTCGGCAGATCGCCGAGCTGCGCTTCGACGGCGGTCATGGTGGCTTCGGCGAGCGCACGGTCGGTGGTGATCAGGCCGACGCGGGTGCGCACGTCATGCTCGGCCTGAGCCAGCAGGTCGGTGGCGATCATCTCGGCATCGCCGCTCTCGTCGGCGACGATGAAGATCTCGCTCGGGCCGGCAAGCTGGTCGATGCCGACCGTGCCGAACACCTGGCGCTTAGCCTCGTTCACATAGGCATTGCCGGGGCCAACAATCTTGTCGACCTTAGGCACCGTCTCGGTGCCGAAGGCCATGGCGGCGATGGCCTGGGCGCCGCCGATGCGAAAGATGCGGTCGGCGCCTGAGAGATGGCAGCCGGCAATCATCGCGGGGTGGGCAGTCGGCGGCAGACAGGCGATCACCTCATCGCACCCGGCGACCTTCGCCGGCACGACGGTCATCACCGGTGCGGACAGCAGCGGATAGCGACCGCCCGGCACATAGGCTCCGACCCGCGCGATCGGGATGACGCGGTGGCCGAGGTGCAGTCCGGGCAGCGCTTCGATCTCCAGCGGCAGGATGGTGGCGCGCTGGGCCTCGGCAAAGGCGCGCACGCGTTCGATGGCGAATTCGGTGTCCTTGCGGGTCTGCGGCGCGAGACCCGCGACCGCGCCGGCGCGCTGCTCGGGCGTAACTTCGAGGGTCGCGATATCGGTCTTATCGAAGGCCCGTGAATATTCCCGCACAGCCGCATCGCCGCGCGCGCGGACGGCGGCGAGCACCTCCTTCACCACCGCTTCGACCGGCGCATTGTCTGCCTGGGCGTCGCGTTTGGGTGCTTTGATGTACTCAACCTGCTGTTTTAGCGCGGCGGGGATGTCGGCCATCGGGTCTCCGGACGGTTAAGGCGAATGCAAGTGGCGCGCGGGCCGTATGTGCGACATCTGCGCCCCACCAGTGGAAAGCGGAGCGAATTGCGCCATTGGATTATGTTTTCAACGCCGCACTCTGACGTATACTGCCCTTGCTGCGATTGGAAATTATTCCAATTGCAGATCACGATTTTGGCGCGAATGGCCTGGCTGGGCAAGCCTGTGGGGTGATGCATGAAACGAATTGAGATCACTGCAATTTTGGGCTGCGCGGTCCTCGCGCTCGCTGGAGCTGCGCAGGACGCGCTTGCTCGAGACCTAACGGTCGTCTCTTGGGGCGGCAGCTACCAGGATGCGCAGAAGAAGATCTATTTCGAGCCGTTCGCCAAGCAGTCGGGCAAGCCGCTGCTCGATGAGAGCTGGGACGGCGGCATCGGCGTGCTGGCAGCGAAGGTGAAGGCCGGGTCGCCGAATTGGGACGCGGTGCAGGTCGAGGCGGAAGAGTTGGCGATCGGCTGCGCCGACGGCATGTTCGAGAAGCTCGATCCGGCCAAGCTCGGCGGCAAGGACAAGTTCCTCGACGGTGCCGTAACTGATTGCGGCGTGGGCGCGATCGTGTGGACCACCGGCATCAGCTATGACGGCGACCGGATGAAGACCGGGCCGACCTCCTGGGCCGATTTCTGGGACGTGACCAAATTCCCCGGCAAGCGCGGCCTGCGTAAGGGGCCGAAATACGCGCTCGAATTCGCGCTGCTCGCCGACGGCGTCGCCAAGGCCGACATCTATAAGGTGCTGCGCACGCCGGAGGGCGTCGATCGGGCGTTCAAGAAGCTCGATGAGCTCAAACCCAATATCGTCTGGTGGGAGTCCGGTGCCCAGCCTCTGGCGCTGCTTGCCTCGGGCGAAGTGGCGATGACATCAGCCTATAACGGCCGCATCACCGGCATCAACAAGGCCGAGAAGAAGAACTTCAAATTCGTCTGGAACGGCGGCATCTACGCGCTGGATAGCTGGGTGGTGCTGAAGGGCGCCGAGAACAAGGACGCCGCCTTCGATTTCATCGCCTTTGCCAGCAAGGCCGAGAACCAGGTGAAGCTGCCGCAATACATCGCCTACGGCCTACCGAACAAGCAGGCGGCGAGCGAAGTTCCGGCTGACCTGCAGAAGGACCTGCCGACGGCGCCGGACAATCTCTCCCAGGAAATCGCGCTCGATGCCGACTTCTGGGTCGACAACGTCGAGGCGCTGACCACGCGCTTTAATGCCTGGCTGGCGAAATAGCCGGCGCGCCATGATGAGACGCGCCGGCCGTGTGGCGCGTCTTCCTCGCCCGGATTCAAGAGAAACGGATGAATGACCGCCTTCATTCGCTTTGACCATATCTCGAAGGTTTTCGGTCCGATCCAGGTGGTCGATGACCTGAACCTCGAAGTGAACAAGGGTGAATTCCTCAGCCTCCTTGGACCGTCCGGTTCGGGCAAGACCACCATCTTGATGATGCTGGCCGGCTTTGAGGCGCCAAGCGACGGCCGCATCCTGCTCGACGGCCAGCGCATCGACCAATTGCCGCCGCACAAGCGGCAGATGGGCGTGGTGTTTCAGAACTACGCCCTGTTTCCGCATATGAGCGTCGGCGAGAACGTCGCCTTTCCGCTGGAGATGCGGCGCTGCCCGCGTCACGAGATCGCCGAACGGGTGTCGAGGGCGCTGGACATGGTGCGCCTGAGCCATCTCGCTGACCGCAAGCCGTCGCAGCTCTCGGGCGGCCAGCAGCAGCGCGTCGCGCTGACCCGCGCGCTCGTGTTCGAGCCGACCGTGATCCTGATGGACGAGCCGCTCGGCGCGCTCGACAAGCAGCTTCGTGAGAGCATGCAGCTCGAAATCCGCGAGTTGCATCGCCGCCTCGGTGTCACGGTGGTGTTCGTCACCCATGACCAGTCCGAGGCGCTAACCATGTCCGATCGAATCGCGGTGCTGAATGGCGGGCGCATCGAGCAACTCGACAGTCCGCAGGGCATCTACGATGCGCCGCGCTCGCGCTTCGTCGCCCAGTTCATCGGCGAGACCAATCTGATGGAAGGCACGGTCGCGAGCCTCGATGGCACTACCGCCGAGACCGTGCTCGACGACGGTGTGACGCGGGTGCTGGTCCCGGGCCACGACCGCAAGGTCGGCGACAAGATCGCGATTTCGATCAGGCCCGAGCGGATCGTGCTGAATGCCGAGGCCAAGGGCGGCAATGCGCTGCCGGTCGCGATCGCGGATGCGGTCTATCATGGCGACCATCTGCGGCTGCAACTGACCGCCGGCGCGATTTCGCTGGTGTCGAAATGCGGCCGGCAGGCGGCGGGCTGGACGCCAGGCCGCGCGGGCTTTGCCTGTTTCCAGCCGGAAGACTGTGCGGTGGTGACATGAGCCGGCCTGCGCTGCGCGCCTTCGCGCTGGTAGCTCCGCTGTTCATTTTCTTCGCCTCGCTGTTCCTCTGGCCGCTCTGGATGATGGTCTCCGCCGCCGTGCAGGACGAGACCGTGAGCCGGGCGCTGCCTTACACCGCAAAGGCAATGTCGCGCTGGAACGGCGCGGACATGCCCCCCGAGGCAGTGCGGGCGGCCCTCATCAAGGATTTGCGCGCCAGCGATGATCAGGAGGTGTTCGGCAATGCCGTCCGCCGGCTGAACAGCGACTATCCCGGCTTCCGCACTTTGCTGACGCGCAGCCGCAGTAGCGTGCGCGATGCCGCTCCGGATGCGGCCGTCGATCTCGCCGCCATTGATCCCCGATGGGCTCAGGCGCAGCCCTGGGCGGTGATCAACGCGGCGATGCCGCACTACACCGACCGCAACCTGCTCGCCGCCCTTGACCTTCGCCGCGAGCCATCCGGCGACGTCGTTGCTGAGCCCGCCTCCGCCAACCGGCTGATCATGCTTCGCACATTGCTGGTTGCCGGCATGGTCACCTTGCTCTGCGCGGCGATCGGCTTGCCCTATGGCATTCTTGCGGCCTCGGTAAACGGCTGGAAGCGCACTGTCCTGCTGCTCGCTGTCCTGCTGCCGCTCTGGACCTCACTCCTGGTGCGCACGGCCGCCTGGCTGGTGCTGCTACAGAACGAGGGCCTCATCAATAAGGCGCTGATCGGGCTCGGACTGATCAGCGCGCCACTGCCGCTGATCTTCAACCGCACCGGCGTGTTGATCGCGATGACGCATGTGCTGCTGCCGTTCATGGTGCTGCCGATCTACAGCGTGGTGATCGCCATCCCGAAGAACCTGATGCCCGCGGCGGCGTCGATGGGTGCCCCGCCCTTGCGCGCGTTCTGGCGGGTGCTGCTGCCGCTCAGCCTGCCCGGCGTCTATTCCGGTGCTCTGCTCGTCTTCATGGTTGCGACCGGGTACTACATCACGCCGGCGCTGGTTGGCGGCGCCGACGACCAGATGATCTCCTCGGTGATCGCGTTCTATGCCACCGGCACGGCGAATTGGGGCATGGCCGGCGCGCTCGGCCTCGTGCTGCTGCTGGTCACGCTGCTGCTATACACGGTCTATGGACGGCTCTCGCAATCCAAGCCGGTGCTGGGGACGTAAGCTATGGGTGTGCGGATTGCGCAAGCGCTGTTCGGCACCGCCATCGTGCTGTTTCTGCTCGCGCCGATCGTCGCCATCGTGCCGCTTGCCTTCACCTCCAGCACGTTCTTGAACTATCCGATCGAAACCTATTCGCTGCGCTGGTTCGACCAGCTCGTCATCGACCCCACCTGGCGGCGCTCGATCGGCAACAGCCTGATCATCGGCTCCAGCGCGACGCTGCTCTCCCTCGTGCTGGGGACGCTGGCCGCGCTCGGCCTGCGCGGCAGTGCGCTGCCCTTTGCAGGCGTGTTCCGCACCCTGTTCCTGCTGCCGATGGTCGTGCCCGCCGTGGTGCTGGGCATCGGTATGCAGATCCTGTTCGTGCGCCTTGGGCTGGCCTCGAGCTATCTCGGCGTAATCCTGGCGCATAGCGTGCTTTGCGTGCCGTTTGTGGTGGTCTCGGTCTCCGCCTCGCTGCTGGGCATCAATCCGTCCCTCGAGCGTGCCGCCATGAGCCTGGGCGCCACGCCATGGACCGTATTCCGGCGGGTGACGCTGCCGCTGGCTCTGCCGGGCATCATCTCCGGCGGGGTGTTCGCCTTCGCCACTTCGCTCGACGAGGTGGTGATTACGCTGTTCGTCGCGGGGCCTAACCAGCGCACGCTCGCGCGGCAAATGTTTGCGAGCATCCGCGAGAATATCAGCCCTGCAGTGGCCGCCTCCGCGCTGCTGCTGATACTCAGTACGCTGGTGCTGGTGAGCGCTGCGGCCTTACTGCGCTGGCGGCGCGAGCGGAATGATCGGGTTAGGCCGGAATAGGTTCGCGAATACCCACCGAAGGGGGACGAGCGGGTGGCCGAGGCAGCAGGTCGGTTCGAAGGCTAACTGTCCGAAGCAGTGCGGGTCATCGGCGTGGGGTACCGTCGCCCCGCATGTGCCTTTCCGAAGTCGAACGCACTCTCTTTGGCCACTGATGTCGCAGGCGCGCAGCGCCATCCAGGGGCTGCTGCCAGATGACGCAGATGCCAGGGTCCCCATCAATCAAGTGTGTGGCTCAAGCCGTATAAGCGAATCCACAGGTTCTCGATGACGCCGCCGTCCAATGTGCTGCGGTCATTTAATTGACCAGTAATGCGTCTGGAGGATGATTACGTACCAAGAGGACGGCAATGGTTAAGCGTATTCGCACAGCACCAACCGGGACGGCGATAGAGCAGCTGCACGGCTTGTGCTGCTTGCCCTGGTGCGCGACGCTGCCGGTTCGTTTGCAATCGCGGAGCGCCGTCGCGGCACCCACGAGGGTTGGTCACGGCGCACCGGACACAGATGTGGTTCCGCCGGATCGGCACGCCTGGCAAGCCGCGCCGGTCGAGCTCGCCTGTGCGTACAGGCGATCACCAGTTGGCAGGAGATTCATTCCAGCGATTGGCCAATCAATCATCAGCCTGCCGCCAACAGTATGTTGCGGTGGGCAGCACCGATGAGCGGACGCACAAGCCTTGTCCGCTGGCTAAGCAATATAAACCGGCTTACCATCAGGACGCGACTGATTAGCGCCTTCGTCGGCGTGGCCAGTCTGACCTTGCTTGCCAGCATCGTCGCATTCTTCTCCTACAACTATATCGGTCGAAATCTGCATCACATTGAGACTGGCGGCATTCCCGTGATGAGCCGGGCGTTGACCTTTGCGCGCCAGGCCGCCGAATCCTCAATGATCGTAACGGCTCTCGGAGCGGCGGATGATAAAGCCGCGCTGTTGACGATCGTGGAGCAGCTCAAGGCCAAATATCTCGAAATGAGCGCGACAATGGAGGGGCTGGCCGAGCTGCGAGCCAGCGCCGACGATTTTATGTCCAGTACCGACGGGCTGGCCGTGGCCGTCGAACGCCGTTTGTCGGCGCGCGCTGCGCGAAAGGCGCTGGTCGACCAGGCCATCGTGGCGCATCAGCGCATTGTTGAGCAATTAGCGCCGCTGCTCGATGACGCCCAGTTCAACTTAGCCATTGGTTTGGAGTTCCCTCGCCGATCCACAAAGGCCGGATACAGCGAATAGCGTAAGCGACGCTCAAGCGAACACCTCCGTTCTGCGGCAGTTGTCGGATATCCGCGCCGAAAGCCAGGTTACGCTCAGGCTGCTGATGGAGGTCTCACTGTGCCCGAGCCGCGAACTGTTGCCTCCGCTGCGCGATCGCATGACTGCGGCGAGCGCGCGGGCACGAAAAGCACTCGCGGCCTTTAAAAAGATCAGGAGTGCGAATACGCTCCGGTCGGCTGTCGAAGTACTCCTAGCGCTCGGCGATGATGCGAACGATCTTTTTGAAGCGCGCCGCAACGAGCTGGAGGCGATCGACGCCGGTTGGGCGCAGATCAGCGCCAGCCAGGCCAAAGCCGCTGCTTTAACGGCGCAGGTGCAGGCCTCGGTGCGCATGGCAGAGGCGGCGACAGCGACAGCGGTCGGCGCAGCACGAACAGCGATTACGCATAGTCAATCTCTGCTGATGGCGCTCGCCCTCTTGAGTCTTGGCTCAGCGATCGTGTTTGCCTGGCTTTACGTCGGACAGGGATTGCTGGTGAGACTGGGCCGGCTGAACGAGGCCATCCTTGCCTTGGCCAGCGGCAATCTAGACATCGAGATACCCAAAGAGGGGAGTGACGAACTCACGCAGGTCGCCGGCGCGATCGAAATCTTCAAACGCAATGCCATCGAGGCGCGTGAGCTGGAAGCCGACAAGGAGCGAAGCCGGATTGCCGACCTCAAGCAGCGCGAGGCATCTTTCCGGCTGCTGTTTGAAAGCAATCCAATGCCGATGTGGGTATTCGATCGCGCGACGCTGCGGTTTTTATCGGTCAACGACGCGGCGGTGAACCTTTATGGCTACAGCCGCGAGCAGTTCCTTGCGATGACCATACTCGATGTCCGCCCACAGGAGGCGCACAGCGCTATTGTCGAGTTCTTGGAGCAATCAGGCGGCGAGTCGTTCGGCGAGGAGATCTGGCAGCATCTCAAGGCAGATGGCACAATCCTTGAGGCTGTCGTGTTTTCACGTGCTCTCAACTATCGTGGCACCGCCGCGGCACTGGTTGCCGTGGTTGACATCACGGAGCGCAAGAGAGCTGAGGCACGTATCATCCACATGGCTCATCACGATGTCCTGACTGATCTTCCCAACAGAGCTCTGTTTCGCGAACGGCTCGACGAAGCGCTGAAACGGGAGCGACGCAGCAACCGAAGCGTCGCGGTCTTGGCGCTGGACTTGGACCGCTTCAAAGAGATCAACGACACGCTCGGTCATCCAATCGGCGATGCACTTCTGAAAAGCGTTGCGGAGCGGCTACGCGGCTGCACGCGCGAGACGGATACGATTGCGCGATTTGGCGGCGACGAGTTCGCCATCGTGCAGGGCGTCATCAATGATGCCAATGAAACAGCCACGCTCGCCCGGCGGATACATGAGGAGATCAGCGCGCCATACGCCCTTGGCGGACATCAAGTGGTTATTGGCACGAGCATCGGCATCGCCATCGGACCACAGGACGGTGTTGATCCGGATCAGCTGCTGACAAATGCCGATCTAGCACTCTACCGAGCGAAGAATGATGGTAGCGGTTATCATTTCTACGAGCCGGGAATGGATCAGCGTATGCAGGCGCGGCGAAGCTTTGAACGCGATTTGCGCAGCGCGCTGCCCAATGGTGAATTCACTCTGCACTACCAGCCGCTGATCAATGTCGAGCAGGACAGGATCTGCGGCTTCGAAGCACTGCTGCGCTGGGCGCATCCCGATCGCGGGCTCGTTTCACCCGCCGATTTCATTCCCCTGGCTGAAGAAACGGGACTTATCGTGCCGATCGGCGAATGGGTGCTGCGGCAGGCCTGCCTGGACGCGGCAAGCTGGCCCGAGAACCTGAAGATTGCCATCAACCTCTCGCCCGCTCAATTCAGGTCTCGCAATCTGGTCCCGTTCATTGTCGGCACGCTTGCCGAAGCCGGCATCGCAGCAGATCGGCTTGAGTTGGAAATCACCGAGTCCATCGTGCTGCATGACGAGCAAAGTGCCTCTGACACGCTGATGCAGCTGCATGCCGCCGGTGTGCGGCTTGCGCTCGATGACTTCGGCACCGGCTACTCTTCTTTAAGCTATTTGCGCAAATTCCCGTTCGACAGAATCAAGATCGATCGCAGCTTTGTCAGCGACTTGTCGGCAGCAAATATTAACGCGGTGGCAATGGTGCGCGCGATCGCAATGCTCGGAGCGAGCTTGGGAATTGAGATCACCGCCGAAGGCGTCGAGACCGAAGAACAGATGGATCAGATACGCGCTGAAGGCTGCACCGAAATGCAGGGCTTCCTGTTCAGTAAGGCTGTTCCAGCAGGCAAAATCGCTGGACTGCTCCACAGCAAGATACATACGCCGGTCAACGCCGCGTGAAGCGTCGCCGAGTACAATAGCGCCGTTCGAGAGCCATTCCGGATATTGACAGCGCGATTATGCAGGGACGCCTGCCTTGCTTTCGGCATCGACTAGATCCTGCAGATGAGGACGCTGATGCGCGTCAGTCGGCGTTACCATCGCGCGGGCGATCTGCTGAAGGCTGATTTGGCCGATGGGCTTACGCATCTTGTCAACCACGACGACGTGGTTCTCACTGGCCTGGGTGAGGATCCGCGCGGCCATCTCCAGCGACGCGTCTGCGGCGACGGTCGTTGCTGTGCGAAGTGCCGTTCCGTTGAGGGGAGTCATGATGGCTTCGACTTGGAGCACCCGACCGCGATTGACCTCTTTGGCGAAGCTGGCGATATAATCATCGGCCGGTCGAAGCACGATGTCCTGGCTGGTGCCCTGCTGAATCACCTCGCCGTCGCGCAGGATTGCGATCTGATCGCCGAGCCGAAGAGCCTCGTCGAGGTCGTGGGTGATGAAGACAATGGTTTTCTTGATCTCCCTCTGCAGATCGAGCAGCACGGTCTGCATGTCCATGCGGATAAGGGGATCGAGCGCAGAATAGGCCTCGTCCATGAGGAGGATCGGCGCGTCGTTGGTGAGTGCGCGCGCCAGCCCGACCCGCTGCTGCATGCCGCCGGAGAGCTGGCTGGGGTAATGGTTTTCGAACCCCTTCAGCCCCACACGCTCGATCCATCGCATCCCCGCCTCGATCTGCTTCGCGCGCGGGAGACCCTGAACTTCCAGTCCGTAAATGGTGTTGTTGAGCACCGTTCGATGCGGAAGCAGGGCGAATTTCTGAAACACCATCGCGGTCTCATGGCGCCGAAACTCCTGCAGGTCCTTTGGGGCGAGGCTGACGACATCGATGCCATTCACCAGGATCTGCCCGGCCGTCGGCTCGATCAGCCGGTTGATGTGACGAATGAGGGTGGATTTGCCCGACCCCGACAGCCCCATGATCACCTGGATGCAGCCGGCCGGCATGCTGAGCGTAATGTCCTTGAGGCCAAGCACATGCATATGACGATGCATGAGCTCGGTTTTCGACATGCCATCCTTCACGGCGTCGAGATAGCGGGCGCCTGCCTGCCCAAAGATCTTGTAGAGATTCTTGATCTCGATGCAGGCGCGATCGACGTGCTCCTCAAACATGGCCCATCACCCTGTGTTTCTGCAGCCGGTGGCCATAGGCCTGGCTGACCCGATCGAAGATGATGGCAATACCGACAATGGCCATCCCATTGAAGACGCCGAGCGTGAAATACTGATTTGAGATCGCCTTCAGCACGGGCTGCCCGAGTCCCTGCACGCCGATCATCGAGGCGATGACCACCATGGCGAGCGCCATCATGATGGTCTGGTTGATCCCGGCCATGATGGTCGGCATGGCCAGCGGCATCTGCACGTTCATCAGCTTCTGCCAACTCGAGGAACCGAAAGCGTCGGCGGCCTCCAGCACCTCCTTGTCCACGAGCCGGATGCCGAGATTGGTCAGCCGGATCATCGGCGGGATGGCATAGATCACCACCGCGATCAGGCCCGGCACACGCCCGATCCCGAGCAGCATTACCACGGGAATGAGGTAGACGAAGCTCGGCAAGGTTTGCGCCACGTCGAGCACGGGGTTGACGACCGCCTGGAACCGGTCCGAACGTGCCATCAGGATGCCAACGGGGATGCCGACGGCGACTGACACGACTGTCGCAACGAAGATCATCGAGATGGTCTTCATCGTGTCTTCCCACATGCCGAAGTAGCCGATCACGAGGAGAGTGGCGATGCAGAAGGCGACGATCTTCCAATTGCGGCTGGCGAACCAGGCGATCAGCCCGATGACAATCAGCACGACCGGCCAGGGCGTCTGCGTCATCAGACGCTCGGCCTGGATCAGCAGCCATTGCAGCGGCTGGAAAAACGACTCGATGCTGGCGCCATAGCCGCGCGTGAAGGCGCGAAAGCCTTCATCGATGGCCTTTTTTAATGCGCGCAGCGTCTCGTCATTCATCGTCGGGAAGGTGAACAGCCAGTCCATCTCGCCCTCTCCTGTGCTTATTCTCAGCGGCTGCCTCCGGTCCCCTCTCCCATGGGGAGAGGGACCAGGGTGAGGGGGTAATGCCTGTGTGGGGAAATGCAAGGCCGTGCCTCGCGGACAGCCTATGCCCCCTCACCCCCGCCCTCTCCCCATCAGAGAGGGAGCGTTCGTGCCCTCGGCAAGTTCATATATTCGCCAAGGGCTCCGTCCTCTATTATCAGGTTGCAAACGCCTCGCGTTCACATGTCGCACATCAAAGCGCGGCCTTGATCTTCTTCGCGGCTTCGGGCGACACCCATGCGGTCCACATCGCCTCGTTGTTCTTGAGGAAGTACTTCGCGCCTTCCTCCCCCGAGGCCTGATTGTCGGTCATCCAAGCAACCAGCTTGTTGACTGTGTCGTTCTTCCAGCCGCGCTTATTCAGATAATCCATGACGTCCTTGCCCGCCTTGTCGGCGAACGGCTTGGCGACCAGGGTCTGCACCTTGTCCTTGGGCCAGTCGTTCTTCTTCGGGTCCGGGCAGTCGGCGACGGTATTGCAGCGCTTCCATTCGGCCATGTCGAGGGGCACGCCGTGCTCCAGCTTCACCATCGGATACTTGCCGAGGATCGCGGTCGGCGCCCAATAATAGCCCATCCAGCCCTGCTTGCGCTCATAGGCCTTGGCTATCGAACCGTCCAGGCCAGCGGCCGAGCCGGTGTCGACAAGAGTGAAGCCGGCCTTTTCCGCGCCATAGGCTTTGTAGAGCTGCCCGGTGACGACCGTGCCGCCCCAGCCCTGTGGGCCGTTGAACACCGCGCCCTTGTTGGAATTCTCCGGATCGGGGAACAGCTCGGGATGCTTCAGCGCATCGTCGATGGTCTTGATGTCGGGATGAGCGTCGGCGACATACTTGGGAATCCACCAGCCCTGCACGCCGCCATCGGTAAGGGCGGTTGCCGCTATTACGAGCTTGCCTTCCTTGATACCGCGATCGACCACCTCGGGCAGCAGGTCGACCCAGCCTTCCGGCGCGATCTCCGGCTTACCCTTCTCCACCATGGAGGTGATGGTCGGCACGGTGTCGCCCTGGATGATGTCGGCCGAGCAGCCATAGCCCTTGTTGAGGATGAACTTGTCGAGATTTGCGAGCACTTCCGCGCTCTGCCAGTTCATGCTGGCGATGGTGACATCGCCGCAATCCGCAGCCGATGCCGCGGGCGCCGCGGCGAGAACGCCGAGGGCGATAAAAACCGATGCAAGATAATGCTTCATTTCCCTTCTCCTGTTATCGCGGCATTGACTAGGCAGTTGGTCGGCATCAAAGCGCCCCACTCATGAGCTGGGCCGAGTGGCGGGCAAGGTTTGGGGGACGCCTGGCGGGGGCCTGCGCTTTCCGGCTCGCAAGCCGCGTCTCCTTGGGCGTGCAGCCATAGGCCTTGCGGTAGGCATTAGAGAAATGCGACCCGCCAACGAAGCCGCAGGCGACCGCGACTTCGATGATCGGCAGCGCCGACTGGCTGAGGAGCAGATGCGCTCGCTCGAGCCGCAGCTCCAGATAGTAACGGGCAGGCGAGCGCCCCATCTCGCGGGCGAACAGCCGCTCCATCTGGCGCAGCGAGACGCCGGCCTTCGCCGCGAAATCCGGCAGCGACACAGGCTCGGAAATGTTCGCCTGCATATCCTCGACGACGGCTAGGATGACGGGGTCGATGGTGCCGAGCTGGGTGCGCAAAGGCAGGCGCTGGCGCACGCTCGGCGCACGCACCCGCTCCACCAAGGCCTGCTCACAGATGCGGCTGACGACCCCCTCGTCGAAATCCTGGGCGACCAGATGCAACATCATGTCGAAGGACGCCGATCCTCCCGCGCAGGTATACACGTCGCCATCGATCTCGTAGACGCCGGTCGAGACCTGGATGCTGGGGAAGCGCTCGGTAAAATCGGGCAGGTTTTCCCAATGGATTGTGCAGCGCCGGCCATCGAGCAGCCCAGCATGCGCAAGAAGATCGCTGCCCGTGCACAGGCTGGCGAGCGCCACCCCGCGGCGGCGGCATTCCCGTAGCCAGGTGGCAACCTGTCGGCTGCGATAGCGTTGAACATTGACACCCCCGCAGATAACCGCCACGGCGGGCCTGTCCCGAGTGCCAAGTGAGGCACGCTCCTGTGCCAATGACGCGTGGGTGGCGAGGTCCATGCCGCAGCTTGAGCGGATAGCGCGGCCGTCCTCGGAAACCGAACGCCAGGAATAGGCCGCAAAGCCAACCGTCAGATTGGCCAGCCGCAGCGCCTCAATGGCGGAGGAAAAGGCGAGCAGAGTGAACTCGGGAACGAGATAGAAGGTGAAAAGCCGCCGTCTTGCATCCGTCTCGCTCATGCGTACCTCATTCCCGGATGCTGGTGAACGCGACGAGCACCTGTCCTACGTGGCCGGATGAAGTGTCGCCGCAGTGGCTCCTATCTTGACGCACATTGCCGCAGGTCACAGAATGGTTGCGGCAGAACTCTAGAACTCTTGCGACAAGCATGACGCCCACGACCGCGGCACTCTGGTCAAGACCCAGCTTTTATGCGCGCCATGGCGCGCCTCTCAGTGTCGGCTTCATCCTGGTCAAGCGCTTCACGCTGTGCGCCTTCGCCAATTTCGTCGACGTGCTGCGCCTCGCCGCCGACGAAGGCGACCGCAGCCGCCCGATCCTGTGCAACTGGACGGTCATCGCGCCGGACCTCGCCGCCATCCCCTCGAGCTGCGGGGTCTCGATCCAGCCGCAGGAGCGGTTTGGCGACCCGCGCCGCTTCGACTATATCGTCGTGGTCGGCGGCCTGCTCTCCGACCTCGCCGAGGGTGATCCGCGCATCGACAGTTTTCTCCGCCTCGCCGCCGCGCACGACATTCCGCTGGTCGGCCTGTGCACAGGGCCCTTCGTGCTGCACCGAGCCGGGCTAATGGACGGCTACCGGTGCTGCGTGAGCTGGTTCCACCACAACGACTTCCTCGAAGCCTTCGATGGCCTGAAGCCGGTCTCCGACCAGATCTTCGTGGTCGACCGCGACCGGCTGACCTGCTCCGGCGGCGCCTCGACCGCGCATCTGGCCGCTTACCTCGTCGAGCGCCATGTCAGCCGGGCGCAGGCGATGAAGAGCCTGCACATCATGATGATCAACGGCGCCTCGGTCGGCGAGACGCCGCAGCCCGGCATGCCGCTCGACGACCCGGCCTCGGGCGATCCGCTGGTGCAGCGCGTGCTGCTGGTGATGCAGCTCCATCTCGATGCCCCGCTCACCATTGCGCGCATCGCCCGTATTGTCGGCCTCGACAAGCGCCGCATCGAGCGCCGCTTCCGCGCCGTGTTCGGGCGCTCGCCGCTCGAGGTCTACACGCAGATGCGGCTCGGCCAGGCGCGCTATCTCCTCGAGCACACCCAGCAACCGATTGCCTCGATTGCCGCCGAATGCGGCTTCTGCGACACCTCCCATCTCAGCCGCACCTTCCGCCAGAGATACGGGATCACGCCAGCCCGTCACCGCGCCGGGGCAGCACCGGCGCCGGTGTAAGGCGCCTGCGCCCTCCACGCCGTCATTGCGAGCCGAAGGCGAAGCAATCCAGAGTCGCACCACCGTGCTCGTCGCCCCTGGATTGCCTTCCCTGCGCTCGAAATGGCGGAAGGAACGGCCGGTGGCGCCGCTTAACACATTTGCTCCGCTTCGCCAACAGACACACTTCCATCCAAGCGGCAGCAACGCCTCATAGCAGCCAAACGAAGCTTTCACAGAAAGCTGCCACTGATGTTTTACACATCAGGGAAACTTGCGTTTTGGCGATTCGGCTAGGATGATGCGGCAGCCTGCCGGGAGAATTGTTTTGGGGAAACACATCCCGACAGACCGCACAATGAAACCTTGCGTCGCAGAGCGTTCGGCAAAGGTGCTCCATCATTCATGGTTCGCCCGCGCCGGTCAAGCGCTCGCTGACGTCCTAGACGAGGGCGTATATGTTGGAAGAGCATGGCATCAGAAAAGGCCATCAGCATGATGGTAAGGTGCCCATCATCGAAGATGCAGATACGGGAAATCGCTTCTTGATTTACGCCACCGACCGGGGCACCGAGGTGGAGTTGCTATACGAGGGCGACACCTTTTGGGCATCACAAGGACAAATGGCCGAGATGTTCGGCGTTAAGCAGCCCACGGTCAGCGAGCACATCAAGACCATTTTTCGTGAGGGGGAGCTTGCCGACACCGAAGCAACTCATCGGAAAATCCGATTGGTTCGGCAAGAGGGCGGACGGGTGGTCGAACGGGAGATCGACCATTACGACATTAACACCGTCATTTCTGTGGGTTACAGGGTGACCTCGAAACAGGGAACCCTCTTCCGGATTTGGGCGACCGACAAGCTGGTCCAGATCCTCACCAAGGGATTCTACATCGACCAGCGCAAGCTGAAGGGGCAGCCCGACCGGCTCGCCGAGCTGCGTCGGATCATTCAGGACATCCGGGCGGACGAGGCGAACTTGTACGCCGAGCTCCGGCGCATCCTCTCGATGTGCTCGGATTACGCCTCCAATGCACAGGCAACCAACCTGTTCTTCGCCTCCTTCCAAAACCGGCTGCTATATGCGATCACCGGCCACACGGCCGCCGAGATCATCCTGAAGCGCGCTGATGCTTCACAGTCGAACATGGGCCTTCAGACATGGAGTGGCGACCTGCCGCTCCAGCCCGATTGCTTGATCGCCAAAAACTATCTCGGCGAGCTGGAAATCCGCGACCTGAACCGGCTGGTGGATATGGTCCTGATCTTTTTCGAGGATCAGACCGAGCGAGGCTGGCTTGTCACCCTGGCCGACGCCGAAGAGAAGCTCGGCGAAATCCTCGCGGTGAACAAGCGTAAGATGCTGCCAAGTGGTCCTCGAGCGAGGAAGCAGACTGGCGAGGAGCATGCCAAAAAGCAGTACAAGCTGTTCGATGTCGCGCGACGAGAGGAGCGCAAGCGTCTCGCCCTTCAGCAGCTCAATGAACAAGCGAAGACCTTGAAGGCGGGTGCGCGCCGGCCCAAGAAATCGGCGTAGCTGACGGGCGGGGGTGAAACTCCGCCCTCTCATCAGACGTACCATCTCGGTTTCCAGCTGCCTCGGCAGGGTTGTAAAACAACCGGCTGAGCTGGCGGGTGGTGGTGGTTTAACTGACCGAGCGTCCGCTCCTGGGCGCCCGGTTTTTTTCCGTAATCTCGAGAATCACCGCTTACCGGTCGATCACCATGTCGGAGGTTGGCTTGCCGCAGCAGAGCAGCGCCAGGCCGGCGTCGATCTCACGCTGGCGGATGCCGCCTTCGTGCTTCATCGTCAGTGTGCCGGAGAGAACGCGGCTCTTGCAGGTGCCGCACAGCCCGCGCGTGCAGGAGAATGGCAGCTTGAGGCCGGCGGCCTTGGCGGCGGCGAGGATGGTGGTGTCCGGCCCGCATTCGATGACGCGGCCGCTCTTGGCGAATTCGATGCGGAAGGTATCGCCAGCCTCGATCGGCACCGGCTCGGAGCGCGCTGCCTGTTCCGCCGGCGCCAGCTCCTCGAATTTGAAGCTCTCCTGGCTGTAATGCGCCATCGGAAAGCCGGCCCCCTGCAGCATGGCACGCACGCCGTCCATGAACGGCGTCGGGCCGCAGCAGAAGATCTCGCGATCGAGAAAATCCGGCGCGATGAGCTGCAGCATCGGCAGCGAAATCCGGCCGGTAAACCCCGGCCAATGGCTCTCACCCAGCGCCGTCTCGCAGATATGGGCGAGGCGCAGCGCCGGCGACTGCAGCGCCATGGCGTCGAGCTCGCGGCGGAAGATGATGTCGGCTGGCCTGCGCGCCGCATGCACGAAGACAATGTCGCGGTCCTCGCCGAGGTCGCAGGAGGTGCGGGTCATCGACATCAGCGGGGTGATGCCGCTGCCGCCCGAGAGCATCAGCCATTTCGGCGCGGCGGCAGGCGGCGGTGTGAAGCTGCCGAGCGGCCCGACCGCGCGGATGTGGTCGCCGGGCTTGAGCGTATCGTGCAGCCAGTTGGAGACGATGCCGCCGGGCTGGCGCTTGACGGTGATCGACAGCCGGTAAGGCCGAGCGGCTGAGGCCGAGATGGTATAGCAGCGATTGATCGGCTCGCCATTGATGACGAGGTCGAGCGTCAGGAATTGGCCGGGCTGGAAGCGGAACAGGCAGGGTTTGCGCGCCGAAAACACGAAGGTTGCGACGTCATGGGTCTCGCGCCGTACCTGGCGGCAGACCAGCACGTCGTCGGCCTCCGGATTCCAGTCCGGCAGCGCGCCCGAAAGCTCGCCTGAGGTGAAGGGAAGCCGGGCCGACACTATTCAGCCGCCATCCGGCTCGCCGCCGGCAAGAGATGGTTCGACATCCGGCCGATATACCAGTCGCAGAATTTTTCGACGAGCTCCTCGGTGTAAGGCGAATAGGCGCCGGGCTGATAGCCGGGTTGGCGGACGCCGCCCTGCGCCATGGCGACGAGGTCGCCGTCCTGCTTGTTGGTCAGGAGCCAGACCTTGGTGAGATTGTCGATGTCGTAGTCGACGCCCTCGACCGCATCCTTGTGCACCAGCCATTTGGTGCGCAGCAGCGTGCGCTCGGGTTCGAGCGGCAGCACCGAGAAGGTGACGATGTGGTCGGAGAGGAAGTGATGCCAGCTATTGGGCTGGGTCCAGTAGGTCAGGCCGCCAAGCTTTCTGTCGGTGAAGCTGCCGAGCAGTTTTCGTGAGGCGACGCGGGTGTCCATGGTGTGGGACTCGCCATCCCCGCTCAGCGGCAGCCGCTCGGTGCGAAAGCCGGTGACCATCGTATTCAGCCGGTCGATCTCAGCCGAAGGCAGGCCGCAGGATTCCCAGCGGGCGTGGGAGTCCTTGAGCAGCCGCGTATAGCCCTCGGCCTGCGCCTTGCTGTCCTCATCAAGATCCTCCGGCGCATAGCCGAAGCCGTAGGCGAACAGCGGGATGGTCAGCTCGGGATGGTTGGCGGAGCAGTGATAGCACTCCCGATTGTTCTCCATGGTGAGCTTCCAATTGCCCTCCTCGATGATGTCGCTGATATGCGCGACCTTGCAGTTGCGCAGCTCATGCGGCAGCAGATAGGGCTCGATCGCCGCGGCCATGTCCTCGATATCGGCGGGCGGATTGTCGGCGAGGCAGATGAACAGGAGCCCGGCGACATTGCGGACATGCACGGGTTTCAGGCCATGACAGGTGGTGTCGAAATCGCGGCCCATATGCTCGGCGAACAGCAGCCGGCCGTCCTCGGCATAGGTCCATTGGTGATAGCGGCAGACGATATTGCCGACCGAGGTCTTGAAATCGTCGATCAGCCGCGCGCCGCGATGCCGGCAGACATTGTGGAAGGCGCGCATCTGCATATCCTCGCCGCGGATCATCAGCACCGAGGCGGCGCCGACCTCCACGGTCATAACATCGCCCGGCTCGGGCAGGTCCGGCTCGACGCCGACATAGATCCAGTGCCGGCCGAAAATTATCTCCAGGTCGAGATCGATAGATCTCGCGGCTGGTGTAGAACGGCGCCTCCAGGGTGTAGCCGCGCTTACGGCGGCGAAGCAGCTCTTCAGCGACAACCGGGATGGACAAGGGCCTCTCCTGACGACGATGATTGCAGGACTGATTGTCTATGCCATGGCTCGCGCGGCGCTTTTCCGCCGGCGACAGATTTGGGTGGAAATCCGACAGCGACGCGGGCGGTCGCGCTCATGGCTTTGCCTCGATGATGCGCTTTGCCAGTAAAAAATCATAGATGGCGCGCGCGGCCTCCTCGACCGAGGGCTGGATCAGGACGGCACCCTCGCCGGACTTGGTCTCGGTCATGGCTTTCAGCCGGTCGAGCGCGCTGCCGCCCGAGGCAAGACGCATGCGCTTGGGACGGGGCCGCCAGGGGCGGATTTCGGTGTCAGTGAGGAGGATGTCGGCGGGTGCGTCGGTGGGCAGTGCCTCGATGATGCCGCGGCGCGCGCGGGCGAAGGCGCTCTGGCGCGGGGCCGGCGCGGCGGCATTGACGGCCGCGACCACCGGCAGGCCGGTCGTGATGCGGCGACGCTTCCCGCGCGGCAGCGCCTGGATCAGGCTGGCTCCGTCGCTGGCGATATCAAGGTCGGCAACATCCGCGACCATGGCGGAGCCAAGCGCCTCGGCGATCAGGTAAGGCAGCATGCCGCTGTCCTCACCGCCCTCAGCCCGGCCGCCGCACAGCACGATGTCCGGCGCGAGCTTGGTGAGATGGGCGCAAAGGGCGGGTACCGGATCGGCGTCAGGTGCAACGGATAGCACGGCGAGCCGGGCGAGCCCCATGCCGAGATAGTCACGCAGCGCCGGCTCGTCGGCGTTGCCGGCATGAATGGCATGGATCTCAGCGCCTGGCAGGCCGAGCGCCATCTCAAGCGCCCGCGCATCGAGCGGGGCCCGGCGCGCCCGCCCCGATGCCGGATGCCGCCCAACCGACAGCAGCACCCCGACCTTCGCGGCCTTCGCGCCTCCGGGGACGAGACCAGCGGTTGCCTTCGGTGCTTCGCGCCGCTCTCTCTCTTCTGTCGGCTGTGAAAAAAGCCCCCTCACCCGGCCGCCTTCGGCGTCCGCCCTCTCCCGCGAGGGGAGAGGGCTAATCCCCGCGGATGCAAGTCCAGGACTTTCAACAGGCAAGGAGTGCCCTCTCCCCTCGCGGGAGAGGGCGGCGAGGCGAAGCCGAGCCGGGTGAGGGGGCTTTTCGCTGAGGGCTCCCGCGGAAGAGGGCAAATCCGTCACGTCAGACTGCACTTCTCCAGCAGCCGATGCCGGCCGCGCGTGCACGATCAGCGCCGGCATCACCGCCTGTGCGTCGGCGATGATGGCGAGATCGGCGCGCTTGATCATCTCGGCATGGAGGTCGGTGTTGATGGCCACCACGTGCTGCACCTCGGTGATGCCCTGCAGATGCTGCGGCGCGCCGGCAATGCCGAAGGCCAGATAGCAGCGCGCGGTGACGACAGTGCCGGAGGCGCCGACCTGGCGGTCGCGGGGGAGATGGCCCTCGTCGCAGACCACGCGGCTGCCGCCGAGCGTTGCGCCGAGCGCCCGGCCCAGTTCGATGAAGCCGCGCCAGTCGGTCACGCCATTGCCACCGCTGAGGATGAAATCGGCATCCGACAGCGCCAGACTACCCGCCTCGACCGCCAGTGGCACCGCGCTTTCGATGCGGCGTTCGGCGGACACCGTTAGCGCGTCCAATTGACGGGCTTCATGACGCATGCCGTCATGGGCAGTGAAGGCGCTCCAGGCCACCGACATCAGCAGCGGCGGCGTGCCGGCTATCTCCATGGTTCCGCCGCGCATCCGACGGGAGACGCGGCCTTCGGCGATCGCCTCGACGGCGGCGAACAGCCGTTCGCCGGAGAGCGCCGCGACGCGGCGTGCCAGATCGGCGCCGCCATCGGCACTTTCCGGGAAGAGCACATGACGCGGTTTTAAGCTGTCGATGGCAGCGCACACAGCCGCCGCGCGACCTTCCGGGTCGTAATCGCTGCCCTCCCGGGCAGGGAGAGTTACGACGCGATCGACACCGGCCTGATCGAGGCTTCCGACGCCGCCCATGGTGAGCACCACGACGGCACCGCGGCCATAATCGGCAAACTGATGCGCCGCGCCGATCAGCTCGCGGTCGTGGTCGGAGAGCGCGCCGCCAGGGTGGTCGGGAACAGCAAGGACGAGAAAAGCCGGATCAGCAATGACGCGGATCTGGGATTGCGGCGTGGCCTGGGCAGCATCGGCGCGCAACGCGCTCTTGGCGGTCCCAGCTCGGCCGGCCTGCCAGTCGATGCGCGGCTTGGCGCCGGCGATAATCGTCGCTGCGCGGCGCTGCGCCCTTGGGTCACGGCGCGGGCGCCCCGTGGCGGGCTGGGAGGCAGGCGCGAGGACGAAGCGGGGCCGCTCGCCGCCGGCGACGCGGCGGGCCTGGCGCTCGGCACGCGGATCGCGGCGCACGCTCATGCCATCGCCTCCAGCACCAACTCGGCGATATCGGCGACGGCCGGCCGCTTGCCGACCACGCCTTCGAGCATCACCGTGCAATTCGGGCAGCCGACCGCCACGCGCTCTGCGCCGGTCGCGCGGGCATGGTCCATGCGGACGTCAGGGATGCGGCGCTTGCCGGCGACATCGGTGAGCGGCGCGCCGCCACCGCCACCGCAGCAGCTCGAGCGCATACCTGACCGCTCCATCTCGATGCGCTGCAGGCCGAGCGCGTCGAGCAGCCGGCGCGGCGCTTCGATCTCACCATTGTAGCGGCCGAGATAGCAAGGGTCATGGAAGGTGATGCTACGGCCAGAGACGCTGGGCGTGAGGCGGCCAGCCTCGACCAGCTCAAGCAGCAGGGCAGTGTGATGCACGACGATGTAATGGCCGCCAAGGGCGGGATATTCGTTGCGCAGCACGTGCAGGACGTGCGGGTCGTTGGTGAGGATGCGGTTGAAGCGATAGCGGGCGAGCAGCGCGATGTTGCGCTTGGCGAGACCCTGGAAGGTCGCCTCATCGCCTAGCCGGCGCGCGACATCGCCGCAATCCAGTTCGTCGGCCCCCAGAACGGCGAAGTCAACCTCGGCGCGACGTAGAAGCTGAACCAGCGCGCGCAGCGAACGCTGACCGCGCAGGTCGAAGGCGCTGTCGCCCAGCCAGAGTAGCAGGTCGCAGGCGCCTTTCTCGGCGATCAGCGGGAGCCGAAGATCGGCGGCCCAGTCGATGCGCTGGCGCGCGGGGCGGCCGCCGGGATTATCGGCGGCGCGCAGCTCCTCGAGCGCAGCGGCGCCCTTGCCGGGGGTGGCGCCGCGCTCCAGCGTCTCAAACCGCCGCAGGTCGATCACCGCGTCGACATGCTCGATCATCATCGGGCATTCCTCGACGCACGCCCGGCAGGTGGTGCAGGCCCACAGCGTATCGGGGTGAATCATCGCGCGGCGCCCGATCAGTGGCTCGAAGCGCCCGCCATGCGCCTCGCCGGCATGGCGGCCCGGGTGATGATGGCCGGCATAGGCGCGGTCAGTGGCGGTGTCGTCGAGTGCGGCGACGAGATCCTGGATCAGTTTCTTGGGGTTGAGCGGCAGCTCGGCGGCGTAAGCGGGACAGGCCACCTCGCAGCGTCCGCACTGCACGCAGGCGTCGAAGCCGAGCAGACGGTTCCAGGCGAAGTCGACGGGCCGCTCGGCACCGAGTTTGTCGGCCGCCAGATCGAGCGGGCGGGCGCCCGCGTCACGGCCGTTGCCATGATGGAAGCGCTCAGGCCGGGGATGCGCCACGAGGTGCAGCGCGCCGTTCAGCGCATGTTTCAGCGGCCCGCGCCCGACGCCGAGGATCAGATCGGCAGCGCCCGCAATGCCGGCGAGGACGAGCATCGGCGAGAGCGCCGTCGGCAGCACGCCCCCCGCCAACTGGTCGACCGCGACGATCAGAAGGCCACCCGCATAGGCAAGAAGCGCCAGCGGCAGCCGGCTGAAACTGCCGGCGGACAATTCCGCAGGTCGCCTGACCTCGCGCCGCCAGCCGACCATCAGCGCCCCGGCGAGCATCACCCCAAGGCAGATCGCGAGCAGCGTCCAGAGGAACCAGCCGCGAAAGGCAGGCACGGCGGCAAGCACGATCAGCGGCAGCGAAGCCATGAAGCCGCCGGCGACCAGCATATGAAAGCGGGCGTTGAAGGGCCTGCGCGCCACGACATGGTGCACATCGACCAGATAGCGCCGCGGCAGAGCGAGCAGTCCACCCACGAGGTCAACAGACGCCGGCTGTCCGGCTAGCCAGCGCCGCGCATTCCAAGCCGCAAACAGTGCGCCGCCGAGAAGCGTCGCCAGCATCAGACCGGACAGCGCGGCTGCAATCATCGGCGACTTGCCTCCGTCAACCGTGTCGCTGTGGGTTTGTCGCCGGGCGTACTGGGGAAGAAAGGGCCTAAGGATGAGCGATGCGCAGCACCGCCTCCATCGTCATCCTCGCGAAAGCGAGGATCCAGTAAACGCAAGCATGTCGATCTGAACGAGGCGGTGCAACGGGCTCGCTCTGAAGACCACCGAAAACGCTGCGGGGTACTGGGTTCCCGCTTTCGCGCACGGCTGTCCGGGGAACGAGTCACTGTGTCGCTGGTGCATGCCCGGCTTTTCCGGTGCAAACCGGCTATTTTCTGGTTGTCGAGACTCAGAAAATGGAGCCGGGCATGCGCTATCGGGATAGCATCTTCGCCAGCCTTCTCAAACCGATCTCGCGGCCCGGGTTCAAGGCGATCGTGGCCCGGCATGACGCGGACGCCTATGCGAAGACGTTCAGCAGCTGGGACCATCTCGTGACGCTGATCTTTGCCCGGCTTGCCTCGGTCAGCAGCCTGCGCGGCATCGCGGCGGCCTGGAACGCCAATGCGCATCATCATTACCACCTCGGCAGCGGTCCGGTGATGCGCTCCACGCTCGCCGATGCCAATCATCGCCGCCCGCCGGAGGTGCTCGCCGAGACCTTCGAGATGCTGTCCGCCCTGGCCGGCACCCGCCTGCGCCGTGACGGCAGACGCATGCTGCGCCTGATCGATGCCACCCCGATCCCGCTGGATCGGCTGTGCGACTGGGCGCAATGGAACGGGCGGACGCATGGGCTGAAGATGCACGTGGTCTACGATCCCGATGCCGATCACCCGCGCCGGATCGCCATTACCGCTTCGACCGTGAACGATGTCGAGATCGGCCGCAGCGAGCCGATCGAGCGCGGCGCCACATACGTCTTCGACAAAGCCTATTGCGATTACGCCTGGTGGACCCGCCTGCATCGGGCCGGCGCACTGTTCGTCACCCGACCCAAAACCAATGCCCGCTACGCGGTGATCAAGGCGCGCCGGGTCATAAGAACCCAGGGTGAGGGCTTCGAAATCCTGGCCGACGCGACGATCCGCCTTGCCACCCAGGGCAGGAGCAGGCTCGGCTGCCCGATCAGACGGGTCACCCTCAAACGCGAGGATGGCACGGTGATGGAGGTGATCACCAACGACCTGGAGCGTTCGGCCGTGGAGATCGCCGCGCTCTACAAGGCACGCTGGGACATCGAGCTTTTGTTCCGCTGGATCAAGCAGCATCTGAAGCTCACGCGCTTCATCGGCCGGTCGGAGAACGCCATCAGGCTGCAGATCCTGGCAGCCATGATCGCCTATCTGCTGCTGCGCATCGCCGCAAGGATGAGCCGCAGCAGCCTGGTGCCGCTGCGCTTCACCGAACTGGTCGGCCAGTGCCTCTTCATCCGCAAGTCCATCGCCAGGCTCGACAGACCGCCCGATGTCAATGCCGGTCAGCCCAAACCGCGGTGCCATCCAGGACAATTGGAGTTCGCCTATGCCTGAATTTCCCCGGACAGCCGTGCGCTCGCGCGGGGATGACGGTGTGCGGTAGGGAAAAAGCTGGAGACGACGCAGAACCGCTCTCCCGAAACTCCTCCCAAGGTCGTGCGCCAAACCGTTCCAAGTCGCAATCTCAATGCCAGCGACCCTGGATTGCTTCGCTGCGCTGGGAAGAAAGTTTGGGTCGCCCACGACCGTCATTGCGTGGACCCTCGCGAAAGCGAGGGGACGAAGCAATCCACCCAAGCACTGTGCCGGTTGTTGGATTGCTTCACCCGGCTGATGCCGGGTTCGCAATGACGGCTGAAAGGCCATTCTTTCATCCAGAAGGGTCGGCCCGAAGGCCGGTGTGAAACTCGCAATGACGGGAACAGGTCGTGCCATACGCGCCTCGGCTACAGTGTCTTACACAGCCGGGCCGCGTCGTAGATCGCGGCGTGGATATTTCGCCCCGCCACAGCGTCGCCGATGCGGAACAGGGCGAAGCCGCCGCTGCCGTTCACTGATGGCTGCGGCCAGCCTTCGATCAGCGCGCGGAGGTCCATCTCGCCGCGATTGCTGGAGGCCTCCTTCATCGCGAAATAGAGCGCGTCTTCGGGCAGGGTGCCGTATTCGACGACCACCTGGTCAACCAGCCGCTCCTCCTCGGCATGGGTGTATTCGTTGCGCAGCACCGCCACGCGCCGGTTGCCTTCCGGGTAGATCTGCACGAGCTGCAGGTTGGGCGACATCATCACCTCCAGCTTCGTCAGCTCGCGCATGTGCACGGGCTGGTTGGTCGCGCCGATCTCCTCGCCGATCATGCGGTCGAGGGTGGCGATCTCGACCATCGCGCCGCGCTTGGCCAGGAACTCGGCAGTCGAGGGCGCGTGATGCTGGCCGGTGCCGTCATAGATGAGGATCTGCTCGGCCGGCTGGACGGCGCCGGTCAGCATCTCCCAGGTGGTGACAGCCAGGTCCTCGCCCGCGATGCCGCCTTTGCTGGGCTTGCCGCCCGTCGCCATGATCACGACATCGGGCTGCTCGGCGGCGATCAGCTCCGGCGTTGCCTCGACCCCAAGGCGCATGTCCACGCCCTGCTTTGCGACCTGCGCGTTCAGCCAGCGGGTGATGCCGGTCAGCGCCTCGCGCCAGGTCGCCTTGGCGGCGATTGAGACCTGTCCGCCCGGCGCACTGCTCTTCTCGAACAGCACGACGTCATGCCCCCGCTCGGCCGAAACCCGCGCAGCTTCCAGGCCGCCCGGGCCACCGCCGACCACCACCACGCGCCGCCGCTTCTGCGCCTTGGCATGGATGTGCGGCATGCTCCGCTCGCGACCGGTCGCAACGTTCTGGATGCACAGCGCGTCATTGCCGGCATAGATGCGGTCGATGCAATAGCCATATCCCACGCATTGCCGGATATCGTCGACACGGCCTTCCATCAGCTTTTTCACGATATGCGGATCGGCGATATGAGCACGGGTCATCGCCGCCATGTCGATATGGCCCTCGGCGACCGCGCGGGCGGCGGTGTTCAGGTCAGTGATGCGCTGGGCGTGGAATACCGGCACGCCGACCTCGCGCTTGATGGCGCTCGCCAGCGCCAGGAACGGCGCGACCGGGAACGACATGTTCGGCAGGCAGATCGCGTGAGAGATGTGGTCGCGCGCCTGCCCACCGACGAGGTTGATGAAATCAACGAGGCCCCGCTCGGAGTAGGTCTGCGCGATGGCGATGCAATCCTGATGCGTCAGGCCGTCGTCGATCAGCTCGTCGCCCGACATGCGCATGCCGATGATGTAGTCCGGCCCGACGGCCGAGCGCATCGCCTCCAGCACCTCCATGCCGAAGCGCATGCGGTTTTCAAGCGAGCCGCCATAGGCGTCGGTGCGTTTGTTAACCGAGGGACTCCAGAACTGGTCGACGAGATGGCCATGCGCCGCCGAGATCTCGCAGCCGTCGAGCCCACCCTCCTTGCAGCGTCGGGCAGCCGCGGCGTAGTCGGCGACGATGCGGGCGATATCAAAATCCTCCATCTGCTTGGGGATGGAGCGGCTGGCCGGCTCGCGGCGGGGCGAGGCGGAAACGGTCGGCAGCCAGTTCTCAGTGTCCCATTTGGTGCGCCGCCCCATATGGGTGAGCTGGATCATCAGGCAAGCGCCGTGACCGTGAATGCGATTAGCGAATTCGCGGAAGAACGGGATCACGCTGTCGTCGGCAACGGAGATCTGGTTCCAGGGCGCGGCCGGACTGTCCACCGCGACGGAAGAGGAACCACCGAACATCGTCAGGCCGATGCCGCCCTTGGCCTTCTCCTCGTGATAGAGCTGGTAGCGTTCCTTCGGCTTACCGTCCGAGCCATAGGAAGGCGCGTGGCTGG
>CAVYXF010000007.1:0-139157 GCA_963772335.1 uncultured Alphaproteobacteria bacterium | reverse complement strand
TAAAGCCTGATCGGCTCAGACGAAAACAGCGCCATCGGCACAGCGGCAATCCTTGTGAAGACAAGGGTTCATCGGTCAACAGCACGTACCCGCGGCTGCTGGATCCACCTGGGCCACTTCGCCCATGCGCGGATGGGCCATGCTCCGCCTCCAGCCGAACCGATCACGCAATGGGCAGGCTTATTTCTGCTGGATGAAGGCCTTCATGCGATCGGCAAGATTATCGGCAGCGATGTCGCGGAACTGGTGATCCGCGCCGGCGATGGTGGCCTGGGAGATATTGCTGATATTGGTCGGGATGCCCTGAATCGCCTCGGTGAGCTCCTGGCCCAGAGGGTCGAGATCGCCAACGACGATCAGGGTCGGGACTTTGATGCCGGGTATGAGGCTCGGCGTATAGAGGTTCGGATTCTGGCCGTAATAGTTGATGAAAGCGCCGGCGGTGACGCGCGCCTGCGGACAGAGCAGAAAGCCGACATCGGCCATCAGCCCGTTCGCCTGATCCTCGGCGACCATGCGCTCGGCCTCGGCCAGGGCCGGCTGCAAAGGTTTATGAAAGCGGTCCTCGTACTCGGTTTGGGCGCTGCCGAGCGTTTGGGCGAGCGGTGCTACAAGTATGGCCTTGCGCACCAGCTTATCGGGGTCTTTCGCGAGATAATAGGCCACCTGACTGCCGCCCCGGCCATGACCGGCCAGAATCACGCTGCCGGCGCCTTTCTCTTTCAGCCAGCCGATCCAGGTCTGCAGTTCCTCCCGCGCATCCTCGCTGCGATGATCCTGCTCGATCCCGCAGTCGAACATGCCGCGCCTGGCGTTGAGGCCAAGGCTGAGGGTGATGGCAAGCGAGTTGATGCCGCGGGCATGCAACAGCTCTTGCAGCGCCGCCATCAGCTCAATTCGATGATGTCCGAGGGTATCATGCAGCAGGATCACGACGCCATCGGTCTTCAGCGACTTGCCCGGCGCAATGTCGAGATTGCCAAGTACCTCAAGCCCTTGATGCTCCGTCTTCACCTCCTCCGCCACGGCGGGCCCAAGGGCGAGAGCAAACAGAAGAAAGACGAGCATTTGCATGCGGCGCGCTGTCTTCATAGGGACTGCGATCCTCGATCGGAAATGAACATGATAAGATTTTCGGCTGCCTTGTCGGAAATCTCCGCCGACGCCTGCTCCCGTGCTTGCACGATAGCGCTGAACTCGCCATGCCCGCGTTCAGCAGGCCCTCCACAGCAGCTATAGAGCACAGTGTGGCACAAATTGGCCAGTACTCTTACCGCTTGAGAAAACGCCCGGGCCTATAGCGTTTGCGGCGCACCGCCATCAGGTTGAAGATCTCGGTGAGCGCGGCGAAGGCCATGGCCGAATAGATATAGGCGCGCGGCACATGATAGTGGAAGCCGTCCGCAACCAGCGCCACGCCGATCACCATCAGGAAATTCAGCGCCAGCATCTTGGTGGTCGGGTTGCGCTCGATGAACGCTGCGACCGGCTCGGAGGCCACATACATGACACCGATGGCCACCACAACCGCCGCAATCATGATCTCCACATGGTCGGCCATGCCGACCGCGGTGATAATGGAATTGATGGAGAAGATCGCGTCGATCAGCACGATCTGCGCAACGATGCTGCCGAAGGTCGCCTTCACCGCCGAGCTGTGCTCCTCCTCGTCCTCGCCGCTGATCTCGGCGTGAATCTCCTGCGTCGCCTTGACGATGAGAAACACCCCGCCCGCAAGCAGAATGAAATCGCGGATCGAGAAACCGACGCCGAACAGCGTAACCACCGGAGCGGTGAGCCCGATGATCCAGAAGATGGTGAGAAGCAAGATGATGCGGAACACCAGCGCAAGCGCCAGACCTAGCTGACGGGCTTGTCTTGCTTCCCTTTCGCTCAGTTTTTCCGTGATGATCGACAGAAAGATCACATTGTCGATGCCGAGCACGATCTCCAGCGCAGAAAGCGCAACAAAGCTCGCCCAAGCGGCGGGATCAAAAAGCATTTCCACGGTCGCCTGCCCCGATAGCCAACCTTCTCACGCTGCCATTTAGCTGAACTGGATGCGGACGTATATGGCTAATTCAACCGAATAGGGCCTTTCTCAGACAGCTCGATGCGCGCTTAAGAGCCACTAGGCTCAGATGGACGGGGGCACCGGCAAAGGGCAGCATCCCCCGCAAAGCACGATCACTTAACACGCCTTCGATTGGCGCGTTCTTCCCGTGCAAAGCCCGCGAAACAGCTTGCCCGCAGTGCGATGGGTTTACTCAGCCAGCGCCGCGATAATCCGCGCCCAGGAGCGCGCGCCCTTCTGAAAGCTCGTTAGATTGTATTTCTCGTTCGGCGAGTGCACGCGGTCTCCCTCGACGGCGAAGCCGACCAGCAGCGTATCCATGCCAAGTGTGTCCTTGAACGCTTTCACGATCGGGATCGAGCCGCCGCAGCCCATCAGCACCGGTTCTTCGCCCCACTCGTCGCGTAGTGCCTGCACCGCGAATTGCACGGCGGGCATACCGGCATCGAAGCCGACCGCCGCGCTGCCGCCCACATTCTTGAATGTGGCCGTGCAGTCGGGCGGAAGGTTCTCCCGCGCAAAAGCCTGGAACTGCTCCAGGATCCTCGCGGGGTCCTGTCCCGCCACCAGACGGAAGGTGAGCTTGGCGGACGCTTCGGAGGGGATCACGGTCTTGGTGCCCGGCCCGGTATAGCCACCGATAATGCCGTTGAACTCGGCGGTCGGGCGCGACCAGAGCTGCTCCAGCACGCTGCGGTCCTTCTCGCCGGCCGGATGCGACAGCCCGACATGCTCGAGGAAGCCGGCGGCATCGAAATTCAGCGCACCCCACTGGGCAAGCTGCTCCGGTGTCGGGTCGATAATGCCATCATAGAAGCCGGGAATGCGCACCCGGCCGTTCTCGTCATGGATGCGGCTCAAGAGATACGCAAGTCCGCGGATCGGATTCATCGCCGGGCCGCCATACTGCCCCGAATGCAGATCCCGGCTCGGCCCGCGCACCACCACCTCGGCATGCACCAGGCCCCGCAGGCTGCTGGTGATCGCCGGCCGCGTGCGGCTCCACTGTCCGGTATCGCACACCAGCGCAATCTGGGCCCGCAGCTCGCGGCCATGCTTGGCGAGGAAGGGCGCAAGAGAAGGGCTGCCGGACTCCTCCTCGCCTTCGAGCAGCACCGATACGCTGATCGGCAGGCTCTTCGTCACATCGCGCCAGGCGCGACAGGCTTCGAGGAAGGTCATCAGCTGGCCCTTGTCGTCGCAGGCGCCGCGCCCGACGATGATCTTGCCATTGACCTCATCCTCGGCGAGCCGCGGCTCGAAGGGTGGCGTCTCCCAAAGCTCCAGCGGATCGGCTGGCTGCACGTCGTAATGCCCGTAGAACAGCACATGGGTATGCTGCTCGGATTGCGCCCAATGCCCGACTACTATCGGCTTGCCATCGGTCGGGCGGACAGCCGCCTGAAAGCCGATCTCAGAGAGCTCGGCCGCGCACCAGCGCGCCGCCTCCTCGCATGCTTTTTGATAGGCGGGATCCGTCGAGATACTGGGTATGCGAAGGAAGGTAAAGAGCCGGTCAAGCGCCGCACCTTGCCCTCGGTCGAGGGCGGCGAGAACCGGCTGCAAATCGTCGTGCATTGGATGTTCCTCGGCATGGCTGCTCTTGAACTATGAAGGTTCAACGCGCGATGCCAACCCTTTTCTCCCAAATTGTTACACAGCGCCGCCCCGAATTCCCCCTCGCCTGGCAATGCATGCGCGTTGAGCAGGGTAGGGAGCCCGGTGCACAAACTTTGCTATTGCGCATGGCTCCCCGGCTCATATCATTCTTGCGCAACGACTTCCGCGAGCCGTCGACAGGCGGCGCCAGACAATTCCGGCCTGAGCTGCCGGTTGCTTCCATCAATCAGGGAGAAATCTGCATGAGCAGCATTTCCACGACGCGGCGAACCGTCCTTGGGGGGATGGCCGCGGCGGGCACCCTTCCTTTCATGCCTTCCATTCTGCGCGCCCAGGGCGGGCCGGTGAAAGTCGGGGAGCTGAACTCCTATAGTCGCATGGCGGCGTTCTGCGGTCCTTATCGCAACGCCATGCAGCTCGCGCTCGAGGAGATCAACGCCAAGGGCGGCGTGATGGGCGGCCGCCCGCTCGAAATCGTGTTCCGCGACGACGGCGCAACGCCCGGCGATGCGGCGCGCGTGGCAGAGGAGCTGCTGACGCGCGAGAGCGTCGCCTTCCTGGTCGGCACCTTCCTGTCGAATGTCGGGCTGGCGGTTGCCGACTTCGCCAATCAGCGCAAGACGCTCTTCCTCGCCACCGAGCCGCTGACCGACGCCATCACCATGGCGCACGGCAACCCCTACACCTTCCGCGTTCGCCCCTCGACCTACATGCAGACCAAGATGCTGGTCGAGGCCGCCAAGATCAAGGGCGTAAAGACCTGGGCACTGGTCGCGCCGAACTATGAGTATGGGCAGTCGGCGATTGCGAATTTCAAGAAGCTGATGAGCGCCGCGGTCCCGGGCGTCCAGTTCGTTGCGGAGCAGTTCCCGGCACTCGGCAAGATCGATGCGGGCGCAACCGTCGGCGCGCTGGGGCAGGCTAAAGCCGACGGGCTGTTCAACGTGCTGTTCGGCGCCGACCTCACCGCTTTTGTGCGCGAAGGTAATACCCGTGGCCTGTTCGAGGGCAAAACCGTCGTCAGCCTGTTGACCGGCGAGCCGGAATATCTGCTCCCCCTCGGCGAGGAGACGCCGGAGGGCTGGATCGTCACTGGCTATCCCTGGCAGCAGATCGATATCCCTGCGCACAAGGCGTTCGTCGAGGCCTATCAGAAGAAATACAACGACACGCCGCGCCTGGGCAGCCTGCTTGGCTATATCGTTGGCCATATGATCAAGGACCTGCTCGACAAGGCACAATCCACCGAGACCGAGGCACTCCTGAAGACGCTGCCTGATATGACGTTCGACACAGCGGTGGGCAAAGTGACGATGCGCGGCCTCGACCACCAGTCGACGCTCGGGGCCTGGGTCGGTGAGACCACGCTCAAGAGCAAGGTCCCGACCATGAAGAATTGGCAATATGCGGATGGCGCGAACTACCTATTCCCGGAGGATGAGGTGAAGGCGGCACGGAAGTCTTAGGCCGGCGCTGGAGATTGCTTGGGCATTACCGGAGACACTGGCCGTCATACACTGCAGGTCGCGAACGGGACAGCGACAGGGACATGTAGATCAAAGGATGGCCTGGTAGATCGGACGATGACCTGGGCATCTCCCCGCACTCGGTGTCATTCCCGCGAAAGCGGGAATCCAGCAGCCGTCTCGCATTCGGAGACAGCAGCTCGGCCGCAGCGCAGGGCTAACCAAAATACCCTTTACGCCTCCCGAAGGCTGGATCCGCTTTCGCGGGGATGACATCGGAGCAAGCGGGGCGCGCGAGACAACAGGAGCGGAGAACGCGCAGGCGCGCATCGAAACCGCGTGTTAGGCAGGCGCAAATGGACTTTCCCTTCATTCTGACGCAGGCGCTGACCGGCCTCGCGAATGCGTCGGCGCTGTTCGTCATCGCTTCCGGTCTCACCCTCGTCTTCGGCGTCACCCGCATCGTCAATTTCGCCCATGGCTCGTTCTATATGCTCGGCGCTTACCTCGCCGTGACCATCGTGCCTTGGCTGTTCGATTTCGACCGCTCGCTCCCCGTATTCCTGCTCGGCGTGTTGCTGACGGCAAGCGCCGTCGGCCTGATCGGCGTCGCTATGGAGCTGCTCGTCCTTCGTCGCATTTATCAGGCGCCGGAGCTATTTCAGCTGCTGGCCACCTTCGGCGTGGTGTTGATGGTGGAAGATGTCGTGCTGCGCCTGTGGGGGCCGGTCGACATCCCCGGGCCGCGCGCGCCAGGACTGCGCTCAGCGGTGGATATTTTCGGCCAGCTGTTCCCCTCCTATGAGCTGTTTCTGATTGCCGTCGGCCCGCTGGTGCTCGGTCTGATCTGGCTGATCCTCTATCGCACGCGCTTCGGCATGCTGATCCGGGCGGCGCGCCAGGACCGCGAGATGGTCGGCGCACTCGGCGTCAACCAGGCGCTGCTCTTCACCGGAACGCTGTTCCTGGGCGCCTTTCTCGGCGGGCTGGGCGGCGCTCTGCAGATCCCGCGCATTCCCGCTTCCGCCTCCATGGATCTTGGCATGATCGCCGACACTTTCGTGGTAACGGTGATTGGTGGCATGGGCTCGGTGAGCGGGGCATTCCTCGCCGCACTCCTGATTGGTGAGCTGCGGGCATTCGGCATTTTGCTGTTCCCGCAGATCACGCTGGTTGCGGTGTTCGCCCTGATGGCGGTGGTGCTGGTGGTAAGGCCCTGGGGCCTGCTCGGGCGGCCCGATCCGCTGGGCGGGCGGGCAACACTCCCCGAAGGCATCCTCGGTCTGGAGCCGTTTAGCCGGATTGGCATCATCGTCGCAGGCGCGACGCTGGCGATAACCCTGGCGCTGCCGCTCATCGGCGATGCTTATGCGGTGAAGGTCGGCATCGAGGTGCTTGCCTTTGCGCTTGCAGCCTTCTCGCTGAACTTCCTGATGTCGGTCGGCGGCATCATCTCCTTCGGCCACGCCGCCTATTTCGGTCTCGGCGCTTATGTGGCAGGGCTCCTGGTAACGCGGCTCGGGGTGGCGATGGTTCCGGCGCTGATCGCCGCCCCGATTGGGGCCGCCGCGTTTGCCGCGCTGTTCGGCTTCTTCATCGTCCGCCTCTCCGGCATCTATCTGGCGATGCTCACCCTCGCCTTCGCGCAAATCGTCTACGCCATCCTGTTCCAGTGGGTGGAGCTGACCGGCGGCGACAACGGCATCGTCGGCGTGTGGCCCTCCGCCTGGGCCTCCTCGCGCACGGCCTATTTCTACCTCACCGCCGTGCTAGCCCTCGCGGCTATCGCCTTCCTCTGGCGCGTGGTTTATGCCCCATTCGGCTACACGCTGCGCGCCGCGCGTGACTCCGCACTGCGGGCTGACGCTATCGGCATCGACGTGCGCACTCACCGGCTCTTGGCCTTCTCGCTTGCCGGCGGCGCGGCCGGTCTTGCCGGCGCGCTCTATGCGTTTTCCAAGGGCTCGATCGATCCGACGCTCACCTCCATCTCGCAATCGGTGGACTTCCTGGTCATGGCGCTCCTTGGGGGCATCCAGACCATTGCCGGGCCGCTTGCGGGGGCCGCGCTGTTCCACGCGGTGAAGGACTTCTTCATGCCGCTCACCGATTTCTGGCGCTTCTTCCTCGGCCTTGCGATCATCGTCATGGTGCTGGCCTTCCCGCGCGGCATTGTCGGCACGGCGGCGGCGCTGATCGCCCATCCTGGAAGGCGCGAGAATATCGGTACGCTGCGAGAGGCCGCGTCATGAGCCTGCTCGAAGCGCGCGATCTGACCAAGGCTTTCAAGGGCGTGGTCGCGGCGAAAGGCGTGTCCTTCTCCGTCGCGCCCGGCGAACTCGTCGCTCTGATCGGGCCGAACGGGGCCGGCAAATCGACGCTCTTCAACATGATTGGCGGCCAACTCCGCCCGGATAACGGCAACGTGCTGCTGAGCGGTGAGCGCATCACGGGCATGCCGCCGCGCATCATCTGGCATAAGGGCGTGGCGCGCACATTCCAGATCGCGCAGACCTTCCTCTCGATGAGCGTGGCCGAGAATGTGCAGATGGCACTTCTGAGCGCCCGCCACCGCACCCGCGCGCTCTGGCCTCTGGCGCGGCCACTTTACCGTGGCGAAGCGCTGGCGATCCTCTCAAGCCTGGGCATGGAGGGTAGCGCCGACCGGCCCGTCAGCCAGCTCGCTTATGGTGATGTGAAATCGGTAGAGCTGGCGATTGCGCTCGCCTCTGGTCCGAAGCTCCTCTTGATGGACGAGCCTACCGCCGGCATGGCCCCCGCCGAGCGCGCAAGCCTCATGGCGCGGGTTGCCAGCGAAGCGCGCGAGCGGGGCATCGGGGTGCTGTTCACCGAGCACGATATGGATGCGGTGTTCGGCCATGCGAGCCGCGTCCTGGTGCTGGTGCGCGGTGAGATCATCGCCCGCGGCACGCCCGAAGAGGTGCGCGCCGATCCGCTGGTGAAAGAGGTCTATCTCGGCGAAAGCGGCTCGTTTGGAACCTTTCGCCACCGCGCGGCAAAGGCGGTGGCTGATGGGTAAGTTGCCTGCCATCATCACTACGGTTGCAGTTTGGCGCGGCCCGCGCCTCCGGTTCCCTCTCCCAGGGGGAGAGGGACAGGGTGAGGGGTTAAGGCCCTTCGATGCGGCAGCGCATCGCCACAAAGAGGAGCGTTACCCCCTCACCCCCGCCCTCTCCCCCTGGGAGAGGGAGCGGTTCGTCGCGTTAGGAGGCCCCATCTCATCGGGGATGGTGAGCCATGCTTAGCCCCAACGCCCGCCATGAGCCTGCTGTCTCCCAAGAAACCATCCTCGAAGTTGGCCGGCTGAAGGCGTTCTACGGCCGCGCCCAGATCCTGTTCGATATGTCGCTGGAGGTCCGGCGCGGCGAGGTCGTCGCGCTGATGGGCCGGAACGGCGCGGGCAAAACCACGACGCTGAAGGCCATTATGGGCCTCGTCGAGGCGAGTGCGGAGCTCCTGCGCTTCAAGGGCCAGGACATTGCCGGCCTGCCCGCCTACCGCATCGCCAGGCTGGGGCTTGGCTATGTGCCGGAAGACCGCCGCATCTTCACGGATCTGACCGTCTATGAGAACCTGGAGATCGGCCGCCGCGGTGCTCGCGTTGGTCATCAACCCTGGGAGCCGGAGCGCCTGTTCGCGATCTTTCCGAACCTCGCCGAGATGAAAGGCCGCCGGGCCTCGGCGACGTCCGGCGGCGAGCAGCAGATGCTGGCCATTGCCCGCACGCTGATGGGCAATCCGGAGATGGTGCTGCTGGATGAGCCCTCGGAAGGTCTTGCGCCTGTCATCGTCGAGGAGATGGCCGAAGCGGTGATCCGCATGAAGGAGGAGGGCCTTGCCGTGCTGCTGTCGGAGCAGAACCTTCATTTCGCCTCCGCCGTTTCCAACCGGGCGGTGGTGATCGAAAGGGGCGCGGTGTGTTTCGAGGGCAGCATGGACGCGCTGGCCGCAAACGAGGCCGTCCGCCAGGCTTATCTGAGTATGTGAGCCATGAACGGAACGCGGCGCATTGCTGGCATCGACGTAGGCGGTACCTTCACCGACCTCTTGCTGACCGAGACGGACGCGGACGGCACCCGCGTGAAGCTGGCGAAGGTGCCGACGTCCGCCGCGAACCAGGCGCTCGGCGTGCTGGCTGCCATCGAGGCGGCGGGCGTGTCGCCGGCTGAGCTCGACCTGATCATCCACGGCACGACCGTTACCACCAATGCGGTGCTGGAGCGCAAGGTGGCCAGGGTCGGGCTGATCACCACGGCGGGCTTTCGCGATACGCTGGAGCTGGGTCGGCGCACAAGGCCCCAGCCTTATGGCATGTTCGGGACGTTCGAGCCGCTGATCCCGCGCGAGTTGCGCATCGAGGTGCCCGAGCGCATGAACGCCAAGGGCGAGGTGGTGACGCCGCTCGACGAGGCTGCCGTCGCCGACGCCGTGCACGCGCTGCTGGCCAGGGGCTGCGAGGCCGTCGTCATCCATTTCCTCCACTCATACGCCAATCCGGCGCATGAGCTGCGCGCGGGCGAAATCGTCGCCGGGCTTTGGCCCAACGGCTACATCACGCTCGGGCACGCTCTGCTCTCGGAGTTCCGCGAATATGAGCGCGGCACCACCGCTTCGGTGAACGCGGCGGTGCAGCCGATCCTTGACCGCTACATCCACCGCCTGCAGAGCGATCTGGAAGCCAAGGGCTTCACCCGCGACCTCCTCGTCATGAACGGCAATGGCGGAACGGTCGCTGCAAAACTGGTCGCCCGCGAGGCGGCCAAAACCGTGATGTCCGGCCCCGCCTCCGGTGTGATTGCCGCCGCCAAGACCATGGAGCAGTCCGGCATCCGCAATGCGATCACCTACGATATGGGCGGCACCTCGACCGACGTGGCGCTGATCCGCGATTGCGTGCCGGAGGTGTCGGCGGAGCTGGCGATCGCCTATGGCCTGCCGATCCATCTGCCGATGGTCGATGTGCGCAGCATCGGCGCGGGTGGCGGCTCGATCGCCTCGATCGATACGGGCGGCATGCTGAAGGTCGGTCCGGAAAGCGCCGGCTCCGAGCCCGGCCCGATCGGCTTCGGCCGGGGCGGCGACCGCTCGACCATCACCGACGCCAATCTCATTCTCGGCCGGCTCGATCCGGAGCGCCTACTCGCGGTGTCCGGCCGCGTGGCGCTAGACGACGTCCGCGCCGTCTTCGCCCGCGAGTTGGCTGAACCGCTCGGCATGAGCGTGGAGCAGGCCGCCGAAGCCGTGATCCGGCTCGGCAATGTGCATATGAGCGGCGCCATCCGCATGGTGTCGCTGTCACGCGGCTATGACCCCCGCGATTTCGTGCTGTTCGCCTTCGGCGGCGCGGGGCCGCTGCATGCGGTGGCGCTCGCCCGCGAGCTGGGCATCCCCGAGGTGCTGGTGCCTGCGCGCCCCGGCCTCACCAACGCGCTCGGCTGCCTCGTCGCCGATGTTCGGCTGGATGTGGTCAACACGCTCAACAGCCGGCTTGACGACCTCGATATTCAAGCTGCCCAAGATGTGCTCCACGATCAGGTGAACCGTACCGTTGGCTCCCAAAGCGGGATGATCGCGGAGGAGGACGTGGAGCGCGGGGAGCGCCCGTCCGCAGCCATCATCCACTCCGCCGACATGCAGTTTCAGGGGCAGACACATCTCATTCGCGTGCCGCTGCCGCGCCGCTTGATCACCCGCGAGGAATTGCAGGAGCGGTTCGAGGAGGCCTATTTCGCTCGTTTCCAGGTGCGGTTGCCGGAAATCCGCGCGGTATTGGTCAACCTCAACACGTCGTGGATTATCCGCCGCCAACCCTTTCCGCTTGCCAGCCTGATGAACCGCGAAGCGCAGGTCGCGCGGCTCGCCGATGCCATCATCTCGGAACGCCGCATCTATGCCGACGGCGCCTGGCACATGGCCAATATCTACGACCGCGAGCGGCTGGCGCCCGGCATGACCGTCATCGGTCCGGCCGTGATCCAGCAGATGGACGCCACGACGGTAGTAGAGCCCGGCGCGACGGCCAGGATCGACGACATCGGCAATCTCCGCATCAAGGTGACGTCATGACCGCGAGTTCAACTCGACGCCCTCACGCTCGCGGTGATCCAGGCGGGCCTGCAGCAGGTCTGCAACGAGATGGACATTGCCTTCACGCGCGCGGCCTTCTCGCCTGTCATCGCTGAGGCCGAGGACCGCTCCGACGGCATCTACGCTGCCGCCGATGGCGCGCTGATCGCGCAAGGCGAATTTGGCCTACCGGTGTTCGTCGGCGCGATGCAATATTCCGCCCGCGAGATCATCCGCCTCATCCGCGAAGGGCAGGTCGCCGCCCCCGAGCCCGGCGACATCTACATCGTCAACGACCCGTATCTCGGCGGCACGCACCTCATGGATGTGCGCTTCGCCAAGCCGGTCTTCGTCGATGGCGAGCTGCTCTGCTGGCTGCAGAACACCGGCCATTGGCCCGATATCGGCGGCATGGTGCCGGGCGGCTTCTCGGCCAAGGCGACCGAGGTCGAGCAGGAGGGCCTGCGCCTGCCACCGGTCAAGCTGTTCAAGCGCGGCGAGATGGATCGCGAGATCTTCGCGATCATCATGTCCAACATCCGCGTCGCCGGACAGCGCATCGGCGATGTGAAGGCGCAGGCGGCCGCCCTCCTCGTCGGCGAGAAGCGGCTGATGGAGCTGATCGAGCGCTATGGCCGCGCCACGCTCGAAGCTGCCATCGCCGAAATCCGCCGCCGCTCCGCGCAGCGCATGCGCGCCGAGATTCGCGCCATCCCCGATGGCGTCTACAAGGCCAGCGCCTTCGTCGATAGCGACGGCATCGTGAACCAGCCGCTGGAGATCGCCCTCACCGTCACGGTCGAGGACGAGGCGATGACCTTCGACTTCACCGGCTCCTCGCCGCCCTGCCGCGGGCCGATGAACTCGGTGGCCGCCACCACCCATTCCTCGGTCTATCTCGGGGTGAAGCACCTCTTCCCCGAGCTGGCGATCAATGCCGGCACTTTCGAGCCGCTCGCCATGACCGGCATCGAGGGCACCTTTCTCGACGCCCGCTATCCCCGCCCGGTCTCGGGCTGCGCGGCGGAGGTATCGCAGCGCATCGCGGAAGCGGTGTTCCTGTGCCTCGTCCAGGCGATTCCGGGCAAGGTGACTGCCGCCCCCGCCGGCACTTCGGGCAATTTCGCGCTCGGCGGCTTCGACCCGGCGACGGGCTCGGGCTATGTGATGTACAAGATCACCGGCGGCGGCTATGGCGGCAACGCCGATCATGACGGCCTCACCAACGGCTGCTCCACCATCGGCATCTCCAAGACCGCGCCCATCGAGGTGATGGAGCAATATTTCCCCGTGCTGTTCCACCGCTTCGCGCTGCGTGAGGGCTCGGGCGGCGCAGGCTGGCGGCGGGGCGGGTTCGGCGTGCATTACGAGGTCGAGCTGCTGCGCGGCGAGGCGCGGGCCTCATTCGTGATGGATCACGGCCGTTTTGGCCCGCCCGGCGTGCTCGGCGGAGCCGACGGCGCGCCCAATGTGGTAAAAATCCATCGCCGCGGAACTGTCACCATTCCGGAACATCTTTCCAAAGATCAGGATATACTCATCGCTGCCGGCGATCGGGTCGAGGTGATGACGCCGGGAGGCGGCGGTTATGGTGCCCCGAGCCGGCGCGCGCCAGAGACCATCGCCCGCGATGTCGCACGCGGCTATTATAGTGCTGAGCAGGCCGCCGCGCTCTGGCCACAATATGCGGAATTTGAAGGATGAAAGTGCACGCTGTTGAATACGACCAAGGCAATACGACGGATCACTCCCTCTCCCAGGGGGAGAGGGTGGGGGTGAGGGGGTAATGCGTTTCCGCGGAAGCTCCGCACGCCCTCACCCTGTCCCTCTCCCCACGGGAGAGGGGACCGGATGCATCCCCTGTGCCAGACGGCGAGAGGTTGCAAGTCGGCGCTGGCTGCTCTGTGCGGAGGCGACGCCATGACGCGCTATTTCCGCCCCTCCAGCCTTGCCGAGGCGCTGGACATCCGGGCCTGCGAGGAGGTGATGGTGCTGGCCGGCGGAACGGACGTCTATCCCGCGCGCGCGTCCCGCGCCGGCTGGGGGGATTTCCGCCAGACCGACATCCTCGACATCAGCATTGTCGAGGATCTGGAGCGGATCGAGGAGATGCGCGAAGCTTTCCGTTTTGGCTCTATGGTGACATGGAGCGCGCTCGCCGAGGCAAGCTTGCCGCCGCTGTTCGACGGCTATAAGCGCGCGGCGCTCCAGATCGGTGGCGCGCAGGTGCAGAACCGGGGCACGCTGGTCGGCAACATCTGCACCGCCTCGCCTGCCGGCGACGGCATCCCCAACCTTCTGGCGCTGAACGCCGAGGTGGAACTGGCGAGCCGCGACGGCGGCATCCGTAAACTGCCCATGACCGAATTCATCACCGGATATCGCCAGACTGCCTGCCGGAGCGACGAGATCGTCACAGCGCTGACCGTCCCGAAGCTGAGAGGCGCCCGCAGCGATTTCCTCAAGCTCGGCGCCCGGGCCTATCTCGTCATCTCCATCGCGATGGTGGCGGGCGTGATTGCCGTTGATGGCGCACTGATCCGGGATGCGCGTATCGCGGTTGGCGCCTGCTCGGCGGTGCCGCAACGGCTCTGCGCACTGGAGACCGCGCTGATCGGCCAGCCGATAACGGAGGTGGAGGAGATCATCGGGGAGGCGCATCTCGCCCACCTCGCGCCGATCGACGATGTGCGTGCCAGTGCCGATTACCGCCGGGCGGCGGCGCTCGCTCTGGTCCGCGAGCTGATCGGCAGCCTTACCGATGCGCCGGAAAGGCAGGTCGCCTGATGCCGCCCCGCGCCGCCTCTCCCCGCCCCGGCGAGATTACCGTCAGCCTGACGGTCAACGGCGCGCATCGCACTCTGAACACGCCGCCCTTCGCCCCGCTCGCCGAGACCCTGCGCGACCGGCTCGGGCTCACCGGCACCAAGATCGGCTGCGATGCCGGCGATTGCGGCGCCTGCACGGTGCTGCTCGACGGCCGGCAGGTCTGCGCCTGCCTGGTCGCCACGGCGCAGGCCGATGGCGGGGACATCATCACCATCGAATATGACGCACCGGATAGCATCGTCAGCCGGCTGCAGAATGCCTTTCTCGCTCATGGCGCGGCGCAATGCGGCATCTGCACGCCCGGCATGATCATGGCCGCCGCAGACCTCCTGATGCGCAACGATCTCCCCAGCCGCAAGATGGTGGAGGACACGATCGGCGGCGTGCTCTGCCGCTGCACCGGCTATCACAAGATCGTCGAGGCGGTGATGGATGCGGCGTCGGAAATGCCGCTTGAGGCCGAGCTCGCGGAGCCGGGCGCGGCCGTCGGCGCCCGAATGGCCCGTGCCGACGGCATGGCGAAAGTGTGCGGCACCGACCGCTTCGGCGCCGACGAAGCGCCCGTGAACAGCCTCTGGATGCGTGTGGTCCGCTCGCCCCATGCTCGAGCCCGCTTCACCCTCGGTGATCTCGATGCGGTCAAGGCAGCCCATCCCGGGCTTGCGGCGATCCTCACCGGCCGGGATGTTCCCGGCGAGAACAGTTTCGGCATCTTCCCCGGCATGAAGGATCAGCCGGTGCTGGCCGCTGGATCGGTGCGCTTTCGCGGCGAGGCGGTGATCGCGCTCGTCGGCAGCCGGGAGGCGGTATTCTCGCTGGCGGATGCCGATCTGCCGATCCGGTGGCATCCCGAGCAGCCGGTGAGCGGCGTGGCCGCGGCCATCGCGGAAGATGCGCCCCTGGTCCACGCCAATGCTCCCGGCAATATCCTGACCAGCGGCATGCTGGAGAGCGGCGATGTCGCCAAGGGCCATCGCCTCAGCGCCGTGACCGCGGACGGGCAGTTCGAGACCGCCTTCGTCGAGCACGCTTATATCGAGCCGGAGGCAGGCTACGCCGTGCGCGTCGGCGATCGCATCGAGGTGAGCGCCTGCACGCAGGCACCCTACATGGACCGCGAGGAAGTCGCCCGCGTGCTGGGCATTCCCGAGACGGCCGTGCGCATTCGCCCGACCGCCTGCGGCGGTGGCTTCGGCGGCAAGCTGGACGTCTCGGTGCAGCCGCTGCTTGCTGTGGCGGCATGGATCACCAAGCGGCCGGTGCGGATTGTCTATTCGCGTATTGAGTTGATGGCCTCGACCACCAAGCGCCACCCGGCAAGCATTTGGGCGAAGGCCTCCGCCGACAAACAGGGGCGTCTCACCGCCTTTGAAATGCAGGGCGACTTCAACACCGGCGCTTATGCCTCCTGGGGGCCGACCGTTGCCGGCCGCGTACCGGTGCATGGCAGCGGCCCCTACCGCGTGCCGAATGTGCTGAACCGCGTCCGCGCCATCTACACCAATGACACGCCGTCGGGTGCATTTCGCGGTTTCGGCATCCCGCAGGCGGCGATTGCCGGCGAGACGCTGATGGACGACCTCGCCGAGGAGCTCGGCATGGACCGCTGGCTGTTCCGCCGGCTGAATGCGCTGGGTCATGGCGACGCGACGCCCTGCGGCCAGGTGCTCGACGCCTCGGCGGGGCTGCCGCAATGCCTCGACGCGCTGAAGGGCGATTACGATGCCATGCTGGTGCGCGCCGCGATCCATAACGCCAACTTGCACTACACGCGGCGTGGCGTCGGCGTCGCCTGCATGTGGTATGGCATCGGCAATACCTCCGTTCCCAACCCCTCGCGCATGCGGCTGACGCTTGGAAGCGATGGCCGGCTGACGCTCTACAACGGCGCTGTCGATATCGGCCAGGGCTCGACCACCGTCCTCCTGCAGATCTGCGCCGATGCGCTCGGCCTGCCGGCGGAGGCGTTCCGTCAGGTGATCGGCGATACCGATCTGACCTACGACGCCGGCAAGACCTCCGCCTCGCGCCAGACGCTCGTCTCCGGCAACGCGGCGCGGCTTGCGGGCGAGGATTTGCGCCGCAAAATCCTGAGCCTCGCCAATGTCGGCCCGGAGGCCGCCCTTGCCCTGAACGGCGGCCAGTTGACCATCACCGAAGGGCGTGCACGGCGCACCGTCGATCTCGGCAGCTTGGAGGCGAATGACGCCAGCGTCGTGCTCTCGGGTGAGGGCTTTTACGATCCGCCGACTACCGCGCTCGATGAGAAAGGCCAAGGCGTTCCCTATGTCGCCTATGGCTTTGCTGCGCAGCTCGCCGAAGTGGAGGTGGATCTGCGGCTCGGCACGGTAAAGGTGCTGGAGATCGCCGCCGCCCACGATGTCGGGCGCGCCATTAACCCGACATTGGTCGAGGGGCAGATCCATGGCGGCATCGCGCAAGGGCTGGGTCTTGCGCTGATGGAGGAGTTCATCCCTGGCCGCACCGAGAACCTGCACGATTATCTGATCCCCACGGTCGGCGACATGCCCAAGATCACCATCCACCTGATCGAGGACGCCACGCCGGAAGGTCCCTACGGCGCCAAGGGGGTCGGCGAGCCGGCGCTCATCGCCACTGCGCCGGCAATCCTCAGCGCGATTCGGCACGCAACCGGCGTCACGATGCGCCGTGTGCCCGTGCTTCCGCACCGGCTTTGGGAGGCTTTGCGCGATGCCGGAGTGAACGCGTGAGCGCACTGATCGAGGAGCGGTCCAGAAAGTTCGGCGCGGCCGAGGAGGACGGCATCGTCCGCTGCGATGCCTGCCCGGTTTTGTGCCGCATCCGTCCGGGGCGCGCCGGGGCCTGCTCGCGCTACGCCAACAAGGACGGCTTTCTCATCCGCCTCGATCCGGTGGTGCTGCTGGACCGCGCGGTAGCCGAAGGCCGGCCGCTGGTCGAATTCGCGCGCGGCGACTGGGACGGCCACGTGCTCGAGCCGGGCCGTACCTTCGTCACGGGCGTCGGCGCCGGCACCACCTATCCCGACTACAAGCCGGCGCCGCTGATCGTCTCGGCCGAGCATGAGGGCGTCGAGACCGTCACCGTCGTGACCGAGGGCATCTTCTCCTATTGCGGCGTGAAGGTGAAGATCGACACCGACCGCCATCTCGGCCCGGAAACCGCAGCCGTGCGCGCCGAGGGCGAGCAGGTCGGGCATGTGACCACCGCCGAATATGGCTCGCAGATGCTCTCAATTGGCGGGGTGCGGCATCTGACCGGCGGGTCAAAACGGGAAGGCACCGTCACCTGCGACACGCTGCTGAAGCTGTGCTCAGGCGAGGCGGTGGAGATGAGCATCGAGGGCGGCCACACCGTGCTTGTCCAGGCGGGCCATGCCGCCGCTGGTCGACGGCCGCCCCGAGGAGCGCATGAGGGTGGGCTGCGGGTCGGCGACCATCGGCATTTTCGCCAGGCAATGGTTCGGGCAAGTCGACGAGGTGATCGTGGTCGATGACCACATTACCGGCGTCTTGACCGAGCATCAGGCCGGCCGCGTGCTGGGGATGCGCCCGGCGGGCGTGCGGGTGCGCGGGCGCAAATCGACGCCGGGGCGCTATTTCCAAGTGGCAAACCCCGGCCTTGGCTGGGGCGGCACCGACATCACCGATCCGCTCGCCATCATTCACAGGATCGACCCCGCCATCGCCTGGCCAGGCATGCGCCTGCTGCTCACCTCGACGACCGGCGAGGATGCCCTTTACGTCGTTCTGGATGAGGCCTTGCGCCCTACCCCAGCCGAAATGCCGGCCGCTGTCGCACAGGTCGTCTCCCGGATTGGGGAGAATTGCGAGCCATCGTTTTGCACTGTGCTGTTCATGGCGGGCGCGGGCGGCTCGCTCAGAGCGGGCGTCACCGAAAATCCGATCCTGCTCACCCGCTCGGTCGCGAAGGGGGAGACGCGCGTCACCATGGGCGGCGCGCCGGTCTATCACTGGCCGGGCGGAGGCATCACGGTGATGGTCGATGTCACGCGCCTGCCAAAGAACGCGTTCGGCTATGTCCCCACGCCCGCGATCGTCGCGCCGATGGAGTTCACGCTGCCGACCACGCTCTATCAGCAGCTCGGCGGCCATGCGGAGGAGATCGTCTCGATCGCCGACATCCTTAGCACTGTCGCGCCCGATGCGCGCATCGAAGGCTGGGAGGCCGCCAATCCCTGGCCGTTCGAGAAGAAGGAGTGAAGCCGTGGTCAGCGAGCACGCGGCCGTGCAATGGCTCACGGCCGAGCGGCTGCATCTTCAGCATGGGCCCATTGATGTAGTCCTGAAGGCATGGGGCGAGCCCCCTGCCCTGCGTCTTGCCTATCAGGCCGTCACTGGGCGCTTCCGATCCGTGCTGGGCGAGCTGGTCGGCGAGCTGGCCGAACTGAGGAAGCCGATGGATGCCGCTCCGAACCTTGCGGGGCCCGTCGCGCGTCGCATGCTGGCAGCCTGCACGCCCTTTGCCCCGGTGTTCATCACGCCAATGGCGGCGGTTGCCGGGGCGGTCGCGGATGAACTCTTGGCGGCGATGCTGTCGGCCGCGCCGCTCACGAAAGCTTTTGTCAATAACGGGGGCGATATCGCCGTGCATCTCGCGCCGGCTGAGCGGCTCGAGATCGGCATTGCCGGCGCGCTGATGCAGGATCCCATCCCCGACATGGACGGTCAGATTACGCTCAACGGCGGGTATGGGATCGGCGGCATTGCCACCTCGGGGTGGCGCGGGCGCTCTTTCAGTCTCGGCATCGCCGACAGCGTTACCGTGCTGGCCCGAAGCGCTGCCGAGGCCGATGCGGCCGCGACGCTGATCGCCAATGCGGTGAATATCGACGGCCCGGCAATCCGCCGCGCCCCGGCCTGCGACCTCGATCCGGACAGCGACCTCGGCGACAAGCTGGTCACCGTCGATGTCGGCCCCCTCAGCGCAGCCCAGATCGCGGCGGCCTTGACCGCAGGGGAGCGGTGCGCAGAACATTATCGCCGCTATGGCCTGATCGCCGCTGCGGCGCTGACCCTGCAAGGGGAGACGCTGACGGTCGGCGAGGCCTCACGATTCCGCCCTCTCGCCTGCGAAGGAGTAGCCCCTTGACCGTCAAGCTGCGCAAAATCGCCGTCCATGTGGAGGAAGTGCATCATGATGGCGGGCCGCCGCTCGACGTGCCGCGCCGCAAGGGATGGGTCGCCGGTGTGATCGCTAACCCGTTTGCCGGCCGCTACGAGCCGGACGTTGCCTGGATGATGGATGAGCTGAAGCCGCTTGGCCTGCAATGCTCCACCCGGCTGCTCGCCGCGCTTGGCGGCGACCCCAAGGTGATCGAAGCCTATGGCAAAGGCGCGCTGGTCGGTGTCGATGGAGAGATGGAGCACGGCGCGCTCTGGCATGCGCCCGGCGGCTACGCCATGCGCGAACTCCTCGGCCAGGCGCTCGCGATCGTGCCGTCGACGCACAAGGTCGGGCCGATGGGCGCGGCGCTCGATGTGCCGATCCATCACAAGGACGCCGCTTATGTGCGCAGCCATTTCGATACGATGACGATGGTGATCCCCGATGCGCCGCGCCCCGACGAGATCGTCTACGTCCTCACCATGTCCACTGGGTCGCGTCCGCATGCCCGCATCGGCGGCTTAGAGGTGGCGCAAATTTCGAAATGGGACGGCCAGCGCTGAGCTGGGGGCCTGATGAGGTCGACGCGACGCGCCTCAGGCGCTCTTTGGCTTCTTCTCGGAACGGGCGGGGCGAGCCTTGGCTGGCTTGGACGTGTTCAGCGCGACGGCAGCGCGAATAAGCGCCTTCAGCGCCTCTTCGTCGATCTTGTCGCCCTCATGAATGTCGATGGCGCGCCGCGTGTTGCCTTCGAGGCTGGAATTGAAAAGGCCTGACGGGTCGGAAAGTGCGGCACCGCTCGCGAAGGTCAGCTTGACTTTATCCTTGTAGGTCTCGCCGGTGCAGATGATGCCGTCGTGCTCCCACACCGGAACCCCCATCATGTTCGACGGCTTTCTCCACTTCACCGCCTCGACCACTTCGGGATCAGCCTCTTTGATGAGAGCGCGAAGCCGCGCCAGCATCTCGCCTCGCCAATCGCCGAGTTCCGCGATGCGGGCATCGATCAGCTGGGAGGGAGAGTTCTTCTGGTGCTGCTTCCTTCGCGCCGCTGCCCTTCATGATGGTTGTCGCCTCCCTACGACTGCCGTCACCTGACTATGGTGCGTCAAGGCAATCGCAACAAGTGAACGAGGCGTTCGCCTGCCGGGTAAAAACAGTTCCTCAATGAGCGGCAGCAAATTGCATCAGGTGTTTTTCCCGGAATTTATGTTCCACAACCTGGTTGCCAACGCGCTCAAATACAACGATAAGGACATCCTGCGGATCGAGATTGGCTCCCCCCAAAGCCGCAAACGGCGAGACGGTTGAGAAAGACGTCTTCTATGTGAAGGACAATGGCGTCGGCATCCCCGTGGAGTGTCACGACGAGATCTTCCGGATGTTCAAGCGCCTCCACGCTTCCCAAGCCTCGGAGGCGTACGGGACCGGCGCCGGCCTTGCCTTTGTGAAGCGCATCGTGGAGCGTCATGGCGACCATATCTGCCTTGCATCGGCCCCAAGCGAAGGCACGACGTTTTACTTCACGCTCCCGCAAGCGCCCGACAATTCGTGAGACCAATCTTTGAGAACGGCACTGTAGCCAAGGACTTCGGCATTGCGCACCGTTTCGGTAACTCCGACGACGCGAATTTGTCTGGCGGCGCCCTGCATTCCAGCCACCAGTCGCGCGTACTCTTCAAGAGCAGCGATAGCTTTTCGGCGTACCGGAATGTTTTGCTCCCGTTCCGCGAGCGCGCGATGACAGCCGCCTGCGCCTTATTACGGTTGCCCTTCTGAGAGTGCGCGGCCGCCAGCGCGAAGACTGAATTCAACACCGGGCCCGACCGGAAATTCGGTTGAGAAATGCCAACGACGCAACCTGTCCCAAAGAGCAAAGTGTCACTCATCCGCTCAGGCCGTGAGGCAATCACGCAGCGGTTCCGAGCTGATCAAAAAGGAGCAATCAAATGACTACCCTGTTTCGTTCTATCCTGATTATAGCGACGATCGTGAGCAGCACATCAGCGACGATGGCTGCCCCCCGCGGCTCGCGTTTCGTCGACGAGTTAGAGCCCCATGGCGGCTTTCCGTCAAGCAGCGCGGAAGGCAGTCGGGCTTTCTGGGACTATCAGTCCCGCCACGGGCACTAATTGCCCAAGCGGCAGGCCTGCAAAGGCCTGCCGCACCTCTGGTGTCGATCAATGGCGTTTGCAGGGTCGTCGCGTGACGATCCTCGCTAGGGAGCGAGAGTGTCGCTTCCGGTCCAAAAGCGGTCACTCCGTCGACGGCCATTGGCAACTCGCGACATGCTACTCACATTCGCTGCCCCGGCAATTCGCTGACCTGCTTCACCCAGGAAGCGAGCTGCGCTTCATCGAGCTGGTCGTCCTCGTGGATGTGGAGGCAGCGCACCTCCTTCTGATTGGACGCGACGGGCGGGACAGGACGAAGCAATGCGCCGCGGAAGAACGCCACCTTCAGGTAGTTTGTGAAGCAGTGGAAGGTGAGGAACCAGCCTCCTCCTGGTCCTTCACTCCGTAGAACGGCGAGTTCCATTTGACCGCCTTGCGCACGCTGCATTGCTTCGCCTTCGGCTCGCAATTCGGATGGTGGAGCAACGTCAAATCATCGCGCCCTAATGCAATACGAACTGGCCGTCTACATAGCGGAATTCGGTCGGCGAAATCAGCTTCTTGTGGGAGACCGTTACTCGGAAAAGTGGCCCATCCAGATTGTCCCGCCAGTAGTTCAGGAAGGCGAACAGCCGCGGGAAACGCGGGGCGGCATCGTATTCTTGCCAGAGGAAGGTTTGGAGAACACCGGGATGGTCAGGCATCCGGTAGAGAATTTCTGCGGTGGTCAGGCTATAGCCCTTGAGCTGCGCAACAAAATTCTGATCGGCCATGGACACCTCGTTATTGCCAGGACACAGCATCGATGATAAGTGACAACCGGCCTTCATGCAATTTGTTCCGTGATTACAAGCGTTTAGCAGCAGGCAGCCGGGATTGCTGCTAACGCTGGAAGCGTTGCACCATCGCGGACGACCATCATCTCTTGAGACGCCGCGAGGCGGCCTAGCGGTTCATGTGGCGCTCATACATTTTGACGTCTTTCAGCCAGCGGCCGAATGCGAGCGTCAAAGCGTAAGCAAAGCCGTAAACCCCGCCTTTGAAGAGCCCGTTCAGGATATATTCTCGGAAAAAATAAAAAGGCATTCCGAAAATGATGCGCGCGATCACCATCGGCAACGATTTCAGCCGGCTCTCTCGCGCACGGATGGAGGTGGCTCTGTTCAGCTTCGCCAGCACGAGCTCGATGCCGGTGAACTGGTAGTGCAGGAGCGGTGCGCGCAGCCTGCCGATCTTGTCCTGCGGTGAAGGGGTGAACTGGTCCCAGGCGGCGTGATCGGGAATGCGGATATGGCGCTTGTTGTAGAGCTTGATGACGAATTTGAGTTTGAAGGTCCACCAGGGCTCGCCGAACGGGGGCACCGTCACCACTTTGATCCTGTACATGTTGAGCGGCGGGCTTTCCTCAAACAGCGCGCGGATTTCGGCGGCGAGCTCCGGCGACACCACTTCGTCGGCGTCGAGGTCGAGCAGCCAGTCGTGGCGCGCCGCATCCTCGCCGACGCGCTTCTGCCTGCCATTGCCGAGCCAGGGCTGCTCGATGACCTGCGCGCCGGCGGCACGGGCGAGGTCGAGCGTGGCGTCCGTGGAGCCGGAATCGACCACGATCACCTCGCTCGCCACCTGGAAGGCAGCGCGGATCACTTCGGCGATGCGCCGTTCCTCGTTGAGGGTGCGGATATAGCAGGAGATCGGCTGGCGCGAGCCGGCATCGACCGCGCTGAAAAGAGATGGCGGGTTTGTGCCGTTCATGTCGCCTTTGTATCCTCGCGCCGTCGGTTCGCCTGCCCTTTTAGCGGCGTGATCGGCAAGAGGAAAGGGTGACGGGCAAGCTTATGAGGCGCAATAGAGGCGGGGGACCCGTGGCAAAACGCTAAGCACAACCCCGCTAAGCTCCGCCATTTGGTCAAAAAGCCGCTCCAGCTTAGGGCAAATGGCCTTTCCATCCCGCCCGACACGCGGTAGGTGGTTGCGTCGAGAACGGACACATCGAACATGCTCAAAAAATCACAGGACGAGCCCCAGGCAGCAACGCCGCAAGGCCAGCCTACCCATCCTGCCATTCGCTTCGGCAGGATCGGCGTGCTGATCGTCAATCTCGGCACGCCCGATGCAACCAGCTACTGGCCGATGCGCCGCTATCTGAAGGAGTTCCTCTCCGACCGCCGCGTGATCGAGACCAATCCGGTGATCTGGTGGGTGATCCTCAACACCATGGTGCTGCGCAAACGGCCAACCTCCTCGGGTGAGGCCTATAAGGCGATCTGGAACAAGGAGCTCGACGAGAGCCCCTTGCGCACCATCACCCGCGGCCAGGCCGATAAGCTGCGCGCCGCCTTTGCGGCGAGCCCGAATCTCAGCGTGGACTGGGGCATGCGCTATGGCAACCCCTCGATCGCCTCGCGGCTGAAGGCGCTGCAAGAGGAGGGATGCGAGCGCATTCTGCTCGTGCCGCTCTATCCGCAATATTCCGCGGCAACCACGGCAACCGTCTGCGACAAGGCGTTCGATTGCCTGAAAACCATGCGCTGGCAGCCGAGTTTGCGCGTCGCGCCGCCCTATTACGACTTCCCCCCTTATATCGATGCGCTCGCCGCCTCGATGCGCCGGAGCCTGGCTAGCCTCGATTTCGAGCCGGAGGTGGTGATCGCCTCCTATCATGGCCTGCCGCTCGAATATTTCCGCAAAGGTGACCCCTATCACTGCCACTGCCACAAGACCACGCGGCTCCTGCGCGAGGCGCTCGGCTGGGACGACAAGAAGCTGATTCTCACCTTCCAGTCGCGGTTCGGGCGGGCGGAATGGCTGCAGCCCTATACGGACGAGACCATCAAGCGCCTCGCGGATGAAGGCATAAAGCGGCTTGCCGTTTTGACGCCCGGCTTTGCCGCCGACTGCGTCGAGACGCTGGAGGAGATCGCCATGCAAGGTGGCGAAGCCTTCCACGAGCATGGCGGCGAACGCTATGCCACTCTCCCCTGCCTCAATGACAGCCCGGAAGGCATGGCCTTTCTCGAAGCGCATATCCGCCGCGAATTGCAGGGCTGGCTTTAGTGCATCGGACCGAAAAGTGTAAGCACTTTTCGGATAAATCCGATGCACCAATAAAGATTTAGAGCGCAGCTCCGCGTTCAGCGGAGCGTCCAGCGCTCTAACCCACGCTTACGGCCGAGCGATGTAGCCAGCTCCGGGCCGCATTGCCGGTCCCCGTGTAAACGGGATCCAATTCTCATCCTCGTTGCTGCAAGGGAACTTGGATCTCCACCTTCGAGGATTGCGGTCGCGCCTGTGGCGTAGACTTCATAAGTCCGCTTCGCGAGGTGCAAACGCCGCGCTAGCGCCCTCGCAAAAACCTACTTCATTTTTTACGCGGAGTTCCCTAATTCTGGGCATGTCTTTTTGGAGGGAGAGCCATGTCAGGCTTTACCATCTTCGTTCTGACCCTCGTCGTCTTGATCGTTGCCACGGTCATCTCGACGGCGAAAGTCGTGCCGCAGGGCTACAACTACACCGTTCAGCGGCTTGGCAGATATGTCCGGACGCTGCATCCGGGCCTTGGCATCATCGTGCCGTTCATCGAGCAGGTCGGGCGCCGGGTGAACATGATGGAGCGCGTGCTCGATGTGCCCACGCAAGAGGTCATCACCAAGGACAATGCGCTGGTCACCGTCGATGCCATTGCCTTCTTCCAGGTGCTCGACGCCGCCCAGGCCGCCTATGAGGTGCAGGACGTGGAGACCGCGATCCTCAATCTCACCATGACCAACATCCGCACGGTGATGGGCTCGATGGACCTCGACGAGCTGCTCTCCAACCGCGACCAGATCAATGTGCGGCTGCTGCATATCGTCGACGAGGCGACCAACCCCTGGGGGGTGAAGGTCACGCGCGTCGAGATCAAGGACATCGCTCCGCCCGCCGATCTCGTCGACAGCATGGGCCGGCAGATGAAGGCCGAGCGCGACAAGCGCGCCGCGATCCTGGAGGCGGAAGGGCGCCGGCAGTCCGAAATCCTCAAAGCCGAAGGTCAGAAGCAGGCGCAGGTGCTCGCCGCCGAGGGCCGCAAGGAGGCTGCCTTCCGCGACGCCGAAGCGCGCGAGCGCTCGGCTGAGGCTGAAGCCAACGCCACGCGCATGGTGAGTGAGGCAATCTCCGCGGGAAATGTCCACGCCATCAACTATTTCATCGCCAACAACTATGTCGAAGCGCTGAAGGCGCTGGCCTCGGCACCGAACCAGAAAGTGCTGATGCTGCCCGTCGAGGCGGCCGGCGTGATCGGCTCGATCGGCGGCATTGCCGAGATCACCCGAGAAGTGTTCGGCGGTCTCGGCGGTAAGGTTGACGGCAAGCTGGCTGAGGGGATGGCGGGGACTGCTTCCTCGGCGCCGACCGGGCCGCGTTCGCGCCCGCCCAGCGGCTCCGTGCCGACGGTTTCCTGAGCAATCAGAGGACAGGGCGATGGATTGGCTGAATGAGGTTGTGTCCGGGGAAAGCCCCTGGGGCTGGCTGGCGCTCGCGGCTATTCTGTTCGCGCTCGACATCAGCGCGCCGGGCTTCTTTCTGGTCTGGTTCGCCATCGCCTCGGCCGGAACCGGGGCGTTGCTGTTTGCCGTTCCGCTCGCCAACCCCTGGCCGCTGCTCGCATTTTGCGGGTTCTCCGTGCTCTCGCTGCTGCTTGGCCGCGCGTTATGGGGATCGCACCGGGAGGTCGAAAGCGACCGCCCGCTCCTCAACCAGCGCGGACGCCAGCTTGTCGGACAGACCTTTTTGCTGACCGATGCCATTATCGGCGGACGCGGGCGCATGAAGGTGGGTGATACGGTTTGGACGGTGACCGGTCCCAGCCTGCCGGCAGGTCAGCTGGTGCGGGTCAAGCACGCCGAAGGCATCGTGCTGACAGTGGAAGCCGCCGAAACCGGCCCGAACGTTTCCAAGACCGGCTCGTTTCTCGGCTAGCCAGTTGACAATCTGGAACAAAAAGCCCCCTCACCCGGACGCCTGACGGCGTCCGCCCTCTCCCGCATCGTGAGCCGATGCGGCGAGCGACAAGCGTTCGCCTTCAGGAAGAGGGAGAGGCGAAGCCAAGGGCGGGCAAGGGACTTTTGGCTAGACGATTAGCGCGCCGTCTGCTGCGCGGTGCGGACCGGAAAGCTGCCATCGATGCGGGCGACCCGCCTCAGCGCCGTGTTGACCGCAGTGCCGCGGAAGCGCTGTGCCCAGAACAGCTCGGCGAATTGGAGCCCCTGCTGGAAGCGCGTGTCCAACATCTCGCGCTGCTCACCGAACAGCGTATGCACCTTGGCGAGAGTGAACTGGGTCTGCCCCTGAGTATCGCTCAGATCCATCGAAGCGATCGGCGTGTCGGACATGAAGGGCAGAACCGGGAAGGGCTGATAAGCGTCCTCGTCCGGATGGTCGTCGTCATAGTCGGGCTGTGCGTCGACCGTCTCCTCCTGCAGCCGGGGTCCACGGGAGGGGTTGACAATGTCCTTGGCGAAGCCCTCGACATCCGATGCGCGCGCAGAGGTCTGCTGCGTCCCAGGCGCAATCACCGGCTGGGTCAGGCTTGGCGCCTTCGGGGAAGGCGGCTCGAGGCCAAGCGAGGGAAGAGAAGGGGCAAAGCTGGCCATCATCACTGCAGGCTTCGGCTTGGCGGGCTCGGCGGCAGCCAGCTGCACCGGAGACGCTGAGACGGCCGGCGTTATGCTCGGCGATGATCCAGATGCGCCCGCAAGGCCGGCCAGCAGGGTCGGAACAGTGTCGGACTTCATCCGGGCGCGCGCGGCAATCGGCAGCTCGCCTCCCCGCTCCTGAAGCTGGGCCATCGCAACACGGAAGTCACCCTTGGTCAGCGGCTTACCATCGGCCGGGATGTGTTTGGTTTTGCCGCTGGGGAAGAGCAGCGCCAGCTCCATGCGCGGCACGCGCGGCCAGGCCCGCACATTGCCGGTGTCGACATGCACGAAAGGCATGGACGAGGTCGGATAGTAGCCGACGCCGCCGCGCTCGCGAATGAGTGCCGAGTTGCGCAGCTGCTTGACGCTCACATCCGGGAACTGCAGATCGATTGCCTGGCCGGTGATGTGCTTTGAGCCCTTGGCCTGACCGCCGCGGGTGTGGCGCAGCATCTCGTTAGTGGAGCCGGTGCGGTGACCGCAGATGACGTTGATCGGCTTTTTCGAGCCCAGCTCCCGGTACATCTCCCAGATGAGATCGAACAGCGGCGGGTCAATCTTGATGACGGTATTCTTGCGCCAGTCGCGCATGAAGTAGTTGAGCTTCTGCAACGCCTCCTGATCGAATTGGCCGTTGCGCTTATAGGTAATGGTAATGTCTTCATTCGTGTGTATGTGATGGAATGAGAGGGTGCGGTCTTCGGCCTTTACCGAGTGCGAAGCACAAAGGACCGCAGAGCAGAGCAGCAAAGCCGCAAGGCCACGCCGAGGCCGGCGCAGAATCCGAGAGTTTTTCAAATTTCCCTCATGATGATCGGACAAGACGAAGCGTCCGATCTCCCTCAACCCACTGGATAGCATATTCGCCGCTCAACTCAACGACCTCTCGGTGAGTTGATAATCGGCACCGTCTGGTTAAGGAACAGTATCTGTGGAAATGCGGGCAAAACATGGCGGTTTGCATTGCTAGCCGCCAATTTAAAGGAGGGTTAACGCTGGCCGCTAAATTCTTGAGCGGCCCGCAATTTCTAGAGGCGAAGCAGAGCGCGCTCGATCAATTGCCGAGGCCATGCTCTCCGGCATCGAAGTTTTCGCGCGATTTGCGCTGCGCCTTGGGCGGCGATTCGAGCTTCAGGGCCACCTTGAGCCGGTCGTCATAGCCGTAGACGTCCTCGAAATCGCGCATGCCGCCCTGCTTGTCCATCCACAGGGTGAAATACATGATGTGCACCGGGACCTTGCGGTCGAGCGTGACCTGATAATCTTCGGTCGTGTCGATCGCCTGGCGGACCTTCCCCGCCGACCAGCCCTGATCGGCAAGCAGGATCTGAGCAAATCGTTCTGGATTGCGCACCCGCATGCAGCCGTGGCTATAGGCCCGAACCGATTGATTGAACAGGTTCTTGGTCGGCGTGTCGTGCATGTAGACGGAGTGCTTGTTCGGAAACAGGAACTTGATCTGCCCCAGCGCATTGCGCGGGCCCGGCGGCTGGCGCAGCGAGATCTTGGTCGGGTTCACCGCTTCCCAATCGACCATATAAGGATCGACGGTGCGCCTGCCCTGCCAGACCACCTCCAGGTTGTTGCGGGCGAAGAAGTCAGGATTGCGACGCGCGGCGGGAAGGATCTCCTTCATCAGAATGGATTCCGGCACGTTCCAATAAGGATTGAATACGACATATTCCATCTCATCGGAGAACACCGGCGTGCGGTGCTCCGGCGAGCCGGTGACGATACGCTCCTCGTGGATGATCTGGCCGCGGTCCACCACGCGCACGAGGAATTCGGGAATGTTGACATAGATGTGCTTGGCGCCGAGATCGCGCGGCTCCCAGCGCCAGCGCTCCATATTCACCAGGATGTTCGACACTTTCGCGCTCGAGACGCCCCTGTTCAGCGCCTCGCGGGTTGCCGCGTTGACGATGCCCTTGCTCGGCAGGCCGCTGCGCGTCTGGAAATCGCGTACCGCATCTGCGAGGTCCTGGTCGTAATAATCGGCCTCCGGGCCGTCGGACATCACATCGGAAGCCGGCAGCGACAGACGCTGGCGGAGCAACGCCACCTGAGGATGCCGCACGCCCGGCTTCAGTTGCGGGCCGCTCGGGATTTTCACCGCATTCTTGGCCGGCCCGCCGCGGCCACGCATCTCAGCAAGCTTCTGCTTGAGCAGCCGGAACTGCTCGTGCTGGGGATTAAAGCTCTCCAGAAAGCTGCCGAGCCGGTCGCCAGCATCGGCGATGCCTTTGAGGACGGCCAGCGGATCGGGCCGTGCGGGATGCAGATCGAGATACTCCTCATCGAGCGAGGTCGGCTCGACATGACCGCCCTCGGCCTGCCTGGCGTAAAGGATTGCGGCAAGGCTCGTGCGCAGCTCGGCGGTCGCGAGCGCGTCTACGGGGTAGCCGGCCCCGCGCTTCAGCTCGTCCGCATCGGCAACGGAATAGTCGCTGGCGTTCAGGCCCCATTCGTCGGCCCGGGCAAGGACTTTGCGCAAGAGCCCAATGCGGGGGGTGAGGCCGCTCTCGGAAACCCACAGGAGCGGGGCGTGCGGTCCGTCATAGAAGGCCGAAAGCGCGGTCTGCTCGTATTTGTCGATGCCGAGTTCCTTGGGGCGGCTGGCGAGCTTGTCGTGCAGGGAGAAATAGATGGCGTCGGCGTGGGTGACGAGGTCTTCCGGTGCATCGGGCTCGACCGCTCGCGCAGGGCTCGCAAGCAGCAAAGCCGATCCCAAACCCACAACGAGGCCCCATCGCGTCATCGCTATGTCCCTTGCTTACTGATTTGCCGGCACGCAAAAAACCTAGGGAAATCTATGCACAGATTTTCCCTGCGTTATTTTCTGCCAGACCCCAGCTGTTTTGCAAAGAAAAGAGCGGCGGAAAAGCGGCATCACACCGAATTGTGACGCATATCGAGGCCGAATTCCCGCATCTTTCGATAGAGCGTCGAGCGCCCAATACCGAGCCGGCGCGCCGCCTCGGTGATATGACCGCGGTAATGGCCAAGTGCCAGGCGGATGACATCGGCCTCGATCTCGGTCAGCGAGCGGATCTCGCCTTCCTCGGTCAGCGCCGGGATGCCGAGCGGTGCGGCCGGCGGCAGGAATGACGCTGGCGCCGTAATCGTGAGCGAAGAGCCGAGCATCGCCGGTCCGCGATAAGGCTCCCTGCTGCGCAAGGTGGGAACCGGCGGGATGCGGACCGGGAAGCCGCGGACATGGGCAGCGATCTGCGGCAGGTCATCGGCGCGGAGCTGATCGCTTTCCGCAAGGATAACCGCACGGTAAATGGCGTTCTCGAGCTGGCGCACATTGCCGGGCCAGCTATAGGCGCGCAGCAAAGCCAGTGCCTCGCTTTCGATGCCATGAATGTGCTTGCCCTCCTCGGCGGCGAAGCGGGCCAGATAGTGCCAGACCAGATGGGCGAGGTCGTCGAGGCGATCCCGAAGCGGCGGCAGCCAGATCGGGAACACGTTGATGAGATAGTAGAAATCCTCGCGCATCTGCCGATTCTTTACCCGCTCGATCAGATCGGCGCTCGAGGAGGCGATCAGGCGGACATTGCGGGATTTGCCGTTCTCCCCTTCCCTGCCGCGCCGCGCGAGGAGTTGCGTGAGCCGTTCCTGGTCTTTGGCGCTCAGTTCCCCGACTTCCTGGATGAAGACGGTTCCGCCCTCCGCCTCCTCCCAGAGCGCATCGATCAGCGCCTCCGCCGGCTTCTCCTTGCCAGGCGTGCTGTGTTCGCGCAGGTCGAGGGCAACGAAGCGCTGGCCGCTGCGCGCACCGGCCGCATGAATCGCCCTGGCGATCAACTCGCGGCCCGTGCCGCTCTCGCCTTCGATCAGGACGGGGATGTCGACGTCTGCCGCGCGCTTGGCGAGGCTGAGCGCCCGCTGCATTTCCGGCGAGATCGCAATGATGTCGCTCCAGCCGAGCTTGCCCTCCGCCTGCCGCTTCAAACGGACGATCTCCTCCTCCAGGACGCTGATCTTCAGGCAATTGCGCATCGAGACCTCGACGCGCTCGGCGGTGAGCGGTTTCATCAGATAGTCCGAGGCGCCTTCGCGCAGCGCCGCCTTGGCGAGGGAGGCTGAATGCCCGCTCGCCAGCACGATAATGGGCGCGAGATCCAGCTTCTGGATCTGCTGCAGGAGCGTCAGACTGTGGACATCGGCGAGATCGAGGTCGAGGACGATCAGAGCCGGGAGGCAGCTGTCAGGCGCCCTCAGATCGGCCTCGAGCGCCGAGACCCGCACAGCCACGCGACAGGAAAAGCCGAGCTTTGCGGCGGCTTCTTCGACGAATTGGCGGCTGGCGGGATCACTGCCCGCAAGAAGCATGTAGCTGGCCATAACGCTCACTTTGCACCAAAGCTTTCGGCTCATGCGCCGCCTCACCTGCAGCGCGAACAGATCGGATATTCCAACCTTGGATTGTGCCCGAAAAGCGTAAAAATGCCCTGAAGTCCGCCATCCCGGTCAGTTCATCAAATTTCGGCCAGCGGAGTTGTGTCACTTTGACATTGCACCGCAGATTGCGCATGGTCGCAGCTTTCCAAGCACCCGCGCTTTGCTGACATGCGGAGACAAGAGATGATCGATCGCACCTCACCCGCCGATACGGCTCATAGCTGCTGCGCGCCAGCCTCGCCGGAAGCGATGGCGGCTGGCGCATCTGCTGCAGGACTTGGAGAGCTGCCCGGCTGGAATCTCGCCGATCTCTACGCTTCAACCGACAGCCCCGTGCTCGCTCGCGACCTGGAACAGGGGGCCAGCGATGCCGACACATTCGCGGCGCGCTATCAGGGCAAGCTTGCCGGCATCCTCTCCAGCGAAGGCGCGCAGGGCCTCACCCGCGTGCTGACCGAATTCGAGGCGCTGCAGGACCGGATGGGCCGGATCGGCTCTTACGCCTATCTCAACTATGTCACCAAGACCGACGATCCGGCACGGGCGAAATTCTTCGGTGATATTCAGGAAAAGCTCACCAATATCGGCTCGAAGCTCTTGTTTCTGACGCTGGAGCTGAACCGCATTGACGATGCGGCCCTGGAGGCGGCCATGGCGACCCCGCCGCTGTCGCGCTACAAGCCGTGGCTGGAGGAGGTTCGCAAAGAGAAGCCCTATCAGCTCTCCGATGAGCTGGAGCGGCTGTTCCACGAGAAGGCGATGACCGGCCGTGCGGGCTGGAGCCGGCTCTTCAGCGAAACGATGACGTCTTTGCGCTTCGATGTGCGCGGCGAGAAGCTGCCGCTTGAGCCGACGCTCAATTTGCTGCTCGATCCGGACGGGGCGGTGCGTGCCGACGCCGCCCAGGCGCTCGCCAGGGTGTTCAAGGACAATCTGCGGCTGTTCACGCTGATCACCAACATCCTCGCCAAGGACAAGGAAATCTCCGACCGCTGGCGCGGTTTTAAGGGCGTCGTCGATAGCCGGCACCTCGCCAACAATGTCGAGCCGGAGGTGGTGGACGCCCTCGTTGAGGCGGTACGGCAAGGCTATCCGCGGCTGTCGCACCGCTATTACGCGATGAAGGCGCGCTGGATGGGCAAAGAGCGGCTGGAATTCTGGGACCGCAATGCGCCGCTCACCTCCGAGCCGAACCGCAAGATTGCCTGGCCGGAGGCGCGCGAGATGGTGCTCTCCGCTTATCACCGCTTCTCGCCGACAATGGCCGATGTCGCGCGCAATTTCTTCGACAAGAGCTGGATCGATGCGCCGGTGCGCGAAGGTAAGTCGCCTGGCGCCTTTGCGCATCCCACCGTTCCGAGCGCGCATCCCTACATCATGCTGAATTACATGGGTAAGCCGCGCGACGTGATGACGCTCGCCCATGAGCTCGGGCACGGCGTGCATCAGGTGCTCTCCAATGCGCAGGGCGCACTGATGGCCTACACCCCCCTCACGCTCGCCGAGACCGCCAGCGTGTTCGGTGAAATGCTGACCTTCAAGGCGCTGCTGGCCGCCACGTCCGACCCGCGCGAGAAGAAGGCCCTGCTGACGCAAAAGGTCGAGGACAAGATCAACACCGTGGTCCGCCAGATCGCGTTCTACGAGTTCGAACGGCGCGTGCATACCGAGCGGCGCCAGGGCGAGCTGACGTCGGAGCGCTTAGGCGAAATCTGGATGGAGATCCAGGCTGAGAGCCTTGGGCCTTCAATTCACCTCGGCGACAGCTATGACGTGTTCTGGACCTACATCCCCCACTTCATCCATTCGCCCTTCTATGTCTATGCCTATGCGTTCGGCGATTGTCTGGTGAACTCGCTCTATGCGGTCTACGAGAAGAGCGAGGCGGGATTCCAGGAGCGCTATCTCGATATGCTGCGCGCCGGCGGCACCAAGCACCATAAGGAGCTGCTCGCCCCCTTCGGCCTCGACGCCACCGACCCGAATTTCTGGGCCATGGGCATCGGCGTCATCGAGCGCCTGATCGATGAGCTGGAGAAATATGAAGGGGCTTGAGGCCCGTGGAGGTGACGCCGAAGCAGCATCTCGTGACAAGCTCGTGTTCTGATCGAATGCACTGCTCTAAAATAAGCAAGATTGGCAAATGCCAACGTCAGATGACGGGCGGTCGGCCATCATAGCCACGAGGCACATCTAAGTGCGTTGCTAAGGGCAAAACCCTACATGACAATAGCAATAGTGCGGTGGCCTGAGAGGCTATTCCCCAAGCTGAGGAAAGAAGCCCCGCGGCAGAGCCGTGCAGTAGAGCTCTGCGTGCCAGTTTTTGGGCTGCCAACTGAGCACCACCGTAAACCGATCGCCTGATATAGTCAGCTTCGGCTTAGCTCTGCTTCGCAAATGACTGGTGGCACACAACATCATGTCAAGGAAGCATAAGAACCTGAGGAGTTTCCCCGATGTATCTCTTTCAGCTATTTGGCGGATCCCAGATGGGTGGTCATGGAAAAGATCATCCCTTCGCTTCCCATAGCCCTAAATACATCAACGCCAGGGGAACGCTGGGGCGCACTGAGCGCTGCTACGCCGCCTGCACGCTGATTGCGTCCTGCTTTGTGAATGTCGCCCCGGTGCAGGCCGGCTGGCTGGATGATGCTTGGCGCGAACAGCACGCCAGCCGGTTCGGACACCCCGCCATCACGCTGAACGCCGAAAGCGGGGTCACCCTCGTGCTGCCTGAGGCGACCATCGCTGAGGCGCGAGCTGCCGAGCTCTCGCCGCGTGAGGCGGCAGTCGCATTCCTGGGGAAATACGGCCCGGAAATGTGTTCGAAACTCATCGACCTCAACGAGCCCAGGACGGGGCTTGCGATCAAGCTCGTCATTCAGCACGACCGCGCTCTCACCGAAGGGGCGGAGCAGACACAGCGCAGCGTGGGCGATGCGATCGCGCAGCTCGAAGCGGAAACAGGGAAGCGCCGGGGCGATCCGGAACGCATCTTCGAAGCTTCGTCCGAGGGCGAGGTGTGGGCCATCGACTATGCCCCGACCCATAGGGCGCGATGCACCATGCCGCCGGACGACGCAATCGTCAGCATGCGAAATGCGATCTAGCGGCAGGCGGAAAGGCGAGCGCGAGACGACAGACTAGCCGTCGACGCCCGGACAGCGGTCTGCCGCATGTGGCAGATGGCGGCTTTAGACTTGGGCAGCACAGTCATTCCTGCCGAAGGGTGATCGGACCGCCTTCGACACCCATCCAGATACTGCCTCACAACGAAGTGGGACAGTATCTGGGGGTTGGCATCGTCGATCGGTTTTACTAGTCGGTTTTCGCCGCTCCGTTCGGCACCGTGGGCTCCGGCAGTACGGCAGGCGCAACCTGCGTTTGCGATGGTTGCGGTGAACCACCTCCGCCCCCTGATGCGGCCGGCTGCTGGCCAGTCAGTTGCTCATCAACCGAAGGGGCAGGAACTCCGCTCGCGGGCGGCTGCGTGTTGGTTGCGGCCGACGATTGTGAACCTGCCGGTAGAGCACCGGCCGTTCCGCCGGTCTGCTGTGCGCCGCCGAGGGCACTGGTCTTGACCTGGTCCGTGCCGATCGGCTGCGGCGAAACCGAGCCATCGGCTGCAGCAACGCGCCAGACGGTGTTGCCGGAATCATCTGCGACAAGTAGTGCACCGGTTCCGTCGATGCCGACGCCGACCGGGCGGCCATGGGCCTGATCCCCCTCGATAAAGCCGGTCACGACGTCCTGAGCTTTACCGGAGGGCGTGCCGTTCTCGAAGGGAATGTAAACGACCTTGTAGCCGTTGAAGGAATTGCGATTCCAGCTGCCATGCTCGCCGACGAAGGCGCCGCTGCGATAAGCCTCGGGCAGCGCCGAGTTCATCGAGAAGGTCATGCCCAGAGGGGCGACATGACTCGACAGCGCGTAGTCGGGGGCAATCGCCTTTTCCACCATGTCAGGCCGCTGCGGGCGAACCCGCTCGTCGACATGATTGCCGTAGTAGCTCCACGGCCAGCCATAGAAGGCGCCCTCTTTGACGGATGTCATATAATCCGGGACCAGATCGGGCCCGAGTTCGTCGCGCTCGTTGATGACCGCCCACAGAACGTTGGTCTCCGGGTGGAAGGTGAGACCATTAGGATTGCGCAGGCCCGAAGCGTAAACCCTGGCTGCGCCGGTCTCGCGATCCACCTGCCAGATTGCGGCGCGTCCCTTTTCGGCCTCCAAGCCGTTTTCCACGATGTTGGAGTTGGAGCCGACCGAGGCATAGAGGTAGCGCCCGTCCGGACTGAGCGCGAGGTCTTTGGTCCAGTGGTGGTTTATGGGTCCACCGGGCAGCGGCGTAAGCACTTTAGGCTTCGCCGTGATCTCATTGCTGCCGAGCTGGTAGGGATAGGCGAGGATCGCATCGGTTGCTGCGACGTAAAGCGTCCCGTCGTACCAGGCAACACCAAAGGGCGAATTGAGGTCGGTCAGAAGATCGTGCCTTTCATCGACCGTGCCGTCGCGGTTCGTGTCGCGCAGAAGCGTGATGAGATTGCTCTTTTTCTGCTCTCCTCCCCCGCCATGCGCGATCGACATGATCCAGCCGCGGATGATGTCCTTCGGCCTTGAGACCGGTTCGCCGGAGGGCCCGCGCGCCTGTGCGACGAGCACGTCGCCATTGGGCAGCGTGTGCACCGAGCGGGGATTGGCAAGATCCTTTGCGTAAGGCGTGATCTTGAGACCGTCCGGGACAGACGGCATCTGGCCCTCGTTCCAGCCGACCACTTCGGCAACCTTGAGATTGGCCAGAAGCGGCGGATTCGGCTCCGGCAGAACGGGGTTGGGCCCGATCTGCTGCGAGGTGTCGAAATCTGCAGCGTTAGCTAAGCCTGCAAGGGCGGCGAAGATGAGACAGCTCCCGGCAAAGGCAGTGAGACGGGAAATTGGAGACTTGCTAGTCATGAACACTCACTCCTACGCCGTGATTGAAGACAAGAGCGCGTCCGAACCAGTCGGAAATGATCATTATGACGACGGTCGCCGCGGAAAGGATGAGGCCCCAAGGGACAACGGCGGTCCAGCCGTCCCCGGCATGAACGAGGCTGTTCACGAAAGCCAGGGCGAGGACGATCAGGCTGCCGATCGCATGGGGCCAGGAGGAGCCGTAGGCGCGCACGCTGCGCCGGAAAAAGAAGTCGATGACGCCTGCGATCCCGGCGAGGACGCCGAATACGAGTCCGGCGAAAAGCAGCCAGGACGAAAAGTTCTGCCACATGAGATTGGCCGTCTGCCAGTAAGCGAGGTCGGTGAAAAGCGCCAGCGTAAAGCAGACGACCGGGAATTGGACGAGCATCGAATGGATCGGCTGTCCAGCAACCGCCACAGTGGACGGGGGATGCGTTTGGGCCATGGTCAAGAGCCTCGATGCGGATTGTGTTGTGAGCTATCGAGTCTACGGAGCAGGCCAGCTTTTGTTCCGTCACCTGTTCGTTAAGTCGCAGCGCCAGAGAAAAGGTGCCGCTGACAGCGGCGGCTGCGCCTTTGCGGGTCGGCTCGGTCCAGGTGGGGATTGAGGCAGTCTCTCGACGCGCTCGCTACTGCGGCGAACTCGCTCCGTGCGGTCTACCAGAGTTCGCGGCGTGCCGAGGCTGCTAGTGCATCGGACCGAAAAGTGTACGCACTTTTCGGATAAATCCGATGCACCAACAAAGAGTTTAGAGCGCAGCTCCGCGTTCAACGGAGCGTCCAGCGCTCTAAGTATCGCAAGCCGGTCTGAAGGCTTCGAGCGCGCGCCGAGAAACCTGCTAAGGCCGCTCGCGCCTCAACTCGGACATAAGCGTCGTCGACTTATCGTCAATCCGAAGCAGCCAAACCATAGCAAAAACAGGGGCTGATAGAAAATAACTGGGGGCAAAGCCCCCATTAAAACACCAACTTGTAGCTAATCTCATCGCCACGTTGCGTCTTGATGCTGACAATGTTACCCGCCTCCGTTTCTTCGATGATGGCTTCGTACAGCCGCAACGCGTTTTTTATCACCTCGGCATAGGACATTGCCTCTGTCCTAGCCTTGAGTTGCTTCAGTCTTTCGAATGAAGCCTCGGGGAGTTCAAGCTGAACTCTCGTGGTCTCCTTTGGCATGACCATCCCGTTTGCCTGCCGGCCCACAGAAGTAATAGACGATCACCGCTCCAAGAGGAGCTGCAACCAAGTTCCAAACGCTCTGCAAAGCCGAAAATTCACTCTGAAACACGCCCTTCATTCCAGTTATAGCCAGGGCAGTGACGCATGGCACTGCGACCAGCAATGCCAGAACAGAACGCATGATTTCCTGTAGATATTTTCTCCTTGATTTAAGGATCGTGACTTCAACCGGAAATTCTTTTCCGAGCTTAACGCTTCGCTTCGCCATATAGCGGCCCCTAGATTTGTTAGGGGCCGCGTACCGACGCGGATCTCAACACAGCGCATGAGATTCACCCCCCCCGACCTCCACGAGATCTTTGGTTTTCCATACAGAAGGTTTCCTCCCTATGCCGCGTATTACTGCTTTTCTCGGCTTACGTCAGATAAGCAGGGTTCAATCGATTTATCAAGGTCTTTTTGATGCCTTTTTGATGCTTTTATGAGTAAGTGCTTTTTGCCAACTTCTCAACCGCTTCGCGCACCGCAAAGCAAGTAGCCCGGATGGAGCGCAGCGCAATCCGGGCTACGCTTACTACGCTTGCTTCAGACGCCGCGCGAATTCCGCTCGCACCGCAGACCGGCCATTCCTGCCAAGTGCTCGGGAGCCATGGGCGGGTGGCGGATTAGGACGATGGCCGCAGCCCATCAAAGGTCGACCTTGCTTGCGCGCAAGACTACAGCCGGCTGCGTTAACCGACCATTCACCACGTCCGCAGCTTTGCGCCCCAACTTTATCCCCGCCCCCTCCACCCGCACATACACTCGGCTCGTTCCTTCCCTGAGGGACGCACGGGCACTCGAGACCGTCTCACCGTGGGGGAGGGAAGCGGTGCCTGAGGACGCGAGGGCATGGCTGACCGGAATTAGAGGCCCAAAGTGGCCGGAAACGGAGGTCAGCCTCGCGGTGGGTGTAACGAACCCGAAGTCAGGGGTACGCGTGCTTCCTCCTGGGTTGCGATACCCAGTGACACTCGCGTGTGCCGAGACAGTGTCGTCCGGGACGCGAAGAATGGTAAGGCGAAGCTGCGGGGCCAAAATATCACCGCGCGCGGGCGGCCATGAGGGCCACCCACTAACATACGCACCGGCCCGAGCGGCCGCCCGCGCGTCCCTCACCTAATATATCGTGAGGGCAAGACTGACGGAAAGCCTCGCGGGCCACGCCCGGCGAGGGGATTGGCGCTGCCTCTTGACGGACTGGGCGATAAGCCTGCAAGACCCTCCCACTGACGCGGCGTTCTGGCGCTGGAAATCCGCGCCAATCATGCCCTTATAGCAGGGGCAATCAGCCAATAAGGGAACCGGGCCAACCCATGGACGACAACGCCTCCAGCCGCGACGACGAAGCCAATCGCCTGAGCCGCCGGCTGCGGCGCTATGCCGAGGTCGGCACCAATGTCGGGGGCGTGGCGGCCGGCATGGCCACCCGCTATGTGCTGGGGCTGGCGCTCGACCGCGAGAAGAACGCCGCCGACCTCACCGCGGCGCTCGGCGGCCTCAAGGGGCCGCTGATGAAGGTGGCGCAGCTTCTCTCCACCATCCCCGACGCTTTGCCGCCCGAATATACCGAAGAGCTCGCCAAGCTGCAGACGAGCGCACCGCCGATGGGCTGGGCCTTCGTGCGCCGCCGCATGGCCGCCGAGCTGGGGCCGGACTGGGAAAGTAAATTCGCCTCGTTTTCGCATGAGGCGGTGGCATCGGCCTCGCTCGGCCAGGTGCATAAGGGTACGGCCCATGACGGCGCGGTGCTGGCCGCAAAGCTGCAATATCCCGACATGCAGTCGGCGGTGGAGGCCGATCTCACTCAGCTGCGGGTTCTGCTATCGCTGCATAAGCGCTTCGACCCTGCGATCGACACCTCCGAGATCGCCGCGGAAATCTCGGCACGCCTGCGAGAGGAGCTGGATTACGAGCTGGAAGCCCGGCACATGGCGCTTTACGGGCTGATCTTCGAGAACGACAGTCTGATCCGCGTACCGCGCGTGCGCCCGGAGCTCTCGACGAAGCGGCTGCTCACCATGAGCTGGATGGAAGGCGGGCGCCTGCTCGACTACAAGACCCGGCCGCAGGACGAGCGCAACACCATTACCCGGGCAATGTTCCGCGCCTGGTGGTATCCGTTCTCGCATTACGGCGTGATCCACGGCGATCCGCATCTGGGCAATTACACCATCTTCGAGGGGGACGGCCGCGCTAGCGGCATCAACCTGCTCGACTATGGCTGCATCCGCACCTTCGCGCCGCGCTTCGTGCAGGGCGTGATCGACCTCTATCACGGCCTCGAGCACGGCGACCGCTCGCTCGTCGTCCACGCCTATGAGACCTGGGGCTTCAAGGGCCTCTCGAACGAGCTGATCGACATTCTCAACATCTGGGCGAAGTTCATCTATGGCCCGCTGCTCGATGACCGTGTGCGCCGGATCGCCGAGGGGGTGTCTCCCAGCCATTATGGCCGGCGCGAAGCCTATACGGTGCACAAGGGCCTCAAGGAGAAGGGGCCGGTTAGGGTGCCGCGCGAGTTCGTGTTCATGGACCGCGCCGCGATCGGGCTTGGCGGCGTCTTCCTGCATCTTGATGCCGAGCTGAATTTCTATCGGCTGTTCAACGAGACCATCGAGAATTTCAGCCTTCATTCACTCGGCGAGGCGCAGGCTCAAGCCTTTGCCAAGACCGGCGTGCCGCTGCCGCAATGAATGAAAGCCCAGCCATGCTCCGCCTCGCGCTGATCGTTTGCGTTGCGCTCGGGCTCGCGGCGCCGGCCGCCGCCCAGCAGTCGCGCATCCGCGGTGAGGGTGAGATGTGCGGCGGCATTGCCGGTTTCCAGTGCTCCGGCGATCTGTGGTGCGATCCGATGGAGGGCATGTGCAAGGGCGCCGACATTTCCGGCACCTGCATCGAGGTGCGCCCGTTCTGCACCCGTATCTACCTGCCGGTCTGCGGCTGCGACGGCAGGACCTACGGCAATGACTGCGAACGCAAGGCCGCCCGCGTCGCCAAGGACCACGACGGGGAGTGCGCGAGGTAGTTCCGCTGCTAAACTCCGGCCATCCAAGCTTCCTCAAATCTCGTTGCGTTTCATCTCAGGAGCCGCCTTATGGGCCAGCAATTCGCCTCGATAGAGGACCGGCATCGCGCCTTTATCGAGCAACAGCGCATGTTCTTCGTCGCCAGCGCTGCACCGAGAGGCCGCGTCAACCTTTCGCCGAAGGGCATGGACAGCTTCCGGGTGCTCGGCCCGAACGCGGTAGCCTATCTCGACGTCACCGGGAGCGGCAACGAGACAGCCGCGCATCTCCGGGCAAGCGTGGATCGGCGGCTGACCATCATGTTCTGCGCCTTCGAGGGGCAGCCGATGATCCTGCGCCTGTTCGGTCAGGGCGTGTCATGGCAGCGGGGCAGCGCGGACTATGCTGCGCTGATCGGCGGCTTCGAGGAACTCCCCGGCGCGCGGCAGATCATCCGCCTCGATGTCGATTTGGTGCAGACCTCATGCGGCATGGGCGTCCCCCTTTTCGACCATCGCGAAGACCGCGGGGAGCTAAAGCGCTGGGCGTCACGTCAGGGCCAGGAGGGCCTGCGCAAATATTGGCGGCTGAAGAACATGCGCAGCATCGATGGTTTTCCGACCGGCCTCGACCCGGACGCGATGGGCGAGTAGCTGCGGAGGCTGCCTCAAGACCATCTGCGATTCGACCACATCCACTGCTCAGGCGTCTCGCGGATCCAGGCCTCGAACTGGGCCTGCATCTCGGTGAGCGCGGCTTTGGCGTCGGCGTCGGGATTGTCGGTCCAGGGCACTTTCACCTCGCGCATCCGCACCCGGAAACGCGACTGCTTGCCGACGCGCACACAGCGTCCCACCCACAGCCGTGTGCCGAGCCGGCGCGCCAGCATTACCGGAATGACAGTCGAGCGGGCCTCCTTGCCAAAGAACGGCACGGCCACGCCTTTGCGGTCGTAGAGGTCGGCGAGGAAGCCGAGCCGGCCACCCTGGCGCACATAGGCGCCGATCATGCGCGCGGTGTCATGGCCGGCTTTGAAACCTTGCGCCTTGCCGCGGGCGAAGAGGCCGCCGGGGTAAAGCTCCTTGCGCTGCGAACGCAGATAAAGATCGACATAAGGGTTGTCGACCAGCCGGTAGACACCCGCCGGTTTGGCGCCGATTCGCGTTAACGGCCACATCGCCAGCTCCCAGTTGCCCATATGCAGCGAACAGGTGATGGCAGAGCCCATCTTTCCGGCATAGCGGGCCAGCAGCTCGGGGTTCTCGATCTCGATGCGCTCTGGCTCCTTGAGGATGCGGTCGAGCTGCATGGTCTCGGCCATCACCCGGCCGAGATTCTCCCACATGGCGAGCGCGATCGCCTCGCGCTCCTCAAGGCTCTTCTCCGGAAAGGCGGTCGCGAGATTATCGAGCGCGCGGCGGTGCCGGCGGCCGCGCGGCGCGATCAGGCGCCACGCTTTGGCGGACAATTCGCGGCCCGTATCCAGAGGAAAGACACGCACGATCCCGATGACGATGCGGAGCAGGACATATTCGAGAAGAAAGCGGATATTCTGGAGAGCCGACATGAGAACCCGGAGAGACCGCCGCTTGGCAGGATGCGCCCGCGGGAAGTTACGGGCCTTGCGGAAAGGCTTGTTGCCAAGCGCAAGCGGCCGCGTCAAGCCGTGAGCTGCATTGGCGCAGTGTTTGGAGGTGATGATGGGAGAGGCGACGCAGGGGGGCCACGGACCACTTGCCGGAATAACAGTGCTGGACTTCACCGCGCTGGTTCCTGGCCCGGTCACCAGCCTGATGCTGGCTGAGGCCGGCGCCGAGGTGATCAAGATCGAGCCGCCGAGCGGTGAGGGCATGCGTTCACCGCCGCCCGCCTGGGGCGATTTGTCCGCGCTGTTTGCGCTGCTCAACCGCGGCAAACGCAGCCTTGCGCTTGACCTGAAGGATGAGGCGACGCGGGAGCAGTTGCGCCCACTGCTCGCCAAGGCCGACGTGCTGATCGAGGGCTTCCGGCCCGGGGTAATGGCGCGGCTGGGCCTCGATTATGAGGCGGTGCGCGTCATAAACCCGCGCATCGTCTATTGCGCGATCACCGGCTATGGCCAGAACGGACCCAAGGCTCAGCGCGCCGGCCATGACCTCACCTATATTGCCGAGACGGGCCTCCTGGCGCTCAGTACGGGCGCGCCGGAGAGCGGGGTCGTGCCGCCAATGCTGATTGCCGATCTGATCGGCGGCAGCTATCCGGCGGTGATTGCCGTGCTGATGGCGCTGCTGCGCCGTGAACGCACCGGCGAAGGCGCGTTCCTCGATATTTCCATGACGGACGGCCTGTTCCTGCCGATGTTCTGGGCCTGGGCGCAAGGCTTTGCATCCGGCGACTGGCCGCACTCGGGTGGGCATATATTCACCGGAGCCTCGCCGCGCTATCGGCTGTACAAGGCGGCGGATGGCGGACTGGTGGCGGTCGGCGCGCTGGAGGACAAATTTTGGGAGTCCTTTTGCGATACCATCGGTCTCGCCGATAATTTGCGTGGCGGCAGCATCGATCCACAAACCGTCATCTCAGCCGTCGGCGAACAGCTGGCTAAACAGCCTTCGACGCATTGGCGAGAGATTTTTGCACAGCGCGACTGCTGCGTTGCCGTGGTTGCCGGTCTTGAAGAGGCACTGCGCGATCCGCACTTCGCCAGGGTAGCGCAGGCGGGCAGCGTACAAATCGCCGAGCGTGCCCTACCCGCCTTACCGATGCCGTTCGCTTCGTTCCTTGCACCGGACAACGAGACACGCTCCGCGCCGGAACTTGGGGAAGCGAATGCTGCGTTCGGTTTTCCCCCGATCGCCTCGTGACTGCGAGGGCGTAACCACGAATTGATCCATCAACGGCACAACGCGTTTGCCGCTCTAAGCCACACCTTCCGCCAGCCGCAATTCCGGTCTATGACAAAGTTCCCGTGAGTGAGGAACATAGCTGTCGGATGGATTATCAGCTTGGCGAAAGAGGCTCCGCTTGGGTTGAGCCGGAGAGAACCTCAGGCATCATTGCAAGGCTCGCGCGGGAAACCCAGGCCGACAGCATTAGCGTCGGCCAGATCCTCGAAGCGCTTAAGGATCGCGGCTTCGGCGTTATCATCATCCTGTTCGCCCTGCCGAACGCCATTATCCCGCTTGCCTGGGTGCTTGGCGCGCCGATCCTCTTGTTTGCCGGCCAGCTTATTCTCGGCCAGAGCAAGCCATGGTTGCCAGAGATCATGCGTCGCCAGGAAATTCCGCGCCAGACCTTCACCAAGATCGCGGGCTATGTGGTGCGCTATCTCTCGATGATGGAGCGTTGGCTGAAGCCGCGATGGGGTGGGCTGACTTCAGGACCGATGGAACGGGTGATCGGCCTCTGGCTGGTGTTTCTCACCCTGGTGCTGCTGGTTCCGGTCCCATTCGGCAATGCGCTGCCCGCCTTTGCCATTTCCATCGTCGCCGCCGGGCTGATCGAGAAGGACGGCATCGCCATCGTGGTCGGCTCGCTGGCCGGCCTTGCCGGCACCTTCTATGTCGCTGCCCTGCTCGGCGGTATCATTGCGGCGTTCCGCGCGATCTTCGGGTTCTAAGGCATCGCCTCGAACGGCTGGAGGCAGGGGAAGATGACCGGCCGCGCCGGCCGGGGGAAGTCCATAGCCGGCTCACATTCGCCTCCGTCGACGCGATCCGCACCGCGTGACCCAAGCCCGCTTGCCAAAACGGCATCCAAAAGAATCGGAACTCGGACCTGACCTCCTCCGTTCGCTTATGAAGCTGAACAAAGGCTGGCGGACGGGATGTCGCGGAACACGACTGTCTGCGGAGCCGTATGATGGAGACAACCATGACAGATCATGGCCCAACCACCTCTCAGCTGCGCCAGGACATTGATCAAGGGCGCGCCGGCAGCAAGGTGAATAATCCCGATCCAGCCGCTGCTCCCCTCGGCACCGATGACGAGGCTGCCGGTGTGCCGCCTTCCGCCGTTGCCGTGGAGGCGGCACGACGCCAGGAGGTCGAGAACGCCCGCGTTCAACCGCGGCAGCCAAAGCTCGGGAGCGGCGCCCAACTCTATGCAGGTCTTGTCGCGGTGATCGTTGCGGTGCTTTCGGCCGTCGCGCTGTGGTATGCTAGCTAGCGCTCCGGACAGGTCGAGCAGGCGTAGGGCTCTAGCGCCGATCGAGAGTTGGAACGATGGCGCTGGCGCTCGCACTGCCGGAGAGGAATGGCACCCACAGACCTGCAAGGGATTGCGCGTAGCGGCGGGTGAGATGATTGCTGTCGAAATAGACCGGTATGCCATCCTGCGCGACGCTGCAGCGCTCACCTTGGCATAGCGCCTCGGCGATGCTGGCAAGTTTGATTCCTTGCACGCTGACTGCGGCGTCGAGCAGGCTCGTGACCAGCGCCTGGCGCTCGCGATAGGCCACAAGCGTTGGCCGGAACTCCATGTCCCAACCGAGCCAGCGGGCGCGCGCCATCGCCAGCGGAATGTCGAACTCGGTCTCCGGAACTTGGGTGACGACCAGAACCTCGCGCCCCATGGCGCGCAGTGCTGCGATGGTCCGGCTCAGGCCGCGTTCGAAGACCGAGCGGTTCTCCGCGGCGGTCGGGGTTGTGGTTTCGCTGTCGCGAATGAGCACGGCGCGGCGGTCGCGCTCGCGCCCGTAGGGTTCGCCTGTAGCATAGTGCGCCCAGCGCGCGGCCAGAATGACGCGGCCGATTTCTGGCCGCGCCGCGATATAGCCAATGATGGCGTTCGCCTGGCTTCCACAGGCGTCCTCCTCGCGCAAAAGCCTGTCAACGCCAAGAAGCGGCGGACAGCCCACCCGGCCGAGAAACACCCCCGAGCGGCCGGTCTTGGCGGCCGCGACACCGAAGCCGGATAGCAGCGCCTCAGCATGCGAATCGCCCCAGACGGCAAAGCTCGGCTTTGCCTCGCCCTTCGCACCGATCGGACAGATGCGGAATACCCGGCCGCTTTCAGGATGAACACGCTCGCATTCGGTCCGTCCCGGACGGTCCTCATTGGCGGCGAGTATCCGCGCGACATCGGCCGGATAGCGGCCCCCGAACCCATCGCCGAGTGCAAAGGCCATACCCGCAACGACGCCCGCTGCCATAACGAGGCCGCCAGCCCTCAACACCAGCGGCCACGTCGGCAGCAGCGCCCGTGTTCTGAAGGGGCGCTCAATAACATGCCAGCTGATGATGGAGAGCACGATGGAGAGCGCAACCACGCCTGCGATCTCTTCAGGCGCGGGCGGCTCAATGCGCCAGAGCCGGTAGAACACCAGGAGCGGCCAGTGCCAGAGATAGAGTGAATACGAGATCAGGCCGATGAACCGGATCGGCGGCAGAGACAAGAGCCTGCTTGCCAGGACTTGCCGGCCATCGGCGGCATAAATCACCAGGGCAGCGCCGGCGACCGGCAACAGCGCGGCGATGCCTGGAAATGTGGTGGCGTCGGTGTAGGAGAATACGGCCGCACCGATCATCAACAGACCGGCGATACTCATGAGCTGGGCAGGGCGTGGTGACAGCGAGCGCGAGGGCGACCACAGCGCCAGCATCGACCCGAGCAGCAACTCCCAGGCCCGTGTCGGGGCCAGATAGAAGGCTGCATCGGGCTCGGTAAAGGTCAGCGCAATGTTGGCTGCGAGCGAGACGACCAGCAGGCCGGCGGTCACCCGGATCAGCCTTTCCCGATAGTGGCGCGTCATCAGGAAAAGATAGATCGGGAACAGAATATAGAACTGCTCCTCAACCGCCAGCGACCACAGATGCAGGAGCGGCTTGGTTTCGGCCGGCGCACCGAAATAGCCGGTGTCGCCCATGAAATAGTGGTTGGAGAGGAACAGCGTCGCGGCGACAAGACTCTCGCCGAAATCTTTAAGCTCCGGCGCCAGCAGCAGCCAAAAGGCAATAGCGCTGGAAGCGGCGAGCACAGTGAAGAGCGCCGGGAAAATCCGGCGGATCCGGCGCTCATAGAAGGCGAAGATCGAGAAACGGCCCCTGGCGATGTCGTCGGCCAGAATGCGCGTAATCAGATAGCCGGAGATAACGAAGAAGACATCGACCCCGACATAGCCGCCGGATGTTAGTCCGAAGCCAGCGTGATACAGCACGACTGGGACGATCGCGACCGCACGCAATCCGTCGATTTCAGGTCTATAGCCTTGCAACACCGCGGAAATTTCGTCCCCCGAATGAGCGAGCCGCCGGAAGCTCCGCCCTGCTATAGGGGAAGGCGCAGGCATTCACAAGCGCCCTTCCTCAGTTCCTAAGCCGCGCTTTCAGATGAGGGTGTGGACCAGCACCCAGATCGACAGGGCGAGGCCGCAAATCAGGGTATAGAGCCCATTCCACCTCAAGCCGACGCGCCAGGCGCTCACCTGCGCGAATGCGCCAATGAGGAGCGTGGTCGCGGTATAGGGTGAGCTCGCCCCGCCCAGGGCCCAGCCGGCGGTGATGGCGGCAATAATGGACGACGGCGCAACGCCGAGCGTATCGGCAGGAGGGATCAGCGGGGCGATGAGTGACACCGACAGAATTGGGTTCATGCCGATAAGGCCGGTCAGCGGAATCAGCCAGACCAGCGAGACGAGGATTAGCCAGGTAGGGAGGGCTGCAGGATCCAGGCCGGATTGGGCGACCAGCGGAAGCAGAAGCCGCGAGCCGAGCGTCCCGATAAAACCCGCCATGATCAGGAGCACGAGCTCCGAGCGGTAGCCGGCAAGCTCGCTGGTGTAATTGGCAATATGCCGGATGAGCGGCGTGGGGACGGCGTGCCGCCTTTCTTGCATGGCAAGCCAGATCAGCGCGATCATCGGCACGATTAACATTACCACGCCGACGGCACGGATTCCGGTCGCGATGTGCAGCCCGCCGACACTCACCACCAGGATGACGAGCAGCGTCAGCATCGGCACCAGACTCGTCCAGCTACCGGTCGGCTTTACCCGGGGCGGTGGATTGACCAGCCGGGGCTTGAAGATGGTGTCGAGCGCCCAGCCGATGCCGGCAATCAGCAGCGCGCTGACGAAACATGGCGCGGCCGCATCGGCCCAGGCCGCGCCGGGGATCAGGGCCGTCGATATGGCACTCGAGAAGGCGAGCGGCGACCAGGCGAGCGTGGAGACGAAGCCGCGCTGCACGGCGAGAAGCATGCGCCGGATGCGAAGATTGCGAATTTCGATGTTCGGCTCGCGCCTGGCATGGACCTCGGCGAGGCTGCCGAGCAGCGAAATCGCCCCGTAGTTCAGCACAAGGCCGAACAGATGTCCGCCGACCGTCAACGCCAGATAGCGCCGGCCCGGCGCCTGCTCAGCGAGAAACCGGCCGCAGACCGCAATCGCCGGCGAAGTCGCCGAGGCATAGCGCAGGCAGGTCAGCGCGGTGAAGAAAGCCGCAATGAAGCCGCCGGTTCGAAGCGCCGCTTCCAGCATCGCTTCCCAGTTGGGCCGCGTCAGCACGGCGGCGATCACCAGGCCGATGGCGATGATGACGAACATCCGCCGCGACCATGCGACACGGCGGATGACCAGCAGCAGGAACAGGATGATGCCGCAGCCCGCCGCCAGCCCAAAGGCCCGTCCGCCATGCCACTCGACGAGAATGGCGAAAGCGGTCGTGACGAGCAGCACGATGCCCGTAAGGCGATCGATCATCGGGGTTGTCATGCGGCAGGACTGCTAGGTCTGATGCTATGTTAACGGTGTGAAACGCCTTGCGAGAGGGCGAGCATACGCCAAAGCGGCAAGGCGTGCCGCAAGATTAGCTCCATGCTGTCGACGGTTGCGACTCAGGCATCGGTCGGCCGCGGCCGACGCAACAGAAACGCACCCGAGATACGCCGCGCCGGGATGCGCTCACCCCCGATCCGGGGTGAGCGCTAGGGACTCAGGCGACTGCGATCACTCGCCGGCCTTGGCGAAATAGTACGCCGGGACGGGCGGGAGTTTGGGAGGGATCGCCTGTCCCGGCGTGTCTTCTGCCGCCGATCGGGTGTCCACGCCGAAGGAGAGTGCGTAAAGGGCGGGCAGGAAGGTGAGAGTCAGCACCGTCCCGGCGACGAGGCCGCCCATCATGGAGAGCGCCATCGGTCCCCAGAACAGCGATTCTGCGAGCGGCACCAGCGCCAGCACGGCGGCGGCCGCGGTCAGCATGATCGGCCGAAAACGGCGCACGGCCGAGCCGACGATCGCCTCGCGCATGGGATGGCCGGCTTCCAGATCCTGCTTGATCTGATCGACCAGGATCACGCTGTTGCGCATGATCATGCCTGCGAGCGCAATGACGCCGAGAATGGCGACGAAGCCGAACGGGGCCTGGGCGATCAGCAGCGCCGCGGCGGCACCGATCAGGCCCAGCGGCCCCGTCGCAAGCACGATGGCGAGCTTGCCGACATGCTGGAGCTGAATCATCAAGAGCAGCACGATGGCGAGCAGCATGATCGGCATCTTGGCATTGATCGAGTCCTGGCTGGTGGCGGATTCCTCCACCGCGCCCTGCATCTCGATGCGGTAGCCGAGTGGCAGCGCGTCACGCAACGGCTTGAGCTGCTGATAGATCGCGTTGGTGACGTCGGGCGACTGCACATTGTCCGGTACCGCGCCGCGCACCGTCATCGCCGGCAGCCGGTCACGCCGCCATTCGATGCCGGGCTCCATGATGAGGCGGACATGGGCCACCTGCGTCAGCGGCACGGAAACTCCGCTTGCGGTCTTCACATACGCCGCCTCGACGGAGCTCAGCACATCGCGACTTGCTTCCGGTTCGCGCAGCACGACAGAGATGGTCTCCTCGTCCTCGCGGAACTCGCCGATTGTCAGGCCGCTCAGCACGCCTTGCAGGGTGCGGCGCACGGTCTGCGAGCTCACCCCAATGGCACGGGCGCGATCCTGGTCGATGTCGAGCTTGAGGGAGGGCACCGGCTCCAGCCAATCGGTATGAACGGTGTGCACGGTCGGATTGGCGCGCATCACCTTCTCTACCTCGCCGCCGATCCGGCGCACCTCGTCGCGGTCCGGGCCGATGACGCGGAGCTGCACCGCCCAGCCGACCGGCGGGCCGTTGAACAGCCGGTCCACCTTGAAGCGGATGTCGGGATAGCTGGTCGCCAGCAGATGACGCGTGCGGTCGATCACCGGGTCGCGGGTCTCGAGCGAGGTCGGCATCACAAGCAGCTGGGCGAAGTTCTGGTTGCGGAGCTGCTGGTCAAGCGGCAGGTAAAAGCGCGGCGCGCCCTCGCCGATGAAGGTGGTGACCGCCTCGACATCAGCGTCGGCGCGCACCGCCTTCTCCACAGCGACGGCCTGAGCCTCGGTCTGTTTGAAGGAGGCACCTTCCGGCAACGTCAGATCGACGAGGATTTCAGGCCGGTTCGATGCCGGGAAAAACTGCTGCGGAATGAAGGCAAAGCCGCCGATGCCGACCACAAAGGCTGCAAGGGTGACGGCGACCGTAATCCGCCGATGCCTAACGCACCAGCCGATGACGCCGCGCAGACCCCGATAGAACCGGCTGTCGAACACGTCGTGGTGGGTGCCGTCCGCCGTCTTGCGCTGGCGCAGAATGGTGTAGCCGATCCAGGGGGTAAAATAGACGGCCGCAAACCATGAGACGATCAGTGAAATGCCGACCACCCAGAACAGCGAGCCGACATACTCGCCGGCGGTCGAGGCGGCAAAGCCCACAGGGATGAAACCGGCCACCGTGATAAGCGTCCCGGTGAGCATCGGGAAGGCGGTGGAGTTATAGGCAAAGCTCGCAGCGCCAAGCTTTTCGTAGCCTTCCTCGAGCTTCCTTTCCATCATCTCGACCGCGATCATGGCGTCATCGACGAGGAGGCCAAGCGCGATGATCAGCGCGCCCAGCGAGATGCGCTGCAGATCGATATGCATCACGAGCATAACGAGGAAGGTGGCGGCCAGCACCAGCGGAATGGTGAGCGCGACCACCAGACCGGCGCGCCAGCCCAGCGACAGGAAGGAGACGCCGAGCACGATCAGCAGCGCCTCGCCGAGCGACCTCAAGAACTCGCCGACATATTTGGTAACGACCTGTGGCTGGTTGGCGATCTGCCCCAGCTCCAGGCCGAGCGGCAGGTCGGCGGTGACCTTGGCGAGCGCGGCATCAATGCCCGTGCCGACATCGGTAACCTTGGCGCCATTGGCCATCACGACGCCGATCACCACGGCCTCCTTGCCCTGATAGCGCTCCTTGGCGACCGGTGGGTCCTGCAGGCCGCGGCTGATGGTGGCGATGTCGCCCAGCCGGATGGTCTCGTTGCCGATGCGAAGGCGCAGCTCCCGTACCTGGTCTACCGTATTTACGAAACCCTGGACATTCAGGCGCACCGAGCGCTCATCCGTCTCGACCCGGCCAGCCGGCTCCAGCGTGTTTTGCGCGGCAAGCGCGTCCTGGATGTCGAGCGGGGTGAGGTTTCGCTCGGCCAGCAGCTTGGAGGAAATCTCGATGTAGAGCTTCTCGTCCTGGGTGCCGATGAGATCGACCTTCTCCACACCCGGCACGCGCAGCAGCACGTCGCGGATGCGCTTGGCCTGAGTTTTCAGCTCCGGATAGGAGAAGCCCTGGCCGGTCAGTGCATGCAGAGTGATGTAGGTGTCGCCGAACTCGTCATTGAAGAATGGCCCCTGCACCCCTGCGGGCAGTGTGTTGCGTATGTCGCCGACTTTCTTGCGCACCTGGTAGAACGCATCGGTGATCTGCTGCCCCCGGGCCCCGCCCTTGATGTTCACAAAAATGACGGCGCTGCCGGGACGCGTATAGGAGCGGACATAGTCGAGTTCGGGCGTCTCCTGTACCTTGCGCTCGATCTTATCGACCACCTGGCTTTGCATTTCCTCGACGGTCGAACCCGGCCAATTCACCTGCACGACCATCAGCCGGAAGGTGAAGTCGGGGTCTTCCTTCTGGCCCATCGAGAATAGCGCATAGCCGCCCGCAAGCAGGATCAGCACGACGAGAAAGCGCGTGAGGCTTTTGTGCTCGATGGCCCAGCGCGAGAGATTGAAGCCGCCGCGGCGCTCGGATTCCGGCAGCTTGACGAGCTTATTCATGACATCCGTCCTGTCGGTTTGGGTTGGGCAGCCTTGCCACGGCCAAAGCCTGGCCCTCTTCCTGTGGCCGTCTCTGAAAAGTTGCTCCCTAGACCTTCGCAATCGAAGCGAAAGAGCTGCCAAAGGCGAGGCAGGCTGAGGGCGCCACCCCTCACCCCGTACCTCTCCCCATGGAAAAGGGGGCCGGAGGCAACCGCTCGGCGCTTTCGCACAGGTCGCTCATGGGACAAGGGACCGGCCGTGAATGTGTCGGTGCTGAGCATCATGGCTGGCTCTACTGGACGTCGGCCGCGGAAGCGGTCCGCAGTACATCCTTGGGGAGGCGCACCTTCATGCCGCCGGTGAGAAACTGCACGCCGCCGGTCACGACGACATCGCCCGGCTTGACGCCGCCCCGCAGCTTCACTCCGTCCGGGCTGACACCTGCCGTCTCGACGAAGCGCGGGGCGACGGTCTCGGTGGTCCGGTCGGCGACGAATACCGCGTCGTGGCCATCAACCTGGGTGAGGGCGGTGACCGGGATCACCACATGCGGCTCTTCCGCGCCCAAAGCGAGCGTGGCCGTCGCCGTCATGCCGAGCCGCATGGCGGCTGGCGGATTGAGGACCGAAATGCGGACGGAATAGGTGCGCGAGCCTGTATCGGCCTGTCCGCCGATCTCGCGAATACGGCCTTGCGCGCGGATGTCATCATTGGCCCAGAGCTGCAGCAGGACGCGCTGTCCCACGCTCAGATGCGTGACGTCCTGCTCCGGCACGTTCAGCGCCACCTCGATCTCGCCGGCCTCGGCGAGCATAAGCACGGGGGCGCCGGCAGCGACCACCTGGCCGGGTTCGGCGCTGACCTGGGTCACGATTCCGGCCTTATCGGAGGTGAGGGCGGCATAGGACGTCGCGTTTACGGCCTGACGTGCCAGCGCCTCAGCGGATTCGAGCGCGGCCTTGGCGGCGTCGAAGTCGAGCTGACGCTGATCGACGGTCGCCTGCGGAATATAGCCGTTGGGCAGCAGCGCCTTGGCGCGGTTCAAGGCGTCGCGCGCGACATCGAGGCGGGTGCGTGCGGAGCCGACGGCCGCGTGGGCGCTGTTCTCCGACAGTTTAAGGTCGGTCTCATCGAGACGCGCGATCACCTGGCCGACGGCAACGCTGTCGCCGATGTTGACCAGGCGCTCGGTAATCTTGCCGGCGACACGAAAGCCGAGCGGGCTCTCGATGCGCGCCCTAACGCTCCCGGAGAAGATACGGCTGCGCTCCGCCGCTTGGCTCTCGGCGACGATGGCTTTCACCGGCCGGACCACCGGCGCGGCGGCTTGCTCCTCTTTGCAGCCCGCGAGGGTCAAAACCAGCGCAATGGCTAGCCCAAACTTTGCCAGGTGATTACGTTTTACGAATGACGAAATTCCACTTTCGTCAGCTATCGGACGCAAAACGCCCGTCATTTTCCCAGTCGAGTCCAACATCACTGCCTCGCTTGGCTACTTGCTCTTCAATGCCGCTATCAGGAATTCGGCCATCTCTTCGGGCCGCACCCGCTCTTCATCTTCCAATTTCTGTGCCACGATGACCGGATGGCAAAAGCACACCAACGCTGTGTGCACGATTTTGCCGGTGCGCTGCGGGTCCTTCTTTGGGAACTCGCCGAGGGCGACACCGTCATTCACGATTTGACCCAGATAGGTGGCAACGCGCTCGATATGGGCGCGGATTGCCTGCCACTGCTCCTCCATCGCGACCACGACCATTTCATGCACCTTGCGGTGATCGAGCAGGTTCTCCAGCGTGTGGCGATGGATTTCCTGGATGAATAGCGTCAGCCGCTCGGATGCCGAAATCGGTCGGCGCACGATCTCGAACAGGCGCGTTTCCATGTCCGATATCATGCGGCTGCAAATCGCCTCCATCAGCGCCGATTTGGAGGGAAAGAAGCGGTAGACGTTGGCCGCGGACATGCCGCAGACCTCGGAGATGTCGGCGATCGTGGTTTTGCCATAGCCGTAATGGCGGAACAGCCGCTCGGCCTCCGTGAGGATGCGGGTCCGGGTATCCTGCTGCGGGTGTGTGCTGTCCATTGCCTGCCGGTTACGAGTGAAGAATTTCAAAATTCGTCAGTCTTAATAGCCCCCACCGGCAGCTAAGGCAACAGCGCTCATTCATGGTTGCCGTATTTTGGCCTCGCCACGTCTTCTACAGTCATTCCCGCGCAAGCGGAAATCCAGCAGCAGAACGATACTAAGTCTTTGAATTAGGCTGGATCCCCGCTTGCACGGGATGACATTTGGAAAGCGGCAGCGATCGCGTTCGCGCGGGTATCAATAATATGTGAGCTCGCGCACTTTGCCCCAGAATACCCGGTAGGCATAGAAGGTGTAGCCCAGGATGAAGGGCAGGACGATCAGCGCCCCAACAAGGATGAAGGTCAGCGATTCCGGGGCGCTTGCCGCCTGCCAGATGGTCATCTTGTCGAGGATGACGAAGGGATAGAAGCTGTAGGCGAGGCCGAGAAAGCCCAGCGTAAAGACGCCCATCGCGCCAACGAAAGGCAGCCAGTAGTAATCGTCGCCCGGCAGCGGCATTCGCGCCAGCAACCGGTCGAGACCGAGGATCAGCAGCCCAGTGATGATTGGGATGGGCAGCAGCAGGAACAGGTTCGGCAGGCTGAACCATTTCTCGAACATGCGCGCGCTGACAAGCGGCGTGGCAAGCGACACCGCCGCAAGGCCCACGGCAGTCAGCCACAGGCAAATGCGCGCCCAGCGCGCCGCCGCCACCTGCAGATCATCCTCGGTTTTCATGATTAGCCAGCACGCGCCGATAAAGGCATAGCCTGCGGCTAGGCAGATGGCGCAGAGAAAGCCGAAGACGACATTAAGCAGGCTGCGCTCGAAGCCAACGATATAGAGGCCGAGCATATACCCCTGCGCCAGCGCAGCCAAAAGCGAGCCGCCGAAGAAAGCCCAATCCCAATTGGCTTTATGCGACTCCTGCGCCTTGGCGCGAAAATCGAAGGCGACGCCGCGCAGGATCAGCCCTACAAGCAGCAATGCGACGGGCAGATAGAGCGTGGAGAGGATGATGCCGTGCGCGATCGGAAAGGCGACCAGCAGGAGGCCGATGCCGAGCACCAGCCAGGTCTCGTTCGCGTCCCAGAACGGACCGATCGAGGCGATCATCATGTCCTTCTCGTGGCTGGAGGCGCGGCTCATCAGAATGCCGACCCCCAAGTCGTAGCCGTCGAGAATGACATAGAGCAGGATCGACAGGCCCATCAGCCCGGCGAATATGACCGGCAGGACGTCGGCGCTGGTGATATAGTCCCACATGTTCCTCTCCCCTAGTGTGCGCTTGCCCTGCAAATGCGAAAGAGTTCGCAGCAAGTTCGTCAGCATTTGCGAGACGGGACACTACCTCGCCACCGCACCATCGGGCGTGAAAAGCGCCCCCGGCGTTTTCGCGCCTCTCTCCGGCTGTCCAGCGTTCCGTGCCATGTAGAACAGCACGAAGATGAAGGAGAGCAGCAGCACGGCATAGAGCGCAAGATACATGGCAAGGCTGGTCCATACGACCGGCGCGGTGAGGATCGGGGCAACGGCGTCGGCGGTGCGCAGCACGCCGCTGACCAGCCATGGCTGGCGCCCGATCTCGGTCGTGTACCAGCCGGCGACCACCGCGATCCAACCGGAGAAAGTCATGGCGACAAGGGCACGCGCAAGCCAGCGGCTGGGCTGCCCTCGCTTCCAGAGCTGCCACGCGCCCACCCAGGAGACCGCCAGCATCAAGAGGCCCATGCCGACCATAATGCGGAACGCAAAAAAAACCGGCGCCACGGGCGGATGATTACCCTCGAAGTCGTTGAGGCCCTTGACCTCGCCATCAGCGCTGTGGGTGAGGATCACGCTGGCGAGATAAGGGAGAGTTATCTCGTAGTGATTGGTTCGCTCCTCCTCGTCGGGGATGGCGAACAGCCGGAGCGGCGCTTCACGCTCGGTCTGCCAGATCCCCTCCATGGCGGCGATCTTGGCAGGCTGATGCTCCAGCGTGTTGAGCCCATGCTGGTCGCCGGCGAGGATCTGCAGGGGGATGAGGACCGCCGCGATATAGACGCCGGTGCGCAGCGCAGCGGCAACGCCGGGTGAGCGGTCGCCGCGCAGCCAGCGATAGGCGGAGACGCCGGCGACGAGGAAAGCAGCGGTCAGCCCGGATGCCAGCAGCATATGGATCAGCCGGTAGGGCGAGGAGGGGTTGAACAACACCTCCATCCAGCTCGTCGCATGGGCACGGCCATCGATCATCTGGAAACCGGCGGGGGTCTGCATCCAGGAGTTCAGCGCCAGGATCCAGAAGGCGGAGAGCGTCGTCCCGATGGCAACGAGCACGGTGGCGATAGTCTGGATGGTATTGGAAACGCGCCCGGTGCCGAACAGCATAATGCTGAGAAACGTCGCTTCCAGGAAGAAGGCGGTCAGCACCTCATAGGCAAGGAGTGGCCCCGCGATATTGCCGACATGCTCCATATAGCCGGGCCAGTTGGTGCCGAACTGGAAAGACATCGTAACGCCCGACACAACGCCAAGCGCGAAGCATAGCGCGAAGGGTTTCACCCAGAAGCGGTAGGCATCCATCCATTTGCTATCGCCGCTCGCGTCATAGCGCAGCTTAAAGAACAAAAGTACCCAGCACATCGCGATGGTGATGGCGGGGAATAGGATGTGAAAAGTGATATTCGCGCCGAACTGGATCCGGGAGAGTATGAGCGGGTCCATCACTCGCCTCCTTTTCGGGCCTTCGCTTCAGAGTAGTATTTTAGCCGGTGCCGCAGTTCAAAAATTGTAAAACTTTCGAGCCGTCTTTCAGGGACTACAGCAGCCGTTCGGTTTTGGTCTTATGCAAGTTGAGATACCAGCGCGCGGCCATGTCGATCAAATCGTGGAGCGCGCGAGACGAGACAAGCGCCGGGATGCCGCAGCTCGGCAGGCTGGTTGTCGCAGTTTCGAGCGGCACAGCGTCATAGCCGCGAATAACGCGTGCACCAACAGCCGAGCCGGTTATGTGCTCTTTCCCCGCAGCACAGCCGTTACCTGGCTCATGATCGAGAGCGCGATTTCGGCCGGCCCCTGTGCACCGATATCGAGACCGATCGGAGCATGGACACGGGCGAGCGCCGCCTCGCTGATGCCCTCTGCCTTGAGCCGTTCGAGACGCTTGGCATGGGTGCGCGTGCTACCAAGGGCACCGATATAGAACAGCTCCGAAGCGAGCGCGAATTTCAGCGCCACATCGTCGATCTTGGGATCATGGGTGAGAGCGATCAGCGCCGTGCGGGCATCGAGGCCGAGACCGGGGAGGACCTCGTCCGGCCATTCGGCAATCAGCCGCACACCGGGGAAGCGCTCATCGGTGGCGAAGGCGCCGCGCGGATCAATGATGGTCAGGTCGTAGTCCAACATCAGGGCAAGCGGCACCAAAAACTGCGCGGTATGCACGGCCCCAATTACCAGCATGCGCAAGGGCGGATTATAGACACGGATGAACACCTCGCCTTGCGCGGTCTGAGCCGTGCCGCTGCGGTCACGCCGAAAGGCTTCGTCGATCGCCTCGCCAAGGCCCGCATCCTCGCCTAGCGCGAAGAGGCGCTGAACTCCGCTCTCGAGCTCGGTCACCACTGCGACTGGCCGCCTGAACTCGGCGCGCCTCGATGATCTGTTCCGCAATAATCTTTTGCACCAGCGCCTCCGCCGAAAAACCGATCGAGAGAAATGGCGGCGTCCCGCAGGCGGGACAACCCGACCAGCTACTGCCTTGTCGTCAAAGCTGCGCTGATTGCGGCATTCAACAGGTCCTGCTGATAGGGCTTCATCAGTCTCGGCGCCCAGACATATTCGGGCTTCACCGTGTCCGAGCCATATCCGGTCGAGAAGATGAAGGGGATGCTGCGGTTCTGCAATACTTCTGCGATCGGATAGGCTTCCTCGCCATTGAGATTGATGTCGAGGATGGCGAGCTCGGCACTGGCGGTCCTCGCAAGATCGAGGCCTGCGGGAAGGGAGTGAGCGACGCCTTCCACGATATGTCCTGCATCTGAAAGCATGTCCTGAAGCATAAGCGCGATCAGCATCTCATCTTCGACAATCAGAACGCGGCGGGTTGGCCCAGTTCCACCGGTCATTGCTGGCCTCATCGACCACTATCCTCGCTGTGCAAACATTTGCAGGGAGTTGGGGCGGTGACAAGGAAAGTTTACGCCGCAGCTCGCTTTAGGTCTTTTGCGCGCTTTTGCCGCCAGAACGCCGTCCCCTGGTGCCGGCTCGATACGCGGCCCGAAAGGGACAGAACGCCAGCAACACTCACCTTCCAACTTTTGTTGTTTCCGATAAGGAGAAGAGGGGCCTCGTCTTGAACCTTCCGCATTGACATGCGTTATGACTGGAGGTTTTGCAACGCAGGAGGACAATATGGACGAAACCATGAATAAGGCTGGTTCGACTTACGACGCGGCCAAGGATGCCGCCAAGGATACGGCGAACCGTATGGCCGACAAGGCGAGCGACATGATTGATCGTGCCTCGGACCGTGCTCAGGAAGCGTATGACGAAGTGTCCGTGCGCGCCCGCGAAGCTGGCGATGCAGTGCGTGACTATGCCAATCGCGCGGCTGATGCTCTCGACGACTCCATTCAGACCCGTCCGATGACCACCCTCCTCGGCGCGGTTGCTTTTGGGTTTGTCCTCGGCGCACTCTGGAAACGTTGAGAGAGCGCCTATGCTGCGCTCAATGCTCGAATACGCTAAGCTCAGCGCCAACACTCTTGCGGGTCGAATTGTGGGAGGGGCGATTGTTGTCGTCCCTTTCCTTTTTGCATTGGGGTTCGGTCTAGCCGCCATCTACATAGCGCTCGCTAATGGTTATGGCAGCCTATGGGCGGCGATCATCCTGACGATCGCCTTTGCGGCGATCGGCCTTATCGCTGCAATCATCGTCGTTGCCCGGATCAGATCGCAGGAACGGCAGCTCGAAGAGCTCAAAGCGGAGGCCAAGCAATCAGCCTTCGCGAACGCGCTGCTCGCCGTCAACCCTGCCCTTATCCTCGGTGCCGCCAGAATTGGCTATGGACTTTTCCGACGCGCCCCGGTCCTGACCGCGGTTGCGCCGCTCGCGGCTGGTTTCCTCCTGGCGATGGCTTCGGCTCATCAGCGGCGACAGGCGAGGGAATCGGCAGCGGCTCCTCCCAGCCCGCAACGGACCAGGGAGCGGCAAGCTCGTTCTGGAAATTCACGCGAGCTTCTTCATTAAGATGGTTCAGAAAGCCTCGGTCCGTCATGGCCGAGGCTTTCCACCGTCGCATCCACTTCTGCCCCGACCAGCAACGTTGTGATCGTAAGCCATAGCCAGGTCATGAAAATCGCTGCTGCGCCAAGCGAGCCATAGGTTACGGAATAATTGGCGAAATTGGTCAGATAGAGCGAGAACAGCATCGACAGCGCAATCCAGAGCGTCGCTGCGAGCGTCGCCCCCGCAGTCATGACGTGCCATTCGACTTGTCTGCCGCAAGGCGCGAAGTAATAGAGCGCCGAAATCAGCACCAATACCGCCAGCAGCAGGATCGGCCAGCGAAGTGAAACGAGCCAGGTGCCCATCGCCTCGCGCAGCCAGCTCGACAACTGCGGCAAGATCATGATGTTCACGGCGATCGATAAGAAGCCGATGAAGGCCAGCGTCATCAGCGCCGCCATCACATTGATCTTGATGATCGAGCGCTTCTCCACGCGGTCGTAGACGATGTTCATCGCCTCAATGACGGCCTTCATCCCCGAGTTGGCGCTCCAAAGCGCGATCAGCAGGCTGATGATAAATGTATTCAGGTTGGCAGTCGGGCGGTTCAGCAGCTGGATGAACTGATTGTGCACAAGTTGGATGACATCATGCGGCACGATCTCGCCGAGAGTGTCGATGAAATAGCCGATGTCGGCCGGGTTTCCGATCAGACCGTAAAGCGAGACCAGGGCAGCAAGTCCCGGAAAGATGGCAAGCACGACAAAAAATGCCGCGCTTGCGGCGACGCTGGGCAGATTGTGGGCCAGCAGCCTGAGATAAAGCTTATGCGAGAGCTCGCCGATCAGAGAGGCGGCTGAGCGCTCCTGGGTAGCCTGCGTCTCGGGAATGGATTGGAAGAGAAGCCGGCGCAGCGTGCGGTCAATAAGAGAGCCGGCATACCGGGCGGGCTTTAAAGCGTAACGCCCCGCCAGATAGCCGGCTGCGAAAAGCCCTAGCGGAGCCAGCACGCGCGCGGCAACGTTCCGCTTTGTGCCTGAATCTCCGCCAGCCTCTTCAGCCACGTCTCACCGTCTCACCAGTCCCGCAATCAACGAGATGACGAACAGGATAATGGCAATCCAGAACAGCAGGGAAGCACCCTGCGATGCCGCGCCGGCGACGCCCCCAAAGCCCAGGACACCGGCAACGATTGCCACGATCAGAAATATAACGGCCCAATATAGAAGATTTCCCATCTCTCGCTCCTTGACGACGTACTGGGGGAGAACGTCTGCAAGGAAACCAAGTTCCGACCTTTACTTAGCTTGGCCTTGGGCGAGGTGCAGCGCAATCGATTCTTTTGAGGGGGGTTAGTTTAGAGAGCGCCATACCAGCGCGCGGAGAAGGCATGCCCCGGCGCCGGTATCTGAACTGTCAGCGCTCAGGACGACCGGTGGGATGACCGTTGCGGCTCTCGCCACCTTTTCTGCCGGCTTCCGCGGCAAGGCGACGGTCTTTGGAGAAGCTGCGCTTCTCGTCAGGAACGCTTTCACCACCTTTGCGTCCAGCCTGGGAGGCGAGAGCGCGGTCTTGAAAAAAGCTGCGTTTCTGGCTGGGAACGCTTTCGCCGCCCTTACGTCCGGCAGCGGCCGCGAGGCTGCGGTCTTGGGAGAAACTGCGTTTTTCTTTCGGCACCGCTTCACCGCCCTTGCGGGCAATGGCGCGCTGCTTCTCCTGGCTCATTGAAGCAAAGCCTTGCTTGGAACGGGAGTCTGCCTTGGTAGCCATGGGGAGTGTCCTCGACAAAGGGCAATACCAACTCAACCCGCCGCGCGACAGATTGGTTCCTGCTGCGACACTTCGACAGGAGCAACCGGCATCATCCAAGTTTGCTGCCGGAGGCGCGCAGCAGCACGGCTTCAGTGGCCGGCTCTGGCCCAAAATCCTGAGCTGCTTCAATGCCCAGAACCTCCGACAACCGGTTTCTGGCGCGATTGACACGGCTCTTGATGGTGCCGACCGCACACCCGCAGATCATCGCGGCCTCCTCATAGGCGAAGCCTTCGGCCCCCACCAGGATCAGAGCCTCGCGCTGATCATCGGTCAGCTTGGAGAGGGCACGCAACACATCCTGGGCGTCAACGCAGCCGTCCTGCGCCGGCGGTACACAGAGCTGCGCGACATACTCGCCACTATCATCCGGCACTTCGCGGCGACGGCGACGACATTCGGAGAAGTAAGTATTCCGTAGGATTGTGAATAGCCAGGCCCGAAGATTGGTGCCTTCCTCGAACGTGTCCAGGCTGTTCCACGCTTTGAGCATGGTGTCCTGGACTAGATCATCCGCCCGGTCTGCGTCGCCGCAAAGCGCAATCGCAAAGGCGCGCAAATTGGGAAGAAACGAGATAAGGCCCTGACGCACAGCTTCCGAGCTCAAGACTTATCCTCCGCCTCACAGAGATTGGCCAGAAGCCTCTTCAGATGCTCGGGAACCGGCTCGTTCAGCAGTTCGTCATAAGCGACGCGTAGATGATTGGTGATATGTTCGGCCAGCTCCGGACTGTCGCGCTCCGGCTGTCGCGGCTTGGAATCGCCCAGTGTGCACCTGGCACCAACATACCCGTCGGCTGCCCGGTGCAGAGCTCGCGCCAGATTCTTAGCAAGGGTAATATCCGATCTCGCCTCGAAAACCCGGTTCAACTCCGCGCCTGCGCCTTCCTGAGACTGGACACAGACCTTTTCTCTCGGCATTTATGCTCCCTCACAAAGTCTATTGCCGAACTCAATTCTGGCGGTAATCTCGTCTGATCATCGTCACTTTGCCGGAATAAAGTTGCGGTGGTGCGCATATATTGCGTGACAGGTTTTGAAACTCACGGCGGCCTAGCGCGGTTCCGCACATTGTGGAACAAAGGCACACACCGCGAGTTTCTTCGCCGGGGTATTTCAGCATCGGGGTCTGGCTATGCGTCTTTCTCAATCCATCAGCGCCGCGCTTCCGAATTTGCGCCGTTATGCCCGTGCGCTCACCGGGAACCAGATCGCCGGCGACAATTTGATCGCAGCCGTGCTCCAGGCGCTCGTGGAAAACCCGGCAAGGCTTTCGCCCGACCTCCCAATCAAAGTCGCGATCTATCGTCTGTTTCTGAAGATTTATAACCAGGAGTCGCCGGACGCCGCGGCTCCGCGCGCCAGCGAGGAGGAAACCGCAGCCGACCGCCGGCTAAGCCGGCTATCCCCGCTTCCTCGCCAGGCCTATCTGCTCAGGGCGCTCGAAGGTTTCAGTGTCGAGGACGCAGCCAATGCGCTGTCGCTCAATACGGATGAAGTGGCAGAGCTGATTGCGCAGGCCAATCAGGAGATGATGCGGCAGGTTGCGACCGATGTGCTGATCATCGAGGACGAGCCGATGATCGCCCTCGATCTGAAGGAAATCATGACCAGCCTAGGCCACAACGTCACCGCCGTTGCACGTACCCATCACGAAGCCGTCGCAGCCATTGCCGCCCAGCCTGTCGGCCTTGTGCTCGCAGACATTCAGCTTGCGGATGGCAGCTCCGGCATTGAAGCGGTGAACGACATTCTCGGCATTTTAGGCGTGCCGATCGTGTTCATCACCGCCTATCCGGAACGGCTGCTCACCGGCGAGCGTCCCGAGCCGACATTCCTCATCACCAAGCCGTTCGCGCCGGAAAATGTAAAGGCTATCACCAGCCAAGCACTGTTCTTCGATCTGAAGGCCAAACCGCGACAGGACAGTGGGGTTAGCCGGCCTGCGGCCAGCACCCCGTAAGAAAGGGCGGCAGCCAAGCCGCCACCCTTCGCGAGACTCGCTTGTTCTGACTCGTTGTGCTCGCCTACAGATTATTCAGCCACTCATCGACTTGGCGCTGAGCTTCCTCTTTGCCGACGCCGTAGCGCTCCTGGATTCTTCCAACCAGCTGCTGCTGTTTGCCTTCGACCATGGCGAGATCGTCATCGGTGAGATCGCCCCAGGTCTCCTGCATCTTGCCCTGAAACTGCTTCCAATTGCCTTGGACCTGGTCCCAGTTCATGTCGCTCTCCTTTGATATGGCCTCGGCACCGGCACTACAGCGAGAAAGCCGAGGTATTGTCTCTCTCCGCAAAAAAATTTGGCCCGCAGAGCTTGGTGTCATGCGGGCCAAAAAAGGCACGTGGGCGATGGCATATGAGGGCATCGGGGGAGGGAAGATGCGCATCGCCTACATACTTCGACAAGGAAAACGAACCGGCTCAGAGTTGGTTCCAAGGACAGGCCCCAAAAAACCAGGCATTTCTGGCGGACGCGGAGGATGGAACTGGCGCCCCCCAGATCACGTTTCGGTGTGCAAGGACTTACCGAAGGACATAGTTATGGAATCAGCAGAAGCGCTTCAGTACCTGCTCCTGCACACGCTCCAGAGCACTGAGGCGCGTGATGGCGGATGATCCTACGAACGACGGCGGCAGGGGTGCGAAGCCGCGCCCGGCCGATGAGCCATTAGAGCGGCGCCCGGACAATGTCGGGCAAAGCGGAAGATGGCGCCGCGAAGATGGTACGGAAGACGACGAGGTGGCGCGCCGCTATGGCAATGAGGAGCGCTGGCATTCAACCGAGCATTCGGTCACGCCCCCGGACGAGGCTCCTCACCGCGAGCCGAATTCCGAAAAGCCAAATAGCTCGCCCTATGAGCGCCCCTTCGCTCCACCCGGCCAAGAGCCGCAGATGCAAGACGACAGATCCCGCTATGGCGACCAGAGCTATGCGGAGCCGGGCGGCGAAACCGGCGGCGACCAGCCCAAAGCACCGGGCAAGCGCTGGGAGGAGGAGGGCGGCGCCGGCTCTGACGAGGATTATGGGGTCGGTGACGACGAGGCCAAATAATCAGAGCGCTGCGAGCCTGCTCGGCTGAGCGCCATTGACGTGCTTCCGCAATCCGGGAGCCGGCTTCCCAGGTGGAGCTTGACCGCGCTGGCGATCCGGCGCCATCTGGCGCCCATGTTCGCCGTCGCGCTCAAAGCTTTCACCACCTTCTTCGCCACCATCGGACCGATCGAGGCGGCGGTGCTGTTTGCGGGTCTTGCACCGCAGCTCACTGGTGAGGAGCGCTGGGCCATCGCCTTGCGCGCAACCGCGATCGCGACCGGCATCCTTTTGTTCTTTGCCCTGCTCGGCCAGGTTATCCTCGACCAGCTCGGCGTCTCGACACCTGCCCTGCAGGCAGCGGGCGGGGTGATACTGCTGATCATCTCGCTCGATCTGATCTTTGCCTGGAAGGAGGGGCCGCTGTCGATCTCGCCGACCGAGACCCAGGAGGCGCGCCGCAAGGACGACATCGCGGTGTTCCCGTTGGCAACGCCCCTGCTCGCTGGACCTGGCGCAATGAGCGGAGCGATCCTGATGATGGCCAATGCCGGCGCCGATCTGACCAGCCAGGCCGCGGTCGTGCTAGCGTTGCTGCTGGTGATGGCGCTCACCCTGGTCTTCCTGCTCGCCGCCCAGGAGCTGCCACGCGTGATTGGCCTTACCGCCCAGAAGGTGATCCAGCGGGTGTTCGGCATCCTGCTCGCAGGGCTTGCCATGCAGTCCATCTTCAACGGGGTTGCCGCGAGCGCGATTTTCGCTAAAAACATGTGATCACAGTTTATCCAGGAACTCCCCATGGAAAAGTTCACCGAGCTGACCGGTATTGCCGCTCCCTTGCCGATGATCAATGTCGACACCGACATGATCATCCCCAAGCAATTCCTGAAGACCATCAAGCGCACTGGGCTCGGTGCCAACCTCTTCCATGAGATGCGTTACGACGCTGAGGGCCGCGAGAACCCGGATTTCGTGCTGAACAAGCCGGCCTATCGCAGCGCAGAGATCCTGATCGCCGGCGCCAATTTCGGCTGCGGTTCGAGCCGTGAGCATGCGCCCTGGGCGCTCCTGGATTTTGGCATACGCTGTGTGATCGCGCCGAGCTTTGCCGACATCTTCTACAACAACGCCTTCAAGAACGGCATCCTGCTGATCACACTGCCGCAAAGTGAGATCGATAAGCTCTTGGACGATGCCTCGCGCGGCGCCAATGCTAGGGTCACCGTCGATTTGCCGAACCAGGAAATCCGCGGGCCGGACGGCGGCGTCATCCATTTCGACATCGACCCGTTCAAAAAGAAATGCCTGATCGAAGGGCTGGACGATATCGGCCTGACACTGAACAAGAAGGCCGCTATCGATGCCTTCGAGCAGCGGGTGCACGCGGCGCGTCCTTGGGCGTAAGGCGCCCAGGAACAATCACCGCGTCGCCGCGGCAGCCGATTTAATCGACCTCGGTGAATTGGCCCGCATCGATCATGTCCTGGATGAATCCAGGAACTTCCAGGCCTGCCTTGACCTTTGCGTCGAGATCGGCTTCGGCCGCGCGGATGGCTGGCAGCCTGTCGATTGTCTGCTGGATCAGCGCGGCGGGAACAACCACAACGCCATCCTGGTCGCCGATCACGATGTCGCCTGCGCTCACCGCCACGCCGCCCACCACGACAGGAAGGCCGACCGTGCCAGGACCATTGCGCGCGGGAGAGTTCGGCGTGATCCCGGCCGCATAGCACGGCAGCCCGACCGCGATGATGCCCGGCACGTCACGGGCGAAACCGTCGGTCACGAAGGCAGCGGCACCGCGATTTTTCATCATGCCGAGCAGGAGATCGCCGATTACGGCGGTTTCGGCGAAGGCATCTGCCCCGCACACGATCACATCGCCGGGCTGAGCAATGGAAAGAGCTCCGAACACCGCGAGGTTGTCGGCGGGGCCGGCATGGCAGGGGAGCGCCACTCCGCAAAATGCAACGCTCCCGTCAATCGGCTTGATGCGGCCGTCCATCGCGCCCCTGCCGTTCATGGCATCGACGACATAGCCGGTCTGGAGCCCGCGAAAGGCTTCAATCTGCGCGCTCGTAGGGCGTGCAAAGTGGCGCCGCATCCGCAGGAGTGGGGGATCTTTGATCATGAGCGTTTCCTTGCGTTGTGGTTGTCGCACTGAAAGGCTGGAGCCATTGGTGCCTGCGGATCAGAAGGTCAGGGCCGACCTCCTTCAGAGTGCGCAGCCCGCATAGCCCCATGGCGCGGTCGATCTCGCGGCGAAAGATGTCCAGGAGATGGCTGACGCCGTCCTCTCCGGCGGTGGCGAGCGCCCAGAGTTGCGGACGGGCAATCAGGCAGGCGGTTGCGCCGAGCGCGAGCGCCTTCAGCACGTCGCTCCCGCGGCGCACACCCCCATCGAGAAGCACGGGAATCCGTCCGCCTACCGCTTCGACAACGGCGGGCAGGACGTCGAGCGAGCTTGCCGCACCATCGAGCTGCCGGCCGCCATGGTTTGAAACGATGACCGCATCAATGCCGTGCTGCACGGCCTCGCGCGCCTCTTCGGGGTGGATGATGCCCTTCAGGATCAGCGGCCCATCCCAGATTTTGCGCAGCGCGTCAACATCCGACCAGCACAGCGCCGGGTCGAGCAACCGGGCCATCTTGCCGGCGAGGGCCGCGGCGTCCGCCGGCTCGCCTTCGCGGACGTAATTGCCGAAAGTGATGCGAGACAGCTCGCTTTGCATCCGCCACAGCCAGCCAGTCTTCAGCGCCATTTTTGTAAGGCCTGCCGCACCGAGACGGGGCGGGATGCCGAAGCCATTGCGGACATCGCGCTCGCGGTTGCCGAGAAGCTGGTTGTCGATGGTGAGGACAAGAGCACCATAGCCGGCCTGCTGCGCGCGCCGGGTGAGCTCGTCGGTGAATCCACGGTCCTTATAGATGAAGACCTGCATCCAACGCGGCGCATCCTTCATCCCGGCAAGGTCCTCCAGCCGGCAGACCGAGCCGTGACTGAGACAATAAACCGTTCCGTGCTGCGCCGCCGCGCGGGCCGAGCAGAGTTCGCCGCCCGGCCAGAACAATCCTGCAAGCCCGGTCGGCCCGATCATGACAGGCATCGACAAGCGCTGACCAAACAGCATCACCGATTGGTCGCGCTCGGCCGCCCCCCGCAGCGGGCGCGGCATCAGGGCGACGTCATCGAAGGCGGTCTCGTTGCGCCTGAGCGTCCATTCCTTCTCCGCTCCGCCATCGGCGAAATCAAAGATCGCGCGCGGCAGCACGCTACGTGCGCGCCGGCGAAAGCAATCGACATTGTATGAAGCCGCTTTCCATCCCTGGGGTGTCATCGGCGCCTCATTTGTCCAGGCGATAGAAGCGGATTGCATTGTCTCGGAACAGCTTGCGCCGATCCTCATCGGATGCGCCGCGCGTGATCTCGTCGACGATGTCGACCCAGTCGGGATAGTTCCCTGCCAGCTCAAGCACATGCCAGTCGCCGCCATACATGACCCGGTCGAAGCCGAACGCCGCGATCGCGTGCTCGATATAGGGGCGGATCTGATCGCGCGTCCACGCCTTGTGGTCGGCCTCGGTGGTAACGCCGGATATCTTGCAATGCACGTGGTCGAGAGTGGCGAGTTCCACCAGATCTTGCCGCCACGGCTCCATGCCGCCGGCCTTGATCGGAGGCTTGCCGATGTGGTCGAGCACGAAGCGCACCTCAGGGCACTGCCTGACCATCTTGATTACATTCGGCAGATGATGATGGAACACGCAGATATCGAAGACGAGGTCGCGGGAGCCTAGCAGCTTCAGCCCCGCGATGAAGTCGGGGCGGATGCAGAAATCGGGATCGGGCTGGTTCTGGATGAGGCGGCGGATGCCGCGCAGAGTCTTGTGCTGGCAGAGCCGGTCCAGATCGCCTTCGATCTCGGCGCCCCGCTCAAGCGGCAGGGCTGCCACCATGCCCTTGAGCCTCGGTTCGCGCTCGGCGAGCTCCGAGACCCAGGCCGCCTCATCAAGATACTGGCCCTCATCGACATCGACTTCGACGAACACGAACTGATCGATGCGCACCGGGTCGGCCGCCTTGCTAAGATGCTCGGGCAGCACAGTCCGGTCTAGCTGCGGCGCGTTCCGCGTCCAGCCATAGCCGAGCCGCTCCGGGTTCAAGAGATGCACGTGGCTGTCGACGATCGGAAAATCTATCATGACGTTTCCTCACCCTTATCGGCTCGGCGCGAATGCCGCGCTCCTTATTCACTAGGAATAACTTACCACAAGGCAGCGTGCCGCGCCGACACGAGAGACCCAGGTCGCGGGCGTAGGGCGCACCGGAACTATCACCGTGGTGACGAGGTTCCTTCGGGGAAAGGAGAGAGCCATGCCTCCTCACACCAATCCGGAATTTGCTGAGTGCATCCAGCTGTGCTGGTCATGCCGCGATACCTGCCAGTCGACGCTGTTCAATTACTGCCTCGATCACGGCCACACCGAGCCGGACCACGTGCGGGTCATGGCGGATTGCATCCAGATCTGCCAGACATCCGCCGACTTCATGACCCGCAACTCCGCGCTTCATGCCACGACCTGCCGGGCCTGCGCGGAAGTGTGCGATGCCTGCGCCAATTCCTGCGAGGCCATGGAGGATGAGGAGATGAAGCGCTGTGCTGAGGTCTGCCGGCGCTGCGCCGAGAGCTGCCGGAAAATGGCGAGTGCCTCAAGCCCCGGCTGAGACCGGAGCCGTGCTGCTGTTTCAGAGGCAGCGCGCAGCGATCTCGAAAGGAGCGGAGCCTCTCCCATTATCATTTCCACTTCGGCCCGCTCCTGATGCGCACAGCGGGTAGAGCGTTTCGGCTTTGCTGAGCTGATTCGTGTCACAGACAAGCTGCGCCTCGCTCCCTTGCACAGACAACACATGTTGTGACTTCCGCGCCTCCCCTTTTCATTACGGCTTGCTCCTCCCTCTGTTTCCAATTAGCAACAGCTAAGACGGGGTAAGAAAGCCTGCGCGGCGGCCAGGCCTTTGAGAGCAGTGAATGGCTAGTTTTGATGTGTTGCTTCTGCCGGGCGACGGCATCGGTCCGGAAGTCATGGCCGAAGTGTCGCGAGTCGTGGATTGGCTGAACGCGCGCAGCGGCGCAGGCTTCAATCTCGAAACCGATCAGGTGGGCGGGTGCGCCTATGATGCCCATGGCGAGGCGATCTCCGACGCCGCCATGGATAAGGCGATGAAAGCCGACGCTGTGCTGCTCGGCGCCGTCGGCGGACCGAAATGGGACAACGTCCCTTACGCCAAGCGGCCCGAAGCCGGGCTCCTTCGCCTGCGCAAGGACATGCAGCTCTTCGCCAATCTGCGCCCGGCGATCTGTTATCCAGCGCTCGCTGAGGGCTCCAGCCTGAAGCGGGAGGTGGTTGAAGGCCTCGACCTGATGATCGTGCGCGAGCTGACCGGCGGCGTCTATTTCGGCGAGCCGAAGGAGATCGTCACGCTGGAGAACGGCGAACAGCGCGCCGTCGATACGCAGGTCTACACCACGCATGAAATCGAGCGCATCGCCCGCGTGGCCTTCGATCTGGCGAAGAAGCGCTCGGGTCGTGTCGCATCGGCGGAAAAGCGCAATGTGATGAAGACCGGCGTGCTGTGGAACCAGGTGGTGACCAAGGTGCATCGCGAGGCGTTTTCTGACGTCGAGCTGACCCATATCCTCGCCGATAACTGTGCTATGCAGCTGGTTCGCGCGCCCAAACAGTTCGACGTAATCGTCACCGACAACCTATTCGGCGATATCCTCTCCGATGCCGCGGCCATGCTGACCGGCTCGCTCGGCATGCTGCCCTCGGCCTCGCTCGGCGCGCCTGACGCCAACGGTCGCCGCCCCGCGCTCTACGAGCCGGTGCACGGCTCGGCACCCGATATCGCCGGCAAAGGTATAGCCAACCCGATCGCTACCATGGCCTCGTTCGGGATGGCGCTGCGCTACTCCTTCGGGATGGGCGCCGAAGCCGACATGCTCGACAAGGCTATCGCCCGCGCGCTAGAGCGCGGCCTGCGCACCAGCGACATTATGCAGGACAATATGCGCAGGGTCTCGACCCAGGAAATGGGCGAGGCGATCATGGGCGAACTCGAAATTTTAGCAGCTTAAGCGGAAAGGAGCAGACGATGACTGACCATTTCAGTGTCATCGGCTTTCGCGCCGGCTCCGCGGAGGAGCTGGCCGAATTGGTAAGCCGGCTGCCGGAGGATGGCGGGCAGTCCCAGCCCTGCGCCCCGGGCTTTTACTATCGCTGGCGCGGCGACAGCGGGTCCGAGCTGTGGATTCACATGCTCAAGGACGGCGAGAACCTTTCGATTGTCGGGGTGACGCCGTTCTATGCGGGCCAGGGGCGGATGCCGGTGCGCGTCATGAAAAAGCGCCAGCGCCCGTTCGACAATGCCTTTGAGGGCGCGGTCTTCGTCGAGATCGAGCCGGGTCCGCGCCCGCATCAATGCGCAACCGTCGCTTTGTTCGATGTGGTCGATTATGCCTGCTGGGCGAATCGCGTCGGCTTCTTCGTCGCCCAAGCGCAGATCAGCGCCTTCCCGCATGAACTGGCCGTCTTCCCGAATGAGGAAGCCTTCACCCGCAGCCAGATGGGTCAGACCGTGCAGTTCGCACCGGAATCCTTCTTTGCCTCGGGCCTCTTCTCCGGGCCGGGCGAGGGCGCCGGGCAGGCGGTGTTCCATGATCCCAATGCCGATGTTTTCGAGGCGCAGTCCCGCGCCTTCTTCACCGGACGTGTGCTACAGGCCGGCTTGCGCAAGAACGGCGTAACGGGTCAAGAATTCCACACCGCACTGATCAAAACGCTGGGCGGCACACTCGACCTGGTCGCCGACAAAATGCAAATTCAGGGCGAGCTCCGCGTCGGCAACATCGTCCAGGGCGAGTTCTGGCTTTGCGGCCGCCTGATCGAGGCGAGCGGGCACACCTCTTAAGGATGCCAGTTGTCGCTTCCCCCTTGAGCTCAGCTGGCCGCGGAGCGGGCGGTCGGGCTATGCCGGGGCCTGGCGGCGCACCGGCGCCGTCGGCCGGACGACACGAGTGAGAGCAAGAACGCCAAACAAGACACCGAGATAGACAAGCACCTGGCTGCCATCGGGCCTGGCCTGATAACCAGCGAGCGCGTGCAGGATCTTACCAGGCAGGCTGCCCTCGGTCAGCAGGAAGGATGTATCCCAGAGCGGACTGACAAGCGGCGGCACAACATCTGCCTGGATGAGAAAACCGACCGCCTGCGACGCCATGCCTGCCATCAGCAGGACGATCATGACATTGGTCACGGAGAACAGATAGCGCATCGGTATGCGCAGCAATCCCGCATAGAGGCCGGCGCCGACGATCGCGGCGAGCGCGGCGCCAGCAAGGCCGGCCGCAATCATCGCTGTGGCGCTCGCGTCATCGCCAATGGCTGCGCCCATCAGAAAGAGCACCGTTTCCGAACCTTCTCGCAGCACTGCAGCACCGACCACGATCGCCAGGGCATAGAGCGGGCGTTCGTGAGCCGCGACCGCACGGCTCGCGGCGGAAACATGCTGGGCAAGCTCGCGGGCATGGCTGGCCATCCAGATGCTGTGCCAACCGAGCATGAACACCGCAACGAGCAGGATCGCGGCGTTGAGCATCTCCTGGCCGATGCCGGCAAGAGACGACGTGATCACGTCGGCGAAAAGGGCAACGAGAACCGCGCCACCCAGCCCTGCCAGAAGGCCAGCGAGCACCCATCGTCCGCGGCCTTCGACTCCCCGCGCCGCGGCCATGACAATGCTGATAATCAACGCGGCTTCCAGCGTTTCGCGAAATACGATGATGGCTGTTGCATACACGGAGGCAGTCTTCCCTTACGACTTGCTCGGCTTTTCCAAGGGCGCATTGGAAACCCGGCGATGGGCTATTTAACGGTGATCGTACCTTTACGGGCCTTATTGAAGTCGTCTTCGAACTCGTAAGTGTCCGTCTTGAGCGGCCCAACGGAAATGGTGACGGTCTTGCCGGCCGGAACGACTTTCTCCCGGCTCAGCTTTTCGCTCTCGAACTCGGCGGCTTTCTTGGTAGCATTCGTGACGCTTAGCGTCACTTTCTTACCCGCTGGGAGGTCGAGAGTGGTGGGCTCGAAGCCGTTCTCTGTGATGGTCAGCTTATAGGCATCTTCGGCGGCCGCAGACAGCGCCGCAGAAGCAGCAATCACTGCCGATAACAGCAACATGCCAGCAATCCGTTTTCTACCCATCGATCTCTTTGCCCCGTCCTGTTATTGGTCGCCAAATCGGCTTTTTAAGCAGGCGCCGACGTGCGCCACGCCTGATGACGCTCTTTTCGCCCATGCCGCTCGCGGATATCTCGACGATATATGATGGCATGAAGACTGGAGTTAGCATTGACGAAAGTCAAACGCTATGATTTGGAATTAGAATGACTCTAATCTTTGCTGACTATACGAAGACTAGACCAGTACATTTGTGACATTCTGGTGCAGTGCAGAAGTTGACACCCATTCGCCCCATCCCTCAGTTGAACCTGTTGCCTTGGCGGTACCTGCACAACAAACGCCCCGTTGTCCGACCTGCGCACATGGCCATATATGCCATGGATGGACAACGCGGGCGTGCAGCGTTACAAACCAGCCATCCATCGAAATGGGAAAGCATAAAATGAGCTATAACGTCGCCGTCGTCGGCGCCACGGGCAATGTGGGCCGCGAAATGCTGAATATCCTCTCCGAGCGCGAGTTTCCGGTGAATAAGGTGTTTGCCATCGCCTCCCGCCGCTCGCAGGGTGTCGAGGTCTCGTTCGGCGACAAGGTGCTCAAATGCAAGGACCTGGAGCAGTTCGACTTTTCGAACTGCGACTTCACGCTGATGTCGGCCGGTGGCAAGGTCTCCAAGGAGTGGTCGCCCAGGATCGCGGCGCAGGGCTCGCTGGTGATCGATAATTCCTCGGCCTGGCGCTACGACATGGACGTGCCGCTCGTGGTGCCGGAGGTGAATGCCGACGCGGTGGCGGGCTTTCGCAAGAAGAACATCATCGCCAATCCTAACTGCTCGACCGCCCAGCTCGTGGTGGCGCTGAAGCCTCTCCACGATGCCGCGACCATCAAGCGCGTGGTGGTGGCCACCTACCAGTCGGTATCGGGCGCCGGCAAGGATGCGATGGACGAGCTGTGGACCCAGACCCGGGGTATTTTCGTCAATGACGAGCCAACGCTCGAGGTGTTCACCAAGCAGATCGCCTTCAACGTCATCCCCCATATTGATACCTTCATGGAGGACGGCTCGACGCGCGAGGAATGGAAGATGGTCGCCGAGACCAAGAAGATCCTCGATACCAAGATCAAGCTGACAGCCACCTGCGTGCGCGTGCCGGTGTTCGTCGGCCATTCGGAAGCGGTGAATATCGAGTTCGAGAAGTCGATCACTGCGGACGAGGCGCGGGAGATCCTGCGCGAGGCACCGGGCATTCTGGTCGTCGATAAACGTGACGACGGCGGTTACATCACCCCGATTGAGTGCGTCGGCGAATATGCCACCTATGTCTCGCGCATCCGCGAGGACCCGACCCTGGACAACGGACTGAATATCTGGATCGTCTCGGACAATCTGCGCAAGGGCGCAGCTCTGAATACCGTACAGATCGCCGAGACCGTGATCAATCGCCGGCTGATCACTGCAAAACACGCGGCATAGCACAGAAGCATTAACCACTTAGGAGAAGGTCGGACGCCCATCCCGCGTCTGGCCCTTTTTGCTGTGCATGATTGGCCACAGCTGTTGCCAACGCGCAACTCTCAGCTATGGTGTTTCCGCATCTCTTTTCAGCTTTCGCTGGCGGTGAAGCCCTGCTAAACAGAACGTGAACGTACAGAAGGCGCACATGGACGTGGAAGCCGAGATCGCTGAGCTCAAGCGCCGCATGACTGCGCTGGAGACTGAAGTCAAAGAAGACCGGAAACTCTCCGTCCGCCTCTTCGAATATCTGCGTGAGATCCGAGAGGATGTCGCCGTGCTTCGTACCCACGCGATGGTCACAGACGGTCGTCTGAAACGCCTCGAAGACCGGATCGATCGGGTGGAAGCCGAGCTCGCCGCAATTCGCTCGGAGCTCAATGCCCTGCGGTCGGAGTTCAATGCTTCGCGTGCCGAGTTTAATGCCTTCCGCAAGGAGCTACCGGGAATGATTGCGGACACCATGCGCGAGGTTCTCCGCGAATACCGCAGCCGTTAATTTCGGCGCCGGAGAGATTAGCTGTCTCGCCCTGCTGCATGTGAATTGGTTCTGCTAGCGCAAGGGCCTTAGAGCAGCACGGCTCCCATGCTGCGAGGCGTGGGCCCGCCATGGTTGAAAGTCGGGCGCATGCCCCGCGCCAGCTCTGCGCACAAGGTTGACACCAAATGAAATGCCGGTTCAAATCGGTCAACTGGTCAGACCAAAAGCCAGCATGCGATCGCAGCCCTAGCGGGCGGGAGGAGACGTGCCGCTCGAAACCGTCGAGCATCGCCGCCTGTACCGGCAGGTGGCCGATCAGCTGCGTGCGCTGATCGAGAACGGCGAGTTCGCGCCGGGCGTGCGCCTGCCCTCCGAGCGCGAACTGGCAGAAAAGCTTGGCATCTCCCGCCCTACGGTCCGTGAGGCGCTGATTGCGCTCGAAGTGGAGGGGCGCATTCGTATTCGCGTCGGCTCCGGCATCTATGTTGCCGAGGCGGCTCATGTTGCACCGGGCCCGGTGCACGCGACCCAGGCCGAAGGACCGTTCGAGGTTCTGCATGCCCGCGAGCTGATCGAGGCCTCCATTGCGAGCGAGGCGGCGCGAAGGGCGGGATCCCAGGATCTTGCCGATCTCGAGCGCATCCTTGACGACATGGTCCGCGCCGAGAGGCCGAGCCCACAAGGGCTGCGTCACGACCGCGAATTTCATGTCGCTATCGCCGCCATTCTCGGCAACGGTCTCTTGGTCCGTATCGTTGGCGAGCTGTTCGACCAGCGCGTCAGTCCGTATTTCGTCCAGCTGGCCAGCTATTTCGCCAACAGCCGCACCTGGGCACTCGCTGTCGCCGAACATCGTCTCGTCTATGAGCGCATCACGGCGGGAGACGCAGAAGGGGCGGGGCTGGCAATGCGCCGGCATCTCCAGGCATCGGCGGAAAGGTTTTCACAAAGCTTTGGCGAAGCCGCTCCGGCCTGGGCGTCCAAGAGCGGGTCAGCCAGCGGCACCAACGGACACCGAGCAAGCTAACTCACGCAAATTTAGGGAGGAGTGAGAATGAGGAATGTGATTGCAGCCGTTACCGCTGCCATGGCGGCGCTCGGTATGTCCAGCGCCTCGGCGCAGACCGTGCTGAAATGGGCTCATGTCTATGAGACGACCGAGCCTTTCCACACCGAGTCGGTCTGGGCCGGCGAGGAGTTCAAAAAGCGGACCAATGGCAAATATGAGGTCCAGGTGTTCCCGGCCTCCCAGCTCGGCAAGGAAACGGACATCAACCAAGGGCTGACGCTCGGCACAGTCGACATCATCATTTCCGGCTCGAGCTTTGCCGCCCGCTCATACGCGCCAATCGGCGTTACCTACTACCCCTACATCTTCCGCGATCCCGACCACCTCATCGCCTACACCAAGAGTGACACCTACAAGCAGCTCACCAAGGGTTATGAGGACAAGACCGGCCACCATATCGTCGCTACGACTTATTACGGCACCCGCCATACCTCCTCGAACAAGCCGCTCAAATCCTGCGCTGACTACAAAGGCCTGAAGATCCGCGTGCCCGACGTGCCGGCCTATCTCGCCATGCCGAAGGCCTGCGGCGCCAATACCGCCCCGATCGCCTTTGCCGAGGTCTATCTGGCGCTGCAGAACGGCACTGTCGAAGCGCAGGAAAACCCCCTCACCACCATCAAGGCGAAGAAGTTCTTTGAGGTGCAGAAATATATCGTTCTGAGCGGCCACATCGTCGATCACCTCAACACCATCGTCGCCAAAGCGACCTGGGACAAATGGACGGAGGAGGAACGCAAGATCTTCACCGAGATCGCGCAAGAAGCGGCCGTGCGCGCGACCAAGGCGATCCAGAAGCAGGAGAACGAGCTGGTGCAGTTCTTCAAGGATCAGGGCCTGACGGTGACGGAGGTGAACAAGGCCGAGTTCCAGGACGCCGTCGCGAAGAACACAACCCTCGAGCAGTTCGGTTATCGCAAAGCCGATTACGACGCGATCCGGGCTATCAAGTAATGGTGCAATGAAGCGTTCGCTTGGGCCGCAATCCCGGGCGGACGCAGTCAAGTGGCTTACCTCGAATGACAAGCTGATCAGATAGACGGCCTCGCGTATCAGGGCTCGGCCGGTGGGACATTGAGAGACGATGGCGCAGCAAACTCAGGCCCCGGAGATCCATACGCCGGTCACCGGCGAGGAATTGGCCGCCGTCTTCGACGAGGAGATTGCCCATGTCGATCTCAGCAAGATCGGGCCGGAGGACTGGGTGGCGATGGCGATCTTCTGGCTGATGGCCGGGGCCGTCATCCTACAGTTCTTCACCCGCTATGTGCTCAACGACAGCTTTGCCTGGACGGAGGAAATCGCGGTCTATTGCCTGATCGGTGTGGTGTTCGTCGGCGCGGCGATGTGCGTGCGGCTCTCGCGGCACATCCAGGTGGATTTCCTCTACCGCTATCTGCCGCACGGCGCGGCGCGGCTTCTTGCCAGTATGGTGCTTGGCCTGCAGGTGGTGTTCTTCGGCTATGTCGCCTGGCTGTTCTACAAATATGCCCAGCTCATCTCGGATGAGCGCATGGTCACCATCGATCTGCCCAAATCCATTGTGTTCTACACTGTGCTCGCCGGCTTCGTGCTGATGACGCTGCGGGCTCTTCAGGTGTTCGCAACCTCCTTGCGCCGCGGCTATTCGGTGCTGGAGCGACCCGGCGCCTTCGACGGCTCGGAAGAGGCCTGAGCCATGCTCCTCTTGGTTGGTGGCTTTCTCCTCCTCTTGATCATCGGTGTCCCGGTCGCCGTGTCGATGGCCAGCGCCTCGCTCGCCTATCTGCTCGTCTATGGCGTTGCTCCCGATGTGATCGTGGCACAGCGCATGTTCGCCGGGGTCGAAAGCTTTCCGCTCTTGGCCGTGCCGTTCTTTATCCTGGCCGGCAATCTGATGAACATCGCGGGGGTGACCGGGCGCATCTACAATTTCGCCGTGGCTCTCGTCGGCTGGATGCGCGGCGGCCTCGCCCAGGTGAATATCATCGGCTCGGTGATCTTCTCGGGGATGTCCGGGACCGCGATTGCGGATGCGGCGGGTATCGGCACCATCGAGATCAAGGCCATGACCGATCATGGCTACCCGCTCGACGTCTCGGTCGGCGTGACCGCGGCCTCGGCAACGCTCGGGCCGATCATTCCGCCGTCCCTGCCCTTCGTGATTTACGGGATGATGGCGAATACCTCGATCGGCGCACTGTTTCTTGCCGGCGTTGTCCCCGGCGCGGTGATGACAGTGCTCATGATGATCACTGTCGCCTGGTTTGCCCACCGCCGCGGTTGGGGATCGGATGCTCCCTTCCGCTGGGCAACGCTCGGCGAGGCGGGGCTGGAAGTCGTGATCGTTCTCCTATTTCCCGTTGCGGTCTACGGGCTGATAAACGCTGGCCTTTCGCAGAACGCCGCCATCGGCATCGCGCTGGCCGTGCTGATCGCGCTCGACTGGTATTTCGATTTCTCCGCCGTCATGGCGCTGATGACGCCAGTGATCCTGATCGGCGGCATGACGCTCGGCTGGTTCACACCCACCGAAGCGGCGGTCGCGGCAGTGATCTGGTCGCTATTCCTCGGCCTCGTGCGCTATCGCTCGATGACGCTGCGCACGCTCGCCAAGGCGACGCGAGACACGGTCGAGACCACGGCCTCGGTGTTGTTCATCGTCACCGCGGCCTCAATCTTCGCCTGGCTGCTGACGGTGTCGCAGGCGGCTAGCCTGTTCTCGGGTGCCGTTCTCAGTCTCACCGACAACAAATGGGTATTTCTGGTGCTGGTGAACCTGCTCCTCCTGTTCATCGGCTGCTTCCTCGACACCATCGCCGCGATCACTATCGTCGTGCCGATCCTTTTGCCAATCGTCCTCAAGCTCGGCATCGATCCCGTCCATTTCGGCCTGATCCTCACGCTCAATCTTATGATCGGCCTTCTTCATCCACCGCTCGGCATGGTGCTGTTCGTGCTCTCGCGGGTTTCGAGGCTTTCGGTGGAGCAGACCACCATGGCGATCCTGCCCTGGCTGGTGCCGCTGTTCGCGGCGCTTCTCGCCATAACCTTCATACCGGAGCTGACCTTGTGGCTGCCGAAACTGATGGGCGTCGTCAAATGACGAGCGCTCTCGCCGCGACATTGTTCGGCCCGGAAGATCTGCGCATCGTGGAGAATGTCCTGCCGCCGCTCGCGCCTGGCACAGTCCGCATCCGCCTGGGCGCGGGCGGCATTTGCGGGTCGGACATGCATTATTTCCTGCACGGCCGGAATGGGGATTTCCTCGTGCGCTCGCCGCTTATCCTTGGCCATGAGCTGGCGGGTACCGTCGCTGAGGTCAACGCCGAGAATGTGAGCCTGGCGCTCGGCGACCGCGTGGCCGTCAATCCGTCGCGCTGGTGCGGTGTCTGCCATCCCTGCTGCGAGGGCCGGCCCAATCTGTGCGAGAACATCCATTTCATGGGATCGGCGAGCAAGTTTCCGCATATGCAGGGCGGTTTTACTGCGGAGTTCGACGTCTCGCCCTCGCAATGCATCAAGCTGCCGCCGCATGTATCACTGGAGGCCGCAGCGCTCGCCGAGCCGCTGGCGGTCAGCCTGCATGCCGCCGATCGGGCTGGCGACCTGAGCGGAAAAAGCGTCCTCGTCGTCGGTGCCGGCCCGATCGGACTTTTGGTACTGCAGGCGGTACGGCTCGCCGGGATCGCCGAGGCGACCGTGGTCGACATCGCGCCAACCGCACTCCGCTTCGCACAGCGTCTGGGGGCCGATCACGTCGTGGATGTCTCCCGCGGCCGCGAAGCGCTCGACTATCTCGCCAGCGCGCGCCCATTTGATGTCGTCTTCGAGGCCTCGGGGACAACTGCCGGCATGAACGCCGCGCTCGGAGGCATTCGCCGCGGCGGAATAGTCGTGCAGATCGGCAATCTTCCCGCAGGCGACATCCCCGTGCCGGCCAATCTGATTATGGCGAAGGAGCTCGATTTACGCGGCTCATTTCGCTTCGGCGCCGAGTTCCCCAGTGCCGTGCGCCTGATCGCGGAGGGAAAAGTCGACGTGCTGGCGCTGGTGACGGCCCGCCGTCCGCTTGCCGATGCCGCCGCGGCGATGCGCTGTGCCCTCGATCGACGGCAGAGCATGAAGGTGGTTCTCACCCAGGATTAGGGGATTTGCGCCATGATCGAAGGCTGGCGATGGTTCGGGCCGCAGGATCCGGTCTCGCTCGATGACGTACGCCAGGCCGGAGCGACGGACATCGTTTCGGCGCTGCATCAGATCCCGATCGGCGAGGTCTGGAGCGATAATGCGGTTGCCGAGCGCAAGAACATCATCGAGACCACGCCGCCGGGGCGCACGGCCCTTACCTGGTCGGTAATCGAGTCGATCCCAATTCCCGATGATGTAAAGCGGCGCGGCGGGCGCGCAGCGGCCTCGATCGAGACCTGGATTGCCAGCATGGAGGCGGTGGCAAAGGCCGGCATCCGGGTGATTTGCTACAATTTCATGCCTGTGGTCGATTGGTGCCGCACCGATCTGGACTGGGAGTTGCCGGATGGCGCGCGTGCCCTGCGCTTCGATCTCACACGCTTTGCCGCCTTCGAGCTCCATATCCTGAAGCGCCCCGGGGCAGAGAAGGACTACGCGCCGGAGGTCCAGGCGGCCGCGCGCGCGGCCTATGAGGGAATGAGCCAGGCCGATATCGACTATCTCATTATGGTCATCGCCAGCGCCCTGCCCGGCTCGACCACCGAGCCGCTGACGATCCCCGCCTTCCGCGACAAGCTCGACGCCTATCGCGGTATCGACAATGCTGTGCTGCGCCGGCATCTGGTCGAATTCCTGGGAGCCGTCACCCCAGCGGCGGAAAAGCTCGGCGTGACTTTGACGCTCCACCCCGACGACCCGCCCCGCCCCCTGTTCGGCCTGCCGCGGATCGCCTCGACCGCCACTGACTATCGCGCGCTGTTCAAGGCCGTGCCTTCAAAGGCGAACGGCATCTGCTTGTGCACCGGCTCGCTCGGCGTGCGGCCGGACAACGATCTTCCCGCGATCGCCCGCGAGTTCGCGCCCCGCATCGCTTTTGCTCATCTGCGCGCGACCAGGCGCGAAGCGGATGGCCTCTCCTTTTATGAGGCCGACCATCTGGAAGGCGATTTCGACATGATCGCCATACTGAAGGTCCTGCTCGCCGAAAATGCGCGGCGCAGCAACGCAGAGCAGATTATCTTCCGCCCCGATCACGGCCACCGCATGCTGGACGACCTCGCGCCGGGAAAGCGCATCACCCCCGGCTACACCGCCGTCGGACGCCTGCGCGGGCTTGCCGAGCTGCGCGGCGCGATCCGCACGCTTCGGCATGAAGATGAAGGCCTTACCGCTCCGCGTTAAAACGCCATTGAGGAGCGACGCTTTGGGCGCTTTTCGAGGAGGGGCAAACGCGCTATTCACTTTCGAGGAGCTAGCTCTCAGAAACGTGTTTCCCTTGGAGGCAGGCAGTGGTCGCACGCATTTTCAAGCCCGCGCGAACGGCAATGCAATCCGGCGATGCCAAGACCCGCGTCTGGATGCTCGAATATGAGCCGGAAAGCCCGCGTGAGGCCGACCCGCTGATGGGGTGGACCTCCTCCGGCGACATGAGGCAACAGGTTCGCCTGAGCTTTCCCTCCAAGGAGGAGGCGATCGCCTACGCAACCCGCAACGGGATTCCCTATCGCGTGTTCGAGTCGCATCCCCGCAAGCCGACCAAGAAGGCTTATTCTGACAATTTCAAGTTCGGTCGTATCGGCACCTGGACACATTAGCTATTGCGTGATCGGCTCGATGGGAGCGCAGGACCGCCTCTTCTTCGCGCACGCGGACGAATTCCCCGCGCAACCGGATCCAGTAAGCATGGGCACCTGCTGTGGACCAATCGATCCCCGTTTTCACGGGAATTTCGGTTGTGCGGGTGGGCACTGTTTTCATCTGATGCGATCGCGCTCGAGCCATTATTGCTGGGGACGGGCAGGGCATCGGCGGGGCTGATCTGCCGAACTTTCCGCGCAAAGACCTTCAAAATCGCTGCCGTCGCGGTTATGGTGCGGGCGGCTGCCTTCGAGAAACGCCTCGCTTCCCATACGGGTGCGGCGGCACGGTCCCGTAGCTCAACCGGATAGAGCACCAGCCTTCTAAGCTGGGGGTTGCAGGTTCGAGCCCTGCCGGGATCGCCAACACGTTGGATGCCGACTTTCGCCAGACCTACGGCTCAATAGCCTCATTGACATCATTGATGGAGTCATCGAGCAGGGCTTCCATGCGCTCTCTGGCGAGCCCCGGATCCTGCTGCCTGATGGCCTCCAGGATTTCGCCGTGCTGCAGCAGCCGCTCTTCCTTGATCAGCACCGCGGCGGCACCCCGCCAGCTCAGCTTGAAGGTGGTGGTCATAGCCGCGTGTATGAGTGCGCTAAATGCCCCAATGAAATGGTTTCGGGTGGAGAATAAGATCTCCAGGTGAAAGCGAAGGTCGGCCTCGATGAGCCCAGCCTCATCCGTCGAGGCGGCATTCATATCGCGATAGGCGATCTCAATCTTGGCAAGATCATCCTCGGTGCGTTTCTCAGCCGCGAGCGCAGCGGCCGCAGGCTCGACCATCCGGCGAAGGACGTAGAGGTCTCTTGCGATCTCCCCGGCAGGTCTCGTCTGCAGGTGCCAGCTCAGCACTTCCGGATCGAGCATGTTCCAGAGGGCATGGGGGCGCACGATGGTGCCGACCTTGGGGCGCGCAACGATCAGACCCTTGGCGGCAAGTTTGCTGTAGGCCTCCCTGAGTGCGGTGCGGGAGACCGAATAGCGCTTGAGCATGGTCGCTTCGTCGGGAAGGCGCGTGTCCGGCTCGAATTTGCCGCTCACAATGTCCCGCCCGATGCTGTGGACGACGTTCAGCGCGCTGTCCATCGGAGCGGCGAGCGACAGGATGCGCTCAGAGCCAATGGACTCCGCCTGCCGGGCGCGGCCTTTATGGATTGGGATTTTGTTGGTCATGCAGGAACCGAGCGCTCACCCATTTCCGCCAGGATTGAACGCGCTGACGAGCAAACGGTGAAGCGCGACAAGACGAAGAGCAGGCTGCCGCTGCTGATCATGATCCATGTACTATCGCGCGGGGCATTTAAAATCATGAGGGTGTTTATCAACCCGACAATCACCCCTCCAAAAGCGTCCCGAGCCCGCCTGCAAGCAGGGCGCTATCCAGTACGATAACAGCTATGACCGCAAGCTCCAGCGTTGCCGGCCAATAGATAGCCCGAGGATGTATAAAGAGCGTAGACCACGCCTGCAAGCGCGCTGAGAACCACCACGTGAATAGATCATATTATGGTGTTTCGGACATTCACCCCGATGAGGCGTGCAGATCCGGGTCACCACCGACGCTTGAACGCTACTAATCCGCCTGACTAGGCGATGGCGCGTCCTGGTTGAAGTCGCCGGCGTCAAAATCGTAATGGCGGTTGCAGAACTCGCAGGTGACGCGAATATGCCCGTCGTCCTGGGTCATATCGGCGATCTCGGACGGCGTGAAGCCAGCCAGCATCTGCTCCACCCGCTCGCGCGAGCATTGACAAAAGGCCACGAGCGGCACGGCGCGGAAGGTGCGCACGCGCTCCTCATGGAACAGGCGGTAGAGCAGCCGCTCGGCTCCAAGCGTCGGGTCGACCAACTCGTGATCTTCCACCGTCGAAGCAAGGAGCTGAGCGCGGGTCCAGTCCTCATCCTCGGCATGGCCATTGCTGTCTGAGGGCCTGCGCTTGGCAATGCCGCCTTCGCCGCTCAGCCGTTGCAGCATCAGACCGCCCGCGCGCCAGGACCATCCGCTCGGGGCATCGCCTTTACCACCCTCATAGTGCTGCGCGACAGCGATCTTTATGAAGGTTGGCAACTGCACGGACTGGCGGAAATAGAGGTCGGCCGCCGCGGTCAGATTGCCGCCATCGAGGGGCACGACGCCCTGATAGCGCTCCATGTCCGGGCCGGGATCGATCGTCATGGCAAGATGGCCGCTGCCGAGCAGTCCCGGCATATTCCGGCCGACGACGCTCACCGCAGCCACAGCTTCGGCATCGAAACTGGCATAGCCGCGCAAGGAGCCCGGCGCGTTGTATTGCGCGACCAGAAAGCTGACCGGCCCGTCGGAGCGCGTCTGCAGGATGAACTTGCCGTCGGTCTTCAGCGCCGCGCCCAGCATCGCCGTCAGCGTCAGCGCCTCGGCAAGAAGTGTGGAGACTGGCTCGGGATAAGCGTGCTGGCTGAGGATCGACGTAAGGGCCGGCCCGATGCGAACGAGACGGCCCATCGCTCCCGCGGACTCGATCTGGAAGGGCAGAACGGAGTTGTCGGGCGCAGTTCTTACGTCATCATCCATACGGTATGCTTCTTTAGCTTTTTATGCCGTCTCGAGGCACCATGCGAGAATGGCGCGCTGCGCATGGACTCGATTTTCGGCTTCATCGAACACCACCGAGCGAGGCCCATCGATCACCTCGTCGGTTACCTCCCTGCCGCGCTGCGCGGGCAGGCAATGCATGAATATGGCCTCGCCGCCGGCAGATTTCATCAGGGCGCTGTTCACCTGATAGGGCTTCAGCAGCGATAAGCGTCGTGCCTCGTCGTTTTGGCCCATCGACACCCAAACATCGGTGACGATGCAATCGGCACCCCGGACCGCTTCATGCGGATCTTCGAATAGCACGAGATTGGCGCCTTGCTGCTGGGCCCAGTCGAGCATCTCCCGGCTTGGATGAAGCGAAGCCGGCCCGCCGATATGCAGCGTAAATTGGAAGCGCGCGGCGGCATGAATCCAGGATGTGGCGACATTGTTGGCCGCATCGCCCACCCAGGTGACGAGCCGGCCAGCGATCGGGCTTTTGTGCTCCTCGAAGGTCATCACATCGGCGAAGATTTGGCAGGGATGCGAGCGGTCGGTGAGACCATTGATCACCGGCACGCTGGCAAACTGCGCCAGCTCCAGAAGCGAGACATGGGTGGCGGTGCGCAGCATCAGAACATCGACATAGCGCGAGAGCACCCGCGCCGTGTCGGCGATGGTTTCACCGCGGCCGAGTTGCATGTCCGTTGAGTTCAGCACGATGGCTTCACCGCCCAGCTTGCGCATGGCCACATCGAAAGAGACGCGCGTCCGGGTGGAAGGCTTTTCGAACATCATGGCAAGGACCTTGCCCTTCGCCAGTCTGCCGAAGCGGTGGCTGCCCTCGCGGAGGTCCTTCTTCATGGCGTGCGCGCGGGCGAGCAGCTCTTTCAGCATCGCTCCATCAAGCGCAGCGATATCGAGGAAGTGCCGGGGTGCCATGGCGTCAAGCCGCCGGCTGCGCGGCGGACTGACGCCGAAGGTCGGCGCAGGCATTGCCGATTTTTGTGCAGGCATCGTGGATCTCCTCGTCGCCGACGATGAGCGGCGGCAGGAGTTGCACGACATTGTCACCAGCTGGAATTGTCAATAGATTATGTTTATAGAGCGCCTCAACAAGGCGATTATTCGGCACGCGGCATTTCAGGCCGATTATCAGCCCTTCGCCGCGGATCTCCTCGATGATGTCGCCATAACTGTTGGCAAGCTCGGCAAGTCTTTGCTTCAACAGCAAGCCCTTGCGGCGCACGTCCTCCAGGAAGGCTTCGTCGAGCACGACGTCCAGGACGGCATTGCCGACCGCCATGGCAAGCGGGTTGCCGCCGAAGGTCGAGCCGTGGGTGCCAGCCGTCATGCCGGCAGCCGCTTCCTCCGTGGCGAGGCATGCCCCCACTGGGAAGCCGCCCCCGAGCCCTTTGGCAACGCCCAAAATGTCCGGCTCGATGCCAGTCCACTCATAAGCAAAAAATTTCCCCGTGCGTCCGACACCCGTCTGCACCTCATCGAAGATAAGCAAGATGCCGTGCTCGTCTGCAAGCTGGCGCAGCGCCCGCAAGAACGGCCAGGTCGCATGGCGCACGCCGCCCTCGCCCTGGAGCGGCTCGACGACAATGCCGGCCGTCTCATCGGTGATCGCTGCGCGCACAGCGGCCAGATCGCCGAGCGCCACCTGGTCGAAGCCCTCGACCTTCGGCCCGAAACCGGCGAGATGCTTTTCCTGATTGCCCGCGGCAATGGTTGCCAGCGTACGGCCGTGGAATGCGCCCTCGAAGGTGATCAGGCGGTAGCGTTCCGGCGCGCCCTTATAGCTATGATATTTGCGCGCCATCTTGATGCAGGCTTCCATCGCCTCGGCACCGGAATTGGCAAAGAACACCCGGTCGGCGAAAGTCGCCGCGACGAGGCGTTCGGCGAGCCGTTCTTGTCCGGCAATGCGAAACAGGTTGGAGGTGTGCCACACCTTGCCGATCTGCTCGCTCAGCGCTTCCACCAGATGCGGATGCGCATGCCCCAGCACGTTTACCGCCACGCCTGCGCCAAAATCGAGATATCGCTGCCCGTCCTCCGCGACGAGATAGACTCCCTCTCCGTGGGAGAAGGCGATATCGGCTCTGGCATAGGTGGGTAGAACGGCGGACATGGCTGGTTTCAACACCTCCAAAATGCAAAAAGCCGCAACTGGGCGGCTTCATTATGCCAGGATCATTCCGTGAATGCAGTAGGCTGTCAACTGGCACAAAAGACACAGTAATGCCCAAAACCCGCGGTGCCATGGCCGCTTAACGCTTCCTTCATTTGTTTTCCCCGCAAACCCATGGCATGATCGTCCTATGGCGAGGTGACGGCTGTTGGTATTCTTGTTCCGGCCGTCCAGTGGGGTGTGTTCTCGTCGCTCAGCGGCCCATTTTGGCGTGTTCGCGTTCCGCCGGCTGAGTGTGTTTTCCCAAGTATAGCGTCTGTTCTGCGTAAGCGTAACCGGGCTTATCTCAGCTCTGAGGAAGCATGTTTGCTTCTTCGTGATGCGGGTGCGGCAGCCTGGGCGCCTTCAATTCCGTGCGAAAACCAACCGCAGCAGAACGTCCGAGGAGGCAGGAGCAATGGGGTGGACTGACGAGCGCGTTGAGCTTCTGAAAAAATTGTGGGCTGACGGCCTCAGCGCGAGCCAAATTGCGAACCGCCTCGGTGGGGTAACGCGAAACGCCGTGATCGGCAAAGTGCACCGCCTTGGGCTCGCCGGGCGGGCAACGACTTCACGCAGCCGCACGCCGCGGCCGCGCAACCGAGTTTCCCATCTGCCGCTGCGCCCGACCCGCGTGCAGTACAGAACCCACGGCAATGCCGCGCTGAAGCCGGTCTTCATGCCCGCGGAGCAGCCGGCCGTCGCGCTGACCGTGGTGCCGAAGGTGGTCGAGGAACTAAACATGCCGGCCGCTTTGCGGGTCGACCTGCTCGATTTGCGCGAGTGCATGTGCCGCTGGCCGATCGGCGATCCCCAAGACGAGAATTTCCACTTCTGCGGCAGGCAGAAGGCCGCGGGCATCTCCTATTGCGATCACCACGCGCGTCTCGCCTTCCAGCCGGTCACGCGCCGGCGCAAATAGCCACAAGCAAGACACACAGCGGGGGGTGAGAGCTGGGATGCTTACGAGGGCAACATCCCAGCTCTCCTATTCTTCGGACGCCGTCCGGCAGTCGATCGAAGGAACTGATCTGCGCGCCAATTCCAACCGGCTCGAGGCGGGAAGTCAGCCTTCGTCAGTTTCCGGAATTGACGCCTCAGTTGGCAGCGCTTTGAAGTGTAAGCGCTGATTTTCACATAAAACCGAACTGGCAATATTTACTGCTTGCTAATATTGCTGCCTGCAATATTCAATTAAATTGATTCGATTTCCCAAGCGAGCTGTGCCCGGGGGACGGCTATGCCCGACTGCTGCTTTGCTCACGCCGTCTATTACGATGGGGCACAATATGGCTCGGACTATGACTACTATGAGCCCTCATGGTGCCTGTTCATCCTCATTGTGGTCATCCTCATATTGATCTATTGCTGGCTCCGCCCCGTTCCGTCGGCAGCGGATCGGGACGACATCGCAAAAGATGTCGACACAGAACTCGCCAGTTTGCAGACGCGACTGACGGCGGCAGGCGCAACAAATGTCCAATACGCTCTTGATGAAGCCCGCATGATCGCTCGGCGTGTGATCGGAGGCTGAATTGTCTTATGCTGATATGCTGACCGCCGGATTCGAAGCAAGCGTTTGCTTGGATTGCGCGAAGCTCCGACACAAGCAGTCGAATGAAGTGGATCATTGCCGCGCTTCGTTTGGGTGTGTTGGTTTGCATGGATATGTGAGACTGCTCCATGAATATTTCCCCCCGCAACGTGTCTGCAACGATCGATCCGGTGAAGCTCGACAGGCTGGCCCAGGTGGCCGTCAAGGTCGGGCTCCGTCTGCAAGAGGGACAGGACCTGTTCCTGACCGCGCCGGTCGCCGCGCTGCCACTGGTACGGCGCATCGCCGAGCATGCCTATAAGGCCGGCGCCGGTCTCGTCATCCCAATGCTCTCGGACGAAGAGGTGACGCTCTCGCGCTACCGCTTCGGGGCAGATGCGAGCTTCGACCGTGCACCGTCCTGGCTCTATGACGGCGTCGCCAAAGCCTTTGCCGCCAACACTGCGCGTCTCGCCATCGTCGGCGACGATCCGATGCTGCTCTCGGGCGAAGACCCGGCAAAGGTCGCGCGGGCAAATAAGGCCAATTCCATCGCCTACCAGCCGGCGCTGGAGAAGATCGCCGGCTTTGACATCAACTGGAACATCATCGCTTTTCCCGGCGTCTCCTGGGCACGTCAGGTGTTCCCGCGCGACGCGGAAGAAATCGCGGTTGCCAAGCTTGCTGATGCAATTTTTGCCGCATCGCGCGTCGACGTCGATGATCCGCTCGCCGCCTGGGCGGCACATAATGCGGCGCTGCGTAATCGCACCGCCTGGCTGAATGATCAGCGCTTCCATGCACTGCATTTCACCGGCCCGAAGACCGACCTGACCGTGGGGCTCGCCGATGGCCATGAATGGCAGGGCGGGGAGTCCACCGCCAAGAACGGCGTGACCTGCAACGCCAACATCCCGACCGAAGAGGTGTTCACGACGCCGCATGCGCGGCGGGTGCACGGCCATGTCGCCTCCACCAAGCCACTCTCCTATCAGGGGACGCTGATTGATGGGATCGCGGTGCGCTTCGAGGAGGGTCGCATTGTTGAGGCGCGGGCGAGTAAAGGCGAGACGGTGCTGAACAAGGTGCTCGACACCGACCAAGGCTCACGCCGGCTTGGTGAGCTGGCGCTGGTGCCCAATTCCTCGCCGATCTCGAAGAGCGGCCTGTTGTTCTTCAACACGCTGTTCGACGAGAACGCCGCCTGCCATATCGCGCTCGGGCAGTGCTACGCCAAGTGCTTCGTGAACGGCACCTCGCTGACCCCGGAGCAGATCGCCGCGCAGGGGGGCAATAAGAGCCTCATCCATATCGACTGGATGATCGGCTCGGGCGAGATCGATATAGACGGCGTTCACGCCGATGGCCGCCGTGTGCCTGTGTTCCGCAGAGGCGAATGGGCTTAGAGCCTCACCCAACTCAAACAGCGCTCCGGGACAGAGGAAATTCCTGCAACGCAAGGGTGCCTGAGACATTAGGGTTTTTCCCGCAGGAACCTTCGGCCAGCTATGCCGTTTCATCGCCATGACCGCTGTGGAAGCGGTTAGCGTCGGCAGCAATGCCGGACAAAATCAGAAGACCGCAATCCTCCCCGCCAGGATTGCGGTCAGTCGCCATCTCAGGAGGGTGGGATCTCGCTGGCTGGCAGCCGTCTAACGGTTGGCAGGAAGGACGGTTCCGCCTCTCGCGTGAAAAGCCGAAGAGCATGGTGCACCGCGAAAATGCGGGCGGGAACGGCACGGCATGCCAGCCCGATCAGGACCCGCTACTGCTGCGGCGCACTTTCGGTTTCACTCCCCTTCTCCGCACGCTCGTAACGCCAGCCGGCCGGCAGGGGCGAGAGGAGACCGAACAGGACCATTCCTGCGAACCGTTTTGTGTGCATTCCATTTTCTTGCTGCTGGACAGGTTGTAGCTGGCCCAGGTCGAGCCATATTCCAGATCGGTGAAGGACACCCACGAGCCGATCGCCTTGGCTTCGGCTTCCTTGCGCGTCTTGCCCGTCCCGGCACCGTCATGGAAATGCCCCGACATGCAGATCTTTCCGGCTTCCCGCCGCCACTCATGGATCGAAGCAAGGCCGGTCTCACCGGCGCGCGCGCAGAAGGCCGCGCCAACCAAGAGCACAGAGCCGAGCAGAACTTCTTTCATCATCGGGCAACCTATGAGGCTATGAAAGACAGCAAAAAAGCCCGGCCGAAAGGGGTTCTTACCGGCTGAGCGTCCCTTTGCGTCCCTATCAGGCACCCGTGCGCCACGCCATGAAATTTCTGCTGAAATCTCGCATTTCGCGCGGGTGTGTGGCTGTCCTGCCAAGCGCGCTGAAAGCTAGGCAATATGCACTGCTGGAGAGAAACCGCGCTGCCTGCCAGCGCACCCGATCGTCAGATGGCTGACATTCCGAGAGCTTGGGACATCCCCCTTCGGCTCTGGCGGGCACCAACGCTTCGATGCGTGAACTTCGGCCCTCGCTGTCTGTCACGCGGCCTTGCGGAGCTGCAACTCACCCGGTGGATTTTCCGGTGTCGAAGAGCAGCGACCTGACAGCCTTGGCGCGCGCGAGCGACGCCATTGCGGCTTGGCGGAATTCGGCAGCGGTCGCCCGTCGCGGCGGCTCGCAGGTGAGTTTCGAGGGCTCGGCGAGGGCGAAGAACTCATTCTGCAAGCCTCGGGTCTCGTCGACCTGGCGAACTTCGATTCGACGGCCTTCTTCATCGGCGACAAAATATAGTTGCGGCGCCGCCAGATGGGCACAAGTAACGGCCGGAAATGCAGCCTTCGCTGGGAAAAGAAGCCGCGGCGTTTGGCCATAGGCAAAAATCAGGGATTGAAAAGATTTGATGAGCGGCGTCTTTTGCGCCAGATTACAAACATGTCGTCTTCGCGCTTTTCTGAAAGCAGACGCGTCAAGATATGAAAGTATAGAACCTGCGCGCGGCTTTTTTCTGCTGTCGCCGCACGATAGTGCGCCAGCACCAATCGCCAATAACCTGACCAAATCCCAGAGCTACGGCCATGGCAGACACTTCGCCTCAGCAGGTTCCCGTCGTTGCCATTGGTGCGTCGGCGGGGGGCGTTAAGGCACTCCAGCGCATCTTCGAGAAGCTTCCCGACAATACCGGTGCGAGCTTTGTCGTGATCGTGCATCTCGATCCCGATCGGGAGAGCCGGCTTACCGAGATCATTGCCGCGCACACGGCGATGCCGGTCATGACCGTCGGCGCTTCGGCGCCGTTCGCGCCGAATTCGGTCTATGTTATCCCGCCCAACCGCCAGCTGCACATCGCCGATCATGAGATCGCCACCTCGGAATTCGCGGAGCCGCGCGGCCAGCGCTTACCAATCGATTCCTTCTTCCGCTCTTTCGCCGAACAGCATTGTGAAGGCCTCGCCGTTGTGCTGACGGGCGCCGGAGCGGATGGTGCGGTGGGCATCAAGGCTGTGAGGGAGGCAGGCGGCATCGTCATCGTCCAGGATCCGCAGGAGGCCGAATATGCCTCCATGCCGCGCAGCGCCATCGCGACCGGCGTCGCGGATCTGGTGCTTTCTATTGACGAAATCGCCAACCAGCTCCCCGAGCTGATCCGCAGCAAGGCGCATCTGCGCGAACTGAACTTCGCTGAGGATGACGAGGAGGTGCTGCGCCGAGTGCTAGCTTATCTGCGCGCCCGCACAGGGCATGACTTCTCCAAATACAAGCACTCCACCATCCTGCGCCGCGTAACGCGTCGTATGCAGCTCGTGGGCAAGGAGAGGCTGGATGATTACTATTTTTTCCTTCGTGAGAATGTAGAGGAAGTCCAGGGTCTGTTCTCGGACCTCTTGATTTCCGTCACCACCTTCTTCCGCGACCCCGACGCCTTCCAGGCTCTCGCCGACCGCGTCGTTCCAAGCCTGTTCAAGGGCAAGGAGTTGGGCGATTTCGTCCGTGTCTGGATTCCTGGTTGCGCGACCGGCGAGGAAGCCTATTCCATCTGCATGCTGTTGCTCGAGGAGGCGGCGCGCTGCGAGAACCGCCCGGAAATCCAGATCTTCGCCTCCGACCTCGATGCGGCGGCGCTCGCTATCGCCCGCGAGGCGCGCTATCCCGCCTCCATCGAGGCGGATGTCTCAGCGGAACGCTTGCGCCACTTTTTCGTGCGCGAGGGGCAGTATTATCGCATCCGGCGCGAGGTGCGCGATCTCGTGCTGTTCGCAGCGCACAGCCTCTTAAAAGACCCGCCATTCTCTCGGCTTGACCTGATTTCCTGCCGCAACCTGCTCATCTATCTCGATCGTGACCTGCAACAGCAGGTCATCGGAACACTGCACGGCGCGCTCCGGCGTGGTGGTTTTCTGTTCCTGGGTTCGTCGGAGAGTGCCGACAGTCCGCCGAACCTGTTTCGCTCGATAGACCGCGACGCGCGCATCTATCAGTCGACGGAGCACGCAAGCGACAAATTGCCGATGCTCCCGCGGATCACAATCAGGCCGCGTCTTCCCGAATGGCCCGTGACCCGCCCGTCAGGCGTCGCAGTGTACAGCGAACTCGCGTTGCACCGGCAGGCGCTGGAAGAGCTTGCCCCACCCAGCATTCTTGTCGACGAACGCCATCATATTGTCCATCTATCGGAGACGGCCGGCCGCTTCCTGCAGCATCCAGGGGGATCCCCGACACCGGATATCACCGAGCTTGCCAGGCCCGAGCTGCGCATGGACCTGCTCTCCGCCTTGCACAGCGCGTTCGAGCAGGGCCGCGCCACCCTTAGCTTGCCGATACCGGTGCGCTTTAACGGCGCTGCCCATCGCGTTTATCTGCAGGTCCGGCCCTTGGCATCGCAGGATCGCACAAGGCTGGCGCTGGTCATTTTCGTCGAGGGCGGCGTCATGGAAAACTCCATGGCGGAGAGCAGATTAGCGGCGGAGGAAGGCCGCTCGGCCGATGACACGATCCAGCGGCTGCGCGACGAATTGCAGGCGATCCGGGTGCAACTAACGGCCAGCCGCGAGGAGGAGGACGCAGCGAACGAAGAGCTGCGCGCCGCTAACGAGGAATTGCAGTCCCTCAACGAGGAATACCACTCGACTGGCGAGGAGCTGGAGACCTCGAAGGAGGAGCTTCAATCCATCAATGAAGAGCTGCACACCCTGAACAATGAGTTGAAGATCAAGCTCGATGGCGTCTCCCGGGCGCACAACGATCTGCAGAATTTGATGACCGCGACCGACGTGGGGACGCTGTTCCTCGATGCGCAGCTGCGCATCAAGCGCCTCACGCCGCGCGTTGCCGACCTGTTCAATATCACCGCCAGTGACGAAGGCCGCTCGATCACCGATTTCACCCATCAGCTGGACTATCAATCCCTGCCCGCCGACGCCCAGTCCGTACTGAAGAGCCTTGTACCCATCGAGCGTGAGGTGCAGAGCCGCGCCGGCACCTGGTTCCTGATGCGCCTGCGCCCCTACCGAACGCTGGACGACAAGATCGAGGGCGTGGTCGCAACCTTTGTCGATGTCACGGAGCGCAGGCGCGCCGAAGAAGCATTGCGCGTCAGCGAGAGACGTCTGCGGCTGGCCCGCGAGGCCTCGGACCTTGGTATTCAGGACCATGACCCACAAGCCGGAGAGTTCTGGCTGGATGAACGGGCGTGCTCCCTCTGGGGCCTGAAATCGAATGAGAACGTCACCGCTGACCTGCTATGGTCGCGCGTACATCCCGAAGATTTGCCTGTGGTGCGCTCCGCCTTTGAGAAGGCGCTCACGCCGGACGGCGACGGCAATTTTTCCGCTGAGTTCCGCGTGCGCCGGGAAGAGGAAAGCGATTGTTGGCTGCGTGCCCGCGGCAAAGCGTTTTTTGCCGGGGAACAGAGCGGGCGTCACCCCGAGCGTCTGGTCGCAACCATCCAGGATATTACCGACCGCAAGGCTTGGGAGACCCAGCAGCAGCTTCTGCTCGGCGAGCTGTCGCACCGGGTGAAGAACACGCTCGCCGTGGTGCAGTCCATCGCTCGCCAGACCTTCCGCCGCTCCAAGGACCAGAAGCAGGCGCTCGCCTCGTTCGAGGGCGTCTCAGCGCTCTTTCCAGCGCGCATGACCTGCTCGTCAGCAGCAACTGGCAGGGTGCCCCGATCGAGGCGCTGATCCGGCGCCAGCTCGGCGCTCCGCTGTTCGAGAATGGCGACCGGCTGCGCCTGGAAGGCCCGCCAGTGGTGCTGCCCGCAAGCATTACCACCCCTTTTGCCCTTCTTCTTCATGAGCTGGGGACCAATGCGCTGAAATATGGCGCGCTTTCCGTGGAAGGCGGAACGGTCGGCCTCACCTGGCGATTACACCCACATCCCCAGCACCCGGTGCTCGAAATCAATTGGGTCGAGGAAGGTGGGCCAGAACCGAAGACCAGTTTAAAGCCAGGTTTGGGCAGCTATCTGATTGAAAACGGTCTTCCCCAGGCCAAGGTGACCAGAGATATCAGGCCAAGCGGGATGGCGTATCGGATCGAGCTGAGCCTCGGTAACGAGCCGGTGCGAATGTAATTTCGCCGGTTCGGTTATGAAGGCCCACAGCGTGATCGGCCCGAATGGAGCGGAGCACTGCGCCTCCTTCGCACGTGCTGTGGAGCCAGGGTTTCCCCGTTCCCCGCTTTCGCGAGGACAAGTTTCACGGGGATTTCGGCTGTGCCGGTGACGCTGTTTCCATCCGATCCGATCACGCTACAGACGAGACCTGTGCGCGGGTAGTTCTGGACGAGGCAGTTTGTTTTTGATTCCCTCGATTCGCTGAATGGATCGAGGTGCAAGATGGGTCGTCGTCGGATTGGCCAGGAAACACTAGGGTTTGTTACCGAGCGCGGCGGACGACATAGCTGTCTTGACGATCTGGTGACGCTGATCGACTGGGTTCCGGTTGAGAGGCGGCTTGGCGTGATCCCTTGCGCCGCAAAGGGCGAGCCGTCTTGGCCGCCGCTGGTTCTGTTCAAGGCGATGCTCATTGCCGTCTGGCACGACCTCTCCGATGTCAAGCTTGCCGAAGCCCTGGATGACCGGGCGTCGTTTCGGCGGTTCTGCGGGTTTTCGGCTTCGGAGCCGACGCCGGAGCGTACGGCCTTCGTGCGCTTCCGGAAGACGCTTATTGCGCATGGGCTGGACAAATCTCTGTTCGAGGAGGTCACCGGCCAGCTCAAAGCCAAGGCGGTTCGGGTCAAGACCGGCACGCTTGTCGATGCCACGATCATCGCATCCGCCAGCGAAAATGACGGCGATGCGCATTGGGTCAAGCACAAGGGCAAACCAGCGGTTCACGGCTTCAAAGCCCATGTCGGCGCCGATGCCGAGACTGGCCTGGTGGAGGAGGTCGCCGTCACGCCCGCCAATGTCAATGATGGCAAGGCCGGTCCGGATGTGCTGCCGGACGATCCCGGCGAGGTGTTTGCTGACAGCGCCTATCGGGGCCATCATTTCGGTGACGCCGTCCGCGCCAAAGGCGGCACGCCGCGCGTCGTGGCGACGGGCATGTGGGGACACGGCGCGACCGAAGCCCTGGCCCGCCTCGAGGCCTGGAACCGGCCCATCCATCGCATACGAGGCCGGATCGAGAAAATCTTCGGCACATGGAAGCGAAGCTATGGCCTTCGTCGCATGCGATGGTCAGGACTGGCAAAGGCCGCCGTTCAGGTCCGTCTCACCGCCATCGCCTATAACCTCAAACGTGGTCTGGCGATCGCCGCGGTTCGATAATCACGGCAACGCGGAACGGCTTGGGGCTGCCATGCAGCCATATCCTGCTAAACCGCAGGAGCCCACGAAAACTGAAATCAGATGCACATCAGAAGCCTGCGCGAACCGCGCACAGGTCTCACAGACTAGCAAATAAGGCGAAGGTGCTCGGCCTCGGGAGCGCCGTAAGAACCGGCGGTCAGCGCGGCGAGGCGCGGCCGATCGAGGATATCGATGAGTCCGCGCTGGGCATGTATCAGTTTTTCGCCTTCTAGGAGATGAATGGACTCGGTGATCCCGGACCGGCGAACGCTGAGGATCTCTGCTAGGCGCTGATGCGTAATCGTAAGCGAGCTTGTGCGGGTGCGATCCTGATACATCAAGAGCAGGCGGGCCAGCCGCTGCTCGACCCGGATGTTGCTATTGGCGAAGGCGGTATAGGAGACCTGCATGAGGAAGACGTGCACATAGAACTGCAGTTTGCGCCTTAGTTCCGGCAATTTCTGCAAAAGCGAGTGCAAGTCGCTCGTTCGGATCTGATACGCAAACCCGCCGTGTTGCACCACTTCATCCGCCTGGCTGGTGGGAACATCCAACGCCGCCGCAACGCTCCCGAATCCCTCGAACCCGTAAAGCCCAACGTAACAATTCCGCTCGTTATCACCGCAAGCAATCACAGAAATAATGACGCTCTCCGGAAAATAAACGTAGTCAGGCCGCTCCTCGACTGCCAGAACGCGCGCGTCGGGCGGCAGCCATAAGTAGGTGAGGAAGGGCATGAGCTCTCCCAGCTCCTTTGGCGGCAGATGAGAGAGAATGGTGTTTCGCGGATGCATAGTCGGCGTGGTTTTTTGGTGATGCCCCAAAAGCTGCCGCCTACTCGTGCAGCAATGGCTCATCTTCGGGAAGGCAAGTATTTCCGAGCACCGCGAGTCGCTCTGGGCCACATGTGCTCTGCCTACATCCTTTGTACGCCACCGAACACAATATTCATATGGGTTTTTCGGCGGCTTGCTGGCAATAAAGGCGCTCCGGCCCCCCAAGTTCAGATCGGGAGCAATGGAGCGGGTAGCGGGAATCGAACCCGCGCGTTCAGCTTGGGAAGCTGACAGGCTACCATTACATCATACCCGCCTGCGCCTGAGAGCAGGACATAGACCCTATAATGACAGCCCTGGCGCCGTCAATTGGATGCCAGGCCGGCGAGGCGAGGCGGAGTTGGATTTCGAGCTAAAGACAAGCTTGCGCTGCATGAACATAATGGAGCCTGCTTGGTCTTGGATATAGAGCAGAGCCTTGGTCAATCCCGGCGCAGCGCCGGAGGTCACGGAGACGAATATGAGTGATACCTGGCAATATCAGATCCGGATCTATCTCCCCGACAACTACGCTGAGCTGGCGCGTCATGACCCGGACAATCCGGTGCTCAAACCGCTGACGGAGATCTTGGCCAAGCATGACACGACCATGAAATGTCAATTCGATGCATTCATGGATTATGTGACCGAGGCCGAAGCTCGCGGCATCGAGCAATATCCGCTCTATCGATGGACGAAAGCCACCGTCGAAGATCCGGCCAAGAAGGCCAAATATCTGGAGTCGTTCACGCTCTATGTCGGCGGCGACGAGGTTTACGCTAAAGAGGCTGCCGACGCTCTGGAAGCCGACCTTCAGCCCTTGCTGGGTGGGCCACTGGTCACGCGCATGTCCAAGCACGACACCAACCCGGCGCGAAACCCTCAGATGCCGGCCGAGTACCGCAGCTAAAGCGCGATCTGTTCAAGTGGAGAGACGCTCTCAACATGCACGGCCGACATCCTCGCGAAAGCGGATCCAGTAAGCAGAGGCACGTGCTGTGGAACCAGGGATCCCCGCTTTCGTGAGCCGTCGTCACCCTGGCGGCCAGATTCCGGCGTAAGGGGGAAGAATGATGATCGTTCGCAATCTGTTGGCCTGGCTCCTGCCCGCTTGCATCGCCTTGGCTCATCTCGCTCAGCCGGCTGATGCGGAACCGCGCACCGCGCTCGTCATCGGAAATTCCGGCTATCTCTTCGGCAGACTGCCCAATCCGGCGAACGACGCGAACGACGTTGCCGCGGCGCTGCGCGATACCGGCTTCGACGTCGATCTGAAGATCGATGCCGACCGGCGCGCGATCATGACTGCGGTGCGCAACTTCGGCGAGGCGCTGAAGAAGAAGAGCGGCATGGGCCTGTTCTTCTTTGCCGGGCACGGCGTGCAGATCCATGGCGAGAACTACCTCGTTCCCGTCGGCGACGATTTTAACAGCGAGGCAGACCTCACCAGCCGCGCCGTCAAGGCCACCGACATCGTCGACGCGATGTCGTCCGCCGGCAACTACCTCAATATCGTCATTCTCGATGCCTGTCGCGACAATGAGCTCGGCAAGAGCAGCACGCGCGGCCTCTCCCGCATCGACAGCAATGCCCGCCTGTTCGTTTCCTATTCGACATCCCCCGGCTCGGTCGCACAGGACGGCGCCGGGCGCAACAGTCCCTACACCAAATATTTCACACAGGCGCTGGGCATCCCGGACCTCACGCTCGAGCAGACCTTCAAAGCCACGCTAAAGGGCGTCTATCAGGAGACGCACGGCAAGCAGACACCTTGGATCTCTTCATCTTTTTTTGGCGATTTTATCTTCCGCTCGGCGCAGCAGCAGGCCGCGCGCGAGCCGGACGAGGCGCCTGGCGCTGAACCCATCACCTCATCGGCTATTCAGCGTAGCGCCGTGCATTTGCCGCTGCTCAAGCCCGAGCAAATGCCCCCGACCTTGACGGGGATCTACCGCGCCGAAGGCCGCAATCCTGGCGGCAGCGCTTATCGCGGCATGGTCGCCATCATCCAGGAGGGCGATCAGTTCACTTTCAGATGGTGGATCGGCTCCCAGATTTTCGAGGGCACCGGCCAGCTCGCCGGGCGCATGCTCGTCGTCAATTGGGGCGACGCCAAGCCGGTTGTCTATACTGTGGCGGCGCGCGACGTGCTCGATGGTGAATGGGCGGACGGTACTGCGATGGAGAGGCTCACCCTCTTTGGCCGCGCCGCCGATAGTCCGATGAGCCTGAGCGAGGGCGCCTATGACGCCACGGGCTTTAGCGGCAAGGGCGGGAAATATCACGGCACCGTCCATATCACCCGGCAGGGCGAGGGCTATCATCTCGAGTGGAAAATCGGGAGCAGCACCTACGCCGGCGATGGCGAACTCGACGGCAATCTGCTGACCGTCCGGTGGGGCAGCTCGACGCCGGTCGTCTATGCGCTCGCCCCCGATGGCAGCCTGACCGGGCTTTGGAACGCCGGCGCGGGCGAGGAGGTCCTCACCCCGCAGCGTTAATGGAGGATAGGCAACGTAGTCATCGCGAGGCTGATCGCTATCTTCCCCTGTTGCCTTGCAGTTGCGTGGGCGAGACGCCAAAGGATCGACGGAACACCGCCGCCATATGACTCTGGTGCGCAAAGCCGCTCTCCAGCGCGATCTGGCTAAGCGGCAGGGCGCCGGCAGCAATGAGCGCTTTGGCCCGCTCTACCCGGCGCATCAACACATAGGCATGCGGTGTACACCCAAAGCTATTCTTAAACAGGGTCTTGAAGCGCGATATGCCGTAGCCGGCAACGCTTGCCAATCCGGAGAGGGATAGATCGGACGCGACGTTGGCCTCGATGAATTCGGCCAGCCTTTGTTGCTGCATGATCGACAATTGATCGCTGCCCTGGTCCTCGGCGAGCGCCGCTCTGTTGCGGATTGCGCTGAGGCGCAAGAGTAGGGCGGTCATGAGGCTCTCGGCATAGAGCCGTCCCGTCGGCATCGCGCTGCGGTGCTCCGCCATGAGCACCAGCGCCAGATGATGCAGCTGCTGATCGCGCAGTTGCAGCGTCGGCAGAAACGGTGCGGGGGCAATATCGCCATCGCCAAGCCTGGCGACGAACTCCGGATCGATTTCGATCAGCAGCAGCTCGACGTCCCGCTCATTACGCCAACGCCCGGCCATGCCTGCCGGAATGACATCGAAATCGCCAGCAAGCTGGATGCGCCGCTGCGTCGTGCCATCGAGGCTGCGCCGGGTGGCAACGGGGCCGCCTATATGCATGACGATGTGGTGGTGATGTGTCGGCAGCGGCTGAATGTCACCTGCGGGCAAGACGAACTTTTCAAATTTGAAAGGAGCCCGCTGCCGGTCCTCATGCCTGGAAAAGGGTGGCGTCAGCATTCGACTAACACGTTCCTGTCGCTCTTCGCCCGATCATCGGCACCGGCCAGATGTGCTGTTCATTGGCCGATCCTGAGCGACGGCCCCGCCCGGTGATGCCTAGATGCCATTGGAAATGGAGGCGCCGATGCATCGTTTGCTACTGCTACTTACCGTGCTGATTTTCATCAGCGCGAAAAGCCACGCCGATCCTGTCAGCGATCTTTACCGGGCCGAGACCGTCGTCACCGGAACGGTGGAGCCGGAGCGCACCCGAGGCTTCAGGGTGGGTTTGACCGATGTCGCTGTCAAGCTGACCGGAAATGCGCGCCTGGCAGAAAACGGCAAACTGGCGCCCTTGCTGGAGGACCCTCACCCTCTGGTGGAGTGGTTCGAATATGAAGACCGCATGAAGAACATCCCGGTTCACGATGAGCAGGGCACGCGGGAGCGGCCACATTTCCTCAGAATGCGTTTCAATAAGGCCGAGCTGGATAACGGACTCGCCAAGCTCGGTCTGTCGCAATGGTCGGACAGGCCGCTGCTCGCCGTCTGGCTCGGCGTCAAGACGGCCGCCCGCAGCGCAGTCGTGACCGCGTCGGGAAACGAGGCCTACGGCCAGCGCATCGTCCTTACGGAGACATCGAAGCGGCGGGGCATTCCCGTCCTGCTCCCTGAAGGTGACGGGGCTGGTCCGGCCGCAACGTTCGAGGATGTTGCCGAAGACGATATCGAAAAGCTGCGCGGCGCCTCCAAAGAGGCCGGCGCCTGGCTATCAGGCGTCCTCTCAGTGACGGACAGCGGCTACTGGGATATTACCTGGCACTTTCACTGGCGGGGCAAAGCCCATAGCTGGACAGATCGCGGCGTCTCGTTCGATGTCGCGATCAGGGACGGCCTTGAGACCGCTGCGCTGATCCTCAGCGGAAATGAGGCGATGTGAGCACCACGAGCGGGCGCGCTGCCGGGGCGGGCGCCTACTCGATCACTAGGGTTGCGACATAGTCCATGGTGCGGTTGCCATTGTCCGGAGGCAGCAGCGTGTTGATCAGGAAAGAGGTCGGCGAGTAGTTATCCGGCACCTTGCGGTTCGACATGAAGCGGATCGCCCGCGCGCGCCAGCGTCCCCAGCCACCCGTTGCGGCATCGATGTAATAGGTCTGCAGTGGCTCAAAATTCGGCCGCATGGTCTCGGCGAGCGTACGGTGGCCGGTCGACATCTTCGCCAGCTTCTTCGGGTCCTCCTCAAACACCGTCTTCAGCTTTTCGGTCTCCTGAGCGTTGGGCAGCTTCATGCTGTCGATCACCAGCAGCGGTCCGTCGGCGAGGCCGGAATAGGAGCTGCGCTTGCGGCTGAAAATGTAGTCGCCGGTTGCGCTCATCGGCGTCATGATGGGCTTCACACATGATGGAAGGCTTGAGCGCTGAAAGGCATCGCCCGATGCCGCGGGCTCGCAGTCCCGCATCGCCAGCAGCGACCAGACGAACTCCGAGCAGAACATATCGATCTTGCCGGCCGGGTTCTGGCCGAGCGCGATCTGGCCGAGCTGCTTGACGAAATCCGGAGACTGGCCGGGCCGGTATTTCGGGTCGTTGTAGTCCTTGTTGAAGCTGATTTGCGAGGGGTAGACCTTCTTCGCGTTCGAGCCGAGGCGCGTTGCCCAGTCGAGAATATTGGCCCGCTCCACGTCGGTCAGATTGCGCGGCCGGATGACGTGGATCAGACGGATGGTCTGATAATGCTTGCCATTCAGCTCGCCGGTAAGCCGCGGGCCCAGGAACTCGGTGTCCATCGGGTTGTCGATATTGTGCAGCACGCCGTCCTTGATATAGGCGATGCCGGAATGGGTGATGCCCATTTGCACATTGGGATAAGCGCCGGCGCCGCCCCATTCCGGGCGCATCGAGAGCAGGATGTCGCCGGTCTGCACAAGGCCGCTCTTGCCGAGGCGCTGGGCAAGGCCGGCCCGCTTGCCGACCACCAGACGCAGGCCAACATCGCCCTGGGTACCGTTCGCCTCCGGGTGCTTGAATTCGATCAGCTTGTCCGCCGTGTTGAAACCATCCGGAAGCCCTGCCCGTGCGCTTGCCGGGACCGCGAAGAACACCGGGATGTTCAGCTTTTTCGCCATCTCAGCGTTGACCTTCTCATCGAAGGTGAACTGCTTGGCGGCCGGCGCGCTCTCTTTCGGCGGCGCCGAGCGTTTCCTCGCCTCGACTGGGCCGGTCACCGCAAGACCGAAAGCGAGCACCAGAGAGAGCAGCGGGATGAGGTTATTTCGCTTGATCATCGAGACCCCCAAACGGACGGAAGCCGCAAGGCGCTCTTACCCGGCCCCTTGCGGCATTCCCTTATAGTTTCTCCGGCGTGACGCTTCTGTGACAGACCGCCAGCGCTATTGAATTGCGACCGTTGCCACGTAATCCATCGTGCGGTTGCTGTTGTCCGGGGGCAGCAGCGTGTTGATCAGATAGGAGGTCGGCGAGTAATTGTCCGGTACCTTCCGGTTCGACATAAAGCGGATGCTGCGGGCGCGCCAGCGTCCCCAGCCGCCCGTTGCGGCATCGACGTAATAGGTCTCGAGCGGCGAGAAATTCGGCTTCATTTCCGCTGCGAGCTGACGGTGGCCGACCGACATTTTCGCCAGCACCTTGGGGTTTTCGACGAAAACGGATTTGAGGATCTCAGCTTCCCTATCCTTGGGCAGCTTCATGCTGTCCACGACGAGCAGCGGTCCATCGGCCAGGCCGGAATAGGCGCTGCGGCTGTGGCTAAAAATATAGGCGCCAGTTGCATCCATCGGCGTCATGATCGGCTTGACGCAGGAGGGCACGCTGGAGTGCTTGAAGTTGTCGGCGGTGTCGGCGGCATTCGGATCGCATTGCCGCAGCGCTAAGAGCGACCATACGAATTCGGAACAATACATGCCGATATTGCCGGGCGGGTTCTGCCCCAGAGCGATCTGGCCCAGATGGGTGACGAAGTCCACCGACTTACCCGCCTTGTATTTCGGATCGTTGTAATCCTGGTTGAAGCTGATCTGCGAGGGATAAACCTTCTTGGCACTGCCGGTCAGGCGGGTTGCCCAGGCGATGATATTCGCCTTGTCGGTGTCCGATAGATCGCGCGGCCGGATAATGTGGATGAAATTCAGGGTGTTGTAATGCGAGCTGTTGAGCTGGCTTTGGAAGTTGCGGCCGATATATTCAGCGTCGAGCGGGTTGTCGATGTTGTAAACCGTGCCGTCCTTGATGAAGGCGAGCCCGGTATGGCTGATGCCCATCTGGATGTTCGGATAGGCGCCGCCGCCGCCCCATTCGGCACGGAAGGTGAGGAGGATGTCGCCGGTCTGCACGAGACCGCTCTTGGCGAGACGCTTGGCAAGGCCCGCACGTTTGGCCACCACTAAGCGAAGGCCCACATCGCCTGAGGCCCCGATCGCGTCGGGATGTTTGAAGTCGACGAGCGTATCGGTCGTGTCGATCGTGTCGGGGAGCTTTGCCCGGGCGCTGGCTGGCACCGCGAAATAGACCGGGATCTTCAGCTTCTGCGCCATTTGTTCGTTCACCTTCTCATCAAAGGTGAACGTTTTCGCCTGAACGGCGGGCTCTTTCGGCTTCGCGGGCTGCTTTTTCGCCTGCGCCGGGCTGAACGCCAGGCTCATCGAGGCAAATCCCACCGAAAGCAATAGACAAAGGCCTTTACGCGTCATCATCACACAACCCCCTTCACCTTGCCGGCGCTCATTATTCGAGGAAGTTTGCCCTTAATTTGCCCCCGCTTGATGCCAGGCGGGAATAAACCCGCGATAATAACGTGCACCTGTGAAACGGCAAGTTCGAAGCTGGGCGGGTACCGCGAGGCCGAGCGCCAGGGCGGCAAAAATATCGCGGACCTGCGGCGTTCTCGCCGGCCCTGCAAAAACTGATGCCCTGGCCTGACGGGACTTGCTAAGGGATGGCACTTTCAAAAAGCTCGCCGAGTCGACAATGAGACTCCTCAACGTCCTGTTCGTCGCCATTGCGCTGCCGCTGCTCCTCGTCCCGGCCGTTGCCTGCGCGCTCGCTTTCATCGCGATCGACGACGGCAAGCCCAGCGTCTGCTATGGCAGCCCTGTGCGGGGGCGGCTGGAAAACGGCAAGCGCCTGCTCTATGCTGGCCCGAACTATCGTGCCTATCACATCGCTGGCTATCTCACCGGGCGCACTTTCATGCATAGCGCCGTGCGCGATGCGGTGCAGGATGCCTATACGGCGCTCTATCAGAGCGATCCGGATTTGCACTTCGTCTATGCGGAATCCGGCTGGCGGCATGGCGGGCGGTTTTGGCCGCACAAGACTCATGCGAACGGCACGTCGGTGGACTTCATGGTGCCGCTGCGCACCGATGACGGCGCTGTCGCCGAAATCCAGGCCTCGGTGCTCAACCGGCTTGGCTACGACATCAGATTCGACGATGAGGGACGCCGGCCGGGGCTGCGCATCGATTTCGAGGCGATAGCCAAGCATCTCTTGGCGCTTGACACCGCCACGCGGGCGCATGGCATCCATATCGCCCGGGTGATCTTCGAGCCGCCGCTACACAAACATCTGTTCGCCACCGAGAACGGCAAGGTGCTGGAGAGCCGGATGGAGTTTCTAAAGCGCCACGCCTGGTTCCGCCACGACCAGCACTACCACGTCGATTTTGCTGTGCCGTGCAAAAGCTGACGAGGAGAGACCCACGCTAGTCACTCATCGCCGCTCATGGCGCGGTTCTTCTCCGGCGATGAAGGGCTGAAGCCTGGAGATCCGCTCGGCGGCTTTGCCGGCGCGACGTACGTGACGACCGTGTTCACGGCCATCCCGGTGATCGGCGCTGCCGCCGCGGTCGGGCTCACAGTTGCCGGCCAGCAGATCGCAAGCGTGTTCGTCGACCGCTATGGTTGGTTCAGGCTGCCGAAGCGACCGGTGTCATTCGTCCGGCTTTCCGGTGTTGCGCTGCTCCTGGCCGGCATCGCCCTGATCAAAATTGGATCGTGACGCTACCCTTCGCGTGGGTGGTGCGCGAAGCGCAGATAAGGCTTGGCCTGCCGCCCATTCTTCAATACAGCGGTCGAGATCTTGCAAATTGCGGTGCATTTGCTCCAAGGCGAAGGAAGCCGCGAATAACCGTTCAACGGCTTCACTGGGTAGGTCGCGCAACTGGCCCGCTTGTCTTGAAGCATCGATCCCGGCCGTATAGCAGGTGAGCGCCAACTCCAAGCCTTCTTGTGAAGGCGGGGGTTGCTTGGACATAAGCGAGAAAGCGCATTTTTCCAAATGAGCTTTGGTTTCCAAGCCGATAGTCGCCAGCGACGGCTGAAGCGACGCGTTTAAGACAGCCGGCAGCGGCGATTGTGCGGCCCGGCCTAAGATCACCAGGTCATGGCGCAATCGCAGAAGCGTGCGAAACAGCGGTCCGGTCAGGGGATCCGATGCCAGCCGCAGTGGGCGTTCACGCTCGGCTTCGGCGGTGACGGCGGACAGCTGCCCGAGCTGCTGGCCGATGCCGTCCTGTATGCGGTGAGCCTCGACATCGCTCAGGCCATGCTCAAAGCCCGCCACAAGCTGGGGAACGGCGAGGGCCATGTTTCTCAGCACCTGAGCGCCGACCTCGCGGGTATGCTGGAAGGCGCTCGATGGCACGAGCGTGAATGAGACGAAGAGGCCGGCCAGGCCCCCCAGAAACACTTCAATGACCCGGTCAAGTCCCGAGGCAATCGGGGTCGAGTGCAGCATCTGCGGGACGAGGACCACAATTACCGCCGTGACCGGACCGACGCTGAGGCTGGGATAGAGCGCTGCGGCAAAGGCAAGGGGCGCAATCGCGAGGACAAGCACGAAGAGCAGCGCGGCCTCGCTCGAATGCGGCACGAAGACAGCGATGAGACCGCCCCACAAAACCCCGCCGATGGTGGCGGCGAAATAGTCGAGCGTGGCCTTCAGCGATCGTCCAAGGCTGATCTGCGTGACGATCAAAGCGGTCAGCACGGCCCACAGCGGCAGCGCAACCGCAAGGCGGTAAGCCAGCCAAAGCGCAAGCAATGCCGCTGCGGTCAATCTGAGTGCGTAAACCGCAGCGCCTCGCAGCCGGCCCACTTCCAACCGATCCCACGCCATTGCGCTGTCTCAAATGCCGCGACCCAGTCGATGCTATATACCCGTGTCTATCAGACAAGGCTCCCGATCGTGACGATTTTCATCGGCACTCCCGTGGCAGCCGCTAAGCACAGCCTTCGCTGAGCTGGGGGCTCAGCCCGCCTTCTCCAACTCCGCCCCGTGCTGGCCGAGGCCGCGGTCGCGCATCACCTCGCCGAGCTCGTCCAGAACCGCCGGGTCGTCGATGGTGGCCGGCATCCTCACCGCCTCGCCATCGGCGATCTGGCGCATTGTGCCGCGCAGGATCTTGCCCGAGCGCGTTTTCGGCAGGCGCTGAATGGTGACCGCCAGCTTGAAGGCAGCCACCGGTCCGATCTCGTCGCGCACCTTCTGCACGACCTCCTTCTCGATCTCCGCGGTCGGCCGGACGACGCCCGACTTCAGCACCACGAACGCCGCAGGCACCTGCCCCTTGAGGTTGTCCGCGACCCCGATCACCGCGCATTCGGCGACATCGGGATGGCCGGCAACCACCTCCTCGATCTGCCCGGTCGAGAGGCGATGGCCGGCGACATTTATAATGTCATCGGTGCGGGCCATGACGAACACATAGCCGTTCTCGTCGATATAGCCGGCATCAGCGGTCTTATAATAGCGCGGCAGGTCGCGCAGATAGCTGTCCCGAAAGCGGGTGTCGTTTTCCCACAGCGTGGGGAGGCAGCCGGGCGGCAGCGGCAGGCGAATCGCCAGCGCACCGGTCTGGCCGCGCTTGATACGGCGGCCGGCATCGTTCAGCACTTGCAGGTCGTAGCCGGGCATCGGCACTGTGGGCGAGCCGGGCTTCACCGGCAACTGCCCAAGGCCGACCGGGTTACCGCAGATCGCCCAGCCGGTCTCCGTCTGCCACCAATGGTCGATGACGGGCTTGCCGAGCAGCTGTTCCGCCCATTTGACGGTGGCGGCGTCGGCGCGCTCACCGGCCAAGAATAGGGTGCGGAACCCGTTGAGGTTATATTTGCCGAGCAGCTTGCCGTCCGGGTCTTCCTTCTTAATGGCACGGAAGGCGGTCGGCGCGGTAAACAGCGCCACGGCATTATGCTCGGAAATGACGCGCCAGAAAGCGCCGGCATCGGGCGTGCCGACCGGCTTGCCCTCATAGATGATGGTCGTCGCGCCGTGCAGCAGCGGGCCATAGACGATATAGGAATGGCCGACCACCCAGCCGACGTCCGATGCCGTCCACCAGACCTCGCCCGGCTTGATGCCGTAAAGGTTTTCCATGGACCAGCGCAGCGCCACCATATGTCCGCCATTGTCGCGCACCACGCCCTTGGGCAGACCAGTGGTGCCGGATGTGTAAAGGATATAAAGCGGGTCGGTGGCGGCTAGAATGGCGCAGTCGGCGCGTTTGCCACGCTCTTTCGCCTGGGTAAACAGGGTTGCCCAATCGTAGTCCCGCTCCGGCATCATCGCTGCGGGGCTTTGCGGCCGCTGATAGACGATGCAGAACTCCGGCTTGTGCTTGGCGTGGGCGATGGCGCCGTCGAGGAGCGGCTTGTAATGCACGGTCCGGCCCGGTTCCAGGCCGCAGGACGCCGAAAGGATGGCCTTGGGCTTGGCGTCCTCGATGCGGGTCGCCAGCTCGTTCGCGGCAAAGCCGCCGAACACCACCGAGTGGATAGCGCCAAGACGGGCGCAGGCCAGCATGCCGATCACCGCCTCCGGGATCATCGGCATATAGATGATCACGCGGTCGCCCTTGCGGATGCCCTTGTCGCGCAGAACGGCGGCAAAGGCGGCGACATCGTCGAGCAGCCCGGCATAGGTGTAATAGCGCTTCTCGCCGGTCATGGCGCTGTCGTAGATGAGCGCGGTCTGCAAAGTGCGCTCGCCGCTGATCACATGTCGGTCGAGACAGTTAAAGCAGGTGTTGCACAGCGCGCCCGTAAACCAGCGTCCATATTGTCCCTGGGAGGGGTCGAATACCCGATCGGCAGGCTTAACCCAGTCGATCGCCTCCGCGGCTGCGGCCCAAAAACCCACCGGGTCACGCTTCCAACCGTCGTAAACCTCGTGATACCGGCTCATGCTGTTCCTCCCTTCCCCCGCTGACCGGCAACTTGACCTGCGCCCTAAGCGAGACTGCCAGAGTAGGCATAGTGCGAATGTGACGCTGCCGTGGCAAGGTGTTCTTTCGGATACCATTGCGCACATTCACAAAAGCGGAAACGGCAGCTAAATATAGCGCCGGTTGTATGGGGAGGATGCCCACAATGCTCAGCGCCTATTCGACAGGCCTCGACAAGAATCCGGCTAATTTTCAGCCGCTCACACCCCTGAGCTTTCTCGCCCGCGCGGCCCAGGTGTTTCCCGAGCATGTCGCGGTGGTCTATGGCGGGCAGCGACGGACCTATGCCGAATATTTCGCCCGCTGTAGGCAACTCGCCTCGGCATTGGCTGCGCGCGGCGTCGGGCCGGGCGATACGGTCTCTGTGATGCTGCCGAACATCCCGCCAATGCTGGAGGCCCATTTCGGCGTGCCGATGCTGCGGGCGGTGCTGCATTCCATCAACACCAGACTCGACGCAGCGATCATTGCATTCATGCTCGATCACGCCGAAGCCAAGGTGCTGATTACCGACACCGAATTCGCTCCCATCATCCGCGACGCTCTGGCGATGGCGAAAACCAAGCCGCTGGTCATCGACTATGCCGATCCGGAGGCCCCTGGCCATGGCGAGCGGCTCGGCTCGGAGGACTACGAGGCCTTGGTTGCCTCAGGCGACCCGAATTTTGCCTGGCAAATGCCCGCGGATGAATGGGACGCCATTACGCTGAATTACACCTCCGGCACCACGGGCAATCCGAAGGGCGTCGTTTACCATCATCGCGGCGCTCACCTTCTCAGCCTCGGCAACACGCTGGCGGGCAGCCTCGGCAAGCACCCGACCTATCTATGGACTCTGCCGATGTTCCACTGCAATGGCTGGTGCTTCCCCTGGACGATGCCGGCGGTCGGGGGCACCAATATATGCTTGCGCCATGTTCGCGCTGACGCCATCTGGAATGCGCTGGCCGATCACGGCGTCACACATCTGTGCGGCGCGCCGATCGTGATGTCGACCATCCTCAATGCGCCCCCCGCCCAAAAGCGCGAGCTTGGCCGCCGCGTCGAGTTCCTCACCGCCGCTGCTCCGCCCCCGGAGGCCGTGCTCGCGGCCATGCGCGAGGCCGGTTTCAATGTCGTCCATGTCTATGGCCTCACCGAAGTCTATGGCCCGGCCGTCGTTAATGAATGGAAATCGGAGTGGGACGCGCTCGACCCCGCAGCCCAGGCCACGAAGAAAGCGCGCCAGGGCGTGAAATACGTAACCCTGGAAGATCTGGCGGTACTCGATCCGGAAAGCATGCAGCCCGTACCGGCCGATGGCGAGACGCTGGGCGAGGTGATGTTCCGCGGCAATTTGGTGATGAAGGGATATCTGAAGAACCCGGCCGCCACCGAGGAGGCATTCGCCGGCGGCTGGTTCCACTCCGGCGATTTAGGCGTGCTTTACCCTGACGGATACATTCAGCTGAAAGACCGCTCGAAAGACATCATTATCTCTGGCGGCGAGAACATCTCTTCGATCGAAGTGGAAGACGTGCTCTATAAACATCCGGCGGTCCAGGCGGCGGCCGTCGTCGCCAAGTTCGACGATAAATGGGGCGAGACGCCCTGCGCCTTCATCGAGCTGCGGCCAGGGTTCTGCGTATCCGAGCAAGACCTTATCGATTATTGCCGCACGCATCTCGCACACTACAAAACCCCGCGTTACGTGGTGTTCGCCGAAATACCGAAGACTTCCACGGGGAAAATTCAGAAATTCAGGTTGCGCGAAATGGCAAGCTCCCTGTGATAGACTACGTTCAGATTAACGGCAGACGAGACCCGAAGCCCGGCTGGAAAGCTTGCGGTGCGCGGTTAGTTTGCGCCAAAGATGCCCAGAGGTCTACGATGAGCGATAACCGCGATCAGCGCCTGAGAGAGACGCTGGCGCAATTGAGACAGGAGCATCGCGATCTCGATGCTGCCATTCAGGCACTGGAGCAGGCGGTGCGCACGGATCAGCTTCAGATCAAGCGCCTGAAGAAGAAGAAGCTGGTACTGAAGGATGAGATTGCCCAAGTCGAGGACCAGTTGCTCCCCGACATCATTGCTTGAGGACCTTGCAGGCGCTCGCGATCCCTTCGCGAACACAGCCATCCACATTTGCAGCGATTGCAGGCAAACGGGGATATCTCCCCTCCTCGCGAGTTTGCCCAATAAGGTTCATTTTAAAGCCTTGTCAATGACGCGCGGCGTGGTATGCGCTGTCATGACATTTTTATCTATCTTGGCGAACTGAGCGCAAATGGGTTCGAGGCCCCTTATCGGCATTATCATGGGCAGCCAGTCGGATTGGCCAACCATGCGCCATGCCGCCGATCTCCTGGACGATCTCGGCATTGCATATGAGAAGCGGATCGTCTCGGCGCATCGCACCCCGGAGCGGCTCTATGCCTACGCCAAGGCGGCCAGAATGCGCGGCCTGCAGGTGATCATCGCGGGGGCGGGCGGAGCGGCGCATCTGCCGGGGATGGTCGCCTCGTTGACCGTACTGCCGGTGCTCGGCGTGCCCGTACAATCGCGTGCGCTCTCCGGCCTCGACAGCCTGCTCTCTATCGCGCAGATGCCCGCAGGCGTGCCGGTTGGGACGCTGGCGATCGGCACGGGCGGTGCGCTCAACGCAGCACTGCTCGCGGCACAGATCGTGGCGCTCGGCGACGCGGCCGTTGCCGCCCGGGTCGAGGCCTGGCGCGCCCAACGCACCGCCGAAGTCCAGGAAGAGCCGAGCGATGGCGCTTGAACCTCTGCCGCCCGGCTCAACGATCGGGATACTCGGTGGTGGACAGCTTGGAAAGATGCTGGCGCAAGCCGCCGCCAAGCTGGGCTTCAGGGCCTGCGTGCTGGCGCCGGAGCGGGACAGTCCGGCCTTCTCCGTGAGCGCCGCGCATATCTGCGCTGATTACGCCGACACCGATGCGCTGGAGATGCTGGCTGAGGAAGCCGACGTCGTCACCTTCGAGTTCGAGAATGTCTCGGCCGAGGCACTTGCGGTGCTGCAAGGAGCGACGCGGGTCGCGCCGCCACGGCGTGCGCTGGAAGTCACCCAGGACCGGCTTTCCGAAAAGCGCTTCCTCGATGAACTTGGCCTTGCGACAGCACCCTGGGCGCCCGTCAATGGCGCCGGGGCACTTGCGGGCGCGCTGCAAGCCCTCGGAGCGGAACAAGCTGGGCCATGTTTCCTGAAAATGGCGCGGCAGGGCTATGACGGCAAAGGGCAGCTAAGATTTAACGCCCAGAGCGATTTGGCCACGGCCGAGGACTGGCTGGCGGATCGCGCCGCCATTCTGGAACGCGCCGTTTCCTTCGATATGGAGCTGTCGGTAATCGCCGTCAGGGCAGCCGACGGCTCGATGCGATTCTACGACATACCGCAGAATCTCCACCGCGAAGGCGTCCTGCGCGAATCGCTGGTGCCCGCTCCATTGCCCGAGACTCTTGTCGGTCAAGCAGAACAGATTGGGCGCGCTATCGCCGAAGCCTTCGGCTATGTCGGTGTGATCGGCGTTGAAATGTTCCTTGAGCGAGGCGCAGACGGCGACAGACTGCTGGTCAACGAGATTGCACCCCGCGTCCACAATAGCGGCCACTGGACCATCGAGGCTTGTGCGATCAGCCAGTTCGAGAATCACATCCGCGCCGTGGCAGGATGGCCACTTGGCTCAACGGCGCGGCATTCCGATGCGCGCATGGTCAATCTGCTCGGCGACGAAATTGATGCAGCGCTTGGCCTGATCGGCGCCGATCCGGGGCGTTCCCTCCACCTTTATGGCAAACGGGAGACTAGGGCCGGCCGCAAAATGGGACATTATGTTGAACTCTCCAGCCGCAGTGCCAACTGAAGATGCGGGGCGGGAACGATGGACAGAATGCCACGTTGCTGATAGAAGTGACGATCAGCTTTTCGATGCCGGGTGCATTTGCGTCCGGCATTTTGTGTCGTTTGCAATCGGGCGCAGCCCCTAAGCGAAGGAGAGAGCGTGCAAGTTCATGTTCGTGATAACAACGTCGACCAGGCGTTGAAAGCCCTGAAAAAGAAGATGCAGCGGGAAGGCATCTTCCGGGAGATGAAGCTCAGAAACTATTACGAGAAGCCGTCCGAGAAGAGGGCACGCGAGAAAGCGGAAGCAATCCGCCGCGCTCGGAAACTGGCTCGCAAGCGCGCACAGCGCGAAGGCCTGACCGCCGGCGCGGCACGCGGCAAGCGCTAATTGGGTTCCCTTGAAGCGCATCGGTCTCCCTGCCGGGAGACCCTGGTTGCGCCGGAACCAATTTAGGCCGCAATTGTATTTCACTACAGCGACTAAGATTAGGAGCGACGGCGCCGTTCCCGTGAAACGTGACCTGTTACGGCGCCAGCATATATCGGGATTGGCAGGTCCGATGGGTTTTCAGGCGCCCTCCGTGCCAAACGGCAGGCTTGCGGTTTTGCTCTTGGTATGCGCCCTCTCCGGTTGTCAGACCGGGGAAGTCGCTAATCAAGTCGCGCTCCGCCAAAAGCTCGCCGCCACCGCCGATCAGAAGAGCAATATCGCCTCGCTGAGCGAGGCCATCAAAACCAATCCCAACGACGCCAACGCTCTGAACCTTCGCGGTGCAGCTTATGGGCAGGCCGGCGAATATGATAAGGCGCTCGCCGATTTCAACGCGGCGATCAGCCTCAATCCACAATATTATCAAGCCTATGCCAACCGTGCGCTGGTCTATTCGCGCATGAACCGGCTGCCGCAGGCGCTGGCGGATTACAATCAGGCGCTCAACATCGATCCAAAATATGGCACCGCCTATATCGGCCGCGGCAATATCTATCGTGCCCAGAATAACCATGTGGCGGCAATCGAGGACTTCAGCCGGGCTCTCGAGATCCAGGCTGAGCCGGTGGCCTATTTCAACCGTGGCCTCAGCCGTCAGGCCATCGGCCGGCATGCCGAGGCCCTTGATGATTTCGAGAATGCCCTAGGCTTCCGACCCGATGCCCCCGAAGTCTTCCACGCTAAGGGCATCAGTGAGCTGGCGCTCGCCAAATACGAAAAGGCCTATGACGACTTCTATAAGGCCGCCGAGGGACGTGAGGGCAATTTCGAGGCCTGGGCACTTCGGGGCCGGGCCGCCGAGGGCATGGGCGCCAAGAAAGAAGCCTCGCGCGCTTATAAACGCGCCCTGCAGATCAACCCATCCTATCGCCCTGCCCGCGAAGGGCTCGACCGCGTCGGCTATAACGACGCCTAGAGTGCCGGACGCTCCCCTAAACGCGAAGCAGCGCTCTACTCTTTGTTAGTGCATCGGATTTAGCCGGAAAGTGCGTACATTTTTCGTCCCGATGCACTGGGCACGCCGCCTTCGGCCGTCGGGGACGACGCTTTGCCTCCTGCTCGGGCTTCGCAGAGGGAAGCGCCGCTAAGGCCGATATAGGCCGTCCGAGGCTCCCGCGTGACCTCCTGCGTGGCCACGCTGCCTATCCTTGGTCTGTCACGCCGTCGCCCGTTCACATGAAATGTCTTCCTCGCTGCAGACGAGCGGTCCGCTGACGACACCGCGGCTTCCCCGATACACCTCGTAAAGCTTTGAAATGGCAAAGCCTTCGGCGTCGAACCTCGCACCTCACCGATATATTAAAAAATTTTCAGCTTTCTTTGAACCGGCGCCAGAGCCCGAACGACAGATGGCTGTAAGTCGCGATAAGGCGGCTTACTCGGGTTCAGGAGAGAAGGTCGCACGGGAAAAGTGACGACAGCAAACTCCAAACACATTCGGTCATGAGTACAACCCTTAGGAGAATTTCCGTGAAGAAATACGGTCTCACTCTTTCTGCTCTGGCGGCTTTCCTTCTCGCTTCCTCGGCTTCTTATGCGGGCGGCGTTAAAGTCGGCAATGGAAACAGCTTCGGTTCCTTCAACAACAACGCTGGCTCCTTCCGCAGCGGCAACACCCGCATCGGCGGCAATGGCGGCTTCACCAAGCTCGGCAACGGCAACTTCATCGGCTCGCACAACAACAACGCCGGTGCCTTCCGCAGCGGCAACACCCGCATCGGCGGCGGTGGCCGGACCAAAGTCGGCAACGACAACGTGATCGGCTCTGGCAACGACAATCGCGGCAGCGCCTTCAGCGGCAACACCCGCATCGGCGGCGGCGGCAAGACCAAGGTCGGCGACCGCAACACCATCGGCTCGTTCAATGACAACCGTGGCAGCTTGGGTAGCGGCAACGTGCGCATTGGCGGCAAGGGCCGGACCAAGGTCGGCAACGACAACGTGATCGGCTCTGGCAACGACAATCGCAACAGCCAGGGCAGCGGCAACACCACGATCGGTGGCGGCGGCAAGACCAAGGTCGGCAACGGCAACACCATCGGCTCCGGCAACAATAACGCCGGCAGCAGCAACAGCGGCAACACCACGATCGGTGGCGGCGGCAAGACCAAGGTCGGCGACGGCAACACCATCGGCTCGTTCAATGACAACTCCGGCAGCCTTGGCAGCGGCAATGTCACCATCGGTGGCGGCGGCAAGACCAAAGTCGGCAACGGCAACGTTATCGGCTCTGGCAACAACAATGCCGGCAGCCAGGACAGCGGCAACACCACGATCGGTGGCGGCGGCAAGACCAAGATCGGCGATGGCAACACTATCGGCTCGTTCAATGACAACTCGGGCAGCCTTGGCAGCGGCAACACCACGATCGGTGGCGGCGGCAAGACCAAGATCGGCGATGGCAACGTTATCGGCTCTGGCAACAACAATGCTGGCAGCGTCCTGAGCGGCAACACCGTGATCGGTGGCGGCGGCAAGACCAAGATCGGCGATAACAACACCATCGGCTCCGGCAACAACAACGCAGGCAGCATCCTGAGCGGCAACACGGTTGTTGTGGGCGGCGACGGCAAGGTCAAAGTCGGCAACGGCAACACCCTCGGCTCCGGCAATGACAATTCCGGCAGCGTCCTGAGCGGCAACACCGTGATCGGCGGCGGCGGCTTCACCAAGGTCGGCAACAACAACACGATTGGCTCCGGCAACAACAACGCTGGCAGCCTTCTGAGCGGCAACACCGTGATCGGTGGCGGCGGCAAGACCAAGGTGGGTGACGGCAACGTGATCGGCTCGCTGAATGACAACTCTGGCAGCCAGGGCAGCGGCAACACCACGATCGGTGGCGGCGGCTTCACTAAGGTCGGCAACGGCAACACCATCGGCTCCGGCAACAACAATGCCGGCAGCAGCGGCAGCGGCAACACCACGATCGGTGGCGGCGGCTTCACCAAGGTTGGCGACAACAACACGATCGGCTCTGGCAACAACAACGCCGGTAGCAGCAACAGCGGCAACACCACGATCGGCGGCAATGGTGGTGGAACCTCGATCGGAAACGGCAACACGATCGGATCCGGTAACGACAACTCCGGCAGCAGCGGCAGCGGCAACGTCTGCATCGGGTGCTGATCGGAAGTCGAGAAGACCTCCACAAAGGTAAAGATCTGGCCGGGCGAACTCAGGTTCGCCCGGTCTTTTCATTTGTGGAAAGCCGGGCCGAACGTTTCCGAACGGGCGCTATCTTATGGAATCGAAGTGGCACGTATGGTGCGAATACGGAGCGGCGCCTGGTATGAAATGCAGAAATTTGGACTAAGGGAGTGCTTTGCCGTCCACGACCGGGCGCTATTTGGAAATCACGCTTCCGGGATGAAGGCTCGGGGAGAAATCGAGTGGCGGCGGATCCTGCCTGCGCAGACCTCCGCCGCCGAATACCAAGACCTAGTAGCAGCCTTCGTAGCGCAGGCAGCCATAGTAATCGCTGCCACCATAGCCCCAATTTTCCGCGCACCTGCTGCGCCAGTAACCGCAGTTGCGGCCGCCGCCATAGCCGTCATAGCGTGGATAGGGGTTGTAGTAAGGCCGATAATAGGGCCGGGAGTAGAAGTAGCCCGGCCAACCATACCGATAGTGACCGCGGTGACGATGGCCATACCAGCCGTGATAACCGGACGAATAGTAGCCGCCGCCGCCATAATAGCCGACCGACTGCACGTCGCTGCGCGCCGACAGATCGGTCTGCGTTTTCACACTGGAAATTGCCGGTCCTGCGGGCGCCGCACTGACGGCCGAATCGCCCTGGATAGGACCTAGCAGAAGCAGGCCTGTAACCAAGGCAGACAGAAACGTAATCCCTCGCAACATAAAACCTCCACTCGCTAGTGCTGATAAGCAGACCTCCCCGTCCGGATGACCGGCGGAGATTTTGCTCATGCAGATGAATCTAATCCCCGGCAAGAGTGACATTCTTTGAAGGTAATCAAAGAGTGAATGCGAATAGCCGGCTTTGCGGCCGGAATTGCGTCTTCCGGCCCCGCCGATCTGGCGTGGAGGTTATTGACAAACCTTGGCTCAACGGTGGCAATAATTTCCATTTTCGCCATATAGGTGATTGCCGATCTCCGCTGTTGGCTCGGCATCACCGTCAGGCGAGGCGGAAGTCGAAAGAGTTGTGCCGCCTGAGGCTGGCTAACTCTTCCCCGGACTTCCGGCTCTCTTCCGGCTAATGCCGATGTTCTCCAGCAAATTCACCTCCACGCCCTGGCGCTTCATGATAACCCACTGTTGGAGCATGGACAGCGTGTTGTTCCACGACCAGTAGATCACCAGCCCCGCCGGGAAGGAGGCGAGCAGGAATGTGAACAATAGCGGCATCCAGGTGAATATTTGCTGCTGAACGGGGTCCGGCGGGGCCGGGTTCAGCTTCATCTGCAGGAACATCGTGATGCCCATGATGATGGGCCAGATTCCGAGCATCAGAAAGTGCGGCGGTGTCCAGGGGATCAGCCCGAAGAGGTTGAAGATAGTGGTTGGATCGGGCGAAGACAGGTCGTGGATCCAGCCGAAAAACGGCGCGTGGCGCATCTCGATGGTGACGTACAACACCTTATAGAGCGCGAAGAACACTGGGATCTGGATGACGATGGGAAGGCAGCCCGCCATCGGGTTCACCTTCTCCTTCTTGTAGAGCGCCATCAGCTCCTGCTGCTGCTTCATGCGGTCGTCCTTGTAGCGCTCCTGCAGGCGCTTCATCTCTGGCTGCAGCTTCTTCATCTTGCTCATCAATTCATAGGATTTGTTCGCGAGCGGGAAGAAGGCGAGCTTGACCAGCACGGTGACGATCAAGATGGCAATGCCGAAATTGCCGACGAGCTTGTAGAAGAAGTCCAGCGCATAAAACAGCGGCTTGGTGAAGAACCAGAACCAGCCCCAGTCAATCATCCGGTCGAACAGCTTGATGTTGTATTTATTCTTGTAGCCATCGATAAGGCTGACCTGCTTGGCGCCGGCGAACACCATCGAGGAGACGGACTGCTTGCCTCCGGGCGCGACGGTCACGGGATTGAGCAGGTAGTCGGTCTGAAAAAACTCGCGGCCACCATTGGTCGTGGCGGTAAAATGCGCATCATAAGACGCGCTCTGGTTCGGGATCAGCGTGGCCGCCCAATATTTGTCGGTAATTCCCAGCCAGCCACCTGTGGCCTTGAACTCAATATTCTTCTTGTCCAGCGCTGCCTTGTATTTGATCTCCTGGAGGCCTTCGTCGCCCATCACGCCGATCAGGCCCTCATGCAGGATATAGAGCCCGGCGATCTGCGGATGGCCATGGCGGGAAATCAGCGCATAAGGGCTGAGAGTGACGGGCTTGCTGCCGTGATTTTCCACCTCCTGACTGACGGTGAACATGTAGTCGTCATCGACGGAATAGGTTCGGCGAAAGGTCAGTCCCTCGCCATTGTCCCAGGTGAGGGTCACCGGTTTTCCTGGCGAAAGCGTCGCATTCGGCTCGACGGTCCAGACCGTGTCAGCCGTGGGCACCTTGATGCTCGCATCGGACGAAACCGCCCAGCCATGCTCGGCGTAATAGGGCTCGGGGCTCCCGGACGGCGAGAACAAGATCACCTTCGGGCTGTCCGGATTGACGGAGACCTTGAAATCCTTCAGCACCAGATCGTCGAGGCGGCCGCCCTTCAGGTCGATCGAGCCCTGAAGGCTTGGCGTGTCGATGGCAACGCGCTGTGATGCGGCAATTACGGTGTCGCGGCTCTGCCCGGTCGGTGCCATCATCGGAGCGGCAGGCGTTCCTGCAGGAGCCTGAGCGCTGCCCGGCTGCGGCGTCCCCGACGCGACGGGCTGTTGCTGCTCGGCGGGCTTGTTCTGGGCCTGCTGCACCGCTTCCTGGCGCTGCCGCTCAGCCTCGGGGCGCACGAAAAATGCCTGCCAGGCAAACAGCACCAGGATGGACAGCGCCATTGCCAGCAGGAAATTACGACTGTTGTCTTCCATAATCGATCATCACTTTTGCAAAACGGGCCCGCCCGGCCACAAATTCTCAACTTTTCGCTGGCTGGCCCCGACTGCCCGTTTTGGCCTCTCGCCTTGGCGTGGCGGGGCCTCTCCTCTACGTGGCGGACGATGCACTTTGTCGAATGCGCGTTGCATGTCTTCTAGCAGATCGGCAAAGCTTTGGTGAAGCGCTTCGCGCCGCCCAATGATGACATAGTCAAAATCGGGCTTTGCGCAATGCGGCGCAGTCAGACGCACGGCCTCCTTCAAGCGTCGCCGCGCCCGGTTGCGTATCACCGCCCCGGGCCGTTTCGGCCGCTCTCCTTTCACGCTGGGGTCGGCCGCAAGTGCACGGCTCCCCACCGCGAAACCAAAGCGCGGTCCGGCTCCGCCCTCCTCCTGCCGCGCCAGCCCTTGCAGCACGAAGGCCCTTGCCGTCCACTTGTTTCCCGTTCGCACGCGCTGAAATTCACGACTGGTCTTCAGCGTCTTCAACTGCACGTCATGCTAGTGTCCCGATTCGAAAGTTCGTCAGAGCCAGCCGCGTATCCGAACGAACTTTCGAATCGAAAGGGCACTAGCAAGCTCAAGATTTCTCGTGTGGCTTTAGGATCTGAAAATCGCATGAGAGGGTGCCGCAATGCTGGTGCGAACTTCAGATCCGCCACACGCGTTGCGCTAAACGCTGAGCCGCTTCCGGCCCTTGGCCCTGCGGCGGGCAAGAATACGCTGACCCTGCTTGGTGGCCATCCGGCTGCGAAAGCCATGGCGGCGCTTGCGCCTCAGATTGCTGGGGTTGTAAGTGCGTTTCGCCATCTATTCCTGACCTTGTTCTGCTCTCGCGATCGAAACTCGCAGAACGCGCGACTCTCGTATTTTGGGCTGATGCTTTGGATATAGGGACGCAAGAGGTAAGGAGTCAATTTGCTTCGGCTGGATTGCCCGGTGCCAAGCAGCCCTTTTTATCCTAGCTATCCCCAAAATCGTACAATTCATCTCACGCAGGATTGAGGGTATCTTTAGCCACGGCCGGAATACCCTATGGTCTGACATTGTCGCCTCGCAAGAAACGAACCCGGAGGAGCGTCCTATCGACCGCGATTGCATGCCCGCACGCCCCGTATCCTATCTGCGTCTCGGCCTTTTCGCGGCGCTGCTGGTTGCGGCTCTGGCGGCCTTTCTCCTTGGTGGGCGGCATTACATCTCGCTGCAATCGCTAGCCGAGCACCGTGAAGGCCTTAGAGCTCTAGTAATGCAAAATTTTGCCCTTTCTCTCCTCGTCTATTTTCTGAGTTATGTCCTCGCGATCGTGCTGATGTTTCCGACCGCCGCCGTACTGACGCTGGCCGGCGGTTTTCTGTTCGGCGGCATCATCGGCGGGCTGATGACCATTGCCGCCGCAACCTCGGGCGCGACGATCTCCTTTTTACTCGCCAGGACCGTATTCGCCGAAGCGCTGATCCAGCGGGCGGGAGCCTGGCTGTGCAGATTGCGCGCCGGATTCCAGAAGGATGCCCTCAGTTATCTCCTGTTTCTGCGGCTCGTTCCGGCTTTTCCCTTCTGGTTTATGAATCTGGCACCGGCCCTGCTCGGGGTGCGTCTGCGCGACTTCGTGATTGCGACCGCCCTCGGCATTATTCCCGGCACACTGGCCTTTGCCTTCATCGGCGCAGGCCTGGATGACGTGCTGGTGGCGCAGCACCAGGCCTATCTCGACTGCCTCCGCCAGGCGCCAGGCCCCGATATGCCCTGCCGGTTCAATCTCCACCCCAGCGCCTTCATCACACCCCACCTGCTCATCGCCCTTCTCCTGCTCGGCCTCGTCGCAATCCTGCCGGTGCTTTTGAAAAAACTCTGGAAAAGCAAAGCCAGCCGCGCATAATCCGGCCCAACGAAAAAACAAGGCGGTGGGATCATGGTGCAGCTTAAGCCCGATCTTTGCGTGATCGGCGCCGGCTCAGGCGGATTGTCGGTTGCAGCAGGTGCGGCGCAGCTCGGCGCTGAGGTCGTGCTGATTGAGCGTCACAAGATGGGGGGCGATTGCCTCAATTATGGCTGCGTGCCCTCCAAAGCGCTGCTGGCTGCCGCCAAGCGCGCCCAGGCCATGCGTGACGCCCATAAGTTCGGCATCCGGCCGGTCGAGCCGGAAATCGATCACCAGGCGGTGCAGCGGCATATCGAAGATGTCATCGCCGCCATTGCACCGAACAACTCGGTCGAACGGTTTACCGGGATGGGTGTTCGGGTGATTCTCGCTGAGGGCAGGTTCCGCGACCGCAACACGGTGATCGCCGGCGACATGGAAATCGAGGCGCGCCGGTTCGTGATCGCCACCGGCTCGCAGCCCGTGATCCCGCCAATTCCAGGGCTGCAGCGCGTACCCTATTTCACCAATGAGACGATCTTTGGCGCAACCACCCTGTTCCGGCATCTGATCATCATCGGCGGCGGACCGATCGGGCTGGAGCTAGCGCAAGCCTATCGCCGGCTCGGCAGCGACGTGACGGTGCTCGAGGCAGAGGAACCGCTTGCCAAGGACGATCCGGAGATGCGCCGCCCGGTGCTGAACCGCCTCGCCGAGGAGGGGGTGCGGATCGTCGATCACGCGCGGGTGGAGGCGGTGGAGCAGCGCGGCGGCAACATTCGTGCGCTGTTCGCCAAGGACGGGCGTACCTATTCGCTTGACGGAACCCACCTCCTGGTCGCAACCGGCCGGTTTCCGAGTTTCGATTTCCTTAATCTCGACGCCGCCGGCATCCGGTACAATCCGGAAGGCATCACGGTGAATTCGGGGCTGAAGACCTCAAACCGGCGCGTCTATGCCATCGGCGATGTCATCAACGGACCGCATTTTACCCATATCGCCAATTATCACGCAGGGCTTGTCATAAGGAACGCGCTGTTCCGGCTGCCGGTGCGTGCCGATCACCTCAGCATCCCTTGGGTGACGTTCACCGATCCCGAGCTTGCCCATGTTGGCCTCACCGAAGACGGCGCAAGAAAAAGATACGGCGAGAAGATCCAGGTGCTGCGCTGGCCGTATTATGAGAATGACCGCGCGCAGACCGAGCGGGAAACTGAAGGTTTTCTCAAGGTTATCACCACGCGAGGCGGACGGATCTTAGGGGCGAGCATGGTTGGCCACAATGCCGGAGAACTTATTCAGATGTGGAGTCTTGCTATGCAAAAGGGCATCAACATCAAATCCATGGCAACCATCACCAGCCCCTATCCGACGCTGGCCGAGATAAACAAACGCGCGGCTGTGATGCATTTCGTTCCCAAGCTGACGAGCCCGCTGCCACGACGGATTATTGGTTGGCTGGCAAAATTGGGGTAAAAGGGAACGAAATGTAAAAAACGGGTGATCGTGCGTTGATTTCCGCTCCGCCCGAGGCGGCTGAACATCTGGATGAGGCGGCGAGGGAAAGCGGTACTGCTTCTCCGGCACCCTCGCCGCGCCTAGGTATTGGCCTTTCCGCAAAGCTGCTGTTGATGACGATCGGCTTCGTCATGCTTGCGGAAGTGCTGATCTTCGTGCCGTCGGTTGCCAATTTCCGCAAGAACTGGCTGATGGAACGCCTTGCCGCTGCGCAGATTGCTGCGCTTGCGGTGGAAGCGGCGGCTACCAACTCGGTTCCTGAGCTGCTGCGCGACCAGCTGCTCGAGAAAGCGCAGGTTCATGGCGTCGCGGTGCGGCGGGGCGAAACGCGGCGCATGGTGCTGCAAACCACCCTCCCGGGGATGGTGGATGCCCATTTCGATCTCGATAATGCCTCCTGGATTACCCTGATCAGCGATGCGCTGGGGGTGTTTACCTCGTCTCCGAACCGTGTGATCCGGGTGATCGGCCGGCCTGATATCGGCGACGACGTCGTCGAAATCGTCATGACACAGGGGCCGCTCACGGCCGCCGTTTATCGCTACGCGCTCAATATTCTCGCGCTCTCGATCGTCATCTCGCTGATTACCGCGACCCTGGTCTGGCTGGCGTTGGCCGCTTTTCTCATTCGCCCCGTGGTACGCCTCACCTGGAACATGGTCGGCTTCCGCGCCAGCCCCGAGGACGCAAGCCGCATCATCCGGCCCTCCGGCCGGCGCGATGAGATCGGCATGGCGGAGGCCGAACTGGCGGCGATGCAGTCGGAGCTGGCCGCGGTGATCCGCCAGAAAAGCCGGCTCGCCGCGCTCGGCCTCGCCGTCAGCAAGATCAATCACGACCTGCGCAATATGCTGTCCAGCGCGCAGATCATGTCCGACCGGCTGGCAGCCAGCAATGATCCGATGGCGCAAAAGCTCGTTCCCAAGCTCATCGCCTCACTCGACCGGGCCATCAATTTCTGTACCGAGACGCTGCGCTATGGCCGCGCGGAGGAGGAGCAGCCGCAGCGGCAGCGCTTCGCCCTGGCTCCACTCCTCGACGAGGTCGGCGATGGCTTCGGCCTGCCCGGCCATGGACGCATTCGCTGGATCGTCGAAGCCGAGCCCGCGCTCGACATCGACGCCGATCGCGGCCAGCTCTACCGCATCCTCACCAATCTGGTGCGCAATGCCATGCAGGTCCTGGAATCGCCGCCCCATGTCCTGCGTCCCGAGCTGCGGATCATCGCGCGTCAGGACGGCAACGTGGTGGTGATCACTGTCCGCGATAACGGCCCCGGCGTGCCGCCGCGCGCCCGCGCCAATCTGTTCCGCGCCTTCCAGGGCTCGAGCCGCGCTGGTGGGACGGGGCTCGGCCTGGCCATCTCTGCCGAGCTCGCCCGCGCCCATGGCGGCGACGTCGTGCTGGACGATACGCTGCCCGGCGCGACATTCCATGTCCGCATCCCCAGCATCGCCGCCGTGAGGCCGCAGGGCGAGGGTGGGGGAAATAATGGCAGCGGAACACTTGCCTTTGGTCGCCCGAAACATTAGTAATGTCAGTTAGCGGCTCTCAAGTGAGCCGCCCGCCGCCGCCAGGCGGTCTATGACATCATTATGCTCGACAATGGGCCATTTCTTTTCAGGCGCCCGTAGCTCAGCTGGATAGAGCACCAGACTACGAATCTGGGGGTCAGAGGTTCGAATCCTTTCGGGCGCGCCAATCACTTTAAACACTTAGCCAAGGAACGGAGCAGAACTGGCCGCCCAGGCTCGCCCCCGGCACGACGGCCCTCGCTTCATCTCAGACATCGATCCGTAGATGGCCTTGCGAATTTTCCGCCAGCGTGGGCCACGGGTCGTTCGCACCCGGACGCCGCGGCGCGACCTGTCGCAGATCTTCGGGAAGCGGAAGAGCACCTTCCCCTGGCTCATATCAATGCTCATTGATCAGAACCCATAAGCCCAGTCGCGAAGGCCGATGGACATGATGCGCCAGGGCTGGCTGGTCAGCCTGTTCCACGCCTGGCAGCCATGGGCGACGATGTCGTCGTAGGAGCTGAAGATTCGGTTGGAGAGCCAGTTGTCCCGCAGGAACTGCCAGACATTTTCTTGCGGGTTCAATTCCGGCGAACGGGGTGGCAGCGGCAGAAGGGTAATGTTGCGGGGCACTTCGAGCCTGGCCGACATATGCCATCCGGCCTGGTCGAGCATAATGACCGCATGCGCGCCGGGGTCCACCGCGGCGCTGATCTCGTGCAGATGCGCCTGCATGGCGGGCGTGTCGCACCAGGGCATGACGAGGCCGGCGCCTTTGCCTTTCGCCGGGCAGATGGCGCCGAAAATGTAAGCCCACTTCGTGCGCTGATCCTGCGGCGCACGGGGCCGGGTTCCACGCCGCGCCCAGCGGCGGGTTATCTTGTTCTTCTGCCCGATCCGGGCTTCGTCCTGGAACCAGATTTCTATTTCGACATCTGTCCCAATCTTGTCCCGGACCGCCGCCAGCTCGGCGGGGAAGTTTTTTTGAATTCCTCAATGGCTTCAGCATTCTGCGCATAATGGCGTGGGCGGGCCGACAGTTTACGGAAGCCCATCGCACGCAATTCCCGCCCGAGCGTCTGCCGGCTCACCGATACCCCAAATTCTTCCCACAGCCATTGCGCCAGATCGAGCAGCCGCCAGCGCACGACGCCATCCAGATAAGGTTTCGGTCCTTCCTCGACGATCCGGCTCAAGGCAGCGCGCCACGCATCGGTCAGCAGCGGCGTCTTGCCGGGAGCCTTGCGGTCCAGCAACCCGTCAGGGCCACGCTCATTGAAGCGTACAACCCAATCCCGAATGATTTGCAGGCCCACGCCGCCAATCTTTGCCGCCATGCTGCGACTGGCGCCGTCGTAAATCGCTGCCAATGCCAGCAACCGCCGTGTCTGCGCTCCCTCGCGGCTCGCCTTTGCAAGCCGGCGCAGATCATCCCCCGAATAGTCCGAACGAAGCCGGATCGCAGCGCCCATGGAAAACCTCCCCCGTTTTCCATGGTGAATCACAATTCGCGGCAAGGGGGAATCCCGCAAAATAAGTCACGCTCAACGAGCGTTGGTATCAGCCGCTGCGGCGAGAAAGAAACTTGGGAGCGGATTTTCGGGGCGATGGCCGAAGCAGGGCGTTCGCACGATCCTTTCCGCTCCGTTCATCGGCGCTTCATCATTTGCAAGTCCTTATCCGTTAGCCGCTAAAGATAGCCGGTGCCCATTTCCTCGGCGAAGCGGTCCGGTGGGCCTTCCCAAACGATGCGTGCGTGCTCCAGCACATAGACCCGGTCGGCATGTGGCAGCGCGAAGGTAACGTTCTGCTCGCCGAGCAGCACCGTGATCGAAGTTGTCTGGCGCAAATACGCCAGCGCGTTCGAGATCTGTTCCAGGATGACCGGGGCAAGGCCAAGCGTGGGCTCATCGAGGATCAGGAGCTTGGGCTTGGTCATCAGCGCGCGGGCGATGGTGAGCATCTGCTGCTCGCCGCCGGAGAGCGTCGAAGCGTTCTGCTTCTGGCGCTCCTCAAGGATCGGGAACAGGTTGAACAGCCAGCTCCGGCGCTCCTCGCTGTCGCGCTTGGTGAGGTGCTGGCCGCCGAGATCGAGATTTTCGCGCACGGTGAGGTCGCCGAACAGCTCGCGGGTCTCGGGGCATTGCACGATCCCGCCGCGCGCGATCGCCGCTGCGGTCCGGCCGCGCAAGGATGCGCTTGCCCAGTCGATCTGGCCTGAATACGGCACGAAGCCGGAAATCGCGTTGAAGAGCGTGGTCTTACCCGCGCCGTTGATGCCGATCACCGAGACGAACTCACCCTCATGGACATGGATCGAGACGTCTTCCAGCGCCTGCGCCTTGCCGTAGAACACCGAGACGTCCCTCACCTGCAGGAGCGGCGTTGCGTCCTTGAACGAGGCCTCGGGGCGGGCATGGCTCTTGATAGCACCGCCCAGATAGACCCGGCGCACGGTCTCGTCCTGCATCACCTCCTCGGCCGTACCCTCCGCGATCCGCTCGCCCAGATAGAGCGCGATCACCCGGTCGGCGAGCGCGGCGACGCTTTTCACATTGTGGTCGATGAGGAGCACGGCGCGGCCCTCCGCGCGGAACCGGCGGATCAGGTCGGCGAAGGCCGCCATTTCGCTCTGTGTCAGCCCGGCGAACGGCTCATCGACCAGCACAACCCGTGGATCGCGGGCGATGGCCTTGGCGAGCTCCAGCTTGCGCAGATCGGCGAAGGGGAGCGTCGCCGGCCGACGCTGGAGGACGGCGCTGAGACCGACATTCTCGGCGATCTCGCGGGCGCGGTCGTCCACTTCCGGGTCGGCAAACAGCGAGATCAGGCTGTCGGGCAGCAGCGCCAGCTTGATGTTCTCGAACACGGTCTGACGCTGCAGCGGACGCGAATGCTGGAACACGAGGCCGACGCCCTTGCGCGCCACTTTGTGCGGGGGCAGGCCCGCGATTTCCTCGCCGTCCAGCACGATCGAGCCGGCGGTCGGCCGCTCCAGCCCCATGATCAGCCGCATAACCGTGGACTTGCCCGACCCGTTCGGTCCGATGAGCCCAAGGATCTCGCCGCGATTCAGCGCGAAATCGAGCTGGTTGACAGCGACGAGGCCGCCGAAGCGCTTGGTGAGGCCGCTCACGGTGAGACAGGGCGCTGCCTGCGGCTTGATGCGCGTCTGCTCCGCTGTCCGCCAGCTTGTCGCCTGCTCGCTCATGCCCGCTCCCGCCTGGCGATCATGCCGAAGAAGCCGTTGGGGAAGAACAGCACCACCAGCAGCGCAACGATCGACACGATCAGCGTCGCCAACTCGCCGGTCGGGCGCAGTGCCTCGGTGAGCGCGATCAGGAAGATCGAGCCGAGCGCGGCGCCGATGATGGTGCGCCGCCCGCCGAGCACCGCGGCGATGATGATCTGCACGCCGACCGCAATGTCAATCAGGGTCGAGACCGATGCGGTGCCCATGTAGAACACTAGGAGCGCACCGCCCATGCCCGAGAAGAAGGCGCTGATCAGAAACGCGACGAGCTTGTGCTTGGCCACGTTGAAGCCCAGTGCGCCCGCCTGGATCTTGTCCTGGCCGCTCGCCTGCAGGATCAGGCCGACGGGCGATCGCGACAGCGTATAAAGGATCGCGCCGCTCACCACCATGAAGCCGAGCGCCAGCCAGTAATTGGCTGCCGCATCGATAGTGATCACGTCGGGGACGGTGAGGCCGATCTCGCCGCCGGTGAGGTCGGCGAACACCACGATCAGGTTCTGCAGGATCAAGACCGCGACGACGGTGGTCAGGCTGAAATAGGGGCCGCTGACTCTGAGCGCCGGCAGCGCCAGCACCAGCCCGGCGATCATCGCCGCGAGCGTGCCGAGCGCGATGCAAATCCATAAGGGAAGGCCGAAGCGGTTGTCGACGATGCCGGCGGTGTAGGCGCCCAGACCCAGCAGGAAGGTCGGGCCGAAATTCACCTCATTGGCAAAGCCGAACAGCAGGTCCCAGGACATCGAGAACACGCCAAAATAATAGGCGATGGTGAGCAGGCCCAGCACATAGAACGAGGCCCATAGCGGCACCAGCGTGGCGACGACGATCGCGGCAACAGCGAGCCAGAACAGCGGCGCCTTGAGCAGGCGAGCGACCATCTCAGCGCCTCCCCAGCAGGCCGTGCGGCCGCAGATACATGACGATGACGAGCAGCAGCAGCGAGGGGATGAAGCGGTAGGCCGGCGAGATCAGATAGGCGGTCAGCGTCTCGATATAGCCGACCACATAAGCGGCGATCAGCGAGCCGGTGACGCTGCCGAGCCCACCCAGCACCACGATGGAGAAGGCGCTGCCGGTGAGCGGTCCGACGCTGTAGGAGCTGACGCCGAGGAACATGCCGAGCAGCACCCCGGCGATCCCGGCCAGCACGCCATAGATGATCCACACCGCAATATAGATCCAGGACAGCTCGATGCCGAGCAGGGTGACGCCGCGCGCATTCATCGAGGCGGCGAGCACCGCCTTGCCGGCACGGGTGCGATTGACCAGCAGCCAGAGGATAGCGATCGACAGCCAGCACACGATGGCGGTGAAGATCTCGTTCGACGGCGTCCTGACGCCCAGGATGTCGACCACGCCCTCGACGATCGGCAGCACGGTCTTGGCGTTGCTGGTGAAGAAATAGGCGATCAGCTCCTGGATGATGATGCCCCAGAGCAGCGTTGCGGTGAGGATGAAGATCTCGCGCTCCTCATTGCGGATCGCGCGCGAGCGCTGCACCGGCTGGATGACGAAGGCGTAGGTCACGAGCGCCAGCACCACGCTCACCGCCACGCCGAACACCGCGCCGGCATAAGGGTTGAAGCCGAGATCGCTGCCCGCCGCCCAGGCCGCGACGGCGGCGGCGACCATCAGCGCGCCATGCGAGAGGTTGAGGACGCCGGAGACGCCGAAGATCAGCGTGAAGCCGGTCGCGCCCAACGCATAGAGCGCGCCGATCGCGAAGCCATCGATGAGGATCTGAAGGGCCAGCAAACTTTCAACTCCCTCCGGAGATCGATCCGCTCCAGACCACTTCGGCGATCAGGTGGCCGGTGATCCCGGCTCGGGCTGGCTGCGTTCGGATTGATGTGAAAAACCCCCGGGTGATGTGCCGGGGGTTCCCCTTTCAGCTAGTTGGAGGCCTGGACTTTGATGAAAGACGGGAAGGTCAGCTTGCCGTTGGCGAGATCGGCCGGCCACAGATTGACCTGCTTGCCGTCCTGCCACTGCAGCATCAGCCCGGTGATTAAGCCGGGGCCGATTTTCAGGCCATGGACCTGCGGATCGCCCTTCGGCTGGAACGAGATCCGCCCGATGGTGCCGACATAGTCGGTGGCTTCCATCGCCGTGACCAGCTTGTCGCTGTCGCTCGAGCCGGCGCGCTTGATGGCATCGGTGATGTAGTAGACCTCGTCATAGGCGGTGTAGCCGCAATAAGACGGGAAGTTGCCGTATTTGGCCTTGAAGGCCTCGACGAACGGCAGTGTCTTGGGCGTGGTCGCCACGTCCGGGCCGGAGACGCCCTGATAGAGCACGCCTTCGGTCGCGCCATTGGTGTCCTTCCAGAAATTGGAATTGGTGGCCTGCGAGGAGATGCCGAACATCGGGATCGGCACCTGCTGGTTCTTCCACTGCACCGTCGGCTGGGTGCCGACATGGGAAATGCCGGTGATCATCACATCGGGCTTGAGACCCTCGATCCGGTTGAAGATCGGCGTGAAGTCGGTGGTGTCGGGCGAGAAGCGGATGTGGTCGAGCACCTTCAGCCCGATGTCGGGCAGGCATTTCTCATAGCCGGCGTCGAGCGGGGTGGTCCAGGCGGCGTCCTCGCTCATGATCACGGCCGACTTCATCTTGAGCTGGGTGACCAGCAGGTCCTTGGCCGCCTGGCAGACCAGCTTGGCGAGCGAGCCGGAGGTCAGATAGCCGTGGAAGGTGTATTTGTTGTGCTCGTAGTCCTTGGCGATATTGGCGGTGATCACGTCGGAGGCGGCCCCAGGGGTGATCATGACAGTCTTCATGCGCGCCGCCCAGGGCTCCAGCGCCAACACGATCTCGCTGATATAGCTGGCGATCACCGCATTGACCTTGTCCTCGCTAACCGCGCGCTGGAAGGCACGGACCGCATCGGCCGAGGCGGAGTGATCATCATAGGTGATAATCTCGACCTTGCGCCCGTCGACACCGCCCTTGGCGTTGATCTCGTCGGCGGCGAGTTGGGCGGCGAGTGGGATCGACGAGCCGGCGACCGCCTGCGCTTCGGCGATGACGCCGATCTTGATCGGCTCCTTGTCCTGAGCCTGTACCGGCGCATTCGCGCCGGCAAAGAGTAGGCCGCCAAGCAGGGCGCATGCTGTCCTGGAAAACCGGGATAGCCCGAAGAGTGAGCTGCGGAGCATGACATTTCCTCCAACGAAAGGTTTTATTGTTGTGAGGTCAGTGTACGCCTCGCGCCAGCAAGCCACAATTGTACCTACGTGAAATGTGACCTGGCGATCATGCTGGTATGAGGGGGACGGCCATTCGCCAACGCGAAATATTTGAGCAAGTCCCATGCCGCGCCAGAGCCGTCGTCGACGAAATTTCCATAATGTAGACCCACACCACAAGGGCGATGATCCTTACCTATTCACCCGACGGCTTCCGTGGAGCCCAAAGCGGCTATCGAGGCTAGGAACCGAAGACCGCTTGCGCCTCGTTGCCAACGAACAACGCTCCCCAGCGGTCGACCGAATCTGACCCAACCCGACCGCTTCCTGCTTTGTTCGAACTGCTGCCGGTACCGATCCCGCAGCACACGCTCTATGCACGCAATGACCCGACATGGCGGGCGAGCTTTTCGAGCGTCTGGTAACCGTATTCGACTGCGCCAAAGCCGATGCCCGCATCGCGTTGAGCTTTGGTTGGATGCAACCGGCGCAGGGTGATCACAGTCTTGCCGTCGCTCTGCTCGTCGAACGTGATGGTCGTCCGGAACTGCCCCGGATCATCAGGGTCATCCGCTCCGTGATCAAACTCGATCAGGGTCGGCGGCTCGATACGGCGGAATTGCATGCGGTTGGGATAGCGCCGGCCACCCGGCGCAATCATGTCGAAGCGCCACAGCCCACCAACGCGGATGTCGATCTCCTTTGTCTCGATTTGGAAACCGGCCGGTCCGAACCAATTTGGCAGATGGTTTGCGTCGGTCCACGCTGAAAACACGACATCGCAACGTGCACTTATGACCCGTGAGAGGACGATTTCGCGATCGAGCGCCCATTGGGCAAGCGCGGGGTTGGTGGACGAGGTCATGATCAAATCCTTTGATTGGCATGAGTATGCGACGGCAGTGGTTCGTCCCTCACGGTCCGAACCCCTACCTTTTTGTTGGTGGATCGAATTGACCTGACATCTTAATGGTTAAGCTCGTTTCGGGAGTAGCGTGTCGGGACTTAAATGTCAGGTTCGATCCAGTAGCGTCGAGGATGCTTGCGAGCCCCTTGGAGATCTTCGCGACTGCGAATGGCAGCTGCCGTTGGAGCAGGTCAACCATCTCGACCTCTCTTGCGCGGCTTCGTGTTCACATAGGCTTCGAGCCGATCGAGGCGGGCCTCCCAGACCGCGCGCTGCTCGACCAGCCAACGTTCGGCGTGGGTCATGGCCGCTGGTTTCAACCGACAGGTCCGAACACGCCCACTCTTGTGGGACTCCACGAGGCCGCCAGCTTCAAGCACCCGGATGTGCTTCATCAGGCTAGGCAGCGCCATGGCAAATGGTCGGGCGAGTTCCCCGACCGACGCCTCCCCTTCGCTGAGGCGCGCAAGGATCGCTCTCCTGGTCGGGTCCGCAAGAGCGCCGAACACATGGTCAAGCTGCGATGATAAGTTATCCATTCGGCTAACTATAGGTGCGCGCCGAGGCGTTGTCAATGACAGTTATCCGTATAGCTTACTAAAGACGTGATCGAGGCGTCGCCTAGGACAGACAAACATCCTCTCACAACGGACGCGCTATTGGTTGGTGGGCAAGTGTAACAGGCGTCCCCTTATGGCCCAAGGCGGCCCAGCGCTTGCGTTCAGGCACAGTCGCAAACACCCGCCTTCGGGCTAATCGCGCGAGGAAGAGGCGCACCGGCTTGTGGAGCAGAACCGGCCCGCCCGGGCTCGCCCCTGGCACGACGGCTCTCGCCTCATCGCGGCGATCAGTCCGCGCGGCGCTCCAGGCAGGTCTTGACCCCCGATCCAGACATCGAGAGAACTAGCTGGCCTCGGCTCGCCGACCGGCACGAGGCAGAGAAAATTGTCATCTGCGAGGAACCAATGATGTCTTCGTTATGATTCGCGACCTCAGCTCGCCACGGGCGTCGATCTCATCGATGCGTTCTAGGCCGAGCCGCTGCTGATCGCCGACGCGTCGCCGGCTGAAAAGGGGTAAGCGTCGCCGCAAGCGCGCGGTACCGCCACGCTGCTGTGACCAACCGCTCACCGCCAAGCGTCGCCCATCCGCAATTCGGCGCCGCCTCTTGCGCCGCGCGTACCTTTATCTAACGTTCGGCGCATCAGCGCAAAACCACCCGGAGGAATACGTCCGTGCCCGCCATCACCAAGCTCGTTACCGGCCACTACCGCGTGCCGCTGCCCGTCGCACTGTCCGACTCCACCCACGGCGTAATGACCGCATTCGAGGTGATCACCGTGCGCGTCACCGATGCCGACGGGGAGGAGGGCATGGGCTACACCTACACGACCGGGCGCAACGGCGGCGCGATCGCCGACATTCTGCGCCGCGAGGTCCCCGATCTGGTCACCGCCCGCGACGCGGACCTCATCGAGGCGGTATGGACGGACGTGTGGTGGGGACTTCACTATGGCGGGCGTGGCGGTCCGAGCGTGCTTGCGCTCTCGGCGTTTGACATGGCGCTGTGGGATCTGAAAGCCAAACGCGCGAAGCTGCCGCTCTACAAGCTGCTCGGCGGCAACGATCCGGCCGTGCCATGCTATGCGGGGGGCATCGACCTGGACTTCGCCATCCCCGAGCTCCTGAAGCAGACTGACGACAATCTGAAGAAGGGCTTCCGCGCCATCAAGACGAAGGTTGGCCGCGAAGTGCTGAAGGAGGACGTCGCGCGCATTGCCGCCATGCGCAAGCACCTCGGCGACGGGTTCCCGCTGATGGTCGACGCCAACATGAAATGGACCGCCGACGAATCCGTCCGCCGCGCCCGTGCGCTGCGCGAGTTCGAATTGGTCTGGCTTGAGGAGCCGACGATCCCCGATGACGTGGCCGGTCACGTGCGCATCGTGCGCGATGGCGGCGTGCCTATCGCGACGGGCGAGAATTTCCGCACGCTCTGGGAGTTCAAACAGATGATCGCCGAGGGCGGCGTCACCTATCCAGAGCCAGACGTCACCAACTGCGGCGGCGTCACCGTGTTCATGAAGATTGCCCATTTAGCCGAAGCATTCAATCTGCCGGTCACCTCGCACGGCGCGCACGACGTAACGGTGCACCTGCTCGCCGCCGCGCCCAATCGCAGCTATCTTGAGACGCATGGCTTCGGCCTCGACGCCTACATCGCCGAGCCGCTCACGATGCGCGAGGGCAAGGCGGTCGCCCCCGACCGGCCCGGCCACGGCATCGCCTTCAAGTGGGCCGACCTCGAGCGCCACGCGGTGTGACGGCGCTGCGCAGCGGCAGGTGCGTTGATCATCAGGCTTGAACGGCGAGCATGACCTGTTTTTGGCCCATGGCCGTCTCGGGCTCGCGTTTTGGCGACGTCAGAAATCACCGCCTTCTGGCTGATCGCTCGATAGAGAGAAGCGGCGGCTCGTGGACCAGAACCGGCCGTGTACGCTCGCGCACGCCACGATGGCCCTCGCCTCGAAGCTGCCATTCAAGGAAACAACTGGCGTGAAGGTAAGCGCAGAGAGCCAGAATAGAAGCATGCGGCTTGACATCACGATGGCGAAGGATGTGCCGACTTCATGATGCCCTAAAAGCTGCCGACGAGCCTGTGCTTGCACCTGGTTATTGGTGAGTTGCTGATCGCCTCAAGATGCAACCCGACCTATATTCATCTCCGCCCGGCTCGGATAAGCACATTGTGCGAGCGTCGTTCCATCGAGTTCCGCAAAGAACGCCTCGCGTGCCGCTGCAAGTTTCGCTTTCAGGCGGCATCCGGGCATGAGCTTGCAGGCGCCGCCATCGGATCGAAAGCATTCGACGAGTGGATAGCGCGATTCCAGAGCCCTGACGACCTCACCGATGGTGATGCGATCAGCCGGGCGGGCAAGCCGGAAGCCGCCGCCGGATCCGCGCCGCGTCGCTACGAAACCTGCAGCAGCGAGATTACCCACGATCTTGATCAGATGATTGCGGGAAAGGCCGAATTCCCGGGCAATTTCGTCGGTAGAAAAGCTCCGCTCAGGCTCTCCCGCGAGGCGCATCAGCGCGCGCAGGCCAAAATCCGTGAATGCCGTGAGTTGCATGCTTCGATCCCGATACCCGTTGGCAAGACCGCGTGGCGATGTTAATAGGTATACCAGATACCTATTCGGAGCAATCATGACTTCAACGGAGCGAAGAGCACAAGCAACAGCCGAGATCGTCGAGCGCACCGGCATCGACGAGGCTATGATTGAAAGGCTCGTTCGCACGTTTTACGCGAGGATCCACCGGGACGAAGTGCTTGGCCCTATCTTCGCCGTGCATATCACTGATTGGGAGCCGCATCTCCATCGCATGTGCGCTTTCTGGTCGTCCGTTGCCCTTCTCAGCGGGCGCTATCACGGACGCCCGATGGAGAAGCATCTTCCCCTACCGGTCCACGCTGAGCACTTCGACCGCTGGCTCGCTCTCTTCGAGGACGTAGCGCGCGAACTCTGTCCCGGGGCCGCCGCCGAGCACTTCATAGAGCGGGCGCACCGGATTGCCGAAAGCCTGGAGATCGGCATAGCCGGCCATCATGGCATGCTGCTGCTGAAGGGGGAGCGCCTCAGACTGCGAGGCGGCGCATCGACACCACACGCCGGAGCATAGGAGCCAATCCGATGGGAACAGAAGAGGATGAGGATCAGGGATGCTATGCGTCTCCGCCCTGCTTCATGCATGAGCTAGGCCCCGCCTATCTCGGCTTTCCGGCAGAGGGCGAGGCGCAGCAGCCCACGGAGGTGAGCGGGCTGGACGACGACGAACTCGCGCGACTGGGCGCGACGGTCATCCGGACCATTCCCGACGCGGTCATTTACGCGGATCACAGGGGCGTCATTCGCTTCTGGAACGCCGGCGCGATGCGCATTTTTGGCTTTTCAGCAGACGAAGCCATCGGCCGTTCACTCGACATCATTATCCCGGAGCGGCTGCGCGAGCGACATTGGAGTGGCTATCATCATATGATGGAGACAGGGCAGGGACTGCATGGGCCGGCTGAACTGTTGGCGGTGCCTGCAACCAGCAAATCCGGCGAGGCACTCTCCATTCAATTCACGGTGACACCGATCCACGGCGCTGAAGGACGCTTTGCCGGCATCGCAGCCGTTCTCCGTGACGTCACCGCAACCTTCCAGGAGCTCAAGCGCCTGCGCGCCCGTTCCTCTTAGCGCGAGACGACTCCGTATGCGCGAAATTTGTATTTGGGACGCGCAGACCACTCGCGGCTCACGGTGATCCGATTTACCTTCCTATTCGCAGCCTGCAATAATGTCTTACGGATAACAAAGAGCGAAAGGGGAGCGTCATGCTGAGAGCGATTGCTTTGGCGGCGGTGCTCAGCGCCGTGCTGACCATGTCAGTGGAAGCGAAAGACAAGGTGAAGGTCGGCTTCATCGGACCGCTCACCGGCGGCGTATCCGTCAACGGTCTCGGGGGTCGCAACTCCGCGGACTTGGCGGTGAAGCTGCGTAACGCCGACGCGAACGCGAAATACGAATACGAGCTCGTCGTGCTTGACGACGAGTGCAAACCCAATGTCGCGGTGCAGGTCGCGACCAAAATGGCAGCTGATCGCGAGATCATCGGCGCCGCCACCCATTACTGCTCCGCCGCCGCCATCGCCGCAGTCGACACCTATCACAAGTTCGGCCTCCCGGTGATCGTATGGGGCGCAGTGCTGCCCGATATCACGTATCGGAACAAATATTCCGAAGTTCATCGCGTCAACGGCACGATGATCAACCAGAATCAGGTCAACGCCGAGCTGATCACCAAGCTTGGTTACAAGACCGTGGCGGTGATCCACGACACCACCGACTACGGCAAGGGCCACAACGAATATTTCAGCAAGTCCTTGAACGAGCTTGGCGGCAAGATCGTCGGCACTTTCGGCGTCACCGCCGACCAGCAGGACTTCACCGCTGAGCTGACCCAGATCAAGTCGCTCAATCCCGAAGTGATCTATTTCGGCGGGTTGACGCCGATCGGCGTGCGCATCCGCTCGCAGATGGATAAGCTCGGGATCAATGCGGTGTTCGACGGCACCTCCGGCATTGTCTCCGATGCCTTCATCCAGGGCCTTGGTCCGCTGGCCGAAGGCGTGCTCGCCTTCCGCGAAGGCGCGCCGACCGAGAAGCTCCCGGGCGGCAAATTCTTCCTGGAAAAGTATAACGCCCAGAATTACGACAATCCGCCGGAAGCCTATGGCGCCTTCGCCTATGCGGCGATGAACATGATCATCGACGCCATCGAGAAGGTCGGGCCCGACCGCAAGAAAGTCGTCGCCGAGCTTGGCGACGTGAAGGATCGCGACACCATCGTCGGCAAGGTGACCTTCGACGATCACGGCCAGAACACGGTCCCAGTGATTACGAAATACGTCGTGCAGGACGGCAAATTCGTCGAATGGGATGAGAGCGAATACGCCAGCGGCAAGCGCAAGCTGCCCGGCCAGAAATAACAGCAATGGCGGGGCGGAGCCTGCCGGGTCCGCCTTGCGCCCTCTTTAGGTAGATCCCCGCACCATGAGCGCCGGGCTGTTCGCCCAATATGTCATGAACGGGCTGATGCTCGGCATAATGTATGCCCTGGTCGCCGTCGGCTTCACGCTGTTCTTCGGCGTGCTCGACGTCATCAAATTCTCCCATGGCGACGTGCTCACCGTCGGCGCCTTTTCCGCGCTTGCCACCTTCATCGGGCTGCAGGCCGCGGCCGTTACATCGCCCTGGATCAACCTCATCCTGATGATTCTCGTCGCAACGGGCGGCATGGCCGTGCTCGGCATGCTGATCGCGCGCTTCCTGGTGATGCCGCTGCGTTCCGCCCCGGCGCTCAACACGCTGCTCATCACCTTGATGCTGGGGACGGTGCTGCGCGAATCGGTGCGCCTGTTCTATCCGCAGGGCGCCAACCCCAAGCCGTTCCCGGCGCTGCTGCCCCGCAGCTCGATCGACCTGGGCGGGTTCAATCTGCGCCTCGACAATGTGATGATGCTCGCCGCCGGCGTGCTGGTGATCGTCGGGCTGCAATTCCTGCTCAACCGCACCAAGCTCGGCCTCGCCATCCGCGCCGTGGCGCAGGACGAGGAGACCGCTCGCACGATGGGCATCAACTTCACCGCCATCGTGCTGATCACCTTCGCGATCGGCTCGGCGCTCGCCGCCTTCGCCGGTGTGATGAACGGACTTTATTACAACGAGATCAATTTCGGCATCGGCCTTTATCTTGGTGTGATCGGTTTTTCGGCCGCGATCATCGGGGGGCTTGGCAGCATCTATGGCGCCATTCTCGGCGGCTTCCTGTTCGCCGGCCTGCAGATTGTCGGCACCGTGCTGCTTCCATTCGCCAGCGCCTACAAAGACGTGTTCGCCTTCGCGGTGGTTATCGCCATCATGGCCTGGCGCCCAACCGGCCTGATCCAGGAAAAGATCAGCGAGCGCGTATGACCCCTTCCGCTGCGAACCCGACACGCGCTAGCCTGCTGCCCGGCCTGATCGCCCTGGCGGTGGCGACCGGCTATCTGATCGAATTGCTTGCCGCCGAGGAACAGCAAGTCATCATCGCGCTGCTCGGCGCCGGGATGGCGGTGGTCGTCGCAGCCGCCTGGTTCGGCCTCATCGATCCGGTCAGTCGCTCCTTCGTTGAGCGCGAAGACACGCTCGCGGTGTTTGCCCTAGGTGCGGCGGTGATGGTCGGCGCCTATTTTCACGAGGACCATTTTGTCCTGCTGCTCCTGGTAACGGTGCTGCTCTACAGCGTGGCGACGCTTGGCCTGAATATCCAGTTCGGCTATGCGGGCGTGCTCAATTTCGCCGGCGCCTCGTTCTTCGGCATGGGGGCCTATACGTCTGCGGTCCTCAACACCTACACCGCGCTGCCGCACCTCCTGGTGCTGCTCATCGGCGGCCTCGTTGCCGCGCTGATCGGGTCGATGCTGCTTCTGCCAGTGCTGCGCACGCGCGGGCACTACGCGGCGGTCGTCACCATCGCCTTTGCCTTGCTGTTCAAGACCTTCCTCGAGGTCAACGACGTCCTCGGCGGACCGCAGGGGATGCAGGTGCCGGGGATGGAGATCCTCGGCTGGTCGTTCAACGACAACATCGACATCGGTCCCATCTCATTGTCGTTCTACATGAACTACTTTGTCGTCGCGCTGCTGCTGCTGATCGGTACGTTCATCCTGGTGAGACGGCTGGAGCGCTCTTGGATCGGCCTGAATTTCGACGCGTTGCGGCTCGACGAAACGGCGGCAAGCTGCTTCGGGCTCGACATTGTGCGCTGGAAGATCACCGCCTTTCTGATCGGCAACTTCCTCATAGGCATCGCCGGCGCGCTGTTCGGCATGGTCGGCAGCTTCGTCGCGCCGAACAATTACACCTTCGCGGATTCGCTCATATTGGTGTCGATCCTGCTCCTTGGCGGCATCGGTAATCCGTGGGGGCTGATCGTCGCCACCCTCATCGTGGTGGTGGTACCGGAGAAGCTGCAGACCATCCAGGAATACCGCTTCCTGCTCTACGCCCTGTTGGTCATGGCGGTGCTGCTGTTCCGGCCCGAGGGTCTCTTACCGCGCCCGGTGCGCCGCTATTTTCCGGGGTGGCGGCCATGACTGCGCTCCTGGAAGCGAAAGGGCTGACTCGCCGCTTCGGCGGCGTGGTGGCGCTCGATCATCTCGAGCTTACCGTTTTTCCAAATGAGATCCTCGGCTTGATCGGCCCCAACGGCTCGGGCAAGACGACGTTCTTCAACGTCGTCACCGGCATCTACGGTGCCGATGAAGGCAGCGTCAGCTTCGACGGCCGCGATATCACCGGGGCTTCGCCGCGCGCGGTCTATGACGCCGGCATTTCCCGAACGTTCCAGCGCTCGCGCCTGTCGCTGCCGCTGTCGATCTTCGACAACATCATGATCGGCAACCACAAGCGCCTCAACCAGGGCCTGTGGTTCAATCTCATCCGCCGCAACAGCTTCAAGGCCGAGTTCGAGGCTGCCTATGCTTCTGCGCGCGCGCTGCTCAACGTGTTCGAGCCGCAATTGGCCGACTTCATGTTCGAGCCGGTGGCCGGACTGCCGATGATCGACCGCCGCCGCATCGAGATCTGCCGGGCGCTGATCAGCCAGCCGAAACTGCTTCTGCTTGACGAGCCGTCGGCGGGCATGACCCAGGACGAGACCAAGGAGCTGATGGATGACATCCTGCTGGTGCGCGACCGCAACAAGAACCCCACGATCGTGATCGTCGAGCACGAAATGGGGGTGATCGAGCGCATCACCGACCGCTGTGTTGTGCTCAATTTCGGCCGCAAGATCGCGGAGGGTCCCTACCGGCAGATCGCCGCCGATCCGCAGGTGCAGGAAGCCTATCTGGGAGTTGCCTGATGAGCGCGCGCCTCGACATCGAGGGCGTCTATACCGCCTACGATAAAGCGAACGTGCTCGAGGACGTATCATTGTCGATCGAGCCCGGCAGCATCACCTGCCTCCTCGGCTCCAACGGCTCCGGCAAGACCACGCTGATCCGCTCCATTCTCGGCCTGACGCCCCCGCGCGCGGGCCGCATCACTTTCGACGGCCAGGAGATCGCGGGGCTCGCGACCCACAAGGTGATCGCGGCCGGCGTCGCCTGCATCCCCGAGGGGCGCAAAGTTTTTCCCAAGCTGACCGTCGAAGAAAACCTTCGCCTGGGCGCCTATCAGGAGAAGTCCGGCAGCATCACGCGCTCGCGCATGGAGGGGATTTTCGACCTGTTTCCGCGCCTGGCCGAACGCCGTCTCCAACTGGCAGGGACGATGTCCGGCGGCGAGCAGGCCATGGTCTCGATCGGTCGCGGACTGATGCGGGCGCCCAAGCTGCTGCTGATCGACGAGCCATCGCTCGGGCTTTCCCCACTTCTGGTGAAGGAGAATTTCAACATCATCCGCCAGATCAATGAGCGCGGCATCACGGTGTTCCTGGTCGAGCAGAACGTGCATCAGACCCTCGCCATCGCCCATTACGGCTATGTCTTGTCGAAAGGCCGGGTGGTCGCTCACGGCACCCCGGCCGGACTCGCCGGCCGGGGCGAGCTTCGCGAGGCCTATTTCGGATGAATGGTGGGGCTCACAGTGCCTGGCGCTTGTTGGCGTGCGCGTCGTTTGACAAGCTGCCGACGGGCAGAGTTCTTTGCTCGC
>CAVYXF010000006.1:0-38595 GCA_963772335.1 uncultured Alphaproteobacteria bacterium | reverse complement strand
GCTTTCGCGGGGACAGGCTCTGGACCAAGACCAACATGGCTCCGCTCAGAGGATGGGCTGCGCGGGGCCGGCGGCTGAGAGCCAAGGTCCCGCATGGCCGCTGGAGAACCATGACTTTTCTGGCGGCGCTCCGCGCTGACCGCATCGAGGCCCCTTGCCTGTTCGATGGTCCGATCAATGGCGAACGGTTCCGTCTCTATGTCGAGACGATGCTGATTCCATCGCTTCGCGCCGGCGACATCGTCATCATGGACAATCTCGGCAGCCACCGGGGCAAAGCCGTCCGCCAAGCCATCCGAGAGGTCGGGGCAAGGCTGTTCTTCCTACCGAAATACTCCCCAGACCTGAACCCGATCGAGCAGGTCTTCGCCAAGCTCAAGCACTGGCTGCGCAAGGCCGCAGCCCGAAGCTTCGACGCGGTCTGCTCATCCATCGGCGATATCCTCGCCCGCATCACGCATCAGGAATGCGCAAACTATTTCAAACAGCCGGTTATGAGCGGAGGTAAATTCATCCCGCTCTAGGGGAGACCTGTGCGCGGTTCGCGCAGGCTTCTGATGTGCATCTGATTTCAGTTTTCGTGGGCTCCTGCGGTTTAGCAGGATATGGCTGCATGGCAGCCCCAAGCCGTTCCGCGTTGCCGTGATTATCGAACCGCGGCGATCGCCAGACCACGTTTGAGGTTATAGGCGATGGCGGTGAGACGGACCTGAACGGCGGCCTTTGCCAGTCCTGACCATCGCATGCGACGAAGGCCATAGCTTCGCTTCCATGTGCCGAAGATTTTCTCGATCCGGCCTCGTATGCGATGGATGGGCCGGTTCCAGGCCTCGAGGCGGGCCAGGGCTTCGGTCGCGCCGTGTCCCCACATGCCCGTCGCCACGACGCGCGGCGTGCCGCCTTTGGCGCGGACGGCGTCACCGAAATGATGGCCCCGATAGGCGCTGTCAGCAAACACCTCGCCGGGATCGTCCGGCAGCACATCCGGACCGGCCTTGCCATCATTGACATTGGCGGGCGTGACGGCGACCTCCTCCACCAGGCCAGTCTCGGCATCGGCGCCGACATGGGCTTTGAAGCCGTGAACCGCTGGTTTGCCCTTGTGCTTGACCCAATGCGCATCGCCGTCATTTTCGCTGGCGGATGCGATGATCGTGGCATCGACAAGCGTGCCGGTCTTGACCCGAACCGCCTTGGCTTTGAGCTGGCCGGTGACCTCCTCGAACAGAGATTTGTCCAGCCCATGCGCAATAAGCGTCTTCCGGAAGCGCACGAAGGCCGTACGCTCCGGCGTCGGCTCCGAAGCCGAAAACCCGCAGAACCGCCGAAACGACGCCCGGTCATCCAGGGCTTCGGCAAGCTTGACATCGGAGAGGTCGTGCCAGACGGCAATGAGCATCGCCTTGAACAGAACCAGCGGCGGCCAAGACGGCTCGCCCTTTGCGGCGCAAGGGATCACGCCAAGCCGCCTCTCAACCGGAACCCAGTCGATCAGCGTCACCAGATCGTCAAGACAGCTATGTCGTCCGCCGCGCTCGGTAACAAACCCTAGTGTTTCCTGGCCAATCCGACGACGACCCATCTTGCACCTCGATCCATTCAGCAAATCGAGGAAATCAAAAACAAACTGCCTCGTCCAGAACTACCCGCGCACAGGTCTCCTAGAGAGAGACCTGTGCGCGGTTCGCGCAGGCTTCTGATGTGCATCTGATTTCAGTTTTCGTGGGCTCCTGCGGTTTAGCAGGATATGGCTGCATGGCAGCCCCAAGCCGTTCCGCGTTGCCGTGATTATCGAACCGCGGCGATCGCCAGACCACGTTTGAGGTTATAGGCGATGGCGGTGAGACGGACCTGAACGGCGGCCTTTGCCAGTCCTGACCATCGCATGCGACGAAGGCCATAGCTTCGCTTCCATGTGCCGAAGATTTTCTCGATCCGGCCTCGTATGCGATGGATGGGCCGGTTCCAGGCCTCGAGGCGGGCCAGGGCTTCGGTCGCGCCGTGTCCCCACATGCCCGTCGCCACGACGCGCGGCGTGCCGCCTTTGGCGCGGACGGCGTCACCGAAATGATGGCCCCGATAGGCGCTGTCAGCAAACACCTCGCCGGGATCGTCCGGCAGCACATCCGGACCGGCCTTGCCATCATTGACATTGGCGGGCGTGACGGCGACCTCCTCCACCAGGCCAGTCTCGGCATCGGCGCCGACATGGGCTTTGAAGCCGTGAACCGCTGGTTTGCCCTTGTGCTTGACCCAATGCGCATCGCCGTCATTTTCGCTGGCGGATGCGATGATCGTGGCATCGACAAGCGTGCCGGTCTTGACCCGAACCGCCTTGGCTTTGAGCTGGCCGGTGACCTCCTCGAACAGAGATTTGTCCAGCCCATGCGCAATAAGCGTCTTCCGGAAGCGCACGAAGGCCGTACGCTCCGGCGTCGGCTCCGAAGCCGAAAACCCGCAGAACCGCCGAAACGACGCCCGGTCATCCAGGGCTTCGGCAAGCTTGACATCGGAGAGGTCGTGCCAGACGGCAATGAGCATCGCCTTGAACAGAACCAGCGGCGGCCAAGACGGCTCGCCCTTTGCGGCGCAAGGGATCACGCCAAGCCGCCTCTCAACCGGAACCCAGTCGATCAGCGTCACCAGATCGTCAAGACAGCTATGTCGTCCGCCGCGCTCGGTAACAAACCCTAGTGTTTCCTGGCCAATCCGACGACGACCCATCTTGCACCTCGATCCATTCAGCGAATTGAGGGAATCAAAAACAAACTGCCTCGTCCAGAACTACCCGCGCACAGGTCTCCTAAGGGCTTGTTCCCAGGCTTGAAGCACGCGCGACCAGCGTGACCGGGGTGTAGGTCTCGGGCGGCGGACGGCGGCCGTTCTCCAGCCAGTTGATGATGCTCTCGGCGCTCCGTTGGCCGAACGAACCGATATTGCAGCGGACCGAGCTGAGAGCGGGAAAGGACTGTTCGCAATCCTCGATATCGTCGAAGCCGACTAAGCGAAAATCACTGCCGACCCGACGGCCCTGTTCCGCAAAGCCCGTCAGCATGCCGAGTGCCACCAGATCGTTGAAGCAGAGTGCTCCCTCGATTTGGGGGTGGTCGCTTGTGAGGCGGTGAGCGGCTTCGCGTCCGAACGCCCTGGAACTCCTGCCCAGGAGCGTAAGCGGCTCAAGGCCGGCATCTTCCAGCGTCGACAAATAGCCCGACATCCGCTCCTCGGTTACGGCCCGGCCCTTCAGACCTCCGACAAAAGCGATCTTCTTCAAACCGAGCGCCAGAAGATGCTCGGTCGCGAGGCGCCCTCCGGTGATATAGTCGGGAGAAGAGAACGGGAACAGGTTGGTGTCCGGGGCTGCGCGCCGCAGAACCTGCATAGTGGGAATGCCGGCACGCGCGAGCGGCCCGAATGTATCCTGTTCCGCCCCAAAGGCCGGGCTGATGACCACGGCCGAAACGCCATGCTCGATCATCACGCCCACGACCTGAGCCTGCAGCGCGGGGTCCTCCTCGGTGTTCGAAAGGACGGCGGCATATTTGTGGGCCGAAAGCGTCATCTGCACCGAGATCGCAAACTCAGTGAAGAAGGGGTTGCGAAGATCGTTGATGACGATGCCGATCAACCCGATTTTGGCGGATCGCAGATTGGCCGCGGCGCGGTTATAGACGTAGCCGACCTTCGCCAGAGCCTCCCGGACCTGGGCCCGGGTTTCGGTTCTGACGAGCGGGCTATCCTGCAAGACCAGAGAAACCGTCGAACGCGACACGCCGGCTTCGCGCGCAACATCACTGATGGTTGGCCTGCGCCGCATCATTATTCCTGTTCTATTCCGTGCATCGCCAGCAGGAATTCCCAGCTGAGCGGAACGGTTGCGGCGAGCAGGAGGATCAACATGTCAGGCTCTTAGCTTATCGCACATCATCAGGCGACCTCTCGCTGATGCAGATTGCTGGTTGCCGGCAACGGCGCGCGGCCGCGGATGATGTCCGCACCCTTCTCCCCAATCATGATTGTTGGCGCATTGGTGTTGGACGACACCAGCAGCGGCATGATCGAGGCGTCGCAGACGCGCAGCGCTTCAATACCGCGCAGCTTAAGGTCCGGCGTCACGACGGCCATGGCATCTGTGCCCATCCTGCAGGTGCCGGTGGGGTGGTGGTCAGTCTTGCAAGTGGCGTGCGCGAAGCGGGCGAGATCTTCCTCCGAAGTCACGGCTGGGCCCGGTAGACGCTCGGCGAGGATAAAGGGCTCCAGCGCCTTCTGTCGCATGATCTCCCGGCCCATGCGCAGACCGTCGAGCGCAACGGTGCGGTCGTATGGATCTTCCCAGTAATTGGGATCGATCAGCGGCGCGCGGGCCGGATCGGCGCCAGCGAGCCGAACAGTACCGCGAGAGCGGGGGCGCAGGAAGGCGGTATTGAGGGTTACGCCCGCATGCTTGAGGCGCTCAACGCCAGCCTCGATGCCTGAGCCGAGGCCGAGATGGAACTGGATATCGGGCGAGCGGGCGGATTTGTCCGCGTACCAGAAGCCGCCCGTCTCGAATAGCGTCGAGGCGACGGGGCCCTTGCGGAAGGCAAGATATTGGATGCCGGCCCAGATCGTGCGGTCGGGCCGGGCATAGCCATCATAGGTGTGATCGCCGGTGCACTCGCAGATCACATAGAGATCGAGGTGATCCTGCAGATTGGAGCCGACACCGGGCAGATCGTGCACGACATTGATCCCGACGGAGCGCAGATGGTTGGCCGGGCCGATGCCGGAGAGCTGCAACAGGCGGGGCGAGCCGATCGCGCCAGCGGACAGGATAACCTCGCGGTCGGCGTGGATGCGGGAGACCACGCCGCCCTCGCCGGCCAGCTCGACGCCGGTGGCGCGCCCCTTCTCGACGACAATTCGCGTGACCGCGCAGACCGGCGAGACGGTGAGGTTTCCCCGCCCACGCGCCGGCCGCAAATAGGCCGTAGCGGCGGAGGAGCGGCGGGCGTTGCGCACCGTGACCTGGTAGTGGCCGATACCGTCCTGCTTCGCGCCATTGAAATCGGGATTATAGGGAATTCCATATTCCTGCGCCGCGCGCAGGAAGGCCTCATTGATCGGAAGCGGGTTGATCGGCACGGAAACGCCAATCGGCCCGCCATAATCGTGGTAGGTGTCAACGAAGCGCTGGTTGTCCTCGGCGCGTTTGAAATAAGGCAGCACGTCCGCATAGCCCCAGCCGGGGCAACCGGCCTCGCTGACCCAAGCGTCGTAATCCCCTGCATTTCCGCGCGTGTAGATCTGCGCGTTGATCGAGGAGCCACCGCCCAAGACCTTGGCCTGGGTGTAGCGCAGCACGCGCCCGCCGAGATGCTTCTGCGGCACAGTGGACCAACCCCAGCTTGCAATGCCCTTGGTCATCTTGGCGAAGCCGGCGGGCATGTGAAACAGCGGGTGCCGGTCTCGCCCGCCGGCCTCAAGCAGGACGACGCGGACCGAGGGATCCTCGCTCAGGCGGTGGGCCAGCGCGCAGCCAGCCGGGCCGGCTCCGATGATCACATAGTCGTACGAAGGAGCGACGGGCATGATTGACTCTTTCGATCCGCTTAAAGCCGGGGAATGGACAGGCCGCCGTCGACGGCGATAATGCTGCCCGTAGAAAAACCGAACCGGCCGGAAACGAGGGCGGCTACGGCGGCGGCGACGTCCTCGGATTCGCCCCAGCGACGGGCCGGAACGAGCCCATCGGCAATCTGCTGGTCGTATTTCGGTGCCACGGCGGCCGTCATGGGGGTGCGGATGATGCCGGGCCGAATTTCGAATACGGCAATTCCCTCAGCCGCCAAGCGCAGCGCGAGCGCTCGCATCGCCATCGACAGGCCCGCTTTGGAGACGCAATATTCGGTCCGATTCGGGAGAGGCCATCTCGGCGGAGACCGAGGACACCGTGACGACAGTGCGGTGGGCACCCTTGTCGCCAGAGCCGAAGCATCACCCTGAGACACGCCTGGGTGAAGAACAGCGTGCCCTTGAGGTTCACGTCCATCACACTGTCGTAGTTCTCCGGCGTGAGTTCGAGGAAATCCCCGCGCACCACAGCGCTCACTCCGGCATTGTTGACGAGCACGTCGAGCCGGCCGAAATGGGCGGCGATGGCTTCAGCGGTGGCGGGGTGAGAATTCACCTCGGCCAGATTGCTCTTGAGCAGGAGAACGGCCGCGCCTTTCTCTTCGACGGCATGACGCACGGAAACGGCATCCGCCTCAGTCGGTGTCGAGCATCGGCAGCGCCAGATCGAAGCCGGCGCGCGCAAGCTCCAGCGCGATGGCGCGGCCGATGCCGCGACTGCTCCCGTGACGACCGCGACCGGACGCGGCGAGGCTGCGTCGCGGCTCATGCCCTTGCCTCCGCGGCCGAGTCGACGCGCAGATGTTCCCGCCGGATGTGGTCTGCTACCCGAAGCGCCATTGCGGCGATGGTCAGTGCGGGGTTCACCGCGGCCGAGGTCGGCAGGAAGGATGCATCGACCACGAAAAGGTTCGGGTGATCGTGAGCCCGGCAGAAGACGTCCAGCGCCGAGTTCGCTGGATTGCGCCCGAAGCGGATGGTGCCGCACTGGTGAGACGGCGTGCGCCGGTCAAAGGTGCGCGAAAGGACGATTGGAAAGCCCGCGGCGCGGAAGCGCTCGCGCATGACCTCCACCAGCCGGGCATGGCTGCGCATATTGGAGCGGCGCCAGTCGAGAACGATCCGCCCGCCATCTAGCCGCACCCGGCTGTCCGGATGCGGCAGGTCTTCACTCATCAGATACCAGTCGAAGCTATAGGCGGCGAGCGCAGACAGAAGCGGCATCGGCACCGCACGCTTATTGGCCTTGAGGATCGGTCCGGTGATCTTGCCGAGCAGCTGGACATTGCCCAGCGGCGGGCCGCCCGCGCCGTCGCTGAAATAGAAGTCATTGATGCCGAGGGTTTTCTGATAGATGGACCTATTGCGCAGGCGTGGATCGACCGCCAGCATTGCCGAGGCGTTGTGGTTCATAAAATGGCGGCCAACCACGCCGGAGCGATTGGCAAGTCCGTCGGGATGTATCGAGGAGCCGGACGCCAGTAGCAGCGCGGCGCTGTTCACGGCACCGGCGGCAAGGACGACGAGGCCGGCGCGAAGCACGGACCTGTTCCCGTTCTCCTCGACCTCGACGCCGTCGATCCTGCTGCCGTCCGCCGAGCTCACGAGCCGCAGCGCCCGTGTGCGCGTGCGAACGGTGATGTTGGGGTCAGCAAGCGCTTTGGCGAGTGAAGCGGTCTCCGCATCCAGCTTCCCGCTTCGTGTATCGGGATAAGCGTCCCAAGGCGTTTGCCCCCGCGCGAGCCAGCGGCTGATATCGACGGCAAGCGGCAGGGAAAACGGATGCAGTCCGGCGGCCTTAAGCCGCTCCCGGGCGCGGGCGATCGGCTGCTCGTCCGCTATGGGACCATGCGAATAGGGCGTCGAATGGGCCGGCTCGGTGGGATCGTCCCCGACCGCTCCTCTGACCTCAAACAGCCTCTCGGCCGCGCCATACCAGGGCTCCAGGTCGCCATAGGAGATCGGCCACCCTGGTGTTACGCCCTCGGCATGCTCGAGCGGTTCGAAGTCCTTCTCGCGGTAGCGCAGCATCACCGCCCCGTAGAACTTCGAATTGCCGCCCAGATAGTAGTAATTGCCGGGATTGAATGGTTCGCCTTGGCCGTCCAGCCACGTCTCCCGGGGGCGGTAGCATCCATCTACAAAGATGGCCCGCGTATCGCGCGCGCTCGGCGCGTCAGGCAGTTGGTCGCCGCGCTCCAGAATCAGAACGCGCGCGCCCGATCCCGCCAGCCCCGCAGCGAGTGTCGCCCCGCCCATACCACTCCCGACGATCAGGACATCGGGTGAGGACGAAAAGGGGGTATCTGTCATTATGCTGCTCCTAGCAGAACGGCGGCAGGGCGGCCTGTCGGCACGTCCAGCTTCTATGTTGTCCGGCCTTACAGCCGGTTGCCGGTGCCGGGGTCGAACAGCACCGCCTTGTCGAGATTGAAAGCGAAGGGCATGCGCATGCCCGCCTTCACGTCAGTGTCCGCCCGCATGCGCGCCGTCACTTCCTTGCCGGCAATATGCGTCACGACGAAAGTGTCCGAGCCCGCGGGTTCCACCACCTCGACCAGCGCTTCGACAATCTCGACCGAGCCCGAATTGCGGTCCGCGCCGTCCCGGTCGGTGATTGCCTCTGGCCGCAATCCCAGGATCACCTTTCGATCTGCGCCGAGCCCCCCCGCGGCGACCGAACTGGGGATGGAGAGGCGGATGTCGTCTTCTCCTCCGGAGCGCGCCAGCGACAGCATGGAATGCCCATTCATCTGCGAAACCGTGGCCTCGATCAGGTTCATGGCCGGTGAGCCCATGAAGTCGGCAACGAAGAGATTGGCAGGCCGATTATAGATTTCCGCCGGCTGGCCGACCTGCTGCAGCTCGCCGTCCTTCAGCACGGCGATCTTGGTTGCGAGTGTCATCGCCTCGATCTGGTCGTGCGTGACATAGACGATCGTTGTGCCAGTGGACTGGTGCAGGCGCTTGATCTCCGTCCGCATGTCCACGCGCAGCTTGGCGTCGAGATTCGACAAGGGCTCGTCGAACAGGAAAATGCGGGGCTCGCGCACCAGCGCGCGGCCCATTGCCACGCGTTGACGCTGGCCGCCTGAGAGCTGGCTCGGCCTGCGGTCAAGCAGGTGGCTGATCTGCAGCGTTTTGGCAACCTCGGCGATGGCCCTGTCGCGCTCGGCCTTCGGCACACCGCGCATCTCCAATGCAAAACCGATATTCTGCGCGACGGTCATGTTGGGGTAGAGCGCATAGCTCTGGAACACCATGGCAATGTCGCGCTTGGAGGGATGGAGGCCGTTAATGCCCTGCCCCTCCACCCGGATCTCGCCCTCAGAGATGCTCTCCAGGCCTGCGATCATATTCAGGAGCGTGGACTTGCCGCAGCCGGACGGGCCGACGAGCACGAGGAAGCCGCCCTTTTCGAGCTCGATGTCGATCCCCTTGAGGATCTCCAGCGATCCGAAACGCTTCTTCAGCCCGACGATTTCGAGGAATGCCATGGTCGTTATCCCTTCACTGCGCCAGCCATGAGGCCGCGCACGAAATAGCGGCCGGCGACGATGTAGACGAAGAGGGTGGGAAGTGCTGCGATCATCGCCGCAGCCATGTGGACATTGTATTCCTTCACGCCGGTGGACGACGAAACGAGGTTGTTGAGCGCCACGGTCATAGGCGCGGACTCGCCATAGGCGAAGGTCGCGCCGAAAAGGAAATCGTTCCAGATATTGGTGAACTGGTAAATCACCGTTACCACGATGATCGGGCCAGACGACGGCAGCAGGATGCGATTGAAGATCTGGAAGAAGCTGGCTCCATCCATCTGCGCTGCCTTGATCAGTTCGGTCGGGAAGGCTTCGTAGTAGTTGCGGAAGAACAGCGTGGTGAAGCCGAGCCCATAGACGACGTGGCAGAGCACCAGACCGGCTGTGGAATTTGACAAGCCGAAGGTGCCCAGGATCGCCGCCATCGGGATCAGCACCGTCTGGAACGGAATGAAGCAGGCGAACAGCATCATCCCGAACACCAGCTTGTGGCCGGGAAAGCGCCATTTGGTGAGCACATAGCCGTTCAGCGCCCCAAGCAGCGTGGAGATCGCAACGGCCGGCACCACCATCTTGATGGAGTTCCAGAAGTAGCCTTTGATCCCTTGGCACACCTGACCGATGCAGGTCTCGCCCCAGGCCTGGATCCACGGTTCCACTGTCGGGTTTTGCGGCAGGGCGAGCATGTTGCCGCCACGGACCTCATCGAGCGTCTTCAGCGAGGTGACGATCATCACGAAGAGCGGAAGCAGATAGAGGAGTGCGAACAGGATCAAGAGCCCGTAGATCACGATCCTGGGGCCGACGGCCGAGCCGACCGGCCCGCTTCGGGTAAGCGCGGCGGAGCTCATCGGCTCTTCTCCCTGAGTTCGGAGTAGAGATAGGGCACGATGATCGCGCAGATGGTCATCAGCATGATCACAGCGCTGGCTGAGCCCACAGCCATTTGCTTGCGGGTGAAGGTGTAGGAATACATGAAAGTCGAAGGCAGCTCTGTGGCGTTGCCCGGCCCACCGCCCGTCAGCGCGATGACGAGGTCGTAGGACTTGATCGCCATGTGCGCGAGCACGATGATCGCGGACAGGAAGATCGGCCGCAGCAGCGGAATCACAATCCGGCGATAGGTAGCGAACGCCGTCGCGCCATCGATCTGCGCCGCCTTCAGGATCTCCCCGTCGATACCGCGCAGGCCGGCCAGAAACATTGCCATGATAAAGCCCGAGGCCTGCCAGACGCCGGCGATGACGATGGTGTAGATTGCCATGTCCGTCGAGATCAGCCAGTCGAACTTGAAGCTTTCCCAGCCCCACAGGTGCATCGTCTTCTCAAGCCCGAGGCCAGGGTTGAGGAACCACTTCCACGCGGTGCCGGTCACAATGAAGGACAGCGCCATCGGATAAAGGTAGATCGGCCGTAGCACGCCCTCGCCGCGGATCTTCTGGTCGAGCAGGATCGCGAGCAGCAGCCCGAGCACCGTGCAGATGCCAATGTAGAGGATGCCGAAAATAGCGAGATTCTCGAGCGCCACCCACCAGCTCGGCTGCGCCCACAGCCGGCTATAGGCATCGAAGCCCGTCAGCTCCAGCACGGGCATGAATTTGGACGGTGTCAGCGAGAGATACATCGTCCACAGAATGAAGCCGTAGACGAAAAGCAGGATCGCCGCGAAGGACGGCGCCAGGACGAGTTTGGGCACCCAGTCCTGGATTCGCGTGCGCAGGCTGCCGCGCTCGCGCGCGACGACCGGATCAATGGTCACCACGGTCATGGGGCTGGTCTTTCCTTCGGGTAGGGGCGAAGGCGGGCATGGCTGCCCGCCTCCATCCCATAAAGCTTACTTCGCAGCAGCCACAGCTTTCGGCAGCTCGGCGACCGCCTGGTCCGTAGTGATCTGACCGTTGAAGTGCTTGGTCACGACGTCGTAAATCGCGTTTTTCACAGCCGCCGGCGCCGCGTGTCCGTGCGCCATCGAGCCGAACAGCGTGCCGTTCTTGTTGGCCTCGGCAAGGTCCTTGATGGCTTTCTTTCCGCAATCGTCGAATGCGGTATCGGGCACATCGGTGCGCGCAGGGGCCGAGCCCTTGATCACGTTGAACGCCGACTGGAACTCAGGCGACTCGATCTCCGACGCCAGGACTTTCTGAGCTTCCTTCCTGTCGTCGCCAACGTCGAACATCGCGAACTGATCGGTATTGAAGGTCACGATGCCCTGCGTGCCGGGGAAGCGGAAGCAGACGAAGTCCGTGCCGGGCTTTTTGCCGGCGCTGATGAACTCACCCTTGGCCCAGTCGCCCATGATCTGGAAGGCGGCATCGCCTTTGATCACCATGGCGGAGGCAAGGTTCCAATCGCGGCCCGGGAAATTCGGATCGAGATATCCGCGCAGTTTCTCCATGCGCTCGAACGCGGTTTTCATTTTCGGCGAGGAAAGCGCGTTGGGATCGAGCTTGATGAAGGCGTCCTCATAGAGCTCCTTGCCGCCGGCCGAGAGTACGATCGAGTCGAAGATGGTGGCGTCCTGCCAGGCCTGACCGCCATGGGCGAGCGGAACGACGCCGGCCGCCTTCGCCTTATCGAGAGCGGCGATGAACTCGTCCCAGTTCTGCGGCTGCTTGATGCCGAGCTTGTCGAGCACGGCCTTGTTGCCCCAGACCCAGTTGGTCGAGTGCACGTTGACCGGGGCGGCAACCCATTTGTCCTTGTATTTCGAGAACCGCTGGAGCGCTTGCGGAATGACCTTGTCCCAACCTTCCTTCTGGGCGACGTCGTTCAGGTTACCCAGCACGCCCTGCTCGGCCCAGTCCTGGATGTCGAAGCCGAGCATCTGGGAAGCGGTCGGCGGATTGTGCGCGGTGACGCGGGCCTGCAGCACCGTCATGGCCTGCGATCCACCGCCGCCTGCGATCGGAGCGTCCTTCCAGGTGATGCCCTTGGCCTCGACGGCCTTGCGCAGCACGGCCAGGCCAGCGGCTTCGCCGCCCGAGGTCCACCAGTGGACGACCTCGACTTCTTTGACCTGGGCCTGCGCGCTAACGCCCAGGTTCGCAACCGCGATGATGGCCGCGCTCGCGAGTAGATGCCTTGCAATTTTCATTCGTTTTCCTCCCCATAAGGATTGTTATACCGGATGCCATCCGGCGGTAGTTGGACCGTAGCCCCCGCCGCGATGTGGTGTAAAGCCGCCTGAAAGGTAGTGGTCTGTTTCATCGATTGGCGAAGCGTGGCGGGCGCTTCTCCCTGAAGCTGGCCACGCCCTCGCTGCCGTCTTCGGAGAAGGCTGCGAGCGCGCCGGACAGCGCCTCGAGAGTGGCGGAGACATCGCCCTCGCCCTCGGCCGCATTGATGAGCTGCTTGGTCATCGAAACCGCGACCGGACCGCGCGTGGCGATGGCCAGCGCCAGCTCCCGAGCGCGTTCCGTGGCCCGACCCTCATCCACCACCTCATCCACCAGCCCAAGCACTAGGGCGCGCTCGCCGGTGACGAGCTCGCCCGTGAAGGCGAGACGGCGGATCGTGCGGGCTCCGAAACGGCGTACGAGCCTCTGCGTTCCGGACCAGCCCGGGATCATGCCAATCCCGTTCTCCGGCAGGCCGAGTTTGGCCTGCGGCTCCGCGATCCTCAGATCGGCGGTGCCGGCCAGTTCGAGGCCACCGCCCAAAGCGTGGCCGGAGAGTGCCGCGATCAGTGGGACACGCAACCGGGCGAGCGCGTCGAAGGCGCGGTGCCCCTCGCGCACCCAGCTGCGCCACATCTCCAGTGGCGGCAGGCCGCCCCATGCCGTGATGTCGCCGCCGGCGCAGAAGGCCTTGCCCTCGCCGGTGATGATGGCGGCACGAACGCCGTGATCCGCCTCGATACGCGCTGCACATTCGCCAAGCGCGGTGACCATTTCCGCGTCGAGTGCGTTCAGCTTCTCCGGGCGTGCGAGGGTGATGGTCGCGACCGGGCCGTCGAAGCTCAGGCGGATGGTGTCGATCATCCGGCGCTCCCGAGGATGAGACCAAAGGGCTCGGAGCGGAACAGAGAAGCGTCCATGCGCTTGGGAGTGGTTGGCACGATCAGCGGGAAATCGGCTTGGGCCAGCACATCGCGCTCGAGATCGACACCCGGTGCGATCTCGGTCACGGCGACCCCCTCTCGCGTCAGCTTCAGCACGCAGCGCTCGGTGATGTAGGTGATGTCCTGCCCCTGGTCGGTAGCGCGCCGGCCGGAGAAGGATACGTGCTCCACCTGGGGCACGAGCTTCCTCACCTTCCCCTCGCGGCGGATGGCGAGCGCGCCGCCCTCTATCGCAAGATCGGCGCCGGCCGAGAAAAAGCCGGAGAACACGATCCTGCGCGCCTTAGCGGTAATATCGACGAAGCCGCCGGCTCCGGCAGTGACGTGCGGGCGCACGCCGAGCTTGGAGACGTTGACCGAGCCCTCACGGTCGATCTGCAGGAAGGAGAGCAGTGAGGCGTTGAAGCCGCCACCCTGGAAATACGTGAACTGGTGAGGCGAGGGCATGATGCATTCAGCGTTCGACGCACAGCCGAACTGGAAATCGAGGAGCGGCACCCCGCCAACCGCCCCTTGCTCGATTACCCAGGTTACCTCGCCGTGCCGGCCTTCCTCGATGAGTATGCGGGGCACATTGGCCGAGATGCCGAACCCGATATTGACCGCATCGCCATAGCGCAGCTCCTGTGCCACGCGGCGCGCGATGACCTTTTGGACGCTGAATTCCGGGATTTCGAACGAGGAGAGCGGACGGAAGATTTCGCCGGAGATAGCCGGGTCGTAGACGGTATGGGTGGTCTGCATCTGGTCGGGGGCGACGACGATCGCGTCTACCAGCACGCCCGGAACCAGCACGTCCTGCGGTTTCAGGGTCCCGGCTTTCGCGAGCCGCTTCACCTGCGCGATAACGATACCGCCATTGTTGCGGACGGCCAGTGCCTGATCGAGCGGCCCAAGATAGCCGCCCTCGTGCTCGTAGGAAAGGTTGCCACGCTCATCGGCGGTCGTGGCGCGGATGATCGCCACCTGCGGGATGACGGACGGGAAAAACAGCCAGCTGTCGCCGGCGAAGTCGACGCGCTGCACGACCGGCTCTGCCGCGGCCTTGCCGTTCATGGCGCAGCCCTCGCGGAGCGGGTCAACGAAAGTGTCCATGCCCACCTTAGTAAGCACGCCGGGCCGCTTTGCCGCCGCCTCCCGGTGCATATCGAACAGGATACCTGAGGGGATATTGTATGCCGGGATGGCATTGCCCGTGATCATCTTCCAGATGGCCGGCGGCTCGGACGAGGACGGCCCCGACGGATAGGAGCCGGCCAATACGCGCGCCAGGAGGCCTTCGCGGGCGATACGATCGATACCCTTGATGCCCCACATATCGCCCGCGGCGATCGGGTGCAGTGTCGTGAGGTTGCGCGGATGTTCCTCGGCTTCGAAGCGGCGCCCGATGGCGGCCAGCACGCTATCTGGACATCCCAGGCCCGACGACGAGGAGACGGTGACAATGGCGCCATCCGGGATCAGCGCGGCAGCCTGGTCGGCGGTGAGAGTGCGGGGAAAACCCATCCTTGTGATGCTCCCTTAAAGGCCCGGCTCGACCTTGGCGAAGCCATGGCCTCGCATGGCTTCATGCACGGCTGCCCCGAAGGCTAGCGAGCGCACGCCGTCCTCGCCCGTGGCGGACGGCCTCCCCTCCCCGTGGATCGCGGCGTGGAAGGCGGCGAGTGCACGCTCGTAGAGATTTGTGCGGTCGACCGGAAGCTGCTCCTCGCCCTTCGCCGTGCGAAGGACGACCTCGCCGATGGATTTCTGCGTCATGCAATTTGTCCCGATCAGCGAGCCCTCGGTCCCGTGCACCTCGAAACCAGTTCCGGCATATTTCGTGGTGAAAGCGTCGTGGAACTGCGCCAGGAGGCCGGATTGGAACCGCGCGACGCCCATTACGCCGTCCTCGATGCCTTCAGCGGCCATGCCACCATGCTGAACCATCGCTGTGACTTCGACCGGCTCTTCGCCGAGCACGAAGCGCAGCGTGTCGGCGTCGTGGACGGTAATGTCCATGATCACGCCCGCGCCTGCTCCCGGGGTCGTAATCCGCCAGCCCTGCAAATGCTCAGGCAGATAGACGGCGTGAAACACCCGCGCGAAGAGTGGCTTTCCAATGCGCCCAGCGGCAATCGCGTCCTTCATGGCGCGGTGCGTCCCGGCGTTGCGCAGATGGTGGTTGGTCCCCATCACAATGCCTGCTGTACGGCACGCCTCAACCATGACGCGCGCACCCGCGACGTTCAGGTCCAGCGGCTTCTCGCAAAGGACGTGCTTGCCGGCCGACGCGGCGGCAAGGGTCTGGTCGCGATGAAGCTCGTTGGTGGTGGAAATGTAGACGGCGTCGATGCCCCCCGAGAGCAGCTCCGTCAGCGACGTCGCAGCGTTCGGGATGCCATTCGCCTCCGCGTAGGCGCGGCCGCGCGCGGGGTCGGCGCTGTAGAGCGACGCCACCTCGCCGCCGGTGGCCCGTATCGCCCCGATCACCCATTCTCGCGCGATCGTGCTCGCTCCGATAAGTCCCCACCGGACAGTCATGTCCAAACCTCGTTTGTGTCGCCGGTCATTTCCGATAAAGCACCGGCTGGCTTGATTGTGACGTGAAGGCAATCGGCTTAACGCTCGGCCTATGCGCCGCGCACCTAGTTGCTCCCTGCGTTTCCGATCCGCATCACGACAGATTTGACTTCAAAAAACTCATCGAGGCGTACCGGCCAAGTTCCCGCCCGCTCTGCTTGAACCTCCAAAACAGAGCTCGGCAGCTGTCCGCGTAAGCTCCGCGCCAGCGGAGCAGTGAGATTCAATTCAGCAACTGTATTGGATCGTTCTAAATTGTTATTGGATCGATCCAAAATTGTCAATCCCGAAAAATCAGGAATGACTATGACCTCACCGGCACGTCTCACATGAGGCGCGAAGTCGATCACACGGATGCTGAATTCAGCTTGGCTGCGATGTCTCAATGCCGACCGCCACTCGCAGGTCTAAGTCCATGACCTAGGAGACCTGTGCGCGGTTCGCGCAGGCTTCTGATGTGCATCTGATTTCAGTTTTCGTGGGCTCCTGCGGTTTAGCAGGATATGGCTGCATGGCAGCCCCAAGCCGTTCCGCGTTGCCGTGATTATCGAACCGCGGCGATCGCCAGACCACGTTTGAGGTTATAGGCGATGGCGGTGAGACGGACCTGAACGGCGGCCTTTGCCAGTCCTGACCATCGCATGCGACGAAGGCCATAGCTTCGCTTCCATGTGCCGAAGATTTTCTCGATCCGGCCTCGTATGCGATGGATGGGCCGGTTCCAGGCCTCGAGGCGGGCCAGGGCTTCGGTCGCGCCGTGTCCCCACATGCCCGTCGCCACGACGCGCGGCGTGCCGCCTTTGGCGCGGACGGCGTCACCGAAATGATGGCCCCGATAGGCGCTGTCAGCAAACACCTCGCCGGGATCGTCCGGCAGCACATCCGGACCGGCCTTGCCATCATTGACATTGGCGGGCGTGACGGCGACCTCCTCCACCAGGCCAGTCTCGGCATCGGCGCCGACATGGGCTTTGAAGCCGTGAACCGCTGGTTTGCCCTTGTGCTTGACCCAATGCGCATCGCCGTCATTTTCGCTGGCGGATGCGATGATCGTGGCATCGACAAGCGTGCCGGTCTTGACCCGAACCGCCTTGGCTTTGAGCTGGCCGGTGACCTCCTCGAACAGAGATTTGTCCAGCCCATGCGCAATAAGCGTCTTCCGGAAGCGCACGAAGGCCGTACGCTCCGGCGTCGGCTCCGAAGCCGAAAACCCGCAGAACCGCCGAAACGACGCCCGGTCATCCAGGGCTTCGGCAAGCTTGACATCGGAGAGGTCGTGCCAGACGGCAATGAGCATCGCCTTGAACAGAACCAGCGGCGGCCAAGACGGCTCGCCCTTTGCGGCGCAAGGGATCACGCCAAGCCGCCTCTCAACCGGAACCCAGTCGATCAGCGTCACCAGATCGTCAAGACAGCTATGTCGTCCGCCGCGCTCGGTAACAAACCCTAGTGTTTCCTGGCCAATCCGACGACGACCCATCTTGCACCTCGATCCATTCAGCGAATCGAGGGAATCAAAAACAAACTGCCTCGTCCAGAACTACCCGCGCACAGGTCTCCTCTAGAGCGGGATGAATTTACGTCCGCTCATATCCGGCGTTTTTGAAATAATTTGCGCATTCGTTGGCGGGGATGCGGGCGAGGATCTGGCCTATCGCTGAGCAGACGGTGTCGAAGCTTCGGGCAGTGGCTTTACGCAGCCAGTACTTGAGCTTGGCGAACACCTGCTCGATCGGGTTCAGGTCGGGGGAGTATTTCGGTAGGAAGAACAATCTTGCGCCGGTCCTCGGATGGCTTGCGGACCACTTTGCCGCGATGGCTGCCGAGATTGTCCATGATGACGATGTCGCCTGCGCGAAGTGTGGGAGCGAGCATCGTTTCGACATAGAGACGGAACCGCTCGCCATTGATCGGGCCGTCGATCAGGCAAGGCGCTTCGATCCGATCAGAGCGAAGCGCCGCCAGGAAAGTCATGGTTCTCCAGCGGCCCTGCGGAACTTTAGCTCTAAGCCTATCGCCCCGCGCAGCCCATCCTCTGAGCGGAGCCATGTTGGTCTTGGTCCAGAGCCTGTCCCCGCGAAAGCGGGGATCTCGTCGATGAACACCAGGCGGGCCGGATCAATCCGAGCCTGATATTTGCGCCACTGGCCTCGCCGCCTGGCGATGTCGGGCCGATCCTGTTCGCTGGCGGCCACGGTTTTTTTTATAACTCAAGCCTTCGGCATGCACGAATTCCCACACCGACCGGTAGTCCACCTCAAGCCCACGTTCAGCCAACTCGCGCACCAAGCCGCGCAAGGTGAAATCCTTCTCCTGGCATCGCGCCACAAGCCAGTCCCGATGCTCTCCCCTGATCTTTTTCGGCTTGTAGCCGCCGATCTTGCTGGGCGCTACGCTCCCGGTCTCGCGGAAACGCCGAACCCATTCAATCGCCACGCGAACGCTGACGCCAAAATGCGCTGCCGCTTTGCGCCGCGACATGCCAGCTTCCTCTACTGCCGAAACAACCCGCTCGCGAAGATCCATGGAATAGGGTTTGCTCATCCATGCTGGCCTCCTCTCCAGCCAGCATGTTGAATCTGATTTGCCGCTCGCCGTGAATCCCCAATCGAGTTAGCCTAAATTCATCCCGCTTGTCTTATGACTTTTCCCGCGAACAGGTCGACAAGGGACCGCTGCGAGAGGGTAGCCGCCCTCTCGTCAGCGGCGGGGGATGGATCGCTATCACGCTGGTCGTTTGACGGGCCGAGCTAGAGTTGGATCGCCCCCGTCTTTTCCTTAGGCCTGAACGGATACCGGGGCCGCCTAAGCCCGGATGACAAGCAAAGGCGCGGAAAAGATGATCCTTTCTACCATCGGCATCGACATCTCAAAAGACAGTCTTGAGGTTTGCCGCCTGCCAGGCGGCGAGAGCGCGCGTTTCGATAATGACGGCAGCGGCCATCAGCAGCTGATCCGCTGGCTTGCACAAACACCGATCGCCCGGATCGTCTTTGAGCCGACCGGCGCCTATCACCGCACCCTGGAGCAAACCCTGACAGCGGCTGGACTGCCACTCGCCAAAGTCAATCCACGCCAGGCGCGGCGCTTCGCCGAAGCCGCCGGCAAGCTGGCGAAGACCGATCGCGCCGACGCCGCCATGCTGGCCCGGATGGGCATGGCGCTGGCCCCGCAATCGCGACCGCCCACCAGCCGCATGCTGAGCCAGCTGAAGGAATTGCACCTCGCCCGCCAAGCCCTCATCAAGGACCGCACGGCAGCCAAGAACCGCGAGAAAATTCTCACCCTGTCGCTTCTAAAGCGGCAGAACCAGAACCGGCAAAGGCAGATCGAGGCGCAGATCGCCGCGATCGAAGCCGAAATTGAGGCCCGCATCGCCACCGATCCAGCACTTGCCGAGCGCCTTGCCATCCTGGAGAGCATCCCCGGCATCGCCAAGATCACGGCCTGCGCCCTGCTGATCGAGATGCCCGAGCTCGGCACTCTCGACGGCAAACAGGCCGCAAGCCTGGCCGGGCTTGCTCCGATCACCAGGCAGTCCGGGCGCTGGACCGGCCGCGCCTTCATTCGCGGCGGGCGGGCCAGCCTGCGCCGGGCGCTTTACATGCCCGCACTCGTGGCTACCCGCTTCAACCCGCAGCTCAAGGCCAAATACCATCAGCTCATCACCGCCGGAAAGCCTACCAAGATCGCCCTCACCGCCATCATGCGAAAGCTCATCGTCCTCGCAAACGCACTCCTGCGCCAGCGACGCAATTGGGCCGAAAATCCCGCTTGATCAAGACGGATACTCTAGGTGAGACCTGTGCGCGGGTAGTTCTGGACGAGGCAGTTTGTTTTTGATTCCCTCAATTCGCTGAATGGATCGAGGTGCAAGATGGGTCGTCGTCGGATTGGCCAGGAAACACTAGGGTTTGTTACCGAGCGCGGCGGACGACATAGCTGTCTTGACGATCTGGTGACGCTGATCGACTGGGTTCCGGTTGAGAGGCGGCTTGGCGTGATCCCTTGCGCCGCAAAGGGCGAGCCGTCTTGGCCGCCGCTGGCTCTGTTCAAGGCGATGCTCATTGCCGTCTGGCACGACCTCTCCGATGTCAAGCTTGCCGAAGCCCTGGATGACCGGGCGTCGTTTCGGCGGTTCTGCGGGTTTTCGGCTTCGGAGCCGACGCCGGAGCGTACGGCCTTCGTGCGCTTCCGGAAGACGCTTATTGCGCATGGGCTGGACAAATCTCTGTTCGAGGAGGTCACCGGCCAGCTCAAAGCCAAGGCGGTTCGGGTCAAGACCGGCACGCTTGTCGATGCCACGATCATCGCATCCGCCAGCGAAAATGACGGCGATGCGCATTGGGTCAAGCACAAGGGCAAACCAGCGGTTCACGGCTTCAAAGCCCATGTCGGCGCCGATGCCGAGACTGGCCTGGTGGAGGAGGTCGCCGTCACGCCCGCCAATGTCAATGATGGCAAGGCCGGTCCGGATGTGCTGCCGGACGATCCCGGCGAGGTGTTTGCTGACAGCGCCTATCGGGGCCATCATTTCGGTGACGCCGTCCGCGCCAAAGGCGGCACGCCGCGCGTCGTGGCGACGGGCATGTGGGGACACGGCGCGACCGAAGCCCTGGCCCGCCTCGAGGCCTGGAACCGGCCCATCCATCGCATACGAGGCCGGATCGAGAAAATCTTCGGCACATGGAAGCGAAGCTATGGCCTTCGTCGCATGCGATGGTCAGGACTGGCAAAGGCCGCCGTTCAGGTCCGTCTCACCGCCATCGCCTATAACCTCAAACGTGGTCTGGCGATCGCCGCGGTTCGATAATCACGGCAACGCGGAACGGCTTGGGGCTGCCATGCAGCCATATCCTGCTAAACCGCAGGAGCCCACGAAAACTGAAATCAGATGCACATCAGAAGCCTGCGCGAACCGCGCACAGGTCTCCTAATACTACAGTTGCGTTTTTCTGCGTTTTTCATAGTGGGCGCTGGCGGCGTTGGCTTGATGTCGTCGCCGCCAGATCGACCATGCGATGATGAAGGGCGGCGCTGCGGGAGTTTTCAGCAGGAGACGTGCCAGGAGATAGCGGATCTCCGGAACGGTGGGGACCAACGCCTGCATTCTCAGGCGGCGATTGGCGGACTCGTTTCGTTCGGTTTGCCTTCCCAGGCGGCGCGGCGCAGATCGGCCGAGAGCTTGGCGAGGAAGGCGAGCGCCGCCATGCATAAGGTCATGTGGCGATGCCAGCCATGCCACGAGCGCGCCTCGCAATGATCGAGGCCGAGATCGTCCTTGGCCCTTTGGAAGCATTCCTCGACGGTCCAGCGCAAACCCGCCACGCCGGCGAGTTCGGCAAGCGCGGTGCCGGCGGGGGCAAAGACGAGATAATAGCCGCGCTTGTTCGGATCGCGGCGGCTGCGGCGGATCAGGAGCCAGCGCTCCCAGCCCGGATCGCACGTCCAGGGCAAGCCGATCCGCGCCCAATCGTAAAGCCGCAGGCCCTTGGCGCCTTCGCCTGCGGCGCATGTGACCCAGCTGCCTGACGGCAGCGCGTCGGCGAGAGCCTCGGGATCGGTCTGCACCAGCCCGTTCTCGTCCCAAAATCGCAGCGCATGATTGGAGCGCACCGCCAGCACATAAGCCTGGCTGCGCTCTTCCAGCATGCGCCGCAGACGCGAATCCGAGCCGTAGAGCGCATCGGCCAGCACAAAGGCGCAAGGAACGCCGGCATCCAGCGCCGCCCCGATCAACGCGCGGGCGATCTGCGGCTTGGTGGCGAAGCCGACCGCCGCAGGGACCTGGGTCTTCTCCCGCCGGGCGTGGTCTTGCGTCCAGGCCTCGGGCAGATAGAGCCGCCGGTCGATCAGCGCCTGGCCGAAGCGGCTGGCATAGGCCAGGAACACCCCGATCTGGCAATTCTCGATCCGCCCCGCCGTGCCGGAATACTGCCGGGCAACGCCGACGGAATGCTCGCCTTTCTTCAAGAAACCCGTCTCGTCGACGACCAGCACGCCATCAGGATCGCCAAGCGCCTCGATGGCATAGCCGCGCACGACATCGCGTAGCGCTTCCGAATCCCACCGACTGCGGCCCAAAAGCGACTGCATCCGAGCAGGCCGCTCAAGCCCGGCCTGCTCGGCCATCAGCCAGCCGGTCTTGCGACCCACGCCAGACAGCAGGCCGTCCACAAACGCGCTTGCCGTCGCTCGCAGCTCACGCCGCCCGAACACCGGCGTCAGCCGCGCTTTCAGCGCCGCAAGCTCCGCCGCCCACGCCAGCAACGAACCCGACCAGGGTGCAACTGCCATCGATCCACTCCCCAAATACGGAGAGAGAATCAGATTCAACGGCAAAACGCAACTGTAGTACTAAAGCACACATTCGGCCGACGCCTCCGAGCCGCAGGTGTGAGCTTTGAGGATCGTCAGAATCTGCTCGGCCATTTATCTGAGCGCATCACGACTTACTATTCGGCAGCGGAACTGTCGCGCTTGGTCGAAGCAGCAAAACAGGGTTGCGAGATGGGCGGAAGGAAGCCCGAGCTATTGGTTTTGCGGGACTTATCCACAAACCGCCCCCACAAAATCCCACAGTCGGAAATTATGGACCCAATGAAGTGACGTCAGTCATCGAGATGAATGGTGCCCAGGGGCGGAATCGAACCACCGACACGCGGATTTTCAGTCCGGTTTGTCAAGTAATAGATCAGCAGAAACAGCTATTTAAACCGACGTCCGTTGCAACTTCTTCATCACCATGCTGCACAGTTCGGGACCGATCCCCGCAAAACTCCCGCACCCGATACCGTACGGGAATCCGGTAGCCTATAGTCGCGTCTCGCAACGAAACGGGGGTTATCGTCATGGCGGCATCGGCCATGAGAGATAGGCGCGGGCTGGGACAGCGGGTCATGTTAGCGGCAGGTTTAATCGCGGCAAGCGGTTTTGCGCTGGTCTCGATTGCCGCCAATATGCGCTTCGGCATCTCCTTGGCCACCACGCCCTTTGACCGCATTGTCTACGGCACGCTGTCAATTGCGGTCGACCTGATAAAGATCACTCTTCCCCTGGCGGTGGCGCTTCTGTGGCGGAATGGCGAGCGGATATTCGCTCTCTTGGGAGCGGTTTTCTGGACCGGAGCGATAGCGTTTTCGATCTGCGCCGCAATCGGATTTTCCGCTTCGACCCGAAGCCACATGGTGGGCGTCGGTCAGCAGGAGATCGAAAAGAGACGAGCATGGGAGGCGAAGATTGTTAGGCTTGAGGGTCGCCTTGATCACCTCGGACTGCATCGGCCGGCAACTGTCGTTCAGGCCGACATTGAAAGCTTGCTGCGTACGCCAGGTTTAGACGATTGCAGGGTGATTAACGGACCGGTTACGCGCGAAGTGTGCCCGAAAGTCGATCAGCTCAAACGCGAGCTCGTGGCATCCAAAGAAGCGGCACGGCTCGAAGCGGATTTGCTAGCAGGTCGCGAAACCCTGTCCGATTTGCCCTCGCTCGGCACCGCAGCGGATCCGCAGTCGACCGCGCTCCATCAGCTTACCGGTTTTGGGGAGGATGTTATCCGCAACACTATTGCGGTTCTCATCGCGGTGCTGGTCGAATTCGGAAGCGGCTTAGGATTTTCGCTTTTCATAGCTGCTTCCGCCTCAAAGCCCGCACGTCCTGAAAGTTTTCCACCCCCGCGAACAGCGCGTGCCTATACCAAACGACCGACACCGGCCAAAGGTCCCTTAGAATTGCCCAGTCCTCCCGTTGACCTGGTCACACGCTGGGCACTGGCGCGGCTCGATATTATCAGCACGGGAATGATTCAGGCTGAGCACGCGTATAAGGACTTCCGTCAGTGGTGCGCCGCCCAATCGGTTTCTGCATTGACGCCACAGATGTTCGGGCGCCGCTTCACAGAAGTCCACGCGAGCATGGGCGGCAAAAAGCTGAAGCGGCAAGGGCGCGCGTTTTATGCAGGTGTTTCTCTACCAGCACCGAGCGCCTCTACTGTTGGTCCGCTTCAAGCAGAAAAGGGCAAAAAATCGTTGCAAGCAGCTAATTTGATTTGCCGGTCCGAATAGCTGCCCTTCTGGGTCGGGCGAGCTATGTCCGTTCTTCGCTCGGAAGCGGTCATCCGCCGAAGCGTTACTGATTACAGGTCCGGGGTGATGATCGGGATAGGGGGGAGCCTTGCGGCTCCGCCCCTCCCACACCACCGTGCATACGGGTCCGTACACGGCGGTTCGAGCGGCAATGGCTAGCGCTCCTTGACCAATGCAGGAAGACCGAGCGATCGAAAGTAGGCATTGTTCAACCCGCGTGAGAGGGCCTTGGATCGGGCCAGGCGCCAGGGTCCGTGCACACTGCCGGCGGTACCTTCCGCCAACCATGGAGAGACCCCGAGGGCGATCAGTGCTGCCCGGCGACGGCGTGGTGTTTTCCATTGTCGCCACAAGGCAGACCGAAGCCGCACCCGAACCCAACGCATGAGAACCAGCAGCACTTGGGGCGTTTCGCAGAATCCGAAATAGCCTCGCCAGCCCCGCATATACGCTGCCAGCTCCGCCATGATCGTCTCCACACTGGCGCCCCTGGCCCGCCGTGTGATGTCCCGGATTCGCTGTTTGAAGCGCTCCAGGGCCTTTGGCGCGATAGTGCGCAGGACCGTGGGGCCGTCGCTGAAGCTAAATCCGAGAAACTTCCGCTGCTGCGGTTGCGCTACCGCGCTCTTCGCCTCGTTGACCTTGAGCTTGAGCCTTTGCATGATGAAGCGCACAAGGCTCGTCATCACCCGCTGCCCCGCTCGTTCGCTGCGAACGTAGATATTACAGTCGTCCGCATATCGAACGAAGCGGTGCCCGCGTTGCTCCAGCTCACGGTCGAGTTCGTCGAGCACGAGATTGCTAAGCAGCGGCGAAAGCGGCCCCCCTTGCGGGGTTCCTTCCACACTGGCGCTGATCAAGCCGTTCTCCATCACTCCGGCGGTTAGGAACGCCCGAATGAGTTTGAGTAGCCGCCTGTCCCCGACCCGCCGGGCGATCTGGCCCATCAACCTGTCGTGGTTGACCCGATCGAAGAACTTCTCCAGATCAAGATCGACCACCCAGTCATGGCCGTCGGCGATATATTTCTGCGCCTGAGCCACGGCTTGATGCGCGGACCGCCCAGGGCGGAACCCATAGCTGCCGTCAGAGAACGTCCGATCCCAACGCCGTTGCAGCACCTGCATCACCGCCTGCTGGATGAATCGATCCAGCACCGTCGGGATGCCAAGCTTGCGCGTCCCGCCGTCCGGTTTGGGAATTTCCACCCGCCTCACCGGTTTCGGTTCGTAGATCCCGCTCAGAAGTTGAGCCCGGATTGCCGGCCAATGCTGCTTCAGATAGCCGGCAAGCTGATCGACGGTCCTGCCATCGACGCCCGGGCTACCCTTGTTGTTCCTCACACGTTGCAATGCCGCCTTCAGATTGTTTCGCTCACATATCTCCTCCATCAATCGATCGGTGCCGGCTGGGCTTTCGGGATCATTCCCCGCCCGACGCAACTCGGTCGCCTCGCCTCCTGCTTCCTGGGCTTCACCCGCAAGCTGAGAGTTGAGGTCCAGCTGAGGCCGGACATTCTGCCGTCCGCCGCGTCTGAGGGTCATGTCCTACTCGTCCTGCATCTCGTTCAGGCCTTCAGCGGATCGCGCCGCCTATTATGCCCTCTGCTGACTTCTGCCCTGCGATCGGACGGCCTTTCGGTCGTCCCAGTCGCAAGGCGACACAGGGCAGATCTCCTGGGGTAAGCTCAGTTGCCTTCCGTGCACGATCGCCGGATCTACGCTTCGCATCCTTGATGGATATGGACTTTGCGGTACGTTGGCCGCTCGTCCGATGCTCGCGCCTTCTATCCGGTTCTTGTCCATCGACCCGCACGTTTGCTCGATGCTTCTTTCAGACCCCGCCTCGCGGCGGCGGCCCTTGCATTTTGCTAACCCTTCACCTCCATCAGGTTGGGTAGGGGACTTTCACCCCCAAGCTACTGAGCATGCCCAGCACACAACGAATCCGCTCGCGGAGGAGCGCGCGGCGCGCGCACTTTGCCGCGGGAGAGGCTGCGGAGTAAGCCGATAGAGGATATCACGCAACAAAGACCGGCTTTGGGCCTGAGGATCGAGAGGTTTTCAATTTCACCTCAGAAGCCCCCGATGACCGACGAACCGATGAGCCCTCTGCGCCGGCGCATGCTCGAAGACATTATCGTGCGCAGTTTCAATGCACACACCCAGCGCGACCACATCCGCGCAGATCCTCCGCGCTGGCGGCGTTTCTCGGCCGCTCGCCCGACACCGCCAGCGCGGAGGATCTGCGCCGCTTCCAGCTCCACCTGCGCCACACCGGCGTGCCCGCCCCGACCGTCAACACCACAGTCTCGGCACTGCGGTTCTTCTGCCGCGTCACGCTCGACAAGCCGGAGGTAGCGCGCCACCTCGCCTGGTGCCGAAGGCGCATCGACTACCGGTCGTGCTCAGTCTCGAGGAAGTGGCGCGTTTCCTGGAGGCTACCTCTGAGCCATATACAAAGCTGCGTTCAGCCTGGCCTATGGCGCCGGCCTGCGCGTTGCCGAGATCACGGCCCTTAAGGTGGGCGACATCGATTCCAAACGCATGCTGGTGCGTGTTGAGCAGAGCCTTCGGCTCAGCCTTCCCCTCATTGCAAGCAAACGCCACAGGGCTATTACGTATGGTTTGTCGCCGCTCAGTGCGAAAATGTACTGCCTTGGATCGCAGCTACCAATATACGTGTTGAATAGCGATACGGGAGAACAAAGATGCGTGAGAAGATTGGCGCCGCGATTGCGGTAATGGTTCTGATTTTTTCAACTGCAGGTCTAGCCGAACCTTCTGATCAGGAACCTTTATTCGGAACGCAAAACCAAATGCTGATCAACTGCAGCTCATTCCGTGGCGACGCTGGGCCTGCGGGGAGCACAGTAATGATACCGGACAGATTTACGGCCGGTATATGTTGGGGTGCCTTTCTCTTTATGAGCGGGAGTATTCAGATAAAAAATGAGCAAGGGCAGTCTGTGCTTGCTATTTGCACCCAAGAATTACTTAGCACTAATCAGTTGATCAGCAAGTTCTTGATGTTTGCGGACCAACATCCCGAGCTGGGTGACAAGTCATTTGTCTATAGTGCTGTGATGGCTCTCGCCCAAGCCTTTCCCTGCGCCGGCACGAAGGTCACAGTCGGCAAGCGGCGTTAAGGCGCTTCCGCTCGCTCCTCAACTGCTGACGTCGTGCTCCGAGCGACAGCTCCTGTGGAAGTAGGCAGCCGCGCCGTCAACACCGCTTCAGCCCAAGTTCGCCTTGCGCCGCATGCACTAAATCGCTCCGCGATATTCGCGGCGGTCATCCGCCGTGGGCGACCGAGGCGCTGAGGAGATGCGGCTGACAGGCGCCGACCTCCCGTTCTGAGATCGAGGTGCCAACCTCGAACCCGAACGGAGTTTCCCATGAGTATGCGTACGATCAATCCGCTTCGCCAGAGCATGATCGATGACATGACGGCGCGCCAGCTGGGGCCACGGACGCAGCAGGCCTATATCCGCAGCTGCAAGCGGTTTGCCGTCTTTCTGAAGCGCTCGCCCGACACGGCCACCGCCGACGACATCGACCGCTTCCAGCTGGATCTGGCCGAGAGCGACCTCAGCATTTGCAATCGCAACGGCATCGTCACGGGGGTGAAGTTTCTGTTCCCGGTGACGCTGCGCCGGCTGGATCTGGTCGCCGAGTTTTTCCGCGTCCGGAGCAGCTGACCATCCCGCCGGTGCTGAGCGCCGACGAGATCGAGTGCCTGCTGGCCGCGGCGAAGTCGCTGCGGGTGCGGGTGATGCTGTCGCTGGCCTATGGCTGCGGGCTCAGGGCTGGTGAGGTGATGCGGCTTCGGGTCGGCGACATCGACAGCGGTCAGAACATCATCCGCATCGTGCAGTCCAAGGGTCGCAAAGACCGGCATGTGATGCTGCCGCCCTGCGTTCTCGCGTTCTCGCGGCAATGGTGGCTGGAGCGGCCGACAGACAGGATGCCGGCATGGCGCCGCAGGACCGCTGGATGTTTCCCGGCCGGCGGGCAAGCCGATCACGACGCGGCAACTCAACCGGCTGTTCCATGAGGCGGCCAGGCAGCAGGAATCCGCAAGCGGGTGACGCTGCACACATTGCGGCACAGCTTCGCCACGCATCTGCTCGAGCACGGCACGGACATTCGCCTGATCCAGGCCTTGCTCGGACATCACAAGCTGGAGACGACGGCGCATTACACGCGCGTGGCGACCGGCATCATCGCCGCGGTGGCGAGCCCGATCGACAAGCTCGCCGGCAAGGCGGCCAAGCCGGAGAGAACCAGGAAGCCTCGGCAAGAAGGTGCCGCGATAGCCCGCCGGCGGTGGCCCGCTCCGCGCTGGAAGTCGCCGACGTTTTCCGCGAGCATGGCGCCGCCTGGCGTCGTGCCAATGCCGGCCATGTCAGCCTCGGCCAGCTGAAGGTAATGTCGGCGATCGAGCGCTGTCGCACCGCGGCGCTCGGCGGCCATGTCGCGCGCTGTGACGACTGCGCGCATACGGTCGTCGCGTTCAACAGCTGCAGGAATCGCCATTGTCGCCGCCAGCCCGAATGCCGCCATTGACTGCCGCAGTCATCGCCGGCCACGAAGCCGCTTGCCGCAAAATGCCTGGCACAGCGTCAGATGCAGCTCTTGCGGGGCTGGTGCCGCCGCTTCGAAGGCCGTGTGGCGGAGAAACGGCCTCACAACACCAGCTGTCAGAGCGCGGGCGGCACAGGCAGGCGCACCATCGTGAACGCCGCGATCCTTGAAACGCCATAAGCTCGCGGCGCCGCCTCGCCCTCCCCACCGCGATTTCCTGCATGAGCGGTTCTCGGAACCCTGCCAGCCGTGCGTGGGCCCGGCGCCCTTCACGCAGGCGTCCGACAAACCTGCATCCTTGCTGCCCATCGAGCTACGTCGCAACAGGTCAGCTTCTTGTCAGACAGCGGACATAGGGCCGCGAGCAGAGCAAGGCCGCTCGCGCCTTATCTCGGATATGTGGCAGAGCGGCGGAAGCTGGTTGCAGGCTTCGTTAGAATCCCTTCGGCTGCCTTGGGAGGCTATTCCACCTGTGTCGGCCCTAGGAGCCAATCTGCGTTGAGTTCGGTTAGCCGCTGCCGGCCAGCCTGCGTCGGTCGCAACGCTCACCTTGCCCGATCGACACCTGCAGAGGTCTCTGCGCAAAGCTGTTAGACGCGGCACAAAGCTTCACCTCACGTAATCGAGCCGCAAATCTGACGCTAAGCTGGCAATCCCTTAATGACATAGGTCATAGTCGGCGCGCTCTTGCCCTTTAGTGTCACCTGACGCATTTCGAGCTCCCCGGTCCGTAATTCGCTCCTCTTGCACAACGCATCGCTGATCAGCGCCTCGCCTGGCGCGGCGACCTGCGACAGCCGGGCGGCAATGTTGACGTTGTCGCCGAAGACCGCGATGTCCTGAATGCCGCCCTCTGCTCCGCTCAGCGTTCCGATGTATACCCTTCCAACATGAGCCCCGACACCGATCGGCAGAGGCGCGCCAGCGGGTGTGGTTGGCGGAATATCGTTGAGGAGATGGCGCGCGGCTTCGACCACCTTGTTGGCATGGTCCGGCCCTGAGAACCCGGGTGGATAAACACCAACCACATTATCCCCGCCAATATCGACGATGAAGCCATCGGTATCAATCAGGGCCTGAGTCGTCGACTGGAAGAAATTCGCCATGTAGTGGCTATGAGCCGCCGGCGGTACACCCTCGGCAAGCGAAACTGATCCGCGGACATCTATGAAGATGACCGACATGTCGACCTCGGCCCCGCCGGGAAAGGTACGCAGGAATTTGTCGCAGGCGCTGCAATAGCGGGGATTGCGGTTGGCCGGACCTTTGCCTCGCAGCCGCATATAAAGGGCGCCAAGGCCTTTGAACGGAGCGAAGCACAGCTTGCAGCGCGGCGGCGAGGGCAGCAGCGAGTGGAACCTTTGGAAGGACTTCAGCTGCGGGTGTCCGTCCGCGAAGATTGTTCTCCAGAGCTGTTCATTCTGCGGTGCGGCATGGGCAGATTCGAGTGACATTCGTGCTCCTCCGCTGAATGTGTGGGCACTGTACGCCTTTCTATCCCTGCAGATGTTCCTGGGGCGTGGCGGTGCCGCATGGGTGCGGGCAGTGCTGGCACGGGTCGGGATGATTGGCGACCCGGACACAAAACCAGGGGCTATAACTCACGGTCACGGGCCGTGGATTGCCGGCGCTGCGATAGCGCACCTGCACCGTCGCACGGTCCTGCAGCGGATTGGCGCACCGCACGCCCGGCGCTCGGTCGCCATCACCGATCGGGCGCAGATCAGGAATGTCGACGACGACGCCCGCGCGCAGCAGGTCCTGAGCAAGCCAGGGCGGCGCTTGCTGCAGGGTCAAGCAATGATCGAAATCTGGCTCCCGGCTCTGCAGGTGCACCATGTGCCCCTCTCCGCCAGCGCCGAACAGCAAGTAGACAAGCGTGCCCGGCAGCGTCATGGTGGCGTCGAACGGCCTGAAGTGAACGATGCGCTCGACGGTGACGGGGATATTGCCGAGTACCGGCTTTACGCCCGCCCAGGGCCAGGATTCATACGCATTCCGATAGGGAATGCCACGGAAAATATTGCCGACGAAGCTGGTCCGCAGGTGTCCTGCAAGCTCCGGGATGGTCATCGGATCGGAGACCGGATTGCACACCACCGGGTCGGCCAGCGTGTTCGCAATGAAATAGCTGTCGAGAGGATGATCGCGACGCTCGGATATGAAGCGCGACCGAAACGGCTCCGGCAAACCGATCTCGGCGATGAATTGATACATATGCACCTCATCATCGAGCATGGTGAGGTGGGATGCGAAAAGCCTTTCCGTGCCCAAGAGCGAGAAGGCGTGAAAATGCCGTTCGTTTTCGACACTCGCCGAGCCGGGCTCGGGCTGGGGCGAGTGGCCGTCGTGTCCGTGCCCGTGATCGTCGAGCGAGTGGTGTTCACGCCTGGCCCCCGAACGAAAGGCATAGGTCTGCGCTGTGACGCGGGGCTGCCGCGTCGGCCCCCCGATGATCGTCGTATCGGCCGTATAAGGCTCCCTGGCTGTTTGGGCGGGCATGCCCATATCGGTTGAATTTTCGCAAGCCTCGGCGCTGTCCGCCCCCTCCCGCGGAAGAGGCGCGGGCTGCGCCGCCGCCGGTTCGCCAAAATCCAGCCGCGTCCGGAATACCTGGAAGGTGAAGAAGGCGTGCTCGGCCTCGATCGCCCGGCGGTTATTTTCGGCCTGCCGGAAGCCGTGCTCCTCGCCGGCAAACAGGTAGTATCCAGCCGGTAGACCTTTGTTGCGAATGGCCTCGAACATTGCCTGGGATTGGTCCGGCGGAACGACCGCATCTTTTTCGCCTTGGAAGAAGATGACGGGCCGCGACAGGCAATCGACATGGTATTTCGGAGAGCGTTCGCGGTACCGGTCGAGCTGGGCTGGGTAAGGACCAACCAGCCAGTCCAGATAATGCAACTCGAACTTGTGGGTTTCTAAGGCCAGCGCCTCCAGATCGCCTATGCCGTAATAGCTGGCGCCAGCCTTGAAATAGTCGCGGAAAGTCAGCGCGGCGAGCGTGGTATAGCCACCCGCGCTCCCACCCCTGATGACCACGCGGTCGCCGTCGACGAGATTCCCCTCCGCCAGGTATCGTGCGCCGCTGATGCAGTCATCGACATCGACAATGCCCCAGCTCTCCTTAAGGCGGTCGCGATAGGCTCTGCCATAACCGCTGCTGCCGCGGTAGTTGACATCAAGAACCGCGCTGCCGCGGCTGGTCCAATACTGGATGCCAAGGCTCAGCCCCGATGAGGCCTGCGAGGTCGGGCCGCCATGGCATGTGACGATGAGCGGCGGTTTCTCGTTGGCGGGGCCGGTATAGTCGGCATTGGCCGGCGCATAGAACAGCCCGTGCGCAACTTCATTCCCTGTTGTGGGAAAAGTGATTGGCCTCGCATTGGCGAAATGCCGACTGATCTTGCGGTCATCCGCCAGCAGGTTTGCCTTCCTCAGCACCTGGTGGCTTCCCGCCGCGACGTCATAGAGGACGACGCTCAGCGCGATTTGCGGCGCGCCGCCGATAAACGAAACCCGGCCTGCCCCATCGGCCTGGACGGATATGATGGTGTTGTAGGGAAGGTCAAGGTCGCGCAGCCCGCCGCCCTCGGGCTCAATAATGGCGAGCTTGGCGAGGCCTTGCCGGGTATAGGCCGCAGCGATGCGCCCGCCCCCGATGAAGGCATAGCTCGACTGGCCAAGCATCCATTGCGGCTGGCCGAATTCGGCCTCCTGAGGCGCGATGGTGTCAGTCTTCCCGGTCGCCAGGTCATAGCGGTAGAGATTCCACCAGCCGCTGCGATCGGAGATGAACCATAGGCTTTCCCCTTCGGGCGACCATTGCGGCTGCATGACGGATTCATCGCTCCCGCCAGCAATTGCGGTCGGCGCGCCCGCGGGACGACCATCTGCGCCGAGATCGGCAATGTAAAGCGTAGTGTCCTGCCATGGCATGCGCGGGTGGTCCCACGCAATCCAGGCGAGCCTTTGCCCGTCCGGCGACAGGCGCTGTGAGGAGAAGAAATCGTGGCCTTCAACGAGCGGCGTGCCGTGATCCAACCGGCCATCGGCAAGGTTTACGGCCACGATGCGATGCAGCGGCTGGCGCTCGCGCTCATGCCTGCTCGCCTCGTTGACGCCGGACCGGTCTTCGACAACTCCGATCCAGCGCTGGCGCGGACGGTCGATGAGACCATCGCCGTAGTGCCACAGAACCTTCCTGGGGTCGGCGGGCGGCGGCGTCAGCGGCACCGGGCTGCCGCCACAGTCCTGGCGATAAAGCCTGCCGTCGGCGGAGTTGGAGAAGTAAAGTATGCCCTCGTCCACCACCCAGGCGCCGCCGCCGTAAGAGTAGACGCGGTCGCGAATGTCGAAATAGGGCCGGCCCTCCTGGTAAGGCGGCAACATATCGGCGGGATCTCCCGCCCCGCCTGTCAGACGCACAACGACGCTGCGGCTCTTTTCGCTTGGCCGTCCTTCGAGCCAATAGACGTCCCCGTCGACCAGCCGCACTTCGCTGAGTGCTGTTTGTTCGCGCGTTATCAGATCGGCGGTAATAGGCGAGCGCCAGGAGCCGTACGGCAGCGCTGCCTTGGCGGCCGGACCAATGTCAAGGCCGATCTTGTCCGCCGCTTCATACGCGGCTTTGCGCAGCGCCTTTTCGACAACCCCCAGGAAATCGCCGACCGGCGTGTCCGTCGTCCACGGATTCATCGTCGTGGAGATCAGGAAGGTGATGCTCTTATTGGCCGGATTGTTGAGACCCAGGCGGCGGCTGTAATGGGCGATGAAATCCTCGCCATAGCTGCTGACGTCGAAACTCGAATTGGTGAGAATGAGATCGATACTGTTCGGATCTTCCGATAGATCGACAATGCTGCAGATATCGAAAATCTTGTTGTTGAGCTTGTTCAGCTTGTCGGGATCGGTATTCCAGGTGCCGGTCTGGCGATCGCGGAAGTTGACGCTGTAGGCGAGGATCACCTGGTCCGAGCCGATCTCCTTGAACAGCTGTTCCGCCTCCTTGTCCCGGCCCAATCGGTCCAACAGCTGCTGATTGCTGAGACCGACAAAGCTCGCCGCCATGTCGCGCTGGCGTTGCACCGCATTCTGTCCCAGGCCTTGTACTTCAGCGGGCAGCATCTGGAACAACACCGTCTTGAACGGAGAGGGCTGCTGCGGATCACGGTCGTCCATCGTCAGCAGCCGACAGTACATCCGCTTGGAGGTCCACACGCACTGGCTTAGGATTTTTCCGTAGCCCTGCTTGGTCGGCCGGATCACCTTATGCGCAAGATAGACGCCCGCTGCAGCTGCGCCCGGTTTTGAGCCTTCAATGCCGTAAACCCCGACGGTCGGCTCGGTCTGATTGTGGAATACCACAGGCGCTGCCAGCGAGACCAGATCGCGCATTGCAGAATTGCGGTAGCACAGCCCGCCCGCCGGATAAGGCACGAAGCCGGCTTTGTGCGGATCGACGGTAATGGAATTGGCCTCGCGCAGAGCCCGATATTGCTCGCCGACATAATCGCTCATCGGAAACTCTGGCGCCGCGTCTCTGAAGAGAAGGCCCTCTTCCCGATACATGCAGTTGAAATAGCCGCCCCAGGCCGCATCGGCATGGATGGCGAAATCAAGTCCCTCCCTGCGCAGCTCCTCCCGCAGGTCGATGATCTTGCGCAGCGGATCTACCGCGCTCTCCTCGGTGCTGCCGATCACCGCTATGACCGCAATGACCGGGACGCGCCGCTGATTGCAGTCGCGCAGCTTCTCGGCAAGATCGGAGACGCGCATCCTGGCGCGAAGGTCCACATGGATCTTCTGAATGTTGTTCTGGCCCATTCCGAGCAAAGTGGCGGCCTTGGGCCAGGAGTAATGGCCGGTTGCCGGAATGAAGGCAACCGGCGCCTGCGGGCAGCTCGGCCAGGAACCGTTCGTAGAATTTCGACGATTCCGATGTTCTGCAGAGAAAACGGGCGCAGCGCGCCGGCGATCAGTTTGGGTTCAAGCGTATGGGTGCCGTCAGCCTGAACCATGCGATCCGAAAGGGACAGTACGGTGTCGATGGGCAGATTGAGCAGCGTCCATGGGTCCAGCTCTCTAAGGCGAGCCATCGACCCATTGAGCAGAGGCACTTCGACGTCGCGCGCCGAGCTGAGTGACGGCGCTTCCTTAATGGCTGCCTGCAGGGCAAGGGCGTTGAACTTGGCGTTGCGCGCGGCCCAGAGCGCCTCGATATTAGCGACGGTTCCGCCGCAGGTGATGTGCCCCCAGGGCACGATGACGCCGGCCGCCGGCTTTTCGTCGCCGAGCGGAACGTCGTAGCCAAGCATCCGGCAGAGATCGTTACCGACCTGAATCTCGAGCCAGGTGGTGACAGGCGACGCCTCGGCAGCGACATTGTTCTGGTTGTAGAGCATGCCGGCGAAATAGCCGACCATGGCGGGAAGCACCTGATCCCAGAGCATATGGCCGTGCGAGCGCATGCTGAAGATCGGGGCGGAGCGCCTGAGAGTCGCATTCAGCGCGGCGGCGCTCTTGCTGAGTTCATTGACGGCCGCGATGTATTCCGGCGTTTGCTTGACCGCCGCCGTAATGATCGCCGGATCTTCCGGGTGGTAAGACGTGCGGAATCCGCAATGCTCCTCGATCGTGTCGGTGATCAGCGCCAGCAGCAGATCCTTATTTTCCGACTTCGGTCCGAGAAACCAGCCGCCGGGGGCACCTAGGCCGGTCGGCGCCAGCCGCAAGGGCGAAAGCGTGAGCGCTGTGTCGAGCGCTGCGAGCCGAAAGCGTAAGGCGTCGAAATCAGTCATGTGCCGAACCCCAACCCGCCGCAGAGGTCGTTGTCATCCTCCTGCGGAAACGATTGCTTTCTGCGTGTCGCCAGTATTCGATCAGGGTAGATAATTAACGCGACCGCTGACCTCTGAGCGCTCGCCTAATGAGGGGCTGCTGGCTGACAACCCTCATGCAAGCATTAGTTGCAAGCGCGCATCCCGTCGCGCGAAAGTTTATCAACAACAAGATACATCCAAAATACTTGGCGAGAACTTTTGAACTTACTTTCCTACCATAGTGAAAGAAGAATCAAGAGCAAAAAGGTGCCGTTCTCTAGGTCACATACTCATAAACGGGATTCCCAAACGAGGCGAACAGTGATTCAAGCTCTACAAAGGAGCTTGGCATGGGACGCTTTGATCTGACGGATTTCGAGTGGTCGGTGATCGAACCTTTGCTGCCGAACAACTCTCGCGGGGTTGAGCGTGTGGATGACCGACGGGTTCTAAACGGCATCTTCTGGCGGCTTCGGACAGGCGCACCTTGGGCGGACATCCCGGCGCGCTATGGTCCGTATACGACCTGCGTGAACCGCTTCAACCGCTGGCGCAAGGCTGGCATCTGGGATCGACTTTTGCGAGCTGTTTCCAGGGCTTATGACGGCGATGTGCAGATGATCGATAGCTCGTCGATCCGCGTCCATCAGCATGCTGCCAATGGTCAAAAAAAACGACCCGATCCTGTTGCATGGGTCGCTCGCGGGGTGGGCTGACGACCAAGATCCATGCCCTGGTCGATGCCGAGGGACGGCCGATCGCCCTCAAACTGACCGAAGGACAAGCCCATGACGGCCGCTCCGCCGCGGACATGTTCGATACCGTGCAGGCCGGGCACATCCTGCTGGCCGACCGCGCCTACGATTCCGATGCGCTGCGCACCATGCTCGCCGAGCGCGGCGCCTGGGCTAATATCAAACCGATGACCGGCCGGACGAGGACGCTACCCTTCAGCAACTGGGTCTATCGCCAGCGCAATGCTGTCGAGCGCTTCTTCAACAAACTCAAACACTTCCGCGCCGTCGCCACGCGATACGACAAGCGCGACGACAATTTCCTCGCCAGCGTCAAACTCGCCGCATTGCGTATCTGGCTACGAAGTTATGAGTTTGTGACCTAGTCAGCCCCGGGTATCAATCTCTCCGTCACTGTCTTGCCGCACCCATAGTTCTCTCCGCAGTTTAAGCTAGGTCTTGAGCGATTATCCCTGCCAAGCCGGACGTCCCGAGCTTTCAGCCACAATCCCAAACAGACGGTCCGCACCACTGACGCCGCCACCGCAGCCGCTGACGTTAGCGGCCCCGATATCGCGCGCGCCACCACGCAGCTTGCTGTCGATGCCGACATGCTGCCGCTCCTCACCGAGCTGATGTTCGTGGAGATCCTGCGCAAGTACATGCAGGGCCTGTCAGCCGACGAGGTCGGCTGGTTCGCGGCCTTCAACGATCCGGTTGCCGGCGCGGCGCTCAAGCTCCTGCATGCGGCGCCGGCCGGTAATTGGAGCGTGGAGAGCTTGGCGCATAAGGTCACTGGTCGGCGGCAAGACTCTCAAGACGAATGACGGCTCCGGCAAAGAGGGCATGTACGGCTATGACGCCGAAGCCCTCAAGCAGGCCGAGAGCCTGCCCTGGGGCGATGCGGTCAAGGAGTCGACTCCCTGGTGGCAGGTGTGGGAGCACGGCTATGACTTCGGCAAAGGCTTCATCGTCGACGGCGTCTGGGGCACCATCAAGGGCCTGGGGACTCTGACCGGCTTCGACGGCTGGGACGCCGCGAAACAGGCGTGGACCGGTCTGGGCAAACTGACCACCGGACTGGTGCTCACCGTTGCCGTGGGCCCGGCCTTCTGGGAGCTGTCGGACGACGAGCTTCCTACGTGGGTAAGGGACTCGCGCACGGCGATGACGGAGACCGGGAAAGCGCTCGTGGCCTGGGACCAATGGGGGGATAACCCCTCCCGGGCCGCGGGTGCGGTCACCTTCAACGTCCTGACCACCGTCTTCACCGGCGGCACCGGCGGTGCGGTCGCCGGTGCCGGCAAAGCCGGCATGGCGGCCAAGGCACTGTCCTTTGCCGGCAAAGCCGGCCGGATCGTCGACCCCATGACATACGTCTTCAAAGGCGCGGGCGCCGGCGTGTCGAAAATCGGCAACGTGATGGCGGGCCTCAAGGGCACGGGGAAGATCGAACTTCCGCCGCTGCCCGACGGCACAATCACGCTGCCAGAGGGCGCGCTCCGGCTGCCCGACGGCACGGTGGACCTCCCTGATGGCGCGATCGTCCCGGACGGGGCGGTCCAGCTCCCGAACGGCACCGTCAAACTCCCCGAGGGAGTTCTCGCGCTCCCGGAAGGCACGGTCCGATCCCCCTTCGAGGACGGCCCTCCATTCCTGGACCGCGAAGGCAACCTCTACGAAGCCGACGGCAGCCTCGCACAACACGCCGGCCAGGCCCGTCCGGAACAGCCCGCCACCGGGGCAGAAAAACCCCGCGTGGAAACGTCCGGCAATAAGCCTGTACCGGTCGGTGCGGGCATCCGCGGCGCCGACGACGCCGGCCACGCCATCCGCAGTGGCGACAGCTTCGACAACAAACTCGGCGACATCGGACGCACGATCGACGCACCATCCGGCGGACGGGCAGGCGACCACGCACCCGGCGGCACAGCGGACAACACCATCCACAACAGCCACACCCCCGGTGGCACAGATGCACCTCACACCTCGGGCGCCAGTACAGCGGACAACGCGACGGCCGGCGGTGGCCACGGAGACATCGCACCCGGCGACCGTGGGCGCACAGAGGTCACATCGAACGGCAACAGCCACGGCTCTGCCGAGAACCCGGCTGTCCCGCACCAAGGCGGACATGGATCCCCTCATCCCGATGCGACGGGCGGGCATGCCGACCACAACACCCCGGGATCTGCATCCACTCCAGCGGAGGCTATTTCCCCGGAAACCTCGCTTCGCCATTCCGATGGGTCGCTCCCCGTGGGTCCCGAACAGAAGCTTCTCGAACTTGTGGATGCCACGAACCCTCGCGTAACGACGTCCGACGGGATCATCACGCATATCGATGGACAACCGGTCCAGCATTACGTCGACAATATCGCCCAGGAGCGAGCCGCACTGTACAGAGATGCCAAGGATGCCAGGACCTTTTCCAAGGGGCAGACAGGAGCCTGCGTGGGAGCTGTCATGGACAGACGGACGGGCATCGTGATCGAGGGAATCAACGGCCGGGCGGATGACATCATTCCCGCCGACAAACTCCACCCCACGCTCCGCGAGCGCAGGGAGATTCTCGGAGCCGATAAACCTCACCCGGATG
>CAVYXF010000005.1:335000-762437 GCA_963772335.1 uncultured Alphaproteobacteria bacterium | reverse complement strand
CATAAGGAAATAGCAATCAGCAACGCATTCATTTCGGATCATCTCCCTCGATGAGCAAAATTTTTACAGATTACTTAGAACATTTCGCGCCGGATTCTCTGGGGCAATATTAGGGAGATTCTCAGAATCGAAATGCCGTGTCGTCACTCGACGAGTTACAACCGACTACTGTCATCAAACTTCATAGGAAATCGCGATTTCCTCGACGGATCACTTCCTGCGAGGGAAAGTCACATCCGACTGCCGCGGCGATGCTATAATCGCCAACACAAATGAGACTGGAGACCGCCATGAGCTGGCTGCCTGATCAAGATCCCATTCTCGGAGACAAGCGCTCCTGCGACGCCTTGGAGCTGATCATCGTGCCGCGCGCCCGCGATCTCGGCGGCTTCGAGGTGCGCCGCGCGCTGCCCCATGGCAAGCGGCAGATGGTCGGGCCCTTTATCTTCTTCGACCATTTCGGCCCGGTGCAGTTCATCGCCGGCCAGGGCTTGGACGTTCGTCCACACCCCCATATCGGTCTGTCCACTGTCACCTATCTGTTCGACGGGCGCATCATGCATCGCGACAGCGAGGGCAACGCGCTGGAGATCGCGCCGGGCGCCATGAACCTTATGACCGCCGGGCGCGGCATCGCCCATTCCGAGCGCACGCCGGACGGCCCGCGCCAGACGGGCAGCCCAATGTATGGCCTTCAGAGCTGGATCGCGCTTCCCGAGGCGCATGAGGAGATCGATCCGAGCTTCCAGCATTTCGGCGCGGCGGACCTCCCCATCGTCGAGGATGGAGGCCTCTGGGCCCGGGTCATCGCCGGCTCGGCATTCGGGCGGACGTCGCCGGTCGGCATGCTGTCCGACTGGCTTTATGCCGAGGTGGTGCTGCAGGCCGGGGCATCCGCGCCACTCGATCCAGACCACGAGGAGCGCGCGATCTATGTCGTCGAAGGCGAAGTCGAGATCGCAGGCGACCGCTTCGAAGGGCCACGCCTGCTCATCTTCCGCCCCGGCGATCGCATTACCGTTAGGGCGATCAGCCAGGCGCGGCTGATGTTCCTGGGCGGAGCGGCGATGGAAGGACCACGCTATATCTGGTGGAACTTCGTCTCCTCGCGCCTGGAGCGCATCGAGGAGGCCAAGGAGGAATGGCGCAGCGGCAAATTCAAGCCGGTCCCCGGCGAGACGGAGTTCATCCCGCTCCCGGAGCGCTAGCGTACATCACCGCATAGCAGCGCGGTTGATGCAAGTCACGGCAGGAGGGTACCTCGGTGCGATGCTTCCTGCTTTTGGACGAGAAGCCCACGATCACGCAAGCCGCTCATCGCGCGGCCGAGGCTAGGAGGCAAGCAGTGTCACATCCTTTTGAAAATGAACGGCCGGACAAAGTCGCCCGTTCCGACACCGACAACATCTGGATGCGCGGATTGGTCATGCTGATCATCATGGCCTGTGTCGGGCTCGCGCAAAGTGTGCTGTTCGCCGTGGCAGTCGTGCAGTTCCTCTGGATGCTGATTGCGCGTGAGCGGAATGGCTTTCTGATCGATTTCGGCCGCGCGCTCGGCCTGTGGCAGGCCGAGGCCGCATGGTTCCTCTCTGGCGATACGGACGAAAAGCCGTTCCCCTGGAAGGCATGGCCGCGGAGCTGAGGAGCGTCGATGGTTCGGCGCACTAGGACCCGGATTCCGGAAGGCGCGCAGCAGCGGTCGCCCCGGCCGTGGCGAGTTTCTCCGTGCCCTGGCCGAATTGCTGAAGTGCGACCACGCTGCCAACGAGTAGGAAACCGAGCACGTCGGTCGTCAGCTCCGGCGCAACGAGTAGCAGCGCTCCGGCAATCGATATAGCGCGCTGCCAGTAGGGCATGGGTTTGAGCAGATAGCCGTGGAGGCCGGCAGCAAGCATGCCGATCCCGAGGATGGAAACGATGCAACGCCAGACGATGGTCGGCCAGTCTCCGATCATCAACAGTGCCGGCTCATAGACGAACATGAAGGGCACGACGAACCCGGCAGCGCCGACCTTTACCGCAGCCCATCCGGTCCTCCACAGATCGGATTTTGCCAGACCGGCAGCGGCATAGACAGCGAGCGCCACAGGCGGCGTGATCGCCGAAAGGATGGCGAAATAGAAAGCGAACATATGGGCCGCCGGGGTGACCACACCCAGTTTGATGAGTGCTGGCACGAGAAGCGATACCATGATGATATAGGCCGGCGTCGTCGGCATGCCCATGCCGAGGACGATCCCGGCCGCCATGGTGAGGACCAGCGCCAGGATCAGCGTGTTCTGCGCCAGGCCGACCACCCATTGGCTGAAGGTGATGCCGAGCCCGGTCAGGATGACGATGCCGATGATGATGCCGGCACTGGCGCAGGCGAGCGCCACGGGGATGGTGTTGCGGGCGCCGTCGATCAAGGCATCGATAATAGGGCGCAACTCGACGTTCAGGAGAATGATCTTGCCGCGCACCGCCCAGAGCCAGAAGGCGACAACGGCCGTGATCAGCGCAGCCTCGACCAGTGGCGGCAAACCACCGATGGGCGGTAGAATCGGCGGGATCGACGGCACCAAGATGGGCAAAACCATCAGCACGGGGATGAAGAACAGCACGGCCGGTCCGAACCAGGCAACGGGAAAGCACAGCAGCGTGCCGGTGAGCGCCGCAAGGGGGGCGCTATAGCCAGAATACATCACGAACAGAATCGCGAGGACGGGGATGAACAAATGGCCGCGCTCTGCCAGCGTTCGGCCGAGCACCGGAAGCTCGGATCTCGGCAGGCTGAGCAGCCCCTGGCGCTTGGCTTCGAAATGCACTGCAGCAAAACAGGACACGTAGTAGAGCACCGCCGGGATGGCGGCCCAGATCACCACCTGCGCGTAGCTCACACCCTGGAATTCGGCCATGACGAACGCCGCCGCACCCATGATCGGCGGCATGATCTGGCCGCCCGTCGAGGCGACGGCCTCCACGGCGGCTGCGAAATGCGGTTTGAAGCCGGCACGCTTCATCAGCGGGATCGAGATCGGCCCGTCCACCATCACATTGGCGACCGCCGAGCCGGAAATCGTTCCGAACAGCGAGGACGATACGACCGAGACCTTACCTGGCCCGCCAGCGGTATGACCGGTCAGCGCCATGGCGAAGTCCATGAACAGCTGCCCCGTGCCGGTGCGCTCCATGAAAGCGCCGAACAGCACGAAAATCATCACGTAAGAGGCGGAGACGGCAAGCGGCTGGCCAAAAATGCCCTCGGTCGAAAGGTATAGCTGGTCGATGAGCCGGATCGGCTCGATGTTCGTGCCGAAATAGGCATAGAGCATGAAGCCGATGGCGGTCAGCGGCAGCGCGGGACCGAGTACGCGGCGGGTCGCCTCGAGGACAAGAATAATGAGCGTAACGCTCAGGATCTTGTCCGGCCACGTCATGTCGTCGACGTAGATGATGCGATTGATGATGTAGTCGTAGTAAACGAAGATGTACCCGACGGCGACGATGCTCGCCGCGATCAGCAGGACATCCAGCAAGGAGGGGAGCTGCGTCTTGCGCTCGGCTTCCGCGCGCGCCTCCGGCAGCATCATGGCGAGCGCTTCATCCGTCGGCGACCTTAGCCGAAACCACAGGAAGGTCAGCACCAGCGCGAACAAGAGATGGATGCCGCGGAAGATGTAATCGGTCGGCGGCCCGCGAAACACCTCGCGCAGGGATGGCGAGATGACGTCCATCGGCGGGACGATGACGTAAATATGGTAGAGCGCCATCGCCAGCGCGACGGCGGCTGCCACCTTGCGCGCGATATCAGGCCTCGCCAGCCCCGGTTTCATCGATGCGCTTCCTGCCCGGTTCGGAAAATGTCGGGGCGGCTCGCAGGCCGCCCTTTTCGTTAATTCACGGTGACGCCCTGCTCCTTGTACCATTTGGCAGCACCGGGATGGAACGGCACGCCAATGTCCTGGGCCATAATCTGCGGCGTCAGCTTGCCGAGCTCCTTATAGACGGCGGCAAGGGAATCCTTATTCGGGACGAAAGATGCGGTGATCTTGTAGACCGTGTCCTCCGGCAGCGAGCATGCGGCGATGATATGGGTGTAATAGCCGATCGTCTGCACATCCTTATCCTGCTTGGGATAGGTGCTTGCGGGGATCGTCACCAGCTTATAGGCCGGATTGATCTTCTTCATTCCGTCATAAATACTCGACAGGTCGAGAAGCTTCATATCGCGCGCTGAAGCGAGATCCATAATCGAGCTGGCGGGAATCGCGGTGCCAAGTGCAAAAACCTGCACGCGGCCGTCTTTCATCTGCTCGACGCTGTCGGTGTAGCTGTTGGTGAAGCTCGCCTTCACATCGTCATAGGTCATGCCCGCGACGCGCAGCACATGGCGCGCAATCAGCTCGCCGGTATTGCCTTTCACCTGGGTGGCAAAGCCCTTGCCCTTGATGTCCTTCAGCGCGCCGATGGCGGCATCGGCGTTGGCCACCATTTGGAAATACTGCGGATAAAGCGTCGCGACGTTGCAGACCTTGGTGTGCTTCTTGTCGAGCGGAGGCTCGCCCGTTCCGGCGATTGCGTCCGCCGTGCTGATCGTGTTGGCGAAGCCAACTTCTGCCTTGCCTTCCTCGACGCCGCGGACATTGGCAATGCCAGCGCCGGGGAGCGACTGAACCTTCAGGTCGGGAATTGACTTTTCCCAGATGTCCTTCAGCTGACCGCCGAGCGGAACCCAGACGCCGGCCTGCGGCCCGGTCATCAGACGAATTTCGGCGGTGATGCCTGGGGTTATAAGCCCCACGGCCACAGCCACGCTCGCGGCTGCGGTCAGCATGACTCTGCGCATTCTGTTTCCTCCCAATTTTGCGTCCGGCTTGTTAGCGCGCCCACGATAGTACCGTCCGGTCGCCGAACATGCCAGCCTTGCGGCAGGGAGATTTGCCAGTCGCGCCTTATCAGCTATGCTAATTTCCGACTCCACTGATCGGAAATTGGCGACTATCGTGGCGCATCGCGCGTCGGCATTTCCGACGTCCCGACATGAGGTTGAGGATCTGATGCAGGCAAGACAGAAATTATCCCGCCGGGCGACCCCCACCCGTGATCCGCAGTCGAGGCGGCGAGCTCAATGACTCAGCCCAGCGCTGAAGACAGCAGGGAACAGCTGATCGCCACGCTGCTCGCCGAGCGCGCGCGCCTCGTCCAGCTGGCGATGCGCATTATCGGCTGTCGGTGCCTCGCCGAGGACGTTGTTCAGGAAACGATGCTCAAGATTTGCGAGGACAGACTGAACTGCGCAATCAAATCGCCGGTCGGCTATGTTTGTCGCATGTCCGAAATCTGGCAATCGACGCTGTGCGCAAGCGAAGCCGCGAAACCGAACTCAGCACCTCCCGGGACGGCGAACTCGAGCTCGGCGCTACCAGTCCCTGTCCGGAGACGACCATGGCACGCTGCCAGGCGCTGCGGATCGTGCTGGCCGCGCTTGAGGAGCTGCCGGAGCGCACCTGGCATGCATTCGAGCTGCATCGCATCGGCGGCATGTCGCAGCGGGATATCGCTTTGCAGCTGAAAGTTTCGCCGACGCTGGTCAATTTCATGATCCGCGACGCGCACAATCACTGCCGCTTGAGACTGCTGCGCCATGCGATCGACGACGAGATGCTACCCGCCCCGGCGGGAAAAGCGGCACGGCAACAGCAAAAGGCGTTCTCCTCCTTGCGATAGGCCACTCCTTCGCGAGCGCACAGATTGAAAGTGAGCTGGCGGGTCCTTTATTCGTCTCACCGGCATGAGGCAGGCTACATATTCAAGGGGCGTCGTCAAGTAAGCCCCCGTTTGGCTAATTCGTTTTTAATTTCGTTCCCGACACGGCTGATTGCCCTTTCGGCTTTCGTATCCTCCCAATTCGCCGCTTCTTGCTTCGCCTTATCTACAATTTTGTCGATCTCCTGTCCAAGGGGCAGGGTTGACTTGGACGACGTCTGCAGGACCGCCCACAGCAATATGATAACGAGAGCGACAATAATGATGATCAGCAGCCAATCCGGCCACCAGCTCACCCCGTCCGGAATCGCCGGATCATAACAAGCGGAGTGCGGCCCACAGCCGAAATCTGCGTCCCGCAAAGCAGCCTCCCTCTCCCGGCAAGTTAATCCTATTATGATTTATAATGGGATTTGGCTGCTTTCCCCAGCAACAATAAGGCAAACTACCCAAAAGCTCGCATTAACATTAATTTCACCGGTTTATCTTGGTTAAGCGCGCTCAGGGGGGCTTCGAGCAAGCGCATTTGCTTTGCCGGCGCGTAGCCCGACGGATATTGCCGAGTTGAATTTGACGCGACCGACGCTCAGCGTTTGGCGAGGACTTTCAACGCGGGAATGTCGTTCAGGCAATAATAGCTGCTGATCTTGCCGATGAGCTGCTGGCGCCGCCATTCGCTGAGCTGTCGGCTGACATTCTCGCGTGCCGAGCCGGTCATCGAGCAGAGGTCGGATTGGGTGAGCTTCTGCCGGATGAGGATACGCCCGCCATCCAGGCCATGGCCGAAGCTCTCCGACAGCAGGAGCAGCACCCGCGCGAGCCTGCCGCTCAGCGGCAGCGTCGTTGAGGCGAGCGCATCATTGGTTGCACGCAGACGCGCGCTGAGCAGCTTGAGGAGATGGCGGTAAATGGCGAGATCGGCATCGGCGCAGCGGAAGAAATCCGTGGTGGCAATGAAGGCGAGCTCGCATTCCGTTTGGGCGGTAACTGTCGCAGAGCGCGGCGCAGCATCGAACAGCCCCATCTCACCGACGACGTCCCCTTTGCCTAGGAGGGCGAGCACCGTCTCATGCCCGTCCGCGGAGAAGTAGGACACCCGCAAGGCGCCAACAAGGACCGGATAGCAGCCGTTCGACGGATCGCCTTGCACGAACAGCACCTGTCCGGGGCGAAGCTGTACCATCCGGGCAACCGAGGAGAGGCGCTCAAGCGCGGTATCGGTCAGGCCATGGAATAGATTGATATTGCGCAGGCGCAGGAGCTTGTCGCCGGGCTCCTTCGCTGACCGGAGTTCCATCATCTCCGCCCGTCCCCTACCTGCGCCGCAGCGTCTCTTCTGAGAGGGCTGCGCGCTCCTGGCCGAAATTGCCTACAGCACTATGAACCGATTCTGAAATCAGCACCTGTCGGCAGCGTTGGCGAGATTACCTCAATTCCGCAATTATGGAAACGGCGGAGGACAGGGCAGGAAATCAGGTATTCATGCTGTCGAAGAAGTCGGCGTTGGTCTTGGTCTGACGCAGCTTGTCGATCAGGAACTCAATCGCATCCATCGGCCCCATCGGGTTGAGGATGCGGCGGAGCACGAACATCTTCTTGAGCTGGGCCGGCGGAGTGATCAGCTCTTCCTTGCGGGTGCCGGAGCGGGCGATGTCCATGGCGGGGAATACGCGCTTGTCGGCGACCTTGCGATCGAGAATGATTTCCGAATTGCCGGTGCCCTTGAACTCCTCGAAGATCACCTCGTCCATGCGGCTGCCGGTATCGATCAGCGCCGTTGCGATAATGGTCAGCGAGCCGCCTTCCTCGATGTTGCGGGCCGCGCCGAAGAAGCGCTTCGGCCGCTGCAGCGCGTTGGCATCGACGCCGCCGGTCAGCACCTTGCCCGAGGACGGCACCACCGTGTTGTAGGCACGGCCCAGGCGCGTGATCGAGTCGAGCAGGATCACCACGTCCTTCCTATGCTCGACGAGGCGCTTGGCCTTCTCGATCACCATCTCGGCGACCTGCACGTGGCGCGAGGCCGGCTCGTCGAAAGTCGAGGAGATCACCTCGCCGTTCACCGAGCGCTGCATGTCGGTCACCTCTTCCGGGCGCTCGTCGATCAGCAGAACGATGAGATAACATTCCGGGTGATTGCTGGTGATGGCGTGGGCGATGTTCTGCAGCAGCACCGTCTTACCGGTACGCGGCGGCGCCACGATCAGACCGCGCTGGCCCTTGCCGAGCGGCGCGACGATGTCGATGATGCGCGAGGAGAGATCTTTCTGCTCCACGCCGGAAATCTCCATCTGCAGACGCTCGTCGGGATAGAGCGGCGTCAGATTGTCGAAATGGATCTTATGTCGGGTGTTCTCGGGCTCATCGAAGTTGATCTTGTTGACTTTGAGCAGTGCGAAGTAGCGTTCGCCGTCCTTCGGCGAGCAAATCTGCCCCTCGACGGTGTCGCCCGTGCGCAGGCCGAAACGGCGGATTTGGCTGGGGCTCACATAGATATCGTCGGGGCCGGGCAGGTAGTTGGCGTCAGGCGAGCGAAGAAAGCCGAACCCGTCCTGCAGGACTTCGACAACCCCTGTTCCAGTAATATCGACGTCTTTGGATGCGAGCTGCTTCAAAATCGCAAACATCAGCTCCTGCTTACGCAGTGTGCTTGCGTTTTCGACTTCGACCTCTTCGGCAAAGCTTAGCAATTCAGTGGGGGATTTTATTTTAAGGTCTTCGAGTTTCATTTCCTGCATTCGGGATCACTCCGAACTGTCTTGGAAAAAGGGTGGGGGAGGTGCGCTTGAGGAGCGCCACTAGGGATTGAGGGGCATTACAAAAGCGCCATTCCGGTTTGCGGTGGCGCATGCGCGCGGTCTGGTCATCCGCACGCCGCAAGTCTCCCTGGCAGGGCTGAGGAAATCTGATACAGGGCCGGAAGAAGTCTAACAACTCGACTATAGCAAACAAACCAAGCTCACGGAAGAGCAGTTTGCTTCGTTTGCACGCTCCGCGTCAAAACGGTTTTGTAACAGCCAGAATGACGATAGCGATCATTAGCACAGTCGGTACCTCATTGGCGATACGGTAAAATCGTGCGCTGCGCGCATTACGGTCGGCGGCAAAATCCTTGCGCCATCTGGCAAGCGCCCCGTGAAAGCCGGAGAGGATCAGAACCAGAAGCAACTTGGCATGAAGCCAACCGTCCGTACGAATGTCGACTACGTTGAACCCGAATACCAGTATCAGCCCCAAAATCCAGGTCGCGGCCATCGCCGGGTTGATGATGAAGCGCAGGAGCCGGTTTTCCATGACTTTGAAGGTCTCGGAAAGCTCCGATCCGGGTTTGGCACTCACGTGATAGACAAACAGACGGGGCAGATAGAGCATGCCCGCCATCCAGGCTATCACGGCGATGATGTGTAGCGCCTTGGTGAAGCTATACCAGTCCATTACCCTGCTTGCCCCTCTTCACCGCGAACCAGCTCGACCAACCGCGTCACATGCTCGACCGGAGTTTCCGGAACAATGCCATGTCCGAGATTGAAGATGAGCGGAACGCCGGCGAGCGAGCGGACAATGCCCTGAACCCGCGATTCGAACAATGGCCCACCGGACACAAGCAGATAGGGATCGAGATTCCCCTGCACCACGGCCAGCTCACCGAGGGCTCGCATGTCCGTAAGCGGCATGGTCGTGTCGCAGCCAAGGCCGTTCACGCCGGTTCTCTCCAGGAAACGCCGCGCCGCCGCACCGCCCGCGCCGCGTGGGAAACCGATTACCGGGACATCCGGATGACGGGCGCGTAGCGCCTTGGTCATTTTCGCCACCGGCTGGATACACCAGCGCTCGAACTGATCGTCGGGAAGCACGCCTGCCCAGCTGTCGAAAATCTGCACGGCATCGGCGCCAGCGCGAATCTGGCCGCTGAGATAATCGACTGATACGTCGGCAAGAAGATCGATCAGGCGGGCGAAATTCTCGGGATCACCGTATGCGGCGAAGCGGGCCGGTTTCTGGTCCGGGGTGCCATGGCCGGCGATCATGTAGGTCGCGACCGTCCAGGGCGCACCGCAAAAGCCGATCAGTGCGGTGTCCTCCGGGAGGGCCGAACGCACACGCTCGACGGTTTCGCAGATGACCGTGAATTTAGTATCGGTTTTCGCTGGTTCAAGACGCCCAAGCAATTCCGCCGGTTCACCCGCATCAAGGCGCGGCCCATGGCCTTCCTCGAAGGCAACCTTCTGGCCGAGCGCGTCGGGGACGATGAGGATATCTGCAAACAAAATTGCGGCGTCGAAGCCGAACCGGCGGATCGGCTGCAGCGTGATCTCCGCCGCCCAGTCCGGCCGGTAGCACAGGTCGAGGAAACTCTCTGCCTTGGCACGCAGGGCGCGGTATTCCGGCAGATAGCGCCCCGCCTGACGCATGAGCCAGATTGGCGGCCGTGCGAGCACTTCGCCCTTAAGCGTACGGATCAGTGCCTGGTCGGCTTGGGTTTTGCTCACGCCCTCGCCCTGTTCAAATTTTCCCAAAATAGATTTCTTTCTTTTATGTCACTGTTTCTTTTAGCCCTGAATTGCGGATATTCCAAAATCTGCACAAACTGCCAACAGTTTGCCGCGCCAAAGCAGCCTAGGTTGGAAGGGCTCGCCGAGGATCGTCCACCTCAGCGGCGGGTTGAGGCAAATCGCGCAGGTTAACAAGATGTTAATGCGCGGCGCTTCAAGGCATATCGTGAGGACATCCCGTTTAGAAGCACTTTACGCCTTGCTCCGAAGAAGGCGCTTTCCAAAATTTGCCGGACACGCCACAGTGCTTGACCCCCTGATCTCAAATTGTGGGAGTCTTTTGAATTGGCGTGAGAGACTCAGTGCCTTTTCAAGCAGATGAACGACCGGGCCCGCTCTCGTGACGACTTATCAACAGATGGCCAAAGAGCTTCCGAAGTTTTTTCACCTCCATATGGTCTCCGATGCCTCGGGCGAGACGCTCGCTGCGATTGCAAAGGCCGCAGCCGTGCAATATTCCGGAATCCGGGCGCTCAAGCACTCCCATCCATTCGTGCGCAACAAGAAGCAGCTCGACCGGGTCATCCAGGAAATCGAGAAATCGCCGGGAATTGTGCTCTACACGGTCGTCAACCGCGAATTGAGCGGCGACCTCGAGCGCCAATGTAAAGAGCTAAGCATCCCTTGTGTGGCCGTCCTTGATCCGCTGCTGAAGGTGTTCGAGGCCTATCTCGGTACGCCCTCGACGCCCGTAGTCGGCGGCCAGCACGTGCTCGACACCGAATATTTCCGCCGCATCGAGGCGATGAACTTCACCCTCATCCACGATGACGGCCAGCAGACGCAGGACCTCTCCCAGGCCGACATTGTGCTCCTGGGCGCCAGCCGCACCTCCAAGACGCCGACCAGTCTCTATCTCGCCAATCGCGGCTTCAAAACCGCCAACGTGTCGCTCGTGCCTGAAATTCCGCCGCCCCAGGAGCTCGAGGGCCTGCGGGAACCGCTTGTCGTTGGGCTGGTTGCCAGCCCGCAGCGCGTCGCCGAGATCCGCCGCAACCGCTTGCTCAGCATGAACGACTTAAAGATCGACACCTATACCAATCCCGACGTGATCATGGCGGAGATGGCATTCACGCGGCGGCTGTGCGCGCGCAACCATTGGCCGGTGATCGACGTCACCCGCCGTTCGATCGAGGAAACCGCAGCCGCCGTCATCAAGCTCTATGAAGACCGCAAAGCCAGTCCTTGACCTCAGCGGCGGGCCTGCGCAGCTGATCTTGGCGTCGGCCAGCGTCGGCCGGGCCGCTGTGCTGAATGGGGCGGGCCTCACCTTCCGGAAAATACCGGCTGACATCGACGAGAGGGCCATCGAGGCAGCCATGCTTCGGCAGTCGGGCCGGCTCGATGCCGGTCAGCTCGCCCTGCATCTCGCTGCAGCGAAGGCCGAGGCCGTCAGCCAGCTCCATCGCGACGCCGTGGTCATTGGCGCCGACCAGGTCATGGAATGCGACGGAGGCCTGTTCCAGAAACCGGCCAGTCTCGAAGGCGCCCGCGAGCAGCTCCGGCAGTTGCGCGGGCGAGGTCACCGGCTGCATTCGGGGGTTGCGGTTGCGGCAGGCGGCAAGGCGGTCTGGCAGCATCTCGACACGGCCAGGCTCGCAATGCGCGATTTCTCCGATGCTTTCCTGGATGCTTATATTGCTGCTGAAGGCGAGACGCTGCTTGGCTCGGTGGGTGCCTATCGCATTGAAGGGCGCGGTATCCAGCTGTTTTCGTGCGTCGAGGGCGATCATTTCACCATCATCGGCTTGCCGCTCCTGCCGCTTCTCGGCTATCTCCGGGAGAACGGCTGGCTACCCGCGTGAGCCGGCAAGAGTTCGGAGTTTTCATATGAAGCGTGCCTGCGTGATTGGCTGGCCGATCGAGCATTCCCGTTCGCCGATCATCCATGGCTATTGGCTGGAGCGGCATGGCATTGCCGGCGCTTACGACAAGCGCGGCGTGCCGCCCGAGGAGATCGAGACCTTTCTCAACCAATTGAAGCGCCATGGCTATGTCGGCGGCAATGTCACCGTGCCGTATAAGGAGATCGCTCTTCGGATGGCCGCGCGTGCGGACGCGGCGGCACAAGCGGTGGGGGCGGCCAACACGCTGTGGCTGGAAGATGGGGTGCTCTGCGCCTCCAACACCGATGTCTACGGGTTTGTGCGCAATCTCGACGATCAGGCGCCCGGGTGGGATGAGGCCGGGCTGCCGGCGGTGGTACTCGGCGCGGGAGGTGCGTCCCGCAGCGTGGTGCGCGGACTGCTCGACCGGGGCTGTGACGAGATCCGCCTGATCAACCGCTCAGAGTCCCGAGCGCGCGAGCTGGCACGCTTCTTCGGTCCCGTTGTCAAGGTGTTCGCGTGGGAGGAGCGGTCGGAGGTGCTTGAGGGGGCCGGCACTCTCATCAACACCACCACGCTTGGCATGAACGGAACCGCGCTCGACATCGACCTTAAAGGGCTGCACCGCAGCGCACTGGTGAGCGATCTCAACTATGTGCCGCTGGATACGCCGCTTTTGGGTCAGGCGCAGCGGCTCGGCCTGCGCACCGCCGACGGTCTCGGCATGCTGCTGCATCAGGCCGTGCCCAGCTTCGAGAAATGGTTCGGTGTTCGCCCGGAGGTGACGCCGGAGCTGCGCGAGCTGGTGTTGCGCAATATCGCTGGTAGATAGCTGCCATGCTTGTCGTCGGACTGACCGGCTCGATCGGCATGGGAAAGACGGCTGTGGCCAATCATATCGCGGCGCGCGGGGTGCCGGTGCTCGATTCGGACAGCATCGTTCACAGTCTCTATGCCGGCGAGGCCGTCCCCGCGATCGAAGCCGCCTTCCCGGGGACGACCCTCGACGGAATGGTGGACAGGGCCAGGCTGTCCGCCGCCCTGCTTGCCGCGGAAGGTGGATTCGCCAGGCTGGAGGCGCTGGTGCATCCGTTGGTGCGGCAGGTGCAATGGCGCTTTCTTGAGGAGCAGGCGGCGGCCGGTGCCCAGATTGCCGTGCTCGACATTCCGCTGCTGTTCGAGACCGGCGGTGATCAGCTGATGGACGCTACGATCGTCGTCAGCGCGCCCCCGGATATTCAGGCCGCGCGAGTGCTGCAGCGGCCCGGCATGACAGCGGAAAAGCTGGAGGCGATCCGAGCGCGCCAGCTGCACGACGCCGAGAAACGCGCCCGTGCCGATTTCGTTGTGGATACAGGTGTCCCGTGGGAGGAAACAAGGGGAGAGGTGGATAAACTGCTCGAATCGCTTCGGAAAATGCCGGGAACGGCGGTGGAGCGCTGGCAGAAATTGTATGCGTAAAGACTGGGTTACGGGAGGGCTAAGCTCTTTGCGCGAAATCGTGATGGACACCGAAACCACTGGCCTCGAATGCCGCAATGGCGACCGGCTCGTGGAAATCGCCTGTGTCGAGCTGGCGAACTACATCCCGACCGGCCGGGTCTGGCACGAATATATCAATCCGGAGAGGGACATGCCGGCCGAGGCGTTCGCCGTGCACGGCCTAAGCTCCACTTTTCTCGCCAGCAAGCCGCTATTCTGTGACCTCGTTTACAGCTTCCTCGACTTTGTCGCCGGCGCCAAGCTGGTGTTCCACAATGCGACGTTCGATATCGGCTTCATCAATATGGAGCTGGAGCGGCTCGGCCACCCTGCTTGGCCGTGGGAGCATGTGATCGACACGCTGGCACTGGCGCGGCGCAGACATCCAGGCGCACCGAGCAGCCTTGATGCGCTCTGTAAGCGCTACGGCATCGATAATACCGCCCGCACGCTGCACGGCGCCTTGCTCGATGCGCAGCTTCTTTCCGAAGTTTATCTGCAGCTTGCTGGCGGCCAGCAGCCTGTGTTCGATCTATCGCCGACGACGGCCGCGGCGACGCGCACGCAGACCGGCGGCGAGATCCTCGTCCGGCCGCAGCCCTTACCCGACAATCTGGTCGAAGCGGAAATCGCGGCGCACGTCACCTTCATCGAAAGCCTTGGCGAAGGCGCTCTCTGGCGGCTCTATCAATAGACCGGCCTATTGGCTGGCGTTTGCCGCTTCCTGATTCTGCATCATGCGCTGGCGATAGAGAGAGGCGAAATCGATCGGATCGATAAGCAGCGGCGGAAAGCCGCCCTCCCGCGTCAGGTCACCGACAATCCGGCGAACGAACGGGAACAGGAGCGCGGGGCATTCAATGAATAGCACCGGCTGGATCGCTTCCTTGGGCAGGTTGTGGAGCCTAAAGCCGCCGGCATATACGAGTTCGAGATTGTAGATCACGCCGTCATCACCTGTGGCGTTCGCCTCGAGCGTCAGCGCCACTTCGAACAGCTCCTCGCCAATCGGCTGAGCCTGGACATTGAAGTTGATCTGAATGCTTGGCTTCACCCCGCCTCGCATCGAGCGCGGAGCCGAAGGGTTCTCGAAAGAGAGGTCCTTGATATATTGCCCGAGAACGTTGATCTGCGGCTGCTTGCTCTCCCCCGCCTCGGCTGTATCGTTTCCATTGCTATTGTTGTCGGCCATTGTTTCAAACCTTTAATAGGAGGATGGCAATATAGGTGCGAACCACCTGCTCCGTTCGCGAAACGTCGCTAACACGGCGACTCATCCGGTGCAACACCGCATCGCCTTGCTGGGAGCCGCTTCGTTCAGGGGCGCGGCTCGTCCTTGTCACGGCGTTTCGTAAGTGATGGTGGTTCGCGCGGCTCGACATCGGGATCAATGGTTTCGAACTCGGCGTCCACGACATTCTCGGACTTGCGCAAGCCGTCTCTGCGCGGATCCGGGCGTGGCCCGAAGCCTCCACGCCGAACGCCTTCGCGCGACACCGGGCTATGTAACATCTGCCTGAAAAGCCATGCAATCAACCGGCGCCGGAGCGGCGGAATAAAGAGCAAAAGGCCTAACGCATCCGATAAAAAGCCGGGCAGCAAAAGCAGGAGGCCCGCCGTGAAGATGCCCATCGCATCGACGACAGCCGCGACCGGTACCTCGCCCCGATCTGCGTCTTCCAGGAACCGATTCAACGCGGTAAGGCCCTGAACGCGCATTAGGATTGTGCCGGCGAGCGCGGTGGCTAAGGTCAGCGCTATCGCCTCCAGCCAGCCGATCGTCTGCCCGACTTTGATGAAGATCAAGATTTCCGCCGCAGGCCAGGCGAGCAGCAGCAGGAACCAGAGAAAAAGCATAACCGTTACGTCCTCATGGCGGGCGGCGTTCGAGCCTGCCGACGATTGTGCGAATTCTTGCCAGTTGGCTTAAGTGTTTCGATCGCGTAATTTGCTAAGGGTACACGGCGCATTTCACGGTCGGTGTCATGGCTGGCATGATTGCAGCTAGACCCTTATATAGTGATGGCGCCCCCATGGGCACGTCTATCTCCAGAGAAGCTGCGGCAAGATGAACGGTACATTCGACATTCTCACTTTGCTTTTTCTGGTCATAGCAGTGGTGATCTTTCTACGGCTTCGCAGCGTGCTGGGGCGCCGGACCGGAAACGAACGGCCCCGTTATGACCCCTATTCGCCCCAGGATGCCAACGGCAAACCGGTCCGCGACAATATCGTCACCTTGCCGCGCGGCGAGCCGGCACGGCAGCCGGAAGCACCGCTGGACGAGGCCAGCTTCGCTCGCAGTTTGAAAGACATTGTTCCAGCCGATAGCGATATTGCGCAGAAACTGTCAGCCATCGCTAAAGAGGACCGCAGCTTCGATCCCAAGCACTTCATTCAGGGCGCGCGCGCCGCTTATGAGATGATCGTGACCGCCTTTGCGCAAAGTGATCGCAAGACCTTGCGCCAGCTGCTGAGCCGCGAGGTTTACGACAGCTTCGCGAGCGCGCTGGATGAGCGCGAAAAGGCGGGGGAGACGGTCGACTTCAAGTTTGTCGGCATCAGCAAGACAGAGGTCGCCGACGCCGAGCTGCTGGGGCGTGTTGCTCATATTACCGTCAAATTTATTAGCGAGCTTATCACTGCAACGCGCAACAAGGCCGGCGAGGTCGTGGATGGCGATGCTTCCCGCATTCGGGAGGTGACGGACATCTGGACCTTTGCTCGCGAGATTTCGGCGAGAGACCCGAATTGGAGGGTGGTGGCCACCGGCGCGGCCTGAGCAAGCGCATGAGGGGGATATGCGTGCTGTATACCGCGTCGGCTTGGCGGCGTTAGTCATGGCCGGGTCCTATCTGTGGCAGTGGCAGCATCCAGACGCCGTTGCGGGAGAACGCCTCCGCGTCGAGAAGACCAAGGTCGACTTTCCCGACATTAAAAGTTGGGAAAAGGACGACCATCGCAGCGCCTTCGCAACCTTCCGCAAATCCTGCGAAAGGATCCTCGGTTCCTCCTCGGCCGACAGCGCCGACAGCAAGCTTGCCGAGGTGTGCAAGATCGCGGTGATGCTGCCGGCGAAGCTCTCATCGCGCGACGCCAGGGCCTTTTTTGAGCAGAACTTCGACCCGTGGCTCATCAAGAGGCCGGACAAGGGAGCGCTGCTGACTGGCTATTTCGAGCCCGAAGTGAAAGGGTCGCTTAAACCGACCAAGACTTTCAACACCCCCATCTACAACAAGCCCGACGATCTGATGCTACTGACGCGCGTGTCCAACCGCGCCACGCTTCCCGCCGATCTCACAGCAGGCCGCATGGCACCGGAAGGTCTCGTCCCTTATTACACAAGGCAGGAGATTGAGCAGGGCGCGCTGAAGGGGAAGGGGCTGGAGATTGCCTATCTCGCCGATCCCTTCGAAGCCTTCATTATGCAAATCCAGGGCTCCGGGCTGATCCGTTTGCCAGACGGCCATGGCCTCAGGATTGGCTTTGCCGGCAAGAACGGCCACCCGTTTACCTCGATCGGCAAGCTCCTGGTCGAACGCGGCGAATTGCAATCGGAATCGGCCTCGATGCAATCGATTATCGCTTGGGTGCGCACGAACAAGCAGCGCGGCCAGGAGCTGATGTGGGAGAATAAGTCCTACCCCTTCTTCCGGCTGCTCAGCACATCCGAAGCCGAGGAAGGGCCACAAGGGGCAATGCAGCTGCCGTTGATTGCGGGCCGCAGCCTTGCCGTCGATCCGCGCTATCACGAGCTGGGCACGCCGATCTGGGTGGCGGCGCCGACGCTGAAGGACATGCAGGGCAGGCCGCTTGAGCGCCTGCTCATTGCCCAGGACACCGGCTCGGCAATCCGCGGCCCGGTGCGGGGCGACATCTTTTGGGGGAGTGGCGAGGCTGCCGGAAAAATTGCCGGCCAGACCAAACATATCTGTGATTTTTACACTTTGCTTCCAAAATAGAGGCAAGTGGACATGACCCAGGCCGCTGCAGATTCAGATGGACGGAAAACTGGCAATACGCAAACGCGCCCTGACGGCCGACGAGGCGGAGCTCTGGGCCTTCACCATGCGCGATGCGCATGCGCTGAGGCGTCGCGGGCGTGGCAGAAAGGCTCACGCTCACCCGGAGCCGGGGCCCGCTGCTGAGGGCAAATCCGGCCCACCGCCCGCCCCGGCAAGCGCAGAGAAGCTTTCCATCCCCTCCCGACCCGCCAATCCGCCTGCTCCTCCCTCCGCTCAGAAAACACGGCAGCCCCAGCCGCCGCCGGTCGCGACTTACGACGAGAAGGAGCGTCGCCGGCTCGGGCGGAATCCCGATCTGATCGACGGCCGGCTGGATTTGCATGGATTTCGCCAGCGCGAGGCGCATGCGGCGCTGCGATCTTTCCTGCTCAATGCGTCGGTGCGCGGCCATCGCCATGTGCTGATCATTACTGGCAAGGGCACCAGCACCGAGCGGCAGCGCGATTTTTTTGGCGAAGAACGCGGTGTGCTCCGCCGCTTAGTGCCGCAGTGGCTGGGCGAGCCCGACCTGCGCGCGATCGTCGTCAGTTACACCGCCTCGCATATCCGCCATGGCGGCGAGGGTGCACTCTACGTCAGGCTGCGCAAAGCCGGCACGCGATAGACGTCCTACTTCACCAATGTGACCGGCAGCTTGGTGGTTTGCAACACGGTCCTGGTGGTGGAGCCGAGGAGGATTTCGGCGAGCAGGCTGTAGCCCTTCATGCCCATGACGATGCAGTCGCAGCCAAGCGCAGCGGCACGGCCCACGATGGTATCGGCAATGTCGCCCATCGCCAGCTCCGGGATGATCTGTGCGCCGGACGATGCAGCCCGCTCCGCTGCAGTCTTCAGAATCGCTTCGCCGCGCTTGCGCTCACGTTGCTCCAGCGCTTCGTTGGAATGGAAAGCGTGCGATCGGTCCCCATAGGAGATGTCCTCGTAGACATAGAGGACATTAATCGCAATCGGCACGCCGTCCCGGGCCAATGAAGCGGCGTAGTCGAGCGCCCGGAAGGCATTTTCCGAACCATCTAGGGCAACCAGCACTTTGCGCATGGGGGTCTCCTGCCATGGCTTTCCGATCACTTTCGGAAAACCGTCCCTGCTGCAAACGAGGACATCGGGCGAAGGTTCGCCTCGATATCATTAAAGTCAGCGGAGAAGGGCACGGGCGAAAGCCGCGCGCCCTTGTTTCGCTCACGCTATTTTACCAAGCCGACGGATTTCAGGATTTCCTTCACGCGGACATTCTCTGACTTGAGATAGTCCGCAAAGGCTTGCCCGGAAAGGTAGTTGTCGAGCCAGTCCTTCTCGACAAGCTTCTTCTTCCAGGCATCGGTCTTCACCATCGCATCGAACAGCGCGACGAGCTTCTGCTTGTCCGCCTCGGCAAGGTCAGGCGTACCCATGACGCCGCGCCAGTTACCGAGCACCAGGTCTACACCACCTTCCTTGAAGGTCGGCGCATCGACGCCTTCCATGCGCGCATCGCTGGAGATCCCGATCCAGCGCAGCTTGCCGGCCTTCACCTGCGGCTCGAGCTCCGAAACGCTGCTAATGCCGAGCGTCACATGGCCGCCAACGATGGACGCCATGGCCTCGCCGCCGCCGGAATGAGCGATATAGTTGATCTTGGAGGGATCGACACCGACCGCCTTGGCGAACAGCGCCGCGGTGATGTGATCCGTACCACCTGCTGAGCCCCCGCCCCAGGTCACTTTGGAGGGGTCTTCCTTCAGCTTCTTGATCAGATCCGCCATCGATTTGATATCGGAATTGGCGGGAACGGCGATCGCTTCCCATTCCGAGGTCAGGCGCGCAAGCGGGGTGACCTGGTCGAGGGCGACGGGGGATTTGTTGGTCAGCACCGCCCCGACCATGACTAGACCCGATACCAGCACCGTCTTGGCGTCACCGCTCTTCTTAATGAACTGTGCGAGGCCCACTGTGCCGCCTGCACCCGGGACATTCTCGACCTTCGCTGATTTGGCGAGAGACGTTTCCTGCAGCACTTCGGACATGGCGCGCGCCGTGCCGTCCCAGCCGCCGCCCGGTGCTGCGGGCGCGACGAGCGTGAGCTCGTCCATAGGCTCCGCGATCGCGGGCGCGGCTGACGCTGCAATAGCGGCGCCGATTGCGAGCGCGCCAAGACTCCGAGCAAGTGTAGAAATCATTCCATTTCCTCCCAATCGCATGCCTTTTTGGTGTTCAAGTCCGGCGACTCTGCGCCATGCTCGTCCATCCGTGAGAAAGCCACGCCTCGATTTTGTATCTGCTTATAGCGAAGTTGCAATGCCAACAGTTCCCGGCCAAGTCTAGGGTTCATTGGCAAGGCGTCGCGTGAGAGAGAGAGATGCCGGCTTATTCGCTGGGTGCGCCCGGCTGGCCAACAAGGCCGGCCGCCTCGATACCGGCCAGCGCACAGGACTCGTCATGGTCCGAAGTGTCGCCGGAAATGCCAACCGCGCCAATGATGCCAAGACTGCGGTCGAGGATCAGCACACCGCCCGGAACCGGCACGAAGCGGCCCTGGCTCACCGACGCCAACGCGGTGAAGAATACCGGCATCTTCGCTGCGCGATTGGCGATCTCGCGGCTGCCGAAGCCCATACCGAGCGCGCCCCAGGCCTTGCCGATGGCGATGTCGGCACGCAGGATCCCGGATTTGTCCTCGCGCTTGAACGCAACCAGATGACCGCCACTGTCGAGCACCGCGACGGTGAGCGGCGCCAGGCCGAGCTCGGCGCCTTTTTCCAGCGCGGCATCCACAATGGTGCTGGCCTGAGCCAGGGTGACATTGGTCATCGGCTTCCTCGACATAGCTGTCTTGCCGCAAGCAGGCGCATCCCACCGCCATCGGTTTTGCGCCATACTCTATGTCAGAATCTCCAGCCCCGCTGCTGGCTTGTGCGCCGCCTTCCACAGCGTTGTGGAATTGTGGACGGCACAGTCTAAAGTTGTTCGGCGCTAGGAGGAGCGGCCACAAAAAGAGCGGGCATTGCCGGTGCCCGCTCCTGAAAGTGCAGTTTCGCTCGCAGCTACTTGGCGACGCAGCTGTCAGCGTTTTCCTGTGTGCATTCATCGAGGCCGGTATAGAGCGGGTCCGCGACCTTCTTGCCCTCGATCATGTCGATCATCACGCTCGGTGCCTTGTAGCCCATCTCAAACGGGCGCTGGCCGATCTGGGCGTGGCTGCGGCCTTCCTTCAGCGCCTGCATCTGCGGCGGCAGCGTGTCGCCGGCGATGATGATGAGGTCCTTGGATTTGAGCCTGTTCATGACCTGATCAGTCACCTGCGCGTAAGCCTGGGGCGCGAACTGGGCCCAGCCGCCGAGCAGGATGAAGGCGTCAAGCTTGGGATTGGCGGTGAAGGTGTCGGCCATCTGCTGATTGGCCAGATCCGCCTGATCATTGGTGAAGACCGGGCAGCCCGCGATTTCTTTCCAACCGTTCTGTCCGGTAAGCTTGTCCGTTCCCTTCTTGCCGGCGATGGTGTCGCGGAATCCGGCGGCACGGCGGTTGATATTATCGGCAGAGGCGTTGCCGAGCTGCAGGCAGACCGTTCCGCCCTTGGGCTTCAGCTTCATCGCATACTGGGCCATTTTGACGCCCATCTCGTAATTGTCGGTGCCGAGATAGGTCTTACGCAGAGCCGAATCCTCTTTCAGGAAATCGGCGTCAATGGTCATCACCGGGATCTTCGGTGCGCGCTTCTTGATGAGGTTGGCCATCGCCGGCGCGTTCGAGGGCGAAATGGCAATGGCGGCAACCCCCTTCGTCAACAGGTCGTCGACGATCTGCACCTCTCCGGCTTCATCGGCGCTCGATGCGGGGCCGGTATAGAGACACTGATATTTGGAACTTGCGTTCTCCTTCTGCCATTTCTGGCAGCCGAGATTGATCTGCTCGAAAAATGGATTGTCGAGGCCTTTGACCACGATCGCGAGCGTCTGCTTGTCCTGCGCAATAGCACCCATGCCGGACAGAGCGACGAATGTCGCGGCGGCAAATATCGCTGCGGCTGTTCTCTTCATGCATTCCTCCCTACTCGGTTGCTGTTTTCGTCTGTTCTGGTTTCCGCGCGCCGGTCACAGATATGCCCCTGCCCCGAAAATCGCTTACGATACGCACTGCATTGACGAGTGGAGCCACCTGCTAATAGGCTGCGGTAGGAAAAAGTAATACGAATAGATAGAAGCCGTAAAGGGAGGAGAGCACAGGGCAATGGCTGTGCTGGAATTGCACGGAATTTCAAAGAGCTTCGGCGCCATTCAGGCGTTGAACGATGTCTCTCTCACGATCGAGCCCGGCGAAGTCGTCGGGCTCATGGGCGACAATGGGGCGGGCAAGTCTACCTTGGTCAAGATCGTCGCCGGAAACTACCCGCCAAGCAAAGGCACGATCCGCATCGCCGGTCAGCAGATCGTTTTGCACGGACCGGCCGATGCCCGGGCGCACGGCATTGAGATCGTCTATCAGGAGCTGGCGCTTTGCGACAATCTCACCGCCGCCGCGAATGTCTATCTTGGACGGGAGCTGATGAAGCGCATCGGCCCGTTTCGCGTGCTCGACTACGGCACGATGTATCAGCGCTCCGGCCAGCTATTCGCCGAGCTGAAGTCCGAAACCCGCCCGCGCGATGTGGTGCGGCGCATGTCCGGCGGCCAGCGCCAAGCCGTGGCCATCGCCCGCACGCGGCTGTCGGAGGCCAAGATCGTGCTGATGGACGAGCCGACGGCGGCCATCAGCGTGCGTCAGGTTGAGGAGGTGCTCAACCTCATTCGCCGGCTTCGCGATCATGGCATCGCGATCGTGCTCATCAGTCACCGCATGCCGGACGTGTTTGCGGTCGCCGACCGGGTCGTGGTGCTGCGGCGCGGATCAAAGGTTGCCGACAAGCCGACGGCGCAGAGTTCCCAGGAAGAGGTGATCGGCCTTATCACCGGCGCGATCCCGTCCGCTTAAACTTCACCCGCAAAGCATAAAGGGCGAGCCGAATGGCGATAACTCTTGAGGAAACGATCAACAGGCGGGTGCATTCGAGCGTGCTCAGCTGGATGCTGAGCCGCCAGACATTCTGGGTGTTCATGGCGGCGGTCGCCGCTTGTCTCGCCCTCAGTTTGTTGACGGACAGCTTCGCGACCGAAAGGAATATCTTCAACGTCACCCGCAATTTCGCCTTTGTCGGCATCATTGCGCTGGGGATGACGGCGGTGATTATAACCGGCGGCATCGACCTATCGGTCGGAGCAGTGCTTGTGCTTTCGGCGATGATCACGGGCATGACGATGTCCGCAGGCTACTCGATCTGGGTCGCGCTGTTTCTCGCGATCGGTGCCTCGCTCGCGGTTGGGCTGTTCAATGGTGTCATGATCGCGATCATCGGCATGCCGCCCTTCGTGGTCACGCTTGGCATGCTGTCGGTGGCGCGCAGCCTCGCCATGGTGCTCTCCAACAATAAGATGGTCTACCAATTCGGCCCCGACCACGATCTGCTCTTGTTTCTGGGCGGGGGATCGACGTTCGGCATTCCGCACCCGGTCTATGTGCTGGTCTTTCTGGCGGCGCTGACGGGACTGGCGTTCCGCTGGTCGCAATGGGGCCGGCACCTGTTCGCGGTCGGCGGCAACGAGCATGCGGCGATTCTGACCGGCGTCCCGGTCAAACGGGTGAAAATCTTGGTCTATATGTTCGCCGCGCTCACGGCCGGCATTACAGGCGTGCTCGAGATCGGCTGGCTTGGCGGCGTCACCAGCAATCTCGGTCAGGGTATGGAGCTGAACGTCATTGCGGCTGCGGTCATTGGCGGCGCCAATCTGGCGGGTGGCGCCGGCACCGCGTTCGGCGCGGTGGTTGGCGCGGCGCTCATCGAAGTGATCCGCAATAGCCTCATCCTGCTCGGCATCAGCACCTTTTGGCAGGGAACATTTGTCGGCAGCTTTATCATCATCGCCGTGCTGTTCGACCGCCTGCGGAGGGATCGCTCGAGCGAATGAGGCGAGGGAAAGCCTGCGAGCGCCACGCGCTATAGCGCTGCCGGCTGGATCTCGATGGTGATCACATCCTGGTAATGGCCGGCGCGCTTTTCGCCGACCGCGCCGATGGTGACGGTCAGGGGAAAACTGGCATCGCCTTCGGGGCGGGTCGGCGGCAGGCCGCGCAGGCTCGATGCGGCCGCAAGGTCGAGGCGCTGCCCGGCTAGCGTTACACTGTAGGGCACGGACCAGTCGCGGCCCGGCAATTTCGGCGTCAAGACGAGAGCGCCCCGATTGTCGGAGGCGACATCGAGCCGATAGCTCAGATTGCTGCGGGCCTGGATCGTCACACTCCGCTCCTGCCCTTCTGCCAGCGTGCCGAAGCTCAGCGTCGTCTGCTCGGCGCCGGCGATGTTGACGGCTAGGATGCGCTGAGCGGTATAGCTAATCGCCAATGTGGCGACCTGTAGAGCGGCGCCGCTTGCCCGGCCGCTTGCGTCGAGTGCGTAAAGCTCGAGGTCAATGGTGTCGGGGTAAATGTCGGGCGGGGCGAATTGTCCACGGGGGATAACGAGCTGAAACTCGAGTGTTCCGGTTGCGGATGGCGGGAGCGGCGTGCTCAGGCGGGCGAGCGGCGCGAGGCTCGCGGCGGCGCTCGTTACCAGTGAAAGGTTTGCGCTGGTAATCTCATAGGCGAGGGTGTTGCCGAGCGAGGGACGCGCCGTCCGGCCGCGGAATAGCAGCGCAAAGCCGCAGGGCTCCGCACCGGTGTTGCTGATCGAGATACGGTAGTCGTCGACCAGATCGGTTGGGCTGAAGGGGTCATAGGCGGTCTTGCCGCTGATGCTGGTTTCCGGCCCGATGCGTCCCTGGCATGCGCTGGCCCAAAGCTGACGCGACGATGTGCCGGTGGCGATCAATGCCGCACAGGCGAAGATGATGGACCTGGGGACTACGCCGATCATTGAGTGCGCTCCGCCGGGCGCAGCGTGTCGAGCTTGACCAGGCCGACGGCATCTTTGGGGATATCAATTACGAAGCGGGTCTTAGGCTCGGTTGCCATCTCCAAGGTCCATCGGCCCGGCCGCAGCCCCTGGGCGCCGAAGCGTCCGGTGCGATTGGTGAAAATTTCGACCTTCGGGCCGTCGGTGCGACCCTCTTCCTGCGCGGTGCCGGTGAGCAGCGCGATCGGCTCGCCCTTGTCATCCAAGACCGTGCCAAAGGCGGTAACGGTGTAGTCGGAGCCGATGGTCAGCCGGTAGCCGCTCTTATAGGCCGGCAACAGGTCGAAGGTGCCGGCGCCGAGATCATAGCCGACCGGTAGATTATCGACGCTGTAATCCACCCGCGCCGGTGCGTAGGCCGACATCTCGGACACGAGCGCCGGGCCAAATATGCCGGACGAGCCGCGGTTCGCCTCCTGCGATGCGCCGATCACGACATCGCTGTCGGGCAGGTTATCGTAAGGCGCGACGATGGCAAAGCCGTTGGAGACCGGGCGGCCAATGGCAAAGCTGCCGTCGGCGAAAGCGAGCGCGGTGCCCGCTGTCAGCGCCGTGCGCTGATCGAGCTCGTCTGTGTCGAGGCCGGCGAGGCCGGTGTGATGCGAGACGGACAGCTCTGCCCGGTTGCCGATATAGCCAAATGCGCCGTTTACGCCGTAATCCTTGCCGTCACCCTGGCCGAGAGCGCCGGTATGGTCCAGATCAAGCTGGGTGTTCCAGCTGCCGACGCCGCTGCCCTCTTGATAGCGGTAGCCGACATGGGAGCGGCCGGCGAAGTCTTGTCCGGCATCGAGTTTGGCATTGTTATTTATACGATAGTTAAAGCGAATCTCAGCGGTAAAGGCATCTTTCGGTTCGTCGGCATCGGTATGGCCAAAAGCTCCCAAGTAGCCGACGCCAATTCCGCCGCTAACGGTCGAGCCAAAGCTGCGCATTAAAGATAAGTCGATCCCAAATCGGTCATCATAGTCATCCCGCCCAAGAGTATATGTGCCGGAAATAGCTGCGGTAGTTTTCAGCGGCAGTTGCTGCACGTAATACCCCGAAGTAGTTAATGCAGCAGTATTTGTCACGTCTTGCGAGCTAGCCGGAGAGAACAAGCTACTCCGATAATCAGCGGCTACGCGGAAGCTTCGTGCGATCCCGTCAGCATCGAACACGTTCATCAGCTCATAGCCGACACCCAAAGCGAAACCACGGCTTTCATCGGCCGATTGGCTGACAGCTGCATCCACGGCCCAAAACCCAAAGCTAGTTTGGAAGGCAGCGCCAGCACCTCCCATCAATGTGGTGGGGTTAGCTTCAAAGTGGACGCTTCCAGTAAGATCCTTTTCAATACCGCTTTGATAGAGGCCAACAATAAATGGGTTTGAAAAATCGTAATTACGATCGCTATAAAAATTTCGAAGATTTGGCGAACTCTCGGCATCGTAATCGGACGCGACACCGCTACTTAGCGCCCATTCAGATATACCTGGCGCTAAAAGCGACCGGCCTGAAAAAACACTAAAATCAAGCGTTTGCTTGTTTCCTACATCATCAGTAATAGCTAACGAGATATTGTTCGCTCCAACGGTTAGCGGCAGATCACTGAGTTCATACTCGCCTGGTCGTAAATCGAGACGCTTTATAACATTCCCATTTACGACGACATCAACAGTTGATGGTCGTTCAATTCGGAATGACCGGCGCCCAGTTGGGCGAATACTAGTGCCCGGTTGCAACTTTTGATAAGATTTTTCGATTGAAAAACCTAATAGGGTAGGTGCGGCCTGCAGTTCGGTTCTTGACGGTATAACGTCTCCTGCCTGCAAACGGAGTGCGTCGCTGGGTAGATCATAAACCAAGCGCGAGGCGCTCCTCGTGATCCCATTTTCGCCCATTTTCGCCCCATTCTCTAAGACGAAGTCAGACCAGCGCAGCGCACCGTCTGCCGCCATTTGGAAATTCGTCTGCTCGTCATCTTTTCTAAGAAGGGGTTGGCTCTTGTAGCTAACTCCTCCGCGGAGGTTTATGTATCCGGCGAGGTCAGCTGGCGCGATTGCGTTGTCGCTGCGAATTAACGTGCGTGCTCGACTAACACTAAGATGCGAGGTAGCCCGTTGCTCTATTGTGGGAGCAACCAGCATTTCCACCTTCGCAGAGTGCATATTGGAGGCCGAAGCCCTCTTTTCTGAGAGCGTCGAGTGACAAAAATCCATCCTTCTCCGGCAAGTTCTTAATCTTTTCAAGGATATCAAGGCGAAGAAGTGGTTCAAGAAGTTGTATTAAACGCTCCTTTCGTACGCCCACCTCACCTTTCGGGTAGATATGCGCAGTTACGTCTCCAAGAAAGAAGCGACCATCTCGCAGCGGGACAGCAAGGTCGATGTTTTCATTATAACGCTTCGCTGTTGCCGCACTTCCTGTCGACCACTCAATCTCGCCTGGTGCAACCTCTTCGTGAGGAGGTAGGTGCGAGAAGGACTGCCTGTCCGACGCGTTCGGAGCGGTGCTCGGCGCGGTACCAGCTTCGCTGCTTCTGCTCGCGGATGACGGAGGTCTAGTCTGAGATTGTGTGTAAGGTATTCCGAACACTGTCTCTATCTTTGTGATCGCATTATTTGTTTTATCTTGGGTGGGCACTGTTGCTTCTTTCGCATTTAACAAAATAAGCTTATCGGATTTCGTCTCTTTCACTGTTATGGTTGTAGTTGGTAGTATCGCGGACTGATCGGCCGCCATTGCTGTTGAAGAACTCGAGGAGAGCGCCGCAATCGCGACCAAACCTATTCCAGAGACCGCCGCTCTCGCTGCGTCCGGCATTATTATTTTCAGCCAACGCATACGCACCGTCTCCGTCAGACTAACAAACCTGACGACTAAAGTCCGACCTTAGGGCTGACGGGTGCGCGAAAGCCGTAGGCGTACGGGCGCACACTTCTAGGCGCTAATTACCGCTTTTGTAATCAACACTCGCGCTAATATTGGTTATATTGGTTGGCAAATCTACAGGTAGCACGAATTTGCGTGACTTACCTGGCTGCACTAGACCGACGCCAATTGCTTGCCGCAATTGTTGTGGGGCAAGTGTTTCAGACCAACTCCCACTTGATATTCGGATTGTAGCATCCGTAAGTTTAGCGTAGATATTTCCTTTATTATTGACGACTAAGACCGGACGTAACTTACCAGATTTATCTTTCTCAACGCCGGATTTGATCAGATTAATATTTGCCTGGCCAACTCTGGGAGCGACATTCACGACCGTTGCGAAATTAAAAACGACTTGCACTCCCGATTTACCAGCGGGCATCTTAACCGGAACTTGATTGACCGAAAAGACATAGTTAGAAGATTGCTTCACATTATTCTCGCCAACCCATGCAATTCTAAACGATTGAGTTGCGCCAGCAGGTAATATAGCCTGGGGCGGAAAAATCAGAAATTCATCACCTGCCGGCTTAAGACTTGCCTCGCCACCTTCATCTAACTCGATGCGGGAGACAATTATTTCAACCGGCAAGGATCTATCGCTGTCATTTAAAACAGTAATCTGACGAGTTCCATCTGTGCCTGATATAGCCATCATGTCAATCACGACTGGATTTACGGACATAGCGCTCACCGAAGTAGTTTGACATAAACAGAGCACGGCAAGAGCTGCTCTAATAGACGATTTCTTCATGATGATTATACTCACTTTGGATTATCACATGTATGAACCGTGGCAGACCCGAAGCCTGCCACGAATACCTCGGCGCCCTAGAACCCCGCCCCAAGAGAAATGTATAGCGTGTCTTCGTAGTCTCCTGCCTCGACCGGAACCGTCCCATCCTCTGTGTCTGCCTTGAGGGTTACATCCCCCATACGTGCGGTATCGCTATCCTCGACGACTTTCGTAGCCCCCGGTAGACCGCTAGTCGTAAGCTCTACGTTGAAGTCACCCCAGCTTGCGATGGCTTTGTAATCAATTCTATTGATAAAACCGGTCGCTGGACTTGGCAGTGCTGTAGCCAGTAGATTGTTTTTGGTAATTCCTCCGTTCTTGCTTTTTAACCCAATAATCGCTTTGTAATTGCACATGGCATTTGAGTAAAGCATGTCGAAAAGCGTAGTACTGTCAACAGTACCATCGGTAGCACTAATGGCGTTGGCTTGAACGATATCCACAACATGGGGTTGAGCTGATGGCATTATACATAGCTGCGGGATTTTACCGCGAAGAATATGCTCATCCATGCGTGCCTCGGCCGAACATACGCCTGTAAGTAAAGACACTGATAAGAAAGTCAAAACGCCTACAATTCGTGTCATCTTTCACTCCCGTTTCGTAAAGTTCTACGCTACCATATTGATGCAACTTTAATTATTAGAGTACTATCCCTAAGTGTAGTTTGAAACTTACATGCGACGTAGCCTAATCTAGAGCTAAAAGTCGGCGTTATGCTGCATTGGTTGCTCGGAGTGGCAAAATAAAAGACATCATTGGTATCTCGCGGAAGGACCTTCATGGGTAGCGCGATCAATACAGCTATAACAAATACCCCAAGAAGTGCCCAGTTGAGCTGGCTATTTTCGGGTATCGTGCGATGCATTTGGTTTTCCCTCTATGCAATTAGAATATTAGACCGATATTTATTGTTACCTGATCAACATAGTCACCTCCTATTGGCTGAGTATTTGTTTTCTGCCATGAAATTGTCAGCAACGAGGGAGCACCTAACGCTATGGCGCTTCCTGAAGAGGTAAAATGGCAAGGGGATGGGTCGATAGAAATATCCAGACTTGAGCAAGTATCATTAATGACAAAGTCGGTGGTTGGTATTTGGATATTTGCAATATATGGAATTGAATTTGTAAAGCCCGGCGGAACCCGGTCTGCAATTGTATTTTTAAGTGCACCGTATCGTGATCTCAAGCGATAAAGGAACGGTGAATTACATATGATTAGAAATCCGTTGGAAAGACTTCCAGCGCCACTAATATCACCTAGCTCAAGTGTTGAGGCGGAGCTGGACATCGAGCAGGTTGGCTCGATAGATCCTTCAAGTAAAATTCTTACAGAGCTGTTATCGCTGTGGGCTGCCAAAAAGTGCGTTAGAAAGATAGAAAAGAAAGCCGCCCAAGCCTTCTGGCCGCGGGGAGCGCAAAGGCAAAGGGCGGCGTGAAAATAGTGCCTGTGCGCTTTAGTAGCAATTAGAGATGGTAACATACTCTTTTACTCTTACGCACTACTACTGTTACAGGAAATAAAAATTACAGTAATATTGGTCTCAAAGCGACCATTTAGGCGATTATTTCCGACTGGTTAGGTATACTGCATCGGTTTGCCCCGAAGAAGCCGCGGAAAACGCGTATGTTAACCATATTATTTGCTATCTCGGACGTTTAATGAGCGTTACTACAACTGTGAGTTGTTTTTTTTCTATATCTACTTAGCGCCTGAAGCAGCATTTGCTAGTAACGGTTGGAATGAGAAACGTGAGTAGAGACATTGGCTTAGGCGTGGATATGCCAGCGAACTAAGTCGGCGATTCGGCAGCCCTTCATTGGTGTTGCTCTACTCACCGGGCCAGCTGTGGCCGACATGTCACACGAGTATCAATGTCGCGGCTGACGAAAATTCGTTACTCGATGCGAAACTATTCCATTCCCATCAGCAGTTCGGCATTGCCGCCGGAAGCGGCGGTGTTGATGGTAATGGTCTGCTCGGTGGCAAAGCGCGCGAGGTAGTGCGGTCCGCCGGCTTTGGGGCCGGTCCCGGACAGGCCAAAGCCGCCAAAAGGCTGCACGCCGACCACAGCGCCGATCATGTTGCGGTTCACATAGACATTCCCGACGCTGAGGCGCCGTGTGATCGCTTCCACCCGCTCGCCGATGCGGGAATGAATACCCAGCGTCAGCCCGTAGCCGGTCGCCTCGATGGCGGCGAGCATCTTGTCAAGGTGCTGGGCCTTGTAGCGCGCCACGCATAGCACGGGGCCGAAAATCTCCTCCCCCAATGCGCGGGGATCGCGCAGTTTACGATCGTGTCGGGCCTAGCTGCCGGCACCGACACTGTTGCCCACAAAACGGCACTCGAAATGGGTGGGCGGACGATCGCAGTGCTCGGAACATCCATTGTGGACGTCTACCCTAAGGCCAATGCCGATCTCCAGCGACATATTGGCGAGCGTCATCTTGTCATTTCCCAGGTTCCAATGATCCTTTATGGGAAGAAGGATTGGAGATTCACCCGACGCTTCTTCCCAGAACGCAACATTACTATGTGCGCCTTAACTGACGCCTCTATTATCGCTGGCATCGGCCAGTCAAATGGAACCTACATTCAATCAAAAGCTGCAATTGATCAGGGTAGACGACTATTTTTTCTTAATAACTGCTTTGGGATGGCGGGCATTAATTGGCCCCAGCGTTTCGTGGGCAAGGGTGGTATACGGGCGTTCACTTATGAGGATATCCGCTGCCAACTTACAGGCCTGATTGAGGAGAACAAAGCCTCGCATGCTTGCACCTGATTCTGCTCAGTCTTTCGCCAGGCAACTTCGCCCCGAAACTAGGTCACAAACTCATAACTTCGTAGCCAGATACGCAATGCGGCGAGTTTGACGCTGGCGAGGAAATTGTCGTCGCGCTTGTCGTATCGCGTGGCGACGGCGCGGAAGTGTTTGAGTTTGTTGAAGAAGCGCTCGACAGCATTGCGCTGGCGATAGACCCAGTTGCTGAAGGGTAGCGTCCTCGTCCGGCCGGTGATCGGTTTGATATTAGCCCAGGCGCCGCGCTCGGCGAGCATGGTGCGCAGCGCATCGGAATCGTAGGCGCGGTCGGCCAGCAGGATGTGCCCGGCCTGCACGGTATCGAACATGTCCGCGGCGGAGCGGCCGTCATGGGCTTGTCCTTCGGTCAGTTTGAGGGCGATCGGCCGTCCCTCGGCATCGACCAGGGCATGGATCTTGGTCGTCAGCCCACCCCGCGAGCGACCCATGCAACAGGATCGGGTCGTTTTTTTTGACCATTGGCAGCATGCTGATGGACGCGGATCGACGAGCTATCGATCATCTGCACATCGCCGTCATAAGCCTTGGAAACAGCTTGCAAAAGCCGATCCCAGATGCCAGCCTTGCGCCAGCGGTTGAAGCGGTTCACGCAGGTCGTATACGGACCATAGCGCGCCGGGATGTCCGCCCAAGGTGCGCCTGTCCGAAGCCGCCAGAAGATGCCGTTTAGAACCCGTCGGTCATCCACACGCTCAACCCCGCGAGAGTTGTTCGGCAGCAAAGGTTCGATCACCGACCACTCGAAATCCGTCAGATCAAAGCGTCCCATGCCAAGCTCCTTTGTAGAGCTTGAATCACTGTTCGCCTCGTTTGGGAATCCCGTTTATGAGTATGTGACCTAGTCTAAGCGCGAGCGGCTGACTTTTCAGCCGCTGTATCAGGCATTGCGGCCGTCGGCTCCGCGTCAGGCACCGACTTGAGAATTCGGGTCGTTTTTGAAGGAGGGGCTGCCGACTGTCCCGCCGAGCGGGACTTGGCCAATCCGCGGCGATAGCGATCGAATATGTACAGAGAAGACGTTTCAAGTCTTACTCGGCGCCCTGGAGGGCAATCAGGCAAACACATTCTGTCTCGCCAGAGGCCAGCGGCCGATGCGGCGGATCTTCCCGTTCGATAATATCGCCGCGGACGTAGATCCTGCCGCTGTCATGACACGCACCTTGCAGTACAAGGGCGACTTCGGTCTCCAGCTTGAAATAGTGGTCGGGAAGACGCTGTCCGGGGCTCAGCCGCAACAGTTTAATCGCGCCGGAGTGCTTCGGGAGCTCGATTGAACGCTCCTGTACCCCGCTCCCGACCGGCTTCCAGGAGGCTTTCGCCCCGTTGACGCCAACACAGCGTGCGAGCGGCAGGGGGAGCAGTGAGTCATCAACTTTCGTCACTGGTTTGTCGCCGCGTTCGCGAGTTTGCCGCCGAACAGACCATTGCGCGATGATGCGCTCGGTCAGCTTGGGCTCTGCATCGGCTACGTCTAAATTGCTCAGCAGCACGCCGCCCAATCGTTCGAGCCAGTGGACCTCATCTACGCATTCGGTGCACATGCTGAGGTGACAGGCCACAACACAGGCAAGCCCGCTTGGGAGAGTTCCCGAAGCATAAGAGATCAGCGTCTCGGGGTGCGGATGATAGGTTGGGTTCATGCCTTACACTCCGCTGTGACGCGCGATGTGGGGGCAAAAGCCATCCGGAAAACGACACCAGCGCGCCCTAGAGCGAGCCTCGCGGCGATGGCGCCTCCAAAAAGGTTCGTGCACGGCACTCGCCCCATCACGTGGCATTGCCTGGGCGGCAGCACGTGGGGAACACTCTCGACATCGCCTGATAACGGGCGACCCACCGCGCCGACGGCAGCCGTCGCGCAAACGTGATGAGCTATGCGATGAGGTGCTAATGAGCCGAGGGTTAGCATCGCGTGGCCTTGAACTCGCCAGCCTGCTCCAGCATGGCGCGCGCTGCGCGAAGGTCGGGCAGATCAAAGCCTTCTTCAAAGGTGTCATAAATGTTCGCGAGTACCGCGCGAGCATGAGCTGCGCGAGATCCCGCTTGTGCTCCGGTCATACTGAGCGCGAGGCGCAGCTCCTCCATTCGTGCCTTCTGCCGTCGGGCGATCCCAAGCCCGGTCTGGAAAACCTGTTCGGCATCTTCCACGCGCCCCAGTACAGAAAGAATTTTGCCTTTGATGCGATAGAGATTGGCTTCGGATTGCTTTTCCCCCGTCGCTCCGGCCGTATCGATTGCATTGTCAATTGCCGCAAGCGCACGCTGAGCATCGCCCAGGTACAAAAAAGCTTCCGCCACGCAACCAAGCTGGAAGGGCCGGAACAGCCAGTTCTGCTTGGCGTCGGCATTGGCAATCGTGGCCTGCATGACCGGAAGGGCTTCGGCCGCTTGGCCTTGCCGTAGGCGGATTGCGGCTCCCCAAAACGCAAACCAGTTCTGGAACGGGGGTAGCTCGTGCTCCACCGCATGAGCCATCGCGTCATTGATCAGCTGTTCGCTGCCGCCGGCCTCGGGATTCTGGGTGGTGACGAAGAGCCGTGCGATGAAGGCAAGTGCGACCGAGACCGAGCTTGCACCTTGGCCGGCGAGTGCATGTCCGCTCGATGCAATCCCGGCCGCCGTTTCAGGATAACCCAAGCTCCAAAGGACGCGCGCCAGATAGCAGTGCGCCAGGACCAGTTCGTCCACCCCAAAGATTACGGCCGGCGTCTGCGTGCCGCGCCTGAAACTCTCAACCACCTGCTCAAGGTGACGATGAGCCGCCTCGAACTCGCCCATCGCCGACAGATTGATCCCCATCATGCAGTTGCCGAGTTCAACGCCCAGATTTGACGCGCGTGAGAGGGCGAGGAATTCCTCCGCCAAAGGCAGTGCACCAGCAAGCTCGCCCTGCTGAGAGCGCAAATTCCAGAGGCCACAGATAATGCGGAGCCTTTCGGCGGGCGGACAGTCTGCGTCGATCAGGCTCCAGGCACTCTCAAAAATGCGCTGACTTTCCGCCGCCGCGTAACCTTCAACAGCCATCACTGCCGGCCCCATCACGGCCAGCAACTTCCTCTCCCAACGCCGTCTCTCTGCGGCCGCCTCAATAGCTGGAACCAGACGGAGCCCGTGTTCGAGATGAGCAATCGCCTCGCGGTTTGCCGAGCGCGTAAACGCCTTGCTTCCAGCCTTGAGCCAATAACCAAGCGCAGGAGCGATCATGCCCGCTTCGGTTAAATGCCTAGCTACAAGCTCTGGATGACTTTGTTCTACGATCGGAAAGGCGGTGCAGATCGCGTCCGCGATACCGGCATGCAATTGCTGCCGGCGGCCTTTCAGGAGGCTTTGATAAGCCGTGTCGCGCACCAGCGCATGCTTGAAGGCGAAGAGGCGACCCGATTGTGCAGGCTGCTCAAAGACTATCCCCGAGGCTACGAGGCGGTTCAGATCGTCACCAAGGCGCTCGGGGGAAGCGCTTGCCACTTTGCGCAGCAGCTCTTCTGAGAACTCGCGCCCGATGACGGCGGCGATTTGCGCGATGATCTTGGTTTCGCCCAGGCGGTCCAGCCTGTCCGTGAGCAGGTCTTGCAGTGTGGCGGGTATAGCGAAATACCCCTGGCCGTCATGTAGCCCCCGGGAGCCCTCCAGCTCGGCGGCGGACTTGGACTCCAGCACGGCCTGCGTCATCTCTTCAAGGAAGAGCGGAATACCATCCGCCTTAGCGATAATTTGATCGATGACTGCGATTGGCAGCCCCTGCTCACGGCTCACATTCTGGATGAAAACCCGCGCGTCGCTCTCGGCCATCCTGTCGAGGTTCACCTCCCGCACATGGCCCAGTCCGCCCCACGTCGGCTCGAAACCGGGCCGTGAGGTGATCAAGAGCAGCGCCGGTAAGGATCGGATTCGCTCCGCCATCAGATCTAAGAGTTCCAGAGAACTAGCGTCCGCCCATTGACTGTCTTCGAACACAACTAACGCAGGGACGAATTGAGCGAAGCTCTCAATGCGATCGAGAAGGGCGCCGAGTGTTTTCCGCCGTCGCTGCGGCGGGCTCATCGTCGGGCGTGGATAGCGATCCTCGAAGGGGATAGAGAGAAGTTGTGCGAGAAGTGGCGCAGTCTCCTCCGCGCCTTGAGTGTAGGCCGAAAGCAGCGCTGCCAACTTATCGAGCTTCTCCGCGGGGGCGTGCGCGTAGTGAAGATCGGCTGCGCGCTCCAGCTCATCGATGAACGGATAAAGAGTACTGTCGGTGTAAAAGGGCGAGCACTGGAAGAGCAGCTCCGAGTGCGGCTCCGGTTCAATCTGTTTCTGAAGCTCGAGCGCAAGCCGAGACTTGCCGATGCCCGGCTCACCCGTGAGAAAGGCAATACGACCTTCGCCGTATTTGGCTTCCTGCCAAAGGTCGAGCAATTCCTGCAATTCGTCCCCGCGGCCGACGAATTTAGCCTCGTCTCCCTGGTGCAACGCTGCGAAACGGCTTGCACCACGCGTCTCGTCCATGACTTGCCAGCATGAATCCGATACCCCACCGCCTTTGGGATTCGGCCCGGTGAACAAGGCACATCTGAACAGAGCCTTCACTAAATCCTTTGTCCGCCCCGCAATCAGGACCGTGTGTGGGGGCGCTATCGCTTGAAGCAGATTTGCCAGTCGGGGAGCTTCTCCGATGAGGGCGAGATCTCCTGCCTCGGCCTGCTCTTCGCTAAATCCTCCAGCGACAACAGGACTGGTGGCGATCCCGACATGCGCTGCAAGGCGCCCGGGTGTGCTAGGCCCCAGTTCCTGCACTTCTGCTCTCAGAGCGAGTCCCGCGCGGACCGCCTCCTCAGCGCTATGCTCATGCGCCTGGGGGAAACCAAAAAGTGCGATGAACCGGTCTCCGGAGAACTGCTCAATATGGCCTCCGAAGCGCTCGATGATATTGGTGCTGTGGCGGCGGCACTGGCTGGCGATGCCCACCAGCTCCTCCGGGTCGAGCTCGGCGGTTAACGCGTCGAGACCGGAGATTTCGCAGCATAAGATCGTCATTTGGCGCCGCTCAAGCGCCTGTGTCGTCTGTCGCCTCGCTTCGTCGGGTTTCTGTGTTGAGGGTTTTAGCCGCGCGATCTCGGAAGCCGACTTGCGAGGGGAATTCCGGAGAGCTCGGATCTCTCGATAAATGGTGGTTGTCTTCAGCTCTGGCTCGACATTCAATTCGCGCGCCAGGATGTCGGCACAGATCTGATACTGCCGCAGTGCCGCTGCGTATCGGCCCTGCTTAGCGTACAACTCCATCAGCGCACGATGACTACTTTCCCGCAGCGGATCGAGGCTTATAAGCCGTGCGGCAACCGAGGCGGCGCGTTCCAGATTTCCCAGCGCGATATGCCCTGTCAGCAGTCGATTAAGAAGGTCGAGAGCCGTTTCGTGAAAACTCTGGCGCTTGGCCAAAAGCCAGCGCTCGAATTCCGCGGCGTGCAGGTTCAAGCCTTCGAGCAGTTCTCCGATGTAGAGCTTTGCCGCATGTTCTTGTGCTTCTGAATGGGCGTCCTGCGCGAGCCGCACGAATTCTAAAGCATCGATATGGAACGAAGAAGGATCGAGGCCGATAGCGTCGCCCTCGTTTACGATCGGCTGAACGTGTAGGGGTAGCAGCGTCTTGCGCAGCAAGGTGAGCGTCTGCCGCAAGCTTTCGCGCGCCTGGCGCTCGCTTGTTTCCTCCCAAAGCAGATTGGCAAGCAAAGACCGGGAATGCAGCTGCGCGCCGCTAAGCGCAAGATAAGCGAGGAGCGCCTTGCTCTTCCTGGTCGGGAATAGCACCGGTTCACCAAGTGCGCTCTGTAACCGAAAGGCGCCCAGCAGCTGGAGGCGCAACTTTTGCATGGAAAATTTACCGATGCCGTGTTCGATTTCACGGGTTTATCACGCTTTTATCACGCCATCCATCATGCTCTTGCATTAAATCTGAATCACATGGACCCACGAAAATCGCCTCCCCTTGCTCATACGATTTAAAAATTCTCGCCCTGGGCCAAAAAGCAAAGTATTATGCATTTCACGAAACAGCGTATGCTCTATGCGAAGTCGTATCGTTCATTTTAATTTTGTATTGTTGAAGCGACATAGCGGTCTTACTTAAAGGTCTGGCTCATCCCAGACCTTTAATTTTCATTTGATTTGTTGATTGCGGACGTCATCTGGTCCCGTAATTACCTGCGCCGGGCACCTTTTTCGAAAGTTCGCCGAAACCGTGATTAACGCGATCGATTTAAGAGGCTTAAGTAAGCCCTTTCCGTTTCTTCTCCTTCACTTGAAGTTAGAGGAGATCAACGCCGGCCAAATGGTTAAGGTATTGGCTAGCGATTGGTCCGCCGAGCTAGAGCTGGATTCGTACTGCAGGGCGTCGGGCAACCAACTTTTGGATTCCACAAGCCTGAATGACGGCACCTGCGTGTTCATGATCCAAAGGTGCGACTTAGGCAATCGAGTGCGCAGCGCTCGAAAGTAATAAATCCCGCTCCTACGTCGAGGTCAGCGAAATATCCTGCCTGATCGCTCGCGCCCGCCGATCGGGAGAGCACAACCGGCCAAACGATTGCGATTGACAATAATCGGCGGGTCATCCCACACTTTCCCGTAATCAAAAACTGCGTTTAAAGGCAATAGATTGCGGTCGTGGCAGTCAAGCGGCGGCCGTGTTCCTGGGGAGGAAACCACCATGTTCGCCAAGGACCTGTGCGCATTCGCATTTGCCGTTTCGCTAGCTGCTTTCGCAAGCCTACCGCCCTCGGCGGCACAGGCCGAAAACCGCCAGTTCTCCTTTGCCTATGACCAGCCGAAAACCAGCGGCTATGGCGCTGGCGCTGAAATCTTCAACACCAAGCTGATGGAGCTGAGCAAGGGCACGCTCTCGATCAACCAATATCCAGGGGCCCAGCTCGGCACCGAGGCGCAGACCCTGCAGAAGGTGCAGACCGGCGACATCGACTTCGTGTTTCTCTCGACCGCCAATGCCTCTACCGCGCAGCCGGAATCCGGCGTGTTCTCGCTTCACTTCATCTTCCGCGACGAGAACCACGCCATCAAGGTGCTGGGCGATCCCAAGGTGATCGCGGCAATGAAGGAGCTCTATGCCGCCAAGGTGAAGACCGCGCATATGCTCGGGCTCGGCTGCCAGGGCCTGAGGCACATCTACGGCAAGAAGCCGGTGCAGACCGTCGCCGACCTAAAGGGTGTCAAGATGCGCGTCCAGGCGACCGTGACGGAAGACACGCTATTCCCCGCCTATGGCGCGCAGGTCGTGCACATGCCGTTCGGCGAGGTCTACACCTCTCTCCAGACCGGCGTCGTCGACATGGCCGAGAACGGCATCAACAATTACCTGGTCAACAAGCATTATGAGCCGGCGCCGGTGCTCTCGCTCACCGAGCATGAGGCCAACAACGCCGCTCTGTTCGTCAGCGACAAGGTGTGGAGCAGCCTCACCGACGAGCAGAAGAGCTGGGTACAGGCCTCCGCCGACGAGGTCAGCCAGAAGGAGCCGACCATCGCCTTCAAGCTCGAGCATGATGCACTCGCCAAGCTGGAGAAGATCGGCGTCAAGGTCGTCAAGGATGTCGACAAGAGCGGTTTTGCCGCGATCAGCAAGCCGATCCAGGACAAGCTCGCCAACGATCTCGGGCCGAATGCGGTGAAGGTACTCGAACTCGTGCGCTCGATCCAATAGGCTGCATCGCCAAAGCGGGAAGCCATCCGGCTTTCCGCTCCCCTGCCCCGCCCGCCCGAACGCCGAGATCCCGCCATGAGTGGTTCCGCCGGCCTGGTCTTGGAGGAGCAGCGCCATCTGAAATGGCGCGCGCTCGACCCGCTGGAGCGTGTGCTGATGATCCTGTGCGGCGTCGCCATCAGCGGTTTCTGCGTGCTGGTGATGTGCGATGTGGTCACCCGCACCATCGGCCATCCCTGGCTGTGGCTGCAGGAGGCGACCATGACCTTCTTCATCTACGGCATCTTCATCGGTGTCGCGGCCGCAACGCGGCGCAACGACCACCTCTATCTGGCTGTCTTGGCCGAATCCCTCACAGGCGGCTGGCGGCTGTTCTTCGAGCTGTTCAACCGCCTCGTCGTGCTGGGCGTCGCCGTGTGCATGATCTGGTTTGGCTATCTGAACGTGCTCGACGGCTTCAAGAGCTTGCGCATGCCGTCAATGACGCCGATGGCGACCTATTACGCCGCCATTCCGCTATGCGGGTGCCTGATTGCGCTGTTCACCATCGAGCAGATCGTCAATGGCTGGCGGCACGGCTTCCCTAATATCGCAGCCGATGAACGGAGAATGTCGCTGTGACTGTCAACGGCGCGCTCATCTTCCTGATGGGCTTTCTGTTCTTGTTCCTCGGCTATATGGGGGTGCCGGTCGCCTTCGCGCTGATCGCCTCGGTGCTGGTCGTGACCGGGTTCACCCCCGTGAGCCTCGCCTCGATGATGGCGCAGCTCTTCAACGGCATGGATGTCGAGGCGCTGCTCGCCGTGCCATTCTTCCTGCTGGTCGGCGACCTGATGACCTCGGCCAATGTCACCGTGCGCATGATCCGCCTGTCGCAGACGCTCGTCGGCCATGTGCGCGGCGGCCTCGCCCAGGTCGTGACCCTGTTCAGCATGTTCTTCGCCGGCATTTCCGGCTCTTCCGCCGCCGACGTGGCGGTGCTGACGCGCACGCTCGCCCCCGAGATGAGCCGGGAAGGCTATGACCGGGCGTTCACCGCCGCGCTGATCGCCTCGGCCTCGACCATGGCCAACCTGATCCCGCCGAGCATCATGGCTGTGGTGTACGGCGCAACCGGCAACGTCTCGATCGGCGGGCTGTTCCTCGGCGGCGTGGTGCCGGGCGTGCTGGTCGGCATCGGGCTCATGATTTACAGCTACTTCTTCGGACCGGTCGGCCTGAAGCACCAGCGCGCAAGCTTCAGCCAGGTCAGCACGGCGGCCAAAGAGGCCGTTGTGCCGCTGATGATCCCGATCATCATCATGGGCGGCATCCTCACCGGCCAGTTCACGCCGACCGAAGCCGGCGTCATCGCGGTCGCCTATATCGTGTTCTTCGCGATCCCGGTCCTGAATTTCCGGCACATCCGCAATCTGCCGCGCGACATGGCGCTGACCGGCTTGCTCTATTCCATTCCGCTGATCACCATCGGCGCGGCCTCGATGTTCGGCTGGATGCTGGCCTATTTGCGCGGACCGGCGGTCGTGTCCGAGTGGATCGCGAACGCAGCCGGGAACGACCCGTTCATGATCATGCTGCTGCTGGTGGCGCTGTTCGTGATCGTCGGCGATTTCATCGACGCGATCCCGGCGATCATCATCTTCATGCCGATCATCACCGATCTCACCCAGAATGCCGACATAAACCCGGTGCATATGGGCGTGGTGATCATCGTGACGCTGGCTTTTGGGCTGATCACGCCGCCCTACGGTCTGGCGCTGCTGATGGCGTCGAAATTCGTCGGCGTGCGCTTCGGGCGGGCAATGGTCGCCTCGCTGCCGATCTACGTGATCTTCTTTGCCGCGATCGCCTTCAGTATCTTCTTCCCCGATGTCGTGCTCTGGCTGCCCAAGCACCTGCTGCCGGAGTCGGTCGGCTGTTTCAAGAGCCCCAGCGGAACGGGCTATATCTGCCCTTGATGGGCAGGAGGTCAGGAGAGGCCGTGTTTCGACGACAAGACGTTCAGCGCGCCGCCCGCGTCGCGCACCCAGGACGGCAACGCCCGGCAGGCGGAAGCCGAGCGGATCAGGCGCGCGAAGGTCATCGACGCCGAAGGCGAGCAGGGAGAGGCCATGCAGCTGCACGACCTGGCCGCGCTGCAGAACATTGCTGGCGAGCGCAGCTCTGTGATCGTGTTCCCGCTGCCCATCGACCTGATCAGGCAGATGGGACGCTCCGATGAAGGAAAGGATTAGACGGCCCTAGTCTAGCGGGATGGCGGAGCGCGCGAGCCATGGCAGCGGGCAGTGTCCCGGTCTCGGGTGGCCTTGTACAGACCGACCTCAGGCAGTCCAAAATCGTCCTCGCAGATGATGAGCAGTGTCTCAACGACTTCACATAGCCGGACATAGACACCTGCGTCGAATGCCGCCTCCCGCCCATCGAAAACGCCGTATGCTGTGCAAAGACGCTATCCTCGGCGATAACGCCGAAGACAGCAGCGGCCACCCGATGGAGGCCGCTCTGCTCCGAGCCGGCCGTCTCGCGGAGCTTAGGCGGTCGGAGTTGCTGAGCCACTATCCGAAGGCGCGCAAGCACGCTTGCGATGCCGGCTCGAAGATGATGGCCACCTATTTCGCGGCCGGTGGTCTCATCCGCACCATAGCCGAGGAAGGTTGCCGCCCGACAATGATCAGAGGCAGGCCGATCGTTTCCGTCGTGTCCTTCCCATCAAAACTCCGCGCAGGCGGAATTGTCGCGGGCGCCGAGGCCTTGAACGTGAGATGCGCCTTTTCGACGAGATCGAGGAAGTCCTCGTCCCCCGTTGTCCATCTCGACAAATGCGCCAGCGGCCGCGAAGGTGAACGCCATCCGACGCGGTCGCGGCCGCAGAACTTCGTCTTCTGCTGACCGGCGATCGTCTTGATCCAGCCGAACGCCTCCTCGATCCACTTCGGATACGCTGGCTGGTGGCATAGCCACTGTGCCGGGTCGTGCGGCCATTCATCGCCGAACTTCGCCCGCTCATGTTCTGCGCCACATGCGGCGTCACCTTCATAGAGCGCAGGTCGTTGACGAAGTCCTCCGCATCGTAGGCCTTCTCGGCGCCAAGCGTGATCGCCTGAGGCCAGTCGGCACGGGGCTCGATCACGTGCAATGCCGCTATACACTCGGCATATCCGTCGGCCAGCGTCAGGCAGGCATCGACCAAAAGGCCGTGGCGTTCTCCATCAGCCCATGCCCGATAAAGCACAGCTTCGTCTCGTAGTGCACATGGAGTTTGCGGCCGGAGTGGCCGCAGCGCAGCAGTCCCGCCAGCAGCAACTCGCCTTCACGAACTGCACCACGCGCGAGCGCGCTGCTCATCTCGGTCGCGTTGCACTGGCAGCATCCGCTTGAACATTTGGTGCAAAATAATAGTCCACCTGCGTTCTATTTTTGTCCGTTTCGATGCGGGTTGAGGCAACGATGTCCTTAGCTCGTCAGCGTCATAGCCTTTCCCTGCTCTAAATGCTTGGCTAACCAGACGGCAATGAAAGCTTGACGACAACCTAAATACGGAACAAGTTGTTCTGTATTAAGAACAATACCCAGACGAGCAAGATGACCGTCGGGCAATGTGGAAGGCTGAGGTAACCTATGCTCCATCGTCTGCTGACTTTGGCTGCTTGCATTCTCGCATCGACGGCGGTGGCACGAGCCGAGACCACGCTGCTCAACGTGTCCTATGACCCCACCCGCGAGCTCTATGCCGAGATTAACAAGGCATTCGCGGCCAAACAGCAGGCGGAGCAGGGCGAAAGCGTCACGGTGAAGCAGTCCCATGGCGGCTCGGGTAAACAGGCGCGCTCGGTCATCGACGGCCTTCAGGCCGATATGGTCACCCTAGCACTCGCCTATGATATCGATGCGATCGCGGCGAGAGGCCTGATCGGCAATGACTGGGCGAAGCGCCTGCCGAACAATGCCGCCCCTTACACATCGACCATCGTGTTCCTGGTCCGCAAGGGCAATCCTAAGGCCATCAAAGACTGGCCCGATCTCCTCAAACCCGAGGTGAAGATCATCACCCCGAACCCCAAGACCTCAGGCGGCGCGCGCTGGAACTACCTGGCCGCATGGGGATATGCGCTTAAGGCCGACGGGGGCAGCCCGGAGAAGGCCAAAGAATTCGTCAAAGCCCTGTTCAAGCAGGTGCCTGTGCTGGATGCCGGGGCGCGCGGGTCAACCGTCACCTTCGTCGAGCGCGGCGTTGGTGATGTGCTGCTCGCCTGGGAGAATGAAGCGATGCTGTCGCTCAAGGAATTCGGCGCCGACAAGTTCGAAATCGTCGTGCCGTCGGTCTCGATTCTGGCCGAGCCGCCTGTCGCGGTTGTGGATAAGGTCGTCGACAGGAAAGGCACGCGTAAAGTTGCTGAAGCATATCTGCGGTATCTTTACTCACCAGAAGCTCAGGAGATCATCGCACAGCACTATTATCGACCGCGCCTTGCGGAAACCGCCGCGAAATATGACGCTCAGTTCCCGAAACTTAACTTATTTACAATCGATGAGCTGTTCGGCGGGTGGCAAAAAGCCCAGGCGGACCATTTTTCTGATGGCGGCGTCTTCGACCAGATATACACTCAGTAGACGTGGATGATGCGAAAGGCATGACATTGCTGCCGTCACTGGGCATTGGGCGGACAAGCCGAAGGTCCGTGATCCCGGGCTTTGGTTTGACGCTCGGCATTACGCTGACGTGGTTGAGCCTCATCGTGCTGATTCCGCTGGCCGGCCTGTTCATCAAATCCTTCGAGCTAAGCCCGTCGCACTTTTGGGCCATCGTCACGCATCCACGCACGGTCAACGCCTTCAAACTGAGTCTTGGTCTTTCGCTCGCCGCGGCTGTCGTCAACCTGGTGTTCGGCACCCTCGTGGTTTGGGCGCTGGTGCGCTACGATTTTCCCTTCCGGCGCCTGCTGGATGCGCTGGTGGATATTCCGTTCGCCCTGCCGACGGCGGTGGCCGGCATTTCGCTGACCGCCCTCTTTGCCGAGAATGGCTGGCTCGGCGCGCCGCTCGCCAGCCTCGGCATCAAGGTCGCCTTCACGCCGCTCGGCATACTGGTTGCCCTGATCTTCATCGGCCTGCCCTTCGTGGTGCGCACCGTCCAGCCGGTGCTGCAGGATCTCGACCCGGAGCTGGAGGAAGCCGCAGCGAGCCTGGGGGCAAGCCGTTTTCAGACAGTCACCAGGGTCATTCTGCCGACGCTGCTGCCGGCGCTGCTCACCGGTTTCGCGCTGGCTTTTGCCCGCGCCGTCGGTGAGTACGGCTCGGTAATTTTCATCGCCGGCAATCTGCCGGGCTTCTCGGAGATTGTACCGCTCCTTATCGTTATCCGGCTGGAGGAATACCGCTACGCAGACGCCACGGCCATCGCCGCAGTGATGTTGGTTGCCTCGTTCCTGATACTTTTCGTCATCAACCGGTTGCAGCGCTGGTCTGAGCTGCGCACCGGCACGCTCTAGACGCTTGGGTGACAGCCGTGACCGTGATCGATGCAAGCCCGGGCCGTGTTGTTTATGAGCGGCAAGCCGTTGGCGGAACCGTCAATCGCGATAGCGCCGCTGTGCGCTGGGTTATTATCGCGCTGGCAGTTGCGTTCCTGGCAATCTTCATCGTGCTGCCGCTGATCGCGGTCTTCGCCCAGGCCTTCTCGCGCGGGCTCTACGCCTATGCCGAAGCGCTTACCGAGCCGGATGCGCTTGCGGCAATCCGGCTGACCCTCATGGTTGCGGTGATTTCAGTCACCATCAACCTGGTCTTCGGTCTGATCGCCGCCTGGGCAATCGCCAAATTCGAGTTCCCCGGCAAGAGCCTGCTCGTCACCCTCATCGATCTGCCGTTTTCCGTCAGTCCGGTGGTATCGGGTCTCGTGTTCGTGCTGCTGTTCGGCGCCCAGGGACTGCTCGGACCCTGGCTGATCGAACACAATATCCAAATCATCTTTGCCGTACCGGGCATCGTCATCGCGACGCTGTTCGTCACCTTTCCGTTCGTTGCCCGTGAGCTGATCCCGCTGATGCAGCAACAGGGCACGCAGGAGGAGGAGGCGGCCCGCTCGCTCGGTGCCTCCGGCTTTGCCACCTTCTTCCGGATCACACTGCCCAATGTGAAATGGGCGCTGCTCTATGGCGTTCTGCTCTGCAACGCCCGCGCCATGGGCGAGTTCGGCGCGGTGTCGGTGGTCTCGGGCCATATCCGCGGCGAGACCAACACCATGCCGCTGCATATCGAAATTCTTTATAATGAGTATCAGTTCGTCGCCGCCTTCGCCGTCGCCTCGCTGCTTGCGCTCCTCGCGCTGGTGACGCTGCTTGCCAAAACGCTCCTGGAGCGGCGCATCGGAGGAGGCAAGGACGATGTCCATTGAAGTCAGCGATCTCAGCAAATCGTTCGGTACCTTCGCCGCATTGAGCGGTATCAATCTCCATGTGCGCAGCGGCGAACTCGTCGCGCTGCTCGGGCCTTCAGGCTCGGGCAAGACCACCTTGCTGCGCATCATTGCCGGCCTCGAATGGCCGGAGAATGGCACAGTGCGCTTCGACGGGGAGGACGCGCTTGAGCGCAGCGTCCGCGAGCGCAATGTCGGTTTTGTCTTTCAGCATTACGCACTGTTCCGCCATCTTAGTGTCTATGAGAATGTTGCCTTTGGCCTCAGGGTAAAGCCGCGCGCTCAGCGGATGTCCGAGGCGGAGCTCGATACCCAAGTCGGCAAGCTTCTCGACCTTGTGCAGATCCAATGGCTCAAGGACCGCTATCCGCATCAGCTCTCTGGCGGTCAACGTCAGCGCGTGGCGCTGGCGCGGGCACTTGCGATCGAGCCCCGCGTGCTGCTCTTGGATGAACCATTCGGCGCCCTCGACGCCAAGGTGCGCAAGGAGCTGCGCCGGTGGCTCCGCAGCCTGCACAGCGAGATCAGCGTGACCTCCCTGTTCGTCACCCACGACCAGGAGGAGGCTTTGGAGGTTGCCGACCGGGTGGTGGTGCTCAATCAGGGCCGAATCGAACAGATCGGCACGCCGGAAGACGTCTATGACCGGCCGGCCAGCGCTTTCGTCTATGATTTCATTGGCGAATCCATCTCGCTCGCCGTGGACGTGGAAGGCGGCGTCGTCCGCTTCGACGGCCGGTCCTTGCCGCTGGACAGCCAGGCGGCGCCGTCAGGGCCGGCGCGCATGTTCATTCGCCCCTATGATGTCACGCTGACACCCTTGGAGAATGCGCCGCTCCAGGGCACCGTCAAGCACGTCAAGGCTTTCGGACCGAACCTGCGGGTCGAGATCGACTTACAAGGCCGGACCGACGAGCCTATGCCTATGGAAATTCAGGCTCGTCGCGACGAGCGTGTTGAAACCGGACAGACCGTCGGCTTGCGGCCCGAACGTTACCGGATCTTCCCGATGCTCTGTGAAACAAGCCTTGCCAATGGGAGGTCGCCTCCGCAAAGCCCTCCAGAAGGTGCTCATCCGGCATAAGCGTCGCCGCAACGGTCACCTGTGGAACGGTATAGCCCTTCTGCTTCAGCGTCTGCAGGATCCCCTCAAGACTTTCCGCCGTTGCCTTTTTGATGTCATGCATCAGCACGATGCCGTGTCCCTGCTTTTCCAGCTGCGTGAACAGGCGCTGGGTCATATACGACCCGCTGACGAATGAATCCCCGGTAATCACATCGACCGACCAGACGCTGATATTGCGCTGGGAGAGATCGTTGAGCAGCGCGTGCGATTGGGAAAGGCCCGGAAAGCGGAACAGCGGCGCGACCGGTCCGCCGAGCACATGAGAGACGGCGGCAAATCCCCCGTCAATCTCGGCTTCTGCGTGTTCTTTGCTCATTCGCTGCATGTTGAAGGGATGCGAATAGGTGTGCGTGCCGATCACATGACCGCGCGCAGCAACCTCCCGCAGCACGTCGGCATGCTCCACCGCCATCTCACCGACGGCAAAAAACACCGCCTTCACGCAATAGCGGTCAAGGATGTCGAGGATGGCGGGCGTACGGGTCGGGTGGGGGCCGTCGTCGAAGGTAAGCACCACCTCTTTGTCGTTCAGCGGCAGCGTGTTCGGGAATTGCACCGTGCCGAAACGCGGCCCTCCGGCCGGATCGACTGGGAGCTGCCGCCCGGCAAGCGATTTTTCCGAATCGCATTGCGGGACTGTGGCGCCCGTACTGGAGGTGATGAGGGCATCGTCCGGGCTGCTCGCCGTCTCCCGCTCGAAGAAGATGATGGTAGGCGCGGGCAGACGTGCGAAGGCTGCAATCGCTACAACCATAGCAGCCAGAAGAGACGCAGCGAGCATCGGGGCATACCGGAGCGCATGGAAATTGCCAAACTTCATGAGCTCAATCCCTCGATACGGCTGATCTTTCCAAGCGGGGATGCTTGAATGCGAGTGATGGGAACGGCGCCACCTGCCGCCCTCATTTTTTATATAGCAGGGAAAGCACTTACGCTTGGATGACGACAGGCCACAGAAGAACAATAAAATTCGCTGTTTCTGGCGGTTAGGCCTTGTTCAGGAGATGCTATGGCAAAGCGTCCGCAGACCGTGATGTTTAGACCGCGATCGCTTAGACGCAAATAGCGCCACCAGCCAAGCCGAAATCCCCGTGAAAACGGGGCTCCACCATTTTAACAGCACGGACCTTTGCTTACTGGATCTCCCCTTGCGCGAGGATTTCGGCTGCGCTTGGAAGAGGCAGTGCTCCACCTGCATCCGAACCGATCGCATAACAAAAGCACGGGGGGCGAAAGGCGGCTTAGTCTGCCACGTCCTGAATACGCCGCCGCACGCCCCAGCCGCCAAGGATCTCGTCCATGTCGCCTGCGACGAAATGCCGGGCGCTTTCCGCGTCATAGCCCTGCTCCAGCAGATCATCGTAATCGGTGAGCGCATGGCGCACATAGGCGACCAGCGACAGCCAGGCCGCCGTCTCTGGCGAAGCCTGCCGCAAGCCGATGCTGTCCATCGCGTGGTCGGCGATCGCCATGAATTCATGGGCTGGGATTTTCGGCGCCAGGCGCCTTAGCGCCGCTTCGATGTCACCCCGCCTTGCCATGATCTCAGGCCCCCTCCTGCGCGATTTCCGGCCATTCTATGCTGGAGCCCGTAAAGTCGCCAAACGCGAGGCTTGCGTCGACACGAATGGGGGCTTAGGAAAAAGGGGTGAGCGACGTCGATGCTGGCGACGGCTCTGTTGACGGGTTGCGGGCGAGTCACAGAAAAGTCTGAAAACGAGTATAACAACGCTCAATTGCCGGTTCGGGGGATACGAATGGCTCTCTTTCGCAATTCCGTGCGGAGTGGCGCACTTGTCGCGGCGGCATTCGCTGCGCTCGCGCTTGGCGGCTGTGGTGCAGACGGCGTGGATCTTCAGATCGACGCGCCCGTGCTGAACGCTGTCGGCCTCAACCTATCATCCAAGCCGAAGGAGGAGGCCGATCTCCCCGAACGCCAGGGCCTTGTCATCCCGCCTTCGACAGCGGCCCTTCCTGTCCCCGGCGAGAGAACGGCAGTTGCCGCTCAGAACTGGCCAACCGATCCGGATGAACAGAAGAAGCAGAAAGCCGAGGTCGATGCTGCGGCCAGGGAGAAATATTGCCGCGAAGGTGATTGGAGCGGCAAGGGCGGCATCGGCGAGTACAACAAGAACATCGGCCGGGAAGACCGCTGTCCCTCGAAATTCGGCGAGGCGGTGAGCAAGAGTCTCGGCGGCGGCCCCGCTAAAACCCGTTAGGCCAGCGGATTTTCACGATCATTAGCCAATCTGCTGCGCCTTGAGCGTGTCCGGCGCGCGTCGGTCTTGTACGTCCTTGCTCAACATGGGATCATACGCCTGTCCGATTTGTAACTTGTCACTCTCAGGGCCGATGGATGATAAGCCGAGTTGCGTCCCTTCATCCCGTTTACAACCGGTGACAGCGTTGAAATTTCCCGTAGTTGCCTGTCTGGTGCTGTTCATGACCTCTGTTGCGTTGCCTCAGACCGGCTTCGGTGCCGGTATGGATGTCACTCACACAAAGCTCGCCAATGGCCTGCAGGTGGTGGTCATCCCTGATCGGCGCGCCCCCGTCGTAACGCACATGGTGTGGTATCGGGTCGGCGCGGCGGACGAGCCGCGCGGCAAGTCCGGCATCGCCCATTTCCTCGAACATCTGATGTTCAAAGGCACCGAGAAGATTGCGCCCGGCGACTTTTCCAAGATTGTCGCCAAGAATGGCGGCCAGGACAATGCCTTCACGACCCAGGACGCGACCGCCTATTTCCAGCGCGTCGCCAAGGAGCGGCTTCCTCTGGTCATGGAGATGGAGGCGGACCGGATGCGCAATCTGCGCCTCCTTGAAGAGGATGTTCTGAACGAGCGGCAGGTGATCCTCGAGGAGCGGCGCTCTCGTGTCGATAACGATCCGGGCAGCCTCCTGTCGGAGCAGATGCAGGCGGCCTTGTTCCTCGCCCATCCCTACGGCATCCCGGTGATCGGCTGGGAGAACGAGATGGAGAAGCTGTCGCGCCAGGATGCCCTCTCGTTCTACAAGACCTATTACAGCCCCAACAATGCCGTGCTGGTCGTCGCCGGCGATGTCGAGCCGGGCACAGTGATCAAGCTTGCCCAGGAGACCTTTGGCAAGTTGCCGGCTACCGCAGAGCCTCCTGTGCGCGTGCGCGTCAAGGAGCCGCCGGCGATCGCGGCGCGGCGCGTAATCCTGCGCGACGAGCGTGCTGCGAAAGCGACGCTGAGCCGCAACTATCTCGCGCCGAGCTACACCACCGCCAAGCCGCAGGAAGCGGAGGCGCTGGAACTGCTGGCCGCCATTCTCGGCTCGACCGGCACGGGACGCATTTACAAGAAGGTGGTGGTCGAGGAGAAGAAGGCCTCCTCTGCAGGCGCCTGGTACTCGGGTACCGCTCTCGATTACGGACGGTTTGGCGTTTATGCGGTGCCGGCCGGCGACACGCCGCTGGAGAGTGTCGAAGCCGCTATCGATGCCGTGCTCGCGGACGTACGCGATAATGGGGTGACCGCGGCCGAGCTGGAGCGGGTGCGCAACTCCGCTATCGCCGACATCATCTACGATGCCGACAATCAGACCAATCTCGCCCGGGCCTATGGCTGGGCGTTGATGACGGGGCGCACCATTGAGGACGTGAAGAACCGCGAGGCGGCTCTCCAGGCCGTTACTCTCAACGACATCAAGACGGCTGCGAAGACCTATCTCGACATACGCGGTTCCGTTACCGGCTACCTGCTCCCCGATCCCACACACGTCGCCAGCAATACCAGGAGGCTTGCGGTCCCTGGACTTGGCGGCGATACACTTCACTGAGGCGAGACATGCTTATCCCAGGACATCGAGAGCGACGGTTGCTAATATCGTTCATGCGGCCGTTTGCACTGGCCACTGCCTGTCTTTTCACTGCCCTCTTCCTTGATACAGCTCCCGCAAGCGCAATGAACATCCAGAAAGTCGTCTCATCGAAAGGCATTGAGGCCTGGTTGGTCGAGGACCACACTCTGCCGATCATTGCGATGCAGTTCGGCCTTCCCGGTGGCGCCGCGCAGGACCCGAAGGGGAAGGAAGGCACCGCCTACTTTGTCTCGGGGATGATGGATGAGGGCGCGGGCGATCTCAAAAGCGAGGAGTTCCAGGAGCGCCTCGAATTGCTTGCGATCGACTTCTCATTCGAGGCCAGCCGCGACGCTTTCACAGGCGGCGCCAAGACCCTGACCAAGAACAAGGACGAGGCGTTCCGCCTGCTGCGCCTGGCCCTGAACCAGCCGCGCATGGACGAAGACGCGGTCGACCGGGTTCGTGAGCAGATCTCCTCCTCGATCAAGATGGACGACGAGGACCCGGAGAAGGTCGCCTCCAATGCCTGGTTTAAGCGGGTCTTCGATGGCCACCCTTATGCCAATCCGCTCAAAGGTACCACCGACTCGGTCGACGCGATCACCCCGGCGGACCTCAAGAACTATGTGCATAACACCTTTGCCAAGGATGGCCTGAAGGTGTCAGTCGTCGGCGACATCACGGCCGGCGACCTCGCGCGTGCGCTCGATGAGGTGTTTGGTGATTTGCCAGACAAGGCGCAGCTCAACCCGGTGCCGGAAGCGGAGTGGCGCGCCGGAGCGTCCAGCCAGGTGATCCCGCTTGCTGTGCCGCAGTCCGTCGTCACCTTTGGTCAGCCCGGCCCGAAGCGGAACGACCCGGATTTCATGGCCGCCTACATCCTCAACTATATCATTGGCGGCGGCGGCTTCTCCTCGACGCTGATGCAGGAAGTGCGCGAGAAGCGCGGCCTTGCCTATTCGGTCTACACCTACCTTTATCCGCTCGACCGTGCTGCCATGTTTCTTGGCGGCGTCGCCACCAAGAACGAAGCCGTCTCCCAGTCGATCAGCGTGATCCAGGAAGAGCTGAGCCGGATTGCCGCGAACGGCCCGACCGCCGATGAGCTGGAGAACGCCAAGCGGTATCTGACCGGCTCCTACGCGCTGCGCTTCGACTCCAGCGTGAAGATCGCCAATACCCTGCTCTGGATCCAGATCGAGGATCTCGGCATGGAATATATCGACAAGCGCAACAGCCTCGTCGAGGCCGTGAAGCTGGACGACGTGAAGCGCGTGGCGGCGCAGCTGATCAAGCCCGGCAATCTGATCATCACCGTGGTCGGCCAACCGGTCGGGCTCATGCCGGACGCCGGCAGTAAGGTCTCCGAGCCGGCTATGACCACGCCGCGTGGCTGAGCAGCGCCGGATCGCCCCATGACACCGACGCATTCCATCGATGGCTGCCTTCAGGCGGCGATCGGAGCTTTGGGGCTCACGCGCGATGAGCTGAAACGGTGGACCGATAAGCTCATTCCGCGCTTTGAGAAGCTCAAAAGCGAGGCGCGCGAGCGCAGCCTGCCGCACATTCGCGTCCTCTATGAGACCGCTGACATTGCCACGGCGCGCGCCGCCTATAATCAATTAACTGAGGGTGCGCGCACGCTCGTGCTGTTCGGCACCGGCGGCTCGAGCCTGGGCGGACAGGCGATCGCGCAGCTTGGCGGCTGGTTCATCCCGGGCGACGACCGGATCGGCAAGGAGGGCCGGCCGCGTCTGCGCTTTTACGACAATCTCGACGCGCTTTCGCTGGTCAAGGGCATGGAGATCATGGACCTGCTCAAGACACGGTTCCTGATCATCTCCAAATCCGGCGCGACGGCCGAGACGCTCGCGCAGACCCTCACGATCATGGAGCGCCTGCGGGCGCGTGGCCTCGAAAGCGAGTTTCCGCGGCTGTTTCTCGGCATCACCGATCCAGCAAGGGCCGGCCTCGCCAATCCGCTGCGCGAGCTATTCTCCAAACTCGGCATTCCCTTACTCGATCATGAGCCTGACATCGGCGGGCGCTTCTCCGCTTTCAGCAATGTCGGGCTCCTCCCGGCCTTTGCGCGCGGCCTCGATGTCGAGGCGTTTCGGGCCGGCGGTCGCGCGGCGGTGGAAGCGATCGAAGCCGCACGCCATCCGGAAGAGTTCGCGCCCGCGCTCGGCGCCGCGATCGCCGTCGGCCTCGCCAAGGAACGCGGCATCCGCGCCCTGGTGATGATGCCCTATGCCGACCGCCTCTTACGCTTCTCGCACTGGTATGTGCAGCTGTTGGCGGAATTGCTCGGCAAGAACGACAGCGAAGGCTTCACGCCTATTGCCGCGCTTGGCCCGGTCGATCAGCATTCGCAGCTCCAGCTTTATCTCGGCGGCTCTCCGCATCACCTGGCGACCATTATCCGTCTCGCCGGCCTCCCCGAGGAGGATACGCCCCCCATGCCAGCCGATCTCGCCGAGTTGGCCGGCGCGGCTTATCTCGGCAGCCATACGGTGGGTGACCTGGTGATGGCCGAGGCGAGGGCGATTCCTGAGACTTTTGTGGCTAAAGGGCGCCCAGTGCGGGTCATCGAGTTGCCGCGTCTTGACGAATGGGCCCTCGGCTGGCTGATGATGCATTTCGTCCTGGAGACGATTCTCGCCGCCGACCTCCTGGGCGTGGACGCTTTTGATCAGCCCGCCGTCGATTTGGGTAAGCGTCTCACCAGGGACTATCTGGCGCGCATGGCGGTAAGGGAGGCAGAGGGTGCCCATTCGCCAACTTCCGCCGCAGCTGATCAACCGGATCGCGGCGGGTGAGGTCATCGAGCGGCCGGCCAGCGCCGTCAAGGAGCTGGTCGAGAACGCCATCGATGCGGGCGCGCGCAATATCGAGGTGGTGACAGCCGGTGGCGGGCTCGGCCTGATCCGCGTAACCGACGACGGCTGCGGGATGGATAAGGCCGATCTCGCGTCCTGCGTCGAACGCCACGCCACCTCCAAGCTCGACGACGAAGACCTCCTCAACATCGCGACGCTCGGCTTTCGCGGCGAGGCGCTGCCCTCGATCGGGGCGGTGTCGAAGCTCTCGATCGCCTCGCGCCCGCGTGGAGCCGCCACCGCATTTGCCATTGAGCTCGATGCTGGCCGTCTCGACGGGCCAAAGCCGGCCGCACTCAATGCCGGCACACAGGTCGAGGTGCGCGACCTGTTCTATGCGACGCCAGCGCGGCTGAAATTCATGAAGTCGGAAATCGCGGAAAACGCCGCGACCACCCAGCTCATCAAACGTCTTGTGCTGGCCTTTCCGCCGATCAGTCTGTCGCTGGCGACCGGCGAGCGCACCGGCCTCAGCTTTCCCGCCGTGCAGCCGGGCGATGGCGAAGGCCTGCGTCTGCGGTTTGCCAAGGTGATGGGCCGCGAATTCGCCGAGGATGCGATCGCTGTCGCGGCCGAGCGCAACGAGGTACGGGTCGAGGGCTTTGCCGGCCTGCCGACACTCAACCGCCCGACCCAGCAGGCTCAATACCTGTTCATCAACGGCCGCCCGGTGAAGGACCGGTTGCTGCTCGCCGCCGTGCGCGCCGCCTATGGCGATCTGGTGCCGCGCGGCCGTCACCCGATGCTGGCGCTGTTTATTACCCTGCCCTGCCGCGAAGTGGATGTGAATGTGCATCCGGCCAAGGCCGAGGTGCGCTTCCGCGACAGCGCGCTGGTGCGCGGCATCGTGGTAAGCGCCCTGCGCGGTGCCCTGGCAGAAGCTGGCGTGCGCACCACATCGGCCCTGTCAGGCGAAGCGCTGTCGAGGCTGAACGGCGCAAATGGCCGGTCCGCGATGCCGGGGTCCCATCCGCATGCGCAGTCCTATCCGAAAGGCTACGCGCCGCGCCGCGCCGGCTTTGCCGAGGACTGGCAGATGCCGCTCGGCGGCGTGGACCAACCAAGCGCGAGCACCGCCGCCAATGCCGTGCGTGCCGAACCGGATGCCCCCGAGCATCCGCTGGGGGCGGCGCGGGCCCAGCTCCACCGCACCTACATCGTCGCCGAGACGCCCTCTTCCGTGGTCCTCGTCGATCAGCATGCCGCCCATGAGCGGCTGGTCTATGAGAAGCTGAAGAACGGCCTGACGAATGGCGGCGCCGAGCGGCAGCTGCTGCTCATCCCGGAGGTGGTCGAGCTGGAGGCAAGTGCGGCCGATCTCCTGCTCGAACGCGCGGGCGACTTGGCGCGGCTCGGCCTTGCCATCGATGCTTTCGGCGGCGGCGCCGTGCTGGTGCGCGAAGTGCCCACGCTGATTGCCGGCGCTGACATCAAGGCGCTGATCCGCGATCTCGCCGAGGAGATCGAGACCTTCGGCTCGGCAACCGCCCTGGAGGAGCGTCTGCATGCGATTTGCGCGCGGATCGCCTGCCATGGCAGCGTGCGCGCCGGCCGCCGCCTGACCCCGGAGGAGATGAACGCCCTGCTGCGCGAGATGGAAACGACCCCGAATGCCAGCCAGTGCAATCATGGCCGGCCCACCTTCATCGAGCTGCAGCTAACCGACATTGAGAAGCTGTTCGCCCGGCGTTGAGGAGCTGCGGTTGCAGATCAGGCCGATTGCTCTGCCCTTGCCCGCCTTGGCGCCACTCCGTCTGGAAGCCGCCGCCCAGGGATACCGGTTTCTGGAACGTCTGGTGGCCGAATGGGACGATGGAATCATCCGCTTCGACGGCCCCGGAGAGCGGCTTCTTGGCGCCTTCGCAGATCTTCGCCTGATCGGTGTCGGCGGCATCAGCCGTGATCCCTTTGTTACGGCCGGCACCGTGGGACGTCTGCGCCACCTCTATATCTTGCAGGCCAAGCGAAGGCAGGGCGTCGGTTCGGCGCTCATCGACCATCTTCTGCAGCATGGGCGGGGTGCTTTCGATCAGGTGCGTTTACGAACGGATCGCGATGAGACTGCACGCTTCTATATTCGCCGAGGTTTCCTGCCGGTCGATGACCCCAACGCCTCTCATGCACTCGTGTTCTGAGCGCCCTCACCGCGCCTGCAGGATCGCGGCGACGTAGGCCAGATACACGGCCGCGAGCAGGCCGCCGCGCCATCGGCTGATCACGCCGGAGCGCGGGGGATAGGTGAGCGCGACCGCAACGAAACCGAGCAGCAGCGCTGGGCTTGCGGATCGGAACGTCACGTTGATCGGCGTGATGGTTGCGGCCACTCCCGCGATGAACAGACCGTTGAAGATGTTGCTGCCAAGGACTGTGCCGAGGCCCACCTCGTCATGGCCTCTGATCCGCGAGATGATCGCTGTGGCAAGCTCCGGGACCGACGTTCCGACTGCCACGATGGTCGCGCCAATGACGAACTCGCTAAGCCCGAATGCCTGGGCAATGCCCGTTGCCCCGAACACAATCAGCCGACCGGCGGCGATCAGCAGCACCAGCCCACCCGCGCTCTCGAACAGGGCACGGAACGGTTGGCGCTCCCCGAGCACGTCACCTGCCGCCGAGCGCTCCTTGCGCGCCTCCTGCATGACTGCCGCAAGCCACACCAGAAAACCGGCGATCAGCAGCAACCCTTCGATCCGCGACAGCTGGCCATCGATCAGGAAGACCCCGAGCAGGACGGGATTGAGCAGCGCCACCGGAAAATCGCGCACGATATTTCGTCGTGGCACCGAGATTGGCGCGATCAGCACCGCCGCCGCCAGAATAAGAGCGAAGTTCACCACATTGCTGCCGAGCACATCGCCGAGCGAAATCTCCGGTATGCCGTTCCGCGCCGAGCTGATGGCAACCGTCAGTTCCGGGCTGGACGTGGCGAAGGCCGCAATCGTCGCGGCAATGATGCCCGGCGAAATCCGGGCGGCGCGGGCAAGGCCCACCGTGCCTCGCACAAACAGCTCGCCGCCTATGCCCGCAAAGGCAAGGCCGAGCAGCAACGCCAGATAAATGTTCAACGACGGTCCCCCTCGCCGGTCTGGGATGCGCAATCGCCCGGCAATCTATCACCTGGGCACCGGCGGGCAATCCCTCTGGGCTTGGGCCTGGCCTACCGCCTCGAAAGCTTCCGGTGTCAATGCCCCTCGAACGCGATCAGCGTGTGACAGGGGATGTCCTGCGCTTCGAGCTTGGCTGCCCCGCCCAATTCTGGCAGGTCTATCACGAAGGCGGCGCCCACCACCGCGCCGCCGACCTTGCGCACCAGCTTGGCGCCGGCCTCGGCGGTCCCGCCGGTGGCGATCAGGTCATCGACGATCAGCACCCGCTCGCCTTCGCGGATCGCGTCCTCATGCACCTCGATGACGTCGGTGCCGTATTCCAGCTCATAGTCCTGGCCGATCGCCGCGCCTGGCAGCTTGCCCTTCTTACGCAAGGGCACAAAGCCCGTGCCGAGCCGGTCGGCGACAGCACCACCAAGAATGAAGCCGCGCGCCTCGATGCCGACCACCGTCTCGATGCCCGCGGTGCGGTAAGGCTCGATCAGCAGCTCGATGCAGGCCTTGAAGCCGCCGGCGTCCTTCAGGAGCGTGGTGATATCGCGGAACATGATGCCAGGCTTGGGATAATCGGGAATGGTGCGAACGAGCGATTTCAGGTCCAGATCGACGCGCAGGCTCATTCTTTTCAACTCCGTTGAAGGACGTGCAAAACACATCTGTCTACGAGACAAGCCTCGCCGTTGAGGCGAAAAACTCTTGAGCCTGCCCCGGCGCTTCAGCCTTGGATAATCATTTCAGCGAGCCGGCGCAAGCGCACCGGATCGCAGCAAAGCTGTGCGGCTTGCGCACGGGATAGCCGTCCCGTTCGGTGGCGCTTCTGAGTGCTTTCTTAAGGGCTTTCCCCCAGGGCGGCGTAGTGACCAAAGAATTGGCACGAGAACACTTGCCAAGATTATTTCGCCTTGCCACCATGCAATTATCGCGTGCGCTGACACTCACGCGCAAGAATAGAGGTTCGTTTGGAAAAGGAGGAAATTATGGGCTCGTCAGATGGCCCAGCGGGGAGAAGCGCCCGCTGTATTGCAGTGGTGGGACCTTATCTGAGCGGAAAAACAACCCTTCTCGAAGCTATTCTTGAGCGAACTGGCGCCATTCCTCGACAAGGCTCGGTCGCCGCCGGAAACACGGTAGGCGATTCCTCTCCCGAAGCTCGCGAACACAGAATGACCTTGGAGTGCAACCTCGCGGACATCAATTTTCTTGGCGATGTCTTCACTTTCATCGACTGCCCGGGCTCGGTCGAATTTCAGCAGCAGGAGAGCCAGTCCGCGCTGACGATCTGCGATGCCGCGGTCGTGGTCTGCGAGCCGGACGAGAAGAAGATCCCGTCGTTGCAGCTGATCATGAAGCAGTTGGAAGACCGCCATATCCCGCATTTTCTGTTCCTGAACAAGATCGACAAGGCCGATACGCCTATCCGCGATATTCTGCCCATGCTGCAGCCGGCAAGCTCGTTGCCGCTGGTCCTGCGGCAGATCCCGATCTGGCAGAACGGCATCGCCACCGGCTTTGTCGACCTCGCACTCGAGCGCGCTTTCGTCTACCGCGAGCATGCGCCGAGCGAAGTCATCGAGATGCCCGCAGAGCTGAGCGAGCGGGAGGAGCAGGCACGCTTTTCCATGCTGGAAAAGCTCGCTGACTATGACGATGACCTGATGGAGCAGCTGCTTGGTGACATCGAGCCGCCGCGCGACCGTGTGTTCGACGACCTGTCGGAGGATCTGCGCCAGGGCAAGATCTGCCCGGTTTTATTCGGCTCTGCCGAGCGCGGCAATGGCGTCACCCGGCTCCTGAAAGCGCTGCGCCACGAGGCGCCTTTCGTCGACTCCACGGCGAAGCGGCTTGGCATTTCCGGCCACCCCTCCTGCGCACAGGTCTTCAAGACCTATCACACCGCTCATGCCGGCAAGCTGTCGCTGGTGCGGGTGCTTGGCGGCAGCTTTGCCGACGGTACCGGAGTGAGGACTGTGGGCCATGAGGAGCGCGTCGCTGGCGTGTTCTCGCTCTTCGGCCAGGAGCCAAAGAAGCGCGGCCCAGCTCAGAAGGGCGACACGGTCGGTCTCGGTCGCCTGGAGAGCTTCAAGACCGGCGATACCATAACCGCCGACAAGAGCGCCCCGCCGCTGATCAAAGTGCCGGAACCGCTTAAACCGGTCTATGGCCTCGCCGTCACCGCTGCCGAGCGCAAGGACGAAGTCAAGCTGACGCAGGCGCTCAACAAGATCATCGAGGAGGATCCCTCGCTCTCGCTATCGCTCAATCAGGATATCGGCGAGATGGTGCTCTGGGGGCAGGGTGAGATGCATCTGCGTGTCGCCTTCAAGCGCCTGAACCGCCGGTTCGGGGTGAGCGCGGAAACCCGACGTCGCCAGATCGCCTATAAGGAGACCATCCGCAAAGGCGTCGAGATTCGTGGCCGCCATAAGAAGCAGAGCGGCGGCCATGGCCAGTACGGCGATGTGGTCGTCGAGATCAAACCGCTGCCGCGCGGCTCCGGCTTCGTCTTCACCGACGAGATCACCGGCGGCGTGATCCCCAAGCAGTACATTCCTTCGGTCGAAATCGGCGTCCGTGACTATCTGCATGCGGGGCCGCTAGGCTTTCCCGTTGTTGATGTCTCGGTGTGCCTGAAGGACGGCTCCTACCACACGGTGGATTCCTCGGATATGGCGTTCCGTGCCGCCGGGCGGCTGGCGATGTCTGAAGGCCTGCCGAAATGCACGCCCGTACTCTTGGAGCCGATCATGGCCGTCGAGATTGCCGTGCCATCGGAGGCAACCGCCAGGATTAACGGCATCATCTCATCGCGGCGCGGACAGATTCTCGGCTTCGACACGCGTCCGGGCTGGCCGGGCTGGGACATCGTACAAGCGCATATTCCCGAAGCCGAGATGCAGGATGTGATCATCGAAGTGCGCTCGGCAACGGCCGGCAGCGGCACCTACGAGGCGCATTTCGATCACCTTGCCGAGTTGACCGGCAAGCTCGCCGAGCAGGTGCTCTCGAACAATTCAGTGGCGGCCTAAGCGATGACGAGCCCCGTCCCGCCAAAGGGATGGGTCCCCCATCGGCCAAAAAAAAGCCAGCGGCGCAATACCGCTGGCGAGATTATGAAGGCTAGGGAGGGAGGAAAGCCTTCCGCATGTTTCCATGCGCTCCGGCAAACATGCCGCTGAGCGCCCTATTATACAAGCAGTGCCGGCGCATGGCCTGTATGCATAATTGCATAGATGCTTTCGATTCAAATGGTTAACCAAGTCATGTTTCGTTCATCTCGCGCCAGGCAAACTAGCGACGGAGCCTTGTGCGGCTCCAAACGAGGCATGGGCGCGCTTAGCGCTGGGTGCGGCCGGCTGAGCGTCTTTGGTTCACCGAGTTGTGAGCTTGCGCGACCGATGTGCGGAGCCGATTTGGGTGTTCTTCGTTAGAGCGCTGTGTATCAAAGGCAAACATCGGCAGGTGATGGCGTGACATGCCGGATTTACCGTCTCGCCCATCCGTGTCATCAGTTGGCGTGAGTGTGAGAAGTGTAGAGAGCTGCGTAATCGAAGCGCGAGGCGAGGTTCGCCCGCAGTCAGCGCAGCGATCTGCCGGAAGATTGTGAAGAGCCACGCTATGGCTGCCGAAAATTATTACGAAATTCTTGGTCTCAGAAAGGGCGCTGGCGACGAAGACGTCAAACAGGCCTTTCGCGAGCTTGCCAAAAGCCTCCATCCCGACCGCAACCCCGATGATCCCGACGCCGAGCGGCGGTTCAAACTGGTCACCACGGCTTACGAAGCCCTCAAAGACTCCTCGCGCCGGCGTGCCTATGACGAATGGCTGGCCTTTGCGCGCAAGCATGAGCGCTCGCGCCTGACCCAATGGACGCGCCTTGCTGCGGTGGCGGCATTCCTGCTGCTCGGGCCGAGCGTGGCGCTTTATTGGGCTTACGTCCTTCTGGACGGCTGGGACACGCCGCAGAGTGGGAGCGGTCCGGTTGCCGTTGCCGTCAACGCGAAACGGCCGCCGGAAAAGGCGGTTTCCCGAGGCCATGCTGAGCACAATGGCGAACTAGGCACGTCGACAACGGCCAAGGAAGACGCTGTTCCGCTGCCAGCTGCGAAATCGGACGCACTGAGGGAGCCGGCAAAGCCTGCACCTGCGCCGCGGCCCAGCGCCGAGGTCACCCAGTCCAAGGTCGCAAAGGAGGAGACAACTGCCGCTCTCCCGGCACCTGAGCCGCCAGCGCCGGCTCCTGCGGCGGCGCCAGCCAAACCTGCAACACCCGTAACCACTGCTCCGGTGGCGCCACCCGCGAAGCCACCACTGCCAGAAGCTGCCGCTCCTGCTGCGCCCCCCGATACCAGACCTTCCGCACCCGCACAGGGTGCCCCACCGAGCTCCTCGGCTGCGAAATCTAATGCGCTGCAGGCAGCTCAAGCGAACCCGCCCTCAACCGGCGCCAAGATCCAGGAAGACGAGGAGACCGCCCCTCCTGCTGCGCCTGAACCGGTGGCCAGCCTGCCCTCGAGCCCCGAGCGGGCTGAGCGTGACCGGGACCGACCCGAGATTGCCGCAGTGGAAGAGACGGAGAAGGCGCCAACTTCACCGCCCGATGCCGCCGCCGAGCAGCCCGAGCAGGAACGTCCGCGCCTGCCGGTGAAAAAGCCTGTGTCCCCTCCACGGCAGACGCAGGAGAGCGCAGCCCGAGGCATGGCGCGCATCATTGCGGAGCTGAAGGAGCCGGAAGCCGTGCTACGGCGGTCCGCTGCCGGTGACAGTCGGCAGGCCCCGCTTCGGCCGGAGGAGTCCGTCCTTCCCGAGGCCTCGCCCGAATCGATAGAGGGGGGCGACTTTAGCGATTGCGACCGCTGTCCCGTCATGTCCGTCGTGACTGCGACGGATTTTCTCCGCCCACGATCTGGCCCTCGCGGCCAGGCTGGGCACAATCTGGCGGTGAGCAAGTTCGAGGTCACGATTGCCGAATGGAATGTGTGCGTGCAGGAAGGTGCCTGCCGCAGCCTGGACCTCGGTCGTTCCGCCGCCCAGGAGCCCGTGAACGATGTGTCGCGCGACGATGCATCGGCCTATGCGCAGTGGCTGAGCCGCAAAACCGGCAAGTCCTATCGGCTGATGAAGGTCGGCGGATGGAATACGGACGGCCAGAGCGGACCGCGCGCGGAGCAGGGTCCGCGCCTGCGGCAACAACCCCGAGGGCAGGATTGCGATTCCCCGGATTGGAACTGGCTGAGTGATGCCGACTGCGCTTCGCGCAATCGGCGCGCCGCACAAGGCGAGGCAACTGCCGGGCCGTCGGGGGACGAGAGCGAGCCTTCACAAACCATATCCGGCTTTCGTGTGGCCCGCACCCTGAGGCCGGACGGCTAAGCACAATATGCTGGTGCAGATCAGGTAAGCGGCAACCAGTTTGCGCCGCAGATGCGCGGCGCCTTCCCGGCAACGATCAAGTGAGATTGGATAGGCAGCGGCCCGTTTCCGCTGCTCGAGGCGGCTTGAGCTGATGATCGGCGATTTAAGCCGCAGCAGCGCGAAGCGGCCTATCTGTCGGTCACTGCGCCTTCGACCGTCGGATAGTGATGGATGGCGGCGGAATGCGGGAAGCCCAACCCGAACATAGTCGCCCGCGCGGGCGGCACGCTGACCTTGCTCTCCAGTGCAAAACCTGCCGGATATTTGTCAGCGAGCTGGTCGATCTTCTTCAGCGTCACCTCGTCGGAGGCACGCCCATTTAGATGGATCGAATGGTCCGCGACAACGACCGCACCGGAATTCAGGAGGTGAAGCACCTGCAGGGAGTGCATCGCCGCATCGCGCCAACTTCCCGGCACGCCTTCCGAAACATAGGTGTTGTCGACGATCTCGAGGCCGGCAAACAGCCGCTGAACGGTATCCTTCAGTTCCTTCTTGCCGTCGGTGTCAGGAACGACACCGGCGAGTCTCACCCGTCCTTCTCCGAGCTCGGCGCTCCAGGAGAATGAGGCGGGCTTGGTGATGTGTTCTTCGACGAGCACGCCAGTGGGACGACCCGAATCAATCAGATCCTTCACCTCGGTGTAGATCGCGCGATTTTCGGCATCGCCGGCCAGCGCAACACTCTGCTCGTCGATCCGCGCGCTGCCCGCCTGCAAATAGCTGAGCGCCTTGAGCGCAAAGCTGACGCTGCCAAGCTTCATATCAGGCTTTGGCGTTTCGGTTTTCGGAGCGTCGGTGATCTTGATGCGGTCTGACACATCGGCGGAGGGGAAGCTGGCTTTTATCAGGCCAAGTAAGACCTTATGGTCTTCGGCACAAGCGACAAGGCCTTTAAGTTTCAGCTTGTCTGCCGCCTGTTTGAAGACTTGTATTCTGTACGATGACGACGGCTTTTCGGCCGTGCCATCCGTCTCGCCGGTCGCGTTCCTACCTGCCGCGCCCGCATTCTGCTCCGCCCAGACGCCGTTCACTCTTAAGGGAAGAGGAGAGGTCAGTATGGCGGTTGATCCCAGAACAACCAGTCCCCACGTGACGAAATGCCTACGGCGCTCCGCAGGCTTCACCCCGGACATAATCATGACACTCCCAAACCACGGTGAACTGAAAGAGCACCCCGAAGTTCTGTGCGTTCAAGCCACGCAGAACTTTGGCTCTTCAGTTATGGTTCGTCGCTTATAGCCTAGTGGACGCTTGATGCAACTCCGCAACGTACAAACGTAAGCACCCCATTTTGCACGTAATAAGTTGCCTTGCCGGTTTGTTTTTGTCTCAGCAGTGCAAGGCCATAAAATAACGAAGTTTGTGCCATCTTCCAAGCAGAAGTGGCACTAGATTAAGAAAATTTTTCTCATCCACCGCCTGTAGCAGTGTTCGCCTCAAAATGGCCCTGAAAAGAGAAAAGGCGTGCCCGAGGGCACGCCTTCACGGAATGGTGATCTATTGCCGGCTTCAGCTACTCGGCCGCCTGCGCCCCCTGGCGCTCCGGCAGCATCGGCATAGCCGGCTCCTCCGAGGGCTGAATGCCCTTGCCGGAGGAACGTGACCGCTCGGCGAGAATCAGATCGTCGCGGTGGAGCGCCACCTTCTTCAGACGGCGGATCGTGCCGCCGGTGCCGGCCGGGACCAGGCGTCCGACGATCACGTTCTCCTTGAGACCATCGAGCGTATCGACCTTGCCGTTGATGGCGGCTTCGGTGAGAACGCGCGTGGTCTCCTGGAAGGAGGCCGCCGAGATGAAGCTGCGGGTCTGCAGGCTCGCCTTGGTGATGCCCTGCAGCACCGGGCTTCCCCTTGCGGGACGTCCGCCCTGGGCCTCGATCTTGACGTTGATCTCGTCCATTTCAGCGCGGTCGACCTGCTCACCCTTGAGAAGGTCAGTGTCGCCGGCGTCCTCGATCTCCACCTTCTGCAGCATCTGTCGGACGATCACCTCGATATGCTTATCGTTGATCGTCACGCCCTGCAGCCGGTAGACCTCCTGGATCTCGTTGACGAGATAGGATGCCAACTCCTCTACACCCTTAATGGCGAGAATGTCATGCGGGGCGGGATGCCCGTCGATGATGAACTCGCCTTTCTCGATGCGGTCACCTTCCTGAACGGAGAGATGCTTGCCCTTGGGAATGAGGTATTCCTTGGACTCGGTCCCGTCGTCAGGAACGATGGTGATGCGGCGCTTGTTCTTGTAGTCGCGCCCGAACTCCACCGTGCCGGACATTTCGGCGATGATGGCGTTATCCTTCGGCCGGCGTGCCTCGAACAGCTCCGCCACGCGCGGCAGACCGCCCGTGATGTCGCGCGTCTTGGCCAACTCCAGCGGAATACGTGCAAGCACGTCGCCCGCTTTCACATGCTGGTTGGGCTCGGTCGACAGGATCGCATCCACCGAGAGCAGATAGCGCGCATCGCCGCCACGCGGCAGCTTGTGCGGCTTGCCCTTCTTGTCCTTGACGATCACCGCCGGACGCAGCGCACTGCCCTTCGGATTGGCACGCCAGTCGACAATGACGCGGTGGGTGATACCCGTCGTCTCTTCGGTCTGCTCGTTGACCGACAGGCCCTCGAGCAGATCCTCGAAATCGACACTGCCGTCCACTTCGGTCAGGATCGGGCGGGTATACGGGTCCCACTCCGCCAGACGCTGGCCGCGCCGGATCGTGTCGCCCTCGTCCACCTTCATATGGGCGCCCTGGATGATCTTGTAGGTGGCCAGATCCTTGCCTTCGTCGTCCTGAACCACGACCGACATATTGCGGCTCATGGCAACCAGGCGATTCTGGCTGTCGCGCTGAACGTTGCGGTTGCGGATCGCGATCTTGCCCGCAAAGTTTGAACTCGATGAAGGACGAATCCGCCAGCTGTGCCGTGCCACCAATATGGAAGGTGCGCATGGTGAGCTGCGTACCCGGCTCGCCGATCGACTGCGCCGCGATGACGCCGACAGCCTCGCCGAGATTGACCGGGGTGCCGCGGGCGAGGTCGCGCCCGTAGCAGGCCGCGCAGATGCCGTTCTTGCTTTCGCAAGTCAGCGCCGAGCGGATGCGGATCTCCTGGACCTGTGCGTCCTCGATCTCCTTTGCCTCGGTCTCCTCGATGAGCTGGCCGGCCTTGACGATCACCTTGCCCGTGGTCGGTGCAACGACATCGTCCGCCGCCGTGCGGCCGAGCGCACGGTCGCCGAGCGACACGATCACCTCACCAGCATCGATCGCGGCCGAGATCTTGATACCCTTGTCGGTACCGCAATCGGGCTCATTGATGATGCAGTCCTGCGCCACGTCGACGAGACGGCGGGTCAGATAGCCGGAGTTGGCCGTCTTCAATGCCGTGTCGGCGAGGCCCTTACGGGCGCCGTGCGTCGAGTTGAAGTATTCGAGAACCGACAGCCCCTCCTTGAAGTTGGAGATAATCGGCGTCTCGATGATCTCGCCCGACGGCTTGGCCATCAGGCCGCGCATGCCGGCAAGCTGCTTCATCTGAGCCGGGGAGCCGCGGGCCCCCGAATGGCTCATCATATAGATCGAGTTCTGCGGCTTCTCGCGGCCGGTCTCGGCGTCCACCTCATTGGCCGAGATGTGATCCATCATCTCCTTGGCGACGCGGTCGGTGCATTTGGCCCAGGCATCGACCACCTTATTGTACTTCTCGCCCTGGGTAATGAAGCCCTCGTTATACTGCTGCTCGTAGTCGCGGACGAGGTCTTGCGTCTCCTGGATGATCTTCGCCTTGGCGGCGGGCACGACCATGTCGTCCTTGCCGAACGAAATGCCGGCACGGCAGGCATGATAGAAGCCGAGCGCCATGATGCGGTCGCAGAAGATCACCGTCTCCTTCTGACCGCAGCCGCGATAGACGGCGTCGATCATCTTGGCGATCGCCTTCTTGGTCAAAAGGCGGTTCACCAGGTCGAAGGTGATGCCGGGCTTTTTCGGCAGCACCTCGGAGAGCAGCATGCGGCCGGGGGTGGTCTCATAGACCTGGGTCTGCGGCTCGCCATCCGGACCAACGCCGGTGAAACGCGCCTTGATCTTGGCATGGAGCGTGACGACGCCATTATCCAACGCGTGCTGGATCTCCTTCACATTGACGAAGATCTTGCCCTCGCCCGGCTCCTTGTCACGCTGCAGCGACAGGTAATAGAGGCCGAGCACGATGTCCTGCGAGGGCACGATGATCGGACCGCCATTGGCCGGGTGCAGGATGTTGTTGGTCGACATCATCAGCACGCGGGCCTCGAGCTGCGCCTCCAGCGACAGCGGCACGTGCACGGCCATCTGGTCGCCGTCGAAATCGGCGTTGAAGGCCGCGCAGACCAGCGGATGCAGCTGGATCGCCTTGCCCTCGACCAGCACCGGCTCGAACGCCTGGATGCCCAGGCGATGCAGCGTCGGCGCGCGGTTGAGCAGCACGGGATGCTCGCGGATCACCTCGTCGAGGATGTCCCAAACCTCCGGCTTCTCCTTCTCCACCAGCTTCTTGGCCTGCTTCACCGTCGCGGCAAAACCCTTGGCATCGAGGCGCGAGTAGATGAATGGCTTGAACAGCTCCAGCGCCATCTTCTTCGGCAGGCCGCACTGATGCAGCTTCATCTCCGGGCCGACCACGATCACCGAGCGGCCGGAATAGTCGACGCGCTTGCCGAGCAGGTTCTGACGGAACCGGCCCTGCTTGCCCTTCAGCATATCGGCGAGCGACTTCAGCGGCCGTTTGTTGGCGCCGGTGATGACGCGGCCGCGCCTGCCGTTGTCGAACAGCGCGTCAACGGCCTCCTGCAGCATGCGCTTCTCGTTGCGCACGATGATATCCGGCGCGCGCAGCTCCATCAGCCGCTTCAAGCGGTTGTTGCGGTTGATGACGCGGCGATAGAGGTCGTTAAGATCCGACGTGGCGAAACGGCCGCCGTCCAGCGGGACGAGCGGGCGCAGCTCCGGCGGAATGACCGGCACCACCGTGAGGATCATCCATTCGGGCTTATTGCCGGACTCGATGAAGGCCTCGATCACCTTCAGGCGCTTGGCGAGCTTCTTCGGCTTCAGGTCCGAGGTCGACTGGGCGATCTCTGTGCGGATATCGTCACGGAGCTTTTCCAGATCCATGGCGATCAGCAAATCGCGGATCGCCTCGGCGCCGATGCCGGCCGTAAAGCTGTCGTCGCCGAACTCCTCCTGCGCCTTGAGATACTCCTCCTCGGAGAGAAGCTGCTTCTCCTTCAGCGCAGTCAGGCCGGGCTCGACCACGATGTAATTCTCGAAATAGAGCACGCGCTCGAGATCCTTGAGCGTCATGTCGAGCATCAGGCCGATGCGGCTCGGCAGCGACTTCAAAAACCAGATATGCGCAACCGGCGCGGCGAGCTCGATATGGCCCATCCGCTCACGGCGCACCTTGGTCAGCGTCACCTCGACGCCGCATTTTTCGCAGATGATGCCCTTATACTTCATCCGCTTATATTTACCGCACAGACATTCATAGTCCTTAATCGGACCAAAAATGCGCGCGCAGAAAAGACCGTCGCGTTCTGGCTTGAACGTACGGTAATTGATCGTCTCAGGCTTCTTGATCTCGCCATAAGACCAAGATAAAATCTTCTCCGGACTTGCGATGGAGATCCGAATCTGGTCAAATGTCTGAGTTTGGACTTGAGGCGCAAAGAGATTAGTGATCTCTTGGTTCATCCGTAACTCCTATGAGGCAGGCGTTAGCTGCGTATTGCATGAGACGGGCTCGAGGCAGCGATAAAGCCCGCTTTCGACAATTCCAGCCACTTACACTGTCCACACCCGTTCGTCGTTTCGTCTCACAATTTCACAAGGCTTTGGCGGCCAAGGCTCTTGCCCTGGCCGCTGCCCTTTTCTTAGACAGGCGGTTTTCCGTCCGCCGGATTTACTGTTGAAGTCAATTCCACATTGAGGCCGAGCGCCCGCATTTCCTTCACGAGCACGTTGAAGCTCTCCGGTATGCCTGCCTCGAATGTATCGTCTCCGCGCACGATCGCTTCATAGACTTTCGTGCGGCCGGCAACGTCATCCGATTTCACCGTCAGCATTTCCTGCAAGGTGTATGCCGCGCCGTAGGCTTCGAGCGCCCACACCTCCATTTCGCCGAAACGCTGGCCGCCGAATTGCGCCTTGCCGCCCAATGGCTGCTGGGTCACGAGGCTGTACGGCCCGATGGAGCGTGCGTGGATCTTGTCGTCCACAAGGTGATGCAGCTTGAGCAGATATTTGTAGCCCACCGTCACCTTGCGGTCGAAAGCCTCTCCCGTGCGTCCGTCGTACAGAGTGACCTGTCCCGAGCTATCGAGACCGGCCTGCTTCAGCATCCGCACGATATCGGCCTCGCCCGCGCCGTCGAACACCGGTGTCGCCACCGGCACGCCCATGCGCAGATTGGACCCCAGCTCCAGGAGCTGATCCTCGTCGAGTTCGTCGAGTTGCTCCTCTTTGCCGTAGATGTCGGTGAGCAGCGTTTTCAGCCTGGCGGAGTCGTGCTCCGCCTTGAACTGGTCTACCGCGTCGCCGATCATCCGGCCGAGACCTCGGCAGGCCCAGCCCAGATGCGTCTCCAGAATCTGGCCGACATTCATCCGGCTCGGCACGCCAAGCGGGTTGAGCACGATATCGACCGGCGCACCGTCCTCGAGGTAAGGCATGTCCTCGATCGGCACGATCTGGCTGATCACACCCTTATTGCCATGGCGTCCGGCCATCTTGTCGCCGGGCTGCAGCTTGCGCTTCACCGCGACGAACACCTTGACCATCTTCATGACGCCGGGCGGCAGCTCGTCGCCGCGCTTCAGCTTGTCGATCTTGTCGACAAAACGCTGCTCCAGGCGCCGCTTGGCCTCGTCATACTGGCGGCGGATCGCCTCGATGCCGGCCATCAGGCCCTCATCCTTGAGCGCGATTTCCCACCACTGGCTGCGCGGCACCTCGGTCAGGTTCTCCTCGGTGACAACCGAGCCCTTGCGCATTCCCTTCGGCCCACGCGCGACTTCCTTGTTCGTCAGGAACTCACGCAGACGGCCGTAAACGTTGCGGTCAAGGATCTGCAGCTCGTCATCGCGGTCCTTGGCCAGGCGCTCGATCTCCTCGCGCTCAATGGCCATGGCACGCTCGTCCTTCTCGACGCCGTGGCGGTTGAAGACGCGCACCTCCACCACCGTGCCGGAGACACCCGGCGGCAGCTTGAGCGAGGTATCGCGAACGTCGGACGCCTTCTCGCCGAAGATGGCGCGGAGCAGCTTTTCCTCCGGCGTCATCGGGCTTTCGCCCTTCGGCGTGATCTTGCCGACCAGGATGTCGCCCGGCTTCACCTCGGCCCCGATATAGACGATACCCGCCTCGTCGAGGTTCTTCAGCGCCTCTTCCGAAACGTTCGGAATATCGCGCGTGATCTCCTCCGGTCCGAGCTTGGTGTCGCGAGCCGTGACTTCGAACTCCTCGATGTGGATGGAGGTGAACACATCGTCATAGACGATACGTTCAGATATAAGGATCGAGTCCTCGAAGTTGTAGCCCATCCACGGCATGAAGGCGACCAGCACATTCTTGCCGAGCGCCAGATCGCCCAGGTCCGTCGAGGGACCATCGGCAATGATGTCGCCCGCCTCGACCCGGTCACCCACGCGCACCAGCGGACGCTGGTTGATGCAGGTGTTCTGGTTCGAGCGCTGGAACTTGCGCAGCCGGTAGATATCGACGCCGGACTTCGACGGATCTTGCTCCTCCGTCGCTCGGATGACGATACGGGTGGCGTCCACCTGATCGACCGTGCCGGTCCGGCGGGCAGCGATCGCCGCGCCGGAATCCCGGGCCACCACGGACTCCATGCCCGTGCCGACCAGCGGCGCCTCCGCTTTGATCAGCGGCACCGCCTGACGCTGCATGTTCGAGCCCATCAGGGCGCGGTTGGCATCGTCATTTTCCAGGAACGGCACCAGCGCCGCCGCCACCGACACCACCTGCTTCGGCGATACGTCGATCAGATCGACCTGGTTCGGCGGGACCAGATGCACGTCGCCGGCATGGCGCGCGACCACCAGGTCCTCGGTGAAGCTGCCTTCATCGGACAGCTCGGCATTGGCCTGCGCCACATAGTGGCGGGACTCCTCCGTCGCCGACAGATAGACCACCTCATCCGTAACCTTGTGGTCCTTCACCTTGCGATAGGGGCTCTCGATGAAGCCGTATTTGTTAACGCGGGCAAAGGTGGCCAGCGAGTTAATCAGGCCGATATTCGGGCCTTCCGGCGTCTCGATCGGGCAGATCCGGCCGTAATGGGTCGGATGCACGTCGCGAACCTCAAAGCCCGCGCGCTCGCGGGTCAGGCCGCCCGGGCCAAGCGCCGAGAGACGCCGCTTGTGCGTAATCTCGGAGAGCGGGTTGGTCTGGTCCATGAACTGCGAGAGCTGCGAGGAGCCGAAGAACTCGCGCACCGCCGCCGAAACCGGCTTGGCGTTGATCAGGTCCTGCGGCATCACCGTGTCGATATCGACCGATGACATACGCTCCTTGATGGCGCGCTCCATGCGAAGCAGGCCAAGGCGATACTGGTTCTCCATCAGTTCGCCGACCGAGCGCACCCGGCGGTTGCCGAGATGGTCGATGTCGTCGATCTCGCCCTTGCCGTCGCGCAGCGCAACCAGCGTCTTGATGACGGCGATGATGTCGTCCGGACGCAGCACGCGGACAGTGTCCTCGCACTCCAGCTCCAGCCGGATGTTCATCTTCACCCGGCCGACGGCCGAGAGGTCATAGCGCTCAGCATCGAAGAACAGGCCGTGGAACAGCGTCTCCGCAGCCTCAACGGTCGGCGGCTCGCCCGGGCGCATCACCCGGTAGATGTCAAGGAGGGCATCCTCGCGGCTGTTGTTCTTGTCGATATGAAGTGTGTTGCGCAGGTATCCGCCCGTCGAGACATGGTCGATGTCGAGCAACGGCAGGTCCTTGATGCCGGCCTCGACCAGTGTTTCGAGCAGCTCCTTCTCGATTTCATCGCCGGCTTCGCCATAAATCGCGCCGGTCTCCAGGTTGACGAGATCCTCTGCCAGATAGCGGCCATAGACGGCGGCGTCCGGCATCAGCACGGTCTTCAGCCCCTCTTCGGCGAGCTTCTTGGCCTGGCGCGCGGAAAGCTTATGGCCGGCCTCGATGACGACTTCGCCGGTCTCGGCATTCAGCACGTCGTAGTTCAGCTTGGTACCGCGCATGCGCTCTGGTACGAACGGCATCTTCCAGCCGCCGGCCTTGTTCGCCTTCAGCGCGATGCGGCCATAGAAGGTGTTCAGCATCTGCTCGTCATCGAGACCCAACGCATAAAGCAGCGTGGTCACCGGCAGCTTGCGACGCCGGTCGATGCGCACATAGACGAGGTCCTTGGCGTCGAACTCGAAGTCGAGCCAGGAGCCGCGATAGGGAATGATGCGCGCCGCGAACAAGAGCTTGCCGCTCGCATGCGTTTTGCCGCGATCGTGGTCAAAGAACACGCCCGGCGAACGATGCATCTGCGAGACAATCACGCGCTCGGTGCCATTGATGACGAAGGTGCCGTTCAGCGTCATGAACGGGATGTCGCCCATATAGACATCCTGCTCCTTGATATCGCGGACGGAGCGGGCACCGGTCTCTTCGTTGATATCGAAGGTAATCAGGCGCAGCTTCACCTTCAGCGGAGCGGCAAAAGTCATGTCGCGCTGCTGGCACTCATCCACGTCATATTTGGGCTGCTCGAACTCGTAGCTCACAAACTCAAGCTGGGCACGCCCGGAAAAATCTGTTATAGGAAATACAGAGGCGAACACGGCCTGCAGTCCCTCATTGGCCCTGCCGCCGCGCGGTTCTTCGACCATCAGAAACTGGTCGTAAGACTGCTTCTGCACCTCGATCAGATTTGGCATTTCGGCCACTTCAGCGATGCGTCCAAAACGCTTACGCACCCGCTTGCGGCCGATGAAAGATTGCGCCATCTCATCTCCTCATGTCACTCGTAACGGCTCGTGGCAAACGCTGCTTTTGCGTTTTGAGCGACTGCCAGGAACCGTTCTCTGTTGCTTTCAAAGTGGCGGGAAGCGCGGAGCTCCCCGCCCAATTCCACTTACTTGATGTCGACCTTGGCGCCAGCCGCCTCGACCTTCTTCTTGATCTCCTCGGCCTCGGCCTTGGAGACCGCTTCCTTGATCGCCTTCGGCGCGGCCTCGACCAAGTCCTTGGCCTCCTTCAGACCGAGCGAGGTTATCGCGCGCACTTCCTTGATCACGTTGATCTTCTGCGCGCCCACGTCGACCAGGACCACGTCGAACTCGGTCTGCTCCTCGACCGGGGCCGCCGCAGCGCCTGCGCCGCCGCCAGCCGGCATCGCCATCGGGACGGCAGCGGCGGCAGAAACACCCCAGCCTTCCTCAAGGCGCTTTACCAGCTCGGCGACTTCCAGAACCGTCATCCCGGACAGCTCTTCATAGAGTTTTTCGATATCAGCCATTTCTATTCCTCAATTCCGTTTGTACATTCGCTTGCCAAATCGCGCATATCTCAAGCTGCTGCGCTCGCCTCGCCGCCTTCACCGCCTTCCAGCTTCTTCTGATAGGCATTGAGGACGGTTGCCAAGCCGACGGCCGGTGCATTGAGCGTGCGGGCCAGCTTGGACGCGGGCGCATTGAGAACCCCGCAGAGCTGGGCGCGGAGCTCGTCGAGCGAGGGGATGGTGGCGAGTGCCTTCACCCCTTCTTGATCCAGCATGCTCTTGCCGAGAAAGCCGCCCATGATGACGAACTTGTCGTTCGTCCTGGCGTATTCGGCCGTCACTTTTGCTGCAGCGACCGGATCCTTCGCAAAGGCGATGCCGGTCGGCTGGACGAACATGTCCCGCGCAGCTCCGTTGCCGGAGTTGTCGAGCGCGATTTTGGCGAGGCGGTTTTTGATGACCTTGAACTGGCCCCCCGCGGCGCCGAGGCGCCGACGGAGATCCGTCATCTGGGCCACCGTGAGTCCGGTGTAGCGTGCTACGACGACAGAGCCGGACTCGGCGAAGATCTGGCCGAGGTCATCGACCATCTCTCTTTTCTGGGCTCTATCCACCGCGTCTCTCCAAATGTGGCGTTCGGCCTTGCGGCCTCCCGCCGGTTCGATCACGCCGCTGACCCTTGTCGAGGGCTAGCGACAGCTAGGCCTGTCCCAGGGCGTGCGGCTGACCGTTTTCGCCAAACGGAATTGGCTCAAATCAGCTAACTCCCATCTATTGCAGGACATTAAGCCTTGCGGCACCTGCAGTCTCGGACAGGTATACGCACCGGACACGCGAGGGCATCCGATGCGCCTTTCAGATGCGCATAAAGCATCTGAAACTCTTTGCCGGAAATCCGGCTTGTTCCAAATCTCTTCCTACTAACCCGCCGTTTGCGCTCCCGTTATGCTCGCCGGTTCGATGCGCAGGCCCGGCCCCATGGTGGAGCTGAGCGAGATACGTTTCACGAAAGTGCCCTTCGCGCCTGTCGGCTTAGCCCTGATCACCGCATCGGCAAAAGCGCGGACGTTCTCCGCCAGCGCCGTCTCAGTGAAGCTGGCCTTGCCGATGCCGGCATGGATGATGCCAGCCTTCTCGACGCGAAATTCAACTGCACCGCCCTTCGCCGCCTTCACGGCACCCGCCACATCGGGCGTCACCGTGCCGACCTTCGGGTTCGGCATCAGACCGCGCGGACCCAGCACTTTGCCGAGGCGTCCAACCAGCGGCATCATGTCAGGGGTCGCGATGCAGCGATCGAAATTGATGTTACCCTTCTGGATCTCTTCGGCGAGGTCCTCCGCCCCGACGATATCAGCGCCGGCCTTCGTCGCCGCTTCGGCATTTGCGCCGCGTGCGAACACCGCAACCCGCACCGTGCGTCCCGTGCCGTTCGGCAGATTGCACACGCCGCGGACCATCTGGTCGGCATGTCGCGGATCGACGCCAAGATTTATCGCGATCTCGATGGTTTCATCGAACTTCGCCTTGGCGCGCTCCTTGATGAGCTTGACTGCCTCATCGATCGCATAGGCCTTCGAGCGGTCGATTCCGCTGCGCGCTGTCTTCAAACGTTTGCCTAAAGTTGCCATCGCGCTCAGCCCTCAACCTGCAGTCCCATGGAACGTGCGGAGCCTGCAATGATCTTCATGGCTTGTTCCACGCTATTCGCATTGAGATCCTTCAGCTTCGCCTGGGCGATCTCGCGGATCTGGTCCATCGTCACTTTGCCGATCGGCGCTCCCCGGCCGGACTCGCTCGACCCTTTGTTGACCTTGGCGGCTTTCTTCAGCAGGAAGGATGCCGGCGGGGTCTTAAGCTCGAGCGTGAACGACTTGTCCTGGTAATAGGTGATGACCACCGGCACCGGAGAGCCAGGCTCCATATCCTTGGTGGCGGCGTTCACCGTCTTGCAGAACTCCATGATGTTCAGGCCGCGCTGACCAAGCGCCGGACCGATCGGCGGCGACGGATTGGCCTGCCCCGCCTTCACTTCGAGTTTAAGCGATCCTACAACTTTCTTTGCCATTTTCTGCCCTTGAGCTGAGCCTTGCGGCTCCTGTTTCGGGGATGCGGTACGGGTTGTTCAGGACCATGGCAAGGCCCCAACACCCTCCCGCAAGACGAGCCGGCCGTCAGACTTTCTCGACCTGGCCATACTCCAGCTCGACCGGGGTTGCCCGGCCGAAGATGGAAACCGCAACCTTGAGCCGCGCGCGCTCCTCGTCGACTTCCTCGACATGGCCACTGAACGAGGCAAACGGCCCGTCCGCGACACGCACTTGCTCTCCGATTTCAAAGGTCACCGTGGGTTTGGGACGATCGACGCCCTCCTTCACCTGATGAAGGATCCGCATCGCCTCGTCTTCCGTGATTGGCGTCGGCTTGTTATTGGCGCCAAGGAACCCCGTGACCTTCGCTGTGTTCTTGATCAGGTGATAGGCCTGATCCGTCATGTCCATTTTCACCAGCACGTAGCCGGGAAAGAATTTTCGCTCTGCGCTCACCTTGCGGCCGCGCCGGACCTCGACCACTTCTTCCATCGGCACCAGCACCTCCTCGAAGAGATGCGACAGCCCACCGGAAGCCGCGCGCTCCTTGATGGATTCGGCGACTTTCTTCTCGAAGTTCGAGTGGGCATGAACAATGTACCAACGCTTCGCCATGATTTTTACTCTTTGTTGTTAACGAGGCGTTACGCTAGCGGCCTAATCCTAAGAGCAGGCTCACCCCCCAATTCATAACCCCATCCGCCAGAAGGAAGAAGATCGACGCGAGCACGGCCATAATAATCACCATGATCGTGGTGATGATCGTCTCATTTCGCGTCGGCCACGTGACCTTTGCTGTTTCGGCACGAACCTCTTGGAGAAATTCGAAAGGATTTATCTTAGCCATTTGGAAAGTGAAACCTCTAGGGCCCAATGCCTCGTAAGTATGCCCGCCCGCCTTTGAACACCCGTCGTTCCCGTGGCAGGAGTGGAGGGACTCGAACCCACAACCCCCGGTTTTGGAGACCGGTGCTCTAGCCGATTGAGCTACACTCCTTCATGGAGCCACCTTAAGCACCCGTCAACAAAAGCATATGGCATCAGCCATCGACACCGACCTTATCCGGAATATCGTGGCGAGATGCGCAAAGCTCAAGTCAATTCAAGGCGCTGAGAAGGGCTGAGTAACACATGCGGCCGCGGCTGACTAGGGCCAATTTACAACGGCATACCCCGACATAAGGGGAAAATGGCGATTTCCACCGTTTGTTTCAAGACCGCGGCGAGCAAAAATGCTGCCGATTTCCCCGCTATCCAAAGGCGTATATCTTGCGCAGTGGCGATCCGAGCACAGCCAGTTTCGCTTTGACTTACCGCCACCTTTCGCTAATGTTTCGCGGCGAAGCGGGTGTAGCTCAATGGTAGAGCAAGAGCCTTCCAAGCTCAAGACGTGGGTTCGATTCCCATCACCCGCTCCAATAACCATCGCCAGCGATCATCAACGAACAGCAAAATTGAAGGTTTCCCACGGTCGCCCGGCTTCTCATACATGCGCGCACCTGAGCAGATTGCAAGATCCGATCGTTTTGGAAGGCGATTTCATCGCGCCGGATCGGTTGCGCAATCCGGCCTTGGCGTCGGACCACGCTTTTCTAATGGGACGTTGCAATTATCAACCCGTTGCTCGTCGGTCCACTTCTCGCCAAGGCGTTCTTTGCCTGTAAGCGCTCGAGTTTGGGGCGTCGTCCCTGAGCCGGCCGGAGGAGGAGGCGTTGCATTCCCCTGCCGCGCCTGGTTTTGGTCGTGCGCCACGGACAGCGAGGCTGGCATGGCGAGAAGGAGCGCGAGAATAAAAGGACGGCTTGAGGTGGAGGTCAGGCAGGCCTCATCTTGCAAAAGAAGCAAGTCTGCCGTCTTTCCGCAGGGATGCACTCCGTTTCTTGCTGATTAATCCCGTGATGATGGCGTGAAGCGTCCCTATCTGAAAATACATATTTCGCGGACAGTCCCGCTAGCGCAGACCACCGGCCTGAGACCGGCCGCGGTTGCCTCACGCGACCACGCCACACCATGCCGCGGCGGCCCGCACATAGATGCGGGTGATGTCAACGAGATCGCCGATGTTGACATGCTCGCCAAGGCTTGTCGACCATCCGGCACCGCCCTCCATGATGCGGCCGGCGGAGCCATAATTGACCGTCGGCACGTCGTAGCGCGTCAGATGCGCGGCATCGCTGCACCACACTTCCATTGATTGTTCCGGTGCGTGGCCGAGCGCGTCGCGATGGGCGTCGTTAATCAGATTGACCAGCGCATGATGGGGGTCAATTTGCGCCCCCGGATTGGACAAATATAATTCCACGCCCGCCGACAGTTCAGGATGCGCTCGATTGAGTTCGCGCATGAGATCGCGCAGCTCGTTGAGAACGGTCGCGGCGCGGGTCGAAGGTAGCGTTCGCACGTCGACATAGATCCTGCAATCCTCCGGGGTGCGCGAACCGCGCCACGGCCGTCCACCGACAATCGCCGCCACATTGACGCGCGGCGCGAAGCTGCCGATGGTGTTTCGGACGCGATAATCCGCAATCCAACGCTCGAGCGCATCGAGCACCATGCGCGATTTCATAATCGCGTTGCGCTCAAATTTTGACCATGCGGTGTGAACCAGTTCGCCCGGCACCGTAATACGCGTCCAGGCGCTGCCGCAATGGCTTGCGACAAGCTTCATGTTGGTCGGCTCGCCGAGAATGCAGCCGTCGGCAACAATGCCATGCGTCACGAGATGTTTGGTGCCGACGCCATAGCCAAGATAGCGGCTGCCCTCGAAGCCTTCGACCGGCGAGGTTTCGATCTCTCCGGCGACACCGGCGACACCGGCGGATCTGCTGGCTGACCGCGACCTGGGTGATATTGAGTTCGCGCGCAGCGAGCGTGAAGCTGCCGAGGCGGACTGGAGCAGACCCTTCACTGACGGAGGACCGTCCCGCGCCATGCGCGCACAAACGTGTTGGCCGATGGCGAGCGGCCGCCGGATGTGAACCCCGCCAAGCCGAATTCAGGCAACCCGCTTCCGCGTTCCGCCTGTCGCCAGCCCGGTGACGATCGCAGGGTTATCGCTTTCCGTCGTCAAACTTCAGCGCCTGCCGGAACGCGACGCCGATGTAGAGCACCCGGCCGCCGCGCTTGGCGTTCTCATAGCCGGCGGCGGCCATAGCGCCTCCAAACGCGGCTATGCTAAGTTCTGCGCCCGCGCGCCGCTAGATCGACAACAACGATCTGCATAACGCCCGGCGTGTTGTGCAGTAGTGGATCTCATCAGACATCGCGGTTGCTGGCGATGCAATAACGCCAAGCATTCGGACGGCATGACTGCGATCTGCAGAGGGAGGGAGCAGAGGAATGCAACAAACGATCGTAATTGCGCAGGGGGGCGGGCCGACGGCCGTGATCAACCAAACACTGATGGGGGCGGCGCTGGAGGCGCGCAAAGCCGGCATGAAAGTTTTGGGAAGCTTGCATGGCGTGCGCGGGATCCGCGACAACCGCTATGTTGACCTGACCTCCATCCCGCAAGCGCAGCTTATGGCGATCGCCGGCACGCCGAGCGCAGCGCTCGGCTCCACCCGCGACAAGCCTGACGAGGGGTATTGCGAGGTGGTCCTCCAGGGCTTGAAAAGGGTGGGCGCCGACGCCTTCGTCTATATCGGTGGCAACGATACGGCGGGAACGCAAGCGATCCTGGCGGACGCCGCCGGCGGCGCGACAGCCTTTGTGCATGCGCCCAAGACCATCGACAACGACCTTGAAGAGAACGACCACACGCCAGGCTTCATTTCCGCGGGCGAGTTCGTGGCAGGTGCCTTCCTCTCCATCGATCTCGATTTCCGGGCGATGCCTGGCATCTATGTCGGCATCGTCATGGGCCGGCATGCGGGCTTCCTGACCGCGGCGGCGTCGGCCTGGAGGATCGATGAAGAGGCCGGCCCGCATCTGATCTATGTCCCCGAGCGCGCCTTCGACCGCCCGCGCTTCATCGACGACGTGAGGCGGACCTGGGACCGCCACAAGCGTTGCATCGTCGCGGTATCGGAAGGTGTGTCGACGGCAGACGGCCGCGCGCTGGTGGAAAGCCTCGTGCCGCCCGACAAAATCGAGCGCGACGAGCATGGCAACCTGCAGCTGTCGGGCACTGACCTTGCCTCGGCTTTTGGGCGCATGCTGGCCGAAGCCGTGCCGGGCAAGCGCATACGGGTGGACACATTCGGCTTTATGCCGCGCGGCAACATCGCCACGATCTCGCCGGTGGATCAGAAGGAGGCCTTCGAGGCCGGCGTTTTCGCCGTGCGAGCGATATCGGAGGGCAGCGCGTCGGTGGCGCTCCAGTTCGATGGTGAAAGGACGATCATGAAAAGGGTGCCGCTCGGCAATATCGCCGGCAAGACGCGGCTGATGCCTGACGATTTCCTCCGCCAGGAGGAGAATAAACTCTCGGCGGTAGGCATCGCCTATCTCCAGCGTCTGCTGCCGCAGAAGTTCACGGTGGGCAAGCCGTTCGTCGGTTAGGCTGCAATGGCAATGTGATTAGTGGCTACTCAGCGGTGTGCATTGGCAGTATCAGCGCACTGAAACCTCACGCCAGCCGAGGGCTTGGCGGGGCAATGGCTGTTCCGCCGAATGTGCTATCAGGTGCTCTATCTCCTGCGCCGGCGACGGCCGGGCGAACAGATAGCCTTGCATCGCATCGCAGCCGGCGGCTTCGAGGAAGTCGCGCTGCTCTGTGGTTTCGACACCCTCGGCCGTGACGCTCAATCCCATGGCATGACCAAGCGCCAGCATTGCCGATATAATGGCGAAGGAATTGACTTCATTGCCCAGGTTTTGGACGAAGCTGCGGTCGATCTTGATCTTGTCGACCTGGAAACGATGCAGGTAGCTGAGGCTCGAATAGCCTGTGCCGAAATCGTCGAGCGCGATCTTGAAGCCTGACTGGTGTAGCCGATCGATGGAAGCGCTGACGGCCTCGATGTCGCCGACCAGCAAGCCTTCGGTCACCTCCAGCTCGATGCAGCGCGGATCGGCGCCGCATTCACGCACGATCTGAGTTACGCGCTCGGCAAAACCAGCGACACGGAACTGCGCGGGTGAAATATTGACAGCAATAAAAAGGTCCGGCCAGCGCCGCGACGCAGCGCAGGCTTCGCGGAGCACCCATTCTCCGAGCCGCGTGATGAGGCCGGTCTCTTCGGCAATCCCGATGAACTGGTCGGGAGCGACGAGGCCGCGGGTTGGATGCTGCCAGCGCACCAGGGCTTCCATGCCGACAATCGCCCCGGTCGCGGTGGATATCTGGGGCTGATAGTACAGGCGCAGCTCATCTCCGGATGCGAGCGCGATCCGCAACTCCTCCTCGATGGTACTGCGCAGCTTCACGCTGTCGTCCATAGCCGCCGAAAACAGGCAGAAGCGATCGCGGCCCTCAGCTTTGGCGCCATAAAGTGCAATATCGGCCTTGCGCAAGAGATCGACCCGTTCATTTCCCGCATCGGGCGCAACCGCTACACCAATACTCACCCCGACGAAGGCTGAATTTCCAAGGAGATCGAAGGGGGCGCGGACCGCCGCGAGGATTTGCTGGCATAGGATTTCGACCTGGCGGTAGTCGTAGGCATTTGGCCGGAGAATTGCGAACTCGTCACCGCCGAGGCGCGCGACCATGTCGTCCCCCTTCATCAGACGCGCCAGCCGTGCGGCGACCTCCTTGATGAGCGCATCGCCAGCGAGATGCCCCAGCGTGTCATTGACATGTTTGAACCGGTCGAGATCCAGCAGAAGCAAGGCAAGCGGCACGCCCTCATGGACCCGCGCCAGTTCTATGTTAATCCGGTCACTGAACTTGGCGCGGTTGGGGAGGCCGGTGAGCGCATCATGAAAGGCAAGGTGCTGCGCCTGGGCCTCGCTCGCCTGAAGCTCGATCACGAGGTGCTGTGCTTGGGCCTCGCTCGCCTGTAGCTCGATGATGGTGCTCTGCTGCTCCTGGATCGCGCGATGCAGCCAGGTCGCGAGCACGGCCATGATGCCGATCACGATCGCCGTCGCCAGCACGGCAAACGGCGTAACCGCCTTCATCACCCCGGTGCCGGGCAGTTCCGGCCGCCAGATCAAATAGCCGATCTGATTGCCGTACCCGGACATGATGGGCGCGGCGTATTCGCCCGCAGACGTATCTAGCGACTGGGAGAACCGTGGGCTATCGATGAGGTGCTGTTTGGAAAACTCCTCCAGAAATGCGCCATCCAGAAAGCGGATGCTGACGAGCAGCGGCTCCCGGCCAGGCGTTTCCGGCACGGCATCGGTATACGGCACAATCCGCATCACGCTGACTGCCGCCGGCCTTCCGAATATGTCGACGACCTTGGTCGCGTGAACCGCTCGTTCGCTTGTTCTGACCGTGCTCTCCGGGGCAAGCGGAACACCCGGCAGGCGTTCATGGATGTTGTTCTGATCCTGCAAACGCCCGCGAACCGCCTCCACAAGACGGAGGAGGCTGCTCGCAACCTCTGCGTAGCTCGACGGGTCAACCCGCGCGCCATCGACCGAGGCGTAAATGGGAGCATCGGTCGCGCCCAGAATGTAAATGCGGTCTTGCCTGGACAAATTGTGCAGATACGAGCTGACATAGCTATGGACCCATTCCAGATCGGGCTTCTCCATGCGCAGCCGCAGAACGACGTCGTCCCAGAGCGCTATGACCTCCTGATCAGCGGCCAACTCGTCCAAGGTGTTCTCTATAGCGCGGCGGGTCTCCCGCACCTGACGTTCGACCGCGATCTCGTCGCCGTGGCTCGATGCCAAATACAAGCCCAAAGCTACCAGCAGAACCGCGACGATGGTGGCAAGGGCGACAGGCAGAAAAATGCGTAATCGAAATCGTCGAGACAAGGCGACCCGCGCAGCCTTCGATGGCGCTTGCTGGACTAAGGGTGGATTGAGGTTCATCAGGCGGCAGCTTACCGCGTGCCGGTGAATCCGCTGTTACGAAGGCGCGATAAACGCGACAGATCACGATAGTTTATGAATTCCAAACGTCAGGCCGGCGTCCCATTTCTGCTTACCGCGAGCATTCGGGGAGGATTTCGCCTGTCAATTGGTTTTTTTTCCCAGGACCGGTTTGAGGCGAGGTGGTGTGAAAACGTCGTCAGACGAGGTTTGCGTCGACGAGAGTTGGCTTGGCTGGCCGCTCATGCGGCGAGTGCTGGGCACGGGTGTAGGCGCTATACTGTCGCGGGCATGTCCTGCGTCGAGGCAGATAGCGTGGACGGCGGCGGTTGGAGCGCGCAGGATCGTTGCATCCGCCACGATTCGGCTACATCGCCCGCTCAAATACGTCGTGCAAACCTTAGGGAGCTTCCGCATGTGCCCTGTCCTCAGAACGATTGCTGTCGCCGCCTTCGCCACCGCCCTCTGGGCGACATCGGCCATGGCCGGCGCGCTTGACGACATCAAATCCCGCGGCACCGTCCAGATCGGCCTGGAGGGGACATATCCGCCTTTCAATTATGTCGATGAAAAGGGCGTGCTGGTCGGCTTCGAGATCGACATTTCGAACGCCCTGGCCGAAAAGCTCGGCGTGAAAGCTGCATTCCAGCCCGGCAAGTTCGACGGCCTGCTGGCAGCGCTGGACGTCAAGCGCATCGACATGGTCGTCAACCAGATCACCATCACCCCCGAGCGCCAGCAAAAATACGCCTTCTCCGAGCCCTACACGGTGTCGGGCATTCAGCTCATCGTGCGGCAGGGCACGACGGACATCACCAAGCCGGAAGATCTGAAAGGCAAGCGCGTGGGCGCCGTGCTCGGCACGACCTACGAGAAATGGCTGCGCGAAAAAGTGCCGGGCGTGGATGTGCGCACCTATGACGACGACGCCACCCGTAACCAGGACTTGCTGGTCGGCCGCATCGACGCTATTCCGAACGACCGGCTGATCGTGCCGAACCTCCTCAAGCAATATGGCGGCCGGCTGATCGCGTCGAGCGAGACTTTCGCCCCACAGAAGCAGGCCATCGCCATGCGCAAGGACGCGCCCGATCTCGTCAAGGCGGTGAACGACGCCCTCGCTGCGCTGCGAGCGGATGGCTCCCTTAAGAAAATTTCGGAGAAGTGGTTCGGCGCCGACGTGACGCAATAGCGGCGTGATGGACACATCCCTGGAACTGGTCATAAATTCGCTGCCATTCCTGCTGCAGGGGACGGTCTACACCGTCATTCTCAGCGTCGGGGGCATGGCCTTCGGGCTGGTGATCGGCTTCACTTTGGCACTGATGCGGCTGTCGGGGAGACGAGGGCTGGAATGGCCGGCGCTCGCCTATATCTCCTTCATCAGGGGCACCCCGCTCCTGGTGCAGCTTTTCCTGATCTATTATGGCCTTGCTCAGTTCGGCCTGCGCTTCGATCCGATCCCGGCGGCGCTGATCGGCTTCAGCCTGAATATTGGCGGTTATACCGCCGAGATCATCCGCGCCGCCATCTCCTCCATCGACCTCGGGCAGTGGGAGGCGGCGGAATCGGTGGGGCTCAGTCCGCGCCAGACCTTGCAACTGGTGGTGCTGCCGCAGGCGGCGCGCGTCGCTATCGCGCCTTTGAGCAACAGCTTCATCAGCCTGGTGAAGGACACCTCGCTGGCCGCCACCATCCAGGTGCCCGAGTTGTTCCGCCAGGCGCAGATCATCACCGCGCGCACGTTCGAGATCTTCACCATGTATCTGGCGACGGCGGTCATATATTGGGTGCTGTCCACGGGCCTGGCCTACGCCCAGAGCCGCCTTGAGAGGCAGGCTAGCCGGCATGTGTTGCCGCGCTAAGGTGTCCCCGCGCAAACCGGCGGGAGACTTGGCTGCTCTTACCACATCGATGCGAAGTTGGCCGGCATGGCCGACAGCCCGCCAACTGATGTCGGCACGCGAGATCCTCGGACGTCCTTAGGAGGCTATCCACGATCGCTATCCGTGTGCCGGCACGAGGCGTTGGAAAACATGTCTCTCAATTCTCATTCGAAGGAGAGCGCAATGACTGATGATCTGATGGAACCACGGTGGTCGAATGTGGCCGTCCTTGCCGGCCGCCTAATCTTTGTTGCTGTCTTCCTCATGGCGGTAAGTTTTAAGCTGTTGGATATTGGTGCGACGGCGACCTACATCGCTTCGGCCGGTTTCCCTGTTCCCACGCTGTTGGCCTGGCTGGCGGTCGTGCTTGAACTCGGCTTGGTCGTATGCCTTTTGACGGGTGCATATTTCTCTGAAGCGTCGCTGGTCGCAGCTGCCTATGTTCTATTCCTGGCGTTCGTCTTTCATGGACCGTCACGCTGGGCCGGGAACCAAACCGAATTCGGCTTCTTTGTCGACCACTTCACCTTCATTGCTGGCCTGCTCATCGCTGCTGCGCACGGACCAGGAAGGATCTTGGCGCTAAAATTTGGGCGCCTTCGCTCGACGATGTGAAGCCACGCCACAACGTCTTTGCCCAATTCACAAAGGCCGGCAATCAACTGGCGTCCTCGCCGCCGGTTTGTTACCATGCTTGCTCGCTGGCGAGACGGTATCATCATGCAGTCGCAGCAGCTCCCTACGGTGGAACCGGAACGTGCCGAGCTTACAGGAACGGTGCGTTGGCAGCGTTTCGCAGTCGCCTATGAGTTCCCCGTTGTGTTCACGCGGGGGCTTTTCAATCCCGATAATCCTGCGCTCATCGACACGATCACTCGCCTGGAGCCAGATCGGCTGCATCGGTGCTTGGTCTTCGTCGATGAAGGGCTGGTCGCCGTCAATCCTGCGTTTACTACCGCAATAGAGGCTTATGCCACCCGGCACGCTGCGTTGATGGAGCTGATCGCGCCGCCACAAGCCATGCCCGGCGGCGAAAAGGTCAAGAACGAGCTCGGCTTCGTCGAGCAGATGATGGGACAGGTATTCCGGCACCGGCTGGACCGTCATTCCTACGTCATTGCGATCGGCGGTGGTGCGCTGCTCGACGTGGTTGGCCTCGTCGCTGCGACCTCGCACCGTGGCATCAGACATATTCGCGTGCCGACCACGGTGTTGTCGCAGTGCGACTCCGGCGTGGGCGTAAAAAACGGGGTCAATCTGAACGGCGTGAAGAATTTCGTTGGCACCTTCGCGCCGCCCTTCGCCGTGCTGAATGATTTTGCGTTGCTCGATGCGTTGCCGGCGCGGGATAAAATCGCGGGCATGGCCGAGGCGGTCAAGGTAGGGCTGATCCGCGACCCGGCATTTTTTCTCTGGCTGGAGAGCAATGCCGATGCCCTCGGCGGATTCGAGCCGACAGCAATGGCCCACATGATCCGCCACTGCGCGGAGCTACACATCCATCAGATCGCCCATGGCGGTGACCCGTTCGAAATGGGCAGCGCCCGTCCACTCGATTTCGGCCATTGGTCCGCGCATAAGCTGGAATCGCTGACGCACTATCATCTGCGCCACGGCGAGGCTGTGGCGATCGGCATCGCGCTCGATGCGCGCTATTCGGTGCTGGCGGGGCTGTTACCCGCCGGCGATGAAGACCGGATAGCTTTCCTTCTGGAAAATCTCGGGTTCAGGCTCTGGCACCCGGCGCTGCGCACGCCGGGCGCGACGAACAAGCTTGCGGTTCTCGAAGGCCTGCGCGAATTTCGCGAACATCTTGGCGGCGAGTTCACCGTCACCCTTCTGACCGGCCTCGGTGTCGGCGTGGAGGTCCATGAGATGGATGAAGCGATGGTCATGGACGCAATCGACTGGCTCGAAGCGAGAAGCAAAAGCTGATGCGGATTGGGGATGGCACATTTCTAACCTATTGCACGAATATCCATCCCGGTGAGACTTGGCCAGATACGTTCGACAGCCTGAAGCGGCATATACCCAAGGTAAAGGCCTCGGTCGCGCCGACCGAGCCGTTCGGCATTGGCCTGCGGCTTTCGGCCGATGCCTCCGAAGGCCTGATGGGGCGAGATGCATTCGCCGCCTTCCTCGACTTTCTCGCCGCTGAGAACCTATTCGTCTTCACCATCAATGGCTTTCCCTATGGCCCTTTTCATGGCACGCGGGTGAAGGAGGATGTCTATCAGCCGGATTGGCGTGACGAGCATCGCCTTCTTTACTCGAACGAGCTCGCCGATACGCTGGCTCGCCTCCTGCCAGAAGATGGCTTTGGCAGCATCAGCACCGTGCCTGGTACCTTCAAGTCGCTCGCCAAGGGCGCTGAAGGTGTGATGGCCGATATGATGCTGCGCCACGTCCGGCATCTCATCCGCATCCGGGAGAGGACCGGCAAGACAATCGCGCTCGCGATCGAGCCCGAGCCCTGCTGTTTCCTCGAGACGGTCGATGAAAGCGTGGCTTTCTTCAAAGACTATCTCTTCTCGAAGGCCGCTATTCAGCGCATCGCCGAGTTAGCGAAAATCTCGGCCAGCGAAGCCGAGGCGGCGCTGCCGCGCCATCTCGGCCTTTGCTATGACGTCTGCCATGCCGCCGTCGAGTTCGAGGATGCCCGCGCTAGCGTCGCCGCGCTGCAGTCTGCCGGTATCCCGATCCACAAACTCCAGCTTAGCGCTGCTTTGCGCTTGAGGCCCGGACAGCGCCAGCTCGATGCGGTGAAAGCTTTCGCCGAGGGCACCTATCTGCATCAGACCGTCACGCGCGGACCTGACGGCGGGATCACCCGCTATGTTGACCTGCCCGACGCGCTGGCCGCACCGGCGGCTGCCGCCGCCGATGAGTGGCGGGTGCATTTTCATGTACCAATCTTCCACCCCGACATTCCGCCTCTTGCCACCACCCAAGACTTCCTGGCCGAGATTCTCGCGATCCATCGCGAGACGCCTATCTCGCAGCACCTCGAAGTTGAAACCTACACCTGGGATGTGTTGCCGCCCGCGCTTCGCGGCCTGCCGGTGGACGAGGCGATCGCCCGCGAGCTGCAATGGGTTGAGGGGCGGCTCAGATGACGTGGTTGACCGCGCTTAGGCTCGGCCGCGTCTCCAATCTTCCCACCGTCTGGACCAATGGACTGGCTGGGGTCGTGCTGTCGATGGGCCATCTCGGCTCTGGCGGCTGGACGGTGCTGCTGATCGGCTTATCGCTCCTCTATGTCGCCGGCATGTATCTCAATGACGCCTTCGACGCCGAAATTGATGCGGTGGAGCGGCCGAGCCGGCCGATCCCGAGCGGCGAGGCATCGCGGGCAGCGGTGTTTGCCACCGGCTTCGGCCTGCTCGCCGGTGGCATCCTATGCACCCTGCCTTTTGGCGGTGGCGCGCCGCTGGCCGGCTTGCTGCTAGCCGCCGCGATCGTTGCCTATGACGCGCTGCATAAGGAGACCGCGCTGGCTCCGCTACTTATGGCGCTTTGCCGCTTTCTCATCTATCCGCTCGCCGCGCTTGCCGCCTCCGGCACGTTCTCATCCGCGCTGTTCTGGGGAGCGACGGGGCTGTTCTGCTATATTGCCGGCCTCACCTATTCCGCCAAGCAGGAGGAGCTCGACCGTGTCGAAAGAATGTGGCCCTTGGCGATCATGGGAGTGCCGTTTCTGGTCGCTCTCGCCCTTGCCGGCGGCAATTTGCGGGCGCTAGCGCTGCTGACTTTGTTTAGCTTGTGGACTGCCGGCTGTCTCTATCTGCTGCGGCGCAGGCAGCCGGGGGACATCGGGCATGCGGTTGGGCTGATGCTGTCCGGCATCTCCCTCTATGACGCGGTGCTGGTGGCGGCGTTCGGCTTCGCCGGGCTCAGCCTCATCTGTGTCGTCGCAGCCCTGCTCACCGTTGTCGCCCAGCGCTACATCCCCGGCACCTGATGCGCTGGGCCGAAGACATGCGCCAGCATAATGTCCTTGAACTGCGTGGCGGCGATGCGTCCCTCCGGAAGCAGGTCGGGCTCTGAGCTGATGACGAGCGGGCCCGCGCGATCATCGGTCAGCAGGCGGCCGTGCGATCCCTTCACGAGTTGCGTGTCCTTCAGCGATATCACGTCCATCAGGGTGCGCATGCCCAGCTTGCGCTTGCTCAAACGCCAGGCAAGCGCCGGCATCTGGAGCTTGATCGCCGGATCGATGAACAGCTCAACCGGGTCGTAGCCGGGTTTGCGGTGGATATCGACCGTGCGTGCGAAGTCCGGCGCCCGCTCGTCGTCCAGCCAATAATAGTAACTGAACCACTTGTCCGGGGCCGATACCGCAACCAGCTCGCCCGAACGCGAATGGTCGAGTCCCGCCTCGCGCTTGCCTTGCGCGCTCAGGACCTGCTCGATTCCCTCCACGCTCTCCAGCAGCGCCTTCACCGCGTCGATCTGGCCGGGATCGCGGACATAGACATGCGCCACCTGATGGTCTGCCACAGCGAAAGCCTGCGAGGCGCCGGCATCGAGCAGTTCGCGGCCCATCTCCTCGCGGATGCCGATCAGGCCGGCTTCGCGCAGCGCGCGATTGATATGCACCGCCCCCGTTGCCGACGTGATGCCGTATTCGGAGACGATGAGCACACGCATGCCGCTGCGTCGGGCAAAGTCGATCAGCTGCCCGGTTACGCCATCGATCTCCTGCAGGTCCTGCATCAGCCGTGCATGGCTGAGATCGGGGCCAAGCCGCTGCAGGTTATAGTCCAGATGCGGCAGGTAGCAGAGTGTGAGGGTGGGCTTGCGCGTCGCCATGACGTGCTGCGTCGCATCGGCAATCCACCGGCTCGAGCTGATATCGGTGGCCGGCCCCCAGAACTTGAACAGGGGAAACATGCCAAGCTTTGCGTTCAGCTCGTCGCGCAAGCCGGCCGGGTTGGCGTAGTGGTCGGGGATCTTGCGCCCGTCCGCGGGATACATCGGCCGCGGCGTCGCCCCCCAGTCGGCGCCGGAATACATGTTGTACCACCAGAACATGTTGGCGCAGGAAAAGGCGCTGTCCCGCCGCCTTCCGGCATCCCACACCTTCTCCCCCGCGATCAGATGGTTCGATTGCCGCCATAGCCACACCTCGGCCAGATCGCGGAAATACCAGCCGTTGGCGACTGCGCCATGGCCCGAGGGCGCAAGGCCGGTGAGCAGCGTCGACTGCACGGTGCAGGTGACGGCAGGGAACGCGGTTTCCAGCGGGCGCATAGCGCCCTGTTGTGCGACGCTTGCGATATAGGGCGTATGAGGACCGACCAGCTCGGGCGAAAGACCAACGACGAGGATCACCAATGTGGGAGTCATGAAACCGTCCGGGGCAGGCGCGCAGCTGTTGATGCTTCCATGAGCATAGCGCTTCCTGTAGGCTGTTAACACCGTTGGATATGCCCAGCTTTGAGGCAACGATGCCGCGTTCCCCTGTTCAACTTTTGAGCGCCTGGGTGCAGCGACAAGTCCCGGAAGGGGAATGGCAATGGCTGACGGAGCGTGTCCGAGGCGGCGCCGCGACAAACGATAAAGACATCTTCATCACCCTCGGTCTGATCCCCCGTCGGCTCGGGCGTGCAGACCTCGATCTTGGCCCGGCCGACCTCGAAGAAGCGCAGGCCGCATATCCCGGCTGGAACCCGCGGGGTTGGAGCATCGATGGCGCCGCACGCGTGATGGTGCTGCTGCGGACCATCGCCGAGGCTGATGGCTTTCCCGAAAAGTTCCAGCGGCTATGCCGCACCGCGGATGTCGCGGAGGCAATCGCCCTCTATCGCGGTCTTGCCCTCTATCCCGATCCGGCGCGGCTGGAACCGATCGCGGCCGAGGGCCTGCGCTCTTCGATCTCGGCGGTCTTCGAAGCGGTCGCGCACGACAATCCATACCCCCGGCGATATTTCGATGAGCACCGCTGGAACCATATGGTGCTCAAGGCGCTGTTCAACGGCGCCGCACTCGCGCCGATCCAGGGGCTGGATGAGCGCGCCAACGCCGAACTCGCTGTTATGCTGCGGGACTACGCGCATGAGCGCTGGGCCGCGGATCGCCAGGTATCGCCAGAACTGTGGCGCTGCGTCGGTCCATTCGCCACCAGCCCCGAGATGCTGGGCGACCTCGCCCGGGTGCTGAAATCACAGAATGCCCGCGAACGCGCTGCCGGCGGCTTGGCGCTTGGCGCCTCGCCGTCCGAGCTAGCCCGCGACCTACTCGCCACCGCGCCGGACCTTCAGCGCGAGATTGCGGCGGGCCGCCTAAGCTGGAATACGCTGCCGCACTGATCGTCGGGAGAAAGCGCCCCATGTTCATCGATCCGCACGCCCATATGATTTCCCGCACCACCGACGATTACGAGGAGATGGCGGCGGCTGGAATCGTTGCGGTGATCGAGCCGGCCTTCTGGGTCGGCCAGCCGCGCACCTATGTCGGCACCTATATCGACTATCTCTCCTCGATCGTGGGCTGGGAGCGCTTCCGCGCCGGCCAGTTCGGCATCCGCCATTACTGCACCGCCGGCCTCAACTCCAAGGAGGCCAACAATGAAGAGCTGGCCGAGCAGGTGATGGAAATCCTGCCGCGCTTTGCTCTGAAGGACGGCGTCGTGGCGATCGGCGAGATCGGCTATGACGAGCAAACCCCGCTCGAGGACCGCTATTATCGCGCCCAACTCGAGCTCGCCAAGGAGCTGGATCTGCCGGTCATGATCCACACCCCCCACCGCGACAAGAAGCGGGGCACCACCCGGTCGATTGACGTGGCGCTGGAACACGGGCTCGATCCGTCAAAGGTTGTCGTCGATCACAATAATGAGGAGACAGTGGCCGAGGTGCTGCAGCGCGGCTTCTGGGCGGCGTTCTCGATCTATCCGTCTACCAAGATGGGCAACAAGCGCATGGTGCAGCTGCTGCGCCAATATGGAGCTGAGCGCATCATCGTCGACAGCGCCTGCGACTGGGGCGTCTCCGATCCGCTCGGCGTGCCCAAGACCGCCAAGCTTGCCGAAGAGAGCGGGATTCCGGAACGTCACATCCGCATGGTCACATACGAAAATGCCCTCGCGGCTTATGGGCAGAGCGGCCAGATGCGCGAGAGCGACTGGCTTGACCCGCCGCCGATCGATCAGCGCACGCTCTATGCGGGCAACTCGGTGCTGCGCGGCGGCCGCGAGCCACGAATTGAGGAGCGCAGGGGAGGCTGGAGCAAGCTCTCCATCGAGTGATGCTCCCAAGCCCCGCGAAGAAACCGTGATCATCCGCTGAGCTGATCAGCGGAGCACCGGAAGCGGCGCCGCTTTTCCGGAAAGTATTTTTATTTAGAAGCGCAAATTATATCTGAGCGGCAAATATCTTTTGAGTTTCAATTTCGTTGTGTGTCGGCGGCATAAGTAATTTGCGAAATACAAGAAGCTGCGTATATTAGCCAAAGGGCGAAGAGTCTCTGTGCCCTGCGCAATGAGTTCTGGCAGCAACAGCTTGCTTTCTTCAAATGCACGAAGTGGCGATGCTGAGCTACGGGCATTCCCGGCATTCAGGACGCATGTTTTCGGTTCGGTGCGGCATGCAACAAGTGAGGGGCGGCCGGATGACAGTTGCGGTGCGTGTAGCTGCGGCGCTGGTTCTGGCGATGCTGGTCGTCAGACCGGCGGCGGTATTGGCTGAAGGCGACGCCACACATGGCGAGGCGCTGTTCACACGGCTGTGCTCCGGCTGCCATGGCAGGGACGGACGCGGCGGTGCCCACACCTTCATGCCCCACGTCGATACCCTGACCAAGAAGGGCTACATCGACCAGATGCCGGACGAGTACCTGGCCTTCGTCATCGCCGAAGGCGGCGCAGCCGCTGGCAAGAGCGCCTACATGCCGTCCTGGAAATCCAAGCTTGGCGAAAAAGACATCGCCGACATCATCGCGCATATCCGTTCCCTGCCAACCTACTGAAGGAGGCGCCGATCCGAACTGACTGACGAAAGGACATCAAGAGAATAATGGGAGGAAAAGCATGAATCGATGGACAGCTCTTCTGTTCGGGCTCGGCATCACGATGCTCGCCGTGCCCGTGGCACACGCGGATATGCAGGGCACAGGCCAATCCGGCGGGTGGGAGAAGCGTATCGCGGTCAAGCCCGACGCAAGCAAAGTCGTGGTCCCCGACGGCTATAAAATCTCGATCTTCGCCCAAGGACTCGACACGCCGTCCTCGGCGACCGTCGACAAGGACGGCAATTTGTGGGTGGCAATCTCCGGCAAGCTGCTGGGCGGCCCGGACCCGATCGATGAGGCGCATGTAAAGGTCTTCGACAAGACCGGCAAGCTCGTCAAGGAGATCGGCAAAGGCACCTTCAAGACGGTGATGAACGAGATCGGCTACTGCGCCGAGAACGATACCGTCTACATCCCCGAATATGGCGAAAAGATCTGGGAAGTGAAAGGCGGGGTGAATGGCGAGCTGAAGCAGATCGTCGGCGACCTCTTGATCGGCGACCACCGCAATGGCGGCATCACCTGTAAGGACGGCTACCTCTATTTCGCGCTCGGCTTTCCGAGCAATACCGGCTTTGCCGACCCCGACAATCACGGCTGGCCGGACATCCCGAACGATCCGTTTTGGGTAAAGCACAACGACGGCCTCGGCACCACGCCGCATGACCCGGTCTGCCGCGACATCGTACATACCGGGCTCAACGTGCGCTCTAACGACGGCCGTCTGACGGGCGCTCTGATGCCGGTCGGCGTTCCCGCCAAGCCGGGACAGATCATCAAGGCGCAGGTCCCCTGCGGCGGCTCGGTCATGCGCGTGAAGATCGACGCCAAGGGTGCCGACGGCATGTATGCTCATGACAAGATGGAAGTCTATGCGTTCGGCTTCCGCAATCAGGCCGGCGTCGCCTTTGGTCCGAAAGGCACCAAATGGGAAAATGCGCTCGCGGTGTCCGACAACGGCGCGAACGATCTCGGTCATCGCCGTGTCGCCAATGGCGCCGAGAAGCTCTTCATCGTGACCGAGAAGGGCCAGGATGCAGGCTACCCCGACAAGGAAGGCTTCGGCTTCGTCTCCAACAAGCGCTTTGGCTGGAGAGCGTATAACGGCGCGGCGGTCGATCGCCCTTACCCGGACCTCTACATTGGTGAGACGCCCTTCGTGCCCAAAACTGTCCCGTACAGATTCCAGGCCCATGTCCTGGGTGTTCGTGGCGTCCCCCTGATCGTGGCCAATCCCAATCCGAACGGTTATATCAACCCGGTCCTGGAATGGGATACCAACAATCCGATCGACGGCATTGCCTGGAGCACCAAAGGCTTCGGAGCCGACAACAATCTGTTCGGCGCTGTTTATGGCATACTCGACACTGGCCCGGAGAGCCTGGTGCCGACTTGGCCGGTGGTCCTCAGGGTTGAGTTCCTCGAGCCGACCGGCGTGAAGTGGTCGCAGTTCGCCCACAACATCGAGCCCGGCCCGAATGCCTATCAGAAGCCGGAGAACAAGGGCGGGCTGGAGCGGCCGAACGACGTCGTGTTCAGCAATGACGGCTCGACGATGTATGTGATCGACTATGGCGAGGTCTACACCGACTTTGCCATGCCGACGCCGTTCTACACCGTGCCGAAGTCCGGTGTGATCTGGGCGATCACGAAGGGCTGATCGAAGATCAGCACTTTTGCGACCCTCACCGTGTGGAGATGTCCGCAGGTGCGATGGCGGGTAGGCGTCGAAACCGCTTAAGATGCGCCGTAAGGTCAACTTGATCGATCTTACGGCGCCCTGCGCCATCGTGGCCCTGCAAACGGCGCAGGACGGCAGCACGGAATTGGAAAAGCACGTTCCAATTTGGCTAACATGCCCATGGATGTTAGCCAACCATTCGTCCAACCCCAACGTTGCTAATGATGAAAAAAGTTGGATGGCGGAGCGGGGGGATTCGAACCCCCGATACGGCTTTTCAACCGTATAACGGTTTAGCACCAAGAAGCGAAATCAAGCAATTTCAATGACTTACGATTCGGCAATGGTTATTTGAACTGTTGCCGCCTGTATATATTCCAACGACTTAAAGGATATTTATGGTAACTCGACAGCGAGCCTAGAGTGGTGCCTATTTGGTGCAAAATTTCACCAAATTATGTGGTATAGTGATACCACGCAGCCTATGAGAGAAATCGAGTTCAGCGCGTGGATAGGTGATCGAATGGAGTATTCGGTGATCGCAGGAAGCATCGGCAACTTCTATGCATACATTGACCCGAACGACGCCGCGAGTGCCATTACCACGAAGTATGATTCCGAGCGCGTGCCCCTAATGCAATACACCGGCCGAAAAGACAAAAACGGCAAGGAGATTATGAGGGCGATATTGTGACCTGCGGAGAGCGGCTTGGAATTGGCCGCATGCTTCGAGGTACGAAAGGCGAGGTTATATATGTCGGGAGTTCGGCATGCTTTTGCATTCAAATTCCCTGGATAGAGTTCGGTGACAAAGATGACGGAAGTAGAATCGGCTGGGAATTGGCCACTATTCGGACATCGAAGTCATCGGCAACATCTATGAGAACCCTGAACTCATTCCTTCGACCGCAAAAACTCCATAACACGCCGCAGCGTCAAAAGCACATCCGCACCCCGCGCGTTATCGAGCGTCACACCGCCATCAGCATCCCCCCAGCGCGATAATCCCCACACCGCCTCCCCCCATTTAGCTCGTGGCCGTGAAATCACCTCACTCACTGTAAGTCGCGCCTCGTCGCGCTTTCCTACCGACACATGCTTGAAGGCGTGCGCTACGTCATCAATGAGGGCAAAGTCCGCACTCTCATTTTTGAAAGTCTGCCGTAGGTGGGCAGCAGACTGCCCCGCAGCTCGCGCAAAGTAGTCCACGGCATGAAAGGTAGCCACACACGCTAGAAAAGCGTGCCGCACGGATGTTGGGTTGTTCTCGAAGTCTCTGATGGTCGGTTCAACTACGTCGTCCAAATATTGCACTGATGCCCTCAAAAGTTCTGGCGGACAGGGCGGGATTCGAACCCGCGTTACGCCTTTACAACGTAAAATGGTTTAGCAAACCATCGCCTTCAGCCACTCGGCCACCTGTCCTCTTAGTGCCTAATTAGAGCCTAACAACATCCAAGTCTCTGATTTACCTCAACATATTCACAGGTTAGCAAACCGCCGCCTTCAGCCTCTCGGCCACCGCTCCGGCGCAGAAAACATCGCACTGCGTCGGGAGAAACACCCGCGCAGAGGAATCCGCAGAATAGCCGCCGTTATAATTGGATTTAGCGTCTTCCCGCAACCCCCATGACACGCGATAGAACGCGCGCGGCGCAAGCGCGCCACGCCAGCCCAAAATGGAAACGTCGCCCGCCTTATGGACCTGCCCGCCACGTGTGAACACCCTGTGTTATGCACGCTTTGGTTTTGTTGCGTAAATTATGCAACTCCTTGGTCCAGATCTCGACGCATTGCCGGCGTAGGACGTTCGCGGCTACTCAAATTGGAAGAGAATTTCATGTCCAATCCTATGCGGAAGCGAAGCGGAGAGGGGGATCCCAGCTCATCGCTTATCGTCAAAGTCGAGGAAAAAATCGTGGGGCTTGCGGTGCGCGAAGGGCATCGCTTCCGCTTCCACGCAGCACATCCAGGCTTTGAACTCCTGGACGGAAGCCGATTTACGCGGCCGGAACAGATCGGCATTGCGGCCGGCAAACTCGCACGGGCGGCAAAAGATTGATCAAACATGCCGAACGGCGGGTCGGCGCGCCCACTAGCGAGAGATGCGGGTTTGCTGCGCCGACACTGATAGTCAAAGTCTGGCGGCAACCTTGGCAGCGACGAAAGCTGCGCGCCCTCCTTTCAAGGGATTTGTCCGCCCTTCGTTGCACGCAAAGCGAGAAAGCTTTATGCCGTGCGCTCTAGTGAACTCTTTTCAGTCTGCTGCGTTTACATCGGACCTGAAAGGAGAATTATCCCATGGATAAGGATCGCATCAAAGGTTCGGCCGAGCAGGCCAAGGGCAAGGTGAAGGAAACCGCCGGTAAAGTCACCGGCGACGCCAAGCTCGAAGGCGAAGGCAAAGCGGACAAGATGAAGGGCAAAGTCGACAACGCTGTCGGCGGAATCAAAGATACCCTTCGCGGTAAGTGAGTAAGCGTAAAAATAGCCCCTCGGCACCTCGCCGGGGGGTTATTGTGTCTGGTGATCAACAAATAGTCGCCGGGATGGCGCGATAAACTATCGTGAGGGTAGGGGATTGGGGGCAGGCACGGCGCCGCGGCAAAGCCCAGCGCCGCTGCGTGTTGTGGGGAGCGAGATGGCATTACCGAGTTCGTCGAACAATCTTACGCCGCGCAGCGTGAGGCCAGGCAGCTATGCCGTCTCCGGCCAGCTGACCAATACGGCCATTTTCGCGTTTGTCATGGTCGCCTCGCTCTATCTGGCGCGCGATATCTTGATGCCATTTGCGCTGGCGGTGCTGCTCAGCTTCATGCTGGCGCCGCTCGTGCGCAGACTGCAGCGCTGGTACGTGCCACGCGGCCTCGCCGTGATCTCGGTAGTGATCTTCGCGTTTGGGGTCATCTTCATTCTCGGCAGCGTGATGGTCTCGCAAGTCAATCAACTGGCGAGCGACCTCCCACGCTATCAATCGACATTGCGCGAGAAAATTCAGAGCCTGCGTATTGCTGCCGGCACGACGGGTACGCTGGAGCGTGCATCGGAAGTCCTGCAGAATTTGAATGACGAGCTCAAACGTCCCAATGCCCAAGGCGGCGGGTCCCTGACCAGTGGCCAGACGCCGCCCAGGCCTGTCCCCGTCGAAATCCGCGAGCCAAATCCTGGACCGCTCGCGACCATTATCTCGCTGATCCGGCCACTCATTCAACCGCTCGCGACCATGGGACTTGTGCTGGTCTTCGTGATCTTCATCCTTTGGCAGCGGCAGGACCTGCGCAACCGGCTAGTTCGCCTTGCAGGGTCCAGAGATCTGCAGCGGACCACCAAGGCGCTGAACGACGCCGGCCAAAGGCTTAGCCGGCTGTTTCTCAGGCAGCTCATGCTCAATTCCGGATTCGGACTTGTGGTTGGGTTGGGCTGGTGGGTTATCGGCGTGCCGAGCGCGGCGCTGTGGGGCATCATGGTGGTGATCCTGCGCTTCATGCCCTATATCGGCACCTGGATTTCCGCGATCTTTCCCTTGCTCCTCGCTGCTGCCGTAGGCCCGGATTGGAACATGGTGATCTGGGCGGGCGCGCTGTTCCTAGTCGTCGAGCTGCTTGTCGGGCAAGTGATCGAGCCGCTGGTTCAGGGCCACAGCACAGGTCTGTCGCCAGTTGCGGTGATCGCCTCAGCCACATTCTGGACCTGGCTTTGGGGCCCGATAGGACTGGTTCTGGCCACGCCGATCACCATGGGCCTTGCCGTGCTTGGCAGGCATATCGAAAGCCTGAAATTCCTGGACGTGCTGTTTGGCGACCGGCCGCCGCTCAACCCGCAGGAGCTGGCCTATCAGCGGATGCTTGCACGCGATCCGATCGAAGTCACGGAGGCTGCACACAGCTATCTCAAGGCCGAGCCACTGATGGCCTACTATCAGGACATTCTCGTCGGCGGCCTGCAGCTCGCTCAGCTCGATGCCGCGCGCGGCATGCTCGATCAGGAGGGGCGCGAGAATATCCGTCACGCCGTGGAGGAAGTGCTCGACGATCTGCACGACCATATCGACCGTCCGCCTGTGCACTCGAACAGCAAGGACGATGAAAAGCCACTCGCGCAGCTCACCAAGGCGGAAACGGCGGCAAATGAGAAGATCGATGATCTGCCGGAGCGCTGGAGCGCGGAGGGGGCCGTGGTCTGTGTACCGGGGGCGGGCGAGCTGGACGAAGCGCTGGCGATGATCACGGCCCAGCTGATCGGCCGGCGTGGAATTCGGCGTGCGGGTAGAGAAGGCCGGGGCGCTCGCTGTGTCGCAGATTTTTGCGCTGGATATGAAGGGAACGCTGCTCATCTGCGTTTGCTATCTCGAGGACGTGAGCGCCGCCCAGATCCGCTACACCTTGCGCCGCCTAAGCCGCAAGGCGCCCGCCGCGCAGATCGTCATCAGCCTGATGGGCGAGACAGAAAATCTCGACGAGGACGAGGTTCTCGTCGATGCGGGCCGCGTCCGCTTTGTGAAGGGATCGCTGCAGGAGACCGTCGACGCGATTACGGCGGCGGCGCGCCAGGACATTACCGCCGGCGAAGAGAGCGAGGGCGAGACAATGCGGAGCGCCTCTTCGGCTTGAGCAGCATGATCAGCTTGAGTGGAAAGCAGAACGCCTGCTGTGATCCCGCATAGCTGAAAACTGGCGCTTGGCAGGAGCCCTGGCCTTGGCTATGGCAGGGACCGGCAAGGTTTCCTTCTTGCCGGCCAATAGGAATTGTCCATGAATGCGCGCGCCGCGACGGGAGTGGGGCTGATCGCCGTGCTGCTGTGGTCCTCACTCGCCACGCTCACTGTGATGGCCAAAGTCATACCGCCCCTCCAGCTGGAGGCGATGAGCTTCGCCATCGGGGCGATGATCGGCGTTCTTTATCTGATCGCTGCTCCGCTAGCGCGACGCGAGCTCGGCCAGCTCACCTGGCCGGCGGCGCTCGTCGGGGTGGGGGGCCTGCTCGGCTTCCACTTCTTCTATTTTCTCAGTCTAGGCAGCGCGCCGCCCTTGCAGGCCAATCTGATCAACTATCTCTGGCCGCTGTTCATCGTGCTTTTCTCGGCGCTGCTGCCGGGCGATCAGAACCGGTTGCGCTGGAACCATGTTCTGGGTGCGCTGCTGGCCCTGGCCGGCGCGGTGCTGGCAATCACGCAGGGACGGCTGGACGAGGCCAGCTTCTCCGGCGCGGCGCTCGGCTACGCGGCAGCTCTTGCCGCCGCGCTGACCTGGTCATGCTATTCGGTGCTGTCGCGCCTGTTTAGAGCCGTGCCGAGTAGCGCCGTCACCATCTACTGCGCAGCGACAGCCATAGGGGCGGGCGTGGCACACGCCCTCACAGAGCAAACCGTATGGCCGCTCGGCACAACGGAATGGATTGCCGTCGTGCTGCTGGGGCTTGGCCCGGTCGGGCTTGCTTTCTATGTCTGGGACTATGGCTGCAAGCACGGCGACCTTCGCGTGCTCGGGGCAGCGGCGTATTTTGCACCGCTCCTCTCCTCGGCGATGCTGATGGCCTTCGGACTTGCCGAAGCCACGCCGATGCTCTGGCTAGCAGCTTCGGCGATTACCGCCGGCGCGCTGCTCGCCGCAAAGGATCTGTTGCGCGCGCCTCGCCGTAGCGAGTCAGCTCCAGCCGCCCCTAGCCATGCTTGAGGAAGCTATAGCGTAGCGGGCTGGTTTTGGCCGGTTGCGGCGCAGGCTCGCGCTCCTCCTCCTCTTCGGGAATATTGAATTCCGGCAAAGGTGGAAGGCTCGCCTGGCTGGGAGCCGGCAGTCCGGTTTCCGCGGGGAAGCGGCGCGGCAGCTCGCTGGGTGAATCGCGCTGCTCGCCGGCCTGAGAGGTACCGCTGCCCCACTGGCTCGCGCCGAACCACACCTGCACCAGCTGGCATTCGTCGTCACTGAGCTTAACGCCGGCCTGGCTGCAACGGGCCAGCACATAGTCGCGATAGGCCCGCGCGACCGCAGAGGGCGAACGCGTATGCTCGAGCCAGGGATCGATATCATCGATCGCCTGGATAACAAAGCTCACGTCCTTGGCCGACAGCTTCAGCCCCGCCTCGGACGCACGCGTGACCACAGCCGCAGCGGTCTGCTCCGGCGTGAAGCCATTCTCGCGAACTTCTGCCGCGATCAGGGCAAACAGCACCTGATATTCGCTCGGTGGCAACGGCGGGGCCTGGCAGGCCTCATAGATGCGGGTGATCGAGCGCTGCAGCTCAGCCAACCGGCCGGTATTGCCCTGCTCCTTTGGACGGAGCGGCGCCGGTACGCTTGCCGCGGCAGCCTGCGGCTGCGCCGACGGAGTCTCGGCCGGCCGAATTTCCTCGCGCAGGCGATGCTTGGCCGGATTGTACACGAAGTGCGGAGGTTTTTCGGAGAGCCGCAGTTCCTCTGGGAGATTCTGCGTCAGGAAGTTGAGGAACCCGCCGGAGCCGGCCCAGTTGGTCCCAATGGTCTTGGCATGGCCTAGCGTCTTCTGCGCCCGGTCCGCAAGATAAGCAAGCGGCACCGGCTTTTCCGAATTCTCGACGACATCCAGCACCAGCTCGAGGATTTCCGAGCCGATCGCCTTGAAGTCATCGATCAGCGATTGGATCGCCGCATCGGCTGATCCCACGCCGCGCCGCTTGCGGCTGGCGTCAGTCAAAGCTGCAGCCGCAGCCTGCGGGCGCGATGGCAGAGCGGGGGCGCCGCCGCGGGTGGCCTGTTCGAGGGCGGGTATATATTGGCTACCGTCCGGCAGCGCCGGCTCGCCCTGCCTCAGACACCGGATGAGGTCGTCCTCTTCGACCCGGCCGTCGGCGAAGGCCTTATAATAGGGCGAGGTGTATTCATTGGCGTAGATCACCGTCTGGCGGTTGTGCGATCGCAGGCTGAGGAGTACCGGAGTGAAATCGGCGTCGCCAGAAAGGATGATGAACTCGTCGAAGTGGGTCTTGTGGTCCAGATAGTCGCGGACATCGCAGGCAATGCGGATGTCGGAGCTGTTCTTGAATTGTGAGGTGAGATGCGGGCAGTCCACCACTTCCAGGCCGGCGCGCATGAAATTGTGCCGGACGAAGGCGAAGGAGCTCGGGTCGCCGACGCCGTCGCGTCCGGTTCGGCGCGGGATGGGGTTGCCGTAACAGCGCCCCACGCTGATGCGCCGGCGAATGCCGGGGGGGAACTGCTCCGAGCGTATCAGGGTGCCGGCCACCACCTGACCCAGCCAGAATGAAGGATTTCGCGAGAACCGGGACGCTGCTTCTTCGTCTCGCGCTTTTAAGGACAAATAAATATTGTCGAAGTCGATGAATAGCGCGGATAAACAGACATCCGCGGAAACAGGAAGCATTTGTACACCCCGCTATGCCCCGCTTCCCGCTGCTTCTGCGGTTAGCTGGTCACTTTTTTATCTGCTGAGCGGTGCCGAATTGCCCTCTTAAGCAGACGAGTGAAGAAAAGCCCCACTTCACTCAAACCGCGTGGCACCTAACCCAGCTTCCTTTATTCCCCAGCGCATGACATCTCCCCAGATAGACATGCGCGATTTGTATGTTCCCGTGCCAGGAAATTAAAAGTAATCACCGGGCACTCGCAAGCACTCTCAGAAGCTGTAAGCCTTTTCCACAACTCCATCTATCCGGTGTTTTGCAATCCCCCAGTGCCGTATCGCCGCTCTTCTCAGAAGCGATCCTTAAGCCGCCTAATATCGGCAAAAATTGTGGCAAGCGATTGGCCGACTTTGCCGAGCCTCTGCTGGATTTCCGCGCTGCCCGGACGAAGGAACGGGTTTTCCGCAAGTTCGTCGGCAAGAGCGACCGGCAGAGTGAGCGCTCCCCGCGCGCGCAGCGCCTCCACCTCTTTGGCTCGCTGCTGCAGCGCCTCGTTGCCGGGCTCGATGGTGAGCGCGAAGCGGGCGTTGTTCATGGTGTATTCATGGCCGCAATAGATCTGCGTCTCGGGGGGCAGCGCCATCAGTTTCTGCAAGGAATTCCAGAGCATTTCGGGCGTGCCCTCGATCACACGGCCGCAGCCAAGCGAGAACAGCGTATCACCGACAAAGGCAACCCCCGCCTCAGGCAGATGATAGGTGACATGGCCGAGTGTGTGCCCCGGCGTCTCGATAACGCGGACGCTATGGTCCCCGAAGCGTAGCGCATCGCCCTCGGCGACTTGTTCATCAATGCCGGGTATGCTGGCGGCCTCTTTGCGCGGCCCGACAATATGGCAGCCGGTCTCGGCCTTCAAAGCTTCGTGACCGGCGGTGTGGTCGCCGTGATGATGGGTGGTGAAGATGTGGGTGAGCTTCCAGCCTTTTTCGGCAAGCGCCGCACGGATCGGCTCGGTCTCGGGCGCATCGATAGCAGCTGTGACGCCGCTGGCTGCATCATGAATCAGAACGCCAAAATTGTCCTGCCGGCAAAGGAATTGATGGATTTGCAGCTCGGCCATCGATTTTCTCCCCGCAAGCGTATACGGCTTGGACCCTTTGATCATCTGGTGACTTTGCTATCATAATCCAAGTGCTTGGCAGGTGGCGCCAACGAGAAACTGCTGAGAGAGGCAACATCAATGCGGCCCGATGTCGAGGAAGTGCGGAATTTCTACAACTCCCATCTGGGGGCTGTGGCCCGCAGACTGCTCGTCCATCGCATTCGCACGCTCTGGCCGGACGTCCATGGCCAGACGGTGCTCGGGCTTGGCTATGCCGCACCGTTCATGCGGGCGTTCCTGCAGGAAGCTGCGCGCGTGATCGCGGTAATGCCGGAGGATCAGGGCGCAGTACACTGGCCTGCCGACGGGCCATCGCGGGCGATCCTGGCAAGCGAGACCGAGCTGCCCTTGCCCGACGCCTCCGTTGACCGTGTGCTGGCGGTGCATTCACTAGAGATGAATGGCTCGCCCCGTCCCCTGCTACGCGAAATCTGGCGGGTGTTGGCACCGGAGGGAAAGCTGCTGCTTGTCGTGCCGAACCGGCGGGGTCTGTGGGCGCGCTTCGACAATACACCGTTCGGACACGGCCAGCCCTATAGCCGCAGCCAGCTCGAAAGGCTGCTTGGGGGCGCGTTGTTCGCGCCCACCGGATGGTCGCCAACGCTGTTCATGCCACCGATGAGCTGGGGCGTGGTGCTCAACACCGCGGTTGCCTGGGAGCGGGTCGGCTCTTATGCCTGGCCGCGCTTTTGCGGCGTGCTGGCGGTCGAGGCGCAAAAGCATCTCTACGCGCCGATCGTCGAGCCGGCCAAGGAGGTTGCCCGGAAATTGCGCACCGCCAATGCGGTGACGCCGCGCATTCGCGCCGAGGCACGATTGAAGGCCGCCAGGCAAGCGACCCAAACGCCTCGGCTCATGCCTGCTTCGTCAGCAGGAAGACGGCCTGCTCACCAATAATATTTTGCCAGGAGAGCGGCAGGCCCTTGCCGATCTGCGTGCCATAGGCATTGAGCGCCACCGACTTCTCCACGACTGCCTGCATGTCCTCACAGAGAGTCAGGAAATCTTTGATCGTGCAGTAGTGGATGTTCGGCGTCTCATACCAGCGATCCGGCAGATTCGGCGTGACCGGCATCCGCCCCCAGACAAGGAACTGCAGCCTGATACGCCAATGGCCGAAATTGGGGAAGGAGACGATGGCATGCTGGCCGATGCGCAAGAGTTGCTCCAGCACCCGGCGCGGACGGCGCGTCGCCTGCAGCGTCTGGCTGAGGACGGCGTAGTCGAAGGCATTGTCGGGGAAATTGGCGAGGTCGCGGTCGGCGTCACCCTGGATCACGGACAATCCCTTGGCCACGCATAGATTGACGTTGGACTGTGACAGCTCGATGCCGCGGCCGTCGACGTCACGCTCGGCTTCGAGAAGCGAAAGCAGCTCGCCATCGCCGCAGCCGACGTCGACCACGCGCGCGCCGGGCTTCACCATCTCGGCGATCAGAAGGTGATCGACACGGGCCGGCTGCCGGACCTGTTTGCGCCTCACGTCCATCGGAATTAGGCGCTCATTTCGGCGACTTCGCAGGTCGCCGGCAGGCCACGCCGGGCGGCGGCGGCACTCAAGAAGCCGGAGATGGTGTCGAACAGCTCCGGCTCGTGCAGCAGAAAAGCGTCGTGGCCCTTATCGCTCTCGATCTCGACAAAGCTGACATTGGCGGCGACCGCGTTCAGCGCCCGCACGATCTCGCGGCTCTCGCGCGTCGGATAGAGCCAGTCGGAGGTAAAGGACACGACGCAGAAGCGTGCCCGCGTCGCCCGGAACGCATTGGCGAGCACACCACCATGCTCGGCGGCAAGGTCGAAATAGTCCATAGCCCGGGTGATGTAGAGATAGGTGTTGGCGTCGAACCTGTCCACGAAGGTCGAACCCTGATAGCGCAGATAACTCTCCACCTGGAAGTCGGCGTCGAAGCCGAAGGTGAGCGCGTCGCGATCCTGCAATTTGCGCCCGAATTTCTCATGCAGCGCCTTGGAGGACAAGTACGTGATGTGCGCGGCCATCCGCGCTACTGCGAGGCCCTTCCGGGGCGCTGTGCCCTCTTCGATATAGCGCCCGCCGCACCAGTCCGGATCGGCCATGACCGCCTGCCGGCCGACCTCGTGGAAGGCGATATTCTGTGGAGAATGGCGCCAGGCCGCGGCTATCGGCACGGCGGAGAACACCTTGTCCGGGAAGGTCGCCGCCCATTCCAGCACCTGCATGCCGCCCATCGAGCCGCCGATGACGCAGAACAGGTCAGGAATGCCCAGGCGCTCTATCAGCCGGGCTTGGGCGCGCACCATGTCGCGAACGGTGATCACCGGAAAGTCGAGACCGTAGGGCCGGCCCGTGCGCGGGTGGATCGAAGCCGGGCCGGTCGAGCCCATGCAGCCGCCGATGATATTTGAGCAAATGACGAAATAGCGGTTGGTGTCGACTGGCTTGCCGGGCCCGACGACCGTCTCCCACCAGCCGGGCTTGCCCGTTACGGGATGCCGGTCGGCGACATGCTGATCGCCAGTCAGCGCATGGCAGACCAGCACCGCATTCGAGCGCTCCGCATTGAGCGTGCCGTAAGTCTGATAAGCGATGTCGAAAGGCGCAAGCAAAGCACCGCTGTCGAGCGGCAGCGGCTCGTCCTCTGAAAACTGCGCGACTTTGCAACTTAGCGTCGTCGCTTGCGGCATCGGCGTTTGGTCCTCGCAGAAATCGGACCGGCCGAAGATGAGCGCCGCAAGGAGGCCGGGGACCGATGCGGCGGACTGCCCAAGATAAGGGCAAGAGCTGGCGTGTTAGCTAGGCTTTCGCGGGTCAAAGTCAATCTTTTCTTTGCAATCGCAACTTCCCAATTCTATGAATGCGGCGCGATCGGGCGCGAGGCGCCAGGATCGCTGCCGAACATTGAAGGAGCTTCCCTTGTCTGTGGCGCAGGGTCTTCAGGCGCGGCCCGGCATCTTCGAGATCGACCCCTATGTTCCGGGTCGCAGCAAGCTGCCAGGTGCGGGACCTGTGATTAAGCTGTCGTCAAACGAAACGCCGCTCGGCCCGAGCCTGATGGCGCTCGAGGCCTATAGCGCGGCCGCATTGCAACTCGCGCGCTATCCGGACGGTGCGGCAACCGAGCTGCGCGAGGCACTCGGCGCAAATTTCGGCCTCAACCCCGACCATCTGGTGTGCGGCAACGGCTCGGACGAGCTGTTCCACCTGCTCGCCCAGGCTTATCTCGGGCCGGGTGATGAGGCGATTTACACCGCGCACGGTTTCCTGGTTTACAAGATCGTCATCCTTGCCGCCGGCGCGAAGCCGGTGGTCGCGCCGGAGAACGACCTGCGCGGCGACGTCGATGCGATCCTTGAGCGGGTTACGCCGCGCACACGCGCCATTTTCATCGCCAACCCGAACAATCCGACCGGCACCTATCTGCCCTTCGATGAGGTGCGCAGGCTGCGCACCTCGCTGCCCGGCAACGTGCTGCTGGTACTCGATGCTGCCTATTGCGAGTATGTGCGCCGCAATGATTACGAGGCCGGAATTGAGTTGGTCGCGACGACGCCAAATACCGTGATGACGCGAACCTTCTCTAAGATCCATGGTCTCGCCGCCGCGCGGGTCGGCTGGGCTTATTGCCCGCCGGAAGTGGCAGGGGTGCTCAACCGCATCCGCAGCCCGTTCAATCTTTCCGGTCCTGGCATGGCGGCCGCGATCGGCTCGCTGCAGGACCGCGCGCATGTCGAGCGCGCCATCCAGCACAATGAGGCGTGGCGGGAGTGGCTGACCCGCGAAATTCGCGCGCTTGGCATAGAGGTGACAGACAGCGCTGCCAATTTCGTGCTTCTGCATTTCGGCAAGGAGAACGGCCGTAGCGCCAAGGACGTGGACGAGTATCTGAACAGCCGCCGCATCATCCTGCGCAGGGTCGCCTCCTATGGCCTCCCCGAGTGCCTGCGCCTGACGGTGGGTCTCGAGGCGGAGAACCGGGCAGTGGTCGAGGCACTTAGCGCGTTCATGAACGAGGCGGCGTGATGAGCACGCCGACTTACGACCATGTCGCCCTGATCGGCCTTGGCCTGATCGGCTCTTCCATCAGCCACGCCGTAAGGCGGGGTGGGCTGGCGAAGCGTATCACCGGTAGCGCCCGGACCGAGGCGACACTGGCCGCGGCCGAGCGCCTGGGCCTCGCTGATGCTGTCTATTCCGATCCTGCCGAGGCGGTCCGCGGCGCCGATCTTGTCATGCTGTGCACGCCGGTGGGCACTTATGGTGCGCTGGCCGAAGCCATTGCGCCGGCTCTTGCGCCAGGCGCCACGCTCAGCGATGTCGGTTCAGTCAAGGGCGCGGTGGTGCGCGACATCGCTCCGCATCTGCCCAAGTCCTTGCATTTCATTCCGGGCCATCCGATCGCCGGCACGGAATATTCCGGACCTGAGGCGGGTTTCGCCGAGCTGTTCGACGGGCGCTGGACCATTCTCACCCCACCCGCAGGTGCCGATGAGGCAGCCGTCGCGAAGCTCAAGGCCTTCTGGGAAGCCTGCGGCGCGTCCGTCGAGCTGATGACGCCGGAGCATCACGACCTGGTGCTGGCGATCGTCAGCCATCTGCCCCATCTGATCGCCTACAACATCGTCGGTACCGCCTCGGACCTCGAGCAGGTCACGCAGAAAGAGGTCATCAAATTCTCCGCCTCGGGTTTCCGCGACTTCACGCGCATCGCCGCCTCGGACCCAACCATGTGGCGCGATATTTTTCTGAACAACCGTGAGGCGGTACTTGAAATGCTCGGCCGCTTCGTCGAGGATTTGACCTCACTGCAGCGCGCGATCCGTTGGGGTGAAGGCGAGAAGTTGTTCGAGCTGTTCACCCGGACGCGCGCTATCAGACGCGGCATCATCGAGGCTGGTCAGGATACCGCCGCCCCCGATTTTGGCCGTCACGGCCCAACGAAAGAAAAGCAAAAAACAGTTTGACGCAAGGCATAGATCTCTGGGTGTTCGGCTATGGCTCGCTGATGTGGCGGCCTGGCTTTCTTTATGAAGAAGCAGTGCACGCAAAGTTGCTCGGCGCTCACCGCGCTCTGTGCGTTTACTCCCATGTCCATCGTGGCACTCCGCAACGGCCCGGACTGGTGCTCGGCCTCGATAATGGTGGCACCTGCGAAGGCATGGCGTTCCGTGTCGCCCCAAAGCACAGGCGGGCAACTTTGAGTTATCTGCGCCGGCGCGAGCAGATCACCAATGTCTACCGGGCGGTACTGCGCGATGTGCTGCTTAATGGGGGGAGGGAAGAAACGCCCCGCGCTCTCTGCTTCATGGTCAATCGCCGCCACAGGCAATATGCTGGCGTGCTACCGCTCAGCGAGCAGGCGCGGCTGGTGCGGCGCAGCCAGGGACGGTCGGGAAAGAACACCGACTATGTGGTGAACACGGTGCGGCATTTGCGCGAGTGCGGCGTGGTGGACCCGCGACTCGAGCGGCTGATAGCTATGCTGGGGCATCGCCGGCTAGTATCCCGATTTCGAAAGTTCGTCAGCGCTAGCGGCAACTCCGAGCGAAGCTTCAAATCGAAAAGAACACTAGCTAACCTAAGAATCTAGTGGGGCTTTAGGACCTGAAGTTCGCATGCGTGAATGCGGGAGGTCTTTACCTCGTCTGTGCCTCTACCCACCTGATGAAAGACAAGGGAGGACCGTCATGCTCGATCAGACCTCAAGACGCGGCAAGATTATCGATGCAGCGCTCCGGCTAGCTGAGACGCGCGGGTGGAGCGGGCTTTCCCTCGACGAAATCGCCAGCGCCGCCGGCTGCAATCTCGCGGAGTTCCGTCAGGAATTTCAGTCAAAGGCGCAGATCCTCGCTGCTTTCACGCGCGCCGTGGATGATGCGGTGCTCGCCAAGATCGACCGACCGGAGGAGGGCACGGTCTCACGGGACCGGCTGTTCGATGTGCTGATGACCCGGTTCGAGGTAATGGCCCCCTATAAGGCGGCGCTGCGGCGCATCCTGGCTGACCTGCGCTTCCGTCCAGGCGAAAGCCTCGTGCAAGTCGGCGCGGCAGGCCGGTCAATGTATTGGATGATGGCCGCGGCCGGTCTCGAGGCGGACGGCCCGCGCGGCACGCTTCGGATTCCGGGCCTGATGGGCATCTACGCCCGCGTGTTCGACATCTGGCTGGAGGACGATGATCCCGGCATGGCGCGCACCATGGCCGCGCTCGACAGCCGGCTGCGGCGCGCCGAGGGTATGGTCCGCCGGGTTGACGATTTGCTCGCCGCCGCGAGCCGGATGTTTAGCTCGGTAAAGGAGAGACGGCGCAGGACGGAGACTGCCGACGAGATGCCGGTCCCTGATGCCACCCTGACGCCAGCCACCCAGCCGCCCGGCAATCCACCGGCGGGCCCGGCGGGTACGGAATTTGGGCCTGCCCCGGTGATTTGAGGCGAGGACGGGCGATGGGGGAAACGTCAGTGCGACCGCCTATCCGTTATGAGGATTTCGAGGCGGTCGATATCCGCGTCGGCACGGTCATCGATGCGCAGCCCTTTCCCGAGGCACGCAAGCCGGCATTCAAGATCTGGATCGATTTCGGCCCGGAGCTCGGCGTGAAGAAAAGCTCGGCGCAGATCACCCGTCATTATGCGCCGGATATACTGATCGGTCGGCAGGTTGCGGCAGTGGTCAATTTCCCGCCCCGCCAGATCGGCAAGTTCAAGTCCGAGGTGCTAACGCTCGGCTTCCCTGACGAGGCCGGCGAGGTGGTACTGATCGCCCCGACGGTCACGGTGCCGAACGGCGGCAAGCTGTTCTAACCAGACGCCGCTCATGTAGCCACGCTTGAGCGGCATCGCGCTGCGCGGCCGGGCGGCCGTTCGCCATGGGCCAAAGCCTCATGGATCGGCGCCTCGCCTAATTCCTTCTTTAGACTGGCTGCTCTTCGAGGCTGTCGATGCGGCTCGGATAGAAGGCGAGGTGGTCCCTGATCGCGGCGACCGCCGGATAGGGCTCCCCATAGGTCCAGACCGCGTTTTCTGCGACCCTGCCGTCCACGACGATGCTGTAATAGGAGCAATCGCCCTTGTAGGGGCAGTAGGTTCGGTGCTCAGTCGGCGCTAGCACGCTCATATCAACGTCTTTGCGCGGGATATATTGGACGGCCGAGTGTCCTGCCTCACGAAGCGTCAGCGCATCGCGCGTATCTGCGATAATGCGGCTAGCGAACGTCGCGACAACATGGTTCGGGTTCCTCTCAATGGTGATGGGGTGATCGGGACCGGGTGACTTCATGGTCTTGGCGGATGCCATGCTCATGGATTGCCCTCCTGATGCGAGCGGTTACATGCCCGTCAGGTCGGATTCATCGCGTGGAGTTCAAGATCGTGCGGGAGCGGTGCAGGTCACAAGGGCGAGATCAGCCGCCGCCTATGCCCTCGATGATCTTGCCCGTGCCGCCGCAGCTCGGACAAGGGCGATCGCCCAGCTTACCGGTGCCGTTGCAGTCGGGGCAGATGTTCTCACCGGCGCCGGGTGTTGCCGGCGGCGCCTCATCGCCGGGGGCGGGATTGCCAATGCCGGGCGTCTTCGCGGGATTGGAGGGGTTGGCATTGTTGGGAATGGACATGGCAGGCACTCCAAGGCTCTCCTGCGCGCGTGCCAATGCGGCGGCGCTTCAGGCTGCAACGGAGCAGCGGTAGAAGGGTTCCGCTCAGGGTAGTCGAGCGATGGGGTGGACGAGGTCGCGGGGACGCTTGCCACCGTCACGGGAGGCAATCTAGGCCGACCGCTGCGGAACTGACGTTGCCTCGCAGACGCCATCGCACTTGCGACCTCGCGGCTTCGGGGTCGGACGTCCGCTCGCTTTCGCGGTGAGCGAATAGTTGTTCGGGACGAAGGAATGTTCTCGCCGCTGGCGGGGTCAAACAAAGGAATAGCTAGTGGATCGAACCTGACATTTGAGTCCGATGGACGACCCACGCTTGCCGAAGCGGTCCGTGCAATGGGACGCAAGAAGGTGATCCTGGCGGGGATCACCACCGACTTCTGCCTCGTCTATCCCACTCTCTCCTTGCTTCGGGAAGGCTTCCACGTGTTCATTGCCGTGGATGCGTCAGGCTCATGGACGAAGCAGATCGATGAGGCGGCGTTGATGAGACTTGCGCAGGCCGGGCGACACCGACCAACGTGCAGCAAATCGCGGGCGAATTGCACAGTACGAGCTCTGCCAAGGATCTTGCCGCCTCAAAGACCAAAGCCGGTGCGATCGGCAATTGGTTCCGGCAATATGGTGCGGCTTCCTCGATCCTCGCGATGAACATGTCTGGTTAAAGGTGCGTGCGTAGCTGCAACCCTGCTTCAGGCGAGGAGTGAGTGTGCAAACGGCAAGCAAAATCCATTTGTCGGAACGTATCCCGAGAGAGATAAAAGGAGAGGATTTTGCTTGCCGTGCGCCGAGGGCGACGCCCGAGCGATAGATGCCGGACGGGGTTATCCTGGATCTATTGCCCACCTTCGTCGCCGCGGCGGAAACGGGAAGTCTTTCCGCCGCCTGCCGGGACTTGGCCGTGCGCAGTCGGTGATCAGTCGGCCAACTGCCAATCTGGAGGGCAGCTTGGCGTCCCACTGTCCTCAAGTGGGTTCACCGCGAGCTTTGGCTCATCGCAGCTTTGCAGCACTCCGTTCCAAACGCAGCAATCCTAATCAATATGCCGACCGCGTTAGCGGCTAAGACTTGATCGGTCGGCGGCCAAACCACGCCGACGGGCCAGTTTTCCGAACAAGGAACATGAGATGATCAGATCCGCTCTTGCTGCCGCTGTCATTGCAGCTTTCGCCGCCTCCCCCGCCTCCGCCGCACGGACCGACTGCGATGCCAACTATCGCGAGTTTTGGGAACTTATGCAGCGCTATGGCAACGCCAAGCCGTCGACCGACGACCTGGTCGCGACCCAGCGCACAGGTCTGCGCGCCTATGATGCCTGCCAGGCGGGGGATGAGTCCAACTTTGCCAATTTCTGGGAAGACATGCGCAAATATGGGCATGCCCAGGACGACCCCCAGCGCTTCTGGGCCGAGATGCAGCGCTGGGGGTCGGCACGCAAATAGCCCGCGCCGCGTTGTTTTTGGTGGCGGCTGGTGCGAAAGCCCGGCCGCTTTTTCACCATGGCGATAACTTCCCGCATCGCTCCGCGCGCACTTGCGACACGAGGGCGAATTCGTGCGGCCCGAAACGCCGCCTGCTGAAGGCTTAATGGCGTCGCTCTCCTCGCGACAATCGCATGACGAAGGCGTCGCGAAATACCGGCCAGGATTTGTTCTCAACCGCAAGGCATCCGTCCCGATGACGCTCGCTCGGACTTTGTTCAGCGCCATGAGAGGTCGGCGGGCCATTCGAGCCGCCGCAATCTCCGGACTGGCGCTGCTCGCTTACATGGCTGAACCGTCCCTGGCCCAGGAGCGGCGGGCCGGCTTCATTGTCTGGAACCTGCCGCCGAAGGACAGCGAGGTCTATCGCCGGCTGCGCGATCTTGCCGGCGTGGCCGAGGGCAAGACGCTCACGAAAACTGGCGCGGAAATGTGGAGCGTTGAACCCGGCCGCGTATCGGAGCTGCGCCGCGCCTCAAGCGAGCAGGGCGTGCAGATCAGCGAGATCGACGATCAGCCCAGCGCATTGGTGACCAGCATGGCCGGCCGCGTGGAGAATGATGAAACGCCCCCACCGCAGACCCGCATGCCGATGATCCAGCGCGCCATGCGCTCCGACGCGGTCACGTCCGTGACCATGCTCTCGCTGAAGCCGGCGCCGGTCATGGAGTATGCGCTCATGCGGCCATCGATGCCCAACATTGCGGCCGAGAGCAAGGCGGAGGTCGTGCTGCAGCTCGAGGCGGGCGTCATCGTCCATGCCAGGCGCACGCATATGGAAGCACAGGGCAGCAAGGTGTTTTGGTACGGGAGAACGGTGGACGAGGGACTGCCGGTCAGCCTGATGTGGGCGCCGGACGGGCGGTTTGCCGGCACGCTGAAGCATGGCAGCAAGGAGTATGTCATCAAGACCGCCGAGGGCGGGCTGCATATCGTGATCGCCATGGAAGACGACATGATGCCGCCGGAGCACCCTGACTCGGCGGCGTTCCGCCCCCATGCCCCACTGCCCGGAGCTCCGCGCGACACCACCATTCGGATCGACCGCACGGGCGAGGACCGGCGCAATCTGGAGGACGCGCCGGAGAATATGGCAGCGGCTCCGGCGACGCCCGAGCTTGTCGCGCCCGCCCTGCTGAACACCTCCCGGCCTATCGAGATTACTGTGCTGTTCGCCTATACCCCGGCGGCAGCGAGCCATTATCGCGACATCCGCATGGAACTGATCGATCTGGCCGTCGAGCAAGGCAATCAGAGCTTCCGCTCCAGCGGGATCGGCAATGTCCGGCTCGCGGTCGCCGGGACGTATCAGGTTGACTATGACGAAGGCCAGGGAGGGATCTTCGATCATCTCTGGAATCTCGCCGATCGCAACGATGGCCATATGGACGAGATTCACCAGGTTCGCGACAAGATGCGCGCCGACGTCGTCGTGTTGATTGTGGACAGCCCCGACGCTTGCGGCCTCGCCACGCGCGTCAATGCCGATGCGGACGAGGCGTTCGCTGTTGTCCACCATATCTGCGCCATGACGAGCTATTCCATCCCGCACGAGATCGGCCATTTGCTCGGCGGACGCCACGACCGCGCGATCGACGACACCAGCCGGCCGTTTCCCTTCGGCCATGGCTTCGTGAACGGCAGCAAATGGCGCACCATCATGGCCTATAAGAGCTCCTGCAATGGCTGTCCGCGCTTGCCGATCTGGTCGAACCCCAACATTCTGATCGAGGGGGAGCCTGCAGGCGATACTCTGACCTATGACGCGCGTGTGGTCTCGGAGCAGGCGGCGCGGGTGGCGGCATTCCGGTAAGGAGGGGCCATGACAATGCGCATTCTCTTTACCGTTGCCCTGCTCTGGCTACTGTGCCTGCCCTGCGGCGGGCCAGCACGGGCCGACGAGGCGGCCTTTGGTACAGTGACAAGCTTTACACTCTCCAATGGACTGCAGGTCGTGGTGATCGAGGATCATCGCACATCGGTTGTCACGCATATGGTGTGGTACAGGTTCGGCGGGGTAGACGATCCGCCGGGCTCGTGCGGTCTTGCCCATCTCCTCGAGCATCTGATGTTCAAGGCCCTCGATGCCGAGCCGGAGACCTTCGCCCAGATCATGTCGCGCCTCGGCGCCGTGGACAACGCCACAACCGGCCCGGACTTCGACCTGGTATTTTCAGCGCGTGGCGAGGGAGCATCTGCCGCAGATCATGGCCATCGAGGCGCGACGGATGAGCGGCCTAGAGGTAAGCGAGGAGCAGGTAGCGACGGAGCGCACCGTTGTGCGCGAGGAGCGCCGGCTGGTGATCGAGAGCGATCCTCTGCGGCTGCTCGGCGAAAAGATGATGGCGGCCCTTTATCCGCATCATAGCTATGGCCGCCCGCCCATCGGAGCGGCGGACGAGATCCTCACCCTGAAGCGCGACGATGCGCTCGCCGCCTATCGCAGCTTCTACGTTCCCGCCAATGCCATCGTGGTGATCGCAGGCGATGTGACGCCTGACGAGATCCGAAAGCTGGCCGGCGACACCTATGGGACAGTTGTGGGTCGCGTGCCGCCACCCCGCGAGCCCGTTGTTGAGCCCGAGCCGACCGCCGCCCGGCGAGTCGAGATGACCGATGGGCGTGCCGCCCAGCCGACGCTGGTACGCTACTATCTGACGCCAAGCTATCGAACCGCCGCCCCAATGCAGGCGGAAAGCCTCGAACTGCTCGCCGCCATTCTTGGCGCCGGCGAAGCGAGTCGGCTGAGCGGCGCCCTCGTTCATCGCCGCGGGCTGGCGCTGGGCGCCGGCGCGAAATTTTTCGGCGACCGCCGCGATAGCGGCGAATTCGCGCTCTTTATCCGTCTTCCCGAAGGGGGGAACGCGGGCGCGGCCGAGGACGCCCTGGATGCTGTGCTCGCCGATCTCATCGCCTCCGGCATCACCGCGAGTGAGCTGGCGCGGGCTAAGTCCGCCATCGAGGCTGGGCTCATCCTCGACAGCGACAGCCAGCAGCAGCTGGCCAGCCGCTATGGCGAGGCGCTCGCCGCAGGACGGAGCCTTACCGATATCGTCGAACTCCAGACGCGGCTGGCGCGCGTCGAGATATCCGATGTCGAACAGGCCGCACGCGCTTTCCTCATCGCCCGCCGATCCGTCACTGGCCTGCTGTGGCCCGAGCGCAGGCAGCAAGAGGTTTCCCGATGAGAGGCACATCCGAGGCTTCGCTCTCGGCCTTGCCCTGCTCGCGCTGGCATGGTTGCCACGCCTTGCGGAAGCCCGCGAGGTGCAGGTGCTGCAAACGCCAGGTGGTGTCGGCCTGTGGCTTGTCGAAGAGCACGGCCTGCCACTGGTTGCGCTCCGTTTCGCCATGCGCGGTGGCAGCCTCGAAGACCCGCCTGGCAAGGAGGGCGCCGGCGATGTGCTCGCCGCACTGCTTGACCAGGGTGCTGGAGGGCTCGACGCCGAGGCCTTCCAGGGCAGGCTGGATACGCTAGGCAGCCGCTTGTCGTTCTCGGTCTCGCACACGGCTTTCTCTGGCGGCTTCGTATCGGTGAGCCGGCATCTGCCTGTTACAGCGGAACTGTTTCGGCTCGCTTTGACCGAGCCGCAGCTGCGGCCGGCCGATTTCGAACGCGCGCGCCGCCAGAAGATCGCAGCAGTAGCACAGGACGGGCACAATCCCGATCGGCTGGCGTTGCGGCTTTTCTATGAGACCGCGTTTGCCGGTCACGCTTATGCGCGAGCTGTGCGGGGAACGGCCGAAACGCTCGCCCGGCTTACCGACGACGATATCGCGGCGCAGCGCCGTCAGCTGCTGCGCAGGAGCGGGCTGCAGGTGGTCATCGTCGGCGCGCTCACACCGCAGGAGGCGACCGCGCTCGTCGACGGTCTCTTCGCCGGCCTGCCTGAGGGAACTGCGCCCGAGCCCCTGCCGCCCGCAGAACTCGCGCCGTTCGCAGCTGCCATTCCGGCATCCGATGGGCAGCCCGTGGAGACTGCCGTCTTCGCCCTGCCTATGCCGAGGGCAGGCGATCCGGGTTATTTCCCGGCGCTTGCGCTTACGCACGTCCTGGGCAGCGGCAATTTCGATGCAAGGCTCACCCAGGAAGTTCGCATAAAGCGCGGCTTGACCTACGCGATCTCAACCCACCTGCTGACCGATCCGACCGCATCATTCCTCCTCGGCACTCTTTCGACCCAGGCGGGGAGGATGGAGGAGGCGCTGCGCGCAGTGCGCGATACGCTCGCCACCTTCCAGCGCGATGGCCCCGGCGAGCGCGAGTTGGCCAACGCCAAGAGCAGCCTCAACGGCTCTTATCTGCTCAGCGCGGACGGTAACGCAGGGCTCGCCGACCACCTGCTTGGCCTCTGGCTCGATGGCCTCAGCACGCATTACGACGAGGAGCGTAGGGCCGCGACCGACAGCATAAGCCTGGACGAGGTGAGGCAGGTTGTGCGCACCTATTTCGATCCCGCCGCAATGCGTCAGCTCATCCTGCGCCCCGCCGCACGCGATTAGAGCGGATCCGCGGCTGTCGGGTGATTACGCCAGCGACAACCGTCCGGCAGAGGCTTTTGCCGCTGCGCGGGCGACATTTGCGGCGTCATCCAGCTGCTCGACCCGCCAGCAGAGCTCACGCACTCGCTCGCAAGCTTCTCTGCCCAGAACGGGCTCCGCGAGGCCGAAGAATTTTTGGTCGAGATCGGCGTCTGTCATGGGACGAGCCAGGCTTCCGATTGCGTGATCCACATGCTTTTCGAGAATCTGCCCCGTCTTCAAGGTGACGGTGATATGACATTCGTCGTCCGCGATCTCTGGGAGCGCGTTGGCCTTCACCCGGTCACGCAGCGCAACCACCACAGGATCGCTGACCGCTTCGTCGCTGTATTCCTCTTCGCCCGCGCGCCCGCGGACGATCGCGATCGCTGCCGAATGATAGACGCTGAATTTGCCTTCAAGCCCGATCTGCGGCGTGTTTTTGCCGGTGAGCTCCAGAACCAGCGGCGCCACCTTCAGATCGATCCGCTCGATCTGGTCTGCGGTCAGGCCGAATTCATTGCGGAGTTGAATGCATCCGTCGATCGAGGGATGAATGACGATACCGCAGGCAAAAGGCTTGTAGGTATTGAGCGCGATCTCGAAGTGCTCACCGAGCCCATCGGTGATCTCACTGAAGTCCCGTTCGGTCGACATCACGTTAGCGAAGCCGCGCGGGGCCTCAAGGACGCGGTTCGATGAGGTGAAACCGCGCTCGGCCAGGATCGCGGCGAGCAGGCCGTTCTGTGCTGCGCGTCCGGGGTGGAAACTCTTGCACATCGTGCCGAACATCTCGCGGAAGCCGGATGACTGGGTCCCGGCAATGCCGAGCGCCCAGGCCATGCGCTGCTGGTCCAGCCCGAGCAGACGCCCAGTGGCGGCGGCCGCACCGAAGACGCCGGCAGTCCCGGTGATGTGCCAGCCGACATCGTAATGGGCGGGATAGACAGAATTGCCGATGCGGCATTCGACCTCGACCCCGAGGATGAAGGCATGGAGGAAGTCGCGCCCCGTGACAGGGCGAAGCTCAGCGAGGCTCAGAATGGCCGAAGCGACGGGGCCGGCGGGATGAATGATGGTTTTCAGATGTGTATCGTCGAAATCGAACACATGGCTCGCGATGCCGTTGACGAGCGCCGTATTCATGATGTCGAGACGCTCGCTGCGGCCGAGCACGCTTGCCTGAGCCTGTCCAGCGAACGGCGCCAGGGCTTCGAGCGCGACGCTCACGGTCGGGTGCTGCGAGCCGCCAACGGCACAGCCGACCCAGTTGAAAAGCGAGCGCACTGCCTCCCGGCGCACCGGCTCCGGCACGCTGTCGACGGGGGCAGCCACGACATAGTTGGCCAGTGTTTGAGTGACTTCCATGGGAATCGTGCTCCAAATGAGGCAAAGAATCAGGCCAGCAAATCACAGCCGGACGTGCGCCGCTCAGGCCATGAAGATCCCGCCATTGACGTGGATAGTCTGACCGGTGATGTACCGTGCCGCCGGGCCGCAGAGATAGCGCACACAACCGGCGATGTCCTCGGGCGCGCCGCGCTGCCCGCGCAGCGGCTGGTGGTGCGCATGATGCGAGGGGTCACGCGGTGCGGTGCGCTCGCGCACCGTGTCGATCATGCCGGGAGCGACGCAGTTGACCGTGATATTGCGCTTGGCGAGATCATGGGCCAGCGCGCGAGTGAGGCCGGCGAGACCGGCCTTTGCCGTCACCACATGCGCGCGGGCCGCGGCGCCGGTGTGAGCGCTGAGGCCGCCAATGTTGACGATCGCGCCTCGGCCGGAGCGGGCAAGATGCGGCAGGGCCGCCCGGCTGGTCAGATAGGCGCCATCGAGAATGATGGAGAGCACCTCGCGCCACTCGGCGAATTCGAGTTCCTCGATCGGGGTTTCGCGGCGCACAGCGGCATTGTTGATGAGAAGGTCGACCCCACCGAAAGCATCGACAGCAGCCGCGATCAGTCGCTCGACCGCGGTGGGATCGGTGACATCGGCCAGAGATACGATTGCGCGGCCACCACCGACGGCGATCGCCTCGGCCAATGCCTGTGCCTCTGCCGCCGATTGGCGAGCATTGACGACCACCGCCGCCCCGGCGCTCGCCAGCTCGAGCGCGATCGCGCGGCCAATATTGCGCCCGCCGCCCGTTACGATCGCGACAAGTCCTTCGAGTTCCTGCCCCGCGCTCATGCGCCGAACTCCCGGATCAAATCGATATCGGCCGCCTCGAAAAGCTTTGCCGCCATCAGGAGAAAGCGCTCGGCGCGCTCGGGTGACCATCCGCCGAAGCGGGCATTGTCGGCGAATTTGGTCTCGATCTCGGCGGCGGGCAGCGGCGCATGGGCGCCGCCGCGCATATAGGGCTGGCGGATGTCGTGCACGGCTCCGTCGGTGGTGCGCGCGATGATATGACCGGTGAAATTGCGCGGATATTCGTCGTCCGGATCGATCTCATAGCGAATTTTCCCGGCAAGGCCGAGCACACGCGGATCGGCGATCTTCTCCTCGGTGAACTGAGCAAGGCCCGCTTTTCCCTCAACAAAGCCGATGGCCATGCAATAGGGCGTCGAGAACTTCGCGGCATAGGCAGTGGGCGGGCGATGCTTGAGATCCAGCGGCTCCCAGAGCCGATGCACGGTTCCCTCCCCCACCGTGCATAGGATGTCAACGACATCGCCGACAGCAACACCGCGCCCGGCCAGCGCGATGGCGCAATCGATGAAAGGCTGGGTCATGGTCCCGCAGGCATAGGGCTTGAACGCGATGGTCTCCATAATCCAGCGCGAACCCAAGCCCTCGAAGAGCGGAGCGAAGTCAGGCTGGCGCGAGGGTGCGAACGCCTTGAAGAAGCCGTGCCGGCCCTCCAGCACCGCGCGCGGGCCGATGAAGCCGCCGCGCGACATCAGCGCCGCACGAATACCGGACTGCGCGGCCCAGCCGGCGTGCATGCGCTTGGTCCAGCTCCCGTCCCCCAGATATTCGATGATGCCCGCAGCCATGCTTCCGGCAATCCCAAGCCCGGCGGCGATCTGCTGCCGCGGCAGGCCGAGGGCGGCGCCGACGCTGCCGGCGGCGGCGAGTGCGCCGAGAACCGCGGTCGGATGAAACCCGGCGGCATGGATCGCCTTGGGCGCAACCAGCGCCAGCCGGCAGAACAGCTCAACACCGGAGGCGATGCCGAGCAGCACCCGCTCGCCGCTGAGCTGTTCGCGCTGAGCGACCGCCAGGATCGCGGGAACGATGACCGCGCCTGCGTGAATGGGGCCGCCCTCGAAGGTGTCGTCGTAATCTTCGCCATGAGCCGCCGTTCCGTTGAGGAGCGCAGCCCCGAAGGCGTCGAAATCGCTGCCATGCCCGAGGGCGGTGCACTGGCCGCCGCGATCGACGGCTCCGAGCGTCGCGGCAATGTAGGGTTCATGCCTGGCGGCGATACAAAGCCCGGTAATGTCGACGACGAGCTTGCGCGCGGTTTCAATGACGGCCGGCTCGAAATCCTTATCGGCCAGAGCGGCCAGCCAATCGGCAATATGCTCGCTGACGGTGGGGGAGGGCGATGAAGAGACGCTCAACGATAGGCCTCCAATACCGCGCCGCCGCGGCGGCTGTCCCGCCAATGACGGATGAGAGCGGTGATGACAAAGATCACGGACAGAGTGAGCAGCCCGGCCGAGATTGGATCGGTGAAAAAGGCCGTCAGGTCGCCTCCGGAGAGAACCAGCGCCCGGCGGAAATTGGACTCGACCATGAAACCCAGCACAACACCCAGCACCATCGGCAGCAGCGGCATCCGGACATAACGCATAAGGAACCCGACAACACCGAAAGCAAGCGCCAGGCCGACCTGGAACAGGCTATTCTCCACCGCATAGGCCCCCGAGAGCACCAGGGCGAAGACGAACGCCATCAAATACGGTTTGGGCCGGTTCACCAGCCAAATGCACGGCGGCATGATGAGATAGCCCACCGCGACGAGCGCCACGATGCTGACCCCGAGGCCGAGATAGAGATCTCGCACCAGATCGCCATGCTGGACGAACAGCATCGGGCCGGGGATGACGCCCTGGATCAGGAAGCCGCCAAGCAAAACCGCGGCCGAATTCGAGCCGGGGATGCCAAGGCTGAGCATGGGTATCAGCGCCGTCTTCGAGGTCGTGGTATTGGCTGCCTCCGGCGCGGCAATGCCCTCCGGCGCGCCGTGGCCGAACTCCTCCTTATGCGGCGACCAACGCCGCGCCTCGTTATAGGCGAGGAATGACGCAACGGTGCCGCCCGCGCCAGGTGTCACGCCCTCGATCAAGCCGACCACGCAGCCGATCATCTGCGGCAGCGCAATTCGCCGCCAGACCGCGCCGGAGGGAAACACGATGCGCGCCTTCGACGCGTCGGCTTTTTCGCGATTGTCGCTGGATGGAACCAGCAGCTCGCTCACGGCATAGAGGCCGACCATTACCAGGATCGGGGGAATGCCGGAGAGAAGCTCGGGACTGCCCAAAGTGAAGCGGTTCATGCCCGTTACGGGATCGGTGCCAATGGATGCGATCATCAGGCCAAGGACGCCGGCCATGAGGCCCTTCAGGAGGGAGCCTCCGGAGAGCGAAGCAATGACACTGAGCCCGAGTATGCCGAGGGCAAAATAAGAGGACGGCTGGAAGGCGAGTGCGATCTGAGACAACGGGCGGGTCAGCGCAATCAGCATTAGGAGCCCGAAGATGCCCCCTACCACGCCGGAGTAAAGCGAGATGCCGAGTGCCTCGCCAGCCTTGCCCTGCTGGTTCATGGCATAGCCGTCGAGCAGCGTTGCCGCAGCCGCGTTAGTCCCGGGCGTGCGGATCAATATCGCCGGAATCGATCCGCCATATTCAGCGCCGAAATAGGCCGAGCCGAGCAGAACCACCGCCGCGGAAGGGTGCATTCCATAGGTGAACGGCAGCAGCAATGCCATGGTAATCGAGGGCGATATTCCCGGCATCGCTCCGCCGAGTATCCCCCAGGCCACCCCGACGATGGCCGCCGGAATGATCGGGGTCGTAAAGAGTGCAACAAAAATAGAGGCCAGACTTTCCATGGTCCGGCTCCTCAGAAGCCCAGGAGCGCAGGCCAGAAGCCCACCGGCTCCGGGATGTCTAGCACCAGCACGAATACCGCCCAGAACAGCACGGCGCCCGCCGCCGCGACGAGGACGGCCGAGGGCTCGCGCTTTCCGCTCTGGTAGAAAACGGTTGTCAGGATCAGAAGTCCGACGCCCAGAGCATAGCCGATCCACGGCAGCGCCAGAATATAAGCCGCGCCGATTGCGAGCATCACCGCAGCCTGCCTGAAGGACATCGCCGGGTGAGGTCTGACCGGCTCCGGGATTGTTCGCTCGGATGGAAGCGCCCTCCGCACGGACGCCTCCTCGCGCGGGGCCGGCTGCGTGACAAACGCACGGCCGATCAGCAGCAGCGACAGGATGCCGAGCGCCCAGGCATAAGCCTTTGGCAGGCCGCCGGGACCCACAGCATCGGCAAGCAGGCTCGCCGGAATTGCCGTCGCTGCGAGGTAATAGGCAATGGCGATGATCAAGGTGACGGTCCCGCAGGCAACATCGCGGTTCATGGCATGATCTCCGGCCCAGCGCGAAGCGGTGGCCTACTGGATAACGCCGCTCTGCTGCAGGAAGTCCTTCGTCTCGTCCGCAAATCGGCCGATGAACTTGACGTAGTCGTCATGTTTCATGAAGCCGGGCTGGAGATTGTTCTCCGTGTACAGCTTCTTGTAGGCCGGATCGGCGAGGAGCATCGGGATCGCGGTCTCCCAGGCGGCGATAACCTCGGGCGGGGTGTTCTTCGGACCGGCAAGCCCACGGAATTTCAGCACGGCGACATCAACGCCCTGCTCTTTGGCCGTCGGCATGTCCGGAAATTGCTCGAGCCGCTGGTCGCCGATCACGGCCAGCATCCGCACTTTTCCAGCATCGAGCTGAGCGCGGATTTCCTGGACCTCGCCAACCCCGGCATCGAGATTGTGATTGAGTATATTGATCAGCATATCGCCGCCGCCCTCGAACGTCACGATCGAGGCATTTGCGCCGGTTTTGCGCTTGATCTCCTCGAGCGCCTGGCGCTCCAGCGAGGCAGGATTGGCGGCGCCCCATTTGCCCCGCCCCGACTTGGCGGCTGCGATCACCGATTTGAGGTCCGGAAATGCCGAATCCGAGGCGGTATAAATCACCTCGGGGTCATAAAAGACGTTTACCAGCGGCTCCAGATCCTGATAGGTCGCCGGCGGATGACTGAGTAGCGAGGTGTAAATGTAGGTCGGCGTGGTCGCGTAGAACATCGCGCCATCTGGCTTGGCGGCCGCAACCGTCGCCACGGCTTTCGCACCGCTCCCGCCCTTAATGTTGTCGACGATCAGGGTGCCGCCGAGAATGGGCGAAAGATGCGGGATCATTTCGCGCAGGAACACATCACTCCCACCACCGGGACTGGAATGCGTCACCAGCTTTACAACCTCGCTCGGATATTTATCCGCCGCGAACGCTGTAACCATAGCCGCAGCGGCAACCGCGGCAAACGCCAGCACTCCTGACCATGTGCTCCATCCTCGTTTCCTCATGGCCCATCCTCCCTGCCCCTTTACAGTCTTGTCGCCGACGCGCTCAGGCGGCTCCTGCATGCACTCCCGGCGCGGCCGCAAGGACCATGCGCGCCTTTCCCCGCTCGACATGGATGAAAGCCATCTCCATGGCCTGTTGCGGATCGCGCCGCTGCAGCGCGCCGAGAATGTCGCGATGTTCGGCATTCGAGATCGCCAGACCACCGCCATGGAGCAGACCGCGCTCTCGAAAGAGATGCAGTTCCTTGATCAACTCGCGATAGGCCGACGAGAGGCGCGTATTGCCCGCGCCCGCAAGAATAGCCTCGTGAAATGCCAGATTGAGTGGATAGTAGTCATCGAGGGCATTGTCGCCGGCTGCCTCGTCCATAAGGCTGACGAGTTCCTCGAGCCTGGCAAGCTGATCGTCTGAAGCCCGCATGGCGAACAGGCGTGCGCCCGCCGCGAACAATCCCGCCCGCACGTCATAGAGGTCACCCGCCTGCACTTCATCGAGGCGGCGGACAAAGACACCTCTTTTGGGGATTAGCTCGAGAAAGCCTTTCTCGACCAAGGCACGGCAAGCCTCGCGCACGGGTCCCCGGCTCACCGCGAAACGCGAGGCAAGCAGGTTCTCATTAATGCGATCGCCCGGCGCGAATTCTCCCGCCAGGATCAATCTTTCGATCTCCTGGCGCAGCGCGCTCGCCAGCGAATGCGTCCGCAATAGCTCGATTTCCGTACTCATTAACGGCAGGATAGTTGTTTACTGAAAACTGTCAACAGTCTACAAAATTGGCCTACGCTATCCAATCGGCTCGTCACTAGCACGACTGACAGAGGCTCAATGAAGGAACGCATAGGGCAAACCTCTGCCCGGCGGGTTCAACCCGGGCTGGGGTCATTGATCGCGGCCTGCACTAAACTCGGCATCACCAGCTTCGGGGGCGGTATCAGCGGCATCATGCACACCGAATTCGTGTTGCGGCGGGCTTGGCTGACGGAGGAGGAATTCCTGACCGGCTTGGCGATCAGCCAGGCGCTGCCCGGTATCAACGTCACCAATCTTGCAATCTGGATAGGCTATCGCTGCCGCGGTATGGCGGGTGCCGCCGCCGCGCTCGCGGCCGTGGTGGTTCCGCCGGCGATCGTCATCGTTCTGGCCGGTTCATTGATCTTACAACTCGCTGCCTCACCGATATTTGGCGCCCTGCTTTCCGGCATCGCTGCTGCCGCGATCGGTATGTCGCTGTCGGTCGGCTATCGCGCCGCCCGACACGCCTGCATGGATTGGGTATCCGCCTCGCTCTTCGCCGTCACGGTCATCGGCTCCGGTGTGTTTCATCTCTCTGTTGTGCTGCTGATTTGCGTGCTGGCCCCGGTTGGGATTGGCTTTGCGCTCCGAAGGGGCAACCGTGATCAAGGATAATCTCCTTCTCGCCCTCGCCCTGGTGTTCGCCCCGCTTTCGCTGATGACGATCGGCGGCGGCGTGCCGATCCTGGGCGACATGCAGCGGGCCGTTGTCGATCAGGAGCACTGGCTCAGCGCGACCGAATTTGCCCAACTGTTCGCCGTCTCCCGCGTGGCGCCCGGACCCGGCACGCTGCTCGTCACACTGATCGGCTGGCATGTCGCCGGTTGGCTCGGTGCGCTGGTTGCCACTCTTGCAATCTTCCTGCCTTCCTCGCTGCTCCTCTTTGCCGTCGCTTATTTCTGGCATAATCGCCCAGGCGCTAGGCTGGCAGCAGGCGGTGACGAAGGGACTAGCCCCGATCGCCGCTGGTCTCGTCCTCTCAAGCGTCGCCTCGCTGCTGCTCCGGGCTCATGGCGGCTGGATCGCGTGGCTGGTGGCCGTAGCCGTCGGGCTCGCCGTCCTGAGCTACAGGGCGAGCGCGCTTACGATGCTCGCGGCCGGCTCACTTGTATTTCTCGGCCTGTCATTGCTGTTCGGATGACAGCTTCATCGCTTCCCCAAGCATCAAATTTTTAGTTTATTGTTGACAATTGACAGATGCAGATCGAGTTCTCGTTGCGAACGCGACATGCCGGAACGGCAGCGAGGAAACGTCATGGCCTTTGTGGATTTGGAGGGGCTGACCAAGCGTTATGGCGAGCTGACGGTGGTGAACAACGTCAATCTGGCTATCGAGAAGGGCAGTCTCGTCTGTCTCCTCGGCCCCTCAGGCTGCGGCAAGACGACAACCCTCCGCCTCATCGCCGGTTTCGTGCCTCCCACCAGCGGCAATATCCGCGTTGGCGGCCGTGTAGTTTCCTCCGCAGGGGCCGCAGATCCCCCCGAAACCCGCAATATGTCGATGATTTTCCAGAGCTATGCGCTCTGGCCGCATATGACGGTGCTCGAAAATGTCGCCTATGGATTACGTTTGCGGCGCCTCAGTGAAACCGAGATCCGCAGCAAAGTGGGCCGGATCCTCGAGGCGACGAAGCTTTCCGCGTTGGGCGAGCGCTATCCGGGCGAGCTGTCGGGCGGGCAGCAGCAACGCGTCTCGCTGGCGCGGGCGCTCGTTATCGAGCCGGAGACGTTGCTACTTGATGAGCCTCTCTCCAATCTCGACGCCAATCTTCGGGAGGAAATGCGCTTCGAGATCCGCCGCCTGCACGATGCCTTCCGCTACACCACGATCTACGTGACGCACGATCAGACCGAGGCGATGACCGCCGCCGACACCATCGTGGTCATGAACCATGGCAAGGTCGAACAGGCAGGAACGCCTCAGGACATCTATGAACGCCCGCGATCCCGGTTCGTAGCCCAGTTCATCGGTGGCACGAACGTCTTCACCGGTCGCAAAGTTGGTACCGATGCGGTCGATGTCGGCGGCGGGCTGATCCTGCGCTGTGGAAGCGGTGACTTTGGCGGCAGCGGTGAGACCGCCGTCTCGGTGCGCCATCACGACGTCCGCCTCTGCATGGAAAGATCCGCGGACGCGCAGAGCAATTGGGCAACCGGCGAGGTCATCCGTCAAACTTATCTCGGCTCGCATCGGGATTACCTTCTCGGCCTCTCCGGCGGCGAGACGGTCCGCGCCATTGCCCCCGTCGATGTCGCGATCCCGGCAGGCCAGCAGGTCTGGCTTCATTGCCCGCCGGATTCGTGCCGGGCGCTTGCACAATAGGGAGGAAAAATGATGAAACGGTCAGCTCTCTTCGCCGCCACGCTGGCGGCCGGTCTATGCCTTGGCGAAGCGGCGCAGGCAGCGCCGCCGGCGCCCTATACGGTTACGCCGGACCTCGTGGCAGCGGCGGCGAAAGAAGGGACCGTCGTCTACTACACCTCAACGGACGTGCAGGTGGCCGAGAAGCTCGCCAACCTGTTCGAGTCCAAATATCCAGGCATGAAGGTCCAGGTCGAGCGGGCGGGATCGGAGCGCATCTTCCAAAGAATCGGCCAGGAATATTCGAGCGGCGTCTACAATGCCGATGTGATCGAGACGTCGGACGCGGCGCATTTTCTGGTGTTCAAGGATCAGGGCTGGCTGACGCCTGCCGTCCCTGAGGACGTCGCCAAACTCTGGCCGAAGGACGACCGCGATCCTGATGGCCAATATGCGGCCTTTCGCGCCACGCTGACCGTGCTCGCCTACCGGTCTGATCTCGTCAAACCGGAGGACGCGCCTAAAACGTGGACCGATCTCCTGGACCCCAAATACAAGAGCAAGATCGTCAAGGCGCATCCCGGCTACAGTGGCAATGTGATGACCGCCACCTATGCCCTGAGTAAGCTCCTGGGCTGGGACTACTTCCAAAAACTTGGTCAGCAGAACGTCATGCAGGTGCAGTCCTCGACCGAGCCGCCCAAAATCCTGTCACAGGGTGAGCGGCCGATCCAAGCGGACGGCAATGAGTACAACATCTTTATCCTTCAGGAAAAAAATGTGCCGATCAAGATCGTCTATCCGACTGAAGGCACCTCGATCGCTTACGGCAATGCCGCAATCCTTGCCCACGCGCAGCACCCCAATGCCGCCAAGCTGTTCTACAGCTTCATGTTCAGCCATGAAGCCCAGCAGCTCAACTCGGACTTCGGCGGCCTGCGCTCGGTGCGTCCGGATGTGAAAGAGAAGGCGAGCCGCACGCCGCTCTCGCAGATCAAGTTCATCGAGTCCGATCCGGCCGAAGTGCGCGATGCGACGGACACGATCAAGCAGAAGTATGAGCAATATTTCGGAACGTGAGGCGCGCGTCGCCAACCCCGCGCTGACCCTTCCGGGCAGGAGCAGCAGCCGAGTGGTCGGTTTTGACCTCTCGGCTCCGCTGTTCATTTTGCTCGCGGCTGTGCTTTGCGTGCTGGTGCTGCTGCCGCTTGGCTTTATTGCGTACTATGCCGTGGTGACCAAGAGCGGTTCGCCGACCCTCGCCAACTTCGAGCGGCTCCTCACCGATCCAACCATCCGGCGCGCTTTTCTTATCGCGCTCGCGATGGCCCTCTCGGTCGGCGTTTTCTCGTGTGTCGTGGCAACGCCGCTGGCCTGGCTGGTGGCCCGCACCGACATGCCGGGCCGTCGCTTCATCCGCACCCTGGTGACCGCCTCTTTCGTCACGCCGCCCTTTATTGGCGCAATCGCCTGGGAAATGCTTGCCGCTCCCAATACCGGTATTTTGAACGGCATCTATCGCTGGGCGACGGGCGGCGAGCCGTCCGACTACCTCTTCAATATTTTCACGTTCAGCGGCCTCACCTTCGCCATCACCTGCTATTCGTTCCCGTTCGTGTTCACCCTCGTCGCCAACGCCTTCGACAAGGTACCGAGCGACCTTGAGGAGGCTTCGGCCATCCTGGGCGGCAGGCAGGGCACCACGCTGCGAAGGATCACCCTGCCGCTGGTGATGCCGGCCATGCTCGCCGGATCGCTGGTGGCCGTGGTTCAGGCGCTCACCATGTTCGGCTCCCCGGCGATCCTGGCTCTTCCAGCCGGCTTCCATGTGATCACCACCAAAATCTGGAGCTTCTTCCAGTTTCCGCCGCATCTCGAGCTTGCTGCCGCAAGCGCCCTGCCGCTCCTGATCGTGACCATGCTTCTGCTGCAAGGACAGAAATGGCTGCTCGGCCAGCGCGGCTATACCGTCATCGGCGGCAAAAGCGGCGTGGCGCGGCGCACAAAGCTTGGCCGCTGGGCCTGGGCAGCCTGGGCCTATGTGGTGCTCATCCTATGTGTGACGATCCTGTTCCCCTATGCGGCGCTTCTGAAGGTGTCGCTCACCCATACCATCGCCGAGCCACTGACCTGGGAGACACTCACGCTCCATCATTTCGAATTCGTGCTGTTCGACTTCTCCAGCACGCGTCTCGCGATCTGGAACACGCTGGTGCTCGGTCTTCTGACCGCGACTATTGTCACCGGCATGGCGCTGGTAATCGCCTATATCGCGGCGCGCAAGCTTGTGCGCGGCGCGCCACTCCTAGGCTGGCTGGCAACCGCCCCGATCGCCGTACCCGGTATCGTGCTTGGCGTAGGCCTCTTCCTCGCCTATGCCAATCCGGCCTTCCGGCTTTACGGAACGCTGTGGATCCTGCTGATTGCCTTCCTTACGCTGGAGCTGCCTGCTGGCTTTCAGCAATTGTCTGCGGCTTTCCATGGCGTTCATCCCGAGCTTGAGGAAGCCAGCCGAGTTCTCGGCGCCACGCGTTTGCAGAGCCTTTGGCAGATCACGGCGCCGCTGCTGCGCACCAGTATCGTCGCGGCCTGGTGCTTCGTCTTCATCGGCACCATTCGGGAGTTGTCGGCGACGATCCTCCTCACCACTGCCAACACCAAGCTCGTTTCGGTAATCATCTATGACCTCAACGAGAGTGGCGATTTCGGCGCCATTTCCGTGCTCGCTATTCTGCTTCTCATCGTGTCGTTCGGCGTGGTCTTCATCGCTAACCGTGTGCCGCTGCTTGGCAGCATGAGCGAAAGAGAGGGCAGGGGATGATAGCAAATGCCGTTATGCACCTGATGCGCTTGACAAAACCCATGGGCCTTTCCGTTATGCGCCTCAAGCTTGGCACGCGTTATGCGTGTCCGCAGATCGGAGGAAGGCTGTGAACGCAGCGGCAAATACGAGCGGCTTGCCCAGATCGGCATGGTCATTGGGGCCAAAGGATCGGAACATCCTCTTATGACCGACAGTCCCGCCGATACACCGGAGTTCTCGCCCCTTGATTTCCTGCGCACACGCTCGCTTTCCAATGTTGTGCAGACCGAGATCGAACGGATGATCGTCGATGGCGAGTTCACCCCGAACGAGCGCATCAACGAAAATGCGCTTGCTCAGCGCTTCGGTGTCAGCCGTGGTCCGATCCGCGAGGCCTGTAGTGCGCTTGCGGCGCTCGGCCTGATCCAGCTCATCCCCAATCGCGGCTTCTTCGTGCGTGAGCTGAGCGAGCAGGAAGCGCGCGAGGTCTCCGAGGCGCGCGCTGGTGTCTTTGCTTGCATGACGATGCTGCTGGCGGAACGCATTACTGACGAGGGGATCGAAAAGCTCAGCGCTCTGGTCGAAAAAATGGAGGACATCGCCCGAACAGGCGAGGTGAGCCAATACTACCCCGTTAATCTTCAGTTCCATTCTGAAATTGCGCGCCTGTGCGGCAATGGCCGGCTGGCGCAGATCTATCTGAGCCTGGCCCGAGAGCTTCACATACAGCGCTACCGGGCTCTCGCGAGCGGCGATGTGCTAGATGTCTCCAACGCAGAGCATCGGGCCATTGTCGATGCCGTCGCCGCGCATGACCCGGCTCGGGCCTTTGCCGCCGGCCGCGCCCACATTGTGAACGGCATGTCGCGCACAAAACGCGCTGCGCTCGCACAAAGGCGCAAGTCTCGGTCTTGAGAAATTGACGGTAAGAAATTGTTGACAAGAAATTGTTGACAGTTTGCAATTGTGCAGCCTTCATGACGAGAGTTGTCTCGTAGAGCTCGGGGATCGTCATGCAGGACACCGTTCGCCAGGACCAGGGCCTCACCAGCTACGTCGCTGAGTTCATCGTCGCGACAAAAGCAGCCGATCCGCCGGACGAAGTGGTGGCGCTCGGCAAGAAATCGATCCTGGACGGCCTCGGCCTTGCGCTTTCCGGTTCCGTTGCGCAAAGTGGAGCGCTGGTGCGACGCCATCTCGACAGCCTCGGCTTAGCAGCCGGCGCCGCCACCGTGATCGGTGCGGGGCGCAAGGTCGCGCCGCGCTTTGCCGCCTTTGCCAATGGCGTGGGCATTCATGCCGATGATTACGACGACACCCAACTCGCCGTCGCCGAGGACCGGGTTTATGGGCTCCTCACCCATCCCACCGCGCCAGCACTGCCAGCGGCGCTGGCTGTGGGCGAGTTTGTCGGCGCGTCCGGGCGGGAGATCATGCGGGCCTATCACCTCGGCGTGGAGGTCGAGTGCAAGATCGCCGAGGCGATCAATCCGCGCCATTATCAGACCGGCTTCCACGCCACCGCGACCTGCGGCACCTTCGCGGCCGCTGCGGCGAGTGCGGCCCTCATGAAGCTCGATCGCGAGGCGACGGCGCGCGCTTTATCCATCGCAGGCAGCCAGTCCGCCGGTCTGCGCGAAAATTTCGGCACGATGACCAAGCCGTTCCATGCCGGACGCGCCTCCGAGAGCGGCGTCGTTGCCGCGCAGTTCGCGGCCTCGGGCTGGACCGCGACCGACAAGATCCTGGAAGCGCCCCGCGGCTTCTTCCGCGCCGCAGGTGGCGGCTATGACGAGGGCGCGATCCTCGATCAACTCGGCGCACCCTGGACTTTTGCCAGCCCCGGCATTTCCATCAAGCCGCACCCCTCCGGCTCACTCACCCATCCCGGCATGACCGAGATGCTGCGTCTGATCCGCGAGCATGGCATCAAGGCGCAGGACGTCGAGCGGGTGCGCGTCGGCACCAACTCGAACATGCCCAATGCGCTGATCCATCATCGGCCGCAGAACGAGCTGCAGGCCAAGTTTTCCATGGAATTCTGCATGGCGATCCTGCTGCTCGACGGCCGCGCCGGCCTGTCCGAATTCACCGACGAGACCACACAGCGCCCCGACGTCAAGGCGATGATCGAAAGGATAGACTTCGCCGTCGACGAGGTTGCGGAGAAGGCCGGCTACCATAAGATGACGACGCTGATCGATATCACCTTGAAGGATGGACGCACGGTGCACGGGCGGGCCGATTTCGGCAAGGGCAGTCCGGCCGATCCGATGAGCTATGAAGAGGTCACCGGCAAATTCCGGGATTGCGCCGCCCATGCCCGCCTCGATCGCGCCAAGGCCGACGAGGTCGTCCAGCGCGTGCGCGATCTGGAGACGCTGCCGACGATCACGCCGCTGATGGCGCTCATCGCCATCGCCGGCTGAGGGGCGGCATGGTTCATCTTACGCTCGGCGTGCTCGAAGGCGACGACATCGGTCTGGAAGTCGTGCCGGCGGCCGTGAGGGTCGCCCAAGCGGCCGCCGAACAGTCCGGTCTTCAGATCGCGTGGCGGCCGATGCCGATTGGCAGGGCCGCGCTCGACAGTTATGGCTCGACGCTGCCGGAAGGGACGCTCGAGGCGCTCTCGAAACTGGACGGCTTCATCCTCGGCCCAATCGGGCATCAGGCCTATCCAAAGGTGGCGGGCGCCATCAATCCGCATCCCATCCTGCGCAAGCATTTCGGATTGTTCGCCAATGTCCGCCCGACCCGGTCCTATCCCGGTCTCGGCGCGCTGCATGACGGCGTCGATCTCGTCATCGTGCGGGAAAACAACGAAGGCTTTCAGCCCGACCGCAATGTTGTCGCCGGATCGGGCGAGTTCCGCCCGACGGACGACATTACCATTTCGGTGCGCGTCATCACCCGCGCCGGTTCCTACCGCGTCGCCCGCGCGGCGCTCGAAATCGCCAGGTCGCGCCGGCGCAAGCTGACGCTGGTCCACAAGAACACCGTCTTCAAGCTGGGCTGCGGCATGTTCGTCGAGGAGTGCTACCGCGCCGCCAAGGACTTCCCCGACGTGGTGGTCGACGAAGTGATCGTCGATACGTTCGCCATGCGCCTCGTCCGCGATCCGCAGACCTTCGACGTGGTGGTGACGACCAATATGTTCGGCGACATCCTGTCGGACGAAGCAGCCGGGCTTGTCGGTGGCCTGGGAATGGCGCCGGGGTTGTGCATCGGCGAAGGCAACATCGCAATGGCGCAGGCGACCCACGGCTCCGCTCCCGACATCGCGGGCAAAGGCATTGCCAACCCCTATGCCATGATCGAATCGACGCGCATGCTGCTCGACTGGCTGGGCCGTAACCGCGGCATCGGCGAGGCAGTCGAGGCGGCAGCCCGCATCGAGCCGGCCCTGACGGCAGCGCTGGGGCGGCCGCAGACGCGCACCGGCGACATCGCCGGGACCGCCGGTACCGAGGGCATGACGGCCGCGATCGTGGCCTTGATTGAGAAGGAGAGCGCCCATGCCGGGGCATAGGATTGCGGTAATCGGCGGTGATGGCATCGGCACGGAGGTGGTCGAGGCCGGCATCAAGGTGCTGGGTGTGCTCGGCGGGATGGAAGGCATCGGATTTGATTTCGTGCGCTTCGACTGGGGGTCAGACTACTACCGCCGCAACGGTCGCATGATGCCTGAAGACGGACTGGCGCAGCTTGCCGATTTCGATGCGATCTATTTCGGCGCGGTCGGCGATCCCGACCTGCCAGATGATGTGACGCTCTGGGGCCTACGGCTGGCGATCTGCCAGGGCTTCGACCAATATGCCAATGTCCGCCCGACCCGACTGCTGCGGGGGGTGCAGGGGCCACTGCGTCCCGAGCTTGGCGCAGAGATCGACTGGGTTATTGTGCGCGAGAACAGCGAGGGCGAGTATGCCGGCGTCGGCGGGCGCGCCCATCGGGGCCTGCCGATCGAGGTGGGTGTGGATGTCGCCGTGTTCACCCGCGTCGGCGTGGAGCGCATCGCCCGGTTTGCCTGCGAGCTGGCGCTGTCGCGGCCGCGCAAGCTGCTGACGGTGGTGACCAAGTCCAATGCGCAGCGTCATGGCATGGTCATGTGGGACAGCGTTGTGGGCGAGGTGCTCGCGGACTATCCGGACCTGAACGTGGATTGGATGCTGGTCGACGCGATGACCCAGCGGATGGTGCTGAAGCCCGGATCGATCGATACCGTGCTGGCGACCAACCTGCACGCCGACATCCTGTCCGACCTCGCCGCCGCGCTGAGCGGCTCGCTGGGTATCGGCGCGACCGCCAACATCGACCCGACGCGCCGCCGGCCATCAATGTTCGAGCCGATCCATGGCTCGGCGTTCGACATCATGAACAAGGGCATCGCCAATCCGCTCGGCTCGTTCTGGACGGCCGCAATGATGCTCGACCATTTGGGTGAGGCGCAGGCCTCGCGCCGGCTGATGGACGCCATCGAGACGGTGACGGAGCGGGGCGAAGCCTTACCACCGGATCTCGGCGGCAGCGCTCCCACCGACGACGTGACCGAGGCAGTGGCGGCCGCGATCCGCGGCGCCAATCGTTAGGACAAGCAGCACTCAAGCGGCCGGGTCCGTATACGGCCTCGGCTCGCCGCCATTGAAGAAGGTCCAGAAGCTGTCATAGACCAGATCGGGGCGGTGCTCAGCCGGATAGTGGCCGGTCGGGATCGCCCAGCCGCGCAAGTCCGGCGCCCAGGGGGACCATGCCTCGATTGGCTTCAGATGCCGGCCGACATGGCTGTTTGTACCCCACAGCACCAGCACCGGACAGGTGATCTGCCGCTTGCCGTAGTCGGCAGTGTCCATGGCAAGGTCGAGCGTCACCGTCACGCGGTAATCCTCACACACCGCATGGATCTGCTCCGGCGTCGTGCAGCGCGCATATTCTTTGAACGCCTCGGGCGTGAAGATCTCGAGCCCAACGCCTTTCTTGTTGAGCTTGTACTGGATGTAATAGTCGAGATCGGCGCAGATCAGCTTCTCCGGGAACGGCGCCTTCTGCGCCATAAAGAACCAGTGATAGCTCTCTAGGCCCCAGCCCAGCGTCACATTGGTCAGCAGGTGATGGGTCGGGATGATATCGAGCGCGCAGAAACGCGTGATGCGCTCGGGGCGATCGAGTGCCATGCGGAAGCCGACTCGCGCGCCCCGGTCATGGCCAGCGAGGCCAAAGCAGTTAAAGCCGAAATACGACATGACTTCGAAGGCATCCTCGCCCATAGCGCGGAAAGTGTAGGCGGCGTGATCGGGTCCGCCGTCCGGCTTCGAGCTATCGCCGTAGCCCCGTAGATCCGGTGCGACGACGGTGAAAGACTTGGCAAGTGTCGGCGCGATCCGGTGCCAGCTCACATGCGTTAGCGGATTGCCATGCAAGAGCAGGAGTGGCGGCCCTTCGCCTGCAATGGCAACATGAATCTCCGCGCCTTTGGTCGGCACCCGGTGGTAGATGAAGCCTTCCATCAGCCGCGTATGTCGCTCTGCCAGCGGCGGCATGCTGTTGCCTGCGCCCGGCTGCGGCGAGCCGGGCGAGCTTTGCTCTTGGGTGGCCATGGCATCTCTCTCCGCTGCAATCAGCTTGAGAGTCTGCTCCAGATTGCAAACTGTCAACAATATTTCGTTGACTTTTTATGGGTCGAGCGGCAGGATGACGTGGCGGCATCTCTCATAAAACGCCTGTCTCCAAGCGAGATTTGTCATGTCCCAAGAAGCGCCTCCCGCTGAGCTTCCGCGCATTGCCTTTCTTCTCGGCGACATGACCGGCATCGGCCCGGAAATCTGCGCCCGGCTGCTGGCCAGCGGGGTAGCTGCAAATGTAGCGCGGCTGGTGGTTGTCGGCGACCGACGCGTGCTGGAAATGGGCATGCGCGATGCGGGCGTGTCGCTGCGGCTGAAGTCCGTCGCCTCGGTCGCCGAAGCGGTCGCCCCCGGCGAAACACCCGTCCTCGATCTGGGCAATATCGATCCCGCGAAACTGGAGCGGGCTGAGACCAGCGCCGAGTCAGGACGCCTCACCGGAGAAACGCTGGCCGAGGCCGTGAAGCTTGCGCTTGCCGGCGAGGTCGACGCAATCACCTTCGCCCCGCTCAATAAGGCCGCCCTCCATGCCGGCGGCTGGCGCTTCCCGGACGAGCACAAGATGTTCGCCAGCCTCCTGGGCCATCGCGGCTATTTCTCGGAAATGAATGTGCTGGACGGCCAATGGATGTCGCGCGTGACCTCGCATGTCTCACTCCGCGAGGCGCTCGACCAGATCACCCATGAGAGCATCATCCAGGCCATCGAGTTGGTCGACCGCACCATGCGCAAGGCCGGCATCAGTGCGCCGCGGATCGCGGTCGCGGCCCTCAATCCGCACGCCGGTGAGAACGGCCTCTTCGGGCGCGAGGAGATCGACGTGATCGCCCCCGCCGTGCAGACGGCCGCCGCGACCGGCATCAACTGCAAGGGCCCTTTCCCTGCCGACACCGTCTATATTAAGGCCTTCGCCGGCGCGTTCGACAGTGTCGTCGCCATGTATCACGACCAGGGCCAGATCGCGACCAAGCTTAGGGGCTTCAACCGCGGGGTGACGGTTACCGCCGGCCTCGATACGGTCTTCACGACGCCAGCACACGGCACGGCCTTTGATATCGTCGGCAAGGGTGTTGCATCGACCGGGGCGCTCGAAAGTGCGGTGCGGCTTGCCGCCCGCCTTGCGTCGCATCGCGCTTCGCCGGCAGTGACTCTCCAGTCATGGACTGGAGGTCATGCCGCGTTGAAAACCTCGTCCCTCAAGCATTCGCCTCCCTGAGCCCGTGCAGTGCCGCGGTCAATGCATTGGCGAATCCGCGCTTTTCCTCATCCGAAAGGAAGCTGCCGAAGGTGAGCACCCGGCCATGGGAGTGGAGGCTCAGCCGGTCGGCTTCTGCCTCGAATTCTTGTAGCTCAAGCCGCACCCAATAAGGGTTGAAACTCCAGCTCTGGGACCGACCGGAAGGGTAGACGCGGGTCAGCCTGAGTTCGCTGCCGGTCAGCTCGATGAGCTCATAGAGTTCTGGCGGCCCGGTAATTCAGCCTGAATGCGCCATATATCAACAGCACGTCGAGGCCGAAAAACGCCATGACCGGCCAAGCCCCGAGCTGGTAAAACTTCAGCCCCGTCAGCGCGCTGACGAGGCAGACGACCAACATCAAGGCGATAAAGCCCTTGCGCCCCAGCGAGCGATGGGGCAGCAAGACCGCACGAAATAGCCCTGCAGGCGGTTCGAGAGTGTCGTCAGCATTCATGACCTTCAACAATACCAAACAACCAGCACTTGCGAGACGGGAACAAAAGGCGGCTTCTGCGGGCCGTAAGCCTCCGGCGCTTGTAAAGCGCCGATCCAAGCTCAGCAAAGCCGAAATCGCGGAAATGTTCCGGCGCCTCAGAGTTGCAAATCCCGAACCGCGCAGCGAGCTTGAATATGTGAACCCATTCACGCTTCTGGTAGCCGTGGTGCTCTCGGCTCAGGCGACCGATGCGGGTGTGAACAAGGCAACGCGCGCACTGTTCCAGAGCGTGGACACCCCGGAGAAAATGGTTGCGCTCGGCGAGGATCGGCTGCGCGAGACCATCCGAACAATCGGCCTTTATCGCGGCAAGGGCAGAAACGTTATCGCGCTGTCGCAAGCGCTGATTGAGAGCCATGGCGGCGCCGTACCAAACGATCGCGCTGCCCTCGAAGCCTTGCCGGGCGTCGGCCGTAAGACCGCCAATGTGGTCATGAACGTCGCTTTCGGCCAGCCAACCATTGCCGTCGATACCCACATCTTCCGCGTCGCCAACCGCACCGGCCTTGCGCAAGGCAAGACGCCGCTCGAGGTGGAGCTGACACTCGAGCGCGTAATCCCTGAGGAATTCCTGCTGCATGCCCATCACTGGCTGATTCTGCACGGCCGCTATATCTGCAAGGCGCGTAAGCCCGAATGTCCCCGCTGCCCGATTGTGGACATCTGCCGCTACCAGCCGAAAACCCAACCCGAAGATTTGAGAATTGCGAGGACCGCTTAATGGCAGAGCCGCTTTATGACGTTGTCGGCATCGGCAGCGCCATCGTCGATATCATTGCCCGCTGCGACGACGCCTTCATCGCCCGGCAGAACCTCAAGAAAGGCACGATGCGCCTGATCGATGCTGCCGAGGCCGAGCGGCTCTATGGCGAGATGGGGCCGGCGGTCGAAACCAGCGGCGGCACGGTGCCGAACACTTGTGCTGGCCTTGCCTCTTTCGGCGGGCGGGCCGCTTTCATTGGCAAAGTGGCGCGCGACCAGTTCGGCGATGTGTTCGCCCATGACATCCGCGCCATCGGCGTGCATTTTCACACCGAGACGACTGAGCACAGCGCCCCGACCGCGCGTTCAATGATCCTCGTCACGCCGGATGGCGAGCGGACTATGAACACCTTTCTCGGCGCCTCCACCGAGCTCAGCACCAGGGAGCTCGATCCCGAGCTGATCCGAGCGGCAAAGCTTCTTTACCTGGAGGGCTATTCCTTCGATCAGCCCAAGGCAAAGGAGGCGTTCTACGAGGCCGCTTCGATCGCCCGCTCGGCTGGCACCACGGTCGCGCTCAACTTGTCGGACCCGTTCTGCGTTGACCGGCATCGCCAGGATTTCCTGCCCTTCCTCAAGCGCGGCGTCGACCTGGTCTTTGCCAATGAGCGCGAGGCTCTTTCACTTTACGAGACCGAGTCCCTGGAGGAGGCCTGCGCCAAGCTCCGCGCCGACTGCGGCTTCGCTGTCGTGACGCGCAGCGCCAAGGGATCGCTGATCCTGAAGGGTGATGACACCGTTGAGGTCAAGGCCGCGCCGGTGACCGAGGTCGTCGACACCACAGGTGCCGGCGATCTCTACGCGGCCGGCTTCCTGTTCGGCTATGCGAGAGGGCTAAGCCTGCCGGTTTGCGGCGCGCTCGGCAGCCTCGCCGCCGCGGAGGTGATCTCCCATATCGGCCCGCGGCCCCAGACCTCGCTCGCTGCGCTGGCCAAGGACCGCGGGCTGATTTGACGCGGACGACCGCGAGCCGCGTCAGCAGACTGACATAGACGAACGGCATAAAGGAAAGGCAATCAACAGGACCATCCGAACAGCCAGCCGCCATGATTGACGCTGCCGCTCTTCATGAAAAGCTCCAAGCCGTGATAGAGCACGTCCAAAGCGAGGCCGACGAACAGATGGCCCGCTGGCAAAGCCAACTGGTGCGATCGGAGTTTGCAGAAAGCGCGTTGAACCTCGGCCACTACCTCGCGCTTCGCCATCACGACCTGCGCTCCCTCCAGCGCCACTGATGGCTCTCGGCCTCTCTTCGCTCGGACGGCTGGAAAGCCGGGTGCTGCCGGTCTTGACCAGCGTGAAAGCCTCGCTTGCTGCGCTCTGCGGGCGGCCGCGGAGCAGCGGCCTGCGGGAGCGGCGCCCGGCCGACTGGCGATCGCTATCGCTGGTGCTCAAGATCGAGACGACGAAGGCGGTCAGTAATCTGCCGGAGACCATCGTCCGGGCCGCGGGTCAGCAGCCCACCGCGGTGATGATCGCGCGCGGCGACCTCGCCGTGGAGATCGGCTTTGTCCGCCTTGCCGAGATGCAGGAGGAGATCCTCTGGATCGGAGAGGCCGCTCATGTGCCCGTGATCTGGGCGACCCAGGTGCTGGAGCATCTGATCAAGAAGGGCAAGCCCTCGCGCGGCGAGATGACCGACGCTGCCATGGCCGCGCGGGCCGAATGTGTCATGCTGAACAACGGCGCCTATTTGTTAGAGGCCATCGCGGAGCTGGATGTCCTGCTCGGCCGTATGGAGGCGCACCAGCATAAGAAGACGCCGAAGCTGCGCCCGCTGCGGAGCTGGTAAGCCCAGCCTCGGCCGAAGCGCATCGTCAAACGGCAGACCTGGCTGACGGAGGCTGAGCCCTTCGCTTTGCGTGTATATAGTCCGCCGGTCATGACTTTTTTCACCTCTTTGGGTTACGTGATATCTATTGGCCCAAGGAGAAAAAGAAAATGCCCGCCAAAACTCTTGAAGATTTGTTTCATCAAGCACTCAAAGACATATACGCCGTAGAAAGGAAACTTTTGCGCAGCCTGCCGAAGATGGCGAAGGGAGCGAGGGACCAGGAGCTGGCCGCCGCTTTCGAGAGGCACCGGGACCGCACGGAAATCCAATTGCAGCGCCTGGAAATCGTCTTCGCAATTGCCGGCAAGCCGGCGAAGGGAGGCAACTGGTCGCCCGGTGATGGCCTCATCGACGAAGGCCTGGACCTCCTGGAGCACTACAAAGCCTCTCCCGCGCTTGACGCCGGCCTGTTCGCGGTCGTTCAGGCGGTGGCGCATTATGAGCTGACCCGCTACGCCGCTCTGAAGCGCTGGGCCGACGCGCTCGGGATGAAGGCGGCGGCCAAGCTCTTGGCACAGAGCGTGAGTGATGAGGCGCTGGCGAGCGCGACACTGAGCACGCTTGCAGGCCGCACACTTTCCGTGGAAGCTGTGAGGGATGCGCCCGCCGCCGAGGCCGCGCCCAAGGCCCTTATTCCGCAAGCCGCCTGATCTACGGCTCACGAGTGTGCGGGCGAGGAGACGCCCGGCGCCGTACCGCCCTGGTGCGGGGGCTGCCGCCTGCCCTTGCCCGATCAGAGTTTTTCCTCCCACCGTAAGTTCGGGCTATGTGAGGAAGTTCTATAGCGTGGTTCGCGGTGCTCTCGTTTCACATGGTAAGATCATTCTGATTTTCGGATGATTCTCTCGCGCCGAATGTACCTAGCCTAAAGCTTCCTCAGCCAAACCCGCTCGATCGCGTGGTCCGGGCCTTTGTCCAGGATCAGCGCCGCGCGCTGGCGGGTGGGAAGGATATTCTCCTCCAGGTTCTTCAGATTGATCCGCCGCCAGATGCCGAGAGCGGTGGCGCGCGCCTCCTCATCCGAGAGCGTGGAATAGCGGTGGAAATAGGCGGCGGGATGCTGAAAGGCGGTCTCGCGCAATGTCTGGAAGCGCGTCACATACCAGTTCTCGGTCGTCTTGGCGTCGGCGTGGATGTAGATCGAGAAGTCGAAAAAGTCGGAGACGAACGGAATCGCCTCGCCATCCTTCGGCAATGTCGCCGGCTGCAACACATTCAGGCCTTCGACGATGAGAATATCGGGCCGGTCCACCACGATATGCTCGCCGCGGCGGATGTCGTAATCGAAATGCGAATAGACCGGCGCCTTGACGTTGGGCTGCCCGGCTTTCACATCGGCGAGGAATTTAAGCAGCGCCGGCTGATCGAAGCTCTCGGGAAAGCCCTTGCGATGCATGATGCCGCGCGCCTCGAGCTCGGCGTTCGGCAACAGGAACCCGTCGGTCGGCACCAGATCGACGCGCGGATGATCCGGCCAGCGGGCGAGCAGCGCCCTTAGCACGCGGGCAGTTGTGCTCTTGCCGACCGCGACGCTCCCCGCCATGCCGATGATAAAGGGCACCTTGCTGTCGCGCCGGCCGAGAAAGGCGGAGGTCTTGGCGTGCAGCGCCTGGGCGGCATTGACATAGAGGTTCAAGAGCCGCGACATCGGCAAGTAGATGTCCACCACCTCCGCCGCCGAGACGCGCTCGATGACGCCGGCGAGCTTGGCTAGATCTTCCTCGTCGAGCGTCATCGGCGTGTCGGCGCGCAGCTTGGCCCATTCCTCCCGCGTGAACATGCGGTAGGGCGACAATTCGAAACGGGGGCGTTGCTGAAGGCTCTGGAGCATGGTTCGCCTATTCACTCGTCTCGCCACGGGATGCCTTCTCCTCCAGGCCGGAGCGGGCCATGCGCACCTGAAGCGTAGCGGTGACATCGCCGATCGCGACGCCGCGCACCTCCAGGAGCACGAGGAGATGATAGATGAGATCGGCTGCTTCGCCGGTCAGGCGCGCCTTGTCCTCGGTCAGCGCGGCGATCACCGTCTCCACGGCTTCCTCGCCAAGCTTTCTCGCGCAGCGCTGCGGCCCAGCATCGAGCAGCTGCCTTGTATAGGACTGGTCCGCCGAGGAATGCCGTCTCGCCGCGATGATCGCCGCAAGCTCGTTAAGGACGTCTTGGCTCATGAAAAACCTTGGTGCTGATGCAGCGAACCTGCGGCTCCCTTAAGGGCATGCACTCCGTGGTATATATCTATACCAGACTTCGCGTTTCGCCACTCTGCGAGCCATTCCGCCCCGCCGAATTCACAATTATTCATTACGGGGCGGAGTTCCATACGCCTTTGGTTCAGGCCCTGGCCCCAAATATCGCCGAGCCGATTCTGACATGAGTAGCCCCCTCGCGAATAGCGGTTTCAAAATCCGCACTCATACCCATACTCAGCTTTTTTAGCCCAAGATTGGCCGCGGCGCGGGCAAGACGGGCGAAATGCGGTGCGGAGTCCTCCTCAAATGGCGGAATGCACATCAGCCCTTCGACGGCGAGGCCGAGATCGCGGCAATGCGCAAAGAGACCCTCCACCTCGCCGAATGACACGCCGGATTTCTGCACTTCCTCGCCGGTATTCACCTGGATGAACAGCCGGACATCGCGGCCGCTGCGGGCAATTTCTTCGGCGAGCACATCCGCGATTTTGGGGCGGTCGACCGTCTCGATAACGTCAAACAGGTGAACGGCATCCCGCGCTTTGTTGGATTGCAGCGGCCCGATCAGATGCAGTGCGATGTCGGGGAAGCGCTCGCGAAGCGCTGGCCATTTGCTCTTAGCCTCCTGCACGCGGTTCTCGCCGAAGATGCGCTGGCCGGCCTCGAGCGCCGGGAGGATCTCATCGGCGCTGAAGGTCTTGGTGACCGCAACGAGCTGAATATCGGCCGGATCGCGGCCCGCCTCGCGCGACGCGACCTCGATCCGGCTGCGGATGGCTTTCAGCCTGTCCTGTGTCGTGCTGTGCTCCTGCATCTGCCCTTTGTGGTTGTCGAATTTTACCGCCGGCCATCGAACATTTCTTGACCGGTTGCCATATTTTCGGCTGGATACCACGCCGAATGAACCGGCGTCATGCTTCTGCGGACGGGCCTCCATGGTCCGCCAGCGGCGTGACGTTTTTATTAGCAGCAAAGACATCAATCATGGCCGCCGAACGATATAACGCACCGGAACGCGAAAAGCATTGGCGCGAAGTTTGGGACAGGGAGGAAATCGACCGCACCAAGGAAGATCCCTCCAAGCCGAAATATTATGTGCTCGAGATGTTCCCCTATCCGTCGGGGCGCATCCACGTCGGCCATGTGCGCAACTATGTGATGGGCGACGTGCTCGCCCGCTATAAGCGCGCGCGTGGCTTCAACGTCCTGCATCCGATGGGCTGGGACGCCTTTGGCCTGCCGGCGGAGAACGCGGCCATCGAGCGCAAGGTGCACCCTAAGGCCTGGACGTATCAGAACATCGCCGCGATGCGTGCCCAGCTCCAGGGCATGGGCCTGTCGCTCGATTGGAGCCGCGAACTTGCGACCTGCGATGTGGAATATTACGCCCAGCAGCAGCGCCTGTTCGTGGAGTTCTTCAAGAAGGGTCTGGTCTATCGCAAGAAGAGCAAAGTCAACTGGGACCCGGTAGATCATACTGTGCTGGCCAATGAGCAGGTGATAGATGGGCGCGGCTGGCGGTCGGGTGCCCTGGTCGAGCAGCGCGAGCTGAGCCAGTGGTTTCTGAAGATCACCGAATATGCCGACGACCTGCTGGCGGCGCTCGACACGCTCGATCGCTGGCCGGACAAGGTGCGGCTGATGCAGCGCAACTGGATCGGCAAATCCGAAGGCCTGCTGATGCGCTTCGCTGTCGAAGGCGAGACACTGCCGAAAGGCTTCGAGCAGCTGGAGGTGTTCACCACCCGGCCGGACACCATCTTCGGCATGTCGTTTCTCGCCATCTCGCCCGATCATCCGCTGGCAACAAAACTGGCGAAGCAAGACAAGGCGCTGAAGGAATTCATCGACGAATGCCATCGCATGGGCACGGCGACCGAGGACATCGAGCGCGCCGAGAAGAAAGGCTATGACACCGGGCTGAAGGTCACTCATCCGTTCAAGAAGACGGCCAAGTTCCCGGTCTACGTTGCCAATTTCGTGCTGATGGACTATGGCACCGGCGCCATCTTCGGCTGCCCGGCACACGATCAGCGCGACTATGAGTTCGCCACCAAATACAAGCTGAAGATCAAGCCGGTCGTAATCCCCGAGGGCGAAGACCCGAAGACTTTCAAGCTTCCGGGCGAGGCCTATACCGGGCCGGGGCTGCATCGCCAATTCCTCTTTCCTCGACGGCATGACCGTGGAGGAGGCGAAGGACGAGGTCGCCTCCCGCCTCGAGAAAAAAGGCGAGGGCGAGCGCAAGATCAACTATCGCCTGCGCGACTGGGGCATCTCGCGGCAGCGCTATTGGGGCTGCCCTATCCCGATCATCCATTGCGAAAAGTGTGGAGCGGTGCCGGCAGAGGACCTGCCGGTGAAACTCCCGGACGACGTGTCGTTCGACAAGCCGGGCAATCCGCTCGACCGGCATCCGACATGGAAGCACGTCAATTGCCCGTCCTGCGGCGGCGCGGCGACCCGCGAGACCGACACCATGGATACTTTCGTCGACTCGTCCTGGTATTTCGCGCGCTTCTGCTCGCCCCATGCCGACATGCCGGTCGAGCGCCATGCGGTCGATTACTGGCTGCCCGTCGATCAGTATATTGGCGGCGTCGAGCATGCGATCCTTCACCTGCTCTATTCGCGTTTCTTCATGCGTGCCATGACCGCGACCGGTCAGCTCAACCTAGACGAGCCGTTTGCCGGCCTGTTCACGCAGGGCATGGTCATCCACGAGACCTATCGCGATCCGGAAGGGCGTTGGCTGCTACCCGAGGAGGTGCGCTTCGTCGACAACGACGGCGGTGAGCGGCGAGCAGTCGCCAAGGCGAGCGGCGAGCCGGTCGAGATCGGCCATGCCGAGAAGATGTCCAAGTCGAAGAAGAACACCGTCGACCCCGACAGCTTTACCGCCCATTATGGTGCCGACACCGCCCGCTGGTTCATGCTGTCCGATAGCCCGCCCGAGCGTGACGTGATGTGGACCGATGAGGGCGTGCAGGGTGCGTGGCGCTTCATCCAGAGGCTGTGGCGGCTCACCGAGGAGGCGGCAAGCCAGGCAGCGAAGAAAGGCGCAAAGCCCCCGAACGAGTTCAGCCCCGCCGCCATGGAGCTGCGCCGCGCCGCACACCGGGCGCTGGATAGCGTGGGCCGCAATATCGAGAATTTGCGCTTTAACACCGCAGTCGCGGCGATCTATGACTTCGCCAACAAATTCGGCTCTGCTCTAGCCGGTCAAAAATCCGCCAAAGATGAGGGGCTTGATTGGGCGCTGAGGGAATCCGCGGAGCTTCTGGTGCAGATGCTCGCGCCCATGATGCCGCACCTGGCCGAGGAGTGTTGGGCGCGGCTCAGCTACAACAGTCTGGTTGCAAAACAGCCCTGGCCGCAGGCCGACAAGGCGCTGCTCGTTGACGATCAGATTACCATTGCCGTACAGGTGAATGGTAAGCGCCGGGACGAGCTGACCATCGCGCGCGATGCTGCGCAAGCCGATATCGAGGCCGCGGTTTTGCAGCTCGATGGAGTGAAGCGGGCTGTCGAGGGGCGGGCGATCAAGAAGATTATCGTCGTGCCGCAAAGGATCGTGAATGTCTTGGCCTAGGAAGGGTGGCGTGGGCGCACTCTCTCGGACTGTTGGACATGCTGCTGTCTGGGCTATGCTCGGAACGGCTACGATTTTGAGCGCCGGCTGCGGGTTTCAGCCGCTCTATGGACCGACCGCCAGCGGCGCGCCGCTCAGCGAGGTAATGAAGACTGTCGACATTACCACGGTCCCGGGCCGTGTCGGCCAGCGCGTCCGCAACGAGCTGATCTTCCGCACGACGGGGGGCGGCTACGCCGAGAAACCGAAATATCGGCTGGACATCGCAATCAAAGAATTGCTGATGCACACGCTTGTCAACCGCGAGGGCGACCCGCAGGGCGAAATCTATCAGCTCTATAGCGAGTACAGGCTCATTCGCATTGCCGACAACCAGTCCGTGCTGGAAGGCCACAGTAACGCTCGCGCGGCTTACGACAAGGTGGAGTTTGTGTTCGCCGACATTCGTGCCCAGCGCGATGCCGAGGACCGCGCCGCGCGCACCATCGCCGAGGCAATCCGCACCCGCGTAGCCGCTTATCTCTCTGCTAACGCTTAAGTTACGCTATCCCGCTTGCTCCAAAGGCATCTGACCGGCTAAATCGCTTTTCATGGTTGCGATGAAGTCCTCCGAGCTAGCCTCCGCGCTGCGGAGCACGGCCGGCAAGCTCGACATTTTCCTCATACATGGCACCGACAGCGGCGAGGTTGCGGAGCTGGTGTCCAGAACCGCCAAGGCGCTCAGCGAGAGCAGCGCGCCGCCCGGCGAAATTCTTCGCCTCACCGATCAGGACCTTGCGCAAACGCCTGGCCGCCTCGCCACCGAAGCGCGGATGCTCGCTATGTTCGGCGGCCGTCCGGTAATCATCGTCAAACAGGCGCCGCAGCTTACCCCGGCACTGATCGAGGACTTGCTGGAAGGCCCCGAGCTGAGCGCCTTTATCATCATCGAGGGCGGCAATCTGAAAAAGGACGCCAAGCTCCGCCAGCTCATCGAAAAAGCCAAGCGTGCCGTGGCGGTCGCCTGCTATGGCGATGACGAGCGCTCTCTTCCCCAGCTCATCCGCGCCGAGGTGGCCCAGGCCGGCCTGATGATTACGCCGGATGCGGTGCAATTGCTCTGCCACCTGCTGGGCGCCGACCGCGCGTTGTCGCGGGCGGAACTTGCCAAGCTGATCCTCTATACCGGGCAGGACAAACAGATCGGCGTGGAGCACGTCGAGGCAATTGTCGGCGATGCCGCCGCCCAGGCCTTCGATGCGGCGATCAATGCGGCTCTCCTCGGCCATATCGCGGCCGCGCTCACCCAAATCGATCGACTCGCCGCCGTCGGCACGCCGGCTTCGGTGTTCTTAGGGCTGCTTCTGGCCGCGCTGCAGCGCCTTGCCGGGCTCGCTGCTGCCACCGGGCACGGCGAAAGCATCGAGGCGGCGATCGGCCGGCTGCGGCCGCCGCTGCATTTCCGGCAGAAGGACGCCGTGAAGGCGCAAGTCGCACGTTGGCGAACGAGCGAGATCGCCGCGGCACTGGAGGCCGCACAGGAAGCCGTCCGGCAGAGCCGCCTGCACCCGGCGCTGGAACACGAGATCGCCTCCGAACTGATCATCGAACTGAAGCGTCTCAATCCGCGCCTCGGCAAGACCCGCGCGGCATGAGAGGATCGGCCGGAATTATCAGTTCGGGGCTTTGATCTCGGCGTTGGGGTAGACCATTCTACCCCTTTCCGTCCCTATCGATTTCAATCGGGGATCCCCATGCAAAAAGAACGGCTGACGGCCTTTAGCGACGGCGTAATCGCGATCATCATCACCATCATGGTGCTGGAGCTGAAGGTGCCCCATGGCGACGACCTGTCCGCGCTTGCCGGGCTCACCCCGGTGTTCCTTAGCTATGTGCTGAGCTTCGTGTACATCGCGATCTACTGGAACAACCACCATCATTTGATGCACGCCTCCCAGGAGGTCGACGGCACGGTGCTGTGGGCCAACATGCATCTCCTGTTCTGGTTGTCGCTGATCCCGTTCGCCACCGCCTGGATGGGCGAGAACCACTTCGCCAAGATGCCGACCGCACTCTATGGGCTGGCGCTGTTCATGCCGGCGATCGCCTATTACATCCTGCAGCAGACCATCAAGCGTCGCGAACATGGCGCGGGCCTGCTCACCATGGCGCTTGGCTCAGACTGGAAAGGCAAGCTGTCGCCGTTCCTCTATTTGTCTGCCATCGGCCTCGCCTTTGTGGCGCCCTGGATCGCTCATCTCATTTATGTGGTGGCGGCGCTGATCTGGATCATCCCTGACCGGCGCATCGAGAAGGCCGTCGAGCGCGAAGAGCGACAGAGCGCGCAGATGTAAGCTGCTACGAGACCCCGCCCGTCGTCATCACCCAATCAGCCTTTTACGCACGACTTCGAACTGTTCGAGCGAGCGGTAGCGAATAATGATTTCGCCAGTCTCGCCCTTGCCTGGCGCGATCTCAACCGCCAAGCCGAGCGCATCGGCGATTTCCCGCTCGGCGGCGCGGGTGTCCGCATCCTTCTGCAAGCCGGCAACGCCGCAGCGCTGCAGGTTTGCGAGATTCCCGCCGCCGCCCTTCTTGCCGGAGACCAACGCCTCGACATCGCGGACGTTCAGGCCCTTCTTGACGATGTCCTTCGCCACCGTCTCCGCGTCCTCGCGCCCGACCAGAGCCCGGGCATGGCCGGCCGTGAGCTGGCCATCGCGTACCAGCGCCTGCACAGTATCCGGCAGCTTCAAAAGCCGCATGGTGTTCGCCAGATGCGAGCGGCTCTTGCCGATAATCTGGCTCAGCTCTTCCTGGGTGTAGCCGAAGCGTTCGATCAGCTCCCGATAGCCCACCGCCTCTTCGATGGCGTTCAGGTCGGCACGCTGGACGTTCTCGATGATTGCCAGCTCAAGCGCTTCCTGATCGCTGAGCGCGCGCACGATCGCCGGCACCACATGCAGGGAGGCCTTCTGCGCGGCTCGCCAGCGCCGTTCCCCGGCAACGATCTCATAATGCTGCCCCGAAACCCCGACCGGCCGCAGGATGATCGGCTGGACAAGCCCCTTCTCGCGGATGGAGTTCGCCAACTCCTCCAGCTCCGCCTCCGGAAAGTTCTTGCGCGGATTGAACGGGCTGGGGCTGATCCTGTCCAGCGGCACCATGCGCTGCTCACCCTGGCTCGGGAGCGGCTTCTGCACGACGCCGGGAGCGGCACCGTTGCCCGCCATTGCGGGGTTCTCCCCGATCAGCGAAGCAAGTCCACGTCCAAGACGGCTTCTCTGCGCCGGCAAGGGAGTGTTCATCGGTCACAATCCTCTTGGTTGAACGCTCAACGCGTGTCCCGTCCCGTAAATGCCGGCGAACTTGCTGCGGACCCTTTCGGCAATTGCGAGACGCCACACGAACAGTCTCAGGCCGCCGCGTAGGCGCGCTCGCGGTCCAGGATCTCCGCTGCCAGTTCGATATAGGCCTTGCTTCCCGGACTCTTGCTGTCATAGAGCAAAATGGGCTTGCCGTGCGAGGGCGCCTCGGCGACCCGGACGTTGCGCGGGATGACCGCCCCGAATACCTTCTGTCCGAAGAACGCCCGCACTTCCTGCGAGACTTCGTCCGCGAGGCGGGTGCGGGAGTTGTGCATGGTCAGCACCACGCCATGGATCTCCAATGACGGGTTGAGGCTGGCGCGCACGAAATCGATCGTCTCTTTCAGCTGGGTAATACCTTCCAGCGCGAAGAACTCGCACTGCACCGGCACCAGGACGGAATCCGCCGCCGCCATGGCATTGAGGGTGAGGATGTTCAGCGACGGCGGGCAGTCGATCAGCACGAAGCGAATCTGCTCTTTCCGTGGCTTCTCGGCCTCCGATGCCCGCAGCGACAGGATGGCATCGCGCAGGAAATAGGCGCGGTTCGGGGCCGCAGAGATCTCCGGCTCGAGGCCAGCGAGATCGCGCGTTGCCGGCGCCACGAACAGGCGCGGTATCATCTTGCAGGGCATCATCGCCTGCTCCAAGGCCGCGGCGCCGGCCAGAACGTCGTAGGTGGAGACCTGCCGGTTTTCCTCTGGGAACCCGAGGCCGGTCGAGGCGTTACCCTGCGGATCGAGATCGACGACCAGCACGCGCTCGCCCGCTGCCGCAAGCGCTGTCCCGAGATTGACGGCGGTCGTGGTCTTGCCGACGCCGCCCTTTTGGTTGGCCACCGCGAATACGCGCATGTCCGAAGTCCCGTAAGCTGCCACGACGAAATCCCCCTAGGCGCCTTGCCGCCTTACCTCGATGATTTTGCCTTCGCCATGGACGCGGCTCGGGTGAGCTTGGAAGCTGAAACCTCCCCGCGCGCTGGCCTCCTCGATTTCGCGCGCCGCCTCGCGTCCCTTGAGGAACAGCCCCACCGTCCGGTCCGAGAAGAAGCCCTCCGCCAGGGCAACCAAACGGTCCAGCGGCGCAAGCGCTCGCGCCGTTACCACATCCACTTCGCCGATCTGGCCCCCGCGAGCCAGATCTTCGATGCGCCCCTCATGGATCGCGACCGACACCCCTGTCCGGCGCGCGATCTCCCCAAGAAACGCACATTTACGGCTGTTTGAACTCGACAAGATGTACGGAACAACTTTGGTGATTCGCACACAAGATGGCAATCACAAGGCCAGGGAATCCTGCGCCGCTCCCAAGGTCAAGCCATTTTCGCGCGGTAGGGGCTAGTGCGATGAGTTGCGCGCTATCGGCGAAGTGTCGCTGCCACATCTCATCGAGTGTGGCAGGGGCCACGAGGTTGACCGCCTTCTGCCATTGGCGGAGCAGGCTGGCGTAGAGTTCGAGGCGCTCAAGTGTTTCATGTGGAACGGAAAAAAGCCGCTGGAAGTCGGTGGCGGTGCGGATCGGGGGGAGGAGCGTCGACGGCATGAACGCCTCCTCACCTGGCTTCAGGCCTGACGGCCCTCGCCGCTCTCTCCCGTGAGGGGAGAGGGCTGGTTTCTGCGGAGTAGAAGCAGAGACGATCCACCAGCACGGCATCGCCCTCTCCCCTCGCGGGAGAGGGCGGGCGCCGAAGGCGACCGGGTGAGGGGGCTTTTTGTTCGACAGATTGAAACACCGCCCTAAGCACTCCGGCGGATGGGCGCTTTCTTCACATGCGCCAGCACCAGCATCAGCGCCGCCGGGGTCATGCCGTCGATGCGGGCGGCCTGGGCGAGCGAGGCGGGCCGATGGCGCTCCAGCTTCTGGCGGATTTCCGTCGAAAGGCCGGAGAGCGCGGCATAGTCGAACTCGGCGGGGATGGCGACGGCCTCGTCCTTGCGGTAGGCGGCAATGTCGGCGTCCTGGCGGCGCAGATACACATCGTAGCGGGCGTCGATCTCGGCCTGGGCGGCGATCGCCGGGGCGATGGCGCCGAGCTGCGGCCAGAGGCTGCGCAGACGCTCGATGGTCATGTCCGGGAAGGCCAGCAGCTCGAAGGCGGTGCGGCGGCGGCCGTCGCGATTGAGCGCGAAGCCTCGGGCATTGGCTTCGTCGGGGGTGGTGGTGAGGCTGCGCAGCATGTCCAGCGCCGCGGCCAGATCGGCGGCCTTGGCGCCATAGGCCGCGCGCCGCTCGGGGCAGATACAGCCGATGGCCTCGCCGAGCGGGGTCAGCCGCGCATCGGCATTGTCGGCGCGCAGCCGCAGCCGGTATTCCGCGCGCGAGGTGAACATCCGGTAGGGCTCGGAGACGCCGCGCGTCACCAGATCGTCGATCATCACCCCGATATAGGCGTCCGTCCGCGACAGCACGAATTCGCGCGCCCCGCCGCCGGCCTTTAGCGCGGCATTGATGCCGGCGACGAGGCCCTGGCCGGCCGCCTCTTCATAGCCGGTGGTGCCGTTGATCTGCCCGGCGAGGAACAGCCCCGGCAGCCGCTTTACTTCCAGCGTGGGCAACAGCTCGCGCGGATCGACATAGTCATATTCGATGGCATAGCCGAGCCGGATGATCCGCGCAGCCTCCAGCCCCGGAATGCTGGCGATGAAGGCGCGCTGCACATCCTCGGGCAGCGAGGTGGAGATGCCGTTCGGATAGACCGTGTGGTCGTCCAGCCCCTCCGGCTCCAGGAAAATCTGGTGGCTGCCGCGCTCGGCGAAGCGCACCACCTTGTCCTCGATGGAGGGGCAATAGCGCGGCCCCACCCCCTGGATCTGCCCGGAATAGAGCGGCGCGCGGGCGAGGTTCCCGGTGATCAGCCGGTGCGTCTCTTGCGTGGTGTGGGTGATGTGGCAGACCACCTGGCGGTTCTCGATCCGCTCGCGTCAGGAACGAGAACGGCACCGGCGGCTCGTCGCCGGCCTGCGCCTCCAGGCCGTCATAGCGGATGGTGCGGCCGTCGAGGCGCGCGGGCGTGCCGGTCTTCAGCCGGCCCATGGCGAGCCCGAGGCTGTAGAGCCGGTCGGAGAGGCCGATGGCGGGCGCATCGCCCACCCGGCCCGCCGGAATGCGCGTCTCGCCGATATGGATCAGCCCCTTGAGGAAGGTGCCTGTGGTGAGCACCACCGCGCCGGCCCGCAGATCCGCGCCGGAGGCTGTCACCACGCCCACGGCGCGGCCGTCCTCGACGATGAGGTCTTCGACGGCCTCCGCGATGACATCGAGGCCGGGCTGCGCCTCGATGGCGGCGCGCATGGCGGCGCGATAGAGCTTGCGGTCGGCCTGCGCGCGCGGCCCCTGCACGGCCGGCCCCTTGGAGCGGTTCAGCACCCGGAACTGAATGCCGGCCTTGTCGGCCACGCGCCCCATCAGCCCGTCCAGCGCATCGATCTCGCGCACCAGATGCCCCTTGCCGAGCCCACCGATCGCCGGATTGCACGACATCTCGCCGATGGTGTCGACCTTGTGCGTGACGAGCGCCGTGCGAGCCCCCATGCGCGCAGCCGCGGAGGCCGCCTCGCACCCCGCGTGGCCGCCGCCGACAATGATGACGTCATAGGTATGGGGTGGCATTGGGTCGATTGGCTCTGCGCTCGTTAGGAGGTTGCCGCAGACTAACGATTTGCCCGCTCGGCGTCAAAGCGTGCGGCTGTCACCCGCCATCGCCTGTTTCAGGGCCTCATAATTCCCTCTCACCGTTTCGGTGGTCGGATGCTCCTTGCCGAGCCCTGTCTCGACAATCGCCAGGGCGCGGATGATAAAGCGGCTCGGCCGCCTCGTAGCGGCCCTGGCTCCGATAGAGGCCGGCGAGGTTGTTGAGGCTGGTGCCGGTATCGGGATGCTCCTTGCCGAGCGCGGTCTCGGCGATCGCCAGGGCGCGGACGGCGTAAGGTGTGCCGGCGGCAGCGTCTCCGCGTGAACGGAAATACAGCCCAAGCAGATTGCAGAGCTGCCCGGCCTCGACCTCGGTCCGGTTATCGAGCGGTTCGAGAGCGGCAATTGCATGCGGCAGCAACGTCGCGACATGCGGCCAATTCACATGCTCGCGAACCGCAACGGCGTCCAGAGCGTTGCGCATCAAGCGCAGCGCGATCTGCTGTATCTCTCGCCGATGCTCGCCGAGGCGGCCGCGCATGACCTCCTGGACGAGCCGATGCACGGTGATGGCGCGGGTGCCCTCCGTCTCGGTGCCGTCATGCTCTACCAATGACAACCGCCGCAGAGCCAGCACCGCCTCATCGCGCTGCGCCTCGCTCATAACGTCCTCGGTGATGATATCGAGCGGGATGCGCTCCGGCGCCAGAAAGGCTGCGATCGCCATCAGCTTTTCCGCTTCCGGACAGGTCTGCGCCGCCTTCGTAATAGCCAGATCAAAGGTAACGAAGACGGGATTCGTCGGGGCGCTGATCAGCTTGGCAAACCGAGCAGCATATGCGTCGAAGCTCAGATTGGCATCGGCGCAATAGGCGCGCGCGTGGTTGAGCGCGAGCGGGAGATAGCCGAGCTTGATGGCGAGCCGGCTCGCGGCCTCGCATGTCTCCCTTGGGCGCCCCGCGAGCAGAAAGTCTATGGCCGTCTCCGGCGGGAAGACATCGACGGGCAGCTCCTTGGCGTGGTCCGTCCAGCGCGGGCAGCGGCTGGTGATGAGGATCTGTGCCCCCGATTTTGGCGTCAGCGTCTCGATATCCTCCGGCTTCTCCACGTTGTCGTAGACGATCAGCCAGGGCCACTCCTTGGTGGCGCTCCTTGCGATTTCATCCAGCGCCCGATGCAGCGCTTGCTCGCGTTCGGCGATCTCTGTCAGGTTGACAAGAAGCCGGCTGCCCAGCGCGATTAAGTCGTCGATGAGCGTCTGCGGGTCTTCCGCGCGCACCCACCAGACACCACGATAACGCGCCTGATTCTCCCAGGCGTACTGCCGCGCTAGCACCGACTTCCCGACGCCGCCCATCCCGCGCACGGCCGTGGCCTGCGGACCGGAGCGCGCCGTCGCTGCTGCGCTCGCCTCGCTGGTGTCAGTCAAAGCGGCTGCGCCGCCAGCCGTGCCCCACAGCGCCGCTTCGATCGCGTCGAGAAGGTCTTTACGCCCGGTGAAGCCCGGCACCTTGCGGATGTCGTTGTGGACAAGCATCGGTGCGGGCTGAGCGCTATCCGGTCTGCCGCTCACTGCGCCTTCTGGCGATGCCGCTGGTCCTAGCTTGTTGCTCTTCCGCCGATCGACCTCGAGAGTCTTCGGTTGCGATGCGCCTCCTCGCGATACTTCCCGTCCAAAAATGCGATTGGGCAACGATCGCTGAAGATAGGCGTCAGTCGGAGCTTCTCGCCTATCCAATTCGGAGATGGTTGCTTGTCCGACGTTGGCCAGATCAGCAAGCGCTTCCTTAGGTCCAGTTCGTCGATCGCTCGCGAAAAGACTGGATGGTCCGTGACGGAGCGAGCGAAATCTTGCCAAGCTTTTAGGCATTTAGCTGCCTCACGAATTCCTTGCTCTGATCAGGCGCGACGGGCCATCACGGTCGACTTAGCGTAAAAAAGTCGCATCGGCAGGTCCAAGCAACCCGGGACGCTAACCCGCAAAGGAAGAGCGGCCATGTGCATGACCTGCACCTACATCGCATACGCAATCATACCTGGCAGCCCGTCTGCTTCGGCCTATCTTCGCGTAGCCAATCCGATCGGTGATCACCTTCACGCTTCTGTGCTCTTGCCACAGCACTTACTTGCAGTCACCGTGCATTTAGTGCTCGGTTTCGTCGGATGGCATACCCTCGCAACTTCGCGAACGTGGCCAGCCGGCCGCTTCTGTCTGCCGCCTCGCATGTTATACGCTAGCGGACCCACCTAGCGTGCGCCGAGGCGGGCTAGCTTAACCTTCGCCTTTGCACAGTCCCGTTGCCGCAGATGCGAGAAGCCGGGTTACAACCGGTCTCGTCGGACGGTAAGATGGTTGTGGCATCGATATAAAGGAGCATCGGGATGGGTCTGCGTTTCAGCGCATCTGTTGGCATGGCAATTTTCTGGCTTGCGGCGTCCTTCGCCCCGGCGAAGGCGGGCAGCCCTCTGGTGATGCCGCTTCCCGGTAACGACGCCGAGATGACGGCCGCCGTTGCCAGGGCGCGAGAGGGACTGCCGCAATTCTGGGAGCGGCTCGCCAATCCGGCCGACGACGAGCGCGGCTTCGCGGTGAAGCTGGCGATCAGCGATGGCGATATGACCGAATATTTCTGGCTCGTCGATCTCAAGCGCGACGGGAAAGAGATCTCCGGCGCGATCGGCAACGAGCCGAGTGCCGTCAGCATCGTGAAGCTCGGCGAGCGCGTGCGCTTCAGCGAGGAGGAGATCGAAGACTGGAGCTATCTGCGCGGCAAGAAGATGGTGGGCAACGAGACGATGCGCCCGCTGCTGCGGCGCATGTCGCGGTCCCAGGCCGACGAGCTCAAGTCGCTGTACGAAAAGCCATAAGGCGGCACGGGGCTGGGACGCTGAGCGGCTCGACATGAGAAGCGGCCCTTTCGGGCCGCTCCACGTGAAACATCTTCGGGTCATGCGTCGGGCAGATCAATAGTCCCGATGCCAGCGGCAATTGCGCCACCAGCCCCAGCAGCGCGGCGGGCAGAAGCCGTCGCGGCACCGTTCCTTACAGCTCCAGCAATAGTCGTGGCCGCCATAGTCACGATAGCGGGGAGCGTCATAGCCGCCGCTATAGCGCTTGTACTTGTAGCTGTAGCTGTACTCCCGAGAGGACCGGTCACTATAGGTTCGCTCATCGCTGAAGTCCTTGCGGTCGCGATAAGTCCTCTCCTCACTGAAGTCCTTTGGGTCGCGATAGGTCTTCTCGTCGCTGAAGTCTTTCGGGTCGCGGTAGGTCTGCTCGTCGGCGGCATCGTCGTCCGCATCATCGTAACGGCGATAGCCATTGTCGTAGCCACCACTGCCGTAGCCGCCGACCTTGATCACCACGCTGGCGTCAGGGGCTTTGGCGAACGGATTGGGGGAGGAGGGTTCGGCCGAGGCCGCGGCGATTCCGTGGAAAAGCACGGCCATCAACATGAGGGCAGGCAGGAGAAAAACGCGTTTCATCAAATTGTCTCCGGGGGACGTGACTCTCCATTCATCGCGCCGCGTTTCTGAACGGCTTCTGAACGCCGTTTCACATGAAACCGCCGCATTTACTTGCCGATGCAGAAGTCGCTGAAGATCTTGCCTAAAATATCTTCGACGTCGACCCGGCCGGTGAGGCGGCCGAGCGCGGTCGTGGCGGTGCGCAGGTCCTCGGCGAGAAGCTCGAGCTCGGCGGTGTCATTGTGGAGGAAAGCCAGCAGCGCGGCTTGCGCACGCTCGATTTCCTGACGATGGCGGGCACGGGTGATCGCCGCGTCTTCCGTTGCCCCGATCTGGCTGCGCACGCGGTCGAGCAGCGCGTCGAGGAGCGTGTCGAGGCCGGCCCCGGTCAGCGCCGAGATGGCAATGGTGCTCTGGTGGACGGATGCGGTGGTCAGGTCGCATTTGTTGGCGACGCGTAAATTCTCCGGCGCGTCTTCAGCGTGCTCCGGCATCGCCGCCCAGACGGGCGCGGTCATGTCCTCCACCCATAGCACCAGATCTGCCTCCCGCATGCGATCGAGCGTGCGGCGGATGCCCTCGCGCTCGATGGCGCCGCCGGCCTCGCGGATGCCCGCCGTGTCCATCAGGATCACCGGATAGCCGCCAAGGTTCAGCCGCACCTCAATCACGTCGCGGGTGGTGCCTGCCTCCTCCGAGACGATGGCGGCGTCGCGCCGGGCAAGCGCGTTCATGAGGCTGGACTTGCCGGCGTTGGGTGGCCCGGCAATCACCACGCGGAAGCCGTCGCGCAGGATCTCGCCGCCGCGGGAGTTGGCGAGATGGGCGGCGATCTCTGCCAGCAGCGTTTTGACCGCCGGCCGGGCCGCAGAGGCGATAGCCTCGGGCACGTCGGCCTCGTCGGAGAAGTCGAGCGCCGCCTCCAGAGCTGCGCTTGCCCCGATCAGACGCGTGCGCCAGCCCTCATAGAGCGCGCGCAGAGCGCCGCCCGCCTGGCGCAGCGCCTGGCGCCTTTGCGCCTCGGTCTCGGCGTCGATCAGATCGGCGAGCCCTTCCGCGGCGGTGAGGTCCAGCTTGCCGTTCTCGAAGGCGCGGCGCGCGAACTCCCCGGGTTCCGCGAGCCGCATATCCGGCAGGCTGGCGAGTGCAGCGAGTACGCCCTCCAGCACCGCCCGCCCCCCGTGGATGTGCAGCTCCGCCAGGTCCTCGCCGGTGAAGCTGCGCGGTAGCGGAAAGAACAGCACGAGACCCCGATCGAGAATTTCGCCGTCTTGGGGCTTGCGGATTGTGGCAAGGCGCGCGACTCTCGGTTCAGGAATGCCGCCTGCCATGCGCCGCAGAGCCTCGCGCGCCTGCGGCCCCGAGATGCGGATCACGGCCACGCCTGCCTTTCCATGGCCGCTGGAGAGCGCGTAGATGGTGGTCAAGGGATGTTTCCTTGCGAGAAGCGGCACTCAGCCGAAGGAGCCTCGTTTTGTCCTACAATCGCCTTGCCGACGAGACCAGCCCCTACCTCCTGCAGCACAAGGACAATCCCGTACATTGGTGGCCTTGGGGGCAGGCGCCCTTCGCCGAGGCGAAGCGCACCGGCAAGCCGGTGCTGCTGTCCGTCGGCTATGCAGCCTGCCATTGGTGCCATGTGATGGCTCATGAGAGCTTCGAGGACCGGGCGACGGCTGACCTGATGAACCAGCTGTTCGTCAACATCAAGGTCGACCGCGAGGAGCGTCCGGATGTCGATGCGCTCTATATGGCGGCGCTTCATGAGCTCGGGGAGCAGGGCGGCTGGCCGCTCACGATGTTTTTGACGCCGGATGGCGAGCCATTCTGGGGCGGTACCTATTTCCCCAAGACCGCAGCTTACGGGCGGGCGAGCTTCTCGCACGTTCTGAAGGAAATCGCGCGAATCCACCAGGACGAAGGCGAGAAGGTCCGCAACAACGCCGAGGCGCTGAAGGCCGCCTTACAACCGGCAGCGGTTCCTGGCGCCGCGCCCGCCGCAGCGATCACCGAGCCGATGCTGGCCGATTTCGCCCGCCGCCTGACGGAAGCATTCGACCCGGTGCATGGCGGCCTGCACGGCGCGCCGAAATTCCCCAATTGCGTGATCCTCGGCTTCCTCTGGAAGCTCGGCCTTCGCAACGGCCTTTCCGCCACGACCAGCGGCGTCGAGCGCAGCCTCGTCCATATGTGCCAGGGTGGCATTTACGACCATATCGGCGGCGGCTTCGCCCGCTACTCGGTGGATGAGCGCTGGCTGGTGCCGCACTTCGAGAAGATGCTCTACGACAATGCGCTCCTCATAGACCTGATGAGCGAGGTCTGGAAGGAGACCGGCAATCCCCTTTTTGCAGTCCGCATCCGCGAAACCGCAGACTGGTTGCTGCGCGAAATGATTGCGCCGGACGGCGGCTTTGCCTCCTCCTACGACGCCGACAGCGAGGGCGAGGAAGGCAAGTTTTACGTCTGGAGCCATGCCGAGGTAATGGAGGCACTCGGACCAGCGGATGGGGCGTTCTTTGCTGGCGTCTATGACATCTCTCCCGAGGGCAATTGGGAGCACAGCAACATCCCGAACCGGCTCGATGCGCTGACGCTGCTCTCCGCCGAGGCAGAGGAACGGCTTCGCCACTTGCGCCGCAAGCTGTTCGCGGTGCGTAAGAACCGTGTCCCGCCGGGCTGGGACGACAAGGTGCTGGCCGACTGGAACGGCCTTGCGATCGCGGCGCTGGTGAATGCCGCCGAGACTTTCCAGGAGCCGCGCTGGATGGAAGCCGCGCTCGCGGCCTACCGCTTCATCACCGAGCGGATGCAGCAAAACGGCCGTCTGCTGCACAGTCATCGCGCCGGCAAGGCCCACACTCCCGGCGTCGCCAGCGACTACGCCAATATGATTGCAGCGGCGCTGCGCATCCATCTCGCGGACGGCGACAAGAACGCGCTCGCCGACGCCCAGGCCTGGACGGAAATCATGAACCGCCACTATTGGGCTGAGCCGGGTGGCTATTATCTTTCCGCCGACGACACCCGCGATATCATCATCCGCATGATCTCCGCCCGCGACGACGCCGTGCCCAACGCCAACGCTGTCATGCTTAGCAATCTCTCCACGCTCTATCTGTTGACAGGCGATACCGCCTATCAAAGTCGCGCGGAGATGCTGCAGAATGCTCTGCTCGGGGAGGCGCTGCGCGTGCCGAGCATCCATACCGGCGTTCTGTCCGGGCTTGTCGATCTGATCGTGCCGCAGCATGTCGTTCTCATCCACGGCGCTGGCGAAGGTCCGGTAAAAGAGGCGCTGCGCCATATCTCTCTGCCTGGCGCAGTGGTAGAATGGCTGGCGCCGGATCGCGACGCCTCCCCCGCTTCCCCGGCATTTGGGAAGCGCGCCGTCGGCGGCGAGGCAACCGCTTATATCTGCATCGGCCCGCAATGCTCCCCGCCGGTTACCGGCGCCGCTGAAATCGTCGAAGCGCTACGCGACAGCCGTGCGGCGATGGGAGGATAGGAGTTTTTTACCCGTGTCACGCTGCGAGCTCGATCATATCGTCATCGGTGCGGCATCACTGGAGCAAGGCGTGCGCTTCATCCAGGACCGGCTCGGCGTCGACATCCCGCCCGGCGGCAAGCATCCCGATATGGGCACGCACAACCGCTTGATGCGTATCGGTGAGGCTGCTTTCCTCGAGGTCATCAGTATCGACCCCGACGCGCCCCATCCCGGCCGGCCCCGCTGGTTCGAGCTGGACGAGGCGGCAATGCAGGCCCGCCTCAAGGGAGAGCCCCGCCTCGTCAGCTGGGTGATCCGCAGCCCGGACATCGTCGCCACCGCCAAGGCTTCCGCCTTTGCAGTCGGTGAGGTGAAGCCGTTCCGGCGCGATGCCCTGACCTGGCGCCTGACCGTGCCGGAGGACGGCCGCGTCCCCGGCGAAGGCGTGATGCCGCATGTGATCGAGTGGGATTGCGGCGCGCGCCCCTGGGAGCGCATGGCCGACCTGGGCTGCCGGCTGGAAGCGCTGATTATCGCTTACCCTCACCCCGAAACGGTCGAAGCCGGGCTGCGCTCGCTCTGCTCCAAGGGCATCGCCGGGATTCACGTGAAACAAGGACCAGCGCCAGCGCTCGCAGCGCGTGTGTTTACGCCAGGTGGAAGGGTTGTGACCTTATAGTTCTCGTTTAACGCACCTTCTGCGCCGGCCAGGAGAAAGCCACCTTCTGCAACTCGACCTGATCATATTTCTCCGGCGCGGTGGCGACGTGCTTGCCGCCCTGCTGGGCATAGAAGGCACAGGCCTTCTCATTATCGGCGAGCGCCCAGATGATCAGGTGACGCATTCCGCGCCGCTCAAGATTCCGCCGTGCGGCGGTGAACAGCGTCTTGCCGAGGCCAAGTCCCTGGAAGCAGGGCGCCAGATACAGCTCGTAGATTTCGCCAGTGGACCGGCTCGCCGCATGGCGCGCCTTGCCATAAGAGGCATAGCCCTGCGGCTGGCCATTGAAGGTCATCACGACCAGGCCATAGCCGCGTCGGATGCTCTGCTGCCACCAGCGCGGGCCCCTGCGTACGATCATCCGCTCGAGATGGAGATGCGGGATAATGCCTTGATAGGTGGAGCGCCAGGTCTCTTCGTGCACGCGGGCGAGATCGAGGGCATCGCCTATTTTTGCTTCCCGAATTTGAATGATCTCGCCGCCCATGCTGCAATTATAAGCAGGCGCGGGACGTCGCGCGAGCGGAACTTATGGGCCGCCGAGGTTAAATTACTGTAAAGATCAACGCCGCGTTGAGCGCACCAGCTGGTGGATGAAATCCAGCTTCGAAATCACCGAGGGCGACACCACGAACGGATAAAAGTCGTTGTGTCCCATGCTGCGATTCATGCTGTTCATGGCAAGCGCGAGGGGGACCCAGCGATCCATGAGCTGGGCAGCATTGCGCGCCTTATAAGGATCAGTGGAAGCGAACCACGGTCTGCCGATACCGCTGGTATTGGGCACCTTCGGTTCGATGCCGTAATCGTCCGCGGTCTCGAGCGTGTCAACCATGTGCAGGTAATGGGCCCAGCTTTCGGCCCAGTCTTCCCATGAATGGGCGGTCGCATAGGCCGAGATATAGTTCTTCTGCCAGTCGGGCTTCGGGCCGTTCTGGTGATAGGCCGCCAGCGCCTCGCCGTAGTTAGGGCGTTCATCGCCGAACAGCTGGCGGTAACCCTCGATCCAGCGGGGGTTATTGACCAGCACCATCCAGTAATAATGGCCACTCTCATGGCGCATGTGGCCGAGCAGGGTGCGGTACGGTTCGTTGAAAGCCTCGCGCGTCTTCTCGCGCTTGGCGGGGTCTGCCTCCTCAAGATTGATGGTGATCAGCCCGTTGTCATGGCCGGTCTTCGCGCCGACGACAATGTCGAAGGCCAGCGACGGCAAGCCGCTGTCGGGATCGGGTTTGATCGGCAGTTTCAACTTCAAGAGCTCATAGATCAGGCGCCGCTTGGCTTTCTCGATATCGAACCAGCGCTCGATATTGCCGGCGACCGTCAGGTCGGGAATGGTCTTGTTCAGCCCGCAGGAGAGGCAGAAGCCGCCGTCCTCGACGATCGGCACCAGCCAGTTGCAGACATCATGGGCGTAGTTGGCGCAATAGACCTTCTTCCCGCCTGCGCCGCGGCCGCCGGTCACCAGCTTGCCGTTCGGATCGGGGGCGAGTGTGCGCATGGTCATGCCCTGCGGATCGAAGCCGAGCGCCATTCCGCAATGCTCGCAAACCGTATTTTCGAAATAGACGTTCTGGCGGCAATTACCGCAGGAAAAAACGCGCATCCCCGCTCCGAAAATGAAGGGTAACTGAAGTGCCTTGTGAACCGCCGGCCCTCAGAGAAGTTCCAGCGGCGCCGGCCCCTACCTGTTGTCTTCCTGACGCTTGCGCGCTCCGATCAGCCGGAGCCTCAGAGCGTTCAGCTTGATGAAGCCTTCCGCGTCGCGCTGGTCATAGGCGACGGCGCCCTCCTCGAAGGTGACGAGGTCCTGGCTGTAGAGCGAATAGGGGCTTTCACGTGAAACAACGCTGACCGAGCCCTTGTAGAGCTTCACCTTGACGCTGCCGGTCACGAACTCCTGCGACTTGTCGATCAGCGCCTGCAGCATCTCGCGCTCGGGCGAGAACCAGAAGCCGTTATAGATCAGCTCGGCATAACGCGGCATCAGCTCGTCCTTGAGGTGCGCCGCGCCGCGGTCGAGGGTGATGCTCTCGATACCCCGATGGGCAGCCAGAAGGATCGTGCCGCCAGGGGTCTCGTAGACGCCGCGCGACTTCATCCCAACGAAGCGGTTCTCCACCAGATCGATGCGGCCGACACCATGCGCGCCGCCGAGCTCGTTGAGCTTGGTCAGCAGCGCCGCCGGCGAGAGGCGCTGACGATCGACCGATACGGCATCGCCGCGCTCGAAGCCGATCTCGACGATCTGCGGGGTGTCGGGTGCCTTCTCCGGATCGGTGGTGCGCTGGAAGACGTAATCCGGGCAGGGCTGTGCCGGGTCCTCCAGCACCTTGCCCTCGGAGGAGGTGTGCAGCAGGTTCGCATCGACCGAAAACGGAGCCTCGCCGCGCTTGTCCTTGGCGACCTGGATCTGGTTCTTCTCGGCAAAGTCGAGGAGGGCGGCGCGGCTCTTGAACGCCCATTCCCGCCAGGGTGCGATCACCCGGATATTCGGCTCGAGCGCGTAGTAGGTCAGCTCGAAGCGGACCTGGTCGTTGCCCTTGCCAGTCGCACCATGACAGACCGCATCGGCGCCGGTCTCCCGCGCGATCTCGATCTGCCGCTTGGCGATCAGCGGCCGGGCGATCGAGGTGCCGAGCAGATAGATGCCCTCATAAAGCGCGTTCGCCCGGAACATCGGAAAGACGTAGTCGCGCACGAACTCCTCGCGCAGGTCCTCGATGTAGATCTCCTTGATGCCGAGCATCTCGGCTTTGCGGCGGGCCGGCTCCAGCTCCTCGCCCTGGCCGAGATCGGCGGTGAAGGTCACCACCTCGCAACCGTAGGTGACCTGCAGCCATTTCAGGATGATCGAGGTGTCGAGGCCGCCCGAATAGGCGAGTACGACTTTCTTGACGTCGGACATAATTGCGCTTTCTTCTCGAGATGGTGCCGGCTTTATAGGTCGCGGCCGATAGCGCCAGCAAGAGCCTTGCGAGGGTAAAGGAGTTGATTGGGCGATGGCGAAAATCCAGTTCTGGTACGATTTCTCCTCCACCTATTCCTACCTCGCCGCGATGCGGATTGAGGAAATGGCGAAGGCGCACGATGTCGCCATCGAATGGAAACCCTTTCTGCTCGGCCCCATCTTCGCCGCTCAAGGGTGGAGCACCTCGCCCTTCAATCTCTTCCCCAACAGAGGCCGCTATATGGTCCGCGACATTGAGCGGACCTGTGCTGCGCGCGGCCTGCGGTTTCGTCTGCCCGAACCTTTCCCTCAGAACAGCCTCTACGCGGCGCGCCTCGCATTGATCGGCGCGGATGAGGGGTGGGTGTCCGCCTTCACACGCGCGATGTTCCAGCGCCTCTTTGCCGAGGGCGCGTCACTCACCGACAAAGCGGTGCTCGCCGATGCCCTCGCAGCATCGGGCCAGGATCCTCAGAAACAGTTGCAGCGCGCGGAAGACCCCGAAATCAAGGAGCGGCTGAAAGCCCGGAGCGCGGAGGCCTTGTCGCTGTGCATCTTCGGTGCGCCGACTTTCATCACCGAGGATGGCGAAATGTTCTGGGGCGATGACCGGCTGGAGCAGGCGCTCGTGTGGCGTATCTGAAGTTCGCACCATATTGCAGCACCCTCTCATGCGAACGTCAGATCCAAAGCCATACGAGAAGCTTGGGTTGAGGGCTGCGGCGTCATGCCAAATCCGGTCGCTGGCGCAGATGCGAGGCTGGCAGCGCGAGGATGCGTGGCAGTACTTACCCGGGATGCTATAGCCCGAAGGCGCTCATTTCAGTAGAAGAGAAAAATCATTCCGGCGAGGTGCGTTATGCATATTTCCATTTTCCTGCTTGCTGCCGCTGTTCTTGGCCTGGCGGATGCCTCGAGCGTCCGGGCGGCCGAAACCGCCAACCTGTGCAAGGGCCTTGCAAATGAAGCCTGCAGCGGCAACAAAAGCTGCTCTTGGGTCAAGTCGCATAAGATCAAGAGCGGCAAGGAAATTGCCGGCTTCTGCCGGAGAAAGCCGACCGCACACGCTGCCGAAACGAAAAAATCGAGCTAACCGCCGTCGGTCGGTCCTACAGGCTGAACTTCCACCACTTCTCGACAGCCGGCGCGGCGGCCAGCAGAGTTGCCGGGAGGATGAACAGGGCTGCGTTGTAATCCGACCAGGCCGGCATCTGGCCCATGGCTGCCGGGCGCTGTGCAGCCGTACCGCCGAAGAAGGGTAGCGCCGGGACCTGCGGCTTCGCCGCTGGATAGCCCCACGCTGCCGCCGCCTGCGGGCCTGAAAGGAACAGCCCGTTCCAATAATTCAATGCCGCCGTGTCGATCGGGAAAGGCGAAACCGCCGCCGTCAGGCGCACGAAGCTACGCATCATCCGCTCGAATGCCAAAACCTGACTGAGCCGGGTAAAATATTGATGCGCCTGGCTGCTAACTTTGGTCAGCGAGCTGGTCATGCCGAGCAGATAGCTGCGCGTCCCATGAACCAAAAGGTCGGGAAACAAAGTCTTCAGCGCTCCATCCAGCTTGCTTGGCTCGTCCGCCAATGCTTCGCTGGAATAGGACGGGAACTTAGGAAGAAGAGAGTTATACGAACGCATTAAAGCAGGAACAGCAGCCATAGCCCACCTCGGAGTGCGCTGGAAGCAGCGCATCCAGAATATACAGCAAACGATGTTGCAATGCAACATATTGCTGCGCAGCACAATCGGCAACTGTTCCGTCTGCTCAGCGGCTTAGTCGAAGAGCCGGTCCCACCAATCACCCGTGCCATAAGGCTCAGGCTGGATAGCCACGCGCTCGGTCGGGTAGATGTGTTTCGCGCGGTGGTAGATGGCTATATTCCGATAAGGCTTGATCAGCACACGGCGGCCCGGAGTGCCATAACGCCCATCGTCAGCATAGGCCGCGCCTTTTGCGGTGGGATCGCCAGGCACGACCCAGCCGTACAGCGCAGGCTCGCGCGCAATTTCGTAAACGCCCTGCTCGACCTGAATGCGGTGCTTGAAGGTGCGGTGAATGATCGGCGGGTTGGGTTCATTCGTCACGCAGCCGTCCCAGCAGCCACCCGCCTGAGCCTCGCCCGCAAACGAACCGATCAGCGCTCCGCCCAGCAGGACGGACAGCGCACTCAAAAAATGACGCGTCCTCATCGATGAAGTCCCCCTTAAAGAAAGCCGCCGGCTCTACCCTGCTCGCCATGCCGGGCTCACCCCACCAACACGCGACCGAGCGTAGTGGTTCAACGGCTCGCACGCTCGTGGCACATTAGCGTCCTTAAGGCCACCCGGTAAAGCCTGTCCTGCGCTTCAGAGCGCTTTCTCGTAGCACCCGTTGCTTAACATCTCGTTTTCGCAGGTTCCGCGTCGAGTTTGCGTTTTCGACGGGCGGTCGGAATAAGCTCTATTGCAGTGATGAAACAAGGCAACCATCTCAGAAGATGGTCAAATTGGATGAGCGCGATGCCCTCTGTCACCATCTATACCACGCCATTTTGCGGCTACTGCGATGCGGCGAAAAGACTCCTTAGAAAAAAGGGCGTAGACTTTCAGGAAATCGACGTGAGCCGCGATTCGGCCCAGCGCACCGAGATGACGCGCCGTTCCGGCGGGCGTTGGACGGTGCCGCAGATCTTCATCGGCACCCACCATGTCGGCGGCTGCGATGATCTCTACGCGCTGGAAGCAAGAGGGGAATTGGATGCGCTGCTGGCTGGACCGGCAATGAGCGGCGGTGAGAAGGTGGATGCCGATGACTGATCAGGGCTTTCGCGTTGCGCTCGTGCAGCTCTGCTCCGGGCGTGAAGTTGCGCCAAATCTGGAATATGCGTCTGGCCTGATTCGGGCAGCAGCAGCCGGCGGCGCGAACTACATTCAGACCCCGGAGAACACCTCCTTGATGGAGCTTTCGACGGAGCGGCTGTTCGAGCGCATCCGTCCGGAGAGAGAAACCACATTCCTTGGCGACTTGGCAGATCTCGCCCGCAAACTTGGCGTTTGGCTGCATATCGGCTCGGTCGCGGTGCGGGTCAGCGCGCGCAAGGCCGCAAATCGCTCGTTCCTGTTCGCGCCCGACGGGGCAATCGCCGCGCGCTACGACAAAATTCACATGTTCGACGTAGACCTCCCCAGCGGCGAGAGCTATCGCGAGTTCGAAGAACTATCAGCCTGGCGCGACCGCCGTGAACGTCCGCCTGCCATGGGGCATGCTCGGCATGACCACATGCTACGACCTTCGCTTCCCCGAGCAGTACAAAGCGTTGGCTCAGGCCGGCGCCGACTTCATTGCCGTGCCGGCCGCTTTCACTCGGCAGACGGGGCAGGCGCATTGGCATGTGCTGCTGCGCGCGCGCGCCATCGAGACGGGCTGTTTCATATTCGCCGCGGCCCAGGCCGGCGACCATGAGAACGGACGCGCAACCTACGGCCACAGCCTGATCATCTCGCCTTGGGGCGAGATCCTGGCTGAAGGCGGCGAGGAGCCGGGCATCGTCGCCGCGCGCATCGATCCGGCGCAGGTTGCCGCCGCCCGCGCGCGCATACCCGCTCTGAAACATGTACGGACTTTCGACGTCATCGAGGCCGGGGAGGACGAGATGGTGCCTTACCCCGACGAAGAACTGGCATGATCAGATACGCTCTGCTTTGCGACCAGGATCATGGTTTCGAGGGCTGGTTCCCGAGCGGGGCGGGCTTTGAGCGCCAGGTCGAGGCCGGGCAGGTACGCTGTCCGGAATGCGGCAGCTCCGAGGTGCGCAAGGCGCTCATGACGCCGAATGTCGCGACCAGCGAAAAGCGGGACGGGCCTGACACTCCCACGACGCGCGAGATGCTCGCTGCCTTGCGGGTGCTGCGCCAGCATGTGACCGAGAATGCCGACTATGTCGGACCGCAATTCCCGCAAGAGGCGCGTAAGATTCATTTCGGCGAGACCGAACCCCGCGGCATTTACGGTGAGGCGACGCCAGCCGAGGCCAAGGCGCTGCTCGACGAAGGCGTGCAGGTCGCTCCGCTCCCCAAACTCCCGGAAGATTTCAATTAGCTCCGTGAGGCGGGCGCGGGTTAAGCGCCCGGAGGCCTCAGCCGGCCTGGATGATGCTGACGCCTGCGGCAGCGATCGCAGCAAGCTGCTCTGAAGGCACGTTGCTCGCTGTCAGAATGGTGGAAGCCTCGGCAAGCGGCGCCACCAGAAACGACGAGGCCGCTCCGATCTTCTCCGACGAGGCGAGCACCACTGTTTCGCCGGAGGCTTGCAAAATTGCCCGCTTTATGGCGGCTTCTTCGGCATCGCCGGTCGTGAGCCCCACTTCCGGATGAACGCCCGTCACGCCCATGAAGTAGATGTCGGCGCGGATGCGGGCGATCTCGTCCCGCGCTGCGGCGCCGACCGTGACCATGGAATGCCGAAACAGCCGGCCACCGATCAAAATCACCTCCACGGCGTAATCCGCCAGAGCGACCGCCACCGTCGGACTATGGGTGACGATGGTGGCCTTGAGCGCTGGACTTAGGCTTCGGGTTACTTGGATCGCCGTCGTGCCCCCATCCAGGAACACGACTTGACCCCTTTGAATCATGGCCGCAGCAGCGCGCCCGATCGCGGCCTTTTCTTCAGAAGAAACCGACTGGCGCGTCCTCAGATCAGCCACCGCTTTCGACGCGGGCAGCGCTCCGCCATGGACGCGTTGCAGCAGGCCATCGCGCGCCAGCTCGCGCAGATCCCGCCGGATCGTGTCTTCCGACGTCCCGACCCTTACGGCAAATGCCTTTGCGACCACACGGCCTTCGTGGCGCAGAACCGTGAGGATTAATTGCTTTCGCTCTTCGGTCAGCATAACAGCGCTTTCGCATTTTTGCACGTTTATTCTTGATACTGCATGAATATGCACATATGCTCCTGGACGACATTTTCAAGCAATCAGCGCAGGACGTGTACTCCCATGCTTATCCTCATAGCAGGCCCTTATCGCAGCGGTACCGGCGACGACCCTCAGCTGATGGCAGCCAATCTCGCGCGCCTTGAGGAAGTTGCACTGCCGCTCTTCAGAACCGGCCATGTCCCGGTGATCGGCGAATGGCTCGCTTTGCCGCTCCTGCGGCAGGCCGGGGGGAAAGGGCCCGGCGATGCGGCCTATGACGAGGTCGTCTACCCTGTTGCGCGTCGTCTGCTGGAATATTGCGACGGGGTTCTGAGACTACCCGGCGCCTCGAAAGGTGCAGATGAAGACGTACGGCACGCCGGCCTCCTGGGAATTCCGGTGTATTACCGATTGGAGGACATTCCAGAAGCCCGCACCGATTAGAAATTCGTCGCTATCTGCTGTCCGCTCAACCAGCGAGGGCGGGTTTTGTCGCCGCCGCGAAATAGTTGATATTGAGGTCATCACTCAGCCGCCAGGCCCCGGTCAGCGGGTTCAGCACCATGCCGCGGTGCCCCTTTGGTGTCAGGCCACATTTGCGAAACCCCTCATCCAGCTCCGCCGGGGTGACGAAGCGCTCCCAGCGATGCGTTCCCCGGGGAAGCCAGCCGAGGACATACTCCGCCCCCACGATCACCAAGGCGAAGGCCTTGGCCGTGCGGTTGATGGTCGAGAGCAGAACCAGTCCGCCGGGACGGGCGAGTGCTGCGCAGCTCTGCAGAAAAGCGCCGGTATCGGGGACATGCTCGATAACTTCGAGCGCGATCACACAGTCGAATTGCAGGCCCTGCGCCACGAGGTCATGCGAGGTACCCACCCGATAGGTCACGGCCAGTCCCTGCGCCTCGGCATGGCTCTTCGCGACAGCGATGTTCTCCGGCCCGGGATCGACCCCGGTGACCTCGGCGCCAAGCCGGGCGAGCGGCTCTGCAACCAGCCCGCCCCCACAGCCAATATCCACAACCGATACACCGGAGAGCGGCTTCGGTGTATGCGCACTGCCGCCGCAATGCTGGAGCATCTGCTCGCGCAGAAAGAGCAGCCGGACAGGCGTTAAATGGTGCAGCGTGGCGAATTTTCCGTAAGGGTCCCACCACTCGGCAGCCTGGCTGTCGAACCGCGCCACCTCAGATTTATCCACTGTGTCCACAGGAACGGAGCCTCCTAAGTCCGCAGCCGGATTAGCAGACCGCGATTTTACTTATCACACCATTAACGTTATTTGCGGTGAAGGCGACTTCGTTTTATAAGCTCGTGCAGGCTGACAGCCAATTTGCGAGGTTCGCATCAGCCTTTTTAAAGATGGTTGTGAGAGACAGCGCGGAAGAGATGCTCGACGGAAATCCGGCCGGGCCATATTGGCGCGGGTAAGAACAGAAGCGGCATGGCCCTGTTGGTGATGAAATTCGGCGGAACGTCGGTGGCTGACATCGAATGTATCCGGAATGTAGCCGAGCATGTGCATAGGGAGGTCAAGGCCAACAACCAGTGTGCCGTCGTCGTCTCCGCGATGGCCGGACATACCAACCAGCTTGTCGCCTGGACGCGTGAGGCTTCGGCCCTGCCCGATGGGCGCGAATACGATGCGGTGGTCGCCTCGGGCGAGCAGATCACCTCCGGCTTGCTTGCGATCGTGCTGCAGGCGATGGGCATCCCGGCGCGCTCCTGGCAGGGCTGGCAGGTGCCGATCAAGACGGATGATGCGCATAGTGTGGCACGGATCGTGGATATTCCGGCCGAGGCGCTGAGGGCGCGCCTGGCGGAAGGGGAGGTTGCGGTGATCGCGGGTTTTCAGGGTATCAGCCCGGCGGGCCGGATCGCCACACTTGGCCGCGGCGGTTCCGATACCAGCGCGGTTGCCGTCGCTGCAGCGCTGGGGGCCGACCGCTGCGATATTTATACCGATGTGGACGGCGTCTATACGACGGACCCGCGGATCGTGCCGAAGGCCCGGCGCCTCGAGAAGATCTCCTATGAGGAGATGCTGGAAATGGCTTCGCTCGGCGCCAAGGTGTTGCAGACCCGCTCCGTGGAACTCGCCATGGTGCACCGCGTGCGGGTGCAGGTGCGCTCCAGTTTCGATCCGCCGGAAGCCGTGGGGGAGGCTGTGCCCGGCACGCTTGTATGTGATGAGGAAGAGATCTTGGAACAGCGTGTTGTAAGCGGTATTGCCTATGCCAAGGACGAAGCCAAGGTCACGCTGCTGCGCGTCGCCGACAAGCCGGGCGTCGCTGCGCGCGTGTTTGGGCCGCTCGCGGAGGCGAATATCAATGTCGATATGATTGTGCAGAACGTATCCGACGATGGGCGCTTCACCGACATGACCTTTACCGTGCCGGTCTCCGATCTCGACCGTGCGCTTGGCGTGATCGAGCGTGCAAAGCAGCTGATCGGCTACTCGGATTTGCGCGGCTCGACGGATATAGTAAAAGTGTCGGTGATCGGCATAGGAATGCGCAGCCATGCCGGCGTTGCCGCGCAAATGTTTAAAGCCCTCGCCGAAAAGGGTATAAACATTGAGGCCATCTCAACGTCTGAAATCAAGATCAGCGTCCTTATAGATGCTGCTTATGCCGAGCTCGCGGTGCGAACGCTTCATTCGCTGTATGGATTGGATGTACGCTAGCAACTGGCCGCGACCGCAATCATGGCTCCGAACAGACCGCTTCATGATGTGATCAGCCTGCAGGATGCAGGCGCGGGAGGAACCGGGCGCATGCCCTGGACAACGAGCGCACCGCGGGTACTCCTCCGGCAATTGCGGGAGGTGATGGCTCGCCCCGGCGTGCGGCAAGCCAAGCCCGAAGACATGGAGGCGAAGCTCGACCGCATCGTGCGCCTGATCGCGGCGAACATGGTCGCCGAGGTCTGCTCGATCTATGTACGCCTGAGCGATGGCTCGCTGGAGCTGTTCGCCACCGAAGGTCTGCGCAAGGAAGCCGTTCACAATACGCATCTCAAGGCGGGCGAGGGTCTGGTCGGCCTGATCGCGCGCTCGGGCGAGTTCGTCAACCTCCCAGACGCGCAGAGCCACCCGGCCTTCTCCTACCGGCCGGAAACCGGCGAAGAAATCTACCAGTCCTTCCTCGGCGTGCCGATCCTGCGTTCGGGCCGCACCATTGGCGTGCTGACCTTGCAGAACGCAACGGCGCGCAGCTATTCCGACGAGGAAGTGGAGGCGCTGCAGACCACGGCCATGGTGCTCGCCGAGCTGCTCGGACAGGCGCTCACCGCGCTGAACGTGCCCCAGTCGGAGTTGAAGCGCACGCAGAGCATCTCCCTCAAAGGAAGCATCCTCTCGGAAGGCATTGCGCTCGGCCACGTCGTGCTGCACGAGCCGCGCGTCACGGTCAGTAAGTTGTTCGCCGAGGACGTCAATCACGAACGCGCCCGGCTCGACGCGGCGCTCCGCCAGCTGCGCGAGATGGTTGACGCCATGCTGCAGGAAGGCGAAATGGCGCGCGCCGGCGACCATCGCGACGTGCTGGAAGCCTATCGCATGTTCGCCCATGACCAGGGCTGGATGCGCAGGCTGCATGAGTTCATTGCAGCCGGATTTTCCGCTGAAGCCGCGGTCGAGAAGGTACAGAGCAATACCCGCGCCCGGATCATGCGCCAGCCCGATCCGTTCTGGCGGGAACGCCTGCACGACATCGAGGATCTGTCCAACCGGCTGCTCCGGTTGCTGGCAGGACAGGCCGGCACCGCTGCCGAGACCGAGCTGCCGCGTGATACCATCCTTGTCGCGCGCACCATGGGACCGGCCGAGCTCCTGGACTATGACCGTAAGCGCGTGCGCGGCCTGGTTCTCGCCGATGGCGGCGTCTCCAGCCATGTGGCCATCGTCGCTAAGGCGCTCGGCATCCCGGCGATCGGCTATGCGCGCGAGGTTCTCGAGGAGGTCGATCCTGGCGATCCGGCCGTGCTCGATGCCGAAGCCGGTGAGCTGCATGTGCGGCCGTCGCTGGAGGTCATCCGCGCTTATGCCGACAAGGCTCGCTTCCGGGCGCGGCGTCAGGCGCAGTATGAGAAGCTGCGCGACACGCCGGCTGTTACCCGCGATGGCCAGCGGATTTCCATGAATATCAATGCCGGGTTGATGGTCGACCTGCCGCATCTCAGCCAGGCCGGCGCCGACGGCATCGGACTGTTCCGCACCGAGCTGCAGTTCATGGTCGCCTCGACCTTCCCGCGTCTGCAGCAGCAGACCGAAATGTACCGCAAGGTGATCGAGGCTTCGGGAAACCGTCCGATCGTGTTCCGCTCGCTCGATGTCGGCGGCGATAAGATCCTGCCCTATCTGATGCAGGCGCCGGAGGAAAATCCGGCCCTGGGCTGGCGTGCGATCCGCATCGCGCTGGACCGTCCCGGCCTGTTCCGCACCCAGACCCGTGCACTGCTGACCGCGGCATCCGGCCGTGAGCTGAAGCTCATGCTGCCCTTCCTCACCGAGGTGAAGGAATTCGTCGCCGCGAGGCGCCTGATCGACAAGGATCTGGCCCATCTGCGCCGGCACGGTAAGCACGGGCCGACCAAGATCTCGCTCGGGGCGATGATCGAGGTTCCCTCGCTGCTGTGGCAGCTCGATGAGCTGCTCTGCCGTGTCGACTTCGTTTCGGTCGGCAGCAACGACCTGCTCCAGTTCATCTTCGCCGCTGACCGCGGCAATGTTCGGGTGGCAAGCCGCTTTGATGTGCTCTCGCCGGTAGCGCTCCGCGTCCTGCGCCAGGTCGTCGTGCAGGCCGAGAAACATAAGGTTCCGGTGACGCTGTGCGGTGAGATGGCCGGCCGGCCGATCGAGGCCATGGCCCTCATTGGCCTCGGCTTCCGTTCGATCTCCATGGCGCCGGCCTCGATCGGTCCCGTCAAGGCGATGATCCTGCAGGTTGCCGCAGCAGAGATTCAGCGCTATGTGCTCGACCTTGTCGATCACGGCCGCGAGGACATCCGCGAGCGTCTTACTGACTTCGCCCGCGCGCACGATATTCCCCTTTAGCGCCGCTCGACGCACCTTCGCCGATGCCATCACCATGGCAACCGGCCTGCTTGTGCAGTCCCCCGCGCTTCTTTTCCGTTGAGCTTCATTCCATGATGACAATTCCCACGCAAAAACTTGACAGGCTGGTGGAGCGCTGGCAGACGGTCCAGGATTCGCTGTCCGGAAGTCCCGATCAGGAGACTTTCATCAAGCTTTCAAAAGAGTTCGCTGAGCTTGATCCGGTCGTGGCGATCATTCGCCAGCTCCGCGATGCGGAGAAGGAGCGCATCGATCTCGCCAGCATCGTCGATGATCCCAAGGCCGATAAAGACATGGTCGATCTCGCCTATGGCGAAATCCCGGTGATCGATGAGCGGATTGCATCGCTGAGCCAGCAGCTCCAGGTCGAGCTTCTGCCCAAGGATGCCGCCGACGAAAAAAGCGCCATCCTCGAGGTCCGCGCCGGCACCGGTGGCGAGGAAGCCGCGCTCTTTGCGGGCGATCTATTCCGCATGTACCAGCGTTACGCCGCACTGCATGGCTGGAAGGTGCAGGTCCTCTCGGCCAGTGAAAGCGGGCGTGGCGGCTACAAGGAGGTGGTCGCCAACGTTACCGGCAAAGGGGTGTTTGCCCGGTTGAAATTCGAATCTGGCGTCCACCGTGTGCAGCGCGTGCCGGAAACCGAAGCGGGCGGCCGCATCCATACCTCTGCGGCAACGGTCGCCGTGCTGCCCGAAGCGGAGGAGATCGATGTCGAGATCCGGCCCGAGGACATCCGCATCGACACCATGCGCGCCTCCGGTCCCGGCGGGCAGAGCGTGAACACCACCGATAGCGCCGTGCGCATCACCCATTTGCCAACCGGCATCATCGTCACCTCCAGCGAGAAGTCGCAGCACCAGAACCGTGCCCGCGCCATGCAGGTGCTACGAGCGCGCCTCTACGACCTGGAGCGCAGCAAAGCCGACGAGGAACGCTCGGCCGCGCGTAAGGACCAGGTCGGCTCAGGCGACCGCTCAGCGCGCATCCGCACTTATAACTTCCCGCAGGGACGCGTGACCGACCATCGCATCGGCATGACGCTCTACAATCTGCCGCAGCTCATGGAGGGCGAGGGTCTGGATGAGCTGATCGATGCGCTGATCACCGACTTCCAGGCGAGCCAGATGGCGGCCATGGAGGGCGTGGACCATGCTTGACGATCGCGTCGAGCTGGACGCGCCGCCTGCGACGATTTAAGACGCCATACGCCTGTTGTCGAACAGCTTTCGTCGGATTGGCCTGCCGACACCGGAACTCGATGCCCGAATTCTCGTCCTTGCGGCTTGCGACCTCACACATGAGGATTACGTTCTCGATCCGCTGCGGCGCGTTTCACCGACCACCGCACAGCGCATTCTCGGCTTCTCTGCCCGCCGCCTGGCGCGCGAGCCCGTATCGCGCATCCTCGGCCGGCGCGCTTTCTGGGGGCGCGATTTTGCCCTGAACCGTGCAACGCTCGATCCCCGGCCGGAGACCGAAACGCTGATCGAGGCCGTCCTCGACACCATCGACCGGGAAGGCAGCCGCCATCGGCCGCTGCGCCTCCTGGACCTCGGCACCGGGACCGGCTGCATAGTTCTCAGCCTGCTCTGCGAGCTACCAAACGCCTGGGGTGTCGGCGTCGACATTGATGGAGAAGCCCTGACCGCCGCCCGGCAAAACGCGCAAAGATTTGGACTGTCGGCCCGTGCGGCGTTTTGTTGCGCCGATTGGGCTGCGCCTTTTGCCGGCACTTTTGATTACATTTTGGCTAATCCACCCTATATAATGACTAACGATATTGCTGGCCTTGAACCGGAGGTCCGCAATTACGATCCGTGGCGTGCCCTCGATGGAGGTGCAGATGGCTATGAAGCCTATCGTAGGATCGCCGCCGAAGCCTTGATCTGTACCGCACCGGGCGGCTATTTGGCTCTGGAGGCTGGAGCCGGCCAAATGTGGCACATTTGTGAGTTGCTTGTGAAAGCCGGATGGCAGGCTAATCCGCCAAGCTATCGTGTCTATAGGGATCTCCTCGGACAGGATCGTGTGGTGGTAGTTAGGAAACACAGGTAACCTTGATCCGCCTCTGCCGAAAAAAAGAGTTGGAAATTTGGCAAGATCAGGCTAGCGTTTGGGTACGGATTCGGCAGGCCGCGATGGGTGAGGATTAGCGCCGCGCTTCATGACTTTGATGCTGCTTGGCGCTCGGGCATCGGTCACTGCAAATCACGGTTTCACTATCTTTAGATTGGGTCGGCTCAACGCTCGGCTTTACCTGCGGCAATGGTCGGACTTTGACACATCTGCCTCAGCTTGCTTTAGCTCAAGGCGGCAATTGCTCGCCGTATTTGCTTTATCGGATAAAGCCGGTCCGTTTTGACGGAAAGAGAGCGAAAACAAGTCCGGAGTTGAACGAGAGCTTCGCTTTTACAACAAACCGCCGTACTGGTCGCCTTTCTCGGAGGCGCGATCGCTTATGGCGGGAAACGACGATAGACGGGAGCCCATGAGGCAAGGACAGCAAAACAGACGTGGCCGCGGCCGCAGCAACAATACCAACAACGTCAATAACAACAGCAATACTGGCCGCAAACCGCAGAACCCGCTGGCGCGCAATTTTGAGTCGAACGGTCCGGACGTGAAAATCCGCGGCACCGCGGCACAAGTCGCTGAGAAATATATGGCTCTTGCCCGCGACGCCGCCTCCTCGGGCGATCCGGTTCTGGCCGAGAACTACCTCCAGCACGCCGAGCACTACAATCGCATCATCATGGCAGCGCAGGCCCAGGCAGCGCCGCTCCATCAGCATCAGCCCCATCATGGAGTTGAGCAGGTGAACGGTATGAACGGCCAGCATCATCGGTCGCATTACGATAGCCAGCCGGCGATGCGCGATCAGCCTCAGCCCGTCGCCGTCGAGGAGCCGGAGGCAGCAGCAGTTCCGCCGGGCATGGAGCCGCAACCGGAAATTCCTGATAGCCCGTCGCCGAGCGACGCGGTCGCATCTCCCGCACCCGAGGCTTCCGGCGCTACGCGCGACCCCGATGGCGCTCGCCGCCGTCGCCGGCGCTATCCCGCTGGTGGAGCAGGTCGGGAGGGGAATAGTGGAGCCGCCGCCGATCAGGCCAACGGCCACAATGGCTCCGGTAACGGCCTGGACCAAGCCGGCGACGAACGCCCCCCCTCTGACGAAGTGCTGGCGAATTAGTCCTGAATTCGTCTCATGAGCGGCGCTCTGGAGTGAGTTGCCCGCCGCGACGTGGATGACTTTCTGCCCGAGAGGGTCAAGCCTTGGCCTTGCAGTTGTTCAAGCGCTGCATAGCGATTTCGATACGCGCGTCGTATTTGTTAAGCGCGCCGCTCGATGCGTCCACCGCGACGCCGACCACGCCGCCAATCAGGATGTTGCCGGCGGTCATTTCCTCAAGGTTGGAATTGATGATGCCCTGGCCATCGGCGTAGCACTCCTTGCGGCAGATCACCCGCACGCTGTGCTGGCTCTTGGAAAGGATGACCTGGGCAGGCGTTACCACATTGATGGTGCCGACCTCCGGGGAGGTGAGCTCGCAATTGGCTCCCTCGACGCCCATTGTCACGACAGAGACCGGCTGCGTCGTGCCGGTTGTAATCGTCGAGCAGCCGGCAAGCATGCCGGCGCACAGCGCCAAACCCACTCTCAACATAATTGCCCCTCACCACGCCCCGGTGCATCCGACCGAAAAGTGTACGCACCTTTCGGATAAATCCAATGCACAACATAAACTTAGAGCGCAGCTCCGCGTTCAGCGGAGCGCCCAGCGCTCTAGGTAGATACACTTATCATTGGGAGATGAGGCCACGCCAAGGGCAACCAGCGTTATGTCGGGCGTATGACAGAGCCTAGTCGCAATTTTGCCGCGTCGTAGCTGAGTGGCGAGATCGGATCCCGCGCCAATGCTACTGTTCCACCGCCAATGCATCTCCCGGGCGGATTTCGCCATCGCCGATGACCTTGGCGTAGACACCGACGCAGCCATGGCCGTAAGTGCGCTGCAGGGTTGGCGGAATAGCTGTATCACGCTGCGCAGTTGCCGGATTGACGTTCGTTGCGTCGCAGCGCACGGTCTCGGCGAAGACTTTCATCGGCGTCGAACCGACCTGCAGCACGCGCCCGTCCCATCTCCTTTCCTGCCAGGGCTCGCCCCCTTCAAAATAGACATTCGCGCGGAACCGTAGCGGGTCGAGCGGCACACCGACCGTGCGCTCCAAATCCTTCAGCGTCGCCAGATTGACCAGGTGCAGGCACTTCGCCGCCACATCGGAGAAGCTGTGCCCCGGCGCCGAGACGATGCGGGGCGGGCCTTTCAGCTCGTCCTTCATGTAAGCGGCAAAGAACTGCTCCAGCATCTGGCGGCCGAGCTTGGTCGTGAGCTGGCCGCGCGCCACCTGCTTGCCATCGCGGAGGATCGTTAGGGTCTCGCTCGCCTCATCGAATACGGTCTGAAGGGCCGCAAGCCGCTCGTTGCGCATCAGCATCAGGAAATTCACCTTCGGCAGATAGCGCGGATTGTCCGGGTCGAAACGGCCGGGGCCGTTCTCGATCGCATAGGCGCGGTCAAACGGCACCGTCTCGCCGGCTTTGAGGCGCAGGACGGGTAAAGGCTCGGGACTCAAGCCTTTGACTGGATAGCGGAAAAGCGAAACGATTTGCATTCCCTATCTATCCCAAATTTTTGCCCTGCAGCATAAGTTGCGGCGATGATGCCCTCTTTTGTCGCCCCACCGCAATCCTATATTTGCATCAGGGATGCCGGTTTCAGGGTCCTCAAAATTCGCGATAAGTTATGAAGGCGCAGATTTCCGTGCCGTTTGGGCGTTTCTGCGTGCCGGAGGAGAATAGCCATGAATTTCGAGAAATTTACCGATCGCGCGCGGGGCTTCCTTCAGTCTGCGCAAGGGCTCGCGATCCGCGAGGGCCATCAGCGCCTCTCGCCCGAACATCTCTTGAAGGTGCTGCTCGATGATCCGGAGGGCCTTGCCGCCGGCCTGATTTCGCGCGCGGGAGGCCGGCCTGGCGACGCTCTGGCCAAGACAGAGCAGGCGCTGGCCAAGATGCCTAAGATCAGCGGCAGCGGCGCCGGCCAGATTTTCATGGCACCGAACCTCGCCAAGGCGTTCGACCAGGCTGAGAAGCTGGCCGAGAAGGCCGGCGACAGCTTCGTTACTGTCGAGCGCCTGCTGCTCGCATTGGCGATGGAGAAGGATGCCGATACCAGCCGCATTCTTGCCGATGCCGGTGTGACGCCCGTCAGCCTCAACGCTGCGATCAACGATCTGCGCAAGGGCCGCACCGCGGACAGCGCCTCAGCAGAGCAGGCCTATGACGCACTGAAGCGCTATGCCCGCGACCTCACCGAAGAGGCAGGCAAGGGCAAGCTCGATCCTGTCATTGGACGCGACGAGGAGATCCGCCGCACCATCCAGGTGCTCTCGCGCCGCACCAAGAACAACCCCGTCCTGATCGGCGAGCCGGGTGTCGGCAAGACCGCCATCGTCGAAGGCCTCGCTTTGCGCATCGTCAATGGCGATGTGCCGGAGAGCCTGAAGGAGAAGAAGCTCCTCGCCCTCGATCTCGGCTCGCTGATCGCGGGCGCCAAATATCGCGGCGAGTTTGAGGAGCGGCTGAAGGCCGTGCTCCAGGAGGTCACCTCGGCGGAAGGCAACATCATTCTGTTCATCGACGAGATGCACACGCTGATCGGGGCAGGCAAGGCGGATGGGGCGATGGACGCCTCCAACCTCCTCAAGCCCGCGCTCGCCCGGGGCGAGCTGCATTGCATTGGCGCGACCACCCTCGATGAATATCGCAAGCACGTGGAGAAGGATGCGGCACTCGCGCGGCGTTTCCAGCCGGTGTTCATCTCCGAGCCCAATGTTGAGGACACGATTTCCATCCTGCGCGGCCTGAAGGAAAAGTACGAGCTGCATCACGGCGTGCGCATCACCGACAGTGCGCTCGTCGCTGCGGCCACGCTCTCCAACCGCTACATCACCGACCGCTTCCTGCCGGACAAGGCCATCGACCTGATGGACGAGGCGGCCAGCCGCCTGCGCATGCAGGTGGATTCAAAGCCCGAGGAGCTGGACGAGCTCGACCGGCGCCTGATCCAGCTCAAGATCGAGCGCGAGGCGCTGAAGAAGGAGAACGATCCGGCTTCGAAGGACAGGCTGAACCGCATTCAGCGCGAGATTGCCGAGCTCGAGGAGAAGTCGAACGCGCTGACCCGCCGCTGGCAGGAGGACAAGCAGAAGCTCTCCTCGGCGCAGAAGATCAAGGAAGAGCTGGATGCCCGCCGCATCGAGCTCGAGCAGGCGCAGCGCCGCGGCGACCTCGCCCGCGCAGGCGAGTTGGCTTACGGCATTATCCCGGAGCTGGAAAAGAAGCTGAAGGAGACCGAGGCCTCCGAAGGTCGCGGCCCCATGGTCGAAGAGGCCGTAACGCCTGATCATATCGCCGGCGTGGTGTCGCGCTGGACCGGCGTCCCCGTCGACAAAATGCTCGAAGGCGAGCGCGAGAAACTCCTCCGTATGGAAGACGAGCTGGCCAAGCGCGTCATCGGCCAGGAGGAGGCGGTGCGCGCCGTCTCGACCGCAGTGCGCCGTGCCCGCGCCGGCCTGCAGGACCCGAACCGTCCGATCGGCTCGTTCATGTTTCTCGGCCCAACCGGCGTCGGCAAGACCGAGCTCACCAAGGCGCTGGCCATGTTCCTGTTCAACGACGAGCAGGCGCTGGTGCGTATCGATATGTCGGAATATATGGAGAAGCACTCCGTTGCCCGGCTGATCGGCGCCCCGCCTGGCTATGTCGGCTATGAGGAGGGCGGTGCACTCACCGAAGCTGTGCGGCGCCGGCCTTATCAGGTGGTGCTGTTCGACGAGATCGAGAAGGCGCACCCCGACGTCTTCAATGTGCTGCTGCAGGTGCTCGATGATGGTCGCCTGACCGATGGGCAGGGACGCACCGTCGACTTCCGCAACACGCTGATCATCATGACCTCGAATCTGGGCGCCGAATATCTGGTCAATCAGCCCGCGGACGAGGACCCGCTCATCATCCAGGCGCGGGTGATGCAGACCGTGCGTCAGCACTTCCGGCCGGAATTCCTGAACCGCGTCGACGAGATCATCGTGTTCCATCGCCTCAAGCGCGAGCAGATGGCGTCGATCGTCGACATCCAGATTGCTCGGCTGCAGAAGCTGCTCGACGAGCGACACATCAAGCTGGTGCTGGAGGATTTCAGCGCGCGAGTGGCTCGCCATGGAGGGCTACGACCCAGCCTATGGCGCCCGCCCCTTAAAGCGCGCCATCCAGAAGAACGTCCAGGATCCACTCTCGGAGCTTGTCCTCGCCGGCAAGGTGAAGGACGGCGATACAGTGCGGGTCGCGGCGGGCGACGACGGTCTCGTCATCAATGGCGAGGCAGTCCGCCAGCGCGCGGCCTGATCGCTGGCCCGCATTGAGGGCGGCGCAATGACAAGAACGGGGTGCCCACCTCAGCAGTGGGCACTGCCTGCCGGCTGCGTTGCGAATATTCAGACGTTCAGGGTAGTGAAATCGTCAGGCAGCTGCTCGATGCTGCTGATCACGCGTTATTATCGCGTCATGCACCTGATTGATATTGTCGGCGAACAGCAAGCACTCCGCAATATAAGTCTTGGTGCTGACATCTGCGCTTTTCATGATCTGCGCTATGGCCGCTCGCTGCTCACGCGTTTCCTGAAAGAATAGCGTGCTTTGCTGCAACGTCTCACTGAGAACTGTGTCCCATTCGCTCGTAGAAAATTCACGATCAGGAGCAGTTGCTCTTCGTTTCGAGAGCAGCGCGCTCAAATATTGAGATAAAGACTTCAGCGCTATCGAGAATTGCTCTGTCGGCATTATGGAAGTTGCCGTAATCATTGAACACCCGTCTTGCATGAACATTGTAAGTTATGGATGAATACACCGCCGCACCGCGGCGCGCTACGCATCATTGATAGGATGAATATAAATCATTGACCCGGATGTCGTCATCCTCGGCTGAACGACAAAGTAGCAATTGCGCAACTGCCGTGGCGCAGGAGACACAGCACATGCGGAGGCATCGGCCACAGCTCCTCGACAGCGGCATGGCATTCTGGACGCCGGGGAGGATTGGTCACCTTGCTAAGTGCTTGCCCTTGATCTCTTACGGTGCGCCGCCTGCTTGGCGCGATTGCCGCAGATCGCCATGCTGCACCACCGTCTCGCGCGCCTGCGCGTGCGGTCGGCGAAGATCAACGTGCAACTATGTCCCTCGCACGCCTTGATGGTGGCGAAATCTTCCTCGCACACGAACTTCGCCAGCGCTTCGCCGATCGGCAGCAGCACTGACTCAGGAGATCGCCAACGCCGCACCACCCGCAGATCCAAACGGTCGCCTTCGCTATGGTGACGCCGTGATATTTGGCTGAATGCTTCATCACGCTCCAGGAGCCTATTCAATGGTCCCAGTTCCTGAAGCGCTTCAGGCGAGAGCTGCCGGCCCTTATGCTTGTAAACGAAGCTCCTGAACCACTCACGCAAAGCGCGGGCCTGGCCCGCAACCTTATCGAGCTCGCCGGGCATCGATCGCGCTTTCAACTCTTCCAATACGTCGTCCGGCACAAGTTTGGTTTGAGCCAGCCACCTGAACAGGCCGTCGCCGCTATCGAGCCAGTCAACGGGCTTATCGAGCGGCGTCGCGATGGAGTTCAGGAAATCGAGGCCGAGCGCGTCGGCGATGAGGATTGCAGGTGGTCTGTTTTGCACGATCTTGCCCTAAAATCTCATAACCCATCAGACCGCGGTTGACAAGTTACCTACCGCTTGGATAACCTTTCAGTTACTGACAAACAGGTTACTAAAAACAAGGCTCGTTGTGAGCTGCTATGGCTTGCGCGATCTGAGGAGCCCTAAAATGGCAATGCCGGATGTAAGCGTGGTGCTTGCCCACCTAGCTTGGGCGGATGGATCGAGTTGGGCACGGGTTATTACGGCGCTCAAGCGAGAAGGTGTGAATGTCTTGGCGCCGCCGCTACCGCTGACATCTCTTGCTGATGACGTGGCCGCTCTCAACCGCAGCTTGGACCGCACGGACGGCCCGATCGTCTTGGCGGGACATGCCTATGCCGGCGCGGTCGTAGCACTTGCACGTCCCGAACGCGTGAAGGCGCTGGTCTACGTCAGCGCCCTCGCCCCGGACGAGGGTGAGGAGGTGACAGACGTCTTCTATCGCGCCGAACCTCATCCCCAAGCCCCCAAGCGGCGGGCCATCGCTCCCCACGATAACCGGCTTGATGTCATAGCCAAGCCAATACCACGAGGAGAATTCGATGATGCCTACCACGTATCACAAGGCTGACGTCGATGGTTTCAAGGTTTTCTATCGCGAGGCGGGACTAGCCGGTGCGCCGAAGCTGCTGCTGTTGCATGGCTTCCCAAGCGCAAGTCACATGTTCCGTGATCTGATACCGCTGCTTGCCGACAGATTTCATATCGTCGCACCGGATCTTCCAGGATTTGGTCAGTCCGACATGCCGCCAAGGGAGCAATTCAGCTACACCTTCGACAACATCGCGCGGGTCGTCGCCCGCTTCACCGAGGTCATCGGCTTCGACCGCTTTGCGGTCTACGTGTTTGACTACGGCGCGCCCACGGGGTTCCGGCTCGCCGTCCGTCATCCCGAGCGGATCACGGCCATCATCTCGCAGAACGGCAACGCCTATGAAGAAGGCCTCAGCGACGGCTGGACTCCGATCAAAGCCTACTGGCACGATCCGTCTCCGGCGAACCGAGAGGCCCTGCGCACCTTTCTCACACCTGAGATGACCCGTTGGCAGTACACGCAGGGGGTGCCCGACCCGACGATGGTCTCACCGGACGGTCAAAATCTCGACAACTTCTATTTGGCCCGTCCAGGTGCCCATGACGTGCAGCTCGATCTGTTCGGTGACTATAAGAGCAACGTCGCCCTTTATCCCTCATTCCAGGAATATTTCCGCACGCACAAGCCGCCGCTATTGGCGGCATGGGGCAAGAACGATCCGTTCTTTTTGCCGCCAGGTGCGGAGGCATTCAGGCGCGACAACCCGCATGCGGTTGTCCGCTTCTTCGATACTGGCCACTTTGCTTTGGAAACGCACGCCCGCGAAATTGCGGACAGCATCCGCGATTTCCTGAAGTGATCGTCTCGTAAAACCGACACACGCCTTCTGCCAGGCGACCACGGGGAAACGAAGGCGCCACCGGCTTGCCGCAACCCGCCAGGAGAGGACCATGCCCGCGATCGTCACAGGCTCAAGCTCGGGCATCGGAGCGCGGCTCAGAAGCACCCCGGAACGACTGAGCGCATTTTCGGATGCCATGTTCGCTGTGCTGATAACGGTGCTGGTCTTGGAGTTGCGGCCGCCCGAACTCCCCACCTTCAAAGCGCTCCTGTCGCTCTGGCCGACATGGCTCAGCTACGCGGTCAGCTATCTTTTCATCGCTATCGTTTGGATCAATCACCACCACCTCATGCGCCATGCCTCGCAGGCCACGGCTCGCCTGATGTGGTTCAATTTTGCGCATCTGTTTTCCGTGTCCCTGCTTCCCCTTTCTACCGCTTGGATGGCTGTCAGTGAGCTGGCGCCTCAGCCTGTCGCCTTCTATGCCGGGGTCTTCTTCCTCGTAAACGCGACATACATCTGTTTGATTTGGGAGCTGATTGAGCGAGGCCCCCATAAAGCCGTCTCGCTCAAGGAGCGCAAGATCATGCGAGTCCGCTCGATCGTCACGCTGTGCATTTTTGCGGCGGCTGCGGGTGTGGCGCTGGCATATCCGCTGATTGGCCTTGCGATGTGCTGCTGTTGCCTGATCGTCTACCTCAAGCCTGAAGCGCCGGGTGCCGAGACGTAAAGGCCCGATAGCGGGGCCGGACACATAAGCGTAAGAATCCTGGAGGTGTGAACACATGATAAGCTGGGACCATGTAACCCGCGCTCACGTGTTGCGCGCGATCGAAGAGTACGACCGGGTGGGGCCGGAGCGGTTCTTCTTTGAGCATGGCTTCGCCCCGACCACGACTTATGAGCTGGCCTGGGAAGATCGCCGCTACCCTCCGAAAGCAATTTTGGGCACAGCTTATGAGTTCGCCACGGGCCAGCGCCTCCTCTCAAGCGACTTCGAGGGTGGGAAGAGCGGCGCCGTGAGGGTGCTCGGACAGCTCGGATTCATCGTGCAGGAGAAGCGACGAGCAGCCAGGTAAAGCCACAGCCGTAGGCAGTTGACTGGGGAGATTGCCGATCAGCTCGTCGCTGATTGAGTGTCTCAGTCGGCGAGGCCGCCTGCGGCCTACCTTCTCATTCAGCGCTTCTCGGCTGCTTGAGCTATCGCCGAAGTTCAAACCGGCAGGCGGCCTGATTGACTGGCCTAATGCCCGGCGCCATTCGGCTGCCCGGGCTGTTTATATTCGACGATCTCCTCACGTTCCTGTTTCAGGCCGCGATAGGGCAGCGACATGCGCAACGACTGGGAGCCGATCATTCGCTTGAACTGAATGGTGCGGATAAACTCGCGGATGCGCGGCTGGATCTCGGTGCGCCAGCGTGTGCCGTTGAACACCCCGTAATGGCCGACGCCCGACTGTACATAGTGATATTTCTCGTCCATCGGAATGTTGGTGCACAGGTCATGTGCCGCCTCGGTCTGGCCGAGCCCGCAGATATCGTCGCGCTCGCCTTCCACCGTCATCAATGCGGTCTTGGTGATGGCGCGGCAATCGACCGGTTCGCTGCGATGCATCATCTTGCCGTCGGGCAAGAGGTGGTCCTGGAACACCGTTTTCACCGTCTGCAAATAGAACTCGGCGGGCAGGTCCATCACCGCGAGATATTCCTCGTAGAAATCACGGTGCTGCTGAACGCTGTCGCAGTCGCCGCTAACCAGATGGTCAAACAGCTTACGATGCGCGGTGACATGCCGGTCGAGATTCATGGTCATGAAGCCGGAGAGCTGCACGAATCCCGGATAGACCGGACGCATGAAGCCCGGATTGGGAAACGGCACTGGCGAGATGACGTTGCGCTTGAACCATTCGATCGGCCTTTCCGCCGCCAGATTGTTGACCGCTGTCGGATTGCGGCGCGTGTCGATCGGTCCGCCCATCAAAGTCAGCGAGGCGGGTATCAGCGGATCGTCACGTTTGGCCATCACCGCCGTTGCCGCGAGCGCCGGCACGGAAGGCTGGCAGACGGCGATCACATGGGTATTCGGCCCGAGGAAATGAATGAATTCGATGAGGTAGTCGATGAAATCGTCGAGATCGAACGGGCCATTGCTCGCCGGAACGGTACGAGCGTCCTGCCAGTCGGTGATATAGACATTGTGCTCGCGGATCATTGCCTCGACGGTGCCGCGAAGCAGTGTGGCGTAATGGCCAGAGAGGGGCGCGATCAGCAGCACTTTCGGGTCGTAGCGCTTGCCGATCACTGTCTCGTCGAGATCGAAGTGCAGGAGATGACAGAACTTCTTCTTGAGGACGATTTCCTCTCGCACTGGCACAGGCATACCCCCAACACGGGTTTCCGTGATGCCCCATTCCGGTTTGCAGTAGCGGCGGGTCACACTCTCAAAAACTTCACAGCTGGCCGCGATCATGCGCGGGACAAGCAAAGTGCGAAAGGGGTTCAAAGGCGAGGTGAGCTGCGTCTTCAGGCCATGCGCCCCCCATCGCAGCGGCGCAAGTACTGAGTGCGCCATTTCATAGCTGAAGTAATTCATCGCGTGCGCTCCTTCCCCGTGCTGTGCCCGAGCCCGGTTGCGTTCCCGCGATCAAAAAGTATGCGCCGCCTTTTTGTGCAACGCAATAGGACGATGGGCGGTGACGCATGCGAAAAGCCAGCCATACAACGAGTTTAGAAGGCAAAATGTAACGGAACGGTTAGGCTAGCTTTGCTGCACCTGCGAATAGTCCGACAGAATCGGCACAACATCTCATTAAGACGAAGGAAGACTTACCGCTACCGCTCCAGAGTTATCCTCGCGCGCGGCGTCTGTGCAAAATCTCACAAATTTGATGGGACAGCAGCCGGCGAGGCACCGTTCAAACATGCAGATGCTGGTCGGCACAGTCGCCATACTCCACCTCGACGGTGGTATGGGCGATCCCGAATCGCTCCTTGAGGCGGCGCTTGACCATCGCTGCGATCTGCTCGGGCCTTTTCTCCTCCACCACCCGCACATGCAGGGTGACCATCGGCCGCTCTTGGGTGATCGACCAGGCGTGGACATGATGGACGTCGGCGATGGCCGGAAAGGTCGCCGTCAGATCGCTAACGATGTCCCGGCTATCGACCCCGCTCGGCGTTCCCTCGAGCAGAATATGACTACTGTCCTCGACCACATGCCACGCCGAGCGCAAGATGATGACGGCGACCAGCACAGACAGGAGCGGGTCGATTGGCGTCCAGCCCGTAAAGAGGATGACGAGCGCGGCCACGATGGCGGCAACCGAGCCGAGAAGATCGCCGGCAACATGCAAAAACGCCGCGCGCATATTGAGATTATCCCTGTCGCCGCCCTGCAGCACCCAGAACCCCACCACGTTTACGGCAAGTCCAGCCAACGCCACCCAGAACATGATCCCACCAAGCACGGCGCCCGGTTCCTGAAGCCGGTGCCAAGCTTCGACGGCAATCCAGCCCGCGATGCCGAACAGCGCCAGCCCGTTGGCGAAGGCGATCAGCACGGAAAACCGGTCATAGCCATAGGTGCGCCGCCAGTCGGCCGGACGTCGTGTCAGCCGGAACCCGTACCAGGCGAGGCCAAGACTGGCGCAATCCGTGAGCATGTGCCCAGCGTCGGCAATCAGCGCCAGCGAGCCGGAGATCAGGCCGCCGGCAATCTCGGCGACCATAAACAATCCGGTCAGCAGCGCCGCAATGGCAATGCGCGTCTCGCTCGCCCCGTGGCTATGGCCGGCTGCATGGATATGGTCATGATCGTGTTGAGCCATGCAGAGAAGTTAAAGATATCTGCCGCCTTCGCAAGCAGCCAGTGCGGCCTTCTCGTAGAACTTCGAGGCCCGGTTGCGTCGATTCGCTTCCGCCGGGCGGTCACATGGGGAAACCTTCGCTCTCCGCCATGAAATGTGGTCGCGAAAATCTCCTAGCGCCGTGCGCTAGCGACCAGGCCCGCAACCACGAAGACCAGAAAAACACCGCCAGCAGGCACCAATAAAAAAAGGAATACCGGGTCCATCATGACATCCCCTGGTTTATATAATTGCTCTCGCCGTTAAGGAGCGAGACAGAGAATCACCGACTCATATTGTGCGCTAAGCCTAAGCCTCGCTCAAAGCGAGTGTATACATGAATCTGCACGCATAGCGTGTTTGCGTGCAATTTTGCCGCACTGTTGTGCTTTTGACGCTTTCCTTCGGGAGCCTAGCGGCGCACAAGCGAAACTCTCTTCGCTGTCAGAACTTTCATTCTCCATCCGGTGGTCAGGATGGCGAACGCGGTGGGCGGACGCGAACATGGCATGTTGAGGAGGATCAGGCGAAATCGCAACGGCGCTCGCTGGCCGTCGGCTGCGTTTGGCGCGCTGCCCCTTTGGCTTTGCCTGCTGCCCGCCAGCGGCCAGGACATCGTTCGCAATGATCCCCAGGCTGGACTTGTCGAGTGGAGCAGGATCGAGAGCGTGCTGACGCATCCCCGCTGCTTGAACTGCCACACCATCACCGCCTATCCCCGGCAGGGCGATGAGCGCCACCCTCATGCGGTGCAGGTGTGGCGTGGGCCGGACGGGCACGGCATGGCGCGCAAATGCCGGGCCTGCCATAGCGACAGCAAAAATCCCTTCACGGGCGTGCCCGGCGCGCTGGATTGGCGTATGGCGCCGCTCTCGCTGGCCTGGGAGAGCGCCCCGGGCAAAGCCGCACCGAGCGGTGTGATCTGTGCGACACTGAGACGCGAAGGCCCCGATGGCATCCTGGAATCCGAGCGCCTCATCGAATCCGCACAGTTTGCGCCCTTCGTTCTGTGGGCGTGGGAGCCGGGCAAGCGTCGCGATGGCAGCCCGAGGAGTACCCCTCCCATGAAGCATGCGGAGTTCGTCGATGCGCTGAAGCGCTGGATCTCCGCCGGCGCACCCTGTCCGACCAGCCAGCCCGCAGCCGAACGGTAACTCCACGCATCGCCGAGCCGATACCGCGCAGAACGAGAGCGGTAAGCCCCGCACCTGGATTGGTAGCGATAATGGGCCTCCGCCGAGGACAGGTGGCTCAACGCGCCGGGAAACGCATGCCAAAATCTCATCGTAAGCCTGCAGAAGCGCTTCGCAGCCATCGCTGGTACGGAACGGGGCGCTTTGGCGCCTCGAGGCATCGAGCCCGGCTGGCGCAAATTGGATATGCGCAGGGTGATTTCCTCGGCAAGCCGATCGTTGCCATCCTCAATCCATGGAGCGGCATCAATGCCGCCCACGCACATTTGCGCGAGCGCGTCGAGGACGTGAAGCGGGGTGTTTGGCAGGCCGGTGGCTTTCCTGTCGAGCTGCCGACCATGTCCCTCGCCGACAGCGCGATCAAGCCGACCACCATGCTGTATCGCAATTTCCTCGCCATTGAGGTGGAGGAGCTGCTCCGCCAACATCCGGTGGATGGCGCAGTGCTGCTCGGCGGATGTGGCAAGACCACGGCGGGGATGCTGATGGGCGGCATCAGCACCAATCTGCCGATGATTCTGCTTCCCGCAGGACCAATGTTTGGTGGGGAGCAGGGCGAGGCGCAATTCGCATCCGACGGAGCCCCAGAGAGCCCCGCACGCACACCCGGCACCGCCATGATCATGGGCAGTGCGTCCTCCATGGCGCTGACGGCGGAAGCGCTGGGGCTGACGCTCGCTGGCGCCTCTTCGATACCGGCAATGGATGCAGCCCACCAGCGGATGGCCGCCGCCTGCGGACGCAGCATCGTCGATATGATCTGGGATGACGTGAAGCCGCGCGACATCCTCACCCGCCGGTCCCTCGAGAACGCGGTCGTTACGCTGTGCGGCTCCGGCGGGTCCTCGAATGCCATCATTCATTTGCTCGCTTTGGCGCGCCGTGCCGAGGTGTCGCTCAGCCTCGCCCATTTCGACCGCTTCGCCCGCCATGTGCCGATGTTGTTGAAATCTGCGGCCCTTCGGCCGGTATTTGATGGAGGATTTCAGCAGGGCAGGGGGCGCCCGTGCTTTCCTGCATCGCCTTGGCGCGCTTTTGCATCATGGCGAGCGCACGGTCTCAGGTGGCACGCTCGGCCAGCGCAACACCGATTTCCAGGTGTTCGGCGAGGACGTGATCCGGCCACTGGCGAACCCCGTCGCCGAATGGGGCGGCATCGCCGTCCTCACCGGCAATCTGGCTCCCGATGGCTGTATCATCCGGCCGCTCTCCTGGGAGCCGCGCCTGCTGCGCCATACCGGGCCGGCTCTCGTCTTCGACAGCAAGGAGGAGATGCAGACGGCCGTTTCCGATCCCGGCCTGGACGTTACCCCCGATCATGTGCTGGTGCTGCGCTATGTCGGCCCTGTCGGCGGCACCGGCATGCCGGAAATTCCAGAGTTCCCGATTCCCGAAAAGCTCGCCAAGGCCGGCGTGAAGGACATGCTGCGCATCAGCGATGGCCGGATGAGCGGTGCGGCCCCCGGCGCCCACATCCTGCATGTCGCGCCGGAAGCCTATTTGGGCGGGCCGCTGGCGGCGGTGCGCAGCGGCGACCGCATTAGCGTCGATGTCGAAGAGCGCGTCATGTCGCTGCATGTCGAATCCGATGAGATCGCCCGGCGGCTGGATGAATGGTCGCCGCCGCGGCGCAAGGTGATGCGCGGCATTCTGCGCATGTTCTCCAGCCATATCCGCCAGGCACCGGAGGGCTGCGATTTCGATTTCATGGAAACCGAGGAGCCGCTGGCCCAACCCGAGGCCTTCTAGCTCGCCGGCTTGCGCAGCCAGAGCTCGAGCGAAACGCCGTCGCGGCGGATCTCCCCGGAGCCGAAGCGGCTTGCGCCGGCGAGGCTGGCCAGCGTTTCGGCACTGTGAGCGCGTTTCAGCAGCATGTGCCTGAAGGTGAGGCGGGTGATTGCCTTATTCACCGCATCGAGTGGCATGGCGTCCACCAGCTTGCGGATCGCTTGCGGCGAAGCCTGCGGATCGAGGTCTACGATCACGGCAAAGCCGCCAGGCCTCAGCACCCGGTAGATGTCGTCGAGCGCGGCGCCCGGGCGGGTGAAATTCTTGAACGCCGCGCGGCAGACGATGGCATCGAAGCTCGCATCGGGGAACGGCATGGCGGCAGCCTCGCCTTTGCGCAAGGTGATATTCGCGCCGGCCTCGCGTGCCTTTGTCGAAGCAATGCGGATGAAGCTTTCGCTGATGTCGAGCCCGCTCACGCGATAGCGACCTAGCTGCGCGAAGGCGATGGCCAGATAGCCAGGCCCGCAGGCCAGATCGAGGACATGCGCACCCGCTGGCAGGTCCCGCGCGATTTTGACCGCGAGCTCGCGATAAGGCGCCTGATCTCTGCCGACATTGCGCGCGTACCAGCTGGCGATTGGCCCCTCCATGGACAGGCCACGATAGGGTTTTGCCTGGCTTGCATCCATTGCGTGCTCCTAAGCTTGGTCGAACGGATTACCGTGGCGCGACGTGCAAAGACGGGTTATCTCTCGTCTCACGAACGCTCACAAACCTTATATCTTATTTACTAAGATAATCAACGAATAAGAAATATGGCGAAAAAGTCAAGTTCGGGCACTAATAGGGCGGCGCTGCTCGCCGCCATCGATCGGGACACGCGTCAGGCGAGCGCGCTGGGTGTCATGTTCAGCCAGACCGTTGCCGCTCAGCTCGGCATCACCGGCACGGATCTCGAATGCCTGGACATCATCAGCCTTGAAGGCGTGATCACCGCCGGAAAGCTCGCCGAGGCGACGGGACTGACCACCGGTGCTGTGACCGGCATTCTCGATCGGCTGGAAAGGGCAGGTTTTGCCCAACGCGAGCGTGATCCCCATGACCGTCGTAAGGTCCTCGTTCGCATACTCCCGGCCGTCGAAGAGCGCATTGAGCCATATTACCGGTCGCTGGCGACGGGAATGGGAGAATTGCTGGCTTCGTACGGCGATGCCGAGTTGGCGCTGATCCAGGATTTCATGGCGAAGTCGCATGCGATCATGGTCCGCGAGGTCACGAAACTTCGCGCCGGCACGGCAAAGAACGAGAAGGAGGCGCGTGAAGCTCGTGCACGCAAAGCAGAATAGCGGCCCGTCCGATGTTCGTGTTGCGAACTTCTCGCCGTAGCGCGAACCGCCGGCTTTCGCCTCTCCCCGGATCGAGATACAATTCTGCAAATGCCGCGACGCCTGCGGCAGGGAGTCCGCGAATGCAAGGGCAGAACACCAATCCTGCCTACACGCCAAGCGAAATGATGATCGCAGTTGCGGCACGCGCGCTGCGGCCGAACGACATCTGCTTCGTCGGCATCGGCGCGCCTTCGGCAGCCTGCAACCTCGCGCGGCGGACCCGGGCGCCCGATCTGAAGCTGATCTATGAATCCGGCACTATCGATACGCGGCCCAACGTGCTGCCGCTCTCCATCGGCGACGGCGAGCTGTGCGACACCGCGCTGATGACGGTTTCGGTGCCGGAGATGTTCCGCTACTGGCTGCAGGGCGAGCGCATGACCGTCGGCTTTCTCGGTGGCGCGCAGATTGACCGCTTTGCCAATCTCAACACCACTGTGGTTGGCGACTACGACAAGCCGAAAGTGCGCCTGCCGGGCGGGGGCGGGGCGCCGGAGATCGCCACGTCGTGCAAGGAGATCTTCATCACCATGGCGATGAGCCGGCGTGCCTTTGTGGAGGGTCTGCCCTTCGTCACCTCGCTCGGCCATGGCAAGGGGGCCGGCGGGCGTGAGAGCTTTGGCGTTGCGACCAAAGGGCCGACTAAGGTCATCACCGACCTCTGCCTCCTCGAGCCTGACCCGGAAACCCGCGAGCTGACGGTGACCACGCTTTATCCGCATGCGACCCGAGAGGCGGTGCAGGAGAGTTGCGGCTGGACGCTGAAATTCGCCGCCGACCTGCGCCAGGAAGAGCCGCCGACCGCGCTTGAGCTGGAGACCCTGCGCGATCTGCAGGAGCGCACACGCCAGGCTCACGGCGTGGCGGCTTAAGGCAGTTGCATGGGGAGTGTCATCGGGGATGGTGCGCAGCAGCGCCAAAGGTCGCCTCAGAGCTGCCGATCACGCCACCCTTCAGAACCGATACACCTAGGAAACGACCATGGCTGACGTATTCATCTGCGATTTCGTGCGCACACCGATCGGCCGCTATGGCGGCGCGCTTGCTAGCGTGCGCGCTGATGACCTCGCCGCCATTCCTCTGCGCGAGCTGTTGCGCCGCTATCAGGGCCTCGCGGAGGACGTGGACGAGGTCTTGCTCGGCTGCGCCAATCAGGCGGGCGAGGACAACCGTAATGTCGCCCGCATGGCGGCACTACTTGCCGGACTGCCGCCCTCCGTGCCGGGCGTCACCGTCAACCGCCTCTGCGCGTCGGGCCTCGACGCGATCAGCGCGGCGGCGCGAGCAATCAAGGCCGGCGAGATCGATCTCGCGCTCGCGGGGGGCGTCGAGTCGATGACGCGCGCTCCACTCGTCATGGGCAAGGCCGAGACCGCCTTCCAGCGCCAGGCCGAAATGTACGACACCACCATCGGCTGGCGGTTCATCAACCCGCTGATGAAGGCGCAATATGGCGTCAATTCTATGCCGGAAACCGGCGAGAACGTCGCCGCGGAATATCAGGTGAGCCGCGCCGATCAGGATGTCTTTGCGCTGCGCTCGCAACAGCGCGCGGCCCGCGCGCAGGAAGACGGGACGCTCGCCGCGCAGATTATTCCCGTGAGCGTGACTGGCAAGAAGGCGAGCGTCACCCTCGCCAAGGACGAGCACCCACGCCCGGACACCACCATCGAAGCGCTAAGCAGACTGAAGCCGATCGTGCGCCCCGGCGGGACGGTGACGGCCGGCAATGCTAGCGGCGTAAATGACGGCGCGGCGGCTCTGGTTCTCGCTTCGGGTGCGGCCGTCGAGAAGCACACTCTCAAGCCGATCGTGCGCATCCTCGGCGCCGCTTCGGCAGGCGTGCCGCCGCGCGTGATGGGCATCGGTCCGGTGCCGGCCACGGAAAAGCTGATGCAGCGCCTCGGGCTGAGCATCGCCGACTTCGATGTCATCGAATTGAACGAGGCTTTCGCCAGCCAGGCGCTCGCCTGCCTGCGCCAGCTCGGCGTTGCCGATGACGCCGACCATGTCAACCCGAATGGCGGGGCGATTGCGCTCGGCCATCCCCTCGGCATGTCCGGTGCCCGGATCGCCGGCGCGGCGGCTTTGGAGCTGAAGCGGCGCGGCGGACGGCTTGCGCTTGCCACCATGTGCGTCGGCGTCGGCCAGGGCGTCGCGATGGCGCTGGAGGCGGCGTGAAGCAGCACGGTTTTTCCGCCCCATAGGCAGGTGCGGCAACTCTTGGCCGCGTGCATCGTTCTCTTGTCGGACAGCTCTGATTGTGACAGCGAGGCCCTGTGCACCAATTCGCCTGCCGATGCGGCAACCTCGTGCAGTTCAATGACAAGCGCTGCCGTGTCTGCGGCGACAATGTCGGCTTCGATCCGCGTATCTTCTCGGTAGTCTCGCTGCAGGCGCATGGCGCGGCCCTCGAGCCGCTGCGCTATTGCGACAACGCGCGCTGGGACGCCTGCAACTGGGTGATCGGCGAGGCCGATACGAGCCCGCTCTGCCTGGGCTGCCGCTCGAACCGCACCATCCCCGATCTCGACATTCCGCAGAACCAGCGGGCGTGGGCGCTGCTGGAGCAGGCGAAGAAGCACCTCATTTACCAGCTCTTGCGGCTGCGCCTGCCGATCGATGCGACGGAGAACGCGCCGGCCCTGCAGTTCGACTTTGTCGACAATGCGCTGACCGGCCATTTGAGCGGCCTGATCACCGTTAATCTGGGCGAGGCAAACCCGGTTGAACGTGAGCGCCAGCGCCAGCTGTTTGGTGAGCCGCACCGCACGCTCGTCGGCCACATGCGCCATGAGAGCGGGCATTATTTCTGGATGCGGCTGATCGAGCCTTCCCCAAGGCTGGCGCGCTTTCGCGAGCTGTTCGGGGACGAGCGGCAGGAATACGCCGCCGCGCTCGCACGGCATCACCGGGAGGGCGCGCCTGCCGATTGGCGCCAGCGCCATGTCTCGGCCTATGCGAGTGCGCATCCTTGGGAGGATTGGGCCGAGACCTGGGCGCATTATCTGCACATGGTCGAAGCGCTCGATACGGCGCACAGCATGGGTGTGCGCGTCAGCAGCACACCCAAAGGCCCATTCGATGGCTATGCCAAGGCGACTTTCCCCCAGCTGATCGAGCGCTGGCTGCCGCTCACCGTAGTGATGAACGCGATGAACCGCGCACTCGGCCTCGACGATTTCTATCCATTCGTGCTGTCGGATGTAGCGCGCGAGAAGATGGCCTTCCTCCACGACACCATCCGCGCGCAATGGACCCCGCTCCCCACCTTCGGCCGATCGATTTTCGGCCGGAGGCGCGCGTCGATGTCTCAGAAGCCGGCTTGAATTAGGCCGGCAGCGGCCGGCTCACGCCTTCGGCTTGGCGTCCAGCATCGCACGGATGCGGGCGGCGAGCTGATCGCGGGTGATCGGCTTCTGGATGAGCTCGACATCGGGGTCGAGCCGCCCCTGGTGAACGATGGCATTGCGCGAATAGCCGGTCATGAACAGCACTTTCAGGCCCGGGCGGATCATCTGTGCCTTCCTTGCAAGCTCGCGCCCATTCATGCCCGGCAGGATAACATCGGTGAGCAAAAGGCCAATCTCCTCATCGAACTGCTCAATGACCTGCAGCGCCGACTGGGCGTCGGCGGCGGGTACCACGCGGTATTCCAGCTCGCGCAGTATCTCGATGAGATAGGCTCGCACATCCTCATCATCTTCGACGACCAGAATGATCTCGGCCGAGTTGCCACTGGCCGGTTCGCGGTCCTGCTCCGCCTCGGCGGCCGCTTCCTCGATATCGCTGCGCGGGAGATAGATTCTGACCGTCGTGCCCTCGCCGAGCTCGCTATACAGCTTCAAATGGCCGCCAGACTGCTTGATGAAGCCATAAACCTGGCTGAGGCCGAGACCAGTGCCGTGGCCGACGGCTTTCGTTGAGAAGAATGGCTCAAAAGCCCGAACTCACGACCTCCGGCGTCATTCCCTCGCCGCTGTCGGTGATGGACAGGAGCACATACTGGCCGCGCTTTACGTCCGAGTTGGTTCGGCAATAGTCGTCATCGAGATAGGCATTGCAGGTCTCGATGGTGAGCTTGCCTCCGGCCGGCATCGCGTCACGCGCGTTGACGGCAAGGTTGAGCAGCGCCGCTTCGAGCTGGTTACCGTCGACTTCCACCTTCCACAGGCCTGCTCCGCCCACTGCCTCGACTTCGATATTCTCGCCAAGCGTGCGCTGCAAGAACTCGACCTCGCTAGCGATGAATTTGTTGAGGTTGAGCACCTTGGGGGCGAGCGGCTGGCGGCGGGAAAAGGCCAGCATGCGCTGGGTCAGTGTCGCTGCTCGGCGCGCGCCTTGCATGGCATTGCCGAGCGCCCGCTGCAGACGGCTCTCCGGCTCGGAGGTGAGCTGGCGTTGGGCGGTTTCGAGGTTGCCCATGATGACCATAAGCAGATTGTTGAAGTCATGGGCGACGCCGCCGGTCAACTGACCGATGGCTTCCATCTTCTGCATTTGCAGCATGCTCTCGCGCGCCAGGTCGAGCTGCTCCTGCGCCAGGCGCCGCTCGCTCAGGTCGCGGGTGACCTTGCCGAAGCCGACGAGCTTGCCGGTCCTGTCGTAAATCGGATCGATCAGCACGCCGGCCCAGAAGCGGGTGCCGGCCTTGCGCACGCGCCAGCCTTCCGCCTCGAATTTGCCTTCGGTCGCTGCCATGCGCAGCGCGCGGCCCGGCAGATCGGTTGCCCGATCCTCCTCGGTGTAGAAGCAGGAGAAATGCCGCCCGATGATCTCGGACGCCGCGTAGCCTTTGATACGCTCGGCGCCGCTGTTCCAGCTGCTGATCCGGCCGTGGATGTCCAGCATGTAGATGGCGTAGTCCTTGATGCCGTGGATCAGAAGTTCGAGCTGCGCGGCGCTGTTGAGGAGGTCGCGCTCGGTTTCGTGATGCGCCGCGATCTCACCGGCGAGTTGGATGGTGGTTTCGCCGATGCGCTGCTCCAGGCCGGTCTTCAGGGTGCGCAGCTCCGTTTCGGTCTCGACCTGCTCGTGAATGTCGTGGCAAGAACCGACAAAACCGAGAAAACGGCCTTCATGGTCGAAGCGGGGAACGCCGATATCATCGATCCAACGATAGACCCCGTCGTGCCGCCGCAGCCGGTATCGCATGCGGAATTTTTCGCGCGCGTCGAAATGCGATGTGTAGATTGCAAGGCAGCGGTCGAAATCGGCGGGATCCACCCCTTCGGCCCAGCCATGGCCGAACTCCCGCGCCATGGTCCGCCCGGTAAACTCGAGCCAGGCTTTGTTGAACCAGACGCAAAGCTTATCCTCGTCGGACACCCAGATCATGGTGGGAAAGGCGTTAAGCGCCTCGCAAGACTGTGCGTCCAGCCCGCGGGGCGGCTCGACCGGCGTTGGCGGTTTCTCCTCTGTCATCCCCTATTCGCCATTTTCGCGTCGCGCTGACGGCTGCTGCTCAGTGTGTCGACGCCACCTGTCGACTGAGGAACGGCGCCGCCCTTCCTTGCAAGCATGCCCGTGCCCCACGAACCTCGCCGAAGGCCCACAGGGATTTGTCGGCGCACTATCTCGACTTGTGACGACAATAGCAACTTATCCGCTTTGCGCCGCTTTCTAGAATTGCAGCGATGAATTACCCAGCCTTTCGGCTGCTCTTGGGGTGGGCAGGCGCGGCAGCTCCCGCGTTCAGTCGATCGATTAACGCCACAGCAGCGGCGGGGTTGCGTTCCTTGAAGCCGCTGATGACATAAAGGAACACGTCGCGAACCTCTAGCTTGGCGGGGGAAGCGGTCGTCTCCAGCCCCTCGGCCGGTTTGCCCGCCGCCCACTGCCGCGCGCGCCTTGCCCACAGATCGAGCGCATGCGCTGCATAGCCGGCCTCCTCATTCTCCTGCGTGCCCATGATGCGCGCATAGACGAAAGGCGCGGTGACATCGGCGATCTGCGGGTATTCGGAATCCCCGGCGATGATAATCGCGACGCCATGCGCACGGGCGAGGGCGACGAAGTCAGGCGACCGGAAGCTTGCATGGCGCACCTCGACGGCATGGCGGATCGGCCGGCCCGCGACCGCCTTCGGTAGCAGATCGAGAAACTTTCCAAAATCGTCCAGATCGAGCTTCTTTGTCGCCGCAAATTGCCAGTTGATCGGCCCGAGCTTGTCCTTCAGCTCCATGACGCCGGTGTTAAAGAAGCGCTCGATCAACTCGCCGGCTTCGGCAAGGACACGCCGGTTGGTGGTGAAGCGCGGCCCTTTCACCGCAAACACGAAATTATCAGGCGTTTCGTCATGCCATTTGCGAAAGCTCTCCGGCTTCTGCGAGCCGTAGAACGTGCCATTGATCTCGATCGTGGTCAGCTGCCGGCTAGCGTATTCGAGCTCGCGCTTTTGGGCGAGGCCTTCCGGGAAGAACGTGCCGCGCCACGGGGCGAAGGTCCACCCGCCGACGCCGACACGAATTTTTGGTTCGGTGTTGTGTGTCATTGGCGAGATCTCCTCAGAAACGAACTGGCGATGACAGCATGCGGATGGGCGGTGGCTTATAGCGGATAGCGCCAGATCTTACAGGCAAGGCTGGCGAGCCAGTTCTGCCGGTTCTTGATTTCCTCATGCGTCCACTTCTCGGCTTCCAGCACCTTGCGGGTGATCTCCAGCCGATCCTGCGCGTAGACGCGCTTTTTGGTGGCGAAATCCGCATTGCCGAGATCGCGGTTTAGCCTGGCCGCGATAAGGGTCATATTGCCGAGGCGATAAACATATTTGTCCGCACCGCCTGGGAATTCACGCCGGCCCGTCTCCCAGACCCGGTTGGGTCGCTTGGGCAGGATGTGCTCGAGGTCGGTCGCGAACGGGTCCACCTGCGTGCGCAGCGACGGGTTGCCGATGAGAAAGTCATTGATCTTGGCGAGGATGTAACGCGCCTGGCTGTTCACACGGATCACTTTGCGGGCGAAGGCCGAGTGGAACTGGCTGTCGTCGGGATAGAGCGTGGCGAGATAACCGCGGAACAGCTCGCCCGTGTCGGCGCGCCCGGTTTTGCGAATGTGATGGGCGGCGGCAATGAAGGGCTGCAGGATATTCGACGGGCTCAGGCTGCAGATGGTGTTGTACCGGAAGGTGAAGGTCACCAGCATTCGTGCCAGATCGAGGAAGTTTCGGCGGTCCACTTCCAAGGCGGCGAGCAGCACGATGAACAACTGCTCCGGGCGCAGGATCTCGATGGTGTCGATTAACTCGCGGATCGCGGGCTGCTGCTCATTCGGGAACGTGCTCCAGATGTGATGATTGGCATTTGCGAGTGCGGCATAAAAATCGGAGGCCTCACAAAGCGCCAACGTATAGTCGGCAGCGCCCTCGGGCGTGGCGATCGACTGCCTGATGTCGGAGTAAAGCCCGCGCTCGCCAACCTGCCCGCGCGTCGAATACCAGTGATGGCGGACGAACTTGATGAGCCGCTCGCTGCCCAGATTGTGCTCCATCAGGTCCCAGTTGGCCTGGACATCGTGCAGGCATTCATTGGATACGGCGAACAGCCGGTTCTTCAGCAGGTCGGCCTCGGACAGCTCCAGCCCGCGGTCATTGAGCGTCTCGAACAGCAAGAAGGCGTCGTAATCGTCTTTGACATCGATCCGGATCACGAAAACACGTATGTTCAGGGCATCGATGATGGCCCTGGTGAGGTCCGCCAGCTCCCATGAGCCGCTGCGCAGCTCCGCAAGACGCCGATGCATGAAGCGGAAGCATTCGGCCAGCAGCCGGTTGGAGGGCGACAGAGTATCGTCGTCGGCGAGGCGGTAGATCTCGGTCGCCGGCCGGGCGTGAAATATATAGGTATCGTAGAATGCCTTATCGCTCTTGTTGAGTACGAGGCATGGCGTTGCGCGCTGCCGTTCCTCCTCCGCCTGCAGCAGGAAATTCCCCTCAATCAGCGACACCAGCTCAGCCTCGCCTTCGGCTTTGAGATGGTTGCGCAGCGCTGAGATCAGCACCGCCGTGGTGATCAGCCGCTGCTGCCCGTCGATGACGAAAAGGTGGGGAGCCTGGGCGTTGTTGATGACGATCGAGCCGAGGAAATATTCCGGCGATTTCACCGAAAAGGTTTTCGAGATATCGAACCAGAAGACCCCGTACTGATCCTCCTCCCACGCATAATTTCGCTGATAGGGCGGCACGACATAGATGTCGCCGGCGCGGAACAGGCTTCCGACGGACAGAACTTGGCAGGAAATGGAGTTGGCCATTAAAACCACTCAGGCGGCATGCAACCTAGGAGAACCACAAAGAGGAGAAGTGTAAAGTTGATAACTGTGATTTTCCCGCGGCGTGCGATGTGGCTCCCCAACAACGTTTCAAAAAATCAGACCTATGAGCGCTCTAGCATGCGGAGGGAACGACGCCGACGACCCGGCGCCGACATGTTAGCGCCCGGCACCGCTTTCGCCGAGTAGCAAATCGTTGAATTGTCCTCAGGCGCAGGCGCTGAAGGAGTCGGGTCGGCAAAGGGGAGGGAGTGCGCTGCTGGTGGCGTCAGTTATTCGCGAGCTGCGACTGCGCGATGGCGGCAAGAGCTCTCAGGGCTTCATGCGTCATATCGGCGGCAATCAGGAAGCGCAAGCCGTCCCGTCCCCAGCTCACCGTCTTGACGTCGCCGAACCGTCCGGGTGAGACGGCGAACTCGGCATCGCCCGGGGTGATATAGACCGCAACCAGCGGATCGCTCTTGCCGGAATAGATGAGCTGCATCAGCTTGTTAGCGCGATAGCTGAGCATCTGCGCACGGACGAAACGCAGCCCGCTTTGCGAGAAGTCCGGCAGGACGGCGGCGCGGGAGGACAGCTTGGCGAGCTGGAACTTCACCAGATCGGGATTGGCCTGGCTGTCCCGGCTTGCGGTGACGCTCTCGGCTGGGAAGAAGGCGTGCAGCTCGGCAATGTCTTGTGCCCAATCGGCCGGGGGCATCTGCGCCTCCTCGACGGCAGCGGCGGAGGCTTCGCGTGAAATGCCGGAGTAATAGGCGGTCGTGAAGCCGATCGATGCGCCGAACACGACGAGGAGTGCAGCGATGCCCGCCGTCACGAAACCGGAGGGGTCGGCGAAAGCCTGTTCCGTTCGAGCGCCTCGGCCGTTCCCCGGTCTGGGCTTGGCCGCGACAGCCGAGCCCTCGCGCACTAGCGCGCCGAACAGCGACAGAAATTTGGCCTGGCTTTCCTGCATACGCCGCACGCGACCGCTAAGATCGCTGTCTCGATGGAGCATATGACCGACAACCGACGCCTGTGGCTTATCGAGCTGGCCGTCGATATAGGCCATCAGCAGTTCGTCGCTGAGATCGGTCATGCCGCCCACTCGCGGCCGCGCGGCCTTTCCTCGACGGAATTGCGTGCGCTTCCTACGGCCGCGGAGGCAGAGCTGCCCTGGTCCTCACGCTGGATGAGCGCCGAATAGGCGCGGGCAAGCCGCGAGATCACCGTCGCAACGGGAATGGAAAGGACCTCGCCAACCTCGTCATAGGAGAGCCGCTCGCCATAGACGAGATGCAGTGTCGCCCGATGCGACGGCGGCAGCTGCGCGATGAATTTCGCCATGCGTACGATTGCGGATCCTTCGGCGCTTTGCGCGCTGCTACGCGGCTGAAATAGACGCGCATCGGCCGGGAATGCCTTTTCGCCCTGCGGCGCAGCTTTCATCTTGGAGGCCCAAAGGGCATACATCATGGAGAAGGCCCACAGCACCAGCGGCGTATGTCCGCGCTCCCTGGCGGCGCGCGCGAGTACTTGGCTGCGCGTGGCTTTGACGAGGCTGTGGCTTGCCGCCTCGCTTCCCGTCAGCGCAGCCGCGAACGCGGCAAGCCGAGGCATCAGCAAAGCGAGCTCGGAGTGGATTTGCGCCTTTCTGTCGACCGGGTAGCTCATGGAAGCAACTCACTGTCTCACAGACAAACAGAGATAAACATTCTCCTAGGGATAATCCGGTAAAAGGGTTTACGGGTGGTGAACGCCTCCTCAGCTACTCGGGGAAAATTATCTGCCCCATTCTGCCATTTAGCTGCCTCATCTTTGCGCTTAATATCGCCTTAACTCTTTGTGGGAGTTTCCGCATGACAGGCGAAAGCCAGGGCAGGCCGACCCAACGCATGAGCCGTTTCTCGCAAGCTCACAGAGGTCCTCAAGCCGGCGCAATGGAAAAGGCGCTCGATGACCGCGCCGAGTCCGTCTTGAGCAGAGCGGATACCGTCAATGACACGGTCATGCCGCCATGGCCGAGCCTGCCTGATGAGCTCCCTTTCGCCGAAGTGATCGAGGTCGAGTTCGAGACGGTGCCGCCGGCGGCGGCCGCTCCCGAAGCTGCTGCCAAAACGCCCGAGCACGAGCAGCCGAATGGAAAGCGGGAGAAATGGTCCTCTTTCCGCGGGCGCGCCGACCTTTTCCAGCCCAATGCTGATCCGCGCCAGCCCCCGCCGCCCGACATCGAAGCGATTGCGGCTGCGCTCGCGGCGGAGATGGATCGCAATGCGGCGCGCAGCGCGCAGACGGTTGCCGAGACACAGGAGCCCGACGCCGCTTTCGCTCCGCGCGCCGAAGAGAACGAGGCTGAGCCGAGCCGAGCCGCGGTCGGCGAAGCCGAGGCAGAGCAAGCCGAAGTGGAGGAAGCTGAGGCGAGCGAGCCCGAGCTTGACTACAACGAGTTGTGCTACGCCGTGCCCGACACGCTGCCCCAAGTCGCAGCGCCGCGCAGGAAGCTCTTTCCCCGGGGGCTGGCCGAAGGTCTCCAGCTCGCCCGGGAACGGGCAGAATATAGCCGCAAAAACGCAATACCGGCGCTGGGTCGTGCCGGGGTTTGGCTCGCGCGCAATTTACGCGCCAAGGAAATCCGCCGCCGCTACAGCAAGGCCCTGGCCCTCGTTCACGGCAGGCTGCTCGACCGGCGCCTGGAGCGGCATTTCTATGTCTCCACGCTGGCCGCAGAGCGTTTCGCGCCCGCTCCGGATCGGGGCATCCTCTATGAGGGCCCGGTGCCTGCCTATGCGTTCGCCTGGGTGATGTCGCAGCTGCCGCGCGACCTTCGCGAATTCGCCTTCGTCGACATACGTGCCGCCCGCGGCAGGACCATGCTGCTCGCGGCGCAACGCAATTTCGAGCGCATCATCGGCTATGAGTACGATGCGGCGAGCTATGACGATCTGCAGATGAACATCGCCCAGTTCCCGCGCTCGAAAATGCTGTGCCGGGACGTGCAGGCTTATCGCGGCGACCGCTCGGGCGTCACCATTCCGGACCAGCCTTGCGTGCTCTATGTCGCCAACGCGTGGCGCGAGGACCTGATGTCGGGCGTCATGCACTATGTCCGCAGCAGCTTCATTCACAAGCCGCGCCGCATTTACCTCATCCTGGAGAACAGCGATGCCAAGCTGGCTCTGCCCGCGGATGACATCTTCCACCGGATGGAGCTGCCATTCGCGGAGAAGCTGAAACTTCGCCTGTTCAGCCCGATGGAATTTCAGCTCTACCGCACCGCGATCTGAGCTTAAGCGTCGGCGATATCCGCTGCGGTGGTGAGGGAAATGCCGCCTTCGCCAAGCTTTCGTCGCGCGGCATCTGCGGAGCCGTTCATATCAATGGCGCGGCACTATTGCGAAGGTACTACCACGCGGAAGGCACATCGAATGTGCTGTTCATTCCAGCACTTCGCCTAGACCATCTCCTCCCTCGCGAGCGATCTCCAAGCCAGCAGCAGACCCACCACGGCCTCAGTTCGGCGTCCCCAGATCGACCGGCGGATCAAAGCTGACGATGTGACGGCGATCGCTTTCGTCAATGATTTCCAGCGCGCTGACTTTGTTCGCTTCGTAAGCCAGATCGATCTGCTTCGGCCGCGTGATCCGATGCTCAAGCCCCTCGATGTCGATCGCAACGGCGTCCCCGTGCGGGTCGTAGTTCAGACCCCGGAACGCCACCTTCTCCGCTGCGGTCTGTGCGCCGAGATCGGTGCCGCTGACGCTGATCGTCAGAATACTTCCAGACGCCGCCCGCGAGATTTCATCGAACGCAAGCTGCCAGTCCTCTTTGGCGAGTGTTGTGTCTTCCATAACCGCGCCTCCTTCGCTAAAAAGGTATAGAAGCGCAGTGAAGAAGTATTCACTTTGATCTTACGCAAACGGGCGGCTGTTTCTGCGGCAAAAACACGAGAGGGGATGTGTTCATCTGGTTATAGTCATTAGTGTGAGCACGAATACGAGCAGGAATATTGTCTCGGTGACGACGAGGGCGATAGAGCGCCATCCGACCCTCGTCATCTCCTCCAGCGAGGTCTTCATGCCGAGCGCCGCGATGGCGCAGACCAGACACCAGCGCGAGACGACGCTGAGGCTGTCAACGAGGGCGGACGGAACGAGATGAAAGCTGTTGATGATCGCGAGCACGACGAAAGCGATCAGGAAGGCGGGCAGTGTCGGCCGGCTCGCGCTCGCCGCCTGCGCTCCAAACAACCAGCCGATCAGCATGACCACGGGCACCAGCATGGCCACTCGCATCAGCTTGACATAGGTGGCGACGGTCGCCGCTTCATCGGAGATGAGATGACCCGCGCCGACCACCTGCGCGACGTCGTGGATCGTGCCGCCGAATAGGATGCCGGCCTCGCTGTCGCTCAATGAGAGCGCCGGCACCAGGAGAGGATAAAGGATCATGGCAATGGTCGAGAGCGTGGTCACCGCAATGACCGTGAACAGCATGTTGCGCTCGCTGTCGCGGTTCTGCGGCAGGACGGCGGCGATCGCCATCGCAGCAGAGGCCCCGCAGATCGCAACCGCGCCGCCGGTCAGCACGCCTTGTGGGGCGCTCAGGCCAAGCGGCTTCGACAGGAAGCGCCCGAGCAGGATCGTGAGCGTCACGCCGCCGACCACGATCACGACCGGCAAGGCACCGAGCGCCGCGACCTGATCGGCGCTGATGCGCACGCCAAGCAAGGCGACACCCACTCGCAGCACGGTCTTGGAGGCGAAGTTGATGCCCGGTGCCGATGCGCCTTCTTTGGACAGAAAGTGCAATGCCATGCCCATGAGCAGCGCAAACAGCAAAGTGGGGCCGCCATAATGGTCGGAAACGAAGGTGGACGCCATGGCGATCACCAGGGCCGTCACAAGGCCCGGCAAGAGGCGTCGCGCCGTCGATGTGGTCCGCTCAACAATGGAAATGTCGGTCACGCCGATGCCTCTCCTTTCTTCTGCCTCGCGCGTTCAAGAGTGTAGCCCGCGATGACGCGCTCCTCATCCGCGGGAATGATCAGCACGGCGACTGTGCTGTCCTCTGCGCTGATCCGGCTGCGATGCACCGCGTTGGCCTCTGCATCGACCGAGACGCCCAGCCAGGCGAGACGCGAACAGATGCGCTCGCGGATGGCAGCGGAGCGCTCGCCGATCCCGGCGGTGAACACCAGCGCGTCGAGCCCCTCCAGCGTCGCGGCGAGCGCCCCGATTTCCCGCACGGCGCGGTAGACGAAACAGTCGACGGCGAGCGCCGACTCTGGAGCGGTGCTGTTCAGCAGCGCGCGCATGTCATTGGTCAGCCCCGAGAGGCCGAGAAGGCCGGACCCCTTGTAGAGCAGCTCCTCCAGCTCCGCCGCGGTCATCCCTCGCGTCTGCATCAGATGCAGCAGCACGCCAGGATCGAGCGCGCCGGCTCTCGTGCCCATCACCAGCCCGTCGAGCGCGGTGAAGCTCATGGTGGTCTCGATGCTCTTGCAGTCCAGCATCGCGCACAGGCTCGCCCCGTTGCCGAGATGGGCGGTGATGACGCGCCTCTGATGCGGCGCGAGATGCTGGGGCAGAACGCACGCGACATTCTCGTAGGAGAGCCCGTGGAAGCCGTAGCGCCTGACCCCCGCCTCGCGGATGGGCTGCGGCAGCGCCAGCGTATAGGCAGGCGCCGGCAGGGTGCGGTGGAAGGCAGTGTCGAAGCAGGCGACCTGCGCAAGGCTGGGCAACAGCTCCGCCACAGCCCGAATCCCGGCGACGTTATGCGGCTGATGAAGCGGCGCGAGCGGGGTCAACGCCTCGATCCCTGCGAGCGTCTCGGCGGTGATGAACGCCGGCTCGATGAAGACGCCGCCACCGTGCACCACGCGATGTCCGGCTGCGATCAGGCTGCTCTCGTCGATGACGCCGAACAGCCAGTCGAACAACACGGTGAAGGCGGCCTTATGCGCACTTTCACCGCTTCCAAGCTGGCAGGCGCGCTGAACGATCGATTTGCCATCGGCTAGCACCTCGAAGCTCGGTGCGGCGCCGAAACCTTCGATCTGACCGCGCCAGCGCAGTGTCAGCGCCGCTTCGGCCTCAAAGACCGAGAATTTGACGCTCGAAGAGCCGGCATTCAGGACCAGGAGAAACTTCGGAACCGGCTGGCTAGCCACGGCGGGACATCGCGGGCGATTCAGGCGACAGGACCGCAAAGTTCGGCAAAACGCATCTCTCCTCTTCAGCCCTTATGGCTATCCGTGGCCGATCGCCATGCGCCGAGAATGACTTCAGCGGGCACTGAATGCAATCAGCCTTTGGCGCCCAAGAAGTGGGAAAACGCACAGCGCATAGATATCCTGCGGCTGGAGAGTGAATAGTCGGCCTTACCTCTGGTTGCGTCGTGAAATCTATGCAACTCTCCCGGCGATTCGGGTGATAGTCGCTCGCGGGTGCTGCGAGCCGATCAAGCGCTCCGGCAACATTGCTGAGATCATCGAGTCGTTCTTCGCCGTTCGCGTTTTCTGCATTCATTTTCCTTAGGTGTGGGCATCATGGCTTTTCCGCCAAAGGCGAACGACAGGTTCGCAACTTTCCTCCGTGAATGCCGCAAAGCTCTGGTTGGTCTCGCCGGCCTTTCGGCGATGGCCAATCTCCTCGCCCTCACGGGCTCGCTATACATGCTGCAGGTCTATGACCGCGTGCTGCCTTCGCGCAGCATTCCTACGCTAGTCGGCCTTACCTTGCTGATGGTCGGCCTATACGTGGCATTCGGCATCGTCGACTTCCTGCGCGGCCGCATCGTGCAAGGGCTCGGCATCCGGTTCGACAGGCGCCTGCGCGAACCGATATTCGCCGCGGTCCTGCAGCTGCCGATGCGCGTCGGCGATCGCAGGCCTGCGCTGCAGCCGATCCGCGATCTCGATCAGATCCGCAGTTTCCTGTCGAGCCCCGGTCCGAGCACGCTCACCGACCTACCCTGGCTGCCGGCGTGCTCATCACTGCTGACGCGGCCGACACCGTGCTGATCATGAACGCCATCCTGGCGCAGCTCCAGGCGCATCCGGAAGACTTCCACTTCGTGTAATGCTTTGCTGCTCTGACTTGGGAGGCTCCGCTCGCGGGCTTCCCTCGCTGGGGCGCACCCGGTCATCCGCAAATAGAGAGCCGCCAAAATGGCGGCTCTCATCGCGATTGCAGGACGACCTCTCGCGGCCGGACGGTTGCTGCAGGCGGGGAAAGTGGGTGCATCAGTGCTTGCCTGCGCATGAAGCTTGCGATCGCGCCGAGCACCATCTCTCGCCAGACCCTCCCATAAAACAATGAGAAATGGCCGGCTTCCGGCACCACAAGCTGTGCCCGCATGGCGTCAGGGATATTGGGGCAGAGCCGGTGCGCGGCGCTGGTCTGACCGGGCGCAGCGATATCATCCTGCGCGCCCTCGATAGTCATCAGCGCCGTGCTCCGGATCGCACCGAAATCGACGGCTTCCCCGCGCCATCTGAGCCCGCCTTCCCATGGCTCGCGCGCGTGAAAGATTTTCGCGATATTTTCGAGGAAATAGCGCCCGGGCAGATCCATCAGCGAGGTGAACAGCTCGAGAAACGGAAAATGCTTCTGGTCCAGCCCATCATCATTGAACACCTTGTTCAGCAATTCGCCGCCGGAAATCAGATGACGCCAGAAATAGGCGAACAACGCCGAGTGCTGGTGAGTCGCTGGATAGACGCGGCGGCCTGCCCCGGAATAGGCTGGCCCGACTTGCTCCAAAGCATTGGCGGCAAGCCAATCGAGGGTGCGCTGGCGGATCAGGCCGACAACGCGGGTCGGATTGGCGAGCGGATCCACGGGGCCGCCGAGCAGGGTGAGTGAGCGCGGCGCGAAGGCTGGCTCGCTGGCTGAGAGAATGGCGGTCGCCGCCAGCGCTGGTACGACCCCCTGGCAGAGCGCGACGACATGGGCGCCCGGTCCCAGCAATCTGATGCTCTCGACGATAATAGCGATATTGTCGTCGAAGCCGAACTCGCCGGCTGTGAGCGGAACATGTTTGGCGTTCACCCAATCGGTGACACCGACCCTCGCCATCGGAACGAGACCGATAACCATCTCGCGAAGAATAAAGGCGAAATGCCCCGAGAGCGGCGCAACCAGCAGGATGCGATGGTCACCTCCGGCTCCAGCGGTGAATTCGGAGAGTACACAGAACGGCCATTCGGCGAGACTGCGCTGATGGACGGCAACGGTTACGCTGTCGCTTGTGAGCTGCGCGATGCCGAAATCCCGCCGCTTCGGCTCCTCATGCGGCGTGAACCAACGGACGGCATCGGCGCTGAAGGGCAACGCCAGAGATACGCCAGATGAAATCATGACGAACTCTACAACATTGAGGAAACGACGAAATTAATCCGCCCGGGTGTCGTTCCCTTTGACCGAGATCAAACCCCTAGCACATTATGTAATATTTGGCCCGTTGAAATTGCGGTGTATGCGATGAGAGCCCGGTGTGGGCAGATGGACTTGATAGCCAGAAAGCCTGCAAGCGCGATAAATTTCACCCGCCCAGCCGTGGCAGCATAGCCGTGCTAGATGCCGGCGGGAAACTCTCTTCACGCTCGCATCTTATATAGGTGTGATTAACACATAAGCAGGAACATCGACCATGGCTGCACCGGCTTCCCGCACCGATCCCCAGGATGCTCTCCAGCAGGTACGCATGGAAGCCCTGTCCTGCCAGGCCTGCCATTTATGGCGCGGCGCGACACAGACCGTGTTCGGCGAGGGACCTGCTCCTGCTCCGCTGATGCTGGTCGGGGAGCAGCCAGGCGACAAGGAGGACTTGGCCGGGCTGCCTTTCGTCGGGCCGGCGGGCCAGGTGCTCGACCGTGGTCTCGCGGATGCGGGCATCAACCGACAAACGGTCTATGTGACCAATGCTGTAAAGCATTTCAAGTTTCTGCAGCGCGGCAAAATCCGGCTGCACCAGAAGCCCGTGACGCCGGAAATCCGCGCCTGCCGTCGCTGGTTCGAGCGCGAGCTGGACCTTGTTCAGCCCCGTCTCGTCGTGGCGATGGGCGCAACCGCCGCACAGTCGGTGTTCGGCAAGGCGCTGCCGATCGGGCGCAACAGGGGGCGTGTCATGGAGCTATATGACGGGGGAAGCGCGCTGATCACGGTCCACCCATCCTATCTCCTGCGCATCCCGGAACCCGATCGCAAGGAGGAGGAATATCACCGCTTTGTCGAGGATTTGCAGCTCGCGCGCAAGAGCATCGCGTGAGAAGCTTCAGCATGCGGGCTGGAGGGCGAGGAAGGTGGGAGGCTGACAACAACCCGCGTCGAACTCGTTAGGGCTGCTTCCTTCCGGACCTGACCCGGTTGGCGAGGGACTCGTCCGCCACCAACCTCCCACCGTCTATATCGGGCGAATTTGCCGGGAAGGCAAGGGGGTCGCGAGAGGTGACGCCGCCCATGGCGCATCCCATGTAGAGAGGGTTTCGCTGAGGCGGTAAAAGCCTGCAAATCCCATTTCCTAGACTGATGCGAGGCTTTAGGCTGCTACTCAACATTTTCGCCAAGCGTCGGCGGCTTACCGGCGCGCTGCCAGGCTGGCATCCATGACCGATCTTCCACTCCCCACCTTCAATGTCCCCTATGCCGAGGACGACGTCGCGATCGCCCGGCGGATTTTTTCCCAGGCCCAGCCTGACCGCGAGGCCGCGGGCCGAATTGAGGCACGCGCCCGCGACCTGATCACCGCCATTCGCGCGCGCACCGGCTCGCTTGGCGGCATTGACGACATGCTGCGCGAATATTCGCTCTCGACCAAAGAGGGGCTGGCGCTCATGGTGCTGGCGGAAGCGCTACTCCGCGTCCCCGACAGCGATACCGCCGACCGGCTGATCGAGGACAAGCTCGGCCAGGGCGATTTCGCCCATCATGAGGCGCGCTCGCAGGCGCTGTTGGTCAATGCCTCAGCGTGGGCGCTCGGCATCTCGGCGCGCATTATTCAGCCGAACGAGACACCAGAGGGCATTCTCGGCCAGCTCGCCAAGCGGGTTGGCCTGCCTGCGATCCGCACCGCCGTCCGCCGGGCGATGCGGGTGCTGGGCAGCCATTTTGTCCTCGGCCAGACCATCGAGGAGGCGCTCGCGCGCGCGGCCTCGGGGCAGGGCCGGCTCTATCGCTACTCGTTCGACATGTTGGGGGAGGGCGCACGCACCGCGAAGGATGCCAAGCGCTATTTCGCCTCCTATGCAGCCGCCATTGATGCGATCGGCCGCGCCGCTGGCAACCGGCCACTACCGGAGCGCCCGGGCATTTCCGTCAAGCTCTCCGCGCTGCATCCGCGCTATGAGGCGGTCAGCCGCGAGCGCGTCATGCGCGAGCTGGTGCCGCTTCTCATCGAACTCGCGCGCCAGGCCAAGGGCTATGACCTGAACTTCACCGTCGATGCCGAGGAGGCCGACCGGCTGGAGCTGTCGCTGGAGGTAATCGGCGCCGCCTTTGCCGATGCCTCGCTCGCCGGCTGGGACGGCTTTGGCCTCGCCGTGCAGGCGTACCAAAAGCGCGCGGAGGCGGTGATCCGCTGGACCGGCGAGCTCGCTCAAAGCCTGAACCGCCGGATGATGGTGCGCCTCGTCAAAGGCGCCTATTGGGACACGGAGGTGAAGCGTGCGCAGGAGCGCGGGCTGGCGGACTATCCGGTGTTCAGCCGCAAGTCCATGACCGATCTCAACTATGTCGCCTGCGCCGATGCGCTGCTGGGTATGCGGCCTCGCGTCTTCCCGCAATTCGCGACCCACAATGCGCTGACCGTGGCCGCCATCCTCGACCGGGCTGGCGGGCCGGACGGTTTCGAGTTCCAGCGTCTGCACGGCATGGGCGACATGCTCTATGCGCGGCTCCTAGAGACCGTGCCTGGCGCCGCCTGCCGGGTCTATGCACCGGTCGGCGGCCACCGCGATCTCTTGGCCTATCTCGTGCGGCGGCTTTTGGAGAATGGCGCGAACTCCTCCTTTGTCTCCGCCGCCGCCGATCCGGATGTGCCGGTCGAGCAGCTGCTGCGCGGCCCTGCGGATGATTATCGGCGCGCCGGCGAATGCACGCGCCTCGCGTCTACCGCTGCCTGCCGGAGATCTACGGCCCATCGCGACGCAATTCACGCGGCGTCGAGTTCGGCCATCAGGTCTCGCTCGATGCGCTACTGCGCGAGATCGAAGCGGGACGAAGTGCGGCGGCAATACGCGCGACTTCGCTAATCGACGGCCGGGCCGTGGCGGGAAGCGCGCGCGATACCGTCAGCCCGATTGACGGCGAAACGCCTGTTGCCGAGATCAGCGAACTCGCACCCGCAAGTGTGCCGGAGCTGTTCGCGGCGGCCACAGCGGGTTTCCGCAGCTGGTCGCTCCTGCCAGCCAGCACCCGCGCCGGCGCATTAGAGCGCGCCGCAGACCTCCTCGAGGAGCGACGCGGCCGCTTCCTGCATCTGCTTGCGCTAGAAGGCGGCAAGACGCTGGACGATGGTATCGCCGAGCTGCGCGAAGCCGTCGATTTCTGCCGCTATTACGCCGCTGAAGGCCGCAAGCTGTTCGATGACGGCGAGCGGCTGCCCGGACCGACGGGCGAATCCAACATCCTACGCCTACGCGGCAGGGGCGTGTTCGTCTGCATCTCGCCCTGGAATTTCCCGCTGGCGATCTTCATCGGGCAGGTCGCGGCGGCGCTGATGGCCGGCAATGCCGTGATCGCCAAGCCGGCGGAGCAGACGCCGCTCATCGCTTATGAGGCGGTGCGCCTCCTGCATGAGGCCGGCATCCCGACATCGGCCCTGCATCTGGCGCTTGGCGACGGGCGGATCGGCGCCGCGCTCACCGAGCACGCCCGTGTGGCTGGCGTTGCCTTCACCGGCTCGACCGAGGTCGGGCGCCTGATCGCTCGGACGCTCGCGGCAAAGGACGGGCCGATCGTGCCGCTGATCGCCGAGACCGGCGGCATTAATGTCATGATCGCCGACGCAACGGCCCTCCCCGAGCAGGTGACCGACGACGTCGTGACTTCCGCCTTCCGCTCGGCCGGCCAGCGCTGCTCCGCCCTGCGTCTGCTTTGCGTCCAGGATGATGTCGCGCCCGCCCTCATCGAGATGATCGCGGGTGCGGCTCGGGAGCTGAAGATCGGCGATCCCCGCGATCCGGCAACGCATTGTGGTCCGGTAATCGACGCCCAGGCAAAGGCGCGGCTAGAGGCGCATATTACCCGCCTCACCGCCGAGGCGCGGCTTCTCTATGCCGGGACGGCCTCCGAGACCGGCTATTTTGTCGCTCCGCATCTGTTCGAACTGCGCGATCCCCGCGCATTGGGGGAGGAGATTTTCGGCCCCGTGCTATGCGTGGCGCGCTACAAGGCCCAGCACCTTGACAAGATGCTCGCCGCCATCGAGGCGACCGGCTACGGGCTGACGCTGGGTATTCATTCCCGCATCGGCGAGCGGGTGGAAGCGATCACACGGCGCCTCAGCGTCGGGAATGTCTATGTGAACCGCAACATGATCGGCGCTGTGGTCGGCGTGCAGCCTTTTGGCGGCTTTGGCCTGTCCGGGACCGGCCCCAAAGCCGGCGGACCGCACTACCTCGCGCGCTTTGCCACCGAGCAGACCATTACCATCAACACCGCCGCTTCCGGCGGCAATGCCGAGCTACTTATGGGAATGGACTAGGCTGCCCGGCATTGTCCGCCAGCATCTGATCGAGCGCACCGGCAAACACCCCCAGCTTCGGCAAAGGCTGGGCCTTGCGCTCGTAGCTGTGCTTCGTCTCCTCGCCGCGCATGATAGTCCGCACCGTGTTCCGCAAAAGCCGAAGCTCCCGCGAGATCTGCTTGATCGCCTTGCCCTTCACATGAAAGGCATGCCGTACGCGCCCGATCGTCTCCAGCGTCACCATCCCCCGTTGAGCCCCCGCTCGCGAATCGCACGGCAGGAGGTTGCGCCCTCCGTGGTGGGTCAAATTGCGCGCCGATCACCCCCGTCACGGCGTCAAATTTGCATGCCGGTCACAGCCGGTGTGAGTGTACAACACCATTCCGACCCCGCCTAAATCCGTGAGCATCTTGATAAGCACCGTGTTGGCTGTGATCTTAACGGGCTCCTGATAGAGCTTGCCGCAAACGACCTGATTGATCTCGCGCCGGTACAGGCGATTTTTTGCCTCCTGCAAGGACACATTCACCACGAAGATGCTGGCCTTCACCTGGGCTCCGCCACTCTCGACTGGGACCAGAGTCGGTGCGCCGCCACGACCAGTACTGCTACGGGCAAATTCCACCTTGAATGGGGTCAGCACGTTTCGGATCACCTCGACTCTAGTACTACAGTTGCGTTTTTCTGCGTTTTTCATAGTGAGCGCTGGCGGCGTTGGCTTGATGTCGTCGCCGCCAGATCGACCATGCGATGATGAAGGGCGGCGCTGCGGGAGTTTTCAGCAGGAGACGTGCCAGGAGATAGCGGATCTCCGGAACGGTGGGGACCAACGCCTGCATTCTCAGGCGGCGATTGGCGGACTCGTTTCGTTCGGTTTGCCTTCCCAGGCGGCGCGGCGCAGATCGGCCGAGAGCTTGGCGAGGAAGGCGAGCGCCGCCATGCATAAGGTCATGTGGCGATGCCAGCCATGCCACGAGCGCGCCTCGCAATGATCGAGGCCGAGATCGTCCTTGGCCCTTTGGAAGCATTCCTCGACGGTCCAGCGCAAACCCGCCACGCCGGCGAGTTCGGCAAGCGCGGTGCCGGCGGGGGCAAAGACGAGATAATAGCCGCGCTTGTTCGGATCGCGGCGGCTGCGGCGGATCAGGAGCCAGCGCTCCCAGCCCGGATCGCACGTCCAGGGCAAGCCGATCCGCGCCCAATCGTAAAGCCGCAGGCCCTTGGCGCCTTCGCCTGCGGCGCATGTGACCCAGCTGCCTGACGGCAGCGCGTCGGCGAGAGCCTCGGGATCGGTCTGCACCAGCCCGTTCTCGTCCCAAAATCGCAGCGCATGATTGGAGCGCACCGCCAGCACATAAGCCTGGCTGCGCTCTTCCAGCATGCGCCGCAGACGCGAATCCGAGCCGTAGAGCGCATCGGCCAGCACAAAGGCGCAAGGAACGCCGGCATCCAGCGCCGCCCCGATCAACGCGCGGGCGATCTGCGGCTTGGTGGCGAAGCCGACCGCCGCAGGGACCTGGGTCTTCTCCCGCCGGGCGTGGTCTTGCGTCCAGGCCTCGGGCAGATAGAGCCGCCGGTCGATCAGCGCCTGGCCGAAGCGGCTGGCATAGGCCAGGAACACCCCGATCTGGCAATTCTCGATCCGCCCCGCCGTGCCGGAATACTGCCGGGCAACGCCGACGGAATGCTCGCCTTTCTTCAAGAAACCCGTCTCGTCGACGACCAGCACGCCATCAGGATCGCCAAGCGCCTCGATGGCATAGCCGCGCACGACATCGCGTAGCGCTTCCGAATCCCACCGACTGCGGCCCAAAAGCGACTGCATCCGAGCAGGCCGCTCAAGCCCGGCCTGCTCGGCCATCAGCCAGCCGGTCTTGCGACCCACGCCAGACAGCAGGCCGTCCACAAACGCGCTTGCCGTCGCTCGCAGCTCACGCCGCCCGAACACCGGCGTCAGCCGCGCTTTCAGCGCCGCAAGCTCCGCCGCCCACGCCAGCAACGAACCCGACCAGGGTGCAACTGCCATCGATCCACTCCCCAAATACGGAGAGAGAATCAGATTCAACGGCAAAACGCAACTGTAGTACTAGAGCGGATTGAACTGAACCGCTACCGCGGAAGGCGCTAGCGGCGGAGTAGGTGTGCTGTCTGCGAAGGTTTTTGGGTGCTGCAAAGCCCAACGCCTTCCGACAGGAGCACCCGATGAGTGAGCGTATCACCCGCCTGCGCCGGCGCATGATCGAGGACATGACGGTCCGCAATCTTTCGCCCGCGACCCAAGCGTCTTACATTACCGCGGTCAAGAAGTTCAGCCGGTACTATCGTCGTTCGCCTGAGCACCTCGGCGTCGAGGACGTGCGGGCCTATCAGGTTCATCTGGTCGAGAACGCGATTGCCTGGGCTTCGCTCAACCAGACCGTTTCGGCGTTGCGGTTTTTCTACGGCGTCACGCTCGGCCGCGAGGATCTGCCCGAGCGTATCCCCTATGCCCGGAAGCCGAAGACGCTGCCGGTTGTGCTTTCGGCGGCTGAGGTGGCTCGCTTGCTTGAGGCCGCCGATGATCTGGTCTGCCGAACTGCGCTCGCCACGGTCTATGCTACCGGGCTGCGCACGGCTGAGGCTCTCTCGCTTCGCATTGCACACATCGAGAGCGCACGCGGCCTGATCCGCGTCGAGCAGGGCAAGGGCTGTAAGGACCGGTACGTCATGTTGTCGGCGGCGCTTCTCGCAATGCTGCGAACATACTGGAAGATCGCCCGTCCGCGCCGGTGGCTGTTCGCGCGGCCGGATGGCCAGGGCCCGATTGATGCGACGACGCTCAACAAAGCCTGCATGCGCGCAGCGCTCATCGCCCGGATCGGCAAGCCCGTCACCGTGAAGACGTTACGCCATTGCTTTGCCACGCATCTTCTGGAGCAGGGCACCGATATCCGCGTCATCCAGGCGTTACTCGGCCATGCGCAGCTCTCGACGACGGCACGCTACACGAAGGTCTCCGCGCATCTGATCGCAGCGACGAGAAGTCCGCTGGATCGGCTCGAGCTGAAGGGTTCGCCCGCACCTTAACGCCGCCCGTGTCGCGCCCGAGCGAACGTTTAACGTGAGCGACAAGCGCTCACTCATGCTGGAGGTGGCGGACGTGCTCCGCCGCCATGGCGACAGCTTTCGCGCCCGCAATGCCGGCCACCTCGACCGATCCGCACTTCGCGTGATGGGAGCGATCGAGGCGTGCCGGACGGCTACCCTCGGCGGTCACGTCGCCCGTTGCAACGACTGCGGCCACACAGCCATTTCCTACAACTCCTGTCGCAACCGGCATTGCCCGAAGTGTCAGGCCGGCGCGGCGCGCGAGTGGCTCCAAGCGCGTGCCGCCGACCTGCTGCCCGTCGCCTATTTCCACGTCGTCTTCACGCTGCCGGCACCGGCCGCTGCAATTGCGTTGCAGAACAAGGCGATCGTCTATGCACTGCTGTTCGAGGCTGCCGCCGAGACGCTGAAGACGATCGCCGCCGATCCAAAGCACCTCGGCGCCGAGATTGGCGCCACGATGGTGCTGCACAGCTGGGGACAGACGCTGACGCACCATCCGCACGTCCATTGCATCGTGCCCGGTGGCGGCCTCACGCCGGACGGCAAGAGGTGGATCGCCTGCCGGCCCGGCTTCTTCCTGCCCGTGCGCGTGCTCTCGCGCCTTTACCGGCGCCTGTTCCTGGACAAACTCCGGGCCGCCCATCGCGCCGGCAAGCTGCGCTTCTTCAACGAGCTTGTCCCTCTCGCTGACACAACGGCTTTCGATGCGGCCATCGCCCCGCTGCGGCGGACCGAATGGATCGTTTACGCCAAGGCTCCCTTCGCCGGCCCCGAACAGGTGCTCGCCTATCTGTCGCGCTACACCCATCGCATCGCCATCTCGAACCGTCGCCTCATCGCCCTCGATGACGGCCACGTCGCTTTCACATGGCGTGACTACGCCCACGGCAGAGCGCAGAAGATCATGCGTCTCGATGCGCACGAGTTTCTGCGCCGCTTCCTGCTCCACGTGCTCCCCGATGGCTTCCAGCGCATCCGCCACTACGGCTTCCTCGCCAACGGCCATCGCCGGGCCAAGCTCGCCACCATCCGTCGCCTGCTGGCTGTTTCACCACCGTCGACCACCTCGGAGGACGACGACACGCCGACCACAGGTGAGCCGGGCGAACCCCCTGTGTCGTGCCCCTGCTGCGGCGGCACCATGACGATCATCGAAGTCCTGCCGGGCCTGCACCGCCGCCGATGGCCGAGGCTCGACACGTCATGAGAGCAAACTCGTCACGCACCACCCGGCACGAGGCGGTCACCGCGCCGCATCGTCGGCCTGCACCCAAAGCGACGCTGCGGCGTCCGCTGTTGGCCGCATCGGCCTCCTGCCGCCGCTCGAAAGTGTCGCGCGACGCCCTCATCGCCGGGCTCTTCATCGCCACTGTAAGGCCCTACGTCGTCAAACCCCGCCGCTACCGGCACCAATCCCCATAACCGACGCACCCGCTGCCCGCGGTTCAGTTCAATCAGGTTTCTACGAGATCGCCCATCGACCGGCGCCCTGCAGAACCCGTACGCATGCGACCTCGCAGAAACCTTCAAATTAAACCGACCAGAATCGAAGGGATTCACAAACTTCGCGAACAGTGATTTTGTCCTGTCGTCTCTATGAGGAGGGGGCGGCGATGGGATGGGTCTCTGGACAGAGCTATTCGGACGATCTGAGAGCGCGGGTGCTGGCGGCGGTTGACCGCGGTGGGAGGGTTTATGAAATCGCTCCGCTGTTCGAGGTCAGCGTGTCCTACATTTACAAAGCTCTGGCTCGACGTCGGCTCCGTGGTATCGAAACCGCCCTGCCGAAAACCGGTCGTGCGGGGCGCAAGCTCGACGGTCATCTCGATGCGCTTGCCGCCTACGTCTCGGCTCATCCCGATGCGACCTTGGCCGAACTCACAGAGTGGTCGATACGCGAACGGAACGTGACGGTGTGCATCGCCACCATGTGGGCCACACTCCAGGCGCTTGATCTGTCGCACAAAAAAAGACGTGCCACGCCGCCGAGCAAGAGCGAGCCGACGTTGCCGCTGCGCGCGAGGCGTGGCGGAAAACCCAAGGCAGCTTGAGCATGGAACGCCTCGTCTTCATCGACGAGACCTGGGCCACGACGAACATGACGCGCCGCTATGGCCGCTCGAGGCGCGGCGAGCGCCTGGTCGCGCCTGTGCCGCACGGTCATTGGAAGACCACGACATTCATTGGCGCCCTCAGAGCCGACGGCTTGACGGCCCCGGCGGTTTTCGACGGCGCCATCAATGGCGCGAGCTTCCTCGCCTATGTGCAACAGGTGCTGGTGCCGACCTTGAAGCCCGGCGACATTGTCATTCTCGACAACCTGTCAAGCCACAAGGTTGAGGGTGTGCGCAAGGCCATCCAGGCCGCGGGCGCAGAACTCCGCTACCTGCCGCCTTACTCGCCCGATCTCAACCCGATCGAGCAGATGTTCGCGAAGCTGAAGGCCCTGCTGCGCACGGTCGCTGCCCGCTCGGTCGAAGCCCTCTGGACCGCTATCGGCGATCTCATCGACACCTTCAAACAAGACGAGTGCCGCAACTATCTCCGCCATTCAGGTTATGTACGATAGGTTTGAATCCGCTCTAGTACTACAGTTGCGTTTTGCCGTTGAATCTGATTCTCTCTCCGTATTTGGGGAGTGGATCGATGGCAGTTGCACCCTGGTCGGGTTCGTTGCTGGCGTGGGCGGCGGAGCTTGCGGCGCTGAAAGCGCGGCTGACGCCGGTGTTCGGGCGGCGTGAGCTGCGAGCGACGGCAAGCGCGTTTGTGGACGGCCTGCTGTCTGGCGTGGGTCGCAAGACCGGCTGGCTGATGGCCGAGCAGGCCGGGCTTGAGCGGCCTGCTCGGATGCAGTCGCTTTTGGGCCGCAGTCGGTGGGATTCGGAAGCGCTACGCGATGTCGTGCGCGGCTATGCCATCGAGGCGCTTGGCGATCCTGATGGCGTGCTGGTCGTCGACGAGACGGGTTTCTTGAAGAAAGGCGAGCATTCCGTCGGCGTTGCCCGGCAGTATTCCGGCACGGCGGGGCGGATCGAGAATTGCCAGATCGGGGTGTTCCTGGCCTATGCCAGCCGCTTCGGCCAGGCGCTGATCGACCGGCGGCTCTATCTGCCCGAGGCCTGGACGCAAGACCACGCCCGGCGGGAGAAGACCCAGGTCCCTGCGGCGGTCGGCTTCGCCACCAAGCCGCAGATCGCCCGCGCGTTGATCGGGGCGGCGCTGGATGCCGGCGTTCCTTGCGCCTTTGTGCTGGCCGATGCGCTCTACGGCTCGGATTCGCGTCTGCGGCGCATGCTGGAAGAGCGCAGCCAGGCTTATGTGCTGGCGGTGCGCTCCAATCATGCGCTGCGATTTTGGGACGAGAACGGGCTGGTGCAGACCGATCCCGAGGCTCTCGCCGACGCGCTGCCGTCAGGCAGCTGGGTCACATGCGCCGCAGGCGAAGGCGCCAAGGGCCTGCGGCTTTACGATTGGGCGCGGATCGGCTTGCCCTGGACGTGCGATCCGGGCTGGGAGCGCTGGCTCCTGATCCGCCGCAGCCGCCGCGATCCGAACAAGCGCGGCTATTATCTCGTCTTTGCCCCCGCCGGCACCGCGCTTGCCGAACTCGCCGGCGTGGCGGGTTTGCGCTGGACCGTCGAGGAATGCTTCCAAAGGGCCAAGGACGATCTCGGCCTCGATCATTGCGAGGCGCGCTCGTGGCATGGCTGGCATCGCCACATGACCTTATGCATGGCGGCGCTCGCCTTCCTCGCCAAGCTCTCGGCCGATCTGCGCCGCGCCGCCTGGGAAGGCAAACCGAACGAAACGAGTCCGCCAATCGCCGCCTGAGAATGCAGGCGTTGGTCCCCACCGTTCCGCACGGCTGTCCGGGGAACGAGTCACTGTGTCGCTGGTGCATGCCCGGCTTTTCCGGTGCAAACCGGCTATTTTCTGGTTGTCGAGACTTAGAAAATGGAGCCGGGCATGCGCTATCGGGATAGCATCTTCGCCAGCCTTCTCAAACCGATCTCGCGGCCCGGGTTCAAGGCGATCGTGGCCCGGCATGACGCGGACGCCTATGCGAAGACGTTCAGCAGCTGGGACCATCTCGTGACGCTGATCTTTGCCCGGCTTGCCTCGGTCAGCAGCCTGCGCGGCATCGCGGCGGCCTGGAACGCCAATGCGCATCATCATTACCACCTCGGCAGCGGTCCGGTGATGCGCTCCACGCTCGCCGATGCCAATCATCGCCGCCCGCCGGAGGTGCTCGCCGAGACCTTCGAGATGCTGTCCGCCCTGGCCGGCACCCGCCTGCGCCGTGACGGCAGACGCATGCTGCGCCTGATCGATGCCACCCCGATCCCGCTGGATCGGCTGTGCGACTGGGCGCAATGGAACGGGCGGACGCATGGGCTGAAGATGCACGTGGTCTACGATCCCGATGCCGATCACCCGCGCCGGATCGCCATTACCGCTTCGACCGTGAACGATGTCGAGATCGGCCGCAGCGAGCCGATCGAGCGCGGCGCCACATACGTCTTCGACAAAGCCTATTGCGATTACGCCTGGTGGACCCGCCTGCATCGGGCCGGCGCACTGTTCGTCACCCGACCCAAAACCAATGCGCGCTACGCGGTGATCAAGGCGCGCCGGGTCATAAGAACCCAGGGTGAGGGCTTCGAAATCCTGGCCGACGCGACGATCCGCCTTGCCACCCAGGGCAGGAGCAGGCTCGGCTGCCCGATCAGACGGGTCACCCTCAAACGCGAGGATGGCACGGTGATGGAGGTGATCACCAACGACCTGGAGCGTTCGGCCGTGGAGATCGCCGCGCTCTACAAGGCACGCTGGGACATCGAGCTTTTGTTCCGCTGGATCAAGCAGCATCTGAAGCTCACGCGCTTCATCGGCCGGTCGGAGAACGCCATCAGGCTGCAGATCCTGGCAGCCATGATCGCCTATCTGCTGCTGCGCATCGCCGCAAGGATGAGCCGCAGCAGCCTGGTGCCGCTGCGCTTCACCGAACTGGTCGGCCAGTGCCTCTTCATCCGCAAGTCCATCGCCAGGCTCGACAGACCGCCCGATGTCAATGCCGGTCAGCCCAAACCGCGGTGCCATCCAGGACAATTGGAGTTCGCCTATGCCTGAATTTCCCCGGACAGCCGTGCACCGTTCCGGAGATCCGCTATCTCCTGGCACGTCTCCTGCTGAAAACTCCCGCAGCGCCGCCCTTCATCATCGCATGGTCGATCTGGCGGCGACGACATCAAGCCAACGCCGCCAGCGCTCACTATGAAAAACGCAGAAAAACGCAACTGTAGTACTAGCCTCTTCGATTTCAGGGCCGCGCCCGGCCTTCTCGATGCGCTCAATGAACTCGGCTTTGGCTATCGCTGGTCGACCCGCTGGATCGCGCTCGACAAGCTCCAGGCGGGCAAGCAACTGCGAACGCTGCGCCGGCAATGGTTCGCCAAGCGCAAATCGATGCTGACCGTGATGCGCGAGGTGATGTTCAACCACGAGACGGCGCTGGTCGATGCCGATGCCGAGAACAAGGCCTCCGACCGTGCGCTCGGCTCTCAAGCGAGATCGTGCCAAGTCGGCGGACGACTGAGATAGGGGCGTCACGAGGTGACATCCGGACGACGACTGCGGATTTTACCGAAGCCAACCAGTTCAGCTCAGGCCTATGCAGCACTCGCTCATAGCTCAGCGCCCCAACCGCGCACCTGTTTTCCGGCAAGCGCCGGCCCTAGGCGTCGGCCTGTCGCAGCGAGTCGATCGGGTGCTCCTAGTGTTTGAGCACCCCCAGCAATGTATTCCGCAGATCACGTGCATCTACCGGCTTGTCGAGTTGGGGAGCACCGGAGGTGCCGCTATGGGCATCGACAGCATTGGCATAAGCCGTGCAAATCACGAAGGGGATGCCTCGCCTACGCAGAACGTCAATCAAGGGGAAGCTCAATGTGCCACTCAGGTTGATGTCGAGGATGGCGCAATCAAACGTCGTCCCCAATACCGCATCCTGTGCTTGCTCATAGCTATGAGCGATCTTTGCAACCGTGCCGCCCATCTCCGTCACCATCGCAGCCAAATGACAAGCCTGCAGGACCTCATCCTCAACGATGAGAAAGCGATAGTCGGATAAGGACGCGGGGCCTCTTACCGAAAATGTCATCTGCCCACCTACAATCTCCCGCAAAAACTGCGAACACTCGGCCAATGCAGGAGTTCCCGCCCGGGGGTATGAAAACTCGGTGTCACCCGCAGTTGCGGCATTACGCAAGTTGATGCGGCTGCCGCTCTCCCCATCCTCGCGCCATTGACGATTACGCGGCTCCAGCAGCCAGCCAGCGGCTTTGATGCGTGCCATGACTGCGTGCACCATGTCGGCGAAGTACGGCTCGCGGATTGCAGGATCGCGTGTCGTAGGCGGGGCGAAGGCGCGCTCGCGAAGGACATTGAGGATGCAGCCAGTAAACTGCCGCTCAAGATCGTTCGTGCTCATGCAGGGATGCTGCCACAAGAACGGGAAGGTGAACAACTGGAGGTGGTTTTCGCGGCTGGCGTGCTTGTGTGCTCGAACGGAACTGAGTGCATCGCGTCGGCCATGCGACGAAAGCTTATATGATGAAAGCGGCGGAGACGGCTCCGGGCTTGCCCTCGCATGAAAGACATTCATGGGCTCGAACAACGCACTTCGAGAAAACCGCCGCAAATAATTTCAAAGCACTTGCAAGCCCGCCAGGTGCTTGCATAGCTACTTGGATGACCAAAGCCGAAACCATTGTTGCCGAAGTCACCTCGCTTTACGATGGCGCAGTGGAGCGGCTGCGCACCGCCCTGACCGCCTTTGTCACGACCGGCGAGCGCCCGCAGCCGGGTATGCGCAGGCACGGCGCCTTCGCCTATCCCGAGATCCGGTTGCGCTATCGCGGCATGCGCGATGAGAACCATGTGCCGCTGCGCTCATTCGGCCGGCTGACCACGCCGGGCGAATATGCGATCAGCGTGACCCGCCCCGCACTCTTCGCCGACTATCTTATCGAGCAGCTCAAGCTCCTGATCGAGGATTATGACGTCGAGGTGGAGGTCGTTCCAGGCCGCCAGGAGATTCCCTTTCCCTATGTGCTCGAGCAGGGGCGCGATCTCGCGCTGGGCGACGTCAGCGCGACCGACCTTGCGCGCTGGTTTCCCGCGACCGAGCTTGCCGACATCGGCGATGAGATCGCCGACGGCCTGCTGACGAGCATGCCCGGCGCGATACGCCCGCTCGCCCTGTTCGATGCGCTGAGGACCGATTTCTCACTCGCGCGGCTGCGCCACTACACCGGGACGCCGCCCGAGCATGTGCAGCGCTTCATCCTCTTCACCAACTATCACCGCTATATCGACGAGTTCGTCGGCTGGGCGTGCAGCCAGCTCGCGCCGGGCAGCCCCTATACCGCGCTATCGGGCGCGGGCGGGGTAATGGTGACGCCGGACACCGCCGATCCCGGGCGGGTCGTCGCCGACAGCGCCTGGCGCCGGCACCAGATGCCCGCCTATCACCTGATGGCCGAGGGGCGGATGGGGATCAGCGTCGTCAATATCGGCGTCGGGCCGTCGAACGCCAAGACGATCACCGACCATCTCGCGGTGCTTCGCCCCGAGGCGTGGCTGATGATCGGCCATTGCGGCGGGCTCAGGCCCAGCCAGCGGATCGGCGACTATGTGCTGGCCCACGCCTATCTGCGCGACGATCATGTGCTCGACGACATGCTGCCGCCCGAAATCCCGATCCCGCCGATCGCCGAGGTGCAGCAGGCGCTGGCGCGCGCCGCCGAGACGGTGTCAGGCGAGGAGTCCGAGACATTGAAACGGCGCCTGCGCACCGGCACGATCGTCACCACCGACGACCGCAACTGGGAGCTGCGCTATTCGAAATCGGCGCTGCGCTTCTCGCAGTCCCGCGCCGTCGCCATCGACATGGAGTCGGCGACCATCGCCGGCCAGGGTTATCGCTTCCGCGTGCCATATGGAACGCTGCTCTGCGTCTCGGACAAGCCGCTGCACGGCGAATTGAAGCTTCCCGGCCAGGCCAACCGCTTCTACGAGCGCGCCATCAGCGAGCATATGCGGATCGGCATCGAGGCGTGCTACGAGCTGCGGCGCGAGGGGCCCAAGCTCCACAGCCGCAAGCTCAGGGCATTCAACGAGCCACCCTTCCGCTGAGGAAGACGGCATCGGTCCCGGACATGGTAGCGCCCCTTGGAAGGGCGTGCGCAGATGGGCACCGGCACCAGCGAGACGTACAAGAACGTTGCGACGACGACTTTTGCTATCCGCGTCACTGTGGAGAAGGCCGTGTTCAGCCGCTGCCCGTCGTCCGACCGCCGGGCGCTGCGGCGGCAGGCCGCCTTCAGCTCGGCAAGCTCGGCGCCGCGGCGGTGGTAGCCCGTGGCTGCGATCAGGTCGGCTATTCGGCAGGAGCGCGGACCGGCTGTGTCGAGGTGCCGCCCTCATGGCTGCCGCCATGCATAGGATGGCCGCTTATGCACCAACCAGGAAAGTTGGGCGACGGCGAATGTCGGCAGTCACGGCCTTGCGGTGGTAAGCAGCTGGCCGGCGTTGGTGTGCATCGGGGTGAACACCGACGATCGCGCGCGACGGCGAGATCGCCGCTCGCGCCTCAGACCTGCCGTAGATTGAGCCGCACCGCCGTGCGGGATGTGGCTTGTTCATAGACGGTGTATTCCAGGGGGGCAAGGCCAGCGGTAAAGCGGTGTCCGTAAGCCCCGATCGAAGCGTCCTTCAACGGAAGGCGATACGGCTTCTCTATTGTGACGTGCGGACGACGGGCATCATTGCCTCTTGCGCAAGTCTCAAGAGGCGGGAAAGAGCATCCCGGTTAAGACCGTCAGGTGCTCTTCCATGAGGTCCAATGTGTACGCCCTGACAATCTCGTTCGCGTCTCCTGCAATTGCCCGGTCCATTGCCTGCAGGCAGAATCGTAGACCGTTAATCCGCTCCTCAATGTCGTCCCGCCGTTGCAGCGCGGCGGGATTGGGAAATGCAACCACGTTGGTTTTGCGTGCTTTGCACATCTGCTTGCCCCGTCTGCCCTCAGACCCAGTGTCTGCCAGCTATCTCCCCACACAGTTCGCTCACATCCGCGTTCTCGATACACGTTATGCGGGTGATTCTGGTCCTGGACTGAGGCGAGAGCGCAGCCAATTGCGGGCCTTTTCATGGGCAAATCTGTCCGCATCTGACCGAGCAAAACATCCGAGTTTCTCGCTTGCATGAAAATGCGAACGGTCTTCGGTTCGTGCGAAGAGCTGTTCGGCTATAGGACGGAAAGCCGTTTTGGGGGCGTCAACGCATCAAGGCGGTTCGCGAACTCGAAGCCGATTTCGGGGTTAATTCGCTTCATCACCCTGAGCGGCATCCGCGACTCAGGGACGGACAGAAGCGGTGTTGGGGTACTCAACCAGATCCGTCGCAACCGCATTCGATCGTGGTACACTTGCGAAACGGCTCATCAGGAGCCACGAAGGAAACGCGCGCACCAATGCACGAGGACCTGTGAGTTCGACCGCGCCCGAGCCTAAGGCGCATGCGAAGGTCTGATCGCCCAGCCAGACCTGAGCCAGGGCTGAAAGGTCGGCATCTACGTACAGGTCCACCTCCAAGCCCGGGTCGTCGAGACACACATCGACCTCCGGACGCTGCAGGAGCAACCAGAATATCTGAGGACCTCGATGAGTTGCTGGGATGCCACGAAAGTCGAACCGCACCACAACCTGCTGCGATGGCAAGCGCTCGACGGCGATGCGTCGGCGTACATTCCACATAAGGAACCCGGCATCAAGGTTCTTGTTATCGACGCGCACCGTCCAACGTTGGCCCCAAGCCCCCAATTGCTCGATCACACCGCGGAATTCCTCGCCAGGGCTGCCCGAACATAGGCGGGCCGGGCGGCAATTGGCAGCCGCAAACACTTCTTCCGGTCACTGCGTTGTTGTCGTCGTGGACGGGCCAGCGTTGCCAGCATCCGGGAGCTCCGATTTCTCGGGCCTTACGCCGCCCCCCAGGGCCGGCTCTTGACGACCGTCGATATAACGCTGCGCCGCGCGGGCAGCAGGAGCGGCTGGAGCCGCACCGGTCGGCCGTCCCTTGATGAGATCGCGCTTGCGGGCGGCCATTTGCTGCAGATTGTAGTTGTTTGCGCATCCGGGCGGCAGGCGCTCGGGGCCGTAATCCGCGGCCGGCTGGTCAGCCGGCGTCAGACAGACCTCGGGAACCAGGACGCGCTTCTCGCGACCGTCGGGCTTCACCACGCTCACCTGGGTGTAATGCGGCGAATAGTCTGGCGGGGTCAGCGCCGCTTCCGGGTCGTCCTTGCGGCAGCCAGGCAAGCAGAGCGAAACGGCAGCAGCCAGGACCGCGGCTGAGCAAAAAACCATCGAGCGCATATTTCTACCCCTGGCACCGATCATTTCAGAATGAAGCCTGGTCCTTTGCCCGATCCGGCCAACGCCGCCCCCTTAGCCGTCGCGTCGGGACCGACGATGTTCGCTTCCCAAGGCGAAGGACCGGCCCGGTCGAGCGGTGTCGCCAGCGATTTATTGCTGACCGGATCAACCAGATAGGGCGTGATCAGAATGACCAGCTCAGTTTCGTTGCGCTGATAGCGCTCGGACCGGAACAGCGCCCCCAGGATCGGAACGTCGCCAAGCACCGGCATCTTGTCCACATTGCGGGTGATGTCGCGCTGGAACAGCCCGGCCATGGCGAAGGTCTGACCGCTTGCCATCTCGATCGCGGTCTCGGCGCGGCGCACCGTAAAGCTTGGCAGACTGAAGCCCTGCACGCTGAAATCGGTGACGCTGGCGATCGAGGACACCTCCGGCCTCACGCGCAGCGCGATGCGGTTCTCCTTCACGATTGTCGGGGTGAAGGCCAGCGAGACACCAAATGGCTTGTACTGCACGGTGATGGCCTCGCTGTTGACGCCGGCAGGCACTGGGATCGGCACTTCGCCGCCGGCAAGGAACGTGGCCGTCTCGCCGGTAACCGCGGTCAAATTCGGCTCCGCCAAGATGTTGATCGCGCCGCTCGCCTGCAGAGCGTCGATCAGGACATTGATGTCGAACTGGCCGATTTGCCCGCTGACGCCCAGAGCTTTGCCGGACTGATCGATATCGGCGACATTGACCTTGGAAAAGCTGAAATTAGGCGACCTAACGTCCCAATTGATGCCGAAGGAGCGCAGATCATTTCGCGAAGCTTCAGCGAAGCGGACGCGGATGTTGATCTGATTGGGGCCGGCGAGCGTGGTCTTATTGAGCGGCGGCTGGTCCTTCGGCGAGAAGGTCTCCGCGATATTGGCGGCATCGACGGCCTGGTCGATGGTATGCACCTGGCCGCGGATCGCCGTCCGCTTGCCGAATACGGTAATATCGACCGGGGCGTTCGGCGACCATTCCCGCCGCGCTTCCTTAGCCGGACGGGTATCCATCACCACACGCAACAGGGTCGAGGCGGTCACCTGCTGAGCGTGCTCCCCGCCGTCCTCGGCCTTCGACACGGCGAGCAGATTGGTGAGCCCGACCGACTTTCCGTAAACGTACACCAGGTCGGATGATACGACGCGCACGTCGGCGATCTCGGGATCGGCTATGAAAACCGACTCCACCGGCTCGTCGAAGCGCAGCAGGCGGCCCTGGCTTGCGGGCACGGTGATCACGGTGCCTGCCGTTGGAATGTCGGCATCCGGCAGATAGCTTTTGTCCTTTTCGATGGTCTCAACATGGGGCGCCGCCGCAGGGACGACTTCCGCCTGCGCGACGTGTTGCTTTGAGGTCACCCAAACGCGGACCGCGTCCTGCCCGCGCTCAAAAGCCGCTTGATAGGTGCTGATGATTGCCGCGGGCGCATCCAGCAGGGCGAGCACGGCATATGGCAGGACCAGGCCCGCGACCATGGCACAAAGGCCTGCGAGCAGCATCTTCCGGCGCGCGACGAACATTCTGCGCGCCCCGGCGAGCGTCTCGCGGAGCATTTGCCCCGCCGCTACCATCCGCTCCCTCACCATGGATCGATCGGCGCACCGATCGTCCATACCCGCATCGCCCTGCGGTTCGGGGGTGCTGCCGGCAGCCCCTCCAAAATCATCCGACACTAGATCCCCCAGCTCCCCGTCAGCGAACCGTCTGCGGCGCAGGCGGCTCGAATTGGTCCGAAACCGACCGTTCCCATGCGGGGCTTCGGAAGTCAGATTGAATTGCAGCAAGTGGCTGCACGTTAAACTCCGGCGCTAACTCCTGGTAGGACAGCACCGGTATCTCAATCGCGTTGCGCGCCAGCAGATTGCGCAGATGGCGCCGGATATCCATAGCGCACAGCACGACCGGACTAACCCCAGGCTTCGCCATTGCCAGGAGCTGGTTGAGCTGTTCGATGATCGGACGTGACGCATCTTCCGATATGTTCAGGAAGGTGCCGACCGCCGTCGGCCTAATCCCTGCCCGCAGGGCATCTTCCACCGATCGCTCCAGCACATAAGCGGCGATCACGCGATTGCGGTCGGCGACCCGGAAACAGATCTGCCGACCCAGCGCCATGCGGATATATTCGCCCAGAAGCACAACATCCTTCTCGCGCGGTCCCCACTCAACCAGCGCTTCGAGAATGAGACGCAGATTGCGGATCGGGACGTTCTCCTCGATCAGCCGGCGCAGCAGCTCGGCCATCTTCTGCGTCGGGGCGACATTCTGCGCCTCCTTCACCAGCTCGCCGTAATCGGCTTCCGCCGTGGCCAGCAGGCTCCGGGTTTCCTGAATGCCGACGAATTGCGTCGCGTAACGGTGGAGCACCTGGTCCACGCATTTCGCCAGCACATCCGAGGGGCCAAGGAACTCGATACCGGCCTCGTTCAGCCGGGTTTGACAGGACGCCTGCACCCATACCGCGTCATGCCGGCCGATCAGCGACGGTGTCGTCTCGTGCGGGATGTCGGCAAGGTCCAGATGAAGCGTGTCGCCGTCGATCATCACCCGATCGGCAAAAATGTTGCCTTCGGCGACGGGAACGTTTTCCAGCTCGATGATGAAGCGGTCCGGCTCGGCACCCTGGTCGGTGCGCAGCTCGATCGGCGGTGCCGCGACACCAAGATCGTTAAGGAGCTCGTCGCGAACCTTCTGCGCACGCCGGCCAAACGCGGCCTGCGGCACTGCCGTTGCGAGGCGGGGACCGACTCGCAGCAGGATGTGGGGCCCGTGCAGTTTCTTCTGGCCGTCGGCTTCGGGCGGGGGCGAGGACTGAACGGCCTGGCCGGCACGCGTCGCCACCGCGACCTCCGCAGCTTCCTCGACGACATCGGCGGCTTGGCGCCGCTGAATGAGAAAACCGCCAAGCGCAAGCCCAGCGGCGACCAGCAGGAAAATATAGGCGGGAAAGCCCGGAATGAGAGCGAGACCGGCGAGGATCACGCTGGCGAGGTACATCGCCCGGTGATCGCTGATGAGCTGCCGGCCGATATCGCTGCCGAGATCGCGCTTGCGGTCGGTTGCCACGCGGGTGACGACAGTGCCCGCCGCCGTTGAGACGAGCAGCGCCGGAATCTGGGCGACCAATCCGTCGCCCACCGTCAGCAGCGAGAAGGTGGCCACGGCGGTAGAGAAGTTCATCTTGTGCTGGATCATGCCGACGGCAAGGCCGCCGAGCAGATTGACGATGATGATGACCAGCCCTGCGATCGCGTCGCCTTTGACGAACTTCATGGCGCCGTCCATCGCGCCATAAAGGTGACTTTCGCGCTCGAGATCGCGCCGCAGCTTGCGCGCTTCGGCGTGGGTGATGTCGCCGTTGCGCAATTCGTTGTCGATGCTCATCTGCTTGCCGGGCAAGGCGTCTAGGCTGAAGCGGGCGGCGACCTCAGCGACGCGCTCGCCGCCTTTGGTAATGACCACGAACTGCGCGATGGTGATGATGAAGAAGATGACGAGGCCAACGGCGATATTGCCGCCTATGACGAACTCTCCGAACGCCTGCACCACCTGCCCCGCGTCGGCCTGCAACAGGATGAGCCGCGTGGTAGTGATGGTGATCGCCAGCCGGAAGAGCGTCGCCAGCAGGATCACCGAGGGCAGCGAGGAGAACTGGATGGGCGAGGTTATGTAGAATGCTACGAGCAGAATCAGCAGGGCGGCGGTGATGTTCACCGTGATGATGATGTCGACGAGCGCTGTCGGCAGCGGAACCATCATCATGATAATGGCCGTCAGCATGATCATCGCGACGACGATATCGCCGCGCTTGGAAAGCAATCTGGCCAGACGCGAAACGGAATCAAACATGGGTAGGCCGCCTGCGACGTTCTAGGAAGTCCCGAAAAGCCCTACGTGCCTCGATCTCCTGCCCCGCCAGCCAGAGTGCCTTGCTTTGCAACAGGTCGAGCGAGGGCTCATCCTCCTTCAAAGCGCGCAATCGCGCGATTACTGCCAGCGCACGCTCAGGTGCGCCATCGTTCAGAAAGGTATAAGCGAGTGTCCGCAACACCATCTTATTGTGCGGATCGAGTTTGGAAGCGATGAGCTGTAGAGCAAGAGCGCGCTTGATCTGCCCATGATTGGCGTAGATATGACCCAGCCCGTGGAGAAGTTGTAGAATATTCTCCTTGCTGTTCATGCATTTCCCACGAGCGCTCGATAGCTGTTTGGTTGAGCGAGAACGTAGAGCTTACCGGCTGCTGTTTGTGTGGCCGCCTGTCACGGAAATAAGACCTCTAAACCCCTCTTAAATTGCTAAACGCCTAAACCCATCAAGTCAATTCCAAATGTTAGCACGGTATTGTGAGTAAATTTAGCAAGCTCCGTGAGCGGATGATCGACAAATGACAATGCATGTGAGATACTTGGCGTTCTGAATGCCACCGTTTCGCCGGATTCTCCGGAGAAAAGTTCGTTTGTGCGTATTCGCGAGCGATAGATCGGCCTTATATTGCTGTGTTTGCGGCATAATTTGGAACGATCTCGTATTTCTTCGTGAAAAGCGTCATAAATTCGTGTACGGATGAAGTGAGCGTCAAGGTGCGGAGGGTATGTGGGTCAGTTAACAAAGATATTTGTCCGGTTCGCCACCATTTTCGTTTGCGTCGTTAGCCTCGCTGCCTGCTCCATGGAGCTCTACACCAATCTGGATCAGCGACAGGCGAATGAGATCGTCGCAATACTCTTCCGTCATGGTATTCCCGCCGAGCGTACGATGGCGAAGAATGGCCGTTATACAGTTCACGTCGATGATCAACGCTTCGCGGAAGCTGTGGCTATTCTGAACCGCAACGGTTTACCTCGACAGGATTTCGCCAGCCTCGGCGATGTGTTTAAAAAGGAGGGCATTGTTGCATCGCCCGTGCAGGAACGCGCGCAGATGATCTATGCGCTGAGCCAGGAGCTCGCGCGCACTGTATCGGAGATCGACGGCGTGCTCTCCTCGCGCGTTCATCTCGTCCTGCCCGAGAATGATCCGCTGCGACAGCAACTCATCCCCTCCTCGGCTTCGGTCTTCATTCGTCACCTTCCAACCGTTGCGATCAACGAGCTGATCCCTCGCGTCAGGATGCTCGTTGCCAACGGTGTTGCCGGCCTGTCCTATGACAAGGTGTCCGTGGTCGCCATTCCCGTTCAGAATGAGGAGCGGGAGGCAACGGCGGCAACGGAGCCCGCCATGGAAAACTTCCTTGGCCTATGGCTGCACCGCGACAGCGTCGGCCGGGCGGAAGTGATGCTCTTGGCGTTGCTCGCGCTCATTGCCGGAATAGGCGGCGTAGCGGCTTACCTGATCTGGAACAGGCGGCAGCAGGTTTATCCGCTCGCCGATCGCCGGAGCGAGGTATCATGAATGAGCCCGCCGATGCTGAAGCGGCTTGGCGCGCATTCATGTTCGAGCCTCTGAACTACATTCACCCCTCCCGGCTCGCCGGCTCACTGGGGGGCGAAATCAACGACGAATTGTGCATCAGCCTGCGGAGTTGCGAGCGTCTGCGCGATCGGCTCTCGGCGCTGATCATTGCGCGCGCCGAATGCCCCGCTTTCCTCGACCTGGACACCGTCGATCCGCAGGACCGGGCTGTCGCAATCGCACCGCCGGAAGATTTGAGCCGGATTGCCGTGCGAGCCGGCGCAATTGTCTGGTCGCGCGCCATGGCGAATGCCGTTCGTGGCCAGGACGTCGCCGCGCTCGAGGCCGCGCTCGGCGCCGAGCTTTGCCGTTTCGCCATCAAGCATCGCGCGCTTGCCGGACCGGAAAAACCGCTGGAGCCGTTCGACACGCTTCTGGAACGTATCACTGCGGAGGGATGGCGGTGCTACGCTGCCTGGTGCGCTGCCATGCCGCATGCGGTCGGTGCGCGAGCGCATCTCAAAATACCCGGCGAAGCGTTCGACGGTTCGGCGGAAGCGCCGTTCTTGGAAAACAGCGTCGAGATTGTGCGCCGCGCGACTTGGGGAGGTGAGAATGCCTGATGACGGTGCGCTTGCCTTGGACCAACTGCCAAAGGCTCCCGGTCTAAAGATCATCCGGGCGGCACAGGAGCAGGCGTGGCGTGATGGCTTTCAGTTCCTGGCCGAGGTGGAGCGCGTTCACGCCATGGAGCGTGCGCGAGGCTATGCGGACGGCAGGGTCGCGGGAGCCAAGGAAGCGAGCGCGCTCGTGCTGCAAACGGCTGCAAAAGTCGACCAGTATCTGGCGTCGGTCGAGCCTGAGCTGGGACAGCTTGCATTTGACATCGTGCGAAAGGTGCTGGGCGTGTTCGACGATGCCGAACTCGTCGCAAGGTCGGCGCGAAACGCGCTCGCGGAGTTTCGCCAGTTAAAGGCCGTCACGCTTCGGATTCATCCCTCGGCGGAGACCTATCTACGCGTCGCCCTCGCCGATCTGCTCGCCGGAGCCGATGACGCCCCGATGATCACCCTCGAGGCTGATCCTCGTCTCGATACGCGCAGTTGCGTGCTCGCCACCGAAAGTGCTGTCGTTGAGGCTTCCATCGAGACGCAGCTCGAGGCCATTGCCGAAGCGATGAAACGGATCGATCGGGGGCTGAAAGCGTGACGAGGCCAGCCGCCCAGAGCGATAACCTTGGCGCCATTCTGGAGCGCATGCATGGGGTGGTGCGCGAGATCGAGCCGCGCCGTGTCAGAGGGCGGGTGAAGCGCCTGCTCGGCGTGGTGATTCACGCAACGGCGACAGATGTCCGCTTGGGCGAATTGTGCCTCCTGATCGATCCCTCCAACGGCCGCCGCATTTTGGCCGAGGTAGTCGGGCTGAGCGAGGGCACCTCGATCCTGACGCCGATCGGTGAAATGGCGGGGCTTTCGGCTTTGACCGAGGTCGTGCCGACCGGTGATGAGTTGCGGATCCCGGCTGGCCCGGGACTTCTCGGTCGCACCATCAGCGGTGTCGGTGAACCACTCGATGGCCTCCCCTGGCCGCCGGCCGGCGGCCAGGCAAGCTACCCTGTCAATGCGGGCCCACCCCTGCCCTTCGACCGCACGCTGATCAATGAGCCGGTGCTGCTCGGCATCCGATCGATCGATGCGCTGCTCACCTGCGGCCGCGGCCAGCGCGTCGGCATTTTCGGTGAGCCGGGGGTCGGCAAATCGACGATTATCGCGGAAATCGCGCGGAACACCGACGCTGACATCGTTGTTGTCGGCCTTATCGGGGAGCGCGGCCGGGAGGTGCGCGAGTTTTGGGATCGCCAGCTCGGCCCAGACACCCGCGCCAAGGCGGTGCTCGTCGTTGCCACGTCCGATCGGCCGGCGATGGAGCGCGTCAAGGCCGCCTACGCAGCAACGACCATCGCCGAATATTTCCGCGATCAGGGCAAGAACGTGCTGCTGCTCATCGACAGCATCACCCGCTTCGCCAGGGCGCAGCGCGAGATTGGCCTGGCTGCCGGTGAGCCCCCGACCCGCCGCGGTTTTCCGCCGTCGATCTTCGCGGCCCTGCCTCGTTTGCTCGAGCGTGCTGGGCCGACGACGTGCGGCTCGATCACGGGCATCTATTCAATACTTGTGGAGGGCGACGGAACGCTCGATCCGATCGCCGAGGAAGTCCAGGCGATCCTCGACGGTCACGTCATCCTCTCGCCCGAACTCGCCCAGCGCAATCATTTCCCGGCGGTCGATGTGCTGCGCAGCCGATCGCGGCTCATGGATCTGGTGATTCCGCAGCAGCACAGGCGCGATGCCGTTCACGTTCGCGCATTGATGGCGCGCTACAATGAGGTGGAACTGCTGGTGCGTGTCGGTGAGTACCAGCCCGGCAGTGACAAGGTCGCGGATGAGGCGGTGAATAAGATCGAGCGCATCAACGGCTTCCTCCGGCAGCCTTCCGATCAACGCATCAACTTCAATGACATCGGCCGTCAATTGCGGGAGCTCGCTCAATGACGCCAGGCGATCTCGCCAAACTACTGCGGCTGCGCCGTCACCGCGAGGAGAAGGCGATGAATATCGTTGTTGCTCGCGGCAATACGCTAGCTTGCGCTCAGCAGGAGTTGGCTGCGGCGAACCAGGCGGTGCTCAATCACGCGCAGCAGTCCCGCTTGCACGAACAACAGAGCTTGGCCCAGCTTATGGGGCATGAATTGCACCCCCACGACCTCATCAATTTGCAGTCAGACCTCAATGCCCGCGAAGATCGCCGTCAGGATCTGCTCGCTGCCGAGAACCAGGCCATCGACCGCCGCGACGGCTGTCAGACCAATCTCAACACCGCGCGAGAGGAATTCCGCAGGAGACACGCGCAGGCGGAGAAAATGTCCGGGCTTATCGAACAGATGCAGGTTAGGGAAAACCGAAGACAGCTTATGCTTGCCGAAAGTGCGAGCGACGAGGGTCATCTTGCCGGTTCGCCGTCCGTCCCGGCTTCCCCACCGGCAAACGCATCGGAGAGCGGCGATGCTTGATAACGGCATTCCTGCTCAGCCGCACCGGCAAAACGGCGCATTGCAGCGTTCCGACGACAGCGGATTGCAGAGCCTTTTGCTTGAGACGATCTCGCCCGAGAGCTGTGACGCCCTGAACGAAGCGTATGCCATCCGCAGCGTTGTCGGCCTGTCTCTCGGCAATCGCGCTCTCAGCCTCAGTCCAGTCTGGCTGGCGGACGAGCCAGTCATTGCCGAGGCCTGGGCGATAAAGATCGACGCAGATGATCGGCAACTCGACGTCATCCTGCCGCAAAAGCTGCTTGAACTCATTATCGCCGATCTCGATCCAAATATTCGACTCCCGGCGCTCTCCGATGCGATCCGGCCTCTTCTACTGGAGTTTGCTCTACGCAGTGGATTGGAGGCGCTTGAGGCGGCGCTCGGATGCGCGCTCTCCATCCGCTCCGTCAGCCGAGTGCGTTCGCAAGCCGGCAGCCCAGAGCAGGTGATGCTGCCGTTTCGCATCGAGCTGGAGCGAATGGGGCCGAGCTGGTGCGTCCTGCGAATTTATCCCGAGCAGCTCCGCGAGCTGGTTGGTTATCTCAGCAACATGGCGGAGCAGGACCACCCACCGGTCGATCTACCGCTGCCTGTATGCGTGCGCTGGGCAAGCGTCAATTTAACCCTTGCCGAGCTGCGAAGCTTGGCGCCGGGCGACATCGTGCTCGTCGATGAATCCTGCAAGCAAGCCGGCCTGGCGGTCGCTGTCATAGGCGAGCATCTGATCGCACCTCTGGAGCTGCTGCGAAACGGATACCGGGTGTCCGGTCAGCCACAGCGCGCAGCAATTTCCGGCTTCGAATGGAGTCTTAACAGTCAGCCCCACTATCATGCCGCAGCGATTGATGCGGCTCCGGAGCAGGTGCCGGTGCGTCTGTTCTTCGAGTTCGGCCGGTTCTATCTGGAGAGAAGCGCGGTCTCACAACTCAAGGCCGGCGCGCTTCTCGAATTGGCAAGGCCGCTGGAGGAGGGACTGGATCTCGTCGCCGGCGGTGTCCGCATCGGCCGCGGCGAAGTCGTCTCAATCGGCAGTGCCGTCGGTGTGCGCGTGATCCGGCTGAGCAACGCGTAACATTGCGCTGGTTTCTTTCCCCAGACACACGACTGGAGAGTTGACCGGAGCAATCCGCCGCCCGTCAATCAAGCATAACAAGCTTGCGATGAAACAAGGCGCTCGCTGTCGCAGCCGCGCTTCCTCTCCCATTGAGAGAGGGTGGGGAGTGAGGGGTGGCGAACGCCCGATAGGGGTCGCCCCCCTAATCCCGTCCTCTCGATCAGGCAAATATCCTGAACTGCTGGTCCGGATAGATCAGGTCGGGGTCGCTGATCTGACCGCGATTATTGCGAACGATCTCCACATAGTCGGCGCCGTTGCCATAGAAGCGCTGGGCGATCTGCCAGAGCGTATCGCCGCTCATCACGATCACCTTCCCGTCTTCTCCCAGGCCAAACAGCTTCTGCTCCAGGCTGCCGACCGGCGCCAGCAGATCGGGATCGAAGCCCACCTGGTTGGTCGTAATGGCGTCGGGGCCAAGAACGATATGTCCAAGCTGGTCCAGATAGACACCGTCCTCGAGTTGGACGAGCTGCTGTTGCTGATCCCCGGCTTGCGATTTGATCGCCTGCGCCGGCAGGCCGGCCTGCGGCTGTTGTCCGTTTAGCCTCGGCAACGCGACGGTGAGAACATAGTTGACACCGAACGCCATCAGCCCGACCGCGGTCGCGCCATTCGCAATACGCGTGTGGGTCGGAGTTCCGGCCTTGCCTCCCATTGCCTTGTAGGTCAGAAAGGCCGTTCCGCCGCCGAACAGGATATTCGGCCCCCAGGCCGCAAAGCCCGCGGGGATCGAGAAGATCGGCATCAGAGCGACGTTTGCTGCATTTGCGAAGCCGAGCGTGGTGAGCCGCGCCCATCTCGGCGGTGATGTGGTATCCCCGGTGCGCGCCTCGTGAATGTTCTGGAACAGCGACCCGTGATCGGAGACTGCATAGAGCTGGTTGGAGGGCACCCCGGACAGATTTGAGTAGGTGAAGCTGTGATAAGCGCCGTTGGCAATGAAAGTCATGCCGTTCCACGCGCGCAGTATCCTGCCCGCATTGGTGTTAACCCGCCCCGTTTCCGGGTTCATGCCAAACCGCTTCGGCGCGAGCGCCATCGGCAATGTGCCGAGACCGCGCATCACCCAGGCCGCGCCATTCGCAAGCATGAGATATTGCGGCGGAACTGTTGCGGCCAGCGTGGTGGTCGTGGCGAGCAACGCCCCGTACTCGCCGAATTGCGGCCCGAAATTCCGCAGTGTCACCCGCCAACCGCTCGGCGGCGTCGGCGAAGGCCCGGCGGGAGCGGAGCCAGCCTCCGGGACTGGGCCGTAGCCGGCGATCGCGCGAAGCACGTTTTCGTAAACACGCTGGAAGCCGCCCTGGTCCTGGAGCTGCGCGTCGATCTCCTTGTAGGCTGCGATCTCGGCATCCCTCACGATGGCCTCAATCGGCACCCACTTGCCTTCCGGGGCACTCGGATCGACGCGCCAATCATTGTGCTGACGGAGTGTCGATTCCACTTCATTCTGTCTGATTGACAGCGGCTTATCGTCAGCTCCCAGAACAGGCTTTCCGTCGCTGTCAACGAAGCTGTACATCCGCACGGAGAGCTCGTGCAGCGTGCCATCCTGGGGGTTATTCGCCCGGTAAATCGCGTGCCGGATCTCGGCCATCTTCGCGTCGGAGACATTGGCGAAGTCGTCGACGTGAATGATCCTGACGTCCTCGCGTTCAAGGACGGCGCGCGCCGAGGTAAGCTGATCGTCGACAACGCTCCAGTCCGGATGCGCGCGCAAGGTGCTCTCCACCTCGCTGTCTTTGACCCTGAACGGCGTCCCATCGGCGGCGGTGATCGCCTGTCCCGTCGCATCGCGGAAACCAAGCTCGCCACTGGTGATGACAATCGGCGGTCGCGAGCGCTGGAAGTGTGCAGGTCGCCGCTCGATCGTTTCGATGCCAAGCCGATTGATCGTCTCACGCACCTGGAACGGCATCGGATCGATCACGGGAATGTTCATGCCCCGGCGCGCGAGCGACGCTTCGATGTAGCTCCTGAGCGCCGGATAGTGTGTGCAAGTCAGCCAGACTGACGTCGCGTCGGTCGGCATCTGGTCGACGTAGAAGTCGACAGCGCTTCGAATCTCTGCGTCCGATGGCTTATCGCTCCTTCTCAGCCGGTTGACAATATCGGCCAGGTCGGGCGTGAGTTTCCCTTGAGTGCCGGGAATCTCCCTTTCGCTCGCCCCGATTTCGGTGAGAGAAACATTGGGATCGAGCGACATCACCTCGTCGCGATAAGCATGAACATCCTCCGTGCCGCTCGTCGACAGCGACACTGGGTGATCCCCATAAACATACTGGCCGCTGCTGTTGCGCCTGACCATTTCCCGAGCCGTTATCTGCACCAGGTTAATGACATTGGCATCACCCAGATTTGCATCGAAGCCGATACCGGTGCACGCAGTGTTGCAGGCCATCGCAATCGTCGTGCTCGACGACGAGTTTCTCAGCGCGTGATTGAGCACCTGCAGAACGTTGTTGGTGAGCCTGCCGATCTCGACCGGTCCTCTCTCCGGATTGACTGCGATCTTACCATAAGGCGCGTTGCCGTGATCGAGTCCGAAGATGCGCACGAGGCGCCGGCCGGTCGCATCGACCAGGATGTCTCCATAGGTCCTGCCCGCATAGAGGCCGCCGTCGCTGGAGTCCATCAAGGTGATAAAGATCGGCTCGAAGGCTGTGACATCCAGGGCCTTTTCGCGCAGGATGTGCCAGCCCTGATGCGCTTCCCAGGATAGACCATCGGCGCTCGCCACTTGCATTCGCGTGACGCCATCGACCGCGCCCGCATCGGCTGCCGCGGAGAGCGCCAGATGCTGCTGCTCCGGCGTGTGCAGCAGCTCCGGCTGCCCAAGCATCCGCACGAAGACGGCGGCCACTGCCTCGGCACCCCAGTTAGAAACGCTGGCGGTGATAAGATAGTCGACCGGCACATTCGAGGCCATATTGCTGCCGTCGAGCGCTGCAGGCACGAGATCGCGGACAACGCCCATGCCGGATTCGTTGCCACCATCGCCCACACCCAGGGTCACGATATTGCTGCGCTTGTTGGCCTCCAGCACAATGGCGTCAAGTGGCGCGTTGAAGCCGTCGATAACCACACCTCGCATATTTCGCCGCTTGCCGTCGATACTGCGTCCGGGAAGTTCGATGGACATGACGGCATCCGGCTGGATCCGATTCAGAAGCCTTGCAGCTCTTCGGCTCGCGAACGGTCCGAAATGCGGGGCGCTGAACACCTCCACATTCGTCGTCGGCTCGCCCAATGCCTCCAGCACGGCGCGCAGGATCGGGGCATTCGCCCGGTCGGTGACGTAAGTCACCTCCTTGCCTGCCAGGCGCAGGGCACGCCCGAGCAGCGCCGTGCCGGGCGGGCCGTCGGTCTCCGGCATGCCTTTGGCGACAGAGAAGCCGGTAACCAGCACGATGCGATCGTTCTGCGTGAGGATGCGGGCTCCGACCTCGACGCCGTTGAGTGTCGCCATCGTATGAATGTTGCGTCCTGGATAGAAGTGAGACACTTCATGGACCGGCGAGGCCGGCTCACCCGAGGGCACACCGGGCAATTCGATGGGATTAAACAGATTGCGCGGGTGGGCCATGATATCGGCCGTCGACCGCGGGCCAAAGCTAAGGTTGAACCACGGCCAGGTCAGCGCGCCGGCCTGAGCTTCATTGAGGCCGCTAAGCTGCTTTGGCGTGAACACGGCCCGCTGTTCGGGCGAGAAGGCGGCCAGTTGCAGCACATCGAGTGCAGCGAGCTGATCGCGGGTCACGCCGGTCAGTTGATGGGGCGTGAGCCAGAGTTGCTGCTCTCTGGCCACGGCAGCAAAAACCTCGGGTGACACCCGCTCTAGCTGTTCGGGAGAAACGCGCGCAAGGCGCTGGCCGGGTACGCTGGCGAACTCTTCGGCGGTTAGCGCACTCCAGGGCTTGTCTCTGTACGGAGTGGCCACGGTCACCGGCTCGTAGTTCACAGCAACCGTGCCGTAGGGCGTTCGCAGCCACGGGTCATTCAGCGCAGCAAGCTGTTCGGTGCCCAGCTTACTCATCTGGCGCGGCGAGAAGGCGTGCCGCTGCTCCGGTGTAAAGCCGCCGAGCTGTTCGGCCGTCATGGCCGCGAGTTGATCGGGCGTGACCTTGCTGAGTTGCTGCACCGTCAGGTAGCCCTGCTGCTCGCGGGTGATCGCGGCGAACTGCTCCTTGCTCATCGCGGCGAGGCGGTGGGGCGCGATGCTGGCGAGGCTCTCCCGCGCAATGGCGCCAATCTGCGCCTCAGTGAGTTGCCGCAGCCGATTGGGCGGCAGTGCCGCCATCTGATCGCCGGTGAAGGCGCCTATAGTATCCGTGGAAAGTAAAGCGACCTGATCGACCCTGATCTGGGTCACATGGTCAGCGGGGATGGCACGTATCTCGGCCTCGGTGAACGCGTTCCAGTGCGCCGCGGTCAGGTTTGCGACCTGCTTGCCGGTATAGCTCGCCGTTGCAGGACGAACGGCTGGATCGGTATCGCCGGCAGGAATGACGGCCGGATCCCCATCCGCGAATGGATCGGGCTGTGACGGGAAAGCTTCCTGCCCGTCCCCGCGCCGGGCCGCGAGCCAGTTGTGAGCGCCCATGCCCGTGGCGTAGAAGCCGGAAAAGACATTGAGCAGACTGCTCGTCCTTTCCCAGCCGGACATCGCATTCCAGTTGACGAGGGTGTCGTGGGCTGACGTGGCAAGCAGCGGCGTGCCGATCGCCATCGCCGCGGTGTCAAAGCCCTTCGCTACGCTAAGTGCCCGCCCCCCGGACGCCATCAGCATTTGGCCATCGGCGACGTAGGGCGCCGGGAACAGCCTCATCATTGGATTCTTGACGTAGAAAGCGCCAAAGCCGGTCCGCATGGCGGCCGTCGCCTCCATGCCGGAGCGGAAAAGATACCCGGCCCGGATCGCTCCGGCTCCCAGAGGCAGGAGAGCGGCCGCGACGCCGGCCATCTCCATGTAGCCCTCGCGGCCGTTCCATGACTGTCCGTGCTCATGCATTTCCCCGAGGTGCATGGCACCGCGAACGCCGAGATAGGTGCCGCCGGCGAAAGCAACAGGCGCTGCGATCGGGGCGAGTGGCGTGAACGAAGCCACGGTCGCAACGGCCGTCAGCACGCCGACGCCCGTGTCGACGATGCTCATTATCCGCTCGCCGGTCGTGGTGATCGCCGCGTCCACGCCGTCGAAATTGATGTTGTCGACGTGACCGTCGCCGTTATTGTCGTGCAGCAGCAGGTCGTCTGTATTCACCATATAGAGACGGCCGTGATCGTCCAGACGTTTGTTGTCCTTCTGGAAATCGCCGAAATCGTTATACTTCCACGCGGGGTTGTCGTCGATCACGGCCGAGGCATCGATGACCATGTCCTCGTCGTCGAGATGCTTCGAGCCAGAACCTCTCACCCCAGGCGTCGTCGTCTCGTCCCTGGTGATCTGGCCGTCGTGATTCTTGTCGCCCTCGACGCGAATGAGGTACTGCGCCTGAACGCCGCCTCTGGTTTCGGAGGTGTATATCGCCGGCGTGAAAGTAATGGTCGCCTCTTCGCCGCCGACTTCCTCGATCCAATCCCTGATCTGGTTGATCTTTTTGAGGTTCTCGTCCTGTGGCAAAGGATCGCCGCGCACAATGATCGGGATCAGCGAGTCCACATCCACAGGCAGATTCGATCCACGGCTGATCCAGTCGATCTGCTTGAGCGTTTGAATCTTTTCGAGCTTGCCGGGATCGGTATAAAGCGCCTCGCCGTTGCTGACGTCGGCATCGGGATTGTCGGGCGTGAGGCCAAGCCTATGCCCATATTCATTGTCCGAAGCGGGATCCGTGCCGAAATTCAGCCTTTGGGTGAAGACGTCGCCATTGTCGCGAAGGGCGCCGTCGAAGATATCCTGGAGCTTTTGATTGCGATTTTCGTCGAACAGTTTGACCTGCTCCGACGACACCTGCTCGGCCTGATCCTTACTGACATCGCTCGCGCTCGCCTCGAACCAGCTGCGCATTTCCTCAAGGGCGTATCTGTCGGCGCCGTCGCCGGCAATTTCCGTGAGCAGAGACCGTCCTAGCGTGATGCCCGTTCCATCCTCCTTCACTGACAGGAGATCGCGAAGCGGAACACTGTAAGCGTCGTCGCCGGAAACGGCGGTCGCCCAGTCGGCGATCTTATCGCCGCCCTCGCGCCCCGCGCGGTCGGCAAGCAGTTGCAGGCCGTCGGTCATACGCCCGCCGCCCATTCGTCCGATCATCGTAGGGCTGAACTCGGAAACGGTGACGTCGATGATCGCGTCGGCCACAGGTGGCGGCGCAAACTGTGCCATCTGCTTCTGCCATTCGCCGACTGCGGCGGGCAATTCCTGTTCATCGCCGTAATGGGCTTGGATATAGTCGGCCTGCTGGCCGATATAGGTCTTGATATCGCCGCCTATCGCGTCCCAGATCTGCCCCTGGAGGCCGGGCACGAGCGCCGCAGCCTGCATGTTGATGCTGAGCTCTTTCATGAACTTCCCGACTTCGGTTTTGGCCTCGTAGTCGGGGTTGTTGAAATCCTCCGGGTCCAGATACTCGTTCATGATCTTATCGACGCTCTGTCCGGGGGACTCGAGCGCCGTGACCCGCTGCCACTCACCGCGCAGGTAACCGATGCGGACATTGCCGGACGCCAGCACCGTGAGCTGAAGATCGCTGATCTTCTGCTGATCCTCGGCGATCTGCTGCGGCGTCTTGCCTTCGATGCTGTTAAGCTGCTCGAAGGCTTTTGCCAGGGCCTCCTGCCCGTATCTCAGAAAATCCGCCGGTTGAGGGTCAGCTAGCGTGGACGCCGGCATCTCCAGCGTGCCGCCAGCGTATTTCAGCAGCGCAAAGGTGAGCGGCGAGGCTTCTGCCAGATGCTTCTCATCGCCTTCCGCCGCCAGTGAATAGACCTCGATCTCGGTGTTGTTTGGTCCCTTAATCTCCAGCGAGGCGATCAGCGCCGCGCTGACCGGATCTTTCGCGATCAGGTCCTTCATCCACTGCGGGGTCTTCGGATCGGCCGCAATCGATGGCAGCAAGGCCATATTCGTGTCGATCTCGGGCCGATGCTTCAGCACCTCACCCTGGATGAAGATCTCCATGCCAAACGGCATGCCGCGGTCGGATTCCAGCGCGAGAAGCTCGGGATGGGCGAACATGACCGATCGCACCACATCATCGATCTGACTGGGCGAGGCGTACTGCAGCGCTTCATAATGCCCGGCCAGAACCTCGCTACGCTGATGCTGCGCATTGCCCAGCGCCCGAAGCACGTCGCCGCGCTCGGCATTCCTGATCTGCGGCGGAAGCGCTTTGAGGTTGGCGAGCGATTGCTGAGCACTGCTTAGCACTCCATCGGCAATGGCAATCGACCATTCGTTCGTGAGGCTGGTCCGCAGCGTCGTCGTCGCGGTATCGAAGGCCGTCTGAGCGGTTTCGACTTCGTCCTGGAAGCTGTCGCGAATCTCCTCGCGAAGACCCATGTTGTGGACGCTCCGGAGGGCTCTGTCGCGCCGGTCCAGCACATTATTGAGATTGGTCTGCGCCTGATTGTAGGCGCCGATCTGGTCGTGAACGTCGATCCTGGCCTGGCGCAGCTCCGGCAACTCGCTATTCACCTGCCCTGCTGCTTCATCGACGACGCCGTCCAGCGCCGTGTCCTCCGGAGTCCCGCCTGTTCCCTCCGCCTTGAGTTCGGCTACTCTGTGGTTCACGGCAGAGTTGATAGCCGCCTGATCGCCCCCGGTGTTCTGCGCCGTCAGCCGAAGCTCGTGCTGCACGGCAGCGCTATAGTTGGCGATATAAGGCGCAAGCATCTGCTCGGCCTCCTGACCTTCACTCGAGCTGTCCCACGCCGTCTTCCAGGCGGTGTAGGCCTCCTGCTCGGTACGGTATCTGTGGTGGTTCTGAGCCGCCCAGTGCTGCTGATGGTTGCGGACTTTGCCGCGGTAATTGCCGAGCGCCGTGTTAGCCTGCTGGCGGGCCGTCTTGGTCGCGGTGGCCGCCTGGGCCTGCTGGGCCTGACGCTGTTGCTGTGCTATCTGCTGCGCGTGGTAGCGCTTCTGCTGCACCAGCATTTCCGCATCGGTCATGACCCGTGCCGAACCACCCACTCCTCCGGCTGCATCAAGCATTGCGACGTCCCTCGGACTAAACGTTACACGGACGCTCCTAAAGCGAACGCCCGGCACGCGATTGCGACAAACTCAAAGTGAATAGTGCTGCTTGGATGTGAATACAGCGCTGCCTATTGGGCGAGGCAGACATGGCTGCAGGCGACATAACTGGGCGGCGGCTCGCTCCCGGGAGCACTGTGCGATAGGAAGGGCGATACGCGCCGTTCATCACGTTCCGGGTGTTGACTATTTTCGCCGCGCTGAGGAACCGGTCTGGACGTCCTAACAGCTTGCAGGCTGCCCACAGCAAAGCCGCCGCTGGCCTGATCGCTGCGGGCCTATCGCACCATTCACCTCAGCTTCAGCCATGCTGTAAAATAATCCGTATGCTGTCAAGTTGTTGCACGTGGCGGCATAAAGTTTTCAATCGGCACAAATCAAGCTGTGTCATCGTAGCCGCACGGCTGCGGCCGCACTGCATCAGCTGCCGCTTAATGCCGGGGCGCAATGAGCTCCAGCTTGCTGCGAGCATCGATCAGCCCACCCAGATTGCTCTTCAGATAGCTGAGCAGAAAGGCGCCGTAGAGCACCAGCATCAGCGCGAGCGCGAAGTTCTTTACCGGCAGCGACAGCACGAAAACATTCATATGGGGCGCTGCTCGTGCCACCAGCGCCAGCGCCAGATCCGCAAGCAGCAAGGTCAGAAAAATCGGCGCAACCAGCATCAGCCCGAGCCCGGCGATGTCATCGAGGACAGCCAGGAGGAGCCGTCCGGCATCGGCGTTGAAGAGCGGGGTGAAGCTGGTCAGCGGCCAAAGCGTGTAGCTGTCGTAGATCGCGCGCAGCGTAATCGAAAGCCCGCCGGCGATGAAAAAGAGCGCGACCATCGCCAGCGCGAAGAACGTGCCGAGGATATCGTTGGTTGTGGTGTTGGACGGGTCGACGAGCGCGCCGAAAGTGACGCCGCGCTGCAGGTCGAGAATTTCGCCTGCGGCCTCCGCCGCCCAGATCGGCACGCCCAGCAAAGTGCCGATGAGTATGCCGACGGCAATTTCCTTGAACAGCAGTCCGATGAATTGGGTGAAGCCGAGCGTCGGGGACGTTATTTCCGGCAGGACGAGCGGAAGCAACGGTAGTGACAGAACCAAGGCAAGGCCGCCTCTCAGCGTGCTGGTGAGCCCCAGCCGCGTGAAGGCCGGCATCATCAGCATAACGCCACCCATGCGCGCGGCCGCTGTCGCAATGGCGATGATGTAAGCCCCGTAGGTATTTAGAGCTTCTGCGGCGAGCATGCCGCCTCCAGCGCTTAGCGGGTCAGGACGGGGAATTCGTCGAGTGCGGTGGAAGCCTGCTCCACAATGCCTCGTGCGAAGAGCGGCCCAAGCATCATGATGATCAGCAGTGCCGCAATCAGCTTTACGGCCTGCGGTAAGGTCTGGTCCTGGATTTGGGTCAGCGCCTGTATCAGGCCGACCAGAACCCCGATCAGCATGGCGGCGAGCAGAATGGGGGACGAGGCGATGAGGACGGTCAACAGGGCTTCGTTGACCTTCACCATCAGCGCATCATTGTACATCGGCGCCGTCCATTCCTAGTTGCCGTAGCTTATGATCAGACCGTGAAGCAGGCGTGACCAGCCATCGACAGTGACAAACAGGAGAAGCTTCAAAGGGATAGAAATGAGGGTCGGCGCGACCATGATCATGCCCATCGCCATCAGGATGTTGGCAACGACTAGATCGATCACCAGAAACGGCAGATAGAGCAGGAAACCGATCTCGAAGGCGCGCGTCAGCTCGGAGCTGACGAAGGCCGGCATGAGCACGAGGATGTCATCCTCCTTCACATCGGCTCGAGCGGCTTCCGGCCATATCCTCTCGGTGGCAGTAAAGAAGAACTTGCGCTCGTCGGGATGAGAGAAGCGCATCAGATGCGCCTTGACCGGCTCGCGTACGCGCGTTGCGGCTTCGGTAAGGCCGGCAACGGAGTTCAGATCGACCGGGGTGGCATTCATACGGGCGTAGATGTCACTCACGACCGGCGCGCTAACATAAAGCGTCAGCAGCAGCGCAATGGAATAGAGCACGAGATTAGGCGGCGTCTGCTGAATGCCCAGCGCATTCCTCACCAGGAAGATGACCACCGATATCTTAAGGAAGCTGGTCATCGTCACCACGAAAAGCGGGATCAACCCGAAGAGGATGAGGGTGATGAAGACGCCAAAAAGGTTGAACTGGTTCTCAACCATTTTGGTTGAGTTTGGTGACACGCACAGCCAGCGTATCGCCAACTTTCACGAACCCGCCGCGCCCGATCCTCTTGCCATTGACGACGATATCGAGCGCCTCCTCGACCGGCCGGTCGAGCGGCAGGACGACACCGGGAGCGAGGCGGTCCAGTTCGCTGAGTGACATTTCAAGCTGGCCGGCCTGGAACACCACCTGAACCGGCAACACCTCTAAAGCCTTGTCATCCTGCGCCAAAGGTCAATTTCCCCGCCCGATATACAACTAGCGCAGGAAGGCGGTCGGCCTTCACTTGCCTTGCTTGCTTCGTATTACTGTCCACGCGTCAGGGTCATCGCAGACTTGCTGACATTGTTCGTCGCGGTAGTGACCATAGCGGTTTCCATGCCGTAATGCATGATCTCCACCAGCATGTTCACTGCGCGGCTCAGTTCGGCATCGGTGATGCCCGCGACCCGCTCAGCGGGCAGCCCGGTTTGGCTCATCGTCGGCTCCAGGCGCTCCCGGGCCGGGCCAGCGGGCAACGCGGGAAGTTGGTTGTTGCCGCCACTCATTATGCCATCACCGGACTCGTTCATGACCTGAGCCTTTCTGGCTGCGCTGTCATAAAGAGCGGATGTCCGCTCGAAATAACCTTTTAGCGCCATGATTGCTTCGCCGCTCATCGCGGCCGGATTCGCCAAATGCTGCGCTTTGACCAGGCCTTCCGCCTGAAAACGCATCAGATAATCAAGCAGCCTTTGCTCTGTAATGGGACCATTCTCTCTGACCGATGTCACCGCCAGAGCCGTCGTCTCCGTGGGCATGGTACGGTTTTGCGCAACCGGCGAGAGTGCGTCCATAAGCGTTATCCTTTCCGCCGCTTCAAGCGATGCGAGACTATTCGTCCATCTCTCTATCCATCTCCTGCACCTCTTCCTCGAACATGGCGTTGACGTCCAATGCCCCCTGCAATGCGACGTTCACAAGGACCTCACCGAAAGCCGCTTCCATGTCGGCATCCGTCGCAGCAGCCGAGCCGCTCTGCACCGCCGAGGTTTCCATTCTTACCTCCTTTCATAAGGTCACACAGGCGAAGTCGCCCGGATGACGCGTTTTCAAGATCCCTGCCCGCCCCGGAAGACGCGCACTTTAACCGTGTCACCGCCAGGTATTTCCTGGACCGCTATTGGGGTGTTCGCTTTCTCGAGCGCATCGAGCGTCTTGCGCACCATCACGAGATAGGGTGGCGGCCCCGAAACCGTGATCACGCCCGCGCCGCCGGTCTTGATGGGATAGCGCGCATCGGTGACGCCGAGGCCATTGAGCCTTTTCAGCAGATACTCCGTACCGACCGAGCCGGTATTCATCAACTCGGTCGTCACCTCGTTGTCGTCGCTCACATTGATAACCGCACCATCATAATACCACACCAGCCCATATGCGTCGCATAGCCGCTGCAAGAACTCGCGAGGCGTGAAAACGGCGAGGTCATTGCGGATTTGCCGCTTCGCGACGCGGTCGCTCAGTTTGATGGGAATCCGCATGTTTCGGCCGAATTCGATCAGCACATCGCGCAGGTCCTGATCGATAACGAGATAGTTATAAGTTTCCTTCGACCATTTCGGCTCCGTAGCCGACGCGGTTTCGGCGAACGGCGCCAGAAAGAAGAACGCAGCGACCACGAACAAAGATGGTGCGTTGCCTAAACCCGCCGCCAGCATTGTGATGTTTCGACCCCTGGCTCTGGCCATAACTCTCCACCATCACTCAGCTAAATTCTTCACATAACTACGGCCTGCGCAGCTATACAGTCCAACCTCGCTCTGAACATAGTACTATGGCAAGTTCGCGGCGATCCACTCGTGGATACAGCATAAGCATTTAAGCTCAGACTGCAATATAGAATTGCACGTGCACGGACGAATGGGTAAGCTGCACATACCTCCTGTTCTAAGTAGGCGGCCTCGGTGCATGCCCAGCTTCCGCGGGAGGCAGTGTAACCATCACTATGGAGGGTTAGCAAATGGCAACTCCCGCGACAGGGGCGAGCTCTTCGGCAAGTTCCATGCAAGCCATGCTGAACGAAGTGCGACAGATTATGGAAGAGGCCCGTAAGTTTCAGGTCGAGTACCTGAAGATCTCGACGCCTCTGAAGGTCGGAACCGATCAGGCGCGTGCCTCTCGACAGAGCTAAGCGACACAGCGCCAGCCATTTCGGTGGCTGGCGCTGTTTTTCGGCAGCGCCGAGGCAGAACGGCGGGAGTGGACATGAGTAGCGCGCAGAATCATCTGACACCACAATCGGCTTTCCCCAAGCTCGAGATTGTCAACGGTGTGCATAGCGGCGTCCAGATGGAGCTTGACGACGATGAGTATCTCGTCGGCATGGATGCCTCCTCGGATATCGTTCTGCGTGACAATGGTGTATCGCCGCGCCATGCCAAGCTTCGCCTCGAGGGCAGAGACGCCAGGATCGAGGCATTGGGTGGCGACGTTGAGGTCGGCGGCCGGCAAGTGGCCAATGGTCATGGCTGCTGCGTGCGGATGCCGGTCACGATCACCATCGGCGATGCCGTATTGAGACTATTGCCAGGACAGGCACCGCAGAGCGCGCTCGCTCGCCTGACATCTGCCATGAATCGGCTCGGGGATCATCCGGTCAAGCTGGCGGGCGGCGTTATCGCCTGCGCCATAGCCGTCGTTGCTGCCTCGCATGCCATGCAGGGACAGACCATTCAAACGCCGATCGCCGATACGGCTCGGCTCGATCAGACTTCGCCCGAGCAGCGCAATGTCGGTCAGGCCGGTCCGGGTTCATCCGCTTCGGCAAACCAGGCTGCGGCGGATGAGCTGACGGCCAAGCTCAAGGAAGCTGGAATAAGCAGCATAACCGTGAGCGCCAATGACGGGCGTCTCCTCGCCGAGGGTCGTCTCAGCGATCAACAGGCGGCGGCATGGTCTTCGATCCAACGTTGGTTCGACAGCAAATACGCCCAGAGCACGGTTCTCGTTCCGAACGTGGCGATCGGTCCGCTTACAGGACCGGCTCCCGTGAGGCTGCAGGCGGTGTTCTTTGGGCAGAGGCCATATATTATCGCCGATAACGGATCGCGCTATTATGAGGGAGCGGTACTGGAGAGCGGCTGGATCATTCAGCGGATAGAAGACGATCGCATGATCCTCGGGCGCGATAATGAGACGCTCGCGCTAACCTATCGCTGATAAGCGCCGCAAAGCGAAAAAGACATCAGGCGGAGAGAAGATGGCCTATCCAAAGATCGAAGGTGAGCGGCTCGATGTCGTCCTGCAGAAGCTGCGGGACAAGGGTGAAACCCTGCCTCTGGAAGGGGCGGAAGAATTCGAGGCGCTGCTGAATCGATCGGGCCGTTCGACGCCTTATGGTTCGATTGAGGCGCAGCTTATCGATTACATCATGCCGCTTATCAAGGACAGCAGCATCTTCCAGGAAAATCACACCATTGGACTGCTCGAGCATCTCCGCAACAACATTCTGCCGCAGTGGACGGAAAATCCGGAGATGACGAAGCTGGCGGCGCGAGTTATCGACGACGAGATCAGCCGTTACCGCGATCTTCGAGAACGGCGGCAGGGCGGGATTGCCGCTTGATGCTGATCGGGCTCGCCCTCCCTCACATGGGCAGCTGGGTGGTTGCCTAGGAGCCGGGGCTGACCGTGCCTAATGCGAGGGCGCGCGCTTTCGAGCTCTCGATACTTCGCAAAGACCGCGCCTTCTTGAGAAGCTGCGCCACGCTGTCCGGATCAATCACATCTGCAGCGGCACGTTTGGCTTCGTCCGAGTGCCCTGCCACAGCGAGAACAAGAACAAGGTTGCGCCGGTGATATTCCTTGAGCTTGTCGGACGCGGCGATTTCCTTGGCGAGGCTTGTCGCCTTCTCATATTGCCTGGTGAGGACAGCAGCCAAAGCGAGATTGGTGGTGATGTCGATGTCTTTCGGAGCCATCGCGTGTGCCTGCTCGAAAGAGGCGAGCGCCTCGCGCGGCTGTCCCAGCGCCATATGAGCGACGCCGAGCCGGTCGTAAGCGGTTGCTTGATTGACCAGTGGCGCCGCCTTCGCCAGCATGGCCAGCCCGTCCTCACGCTTGCCGCTGCGCACGAGCACGCCGCCAAGACCGAGAAGCGCCGGTCCGTACTCGGGCTCTCTCGCCAGCCCCGCGCGATAAGCGCTTTCCGCCTCCTGATAGCGTCCCAGCCTGGCATAGGCGTCGCCAAGGCGCGTATGGGCAACGGCATCGGCCGGCGAGGCAGCCGCCGCACGCTCATAGAGCGGCACGGCGGTTTCAACCGAGCCCCTCGCCTCGATATCGCCAGCAAGGCGCAGCAGATTGGTCGTGGAATCGGCAGGGCGCGCGGAGACCGGCTCCGGCTTCAAAGCCGCTGTGGTCTGCACCTGTTGGCTGGTCGTTTTCGCGCAGCCTGCCGTTATCAGCATCGCGACAAGCGATGCCGTCGCCGCCGCGCTATGAAGAGATCGCCCCATCGAGCCCCACCCATGTCCCTCGATGCCCTTTTTACACAGCTTCGTGACCAGCGCGTGGCCACTGCGCTGATTCGTCTGCACTCTGAATATGATGCGCTTGTACTGACGGCTTTCAAGATATGATGTAGTCACCACGGGTGCGAGGACAGAAGAAGCGATGGCCGCAAACGACACCCAGTCTGAACAGAAGTCGCTGCCGCCTTCTGAAAAGAAGCTGCGCGACGCGCGCAAAAAAGCGCAAGTATCCAGCAGCCGGGATCTTATCTCCGGCTTCGGTTTGCTGGCGATGATAGCCTACCTGCTCATCGTCTGGCCGACCTTGCGCGACCACGTGCTTGAGTTGGTGAACCTCGTATCGCGCGTATCGGCCGAACCCTTCACGCAAGCCTCAGCGCAGGCGATCGAGGCATCGGCGAACCTGATTACGATCGCTGTGCTTCCCGCAATCGCCTGTCTCGTTTTCGCCAGCGTCGTCGCCGGTATGGTCGGGACTTACGGCCCGGTGTTCTCCTTCGATCCGGTGAAACCGAATTTCGAGCACATCAATCCAGCAGCGGGCTTGAAGCGGATTTTCTCTGCTCGCAATGCTGTTGAATTCGCAAAAGGCGCTCTGAAGGTCGCGATTTTGGGCGGCGTCTTCTTTCTCGTACTGCGCAGCTGGATCGAGCCGATGTTCCATGTCCCCAATTGCGGCGAGTCCTGCCTTGTGCCGCTTCTGGTCTCAGCCTTGATGCCCATCGCCGCTGTTGCCGCTCTGTCTTTCATCATGATCGGCTTCGTCGACATGCGCTTGCAGCGCTGGCTCTTCCTGCGCGACATGCGCATGACCAAGACGGAGCACAAGCGCGAACGCAAGGACATCGAGGGCGATCCGCTCATCCTCAACGAGCGTCGCCGCCAGCGCCAGCGCCAAGGACTGCTCGTCGGGCGGCTTGGTTTACCAGCGGCAAGTGTCGTGGTGGTCGGACCCGACCACCTGGCCGGAATACGCTATCATCGAATCAAAGCACCGGTTCCGGTCATTGTCGTGAAGGCGCGCGGTGAGCGGGCTCAGACGATGCGCGGCGAGGCGTACAAGCTCGGCATACCAATAAGCGAGAACGAAGCCCTCGCTGCCGCTCTTGCGGAGCGCCACGCCCAGGGCGACTATCTTCGCCAGCAGCACTTTGCCGCCGTCGCGCAGGTTCTCATCGAACAAGGTCTGGGCTAGGCTAGCCGTGTTAATCAAGCGGGATTGTTGGCCAATTGCGTCGCTGGCGCGGATGATGAATTCCATTGCGCTCGTTCGACGAGCGGCGGTCGGGAGGCGGCCGACCGGCTCCTCATCGGCTGCCCCGCACGGAAGGTGGGAGACTACTCCGATTTCCGTAGCCGCCGCCGGTTGGGGTGATGATGGTCACCGCCTCGCCGGCTTCGAGCACGGTTTGGTCGCAGCCGGCAAGCTCCTCGACGCGACCGTCCAGGCGCCGCACCAGATTGCGGCCGAACTGGCCGGGCTCGCCGCCTTGGAGGCCGAAGGGGCGCACCCGGCGATGGCCGGAGAGGATAGCGAGGTCCATGCGCTCCAGGAAACGGATGGTGCGGCTGGTGCCGTCGCCGGCGTGCCATTTGCCCCTGCCGCCCGAGCCGGGGCGGATATGGAAGTCCTCCAGCACCACGGGAAAGCGCGATTCCAGGATTTCCGGATCGGTGAGGCGGGAATTGGTCATGTGGGTGTGCACCGCCGGCGCGCCATCGAAGCCGTTGCCTGCCGGTGCGCCTGAGCAGATTGTCTCGTAATACTGATAGCGGGCATTGCCGAAATTGACGTTGTTCATCGTGCCCTGCGCAGCGGCAAGCGCTCCGAGAGCGCCGAACAGGCAGTTGGTCACCGCCTGCGAGACTTCGACGTTACCGGCGACCACCGCCGCCGGCCATTTCGGCGAAAGCATCGAGCCTTCGGGGATGATGATGCGGATGGGGCGCAGGCAGCCGGCATTCATCGGGATCTTGTCCTCCACCATCACCCGGAAGACATAGAGCACCGCCGCGCGGGCGACCGGCTCGGGCGCGTTGAAATTGTCCTCGCGCTGCGGCGAGGTGCCGGTGAAGTCGACGATCGCCTCACGCTTCTCCTTGTCCACGGAGATGGCGACCTTGATCTGGCAGCCCTGGTCCATCGGATAGGTAAGGGCGGAATCCGGCAGACGCTCGATCACCTTGCGCACGCTCTCGGCGGCGTTGTCCTGAACGTGGCCCATATAGGCGTTAACGACATCGAGGCCGAACTGGGAAACCATCTTGCGTAACTCGGCGACGCCCTTCTCGTTGGCGGCGATCTGCGCCTTCAGGTCGTTGACGTTCTGCACGACGTTGCGCACGGGGTACTTCGCGCCGGTTAGCAGTGCGATCAGCGCGTCCTCACGGAAGGCGCCTTGATCAACCATCTTGAAGTTGTCGATATAAACGCCTTCCTCCTCGATGGTCCGGGCGAGCGGCGACATCGACCCGGGCGCGATGCCGCCCACATCGGCATGATGGCCGCGCGAGGCCACCCAGAACAGCAGGCGCTCACCCGCCTCGTCGAACACGGGAGTGCACACCGTGATGTCGGGCAGATGCGTGCCGCCATTATAGGGGGCGTTGATGGCATAGACGTCGCCGGGGCGGATGTCGGCATTGCCCCGGATGATGCTCTCCACCGACCGGTCCATCGAGCCGAGATGCACCGGCATGTGCGGGGCGTTGGCGACGAGCGCTCCCGATGCCTCGAACACCGCGCAGGAGAAGTCCAGCCGCTCCTTGATGTTCACCGAATAGGCGGTGTTCTGCAGCGTCACGCCCATCTGCTCGGCGATCGACATGAACAGGTTGTTGAAGATCTCCAGCATCACCGGATCGGCATGGGTGCCGACCGCCTTCCTCTGCGGCAAAGGCACGCCGCGAGTAAGGATGAGATGATCATGGGTGGTTAGCTCGGCGCGCCAGCCGGGCTCGATCACGACCGTTTGGTGCGGCTCGGTGATGAGTGCCGGGCCGTCCACCATATGGCCAGGTGCAAGCTGCTCGCGCGAAAAGACCACGGCGTCATGCCAGTGCCCGTCCGAGAAGAAGCGCGTATGTCGGGTTGGTTCAGGCAGGGGAGCATCGGTCATCGGCTTTTCGGTCTGGGTGAGCTTGGTGCCGCCGCCGACGGCCTCGACCGAGATTGCCTCGACGACTAGACTTTTCGAGCGATCGACAAAGCCGAAGCGCGCCTTATGCGCTGCTTCGAACGCCGATTTCATCGCATCCACCGACATTTCGGTCGCCGCGCGATGCAGGTCGTGGATGCCCATCGCCGTGAAAGCTGGCACGTCGATGGCGGTGTCGGTGCCGCTGTAACGAATATGCGCGCGGACTTGAGTGGTGAGCGCGGTCGGCGGCACGCCCTGGCCGGTCACCTCGGCACGCGCCTCGTTGCCAAGTGCATTGCCGGCCTCGGCGATTTCCAGGAGCGCGGGCCCGTCGAGCGACACCTCCAGCGCCTTCTGCCGCACCGCGCGGATGTCGGCGAGCCCCATGCCATAGGCCGAGAGCAGGCCGGAATAGGGGTGGATCAGTACCGTCTTCATGGCGAGCGCATCGGCGACCAGGCAGGCATGCTGGCCGCTTGCGCCGCCGAACGCATTGAGCGCATAGCGGGTCACGTCATAGCCGCGCTGCACCGAGATCTTCTTGATCGCCTCCGCCATATTCGCGACGGCAATCTTGAGGAAGCCGTCCGCAACCTCCTCCGGTGAGCGGCCGTCGCCGATTTCGGTAGCGAGCGCCGCGAACTTCTCACCCACGATGTCGGCATCGAGCGGCTGATCCTGCCTCGGGCCGAAGATCGCCGGGAAGAGGCTGGGGATCAGCTTGCCGACCATCAGATTGGCATCGGTCACGGCGAGCGGGCCGCCCTGGCGGTAGCAGGCGGGGCCCGGATTGGCTCCAGCCGAGTTCGGCCCGACGCGGAAGCGCGCGCCATCATATTTGAGGAGCGACCCGCCTCCCGCCGCGACGGTGTGAATCAGCATCATTGGCGAGCGCATCCGGACGCCCGCGACCTCGGTCTCGAAGGCGCGCTCATACTCGCCCGCGAAATGGGCGATGTCGGTCGAGGTGCCGCCCATGTCGAAGCCGATCACGCGGGTAAAGCCCGCCTCCGCTCCGGTCTGGGCCATCGCCACGACGCCACCGGCCGGGCCGGAGAGGATCGCGTCCTTGCCCTGGAACAGCTTCGCCGCCGTCAGCCCGCCCGAGGACATCATGAACTTCACCCGCGCTCCCGCGCGGGCAACGTCCAACTCCTCCTCCACCTGCGCCACGTAGCGGCGCAGGATCGGCGAGAGATAGGCATCGACGACCGTGGTGTCGCCGCGTCCGACCAGCTTCACCAGCGGGCTCACCTCATGGCTGACGGAGACCTGCGGGAAGAACATGTCATAGGCGATCTCCGCCACCCGCTTCTCGTGCTGGGGATAGCGGTAGCCATGAATGAAAACAATCGCGATAGATTCGTAACCGTCCGCCTCGACGGCTTCGAGCGCGTCGCAGACCTCGTCGACATTGATGGACTTCTCCACCGTGCCATCAGCGAGAATGCGCTCATCAATCTCCACCACCTTGCCGTAGAGCTGATCGGGTTTGATGATCTGCTTGGCGAAAATATCGGGGCGCGCCTGATAGCCGATCCGCAGCGCGTCGCGGAAGCCCTTGGTGGTCACGAGCGCGGTCGGCTGGCCCTTGCGCTCCAGGAGCGCATTGGTCGCCACCGTCGTGCCCATGCGCACCTCGCCAATCGCGCCCGCCGGGATCAGTTCGCCGGGCCTGAGGCCAAGAAGCTGACGGATGCCGTGCACGGCTGCGTCGCGATGGGCGCCCGGATTCTCCGACAACACCTTGCGCGCATGGAGCGTACCGTCAGGCGCCCGGCCGATCACATCGGTGAAGGTGCCGCCACGATCGACCCAGAAATCCCAGCACTCTCGTTTCATGTCGCAACTCGCGGGCGATGGCACGGCGCAGCGTTCAGCAAAGCTGCGCCGAGACGTTTCGTTTAAGACTTGCTGCTTTTACATGCCGAGATAAGCGCGCCTGATATCAGGGTTGTCTCGGACCTCGGCGGCCGTACCGGAGAGCACCACGCGGCCGGTCTGCAGCACATAGGCACGGTCCGCGATCTCGAGACTCTCGGCGAGACGCTGCTCCACGATCAGCACGGTCACGCCAGTCTCGCGGATTGCCTGCACCGCGCGGAAGATCTCATCCACGAGTTTCGGCATGATGCCTTGCGAGGGCTCGTCGAGCATGAGCAGGCGCGGGCGCGTCATCAGCGCGCGGGAGATGGCGAGCATCTGCTGCTCGCCGCCGGAGAGGGTTTCGGCGCGCTGCGTGAGCCGCTCCTTCAACCGCGGGAATAGCGCAAAGACCCGCTCGAGTGGCGCATTGCGGTCCGGCAACTTGCGGTAGAGATAGCTGCCGAGCCGCAGATTGTCGGCGACGGTTAGGCGCGGGAACAGCCGCCGGTTCTCCGGCACATAGGCGAGGCCGCGCGCGGTGATGAGATGGGCGGGCAGCGTCTCGATGGCTTCACCGGCAAAGGTGATCGAGCCCTCGCGCGGGCGTTCCATACCGGAAATGGACTTGAGCAGCGTCGACTTGCCCGCGCCGTTTGCGCCCGCCACCGCGACGATCTCGCCGTCGGCGATCGAGATCGAGACATCGGAGACCGCGATCAGGCCGCGATAGGCAGTCGTGAGCGAGCGCACGTCAAGCAGCACGGGTCCGCTCCCCGAGATAAGCCGAGATGACGCGCGGATCGGCGACGATTTCGGCAGGCGTGCCTTCGGCCAGCACGCGGCCGAGATCCAGCACGATGGCACGGTCGACCAGCGGCATGACCACTTCCATCACATGCTCGACCATAATGATGGTGACACCGTTGTCGCGCACGCGCTTCACCAGTTCGCTGCCCTGGCGCGCCTCGGCCGGGGTGAGGCCGGCGAACACCTCATCGAGCAGCAGGAGCTTGGGCTCGGTGGAGAGCGCGCGGGCGACTTCCAGCCGGCGCTTCTCCGGCGGCGTCAGCTCGCTGGCTGGCGTTTCGGCGCGGGTGGTGAGGCCGGCGAAGTCGAGCACCTCGAGCGCGGTCCGGCGCGCCGCCGAGGCGCTGCCATGGCGGACAAACCCGCCGACGATGACATTTTCGATCACCGTCATGGTGTCGAAGCTCTTCGGCACCTGGAAGGTACGCGCGATGCCGAGCTGGCAGCGTTTCGGCGCGGACATTCGCGTGATGTCCGCGCCGTCAAAGATGATGCGGCCTTCGCTCGGCGGAAACGTGCCGGCAATGATGTTGAACAGCGTCGACTTCCCCGCGCCATTCGGGCCGATCAGGCCGAGAATTTCGCCGCGCTCCACATGCATGGTGATGTCGCTGTTGGCAGTGAGGCCTCCAAAGCGACGGGTGATGTTCTCGGCCTTGAGCAGGGTTCCGGCGCTCATTGTGCGGCCTCCCGCGACGGCGCACGCCGGAACAGGCTGAGAATGCCTTCAGGCTTCATCAGCGCAATGACCATGATCAGCGCGCCGTAGATGATGAGGTCGAGGCCGTTACCGGAACCCCCGGCATAAGAGCGGGTGATCTCGGTGATCGGGATGAGGATCGCCGCACCGACCGCCGGCCCCCACAGCGTGCCGATGCCACCGAGCACCGCCGGCAGCGCAAACAGCAGCGAGAAGCGGAACGCCATCACGCTGTCGGGGTCGATATAGGAGACGAAGGCGGCATAAAACGCCCCTCCGATCGCGGTGAAGAAGGCGGAGATCGCGGCCGCGGCCATCTTGGACTCGAACACCGTCACGCCGAGACTTCGGGCAGCTTCCGGGTTGTCCTTCACCGCCCGCCACCAATAGCCCCAGCGCGATTCCTCGATGGCGTAGGTGACCAGCCAGGTGACGACCAGCAAGCCCAGGGCGAAATAGAAGTAGGGGAGCTTGTCACGGGCGAATTGCAGGGTGGCCCAGCTATCCGGATTGAACGGCCACTGCATACCGAGGGCCGCGCCGACATAGTCCCAATTGTGGGCGAGCAGCAGCGCCGTCTCGGCAATGACGATGGTCGCGATGGTGAAGTAGTGCCCTTTCAGCCGGAAACAGGGATAGCCCAGCGCCAGCGCCAGGAGCGCCGAGAGCACGCCGCCCGCCGCCATCCCCAACCATGGCGAGACGCCGTATTTGATGAACAGCACGGTCGTCGTATAGGCGCCGACGCCGAAATAGAGTGCGTGCCCGAGCGAGATCTGCCCGCAATAGCCGCTGAGAATGTTCCAGCTCTGCGAGAGCGCGGCATACATCAGCGTGAGGATCAGCACGTTTTGCAGATAGATATCGGTGATGAGATGCGGCAGGGTTGCCACCGCGGTGAAGACCACGGCGCCGATGACGAGCTGCGTCCGGCGCTTCTGCGCATGACGGTTTTCGCTAGCGAGGACTGTTGCCGGGAGTGCCGCCGCGCGCATCTAGAGTCTCCCGAACAGGCCACTGGGGCGCACGAACACCACCGCGAGGTAGAGCGCATAGACGCCGACGGATTTCAGCGCCGGCGGAAAGAATACCGCGGTGAGCGCCTCAACCAGTCCGACGATCACCCCGGCCACCAGCGCGCCGAACACGCTGCCGAAGCCGCCAAGCGCCACGGTGACATAGGCGAAAAGGGCGAAAGTGCCGCCCACCTGCGGATGGACGTAATAGAAGATCGCCAGCACCGCTCCGGCAAGGCCGACCAGCGCCGCTCCCAGTCCCCAACCGAGGGCGAAGACGCGGTTGCGGTCGATTCCGACGAGGGCCACCGCACCCTGATCTTCGCGCGTCGCCTCCAGCGCGCGGCCAAAATCGGTTCGCGACATCAGGAGATAAAGCCCGGCGAACACCAGAATGGAGATGAAGCCGCCATAGATCTGCGGCAGCGGCAGATAAATGCCGCCGATTTCCAGGGTCCTTCCGCCAAGCCAGCTCGCGGTGATCGAGCGGTAATCCGGGGTGAAGAAATATTGGGCGAGTCCCTGGATAAGAATGGCCAGCCCGAAAGTGGCGAAGATCTGCACCATGCCGATGTTGGCCTTGGCGCGCATCGCGTAGCGCACCACGCCCATATAGACCAGCGCTCCGAGCACGAACAGCAGCGCAGTGACCACGGGCGCTAGCAGCACCGGATCGATGCTGGTCGTGATCCACAGCCCGAACGTCGCGTACATTGCCAGCATCAGGAATTCGCCATGGGCGAAGTTGACCACGTCCATCAGCCCGAAGATCAGCGACAGGCCGACCGCGATCAGCGCGTAGATCAGGCCCATCAAGCAGCCCGCTGGCGATGACCTGAATAAGGGCTTGGGTGATCATAGCTGGTCGCCGCGTCTCATTTAAGAAATCTGAAACTGATTGATATGCTTAGCTGCTGGCGTAATAGCCCCCTCACCCGGCCGCCTGACGGCGGCTGCCCTCTCCCCATGGCGAACGCTTGTCATTCGCCATAAAGGCTCACGACGCGGGAGAGGGCGGCGATCGGCTCCGCCGCTCGCCGGGTGAGGGGGCTTTTGCCTGCCGTGCCAATGCATCTTCGAATTAGCCGTTCATTGGCCAGATCGGCTCGGCGACCGCCGCGCTCTCCGGGAAGATCGTGATGAATTTGCCGCCGCCGACATATTGGATCAGCACCGGGTCGGCGAGGTCGTTCTGGCCGTCCGGGCCGAACTTCACCGCCTGCCAGGGCATGATGGTCTTCTCGCCGGGAATCTCGGTTGCCGCGAGCGCCTCACGGATCTTCTCGCCATCTGCGGATTTGGCTCGGTTGATGGCATCGGCGAGGATGATCAGCGCCATGAACTGGCGCGAGGTGTTGTCATTGAGATCGCGGCCCGCGCGCGCTTCTTGAACATCTCGTTGACGGTGGTGATGAATGGCCGTTTCGCGGCGAGGTCGAGCGAGAACGAAGCGCGCGAGATCATATCCCTTCAGCTTATCGCCGACCGCATCGAACACGGTTTTCTCGGAGAACCCCGCAGCCTGAGCGATGATGTTCTTCGGCTTGTAGCCGAGCTCGGCCATGGTCTTTGACCAAGAGGATGGCGTCGGTGGTGTAGGTCGAGGGCATCAGCACATCGGCGTCGGCGCTTTTGAGCTGCTGCACCTCGGCGGTAAGCGAGGGCGAGTTGTTGCGGTATTTGACGTCGGCGACAATCTTGTAGCCGCGCTCGCCCGCAAGCTTCACCTGCACGTTGGATGAATCCGTGCCGAAGATGGTGTCCTCGTGGAACAATGCGAGCGTCTCTATCTTGTTGCCGGCCTTCTTCTGCGCGTCCATAAAGTCGAACATCGCCTTGGAGAACATCTCGTCATGGGCGGCGGCGCGGAAGAAGAATTTCAGATTGCGGCGGTGCAAACTGGGCGAGGAATTATCTGCGGAAATGTAGGGGATGCCGTAACGCTCTGTGGTGACGGTGATAGTGGCGGCAACCGATGAATGGAACGAGCCAATGATCGCGGAAACCTTGTCCTGGGTGATCAGGCGTTCGGCTTCGGCGCGGCCCTTTTGCGGGTCGGCCTGGTGATCGGCGATAACGAGCTTGATCTTAGCGCCGCCGAGGCCGCTCAATCCGGCAACCTTGGCGCCCGGCAGCGGCAGGTCATAGCTGTTGTTGATGATGTCCGCCGCCGTCTCGAAGGCGTGGCGCGCATCCACCCCGATCTGCGCACTGGAGCCGGACATCGGATAAATGACACCGACTACCACCTCGCTTGCCTGTGCCGATGCGATCCGGCTCAGCGTCGTGACAGCAGTCATGGCGGCGCCGGAGATGAGGACCTGTCTGCGGTTGATTGTCATGATGTTCTCTCCGTTGAGCAAATCCGAGGTGCGATAGCGCGATGACGTTCAAATCACAGAATATTCGGTATTGCGCCGATCGGTGACCAGCATGCAGCCGGGGCTGTGGGTGATAGCGAAGTCCGGCTTTGCCGCAGCGATCACGGATTGCGGAGTGACGCCGCAGGCCCAGAACACCGGCAGCTCATCAGCCTTCACCTCGACCGGATCGCCGTAGTCAGGCTTTGCAAGGTCGGCAATACCGATCGCCTCGGGCAGACCGATATGGACCGGCGCGCCGTGCACGGCGGGAAAGCCCGAGGTGATCTGGATGGCACGGATGGCATCGGCCGGGCGGAGCGGTCGCATGCTGACGACCATGGGCCCCTGGAACGGGCCGGCGGGATGGGTCGGGATGGAAGTGCGGTACATGGTGACGTTTGTCCCGCAAGAAACATGCCGAAGCGGGATGCCGGCGGTAAGCAGCGCTTCCTCGAAGGTGAAGGAGCAGCCGATCACGAACGACACCAGGTCCTCGCGCCAATATTCCTCGACCGAGTAAGGCTCATCTACCAGCTCGCCATGCCGCCAGATGCGATAGCGAGGCAGGTCGGTGGCGATATCCAGATCGACGCCGAGCTCCGGAATAGCCCGGCTGCCAGGCTCGGAAACTGCGATCAGCGGACAGGGCTTGGGATTGCGCTGAACGAAACGCAAGAAATCATGGGCGAGGGTCTCCGGAAGCACGACCAGATTGCCCTGCAGATAGCCGAGCGCAACGCCGGCGGTGTTGCCGGTCAGCTCGCCACGCCGCGCCGCCAGCCGCGCCGCGCGGCCGTCCGGATAAGATCGTGTCTTCAGAGAGAGCGTGATGCGCTGGAGAGGACAAGGAAGCAGCTCCCGTGCTTGATGCTTCCCAGTCATCGAACCACAGCGCCAGTCGATACCGCACAAATCGTAATTGCGGATAGGCACCGATAAGTCTGTCTTATCGATTTTGCCCGGTTTTCAAGCTTCCTCTTTTGCAATTTCGATCGCGAGCTGGGCGACCGGATCGGCGATCAGACCATCCGGCGTGATCGGCAAGGAGGCGGTGAACGCCAGCTCGGGCAAATCCACCTCGGTCCGCAAGAGCCGCAGCGAACCGGCCTCCAGCTCGCGTCGGATCACGACCGGCGGGATGACGCTGCTGCCGATACCGTCCTGGGTCATCTTGATGATGGTGGAGAGCGAGGAGTTGCTGAAGATCCTTGGCGGTGGCAGGGAGCTACGGCTCAGCGCCTCGCGCAGGAGAAGATAGGGCCGCGTCGTCTTCGGAAAGGTGATGATCGGGCGCTCCAGAAGCCGGATCAGCGTGATGGGCTCAGGACCGAGATCGAGATCGCTCCTGGCGGCGAAGGCCAGCGGATAGCGGCACAGGTCATAGTTCATCATGTTGGGCTGGCTCACCGGCCCGAGCAGAAATGCCAGGTCAAGTTCATGTGCCACCAAACCGTCGCGCAGGTTCGGCGAGACATCAACGGCGATGTCGAGAGTGATGCCGGGGAATGTCGCGTTCACCCGCTCGATAAAGCGGCCGAGCCATGTGTGCACAATGGTCTCGGCAACCCCGAGACGCATGACGCCGCTGAGCGTCGCGGGCGCCGCCACGGCACGCATCATTTCCGCACGCAAGCGCAGCAAGCGCTCGGCATAATCGAGCAGCTCGCGCCCCTTTGGCGTCAGACTGACAGAGCGCGCAACCCGGTCGAAGAGTTTCAGTCCGAACTCCGCCTCGAGCGCGGCGATGCGCTGGGAAACGGCGGGCTGCGTGGTGTGCAGCCGTTCTGCGGTACGGCGAAAGCTGCGGAGCTTCGCAACCCAGTAGAACACCTCCAAGCTGCGCAGATCCGGCATTGACTGCAAGCCTCAGGCCAAGACGGCGAACATAGCCCTACGATGACTGGGTTTGTGTTGTTTACTGACGAATACGACCAATTGCCATACCCACCTGGTGTTATTCGTCGCAATCCAAATTGTCCTCTCAGTCGTATTCCTAGCCCGAATTGTATGCGTTTTGCCCCGGGCCACCTCGTATCGGAGCCCAGCACTTGGATTGATGCGATGATTCTATGCCGATTGATCTATGCAAGTAAGCGGGACGTGCGTATTCCGTTAAATGTACATGACATTGTTCGCGTGAGCCGCAAAAACAATGCAGCCGCAGGCGTGACCGGATTTTTGTTTTTCGATGAAAAGTATTTCGCCCAGGTGCTCGAAGGCCCTCGCGACGACGTCAATGCCACCTATCATCGCATCATCAGGGATGAGCGCCACCGGGACGTCGTCCTGATGTCGTGCGAGGAGATACAGAACCGGCTGTTCGCCTATTGGTCGATGGGCCTGCACGACGGCATGGACGACGCCACCCGGACCTATCTGCTCGAGGCGTGCTCGTTGCGCGAACTCGATCTGAATTGCCTCACCGCCGATAACATGCTGCAGTTTCTGCTCAGGCTCGCCAGGATCACCCGCAAGATCGATGAACTCAATGCCATGATGGCGATGAAGTGTTAGGCCGTACTTCGAATATTTCGCATTGTGCGGCCTTGCCCTGACGATCTTCGATCGAATCTCAGTGTAAAGAGAGCCTACGCCTTTCGTCGGGACACAGAACAGTTTTCTCCCAAATTGCTGCCATCTGCTATTCGCACGCGGGCTGGATCAGCCTGTTGCCGGACGCTCGATCACCAGCCACGCTAGAGGCCGGCATGCGGCCGTCGCGCCGCTGCTGCAAGACGATACAGCATGAAGAAAAACAGGGAGAAAGCGCATGATAAAGGACATGAAAAGGGCGGCGCTCGCATTGTCCTGCGCGTTCGCATTGACAGCTGGCGCACAGGCCCAGGACCGTCCCGACTGGTGCAATCGGAATGGGGCGCAGATGATGAGAAGGGCGCTGCCAATCTGATTACCCCGGAGTTGGTCGAGGCGGCAGCGAAGCTGGTCAAGATAGGAAAAACCTATCCGCTCGGAGGTGAGACCAACGCCAAGTCTCCGAGTTGCCGTGGACGGCAGCCCGGAGATCCCGAAAAAGCCGGGATCCTGTAAAGCCGAAAGCCTTGCTGTGTGCTGGATTCCCGCTTGCGCGGGAATGACACTGAGCCAGAAGCTATATAGTTATTCCAGCTAGAGCGATTGCGCTCTAGCCGATGATAAACACAGCGAGCCGCCGCGGACCATGCGCACCGCGAATGAGTGTCTGCTCGATATCCGCAGTCGCGGATGGGCCGCTCACCAGGTTTACAGTACGCGGGAGCTTTCCGCGTCCGTACTGCTCGCGCAAATGACCCCAGACCTCTTCGAACGAGCCGCAGATCGTGTCCGCCATGATCGCGATGCAATGCGTATCGGGCAGAAAATTGAGCGTGGAAGGGTTCTCCGGACCCGAGACAAGGAACAGCGTTCCAGTCTCGACAGCGCCGCCAAGCGCGCGGCTCAAGGAGACGAGGTCAGAAGGCGAGGCTGGGCCTTCCTCGCGCTCGATCATGACGCCATCCCAGGGGAGGGCGCTGAGAACCGGGTCGCTGCCATGGCGCAAGCGCGCGGGCAAATTCTGTTCAGCCAAATAGCTGGCAATCGCCTCTGGTAGCGCATCAAGGCTGTCGACGTGGCGCACGGTCGTGCCCTGGATTTCCAGCATGGCGTCGAAGGTGGCAATCCGTTCGGTGTCGGGCTTTCGCGCTCGCGCCGGAATCAGGCTGACGGGCGGCCGCTCCAGCCGGGCGCGCACCGCGCCCCGCCGCCCGGGCTCATCGCCGCGCACCAGGAGCGCAGAGCGCACCGCCGCCATCATCTTCGCGCGCGCCTCGCTGCGGGCTGTGCTCATTGCCGCCTCTCCGCCTCGAACTGCCGCCTGGCCAGCTCGACTTTCCATTGCTGCTGAAAGGTTCGCCCCGGCGGCGCGGCAAGATCGCGGTGCTTCAGCCATGCGCCGGCAAACGGCAGCCAGCGGAACCGCCCGCGCGCTTTGCCCCATTCGCTAAGCAGGCCGCTAGCCCGGTTGGTGAGGAAGCGGTAGAGCCTGGGGCGCTTGGCCAGATAGGCCCATCCCCAAATCGCCATGCGCTGCATCCATGGGCTGTCACCGCGGGTGAATTCGCGCTCACGCCAATGCCGCATCATTTTCGGCAGCGGAATGTTCATCGGGCAGACCGCCTCGCAGCGTCCGCAGAATGTGGAAGCATTCGGCAGGTGTCCGGCCTCGTGCACACCCACGAGTTGCGGCGTCAGCACCGCACCCATCGGGCCGGGATACACCCAGCCATAAGCATGGCCTCCGACAGCGTTGTAGACCGGGCAATGATTCATGCAGGCGCCGCATCTGATGCAGCGCAGCATGTCCTGGAACTCCGAGCCGAGCATTTCGGAGCGGCCATTGTCGAGCAGGACAACATGATAGGCCTGCGGCCCGTCGGGATCACCCTGCCGGCGTGGACCGGTGGAGAAGGTCGTGTACATCGACATGTCCTGCCCCGTCGCCGAGCGCGCCAGCACGCGCAGAATGGTGCTGACGTCTTCGAGCGTCGGCACCAGCTTTTCGATCGAGGTGATGACGATATGAACGCGCGGCAGGAGCTGAGTGAGGTCGCCATTGCCCTCATTGGTCACGATCACCGAGCTGCCGGTCTCGGCGATCAGGAAATTCGCACCCGTGATGCCGACATCGGCGGCGAGGAACTTCTCGCGCAGCATGGCTCGCGCTTCCGAGACCAGCTCCACCGGCTCAGTCAATGAGCGGCTGTCGGGAAGGCTCTTATGCACCCGGCGGAAATCAGCCTCGACCTGATCGCGGTTAAGATGCACGGCCGGAGCAATGATATGGCTCGGCCCTTCATGTCGGATCTGGATGATGTATTCGCCAAGGTCGGTCTCGGCCACCTCGATTCCTGCGCCCTCAAGTGCCGCATTGAGGGCGATCTCCTCCGCCACCATGGACTTACCCTTGGTGACGAGCTTGGCCCCGGCTTTGCGGCAGATATCAAGCACGATGGCGCGTGCATCCTCGGCAGATGGCGCCCAATGCAGTTCACCTCCCGCCTCGGTCAGCTTCTGCTCATAGGCTTCGAGATAGAGATCGAGATGCGCAAGTGTGTGGTCCTTGATCTCCTTGGCGGCCGCGCGCAGCGCGTCGAATTCGGGCAGTGCCTCGCGAGCGCGGGCGCGCCGCGCAACAAAGCCCGAGCCGGCATTCTTCAGCGCACGCTGGAGATCGGGATCGGCGAGGGCCGCGGCGGCATTGGATTTGAAGGCGTGAGAGGTCGGCTGCATGGGATCAGTATAGCCGGGATTGGATTTCGAGGGAGCTGTTCCTCACCGCTTCGCGGCGATCGGCGGGTCGTCGGTCATGCCGGCCAGCACTTCGGCGACGTGGCGGCAGCGCATCGGCGCGTTCTCACGCGACAGCTTGCCGGCGATGTTCATCAGGCAGCCGAGATCACCGCCGAGCACGAACTCGGCATTGGTAGCGCTCAGCATGCCGGTTTTGCCGGACACCATGGCATTGGAGATGTCGGGATATTTCACCGAGAAGGTGCCGCCAAAACCGCAGCACACCTCGCGGTCCTCTGCCTCGATGAGCGTGAGGCCCTTGACCGTCTGCAGGAGGCGCCGAGGCTGGGAGCTGATGCCGAGCTCGCGCAGGCCCGAGCAGGAGTCGTGATAGGTGACTTTGGCCGGAAACTCGGCATGCACGGCAGTCACGCCAAGAATGTCGGTGAGAAAGCTGACTAGCTCATAGGTCTTCGCCGCGAGTGCCTGTGCCTTCGGCGCGACATCGAGATCGTCGGCAAACAGCATGGGATAGTGCTTTCGCAGCATCCCGGCGCAGGAGCCGGACGGGGCGACGACATAGTCGAAGGGTGAAAAGGCCTCGATGACCTGCCGGGCGATGGCCTTGGTATCATCCCGGTCGCCGGAGTTATAGGCGGGCTGTCCGCAGCAGGTCTGTCGCTGGGGTACCTCGACAACGCAGCCCGCCCCTTCGAGCAGCTTGATTGCGGCAAAGCCAACCGACGGCCGGAAGAAATCGACCAGGCAGGTCACAAACAGGCCGACCCGCAGCGGCTTTCCTTGCGTGGCTTCATTAGCCATCACGTCCGCCCGCGATGATTAGCTGCCCCGCCCCCGAAACGGGGGAACGGGACAATGATACCTACCCCCACTCGAAATCTCGAGTGCAAGACATCCTTCCGACAGGCCCCTTACCCCTCGCAGACACGCCAGTCTCCTCCGCGCTGCGAAGGGCAGCGCGGCTCACTTTGCGGGGAATTTCTTCAGGTAGGCGATGACATCGTCGCGGTCTTGAGCTTCCTTGAGGCCAACGAAAGCCATCTTGTTCTTGGGCACGAACTCCTTCGGACTTTCCAGATATTTGTGAAGATTTTCGTCAGTCCACACCAGCCCCTTCTCGCCGGCTTCCTTCATCGCAGGCGAGTAGTTGAAGCCTTCCACCGTCCCGGCCTTGCGCCCGACGACGCCGTTCTGCTCGGGGCCGACCCCATTCTTTGCGCCTTCGCCGATCTGGTGGCAGATCTTGCACTTCTTGAACACGGTCTCGCCCTTGGCGGGATCCCCCTCGGCCTTCACCCCCGCCGAGACGCTGCAAATCGCGGCCATAACCGCGAGCTGGACCAAAATTTTCATTTTCACTCCTTGGTGTTCCCTAACGTGCTGTCCAAATCATTTGCATACCAGTGACACCCGCCGGACGCTCCGGTTCCGTCTTCCTAACAGATCCGGCAATCTCTGGCAGCGGCGTGCAATTATAGTGCACAGCTGGATTTTGTCGCGGCGACGAATTGCCGTTATGGAGCAGCTCTTAGGACGGGCTTCTTCACGCTCGGCTGCCACCGCCGCAGACTAAGGCCGCGGTCCCAATAGGGGTCCGGACCGTAAAGCTGGGCGAGGAAGTCGACAAAGACACGCAATTTCGCTGGCACGAACTGCCGGCAGGGATAGATGGCATAAATTCCAAGGCGAGCGCTCTCGTGATAATCGGGCAGCACGATGCGCAGCCGTCCGCTTTTCAGATCGTCGCTGACATCCCAGGTGGAGCGCATGCCGATGCCAAGCCCGCTGAGCAGCGCCTCGTGGACGACGTCGCTTGAATTCGAGCGCAGATTGCCGGAGACTCGCAGTGACGCTTGCCCATCGGGACCTTCCAGGCGCCAAATGGACTGGAAGCCGACCGTCAGGCAATTATGTTTTGCCAGGTCGCTTAAGGTCTGCGGGATACCGTTGCGCTCGAGATATTCCGGTGTTGCGCAGATCACCCGCTGGCAGGGAGCCAGGCGGCGTGCGACGAGACTGGAATCGTCGAGCTCGGCGATGCGGATGGCAAGGTCGATACCTTCTCCGACAATGTCGATGATATTGTCGGTGAGGTGCAGTTCGAGATTGAGTTCGGGATGTTGCTTAAGAAAGCCGGCCAGATAGGGCGCCATATGGCGGCGGCTAAAGCCGGTTGGCGCGGTGACACGCAGGATGCCGCTGGCTTTGGCATTAAGCTGCGATACAAACGCTTCGGCTTCCTCGATGTCGTTGAGGATGCCGACGATCCGCTCGTAGAAGCCCTTCCCGGTCTCGGTCAGCTTGAGCTGCCGGGTGGTGCGCTGGAACAGCCGGGCGCCGAGGCGTTCTTCCATATGGCTGATACGCTTGCTGACAACAGCAGGAGAAAGACCCATGTCGCGCCCCGCGGCGGACATATTACCCGCGGAGGCGACGCGGGCGAAGATCTCAAGATCCGTAATAGGAGTAAGGGGCACGCCGAGGCTCTCGCAGGACTGATGAATCGTGTGGATATGGTTGCGCGTAAGGATAGTGTTGCGAGCCGCCGGCCCTGTCAATCGCGCCGGCGTGTTAAATCTCACACATTTGCCGTCAATTTTAGCCTAGCTTCTTTACGTGTGCTACCAATTCCACCTACAACCTACACCATAAGGGAGGCGATCTGATGTCGGGCATCGAATTGGTTGGGCCCAAGCCCGAGATTCTCGGCCGCCGGGATAAACTCGTGGGTGCACTGAAGAAATTACTTCCCGCTCGCGCTGTCGTTGCCGACGAGACCGGCCGGCGCGCTTTCGAGACCGACGCCCTGACCGCCTATAAATGCATGCCGCTGGCGGTGGTCCTGCCCTCCTCGACCGAGGAGGTGAGCGCAGTCATGAGATTTTGCCATCTAATGCAGATCCGCGTCGTCCCGCGCGGCGCCGGCACCTCGCTGGCTGGCGGGGCGCTGCCGTCCGAAGATGCGATCGTGCTCTGCCTATCGCGAATGAACCGGGTGCTGGAGACCAATTTCGAGAGCCGTTATGTGCGCGTGGAGACGGGCATCACCAATCTCGGCGTATCAAACGCAGTCGCTCCGATGAAGTTCTTCTACGCGCCAGACCCCTCCAGCCAGCTCGCCTGCACCATCGGCGGCAATATCGGCATGAATTCCGGCGGCGCGCATTGCCTGAAATACGGCGTCACGGTCAACAACGTGCTCGGCCTGAAGATGGTGCTGATGAGTGGCGACATCGTCGAATTCGGCGGGCCGCATCTCGATCCGGCGGGATACGATTTCTTAAGCCTCATCATCGGCTCGGAAGGTCAGTTCGGCATCGTCACCGAGGCAACGCTGCGCATTCTGCGCCAGGCCGAGGGAGCGCGCCCGATGATGATCGGCTTTGCCTCGAGCGAGGCTGCCGGCGCCTGCGTTGCGGCGATCATCGGCAACGGTATCGTGCCGGTGGCGATCGAGTTCATGGACCGCCCGGCAATCAAGGTATGCGAGGAATTCGCCCATGCAGGCTACCCGCTGGATGTCGAAGCGCTGCTGATCATCGAGGTCGAAGGATCGGAGGACGAGGTCGCGAGCCTCCTCACTCAAATCGAGGCCATTGCCGTCGAATTCACACCGCTGAGCATCAAGGTGAGCCAGAGCGAGGCGGAATCCGCTGCAATTTGGAAGGGGCGCAAGGCCGCCTTCGGTGCGATCGGCCGCATCTCCGACTATTACTGCATGGATGGCACGATCCCGCTCGGTGCGCTTCCCAAAGCCCTTGCCGGCATCGCCGACATCTGCCGCCAGTCGCAGCTCGATGTCGCCAATATCTTCCATGCCGGCGACGGCAATCTGCACCCGCTGATCCTGTACAACGCCAACGACCCCGACGAGAAACAGCGCGCCGAGCTCGCCGGTGAGCGCATCCTCAAGCTGTGCGTGGCGCTGGGCGGCTGCCTCACCGGCGAGCACGGCGTCGGCATCGAAAAGCGCGAGCTGATGAGCGTGCAGTTCAACGATGTAGACCTCGCCCAACAAATGCGCATAAAAAGCGTGTTCGATCCGGATTGGCTGCTCAATCCGGGCAAGGTGTTCCCTCTCAAAGCGCAAGAAGCGCATCTGGCCCGTGCAAATTAGCGAAACCTATTTGCCGCGAAGTGAAGAGGAGCTCGCCAGCCTCGTCGCGGACGCCGTCGGAAAGACCGTTCCCCTGGAAGTCTGCGGGAGGCGGAGCAAGGTGAATATCGGCCGCCCGCTGCAGGTCGGGGCGCGCATTTCGATGCGGGAGATGCGCGGGGTGACGCTCTATGAGCCGAACGAGCTGGTCATCTCAGCCAAAAGCGGCACGATGCTTTCCGAGATCGAGAAGCTGCTTGACGAGAATGGGCAGGAACTTGCCTTTGAGCCCTGCGCCTTGCAGCATGTCCTCACCCCCAATGGTGAGGAGGCGACGCTCGGCGGCGTGATCGCGACCAACGCCTCCGGTTCCCGGCGCATTCTGCGCGGTGCCGCGCGCGACCATCTGATTGGCGTACGTGCCGTGAATGGCCGCGGCGAGGTGATCAAGTCCGGCGGCCGGGTAATGAAGAACGTGACCGGCTACGATGTTGCCCGCTCTATGTCCGGTTCATGGGGCACGCTTGCAGTGATGAGCGAGATCACCCTCAAGGTGCTGCCGAAAACTGAGGAAACGCGCACGCTGATCTGCCTCAACATTACCGACGAGGCGGCGGTGAGTGCCATGTGCAAAGCCCTTGGCAGTGCTTATGAGGTCTCCGGCGCCGTTCACCTCCAGCGCCCGTTCGTCGAGCGCCTGACCGTTCCCGATGTGGCCTCCCTCGGCCAGTCGGTCACCGCGCTTCGTATCGAGAATTTCGCACCCTCTGTCGAATACCGCCTCGGCCGCCTGCATCAGGAGCTGAAGACGTTCGGCACGCTTTACGAGATGGACGACAGCCGCTCTCGCGCGTTCTGGGAGGACTTGCGCCGGCTCCAATTCCTTGCAGGCAGCGACTGGCCGCTTTGGCGGATTACCACAGCGCCGGAGCAGGGGGCGCGGCTGGTCAGCGCATTGTCGGGGCAGATGGACTGCCGGGCTGCCTATGACTGGGCGGGAGGCTTGATCTGGCTCGAAGTGCCGCCCGCCACCGATGCCAGCGCCACGGTGCTCCGGCGCGTCATCGCCGAGTTTCAGGCGGATGCCTTTCTCGTGCGCGCCGGCTCGGCCGCACGCGCTTCCGTAGCTGTCTTCCAGCCGCTGCCGGAAATCAATATGAACCTGATCCGCCGGCTCAAGGAAGCCTTCGACCCGCACCGCATCCTCAATCCGGGCCGCATGTATGCGGGCATCTGAGCCGGCGGGGTGTCTTTCCCGCAAGTGCCGAGCCAACAACAAGCCGTGCCTTGTCGTGACCATCAACCGGCTGGGCAGGCATCTTAGGAAACGCCGATGGAAACGCATTTCTCATCCGACCAGCTCGCCGATCCGGCGCTCCAGGAGGCCGAAGCCATCCTGCGGCGCTGCGTGCATTGCGGCTTCTGCACTGCCACCTGTTCCAGCTATGTGCTGCTCGGCGACGAGCGCGACAGCCCGCGCGGGCGCATCTATCTGATCAAGGACATGTTGGAAAACGGCCGCAAGGCCGACAATGAGGTGCGCTTCCACATCGACCGGTGCCTCAGTTGCCTGTCTTGCATGACCACCTGTCCAAGCGGCGTCGATTACATGCACCTCGTCGATTTCGCCCGGGTGCACATCGAGAACACCGCGTCGCGGCCGGTCAAGGACCGGATGATGCGCCGGCTGCTGCGGACCGTGCTGCCCTATCCCGGTCGCTTCCGCCAGGCGCTGTGGGCGGCAAGCCTCGCTAAGCCTTTTTCGCGGCTGTTCCGCGCGGTCGGGCTGAAGGAAATGGCGGCCATGCTCGGCAAGGCCAGCGTTCCGACGCGATCACCTAGCTATCGGGCGCCGCAGGTGATTCCGGCCAAGGGCGCACGGCGCGCCCGCGTTGCGCTGATGATGGGCTGCGCGCAGCAGGTGCTGCGCCCGCAGATCAATGATGCCGCCATCGAGCTCCTGACCTCGCAAGGCGTCGAGGTGGTACTGGCGCGCGGGGAGGGCTGCTGCGGTGCGCTGGTGCATCATATGGGGCACGACGAGGAGGCCAAGCGCTTCGCTCGAAACAATATCCTGGCCTGGGAGCACGCGGCGGTCGATGCGCCGCTAAATGCGATTCTCATCACCGCCTCCGGCTGCGGCACGACGGTAAAAGATTACGGCCATATGCTCGCGCACGATTCGGGCTATGCGGAGCGGGCGAGGGCGGTTTCGGCAGCCGCCAAGGACATCACCGAATTCCTCGCCGACATGATCGATATCGGCGCGCCCAAGGGCTGGTCGGATGTCCGTGTCGCCTATCATTCGGCCTGCTCGATGCAACATGGGCAGCGCGTCAATGCCCAGCCGCGTCGACTGCTGCGGGATGCCGGCTTTTCCGTCGTTGAAATCGGCGAAGGGCATATCTGCTGCGGATCGGCCGGCACCTACAATCTCCTGCAGCCCGAAATCGCCGGGGAGCTCCGCGAGCGCAAGCTCGGCCATATCCGCGCAACCAGGCCGGACTGCGTGGCGACCGGCAATATCGGCTGCATCACCCAGCTCGAAGGCGCGGACGCCCCGCCCATCGTGCACACGGTCGAGCTTCTGAATTGGGCGTATGGCGGCGCCTGCCCCGCCGAGCTGAAGCATCTCGCCGGCCGCATCACCTCGATGCACGACGCCTTCGGCGAGTTCCTCGCCCGAAGATGCCGAACCGGCGCCCGCGATTTAAGGCACGGCGCCTGAGCGCGGGAACTGTAGCGGTTAGCCAAACGAAGAAATTGCTACGTTGAACCGTGCCCTTGACGGAACAGAATAGGAGCAGATCATCACCCGGCCCTTGAGGTGCTGATCTTGCCCCGCAGCCTCTAAAAAGAGTTTTTCTCCAAATTGCCTTTGTGATCTCGACCGAAACTGATTGCGCCGATAAGATGTGCAATGGCCACGTCTTCAGAATCCGCTATTGAGGATCATTTCTCTGAGCGGGATGCTGCTCGCGCCTCCTCCGGCAACCGAGCCGCAAAATGTCTGCGTGCGATACGGACGCGCCTTCTCATCCCTGTTCTCGCCATTGCCATGATCGCGGTGCCCGCGCTTGCCCGCGAGGTTGCGCCAAGATCGCCTGCGGAGCGCTTCGGCGAGCTATTTGAGGCCGTGCAGATGGCGAAGATCTTCCCCGATGGTAAGACCTTCGTCGACGCCGTGCCCAAGCGGTCGGACGCCGACATCCTCGCCGATTGGCGGAGCAGCAAGCCGGCGGACGATGCGGCGCTGCGCGCCTTCGTCGAGGCGAACTTCGATGTGCCGGAGACCGCGCCAGCTCCGCCGCCCTCACCCGAACGCCCGCTGATCCGGGAGCATATCCGGCAGCTCTGGCCCGTGCTGAGCCGCCCGGCCGATCAGCCGCCGCCCGGCAGCAGCCTGCTGCCGCTACCCAACCCTTATGTGGTGCCCGGCGGTCGGTTCCGCGAAATGTATTACTGGGACAGCTATTTCACCATGCTCGGGCTTGCGCGCGACGGACGCGACGATCTGATCGAGAGCATGATCGACGATTTCGGCTCCCTCATCGATCGCTTCGACCACATTCCGAACGGCACCCGCAGCTATTATCTCAGCCGCTCGCAGCCGCCGTTCTTCTACCTGATGGTGGGGCTTTCCAAGGTGCTCTCGCCGGATGTGCGCCGCCGCCGGCTCGCTGAACTCCAGCGCGAGCATGACTTCTGGATGGCGGGCGCAGCCGAGCTGAAACCGGGCAACGCTGCGCGGCGCCTAGTCCGGATGCCCGATGGCAGTATCCTCAACCGCTACTACGACAACAAGGACACGCCGCGCGACGAGTCCTGGCGCGAGGACACGCTCACGGCGCGCGAAGTAAAGACGCGCCCTGCGCCTGAGGTCTATCGCGACCTGCGCGCCAGCGCCGAAAGCGGTTGGGATTTCAGCTCCCGCTGGTTTGCCGATGGACGAACGCTCGCGACCATCCGCACGACAGCGATCGCGCCGGTCGATTTGAATTCGCTGCTGTTCGGGCTGGAGCGTGCCATTGCGACCACTTGCGCTGCGCTCGGTAATCAAGGCTGCGCCGACAGCTATGACCGCCAGGCGCGCGACCGGCAAGCGGCGGTGCGGCGATGGATGTGGGTGGCAAAGGAAGGCCGGTTCGCCGACGTCGAGTGGGCAAGCGGCAAGCCTACGCCGGTGCTATCTGCGGCAACGCTTTATCCGCTGTTCACGCAGCTGGCAACAAAAGCTCAAGCACACGCGGTTGCAAGCACCGTGCGCGATAAATTGCTGGCGCAGGGGGGCTTACGGACCACAACCGTGGCCACAGGGCAGCAATGGGATCGCCCCAATGGCTGGGCACCCCTGCAATGGGTTGCCGTTTCGGGCCTGCGCAATTACGGCGAACAGCGTATCGCCGCAATGATCTCGACGCGCTTTCTTGAAACCGTTACCCGCGAATATTGTGCAAGCGGCCGCATGCTGGAGAAATATGATGTCGACGAAATCAAGCCTGGCGGAGGCGGCGAATATGCTCTGCAGGACGGCTTCGGCTGGACCAACGGCGTCACCGTGGCTCTGCTGAGCACGAGAGAGAAGAACCTGCCCATGGGTCGGAAAACAGGGCGTTCCACCGGCCGGCCGCCAAGCCAGATCGGGGTATGTCCGGCGGCAAGCCACGCCCCGCAGTAAATCGGACGCTGGCGGCCCTACCTTCGTCACCCCGTCACGCGAGGGTGCAAAAGTTTGCGCGGTTCAAAGCGACTTCGTGGAGACATCCATGCTTATTCCCCGTCGTATCCTCGCCCTCGGCCTCGCCGCCTTTGGGCTGCAGCTCCTCGCGCCACAGGCCCATTCGCAAGACGTGCAGCTCGGTCCACGCCCGTTCTTTCTGATCGACAAGCTCGAAGACCGCTCAGGGCGTGAAGATCATCGCCCCGCCCACCCACATGCTGGTGACGCTGAATGAGAAGAAGGAGATCGTGCCCTCAGCCTATGCCAAGGCGGCGCGCGAGGCGGGACTTGAAATCGTCACCTGGACGCTGGAGCGCTCCGGCCCGCTCGCCAGCGGCGGGGGCTTTTACTACCAGTCCATCAAAGAGGCGATCCACAGCGACGCAGATGTGCTCAAACTCCTCGACGTGCTTGCCAAAGACGTAAAGTGCGCGGCATCTTCTCCGACTGGGCGGCCAACGTCACCTACTACGCCAACTGCATGGGGATCGAGTCAGCGCCTGTTCGGGGCGGCCGATCCCGACGCGGCAAGTTGTGGTTACCGGCTGCCCCGGCTTGACAATGCGCCTCTCACCCCCTGCCATGGTTCTATTGCCGGGCGAATCGGCGGTGAGGGCGCGAGAAGCATGCCGATCTACTCTCCCATCAGGCGCTGGATGGACGGCGTCGAGAAGGCGCGGACCGCCGAACGGCTGCTAGCGCTGCGCCGCAAGCTCTCATCCGAGATCACCGATCGCGTCGGCAAGGATTCGCTGCTGATCGCCACCTGGAACCTGCGCGACTTCGACTCGAATCGGCTCGGCAATGGCCCGCGCCTGCGTGAGTCCTTCTACTACATCGCCGAGATCGTTTCGGCTTTCGACCTGGTGGTGGTGCAGGAGGTCAGCCGCAACCTCGACGGGCTTGAGGCGCTGATGGCGATCCTGGGCGAGGCCTGGGACTATCTCGCCAGCCCGGCCGTCGAGGTGCAGAGTGGCAGCGAGGAGCGCCTGGCCATTCTGTTCCGCCCCGACAAGCTGCGCTTCCGCAAGATCGCTGGCGAGGTGGTGCTGCCCGGCGGCCAGATGACGGCGGGGCAGGGCGCTGAGGCCGATGCGCCATCGGGGGCGCTGCAATTCGTCCGGGCGCCGTTCATGGCCGCCTTCGAGGCCGGAGTGGTCAGGCTGAATTTCTGCGTTCTGCATTTGCGTCACAGGCGGGGCAACAAGAACGGTCTCCAGCATCAGGCCGCGGAGCTGGAAGCGCTCGCCCGCTATTTCCGCGAGAAGCAGGACCGCGAGCGCGAGGACTATATCCTGATCGGCGACTTCAGCATCGCCGCGCGCTCCGATTTGATGGCGAGGGTGCTTGAGCAGCAGGGTTTCGACATCCCCGAGCCGCTGACCCGTAAGCGCGCCCATCTCGACGGCAGCAAATATTATGACCAGATCGCTTTCCGCATCCGCAAGGACAGGCTGGAGCCCGGCAATGCCGGGACATTCCGGCATTTCGATGCGGTATTCCGCGACAATGACGAAGACTACGCCGCCTATCAGGAGATGATGCCGGAGGAGCGTGCCAACGACCTGTGGAATGGTGGCCCGCGCGGCTATTACACACAACAATGGCGCAGCTGGCAGATTTCCGACCATCAGCCGCTTTGGGTCGAGCTGAAGGTCGACTTCTCCGACCATTACCTCGACATGATCCGTAAGAGCGCGGGCGCGGTATAGGCAACGTGCCAACTTCCCTTCACGCGTCCTGCAAAGCGGGGAACTGCGTAACAATGGGGGCGTCATCTATTGGCCTAGTCGCTTTGCCCTTTCCGCATCGGCTGCGGCACGCTTGCCATCCCCCTTGGCTAGATAGGCAACACCGCGATTCTTGATGGCGACGGCGTAATCCGCCTTGAGCTGGATCGCTCGGTTGAAATCAGCGATGGCCCGATCGAAGTCCCCCTTTTTGACCCAGACGAGACCACGATTGTTGAAAGCAAAGGCGTCTTTCGGGGTGAGGCGGATTGCCGTGTTCAAGTCTGCCATTGCGCGATCAAGCTCGCCCTTCTTTTCATATGTGGCGCCGCGGTTGGTATAGGCGATCGCGTAGTCCGGCTTAAGCCGGATGGCCGCTGAATAGTCCGCGATGGCTTGATCGAGATCATTCATTTCGACGTAGATGTTCCCACGCGAGTAAATGAAACCAGCATCTTTGGGCTGAAGGCGGATCGCCTCGTTCATATCGGCGATAGAGCTGCGGAAGTCGTGTTTGAGCGCGTAGGCATTGGCGCGGTTGAGGAACGAGTCGGCGTGGTTTGGCATCAGCTGTAAAAGCCAAGACTTGCTCTGACAGTCAGTGTCTGGAGAGCAGCCGGGTTTTGCTGCCTGACGTGGTTAGGCAGCGATCATTTTCTCCTTCGCCGTGGGAGCAGCGTCAAGGAAAGTCTGCATAGGGGTCTTGCCGAAGCACCATCGCCCTTGATGTGGCCGCTCCTGATTGTAGTCAGCGATCCACGCATCGAGATCTGCCTGCAACTCGTCGATGGACCGATAGATTTTGCGCCGGAAGGCGATGCGATAGAACTCGTTCAGCACAGTCCTGTGGAAGCGCTCGACGATGCCATTGGTCTGCGGGCTTTTGGTTTTCGTGCGGCTGTGATCGACGTCCTCGACGGCAAGATAGAGCTCGTATTCGTGGCGCTCCGGGTTGCCGCAATATTCGGTTCCGCGGTCGGTGAGCACCCGCAGCAGCTTAACGCCTTTGCTATCGAAGAATGGCACCACGCGGTCGTTGAGCAGATCGGCCGCCGTCAGCGGCGTCTTACGGTCATAGAGCTTGGCAAAGGCCACCTTGGCGTAGGTATCGATGAAGGTCTGCTGATAGACCCGCCCGACGCCCTTCAGAGTCCCAACATAGAAGGTGTCCTGTGCGCCGCAGTAGCCGGGATGCTCGCTCTCGAATTCGCCGTAGGCTTCCTTTTCCGTCTTGGCTTTCTCCAGCGCGGCGAGTTGCGCCTCGGTGAGCACGAGACCGTCCTGAGCGCTTTTTGCCTCCAGCGCCTTCAGGCGTTTCTTCATCGTTTCCAGATCATGTCGCAGCCAGACGCAACGCACGCCAGCGGGCGACACTCGTAAACCCCGCTTGGCCAGTTCGTTGGCAATGCGGACTTGGCCGAAAGCTGGTTGCTCGACCGCCAGTTCGACGATGGCCGCTTCGATGTCCTCGGCGACACGGTTCTTGATCACCGGCTTTTTGCGGCTGATCTCCTGGAGGGCGAGGTCACCGCCTTTGTCGTACAACTCCTTGAAGCGATAGAAGCTGTCGCGGGAGTAGCCCATCATCTTGCAGGCCTGGCTCACATTGCCGAGCTGTCTAGCCAGTTCCAGCAAGCCAACTTTCGCGCGGATGATTTTCTGTTCGGTCGTCATGGTGTCTCCAATCCGCCGAGGCGGGGCGCTACGCCACCCCGACCGCTCCGCGCCCCGCCTCGGCTACCTCAGTGCCGTGGGGCCAGAACACCATGTGTCGGATTAAGTCTTAGCTAATGCAGCTTTTGCGATCCCTCTCTCTGACTTTTCGGCATTCTTGCCGAAGCTTAATCAAACCAATCGGGATGACGGGAAGTCGTATTGGCATGTTGTCATCACCACGCTGGAGGGGTCAGAGCTGGCTCTATATTCCTCTCGCACGGGCGACACGATCCCGCTCAGTCCCTACTCCGTTTCGCTACCTTGAACCCCACCTCTGGGAGGAAGGGCGTTTACTCAAGACCCGCTTCAATGGGTCACGCATGCTGCATTTGCTCAGGACCGCTTAGGGTCCAGGAGCGGTAGTCCGGCGATCCGTGTCGGGCAGCATCCCTTGCGTTAACCCGCGCTTCACCACGCTCGCAGCTTTTCCGCCGGACTTTATCCGCACCCCCTATTCCCGCACATACACTCGGCGCGTTCCTTTCCGAGAGGGACGCGGGGCTCGAGACCGTCTCAACCACGCGGGAAGGAAGCGGTGCCTGAGGAAATCCGCAAGGGATCTGGCTGGGTGGCGAACGCAGGCCGGCCTTGCGGTGGGTGTAACGAACCTGACCTCAGGGGTCCAGGAGCTGACCCACCTGTTTGCTGTGATGCGCAGGTCAGAGGTTCGTCTGAGCCAATTCGCCAGGCGAGCCACCTCAGGTAAGGGAGCGGACGTGGGCCAAAATATCACCGCGCGCGGGCGGCCATCGAGGCCACCCACACAACATACGCACGGCCTTTATGGCCGCCCGCGCCGTCCCTCATTTCAGATGAGGGAGAGAATGACGGATAGCCTCCCGGGCCACGCCCGGCGAGGGGATTTGTGCTACTGCTTCGGGCCAAACTCGGCCATGAACGCAGAACGCATTTCGTGGGCAGTGAGGCGTAAGCGGTCCAGCCCGTGTTCCAGAGCGGCCGGATCGCACAGGCTAAATGCTGACCGGCGTGTGCGGGTTCGGCGGGACGGCCAAGCCTCGCAAATCGATGAATTCCGCCGCCAAGCCACTGGCGGTCCGCCGAAGCATTTCCCGATAAGCCGCCTCGATTTCCCGTGTCAGGCGACCGGTATCGTAGAGCGGCGCGCTGGCCCGGCCGTCCAACAGTTGCCGCCGCATCTGCCTCAAGAGCGCCGGCTCCCTCGCGAGACGCAAAGCCAGCGCTTCATAGTCCTCAAGCGTGGCGGTCGCAAGCTGCGGCAATCCCACACTGTGCAAGAGGCTCGTGGCGACCCGTGCGGCGAAGGTGCGGCCGGTCGCGGTGACGACGGGCACGCCCTGCCACAGCGCATCGCTCGCGGTGGTATGGGCGTTATAGGGCACGGTATCGAGGAAGAGGTCCCCCTGGCCTATTCGGGCGAGATGCTCCGCGTTCGGCCGCCTTGGCGCGAAAATCAGACGCGCTCCGTCCACGCCGCGGCTCCCGGCCTCGCGCCGAAGATTGTCGCGGCCTTCCGCATCATCCTGGATCAGCCACAAGACGCTGCCCGGCACCGACCGCAACAGCCGCATCCAGACGTCGAAGAGCTCGGGGAGAATTTTGAAGGTGTTGTTGAAGCAGCAGAAAACAAAGGCGTCATCAGGCAGTCCGCAGGCTGCGCGGCTCGGTATCTGCGCCGCAATCTCACGGCGCCGATCGTTCGGCTGATAGCAATGCGGCAGCCAGACCACCTTCTCGGAGAAATGTTCGAAATTCTCTTTCGGCAGCACAATGGGATCGGCGAGGATGTAGTCGTGGAACGTCGCACCCGTGGTTCCGGGCCAGCCCAGATACAGCACCTGCACGGGAGGCGCGCGATAGCTGAAGATCTCGATGCGGTTGTACTGATTGAGGCCTTGCAGGTCCACGGCGATGTCGACCGACAAATCCGCCATCCGCTCGGCGATATCGCGCGGTGACAGCGCGATCACATCCTCGAAGCGATCGAAAGCCGCCTCCATGCGCCCACGCATGGGGCCCGCGTCCGGAGGGCCAAAGGACAGCCCGATCACCTCGAAGGCGGAACGGTCGTGGCTTTCGATCAGCTCGCTGATGAGATAGGAGGTGGCGTGCTCGCGGTAGTCGGCTGACAGATAGGCGATGCGAACCCTGTCGCCCTTGCGTCGTGGTCGCGCCGGCAGACGATTTTCCGGCAATGCCGCCGTTCGCGCCTGAGCCGCGCGGCGGCAATCGGCTGGATCGGCGCAAACCAGCAGCGAGGGATAGGTCAGCGGCGCGCGCCCCTCCCATGTCCCATCTGTCCGCGCCAGATCATCCGTGAATGCCTTGCGTAGCGCTTCCAGGTCGCTCCAGTCGCTGATGTGGAGCTTGGAGTACAGCAATCCGCTCAGCGCCAGCAGATCGTCCGGCTGCACGGCAAGCACCGCCCGATAGCAAGCGATGGCGTCGGCGTATTTCTTGTTGCGATACAGCGTCTGGGCGAGCAGGAGCCGGTGTTCGTGGTCGCCGGGCGCGAGCGCGAGCGCGCGTTTCAGCAGCGCTTCAGCGGCCGGATAATCGTTCATGAAAATCATCACCGCTGCCAGATTGATCAGCGGCCCCGGCGAGCGCGGCAAAAGCTTCACCGCCCGCTGCAGATGCGCGGTCGCCTCCCTGTAACGCCCCATGGCACGCAGAGCCGCCCCGAGATTGGCCACGGCATCGGGAAAGTCGGGCGCGAGCGCGAGGCATTTTCGGAACCGCGCGGCCGCATCGGCGGGCCTGCCGGTCTGCAGAAGCAGGTTTCCGAGACTATATTGCAGCGCCATCGAACGAGGCATGCGCGCGCAGCCCTGCTCCAGCATGGCGATAGCCTCGCCCTGTCGCCCCTGTTGCGTGCGCAAGATGGCGAAATGCCTGATGATCTCAGGCTCACGCGGCGCAAGCTTGAGAAGCTTGACGTAGAGCGCTTCGGCTTCGGCGAGCCGACCTGACCGATGCAGACCGACACACTGATCGAACAAAGAGTTGATATCGGGTACGGGTCGCTGGCGAGTCATCCCCCCTCTCGCTCGAGAACGCCCTTGCCGGGGCGGGCGGCTGCGTCCGTGGCCTAGGAGATGAAGCTGGGCGAGTCAAGCCGCAGTGAGGGCTTCACAGTTGCCCTCGGTTTGAGCGCTGCGCCGGATGGGCATGGCCCAGTAACAAACTCAGCGATGATCGCGGATTACAGGACTGGGTTGATTTCCGGAAGGGCCGCAATGATGACGATCGCAGCCACCCGAGGGATCCCACTTCGGCGTTTCACGATGATCGCGAATGACAGTGCCCGGCCGGATATTGGCCTCGGACGGGCATTTATAGCGGCCGCAGCGTCCCTGCGGATTCCACTTGGGCTGCTCGCGATGGTCCCGCACGATCGGCCCGGATGCCGCCTGCGCCGAATAGCTGGTGGACGCCATCGCGCCAAGCGTGAGAGCGATTGCAAGAGTTAGGCTGCGGTGCGTCATGGCTGGTCCGTGGCGTTGGTCCGTTGCGATGAAGCCAGACTACGCGACATGACGCGCCCGCCTCTGTGACGCCGATCACGAAACGGCCGATCGGCGGGCATGAATACAGATAAGCCTTGCGGGCACGGGCACGGCAATCCCGCTTCAAGTCTTGGCGCAGTTGCGTTGCAGGAGTGTGGCTGCTAGCTTCCGGGGCAATGGCCGGGCTTCCCGCAGGCCGGCCCAGGACAGCATGAGTAAGAAACCGCGCCCACCCTCCGACAGCACCGCCGACGCCTCTAATGCCGCTCCGGCAGCCGAGGCCGCTCCCGCGGGCGCGCCTTATGTCGTGCTTGCGCGCAAATACCGGCCCTCGACCTTTGCTGACCTCATTGGCCAGGAGCCGATGGTGCGCACCCTTACCAATGCGTTCCAGAGCGGTCGCATCGCGCAAGGCTATATGCTGACCGGGGTGCGCGGCGTCGGCAAGACCACCACCGCGCGCATCATCGCCCGCGCGCTCAACTACTCCAAGCCGGGCGAAGATCGCGGGCCGACCATCGACATGCCCGACTTCGGCGAGCACTGCCAGGCGATCATCGAGAGCCGGCATGTGGACGTTGTCGAGATGGACGCCGCCTCCCATACCGGCATCGACGACATCCGCGAGATCGTCGAGGCGGTGCGCTACAAGCCGGCCTATGCGCGCTATAAGGTGTTCATCATCGACGAGGTGCATATGCTCTCCAAGGCGGCCTTCAACGGCCTCCTGAAGACGCTGGAAGAGCCGCCGCCGCATGTGAAGTTCATCTTCGCCACCACTGAGATCCGCAAGGTGCCCGTGACGGTGCTCTCGCGCACCCAGCGCTTCGATCTGCGGCGCATCGATGGGGCCGTGCTGGCCGCGTATTTCGCCCGGATTATCGAAGCCGAAGGCCGGCGCGCCGAACCTGAGGCGCTGGCGCTGATTGCTCGTGCCGCGGAAGGCTCGGCGCGCGATGGCCTCTCGATCCTTGACCAGGCGCTGGCGCATGGTGCCGGTGAGGTGAAGGCCGCCGATGTGCTGGCCATGCTGGGCCTTGCCGACCGGGCTCGCGTCTATGACCTGCTCGACGCTGTGTTCTCAGGCGATGCGAAGGCCGCCATTGAGCAACTCGCCGACCTGAATACGGCCGGCGCCGATCCCGTGCAGGTCCTTACCGACCTTGCCGAAGGGGTACACGCAGCGACGCGCATCAAGGCCGCGGGCGAGGCCTCCGTCGCCGATTTGAGCGAAACCGAGCGCCAGCGCGCCGCGACCATCGCCGGGCGGCTCACCATGCCGGCGCTCGCCCGCGCCTGGCAGATGCTGCTCAAGGGCCTGCAGGAGGTCGCCAGCGCGCCGCGCCCGATCACGGCGCTGGAAATGCTGCTGGTGCGCATGTGCTACGCCTCCAACCTGCCGCCGCTGGATGAGGTCATCCGCGGTTTGACCGAGACGGCGGGAAGTGCCGCAAAGCCGGCTTTTACCGGGAACGAATCGCGTCGTTCCCGGGACGTTGCCGATTCGTTTGAGGCGGGCGAGCCGCCCCGTATGCGTCGCGCCATCGGCGAAACCGACAGCACCGCGCCGAAGGCGGAGATTGCGCCTGTGAGCGCGAGCGCTGCTGTCCGGCTGGAGAGCTTTGAGGCCGTGGTCGCACTGGTCGGCCACGAGCGCGACGTCCAGCTCAAGATCGCGCTGGAGGAGGAGGTCGAACTGGTGCGCTTCAAGCCCGGCCAGATCGAGCTGCATCTCCTGCGTCCCGCATCGGGCAAGACCATCGCCGAGCTCGGCCGCAAGCTCCAGCACTGGACCGGCGGGGACCGCTGGGTCATCAGCTTCACGGAAGAACGTGGGCAGCGCCCGCTCGGTGAAGTTAGGCGCGAGCGCGAAGCGCAGCTGCTCGAGGAGGCCCGCCGCCACCCTTCTGTGCAGTCGGTGTTGCGGCATTTCCCCGATGCCGAGATTACCGCGGTGCGCGATCTGGGCAGCGGCGAGAACGGCAAAAATGATTGACGCCGCCTGCGGCAGGGCCAACCCTAACCGGGAATGATTTCACCGCCCGCGTGGACACCACTTGCCGGCTGAAAGGGACGCGTATGAAGAACCTCATGGACATGATGAAGCAGGCCAAGCAATTTCAGGAGAAGATGCAGGAGATGCAGGCCAGCGTCGAAGCGCTCTCCGAGACCGGCACATCCGGCGCGGGGTTGGTTAGCGTGACCCTCAACGGCAAGGGCGTGATGAGCGCGGTGCGGATCGATCCCAGTCTGCTCAAGGAGGGCGAGGGGGAGATCCTGGAAGACCTGATCGTCGCCGCCCATGCCGATGCCAAGGCCAAGATCGAGACCGCTCTGCAAAGCAAGATGCAGGAGCTGACCGGCGGACTGCAGCTGCCTCCGGGCATGACGCTGCCGTTTTGAGCAAACGGAGACTTCAGGGCTATAATCGTCGATAGCCGGTGCTGAGCGTCGGGCCCGATCCTCTCCGAGAGAGGGGTATCATGCCGGCCCGATCTTGCCGCGCTACGCATCAAGACCTGCGCCAATCATGTCACGCAAAGCCGCCGGACCGGAGATCGAAAACCTCATCGCGCTGCTCGCCAAGCTGCCGGGGCTGGGGCCCCGCTCGGCGCGGCGCGCCGCGCTGCATCTCATCAAAAAGCGCGAGCAATTGCTGATACCCCTTGCCAGCGCGCTGAGCGAGGCGGCGGAGCGGATCGTGGTCTGCCGGGAATGCGGCACTCTCGATACGGTCTCCCCCTGCAGCATCTGCCAGGACCCGCGGCGCGACTCCACTATGATCTGCGTCGTGGAGCAGGTCGGCGACCTCTGGGCGCTGGAGCGCGCGGGCGTCATCAATTCCCGCTATCACGTGCTCGGCGGGACCTTGTCGCCGCTCGACGGCATTGGCCCGGAGGATCTGAACATCGCCAGCCTCATGGAGCGTGCGCGAAGCGGCGCCGTCACCGAGGTGCTGCTCGCGCTGAACGCCACGGTCGAGGGGCAGACCACCGCGCATTACATCTCCGCCGAACTGGAGAGCGCCGGGCTGACGGTTTCGCGCCTCGCTCATGGCGTGCCGGTCGGGGGCGAGCTGGACTATCTCGATGAAGGCACGCTTGCCGCTGCGATCAAATCGCGCCGGCCGGTATAGGCCGCCTTTCCGTTTCGCCGAGACAGATCTCCCAACATTGTCACAACCGGAACAACGCTGACGCCGCTGGAGTTGTTTCCCAGACGGAGCGCAGCGCCGCTCATCAGGCAATCCAATCCTTTCAGCGGAGAGTGACATGGCGGATCGGCAGGGCACCGCTCGTTTCGAAGACCAGACGGTTGATCGGGGAGCGGGAGGTGAGACGCATCAGCAAGCCGGGGAAGACGGCCGGCCGGTGCTCACGACCCAGCAGGGTATGCCGGTTGCCGACGACCAGAATTCATTGAAATATGGCGCCCGCGGTCCGACCCTTCTCGAAGACTCCCATTTTCGCGAAAAGATCTTCCACTTCGACCACGAGCGCATCCCCGAGCGCGTGGTTCACGCCCGCGGCTTCGGCGCGCATGGCTATTTCGAGACCTATAAATCGCTGTCCGACATCACCCGCGCCGACATTTTCCAGCGCGCCGGCGAGAAAACGGAAGCCTTCGTCCGCTTCTCGACCGTCGCCGGTAACAAGGGCTCGTTCGACCTCGCGCGCGACGTCCGCGGCTTTGCGGTCAAGCTCTACACTCAGGAAGGCAACTGGGACATTGTCGGCAACAATATCCCGGTGTTCTTCATCCAGGACGCCATCAAATTCCCCGACCTGATCCACGCCGCCAAGCAGGAGCCGGACCGCGGCTTTCCGCAGGCGCAGACCGCGCATGACAATTTCTGGGACTTCGTCTCGCTGATGCCCGAGAGCATGCACATGATCATGTGGATCATGTCGGACCGGGCGATCCCGCGCTCCTTCCGCTTTATGGAAGGCTTCGGCGTGCACACCTTCCGCCTTGTCAACGACGCCGGCAAGTCGACCTTCGTGAAATTCCACTGGAAGCCCAAGCTCGGCCTGCAATCGGTGGTGTGGAACGAGGCTGTGAAGATCAATGGCGCCGATCCCGACTTCCACCGGCGCGATCTGTGGGATGCGATCCAGAGCGGCAACTACCCGGAATGGGAGCTGGGCCTGCAGCTCTTCGACGACGACTTCGCCGACAAATTCGACTTCGACATCCTCAATTCGACCAAGATCATCCCCGAGGAGCAGGTGCCGGTGCGCCGCGTCGGCCGGCTGGTACTCGATCGCGTGGTGGACAACTTCTTCGCCGAAACCGAGCAGGTGGCGTTTCACACCGGCAATGTCGTGCCCGGCGTCGACTTCACCAACGACCCGCTGCTGCAGGGCCGCAACTTCTCCTATCTCGACACCCAGCTAAAGCGCCTGGGCAGCCCGAACTTCACCTTCTTGCCCGTGAATGCGCCGAAATGCCCGTTCCGCACCCTGCAGCAGGACGGCCATATGGCGATGGTCAACCCGAAGGGCCGCGTTAATTACGAACCCAACAGCTGGTCCGGCGAGATGAGCGGCCCACGCGAAACATCCGGTGGCTTCCATTCATTCCAGGAGCAGGATAGCGGCGAGAAGCGCCGGATCCGCCCGGAAACCTTTGCCGACCATTACAGCCAGGCGCGCCAGTTCTATGTCAGCCAGACCCCGGTCGAGCAGAAGCACATCGCCGACGCCCTCACCTTCGAGCTGAGCAAGGTCGAAACCCCGGCGATCCGCGCCCGGGTCGTCGCCCACCTTATGAATATCGATGAGGGCCTCGCCACTACCGTGGCGAAGCAGCTGCGACTAGTCCAGATGCCCGGAGCAGCCGAGGCCGCCAAGCCGACGCGCATGGATCTGCCGCCCTCGCCGAAGCTCAGTATTCTTCAGAACGGTCCGGAAGATTTCAAAGGCCGCAAGGTCGGCGCGCTGGTGACCGATGGCGTCGATGCTGACCTGCTCAGCAGCCTAAGGGCTGCGCTGGACAGCGAGGGCGCGGTGCTGGAGATCGTCGCCCCGATGGTCGGCGGCGTTGAAGCCAGCGACGGTTCCTGGATTGAGGCCAAGCAGAAGATCGACGGGGGCCCGTCCGTGCTTTATGACGCCGTGGCGATCCTCCCCTCCAAGGAGGGCGCGGACATGCTGATGACCGAGCCCGCCGCCCGCGACTTCGTGGCCGACGCCTTCGCGCATATGAAGTTCATCGGCTATACGGCGGGCACCAAGCCTCTGTTCAAGAAGGCAGGTGTGGCCGAGAGCATCGATGGCGGCTTCATTCCCCTGAAGAATGGTGGGGATGCGGCGAAATTCGTGAGCGCCTGCCGCCAGCTGCGCTTCTGGGAGAGAATGGCGGCTGAGAAGACGGCCTGACGCCTCCTCTTGCGGCCGAATCCGGAAACCGCTCCGCCCGGCTCAGTCTTTCGGCTGGCCGGGCGGATGACCTGCTTCGAAGCTCATCAGAACGCGACCCGCAGCTTGGCGCTGGCCGCATGCGATGTGGTGTGATCGCCGAACCTGCCGTCATAGGCCATATTGACGCTCAGCCCCGACGACGCGAACACATCGATACCGGCGGATAGGTCGGCAAACAGATCGTCATAGCTGGTCGTGACCGTGAACGGTGCGACGCCCGCAGGCGCTCCGGCAAAGCTGGAAGTCAGCGAGAAATCCGTGTCGCTGAGCGCGGTGACGCCGGCACGCACATAGGGCCGCGCGAACAGGCCGGGCTGGATGATCATCATGCTGCCGATCTCCAGCGCCGCACCGAGATTGAGCACCCACTGATTCTCGTCCTGGACGACGAGGTTGGCAACACCTGCTCCGGTCTCGCTGAAGCCGCCATAGCTGACATAGGTCGCCCCGGCATCGAGGATCGGCTTGAGATACCAGTAGCCCTGCTCATAGGTATGGCTGAGGCGAAGCGCTGCGCCGGCGAAATCGATATCCTCATCGCCATGGGCGGTAACCCCCGGCAGGACGAAGCGCGTGGTATCGAACGAGCCGAGGCCCCCGAAGACGGAACCCGCAAGCACCGTATCGCCATAGAGCGCCTTCAGCACCATGCCGGCCGAGAACCGGTCGCCATCGGAGGAGGCGAGATTGTCGGTGTCGACCGAGCTGTGCTCGTAGGAGATCGCACCGCCAGCCAGCAAATCTTGCGCGACGAACGCCTGCATGCCGCCCGTCACGCCGCCGGCATCTTCATTGCCGCCGATATTGGTCCGCGTCGTGTCCCAGTCCGTTGTGCGGCCGCGCAACTGCGCCCAATAGCATTCGCTTTCCTTGTTGACCACCCTCGGATCCTGCGGCGAAGGACAGCTCATCAGGCTATTTGCGAATTGCTGGCTGCCGAAAAGCGTCGAGGCGACTGTCGCGGCATAGTGCTGCGGGTTCAGCCGGTCGAGCGCGGCAACGATCTCCGCCTCCGTCGCAAGTCCGCCGACCGCGTCGAGGAACAGCACCATATTGGCGTTCAGTCCGGGCGTGGCGAGAAGCGTGTCCATATAGTCGACTGTCGCTTGCTGATTGGGGGTCAGCGGCGAGGCGACCAGCGCATTGATGCTAAGGAGCTGGATCGTCAGGCGCAGATCGTTGCCTGAGAAGATCAGCCCATAATTATAGGCGGCCGTATCCGCGACCGTCAGGCCGCCATCCGTGAGCGTAACGCCAGCGCTCAGAATGACCATGTCCTTATCGGTGAGAGAGCGGTTGACAAGGTTCGGTACGATCGTGCCGGCCAGGGTCGCGGTGCCCGAGACCGTGAGCAGATCGCTGGCGCCGGTCGCGGTGTTGAGGTCCACATTATAGTGGCCGGTTCCCGTCTGGTTCAGATCGCCCACAACGCCGGTCGTCTGCAGTGTGTTAGCGCCGCCCGGTGCGATGATGCCGTTGTTGGTCACCAGATTGCCGGGGCCGACATTGAGGACATCGCCGGAGCGGAGCTGGCCTGTTGCGGCGTTGATGAAGGGGTTCGTGCCCGTTCCGAGATCGACATCGCCGGTGACGATGCCGGTATTGGTGACGCTGTCGTCGCCGGTACCGGCGATGATCGCCCAGCCGCCGGCACCGCTGAGTGTGCCGGCATTGTTCAGAGTGTTGGTGGAGCCGCCGACAATGCTGACGCCCGCCGCCCCAAGTGTCGAGCCGCCCACGACGGTGCTGCCCGAATTGATCGTGACGTCGACATCGCCTCCGCCAAGGGCTTCTGCGTAGATCGCGGAGGAGCCTGCGGCAACGCTGATATTGCCGCCCGATACGACGGTGACGTCGTTGCCCAGGCCGCCAGCAACCGCAGAAATACCGCCGCCGCCTGTGGAGATGAGGTTGCCGGTACTGATCACCGTCACGATGCCATCCGCGCTCTGGGCGTCGATCGCCGTGAGAGCGGCATTGATATTGCCGGTCGAGGTTACACCGACATCGCCCGCAAGGAGGGACGCTGCGGTGATGCCGGAACCGGCCGTGGAGGTGAGATTGCCGATGCTGCCGATGGTGACGGCATTGTCCGCGAAACCGGCAATGGCATCATCGACCGCGGTGACGTTGCCGTTGAAGGTGAGGTCGAGCGTGGTCAGGGCCGAGGCGTAAATGCCGCCAGCCTGCGAGCTGATGTCGCCCGTATGATTTACCAGAACGCTGGAACCGACGCTGACAACGTCGACACCAATACCCGTTCCGGTCGTGGTGATTTGGAAAGCGTCGGTGTCGCTGGTGAGCGTCAGCGCGGCGACATCCGAGAAAGCGATACCATCGGTGTTCGCCGTGGGCGCGATATTGGCGCTGAGGCTGTTAACGAGCAGCGTATCTATCGGGAAGTTCGCCAAAACGCCCGTCGATACGTCACCGGTACAGGTGCGAACGTTGACAGGACCGTCCACGCAGGCTGCATTTGCCTCCCCGCCCGCAAGACAAAGGGCGCCGATAGTGACGGAGCTCATGAGGAGCGCGCGCAAACGGCGCAGCCCCGCTTTTTCTTCGGCTGCGCCTGAAGCGACGCGTCTTGTTTCGGAAAATGCTGTGAGCCTACCCACCGTCTGTCTCCCTACCCCTGTTGCAGCCGCTCATTTGAGCAGCGGAGGTCGAGTCACCTCCGCATGTGCAGGAGAGAGGAGACACAATCACTGGTTGCTATCAATGATATTTACACTTAATGCGCGTTTTCGCAGGTGAACTGTCGCGCTAAGTCCACAGGGGGGCCGCCGGCAATCATTCGCCGCCTCAGGGCAGGCGCAGCGTGCTCTTTGCTTCGCCGATAACCTTGCCGTCCCGAATTACGGTCACCGCACCCTGATAGATGCCCGAAGCCCAGTGGGCGTCGCGGCGCTTCTTTCCGGCGAAACCGACATATTGCGCCTTGCTGCTCTGAAGCGGCTCGCCCTCATGCGCCGCCTCAAATCCGCCCGGCCCTTCGGCGCTCAGGCTGACGCGGTCACCAGCGCGCACGTTAATCAGACGCGCAAAGAAGATCAGCGCGGGGCTGTCCGGCCCCGGCGGAGCAATGTCGCCCTGCTCGGCTTCCCTCGGCGTGACTGGCGCGGCGGCAAAGCGCGCCTCGATAATCAGCGCATCGCGATAGACGAGCTGCTCGCCCACATTAGGGGCCCAAAGGTTTGAGGGAGGCAGAGCGTCGCCGCGCTGGCAGACCCCGCTCACCGGCTGCCCGAGAAACGGATCGACAGTTTTTCCGTCCAGCCGGACGGAGAGGTGAACATGCGGAAATTGGGCGCTGCCGGAGAAGCCAACCAGCCCGAGCGGCGTCCCGGTCGCGACGGTCTGCCCTTCGTGCACCATCACGCTGCCGCGCCGCATGTGGCAATATTGGGTCTCCCACCCAGCCCCGTGATCGATGACGACGCCATTGCCGCATTCCCGGTCCTTGACCGACGCTCGTTCCTCGGCCGAGATCACCAGCCGGTCCGCCATGCCGTCGCGCACGGCCTTGATGCGCCCTGCGGCAGATGCGAGCACCGGAACGCCGGCTTCGGCTGCCTTGACGGAGAGAATGCGAAAATCGGTGCCCGAATGTCCGTCATAAGTCGCAATGCCGCAGGTGTAATCCTTGGTACCCGCTGCGGGCTCGACATCGACATATTGCTGGATGAAGCAATCCTTACCCGGCGTGCAGGCGAGCGGCAGCGACAGTTTCGGCGCGGTCTCTGCATGAACGGCGGCGGCGATGCAGAGGAAGAGAAGAGTGAGGAACGGGCATCTCATGGGCGTAAACTCTGCAAAGCGGTGCCCCCTCCCGATCGCAGCCAGCAAAAGAGTGAGGCGGGAGTGAGGCTCCAGCCCTCTTCCCTGCAAAGGCAAATCACGACGACCCGGATGATGAAATGGCGGGTTTTTCACCGATTTGGGGGAATTTGCCATTTCCGGTTATTTACAGTTGCGCGAGATCAAAGCCGGAATGGAAGGCGTATGCAAAACCTTTCCTTGGAAGAGCCTGCTTTGGGGCATGTTCCGCCCGCGCTGCGGCCATATTCGCGCGATTATATATGACCGCAACGCGAAGGATCGCGCTCTCCAGTCCTCATTGTGAGGTTATCAAAGGCAACATTTTTGCTACGGTGTATCGCCTGTCACTTTGTCCCGCTTCGGTCACGCCTTGGGGCAATGGTACTTCATGATGACGATGATCGGCGGTGCAGATTTAGCAGAGCTCGGGGACGCGGGCTCAAGGACGCTTCCGATCTGGGCGATGAGAGAGCCGGCAGGCACAATTTGAGATGATGGGGCGCGCGTTCCCGCGCGCGCCTGCAGGGAGGCGAAAATGGATTATGGCAAACTCTTTGAGGCGCAGATTGCGAGCCTGCACGAGGAGGGCCGCTACCGGGTGTTCGCCGACCTGAAGCGCCGCTGCGGCGCCTATCCGCAGGCCGATCAGCGCAAGGACGGCGAAGTGCGCGAGGTGACGGTGTGGTGCTCCAACGACTATCTGGGCATGAGCCAGTCGCCGATTGTCCGCGCCGCCATGCATGAGGCGATCGACGCGGTCGGCGCCGGGTCGGGCGGCACCCGCAACATCTCCGGCACCACGCACTATCATGTCGAGCTGGAGCAAGAGCTGGCCGACCTGCATGGCAAGGAGGCCGCGCTCCTGTTCACCTCGGCCTATATCGCCAATGACGCGACGCTCTCGACGCTCGTCAAGCTGATGCCCGGCACGGTGATCTTCTCCGACGAGAAGAACCATGCCTCGATGATCGCCGGTATCCGCCATGGCGGCGGCGAGAAGCGCATCTTCCGCCACAACGATCCATCGCATCTCGAAGAGCTGCTGCGCGAATACCCCGCCTCGACCCCGAAGCTCATCGCCTTCGAGAGCGTCTATTCCATGGACGGCCATATCGCGCCGATCGCCGCGATCTGCGACCTGGCTGAAAAATACGGCGCCCTCACCTATCTCGATGAGGTGCATGCGGTCGGCATGTATGGCCCGCGCGGTGGCGGTATCGCCGAGCGCGACGGGGTGATGCACCGCGTCGACATCATCAACGGCACGCTCGCCAAGGGTTTTGGCGTGATGGGCGGCTATATCGCCGCTTCGCGTGCCTGCTGCGACGCGATCCGCAGCTATGCGCCGGGGTTCATCTTCACCACCTCGCTCGCCCCGGCGATCGCGGCCGGAGCGCTGGCATCGATCCGGCACCTGAAGGTAAGCCAGCTGGAGCGCGCCCGGCATCAGGAGCGTGCCCGGACGGTGAAGGCCAAGCTGACTGCCCGCGGTCTGCCGGTGATGGACAATCCCAGTCACATCGTGCCGGTGCTGGTCGGCGATCCGGTGCATTGCAAAGCGGTGACCGACGCGCTGATGGAGTATTACGGCATCTATGTGCAGCCGATCAATTACCCGACGGTTGCCCGCGGCACCGAGCGCATCCGCTTGACGCCAACGCCGCTCCACAAGGACGAGCATATCGACTGGCTGGTCACCGCGCTCGGCGCGCTGTGGGCGCGCTGCCCGCTGGCGCAGGGGAAATTCGTCAAGATCGCCGCGGAGTAGGCCGCCATCCGGCGGGCGCAACGATAAGGTAGTGCCAAGTTTCGGCAGCGGGCGTATATTAGACGGATGGTTGTCAGCACGCCCGATCTGAAGGCGTTCTTGGTCGCTACACCTTTCTTCGGTGGCCTCTCAGACGCCAGTCTCGATCTCCTGATTTCAATGCTGGTCGAGCGCCGCTTCGACACCGGTTCAACTGTCGTCGCGGAAGGCGAGCCGGGGAACTCTATGTATGTTGTTCACTCCGGCGAGCTGGTGGTGAGCAAGCTCGGGGATTCGGGTCACGTCATCCGCATGACGGACCTCGGACCTGGTGATTTTTTCGGCGAAATGACCCTCATCGAAATGCAGAACCGATCAGCCACCGTCGTCGTGGAGAGCCCGGCCGTACTGTACGAGCTCACGACGCGCAACCTCTATGCCTACTACAAGGCCGACATCTACGCTTATGTGATGGTGCTCCAGAACATCAACCGCGAGCTCTGTCGGCGGCTCCGCCGCGCCAACAATCGCATTGCCGAGCTGGCAGACGCTTCACCCGACTGAAGAGCGCAGACTCGCGTGATCCAGGGCCAGAATTTGACGGAATTCGTCATCATGGCGGCCGGGCACCCTGAGAGCCAACCGTTAGCGCAGCCGTACACGTTCATCTGACTTTCGATGAGTGTCGGTTGACCACTAACTCCGGCAAGCCGCCAGCTTACCTCCCATGTCTCCTGTTTAGTGCATCGGACCGAAAAGTGTACGCACTTTTCTGATAATCCGATGCACAACAAAAAGTTAGAGCGCAGCTCCGCGTCAGCGGAACATCCAGCGCTCTAGGTATGAACTTTCAGGAGGTTGTCCATTCGGTGCTGAGGATGTCAGCTGATGTCGCCAAACGTCACTGATTCTCCGGAGAACCGAATGGACGTACATGACAATGCCTGGCTGCTACGAACCTTCAGCTTGCTTCTCTGCTGCCACCACAAAAAATCGGAGCTGCATGAGCGTGAAGGACATGAGCTCGCATTGACCTGCCAACATGCTCCAACTGCGATCAGTGAGCCCACTGGCGTGAAGTATCGCAACGCCATGCAGGTTCGTGCAACGTCAGTTGGTCAGCAAGTCGAGACGACGTCAAAGGGCATCGGGTGCAGCCATAGCGAAGGCGCGCCGCCACCCGCATCGCCTTGCCGAAATCCTTGGTCCACACCGAGGAGGCAAGGCCATAATCCGAGTTGTTCGCCCATGCGATGGCCTCTTCCGGCTCGGTGAAGCGGGTGACGGAAACGACCGGGCCGAACACCTCGCGGCGCACGATCTCATCGGAGATGGAGGCGACTATGCCAATGGGATCGCGCCGGACCATGGAGGTAAAGCCGGGGAGCCGCGGTGGCTGGGGTACCAAACCATCCAGCAGTAGCGTTGCTGGGCGATGCGGGAGCTGGGTGGCACGGGCGGGGTCGCCATCGGGCCAGCAGGTCCAGTCATCCGAAAACAATGTCTCGCTTGTGATTCGACAATGAGAACACCGCAATTGCGTGAATTGCGTGCCTCAGAGTCAATAACTCTCAAACTTGCGACGAAAAAAGGTGGTGCTGCAGGACAGGATTGAACTGTCGACCTCTCCCTTACCAAGGGAGTGCTCTACCACTGAGCTACTGCAGCAGATCGGATGGGGGTGGCGTTGCATTCGCCCGTTATCATGCCCTCTGATAGCGGAAAAGCGCTCGGCTGACCAGAGTGCTTTTGCGGGTGAGTGGTGGCCGCGCAGCATGACCGCGGTGAATAGGCCACTGCATCTGTATCATTTCTGCCGCGAAGTGAGCAACATTATGCGAAAACTGGAGACGCAACGCGGTTGCAAATGGCACGTCGCACCGCCTGGCAGCGAGACCCAAGCAAATAACCGAGGCAAAACGGCAACAGTGTGCGAGTTTGGCACGTCTCATATCCCAAATGGGAGATGAGACAAGCCGTTAAAACGCGTAAATTCCATTCCGTGGACGATAAAATCAATACTATTTTGTTACTTCAGGCGGTAAGCGAATAAAACGTCTGACCTGGATTTTGCAGGCGGTACCTCGTAACGCAAATTGCGCAACTTGATGGTGTGGTGCGGCTAAGCCCCGCGCCACACATCGTTTTTGCAAACGCGCAAATCATCGGCGAATTCACCTGCGTAACTCTGGCAGTTCTCTGCGGAGAAAATGTGTTCGCGACAGGTTGCTGTCCACTCCGGAAAATCGAAAAAAGCGCCAAAGTCGCCGGCCAGACACAGGGAATCGCGCAGCCAAAGATCTGATTCGCCTTGCTTTACGTAACATGGGGATGAGAGCCTGCAGCCCAGCTTCGGCCTCAGCAGGTTTCGTCGTTCATGCGTCAGAGCGGAGGACATCGATGCGACCCCACCTCGGCAAGCTCAGCGAGTTAACCCAAAGCTTTTACGAAGCTGCCGCCCGGCCAGACCTCTGGACGGCAACGCTAGAAAAGGCCAGCGGTATCTTCGGCGCGGACGGCAGCTGTCTCATCGCTTTCCCCTCGAGCAATATCGGCGCCATGTGGTCGCCCGGACTCGATGAACTCGCCCATGCGTTCTTCGAAGAGGGCTGGCACGCCCGAAACGAGCGGCTGGCACGGGGTTGGCCGCTGCGTCACTCCCGTCCGGTCATGACGGAATCCGACCTGTTCACCCGCGAGGAGCTGGACCGGCATCCGTTCAACGCCGAGTTCATCAACGCGCACGGGTTTCGCTGGGGCGCGGGCTGTTTCCTAAGCGAGGTCGATGGCTGGACCACGGCATTCACGGTCGAGCGGCTCGCCAAACGTGAGCCCTACGGCGCCTCTGAAGTCGAGGCGATGCGCAGCATCATGCCGCATATGCGCTGCGCAGCGCATGTCGCGAGCCGCTTGGCGATCGCCAAGGGCGACGGCATGCTGGATGCTTTCGAAAAGATGTGCTGCGGGGCGATCCTGCTGAGCTGCACCGGCAAGGTCCATCGCTACAACAAACAGACGGAGCAGTTTCTGAAGCGCGATATCCGCATCGCGCAGGGCGGGCTTATGACCTGCCACAAGGAGGCAAACGCCACCCTGCAGCGCCTGATAGGCGGCATTCTCGCCACACCCACCTCCCCCCCTGCGCAGCTGCAGACATTTGCGGCAATTCCGCGCCGCGATCCGGCGAGCCGGCCATTTTTCGCGCTTGGCATGCCGATTCTCGGCGCCGCCCAGGACGTGTTCCAGCACGCGAAAGCGATGATCCTGCTGATCGATCCGGATACCCAGGTGACGCCGCCGGAATTGATCCTGCGTCACGGCTTCTCGCTCACGCCCGCTGAAACGCGGCTCGCGCTCGCGCTGGCGCGCGGAGCAACCATCACCGAATTCGCGGAAGGCCAGGGCATCACCGTCGGAACGGCGCGAATTCAGCTGAAATCGATCATGGCCAAGACTGCGACGCACCGGCAGGCCGATTTGGTTGCGCTGCTGGCGCGCCTGTCGCTGATCCCGCCGCAGGGCCAGGAATAGCCGAGCAATTGCTGCTCTCTCCCTGCGAATCACGGGGCTAGTGGTTCGAAATCTAACGCTTCGAACCCCTAGCTTCTTTGTTGGGCGGATCGAATTGACCTGCCATTTGAGTGTTAGGCATTGTCACGGAGGGAATGGCGTGGGACTCAAATGTCAGGTTCGATCTGCTAAAATCAAGCTTCCCGGCCGGTTACACTCTGCTGCGCACGAAGGCGGCCCAGGCATATGACAAAAGCCGATAAGACAGCGGAGCGGAAAGAGCGCCTGGCAGCGGAGCTCAGGGCGAATCTGAAGAAGCGCAAAGCGCAATCGCGAGCCCGTCAGGGAAGCGGCGAAACCGAACCGCCGGGCGGCGAGCCTGCCACCGGACTTGCGCCGGAAAAAACCGTCCGCTAAATCTTAAGCCAACGGCGCTTCGCGCTTTTTTCCGGCGGCATTCCATGGATCGTATTCGCATTACGGGCGGCAACCCGCTCAACGGCACCATTCCGATCAGCGGAGCGAAGAACGCAGCGCTACCACTGATGATCGCAAGCCTGCTGACGCCCGAGTGTCTGACACTCAAGAACGTGCCCAATCTTGCCGACGTCACGCTTCTGGCGCGGATTCTGCGCAATCATGGCGTCGACTGTGCGGTGGACGGCAAGCGCGCGCATAACGGGCATATCGGCGAGACCTTTCACCTCACCGCCCGCGATATCGTCGATAGCCGCGCGCCTTATGACATGGTGCGCCGCATGCGCGCCAGCTTCTGGGTACTCGGGCCGCTGCTCGCCCGGCACGGCGAGGCCACCGTTTCGCTCCCCGGCGGCTGCGCGATCGGCACGCGGCCGGTCGATCTGCACCTGACGGGATTGCAAAATCTGGGTGCGCAGATGGACCTTGAAGGGGGCTATGTCCTCGCCAAGGCGAAGCAGGGCTTGCGCGGCGGGCGGGTCCGTTTCCCCAAAATCTCGGTCGGCGCGACCCATAATGTGCTGATGGCGGCGACGCTGGCGAAGGGCGAGACCGTCCTGGAGAATGCCGCGCGTGAGCCGGAGGTGGGCGATCTCGCGCAGTGCCTGGTGAAAATGGGTGCTCACATCGAAGGCGCCGGCACACAGACGATCTATATTCAGGGCGTGGACCAGCTCGAAGGCGCGGTCCACACCGTGCTGCCAGATCGCATCGAAACCGGCACCTATGCCATGGCGATCGCGGCAACTGGCGGTGATGTGCTGCTCGAAGGGGCCCGTGCGGATCTCCTTGCCGAGCCGATCAATGTGCTGCGCGAGGCCGGCGTCGAGGTCACCGAGACCCCACGCGGCATCAAAGTGGCCCGCAATGGCCATGGTCTTGCGCCTGTGACCGTCGAGACGCAGCCATTCCCCGGCTTTCCGACCGATCTTCAGGCTCAGCTCACGGCACTCATGGCGATCGCGGGCGGCACATCGAAGATCCGCGAGACGATTTTCGAGAACCGCTTCATGCATGTCCAGGAGCTCGCCCGGCTCGGCGCGGAGATCGCGATCGCCGGCGATACTGCCACGGTGAGCGGCGTTGCCGGCCTTCGCGGTGCCGAGGTGATGGCGACAGACTTGCGGGCCTCGGTGTCCTTGGTGATTGCCGGCCTGATGGCGCGTGGCGACACCGAGATCAACCGTGTCTACCACCTCGATCGCGGCTTCGAGAGGCTGGAGGAAAAACTCAGCAATTGCGGCGCCCAGATCGAGCGGCTGCAAGGTTGAAACGCCTGGGGCGGGACGCTCACTTCCTCTTAGGGACAAAACTTTGAAGGGAAGTGCAATTGTGTTTTCGCGCGTAGCGCATTAAATCATGCTACGCGCGAAAAGCTGCCTCCGGGTGAGCTTTCCGGTCTTGCGCAAGGATAAACCTTCCCTTTGCCGCGGCTCGCCCCTATGGACCTTCTGAGACTCATCGCCCTGGATCAGGACGACCTTAGAATTATCTCAGCCCAGCTCCAGGACGCCATCGTGCGGATCGATGAGCTTACGTTTCTGCCGAAGGAGCATCGCTTTGTCGCTGTGCTGAAACGCTTCGACTGGCTGAAGGCAGGCGCCAATGGCGCATCGGAAGGAAATTTGTATGAGCGCCGCCAGGCGGCCCTGCGTTTCGAGCGGGTGCTCGGCGCCCAATACCGCGATCTTCCCCTCGATCGCAAGAACAGCGTGGAAGACCTTCTCGCCGTGCATTTCGAGCCGGGCGATCCGCCGGGCGGCTACATCAATCTGGTTTTTGCCGGCGGCGGCGCGATCCGCCTTCGGGTGGAGTGCATCGAGGCGGAACTGCGCGATCTGGGGCCGGTCTGGCGCACACGGCACAAGCCGGAGCACACCGAGATCCTGACCAGCCGCAAGACTTCAAGCTGAGCCCATGGCCATACGCCTTGACATCCGCGACAGCGCATTCGAGCCGCGTTTCCAGTCCTTGCTGGCGGCGAAACGCGAGCAGGCTGAAGACGTCGATCATGTCGTCCGCGATATCCTGCGTGCCGTGCGCGATGGCGGCGATGCGGCGGTGCGCGATTTCACCAGCCGCTTCGATCAAAATGAAGCGAGCCCGGATGGCCTGCGCGTAAAGCCTGCGGAAATCGAGGCGGGTCTGGCGGCTGTGGGTCGTGAAAACCTCGACGCTCTCAACTTTGCCGCAGCACGCATCAGTGCGCATCACCGGCGCCATCTCCCTTCAGACGACCGCTATACCGACTCAACCGGCGCCGAGCTCGGCCATCGCTGGACGCCCATTGATGCCGTCGGCCTTTATGTGCCGGGCGGCATGGCGAGCTATCCTTCGTCGGTATTGATGAATGCCATTCCGGCGAAAGTTGCCGGCGTTCCGCGCCTCGTCATGACGGTTCCTGCGCCGCGCGGCGTACTCAATCCGATGGTGCTTGCCGCCGCCCACATCGCTGGCGTTGAGGAAATCCACCGGATCGGCGGCGCGCAGGCGATAGCGGCGCTTGCCTACGGCACCGAGAGCATCAAGCCGGTCGGCAAGATCGTCGGGCCGGGGAATGCTTATGTCGCCGCGGCGAAGCGGCACGTATTTGGGACGGTCGGCATCGACATGATCGCCGGCCCTTCTGAAGTGCTGATCGTCGCTGACAGTGAGAACGATCCGCACTGGATCGCCGCCGACCTGCTCGCCCAGGCCGAGCACGACGAGGCCGCTCAGTCCATTCTCATTACTGATGACGAAGCCTTCGCCGATGCCGTGGCGGCCGCCGTCGAGGCTCAGCTTGCCGATTTGCCGCGCGCCGGCGTCGCCGGTGCGAGCTGGCGGGATTACGGCGCGATTATCATCGTCGAGCGGCTCAGCCAGGCGCCGGCTCTGGTCAACCGCATTGCGCCCGAGCATCTGGAGCTCGCGACCGCCGACGCCGAAAGCCTGCTCGCTGAAATCCGCCATGCCGGCGCAATCTTCATCGGCCGCCACACGCCGGAGGCGATCGGCGACTATGTAGCCGGCTCCAACCATGTGCTGCCAACTGCGCGGACAGCGCGCTTCTCCTCCGGCCTTGGCGTGCTCGACTTCATGAAGCGCACCTCCATCCTGCGCCTTACAGCACAGAGCCTTGCCGCCCTCGGTCCGGCCGCAATGACACTCGCCACCGTCGAGGGGCTCGACGCGCACCGGCGCTCGATTGCCATCCGGCTTGGCAAAGGCGCGGCCGTGCCCGCCAAGTCCGCGGGCTAAGCCATGCGGCCAACGCCGCCGATGGCTTTGCCGGGCATGCGCATCGGCCTGCTTGGCGGCTCATTCAATCCGGCGCATGCGGGGCACCGCCATATCAGTCTCCTGGCGCTGGAGCGGCTCGGCATCGACCGCCTGTGGTGGGTGGTGACGCCCGGCAATCCGCTGAAGGACAAGGGTGAACTCGCCAGCTTTGCCGAACGAATCGCTCGTGCCCGGGTGGTGGCGTCACATCCCCGGATCGATGTGACCGGGTTCGAGGCTCACTTGCCGCATCCGTTCTACACCGCCGACACGCTCGCATTTCTGCGGCGGCGTTTTGCGGCCGTTGATTTTGTCTGGGTGATGGGCGGCGACAATCTCACGCAAATCCACCGCTGGCACAAATGGCGGGAGATCTTCGAGCTCGTGCCGGTGGCGGTTATGGACCGCCCGGGCAGCCGCCACAAGGCACTGGGCTCGCCGGCTGCCCGCCGCTTCGCCTGTGCCCGGCTGCCGGAGCAAGCCGCGCCAGTTCTTGCGCTGATGCAGCCACCGGCCTGGGTCTATCTGACAATTGCGCTCTGTGCTGCCTCTTCAACCAAGCTGCGCAAAGCCGCCAAATCCTACCCGCTCAGTTCAGGCAGCACTTCTTGAACTTCTTGCCGCTGCCGCAGGGGCAGGGATCGTTTCGACCAGAAGCCCGGTTGGGATTGAGGATCGGCTCTTTATGCTCGAGCCAACGGAGGGTCTCCAGACGCGACCGCTCCAGATCGCGCCGGTAGGCGTCGGTAAAGCCAAACCACCCCGAGAACTCTTCGACGGTGTTGCCGAACAGCTGATGGTCTTGATCGTCCAGCCAGTGATATTTGTCCGGCGATGCCAGCGTTTGCTGGAGGCTCTTCTGAAACCACATGAAATCACAAATTTCCCGCTCGATATATTCACGCCGGAACGCCTCTTCGACGAGCGGCGTCAGCTCCTCAAGCCCCAGCATGGCGATGGCGTTCTGCCAGCCATCCCAGACGAAGTTGGCGCCCTGCGGCTGAATTTTCGTGAAGCCCTCACGCAGGAACGCAGCAACGTCATCCCGTGCCAGCCTTCCCTGGCCGACCAGAATGGCCAGGGTTTCACAAATCCGCCCGCGAATGAACGCGCTCGCGTCCGGGTCGAGGATAATGTCGTAGAGCGGCTGCGGATCCCCGTCGAACACGGCCAGCATGACACGATGTGCCGTCATAGTGATCGCATCGTCGAGAATCCTGTCCAGCTCCTCGCATGGCAAGCGCAGAAACCGCGCCAGCGCCGGATAGGCCGAGGTTTCGCGCCACTCACCGAGCAGGTGGAACATAAAGAACAGCGCATCCGGCTGCGCCCGGTCCTCCGGGTCCGCGGCCACATACCGCTCGATCTCGGCGATGAAGAGCGGCGCCAGTTCCTCTCGCTGCTCGGAGGCGGCTTTCAGAGCCGCGCGCGGCAGGCCCCGCGAATTGGCGAGTTCACCGATGATGGCATGGGCATCCATGTCTTTTCGTCCCCCAACTCGATTTGCGGCGATGATGGGAGGGCACGTGAGTCGCAGCAAACGGGGGTTTGGCGATATCCCCAGCCTCCTCCGGCGCAGGAGGCTGGCGCAGTCGAGGTCCTGTGAGTAAGCTCGGGTCCATGATCGTTCATGCCATGGAAGAGGCCGCCCGAATCATTCGCGGCGGCGGCTTGGTCGCCTTCCCGACGGAGACCGTTTACGGCCTCGGCGCCAATTCGCGCGACGGGCGAGCGGTGGCGCGCATATTCGAAGCAAAGGGCCGGCCGCGTTTCAATCCGCTGATCGTGCACGTGGGAAACCTCGACGAAGCCAAGCGCTATGGCCTGTTCTCAGATGAGGCGGAGAGGCTGGCGAAGGCGTTCTGGCCCGGCGCGCTGACGCTCGTCGTGCCCCTGCGCGAGGATGCGGGTTTGAGCGATCTCGTCAGCGCCGGTCTTCCCACTGTCGCGCTGCGGGTGCCTTCGCATGAGCTGGCGCTGGCGCTGATCCGCGCGGCCGGCCTGCCGATTGCCGCGCCGAGCGCCAACATCTCAGGGCGGGTCAGCGCGACGCGTCCTGAGCATGTTGCGGCGGATTTCGGCGACAAGGTCGAGCTGATCCTCGATGGTGGGCCGTGTGAGGCGGGGCTGGAGTCCACCATTGTCGCGTTCGCCGATGGTGAACCGACTTTGCTCCGCGCCGGCGCGGTTGCGGCGGAGGAGATCGAGCAAGTTCTCGGCCGCAAGCTGCGGCGCTCGGCGCCCGGCGGGCGGGTAGCGGCCCCCGGAATGCTGTCATCACATTATGCGCCTCGCGCGCCGCTGCGCCTCGATGCCGAAGCGCCGCGCCCCGGCGAGGCGTTTCTCGGCTTCGGTCCGCACATGCCGGGCCGCCAACATGCGCTCAATCTCAGCCCCACGGGCGACCTGCGCGAAGCCGCCGCCAATCTCTTCGCCTATCTGCGCGAGCTGGATGCACCGAACATAGACAGCATAGCCGTTGCGCCGATCCCTGCCGAAGGTCTTGGCGAAGCGATCAACGACCGGCTGCGCCGCGCCGCCGCTCCCCGCCCGGAATAGTACGATCATGGCTTACGAAACCAGTTTCCCCGAGATTGCCGCCCCATCGCCGGAGACGCTCGCCAAATTCATCGCGATCGTCGGCGAGAAATACGCGATCACCGAGCCGGATGCGCAGCAGCCTTATCTCGTCGAGTGGCGCCGGCTCTATCAAGGCAAGACGCCGCTAATCCTGCGCCCCGGCTCGACCGAGGAGGTGTCGCGCATCCTCGCGCTTGCCAGCGAAACCGGCACCGCCATAGTCCCGCAGGGCGGCAATACCGGCCTGACCGGCGCACAGATCCCCTTCGGCCCGGAGGTGGTCGTCAGCCTTGGCCGCCTGAACCGCATCCGCAGCCAAGATCCGCGCGGCAATTCCATGGTAATCGAGGCGGGCGTGACGCTGGCCGCGGCGCAGAAAGCCGCCGAGGATATCGACCGTCTGTTTCCCTTGAGCATCGGCTCGGAAGGCTCCTGCCAGATTGGCGGCAACCTCGCCACCAATGCCGGCGGGCTGCAGGTGCTGGCCTATGGCAATGCGCGCGCGCAGGTGCTTGGCCTGGAGGTGGTGCTCGCCGACGGGCGCATCTGGGACGGGCTAAGAGCCCTGCGCAAGGACAATACCGGCTACGACCTGCGCGACCTGTTCATCGGCTCGGAGGGCACGCTCGGCATCATCACCGCCGCCGTGCTGCGCGTGCTGCCGCGGCCGAAGTCCCGCGCCACGGCTTTTGTCGGCCTCGCCAGCGCCGAGGACGCCGGGCGCTTCTTCGATCTCGCGCTGGAGATGAGTGCCGGCGAATTGACAGCGTTTGAGCTGATGCCGCGCATCGGCCTCGACTTCGTGCTGCGCCATGCCGATGGCACCCGCGACCCGCTGCAGTCGAGCAATCCCTGGTATGTACTGATGGAGATCGCCAGCCAGCGCGAGGACGGTGCCAGCGCGCCGCTCGAAGCAGTGCTGACGCGCGCCATCGAGGAAGGGCTGGTCGCTGATGCCGCGCTCGCCGCCTCGCTCGGGCAGGCGCAGGATTTCTGGCACATCCGCGAGATGATGTCGGAGGTGCAGCTCTACGAAGGCGGCAGCATTAAGAGCGACGTTTCGGTGCCGGTCGCCGACCTGCCCGAATTTCTTCGCCGCGCAACCGATGCCGTGAAGGCAATTTTGCCAGATTGCCGGCCTCTGCCCTTCGGCCATTACGGGGACGGCAACATCCATTTCAATGTCAGCCAGCCGACTGGCATGGACAAAGCGGCGTTCCTCGCCCGCTGGGATGAGGTGACGGGTGCGGTGAACACCATCGTCCTGGAGCTGGGCGGCTCGATCAGCGCCGAGCATGGCATCGGCCGCATGAAGCGGGCGCTCTTGCCGCGCGTGAAGAGCCCGGTCGAGATGGACATGATGCGCGCCATCAAGCGCGCACTCGACCCGAAGGGCATCCTCAATCCGGGCAAGCTGCTCTGACCGCGATGATGCCCGCCACCACGTCGCGCGCTCACCATTCAACTACACTTTCTTGACTAGAACCGAATCGCCCCCTCGCGCGACGAATGCATAACGGCCGCGTATTGCTGGCCAGTTGCCGCCCGTTTTGGCGTTGTACGAGGCGCGGGAAGCGCAGTCCGGAGCCGCCGCGCGGGAATCACCCGGTCGGGTTATGCGCCGAACGGCGCTTGGTGGGCATTATGCGGCACGAAAAGCCGCTCGGGAGCGGATCGATGCACGAATTTGGCGCGGATTCTCTGACGGAGGCCATCGGCTACACCGCGAGCCTGCTCGTGCTTGTTACCTTTTCATTCAGCAATCCGGTCCGGCTTCGTTTGTTCGCGCTCGCGAGCAATGTCACCTTCATCATCTTCGCCTTTATGGGCGGCATTCATCCCATCATGCTGCTGCACATGATCCTGCTGCCGATCAATGCCTTTCACCTCACAAAGCTAATACTCGCCAGACCCCGTGCGCTGCACGCCAGGACGCCGCCGCGAGAACAGTTTCGGCCCGACCCAGCGCCCGTGGTTGAGCTGAACGCGGGCGACACCATGGCTTCCCTGGCTCGTTCGGCGATTGTTCAGCCTTTCCCGTCGAAATTGACCCGGGCGTCATAGACAAGCGCGCGTAATCGCGTATTGTGCCGCCAGCATTCCATAACCAGCCTTCGCCTTGGCGTTGCTTTTGCGTAAATTTCGTACGGGGCATTTCATGAAGTCTTTGTTGCATCTCGTTTTTTTTGTCGCGGCGATCTTCTGCGCCCTCCCTGCGATCGCGCAGGAAAAGCCCTTCGTGCACGAGGAAACCGATCGGAACGCCCGCCAGTTCGAAGCCTATTTGATCGCGCAGTGGCCGGCCTCCGGCGATACGGCGAAAGGCTTCAAGACCAAAGGCCAGGCCGCGCTGAAGGCCAACGACCTTCGCCGGGCGACCGGCGCTTTCGCCTCCGCGGTGGTGCTCGACAAGAACGATGCCGATGCCTGGCTGTCGCTCGCCCGCGCCTATGTCGCGATCGAGACCTCGCAGGAGGTCGAGAAAGCCACCTTCCAGCGCAACGCAGCTTCCTCCGCCTATATCGCCTATCAGCGCGCCAAGACCGCCCCGACCAAGGCCGCGGCACTCGCCCTGCTGGCGCAGACCTTGACCACCCGCTACGAATGGCGGGGCGCTCTCGATGCCTATCGCCTCAGTCTCGCGCTTGCCGACAATGCCGAGATCCGCGCCACCTATGAGCAGGTGCTCGCCGAGCACGGCTTCCGCATGCTCGACTATACGGTCGACAGCGAGGCCGCCTCGCCGCGGCTGTGCCTGCAATTCTCCGAGCCGCTGGCCAAAAGTCGCGTCGATTTCGCCAAGTTCGTTTCCGTGAACGGCGAAGATCCCGCCGCCGTCCGCGTCGAAAACGAACAGCTTTGCGTGGAGGAGCTGCTGCACGGCCGGCGCTATCAGGTGAAGGTGCGCCCCGGCCTGCCGTCTTCCGTTGACGAGAACCTCGCCAAGCCGATCGACATCACCGTCTATGTCCGCGACCGCAAGCCGTCGGTGCGCTTCACCACGCAGAATTATGTGCTGCCGCGCACGGGACAGCAGGGCATCCCGGTGGTCGCAACCAACACCAAGCTGGTAAAGGCGGCGATCTATGTCATCGGCGACCGGCGCATCGCGCAGGAAGTGCTGGATGGCTCCTTCACCGAGCAGCTGGAGAGCTACAAAGTCTCCGAGATGAAGGACAAATACGGGCAGCTGTTGTGGAAGGGCGAGATGCCCGTCACCACCAAGTTGAACGAGGAGGCCACGGTCGCTTTCCCGGTCGATGAGCTGCTGCCAAACCTCAAGCCCGGCCTCTATGTGCTAACGGCCTCGCCCTCCGACGGCAGCGCGGCGCCCGACGCGGCCCAGGCCGCCGCCGAGGAGCAGTATGACGAAGGCGGCTACAAGGCCACGCAATGGTTCGTCGTCTCCGATCTCGGCCTCACGGCCATGTCCGGCGCGGATGGCGTCCATGCCTTCGTGCGCTCGCTGGCGGACGCCAAGGGCAAAGCCGGCATTGAAGTTCGCCTGCTCGCCCGCAACAACGAGGTGCTCGCCACAAAGACGAGTGACGACAAAGGCTATGCGCATTTCGACGCCGGCTTCACCCGTGGCGAAGGCGGGCAGGCCCCGGCCTTGGTGGTCGCCCGCAACGGCAATGGCGATTACGGCTTCCTCGACCTGACCAAGGGGGCGTTCGACCTCTCCGACCGCGGTGTCGGTGGCCGGCAGGCGCCCGGGCCGCTTGATGCCATGCTCTATACCGAGCGCGGCGTCTATCGTCCGGGCGAGAAGGTGTTCCTCACCGGCCTCCTGCGCGATGCCGCCGGCAAGGCTGTTCCCGGCGTGCCACTGACCCTGAAGATCATGCGGCCGGACAATGTCGAGAGCGAGCGCCAGCTGCTCAAGGATGAAGGCGCGGGCGGCCGCAGCCTGACTATCCCGCTCGCGACCACCGCTATGACCGGCACTTGGCGTGTGAGCGCTCATGCGGACCCGAAAAGCCCGGCGATCGGCGAGCTGTCCTTCCTCGTCGAGGACTATACGCCCGAGCGGCTGGAGATGAAGCTTGCCAGTGACAGGAGCGTGATCGGCCCTGGCGAGCCGGCCACCATCAAGATCGACGGCCGTTATCTCTATGGCGCGCCGGCCGCGCAGCTTGGCCTTGAAGGCGAGGTGAACGTCTCTGCGCGCGGTGCCGGTCCGGCGGGCTACGAGAAATATCAGTTTGGGCTCGAGGACGAGCAGTTCGCGCCGCAGCGCAAGCCGCTGGATAGCCTGCCGAACACCGACGCCAATGGTGAGGCGCAGGTCAAGGCCGAGCTTCCGGCCCTCGTCCAGACCACCAAGCCGCTGAAGGCTGACGTGGTCATCCGCCTGCGCGATCCGAGCGGCCGCGCGCTTACCGAGAAGACCAGCTTCGATGTGAAACCCGCCAAGCCGTTCATCGGTATCAAGCCGCAATTCGCGGGCGATCATGCACCAGACAATGGTGCCGCCGCCTTCGACGTGGTCGTGCTCGACCGCGAAGGCAAGCCAATGGCGATGAAAGGGCTCAAATGGGAGCTGTCGCGCATCGAGACCCGCTTCCAATGGTATAGCCGCGACGGCCGCTGGCAATTCGAGAAAGTGAACTATGTCCGCAAGGACGCCAATGGCACGGTCGATATCGAGGCCGGCAAGCCGGCGCGGATCGATGCGCCCCTGCAATACGGCCAATTCCGGCTGGAAGTGACCGCTCCCGGCGATCAGGCGCTCCCCGCCTCGACGGCTTTCTTCGCCGGCTGGTACGCCTCCGAATCCGGCGATACGCCCGACGTGCTCGACCTCGCGCTCGACAAGCCGTCCTATAGACCGGGCGATACGGTGAAGGTACAGCTCTCGCCGCGCATGGCCGGCGAAGCGATCGTCGCGGTGGTCAGCGACAAGCTGCTGACCAGCCAGGTGGTTCAAGTGCCGGAGAACGGGACGTCGGTGTCGTTCACTGTCGATAAAGCCTGGGGACCGGGCGCCTATGTGCTCGCAGAGCTCTATCGGCCGATGGATGTGAGCGCCAAGCGCATGCCGGGCCGTGCGATCGGTGCCAAGTGGATCGCGTTCGACGCCAAGCCGCGCACGCTGGATGTGTCGCTGACCGTCCCCGAGAAGACCCGGCCGAACCAGAAGCTCACCATCCCGATGAAAGTGGCAGGCGCTGAAGCCGGCGAGCAGGCTTTCGTCACCATATCCGCCGTGGATGTCGGCATTCTCAACCTCACCAACTATCAGGTCCCCGAGCCGGAGAAGCATTATTTCGGCCAACGCCGGCTCGCGACCGAGCTGCGCGACCTCTACGGCAAGCTGATCGACGGCATGCAGGGCGTGCGTGGTACCATCCGCTCGGGCGGTGACGGCGCGGGGCTTGCCGGCAATGGCCGGCCGCTGAACGCTGAGCCGACCGCCTTCTATTCCGGCATCCTCACCGTCGGGCCCGACGGCAAGGCGGAGGCCTCATTCGACATCCCCGCCTTTGATGGCACGCTCCGGGTCATGGCGGCGGCCTGGAGCGGCACTAAGGTCGGCCATGCCACCCAGGACGTGATCGTGCGCGATCCGGTCGTGGTGCAGGGCACGCCCCCGAAATTCCTGATCATCGGCGACAAATCCGAGCTGCATCTCTCGGTGGCCAATGTCGAAGGCGATGCGGGCGAATTCAGCCTCACCGCCACAGCGCAAGGCGGCGTGACGTTAGGCGGCGGCAATGCCGGCGGGCAGACTTTCAACCTGAAGAAGGACGAGCGCCGTAGCCTCACTTTGCCACTCGCTGGCAATGCACTCGGCAAGGGCACCGTCAAAGTCGCGGTGAACGGCCCCGGCGGCATCACCGCCGAGCGCAGCTATAATCTCGACGTCGCGCCAGCCGCGCCGAATGTGACGCGCCGCACCTTCCAGGCGCTCGCGGCTAAATCCGGTACGCTGACAATCTCGCCGGAGGTCGTGACCGACCTGATCCCCGGCACGGCGCGCGTCACGCTCTCGGCCGGGCGCGAGGCGGCGCTCGACGTTCCGGGTCTGCTGCTCTCGCTCGACCGCTATCCTTTTGGCTGCGCCGAGCAGACCGTGAGCCGCGCATTGCCGCTGCTTTACCTCAACGAGGTGGCAGACGCCCAAGGGCTTGCCGGTGAGCAGGGTGCCAGGGAGCGCGTTCAGCGCTCGATTGACCGGCTCGCCTCGCTCCAGGATTCCAGCGGCTCCTTCGGCCTGTGGTCGCCGGGCGGCTATGATCTATGGCTGACATCCTATGTCACCGACTTCCTGCTCCGTGCCCAGGAGAAGGGCTATAAGCTGCGCTCGGTGGTGCTGGAGAACGCGCTCGACCGGCTGAAGAACGCGGTGAACTACGCGTCGGAGTTCCAGAGCGGCGGTGAGGAACTGGCCTATGCGCTCTATGTCCTGGCACGCGCCGGCCGGGCCGTCGTCGGCGATCTGCGCTACTACACCGACGAGAAGCTGGCGAATTTCGCCACGCCTCTCGCCCAGGCGCAGCTTGGCGCCGCGCTCGCGATGTATGGCGACAAGGAGCGTGCAGACCGGGCCTTCAACGCGGCGCTGGCAAAGCTCAAACCCGAGCCGACGCCGGCGAGCCTTTCGCTGCGCACCGACTACGGCACCGCGCTGCGCGACACCGCCGCGACGCTGACCCTCGTCTCCGAAACCAACTCGCTGCCGAGCAGCATCACCAGCCTCGCCCGGAGTGTCGCCCGGCGCCGCGCCGTCGTGCCCGGCACCACGACCCAGGAAAACGCCTGGATGCTGCTCGCCGCGAACGCGCTGATCAATCAGAGCCGCAGCCTCAAGCTGGAGGTGAACGGCAAGCCGGAGCCCGGCCCGGTCCAGCGTGTGCTGAGCGGCGCCGATCTCGCAGGCTCGCCCTTCGTGGTGAAAAACACCTCGGACGAAGAGGTCTCCGTGTCGCTCATTGTGAACGGCGCTTCGGCGCAGCCTGAACCGGCCTCCGCCTCGGGCTTCACCATTGAGCGCAAGGTCTACTCACCGGAAGGCAAGGAGCTGGCGTTCGACAAGGTGAAGCAGAACGACCGCTTCGTCGTGGTGCTGAAGGTGGCGGAAACCGAAGCCAAACTTGGCCATATCATCGTCGAGGACCGCTTGCCCGCCGGCTTCGAGATCGAGAATCCGAAACTTCTGAAGGGCACGGACCTTAAGGCTTTCCCCTGGCTCGACACGCAGCCCTCGCCGGTGCACACCGCATTCCGCGACGACCGCTTCCAGGCCGCCTATACCAAGACCGACGCCAGCAACAAAACGCCGGCTCTTTATGTCATGGCCTATGTAATGCGAGCGGTCGCGCCGGGCGGCTACACCCATCCGGGCGCCTATGTGGAGGATATGTACCGGCCGGAGCGCTTCGCTCGTACCGCGCCGGGACATGTGGAGATCGTCCGGGAGTAACACCGAAGCGAGCCTTATGGCGAGCGACCAACAAAGAACCAAGCGAGCCTTTACGACGAGCGACCAAAAATCGAGAAGCGGCCAGGGCGCGCTGGCGTGGTTCCACCGAAACTGATCCTGCTCTGGAAAGCGGGATTGCCCTCGCGAGATTTTGCGCATATCTGCCTCAGAGAGACGGCATCAACGCCGGCTCGTCTGAACGCGGTTTCGGTGTGCGCTCTTGATCTTGGATGACATCGTCGGCTTGGCGCGCTCCGCTGGTGCCATGGCGGAGGGCTGGATTTCGCCGCCTATAAGGCTGGGCGTGACGGGGCTCGCCCGCGCCGGCAAGACGGTGTTCATTACCGCCCTCGTCCACAACCTGATCCGTGGCGGGCGACTGCCCTTTTTCGCCGCGGGCGCACAGGGACGCCTGATCCGCGCTTTCCTGGAGCCCCAGCCCGACGACGATGTGCCCCGCTTTGACTATGAGGAGCACCTCGCGACGTTGACCAAGCAGCCACCCGACTGGCCGGAGAGCACCCGCCGCATCAGCCAGCTCCGCCTGACCTTGGAATATGAGCCGGTCGCCTTCCTGCGCCGGCAGCTCGGCACCGCGACCCTCCATGTCGATATCGTCGACTACCCGGGCGAATGGCTGCTCGACCTGCCACTGTTGCGCCAATCCTATGAGGACTGGTCGCGCGAAGCGCTCGCCATGAGCCGCACGCCCGAACGCCGCGGCTTCGCCAGCGAATGGCATGCGCTGCTCGCAACCTGCGATCCCGCTGCGCCCGCCAGCGAGGCCACCGCCATGGTCGGCGCCGAGCTGTTCATCGCCTATCTACGCCGCTGCCGCGCCGCGCCGAACCTGCTCTCAACACTCACGCCTGGGCGGATGCTGATGCCAGGCGACCTCGAGGGCTCGCCCGCTCTCACCTTCACGCCGCTCGACATCGAGCCCGGCGCCCGGGTCCCCGGCGGCTCGCTTCATGCCATGATGGAGCGGCGTTTCGAGGCCTATAAAGCTCATGTCGTTAAACCGTTCTTCCGCGACCACTTCGCCCGGCTCGACCGACAGATCGTGCTGGTGGATGTGCTCTCGGCGATGAACGCCGGCGCTGCCGCTCTCGCTGATCTGGAACGCGCCCTGACCGCTGTGCTGCAATGCTTCCGCCCAGGCGCCAACAGCTGGCTGAGCAGCATCCTCGGTAAGCGGATCGACCGCATTCTGTTCGCCGCCACCAAGGCCGACCACATCCATCACACCAGTCATGACCGGCTGGAGGCGATCATGAGTTAGCTGGTGCAGAAAGCCGCCGATCGCGCCGAGTTCGCCGGCGCGGAAGTGAAGGCGCTCGCGCTTGCCGCCGTTCGGGCCACCCATGAAGTAGAGGCGAGGGAAGCCGGCGAGGCGCTCGCCTGCATTGCCGGGACCCCGCTGCCGGGCGAGAAACTCGACGGCCAGCTCTTTAACGGGCGCGAGGAGATTGCGTTGTTCCCCGGCGACCTGCCATCCGCCGTCAACGGCCGGATCACCGTTCCTGAAGACGGCGTGGGCGTGCGCTTCCTGCGCTTCCGCCCGCCTGTGCCGCGCGCCACCGGCTTTGGCAGCGACCCGGTGCTGCCGCATATCCGGCTCGACCGCGCCATCGAATTCCTGATCGGAGACCGGCTCGAATGACCGGCGAAGACAAGCCACGCCGCCCCAGGGCCTTCCAGCTCGGCGATTCCCGGCTGCAGGCACCTCCCGAGCCGCCAGCCGATGTCGCCACTGTCAGCGACGCTGAACTGCCAGAGCCGCGCAGGCCCGCCGCTTCGCATCCGCTGAGACGCCGCGGCTGGCGCTGGGGAGCGCTGTTTCTCTCCGCGATCGGTGGCCTCATCTCGCTCGCCATCGGCCTTTGGATCTGGGATTTCGTGGGGCGGCTGTTCGCACGCCAGGACTGGCTCGGCTGGTTGGCACTCATCCTCGCCCTGATTGCCGGCTTTGCCGTGCTGATGATCATGCTGCGCGAGATCATCGGCTTTATCCGCCTTGCCCGTGTCGCCGCGATCCGCAGCGAGGCCGATGCTGCCCTCCACAAGGCCGATAAGCGCCTCGCCAGCTCGGCCTCGGCCCGTATCGAGAGCCTGTTCTCCGCACGCGAGGAACTGGCGTGGCATCGCCGCCGCCTGCACGAACATCGCCGCGATGTACTCGATGCGCGCGAGCTGCTGACGCTGACCGAAAGGGAGATTCTGCGCCCGCTCGACCGGCAGGCCCGCGCTTTGATTGCGGTTTCGGTGCGCCGCGTCGCCATGGTCACTGCGGTCAGCCCGTCTGCGATCCTCGATGTCGGCTTCGTGGCGCTGGAGAACCTCGCTATGCTGCGCCGTCTCGCCACGCTCTATGGTGGACGCCCCGGCTTCCTCGGTTCGCTGCGGCTGGCCCGGCTCGTGCTCGGCCATCTGGCGGTCACTGGCGGCGTTGCGCTCGGCGAAGATGTCGTCCAGCAGCTGATCGGCCATGGCCTGACGGCGCGGCTGTCCGCCCGGCTTGGCGAGGGTATCATGAACGGCGCGTTCACCGGGCGCATCGGCATCGCCGCGATCGACCTTTGCCGCCCCCTGCCCTTCATCGAGGCGGAGCGGCCGAAACTGCGCGACTTTATCGCCGAGCTGCGGGCGGCAAGGCGTCAGGCAGCGCCGGCCACATCTTCGCCCGAGGCTAAGGGCGAATGACGATGCGTGTGTCGCCCGGGCCGAAATAGCTCACGATCTGAAACAGCTCCCGAGCATTGGCCGGATGTAGGCGGATGCAGCCATGCGAGGCCGGGCCGCCGAGCGAACGGACCTCATAGGAGCCGTGGATGGCATAACCACCATGGAAGAAGATCGAATGCGGCATCGGCGACCAGTTATATTTGCTCGACCGGTGGAACGGGCTGAGGGAAGTCGGCCGATAGACGCCGATAGGCGTCCGGTAGCCGCGCCGCGCGGTTGAGACCGGCCAGACATGGCGCAGCTCGCCATCCACATAGACCCGCATCGTTTGCGAGGAGATATCGATCTGTGCCACGACCGACGCAAATGCATTCGTGGTCAATGCCGCAAGAGCAAGTCCCGTTGCCAATAGCAGCGACGCAATACGCATGACAAATCCCCGCTTCTCTAAGTGCGCCCCTCCAGTATTAATCATGATAGCCGGATCAGATGCAGCTTAAGGCTGGGGTTACGGTAAAAATTATGTTATCCGCGGGTTCGCTAAACATACGACCGCTCCAAATGAATTTGGCCGGGTGGCAGCATGCTGCTGCCGACTGGAGGGCTGGCAAGCCTTATAGCCTCGCTCAAGCCAGATCACGTCACAGGCGACGTTGAGATCACTTTGGTGCTGGCTTTACCAGGAAATGTCCGGCGGGATTTTATACGGAACCTGCTGATCGCCATTGGCCGCTTGTTGCTCCGCACCGCTGCGCAACTCATCGACCAAAGCCTGAGCGGCCGCCGCGTTTAACCCCATCCGCTGCAGCGTGTAGTCGGTCATACTGAGGGCAATCTCGCGTTCCCCCATGACGACCAGCGCGCAGCCCACCTCCGTGAGATAGCGGTATTCCCCTTCCGAGTGCGCGCGCGCGGCAATACTGATCTCTGGATTCATCTGCCGGGCGAGCTCAACGACGCGCCGGCTCTGAAAGGCATCGGGCAGGGCGATCACGATAAGCTGGGCATGACGCGGTCTTGCCGCCTTGAGTACGTCGAGACGAGTTCGCGTCGCCGAAAACCACGGGCGTGCCGGTGGCCCGTGCGGCGTTGGCCTTGCGCCAGTTTCCTTCGACGATAGCGAAGGGCTGCCCTGCCCTCCGGAGGGCGGTTGCGACGATGCTGCCGACCCGCCCATTCCCTACAATGATGACGTGCTTTCTCAGCGAGGCTAGCGCCCGAATATCTGACGCGCCCAGATCAATGTTCCGCTCGCGGCGCCTCAGCATTGGCCATTGATGCAGCGTCTGACCGAGGCGGCCATATACGCGTATCGTCAGCGCGTGCAGGAGGATCGACGAGAGAGCCGCCGCAAGCAGCATTCCCTGCTGCTCCTTGCTCATGATTTCCAAAACGACCGCGGCACCCGTCAGAATGAACGAGAACTCGCCGACCTGCGTTAGCACTCCTGCGACGCCGCCCGCTGTCTTGGGTGACACGCGCAGAGCCAGCATGATGGCAAAGAAGATGAGACCGCCGCCGAAAAGGATAGCGATCACGAGAGTCATGATTTGCAGCGGCTCCGTTATCAGGAGCATCGGGTTGAATAACATGCCGACCGACACGAAGAACAACACGGTGAAAATATTCTGAATTGGCAAGGACTCGGCCGCGGCCTGATGGCTGAGGTCCGACTCGCCAAGCACAAGTCCAGCGAAGAAGGCGCCAAGCGCGAGCGAGACGCCAAGCAACGCCGTGGACCCGTAAGCAATACCCAGTGCGATGACGATAACGCCGAGTGTGAACAATTCCTGCGAGCCGAGCCGGGCTGTCCACCCGAGCACCGCGGGCAGCAACCATCTTCCGAGCACAACAAGAACAACCATAAAGAGGGCGGTTGACAGGATTGCTTTGCCGGCGAGCACGCTCAAGGTGACCAAGTCACTCGAGTCGCGAGCAAAGACTGGCAGGAGAGCAAGGGCAATCACCACCACGATGTCCTGCACCACGAGCCAGCCGAGTGCGATGCGACCGGTAGTGGCGGCGAGCTGTCCCCGTTCTTCGAGCGAGCGAATCGCGACCGCTGTGCTCGAAATTGCAATCGCCAGCCCCAGGATCCAGGAGGCTCGGACGGGCCAGCCCAGCGCCATACCAACGCCACAGCCCAACAGCATGGCCATCGCTATCTGTAGGAGAGCCCCTGGCACCGCGATGGACCAGACGGCGATCAGGTCGCGCAACGAGAAATGCAGACCGACCGTGAACATCAAAAGGGCGACGCCGATCTCGGCAAGTTCGCGCGTGAGTTTCTGGTCGGCGACATAGCCCGGCGTGTAGGGACCAACGATAATCCCCGCGATGAGATAGCCCACGATGGTTGGCAAGCCCAAAATGCGGGCTGCTAGCCCGCCGGCATAACCGAAGGCCAAACTAAGGACAATCGTCGTGATGAGGGTTGCGTCGTGAACTTCCATTCAAGGGGCTTTGATGACGAGAGAAGCAAGCTGCATCATGCCCAGCTAAGCAAGTGCGCCTCCCCACGACTAGCTCAAAAACAAAAATGAACTGCCCTACTTACCAAGAGCGCCTTCAACCAAGTTCTGTGTAGGCCGACGTGAGCTTGAGCCCAGCTGTTTTATAACGGCTCAGAAGCCCGTTCAGCGAAGTTGGTGCTTAGGGGCCCCCCATTGCCCAGCCGATCTAACGTTTACCATAGCCATTGCGGTTTGGACCGCGCTCACGCTAGCGTGAGATTTCGTGCTTCTGCCCTGGCTTGCGGCTCCTGATGCACCTGCTACGGTCGCGGCGCGAGGCTGCAATCGCGGTCCATCGGCGATAACAGGCCTCATTCAAAACATGCTCGCCGCTTAGCGGAGCAGGTTAAATCATGATAGGGAGGAAACATGAAACACGCTTACTGGTTTGGATTCGCCGCATCACTGGCGATACTGGTTCCCTTTGATGCGCCGCAGGCACAGCAGAACGAAATGACCTTTTTCGTCTCGAGCGCCGGCTCGGGCAAGGGCGCCGATCTTGGCGGCCTCGAAGGCGCAGACCGCATCTGCCAGAGCCTTGCTGAGGCCGCCGGCTCGAGCGGCAAGACCTGGCGCGCTTACCTGTCAACCCAAGGCGCCGACGCGGTGAATGCGCGCGACCGAATCGGCAAAGGGCCGTGGCAGAATGCCAAGGGCGTGGTGATCGCCAGGGATGTGGCGGAGCTGCACAGCGCCGACAATAAGATCTCCAAGGAAACCGCGCTGACGGAGAAGGGCGCACCTGTCAACGGCCGCGGCGACCAGCCTAATACGCACGACATCCTGACGGGCTCGCAGCCCAACGGCACCGCCTTCCCCGCCGGCGAGGACCGGACCTGCGGCAACTGGACGAAGAGCGGGACCGAGGGCGCGGCGATGCTCGGCCATCACGACCGCCGCGGCCTCAACGAAGAGCCGCCCGCCAAATCATGGAACTCCTCGCATCCCTCGCGGGGCGGCTGCAGCCAGGATGCCCTGAAGAGCACGGGTGGTGCGGGCCTGCTTTATTGCTTTGCGGCGAACTGATCGCGAGCGCAGAAACGCCCGAGGGCTGCCTTTTGTGCATCGCCAGCGGCGGGGCGAAGATTTCGGTCGAAAACTCAGGTCCGTCCAACAAAAGCCGTTTCCGTCGGTCAGGTTTCTCGCCGAATCATTGACCGCCGTGAACGGCGCCCTGGGAACGCCGGATCATCGAGTCATGAACCCGAGAAGGCGCGAGACCGATGCGCATCAGAACCGCCCGACTGACCGTCTGCCTCGCCGCCGGCCTGACGGCAGGCTGTGCCAGCTCCAGCTCTTCAGGTCCGGACGTCCCCACGCTCGATAAGAATTTCCTTAGCGGGATCAGCAGTTACGATGCGAACCGCGATGGCGTCGTCACCTGTGATGAATGGCGCGCGGCGACGGCGGATATGTTCAAGAAGGCCAACAAATCGGGCAGTGGGCTCCTGACCGAGGCTGAATTCCAAAGCCTGGCAACGAGCGACAGGACCTTCCTCGTGGCGAACTTCAAGTATTATGACGTCAATGGCGACGGAAAGGTCGATAGGAAGGAATTTGTCGAGCGTCCCAATCCGGCGTTCGCTTACGCGGACAAAGACAAGGATTGCCGCCTGACCGGGCCCGAGCAGATCACCGCGCGCAATCTTTCTGCCCCGCCGGTTGAGACGACGGCCAGGCCAAACGCCGTCGGGAGCTCGCCTCCTCCGACCGGACCATCAACGGTCGGGAGCGGCGGCCGCTATTGACGGGTCGCCAAGCCGGGCTGACCTTAGCTGCTGCGGGCGGGGTGAAGCAATCCACCCGCCCACAAGGGTTTGCCCTGCGGTGGATGGATTGCTTCGGCGCTACGGGCCTCGCGATGACGGCGTGGGAATAGTGCACCCCAATAGTCATCTCGCTCGAGCCCGCCCGCCACGGTCGCGGCGAGCGGATCACGCCTTCCCCCCGCTTTCGCGCGTCAGCAACTGGCGCTTGCGCTCCACGCCCCAGCGATAGCCGGAGAGGTCACCGCTCTTGCGGACGATGCGGTGGCAGGGGATCGCCACCGCGACGGGATTGGCGGCGCAGGCGCCGGCCACAGCGCGTACGGCCCTTTCATCGCCGATCTGCCTGGCAATCTCCGTGTAGGTCGCGGTCCGCCCGGCAGGCACACTGCGCAGCGCCTGCCAGACACGCTGCTGGAAGGCGGTGCCGCGAATGTCGAGCGGCAAATTGCCGGCTTCGTTCGGCTCCTCGACCGCCTGCAATGCGGCGCGAACCTCGGCGTCGAGCGCCTTGCCCCCCGGCTCGATGGCGGCAGCGGGAAAACGATCGCGGAGCTCGGCGACCAGCGTCGCCTCGTCATCGCCGAAGAACAGCGCGCAGATGCCCTTCTCGGTCGCTGCGATCAGGGCAAGGCCCAGCCAGCACGGCTCGACGGCGTAGCGGATGCGAATCCCCTTCCCCCCGCTGCGATAGCGGCTGGGCGCCATGCCGAGCGCCTGCGCGTCGGCCTCATAGAAGCGGCTCGACGAGGAATAGCCGGCGGCGTAGATCGCCTCGGTTACCGAGCGGGCGTCGCTCAAGCCTTCGCGCATGCGGCCGCTCTTCACCGCCTGGGCATAAGCCTTCGGGGTAAGGCCGGTCGCGGCCTTGAACAGCCGGTGGAAGTGGAACGGGCTAAGCCCTGCCTCGCGCGCGAGATCGGCAAGCGGCGGCGTTGCTTCAGCCGCCTCGATCCGGCGGCACGCGGCGGCAATGCGTGCAGTACTGTCGCCGCCTTGCGTATCCGTCGGCTTGCAGCGCTTGCAGGGGCGAAGCCCTGCCCTCACCGCCTCCTTCGCCTCACGGAAGAAGCGTACATTCTCGCGCAGAGGACGGCGTGCCTTGCAGCTCGGCCGGCAGAACACGCCGGTCGTCAACACGCCATAGAGGAAGTCGTCCGTCCTGCCGGCTTCCGGTCCGACCAGGATGCGCCAGCAGCGCTCCTCATCGAGAACAGGCTGTTTCTCAGCCATTTCGATCATATCCATCATGTCGTCCTCCAACATTCTGATTGCGAATGTAAGAGGGCCCGATGTGCGCTTCACTCCGAAGCTTGCGCGGTAAATTTCGGCCCGCGGCTAAAGCCAGAGATACAGGAAGAATAAGATGAAAAGTATCGCTGGAGTCCAGAACGGCCATAGCGCCAAGTCCCGTAGGACCGGCCGATCTTCCAGACGCGGCAGCGGCTCAACAGGAATGGTCGGCAGGTTCCCCCTGCCTTCGCACAAACCGCACCTCGTTGATACTATTACCGGCACACCGCTCTGTGTGCCGACCGCTGTATCCCGTCCGGTGCCGTCGCATCGTGGACAGGGAGTTCGGGGGAAGATAGGTTCGACCATAACTGCCAAATCTCGCCTTCAGCCGCTGCGCGGAGTTTAATCAAATTTGCCTCAAATGTAAGGGCAGGATTTGTTTAAAACCACTGAACGCGCGGACGATACCAAACTGTATTGCTTAACCCCGTGTCATTAATGCTAAATTCTCGCCGCTTGCATATAACTGGGAGGAAACACATGACAAGCAGATTGCAAGGAGCGGCTGTTGCCGCCGCAATTTTGTGTGCGTGGAGCCAGGCGGCTTCTGCGCAACCAGCGACCTCGGCGCCGGGCGGCGCCAACCTGGAGAAGCTTCAGGAGTTCAAGTCCACCGGCACGCCGCTCGAGATGGAAAAGGTTCCGCAAAAGGGCGAAGAGGCCGACAGCATCAAGAAATCGCTGTCCAAGATCAAGCTGCCACAGGGCTTCAAGATCAGCCTTTACGCCATTGTGCCCGATGCCCGGCATATGGCGGTTGGCACCAATGCCGGCGTGGTGTTCGTCGGCACGCGCAAGACTAAGGTTTATGCGGTTACGGATCGCGACCGCAACCGCGTTGCCGACGAGGTGAAGGTGTTCGCTCCCTCGGTGCAGATGGACATCCCCAACGGCGTCTGCTTCTCCAAGGATGGCTTCCTCTACATCGTTGAGCAGAATCGCGTGCTGGTCTATCCGGCGGCCGAATTCTTCTACGAGGGCCCCGACGTGGCGGCGGGCATCGTCGTCAAGGGAGGCGAGCTGATTCCGCCAGAGGAGGTGTCCTACAACCACACGGCGCGCGTCTGCGCTATCGGGCCCGACAACAAGCTTTATATCGCGCTAGGTCAGCCCTTCAATGTGCCTCCGAAGGATAAGCTGTCGCTCTATAGCGAGGCTGGCATCGGCGGCATTATCCGCATGGATCGTGACGGCAAAAACCGCGAGGTGTTTGCCCGCGGCATCCGCAACTCTGTCGGCATGGATTTCAACCCCGCCAACGGCGATCTCTGGTTCACGGACAACCAGGTGGACGGCATGGGGGACACTATCCCTCCCGGCGAGTTGAACCGCGCCACACAGGCCGGCCAGAATTTCGGCTTCCCTTGGTTTGGCGGCGGCAAGGTGCGCACCGAGGAATACAAGGACGAGACGCCCCCGGCGGACGTCGTGTTCCCGCAGGTGGAGATGGAGGCTCACGCGGCCGACCTCGGCATGATGTTCTACACCGGCAAGATGTTCCCGCAGAAATATCGTGGCGGTATTTTCTCGGCTCAGCACGGCTCCTGGAACCGCACCAAGCCGGTCGGAGCGCGGGTGATGTTTACACCCGTTAAGGCCGACGGCTCGGCGGGCGAGACCACCGCGTTCGCCGAAGGCTGGCTGGACCAGGACACCGGCGAATATAGCGGCCGGCCGGTTGCTGTGGCGCAGCTCCCCGATGGTTCGCTCCTCGTGTCGGATGACTTTGCGGGCGCTATCTACCGGATCTCCTACGGACGCTAAAAGCAGATGGTGCGGGCAGGCGGCATCGTGCTGCCTGCACCTCCCGGCCTGCCCAGCATCCTCCTAGAGTGCTTGCCTGTCACCTTCGAGGAAGAAGGTGCCGAGAAGGATATACCCCTCCTGAAGCTTGAGGTGACGGCTCAGCGCAGCCTAGGGCAGCTCTCCGGCGTGACCACCATCCAGCGGCTGAACGCCAAGGGCGGTGTCGCGGAAGGCTCCTGCGAAACGGCGGGCGCCTTTCTTCCCGTGCCCTACTCTGCCGACTATGCCTTCCTGAAGAAGTCGCAGTAATCCGCCTGGCCATTTGACGCCGCGGCCCTGTCGCTCCTATCTAAGGCTTGAGAAAGCATGGAGTGGCTGGCCATGGTCGTGGAAATTCGCGCCGAGGATTTGGATGGGGAGGAGCTTTCGGGGGAGCCCGTCAGCACCGCCATTATCGAGCATCGCGCACCCCTGCGCCTCGCTAGCGATGGTGCCGGCGACCGCGTCATGGAGCGCGACATTGCCGGCGAGGTGCCTTTCTCGCTGGCCTTCAACGGCCTTGCCCATGCGGTGATGATGGTGACGCCGACGGAGCTGGAGGACTTCGTTTATGGGTTCAGTCTGACGCAGGAGATTATCGAGAGGGCCGGAGAGATCGAAAGCATCGAGCTTTTGCGGCTGCCGGTCGGCTATCTCGCCCAGATCGCCATTCCGCAGGAACGCTTCAAAGTGCTCACCGAGCGCCGCCGCAATCTGGTCGGGCAGACCGGTTGCGGAATTCTGCGGCCTTGTCGAGCTGGATCAGGCCGTGCATGCGCTCAGGCCCATCGAAGCGGCGCCGCAGATCTCCCGCGCCTCGATCTTCCGTGCACTTTCCGCCAGTCGCGACCTGCAGGGGCTGAACAAAGCGACGGGAGCCATGCACGCCGCGTTTTTCGTCTCGCCGGGAGGGGAACCTCTGCTAGTGCGCGAGGATGTCGGCCGTCATAACGCCCTCGACAAGCTGATCGGCTGCATGGCGCGCGACGGTAGAGATGCGCGTGAGGGCTATTTCCTGCTGACCAGCCGCTGCTCCTATGAGCTTGTCGAGAAGGCGGTGATTGCCCGCGCGCCTGCGCTGGTCACCATCTCCGCGCCGACCAGCCTTGCCGTCGCACGAGCCGAGGCCGCGCGACTGACGTTGGTCTCTCTGGCGCGCGCTGACAGCGCTCTGGTGTTCAATGACCCTTTCAGCGTGTTCGCGGCCGCTTGAGGGCAAGCGCTAAACGTAAGAACATCATTGAGCGATTTAGGAAAATTTTGAATGTCGAGAAACCGCCGGGGCGGGCGGGACGTTTCGTTACGAAGTCGGTGCTGAGCCGGCTTGCTCAGACGTGCCCACAGAGGATGTATGATGCCTCGTCCCGCCCGCGTAACGCAGCCGGAAAATGGCCCAGAGAAGAACGGTGGGGTCGAGACGCCTGCCGTTTCACAAGGCGCGCCCGATATCCAAAGGTCCCCAAGCCCCACAAATAGGCCTGCCCCTGGCCGCGCCGCAGACTCGAAACCGAGCCGAGCGAAGCAGGAAGAGACTCTGCGGCCTGGCTTAGCGGACGATCTATTAGATGAAGATGTGGAGCTTATTGCTTCCACCGAGGCAAAGAGTGCCCAGCATGATCCGGAGGAAGCGTCATTCACTGTCAAGGACGCGGCGGTCACACCACTCCCGCGCGACGATTTTCGAGAGCCTGTCCTTCGCACGACCGGGAGGGCGCGGCCGGCAAGCGCGAGGCAAAGGAGTGGCCCGGCCGTTCCCGTCTCTCTTATCATTATGGCATTGGTGGCAGCTGCAGCGTCGGCTGCGATCGTGTTGATTTTCCTTTAGGCACGCTATCGTTGCCTCCGAGCCGCTCCGTCTAATGCTTCGCGTAGCGGATGGCCGTGGTGAGCTCGTCCTTTGTCATCCGCGAGCGGCCGGCGATCTCGAGCTGCCTGGCTTCGCGCATCAGGTCTGACCGGGTGCGTTCTAATGAATGCTGCGTGTTGCTCGTCTGGCGATAGCGCGCGGTTTTGGTGGCAATCTCACGCGGCTGCTCGGAATATTGCTGACCGTTGCGTGTATCCTCGCGCTTTTTCTCGCTGGTAGCGCGATATTCCTTCTCTGAAAGGTGCTCGCGTGCTTCCTGCGGAAGATAACGCTCTCCGGTTTCCCGGCTGTCCTTGCCGGATGCCGTGCCCCACTCCTGCTCGGTCCACTGCTTGAGCGCATTGTCGTCAGACTTGCGGCCGCGATAACCCCCGCCGCGTTTTTTGTATTCCTGGACGGCGAGCTGCGCCTTACGTGCGGACCATTCACCCGCCTTGCCGCCTTTATCGCTCTCTTTTACTTCCGCTTTTACCTCTTCCCAAAGTTTCGGATGGGTCCGCTCGGCCGTCTTGCTCATGACACGCACTCCATCGTTTTGTTCGAAACAAGCTGCCCCACTCGGAGTTCCAGGCCACGTATTCACGCGGCCTTAGGCATATGCACGCTCAGGTCAGTAATGGATGGCTGCCGCCCTGTGAGCGGATTATCCGGATCCCATGCGATAGCAATCGTCTCAAATCGGCCGGCGAGTGCATCAAACACCATCAGTCTGCCGCAGAGCGACTTACCAATGCCGAGCAATTCTTTGAGCACCTCCACGGCCTGCAATGTCCCGACGACGCCGGCCACGGCGCCGAGAATGCCCGCCTCCTGACAGCTCGGCACGGTTCCCGGCGGCGGTGCCTCGGGGAAGATACAACGGTAAGAGGGCTTGGGATCACCATTCTCGCCGCGTTCATAGGCGCGAAAGGTGGACAGATACCCGTCGAACGGACCGAGCGCGGCGAACACCAGCGGGCGCTTGGCGAAATAGCAGGCATCGTTAACCAGATAACGTGTGGCGAAATTGTCGGAGCCGTCTGCCACAATATCATAGCCGGCAATCAACTCGACGGCATTCTCTGCCGTCAGGCGCTGCGGGATCGGCTCGACGACGACGTGCGGATTGAGGCCGCGGACTGTCTCTGCCGCGCTTTCAACCTTCAGTACGTCAATATGAAGTGTGTCGTGAACGATTTGCCGCTGCAAGTTGTCGAGCGAGACCCGATCATCATCGATTATACCGATATGACCCACCCCTGCGGCAGCCAGATACAGAATGAGAGGCGACCCGAGCCCTCCCGCGCCCACAACCAGTACGCGCGCCTCCTTCAGCTTCTGCTGACCGGCGCCGCCAACCTCCTTTAACAGGAGATGTCGCTTATAGCGCTGAATTTCCAGGCTACTCAAACTCATCGTCAACTCTCTAATCGCGGCCGGTCGACCCAAACCCTCCGATTCCGCGCGCGCTTTCTTCAAGCTCCGTCACCACATCAAGCGGCATACGTGCCACCTGTTGTATCACCAATTGAGCGATGCGTGTCCCCCGTTCAATGGTGAATGTATCGAGGCCAAGATTAACAAGAAGCACCTTCACCTCGCCCCGATAATCGGCATCGATCGTGCCGGGACTGTTCAGCACCGTCACGCCGTAATTGAGGGCCAGCCCCGAGCGTGGCCGGATCTGCGCCTCATAGCCCGCCGGTAATTCTATAGCAAGCCCGGTTGGGATGAGCGCGCGCTCTCCCATCGGTAGAAATACTGTTTCCTCCTCGGCAAGTGCGGCGATGAGGTCCATACCGGCGGCCTGGGCGGTCTGATATTCAGGAAGCGGCAACCCTTGCGCGTGCGGCAGGACCTTTACGCGCAACACGGGTTGGCGGGCCCTGGCGAAAAATGGATTGTTTCGCATCGGCTATTCCGCCGCACGTGAGCTGGTCCGTGTCTCCCGCAAGAAGGACGCCGCCCGGCGCATCAGCTCTGTTGCCACGCCAGTTTTTGTCATAACGGGCCAGCTCTCGACGCTCTTGGCCATAACCAGATGCACTTGGTTCTCATCTCCCCCCATAACCCCTGTCTCCGCTGATACGTCATTCGCCACAATCCAGTCGCAGCCTTTGGCTTCCAGTTTGGTCTTGGCATATCCGACTACATTTTCCGTCTCGGCGGCAAAGCCGATGACCAAGGCCGGACGGCGCGTCTTGCGACTGGCGATAGTTTTCAGAATATCGGGATTCTCGGCGAGCGCGAGGGGCGGCGCATCTGCACTCCCAGCTTTCTTCAGCTTTGAGCTGTGGAACTCCGCTGCCCGCCAGTCGGCGACCGCGGCGGCAAAGATGCCGATATCGACCGGCAACGCCGCTTGAACGCTCGCCAGCATCTCCCGGGCCGTCTCGACGCGAATCACCTTTACCTGGGGCGGCGGATGAAGGGCGACCGGGCCGCTCACCAGGGTCACCCGCGCGCCGAGCCTCGCGGCAGCGGCCGCAATGGCATAGCCCTGCTTGCCCGAGGAGCGGTTGCCGATATAGCGCACCGGGTCGATCGGCTCATGGGTCGGCCCGGCCGTGACCAGCACATGCATGCCGGCCAGCAGCCGTCCCTCCGCGCCGGCCAGCAGCGTTTCGGCGGCGAGAAGGATTTCCTCCGGCTCGGCCATCCGGCCGGTGCCCCACTCATTGCAGGCCATCGCCCCCTCATTGGGGCCGATGATATGCAGGCCATCGCTTTTCAGCTGCGCGAGATTGCGCTGGGTCGCGGGGTTCTCCCACATCTTCCAGTTCATCGCCGGGGCGGCGAGGACGGGCTTGTTAGCGGCGAGTATGACCGTCGAGGCCAGATCATCGGCAATGCCGTGTGCCATCCGGGCAAGGAGATTGGCGGTGGCAGGCGCAATAATGATCAGATCGGCCTCGCGCGACAGCCGGATATGGCCGATTTCGGTCTCTTCCTTTAGGTCGAACAGCTCGGTGAACACCGGCTCCTCGCAGAGAGTCGCCACCGCGAGCGGCGTGACAAAATGCTGTGCGCCTTCTGTCAGCACCGCCCTGACTTCGCGCGCCGCGCTCGCGTGCGCGGCGGATCAGATCGAGCGCCTTGTAGGCGGCGATGCCGCCGCTGATGATCAGGAGGATGGATTTGCCCTGCAAGGGTCGTCTCCGGTGCGGCAATCGGGATGACCATCAATATCATGCTTGAAGGCTGAGCCGGCAATGGCGGCTCGTTAAGCATTACCGATCAGCACTCCGGCGCTGAAGACGATCAGGCCACCCAGTACCACTTCAAAGGCCGCGCGCAGAAATGGCGTATCCATATAGCGGGCCCGCACCCAGGCGATCACCCAGAGCTCGACCATCACCACGAGAACGGCGATGGTGGTGGCGATCTGGAAGTCACCGATCAGATACGGAATGGTGTGGCCAATCCCACCGACCGTGGTCATCAAGCCGGTGATCGCGCCGCGAATCCATGGCGTTCCGCGTCCGGTCAGCGAGCCGTCATCGGACAGCGCCTCGGCAAACCCCATGGAGACGCCGGCACCGACCGAAGCGGCAAGGCCGACCAGGAAGGTCTCCCAGCTCTGATGGGTCGCAAACGCCGCGGCGAACAGCGGCGCCAGGGTCGAGACCGAGCCGTCCATCAGCCCGGCCAGCCCCGGCTGGATCACCTGGAGCACAAAAAGGCGCTGGCGCGTGGCCTCCTCTTCGTCGCGCGCGGAAGCAGTGAGGTGCTGTTCACCAAGCTTCACTGCCAATGCTTCATGGCCCTGCTCGGCGGCAGCAAGATCGCCAAGCAGCTTGCGGGTACTGGCATCGGTCGCGCGGCTCTGTGCGCGTTCGTAAAAGCGTCGCGTCTCCTGCTCGAACATCTCCGCCTGACGGCGCACGGTATCGAGCCCAAGCGGGCGCACCAGCCAGAGCGGCTTGTGCCGGACAAATCCGCTGACATCTTCGCGTCGAACCAAGGGAATATGCTCGCCGAAACGCTGGCGGAACAGCTCGATCAGCTTGCGCCGATGCTCATCTTCCTCCTCGGCCATGCCAAGAAAGACCTTCGCCGAGGCGGGGAAATTGTCTTTAAGCCCGTCCGCATAATCGCGATAAATACGGGCATCCTGCTCCTCCATGGTAATAGCCAAAGCCAGGATTTCGCGCTCGCTCAGATCACCGAATTCTTTCACCGGCACCCCCCGTTTTCGATCCTTTAGAACGATTCTAAGTTATGGCCTCCCCTTGAGCGAAATCAAGTTATAGCGGCCAGCAAGGCCTATGATGCTTTTATTGGTGACGGGCGCATTTGCGCAGCAGCCAAGACGCCCTATCTTCAGACTGAACCTTTTCGATCGTACAGGTGCTTCATGGCAGGCGAGGCATATCGCGAATGGCCCAGCAATGTTATTCCTCTCCCGCGAGCAGCAATGCCCGGCAGCGTTGAGATAGAAGTAGATACGGGGACGTTGCAACTCGTCCGCCGGCTAAGGGTTCTCCTGCGCGAATGTAGGCTTAAACCCTGCAGTGACTTTGACCATGCTTGTTCTCTGATTGCTATTGATAAAAACACCACGACTGAGCGCTATGCTGCCGCTTTTTTTCAAGGTTTGCAGCTGTTCGCCGCTCGGCGGCTCCGATTTTTCCCAGCCAAGGCGGAAACTGTGAGCAATGACGAGATGTGGCTGGTACGATTGTTGATGGCGCTTAAAGCTGAAGACTATACGAGCGGGAAGTATCTCATGGCGTTGCGCGTTAACCCGAATGGGCATCGCCGCCTGCTTTTCCTCGCCGATGGACTTGCGCAGACTCTTTGCCCGGCACCGACGCCGGACGTCAGCAGCGCTCTCGGAGTCGGGGGCAGCAATCGATAGTTGGAAGGAGATGGTCCGATGAAGAATATAACAGTCGATATCGCACCCGATGCGAAAGCCGAGATCATTGCAGCGCTGATGCAGTCGCTCTCCGAAACGGCTGTGCTGACGATCAAGGCCCAGAATTTCCACTGGAATGTAACCGGCATGGCGTTCGGCTCGCTGCACGAGCTGTTCCAGAAGATCTATGAGGACCATTTCGACGCGCAGGACACCCTGGCTGAGCGGATCAAGGCGCTCGAGGGCCATGCGGACGGCCGCTACTCAGAATTCCTCAAGCGCAGTGCGGTGCAGGAGTCCGATGGTCATTTGTCGGCAAATGAAATGATCGAAAAGCTCAAAGCCGACGAAGAGACGGTTTCAGCCACACTTCGGGCTCTTGCCGAGCTCACCGAGCAGCATGGCGACATGGTCACCAACGACCTGGCGCTTGAGCGGGCTGCCGAGCACGACAAATTTGCATGGATGCTGCGTGCGCACCTGAACGGCTGATCCTGCGGGCGGATTGCGCCGCTCATGCCGGCGCGATCTACTTATCCTCTTCCGCGAGAGCGGGCAGCAGCTCGTCGAGCGGGCAGTCGGTCCCCTTTTTGATGCACTTGCGGCGATATTCGCGCATCCAGAACTCCTGGGTGCCAATCTCTCGCGTCATCTCCAGGCACTGGCGGAGCAGTGCGAGCTTTTCCGCCCGCCCTTCCACCTTCTTCCAGGCTTTCTTATCCCGCTTGCTGCGCCCGCAGGCGATGCAGCGCTTGTGCATGTCTTCGCAGACGTCGATGCAGGGCGAAGGGATTTTGTGAAGTTTATCCACGAGGGTCCTTCTGACTGACGGAACTCGCCCCTAATATTGGGTGGCGCGAAGGATTGCTACAAGGCGGCTTTGCTGCTGACGCGCCGATACATTTCCGGCAGCGAAGTCGTCCCGAAAAATCCGACCGGCAAGTCTTCAGCCGACATCGGCCCGCTGCTTGTTGCGGGCAACCACCGCCTCATAGGCAGCCTGCAATCTCTCGAATACCGGCGGCTTGCCTGACTTCGCGCGTATCGCGTTCGGCACGCCGAGATGGCTCTCGCGCAGCTCATCCATGAAGTCCGCCCAGAGCTGCGTTCCGCCTTCGTCCAGCAGTTGCGCGCGGATGCCGAGTTCCTCCGAAACCGGCAGATATTTCCTGCCCCAGACCGCCATTTGGCACAGCACCGGCAACAGCTCGATGCCTTTCTGGGTCAGGCTGTAGACGCCCTTCTGCTTATGTGTGGGATCATTGGCCCGCGTCATGATCCCCTGTTCGACGAGCCTCTTTAGCCGCTCGGCGAGAATATTGGAGGAAATGCCCTCCTCGGATCTGGTCAGCAATTCCCGGAAATGCCGCCTGTTCCCAAAGATCATGTCGCGAATGATGAGCAGGCTCCATTTGTCTCCCACCACCTCCAGCGTGAGATTGATCGGGCAGCCAGATCGGTGGGCGTCGGTCATTTGCATTTCTCTCAAAAACTAGTTGCATTTTGCAATTGGTATCCCTACCCTGAAACCAGTTTTAAAATAATACTGGTTGCAAAAGGATCAAGCCATGGAAGCTTCATCCGCTGGGGCGCCGTGTTGCAACGCATCGAAACCCGATCACCACTGAAAGGAAGACAATCATGTCCGACCTCAGCAAAGCCGAACTGCTCAGCCGTTATTACCGCGCCTTTAAAGCCAAGGACCGCGAGGTGATGGAAGAAGCCCTGGCCGAGGATTTCACCTTCACCAGCCCTTATGACGACGCGATCGATCGCGGCATCTATTTCGAGCGCTGCTGGCCGGGAAGCGATCTGATGCAGGCTCTCGAGCTGGAGAAAGTGATTGAGCAGGGCGAAGAGGCGTTCGCGCGCTACCGCGTCCTGATGAAGGACGGCCGCGAATTCCGCAATGCCGAGTTCTTCATCTTCCGCGGTCATCAGATCGCCTCGGTGGAGGTGTTCTTCGGCGCGACCTACAGGGATGGCCGCTTCATACCGAAAAGCTGAGACGAACGCCCGCAGTCAATCAACATTGCCCAAGCTGCGGGGGCTGCTGTTGCCAAGCCCGCCGCTAAGACCGCTGCCAGCACCCCATGACAGAAAGGATACGCTCATGACCGGCGCAGCATTTTCGCCATCGCGGCTCGTCAGCATGCATGACAGCATGGCCCGCCACGTCGAGAGCGGCTATGTGCCGGGCCTCGTCACGCTCATTGCGCGCCGCGGCGAGATCATCGTCGATGCGATCGGCAATATGAATATCGCGGGCGGTGCGCCCATGCGGCGCGACACCATCTTCCGTATCGCCTCGTTGACGAAGCCGATCACTGCAGCAGCCGCCATGACCCTCGTTGAGGAATGCAAGCTGCGGCTCGACGATCCGGTCGATCGCTGGCTGCCGGAACTCGCCGACCGCAAAGTCCTGCGCTCGCTGGATTCGTCGCTCGGCGACACCGTACCGGCAAATCGCCCCATTACCTTGCGTGATCTCCTCACCTTTCGGCTTGGGCTCGGCGCCATCATGGTGTTCCCGGAGAAGCACCCGATTCAGAAGGCGATGCGTGAAGCGGGTGTGGCGCCCGGCCCGTTCCTGCCGACGGTCGGCCCCGACGAGCTGATGCAGCGCTATGGCAGCCTGCCGCTCGTGCATCAGCCGGGCGAGCGCTGGCTGTACGACACCGGCGCCCATATTCTCGGCGTGCTGATTTCGCGCGTGGCCGGGAAGCCGCTCGGCGAGGTGCTGCGCCAGCGCATATTCGAGCCGCTCGGCATGAAGGATACTGGCTTCAGCGTGCCCGAGGACAAGCTCGACCGGCTGCCGACTTGTTACTGGACCGAAGGCGGACAGCGTGAGGAGCTGGTGGTGTTCGATGAAGCCCGCGGAGGCAGGGTCGCCTCGCCTCCGGTATTCGAGTCAGGCTCGGGCGGTCTCGTCTCGACAGTCGACGACTATTACGCCTTCTGCCTGATGATGCTGAGCAAGGGCGTGAGCGGGCGCGAGCGCATCCTGTCGCGGCCCTCGGTCGAGCTGATGACCACCGACCAGATCACGCCCGAGCAGAAGGCGGCCTCGCCCTTCTTCCCCGGCTTCTGGGAGGAACGCGGCTGGGGGTTCGGCATGTCGATCATCACCCGGCGTACGGACTTGCAGAACTCGCCGGGTCGCTTCGGCTGGGATGGCGGCCATGGCACCACCGCCTACACCGACCCGAAAGAGGAGATGATCGCCATACTGATGACGCAGCGCGTGATGGACTCGCCCGCCCCGCCGCCGACTTACAGCGATTTCTGGACCTCGGTCTATCAGGCCATCGCGGATTGAGTGGAGTGTCCCGGCGCTAGTGACAAGGCCCCCTCACCCGGACGCCTGACGGCGTCCGCCGTCTCCCGTCGTGAGCCGTTAAGGCGAACGACAAGCGTTCGCCTTTGGGGAGAGGGCGGCGAGGTCTGCCAAGACCGAGCCGGGTGAGGAGGCTTTGTTTCGACAATCCGGAAGGCCACGTGGAGCAATCCACCTGACGGCCCTGGATTGGCGGTGGATTGCTTCAGACTAGCGGCAGTTAATCATCCAGGGCGTGCCGAACCGATCGACCAGCATACCGAAACGCCGCGCAAAGAACGTCTTGTCGATCGCCAGCCGGACCTGGCCGCCTTCGACCAGCGCATTGTAGATGCGGTCGGCCTGGGCCGGCTCCGACACGTCCACCTGCACCATGAAGCCCTGCGGCGTCTTGTAGTAGTCGGGCGGCGAATCGGACGCCATTAGCCTGCGCCCATTAACCTCGAGGCAGGCATGGAGGATTTTGTCCTGCCATTCGGGAGAAGCACTTTGCTCCGCTGGCGAGCCGCGGTGGGGCATCATCGCCGTGATCTCCCCACCGAGCACCTGCTGGTAAAACTTCAAGGCTTCCTCGCAGTGGCCGTTGAAAAATAGATATGTGTTGAGCTGCGACATGGTTCGCCTCTTACTCTGGCGTTTTCGGTGGATGTTGTGGCGAAGGCTACTTCTTCTGCCTGATGGCGGACTGCATCTCGGCAAAGCCAGAGACGGCGTTCTGGACATGCTCCGGAAAGTCCGATATCTCCTGCACCTGGCGAATCTCAATGACCTCATTCGCCGAAGCCGGGCAGCGCTTTGCCCATTCGATGGCCTCCTCGCGCGAGCCGACCTGGATCATCCAGTAGCCGCCGAGCACCTCCTTCGCCTCGGCAAAGGGGCCGTCCGTGACCACGGGCGTGCCGCTAGCGAATGATACGCGCGCGCCCGCAGAGGGAGGATGCAGGCCATCGAGCGCGAGCAGCACGCCCGCTTTCTGCAGCTCCTCATTATATTTCATCATGGACGCAATACGCTCGGCGTCCTCCGGCATAGTACCCGGCGCCGCCGTCTCATAGCCCTTCGGAATCATCAGCATCATGAAACGCATGGGGTTTGCCCTTCCTGATTTAGGGTTCGGAGCGGCGCTTCGGTTTTTCGGAAGGCCGGCTCATTTGCAAGGACGGGCAAGACGCCGCCGATCCGACAAGCCCGCACGCATTTTTAGAGCAGCGCGCAGGGGCGAAACTGCGGCCGCTAATTCCGATAGGCTTTGGCGAGGTTTTTAGCCTGATCGATATTGGTGGTGTCCGCTCCGACGAGGCCAATAATCCGGGCGGTGTCGAGATCGGCATTCGTGAAATTGGCGCCCGTGACATTCGCGCCCGTAAGGTTCGCCCCGCCAAGCAGCGCGCCCGTCAGATTGGCACCGCTAAGGTCCGCTCCCTTGAGAGAGGTGAATTCGAGATTGGCGCGGGCGAGATCGGCTCCGACGAAATCGGCGCCTTCAAGATCGGCCGAGGTGAAGATCGCGCGCATCAGCCCCATGGACTGGTTTTTCATGTCGGCTGCCAGATTGGCACCGGCGAACTTTGCACCCTTGAGGCTCGCATTCGACATGTCGGCGGCGACCCTGGCGCCAGCCAAATTCGCCCCATCGAGCTTTGCCCGCCGAAGCTGGGTCTGAAACAGAGTTGCGCCGGGAAGATCGGCATCCGTCAGATTGGCATTCAGCATCCAGGCCTGGTCAAGGATGGCGCCGCTCAGATTGGCACCGGTGAAATTGACGTTGTTCAGCCGCGCCGCACGGAAGTTCGTCCCGCTCAGCTCAAGACCCGACAGGTCGAGGCCGTTCAGGCTCAAATCGCCGAAGTCTTTTTTGCCGGACCGCGCTCTTTCCGCGACCTCTTCCCGCGACAGCTCGGCCCCCGTCATGGCGGGAGAGTTCAAGTCGACATGGGCGAGCATGTCCTGAGCGATGGCGGGCCCAGCCGGCATCGGCAAAAGAGCGAGGCCGCAAAGCAGTATCAGCGCGCATCTCATGAGGCGTTTCCCATCCCGATCATTATTGAGGGGATGATAACCCAATTCCGGGTCGAGCGGTCAGGACCGATGTTTTCGGAGCCCCGTCAAATTTCCGACGCTCTATATGAGCCTACCTCTTCACGCTGCCGGGTGACGATGGCGGACCGGCTACTTCTCCACGAATGCCTTCTCGACAACGAATTCCGCAGGCCGCCCGCTCGCCCCCTCGGTGAAGCCGAGCGCCCCCAGGATCGCACGCATGTCGGTGAGCATTTGCGGGCTGCCGCAGAGCATGACGCGGTCATGTACCGGATCGAAGGCGGGTAGGCCGATATCGGCAAAAAGCTCACCCGAATTGATGAGGTCGGTTAGCCGGCCGCGATTCTGGAACGGCTCACGCGTGACGGTCGGATAATAGATCAGCTTTTCGCGGATCATCTCGCCCAGATATTCGTCTCCGGGGAGCGCTTTGGTGATGGTCTCGCCATAGGCAAGCTCGGCGATCTGCCGGCAGCCATGCACCAGAATCAGCTTCTCGAACCGCTCGTAGGTTTCGGGATCGCGGATGATGCTCATGAACGGCGCTAGGCCTGTGCCGGTCGCAAGCAGATAGAGCCTCTTGCCGGGCAGGAGATTGTCCAGCAGCAGCGTACCGACCGGCTTCTTGCCGACCAGGATTCGGTCGCCTTCTTTGATGTGCTGCAGCCGCGAGGTGAGCGGCCCGTCCGGCACCTTGATGGAGAAGAACTCCAGCTTGTCGTCGTAGTTCGGGCTGACCATGGAATAGGCGCGCAGCAGCGGCTTGCCCTCGACTTGCAGCCCGATCATGGTGAACTGCCCGTTCTCGAAACGGAAGGAAGGGTTTCGCGTGGCGGTGAAGCTGAAGAGGCCGTCCGTCCAGTGGCGAACGTTCAGCACGGTTTCCTCAGTGAAATTGCTCATAATCGCGTCCGTATTCTCTGTTCGGCACTCTTCGTCCGATAAATAGGACGAAGAGGCCTTTTCGTCAAACAAAGATCCGTGATCTTGGTCTCGGGAGGTTATAGCTAGATAGGTCGAACGCCGCCTTGATCCAGCTCAAGGACCGCGTCGCAAGCCGCTCTCGTGCCCAGCGCTGCCGGCTATTTGCCCGGCCGGCGCAGCACTTTGATCAGCTCGGCGACTTTCTCTCGCTGATCCTCGGCATTGCCGCTCGCGATGGCGCTCTCGATGCAATGGCCGACATGGCCCTGCAGAAGTTCGCGCTCAACGTTGCGCAGGGCCGACTGCACAGCTGCGATCTGATTGATGATATCGATACAATAGCGCTCGTCTGCGACCATTGCAGCCACACCCCGCACCTGTCCTTCGATGCGGCTGAGCCTGCGCAGGCAATTTTCCTTGGTCTTCTCGTCCATGCCCCTTATATACCCCGGTGGGGTATCCGCCGCAATGGAGCGCAACAATGGCTGAATGTCGCTCGGGACAAAGTCACGCCCATCACGCCAAGCTACATGAGCATGCCCAGCACGGCGAGGCGTCCGCAGCAGCGCTAGCCGACCCTCTTGCGCGCGATCCGGTCTGCGGCATGACCGTCGATCCGCACAAGACCGCCCACCGCAGCGAATATCGCGGCCACCCCTATTATTTCTGCGGCGCCGGCTGCAAGGCCAAGTTCGAAGCCGACCCGGAGCGCTATCTTTCGCCACAAGAAGCCCGCGCCGAGCCCGTGCCAGAGGGCGCGATCTACACCTGTCCGATGCATCCCGAGATCCGGCAGGAGGGGCCGGGCTCCTGCCCGATCTGCGGCATGGCGCTCGAGCCGGAGCTGGTCAGCCTTGATGACGGTCCCAATCCCGAGCTGGCCGATATGAGCCGGCGCTTCTGGATCGGCTTGGCGCTCGCCGCACCGGTGTTCCTGCTGGAAATGGGCGGCCACCTGACCGGCCTCACCCATGCCGTCGGCCAGCAGACCTCGAATTATCTGCAATTCGCGCTGGCTACGCCGGTCGTGCTATGGGCTGGCTGGCCCTTCTTCGTCCGCGGCTGGCAATCGCTCGTCACCCGCAATCTCAACATGTTCACCCTGATCGCGATGGGCACCGGCATCGCCTGGATTTACAGCGTCGTCGCGACCTTCGCACCTGGCGTGTTCCCTGATGCGTTCCGCATGCATGACGGCGCCGTGTCGGTCTATTTCGAGGCCGCCGCCGTGATCACGGTGCTGGTGCTGCTCGGCCAGGTGCTGGAGCTGCGCGCCCGTGAGAGGACCTCCGGCGCGATCCGCGCTCTGCTGGATCTCGCGCCAAAGACCGCCCGCCGCATCAATTCGAGCGGCGGCGAGGCCGATGTGCCGCTTGACGAGATTAAAGTCGGCGACAGGCTGCGCGTGCGGCCCGGCGAGAAGGTGCCGCTCGACGGCGAGGTGATCGAAGGTCGCTCGAATTTGGATGAGTCGATGGTGACCGGCGAGTCGATGCCCGTCACCAAGGAGCCGGGCGGCAAGGTGATCGGCGGCACATTGAACAAGAACGGCGCGCTCGTCATCAGGGCCGAAAAAGTCGGACGGGACACGCTGCTCGCCCGCATCGTGCAAATGGTTGCGACCGCCCAGCGCAGCCGCGCACCGATCCAGCGGCTCGCGGATCAGGTGGCCGGATGGTTCGTGCCGACGGTCATTGCCGTGGCGATTGCCGCTTTTGCCGCCTGGGCGATTTGGGGGCCGGAGCCGCGTTATACCTTTGGGCTGGTCGCGGCCGTCTCAGTGCTGATCATCGCCTGCCCCTGCGCGCTCGGCCTCGCGACGCCGATGTCGATCATGGTCGGCGTCGGACGCGGCGCGCAGGAAGGCGTGCTGATCCGCGACGCCGAGGCGCTGGAGCGCCTGGAGAAGGTCGATACGCTCGTAATTGACAAGACCGGCACCCTGACCGCCGGTAAACCGAAGGTCACGGCGATCGTTCCCGCCGATGGCTTTCAGGAGGCGGAGCTCCTGCGGCTCGCCGCCAGCCTCGAACGCGCCAGCGAGCACCCGCTCGCCGAAGCCATCATCGCCGCCGCTAACGAGAGGAAGCTGGAACTTAGCACAGCTGAGGATTTCGAGACGCCGACCGGCAAGGGCGTGAAAGGCCGCGTCGCTGGAACGCCCGTCATTATAGGCACCAAGCCGTTCCTGGCCAGCGAGGGCATAGTCACCGATGCCCTGGATGCCACCGCCGACAAGCTGCGCCGCGAAGGTGCGACGGCCGTCTATGTTGCAGCAGGTGGCACGCTCGCGGGCTTAATCGGAATAGCCGACCCGGTAAAGGACACAACGCCCGCCGCACTCGAAGCGCTCGGCAGGGCCGGCGTCCGCATCGTTATGGTCACCGGCGATAGCCGCGCCACCGCCGAAGCGGTCGGCCGGGCGCTCGGCATCACCGACATTCGTGCCGAGGTGCTGCCCGAGGAAAAGGCACGCATCGTCGAGGAGCTGCGGAAAAATGGCGCGGTGGTCGCCGTTGCCGGCGACGGCATCAACGACGCGCCGGCTCTTGCTGCTGCCGATGTTGGCATCGCCATGGGCACCGGCACCGATGTCGCGATGGAAAGCGCGGGCGTGACACTCCTCAAGGGCGACCTCATGGCACTTGCCAAAGCGCGCCTGCTTTCGGAGCGCACAATGAGCAATATCCGCCAGAACTTGTTGTTCGCCTTCATCTACAACGCCGCCGGAGTGCCGATTGCCGCTGGCGTGCTCTATCCCGCTTTCGGTCTCTTGCTGTCGCCGATCATCGCGGCAGCGGCGATGTCGCTCTCCTCGGTGAGTGTGGTTGCAAACGCCTTGCGGCTGCGCACTGCCGCGCTTTCCCCCGCGGAAGGCGAAGGCAAGACGGTCAGCGCCACGGCGACCGATGAACGCGGCAGCCATATTAAGACGACGAGTTTGAAGGGCGGCGCTCAGTAAGCCTTTACACCCGCGGCCCGCGCGGGCTCAATCGACGCCGGCGCCCTTGCCTTCATCCTCTGGCGTCACGTCGATCACGCGCGCATGGCCGGTGATATGGACCTCGGGCTTGCAGTCCTTCATGCAAGGGTCTTCCCTCCAGAACTGCTTCTCGCTCACCTCACGGTCGTCCATATAGAAACCGCTCTCGTTCGGCAGATGGATGCTCCCAAAGTTCTTGTCCGAAAGCTCGAAATCGCGCGGCACAACATCGCTCAGATTGAGCAGGAAGGCCACCAGCGCATAGGTCTCGTCCGCGGTGAGCGACTGCGCATCGCCAAAAGGCATGGCGCGGTGAATATAGTCGAACGCGCTTGAGGCATAAGGCCAGAACGAGCCAATGGTCTTCTCTGGATTTTCGGATTTGAGCGAGCCGACGCCGCCAGCCAGCACTGGCCATCGCCCTGCGCCCTCGGCGAACTCGCCGTGACAAGTTGCGCAGCGCTCCAGGAAAAGCGCCTCACCCTGCTCGACATTGCCCTTGCCGGGCGGCAGGCCCTGGCCGTCGGGGCGCACATCGATGTCCCAGGCTTTGATTTCCTCCGGAAGTGCGAGGCGCCCGAGGCCAAAGCCCTTGTCAGCCGCCCAGACGGGCATCGCCGCGGAGGCGAGGAGCAGGCAGAGCGCCGCCTTAAGAGACTTCGACATTTTCCGTCACTCCATTGGCGCGCACCAGCCAGGTCTGGATACCGTTATTGTGGTAGATGGAGTTGGTGCCACGCACCTTACGCAGCTCCTCCTTGGTCGGCTGCACATAGCCGGTCTCGTCCATCGCGCGGGACTGGATCATCAGCTCCTCGCCCTGCCAGTCGAGATCAACATAGAACCGCACCGGTGCAAGCGGCAGCACTGGTCCGTCGATGCGTGCGCTACGCCAGTTGCGCCCGCCCTCAAGGGTCACGTCCACCCGTTTGATCGCGCCGCGCCCGGACCAGGCAATGCCCGAAATCACGTTGGCCCCTTTGAATTTCAGCGGAGCCTGCGGACTAGGGCTCGTCACCACGGATTTCGCGTCCATGACCCAGGTGAAGCGCCGCGACCGGCCATCGGTGAGGAGATCGGTGTATTTAGAGGTCTCCTCGCGGGTCTGCCAGGGCTCATCGCCGACCTCGATGCGGCGCAGCCATTTGATCCAGATATTGCCTTCCCAGCCGGGGACGACGAGCCGCAACGGGTAACCATGCTCCTCGCGCAGCGCCTCGCCGTTCATCTTGAACGCGACCATGCAGTCCTTGAGCGCTTTCTCCAGCGGTATGGAGCGATTGAGGCCAGAGGAATCAGCGCCTTCGACCATGATCCACTTGGCGTTGGTCTGGATGCCTGCTTCATTGAGTATGTGTTTCAGCGGTACGCCGGTATACATCACGGTGTGGATCATGCCGTGGGTGAACTGACATCCATTGAGCTGCGCACCACGCCATTCCATGCCCGAATTGGCCGCGCATTCGAGAAAATAAATGCGGTTCTCGCGGGGGAACCGCTTGATATCGTCCATGGTGAAGACGAGCGGCTTCTCGACGAGGCCGTTGATCATCAGCCGATGTTGGGCGGGATCGATCTCGGCGATGCCACCATGATGGCGCTCGAAGCATAGGCCGTTTGGCGTAATAATGCCGTCGAGCTCATGAATCGGGGTGAAGTTCACCGAAGACTGACGGCTGGCAGTCAGCCATTGCACATCGCGCTTGACCACATGCGCCTCGAATTTCGAGGGCTTGCCGTAAGGGCGCGCTTCGACGCCGTCACCAAGATAGCGGCCATAGTCCGGAATATGGACAATGGCGGGGTCCGGCCCTCCAGCGGAGGCGGTTTTCGACATAGCCGCAGCGGCTACGGCGGCAACGCCGGTACCATGCAGGAACCGGCGGCGGCTGATGGTCCCTTGGTGTTTCCTCTCGCTCATCTTATCCTCAAGCAGCGATTTATGCAGATGTGTGAATATGTCACCCGCAAGGCGACGGTGACCAGGAGCTGTTACGCACCGACGATCTTCACCGCCGTGTTGTCCTCGATCTTGACGGCCTTAGCATTGGCGATGTGGCGCTCGACGATCTCCCAGATCGGCGGCCCCTCCGTGCCCTCATTGATGCTCGCCCAGCCGGTCACGACATAATTGCGCGCTGGATCGAGCGGCTCGCCGGTCTTGAGCAGTGTCATATTGGAGATGCGCTTGCCGACCGGCGCATTGACGTCGATGGTGTAGCCAAGACCGCCGGCCCGCACCATATCGCCGCCCTGCTGGTAGTAGGGATCGGGATTGAAGATATTGTCGGCGATGTCCTCGAACACGTCCTTGAGGAAAGCGCCGGTCATCTGCGTCCGGTAGCAGTTCGGATAGGTGATGGCGGTCGCGTTGGTGATCGCCTCGAAGGTGATCGGATCACCAGGGAGCAGAGTCGCACCCCAGCGCACCCCCGGCGACAAAGCGATTTCCGCATCGCGCTCGGCGAGCATGGCGTTGCAGATCAGATCATCGAACGTGCCGTTGAAATTGCCCCGTCGATAGAGCAACGAGTCGGTTTGCCCGACCACCCGGGAAAGGTCCGCCGCGAAGGGCGCGCGCGCCTTCTCGATCGCCGCAGCCATCTCGGCATCGGGCGTGATGACATCGGCAAAGACCGGAATCAGCGTGTAGTTGAAGTCGGCGACCTTGCCTCCCTTGACATCCAGATCGAGGCGGGAGACGAACTTGCCATGCGAGCCGGAGGCGATCAGCAGCGTGGCGCCCTCCTTCACCACCGCTGGCAAGGCGTCGTGGGTGTGCCCGGTGAGCAGCACGTCGATGCCGCGCACGCGCGAGGCGAGCTTGCGGTCTACGTCAAAGCCGTTGTGCGACAGCAGCACGACGAGATCGGCGCCGCCTGCGCGGGCATCATCGACCTGCTTCTGCAATTCCTCCTCGCGGATGCCGAACTCCCAATCCGGCATCATCCAGCGCGGATTGGCAATCGGTGTATACGGGAAGGCCTGGCCAATGACGGCGATTTTCGCGCCGCCCCGTTCAAATTCGGCCGAAGCCTTAAATACCGGCTCCTGCCATTCCTTATCGCGGATATTCTGGGCGAGGAATGGCCATGCCAGCGCGTCCGCCACTTCCTTCACACGCTCGGCGCCGTAGGTGAACTCCCAGTGAGCAACCATGGCATCGGGCTTGATCAGCGCCATGAGGTCGATCATATCCTGGCCCTTGGTCTGGAGCGAGGTCCAGCTTCCCTGCCAGGTGTCGCCGCCGTCGACGAACAGCACATTGCCGGCGCCGCGTTCCGCGCGGATCGCCTTGATGATGGTGGCGATACGGTCAAGGCCGCCCATGCGGCCATAGGTCTTGGCGAGGGCGACATAGTCGTCCCAAGTCAGGGCATAGGCCTCCGGCGAACCCGCAGCGAGGCCGTAATGGGTGATAAAATCGCGGCCCGTGAGATGCGGCGGCCTTCCCCTAGCCTCGCCTACTCCGATATTCACGGAAGGCTCGCGGAAATAGATCGGCTTAAGCTGCGCGTGAATGTCGGTGAGGTGCAGGATCGTAAGTGCTCCGACCGGCGAGGCATTGAGCAGCCTGTCCTGCGTTACCTTTCCCTGCGCGATAGCCTGCTTCAGCCCAAGCCCTTTGCCGTCAGCAAAAAGAGCCGATGCAGCGGCGGCCGCTGCCAGAAATTCCCGGCGGCTGATCATAGGTTTCCATCTCTGTCATCCGGCGCCGTTTCTTATGCTTGTTGAGCGCCGATTATTGGTGTTCGAACTTAGCCGACTTTCAAGTCTGCTTTGGCGGAGTAGTTTTCGCCATTGTCGTCCTTCCAAGTGAACTCGAAGCTCCCGCTTTCGGAAGCCTTGAAGAAGAAGGACTGATAAGGGTTGGCCGATATTGCCGGAAACCAATCGGCGCTGAAGAACTCCTTGCCATTAAATTTGGCGCTGAAGTTATTGATAATCTCCCGCGGAATCGGTTTTCCGGAAGAATCTTTGCGCTGTCCGCTTTCCATATCGTGAGAGATGATGGTCTTGATCTCGACGATTTCGCCGGGCTTGGCTTGGGTGGGGACGCGGACACGGGGTTTTGAGACGGTCATGATGGTTCTCCTCGCTTGGCTCTCTTGATATTGCCGCTTGCTAGCTTCAGCCGCCGCAGCCGCCGATGGTGACCTTCACCTCGGCCTTCGCCATATGCAGGCTGCCATCGGACATCTCGGCGACAGCGAGGATGTTCTGCGTTTTTGCCAGCCGGATGCGCGTCGAGCCGCTCGCCCGGCCGCTTACCGGCGTGAAACGGTAGGTGATGACATGCGGCAGCGGATTGCCATCGGCAAAGACATGCACTGATTTAACGTAATCCGCGTCAGTCATCGGGCTCTCAACATCGATATTCAGCGGAACGACGAGTCCATTCTCGGCGATCTGCGGCACGTCGAGCTTGATGCGCCCCTCGCCCATCGCTTTTCCGCCAAACAGCTTGTCCAGCTCGGTTTGCACGGCGGCGACATCCGCCGATGCGGTATAGGGTGCGATGGCCAGCGCGAGAAGGCTGACGCCCGCTCCGGCTGCAAAGCTCCGGCGTGATAGCGCGGTCCTCATCATATTTCGCCTAATCCTTTTTGCGTTCCCGACGGCAACGGATTTCACCGTTAGCTTGATCTTTCCGATGTTGCATCGTCATATAGATTTATGAGAATGTAAAGAGGTGTTGTTTCCAATGTTCGCGAGGAATAAGGGAATTACGCGTTCGCGCCGGCAGGATAAGCCTTATCACCGAGCTGGCTAACATAAAGCCGACAAAGGAGGATTTGGCCTTCGGGCCGAAGGGAGAAACGATGATAGGACAACTGCTACGTCTCGCCGCAACCGCCATGGCGGCGCTCGGCATCGTGGCCGGGCCTGCCCTGGCGCAGGACCAGAGTGAGAAGGAAATCGAGCGCTACCGCGAGATGATCAGCGATCCGATGTCCAATCCGGGCTATCTGAACGTCGATCGTGGCGAGGAGCTCTGGAAAGAGGCGCGTGGCACCAAGAACGCTTCGCTCGAGACCTGCGATCTGGGTGAAGGACCGGGTAAGCTCGAAGGCGCCTATGCCAAGCTGCCGCGCTATTTCGCTGATGCCGACCGGGTGATGGACCTGGAGCAGCGCCTGTTGTGGTGCATGGAAAAGATCCAGGGGCTGGATACCAAGGACATCGTCAAGCGCCGGTTCGCCAAGGCCGGCACCACCTCCGATATGGAGGACCTGGTCGCCTTCATCGCCAACAAGTCGAACGGCATGAAGATCGAGCCGCAGATATCGCATCCGAAAGAGAAGGAGATGCTGGCCGTCGGCACGGAGCTGTTCTTCCGCCGCTCGGCGATCGAGGATTTCTCCTGCAACACCTGTCATGGCGCTGACGGCCTGCGCATTCGCCTTCAGGACCTGCCGAACTTCACCGAACCGAGCGAGGCCGCGCAGAAGACGATGGCGACCTGGCCCACCTATCGCGTCTCGCAGAGCCAGCTGCGCACAATGCAGCACCGGCTCTATGACTGCTACCGGCAGATGCGCATGCCGGCGCCCGATTATGCTTCAGACGGGGTCACGGCGCTGACCCTCTATCTGAACAAAATGGGCGAAGGCGGCGTCATCGAAGTGCCGTCCATCAAGCGCTAGGGAGGAGAAACGATGAAAAGATCGATGCTGGCCTCCATGGCCCTGATCAGCATGATGACCGGTGCAGTCTTGGCTGAGGAGATGCCGCGCGCCGATCCGGCGCTGGTGGAGAAATATGTGGCCGCCACCTGGACCAATCCGCCGGCGGACTGGAAGAGCCGGATCGCCCAGGACGAGACCCAGGCGATCTGCTCGCGGTACCGGAACAATCCGCCAAACGACCTCGCCGAAAAGATCCTCGCGCGCGAGACGGCAACCGTCGTCTACCCGGCGGACGGCAATGTGATGGGCGATTGGAAAAAGGGCGAGGAGATCGCCCAGAGCGGCTTCGGCGGTCGTTTCGACGACAAGCCGGGCGCAGTCAACGGCGGCAATTGCTATGCCTGCCACCAGATGCGCCCCGACGAGCTGAGCTATGGCACGCTCGGCCCGAGCTTGCTCGGCTATGGCAAGGACCGCAAGTTCGATCCCAAAGAAGCCAAGGTCGCTTATACCAAGGTGTATAACGCGCAGGCCGTGTTGCCCTGCTCGCAAATGCCGCGCTTCGGCTATCACAAATTCTTAAGCGAAGACCAGATCAAGGACGTTGTCGCCTATCTGTTCGCGAAGGATTTGCCGGTCAACAAATAGCAGCGACGAGGTATGGCGCTCGACGAGCGCCATACCTGCAGAATTCCTGACTGAGTTTTTCGGGCAGCCTCTCAACCGGCCTACGGATGAAAGCCTGCGAAATGAAACCGTCGCGCGTCAAATCCGCGGCGGATTGGCCTTGAGCCAGCCCTCGAACGTTATCTTCTCGTAAGCGCCCGCGCGCACGAAGCGCAGCATCTCGAGGAACTCGCCGGGTTTGAGGTAATTGATACGCGCGATTTCGCGCGCAGTCGCTGGTTCGCTGCCAGCGAAGAAATGCAGGGTCGGCGTCCCCCGCACCTGCCATTTTGCCGCGAGGTCCTTCTCCGGCAGCTCGGTGCCGTCCAAATCGGTGACCGGCCGCGAGCCGACGATATTCAGCTGCAGCATGTCGAAATTATCTTTCGCATACGCAGCGATTTCCGGGTTTGCGAAGTTCACCGTATGCAGCAGCTTGCAGGAGGGGCAGTTCTTCAGCTCCCAGATCACCACAAAAAGTTTGCCCGAGGCGAGGCTCCCACGAAAATCGTCGCGCAGATCGAGAAAGCTTTCCAGAAACCAAGGCTGCTGGTAAAGGCCATCCTCGGCGAGCGTGGGGGACTGGGCGGCGGCTCTTGAGAGCGGGACTGCGATGCCGGCGCATGCGGCGATAAAGCTGCGCCGCGACAAGCTCATTTCGCGCATGAGGCCACTCCACTCTGATAGGGCCAGCTTCCCTTACGATATATATTCGTATATAACTATACTACAACAACAATCCGGCACGCCATTGCCTTTTCTCGTTCAGCCTGTCGCAGGAAGGCGTCTGCGCCAGGAGACAGCGGCGGCGGCCGGCAAATTGAGGAGGAATGCTCGCTTGTTCGGGTGGCGTTTTGCAGCCCTCGAGTGAAAACAAAGGAGCACGCATTCTGATGACCAAATCCGAGTCCGGTATTCTGCCCGACAGCATCGTCGAAGAGCTGCGCTCTGCCGGCGAGGATGCCCCAGAGCTGGACCGCATGATGCGTAAGGCGCGCAACGCCAGCGACTTTCTGAAAGCGCTCGCACATGAGACGCGGCTGCTTCTCCTGTGCTATCTGGCGGAACGGGAGCGCTCCGTCACCGAGCTGGAGGAGATCCTGTCGCTCCGCCAGCCTACGGTCTCCCAGCAGCTTGCGCGTCTGCGGCTCGACGGTCTGGTGACGACGCGGCGCGAGGGCAAGACCATCTACTACCGCATCGCGGACGAACGGCTGCATCGCGTAATCGCGCTGATCTATGATATGTTCTGCCGCGAGAACGGAATCGGCAGAAACAGAAGCTGAAAGACGCCGCTTAAAAGCAGCGCACTGAGGAAACGGTCGACATGGAGCCGTTGCCAGCCTGGGCCGTCGCCCTTTCGGGCGCCGGTATCGGGTGTGCCGTTGGATACACCGCCCGGCGTGGTCGGCTCTGCACGTTCGGCGCGCTGGAAGATGCCTTTATCGCGCACGATTTCCGCAGGCTGAAAGCGCTGGCTTTGGCTCTCGGGCTCGCCATCCTCGCCACCCAGGCGATGATTGCCAGTGGACTGCTCCCGCCCGAAGCAATCCGCTATGTGCCAAACCGGCTGTCAGTGCTCAGCATTGCGCTTGGCGGGGTCATGTTCGGGTTCGGCATGGCGCTGATCGGGACCTGTGCGTTCGGCTCTCTGGTCCGGCTCGGCAGCGGCGATCTGCGCAGCCTGGTGGTGATCGCATTCTTCGCCACAACCGCGCTTGCCGTGCTGCGCGGCAGCCTGGCCGAGCTGCGCCTCGACTATATCGAAAGCGCTGCCATCAGCTTGCCCGGCGGGGTCCAGACCGACTTCGCATCGCTTACCGGCTGGCTCGTGGGCGGCGACGTTCGGCTTATCACCGCCCTGCTCGTGGCGGGCGTGCTGCTGGCGTGGAGCCTTTTCAGCCCCGATTTTCTCTCACGCTCAAGGCTGCTGATCTCGGCCATCGTGCTCGGACTGGGTGTCGCGGGCGGCTGGCTGTTCACCGGTGTTCTGGCCGACGACATGGCGCTCGCCATCCAGGCGGAAAGCCTCACCTTTGTCTCGCCGGTTGCGAACGCCCTGCAAGCGTTTGCTTTATCCGGTCGCTCGCTTTGGGATTTCGGTATCGCCTCCGTTGCCGGCGTGATCATTGGCTCCTGGGCGGCCTCGCTGTTTTACGATGAATTCCGCTGGGAAGCCTATGACGACTCGCGCGAGATGAAGCGCCACCTCGCCGGGGCGGTTCTGATGGGCGTGGGCGGGGTTCTGGCGGGCGGGTGCACCATTGGGCAGGGCATCACCGCCGGCTCGGTTCTGGCGCTGAGCTGTCCGATCGCCGTCGCAGGCATGATGCTCGGCGCAAAGCTCGGCCTGCATTTCCTCCTTGGAGACTGGGCAATCACGAAGCCCGGCGCATTCGCCGGGCCCGAGGCCATATGGCGTCGGCGCACCCGACTCTGAGGCGCAACGCGCAACGGCAGCCGACGGCGCAACTGGTGACAGCACCCCGAAAGGCTTAGACTTCGCTCGGCACGCGCCAGCATCGGAGGAGAAATGCGCACGCAGGTCGGGATCATTGGCGCCGGGCCGTCGGGCCTGCTGCTCTCGCAGCTTTTGCATCTCCAGGGCATCGAGAGTGTGGTGCTGGAGCACCGCAGCCGCGAATATGTGCTCAGCCGCATCCGGGCCGGCGTGCTGGAGCAGGGCTTCGTCACGCTGATGCGCGAGGCCGAGGTTGCCGAGCGCATGGACCGCGAAGGCGAGGTTCACAGCGGCTTCAACATCGCCTTCGGCGGACGGCTGCATCATGTCGATCTCGAAGGGCTGACTGGCGGACACACCGTCGTCGTCTACGGACAGACCGAGCTGACCAAGGATCTTTATGAGGCCCGCGACCGGCTTGGCGGCAGTGTTATTCACCATGTCGAGGACGTAAAGCTGAATGCCATCGAGACGGATGCGCCGTCCCTCACCTACCGCCTCGGCGATGAGGTTCTGCGTATCGACTGCGATTACATTATCGGCTGCGACGGCTTTCACGGCGTCAGCCGCAAAGTGATCCCACCTAGCGAGCTCAAGGAATTCGAGCGCGTCTACCCGATCGGCTGGCTTGGCGTGCTCTCGCGCACCCCGCCGGTCTCGCATGAGCTGATCTACGCCAATCACGAGCGGGGCTTTGCGCTTTGTTCGCTGCGCTCGCGTGCGCTCAGCCGCTATTATATCCAGGTCTCGCTCGAGGACGGCATCGAGGCCTGGCCGGACGACCGCTTCTGGGAGGAGCTGAAAAATCGGCTGCCGGACGAAGTCTCGGCAAGCCTGGTTACCGGGCCATCGATTGAGAAGAGCATCGCGCCTCTGCGCAGCTTTGTCGCCGAGCCGATGCGCTGGGGTCGCTTGTTCCTTGCCGGCGATGCCGCCCATATTGTGCCGCCAACCGGCGCCAAAGGCCTGAACACCGCCGCTTCCGATATCTACTATCTCTATCACGCGCTCATCGATCACTACCAAAGGCGCGACGATGGCGGGCTCGATGCCTATTCCGACCGGGCCTCAGCGCGGGTCTGGAAAGCGGAGCGGTTCTCCTGGTGGATGACATCGCTCCTGCATCGCTTCCCGGAGAATGGCGCGTTCGGCGCCCGGCTGCAGCGCGCCGAGCTCGACTACCTGTTCTCCTCGGCTCATGCGCGCGCCGCCCTCGCCGAGAACTATGTCGGCCTGCCTTACTGAGACCTGTGCGCGGTTCGCGCAGGCTTCTGATGTGCATCTGATTTCAGTTTTCGTGGGCTCCTGCGGTTTAGCAGGATATGGCTGCATGGCAGCCCCAAGCCGTTCCGCGTTGCCGTGATTATCGAACCGCGGCGATCGCCAGACCACGTTTGAGGTTATAGGCGATGGCGGTGAGACGGACCTGAACGGCGGCCTTTGCCAGTCCTGACCATCGCATGCGACGAAGGCCATAGCTTCGCTTCCATGTGCCGAAGATTTTCTCGATCCGGCCTCGTATGCGATGGATGGGCCGGTTCCAGGCCTCGAGGCGGGCCAGGGCTTCGGTCGCGCCGTGTCCCCACATGCCCGTCGCCACGACGCGCGGCGTGCCGCCTTTGGCGCGGACGGCGTCACCGAAATGATGGCCCCGATAGGCGCTGTCAGCAAACACCTCGCCGGGATCGTCCGGCAGCACATCCGGACCGGCCTTGCCATCATTGACATTGGCGGGCGTGACGGCGACCTCCTCCACCAGGCCAGTCTCGGCATCGGCGCCGACATGGGCTTTGAAGCCGTGAACCGCTGGTTTGCCCTTGTGCTTGACCCAATGCGCATCGCCGTCATTTTCGCTGGCGGATGCGATGATCGTGGCATCGACAAGCGTGCCGGTCTTGACCCGAACCGCCTTGGCTTTGAGCTGGCCGGTGACCTCCTCGAACAGAGATTTGTCCAGCCCATGCGCAATAAGCGTCTTCCGGAAGCGCACGAAGGCCGTACGCTCCGGCGTCGGCTCCGAAGCCGAAAACCCGCAGAACCGCCGAAACGACGCCCGGTCATCCAGGGCTTCGGCAAGCTTGACATCGGAGAGGTCGTGCCAGACGGCAATGAGCATCGCCTTGAACAGAACCAGCGGCGGCCAAGACGGCTCGCCCTTTGCGGCGCAAGGGATCACGCCAAGCCGCCTCTCAACCGGAACCCAGTCGATCAGCGTCACCAGATCGTCAAGACAGCTATGTCGTCCGCCGCGCTCGGTAACAAACCCTAGTGTTTCCTGGCCAATCCGACGACGACCCATCTTGCACCTCGATCCATTCAGCGAATTGAGGGAATCAAAAACAAACTGCCTCGTCCAGAACTACCCGCGCACAGGTCTCTTACTAGCGTGATCTGTTCAAGTGGAAACACACTCTCCACGGGCAGCGCTGTCATACCCGCGAAAGCGGGGATCCAGTCAAAAGGAAAGCCGTGCCGTGTGCTGCATTCCCGCTTTCGCGCACGGCTGTCCGGGGAACGAGTCACTGTGTCGCTGGTGCATGCCCGGCTTTTCCGGTGCAAACCGGCTATTTTCTGGTTGTCGAGACTTAGAAAATGGAGCCGGGCATGCGCTATCGGGATAGCATCTTCGCCAGCCTTCTCAAACCGATCTCGCGGCCCGGGTTCAAGGCGATCGTGGCCCGGCATGACGCGGACGCCTATGCGAAGACGTTCAGCAGCTGGGACCATCTCGTGACGCTGATCTTTGCCCGGCTTGCCTCGGTCAGCAGCCTGCGCGGCATCGCGGCGGCCTGGAACGCCAATGCGCATCATCATTACCACCTCGGCAGCGGTCCGGTGATGCGCTCCACGCTCGCCGATGCCAATCATCGCCGCCCGCCGGAGGTGCTCGCCGAGACCTTCGAGATGCTGTCCGCCCTGGCCGGCACCCGCCTGCGCCGTGACGGCAGACGCATGCTGCGCCTGATCGATGCCACCCCGATCCCGCTGGATCGGCTGTGCGACTGGGCGCAATGGAACGGGCGGACGCATGGGCTGAAGATGCACGTGGTCTACGATCCCGATGCCGATCACCCGCGCCGGATCGCCATTACCGCTTCGACCGTGAACGATGTCGAGATCGGCCGCAGCGAGCCGATCGAGCGCGGCGCCACATACGTCTTCGACAAAGCCTATTGCGATTACGCCTGGTGGACCCGCCTGCATCGGGCCGGCGCACTGTTCGTCACCCGACCCAAAACCAATGCCCGCTACGCGGTGATCAAGGCGCGCCGGGTCATAAGAACCCAGGGTGAGGGCTTCGAAATCCTGGCCGACGCGACGATCCGCCTTGCCACCCAGGGCAGGAGCAGGCTCGGCTGCCCGATCAGACGGGTCACCCTCAAACGCGAGGATGGCACGGTGATGGAGGTGATCACCAACGACCTGGAGCGTTCGGCCGTGGAGATCGCCGCGCTCTACAAGGCACGCTGGGACATCGAGCTTTTGTTCCGCTGGATCAAGCAGCATCTGAAGCTCACGCGCTTCATCGGCCGGTCGGAGAACGCCATCAGGCTGCAGATCCTGGCAGCCATGATCGCCTATCTGCTGCTGCGCATCGCCGCAAGGATGAGCCGCAGCAGCCTGGTGCCGCTGCGCTTCACCGAACTGGTCGGCCAGTGCCTCTTCATCCGCAAGTCCATCGCCAGGCTCGACAGACCGCCCGATGTCAATGCCGGTCAGCCCAAACCGCGGTGCCATCCAGGACAATTGGAGTTCGCCTATGCCTGAATTTCCCCGGACAGCCGTGCGCTTTCGCGGGAATGACCCCAAAGCGAGAAGCTGTTTGTCTCTATTGCCATCCATAGCGATCGCTCGAGCTTCGCGTCAGACCGCCTCGCGCTCGCTGGGCGCGTACTGGATTTCGTACAGCCGGGCGTAAGGGCCGTCATTGCGCAGCAGCTGAACATGCGTGCCGCTCTCGGCGACCCGGCCGCCGTCGATCACGCAAATGCGGTCAGCATTGAGGATGGTCGCCAGCCGGTGAGCAATCACCACGGTGGTTCGTCGCTCGGTGAGCTGGCTGAGCGCCCGCTGAATTGCCTGCTCCAACTCGCTGTCGAGTGCCGAAGTCGGCTCATCGAGCAGAACGATCGGCGCATTCTTCAGAAAGGCGCGGGCGATCGATACCCGCTGGCGTTGCCCGCCGGAGAGCTGGCCGCCGAGCTCGCCAACCAGCGTGTCGTAGCCCCGGGGAAGCGCTTCAATGAAATGATGCGCATAAGCGGCCCGTGCAGCGGCGATCACTTCCGCATCGCTCGCGCCCTCGCGGCCGGCCCGGATGTTCTCACGGATCGTGCCCTCGAACAGGAATACATCCTGGCTGACGAAAGCGATTTTGTCGCGAAGGCTGGTAAGGCGCACATCGCGGATATCGTGTCCATCGATTACCACCCGGCCCCCCCAAGGGTCCCAGAAGCGCAGGATCAGGTTCATGATGGTGGTCTTGCCGCTTCCCGAAAGGCCGACGAGCGCAGTTGTCTCGCCGGCAGCCGCGACGAGGTTCAGCTCCTTCAACACCGGCTCATCCGGCGTGTAGCCGAATGTCACCGTTTCGAACTGGACCTCTCCGTTCGGCACGCAAAGCGCTGTGGCGCCGGGGCGGTCCTGCATGCCCGGTTCGGTGTCGATCAGCTCGAACATCATTCTAACGCCCACACAGGCCTGCCCCAGCTTGACCTGCAGGCGGCCGAGCCGGCGCGCCGGCTCATAGGCAAGCAGCATCGCGGTGATGAACGAGAAGAACTCTCCCGGCGTATCTCCATATTGCAGCGAGCGCCAACCGGCATAGAAGATCGCCGCGGCAACCGCAAAGCCACCGAGCGTATCGACCAGCGGATTGGTGCGGGCATTGACCGCAACGATCTTGTTCGCGCGGTCCTCCACCGTCGCAACCGCCCGGTTCATTCGATTGCGCAGGGCGTTCTCGAGGGTGAAAGCCTTCACCACGCGGATGCCTTGCGCGGTCTCCCGCATCGTGTTCACCACGTCGCCAAAGGAGAGCAGCTCCCTCCGGCTGACTTTTTGCACACGCTTAACGAAGCGTCTCTGCACCAGCGCCCCGATCGGCGCCGTCACCGCGCAGATCGCAAACATCATCGGTTGCTGCAGCAGCATCACGGCAGCGAGCCCCACCAGCGTCAGCAGATCGCGGCCAAGGCTGGTTGCGATGATGTTCACCGCCTCGCGCGTCGCCTGAGCATTATGCGTGAGACGCGCGATCAGCTCGCTGGAGGGGTGGCGCGCATAGAACACCATGTCCTGCTGCAGGAGACCCTCGTACATTTTTCTCTGGGTATCGGCGACCATGCGATTGCCGATCCGGGCGAGAATCACCTCTTGAAAATAGGAGGCGGCGCCCTTTGCCGTGTAGATCGCAATCACCAGCACCGGCAGCCAGAACACCGCACCAGCATCGCGATTGACAAAGATGAGATTAATCACGTCCTTCATCAGCCAGGCGCTGAGCGCCGTCGATCCGGCAACGATGGTCATAAAAATGAAAGCGACGGCATAGCGCGGCGCGAAATCACGCCATTTGTCCTCGACCAGCCTGCGAAGAATTTTCAGATCAGCGCGGGAGAGAAAGATTTCGAGGAGCTTAGTGAATCGCATTTTACCCGTCTTAATCCTTGAAGGCCGCCAGTGTCCCGGTTCGAAAGTTCGTCAGAGCCAGCCGCGCGTGCGAACGAACTTCGAACCGAAAGAACACTAGCAATTCAAGATCCTAGTGTGGCTTTAGAATCTGAAGTTCGCATGAGAAAATGATAGTGCGAACTTCAGATCCGCCACACCCGTGCGCGGTCGTGTTCAGCCGGAAAAAGACGCGCAGCCTCGTGACGCTAAATAAACGGTTCCATGGCATCTTGTCAAAATCGGGAAGCGATGGAGTGCGCCGCGCATCGACAGCCCTTTGTCCTGCGTCAGGCTTGCTGAGCGCAGCGCGCCTCCATTCTCTTCAGGGTCTTGTTGCGCGTAATGTCCGAATCGGAAGGTCTGCTAGCCTATATCGCCAGTGGAATTGTGGCTGCCTTCGGCTTGGGCCTGCTTGCGCATCGCCTGCGCATTTCTCCGATCGTCGGCTATCTCCTTGCCGGTATTTTGATCGGACCGCATACACCTGGCTTCGTTGCAGACGGCGAGCTCGCCCGCCACATCGCCGATATCGGCATTATCCTGATCATGTTTGGTCTGGGGCTGAAGTTCTCGCTGCGCTCCCTGCTGGTCTTTCGCTGGCGGCCGCTGGTTGGGGCGACTGCGCAAATGCTGATCGTGACGGCTCTAGGCTGCTTGCTTGGCCTGCGCCTTGGCCTTGCCTCGATTGAAAGCCTGATCTTCGGCTTCTCGCTGTCGATTGCGAGCACCGTCGTTCTCCTGCGGGCGCTTGAGGAAGGCGCCCTGCTGACCGGCCGGCCCGGCGGCATCGCGGTTTGCTGGGTACTCGTGCAGGACGTCGCCACCATTGTCGTGCTTATCATGATGCCGACGCTTGCCACAGCTTCGGTGGCGGATGCCTCGGTGCTGTCCATCCTGAGCACGGTCGCGGCGACGGTCGGACAGGTCGCGCTCTTCATCATCACCATGCTGGTGCTCGGCCGCAGGCTGCTGCCGCCGCTTCTGAGCTTCCTCGTCAAGGCAAGGCTGCGAGAGTTGTTCTCCCTTGGTGTGCTTGCCATCGCTCTCGGCGTTGCCTGTCTCGCCCATGAGGTTTTTGGCGTGTCTTTCGCGCTTGGTGCGTTTTTTGCCGGACTGGTGCTGAACGAGGCCGATCTCAGCCACCAGGCCAGCGAAAATATGCTGCCGCTGCGCGATGCGTTTGCCGTCTTGTTCTTCGTATCGGTCGGAATGCTGTTCGACCCTACTGTGTTCGTCACCCACGGCCAGGCGATCTGTGCCGTGCTTGCCGTCATCATCTTCGGTAACGGCCTCGTGAGCTTCCTTGTCACAGGCGCGCTGCATCTGCCGCTGCGCCAGCGGCTGGTGGTGACGGCGGGTATGGCGCAGATCGGGGAATTCTCCTTTCTGCTGGCCGGCTTCAGCGTCCCCCTCGGCCTTATGTCCAAAGCCACGCAGTCGCTGATCCTCGCCAGCGCGTTCATTGCCATCGCGCTCAATCCGCTGGTGTTCCGCGTCTGCGCCGTGATCGCGCGGCGCGCGCTCGATGGCCCGCAAAGCGGGCGGGCGACACCCCAGCTTTATCTTCCCGGACACCGGCATTGACTTGGCTGGCGCGGAGTTCGCCCCTATGGTGCTACTTTCCCGGGCTATAAACCTGCCTTTATAGTTCAGCGGCAGGCCGGCGGTCCATTTCCAGACGCCAAGGAATCCGATGAAAAAGCACAGCGCCGGGCTTTTGCTGTATAGCCGGCGAGGCGGAGAGCTCAAAGTGCTGCTCGCTCATCCCGGCGGCCCGTTCTGGGCCAGGAAGGATAAGGGCGCCTGGACGATTCCCAAGGGCGTCATCGAAGCGGATGAAGCCCCGCTCGATGCCGCGATACGGGAATTTACTGAGGAAACCGGCTTTCCTGTCAGCGGTAATTTTGTCGGGCTCGGCGAGATCGTGCAGCGCGGCGGCAAGCTGGTCGAAGCGTGGGCCGTCGAAGGCGAATGCAATCCAGCTGAGCTCAAGCCGTTTCTGTTCGAGATGGAATGGCCGCCGCGCAGCGGCCGAATGGCCAGTTTTCCCGAGATCGACCGAGTTGTCTGGTTCACGCTGGATGAGGCACGCGAGCACATCCTGCCCAGCCAATTGCCCTTCATCGACCGCCTGGCGGCGAAGCTGAACGGCGACAAGGCGGAAGAATAGCCGCGCTCAACCCTCGGCGTGCTTGCGTAACAGAGCGGCTGCCTTCCTATCGAACGCCACGAGCTTCACGGCGATGCCGGTTTCACCGCCCACTGCCTGGCAGGCCGCGACGGCCTCCCGGCAGGCTTCCTCAAGCGGATAGCCGTAAACGCCAGTACTGATTGCCGGAAAGGCGATCGATCGGCAGCCATGTTGCGCCGCCAGCCGGATTGACGAGTGATAGGCCGAGCGCAGCAGTCTCGCCGCTTCCTCCGGCGCATAGCGGCTATAAATCGGCCCAACGGCATGAATGATGTATTTTGCGCTGCGGATGCCGAAAGCCGGCGTGATCACCGACACGCCCGTCGGGCAGGGCGCGAGCGGGCGGCAGGCGCTAGCCAATTGCTCGCGGCCAGCCGCGCGAAAAATCGCGCCGCAAACGCCGGCGCCTTCGACAAGCTCGAAATTGGCCGCATTGACGATCGCATCGGCATCGACGCGGGTGATATCGCCTTCGATCACCTCAATTTCCGGTTCCATGCGTCCACCAGCTTCTTCAGAGCGTGCATCGATATTGCCCGTCTAGCCTATCACAGGTCGCTAAGAGGCAAACAACGACGCTGATGTCCAAAGCGCTGGACCTGTCACTCCTGTGACATATCCCCAGCCGAAATTGCGCGTTAAACTCCCGGCCGTTCAATGTGATCGAGGCTAAGGTTTTTGCGTGTCCGACAAGGTTTCCTCCGAGCCGTTTCCGAGTGCTGCCGTCAGCTCCCGCCTGCGTATCAAGCTCATCGCGGCTCTCGTGCTGTCGACGCTGACGGCGCTGGCGCTGATCGGCGCGTCGCGAGCCGGGCTGCTGCCCGAGGCACAGGACCGCGTCCTCTATGACTGGCGCAGCTATTACCTCACCGCCCCGGCCAAGGAGCAGGACAAGGCCATCGCATTGGTGCTGATCGATGAGGACAGCCTAACCGGCTATCAGGCCTTGTCGCCCGTCGACCGCGGTCTGATCGGCGAGCTGGCGCACATGATCGATGAGGCCGGGGCCAAGGTAATCGGGCTGGATTTCGTCATCGACCGGCGGCAGGAGACCAGCCGCCACCAGAAGCTGGTCTCGGCGATCCGTGACGCCAAGCATGCCAAAATCGTGCAGGCGACGGTGGTCAGCAGCATGGTGCGGCCACACGAGTTTGCGTTCCAGGAAGGCTTTCTCGCCGAAAGCCGCGCCATCCCCGGCCATCTTTACTTCGCCAGCGAACGCAACCGATTGTCGCTCGGCGACCAGGCTGTCCGCTACCGCATGCCCGAGGGGATCGGCGATCCACCCCGGCCTTCCTTCGCCTGGGCAATAGCGAAGGCCGCGGGTCGTGACTTCGAGGAGCCGCCCTCGCGCCTCATCACCTGGCAACGGCCGCCGCTCAATTCCACCGACCTGTTCGCCGCCTATCTCGTGCGGCCCCATCTGGACGAGAACGGCAACCGCATCCGCGATCCTCTGCCCGAGCGTGTTCTTGCGGCGCTGAAGGACAAGATCGTGCTGATCGGCGGCGCCTTTACCGACCGCGATCGGCATCTCACCCCCTGGACCGTCGCCAGTGGTGAGCGTATTCCTGGCGTCGAGGTGCATGCGCAAATTCTGTCGCACTTGATCAACGAGAACTGGACTTATGAGCCGGAATGGTGGTGGGAGCTCCCGCTTCTGGTGCTGATTGGCTGCCTCGGCTTCTACGCTGCCGCCCACTGGAAGCTTTCCGGCTCGAGCCTGGTATCTTCGGCCATCGCCCTGGTCACGGTCGTGATTCTTGGTGCTCTGCTCTATTGGGCATTTCACGTGATGCTGCCTTCGGCGACCATAGTCCTCGCCTGGCCGGCCGGCCTGTTTTTTGGCAGCATAGCCGATTGGGGCATCGCACGACTTTGGGGCCCCTTACCCGCCGAATAGCAAAGAGTTACATATGCTTAACCGGAAGTGCGCGCCGATCGCCATTGCGGCGTTCCTGACCTTGGCTCTGGAGGCGATGCCTGCATGGGCATTGCTGATCGTGGATACGTCCACGGCGCCGGGCATCGAGATTGATGCAGAATTCGCCGACAATCACACATTCAACGTGCCGGCGGGCGCGACCGTTCGCCTGACGAAAACGACCGGGGCCAATTCACGCGGCGACACCCATACTATTCTCGGCCCCTATAAGGGGACGCTGGGCGAGTATATCCGGCGGGAATGCTGGCGGCCGGGCGCGCATTGCGGCGGCAATGCCGTGCGAGGCGGCGGCACGCGAAGCGTAAACCCGTCGCAAGGCGGCGTGAGGGGCTTTCGGCGCTCCAATTGACCTGTTTGGCCCTCGCAATGCCGGCTGCCGGACTGACGAGCGCTACACGCGGTCTCACGACTGAGTGAAAAGCGAAGGCCGTTGTAACCAAGCGCGTCTACATTTCGTATCCTCGACAAGAGCTGCTCCGCGCCGGCAAAGGTGCCGGTGCTTAGACATGCCTGAGAGGTCACGACATGCACATCGGCAAGCCGCGCGATATAGCCCCCTCCGAAATCACTTCACGCAACGTCTATCTGCGCCGGCGGGAATTTATCGCGGCCGCGGCGGCGGCCGCGTTTATTGGCACCATCGCGCGCGGCCCGGCGGCGGCGGCCGCGCTGCAGACGGTGAAGAGCCCGCTCTCGACGGACGAGCCGCTGACCCCGCTGAAGGACGTCACCAGCTACAATAATTTCTATGAGTTCGGCACTGACAAGTCCGACCCGGCCGACTATGCGGGATCGCTGAAGACCGCGCCTTGGACGGTGAAGGTCGACGGTCTGGTCGGCAAGCCGGGTGACTATGCCCTGGAGGATATCCTCAAAGGCATCACCCTTGAGGAGCGCATCTATCGCATGCGCTGCGTCGAAGGCTGGTCGATGGTCATTCCCTGGGATGGCTTTCCCCTTGCCGAGCTGTTGAAGCGCGTCGAGCCGCAGGGCAGCGCCAAATATGTCGCCTTCGAAACACTCGTCAGGCCAGAGCAAATGCCGGGCCAGCGCGGCTTCTTCCAGCCGCTGAACTGGCCTTATGTGGAGGGTTTGCGGCTGGACGAGGCGATGCACCCGCTGACCATTCTCGCAACCGGCCTTTACGGCGAGCCGCTGCCGAACCAGAACGGTGCGCCGATCCGGCTTGTCGTGCCCTGGAAATACGGCTTCAAAGGCATCAAATCCATTGTACGCATCAGCCTCACTGAAGCCCAGCCGCCGGCCTCCTGGAACATGCAAAACCCGCGCGAATACGGCTTCTACTCCAATGTGAATCCCGAGGTCGATCACCCGCGCTGGAGTCAGGCGACCGAACGGCGCATTGGCGAAGGCGGACTACTCGCCAAACGGCGTCCGACCCTCAAATTCAATGGCTATGGCGACCAGGTGGCCAGCCTTTACGCCGGTATGGATCTGAAGGCGAATTACTGAGATGGCCAGCATGACCCAGACTGCCGCCCCGGCACGCCAGACCTTCGCCTGGCGCAATTACACCCGCACCGCCGTCTATTGGCTGGGTGCGCTGCCGGCAGTCTGGGTGTTTTACCTGGCGATCACCGATCAGCTTGGCGCCGACCCGATGAAGACGCTGGAGCGCCTGCTTGGGCTTTGGGCGCTGCGCTTTCTCATCGTCGGGCTGAGCGTCACCCCAATTCGCCGGCTCGGCGGCCCAAGCCTGCTGCGCTACCGGCGCGCCTTCGGCCTCCTGGCGTTCTCCTATGCGCTGCTGCATCTCACAGTCTACATCGCCCTCGACCAGGGCTTCGCCTGGGGTGCGATCCTGCGTGACATCCTCAAGCGGCCTTACATCACGATCGGCATGGCCGCGTTCACCATCTTGATCCCGCTTGCCGTCACCTCGAACAATGCAATGATCCGGCGGCTTGGCGCGGCCGCCTGGACGCGGCTGCACAAATGGGTCTATGCCGCCGCGGCGCTCGCGGCGATCCATTTCGTGATGGTGGTGAAGTCCTGGCCCGCCGAGCCGCTGATCTATGCGGCGATTGTAGCTGGCCTCCTGCTGTTCCGGCTGTTTCCAGCGCGCCGCAACGCCACGCGCCGAAATCCGGCTCGGGCCGCCCGTAAACCGGTTTAGCCTGTCACGCGCCGTTCACCCTCCGCTGTTTAGCGTAGTGCCGCGATCAAGCGATCAGCGTCAGGCTTGATTCATTCTCCCCAAGCGCTGCCTTGAAACTGTCTCAATATATGGCAATATGCGGCCCCTATAGCGAACGAACGTTCGTTCTAAGTGAGTACCGATGCGCAAAATCGATGGCGATGCCCAAAACGCAAGGCGCGAGCAGATCCTCGACGCCGCCGAACGCTGCTTTACCGAGCGCGGCTTTCACTCGAGCTCGATGCACGATATCTGCCGCGCTGCCTCGATCAGCCCGGGCGCGCTTTACACCTATTTCGCCTCGAAGGAGCAGCTGATCGCAGGTCTTTGCGACCGGGAGAAGACCAAGCTGGTGGGGGCCCTTGCCGTCGTCGCTGAGGCGGAGGATTTTATGGCTGCCCTTTCCGCCCTGGCAGAGCACTATTGCGCCAAGCAGCCGCCGGAAAAGCTACGCCTGCACGTAGAAATCAATGCTGAGGCGCTGCGCAACCCGGCAATCGGCGAGATCGTGCGCTCGATCGACACTTTCGTGCTCACCAACTTCGAGCGCCTGCTGACTCGCGCCCGTGAAGAGGGCCGCATCAACCCGTCCCTCGATACGGCCGCACTGGCGCAGGTGATAGCGGTGATTGGCGATGGCATGTGCTGGCAGCGTGCGATGAACAAGGATTTCGACGCCTGCGCGGTGATGCCGGTAATCATGGGGATGCTATCCACGCTGATCAAACCCGCGGACGAACGCCCCCAGGCCGAGGCGAAGAGCGAAAGCGCTAGCAAGAAATGGGGTCTCAAGGCCAAGGCCGGCGCAGCAATGATTGCCGCCTTGCTTACCACAGGCGCAATTGGCGAGGCCACGACGGCCTATGCCGCCGACCCGTCCGGCACGCCCGCACCAGCCACAGAAGGCCCCGCCGTCAGCGTCGTTGCTGCGACGAAAACCGCTTTTGCCGAGAGCGTTCTCGTCACTGGCTCGCTGATCGCCCGCCAGGAAGTGCTCGTCTCCCCGCAGATTGACGGCTACCGCATCACCGAGCTGTTCGCCGATGAGGGAGACCGTGTCGCTGAAGGGCAGGTGCTCGCGCGTCTCGACCGCTCGATGCTGGACACCCGGCTCGCCCAGCTCGAGGCGCAGCGCACCCGCGCCGACGCCGCAATCGCACAGGCGCGCAGCAGCATTGCCCAGGCGGAGGCCACGCAGAAACAAGCGGAAGCCGCCTTCGCGCGTGCGCGCGATCTGGTGAAGACCGGCGCGACCAGTCAGGCCACCTTCGATGAGCGCGAGGCTGCCGCCCGTACTGCCGCCGCCGCTGCCACCGCCGCATCCGACGGCCTGCGCGTCTCCGAGGCCGACAAGACCGCGATCGAGGCGCAAATCCGCGAAGCACAGCTGCGCCTCGGCTATACCGAGATGAAAGCGCCGACCGCAGGGCTTATCAGCCGCCGCACTGCACGGGTCGGCCAGGTTGCCTCCGCCACCGTCGGGGATCCTTTGTTTCGCATCATCGCCAATGGCGAGGTGGAGATGGCCGCCGAAGTGCCGGAAATCTATCTGCCGAAGATGACCGTCGGCATGCCTGCACGCATCGAAGTGGCAGGCCTCGCCGAGCGCAAGGGCACCATACGCCTGATCTCGCCCGAGGTGGATCAGACAGCCCGCCTCGGCCGCGTGCGTATTTTCATTGGCGACGACAAGGCGCTGCGTATCGGCACCTTTGCGCGTGCGGTCATCGAGGTGGCCAGGAGCAATGGGCTCGGCGTGCCGTCATCCGCCATTCTGAACCAGAATGACAGCCAGACAGTCCAGGTCGTGAAAGACGGAAAGGTCGAAACGCGCCAAGTGACGACCGGCCTCGTCAGCGGCGGAAAGACCGAGATCGCCAATGGCATCACCGAGGGTGAGATGGTGGTCCTGCGCTCTGGGACATTGCTCCGCGACGGCGATGCCGTACGGGCGGTGATTGCAGACAAGTTGGACAAAACCGCATCGAGCGAGGGCAGGTAAGATGCGCCGCCTGAACATCTCCGCCTGGGCGATCCGGGCGCCGGTCCCTCCGCTTGTGCTCTTTATCGTGCTCCTGATTCTGGGCGTGCTGAGCTTCCAAATCCTGCCGGTCGAGCGCTTTCCCAACATCGACTTCCCGCTGGTGTCGATCACCATCACCCAGGCGGGTGCCTCACCGTCCGAGCTCGAGAAGCAGGTGACGCAGCGCGTCGAGAATGCGGTCGCGGGCCTCACCCGTGTGAAGCACATCACCTCATCCATCACCGACGGCGCCTCGGTCACCAATATCGAGTTCCAGCTCGGCACCAATACCGACCGGGCGCTGAACGACGCCAAGGACGCCGTTGCCCGCGTTCGCGCGGAATTCCCGCGCAATATTGACGAGCCCATCATATCGCGCATCGATATCGCCGGGCTGCCGATCATGACCTTTGCCGCATCGGCGCCAGGCATGACCGTGGAGCAGCTATCCTGGTTCATCGACGATACGCTTGTCCGCGAGCTGCAGGCTCTGCGCGGCGTGGCGAATGTGCGGCGCGTCGGAGGCGTCGAGCGCGAGATTCGTGTGTCGCTGAACCCCAACCGACTGCTTGCGCTCGGCATCACCGCCGGTGATGTCAACAGTCAGCTGCGCGTCACCAGTGTCGATGTCGCCGGCGGCAAGAGCGAAATCGGCGGCCGGGAGCAGACCATCCGTGCGCTCGCCAGCGCGTCAACCGTGGAACGCCTGACCTCCACACCGATCATGCTGCCGGGTGGGCGCAAGGTGCGGCTGGATGAGATCGGCACCGTCACCGACAGCTATGAAGAGCCAAGGAACTTCGCCCGCTTCAATGGCGAGGAGGTGGTCGGCTTCACGATCTCCCGGGCAAGCGGCGCGAGCGATGTGGTGGTCTCCGAGCTCGTGGACCAGAAGGTTGCCGAGCTGACCAAACGCTATCCAGACGTCAAGCTGAGCAAGGTCGATAACCCCGTCGCCTACACGATCGGCAACTACAACTCGACCATGCACACTCTGCTCGAGGGCGCGATCCTCGCCGTGCTGGTGGTGTTTGTGTTTCTGCGTGATCTGCGCGCGACCTTGATGGCGGCGATCGCCCTGCCGCTCTCCATCCTGCCGACCTTCTGGGCGATGGAAGCGCTCGGCTTTTCGCTCAATCTCGTCACCCTGCTTGGCCTCACGCTGGTCACCGGCATTCTGGTCGACGACGCCATCGTTGAGATCGAGAACATCGTCCGGCATATGCGGATGGGCAAGTCCGCCTATCGCGCCGCCCTCGAGGCCGCCGACGAGATCGGCCTCGCGGTCATCGCCATCACCTTCACCATCGTCGCGGTGTTCATGCCGGTCTCCTTCATGGGCGGCATCGCCGGGCAGTATTTCCGCCAGTTCGGCATCACGGTCGCGGCGGCGGTGGTATTCTCGCTGCTGGTCGCGCGGCTGATCACGCCGATGCTGTCGGCCTATTTCATGCGCAATCACGGCGAGAAGCAGGCTGAAGAAGGCTGGCTCCTGCGCTTCTATACGCGGCTGATCGACTGGTCGGTGCACCACCGCATCGCGACAGTCTTTCTCGGCTTCTTGCTGTTCGCTGGCTCGATCTACTCGATGACGCTGTTGCCGAACGGCTTCCTGCCGCAGGAAGACGTGGATCGGATCCTGATTGCCGCCGAGCTGCCGCCTGGCTCGCGGCTCGAGGACACCAAAGCGACCTCCGACCTAATCACCCGCATCTTGCGCGAGCATCCGGAGGTGGGAAGCGTCTTCGTCGATGGGGGACGGATCCTCGGCGTTGCCGGCGGCGGCGAGGAGGTGCGCAAAGCGACTTTCATCGTCAATCTCACCCCCAAGGATGACCGCAAGCTCAAGCAAGGCGACCTTGAGCACGCCTTCACCGCCGAGCTCGCGAAGATTCCGGACGTGCGGGCCTGGGTCATTAATGATGGTGGCCAGCGCGCGGTCAGCCTGCTCATCATCGGCTCCAACGAAAAGGACGTTTCCGAGGCCGCGCCGAAGATCATCAGCGAGATGAAGAAGCTGCCCGAGCTGAACAATGTCGTGGCCAATTCGGCGCTCGACCGGCCGGAAATCCGCTTCATCCCGCGCCGGGAAATGGCTGCCGGACTCGGCGTCTCGACCGAAGCGCTGTCGGAGGTTGTCCGCATCGCCACGATCGGCGATGTCAGCGCCAACCTCGCCAAATTCAATGCCGGCGACCGCCAGATTCCGATTCGCGTCCAGCTCGACGAGAGTGCCCGTGCGAACCGGCAGATCCTGGAGGCCTTGAAAATCCGCACCGCGTCCGGTGCCGCCGTTCCGCTGGTCACCGTCGCCTCGATCGAGAACGGCCAGGGCCCCTCCTCCATCGACCGCTATGACCGCCAGCGCCGTATCATCATCGGCGCCGATCTCGTCGGCACCGACGCGCTCGGCAAGGCCCTGGAAAAGGTCATGCAGCTCCCGGTCGTGAAAAATTTGCCGCCGACCGTGCAGCTGAAGGAAACCGGCGATGCCGAGATGATGGCCGAGATCTTTTCCTCTTTCGGCTATGCGATGGGCGCCGGAATCATGATGGTCTACAGCGTGTTGATTTTGTTGTTCGGCAGCTTCCTGCAGCCGCTCACCATCCTGTTCTCGCTGCCTTTCTCGATCGGCGGCGCGATTTTCGCCCTGCTCCTGACCGGCAAGCCGTTCAGCTTTCCCGTCGTCATCGGCGTCTTGATGCTGATGGGCATCGTCACCAAGAACGCCATCATGCTAGTCGATTTCGCCATCGAGGAGATCGCGCGCGGTGTGCCGCGCTTCGACGCTATCGTGGATGCCGGCCGCAAGCGCGCGAGGCCGATCGTCATGACCACAATTGCCATGGCCGGCGGCATGCTGCCGAGCGCGATGGCCTGGGGCTCAGGTGGCGAGTTCCGGGCGCCGATGGCCATCGCGGTGATCGGCGGGTTGCTGCTCTCGACACTCCTGTCGCTGATTTTCGTCCCCGCGGTGTTCGTGCTCCTGGACGATCTCGGCCGGTGGCTCTGGAGCTTCTTCGGCCGCTTCGTCGGCCCCGTGGATGAGCCGCTTGCCGAGGAGCCGCACCCTGCTGCAGTGACCGGGCCGAAACCCCTGGAAGCTGAGCCCGCACCCATACCGGCTGCGCGGGCTGCGGAATAGCAACCGGCAGAACAGCGCTGCTCGCGGTTACGCGCATTGACCCAGTCTGCGTCATCAAGCGCATTAACGGTGTTGACGAAGCCGAACAGGCAAACACCGCACCGACGGCTGCGCCGAAGCCTGTCATCAGCTTCGATGACGGCGTCAGATTGAGTTTTATCTGCATCGCCCTGTCCTTCGCGAGCGTAAGGCCCACAGGCGCGCAAGAGGGTTTCGGAGCGAATCGCCGGAGGTCCACCGCATGTTGGCCAAACCCGCGGCCAACAAATAAGCCCGCCAGAGGGCGGGCTTAGATGGCTGGCTTGCGGCGCCAACTACCGGAACTTGATCTCCAGGATCTCGTAGGCCTTATGCCCGCGCGGCGTTGCCACCTCGACGGTCTCGCCGACCCTCTTGCCAATCAGCGCCCGGGCAATGGGCGAGTTGATAGCGATCCTGCCGCTTTTCACATCGGCCTCAAAGTCGCCGACAATCTGGTATTTCAGCTCCTCGTCGGTGTCCTCATCGACGATTTTGACGGTTGCACCGAATTTCACGGTGTCGCCAGACAGCTTGGACACGTCAATGATGTCGGCCCGCGAGAGCTTGTCCTCAAGGTCGGCAACGCGGGCCTCGTTCATGCCCTGGGCCTCCTTGGCGGCGTGATATTCGGCATTCTCCGAGAGATCGCCATGGGCGCGCGCTTCCGCAATCGCCTTTATGATGCGCGGCCGTTCCACCGATTTGAGCTGCTTAACCTCGGCTTCCAGCGCTGCATAACCGGCAGCCGTCATCGGAACTTTTTCCAAAGACATCCAATTCTCCCTTGGCCCTGTGAACCTTGTCAGGCCGTATCCTCTTCAATCGGATTTGTGAAATGGGGTGGGTCGCTAGGAGGGTACGTCAGTGCCGCTCGGCGGGGCCACCTTGGCCGATATATTTTTGTAAGGGCGCGACTTCAAGTATCCCTGCCCTCATTGCCGCGATCGCCTTCGTTACTGCCAATGCACCTGACACAGTCGTATAATATGGTATGTGGTAGAGCAAGGCGGTACGCCGGATCTCTGAGCTGTCCGCCAGAGCCTTAGCACCCTCTGTGGTATTGAATACCAGGGCCACCTCGCCGTTCTTCATAGCATCAACAATATTTGGGCGTCCTTCAAGCACTTTGTTAATGCGCTCGCAAGGGATACCATTGGCCTCGAAATGGCGCTTGGTGCCGCGCGTCGCCAGCACCTTGAATCCCATCGCAACCAAATCGCGGATCGGCGCGAGCATGCGGTCCTTGTCGGCATCCTTCACCGAGGCGAAAATCGTGCCTGATGTCGGCACCTTGCTCCCTGATGCGATCTGACTCTTGGCGAAGGCAACGGCATAGTCGGTGTCGATGCCCATCACCTCGCCGGTCGAGCGCATTTCGGGGCCGAGAACCGGATCGACCTCCGGGAAGCGGGCAAAGGGAAACACGGCTTCCTTCACCGCAACGTGCTTGTAATCCGGCTCTTTCAGGTCGAAGCTGCGCAGCTTCGCGCCCGCCATCACCTTAGCGGCAATGCCGGCGACGGGCAGACCGATGGTCTTGGCGACGAACGGCACGGTGCGGCTAGCCCGCGGATTGACTTCCAGCACATAAATGTCGCCGTTCTGGATAGCGAACTGCACATTCATCAGCCCGACGACCTTTAGCGCGAGCGCCAGCTTCACGGTCTGGGCCTTCAGCGCGGCGATGGTGTCTGGCGACAGGGAATAAGGCGGCAGCGAGCAGGCCGAATCACCGGAATGCACCCCCGCCTCCTCAATATGCTCCATGATCCCGCAGATGAACACGTCCTCGCCGTCGGCGATCGCGTCAACATCCACCTCGATGGCGTCACGAAGGTAGTTGTCGAACAGCAGGGCGTTTTTGGCCAGCACCGCATTGATCTGGGCGACTGCACGCCCCGGATAGCGGTGGCGGATATCCGGCGGCACGAAGGCGGCGAGTGTATTATCGAAATAGTCTTTGAGCGCAGCCTCGTCGTGGATGATGGCCATCGCCCGGCCGCCAAGCACATAGGAAGGGCGCACGACCAGGGGATAGCCGATCTCCTCCACCACCAGCGTGGCCTGCTCGACGCTATAAGCGATGCCGTTGCGCGGCTGGCGCAGCCCGAGCCGCTCGATCTGCACCTTGAAGCGGTCGCGGTCTTCGGCAAGGTCAATGGCATCGGGCGAAGTGCCAAGGATAGGCACCTGCGCGGCCTCCAGCGCCTGCGCGAGCTTTAGTGGCGTCTGTCCGCCGAACTGGACGATCACGCCCTTGACCTTGCCGTTCTGGCTCTCCACCCGCACGATCTCCAGCACGTCCTCGGCGGTCAGCGGCTCGAAATAGAGGCGGTCGGAGGTGTCGTAATCGGTTGAGACGGTCTCGGGATTGCAGTTGACCATGATGGTCTCATAGCCCGCCTTCGACAGCGAGAAGGCGGCATGGCAGCAGCAATAGTCGAACTCGATGCCCTGCCCGATCCGGTTTGGCCCGGAGCCGAGGATGATGATCTTCTCGCGGTCGGAGGGATTGGCCTCGCAGGCGTCTCCGTCGAAGCCGCTCTCATAGGTGGAATACATGTAAGGCGTCGGAGAGGCGAACTCGGCGGCGCAGGTGTCGATGCGCTTGTAAACCGGAGTGACGCCGAGTGCACGGCGCTTCGCCGCCACGTCCGTTTCGCTGAGACCGGCAAGTGCGGCGAGACGAGCGTCCGAAAAGCCGAAGGCCTTGAGCTCGCGGAAAGCCCGTGCGGTTCCCGGCAGGCCATGCGCGCGGACACGGTTCTCCATATCCACGATGTTCTGGATTTCCTCCACGAACCACGGATCGATCCTGCAGCTCGAATAGATCTGCTCGTGGTCGACGCCGAGCCGCAGCGCCTGCGCGACCTTGAGGATGCGATCGGGCGCCGGCCGGCCGAGCTGCTGGCGAATGATATTCTTGTCGTCGCCTTTGCCCAGCCCCTCGAACGCCACGTCATCGAGACCGGTGAGGCTGGTCTCCATCGAGCGCAGTGCTTTCTGCAGCGATTCTGCAAAAGTGCGTCCTAACCCCAGCACCTCGCCCACCGATTTCATCGAAGTGGTCAGCGTTGAAATCGCGCCCGGGAATTTCTCGAACGCGAAGCGCGGGATCTTGGTCACCACATAGTCGATGGTCGGTTCGAAGGAGGCCGGGGTCGCGCCCTTGGTGATGTCGTTCTCTAGCTCATCGAGCGTGTAGCCGACGGCAAGGCGCGCGGCGACTTTGGCGATCGGGAAGCCGGTTGCCTTCGACGCCAGCGCCGAGGAGCGCGACACGCGCGGGTTCATCTCGATGACGACCAGCTTGCCGTCCTTCGGATTGACCGCGAACTGCACGTTGGAGCCGCCGGTATCCACCCCGATCTCGCGCAGCACCGCGATCGAGGCGTTGCGCATGATCTGGTATTCCTTGTCGGTGAGCGTGAGGGCCGGCGCCACGGTCATCGAGTCGCCGGTGTGCACGCCCATCGGATCGATGTTCTCGATGGAGCAGATGATGATGCAGTTGTCCGCCCGGTCGCGGACCACCTCCATCTCATATTCCTTCCAGCCGAGGACGGATTCCTCGATCAGGATCTCCCGCGTCGGCGAGGCATCGAGACCGCGCTCCACGATGCGCAGATATTCCTCGCGGTTGTAGGCGACCCCGCCGCCGGTGCCGCCGAGGGTGAAGGACGGGCGGATGATCGCCGGTAGCCCGATCACTTCGAGCGCTTTGAGCGCCTCGATCAGGTCATGCGCCAGCATGGAGCGGGGTGTGGCGAGGCCAATTTTGCTCATCGCCTGTTTGAAACGCTCGCGGTTCTCCGCCTTGTCGATCGCATCCGCCGAGGCGCCGATCATCTCGACGCCCAGCCGGCCCAACGTGCCGTCGCGGTAGAGCGCCAGTGCGGTATTCAACGCCGTCTGCCCGCCCATGGTTGGCAGCAGCGCCATCTTTTCGTCCGGGTGCTCGACACGCTCGCGCTCGATCACCTTGGCGACGATTTCCGGCGTGATCGGCTCGATATAGGTGGCGTCCGCCAGCTCCGGGTCGGTCATGATCGTGGCGGGATTGGAGTTCACCAGCACGATACGGTAGCCGTCGGCTCTGAGCGCCTTGCACGCCTGGGTGCCGGAATAGTCGAACTCGCAAGCCTGTCCGATGACAATCGGGCCTGCGCCGATGATCAGGATGGAGTTGATGTCGGTGCGCTTGGGCATGTGTCCAGCAATTTGTTCTGGGCGCTTATATCGGAAACAACCATATGTGCAACAAGAGGCTTGCACCACAGCTATGGCTTCGCCCAGGCTAGAGGGTGTTAGGGAGAAAATGCATGATCGTCAGAATGTGGAGTGGCCGGGCGGCGAAGCACCGTCCGGAGGACTATAAGCGGCATTTCGAGCGTTTGGTGCTGCCCGAGTTACATGCCCTTCCCGGTTTTCTCGGCGCGATGCTGCTACGCCGCGAGACTGCGGATGGCTTTGAATTCCTAGTGATGAGCCAGTGGCAATCGGTGGACGCGGTCAAAGTCTTTGCCGGCGAGAACTATGAGCGTGCCGTGATCGATCCGGGCGCGGTCGCGGCGCTGGAGAGCTATGACAAGGTAGTCACCCATTACGAAGTGCTGAGCCGCACCTAGTGCATCGGACCGAAAAGTGTACGCACTTTTCGGATAAATCCGATGCGCCAGCAAGAAGTTAGAGCGCAGCTCCGCGTTCAGCGGAGGGTCCAGCGCTCTAGGCCTGACCGGCAGCCTATTTTGCTTGACCCCGCATAGGAAAATCGACATGGTTTCGGCCATGATCGTGCATAGAAGCGGCATCACCATTTGCGGCATTATTATCGCGAGCTGACATAGCTGGCGCGGCCGTTCCTCTTTTCCTGAAATTCGACGCGAACGACCCGCCTCAAGCTGAGGAGAGGGCCTTTCCCGTGGGTTTGACGCTCTACAACACGCGCACGCGGACCAAGGAAGAGTTCAAGCCGCTCAGGTCCGGCGATGTCCGCATGTATGTCTGCGGGCCGACCGTCTACGATTATGCCCATATCGGCAATGCGCGCCCGATCATCGTGTTCGATGTGCTGTTCCGGCTGCTGCGGCACCTTTACGGCCCCGAGCATGTCACCTACGCCCGCAACATCACCGACGTCGACGATAAGATCAACGCCCGGGCCGTCGAGCTCTATCCCGACATGCCGCCGGAAGTCGCGATCCGCAAGCTGACCGAGGAGACCACGGCGCAGTTCCATAGGGACGTGGCGGCGCTTGGCTGCCTGCCCCCGACGCACGAGCCGCGGGCGACGGATTACATCTCTGAGATGAAAGACATGATCGCGGCGCTTCATGCGGCCGAGGTCGCCTATGTGGCCGACGATCATGTGCTGTTCTCGGTCGCGGCTTACGACAAGCTCAAGGATGTACCACGCTATGGCAGCCTGGCTCGCCGCTCGCTCGACGAGATGATCGCCGGCGCACGCGTCGAGGTCGCCCCTTACAAGCGCGAGCCGGTGGATTTCGTGCTGTGGAAGCCCGCGAAGCCGGGCGAGCCTGCCTGGTCCTCACCGCTTGGAATTGCGACGCCAGGACGCCCCGGCTGGCATCTCGAATGCTCGGCGATGTCGAAGGCACTACTCGGCAACGAGTTCGACATCCATGGCGGCGGCATCGACCTTGTCTTCCCGCATCATGAGAACGAAGTCGCCCAGAGTTGCGGCGCCAACCACACACCCGTCATGGCGAACTTCTGGATGCACAACGGCTTCCTCCAGGTCGAGGGCGAGAAGATGTCCAAGAGCCTGGGGAATTTCGTGACGATCAATGAATTGCTCACCGACTGGCACGGCTATGGCTGGCCGGGCGAGGCAATCCGCTTCAACATGCTGCAGACGCAATACCGACAGCCGACCGACTGGACGGCGGAGAACCTCGACCACTCGCACAAGACGCTGTGGGACTGGTATACCGCGCTAGAACGGGCCGACGCTCAACCCGGAAAGAAGCCCAGGGGATTCCTCGAAGCTCTTGAGGATGATCTCAATACACCTAGCGCCATCGCCGAATTGCACAGGCTCTTTCACGACAAACGCTATGGGGAACTACTCGGCGCCCTTCATCTCCTGGGGCTATCGGGCAAGAAAGACGCCATTCTCCGTCGCCCCACGCCGATTCGGGGCGAAGCCAATCAGACGATAGAGGTTGGGCAGACCGCTTCGGCGCGCGTCTTTGATCGCCAATTGATAGACCGCCTTGTCGAGGCGCGAATCATCGCCCGCAAGGTCAAGAACTGGGCGGAGGCTGACCGTATTCGTGACGAACTGGTCGCCATGGGTATCATCATCATGGATGCCAAAAACCCCGAGACAGGCGAACTCGAAACCACCTGGGAGGTCGCGCGATGACGGATGCCTCACCCTACACCGGCGGTTGCCAATGCGGGGCGGTGCGGTTTCGTGCCGGAAAGCTTGGCCGACCCTCTATCTGCCATTGCCGCATGTGCCAGAAGGCCGTGGGGGGCTTCTATGGCCCCTATGTGACCGCGCATGCTGTCGAATGGACAAGGGGGACGCCGAAATATTTCGGCAGCTCCAACCGCGCCAAGCGCGGCTTTTGCGCCGATTGCGGCACCCCGCTCACCTATGAGAGCGATGACGCCGATGTGGAGCTCGCCATCGGTGCCTTCGATAACCCGACCGTCGCGGCTCCGGTGATCCAGGTCAACCCGGCCGACAAGCTGCCTTTCGTCGATGGCCTTGCGGCATTGCCGGTGCGCCAGGGGGCGGAAGACGCCGCTGCGAGGACCTTCTACGCCAGCATCGTTTCCTACCAGCATCCCGACCACGACACGGCCGAATGGCCACCCAAGGGTTGAGCGAACCATGAAGGAACGGCTTTACATCTTCGACACCACGCTGCGCGACGGCGCGCAGACGCTCGGCATCACCTTCTCGCTCGCCGACAAGCTCTTAATCGCCAAGACGCTCGACGAGCTCGGCATCGACTATATCGAGGGCGGCTATCCCGGCGCGAACCCGACCGACACCGCCTTCTTCGCCGAGAAGCGGCCGTTTGAGAACGCCACGCTCACCGCCTTCGGCATGACCAAGCGGGCCGGGCGCTCCGTCTCCAACGATCCGGGCTTTGCCGACATCCTCAAAGTCGAGGCCGGCGCCATCTGCCTGGTCGGCAAGAGCTGGGACTACCATGTCGAGCTCGCGCTCGGCGTTACCGGCGAGGAGAACCTTCAGGCTATCGCCGAGTCCGTCGAGGCGGTGCGCGCAGCCGGCCGCGAGGCGCTGATCGACTGCGAGCACTTCTTCGACGGCTACAAGGCCAATCCCGACTATACGCTCGCCTGCGCCCGCACGGCTTATGAGGCCGGCGCCCGTTGGGTGGTGCTATGCGACACAAATGGCGGCACCCTGCCCCATGAGGTCGCTGCCGCCGTTACAGAGGTCGCCAGGATCGTGCCCGGCGATCATCTCGGTATCCACACCCATAACGACACCGAGAACGGGGTCGCCAACACGCTGGCGGCGGTGCTGGCCGGCGCGCGCCAGATTCAGGGGACGCTGAACGGGGTCGGTGAGCGCTGCGGCAATGCCAACCTCACCTCGCTGATCCCGACGATCCTCCTTAAGCCTGGCTTCGCCGAACGCTTCGAGACCGGCATCAGCCTGGAAAAGCTACAGAAGCTCACTCATGCCTCGCGTCTCCTCGATGAAATTCTGAACCGCGCGCCAAACCGCTCGGCGGCCTATGTCGGCGATGCAGCCTTCGCCCACAAAGGAGGCATCCATGTTTCGGCGGTGCAGAAAGACCCGCGCACCTATGAGCATGTCCCACCCGAATTGGTCGGCAACAGCCGCAAGCTGCTCGTCTCCAACCAGGCCGGGCGCTCGAACATTCTGGCCGAGCTGGAGCGGATCGGCATCGCCATCAAGCGCGACGACCCGCATATCGGCCAGCTTCTCGAGGAGGTGAAGCGGCGCGAGGCGATCGGCTACGCCTACGAGGCGGCGGACGCCTCCTTCGAACTGCTGGCCAGGCGCGTGCTGGGCGAAGTGCCCGAGTTCTTTTCCGTCGAAGCCTTCCGGGTAATGGTGGAGCGGCGGCACAATGCCCTTGGCCAGCTGATCACCGTCTCGGAGGCGACGGTGAAGGTCCGGGTCGATGGCGAGGTCGTCATGAGCGTCGGCGAAGGCAACGGCCCCGTTCATGCCCTCGACCAGGCGCTCAGGCGCGATCTCGGCAAATATCAGGACTATATTCGCTCCCTCGAGCTGGTGGACTACAAGGTTCGCATCCTCACCGGCGGTACCGACGCCGTGACCCGCGTGCTGATCGAGACGCATGACAAGGCAGCGCACAGCCGCTGGTTCACGGTCGGCGTATCGCCCAACATTGTCGATGCGTCCTTTGAAGCTTTGCTTGACTCCATCACCTATAAGCTATTGAGGGATAAGGCGCCGGCGCCCGAAGCGCTGGCTGCCTAAGGGGGCCCTCATGTATCGGATCTGGCTGTTCATTGCAGGAATCGCCGGCGGCACCGCCGTGCTCGCAGCCGCCTATGGCGCGCATGGGCTGCAAAATGTGGTGACGGTGTCGCCCATGGTGAAAATTTATGACACCGCGACGCTCTATCACGCGCTACACAGCATCGCCTTAGCAATGATCGCCACCCTGCTCGCGGCGACGGATGGCCGGCGCGGACCGCTGGCCGGCTGGCTGCTCAATATTGCCGCACTGGCCTTCGTGATCGGGATCGTTCTGTTCTCCGGCGGCATTTATTTCCACATCGCGCGGAACATTCAATCCGTGACCCCGGTTGTGCCGGGCGGAGGTGTGGCCTTTCTGATCGGCTGGGGCGCTCTCGCCCTCTCCGCTTTCGCATTTCGCGGGGCACAATTGGACCAGGCTCCGCGTTGATGCGACGAAGGCGGGGTGCCCGTGGAAGGGCCCGCTACCCGGAGACCAAAGACATGAAGACTTCTATCAAGGCGCTTGGCGCCTGCTTAGCGCTTGGGCTGATTATCGTGCCCGAGCTGGCCCTTGCCCAGGGGTCGCCCTGGCCGACCTATCGGGGCGGTGAAGACCGCTACGAGGACAACTACGTCACTAAGAAACCGCGCCGCGGCTACACAGGCTGGGGCAGCTTCCCGCTCAATGACTATTTCTGCGACTATCAGCGCACGCCGATCCGGCGCTGCAGCAATGGACATTGCCGTGTGGTCGCCTGGAATTTGCAGCAATATTGCTATTGATGCCTGAGCGCCGCCGCACGCTCAATGCGAGCGATTGGCGACAAAGGCCGCCGCTTCCTCCAGAACGGAGCTTGCGGGGCCGAACGGCGCGAGTGCGGCGCAAGCCTGTTCCTGAAGCTGGCTAAGTCGTACCCGCGCCGCATCGACGCCAATCAGCGCAATCAGGGTCGCCTTGCCGGCTTCAGCATCCTTTGCCGTCGCTTTGCCGACGACCGCGGCATCACCTTCCACGTCGAGCAGGTCGTCTGCAAGCTGGAACGCTTGCCCGAGCGCCTTACCATAGTCGCGCAGTGCCTGCCGTTTGTCCTCAGGTGCCGCGCCGAGCATAGCGCCCGCCTCGCAGCCGAACCGAATCAGTGCCCCGGTTTTCATGGCCTGCAGGCGCAAAATCTCGGTCTCGCTCAGCTCCCGGCCGGGCGCTTCGAGATCGAGCATCTGCCCTCCGGCCATGCCGGCACGTCCGGACCCCCTGGCCAGGCCAAGGGCGAGCCCGGCACGAATTGCCGGATCAGGGTGGGTCGCCGGGTCCGCCAGGATTTCGAAGGCAAGGGTGAGAAGCGCATCGCCGGCCAGGATCGCCGTCGCCTCATCGAACGCGCGATGCACGGTCGGCCGGCCGCGCCGCAGATCATCGTCGTCCATCGCCGGGAGGTCGTCATGAACCAGCGAATAGCAATGCACGCATTCGAGCGCTGCGGCTGCGTTCACAGCGTCTTCATCGGCGACGCCGCATAATCTGGCACTTTCGAGCACCAGGAACGGTCTCAGCCTTTTACCGCTGCCAAGCGTCGCATAGCGCATCGCCTCGGCGAGGCGGGGCGGAACCGCCACCATGTCGGCGGTGTGCGTCAGCCAATCGCCGAGCCGCTGCTCGACCAAGGCCGCACAGGAGCCGAGACGCTGTTGAAAGGCAGAGTTAGTCGGAATAGGTTTCACCAAGATCAGTCCCCATGAGCGTTCGTATGGAAAAGATGCGTGAGTTGCGTAGGGCGCTCAAGGCCACAAGAGACCGATTGCGCGCCTATGCGTCTTTTCCGCAGGAGCACGCGGCATTTCTGCGCCAGAAAGCCGAAGCGCTCAAGGAACGGGCACGGCAATGGCGCACCCGGCTGGATGAGTTAAGCCTCTCGAGCAACACGGATGCCCCGCAAAGCCCGGACGTCGCCGAGACCTCACCGCCGCGGTGGCAGCGGGTTTGGCCGCAAACTGCGGCGCATGAGACCGCGATTCCTACCCCGCTGCCGCAAAGCGCAGCCCCTGGAATACCGGCCAGCTGGCACGAGCGTCTGCCCAACCAGCGCCGGCTGCTGAAGACGGCAGGGCTCCTACTGCTGATCTTCCTTGGTTTGCCCTATGGTTTGATCCTGGTCTACCGCTTGGTCGACCCGCCCTTTTCGGCCCTGATGGCGCGGCAATGGCTGGGCGGCGTCGCCGTACACCAGCGATGGGTCGACTTTGACGACATTTCCCCCGCGCTCCCGACCGCGGTCATCGTTTCGGAGGATGCGGGATTCTGCCGCCATTGGGGCGTGGACTGGAATGCTGTCGGTGAGGCGCTGGAGCAGGCCGAGGATGGTGAGGGTCTGCGCGGCGCCAGCACCATTCCCATGCAGACCGCAAAAAACCTGTTTCTCTGGAACGGGCAGAACTTTATTCGCAAGATCCTCGAAGTGCCGCTCGCTTATGCGTTGTCGGCGGTGTGGCCTAAGCAGCGCGTCCTGGAGGTCTACCTCAACGTCGCCGAATGGGGACCGGGGATTTTCGGGGCGGAAGCCGCCGCCCGCTATCATTTCCGCAAATCCGCCGCCGATCTGAGCCCGCGCGAGGCGGCGCTTCTCGCTGCGGCGCTGCCGAGCCCCCGAACCCGCAATGCCGGGCGGCCGAATGGCCTCACCGCCCGGATTGCCGCGCGGATCGGGGCGCGCGTCGGGCGTGAGGCGCAGGCCGCAGCCTGCGTCTTTCCGCGTAACGGATAGGCTCTAGTCAAACTGGGACAACATGCTATAAGGGCGCGGATAAAGCGGCTTTGCCCGCGCGGTTTAATTCACCGGCCACGGCTCATCTGGCAATTTCCCATGCCGGAGGGCGTTGGCTATACGTCTTTTTGGAGTTACCCATGGCTGTTCCAAAGCGGAAAGTCTCCCGGATGAAGCGGGGCAATCGGCGTTCGGCGGATGCACTTGGCACGCCGGCCTATGTCGAGGACAAGGAGTTCCGGCGAGCTGCGCCGGCCGCATCACATCGACCTGAAGTCAGGGAAATATCGCGGCCGACAGATTTTGGAGCCGAAGGACAATTATTAAAGTGGCGCGGGAGCTGTCTTTGGGCGGCTCGCGAGTTTCGGCACGGGGGCATTGCTCTTCAAGCACATGCAAGCCATTGGCACGCCGCGGCTCGATAGAGGATGGATTTAGGAGTGAGCGATGATCCTCAGTTTACCTTGGCTTGTGGTAGCAATCGTTCTGTACAATCTGATTGCCTTTAGCTCGGCTTGGCCTGCCCCGACCGTGGACGGCACGATTCCTCAGCATGTGTTTCAGGAGCCGCTCCTATCAATCACCATGATTTCCGGCGCGAACTGGTCGCTCACGGTCGGTGATCTCGTCGTCATCATCACGCTGACCCTGCTGTTCATCGAGCTGATCAAGGCGACGCGCACCGGCGGCAATTCCATCGTCGATCACGCGCTGTCGATGATCCTGTTCATCGTCTGCCTTGTTGAGTTTCTCACGGTCGACCGCGCCGCCACCTCGACATTCTTCATCATCCTTGCCGTGACGCTGATCGATGTCGTTGCCGGCTTCTCGATCACTATTCGCGGCGCGCGCCGTGACTTCGGCTTCGGCGGCACAAATCCTTAATCCGAACGGCAGCCGCAGCTTTCCTGAAATGCCCGCGTAAGCGGGCATTTCGTTTTGCGAACAGATCGGGCCTTAATACGTCTTCGCCAGATAGTCGGCGATGGTCTTGATGTCGGCTTCCTCGATCGGGGCGTGATATACCTTGATCATCTTTTGCACCTCAGCGGTCCAGAACCCCTCGCCTTTGTTCGGCGGCTGAATGGCGATGTAGTCCACCGAATGACAGGCGGTGCAATTGTTCTGGGCGATCTCCATGCCGGGACCGGCTTTGAGCTTCGCGGTCTCGCGGGGTAGATCGTAAGCCTTCGGTGCGGCAAAGGCTAAGCTCGCGCCGAGCGTCGCGATGCCGGCCGAAGTCAGAATCCATGCGAAAATCTTCATCTCGTCCCCCCTCACGCGGCAACGACACGCGTCGTTTCGACAACGTTGCGCATATAGCCAGCCGGATTCCAAAGCGGCTCGAAAGGCTGGGACTGGCCGATGCGGTTGGTTGCCTTGACCATCAGCTTGTGCTCACCCTTCGGCAGCTTCACAGAAGCGTTCCACTCGCGGAATGAGTATTTACCGAGATCCTCGCCGAGGCTCGCCGCGGTCCAGGACTTGCCGCCGTCGGGTGAGATGATGACCTCGGTGATGCCGTAGCCGCCATCGAAGGCGATGCCGCGCAGCGCCGTGTCCTGGCCTGCTGTAACAGACCCGCCATCGGTAACGCTGGTGATGAAGGAGCGCACATCGAAGCGCGCGATCGGAACGGTCGCGGTCGGCGCTTTGCCCGGCTCGGTGCAGGCGCAGGCATTCGCCGGGATGCGGTAGGCCGTTTTCATCCAGAAGCCGTCATAGACGCTGTCCACGATATTGATGAGATTGAGGTGCTTGACCCAATAGGTGCCGTAATAGCCGGGAACGATGAGGCGCACCGGATAGCCATTCAGCCATGGCAGGTCCTCGCCATTCATGGCATAGGCGATCATCACCTCGCCGTCGCGGGCGTGATCGATGTCGAGCGCCTTGAGGAAATCCGGCGTGCCATCCATGACCGGGCCGTCCAAACCATCGAACACGACTTGCACGGCGCCCTTCTGCACGCCCACCTTGTCGAGCACGGCCTTGAGCGGTACGCCCTTCCAACGCGCATTGCCCATGGCGCCATTGGCGAGTTGGCCGCCTGCAACACGCGGCTCGAACAGGCCTCGGCTGTTGCCGGAGCATTGGTTCACCGCCACGATTTCGACCGGCTCGTACCCGCTTTTCAGCTCCTGCAGCGAGAGCGAAACCGGCTTGTCGACCTTTCCCTTGATCTCGATCTGGTAAGTGTCGGGGTCGATCTTCAGCGGAATATCGGCAAGGTGATAGCGCACGAAGAAGGCGTCGTTCGGCGTAATGACGCTCTCATTGAAGACAGAGAAAGGCGTCTCTAGCTGAGGCGGCCTTGCAGTCATCTCCAGCAGCGGACGCTTGCCCGGGTATTTCACCAGCGGTCTTTCGCCATTCGCGAATGGCAGGGTTACGGTTTCGGCCGCAAACCCCAGCCGCGAGCCGGTAATCAACCCTGCCCCTATTCCAAGCGCGGCTCCGCCCGCAGACTTCAGAACATCTCGTCGATTGCGCATCACGTTCCTCCCGACCTTGTCGCGGCTTTAATTGGGACACACCGGATCACCCTTGGTTCAACTGTTTTAAATGCAAATTGCTGATGGTCGCAACCTCAGTGGCAACCCAGACACCACGATCCGATACCCAAATTCTGCGCCCCGGAACTTCTACTGTGAAGCGCTTCGCTTGTCTTGCCGCCAAAAAAGTGAAGCGCCTTCGACGCCGAAGATAAAAAGGCCCGCCGATAGGGCGGGCCTGTAAATTAGCCTTGCTGGGGCGCCCGACTACGACTTGTCGCGCTGCTCATAGCTGGAGCGCACCGAACGCCGGACCGGCATGATCGTGTAGTCGCTGTATTTGTATTCGGGCTTATTATCGAGCTGGCTTTCGCTCAGGGTCTTCAGCTTTATGCGGTTGCCTTTGAGCGTGATCTCGTCGAACGGGACCGCAACGTCGTGCTCGCCGATGCCGAGAAAGCCTCCGACGCCGATGATGGCGTAAATCTCGTCACTCTTGACGGCAACGTCCTGGATTTCGCCGACATTCTCATCCTTCGCCGAGTAGACCGTTTCGCCGACCAAGCTCTCGACGCGGCGGGAATTATATACTTGGCTGTCGTCTCATAGACGGGGTTATAATTGACGGGTATTTTGATTTCATGGCCGCTGCGCTTACGTTCTCAGTGAGCGGAAATGGCAGAAAGAACGATAGCGATTACTTCATCTAGCTTATTAGATGATATGATGTTCATGTCGTACTTAACAATTTTTCCGTTGTACCCGGTTGTAGTGAATGTGTCATCTATCAAACTTTCATAGAAAAGGTCGCCTGCGCGAATATTTACCTTCTCATGCACACGGCCATCCTTCAGGGAATTTTTATCCAAAGCTTTTGGAGAGCGGATAAGTTCAGATCGGTGTCCGACTGCGTCCCGCATATCCTTGGTAAAGGGGAAGTGGGCATGAAAATCCCTGCTCGCTCGCTGTACGACTCCGCACGACATTAGCGCTCTTAGCTTTGGAGCTGAGTTTAAGCACAATTGGATGGAATCCAGCGCTGTCATAAAATGCCAAAGGGTAAAAGCTCCGTCGCGGCAAGCCATGAAGGCCCAATTGGGGCGATAAATATCCCGTCTTTCGCTTGATAAGGCAAAAAGCTCAAGCGCCTCCTTGAACCTTTTGGAGGCCACGGCGAGATTGATAAGTTGCTGTCGCGCTATGAATGCATAAGATCGCTCCGCTTCTGGTACCGAGTTGAAGCAATATGTGAGCCTCTGGATGCTGACGATATGATCAATCATGACGAACAAAAGCGAAAGGACGAGGGCGAGATTGCGCAACGCCGCGATGAAGCTTTGCGCCGCGCTTTGAACACCCCTCCCAAGCAGAACAAGGACTTGAAGAAGGGGAATTGGAAGCCGCAAGCTAACGCTTCGGCGGCTTCCCGGAAGGGCGGCTCTTAGACCGCTTGCCCGCGAGTTTGGTGGTACATCAACCGCTTACCCTCTGCGCCCTTTATGGCTACGTTGGCGCGATCGGCGTCATTGAAGCCAAGCTTCGTGCGCGTGTTCCACTTGAACGCCGCCTCGGTCACATAGCGCTGCAAGTGACACTCGGAAACAGCGTGGAACGTGCCATAGATGCCCCGCTTGATCAGCGCGTGAAATGACTCCGCTGTGTTCACATGAGCGAAGCCTCCGAGCTTCACATACTGCTCTGCCGAGTGCCTGACCGCGCTGTGCCCCGCGAACTGACGGCCCGGCGTCACATAGACCATACTGTCATCGGTCATCAGATGGCTTTTCGGATCGACGTTCATGGCTAGATGCTGGCCGACGTTTTCAGCGGTCACGTTGGGCACATGTTCCGCGCGGACAGTTCCCCCCGTTCAACGAGTGTCACTACAGCGTGCTTCTTCGGCGTCGGCTTTGACTTATGCGCGTTGCGGGCCTTGCCGCCGACATAGATCTCGTCGGACTCAACCACTTTGTTCTCGCCGCCGATCGGCCCTTCGCTTTCGTTGGGCAGGCCCATGGCTTCGCGAATGCGCATAGCCATGAACCAGCTCGACTTGTAAGTGATGCCGAGCATGCGGTGGAGCTGATGCGCGCTGACGCCCTTCTTGGAAGCAGCCATCAGATGGAAAGCCAGCACCCATTTCGCCAGCGGGATTTTCGAGCGCTCCATGACTGTCTTCACTGTCACCGTGAAAGCCTGCAAGCACTCAGGATTGTTACACTGATAGAGGCCCTTGCGATGGCTCTTGCCAGTCATCTTTGAGAGCCGCTTCGTCTCGCCGCAATGCGGGCAAACCGGACCATTTGGCCAGCGCTGCGCTTCCAAATGCTCGCGCGCTGCATCTTCGTTATGAAAGATCGGATTTGTGAGGTTTGTCATAGCCGTGTCCCGTCGTTGGCTGTAATTTAGCCTCAGGAGATACCTATGTCAAGTATATAATACCCCCTCGCTCGGCGGCTTCGTTAGCAGCCATCGCGAAAAATGGCGCTGCGCGATTTCGATTGGCACCTCAGGATTTTACTATCGCGCTCTCATTTGGAGCGAAGCTAACGCTAAGCTTTGCAAATAATGCGGCGAAAAAGGCATAGCCATAGCTAAAGTTGTGTCATCGCAAGACACCCCTTCGGAGATGGTATTGCCTGCGCATGCGTCAATATTGCTTTCACGGCGCAGATTTTTATTCGGAACCGACCATGTTAACGTGAGTTGAACCATTAATTCGATCCGAATGGGCAAACCGCTCAGCAACAGCATGGGCAAACCGCTCACCACATGGCAAACGTCAGCAACCGGGACCGTAAGCAGCGAGAATATTTCGCTGCGCGCATTGCCGTTCCGCCCAGCCAGCGAAGGAGCAGCGCGATGAGGCTCGCGCGGCGCGCTAAACAGTTTTTCTCGATAAGTCTCCGGCGTGTCGTGTGGTGCTCGGTGTCGCGAAAAACGGCACATATCCTGGTCGTCAGCGCAGTGGCGCTTTCAATAGCTGTTTTGCCTGAAGTGTTCAGTACCCATTATCGCGCGGTCGCGCAGGACGTGAAACCGACGGGGCCAGATACCGAAGAGTCTCTCGCCCAAGGTGCTCTCCAGGAAGCAAAAGTCCCCAACCCCGGCGACACCAACATTAAGCATGGACAGGATGTTGTTCTTGGCAAGATCTCCTGTGCACCCGGCCAGACCTGTTATCCCTGCTTCACCTGCCATCAAATCCGCGGCGAAGGCTCTGCATCTTCAGAGTTTCCCCGTCTCACCGGGCAAGCGTTCCGCTACCTCTACACGTCACTCAAAGACTACGCCTCCGGCGCACGCAAGAGTGATGTCATGGAGCCGGTCGCTAAGGCGCTCAGCAACGACGACATGCGCGACGTGGCGGCTTATTACGCGGGCGAGGAGCTTGCGCAATCGGATATGGCCAAGTGGGCCGCGGCCAAGAACAGCCCGGCGTCCGACATGTTGACCGAAGGTGCCGCCCTAGCCGCCATCGGCTCAGCGAAGCGCGGTGTTCAAGCTTGCGCCAATTGCCATGGACCGGCCGGTGCAGGCCTGCCGCCAGTCTATCCCTATCTTGCCGGCCAGTATGCGGGCTACCTCGAGGCCCAGCTCAAGGCCTTCAAAAGTGGCAGCCGCAAAGAGAGTGGACTGCAGATCATGACCGATATCGCCCGCCGGCTGAGCGATGACGACATTCATTCCGTTGCCGAGTATTACGCCTCGATCCGCCCGCCCGTGACCGTACCGCAGACGAGCTTCGCCGGACCGCTGCAGATCGGCGCTCCGCTCGGTCCGGCGCAAAACGGCAATCAGCAGAACACATCGCAAGGGCAAAGCACATCGCAAGGGAATGCGCAATGACCATCGCCCGACCTCGCCTTTGCGCTGCTCTCATAACTCTCCTGCTCGCCGGAATGCCTCTGAGCGTGGCCTGGGCCCAGGAAAATCAGGGCATCCGTGACCCCAGCGAGTGGGACAGCACCGACGATCAACAGCCCGCCGCCGCCCACCAGACAGCGCAGGTCGGCGCCGGCACGGATAACGGCACGACCACGGGCTTCAGCGGGCCGAAAAAGAAAGGCGGCTCAAAAGGCAAGCCGCCGGAGCCGCAGGCTTCGCTGTGTGAGCGCTATGACGGCGGCGTCAAGCAGTCCTGCCTCGAAACCGTGCTGAGAAAAGCGCCTCAGCGCAAGGGAGGGTAGTTCATGGACAGTTTATCCCGGCGCGATCTCCTCAAGGTGGCAGGTGTCGCCGGCGCGGCTGCCACCGTGCCAATGGCGCGTAGCGATGCCCAACAGACGCAGGCAGCGGTGCATCCGCCTGATCAGAACGCCGCCCCCATCGGGCATAATTCTCAGTCCAATGGCCATCACGAGATCCTGTTCTTCTTCAACGATGAGGAAGCCAAATTCATCCGCGCCGCCGTCGATCGGCTGATCCCCGGCGATGACCAATGGGGCGGGGCAGAAGCCGCCGGCGTCATCTATTACATCGACCGCCAGCTTGCCGGCGCTTATGGCGCGGGCGCGCGCATGTACCTCGATGGCCCCTGGGACGCCGACGCGCCGCCCCAACAGGGCTATCAGCTCAAGCACACGCCGGCCGATCTTTACCGCCTCGGCATTGCCGAGGCCCGCGGCTACATCAAGGGCGCCCATGATGGCAAGGAATTCTGGGACATGTCGCCTGACGACATGGACAAGGTCCTCACCGGCCTTGAGACCGGCCAGATCGAGCTGCCAACGGTGCCGTCTCCCGTATTTTTCGAGACGCTGCTGGCCAATACGGTGGAGGGCTATTTTTCCGATCCGGCCTATGGCGGCAATCGCGACATGGTCTCCTGGCGGATGATCGGCTTCCCCGGCGCCTATGCCCAGTATGCCGGCCTCGTCGACCAATATGACTTCGAGTACACGCGCGAGCCGCTCAGCCTGGCGACATCGGCGACGCAGCTTGCCGAGCACCATCATAACGAATAACCGCAGAGGAGCCCGACATGGCCGAACGCTTGAAACCGGTAGATGCGGTGCTTGTCGGCGGCGGGCTGACCGCCTCGGTGCTCGGCAAGGAGCTGGCGGAAGCCGGATATAAGGTGGTCGCGCTAGAGCGTGGCGCGATGCGTCAGACCATCCCCGACTTCCAAAGTCCCGGGATGCATGACGAGCTGAAATACTCTATCCGGCACAGCTCTGATGCAGGACCCTTCAGTCCAGACGCTCTCCTTCCGGAATTTTCCGGATCAGAAGGCGCTGCCGATGCGCCAGCTTGGCTCGTTCCTGCCGGGCGAAGGCGTCGGCGGGGCGATGGTGCACTGGAATGGCCAGACTTGGCGCTTCCAGCCCGAATGGTTTCGCCTGAAAAGCTGGGCCAACGAAAAATACGGCGCCGATTTCCTCTCCGACGAGGTGACTATCCAGGATTGGGGCGTCACCTATGAGGAACTGGAGCCTTATTACAGCTTCTTCGAGCATGTCTGCGGCACGGGCGGGCTGCCTCACAATGCCGGGCCGACGACGGTGGAAAGCGGCAATCCGTTCGAAGGCCCGCGCAGCAAGCCTTACCCCAATCCGCCCATGAAGGAAGGCTATTCCGGCAATCTGTTCCGGCAGGCGGCGGAGAAGCTCGGCTATCATCCCTTCCCAGTGCCGTCCTCAAACGTGACGCGGCACTACACCAATCCCTTCGGTGCGCAAATGAAGCCGTGCATGTATTGCGGCTATTGCGAGACCTATGGCTGCGAGCATTTTTCCAAGGCAAGCCCGCAGACAGCCATCCTGCCCTTCGCCATGGCCAGCCGGAACTTCGAGCTGCGCACCCAGGCTTATGTGACGAAGATCGGCTACGATAAGCAGGCCAAGCGCGTCACTGGCGTGACCTATGTCGATGCAAGCGGGCGCGAGCTGTTCCAGCCCGCCGAGCTGGTCGCGCTCTGCGCTTTCGCCCACCACAATCCGATCCTGATGCTGCAGTCCGGGATCGGGGAACCCTATGACCCGAAGACTCGCAAAGGCACGGTCGGGCGCAACTACACCTATCAGACCATGACCGGCGTCACGATCTTCTATGACGGGCAAAAGCGAATCAATCCGTTCATGGGAGCGGGGGCGCTCGGGACCGCGATCGACGACTTCAACAACGGCAGCTTCGACCATTCCGGACTCGGCTTTGTGGGGGGTGCCTATGTCGCGGCCTACCAGACCTCAGGGCGGCCGATCCACCATCATCCCGTGCCGTCGGGCACGCCGCGCTGGGGCGCGGCCTGGAAGAAGGCCGTCGCGCAACACTATAACAGCACGGTGTCGCTCACCATTCACGGGTCATCGACACCGCACCCGAACAATTATCTCGGCCTCGACCCGACCTACACCGACGCCTTCGGCAATCCGCTGGGGATGCTGACCTTCGACTTCCCCTATAACGACCGGATGATGGCGCGCCACGTCACCGGCAAGGCGCAAGAGGTGGCGAACGCGATGGGCGGCTCGCAGGTGTCGGTGAGCTGGCTCGACGACCACTACAGCATCGTGCCCTACCAGACGACGCACAACACCGGCGGCGCTATCATGGGCGCCGATCCGCACACCAGCGTCGTGAACCGCTATCTGCAGTCGTGGGACGCACATAATCTGTGGGTGATGGGCGCGTGCGCCTTTCCGCAGAACGCCGGCTACAACCCGACCGGCACCGTCGGCGCGCTGGCCTATTGGGCGGCCGATGCGCTCATCAACCGCTACATGAAGAACCCTCAACCGTTGGTGCAGACGTGAGACAGCATCTTACTACGCTCGCCACGTTGGCCGGTATTGCCGTCCTTGCCACGGGACTGGTTTCGCGCTCTTTCGCCATCGGCGGTGCGGCGGGACAGACCGGCGCGACCCACAGCTCCTTCAATCCCGACCCCAACCACGGACGGTTCGTGGCGCTGGGAGGCGAGTTCGGCAATCAGCGCTTCGCCTGCGTATCCTGCCATCAACTGGACGGCACGGGCGACCGCAGCGGCGCCTTCCCGCGCCTCACTGGCCAGAATGCCTGGTACATTTACACCAGCTTGCAGAATTTCGCCTCGGGCGAGCGCCCGAACGCCATCATGCAGGCCGTAGTCGCTGACCTGAGCGACAGAGATATGCAAGATGTCGCCGCGTTCTATGCAATCGTCGGACCGGCCCCTTACCCGCCACCGCTCAACCAGGACAAGCAGACGATCGATCGCGGACAGGAGATCGCCGAAGGGGCGATCATCGGCACGGCGGTCCCGCCCTGTGCCACGTGCCACGGCATGAAAGGCGAAGGCAAATCGCCGATCTATCCCGCGCTTGGTGGGCAATTCGCCCCCTATCTCGAGCAGCAGCTAAGGCACTTCAAGAGCGGCGAGCGCAAAGGCGATCCCATGGGGATCATGGAGACCATCGCCAGCAAGATGAGCGACGACGACATCCACGCCGTCTCCCTCTATTACGCCTCGCTGTCTCCGCAGGAAGAGATTTCGGGCGGCAAGTTTGCCAGCGCAAGCAGCAGCAGCGGCAAGAGTCAGAGCAACAGGCCGCATTTCGGCGCCACGCGCCACCCAGAACCGGGTAAGGGCAGCGAAGTCGTGCCCGGCGCGTCCACCGAAAAAGCTTCGGCCAAGTAGCTCCACAGTGTCGCTGCCGGTCCACCAGAATCGGAAGCGCAAATGGCATGTAAGGTCGTCCATCGATTGGCATTTCGCTCACAGAACCGGGAACTTTGTTCCTGGGCCGTCGTTCAAACTAGGTATATGCCCCCGCAACGCGACGGTTCAGCAGCGAACTGCCAGCAAGAGCACTTTTGTCATTGTCGGATGGTCTCCGTCCGGCATCCCGCCTCGCTGTAAAGGGAGAGCTTGCGTTATGTGGCGCTTTTTAAGCAGCCGACTCATTTCATCATTCATTTTTGCCGGCCATCCGCGGGCCAATCACAAAGGCAAGCCTGCCCTCCTCGCCTCATCCGCCTTTTGCGCCATTACCCTGGCCTTCGGCTCCGGCACTGCGCTGGCGCAGACCGACAATCAAAGCGGACAAAATCTCGCCGATCTCAGTCGCGATGCCGCGCAGTGGGTGATGCCGGGGAAGGATTATGGTGTGACCCGGTTCAGCGAGCTGGACCAGATCAAGCCGGAGAATGTCGGCAAGCTGCAGCTCGCCTGGAGCTTCTCGGTGGGGCAGGACCGCGGACAGGAGTCCGTGCCGCTCGTTGTTAAAAACACGCTCTATGTCGTCGGGCCATTTCCGAACGAGCTGTTCGCGCTCGATGCGACAACCGGCGAGCTGAAATGGACCTATTCCCCGCCGACCGAGGTCGCGGCTCAGGGCGTCGCCTGCTGCGATGTCGTCAATCGCGGCGCTGCCTACGACAACGGCAAGATCTTCTACAACACCCTCGATAACAACACCGTCGCCGTCGACGCCAGGACTGGCCAGGAGGTCTGGCACAAGAAGCTCGGCGACATCAATCTCGGCGAGACCATGACCATGGCGCCGTTAGTGGTGAAGGGCAAGGTGCTGGTCGGCAATAGCGGCGGCGAGATGGGCGTGCGCGGCTGGCTTACCGCCCTCGACGAGAACAGCGGCGACATCGTCTGGCGCGCCTATTCGACGGGTAGCGACAAGGATGTGCTGATCGGGTCGGATTTCCAGGCGCCCTACGATTGGATGAAAGGCAAGGACCTCGGCATCTCGACCTGGCCGCCCGAGCGCTGGAAAACCGGCGGCGGCACGGTCTGGGGCTGGATATCTTACGATCCCGAGCTGAACCTCATCTACTACGGCACCGCCAATCCGGGTCCGTGGAATTCCAATCAGCGCGAGGGCGACAATCTTTGGACCACAACCATCTTCGCCCGCAATCCCGAAACCGGCATGGCCAAATGGGCCTATCAAACCTCGCCGCACGACCTGTGGGATCATGACGGCATCAACGAGGTCGTGCTCACGGATCTGCCGATCAATGGCCAGACCCGCAAAGTCGCGATCCGCCCCGGCCGCACCGGCTACATGTATGTGCTCGACCGGACCAACGGAAAGCTGATCTCCGCTGATCCGTTCGACGAAGTCACCGCCTATAAGGGCGTGGACATGAAGACCGGCCGAATCCAGCCGAACGAGGAACTGCATCCGAGCCTCGGCAAGACCATTGAAGGCGTCTGCCCCGCCGCCCCCGGCGCCAAAGACTGGCAGCCGACCGCCTTCTCCCCGCGCACCAAGCTGCTCTACGTCCCCCACCAGCATTTGTGCATGAACTTCAAGACCAGCGAGGTCGGCTATATCGCCGGCACGCCATATCTCGGCGTCGAGGCGGACATGTATGCCGGCTCAGGCGATGGCTATCGCGGTGAGTTCATGGCCTGGGACCCGGTCGGGCGGAAGAAGGTCTGGGCCATTCATGAGAAATTCCCGGTGTGGAGCGGGACCGTGGTCACGGCCGGTGACGTTGCGTTCTATGGAACCATGGACCGCCGCTTCAAAGCGGTGAACGCCAAGACCGGCGAGGTGCTCTGGACCTTCATGGCTCCGTCCGGCTTCATCGGCCAGCCCTCGACCTATCGCGGCGCGGATGGCCGACAATATGTCGCGATCCTGTCCGGCGTCGGCGGCTGGCCGGGCGCCGTTGCCAATGCCGAGCTCGATCCGCGCGGCCGCAATGGTGCGCTGGGCTTTGTCGGCGCCACCCAGGACCTTCCGGCTTACACCAAGGGCGGCAGCACGCTTCTGGTCTTTGCCCTGCCGGAGGACGCCGCGAAAGCGGCCTCTGCCGCGCCGAGCAACGCGGGCAATGCGAACCAAGCTCCCGCCAACCAGGGAGCGCAGCCTGCTGGTCCCAATCCCGCGCCGCGTCCGGTTCCCGCGCCCGTTACGCCGCCGACCCCGCAAGGAGGTCAAGGCAATGCGCAATAAGGCCGGCAGCTTCACAGTGCTCGCGGCGGCGATGGTCGCGCTCGGCCTCGCCAGTGCGTCTGCAGAGGACGCAAAGCCTACCGACCGCGCGCCTGCCGATACCCTGCGCGTCTGCGCCGATCCCAATAACCTGCCCTTCTCCAATGACAAAGGCGAAGGCTTCGAAAACGCCCTTGCCGAGCTGGTCGGCAAGGAGCTCGGCAAGACGGTCAGCTATTTCTGGTGGGCCCAGCGTCGCGGCTTCATCCGCAACACTCTCAAAGCCGAAAATTGCGACGTGGTGATGGGCGTGCCGCCGCTCGACATGGTGGCGAGGACTGATCCCTATTACCGCTCCACCTATGTGTTTGTCAGCCGGCAGGATCACGGCCTGACCTTCTCCTCCATGAAGGCGCCGGAGCTGCGCGCGCTCAAAATCGGCGTGCACCTGATCGGCGACGACGGCAACAACACCCCGCCCGCCCATGCGCTGGGCGAAGAAGGCATCGTCAACAATGTGGTCGGCTACATGATCTATGGCGATTACCGCCAGGATTCGCCGCCCGCGCGCGCCGTCGAGGCGGTGGAGAACGGCGAGGTCGATGTCGCCGCGCTCTGGGGGCCCCTTGCCGGCTTTTATGCGAAGCGCTCGCCGGTGCCGCTCACCATCACACCGATCACCGACACGGACAGCTTTCGCCCGCTCGTCTTCCAATTCCCCATCGCCATGGGGGTGAGGAAGTCGGACGAGGCGCTGAAAACTCAGCTCAACAACGTCATACGGCGGCGCCGAGACGACATTCACGCGCTGCTCGCGCGCTACGGCGTCCCGCAGCTCTAGCGGCGGAACCGAGCGCTCTTAACCCCCGAGGATTCGATATGGCGGGAAAACGGCAAAGCAGGATTCGCTCTTATAGGTCTCTGATGGCATTGGCCGGTGTCGCGGCGGCTCTTTGTGCGAGCCCGATCGCCAGCATCATGGCGGATCAGAGCCTCGCCCAAGCGGCCGGCTCCCACAATTTCTACGGCCAGGGCACCGACATAGCGACCGATATCACCACGCAGGACCTCCTCCAGGTGCCGGTAACGAAAGTCTATCCCGGCACCGCCCCGGTCGGTCCCGACATTAAGAACCCGGTCGCCAATGATCCGGACGCCATTCAGCGGGGAATGCAGCTCTTCAACCAAATGAACTGCTCAGGCTGCCACGCTCCGAACGGCGTCGGCGGCATGGGACCTGCCCTTAGCAATTCGAAATTCATCTATGGCGGCTCGCCAGCGAACATTTTCCTGACCATCTATCAAGGCCGGCCGGCCGGCATGCCAGCCTGGGGCTCGATATTGCCGCCGCAGTCGATCTGGGATCTGGTCGCTTACGTTCAGAGCATCAGCAAGGAGCCGTCCGACTCCTGGGGCAAGACCACATCCCTCAGCGCCTTCAAAATTGAGCAGGTGCCGTCGGAATTCATCAGCACCGCCGAACCTTGGCAGCACACCAATTCGTTCAGCTTTGGCCAAAAGCCATTCGAGAAAGCAAAGCCAGGATCCTCCGCCGAAGCGCCGCAGAGTGGTCCGCAGGGTGCGCAGAAGCCGGCGCAGTAACGGGAGGCCGAAGAAAAGATGGTCGCGAGGGTAAAACTCCCCGACTGGCTTTCACAATTCGCAGCGGCTTGTGCGGTGCTTTTCGCTGTCGCAGTAGCTGTTCCCGCGCAAGCAAGGGCGGCAGAGACACCGATGTATTTCCTGCGCACATTCGGCCCCCGCGGCGACGCCATGGCGAAGATCACCTGGGGGCTTTTGGTCATATCCATCCTGGTCGTCGTGATCATCAGCGTGCTGGTCCTGGTCGGTGTCTTCGCGCGGCGGATGGTCTCCCTCGATGATGCCGAGAACCCGCTCCCCGTGGCGCGCTCGCGCGGCGCGATCGGCTGGATTTATTTCGGCCTCGCCCTGACGCTCGTCGTCTTGGTTGGTACGACCGGTTGGACGGTGATCACCATGGCGGCGATCGAAAGCCCGGTCAAAAAGCCCGCCTTCACTATTGACATCACCGGGCAGCAATGGTGGTGGGAGGCGCGCTATGACGATGGCAATCCCTCCCGCATGCTGGAGACCGCTAACGAGCTGCACATCCCCGTCGGCGAGCCGGTGAAGATCCGCCTGCACTCCGCGGATGTGATCCATTCCTTTTGGGTGCCGGAGCTGTCGGGCAAGACCGACGTCATTCCAGGCCGCGTCAACGAGACCTGGATCCAGGCCGACAAGGAAGGGGACTACCGCGGCCAGTGCGCCGAATATTGCGGCAAGCAGCACGCGCATATGATCCTGCGCGTGTTCGCCGATCCACCGGAGAGGTTTCGCGCCTGGTGGAACCATCAGCTAGGCGGAGCGAACGCGCCGCAGACCGCGCTCATCGAGCGGGGCCAGCAAGTGTTCGGCACGCGCTGTGCCATCTGCCACACCGTGCGCGGAACGACGGCTGGTGGCGAGGTGGGCCCTGACCTGACCCATCTGATGTCGCGCACCACCATTGCGGCGGGAACTCTCCCGAACAATATAGGCCAGCTATCGGGCTGGGTTGCCGACCCGCAAGCGATCAAGCCCGGTAGCAAGATGCCGAACACCATGCTGACCGGGCCGCAGCTTGAGGCAGTGCGCAACTACCTGCAGACCTTGAATTGAGGGATGAGCCCCGTGGCCAATGTCCGATATATGCAGCGTCCAAGGATCGCAGTCGCGAGCGAAGCTCTGCGGGGTCGGCTTCAGGCGATGTGGGAGACGGCGCCCGGGCTCTACGGCTGGATTTCAACTGTCGATCACAAGGAGATCGGCATCCGCTATATCGTGACCGCCTTTGCCTTCCTAGTGCTCGGCGGGCTCGAAGCACTTATCATGCGACTGCAGCTGGCCGAGCCGGGCCAGACGCTGCTGACCCCGGAACAGTACAATCAGCTGTTCTCGATGCATGGCATCACCATGATCTTCCTCTACGCGCTGCCGATCCTGTCGGGCTTCAGCAACTATCTGTTCCCGCTGCTGCTCGGCACGCGCGACATGGCCTTCCCGCGGCTCAATGCCTTCTCCTACTGGGTCTATCTAGCCGCCGGTCTCTTTCTCTATGCCAGCTTCGTGATCGGCCAGGCCCCCAATGATGGCTGGTTCAACTACGCGCCCTATGCCGGGAAGACCTTCAATCCCGGCCTAAACATGGACTTCTATGCCCTCGGCATGATCCTGCTCGGCATATCGACCACGGTCGGGGCGGCCAATTTCGTCATCACCGTGATGCGGCTGCGCGCGCCGGGCATGTCGATCAACCGCCTGCCGATCATCATCTGGGGCACAACCACGGTGTCGGTCGGCAATCTGCTGGCCGTGCCGGCGGTCAGCCTTGCCTTCTTCTTGCTATGGATGGATCGTCAGTTCGGCACGCATTTCTTCGATACAGCGGGCGGCGGTCAGCCGCTGCTCTGGCAGCACCTGTTCTGGATCTTTGCTCATCCCTGGGTCTACATCATCGTGCTGCCGGCGATGGGCATGGTGTCGGACGGGCTGCCGGTGTTCTGCCGCAGGCCGTTGGTCGCCTATACGCTCGTCGTGCTCGCGACGATCACCACCATGGTGCTCGGCTTCGGTGTCTGGCTGCACCATATGTTCGCAACTGGCATCCCGTTCCTGGCGCTCTCTTTCTTCAGCGGCGCCTCCTTCATCATCACCATTCCAAGCGCGGTCGCGGTATTCGCCTGGGTCGCGACCATCTGGGCGGGCCGCGTGGTCGTCACCACCGCCTTCCTGTTCTTCGCCGGCTTCATTTCGATGTTCGTGATCGGCGGCGTATCCGGTGTGATGACCGCTTCGGTGCCCGCCGACCTGCAGCTCACCGACACCTATTTTATTGTGGCGCACATCCATTATGTGCTGATCGGCATCAATCTGTTCGGCGTGCTCGGCGGCTTCTATTTCTGGTTCCCGAAGATGAGCGGCCGGATGATGAGCGAAACGCTCGGGCGCTGGAATTTCTGGCTGACCTTTCTCGGCTTTAATCTCGCTTTCCTGCCGATGCACTGGACCGGCCTGCTCGGCATGCCGCGCCGCATCTACACCTATCCCGATGGCATGGGCTGGGACACGGTCAACATGATAACGACCATCGGCGCGTTCATCCTCGCCTTCGGCCTGCTGCTGTTCTTCATCAACATCTTTGTCAGCTTGCGGCGCGGACGTCTGGCTGGTCCCAATCCATGGGATGCGCCCACGCTCGAATGGGCGATTCCCTCACCGCCCCCTCCCTATAATTTCGCTGTGATCCCGATCGTCGCCAGCCGGCATCCGCTCTGGGAAGACCGGCTGCAGGAAGGTACCGGCCATTCCTCCCTCGACCGCGGCCTCGTGCTCGACGACGGCAAGCAGACCATCGCCACCACTGTGGTCGATGCCGAGCCCGACATCATCCTGCAGATGCCGGAGGATACGCCCTGGCCGTTCTTGGTCACTGTCGCCATGACCGTCGGATTTACCGGCCTGCTGATGCATTGGTGGTGGCTGAGCGCGCTTGCGGGTCTGGCGACAGTTTGCGGAATTCTGGCGTGGCTCTGGCCGCGGCCCGAGCTAGGACAGACGGCGGAGATGCGCTCATGACGGATGTAGCAACCAGCGATACGCGCGAGCAAATCCGCATTGGCCGAATGAGCGTGGGCACCGTCGTGGGTGGTAAGTCCTCGGGGTGGTGGGGCATGATGACCCTCATCCTCACCGAAGGCTTCCTGTTTCTCTACCTGCTGTTCAGCTACTACTATTTCGCGGTCACGCACGGCCGAGCCTGGATGCCGCATCAGCTCCCCTCTTTCAAGCTATCCGGCCCCAATACCGTCATCCTGCTGCTGAGCAGCGTCGCGGCGTGGTACGGCGAGAGCGGGATCAGGCGCGGCAACGCCGTGCGCGCAACAGTCGGACTGCTGCTCGCTATTGTGCTCGGCGCAACATTCATGGGCGTGCAACTCAAGGAGTGGGCGGACAAGCCGTTCACGCTGTCCTCCGACGCCTACGGCTCGATGTATTTCACCATCACCGGCTTCCACATGGCGCACGTGGCGGCCGGCCTTCTCATCCTATTCGCGCTCGCGGTCTGGTCGGCGCTTGGCTATTTCGACCGCCAGCGTTTCGCCCCGGTGACGATCGGCACCTATTACTGGCATTTCGTCGATGCCGTGTGGCTCGCCGTGTTCTTCACCTTTTACATCACCCCTTATCTGAGCTGAGACGATGGCCGCCAATCACGGAACGATGCAATTCAACGTCGGCCATCCCGCTCCAGACAGGGGACGAGTGAGCCCGGCAACCCTTATCGTCGGACTGGGCGGCGCACCGCTTGCCTGGAGCCTGCAACTCACCGCGATGGTCAGCCTGGCAGGCGCGGTGTGCTCGGCGGGCGACGGGCCGACCGGCAACGCTCCGGCGCCCGACTGGATTTACCCGATGCTGATCGTCATTAATCTGGCCGCGCTAGCTATTGGCGCGCTTGCCCTCTACGTCGCCTGGAGCGCCTTCAACAGCACGCCTGGCGATAAAGACTCAACGCATAAGGCGGGCGGCATTATGGATGCCGGGGAAGGACGAACACGGTTCCTTGCCATCTGGGGGATCTGGACGAGCGTGCTGTTTCTCTGTGCGATGGGCGTGAACACCATTGCCATTTTCTGGATAGGGCTATGCGGGCGCTGATCGTCACAATCGCTGGCATCTCAGCGGCAGCCTGGCCCGTCGCCGCCTTGGCTCATGCGGGCGCGGAAGCGGGCGAAGGCTGGTTTCCGCTCGAGCCCTGGGGATTTTCGCTGATGGCGGCGGCAAGCCTTATCTATCTCCTGGGTTTCCGCAATATGCGCCGCCGCTCCGGTACTCGCGTTGCGACCCCGGGAGCCGGCGCAGCCTTCGCCGCGGCTGTCGGCGTTGCGCTTGCTGTGCTCACCGGGCCCCTCGACCATCTCGCCGATGAGCTGTTCTCGGCACATATGGCCCAACATTTGACCCTGATGCTGGTCGTTGCGCCGCTCCTGGTTCTCGCGCGTGCCGGTATGGTGGTTTTCTGGGCACTGCCCGCATCTGTCCGCAAGCCCCTCGGCACGTGGTGGACGCACGGGAGCGGCGCGCTACTGCAGCCGCTTCTCACCAGCCCGATCGCGATCTGGAGCTGGTTCTGCGGCGCCTTCGTATTCTGGCATCTTCCAGGCCCTTACGAATGGGCACTCCGCAATGAAGCGGTCCATATCCTGGAGCATCTGTTCTTTGTCGTGACCGCTTATGCCTTCTGGTCTATCGTGATCGAGCCGCTCGGCCGCAGGCGTCTGGATTATGGCGCAGCACTCCTATTCGTCGCGACCGCTGCCGTAGTCAGCGGTCTGCCCGGCGCGCTGATGATCCTAACCTCGCGGCCGCTCTATGGAGGACACGCTTCAGGCGTCGCCGAATGGGGCCTGACCCTCGTCGAGGATCAGCAACTGGGCGGCCTGATCATGTGGATCCCCGGCGGTTTCGCCTATCTCGCCGCTGTCTCGATGCTGCTGTTCCGCTGGCTGGACGATGCGGAGCGGCGAGCCTTGCGCCTCCGGCCGCTTGCGCCGCTGCTTTGCCTACTGGCGATTCTTCCGCTCGCCGGCTGTGACGCCCCGCTCGCACGCCAGTCCGGTGCCGCCCAAATCGGCGACCCGGATCGCGGCGAAAAGCTGATCACATCCGTCGGCTGCAGCACCTGTCATAAGATTCCGGGCATCGCGCGTGCCAATGGGATGGTCGGACCGCCCCTCACCAATTTCCGCAAGCGCACCATCATCGCCGGCATGCTGCCGAACACGCCGGACAATCTGGTGCGTTGGCTGCGCAGGCCGCAGGCGGTCGTGCCGGGCAATGCCATGCCCGATATCGGCCTGAGCGAGGAGGATGCCCGCAATATCGCGGCCTATCTCTATACCATCGAATAAGCGAGAAGCCGCTCAGAGATAGGACGTCTCGACGAGCCAGGCATCCTCGACACCGCGCGCCGCTGCGAACATGCGTTTGATACGCTCCTTCGGCGATTCCTTCCGGCAGCGAAGCGTGAAAGATAGAATGTCACGCTGATCGTTCCTCTCGCTTACCGGCTCGACGCCGTGGGCGAAATCATACAAGCCGCCGGCGGCTTCCCCTGGCGAATGGAACAAGACATTGCGGCGATGTATGCGGCCGGCCGGCAGCGCCCGGTGCTTCGCAAGACATGCCATGGCGCCGAGAAAGCCCTCGTCAACGATGAGAAGTGTAATTTTGGCGCCCCGCGGCGCGACGCCTCATTCGATATGGTGGTCTGGGTAGATTCCCATGCCGACCATCTCGTACCGGCTCTCTCCGACGTTGCCCATCGCTGGGGCTGGTCAGCCCGCCAGATCAGCGAATCGGCTTTTGCATACCGCTGTGGAATGTCAGTGTGTGGACCGTGGTCACCTCAGCAATATCGGCTCAAAGCAACTGGTGAGCTTCCTTTCCAGTCAGCTCGATCCCTTCACGCAAAACGAGCACAATGAGCGGGCCAATTCGAAGGCGCAGCCTTATGTGTCCTCCGCAACTGGCCTGAGCCCCAATTAGCCCAACTGGCCGCATGTGACAGCAAATTGCGGCGCCTGGCGGCCGCCCGTCGCTTCCTGCCGAAACCTTTCCCGATCGCCTGGCGTTGACGTACAGGCAGGCGCCACGCGCGCCTGCATCCGAGACGAAATCCCACCGAGGAGGAGAGTTATGGGCCTTTTCTCAAGCGACATTAAAAGCTTCGATGACCTGTTCCTGCACACCTTGCAGGATATGTACTATGCGGAGAACGAGATCACCAAAGCGCTGCCGGATATGATCGAGAAGGCGAACGATCCGCAGCTGCGTCAGGGTTTCCAGACCCATCTCGCCGAGACCGAGAACCAGATCAAGCGCTTGGAGCAGGTGTTCCAGATGATCGGTCAGACCCCCAGCAAGGTGGATTGCCCGGCGATCGACGGCATTATCGAGGAAGCAGACGAGATTGCCGGCGAGGTGGCCGAAAAGGATGTGCTTGATGCCGCGCTGATCGCCTCGGCCCAGGCAGTCGAGCATTATGAGATCACCCGCTATGGCACGCTGATCGCCTGGGCGAAGCAGCTCGGCCACGATGATGTCGTTCGCCTTCTGCAGCAGAACCTCAATGAGGAAGAGGCAACCGACAAGAAGCTGACCGCGATGGCGGAAAGCAAGATCAACGCTCGCGCCGCGTGATGCAGCGCTGGTGGAGAGGCGTTAAGCGAAGGTATGCCTCGACGCCACGACGAAGCGCCTTGAAAAAGGTCCCGGTCTGCAAAGGCCGGGACCTGTTCTTTATCGGCCGCGCGTTTCGCGGCTCACTCCGGAAGTGGCTCCCAGGGTTTGAACGCGTTCTTGCACCGCATTAAGACCGACCCAAGCTGCGGATAATGACGGAGCAGAACACTGCTCATATCGTTCTCCTGGATCCACCGAATGCCGAGCGGAGTGTAGATTCGCGGCCCGAAATCACGGGTGAAGAACCGGTCGCTTTTCAGCCGGCGCGTGGCCATCAGGATGAAGATGCGGAAAGCCGTATCGCTGAAGCCGAACCCCGGAATCAGCTTTTCGGCGAGCATGCCGACCTGAAGGTCGACACGCTCGACATCGTCATAGACCGCGCGCAGCTCGCGCGCCCATTGCGGATTGTCGGTAATGTCCTCAAAGGACTTGGCAGGCTTCATGCGCATCAGGCGGCGCATACGGTTATAGCGCGGCACGCCGCGTTCGCGGTCGCGCAGGATGTCTATGGAGCCGAGATCGATCGGCCCAAAGTCGCGGCGCTCCGGTTGAACTTCCTTCGGCACCCGCAGCTCGCGAAGGAAATTCGGGAAGTTGTGCAAGGTAATCGCACCGGGATGGCTGACGCCGAAGCTGTAGAAGATGTCGTGCATCCGCATGCGCTGGGCGACGATATTGTCTTCGCTGGTGAAGAGTTTGTGCGAGTCCGCAAACAGCACGTTTTCGGTCGGCACGTGCTTGATCCATCCGCTATCACCCAGCTTCCTGAACACGAGCTCGTCGGGCATCAGCGAGTGCATGCGATAGACCGAAACGAACTCTTCCGTGAGCGCAAAGGGCGAGCCATGATGCATCGTCTCCGACCCCGGAATGCCATGCCAAACCTCATTTCCGCGGCTGAACAGCCGCTCCCCGCCTTCACCTGCTAGCCCCCACCAATTGCTGCGCAAAGCCAGCTCCGTCACCGGATGGGGAAGGATCGCAGGCGTCCACTCGACGGTGTGAATCTTGGCCATCAGAGCCGCGTTGATGAGACGTGCCGTGCTCAGCAGCTGGTCGTGATCCCAGCGAGGGTATTCGTGCCGGAGCGCTTCGCATATGGCGTTGTGCTCCTGCGCGAACAGGGTGTGCATCATCTCCAGCCCGACCCACCAGTTGGAGTTGAAGCCGGTCGCCGGGAGAAAAGCTGGCTCATGCACCGGCAGCAGCACATCGCCGCCCTTCTTAGGCTGACCTTGGCTGTCTATGTCCTGCGGGATGAGGATCAGCTTGCCGGCACCACCCTCCCGATCGTACAACTCACGTACGGCGTCGTCGGAGCTGTAGATCGATGATGCATCCCACCAATGCGATTCGGTGCTGGTATAGGTAGGCGGCAGGTCCGCCTGGATTTCCGTAGGCGTGCGCGTTTCATCCTGCTTCGTCCGTTGGATACGCATCGGCCGCTCATGTGGCCAAGGGTCCATATTGTCGATGGGAATCTCGAAAGGGCGCTCGATTTCATTGTCGCCATGACTGAACCAGTCGTGGATCTGGAACTGAATCCAAGCTGCCGCCAGCATGTTTAAACCCGTAGCCGGCTCAAATTTTCGCCGCGCGAGCAGCCGTTCGCTCACCAGGCGAGGATTAGGCGAGAGCAGCAATGAAGGCACGTCCGGATGAGCCTCGGTGAGCGGAACGTTCCGGCCGAACCGGGTTGCTCTGGTGCCCATCACCGGACAGCGCAGATCGTTATACGCCCCGTTTGACCTTCTGCATGCCAGAGCGTCGTTCGGCACGTCCTTAATCTCGCCCTGCGGCAGCGTGCCATGGATCGTGGGATAGTGAAGGTTGTGCTGGCGCATGCCAATACGGAACGCTGCGAGATTGGCGAGCGCCAGATAGCGCGGTAGACGGTGCCATGACACAAGAGCATTCACGATACTGAAGAAGCCCACCAGCATACGCTCGCCGAGCGAAGGACGCCAAGACTTGCGCGTCGCAGTAGAAATTGACGACTCGGGTGAAGTGGCCGCCAGCTGCTCTGGTGCAGCAGACCTCGAGTCGGTCTCTAGCTTAATAACATTGTTGAGCATATCAGAGTATCTTTCTCATCAACTCATTTGCACTGTGATATGTAGCATGCAAAGTTAAATTTATATTTGCCAGAAAGAGTCATCAATCATGTCATCTAGCTTTAACAATAATAGCGCTCCGCGACGAATTACCGAGCAAGTATATAGCGTTGGTCAGTTTATGGGCGGACATTGCCACTGTTTTCTGATCGACAGCAATGATGGCCTCATCCTCATTGATACGCTGTTTGCTACCGATGGCGGACCGATCCTGCGGGCGCTTGCCGCGATCGGTCGGACCCCGCAAGAGTTGAAGCATATCATCCTCACCCATGGTCATCGTTCTCACCTCGGCGGACTTGCGGCGCTGAAGAAGCTCAGCGGCGCCAAGATCTGGTCGCACGAATGGGAGGCCGACATTATCGCCGGCGACCGTCAGGCGCAGCCTGTATCGTTGATCCCAAAGCGGCCCCTTAAGGCCTATCCGCTGCAGTTCGGGCTGGCGCTCGGCCTCATGCCACATGCCCCCTGCGACGTCGATGCGTTCCTGCGCACCGGGGACCGGGTCGGCCCGCTGGAGGTGATGCATGCCCCCGGGCATTCTCCCGGACATCTCGCCTTCTACTGGAAGGAGCGCAGCGTCCTGTTTGCCGGTGATGCGCTCGCCACCTGGCCCTATTTCAGCCTGGGCTGGCCGGGGCTCAACCTCAACCCCAAACAGTGCACGAAGACCTTGCAGGCCCTGAAGGACATCGACGCCGCGATTATTGCAGTTGGTCATGGTGAGCCGGCCATCGGGGAGGAGGCGGAAATGCTGAGGCGTTTGATCCGTCGAGGGTGAATCCGCTCCTGATGCATCGTTTCGGCCGATTTTCCGCAGATCGCCCACACCGGCCTCTGAAATGCCTTCTCTGCCTTTACATATAGGGGCGAGAAAAATAAGATCGGCTTATGCGCAAACGGCGGAATGGTGTTCATGCCCAGCCTGGCTTTTCGCTCGGCATCGGACCTTGCCGGGCTGATCAGACGAAAAGAACTCAGCTCCGAAGAGCTTTTGGAGCTCTACCTTTCGCGTATTGAACGCCTCAATCGACGCATCAACGCGATCGTAGCACTCGATGGTGAAGCGGCGCAGGAGCGTGCGAGGGAGGCAGATCAGGCTCTCCGCCGCGGCGAGGCCTGGGGAGCGCTGCACGGCGTTCCGATGACCCTGAAAAACTCCTTCGACGTCGTCGGCATGCCCTCCACTTGGGGCGTGCCGGAGCTGAAGGACAACTTTCCGGCGAAATATGCCCCGGCAGTCGATAAATTTCTCGAAGCCGGCGCGATCGTGTTCGGCAAAACCAATATCTCCGCCTACCATATCGGCGGCGTCACCAAGAACGACGTTTACGGCACGACCAGCAATCCGTGGGACATCTCGCGCTCGCCTGGCGGGTCGGCGGGCGGAGCCGGCGCCGCCGTAGCCGCCGGCCTCACCACCTTCGATATCGGCCTTGATTTCAGCGGCGGCATCCGCAGCATTGCCCATTATTGCGGGATTTTCGCCCATAAGCCGACCTACGGCATCACCAACCTGCTCGGCACCGTATTGCCGGGGCTTGGCCCCAAACCCGACCTTGCAGTGATTGGTCCGCTCGCGCGCAGCACGGATGATCTGAGGCTCGCGCTTTCCCTCATCATTGGTCCCGATCCCTCCAATGCGGTCGCCTGGACCCTCAACTTGCCGCCACCACGGCGCAAGGATGTCGCCGGGCTTCGCGTCGCGGTAATGCACGGTCATACGCAATTTCCCGTGGAGGGCGCGGTGAAGGATGGCATCCAGGCGACAGCCGACTTTCTTGCCAAAGCTGGTGCCGAGGTAGACGAGACCGCCCGGCCGGCTGTCGACATGCAGGCGGCGTTCCGGGTGTTCATGGGGCTGCTCACCATGCCGCTGAGCGCACGCAGGCAGGACGAACAGTTCTGGACGCGTCTGTCGCACCTCACGCAATACTTCTTCAGCGACGGCGGGACCGCCGATGCCGCGGACGAAGCCCGTCTGTTCAGCTATGCGCATTGGATGATGCTCGACAATGCGCGCAACATGGTGTGCGGCGCGTGGGCTGAATTCTTTAAGGATTATGACGTACTGCTTTGCCCGGCCGCAGCAACCGTTGCGCTGCCGCATGAGGAAGGAAAGAAGTGGCACGAGCGCCGCTTCATCGTGGAGGGAAAGTCAGCCTCGGTCGCAGAGTCGACCGCATGGGGAGCGCTGGCAACGCTTGGCAATCTTCCGGCGACGGTCGTGCCTGCGGGCCTCTCGCCCTCCGGACTTCCGGTCGGCGTGCAGATCATCGGTCCGCTCTATGGCGATCAGACCTGCCTGATGCTCGCGCAATATCTGGAGCGCAATTTCCATGGCTTCACCGCGCCGCCCGGCTGGGAATAAGCGGCATGTTGGCGGCATCACCCGCGGGCAAGGAGTGATCGCGTGAAGGCCGAAACCGCGGCAAAAATCATCGACCAGATCTATTCCTGCGTTCTGCAGCCGGCGAGCTGGCCGGGGCTGTTGAAGCTGATCTCCTCGAGCGGTGAGAATGCGGGAGCCTCGGTCGTGGTCTACAACCGCTGGAGCCAGACACGCAGCCTGGTCTTTGAGCATGGCGCCGACCAGTCGCATCTGCGCGTCTATTTCGAGAAGCTCGCCGCGACCAAGCTGATGCCCGGTGGGCGGCCGCATCTGCGCTCGCTCGGCGATGTGACGACGCTCACCATGCTGTGCGGCGAGCGCGAGACCATTGAGCACGATTTCTATCTGCGCTGGATCAGGCCGTCCGGGTTTCGCGACATGATCGGGGTGCTGGTGCTCAAATCCGGCAAGCGCCTGGCCTGGTTTTCTGTCGCGCGCACCGAAATCCAGGCGCGCTATGGCGAAACCGACCTCCAGTTCATCGACTGGCTGTCGCCGCATATCTGCCGGGCCTTTACCATGGCCGACATCTTTGAGATGCAGGCGATTCGCACTCAGCAGCTGGAGCAAACGGTCGATGCCCTTTCGACGGGCGTATTTCTCGCCGATCGCCGCGGCATTACGTATATGAACAAGTCGGCGCAAAAACTCATCGAACGCGGCGGCGAGCTGCGCGTGCAAAATAACAAGCTGACGACCGCACGCACCCGGACAGCGGATATGCTGAACCATGCCGTGGCAGCCAGCCTCGACGGCGTTGCGCCGCCGAAGATCGGCTCGCATATGGTTGCCATTCCGGCCGAGGACGGCGGCGGACTTCTCGCAAGCGTTCTGCCGCTGCGCTGGCGCGAAGGAAGCAGCCCGCTCGCGAGCATGCCAGGTTCTGCCGCGATTTTTGTGCAAGATACCTCAAAGACGCCCGACTTTGCCGGCGAAGCTTTTGCTACGCTTTATGGCTTAACCCCGACCGAGTTGCGCATCGGTCTCGAAATCGCCAAGGGTCAAAATCTGCAGGAAATCGCAGATCTGCTCGAAATCAGCGCCAATACGATCAAGACGCATCTAAAGCATATTTTTGCAAAGACCGGCGTCACCCGACAGGGTGATCTCGTTCGACTGATTTTGATGTCGACGCTGCCGGTGCGGACCGGCAAAGACGCGCCCGAACGAGACTAACAGGCCCGAACGCTTCCCCTGCCTTCGAACAGTTTCGCTGCTCGCTGGCACGCTTGCGTTCGGCTGTCTGCTTGCGGCCGGTTTATGGTAACAAATCTGCCTTTTCGTGATGCCGATCACACCGCGCCCCGGGTGGTGAAACATCACCGGATTCAGGCGACGGCGACAATGTTGTCTTCGACCACGCGCAGATGCTCGCGCATCGCTTCGGCGGCGGCTTCGGCATCGCGTCTTATCAGTGCCGCGACGATCGCACGGTGATGCCCGTCATAGGCCGCACGGGATTCCGCGGTCACGGATCGCTGCTTGAGATGCACCCATTGCGGCTGATTGCGCGCCTCGCAGATGGCGCGGCAATAGTCGATCAGCACCTCGTTCTTGGTTGCAACGAAAATTGCCAGATGCAGCTGCGCGTCCCACCGCTCGAATTCGGCAAGTGATCGCGCGGCAATACTCTCGGTGAGTGCGGCGGAAATCGCGGCAAGATCGGCACCGCTTGCGCGACTCGCCGCCAGGGCGGCAGCACGCGGCTCCATGATCAGGCGCGTCTCCAGAATATCGCGCGGGCTTGCCTCATGAAGGCGCACCAGCTCGCGCCCGGCCTGCTCCGTTTTGCGCGGCTGCAGGAATGTGCCGCGCCCGACATGCCGCGTGAGATAGCCGCCATCCTCCAGCACATCCAACGCCCGCCGGACGGTATTGCGGGCTACCGCAAATTCGGCCGCGAGAAGACGCTCAGGCGGCACTCGGCCCACCCATTCGCCGCTGTCGATAAGGCGACGGAGCTCTTCGGCGAGATCAACAGCGCTGCGGATGGCACCCATGAGCCAATTCTATACCAATATTCGCGTTCGAAGGAAGTGTCCTTGATGCGCGATCGGATGCTATGTGCGATTATGAGGCGCGCTTGCGTTAGGCGGAAAAACAGTTTGACGGGATCATTCCACGATGCAAGGATGACGTTAACGAATAAGAATTGGCTTAAAATTGGCGCAAAGCGCTGGCCTCTAGGGAGCGAGCTTTGAAATTTGCCATGGTCCGTCGCGGCCATTCGATGGCTGCTGCAGCCATTCAGGACGAAAATGGCCGGCAGCTGGTCATGTCCGTCGACGGCGTGGATATGTCAGCCGGCCTCCTTCCCTTTCTGATAGGCGAAACGCCATACTGCTCCGCGGCGGGCGTGCCGCTCAATGAGCTGCAGCTGGCGGCGCCCTTTCCCCGACCCAACCGCAATATCATCTGCGTCGGCAAGAATTATGCGGACCACGCCCGCGAGCTTGCGGGCAGCGTTTTCCAGGACGACGCCATCCCGCCTCATCCGATGGTTTTCACCAAGGTGCCTGAGACGGTGATCGGACCCGGCGAGCCGATCGTCATCGATCCAAGCGTCTCGACCGCTATCGATTATGAGGGCGAGCTCGCGGTGATTATCGGCAAAGGGGGGCGCAACATCGCCAGAGCGTCGGCCCTCGGCCACATCTGCGGGTACACCATCATCAACGATGTCACGGCACGTGACATCCAGCAGCGTCACGGTCAGTGGTTTCTCGGCAAATCGCAGGACGGTTTCTGTCCGATGGGGCCATGGGTGGTCACGCCAGACGAGGTCGATCTCTCCAACACAACCCTGCGCACTTATGTAAACGGCGAGCTGCGCCAGCGCGCTAATACCAGCGACCTCGTTTTTGATGTACCCGCGCTGATTGCCATTATTTCCACCGGCATGGCGTTGAAGCCGGGAGACATCATCGCAACCGGCACGCCGGCGGGCGTTGGGCTCGGTTTCAACCCGCCGCGCTGGCTGAAGGCGGGCGATGTGGTGCGCATCGAGATTGACGGCATTGGCGCGCTTGAAAATCCCGTGGTGGAGCGCCGCACATGAGCGCCAATATCGTTGCAGGTCTGGCGGTGGAGGTGATGGGCACCGGAACGCCCGTTATCTGCATTCATGGCTTAGGGGGCACTTCCAATACATTTACCCCGCAACTGCCGGCCCTGGCTGGCTTGCGCGTCATTCGCCCGGACCTGCCCTGCGCCGGACGTTCTCTGAGTACCGATCGGCCGTCCATCGCCAGCATGGCGTCGGCGATTATCAAGGTGATGGATGTGCTTGCGGCCAAGGCGGCGCATTTTGTCGGCCATTCTCTCGGAACGCTGATCTGCCAATATCTCGCTGCCGAACGCCCGGAGTTGGTCCGTTCTCTCGCCCTGATTAGCGCGCTGTTGGAGCCATCCACCGCCGCTCGCGAGGGACTGCGTCAGCGGGCAAAACTGGCACGTACGGGCAGTATCACCGAAATCGCCGACGCCATCGTTGGCGCAAGCCTTTCATCTGAAACCCGCGCGCGCAATCCGGCCGCCGTCGCCTTCGTGCGCGAGAGCGTGATGCGGCAATCGCCGGAAGGCTATGCCCGAAGCTGCGAAGCACTCGCCGAGGCGCAGGCCGCCACTCATCAGCGCATCCGCTGCCCGGCGGTGATCATCAACGGCGAGGAGGACGCGGTCGCGCCGCCCTCGATGGCTCGCGCACTTGCCGAGCGCATCGCCGGCGCAAAGGCGATCATTCTGCCGCGCTGTGGCCACTGGCCGACCGTCGAACGGGTGGATGAGGTGAATACCGAGCTGAGACGTTTCTTCGGTGGCCTGCCGCGCAATTGAGGGACAGGCAGGCAGCGAAGACAACACGACGGCGGGGGGGCAGGACAGGGAGAGTGCTATGGCCGACTATCTGACCAACCCGGGCTTCGGATCCACCGCCGCTGGCGAGGGAACGATCGTCTTCACCAATGTCCGCGTGCTCGATGCCACGGGCGACCAGCCCTTCATGGGCGAGGTGGTGGTGCGCGGCAACCGCATCGCCGGCGTGATGCGCGGCCAGCGCGTCACCCCCGGAGGCGGCGCGACGGTGATCGACGGCGGCGGCGCCACGCTGATGCCCGGCCTGATCGATGCGCATCTCCATCTCTCCTGGAACAATGCGCCGGGCATCGATCCGATCAACTTCATGGAGGTCGAGGAGCACATGCTCGTCACCATGGAGATGGCCAAGATCGTGCTCGATGCCGGCTTCACCGCCGGTCGCGGCGCAGCGGCCGCCAAGCCGCGGCTGGACGTGGTCGCCAAGCGTTTCATCAATGAAGGCCGTTTCCCCGGCCCCCGCTACACCGCCGCCGGGCCAGAGATCACCACCGTCGGTGGCCTGGGCGACGCCGCCCCCTCGCACATCCCGCATCCGGGCCTCAATCTCGGCCTCGTCGTTTCCGGCCCCGAGGAAGTGCGCCGCACGGTGCGCACGCTGATCAAATATGGCGTCGACTCGATCAAGCTGAATCTCTCAGGTGAGGAGATCACCGGCATGGGCGCCGAGGAGACGCCGATGTCGGAGGAAGAGGTGGCGATGGCCGCCTCGGAGGCGCGCTGCCGCAACAAGGTGCTGGCTGCCCATGCGCGCTCGTCGGGGTCGGTGAAGCAGTGCATCCGCCACGGCATCCAGAACATCTATCACGCATCCTTCGCCGACGAGGAAGCGCTCGATATGCTGGAGGCGGTGAAGGAGAAGCATTTCGTCGCTCCCGGCCTTGCCTGGCTGATCAACACTGCCCGCTATGCCGGCGAATGGGGCATCAAGCCTGGCTCGCCGCTCACCATCGCCTATGAGCGCGAGCTGGAGATGGCGGTCGCGACCATGGCCAAGATGCACAGGCGCGGCATCCGCGTGCTGATCGGCGGTGACTATGGCTTTGCCTGGACCCCGCAAGGCACCAACGCCAAGGACCTGTGGTATTTCGTCGACCTGGTCGGCATGTCGCCGATGGAGGCGATCCTCGCCGGCACCAAATATGGCGGCCAGATCATGGGGATGGGCAACGAGCTCGGCCAGATCCGCGAGGGCTGGCTCGCCGACCTGCTGCTGGTCGATGGCGACCCGCTGGCCGACGTGCGCATTCTCCAGGACAAGACGCGGCTGCTGGCGATCATGAAGGATGGCAAATTCCACAAGGAGCCGGCCGCGCGGCAGAGCTTCGTCAGGCGCGTTGCGTGAGGTAGCAAGGAATGGGGCGCCGCGCGAGACATCAGAGCCGGGACCGTGCGGGGGAGAAAAACCCCCTCACCCGGCCGCCTATCGGCGTCCGCCCTCTCCCGCGAAGGGAGAGGGCAAAGTCGTGCTCGTGGGAGACCACTGCCTCTCATCCGCAAGGAGCAGCCCTCTCCCCTCGCGGGAGAGGGCAGCGAGGCGAAGCCGAGCCGGGTGAGGGGGCTTTTTCCGGGAGCCAGCCCCACCCATGAAGCTGTTCCTCTTCACCCTGCTCAACGGCTTCACGCTTGCGGCACTCTACTTCCTCGTCGCGAGCGGCTTCACCCTAGTTTTCGGGCTGATGCGCAATGTTAATCTCGCGCATGGCTCGCTCTACCTCGTCGGCGGCTATATCGCCTATTCCACCGTCGAGGCGACCGGTCACTTCCTGCTCGGCTTTGCAGTCGCCTTCGTTACCATGGCGATTGCCGGCGTGCTGCTGCAGCTCCTCATCTTCCGCCATATGGAAGGGCAGGATTTGCGCCAGACCATGGTCACCATTGGCCTCTCCATCGTTATCGCCGACATCGCGCTGTGGATCTGGGGCGGGCAGTTCTACCAGATCTATCCGCCGAACTGGCTGTTCGGCGCCGCGACCTTTCCGATCGTGATCGGCGCCAAATCCAATGGTGATCCCGTTTATTTCACCTATCCGATCGTGCGCCTGTTCATCCTCGGCGTAGCCATCGTGATCGGCCTCGGGCTTTGGCTTGCGCTGAACCGCACCCGGATTGGCATGATGATCCGCGCCGGGGTGGACGACCGCGAGATGCTGGCCGCGACCGGCGTCAACATCCAGGTGGTGTTCGCCGTGGTGTTCGCGGTCGGGGCGGGGCTCGCCGGCCTTGCCGGGGTGGTCGGCAGCATCTTCGCCTCGCTCGCGCCTGGTGAGGATGTCCGCTATCTGCTCGCCTCGCTAGTGGTGGTAATCGTCGGCGGTATGGGCTCGATCACCGGCGCTGCCCTAGGGGCGCTGCTGATCGGCCTCGCCGAACAGTTTGGCTCGGTCTATTTCCCGACCTACGCCATCGCGCTGAGCTTCCTGATCATGGTCGCGGTGCTCGCCTTCCGACCGCAGGGCATCATGGGAGCGGCGCGATGAGCCTGACCACGGGTGAGGAGAGGGCGCTTTTCGCCACCGCAACCGGGGCACGGCCAGGCATCGCCGCATGGCTCAGCCCCGCCCATCTGCTGTTGGTCTTCGTGCTCTTGGTGATGCCGGCGCTGGTCAGCGATTTCGTGCTGTTCTCCATCTTGGCCTGGTCGCTCTGCCTCGGCATGGTCGCGTTGTCGCTGATGTTCCTCGCCGGCTATGGCGGCATGGTCAGCCTCGCCCAGCTCACCGTTGCGGGGGTGGCCGGCTATATGGTCGCGATCCTTGGCTCGAACGGTATGGGCCTCGGGCTGAACTGGCCGTGGTGGACCGCCATCCCGGTCGCCATCGCCATTGCCGTCGCCTTCGCGGCGCTCACCGGCGCCCTGGCGGTGCGCACTGCCGGCATCTACACCATCATGATCACCCTCGCCATCGCCGCGGCATTCTTCTATTTCACCCGCCAGAACTACGCGATCTTCAATGGCTGGAACGGCTTCAACCTGGTTCTGCCACCCAAGCTCCTCGGCATCGACTGGCGCCAGCCCGTGCCGTTCTACTACCTGGCGCTGGCGCTTGCGGCGCTCAGCTACGTCGGCGTGCTCTATGTCTCGCGCTCCACCTTCGGCCTCGCGCTGCAGGGCATTCGTGACAATGCCCGGCGCATGGAGGCGATTGGCTTCGACGTGACCCTGCACCGGATCGCCGCCTATGCCCTTGCCGGACTGATCGCCGCGATCGGCGGCGTGCTCTTGGTGTGGTTCAACGGCGCGATCTCGCCCGCCTCGATCGGCGTCGGGCCGGCGATCGATATCCTGGTGATCGCCATCATCGGCGGCATCCGCCATCCCATCGGCCCGTTCATTGGCGCGGCTGTTTACGCGCTGCTCTCGACCTTCGCCATGGACCTGGTCGACCCGATCATCGGCCGCGAGCGCTTCAAGCTGGTGATTGGCCTGGGCTTTCTACTGATCGTGCTGTTCTCGCCGGATGGCGTGCTGGGCCTTTGGGACCGGCTGCGCACGCGCATGGCGGCAGACGGGAGTGGGACTAGACATTGAAACGACTGACGGGCCGCAAAAAGGTCCGCGGGCAAAAGGGAGGAAGCAAATGCGACGTATGCGAAAGACGTGGCTAGCGGCGGCGATCGGGGTGGGGCTTGCGCTCACGACACCCGTCATGGCGCAGGACAAGGGCACGCTGAAGGTCGGCGGCCTCGCCACGCTCGAGGGTGTATTCACCGTCCCCGGCCAGGACGGCATGCGTGGCATGGAAGCCGCACTAAAGGAGCACAACAACACCGCCGGGGGCTATAAGATCGAGTTCATCAAGGGCTCCTCTGATGCCTCGCCGGATTCGGCGCTGCGCGCGGCGAGGAAGCTGGTCGAGCAAGACAAGGTGCAGGCGCTTATAGGGCCGCTCTCGGGCTCTGAGGGCCTGGCGTTGAAGGACTACGCCAAGACCCAACCCGGCATTACTTTCATCAACGGCACCTCGGCCGCGCAGGACACCACGCTCCGCGATCCCGCCCCGAACTTCTTCCGCTTCTGGACCGAGGGCGCGCAGTGGATGTATGGCCTCGGCGATTACCTCCTCAAGGACAAGGGCTGGAAGAAGGTCGCCACCATCGGCGAAGACTATTCCTTCATGCACACCCAGTTCTTCGGCTTCGCCCTGCCTTACTGCAATGGCGGCGGCAAGATAGTGCAGCGCTTCTGGGTGCCGCTGGGGACGAAGGACTATTCCTCGATCATCGCCTCGCTCCCCTCGGACATCGACGCCATCTGGCTCGGCCTTGGCGGCGGCGATGCGGTGAACTTCCTCAACCAGTATCAGCAGGCGGGCGGCTCAACGCCCCTGATCGGCGCCTCGATCACGGTCGACCAGTCGATCATAAACTCCAAGGGTCGCGCCCGCGAGGCCTTGAAGGGCACGCCGTCCGCCGGTCCGCAGGCCGATACCTGGGATGACCCGAACTGGAAGAAGTGGGTGAAGCTTTATCAGGAGAGCTTTCCGGCCGACCAGCGCTTCCCGACGCCTGGCCTGTTCGCGACAGGCTATTACATCGCGATGAAGGCGCTCTTGGAGGGCCTGGACGCGACCAAGGGTGATCTCTCCAATGGACAGAAGGCGCTCAAGGACTGGCTGGCAAAAGCCAAGATCGACAGCCCGGTCGGCCCGATCACGCTGGACGAGAACCGGCAGGCCATCGCGGTTAATTTCGTCACGGAGGTGGTGGATGGGCCGGACGGTGGTCTGGTGAACAAGGTCGTGAAGGTCACCGAGCCGATCAACCAGACGCTCGGCATGCCGCGCGACAAGTTCCTGGCACTGGGTCAGGTCGGCCGCGACAACCCGAAATGCGAGTAATGATGAGGTTTGCTCAGTTGGGTGCGGGGGCCTCCATGCGCAGAGAATTGCCCTCTCCCCTGGCGGGAGAGGGCTCTCGCCGAAGGCGGGTGGGTGAGGGGACGATGCTCCCGCAACGCCGCGGCTGCCGAGCGTCCCTCCCCCCTCGCCCGGCTCGGCTTCGCCTCGCCGCCCTCTCTCGCCAGGGGAGAGGGCGCATCGTGCCGATTGAGAGTGTTTGCATTTTCTCCGAGGGAAGAAGAAGCAGTCCGTGAGCTAGGAGCAGCGCGTGTCGGAACGGGCAGCCAGGATCGCCGAAGCCGCATCGGCCTATGCCCTGACCCTTGAGGGCGTGAGCCGGCATTTCGGCGCGCTGGTTGCGCTCGACGATGTCAGCATGCAGATCCGCGCCGGCGAGCGCCGCGCGGTGCTCGGCGCGAATGGCGCCGGCAAGACCACGCTGTTCAACGCCATTACCGGCGACTTCCCGCCGACGGCCGGGCGCATCCTGTTCTTCGGCGAGGACGTGACGCGCATGAAGCCGCATGAGCGCATCCGGCGGGGGCTGCGGCGTACCTACCAGATCTCGCTCCTGTTCCGCGGCCTCTCGGTGCTCGACACCCTCTACCTCGCGACGCGCGGGGCGACGCGTGGCCGCTTCAGCCTGATCCGCGAAGCCGCGAACGGGGCAGGGCGCCTCGCCGCCGCCGAGTTGGCCCACACCGTGCATCTCGACCATGTCGGCGCCACGCCCGCCGGCGAGCTGAGCTATGGCCAGCAGCGCCAGCTTGAGATCGGCATGGCCTTGGCCGGCGCGCCGCGTTTCATCCTGCTCGATGAGCCCGCCGCCGGCCTCTCGCCCCCTGAGCGCCGCGAGCTGATCCAGATCCTGCACGCGCTGCCGGCCCATATCGGCTACATCATCATTGAGCACGACCTCGACGTGGCGCTGCGCGTCGCCCGGCGCGTCACCATCATGGACAACGGCCGCCTATTCAAGGAAGGCAGCCCCGACGAGATCGAGGCCGACCCAGAGGTGCAGCGCATTTATCTAGGAGGCCGGTGATGAGCGAGGTGCTGGCCCGAAGCGTCGCCGCCCCGGCGCTAGAAGTGCGCGGCCTGACCGTCGGCTACGGCCATGTCGCGGTGCTGCATGACCTCAGCCTCACGCTGGAGCGCGGTGTGCTGGCGATCGTCGGCCGCAACGGCATGGGCAAGACCACGCTGTGCAAGACCATCATGGGGCTGGTCAAGCCGACCCGCGGGCAGATCTTCGCCTGGGGCACCGAGATCAGCGCGCTCGCCCCCAACCGCATCGTCCACGCCGGCGTCGCCTATGTGCCGCAGGGCCGCCGCATCTGGCCATCGCTGACCGTGGATGAGCACCTCCGCCTCGCCTTCATCGGTGACAAGACCAGCACCTGGACCGCCGAGCGCGTCTACAGCGTGTTCCCGCGTCTTGCCGAGCGGCGCGGCAGCTTCGGCGCGCAGCTTTCCGGCGGCGAGCAGCAGATGCTGGCGATCGGGCGCGCCCTCCTCGCCAATCCGCGCCTCCTGGTCATGGACGAGCCGACCGAAGGCCTCGCCCCGGTGATCGTCGAGCAGGTCTGCGCCATGCTGAAGCGCCTCGCCGAAGAAGGCCGCATGGCGATCCTGCTGATCGAGCAGAATCTCGGCGTGGCGGTCGATATCTCCCAGGATGTGGCGATCATGGTCAACGGCCGCATCGCCCGCGAGATGCGCGCCCGCGAGCTGGCCGCCGACAGCGCACTGCAATTGCGCCTGCTCGGCGTCGGCCGTGACGAGGATGAAGTCGTCGCCGAGGACGAGGTCACCGCGCCCGCCGAGGTGCGCTACATTCACATTCAGCGCGCCCATGGCGGCGATACCGCGCCTTCCTACACCTTCGCGGGTGACTCCCAGCCCGCTTATTCCGCGACCGCCATCCCCAATCGCTGGAGCGCCGACAACCCGATCCCTGCCGCGCGACCGATCCCCCCGCGCCCCGAGCGTGAGACGCCAGCCGCCCCCGAAGTGAGCGCCGCCCCCGTCGCGGCGATGACTGGCCGCAGTGCCTATGTCGCCGGCACCTTCGACACCAAACGCAACGAGCTGACCTTCCTCGTCAACGCCCTGAAGCGCCTCGGCGTGAAGACCGTCACCGTCGATCTCGCGACCAGCGGCCGGCCGAGCCCCGCAGACATCGCGCCGCCCGAAGTCGCGCGCCATCACCCCGGCGGCGCGGCGGCGGTGTTCTCGGGCGACCGCGGGGCGGCGGTCACGGCGATGGCCGAGGCCTTCGCTCGCTTCATGCGCACCCGCCGCGATGTGGGCGGGCTGATCTCAGCCGGCGGCTCGGGCGGCACCGGTCTCGCCACTGCCGGCATGCGCGCGCTGCCAATCGGTATTCCGAAGGTGATGGTCTCGACGGTGGCGAGCGGCGATGTCGGCCGCTATGTTGGCCCCTCCGACATCGTGATGATGTACTCCGTCACCGACGTGCAGGGCATCAACTCGATCTCCGAGCAGGTGCTCTCCAATGCCGCCCATGCGCTCGCCGGCATGATCGCGCATCAGCGCCGCGACGATCAGCGCGCCGCGACCAAGCCGGCCATCGGCCTCACCATGTTCGGGCTGACCACGCCTTGCGTACAGGCCGTCACCGCGGCACTCAATGGCGACTATGATTGCCTCGTGTTCCACGCCACCGGCACCGGCGGCCAGTCGATGGAGAAGCTCGTCGACTCGCATCTCCTCACCGGCGTGATCGATGCCACGACCACCGAGATCGCGGACTACATCGTCGGCGGCGTGTTCTCGGCGGGTGCCGACCGGCTCGGCGCGATGAGCCGTGTCGCGATCCCCTATGTCGGTTCCTGCGGCGCGCTCGACATGGTGAATTTCCATGCCCGCGACACGGTGCCGGCGCGCTTCTCCGGCAGGCGCTTCCACATCCACAATCCCAATGTCACGCTGATGCGCACGAGCGCGGAAGAGAACGAGGCGATGGGCATGTTCATCGCCGAGCGGCTCAACCGGATGCGCGGCCCCGTGCGTCTCCTGATCCCGGAAGGCGGCCTCTCCGGCATCGATGCGCCGGGTGAGCCCTTCCACGACCCGGCCGCCGACCGCGCGCTGTTCGGGGCCATCGAGCGCTTGATGGTGCAGACCGCGGACCGGCGCTTGATCAAGCTGCCCTATCACATTAACGATCCGGCCTTTGCCCAGGCGCTGGTGCGCGCCTTCCGCGAGATCGCCGCCCCGCCACAGCGCACGGAAAGCATGAGGGAAGCATGGCGCGCATAGACCGGTCAGTCATTCTGGAGGGGTTGCGCGCCAAGGCCGCGCGCGGCGAGCCGATCGTCGGCGGCGGCGCGGGCACGGGGCTGTCGGCCAAATGCGAGGAGGCCGGAGGCATCGACCTGATCGTGATCTACAATTCCGGCCGCTACCGCATGGCCGGGCGCGGCTCGCTGGCCGGGCTCCTCGCTTATGGCAATGCCAACGACATCGTCGTGGAGATGGCGCGAGAAGTGCTTCCGGTCGTCAAGCACACCCCGGTACTGGCCGGCGTCAATGGCACCGACCCGTTTTGTCTAATGGACGGCTTCCTCGATCAGCTCAAGACCATGGGCTTTTCCGGCGTGCAGAATTTCCCGACCGTTGGGCTGATTGACGGCACCTTCCGCGCCAATCTCGAAGAGACCGGCATGGGCTATGGGCTCGAGGTGGAGATGATCCGCCAGGCGCGCGCCAAGGACCTCCTGACCACGCCATATGTGTTCTGCGAGGCCGACGCTGCGGCGATGGCCGAGGCTGGCGCTGACATCATCGTCTGCCATCTCGGCCTGACCACCGGCGGCGCGATCGGCGCGGAGACGGCCTTGAAGCTGGAAGACTGCCCGGCACTCGTCGACCGCTGGGCGGCGGCGGCCCGCGCCGTCAATGGCGATGTGCTGATTCTGGTCCATGGCGGCCCGGTCGCCCAGCCCGAAGATGCCGCCTTCGTGCTGGAGCACAGCCGCCTCGCGCAAGGCTTTTACGGCGCCTCCTCGATGGAGCGGCTGCCGACCGAAATCGCACTGACCGAACAGACCCGAAAATTCGTCGGCCTTAAGCGCCCGGGCAGCGCGGCCGAATAACCTGAGCGCGATCAGGAAAAGTGGAAGCCGGTTTTCCATTCGATCGCGCGGCCAACAACGATCTAGACTGCGGAGGAACGCATGTCCGCCGATTTTGCGCAAAGCGCCACATTCTGGGTGATCGCCGCGATCATCCTGATCGTGATCTGGGCTTATGTCTTCTATCTGTTCTACCGCCGCTCGACCAAGGAAACAGCGTTCGTGCGCACCGGCATGGGCGGGCAGCAGGTCGTCATCAACGGCGGCGCTTTCGTCGTGCCGATCTTCCATGAGGTGACGCCCGTCTTCATGCGCACCCATCGCCTGGTGGTGAACTGCATCCGCGATGCCGCGCTCATCACCAAGGACCGAATGCGGGTGGACGTGACCGCCGAGTTCTATGTCCGCGTGGTGCCCTCGAACGAAGGCGTCTCGGCGGCGGCACAGACGCTGGGACGGCGCAGCATGGAGACCGACGCCCTACGCGAGCTGGTCGAAGGCCGCTTCGTTGACATCCTGCGCTCGGTCGCGGCCGAGATGACCATGGAGGAGCTGCACGAGCAGCGCTCCGACTATGCCAGGCGGGTGCGCGAGGCGGTGATCGAGCCTTTGCGCAAATCCGGGCTCGAGGCGGAGGCGGTCTCGCTCACCAGCCTCGACCAGACCGACATGCAGTATTTCGACCCCTCCAACGCCTTCGACGCAGAAGGCCTGACGCGCCTTACCGAGCAGATCGAGCAGCGCAAGAAACGCCGCAACGACATCGAGCAGGACACCCTCATTGCGATCCGCCGCAAGAACCTTGAGGCCGAGCGCCTCGCACTCGATATCGACCGCGACACCCAATATGCGCGGCTCGAGCAGGAGCGCGAGATCGGCACCGCCGCTGCGGCACAGCGCGCCGAGCTGGCGCGGCAGCGCGCCGGCCGCGAGCTGGAGGCCGAGCAGGCGCAGATCTCGCTGCGTGAGGGCATCGATCGTTCGCGTATCGCCCAGGAGCTGGCGATCGAGCAGCAGCGTGTGCGCCGCGAAATGGAGCTGCAGCGGCTTGAGGTCGAGCGCCGCACCGCGCTGGAGCTTGGTGAGCAGCGCCGCGCCATCGCCGTGGCCGAGCAGTCCCGCGCCCAATCGGAGGCGCAGACCGCCGCCGAGGAGGCGCGGGCGCTGGCGATCGCGGCGGAGGAGGGCGTGTTCACCGCGCGCGAGGTGGCGGTCGCCGAGCGGCGCAAGCAGATCGAGCTGATTGCCGCCGAGCAGGACGCCGAGCAGTCGTCCACCCGTCTGCTGATCACCGCGAGAGCCGAACGCGAGGCGGCGGGGACCCGTGCCGAGGCCGCGCGCCTCGAAGCCGAGGGACAGGCCGAGGCGGAGAAGATCCGCGCGCTCGCCGACCGCATTCGCCATGAGGTTGAGGCGGAGGGCCTGCGGCTGATGAACGAGGCGCAGAATACGCTCTCCGGCGAGGCGCGGGCCGCCGCTTTGCGCCGCCTGTTGATCGAGCGGCTGGACCTGATCATCCGCGAGAGCGTCAAGCCGATGGAGAAGATCGACGAGATCAAGATCCTGCATGTCGATGGGCTGCTGGGCGGGACCCACAGCAATGGCGAGGGGCATTATCGCGGCGGGGGCGGGCTGGGCGACGAGATCGTCAACAGCGCGCTCCGCTACCGCGCCCAGGCGCCGCTGATCGACAAGCTCTTGAAGGAGCTTGGGCTCGGCGGCGGCGGCGACATCAGCCAGCTCGCCGGCGGCGATCTGAGAAAGCTCCTGGGCCTCGCGGGCGAGAGCGGTGGCAAGCAGCTCGACCTGCTGGAGGACACCGGAGACGACCAGACCCCCGACTATCCGAATTAGGCCAGAGGCGGTATGAACTCGGCATCCACCCCCAGCACGGCCGTCATCCCCGCGAAAGCCGGGACCCAGTGCGCCGCAGCGCCTCGATCGTTCGCGAATGTCGCCGTGTGCTGGATTCCCGCTTGCGCGGGAATGACGCCGGATGACGGCAATGCGCAATGCTCCCCGCTCGCTCTGCCATGCCGGCGGTTACCTAAAAGCCGCAGGCCACATTCGCGAAAAAGCCCCCTCACCCCCCGCCCTCTCCCCCTGGGCGAGGGAGCCCTGCCCTGCCGCGGGGAGAGCCATCGACTATGGTGAAGGTCTACACCTCCACTGTCATCGACGCTCCCGCCCCGCAGGTCTGGGCGCGCATCCGCGATTTCAATGGCCTGCCGTCCTGGCATCCTGCGATCGCCGACAGCCGCGTCGAGCTCAGCCAGCCGGCCGACAAGGTGGGCTGCATCCGCAACTTCACGCTGCGCGATGGCGGGCGCATCCGCGAGCAGCTCCTTGCGCTCTCCGACTATGATTTCTCGATGACCTATTCGATCCTCGAAAGCCCGATGGGCGTGTCGAATTACATCGCGGTGCTGAAGCTCACGCCGATCACCGACGGCAACCGGAGCTTTGCCGAATGGAGCGCCGAGTTCGATTGCGCGCCCACACGCGAGGCCGAGTTAGCGCGCCATATCGGGCAGGGCGTGTTCCAAGGCGGGTTCGACGCGCTGAAGACGCTGATGAGCAGCGATGGCCGGCGCTCGGCAATGGCAGCGCGATGAGACGGCCTGAGCTCGTTCTGCTTTGGCAATGTCATGCAGGGGCGCTCCGGGCCATGCAGCTTTTTCACTTCAGCGAAAACACCTCAATCGAGATGTTCGCGCCGCGTCCCGTGGCGGTGCCCGCGAGGCGTGCACCGGGGCGCGAATGGCTCAACGGGCCGCTGGTCTGGGCGATCGATGACTGGCATCAGCCGATGTATCTCTTCCCGCGCGACTGCCCGCGTATCCTGATCTGGCCGACAGAGAGAACCAAGGCCGCCGACAAAGCGCGCTGGTGGGGCGCGAGCACTGCCCGCATGATCGCCTATTTGGAGCGGCGCTGGCTGGAGCAGATGCGCGCCACGCCGATCTGCCGCTATGCGCTGCCGGCCGGCGCCTTCGAGACGTTGGACGACGCCGGCATGTGGGTGTCGCGGAGGGCGGTCCAGCCGACACAGCGCACGATCATCACCGACCTGCCGCTCGCACTCGCCTCGCAGAACGTCGAGCTGCGGCCTGTCGACGATCTGGTGCCGTTGAAGACCCTCTGGAGCACATCGCTTCATACCAGCGGCATCCGGCTGCGCAATGCGGTCGGCTGGGATGACGCGAGCCGCAGCCCTGCCAGGGCAGAAGGCGGCGCGCGATGATCAGGGTTCAGCGCAGCACGGTCATCGAAGCCCCGGTCGAACGCGTATGGGCGGTGCTGCGCGACTTCAACAGCCATGAAGACTGGCACCCAGCCGTTGCCGCAAGCCGTATTGAGGAGCACCGCGCCTCGGACGAGGTCGGCTGCGTCCGTGACTTCCGCCTGGCCGAGGGCGGCACCGGCCTGCGTGAGCAGCTTCTCGCGCTCTCCGACCGCGACCGCACCCTCACCTACTGCATCCTCGACGCGCCGGTGCCACTCGAAGACTATGTCGCCACGATCCGGCTGAAGCCGGTCACCGATGGCGATCGCACCTTCTGGTCCTGGGAGTCGCGCTTCGCCGCGCCGGATGATCGCGCCGAGGAGCTGACTTCGCCTCGTCGGCGAAGGCATTTACGCGGCCGGCTTCGCGGCCGTCCGCGCTCTTCTCACGCGGAGCGCACTGAGCCCTCCGCCTTCCGGTACAGGCGTAACGGTGCATCGCCCAGCCGCCGCCGCGCGTAGCTCCGGTCAGACGCTCCACTGCAACGCTGTTGTGCTCGAAGCCCATGGCGGGACGGATCGGCTGCGCTGGCGCCAGATCGAGGTTCCCCCACCCGCTCCCGGCGAGGTGCGCCTTCGCCACACCGCCGTCGGCGTGGACTTCATCGATATCTACTGCCGCACCGGCTATTTCGATTTGGTGCGCCCGCCCGGCATCCTCGGCATGGAGGCGGCCGGCGTCGTCATCGATATTGGCGAGGGCGTTCGCGGTCTCGAACCGGGCGAACGCGTCGCCTATGCCGGCCCGCCGCCCGGCGCCTACTGCGAACTGCGCAACATAAGCACGCGGCTGCTGGTCCAACTCCCCGCCGACATTTCCGACGAGACCGCTGCCGCCGGCCTCCTCAAGGGGATGAGCGCTGAATTCCTGCTCCACCGCGTACATCGCCTGCAGGAGGGTGAGACGGTGCTCGTCCATGCCGCCGCCGGCGGTGTCGGGCAGTTACTGTGCCAGTGGGCGCGCGCATTGGGTGCCACCGTCATCGGCACCGTGGGCAACCAAGGCAAGGCCCGCATCGCGCGCGAGGCCGGCTGCGCGCATGTCATCGTTAATGCGGAGGAGGATTTCGTCTCGCGCGTGCTCGAACTCACCGGTGGGCGCGGCGCGGATGTCGTCTACGATGGCGTTGGCCGTGACAGTTTTGCCAAGTCCTATGCGGCGCTTGCGACCTGCGGACATCTGGTGAGCTTTGGGCAGGCATCCGGCCCCATCGCGCCGGTCGACATCGCCAGCTATGCCAGCAAATCGGCGACCGTCTCCCGCCCGAATTTCGGCCACTACACCGACACGCCGGAAAAGGTACGCGCCATCACCGACCATCTTTTCCGCATGATCCGCAACGGCACGCTGCGAATTTCCTGCGACCGCCGCCTCCCCTTGCGCGAGGCAGCCGAAGCCCATCGCGCCCTGGAGAGCCGCCAGACCATGGGCGCGATCGTCCTCCTGCCCGAATAGGCAGGCAGCTACCAAGGTGCCGAGCGGCACGTAAGCACCCCCACAGAGGCGTGTATCGTCTCTAATGTATTTTGTAAAAACAGGGCGGGATAGTAATTACCCGCCCAGTATCCAGAAATGGATCAGCTCTTAGGGCAAACCGATGCGTTCACCACCGGACCTGGCTGATATATTTTCTCAATAACCAGAAATTGGATCGTGCTCTCGCCGACATTCGAGAACACATGCCATGGTATCGGCGGAGACTTTAAAAGAGCCCCTGCTGTGATCTCGACTTTGCGTGTGCCTTTATCATCCTGGACGGTTCCCTGACCCCCGCTAATCGCGAAACTGAGGTAAGCCGGGTGGGAGTGGCATACATGGGTCACCCCCTTAGCAAATGTACAACGCGCGACCCGGATCTGCTCGTCTTCGTAGAGCGGCTCGCAGGGCTTTTTGCCTTCCCATTCAACATCTAAAGCGCCTGGAACGTCTTCTGCTGCTGCCTTTGGGGTAGGAGCTAACGTGATGTAGATAGCCGAAAATGCGACGGCCACGCCAAGACATCGTGTCATGACGACTTGCTCCCAGTTAAAGATTTTCAGAAAAACAATTGAGATATTAGTATAAATTTGACAAAAAGAAAATAGAATTGATTGCCGCTTAGGTGAAAAGGAGCAACCGCCGCGGACTCAGCTGAACATGTCCGCGGTGATCGCAGCATACCAGCCCAGCGCTTCCTGATAGTTCTGCCGCCTGACCTCAGGCGGGTCATTCAGCTGCGAGACGAAGCCGTCGGTTTCCTCGATCTTTTCCACGGTTGGCCGGTAGTGCCCGCCGACCTTCACGCAGTCATCCGTCTCGATCAGGCTCCAGCAAGTCGTGGCGTATCGGGCCGGGAAGGTACGGCTGCCGGTCAGCTCGCTGCGGATCGACATCGCCGCGACCTTGGCCTGGTTGTTGGCGGAAAAAGCCGATTTCGGCATGTCGCCGGGAATGCAGGCGTCACCGACGATGTAGATGTTCGTGTCGAGCTGCGATTTCATGGTGAAGGGGTCGATGGGGCAGTAGCCGGTCTGGTTGGCCAATCCGCTGTTCAGCGCGATCCTGCCCGCGGTCTGGGCCGGAATGATATTGGCCAGGTCGGCTTTGTAGGTCTCGAAGTCGGTCACGATCGTGCCGGTCGAGGGATCGACCGATTTGACGCCGCCATGCACCATCGGAGAGAGCCACTCGATCATCCCCGTATAATGCTGCTCCCAGCCGGGCTGAAACACGCCCTGTTTGGAGAACTTCTCCTTGGCGTCAACGATGATGATTTTACACGACCCCCGGCCGGTGCTCTTCAGCAGATGCGCCATCATGGAGACGCGCTCGTAAGGACCGGGCGGGCAGCGATAGGGATTGGGCGGCGCAAGCATCACCACCAGCGCGCCGTCGGTAAGCGCATCGAGCATCGCTTTGAGCCGCTGGGTCTGCGGTCCCGGCTTCCAGGCATGCGGCATTGTCTCCGCCGCGGCTTCCGAATAACCGGGCACGGATTCATATTTCAGCGCAATGCCGGGCGACATCGCCAGCCGGTCATAGGCGAGCACCGTGCCATCGGCGAGTTTCACTTCCCGCCTATCGCGGTCGATTCCGAGCGCCCTCTGCTGCTCGAGCTTTATCCCGTAAGTCGCGACGAGCTTGTCGTAGCCATGCACAATCGAGGCGTAATTGCGAAAGCCGCCGAGATAAAGGTTGGAGAAGAAGCAGGTCGTATATTGCGCAAGCGGCTCGACCAGGGTCACCGAGACGGCGCCTTGCGACATCCCTCGCCACATATTTGGCGATCGTCGCGCCGCCCGCTCCGCCGCCGATCACGACGAGATTCGGCTTTGCTTGGCCTAGCACGGCCGGAATGCCGATGGCTGCCGTGCCGGCCATTGCGGCCGCTCCGCTAAGGAATTGTCTCCTTCGAAGCCTCATGATACCTCCTCCCTGAGCAGCGATGGCACGCATCATTGCCTCACCGTCGCGAAATAGACAGCGAGCGCGGCCATCTCTTCTGTGGTCAAGCGGTCCGCGATATTGCGCATCACCGGATTGTTCCGCTTGCCGGTCTTGTAGGCTGTAAGGGCCGCGATGAAGGCGTCGACCGGCAGGCCAATGATTGCCGGAATGCCGGCCGTGGCCTCGCCTGACAGCTGGTGGCACCCAACACATTCGCCGGAGAGGTACTGGCCGAGCGCGCGATCGACGCCAGCCGCGGCCGGCCGGGACATAAAATACCCGTGCAGCACCATTGCTGTAAACGTGAGAGCCCAGACCCAGCGCCCCGCTTTCTTAGCCATCCCACGAGCTTAAAGCAAATTCCGGGATCGTTGAATCGGCAAGGTTTCGTGCCCTGGTCGAATGCCGGTTCAAACTGTCTGGTGCTGGAGAATCGGAAAGCGATCGCCAATCTCGTGCCCCATAGCTTTAAGGCGACTGCCTTCCAGACATTTCCCTAAAAGGCGAAGATGATTTAGAAATATAATTCCAAGCCCTGAAAGCCGAGCCGCAAAGCGCATCTGCCAACATGCCGATCCGCATCTTCCCTCTCCAACACTCCCGCCGCGCATGACAGCCATAATCGAAACGCTGCTGATGATGTTCGCGGTGCTGGCGGTGGTCGCGCTCGCCGCACGGCGCTTGAACACCGCCCCCTCGGTGCTGCTCGTGGTGGTGGGCGTGCTGCTGGCCTTCGTGCCTAGCCTGCCCCATATCGAGCTTGCGCCGGAGCTGGTGCTGCTAGGCATGCTGCCGCCGCTCATTTATTCGGCCGGCGTTGCCATGAGCTGGCGGGAATTTCGCTTCAACCTGCGGCCTATCGCGCTGTTCGCCGTGGGTTGCGTGATCTTCACCACCTGCGCCGTCGCGCTTGCCGCGCATTATCTGCTGGGCATGCCTTATGCGGTCGCTTTCGTTCTCGGTGCTATCGTTGCGCCGCCCGACGTTGTCGCGCCGCTGGCCATCGCGCGCCCGCTTGGCCTGCCGCGCCGGCTTCTGGTCGTTCTGGAGGGTGAAGGCCTGGCGAATGATGCTACCGCGCTCATCATCTACCGTTTCGCCATCGCGGCAGTGAGCACGGGTGTCTTTTCCTTTGCCCAGGCGAGCGGCACCTTCCTGCTGATCGTCGTCGGCGAGGTCGCCTGGGGTATAGCCGTCGGCTGGTTCAGCCTGCGCCTGCGACGTTGGGCGCGCGACCCGCGCGTGGAGCTCACCCTTTCGCTGATGACGCCCTACCTTGCGTTCTGGATTCCGGAGCAACTCGGCGGCTCGGGCGTGCTAGCAACCGTCGCCTGCGGCCTCTATGTCAGCTGGAACGGACCGCTGCTCATCCCCGGCGCCACGCGCCTGCAGGGCATCTTCTTCTGGGACCTCGTCATCTATTTCCTGGAGGGCTTCATCTTCCTGCTCACGGGCCTTGAGCTGCGTGCCGTGATCGGCCGAGCAAACGGCTTCCCTCTCGGCGAGGTTGCGCTCGCGGTGCTGATCGTGCTTGCCGTCATCATCATCGCACGCTTCGTTTGGGTGTTCCCCGCTATTTATCTGCCGCGCTGGCTGAGCCCGGGCCTTGCCCGTCGCGATCCTTCGCCGCCGTGGCAATGGGCGTTCTTCCTTTCGTTCACCGGTGTACGGGGCGTGGTCTCATTGGCGGCAGCACTCGCTATTCCCCTGGCAACGGCGAGCGGTCCCTCGTTTCCTTATCGCGATGAGATCTTGTTCATCACCTCCGGCGTCATCCTGATCACCCTCGTCGGACAGGGTTTGCTGCTTCCTTGGGTCGTTCGCGTGCTCGGCCTGACGCGGGAGCGGGAAGCCGAGCATCGCCGTGAGCACGAAGCCGAGCTCACCGCGCGCTGGGACGCGCTGGAGTTGGCGCGCGGTCGGATTGACGCCCTCGCTGCCAATGGCAACATCCCCCCGGAGGTGGTGAGCACGTTGCGGTCGCAACAAGACTACCGGAGCGGGCGCCTGCCGCGCAGCCTCGCCGATGGCATCGAAGCCGCTCACCTCACTGCCGATCTGCGCGCAGAGCTGATCGGCGCCGAGCGCGAATATATTTACCAGATGCTGAAGGACGGCCGGATCACTGATGAGGCCCGCCGCCGGATCGAGCGCGAGCTCGACCTTGAGGAGGCGATCATCGGCAGTAAAATCCGCGGTGCGCCCGAGCCGCCGCTGTGAGAGTGCGGTGCCGTTGACCCTGCCAGGCTTCAGCGCGATAAAGCGCGCCAGCGCATCAGGAGGGCAGTGATGGCCGAGCGGATTTTCTATATACTGATGTCAGCCTTTTGCCTGGTTGCCGGCCTTGCGCCGGCGATGCGCAGGAAGCGCCGAACTGGTCTCCATCCGCACACCGCGCGGCGCCAAGCAGTCTTTCATCCTGATCAAGCCTGACAAGCCCGTGGCTGCGGTGATGCTGTTTCCCGGTGGCAATGGCGCACTGGGCTTGAAAAGCGCGACCGCCATGAATTGGGGAGCGGGAAATTTTCTGGTCCGCACGCGTGAGCAGTTTGCGGCTCAGGGGCTGATGGTTGCTGTGATGGATGCCCCGAGCGACGAGCAGCGGGGCATGAATGCCATCTTCCGCATGAGCCAGTCCCATGCCGACGACATCGCGGCAGTCGCGGGCTATCTGAAAGGGGAGGCCAATGTGCCGGTCTGGGTGGTCGGCACCAGCATGGGGACATTCTCGGCGGCTGAAGGCGCCATCGCGGCAAAAAATGTGAGCGGGCTGGTGCTGACCTCGACCATCACCCGCGCGAAGCGGCAATGGAAGATCGCCCGAAGCCACAGCAATGGCGTTGCCAGCATGCCGGTCTCGCGGATCACCCTGCCGACGCTGATTGTCTCTCATCGTGAGGACCGATGCGAGCTCTCACCTGCCGCCGATATGCCGAAACTGACCAAGGCTCTCACAAAGGCGAAAATCGAAACCCTCGTGCTCGACGGCGGCAAGCCGCCGCAGTCGGAGCCCTGCGAAGCCAAAGCGCCCCACGGCTATTGGGGGATCGAGGAAAAGGCGGTGAGGGCGATCGCCAAATTCGTGAAAGGTGGTGGAGTTTGACTCTGGGGAAGTTCAATGCGCCGGCTGCAAGCCCACGGATCGCATATGCGGCAGGAGCGCCCGGGCGAGGATGGTGCGCGGCTCGGTATAACGGAAGCTGAAGCCCGCGGCGAGCGCACGGGCCGGGCGCATATCATAGCTTAACAGGAAATAATCGGCGCTGCCGCCGAGAATTGGCCGAGCGAGCCAGTCCGGAATGCTGAGCCGGATGGGCTGTTCGACAGCCTGGGAGATGCTTTCAGCCACCTCGCGAAAGCGGGGCAATTGTGGTGAGACGCAATTGATCACGCCATCAATGCCCTGAGCGGCTGCCCAGCGCATCATGGCGACGGCATCGTCAATGTCCACGATCGGAACGATTTGCTCGCCATCCCCGGCGATGAAGCCGAACCCCTTTTTGAAGAGACGCACCAGCTTTTTTGGATAGGCTTCCGGACCGCACACCATGCCGAAGCGAATCACGCTCACTTTCGCATCGCCGGTCGCGGCCGAAAGCGCAGCATTCTCCCAGGCGCGAATGGTGGACTGGATGAAAGTGCCGGCCTCCGGATTCCTGGTCTTCTCGTCGTAGACGACACCGCGGCGTCCCGGATAGATGGCGAAGGAGGACGCCGATACCAGACGGCAGGGCCGGCCGCCAATAGCATACGCAAGCATCTGGGCACTGGTGACGCGCGAGGTGACGATGCGCGCCTTCTTGGCCTTGAACCAGCGACCGCCGACCGGCTCGCCCATCAGGTGATAAATGGTCGTCACCCCCTCCAGCGCCTCGCGGGGGAAATCGGAACTCGCCGGGTCCCAGGCAAAAGCCGGTGCGCTTGCGCCATAGAGCGTCTTCAGCCGTTCCCTGCTTCTGCCGACCACGCGAACTGGGGCGCTATTAGCGGCAAAGCTGCCCACGATCGCCCGGCCGAGCAGGCCCGTGGCCCCCGTGACCAAGATCGTCATTGGCTGTCACCCCCAATGCGCGGCCGCTAGTTTCCCAATTCGAAACTTCGTCGAAGCCAGCCGCGAGTCCGAACGAACTTTCGAATCAGGACACTAGTGCATCGATCAAACGGTGGCTACAGCCGGAGCTTGAAAAAACTGATGCAAAACGATGAGCTCGGGCGCTGGCGCGTGAATACGAAGTGAATGCGTCAGTGCACTAGCAAGCTCAAGATTTAGTGTGGCTTAGGATCTGAAGTTCGCAAGAGAGAGTGCGGCAATGATGGCGCGAACTTCAGATCCGCCACACCCGCCCGCTTTATAAGTCGCGAGACAAAACACTGTTTTGGCCGGAATGGCTAGCGGGAAAATGATGCACACAGCTTGGTCCGATGTTCAGCGATGCGCCGTAATGCCTGAAGCGTTGGCGGAGCAGCTGACGCAAAATTGAGCGCAATTGAAACGATGCGCAGAAAACAGGCGTTGTCGCCTTTGCCCCACAACGATTAAGCTGGTCAAAATAAACCATAACATCTTGGTGGGGGACGTTCGAGGTCTGCAATCATCGAGGTGTTCATGATCGAACTCGTCTTCATCGTCTGCCTGATCAGCGCCCCTGAGCAGTGCAAAGACATTCATCTCACCTATGCCGAAGAATATGCGAACACCATGCAATGCGTCATGCAGGGCCAGCCGGACATTGCGCGCTGGATCAATGAGCATGCGCCGATCTGGACGGTGAAGCGCTGGTACTGCGGACAGGCGAGCCGGCGGCTGAAGGATATCTGACCTGCGGGCCACACAGGTGACGGCTCGGGAAGGCGCGACGGCCGGAGAACCGCCGCTGGGCGCGGCGGCTCCCTTTGTTTGAGGCTTAGCGGAAACGCGTCAGATCGAAGCTGGTGTAACACTCGCGGCTTGGTAAATTCGACTTGCCACTGATGGCGTCGGCGAAGGCCTGCACCAGATCGACGCCCTCGTCCTGCGACTTCACGCCGACGAGAATCACAGGACGCTGCCAGCTGGTATCGGTGGTTTCGGTCTGCGCCGGGCAGCCGCTCTTTTTGAACTGCCCCAGATTGAGCATCCAGACGGCGGTCTCCGGTGGGACGACTTCCGACAGCCATTTCGCCGCCGTCTGTGCCCGGTTTCCGGCCCGCGCCGTTTCCTCCTCGACCTGCCCCTCCTGTGAGGCAAGGCCGATCGCCAGCACCTGCTTGGACTGGGACAAGCCGTCCCGCAGCTCCGGCGAGAACAGCCGAGCGTTCAGCTGATCGTCGGGAATCGTCTCGCCATTCTGCGACAGCTGCATCGAACTCTTGGACACCCAGTTCAGATCCTTTGGCAGCACAGCGACGTTGAATGCGGCATGTTTGCCGGCGCTGTCCTTACCCTCGATTGGGAAAATCACCGAGGACCCCCAACGCTGAGTTGCGACCGCGACAGGTTCGGGAGCGCTGGGCGCCGCGGCGGCGACTGGCTCCGGCGGGGGCGGAGGCGCGGGCGGCATCCACACATAGAGGCCGTAATACAGGAACAGAGCCATCAGGAGCAGAGGCGGGACCATCTCCAGCCGCTGGCCTAAGAAAAACGGGAAAATGAAGAGAAAGCGACGGCGCCTTCTGTCCTCGTCCTCTTGCATGTTGGCTGACGTGTGCGGCGGCATCGCTTGCACCCCCCTCTTCGAAACTGGTTAATGAAGCCCTGCGCAACGGCAATATCAGCCGCGCCGACCGAGTGCAATTCTGTAAGCATACGCTGAGGGCCGCAGGTGATTGCGCTATAGCGCAGCCCTGATCAGGCGGCCTGCAGCTGGCTCAGCATCTTCCACCGCCAAGGCAGCAATTCCGACAGCCGGCTTTGTGGAATGTGGGCTATGCGGGCGAGGACATCGGCCAGCCAAGCGAGCGGATCGATGTCGTTGAGCTTGGCTGTGGCGATCAGCGTCGTCACAGCCGCCGCGCTCGGCTCCGCGTTCGGAGCCGGCGAACAACCACGACTTACGTCCGAGGGCAAAACCGCGCAGCGCCCGCTCGGCGGCGTTGTTGCTAAGACAAATCCGGCCGTCCTGGAGAAAGCGATCAAAGCCGTCCCAGCGCTTGAGCAGATAGTCGATCGGTTTGATGACAGAGGCCGATCGCGACAGGCGGGCACGTTCTTCGCGCAGCCAAGCCTCCAGCTCGGCAAGGAGCGGAGCGCTTTGCTCCTGCCGGACGCGCGGGCGCCCGTCGGCGCTGGCCCCGTTGATTGTGCGCTCGATGTCGAACAGCGCGTCGATGCGCTTCACTGCCTCCAGCGCGATCGGCGAGATGGCCGGCGCCGACTTGCCGCGCCGTGCATTGGTGGCGATATCGGCCAGCTCGAAGAACTTGCGGCGGGCGTGTGCCCAACACAGCGCCGGCCTGATCGCGCCTTGCGATCGCGCTGGATCATACAGCCCGTTAGAGCCGGCATAGGCGTCGCGCGATGCCCATCCCATGCCGGTCGGGATGCTCTTGTCTGCGATCCCGCGAGGCGTAATAGAGCGCAGCCGGTGGCGCAGTGCCGCCGAACGGGCGATCGTCGCGCGCATAGGCCCAAATGTGGCCGGTGACGGCCTTGCCCTTGGCTAGGATCGGCACCGTGGTGTCGTCGCCATAGAGCCGCTCGGCAGCCAGCACATGTGCTTCGATGAGGGCATGGAGCGGCGCAAGCGCCGTCGTGCAGGCCCCGACCTGGTCCGCCAGCGTCGACACGCTAAAGTCGATGCCCTCGCGGGCGAAGCGGTCGCTCTGCCGGTTGAGCGGCTGATGTTGCCCGAACTTGTCGAACAGGATCATCGCCAGCAGGTTCGGCCCGGCAAAGCCACGCGGCGTGACATGGAACGGCGCAGGCGGCTGCGTGATCGTCTCGCAATTCCGACAGGAGAATTTCTCGCGCACCGTTTGTATGACAGAGGTGGCTCGGTTTGTTTGAACAGTTTTCGGGCTGTCGTTAAGTGGATTTCCGCCTCTGTTAAGCCGCTGCCGGGATTGGCATTGGCAGGTTGAAGTAGGCTCGATCCGGCGTCCGTCGGTCGAGGCTTTGATGGGGTCTTCTGGCGTTGTAGAACGTCAGGTACCGGCCGATCGAGGCACACGCCTCGGCTACGTTTTCATAGGCGTGCAGGTATACCTCCTCATATTTTACACTGCGCCAGAGCCGTTCGACGAAGACGTTGTCGCCAGGCTCCCCGGCCATCCATGCTAATCTCGATCTCATTCCTGAGCAGCACGCCAGTGAAGTCAGAGCTGGTAAACTGGCTTCCCTGGTCGGTATTGAAGATGTCGGGCCTGCCACATCGGGCCAGCGCTTCCTCCAGCGCCTCGATGGAGAAGGCCCTGTCCATGGTGATGGACAGCCCCCAGGCCAGCACCTTGCGGCTGAACCAATCGATGATCGCGGCGAGATAGACAAAGCCCCGCGCCATCGGAATGTAGGTGATGTCCATCGCCCCTCCAGCCCCAACTCCATCTGCTCCAGCAGCCGGTTCTTGCGCTCCGAGCGATTGCCGTAAACTGCCCGCCTGAGCTTCTCGATCTCCAGCTTGAGATGAGCGACCAGCGCCTCCGTGCTGGCGTTCACCGCCTGGGCGTCCAGGCGGGCAGCGCGCTCGGCAAGGATCATCGCATACGCGGCGGCGAGATCGGTAGGAAGAGGGGCTGTCATCCGGCGACGGAATCATAGTTCGCCGGCGTCTTCAAAGATGAACCGTCAGCCGACCGACGTTGGACCCAGGTTTTCTGGGGGTGGCGCCAATCGATCCCGGAAAGAAGATAGCCGAGCTGCGCCGGCGAGATCGATATTGCGCCATCGGCTGGACTTGGCCAAAGAAAACGGCCTTTCTCCAGCCGCTTGGTGAACAGGCATGCGCCCTGGCCGTCGTGCCAGATGACCTTCAGGAGATCGCCTCTGCGCCCACGAAAACAAAACAGATGGCCGCTCAGTGGATCCTGGCGCAGCACCTCCTGCACCTGTAACGACAGTGAAGGAAAGCCGCGCCGCATATCCGTATGGCCGGTCGCCAGCTACACCCGCACGCCGGTGGGGACGGGGATCACCGCCTTTGCCTCCCGCCCGCCGCTGCGCCGTTTGAGCTGGGCTGGTCCAGAAGATCGATGATGCGCTTCAAGGCGTCCGTGTTGACGCCTGCTCCCACCCGCACCAACCGCCCATTCCCCAGCTCGATCTCGATGCGATCGTCAGGCCTTCCTGCTTCCGCATCCGGCAAAGCCGCCGGCAGGGGCGACTTGGCGCCGACGACGCTTCCGGCGCTATCGCTGACGGCAGAGCCAGGGTCACAGGCACGAAAGTCGGGTCAGCTGAGGGCCCCCCCCGCGGCTGCTCTGCTTCTGGGCTTCGGGTGGCTTCGGGTCGTGTCCCAGCCAGTGGTGTAGCAGGGTGGTAGCGAAGCCGACCGCCGCGCGCTTGCCCATGGCGCTGTAGCGGTGGGCGGCTTCGCGGGCGGTCATCGATGATTCTCCGGTTATGGGTCGGGTTGCGAGAACCAACCTGAGCCAGGAAGCACCGATGACCGATGAGATGATGAGCCTGAAGGGCCTGATTGAGAAGACGCCCGACGCCGATATCCTGCGGGAGATGATCAGCTTTGCCGCCGAGCGGCTGATGGAGCTGGAGGTCGGCTCATTGACCGGCGCGGCTTACGGCGAGAAGAGCATCGAACGCCGCGCCCAGCGCAACGGCTACCGCGACCGCGCCTGGGAGACGCGCGCTGGCACGGTCGAGCTGCGCATCCCGAAGCTGCGCACCGGCAGCTATTTTCCCGGCTTCCTCGAGCCGCGGCGTATGGCGGAGAAGGCGCTGACCGCGGTGATCCAGGAGGCCTACATCCAGGGCATCTCCACCCGCTCGGTCGACGATCTCGTCAAAGCGCTCGGCATGAGCGGCATTTCCAAAAGCCAGGTCTCACGGCTGTGCGAGGAGATCGACGGGAAGGTCAAAGCGTTTCTCGACCGCCCGCATCGAGGGCGACTGGCCCTATCTGTGGATCGACGCCACCTATGTCAAAGTCCGCCAGAACGGACGCATCATCTCGGTGGCGGTCATCATCGCCGTCGGCGTCAACAGCGACGGCCGCCGCGAGGTGCTGGGCATGGAGATCGGCGCCTCGGAAGCCGAGCCGTTCTGGACCACTTTCCTGCGCAAGCTCACGCGCCGCGGCCTGCGCGGGGTCAAGCTGGTCGTCTCCGACAGCCATGAAGGCATCAAGGCCGCTGTCTCGAAGATACTCAGCACCACGTGGCAGCGCTGTCGCGTCCATTTTATGCGCAACGTCCTCGCCCATGCCGGTAAGCAGGGCCGGCGGGTGATCTCGGCCTTCATCGCCACCGCCTTTGCCCAGAACGATGCCAAGGCTGCAAGCCAGCAATGGCGCCATGTCGCCGACCAGATCCGCCCCAAGGTGCCGAAGCTGGCCATCTTGCTGGACGAAGCCGAGACCGACGTGCTCGCCTATATGAGCTTCCCGCCCGCCCATCGCGCCAAGCTGCATTCCACTAATCCGCTGGAGCGCGTCAACGGCGAGATCAAGCGCAGGACCGAGGTGGTCGGTATCTTCCCCAACGAGGCCGCCATTACCCGCCTGGTCGGCGCCATCCTCTTGGAGCAGAACGACGAGTGGGCCGTGCAGCGCGCCCGCTATATGACGCTGGAAACCATCGCACCGATCAGCGATGATCCCATCATCAGCCTGCCAGCCATGGCAAGCTGATGCGTCCCGGCCCTGCCGAGCATCGACGCAAGCCCCCGCCAGCTACACCACGCCCCGGGACACGATCGGTCTTCTCTGGCCAACCGCCGCCAGCGGAACAGAAGGCTCGGCTTGATCCCGTGCCGGCGCGCCACCGCCGAGATATTCGCACCAGGCCGCTCTGCCTCCGCGACAATCGAATGCTTCTCCGCGTCGCTCCACTTCCGCCGCGTCTCGGCAACGACCGAATACCGGCACCGAAAATTGTCTCCGGATATAGGCACAGACATAGCTCCTGCTGGGATCAACTCCCGCCAACAAGAGCTATATCTATTCCGCCAAACAAGGCGGCTCTCGGCGTAGGCTTACCCAATTCTTTCCCAAATGGGGTGAAGTACGAGGTTGGAGCCGTGTTGAATGCGAGCCCCCGGCTGCCGCCGCGTGCCTTATATTGAAGCCGGTTAAGCCGCGCGATGCGCGATGAAAGGGGTCGAAAACAAAAAGCCCGCCGAAAAACGGCGGGCGTCGATTGTTTGCTGTGAAGAAGGGAATCTCGCAAAAACGCATGTGCTTTATATGCCTGGCGACGACCTACTCTCCCGCCTTAGCAGTACCATCGGCGCTGGAGCGTTTCACGGCCGAGTTCGAGATGGGATCGGGTGGGGGCGCTCCGCCAGAATCACCAGGCAAACAAAGCACATGCACAAATCTGGTCAGGTCTTCATCCGCATTAGCGGACATTGATAAATGAGAGCAATCAAGCCAATCGAGCGATTAGTACTGGTAAGCTTCACGTGTTACCACGCTTCCACACCCAGCCTATCAACGTCGTAGTCTACGACGGCTCTCGAGGGAAAACTAGTTTCGAGGTGGGCTTCCCGCTTAGATGCCTTCAGCGGTTATCCCTTCCGCACTTAGCTACTCTGCACTGCCGCTGGCGCGACAACAGATCCACCAGAGGTGCGTCCATCCCGGTCCTCTCGTACTAGGGACAGCTCCTCTCAATTTTCCTACACCCACGGCAGATAGGGACCGAACTGTCTCACGACGTTCTGAACCCAGCTCACGTACCGCTTTAATTGGCGAACAGCCAAACCCTTGGGACCTGCTCCAGCCCCAGGATGCGATGAGCCGACATCGAGGTGCCAAACAACGCCGTCGATATGGACTCTTGGGCGTCATCAGCCTGTTATCCCCGGCGTACCTTTTATCCGTTGAGCGATGGCCCTTCCACACGGGACCACCGGATCACTAAGGCCGACTTTCGTCTCTGCTCGACGTGTCAGTCTCGCAGTCAGGCTGGCTTATGCCTTTGCACTCGACAGCTGATTTCCGACCAGCTTGAGCCAACCTTCGCGCGCCTCCGTTACTCTTTGGGAGGCGACCGCCCCAGTCAAACTACCCACCACGCACGGTCTCGGACCCGGATAACGGGTCGCGGTTAGATATCCATAACTATAAGGGTGGTATTTCAAGGGTGACTCCACGGCAACTGGCGCCGCCGCTTCATAGTCTCCCACCTATCCTACACATGCAGTCACGAATACCAATGCGAAGCTATAGTAAAGGTGCACGGGGTCTTTCCGTCTAACCGCAGGAACCCCGCATCTTCACGGGGAATTCAATTTCACTGAGTTTGCGTTGGAGACAGCGGGGAAGTCGTTACGCCATTCGTGCAGGTCGGAACTTACCCGACAAGGAATTTCGCTACCTTAGGACCGTTATAGTTACGGCCGCCGTTTACCGGGGCTTCATTTCGGAGCTTGCACCCCTCCACTTAACCTTCCGGCACCGGGCAGGCGTCAGACCCTATACGTCGCCTATATGGCTTCGCAGAGCCCTGTGTTTTTGATAAACAGTCGCCACCCCCTGGTCTGTGCCACCTCCAGATGCTTGCGCAAAAGGAGGTCTCCCTTCTCGCGAACTTACGGGAGCAATTTGCCGAGTTCCTTCAACGCAGTTCTCTCAAGCGCCTTGGTATGCTCTACCAGTCCACCTGTGTCGGTTTAGGGTACGGTCTGATGGGAGGCTATTTCCTGGAACCACTTCACGGCCAAACCAATCCAGTAAGGTTTGACAATTTACGTGATCCGTCACCATTCCCTGGCCCATGAATATTAACATGGTTCCCATCGTCTACGGCTTTCGCCCTCGACTTAGGGGCCGGCTAACCCTGCGCAGATTAACTTTACGCAGGAACCCTTGGACTTTCGGCGAGAGTGTTTCTCACACTCTTTATCGTTACTCATGTCAGCATTCTCACTTCCGATACCTCCAGCATAGCTCACGCTACACCTTCGCAGGCTTACGGAACGCTCCGCTACCGCGTGCACAAGTGCACACCCGCAGCTTCGGTGCATGGCTTTAGCCCCGTTACATTTTCGGCGCATGAACCCTTATTTAGACCAGTGAGCTGTTACGCTTTCTTTAAAGGATGGCTGCTTCTAAGCCAACCTCCTGGTTGTTTTGGGATTCTCACATCCTTTTCCACTTAGCCATGACTTGGGGACCTTAGCTGGCGGTCAGGGTTGTTTCCCTTTCCACTATGAACGTTAGCACCCACAGTGTGTCTGCCGGATAAGACATCCCGGTATTCGGAGTTTGGTTAGGTT
>CAVYXF010000005.1:0-330000 GCA_963772335.1 uncultured Alphaproteobacteria bacterium | reverse complement strand
GCGCGACGCTCTATACCGCGATCTACTCGGCCGCGCTCTCCCAGGGGCTGGAGCCGGACATGATCCACAAGCTCCTGCGCATCCTCACCTACGACGTCGACTTCAAGCAGAAGGTGCGTCCGGGCGATTTATTCGAGCTGTTCTTCGATGTGAAGCAGGATGATGCCGGCAGCGAGAAAGCCGGCGAGTTGCTCTATGCTGCGATGAACATTGCCGGCGTCAGCACGCGATATTACCGCTTCCGCACCCCCGATGGCATGGTCGACTTCTATAACGACCATGGCTCCAACAGCCGCAAATTCCTGATGCAGATGCCGATCAAGGCCGGGCGCTTCACCTCCGGCTTCGGCTTCCGGCGTCATCCGCTGCTCGGCATCCGCAAGATGCACACCGGCATTGACTGGGCGGCGCCCACCGGCACCCCGATCCTGTCAGCCGGGGACGGCACCATCGAGATCGCCGAGCGCCACGGCGGCAACGGCAATTATGTGCGCATCCGTCATGGCAATGGCTACAAGACGGCCTACTCGCATCAGAGCCGCTTCGCGCCGGGCGTGAAGCCGGGTGTGAAGGTGCGTCAGGGCCAGGTCATCGGCTTTGTCGGCACCACTGGCCTGTCGACTGGGCCGCATCTGCACTACGAGGTGCTGGTCAACAACCGCTTCACCAACCCGCTGAAAGTGCGCGTTCCGCGCAGCAGACAGCTCAATGGCCGCCTGCTCGCCGAGTTCAAGAAAGAAGAAAGCCGCGTCGACGAGCTGATGCACCGCGCGCCCGTGAAGACCCGCATCGCTGCCGCTCACGAATAGCTCCGCACTCTCCTGCAGGAGCAGGGGCACGGCAACACGTGGCACGCTCGTCGTCCCGGAGGGCGGCAGGGCGATCCGGCCCAAGCCGCCTTACCGCAAGCACATAGCCGCAAGGCGCGCCTCGGGCGACCCTTTGCAGTCGCCCATGGCAATTGATCTATGACCCTCGCGGATCGGTATCCGAGCCGGTGCCGCTGCCTGGCCCGTCATCGCTCCGGCGGGGCGGCACCTGGCCGGCGCCGCCGCTCTGGTCCAAATCCCCGATCACCGGTCCGCGCGATCGTGGTCCCCCCGCCGGCTCTTCCGATTTGCGCGTGAAGAAATAGGTCAGCACCGCGGTCAAGAGACCCAGGAGCGCTGCGATCACGGCATAGATCGGCTCCAGATCGCGGACCTGCGCCACCACCCAATCCCAAGTGCGCACATCGACATTGATGGTGGCATCGAGCGTCTTGATCAGCAGCGGCGGCATGGTGCCGTTCGGCCCTTCGATATGGGCAAAGAGCTGCAGCTTCAGCTTTCTGTCGGTGCCGGCCTCGGTCGGCTTGACCTGCCAGTTCCAGGTCACGGGCTGCGGAATGACGACCGTGCGCTCCTGCCGGCCGGAGGGCGCGATCTCGAAATCGCGACCTGACAGCTCGGCCGACATCACGCGGGTGATCTTGGTCAGCCCTTGCTTGACCTCGCCGGGGAGGCTCTTCATCTCGTCCGAGACCTCCGGCGGCATGTCCTTGCCTTCCCAATCGGTCCGCAAGACCAGGCCAATCTCTGTCTTCCGGTAGAGATACATCGTGTCGGGATGATTGTACTCGAGGGGCTTCTGCAGGAGCTGCGCCAGCACGCTGTTGAGATCGGGGCAATTGCTCAGCACGCCGAGCGCGCGACATTGCTCCTCACCCAGCTGTGCAACGCCGCCGGGACCGACCGCTGGCATAGGCGTGGCGGCGGCAGGAGCGGGCGTGGCCTCGGCAGGCGCCGGCGGCATCGGCGGCACTGCGCCGGGGGCCGGCGTCTGCGGCTCGGCCGGCGGTGCAGAGGGAGCCTGCGCGGTCTCGGTCGGCGCTGGTGCCGGGGCTGGCTCTGCTGCCCTGGGTTCGGGCTGCTGCGCTGCGACCGAAGGCTCAGCCGGGGGTGGGGGCGGCGCCGCAGCCGCAGGAGGCGTGCTCTCGGCAGCAGCCGGAGGAGGACTCGGCGCTGAGGACTGCGCAACGTCCGTCGATGGCCGCGGCGCCGGCTCGGATGCGGCAGGGGGCGCCTCAACGCTGCCGGGCGTTGACTGCATTGGCTCGGGAGTTTTCTGCTCGCTTTCCGGAGTACCCGGCGTCGGCACCTCGCCTTGAGCCATTGTCGACGTTTGCGGAGCGGCCGGCTGCTCGGCGCCCGGCGTGCCGGGCTGTGGCCCACCTCCGGCAAGGGGCTGCTCTGCGGGACCCGCTCCTTCTGCCTTCTGTTCGGCCGGCGGCTGTGTCGCCTCTGCCTTCTGTTCGACGGCAGGCGCGGCAGGTTCCGGCTTCCCCTCCGCGGCAGCGGGGGGCGTCTCAGCCTCAGCAGCCTTCTGCTCGGGCGCAGGCGCAGCCGTCTCCGGCTTCACCTCCGCGGCAACGGGAGGCGTCTCAGCCTCAGCAGCCTTCTGCTCGGCCGCGGGCGCAGCCGTTTCCGGCTTCGCCTCCGCGGCAGCGGGAGGCGTCTCAGCCTCAGCAGCCTTCTGCTCGGCCGCGGGCGCAGCCGTCTCCGGCTTCGCCTCCGCGGCAGCGGGAGGCGTCTCAGCCTCAGCAGCCTTCTGCTCGGCCGCAGGCGCAGCCGTCTCCGGCTTCGCCTCCGCGGCAGCGGGAGGCGTCTCAGCCTCAGCAGCCTTCTGCTCGGGCGCAGGCGCAGCCGTCTCCGGCTTCACCTCCGCGGCAGCGGGAGGCGTCTCAGCCTCAGCAGCCTTCTGCTCGGCCGCAGGCGCAGCCGTCTCCGGCTTCACCTCCGCGGCAGCGGGAGGCGTCTCAGCCTCGGCAGCCTTCTGCTCGGTCGCGGGCGCGGCAGGTTCCGGCTTCACCTCAGCCTCAGCAGCCTTTTGCTCGGTCGCAGGCGCAGCCGTCTCCGGCTTCACCTCCGCAGCCGCAGGAGGCGTGGTCTGCTCCGGCTTTTGCTCGGTGGCCGCCGCATCCTGCGGCACGCCGGCGGGTGCCTGTTCGACGGTTGTGTCGGGCTTCGGCTGCTCGGCGGTTTGCGGCCGCGCGACGGGCGCAGGCGCCGCGCCTTCGGCAGGCGTCGAAGGCGGCTGAATGTCGCTGGGTGCGTTCGGCGTCGCCGGCTCTGGCGCCGTCGGCGCGGCCTCCGGTGCCTTCGGCTCGGCTGCCGTCGCGGGGGACTCGGGCGCCGTCGCGACCTTTTCGCCCTCGGAAGCGGAAGGCGCCGCACTCGGCGCGCTCTCAGCGGTTGCCGGCGTGGATGAGCTGAGGCTCTCAGCAAGGCTGGCGAGTGCGGGCTTGAGGGTGTCGAAGGCGACGCCCTTTGCTTTCAGCCGCTCACAGACCGCGACATAGTAATTGCTCTTGATGGTCTCTTCCGCGACGGGAAAGGAGTTCCGGAGGCTCTTGATGGACTCCTGCGCCTTGGCGGGCAACTCGCTGAGCTTGTCCGCATAAGCGTCCGCATCCGCCTCCGCAGCATTGCCCAGCCCCTTGGAAAAATCGGCATCCGCGATGGCGAGGGCCTCACCGCAGGAAAGCGTCGCGGCGCCGGTAATATTGGCCTGCGCCACCGAAGTAACCGGCTGCGCGGGAGCAGCGGCCTCGTTTGCGGCGCCTTTCGGTTGCAGGCTGCTGGCATCTGCCGCGAACGGGTATAGCGCGATAAACGCGAACAATAAGAAGCGCATGGACGTCACCTCCGACAGCTCCGACCTCCCCCGAGGCCACCCTCTTAATGCATTTGCATAGCATGGCCTTTGTTAAAGCGTTAAGGAGGGAAATCGGTTGCGCCCTATTCCTGCCGCACTGTTGCTGCGCTGGCGGGCGCGGGTTCGCCGTAGACTCTCGCAACGCCCGCTGAAAACTCGGCAAGCCGCTTCTCGGCAATGGCGTGCCGGCACTCGGCCATCAGCGCTTGATAAAAGGCGATATTAGCCCAGCTGACCAGCATCGCGCCCAAAATCTCCCCCGATTTGATGAGATGATGGAGATAGGCACGGGAATAGTCGCGTGCGGCCGGGCAGGTGCTGCTTTCGTCGAGCGGGCTTGGATCGTCGGCGAAGACGGCGTTGCGCAGATTGACCTTGCCGGCCCAGGTAAAGGCCTGGCCGTGGCGGCCGGAGCGGGTTGGCATCACGCAGTCGAACATGTCGATGCCGCGCGCCACCGCCTGGACGATATCGCTCGGCGTGCCCACTCCCATGAGATAGCGCGGTTTGTTCGCGGGCAGGCGCGGCGTCGTCGCCTCCAGCGTCTCCAGCATCAGCGCCTGGCCTTCGCCAACGGCAAGGCCGCCGACCGCATAGCCGGGAAAGTCGAGGGCAACGAGCGCCTCTGTCGAGGCCGCGCGCAGATCGGGGAACACGCTGCCCTGGACGATGCCGAACAGGGCTTGGCTCACGCCGCCAAAGCGCTCGAACGCCGCCCGTGACCGCTCGGCCCAGCGCAGCGAAAGTTGCATGGAGGATAGAGCCGCCTCGCGCGTTGCGGGATAGGGCGTGCACTCGTCGAACTGCATCTGGATGTCGGCGCCGAGCAGGCACTGAATTTCGATGGAGCGCTCAGGGGTGAGCATGTGGCGCGCGCCATCGATATGCGACTGGAACGCGACCCCCTCCTCGCTGATGCGGCGGAGCTGTGCCAGCGACATCACCTGATAGCCGCCGCTATCGGTGAGGATCGGGCCATCCCAGTTCATGAAGCGATGCAGGCCGCCAAGACGCGCAACGCGCTCCGCACCGGGGCGCAGCATCAAATGATAAGTGTTGCCGAGGATGATGTCGGTGCCGGTCGCCTTGACGTCATCGGTAAACATCGCCTTCACCGTACCGCCCGTGCCGACCGGCATGAAAGCCGGCGTCTGGATCGCCCCGCGCGACGTGGTGATCTTGCCGAGGCGCGCATTGCCGTCGGTGGCCTTAAGGGCGAAGCTGAACGGCGTGGTCATGGACGAGCGCTCGCAGCAGGCCAGAGCAGTGAGGCATCGCCATAGGAATAGAAACGATAGCCTTCGGCGATGGCATGGGTGTACGCGCGCTTCATCATGTCGAGACCAGAAAAAGCCGAGACCAGCATGAACAAGGTCGATCGGGGAAGGTGAAAATTGGTCATCAAGAGATCCACGGCTTTGAAGCGATAGCCCGGCGTGATGAAAATATCCGTCTCGCCAGAGAACGAGCGGATCGTTCCATCATCTTCTGCCGCGCTTTCGAGCAGCCGCAGCGCCGTGGTGCCGACCGCAATGATGCGACCGCCCGAGGTGCGAACCTGATTCAGTCTGGCGGCGACATCGGCGCTGATCTCGCCCCATTCGGAATGCATATGGTGATCCGTGATAGCCTCCGCCTTGACGGGTAGGAAGGTGCCTGCTCCGACATGCAGCGTCAGAAAGGCCCTGCCGATAACCTTCGCTTTCAGACGCTGCAGCAAGGCTTCGGTGAAGTGGAGGCCTGCCGTCGGGGCAGCGACAGCGCCGAGGCGCTCCGCATAGACGGTCTGGTAATCGCCGAGATCGCGGGCGTCGACGGCGCGGCGTGAGGCAATATAGGGCGGCAGCGGCATCACGCCATGCTCGGCAAGGCAGGCTTCGAAACTGCGGCCGTCGCAGACGAATTCGAGACCGACCGCGCCGCCTTCTGCTTTTTCCAGCACGCGTGCGGAAAAGAGGGGGCCGAACACGATCTGGTCACCGACCGCCAATCTGCGCGCGGGCCGGGCAAAGACCTGCCATTGCGCGGCCCCGAGCCGTTTGTGAAGTGTAATGCCGATCCGTGCCTTCGCGCCGGCCGCACCTATGCGCTCTCCCTGAAGCTGGGCCGGCAGCACGCGGGTGTCGTTGAAGACAAGGCAGTCGCCGGCGCGCAAAAGCTCCGGCAGATCCCCGACGTTCGTATCCTGAAAGGGCTTAGCGTCGTGGGGCCGCACCGTCAGCAGCCTTGCGCTGTCCCTCGGGGTGGCCGGGCGCAGCGCAATGCGGTCCTGCGGCAGATCGAAATCGAACTCATCGACCCGCATGGCTGGACGGCCCTAAAGCAGCAGCGGGACGAAATAGGATAAAGCGGCCGCTAGAGCGGCGGTGAATTCGGCGAAAAGCCCCCTCACCCGGCCCGGCTACGCCTCGCCACCCTCTCCCGCAAGGAGAGCAGGCCACTGTGAGCAAGATGATGACTCTCGTTTTATCCACCGGCAGACGATCGCAAAGCAACTGCCAACCGCTGGGCATAGCCCTCTCCCCCCGCGGGAGAGGGCGGGCGCCGAAGGCGACCGGGTGAGGGGGGTTTTCGAAGGCTATCCCCGGGCTCACTCCGTGAAGCTGAAGTCGAGCAGAGCCAAAGGTTCCACGCGACGACCTTCAGGGCATCTACTTCGCCTCGTCCGCGGCGACGCGCATTTTGACAATCTTATCCGGATTGCTGACCGGCTCGCCGCGCTTGATTTTGTCGACATTCTCCATGCCCTCGACCACACGCCCCCACGCCGTATATTGCCGGTCGAGGAAGGTTGCATCATCGAAGCAGATGAAGAACTGGCTGTCGCCGCTGTTCGGGTCTTGGGCGCGCGCCATGGAAACGACGCCGCGCTGATGCGGCGTCTTGTTGAACTCGGCCTTCAGCTTCTTGCCCGATCCGCCCATTCCGGTTCCGGTCGGATCGCCGGTCTGCGCCATGAAGCCGTCGATCACGCGATGAAACACGACGCCGTCATAGAAGCCTTCGCGCGCCAGCTCCTTGATGCGGGCGACGTGGCCAGGTGCGACGTCCGGCATCATCTCGATGACCACACGGCCATGGGTCATGTCTATAATCAGCGTGTTCTCCGGGTCCTTGTAAGTCGTCATTAGGGAATATTCCTTTTTCGTGTTGGGGCCGGCCCTCGGGTTTCCCGCCCCGCTATTTCACGTCGGAGGCGAGCTGCATCTTCACGATGGTATCGGGGTTAAACACCTCGCCGCCCGGACCGTTGCCTTTCTTGATACGATCGACGAATTGCATGCCCTCGATCACTTGGCCGAACGCGGTATATTGGCCGTTGAGGTGCGACGCCGCCTCGAAGCAGATGAAAAACTGGCTGTTGGCGGTATCGGGGTTTTGGGTCCGCGCTGCCCCCAGGGTACCGCGCTTGAAGGGCGTGGAGTTGAACTCGGCCTTCAGGTCCGGCAGCTTGGAGCCGCCAGTTCCGGTGCCGGTCGGATCGCCGGTTTGCGCCATGAAGCCGGTAATCACGCGGTGAAATTTCAGCCCGTTATAGAAGCCCTGCTTGATGAGCGTCTTGAAGCGCTCGACATGTTTCGGCGCGACGTTCGGGAACAGCTCAATCACCACCCGGCCGTCCTTGAGGTCCATGTAGACCAGGTTCGACTTATCTGCCGCGGCGAGCGGGCCGGCAAGCAATACGCAAAGCGAAAACAGAACGAGAAACGAGCGCTTCATCCGATGACTCCCGAGGGCGTTGTGCTGTTGTGCGGCCTCGCAAATGCCAAAAAAGTCCGCAGCAAGTTAGTCGGTATTTGCGGGACGGGACACTAGTTGGCCGCAGAAGCAAGCTTTTGCTTTATGGCCTGGGCGACCGACGGCGGGACGAAACGCCCCACATCGCCGCCCATCTGCGCGATCTGGCGGACGAAAGTGGCGGCAATGTGCCGGTGCCCCGGCGAGGCGGGCAGGAACACGGTCTCGAGGCCGGGCCGAACGGCGCCGTTCATGCCGGCCATCTGCATTTCGTAGTCGAAGTCGCTTGCATCGCGCAGGCCCCGCACCAGCGCAACCGCGCCGTGCTGGATCGCCGCATCGACGGCGAGGTTATCGAACGGCACGACCTCCGTCCTCGGCGCATCTGCGCCAAATGCCGTGATCTCGGCCTTGAGAAGGGCAATGCGCTCATCCGCCGTGAACATCGGCGCCTTGCCGTGATGGACACCAACGCCGATCACCAGCCTGTCGAACAGGTGGAGCGCGCGTAGAATCACGTCCATATGACCGAGGGTCATCGGATCGAAGCTGCCGGGGTAAAAAGCAGTGCGGGGCATGATCGCCTTTTTGCGCGGAAAACCTCGGGCGCTGATACTACGTGCGCCGCATCATCGCAAGCCAAAGCCCACCGCCGAACAGCAGCAGACCGCTGACGCCGTCGGCGATCCGCTTCCGGCGCTCGGTGAACCAGCCCCGCGCTGAGCCGACCGCGAAGGCGAGGCAGCTGTCCACGGCCGCGATCGCCAGCACGAAAGTTACCGCCATCAGCAGCAGTTGCGGCGCGAGCGGTGCACCGGTGTTCACGAATTGCGGGAAGAAGGCGCCGAGGAACAAGAGCACCTTGGGGTTGGAAAGCGAAACGGCCGCCCCCTGCCATACATAGCGGCCCCGATGCGGCGTCTCGGCAGCAACGAGATTTTCGCCCGCAAAGGCTGCCCGCAGACGGCCAAATCCAAGCCAGGCGAGATAGGCCGCTCCCAGCCAGCGGATCACGTCGAACCACTCGGCCATAATGGTCATGGCGGTGTTCATGCCGATGGTGGCGAGCGCAACCAGGATGCTAAGGCCGAGGCTCGCACCGAACACGGTCAAGAGCGCGGCGCGCACACCATAGGTGGCGCCGTTCGCCAAATAGAGCGACATATTCGGCCCAGGCGTGATGGCGAGCACTACGCAGGCGAGGAAGTAAGCGAGATAGAGCTGAAGCGACATGAGGAGACCGAGGCTAACCGCAAAGGCTGTGTTGGCGCCAAGCACAATGAGTCTCTCGCCGCCGGGTCCGCACGATGGCACAAGTTCTCTCGCAAGCGTATCCTGAAAACGTGCCGCGCAGGGAATGTCGCGGGAGGCGGGGAGATCGGGCGAAGGCTATGCGGCCGCTGCAGCGCGGCCCATCAGGGGAAATACGCCATCATAGGCGCGTGGCTACAGCCGCGCCCGATGCGCGGCTGGCAAGACCTCGGAGGCGATGCGCCTGCTGTGCCGAGAAGCGGAGCGCAAGTACCCAGCGCACTAGCCGGCATCGCTCCCTTGATCGAAGGGGCTGTGTTCGTCCCGCGACACCGGCTTCTCGGCCCCCGCCATCAATTGCCGCAAGGCGGTCAGCGCATGGGGCTCCAGCCCCGCGCCGCCCGCCGTCACGTGCTCGTCGATCTTGCGGCGCATGCGCGGGTCCCAGAATGCCTTGATGTGCTCGGCGATCTTGGGCACCGCGCGGGCTTCGACTTGCGCGGCGAACGCCTTCGATCTGATTGGCCATCATCACCAGGCGTTCGGATGGGGTGGTGCGGATCTCGCTCATCGCCCTGCCCTACTCCGCCGCGGCCAGCGGCGCGATGGGGGATGTCCTCGCCCTGGATGTAGATGGCCTTGAAGGTGCCGTCGACGGCGGCGTCCAGCATGTTTGGGATGCGCAGGCCCGGCTCGGGATTGACCGCCCCACACATCCTCGAACAGCGCGCGGACCGCCGTGTCGGAGACATGGCGGTAGCCGGTCAGCTCATGCGGAAAGAGCCCATGTCGCAAAGGCGGGCGGCGCCGCGCAAGGCTTCCGGATCGACGCGGGTATATTTCTGCGTCGCCTCGGGCGAGTGCTCGGGACGGGCGACGAACTCGGCCCACTCGGCGAAGTCCTGCAGGTCGCAGCGCTCGCGGACATAGGCCTCATCGACCAGGCCTTCGGTGACGATGACATGGGCCAGGGCCGTCAGCACCGCGACATTGGTGCCCGGCTGCAGCGGCAGATGGAACGAGGCATCGATATGCGGCGTCTTCACCATATCGATACGGCGCGGGTCGATGACGATCAGCTTAGCACCCGCACGCAGCCGCTTCTTCATGCGGCTGGCGAAGACGGGGTGGCCGTCGGTCGGGTTGGCGCCAATGATCAAGATGACATCCGAGTCCTCGACCGAGTTCGAAGTCCTGCGTGCCGGCCGAGGTGCCGAACGCGGTTTTCAGGCCATAGCCGGTCGGTGAGTGGCAGACGCGCGCGCAGGTATCGACGTTGTTCACCCCAAAGCCGGCGCGGATGAACTTCTGCACCAGGAAGCTCTCCTCATTGGTGCAACGCGAGGAGGTGATGCCGCCGATGCTTTCCGCGCCATGCGTGTCGCGGATGCGGGTCAGCTCGGAGGCAACGCGCCCGATCGCCTCCTCCCACGACACCTCGCGCCAGGGATCGGTGATCTTCTCGCGCACCATGGGCTTGAGGATGCGGTCGCGGTGGGTGGCATAGCCCCAGGCAAACCGGCCCTTGACGCAGGAATGGCCGCTATTGGCCTTGCCGTCCTTGTAGGGCACCATGCGCACGACTTCCTCGCCGCGCATCTCCGCCTTGAACGAGCACCCCACCCCGCAATAAGCGCAGGTCGTGACGACCGAATGCTCGGGCTGTCGAAGCCACGGCCCGAGATGGTCAGCCCGAATGTCCCTTGCGTATCCTCGCAAGTCCGCACGCAGCGATTGCACACGATGCACTTGGAGGGTTCATAGCTGAAATACGGGTTCGACTCATTCTTGGGCATCCACTGCGGATTGGCCGCGCCATTGGTGCGCGCCTTGACGTGATTGGCGGGTAAGCAGGCAAGTGGCAACTGCCCTGCCTCGACCCAGCTGATCGTGTCGCGGGCGGGAGCGGATGGTGCTGCGCAACCAGGAGGGCGTAGCGCTCCTATAGAGTGGCACGGCCTGGAACCGGCCGACCCGCCTCGTTGTCGATATAGGAGATTACCCAAATCCAGCTCGAGATTCTCCATGGCCGCAAGGATGGCAATCGAGGTGAGCGAAGTCACGGTGAAGCGCACCGCCGGATAGCGTTCGTGGAACGGCAGCGTCATCGAGGTGACGAAGGGCAGCGCGCTCGGGATGACACCGAGACGCAGATGTCCGCCGATGCCGCGTTTCAGCGCGTCGATATCCTGCTTTATGCTCCGGGCATCGCCGACGAGGCGGCGGGCCCAGTCCAGCACGCGCTCGCCTTCCGGCGTGAACCCGCGAAAGCGCGAGCCGCGCTCGACGAGCGTCAGTCCGAACTGGTCTTCAAGGCTTTTTACCGCCGCCGATAGGCTGGGCTGCGAGATGCCAGCGGCCTCAGCGGCACGTCCGAAGTGGCGTTCGCGGGCAAGCAGAAGCAATAGCTCGAGCTTGTCGATCATTCCGGGAAAGTGCCACAGCGAAAGTGCGCCGCAAAATTGATTGTGTGTTCGACGGAGCGAGGGGCTAACGACCAGAGTGACGTAGCACGACTTTCTCTCTCTGGACCTACTCGGTACCCTCAGGAATTGATCAACAAAGATGTGTCCGCCAGTTAGCGCCTCAGGAACGTCGTGGGAGCACTTGCGCCATTCCGCAGGGGTGTCGAACAGACTTGCCACAACACCGTCGGAAGCGAAAAAGACGAGCGAGAGCAGCGCCCCCACGGTGCACCTCTGTTGCGTGACCCCCGATCTCAGGATTCTGGAAGTCGGCTGTGGTTGTGGCAGACTGGCGCGTGCGCTTGCCGCTCGTTTAGGCCCGACTGGGCGATATGTTGGCTTTGATATCGCAGTGGAATTGGTCACATGGTGCAGGCGGAATTTGGAGCCGCTGCTGCCGAACTTCAAATTCCATTTCGCCGATGTGCGTGGTGGGTGCCATAACCCGCACGGCAGGACTCTGGCAAGAGACTATCGCTTTCCGTTCCCCGACCACTCTTTTGATCTCGCGATCGCGTCGTCCGTTTTTACGCACATGCTTCCTGACGGAATCGAGAACTATATCGGCCAACTTTCGCGCGTTTTGAAGTCGGGTGGCGAGTGCTTCGTGTCCGTATTGCTGTTTGACAGCGAAGCCGAGGCCGCCATTGCAGCGCAGGCGACTATCTTCGACTTCCGCTATGCTATCGGTCAGTGCGTTACCTTCAGCCAAGATCATCCCGAGGAAGGCATAACGTGCCGAGACGACTGGCTGATGCAAGTCTTTCAACGCCATTGCTTTTGCGTCAAAGCGATCCGGCGGGGCAACTGGAGGCTGGCGAACCGCCTGTCCCTTGTGGCTGCCCAGATTGTCCATCACCACCACATCGCCGGGATGCAGCGTCGGCAACAGAAACTGCTGCACATAGGTGAGAAACTTGCGGCCGTTGATCGGCCCATCAAACAAGCAGGGCGCCTCGATCCGATCGCAGCGCAGGGCGGCGAGAAACGTCAGCGTGCGCCAGCGGCCATGCGGGGCTTTGCCAACCAGCCGTTCGCCGCGCGCCTTCCAGCCGCGCAGCGGTGCCATATTGGTTTTGGTCCAGAGCCTGTCCCCGCGAAAGCGGGGATCTCATCAATGAAGACCAGACGCGCAGGATCGACCCGCCCCTGGTGCTTCTTCCACCTGGCCCGTCGGCTGGCAATATCCGGACGGTCCCGCTCAGCGGCGACGGCGGCTTTTTTTAAAACGCAACCCCTCGGCGTGCACGAAAGCCCACACCGCGCCATAACTCACATGGACGCCTCGCGCCGCCAGCTCTTTCTGCAGATCGCGCAGGGTCAACTCCGGCTCCCCGGCAAAGCGCGCATGCACAAAATCACGATGCGCCGCAAGGAGGACCGGCTTGTGCCCGCCCATCTGGCCCGGTGCCAGGCTGCCGGTTGAGCGAAACCGCGTCGACCATTTCGAAACCGCCGAGGGGCTGACGCCAAACCGCGCCCCAACGTCCCGGATATCCGCGCCCGCCAGGGCGCACTCAACCACCCGCTGACGCAAGTCCATCGAATAAGGCTTTGCCATCCATGCTGGCCTCCTCCCCAGCACAGATGATGAATCACGGTTCGCCCCTCCTGGGAATCCCTCAACGATTCCCTCTAAAGTGATCCCGCTTTAGGGCGAAGGGGATCAAAATGATGTGCTGTAACCGCATCGGCGTTTTCCTTTCCTCGGACGTAATCCGCGATTTCGCGCATCGCCGGTCAAGGCTATCGCTTAGATGGGCGACCCCTCAGGTGGTCTGACATGGCGGAACATCCACAACAGCGCGAGGTCATAGGCGATCTTGAGCAGACCACACAGGATCAATGGCAAAGCCGGCAATCCCGCTTCATACAGCGCACCGGCTATGGCCGGGCTGGCGGCAGCCGCGAGGCTGCGCGGCACCGAGGTAACGCTCGCCGCCGCTGGCCGTTCCTGCGGCGTCACGACCGCCATCACATAGGAGGAGCGCGTCGGCACGTCCATCTGCGATAGGGCGGCACGAACGAGCAGCAGGCCTAGCGCCACGTCGATACTCGGAACGGCTGCGGCGAGGATGAGGCAAAGGCTGGAGGGAATGTGCGTGAACACCATCGTGTTGACCAGGCCGATGCGCCGCGATAGCCGTGCTGCTACCGGAAAGGATAGCCGCTTTGGGTCTGTGGATCGAAACTGCGCACGCTCATGTCTTCGATCATGCGCTGGCGCAGCGGACTGATCGTCTTGCCGGTCATCGGAAACTCCTGAGCTCAAGGATTGCAAACCCCTCGATCCTCAGGCCCGAAGCCGGTCTTGTTGGGTGGTGGCTCTTATTGGATGAAGCCGCAGCCTCTCCTCACGGCACCGTGCGCGCGCCGCGCGCTCTTCCGCGGAGCGGGTTCGTTGTGTGCTGGGCATGCTCAGTAGCTTGGGGGTGAAAGTCCCCTACCCAACCTGATGGAGGTGAAGGGTTAGCAAAATGCAAGGGCCGCCGCCGCGAGGCGGGGTCTGAAAGAAGCATCGAGCAAACGTGCGGGTCGATGGACAAGAACCGGATAGAAGGCGCGAGCATCGGACGAGCGGCCAACGTACCGCAAAGTCCATATCCATCAAGGATGCGAAGCGTAGATCCGGCGATCGTGCACGGAAGGCAACTGAGCTTACCCCAGGAGATCTGCCCTGTGTCGCCTTTGGCGACTGGGACGACCGAAAGGCCGTCCGATCGCAGGGCAGAAGTCAGCAGAGGGCATAATAGGCGGCGCGATCCGCTGAAGGCCCGAACGAGATGCAGGACGAGTAGGACATGACCCTCAGACGCGGCGGACGGCAGAATGTCCGGCCTCAGCTGGACCTCAACTCTCAGCTTGCGGGTGAAGCCCAGGAAGCAGGAGGCGAGGCGACCGAGTTGCGTCGGGCGGGGAATGATCCCGAAAGCCCAGCCGGCACCGATCGATTGATGGAGGAGATATGTGAGCGAAACAATCTGAAGGCGGCATTGCAACGTGTGAGGAACAACAAGGGTAGCCCGGGCGTCGATGGCATGACCGTCGATCAGCTTGCCGGCTATCTGAAGCAGCATTGGCCGGCAATCCGGGCTCAACTTCTGAGCGGGATCTACGAACCGAAACCGGTGAGGCGGGTGGAAATTCCCAAACCGGACGGCGGGACGCGCAAGCTTGGCATCCCGACGGTGCTGGATCGATTCATCCAGCAGGCGGTGATGCAGGTGCTGCAACGGCGTTGGGATCGGACGTTCTCTGACGGCAGCTATGGGTTCCGCCCTGGGCGGTCCGCGCATCAAGCCGTGGCTCAGGCGCAGAAATATATCGCCGACGGCCATGACTGGGTGGTCGATCTTGATCTGGAGAAGTTCTTCGATCGGGTCAACCACGACAGGTTGATGGGCCAGATCGCCCGGCGGGTCGGGGACAGGCGGCTACTCAAACTCATTCGGGCGTTCCTAACCGCCGGAGTGATGGAGAACGGCTTGATCAGCGCCAGTGTGGAAGGAACCCCGCAAGGGGGGCCGCTTTCGCCGCTGCTTAGCAATCTCGTGCTCGACGAACTCGACCGTGAGCTGGAGCAACGCGGGCACCGCTTCGTTCGATATGCGGACGACTGTAATATCTACGTTCGCAGCGAACGAGCGGGGCAGCGGGTGATGACGAGCCTTGTGCGCTTCATCATGCAAAGGCTCAAGCTCAAGGTCAACGAGGCGAAGAGCGCGGTAGCGCAACCGCAGCAGCGGAAGTTTCTCGGATTTAGCTTCAGCGACGGCCCCACGGTCCTGCGCACTATCGCGCCAAAGGCCCTGGAGCGGTTCAAACAGCGAATCCGGGACATCACACGGCGGGCCAGGGGCGCCAGTGTGGAGACGATCATGGCGGAGCTGGCAGCGTATATGCGGGGTTGGCGAGGCTATTTCGGATTCTGCGAAACGCCCCAAGTGCTGCTGGTTCTCATGCGTTGGGTTCGGGTGCGGCTTCGGTCTGCCTTGTGGCGACAATGGAAAACACCACGCCGTCGCCGGGCAGCACTGATCGCCCTCGGGGTCTCTCCATGGTTGGCGGAAGGTACCGCCGGCAGTGTGCACGGACCCTGGCGCCTGGCCCGATCCAAGGCCCTCTCACGCGGGTTGAACAATGCCTACTTTCGATCGCTCGGTCTTCCTGCATTGGTCAAGGAGCGCTAGCCATTGCCGCTCGAACCGCCGTGTACGGACCCGTATGCACGGTGGTGTGGGAGGGGCGGAGCCGCAAGGCTCCCCCCTATCCCGATCCACACCGCAGACACGAAGGTCGAGCTCTTTGGCTAAGCGGCAGGTCTTCCCTCAAGACCCGACCACCGGTCCTACGCGGGCGGAGGGCGGCAGGCGCCTCGAAGCCGATCCCATCGTGATTGCGCCTTCTAACAGCGCATACCCCTCAGCGGACAGTCACTGACGTTCGCCAAAGGATATCGGATAGGCGGCGCTCCGCACCTCGATCATGGGATCAGCCGGTTCGATGCCGGCGGGCACATTGTTCGGAAGGAACAGCAGGCTCCTGCTCAATCCCATCTGGTCAGTCGCCATACCCGTCAGTGTCAGGGTGCCGAGTTTTACCAGTTCGCGATCCTCCGGCCAGGGGGTCGATGGGTCATCGGCTTTGTCACTGGTTTGCGCGATTTGCGCAAACCAGTCAAACGTGACGGGGGCCTTCGCGACACGGACTGCGATCTCTTCCATAAGGTAGTTTGGGCCTATCAACGCCGCGGTTGCCGCGTCGAGATACTTCTCACCCGCTTCCGGAATGAATCGATAGCGCAATATGGTCTTCTTGCCGGAAGCATCGACGAACGCAAATGCATTGACGCCGAAATAGGCGGCCGTCGCAAAGCTTTCCGGCGGCGGCTTCTGTTGTGTGACGAAAGGCACGGCGTTGGGGTGGGCTTGCAGGTATTTCTCGATCGGCGTGGGCTTCGCTGCTCCGGGGCCGCTCGCCGCGACTGCCTTGAGGAAGATGTCGAAGTCCGCAGCGGTCGCGGCGGGAAAGCCGTTGAAGCTGTGCGTGACCAAATCCATCTCGGAGCCGTCGCCAAGGGTGAATTTGACCGCGAGCCCACGAGGGCTGGCGTTGGGGTCGGCATCGGGAATGTCGGGTATGCCGGTCGTATCCGAAAGGCGCACCTTTGCCTAACTCGTGCCTGCGAAAACGTTCGCCGTGCTGAGCTGGCGCGCTTGCTGGGTCGGCTCGAAGGTCGCTTCGAGAACCACCCCCTTGGCGTGCGTGGCGCGCGCATGGTGGTCGCCGAAGATCGCGTGAAAGTCCTTGACCAGCTCAGCCGGGTCTACCTCTTGCGCCACAACTCTTCCGATCAACGCAAACGCGTCGAGGCCCAACAACATAACAGTGAGCGCGCACGTCTTGAGCATCCTTGGCGTCACGGTCGACACTCCCTCGTCCAAAGGCGATCGTTCTTCGCAGTTTGATCCGAAGCAGTCAGGGTAGAAAAAGGTCACTCCGAGCACTCTCTTGCGCCGGTAGCTTAAAATCAGCGGTTTCGCGATTTTGAGCAATGGCTATTTTGGCGGCGTCAGATACCTGATCCCAGACAAAGACTATTTTGATCAAAGGCGGCCATCTTGCAACTTTGTTCTCATTTAGTATGGGTCGGGGTGAGATCGCCGCCATCTCCCCCTGGCAGCGTCATCACCTAACAGGCCAGCGTCACCTAACACCAGGTGAGGCCCTCACCTAAAAGGGGTTCGACAGCACCTGACAGCAGCGGTGCGCGAAACCCCGCTCGCACGCAAAAACCGCGGCGGTTGCCGCACCTATGCGAGAGCTGATACGCAAGAAGCACGCCGGGCGGACGCCCGGTCATTGCTCCTGACGAACGCCGATCATCCACGATACAACGGACTTATCGGCGACGGCGCCGAAGCGCTCGCGAAATGTTCCGCAAACGCCAACTGCGCAGACGCAAGCGAATAGCCATTATTACGCCCGCAGGTGAGGTTATTGCACCGTCTCCGAGCGTTCCTCCAAGTGCCTTCTGGGCTGCGGCTCCTGCTTGGGCCCACCTCAATGCGGACTCTTCATCCGAAATAGGCCTCACGCACCTCATCACGGCCGGCAAGTTCCATTGGAGTGCCGTGAGCGACCACCCGCCCTTTCGACAGCACATAGCCGTAATGGGCGATGGCGAGGGTCTGATGCATGTTCTGCTCGACCAAGAACACGGTGATGCCGCGCTCGTTGATCTGGCGGATGATGTTGAAGTTTTCCTTCACCAAACGCGGAGCCAAGCCGAGCGATGGCTCGGCGATCAACAGCAGCTTAGGCGCGCGCATCAGGCCGCGACCGATCGACACCATGGCTTGCTCGCCCCCAGACATGGTCCCCGCAAGCTCGAGGCGGCGCTCGGCCAGGCGGGGAAACAGCTCGAAAATTTCCTGCATGCGCGCGCGTGTGATGCCGTCGGACGTCTCCTGATAAGCGCCGAGGCGGAGATTTTCCTCCACCGTCAGTCTAGGAAACACTTTACGTCCTTCCGGAATGCAGGCGATGCCGGCTGCTATCACTTTGTGGGTCGCCAGCCCGGCAATCTCGTTGCCATCGAAAGTGATGCGGCCCGCGCGCGGCGGCGTCAGGCCGAGAATGGAGCGGATCAGCGTGGTCTTGCCGGAGCCGTTGGAGCCGAGGAGGCACGTAATGCGGCCGGGCTCGATCGACAAGGAGACACCCTCAAGCACGTCCGCTTTGTCGTAGGCGGTATAAACGGCGTTGATGTCGAGGCGCGCGCTCATCAGACGGCTCTTGCCGCCGCGATGGCATACAGCCGCTCGCACCGCGACCCGGCCGATCTGAGTGGAGATCGCCGGACCGAGATCTCCACGCGCGTTTGGCGCCAGAATTGGGCTGCTCTTCCTCCGGCAAGAGACGGCTAATCAAAGCGCCCAGTTCATACTGACCGCGCTCGGCCGGCGAGAGACCGGATCGGCCGCCCGCGCCTCTGAGCGGTCTTCGGCCACCTGACGCTCGCGAGAGAAGCTAGCCCGAAACAGATACGGCCAGTGACCCAAGCTACAGACTGGCTACTGTCGATAGTTGTTTTGCAACCTCTCGTGCCTGTTCTATGAATGGTTCAAGGGTTGGACTGAGGGTTCGGTGTTTGAGGGTAAAGATTCCGATTGGCACGGGTTGGATGCGCAGGTCAATCGGCAATGCCCGGAGCGACCAACGCTCGGCATTAAATCGCAGCACGGACCCCTGGAGCACCGTCAAAAAGCGCCTGGTCGCAAGTAAGTGAAAGCGCAGTTGCATCGAGAACGAGGTGAGCGTTTGTTCCGGCAATTCCAGACCGTGTGCTCGAAAGCCCTCTTCGATAAAAGAACCGGAAACGCTGCCTTTCGGAAAGAGGATCCACGATTCTTCCATGAGCTCGGCAAGCGCAATTTCGGACCGCCGCGCCCAGCGGCTTTGAGCACTGGCCACCACGAAGAATCTGTCCTGGCATAAGCTTTCCACGGCCACATCCTGGTTCGCCAAAGGCTTAAAAAGCCTTCCCAGCAGAAGGTCTACGCTACGCTCGTGCAATTCCCGAAATTCCTGTTCGCCGGTTTGCGCCACGACCACATGGACGGTTATTTTTGGATATTGACGGGATAATCGGTCGATGACGGCCGCAACGAAGCCTGCCGCCAACAACTCGGGGCAACCAATCCTGACTTCTCCGGCGGCGGGATTCGCCAGGAATTCAATTTCTCGGACGCCCTGCTTGAGTTCGTCGAAAACGACCTCGGCGCGTCTTAGCAAAGCACGACCGTAGAGCGTCGGGACGACCCCTTGTGTGGTTCTGTCAAGAAGGCGAACCTCCAGCGCGTCTTCCAAGCTCGCGATCGCTTCCGACACCGAGGGCTGAGACATGCCGAGATGCAAGGCGCCCTTGGTCATGCTGCCCCACTCCACGACGACCGCGAACATGTGAAGATCACGCAGCCGCATCCGCCGGCCGATGCGATTTTCCCAATTCAAGCGCGGCTTGGCCATAGGCGTTTTCCTATACGCATAAAGGAAATTGGATAGTTCTTCTTATAACGATTTGGACCGAGTGTGGAGCAATGAAGAATGCTGCAACGCGCTCGGTCGGAGGAAAACATGCGCCAGCTTTTGAGATTTTCTTTGGCTATGTGGTTGTTTCCGGTAGTAGCAGCATCGCCTCATTCGGCCGCCTCGGCCCAGACGTCAAACGACTTGGCCGGAACATGGGAGCTGATTTCCTCAGTCAGCGAAAAGGATGGAACCAAGACCGATCAATTTGGCCCCGGAGCGAAGGGCATGATATGCCTGGACCGCGATGGGCATTTCATGCTGACGATCATCGGGGCTGACTTGCCGAAATTCGCCTCTGGCAATCGCGCCGGCGGGACGGCGGAGGAAAACAAGGCCGTCGTCAGCAGAAGCATCGCCATGATCGGCACCTATTCGGTAAGTTCAAGCGAGAAAGCGCTCACCTTCAAAGTTGAAAGCGCAACATTCCCCAATTGGATCGGGACCGAACAAAAGCGGTTGATTGTGGCCTTTGGCAACGACGAACTCAAATACATTACCGCCACGGCATCCAGCGGAGGCGTCGGGACAGTAACCTGGAAACACGCCAATAGACAAAATCCGACAAGCAATTCGCTTAAGTGAAAAGAATGGATGTCCCCACGAGCTCTGGCGCGCCGTGGGCACGCGTCATGGTATATCTCTTTTCACCGCGGTGGAGTTGGTCGAGATCGGAGATCGCCGGCCTGAAGCCGGGGCCGACACGGGTCGGCTTCCCCTCCGGCAAGGGACGATGGTGAAAAGCCCTTTTCCGTGTCGAGCATGCTCGCCTGCAGATTGGCTTCTCGGCCGAGTTCGCCTCATCTCGGACATTCGCAACAAGAGGAGTCGACAGCTGGACTGCAAGGAGCGCATAATGATGTCGACATCTGCGCCAAGGGGCAAAGCGGCGGGACCTCCCGACTCCGCGACTTTAGTGGTTGAGGCGTAAGGCGGCCTGCGACAAGGCCGGCTCGCTCTCACTCCGGCCGTTGCTGCGCGCGGCCATTCTGCGCGAGCCGCTCCAGCGCCGAACGGCAGCGCCGCTCCGAAAGACCTGCCTGCTGTCCGCGCGCCAGATCGAGCGCAAGGGTGAGGAGATGCTCCTGCTCCCGCGCGCTGCTTCTGTTGGTGCTTGCCAAAAGTTCGGCCTTGATTCGCAGCATCTCGGGGGCTTGAAGTTCGGCGCCGTTGCTGAACGCGCTTTCTCGTGCGTGGTCGATGAGCTTCAGCGCCTCCTGCGCATCGCCAGCCTTGCCGAGGGCTTCGGCCAGGAGCGCGAGATAGTAGGGCAGGCCCATCTCCGCACCCGTCGACTTGATGCCCTCGATACCGCGTCGCATGCGATGCAGGCCCTCCAGGTGCTCGCCGAGATGAAACAAACCCCAACCGGCCTGAAACAAGCCTTGCGAGGAGAGAAGCGGTAACGCCTGCTGCTCACACAGCGCAATCTCCAGCTCCCCCCAGCGTAGCGCCGCCGCCGCATCGCCCTGCAAAATGGCGTAAAAGCTGTGGGCCCAATAAGTGAGCGCGGTGGTGAGCGGATGCTCAAGGCGCTCCGCCAGCGCGTCGGCCTCGACGAGCGAGCGCTCTCCTTCCTCCAGATGCCCCTTGAGGGCATAGGCCAATCCGCTGAATATCCGGCAGCACACGCCAGGATCATGTCCGGAATATTGGAATGTGAGGGGGTGATGCGTTTCCGCGCGATAGAGCGCTTCGCCCCGCGCGGCATGTTCGATCGAACACCCGTAGTCGCCCATGAACAGACCGTTGGTCCAGAACATGTGGGACGTCTCGATCTCAATGGCGTCGTCCGGCGATGCAATAATATGCGAGCAGCGCTCGGCAATCGTCTGGGCTTCCTTCGGCTGACCACTGATCATGTAGTACTGGCCGAGTCCGCGAAGCGCGGTGAAAAGCTCGCGCGGATCATCGAGACCGCCGCACAGCTCCTCGGCGCGCCTGAACGCCGAGAGCACTTTCTGTGATCCCCAGCCTTCGGTCGCCATGAGGGCGACGCCCTCGACTTTGCGGAATTCCAGCTCCAGCCGGTCGCGAAGACGCGGATCCGAAAGCCGGCTGACTGCCGTAAGGCCGCGCTTGACGAAATCGGCAGCGGAGTGATTGGCGGCGCGGCGCAGGGCGCGCCTGGCCGAGGCGAGCAGATAGGAAGCGGCCTTCTCACTCAGACCCGCCCGCTCGGCCTGTTCCGCGATCAGCTCGGCATGCTCGCCGCTTTCGGGTTGGTAATCCTGCTCCAGCAGCGCCATGAAGCGCGCATGGAGCTGTGCGCGGGCGGCCTGGGTGAGCGCGGCATAGGCGACCCGCTGGATAAGCACATGCCTGAACGCCAGCATCCGGCTTGGGACACGCTTCGCCTCATAGAGGAAATCAGCCTGGCACAAGCGCTCCAAAATGTCGTCGAGCCTTTGTTCGGCCATGTCCGGCAGCATCGCCTGCAGGGTCGGGACAGGTACGCTCGGGCCGATCACGGCGGCGAGCGAGAGGACATGCTTTGCCTCCTGCCCAAGCCGCCCGATGCGAACGGCAATCACCGACTGGACAGTCGCGGGGATTTCGAGATGTGCCGCATCGCTGTCGCTGTCGCTCTTATAGGCGAGTGCTCGGATCACCTCCTCGATAAACAGCGGAATGCCGGCTGTCGAGGCGACGATATGCTTGGCGAGCGCCGCGCCATTCCGGCGCGAGCCGAGCAGCGAGAACGCCAGCTCCATTGCCTCGTCCTGATCGAGGCCCGTGATGGCGAGCTGCGATACCGCTCTGTTGCCAGCCCATTCGGGTGTGAATTCCGGGCGATAGGTGAGGACGGCGATAAGCGGGCGCGCACCCAGCCACTCGATGATGCGCTGGACAATTCGAAGGCTTTCGCTATCGGCCCAGTGCAGATCCTCCAAGATGCAGATGGCTTTGTTGCGCTCGGCAATCCGGTCGATCAGCTCACTGACCGCGAGCCATATGCTCTCCGTTCGCTTGGCAGCCGAGAGGCGCTCAAATTCCGGTTCAATGCCAGTGAGATCCAGCAAAAACCGCAGAGGGGTGCGGCATGAGGAGGCAAGCGCCAGCTCCTTCAGCCAGTGATCGAGCGTTGCCTCGGCACCTTCGGAAAGCGGATCATCCGCGGCGAGAAGCGCGAGCACGAGGCGCTTGACCAGCGCATAGGCGGTCGCCTGCTCCGATTCCTGCGCGCCAGCCTGGAACAGAGAGAAGCCCTGTGCTTCCTGCGACGTTACCAGCTCGTGCACGAGACGCGACTTACCGACCCCTGCCTGGCCGAATATGCCGACCGCCTGTCCCCGCCCGCCCGCGGAGCGGCGCAAATGCTGGCGCAGCAACAATTGCTCGGCGCGGCGCCCGACCATCGGCGCAAGACCGAGACGCGCCCGCCCCTCCCATCTGGACAAAGCCTCGTCTTCACTTGCCAAAGTGTAGAGGGAAAGATCGTGGGGCAGGCCGGCAAGTTCGCTGGCATCCAGCTTGGTCGAACGGATATGACCGCCGGCGCTTTCCTGCGCCCGCCGCGTGAGGACCACGATGTTGCGCCGGAGCGAGCGCGCAAGTTCGCGCGTTTGTGCGATAGCCGGGCCCGCGATCGCAGCGGCAGAACCGCGTTGGGAGCGCACGATCATGGTGCCGCTGTCGATGGCGATGCAGGCGCGGGGCATCCCGCCCTCACGCTTGAGCTGATCCATGATTTCAATCGCGGTCCGACATGCGGCGAGTGCGTGATCTTCGGTCGTGCCGTCCGAACCGAAAACCGCGGTCAGGTCGGCAGGGCCGCGAAGCACCTCGACGCCGCCGTGCGCAGCGACCTCGGCGGCGATACGGTCGAGACAGGGGTCGATGGTCGAAGCGAAGCTTTCGGGATCGTCGCTGTCGAAGGTTTGCAAAGGGTCGACCAGATCGACCGTCAGAACGGTCGCGAGGCGAAGCTCGACTTCGGGCGTGGCGATTGCCGGCTGCTCGACGAGCGTACCGGCGACGAACCGGCGCACTTCCGAGAAAAACTGGTCGAAGGCCGGCTCGCCCTTGAGCAGAATGTGGTTGTCGCTTGGCAGCTCGACGAGCTTTGCGCCGGGGATGTGCTCGGCGAGGGTGCGACCGGAAGAGATCGGCACGGCAAGATCGCCCCTTGCGTGGAGCACTAGGGTCGGCGCCCGCACCTTGTGCAGCAGGTCGCTCACATCGATCTCGGCCATCGCGTTCTGAAGCCGATAGGCATCGTGAACGGTCGCACTATGGCGCTGGAGGTCGTTGTACCAGCTCATCTGGTCCGTCGTGGCGTGCGGAACGTACATCGAGGTGAAAAGCTGGCGGAACATGGGCGCGTCCAGCCCCCATCCCTCGCGGATGAGGACGTTCATGGCTTCGCGGCGCGCAATCTCGTTCTTATCGCCGCGCAAACGCCAGCCTTTGGCATATCCGCCACAAAGTATCAGGGCACGAACGCGCTCGGGATGCTTTGCGGCATAGGCGACGGACACCGCGCAGCTTTGCGATACACCCAGAAGCGTGAACCGATAGATGCCCGCCACATCGATGATCGCCTCCAGATCGCCCAGCATAGCGTCGAACGAGACCTCCGAGACACCGCGCTCGGAGAGGCCGTTGCAGCGCTGGTCGAAGCGGACAAGGCGATAGCTCGAGGAGAGCTCCTCGATCCAGGGTCGCCAGATCGGGCTGTCCCAATCATATTCGAGATGCGTCATCCAGTGCGGCGCGCGCACCATCACCGGACCCTCGCCGACAGTCGCATAGGCAAGCCGAACGCCGTCTGGTGTCACGCAATAGCGGATGTCCTGCTTGGACGCGTTGGCTTGCTCGGCGGACCCTTCAGCAGCATTTCAGTGCGAGCCTTGTCGTCTCCCCGGCGCTCGCGTTTGCCTTAGCGGGTCTTTCTGCCTTGTAGCGGTGCAGGTGTCGCTTCGAGGCGTGCTGATAGATACCCTTCTTGCCGCGCTTGTAACGCTGTATAGCCTTCATCCTTGTTGTTGTGCACCGTCCTATCGTTGAGAGATACCCATTCTTCCTTCTTCTTCTTTCTCTTATCGTTTATCTCCTTATTTTCTTCCTTCTCCTATATATCTAATCTCTTCATCCTTCTTCATACTCTCCTCTTTCTCTTTTTTCTCCTACATTATCTTCTCTTCTTCCTTCTCTCTTATTCTTTCCTCTTCTTATCTTCTCTCCTTACCTCTTCTTCTTTCTTCTATTCTTATTTCCTTCTTCTTCTCCTTCCTATTTTCCTTTCTCTTTCTCTTCTTTTTTTCTTCCTCTTCTTTTTCTTTTCCTTTTTATTTCTCATCTACTTCCACTTCCTCGGCGTGGTTCCAGCGCTTGGTTTGGTCGCTGACGGGCCAGGCCTAGCGGGTGGCGGCGCAACGGCGGACGGCGAGGCTGTAATGGATTCCGGCGGGCGACCATCGCTCCCGCTTTCAGGCGGCGATGCCGTCGCATGTCGCTCGCGGACGGCAGCAATCAGCGATTTGATGAGAGGTGCGAGGTTGCCGTCCTCCGGGTAAAGCCGCTGCAGGGTATGCGCGTATTCGAGGGCGCGTGCGGGATCGTCCTTCGTCAGCCGCTCGACGAGGATTCGCAGCGTCGCGAGCCGCAACGTCTCAAACTCGCTCGCATGCGCGGTGCGCCAGGCCTCATATTCCAGGCAGCGCGGTAAGGACAGGTCCTCAAGGAACGCGCCGCGTATGGTGGCAGCGATAGCCTCCAACGCGGCAGTCGGGCGCGTCGCCAGCTCGGAAGGCTTCATCCCCTTGAGGCTCGCCGCGTCGATGGAAACGGCCTCGCGGCGAAGCTGGATGCTCTGGCGGTCGGCGTCGATGCATTTGCGATCCTCGTCGTCGAGCATCTGCCGGATTTTGGAGAGGCTCCAGCGGAGCGCCCCGCGCGGATCGTCCGGGACATCCCAGAACATGTCGCACAGAAACTCGCGTCGCTGTGGACGCTCGGCGAGGGCGAGATAAGCCAAAAGTGCCTTGGTCTTCTTTGACGGCGGCAAGGCAACGGGCACGCCGTCCCGCAGGACTGCGAATTCCCCCATCAACTGAATTGTCAACGCCTGTGCCATAAAGGTCCGGCTATAGCGGCGGTTTGATAGAAATAGCCTTCCGTGATCGCCCGAGATGCGATCATCAAGATCGCCTATGAAAAGCTATCGTTGCGCCCATTTTCCTATGTTGCAACATCCAAATTCCCCGCTCGTTTCAACGGAAACTCCCACGCTGAAGGGTTAGAAGCAACCTGTTCGGCCGCCATGCTCCGCAAGTCTTGCGTCATGACGCGCCGTCAAAAAAGCCGTTTCCCGGAACGCACGAAATGCCGGCTTCATTGATTTGCCACCGGTGCTCGACGTTCGCGCAAAGCCAAGGAATTCATCCAATGACGAGCAACCCGCATAACACCGAAAAGGCCCTTAGTCGTTCTGTCGCGAGCAGCGGGGCTTCGGTTCAAGAAGACGCGTACGGTGATCCCGATATCGATGCCGAGGACGCACATAGCACGCCCTCATGGGCACACTGGGCGCGTCATGCGGCCAGCAGCAATGGTTTCGGCGACGGGGACATCGCTCCCCTGGAGTCCGCTCTATCCAGAAGGGTGGGCAGGCAATGCTGACCGAGGGCGATCAAAAACCGCGCATCGCGCATCTCGACCGTGGTGCCGGCGATCCCGTGGTGCTCCTGCATTGCTCCGCATCATCGGGCAGGGCCTGGGCCAGCCTCATCGAGGCGATCGGCGGCGACTTCCGGGTGATTGCGCCGGACCAATGGGGCTGCGGCTTCAGCGATCCCTGGATCGGCGAGAAGGCATTCGCTCTCGCAGACGAGGCCGCGCCGATTATAGACCTGATCGAGGAGGTCGGCAGGCCGGTTCACCTTATCGGCCACTCCTATGGCGGCGGCGTTGCCTTGCATATCGCCCATCGCCGCCCGGATCTCATTGAGAGCCTCGTCCTCATTGAGCCCTCGGCGTTCCAGCTGCTGCGGCGCGGCGGCGATACGGAGCAAGAGCGGTTCAGAGAAATTCACGAGGTCGCCAGTGCTATTGGGCACGCGCTCGCGACGGGCGGCTATTGGGAGGGCATGCAGCGCTTCGTCGACTATTGGAGCGGAGAAAGCACATGGAGCGCGATGAGGCGCGACACGCGGATCAGTATGACCAAGCGGCTCGGCAAGGTCATTCTGGATTTCCACGCTCTGTTCGAGGAGCCCTCGACTATCGCGGATTTCCGCTCGTTGCCCTTTCCAGTGCTGCTGATCTGCGGTGACCGCTCGCCTGCCCCGAGCCGGCGAATCGTCGACCTCTTGAGCGCCGTCAATCCACGAGCGCAGATTGAGTGGATTCCGGGTGCCGGACATATGTCCCCGCTCAGCCATCCACATGCTGTCAACGCGGTGATCGCTACCCATCTCAGCCGTTGGCGGTTCGCCGAGGTCAAAAGTAAATCGGTAAAACCTGCCAGGCACGAAAGCGAGTTGATGGCCCCGATGCCGGTTCGCGATCTAATACCGATCCGACCGTGAAAGCCAGGCGACCGCTATGCGAGGCCAAACATGCCCAATTCCACGGTTTTAAGCGCAAATCCAACGGCTGCTACCAACGCGGCAAACAACGCGGCGGATGCATATCAGATGCAGCCGAGAACCGGCCCCCCTTCAAATCGAGATGCATAGGATAACGATCATGAGCAAGAACAGAACTTCAGAGACCAAGACTTATGAATTCGGCTTTGCCGACCAGATGCAGAAAGCAGACGGCTCGCTGTTTCGGACCTGGTACGACCGCACCTGCCTGCTGACGGATGTGACCCCGGCCACGCCGAACTCTCGTACAAATGAGCCGACACAGCCGGACGCAAACCACATACCCGAGCGGCTGGCTGCATAGCATTGATCCGGGACGGGTGAGCCCGAGCACGTCACTGGTTCGCCCGCCCCGAAGTCTTCTACGCAGCGGTTTTCTCAGGAGCCGTTGCGCGGCGCGCCGTTTTCCACGTTCCCGAGCGCGCATTTCACCGCCCGCTCCAACGGGCGCTACCACGCTTGCGCATGAGGTTGGCCTCTGGCGGAGGCATCGCAAAATTCTTGATCCCAGTAACCAAGCACCGACAGCGAAGGAAAGAAAAGATGACGACCATGACCACTTCTGTAAACGGCATGAAGGTCAACAACGGCGTGAATGTCGATGCACTTCTTGGCGCACGCGAAGCGCTGGAGCAGGCGCCCCAGGCTGCCCAGTTCAAATGGCGCGCGACCTGCGAGTGGATGAATGGCACCCACAGCCGCAGCATGATCAGTACTTTCTTTGGCCTGGGCACCGAGCAGGCACGCGGCAAAGCATTCACGGTCGAAGCCGATCACCCTCAGATCTTTGCGTCCGAGGATCAGGCGCCGACGCCGGTCGAGATCGTCCTTTCGGGCCTCGCGAGCTGCCTCACCGCCGGCATTGCCGCCGTAGCTCAGCGCTGCGGGATCCAACTCCATTCCGTGAAAGCGTCGGTCGAAGGCGACATGGACATCCAGGGGATTCTCGGCATCGACGAGGACGTGCGCAATGGCTTTGGCACCATTTCCGTCCATTTCGACATCAAAGCCGATGCGAGCGAGGTCGATATCAAGGCGCTCGTCGCCCAGTCCCAGAAGCGCTCGGCAGTGTTCGACATCATCACCAATCCGACGAACGTGTTCGTCACCGTCAACTGACGGGCATTTGAGGGCGCAAGCGAGCATGAACTCCGTCACCACCCTCATCATCGGCGCCGGACAGTCCGGCCTGGCGATGAGCAAGCATCTCACCGACCGCTCGATCGACCATGTCCTCATCGAGCGCGGCGAGATCGCCAATTCCTGGCAGAAGGAGCGCTGGGATTCGCTTCGCCTTCTCACGCCGAACTGGCAAAGCCGCCTGCCAGGCTCTGGCAATCAGGGCAGCAACCCGGACGGCTATATGACCATGCACGAAGTCGTCCGCTTTCTGCAGCATTTTGCCGACCTGGTGCGTGCGCCGGTTAAGCAGAAGACGCTTGTGACGCGTGTCGTTCAAGCGGACCCCGGCTATCGGGTCACGACCGACCGGGGCGAATGGCGCTGCCGCAACGCTTGTGCTTGCGAGCGGCGCCTTCAACACTGCCGTTGTCCCTCCGCTCGCGGAAGGACTGCCGCGAAATGTTCTCAGCATGACGCCGGCACAATATCGCAATCCGCGGGCGCTGCCGGCTGGCAGCGTGATGATCGTGGGCGCGTCGGCCAGCGGCGTACAGCTTGCCAATGAAATCTGTGCCGCCGGCCGCGAGGTGATCCTATCGGTTGGAGAACATGTCAGGCTTCCCGCCTCTATCGCGGCCGGGACATCAAATGGTGGATGGATGCGATCGGCGTCATGGACATGAGCTATACGGACGTCGACGATGTCGAGCGTGTGAGGCGCCTCCCCTCGCCGCAACTCGTTGGTACGCCGGAGCGCGCGACCATCGACCTCAACAGCCTGAGCAATGCTGGCGTCGAGCTTGTTGGACGGCTTGTCACCTTGCGCGAGGGGAAGGCGCAGTTCTCCGGATCACTGGCTAATCTCTGCTCGCTCGCGGACGCGGCCCGATCCGGTGTTGCCTGTCCGCTTCCGAAGCCGGCCGCGGCAAGCTTGTGCTCGACGACGCAGGACTGACGCTGAGCTGCCGGTCGCCGGCGATCACGAACCTTCCGTTACCGACAAAAAGCCGTCCGAGGCATCACGTATGCCGCGTCTCCTCTCGCGCTTTAACATTCGGGACAAGAACGGCTCCGGATGGGTCGATTGATTGGCGCGCAAGGGCGCGGCTGCAGCTTCGATTGCGATCGTTTTGACATCGGTTGTATGCTCGCCAACTCCTTTTCCGCCGCTCGATTAAATTCGAGATCGAGAAACACCTGGTCGCGTAAGGGTATTCCATCGACAAGCGTCCCAGCCGCATAGCCGGTCGATGGGCCGAACGCATTCCGGACGATGCGGTGCATGCGGAAGCACTGCCGCTGATAGAAGCGTAGATTACCGGTATCGGCCGCTGCGGTCGAAACAATCAGCCGGTGCACATTTTGAGCCCGACAATATGCTATTGCCGCCTGGACGAGGCTGCGTCCGACGCCCTCGCCTTGCCGGACCTCGCTCACCGCCATGCTTTTGATTTCGAACGTGCCCGGCTCCCCGGTCGCGACGATCTGTACGTGGCCGATGATCGTGCCGTCGTCCCAAGCGGCCAGGATTTCGCCGCAAGATATGTAGCTCGAAATCTGAGACGGCGAGTCGTCGGCCAAGGCGAACAGTGTCCTCAGAAGGGCGCGGTCACCGTGGAAAGTCTCGATGCGCATTCGGAAGCCCCGCCAATCTTGGTCTGGACGAATATCTCACGCCTGTAGCAAACCCCAGGCGTGATTTGGAGACGTCTTTTGCTTCACGGACCGCCGTGTATAGGCGGCGGTCCTTCGCTCAGCTTTCGCTACGGAACGGAAACGCATTGACCAGCTCCGGACCTGCTGGCGTCCGCGGCGGGTTGACCTGAATGTCAGTGCGGCCGCTATAGCGATCGTTGTGCGCATAAGCCGCTCCACCGCTGGATTGATAAGCGTCTGCATTCAGCGACGGATTTTTCGCGAATGATGGAGTGGCTGCAATCGCGCTGGTCATTGTCAGAGCAATCAGCAATGTGGTCTTTCTCATTTTGATCATCCTTTCAAGTTTTGTCTTTAACCGGCGAAAGACTAAATCCGTCGTTTTCGATCTTCAGCGCTGTGCACTGTCCGGCATACTCATAAGACCACTGAAACAGCACCGATATTCCTGATGAAGGGTCACATCGATGTGACGTCGGTGTGATGAAAATTCGGGCTACCGCAGGAAATTCAAAGCCGCGTCTTCAGGCGGCGGCAGCCCAATGCCTCGCGCTCGCATTCGCACGATCGCACATTGCGCTCATTGCACGTGGAACTAACTCGCAGCGGCCTCGTCGCGCCACGACGCGACAAACAGGTCGAGCTCTTTTGCCGCTAAATCCGACACCGCATAATAAACAAAGTCCCGCCCGCGCCATTCGCGCACGGCATAACCATCCCGCGTGCCGGCCATGATCGTTGAACCGTCGTCGCTGCCACCGGATTTGGGAACCGCCACAACGCTGATCAGGTGCGCGCGGCGCCGGTAGACTAGGACCGGGACCGCTTCGCCGCCGATGATTTCCACGCGTCCGCCGACAAGCGGAAATCCCTGCGCTGCGAGATCGACGATATGCGGCGACAGCGCCAGCTTTTGGTCGAACCATGGCTTGACCGTGTGGCGGTCGCTCGAGGTGACGTCGACCGGTGCGGCGGCCAGAAGCGCGCGCTGATGGCCGGCGATAACCGCCTCCATGGCACGCGAGGAAAAGCTCGGCTGCGTTATGAAATAGGTCGTGCCGGACGCCAGGACGGAGGCGATCACCGCTGCCGCCGCCATCTGCCGCCATTCGAAGCGGTGCCTCACGGCTTTTGTGGGTGTGACGGATGGCGCGCGCTGCTCGGCAATGGTGGCGATCCGGCTACGCAGGGCATCGGACGCCTGATCCTTTGTCACGCGGGATGCTATCATCGCTCGCAAGCCGGAGAGCCGGTCATATTCGGCCTTGAGCGTGGAATCTTCCTTCATGCGCTGTTCGATTTCCAGAACCGCCGAAGCATCGAGCTCGCCGTCGAGATAGGCATTGACCAGGAGGAGCGCCTCTTCGCGCGATGACCAGGAGCTAGGCTTGATCATGCCACGTCCTCCTTTCCCGCAATTGTCATAGCGATCCGCTGAATGAGCTGACTTCGGGCGCGGGCGAGTCGAGACATGACCGTGCCGACCGGGATCGAAATGATTTCCGAGATCTCACGGTAGCTCAGCCCTTCTATTTCCCTCAGCACAAGCACCTCGCGAAATGAAAGCGGCAGATCTGCGATGGCGCGCTCCAACAGCTGGGAGTCCGCCCGTGCGATCATGACGGCCTCGGGCGTCGCTATGTCCGCGCCATCGGTCATCTCGAGTCCGGCCTGTTCGAAGATCCGGTCGTCATCGGTCACAATGACGGCCTTCGGCCTGTTCTTGGCAAGCCAGGTGTAGGCCGTATTGCGAACGATCACGAGAAGCCATCCCCGTGGATTGGCCTCCCTGACGGTTCCGATTGCGCCGAAGGCTCGAATGCAGGCTTCCTGCACCACATCCTCCGCATCGGCGACATTGCCCGTGAGCCAGCGGGCAAGCGAGAGCGCGTCGTCGAGATAGGGGAGAACGACCTCTCTGAAACGCTGCTGGCCGTCCATAGCGCCTCGCTTGTCCGCTGCCGTTGGCCGCATCGCGCAAGGCCTTAAGGCTTCACGATGATTTTGCCTCTCATATGCGGATGCAGGCCGCAAAAGTAGCCTCGCTCTCCTGGATCGGCAAACGTCATCGAGAATGTCGCATCGGTATCAAGCACATGTGAGCGGAACCTGGCTTTTTCGTCGACGACGCTGTGCGGAATATCGTCGGCATTGATCCAGGTGACCTTTGTGCCTGCTTTCACCGTAAGCTCGGGCGGGTTGAAGGTGAAATTTTCGATGCGAACGACGGTTTCATCCGCCCGGACCTCGGTGGCCATCAGCATGATGATCAGCGCCGCGGCGATGCGAAATGTGCTCGTCATCATCCCAGCGCCTTATCCGTAATGGCCAAAGGTTCGCTACCCTGCCGGAAGGTCACATCGGTGATGCCGAGCAGGCCGCGAAGCTTGTCGGCCGGAACGACGACCGGACCAGGCGAGGGCGCCGTCCCCGGAGCCGGCTGAGGGAACGCCGTCGAACGGGCTGTGTGGAACGTCACATTGCCCTCGACCTTCTGCATCAGCTGATGAATATGTCCGTTGAGCACGGTCACCGAGCCGAAGCGCTTTAGATACCCGAGCGCGATCGCGGAATCATCGGTGCCCCAGCCCCATGCCGGATAGACGGTCCATAAGGGAATATGAGCAAAGACGACGATGGGGGTGGATGCGCTCAGTACCCTGAGATCGTCCTCCAGCCATTCGAGCTGCTCAGGCCCGACGCTGCCTAAGCCACCGGCCTTCAGATTGGCGACATTGACGAGGCCGATGAAGTGCACGCCGTTCTGGTCGAAGCTGTACCAGCCGGAGCCCTTCGTGTTTTTGCCGTAACGCTCAAGATACGCCTTGCCGTTGCCCTCATCGACGATGTCGTGCTCTCCGGGAACATAATGCACGTCGAGCCCGGCAGCGCCGATCAGCTGTGCGGCATTGTCGAATTCGTCGGACTTGGACAGATGCGTGATGTCGCCGGTATGCAGCATGAAGGCCGGTTTGACCGCGAGCCCCTTCACCTGATCGACCGCCTCCTTTAGCGTGTCGATCGCATGCGGGTTTGCGGGCTTGTTGAAGCCGATGTGACTGTCGGAAATTTGAACGAAGGTGAAGCCTTTTGCAGCCTCGGCCGCTTCGGCGGTGTCGAGTAAACCGATAGACTTGGGCACGCCTCCCGTGACGGTCCACAGCACTCCGGTGCCGGCCCAGATCATGCATTCCAGTGCATGCCGACGGGTTATGCCATTATGATCATCTTGATTGTGGGTCATGTCTTTTTCCTCTTCCGAAGCCCAAAAACGCACTTCGAACGACATGACTCCGGCTTCACCGGATTTATTCCATGCATACTGGCGGGTCGTGGTGCGTTCCCACCAACGCAAGGCGCGGAAGATTTAAGGCATGGCAAATCTTGTGACGCTCAGGCCTCACGAAAACCTCGACTACTTTCAATAGATCTGGATAGCTTGATCGTGCCTGAGCCTCGGTCAAGTTACTCAGATTGATCACATACCGTCGGTGCGCATGGTGCGGATCGTTGTTGACCTCCTCGCCGCCGATATAAGGGAAGATGCGTTCGGCGTTTTTCGCATCCTTAGCGACCAGCTGCTCCATGTCAGCGAGCGAGGACGCGGTGCCCTTGGCCGCCGCCTCGTCGTCGAAAGTGAAGCCCATGCCGAGCACGTACGACCCTACGAACGCCTTGCCAGCGTTCGCCGCAAGCGGCCTAGGCGACACATCAAGATCACCTTCGACCAGATAGGCCGAGATGCGCCTAACCGGTCGACCATCGAGCTTGGCCTCCGTGATCGCTCCCTTCCGTACATGCACCACCGAGACCACGACGGCCGCCTCACCCGGCCACTTCAGCCGCCGTGTCGCGTGGCTGATGGTGCCACCGCTGCTGAGGATCTTTGTAAGCCCTGTCGCACGCGTGTCACCCTGCCCGATCGTGTTGGTTGCAATCAGGCCGAACGTACCGTCCTTCTTGAGCAGGTCAAACGCACGGCGGAAGAAGTGCGCGACGAGGTCCGAGTTGCCGTGTGCGCCCGGATGTAGCGTCTGCAGCCAGACCGGATAGTGCGCCCGGTTGCCCGCCGCGACCGTGTTCTTGCCGGCAAACGGTGGGTTCCCAACTACGGCATCGAAGCCTGGGTTCTCCCCCTCAAACACCTCAGGAAATTCGAGCTGCCAGTGAAACGGCCGGATGGGGTGGTCGCCTTTTTCCAGCGTTCTCGCATAGGGCACCGCCAGGTCGATCCAGCCAGGCTTGCCGAGATGGCTTAGCACCAGCTTCTGGAACTCGACCAGCTTTGCGATCCGCTTCCTCGGCTTGTCCTCGGCGAAGAAGCAGCTGATGATTCCGTCGCCGATGAGCCGCGCGCCCTCCATAATTGCGTCCACATTGTCGAGCAGATTGCGCAACTCGGCTTCGCTTGCTGACTCGCCGCTGTCCTGAATTAGCGCGCGCATCACGCTCGCGCGCTGCAGCAGCGCCTTGACGAATTGCCCGGCAAATGTCGGTGCCTGGCTCGCAATCCAATGCGTCGATGCGATTTGATCGCGCGAAAGCCCAACAAGACTGTCACCCGTCCTCAGCGCATGATCGAGGAACGTGAACTCGTGGTCGCGAGCCAGCGTCGCAAGCCAGAGCGATAGTTTGGCTAGATCTGTCGCCATTGGGTTCTTGTCGACCCCATAGAGACAGTGCTGTGCGACGAGGCGGCGCGCATGAAGCTCCTCGTCCTCGTCCGGCGGGATCGTGGGCTTCGTCTCCGGCCATAGCACCCATGCCTTCACCAGCCGCGCCGCTAGCATGCGGCAGGCTTCGACGAGGAACGCGCCCGAGCCCATGGCCGGGTCGCAGACCTTGAGCGCCAGCACGTCTTCCGGCTTCGCATTCTCGCCGATGCGCTCGAAGGCCGGCTCCAGTGCATGCCGCACGATCGGCTCGGTGAGCGAGCGCGGCGTGTAGTGGCTGCCCGTGCGCCGGCGCTCATCGGTCGGCTGTAGGATTGGCGTGCCTTGCACAACCGTACGCCGCATCGGCGAGCCGCGCTCATCGACGATCCCATCGATCGCCGCCGCCAGCTCCACAACCGACTTCGCCTGTTTAACCTTCGTCTCGGCCTGGCCGGTGAGCTTGCGCCCCGTGTCCTCCTTGATCCGCTTGATCCGGTCGGCCGGCTTCAGCGGCAGGAGCGCATCAAGAGCCACGAAGACTGGCACCTTGTTGCTCTTGCCGGCCTTGATCGCGAGCGATGGCCCGCGCGCCTGCTCGACCGTGAAGCCCATAACTGTCTCGTAGACGGAACCGATCTGCTCAACATCGAGCGTGCGGTAGGAGAGCCGCTCGCCATCAACCACCATAAGCCCGCGCAGAATGCGCAGGAGCGTGCCGTCCGACACAGTGAGGATGCGTGGCGCGTCCTCGGGCTTGGCGCGGCCTTCGAGAAAGGGAAACGTTTTCGGGTCGAAGAGCTTGCCGCCGCGCCCCTTGATCCATCCGGATTTGTGGCCGCCGTGAACGAGGCGGAATAGCGCGATAAGCCGCCCCCAGCCCCCCACGCGCTCGTTCATCGTGTCGGGATAGCGCGCTTCGTCCTCGAGCAGCTTGGCGAACAGGCCGCGTACCGAATATCCCTGCTGATAGAGCGCGCGCGAGCGCCCGTCGGTCTTCGAGGGGATGAGATCGCGGTCCTCGGCATAGAGGATGAAGACGAGCCGCATGAGGACCGAGAGCAGGCCCTCGTAGAGGTGTTGCGGGTTCTTTGCAGCCAGTTCGCCGATGAGCGTTCGGCTCCGCCGCATGCAGTCCGCGAAGAAGCTCGTGCAGCGCGCCGAGTACCTGCGCCGACAGGTTCGTCGAGACGGTCGCCTGCGCCTCGCGGCTATCTCGGAGAAGCGCCGGCAAGCGGCGCTCCTTGGCGTCGTTGAAGAGGCGGAACGAGCCGAGCACAAGTTTCAGGCCGCCGAGCATCGGCCGCCCGGTAACCGTACCGAGCGGCCGCAGCGGGAACGCAATCCAGCCCGACGTCTCGCCGCGCGGCGCATAGATGAGACGCAGCTCGTTGTCGGTCAGGAGCACACCGGTGTGGACCTGCGTCTCGCGCAGCAGGCGCTCGAAGCGCTGGTGCGGCGTCGCCTCCCAGCCATCCAGTACGCCGCGCTTGTCGGGCTCGATGCCAGGCTCCTCGATGCGCACGAGAAGCTGCCAGTCCGCTTCTCCTTTCACGCCGCGAACGGCCCAGGTGGGCGACAGGTTCGTGTCGTACTCCGACAGGCGAATGGTCAGCTCGGGCGGCAATGGTTCGCCGCCGGGGGCTCCAGCCACGTTACGCGCATTCCATCCAAGGACGCGCTCGAATAGCGGCCAGGGTTCCGAAAGTGCCGGCCCGGTCTTTTTGCCCGATAGTAGCGCGGTGACGGCATCCTCATCAGACTTGGTCTGGCGCTCGGGGTTGAGACTCAGCGACTTGAGGAGGCTACGGGCCAGCACGAGGCCAACGGGCTGGACATGGTCAAGCCACTCGAACTCACGATCCGAAGAAATCTGTTCCTGCATGCCGATCACCCCGACGCCGGCCATAGATAGACGAGCCCGACCGGCTCGAGTCGATGCGCGCGAACCTCGTAGGACTGCCGGACGCGCTCCGGCTCGTCTTTCAGCTCCTGCTCGAGCAGTTCGAGGCGAACGTTCCAGTGGCGACGGTCGGCCTCACGTTGCCGGCGCTCATCCTCCAGGTCCAGGCGGAACTGATCAGGATCGTAGTCGCGGATCTTCTTTCCGATCCTGATCGCGCTGATCCTGAAGCAATTTCTCCAGCGACTTCGCCTCAGCTTCGCCACGGGCAACGAGATCCTTCGCGACCTTTGCGATCTGTTCCGAGGCTCGCTTTTCCAATTCCGGCCGGAGGTCTGCGACATCGTGCTTGGCGATGCGCGTTATCCGCTGAATAACCGCATCTGGCACCGACCTGGCTTCGCGAATGGCATCTTCCAGCTGCTCGAGTGTCGTGTCCTCGCCGCGCTCGCCCAAGGCTCTGAGAGGCTTAGACGGCCTGTCGGCTTCCGTCCAGATCGCCGTGACGGGGATGATCTCCTCGTGCAAGCGCGTCGCGCCGGGACCGTAGAGGGAAAGCCGCCCCAATAGAACGACGCGTGGCTGGGCACCTTTGCCGCGAATGACGCAAGCGCGGTTGAGGTTCGTCTGGAAGCCGTGGGACTGGAACCGCGACAGCAGGCGACGCACAAGTCGATGCTCCAGGTGAACCTGCACGACGTCGCTGGCATCGCTGCCGTCAGGCAGCATCGGCGGCTCGAACGCGATCGCCCGGATCTTGTTCTGGCGGCGCCACTCGGAAATGCGCTGGCGACGAGCACGCCGCCGCATCCTCAAGTCGTCAAAGGCATCCGCCCACGTGGGATCATGGGCAAAAGCCGGGTGCTCAGGATCAAGTTGGAACGTATCGATGTCCTTCAGGCGATCGGTTCTGGCCGAAGTCAGGTCAACTTCCATGCGCCTGAGCGCAACATTGCAAACGCGCATTAAGTCTTCGGCATTGACGCCGACCCGCTTGCGAGCCCGTTCAAGCTCGGCGCGCAGACGGTCTCGATCCGCAAGAAGTTGCGCGTGTCTTTCGCTCTCCTCTTCGTCCATCTCCGCCGTGGCAGTGTCCAGCCTTTCCTTGTCGGTTTCGGCCGCTATCTCCGCGGCAAGTGCCTCTGCTCGACTGCGCTCGATCCCTCGTGCATTCAGCCGGTCCGCTACTCTCGTCTCGATAACCTGGCCGATCGATCCTAGCTGCTCGCGAATGACTTCCGTCTTGCGTACCAGAGCCTCCAGCGCGATGTCCTCGGGCCGCTGCGTGTAGATGAAGTATCGGCATCTCACCTGCTTTGCGGGTTGTAGCTTGCGATCGATCCGTCCATTGCGCTGCTCGAGCCGAGATGGGTTCCACGGCAGATCGAAATGGAAGAGGTCGGCGCAGCGCATCTGGAGGTTAATGCCCTCTCGCGCGGCGTCCGTGCAGATAAGGATGCGAAGCGGCTCCTCCGCAGGGTCGGCATTAAATGCCTGCTTGATAGCTTCGCGTCGCTGAGAGCTGGTTGTTCCCGTGAAGACGCCGATGCGATCATCGGCTTGATGCTGTATTGGTGATCGCTTCCCGAAGGCGGCGCTCCAACCACCTCCGGGTATCCTCATACTCGGTGAATATGATGACGCGGCGCTCATTCCAGGTCATGCCGTTCGAAAAAGAGCTCCTGGCGAATCCAGCCAATCAGCCAGTCGACTCGCGCATCGGGCTTCCCAGCATGCTTATTGGCAAGTTCGAGCATCGCATCGACGGCAGATAGTTCGGCCTGCAGTTGCTCGGTCGAAGCATCTTTCGTCGCAATCGCGGTAGCCGCTTCCACCGCGGCATCGTCATCTGCGATCGCTGCATCAGCGCCAACCTCGTCTTCGACCTCGAGCTCCAATTCGTCCTGAATAGCCTGAGTGTTCACGAGAGCTTTCGCAGCATCGACCGTGCCTGCCTGAGGCTCGCCGGCGACTACTCTTGCAAGAGTTTCGCGATGCTTCTTGAGGGTTCGAGCGAAAGCCGCTATCGAGGAAAAGCAGTCGCTGCTGCAGACCCACAAACAAAATTTGCGCCTGAGCCGCATCCCGTGGCGAAGGACCAGAAATGCGCTTTTCCCGGAGCAAACCGTAGTCGGCCAGCATCTCGGCCAGCGCCAACTCGGCAGTCTGCTTCGGAAGATCTTTGAGCTTGACCGCCTCAACAGAGCGTTCCGGGAAGCTTTCACCGATCCGCCGCAGGTCCGCTTTAAGGCGGCGTACCATCACTGGCTCGAGTTCTTTCGGGCGAATTTCTACGCCGCGGGTAAAGCGCTGCGGGTCAAGCATTTCGAGGAGGGATGAGAAGCTGTTGGAATGTCCGTTATGCGGCGTCGCCGTAAGGAAAAGTCGATGCTCAAAGCGGCCAGCAAGCTCACGTACGGCCCTCGTGATCTGACTGTCTATTGCGTAGCGAGCCCCACTTGCAGGTGCTGCATGATGAGCCTCATCGAGGATCAAAAGAGATCGAGGTCGGAAGTCGCCCAAGAGTTCTCGCAGCCCGGCCACGTACGTCTCGTCTGTCATCAATCGATGAGACAGGATGAAGCGACTGCCCGTAGCCCATGGATTTACGCCGAAACCGTGTGTTCGGCGCAGCTCTGCCACGCGCTCTCGATCCAAGACATCGAAGCTAAGACCAAATTTCGATTCGAGCTCATCCTGCCACTGGAGTGTCATAGCGGGTGGAGCGGCAACCAAAATGAGGTTAATCCGTCGGCGCAGCAAGAGCTCTCGAAGGATCAGACCAGCTTCAACAGTCTTACCTAGACCGACGTCGTCCGCGATCAAGAGATTGACGCGCGGCAGACGCAAAGCCTTTCGGAGGGGAAGAAGCTGGTAGGGATCCAATCGGATGCCTGCGCGAAATGGGGTGTGTTTCGGCGTGCAAACGGGACCCCAATGATGATTGGGTCACATAAGCCTCTGGTGGGAACTGGGGGCTGCGTTTGGGATGCTGGTCGTGGAGACGATTGCGAAGATCCGCCGGGCATATTTTCATCAGAAGAAGCCGATCAAAGCGATCTGCCGTGAGCTGAAGATCTCGCGGAAGGCAGTGCGGAAAGCGATCCGATCCGAGGCGACGGAGTTCCGCTACGAGCGCAGCGTTCAGCCGATGCCGAAGCTTGGCGCCTGGCGGGAGCAGTTGGACGGGCTTCTCGCCTCGAACGGAGGCAAGCCGTCGCGAGAGCGCCTGACGCTGATGCGGATTTTCGTCCCGATTGACGTCGAAGACGAAGACCAAGTCTTCCGCTTCCAGATAGCCGCCAAGCGGCGAATGATGGCCTACACCGGCGCCGAAAATCACTCTCCGGCTGAAATTGACGACGTAGCGCCGCCGGGATCGTTGGGCGGCGCAGATGCTCGTGGAACTCCTCGGGGCTCAGGTTGCGCAACACGGTCACGGATCGGTTGGGTTGCGCTCGCGCGAGCTCTGCTGCGAGGCCAAGCCAGAGCCTGCCGCGGCGCATGCGGTTCTCCTTTCCCATCGGGAATGACATCACTGATGTCCGTCGGGCAAGTGATGAGCGCCATCCACCTCGCGGGGACCATAACATGGGCAAGTCGCTACTGCGAAGGTCGCCTCCCTAAGGGCGCCTGAAGGTGCTGCTCTATCGTCCCGCGCATCCGCATCCCGCGCTAGAGTATCCGTCTTGATCAAGCGGGATTTTCGGCCCAATTGCGTCGCTGGCGCAGGAGTGCGTTTGCGAGGACGATGAGCTTTCGCATGATGGCGGTGAGGGCGATCTTGGTAGGCTTTCCGGCGGTGATGAGCTGATGGTATTTGGCCTTGAGCTGCGGGTTGAAGCGGGTAGCCACGAGTGCGGGCATGTAAAGCGCCCGGCGCAGGCTGGCCCGCCCGCCGCGAATGAAGGCGCGGCCGGTCCAGCGCCCGGACTGCCTGGTGATCGGAGCAAGCCCGGCCAGGCTTGCGGCCTGTTTGCCGTCGAGAGTGCCGAGCTCGGGCATCTCGATCAGCAGGGCGCAGGCCGTGATCTTGGCGATGCCGGGGATGCTCTCCAGGATGGCAAGGCGCTCGGCAAGTGCTGGATCGGTGGCGATGCGGGCCTCAATTTCGGCTTCGATCGCGGCGATCTGCGCCTCGATCTGCCTTTGCCGGTTCTGGTTCTGCCGCTTTAGAAGCGACAGGGTGAGAATTTTCTCGCGGTTCTTGGCTGCCGTGCGGTCCTTGATGAGGGCTTGGCGGGCGAGGTGCAATTCCTTCAGCTGGCTCAGCATGCGGCTGGTGGGCGGTCGCGATTGCGGGGCCAGCGCCATGCCCATCCGGGCCAGCATGGCGGCGTCGGCGCGATCGGTCTTCGCCAGCTTGCCGGCGGCTTCGGCGAAGCGCCGCGCCTGGCGTGGATTGACTTTGGCGAGTGGCAGTCCAGCCGCTGTCAGGGTTTGCTCCAGGGTGCGGTGATAGGCGCCGGTCGGCTCAAAGACGATCCGGGCGATCGGTGTTTGTGCAAGCCAGCGGATCAGCTGCTGATGGCCGCTGCCGTCATTATCGAAACGCGCGCTCTCGCCGCCTGGCAGGCGGCAAACCTCAAGACTGTCTTTTGAGATGTCGATGCCGATGGTAGAAAGGATCATCTTTTCCGCGCCTTTGCTTGTCATCCGGGCTTAGGCGGCCCCGGTATCCGTTCAGGCCTAAGGAAAAGACGGGGGCGATCCAACTCTAGCTCGGCCCGTCAAACGACCAGCGTGATAGCGATCCATCCCCCGCCGCTGACGAGAGGGCGGCTACCCTCTCGCAGCGGTCCCTTGTCGACCTGTTCGCGGGAAAAGTCATAAGACAAGCGGGATGAAGTAAGCCCAAGTCGTCGGGGGATTCCCAAATCAGTTATAGTTTGATTCAAACTGCTGGCTGGGAGGAGGCCAGCATGGATGGGGAGCCCTTATTCGATTGATCTTCGAGAGCGGGTGGTGCGCGCGGTTGAGAAAGAGGGGCTGTCGCGCCGGCGGGCAGCGGCGCGTTTTGGCGTCAGCTACAGTGCGGCCATTGAGTGGGTGAAGCGCCAACGCTCAACCGGCAGCGTCAAACCAGGCCAGATGGGCGGCCACAAGCCGAAGGCGATTTCGGGAGCGCATCGGGACTGGCTCCTCGAGCGATGCCGGAGCGCGGATTTCACGCTGCGGGGGCTGGTGGCGGAGCTGGCCGAGCGCCGGCTGAAGGTCGATTATCGCTCGGTGTGGAACTTCGTGCACGCCGAGAAGCTCAGCTATAAAAAAAGACGCTGATCGCCAGCGAGCGGGATCGCCCCGATGTCGCGCGAAGGCGGCGGCAATGGAAGGCTTATCAGGGCCGGATCGATCCCGCGCGTCTGGTCTTCATCGACGAGATCCCCGCTTTCGCGGGGACAGGCTCTGGACCAAGACCAACATGTCGCCGCTTCGAGGCTGGGCGCCGCGCGGCTGGCGGCTCAAGGCCAAGTCCCGCATGGCCATTGGAAGACCCAGACATTCCTGGCTGCGCTGCGCCATGACGGTCTGGACGCGCCCTGGCTCATTGACGGGCCGATCAACGGAGAGCGCTTCCGCCTCTATGTCGAGACGGTGCTGGTGCCGAGCTTGAGGCCGGGCGATATTGTCGTCCTGGACAATCTCGGCTCGCACAAAAGCAAAGCCGTGCGCCATCTCATCCGTGTGGCCGGCGCGAGGCTCTTCTTCCTGCCCAAATACTCTCCCGACCTCAATCCCATCGAGATGCTGTTCGCCAAGCTCAAGCACCTCCTGCGCAAAGCCGCCGCACGAACCGCCGACACCGTCTGCGACGCCATGGGCGCAATCCTTGACGCGCTGACTCCGCAAGAATGCCGAAACTTCTTCGCCCAAGCCGGATATGACCGGACGTAAAGTCATCCCGCTCTAGTTGAGCTTATGCAACTTGGACTCGGCGGCGTAGCCTAGCACTTTTCCGTCCTTCGCAATGAGAGCCCAACCCGACTCGAGCTTTACCAGCGTGACGGTGGTGAACGGCGGAATTTGCTCCACGACGGAGCCGCTGCCGCCAGCTTCCTTGAACACTGACAACGCCTCGCTGCTCACATGCGTGGGCTTGACGGGGATGATGAGGCCGCCGTCCTCGGCGGGCGCGAGCGCCGCAACCTGCCGCGCCAGCGAGAAATTCGCCCCGTAGGCATCCATTTGCGGAAATTGCCGGGCACCCCAGCGCTTCTCTGTAATAGCCGGCACCAGCCCATCGACATGCTGGATCAACTCGGTAAGTTCGACCATGCCGTTATTGTTCAGATCCGCGCGCGCCAGTGCGTCGAGTAGCGCGAAAGTGAAGACCCCATGGCCGCCATAGCCTTCGTAAGCTTCCTGGGTGGCGGTAGAAGCGGTCAGGGTGGCGCGGCCGGTCGCCTGGATCAGGCGGCCCAGCGCCGCCTTCTGCTCAAGCCCGCCTCGCGTCTTGCCCCGCTCAGTAAGCGACCCGGCCTCACAGGTGTCGAACATCAGGACGGACTTCCTCGCCGGGATGCGTGCGAACCAGCTCTGCAGCCTGTCTTGGCCGATAGCATCGCGCGGGAGCGACTGGTCGTTCTGATACCGCATGTCGTAGGGAATGAAGTAGTAGCGCCCGTCCAGAGTCTTGCCGTGACCAGCGGCGAAGAACAGGAACACATCACGAGGCCGCACTTGTGCGGCGAGGTCGGTGAAAACTTTGTCGAGCTTGGCGGCGGTGGCGTCGCGGTCGATAATTTGGGTGACGCTGACCTCCTGGTAGAGGCCCTGTCCGGCGCGTTTCAAGGCTTCCGCGAGCGTCTTGGCGTCGAGGGCGGCGTATGTGAGCCTGAGGGCGGCGTCCTGGTACTCATTGATACCCACCGCCAGAACATAGAGGCGGGGCGGTGTCGTGGGCTCGGTGCCGGTCCAGGTGATGCTGGCGCGGGCCGGCACCGAGGCGACGAGGTTGGCACCATTATAGGCCACGAGCTCAATATCATTTTCGCCGGGGTCGAGGGCTATCGCCTGCTTGATGGTAATAGTCTGGTTGGGCGCGGCCTCGGGCTTCTCGACCACGCCGACGGTCGTGCCATTGATGCGCCATTCGATGCGGCCGATACCGCCGCCCTGGTCGGCGAGCTGCGCCTCCAGGGTGACGAGATCGCTTGGCGAGGTATCCTCGGCCTTGTGTGAGACGATCGTCACGAAAGGTACGCGGCCGCTCTCCGTCAGCTTGGCAAGGTCTAGCTTGGTGGCCGCGTCTCTCACTTTGCCGCCTGGATCGCCGGCGAGCTTTTCCCGCACCAGATCGGGGCGGTAGAGAACCTGATAAAACTGGTCGATGCCGAACACCTCCAACCCTCGCACCACGGTCAGCATTTCGGCGCCGTTTGCAGAGGCGTCGAAGAAGCCTTCCGGAGTGATGGCAAGCCACTCGCCTTCCTTCGCCGTCATCAGGAGCGCCAGTTGCTCACCCGTCTCTGCGTTCCAGATGCGCGTTGTGGTGTCATAGCTGCCCGAGATTACGCGCTTCTCGTCGGGGGAGAAGGCAACCGATCTGACCGAGGACGAGTGGCCTTCGAAGCTGCGGATCAGTTGCCCTGCGGCCGTGTCCCACAGCTTTACCGTGCCGTCGCCACTGCCCGAGAGCAGCCTGGACCCGTCGCGCGAGAAAACGACGGCCTGGACTGATTTCGTGTGCCACAGCGTGCGGATCAGACGGCCGGTTCCGACCTCCCAAAGCCTGAGCGCTCCATCGATGTGGCCCGTGGAAAGCTGCGAGCGGTCCGGCGAGAACGCGGCCGATTGCAGGAATTCGGTCGTGCTCCCCCCAAATGCTTTGATCAACTGTTTGCTGGTCAGGTCCCAGACCTGGAGCGTGCGGTCTTTGTCAGGCCCGAGAAGCAACCGGGTTCCGTCTGGGGATAACGTGGCAGACCCCTGCGCCCCGCCTGAATCTCCCTGGCCCGATCCTGCCCTGAAGGTTTCGACCTGCTCGCCGCTGGCAGCATCCCACGCCTCGATCGCGCCGTCCCGTCCAGCCGCGAGGAGTCTGGCACCATCTTGCGCGAATGCCATGCTGTCGGACGGCGTTTTCATGTCTCGGATCGAGTGCCCGCTCGCAATGTCCCAAAGCTCGACAGAGCCATAACTGCTCAGTGCCAGCCGGGACCCATCTGAGGAGAACATGGCAGACCTGCCGGATCGCTCGTCGAGCGAACGCGCGAGCCTGCCGCTAGCGAAATCCCACAGCCTCGCTTTGCTGTCGATCGTAAGCAGAAGCCCAACGGGAGACATTGCGACAGCCGAGACCGCAGCGGAGTGGGCCTCAAAGGTTCGAAGCCGTTGCTCACTCGCAAGGTCCCACAGCTTCAGCGTATTGTGGACTGTCTCGTGCGAAAGAGCGTGCGTACCATCGGGCGAAACAGCAATGAAGTCGCTCAACTTTGGCTGGAAGGTGCGGACCGGTTGGCCGTTTTGCACGTTCCATGACTTCAGCCCGTTATCGCTCATCAGTGCTAAAGCCCCATCCGCAGAAAAGCCAATGAATGGGACACCGAATGATCCCAGGTTGCTGAAGCTCTTGCCAGCCTCGTGAGAGCCCAGATCGTGAATAAGCTTTCCGCTGATGGCATCCCACAGCGTCAATGCCTTGTTGTCGGCGACCAGAATGCGGGCGCCGTCGGGCGAGAATGCCAGCTTCACGCCATAGGCGAAGGTTGGCGTATAATCGCCGAAGGCCTGGACGACCTTCCCACTCGCCATGTCCCACAGGTTCACGATCTTGTCGCCGGCGCCGCCGGTCGCAATGCGTGTGCCATCCGGTGAAAACACGGCCGAGCTGACGCCAGCGCGCAACGCTCCCTTGGAATGCTCGAAAACCCGCAAGAGCCGTCCGGTTTCTGCGTCCCACAGCTTGGCCAAAGCCGCGCTTCGGCTGCCTGACAGCAGATGCTTGCCATCCGGCGAGAACGCCACGGTGCTGACCTCATCGCCGGTGGCGTCCAAATGCGCGTAGATCGTGCGGATCAGTCGTCCGGTCGCGAGCTCCCAGAGCTTCATCGTCCTGTCTTTGCTACCTGACACCGCCAGGGTGCCATCCGGGGACAGTGCGACAGCAACGATGTCGTCCTTATGGCCCGCAAAGGTACGAACGAGCCGCGCCGTTGCAACGTCCCACAGCTTGAGCGTGGCGTCTTTGCTCCCGGTCACGACAAGCGTGCCGTCGCGCGAGAAGGCAGCGCAGCTGACGGCGCTTGAATGAGCGATGAGGGGCACGATCTCGACGGGGTGTCCTTGCGCGCTCGCTCCGGCGTTCTGCAGAACGAATCCCAGCACTGCTAAAGCGAGCAGGCGAAGATGCATCATGGGTGTCGAGCCGCTCATCGCTGCCTTCACTCTCATTGCGTATTGGCGCATTCGTTGAGGTTCAACGACTCCACGAGTTTGCGGTCATCCGGGTAGGCAAGCGCGCCCTTACGCCAGTAAGCGCAGGCCTGAGCCATGTCGCGGCGACGTTTCCTGTCATATCCCAGCGAGTCATAGAGGCGCGCCATGCTGCTCTCCTCGCCCAGCTTCTTGTACAGTGGGAGTGCGTCGTTGAGGGTGGCCTCGACCTCTCTGACATCACCGCGCTTGTCGATCACCTCGGCAAGCTCGCGATACAGCAAGGCCATATGTTCGTCGCGACCCAGCTTCTTTGCGAGCACGAGGGCATCCCTGAACATTGCCTCCGCCTGGCGCGCGAGCTCAGTGTCGCTCTGGCGCTGCCGCTCATCCACTTGCGAGCCATCATCGGTGCTGTCGCTGTCAGCGCGAGAGCTGTAGTGCAGCCCCAAAAGCGTATAGCTGCTCGCCAGGCCCACCTCGTGGCCCAGCGCCTTCTCCAGCGGAATAACTTTCTGGAGCGCTTCGAGCTGCTCTTTCGCCGTCGCGCCGCTCTGGAACAACCCCAGATCGAAGCTGAAGAATAAGCGCCCGCCCCCCTGCCTTTTCTCCAGCGCCCGAGCTTCGCTGCTCATCTGCTTGCTCTGGCCTGGGTCGCCGAGATTCTCATATAGCCGCCCCAGGGCCCGTAGCGCGGAGATCTTTTCCCGCGTATCTCCAAGAGCGACGGCCTGCTTATAAAGCCTTTCGGCCTCGTCCGGCTGCCCGCGGACCAACGAGATGCGGGCAAGATCGGCGTAGTTGCCGGCCATCTCGGCTTTGAGCTCCGCCCTCTCGTTGAGCGTCAGAGCTTCCTTCAGCATGGCTTCGGCACCATCGAAATCGTTGTCTTGCTGGTGCAGGTCGGCGAGTGAGTTGTAATTGGCGGCCGCTTCCTTCTTGCGCTGTAGCGCCTTGTTGATCTCCAGCGCCTGCTCGATCATCTGCCTCGCTTGGCCGGCGGTCGCCGCTCGCGAGGTAAATGTCGCTAAGATCCGCATAGTCGCCAGCCATGCCTTCTTTGTGGTCGAGAGCCTTATCTAGGGCCAGCGCCTGCTCGATCATAGCCTTGGCTTTTTCGAGGTCATTGCGGCTGGCGCTGGTCAGTTCGTCGGGATTGCCACCGAACCTGGCCACATTTTTTGCCTCGTTTGATCGAAATCCGAACCGGACCCGATGGATTGTGCCAATCTTGTGCGTAGCTTGCGCAACGACGATCTTCTCGGGCCTGCCGCCGTTCGCACCGAGCGCAATCGCCCGCTCCAAGCTCGCTTCACCGCCGGCGAGGTTTCCGCCCCGCAGCTCAAGCGCGCCGAGCTCATTCCAGTCGCTGGGGCTGTTTGGATTGAGCTGTTTAGGATCAAGCGTCTTGGGCTTGGTTTGGACCGCCTGACCGGGCGCGGCGGCTTCGATGCGCCGGACGGGGAGCGGCGGGGAGGGGGCCTTCTTGGATGGCTTGGCGGTTTTGGGCGCTGGCCTGCGCAGCCAGTCCTGCTCGACAAACTCGGCCCCGGCCCGCTGACAGATGAAGAGGCTGAGCAGAAGAGCGGTCGCGAGAACGGCGGTTTTCCGCACAAGATCGATCTGTTCGCGCGCTCCACACGTCGCGATCCCCATCATCTCTCCTCCACACGCCCCAGATGATCTTCTGCCGGCTATTTCACGACGAGAATTAGAGCATCGTTACGGCCTAATATTGGCGGTTTTGCACTCTCACGAGGGGGGATCAAAATAGGCTGGGTTGCTGGAAGCCGCCCAGTGCGGGGTCGTTTCCGAACACCTGCCGATTGTGCCCGCGCTTCGCGACCCTCGCTTCAGCGCGGCCTTCGTGCAGCGGAACGACATCTCCTTCGGTCTCTCGCGTGTGGCAAAATACATCTCGGGATGACGCGTGATCCCGAGGTAAGGTCGGCCGTAACCGCCAGAAAGTGGGGTCCGTATGAAAGATGCCAAGGTCATCATCGTCGGCGCCGGCATTAACGGACTTGCCACGGCATGGGCTCTCACGAGGCGCGGGCTCACCGTCGAGGTGTTCGACAAAGGGCCGATTCCGAACCCCCTCGCAAGCTCCTATGACGAGCACCGCGTCACACGCCACTGCTACGGCGAGATGCACAGCTATGCCGCCAAGATGATCGATGCATTCCGGCTGTGGGATGAGCTGTTCGCCGACATCGGCGCGCGGCATTTCGATCCCCTGCCGCTGATCGCACTGCAGCGCGAGCCGGCCGCTTGGTTCGATGCGTCTATCGCCGACATTGAGCGCTTCGGCATCGGCTGGCGCGACATCGCCCCCGAAGCTATCGCCCGCGATTATCCGATGATTCGCCCCGAAGGGCTGACGCGCGCTGTCGCGTTTGAGGGCGCCGGCGTCCTTTTCCCGATCCGGATTTTGACCGATCTTACGGTGCATCTGGCAGCGCGCGGGGTGGTCTTCCATCAGGGCGCCGAGGTGACGGCGGTGGATCCCGAAGCTGGCCGCATCGTCGCGAGGGGAATATCCCATTGCGCCGATCACGTCGTGATCGCGGCCGGTGCCTGGGTCACCAAGCTCTTGCCTGAACTGGCGCAAGCGCTGCGGCCTTCACGGCAGGCCGTGATGTTTCTCGCCCCACCGCCTCGCTTCGCCGGGATTTGGCAGAGCGCGCCAGTCTTTCTCGACTTCGGCGCTCAAGGCGGCAGTTACGCTCTGCCACCGCGGCCCGGCACCCGGCTGAAGATCGGCGATCATCGCTTCAGCCTTCAGGGCGATCCCGACGCTTCGCGCCGTGCCGAGGGTGCCGAGCTCGAAAGGCTGATTGCGGCCTGCCAGCTCACCTATACCGATTTTGACGCCTATGCGGCGCTTGAGTGCAAGGCCTGCTACTACACCGTTGCCGAGGGTGAACATTTCGTGATCCGCCCTCTGGGACGCTGTGGCACGCTGCTTTCGGCCTGCTCCGGCCATGGCTTCAAGCTTGCGCCTCTCTCTGGCGAAGAAGCGGCAAATCTCGTGACAGAAGCTTGATGCTGTGTTGCTGCAGACGTTAATTTGCAACGATTGATCGGAGCGCCGTAGTCATCACGGTGATTGCAGGCTTTGACCGGCGACAAGGAACAACCCGGAGAAATCGCCGGCATCGACAGTGTGATCCGCCAAAGCGCCCGCGCAGATTTAAGCGCAATCCGGATAGCGCTGCGCAAGCTGGATATCTGGCTCTCGCCGTCCCGTATAGAACGAGCCTATCGCGCTCGGGTCCCGCGAGCTCGGAGTGCGCGGGGTCGATGGCCTGCGCGTCGCAGACGCCTCGGCCGTCGACGCCACAAGCGTGGTCATCGAGCTGGGCCAACTGGCGCGCGAGTATTTGGCAAAGCGCCGCAAGTGCAGCCGCGGAGCTAGCGGTGTATACGCTTATTCCGCTCCGCTGGCGCGCTGAAAGGCAATCCTCTCATGCCGCACCGGACGGGCGGCAAGCCGCCGCCCGGCGAGAGCCGATCACACTAGAGACCGTGCTCCTTCAGCACCTGCGCGGCGTTCTCCTTCGTCACCTTCATAGTCGGGAGGGTGATGGTCTTCTCCACCTTTTCGCCCTTCAAGAACTTCAGCGCCTGGCGAAGACCTTCCGCTCCTGGTGTTGCGTAAAGGAAGGTTGCGGTCAGCTCGCCCTTGTTGACCCAGGTGACGCCCTCGCCCGGCAGCGCGTCGATGCCGATGAACTTGATGTCTTTCTCGCGGCCCACATCCTTGGCGGCGAGATAGGCGCCATAGGCCATCGGATCGTTGTGGCCGTAGACGAGATCGATCTTCTCGTTGTTGCGCAGGGCCGTCGCCATGATGTTATAGGCCTGGTCCTGCTTCCAGTCGCCGGACTGCTGGTCGAGCAGATATTTGATGCCGGGCTCCTTGTCGGTCTTCTCGTGGAAGCCGTCATGGCGGTCATGCGCCGGCTGGGTGCCCAGTCCGCCCCAGATCTCGACGACATTTCCCTTGGCCTTGCCGGCGCCGCCCAGCACCTCGACGGCAAAATCGCCTGCCGCCCGGCCGATCAGCTTGTTATCGCCACCGACGAACTGGGTGTATTTATCGGTATCGACATTGCGGTCGAGCACGAAGACAGGGATCTTGGCGTCGATCGCCTGCAGTACCACGCCGGTTAGGCCGGCGGATTCCTTGGGCGAGATGAGAAGCGCGTTGACTTCCTGGCGGATGAGGTTCTCGACGTCGGCGACTTGCTTCTCGGTCTTGTCCTCGCCGTCGGTGATGATGAGGTCGACTTCGGGGTGCTTCTGCGCCTCGGCGATGATGTCCTTGTTGAACTGGGCGCGCCAGGGCTCGATGGTGGTCGCCTGTGAGAAGCCGATCTTGTACTTTTTCGCCTGAGCGAAGCCGGTGCCGTTCGGCATGATGGCGATGACCAGCGCGAGCGCCGCAGCGACGCCAGCCAGTTTGAGCAGATCACGTCGTTTCAATTGCATTTCCTCCCATTTTTTGAGACGCCGTCCCTTCTGACGCCCGCTTTGCCGCGGGCGCTCCTGCCTGCGCCGATCCCCAGCCTGGCAGCCGGAAAAAGGCGATGAGATCACCGGCATTGCGCTCCTGGACGAGCACCGTGCCGATAATGATGAGGCCCTTCAGCACCAGCTGAAGATTCGAATTAATGTTGTGGAGCTGTAAGATGTTGGACAAGAGGCCGAAGATTAGAACGCCGCAGAACGTACCGGCAAGGCTGCCACGTCCGCCCATCAGGCTGGTGCCGCCGATCACCACCGCGGCGATGGCGTCGAGCTCCAGCCCCGCTCCGGCATCGGGCTTGCCCTGGCGGTATTGCGCGACATAGAGCACGGCGGCGATCCCGGCCAGCAGCCCCGATATGGCGTAGGTCGCGATCTTCACCCGGGCGATGGGGATGCCGGAGAGGCGCGTCGCCTCCTCATTGCCGCCGATGGCATAGACGAAGCGGCCGAAGGGGGTGAGGCGCAGCACGGCGCCATAGGTCAGGATCGCGCCGATGAAGAACAGGCCCGGCATCGGGATCACGTCCCAGACCAGGGAGCGCAAAATATCGAAATCAGCGGTGGCGTTCGAGCCGGTATAGACGGGGAGCACGGCGTTGTTCTGCCCGGCCGTGAGGCGCGCAATCCCAAGCGCCGTTACCATCATCGCAAGCGTCACAATGAAAGGCTGCAGCCGGCCGGCAACGATGATGAAGCCGTTCAGCGCGCCGAACATGAGGCCAACGCAAGGTGCGATCAGCAGTACGCCCAGCACGCCGAATTTGGTCTCGACCTGCGGCAGCAGGAACCAGAGCACGAGGCCGCCAAGCGCGAGGCCCGCGATTGCCGGCAGCAGGCGGCCGCGGACGGCATCGAGCTGCAGATCGCGGGAAAGCTTCGCGCCGGTCTGAGCCTTTTCAATATTGATGAAGATGAAGCGCGTTATCGCCACGCCGAGAAACACCGCCACCAGGGTGACAACCGGCACGCCCATCCACACGGCGGGGGTATAGCCGGGGACGGTCAGCAGCATCGCGCAGACCACGCTGCAGATCGCCATCAGCGAGCCAACCGAAAGGTCGATGCCGCCGGTGATGATCACCGCGGTCATGCCCGTCGCGATCAGGCCGGTGGTGGACACCTGACGCAGCACGTCGAGCAGATTGCCGTAGGACAGGAAGATATTGCGCCCGGAGGAGGTCACCGGCGAAGAGAGCACCCCGATCAGGAAGATGGCGATCAGGCCCCAATAGAGCTTGGTGCGGGAGATCAGCCGAAAAACGCTCATGCCACGCCCCGCTGCAGGTGCTCGCGCGGTGCGGCGAGCTGCATGATGCGCTCCTCGCTCGCCTCGGCGCGGGTCAGGATCGCGGCTTGTCGGCCTTCGGACATCACCAGGATACGGTCGGCGAGGAGCAGCAGCTCCGGCAGCTCCGAGCTCACGACGACGATGGCGAGCCCCTCTGCGGCCAGCTGGAAGATCAGATCATAAATCTCCCGCTTCGCGCCGACATCAATGCCGCGGGTCGGCTCATCGAGCAGCAGCACGCGCGGGCGCGTTGACAGCCATTTGCCGATCACCACCTTCTGCTGATTGCCACCCGACAGGGTGCTGACGGTCTGGCCTGTGCTTTCGCAGCGCACGCCAAGCGATGCGACCGCATCCCGGGCAAGCCGTTCCTCGGCGGTGAAAGCCCGCAGGCCGAAACGGGACAGGCGTGCGGCAAGCGGCAGCGCCACATTGTCGGTGATCGATGAGCCGAGGTGCAGCCCTTGCGTCTTGCGGTCCTCGGTCACGAGGGCGATGCCAAGGCGCCTTGCATCGCGCGGCGAAGCGATGTCCACCGGCTTTCCATCGATCGCGATCACGCCGCCGGGCTGACCGCCGGATGAGCCGAAAATCGTCTCCAGGATTTCCGTGCGCCCGGAGCCGAGCAGGCCGCCTATGCCGAGGATTTCGCCCGCATGAAGGTCGAAGCTGACGCCGCCCAGCACCTGCCGCGCGCCGTGACGCTGCGGCTTCGTCAAGGATAGATCGCGCACGGAGAGCACGACCTCGCCGCTCCCACGGCCTGCGCCGTGGCTCGCCTGGATGAGGCTGCGTCCGACCATCGCGGCGATGATCGCGTCTTCGCTCAGCGCTGCCATGTCCTCGGTGAGCACATGCTGCCCGTCGCGCAGGATGGTCACGCGGTCGGCAAGCTGCAGCACTTCGTGAATGCGGTGCGAGATATAGACGATGGCAACGCCGCTCGCTGCGAGCTGGCGGACGATGGCGAACAGCCGCCGGCATTCGCCCGGTGACAATGCGGAAGTCGGCTCGTCCATGATCAGGATCCGCGCCTCGATCGAGAGCGCCTTGGCGATTTCGACGAGCTGCTGCTCGCCGACCCGCAAAGAGCCGACGCGGGCATCGGGATCGAGATCGATGCCGAGCCGGTCCAGCAGCGCCCGCCCCTCCCGGATGCTGGCTCTACGGTTGATGATCAGCCCGGCGATGAGCGGCTCGCGGCCAAGAAATATGTTGTCGGCGACGCTCAATTCGGGGACGAGATTGAGCTCTTGGTGAATAATGGCGATACCCGCAGCTTCGGCGTCCCTGACGCTGGCGAAGCGCACGGGGTCTGCGTCTATGCTGATCGTCCCCTCGTAATCGGTATAGACGCCGGCGAGGATCTTCATGAGCGTCGACTTGCCGGCGCCGTTCTCGCCCATCAGGGCATGGATCTCGCCGGGCCGAAGTTCGAAGCTCACATTATGCAGGGCGACGACACCCCCGAACCGCTTGGCCATGCCGCTGGCAGTCAAAAGGGGCCGGTTCCGCGAGGAGACCGCAGGCTCGATCTGGATGAGGTTTTCACCATTCATGACGGGTGCGTGCCCTCGGCCTGGTCCGAGTTTCGAGGCTAATCTAAACGTTTCGAGAGCACAAGTCGCGAAATAGGGGTAAGATAGAAACGTTTCTGGAATTGCTGCAGCGCAGTGAGCAATTCCCAGCAAATATTGCAATGCGATAAGGGTCACTCCAATCATGAGCAAGAACAGACGGCAGCAGTCGCGCAGGCCTGGTGGGCCGACCATGCTCGATGTTGCGCGCGCGGCGGATGTGTCCGTTGCCACCGTCTCGGCCGTCGTGAATGGGACCGGCGTTGTCAGTCCGCGGCTGACGGCGCGCATCGAGGAGACGATCCGTGCGATCGGTTATAAGCGCAATGCCATCGCCCGCAGCCTCAAGATGGGGACCACGCGAACCATCGGGCTGACAGTTGCCGATATCACCAATCCGTTTTTCACCGATGTCGTCGCGGTCGTCCAGGCGGTGCTCCTGCGCGCCGGCTACACGGTCATGCTCTGCAGCAGCAATGAAGATCCCTCGGCACAAAATGCCCAGGTCCGCCTGCTGCTGGACAGAATGGTTGACGGCCTTATCATTTCGCCCACCGGCAGCGACGCGAGCCTGAAGCAGATCTTGGCGGGAGCCGATGTTCCAGTCGTGCTGATCGATCGCGTCTGCGATGGCCTCGAAACCGATGCGGTGCTTCTCGACAACCGGCGGGCAGCGTTCGAGGCGACAGGCTATCTCATTCGTCTCGGCCACCGGCGGATCGGCTACATATCGGGATCGCTCGATACCTCGACGGGCCGCGAGCGTCTTGCCGGCTATCGCGATGCGCTGACTGCGGCGGACATTCCGCTGCTGGATGAGCTGGTACGCCCCGGCCATTACCGCGAGGCGGAGGCCCATCAGGCCGCTCTGCAGCTGCTGGCCTTGGCCGACCGACCGACGGCGATTTTCGCCGCCAATAATCTGATGGTGATCGGCATGATGAAGGCCATTCGCGATTCTGGGCTGTCTTGCCCGGAGGATATCTCGGTTGCCTGTTTCGACGATTTCCCCTGGTCCGACGTATTCAAGCCGCAGCTGACAACGGTCACGCAGCCGGTGCAGAACATTGGCGAGCAGGCCGCCAATCTGCTGCTGGATCGCCTCACCGGCGGGCTCGATGACGCGCCCCGTCAGATCATACTCCACGGTACGTTGACGATCCGGGATTCTTGCCGTGCGCTTGTGGCCACCTCCGAAGCACCAAGACCGAAAAGCCTGCCCCATGGCCGGAAAAAAGTGAACTACCCTGATTTAGGCGCTTAAACTATCGCCCCATTCGCTCAGGCCGACATTCGGCTGTTCACCATTCCGCTGCTGAACGCGCTCCACGATGCGAAGGACGCGCTCACGGCATTTCTGCTGATCGCGGCCGCCTGGCTGATCGTTACCGGCTATACCTCCATTAACGCCGTGGTGAAGCGGAGCTCTTTCCCAACAAGGTGCGCGCGACCGGGGTCGGATTGCCCTATGCGCTCACCGTGTCGATCTTCGGGGGAACGGCCGATTCATCGCGCTCTGGTTCAAGCCAATCGGCCACGAGGGCTGGTTCTCGTATTATCTCACCGCGATAATAGCAGTGTCGCTGTTCGTCTACGTTAATACAAAGCGCGACAGCGCTATGCATCGTTATGAGTAATACTGGCGTGGAGAGAAAGCGCTGGTAAGCCGCGCGCCCTCGACCAGATGCTGGGAGGACGGCTGGATGCGAGCGCGGCTCGCATGATCTGGGGCGAAGCGTCGGGAGTTCTGCTTTCAGCGCCGGAGTGGGGGCCTTTCGATGAATAATGTGCTTGATCAGGTTCTGCCGGCGCTGACCTTTATCGGCGCTATTTCGAGCGCGCTGGTGGCGGGCATTTTCTTCGCCTTCTCCAATTTCGTGATGCAGGCGCTCGGCCGCATTCCGCCGGAGCAGGGCGTCGCCGCCATGCAGTCGATCAACATCACGGTGATCAACCCGCTGTTCATGCTGGTCTTCATGGGGACAGGGGTGCTGTGCCTCGCCCTGATCGTGGGCGCGTTTTTCCGCTGGGAAGAGACAGGCAGCAAGCTGGTCCTCGCCGCGAGCCTGATCTATCTGGTGGGCTGTATTGGTGTCACGATGGCGTTCAACGTGCCGCTGAACGATGCGCTTGCCCCGCTCGCGCCGGCATCGCCCGAGGCTGCGACGCTCTGGACGCGGTATATCAGTGAGTGGACCTTCTGGAACACCGTGCGGACGGTGCGCGCCGATCGTCTCGGCCGCGCTGTTCATCGGGGCATTGCTAGCGTAGTATGCTGGCCCACGATTTAAGCTAACTTCGTTTTTTCTCTTGCTGTTCCCGCTGTCCAAATCTTTAGTATCAGTTCTGTATTTGAAAAAGACGGTCCGAACGAGCAATCCTTAGATCGTAAACGCCGAATAGCGCAGGTGATTGGGGCTGAACAGGATGATCAGCGCTTCCCTCTAACCTTTTTTATACGGGGTACTACTCTCTCCGAATGTGGCCCCATCTCATCCAGGCGTGGGCTTGTGCGGGCGTGACATCGGGTCGATGCGCTTCGCCATGGCGCCGGCGGGCCGGCCGCTGCGGCCATTGCGGCCGCTTCACACGCCCCGCTCTCTTCGTCGATCGCCTCCTGGCGGGCGAGCGGATCGTCGGCGACCGCCAGCTCCACCTGCTTCAGCCGCTTCACCTCGTCGCGCAGGCGGGCGGCCTCCTCGAAATCCAGATTGGCGGCGGCCTCGCGCATCCGCGTCTCCATGTCGGCGATGACGGCCGGCAGATTGTGGCCGATCAGCGGGGCGCCATCCTCGGCGAAGCCCGGTCCGGCATCGACCAGCACATGGTCGCGCTCATAGACGCTGCCCATGATGTCGCCGATATTCTTGCGGATCGACTGCGGGGTGATGCCGTTCGCGACATTGAACGCGATCTGCTTCTCGCGGCGGCGGTCGGTTTCGGCGATGGCGCGCTCGAGCGAGCCGGTCATATTGTCGGCATAGAGCACGACATGGCCATCGACATTGCGCGCCGCGCGGCCGATGGTCTGCACCAGCGAGGTCTCGGAGCGCAGAAAGCCCTCCTTATCGGCGTCGAGAATGGCCACCAGCGCGCATTCGGGGATGTCGAGGCCCTCACGCAAGAGGTTGATGCCGATCAGGATGTCGAACGCGCCAAGCCGCAGGTCGCGGATGATCTCGATGCGCTCCAGCGTCTCGACGTCGGAATGCATGTAGCGCACGCGCAGGCCCTGCTCATGCATATATTCGGTCAGGTCCTCGGCCATGCGCTTGGTCAGCGTGGTCACCAGCACGCGATAGCCGTGCGCGACGGTCTGACGGCATTCGTCGATCAGATCGTCGACCTGGGTTCTAGCCGGGCGTACTTCGACCTGCGGATCGGTTAGGCCGGTCGGACGGATCACCTGCTCGGCGAACACGCCGCCGGTCTGCTCCAGCTCCCACGGGCCCGGCGTCGCCGAGACATAGACCGTCTGCGGGCGCATGGCGTTCCACTCGTCGAATTTCAGCGGGCGGTTGTCCATGCAGGAGGGCAGGCGGAAGCCATATTCGGCAAGCGTCCATTTGCGGCGGCGGTCGCCGTTAAACATGGCATGGAGCTGGCCGACGGTGACATGGCTCTCATCGACGAACACCAGCGCATTGTCGGGGAGGTATTCGAACAGGGTCGGCGGCGGCTCGCCGGGCTTGCGGCCGGTCAGCCAGCGCGAATAGTTCTCGATGCCGGCGCAGGAGCCGGTCGCCTCCATCATCTCCAGATCGAAATTGGTACGCTGCTCCAGCCGCTGGGCTTCCAGCAGCCGACCGGCGTGGTTCAGCTCGCCAAGCCGCTCCTGCAGCTCGTGACTGATGCCTTTCAGCGCCTGATGCAGCGTCGGTTTCGGAGTGACGTAATGCGAGTTGGCGAACACCTTCACCGCCTCGAACTCGTTGGTCTTCTCGCCGGTCAGCGGATCGAACTCGATGAGTGACTCGACCTCATCACCGAACAGCGAAATGCGCCAGGCGCGGTCCTCCAAGTGGGCCGGGAACAGCTCGACAGTATCGCCGCGCACCCGGAAGGTGCCGCGGCTGAAATCGAGATTGGTTCGCTTGTATTGCAGCGCGACGAGATCGGCGAGCAGGCGCCGCTGCTCGATATGAGCACCGCGCCGCAGCTCGAAGGTCATCGCGGTGTAGGTCTCGACGGAGCCGATACCATAGATGCAGGACACCGACGCCACGATAATCACATCATCGCGCTCCAGCAGAGCGCGGGTGGCGGCGTGGCGCATCCGGTCGATCTGCTCGTTGATCGAGGATTCCTTCTCGATATAGGTGTCGGTGCGCGGGACGTAGGCTTCCGGCTGGTAGTAGTCGTAATAGGAAACGAAATACTCGACGGCGTTGTTGGGAAAAAAGCTCTTGAACTCGCCATAAAGCTGGGCGGCAAGTGTCTTGTTCGGCGCGAGGATGAGGGCGGGGCGCTGGGTGCGCTCGATCACCTGCGCCATAGTAAAGGTCTTGCCCGAGCCGGTGACGCCAAGCAGCACCTGATCGCGCTCATGCGCCGCGACGCCCTTCACCAGCTCGTCGATGGCGGTCGGTTGATCGCCGCGCGGCTCGAACTCAGAAACCAGCTGGAAGCGCCTGCCGCCCTCTCCTTTCTCCGGACGTGCCGGACGATGCGGTGTGAACATCGGCATGGCGCCCGAAACAATCGGGTGGTTGGCCATGGTCGGCAGCAGCGCCGTCGAGGTCGGCCCGACCTGGTAGGGCGCGGCGGCGCTTTCGGCGAGGCTCGGATTTCTGTTTACGTGGCATGCTGCGAAATATGGGGGATTTCCTCCGGCTTGGCGAGTGCTCTCCCGGCACGCCGGCAAAGTACGGCACAAGCCGACGCGCGGAGGGCTTGAAGCGCCGCGGCCCTCGCGGGAACGGCAGTAAACCCCTTACGCGCTCGTCAGCAAACCGTTCAAAGGCAGCTGGGCAGTGCTGAGAGCGGCGCGGTAGGCGTTCAGCCGCGCGCGATAGGCGTCGTGCAGTGCCGGATCGGGGTCGATCGTCTCGACAACCGGCCGCCTGACGCAGACCACCTCGACCGGCTCGCCTGTTACCGCGAGCCGGGCAAGGCGCGCTGCGCCGCTTGCCGCGCCGGTGTCACCCTCGGCGACGCGGTTCAGCGGTATCCCGAGCGCGCTTGCGAGGATGGCGATCCAGACCCGCGAGCGCGCACCTCCGCCGACGACATCGGCGCTCGTGATGCGGGTTCCGGCCTGCTCTAGCGCCGCGAGACAATCGCAGAAAGCGAAGGCCACGCCTTCGAGCACCGCCTGCGTCAGGGCCGCGCGATCGGTGTCAAGCCGAAGGCCGGCAAAAACGCCACTCAGCCCGGGATCGTTATGCGGTGTGCGCTCGCCCGACAAATAAGGCAGGAACAGCGCGGGGCTTGGGCGTCTCGGCGCCTCGGGGAGCAGGCCGAGCAACTCCGTCTCGCTGGCCTCGAGCAGCTTGGCGAGCCAGCCGAGCGCCGATGCCGCGGCGAGAATGACACCCATCTGGTGCCAGGTGTCCGGCACGGCATGGCAGAAGGCATGCACGGTGCTGGCCGGGTTCGGCGCGAACCGCGCCGTGGTCGCCCAGAGCACGCCCGACGTGCCGAGCGAGACAAAGGCGCTGCCCGGCGCAACGGCTCCGAGCCCCACCGCGCTCGCCGCGTTGTCGCCTGCGCCGCCGGCAAGCACGGGCGGCGATGCCATGCCCCAGCGGCGGGCGAACTCTGCCGTTAGCGTTCCGGCGGGCGCGCTGCCCTCGACAAGGACCGCCATATGTTCGCGTGTCAGCCCGGTTGCGGCCAGCGCCTCGTCCGACCAGTCCCGGCGGGCGGGATTGAGCCAAAGTGTTCCTGAGGCATCCGACATGTCCTCGAAGAATTCGCCAGTCATGCGAAACCGGACATAGGCTTTGGGCAGCAGCACCTTGTGAGTTGCGGCGAACAGCTCCGGCTCATGCTTGCGCACCCATAGGAGTTTCGGCGCAGTGAAGCCCGGCATGGCAAGATTGCCGGTGACTTCGCGCAAGGCCGGAAATAGCCTCTCCAACTCCTCGCATTCTGCAGCGGACCGTCCGTCGTTCCAAAGAATTGCCGGACGCAGCACATTGCCCGCCTCGCCGAGGAGCACGGCACCATGCATCTGTCCCGAGAGGCCGATGCCCTTGACTGCGGCAACGGCTTTGGGCTGCTCAGCCGCAAGCCGATCGACGGCGCGAAGCGTTGCCGTCCACCAGTCCTCGGGGTCTTGCTCGGAAAAGCCGGGCTGCGGCCGGTTGACGGAAAGCGGCTCGGACGCACTTGCCAGGATACGGTCCGCGTCATCGACGAGGACCGCCTTTACCGACGAGGTGCCAATATCGAGGCCGAGATACAAGGGCAGCTCACGGTCTTAGAAATCACCGCCATCCGCGCCGAACAGGGCGGCGGGGCACATAGCCTAGCATGCCCCCCGGCTGTTTTGGCATCGCTTTTGCTGATGCTTGGACGCCTTTTGTGACGTCCATTGCGTATTTGGTGGAGCCAGGCGGGATCGAACCGCCGACCTCGTGAATGCCATTCACGCGCTCTCCCAACTGAGCTATGGCCCCAGCGACAGGATTGATGTCTTATGACTTTCGCGCCGTGCGATCAAGCGGAAGATGGCACTCCCTGTGATATTCGCAAAAGAGGCATGACGCGCTAAAGTGAGACGCAATCAGGGAGAACGCCATGGGAAGCCTTGCCGGAATTTTTGCCGCCGCCGCCACGCCGCTGAAGGCCGATCTCAGCATCGACATCGAAAGGCTGACCCGGCATTGCCGCTGGCTGCTCGGCGAAGGCGGCTGCGACGGCGTCAATCTGCTCGGCACGACCGGGGAGGCGACCTCCTTCTCAGTCGAGCAACGGCTCGATGCAATGCGCGCGGTCGCCGAGAGCGGGCTGCCGATGGCGCAGTTCATGGTAGGGACAGGCGCCGCAGCGCTTGCCGATGCGGTCCGGCTGACGAGCGGTGCACGCGAGCTGGGCTTTGCCGGGGCGCTGCTGCTGCCGCCGTTCTACTACAAGAATATCGACGATGAGAGCCTTTACGCCTATGTCGCCCGGGTGATCGAGCAGGCGGGGGGCGGCAAGCTCGGGCTCTATCTCTATCACATTCCGCAATTCTCGGCCGTGCCCTTTTCCTTTGGCGTGATCGAGCGGCTGGCCGCGCATTTCCCGCATGAGCTGGCGGGCATCAAAGATTCGAGTGGGGACTTCGCGCATTCGACGGAACTGGCAGAGCGCTTTCCGGCGCTTGCGGTGTTTCCTGGCTCGGAGGGCTTTCTCGCCAAAGCGCCGGAGCAAGGCTTTGCGGGGTGCATTTCGGCGACCACCAATGTCAATGGCGGATTTACCTCGCAGGGCTGGCGGATGCGCGAGACGGAGGCCGGCCGGACTTCACTGCAGGCGGCAAGCGCAATCCGCGATGTACTATCGAAATTTCCGGTGATTGCGGCGACCAAATGGACGCTCAGCGAATTGCAGCAAGATCCGGAATGGCAGCGCGTGCATCCGCCTTTGCGGGGGCTGACCGATGCCGAATGGGCGAGCCTCAAATCGCAGCTGGGCGAAACCGAGCTTTTTACGGCCGCACCCAAAGCCGCAAACGCTTGACCACGCGCCTTAAGGTTTCGGCGCAAGCTTAGTGAAATGCGCGGCGAAATCTGCGTCGGGATAGAGGAAGACCCTGCCCTCAAGTAGGTCGGCGAAAGGCGTCCAAACCGCGGTGCTGTCCATGTCGTCGGTGACCGGGATCACCTCCTGCGTATAGAAACTGGGATCGGTGAATTCGGCGGCATAGATGAACACCACTTCGTGGCCGGGCTTGCCCTCATGCACGAAGCGGTTCTCCACGACTTCGAGGACGCCGAGCAGGCGCACCTGCGCGCCGATCTCCTCCTGGATTTCGCGGACCAGCGCTTCGTCGGATCGCTCACCGAACTCGATATGGCCGCCGAGCAGCCGCAGATAGGCCTGCTGTTTGATGCTGTCCACATGCTGGGAGGCGAGGAAGCGCCCGTCGGGAGAGACGAATAGCCCCATCGCCTTTACTTTGATGTCGCGCTTCGCCATCTCCGCTGCCCGCACCCTACTTATCCGTTTAGGTCAGTTGCGTTTCTTTGTTCGGCCGGAAGCGCCGTTTCTTCGTCCCGGCCTGCACCTTTGAGTGGCGCCCGGGCGCAGCGGCGGTCAACACGCGCCGAAGGCGCCCGCCGCAGGCGGCTTGGTGTTGACGGCCGCGAGCACGGCGCCAAGCTTAGCCAGGCTGGGCGTATTCCCGTGGCTAAGCCAGCATACGCCGCGCTTCAGAAACAACGGCGTCCGCGGAGATGTTGAAATGCTCGAACAGCGCCTCGGCTTTTCCGGACGCGCCGAAGCCGGTCATGCCGACAAATCCCCCGCTCTCGCCCAGCCACTCATCCCAGCCGAAACGCACTGCTGCCTCGACGGCGAGGCGCGGCGCATTACCGAGCACGGCACGGCGGTAGTCGCGCGGCTGGGCACGAAACAATTCCCAGGAGGGCATAGAAACGACCGCCGCAGCAATGCCTTGCCCGGCCAGTGTCTTCGCCGCGGCGACGGCAAGGTGCACTTCCGAGCCGGTTGCGAGCAGCGTCAACTGGCGGGTCGTTTCCGGCTCCTGCAACACGTAAGCTCCGCGTCCGGTGCGGTTTTCGCCCAAATCGCCCACGCGCTCGAGCGTCGGCACGCCCTGCCGGGTGAGGCACATCACGGAAGGGTGCTTTTCCGCCGAAAGCGCGCAAACCCACGCCTCGGCGGTCTCAATGGCGTCGGCCGGGCGGAATACGATGAGGTTCGGGATGGCGCGCAGCGCGGCCAGATGCTCGACCGGCTGATGCGTTGGGCCGTCCTCGCCGAGGCCGATCGAATCATGCGTCATCACGTGGACGACGCGGATGCCCATCAGCGCGCCGAGCCGGATGGAGGGGCGCGAGTAATCGGAGAACACCAGGAAGGTGCCGCCATAGGGAATGAGGCCCCCATGCAGGGCGATGCCGTTCATCGCCGCGGCCATGCCATGCTCGCGGACGCCGTAGTGGATGTAGTTGCCGCTGAAGTCGGCAGCCGAGACGGGCTTGGAGACCTTGGTCTTGGTGCCGTTCGAGGGCGTGAGGTCGGCCGAGCCGCCCACGAGGCCCGGCTGCACGGCTATGAGCGCCTCCAGCACTTTTTGCGAGGACTGGCGGGTGGCGAGCTTCGGCTTCTCGGCCGCGAACTGTTGCTTCAATCCCGCAAGGGTTTCATGGATCTGCGGCTTGAGCTGCCCGGATACCATTTCGGTGAAGGACCGGCGTTTCGCGTGGGCTTCGAGGCGCTGCAACCAAGCCTTGCGCTCGGCGTTGCCGCGGACCGGCGCCTTGCGCCAGGCACTGAGAATGGCATCGGGGACCTCGAACGGCGCATACGACCAGCCGAGCGTTGTCCGCGCTCGCTCCACCTCCTCCGCGCCGAGCGGCGAGCCATGTGTCTCGGAAGTGCCCTGCTTGGTCGGCGCGCCGTAGCCGATCACGGTCTTGCAGGCGATCAGCGTTGGACGATCGGCGGAGCGGGCCGACTCGATGGCGGCGGCGACTTCGTCCTGCTCATGGCCATCGACGGAGATGACGTTCCAGCCGGCGGCCGCAAAACGCGCCCGCTGATCGGTCGAGGTCGAGAGCGAAGTCGGGCCGTCGATTGAGATGGCGTTGTCGTCCCACAGCACGATCAGCTTTGACAGCCGCAAATGGCCGGCGAGATCGATCAGCTCATGGCTGATGCCCTCCATCAGGCAGCCATCGCCTGTAATCGAATAGGTGTAATGATCGACGAGATCATCGCCGAAGCGCGCGTTCATGAGCCTTTCGGCGATCGCCATTCCGACCGCCGCGCCAAGACCCTGGCCGAGCGGGCCGGTTGTCGTCTCGATGCCGGCAGCATGGCCATATTCGGGATGACCGGCGGTCTTCGACCCGAGCTGGCGAAAGCGCTTCAGCTCATCCAGCGTCATGTCAGGGTAGCCGGTGAGATACAGCAGGGAATAGAGCAGCATCGAGCCGTGACCGGCCGACAGCACGAAGCGGTCGCGATCGGGCCATTGCGGATCGGCGGGGTCGAATTTCAGAAAGCGCGTGAACAGAACCGTGGCCACGTCAGCCATGCCCATCGGCATGCCGGGATGGCCGGATTTGGCGGCCTCGACTGCATCCATCGCCAGGGCGCGGATGGCATTGGCGAGCTGGCGCTCGGAAGGCTGAGCCGGGCTGGATAAGGCGTCTTCGGGCATCGTCGGGTCGTCTCCAAGAAGTGCGCACCATGAACGCATCGCGCGCCGAAATCCAGTGCACAAATGATCTGCGAACGCCCGTTGTGAATGGGCCGGCAAACTCACGCATCCGAGGCGGCCGATAGGAAGGCGGGGGGATGCTGCCGGTGTGCGGCGGGCGGAAAGCGCCAAAGCGCTTGGTTTTCCGGATGTCGCGCTCTACATCTGAACAGGGCTGCCCGCGGCTGACGGTCAACCCGAGCGCTGCCCTGCAACAAAGCGAGGCGAAGCTGCCGGGGGGCGATGATTCAGCCGGAGCAGTAGGCCAACATGCGCCGGTCCGGTGCAAACCACGGCCTTATGAGCTAGAACCAGCCTGTGGCGGTTTATCTCCACGCCGCAGGCCCATAAAGGTAAGGCAGGAAACCCGTGCTATCGACGAATTACATTGCCGGCGAATGGGTCGGCGCGAGCGGCGAGACGAAAGACGTCAACCCCTCCAACACCAATGATGTGGTCGGCGCATTCGCTATGGCTGGCGAGGCCGAGACAATCCGAGCCATCGAGGCGGCGAAGGCGGCCTTCCCGGCCTGGTCGATGTCCGGCATCCAGGAGCGCCACGATATTCTCAAGCGCGTCGGCGATGCGATCCTCGCCCGCAAGGAAGAAATCGGCCGGCTGCTCGCGCGCGAGGAAGGCAAGACGCTCGCTGAAGGGATTGGCGAGACGGTGCGTGCAGCGCAAATCTTTCTGTTCTTCTCGGGCGAAGTGCTGCGGCTTTCCGGCGAGAAGATCCCCTCCGTCCGGCCCAATATCGACGTCGAGATTACCCGCGAGCCGATCGGCGTCGTTGGGCTGATCACGCCGTGGAATTTCCCGATCGCGATCCCCGCCTGGAAGATCGCGCCGGCGCTCGCCTATGGCAATTGCGTGGTGTTCAAGCCGGCCGAACTGGTTCCCGCGACAGCCCATGCCCTCGCTCAGATTATCGTCGAGGCGAAGATCCCTCCGGGCGTGTTCAACCTGTGCCTCGGCAAGGGCTCAGTGGTCGGCGAGACCATGATCAAACATCCGGACGTGGCGGCGATCTCGTTCACGGGATCGGTCGCCACCGGCCGGCGGGTTGCCACAAATGCGATCGGCGCAACGCCCATGAAGAAGGTGCAGTTGGAGATGGGCGGCAAGAACCCAATGGTCGTGCTTGATGACGCCGACCTCGCGACGGCGGTCGAATGTGCGGTGAACGGCGCGTTCTTTTCCACCGGGCAGCGCTGCACGGCCTCCTCGCGGCTCATCGTGACGGGTGGCATCCACGACAAATTCATCGCGGCGATGACCGAGCGAATGAAGGGGCTGGTGGTGGACGACGCCCTCAAAGCGGGTACGCAGATCGGTCCGGTGGTCGACCAGAACCAGCTCAGCCAGAACCTGTCCTATCTTAAGATCGGCCAGGATGAGGGCGCCAAACTTGCCTGTGGCGGCGAGTTGCTCAACCGGGAGACGCCGGGCTTCTATATGGCACCTGCCCTGTTCACCGATGTCGGGCCGAACATGCGCGTTGCGCGTGAGGAAATATTCGGGCCAGTGGCGACCGTCCAGCGGGTGAAGGACTATGAGGAGGCGCTGGCCTCGGCCAACGACACCGAATTCGGCTTGTCCGCCGGGATCTGCACCACCAGCCTGAAATATGCCAGCCACTTCAAGCGTAACAGTCAGGCCGGCATGGTGATGGTCAACCTGCCGACTGCGGGCGTCGATTACCACGTGCCGTTCGGCGGCCGGAAGGGGTCAAGCTACGGCCCGCGCGAGCAAGGACGCTATGCAGCCGAGTTCTATACGACGGTGAAGACCAGCTATACCCTGCCGCTGTGACGTCAAGCGCCGGTGCCGCGAGGCGGCGCCGGCTCCTTCTGTCGCAGTAGAGCTAAGCGGGATAAGCAACCACCTTCTGGCGCTGCTCGCCCAGGCCCTGGATGCCCAAATACATCTCGTCACCAGGCTTGAGATATTGCGGCGGCTTCATGCCAAGGCCGACGCCCGGCGGGGTGCCCGTGGCGATGACATCACCCGGCATCAGGGTCATGAACTGGCTGATATAGGCGACCAGGAATGGCACCTTGAAAATCATGGTCTTCGTGTTCCCGGTCTGGCGGCGCACGCCGCTGACATCACAGAACATGTCCAGATTGCCGGTATCGGGAGCTTCGTCCTTGGTGACCAGCCAGGGGCCGATCGGACCGAAGGTGTCGGCGCTCTTGCCCTTCACCCACTGGCCCTGCTTTTCGATCTGGAATTCGCGCTCGGAGACGTCGTTGCAGACGCAGTAGCCGGCAATGTAATCGAGCGCCTGCGCTTCGCTCACATACTGCGCCTTCCTGCCGATCACGATGCCGAGCTCGACCTCCCAGTCGCCCTTCTGTGAGCCCTTCGGCAGAACCACATCGTCATTCGGGCCGATGATGCAGGAGACCGCCTTGGTGAACAGGATGGGTTCGGACGGAATTGGCAGATTGGTCTCGGCGGCGTGGTCGGAATAGTTGAGGCCGACGCACACATATTTCGGCACCTGCCCGACGCACGGCCCGATGCGCGGATTGCCGGGAACGGCGGGAAGCGTCGTGGCATCGATCGCGGCGATACGACCGAGCGTTGCCGCATCGAGCGTCGCCCCGGTGATGTCGGGGATGACGCCGGAGAGATCGCGGATCGTACCGTCCGCATCGAGCAGGCCAGGTTTCTCCTGGCCAGCCGGGCCGTAGCGCAGCAGCTTCATGTCGAGCATTCCTCCCGGGGATAGTTTTTTGCACGGACAGGCACACGGGGCCCTTAGGGCTGCGGCACGAGAAGCCGGTCTTGCGACGAAATCAGCCGTGGATATAAAGCCGGGCCTCGCCGATCCTGTCAATCGCCACGGCAACCTCGCCAGGGCCGCCCACCGCAACGAGCCCGCACAGGCTTCCGGTGGTGATGACCTGCCCCGCGCGCAGACCGCCCAGCCGGTCGCTCTGTGCGTTGGCATAGTCCAGAAGCGGCTTCAGCGGATCGCCCGTGGGATGTCCGCCAGTGGCGTCATGGACCAGCTCGCCGTTGATCGTCAGGGTCGCGCGCAGATTGGCAAGGTCGAGATCGTGCCAGTTGCGTTTCTCCGGGCCGATAGCATAGCCGGCATGACCGATATTGTCGGCCAGGTAAAAGAGGTAGGGTGCATTCTTATGGTCGATGATGCGGCTCGCAACCACCTCGATGCCGGCCATTACCGAATCAATCGCACACAGAATGTCATTGCGCGTGTAGGGCTGAACGATTCGGCGCGGCAGGTCCGCACCAAGCTTCACGGCGATCTCTGGCTCAACGCCCCAATGCGAGGTATCCCGCATCGGGAAATGCGCGCCGCTCGGTTTGAGGAAACGATCGAAGATCGGCGCCGCCACCGGGATGCCTTCCGGCGTATATCCGACCTTCCACCCGACAACGCGCGCATCCAGGCGCCTCGCGACGGCCGCCTGAACCTCCGCAGCTTCGGCGAGGTCCGCTGGCGCAGTAAAGTCGGGTTCGACGATGGGGTGATGCGTGAGATACCCGTCGGCCAGCGCTTGCGCAATGACCTCCGTATCCCCACTTTGGGCTTCCATATGACCTCTCCTCAGACTTTGTGCTTATCGTTCACTGCTTTGTATTGGGCCTTTGTGGGCCTATCTTGATGTCGCTATCATCTTGTTAGAATCGCGGCTTGGCTGTCTCTATACCGCACCCTTTACACAGCCCAACACTGAAAAGCGCTCCAAGGGAGATCGTTATGAAAACTACCCGGGTCGTGCATCTGCATGAGGCGGACAATGTCGCTGTCGCGGTCGATGGTCTCGACAGGGGGGCTGAGTGGAACAACGTCCGTATACTGAAGCGTGTTCCGCGCGGTCACAAAATCGCCTGGGGACCGATTGCGTCCGGAGAGCCGGTGCGCAAATTCGGGCAAATCATCGGCTTTGCCACCGCGCCAATCGCCGTCGGCGAATGGGTGCACGAGCATAATCTGGCGATGCGCGATTTCGAGCGCGACTATCATTTCGCCGAAGACAGCAAAGAGGAAGCGGTGCTGCCGCTCTCCGAGCGCGCCAGCTTCCAGGGCTATCGCCGCCCGAATGGCAAGGCGGGCACGCGTAATTATGTTGGCATCCTCACCTCGGTGAATTGCTCGGCTTCGGCTGCACGCTTCATTGCCGAGGAGGTCAATCGCTCCGGGATGCTTGCCGACTATCCGCATGTCGACGGGGTGATCGCGCTGGTGCACGGGCTGGGCTGCGGCCTCGATATCAAAGGCGAGGGGTATGAGGTGCTGAAGCGCACGCAGTGGGGCTATGCCTCAAACCCGAATATGGGCGGCGTGCTGATGGTCGGGCTCGGCTGCGAAGGCTTCCAGATCGGGCGGTGGAAAGAAGCTTATGGCATCGCCGAGAGCGACACTTTCCGCTCGCTGACGATCCAGGAAACCGGCGGCACGCGCAAGACCGTGGCGGCGGGTGTCGCCATGATTCGTGAGATGCTGCCGATCATCGACAGCGCGCAGCGTGAGACCATCCCAGCCTCCGAACTGGTTCTGGCGCTGCAATGCGGCGGGTCGGACGGCTATTCCGGCATTACCGCCAACCCGGCGCTCGGCGCCGCTGCCGACTTGCTGGTACGTCACGGGGGCACCGCCATTCTCTCCGAGACACCGGAAATTTACGGCGCCGAGCATCTGCTGACGCGCCGGGCGGCGAGCAGGAAGGTGGGCGAAAAGCTGGTTGAGCGCATTGGCTGGTGGCAGGACTACACGACACGCAATCGGATGGAGATGAACAATAATCCCTCGCCGGGCAATAAGCTCGGCGGATTGACCACCATCCTAGAGAAGTCGCTCGGCGCCGCAGCCAAGGGCGGCACCACCACGCTGGTAGACGTCTACGAATATGCTGAGCCGGTGACAGCCAAGGGCTTCGTCTTCATGGACACGCCCGGCTATGACCCTGTATCCGCGACCGGCCAGGTTGCGGGCGGGGCCAATATCTTATGCTTCACCACGGGGCGGGGCTCCGCCTATGGCTGCAAGCCGACGCCCTCGATTAAGCTCGCCACCAATCATGCCGTTTACGAAACCATGATCGACGACATGGATATCAATTGCGGGGATGTCCTGGACGGCATGCCGATCGAGGAGAAGGGGAAGGAAATCTTTGCCAAGATCCTGCGTGTCGCCTCCGGCGAGCGCTCCAAATCCGAAGAGCTCGGCTACGGCGATGCGGAGTTCGTGCCTTGGCAGATCGGCGCGACGATGTAATTCCAATTTCTGGACAATGGTGTCGGGCGGGGCAGCCTTGTGAAGCTGGGCAAGGCTATTTGCGTCGCAAACTTGCCCGACCATCTGGGCCGATCAAGCTCAGCCACAATATCCCCATATAAGTGCGTTTACACTTTTACAACAAGTTGTATAAAAGGGGCGCCGCGCAACAAAGACTGGTGTTGCATGTCGCGACAGTTCGGAGCGAACTAAAGCTTAACGGAGGTCAGTTTAGACTGCGCCCGTACGCTGCTGCGGAATGTGCCTGGCGACGCAACGAAAATATGCATCCCTACGGGCTTTGCTGCCGAGCGGCAAAGGCGCGAAATGTGTTTTCCCGCCCATGATTTGGCGAGAAGCCTGAATATGCTGGGAGGGATGGGATGGGCAAGGGAGGGGGCCTATGATCAATTCCGTTAACAGGGGGTTGAGCAAGCTTACGCTTTCGCTAGCCGCCGCGCTTGCATCGATCGGCATCCTATCCACTGCGCTGGCCCCAAGAGCTGGCGCACAAACCCAGGCAGAAGCGCTCGCCATCGTCGCCCCGCCCGCCTTGGAGGTGTCTGCGGGACGCGAAACGACATTATCCCTCCAGATCACACCGAGTGGTGTTATTCCGCGCCGTGCCATCGTGCTGATCCGCGGATTGCCCGCCAGCATTGCCCTGTCGGAGGGGCGGCTGTTCGAGTCCGGCGTCTGGGGCGTGCCTGCGACCGATCTCAGCCGGCTGCGTATCTCCGCCAATTCCGAGGCGAGCGGACGAAGTGACCTCGACATTTCCGTGGTTGCCATAGACGGAACGATCTTGGCCGAAGCGCACGCACCCCTGGTCATCAGCGAAGCGGCAGCCGAGAACGGCAGGAAAGATCCCAGCGAGAACGCAGTGTACACCGCTGCCTCGCAGCTGGAGTCTCTGCCCCCGGCGGCTGCAGTGCCGTTACAGCGCCTCAATCCCGAGCAGGCCCAGCAATATGCATCGCTCGTCAAGAAAGGCGACGAGCAGTTGAGAGTCGGCAATGTCTCTGCCGCCCGCCTCCTCTATCGGCATGCCGCAGAAGGCGGGTTTGCACCAGCGGCGCTTGCCCTCGCCGGCACCTATGACGAGGAGGAGCTGGGCAAGCTCCGCGTGATCGGCGGTGTCCATTCCGATCCCAAGCAAGCGCAGCTTTGGTACGAGAAGGCTAGCGCTTTAGGCGCCCCCGAGGCGGAGAAGCGGCTGCAAAGGCTCGGAGCGCGCTAAAAGCCTGCGGGGCTTCTGCCTTCGACGAATTTCGAAAGAGTATCAGTCACTTTCGGCGGCAGCCTGATTTTTGAACAATTGCCGCCGGATAAGCCACCGTGCGCTGCTCAAATTTGGAGCAAAAGCAACTGAAATTGCTGCGAAAATTCTAGCGCCGACGCCGCTTTTTGCAGCTCCGCTCGTCATTTGTGATTTGCGCGCCACGGGCTCTCCTGGCGGAGGCGCTGAGCTTCAGCATAGCGGTTCTAAGTACCCTCACTTATGTTCCTGTTTTGTGCTTTTTTCACGTTGACCGCGGCCCCGACTCGTCCTAGAACATAACAAGAACGAAGACGTCGCTACCCCCAGCTTCGTTCAAGCAGACCCGAGGCCCCCGCAAGCCTCGGTAGACTGGAAAGAGCAGGCGGGCACGCCCCCGAAATGGCAGCACAGGGAAAGTTTCGCGTCCCTGGGCTGGCCGAGGTCCCCAAGGTCATCCGCCCCCGATGACCGGGACTGTAAAGCCCCCGAACGCCCGCCTGCTCCTCTTTTCCCGCTCCTGAACGTAAACCGTAAACGGCATGGCAGCCCCGCGCCGGATGCCGTCTCTGCCGCATGACAGAGCCGCTCGATCTGGTATACCATCAGCGTTTCGTCAGCGAGAGCGCTATGGGAAACATCACCGTCATCGGCGCAGGTGTTGCTGGCCTCTGGCAGGCCTTCCGGCTTGCGAGGGACGGTCATAGCGTGCGCCTGATCGAGCGCTCATCGGCGCCGTTCGAGACTGCGGCTAGCCGGCTAGCCGGCGCCATGCTCGCGCCCTTCTGTGAAGGTGAAGCGGCCGAGCCCTGGATTACGGCCCTCGGCCGCGAGGCGGTGCCGCTCTGGCGCGAGGCTTTTCCTGAGACGGCCGCCAATGGCAGCCTCGTCGTCGCCCTTCCCCGCGATATCGGCGAGCTGTCGCGCTTCTCCCGCATGACGCATCATCATCAGACCGTCGGTGCGGACGAGATTGCCGCGCTGGAGCCGGCGCTCGCCGGGCGTTTCCGCCAGGGGTTGTTCTATCCGGAGGAGGGACATCTGCAGCCGCTGCGTGCGCTCGCCGCGCTGCTGAAGCGCCTTGACGAGATGGGCGTCGAGACCCGATTCGGCGTCACGGCCGATCCCGATGCCATCCTGCGCGACGGGCGTCGACTTCGTCATCGATTGTCGCGGCATGGCCGCGCGGTGCGATCTGCCGACACTACGCGGCGTTCGCGGCGAGATGGCGGTCATTGAAACCGATGAGATCGCGCTTAGCCGCCCGATTCGCCTGCTGCATCCGCGCTCTCCGCTTTATGTCGTTCCCTGGGGGGATCATCGCTTCATGGTCGGAGCGACGGTGATCGAGAGTGCCGACGGCGGGGCGGTCACGCTGCGTTCAGCGCTCGACCTGCTTGGCGCGGCCTATGCGCTGCATCCGGCTTTCGGTGAGGCGCGGCTTTTGCATTTCGCCGCGGACTTGCGTCCGGCATTCCCCGACAATGCCCCGCACATCCTGCCGCAAGGCCGGCATGTTTACGTAAACGGCCTTTATCGCCACGGCTTTCTCCTGGCCCCGGTTCTCGCGGAGCTTGTGGCGCGCTATATAAGGGATGGTACGAAAAGACAGGATGTCTTCATTGAGAATTATGGTGAATGGCGAGCCGCAGCAGACGCAAAAGCGCACGCTCGCTGAACTCTGCGCGAGCCTTGGCTATGGCGATGCCAGAATTGCAACGGCGCTGAACGGTAGCTTTATTCCCGCAAAACGCCGCCCGGAAATGCTGCTACACGAGAACGACAGGGTGGAGATCGTCGCTCCGCGCCAGGGAGGCTGACCCATGCTCAGCTTTTATGGTCAGCAGTTCAGCTCACGCCTTCTGCTGGGCAGCGCGCTCTATCCCTCGCCTGAGGTGTTTCAGCGCTCGGTGAAAGCGTCTGGTGCTGAGATCGTTACTGTGTCGCTCCGCCGCGAGGGTGCGCGCGAGCGCGCCGGCCAGGCTTTTTGGCGTCTTGTCCAGGACCTCGGTGTGCGCGTATTGCCGAATACGGCGGGATGCCGCACGCCGAAAGAGGCGATCACCACCGCGATGATGGCGCGCGAGCTGTTTGATACGCCGTGGGTGAAACTGGAAGTGATCGCCAATGACGACACACTGCAACCGGACCTGTTCGGGCTTGTCGAGGCCGCCGGCGCGCTTGCCCGCGAAGGTTTCCAGGTATTCCCCTACACCACCGAGGATTTGAGCGCTGCCGAGCGGCTGCTTTCCGCCGGCTGCGAGGTGCTGATGCCCTGGGGGGCGCCAATCGGCTCGGGCCAGGGACTCGCCAACCGCGCTGCGCTGAAGACCTTGCGTGCCTATTTCCCGAACACGCCGCTGGTGGTCGATGCCGGCATCGGCGCGCCCTCTCACGCCGCCGCGGCGATGGAGCTGGGCTATGACGCGGTGCTGCTCAACACAGCCGTCGCCAAAGCCGGCGATCCCCCGGCCATGGCTGCGGCGTTCGCTAAGGCCATCGAGGCAGGACGCGCCGGCTACGAAGCAGGCCTGATGCCGGCGCGCGACATGGCCGTGCCCTCTACGCCGGTTGCCGGAACGCCATTTTTCGAGCCTGTCGATGCTTGACGTCTTCTACCCGATCGTGCCGGACGCGCTGTGGGCGAAACGGATCGTGCCGCTCGGCGTGAGAACACTGCAGCTCCGGGTGAAAGATGTCGGGCAGGATCAGGTCCGCGCCGAGATCGCCGAGACCATGGCGATCTGCGATGTGCATGGCTGTCAGCTCATCATCAATGACTACTGGCGCGAGGCGATCGCTCTGGGGGCAAGCTACATCCATCTCGGTCAGGAGGACCTCGCCGAAGCCGATCTCGCGCTGATCCGCGAAGCCGGGCTGCGGCTCGGCATCTCCACGCATACGCATGAAGAGCTTGCGGTTGCGCTCAAGGCGAAGCCAGATTACGTTGCGCTCGGCCCGATCTACGAGACACGCCTCAAAGCGATGCGCTACCCGCCGCAAGGACTGCAGCGTATCGGCGAGTGGAAAAATCTGATCTCCTGTCCTTTGGTTGCCATTGGCGGCATTACCGTGGAACGCGCGGCCGGCGTCCTGGCGGCTGGGGCCGACAGCATTGCCGTTGTCACGGACTTCATCACCCATGCTGACCCGGAGCGCCGCATCCAGGAATGGGTTAGACTGGCAGAAGACGCACGTAAAAGATGAGAGCCGAGGGGGCGATCATCTTGCGGGAAAGCAATATTCGAGAGTGGGTGATGAGTTATAGATTTGAGCCACAACGTGCCGTGGGCCAGAGCGTAAAGCGAATAGCGGCGTCGCAAGTCGATGATTTGCTCGCCGAGCTTTGCGGGAAAGGTGCGCCGGCGCCAAGCGCCGTGCACGAGGCACGTAAAACCATAAAGCGGCTCAGGGCGCTGCTCAGTCTTGTGGGGCAGGGCCTCGACAAGCCCGATCTTGAGCGCGAGAGACAGCGTTTGCGCGACATTGCCAGCATCCTTGCTGGCGCGCGCGATGCCCACGTCATGGTCGAGACGGCAAGCAATCTGGAGAGTGGCAACATGCCCCGCAGCTGCCAGAGCGCGGCACGCGCTCTGATGGTGCTGCTGGAGCAAAGGCGGCGCAAGGCTGACAAAAGCGCTTCCCGCGATGTTTCGGGCCTGCCGGTCGACGACTTCAAGCAGGCGCAGAAAAGCTTGGAGTCGCTGCCGCTCGACCAGCTTTCCTTCGAGGATGTGCTCGCCGGCTTTACCAAGACCTATCACCGCGGGCGCAAGCTCGCCGGGGAACTTGCCGTTGGCGGAGCCGACGACGAGCAGTATCACGACCTGCGCAAGCAGGTGCAGCAGCATTGGCGGCATCTGCAACTGTTGTCGAATGCCTGGCCGAAGGCGCTGCGGCCCCAGGTTGCACTCGCGCACGAGCTTGCGGAGACTTTGGGCAAGGATCACGACGTCGCCGTGCTTGCCGCCTTTGCCCGCGACAATGCCGAGAAAATCGGGGAGACCAGGGGTCTCGACAGCTATTTGCGGCTTTGCGTCAAACACCAGGAGAAGCTGCGCGCCCATGCCATGCTGCTTGCCCGGCGCCTTTACGCCGAAAAGCCCAAGGCAATCTGCGAGCGCCTGCGCACCTATTGGGAGACGGCCAGGGACCTTGGCCGGAGCAAGAACAGCAAGTCCCACGACGCCAGAGCGCTGGCGCTTACTGGCTAAGCAGGATCAGTTTGGATGGAAGCGGAGCACCGCCCTTCCCTCCGCACAGCCGAAATCCCGCGCAAGCGGGGATCCAGTCTTCCTCAACGTGCATGGAACGTGCTTAACCGCTCAGCGCGCGCCGCATCGTCTCGGCGACGGCTTGCGCATTTGGCGCGATATGGACGCCAGCTGCGCGCAGCATATCGATCTTCGAACCAGCATCGCCCTTGCCGAAAATCGTCAGGGTTCCGGCATGGCCCATGCGGCGCTCTGGCGGGGCATGGCGGCCGGCCACCAGCGCCACCACAGGCTTGCTCGACCGGTTGGCGCTCAGATAATCCGCCGCCTGCTCCTCTTCATTGCCGCCGATCTCACCAATCAGGATCACGCCGTCAGTTTCGGGATCGGCCATGAACATCTCCAGCGACTCGGCAAAGCCAAGGCCGTGGACGGCATCGCCGCCGACGCCGATGGTGGTCGACTGGCCGAGCCCGGCGGCGCTGGTCTGCGCCACGATCTCGCTGGTCAGCGAGGCCGAGCGCGAGGCAATGCCGATGCGGCCGCGCCGCGCATGGACAGTCGACATGACGCCGATCTTGCAGCGCCCCGGCGCCAGCACACCTTGGGAGTTCGGACCGACGAGGCGGGTCTTGGAGCCCTGGAGATGCTGCTTCACACGGATCACATCGAGCATCGGCACGCGCTCGGTGACGCAGACAACCAGCGGGATTTCGGCATCGATCGCCTCGATGATAGCGTCGCCTGCCGATGCCGGCGGCACGAACACAATGCTGGCATTCGCCCCGGTGGCGGCTGCGGCCTCGGCGACAGTGTCGAACACCGGCATGTCGAGATGGCGCGTGCCGCCCTTGCCGGGCCGGACGCCGGCCACGACCTTGGTTCCATAAGCCTTGGCGCGCTCAGTATAGTAGGTGCCGGTCCGCCCGGTCATGCCCTGGCAGAGCACCTTGGTATCGCTTCCGACAAGAATCGACATCAGGCAGCCTTGTTTCTGGTGATCGCCACGGCGCGCTCGGCGGCATCCGCCATGTCGCGCGCCTCGATGAAGGAAACGCCGCAGTTGCGCAGCACGGTGCGGGCGAAGTCGGCATTGTTGCCAGCGGCACGGAAAATCAGCGGCAGCTTGCGTCCCGAGCGGCGGAACGCCATGCCGATGGCCTCGGCAACGGTGTCGCAACGCGTCAGCCCACCACCATGGATATTGACCAGAATGGCCTTAACGCGCGGATCGCTTGTCAGGATGTCGAGCCCGCGGGCGATCTGCATCGAGGTCGCCATGGTCCGAATGTCCATGAAGTTGGCAGGCATCCCGCCGGCATCGCGCAGCAGATCGAGCGTGGCGAGCGCAAGGCCCGCACCGTTCACCACCACGCCGATATCGCCGTCGAGCTTGACGTAATTGATCTCGTGGCGCTGTGCCTGCAGTTCGACCGGATCGAGTTCGTCCTCGTCGCGCATCGGCTCAAGCTCGGGATGGCGGAACAGGGCATTGTCGTCCACCACCATCTTCAAATCGAGCGCAAGCAGCGTGCCGTCCGGCATGACCGCGAGCGGATTGATTTCGATCAGGCTGGCATCGAGCTGATAGAGCGCGTCGATCAGCCCGACCAGCAGATCGGCCCCCCGTTCACCCACATCCCCGGTCAGACCCAGACGACCGATATAGGCCCGTAGCTCGTCCCGGTTCTGGCTACTGTGAGGGGTGAGGGGAAGCTTTTCGATGATGCGCGGATTGCGGGCCACGCGGTCCTCAATGTCGCCGCCGCCTTCGCGTGCGCCGATCAGGGAGACCGCGCCAGTGGTCCGGTCGACCAGCGCCGCGACGTAGAGGACGCGCTCGGGCTTTACCGCCACCTCGACATAAACCTTCCGCACAATCCGCCCTTCCGGGCCGGTGTTCGAGGTGATCAGCTTCTTGCCGATCAGTTCATGCGCGACCTGGCGGACGGCCTGCGCACCATCGACGATCCGTACACCGCCGGCCTCGCCACGCCCACCCGCGTGGACCTGCGCCTTCACAGCAAAACGCTGCCCCGGCAATTTGCGCGCCATCGCCTCGGCTTCCTGGGGCGAGGAGGCGAGCCTACCTTCGGGCGCTGCGATGCCGTAGCGCGCAAGCAGTTCCTTGGCCTGATATTCGTGTAGATTCATGACGCTCCTCCCGATCCGCTGCTTTGAGCGGCAGAGCGAATTGTTGGTATACCTTATACCAGATTGCGGTCGACGTCGAGATGCAAGCTGGCCTCATCTCTTGCGTCGAAGCAGCACTTCTTAGACCAAAGTGTATCGCGCAAAAAAGCAGCTGTCATACTTTCATCGAATGTCAGGCAGCAATTTGCTGCACACGTCATGGCGATAGCAGGTGAGCAGATGGTCGTTAACCATGCCGACCGCCTGCATCATGGCGTAGACGGTGGTGGGTCCGACGAAGCGGAAGCCTTCGGCACGAAGTGCCTTTGAGACCGTCGTGCTGAGCTGGGTCTGCGCGGGAACGTCGGAGCGGCCGGCGAGGCGGTTCTGAATCGGCTTGCCGTCGACGAAATTCCACAGGAAACGGGAAAGGCTGGTCCGTTCGCTCAGTTTCAGCAGAGCGCGGGCATTGTCGACAGTGGCCTCGATTTTCAGCCGGTTGCGGATTATGCCCGGATCGGCGAGAAGGGTTTCGATCTTGTTCGGTCCGTAGCCCGCGATCTTTTCCGCATCGAAGCCATCAAATACGCGGCGGAAATGCTCGCGCTTGCGCAGGATGGTGATCCAGGACAGTCCGGACTGGAAGCCTTCGAGGACCAGTTTTTCGAACAGCGCGCGGCTGTTGCCGTTCGGCACGCCCCATTCCTCGTCGTGATAGGCGATGTAGATCGGCTCGGTGCCAACCCAGGAGCAGCGCTGGGGGGAATTCACGCCGCGGCTCCGGCGGAGGGCACGTCGTAATTGGCCCAGTCCGGCCGGCGCAAGGTGAGCGTGGTCTCGCCGATGCGTAGCGGAATGCCATGCGCGAGCGCCTCCTCGGCGCGGTCGAGACGCACGAGGGCAATCCCCAACTCGCCCTGTGAGGAGCCGAGCTGGCCGACGGGAAATTCGCCGCCGCTGATTTCGGCGCCCATGGCAGGAAGAAGCGCAGTGCCGCGAACACCGACGACTCGAGTCTTGGCAATGCCGCGGTGATGCATACGCGAGACCACCTCCTGGCCGACATAACAGCCTTTCTCGAAATCGACGCCGTTCAGGAGGTCATAACAGACCTCGTGCGGGAAGGCCTCGCCATAGAGATAATCGCGGCAGCCCTCGGGCACGCAGAGCCCGATGCGCCGGGCATGGTAGCTCGCCAGGCCCGCAACTTCTGCCTCCGGCGACCGGACGAGGCTGGCTGCTGTGAGGATATAGCGGCGGGGGAGCGCGGCATGGCGCGGATCGTCGAAGGAGGCCAGCACCTGCAGCTGGGAAGTGCCTTCCCCGAGCCCAGCCCCGATTGCCATTTCGGCGGAACGATCGGACACGGCCACCTTGGCGCGCAGTTTGTAAAGCGTCAGCCGCTTGGCAAGATCGGCCGCAATCTCGGCCGCGCAGTCGAGCCAGAAGCGGTTCGGCGCAGGGCTGTAGATGAGGAAATCGAAGATGATCTTGCCCTGCGGCGTCAGCAGTCCCGCAAACATCGCCTGGCCGGGTTCAACCTTTTCGATGTCGTTGGTCAGGAGACTCTGCAGGAAATCGATCGAGTCATCGCCCTCCACCGCCACGATGCCCCGATCAGGCAAGAGGGCAATGCTACTATCCGTCATAAGGCCTTCCTCGAGTTCCTCTCCCCGTATGCGGGCTGAGCCCCGCAATGTGGCGAGGCGAATCGGGCTTTTCTAGTGTGGCGGATCTGAAGTTCGCACCAGTTCGTTTCGGACTCGCTGTGGACTCTGACGAACTTTCGAATCGGGACACTAGTCCTTGTTAATCTTATCCGCCTTCTCTTTACGATCAATCTCTTCCCCGCGCGGGGGTGCAGTCGGCTCGCCTTTCTGGACAACCGAAACCGGATCACTTGCCGGGAAACTGTCGTAAAGCGCCTCGTCGAGGCACTCATCTTCCTTATCCTGCTCCTCGTCCTGAGGGGGAATGACGCGCTTGTCGTCGTCGTTTTTATCCTGCATCGCTCGGCTCCTTCCTCGTGATTTAACCGATTGAAGCCATCGGCAGTCGCCGCTATGGAATAAGAGGAACAGAACAGCGCCTTTATCGTTCCCAGGGGTCCACATGGGTCAGCCATTTGATCTCGTCATCAGGGGAGGCACGATCGTCAATCAGGACGGCGTGGCGGCGGGCGATATCGGCATTACCGCAGGCCGGATCGCGCATCTGGGCAGCATTCCCAAGCCAGCGGCTGGCGAGACATTCGACGCGAGGGGCCTCCACATCCTCCCCGGCGTGATCGACAGCCATGTGCATTTCCGCGAGCCGGGCGCCGAGCACAAGGAGGATCTGGAGAGCGGTAGCCGGGCAGCCGTGCTCGGCGGGGTTACCGCCGTGTTCGAGATGCCGAATACCTCTCCGGCAACTGTCAACGCGGGCGCGCTTCGCGATAAAGTCGCGCGAGCCCAAGGGCGGATGCATTGCGACTTCGCCTTCTATATCGGCGCGACCAAAGACAATGTCGACGAACTGCCCGCGCTGGAGATGCTACCCGGCGTGGCCGGCGTGAAGGTGTTCATGGGCTCATCGACCGGAAACCTGCTGGTTGAGGACGATGCAAGCCTTGCCGCGATCCTGGCGAAAATCCGACGCCGAGCGGCATTCCATGCGGAGGACGAGCCGCGGCTGATCGCGCGCGCTCATCTGCGGGTGGAGGGCGATCCGCGCAGCCATACCCTGTCGCGCGATGCGGAAGCCGCGCGCCTCGCCATCGAGCGCCTGGTGCGGCTCGCGCGAGCGGCCGGGAAACGCGTCCATGTGCTGCACGTCTCGACGGTCGAGGAAATGGCGCTGCTGGCCCAGCATCGCGACATCGCATCGGTCGAGGTCACACCGCATCATCTTACCCTTGCTGCACCGGACTGTTACGACCGCCTCGGCACACGCGCGCAGATGAACCCGCCGATCCGCGAGGCCGGACAGGTCGCTGCGGTTTGGGAGGCGGTGCGCCAAGGTATCGCCGACACGGTCGGCTCGGACCACGCGCCGCATCTTCTGGAGGAGAAGGCGAAGCCCTATCCCGCCTCGCCCTCGGGCATGCCGGGCGTGCAGACGCTGGTGCCGGTGATGCTGGATCATGTGCATGCCGGCCGGCTGACGTTGCAGCGCCTCGTCGATCTGACCAGTCATGGCCCGGCGCGGGTCTATGGCATTGCTGGCAAGGGGCGGATCGCCGCCGGCTATGACGCCGATCTCACGCTTGTCGATCTGAAGGCTGAGCGCGAGCTTACCGATGCTGGGAGCGCCAGCCGCTGCGGCTGGACGCCTTATGCCGGCATGCGTGTCACCGGCTGGCCCATGGCCACCATCGTGCGCGGCACCGTCGTCATGCGCGACGGCGACCTCCTAAGCCCCGGTACGGGCCGTGCGGTGACTTTCCTTGAAGCGCTGCCTGCGCATCGGGCGTAGGCGAGACTTTGGAATCTCAAAATCCGCGGCCGTTGATGCGGATCAAAGCGCCCGGCGCCCATGCGTCGGTAAGCTTCTCCATTGCCGGGCGTGGTGAGGGTTTAGAAGGAGCTTCGCGCCCTTCTCAGCGATCGGAGGACGACATGTACAAGCATATTCTCATTGCCACCGACGGATCGGAACTGGCGCAGAAGGCCGTCGATCAGGGCTTCGCGCTGGCAAAGGCGCTTGGCGCTGACACGCTCGCAGTCCATGTGACGGCGCCTTGGACATCCGTTGCTGTGGGCGAAGTTGGCGTCGCCTTCCCGCCGGATGACTACGACAGGGTCGTGACCAGCAGCGCGAAAGACATCCTGGCCGCGGTGGCTGAGGCCGCCAAGACGGCGGGCGTCCCTTCTGAGACGCTGCATGTCAAGGACCGCCTTCCCGCCGAGGGCATTATCGAAACGGCGCGGGAGCGGGGAGCCGATCTGATCGTGATGTCTTCCCATGGCCGCAGCGGTTTTGCGCGCCTGTTGCTCGGCAGCGAAGCCAACGAGGTGGTGAGTAAAAGCACCATTCCCGTGCTGATCTGCCGTTGACGGCGCCGATCCATCGACGCGACGCGGGAAGAGACACATGCTCCACACGATGTCGCACGATGTCGGTGCCCTCACAGGATTGAGTCAGGCCGAAGCCGAGGCACGCCTCGCGGCTGATGGCCCGAACGAGCTGCCGGGGCGGGATAGCCGGAACACAATCGGCATCATTATCGAGGTGCTGAAGGAGCCCATGCTCCTGATGCTGGTTGCGGCCTGCGTCGTTTATCTCGCCCTAGGCGATTTCCATGAAGCGGTGCTGATCGTTGGGCTGGCTTCGGCCTCCATTCTCATCACCGTCGTGCAGGAGGTGCGCAGCGAGCATGTGCTGACGGCCCTGCGCGACCTGACCAGCCCGCGCGCGCTTGTCATCCGCGATGGTGAGCGGCGGCGCATTGCCGGGCGTGAGGTGGTTCAGGGCGATGTTCTCGTGCTGAGCGAAGGCGATCGCATTCCTGCCGACGCCACCCTTCTCACCCCGCCCCAACTTGCCGTCGATGAGTCGCTGCTGACAGGCGAATCCGTTGCCGTGCGCAAGACGGCGCAAATCGCCGGCGGCAACGCTGCGGATGCCGCTCTCTTTTCGGGGACGCTGATCGTCGCTGGGAGCGGGTTGGCGCGGGTCACGGCTACCGGCCCGCATAGTGAGATCGGCAAGATCGGAAAAAGCCTGCACGGCATCGAGGCCGAGGCGCCGCCCTTGCAGAGCCAGATCCGCCGCTTCGTGCAAGTCTTTGCCGTTGTCGGCCTCGGCACCAGCCTCATTGTCGGCCTGCTTTACGTCTTGCTTCGCGGAGGCTGGCTCGAAGGCCTGCTCGGAGGGCTGGCGCTCAGCATGGCCATGCTGCCCGAAGAGTTTCCGGTGGTTCTCACGGTATTCCTGGTGATGGGCGCCTGGCGCATCTCGCGGATCGATGTGCTGACGCGGCGGGCTTCAGCGATCGAAACGCTTGGCTCGGCAACGGTGCTATGCACCGACAAGACCGGCACGCTCACCGAAAACCGCATGGCGATTGCCGAAATGTCGGATGGCTCCGTTCGCTGGCGCAGCAATATGGGCGCGACGACGCTAACGCCGTCGCTTCGCACGCTGCTCCGCTTCGGCATCCTGGCGAGCCAGCCCAATCCCGCCGACCCGATGGAGAAGGCGTTTCACGCCCGCGGCGCCGAACTGCTGGACGGCGAGGCTCCGCATGAGGGCCGGCTCTTGGAGCGGCTCTATCCGCTTTGTCCCGCGCTGCCTGCCATGACACAGGTGTGGAGCGAGGCGGGGCAGGGCGGCTTCGTCGCAGCCGCGAAAGGGGCGCCGGAGGCGATTGCCGATCTCTGCAGTCTCGACGAGGCGGCGCGCACCCGCATGCATGAGGAGGCTGAGCGCATGGCGGCCTCTGGCCTGCGCGTCCTGGCAATCGCCGGCGCCGAATGGGAGCGGGCTGACCTGCCGGACGCGCAAACGGCGTTCGCATTCACCTATCTGGGTTTGGCCGGGCTTGCCGATCCGCTGAAAGCCAATGTTCCTGCCGCGGTGCGCGAATGCCGCGAGGCCGGCATTAGGGTGGTAATGATCACCGGCGACTATCCGGCCACGGCGCGTGCGATCGCCAATCAGGCCGGCATCGATGGCGAGGATGTCATCACCGGCACCGAGATCGACCAGCTGGAGGATGCAGCTTTTGCCGCGCGCGTTACTCACGCCACAGTGTTCGCCCGCGTCCGCCCGGACCAGAAGCTGCGAATCGTCAATGCGCTCAAAGCCAATGGCGAGGTGGTGGCAATGACCGGCGACGGCGTCAATGATGCACCATCGCTGAAGGCTGCGCATATCGGCGTCGCCATGGGTGGGCGCGGTACGGATGTTGCGCGCGAGGCAAGCGCCATCGTGCTGCTCGATGACGACTTCGCCTCCATCGTCAAGACGATCCGTCTTGGCCGGCGTATTTACGATAATCTGCAGAAAGCGATGACCTTCGTCGCTGCCGCGCATCTGCCGATCGCGGGACTTGCGCTCCTGCCGCTGTTCTTCGGCCTGCCGCTGATGCTGCTTCCGGTGCACATCGCCTTCATCGAGATGATTGTCGATCCGGTCTCCTCGATCGCCTTCGAAGCCGAGCAGGCGGAAGCCAACATCATGGGACGGCCGCCGCGCGACATCCGCAGCCGGCTGCTGTCGCGAGCCGTGCTGCTCAAAGCGCTCGTGCAAGGTACCGCCGCGCTGTGCATGGTTGCCACCTTCTTCCTCGCCGCCAGCTTTGCCGGCCGGCCGGAGGACGAGACGCGCTCGCTCACTTTCCTGAGCCTGGTGCTGGCGAACGCTATTATGATCCTCAGCAACCGCTCCTTCGTCATCTCGCTGCGCGAGGCGATCACACGCCACAATCCGACGCTTTGGATCGTGCTCGGCCTCGATGGGCTGCTGCTGGCGGCGATCTTTGCGGTGCCGGACATCCGGGCGCTGTTTGCATTCGGACCGGTGACGTCATCGAAGCTGGTCTCGCCGTCTTCGCTGCGACCCTCCTCCTCGTCCTCCTGACCTACACCAATGGGATAATTTCGCGTAAAGCGTATGCGTGAAGACATGGTGCGACGGGAATGGGCTGTCACCGATGAATGTTGCGCAGCAGCCAGACGCGGCTCGGCAAGTGACGTTTCGGGCCGAGAACCTGATCAAGATCTACGACACTGGCACCATCAAGGTTGAAGCGCTGCGCGGCGTCTCCATGGAGCTCTATCGCAGTGAGATCGCGGTGCTGCTCGGCCCATCGGGCTCGGGCAAATCGACACTGCTCAACATCCTTGGCGGGCTGGACGTGGCAACCAGCGGCAAGGTGATGTTCGAAGACCTCGATCTCACCGCTATGAACGAGTCCGCGCTGACCCGCTACCGGCGCGCTTATGTCGGCTTCGTCTTCCAGTTTTATAATCTCATTCCCAGCCTCACCGCCCGCGAGAATGTGGCGCTCGTCACCGAGATAGCCCAGGCGCCGATGCAGCCGGAAGAGGCGCTCGATCTGGTGGGTCTCAAGCCGCGCATGGACCACTTTCCCGCAGAGCTCTCGGGCGGCGAGCAGCAGCGGGTCGCGATCGCCCGCGCCATTGCCAAACGTCCCAAAGTGCTGCTGTGCGATGAGCCGACCGGTGCCCTCGATTCCAAGACCGGTATTCGCGTCATCGAGGCCCTGGTTACCATCAACGATCAGCTCGGCACGACGACAGCCATCATCACCCACAATGCGCCGATCAAGGATGTCGCCGACCGGGTCATCTATTTTCACGACGGACGGATCGCGCGGATCGAGGAAAATACGCACCGACTCGCCCCCGCAGAGCTGAGCTGGTAGGGGCATGTGAACTCATGGCGGTCGCTGCACTCGACAAAAAGCTGATCCGCGACCTCGTGCATATGCGCGGACAGGCGATCGCGATCGCGCTGGTGATCGCCGCCGGCGTTGCCACGATGATTATCGCCGTTGGCGCTCACCGGTCGCTCAGCGAAACGCGCCGGGCCTATTACGAGCGCTACCGCTTCGCCGATGTCTTTGCCCAGGCGCGGCGCGTGCCGAACCATCTGCGCGATGAGCTTGCCCGCATCCAAGGCGTCTCGGCGGTTGAGACGCGGGTCAGCGGCGCGGCGATCCTCGACGTTGCGGGGCTGGACGAACCGGTCTCCGGCCGGCTGATCTCGCTGCCGGTTTTCGGCGAGCCGGCGCTCAACACGCTGTTCCTGCGCGAGGGGCGCTGGCCCGATCCGCGCCGCGACGACGAGGTCATCGTTAACGAGGCCTTCGCCAAGGCTAACAAGCTAGGGCCGGGCGACCAGGTCGGCGCGATCCTGAACGGGCGCAAGCGCCAGCTGACGATCGTTGGGCTTGCGCTCTCACCGGAGTTCATCTATGCGCTCGCCCCCGGCAATCTGGTGCCGGACGATCGCCGCTTCGGTGTGCTCTGGTATCCCTACGACGCGGCGGCGGCGGCCTTCGACATGAAGGGCGCGTTCAACGATGCCGCGTTCCGCCTACGCCGGGACGCCATCGAGGAGGATGTACTCGATCGGATCGATGCGATCCTTGCGCCCTATGGCGGCCTCGACAGCTACACCCGCAAGGACCAGCAATCGCATGCCTTCCTCGACGCCGAGCTGACGCAGCTCGAGGGCCTGGCGCGCATCGTCCCACCGATCTTCCTCGCTGTCGCCGCCTTCCTGTTGAATATGGCGCTCGCCCGCATCATTGCGCTGGAGCGCGAACAGATCGGGCTTCTCAAGGCGCTCGGCTATGGCGGGTTCGCCATCGGCATGCACTATCTGAAGTTCACCGGCCTGATCGCCATAGGCGGCATCCTGATCGGCTTTGGCATTGGCACTTGGATGGGACGCAGTCTGACGACGCTTTACGCGGAGTTCTTCCACTTTCCTTTCCTGGTTTTCCTGATGCCTGCCGACATCTACATTATAGCCGGTGGAATTAGCCTCGCCGCGGCGCTGGCCGGCGGTATCCGTGCGGTGCTGCAGGCTATCCAGCTGCCGCCCGCGGTCGCCATGGCCCCTCCGGCGCCGGTGCGCTATCACCGCTCCTGGCTCGGCGAGCTCGGCATCCTCGGCAGCCTGTCGCAATCCACGATGATGATCCTGCGCCATCTGACCCGCTATCCGACGCGTGCGCTGCTCACGATTGCCGGCATCGCCAGTGCCGTCGCACTCTTGATCGTCTCGTTCCACCCGGTCGACTCCGTCGAATTCATGATCGATGTCACCTACTTCCGCACCTTGCGGCAGGACGTGTCCGTTTCTTTCACCGAGATCCGGCCGGCGCGCATCGAGGAGGAGTTGCAGCGCCTGCCGGGTGTGCTCACGGCGGAAGTCTATCGCTCCGTGCCAGTCACCTTGCGCAACGGCGCAAGGCACAAACGCGTGGCAATCACTGGCCTGCCGCCTGGGACCGATCTACAGCGCCTTCTCGATACCGACCTGAAGCCGATGACCGTGCCGGAGAGCGGCATCGCTCTCAGCGAGAAGCTGGCGCAAATTCTCGGCGTCGGCATCGGTCGGACAGTGCGTGTCGAGATAAAATCCGGCCGCCGGCGGCAATTCGACCTGCCAGTGACGGCGATTGTGCAGGGCTATCTCGGCCTCAACGCCTATGTGGACCTTGCCAGCCTTGACGCCGCGCTCGGCGATGGGCGTGCCGTCTCGGCGGCTAATCTGATGATCGATGATAAGCGGCTTGGCGCGCTCCACAACGAGCTGAAGGACCTGCCGGCGGTCGCCAGCGTTTCGCTGCTGAATGCGTCGCTGAAAACCTTCCGGGCGACGCTGGCGCGCAATCTCAACATCATCACCTGGGTCTATATCTCGCTTGCTTCGATCGTGACCTTCGGTGTGGTCTACAACAGCGCCCGTATCCAGCTCTCCGAGCGCGCGCGGGAGCTGGCGAGCCTGCGTATCCTCGGCTTCACGCGCGGGGAGGTATCGCGCATCCTGCTGGGTGAGATCGCCATTCTGGTCGTCTTTGCCATCCCGCTCGGCTGGGCAATGGGCTATATGCTGGCGAAAATCGTCACCGCCAATCTCGACACCGACCTTTACCGCATCCCCTTTGTCGTTGAACGAGCCACCTATGCCAAAGCGGCGCTTGCCGCTATTGTCGCGGCGGCGGTTTCCGCAGCTCTCGTGCGCCGCAGAATTGATCAGCTCGACCTGATCGCCGTTTTGAAAACGCGGGAATGAGATAAATGGGGCAAAGCGCGCGGCGCTGGCTGTTTCGGGGCGCCATCGGCATTATCGTGATTGCGGCGTTCGCCTATGGCTTCTGGCCCAATCCGATCCCGGTTGATTTGGCCGCGATCAAGCATGAGCCGCTGCAGGTCACCGTCGATGACGAGGGCGTGGCCCGTATCCGCGAGGTCTATGTTGTCTCCGCCCCGATAGGGGGGCGCGTGCTGCGTTCCGCGCTGGAGGTCGGTGATCATGTCCAGAAGGACAAGACGCTCATCGCCGCCATCCTGCCGACGGCGCCTTCTTTCCTGGACGAGCGCAACCGCCGCGCGGCTGAAGCCTCGGTCAAGATCGCCGAAGCAGCGCTCACCCTAGCACAGGCCAATCTGGCGCGCGCAAATGCCGAGCAGGAGTTCGCCGCCAGTGAGAAAGACCGCGCCGAGCGCCTCGCCCAGCGCGGCATCGCCCCGGAGCGCACCCTCGAGGCGGCAGCCAGCGATCTGCGTACCAAGGAAGCCGCCATCGCCAGCAGCAAGGCCGAGATCTCTATGCGCATGCGCGAATTGGAGCAGGCAAAGGCCAATCTGATCGAGCCCACGAGCGCATCGGATAGCAGCAACGGCCCCTGCTGCGTCAATGTGATGGCCCCGATTACGGGTGAGGTGCTGAAGATCAATACGGAAAGCGAGACGGTCGTTGCGCCCGCCACGCCGCTGGCCGAACTTGGCCAGCACAGCGATCTGGAGATCGTGGTCGATTTCCTCTCAAGCGATGCCGTGCGCGTGAAAGAAGGCGCCGAAGCCCTTGTCGAGGATTGGGGCGGACCGCCGCTCCATGCGCGGGTACGGCGCATCGAGCCGGCCGGCTTTGAGAAGATCTCGGCGCTGGGTATCGAAGAGCAGCGCGTGTTCGTGCGCCTTGATCTGACTGATCCGCCCGAAGCCTGGCAGCGGCTCGGCCATGAATACCGCGTTTATGTGCGGATTATCGTCTGGAGCACGGACAGGGCCCTCACTGTTCCGCTCAGCGCGCTGTTTCGTCAGGGCGACAGCTGGGCTGTGTTCAAAGCAGCGCAGGACCGCGCCAGCCTGCAGAAAGTCAGCCTGGGTGAACGCAATTCGCGCGCCGCGGTGGTGGAAAGCGGGCTGGGCGAGGGTGACCACGTGATTCTGCATCCCAACGATCGCATCGCGGATGGTGTCAGCATCGTCGAGCGGCAAAATCTGCAATAAAACCTGAGCGGCCGTGCGCGAAGGAAGGACGGTACTCCGCTTGCACCTTGGCCCGCTGAGCGGGCCAGATTTTGCTGTGGGCTCTATCGCCGCATAGGATCCCGCCCTTTTGCCCTGTCTTTGCCCTCTTTCCACGCGAGGTTTGCGCCCGCCGCATTCGCGATGCTATGAACTGATTGGTGACAGACCGGCCGTCAGCGCGTTTGCTGCCCGTGAATTTCTTGCGGAATAATGATTAGTTGGTAAAACCGGCACGCATTTCTACGTCACTAAGAGCAAATCAGCACTGTTCGAATGCAAAGAGGGCGATTCCAGGCGAGCGCGCATCTAGTGGCCTTGACGGTCTGGGCGTCCTTGTGCTGCTCGCTGCCGGCCGTCGTCGCGGATGCCGCCGAGCCTGCCGCAAGACCGCTCATTCTGGCAAAGAACCAAGTTAAAGAAAAAAAGAAAAGCAACGCCGCCGAAAAAAAGGCTGATGACATCGATATCGAGGAGGCGCGGCGCCTCTTTCAAGAACACCAGAAAAATCTCGAGAAGATCCAGCAGGAACAGGAGAGCCTCGAGAGCGAGACCAAAGCGCTGGACAGCGAACGCGCCAATCTTCAGGCCAGGCTGATCGATGCCGGGCGCAACGCACAGCAAAGCGAGAAGCGTCTTACCGAAATCGAAGGCCAGCTCGACAAGCTCACCGCTCAGGAAGCCGAAATCCGGGTGCAGCTGCGTGAGAGCCGGAGCACGATCGCACAGATGCTGGCCGTCATGGAGCGCATGGGCCGCGAGCCGCCTCCAATCCTGGCCACGCGGCGGTCCGATGCACTAAAAATGGTGCGCAGCGCCATGGTGCTGTCCTCGTTCTTCCCGAAATTCAAAGAGGAATCCGACCGGCTGGCAAGCCGCCTTGCCGAGCTGGACAAAGTTCTTGCCGAGAGCCACGACCAGCAGGCGCGCCTTGGTGCCGAAAAAGAGAAGTCCGCCCATTTGCGTGATGAGATCACCTTGCTGCTCGCCGAGCGGCGTGAGCGGCTACGCGGCAATTTCGCCAAGCTGGAAGACTTAAAAGTTGCGGCGTCACGTCACACCCGTGCCGTTACCGATCTGGGTGAGCTCCTGCAGCGCCTTGATTCGGAGGTTGTACAGAATTCGAACCTTGCAGCTTATGAAGCCGAATTGAAACGGCTGGGCCCTGTAGTCGAGCTGAAGCCAGAAGCAAAGCAGATCGCATTTGTACAGCCCGGACGGCTGAAACCAGCTCTGCCGTTCGACAAGGTGAAAGGCCAGCTGCCCTTTCCTTGTGTCGGCAAGAAAATTAAATCCTTTGGAACACGAGATGAGACGGGCGGAAAGTCAGAAGGTATAGTCGTCGAAACTCGCGGTGATGCACAAATCGCTTCCCCATCCGACGGTTGGGTCATCTATGCCGGACAATTCCGCAGCTATGGCCAGCTCTTGATCATTAATGCCGGTGGGGGCTATCATATACTCTTGGCAGGCATGGATCAGATCTACACGTCCGTTGGTCAGTTCGTTCTTGCGGGAGAGCCAGTGGCGGTGATGGGAAAAGCTGCGCCCCAGTCGGCAGACGAAGCCCAGTCTCGCGGCCCATCATTGTATATTGAATTCCGGAAGGATGCCCGCCCGGTCGATCCAGACCCATGGTGGTCTCAGGGCGTGAAAGAAGGTTGAGAATATGCGGAAATCGGACTTTGCGGTTTGGGTGCTCGTTATGTTGGCCTTTGTCGCCGCGGGCACCTCGATGATCAATGCCACGCGGTCCCAGACGGCCGCCGCGGCGAATGCGGACGTTTACAAGTCCCTCGACCTGTTCGGCGAGGTGCTCGAGCGCGTGCGCGCGGACTATGTGGAGAAGCCGGATGATAGCGAGCTCATAGAGTCCGCCATCAACGGCATGCTAAGCGGTCTCGATCCGCACTCGACCTACCTCAACCCCAAACATTTCCGCGACATGCAGGTGCAGACCCGCGGCGAGTTCGGCGGCCTCGGTATCGAGGTGACGATGGAAGACCAGGTGGTCAAAGTCGTGGCACCGATCGAGAATACGCCCGCCGAAAAGGCCGGCGTGATGTCCGGGGACCTGATCACCCAGCTCGACGGCCAGTCCATCCAGGGCATGACGCTTGAGCAGGCGGTTGAGAAGATGCGCGGGCCGGTGGATACGCCGATTACCGTCACCGTCATCCGCAAGGGCGTCGCTGATCCCTTCGATCTGAAGATTGTCCGGGATGTGATCCGCATCAATCCGGTGCGCGCCGAGCAGGAAGGCGACATCGGCTATATCCGCATCAAGACCTTCAGCGAGCAGACCTATGACGAGCTGAAGTTGGCGATTACCGATCTGAAGAAGAAGATCGGAACGGATCTCAAGGGCTATATCGTCGATCTTCGCAACAATCCGGGCGGTCTCCTCGACCAGGCGATCTCGGTCTCCGATGCCTTCCTCGACAAGGGTGCGATCGTGCTGACGCGCGGGCGCAATCTCAACGAGACGCAACGCTCCAACGCCCGGGCCGGCGATCTGGCTGACGAGAAGAAAATCGTCGTGCTGATCAATGGCGGCTCGGCCTCTGCTTCGGAGATCGTCGCCGGTGCGCTGCAGGACCACAAGCGGGCGACAATCGTCGGCACGCGCTCTTTCGGCAAAGGCTCGGTGCAGACCATCATCCCGCTCGGCTCGAACGGTGCGATCCGTCTCACCACGGCGCGGTATTATACGCCATCCGGCCGGTCCATTCAGGCCAAGGGCATCGATCCTGACGTAATGGTCGAGGAAGATGTCCCCGACGATCTCAAGCAGGCCTCCTCCGCCTCGGGCCAACCGCGTGGCGAGGCAAGCCTCAGAGGGCATCTGAAGAATGCCGACGGTGAGAATGCCGGCAGCTCAGCCTATGTGCCGAAGGAGAAGGAAAAAGACACGCAGTTGAAATACGCGATCGATTTCCTGCACGGCCTGAAAGAGGAGCAGAAAAAGGTTGAAATCCCTCAGCAGCAGGATAAGACGGCCAATTAACGCCGCATTCTGCCCATCCGATACGGCGGTCCGAGCCGGCGCAATGCGCCGGCTCGGGGCGCCTTTGTTGTTGGGAACAAGTGCTATAGGTTCGGCTGAGGCGAGGCGAATCGCTGCATAGTGAGCGCGAAAGCCGTTGCTCGCTCCTGAAGGCAAACGGGGTCATGAAAGCACTGTTCTACACTGCTACGGCCGTGTTCATTACTCTCGCGGGGGCGATTGCCTTTTTTGCGCTACAGCCTCCGCTATCTGTCAGCGGGCCCCGAATTGTCCTCGACATCGACGTGAGCGGCATGCCGGCCGTTGAGACGGGTGGCAATTCCAAGACGGCGCTCGACCCCTATGCCGGCGAAGAAGATAAGTCCCCGGATGCCGCGAACGACGGCCAACCTGCTTCGGAACAGCCGGGCGGCGAGCCGCGCGAGCAAGCCTCGGTGGTGCACGAACAGCCGGAAACTGCTCCCGCCAGTGACGCGGGGCCGACGCCGGGCACCCAAGCTGGGCAAGGGGAGCCTGTTCCGCCGCCGCCGGCGGGAACGGCCCTTGCCGGGCTGAATTATGATGGGCCGCTGTTTCGAGAGGTATCTCCTCAAGGCGTGCCGCCGGCCGACAGCCCCTCCGACAGTCATATTGCCCGTGTGTTTGCGCCGCCCAGCTCCGGCCCCACGGCCGAAGGTCCGACGCCCGGCGCTGCGGCAGCCAACCAGCCACAGTCCGAGGGTCCCAGCCTGCTGAGTGCCGTGCCGCCACCCGGTCCGCCTGCTGGGCGGGATGGCTTGCGTGGGGCCGCCGACCTCGCCGCCACCGACGCCGCTCCGGCCGTCTCGGCTGCTCCGCCTGCTGCTCCCGATGTCGTCGGCACCGCCCCGGTAGAGACAGCGGAAGCGCCGGTCGTTGCGCCTCCTCCCCCTCCGCCAGCGCCGCCGGTGCCGTCGCGCCGGCCCAATAATATTCCGTCGGCAGGCGAGCGTGTGGCGGCGGCAGACGGCAATTTGGGGGGCGTGCAGTTCGCGACGACAGAGGCAACGAAGCCCACGTCAGCGCGTATCGCCCTGCTTTTGCGTGGCGTCGGCCGCAACCAGGAGAGTGCCGATGCGATCGATAGCCTACCGTCGGCCGTCTCGCTTGGCTTTTGGCCCTATGGGTCGAGCAGCCAGCAACTCTCCGCACAGGCGCGGGAGAAAGGCCACGAAATCATCGTGCAGCTTCCGCTCGAGCCGACGGATTATCCGACCAGCAATCCCGGCCCCGACACCTTGCTGACCTCACTGTCCGCCGAGCAGAATGCCCAGCGTCTGGAAGAGGTGTTAAAGCGGTTTGACGGCTACAGCGGCGTTACCAATTTGATGGGCGGCAAGATGCTGCAGTCGAAGGCGTCGCTCAAGCCGGTGCTCGAAGACCTAAAAGCGCGCGGCCTCGTCTATGTCGCCGAAAGCAACCGCAGCCATACCACTGCCCGCCTGCTTGCGCGCGAGGTCAATCTGCGCTACGGCGCAGCCGAGGTTATCATCGATGCGCCGTCCTCTCCGGCGGCGATCGATAAGGCGTTAACGCGTCTCGCGCAGATCGCCCGGAAGCGGGGTAGCGCGATCGGTATCGGCACTGCCTCCAGGGTCACCATCCAGCAAGTGCAGGCGTGGTCGGAGAAGCTGGCGGCGGAGGGCATCACCCTCGTGCCCGTCGGCGCGCTGACCCAGGCTCCTGATTTATCCTGATAAAGGCCGTAAGCCTCTTGGAACACGACGATCTGCCCTATCGTCCCTGCGTCGGCATCGTGTTGCTCAACAGCGAAGGCCGGATCTGGATCGGCCGTCGGCGCGATAGCATCCTCGAAGACGCGGAAAGCTGGCAAATGCCGCAGGGCGGTATTGACCCAGACGAAGATCCCGCTATTGCCGCGCGCCGTGAGCTGCTGGAGGAAACCGGAGCCGAGAAGGTGGCGGTCATCGGCGAGGCGCAGGTTTGGTATCACTATGATCTGCCGCCGCAGCTGCTCGGCGTTGCGCTTCAGGGACGCTATCGCGGGCAGAGACAGAAATGGTTCGCGATGCGGTTTCTGGGTCAGGACAGCGATTTCAATATCCATGCCCCGCCCGGTGGGCATGCGCCTGAGTTCAGCGATTGGCGTTGGGCCACCGCCGAAGAGGTGCTCGGTGTGACTGTTCCATTCAAGCGCTCCGTCTATGAGGCGGTTCTCACGGGCTTCCGGCCGCTTATCCAGCCGAATAGCTAGCGCGTGATCGGCTCAGATGGAACAGCGCCGTCGGCACAGCCGAAATCCCCGTGAAACTTGTCCTCGCTAAAGCTGGGAACGGAGATCCATTGTTCCATAGCACGTGCCGATGCTTGCCGGATCCTGCTTCTGCGGAGATTTGGTCCGTGCGCAGAGGTGGCGCAGTGCTTCGTTTTCATCCGACGTAATCACGAAATGCGTTAAGCGCGCAATCAGCCAGAGGTTGTTTTCACGCTCTTAACAACTTTAAGCTAGTCAATCCTTGTGTCCCAACCGGCTGGCTCCGGTTTTCATAAGGAGATGACAGATGCAGTCGCGTTTCCTGCGCGTGGCCACCCTTTTTGCAAGCTTGCTGCTCGCTGCCCCTGCTTTCGCCGAAGACGCTCCCGTCAAAGAGGTCGAGAGCTATCTCAAAGGCAATCTGATTACCTGGCTGAGCGATAAGACCGTCATCGACGCCATCAAGGCTCAGAACACCAAGCATGCCAACATCGCCCAGGCTGAGATCGATAAACTCGACAAGCAATGGCGTGCCGAGGTCGATGCTGCCCAGAAGCCGCTGATTGACAGCGTCGTGAAAAACGAGCTTTCGGCCTTCCTGGCGAAAAAGAAAGCCGACGCCAAGGGCGTGATCACCGAAGTTTTCGTTATGGACGACAAAGGCCTCAATGTTGGCCAGAGCGACATCACCTCCGATTATTGGCAGGGCGACGAGGCGAAATGGCAGAAGACTTTCCAGATCGGTCCGGACGCCGTGTTCTTCGACAAGGTCGAAAAGGATGAGTCGACGCAGACCTTGCAGATGCAGGTGAGCGTGTCGATCAAAGATCCCGAAACGGGCAAGGCGATCGGCGCTGTGACCTTCGGCATCAACATCGATCAGCTCTCGTCCTAAAGCTCTAGAGTAAATGCCGTCCGAGCGAACAAGACACTCATGCCATCAAGCCCCTCTGCCAAGAAAAGCCGCTCGCAGACGGCGTTCTCGCTCTCATTGAAAATTGCCGCGATCGTGGTCGCCGTGGGCCTCATCTCCATGGCCACCACCACCATGATGATTATCCATGTGGTGGAGCGCGACTTCCGGTCCGAATTCCAGTCCTCCCGGAAGGAGATTGCCAGGCAAATTGCTGCCAATATCGCCGGTGCGATCCGCTGGAAAAAAACTGACGTGATTGCCGAAGCCTATAAGCAGCTTCTCGAGGACCCCAAGAAGCCGATCAAAGCGCTTGCAACGGTGACAGCGGGGGGCGAGTTGCTCACTCAATATGCCGAGCCGGGCAACGATACCGCGCGGCTCGTCAATCTGCCGAAGACCGCTGCAGGCGGTGCAGAGAACACCGCCCGGTCGATCCAGTTAGGCGACGAACTGATCTCCATCGTCCCGGCGGGCAAGGACTCCAGCGGGCAGCCTTACGGGCATCTGGTGATCGCCTGGAACCTGGACGTGGTCAGCTCCTATCTCAGCAGCGTCCAGTTCAGCCTCGTGACCAAGCTGTCGCTCGCCATGCTCGCGGTGGTAATCGTGATCCTGGTGATGCTGTCGCGGCTCGTCACGCGGCCGCTCGGTGCGCTGGTTGCGCGAATGGAAGCTCTCGCCGCCTCCGACACCACCTCGCCGGTGCCTTACGAAACGCGCAGCGATGAAATCGGCGTCATTGCGCGAGCGGTCACCACCTTCCGTAACCGGGAGATCGACCGACGCGGGCTTGCGGAGACACAGGCGCGCGAGGAGGAACTGCGCAGGCGCCGCCAGGAGCATATCGAGGGCCTGATCAACGGGTTCCGCAATCAGGTCAAGGTTCTGCTCGATCAGGTTGCCGGCAATATGTCCAATATGCAGGGTGCGGCCGGCGAGCTGAGCCGCACCGCAAGCGATGCCAGCAGCCAGGCGGGCTCCATGTCGCATGCCTCGCGCGACGCCTCGGCGAATGTGCAGGTGGTTGCCGATTCGGCAGAGCAGCTCGCGCAGTCCATCCGCGAGATAAGCCAAAACGTGGCGCGCACGACCTCCGTGGTCTCTCAGGCCGATAGCGAGGCCGCTGCCTCAGCCAATCGGATGGCTGTGCTCTCGACCGCCGCCGAACGGATCGGCACAGTTGTCGAACTCATCCGCAGCATTGCCAATCAGACCAATCTGCTTGCCCTCAACGCCACCATCGAGGCGGCGCGTGCGGGGGAAGCTGGCAAAGGCTTTGCGGTGGTGGCAAGCGAGGTGAAGGCGCTGGCGACGCAGACTGCCAAGGCGACGGAGGAAATTGCCACACAGGTCGGCGAGATCCAGTCGTCAACCCACGACGCAAGGCAAGCCATCGAGGGTATCACCCGCATCATGTCGGAAGTGAGCAGCCTGGCAACTTCGATTGCCGCCGCCATTGAGCAGCAGACGGTCGCCACCTCCGAGATCAGCCGAAACGTTCAGGAGGCCGCACGCGGCACCACGACCGTCGTCGCGAGTGTCGGTGGCGTCGTGACCTCCATCGAGCGCACGACAGAGGTTGCGGGCAAGGTGGACGATGCATCGAAAAAGGTGCGCACTGCCGCGGATTCACTCAGCGAATCCGTGGACTCCTTCCTTAGCGACGTTGCCGCAGCTTGAGCTTGAGCGGCTTGCGACCGGACTGATTCGCACGGCGGCAGCGCGGAATTTGAGCAACTAGGGATAGAGATAGTTAAGTTTTATTGCAACCCAAGGTTGACGGGAGTCAAGCCAAAAGTTACCCCGACAGGAGCAGAACTCATAGATGATTTGGGGGTCCTATGATCGTTATCGTAGACGAACGGGACACGGTTAAAGACGGCTATACGTCATGGTTCGATCGCGAGGGTGTGAGCGCGACTGGGTTTAGTGCAGCCGATTTCGGGAATTGGGTCCAGACCGCGCCTGAGCCCGATATGCTGGCCGTGGAAGCGTTTTTGCTCGGCGATTGCGTAGAGCGCCATAAGCTGCCGGGCATGATCAAGGGCCGCTCCACTGCCGCCGTGATTGCGATGAACGATTACAAATGCCTGGACGAGACGCTGGATCTGTTCGCGGCGGGGGTCGACGACGTGGTGCGCAAGCCAGTGCATGTGCGGGAAATTCTTGCCCGTATCCAGGCGATTCATCGGCGGGCGAAAGGCGACGCCGAAGGCAAGGTCGCAGGCGATATTCGGGTGTTCTCCGATGGACGCGATCCGGAGGTGAAGGGCGATGTGCTCTCCTTGCCGAGGCGTGAACGGCGCATCCTGGAATATCTCGTGAGCAATAAGAGCCGGCGGGTCACGAAGACCCAGATTTTCAATTTCGTCTACGGTCTATTCGGTGAAGACATCGACGAGAATGTCGTCGAGAGCCACATCAGCAAGCTGCGCAAAAGGTTGAGGCACCGCCTCGGCTATGATCCGATCGACAGCCAGCGGTATCTTGGCTACCGCCTCGTCTACGATTGATCTTCGCCAAAACGTGCGAAAAGCGCGAAGTCGTTCGAATTTTCCAGAATCTATTTCCAAACCCCTCAGAGTTGCCAGCTAGTTTGGGAGGCTGGCGCGCCAGCTCCGCACAAGTTGGCGGGCCTTAACTTCCCGTGAGTAGAAGAGAGCGAGCAGGAATTGAAATGGGCATTTCGGGCATTATGAGAACCAGCGCTTCGGGCATGGAGGCGCAGTCCAACCGTCTTTCGACGGTCGCCGACAATATCGCCAATGTCGCCACCACCGGCTATAAGCGCGCCTTCACCGAATTCTCCTCCTTCATTCCTGCGCAGACGAACTCCGAATATGCTTCGGGCGGTGTGACGACGACTGTGCGTCACGCCATCACCGAACAGGGCACCTTCCGCTACACGACGTCGTCCACCGATCTGGCAGTCAATGGCGACGGCTTTTTCCTGGTGTCGGATACCAACGGCCAGGCCTTCCTGACCCGGGCTGGCTCCTTCGTCCCGAATGGCGATGGTGAGCTGATCAATGCGGCGGGCTTTGCGCTCATGGGCTATAGCCTTGTCAATGGCACGCCGTCGATTGTGGCGAACGGCACGGCGGGCCTGCAAAACATCAACATCCAGGATCTTGCATTGCAGGCGGTTCCGTCCGACGAGGGGACGTTCTTTACCAACCTGCCGGCAGATGCAGCCATCGTTCCGGCGGCCGATCTGCCATCGGCGAACGCCCCCACCTCCACTTTCACCAACAAGACCTCGCTCGTGACCTATGCCGATCTTGGCCGCCAGGTGACGCTCGACATCTACACCACCAAAACCGCAGCGGACACCTGGGAAATCACCGTCTACGACCAGGCGGATGCCCCTGTCGGCGGCGGTTTCCCCTATGCCAACCCTCCGCTTGTCACGGACACGCTGGTCTTTGATCCAACGACCGGCGCGCTCGATCCAAGCAGCCCGACCTCGATCACCGTACCCATCCCGAGCGGTAGCAATCTCGATCTCGATCTTTCGCAGTCGAGCCAACTTGCGGCGCCTTACACGGTGATTGCCGCTCAGGTGAATGGCAATGGCCCCTCGGCCGTCGACCGTATCGAGATCGATGAAGATGGCACGCTCAATGCCGTCTATCAGAACGGCACGCGTGTTGCCAGCTACCTGATCCCGCTGGCTAAGGTGCCGAGCCCCGACAATCTCACACCGCTGCCCGGCGACGTATTCCAGCCCTCTACCGACTCCGGCGACCTGCTGGTCGGCTTTGCCGGTCAGGGTAGTTTCGGCCTCGTCGAAGGTAGCGCCCTGGAACAGTCCACCGTCGATCTCGCGGATGAGCTGGCACTGATGATCGAGGCCGAGAAGAATTTTCAGGTCAATTCGAAGGTGTTCCAAACCGGCGCCGACCTCTTGGACGTCGTGGTGAATTTGAAGCGTTAGGCGAGAGGCGGTCGCGTAGTGCAGTTGTGAGGTTGTCCCGATGGCCCTGACGAAGAGCATGGAGATCGCAAGATCCTCGCTCTCCACCCTGTCGGAGAGGTCGTCTGTCGTTTCGCGCAATGTCGCGAACGCAAACAACCCATTCGCCAGCCGGAAGATCGCACAAACCGTTTCAATCCCGGGTAGTGGCGTTCGCCTGGCGTCGATCACTCGCGCCGCCGATATGGCGCTATTCCGGAACGTGCTGGGCGCCAATTCCGTGGTGGGTGGGCAGCAGGCGGTGATCGATGCGCTCGATCAGCTCAACCAGACCGTCGGCGATCCCGAGCAGGATTCCTCGCCGGCCGCTCTGGTAGGCAAGTTGCAGGAATCGCTGCAGGGCTTCTCCTCCGCGCCCCAGGATCCAATTCGCGCCAGAGCGGTGCTCAATACGGCAACGGACCTTGTGACCTCGCTGAACACGGCGACAAGAGCGGTGCAGGATGTCAGACAGACGGCCGATGCGGACATCCAGCACTCGGTCGACAATGTCAACAGCCTGCTTGCCCAAATCCAGAGCACCAATACCGCGATCGTGAAAGGAACCCAGCTCGATGCCGATGTTACGGACCAGCTCGACACACGCGACAAGCTGCTGTCCGACCTTGCCAATGAAATTGGCATCCGCGTCGTTCCGCGTTCCAACAACGATGTCGTCGTCTACACCGACAGCGGCGTCACCCTGTTCGACAATACGGCCCGGAAAGTCAGCTTCGACCCGACGCCCGTCTATGCCCCGACCACGACGGGCAATGCCGTGATCGTCGATGGCGTTGCCGTTACCGGTCCCTCGGCAATCATGGGGATCGGCTCGGGCAGGCTGAAAGGGCTGACCGACGTTCGCGACACGATCACCGTTACCTATCAGAGTCTAGCTCGATGAAATCGCCCGCGGGCTGATCGAGACCTTTGCCGAGCAGGACCAGAGCGGATCCGGCCTCCCCGACGCCACCGGCATCTTCAGCTATAGCGGCAGCCCGGCCGTACCGGCGAGCGGCAGCATTGTGACGGGTATCGCCGGCGAGATCACAGTTGATGCAGCGATCGATCCCGCGCGCGGCGGCGATCTCAACAAGATCCGCGACGGCGGCATCAACGGCGCGGCCTATGTCTACAACACGACCGGAGCCGCGGGCTTCAACTCGCGCATTCTGGAGCTTTCGGATGGCATTTTTGCCTCGCGCGCTTTCGATCCCTCCGCTGAGGCGGGCAGCCAGGACAGCCTTGCGGACTTTGCCGCGACTTCCGTCGGCTGGCTGCAGGACCTTCGCCAGAATGCGTCGGCCGACCTCGACTTCAACCAGACGCTTCAGGAGCGTTCGGTCGATGCTCTGACGCAGGTCACCGGCGTTAACCTCGACTACGAGATGACGCTACTTCTGGAGATCGAGCGCTCCTATCAGGCGACCTCGCGGCTGATCTCCACCGTCAACAGCATGTATGACGCCCTCATAGCGGCAGCGTAACAGCCATGGCCATTTCCTCCTACATCTCCACCAAAGCCCTGAACGAAGGCAACCGCCTGACGGTGCTGAAACTGCAGCAACGCCTGCTCGTCGCGCAGAAAGAGGTCTCCTCTGGCCGTCATGCCGATGTCGGACTAACCCTCGGCGCGCGCACCACCGATAGCGTCTCCCTGCGGCAGGAGCTGTCGCGACTGCAAAACATCGTCGATACCAATTCTTCGGTGTCGGCCTCGCTGGACGTCAGCCAGGAAGCGCTGAACAGCACGGCGAAGACGGCCCAGGACTTTATCGGCACGCTGATCGCCTCGCGGGACACCGCCACCGGTCCGCAGATTGTCCAGCGTGAGGCCAAGGCCAGCCTCAACGCGCTCACCGACACGCTCAATACCTCCTTTGCCGGCGGCTTTCTATTCGGCGGGATCAATACAGATGTGAAGCCTGTGACCAGCTATGAGGCCACACCCACCCCGGCCAACAAGCAAGCGGTGGCGGATGCTTTCCTCGCCGAATTCGGCTTCACCCAGTCGGACCCAGCGGTGGCCAATATCACCCCCGCGCAGATGGAGAATTTCCTCGACACGACCTTCGCCGATCTTTTCGAGGAGCCGGCCTGGTCGACGAACTGGTCGAGCGCGTCCAGCCAGAATGTCGAGAGCCGGATCTCCGTCTCCGAGAAGATCGAAACCTCGACCAATGCCAACGACGTTGCCTTCCGCAAGCTCGCCAAGGTCTACACCATGCTAAGTGATCTCGGCGTGGAGAACATGAACAAGGAAACCTTCTCGACGGTCGTCGGGAAGGGACTCGTGCTCGCCGGCGAAGCGGTACAGGACGTGGCGGTGCTGCAGGCGACCTTAGGGACGGCCCAAGGGCGCATTGCCAGTGCCAATACCAAAATGTCGGCGCAGGTCGACATCCTCACGAACCAGATCAACGGGCTTGAAGCTGTCGATCCGTTCGATGCGACGGTGCGCGTGAATTCGCTGCTGACGCAGCTTCAGACGGCCTATTCCCTCACCGCGCAAGTCCAGCAGCTCACCATTTTGAACTACTTGTAACCAGTAGAGAGGCAGCCATGTATCGTTTTTCCTATGCGGAAGTCCTCGAAGAGACCCCACAGACGGCCCGTGCGCGCGAGCGTCTGGCGTTGCAACAGGCCATTACGCTCCTGGAGAATGCCAAAAGGGAAGGCCCGCAGTCCCGAGCGGCGATCGAGGCATTCCATTTCAGCCAACGGCTCTGGGCGTTTCTGCTGGAGGACCTTGCGCACCCTGAGAACCAGCTGCCTAAAAAACTGCGGGCTGACCTCATCTCTATCGGCCTTTGGATCATGCGCGAAGCCGAGGAAATCCGCGCGGGGCGCTCCGAGAATTTCGACGGGATCATCGGCGTAACCCGGGCCATCGCCGAGGGGCTGCAATGAAATTGTCATTGCGGCCTGGAGAGCGCATCTTTGTTAACGGCGCCGTGCTGCGCGTCGATCGGAAAGTGTCGATCGAATTCCTCAATGACGTGACGTTCCTTCTGGAGCATCACGTGCTTCAGCCCGAGCAAGCGACTACACCGCTGCGCCAGCTCTATTTCATCGTCCAGACCATGGTGATCGACCCGGCTAGCTTCACGATGAGTAAGGAGCTGTTCGATAAATCGCACCGGCTGCTGCTGGCTGCATTCGAGAACCCGGAAATTCTGGCTGGCCTGCGCGCCATCGAGCCGCTGGTTGCCGGCGAGCGCTATTACGATGCGCTGAAAGGGCTGCGGTCACTGTTCCCCTTAGAAGACGCAATCCTGGGGAAAGCCAGCGGGCGCTATATCGATAGTGATGACAAACGCGAGGTCGCATAATGGACGTCAGCGCAGCAAATATTCAGCAAAGCTCGAATTCGGCACAGAACCAGCCGACCACTCCATCCGGCAGCACGCTCGATTACAACGCCTTTCTGCAGCTGCTGATCGCCGAGCTGAAAAATCAGGACCCCACCCAACCGATGGATCCAACGGAGCATGTCTCGCAGTTGGCAAGCTTCTCCGCCGTCGAGCAAAGCGTCAAAACCAATGCAAAGCTCGATTCGCTGCTCACCTCTTTCGCCTTATCGCAAGCCGATAGCGTGATCGGGCGCACCGTCACTTCGGCCGACGGCGACACCGCGGGCAAGGTGGCCTCCGTCCGGATCATCAGCGGCGGGGCGGTCGCCATTCTGGAAGACGGCTCGGAAGTCGAGCTGACCGCGGGCGTTCAGATCAGCTGACGATGAGCGAAGCCGACGCGCTCGACATCGTCCAGTCGGCGATCTGGACGATTCTGCTCGCCTGTGGCCCGGCCGTTGCCGCCGCCATGGCCGTGGGCCTTTTCGTCGCCCTGTTCCAGGCGCTCACGCAGGTGCAGGAGATGACGCTGACTTTCATTCCGAAGATTATTGCGATTCTGGTGGTCGCCTCATTCACCGCGCCGTTCATGGGGCAGGTGATCCATTCCTTCGCCGAGCAGGTGTTTCACCACATCGAAAACGGCTTTTAGCGCGGCGGACGCTCCGCTGAACGCCGAGCGGCGCTCTAACTCTTTGTTGATGCATCGGATTTATCCGAAAAGTGTGTACCTTTTCGGTCCGATGCACTAGCGGCTCAATTGGAAAACAGCGCCACCGGCACCGCTGTACTCCCAGTTCTGCTGTCATAAACAAAAAAACGCGCAGCCGTGAGGACCGCGCGCTGAACAGGGGAGCAACGGCCACCGGGGTGCAGGGCTCCCGGCCTTCATGGGGTCCGGGTACCCTGCTGGCCGGGGGGCAGTGGCCAAACTACGCATACAGAGTACGCAACTTCTTGATGCGGATAGTTATATCACGCAACCCCTTGCGTCTCCGTTAACGCCAGCCACTATTCGATGACGATGCGCGGCGCGGCCCTCTGCAGGCCTTCACCCAGCTGCGCCCAGACCTGGGCGGCGATGTTCCGATAAACCTGGGCGTGCTCCGATTGCGGCATGCTGGCGACGATGGGGCGCCCGCCATCGGAGGTTTCCCTGATCTGGATGTCGAGCGGCACCTCGCCGAGAAATGGCACCTGCAGGCGCTGCGCCTCTTTCCGCCCACCGCCATAGCTGAAGATCTCGCTACGCTCGCCGCAATGCGGGCATAGGAAATAGCTCATGTTCTCGACGATGCCGAGCACCGGCACGTTCACGCGCCGGAACATATTGAGCCCCTTGCGCGCATCGATAAGCGCTAAGTCTTGCGGGGTGGAGACAATCACCGCACCTGCGAGGGGCACCTGCTGCGCCATTGTGAGCTGCGCATCGCCCGTGCCGGGCGGCATATCCACCACCATGATGTCGAGTGCGCCCCAGGCGACATCGCGCATCATCTGCGTCAGCGCCGATTGCACCATCGGCCCGCGCCAGATCATGGGGGTTTCCTCATCGACCAGGAAGCCCATCGACATCACTTTGATGCCATAGTTCTGCAGGGGCATGAGGACTTTGCCGTCAACGAGCTCGGGCTTGCCCGAAAGGCCCATCAGCCGTGGCATCGACGGGCCATAGATATCGGCGTCGAGCAGCCCGACATTGAGACCGTTCGCTTTGAGACCAAGCGCGAGATTGACTGCGGTCGTCGATTTGCCGACACCGCCCTTACCCGAGGCGACGGCAATGATGCGGCGCACCTCGGCGATGCCCTGAAGACCGGATGCGGCGGGTGCCCGCTGGGCGGGGCCGGGGGCACTGCCGGAGACGGCCTTTACACCAGCTTTCTCGGCCGTGAGCGTCACCATCACCGCCTTCACGCCAGGCACCATGGCTGCCGCGCGCTCGGCGCTCTTGCGCATGGACTCGAATTCGCCAGCCTGCTCGGGCGGCACGGCGATGGAGAAGTAGACTTTTCCGTCCTGAACCACAATCTCAGAAAGGAGGCCCTCTTTGACGATGTCGCCGCGCCCGTCGGGGGTTTTCACCCGGCGTAGCTCATCGATAATCTTGTCTTTGCTCGGCGTCACATTCATGAGGAAGCCCTGGTCTCACGGACAGCCGGCAGGCTCGATGGATGTGCCGGCGCCGACGGATGATCATTTAAGATACCAGAAGCGCCAAAGGAAGTGATCACCAACGCTAATAATTCTGTATTGTTTCGAGTATGACCAATCCCTGTAGCACAAAAACCTCTTATGTCGGCGTTGTGTTCGCTGGCGGACAATCGCGGCGGATGAGTGGCGGGGACAAGGCACTCAAAATGCTGGGCGGCAGGCCGATGCTCGCGCACGTCATCGAAAGGCTGAAGCCGCAAGTGCATGGACTTATCATCAATGCCAATGGTGATCCGGCGCGGTTTGCCGCCTTTGGTCTGCCGGTCGTGCCCGACCTCAGCGCCGATTTTGCCGGGCCCCTTGCCGGGCTGCTGGCTGGCATGGAATGGACGCGCATGCATGCCCCCAGCGCAGAGCAGATCGTCACGGCAGCTTGCGACACGCCCTTCTTCCCGACCGATCTGGTGGCTAAGCTCGAGGCGGCCGCAGAAGCGGGTGGCGGGGCTATCGCCCTTGCCTCGTCCAGCGGACGCAGTCACTTTGTATTCGCGCTATGGCCGGTCGCCTTGGCAGATGATCTCGCCGCTTATCTGGATGCCGGGCACCGCAAGGTCCAGGACTGGATTGAGCGCCACAGCTATGTCACCGTACCCTTCGAGCCTTTGCTGATCGGCGGGGTTGAAGTCGATCCGTTCTTCAACATCAACACACCCGACGATCTTGCCGAGGCCGAAGCTCTGCTCAACAAGGAAAGCCCATGACGCCGCCTCTGTTCGGCATCGTCGGATGGAAGAATTCCGGCAAGACGACCCTCACCGCCCGCCTGATCGCCGAGTTGACGCGCCGCGGCTACAAGGTCGCCGCCGTAAAGCATGCCCATCACGCCTTCGATGTCGATCAGCCAGGGCGGGACTCATACAAGTTCCGCGAGGCCGGCGCGCGTGAGGTCGCAGTGATCTCGGCCAAGCGCGTCGCCATCATGCATGAGTTGCGCGATGAGCCTGAACCCGCATTGGAAGACGTGTTGCGGCGGCTGGAAGGGTCGGATCTGGTCCTGGTGGAGGGTTTTAAGCGCCATGACCACCCCAAGATCGAGGCAAGGCGGCTCGAGGCGGTGCAGCAGGATGCGATGGGAGAAGACTTTCCGGGCATCGTTGCCATCGCCAGCGACCATGAGGTGGAGACCGGTGCCGTTCCGGTTTATGCACTTGACGATGTCGCCGGCATTGCCGACCTGATCGTCCGGCATCTCGAACTCAAACAGATCTGATGACACGCAAGCTGCTCGACGACTGTTTCCTGCACGACAAGGACAGGCTCACTCATGCCGAGGCGCTTGGCATCCTGACATCGCGACTTACACCCGTTGTGGGGACGGAGCGCGTTCCGCTGCTCGAGGCTGCCGGCCGCGTCCTGGCGGAAACCATCATCGCGCCGCGCAATATCCCCGCGCACACCAATGCCGCCGTGGACGGCTACGCTTTCGCCTATGCCGGCTACGATCAGGAGAATGGCAGCCGTTTCGCAGTGAAGGGCCGGGCAGCAGCCGGCCACGCCTTCTCCCAGCCGATCGGCGCTGAGGAGGCGCTGCGGATCCTCACCGGCGCCGTGATGCCGGACGGCGCCGATACGGTCGCCATGCAGGAGGATGTGACGGTCGAGGGTGAGAGCGTTTTCGTTCCCGGCGGTCTAAAGCGCGGCGCCAATCGGCGGCTCGCGGGCGAGGATGTAGAGGCCGGCTCGACGCTCATCGAAGCAGGCTCGCGCCTGCGCCCGCAGGATATTGCTGCGCTCGCTGCGACCGGCCTTGGCGATGCGCTGAGCTACAAGCGTCTGCGCATTGCCATTATCTCGACAGGCGACGAGTTGCTCCCCGCAGGCAGCCCGTTCACCGAGGGCCGCGTCTACGATGCCAATGCGCCAATGCTGAGCGCGCTCAGCATCATGGCCGGACAGCCTGCCACCCTCCTCGGCATCCTACCGGACAACGCCGCCAGCGTTCGCGCCAGCCTTGCCGACGCCGCAGGCCGGTTTGATCTGGTGATCACCTCCGGCGGCGCAAGCCGGGGCGAGGAGGATCACATCGTGAAGTCGCTGGATGCGCTCGGCTCGCTGAAGATGTGGCAGCTGGCAATCAAGCCCGGACGGCCAATGTCTTTCGGCCAGATCGGCGACTGCGTGTTTCTTGGCCTGCCCGGCAATCCGGTCGCGGTATTCGTCTGCTTCTTGCTCTATGCGGTGCCGGTGCTCACACTGCTTGGCGGCGGGAGATGGCGCGAGCCGCGCCGCTATCCCGTGACCGCTGCCTTCGCCCTAAAGCGGCGCAAGACGGGCAGACGCGAATTCCTGCGCGGCATGCTGGCCACTGGCGAAGATGGTAAACTTTCCGTGAAACCTTATCCCCGCGACGGGTCCGGGCTGATTTCCTCACTGCGCGCATCGGACGGACTGATCGAGATCGGCGAGAGCGCTGAGGCGGTGAATGAGGGCCAGGCCGTAAGCTTCATCCCCTATTCAGAATTTGAAGCCTTTTTTAACTAATGCAAAAAAGCCGCGCTCATCCGGAAAGCGCCGCTGCCGCCGTATTTTTCGGCCGAACACCACAAGACACAATCACCTCTCCTGTCATAATGAAGCAAGACAGCGATTTTCCGGCACAGGAACAGGCTAGCAACGGACGTGTTTTGACCCTAGTGTCCTGAAAGCGAAGTTCTCTCCTCGTGGCGCCTTCAAGGCACTTCGATCTCAGGCACCAGAAGCTTTGAATTTTTCCGCATGATTTGAGACCGGGCGTTCCCATAGCGCCATAGCCGCAAGAGGGGTTCCCGGTCTAGACCATACGGATGTTGGTGACGTTGATTCTCGAAGTTTGCAAACCCGTCATGGCGGGTTAAGGAGTTGCGATCAATGGCGGTGCCGATCAAACGGCCTGGTTTTTCGTGGATGTGGGTGTTGTTGCTCGCCGGCCTTAGCTTACTCGCCTGGATTTCCACCTATACCGGCATCATGGAGCTGATCACCGCGTCCTCCGGCGATATCGGTACGGTTGCACGCATCGCCGTCGCCTTTGCAGTGTTCATGCTGCAGCTGATGATCCTCTACATCCTCGATGCGATGTTCTCCGCGCATCTGCGCTGGTGGCTTTGGCCGCTCTACATCATCGGCTATGTCATCCTGTTCGCGATCTCGGTTGGCTTTGCGTTCGGCTTCTATTGGAAATATCTGGAGGCCGGCAATGTCACCACGGCAACGGCCGAGAATTCGATCATCCAGGTGGAACAGGATCTGCAACTCGGCGCGAGCCGGCTGGAGCAGCTGCAATCGACCTTCGCTTCGCTTGCGCGCATCTCCTCCGAGAAGGCGGAAACCGAACGCACCTCCGGCGGTACCTGTGCTGGAAGCCGTGCCGGTGAAGGGCCCCGGCGCCGGCTCCGGGACGCGGATGCGCAGCGTTTCCAGTTCGCAAACACCTTCATCGCCGAGCAAGTGGGAGGCGTTAAGCAGGATTTCACCAGCCTCAACGCCGACCTGCAGAAGATCCGCCTCAAAGATCCCTCGATCGTCGATCCAGTGACAGGACGGCGCGGTGCTTTCATGGGTGAGCTCAACCGCAAGCTCGGCCTTGTTGCCACTCGCTTTAATGCGCTGCGTAATGATCCGCAGCTCCTGCAGCTGCGCGACGAGTTCAAGACGCGCGCCGATCAGACCACTTTCCCCGACGATCGCGGCGGCAACTTCGTTTGTCCCGACCCGCAATTGCGCACCGCCCTTAACGGCGTCGTGCGCGCCATCGAGGAGCTGCCGCAGCTCGATCCGCCGGAGGTGCGGGCCTATGAGGGCTCCGAAGCCGTCATCGAAGCCTTCCGGCGCCTGACCAATTCCGGCATCGGCTGGGCCGACAGCGCGGCCTCGGTGGTGACCGGAGCGCCCGTTGCCGTGGTCGAGAACGGCCTCACTCAGCGCGACTACATTCCGCTGATCATCGCCATCTTCGTCGACATCTGTATCCTGCTCGTGTCGGTGAACCGGCCGTTCGGTCCGTTTTTCGAGCTTTCACGGAGCATGGAAGCGGCTCGCACCGGCGGCATGAGCGATTACCTGGAAACCTTCTACAAGGTGTTTCAGAACCAGTTCGATCCGGATAGACGCCCCTCGGCTTCAGCCGTTATCGCGCCCATACAGGACGTGGTGTTCGACCATCGCGGCCACTATTACGCGGCCGTGCCGCTCGATTTCCGCGAGGAAGACTATAAAGAGTGGCTGAAGCAGCGCACCGGCCCGAGCGCGGCGGAAGCGATCTTCCAGGCGACCTCCGACCGTCCGCTCGAGGTCTCGCGGTACATTACCAGCGTGTTCGCGACGCTCGAAGGCAACGACTTCGTCCGGCTGGTCGACGCCGAGACCGAGAATATGGATGCGGCGCTGATCAAGAAGAAGCTCGATCAGCAGGGCAGCGTCTATGCGCAGGCCGACGCATTCCGGCTGTATAAATTCCGCCGCAATGCCTGGGCGCAGATCCTTTTGCAATCAGTCGGCAGCGGGGCAGTGCAGGAGGAGCGGGTGGCGCAGCGCCGCACCAAGGAAGGCGCCTGGGAGCGTCCACGCGTCCAGATTCCGGGTGGCGGCAAAGGCGAGTGGTATAAGGGCGAGGCGAAAGAGGTTCTCGTCGAGCGCAACCCCGCCGTCACCGACGAAGCCAGTCGCCGGAAAGCGTTGGAATACCAAGGCGGCGAGGATGAGAACGCGCCAAATCCGGAAGATGCCAGCTACAATGATGACGGTGTCGATGCCGATCCCGACGACAACACTTACAGCAATGTCGACGTGAATGGCGGCACCCGATCCTCGGGCGGCTCGGCAGCCGGAGGCGGCAAACCCAGCGCGAGAATTGCCTCGGCCAATGAGCGCGACATCGGCATTTTCACCTGGATCCGGCAGCGGCTGTTCGGACGCGCTTAAACGGGCCTCGCTCGGTTGCGACGCCTTGCAGGGGTGACCCGCGGAGATCGCGGTCGGGAGAGCGGCATGAAAAGATCCGAGGTCAATCAAATCCTGCGGGAAAGCGCGGCCTTCATCCGCTCGTTCGGCTATGCCTTGCCACCTTTCGCGGATTGGGTGCCAGAGCGCATGCGCCGCGCCCAGCAGGATGCGCCTGACGTCATCAACCGGCGGCTCGGCTGGGACGTCACCGATTTCGGACAAGGGCATTTTGCGGATTTCGGGCTGTTCCTGTTCACCGTCCGTAATGGCGATCCGGCCGATCTTGCCCGAGGCCGGGGTATGCTCTATGCGGAAAAGATCATGATCTCGCGCAAGGAGCAGCGCGCGCCGATGCACCGCCACAATATCAAGGCGGAAGACATCATCAATCGCGGCGGCGGCGATCTCGTGCTGGAGCTGTTTGCGCCGGCGGCGGATGGCTCAATCGACCTGGAGGCGCCTGTGACCGTCACCTGCGACGGCGCCCAGCGCACCTTGCCAGCCGGCGGGCACCTTAAGCTCGATCCCGGCGAGAGCGTGACGCTGCTGCCAGGTGTCTGGCACGCCTTCTGGGGCGAGCGGGCGGACGTGCTGATCGGCGAAGTCTCGACCGTCAATGACGACCTGACCGACAATGTCTTCCGCGATCCCGTTGGCCGTTTTTCGGAGATCGCCGAGGACGAAGCGCCCTGGCGCCTCTTGGTGTCCGACTATGAAGCGCTGATCGCGTCGCCCGCCTCGTGATCCAGGGGAATTGGCAATAGGTGCCGCAACGGACACGGACAGCGGATGCAACCGACGCTGCGAGAAGTGATCACGCCGAAAACCGACATGCGACAAAGGCGGGAGATGCGCGGCCCCGCGTTCATTCGTTTATGAGGATGAAATCGGCCTTAGCGGTTTCATTGAGTACGGTCTCGGCATTGGGCAGGTCGTTGCCCTCCATCTTGGCGACGAGTTCTTCCGCGGAGAGATTTTGCCAGCGCTGCAACAAGCGCCGTTGCAACTCATCCCTGTTCACCTGCAGGAACACGGTGACATCGAAGAACTGGCGCAGCTTCGACCAGGGCTCGCGGCGCAGCAGAAGATAGTTGCCTTCAGTAATGATGTACCTGACCGATTGCGGAATGATCCGGGCGCTGCCGCGCGAGATTTCGATGGCGCGGTCGAAAACCGGGACGGCGATTTCCTCCTCCGCATTGGCTGCGAGCCGGGACATCATGTGCGCGTAACCGGCGCAGTCGAATGTCTCCGGCGCGCCTTTGCGCGGACGCAAGCCGCGCGCGATCAGCACCATGTCGTCGTAGTGGAACCCGTCCATCGGCACGACGGCAGCGCTATCTGGTTCGTCCGCATTCAGTCTCGCGGCGAGAGTTTCGGCGATTGTCGATTTGCCGCTGCCGGGGGGGCCGGCCAGGGCGATGATGGTGCGCTGGGAGGGCGCCTTGGCGAGGATGATGCGTAGGAGTTCGTCGAGAGTGACTATCTGGGACATTCGGACTGGCCGATCTGTGCTGTGCCGGTCTTTGGAAATCGGAGGCGCGCCGCAGGACCGGACGCCCTCAGCCGCGCGCGAAAAGGCCGTGAAGCGTCTGGCGCATCACCCCGGCATCAACGTCCACGCCGGTCCAGTATTTTATGCCGATGACGCCTTGATTGACGAGCATGCCAAGCCCGTCGAGCACCTTACAACCGCGCCGCTCGGCTTCGATGATCAGGTGGGTGCGTGGCGGATTGGGAATAATGTCCGCAACGACCATGCCTGGACTCAAGGAGTCAAAATCCAGGTCGAGTCGGGCTTCGATATCGGGATAGAGGCCGATCGAGGTGGCGTTGACGACGATATCGGTGCCTTCCGGCACACGGTAGGTCTGGGACCATGGCACGAGTTCAGCCTGCGTGCCTGTGCGCGCATTCAGGAGATCGACCACGGCCGCACCGCGTTCGGGACCGCGGTTGACGATCGTAATCGTCCTGGCGCCGGCCAATGCCAGCTCGACGCCGACCGCGCGAGCGGCGCCGCCAGCGCCGAACATCACCACCGACAGCCCCGCCGGATCAACCAACTCCTGGAGCGATGATAGGAAGCCTTTCCCATCGGTATTCTCGCCGATATAGGCCTCATCGCGGCGCACGACGCAATTCACCGCGCCCATGATTTCCGCCGATGTCCCGAGGCCATCGAGATGCTGGATCACGGCCACCTTGTGCGGCAGGGAGCAATTGAAGCCGGCCCAGTTCATGGCCCTGGCCCCGGCGACAGCGGCTTCAAGATTGCCCGGTGTCACCTCGCAATTGATGTAGCGCCAGTTGAGGCCATGGTGTTGATAGGCCGCCTCAACCATCGCAACAGTCGGGTTCTCCGCGGCCCGCATGGCGAAGGACCCGGTCAGTTCGTGCAAGAAATTGTGGGCCATGTTCTCTTCCTCCCCGGCCAAGCCTTATTGCCGTCGCGACGCCCTTGTTCCTGCGCCAGTCGAGCTGGCCGGTCTTCAGCATGCCGCGATCGAGGGAAGAGGTCGAGCCTGCCGAACAGCTGGCACGGTTGCAGCAGAGGAAAAATGAAAGCTTCGTCAGCCTTTCCGGTCTGGCGCACCAGCTCATCGGCGCGTACTGGCATGGGCACGCCCCGGACAGGGTCCTCCCGTCGCCGGCTTTGGGCGGTCAGGTTCTTTGCGGCAATGGGTTTAGTGCGACGCCAGGCAAGCCCGCGCGGCTGTTTTGGCGGGCTTACTCCGCTGCCTGAGCCGGTGAGGGCTGCCGGCTGCCAAAACGGCGCTCGATATAGTCGTCCACCAACGCCTTGAAATCCTGGGCCAGGGTCGGGCCGCGTAGGGTGGTCGCCTTCTTGCCGTCAATGAACACGGGGGCGGCCGGGCTCTCGCCAGTTCCGGGCAGGCTGATGCCGATATCGGCATGCTTGGACTCGCCGGGGCCGTTGACGATACAGCCCATCACCGCAACGCTGAGCGCTTCGACGCCGGGATATTTCTTGCGCCAGATCGGCATGTTCTCGCCGATCATGGTTTGGATGTCGTGAGCGAGTTCCTGGAACAGCGTCGAGGTGGTACGCCCGCAGCCCGGACAGGCGGCGACCACCGGCACGAAAGAGCGCAGCCCCATGGTCTGCAGGATCTGCTGGGCAACCTCGACCTCGCGGGTGCGGGCCTCGCCCGGCTGGGGCGTGAGCGAGACGCGGATGGTATCGCCGATGCCCTGCTGCAAAAGGATGCCGATGCCGGCGGTCGAGGCGACAATACCCTTGGTGCCCATGCCGGCCTCGGTGAGGCCGAGATGCAGGCAGTAGCGGCCACGGTTCGCCAGCATCGAATAGACGCTGATCAGGTCCTGCACCGCGCTGACCTTGGCAGAGAGAATGATCCGGTCGGCGCTCATGCCCAGCTCTTCGGCGCGCTCAGCGCTAAGGATCGCCGATTGCACGATCGCCTCGTGCAGCACCGCGCGGGCGTCCTTCGGCTGGGCGCTCGCGGCATTCTCGTCCATCAGCCGGGTGAGCAGGTCCTGGTCGAGGCTGCCCCAGTTGACGCCGATGCGCACCGGCTTCCCGTAGCGCAGCGCCATCTCGATGATCTCGGAGAACTGCCGGTCGCGCTTGTCCTTGAAGCCGACATTGCCGGGATTGATGCGGTATTTATCCAGTGCCTCGGCGCAGGCCGGATGGTCGTTTAGCAGCTTGTGGCCGATATAGTGGAAGTCGCCGACGAGGGGCACGTCCACATTCATCGCCGCGAGCTTGTCGCGGATATGCGGGACCGCGGCTGCGGCCTCATTGCGGTCGACGGTGATGCGCACCAGCTCCGAGCCCGCCTGGGCGAGCTGGGCCACCTGGCGCGTGGTGCTCTCGACGTCCGCGGTATCGGTGTTGGTCATCGACTGAACGACGACCGGGGCACCGCCACCGACCGCCACTTTGCCGACTTTGACTCCGATGGTTGGCCGCCGGGGTGTAAGCTCTTGCAGCATCCCTCATCTCCACGCAAGCGCCCAAAGCGCCATGATCTTTACCTCCTAGTTAGTGGACATAGCGCGCAAAAGCTAGCCAGGGAGATCACTTCGTCTCACCTTTGTGAGAATCCTCAGTCGGTTATAGCACCCCGCGCCCATTGCTGCTTATCAGCATTTGATATAGCGGGGACCTGGCGCACCTCCCGCCCTTGCGAAGATTGGATACATTGGATTTTTAGATATTCGCGTTCGCTGCGCGGACCCAGGCTCGTGGAGGCCAAGAACGCCTGACCATGAAACTCGCACATTAACTCGTTCGCCACTTCGGGGCCACGGATCACATCGAGCGCCGTGCCGACCTGACAATCCGCCCGAGAAACATCCATCGCACAAATAAGAATCAGTATTTGCAACATCTTAAGCTCCCATATGAAGCGAAAGGTGAAGCTGCTGTTCAAGGTGGCCAGCGTCACCGCTCGCCTTAGCAGCAAGCGGCATGCCAGATGAGAACTTCAGCTATGACAAAATGGTCGCGCCTACTGAAAATGTGATTTAGCGGATAAACGCCGTAGAAAACTCATAGGGCTGGCCATGGCGCCGGGGTGCGGGTCAGCGTGCGCCTTGCCGCAGCAAGAGCGGCACAGTGAGAGCGAACAGGGCGGTGAGCACCAGCACAATCGAGGGACCGGCTGGCGTGTCGAGCTGGACAGAAAAGCCCAGCCCGGCAATCACCGCGATGATGGAAAGCAGCGCTGCTCCGAGTGCCATGCGCTCGGGCGAAGAGGCGAAGCCGCGTGCAGCGGCAGCAGGGATGATCAGCAGCGAGGTGATCAGCAGGATGCCGACGATCTTGATGCTCACGGCCACGGTGAAGGCGATCAGCAGCATGAAGCCCGCGCGCACGATGCGGACCGGCACGCCTTCGGCGGCGGCCAGCTCCTCATTCACGCTCATCGAAAGCAACGGGCGCCAGAGATACAGCATCACTCCGCCGACGAGCACGACACCGGCATAAATCCAGGCGAGATCGGTCCACGACACGGCGAGGATATCACCGAACAGATAGCCCAACAGATCGAGCCGCTGGCCGCCGACCCAGGTCGCAGCGATCAGGCCGGCCGCCAGCGCCGCATGGGCGAGAATGCCGAGAAGGGTGTCCTGCGGCAGCAGCTTCTGTCCCTGCAGGCCGATCAGCAAGGCCGCGAGCGCGAGCGACACGACGATGACGCCGAGCGTCAGGTCGATGCTGAGCAGCACACCCAGCGCCACGCCGAGAAGGCCGCAATGGGCGATCGAGTTGCCGAACATCGCAAGGCGCTGCCAGACCACGAAGCAGCCGAGCGGCGCAGTGAGCAGCGCAACGCCGATGCCGGCGAGCGCCGCGCGCGTCAAGAAATCATCAATCATGGCTGTGATCGGAGCAGCAGCCGGGGCTTTTCACCGCGCCGGAGAGATCATGCTCGTGATCGTGGCTGTGCCGGTAGATGCCGACTGAACGACCCGCTTCCCGTCCGAACATGCGCGTATATTCCGGATGTGCGGCGACGGTCTCCGGCACGCCCTCGCAGCAGATATGGTGGTTGAGGCAGATCACACGGTCACTGGCGCCGAGCACGATATGAAGGTCATGCGAGATAAGCAGGATACCGCAGCCCCGTCTTTCGCGGATATCGCTGATGAGCGCATAGAGCTGGGCCTCGCCGGAATAGTCGACGCCCTGCACCGGCTCGTCCAGCATCAGGAATTGTGGCTCCCCGATCAGAGCGCGCGCCAGCGAGACGCGCTGGAACTCACCGCCCGAGAGCGCGGAGAGCGGTCGCCCGGCGAGATGGCCGGCACCAACCTCTTCCAGTACGCGCGCAACTGTCGTCGCGCCAGCATGGACACCAAGAGTGAGGAAACGGCGAACATTGATGGGAATGGTCGGATCGACGGCAAAGCGCTGTGGCACATAGCCGATCCTCAGGCCCGCCGCTCGCGTCACTGCGCCGCGTGTCGGCCTCAAAAGGCCGAGAAGAACCCTGGCGAGCGTGGTCTTGCCCGCGCCATTGGGACCGATCAGCGTCACGATCTCGCCGGCATGCAGGCTGAGGGAGATGCGATTGAGCACTGGGCGGCCGCCGAGATCGATGCCAACATCGGCCGCGCCGATCAGGACCGGCGAATGCTCCGCCTGGGTGGTCTGCGCGAGCCGCTCCGTCGCCGGCTGGCGAACCGCGAGGCCCGGCGTCATGGCGCCAGCCTCAGGGCGGCCTTGGGAGCAAGCTTGCGGCAGTCGGGGCATCGACCCTGCACCTCCAGAACGGTTGCCGAAACGGAAAAGCCGGCGTCCTCGGTGATGGCTTCAATCGCGCCCGAGGCACCCGGGACCTCGGCCTCGGCCACGCGATCGCAGGCCTCGCAGATCAGCACGACCATCGAAGCACCATTTTCATGCCGGGAGAGGCAAGCGAAATAGGCGTTCTTGCTTTCCAGCCTGTGGACGAGCCCCGCTTCGACAAGAACATCGATGATACGGTAGACCGAGATCGGCGCAAGCCGGCGGCCCTGCTCATTCATGCGGTCGATAACGTCATAAGCGCCGAGCGCCGTGTGAGAGGCCATCAGTACCCGCAATAAAGCCTCGCGCAAAGGGGTGAAGCGGATGCCGCGCGCCTCACAGACCTTCCGGGCGCGGGCGATGGCCTGCTCAATGCAAGAGCCATGGTCATGTTCCGGTTTCGGAAAAAGCTCGTTCAGCATCGGCCACCTTGGCAATGCCGCCTTGCGAAACGGCGTGTTACTAAGTAACGCTACCAACCGTCAGCACAAGGCCGTCTTTAAAATTATTCTTATTCTTATTTATAGCCGGCTTACAACTCCTGATCGTTCAACTCCACATGATCGAACTGAAAAGCGTGTCTCATGATTTCGGCGGCAAGCCGGTACTGCGGGACATCAGCCTGCGCCTTGCCGAGAGGCGCATTGGCATTATCGGGGCGAACGGCTCAGGCAAGACTACCCTTGCACGGATGCTGAATGGGCTGGTGATACCGCGCGCCGGCGAGGTGATCGTCGATGGGGTTTCCTCGGCCAAGGACGTCTCGAAAGTTCGCCGGCTGGTTGGGTACGTCTTCCAGAACCCAGAGCACCAGATCGTTATGCCCACGGTCGAGGAGGACATCGCTTTCGGCCTGCGCAATATGAACCTGCCGAAGGCGGAGATTGCCGCGCGCACCGACGCGATCCTTGCCGCACATAACTTCAGTGAGCGGCGCGGCGCTCCGGCCTATCTGCTGAGTGGCGGTGAGCAGAAGCTCTTGAGCCTCTTGTCGGTGCTGGTGATGGAGCCGCGCTACATGATTTTCGACGAGCCGCTGAACTCGCTCGATCTCGCCACCCGCCGCCGCTTCACACGGCTGATGCACGGCCTCCCGCAGACGGTGATCACCATCACCCACGACTTCGATCTGATTGCCGATTACGATCGCGCGCTGCTGATCCATCAAGGCCGCCTCGCCGGCGACGGCCCGCCGGAAGAGGTGATCCGGCGCTATGTGGCGTTGGTGGATGCGTGGGATTGATAACGGCGCGGCTGCCTCCCAATCAGCGGCGCGCGCTAGCCGTTCACGAGCCGGCGCCGCATTTCATATGCACGGTCTCAGCATATTGCTGGCCGAAATTCATCAGCTGACTGTTCGAGCTGAAGACCGATTTGCTCAAGGATTTGGCCGGTGCCTGAGCCTCAGGCTTGCTGATTTCCGGCCGGCAATTCTCCATGCCCGCCGCCATGCGGATCGGGTCCTTCTCGGCGAAGGCGAAGGCCACGTAGAAAGTCGGATCGTACACCGCGAAATTGAAAGTTTTCAGCTTGTCCTTTGGCACCGGCTCCTTCAGCGGCAGTGTGAAATGCAACACCAGCACGCCGTTCTTATGCTCGAGGAAATAATCCTTCGGCTCGAGCAACGCCACCTCATGCTGACCGAGTTTGGGAAAGGTGAAAAACCCGAACTCGTGCAGTGAGGTGATGTTGACGTCCGCCAGCTCCTTCAGCTCGTCGCCGTCATATTTGCCGTCATTGTTCTTATCGAGCCCCTCGACCGCAAATTTGGAATAGAACTCGTCGAACGTCCAATGATGGCGAAAGCCGGTGATGCTCTTCTGGGCATCGTGCAGAACTTCGGTCTCGACCGTCACCCAGACATGTGGATGCGCATCGGCCGTGCGCAACCCGCCGATCAGGGCAAGGAATAGCGCTGCGGAGCCATGCCGTCCGAATCGGATAAGGTATCACGGGCGCTCTCCTAGAATAGATGTGCGCTCTCTACACCCTGTTTCTGCGACAGCCTAGTTAATCCTTGCGGCAGAACTGCGCTGATGCCGAACGAGCGACATCTTGGCTCTGCAGCGCCTTTCTCACGGCGCATTGTTCGGCTAATGTAACGTGATCCTTGGAGGCCGGGTGGGATGCAGAAAGGCCGGCGACAGCCCGCTTTCACGTCTTTCGCCATCGTGATGATGCTGGCTCAGCTCATGCTGACGGCCGGGCATGTTCACTTGTCGGGACCCTACGGGACGCACGTCACCCGCGCTGCAGCGTGGCTCCGATTCGTTCATGAGCCCCGCACCCCGCCATTCCATGGCGACCAGGATCGCTGTGATCTCTGCTGGGCGCAGCTCACGACCGGCCACTCGCTTATCCCGCCCGAGATCGCGTTGCCGGTTCCGGCCGTTTTTCCGGCCGCCGAGCCTGACGCCGTCCTTCATAGCCTCGCCGACAGCGTTACGCCTGCCGCCTACCGCTCGCGTGCACCGCCGCCACAGGTCATCACCTAGCACGGCCGCGCTTTGAAGCTGCGGTCGGGGCCACCTCCGTCGAAGCATGATCGTCCGTCTCAGCCGCGCCGATTTGGCGCTCTCGCTGGGTTGAAATCATTTGAGGAGCCGCAAGAGCGGTCTCCGAGGGAAAGCTATGAAATTCCACAAACCCACCTTTATCGCTGCACTGTTCGCGATCAGTTTGCCGGCTATCGCCGAGGAGCATCGCGAGCTCGGGCCCCATGAGCACGGCGTCGGCCGGTTGAACATCGCCATCGAGGGCAAGCGCGTCTCTATGGAGCTGGAGGTGCCCGGCGCTGATATCGTCGGTTTCGAGCACGAGGCCTCGACCGCGACGCAGAAAGCAGCAGTAAAGAAGGCCAAGACCATGCTCGAAGGCGCGCTGAATGTCTTCAAGCTGCCGCCCGAGGCCAAGTGCAAGCTCACCAAGGCGGACGTCAAAATCCAGGCCGAAGAGCACGAACATCAGCATGATGCGGCCGAGGCGAAGCATGAGGGAGAGGAGGAAGAAGGCCACCATCATTCCGAGTTCCACGCTGAATATGCGATCGATTGCGCCACGCCGGAGAAGCTGACGGGGATGGACTTCAAATATTTCGACCTGTTCGCCGGCGCTCGGAAGCTCGACGTCAATCTCGTGGCGGAGAAAGGCCAGAGCCACTACGAGGTGACACGGGAGCAGCCGCAGCTCAAATTCGGCGAGATGGGCTGAGCACCGCCAATGGCTCTGCAATCGATCATGGCCGCAAGGCCGATCGCGGCTCCGGACATCGCTGCGATGTCCGGGGTACGTTTCGCCTGGCCAGGCCGCGACAGCTTCCGGCTCGCCATCGAGGATTTCTCCATCAGCGAGGGCGAGCGGCTGTTGCTGATCGGGCCTTCGGGAAGCGGGAAGTCGACTTTTCTCAGCCTGCTTGCTGGCATCATCGCACCGCAGGCGGGCAGCATCCGCATCCTCGGCACCGACATCGCGCGCTTTGGCGGCGCGGCGCGCGACCGCTTCCGCGGCGAGCATTTCGGCATCATTTTCCAGATGTTCAATCTGCTGCCCTACGGCTCGGTGCTCGACAATGTGCTGCTACCGCTGAGCTTTTCCGGCGAACGTCGCGGGCGCGCGGAGGCGAAAGGCCGAGCCGTGGACGAGGCAACCCGGCTCCTCGACAAACTCGGGATCGAGCCGGCGCTGTGGAAGGTCTCGGCCGCAAAGCTCAGTGTCGGCCAGCAGCAGCGCGTGGCGGCCGCCCGCGCCCTGATCGGTGCGCCACAGATCATCATTGCCGACGAGCCGACCTCCAGTCTCGACCGGAACCGGCAGATCGCATTCCTCGATCTCCTGTTTGCCGTCGTTGCGGAGGCCGGCGCGACGCTGATCATGGTCAGCCATGACGAGAGCCTAGGGCCGCGCTTCAGCCGCGTTGCATCGCTGGAAACCATCGCCCGCATCGAACGCGAGAGGGCGCAGCCATGATCGTTCTGCGCCTCGCCTGGCAATCGCTCGCCAATCGCTGGATTACCGCTGCGCTGACAGTACTGGCCATCGCTGTCAGCGTCACCCTGCTGCTAGGCGTTGAAAAGGTGCGCACGGGCGCACGCCAGAGCTTTGCCGATACCATATCTGGCACCGACCTGATCATCGGCGCTAGGTCCGGCGCGCTCAACCTGCTGCTCTATTCGGTATTCCGCATCGGCAACGCTACCAACAACATTACCTGGCAAACGTATCAGGACATCGCCAAGGCACCGGATATCGACTGGATCGTGCCGATCTCGCTCGGCGACAGCCATCATGGCTTCCGGGTGATGGGCACCACGCCGGAATATTTCCAGCGCTATCACTACCGCCGCACCCACGGGCTGAGCTTTACGCAAGGGCGCCCGTTCAGCGATCTGTTCGACGCGGTGCTTGGCGCCGATGTGGCCAGCCAGCTCGGCTATAAGCTCGGCGACAAGATCATCGTCGCGCATGGCCTCGGCTCGACCGGTTTCCTGCAACATGACGACAAGCCGTTCCAGGTGGCCGGCATTCTCGCCAAGACCGGGACGCCGGTCGACCGCACCGTGCATGTCAGCCTCGAGGCGATCGAGGCCATTCATGTCGACTGGCAGAGCGGCGCGCGCATCCCCGGTCAGAGCGTCTCGGCCGAGGAAGTCCGGCACATGAATTTGCAGCCCAAGGCAATTACCGCGGCGCTGATCGGGCTGAAATCGAAGCTGGCGATCTTTGGTCTGCAGCGAGCGATCAACGAATACCGCGCCGAGCCGCTCTCCGCGATTCTGCCCGGCTCGACCTTGCAGGAGCTGTGGAGCCTTGTCGGCACGGCCGAAACGGCGCTTGCCGCCGTCTCCGGCATGGTGGTGGTCACGGCGCTGCTCGGCATGGTGACAATGATCCTAACCAGCCTCAACGAACGGCGCCGGGAAATGGCGATCCTGCGCTCTGTCGGTGCGCGGCCGGCGACCATTCTCAGCCTGCTGGTCGCCGAGGCGGCGCTCTTGATCCTGCTTGGCGTCGCCCTGGGCGTCGTGCTGCTTTATGGTGGGCTACTCGGCTTGCAGCCCTATATCGATCGCGTATACGGGCTGCATATCGGCATCGAGCCGCTGAAAACCGGAGAGTGGCTCAATTTGGCAGGCGTGGTCGCGGCGGGTATCGTCGCCGGGCTGCTGCCTGCCCTGCGCGCCTACCGCCTGTCGCTCGCCGACGGCATGACGGTGCGGACGTGACGGAAGGACTATTGCGGATGAGAAAATGCCTGAATATTGCGGTGCTGATGCTGCTGATGCTTGCTCCAGCGGGTGTCCAGGCGGCGGGGTCTGAGCCGGCGCGCGATCTCGCCTGGGCGGCACTTGTGCCGCCGGTGACGCAGGCGCCGCCAAACCTGAAGTCCAAGAGCTTCCTCGCCAATGCGCAGCGTCCCAGACCGGACGGCACCCTTCCCGCCCCGATGCCCGAGGCTGGCTGGATGTCCTCGCGCATGCAACAGCCGGACAGCAGCGCTCCTCCCGCTGTCGTCCAAGAGCTCGACGGCCAGCGGGTGCGGATTGGCGGTTATGTGGTCGCGCTCGATTTCGATGCGACCAAGATTAAGGAATTCCTGCTGGTGCCGTTTGTCGGGGCGTGCATTCATGTGCCGCCTCCCCCGCCGAACCAGCTGATCTACGTGAAGGCCGCCGAAGGCTTCGAGGTGAACGGCCAGTTCGATCCGGTCTATGTCACCGGCACACTGAAAACCGCCCGGCAGTTCACCGGGCTTGCCGCAACCGGCTACACGATGGAGGCGGAGAAGGTGGAGCTGCGCAAGGAATAGCTACAGGCGCCAGCGGCGCTACAGGCGCCAGCGGCGGCGATCAGACGCTCTGCCGGGCCGCCTCACGGGGCTCAGCATGTGCGCCGGCTGCCTCCGTCTTCGCTCGGCCGCGCGGGCTGATCAGGGCGATGATCTCGCCGACAATGCCGCGGCGGAACAGGAGCACGCAGGCGACGAAAATGATGCCCTGGAAGATCGACACCCAAGCACCGTAAGCGGCCAGATATTGCTGGATCGCGGCGACCAGGAAGGCGCCGACCATTGGCCCCAGCACCGTCCCCATGCCGCCGAGCAGCGTCATGAGCACGACTTCGCCCGAGAGATGCCAGTGCGCATTGTTGAGGGTGGCGATCTGGAAGGTGAGCGCGAACACGCTGCCGGCAAGGCCCGACAGCGTTGCCGATATCACAAAGGCCTGGAGCTTATACCGGTCGACATTGTAGCCGAGCGAAATGGCGCGTGGTTCGTTCTCGCGAATAGCCTTGAGGATCTGGCCAAAGGGCGAGTGGATCGTGCGCTGAATAATGAGAAAACCGATGATGAACATCGCCAGCACGAAGTAATACATCGTCAGGCTGTCGCGCAGGTCGAAAACGCCGAACAGAACGCCGCGCGGTATCGCCTGGATGCCATCCTCGCCATGGGTGAAGGGCGCCTGCAGGAAGAAGAAATAAAGCATCTGGGCCAGCGCCAGCGTGATCATGGCGAAGTAGATGCCCTGGCGGCGGATAGCGAGCCCGCCGAATAGGACACCGAGCCCCCCGGCGGCTAGCGCGCCGAGAATGATGCTGATCTCCGGTCCCCACTGCCAGACCTTGACCGCGTGGCCGGTGATATAGGCCGCAAGGCCAAAGAAAGCGGCATGCCCGAACGACAGGAGGCCGACATAGCCGAGCAGCAGGTTGAAGGCAGAGGCGAACAGAGCAAAGCAAAAAGCCCGCATCAGGAATTGCGGATAGAAGAACATCGGCGCCGCAAAGGCCGCAACCAGCAGCACCGTGTAAAGCGCGATATTCGCCCCTGAATTGCGGTTCATTATCAGCCCGCCCTGCCGAAGAGACCAGCCGGCTTAATCAAAAGCACGATAGCCATGACCACGAAGATAACGGTGCTGGAGGCTTCCGGATAGAAGACTTTTGTGAGCCCTTCGACAAGGCCCAGCATGAAGCCGGTCACCACCGATCCCAGAATTGAACCCATGCCGCCGATCACCACCACGGCAAACACCACGATGATGAGGTTGGAGCCCATCAGCGGGTTCACCGAATAGATTGGTGCGGCGAGTACGCCGGCAAGCGCGGCAAGGCCGACGCCGAGGCCGTAAGTGAGTGTGATCATCGCCGGCACATTGATGCCAAAGGCCTGGACGAGCTGCGGGTTTTCGGTCGCTGCACGCAAATAGCTGCCGAGCTTGGTTTTCTCGATCAGCAGCCAGGTCGCGATGCAGATGGCGAGCGAGGCGATCACCACCCAGCCGCGATAGACGGGCAGGAACATAAAGCCGAGGTTCCAGCCACCGGCGAGCTGCGGCGGCACGGCGTAGGGAATGCCGGAGACGCCGAACTGGTCGCGGAACACGCCCTCTATGATCAGCACAAGGCCGAAGGTGAGCAAAAGGCCGTAGAGATGGTCGAGCTTATAAAGCGGCTTGAGCATCAGCCGCTCGATGATCATGCCGAAGATGCCGACAATGATGGGGGAAATAATGAGGGCTGGCCAATAACCGATGCCGAAGTTCTGCAGCAGAAGATAAGCCATGAATGCGCCCATCATGTAGAGCGCGCCGTGGGCGAAATTGATGATGTTCAGCATGCCGAAAATCAGCGCGAGGCCAAGGCTCAGCATCGCGTAGAACGCACCATTGATCAGCCCAAGCATCAGCTGCCCGAACAGCACTTGCGGCGGTATTCCGAGCAGCGATTGGATCATCTGTGCACCCTTGCCGCTTTCATGACCATCCAGCGTCTGTCAAAAGGGCGAGTCCCGGCGGCGCCGACACCGCCGGAACCCCTCGTCCCACTATTTCACCAGCGGGCAGCCATATTTGGGATCCATTGGCCGGAAGGCTTGATCGCCCGGGATCTCCCGCAGGATCTTGTAATAGTCATATGGACCCTTTGACTCTTCCGGCTTCTTCACCTGCACCAAATACATGGTGTGGACCATGCGCCCGTCCTCACGGATCTTGCCGTTCTTGGCGAAGAAGTCATTGATCGGCAACTCCTTCATCTTGGCGACCACGGCCTTGGCCTCGTCGGTCTTGGCGGCCTCGATCGCCTTCAGATAGTGCATCACGCCGGAATATATGCCCGCCTGGAGCATGGTCGGCATCTTGCCGCCGTTCTTGTCGGCAAACTTCTTCGACCAGGCCCTGGTCTCGTCATTGAGGTCCCAGTAGAAGCCGGTGGTGACGGTAAGGCCCTGCGCGGTCTTCAGTCCGAGGCTGTGAATGTCGGTGATGAAGACGAGGAGACCCGCGAGCTTCTGCCCGCCCGCGACCAGTCCGAACTCGTTCGCCTGCTTGATCGAGTTGATGGTGTCGCCGCCGGCATTGGCGAGGCCGACCACCTTGGCGCCGGAGCCCTGAGCCTGCAGCAGGAACGAGGAGAAGTCGGTGGTGCCGGGGAACGGCGTCTTCACATCGCCGAGCACCTTGCCGCCGGCAGCCTGGATGGCGGTGGTGGTATCGCGCTCCAGCGCATGACCGAAGGCGTAATCGGCGGTGATGAAGAACCAGGTGTCGCCGCCCTCCTTCACGATCGCCGAACCGGTGCCGTTGGCGAGTGCATAGGTGTCATAGGTGTAGTGCACCGCCGTCGGCGAGCATTTCGGACCGGTCAGGTCCGAGGAGGCCGCGCCCGAGTTGATATGCACCCGGTTCTTGTTCTTGGTGATCTCTTGAATGGCGAGCGCGACAGAGGAGGTCGGCACGTCGAGGATGGCGTCGACCTTCTCGGTGTCGATCCATTGATTGGCGATCGAGGAACCGACGTCCGGCTTGTTCTGATGGTCGGCAAAGATGACCTCGATTGGCTTGCCCAGCACCTTGCCGCCGAAGTCCTCCGCCGCCATTTTCGCGGCCAGGGTGCCGCCCGGGCCGGAAACATCAGCGTAAAGACCCGATTGGTCGTTCAGCACGCCGATCTTGACGACATCATCGGAGACCTGCGCATTTGCCGCGCTCATGCCGAGCCCGGCCGCGAGCGCGAAGAACGCCGCCAGTTTTCTCGCTTTCATGGTGTCCTCCCTAAAGTTTTTTTAAAATGCGGTGATCTCAAGCGAGCTTTCACTCACATCGGTCGTCTTAAGGCTATCTGGCATCCTCCTCCGCGCCGCCTTGGGACCATAACAACTCGGCGATACCTGCCAATGAGGGGAGGTCCCGCCGGCGCCGAAGCCGGGCGGGACTCTCGCCAGATTATTTCACCAGCGGGCAGCCATATTTGGCATCCATCGGCCGGAAGGCTTCGTCGCCCGGAATCTCCCGCAGGATGTTGTAGTAGTCATAGGGCCCTTTGGATTCCTCGGGCTTCTTGACCTGCGCCAGATACATGGTGTGCACCATGCGGCCGTCTTCGCGGATCTTGCCGTTCTTGGCGAAGAAGTCGTTGATCGGCATCTCTCTCATCTTGGCGACCACAGCCTTGGCCTCGTCGGTCTTGGCGGCCTCGATCGCCTTCAGGTAATGCATCATGCCGGAATAAACGCCCGCCTGGACCATAGTCGGCATCTTGCCGCCATTCTTGTCGGCGAACTTCTTCGACCAGGCGCGACTCTGGTCGTCGTGATCCCAATAGAAGCCGGTGGTAATGGTGAGGCCCTGGGCGGTCTTCAGCCCAAGGCTATGCACGTCGGTTAGGAAGACGAGGAGCCCTGCCAGCTTCTGCCCGCCCGCGACCAGACCAAACTCGTTCGCCTGCTTGATAGAATTGATGGTGTCGCCACCGGCATTAGCGAGGCCAACCACCTTGGCGCCGGAGCCCTGTGCCTGCAGCAGGAACGAGGAGAAATCGGTGGTGCCGGGAAACGGCGTCATCACATCGCCGAGCACCTTGCCGCCGGCGGCTTTGACGGCCGTAGCAGTATCGCGTTCGAGCGCATGGCCGAAAGCATAGTCGGCGGTAATGAAGTACCAACTGTCGCCGCCTTCCTTGACCACGGCCGTACCGGTGCCATTGGCAAGGGCATAGGTGTCATAGGCGTAGTGGATGCCGGTCGGCGAGCATTTCGGCCCGGTCAGATCGGAAGTCGCCGCGCCCGAATTGATGGTGACGCGGTTCTTGTTCTTGCCGATTTCCTGGATCGCGAGCCCGACAGAAGAGGTGGTCAGGTCCATGATAGCGTCGACCTGCTCGGCATCGATCCACTGATTGGCAATCGAGGAGGCGATGTCCGGCTTGTTCTGGTGGTCGGCGGAGACGACGACGATCGGTTTGTCCGAGCACCTTGCCGCCGTAGTCTTCGGCCGCCATCTGTGCCGCTATAACCGAGCCCTGGCCGCCCAGGTCGGCGTAAATGCCTGATTGGTCGTTCAGAATGCCGATCTTCACGACGTCGTTGGAGACCTGTGCATTCGCCGCGCTCAGGCCGAGCCCGGTCGCAAGCGCGCAGACCGCAGCCGTGAGTTTCAAAGCTTTCATAAAATCCTCCCTTGGAGATTTTGCAAAATCGCAGTCATGGGTATCAAACGAGCCTTCATATACCTAGATAGGCTCGAAGCTTTCCGGCATTGGCCTCCAGCTCCGCATTGGGGATCATATCGGCGACCTGGCCGTGTTCGACCACGTAATGCCGGTCTGCAACCGTGGAGGCGAAATGGAAATTCTGTTCGACGAGCAGGATTGTAAATCCCTTTTGCTTCAACGTGCGGATGATTTCGCCGATCTGCTGAACAATCACTGGCGCCAGCCCCTCAGTGGGCTCGTCGAGCAGCAGGAATTTGGCGCCGGTGCGCAGGATGCGGGCGATCGCCAGCATCTGCTGCTCGCCGCCTGAGAGCTTGGTGCCCTGGCTTCCGGCGCGCATTTTGAGGCGCGGAAACAGCTCGTAAATCTCTTCGAGCGAAAGGCCACCGGCCCCGATCTTGGGCGGCAGGAGCAGGTTTTCCTTCACGTTGAGGCTGGCAAAGATGCCGCGCTCCTCGGGGCAGTAGGCGATGCCGCGGCGGGCTATGGCGTTGGCCGGCAGGTTGATGGTCTCCTGCCCGCGGAAAATGATGGCGCCCTTGCGTTGGCCGAGCATGCCCATAATGGCCCGCATCGTCGTGGTCTTGCCAACGCCGTTGCGCCCGAGCAGGGTTGCGACCTCACCTTCGGCCACGTCGAAGCTCATGCCTTGCAGAACGTGCAACTCGCCGTACCAGGCGTGGAGGTCCTTCACGGACAGGAGCGCATCAGGCATTGCCGGTCCCCATATAGGCTTCCATGACAGCCGGGTCCTGGGAGACCTGGGCATAGGGGCCTTCGGCCAGAATCTCGCCGCCTCTCAGCACGGTAATGGTGTCAGAAAGGTCGGCAACGACCGAAAGATTGTGCTCTATCATCAGCACGGTGCGGTTCGTCGCAACCTTCTTGATGAGAGCGGAGATGCGCGTCACATCCTCGCGGCCCATGCCGGCCATCGGCTCATCAAGCAGCAGCATCTCCGGTTCGAGCGCAATCGTGGTCGCGATCTCGAGCGCCCGCTTGCGCCCATAGGGCAGCTCGACCGCGAACATATGCGCATAATTTGTGAGACCAACCTCGTTCAAGAGCTCCATGGCCCGCTCGTTCAGCACATCGACGCTCGATTCCGGCAGCCAGAATGCGAAGGAGGTGCCGAGCTTGCGCTGTAGAGCGACGCGGACGTTTTCGAGGACGGTCAGATGCGGGAAGGTGGCCGAGATCTGGAAGGAGCGCACCAGACCCTTCATCGCGATCTCATAAGGCTTGTCCTTGGTAATGTCGTTGCCGTTATAAAGGATGGCGCCGCGTGTGGGGGTGAGGAATTTGGTGATCAGGTTGAAGCAGGTGGTCTTGCCGGCCCCGTTCGGTCCGATGAGCGCGTGGATCGTGCCGCGCCGGACCTTCAGATTGACATTGTTGACGGCAATGAAGCCTTTGAATTCCTTTGTTAAATCGCGGGTCAAGATGATGAAATCGTCACTCATGAACCGGCTCTGCCTCCCGCCCCGCGCGTTGTCGGCCTGCTGCTTGCGCCACGGTGTAGATTAGCAAGTCGCAAGCTGGCAGCAACAGGCAAAAAGACTAAGAATCCCAAGCTCATTCCGGTGGCGGTGTCCTCGACCATGCTACCGGGCGATGTTGGCCCTGTCGGGCGCAAAGCGTTGTCTAAATGCTGGCCGCGCGCTAACATGCGCTGGCATCCACAGAGATCGAGGGAGTCATGGCCGATATTATTACAGGGGTGATCGGGGCGGCGCTGATGATCGTGTTCGTCCTGCTGATCGCGGCGAAGCTCAACGAGCTGCCTTTGTGGATCGTTTGCATCTCCGGCATCGTGCTCATGCTCTGGGCCGTGGTGACCGACACGATTTTGCCGTTGTTCGGCCGGGGCGAATAGGCGCTACCGGGAGAGCGCCGAAATGGCAAATTCAGCAATCACCGGGGCCCCGCACGCGATCTTTAATGCCGAGCCATAGCTCGCACCATTGGCATTGCCTCAATTCCCATACAGCTGGTGCGGCAGCCACAGGGCAATCTCCGGAAAGATGTAAACAAGCGCCATGGTGACAAACACCATGAACACGAACGGCAGCGCTCCGCCAAAAATCTGGGTGAGCCGCACATGCGGCGGCGCGACGCCCTTGAGGTAATAGGCCGCCATCGCCATTGGCGGCGTGTTGAACGATGTCTGGATGTTCAGCGCGACCAGAATGCCGAACAATATAGGGTCGATATTGAAGGTCTTCAGCAGCGGCAGGAAGATGGGTACGAAAATGATGATGATTTCCGTCCACTCGAGCGGCCATCCGAGCAGAAAGATAATAATCTGGGCAACGATTAGAAAGCCGGTCGGGCTGAGATTGGCCGCAAGCACCCAGTTCTCGATCACCTGGTGGCCGCCGAGATAGGAGAATACTGACGAAAATGTCCATGAGCCGATGAATAGAAAGCACACCATCGCCGAGGTGCGGGCGGTGAGATAGACGGCCTCCTTCAGGCGCTGGAAGGTGAGCGAGCGATAGAGAGCTGCAAGAACGACGGAGCCGGCGGCGCCGACAGCGGCCGCTTCCGATGGCGTCGCCAATCCGAAAAGAATCGCACCGAGCACCGACAGGATCAGGATGGCCAGCGGAAAGAACGATGTCGCCAGAGCGAGCGCAACCTCAAGGAACGGAACCGGGCGCTGCAGCTCCGGGGGCATCGGCGCCAGGCGCGGATTGATGATGGCCCGTGCGACGACATAGACGATATAGAACCCGGCAAGCATAAAACCCGGAATGAAGGCGGCGGCGTAGAGCTGAACCACGGACGTCGCCGTCGTCGCGCCATACAGGATCAGCAGGATGCTGGGCGGTATCATGATGCCGAGACAGCCGCCAGCACAGACCACGCCCGCGGCGAGCTTGGTATCATAGCCGGCGCGCAGCATGGCCGGGAAGGCGAGCAGGCCCATCAAGGTGACGACCGCGCCGACGATACCGGTTGCCGTCGCGAACAGGGCGCAGGTGATGAGCGTCGCCACGGCAAGCGAGCCGGGGAGACGGCGCGCCGCCATCTGGATCGAATAGAACAGCCGGTCGAGAATATTTGCGCGCTCGACCACATAGCCCATCAACAGGAACAGCGGGACGGCGGTCAGCACGTCGTTCTGCATGATGTCGGAGGTGTTGGTGACCAGCAGGTCAAAGACCCGCGGCCCCATCGCATATAGGCCGAAAAAGATCGCCAGCGCCATCAGGGTAAAGGCGATCGGGAAGCCCAAGAGGATAATGATGATGAAGGAGCCGAGCTGGATCATCCCGATTTCGGGATTGGTCAGGGTCATTGGCCGGCTCCCGAAACATGTAATTCCGCTTCGATGCGCTTGCGATCCGCGGCTTCCGCCAAAATCGCTGACTCCATCTCCTCCACGTCGTGCAGCCGTTGCGGCCAGGCGCCCTCCCGGATGGTGATCGCGCAGCGGATCAGCTCGGCAAAGCCTTGCAGCAGCATGAACAGCGCGCCGATCGGAATCAGGCACTTCAGCGGCCAGATCGGCAGGCCGGCGGGGCTGTAGATGGTCACCTCGCGGATTTGAAACGACGTCCAGGCGTAGGGAATGCCGTACCAGAGCAGCGCCGCAAATCCGGGAAAGAAAAAGATGATGTAGAGGATGAACTCGATCGTCGCTTGCGTGCGAACCGGTAGCAAGCGAAAGATGACATCCCCTCGTACATGGCCGTTGCGGGACAGCGTGTAGGCCCCCGCCATCAAGAACGAGGCGCCGTACATGCAATAGGACATGTCGAACGCCCAGTCGGTCGGCGCACGCAGCACATAGCGCATGAACACCTCGTAACAGGTGCCTATCGTCATAATAACGATGCACCAGCCAAACGCCTTACCGACGCCCGCACTCAGCCGGTCAATGAAGAAAAGAACACTGGTCACGGAAAGGTGCTCGCCGAGTGAGACCGGAGCGGCAGCGTGCCTGCCACTCCGGCGAATTTCAACGCAGACAATCAGGCTTTGGACGGGGTGAACTTGTCCAGTGGACCGAAATGGTGTTCCCAGGCGGTTTTGTAATCGCCTTCATTGTTGTGGAAGTAGAAGCCGACTCGCTTCGCCCAAGCCTTCTGGCTGTCGAGGATCTTTTTAATGATCGGCGCCTGTTGCTCGTTGCTCAGCAGCTCCTTCTCCACCGCATCCCAAGCTTCAAGCTCAGCTTTGAAGATCAACTCAGGGGTGCGCTTGACATGTACCCCATGGTCAGTGGCCAGCGTTACCAGGTCGCGCGAGTAGATGTCCCAAGACCGCCAGATGTTGTCGGAGTTGGAAGCCATGCCGGCCACCATCAGGATTTCCTGCTGCTCCGGCGCGAGGGCGTCCCATTTGCTCTTGTTGAAGAGCACTTCAATGGCTTCCGAGGCCTGGTGATAGGAGCCCATATAGTAATATTTGGCCACGTCCTGGGCGCCAAAACGCATATCCGAGGTTGGATTGTTGAACTCGAAGGCGTCGATGACGCCCTTTTCCATGGCGGGCAGGATTTCCGGTCCGGGAAGCTGGGCCACACTCGCGCCCATCGCCTGCATGACGTTCGAGGCAAGACCGACCGTGCGGTATTTCAAGCCCTTGAAATCCTCCGGTCCAGTGACTTCTTTTTTGAACCAACCGAGCGGTTGCGTCTGGTAGGCGAAGATGTAGAAGCCCACAACGTTGAGCTTCAGGATGTCCTGCGTCAGCTCCTTATAGAAATCCTTGCCGCCGCCATACCAAAACCAGCCAAGGAACTGGCTGCCATTGAAGCCATAGGCCGGGCCTGTGCCGAACAGCGAGGCGGCGCGATGCTTGCCATACCAATAGGCCGGCACCGTGTGGCCGGCGTCGAGCACACCGGAATGCACGCCGTCCATCACCGAGAATGCCTTCACCACCGCGCCGGCATTGAGGTAATCGATCTTCAACCGTCCGCCGCCCAGGGAATTGACCTTGGCGACATAATCCTTGGCATAGTCGTTGATGATGTCCTGAGCGCCCCAGGCGCCCTGCATCTTCAGAGTGACCGTCTGTGCGCGCGAGACTTGCGGAAAGCTGACTGTTGCGGCAGCGGCCGTCGCAGCGACAGCGCTGCCTTTCAGGAATTTGCGGCGGCTCACCGCCTTGGCGGTTTTGGTAGTCTCAGACATGGCATTTCCTCCCTATTGAATCTCGTCCGCCGTCTTGCTTGAGCGCAAGTTTCTCAGGCGAATGGCAGGTGCTCGCAGCTCATACCGCTACGAGTGCATAAACCGTCATGACATCCGAAAAACACAATTCGGGCAACTCATCAGTTAGTTGCATTAGTTAACAACTCAGTCAGACCACCGGATAAGGTGGCTCGCGTCCGGCGAGCACCGCATCGATATTGTCAAGCGCAGCAAAGCCCATCTCGTCGCGCGCCTCGACAGTGGCGGAGCCCATATGCGGCAGCAGGAAGGTGTTCGGAAGGTCGTAATAGCCCTCGTTGATGCGTGGCTCGCCGCGAAAAACGTCCAGCCCGGCATAGGCCACTTTCCCCGATTTCAGCGCCGCGATCAGATCCTCATCGACGACGAGGTCGCCGCGAGCGGTGTTCACCACAATGGCGCCGTCCGGCAGCTTGGCAATCGCCGCAGTGTTGAGCATGCCCCGCGTTTCCGGAGTGGATGGCGCGTTGATCGATAGCACCTGACTGATCGCCAAGAGGCTGTCGAGGCTATCGTGATAGGTCGCGCCCTGTTCTTCGGCAGGCGAGAGACGCCGGCGGTTGTGATAGTGGATCTCCATATCGAAGCCGCGGGCACGCTGGGCGACGGCCTGGCCGATCTTGCCCATGCCGAAAATGCCAAGCTTCTTATTGTCGAGACGCCGGCCGAGCAGCTGCGTGGAGTGCCATCCATGCCATGCCCGGTCGCGCAGCATCTTCTGGCCTTCCCAGGCGCGGCGTGCCGCACCGAGAATGAGCAGCATGGAAATTTCCGCCGTGGCGACGGTGACGGCGTCCGGAGTATTGCCGACCCGTACCCCACGCGCTTTGGCGGCCGGCACATCGATGTGGTCAAGGCCGACGGAAAAAGTCGAAAGGATCTTGACGCTTTGCGGAAGCCGGGCGAGCGCGTCGGCATTGAACTTTTCACTGGAGCAGATCAGCAGCGCATCGGCGCCTTCGGCCATGGCGAGCAGCTCGCCCATGGGGATGATGCGGTCTTCTTTGTTGAGGACGGCGTCGTAGTCGCGGGTGGCGCGCTCGTGGACGGCCGGAGGCAGGCAGCGGGTAACGATGATTTTGTGGCGTGTCACGGCATCTCCGGCAACAGGGGCTTGCCACCGTTTCCACGATGTGGAAAGCAATATTGAAATTGTATACGTTGCTTAGCATGAAAGCCCGTTCGATTACAGTGAAAAAGCCTGCTGCAGCGCACCAGGAGAAGGTCCAATCCCACGATAAAGTGCAGTCGCTTTCGCGCGCTCTCGGCCTCCTCAATGCGCTTGCCCGAGAGGAAGCCGGATTGTCGCTGAGTGAAGCGGCGAAGGCCGCGGGACTTGCAGTTTCCACCGCGCACCGGTTGCTCGGCACGTTGCAGCGCGAGGATTTCGTCCGCTTCGATCCGGAGCGCGGCATTTGGAGCGTCGGGGTGCAGGCGTTCGTCGTTGGCAGCACGTTCCTGCGCTCGCGCGAGCTCACCACAATCGCCCGGCCGGAGATGCGCCGGCTGATGGAGGCAAGCGGGGAGACCGTCAATCTCGCCGTCGAGAGCCGGGGCGAGGCCATCTATGTGGCGCAGGTGGAATGCCGCAAGATGATGCGGGCCATCGCCCGGCCGGGGGGACGCGCCCTAATGCATGCCTCCGGTGTCGGCAAGGCGCTGCTCGCTGCGATGAGCGCGGAAGAGGTCGAACGGATCGCCGCTATCCACGGTCTGGCGAGCGAGACCGAGAAAACCATTTCTACACTGAAGCGTTTACGCGAGGAGCTTGAAGTGGTCCGCCAGCGCGGTTTTGCCGTGGACGATGAGGAGAATGCCATCGGCCTGCGCTGCATTGCGGCAGCGATCTACGACGAGCACGCGCGGCCCCTTGCGGCACTGTCGCTGTCCGGGCCGACGGCACGGATCGAAGACGCGATGATCGCCCCTTTAGGGCGCGCTGTGCGGGAGGCGGCAGACAGCATCACCAAGGCGCTCGGCGGCTCTCCCATATCTGGCGCGCGGCCTTAGACTTATTCCCGCCTTCCGCATTACGGAAATCTATCTTAATTCCATGAGGAATTTTTCATCCGCCATGGCTATAGCCCACTGACCCAGGAGTTGCCCATGACATCAGCCCAGCCGGCATATGATCCTTCGCGACTGCCCCCTGGCGTCGAAATCAAAGGCGAAATCAAGCCGGGCTATGACCGGGTTCTCACCCCGGAAGCGCTGGCTTTCGTCGCCGATCTCGCCCGGCGCTTCGAGCCAACCCGCCGCCAGCTGATGGCGCGCCGCGAGGAGCGGCAGGCAAAGCTAGACGCGGGTGCGCTGCCGGATTTCCTGCCCGAGACCAAGGCGGTGCGTGAGGGCGACTGGAAGATCCGCGGCGTGCCGAAGGACCTCCTTGACCGCCGCGTCGAGATCACCGGGCCGACCACCCGCAAGATGATCATTAACGCGCTGAACTCCGGCGCCTCGGTGTTCATGGCCGATTTCGAGGACGCGCTCTCTCCGACCTGGGACAACATCATCGAAGGCCAGATCCATCTGATGGACCTATGGCAGGGCCAGATCGATTTCGTCGAGGAGGGCACCGGCAAGGAATATAAGCTTGGCCCCAATCCCGCCGTGCTGATCGTGCGCCCGCGCGGCTGGCATCTCACCGAAGACCACATCCTGGTGGATGGGGCACCGGCCGCCGGGGCTTTCGTCGATTTCGGCCTCTATTTCTTCCACAATGCCAAGGCGACGCTGGAGAAGGGCTCGGGGCCCTATTTCTATCTGCCTAAGATGGAAAGCCACCTGGAGGCGCGGCTCTGGAATGAGGTGTTCGTCCGGGCTGAGGAGCTGGTTGGACTGCCGGTCGGCACCGTCAAGGCCACTGTCCTGATCGAGACCCTCCCCGCCGCCTTCGAGATGGACGAGATCCTTTATGAGCTGCGCGACCACATTGCCGGGCTGAATTGCGGCCGCTGGGACTACATCTTCTCCTTCATCAAGACGCTGCGCGCAAAGCCCGAATTCCTGCTGCCCGACCGCAGCCAGGTGGTAATGGGCAAGAAGTTCCTCAAAGCCTATGCCGACCTGCTGGTGAAAACCTGCCACCGGCGCGGCGCTTTCGCCATGGGCGGCATGGCGGCCTTCATTCCCAACCGCCGCGATCCGGAGGTGACCGAGAAGGCGCTCGCCGCGGTGCGCGCGGACAAGCTGCGCGAGGTCACGGAAGGCTGCGACGGAACCTGGGTTGCCCATCCCGATCTGGTCGCGACCGCCAAGGAGGTGTTCGACGAGAAGATGCCTGAGGCCAATCAGCTCGGGCGGCTGCGGCCGGAGGTGAATGTGGGGCAGATGGATCTGCTCGCGGTCCACGAAGGCACACGGACCGAGGAAGGCATGCGCAACAATATCCGGGTCGGCGTGCAATATATCGAGGCCTGGCTACGCGGTAACGGCGCGGTGCCGCTCTACAATCTCATGGAGGATGCGGCGACAGCCGAGATTTCCCGCACCCAGGTCTGGCAGTGGATCAAATACGGCGCCAAGCTCGATGACGGCCGCATTGTAACCCTCACGCTGTTCGAGGAGCTGCTGAAGGACGAGATGGAGAAGTTGCGCGCAGCCCTCGGGGCGGAGACTTTCGACGCCGGCCGCTTCAAAGAGGCGATTGCCCTGTTCCGCGAGCTCTCGACGTCGGAGAAGCTGAAGCCGTTTCTAACGCTCCCAGCCTATGAACTGATTGCCTGAAAAGGCGCAAAGCTCCGAGGAGCATTTGAGCAAAAAGAAAAAGCCTAGCCTCGTCTTCATGGGATCGCGGCTAGGCTTATCGGAAGGTTTGCGGCCAGATTTGCACTCGCCGCGTACTTCTTTGACGCTCGGCACGCTAAAAAGGTTCAATGCCACGCGCGTGAGATCGTCACCGTTCGCTGCTTCGCTATCGCGCGTCAACGACAAATCAGGCCGCGCCGCAATTCCATAGCCGAGATTGGCTTAAAAACAACAGTCCCGCCGATCACGTTGCAATAGGTCTTAGCTCCTGCCGTAGCGAACGTTAGCCTCTGCCCTTTGTCTATCGGAGAGTTCCTCGATATCACGCGGCGAGAAGATTTTCTCAAACGGGCTTGGAAGGGAGTTCTCGCAACCACATGTCCCCGCGAACAAAAGGGGCTTGGGATTATGCCGCATATTCCATTAAGGAAATTATATACGTGCTTGACCCAGCGAATCAGTTGGGGTAAGGTTGCTGTCAATCTGGGGATACAGCCATGCTCAAAACATTCGACAGCCTGTTTCAACTCTTTGAAGCCTTTCCGGACGAGCAATCCGCGATTGACCATCTCCGCGCGATCCGGTGGAAGGATGGTGCGTTCTGCCCTCATTGCGGCTCTACCCGCGTCATGCACTTCAAAGACAAGCGCACCCACAAGTGTCATGATTGCCGTCAGCGCTTTTCCATCAAAGTTGGTACGATCTTTGAGGATACAAAGCTCCCGCTGCGCAAGTGGTTTGCGGCGATCTGGCTGATCACCTCTCATAAGAAGGGGATCGCCAGCACGACACTAGCTAAGGACCTCAAAATCACGCAGAAATCGGCGTGGTTCGTCCTTCACCGTTTGCGGCATGCGGCTCGTACCAACTCTTTTAATGCGCCGCTGAAAGGCGAAGTCGAGGCTGATGAGACCTTTTTCGGCGGCAAAGACAAGAATAAGCATGCCTCAAAACGCGGCAAGGATGACAAGGTTGTCGTCATCGGCATGCTGGAGCGCGGCGGGGAGCTGCGGCTAAAAAGCTTGATGCGCTCAAAGAGGCGAAAGGCGAAATCAAGCGGAACGTTAAGCCGGGATCAAACCTGATGACGGATGAATGGCCAGGATACAAAGGCCTCGGCAAGACGTATCACCACCACACGGTGAACCACTCGGCGGGCGAATATGTGAAACACTATTTTTGCCACGTGAATGGCATTGAAGGCGCATGGGGGCTCTTCAAGCGCCAGATTTACGGCATACATCACTGGTTAGCGAGAATACTTGGGCCGCTATCTCGATGAAATGACATGGCGCTACAATCGGCGTATGCTCGGCGAAGGCGACCGGGTGAACGCGCTTCTCGATTGCGTGAGCGGGCGCTTGACCTACAAGGCGCTGATCTCATGACGAAAAAGAAGTATGAAGACAAATTGCATATTGACATGGACTTCGAAGAGGCCTTAGACCGATTCGCAAGGGTTGATCCTCAAGAGGCTCAGGCCAATATCGACAAGCAGAAGAAGCGAAGGCCGGCAGGGACCGCCGCGAAGCAGAACCCTGCCGACCCTCAGTCAGTAATCAGCCTACGCGACCGTCGTAAACGGAAGCACTAGGGCTGATTTGCGGCGACCGGGCAGGCGGCGCCAATGGCCACACACATGCTCGGTTTTGCCGTTACGCACACGCCAGTACGGGTCGATCCAGATCATATCTGTCATGGATCAATCCTCCCTGTCAGTGTGCCGCCTTGAGCCATATGGCGAAGCAGGGTATAAGTCCCCCACGGGAACTCGCCGTCTCCGCCATATGTCCGGCCTATGGGCGAGCGTGCTCAGGCCGACAGACCGATACAAGTCAACCCGATGCGTTACCGGCGCATCGGGTTTTTACTGGGTCTGCTCTGGGCCTGGATTCATAGACTAGGTGTCACCGGCATTCAAGCGGAATTCATCTCTTTAAATCGGGAATCCAGTGTGATACACAAAGAGTATCACGGCGATGATACAACGCGTGTCATCGCACAGGAGATTGAGAGATGACTGATGACGCTTTCCGCAACGCTCTAGCGAAGCGCGCGCAATTGCAGCAAGAGCTTGCCAGAATAGATAACTTCATCGAACTTTATGGCGAACTTACCGGCGTCAAAGGTGGTCAGATTGATGTGCGTCAAACGGCAACAGCTACGGTGCAAGGCGCTGGCCGTCAGCGTTCCTCAGGAATTCGCCCGTGGCAAATTGTGCAGATGGTCGAAGATGTCCTTTTGACGCAAGGGCGTCCGATGACCAGAACCGAACTCACAGAGGCGTTGCTTGCTCGTCGTGCCGCCCTCGCTGGTGAGGATAAAGCGAGGTATTTAGGGACCATCCTTTGGCGCAATAGACATATGTTTGTGAATCTGAGGGTCGCGGTTATTGGCTGAAAAACCAGCCCTATGCCGACGCTGGGTACGTTCCTGAGTCCACAAACATGGAGACGGGAGACGAAATGTCTGCTGAGGAGGACATTCGGGAGTCACCCCTCTTTAAGTGATACCGGAGAAGCCGCGATTGTCGCGGCCTTACTTTGGGTCACATTCGTATATAATCGCCCTTCCATTAAATAAGCAGTGCTTCGCCCTGCGACTTTAGCGCTTCAAAGTCGTCCAACATGAAATCTCCGTCGCTAAGCACACCTATTCCGCTCGCGAGACGCAGCACACAATGCTCACGATTCGTGGAGACTGCAGGGGATTGGGAACTGACCGCAACGCCTCAGAACTTGCCGTTAGGACACCAGTGCGCCGTGGCAATGCTTGAACTTCTTGCCCGAGCCGCAGGGACAGGGCGCATTGCGGGCCACCTTCCCCCAGGTGGAGGTGTCGTTGGGATCGACGGCGGCGCCGGGCTTTGCATTGCGGGTCGGCTGACGTTTCGGTCCGTTCCCGCCACGCGCCGCCTTGCGCGGGGACGGCACCGGCCCATCCGTTCCGGTTGCCTGCTGCTCCTCGAGCTGGAAATCATCCTCGCCGGTCAGCGGATTGAAGTGATGCGCCTGCATTTCCGGCAGCTCCGGCATATCCATGTCGAACTGGGCCTGCGGCGCCAGCTGGATGTGCATCAGCTGCTCGGTGACTGCGGTGCGCAGGCGGGCGAGCATGCTCTCGAACAGGGTGAAGGACTCGCTCTTATATTCGTTGAGCGGATCGCGCTGCGCATAGCCGCGCAGGCCCACGCCCTGACGGAGATGCTCGAGATTGATGATGTGCTCGCGCCATAGATGATCGAGCGTCCGCAGCAGCACCTCTTTCTCGATATTGCGCATCAGGTCCGGGCCGATCTCGGCGGCCTTGCGCGCAGCCGCTGCATCGGCGGCATTGAGCAGGCGCTCGCGAATCTCCTGATCGGCGATGCCCTCCTCTTTCGCCCAGTCGGCAATCGGCAGATCGAGGCCGAAGGTCTCCTCTCACCATCTCCTGCAGCCCCTCAGTGTCCCACTGCTCGGCATAGGCGTTGGGCGGAATATGCTCGCCGACCAGCTCGTCCACCACCTCGCGGCGCATATCGGCAACCGTCTCGCCGACCTCGTCCTTATGCATCAGCTCGATGCGCTGTTCGAAGATGACCTTGCGCTGGTCATTCATCACGTCATCGAATTTCAAGATGTTCTTGCGCATGTCGAAGTTGCGCGCTTCGACCTTCTGCTGCGCCTTCTCGAGCGCCTTGTTGATCCAGGGGTGGATGATGGCCTCGCCTTCCTCCAGGCCGAGGCGGCGCAGCACGCCGTCCATCCGCTCCGAACCGAAAATGCGCATCAGGTCGTCTTCCAAAGAGAGGAAGAACTTGGAGTCACCGGGATCGCCCTGCCGGCCCGAGCGGCCGCGCAGCTGGTTGTCGATGCGCCGGAACTCATGGCGCTCCGTACCAACCACATAGAGACCGCCGGCGGCGAGCGCCTGCTCCTTTTTGGCGCCGATGTCGGCGGTAATTTTACTGCGTTCGGCAGCGATCTCGTCCTCGGTCGGCTCGCGGCCTTCTGCGCGGGCGGCGACGATGAAGTTGCGCAGCCGCATCTCGGCATTGCCGCCTAGCTGAATGTCGGTGCCACGACCGGCCATATTGGTTGCGATCGTCACGGCACCCGGCACGCCGGCATCGGCGATGATGTAGGCCTCCTGCTCGTGATAACGGGCATTCAGCACCTGATGTTGAATCTTCAGCTTCTTCAGCTCTTCCGACAGCAGCTCCGACTTCTCGATCGAGGTCGTGCCGACCAGCACCGGCTGGCCGCGCTGGCGGCAGTCCTTGATCAGCGTAATCACTGCGTCATACTTCTCGCGCGCGGTGCGATAGACCTCGTCGTGATGATCGGCGCGGATCATGGGCTTGTTGGTCGGCACCTCGAGCACATCGAGCCCGTAGATGTCGCCGAATTCGCCCGCCTCGGTAAGCGCGGTGCCGGTCATGCCGGCGAGCTTTTCGTACAGGCGGAAATAGTTCTGGAAGGTGATGGAAGCCAGCGTCTGGTTTTCGGGCTGGATGTCGACGTGCTCTTTCGCCTCCAGTGCCTGGTGCAGGCCTTCCGAATAGCGCCGGCCTTCCATCATGCGGCCGGTGAACTCGTCGATGATCACCACCTGCCCGTTGCGCACGATATAGTCGCGGTCGCGCGCGAACAGCTTATGCGCACGCAGCGCGCAGTTCACGTGATGGACGAGGGAGATGTTCTCCAGATCGTAGAGCGAGCCCTTGTCGGCGAGCACGCCGCGCCCACGCAGCATTCTCTCGACATGCTCGTTGCCGTTCTCCGTGAGGTTGACGGTGCGCTGCTTCTCGTCGAGCTCGTAATCTTCCTTGTCCAGCTCGGGGATAATGGTGTCGATAGCATTGTAGAGATCGGAGCGGTCCTCGATCGGGCCGGAGATGATCAGCGGCGTGCGCGCCTCGTCGATCAGGATCGAGTCCACCTCGTCGACAATGCCGTAGAAATGCCCGGCGCGGCCCTCGGGACGGCCGCCGAACTGCACCATCTCGCCCGTAGCATACTTCATATTATCGCGCAGATAATCGAAGCCGTACTCGTTGTTGGTGCCGTAGGTGATATCGCAGGCATAGGCTTTGAGACGCTGCTCGTCATTCAGCTCGTGCAGGATGCAGCCGACCGACATGCCGAGAAAGCGGTAGATCTCGCCCATCCATTCGGCGTCGCGGCTGGCCAGGTAATCGTTGACCGTCACGACGTGAACGCCGCGGCCGGCGAGCGCATTGAGATAGACCGGGAGGGTTGCCACCAGCGTCTTGCCTTCGCCGGTCTTCATTTCCGCGATCTTGCCATCGTGCAGCACCATGCCGCCGACCAGCTGCACATCGTAATGGCGCTGGCCGAGCGTACGCTTTGCCGCCTCGCGGACCGTTGCGAAGGCGGGCACCAGAATGTCATCGAGGGTCTTGCCGTCGGCAAGCTGGGCCCGGAACATCGCCGTACGGCCGCGCAGCTCATCGTCGGTGAGGGCAGCGAGCTCCGGCTCGAGGGCATTGATCTCGGCAACGCGGCCGTCGAAGACTTTCAGCTTTCGGTCATTCGAGGTGCCGAAGATTTTGCTCGCCAGCGAGACCAAAGAGACCATTGCTAACCTCGTTCCGCCCACCTGCCTACAACAGGCCAGGGGCAAATAAATTCGATCGCCACTGCCTCAAACAACCGTGGCCGGCTTAATCGTCATCCGATTGAAGGAACGATGTCGCAGGGTTGCCCAAGGCATGGCTGCCAGACGCCGGCCGCTCGCCAGCAAATGCGCTGGATCACAGATAAGAGGGGCGCCAATCCTTGTCAACGCGCTGCTGAAGGGGCGTTATTGGCCGTTGATGAGCATGGCGAGCCTGGCCGTGTCTTGCCGGGCCTGAGGAAGTCTTTGCCTACCGGGGAGAGGAGCGCTAAGAAGGGCCCCAATCCGCCTCATCGCGAGCACAATCTTCTGGCCACATCGCGGCCAAATGAGCAAATGGCGTCAACCCATGAGGACTTCTGTGAAACATATCCTGTCGGCCGCGCTCTTTGTCGCGGCAACGAGTTTTGCCGCATATGCCGCCCCTACCTCCGAGCCGAACACCGTGGTCGCCAAGGTCAACGGCCAGGACATCACCCAGGGAGAGCTGCGTTTCGCCGAAGCTGAAATCGGCTCCGAGCTGGCGGGCGTTCCGGCCGAGAACCGGCGCCGCGTGCTGGTCGAATATCTGATCGAGGCGCATCTGATGGCTCAGGCCGCCGAGAACGCGCAGCTGGGCAGCGGCGGCGATTTCGATGCCCGCATGAAATATTACCGGATGCGGGCGCTTCGGGACTCGTTTTTCGAGAACAAGGTCCGCGACGATGTCGGCGAGAGCCAGGCCAAGGCGCTCTATGAAGAGCGGGTGAAGTCCATCCCTGCGCAGCAGGAAATCCACGCCCGTCATATTCTGGTCAAGACCGAGGAAGAGGCCAAGAAGATCAGCAAGGAGCTCGACGCGGGCACGGACTTTGGTGAGGCGGCCAAGAAATATTCACAGGATAGCGGCGGCGAAAACGGCGGCGATCTCGGCTATTTCGGCCGCGGGCAGATGGTAAAGCCGTTCGAAGAAGCCGCCTTCGCGCTGGAGAAGGGCAAGGTGTCGGCGCCCGTGCAGAGCGAGTTCGGCTGGCATCTGATCAAGATCGAGGACAAGCGCGACCGTCAGCCGCCGGCCTTTGAGGAAGTGAAGGACCAGATCACGGCATCGCTGATTCAGGCCAAGCTCCAGTCCACGGTGCAGGAGATGCGCCAGCAGGCCAAGATCGAGATCGTCGACGCCGACGTGAAGAAGGCGATGGATGCCGAAGGCGACACCAATAGCGCTGCCGAGCCCGCACCAAAGCCCGAAGACAAGAAGCAATAAGCTTCGCAGCCGAGGCTGCCGCCTTGAAACGCTCGCCCTTTGCGCCTGAGCATCTGCCAAAGCTGCCGCCGCTCAAGGGCGTGCTCCTTGCCGCGGCGGAGGCGGGCATCCGCTACAACAACCGCAAGGACGTGCTCCTGGTGCTTTTGCCCGAGGGCACGGTGGTTGCGGGCGTTCTCACGCAATCGCGGACGCGCTCGGCGCCGGTCGAGTGGTGTGCCTTGCAACTCCGCGCCGGGCGGGCGCGAGCGCTGGTCGTCAATTCCGGCAATGCCAACGCCTTCACCGGCATGCGTGGATGGCAGGCCGTCGAGGCGACTGTCGCCATAGCGGCTGAGGCGGCCGGCTGTACCCCGGAAGAGGTGTTCGTCGCCTCGACGGGGGTGATCGGCGAGCCGCTCGATGCCAGCAAATTCGCGGGCGTGCTGGACCGGCTGGCGGGTGAGGCGAGCGAGGACGCCTTCGAGGACGCCGCGCGGGCGATCATGACCACCGACACCTTCCCCAAGCTCGCCTCGCGCACGGCAGAGATCGGGGGCGTGACGGTCACGCTGAACGGCATCGCCAAGGGCTCCGGGATGATCGCACCGGACATGGCCACCATGCTCGGCTTCCTTTTCACCGACGCCCCCATTGCCGCGCCGGCGCTGCGCGAGCTGCTTGCCCGGCATGCCGGGACCACCTTCAATGCCATCACGGTCGACGGCGACACTTCGACCAGCGATACGCTGCTGGTGTTTGCAACGGGCGAGGCCGCCCAGCGCGGCAGCCCGCAGATCGAGGCCGCGGACGATCCGCGGCTTGCCGATTTCTCCCGCGCCCTTCACGAATTGATGCATGAGCTGGCGCTCTGGATCGTCAAGGATGGCGAGGGCGTCTCCAAGCTGATGACCGTCATCGTCGAGGGGGCGGAGACCGATGCCGCGGCGAAGCGCATCGCGCTCTCCATCGCCAACTCGCCCCTGGTGAAGACGGCGATTGCCGGCGGCGACGCCAATTGGGGCCGGGTGGTGATGGCGGTCGGCAAGGCAGGCGAGGCGGCCGACCGAGACCGCCTGGCAATCTGGTTCGGCGACATCCTCGTTGCCAAGGATGGCATGCGTGCGCCGGACTACAGCGAGCAGGCGGCCTCAGCTCATGTGCGCGGCCGCGAGATCACCATCCGCGCTGATGTGGGCACGGGCGGGAGCGGCCGGGCCACGGTCTGGGGCTGCGATCTGACGCCGGATTACATCGCCATCAACGCCGACTACCGCAGCTGAGGCACCGCCAATGGCCGACAACGCGGATGCTCGGCCCCTGGTCCTGGTCTGCGCGGCCGCACTCATCGACGATGATGGCCGGGTGCTCCTCACCCGCCGCCCGGAAGGCAAGCCGATGGCCGGCCTGTGGGAATTTCCCGGCGGCAAAGTGCAGGACGGCGAAACGCCCGAGGCGGCGCTGATCCGCGAGCTCAGCGAGGAACTTGGGATTGTGGTGCATGCGAAATGCTTCACGCCGCTGACATTCGCCAGCCACAGCTACGAGAGCTTCCACCTGCTGATGCCGCTTTATCTCTGTCGGAGTTGGGAGGGCGAGCTCACGCCGCTAGAAGGACAGGAGATCGCCTGGGTCCGTGCGCAGAAGCTCTCCAGCTACGCGATGCCGCCAGCCGACATCCCGCTGATTTCGGTGCTGCAGGATTGGCTTTGATTTGCGGAATAGAGGTCGATCGTCTTATTCCGTTGATGGCCCACTGCAGACCAAAGCACGGTTTTACCTGCCGCGGTACGGCTTGTGCGTGTCATCCTGGACCGACACTGCACAGCGGCCATTCGATGATGAGCCATAAAGTCGGACGACGACATGCGGCGCGAATAATTTCCTGCGTCGGCTGCGATTCCCACCCAAGGAGACGAACTTTCCCATGGTTCATGCGCCATTCAAGGTATATAATGAATGTTTGTAAGCGCAGGATTGGGCTGCAAAATATCTCCGCAGAATATTGCTAGCTTTTCCATTTAGCCCTTTTCGAATGGGGATATGCCGTGGGACCGCTTGGCCGTGGACTCCGCAGCGTATCTGGAGAAGGGACTGGGCCCGCCAGCGACGCTGGCGGGCTTTTGAGTCGTGGCTCATCCACGATTCTCATATTATTTTCGCTGCTGGCGCAGCAAGCGGATGATGACGATGCCAGTCGTCCCGCCGATGATCACCAAGAAGCATATCGCGATCAGCATCTCTCTGCGTGTCGGCGTGTGTTTGCGGCGAACCGGCTCGGTTTGAGCGCCGGATTGGCCAGCGGGCCGTTGCTCCACCTGCTTCCTGGGTGCGCATGCCGTGCAATCCAGCTCCGGCAGCAACGGCAGGGCGGATATCATGAACGAGCCGATACTCGCCAGAAGCGACAGATAGGTCAGTACCTCTATCAGGGTGCGACGCATAAAGGCCTCGCAATCGGCAGTCAGGCCGCCTTCCGCCGGGCGCTCCACTGCCCGTCAGAGTACAAGAGGCGGCTCTCAGCCAGATCACCCGGCTGACTGCGCATCTCAACGAAATTCAGACCGATGCGAGCGGGAGCAGCTTCTCGCCGAGAGGTCCAGCCTTCGGCGAGCCCGCCGCTGCGCTTGCGGCGGACAGCTAGCGAGCGCCTTCAGCGCGCCGCGCTACGCCTTTGATGATATCTATCATGGTCTCGCCCTTTCGAATGGTTCTGAGATCGACCTTGCGCCCACCTCAGTCAGCAAATGGGACCGCTTTTGCGTGGCCGTGGACCCCTTTGCCTGTTGCTGCGGCGAAGTTGCGTCGCCCATTGCAGCAAAACCACACTACCACGGATTTCCCTCGCCAGTCACTCATTTTGTCCGCCCAGGCTGGACATTTCGTCAGGAAGCTGCAATATGTCCTCCTCCGTACCGCGCCCGTTTACCTGACAATCGATTCCGCACGGCCAGCGATGACTAGCCTTGTTATTTCATCCCGACAAATTCGCGCTGCACGTGGTCTGCTTGGCTGGACGCAGGAGCAGTTGGCGCAGGCGGTCGGCATTTCCCGCAGCACCCTTGCCGCGATCGAGAAGGACACTGGCAATCCAACGATCGACATCATCGCTCGCATACGCACCGTCCTGGAGGGCAAGCAGGTGGAATTCCTCGCTCAGGAAGGCGTTCGCCTGCGTGAGCCGACCATCTATTACGACGACAATCCGGGGGCAAATCGCCGGCTGCTGGAGGAGGTCTATATTGCTGCCTCGCGTCATCAACAGAAAACCGGCGTGAACGATATTCTAATCTTCGGCGTCAGAGAGGAGGATGCCGAAGAATCGGTTGGAAGCTATCTCGAAGAGCATATTGCAAAGCTCCAGGCAGCGGGATTGGAAGAAAAAATTCTATGCTCTCCTACAGCCAAGGCGTTTATCGCGCCAGAGCGCTGGTACAGACGGCTGACTAAACTTGATTCTTCAAGTAATCTTATTCCCGTCATGGTTTTTGGTGAAAAACTGGCGGCAATAGAATGGGAACCAAAAGAGACGATTACAGTTGTGGATAGCAAGCCCTTCTCAGATGCCTTCAGGTTTATGTTCCGGTACATCTGGGACTCACGGCGGGGACGTTAAATTATGATGCTCAATTGCGAGCCGGAGACTCCTGAAGAATACGCACCCGCTATAGCGGCTCGTGCTGGAGGGATTCGTAAACTTAGAGATGAGAATTTCGTCAGCCTCCAAGCACGACTCGCGCGGAGCCGGTCCAAGGACGCCTACGTCAAATCGGCCTTTTATTACGCACTGACGGGGCGCGGGGATATTTGGGTGATCGATCACGATGATGGAGGGATCATCTGCGCGCGTCACCCCAATATTAAAGGAAGTCTGCTCGTATTCTTTCCGTTCGCGGACACCGCGTACAAACTTGGATTGCAGATCGCGACGCTCGCCGAATCTCCCGGCTTCCTTGCTCAATTCAGCGATGTCTGTCTCGCCAAAATCGAAGCCGAACAATGGAATGCCCTTCTCAGCGGCGCCGAAACCGGCGACGACTTCGTGTTGAGAAATATGCGCTTGCAGCGTATCGAGGAAGAGACCCTCGACTGGCGTTTCCCGTCCTACGATGTCTCGATTTCAGCGCTGGCTGATCGGAAAGGCGCGGGGCTGGCAGGCTTTCGGAACAAGCTGCAGAAATTCGATGCCGGCAATCTCCAGGTCATCCCACTCGCAGAAATACGGTCAGATATCGCGCTGTCGATCGTTGATATTGCGGAGTCGTGGGTCAGCAGTCGGCTGATCAGGCTGGGCATTGGCGAACCGGGCGACGATTGTCTCGTCGAAATCATAGCCCCTTACATCCGGCTTGCGGAATTCAGCGTAAAAAACCGCTGCAACCTTGACGGTCTTTTCCTGCTTCGACGGCGCGAATATCTCGGCTTCGCTCTCTGGGAACGCCCGCGGTCTGTCGAAGACCCCGTGCCTGTGGTTGCCGCGCTTCATCGATCATACGAGAAGGGCCTTGCGGAACGTATGCAGTTTCAGATTGCGCGGATGCTGAACGAGAGCGGTTATCAGCGCATGTGCATCGGCGGTTCGGAAACGGCAGGTCTTGATCGCTTCAAGCGGAAATTGGGGCCTGTTGCCGAGCACAAATTGTGCACGATTCGCCTGTCGCTTCCGAAGTCGTTCAGCAACTCGCAGGGTTAGCCGGGCTCCTAAAAACCTGTCAGACTGTCGAATTATCTCGTCAGTCAGTAGGCCATCTCAGCGAAGCGACGACGCTAGGACAATTCTCGCGGTTGATCGTCCCACGGCCATTACCGCTCCTGGCCCAAGGCGGCCCATCCTGCAGTTTTAGAACCTCCGCCTGAACCGCCCTCCCAGGCCCCCCTTGTCCGAGGCCGTCGTGACACCTCTTTCATCCCAATCTTGCGAAACTATCCTGTGGCGCTCATTTTAGAATAAAACTAAACCGCGCGGCCCACGGGGCCTTTTCATCTTTCGAGAGAACACAATTGAGGCGCTCCACACAGCGATCCGGCATGCCCCTTCCGGGCGAGCCAGCCAAAAAATCCGATCACCTTTCCATTCTGCGCTCGCTCCTGCCGTTCGTGTGGCCGCAGGACCGGCCGGACCTTAAGCGCCGCGTGGTGCTGGCGGGCGTGGTGCTGGTGTTTGCCAAGCTCATCACCGTGGTGACGCCCTTCGCCTATAAGCATGCCGTCGATTGGCTCACCGCCGCCGACCACAACGACCTCATTACCGCGCTGACGATCGTGCCGATCATGCTGATCATCGCCTATGGCGTCGGCCGGGTCATGATGATGGTGCTGCAGCAGATCCGCGACGTGCTGTTCACCCGGGTCGGGCAATATGCCGTGCGGCGCCTCTCCAACCAAACCTTCGAGCATCTGCATGCGCTGTCGCTGCGCTTTCACCTGGAGCGCAAGACCGGCGGCCTCAGCCGTGTCGTCGAGCGCGGGCGCGCCGCGGTCGAGTTGATCATCCGCATGGGCATCTTGAACTCGGTGCCGACCGCACTGGAGTTGGCGCTGGTGCTCGGCATTGTCGCCTATCTGTTCGGCTGGGAGTTCGTACTGGTGATCCTTGGCACCGTGGTGGCCTACATCGCCTTCACCTTCAAGGCCAGCGAGTGGCGCATCGCCATCCGGCGCGAATGGAACGACAGCGACACTGAGGCCAATACCAAGGCGGTCGACAGCCTCCTGAATTACGAGACGGTGAAGTATTTCGGTAATGAGGCGTGGGAGGCGCGGCGCTACGATCAGTCGATGGAGCGCTATGAACGCAGTGCGATGAAGGGCTATGTCTCGCTCTCCTGGCTCAATATCGGGCAGTCGGCAATCTTCACCCTGGGGCTGACATTGTGCATGCTGCTCGCCGCTCGCGGCATAGCAAGCGGTACGCATACCGTGGGCGATTTCGTCATGGTCAATGCCCAGCTCATCCAGCTCTATGTGCCGCTGAACTTTCTCGGCATGGTCTATCGCGAGCTGAAGCAGGGACTGATCGACATCGAAGCGATGTTTGAGCTCCTAAACCGTGATCCGGAGATCACCGACGCGCCCGGCGCCCAGCCTCTGATGGTGAGCGACGGCCGCATCCGCTTCGAGAATGTGCATTTCGCTTATGAGCCCACGCGGCCGATCCTGAAAGGCATCGATTTCGAGGTGCCAGCCGGCAAGATGGTCGCCATTGTTGGGCCGTCAGGGGCGGGCAAGTCGACCATCTCGCGTCTCTTGTTCCGCTTCTATGCCCCGCAGGAGGGCCGTATCACCATCGACGGCCAGGACATCGCTCGGGTGCAGCAGGCTTCCTTGCGCGCCGCGATCGGCATAGTGCCGCAGGACACCGTGCTCTTCAACGACACCATCGGTTACAACATCCGCTATGGGCGTCCCTTGGCCAGCGACGAGGAGGTGCGGGCCGCCGCCCGAATGGCGCAGATCGACGATTTCATCCAACAGCTCCCCGACGGCTACAAGACCCCGGTCGGCGAGCGCGGGCTGAAGCTGTCGGGCGGCGAGAAGCAGCGGGTGGCCATTGCCCGGACCATCCTCAAAGGGCCGCCGGTTCTGATGCTGGACGAGGCGACCTCGGCACTTGACAGCTATACCGAGAAGCAGATCCAGGGGGCGCTCGACCGGGTGGCGGAGAACCGCACCACGCTGGTGATCGCCCATCGTCTCTCGACCATCATCCATGCCGACGAGATCATCGTGCTCCAGGCCGGGCGCATCGTCGAGCGCGGCACCCACGCCGAGCTGCTGCTCAAGCAGGGCCTCTATGCCGGCATGTGGGCGCGCCAGCGCGAGGCGGAGCAGGTCGCGCGCCGGGCCGAGGAGCTTGCCGAAGAGCCAGCTGCAGAGCTGTCGCCTGAGGAGGTGCTTGCCTCAGGCCGCGCGCTCTGGGACGAGACTGTCGTCGTTGACTGATGCGGCGTTGGTCTGACGGACGCCCCATCGCGATGGCAACGGAAAAGCGCGACGGTCGCTCAGCAGCGCTGCCGCAGCTTTCCTGATAGCGTTCGATTTCAAGACCACCAGCTGCTGGGCTGTGGATGTGGGGATCGAGCTCGGCGACGCGAATATCGCATCCGCCGTGAAGCGCTCCAATGAATCAGGATTGAACTCTATGAGCTTCTCAAGCGCATCGGAGATATTGATTGATGCAAGCAAATGAATGTATGCGCCAACCAATGCGCTCCTCCGGTTCGACATAACCTGAGGTATAAGATTTTCGATAATCTCTGCGTCTTGATGTTGCCCGTTGGTAATCAAGAAGTTAACGGCGGCGCTAAATAATGCATCACTCGGCCGCTCAACGAGCCAGTTACTTAGTGCCGCGTCACGCGTAAAAGACCCGCCTAAAACAGGAGTGCTTTGGCCGGCGCATTGTAACACCTTAATTGAATTGATCTTCTCGGTTTCTCCTCCAAAGAAGGATAAAATTCGGGGCCGCAGAAAAGTATATTCGGATGAATTCTGCGCGAGCCAACTCCAGAGAGGGACATTCTGATGATGAAAGCCAGCAATTCTTGTATTTGCGAGCGCAATGCGCTCTTTTTCATCAAAATCATATTCTTTCCGCTTCCTAAAAAGGAGATTTGCGTCATGATTACCTAAGTACGATGTGTCATTTCCCTCTCGGCTCAGGCTGAGGGCGATTAACCGCATACGGGCAATCTCGAAGGCGTTAGTTGCTTCCCACTCACTTGATCGACCTAGCAAATCACGGATAAAGCGCGAGGGATTTACATCGATCAGCTTGCTCTGGGGTTCAACTGCATCTGAAATGCGAGCATCTACACGTTCAGGCTGCTCCGGTTCAGCTAATTCCCTGGCGCTTGCAGCAGCTTCTGTAAATTCTCGCCAGCCGATTGCTTCGATGCTTGCCCTGAAAAGCTGGTTAAAGTCGGCCACCTCATTAAAGGTTTTGAATAAAGGCTTGCGCTCTTTGATGCACTTTTGACGAAACGCAATCACCTGTTTGCACGACTCGCCGGGATCTTTCAGCTGCTTCTCTGGAATATCTTTGAAGAACAGAGCGATGTTTTTCATCAGCCCATCTTTGTAGCGTTTTGTCGCTCGTTCAAACTCCTCGTGAAATCCCGACGTGTATTCGCTTTCGCCGTCATCGGGTTTAGAGCCCCAATGATCCCATACCACCCCTATGAAATAATCACACTTATCCAGATCCTGATTGATAAGTGATTGTGCGCGGCTATAGCCGGGTAAGGTCGCTTCCCAGCCGACGAGCTTTATGTGGCATCCCCAATGTTCAGCATGATTTTGGTTGATTTCCTCAACGATGCCTTTGGCAGCTCGACGCTCGGGCTCAAGCCCACCGGGCGAACCTATGAACACGCTCACAACCTTAAGCACCATCTCAACCATGCGTTTTCCTATAAAGATTGTCTCCTGAGGGGACTGCAGCAATCACATGCAAATACCTTTGCAATTGAAAGCCGTCCTGAGAGCAGAATCGCTTTCGATAAGTACTTATAGCTTACGGGCGGGGTGACCTGCCGCGCTCGGCGGGTTCGTTTTCAACAACGTTCGGTTTTAGCCACATGCTGGCTAGCGAAGGGCTTGGATGCAGAAAAGCAGATTTTCACTTTAGTCTGGTCGTTTTCGCTCGGGAGGCGTGTTGGATGCACTCTCCTAAAAAGTGATTGCCTCATATCGGTTAGGGATAGCCGACCATTTCTTTTTCTGAAATCGCGAGGCTTTGACTTCAGAAGGAAACCGCGTGCGTGAGCCGCGGTCGGGTCCGGTAAGAGCAACGGTCGGCGTATCTGTGGCAGCTTTGACCCGGCTGCGGACGGTCTACGCGGCTAGGCCGATGTCCGAGTCGGGTCAGGAGCGGTAGTCCGGCGATTTGCGTCTGGCGGGATTCGCCGCGTTAACCCGCTCTTCACCATCCCGCAGCTTTCCACCGCCCAAAGTTATCCCCGGGTCCCCTGCCCGCGCATACACTCGGCGCGTTCCTTCCCCTGAGGGACGCACGGACACTCGAGACCGTCTCACCGTGGGGGAAGGAAGCGGTGCCTGAGGAATCCGCAAGGGATCTGGCTGGGTGGCGAACGCAGGCCGGCCTTGCGGTGGGTGTAACGAACCTGACCTCAGGGGTCCAGGAGCTGACCCACCTGTTTGCTGGGATGCGCAGGTCAGAGGTTCGTCTGAGCTAATCCGCCAGGCGAGCCACCTCAGGTAAGGGAGCGGACGTGGGCCAAAATATCACCGCGCGCGGGCGGCCATGAGGGCCACCCAAACACATACGCACGGTCTTTATGGCCGCTCGCGCCGTCCCTCGCCCTCGGAGCGAACCTTTACGGTGAGCGACCAAACAAAAAGCGAGGGCAGAACTGACGGAAAGCCTCGCGGGCCACGCCCGGCGAGGGGATTGGTGCTTCTGCTTCGGGCCACCCGTGATCGGTCTCGATGACCTCAGTCCGTGACGCGCCTGAACGACCAGCTCTCGCAGACCGGCGTAAAGCCGAGCTTGGCATAGCAGCGGTTCGAGGCTGGGTTGTTTACATCGACATAAAGGCAGGCGGTCCGTTTGCCCGCGGCGAAGATCTGGTCGACGACGACCGCGGTGACTGCGCCGGCGAAACCGCGGCCGCGGAATTCCGGCAACGTATAGACCGGCGCGATCGAGGCGCAATTGCGCATGGTGCGGCCCATCGCGGCCATCGACACGGGGAGGCCGTCCAGCGTCCAGAGCCAGTATTTGCCGCGCTCTGCGGCGCGGGCGATGTCTTCGGGTGTGGGAGTCGGGTCGGAGAGATGCGCGTCGCGGATGAAGGCAAGCGACCATGCCATCAACAAGTCGGCGTCCTCCGGCATGAGGCGGCGGGCGCTGCCCGGCACCTCCGGACGGCTCGGAGGCCGGCTGAGCGCGTGAATGCGCATCGTTATGTCGGTCTCGAAGCGCAGGCCCAAGGTTTCGGCTTCGGCGACGAACCATTTCGCGATGTGGTCCGCGCCTTGCACGCGCGAATAATCGGCATCGGCCATGTCTCTGGCGAATTGCCGCGCCTGCGCCTCACTCAGCTCGCCAAGCAGAAGGCCTCGGCCCTGCCCAGGCGTCCGGATGGCACAGGCGCCCGGCTCGCCGAAGCTCCAGAGGCTGTAATTGTGCTCCGGATTGCCCTTGGCGCGCTCCAGAAGTCCGAGGATCAGGTTGTTGCGCGGCTCATCGGCTTCGAGCGCCGGGACGTGCAGGGCGATGAATTCCGAAAGCTCCATGGCGCAAGCCCCTTTGCGGACAAGCTCATCTGTTGCTATCACGGGCGCCGTCCCGTCGAACATTATATCGCGCAAGCGGCTGCCAGATTTTCGGCGATCTGCGAAGTTGTTGCCGTTTCGACGAAGTCGGATGCTAAAGAGGCCGGCGGGAAGCACAGCACGGGGATAGTATGAACGATCGGCACCGCATTGTAGATACCGTCCTGTCGGTCCTCACGCCGATACACTGGGACGGACATAAATTCATCGCTATCGGCGCCATTGCGACGCTCCTGCTGTTCTGGATCTGGAATCCGCTGGGCTGGATCGGCGCGGTGATCACCGGCTACATCGCCTATTTTTTCCGCGATCCGGAACGCGCAACGCCGATCCGCGAGGACCTGGTGATCGCGCCTGCCGACGGGCGCATCGTCGCGATTGCGCTGAAAACTCCGCCCGCCGAGCTCGGGCTGCCCCCCACGCCGATGAGCTGCATTTCCATTTTTCTGTCGGTGTTCGACGTGCACATCACGCGCGCGCCGGTTACCGCAATCATCGTGCGCCGCAACTATGTGACGGGCCTGTTCCTCAACGCCGCACTCGATAAGGCGAGCGAGGACAATGAGCGCGAGGCGATGGTGTTCAAGATGGCCTCGGGGCGCGAGGTTGGGGTTGTGCGCATTGCCGGGCTTGTCGCGCGCCGGATCGTAACCCTGGTGCGGGACGGTCAGCCAATCGAAGCCGGTGCGCGAACCGGCTTGATCCGGTTCGGTAGCCGCGTGGACATCTACATTCCCGATGGCAAAGGCATTTTGGTCGCCGAAGGCCAGCGCACCATCGGCGGGGAAACGGTGCTTGCCGATTTCCGCTCGGAGGAGATCGGCCGCGAGGTGCGGGTGAGTTGAGCGCCTTGCCGAAAGCGCGCTCAGCCCTCCTGGGCAATCGGGCGCCTGCCATAGGCGGAGCGCATTTTCACCGACGTGCCGAACAGCCGGGAAATGCCCTCAAGGAACACGTCGAGCGCATTGGCGATCACCCGGTCCTTATTCTCCAGAACCGTCATGCCGTAAATGTGCTTGCGCACGCCGTAATAGAAAATGCCGCCGTGAAGATGCCAGGCCAGCTCCAGCTCGGCCGGCTCCGGTTTTTCTTGCTGCGGCAGGCCAGCTTCATGGCGGTATTCCTCGATGATGCGCCTGAGGATGCGGTTCTCGACGACATCGACATACCACCGGTTCAGGGCCAAACCTTTTAGCCCCGCGAACAGATGGATACGCAGCCATTCGCGGTTGAAAATTGCATCGGTATAGGACCGGTAGAAGCGCTCAAGGCGCGTACGGATCGGCAGCGTGCGGTCGCCGAGCAGAGCGTCCCAGTCGGGGTTCCAGCGCTCTAGAAACACCGCCCGGTAGACCGCCTGGATCAGCTCGTCTTTGTTCGGAAAGTAGCGATAGAGCAGCGGCTGGCTGACGCCGAGCTTGCGCGCCAGTTCGCGCGTGCCGCCGTCAAACCCCTCCTCGGCGAAAAGCTCGGTCGCCTTGCGCACGAAATCGCGCCGCCGCTCATCGGGCGACAGGCGCTTAGGCCGCGGTCGGTGTGGCTCCTGAGCTGGTTCGCGCCTTGGCTTGGCTTCAGGTGCGTCTATCATGGTTTTTCAGCCTTGTTTGGCAGGCCAGGCGCAGCGCCATGCCCGCCCCTGCCGCGGACGTCCAGGCTGAAAGAATGGTGGGCGGCATAGCAGGCGGCCCTATCGGCCCCAAGCCGACGGGCGGCGTGTAACAGTTTCTCGAACATCGTTTTTTTACGCCTTTTCCCCGCTCTGGCTGCGGCGTGGGACTTCAGGCAGCTCGGCCGTGATCATGTTCAGCGGCCAATATTGTGCTTCTCGCCTCGGCAAATTTGGCGCGCCTTTCCGGCTCGGAAATGCGCTGGACCCCGGGCGTATGGTGTGTGGCCAGCCTTCATCGAAGACATGGCCAGCACGGTTACGCAGATAAACCTTCACGCAATCATCAGCCAATTCATTGACGGAATTGCGGAAGCCCTGTTCGCCGCGTGCCCCGAGACATTTCGGCATCTCGCAGAGGGCATGGCAGTCGTCCACGTGGTTTCCTCCATTGATTATCAATTGATAAATTACTGCGACAACCGGTTGAGAGACAAGCGCGCCATTGTGGCGGATATTCCTAAGCCCGTGTCCCCTCGGGCGGAACGCTCCGCACGTCTGCGCTCTCGGGAGCGAGGCGCACCGACTGGCGAGGAGAGGGGGGAGCAACGGCCGACCCCTGCGGGGCAGCTACGCTCCCGCCTCAGGTATAGCCCTAAAGGCCGGACACCACGGTGCCGAGCCAGAGCAGCACATAAGCTAGCAGCAAAACTTCAAATGTGTGGCCGGCCACGGCAGGCGATACGACCGGAATGACGACACCGCCATAGGTCATGACCAGTACGATAATGGCCAGGATTGTGGAAATGAACCAGATCAGAAAAGTCGGCCGCGACAGCATAGTCGTCCCCCTCGCTTGCGGTTTCAGCATCTGAGAGGCGGTGCCCGGCTCAATGGCTTGCTAGCGGCGCCTCCCCGCCGCTATGTTAACATTTCTTTTCCTCCGCCGTTCCGGAAAGCGCGTCGACGCCTCGGGCAGGTCCAATCGAGGTGGATTCGCAATCAGGTGAAGGTAAAGGCCGACACGTAGGAGCGTTGCGCGTGGCTCACGGTGGTCGGAGGCGTCGGAAAAGATGCTTTGCCGACTATTTTCAGCGCCTGGCTGTCCAGCTCAAAATGTCCGCTCGACTGCGCGATGCGCGAGGCCATGAGCGATCCGTCGGCGCCGATCGAGAAAGCGATCAGAACGCGGCCTTGTAGGCCGCGGCCATCGATGACCTTCGGCCCGATGGCGGCTTGAACCGACAGTCCAAAATTGTGGAGATTGGTGGTCTGAGAGTCCGAGCAGGAGCCGACGCCGTCAGTCTTAATGGGTGTTACAGCAGATTCCATAGCATAGAGAACCAATCTTAAACCTGACCTCAGCAACGATAAATTCCGCCTTTTAGCGCGTGCTTTACGGAATTGATCAAATTGTCTCAAGCGGCAAAGTTCGACAAAAATGCTTAATCGCCAATCCGGCGGGCGTCCCCGGTCGCGTGGAACTCATCGCGGGTTGAACCGTTCCTCTCGGATATTCCGCCTGGGGAGGTGAGAAGCGAGTGATACTTTGCATGGATGGTTGGCGTTCAAATTGCGGCCGGTACTGGCGCCGCAAGGAGGTCGGCCGTTTGCGGGAACTTTGCGCTTTATTTTCCGCGATTTGGAATTGCCCATTGAGGGAGCTGTGCACCGCATTTCGGTCGCGCAGGTGTTTCACGCAATTACAAGAAGCATAGGTTGGGATAGGGCATGACGGGCGAGTCTCCGGTTGGGCAGAAGATCCTCATTGTCGAAGACGAGATGATGATAGCCGTGATGCTCGAAGACATGCTTTACGATCTGGGCTACGGCGTTGTCGGCACCGCAGCGAAACCCAGTCAGGCCCTGGACATTATCCAGTCCGCGTCTCCCGACGCGGCCATTCTCGACGTTAATCTCGACGGCCAGAGCAGCTATGAAATTGCCGTGGCGCTCGACGAGCGCGGTGTGCCTTTTCTGTTCTCGACCGGATATGGTGCTCACGGTGTCGCCGAGCGCTTTCGCGGCAGGCCGGTTTTGCAAAAGCCGTTCCGCCAGGAAGAGCTGGAGAAGGTTCTCGGCGCGATGCTGAGAAAATAGCGCGGCCCATCTCACCCCGGCTTCTGCGATTATTTGTCTCTGGAAAGCTCTGGCTTTGCGCGCCTGCGCATTGAGCCGTGTTATTGCCGCAATCCTGCCAATTGATTACGAAGTCACGTTCGCGGCTAAGCTCGCGGGGTTTCCTTCCATTGTTTGCTCCTCCCATGATGTCTCGCTCAGCACAGACGCTCCTCTCACTGGTTCTGATCTTCCATCTGGGGGCCGCCGGCGCAGCTCGCGCCGGGCCGGCCGAGGCTGCGACCGGCGGCGCGCAACAACAAGCCGGTCTGCCGGCGAACGAGATCACCATTGCGACCCGTGCCGTCGAGCCGTTCGTGATGCAGGAGGGCGACCAGTTTTCGGGATTTAGCGCGGATCTGTGGCGCGCCATCGCCGCCGAGCTTGGACTGAAAAGCCGGTTCGTGGCCTACAAGACGCTTCCCGAGTTATTCGGATCGATCGGTGAAGCCGGGAACGCCGCCGGCATTGCCGCCATCTCGATCACCTCCGAGCGCGAGAAGAAATACGAGTTCTCCCAGCCGATGTTCCGGTCGGGGCTGTCGATCATGGTTCCGGACGACGGCCAGGAAATGAATGTGCTGGGCCTGCTATTCTCCTCACAGACCGCCAAGGCGCTGGGCATCTTCGCGCTGGTACTCCTCATCCCGGCGCATCTCATCTGGTTTCTGGCGCGGGGCCGCGATGAAGGCCTACCGATCTCAGAGTCCTATATTCCGGGCATTTTCGACGCTATCTTCTGGTGCGCGGAGTTGATGGGCGGGGCCGCGCAAGCGCATCCGACGCGGGTTTTCGCACGCGTTGCTGCGCTGATCTGGATCTATGCCGGGCTGGTGTTCGTGGCCTATTTCACAGCCTACGCCACCACCACGCTGACGATGCAAAGTCTCCAGGGGTCGATCAATGGGCCGAATGATCTTGCTGGCAAGCGGGTAGCCGTCGTCCAGGGCAGCACCTCCGCGCAATATGCCGGCAAGCTGCGGGCGCATCTGATTAACTTTCCGGACTTCAAAGCAGCGGCCGCGGCGATGCTGGCCGGCAAAGCGGACGCGGCTGTCTATGACTCGCCGGTGATCCTCTATTACGTACAGAACAATCCGGCTGCCCGCGTCGCCGGGGCATCGTTCAGGGCCGAGAATTACGGAATCATCTTTCCGCTGGGCAGCCCGCTGCGCCGTCCGGTTAACGAAGCCCTGCTCACCCTGTTCGAGAATGGCACTTACGAGAGCCTCTACAAGAGGTGGTTCGGCGGAGAGAACGGAACGAATTAGCGGGCGGGAAGCGCGGCATGCGGCAGATAATGTCAGCAGGAGGCGACCGCAACCCGCCGCCAGCGTGTGGCAACTTACAGAATGAACTTGCTCAGATCTGCGTTCTTGGCCAGATCGCCGATATGCTGCTGCACATAAGCGGCATCTATCACGAAAGATTCACTCTGCCGGTCTGAGGCCTCGAAGCTGATGTCGTCGAGCACGCGCTCCAGCACGGTCGAAAGCCGGCGCGCGCCGATATTCTCAACATTGTTGTTGACCTGCACGGCGATATCCGCGAGCGCGTCGATGGCGTCCTCGGTAAACTCCAGCTTGACGCCTTCCGTGGCCATCAGCGCCACGTACTGCTTGATGAGGCTGGCCTTCGGCTCCCGCAGGATGCGGCGGAAATCCTCATTGGTCAGCGCGTTCAGCTCAACACGGATCGGCAGGCGGCCCTGGAGTTCCGGCAGCAGATCTGAGGGCTTTGCCAAATGGAACGCGCCGGAGGCGATGAACAGGATGTGGTCGGTCTTCACCGGCCCATATTTCGTTCCGACCGTCGTGCCCTCGATCAGCGGCAAGAGGTCGCGCTGCACGCCCTCGCGGCTGACATCGGCGCCGAAGCGCTCGGACCGGGCGCAGATCTTGTCGATCTCATCGAGGAAGACGATGCCGTTGTTCTCCACGACCTTCACCGCGTCCTGGATAATCTGGTCGTTGTCGAGCAACTTGTCGGATTCCTCGTTGATCAGTAAGGCATAGCTGTCGCGCACCGTGACCTTGCGCTTCTTGGTGCGCCCGCCGAACGCCTTGCCGAGCATCTCGTTGAGATTGATCATGCCGATCTGGCTGCCCGGCATGCCCGGGATCTCGAAGCTCGGCATGCCGCCGCCAGTGTCGATCAGCTCAATCTCGATCTCCTTGTCGTCCATCTCGTTCGCCCTCAGCTTCTTGCGGAAGGTCTCGCGAGTCGAGGGCGAGGCATTGGCGCCGACGAGCGCGGTGATCACCCGCTCCTCGGCCTGAAGATGAGCGTTGGCCGAAACTTCCTTGCGCTTGCTTTCGCGCACCAGGCCGACGCCGGTTTCCATCAGGTCGCGGATGATCTGGTCGACATCGCGGCCGACATAGCCGACCTCGGTGAATTTGGTTGCCTCGACCTTCAGGAAGGGCGCATTGGCAAGCTTGGCGAGGCGGCGGGAGATCTCCGTCTTGCCGACGCCGGTCGGGCCGATCATCAAGATGTTCTTCGGCAGCACTTCCTCGCGCATCTCGCCTTCGAGCTGCTGGCGCCGCCAGCGGTTGCGCAGCGCCACGGCGACGGCGCGTTTGGCGTCGTTTTGGCCGACGATGTAGCGGTCGAGTTCGGATACGATTTCGCGGGGTGAAAAATCAGACATCGATGCTGGGTGGAACCTGTTTCTCGCGCTTCACGATCGATGGAAGCGTCTCCACGACGAGGTTGCTATTGGTATAAACGCAGATATCGGCGGCGATCGCCATGGCTTTTCGCGCAATCGTCTCGGCGTCCATATCGGTGTCGAGCAGCGCGCGGGCCGCGGCGAGGGCGTAGTTGCCGCCCGACCCGATGCCCATGACGTCGCACTCGGGCTCCAGTACATCGCCCGTGCCGGTCAGCACCAGCGTATGCGAGCGGTCGGCGACCAGCATCATAGCCTCAAGCCGGCGCAGATAGCGGTCGGTGCGCCAGTCCTTGGCGAGATCGACGCAAGCGCGAACCAGCTGCTCGGGATATTGATCGAGCTTGGCCTCGAGCCGCTCAAACAAAGTGAAGGCATCGGCAGTCGCGCCGGCAAAACCGCCGATCACATGGCCCTTGCCGAGCGTGCGGACCTTACGGGCGTTCGCCTTGATCACGGTCTGGCCGAGTGTGACCTGGCCATCGCCCGCGATCACCACCTGATCGCCTTTGCGGACAGTCAGGATCGTGGTGCCATGCCAATGTGGAAAAGTGGATGTGTGGTCGGTCATTTTTTCGTGCGCTCAGATCACACCCATATCGTGAAGATCGCGGCGTAAATCAAGCTTAAGCGCCGGGTGCGTATATACGGTTGAAAAAGGTGAATGTTTACGCTTTGGTGCGGAGCGAGCTTCGCCAGTCAATGCCGGCAGGTGCAAACGAATAGGCATTTCCGAAATGCGCAAAGCAGCCTTAGAGCGCAAGACCAAGGAAACCACGATCTCCGCCGAGGTGAACCTCGACGGGTCGGGCACATACGACATTGCGACGGGAATTGGCTTCCTTGACCACATGCTGGAGCAGCTGTCGCGCCATTCCCTGATCGACATCCGTGTGAAAGCCAAGGGCGATCTCCATATCGATGCGCACCACACCACCGAGGACTCCGGCATCGTGCTGGGGCAGGCCATCGCGCAGGCGCTCGGCGACAAGAAGGGCATCACCCGCTACGCCTCGATCGATCTGCCGATGGACGAGACGCTGACCCGCGTTGCCCTGGACATCTCCGGCCGGCCCTATCTGATCTGGCGGGTCAAATTCCCAACCCAGAAGCTGGGAGAGATGGATACCGAGCTGTTCCGCGAGTGGTTCCAGGCCTTCGCGCAGAATGCCGGCATTACGTGCCATGTCGAGAACCTCTATGGCGAGAACGCCCATCACATCGCGGAAACCTGTTATAAGGGTCTCGCCCGTGCGCTGCGAGCGGCCATCGCCATCGATCCTGCCCTTCAGGGGCAGTTGCCCTCCACCAAAGGCATGCTCGGCGGCTGATTGCCAGCGAAAGGAAGCCAATGCCGACCTATACCGTCCATGAGCCGCACCCGAGCGCTGACAATGTCGACGAGCAGGCGATGCGCCTGGTTTTCATCAAGGAAGGTTTCGCCTGGCTGGCGTTTCTCGTGCCCGCGCTCTGGCTGTTGTTCAACCGGCTGTGGTGGGAGCTGATCGGTTATATCGTGGTGATCGCAGCCGCCGTCGCGCTCGTTGCTTATTCCGGCGGCAAGCCCGATGCGATCGGCTGGTTTATCTTCCTCATCAATCTCGCTTTCGGCTTCGAGGCGCGTAACCTTCATCGTAGCGCTCTGGAGCGCAGAAACTATCGCCTGGCCGGCATCGTCATCGCCCGCAATATTCAAGACGCCGAGCGCCGCTTCCTGACGGAATGGCTGCCGCGGGCGAGGGCGAGTGAGGGCGAGGCTGCCCTGCCGCCCGTTTCCAGCCAACCGGGCGAGGGACAAGGGCAAATGCAGCCGGTGTTGGGCGGCAGCCCCGCAGCGATGTCTGCTATGGGCATCGGACTGGCGCCGAGCTGAGCCATGACCGTCGCCATCATTGATTACGGCTCCGGGAATTTGCATTCGGCGGCAAAGGCTTTCGAGCGGGCCGCGCGTGAAGCCACGACCGGGCAGAAGATCCTGGTCACCTCCGATCCCGATGCCGTCCGGCGCGCCGAGCGCATCGTGCTGCCGGGCGTCGGCGCCTATGCGGACTGCATGGCCGGGCTTACCCGCGTGGAGGGCATGCGCGAGGCACTCGAGGAGAGTGTACGCGGGCGCGGCAAGCCGTTCCTCGGCATCTGCGTCGGCATGCAACTGCTTTCCGAGCGCGGCTATGAATATCAGATCACGGAAGGGCTGGGCTGGATTCCCGGCGAGGTCCGGATGATCGAGCCAGATGATTCCGGCCTCAAAATTCCACATATGGGCTGGAATACGCTGGCCGTGCGCGAGGATCACGCCCTGCTGGATGGCATTCCCTCAGGCAGCAGCGGCTGGCATGCCTATTTCGTGCACTCTTATGCCTTCACCAAGGCAGCGAACGGCGCCATCATCGCCGAGACAGACTATGGCGGTCCGGTCACGGCTATCGTTGCCGCCGGCAACGTCGCCGGCACGCAGTTTCACCCGGAAAAGAGCCAGAAGCTCGGCCTGAAGCTGATCAGTAACTTTCTACGGTGGCGGCCGTAAGCAGCTGCGTCTCCCGCGGGATCTCCCCTTTGGGGAGCACGCTGTCGAGCAGCTTGACCGGCGCTCGGGAAATTGAGGACACCGCATTAATTTCGAAGGGCGCACCCGGCGCAATGTCCATAGCGGCCATATCCTGGCCCGCCTCGCGCACATAGAGCTTATCGCCGGCGACCAAGTGATCGAGAAGCTGCCCGCGGATATCTTCGGCGGTCAACTCGGTCTCGACAATCCACAGGTTCGCCAGCGGATGGGTCCAGTCCTCACCCAGTCGCTTGATCGCTCCCGTCAAATCGGAATAGTTGTGGGTTGGCCGGTAAAGGTCGTAGGAAATGATGTACTGCCGCATGGGTGAAGTCCGCCGTTTGCCCCTTAGGAACTCAGCTCCACACGCCGCTACAAAACGGAGCGTCACATCACTTTTACGATTATTTAGCACGAGTTTGTCTCAGGCTTGTGTCGCATTTGGGGCGCAGCGCCCATGATGCTGTTCCCGGCCATCGACCTGAAGGACGGTCACTGTGTGCGCCTGCGGCAGGGCCTGATGAGTGAGGCGACCGTGTTTGGCGACAATCCGGCCGCGCAGGCGAACGCATTTGCGCGCATGGGCTTCCGCTACCTACATGTCGTGGACCTGAACGGCGCCTTCGAGGGCGAGCCGGTGAATGCAGCGGCGGTGCGCGCAATTCTGAACGCGATCACCATCCCGATGCAGCTCGGTGGCGGCATTCGCACCATTGCGCAGATCGAGACATGGCTCTCGGCGGGCGTGACGCGCGTCATTCTCGGCACGGTTGCGGTGCGCAATCCAGCGCTGGTGCGCGAGGCCGCGAGCACCCATCCTGGGCGGATCGTGGTTGGCATCGACGCCAAGGACGGGCGCGTCGCCATCGAAGGCTGGGCCGAGACCAGCGAGCTGACCGCCGTCGAACTGGCGAAGCGCTTTGAGGATGCCGGCGTCACCGCCATCATCTATACCGACATCTCCCGCGACGGCCTGCTCTGCGGCCTCAATCTCGATGCGACAGCGGCGCTCGCGCGTGCGGTTTCTATCCCCGTCATCGCATCGGGAGGGCTGGCCTCGATCGCCGACATCGAACGGCTCATCCAGCCGGAATATGCCATGCTCGGCGGCGCAATCGCCGGCCGCGCGCTTTATGACGGACGGCTCGATCCGGCCGCCGCTCTCGCACTCATCGACAAAGCAGGACACCCCTGATGCGCATTGCTCTGATCTACGCCACCTGGCCCGACACGCCATTCGGCATCACCTGGCACAAATTCGCCGAGAGCCTCAAGGAAGCCGGGCTCGCCCAGCGGCTCGCCGAGGCCGGCCATGAGGTCGAGGAGCATGTGCTGATCGCGTGCGGGCCTCAGGCTGCCGAGCTGCGCGGCGCCTTCGAGCTGAGCGGCGAGATCGCCAAGCTGTGTCGCGCTGCCCTTGCAAGCGGAGCCTTCCCCGTCGTCGTTTGCGGCAGCTGCGCCGTGTCCTCGCTTGGCGTCATGGCCGGCATCGGCGACAAGCGCACCGGCATCTTATGGATGGACACGCATCCCGATCTCAACACGCCGGAGACGACCTCGACCGGCCTGTTCGATGGCATGTCGGTGGCAACCGTCCTCGGCAAATGCTGGAAGCATATGGCGGCGGACATCGCCGGCCTCAGGCGTCCCGGCACGGCGCGGGACCTGTGCCTTTACGGCGCCCGCGACATCGATCCGGGCGAGGCGCATTTCATTGCCGCCAACGACATCCCGATCGCCCGCAATGCCGCGGAGGTGATCCACCATCTCGACGGTTGCGAGCGCACCTATCTGCATCTCGACATGGACGTGCATAACCCGGCCAGCCTGCGCGCCAACAAATATGAAGTGCCGGGCGGCCCGACGCCCGACGCGGTGCGTGGCATGCTTGCCGAGCTGGCAGGCCGCCTGCCAGTCGCCGCGCTGTCGGTCGCGAGCCTCGATCCCGAGACACCGGACGGCCCGCTGGCCATCGACGCCGCCATCGCCCATATTCAGGCCGTGTGCGATAGCCGGAAAGCCGCCTGATGCTCAAAGCCCGCGTCATCCCCTGCCTGGACGTCAAAGACGGCCGTGTGGTCAAGGGGGTGAACTTCGTCGATCTGCGCGATGCCGGCGACCCGGTCGAGGCGGCCAGTGCCTATGATGGGGCCGGAGCGGATGAGCTGTGCTTCCTCGACATCACCGCCAGCCATGAGGACCGCGCCATCATCTTCGACGTGGTGACCAGCACCGCCGAGCGCTGCTTCATGCCGCTGACGGTCGGCGGCGGCGTGCGCGAGACCGAGGACATTCGCAAGCTCCTGGAGGCCGGCGCCGACAAGGTGTCGATCAACACCGCCGCGGTGAACGACCGGCAGTTCGTCGCCCGAGCGGCTGAGAAATTCGGCGTGCAGTGCATTGTGGTCGCCATCGACGCCAAGCGCGTCTCAGGCGAGGGCGAGCCGGCGCGCTGGGAGATCTTCACCCATGGCGGGCGCAATCCGACCGGCATCGATGCGGTGGAATATGCCCGCGAGGTGGTTGCGCTCGGGGCCGGTGAAATCCTCCTCACCTCGATGGACCGCGACGGCACCCGCAACGGCTTCGACATCCCGCTGACCCGCGCGATCTCCGATGCCGTAACCGTGCCGGTGATCGCATCGGGCGGCGTCGGGACGCTCGAGCATCTGGTCGAGGGCGTGCGGGATGGCCATGCCAGTGCCGTGCTCGCGGCCTCGATCTTCCATTTCGGCGACCACACCATCGGCGAAGCAAAGCGCCATATGGCCGCCGCCGGCATTCCGATGCGATTGGATTGACAGCTAACGGTCTCTATATCGTGTGGCCGAGAACATGGACCGAGGCGGCTGACGCAAGTCTTTCTGCAACGAAGTCCAAGTCTCTGGCATAAGCTTGGTTCGCCGATTGAGCCTCACTATTTCCCTTTCGGAGGCGGCGTTGGAATGGATCATAACGCACAGGCTCGAATTCATTCTCATGCAAGATGGTCGCCATCATTGGAGTGACAGTCTCCAATTCGATCAGCTGCAAACTTTGTCTCGCAAGAAGGTCCTTAGCGCCACGGAGCGCCGCTTCCTCGTGGCCTTCGACGTCCATTTTGACCATGATAGGAGCGTGACCTTCGGTGATAGCGTCGAGCGTGTTTTGCGCGACGATCCTGACATTTTCATCTGTCGCGCTCGCTATCCTATTTGTCGTATCACGCTCGACAGTGAATGGGACTTGGCCTTCGCAATCACTAATTGCCAGTTCATAAACCTCCACAAGCTCATTCAGCCCATTTATCGAGATGTTGCGCTTGAGGGCCTGCGCTGTGTTCGGATCGGGTTCGAAGGCCCACGTACGCGCGTGGCAAACCCCCGACGCAAGAATGCAATAACTACCGACATTGGCTCCGACGTCCAAGAACAGATCGCCTTCGCGTAGGAAGTGAAGGACCAGCATCATATCCGCGAACTCATGTAGTCCAGCGTAAATATTTCCAGTAGCTCCGGTCATTCCACGTTTAACTGCGAGCTTTCGGCCACCAATCCAGGGAACTGACCTGCCCGGATTCTTCGGACCACGATTAGCTTGAGACGACCGCCCCGGTTTCTGCCTTCGTTTGCCCCTTGCGGGACGGTGGTGCGACGGGGCGGAGCGCGTAGGCTCCATATACCGCAGCGGTCTGCCCCGTCGCCTGGCACACCGTCGCGTCCGGCCTTCTGAGCTGGGCAGCAAATGCCGCCGGCGTCAGATAGCCGAGCCTGGAATGGGGCCGCACCTCGTTATAATGCCGCCGCCACGTTTCGATGACCACCTTCGCCTCGGCCCGGCTGCGGAACCATTCCAGGCTCAGGCACTCGTCACGGAATTTGCCGTTGAAGCTCTCCCCGGTGCCATTCTGCCAGGGCTTGCCCGGATCAATCAACGCCGTGGCAATCCCTTGGTCGACGATCCATGTGAGCAGCGCCCGGCTGACGAATTCCGGGCCGTTGTCCGAGCGCAGATAGAGCGGCGCTCCGCGTTCGCTGACAAGCCGGGACAGCACCGCGATCACGCCGGCCGAGCGGATGCGGCCATCCACCTCGATCGCCAGGCCTTCCTTCGTCCATTCATCGGTCACGGTCAGGCATTTCAATTTCTGGCCGTTGGCGCACCAATCGAAGACGAAGTCGTAGCTCCACACTTGGTTGGCGCCCGCCGGTGCGTTGGGCCGAGGACGCCCGGCCGCGATCCGCTTGCGGGGACGCTTCTGCGGCACCTGAAGCCGCGCCTGCCGCCACAGCCGGTGCGCACGGCCAAAGCTCATCGGATAGCCGTCGCGGGCGAGAAAAATCGCGATGCGCCGGTAGCCGTAACGCGGATATTGCGCCGATAGCTCCGCCATCCGAGCCAGCGCCGGCGCATCCTTCGACGCCCTCGCGGACCGGTACGCCAGCGCCGACCGCGACACCCCCATCAGCGTGCAAGCCCGCCGCTGCGACAGGCCTTTGCCCGTCGCATACGTCACCTGGGAACGGCGAGCCGGCACGCTCACCACTTTTTTGCGGCGATCTCTTTCATAATCTCGATCTCGAGATCGCGCTCGGCAAGCAGCTTCTTCAGCCGCGCATTCTCCGCTTCGAATTGCTTCAGGCGCTTCATGTCGTCCGCCTGCATCGCACCGAAGCGCTTGCGCCAGGTGTAGATCGTCTGCTCGCTGACCCCGTGCTTCTTCGCTACCCCAGCAACCGGTCCCCGGTCAGCCTCGCGAAGAATCGCCACCATCTGCTCGTCCGTAAACCTGCCCTTGCGCATCCCTGCCTCCGATTCGGAGGGCAGTCTCTCAACTATGCCGTGGTCCGAAAAGGCGGGGGCAGGTCAGAACGATCACCTCACCCTCCAGCCGACTTCTAATCTGCCAAGCAATGAACCTAAACCAGGCTGCTGCCTGTGCGTTGCGCGTTAAAGGATGGCTCGCAAAAAACCCGGCTATGTTGGAGAATGCACTTATCATGAATACCTCTGAAAAACTGAATTGCAGCAATGTGGCGTGACACGTCCGAATGGCGCGTGCAAACAAAATCATTTGCTTGCGCTTGCGTCCGGCTGCGACGAGTCAATGCTACTGCACTTTCTACCCATCCACTGTCCCCCAACAGGCACTGGCCCTCCGCGCCGCTATCCGTCACCATCTAGCAATTTGATTCGCCTGGCGAAGGGGGAGCACGTTATGGCGCGCATGGGCAGCCTTGCCTTTTCGAAGTTCACGGTGGACCTCTGGCTCACCGACATCAACGATGTGGAGATCGGCTTCTTCCGCCAGTCGCGCCATCGCGCGAAATCGCGTCAGTTCAGCAAGGATTCCGACGTGATCGGGGAGGTGGACGTCAATGGCGAGCGCACCGGCCTGCTCACCTATCGCCGGGGTGCCTGGGACGACGCGCAGGGCATGAAGAAGCGGCTCGTCGTCAAGCTGTTCTCGCCGGACATGTCCTGGCGCGGCAGCATGGAATGCCTGCTCGGGCGCAGCCTGCAGCTCACGTTCGGCGCACATGGGCTACCCGTGCCCTGCTACAGCGTCAATCTCGCCAGCCACGACCAGATCGTGCAGGTGGAGCGCTCGGCGCATAAATGGCCGCTAATGCCTGAGGATTATTCCTTCTTCATTATCGAGGACAAGAAGGCGCGCTTTTACAGGCTGCGTCGCGACTGGATTAGCATCGGCCAGGATTACACGCTCTATGACACCTCCGGCAGCAAAGTGGGGCATCTGAACGGGCGCGTGCTGGATCTCGGCGGGCGCTGGGACGTGACGATCCGCGAGGATCACGACAATTCGCGGGTGAATGGCGTGTTGCAACTGTTCTGCGGCATGCTGCGCTATCGCGCCGCCTGCGAACGGCATGTGCGCGCGCTCGCGCGCCAGGTTCATCAGGGTGAGCTGGTGCCGGAGATCGAGACGCAGGAGAATGAGCTGTATTTCAATCCGCGCCGCATGCAGTAAATGCTGGGGTCGAATGGACCGCGCCCGCGTTTCCTTGTCCCTCCACAAACAAAGACATCCCCGCGAGAGCGCACGGCTGTCCGGGGAAATTCAGGCATAGGCGAACTCCAATTGTCCTGGATGGCACCGCGGTTTGGGCTGACCGGCATTGACATCGGGCGGTCTGTCGAGCCTGGCGATGGACTTGCGGATGAAGAGGCACTGGCCGACCAGTTCGGTGAAGCGCAGCGGCACCAGGCTGCTGCGGCTCATCCTTGCGGCGATGCGCAGCAGCAGATAGGCGATCATGGCTGCCAGGATCTGCAGCCTGATGGCGTTCTCCGACCGGCCGATGAAGCGCGTGAGCTTCAGATGCTGCTTGATCCAGCGGAACAAAAGCTCGATGTCCCAGCGTGCCTTGTAGAGCGCGGCGATCTCCACGGCCGAACGCTCCAGGTCGTTGGTGATCACCTCCATCACCGTGCCATCCTCGCGTTTGAGGGTGACCCGTCTGATCGGGCAGCCGAGCCTGCTCCTGCCCTGGGTGGCAAGGCGGATCGTCGCGTCGGCCAGGATTTCGAAGCCCTCACCCTGGGTTCTTATGACCCGGCGCGCCTTGATCACCGCGTAGCGCGCATTGGTTTTGGGTCGGGTGACGAACAGTGCGCCGGCCCGATGCAGGCGGGTCCACCAGGCGTAATCGCAATAGGCTTTGTCGAAGACGTATGTGGCGCCGCGCTCGATCGGCTCGCTGCGGCCGATCTCGACATCGTTCACGGTCGAAGCGGTAATGGCGATCCGGCGCGGGTGATCGGCATCGGGATCGTAGACCACGTGCATCTTCAGCCCATGCGTCCGCCCGTTCCATTGCGCCCAGTCGCACAGCCGATCCAGCGGGATCGGGGTGGCATCGATCAGGCGCAGCATGCGTCTGCCGTCACGGCGCAGGCGGGTGCCGGCCAGGGCGGACAGCATCTCGAAGGTCTCGGCGAGCACCTCCGGCGGGCGGCGATGATTGGCATCGGCGAGCGTGGAGCGCATCACCGGACCGCTGCCGAGGTGGTAATGATGATGCGCATTGGCGTTCCAGGCCGCCGCGATGCCGCGCAGGCTGCTGACCGAGGCAAGCCGGGCAAAGATCAGCGTCACGAGATGGTCCCAGCTGCTGAACGTCTTCGCATAGGCGTCCGCGTCATGCCGGGCCACGATCGCCTTGAACCCGGGCCGCGAGATCGGTTTGAGAAGGCTGGCGAAGATGCTATCCCGATAGCGCATGCCCGGCTCCATTTTCTGAGTCTCGACAACCAGAAAATAGCCGGTTTGCACCGGAAAAGCCGGGCATGCACCAGCGACACAGTGACTCGTTCCCCGGACAGCCGTGCGCGAGAGCGGGAATGACAGCACTGCATGTGGAGAGTGTGCTCCACTTAAACAGATCACGCTTAGGCGATCGCCTTGGCAACCCGTGTTGCACCGCCGGGGTAGACGGCTCCGCCGCTTAGCATGAGCGCCCGCACCAATGTTGCCGGATCGTTGTCGAGTGCGATGCGCGGCAGCGAGAACAGCTCGCAGGAATGCTCCGGCCACAGGGCGCCCTCCACTGCCGTAACCGCTGTTTCCACGCCCAGCATTTCCGCCAGCCTGAACTCGCGCGCGCCAGCAGTTCTGGCCTGCGTCCCCGGATAAGCGATATGGCGCGGTCGGAAACCCAGCATTGCCTCGAGCTTCTCCAAAGACCGGGCGAGGTCGTCCCGCGCCTCGTCATAGCTCAGCTCCGAAAGCGTCCGCCGACCACCGCCATTGCTGCCGATCGCAACCCACGGGTCCTCGGCAAGGGTCCTCAGCTCCGCAGCGCTGGCCATCTCTTTCCGGGCGACCGCGGCAATATCGATATGATGGCGCGCGCAGAGCTCCTCGATGTGGGGCGCACGCTCGGCGCTCGGCAGCTGGGCGACGTCGCGATATAGCCACGCAAAGGCATCGCGCTTCTCCTCCGGCTCGGAGCAGGGAAGATCCTGCAGTTTTTGCGGGGCATCGAGGCGAATGCTCTGGCTCTGCACGACGAGGGCCTCAAGCGCCATCCACCAGGGCAGCCGGCCGGTGTCGAGGAAGTCGGCGGCAACGAACAGCGTGTAGGGCAGCCCGCGCTGGCGAAACATCGGGACGATGCTCGCCAGAGTGCTCCGGTAAGCGCCATCGAAGGTGAAGGCGACGAAGCGCTTGGAGAATTCACGTGCTTTCAGGCGCCTGACAACCTCGGAAAGGGAAACGATCTCAAGACCCTGCTCGATTACCAGCGCAACCATCTCGTCGAGCAGCATGGAATCGGTTTCGGCGATGGCGCCCTGACCAACGAGGTTGTCGGTCTGCGGCCTTGCGCGCTGGATCACGAAAATCGCGCCGCTTCCCATCGTGAACCGCGAGACCAAAGCCGGCACCTGCCGGTAATACGCACGCAAATAGACGCCGAACGGCCCCCGTGGCAACTCACGTATCAAGTCATGCCCCCCAACTTCCGGCAGCACGAGAACGAAGCTGCCGGCCGATATGCCCGCGCGAAGGCTGGCATGATTCGCGAGGAAGCCCAAGGGGGCGGGGCTCTCCGCGGCAGGCTGCAGGCGCGAGGCGCAGCCCGGCCTCAGCAGTCCTGCTCGATCCAGCGGATAGGGAAGCCGAGCGCCTCGAAATCGGCCGGTGTGCCGGCAAAAGGCGTGTCGTCCTGTCGGCCCTTGCGCCCGCGGATCATCACGCCCGCGCTGAACCGGTGTTTTAGAGTGCGCGCAAGAAGGACCGCCTCGTCATGCTCAGCACAGAACAGGATCAGCGCATAGGCTTCGTCGAGAGCGCGGCAGACGCGGTCTAGCATGCCGGGGGCGCCCCAGCCGCCGATGCTTCGCGGTTTACCAGAAGTAAGGATATGCAAATCGCCCGCCGGATCGCGCCGAACGACGTCCTCGAACCGCGCTTTTTGCTGGCAAAGCTCGGCGAGGCCGGGAGAGCGCGGCAGCTCCAGCCTGCTGGAAAGTGCTTCTGCGCCCTGGCTCACATCGACGAGGATGATGCGCGGCAGCGCTTCGGCGAGACCGCGCGCCAACAGCAATGCGGCAGCCTGCGGCTGCACACCGAAATCGGCACCGCCGACCAGAACGCGGTGGCCGGTACCCTCCCGGATTTGCGCCCGCGAATAGCGATCCTTTAGCCAGACGAGCGAGTCACTGACGGCGGTCTCCTTGGAGACGCCCGTGAGGCCAAGCAGACGCTGTCTGCCCCTGGCCCACAGCGTTCTGTCGCGCAAGGATATGCCGCTCATCATGGGTGCCAAAATCGTATTTGGAATAATCGCCGCAACCTACGATGCCAGATGAGGGACAGGAAAGCCAGACAGGCAAAATACAGGCGGGGTAGGTGTGCGAAAAAGGGACGGCAGACCGTCCCTTTTCCAATCAGTCGGCCGTCAGCAGTAACGGCGCCAGTGACGCCGGCAATAGCTCGGCCCATGATAGTAGCGGCACACCCGATAGCAGGAATTGCCGGAGCTATACCCGTATCCATAATCATCATAGAGGAACGGTGCTGCGATAAAGGGGACACCCCACCACCAGCCGCCGTAATGGCGGTAGTGACGGCCACGCCAATGGCCAAAGTGGCGGCGACCACCGCCGCGCCAATGGCCGTAGTGCCGGCCGCCGCCCCAGTGGCCAAAGTGGCGCCCTCCGCCGAAATGCCGGCCCCCACCGCGCCAATGGCCACCGCCTCGCCTGACGTCGATGATGCCGTTGTTCGACTGCGCAAGTGCCGCGCCGGTCGCGTTCGCCCCCACCTGGCTCATCGGCGCTGCCGAGCTGGGCGCCAAGGCAGAAAGCGATATCGCAGCGCCGGCCGCGAGTGCCAGCGCCGTGCTTTTCATCCAGTTCATCTCTCACTCTCTTGTGCTTACTACACCGGAGTTGGCGCAAACTGCGTCAACTTGTCCTTGATTAATGAACGCGGAACAAAAGGGTTCCAATCTTGCTTGCCCCGATCAACTATCCTGGCACGGACAATGGGCCATCACTTGTCCGCCCTGACGTTTTGCGTCGAGGCCCTGGCCGTCGGCGCGGGTGTTGCGTTTTTCGCGCTAACCAAATTCCTAACCTTGGAAAGGTTTTTGGCTAGATTTGCCGGTCTCGTGCTGTTCGCTGAGGTAGCGGGAGCGCGGGTTTTTCTGCTCCGCAACCCGAGAGCGTCATGTCGCGCGTGAATAGCGTCGCCGTTCTCACCAGTCTTGTTCTCGCCTTTGTAGGCCCGCTCTGCGTCGCGCTGGCGACGAGGCCCCTGGCGGCGGCACATCCGATAACCGCGCAGATGCTTGGGGTTGCAGCCATAGCGGGACTCGTCGCCGCAGTCCTCGTCATTACCGCTTATTGGCAAGGCCTGGCACTTGGCGCCATCGGACTAAAGGCCCCGAGTTGGGCGGGGTTCGGCCTGGGCCTTCTGCTCGCGGCGATCTTTGTTTTGTTGATTGGACCGCTGCTGATGAAGATGCCGGACTGGCTCGGCCTTGAGGGGTTCGAGACCGGTCTGGCCAGCACCGCAGCGATGCCCGGCTGGCTTCTTGTCCTCAGCATCCTCATCATCGGCAGTTCGGAGGAGGTTCTCTACCGGGGTTATGCCATTCCCCAGCTTGGGGCACTGACCGGCAGAACGCTGCTTGCCGTCGCCGTCACCACGCTCGCCTTTGCGCTCGTCCACCTTCCGCTGTGGGGACCGGGGCCAGCCGCGACGACACTGGTATCAAGGCGCTGTATTCGCCGCCGTCTTTGTCTGGCAGCGCGACCTTTTCCCGCTCATCATTGCGCATCTGGCGACGATTTGGCAGGGCTCGCGCTGCCGCGGCTTACCAGCAGTTCGTAGCGGGCGCCGAAAGATCAAAGAAATGGTGCTCAAGCTCTCACCGGGGCGTGGCAAGAGTGCCGCGGCGTAGCGTATCCAGGTCTTCATTGACCGAAAGAGCTATCTGGGCATCGCGCGATGTCAGTCGGTACGTCTGCAATGAGGGAGCCCGTGTGAAAACGTCGGGACGCAAGGATCGAGCAGACAGGAGTTGCCTGCACCCGCTGGCTCAGGCCGCGAGCGCTGTGCGCAGCTTCCCAATACCGAGTGTCGCCATGATCCGCCGGAGGTTATAGGCAAGTACATGCAGGCTCATTTCGGTTCGCACGGCTTTTAAGCCTTTGCACAGGAAGTGGGTTGCCCCCATCGAGGCTTTGATGGTCGAGAAGGGGTGCTCGGCAGTCTCACGCCGGATCGCCATGGCGTCGATTGCCTCCATTCGAGAGGTCATTGCCTCGACAAGGCTCTCGTGCTCCCAACGTCTGACGCGGCGCTGCTTTCCCGTCGTGCACTGACTTTTCATCGGACAGGTCGGGCAGGCGGTGCACCAGTAAGTGGACATGGTGAGATCGCCTTCCGTGCTGTCGTAGCGGTGCGTGAGGATTTGCCCGGCCGGGCAGCGATAGGTGTTTTCTTCAGGCAGATAGACGAACGCCTCCTTGCCGAAACGTCCCTCGGCTTTGGCGTTGGAGGTGTTCGTTCGGGGCGTGAGCGCAGTCACGCCAATGTCTCGGCAAGAGAGCAGGTCGGGGCCGCGATAATAGCCGGCGTCGGCAATGGCCTCGATCGTCTCGAAACCGAGGGCCTCCTTGGCCATCGCCGCCATCTTCGGCAACTGCCCGCGATCGACGACCTGGTTCGTGACCTCATGGGCAATGATGAGGTGATGCTCGGTGTCGACGGCGGTCTGCACATTGTAGCCGACGACACCGGTCAGGCGATCGCCGATCACCATGAGCCGCGTGTCAGGATCGGTGAGCGAAACCTGTTTGTCGGGCGCGGCGTCGACGGCGGCTTCCAAGGCCTTGAGCTTTTGCATCTGCGCTTTCAGCTGGACCAGTTTCTCGCGCAAACGCTTGCTGCCGGATTCCACCCCCATGCTTTCCTGGCGATCCGCAGCATCGAGCGCGGTCAGATAACGCGCAATCGTTTCGCTGAGGTGAGCCAGGCGCGTCTTCACCTTGCCCCGCGTGAAATTCTTGTCGCGGGCGTTCACACCCTTGAATTTACTGCCGTCGATGGCCGCAATCGGCCGCGTGAACAGGCCAAGATTGCGGCAGATGACGATGAACTGCGCGCAGGCCGCACAGATCGCAGCGCCATTGTCGCGCCGGAAATCGGCGATGGTTTTGAAGTCCGGCGCAAGACGCCCGGTCAGCCACATCAGCTCGACATTGCGCTGGCATTCGCGTTCCAGCCGCCGGCTCGATTGGATGCGGTTGAGATAGCCGTAGATGTAGAGTTTCAGCAGCGTTGCGGGATGATAGCTCGGCCGACCGGTTGCAGCTGCACGATCGCAAAGCCGAGCGCGCCAAGATCCAGCGCTTCGACGAATGCCTCTATGATCCGCGCCTGATTGTCCGCATCGACATAATCCTCCAAAGAGGCTGGCAGAAGAGAAGTCTGAGCGCGGTCCTCGCCCTGGACAAAGCGATGCATGAAACCCTCCTCGATGGAAGATCCCACGCTGCCATGATTTAGCGTTTTCACACAGCCTCAGTATTGTCGCAGCCAAGATGGGCCATGCAGCCCGCGCTTCGACCAAATGACCGCTACGCATCATTGATGACAGCCAAAGTGCCCTGCAGACCACGAGCGCTGGGGTTCGATCCATGCATTCGCGGGCGGCGGCCAACGCCTGGTCGTAGTCCCGTACCGCATAGCGCAGCCTTGCCGCCACGATAGCGTAAGTCGGCGGGCGTACTGGGCTCCATGAAATCGCCTTTTCATAGATTTGAAGCGCGGCTTCGGTTTCGCCGGCGTGGTGCTTTGCCAGCGCGAGGGCAACCCAGTTGTCCGGATCGCCTGGGCTGAGTTCGATTGCTCGCCCTGCTGCGCGCACCGCTTCCTCAGGATTCTCATTTGAATCGATCGCAATCGACAATGCTCGCCAAGCGCTCGCAAGCATCGGATCAAGCGCGATCGCGTGCCTGATGTCGGCAATTGCCTTCGGATGGTCTTCTCGGCCGAGGGAGGGGTCATAATTGCCTAAGATCAACAACGCCTTCGTCAAACCCAGATGCGCCCATGCTGGGGCGTAGTTCGGGTCCAGACGGATCGCATCCTCCAGGGCCCGCCGCGCCTGCTTCAGGCCGTCCGGACTTGGCGTCCAACTGAGCGCAATCCCGCGTAATACGCGCTCGTGGGCATCGAGTGAGGCTGGAGCTCGGTTCAGCAGCGCAGCCCGGTCCAGTTCGCGCACCGTCGCGCCGAGCGATCTGCTGATTTGTTCGACCAGTGATTGGATGGCACTTGGCAGCTCTTGAGCCGTCGGCTCGAAGCGGCCGCTCCAGACGATGCGGCCGTTGCCGCCGTCGATGAGCTGTGCGTCAAGTTGGAGTTGGTCGCCGCGCCGCTCTACACTGCCGTCGACCAGATAGCGAGCGCGGGTTGTCGCGCCGATCTGCGAGGGTGACATATCCTCATCGCGAAGCTCGGTAGTGACGCGTGTGGAGATGATGCGCAGGTCTGGGTTGCGCGCGAGTTCTCCGGCGACCAGGTAAGCCAGTCCGCGGCCGTCCGGTGTGACGTCGCCTCTGCCGTTATTTAAGACGTGGAAAGGTAACACTGCAACGTCAGCTACTGGGACGCGGCGTTTCCGGTCGACGCCTGGACCTCCAACCTGCCGGATCAGAACGATCGCTATGAAAATCGCCCCAATCGCGACGGCCAGCCAACGGGCCTTGGGTGTCCTAAGGAGGCGAGCTTTTGAATCGGTATCGGCGACGAGCAGGTAGCCACGACGCGGCACCGTTTGTACGATCCGTTTGTCATCATCCTGGAGCGCGCGACGAATCTCGACGATGCATTGCACGAGCGAATCATCGGTGACCGAAATATCCGGCCAGACCCTCGCGTGCAGGTTCTGTTTCGTGACCAATTCTCCAGGCCGGCGAGCCAACTCGACCAGTATGGCTTGCGCCTGTGGTCGTAGCTGAACCACACGACCGTGCGGGTCACGCAACTGCTCTTGTTCTAAATCAAAGAAATATGCATTCAATCGCAGGCAAGCCATAAGCATGCCTCCGTCTAAATAAGTGTAATCACCCTGTCAAAATAGCCGTAGAGCTCGATTCGTCGCTCTATCGTTCGTTTTCGTATCTTTTCGTACTATTCATGGCAAGCCACTGCAATACGCTATTAGCGGTAGCATACCCCATTAGCGGTAGCATATGTATTGGAGGGGTTGGCAAATGACGTTTATCACAAACGAACACATGATTTCTATCACAAACGCTACAAATTTTCCTGATCGTTTAGAATTCAATATTCCAGCTATCTGCAGGCTACGCGCGCCGCGTAGTTGGCGCTTGAACTTCAGCGCATCATTATTTGTCACCCTGGTTGCCATCTCTCCAGTTCGTGCCGACTGGCTAGTCGATATGTGGAGTAATGAACATGCCAGCCGCTATGGCTCACCAGCTATCACCCTCAATGCTGCAAGTGGCGTAACAATCGTTCTGCCCGAGGCGAGCATCACCGAAGCGCAGGCCGCCGGTCTCTCTCCGCAGCAGGCGGCGCTCGCGTTTCTCAGCAAATACGGGCCGGAAATGTGCTCCAAGATCATAGATCTCAACGAAAGCACGCCCGCGCTCACGATCAAGCTCATCGTTCAGTACATGCACGCGGACGGCCTAAACGTGGTCTTTGAAGCCTCGCCTCACAAAGAGGTCTGGACGATCGATTACGTGCCGACCCATCGCGCTTGGTGCGTTGCTCCACCCGATGACTTCGCGGGCGAATAGCATCGGTTCCTCTCGAGGTCCATCCCTAAAAAGGGGATCTGATAAGGGCATTTCGAACCTTGCGGTACGGAGGCCAACTCCGACTGGAGTCTTTCGAAGCTGCTGGGCCAATCACCCGACGGTCGCCCGTTTGATTCGCTCAGCGCGGGACATTGCTAAGTGGCTGCCGGGAGCTGGTCTCGATCATGGTAACAACAAGACGAATTCGAAATACGATAGCCTCAGAAATGGTTAGACATAAATTTTTCCGAATGGAACCATGATTTACGGAGATGTTCCCATGAATATGCGAACACTTTCAATTTTTTATCCGATCTGCGTTTCAGCCCTACTTCTTCAGCCGTCGCCAAGCATTGGGTGCGGCGCTGCAACTATCGTTTCAAGGGAAATCAATATGAGTCGAGAGGCCGCGGAGTGTGAAGACCTTGTCGAAACACTTACAAGCGTGCCTTACGCCGTATGCGCCATAGAGTTCAGCGGTGCTTCGCGGGACCGCGCGCGAGGTGAACTTACAAGAGATAGAAATGGCGTTTGGACGTTCAGGGGTGCACTTTGCCAAGCTGGCGTCTTAGCCAAAATAACCTGCTACGCACTTCACTAGTCTTCTGCTGTCTTCAGCTCCGGGAGATATCAATGAGACACGCGGCAGCAGCTCTTTTGCTTCTATTTTGCATTCACGCGGCAAATGCGCATGAGTGGTATCCACCAATATGCTGTTCGGGTAAAGACTGCGGAGTGGTGATCAAAAAAACCAAAACACCGTACGGAACGTGGGTTAGCATAGCGAGGGGAAGAGCCTTCTTTCCAAATGGCTGGCTGATCATGCCCTCAGCGGACGAACATGAACACGCGTGCATGGTCTCAATGGGCTTCGAGCCCGCAGAAGGCTCTGGAGGCCCAACAATGACTCCTCGGTGTTGGTTTCAGCCCGGGGTGTCATGACACTTAGTCATGATGGCGTCTCTTGCCACTTTTTGTGCAAAGCACATCGGTTGACGAGGCCTAGCAGGTTGTTGAAAAAGTCGCTCGTCGGCAGGCCCTGGGCGTGATTCATTCGCTTCGAATGGATTCGGAGACCGATGCATGCGGGGCGGCGACACTCGAACAGGCGAGCTTTTCAGCTATGTGGATTTGGAGGCGCGGGTTCGGCGCGATCATCCATTGCGGGCGATCCGGGTGATCGTGAACGAAGCGCTTGCTGCGCTGGAGCGCGAGTTCGCCGTGCTGTATTCACCGATCGGACGGCCGTCGATCCCGCCGGAGAAGCTGCTGCGGTCGATGTTGTTGCAGGCGTTCTACTCGATCCGCTCGGAGCGGCTCTTGATGGAGCGGCTGGAATACGACCTTCTGTTCCGCTGGTTCGTGGGCATCGGCGTCGATGACGCGGCGTGGGACCATTCGGTGTTTTCGAAGAACCGCGACCGGCTGCTGGAGGGCGATATCGCGGCGAAGTTTCTGGCGTCGGTGCTGGCCCAGCCCAAGGTGAGAAAGCTCGTGTCTACCGATCACTTCTCGGTCGACGGCACGCTGATCGAGGCCTGGGCGTCGATGAAGAGCGTCAAGCCGAGGGATGGCTCTGGCGAGCCGCCGGTTCCAGGCGGCGGGCGCAATGCCGAAGCTGACTTCCATGGCCAAAAGCGGACCAACCACACGCATGCCTCGGCCACCGATCCCGAGGCGCGGCTCTACAGGAAGGGCAAAGGCAAGGAGGCGAAGCTGTGCTTCATGGGGCATGGATTGATGGAGAACCGCCACGGATTGCTGGTCGATGCCTGCCTGACGTTGGCTGACGGTCATGCCGAACGGGTAGCGGCGCTGCACATGATCGAGGCGCGCGCCGACCGGCCGCGAGCGATCACGCTCGGCGCCGACAAGGCTTATGATGCACAGGACTTCGTCAATGAGTTGCGCTCGATGAAGGTGACGCCGCACGTGGCGCGGAACACCAGCGGCCGACGTTCGGCGATCGACGGCCGCACGACCCGGCACAGCGGCTATGGCGTCAGCCAGCGTATCCGCAAGCGCATTGAGGAGGCGTTCGGCTGGATCAAGACGGTCGCCGGCCAGGACAAGACGAAGTTACGCGGCCGCGATCGTGTCGGCTGGGCCTTCACCTTGGCAGCCGCCGCATACAATCTGGTCCGGCTGCCCAAACTCATGGCGGAGACCGGCTGATGGCCAGGGTTCCCGCCTTCGCCAAGGCCTTCGCCGGCCGCTGGCGCATCGTTGAGATGGACAACTGGGGCGAGGACTTCCTTGATCTCGTCGAAGAGGCGCATCTCACGTTTAAAGGCTCGGCGGACGGCGAAATCGCCTTCGGCGCGCTCAAGGGCTTCCTCGACGTTCGATACGGCGCACGCGATGGATCAGCCTGTGCGGAGTTCTCCTGGGAAGGTCACGACGAAAATGATCCCGCCTGCGGTCGCGGATGGGCCATGATCGGCACCGCCGGTCGCCTCGTCGGCCACTTCTATATCCACAACGGCGATGATTCTGCCTTTGTCTGCGAACACGCCTGACTTCTTCAACAGCCTGCTAGCAATCTGCTCAAGATTTCTGCTTCCGCGAGGACTTCGTCCCTGCCTTGAGGAAGGAGCGTGCTCCGCTTTCATCTGAGTCGATCACGCGCTAGCGCGCGGTGCTTTGCGTGGTCTTGTGCCATTCGAGGAATTTCGCGAACAACTCGTCCCGGCGGGCTTTGGTCACCTGCTTGCCATCGTTCGGCGAAAGCTTGGCCAGAAACTCCTCAAAAGCCTGCTTCAGCTCTGCGTTGCTACTCGGATCTTGTTGCTTATCAATAATCTCCTGAGCGGGAGCAAAGCGCGTCCAGCCCGGCAGCTCGGCCGCAAGGTTGACTTCCTTCCACTTCGGATGGCGCGGCTTCTCCAGGAACTTTTCGAAGTTGGCGAAGAACGCTTCGGTGAATTTCGCAACCCGCCGGTAGCGATCTGTATTCGGCGGCCAGTTGAACACGGCCAGCACCGCGCTGACGGCAATCGTTTCGATCGGCTGATCCTGGGGGATCATATTGGGATAGTCGTCATTGGTCAGCTTGGTCGGTAGATACTGGTCGAAGAGCTCCGGCGAGTAGGGCACGGAGATGAAGTGATAGGCCGGATCGGGGCGCAGCTTGCCATAGGCGCCGGTCGGTTTGCCGGCGATCAGAATAGTGGCATCGATCTCGCCTTTTTTCAGCGCTTCGAAGGCGTCCGCCTGGCCCATATTGACTTCCTCGACCGGAATTTTCAGGTCCTTGAAAATCAGCTGGCTGGTGGTTTGCGTGCCGCTGCCGACGTCGCTGAAATTGACCTTCTTGTCTTTGAGGTCCTGCAGCGTGTTGATCTCGGTACGGGCGAGCACGTGCATCTCCTCGTTGTAGAGGCGCGCGATGTAACGCAGACGGTTCTCGATGTTCTTGCCAACCTCCCCGCTCTCGTTGAAGTAGCGCAATATGTTGGCCTGGGTGATGCCCATATCGATGCCGCGCAAGTAAAGGATGTCCTTTACATTCTGGCCGCCACCTTTGCCGATCACCGGCAGGATACGCAGCTCGTCGCCATGATCGAGCACGGCGGAGATGTCGTAGGCGATGCTCAGATAGGTGCCGTTCGGATTACCCGACACCAGCGTCACCGTGTTGGCGTTCAGCCGGGTGACGAGATCATCCCTTTCGGTCGGGCTCGCGGTATTTGGCGTAGCCGCCGCGCTTCTGTGGACAGGCTGCGGTGCCTGCTGGGCGATGGCGAGGCCGGTGGAGAGAATTGCCCCTGTCGTCAATAGCGCCATTGCGACAGAGCGGAAGAAGGGACGCATGGCTTGCTCTCCGTGCTTGCTGGATATCCCAGTGTCAGGGGGAAGGGTGTATTGTTTTTAGGTGGACCTTAGCCTATTTCTGGATGTGAACGCAAAATTAACCTCCTGGGTACATCGCCTTAGTATGCGGAGCTGAAGTTCGCACCATGATTGCGGACTTTATGCGAACTTCAGAACCTAAAGCCGCACTAGCAGTCGCGTGCCTTGAACAAAGGCCAGGCTGATGTTATGCAGCGTTCTTCCTGAACGATCTTACCCGCAGGGTTTGCGGGAGTGAGAGGACCTGACATGATTCACCTCACCTTTCCCGACGGCTCCGTTCGCGACTTTCAACCCGGGATTACCGGCGCCGAACTTGCCGCTTCCATATCCAAGTCGCTGGCTAAGAAGGCCGTCGCCATAAGCCTTAACGGCGCGCTCGCCGATCTTGCCGACCCGATCAACCAAAGTGGCTCACTGAAAATTCTCACCCGCGACGATCCGGAAGCGCTCGAGCTTATCCGGCACGATGCGGCCCATGTGATGGCCGAGGCCGTGCAGGCGCTTTATCCCGGCACCCAGGTCACCATCGGACCGGTGATCGAGAACGGCTTCTACTACGACTTCTATCGTAAAGAGAGTTTTTCGCCAGATGATCTTGCCAAGATTGAGGCGAAGATGCGGGAAATCATTGCCGCAGATAAACCTTTCACCAAGGAAATTTGGAGCCGCGACGAGGCACGGAGTTATTTTGAAAAACACGGCGAAGCCTTCAAGGTCGAGCTGGTCGATGCGATCCCTGAAGATCAGGATGTGAAGATCTACCGGCAAGGCGAGTGGCTGGACCTGTGCCGCGGCCCGCATATGACCTCAACCGGAAAGGTCGGGAAAGCATTCAAGCTGACCAAGCTCGCTGGCTCCTATTGGCGCGGCGACCACCGCAATCCGCAGCTTCAGCGCATCTATGGCACCGCCTGGGCGAAGGAGGAGGAGCTTGCGGCCTACCTGCAGATGCTGGAGGAGGCGGAAAAGCGCGATCATCGCCGCTTGGGGCGCGAGATGGACCTGTTCCACTTCCAGGAAGAGGCGCAAGGGTCGGTCTTCTGGCACCCGAAGGGATGGCAGCTCTTCCAGAATCTGGTGAACTACATCCGCCGTCGGCAGAATGCTGAAGGCTTTGTCGAGGTGAACTCGCCCGATCTGTTGGAGCGCACCCTCTGGGAGCAGTCCGGGCATTGGGAGAAGTTCCGCGAGAACATGTACATCGCGGAAACTCCCGATGAGAAGGTCTATTGCTGCAAGCCGATGAACTGCCCCGGCCATGTGCAGATCTTCAAGAACGGGCTGAAGAGCTACCGCGACCTGCCGCTGAAGCTCGCCGAGTTCGGCAAAGTGCACCGTTACGAGCCATCAGGCGCCCTGCACGGCATCATGCGCGTGCGCCATTTCACCCAGGATGACGCGCACATCTTCTGCACCGAGGAGCAGCTCACCGAGGAATGTCTCAAGCTGAACCGGCTGATCCTGTCAATCTATGAGGACTTCGGTTTCAAGGATGTGCAGATCAAGCTGGCCACCCGTCCTGAGAAGCGGGTCGGGTCGGATGCGGTCTGGGACAAGGCGGAGGCTGCGCTCAAGGATGCGATGAAGGCTGCCGGCCAGCCCTATCTGCTGAATGAAGGCGAGGGCGCGTTCTACGGCCCGAAGCTGGAATATACCCTTCGCGATGCGATCGGGCGCGACTGGCAGTGCGGCACCGTGCAGGTGGACCTCAACATGCCCGAGCGTCTCGGCGCCTTCTATATCGGCGCGGATGGGGCCAAGCATGTGCCGGTGATGATCCATCGCGCTATGTTCGGCTCGCTGGAGCGCTTCATCGGCATCCTGATCGAGAACTATGCCGGGCACCTGCCGCTCTGGCTGTCGCCGGTGCAGATCATCGTCGCGACTATTGTCTCGGAGGCCGACGGCTACGCGAACGACGTGGCGCGCGAACTGCGTGCCGCGGGCTTGCGCGTCGAGACGGACCTACGCAACGAGAAGATCAACTACAAGGTGCGCGAGCACTCGCTGGCGAAGATCCCGGTACTGTTCGTGGTCGGCAAGCGCGAGGCGGAGGAAGGTACCGTCTCCATTCGCCGGCTCGGCAGCCAGGCACAGCAGACCTTGCCGCTCGCCGAGGCGATCGCCTCGCTGACGGCGGAAGAAGCGCTGCCGCCGGACCTGCGCGGCAAGCCGGCGAAAGCAAGCAAGACCTCGAAGAGCAAAGCCGCTTAGCGGCGCCTTTCAGTTAGGGTGCGGCGGGCGTCACAGGAACGGCGTCCGCCTCCTCTACTGCGCGGCCCGACAGCTCGGCGCCGGCATCCCGCGGGAGCATCGCAAATACCAGCGTGCAGGTGGCGCTGATCAGCGCCACGACAAAGAACGCCGGCATGAAGTCCTGGGCCGTGATCGATGGGTCGCCACGTTCCCAGCGCACCGCCTCCAGAATCAGCGCAGCCGCGGCCACCCCGATCGACAGCGAAACCTGCTGTGCGGCGCTAACGAAGCTGGTCGCCTGGCTCATGCTCGGGTCAGGCACATCGGCATAGGCAAGGACATTGATGGAGGTGAACTCCAGCGAGCGGAAGAAGCCGCCGGTCAGCAGGATGGCGATGATTAGCGCATGTGGCGTTGCGGGCGAAAAAAACCCATACGCGCCGATAAAGCACGCGCTGATGATGCCATTGATGATCAGCACCTTGCGGAAGCCGAGGCGCTTCAGAATCGGCTGGGCGGTGAATTTCATCGTCATCGCCCCGGCTGCCGAGGCGAAGGTGAGCAAGCCTGATGCAAAGGCGCTAAGCCCAAAGCCGACCTGAAACAAAAGCGGCAGCAGGAATGGCGAGGCTCCGACGCCGATGCGGAAGATCGATCCGCCGATCACGCTGGCCCGGAAGGTGGAGATGCCGAGCAGCCGCAAATCAAGCACAGGATGGCGCTTTCGCCGTGCATGCCGGGCGTAAAGCAGACAGAAAACCACGCCCGTGGCGGCAATTCCGCCGGCCAGCCAAAATGGCACGAGCCGCTGGCCGACCACGGCAAGACCGAAAACAATTCCCGATAGCCCAATCCCGAGAAGCAAAAGGCCGAGCCGGTCGAGGGGCGGTGTATTCTCCTCACGGATATCACCGATGAAGCGGGTGACAAGCGCAATGCCGAGGAGGCCGATCGGCACGTTGATGAAGAAGATCCAGCGCCAATGCGCATAGGTGGTGATAAAGCCGCCGATCGGCGGTCCCAGGATCGGCCCGATCAGCGCAGGGATGGTGAACCAGGACAAGGCTGAGACGTACTCGCCTTTCGGCACTGAACGAAGCACGACGAGTTGCCCGACCGGCACCATCATCGCCCCGCCGAGCCCCTGGATGATCCGGAACAGTACGAAATCCGGCAGGCTGACTGCAAAGCCGCAGGCAATCGATCCGGCCATGAAAATAACGATTGCGGCGCGGAACACAGTCTTGGCGCCGTACCGGTCAGCAGCCCAGCCGCTCACCGGGATGAACACCGCAAGCGAGAGCAGATAGCTCGTTAGTGCCAGTTTCAGCCCAATCGGGTCCTCGTTCATGTCGCGCGCAATGGCGGGCAAGGAGGTGGCGATAACGGTGGAGTTGAGGTTCTCCATAAAGAGAGCGCAGGCGACGATAAGCGGAGTGAGAATGCGTGAGGACATCGACGACTGTGTTTTCCGGACGCTGCCGGCTCCTTGAGATCACACCAGCTTATATATGTCGGCGGGTTAAAGGGGGATATTAACTCTGGAATGGCAGTGCGCTGGAAAGTCTGATAGAGCTGTCGCCCGCCGTAGAGCATTCCTTCTACTGCTAGGGCAGGAAATACCGGTTATAATGTAGCAACGGTGGGGACCAAGTATGAGACCATTCTACGCGGTTGCGGCTTTGTCGCTCGTAGGGGCAATCGTCCTGGGGGGCCAGGATGGAATGGCGCAGGCTAAGAAAAAGAAGCAGCCCGAGCCAGAACCGGCTCCAGTTGCCGTCACAACGGGGCCTGGCCCTGACATCGCGATCGTCGATAGCGAGACGGTCGTCGAACCCGGCGGATGCAATGTGGACGATCCGCTTATTAAAGGTACGATCGCGATCAAGAACCGCGGCGATCAGCGCGCTGATCGGCTTCTGGCCAAGCCAATCTCTGCGGTCTATCTCCCAGAAAATCTCGACGTCAAGGACGAGGACATCGTTCCGAACGCCCTTCAGCCGAACGAACTGTTCTCCACCGATATTCTCGCCGGCAAGGGAGCGGTGAAGGACAATCGCGGCTTCAATGGTCCGCGGAAGATCATGATCGTGGTCGACCCCTACAACGAGATCAAGGAAAGCAACGAACTCAATAACGTCGTTGTTCGCACGATTACCTTCAAATGCAAGTGAGTGCCGAAAGGTAAACGGAGGCTTGATCCAGCCTCCGTTCATTTCGATCAGACCGGCGCGTGGCAGACGGCTTCGATGCGGTGTCCATCGGGGTCGATAACGAACGCCGCGTAATAGTTGGCATGGTAATGGGGACGAAGGCCGGGTGCGCCGTCGTCGACCGCGCCAGCCGCAAGTGCCGCCTGGTAAAACGCATCGACCGTATTCCGGTCGAGTGCGGCAAAGGCGATATGCCCGGGCATCGGGACCGCGTCTCGCTGGTGCGCTGTGCGATCCAGAATGACGGCTTGCCGCCCCTGCCATATCCAGACACCTGCACCTCATCACGGTCGAAGCTCATCAGCAGCTCGGCTCCGAGCGCCGCCAGCGCTGCGTCATAGAAAGCTCGAGCTTTCGCAATATCGGTCACAGGGACGGAGAGATGATCGACACTTATTTCTCCTCAATATTTGGCATGCTGTTGCGTCGCTTAGTTGACGATAAGAAGACGCGTTAACCATATTCGCAATTTTCCAGAACAATGGCGTCTTGTAATGATCCCACGCTGCTTCATCGTGTTACGATTTTAACGATTTATAAGACGCTAGGGCCACCGGTTATGAGACGTGGTATTTCCCCTTTGATCGCGGCCTTGCTGGCAACCGCGGTGCTGATTGCGCTCGTTTCTCCGGGTAACGCGGGCGAGTATGCAGGGCCAGGCTATGATAGCGACCACGGTTACAATGCCGGCGGCTACGATCCTTATTACCGCCGCTACCCCGGTTGGCGCTGCGCTTACGGACCGATCTATCAGAGAAGGGTCTGCGATTGGTCGCGGCGGTATTGCTGGAAAGAACGGGAGTGCTACTACATCGACGGTCGCAAATACTGTCGCTACTATACCAGATGCGATGGCGCTCGCAGGCATTGCTACTGGGTGCCCAATCACGGCTATCGCTCCTGCCATGATCGCTACGACTGAGGGCAGGGCTGTTGACCAAGAAATCTTTCCTTCCGAGGGTTGCTTTGGCTTCGTCGCGCTGGCATTTGGGGAAGGGGAAGCGGACGCCCTGTTGGGACTGCCCTGTTCCCCACCCGCCGCCGATTTCAGGAACAGCATATCCCGCGCGCCGACCCCGAGAAGCGCAGCTCGTCGTGGGGCCAAAAAACTCGTTCGCGGCTTGGCTTGCAGTGCTGCCGACGCGCCATCGTGGAAAGCTCGCCTTTGATGAGTTCCGTACAGGATGAAATGATCGATTGCTCTCAAGCTTAATGCAACGTCAGTACTTATTCAGATCGCCCTATAACTGGATATTGAATATACATTTTTAACCATTTCGTCAGTTTTCATCTTCTTCATCGTTTTAAGAGAATACCTAGCCGTCCCAATGTGGTACATTTTCGCAGCATTGTGAGGCACTAGTAGGACAGTACCATGAGACGTTACAGCGGGGTTATTTTCGCGGCTCTGTTATCCATGCCAATGCTTAGCGTTGCTACGCCAAGCTTTGCACATGATGAGGGAGTCAACTGCCGGTGGAAACCTGAATTCAAGCCGCGTTTTTATGATTGCCATTGGGTCGACGGACAGTTTCTTTGTCCGTTTCATCGCCGAGCCTGGAAGTTGGTTTGCGACCCGGCCTACAATCCGGAGTTTGACCCGTGGGATGGTGATGACGACTATTACCCTTCTCATGACAGAGGATATGGGCGTCACGGAAGCTACCCATACTGAAATGCGAAGCGACTGACTTCTATTCTGTTCAGCGGGGTGCAGTTGCTCGCCCCGCTTTTTTTGTCAGCATTAGTGGGGCTGTTTTGCTGGCTTCTGCCCGGTGCGCACCGCGCCTGAATCGCGGTCAGCCAGCAATCGCCGTTGCGTATTTCTCCCCATCCTCCCATATCTTGACAAAGGGAAGCGCGTTTTCTAGAACGTTTAGAGAACGCATCCGTCGGCTTTCTGTTTCCACTCCGGCTCAGTGTGGAAAACCTGAGCGTTGACAAAGCGCGGACCTGCAGCGGGCGATAGAATAGGCCGACTCAGTTCGGTTGCGAAGAAAGGTAAGTCATGGCCGGTTCCGTGAACAAGGTCATCCTCGTGGGCAATCTGGGGGCGGATCCCGAGATCCGCCGCACACAGGACGGCCGCCCGATCTGCAATCTTCGTATCGCCACTTCGGAAAACTGGCGCGACAAGAACACTGGCGAGCGGCGCGAAAAGACCGAATGGCACCGCGTCGTCATCTTTAGTGAGCCGCTTTGCAAAGTCGCCGAGCAATATCTGCGCAAAGGCGCGAAGGTGTATATCGAAGGCGCGCTGCAGACGCGGAAGTGGGAGGATCAAAACGGTCAGGAGCGCTATTCGACCGAGGTCGTGCTGCAGGGGTTCAATGGGCAGATGACCATGCTTGATGGTCGGCCGGGCGCTGGCGGCATGAACGAGGATGGTGGCCACTACGACAATGGCGGCGCTTCCTCGCGTGGAAGCGGCGGCGACCGTAAGCGCGAGAACGCGCCGAGCTTCGATAAGGAATTGGACGACGAAATCCCCTTCTGAGGAAGGGGCGGCTTTTTGCCATAATTCCGTTGGACATCTTGTCTGTTACGCAAAGCTGACGTTAGCAGCAACTATTGACTGTTGCCGGCAGACAAGAAAGACGGCACCTAAACCGCATTGAGACGGGTCAATCGCAGAGGCCGCTTCTTACCTCTGTGCTCTAAACACGGCTTGAACATTGGCTGAGACACCGAACAACAATGGCGGTGAAGAGGGCGGCTCGGATATTCGGCCGATCTCCATCGTCCAGGAAATGAAGCGCTCCTATCTCGATTACGCGATGAGCGTAATCGTGTCGCGTGCGCTGCCTGATGTGCGCGACGGGCTGAAGCCCGTGCACCGGCGCATCCTCTATTCCATGCATGAGAACGGCTACGACTGGAACAAGCCGTATCGCAAGTCAGCCCGCGTTGTCGGCGATGTCATCGGTAAATACCACCCCCATGGCGACACCGCCGTCTATGACGCGCTGGTGCGTATGGCGCAGGACTTCTCAATGCGCCTGCCCCTCATCGACGGGCAGGGCAATTTCGGCTCGGTGGACGGCGACAGCGCCGCGGCCATGCGGTACACCGAGGTGCGCCTGGAGAAGGTCGCGCACGCCCTCATGGCGGACCTCGACAAGAACACCGTCAACTTCCAGGACAACTACGACAATTCCGAGCGCGAACCGGTGGTTATGCCGGCGGGCTTTCCTAATCTGCTGGTCAATGGCGCGGGCGGCATCGCCGTCGGCATGGCGACCAACATCCCGCCGCATAACCTCGGCGAGGTGATCGACGCCTGCACTGCGTATCTCGACAATCCCGCCATCACCATCGAAGAGCTGAACGAGATCGTCCCCGGCCCGGATTTCCCGACCGGCGGCCTGATCCTCGGCCGCTCCGGCATCCGCGCCGCCTATCACAAGGGCCGCGGCTCCGTCATCATGCGCGGCAAGGTCGGCGTCGAAACGGTCCGCAAGGAGCGCGAGGCGCTGATCGTCACCGAGATCCCCTATCAGGTCAACAAAGCCTCGATGATCGAGCGCATCGCCGAGCTGGTGCGCGAGAAGCGCATCGAGGGCATTTCGGATGTCCGCGACGAGTCCGACCGGCGCGGTTACCGCGTAGTCATCGAGCTGAAGCGCGACGCGATGCCCGATGTCGTGCTCAACCAGCTTTACCGCTTCACGCCGCTGCAGACGACCTTCGGCGCCAATATGGTTGCCCTGAACGGCGGCCGGCCCGAGCAGCTCACGCTGAAGGACATGGTGCAGGCTTTCTGCGCCTTCCGCGAGGAGGTCGTCTCCCGGCGCACCAAATTCCTGCTCGGCAAGGCGCGCGACCGTGCCCATGTCCTCGCCGGGCTGATGATCGCCGTCGCCAATATCGACGAGGTGATCCGGCTGATCCGAGCTGCACCCGATCCGGCGCTTGCCCGCGAGCAATTGATGGAGCGGAACTGGCCGGCGGCGGATGTCGCTCAATACATCATGCTGATCGACGACCCGCGCCACCGCGTGAATGAAGACGGCACTTATCGCCTTTCCGAGACCCAGGCCCGCGCCATCCTCGACCTGCGCCTGCAGCGCCTGACCGCACTCGGCCGTGACGAAATCGGCGACGAGATGAAGGGTCTCGCCGAGAACATCAAGGACTATCTCGACATCCTGCGTTCCCGCGCCCGCATCGTCACTATCGTCAAGGATGAGCTGACCGCCATCCGCGCCGAGTTCGCCACTTCGCGCCGCACGGAGATCCTTGATGTCGACGGCGACGTCGACGACGAGGACCTGATCCAGCGCGAGGACATGGTCGTCACCGTCAGCCACAAGGGCTACATCAAGCGCGTCCCGCTCTCCGCCTACCGCGCCCAGCGCCGCGGCGGCAAGGGCCGCTCCGGCATGTCAACGCGCGACGAGGATTTCGTCACGCGCCTGTTCATCGCCAACACCCATACGCCCGTGCTGTTCTTCTCCTCGCGCGGCATGGTCTACAAGATGAAGGTCTGGCGGTTGCCGCTCGCGGCGCCGCAGGCCCGCGGCAAGGCGCTGATCAACCTCCTGCCGCTGCAGCAGGACGAAAACATCACCACGATCCTGCCGCTCCCGGAGGACGAGACCACCTGGGCGAACCTCAACGTGATGTTCGCGACCTCCGAGGGTGACGTCCGGCGCAACGATCTCTCCGATTTCGTCGAGGTCCGGCAGAACGGCAAGATTGCCATGAAGCTGGACGAAGGCGTCGAGATCATCGGCGTCGATATCTGCACCGAGGATAGCGACGTGCTACTGACGACCGCGGCCGGCCAGGCGATCCGCTTCTGTGCCAGTGACGTGCGGCTGTTCAAGGGCCGCGAGTCGACCGGCGTGCGCGGCATCAAGCTGGACGGGGAAGACCGCGTCATCTCCATGGCCATTTTGCGCCATGTCGAGGCAAACCCGGCCGAGCGCGGGGCCTATGTGAAGCAAGCAAATGCCATTCGCCGCGCCGCAACCGGCGAGCGCGCGCTCGCCGAAGAAGCCGAGATGCCCGCCGAGGAAGGTGCAGAAGGCGCGGAAGGCGTGGCTGAACTGTCGCCGGAGCGCTATGCCGAGCTCGGCGCCGCGGAGCAGTTCGTGCTCACGCTTTCGGAAAACGGCTATGGCAAGCGCACCAGCGCCTATGAGTTCCGCATTTCCGGCCGGGGTGGGAAAGGCATCATCGCCATGGTGGTGAACAGCCGTAACGGGCGCCTTGTCGGCTCGCTACCCGTCGAGGACACCGATCAGATCATGCTGGTGACCAATGGCGGGCAGATGATCCGCTGTCCGATTGACGGCATCTCCATTGTTGGCCGCTCGACGCAGGGCGTGCGGATTTTCCACACCGCCGAGGGTGAGCGCGTTGTGTCGGTGCGCCCGATCACCGAGGACGGGAATGGCAATGGGAACGGCAACGGCGATGGTGGGGGTGGCGATGCCCCGGATGGCGATGACGGAGCTGAGCCGATCGATTGACGCGTATGGGCTGGTCGAGCCCCGGAGCGCGGGTCACGTCGGAGGCCGCAGTGCTGGTCTTAGCCAGCTGCATCTGGCGGCGCCAGCGGGTGACAGCTCACACCCGGCCGAACGCGGAACGCTTGCCCCGTGTCGCCGCCGCTGGCCTTGCGGCCACGGCGGAGGCGGTGATGGGGTGAATGTCGGCCGCGAGAACAAGGCACACCGTTTGCCTGAGAACGCCCCGGCCTGAAACCGATCAGCGGGCGATCAGCTCGACGCGGCGGTTCTTGGCGCGTCCCTCCTCGGTGTCGTTCGGCGCGACAGGTTCGCTGAGGCCGGCGCCGCGCGCGGCGAGGCGGTCGGGGGCGACGCTGTAATTCTGCTCGAGCGCCGCGACGACGCGCGCAGCACGGCGACCGGACAGATCGAGGTTGTAGGCTGCAGTGCCCTGATTGTCGGTATGGCCGACGATCTCCAGTTTGAGCGTCGGCTTTTGCGCCATCAGCTTGCCGATCTCGTCCAGTGTCGGCTGGCTGTCGGGGCGCGGCGTATCCTGGTCGAAATCGAACAGGATGCCGTAAAGGCTGACCCGGCCGGTACCCTCGATCGCCTTTTCCATCTCGCTGGCACTCAGGAACACGATCTTGCCGGTATCCATCGCCTTGGTCTCGATCACCCGCAGCACCGCGACATTGCCGCGGCTGCTCTCGCCGAGATAGAGGCTGGCATAGACCGCGCCTTGCGGCGTATCGAGGCGCGCCAGCAAATAGCGGCCTTTCTGCTCGAACCAATTGTGCACATAATCGTCGTCGAGTTTGGGCAGGCTCAGCGCCTGCCCGATGGCCGAGCCGAGGTAATAGCCGGCGTCCGGCTGGCCGCTCTGGAAGCAGTTGCCCTCGCTGGTGCTGCAGCTGAACAGCACCTGAAAGGATTTGGCCTTGAGCGCCGCCTCGTAGTTGCGCAGCACCTCCAGCGAAGAGCGGCCCTGCGGCAGCTTATAGTAGATCAGCGTGGCGCGGCCTTCGACGGTTTTGAAGCCGGGCCCGGTCTGGGTGTCAGCGGTCGCCGGATCGAAGGGCGCCTCGATGAATTTCACCTCGTCGAAATCGGTAACCTGATAGCCGACGATCTCGGAGCCTTCATAGCGCCCGATCAGCGGATGGTCCGCGCTGCCCGGAATATCAGCCCGGGCTGTGGCGCAGAGCGCAGCGCAAAACGCCAGCGCGGTCAAGAAGCTGCGAAATCTGGTGGCAATCATCTCATCCCTCAATCCAATACCCATCTCAAGCAATGTCCGAGCTTTGCGGCCCAGCGCCCCAACCGGGGAAATATGCGCCCCGCCCCAGGTTCGCAGCGGAAGGCCCTGGTAGCTCTGTCATTTCTCGGATTTGTGTCAAGCGCATTGCCTCAGATGGGCAGAGTTTTGGCGCTGTTGGTCTTCAACCATACCGTTCGAAGCGGACCCCCGGTGGCTAAATCGGTGGCCGAGAGCTAAGGATAAGGCCCGAATCTTCGGCTGGTTGTGGATGAATGGAAAAGGGGTAGCGCCTACGCAGCGCCGGTCAGCTTCCACCGTCAGGTAGAAACTGTTGAATGAAACGCGGGACTCAAAGCGTGTCGGCCCTGCGTGCGACTAGGTGGTCTTGCGAAATGTTATACGATCTCGTTTGCTGATCCGTAGCGTCGGCGCAAAGCTGCTCTTCCTGCCGCCCTACTCGCCCGATCTCAATCCGATCAAGCAGGTCTTTGCCAAGCTCAAACACGGGCTGCGCCGCTGTGCCGAACGTACCGCAGAAGCCGTGTGCGAGCGCATCGGCAAACTCCTGGATCTGTTCCCACCCAACGAATGCAGGAACTACCTCATCAACTCAGGATATGCTTCCACCTAAAATGATCATGCTTGTCTGAGACCTGTGCGCGGTTCGCGCAGGCTTCTGATGTGCATCTGATTTCAGTTTTCGTGGGCTCCTGCGGTTTAGCAGGATATGGCTGCATGGCAGCCCCAAGCCGTTCCGCGTTGCCGTGATTATCGAACCGCGGCGATCGCCAGACCACGTTTGAGGTTATAGGCGATGGCGGTGAGACGGACCTGAACGGCGGCCTTTGCCAGTCCTGACCATCGCATGCGACGAAGGCCATAGCTTCGCTTCCATGTGCCGAAGATTTTCTCGATCCGGCCTCGTATGCGATGGATGGGCCGGTTCCAGGCCTCGAGGCGGGCCAGGGCTTCGGTCGCGCCGTGTCCCCACATGCCCGTCGCCACGACGCGCGGCGTGCCGCCTTTGGCGCGGACGGCGTCACCGAAATGATGGCCCCGATAGGCGCTGTCAGCAAACACCTCGCCGGGATCGTCCGGCAGCACATCCGGACCGGCCTTGCCATCATTGACATTGGCGGGCGTGACGGCGACCTCCTCCACCAGGCCAGTCTCGGCATCGGCGCCGACATGGGCTTTGAAGCCGTGAACCGCTGGTTTGCCCTTGTGCTTGACCCAATGCGCATCGCCGTCATTTTCGCTGGCGGATGCGATGATCGTGGCATCGACAAGCGTGCCGGTCTTGACCCGAACCGCCTTGGCTTTGAGCTGGCCGGTGACCTCCTCGAACAGAGATTTGTCCAGCCCATGCGCAATAAGCGTCTTCCGGAAGCGCACGAAGGCCGTACGCTCCGGCGTCGGCTCCGAAGCCGAAAACCCGCAGAACCGCCGAAACGACGCCCGGTCATCCAGGGCTTCGGCAAGCTTGACATCGGAGAGGTCGTGCCAGACGGCAATGAGCATCGCCTTGAACAGAACCAGCGGCGGCCAAGACGGCTCGCCCTTTGCGGCGCAAGGGATCACGCCAAGCCGCCTCTCAACCGGAACCCAGTCGATCAGCGTCACCAGATCGTCAAGACAGCTATGTCGTCCGCCGCGCTCGGTAACAAACCCTAGTGTTTCCTGGCCAATCCGACGACGACCCATCTTGCACCTCGATCCATTCAGCGAATCGAGGGAATCAAAAACAAACTGCCTCGTCCAGAACTACCCGCGCACAGGTCTCTGTCTTATGACTTTTCCCGCGAACAGGTCGACAAGGGACCGCTGCGAGAGGGTAGCCGCCCTCTCGTCAGCGGCGGGGGATGGATCGCTATCACGCTGGTCGTTTGACGGGCCGAGCTAGAGTTGGATCGCCCCCGTCTTTTCCTTAGGCCTGAACGGATACCGGGGCCGCCTAAGCCCGGATGACAAGCAAAGGCGCGGAAAAGATGATCCTTTCTACCATCGGCATCGACATCTCAAAAGACAGTCTTGAGGTTTGCCGCCTGCCAGGCGGCGAGAGCGCGCGTTTCGATAATAACGGCAGCGGCCATCAGCAGCTGATCCGCTGGCTTGCACAAACACCGATCGCCCGGATCGTCTTTGAGCCGACCGGCGCCTATCACCGCACCCTGGAGCAAACCCTGACAGCGGCTGGACTGCCACTCGCCAAAGTCAATCCACGCCAGGCGCGGCGCTTCGCCGAAGCCGCCGGCAAGCTGGCGAAGACCGATCGCGCCGACGCCGCCATGCTGGCCCGGATGGGCATGGCGCTGGCCCCGCAATCGCGACCGCCCACCAGCCGCATGCTGAGCCAGCTGAAGGAATTGCACCTCGCCCGCCAAGCCCTCATCAAGGACCGCACGGCAGCCAAGAACCGCGAGAAAATTCTCACCCTGTCGCTTCTAAAGCGGCAGAACCAGAACCGGCAAAGGCAGATCGAGGCGCAGATCGCCGCGATCGAAGCCGAAATTGAGGCCCGCATCGCCACCGATCCAGCACTTGCCGAGCGCCTTGCCATCCTGGAGAGCATCCCCGGCATCGCCAAGATCACGGCCTGCGCCCTGCTGATCGAGATGCCCGAGCTCGGCACTCTCGACGGCAAACAGGCCGCAAGCCTGGCCGGGCTTGCTCCGATCACCAGGCAGTCCGGGCGCTGGACCGGCCGCGCCTTCATTCGCGGCGGGCGGGCCAGCCTGCGCCGGGCGCTTTACATGCCCGCACTCGTGGCTACCCGCTTCAACCCGCAGCTCAAGGCCAAATACCATCAGCTCATCACCGCCGGAAAGCCTACCAAGATCGCCCTCACCGCCATCATGCGAAAGCTCATCGTCCTCGCAAACGCACTCCTGCGCCAGCGACGCAATTGGGCCGAAAATCCCGCTTGATCAAGACGGATACTCTAGCTGTGAACTTTCAGGAGGTTGTCCATTCGGTGCTGAGGATGTCAGCTGATGTCGCCAAACGTCACTGATTCTCCGGAGAACCGAATGGACGTGCACAACAATGCCCGGCTTACACCGCGCGGTCGAGAGGCAATGGTGCGCATTCGTTGTGGATCACGGCCTCACTCAGGCTGAAGCCACCCGGCGCTTCAATACATCCGCCAAGACAGTCGGCAAAATGGGTCCGCCGGTTCCGCGCCGACGGCGCCCCGGGCTTGCGCGACCGCTCCTCACGCCCTCTTTCATCGCCAAGCCAAACCACGCTCGCAACCTGCAATGCTGTCGAAGCCTTGCGCCAGCAGCGCCACACCCAGGCGGCCATCGCCGGGCAACTCGGCCTGTCGCAATCCACCATCAGCCGCATCCTCAGGCGCTGTGGCCTCAGCCTGCTCTCGGCAATCGAACCGGCGGAACCTAGGCCACGCTATGAGCGCGCCTCGCCGGGCGAGATCATTCACATCGACATCAAGAAGCTCGGCCGCTTCAACGCCGTCGGCCACCGCAACACCGGCGATCGGACCGGCCAGTCCAACCAGCGCTCACGCTCGGGCGCTGCCGGGCCAGGGTGGGAGTTCGTGCACATCGCCATTGATGACCACTCGCGCTTCGCCTTCAGTCAGGTGCTCCCCGACGAGAAGCAAGCCAGTGCCGTTGCTTTCCTCAAGGCCACCGTCGATCACTACCGCCGCCTTGGCGTCGAGGTCGCTCGCATCATGACAGATAATGGAGGCTGCTATAAATCCAGGGCATTCGGCGAAGCCTGCCGGCTGCTCGCCGTCAAGCACATCCGCACCAAGCCCTATACGCAAACCAACGGCAAGGCCGAGCGCTTCATCCAGACTGCGCTGCGCGAATGGGCCTATGCCACAGCGTTCAACACCTCCGAGCAGCGTAGGGCCGAATTGCCGGAATGGCTGTATCGCTACAATTGGCACCGCCCCCATGCTAGCCTCGGGGGAATGCCGCCCATCAGCAGGCTATCCCTCGCCGGGAACAACCTCCTGACATTTCACATCTAGCGATGCCGAGGTTGAACAGCGCCAGATCACGGGTGCGGCCGGACAGCTGCAGTGTGCTGCGAATGGCCCAGACGTGTTTCAGCCGCAGCGGCGGCTTGGTGCCGATCAGCTTGCCCTTGTTCCAGGGCGTGCGGCGTGGCGAGGATTTGGATGCGATGACGGTCGTCGTCATCATGGCTTCTATCCAAAACAGGGGGAGAGATCAGAATGGCGGATTGGCGCTCCGTTCGCTCGATAGGCATTGGGCCGAAAGTGCTCCTCACCCGGCCGCCGATCAGCCGCTCGCGCAGCTCCGACCAGCGCCGGCGGCGCTGGCGCCTGCGCACCGCCATGCCGATCGCCTTGCGCTGCCCGACCAGCACCGCCAGCCGCTTCTCGTGAGTGATGCCGGTGTAGATCAGATTCTGCGCCGGCATGGTGCAGTGCTGATCGAGGACGGGTACGACCACGACCGGCAGTGCGTTTGGCTTGTCGGGGCAGGAACCTGCTCACCGGGTGCTGCTTCCGCACATCGCAGCTCAGGCAATATCGAGCCGCCGTGCCCGACGAGAACAGCACTGCTCTTGGGCTGGCGCCGGATACATGCCTTCGGCGCCGACGGCTACCAGGCGCTCTACCGCTATCGCGGCGGAGCGGTCACAATTCTGCCGGTGCGCCATGGGCGAGAGGTTGGCTCCTGAACGCGGCAGCCTTGCGAATGGTGAGGTTCAGGATCGGGCCGCCGCAATGATCGTCCCGCACGAGCTTTATGCGGCCCCCGATCTGCGCGGGGACGGTTTCAGCGTCCGAGGTGTCGGAATGCACCGCCTTGCGGATCAGCTGATCCGTCGTTTCCTCGAAGTGCAGCCACAGATCGGTATGCAGGTCGGAGAACTGGCGCCAGACCACCGTATTGAAGAACTCTCGCGGCGCGCGCACCATAACCGTCGTCCGCTCTGCCGGGGATAGCGGTATGGGCGGATGCCGTAACGGCGGCATAAGGCGACGAACAGTCGGACGGCCCAGGGATCTGGCATGGAGAACCGCATTTCGACGGGCGGATCCTGCCGGCTGATGTCCGCCAGCCTCGCCCGAAGGCGATCGATTGCCACTTCGGCGGCGTTCTTTTCGCCGGCAGTGCCCGCGCCAAAGTAGAGCGCTTCCACCTTCTCAAGCTTATCGCGAAGCTGCTCTTCGATACCCATGCCCGAATCCCACCCCCGTTGCTTCGTGACGGCATCATTCAATGCGATCTCCGTCAACGTCGTCGCTGGTCCCGTCCACAGACATGGAAGCGCGAGCATCGCACGTGAGCGGAATACGCTTGCTTGAAGTCTTGGCTCCCAGACGGGGCGGCTGTTTGAGGAGCACCGGACGTCGATATCTGCTCGGGGTTGCTGGTCTACGCCACTCAAAATCTCCCGGGCGACTGGCAGAATCGCGGTGAAAGCCGCCATTACGGAAAGATCCGAGAATGGCGGGAGCTCACTCGGAGCCGACCAATGCCCGATTTACGCCCGAGACGAACGGTAACCAAGGCGGAAGCCGCAAGGACAGTCGGGACCCGACAAAATGCGGACCAAATCCGCCATCTTGCCCCACAGCGCAGATTTGCCCCCAGCCAAAGTCGGCACGGCGAGACTGTGGGCAGGCGGGCCGCATCTGACATATGGAAATTCGCGGCGAGCTAAATTGCGCAAATCGGTTTGGGCTCAGACGGTCAAGAGGGGTGTCAGGCCAAGAAAAGTTCTTGCGCCTCTTAAAGGCTGACCATCGGTCCTGGCAACTTGAGGCTGAAAGGGCATGGTCATGGAGCGTGAACAAACTGGTACGGCGGGCTGGCGGCGGCGACGTCAAAGCGTTTGTCGAACTGACCCGGCGTTTTCAGCAGTTCGCGTTCGGCTCAGCGCTGGCGCTGGTCCGCGATTTTCAAAGCGCCGAGGACGTGGTGCAGGAAGCCTTCGTCACTGCTTGGTCGCGTCTGCCTGTCTCCCGGTGTACGTGATTGGAGTCTTCCACGGGCGCGACGTCGCAGTGGAGGTCCAGCAAGCCCACGGCTATAAAAGCCCGTGCCGGCGGTCAACGCCGTCGACGCGGAGCGGGTGATCGGCGCGTCTACGATCCGCATTCGTGCCAGGGGCGAGCCACTGAGCGGCCGGCTTTCATTGCCTGGCTCGAAGTCCTTCACCAACAGAGCGCTGCTCCTGGCAAGCCTCGCCGACGGGACGAGCATCGTACACCGCGCTCTTGAGAACGATGACGCCCCCTGGCGGCGGTAGCTGCGTTCAATGAGAGCCCGGTTCGCTTCACAGGCATTGCCAACCTGCGCGTGAGGAATGCGATCGGGTCGCCGCGCTCGAGACCGAACTTTGCCGGATTTCGCCAGGGCGCGCCCGTCAGGAGAACGGCGACCTCATCGGGGAGCCCATCCGGTCGTGGCAGCGAATTGCTCAGGTGGAGATCGAAACCGATTCGGATCATCGCATCGCGATGAGCATGGCACTCGTTGGACTTTTGAGCGATGGCACGTGGTGGCGCTTCGCCAAATCGGATGGTCAGCGCATCTTCCGCGGACAGGGCCGTCGCCTCGATCGGCTTGCTTTCCAGCAAGGTCTGAGAGCAAATGCCATGCTCTGCGATCGTCGTGCTCTGCCTTACCATCGCGTGCGCCGTCCTCTGGCTGGCCGGTATAAAGGGTGTGATGCTTGTTCGACAGGCTGCCTCCGCCACGCTCCGGCACCATCAAGGGCGTGCTGTTCGACAAGGACGGCACGCTGATCGACTATCACCGGACATGGGGCCCTATCAACCAAGCGGCCGCGGAGTTGGCCGGTTCGGGCGATCCTGCGCTGACGGACAAACTGCTCGATATCGGCGGCATGGACGCCTCGACGCGGATCACGCGGCCCGACAGCCTGCTTGCTGCTGGCAATACGCGCGAGATCGCGGCAGCCTGGGCCGGCGGGGGCTGCACAATGGACGTCATGATGCTGACGCAGGCGCTCGACCGCCTGTTCGTGACCGCGGCCGACAGAGCCATTCCGGTGACGGACTTGGGAGGTCTGTTCAGGCGGCTGAAAGAGCGCGGCCTCTTTCTCGGGATCGCCAGCAGCGATAGCGAAGCGGCGATCCTGAGGCTGGTCGATCGCTTCGCCCTCGGCGGCCTGGTCGATTTCATCGCCGGCTACGATAGCGGCTTCGGCTCGAAACCGGAGCCGGGCATGCTCATAGCTTTCTGCAGAGCGGTCGCTATTTGTCCCGCCGAAGCCGCTGTCATCGGGGATAACCGCCACGATATGAACATGGCCGCGGCGGGAGGGGCGGGGCTGCGCATTGCCGTACTGACCGGTACGGGCACCTTAGAAACGCTCGGGCCATTGAGTGATTTCTGCCTTCCAAGTATCGCGATGGTCGACCGCGTCTTGAGACCATGAACAGGCGACATCGAGATCAGGCATTCTGGACGCGGATGTGCGCGCCCGTCCGGCAGCTCAAGACACTTGTGGGAACGGGCTAAGCGAGCGAACATGATTGCGACGGTCGAAGCCGCGGCTCATCCGCGTTCGCGGCTGTCTGCGTCCCACGCCTGTCGCAAAGATGTCCCCAATTCATCAATGGTTTCCGGACGCGCCAATGACAGCGAGAGATAAATCAGGGGGTTATGTCATGATCTTCAGGAGCTTTCTTGCCGCCTCTATTTCCATCGGGGCGCTTATTGCTGGCGGCGTTTCGTCCTTTGCGCAGGCCGATCTGGACGCTCTCTATAAAGCGGCGAAGACCGAAGGCCAGCTCACGACCATCGCCCTGCCTCACACCTGGTGTGGCTATGGCGAGGTCATCAGCGGCTTCAAGGCCAAATATCCCGGCATCACGCTGAACGAGCTCAACCCGGATGCCGGCTCGGCAGATGAGCTGGAAGCGGTTCGCGCGAACAAGGGCAATACCGGTCCGCAGGCGCCGGACGTGATCGATGTCGGTCTGGCCTTCGGCCCGCAGGCCGCCAAGGACGGCCTGATCCAGCCTTACAAGGTCTCCACCTGGGATGAGATTCCTGCCGATGCGAAGGATGCGAGCGGCCATTGGTATGGCGACTACTACGGCGTGATGGCCATCCTGGTGAACACCGACATCATCAACAAGGTGCCCTCGGACTGGAAGGATCTGCTGGACCCCGCTTATGCCAATGCGGTTGCGCTGTCTGGCGATCCGCGCGCTTCCTCGCAGGCGATCCAGGCCGTCTATGCCGCCGGCCTTGGTGAGACCGGCAAGGATGACGGCGCGGCAAAGGCCGGGCTCAAATTCTTCGGCGATCTAAACGCCAAGGGCAATTTCGTGCCCGTGATCGGCAAGGCCGCCTCCATCGCCCAGGGCAGCACGCCGGTGCTGATCGGCTGGGACTACAATCTCCTCGCCTGGCGCGACAGTTTCAAAGGCAACCCGCAAGTGAAGATCGTCGTGCCTCGGAGCCAGGTTGTTGCCGGCGTCTATGTACAGGCGATAAGCGCCTACGCCCCCCATCCAAACGCCGCCAAGCTTTGGATGGAATATCTCTATTCCGATGAGGGGCAGCTCGGCTGGCTGAAAGGCTACTGCCACCCGATACGGTTCAACGCCCTTGCCAAGGCCGGCAAGATCTCGAAGGAGCTGCTGGACGCCCTGCCGCCGGCGGAGAATTACGCCAAGGCCGTGTTCCCCACCATCGAGCAGCAGAACGCCGCCAAGCAGGTGATCACCAAAGAGTGGGATTCCGCCGTTGGTGCGAACGTGAAATAGCATGGCCGCTGCCGACGAGATCGCTGAGGAGACCGGTCCGGCGAAGTCCGGGCCGGCCGCCGCGACGCGGCGGCTGCCCCATCGGTTCAAGTCCAGGCACCTTCCCGAGGTGCTTGGCGTTGCGCCCTTCATCATTTTTGCGATCATGTTCCTGATTTGGCCGACCTGCTATCTCGTCGGCACCGCCTTCGTCGGCCAGGACGGGCATCTCACCTTTCGCAACATCATCGATCTGTTTCAGCCGAACATTCTTGCCGCCTATTGGATTTCGATCCGCATATCGCTCGCCTCGGCTCTTCTGGGCGCGCTTTGCGGTCTCGCCATCGCCTTGGCGGTGATCAGGGGCAGGCTGCCGATCCGCTCGATGGCGATGACCTTCTCGGGTGTTGCCTCCAATTTCGCGGGCGTTCCGCTGGCCTTCGCCTTCATCGCCACGCTCGGCCGGGTGGGGCTTGCGACGATCATCCTCAAGACGGTCTTCGACTTCGACATCTACCGGGCCGGCTTCAACCTCCTCAGCTTCTGGGGATTGACCATCACCTATCTCTATTTCCAGATTCCGCTGATGATCCTGATCGTGGCGCCGGCGATCGACGGGCTGAAGCGAGAATGGAGCGAGGCCGCGGCGACCCTTGGCGCGACGACCTTCCAGTTCTGGCGCTATGTCGGGATGCCCGTCTTGTTTCCAACGCTTCTGGGCACTTTCTCGCTGCTCTTTGCCAACGCATTCGGCGCGATCGCGACCGCCTATGCGCTGACCGGCTCCTCGCTCAACATCGTGCCGATCCTGCTTTACGCCCAGATCCGGGGCGATGCGCTGCAGAACCCCGGTCTTGGCGCGGCGCTGGCGCTCGGCATGGTGGCGATCACGGCGGTCGCCAACATCATCTATCTGGTTATAAACGCCCGGGCCGAGAGGTGGCTGCGATGAGATCGTCCAAGCTTTGGGCCTGGCTGGCGTTTGCTCTGGGCGTCATCTATTTCGTGGGGCCGCTGATCGCCACATTCGAATTCTCGCTGCGCATGCGGCGCGGGGTCTATAGCTTAGACGCCTATCGGTCGGTCTTCTCCGATCCGCAATTCCAGGCAACCTTCTCCTATTCGGTGATCGTGGGCCTCGTGACGATTGTGGTGGCCGTCCTCATCGTGGTGCCGGCTGTGTATTTCGTGCGGCTGCGCCTGCCCTGGCTGCGGCCTTATCTGGAGTTCGTCACCCTCCTGCCGCTGATCGTTCCCCCGATCATTCTCGTGTTCGGCTATATCCGGCTCTACAACTCTTCCTCCTGGCTGCCGCTCACCGGCAGCGCTTTCGGCACGGACATGCTTCTTACCTTCGGCTATGTGACGCTCGGCCTGCCCTATATGTACCGGGCGATCGATACCGGCATGCGCACCATCGATGTGCGCACGCTCACCGAGGCGGCCAACATCCTGGGCGCTGGAACGGTGACGATCCTGTTCCGAATCATCCTGCCCAACATCCTCGTTGCGGCGCTTTCGGGAGCCTTCCTGACCTTCGCGATCGTCGTCGGCGAGTTCGTCATCACCTCGCTGCTCAATCGGCCGGGGTTTGGGCCTTATCTGCAAAATGTGGGTGCCAATCGGGCCTATGAGCCTGCAGCGCTGGCGGTCGTCGCTTTCATCATCACCTGGGGCGCCATGGCCATGATCCAGATCCTCGCCCGCTTCGGCCGCAAAGCCGACGGCCGGAGCCGCTGAGATGACTGAGCCCTTTCTCGCGCTTGAGAGGCTGACCAAGGCATTCGTCGAGACGCGGGTGATCGAGGACTTCGATCTGAGGGTGGAGCGGGGTGAATTCATCTCCCTCCTCGGCCCCTCCGGTTGCGGCAAGACCACCGTCCTGCGCATGGTCGCAGGGTTCGAGCACCCGACCGCGGGCCGTATCCTGATCGAGGGCGGCGATGTAACGGACCTGCCACCCAGCCAACGGCGCATCGGCATGGTCTTCCAGGCTTATGCACTGTTCCCGAATATGAGCGTCGCGGACAATATTGCTTTCGGCCTCAAGGTGGCGGGCAAGTCCAAGGCGGCGGCGGCGCGCCGCGTTGCGGAGATGCTCGAGCTGATCGGCTTGGACAAGCTCGGCGCGCGCTTTCCGTTCGAGTTGTCGGGCGGTCAGCAGCAGCGCGTGGCGCTCGCTCGCGCGCTGGCACCCCGGCCGCGCATGCTCCTGCTCGACGAGCCTCTCTCAGCGCTGGACGCCAAGATCCGCTTGTCGCTGCGCTCCCAGATCCGCGAGATCCAGCGCGAGCTTGGCATCACCACCATCTTCGTCACCCACGACCAGGAGGAGGCATTGTCGATCTCCGACCGGATCGTTGTCATGAACGCAGGCATGGCTGAGCAGGTCGGCACGCCGTTCGAGATCTACAACAGCCCAGCGACCCGCTTCGTGGCCGGTTTCGTCGGCACGCTCAACATGCTGGAAGCGCAGGTGGACGACGTGGCAGCCGGGACCGTCATATTGGGCGGCCATGCGATCAGGCTGGACAAGCTTCCACGACACGCAAGGCCTGGAGAAAAGCTGACGCTGGCCGTCAGACCCGAGGCGGTGTCGCTCGTCAATGGCCATGCGCGCGATATCGTACTGGATGGCCGTGTCGCCGAGGTCAGCTTTCTCGGCGCCGTCATCCGGATCAAGATCGCCGTGGGCGCGGACACGGTGAGCGTCGATATCTTCAACGACAAGGCAGCGCCGCCGCCGACCCACGGCGCAGCCGTTCGGATCGGCTTTGCCGCAAGCGACATCATCCTGACTTGAGATGATGCTGACGGCGCATTCCTGGAGATCTATTCGAGGCGGCAGGTCCGAGGTGGCTTGCCGTGCCAGCCGTCTCTGGCCATACTCAACCTATCCACCAGGGGGAGCCATCGCCGCTGAGAGGTCCCTGTCACGGGACGACCCCTAGAACCTGATCCGGGCAATGCCGGCGTAGGAATGGGGTTAGGCAAATGCGGATTGCATCGCTGAAATCGCAGCGTCTCCATTGGCGACCAGCGGTTCTCGTATCTATCCTGCCAGACCCGGGCGTGCTGCAATGAGCCCTGCCGTGATTGGGCTTGTTCTCTTCGCAGCTGTGTTGCATGCGACGTGGAACGCGGTTCTGCGAAGCGGTGCTGACCGCCTGTGGTCGGTTACGACAATGAGCTTGGCGGCAACAGCAATTGCAATTCCTTGTGCTTTCGCTCTTCCACTCCCGCCGCCTGCGTGCTGGCCCTATTTGATTGTCTCGTCGTGCCTTCAACTGGTCTACAGCGTCTTTTTGGCCCACGCCTACCGGCACGGCGACCTAGGGCAAGTCTATCCTGTCGTTCGGGGCAGTGTACCGCTGCTGGTGACGCTGGGCGCCTACATCCTGACCGGGCAACTGCTCAGCACGCTGTCGATGGTCGGGGTCATTCTTGTCGCTCTCGGCATCATGAGCCTCGTTGTCGACAGCCGTCGAGCATCACTGAAATCAATCATGTTGGCGCTGCTCACGAGCGTTTTCATCGCCGCCTACACGGTGACCGATGCAATGGGAGTTCGGCATGCTGGAAACGCGACGACTTATGCGACTTGGATTTTTCTGATCTATGGCGCGCTGATGCTGATGATGTTTGGTATGTGGCGGGGTAAGCTGAGACTGGATGTTCGCTCACTGGAGACGCGGAAAGCGTTGATGGGTGGTGTCATTTCACTCATCGCATATGGAGCGATGGTCGCGGCGCTTGCTCTTGGGTCGGCAGGGGCAATCTCCGCATTGCGCGAAACCAGCGTTATCTTCGCAGCTCTCATCGGCCAGATTTTCCTTAAGGAGCCTCTTACGTTTTACCGCCTCGCTGCCTGCCTCGTCGTGGCTCTGGGAGCATTCTGCCTGAGTTGGCAGACGTGACTGGATGCATGTGCGCCGAGCCGATGACCGAAGACCGGTCGACCGGGAAATTTTCATAATGTCGGCTGTTCACCCAGGGCTGCCGAAAGATGGGAAGGCCAGTTCGGCGGCGGTGGCAGAAAGTGGAAGTGTCAGGGCACATACTGCCAGTCCGGGAACATTTCAGTGAGCGGGGTTTTGCGCCGATTGCGTTCACGAATTGGCAGAAAATCGCCTGAAGTCCGTCATTGTCCCGGACGCTGAACGCTCAATAGGATGACGTTCATGGAAGCGCAGCGGGCTGCGATCCGGCTGAATGGATGCCCCGCAAGAGCGGAGACTTTTGATGTCCACACATCCCGAAACCAGCACCGTGCCAGGGCCTCGCGCAACTGCCGTCCGCTTCACCGTGAACGGAGCGCCGGTGGCCGCCGAGGTCGAGCCGCGCGTCACGCTCCTGGATTATCTGCGTGACCGGCTCAACTCACCGGGACCAAGAAGGGCTGCAACGAAGGCGCCTGCGGCACTTGCACGGTGCTCATCGACGGCAAGCGCATGAACAGTTGTCTCACTCTGGCCGTGCAGTGCGACGGCCGCGAGGTGACGACCATCGAGGGCATCGGATGTCCGGGCGCTCCACGCGGTTCAACAGCCTTCATCGATCACGACGCGTTTCAATGCGGCTATTGCACGCCGGGTCAGATCGTCTCCGCCATGGCCTGCATCGCCGAGGGGCACGCCACCGAGCAGCAGGTGAGCGAATGGATGAGCGGCAATATCTGTCGCTGCGCCGCCTATCCGCAGATCACCGCCGCGGTGCTCGACGCCGCGGCAAGAGCAAGGGTTGAGCCATGCACAATTTCGACTACCGCGCGGCCGATCGTGCTCGACCAGGCGTTCGCATCGGACGGCGCCGGCACCATGCTGATTGCCGGCGGGACCGAGCTTCTGAACTGGTTCCGGCTCGGCATCGCGGCGCCGCGCGAGGTCATCGACATCGGCCGCCTCGGCGGCCTGAACCCGATCGAGCGATCGGTGACCTCCTCTCGATCGGAGCGCTCGCAACGCTGAACCAGATCGGCGAGCATCCGCTGGTACGCAGCACGCCGCGTACTGAGCCGATGCCTGCCTCGATGCGGCCTCGCCGCAGATCCGCAATCGCGCGACGATCGGCGGGAATGTCCTGCAGAAGACGCGCTGCGCGTATTTCCGCGCTGAAGCCCCGCTGCCATGGGGCTGCAACAAACGTGACCCGGGCACCGGCTGCGCGGCTCGCGAAGGCCGCAACGATCGGCATGCGATCTTCGGCTGGACCGACGCCTGCGTCGCGGCGCAGCCCTCCGATCCGCTCGTCGCTCTCGCAGCACTCGATGCCGAAGTCGAGATCGCCGGCCGCTGCGGCCCGTCGCACGCTGGCCGTCGCCGACCTGCACTCGACCCAGCAGGAGGCCGCCGCGTGCAGGGCCATATCAGGACAATGCCGGACGCTCGCGGATGAAACGCGGTTGCGGCCCGGCGAAGTGATCGTCGGATATCGCGTCCCGTTGCGCGAAGCGCGAGCGCTCGGCTTATGTCAAGGTGCGCGAGCGCGCGAGCTACGAATACGCGCTCGTGTCGGCCGCCGCAGTCGTCGCGATGCAGGATGGGCGAATCGTCCGCGCTGCCATTGCGCTCGGCTCGGTGGCACAGAAGCCGTGGCGTCTGCGGGCGGCAGAAGCGCGAGTCGTCGGCCAGCCGCCGACGCGCGATGCCGTACTCCCGATTCTGATTGCGAGCCTGGCCGATGCGCGTCCGCTCCCTCACAACGCCTACAAGGTGGCGATGGCGGCCGGCGCCGCCACGCGCGCCGATCGTGGAGAGCAGCATGAGCATCGGTCAGGCAACACGTCGAGTCGAAGGGCCGCGGAAGGTCACAGGTACGGCGCGCTATACGGCAGACCACTATCCCGACGGCGCCCTTCACGCGGTCATGGTGGGATCGCCACTCGCCGCCGGACGCGTGAGCGCAATCGATATCGAGGGTGCGTCTGCGGTGCCCGGTGTCCTGCGCGTACTCACGCACATGAATGCACCGAAACTGCCGAAACTGAAAATGCCGGCGGCGATCACGCACATGCCGCTGCAGTCGGACGAGGTTCAGTGGGAAGGTCAGGCGGTCGCGCTGGTGATCGCGGAAACGCTCGAGGCTGCCGAGGAAGCCGCTACTTTGGTGACGCGCATCGATCGCGCCGACCTGACGCGCTGCTGCCCGGAAAGGGGCGATCGCAGGCGCCACCGGATCGACGGCTATTGGATCGTCAAGGGCACCAAGGGCGATCGCGCAGGGGCTTCCGCCGCCGACGTCAGCGCTGAGCAAAGCTACTTCCAGCCGACCCGCAACCACAACCCGATGGAGACGTCGGCCTGCGTCGCGAGTGGAAGGGTGACGAGCTCACACTGTGGGACGCGACGCAGTTCAAGCAGAAACCGCGGCCAGGTCCTCGGCGATGGCATTCGGCCTGCCCAAGGAAAAAGTGCGCGTCATCGCGCCGCATACCGGCGGTGGGTTCGGCGCCAAGGGTTATTGCTGGCCGCATGAAGTCCTGGCGGCGCAGCCGCGAAGATCATGCATCGTCCGGTTCGGCTGCAGCTCACTCGTTCCCAGAAATATTCAATGGTCGGCCATCAACCGGAATGCCGCCAGACGGTCACGCTCGGCGCGACAAGGATGGCCAGCTGACCGCTATGCGCCACGAGGCGATCAACACCAGCTCCATAAGCGACATGCAGTTCGAGGGGCCGGCGACGGCCACGCGCTATTTTACGCCTGCCCCACTATCGACACCGAGCACCATATCGAGCGCATGAACCTGGTGCAGTCCACGCCCATGCGCTCGCCGATCGAAGGTCCTGGCAGCTGGGCGCTCGAAAGCGCGATGGACGAGCTCGCGATCAAGCTTGGCATCGACCCGCTCGATTTGCGCCTGAAAAACTTCGCCGAACGCGAACCGTTCGATGACAAGCCCTGGTCGTCGAACAAGCTGAGGGAGGCCTATGCCGAGGCCGCCGAGGTGTTCGGCTGGCGCGAACGCCACGCGGTGGCCGAAGCAGGATGGCGTGTGGGCGCTGGGCCGCGGCATGTCGATGGCCAGCACCTTCTGCGCCCGCTTCCCGGCGGAGGCGCGGGTGCGCGTCACCAGCGACGGCCACGTGTTCGTGGAGGGCAGCTCCAACGACATCGGCACCGGCAATCAGACCGTGTTCGCGCTGCTTGCCGCCGAGACGCTGGGCACCGACCCTGACAATGTGACCATCCGCTGGGGCGACACCCGACTACCGCCGGCGGGCCGGTCTATGGCAGTTCGCACACGCTGGGCACGGGCGGTGCGGTACAGATGGCCGCGGCCGAGCTGCGCAAAAAGCTCGGTGCCTATGGTGCCGCCGCCGAAGGTCCGCTCGACCTTGCCGGCCTGATGCAGCGCGCCAACGTTCCGGAGGTGAGCGGGGAGGGCAAATTCGCCTTTGGTGACGCGCCCCTGAGCATGAACGGGTCCGGCACGCCCTACGCCATGCAGACCTGGGGCGCGAACTTCGTCGAAATCGGCGTCGACCGGGATCTGGGCGTGATGCGCTTGCGCCGGGTGGTGGCGCGCTATTCGGCGGGGCGGATCATCAATCCGCTCACCGCCCGCAGCCAGATGATCGGCTCGATCACCTGGGAATGGGGCAAGGCGACGATGGAGGCCTCGATCGTGGAGCAGACCGCCGCGCGGTTCCTCGCCAAGAACCTGTCGAATGTCGCGGTGCCGGTCAGCGCCGACATCCCCTCCGACGCATCGATGTCGGCTTCATCGACGAGTTCGATCCCCATGCCAGTCCGATTGGCGCGCGCGGCATCGGTGAGCTCGGCGGCACGGGCGTCGCGGCAGCGATCGCCAATGCGCTCTACGATGCGGTCGGCGTGCGGGTGCGGGAGGTGCCGATCCTGCCGCATCATATTATCGAAGGCCTCGCAGACAATGCACGCCGGAGGTAGTCACTCCTCTATGGCGAGCCATGTCGGCTTGCAACGCAAGCGAGAAAGTCGCACTCTCCGGATGAGCGGCGGCACCTCATTCAAGAGCAGACCAGGAGGCCACCTGCGCCTCCAAGCAGACTTTCGCGCTTGATTGAGACGGCCGCTTTCTTCTGCATCACGGCGCGGGCTTACTCCGTCCCGAAAACGACCTTACTGGCCCCTGAAGATCCAGCTACAATCGCGCCGGGCGAGCTGATCAGACGGCCGTGCCGCCGCACCATGTGGGAGTCATCGATGAGCGAGGTACAAGTCGAGCAGAAAACCTATCAGATGCCGCCGCAGGATGGGTTTAGCGTCGCGCATTTCATCACAGTCGCCGACATCGAACGATCGGCGCGATTTTACGAAACGGTGTTCGGAGGTCGCATTCTGAGCCGAGGCGACAGCAATGGCGCGCCGGGCTACATCCAGATCGCGAACACCTGGCTTATCGTCAATGTCGGGGGCGGTCCGACACCCGACAAACCGTCGGTAACGCTCAGCGTTCCTGCCGACCCCGATACAGTCAGCAGCTTCATGAATATCCGCGTTGCCGATATTCAGGCCTGCTATGAGCTATGGCGAAGCCGAGGAGCCGAGTTCATCACGGAGCCAAAGGAAAAGTACGGCGAGACGCGCTGCTACATTCGCGATCCCGATGGCTATATTATCGAAGTCGGGCAAAGCAAGCCGGACTTCACTTACGGCTAAGCGGCAGGCGCCTTCGAAGCATCTGTGGCGAGCGCGCAAACTCCGGCGACGTGAGGTCCCGAAGCAGCGGCCTCATCAACATCCTGGTCGGCGAGAGCGCCCCAAGGAGGAGCGTATGACATCCGAGACGGATGGTATCGACCCTATGGCCAGGCCGAGCGGAACAGGCTGCGTCGAGTGCATGGCTCAGGGCAGCTGGTGGCTGCATCTTCGCCGATGCGCCCAGTGCGGTCACATCGGCTGCTGTGACAGTTCGCCAAATCAGCATGCATCGAAACATTACGCCGCTACGGATCACCCGATCATCACAAGCTTCGAGCCCGGGGAGCATTGGTTTTACGACTATCGGACGGACGAAGTCTTCGCCGGCCCAAAGCTTCATGCGCCCAACTCGCATCCGTTGGATCAACCGGTGCCTGGGCCGGCCGGAGCGGTGCCGCCAAACTGGCAAATGCTCATTCGCAAATAGGGTGCACGCGGCGATCTGCTGCGCCATTCGATTATCTTGCAGTCGTCGCGAGCGGCATGACTTTGCGATGATTGCTCTGCAGTAGACGAACTCCACAATTGGCGTGAACGTCCGCTCCTGGCCTCGGGGCGCAAGGCTGGGGTTGGCGAATGTCTCTTTCCACGCAAAGCGGCTGATAAGCTTCAATAGGGCGGAGCCTTTCTCGCGCGCTGCGCCTTCGCCGCTTCGGTCCACCAAGCGAGATCGTCGGCGAAGCGGGGAAAGGCGTGATGCGAGCACGCTCGCCGGCCTCGCCGAGCGGCTCGCCGTCGGCGTCGAGCGCGTCGCGCGATCGGGCCCGACGGCGAGGGTGCTGGAGATCACCACCATGCCCATCTCCGACAAGCGTGCCGTGCCAGGCGAGTGCTGGACGCGCCCGCCGGCGATGCGTCCGGCCGAATAGCTGGCGATCGCGGCCGGGCGCCAGAACCATTCCTCGAGAAAGTGATCGGTCAGGTTCTTCAGGCCCGGCTGCATGCCCCAATTGTATTCGCCGGTGACGAAAACGAAGGCGTCGGCGGCTCGGATCTTGATCGCGAGCGCCTCCATGCCCTGGCGGCGCCGCGCCAGGCGGGTACTCCTTGTACATGCGGTCGAGCATCGGCAGGCCGACGGCCTTGGCGTCGATCAGCTCCACATCCGCGCCGCGCGCCTGCAGGCCGGCCACGATGAAGTCCGCCAGGCGGATGCCCATGCGATCGGAGCGATAGGAGCCGTAGAAGACGAGAATGCGGTCAGCCATGGGAGCTTCCTGACGATGCGGGAGCATTCAATCGAGCGCACCGGACGGTCTCGGCTGCCGGCCGCGATCATGCGGGGGTATATGCGTTCTGTGCGCTCTACGCCAGCGGCTGGCGTCATCAGCGCCGACGATGAAATCGGAGTGTATGTGCCAGCCGAACAGGCCGGCTAATGCCGGCTTCACTGAGCGCGAATCCTTGGGGGTTTGTCCGGCTCAAATTAAGAGATACGTTCCTATTGGGATCAGTCTCACCGAGCAAATAAGATAGCTGCACGGTTCTAAGCGAATTGCGGCGTCCTACCCGGTGACATCGCTAAGACGTTCTCGTCTGCCTGCGAGGACCGGGCGTAGACGTGATCTGAACAGGAGACGCAGGCAAGATGGTGGGCGACACGAACGTTCGGGCTGGCCAGTGCCATTGCGGTGCAGTGCGTTTCGAGGTGACGCTTAGCGACGGCTTCAATTCAATCCGCCGCTGCACTTGCTCTTACTGCCGAATGCGAGGCGCCGTCGTTGTCATGGCAGAAATCGGTGGGATCAAGGTCCTGCAGGGCGAGGATGCGTTAACAAGCTACCGCTTCCATACCGGATCAGCGCGGCACTTCTTCTGTTCTCGCTGCGGAATATACACGCATCATCAACGACGATCTGACCAGAAATCTATATGCCGTGAACGTGGCTTGTCTGGATGGGGTGAGCCCGTTCGATTTCTCCGAAGTGCCTGTCATTGATGGCGTCAATCACACGAGCGACACCGGCAGGCCAGCGCGTCGAGCAGGCACACTCCGCTTCATCCCAGCTGACTGACTTTCGCTGTCAGCCACACGCCGCCGCCCGCGCAAAAACACCCCCTCAAAGCTCGATGATCGCGTCGACGCTATTCCCGCGGCCGCGGTAGATCACCTTGTCGAAGCTTAGATTGGAGGCGATCAGGATGCCGCGGCCATTCGGGCCTTCGGAAAGGCTCGTTGCCTGCAGGTATTTCATGTAGTCGAAGCCCTTGCCCTGGTCGGTGATGCGCAGGCGGATCATGGTCTTGGAGCGCCTGAACGCAATCGTCGCGATGCGGCTCGCGTAAGGGGCCGACATGAGCCGGCGGGTGATCTCGGCTGTGAATTCGCCGTTCCTTAAGAGCCGGGCCTTCTCCGCGAAGTCGATCTCCAGATTGCCGTGCTCGATGGCGTTGGATATCAGCTCCCAGATCCCCGTGGCGACGCGCTCGGGAACGGGATAGTTGTTCGCCAGCATGGTGCTCAGCTTCTCCGCCTCCTCGAGCGTTCTGATCTCGAATATGCCGTGAACCAGGCGGCCGATGCCGGATTTGTGGGAGGCGATATAGTCGCGGATCGCTTCTTCCGGCGTTTGATCCCGCGGTGCTTGCAGTTTTCGCAGCGATGTCATGGCTGCGCCCCTTCCACATAATGGGCGGCGATCAGGGTGAGATCGTCCGGGAGTTTCTCATCAATATTGGCGAACAGATGCGCGAGGATGGCGTCGCACAGCGCGTGCGGGCCGCCGGGCAATGGCGCGGTGTCGATGAAGGCGCACAGGCTGTCGGCGCTGAAGATGGCGTCGGGTGGCGGCGGTGCTTCGATCAGGGCGTCGCTGAACAGCAGCAGCATGGCGCCCGGCTCGAACGGTGCCGTCTGGTTGTCGAATGTTGCCTCCGGTGTCACGCCCAGGGGGAATCCGGGCTCGCGGATGACGGTGAAGGGCTGGCCGGCCGCGCTGCGCAAAAGCTGGGCGCGGCGCCGCTGCGGATGCGTATTGGATGGTCTGCGCGCGGAAATCCAGGATCGCGCAGAACATGGTGGCGTACTGCCCGACCGGGAGCACCTTGCACAGAAACCGGTTGAGGCAATCGAGCATTTCCGCCGGGGTGTCGCGCTGGCCGGAGCTGCTGTGAATGAAACTGTGCAGACGAACGGTGTTGAACGCGGCGCTGACGCCGTGGCCGGCGAAGTCGGCGCTGAAGATCATCACACGCTGCTCACCGGCGGGTTCGATGCCCCAGATGTCGCCGCCCACACCGACCGAGGCTTCATAATGGCTGGCGACGTCAAGCGGCAGGGCAGCGCGCAGTTGCGCGAGGCGCGCCGGATCGGGCAGCAGCGCACCCTGCGTTTCTGCGGCCTGACAGAGATCTTCGGCGAAAAGCGCGCGAAACTCGCTGAGGCGCTCCAGCAGACGGGCGCGCTCCAGGAGGATGCGAACCCGGAACAGAAGCTCGCTCGCGTGATAGGGCTTGGCAAAAAGGTCGGTGGCGCCGCTGGCGAAGGCTTCGACCCGCTGCTCGGGATCGGCGCTGTCGGTCTGCGCGAGCACTGGGATGGTGCGTGTCGCCTGGTCGGCCCGGAGCGCCAGGCACAGCTCGAATCCGGTCATGGTCGACATCGTCATGTTGCAGATGATGAGCTCGGGCCGGCCCGACTGGATGATCTCCAGTGCGTCCGCGTCCGCTGCTCACGGTCTCGATATTGTCGTAGCCGCTGTCGCGCAGTTCGGCCGCCATCAGCGAGCACGAAGTCCGCGTCATCATCGACCACCAGAATGTGGGCGTTGGTGACATCTTCCCAGCTACGCTCATCGGCATCGCTGTCAGGCGCAGGAAGAGTGATTGAGCAGGAGCTACCGAACACGTCGCCTCCAGGCGCAGCCTCAGAATTCGACCGAAATCAGCTTGTCGAGCTTCGACAGCTCGATGAGCTTGCGGACGTGGCCGGACGCGCCGCGCAGGGTGAGGGAAAGCCCTGCTTTTTTCGCCGTATCGGCGGCGATGATGAACATGCCGAGCCCTGCCGAAATCGACCGAGGTCAGGCCGGCGACGTTGAGGACCAGATGCCGGCGCTTGGAGGCCACCACGTCATCGAGCAGCTTGCGGAAGGCGCTGTTGTCGGAAAAGGACAGGCGGTCGGTGAGGCGTGCCTCGAAGACGGTATCGGATAGCACGGTCTGGGTCTGCATGGTCAAATCTCCGGCTAGAAAAGCTCGATGAGCGTGTCGTCGTCCTGATCCGCTGCCGCCTTCTCGGCGGCTGCCGCCTCCTGCCGGGCCTGCTCCTCGCGCCCGAACCGGTGGAGCAGGCGCTGCCGGATGTCACCGAGCGTGCAGCGTCCGAAAAGCTCGTCGGCCATCGCGTCGCCCCGGACCGGGTCGGCGGGCAGGGCCGCGGGAACATTTGCGGAGGTTTCGCCGTCCAGTCCGCTCAGCGCCGACAGGGTCACTTCCATGGCGATCTTGATGGCCTGGAGCTGCTGCAGCGCGCGGTCCTGGAACTGCATGCCCACGACGGCGGCGGCGATGTCGCCGGCGATCTTTTCTGACGCCTCGGCGCTGCGATCGAGGGCTGTCGCGAACTGGCCATTCTGCTGCAGAAGGGCGGACATCATGGTCGAGATCCGCGCGTTCGCCGCCAGGTTCTGCTCCGACATGTCGATCGAGGCGATCTCCTGGAGCAGGCCGCTGCGTCGACACATGACCGGCCGTGATGGCGTTGAGCTGCTCCTTGAGGCCGGTGGACAGCCTGTCGACGGCGGCTGCAAGTTCGCGCACTTCCTCCGCGACCACCGCGAAGCCACGTCCCGCTTCTCCCGCGCGCGCCGCCTCGATCTTGGCGTTGAGCGCGAGCAGATTGGTCTGCCGGGTGATCCTGTCGATCGCGACGATGCTGCCCTGCACGTTCTTGAGGTCCGAGAGGACATCGTCGAGCTGGTAAACCAGGGTCACGCCGCGCGAGGACAGAAACACGATCTTCTCGACAAATTCGGAAATCGTGCCCCTGAGGCTTTCGACCAATCTCCGATCGATAACCTGCTCGCCCTCGAAGGTCGACGGTCTGGACGGCGCGGGCGAGGCCCTGCACCGATATGGTCTGCTCGCGCGCGGTGCGGCAAGGCTCTGAAAGCGTACCGACACGGCGCCGATTTGGAGTCGAGCAGGCCCGACGACGTCGTCGACGACGCCCGTCAACACCTCGAGCGCGCGCTGCTGGGCGTCGGACAGGCCGAGCCACTCCCGCAGCAGGTCGATGGCCGCATGCTGGGCTGCCGGAGCCCCGCGGCCGAGACGGCAGCCGCTTCGGCGGCTTGCGCTGCCGCCTGGCAATCCTGGAGTGGGGATGAGGTCCGTCCCATGAGCCGCTGATACGGTTTGATGTTCAAAATCCTGGCCATCGCGTCCACTTTTCGAGGCGAAGCCGCTCGGCCTTGGCCTCCGCCGCGGTGTTGCGGCAGAGGGTGAGAACGCGCTCGGCAATCCGTCCCAGCGGGAGCTGCAGCTCGACGCGCGCCGCGCTCGAACGCGACGCGCGGCATGCCGTAGATCAGGGAAGTAGCCCTCGTCCTGTCCGATGGTGTGTGCGCCGCTCTGCCGCATCGCCAGAAGCCCTTCCGCGCCGTCGTTGCCCATGCCGGTCAGGATCACGCCGACGGCGCTGCCGGCCTTCTCGCGCCACCGACCGGAACAGCACGTCGACCGACGGGCAATGGCCGGAAACGCGCTCGCGGCCGCTAGCCAGCAGCGAAAGCCGGTGCCGGTGCGCGCCAGTTGAGATGATGCGTCGCCGGGCGCGATGTAGACGTGGCCGGGCTGCGATGCGGTCGCCGTCCTGCGGCCTCGCGAACGGTCATCGCCGCACGCGGTTCAGGCGGTCGGCAAAGGACGGCACGAAACGCGCCGGCATGTGCTGGGTGACCAGGATCGGCGGAGCATCCGGCCGGCAGGGCCTCGAGCAACGCGCTCAGCGCCTCGACGCCGCCGGTCGATGCGCCGATCGCGACGATCCGTGCCGCCCGCGCGATAGCTCGGTGCGGCGCCTTGGCGCCGCGGCATCGCGCGCAACGGCCGCACGCCGCGCGCGCGCCGCCGCCTTCACCTTGGCTGACGATCTCGTCGCGCAGTTCCTCGAAGCGCGCTGGCCATATCGGTTCGGCTTGGCGATGAAATCGACCGCGCCCAGCTCCAGCGCGTCGAGCGTCACCTCGGCGCCTGCCGTGGTCAGCGACGACACCATCACCACCGGCATCGGCCGCAGCGTCATGATCTTTTCGAGGAAGTCGAGGCCGTCCATGCGCGGCATCTCGACGTCGAGCGTCACCACGTCGGGGTTGAGCTGCTTGATCTTCTCGCGGGCGATATAGCGGATCGGTCGGCGGTACCGACCACCTCGATCTCGGGATCGGAGGCCAGCATCTCGGTCAGCAGTTTGCGCATCAATGCGGAAGTCGTCGACGACAAGCACGCGCACCCGCTTCTTCATCCATACCAGTCCTCATGTCGAACAGCTCGACGTCGCCCTCCTTCGGAGCGGTCATCAGCCTCTTCGTCGTAGCGGCGTTCCTCTTCGCGACGATGCGACGTCGTCGGCCGCTCAGCAGCTTGCGCTCGCACGCGGCCGGTCGTCGGGTAAGTACTGGATGACGCGCGGATCGGTTGCCGCCGAGATCCACGCGAGATGGCGTGCAGGCCTTCGTGCCTCGAGATAGTGCAGCGCGAATTCGGCGTTCTTGCTCGCCGACCCGCGAGGCGCCGTCGTTGACGTTGGCGCCGCCGAACATCTTGATCTCCAGATCGCTCGCGTTTGCAGCCGGTCTTCAGCATCGCGTTGATCAGACTTCCATCGCATGGTTGCCGTAGCGCAGCGCCGCCGACACCCCGGCCCACTCGCCGGAATCGCTCGCGGGCAGCATGAAATGGTTCATGCCGCCATAGCCGAGGCGCGGATTGCGGATGCAGGCCGCGACGCAGGAGCCGAGCACGGTGACGAGTCTCGTCCGGTCGCGGCGGTCACATAGAATTCGCCCGGCTGCACCCGGACGGCATACATGCCGATGGCCGGGTCGAAGACGCGCCGCGGCACATGCCGGCGAGTCGCGCGCTGACCGGCGGCCAGGTGGCAGACTCTCGGCCGCGGCTGCCCTCATGCTGGCAGTCTTCCGGTAGATCGTGCGGCCGGCGAGCTGCAGGCCGGACTGCGCTCTCGAGCAGCGATTCCGAATGGCCGATATAGAGGCAGCCGCCGCGGCTTGAGCATGCCGGACGAAGCGCTCGACCAGCGCTGCCTTGGTCGGGCCGTCGAAATAGATCATCACGTTGCGGCAGAAGATCGCGTCGAACGGACCCTTCATCGGCCACGGCGCCGACAGATTGAGCTGCTTGAAGGTGATCAGCGCCGGATCGGCTCGATGACGCTGAAGGTCGGCTGCCCGCCTTGCGCCGGTCCGCTCGTGAAGAATCAGGTCGGCACCTGCTCCGGGAGCTCGTCGACAGGTGCGGCGGCGATAGATTCCCGGCATGCGCGGTCGAGACCATGTTGGTATCGAGATCGGTCGCCAGGATGCGCGCATCCAGTGCTGCAGTCGCGGCATCCGCCGGCCAGCGTCATCGCGATCGAATAGGGCTCCTCGCCGGACGAGCAGCCGGCCGACCAGATCCGCAGCGCGGTCGCATGCCGTGTGCGCTCCAGCCTCCGGCATGTCGTCGTCGCGCAGATGCTCGAAATGGTGCGGCTCTCGCGGAAGAACGGGTCAGGTTGGTGGTGATGGCGTTGATCAGCGAAGCCGATCTCGATCTGCGCTGATCGCGGTCCGAAGCAGCTCGCAATAGTCCCGGAAGGAGCGGCAGGCCCAGCTCCCGCAGCCGGCGGAACAGGCGCGAATAGACCATGTTGACCTTGCTCGCGCCGAGCACGATGCCGCTGCGCTCGTAGACGAACGACGTCAGATACTGGTACTCCTTGTCCGAGCAGGGGAACTCACGTCCCCTCGAGCGCGGCCCATGCGGTCCGATCTCGGTCGCGCTCGGAGATGGCCAGGTCGCGCAGCTGCAAGTTCAGAACTCCTTCCAGTCCGCATCCGGCATGTCAGGCTCGCCTGCAGCGGCGGCCTGCATGCCAGCCGCGCCGCCGCGCGCCGGCAATCTTCTTGCGGCCGGCGGCCCAGCGCCGCCTCGGCCGCTCGGCGACGGGCGGCTCCTCCCCGCGTCCGATCGAGCAGGGCGCGGGCGCCGTGGCGGCGTCGATCAGCTGGAATATCGACATGCGGCCGTGCATGCTCTGCGCCTGCTCCTGGAGCATGCGGCAGGCGGCGGCGTTCTCTTCGACCAGCGCCGAGTTCTGCTGGGTCATCTCGTCCATCTGGCGTGACGGCCTTGTTGATCTCCTCGACGCCGGTCGCCTGCTCGCTGGCTGGCCGCGGCGATCTCGGCGACGATGTCGGCCACGCTGCTTGATCGAGTCGACGATCTCGCTGCAGCGAGTTGCCGGCATTGTTGACCAGCTTCACGCCGTCCTTCACCTGGCGCCGCTGTCGGCGATCAGCGCCCTTGATCTCCTTGGCGGCGCCGCGATGAGCGCTGGGCCAGGCGAGCGCACTTCGGAGGCGACCACCGCGAAGCCCTTGCCGGCGTCGCCGGCGCGGGCCGCCTCGACCGCGGCGTTGAGCGCCAGCAGGTTGGTCTGGAAGGCGATCTCGTCGATCACGCCGATGATGTCGGAGATCTTCTGCGAGGAGTCCTCGATCCGCGCATCGCCTCCACCGCCTTGCCGACCACTTCGCCGCCTTCGGTCGGCCACCTCGCGTGGCGCTGACGGCAGGCTGGTTGGCCTGCTGGGCGTTCTCGGCATTCTGCTTGACGGTCGAGGCCATCTCCTCCATCGAGGCGGCGGTCTCCTCCAGGCTGGAGGCCTGCTGCTCGGTGCGCTGCGACAGGTCGGTGGTGCCGTCGGCGATCTCGGCGGCCGCGTTGGAGACCTCGAGCGAAGCGTCGAGTCATGCTGACCGACGACCTCCGCCATAGTATCGATCAGCCCGTTGACGCCGCCGCACAGCTCGCCGATCTCGCCGGTCTTGCCTTCGAGCGGCATGCGCCGCGTACAGGTCGTTCGCCTTCGCCGCCTCGACGACGTCCTGCGTCTGCTGCAACCGCCTCGCTGAGGCGCTGCCCATGGCACGGACCTGCTCGGTCACGTCGGTGGCGTATTTCACGACCTTGAACGGCTTGCCGTTCGGTCCGAGGATCGGGTTGTAGCTGGCCTGGATCCAGACCTCCTTGCCGCCCTTGCCGATCCGCTTGTACTGGCCGGCATCGTATTCGCCGCGGCCGAGCTTCTCCCAGAACAGGCGGTATTCCGGGCTCTGGCCGATGGCCGGCTCGACGAACATCGCGTGGTGCTGGCCCGCGATCTCGCTGAGGCTGTAGCCGAGCGTCTTCAGGAAGTTGTCGTTGGCGCTCGATGACCTTGCCGTCCATCGCGAACTCGATGATGGCCTGGGCCTTGCCGATCGCGGCGAGCTGGCCTTCGAAATCGGCAGCCGCCAGCTTTTGCGCGGTGATTTCGGTGGCGTATTTGACGACCTTGAACGGCTTTGCCGTCCGGCCCGAAGATCGGGTTGTAGCTGGCCTGGATCCAGACCTCCTTGCCGCCCTTGCCGATGCGCTTGTACTGCCCGGCGTCGTATTCGCCGCGGCCGAGCTTGTCCCAGAACTGCCCGGTATTCCGGGCTCTGCCGGTGGCTCGGATCGACGAACATCGAATGGTGCTGGCCTTTGATCTCGTCCAGGCTGTAGCCCAGCGTCTTGAGGAAGTTCTCGTTGGCGTTGAGGATCCTGCCGTCCATGGAGAACTCGATCACGGCCTGTGCCTTGTTGATCGCATCGAACATGCCGCGATACTCGGCGTTCTGCAGCTCATTGGCGCGGATCTGGGTGATGTCCGACCACTCCAGGATATTGCCGCAATACCTGCCCTTCGCGTCGTAGTTGGCGTGGACGTGGAGCGCGATGCGCAGCGGACCGACGGTGATTTCGGTCTTGTAGGGAAGCTTGGACGGTTCCGACAGCATCCGTCGCTGATGCGCGGGGTTCTTATGGAACATGTCGATGCACACGCCGACCATCCGGTCGGGATCGAAGGTCGGCCAGAGCGAGCGGAAATGCTCGACATGCTCGCGGAGCAGCGCCTGGCTCGCCGCGTTCTGATAGGTGACGACGAAATCGCGGTCGACCATCATGACCGCCGAGGACACGACGTTCAGCCCCGCCTTCATGGCGTTGGCCTGGTCATTTTTCTGGTTCGCGAACCACATGTCTGCTTTCCCTTTCAGAAGCGTTGGCGAGGGCAATCCACCCTCATGCGTGCTAAGCGGCCAGAGCGCCGGCCTTGGCGAGTACGGTCGAGCCGAACAGGCTCTCGAGTGAGAGAAGCACCACCATGCCGTCGTTGATGGCGATGATGCCGGTGAGGAATTCGGAGGAGATGGTCCGGTCGGTTTCGGGGATCGGGCGGATTTCTTCGTTGTTGACCGTGAGGATGTCGGAGACCGCGTCCACCAGCAGCCCGATCACCCGGTTCAGCGCCGTGACGATGATCACCACATGGGTGCGCGTCGCCTGGGTCAGGCCGAGCCCGAAGCGGCAGCGCAGATCGAACACCGGCACGATCGCGCCGCGCAGGTTCATCACGCCGAGCACGAATTCGGGCTGGTTCGGCAGCACCGTGGTCGAGGTCCAGCCCTTGATCTCGCGCACCGACAGGATGTCGATGGCATATTCCTCGCTGCCGACCTTGAAGCTGATGAACTGGCGCGGCCCGGCGCCCTTGTCGGTCTCGGGCACCGCGGCGTCGTCGCGAGGAAGGGGCGCGGTTGGCAGGCTCATGGACATCTCCTTATGCGCTGAGCGCGAGCGCGCTGTGGTCTGCATGAGCATCGGGGCCGGGCGCGGGGACCTCGCCATGCGCGGGAGCCTTGCCATCCGGCGCGCGGCGCGGCGGGGCGTCCCTTGCTCATCCGCGCGAGCTGCTCGATGTCGAGGATCAGCGCGACACGGCCATTGCCGAGGATCGTCGCGCCGGAGATGCCGGAGACCGGCCGGAAATTCTCCTGCAGGCTCTTGATCACCACCTGCTGCTGGCCGATCAGCTCGTCGACCTTGATGCCGACCCGCTCGCCCGCCTGCGGTCTCCACCAGCACCACGAGGCCGTCCCAGGCATTGGCGATGGCGCCCGGCACGTTCAGCACCCGGTCGAGATGCACGACGCGGAAGAATTCGCCGCGCACCGAGGCGACCTCGCCGGCGCCCGCCAGCGCGCGGATCTGACTCGGCAAGCGGCCGGAAGCTCTCGACGATCGAGGTCAGCGGCAGGATGTAGCGCTCGGCGCCGACCGCGACGACCATGCCGTCGAGCACGGCCAGCGTCAGCGGAATGACGAGCGTGAAGCGTCGTGCCCTTGCCGGGCGTGGACTGCACGCTGATGCGCCCGCCCAGATTGGTGATGTTGCGCCGCACGACGTCCATGCCGACGCCGCGGCCGGAAACGTCGGTGACGGCCTCGGCGGTGGACAAGCCGGGCGCGAAGATCAGATCGTCGATCTCCGTCATCGGTGAGGGTCGCGTCCGGCCGGCGACGATGCCCTTTTCGACCGCCTTCGCGAGCAGCCGCTCGCGGTTGATGCCGGCGCCGTCGTCGGCGATCTGAATCAGGATGTTGCGCCGACATGGCTCGCCGACAGCTGGATCGTGCCCCTCCTCGGGCTTGCCCGCGGCGCGCCGGACCGTCGGGCGCCTCGATGCCGTGATCGATGGCGTTGCGGATCATGTGGGTGAGCGGATCGGCGAGCTCCTCGACCACGGTCTTGTCGACCTCGGTATGCTCGCCCGACAGTGACCAGCCGCACCGATTTGCCGAGCTTGGCGGCGATCTCGCGCACCAGACGCGGCATGCGCGCGAACACCGAGCTTGCACCGGCTGCATCGCGGATCGCCATGACGCATTCCTGCAGCTCGCGCGTCAGCGTCGCCAGCTCCTCATGCCCCTCGATGCCGCTCGGCCCTGATCGCTGTCCGCGGCAGCAGGCGGCGATCTGCTGGGCCAGCATCGCCTGGGTGATCACCAGCTCGCCCACCATATTGACCAGGCGGTCGACGCGGGAGATGTCGACGCGGATCGATGACGCCGCAGACCGCGCCGGGCTCTGGCTCTGGGCAGCACTTGGGCTGGCTTCCGCCGCGGCGGCGGTTTTGCGCGCTGGCGCAGCTTCGTCAGCGGCGGCTGGCTGGTTCGGGGAAGCGGCCGCGCCTTCATCCTTTGGGCTGGCGAGCTCCGTCGATGATCAGCTCGCAGTCCTGGTCGACGAATTCGAACACCTCGGCGATTTCGGCCTTGCCGCGCTGGGTGCTCAGCTCGAAGGTCCAGGAGAGATAGGACTCCTCCGGCTCGAGCGCGCCCAGCGGAGGCAGGCGGCTCTGGTCGCAGCTCACGCTCAGTTCGCCAAGACGCTTCAGCTCGCGGATCAGGAGCAGCGGCTCGTTGGCATGCCGGAACAGCTCCGCGAACGGCCGGAAGCTCACGCGGTAGCGGTGCAGGCCGGCCTCGCCCTCCGGCGCCGGGTCGGCTTTCGCTGCACTGCCGCTGGCTCCGGCGGGCCGCGATGTGCGCTCGAGCATGGCGCGCAGCTCCTCGGCGATGTCGCTGCCGAAGCCGTCCTCGACCGGTCGTTCCTCCTGCGCCCCGGCGACCAGCGCGGAAAGGATGTCGCTCGCGCGGATCAGCGTATTGCAGACGCGCTCGTCGGCCAGGATCCGGCCTTCGCGCATTTCGTCGAGCAGCGCCTCGAAAATATGGGAGAACTCCACCAGCTCGGTGAAGTCGAATGCGCCCGCGCCGGCCTTGATGGAATGGACCGCGCGGAAGATCGCGTTCAGATCGTCATGCGCCGCGCCGCCCGACTGCAGCCCGCCCACGCGGGCTTCCATGTCGGCCAGGACCTCCGCGCACTCGTCGAAGAAGGTCTTCCGGAAATGGGCGTACTGCTGGAGGCCGATTTGGACATGGTGCCTTCCATCAGCCTTTCGGACAGACTTTGCCGACCACCTGGAGCAGCTTGTCCGGTGCGAACGGCTTGACGATCCAGCCGGTGGCACCGGCGGCCCGTCCCGCCGCCTTCTTGTCCTCGCCGCCTTCGGTGGTGAGGATCAGGATCGGCGTGGACATGAAGTTCGGCTTGGCGCGCAGCTGCTTGACCAGCGTCACGCCGTCCATGTTCGGCATGTTGATGTCGGTGATGACGAGATCGACCTTGGTGCTGGCAAGGACGGACAGCGCATGCACGCCATCCTCCGCTTCCACGACGTCATAGCCGGCGCCGCGCAGCGTGAAACCCACCATCTCGCGCATGGTCTTTGAATCGTCGACCGTGAGGACGCGCTTGGCCATTACTCGGCACTCCATTTGCGGACCTGGCCGCCAAGGCCGAGATCATCGAAAGCGGCGATCAGGGCAGGCGAGGGCGCCCGCAGCGAGAAGGGCTGCTCGTCGGCGGAGAATTCCTTTCCGGCAGCGAGGAGGAGCTGAATGGCTGGCGTGCCGACCCGTTCCACGGCGGTCGCGTTCAGGATCACGCCGTCCCGGGCGGCGAATGCGGAGGCCAGCTCATCCTTCAATTGAGACAAAACGGATAGATCGAATTGCGCAGGAAGCTGGATGGGCGTGGAAGTCATCGTCCGCGTGGCTCGGGTAAGGGCGTTTCGGATCACTTTGGCACGAGCTAATCAGCCGGCGATATCTCTCGTGGTCCGCCCTTTTCTAAAGAACAAAAATTTCCAGCGGTTTAACTCTGGTACCTATTTTATGTATTGCTAAAGGATTTAATTTAGCTATACAGCCGCATAAAAATCGAACATCGTATTTTTATTGTGTAAATCCACAATGGCTTTACGCCGCATGCTTGGCGGCAGCGGTCATGGCTGGACGACACCAAGGGCAGGCGGCGATGCGCATCGCCAAAAGCCGCAGAGATACATGCATTGCGGCCGACCACAAGGCGTCGTCCCTTGCGATCGCAGGTCACGCACCGACCGGTTATGCGCGTAAAAGTAGAATTTATCGCGAAATGCAACTTTTTGTCCTGATGTTGTCGCATTGCCGGTCTATGGCTGCTCCCGCCACTCAAGCCATGGAAAGAGGAGTCCATGACCAGACCACCCAGGAGAACGGAGGATGATGACAGCGCCGCACCTCTCATCGTTCGGGTAGAGGGCGCATTCGCCGGCCTTGCCGTGCGCGATTGCGGCCGCTATCGCTTCCTGTCCACGCATCCAGGCTTTGACCTTCTCGATGGAAGCCGGTTTACTCGGCCCGAACAGGTCAGAACCGCGGCGGTCAGGCTGGCCAGGGCGGCCAGAGGGTAGTCCCTCCCACTTCGAGCCCCCGCCGGCCGTTGCCGCGAATGGGGAGCCCATGAGGACCATCGCCGTCTATCACATCTCATCGAGCGCCCGGGACATCGAATCCCGGGCGCAAAATCTTGCCGTCGAGCAGAGCGTGGAGATGCCGCTCGACGCGATCGAGGATGCGCGGGTGCGCGCAGAGATCGCCGGGCAGGTGGAGAGCATCGAGCCGATTGGCGACGACCTGTTCCGCGTCCGCGTCGCACTCGCGACCGAGACCTTCGGCGAGGATCCCGGGCAGATCATGAACATGCTGTTCGGCAACAGCTCGCTGCACGCCTTCGTCACGCTGGAGGATGTCGAGCTGCCGGCCGACCTCGTCCGGCGCCTGAGCGGTCCCAATGTCGGTGCCGACGGGCTCCGGCAGCGCGCCGGGGCAGCGGGGCGGGCGATGACCTGCACCGCGCTCAAGCCGCAAGGGCTCGCGCCGGAGGGGCTTGCCGTTATAGCCGGGCGGTTCGCCGAAGGCGGCGTCGATTATATCAAGGACGACCATGGCCTCGCCGAGCAGCACTACAGCCCGTTCGCGGCGCGGGTGCCGGCCTGTGCCGACGCCGTGCGTCGCGCCTCGGACAAGACCGGCCATGCCGTGCGCTATGCGCCGAACCTGTCCGGCCATCTCGACCAGCTTCGCGCCCAGCTGCGCATCGTCCGCGACGCAGGGCTCGACACGGTGGTAATCACGCCGATGGTGGTCGGCCTGCCGGCGTTTCGCGCCATCACCCGCGAGCACCCGGACATCGCCTTCCTCGCCCATCCGGCGCTGGGCGGCGCCGCGCGCATCGCGCCGCCTCTACTGCTCGGCAAGCTGTTCCGGCTGTTCGGCGCCGATGCGACCATCTTCCCCAATTATGGCGGCCGGTTCGGCTATTCGCCCGAGAGCTGCGCCGCGATCGCGCGCGAGGCCAGGGCCGACTGGCATGGCCTGAGGCCAGCGCTGCCGGTGCCGGCGGGCGGCATGACCCGCGACCGGCTGCCGGAGCTGATCGATTTCTACGGCACCGACACCATGATTTTGATTGGCGGCGGCTTGCTTTCCGCCCGTGAGCGCCTCACCTCAGAGACGGCGGCGTTCGTTCAGGACGTCGCCGCCTTGAGCAGGAGCCGCCAGCCATGAGCCGTCAACCGAAAACCTTCCGCAGCGCCGGCGAGCCCGGGCGATGGGCGGATGTCGACATGCTGGCCTACAAGGCGGACGGGGCCGCACCCTTCAAGGATGTCACCCGCCAGGTGCTGTTCGACGACCCGAACCTCCTTGCCGAGCTGCGCTATTTCGAGATCGCCGCCGGCGGCCACTCGACGCTGGAGCGCCATGAGCATGTGCATGCGGTGATGATTTTTCGCGGCCATGGCCGCTGTATGGTCGGCGATCGGGTGATGGACGTCGGGCCGAACGACCTCGTGTCGATCCCCTCGCTGACCTGGCATCAGTTCCGCGCCGCGGCCGGGGAGCCGCTCGGCTTCCTGTGCATGGTGAACCGCGAGCGCGACCGGCCCCAGCTTCCGACGGATACGCAGCTGCAGGAGCTGCGCGCCAATGCAGCCGTCGCAGCATTTCTGGACGACGCGTAGGCGGCCGCGTCCCTGGCCAAGCTATTTCTCAAGCATCCGGCCGGGCAGCGGCGAGCAAAGCTGGGTTTGCTGTGGCATCCTCGCCAGGAACGCCGCACGTGACCTTTGCCGAGGATGCAGCTAGTCTGGCGCACCCGGAAAGTGAAGCTTCAACTTGAATTACGATCCCAAACATGATGTTGCACGCATCGCCAGCATCGATGCCACACCCACCATCCTGGAGGTCGTCTGCCGGACGACGGGCATGGGGTTTGCCGCCATCGCGCGGGTGACCGAGGAGCGCTGGGTCGCCTGCGCGGTTCGCGATGAGATCGCGTTTGGCCTCGAGCCCGGCGGCGAGCTGAAGCTCGAGACCACGATCTGCGATCAGATCCGCCAGAGTGGGGAGGCGGTGATGATCGACCATGTGGCGTTAGATCCGCGCTACTGCACGCATCCCACCCCCGCCCTCTATGGCTTCCAGAGCTATATCTCGATGCCGATCTGGACGCGGGACGGCCAGTTCTTCGGCACGCTCTGCGCGATCGATCCGCGCCCGGCCCGCGTCGAGGCGCCCGAAATCGTCGGCATGTTCAGACTGTTCGCCGACCTGATCGCTTTTCATCTCGACGCGCGCGACCGCCTTGCCGTCACCGAGAGGAACCTGTCCGACGCGCACAAGGTCGCGGAGCTGCGCGAGCAGTTCATCGCGGTGCTCGGCCATGACCTGCGCAACCCGCTCGCCTCGATCGATGCCGGGACGCGCGCCCTGTTGCGCACGCCGCTCGACGAAAAGGCGAAGACCATCGTCACCCTGATGCGGAACAGCACGGCGCGCATGTCCGGCCTGATCAGCAATATGCTCGACTTCGCGCGCGGCCGGCTGGGCGGCGGCCTGACGCTGCAGCGCCGCTCAGAGCCGGTCAAGCCGGTGATCGCTCATGTCGTCGCCGAGCTGCAGGCGGTGTGGCCGGACCGGGTGATCGAGACCGATTTCGCACTCGGCGATGCCGAGGCCGTTGACTGCGATCCGGTCCGCATCGGCCAGCTTCTGTCCAATCTCGCGGGCAACGCCCTGATCCATGGCGCCGAGGCCACCCCGGTCAAGGTGCACGCTGCGGTGGCCGGCGGGCAGTTCGTGCTCTCCGTCGCCAATCAGGGCGATCCGCTTCCCGCCTCCGTCATGGAGAGTCTGTTTAAACCCTTCTTTCGCGCTGCCGGCGGAGCCCACCAGCAGGGCCTCGGCCTTGGCCTTTATATCGCCAGCCAGATTGCACGGGCGCATGGCGGCCGTCTGGAGGTGGAACTCGTCTCCCGCCGAGACCCGGTTCACCTTCACCATGCCGGTCGGCTGAGGCCTGGTGATGTCCGGCGAAGAGACCCCGCGGCAGGATCGGTTGACCGGTGACACCGGGCGCGCCACCGATGACATCGACGCCTCGGCCTGGCTGCGTACGGCCGGCACCGATGCCCGGCGGGCGCGGTTCACCGGCGAGACCCGGGCCGATGTCGTCATCATCGGCGGCGGCTTCACCGGTCTCGCGGCGGCGCTGCATCTGGCCGAGGCCGGCGCCTCGGTGGTGCTGCTCGAGGCGCGGGTGATCGGCGCGGGCGGATCGGGCCGTAATGTCGGCCTGGTCAATCCCGGCCTATGGCTCGAGCCCGACAGAGTGGAGGAACTCCTCGGGCAGGAGGTCGGCGCGCGATTCAGTGCCATTCTCGCCGATGGTGCGGAGCTGGTGTTCTCGCTGATCGAAAGGCATGGCATCCCCTGCGACGCGACCCGCAGCGGCACGCTGCATTGCGCTCATTCCCGCGAGGGTCTCGCCAATCTCAGGCGAAGGCTGCGGCAATATCAGGCGCGAGGCTGGCCGGTGCGCCTGCTCACCGGCGAGCAGACCCGCGCCAGGATCGGGACCAGCATTTATCTCGGCGCGCTGCTCGACAGCCGCGCCGGCACCATCCAGCCGCTGAGCTATGCCCGCGGTCTTGCAGGCGCGGCAGAGGCAGCCGGCGCGCTTCTCTTCGAGGAGAGCCCCGCGCGCACGATCCTGCGGGAGGGAGAAAGCTGGCAGGTCAGCACCCGGCTCGGGCGGGTCACTGCCGGAGCGCTGCTGATCGCCACCAATGCCTATCACACGCCGCTCCCCGGAGCGCCGCGTCCGCATTATACGCCGGTGCATTACTTCCAGTTCGCGACCACGCCGCTGAGCGATAATCTGCGCGCGGCGATCCTTCCCGAACGCCAGGGCTGCTGGGACACCGCTCAGGTCATGTCGTCCTTCCGCCTGGATGGCGCCGGCCGGCTGATCGTCGGGGCGATGGGGTCGCTGAACGGTCCCGCGCGGCGGCTGCATCGCGGCTGGGCGCGGCGCAAGCTCGCGGTACTGTTTCCCCATGCCGCCGAGCAGTCTTTCGAATATGGCTGGCATGGCCGCATCGCCATGACCGCCGATCACATCCCCAAAATCGTCGGCTTCGGCCCGCGCGCGATCAGCATCTATGGCTATAGCGGCCGCGGCATCGCGCCCGGCACGGTGTTCGGCAAGGCGGCCGCGGCTTTTCTGATGAGCGGCGACGAGAGCGTGCTGCCGCTGCCGGTCTGCGACGGGCATTCGGAAAGCCTGACCGCGGCAAAGGCCGCCTATTACGAGGTCGGCGCGGCGGCGTTCCATCTGGTGGACAGCCGCTGAGGCGGGATCGGCGTAGGCTACGAGGCCTGCCAAGCGCACAACCGTCATCCTCGCCAAAGCGAGGACCCAGTAAACACCGAGGTCTGGGGGTAAAAGCCGGTGCGATTTGCAGGGCTCGGCGCACTTCTGCTCCACTGCGGCGTACTGGATCCTCGCTTTCGCGAGGATGACGTCAGAGGGAGGGCCGACGTCGTGCGGCTGCTTCCGGCACCGGCGATCCGGCGCGGATTTGATCAGCCGAGGCCGTGAGCCAGCACCTTGTGCATGACGCTCGGCAGCGCCTCGGTGCGCAGGCTCATCTGCGGATACCACGCGCCCGAGCCGGCCGGCACGTCGCCAGGGATGCCGGCTGTGCGATAAACGGCAAGATGCAGGTCGAAATGGGTGAAGGTGTGCCGGACGATGCCGGCGACGGGATGCCAGTCGGCAGGGAAGGGAGCCTGCGCGACGGCGTCATCGCGATCCGGCATGGCCGCGCCCCAGGCGGTCGAGGGCACCTCCAGCATGCCGCCGAGCAGGCCCTTGGGAGGACGGCGGCGCAGCAGCACCGCGCCGTCCTCGCGAATGGCGAGGAACGCGGCGCCATAGCGCTGGGGCTTTTCGCCTTTCTTCGCCTTGACCGGCAGCATCTCGGCGATGCCGCCGGCCGAGCCGAGGCAATGCGCGTTCACCGGGCACACCAGGCAGGAGGGGGAGCGCGGCGCACAGATCGAGGCGCCGAGGTCCATCATCGCCTGGGTGAAATCGCCGGGCCGCTGGTGCGGTGTCAGGCGGGCCGCCAGCGCCTTGATCCGCGGCTTCGCGGCCGGAAGCGGCTCTTCCACGGCGAACAGCCGCGCCACCACCCGCTCGACATTGCCGTCGACCGCGGTCGCCGGGATGTCGAACGCGATCGCCGCAATCGCCGCCGCGGTATAGCCGCCGATGCCGGGCAGGGCGCGCAGTGCCGCTTCGTCGCGCGGAAATTCCCCTCCGTGCGTCTCCGCCACGGCTATGGCGCAGGCGTGCAGATTGCGCGCCCGCGAGTAATAGCCGAGCCCGGCCCACGCCGCCATCACCCCGTCGATCTCTGCATCGGCGAGCGCGGTGACGGTCGGCCAGCGATGCACGAACTTGCGGTAATAGGGGATGACCGCCTTCACCGTGGTCTGCTGCAGCATGATCTCCGACAGCCAGACGTGATAGGGGTCGGCGTGCACGCCGGGCGGCGAGCGCCAGGGCAGCACCCGCGCCGAACGGTCGTACCAGGCGAGGAGGTCGGACGCGACCCTGCCGGCGTCGACGCTGGCCGCATCGTCCTCGGCTGCGTCCGTTACCGTCATGCCTGCGCGGCGGTTTGCGTCTTGCCCTTCGCCGACGTGCCGCCTGCCGGCTCGATCACCCGCGCGATCATCTCGCGGGTCTCCTCCACGCCGTAGAGCTCGACGAACGAGCCGAAGCGCGGGCCCTGCGACTGGCCGAGCAGCACCTCGTAGAGGCCCTGGAACCAGTTGCGCAGCGGCTCGAAGCCATGCGCCTTGCCGATCTCATAAACGATGTTCTGGATCTCCTCGCCGGTCGCCCGCTCCGGGACGGTGCCGAGCCGCTGGTAGAGATCGGCGAAAGCCGCCCGCTCCTGATCGCTCGGCGGCCGGTAGTGCTTGGTCGGCTCGACGAAATCGTGGAAATAGGCGATCGCGTAGCCGACCAGCCGGTCAAGCTCGGGATGGGTCTCGGGGCTCGCGCCCGGCGCATAGCGGCGGATGAAGCCCCACAGCACGCCCTTGTCCTGGGAATTCGATGCGCTCACCAGATTGAGCAGCAGCGCAAAGCTGACCGGCACGCTCACCGTAGGCGGCGTGCCGGCATGGATGTGCCAGACCGGATTGCTCAGCCGCTCCTCCTCGCCCTCCGCGGGGTACTTGCCGAGGAAGGTGAAATATTCATCGACATGCTTGGGGATCACATCGAAATAGAGGCGCTTGGCGGTCTTCGGCTTCTGGTACATGAACAGCGACAGGCTCTCCGGCGTCGCATAGGTCAGCCATTCGTCGATGGTGAGCCCGTTGCCCTTCGACTTGGAGATCTTCTCGCCGCGCTCGTCCAGGAACAGCTCGTAATTGAAGCCCTCCGGCGGCGTGCCGCCGAGCGCCCGGCAGATCTTCGATGACAGCGTCACGCTGTCGATCAGGTCCTTGCCGGCCATCTCATAGTCGACGCCGAGCGCTGTCCAGCGCAGCGCCCAGTCCGCCTTCCACTGGCACTTGACCCGGCCGCCGGTGACGGGCGTCGTCACCTCCTCGCGCGTTTCGGGATCGACATAGGTGATCGTGCCGGCCGCGATATCGCGCGCGATCATCGGCACCTGCAGCACGCGTCCGGTGCGCGGCGAGATCGGCAGGAACGGCGAATAGGTCCGGCGCCGCTCCTCGCCGACGGTCGGCAGGATGATGTCCATCACCTTGTCGTAGACCGCGAGCATTTTTAAGAGCGTCGCGTCCATCATGCCCGAGCTGTAGCATTCGGTCGCCGACAGGAACTCGTATTCGAAGCCGAAGCGATCGAGAAACCGCCTGAGCCGCGCATTGTTGTGCGCGGCAAAGCTTGGATATTCGTTGGTGAACGGGTCCGGGATCGCCGACAGCGGATGGTCGATGAAGCGCGCCATCATGTCCTTGTTCGGCACGTTGTCGGGCACCTTGCGCAGCCCGTCGAGATCGTCGGAGAAGCAGATCAGCCGCGTCTTCGCCCCGGTCAGCGTCTCGAACGCATGACGCACCATGGTCGTTCGCGCAACCTCGCCGAACGTGCCGATATGCGGCAGGCCGGAAGGGCCGTAACCGGTCTCGAACAGCACGGGACGATCACCGCCGCTGCCGTGTTTCTCGATGCGGGCGATGAGCTTTCGTGCCTCCTCGAACGGCCAGGCCTTGCTGGCCATGGCCAGAGCTCTCAACTGCGCATCGTCTGACATTGTCGGGTGTCCTGTGGCGGCGGCTGGCCGCATGCTGCTTTGCAATGCGGCGAACCCTAATGGGCCGGCCTCACAGCGTCAATCGGCCTTGCCGAGGCGGCAAAGACCTGGCGCGCTTGATATCCGTCAATGCCGGACAATCCGGCGATTTCCTATGATGGCCGATGCTGCAGCTCACCCACAACCAGCGAGGCACCCATGGACCAGGAGATCAGACAGAAAATCCTGACGCTGCTCGATCAGCACCGGATCATGACGGTCGCGACGCTGCGCCCCGACGGTTGGCCGCAGGCGACCACCGTGGGCTATGTGAACGAAGGCCTCACCCTCTATTTTCTCTGCGGCCTCGACAGCCAGAAGGCGCGCAATCTCGCCCATGACAACCGGGTCTCGCTGACCGTCGATCACGACACGCCGAACCTGATGGAGATCACCGGCCTGTCGATGGCGGCGCGAGCGGAAAAAGTGACCGACCCAGCCGAGGCGGGCCGCATCCTCGGCCTCCTTCCGACGAAATATCCCGAACATCCCGCCTTGCCGTTCCCGATGCCAACCCCCGACCAGGTGCACATCTTCCGCGTCACACCGACGGTGATCTCCGTGCTCGACTACAGCAAAGGCTTCGGACATACCGACCTCATCACCTGCTGAGTGCGGCGTTTAAGGGCGCGTCCAGGCCGCCTGAGCGCTAGGCCGCAATGTGCTCGACCATTTCCGCGCGCAAGGTCCGCGCTGGCAAACCAAGATCAACCGGGTGCTTCGCGAGCTTGCGGAGGCGGAAATCGCCAGGAGCGACGCGAAGCGCAGCCGGTGATGGTGTGCCGGTGCGGAGCGGCTTGCGTCACGCGGCGCCGACGGCCTCTTGGGCGATCTCAGCCAGAAGCGCCGCCATTCTCTGCGCAACGGCTCCGGCCTCGCTGCCGAGACCGTGACGTGTGACCAGCCAGCCCGGATCATTATATGAGATCCAGCCCTTTCCGCCCGCGTCCTGCCAGACCAAGGCCTTGAGCGGCAGATCGATGCCAATGGTCTGCGCAGCCTGCATCAGCGGCGTCCCCGCTTTCGCCGCACCGAAAATCACCAGTTCGGTCGGCCGCAGATCCAGGCCCGCCGCCTTGGCCCCGGCGGCATGATCGATGCGGGCGAACACCGTCATGCCCCGCGCTTCGATCGCAGACAGCAGCCGCTTCATCGTTTCGGCGGCATCGTGATTGCTGGCGAGCGTCGTCAGTCCGTCGATTGCCATCGCCTCACTCCCAGACGAACACCGGCCTAATAAATCGCGAGCGGGAAATACCGCAGCAACAGCTCCTCGAACCGCCCGGAGGCGCGCACCCGCGCCAGCGCGTAATTCAGCACTTCCTTCAGCCGGATATTGCCCTTCTCCACCGCGATCCCGACGCCCTCGCCGAAATAGCGCGACTCCAGGAAACCGCGGCCGCGGAACTGGCAGCAGCCTTCCGCTTCCTGGCCGTTCAGCCAGAACATCAGCGTGATCGCATCGCCGAAGATCGCCTCGACCTTGCCCTCCTTCAGCGCGGCGCGAAGGTCGGCGTCGGTGTCGAAGGTGACGATGTCCGACTCCCCGAAGAAGTCGCGCAGATAATGCTCATGCGCGGTGTCCTTGATCACGCCGATCTTCACCCCGTTGAGCGCTTCGGGGGTGACATCGGCGATCTTGCTGGCGGTACGGGTCACGAATTTCGCCGGCGTCGCGTAATAGCCGTCGGTGAAATCGACCTGCTCGATGGTTGAGGGCGTGATCGCCATCGAGGCGATGATGGCGTCGGCCTGCTCGCCCTGCACCGACTTCACCATGTTGCCCCATTCCTGCGGATTGATCTCGCAGGTGACGTCCAGCTCGGCGCAGATCGCCCGCGCCAGATCGACATTGAAGCCGGTCAGCGCGCCGTCCTCGTCATAATAGTTGAACGGCGGGTAGTCGGACTCGGTGACGAAGCGCAGCACCACCAGCCACGACCAGTCGGGCTTCGGGCCGAACTGGTCCTCGCGCCACTCCGAGGCCGATGGGGCGAGGACGTCCTGCGCGATGCCGGCCGGAGCGGCCGCGATCAGCAGCGCGACGACCAGCCCGGCCAGCACCGCCGTTCGCCTCAGCAATCCCAGATTTTGTGTCACCTTGCTGACCATCCACCTCACCCCTTGTGAGTAGGCAGTTGCCTCTATTTTGCCAAAACTAAGGCAACTCTATCCTCAGCCCGTTGTAATAATGGGCTTTTCCGGCCGACATGACTGTCTTTGTATCGCGTCATCAACTGTCCGGCCGATCCGAAACCGCGCCGCATCCGGTTCACCTTGGCCCGGTTGCGCCAGCGCGGCGGGACTCGCCCTTTTTTAGCGAAGAGCGGCTGCTTTGTCATGCGGGCGTTCCGGCCGCTGCGCTGCGCCGGCTGCGCGGCCTGGCGCTGAGCTGGGGCGTGTCGCTGCGCAGGGCGGCCTGCGCCTCAGGTCGCATCTCGGCCGAAGACGATGCGCGGGCGCTGGCCGAGAGCTGCGGGCTGAAAGCGGTCGGGGCCGCCGACCGGATCGCGCTGCGCCCGATCCTCCCTTTTCCCGAGCCGCGGCGGCTGCTGCAGACGCCGTTGCCGATTCCGCTGAAGGACGGGCCGGCCGATATTGTCGTCAATGCCGACTGCTTCACGCCGCAAACCCTTGCCGATCTGGCGAACACGCTCGGCCCGGCGCGGGAGCGGATCGCGGTCGCCGATGGCCGGACCTTGCGCGATGCGCTCGCCCGCACCTATGGCACCGCGATCGCCGAGGACGCGGCCAACGGACTTGGTCAGCGCCGCCCGCGCTTCAGCGCGTCCTTTGGCCTGGCAGGATGGCAGCGCCTGTTCCTGCTGCTTGCCGCCGGGCTGTTCGTGGGCGCTGCCTGGTTCACGCCGCGCGAGGCGATGGTGGTCTACAGCGCCGCCCTGTCCATCATGTTTCTGCTCACCATTTCGATGCGCATTGCGGCCGCCAGCTATGCCTGCCTGCGCTGCGTGAAGGGCACGCCGGCGCCGAAGCGCCGTCCCTCAAAGGCCGATCTGCCCGCTTATACCGTGCTGGTGGCGATGTACCGCGAGGCGGCGGTGCTGCCGACCCTGGTCGAAGGGCTCAAGGCGCTGAATTACCCGGCCGCCAAGCTCGACATCAAGCTGGTGCTGGAAGAGGACGACACCGAGACCCTCGCCAAGGCGCTGGAGCTCGATCTGCCGCCGCATTTCGATGTCGTCGTGGTGCCGGACGGCCGCCCGCGCACCAAGCCGCGCGCCCTGAACTATGCCCTGCAATTCGCAAGCGGCGATTTTGTGGTGATCTATGACGCCGAGGACCGGCCGGAGCCCGACCAGCTCATGAAGGCGGCGGCGCATTTCGCCCGTGCGCCGCGCCATGTCGTGTGCCTGCAGGCACGGCTGACCTTCGACAATGCCTCGGAAAACTGGATCGCCAAGCAGTTCACCATCGAATATGCCTCGCTGTTCGGCGGCATGCTGCCGATGCTCGCCCGCATCCGCCTGCCGATGCCGCTCGGCGGCACCTCCAACCATTTCCGCATCGCGGCGCTCCGCCGGGTCGGCGCCTGGGATGCGCACAACGTCACCGAGGATGCCGATCTCGGCATGCGGCTGTTCCGCTGCGGCTTCCGCGCCGAGGTGCTCGACTCCGTCACCTATGAGGAGGCATGCTGCCGTCCCTGGCCGTGGGTCAAGCAGCGCACGCGCTGGCTGAAGGGGTGGCTGCAGACCTATGGCGTGCACATGCGCCAGCCGCGGCGGCTGATGCGCGAGCTGGGCGTTGCCGGCTTCCTCGCCTTCCAGGGGCATTTCGCCGGCGTGATCGTCGCCGCGCTGGTGCATCCCTGGTCCTATATCCTGATCGCGCATGATTTCCTGGCCGGCATTCTCCTCGCCCAGCCGGAAACGCTGGTCGGCCGGCAGCTCTGGCTGCTGGCCGGCTTCAATCTGGTCGCCGGCTATGCCGCCTCGCTGGCGCTCGGCTTCTTCGTCCTGCAGCGCAAGGGCGTCCGCAAGCTGGTGCCCGAGCTGGTCTACATCCCGCTTTACTGGCTGATGGTCTCGGCCGCCTGCTACCGCGCGGTTTATCAGCTTGTCACGGCGCCCCATTATTGGGAGAAGACTGAGCACGGCGTGAGCACAATGCGCCGGCGGCTGAGGAGACCACGCGCCCATGACGGACGGCCAGCACACCATCGCGCCTGAGGACGTTCTCGCCTTCTGGTTTTCAGACGCGGCCAAAAAGCACTGGTTCGAGAAGAGCGACGCTTTCGACGCGGATTGCCGCAGCCGGTTCGGCGCTGCCGTGGAGGCGGCAAGGGCCGGCGCGCTGGACGATTGGGGCGAAACCTCCGAGGGCGCGCTGGCGCTGGTCATCCTGCTCGACCAGGTCCCGCGCAACATCTATCGCGGCACGCCCGCGTCCTTCGCGTCGGATGAGAAGGCGCTTGACGTCGCCAAGGATGCCATCACCGAAGGCTTCGACACCGCGACGCCCTCGGATATGCGCAATTTCTTCTACCTGCCGTTCATGCATTCGGAGCGCTTGGAGGACCAGGACCGCGGCATCGAACTCTACGCCACCAACGACATCAATGACGGCCTGCGCTGGATGAAGATGCACCGCGACATCATCGCCCGCTTCGGCCGCTTCCCGCACCGCAACGTCATCCTTGGCCGGAGCTCGACCCCTCAGGAGCTTGAATTTCTGCAACAGCCCGGCTCGAGTTTCTAAGGACGGCCTATGATAGCGCCGATGGCCGAAAAATCACCCGTATCACCTTGCATGCACACCGCTCGCTACCTCGAGCGAAGGCGGCGCCATGTGGCCGGGCTGCCCTAGCTGAGCCTCGATTCCCCGCAGCAGTTTCTCCATCTCTGGCGCGAAGGTCGCTGCATAGGTGGCGGTCAGGTGCGTGTTGTCCCGATAGACGATAATGCCATTGCGGACGACGGGGCATTTTCCTGCATCGCAGATTTCGTCGGTGAAATCCGCGAGTTTGACGGCTGTGCCAAACTCCTCCGCCACGGTTGCTTCGATCGGCGGAAAGGCGAGGGCTCTCGCACGCGGCGTCGTGCAATTCTCGCTGGCGAGCAGGCAGGCCTTGTAATCCTTGTCCGCCCGCGGGATGTCGCGAATGACGACGACCCGAATGCCCGCGCCGAGCAGTCGCCTGATCGTCTTGCGTATGCCCTCGCGCCAGACAGGCTCGGCTTCTTCTGTCGTAAGGGCCCTCATTTGGGCGACGTCATAGATGTCCTTGTTGGCGTAGTTCGTGCGGCTTGCCAGTATAACGGCGTCAGGAACGTCCGTTTCCGTCAGTCTCTTCAGGATCGCTTCGCGCCATTCATCGCAAGGGACGTAGCGATAACCGTCGATGTGCTGCGTGGCACTGGCAAACGAGCAATTGGTTTTCGTCCATGCCAGCAGTTTCCAGCTCGTTTGTCTGGCGGCCTTGTCGAGAGCTGCGAACCAGTGGTCGGCATGGCTGTCTCCGACCAGCACGACACGATGCCTGCCGCTGCGGTCGCCGTACACGCAAGGGGGTTGCAGGATCTGCGCTTTGTCCAGCAGGCACCCATCCTTGCTCGCCTGCGAGGAGTCGTTTGAGGCTGCTTCGACTTCAGCCATCCGGGCGGCCAAATGCCGGTCCACCAGGAAGATGGCGGGCAGGTAAGTCTGCCCAGCGGCGATAACGATACTCAAGGCTACTGCGGCTCCCGCCAGCGTCGTAAGGGGGGCTTCGATGAGCCTTCGACTTCGACGGACCGGCATCTCAAGCCAGCGATAGGCGGCGCATGCAATGACGAGCGACGTCAGGACGGCCAGTGCCGCGAGGTAGGGGTTTTCCGGAAAGGTCGCGTGCGGCAGAGAGATCAGCGGCCAGTGCCATAGATACCAGCTGTAGGAGCGCTCGCCGAGCCACTGCATGGGCCGGGAGCTTAGCCACCGTCTGAGCATGCCCTCCGGCTTCGCGGCGCCGTAGCCGACGATGAGCGCCGCTGTCCCCAGCGTCGGCAGCAGCGCCCACATGCCTGGATAGGACATGCCTTCGTCGATAATCGCCATGCCCAGAAGGATAGCGCCAAGCCCTCCCCGGGCCAGGACCGTCCGGAAAGGGCCCGGCAGGCGTTCGACAGCAGGCCAGCCCACCGCCATCAGGGCTCCAGTAGCCAACTGCCAGCAGCGGGTCTGCGTGCTGAAATAGGCGGTCGGCGGTTCTTTGAACGTCAAAATGACGTTCGCAATGAAGGAGATAGTCCAGATAGCAATGAGCGCTGCGACGACCCAACTGGAGACGGACCGGCGCCGGAGAACGGCTATGCCGCCAAGCAGCAATGGCCAGACAAGATAGAACTGCTCCTCCACGCTAAGAGACCAAAAGTGCAGGACCGGGCTTGCAGCAGCATCGGACTGGAAATAGTCGATGGCTTCGCGCGCAAAACGAAAGTTGACGATCTGAAGCGCGGCGGATGTGACGTCTTTGGCAAGATGATAGGGGCTGTATCCGGCGGCCAGCGAGGCAAGCAGGAGCGTGCCGATCAGCGCGGCGTAGGCATTCGGCAGCAGCCTTCGCGCGCGCCGCGCCCAGAAGCCGATCAGATTAATCCGGCCTGTGCTGTCAATCTCCTTCAGCAGAAGGCGCGTGATCAGAAAGCCGGAGATGACGAAGAAGACATCGACGCCGGTAAACCCGCCAGGAAGACCCGGCAGGCGAGAGTGAGCCCAGACCACGGCCAGGATCGAGAGTGCGCGCAGCCCTTGAATTTCCGGCTGGAAGTCGTCCCCGCTGGAACGACTGGCAGTGGTCGAGCAATGAGCGGGCATATTCCTGTCCGTTCTGTGTCAGAACCTCAACTGGACGCATTGCCGGGGAGGAGGAACTTCGCGCCGGGCGGTGTCATTCTATGTGTCGAGCGCCACATCTGTGCAGGCGATGAGGCGCAGCGCGCCCGTGGATCCTGCGTTGCCTGTGCGCAGACCGCTCTGAGCCCTCTCTATGTCAATCAGGTGCATTTTTATTCTGGAGAATGTACGGTTTGGCGGTCTCGTCAAGCTGGGCGCTCTTCTGATGCACAAGGGGTCGTCTCGTCTGGGCGGTTCCCTCGCGCGTAATCACGGCGACCTGAAGGCCGAGGCGCGGCAGCCGTAATCGCAAGGGACTCCCAGGTACTGTCTCTGCCCCAGACTGGATTTTTGGCAACAGCAGGCCGGCCATTGCCGCCCGCACGCAACATTAGGCGGACATCGCGGGTCATCAAATCCGGTCGAATCATCTAGGCTGCGGGACTTAAGACATTTTTAAGCCTAGCAAAGGGCCGAACCAGCCAGCCGATGATCAGCGTCGAGAAGCAGCCCGCTTTGCCCCGCTACAGCCTCGACCGGCTGGTGCCGATCGCACCGAGGCTGATCGTCCTTTCTTATCTCGCCACCGCCGGGCAGGGCACCATCGCCCGTGATGCGCTGGCTGACGCGCTGCGGCCGCTATTTGGGGTGCCCGGTGCGTTCGATGCCGCGCTGAGTGAGCTGTGCGCCGAGCGCTCGGTGACGCTCAGCAAGAACGGGCGTTGCCGGATTACCTCCGAAGGGCAGGGGGCGGCCGGGGAAAAGCTCGGCGCCGTGCTCACCCGGGGCTGGGCGGATGTGGTCGCCCGCGGCCTGGCCCCGCTCGCGCTCGGCATGGAGCCGCACGACGCAGCCACGCGCCGCTATCTCGCCCGCCCCGGCAATCTGGAAGGCGCGGCACTGGCCTTGCTCTATGGGCTGAAGACATCGGGGCCACGGCCTGCCCGTTCCGAGGTCCGCTTTCTGTTTCTGCGTGCGCTCGTTTCGGCCCGCCTGCCGGAATGCGAAGCCGCTTTCACGGAGATCACCATGCAGAACACCCTGCGCGATCCAGTCAGCCGTGCCCTCATGCTCGGCGCCGCGGGCCTGGGCCGCGGCACGCTGCGCGACGCCGAGGGCGCGCTGTTGCGCAAGGCGCTCGATGTCCCCGATGACGATGACGGCGCGGTCGCCGAGGCGCTGGTCCGCAACGCCGCCGCCCGCAATGCCCCGCGCCAGTCGGCACGCGTCGAGCTGCCCAAGCTGACGCTGGTGCAGCCCAAGGAGCCGGAAGCCGCGGCGAACGCCGATCTCGCGGACTTCGCCGCGACTGTCCGCGATCTCGCCCGCACCCAGACCACCCACCCCTTCGCGGGCCGCGTGGCGATCGCCCAGGTCTATGACGCGGGACTTCAGCGCGGCCTCGATTTCGGCGCTCTCGAGGCCTTCAAGCAGCGCATCGCCGAGGCCGGCCGTGCGGGTCTCCTCGATCTGGAGCGCTACGACATCGCCGGGCCGATGGATGCCGCGCTACGGGACCGCTCGCGCACCCCGTTCGGGCGCGACGTCCGGCATTTCATCGTCAACGAATGGATTTAACCTAAAGGATATTTCGCGTATGGATCCGCGCCTTGAGGCCTTTAAAAGCCCCGAGTTTGCTCGCGTTTTCGGCGCGGTGGCATCGATTGCCGGCGCGGCCGAGGAGGAGGCGATCGACGTCTCGACCATCGAGCCGACCGCCGATGAGGCAATCGCGGCGATCGTGCATCAGGCGCGCACCGCCAACCCCGACCCGGCCTCGCGCCTGCTCCTGATCAAGGGCCAGACCGGCACCGGCAAGACTCACACGCTGCTCACCGCGGTACGCGCGCTGCATCGCGATGGCGACGTGTTCGCCGTGGTGCTGCCGATGGTCGAGTTCGTCACCGAGAGCCAGTTCGACGCCTGGCTGTGCCGCAGCGTCGTCATGCGCCTGTGCGAGCCCTATCTCGTGCCGGAAGGGTCGCCGGTGCCGCTGATCCGGCTCGCCGAAGCGCTGCTCGACCTCATCCCCAACCTCACCTCGAAGAAGATCCGCGCCGTGATGGACGGCGGCGAGGCGCCGGTCACCGAGTCCGAGTTCAAGACGCTCGTCGCGGGCATCCGCGCGCGGCTCGCCCGCGCCACCCGGATTCCGCCCGCCGGCGAAGCGACCATCGCCGCAATGCTCGGCCTCCTGATCGGCGACGACAATTCGCGCGACTATCTCTGCGGCCTGCCGATCGACGCCCAGGTTTTGGGCATGCGCATCGCCAATCCCGATCCCGACCAGTGCCCGCGCCTGCGCCTGGAGGAGCTGGTGAAGCTGATCGGCGCGTTCGGCTGTGCGGTGTTCATCGCCTTCGACCAGCTCGAGCAGTCCAAGCTCGAGGGCTGGGAGGGCCGGCTCACCCATGCCGTCAGCCGCGGCGCGCTGATCACCGAGACGCTGGCCAATGTCGCGGTCGCCTTCGCGGTGCTGCCCTCGCTCTATGACAACATCGCCGATGGTGTCGACCCCTCGATCCGCGACCGCATCGAGCGGCTCGGCACGCAGCCGGTGCGCCTCAAGCCGCTTTCCCGTCCCGAGGTCGAGGCGCTGCTCGAGCGCCGCCTCGCCCTGCTCTACGACGTGACCGGCGCCGGCGCCAACCGGGAAGAGCCGCTCTACCCGTTCGAGAGCTGGTTCCTCGACGAGCTGACCGGCCAGACCTCGCGCTATGTCACCGAATATGTGCAGCAATATCAGAGGAAGCTGCTGGAGACGGGCCGCGCCCCGACCGTCGACGACTTCCCGATGCCGGCCGCCGAGCCGGAAGACGGCGCACCGGCCGTCCCTGCCGCCCCGCTTACGACGCTTGGCCGTGCCTCGGCGAATGACAGCGCGCCCAATCGCATCGGCGGCAATCTGACGCCAGACAGCCGCCCCGGTCGGCGGCGTCACCATCGACTTCGACCAGCAGTGGGAGCGCTCCCTCGCGATGCATCCCTACTCGCCGATCCCTGCCGACGGCGCCCGCCAGGCCGACCTGCTCGAATGGGCGATCAAGGCGGCCGCGCCCGAGATCGAGAACATCACCGCGATCCGCACCCGGCGCGAATGTCGCGGCCGTGCCCAGACCTATGTCGTCGGCTTCGACATCGAGGAAGGCGGCGTGGTCAAGGAGCGCCGCGACGTCGCGCTGTGCAACGAGACCAACACCGGCACCCAGCTCGCCGACGAGGTGCGCTCGGCGATCACCTCCTGCCGGCCCGGCGTGCGCCCGGTGCTGGTGCGCCCGCGCGGCTCCCGCTTCCCGAAGGGCGGCCGCTCGGCCGGCCCGATCCTCGATGCGGCGGAGAAGGACGGCGCCATCGTCGTGCGCCAGTTCGAGCCGACGAGCTGGGAGCGCATCCGCGCGCTGAAGGACTATTTCAGCCGCTTCTCCGACCTCTACGGCTTCCTCGACTGGCAGTCGCGCGCCCGCCCGCTCACCCAGGTCGCCTCGCTCGCCGACATCCTGCAATATCCCTATCTCGCGCCGCAGGAGGAGATCGAGGAGGTCGAGGAGAAGAAGCCCACGCTGCCGCCCGAGCCGGTCAAGCCGCGCATCGTGCGCAAGGTGCCGGCCGGCCCGTCGGTGTTCCTCGGCCATGAGATCGAGGGCGGTCAGTCCATCTACTGGGCGCCGTTCGAGACCGATCCGCGGCTTCTCAATTTCGGCGTGCTGGTCACCGGCGATTCCGGCTCCGGCAAGACCCAGACCCTGCGCGTGCTGATCGACGGCGTCACCACGATGAACGCGCCGGTGTGCATCTTCGACTTCAAGAACGATTATGCCGACCGCGAATTCACGACCAGCCAAGGCCTGCGCGTCCATGACGTGCGCCGCCACGGCATTCCGTTCAACCCGCTGTTTCCCTCGGCCGCCGATGACGGCAAGGCGCAGCCGATCGAGCACATCTTCACCATCACCGGCGTCCTGAAGCGCGTCTTCGGCTTAGGAGACCGTCAGGCGGCGCTGCTGCGCGACGCGATGAAGGAAGCCTTCGAGAAGCATGGCGTCGACCCGCAGAAATGGGTGCCGGTCGACACCATCCGCGCGCCGTCCTTCAACGAGGTGGTCGCCATCCTCGAGGAGCACAAGGAGGCGAAGAACGCGACCGCCATCAGCCTGCTCGACCGCGTGTCGCCGCTGTTCGAGCTGGGCCTGTTCCCGAAATCCTGGGAACTGGAGACGCCGTTCGAGCAGATGCTGGGCGAGCGCCTGGTGCTGTCGCTGTTCGAGCTGCCGACCGACGAGATCAAGGCCGCGCTCGCCGAGCTGATCATCATCCGCCTGCACGGCTATCTGGTGCGCGGCGCCCAGCCGCGGCGTCTGACGCGCCTGCTGGTGCTGGACGAGGCCTGGCGCGTGGCGTCCTCGAAGCATCTGGAGAACCTCGCCCGCGAGGGCCGCGCGTTCGGCGTGGGCCTCGCGATCGGCACGCAATATCCGGGCGACCTGCCGCCGGATCTGGCTGGCTCGCTGGCAACCAAAGTGTTCCTGAAGAACCAGCAGCCCGACCACCGCAAGGCCGTGGTGCGAGCGTTGACGGGCGGCTCGGCGGCCAGCGCACAGGCCGGGGAGCTGCTGGAGTTCATGGAGAAGCAGGAAATGTTCCAGGGGCTGATCGCGAACCAGCAATATGCGCCCTTCGCGGCGTTCAAGCTGCTGCCGTATTACGCGAGGGAGCAGGCTGAGGAGCCGGAGGGGACGGGGACGCTCGGACGGTAGTAGCATCGCAGCAGCTTTGATCGTCTCCGCCCGGCTAGTATGAACGGTTTAGAAAGTTGAACGAGCAGTAGGCACGAGTGCTCTTATGGCCAAGCTGCCAAACCGGAGCGGTGTTCGAATAGATAGTCGAAAAATTACGCACTCTCTTCTCGACCCCAACCATCGCTGTCGGTGGGCCGAAATCGGCCTTCTTCTTCGCTGACGGTTTCCGCCTCGATAACGCACGTCAATTGGAAGATGCGCTGCGGCAGCACGCCTATGGGCGCACGCCGACTGTAAAGTCGGTTTGGTTTGTGGATTCGGCGAAGCCAAATTCGCCACCTTCCTTCGTGACTGCGTTCCCGGCTTGAAGGAGAACAGATCCTGATAAACGAGCTTGATACGATCATCCTTACGGCTGATCTGCCGGACGAGGGTCTAAAAGCCGGCGATCTTGGTGCGGTTGTCGCCGTGTACGGAAATGGCGCGGCCTACGAGGTCGAGTTTGTCACGCTGAAAGGGCAGACCTGTCCGTCGTCACCGTTCCGCACCATGGCTTGCGGCCGGTTGACGAAAAGGACATTCCCACCACCCGCAGGGCCGCCGTGGCCTAGTTGCGGGCGTGGCGTAAGCTCTCATTCTGTCCCTCCTCGAGCCCGTGTTCGGCTTGAGACGGCACAGAGGAGTAGCGGATGGTGGCCAGCTTCCGGGGCGGGAGTTGGCGCAGTGGATCATGTCTCGCCAAGTTTGTGATCGGACCTGGCGGTCCAGGCCGGCGCAACGCTTCCTTCACCATCCCACCCGATTTCCCGCAGCCGTTAATCCCCGGGGTAACAATTCACCGCTACACTCCCCCTCGTTCTCTCCTCGAAGGGACAACGGGCTTAAGACCGACTTGCCGTGGAGGAGGGGATCGGTGCCCGAGGAATCGGTGAGGGCATGGCTGAACTGGAGCGGGCTTCGAGGAACGATCCCTGCCCCGCGGACAGCGCCAGCCTCACCGTGGGAGTAACGGACCCACACTCGGGGGTCACGGCTTCTGCCCCCCTGTTCGCTGGAATGCGCAGGGCGCACGTTCATCCGGTTCACTTCGCCGGATGCGCGAGCTTCGATAAGAGGCAGGCCGACGGCCAAAATATCACCGTGCGCGGGCGGCCCGGCGGGCCACCCCCTTTTGTGACGTCATTCGCGAGACGGCGCAAACGGCCGCCCGCGCAGTCCCTCAGGACGAGGGACAGAGGATGAGACGACCGACAACCCTCGCGGGCCGAGCCCGGCGGGGCCACAAGCGTTCACGCTCTTTGACACCAGCGCATCCCGCGCCAAGCAGCCGGATGCGGAACAGTGCCATCCCGGCCCTTGCGCCAAATCAATGCCATCGCCAGGCACCAGGTCCACAAACAGCGCCTGACCATCCAACGAACGACAGGGGGAAACCATGATCACCAAAGCCTCCGGCGACATTCTGCTCAGCGACGCCCAGGCCATCGCCCACGGCATCGCGCCGGGCGATCATTTCAACCAGGGCCTGGCGCTGGCGCTGCGCGAGCGCTTCCCGGCCATGGCCAGGGATTTCCGCCATTATTGCCATGAGCAGCATCCCAAACCCGGCCATGCCTGGCTGTGGGCGGGTCCGGAGAAGGTCGTCATCAATCTGATGACCCAGGAGCCGGCCAAGGACGAGAAGGCGCATCCCGGCAAGGCGACCGCCCATAATGTCGGCCATGCGCTGAAGGAACTGCGCGGCCTGATCGAGAAGGAAGGCATCACGTCGGTGGCGCTGCCGCGGCTTGCGACCGGTGTCGGCGGCCTCGAATGGAGCGAGGTCAAGCCGCTGATCGAGCAGCATTTGGGCGATCTCGGCATCCCGGTGATCGTCTACGAGACCTACGAGAAGGGCAGGAAGCACCCCGAAAAGCTGTCGTAGGATCGCGCAGGGCCGGCGGGGCTCTTCCGAAATCGGCGGCGTGCGCTAAATTTGGCGGATGCACTTCTACTATGCCGATGTGTTCGCCATCCCGCTGCCGCCCGGGCACCGCTTTCCAACCGGCAAGAACCGGCTGCTGCGCGAGGCGCTGCTCAATCAGGGCATCGTCGCGCCCTGGCAACTCGAGCTCTCTCCGCAGGCGACGCGCGCCGAACTGATGCGCGCCCACGCCCCCGGCTATATCGACGCCGTGCTGGCCGGGAGCCTGCCCGCCGAGGCGATGCGCCGCATCGGCATTCCCTGGAGCGAGCATCTGATCCTGAGGACGCTGGCGACCATGGGCGGGGCGATCGCCGCGATGCGCACCGCCTTCGCCAATGGCTTTGGCGCCCAGCTCGCCGGGGGAACGCATCATGCCCATGCCGATTTCGGCTCCGGCTATTGCGTGTTCAACGACTTCGCCGTCGCCGCCCTGACCGCCCGCGCCGAAGGGCTGGCCGACCGCATCGCCATCGTCGATCTCGACGTGCATCAGGGCGACGGCAATGCCGCGATCCTCGCCGGCGATCCCGGAGTGTTCGTGTTCTCGATGCATGGCGAGAAGAACTTCCCGTTCCGCAAGGTCGCCTCGAGCCTCGACATCGCGCTCCCCGACGGCACCGGGGACGAGACCTATCTCCGGGCATTGCAGGAGGGGCTGGAGGCGGTGCTCGCCTTCCGCCCGGACCTCGTGCTCTACCAGGCCGGCGTCGATCCGCTCGCCGAGGACCGGCTCGGCCGCCTCGCGCTGACCTATGACGGGCTTGCCCGCCGCGACCGGCTGGTATTCGAGACCTTCTTCCGGGCCGGCATTCCGGTCAGCATGGCGACCGGCGGCGGCTATTGCGATCCGATCGACCTGTCGGTCGTGGCCTACGCCAACAGCTATGCGGCTGCCAAGGCGGTCTACGGCTTCTGAGGGGCGGCCAAGCGGCATTTCGCGATCGCTAAGCTTTTGCGTAAGAGTTGAAGCTGCGGCTTCATCCTCTGGCGACGCGGTTCCGCTAGCGTGGTGTGACACCCGACTTTGTCACAGTGTTAGCGATCGCCCATGCTGCAGCCTGAGCCTGCCACGCCATCGGCCCGCGCGAAGGATGCGCGCGCGGCGGCTCCTGCCATGCCCGGCGCCCAGGCGAAAAGCGCGGCGGTGCCGAAGCGCGCGTCGCTGATCGCCAAGGCGGCGCGGGAGTTCGCGACGACGCCCGTCCCGGTGCTGCTCGCCTCGTTCGTGGTGAACATGCTGGCGCTGGCGCTGCCGTTCACGCTGCTGCAGATCTACGACCGCATTCTCCCCAACGCGGCGGTGAGCACGCTGGTCGCCCTGCTGCTTGGCCTGCTCGGGGTGGTGATCATCGACGTCGCGCTCCGCCTCCTGCGCAACACCCTGACGAGCCACGCCGCGGTGGAGAAGGCATTCCGCGACCGCGTCAGGGCATTCGCCACGCTGCTGCATGCCGAACCGGCGCGGGTGAAGGACAAGTCCGGCCGCTTCTGGCTGGGCCGGATGACCGCCGTCGAGGAGGTCGCGAGCGTGAAGGAGAACGCCGACAGGTCGCTGTTCATCGACCTGCCGTTCGTCTTCATCTTCCTCGCCATGGCCGGGCTGGTCGGTGGCTGGCTGATCGCCGTGCCGCTGGTGATGATCGGGCTGATCACCGCGCTGATGTTCCGCATCGCCAATCAGCAGCGCCGGCTGATGGAGGAGCGGCGTGAGGAGGACGAGAAGCGCTACGCCCAGATCGCGGAATGGCTGGGCGGCATCAGCACCATCAAGCTGCTGGCGATGGAGACGCAGATCTACCGGCGGTTCGAGACCATGCTGGCGCGGGGCGTCGCCTATTCCTATCACGCGGTGCTGCAGAACAACCGCCTGCCGATCGCCGGCCAGCTCTTCTCCAATCTGATGATGGTGTCGGTCTCGACCGCCGGCGCGATCCAGGTGATCGAGGGGAAAATGAGCATCGGCGCGCTGGCCTGCTGCAGCCTGCTCGCCACGCGCGTCGCGCAGCCGGTATTCCGGGTGGTCTCGATCGCGGCGCAGCTCCAGAGCCTGGCGCTGATGGAGGCACGCGCGAAAACGGTGCTTCGCCTGCCCCTCGAGCAACGGGCTGAGCCGGACAAGCCGATTACGGGTGCGATCGAACTCGCCGATGTCTGCCATTCCCGAGGGCCGGGATGCCGCGGCCTGGAATCGATCACGCTGTCCATCGCGCCCGGCGAGATCATCGGCATTGCCGGTCCCGTCGGCAGCGGGAAGGGCGCGTTCCTGTCGCTGATCGATGGCTCGCTCGTGCCGGAGACCGGCAGCGTGCTGATCGACGGCCTGAGCGCGTCCGGTCCGCAGATGCGCGGCTCCAGGCGCGCGATCCAGGTCGTCGACGGGCGGGTCGCCATCTTCCGCGGCACCATCCTTGAGAATGTCGCCATGTTCCGGACCGGCGTCTACGTCGCGGAAGCCATCGCGGCCATCGAGATCCTCGGCCTCGCCACGCAGATCAACAAGCTGCCAGAGGGCTATGACACCCGGATCGGCGACGGCGCCCAGATGGTGCTGCCTTACGGCTTCCAGCAGGCGCTGATGATGGCCCGCGCTCTGGCCCAGCGTCCGGCCATTCTGCTCGTCTCCCAGATCGGCGCGTTGCTCGATATCGACAATTTCCACCGGCTCGCCCGCGCGCTCCGCCAGATGCCGGGTCGCCCAACGACCATTCTGACCAGCCAGCGCGGCAGCATCTTTTCGATGAGCGACCGGGTGTATGAAATCCGCGATGGCCGGCTGCATCTGCTCGGCGACATCCTCGCCAGCGGTCCGTTGTCCGAGCCGATCAACAGCCAGGGCAAACCGCTGGTCCCCGCGATGAAAAGCGCCAGGCAGGCATGAAGGCGCACCGCGACATCGCCGCCGAGCTGAGCCGCCCTGCCGGCGGGTCGCCCCGCCGGGCTTCACTCCCCGTGCCCCAATTGCCGTGGCTCGCTCACGGCCAGGCGCTTGGGGCGAGCAATGGCGACAGGCCTGCTGCCAATTGCCTCAAGCCTCTGCTGGCGGCGCTCGGATGGTCCGGTGAAGCGCGCTATCTGCGCGAGGCGATCGGGGATCAGCCGATTGCGGGTGTGCCCGAACTGCGCCGGGTGCTCTACCGCCTGAGCTATCTCACCGCGCCCGCGAAGGTCGATGCGGCGGAGATGCCGGCGTCGGACTTTCCCTTCCTCCTCGCGTCGGAAGACGGCGATGTCTGGGTGGTGCTGTCCCGGCAGAGAGACGGCCGTTTCACGGTCTTCAAGGGAGCGGGCAGTGCGGTCACCAGCGTCCGGCTCGACGGCGCGTCGGCCGGGCGCGGGACCATCTACACCGTAACCGCCGATAGCAGTCGTGCGCAGGGAGCGGGCACGCGTTCCACCGGCTGGTCGGCCAATATGCTCGCGAGCGAAGCGGCGACCATTCGCAGGCTCTTCCTCCTGACGTTCGCGGTCAATATGGTGGCGCTCAGCGTGCCGATTTACCTCATCGCGGTCTATGACCGAGCGGTGGCCGCGAAGTCTCTCACCAGTCTGTTCTACCTGCTGGGCGGCGTGCTTCTCGCAATCTGCCTGGAGATGGCGCTGAGGGAGATGCGTGCAAGGAGCCTCGCCTATCTTGGCGCCCGCATCGAAGGCATGATGATGACAGCCGCGCTCGAGCGTCTGCTCCTGCTGCCCGCCAGCCTTATCGAGAATGCCTCCGTGAGTGCCCAGATTTCGCGGCTGAAGCTGTTCGAGGCGATGCGCGATATTTTCAGCGGTCCGATTGCGGCAGCACTGCTTGATCTGCCCTTCATTCTGATCTTCGTTTTCGCCGTCTTCATTATCGGCGGCGTGCTCGGCTGGCTGATCGTTGCGTTCATCACACTGCTCATGCTGCTGATCGGCGTTGCCGTGCCGCTGGCGCGGCGTCATGCATCGAGGTCCGGGGACGTGCGGACGGAATCGCACAAATTCCTGATGGAGTTCGCCGACAATATCGAGGTGATCCGACGCTGCGGCGCCGAGACAACCTGGATCGACCGCTACCGCACGCTCACCGAAGACAGCCTCGCCCATGCCGCTGCCGCCCATCGTGCCAATGTGATCGAGCAGACGTTCTCGCAAAGTCTGGTGATGCTCACCGGCGGCGCAATCATCGGCTGCGGGACCTATCTGGTGATCCAGAATGCGTTCACCGCGGGGTCGCTGTTCGCGATGATGACCCTGGTCTGGCGCGTGCTCGGGCCGATCCAGACCGCGCTTCTCAACCTCAACAAGCTGAGCCAGGCGACCGGCATCATCCGTCAGATGGACCAGCTCATGAAGATCGAGCCGGAATACCGTCCCGAGGTCGTTCCCTCTGTCGCCCGCAGCTTCCACGGCCCGATCGAGATGCAGGGCGTGGTCATGCGCTATCCCCAGGGCGGTGAGTCCGCGCTGCGCGGCGTGTCTCTGCAGGTGCCGCGGAACAGCTTTATTGCCATCACAGGCCATGTGGGAGCCGGCAAGTCGACGCTTCTGAAAATCATCGCCCAGCTCCACCTGCCGCAGTCAGGGACGGTGCTGATCGACGGGTTGGATTATCGCCAGTTCGATGCGCGGCTCCTGCGGCACGCTATTGGCTTCCTGCCACAGACTCAGGATCTGTTCAGCGGGACGATCGCGGAGAATATCCGCCTGAGCTGGCCGGCGGCTTCCGATGAGGCGATCGTGTCGACCCTCAAGCAGTTTGGCGGCGAGGATGTGCTCGACGATATCAAAGGCGGAATTGATGCACCGCTCGACCTGCGCCATCCGGTGATCGGCTCTGATGGTTTCCGCCAGAAAGTCATGCTGGCGCGCGCCTTCATCGGCTCGCCATCCATCTATCTGCTCGATGAACCGGGCGCTCGTCTCAGCGCCAAAGCCGACGACACGCTGCGCAACAAGCTGCGCGCGATGAAGGGCAGCGCGACCATCATCCTGGCAACGACCCGCCCGTCTTACATGTATCTCGCCGATCGGCTGATCGTGCTGAAATCCGGGCAGGTCATCGCTCAGGACGCTCCGAACCGGGTGATCGCTGCCCTGCTCGGGGAGAAATTCAGGGCCGCGACGGCGGCGGGGCAGGCTACGGCTCCTTTGAAGGACATCCGTGACATCCTGACGAGCCCGCCCGAGGGAGGAAACCGATGAGCCTGTCGCAAGCAAGGACCGATTTCGACCAGCTCGGCGCCTATCTGGTGCTGCCCCCTTCGCTGCGCGATGCCGGCATGCGCCCGATCTATAGCTGGCTGATTTACGCCATCGTTGCGCTGGTGGTTGGGATCGTCACCTGGTCGGCGTTCGCTCAGATGCGCGAAATGGCGATCGCCCCCGGCGAGATCGTGTCGTCCAGCTTTACGCAGCCCGTTCATCACCTCGAAGGCGGTATCGTCGATGAGATCTATGTCTCTGAAGGTCAGACGGTGACGCCCGGCACACCGCTGCTGCGCCTCAGGCCGGAACTCGCGGAATCCGATCTTCAGCAGCTCCTGTCACGTCAGGCATTGCTGCGCCTGCGCCTCATTGCGCTCAGCGCGACGATCAACAACGAAGAGCTGAGGTTCGGAGATTTGGCCAAGGAGTACCCGAACCTCGCCGCCTCTCAGATGGCGTTCTACAAGGAGAGTCGTGCCGCCTGGCAGAGTGAGCGCCAGCAACTGCTTTACGCGATCCAACAGGCTGGAGGCGCGCTGGATGCCGGGCGCGGACAACTCGAAAGCGCGAAGACCCAGATCACCTACGAGCAGGAACAGACCAATATCCGCGAGAACACTTACAAGCGCGGGTTCACCTCGCGGCTTGCCTGGCTTCAGGCCCTGGCACAGCTCGAGGCGGCGAAGGCGAAATATGCCAGCATCCAGGCGGATGTGCAGAAGCTGGAAACCCAGCAGGAGGAGGCCCGGGGTGCGCTGAAGAAGGCCGAAGCCGAGCGGCTGCAGAAGCTGACCGACGAGCAGGCGAAGGTAAGTGGCGAACTGGGCGAGGTATCGAACAGCCTCATCAAGCATCAGGACCGCGTGGCGCGCCTTCTGGTGGTGGCGCCCACCAGCGGCACCATCAATCTTCTGCCGCACAAATCACCCGGCGAGGTGCTCAAGCCGGGCGATCTCGTTGCCGAGATCGTCTCACTGGATGCCGGCGTGATCGCTGAAGTGCAGATGAAGGCCCGCGACCTCGGCCACGTGAAGGAGGGGGACACCGCGGAGATCCGCGTCTCGAATTTCGACCCCAGCGTGATGGGCCTCGCACATGGCGAGGTAATCGAGATCTCGCCAACGACATTCAAGCCTGAGCGCGGCGGTGGCGAACCGTATTACCGTACCCGCATCCGGTTAAAGGAGGACCGCATCGGCAATGGCGAGCACACATCGCGCCTGCTGCCGGGCATGGTCATCGAAGCCCACATCATCACCGGCTCGAAATCGCTGTTCTGGTACATGCTGAAGCCAATCGCCCGCTCGCTGGACGTGGCGTTCTCCGAGCGATGAGCGCAGGGATAAGAAAAAGGGATGGCGGACAGACCGCCATCCCCTCGCATGACATCCTTACACAGCCCTTCCCAGTCAGGCTGCGTTCGGCGCCGCGATACTCTGTTCGGGGAAGCACGGATAGACCCCGCGGGTGCGTCCCATCTGCTGGACCAGTGCCAGTACGCTGTCGATGAAGGGCGTCGCGATACCGGCGATCCGGCCCATCTCCTGCACCGCCTTGAGCAGCGCATCGATCTCCAGCGGTCGTCCCTTCTCCAGATCCTGCAGCATCGAGGTGCGGTGGGCTCCCACACTCGCCGCGCCCTCGATGCGCCGGTCGACATCCACCCGGAAGCGCACGCCGAAATGCCGGCCGATATCCTGCGCCTCCAGCATCATGTTGCGGGCGAGCATCCGCGTGCCGGGGTCGGTCGCGACGATGTCGAGCGTCGCCTGTGTGATCGCGGAGATCGGGTTGAAGCAGAGATTGCCCCAGAGCTTGATCCAGATGTCGTCGCGAATGTCGTCATAGAGGCGCGGCTTGAGGCCGCTGGCCGCCAGGATGTCGGCAAGCTTCGCCAGCCGCGTCGGACGGTTGCCGGTTCGGCTCGCCGAGCCCGAACTGATTGCCGTAAATGTGCCGGATCACGCCCGGCTCGGTGATCTCGGTGGCGGGATAGACGGTGCAGCCGATCACGCGCTCCGGGCCGATCGCGTTCCACTGGCGGTCCTCGGGATCGACGCTTTCGAGCCGCAGATGCGGCGTACTGCTCGCCGAGGCCATAGAAATACCACCACGGCACGCCGTTCTGTGCGGTGACGACGGCGGTCGACGGCCCGAACAGCGGGCGCATATGCTCGGCCGACTCCCAGGCCTGATGGGCTTTGAGGCCGATGATCACATAGTCCTGCGGCCCGAGCTCGCGCGGATCGTTGGTCGCCGGCATGTGCTCGGTGAAGGTCTCATCGCCGATTTTGAGCGTCAGCCCCTTCTCCTTCATCGCTGCGAGATGCGCCCCCCTGGCGACGAGCGAGACGTCGGCCCCGCTCCGCTTCATCATCACGGCCATATAGCCACCGATGGCTCCGGCACCGTAGATGCAGATCTTCATGGCGCAATCCTTCCTCGTCCGCGGCAAAGCTCCGCCTGCCGCTGCAACAGCCCTGTTCCTGCGTCTAAATCGTCAGAGAAGCTTCTTGGGTCAGATTCATCCGACGCGTCCTAGTCGGCGTCGTTCGCGACCTTATGCTTGGCTAACAGCTCCAGCGCCTTGACCATTGCCGAATGGTCCCAGCCCGCTCCGCCATTGGCCGCGCAGGCATTGAACAGCTCCTGCGCATTGGCGGTGTTGGGAAGCGAGACGCCGAGCGACCGCGCGCCCTGCAGCGCGAGATTGAGGTCCTTCTGGTGCAGGGCGATGCGGAAACCGGGATTGAAGGTGCGCTTGATCATGCGCTCGCCATGCACCTCCAGGATGCGCGAGGAGGCGAAGCCGCCCATCAGCGCCTGGCGCACTTTCGCGGGATCGGCGCCGGCCTTGGAGGCGAACAGCAGCGCCTCGCCGACGGCCTCGATGTTCAGCGCGACGATGATCTGGTTGGCGACCTTGGTCACCTGTCCGGCACCGGCTTCGCCGACCAGGGTGATGTTCTTGCCCATCAGCTCGAAGAGCGGCTTCACCGTCGCGAAGCCGGCTTCGGAGCCGCCGACCATGATGGTCAGGCTGGCGGCCTTCGCGCCCACCTCGCCGCCCGAGACCGGCGCATCGAGATAGTCGCAGCCCATGTCCATGATCTTCTTGGCGAATTCCTTGGTCTCGATCGGCGAGATCGAGCTCATATCGACGACGATCTTGCCCTTCGACAGCCCTTCCGCGACGCCGTCCTTGCCGAACAGCACCTCGCCGACCTGCGGCGTATCGGGCAGCATCAGGAAGACGATGTCCGACGCCTCCGCAACGGCCTTGGGCGTGGCGACGGATTTGAGGCCCTTTTCGGTCAGCTCGCCGGGCGCGGCTTTGTGATGGGTCGAGGTGGTGACGGTGTGGCCGGCGGCGATCAGATGCCCCGCCATCGGCGCGCCCATGATGCCCAGACCGATGAAGCCGAGATTAGCCATGATCCTGTTCCTTATCGCTGGTGTTCGGTGCGGTCACTCTAGCGCTTTGCATAGGGTGCAAACCAGCCCAGACCTTCGGTCGTCGTGGTCGCCGGCTTGTACTCGCAGCCGATCCAGCCCTGATAGCCGAGGCTGTCGATCTTCTTGAACAGGAACGCGATAATTGATCTCGCCGGTGCCCGGCTCGCCCCGCCCGGGATTGTCGGCGAGCTGCATATGCGGGATGCGCGGCAGGTTGGCTTCGATGGTGCGGGTGAGATCTCCCTCCATGATCTGCATGTGATAGATGTCGTACTGGATGAAGATGTTGTCCGAGCCGACCGCGTCGATGATCGCGGCCGCATCCTCTGGTGCGGTTGAGGAAGAAGCCGGGAATATCGCGGGTGTTGATCGGCTTCGATCAGCAGCTTGATGCCGGCATCCTTCAGCGCCCGCGCGGCATAGTCGAGATTGCCGATGAACGTCTCGCGCAGCCGCTCGGGGTCCGCGCCCTTCGGCGCGATGCCGGCGAGGCAATTGAGCTGACTGCAGCCCAGCGCCCCGGCATAGTCGATGGCGCGCGCGACGCCGTCGCGGAACTCGCCGACCCGCTCCGGCTGAATCGCGATGCCCCGCTCGCCGCCGCCCCAATTGCCGGCCGGCAGATTGTGCAGCACCTGGGTCAGGCCGTAGCGGTCAAGGCGTTCTCTGAGGTTCTGCTTGTCGAAATCATACGGGAACAGATATTCGACGCCGGTGAAGCCGGCCTCCGCCGCCGCGGCGAAGCGGTCGAGGAATGGCAGCTCGTTGAAGAGCATCGTCAGATTGGCCGCGAATTTCGGCATGGTCTCCGTCTTCCCTGGATCGTGTTTCCGCCCGTCGCCCGATCGCCGGCTCAGGCCGGCTCGAGCGCGGGCGCCTTGAAGTCCACGACGTCCAGAATGTCCTCGAACTCGGTGATGTTGTCGATCTCGGTGCCCATGGCGATGTTGGTCACCCGCTCCAGGATCACCTCGACGACGACCGGCACCTGATACTGCTCCATCCATTCCCGGCCTGGGCGAAGGCGTGCTGGAATTCGTTGGGCTCTTGATGCGGATCGCCTTGCAGCCCAGTCCTTCGGCCACCGCGACGTGATCGACGCCATAGCCATTGAGGTCGGGTGCGTTGATGTTCTCGAAGGAGAGCGAGACGTGGTAGTCCATGTCGAAACTGCGCTGCGCCTGGCGGATCAGGCCGAGATAGGAATTGTTCACCACCACGTGGATGTAGGGCAGCTTGAACTGCGCACCCGACCGCCAGCTCCTCGATCAGGAACTGGAAGTCGTAGTCGCCCGAGAGCGCCACGATCGGGCGATCGGGATCGGCGACGCGCACGCCGAGCGCGGCGGGCAAGCGTCCAGCCGAGCGGGCCGGCCTGGCCGCAATTGATCCAGTTGCGGGGCTTGTTGACCTTCAGGAACTGCGCGCCGGCGATCTGCGACAGGCCGATGGTCGTGACGTAGCAGACATCGCCGCCGAACGCGGTGTTCATCTCCTCATAGACGCGCTGCGGCTTCAGCGGCACCTGGTCGAAATGCGACTTGCGCAGCATGGTGCCCTTGCGCTGCAGGCATTCGGCGGCCCAGGCCTTCCGGCTCTTCGAGCTTCCTGGCCGCCTTCAGCTCCTTCGCGACCTCGACGAACAGGTCGAGCGCGGCGGCAGCATCGGAGACGATGCCGTAATCGGGATTGAACACGCGGCCGATCTGGGTCGGCTCGATGTCGACATGAACGAACTTGCGGCCCTTGGTGTAGACCTCGATCGAGCCGGTATGCCGGTTCGCCCAGCGATTGCCGATGCCGAGCACGAAATCGGACTTGAGGAACGTGGCATTGCCGTAGCGGTGGCTGGTCTGCAGGCCGACCATGCCCGCCATCAGCGGATGGTCGTCGGGGATCGCGCCCCAGCCCATCAGCGTCGGGATGACCGGAATGCCGGTGATCTCGGCGAACTCGACGAGCTGCTTCGAGGCGTCGGCATTGATGATGCCGCCGCCGGCGACGATCAGCGGGCGCTCGGCCTCGGCAAGCATCGCCATCGCCTTCTCGATCTGCCGGCGCGACGCCTTCGGCTTGTAGACCGGCAGCGACTCATAGGTCTCGTCGTCGAACTCGATCTCGCCGAGCTGCACGTCGAGCGGCAGGTCGATCAGCACCGGACCGGGACGGCCCGAGCGCATCAGATGGAAGGCCTGCTGGAACGCGCGCGGCACCAGCGCCGGCTCGCGCACGGTGACCGCCCATTTGGTCACGGGCTTGGCGATCGACTCGATGTCGATGGCCTGGAAGTCTTCCTTGTAGAGGCGCGCGCGCGGCGCCTGTCCGGTGATGCACAGGATCGGGATCGAGTTGGCGATCGCCGAATAGAGGCCGGTGATCATGTCGGTGCCGGCGGGGCCGGAGGTGCCGATGCACACGCCGATATTGCCGGGATTGGCGCGGGTATAGCCATCGGCCATATGCGAGGCGGCTTCGACGTGACGGGCAAGGATATGCTCGATTGAGGCGCGCTTGCGCAGGGCGTCATAAAGCGGGTTGATCGCCGCACCCGGAAGGCCGAATGCGTGCTTGATGCCTTCGCGCTCCAGGACGCGCACCGCCGCGTCGACTGCTCTCATCCTGGCCATAATTACCGTCCTGGGAAGTTACGTTGCTGAGGAGAGATAAGGGCTGGCCGGCAGCGTGAGTCAATTTTTCCAGAAATTATTTCCATCATACGGAAATAAGTTGCTTTGTCATTTTTTACTTAGCGTATTAGATTTTTACATTCATGAAAATCGGCCTGGATAAAGTGTTTTCAATGACAGAAAAATCTGCCATCAGTGATCGAACGATGCATGAAGGCTGCAAGCGATGGCGCGACCTGGCGAAGTAAAGAAGCTGCGGGGACGGCCCCGCTCCTTAAAGCTGGTGCCCGAGAGCGCCGGCGCGGTGCAGGCCATCGACCGCGGCCTTGCCGTGCTCGCCATTATCGCCGCCTCGGACGGCCTGACCCTCACCGACCTCGCCCAGCGCGCCGGCCTGGCGCCCTCTACCGCCCACCGCATCCTGGCGAGCCTGGAGGCACATAAATTCGTCTTCCACGACGAAGAACGCGGCCTTTGGCTGATCGGCGTCGGCGCTTTCGAGGTCGGCACTGCCTTCCTGCGAAACCGGCGGCTCGCCGGCATCGGGCGTGTGGTGATGCACGAGCTGATGGAGGCGACCGGCGAGACGGTCAATCTCGGCATCGAGGACTCCGGCGAGGTGGTCTTCATCTCCCAGGTCGAGGCACATAGCGCCCTGCGCGCCTTCTTCCGCGCCGGCTCACGCGCGCCGATCCATGCCTCCGGCGTCGGCAAGACCCTGCTCGCCGAAATGCCGGAGTCGCGGGTGAAAGAGATCCTCTACAAGAAGGGCCTGCCGAAATTCACCGACAAGACGCTGGTCGCGCCGGCCGACCTGTTCGAGGAGCTTGCTGCAATTTTCCGGCGCGGCTGGGCCGTCGATGACGAGGAGCGCAATCTCGGCATGCGCTGTGTCGCGGCACCGATCTACAACGAATATACCGAGGCCATCGCCGGCATCTCCGTCTCCGGGCCGACGGTGCGCATCACGCCCGAGCGCGCCTCCGAACTCGGGCCGCTGGTGAAGCGCGCCGCCGAGGAGATCACCGCCTCGATCGGCGGTCATGCGCCGCGGCGCTAGCCTAAAGCCCAAAGGATCGCCTATACTGCCTCCGGACCGGGAAGCCCTTCGCGCTCGCCTTCCGGCGCGATGCGGCTGCGCAGCAGCAGCCCGTTCTTGTCGAGCACCGGATAGGCGACCGAGGCCAGATGTGCCGCGATCCGCTTCAGATCGCGCACGATGTCCAGGTGCAGGGCGCTGGTCTCGAGGCTCTCCACCCGGCCCTCCCGCAGCCGGCGCAGATGATTGGCGGTGGCCGCCCGCTCCAGATCGCGGATGCGCACCTTCTCCTCCAGCAGCGTGCGGGCGGCGCGCTCGTCGCCGGTCATGAACACGCTCATGGCGAGGCGCAGATCCTCCAGGAGCTGCTCATGCATCTCCAGGATCTCCGCAAAGCCCTCGTCGGAGAAGTTCAGCCGATATTTGATCTTCTTGGCCGCGATCTCGCGCAGGCTCTTGTCGAGGATGTCGCCGGCATGCTCGAGATTGATGGTGAAGGCGAGAATGTCGGCACAGCGCTCGGCGTCGGTCTCGGTGAGATGGTTCTGCCGGCTGATCTCGGTGAGAAACAGCTTGATCGCCCGGTGCAGGCTGTCGACCGTATCGTCCATGCGCTCGATCTCGGCGAGGAGCTTGCGGTCGTCATTGCGCAGCGCGTCGAGAAAGATGCGCAGCATCTTCTCGACCATGTCGACCATGCGCAGCACCTCGCGCTCGGCGTTGGCCAAGCGGACACTGGCGACCGGAGCCGGAGCGGCGGCGAGATATCTCGGCTTGGCCGGATCAGCCGCTTCGCGCGGGGCGGGCAGCAGCCGGGTGCACAGCGCGGCCAGCGGATCCAGCAGGCCGATGAACATGATCGCGCAGACCACGTTATAGAGTGTGTGAAAATCCGCCATCTGGCGCGCGGGCGCCGTCCGAGAGCGGCGAGCGCATAGCCGATTGCCGGCAGCAACAGCAGCGCCAGCACGCAGCCGGTGCCGCGGACGATGAGATTGCCCAGCGCAAGACGGCGCGCAGCGGCATCGCGCCCGGCGCTGAGATATTGCGGAATGACGTTGCCGAGATTGGCGCCCAGCACCAATGCGAGTCCGGCCTCCGGCGTCACGATGTGCGCGCCGGCCAGCGACATCACCAGCAGCACGACGGCGACGCTGGAATACATCGCCCAGGTGAGGAGCGCTGCCAGCACCACATTGAGCGTCGGCTCGCTGGTCAGCACGGCGAAGATCTGGCGCATCGCGTCCGCCTGCTCGAGCGGCCGGGCGACTTCCAGGATCTGATGCAAGCCGAGCATGATCAGTCCCAGGCCGATGGCTGCCCGGCCGAGATCGCGGCCCCGCGTGCGTGCACTGCGCTTGAATGCGGCGACGCCGACGAGGATGAACAGCGGCGCGACCGTCGCGACGGGGAACGTCATCACCTGCACGATCAGCGTCGTGCCGACATTGGCGCCCAGCATGACAGCAAGCGCGGGCACAAGGCCGATGAAGCCGCTGGCGAGGAAGCCGGTGGTCAGCATGCCGGTGGCGGTGCTGCTCTGCATCAATGCCGTGACGCCGAGCCCTGCGAAGAAGGCGTTGTAGCGGCCGCCGAGCCGCGCGGTCATGAACCGGCGCAGATCGGCGCCATAGGCACGCATGATGCCGGTCTGGACCATATGCACGCCCCAAAGCAGGAGCGCGACGAAACCGGCAAGTTGGAGAAGCGTCATCGTACCCGACATGGGCAGCTCCCTTGTTGTTTTTAGGGGCGGTGATGAGGGGCGGCGCCGCGCCGACCCGCAACCACTATAGCGAAGCGATTGCCGACGTCTCAGTTCCAAGACCGCCCTGCGAATCACGCTTGACTGTATCTCCGAGCCCGGCTCGCTCGCAAAGCCTGCCGGAGGACAGCACCGCGTTGACAGGCTGTCGGGGGGGCTCCGACGCTAATCCTTCCCTAAGTATAAGCCTCTAGTGGTTTCTACTGAGTTGGCCGGAAACGGCAGCGAGGCGCGTCGGATTTGACCAGGCGCGCTCGACCGCTTACGATTAATTGTACGCTAATTTTCAATTTCCAGAAGCTTGAGACGGGGAGCTCTGGTGAAGACACTTCACATCGCCTATCTCGGTGTAGCCCTTTCGACTGTCGCGACCCTTGCCGGCATCTCGCATGCATGGGCCCTCGATGGATGGATCGACGGCCGCCAGCCGATCTTCCAAAGCGACATCCGCCGCGAGCAGCAGCTCATGGAGCGGCAGCGGGCATCTTACCATCCGCAATACCCAGCCTACATGCAGGGCGGGCCGCAGCCCGACGTCGCGCCTGTGGCGCCGCCGGTGGTGTCGCTCTCCAAACACCAGACGCCGGGGACGATTATCATCGATACCCATGGCCGGCGTCTCTACTATGTCCTGGAAGGCGATAGGGCCTACCAATATCCGATCTCGGTCGGTCGGATCGGCTTTACCTGGACCGGCACGCAGAAGATCAGCCGTGTTGCAGCCTGGCCGACCTGGACGCCTCCGCCGGCGATGATTTCGCGTCAGCCCTGGCTGCCGAGAACGACTACGGGCGGCATCAACAATCCGCTCGGGGCCAAGGCCCTCTATCTCGGCCAGACGGAATATCGGATCCACGGCACCAATGATCCGAAGTCGATCGGCTTCGCCTCATCGTCCGGCTGCTTCCGAATGATGAATTCAGCATGTGATGCATCTGGCGACGCTCGCCGGCGTCGGCACTGGAAGTGCACGTGGTCTCCCGCTATTAGAAGCAGACGCTTTTCGCCTGTGCCACAGGCGGAAAGCGGTCAGCGATCGCCGTCGCCGGCCGACATGCCGGTGAGCAGGGTGACCATTTTCGCGCCGCCGTCGACGGTCCGGATGAATTCGCCATAGAGCGGCCGGGTCGCGGCTTCAAAGGCCTTGATGTCGAGCTGATTGACCTCGACCACTCCTCGAACTCGTCGACCAGCGTGCTGTCAAGGCGGGTCGCCGTCGCATAGACCCAGCCTTGCATGTCCCTGGCCGTCGATGACAGCACGTCCTGCACGTTCGGCGGCAATCTGGCGAACGCGTCCTCGCCGACCAACAGGGAAGCCGGGCGTGTAGATGTGCGCCGAATAGGTCAGGTAGCGCTGCACCTCGGTGAATTTCGATCCCTTGATCTGCGAAAGCGGGTTCTCCTGTCCATCGACGATGTGATTGCTGAGAGCCGCGTAGACCTCGTGCAGGGCCATCGGTACGGGCTCGGCTCCCAGCGCGCGGAAGATCTTCTCGCGCCATGGACCCTTGGGAATGCGGATTTTCAGGCCGTGCAAATCCTCCGGCTTGCGGATCGGGCGCACATTGTTGGTGATGTGGCGAAAGCCGTTCTCCCAGAGCGCGAGGATCCGATAGCCCGCCCCATGCGCTGCCGGCTGCAGATAGTCATCGAGCAGCGTGCGGCTGACGCGTTGAAGCTGTGCGCGGTCCCTGATCAGGAATGGCAGCTCGAAGACGCCGAACCGGTTACTCATGCCTGACATGATCGTCGACGGAAGGCTGATGGCGACCGTGCCGCTCTTCAACTTCTCAAGCACGGCCGTGTCTTCGCCAAGGCCACTCGCACCGACCGGGACGACCCGATAGCTCTGCGGGAGATGGGCATTCACCCGCCGGGTGAACTCGTTGGCGCAGGCTTCGTAGAGCGATCCCGCACCGCCGGTATGCGCGAGGTAGAGCTTGGTAGTTTGCGCGTGGGCTGATGGCATGCATGCCATCACAGCAATTGCTGTGATTATCTTCACAAATTCACGGTAAAACGCGTGCCTAGTACAGCTCTTGTATCTGAGATATGTCATGGCGCCTCACAAGGCGGAAGTTGAAGCGCACTGATTTCCTGGGATCTCTTCAGAGATATCTGGTGAAAATCAGCACGGGCCTCAACAACAGCCAATTGCGGCGGCATCAAGGACATTTTGTGCTGCTGGAGAACAGCAATTTATCCTTGGGAGTCGGCCGGGCTGTCGGCGGAAGCGGGCAGCCGCAACGAAAACAGGCCGGCGTATCGTCCGGCCTGTTTTTCGAATGTCGAGACTATAGATCGCTGACGTGACGCAAGAAAGCGGTGATCCTGCCGGTTCAGGTGTTTGTCACCCCACAAGCCCAATCGAGGCTTCCTTCACCTTGCGCGTCGAGCGGGTCGCGGCCCGGGTCGCCTCGGCGATCTGGCTCATACTTTCGGCAATCGTCGACACCCGCGAGGACGCCATCTGCATGTTCGAGGAGATTTCCTGCGTAACCGCCGACTGCTGCTCGATCGCGGCGGCGATGGCGCCGGAGGTCTCGCTGATGGTGCCGATGATGCCGGTGATCTCCTGAATGGCATTCACGACGCCGCTGGTCGAGGTCTGGACGGCGGAGATCTGGCTCGAGATTTCCTCTGTCGCCTTGGCGGTTTGGCCGGCCAGCGTCTTCACCTCCGCCGCCACCACCGCAAAGCCCTTGCCGGCCTCGCCGGCGCGGGCCGCCTCGATGGTGGCATTCAGCGCCAAAAGGTTGGTTTGCGCGGCAACGCTGTTGATGAGCCGTATAGCCTCGCCGATCCGCTCCGCTGCCCTCGAAAGCCCGCCGATGATACTCATTGGCGCCAGCCGGTCTATGCAACCGCGCTCGCCGACACTTAAGAGGCCTGGTGCACGCGGCGGCTGATCTCCTGCACCGAGGCGACCAGTTTCCTCCGCTGCCGAAGCGGCTGACTGGCGGGTTGCCGTAGATGCGCTGGTGGGGCATCGACAGCAGCCGAGATCTGGCGATCGGTCTTCTGCATCGCGTCGTTGATGCTGGGTAAGGTCGGCGTCGATGGTTTGCCCGCCACTCAGGGTAAGCTGCATCCCGCAGTTGCGCCGCCTTGGTGATATCGATGGCGAACTTTGCCGCCTTTACCAGCTTGCCGCTGGGATCGAAATGGGTTGTACGACGCCTGGATCCAGACCTTCCCGGCCACCCTAGCCAAGAACGCCGGTATTCGCCGGACTGAAATGCACCGCGCCGCAGGACCTGCCAGAACGCCTTATTGGCCGCACTGCCGCGTTCGGCAGAGTCGAGGAACATCGAATGATGCCTGGCCTGGATTTCGCCCAATGAATACGCCAAATGCATCCAGGAAGTTACAGTCGGCTGTCCCGACATTGCCGTTGAGATGGAAATGGACAAACGGCCTGGGAGCGATGGATCGCGTCAATCTGTCCTTTCCATGTCGGCGGCAGCGCATTTCTCGGCCGTAATGTCGGTACCCTTTGCACAACCTTGGGTCCGGCCTCCCCGTCGCGGCCGAGCACAGGATTGTACGATGCTTCGATCCAGACCTCTTTGCCACCTTTCGCCACGCGCCGGAACTCGCGTGCAATGGTTCTGTTCCCCGGTTGAGCTCCCGGCAGAATTCGCGGTAGGCCGGACTCACCCGTTCGCCGTCATCGACGAATATCAGAATGAGTCAGCGCGGGGTGACCTCGTTGATGGTGTAGCCCATCACCTTGAGGAAATTCTGGTTCGCATCGATGATCAAGACGTCCATCTTGAATTCGATGATGGCTTCCCGACCGGTAGAAAGCCGGGAGAGTGGCGCGCATGTCCGCGGAACTGGCCCAGATCATCGGCAGTACTTTCTATGCATAGTTCATGCCGGCGCCCTCGGCGCAAGCAGAACGGCCCGCGCCCCTAAGCTACAGGCAAGTGCTTAACGCGGATTCTATCGGCAATCCCGCAGATTGCGCCGACCGGCCTGTCTTCATGTCTCGGCGTGAACCGAGTCAGATGTTCCGAGCGATTCCAGGTGGATCCGGCTGCCCTCTTACTGCGCCGTATAGAGTGCTCGCCATTATCAGCAGCGCGAAAAGAAGACCCTGGTCCGGCAGGCGGCCATTGACGAACGGCTCCTGCTTTCGGATCAGTCGGTTTCAAGCACGCTGCTCGAGGTCACCTTGCGGAAGAATCGGCCAAGCTGAAGAACAGGTCCTCGTTCATGTGCTTGAGCAACGCCGTGGTGAACAGGCTGTGCTCGCCGATGCCGTCGATCGCGACGTTGCCGTCGAGGGCAGCGTGGAGTACCCACCTCGCCATGCTCCGGCTCGATCTTGGCGAGACCGCGCTCGACCGCGCGCGAGCGCCCCGCCACCTGCATGGTCGACAGGAACGGGTTGTTACGGCCAGCATCCAGCATGACGATGCGCAGCTTGCTCGCTCCGTTCACCCGGTCCATGACCCGGTAGAAGCACGATGGTCTCGTAGGGAACATAGATCATCTTGGCAAGCCGGGCATCCACCGGGATCAGCCAGTTGCGGCCGTCGAACTCCATGCCGTGGCCGGCGTCGACACCAGCACCCAGTCCGCTGCCGAAACCTTCTCCTCGAACTGGGCGAGCCGCCGGCGCATCTCGCCGACGGTGAGGTCGAACAGGGCCATCACCTCGAAGCCGAGCTGGGTCAGCTCGGCGGCGATCACGGCAGCATCGTGCCCTCTGGATTGGGGAGCGGCGACACCATCTTGTAGCCGCTGTTGCCGATCACCAGCGCGACCCGCCGGCCGGTCGAGGCGGTCGGGAGCTGCGGCAGGGTCGGCTTTGCCGCGTTCTTTCACCGGCCCGCCCGTCGTCCTTTCGGTCTCGACCGGCTTTCCTGCCGCGTGCTGCATCGCCTCGGCGCGCCGGTCTGCACGTTGGGCGCCTTGGGATCAAGCCGCAGCGCCTCGTAGTAGTCGGCGATCGCCCGCTGGAAACGGCCCTGCGCCTGATAGGCATAGCCGCGATTGCTGTAGGCGTGAGCATATTTGGATCGAGCCGGATCGCCTCGTCGAAGTCGGCAATGGCGTGAGTAGTCGCCCTTGGCTGCCCAGATTTCCCCGCGGTCGGCGCGGACGTCGGCAGCTTTCGGATTGGGCCGGATCGCCTCGTCGAAATCGGCAATGGCGTGGTCGTATTCGCCTTTGGCCAACTTCGCCGCGGTCCGTGTAGGCGATGCCATCCTTCGGATCGAGCCGGATCGCCTTGTCGAGGTCGGCAAGGGCGCGATCGTAGTCGTGCTTGCCGTACCAGGCTCTGCCGCGGTTGGTGTAGGCAGCCGCATATTTCGGGTTGAGCCGGATCGCCTCATCGTAGTCGGCAATGGCGCGATCGTAGTCGCCCTTGTAGTAGTACGCGATGCCGCGGTGGCTGAAGGCAAGCACGGATCTCGAATTCAGCCGGAGCGCCTCGTCGTAGTCGGCAATGGCGCGATCGAAGTCGCCCTGGCTCCAGACGTCGCCGCGGTTGGTGTAGGGGTCCGCATATTTGGGATCGAGCCGGATGGCCTCGTCGAGGTCGGCAAGGGCGCGGCCAGGTCGCCCTTGTGGGATACGCCACGCCGCGGTGATTGTAGGCGTGCGCAGACTTCGGATCGAGCTGGATCGCTGCGTCGTAGTCGGCAATCGCCTGATCGTAATTGCCTTTCTCATGATAGGAGAAGGCGCCGTTGGTGTAGGCGAGGGCATATCTTGGATCGAGGCGAATGGCCTGGTCGTAATCGGCGATCACCCGATCGTAGTCACCCTTGGCGTGATTGGAGCGCCCACGATCCTTGTGCAGGCGTCGGCGTCGCGCGGATCGAGCCGGATCGCCTGGGTGCAGTAGGCCATCGCGCGGTCGGGTGTACTGCCCGCTCAGGTGATAGACCAGGCACCGGTTAATTTAACGGAAAGGTGTAGCCCCGGCATAACATCGAGGGCGGACATCGTAGTAGGCGATCGCCTGTTGGAAATTGCCCTGGTGGAAATCAGCGAGGCCGCGATTGTTGAAGGCGATCTCGCGATCCCTGCGCACGCCGCTGTCGATGATGCGCGAGCAGCCAAGCCGGCCGACCGTTTCGTTCTCGTTCTGGTTGCCATCATGCCAGTTGGTAGAGAAGGGCCTATCCGGGAACTGCGAGCCAGAGAAACGCCGTAACGGCGAAAGTTGTGCGCCCGCATCGGTAATGCCCACCGCGTAAAGCCGGGGGCAAAAATAGCCAAGTCGGGCGGCATGCGCCAGTGGGCGAGCACGTTTGCGCGGGTTATATCGGCTTCTCCAACGGGCGTGCTGGATTGGCGCGTCCGCTTCCGCATGGAGGTTCCGACCGCCATGCCCCTGCCGGTCCCCTCACCCGCTGCAGGCCTCGCCGCTTGTGACATCAGCGACAGGCCACCTTGCCGGTGATTCCAAACTCCGCCCGGACGCGCAGGTCGGTGCGCGATGGGCCAAAAGCAGCAATTAGTTAGCTGTCGGTGGTAAGTATCACGATTAACGCATTTAGCCAGACAACCGGAGGTATCACGGCCATCATTTTCGACTACGGCTGTAATACCGCACCCGTGGCTCGCCATTTTTGTTGTGGAATAAACTGCTTTGCATAGATGTCGTGGTCGCGATCCCCTATAGCTGGCCGAATAAGAATTTAGGGAATGAAAATGATACGCAAATTTGCCTTACTGCCATTTCTGTTCTGCTCAGTTCGATTGGTCTCCATAGCGAGACCGCTCTCATCAAGCAGATGGCCGGCGAATCTCGCGACTTAATTGGCAGTATGGTCCTGGCTCGCAGTCTTTGCCTGCCGGCAACTCTACGATCTCTGGCCAATGAGGACGCGCTGGTGCTTGGCGCGGAGGCAGCCGATCGTGCGTATTACGGAAGGCCATGGTGATTTCAAGCCCGACGCACTGGTGATGAAAGTAGAAGGGCCTTTCACCGGTGGTGTCTCAACATATGAATTTAGCGAAGTTGGCTACTTGAAGACAGATGACTGGGACGCGTTTATTGAGCCCTCAAAAATCATGGCTGTTATTCAAGAAAATACCAATAAATCAAATGCGCACCGAGCGCCGGGTTACCCGAATATTCATATTGATGGATGGGTTGTAGAGCCGAAACTCGATAGAACAAATGCCATGGTCTACTGGGCCATTAAGCACATGCCGATTCCGGTGATCAGATAGTCAATGCAAGAGCCCTTAAGCTAGGTAGAAAAGGCTTTGCAGCAATCACCTGGATTGGCACCGCGGCAATGTTCAATGGCACATCTAATGTGCTCCAGCCGGCCGTTCATGCATACAAGTACAACGACGGCGGGCGTTATGCCGATTTTAGCCCTGGCTTGGATACAGTGGCGACCTTCGGCGTCGGCGCTCTTGTTTATAAGACGCTAACCGGTTCTGGTAAGAAGGCCACCGGGGCGGCAGCCGCCGGACTGATAGGAATTGCGCTGCTGCTGCTAAAGAAGATCTGGTTCCTGGCGCTACTGCCGTTCGTCTTTTTCTTGGAATTGGGCAGCACGATTGCTTCGATTGAGAAGGTAGGCTTTGTGAACGTAGAGCGATGGTGGCCGATGGTCGTCTTCGGGTCACAACCGGCTGTTGAGCCGGATGTTCAACACCGCCGGAATGGCCTCGTTCGTGCCACTCGCCAGCGACAGAAGACGCCTCACGTCCGCCTTCGCCGCCATTGTCGGGAGAGTAGGCCCCCTCGGCGTGTGCAGGTTTCCATTAGAATTTCTGCGATTTCGCTCGAGGTAGCCAATGTTGGGTGTTGTTTACGGTGCGTGACCGGGCACCAGCAAATCACATACATTGAACTCAGACGGTCAAGCCGCCAGATTGCTGCTTATGCCCGAAAAAAGCCCCAAGGCACCCATTACGCCCGCTGTTCTCCGGTGGGCAAGAGAGAGCGCGCATCTTGACATAGAGGCCGCGGCAAAGGCAGCGCACACCTCAGTTTCAAAAATTGAAGCTTGGGAGAATGGCGAGGATCATCCAACTATGCGGCAACTTCGCTTGCTTGCGAATAAGTACAAGCGACCGACAGCACTTTTCTGCCAAAGTCACCAACTGATTTTCGCCCCCTACAGGATTTCCGTCGGTTACCGGGCGTTGTTGCTGGTCGTTTAAGTCCACGCTTAGCCCTTGAAGTACGACAGGCGCAAGAGCGCCGCGAAGCAGCGCTAGAATTATTCGAGGAACTGGGTGAAGCACCACCAAAATTCATCATTCCTAGGTGTCGTCGGACGTCTCCGGAAGAACTGGCTGCACGTCTCGCAAAATTCTGGCATTAGCTCGACCGAACAGGCGAGTTGGGGTAACGGGGATGAAGGCTTTCGCGCATGGCGCAAGATAATCGAAACAGCAGGCATTCTTGTCTTTCAAACATCCGAAGTTGAAAGGAGCGAAGCACGCGGATTTGCAGTTCCGCACGAAATTTTGCCTATAATTGCTGTTAATAATGCTGACTTTCCAAACGCTAAGACTTTTTCACTAGCTCATGAATTAATGCATCTCGCGCTTCGCAAATCCGCTTTAACCGATTTTAGGTCTACTAATGCGGACACGGAGCGTCCACCCGAAGCCCGCGCGATCGAGGTATTTTGCAATGCCGCTGCGGCCGCCCTATTAATGCCTGAGCGAGCATTCCTCAACCATCCGGTCATTATTGCACACAGGCGCGCCAAGGCCTCGACTTGGGACGATGAAAGTCTTAGTTCTATCGGTTCTGATTTTAATGTTAGTCAGGAAGCAACCCTGCGCCGTTTGCTGACACTTGGTCTCACGACCGAGGCGTTCTACCGTGAAGGCGAGATGAATTCTCTGCGCGAACCGAAGCGGCAATCGATGCTAAGAAAGAAAAGCAACGTGCCAAAGCTAAAAAAGGTGGGCCTGAACCTTTTAGAATGACGTTATCTACTATGGGTGGAGCCTCTCGCCCGCCTTGTTATTCAAACATATTATGTCTGGTGGATCGTCGCAGAAGCCACCGACTATCTGAATGTGCGGACGCGTCAATTTAGCAAGCTTGAGCAAGCAGCGTTTGCGCCGGGGAGCTGACGAATGGTGGGTACTGTGTATTGCCTTGATACCAGTGCGCTGCTCGAAGGCTGGGAACGAGTGTATCCACCAGATGTATTCCCGTGCGTCTGGACCAAAATAGATAGGCTGATTAAAGAAGGCCGTTTGATCGCACCCCGCGAAGTCTCAGAAGAAGCCGGGCGTAAAGGTTCCGATGAACTGAAGGGATGGCTTAAGGAACGCGAAGAAGCATTTTTCGAGCCCGACACGGATGAGCGAGCCATCATGCGCCGCGTGCTCGAAAAATATCCAGAGCTTGTGAAAGAAATTAACAAAGAACAGCAGCCGACACTTACGTCATTGCTATGGCTGTCCAACGGGGGCTAAGTGTTGTTACCATGGAACGATTGCGCGGTGATCCAGATCGGCGCCCACGAATTCCAGATGTGCTCGATGATACCGAGTTTAAACGCCCCCACCTAAAGTTATTAGAAATGATGCAAGCGGAAAAATGGGTGTTTAGCTAATTGAAGCACCTCGAAGCTCGAAGGGTGACCAAATAGATCGAACGCTGCATTCGAGGTCAGCCTAGCCGGCGCCTTCCCCGAGGCAGTAACGGCAGAGGTGCATAGAGACCGCGCTCCGTTGTCAGCTATGGTAGCGACCGCAAACACCGCTTTGCGGGAATGACCAGACGGCCAGAGTTGGTCGCCTTCGGGTCAAACTCGGCCGTGAACTGGGATGCTCGGTTCGGCAGCTTCGACGCGCAGGCGATAGCGCACTGTCCGTGTGAAGATGGCGGGTCATGCCCCAATCGCATTCCGCCTCGCCTGGCCGGCTCGGGATGCGGAGCAGCCGCTGGACAACCCTCACCTTTGGCGAGACAGCGTAATTCGCTTCAGGCTGCGGCCCGATACTGAGAGCTCCGCAAAATGTAAGGGCTCAGCCCGTGCCGGTCCGCGCGAGCTTCTCCTCGAGCGCCTGCAGCCGGCGCGATGATGGCATCGACGATCCGCGCGACGTCATTCGTCGGCACATAGGTCATCGTGCTGTCGGTTGCCTGAAAGGAGCGCAGATTGCAAATCTGCGCCAGTGTCGCCTGCAGCTCGTCGCGGACTTCGAAGAGCTGGTCGGCGACCATGATCGCCGCCATCAGATAGACGCGCTCATCCTGAATATGCCGGTATCCGCCCTTGATGTCCTGCACCAGACCGTCGACAAAGGCCGCCAGATCGGCGACCCGCTTCTCCGCCCCCGCCTCACAGGACATCTTGTACTGCCGGCCATTGACTTCCACCGTCACGTGGCCCATTGCGCCCTCCTTCGATCGTCAGGGCGCCAAGACGTCAGCCCTGTCGTTCCAATAACTGCCTGATGGACGCGATCGCCTTTTGGAGGCGGTCGGCGACCGTCGCATGCGTTTCTTCGAGCTGCCTGGTGCGCTGCTGCTCGCTCTCCAGCGCCTCACGCAACTGCTCGGCTTCCTGCCGCAGGCGTGCGATATCGGCATCGACGCCCTTGGCTTCCGAATTGCTGTTGTCGGATCTCCGGCTGCCGCTCCCCGCCTGCCGCCGAACTCCTGTCTTTCCCCCGCCGGACTTGGCCATGCTCCGCGCGCCGTTGCTCTGTCTCATTTCCGCTGGCCTGCTCATGCCTTGGCCAACTCCCCCTTTGACCAGCCGCTGGCGCCCTTAACAGACAGGGTGCAACATGATCGGACTTCCCGGGTCTTCCCTCTTGCCGCAATGAACAAGATAAAATCAACCCTTTGAACTACCGTCACTTTGCCAGCAGCGATTTAAAAAAAGCTTAATGATAATAACCCGTCATTCTCCCCAAGCTAACACAACATCAGTGCCGCTGCGGCCTGAAAACGCCTTGCCTTTTGGCCTGAAACTCATCAATTACCACTAGGACGCGGCGCAGGACGCGCCAATCGCACCAGGTCGGGACGACGAAGGCGGAGGTATTCACATGGCAATCAAGGTCGCAATCAACGGTTTTGGGCGCATCGGGCGCAACATCTTGCGCGCCATGATCGAGAACGACCGCCGGGATCTGCAACTGGTCGCCATCAACGACCTCGGTCCGGTCGCGACGAACGCACATCTGTTTAAATATGATTCGGTGCACGGGCGCTTCAATGGAGACGTAAAAATTGATGGCGACATGATGGATGTCGGCCATGGCCCGTTCAAGGTGCTCGCCGAGCGCGATCCGAACAAGCTGCCCTGGCGCGATATGGGTGTCGATGTGGTGATGGAGTGCACCGGCATTTTCACCGATAAGGAGAAAGCCTCCGTCCACCTGAACGCCGGCGCCAAGAAGGTGCTGGTCTCGGCTCCTTCCAAGGGCGCGGACCTCACCGTCGTCTACGGCGTCAATCACGACAAGCTCGAGCCGAAGCACCAGGTGGTCTCGAACGCGTCCTGCACCACCAACTGCCTGGCGCCGGTCGCCAAGGTGCTGAACGATCTGTGCGGCATCACGTCCGGCTATATGACCGACCATCCACTCGTACACCAACGACCAGCGTATTCTCGACGTCGAGCACAAGGACCTGCACCGCGCGCCGCGCCGCCGCGCTTGAACATCATCCCGACCACGACCGGCGCCGCCAAGGCGGTCGGGCTGGTGCTGCCCGAACTCGCCGGCAAGCTCGACGGCACCGCGATCCGCGTACCGACGCCGAACGTCTCGGTCATCGACCTGAACTTCATCCCGACCGCGCCAGACCACGGTCGACGAGGTCAACGCTGCGATGGAGCAGCGCGGCACGAACAGGAGCTGAAGGGCATCCTCGCGGTCACGAAGGAGCCGCTGGTGTCGACCGACTTCAATCACGATCCGCACTCCGCCACCTTCGATCTCAACCAGACGCAGATCGTCGACGGGCGGCTGGTGCGGGTGATGGCCTGGTATGACAATGAGTGGGGCTTTTCCTCGCGTATGGCCGACACGGCCGCGACGCTGGGCAAGCTCATCTAGCGGATCTGCGATGGGAGCGGAGGACGGCCGGCGATGTCGTCTCGCTGTCAGCTTTATCTGAGCATGCCTGCCGCGTTCGCCGGCGAGCCCTCGCTTGTCGAGGGCGCGCTCGCGGCGGCAGGCGCGCCCTCGCTGCTGGTCATCGGCGAGGGGCCGGCCGACACCCTGCGGGCGATCGTCGCGGCGGCCCATCGCCAAAATGCCACCGTTCTCACCGACAATCCGTCCATTCTGGCAAACGTCCAGGGCTTTGATGGTGTACATCTCGCCGAAAAGTCCGGCACTATCCACCTCGCGCGTTCTGCCGTTGGAGAGGCTGAAATCGTCGGTGCCGACTGCCGTCTGTCACGCCACGAGGCGCTGACCCTGGGCGAATCTGGCATAGATTACATAGCCTTCGGCCGCGGCGGTGAGACGCTGGACGACCTCGCCGAGATGATCGACTGGTGGAGCGCTCTGATCGAAATTCCATGCGCAGCCCACATTCCATCAAACGCCCCCGAATCCACCTGGCGCACCCTCACCGCGGCGGGGGCCGATTTCCTCATTCCAGGCCCGGAAATCTGGGATGATCCGCAAATCATCCGCGAAAGGCTTCAGCGACTCGCTTTTTATTGCGGGGCCGAGGACGTTCAGGCCCATCTGTAGAGGAGCGGGGACAAGAGTGGTGCATTATCGGGCATATCTGATCGCGCTTTGTCTTGTGACAGTGGTCGTGCCAGCGATGGCAGCCAGCAAGACGGCGGCGGTAAGCGGATGGAAGCCGACCGAAGTCACGCCCGAGGAAAGCCAGTTACCACCAATCGTCGCCGATCCGATCTATGCCGCGTTCGACGCAGGCCGCTATCAGGAGGCAAAGATCTTGCGGAAGCCGCTGCCGCGAAAGGCGATGCGCCCGCTCACACCTTGCTCGGTCAGATGTATGAGCAGGGTCTTGGTGTCCCCTTGGATCTTGGGAAAGCCGTCGATTGGTATGCCAGGGGTGCGTCCCTTGGCGACGTCAATTCACAGTTCTCGCTCGGCGTTCTGCTGGCAGAGGGGCGCGGCATCAAGGAGAACAAGAAGCAGGCTGCTGATTTCTTTGAACTCGCTGCTTCCAAAGACCATCCAGTGGCTTTGTACAATCTCTCGCTGATCTATGTCGAAGGCTTTGCCCGCCCGCAGAATCTGGCCAAAGCAGCCGAGCTGATGGAGCGGGCCGCCAATCTCGATTATGCGCCGGCACAATATGATCTCGCCGCCTTTTACAAGGAGGGACGGGGCGTCCCGCGCGATGATGCCAAGGTGGTTTACTGGCTCGGCAGGGCCGCCGAAGCCGGCCATAACAATGCCGAGCTGGAATACGGCATCATGCTGTTCAACGGCAAAGGCATTCCCAAGAACGAGAAGCTCGGCCTGGATTTCATCCGCCGCTCGGCCGAGAAGGGCAATCCGGTTGCCCAAAATCGTCTTGCCCGCGCCTATGCCTATGGTGCCGGTACGAAGGTCGATGTGATTGCTGCCGGGAAATGGCATCTCCTGTCGCGCGAGGCGGGCGTGAGCGATTTCAACCTCGACCAGCTCCTTGGCTCGCTATCGCAGGATGAGCGCGCAAAGGCGGAAAAAGAGGCGCGGGATTGGGAGCAGTCTATGGCGGCGCTCTTGCAATAGCGATCACCCGCCTGCCGGAGTTTTCTTTTTTCAAAGCATTTAAGGAAAGATGAGGAGCACGCTTTTCGCGGGCGGCCCGGCCATGAGCAGATCGTCACACCGCTCTCGGCGAAGCCGCTATATTATGCCATAACCCTGGCGCCGACTGGTCGATCCCGGCCGCCAGCACGGCGCTGGCAATCTCGGCATAAAGAGGTCCCTTCCATGCGCATCGACGCCATCGCCATCGGTAAATATCCGCCCGAGGACATAAACGTCATCATCGAGGTGTCGATCGGCGGCGAGCCCATCAAATATGAGATGGACAAGGAGGCCGGGACGCTGGTTGTCGACCGCTTCCTCTATACGCCGATGCGCTATCCCGGCAATTACGGTTTCGTGCCCCACACGCTTTCGGAGGATGGCGACCCGATCGACGTGCTGGTCGCCAATACCCGGCCGATCATCCCCGGCGCGGTGATCAATGTGCGCCCGATCGGCGTGTTCCAGATGCAGGACGATGCGGGGATGGACGAGAAGATCATCGCCGTGCCGACCCACAAGCTGACCAAGCGCTATGACGGGCGTGCAAAGCTACAAGGACATGCCCTCGATCTCGCTGAGCAGATCCAGCATTTCTTCGAGCACTACAAGGATCTCGAAGTCGGCAAATGGGTGAAAATGCTCGGCTGGGGAAATGCCGAAGAGGCAAAGGCTCTGATTCGCGACGCCATCGCGCGCGTAAACAAGGCATAGCGGGGAACCGCAGACGGACAAGATGCGCCGTCGGGGTGCGGGCCGGCAGACTGTAGCGCGTCTGCCGTAGCCGCGGCGATCATGCAGCCTTAGTTCCCGCCGGCACAGCGAGCACGTCCGGGGAAATCTTCCATTCCTCTTTGAAGGAGACGCCGGTGTAGTCGGCGCGCGAGTTTCCGGTGGCGGGCCAGCGCTGCCGTTCTCCTAAACCAGCGGAGTGCTTCCGCCAAGGATCTGATGAAAGACTGGCATGTCGATGTTGCCGCCCGACAGGATCACCGCAACTTTCTTGCCCTGCATCGTTTCTTTTTCTTTGAGGAGGCCCGCCAGCCCGGCGGCACCGGCACCTTCGGCGAGGTTATGCGTGTCGGTGTAAAGAATGCGCACGGCTTCGGCAATTTCGTCCTCGCTGACACGAATGATGCGCGCGGCCCCCTTCAGCATGATCGCTAGCGCTTCCTCCTGCGGTGCGCGGCACGCCATGCCGTCTGCGAAAGTCCGGGCGGAATTGGTCGGCACCGGCCGACCGGCTTCGAAGGACAAGGCGAAGGCGGGGGCATTCTCAGCAACCACACCGATAATCTGGGTCTTCAACCCGAGCATGCGTCGCGCGCCGCCGCATCAGCGCCGCAGAAGCCCGGAGCCCATGGCCGATCGGCACGTAAACACGACATCGAGATCGGACGGCTGCCGTGGAACACGCTCCAGGGCGTAGCGTGGCCGACGCCCTACGCACGAGATCCTCGTGGAACGACGGGGACGAAATGTGCAGTCCGCGCTCGTGCCGCGAGATGCCGAGCCGCGATGCTCCCGTGCTGTCATCGAAGTCTTCGCCGTGCGATCGACCAACTCGGCGCCTAGAGCGCGCATTGCCGCATTCTTTTCGGCGGAATTGCCATCGCGGCACGACGACCATCGCGCGGACAGACCATGGCGCCGCTGCCGCCAGGCCGACCGGCCTGGCCGTGGTTGCCGCGCGTGGCGCTGACGACGCCCTGTGGCGATCCGTGCGCCCGCCTGGCGCAGCGCGTCCAAGTACGCAGAGGCCGCCACGCAGCCTTGAATGCGCCCACGGCGCGTGTGGTTTTCGTGCTTGACGACGACGGAAACACCGGTCCGCGCGCGCAGCAAAGGCCAGGCAATAGCTGGAGTTGGCGGCATGAGCCGACGGATGAGTGTGGTTGCGGCGTCGAGTTCATCGAGCGAAAACAGCATGGCGGTGCTCCACTTTGAGGTCTCCAGATGATGCCCGACCGGGCACTCGGGCGCTTTCACAAAACCGACTGAAAATTGCTTCTAAATCGCACCGGGGGCTGATCCACAGCTCGGCTGCTGCTAGACTTCGGGCATGTCACCGAAACCTGAACAATCCACGGCCGAACGGGTCCGGCATGCCGTTGTTGGAGCGTATCGGCTCGAGCTTCTGCCGCGCCAGGCTTATGAGGCCGCTTATACGCCAGGCCGGCCGGTGATCGGCTTTGCCTTCGAGAAACAGACAGGCGTCCACGCTTTCGCAAGCGACCGCAAAGTGCAATTTTGCACGCAGGCCAACAGTCTCGCTTTCGTGCCAGCCGGCTGTGACGTGTACTCACAGTCGCGCGGCGGCGGGGAGTATTTGACGCTCGCGCTGGTGGGCGGCTCGAACACCGAAAGTCTTCGTACAAGACGTTTCAACGATCTCGTGGAGCCGGCCGCAATCGATGCCGCGCATCATCTGAGACGCTGGCTGCTTGCCTGCACCTTCCGCGATCCACTGGTGGCTGAGCATCATGCTCTAAATCTCGCAGCGACTACATTCGTCGAACGACACAGCTCCGCTCGGCCTCCGTTGGCAAGATGGATGACGCCGTGTCGCCGGCGCACGATAGAGGAGCTAATCGAGGAGAAGCTCGAGGCCGCATTGACGCTCGAAGAGCTGGCTGCAGTAATCGGCCTGTCCGCAGGCTTTTTTGCGCGGGCGTTCAAGGCCGCGATGGGTAAGCCGCCGCATTCCTACATCATTGACCGCCGGATCGCGCGCGCAAGAGCGCTGCTGCGCACAAGCGACGCCGATCTCAGCGAGATCGCCTATGCCTGCGGCTTTGCATCCCATGCTCATATGACGGCCCAGTTCCGCCGCCGGCTTGGCGTCACCCCAACAACGTTGCGTGCGGCCGATCGCTGATGTCGGCCCTCGCGGGTTGCATAGGCCGGGTTCGGCCGCCTATACAAAAAGCCCGATATCAACGATCCCGGACAGAATGGCTCCTCCGCTTCTCCAGCTCAGCGAGATTGCGCTCACCTTCGGCGGCACACCCGCTGCTGGAAGGCGCGGAGCTGTCCGTTTCGGCCGGCGAGCGCGTCTGCCTGGTGGGACGCAACGGCTCGGGCAAGTCGACGCTGCTGAAGATCGCGGCTGGCCTGATCGAGCCCGATCAGAGGCGAGCGCTTCGTTCAGCCGGGCGCGGCGGTGCGCTACCTGCCGCAGGAGCCGCGACCTCTCCGGCTTGCGCAACCACGCTGCGACTATGTGCGAAGCGGGCCTCGGTGCGGCGGATGATCCGCACCAGGCCCGCTACCTGCTCGAGCAGCTCGGCCTCTACGGCGAAGAGGACCCCGGACGCAGCTGTCGGGCGGCGAAGCTGCGTCGCGCCGCGCTCGCCCGCGTGCTCGCGCCCGAGCCCGAGCATTCTCCTTCTCGACGAGCCGACCAATCATCTCGATCTGCCGGCCATCGAATGGCTGGAGGACGCATCTGAGCGGGCATCGCGCGCGTCGCTCGTGCATCATCAGCCATGACCGGCGTTTCCTGGCAGAATCTCTCGCGCACGCACTGTCTGGCTCGATCGAGGCAGAAGCCCGGCGCATCGAGCTCGGCTTCGTCCGCCTTCGAAGCCTGGCGCGACGAACAGCTGGCCCAGGAGGAACTCGAGCAGCAGAAGCTCGCCCGCAAGATCGCAGCGGAAGAAGACTGGATGCGCTACGGGGTGACGCGCAAGGCGCAAGCGCAATGTGCGGCGCGTAGCCGAGCTGCACGCCCTGCGGCAGGCACGCCGCGACCACACGGCAAGTCTACCGGTCAGGCGGAGATCGACGCCGCGCGAGGCGGAGGAATCCGGCAGCGCTCTGGTCATCGAGGCCAAGGGCATCAGCAAAGCCTTCGGCGAGCCGGCCGATCGTCGATGACTTCTCGACTGCGCGTTCTGCGCGGCGACCGGGTCGGCTTCGTCGGCCCGAACGGCAGCGGCAAGACCACTCTGGTCGACCATGCTGACCGGGCGCGCTTGCGCCCGACAGCGGCGACGTGCGCCTCGGCGCCAACCTCGAGATGGCGACGCTCGATCAGAGCCGCGAAAGCCTCGATCCGAACTGTGACGCTCAGCGAGGCGCTGACGGGAGGGCGCGGCGACTATGGTCTCGGTCGGCGGTCAGCCCCGCCACGTCGACCAGCTACATGAAGGATTTCCTGTTCACGCCGCAGCAGAGCGCGCACGCCCGCTGCGCGTGCTCTCGGGCGGCGAGCGCGGCCGGCTGATGCTGGCGCGCGCTGCTGGCCAAGCCGTCCAACGTTCTGGTGCTGGATGAGCCGACCAACGACCTCGATCTGGAGACGCTCGACGTGCTGGAGGAAATGCTCGGCGACTATGCCGGCACCGTCCTCCTGATCAGCCACGACCGCGATTTCCTAGACCGGGTGGTGAACGCGGTCATCGTGCCTGAGGGGGGTGGACGCTGGGTGGAGTACGCCGGTGGGTATTCGGATATGCTCGCCCAACGCGGCACCGACATCGCGCAGCGCTCGGCCCTGCAGCCGAAGCGCACACCTGTTGGAAAAGAGCAATCGTCTGTTCAGTCGCCAAGAGCTGCCAAGCGCCGCCTCAGTTTCAACGAAAAGCACGCATTGGACACCCTGCCAAAGCGCATTGCCGCTCTTCAGAAGAATATCGCAGGGCTCCAGGGCAAGCTCGCTGACCCTGGTTTCTATAACCGTGATGCCAAGGCGTTCGCGGAGGCCACGGCTGCGCTCGGCGCGGCGCAAACCGAACTTGCGCAAGCCGAGGAGCGATGGCTTGAGCTCGAAATCCTGCGTGAGGAGATTGAAAGCGGCTAAGCGTTCGCTGATCGCGCTGGCAAGCGGACGGTCAAACCGGCAGATCGGCGAACATCAATTTCATCCAGCTCTCCACGCCGCGCGCCGCGGCGACCCCCGTCGAGAAGCATGCCTGCAACAGATAACCGCCCGTTGGCGCTTCCCAATCCAGCATTTCGCCCGCAACGAACACGCCCGGGCGACGCTTGAGCATAAAGCTTTCGTCCAGCTCATCAAAAGCGACGCCTCCGGCCGTCGAGATCGCGCGTGTCATCGGGGCAGTGGAGGTGAGGCGCACCGGGATGGATTTGATGAGCATTGCCAGCTCTGCTGGGCCCATTGCAGAGAGAGAGGCTCCCTTGCTGAGTGCGGCTTCATGGAGCAGTCCGACCGCTGGCGGCGGCAGTTTCGTCGCTTTTCGCAGCACGTTGGAAAGGCTCTGCCGGCCCCGTGGTGCCCCGAGCTGCTTCTCGAGTAACTCATGGGGCACGCCGGGTCGCAGATCGATACGCAGCACCGCCTCGCCTGTCGCGGCAATCGACTCGCGCAGTGATGCGGAAAGCGCATAAATGCCCGTGCCCTGCAGGCCTGAACGGGTGATGAGCGCCTCACCGCGCAGGCTGACATCCGCAGTCGAGAGCCGGACGTTCTTCAGCGGCTCGCCTTCGAAGCGGCGCGTAAAAATTTCCGACCAGTTTGCGATAAATCCGCAATTGGCAGGACGCAGCGGATTAACTGTCACAGCAGCATTTTGAAGCAACGACACCCAACTGCCGTCTGCACCAAGATGCGGCCAACTCGCGCCGCCAAGCGCCAGGACGGTCGCACCCGCCGAGACAACCTCCCGCCCGTCGCGCGTGGTGAAGAGCAGACGACCCTCCCTATCCCAACCATCCCAGCGGTGGCGCAGCCGGAAAGTGACACCCAGATCCGCGAGCCGCCGCAGCCAGGCGCGCAGCAGCGGCGATGCCTTCATCGCGGTCGGAAATACTCTGCCGCTGGAACCGACAAAGGTCGGCTGGCCGAGTTCCCTCACACCAGGCCCGCAACGCCTCGGGTGGAAAGGCGTCGAGTGCCGGACGCAGATACGCTTCCGCCGCACCGTAGCGGCTGAGCAGAACACCGGGCGGCTCGCTATGTGTCAGATTGAGACCGCCGCGACCGGCGAGCAGGAACTTCCGGCCAACCGTCGGCATCCGCTCGTAGACCGCCACGTCAGCGCCACCGCCGGCAAGAATTTCGGCAGCGATCAGCCCGGCGGGACCACCGCCAATGACGGCAATCTGATGATGTTCAGTCTGAGACACGGGGTCACTCGGGTCTAAAAGCAGTGCCGGTCCGCTCTGGGAGGCGACAGCCGGGAATGTATCACGATGCCGGAATGCAGCCCCACGGACAAATTTGCATGAACCGGCAAACCGAACGGGAAGGAAATGCTGGTAGCTGTGGTCGGCAAGTCAACGCAACCAGGTGATCGCTCATGCAAAAACGGCTGCTTTTGTCCGTCGTTACAGCCATTGGTCTCTTCTCGACGTTCTCCAGCGTGCGCGCTGATCCCGGCGTCTTCGCCGATAAGATTGTTTTCGGCCAGGCCGCGGCTCTGGAAGGACCCGCTGCGGCGCTCGGCCAGGACATGCGCACCGGCATTCTGGCGGCCTTCGAGGAGGTGAACAAAGCTGGCGGCGTGAATGGCCGCAAGCTGGAGCTGATCTCCAAGGATGACGGCTACGAGCCCAACAAGTCCATCGAGGTCACCAAGCAGCTTCTCGATGAGAGCAAGGTGTTCGGCCTGATAGGACCGGTCGGCACCCCGACCTCCTCCGCGACCCAGCCGATTGCTGCAGAGGCAGGCGTCCCGTTCATCGGCCCATTCACCGGCGCCGAGTTCCTGCGCAATCCGTTCAAGCCGAATGTCATCAATGTCCGCGCCTCGTATTTCCAGGAGACCGAGACAATGGTGGAGCGCCTGACCAAGGATCGCGGCGCAACGCGCATTGCGATCCTCTATCAGGACGATGGCTTCGGCCGTGCGGGGCTGGCTGGCGTGCAGAAGGCGCTGGAGAAGCGCAATATGAAGCTCGTCGCCGAGGGGACTTTCGAGCGCAATACCGTCGCCGTAAAGCAGGCGCTGCTGGAAATCCGCAAGGGCAATCCGGAAGCTGTGATCATGGTCGGGCCCTACAAGCCCTGCGCCGAATTCATCAAGCTTGCCCGGCAGATCAAGCTTGATGCCCAGTTCATCAATATTTCCTTTGTTGGCTCGAATGCGCTTGCAAAGGAGCTGGGCGCGGCCGGCAATGGTGTTGTCATCACCCAGGTCGTGCCGTTTCCTGAGGACGCTTCGGTGCCGGTTGTCGCCGCCTATCACGCAGCGCTCAAAGCCGCTGACGCCAGTGCCAAACCCGGCTTTGTGTCTCTGGAGGGCTATCTGGTCGGGAAGCTGACGATCGCAGCCCTTCAGAAGCTGTCGGGCGAGCCGACCCGCAAGGCATTTCTCGACACGGTCTTCAGCAACAGTTTCGATCTGGGCGGCGTGAAGCTCACCTACGGACCGGACGACAATCAGGGCAGCGACACCGTGTTCCTGACATTGATCCAGGCCGATGGCAGCTTCAAACCGATCACCTCGCTCACCCAGGCGGGCGGCTGAAAACTTTCGCTGTAGAGATCGGAGGCAGGCGAAGGCCCGCCTCTCCTGCGATGTCGAGCCAACAGCGAGTGCCCTAGTATGCTCATCCACCAGCTTGATGCCCGTCGACCCAGAGCACGTCCCTGCCGATTTCCGCTTCAGGGCGGCCGGCGAAAGCCGGCAGCGGAGGGATCGGCATCGGTCCCAAGCTCCTAGGTGCATTTGCGGTCGTCGCAGGGCTCGCGATCGCAGCAAGCGCCGTGGCGTTCAACTCCTATGGCCGGATCGGCGATGACCTTCATGCCATCGAGACCGACAGCCTGCCGGGCATGACGAACGCGCTGGTTCTGGCACGTCAGGCCGCGGCGCTTGCGGCCTCCTCGTCGCTCTTGACCTTCAGCTCCAGCAAGACCGAACTCGACAAGGCCGCGGCCGACGTCAAGCAGCGCGCAAGCGCCATGAGCGAGAGCCTCGACGGATTGGCTGTCACCGGCGTTGGCCAGAAGACGGTAACCAAGCTGCGCCAGGTCGTCGAAGGTCTGACTGCCAGCACGAGCCAGCTCGCCGCGGCCGTCGCCAAGACGCTCGCGCTTTCCGCGGAGCGTTCGCATCTCCTGGAGCGCAGCATTGCGGCGCATCGTGCGCTCTATGGCAAAATTACCCCTCTTGTCGATGACGCCAATTTCAATCTGATGATCGGGCTGCGTTCGGCCGGCGACGGCGAGGATCAGGCTGCAGATCAAGACCGACCTCAGCCGGCTCGCCGACGGCGATGCGACCCTTCTCGAAGGCCTCAGCGAGCTGAAGGCGGAAAGCAATCTGCTGCTTGGCATCCTGACCGAAGTGTCCTTGAGCCCGAGCGAAGACCTCCTCCGGCCGCTGCGCGAGCGGATGATCGCGAGTGTGGCCCGCATCCAGAAAGCGGCAGCCAAGCTCGGCGAGAACGAAACGGCGAAGGGCCTGGCTCAGCCGATTGCCGATTTCCTGAAATTGGCATCGGACAAGGACGGCATCCTCAGTGCCCGCCAGAGGGAGCTGTCGGCCGGCAAGGAGAGCATGGCCCTCGTTGTGGCCAACACCGACAAGGCCGAGGCGCTCGCACGCGAGGTGCAGCAGACCGTCGATCTGGCGCGCAGTAGCGCCTTCGAGGCGATGCGAGCGTCGGCGGCCGGCATTTCGCGCACCAAATTGGTGCTCGTGCTGCTGGCGGCGGCGAGCGTTCTCTCGGTCGGGATCGCCTGGGCGTTCATCAGCACCACCATCCTGCGGCGGCTGCGCCGGCTCAATGCGACAATTCTCGCTTTGGCGAATGGGGATCTCGACGTCACCGTGCCGCGCGGTGGGAGCGATGAACTGGCGAAGATGGCCGAAGCCGTCGAGACCTTCAAAACGAATGCGCTGAGAGTGAGCGCGCTTGAAGCCGAACAGGCAAACAATCTCTCCGTGAGAGAGAACCGCCAGCGCCAGATGGAGGAGCTGATCGCAGCATTCGATCGTTCAGGCAACAACCTGTCGAAAGCGCTGGCTGACGCATCTTCGGAGATCGAGAAAACCGCGCGCGACATGTCTTCGATGGCCGCGGACACCAGCCGCAGTGCAACGTCCGTTACCACGTCCGCGGAGCAGGCAAGCGCCGCAGTGCACAGTGCCGCGAGCGCGGCGGAGCAGATGTCAGCCTCTGTTCGGGAGATCGGGCGCAGCATCGGCGAGTTCGGCGCAGATCGCCGGCCGGGCGGTGAGCGAGGCAAAGCAGGCCGACGCCATCATGGCAAGCCTGGCGCGTGCGGCAGGCGAGATCGGTGATGTCATCCAGATGATCGAAGATGTGGCCAGCCAGACGAACCTGCTCGCGCTCAACGCCACCATCGAAGCGGCGCGGGCCGGCGAGGCCGGAAAGGGCTTTGCCGTCGTCGCAGCCGAGGTGAAGTCGCTTTCAACTCAGACCGGCCGCGCGACCACCGACATTCGTGACAAGATCGCTGCCATTCAGGGCGCAGTCCAGGAAGCGGTAGCCGCGATCCGGCGGGTCGATGAGACAATCGCGCAGATGAGCGCCATCGGTGAAAGCGTGGCCGAGGCGATCCACCAGCAGGAGGGCGCGACGGGCGAAATAGCCGCCAGTACCCAGCAGGCGGCGCACAGCACTGCGGAGGTCGGCAACAGTATTCGCAGCGTCGATACGGCAGCCGCGTCGACAGACAGTGCCGCCGGCAATGTGCTGACGGCGGCAACACGGCTCGGCGGTGATGTCGAAGCACTGCGCACCAACATCCGCGATTTCTTGAGCCAGATCCGGGCAGCGTAGGTTCCGATCGGTACCGGCCTCGCGGGAGCTTTTTCACGACCGCCATCGCTCGGACGAAGGACATTCGGCAAGACGCGCCGTGTCCTGATAGACTAACGCTCTTCGCCCATTCAACAAGCGAGGAGTGATGCACCGTCCGCTCGACTTCACGAATCCTTATCCCTCGGCCCGTGCCCCCGTTATGGGGCGCAATGTCGTTGCCGCCTCCCAGCCGCTCGCATCGCAAGCGGGCTTGCGGATGCTGCTGAAGGGCGGCAATGCCGTTGACGCCGTGCTGGCCGCGGCGATGACACTGACGGTCGTTGAACCCTCCGGCAATGGCCTCGGCAGCGATGCGTTCGCAATCGTCTGGGACGGCTCAGCGCTGCATGGTCTGAACGCCTCCGGCCGATCGCCGGCAGGATGGACGCCACAGCGCTTCGCCGGCCGCAAGACCATGCCCGAGCGCGGCTGGGAGTCGGTGACCGTACCGGGTGCCGTGTCGGCCTGGGTCGCTCTGTCGAGGCGTTTCGGCAAGCTGCCTTTCGCTGCGCTCGCCGAGCCGGCAATCTCCTACGCGCGCGATGGATTTCCGGTGTCGCCGGTGATCGCGGCGTTATGGGAGCAGGCGGCGGCATTGCTCGGCGATCAGCCGGGCTTTGCTGAAGCGTTCCTTCCGCGATGGTCGTCCGCCTCGGACCGGCGAGATATTTGCTAATCCACCGCTAGCGCAAAGCCTGGAAGCCATCGCTGAGACGGAAGGAGCCGCCTTCTATCGCGGGGCACTGGCCGAGAAGATTGCTGCTTTTGCAGCCGCTCATGGCGCCGTCCTCAGCGTTGACGATCTTGCCGCGCATGAGGCGGAGTGGTGCGGCACGATCAGCCAGAGCTTCGCCGGTTGTGCGGTTCACGAGATCCCGCCGAACGGGCAGGGGATCGCGACGCTTATGGCGCTCGGCCTTCTCGAAGCGACGGGGATCGGCGATGAGGCCGGTCGACAGCGTCGAGACGGTCCACCTGGCCATCGAGGCCACCAAGCTGGCGCTAGCCGACAGCGCTCGCTTTGTCGCGGATCCTGCCGCGATGGAGGTGTCGCCGGCAAACCTGCTCGATCCCGCCTATCTCTCCAGTCGGGCAGCCTTGATCAGCCCGCACAGCGCCGGCGATCCCGGTCACGGTACACCGAAGCCCGGTGGCACCGTGTGTCTGTCGGCGGCTGATGAAAGCGGGCTCATGGTCTCCTTCATCCAGTCCAACTACATGGGGTTCGGCTCGGGCGTCGTCGTGCCCGGAACGGGCATCAGTATGCAAAACAGGGGGGCAGGCTTCACTCTTGCTCCGGGCCACCCGAACAACGTTGGCCCGCGCAAGCACCCGTACCACACCGTCATTGCCCGGAATTTCGTCATGGATGGTGCGGGGGCGCCTTTCATGGCTTTCGGCCTGATGGGCGGTCCGATGCAAGCCCAAGGACATGTGCAAATGACGCTTCGCGTGCTTTGCTACGGCCAGCAGCCGCAGGCCGCAGCGGACGCGCCGCGCTGGCGCGTCCTGGGCGGGCGTCGGGTCCTGATAGAGGCGGCGATGCCTGCAGAAACGATATCCGGGCTTGCCGCGCTCGGGCATGACGTTGTTGTTGTGCCTCCCTCAACAGGCATATTTGGTTTCGGCGGCGCGCAGCTCATCATGAAAGGCGCGGATGGCGGCTGTATCGCCGGGTCGGATCCTCGCAAGGACGGGCACGCCGTTGCTTTTTGAAGGCCCATACTCAACCACCTGCTGTCTGGTTGGTTATACCGTCGGGGTCGAAGGTGGCTGAGACGATGTAGAACCAGGCCTCCAGAAACGGTCGATATGATTGCCTGATTGTCGGAGGCGGCCCGGCAGGGCTGACCGCTGCCACCTATCTCACACCACTCCGGCGGCGGGTCGTCGTAGTGGATGACGGCGCTAGCCGTGCCAGCCTCATCCCGGTCAGCCATAACTATCCCGGATATCTCGGGATTTCCGGCGAGGACTTGCTGGCACGATTGCGCGCCCAGGCCGAGGAATACGGTGCCGGCCGTAACAGAGCGTATCGCCGAGCTCACCCGAACCGAAGAGAACGATTTCATCACCAAAGCCGGTCGGCATGACATTCGCGCGCGCACGGTCATCCTCGCGACGGGTGTGCTCGACGAAAGTCCGGACATGCCGGGCCTGCGGGCGGCGGTGAAGCGAGGTTCGCTGCGCTACTGTCCGATTTGTGACGGTTATGAAGCCATCGACCGGCGGATCGGTGTGCTCGGAACCGTGCGTAGCGCCGGGAAGAAGGCACTGTTCATGCGCACCTATTCAGCGGAGGTGACGTTGCTCCTCGCCGACTTGCCGGGCGCCGAGGACGAAAGCCGGATCGCAGCGCTTCGCGATGGCGGAGTGACGATCTCCCGAAGCGTGGTGCGCGACGTCGAGGAGCACGGCGAACGCGTGGTCGCACATCTGGTCGATGGTGGGAGTTGCGAGCTGGACGTTCTGTATCCGCACTCGGCTGCAATGTCCGTTCGGATCTAGCGGCTACGCTCGGCGCGCGCACCGACGAAAAGGGGTATCTGGTGGTCGATCAGCACCAGCAAACCGGTGTTCCCGGACTGCTTGCTGCTGGAGACGTGGTTTCAGACCTCAACCAGATCAGCGTTGCAGTGGGCCATGCCGCCGTCGCGGCGACGGCAATCCACAACAGCCTGTCCTACAACTTTCGCTGAAGGGTCCAGCGCGGATAAGCGGATGCGGCGAGCCTATTTCTCCGTCAGCTTCAGCTCGATGCGACGGTTACGGCGCATCTCGGCATCGCTCGTCCCGGCGACGAGCGGCTGATATTCTCCAAACCCGGCAGCGACCAGCCGGTTGGCCGGCACCCCGTGGCCGATCAAGTACTTAACGACCGATATCGCGCGGGCGGAGGAAAGCTCCAGTTGGAAGCGAAAATCGGCGTCGAGATCGGGCGGTTATCGGTGTGGCCATCGATGCGCAGCACCCAGTTGATGTCCGAGGGAATCTGCTTCTCCAACTCGATGATGGCGCTCGCCAGCTTGTCCATCTGAGCCTGACCCTCGGGGCTGATCTCGGCCGACCCGCTGTCGAAAAAGACTTCGGCCTGGAACACAAAGCGATCGCCGACAATCTGGATGTCATCGCGATTGCCAAGCACCTTGCGCAGGCCGCCGAAGAAGTCGGACCGATAGCGTGACAGCTCCTGCACCCGCTGAGCAAGCGCGACGTTCAGGCGCTGGCCGAGATCGGCAATGCGCGCCTGACTTTCCTTATCGCGCTTCTCGGAGGTGTCGAGGGTCGCCTCGAGCGCAGCGATCTGGCGGCGCAAAGCCGCAATCTGCTGATTAAGCAACTCAACCTGGGCAAGCGCTTGCGACGAGATTTTCTTCTGCTCGTCAACTTCGCTGGTGAGCGAAGTTACGCGCTGCTCGGCGGACGAACCCTTTTCACCGGCCGCTCCGAGCAGACCGGCGAGGCGACTTTTCTCCTTCTCTGTCGCACCAAGAGTTGCGCTGAGGTTGGCAAGCTCGTCCTCGGCCTGCTTCTTGCGAGAGCGCTCGAGCGCGAGCAGATCGGTTAAAGAAGCGATCTGCTTGTTGAGCTTGGCGAGTGCGGTGTCCTTGCTGCTCGATTCCTGGCTGGCGAAGTACTGCGCGACCATGAACATCGACATCAGAAAAGTGACGACCAGCAGGAGCGTCGAAAGCACGTCGACAAAGCCGGGCCAATAGTCCTGATGGGCACGTCGGCGGGCGCGGGCAATGGCCATATCAGAAAATCTCCCGGTGGCTCACGGCGTGATCGGGATCGCAAACATCAACGGTCGCCGCTGCTCCGCGGCGGGCGCACAGCAACATCGCGCAGGATTGTGGCTAGCTTGTTCTGCTCGCGCAGGACATTGGCGAGTTCATTGTGCTGCTGGGCCTGCTCATCGACCCATTCACGCACCACCTTCTGTTCGGCGCGCATCTGCTTCACCAGCCGGTCGATGCCTTTCGACAGCTCGATGATGGCCTCGTTGTTGTTGCTGCGATGCAGACCCTGCTCGATCTTTTCGGCAATATCCACGATGGAGCGCTGCATTTCCAGCATGGCGAAGCGGAGCTGAGCGGGCTGACCCTGCGGCGCATTGGCGCCTTCGGGCGAGAGTTCGGTAATGCCTGACAGCCATTCCTCCAGTTCGTTGTAGAAGCGGGTTTGCGCCTGAGAGGCCTGAAGGTCGAGAAAACCGACAATGAGCGAGCCGGCAAGACCGAACAGCGACGATGCAAACGCGACTCCCATGCCCTTCAGCGGCGCCTCCAGCCCGCTCTTGAGCTCGTCGAATGCCGCTGTGCCTTCGCCGCTCGGCGCGAGGGCGCTGATCGTCTGGCCGACAGACTGCACAGTTGCCATCAGGCCCCAGAAGGTGCCGAGCAGGCCAAGAAAGACCAGGAGACCAACCAGATAACGCGTCGTCTCGCGTGACTCATCCAATCGGGCGGCGATCGAGTCGAGCATCGAGCGCATCGCGACCGCGGACAGCGCCACCTGACCCTGGCGGCGGCGCAGGAGGGTAGCCATCGGGGCGAGCATCACAGGAGGACGATCGACGGTCAGACCAGGGTCGGCGATGCGGAAAGCATTGACCCAGCGAATTTCGGGGTAAAGGCGCAGTACCTGCTGGAAGGTGTAGACGATGCCGAACAGCAGCGTACCGATGATCAGCGCGTTCAGCCCCGGGTTCACCTTGAAGGCGTTCAGGATCTGATTGTAGAGGATGATCGCGATGAAAGCCGCCAGTACGACGAACAGGAACATGCGCCACACGAACACGCGTGGTTGCGTTAACGTCTTGTAATATGGGGTTTTCGTCATACTCACAGAACGCATCCCGACTGAGAAATTTTTGTTCCTTGCCCCTTGCTATCCCTTACATAGCTGATTTATCCACAGCAAAAAACTGCAAGTTTGTAGCCGACTGGCGGATATCCAAGGCTAGCGTTAAGCGTTTTGCGGTTCTAACAGCAGCTTTCTTAGCCCACGCTGCACGACTTCATTACCGGCTATAAGGCCGCCGGTCTCCAGCATAGCCTTTCCGCCAGCGGTATCTGTAACAAAACCGCCGGCCTCGCGCAGGACCACAAGGCCCGCAGCGATATCCCAGGCCTGCAGATCCTGCTCCCAATAGCCATCAAAGCGGCCAGCAGCCGTCCAGGCGAGGTCGAGCGAGGCTGCCCCCAGCCTGCGTATGCCGGCGACGACCCCCATGACGCGCGTGAGCTGCGATAGAAAGGCCTTGTGGTTGGGCTTGCCGCGGTGAGGCACGCCGGTCGCGATTACGCAATCTTCCATCTTGGATCGTGCGGCCACACGAATGCGGCGGTCATTGAAAAATGCGCCCTTGCCCTTCTCGGCTGTAAAAAGATCACCGTTGGCGGGATTGTAGATCAGTCCGGCAACCAGCTCATTCTCGCGCTGCAGCGCAATTGAAATGGCGAAATGTGGAATGGAGTGCAGGAAATTGGTCGTCCCGTCGAGCGGGTCGATCAGCCAGCGATGGCTTTTGTCAGGGCCCTCGACAAAACCGGCTTCCTCCATGAGGAAGCCATAGCCGTGACGTGCTTTAGACAGCTCTTCATAAAGAATTTGCTCGGCACGCTTGTCGGCCGCGGTGACAAAATTGCTCGGTCCTTTGAGTGAGACCTGCAGATGTGCCACCTCGCCGAAATCCCGCGCGAGCGAACGTCCGGCTTTACGCGCGGCCGCATACATCATGGTCATCAGCGCTGAGGCGGCCATGGGCGGCAACTCCAGTAACGAATTCTATAGCAATCCCGCTGGAGCAGAGATCCAGTCAACGCCGAAACTGCCGCGAAGTGATGGATCCCTGCTCCAGGAATGCCGATTGTGCTGGTCTGGCGTGCTTGAGCGCAATGGAGGACGTGTCAGTCCGCCCGGCGGACATAGGTCAGCTCGTTGGTGTCGACAATGACCTTTTCACCGGCGGTTATGAAAGGCGGCACCATGATGCGCACACCGTTCTCCAGCACGGCTGGCTTATAGGACGACGCCGCCGTCTGGCCCTTCACCACCGGATCGGCTTCGGCGATGGCAAGCGTCACCTGATCGGGCAGTGAGACGCCGAGCGGCTTGCCCTCATAGCTCTCCACGGTGACGATCATCCCGTCCTGAAGAAAGGCTGCGCGCTCGCCAACGAATTCCGTCGGGATTTCAAGCTGCTCATAAGTGTCCGAATTCATGAACACCAGCATGTCATCCTGGGTGTAGAGGAACTGATAGTCTTTTTGCTCCAGGCGCACTCGCTCGACCGTCTCCGAGGCGCGGAAGCGCTCGTTGAGCTTGCCGCCGTGGAGGAGATTCTTCAGCTCGACCTGATTGTAGGCCGGGCCTTTGCCCGGCTTCACAGCCTGGGTCTTAACCGCAACCCATAGGCTGCCCTGGTGCTCGACGACATTGCCAGGACGGATTTCGTTTCCGTTGATCTTCATGGTCCGCCAATAAGTGTCATTTTTTGCGCGCGCGAAAAGCTGCCCTTCATTGGGCTGCTTCCGCCCTCACTGTCAAGGGTGGGCGGTGCATTCCTCGTATGTTGTGCGCCTGGCGGGCAATCTAAAGCGCCTTAGTGAGCAGGATCCAGTGCTCGCCCTCGCTGTCCCAGCCATCCTTCACCATTGGCCGGGTCGCGGTCTGCCGGTAACCGCAGGCGAGATACAGTTGTTTGGCGCCGGTATTGGCGTCGGACACGATCACGCTCAGGCCCGGTTTGCCTTCGCGCAGGGCTGTCTCCTCTGCGATTGCCATCAGTCTTGCGCCGATGCCGCGTCGGCGATGTCGGGGGAAGACAGCCAGCACATTCACGTACCAAGTATTGGGCGCCAGATTTTCCAGCTCCTGCAAGGGAATAAATGCCGGTGGCACGGCTTCGTAGTCGACAAGCTCGGGCTCGGCGGGCTGCGCGTAGCCGATCAGCGCCGCTGCAATCTCTCCATTCTTTTCGGCGATGACGGCGTTGCGATAGGAAAAGCTGCCCTCCTCGCGCTCAGCCCGGCGACGGCCGACATCCCAGGCCGTCTCGCCATGGCCGCGCATGTTTTCCCAGAGTCGCAGCGGCATTCCTTCCCCGGCGTGATTGGCGAGTTCCGCGAGTGCAGTGGCATCCTCCCTACGCGCGTGACGATATGACGGCTCATGTTCGGTCATGTCGTTTCCTATATCGCCCAAGGCCGCGCCTCCCCATCTGGACATACTTATACTGCCTCAGCCGCGTAACGATTATTTTGCCGAGCCGCACTATTACTCTGTGTAACGACAACACCCCAAAGCATGTCCTGGGTCCCCACTCCAGCACGCAAATCAGAGTTTAAATTTCGGATCGAGATAGTCGCGGAGCCCGTCGCCGAGCAGATTGAAGGCAAAGACCGTTACGGAGATGGCAAGGCCAGGGAAAATGATCATCCAGGGCGCCTCACGATAAAAGTCTGCTGCGTTGCCTGATAGCATTAGGCCCCAGGCTGGGGTTGGTTCGGTGACGCCCAGACCAAGAAAAGACAGCGACGCTTCAAGAAGAATTGCCTGTGCGACAAATGCAGCGAACATGATGATGAACGGCGCAAAGACGTTCGGCACCATGTGCCTGAAAATAATCCGCGCGTTACTGTATCCGGCGGCACGCGCTGCATCGATATACGGCAGCTCACGCACTGACAGCGCCGAGGAGCGCACCACCCGCGCCACTTTGGGGATGATCGGGATGGCGATTGCGACGATGAGGTTCACGTCGATGCCGATCACGATGTTGCGGCCGAGCATGGCGACGACGACCACCGCCAGCACGATGATCGGGAACGACAGCAGGATGTCGATGAAGCGCTGCACGAAAAAGTCGAAGCGCCCGGAGAAATAGCCCGACACAACGCCGATCACGCCCCCCGTGATGCTGCCGAAGAACGATGCCGTCAGGCCGATCACGAGCGCCGTCCGCGCGCCATAGATCACGCGGCTGAAGATGTCGCGGCCGAAATTGTCCGTGCCGAACCAGTGCGCGGCGCTCGGCGCCGTAAGGATATTCTCGAAGTCGAGGGCGAGCGGGTCGTAGGGCGCGACATAGTCCGCGAAGATGCTGGCGAAGGCGAGCGCGAGGATGAACAGGAAGGAGATCGCCGCGATCGGCTGCGATCCGGCGAAGTCGGTGATGACCCACGGACGGCGCGGGGCGCTGGCGACAGGGACGGCGGTGTCGAGGGTGGCCATCAGCGGCCTCCATAGCGGATGCGCGGGTCGAGATAGGCATAGAGCAGATCGACGATCAGATTTGTGACGATGAAGATCGTCGCGATCAGCATCACGATCCCCTGGGCCAGGGTGAAATCATTGCGGATCACCGCCTGGACGAACAGCCGGCCGATGCCGTTCAGGTTGAACACCTGTTCGGTTACGACGAGACCCCCGATGAGGAAGGCGAATTCCAGCCCCAGCACCGTGATCGTGGGCAGCAGCGCATTGCTCAGCGCATGGCGGGCGATGACCAGACGCTCGGCCACGCCCTTGGCGCGCGCCGTGCGGATGTAGTCCTCGAGCATGACCTCGATGATCGAGGAGCGCACCATGCGCGTCAGCACCGCCGAATAGCGGTAGGCGATGGCGAGCGCCGGCCAGATCAGCTGGGACAGGTTTGCCAGCGGATCGACCCAGATCGGCGTGTAGGTCAGCGGCGGCAGCCAGTTGAAGAAATAGAGCAGCCCGACGATCACCAGCATGCCTACCCAGAAGGAGGGCATGGCGAGCCCGCCGATGGTGACGATGCGGATCAGGTGGTCGATCCAGGTGTCCTTGTAGAGCGCCGAAATGATGCCGAGCGGCAGCGCGAGGATGACGGCGAGGATGGTCGCCATGATCGCTACCTGCATGGTCAGCCCCAGCCGCGAGCCGATCTCCTCGGACACCGGCGCCTCGGTCCACATCGACTTGCCGAAGTCGAAGGTGACCAGACCCACCATCCAGTCGCCGAGCTGCTCATAGAGCGGCTTGTTGAGGCCAAGGCGGGTGCGCTCGGCCTCGATGGTTTCCTGCGAGACGGCCGCGCCGTCGCCGCGCAGTTTCAGCTCGACGATGTCGCCGGGCACCACGCGCAGCATCAAGAATACAAGGAAGGCCACCCCGATCAGAGTGGGGATCATGTAGAGGATGCGCTTAACGATATATCCGGCCATGTACGCTTCGTCTCTTCATTGGTGCCCCACGACCATATTCATGGCTAGGCGCGGTCCGAGCATCCGGTCCCCTCTCCGGTCGTGAGCCTTTAAGGCGAACGATAAGCGTTCGCCTTCGGGACAGGGTGAGGGGCTATACCCTATCGAAAGTCCGTAACCCCTCACCCCCACCCTCTCCCGTCGGGGGGAGTTATAACCTTGACTGAACATTCTTTCTCCTATAGGGTCAGAGGCATAGGAGAAAAGCGATGCCTGCAACCGTTGATCTGACCAACCCGATTTTTACCGACCTGGAGAAGGCGCGCGCCCACTTCGAGGCAATACGCTGGCCGAATGGCCTGTATTGCCCGTTCTGTGGCTCGTTTGACCGGGTAGCGGTGCTTGGCGGCAAATCGATGGGGCCGGGCTGGTATCATTGCAAAGACTGCCGGAAGAAGTTCACGGCGGCGGTGGGCACGATTTACGAGCGCTCGCACATCCCCCTGACAAAGTGGCTTTTGGCGACGCACCTCATGTGTGCCAGCAAGAAGGGCATGAGCGCGCATCAGCTTCATCGCATGATGGGCCTGCCCTACAAGACGGCTTGGTTCATGGCGCACCGCATCCGTGAAGCTATGCGCGAGCTGAACCCGGCTCCTGTTGGCGGCGATGGCAAGACGATTGAGGCTGACGAGACCTACGTCGGCGGAAAAGAGCGGAACAAGCACAAGAGCAAGCGCAACGCCGACAACATCGGCAGCGTAGGCAAGGAAGTCGTCTTTTCGCTGGTTGAGCGGGAGGGCAAGGTCCGCTCGCACCACATCCCCCGCGTTACTGCTAAGACGCTCCGTCCGATCCTGGACGCGCAGCTCAAAGACGCCGCAAAGACCAAGCTGATGACGGACGGCGAAGGCCAGTACCGTCTGGTTGCGCCGATGTTCGCCAGCCACGAGGCGGTCAATCACGGCATTGGTGAGTATGTTCGCGGCGAAGCGCACACCAACACCGTCGAAGGCTATTTCAGCATCCTCAAGCGCGGCATCATGGGGACTTACCACCACGTGAGCGGCAAGCACCTCAAGCGCTATCTTGGCGAGTTCGATTTCAGGTACAACGAGCGCACCGCGCTGAATGTCACTGACGCGGAGCGCGCCACAGAAAGCCGTTGCTGGCGTTGTCGGCAAGCGGCTGACCTATCAACAACCTGACCGCTCCGGTTCCAAAACTGTCCACTAGGGTTTTCCCCGGTCGCGGCCCTTTGGAGCCGCGCGATCCGGATCAGCTCGTCTTTCCTTTTTTTGAGGACGAGCTTTAGATTTCGGTTGAGGCGGGGTATTCGCCATTCGGCGAACTACCTCGTCACGGCGGCGCGCCGTCTCAGCTTCGTTGTAGTCCTCATCTTTGCTCTTGCCGCTCACTTTGTCAGTTCCTTGCACTTCTGAATGATTTTCTCAGTGAAAGTAAGCGTGTGGATGTTGTCGCGCTCGAAATGCTCACCGGCCACTTCGTCGATGACTGCTACAGCGCGCCCGAAGGTATCGCCTGCCTTTTGAATGTCGGCGAGTTGCTTGCGGATGGGTTCGCAATAGGATTTAATTTTATTTGAGTTAAAAGGCGGAAGCGGAGTGGGGTTCGCAAGAAGCCTGAATGCCAACAGGATTTGAAACCGAGCAACCTTGTAAATAGTGTCGAGCTTGAAGTTCCTCCAAAGGAATTCAAGCCCATAGTTTGCATAAGCTGCAGTGTAATACGGATCTGGTCTGTGGCCTGCCACAAAAATATCTTTCCCGACGCGATCAGAAAGCGACTTATAGCGTCTGATTGTGCTGTGAGGGTCTTGCAGAAACATCGCGGCGAAGGCTCGAACAGCGTTCGTCTGTACGACAATTCTTGTCTTTTCAATTGGCAGTCGATCGTATTGACGAGAGCGCCTTTCATAGAAAAGTCTTTGCCCTTCTGGCATGCTTTTAAAATAGGCTTCGAGCTGCCTTCCGAATTCAGTTATAGCGAAGAACTGATCAGCCTTAATTTCAGTCTGCTTGTTCGTGGCATGAATAATGTCCTCAATAACCTCCTCGTCCTGCGTCCATATCAGACGAAGTGGGACATGTACTGTGTCGTCAAGATTTGCGCGCTGATCAAAGAGCACATGGCTGGTCTGACAACTATTGACAATCTGAAAATCCTCAATATGAAAACGCGCCCCAGTATGGGTCATGTTGCGCGTGATAATCGTTATGCCATTATTCATTAACACGAAGCGACTGCGAGCGTTTGACTCCAACGTCTTCTTCATCTCGTCGTTGGCCCCGTCTTCTACATAGCCCTGAAAGTCACGCACATTGTCGTAGAACAAGCTACGGACGATCTCACCGTCAATGTCACATATGAGTGGGAGGAACTGCTTCGCCGGCACAAAGCCAACGAATGCCTCCTTAACCCCAGGAATTTCTGGTACATCCTGTCGGTTAATGAATTGAAACTCCCGAGAGATTGCGTTGCGCGATTGCTGATACAGTTTCTGAATGTCCGGCGCGCCAATCGGCGTAAATTCGACATCGCTGAATGAGCCGGTATTCATTAAATCGCTGGTGACGCGCTGTCGCCTTTCTTCCAATACAGGATCGTTGCTCCACCGACCGGTGGTAACGTAGTACAGTTTTAGCGAGGGATTCCCACGCTTGAATTTGCTGCTCTTATCGTAAACTCCACGCATAACAGCGATAGCTGGCGAGAGTGCAGTAGTCTTTGATAGAACGGAGTCCGGCGCGAAAAACTGCTCCACTGCAAATCCGAAGCTTCCCATCTGGCTAGCCTCAAACGCAGGGCTTCGCTTGGCTTGCACGAAAACAAATGTCACTTCGAGGTAGTCGACACCAGCCGCCAGCAATTCGTCCAGGCCGTCTGGATCAGTCACAAGAACTCCGTTTACAATAGCCCCGATCGCGTCGATGCCCTGGACATCTCCCCCAAGCACAATGTCCTCTGGCGAAAATGTTTCAGCGTAGTGCCGTTTGGTTGTTATGTATGCGGCCAGTCTCTCGAACCTATCATCCTCAGGTAGGTTCTCGATCTCAAATTCGGCTGAGAATTCCGCGAGAAGCGAATTTGTGATTAGATCCATAAGTGAACCGTCCGATTTATACCGTTCATCGAGATCGGCACTAAGAACACACGTTGAATGTTCAGTCAAGGTTATAACTCCCCCCGTCGGGAGAGGGGGCGATCCGTTATGCGGCGAAGTCACAGCCTCGCCGGAGCGCTGCTTATTTCTCGGGCGCGAGCCACACCTCGGCGAAGTCCTGCCCGTAGAGATGGCTCGGCGACATCTTCCAGCCATGCACCCGGCTCGAGAGCGCGACCGTCCGGTACCACCAGATGAACGGCACCTGCGCGCCGTCGGTGATCACCTTCTTCTCGAATTCGCGCACGATGGCCTCGCGCTTCTTGGGATCGGTCTCGCGCGACTGCTTCTCGAACAGCGCATCCGCCTCGGGATCGTTGAAGCCGGAGCCATTATCGGGGGCGATGTCGGCCGAGAGGTATTTCGTCAGCGTGAGTGAGGGGTCCTCCAGCACGGCGTTCAGGAAGTCGAGCGCAACGTCGTAATTGCCGTTGCGGATGCCCTCGCGATAGGCAGCGGTCGGTACCTGCTTGTGCGTGACCTCGACGCCGATCTGGCGCCACTGGTCGATCAGGAACACGCCGCTCGGCGTATAGGGCTGGGGCGTTGAGCGGTTGAACAGCTCGAACTTCAGATTTTCGACACCAGCTTCCTTCAGCAGTTGCTTGGCCTTCTCCTTGGCGGCCTTGCCGTCCTTGGAAAAGCCGGGCAGTTCGGCCAATTCCTCCGGGCTTGCCGCGAACGGCGCACCGGGCCGGATCAGGCCGCCGACCGAGCGGAGCACGCTGGTGGTTCTGAGGCCCGCGCTGGCGGCGTAGCGGTCGACCGCCATCGACAGCGCCTGGCGCACGCGGACGTCGTCGAACGGCTTCTTCTTGGTGTTGAACGACAGCACCAGCCCGGTGCTCCAGTCGGACTCATAGAAGTTGATCTTGTCGCCCATCTCCTCCCCTAAGCGCTTCTTGTCGGCGGGGGTGATTGTGCGGAACTCGCCCATGATCTGGCCGCCTTGCAGCGCATTCACCATTGCCGCGGCCTGGGTGAAGATGATCGCCTTGTGGCCGTCGAGATAAGGCAGGCCATCGCGGAAGTAGTTCTCGTTGCGCACGCCCTCGATATGGCTGCCCTTCACGTATTCCTTAAGCTTGAACGGTCCGGAACCGAGCACGTTATTGATCGGAAACCTTGGATCTTCTGCGAGCTTTTTCGCCGAGTAGATGCAGCCATTGGGCCCGGCGAGGTTCAAAAGCATGGCCGGATTGGCGGCCTTGAGCTTGAACACCACCGTCGTCGGCGAGGGCGTCTCGATCGCCTCGATGTCGGTGAAGGATGCCTCGCGGAACGAGACCACGCCCTCCGGCGGCTTGCGGTAGCGGTCATAGCTCGCCTTGACGTCCTCGGAGGTGAGCGGGGAGCCGTCGCTGAACTTCACATTCGGATGGAGCTCGAAGGTGTAAGTCTTTCCATCGTCTGAGATTGTCCAGGACTTGGCGAGGTCGCCCTCGACCTCCGGGTATTTGTCGAGGTTGACCTTCAGCAGCGTCGAATAGAACGGCGCGACCATCTGGATCACGGCGAAGGTGTCGGTGCCGCCGCAGTCCAGCGTGCCGGCTTCGGCGCTCAGGCCCCAGATCAGCGTGCCGCCCTTTACCGGCTTGTCCTGCGCCGCGGCTCCTCCGGCGAGCCCGAACGCCAATACTGCGGCGACGGCTAAACCAGCAAATTTCATCTCGAATATCCTCCCTTAATACTTGCCTCGTTCCGGGTGACGTCCACCGTTTTGGGTGGATTGTTCCGCACTTTCGGGGTGGACGTTCGCCCCTTTGGGGCGGACCTTCCGCTAAACCTTGTGACAGGCGACCCTGTGGTTCGGCCTGATCTCGCGCACCTCCGGCACCTCGGTCCAGCACACCTCCGACGCCAGCGGACAGCGGGTGTGGAACACGCAGCCCGTCGGCGGGGAGAGCGGCGAGGGCAGCTCGCCCTTGAGCGCCCGCGGCTGGCGTGCGCGCTCGGTGACCGGATCGGGGACGGGGGCGGCATCGAGCAGCGCCTTGGTGTAGGGGTGAAGCGGCTCGGCATAGAGCGCCTCGCGCTCGGCGACCTCCATCAGGCGGCCGAGATACATCACCATCACCCGGTCCGAGATGTGCCGGACGACGGCGAGGTCATGGGCGATGAACAGATAGGTCAGCCCCAATTCGCGCTTGAGCTCTTCGAGCAGATTGATGATCTGCCCCTGGATCGAGACGTCGAGCGCCGAGACCGGCTCGTCGCACACGATGAAACTCGGGTTCATTGCGAGCGCCCGCGCGATGCCGACCCGCTGGCGCTGTCCGCCCGACATCTCATGCGGATAGCGGTCGGCCATGAAGCCGTGCAGCCCGACCTTGCCGAGCAGGTCCTGCACCCGCTCCTCGGCGGCGCGCCGGCCCTTGACGAGGCCGTGCACCCGCATCGGCTCGGCGATGATCTGGCCCACCTTCATGCGCGGGTTGAGCGATGAGAACGGGTCCTGGAAGATCACCTGCATCTTCCGGCGCACCGGGCGCATTTCGATCTGCGAGGCATGGGCGATATCGGTCCCCGCGAACAGGATGGTGCCGGCGGTCGGCGTCTCCAGGCGCAGGATGGTGCGCCCGATGGTGGTCTTCCCGCATCCGGACTCGCCGACCAGGCCCAGCGTTTCGCCGGGCTGGATGGTGAGCGACACATCGTTCACCGCGCGGATCTCGGTCATCTCGCCGGGCCCGATCAGCGGACTGCCGCCGACATAGTAGAATTTGCGCAAGGCCTCGACCGCGAGCAGCGGCGGCTCGTCCGCCTTGGGAGGACTTGCGCTCCTGGCGCGCGGCAGCGGGTCATCGGCGACCGCGGTCACCTCTTCGGCGCGGAAGCAGGCCGCGTGATGGCCCGGCACGACCTCGGCCAGCGGCGGGTCCTTCTCGCAGACCGGTATCGCCATGAAGCAGCGCGGCCGGAACCGGCAGCCGACGGGCGGCGAGCGCAAATCGGGGGGAAGGCCCTCGATGGTCGCCAGCTTCTCGTCGCACGGCCGGTCGAGCCGCGGGATCGAGCGCATCAGGCCGAGCGTATAGGGATGCTTGGGCTTGAGGAAAATGTCGTCCGCCGTGCCCTTCTCGACGATACGGGCGGCATACATCACGTTGACCCTGTGGGCGTAGCGCGCGACGATGCCGAGATTGTGGGTGATCATCACCACCGCGATGTTGAGGCGCTGGGACAGCTCCTTGATCAGTTCCAGGATCTGCGCCTGGATGGTGACGTCGAGCGCGGTGGTCGGCTCGTCGGCGATGAGCAGCTTGGGCTCGCAGGCGAGCGCGATCGCGATCATGATGCGCTGGCGCATGCCGCCGGACATCTGGTGCGGATATTGCTCCAGCCGGCGCTCGGGATCGGTGATGCCGACCAGGTTGAGCAGCTCGATGGCCCGCTCGCGCGCGCGGGTTTTGCTCATCTCCATATGGATGAACAGCGGCTCCATGATCTGCGAGCCGATCGAGAGCACGGGATTGAGCGAGGTCATCGGCTCCTGGAAGATCATGCCGATGTCGCGGCCGCGGATGCGGCGCATCTCGCCGTCGGACAGGGTCAGGAGATTGCGCCCGTCGAACAGGATCTCGCCCTTGGTGATGCGGCTGGTGCGCTTCGGCAGCAGGCGCATAATCGCCAGGGAAGAAACAGATTTTCCGCAGCCGGATTCCCCGACGATGGCGAGGATTTCGCCGCGCTTCACGTCATAGGAGACGCCCTCGACCGCCCCCACCCGGCCGCGCGAGGTATGGAACTCGACATGGAGATCGCGAACGCTGAGCAGCACGTCACCGGCGAGTTCCGCCTCCGGCTCGACCGGAGAATGGTTATGGGAATTCACCTTGGCGAGCGTTGCTTCCATGAAGCGGTCCTTATCGGCTTCGGAGGGAAGGCGCGGTGCTAAGCCTTTCGGCCTGCTCGAAAATTACGCCTGAGAGGGGCAGCGTCTGAGCGCGCAACAACGCGCGCGCGCCGGCCGAGAGCAGGCCGGGTGTGAGGCAAAGGTCGATCGCTCCCGTCGATGCAGCATCAGGCGGTATCCTCCCATTTCCACGGCCTTCTTGTTGTTTTTGGCGGCCGCCACCCCTTGACGATACACAAGGATCGCTGCGGCTTGCAAAGCATTCTGCTTCGGGCAGGCCTAGGCAATCCGTAGTACACGGAGGGGTCCGGCGGGGGGCCGGATCGCGCAGAGCAGGCGAATTGGCCTGGCGTGGCGGGCGTTTGGCGGGATCGCTGACAGCGAAAACAGGCGCACGGCGCCGCTCTTACCGGCTTCTCCCTCCCGGCGGGGTCGTGCCAGCGACGGCGAGCACCCGGTGAACAGGCGTCCAGCATCGCCCGTCCTCCGGCGTCGCCTGGGAAGAAAGTTGGAGTGTGGCTCCGTCTGCGCCTCCGGTCCCCTCTCCGATGGGAGACCTCCGCGAAAATGGGGCGCGGGTGACGGAGCTGGCCAGAAATTCGGAGTCGCCCCGGCCTTGAGCCGGGGCCTATTGGCCTTACAACACAGTGATGTACTCGTAGAGATGCCAATGGGTCCCGGCTCGGCCTTCGGCCGTCCGGGACGACAAGTGCCTGTTGCTAGGCTTTTCGCACAGGCCTCCATCGGAGAGCGCAATCCCGTCGCGTCGTCCGGCTGACTCCGTTTTATCCAGAAGGGTCAGCCGGGCGGCCGGTGTGAAACGCGCAATGACGGGCATCCGGTAAAACGAGCGCACGGCATCACCTGGCTCCGACGTCATCCTTGCGCCGGCGAGTACCCGGTGAACGAGCGTCACAGCGTCGCCCGTCCTCCGGCGTCGCCCTGGGAAGAAAGTTGGAGTGTGGCTCCGTCTGCGCCTCCAGTCCCCTCTCCGATGGGAGACCTCCGCGAAATGGGGAGTGGGTGACGGAGCTGGCCAGAAATTCGGAGTCGCCCCGGCCTTGAGCCGGGGCCTATTGGCCTTACAACACAGTGATGTACTCGTAGAGATGCCAATGGGTCCCGGCTCGGCCTTCGGCCGTCCGGGACGACAAGTGCCTGTTGCTAGGCTTTTCGCACAGGCCTCCATCGGAGAGCGCAATCCCGTCGCGTCGTCCGGCTGACTCCGTTTCATCCAGAAGGGTCGGCCGGGCGGCCGGTGTGAAACGCGCGATGACGGGCATCCGGTAAAACGGGCGCACGGCATCACCTGGCTCCGACGTCATCCTTGCGCCGGCGAGTCTGCGGTGAACGAGCGCACGGCATCGCCCGTCCTCCGACGTCGTCCTCGCGACGGCGAGAACCCGGCAAATCAGCGCACGGCGTCGGCCGTCCTCCGACATCGTCCTGGCGACGGCGAGTAGCCGGCAAAATAAGCGTACGGCATCGCCCGCCCTCCGACATCGAGCTTGGCGGCGGCGAGCACCGGCAAATAAGCCTACGGCATCGCTCTCCCTCCGACGTCATCCTCGCGAAAGCGAGGATCCAGTAAACGCCGGCGGTCGGGGTGGATGACGCCGTTGCGACAGGCAGGACCCAGTGCTGCCATCCCGGCCAGCGAAACGGATATTGACGAACCGTCGCGCCGGATGCGTTTTTAGGGATCACAACAGCCCGGCTCCGCGCGCTATGACCTTACCCGCACGCACCGCCGTCATTGCGAGGGCGCATCGCGCCCGAAGCAATCCAGGGCCGCTTGCTGCGTGCTCGCGGCCCTGGATTGCTTCGCCTTCGGCTCGCAATGACGGTCATGGCGCAGTGCAAGGTCATCATCCGCGAAGCCGCGCCGATGGTCGGCCGCTTATGGTGTTATGAGGCACGCCGCAGATGGCACTCTTCGAGAGCACGCTCACTCTGGTGCTCATTGCAATCTTCCTGCTGCAGATTTCGCGTTCGCTGACCATTCCCTATCCGACGCTCCTGGCGCTTGCCGGCGTCATCGTCGCGGCGCTTCCCTGGGCGCCCTCGATCGAGATCGACCCCGAGCTCGCGATGGCGCTGTTCATCGCGCCGGCGCTCCTCAACGCCTCCTTCGACTTCCCGGTGCATCTGCTCAAGCGCTTCTGGCGTCCGCTCCTGGCGCTCGCCGGCATGGCGGTGCTGGTCACCACGGCGGCGGTGTCCTGGGTCGGGGTGGCGGTCGCCGGCCTGCCGCTCGCCGCGGCGATCGCGCTCGGCGCCATCGTCGCCCCGCCCGATGCCGCCGCGGCGACCGCCATGCTCAGCCGGCTCGATTTGCCGCGCCGCACCGTGCGGGTGCTGGAAGGGGAGAGCCTGCTCAACGATGCCGTGGCGCTCCTGATCTTCGGCGGCGCGGTGGGCGCGGTCTCGGCGACGTCGGTGACGGCGCTGCTGCCCAGGCTCGCGATCGCGGTGCCGGCGGCGGTGCTGCTCGGGATCGGCTGCGCCTGGATCAAGATCTGGCTCTATCCGCGCATGATCGGCACGCTGCGCAACAACCTGTTCGAATTCGCCATGACCTTCACCGTCTGGATCGTCGCGGAGCGGCTGCAGCTCTCGGCGGTGCTTGCGGTGGTGGCGTTCGCCATGACGCTCGGGCGCTATATGCCGGCGCGCCAGACCTCGCACGACCGGATGGTGTCCTATGCGGTCTGGGAGGTGGCGGGCTTCATGCTGAACGTGCTGGCCTTCCTGCTGCTCGGCCTGCAGGCCCGCAGCATCGTCGAGCGGCTGACCCCCGGCGAGATCGGCCATGCCTTCGGCTTTGCGCTGCTGGTGCTGGCGACCGTGATCGGCGCGCGCATCGCCTGGGTGGCGGTCTACAACCTGCTCAGCCAGGCCTGGGCGCGCTGGGCCGGCGGCAACCCGGCACCGCCCTTCCGGCACACCGTGCTGGTGTCATGGTGCGGGATGCGCGGCCTCGTCACCCTGGCGACGGCGCTGGCGCTGCCGGGCGATTTCCCGGGACGCGACCTGATCGTGCTGAGCGCCCTGACGGTGGTGCTCGGGACGCTCGGCCTGCAGGGGCTGACGCTCGCGCCGCTGGTCCGCCGGCTCGGCTTCGAAACCGACCGCAGCTTCGACCGCGAGCTGGCGCAGGCGCGCGTGCAGCTCCTCGACGCGGCGGTCGAAAGCCTGGACCGCCGGCAGGACTATGCGGCGCAAAAGCTCCTGCATGTGCTCAGGGGCGAGCGCGGACTGGCCGAGGACGGGCAGAACCCGCGCGAGGTGAGCGCCGTCAGCCATCTGCGCCGGCGCACCATCATCGCCGAGCGCCGGCGGCTCCTGCAGCTTCGCGCGACCGGCGCCATCGAGGACGACGTGTTCCACGCGCTGCTCCAGGAACTCGACTGGGCCGAGCTCGCGGCCTCCACGCCGGCCCGGTTCCAGATCGTCGAAGGCTGACAGCGCCGCCTCGGGCGCAGCCGGCTGCCCAAACGAAAAAGGCTGGACCCGAGGATCCAGCCTTTTCGCGATGCGGCTATTCGCCTTGATCAGGACGTGGCGAACCGCGCCCAGGTCACCGTCACATGCGTGCCGACGCGGGCACGGTCATAGAGATCGACGACGTCGTTGTTCAGCATGCGGATGCAGCCATGGGAGACTTCCTGGCCGATCTGCCAGGGCGCGTCCGTGCCGTGGATGCGGTACATCGAGGAGCCCAGATAGAGCGCACGCACGCCCAGCGGGTTGCGCGGATGCCCGCCCGGCACATAGGCCGGAAGCTTGGGATTCTCGGCGCGCATGTCGGCGGTCGGCGTCCAGCTCGGATTGACCCGCTTGTCGGAGATGGTCATGCTGCCGGCCCAGCGGGCGTCACCCTTCGGGATCGCGATCGGGTAGCTGATCGCGCTGCCGCGTCCGGAGACGTAATAGAGCCGGCGGTCGCCGAAGCTGATGATGATCTGGCCGGGCTCGTATTTCGGCGAGAAGCGCACGACGGTGCGCGGATTGAAATTTCCACCGGGATCGCCGAACAGATCGCTGAGCCAGTCAGCGCGCGCATCGTGCGGCATGAGAGCCGCGCCGATCGCGATCGTTCCGAATGCAACCAACGCTCTAAACGTCTTACTGAACATCTGGGTCACCTCCATAAGTCCTCTGCCGCATCGCCTCCGCCAGGAGGCCCTCTCAACTCATCGCAAAAATCGCCGTGCCGACAGTACGTTGCATCAGGAAAACCGTGGAAAACCAATCACGTCTTCTTGCACAACCACCATACACGCTCTAAGCACAACCGCGGGGCGCAGCAACCGGAAGTAAGTGCCCCTGTCTCGCCTGTCGTCGCGTCTTGTTCCCGTCGCTACTGCACCGTCACAGAAATCTCGTTGCGCAAAACCATCCCGTTTTTCGCCACGTTGCCCTGTTTCGGCCGTTTCCAAATTAATCTAACAACTCAGGAGTGCTATCAAGCCTCCCGATGCCACCCCAGGGTCGCATTCCCGGCGGTTGTGTCGTAACCGCCACGATTTGGACGCAAACCCTAAGATCGCCCGAAGCTTCTCACCCGACGCTCACGCAGGTTTGAAGCCGATCTAGCCGCTATCGCTCAAAAGACCGTTAATGCGGCCCGTATGTCGTTGAGCTGTGATGCCAATCTGGAACAGCCACGTTCCGTCTTCGCTTAACACCTGAACGTGCGCGCGAGTTCAACCCGCCCCTTGCGCTTATTCACTTTTCACCGTAAGTTCGCGCGCATGCGAACGGTCCGGCGTAAGGGCATGCCGTGTCCGTTCGACGAGCTTCTCAGCCAAGCGAAGAAGAAGGCGCCGCGCCGGCCTTGTCGGCGCGCATGAGTTTTGAAAGGAAGCAAAATGCCCAAAATGAAGACCAAGAGCGGTGCGAAAAAGCGCTTCAGGCTCACCGGTACGGGCAAGGTCGTCGCCGGCCAGGCGGGCAAGCGCCACGGCATGATCAAGAAGACCAAGAAGTTCATCCGCCAGGCGCGGGGCACGACCATCCTGTGCGACGCCGACGCCGGGATCGTGAAGAAATTCCTGCCCTACGGCAATCCGTAAGCCCTGAGTGCTTGATCGAACCCATTCCGTTACAGGAACACCGCCATGTCGAGAGTGAAACGGGGCGTAACCTCTCACGCCCGCCACAAGAAAGTTCTGGAGCAGGCCAAGGGCTATTACGGCCGCCGCAAGAACACCATCCGCGTCGCGCGCCAGGCCGTCGAGAAGGCCGGGCAGTATCAATATCGCGACCGCCGGGTGAAGAAGCGCAGCTTCCGCGCGCTGTGGATCCAGCGCATCAACGCCGCCGTCCGCGAGCTGGGGTTGACCTATGGCCGATTTATCGACGGCCTGAACAAGGCCGGCATCGAGGTGGATCGCAAGGTTCTGTCGGACCTCGCCATCCACGAGCCGGAGGTGTTCAAGGCGCTGGTCGGAAAAGCGCAGGCTGCCATCCAGGCGGCATAGTCCATCTCGGTCGCAATTCGGAGGCGCTCCCGCGTCTCCGCCGAAAGACCCCGCGATCCCGGTCGGAGGCGCCTCATCGGCGTCTCCCCGCATCGCCGGGGCAGTGGAGCGTCTCATGGATGCGGCAACGGCAGCATCGCAGAGCGATCTCGGCAAACTCGAAGCGGACCTCACCGCGCGCATCGCCAGGGCCGACGACCTCGCCGCCATCGAGGACCTCCGGGTCTCCTCGCTCGGCAAGAACGGCAGCGTCACCGGGCTCCTGAAGAGCTTGGGCGCCATGGCGCCGGAGCAGCGCCGCGATTTCGGCCAGGCTGTCAACGGGCTGAAGCAGCGCGTCAGCGAACTCCTGGAGGAGCGTAAGGGCGCGCTGGCCAAGGCGGCGCTCGCCAGGCGCCTCGAGGCGGAGCTGGCGGACATCACGCTGCCGGTCCAGCCAGGGCCGCTGGCGGAGGGCCGCGTGCACCCGATCAGCCAGGTCTGGGACGAGATCACCGCGATCTTCGCCGATCTCGGCTTCGCGGTCGCCGAAGGTCCCGACATCGAGACCGACGACTACAATTTCACTAAGCTGAACATCCCGGCCGAGCACCCCGCCCGCCAGGAGCACGACACCTTCTATTTCAACGAGAAGGCGGATGGCTCGCGCCTGGTGCTGCGCACCCACACCTCGCCGGTGCAGATCCGGACCATGCTGGCGCAGAAGCCCCCGATCCGGATCATCGCGCCCGGCCGCGTCTATCGCTGCGACAGCGACCAGACCCACACGCCGATGTTCCACCAGATCGAGGCGCTGGTGATCGACGAGGAGACCCATATGGGCCACCTCAAATGGACCTTCGCCGAGTTCTGCAAGGCATTCTTCGAGCTGGATGACGTGCGCATCCGCTTCCGGCCCTCGCACTTCCCGTTCACCGAGCCCTCGATGGAGATCGACATCGGCACCGAGGCGATCGGCAAGCCGGGCGGCTGGCTGGAGATCGCCGGCTCGGGCATGGTGCATCCCAACGTGCTGCGCGCGGTCGGCCTCGATCCGGAGCGCTATCAGGGCTACGCCTTCGGCATGGGCCTCGACCGCATCACCATGCTGAAATACGGCATCCCCGATCTGCGCACCTTCTTCAGCGCCGACCTGCGCTGGCTGAAGCATTACGGCTTCCTGCCGCTGGACATCCCGAGCCTGGCGGGCGGGCTGTCGAGTTAGCGCATCGGACCGAAAAAGCATGGCCCCACGAAAGTGGGCTGGATGCCGGTTTTCGGGCAAATCCGATGCGCAAACAAAAGCTAAGCAGGTTTGATCGGCTTATCCAACGGGCGTGCTCGAATTGTGCGACTGCTCTTGATGAAGTGCGGCCGCAGCTCTACCGGGCACGTGCCGCGCTGCACGGCCCCGCCGCTTGTGAGGGGACCGGCTCCTGTGCGGTGTAAGCCGACACAGACCGGCGCCCCCAAGATCCGGAGGATTGTTGCAATCGGCCTGTCAAGAACTACGTTACACAAATGACGGATGTTAAGCCGACGGCCTTTATGCGCGACTTCTGCTGGCATTCGCGCTCAAGGAGAGGAGGACAAAGTCATGCAGGCGCTCAAAATCCACGACTTTGCGCGGCAGCTATGGGAAGCGCACGGTCCTGAGGCCATTGCGGAGGCCGCTAAAAAGGCCGAACTGTTCGAAGAGCAGGGCGAAATCGAACAGGCCCAGACTTGGAGACGCATCGAAGCGACGCTGGTTGAGATGCGCGGGCCGCATCAAAGTTGACGTGCGTCCCAGGGCGAGACTGCTCGCCGCGAATCGCGCTGGAGCGGGAGCATCTTTGCGGGGGCGGGCCGATACTGCCGCTGTGAGCGCTTAAGGTTTTTGCAGGCACGGTTAATATAGGATGTCAGCATCGACATAGCCGAGCGGAACGGCTCGGCTTTGCGCCGGTGGCTCTTCTCCGCCGATTGCCTCGCAGTGCTGCATGAAACCTCCCCAGTGGAAGATCGTACGCTGCGATGATCCGCCGTTTCTACCCAACCTCTTGCGCGAGCTCCTCTCAAGCCGGCTGAGTGGCGCGGCAGGTTCTGTCGAACCGCCTCGATGACCAAGCGTTTTCAAGAGTAGAGCGAGCTGGGACTCTCCTGGCTTCGAGAGCCGAACAATCGCGACTAACGCCGGTGAGGTCTTCGTGCCTTGAAAGGAGATCGCAAATGAGCGACCAGGACGCTGCTCATCCCTTCGAACGACGTCACGCCGAACCATCTACGCGCGTACGGGCTAGGGCAAAGATTACGGTTCGGAGCTCTAAAGCCGAGCCCTACGACCAGACCGCGAGTCCGGCACTGATTGAGGTCTGTCTAATCGAAACCTTCGTCGGCGATATCGAAGGTGAATCTCCAGTTCGAGCTTTGCAGATCCTGCGCGACGACAAGTCTGCCAGTCTCGTCAGCGTGCAACGGTTCCGTGGAAGATTGGGCGGACGCCAGGGGACGTTCGTGCTTCAAGGCTCAGAAGTCGTCGAGAACGGCAAGATCAAGGCACAATGGTTTGTTGTTCCGGGATCGGGAACAGGCGAACTCTCCGGGCTTCGCGGCGAGGGCGGCTTTGAAGGCGATTTTGGAAAAGGATCCAACGGAACGCTGGATTATTGGTTCGAATGACCAGGCAATTGATTCCGTGGGTTAGCAGCGGCGGCACCATGCAGCCAGCTCTTGCGATCGAGGCACGTAAGAAGCCGCACTTTATCGGCATGCTGAAAAAGGTCGGCTCCGAGGCGAGGGCCGTCGTGCGAGCGGCGGGCTCGGACGGCGGGTCGCAGGCAACGAGCCGACCCCTATCGTCAATCCAGCGGTCAGCAAGGCGGCGATTGCCGGCATAGCCGCAAGCCAGCCGCTGCCCTGGGGCAGTCGGCGCATGTCGAGCGTTGCTGTGGTTGCTATCGCGAAGCCGCCAACCCGCTTCGATGCCGCACGGGAGGCCAGCTTCGCTTCCCGTGCTACACCGCTGCGAGGGGCACGACCCCGATGGTCGCCGAGGTCAACGACCGTAAGTAACCTCGATGGTCGCCTTGCCGAGCATCTTTGCCCGGACATAGAATCCCACCATGGCGGCCGGGGCCGTTTCGGGAACCGGAAGCTTGTCCACCGAAAGAGCGTAGACAGTGAACTGGTACCGATGGGGGGCATCGCCGGCCGGCGGACATGCGCCACCATAGCCAGAGGTGCCGAAATCAGTGCGGCCTTCCACAGCGCCCTCTGGAAGCTTTTTGTCACCGCTCGCGCCAGCCGCAATCTCGGAGACGCTTGCGGGAATATTGAACACCGACCAGTGCCACCAACCGGAACCAGTCGGAGCATCTGGATCGTAGGCCATGATCGCGTAGCTCTTGGTGCCTTCGGGGGCGCCTGACCAAGCCAATTCCGGCGAGATGTTCTTACCGGTGCAGCCGAAGCTATTGAAGACCTGCTCATCGGCCATGGGCTTGCCTGGCGTCAAATCCTTCGAGGTGACCTTCATTTCGGCATGAGCGGCCGTAACGCCGACGACGGACAATGCGAGAAGTGTTGCTGCTACAAGACGCATCGTGTTTTCCTCCGGTGATGATACCGGAATACCATTCTGCTCAGTGTCTGTTCCAATTCGTGCAAAAAATTCGGACGCGTTGCGCACGTGGCGTGTCGTCGAAGAGCACTTGCGAAGGGAGCGGGAAGTGGACACCGGTTTTCGGCAAATCCGATGCGCAGACAAAGAGCCAGAGCGGCGCTTCTGAATCCAATTAAAAGTCCGCCACCAGCGCTTACAGCCGCCCCCCTCTTTGCGGAGAGGTCTGCAATGTGCCCCGTCATTGCGAGCCGAAGGCGAAGCAATCCAGGGGCAGCGGGCATTGTGCAGGCAAGCCTGGATTGTCCCGCTGCGCTCGCAATGACGGACGTGTTCCATGGGGGCACCACTGGCACGGTGGACGCACTTCGGAGGGTCAATCCACCTTCCGGCAGCTCCAGGCACGGGTCACGTTCGGGAAGGTGACCCGCGGCTTTCCAGCCAGCTCGGGCGTGGCGGCGATGACCTCGCGCACCCTGGCAATCACGCCGTCGCGCTCGGTCTGCGGGAGCCGTGCAATCGCCGACACCGACAGCACGCGGTCGATGATGACGTTCTCCGGCGATCCGGTCTGCGGATTGGCGAAGTGCTGCTCCCGGAGCGCCGAAAAGCCGGGTGCCGGAAAGGCCGCCTGCAATGCCAGCGCGTCGAAGTCGGTGCTGCCATGATCGTCAGGCATGACCGCGATGATGCGGGCCACCCAGGGCACGGTCCTGTCGCGCATGTTCCACACCAGCCCCAGCGCGCCGCCCGGCTTCAGCACGCGCCGGATTTCGGCGAGCGCTTCGGCGCCTGCGAAGAGGTGAAAGCACTGCGCGCAGGTCACGGCATCGACCGAGCCGTCGGGGAGCGGGATCTGCTGCGCGCGTCCCGCTCTTGCATCGATCTGCGGATGGGCAGCGACGAGATGCCGGCGCATTTCGTCCAGCGGCTCGATGGCGATGACCGTCGCGCCGGTCGCGATCAGGCGCGGCAGGAATTTGCCGGTGCCGGAGCCGAGGTCGACGGCGATGCTCCCCGCGCCGAGCCCGAGGGCGGCGCGCAGCCAGTCCTCGATGTCGGCAGGATAGTCGGGCCGGCCCCTGACATAGGCCGCAGCCTGGGCCACAAGCACGGCATCGTCTGTTCCGCTCATCGACCCTCCTGCCGGCCTGAGATCATCAGCCATCCTGTGTCGCCCCGGACGGCCGAAGGCCGATCCGGGGTCCAGTCGCATTTCCGCACGTACTTAGGTTGTCAGGCCGTTAGGCCCCGGCTCTGACGGCCGGGGCGACGCGGAGAAGAGGCGATCTCGTGCAGAAGCGGACCCCACAATCAACGTTCGATGCTTTAGCTCACCCGGTGGCAGCTGAAAGCGACGGTGTCATAGGGGAAGCTGACCTCGCTCTTGCCGGCAAGCTCGGGGGTGTCGGCGATCAGGCGGCGGATTCGGGCGGCGATGATGTCCTGCCGGTCGAGCGGCAGAGCGGCGATGAAGCTGACGGAGAGCATGCGTGCGACGATGACCTGTTCAGGGGTGCCGGTATAGTGATGCCTGAAATGGCTCTCGATCAGCGAGCTGAAGCCGTGGGACGGGAAGGTCAGCCGCCAGTCCTGCCCCTTATAGCGCGGCGTATCATGGGCATAGGGCTCGATGATCGCGGAAAGCTCCGCCACCCAGGGCACGCGCTCGTCGCGCACATTCCACACCAGCCCGAGATAGCCGCCGGGCTTCAGCACGCGGTGGATCTCCCCGACTGCCTTCTTGTTGGCGAACCAGTGGAACGACTGCGCGCACACCACCGCATCCAGCGACCGGTCGGCGACGGGGATATGCTCCGCCGAGCCGGCCATCGCGTCGATGCCGGGGTTGCGCTCGATCAGCCGCGCGCGCATGGCGTCGACCGGCTCGACCGCGGCGACCGAGGCACCCGTGGCGCGCAGGCGCGGGAGAAATTTGCCGGTGCCGGAGCCCAGATCCAGGACCGTTTTGCCCGGTCCAAGCGCCAGATCGGTGCGCAGCCAGTCTCCGACTTCGGGCGGATAGTCCGGCCTGCCCTTGACGAACACCTCGGACGCGGTCGTATAACCTTTCGCGGCGGCGGGATGAACCATCATGAGCGACCTCCTCAACGGCAACACTATGGTTTAAGTAGAGTGCCACAAGCCGGTTCGCCACCCATTGGCGGCGGCAATGCCAAACCCTTGACGGAAGATTACCAAAATTTAACCAAGCTGATCCGGACTGTAACCCATGAAATTCACTTTGAACTGGCTCAAGGATCATCTGGACACCAAAGCCTCGCCCGCCGAGATCGAGGAGGCGCTGACCCAGCTCGGGCTGGAGGTCGAGGCGATCGCCGACCCCGCCGAGCGCCTGCGGGATTTTACCGTCGCCCGCGTGGTCGAGGCGGAGCCGCATCCCGATGCCGACAAGCTCAGGGTCTGCAAGGTCGACACCGGCCGTGGCGTCGTGCAGGTGGTGTGCGGAGCGCCCAATGCCCGGGCCGGGCTGATCGGCGTGTTCGCGGCGCCCGGCGTCTATATTCCGGGGACGGATTTCACCCTCGGCAAGGCCAAGATCCGGGGCGTGGAATCGATGGGCATGCTGGTCTCGGAGCGCGAATTGCAGCTCTCCAACGAGCATAGCGGCATCATCGAGCTGCCGGAGAGCGCCGCCAGCCATATCGGCGAGCCCTTCGTTCAGGTGATGGGGCTGGACGATCCGGTCATCGAGATCAAGATCACGCCGAACCGCCCGGATTGCCTGGGCGTGCGCGGCATCGCGCGCGACCTGTCCGCTGCCGGCATCGGCAAGCTGAAGAAGGAGGACGAGGGCTTTGCCGGCGACGGCACGTTCGAGAGCCCGGTCAAAATCAGCCTCAATTTCGACGAGGGCAGCAGGAACGCCTGCCCGGTCTTTGCCGGGCGCCTGATCCGCGGCGTGACGAACGGCTCCTCGCCGGCCTGGCTGCAGCAGCGTCTGCGCGCGATCGGGCTGCGGCCCATCAATGCGCTGGTCGATGTCACCAACTACATCACCTATGACCGCTGCCGCCCGCTGCACGTCTATGACGCCGACAAGCTGACCGGCGGCATCCAGGCGCGGCTCGGGCGCAAGGGCGAGAGCTTCCTCGCGCTCGACGGCAAGACCTACGAGGCCGACCCCGAGATCTGCGTGATCGCCGACGACAGCGGCGTGCTCGGCTTCGGCGGCGTGATCGGCGGGGAGTCCACCGGCTCCTCGGAGGCGACGGTGAACGTCTTCATCGAGTCCGCCTATTTCGACCCGGTGCGCACCGCGATGACCGGCCGCAAGACCGGCATCCGGTCGGATGCGCGCTACCGTTTCGAGCGCGGCATCGATCCGGCCTCGGAGCGCCTCGGCGTCGATCTCGCGACCAAGATGATCCTCGCCATCTGCGGCGGCGAGCCGAGCCGGATGGAAATCGCCGGCAGCGAGCCGCTGCGCCGGACCGTGATCGCCTTCGATACCGGCCGGGTGGAGAAGCTGACCGGCCTGAAGCTCAAGCCGGCCGACATCACCGGCCCGCTGAAAAAGCTCGGCTTCGGCATCGAGGGGAGCGGCGCGGCGCTGTCGGTCGCGGTGCCGGAATGGCGGCCGGACGTGCATGCCGGCGCCGATCTCGTCGAGGAGATCATCCGCGTGGTGGGCATCGACAACGTGCCGGCGACGCCGATGCCGCGTCCGGCCGGCGTCTCGAAGCCGATCACGACCGAAGGCCAGAAGCGCGTCGCCAGCGACACGCCGGCTGCTGGCGGGCAGGGGCCTCGTCGAGGCGATCACCTGGTCGTTCATCCCGCGCCCCGATGCGGAGCATTTCGGCGGCGGCGCACCGGAGGTCGAGCTCGCCAACCCGATCTCCAGCGAGATGTCGTCGATGCGCCCGAGCCTGCTGCCCGGCCTGATCACGGCGGCGCGCCAGAACGGCAATCGCGGCTTCGACGACGTCGCGATGTTCGAGGTCGGCCAGATCTATCGCGGCGACCGGCCGGAGGACCAGCTCACCGCCGCCTCCGGCATCCGCACCGGCACCGCCAAGCTCGCCGGCGGCGGGCGGCACTGGGATGGCGCGGCCAAGCCGGTCGATGTGTTCGACGCCAAGGCCGATGCGCTGGCGGCGCTGGCGATGCTGGGCTTCGACGCCGCGAAGGTGCAGATCGCGCGCGAGGCACCCGGCTGGTTCCACCCCGGACGGTCCGGCGCGATCAAGCTCGGCCCGAAGACCGTGCTCGGCGTGTTCGGCGAGCTGCATCCCGACACGCTGAAGGCCCTGGACCTCACCGGCCCGGCCTGCGGCTTCGAGCTGATCCTCGATGCCCTCCCGCCGGCGCGCAAGAAGGCGGTCGCCCGCCCGCCGCTCGCCGCCAGCGACCTGCAGCCGGTGCGCCGCGACTTCGCCTTCGTGCTGGCCTCCGACGCGCTGGCAAGCGAGGTGGTGCGCGCGGCGCAAAGCGCGGACAAGGCGCTGATCAGCAATGTCAGCGTGTTCGACATCTTCGAGGGCCCGAGCCTGGGCGCCGGCCGGAAGTCGCTGGCGATCGAGGTCACGCTCCAGCCGCGCGAAAAGACGCTGACCGACGAGGAGATCGAGGCGGTCTCGGCGAAGGTCGTGGCGGCGGTGAAGAAGGCCACGGGCGGCGAGATCCGCGCCTAATTTTTTTCGGGCGACGTGGAAACGGGAGATCCCCGGATGCGGTGCCGGCATCCGGGGACGGCCAGTGGCTGACCTACAGCACATCAGGAGAGAGAGCATGTAGGCGATCAGCCTCCCGGCGGATGCGCAGCGCTAACCGGCAGCCTTCCTTTCTCCCGGCGCCCGTTCCCGAGCGGAATGGCGCGCCTTCATGGCGGTGGCGTAAAGACTTGCTGCGCATAAGGAAAGTAAAGCGCAAAACCGCAGCAGCCGCTTCACCTGTATGGGTGAGTCGCGCGACCGAGCAACCAAGGCCAAGGCAGGATGGATTTACCTCGGGTCGCCTCCCCGTCATTGCGAGCGCCGGCTTGCCGGCGCGAAGCAATCCACTCATGCATACGGGACGCGTTGGTGGATTGCTTCGTCGCTCCGCTCCTCGCAATGACGAGCGAGCGTCGTTTCATCGCAAGCTAGCGCAGCAGCGTCTCGAGCTGCGGGGTGGGGATGGCTTTGTCGAGGTGGTTGAAATGGCCGAAGGCGATCAGCTCCTCGCCCTTGAGCCGCATATTGCCGAGCAGCGAACGGAGCAGGCTGCCGCCGAAGGTGATGCAGGAGATGCCGATCGAGGCGAACTGCTTGATGTCGGGCGCGGGGCTGTAGCTCACCGAGATGGCGAGCGGCCCGTCGACGACGCCCGCCAGCTTCTCCAGGATCTGCAGATGCTGCACGCCCGGCACCATCACGCAGTCGGCGCCGGCGGCGAAATAGGCTTCCGAACGCTCGACCGACGTCTCGAAGGGCGAGTGCACCTGCCCGCCGAGCAGGAAGGCTTCGGTCGCGATCATGATCACGGCCGGCATCTTGGCCTCGGCGGTCGCGGCCTTCACCGCCTTGACGTATTCCGCCATCTCTTCGATGGGGAGGATGCCGTGCGCGCCGTTGCGGCCGCCATCGCCGAGCATGATGCCGACACAGCCGGCGGCGATCGCCGCGCTCACGGCATATTTGATTTCGTCCGGGGAACGGCCCGCCGCACCTTCGAGGTCGGCGGTGACCGGGGTGTCGAAGCCGCGGGTGATGCGCGAGACGATGGAGAGCAGGTCGTCGGTGGCGATGCGCTCGGAGGCCTGATAGCCCAGGCACCAGCCGATCGCGACGGCCGAGGTGCCGATGAACTCGTAGCCGGCATCTGCCATGATGCGGGCGCTCGCGACGTCCCAGACCTCCGGCATCACGAAAGTGCCACCGGTCTGCAGCCGTCGGCGCAGCTTGCGGATCTTTTCCTTCTGTCCGCCGGTCGTTGAGGCCTGATCCATCACTAAGATTTGGTCCATCGCAGCACGCTTTACTTTGGGGCGACGAATCAACGGCAATGCATCTTCGCGCAATGCAGGCAGAGACGAACCCGTCCTGTCACTGTGCGAGCGGCTGCGTTGCCTATGATTGTCTTAACGAAATGAAAACCGACCGTCATCCATCAATGGCCGCGCTTTTTGACGAATATTGGGCTGTGTGACTGGAAAGCCGGGTGAGCGGCAGACGACGACCATCAATCGTCACGAAGCCGGCGCAATTGTGGCGCAAATCAGGCGATTTTCGTCCGCGGACGCCGGCTGTATCTCGCCGAAATGGGCGGGAAAAGCGGCAAGCAGCGCCTCATCGAGCGCGGCCATGTCGACCGCGCGGCCGAGATCGGCGAGGCTGGTGACGCCCTGGTCGGTGATGCCGCAGGGCACGATGCCGGCGAAATGCGCCAGGTCCGGGTCGAGATTGACGCTCACGCCATGGAAGCTGACCCAGCGGCGCACGCGGATGCCGATCGCGGCGATCTTGTCCTCGCGCCCCCGTCCTTTCTCCGGCCGGCGCACCCAGATGCCGGTGCGCCCCGACCGGCATTCGCCTTCGACGCCGAGCCGGCCCAAGGCATCGATCAGCCAGGCTTCGAGCGTGCGCACGAAGGCGCGCACGTCGCGGCCGCGCCGGCCGAGGTCCAGCATCAGATAGACCACCCGCTGGCCGGGGCCGTGATAGGTGAACTGGCCGCCGCGTCCGGTGCTGTAGACCGGCAGGCCGGCGGCATCGATGAGATCCTCCGGCCGCGAGCTGGTTCCGGCGGTGTAGAGCGGGGGATGTTCGAGCAGCCAGACCAGCTCGGGCGCGCGGCCTTCGCCGATCGCGGCGACCTGGGCTTCCATCGCGGACACCGCTCCCGGGTAGTCGACGAGACCGGGGCTGCGCAGCCAACGGACCGGCCCAGTGCGGCCCGCGACAAAATTTTCGTTAAATCGAGAAGACTTTACCAAATCGAAACTGCCCTGTGCGAGTTTGAACCTGTCACGCGTCGGCAGCGCGGCCCGTAGCGATCGACCACAGCGTACGTTGCGGCCGCCTGTCCCTTGGCAACTTACCGGTGAGAATTCGAGCCCGGCAAGTTCGCCGCTCAGCTTGCATTGCCTGTCTCTGTTTGCTACATGAACAGGCGCTCCGGCATCGCCTCCTTGCCTCAAAGCACATCGCTTGTGGGCGAACCATACGCCGGTTCGGAAAAAAATATGCGGTCGTGGCGGAAATGGTAGACGCGCAGCGTTGAGGTCGCTGTGGGGCAACCCGTGAAGGTTCGATTCCTTTCGACCGCACCATTTTCCTCTCAAGCCCTGAAGCGGGCCAGCAATTCATCCTGGAGAAGCGTGCCTCACTCCTGAGCAGATGCTCTCCATCCCCGCCTCCCTCACAGTAGCGTCGTGGCGGGCGCTCGCTCGATCAGGTCGGGCGCATCGTTCTTCACATTGTTGACCCGCGTCGAAACCGGCCATGACGTCACCGCCTCGTTCGGCGCGGGGCGCAGCAGTGCCGGATCGCCGCCGAGCAGCCAGCGCTCGACATCGGCGCGGGCGAGGATCACCGGCATGCGGTTGTGCAGCGGGCGCAGCGTGTCGTTGGTGTCGGTGGTGATGATGGTCGCGCTGCGCAGCCATTCGCCCTCGGGGTTCTTCCAGCGCTCCCACAGCCCGGCGAAGGACAGCGGCTCGCCGCTCTGCGAGGTGATGTACCAGGGCGTCTTGCCGGCGCCCGTCCCCTGCCATTCGAAGAAGCCGGAAGCCGGGATGATGCAGCGGCGCTTGGCGAGCGCATCGCGGAACGCCGGCTTGACGGCAAGGCTGTCGGCGCGGGCATTGATCAGCTTGGCGCCGATCGAGAGGTCCTTCGCCCAATAAGGCACCAGCCCCCAGCGCATCCGGGTGAAGCCGAGCCCCTCATCGCGCGCGCCGACCACGGCAATATCCTGGGTCGGCGCGACATTCCAGGAGGGCTTCAGGTTGGGCGCGAGGTCGTTCAGCAGATTGTAGAAGCTCTGGATCTCGGCCCAGGTGAAGGACTGGGAGAAGCGCCCGCACATGCTCGCTCTTTCGCTTTGGTTCCCTGCCGCCCTGATGTGCGGGTTTGGCGAGGCTCTTGCAAGAGCCATGGTTGCAGCGCCGCCCGCTGCCGCCTATCCTGTCTTACCGACCCGGCGACAGTTCAGCCAATGCTTTCATAAAGGTGACCGGAATGGACCACGCGCCCAAGCTTGCCAACGAACTCGACCTCTCCGCCTATTGGATTCCGTTCACCCCCAACCGCCAGTTCAAGGCGGCGCCACGGCTGTTCGCCGCGGCCGAGGGCGTCTGGTATACGGGCCTCGACGGCCGGCGCATCCTCGACGGCTCTGCCGGCATGTGGTGCGTCAATGCCGGCCATGGCCGCCGCGAGATCGCCCGTGCGGTCGAAGAGCAGCTCACCAAGCTCGATTACGCACCGGCCTTCCAGATGGCGCATCCGCTCGAATTCGAGCTGGCGAGCCGGCTCGCCGGCATGGCGCCGGCCGGGCTCGACCGTGTGTTCTTCACCAATTCCGGCTCCGAATCCGTCGACACCGCGCTGAAAATCGCGCTCGCCTATCAGCGCGCCCGCGGCGAGGGCCATCGCACCCGGCTGATCGGCCGCGAGCGCGCCTATCATGGCGCCGGGTTCGGCGGCATGTCGGTCGGCGGCATCGTCGCCAACCGGCGCACCTTCGGGCCGATGCTGCCCGGCGTCGATCACCTGCCGCACACGCACGATCTCGCCCGCAACGCCTATTCCAAGGGCCAGCCCGAGCATGGCGCCGAGCTTGCGGACAACCTCGAGCGGATCATCGCCACCCACGGCGACACCATCGCCGCCGTTATCGTGGAGCCGGTCGCGGGTTCGACGGGCGTGCTGGTGCCGCCGAAGGGTTATCTCGAGCGGCTGCGCAAGATCTGCGACACGCACGGCATCCTCTTGATCTTCGACGAGGTCATCACCGGCTATGGCCGCCTCGGCGCGCCGTTCGCCAGCAGCTATTTCGGCATCACCCCCGACATGATGACGACGGCCAAGGGCCTGACCAACGCGGCCATCCCGATGGGCGCGGTGTTCGCCCAGCGCAAGATCTACGACACCATCATGCAAGGGCCGGAGCACATCATCGAGCTGTTCCACGGCTACACCTATTCGGGCCATCCGGCCGCCTGCGCCGCCGCGATGGCGACGCTCGACATCTATCAGCGCGAGTCGCTGTTCGAGCGCGCCGCGGGCCTGGCGCCGGTCTTCGAGCAGGCGGTGCATTCGCTGCGCGGGGCGCCCAACGTCATCGACATCCGCAATATCGGGCTGATGGCCGCGATCGAGCTGTCGCCGCGCGCGGACGGCGCCGGCAAGCGCGGCTACGACGTGTTCATCGAATGCCTGGCGAACGGGCTGTATTCGCGGCTGACCGGCGATATCCTCGCCTTTTCGCCGCCGCTGACCATCACCGAGGACGAGATCGGCTACGCGGTGGAGAAGCTCGGCGCGGCGCTGAAGCAGGTGGCCTGAGCTACGGGCTGCTTGTTATTCCGGGCAGACGCCTGGCGGGAGCTGCGCCCAATAGGGCCGATTGCCGGCGGGGTAATAGCGCTGCGGCACGTCGGCCCAGTAGCCGTCGTCGTCCGGCTCGACATAGCGCTGCGCGGTGCGTTCGCGGCGGTAATAGCGCCGCTCCGCCGTCCGGGTGGTGCGCCGCTCGCGTCCGCAACAGCAATCGCACGATGCTCCGCAGACCTCGCGGTCGGCCGCGCGTCGCGTGCGGCTGCTCCGCGAGCGCGTGCCCGGGGTCTCATCGGTCGTGCGCTCTTCGGTCATCCGATGCGTGTCGTCGTTCACCCGTGTGTTCCGGTTCGTCTCTTCCTGCGTGGTCCGCCGCGTCGTCTCCTCCCGCGTGGTCCGTCGCACCGGCTCATCCTGCTGGGTGGTGGTCCGGGTCTCCTGGGTCGATCGCTGGTCGGTCCTGGTTTCGGTGGTGGGTGAAGCGGGCGGGGCAGGGTGGTCGTTGGTCGGGGTGGCGGGCGGTGGTGTGCGGTTCGCTTCCTGCCTCGTGCCCGACGGCACCGGGCCCGGCTCGGGCCTGTTCACCGGAAAGGCGATCAGGATCAGCAGCGTGAGTAGCGCCAGAATGATGAGGCCCGCGAGTATTCTTTCGATATTTTCCACGAGCGGCTACCCTTTACACACGACGCCCCAGCCACATGACAATTCTGGCGCAGCCGAGTTCCCTCAGCCGTGTTCCCAGTCAGGCTATGCTGTCTTTAACCACTCGTCACGGGCAAGAAAGTGAAAAATTGATTAAAAAAGTTAACCTTCGCGGCTGCGGTGACCGCCCTGTGCAAGTCTGCAACAGTGGCGCCGATGATGATTTGACAGTTTTTGCGGCGGCGGATACCCGCTATACACTCACGCGGTATGCGGGCGTGGCGGAATCGGTAGACGCAACGGACTTAGCGCAAGTTGAGTGCTTTCCGGGAAACCGGGAATGCAGAACTGCCCAAATTCGGGGAAACCTTTGACATGGCAATCCCGAGCCAAGCCCCTTCACCGGGGAAGGTGTAGAGACTAGATGGGCAGCACCTAAGGCGAGACGCTAAGGTGAAGGGATAGTCCAGACCACGAACGCCGGATGGCGGCGGCGAAAGCCGAAGTTGGTACGAAAATCCGTCGGGCTTACGCCCGTGGGGGTTCAAGTCCCCCCGCCCGCACCACGCGCCGCACCGGCCTGACAGGGTAACGCGGCAATCCACCCCGCTCACCGACCAGACCTCCCGGCGGCTCGTCCCGCCTCTCTCCAAAGCGGTTCGAACATCGGCGGGTGATGCGCGGTATGCGGGGTGGTTATCGATCCTGTTGCAGAGATAACTTCAGCTCGAGCGATCCGTTCCGCGGTGCCCCGCGATTTTTCGGGATTTGCGGCCCGATGCCGCCCTCGGCGGCCCAATCCGCAAATCCGTGATGCCCGTCACGCCGGGGAAGCCGGCGGTCCCCTAAAACCCACCGAACGACGAGGTCACAGATCGCGGCGGTGCCGAGCGGCACGGTCGGCTGGCGGCCCCGATCCGCAACATGGGAAACCACGCCGCATCGAGAAGCGGCACGACCGAAGGAATGATGATCATGCAGATGCAACAGGCTCATACGCTCTCCAACGCCGACGGTCTCGCCGCGGGGCAGCGCCCATCGACGCTCATGCAGTTTTTCCGCTGTCTCGCCCGCAGGCTCAAGGCGCATATCGAGGACCGCAACCATCGCCGGGCGATGCGCGAGCTCCGGCGCTTCGATGACCACATGCTGAGCGATATCGGCCTTTCGCGCGCCGGGATCGAACAGGCGGTACGTCATGGCCGCGGCGCGCTCCGTACTTAACAGCAGGACGGCACGGCGCTGCCGCAAAGGGTAGCGCGTGCCGTCCCGTTGAACCGATCAGCCATGCCGGCAGAGAACGCCCGCGCCGAGCGACGTGGCATATGGACCGAGTGAAGGGGCGTCATCTTGAAAACGCCCGTTCGGTTTTCCATAACCCGGTTAGATGAATAGCGTCTGCCCGCTGGCAGCCATGTAAAGGCAAAATCTGATGAGGCATGTCCTGCTCAAGGCCGCCCTTTCGGCGGCGATAATCTCTTGCGGCGTAATCGCTGCAAATGCGGCCGAGCGGCCGCTGATGGCTCAGTCCGCGCCGATACCGCGACCCGTTACGCCGACCCCGCCCCGGTTTGCGGACCGCAATCTCTCGACGCCCGTGATTCCGCTGGGTACGCCGATGCGCGAACCGAGCGTGCCGACCGCACCGGGCATGCCCGGACAGCCTCCGGCAATCGGGCTCTCCAGCAGCATGCCGAACGGGTAAGCGGGACTGACGTCGGAGGAGCAACCGAGTTCCTCGTGACCGGTCGCCCTTGAGCGCCGGCTAGCGCGGACCTTCACGCAGAGCCACAGGGAGCGAAGCCGGCATCTGGCCCGTGAGGCGTACCGCAGCCTGCATCGCGACGATGTAGCCATAGGGGCCCAATCCGCAGATCACCGCCGTGACCGCGCCCGACAGCTTCGAGTGCCGGTGCAACTCGTCGCGCGCGTGAATGTTGGAGATGTGCACCTCGATGATCGGCCTTTCGAAGGCTTTCAGCGCGTCCAGCAGCGCGATCGAGGTGAAGGAGAAGCCGGCGGGGTTGATGATGATCGCATCGGCCGATTGGCGGGCGTCGTGGATCAGATCGATCAGCACACCTTCGTGATTGGATTGATGGAAGGCGAGCGAGGCGCCGAGATCGCTCGCGAACGCCTTGCAGTTCGCCTCGATCTCGGCAAGCGTCGTGGTGCCGTAGATATGCGGCTCACGCACCCCGAGCAGGTTGAGGTTCGGCCCGTTGAGAATTGTCAGGCGTGAGGTCATGCAAACGCTCCGGACCGTTTGATGATGCCTAGCCCTTATAGCCGGCGAGGCGCGGGAACCAGAGCACGATCTCCGGCACGAAGGTGATCAGCGCCAGCGCCACCAGCATGATGAAGGTGAAGGGCAGCGTCTCCCTGACGATGTCCTTCAAGGGCGTGCGCGCGATATTTGAGACGATGAACAGCAGCAGGCCGTAAGGCGGCGTGATCAGCCCGATCATGATGTTGAATACGACGACCACGCCGAAGTGCACCAGGTCGATGCCGAGCGCCTTGGCGGTCGGAATGAAGATCGGCACGATCACCAGAAGGATCGTGCTGCCCTCCAGAAGACAGCCCAGCACCAGGAGGATGACGTTCACCGCCAGCAGGAAGGCGCTCTGCGAGAGATTGTAGGTGCTCAGGATCTGGCTGACGGTCTGCGGGATGTTCTCGACGGTGATGACGTAGTTGAACGCCAGCGCACCGGCGATCAGCATGCCGATCGAGGAGGTCGAGCGGGCGCTCTGCAGCAGCGCGACATAGGTCTCCCTGAGGCTGATGCTGCGATAGAGGAAGATCGAGATGAGGTAGGCGTAGACCGCGGCGACGGCGGCGGCTTCGGTCGGGGTCATGACACCGGCGCGGATGCCGACCAGCAGGATCACCGGGATCATCAGCGCCGGCAGCGCATCGACCAGGATCGAGGGCCATGCGCCGCGCGGCGGCGGGGGCTCGACGGGAAAATTGCGCCGGCGGGCAATGATCAGGTTCATCAGCATCAGCCCGATGCCCATCAGCAGGCCCGGGACGATGCCGCCCAGGAACAGGAAGCCGATCGAGGCATCCGACACCAGCGCGAACAGCACCATCGGGATCGACGGCGGAATGATCGGCGCGATGACGGCCGCGGCTGCGGTGATCGCTCCGGCATAGGCGGCCGAATAGCGATCGTTGGTGGTCATCATCTTGATGACGATGCGCCCGATGCCGGCGACGTCGGCGATCGCCGAGCCGGAGATGCCGGCAAAGATCACGCCCTGGAAGATGGCGACATGGCCGAGCCCGCCGCGAAACCGGCCGACCGCCGCATTGCAGAAGCGCAGGAGACGCTCCGACATCGAGCCGACATTCATCAGCTCGGCGGCGAACAGGAACAGCGGCACGGCCAGCAGCACATAGCTGTTGTAGAGACCGTTGAGGAGCTGCTCGGCGGCGGTGCCCATGTCGAGCCCGGCGAGCCAGAGATAGAGGATCGAAGCGGCGATCATCGCATGGCCGATCGGCAGGCCGAGCACGGCGAGGATCGTGAGCGTCCACAGAGCGACGGAGAAGGGGCTCGCGATGGTCATTGGCCGGACGGGGGCTCGATGGGGTCGGAGGTTTCCGGCGGCCTGCCGCGCAGCGCGCTCCAGATGAGCCAGAGATAGCGGATGATCACCGCAATGGCGAAGATGATGTAGATGGAGAACAGGACATCGAACGGGATGTGGAGGTTCGGCGAGCGCTCGACCTTCATGAAGCGGACATAGTTGGTGACGGCCGGCAGCGAGACTGTATAGAGCACCAGCAGCGCCACGCCCGACACCGCCGCAAAAATCCGCCGCGTCAGCGGACCGACGAGACTGTAGATGATGTCGAAGCGGATCTCTTCTTCTTCGGTCAGCACGAAAGCGGCGCCCCACAGCACCGCCCAAAGCCAGGCGAGCAGGCTCACCTCATACGTCCAGCCTACCGGGAAATTGAACACATAGCGCGAGATGATCTGGATCAGAAAGGCGATGAACATGATGGTCAGGAGCAGGACCAGCACATTTTCGGCCCTGCGCCGTAACCAGCCGCCTATGGAAGAGAATCGGCTCATGGCAATGTCCGTCGCCGGCAGGATCGGCGCCGGCCGCTGCACCGGCGGCCGACAGATGACCTCGTCTCGTTCGCGACGTTAGCTGATGGCGTTGATCTTCTCCAGCGCGCCCTCGGGCCAGTCGCTGCCGTACTTGTCCTTATACTTCTTCTGGGCAGCGGTACGGAAGGCGGCGACGTCGGGCGTGTAGACCTTCTTGCCCTCTTTCTTGAAATAGTCGAGCGTCTCCTGCTCGAGCGCCTGGTATTTCACGACGTAGTCGCCGATCGCCTTGTCGGCAGCGTCCTGGAACTCGGTCTGCTGCGCGGGCTTCATCGCATCCCAGACCTTGCCGGCGACCGCCATCACGTCATAGGCGACCAGATGCGACGTCAGCACGAACTGGTTGGTCACCTCGTCGAACTTCATCACCTTGCTGGTGACGAGCGGATTGTCCTGGCCATCGATGGCCCCGGTCTGCAGCGAGGTGTAGACCTCGGCGAAGGCGACCGGCGTCGGGCTGGCGCCGAGCGCCTCGCCCAGGAACTGCCAGAACTCGCCGGAGGGCATGCGCAGCTTGATGCCGGCCATATCGGCGGGGGTCTTGATCTCCTTGTCCGACTTCAGATTGATCTGCCGCGTGCCGAAATAGACCGGTGTCACGATCTGGATGCCGAGCTTCTCCTTGGTCATGGCGATGAACTGCTTGCCGACGTCGGACTTGAAGGTCTTTGCCAGATGGGCGGCATCGCGGAACAGATAGGCTGATGTCAGCAGCGACCAGGCCGGGAGCTGCTTGGCGAGATCCTGCGGCGCGAGGTTCGAGACTTCCAGATTGCCGCGCTGCAGCGCCACGAGGTCGGTGCCCTGCTTGAACAGCGTGTTGCTGTAATAGGGCTCGAAATCGAAATTGTCTTTGATCGCCGCCGCGAAGGCCTTGTAGGCGTCGGCGCGCGGGTCCTGCTCGCTGAAGGCGCAACTGAAGCGAAGCTTCGTTTTGCCCTGTGCGCTTGCGGGACCGACGGCGGCAAGCGTTGCAAGCGAAATTCCCCCGGCCAGCATGGCGCGGCGATTGATCTGCATGGCGTCCTCCCAGGCATTTTTGTGTTTTGCTAACGGAGTTATGAGCCAGCAGATTTTAAGAATCAATCGGCGAAACAAAAATTGTCTGATATTCATCGATTTATATGATGAAAATGCCGACCATCATCGGATGATCGTTCAGATCCCGCTTGTGCTCGCGATTTGCCCGCATCATCGGATAATCCGGGAGTTTGTATGATGATGGCTGGAATGCTGGCGCGTGCGGATGAGAGCGAAGGTGTCGGAGAAAACGCCTATCGCCGCATCCATGCCGATATCCTGTTCGGACGCTTGGCGCCGGGCCAGAAGCTCAGGCTCGAGCGCATGCGCGAGACCTACGGCGCCAGTATCAGCACGCTACGCGAATTGCTGAGCCGCCTGACGAGCGAGGGTCTGGTGGCCGCCGAAGGGCTGCGCGGCTTCGAGGTGATGCCGGTTTCGGCCGCCGACCTGCGCGAGATCGCCGCTTTGCGGCTGCTGCTGGAATGCCATGCGCTGCGGCTGTCTTTCGAGAGCGGCAATCTGGAATGGGAGGGGCGCGTGGTCTCGGCCCATCACAAGCTGTCGATCCTGGAGCGCCGCATGGCCGAAGGCGACGGGTCGCAGCCGGAGCTATGGAAGTACTATGACCGCGAATTCCACCACGCGCTGATTTCCGCCTGCAATTCGGCGGCCCTGCTCGAAACGCACGCGTCGATCTACGATAAATATCTGCGCTATCAGGTGGTCGCCATGACCTTCCGCGGCGAGATCGCGATGCAGGGCCACCGGACGCTGCTCGACTGCGCGCTGCGCCGCGACTGGCAGACCGCCGAGGCAACGCTTCGGCGCCATGTTCATGACTGCGTCGAGGACACGATCGCTGCGGGGAAGGTGGGGTGATCGCGGTGGCGGCCGGGCGCGAGACCAGCGGCGAGCGCACCTGGCGGCGCATTCGCACCGACATCCTGTTCGGCCGGCTGGCGCCCGGGCAACGGCTCAGGCTCGACCGCCTGAAGGCGGATTATGAGGTCAGCGTCAGCGCGCTGCGGGAGATCCTCGCTCGCCTGGTCTCGGAGCGGCTTGTGCTCGCCGAGGGTCAGCGCGGCTTCCAGGTCTCCCGTGTCTCCGTGAAGGACCTCAGGGAAATCGCCGCGCTCCGCCTGCTGCTGGAGAAGCACGCCCTCGCGCAGTCCTTCGCGGCCGGGGACATGGAATGGGAGGGCCAGGTCGTCGCCGCGCATCACAAGCTCGCGCTGATGGAGGAGCGCATGCGTGCCGGCGACCGGGACGCGGCCGAGCCCTGGAAGCTCTATGACTGGCAGTTCCACCAGGCGCTGATCGCAGCCTGCGGCTCGCGCACGCTGATGAAGACCCATGGGGCGGTGTTCGACAAATATCTGCGCTACCAGATGCTGGCGCTCAGCTTTCGCGGCGACATCGCCGCGCAGGAGCACCGGCTGTTGCTGAACTGCGCGCTCGGGCGCGATGCGGCGCAGGCCGCAAGCGTGCTGGAGGTGCATGTCAATGGCGGGGTCGAGCACGCGCTCGCCAGCGGCGCTCTGGGGGAATAGGCGCAGAGCACGGCCGGATGTTGCCGAATGCGGGGCGGCCGCTCAGATCGGCTGCAGCAGCGGCTGATAGGCGCGCCGGTAGAGGGCGGCCCCGAACAGCCGCAAAATTGCGCTTCTCGCCAGGCCCGGCAGGGCGCGCAGCTTGTCACGGGCCTGGCATTGCTTGTGCACCCATTCGACCCGGGACCGGCGCCGCGCTTCCCAGGCCGCAAGCGCCCGCTCGACATCGGGCTCCCCGGCGAGCGAATCCGCGAGCACCAGAGCGTCTTCGAGCGCCAGCCCCGCGCCCTCGGCCATGCTGGGCGAGGAGGCATGGGCGGCATCCCCGATCAGCACCACGCGGCCATTGACCCAGCGGGGCATCTGCACCTGTTCGATGCGGCCGAAATGAACTTTCGCATCGGCCGGCAGACACTTCAGCAGCGGATAGACCGGCACGCCGAACCCGGCAAACAGAGATGCGAGGGGCGAGCGCGGCGAGAAGCCTTCGACATCGGCGGCGGCGACGGTCATATCGGCATAGACGTAAGCCCTCGATCCGCCGACCGGGATCGCCAGCAGCGTGCGGCTGCCCCCGAGCATGACGGTCCAGCAGTCGATGCCCGCCGTGTTCTCGGTGATGAAGCGCCAGGAGACATTTCCGACATAGGCCGGCGGCTCGGCGGTGAACACGGCCTGCCGCACGGCCGAATGAATGCCGTCAGCGCCGACGACCAGGTCGTAGGAGGCCGCCGTGCCGTCGTCGAAGGCCACCTCGCAGGCGGTCCGAGAGGCGCGGACTTCGGTGATCGAGGTGGCAAAGCGGATGGTCGTCGCGCGCGCCGAGGCGAGCAGGATGGCCTGCAGGTCGTTGCGGGGCAAAGCGAGACAGGGGCCGCAGTCGCGCCAGACGGTTTCGGTGCGCGTGACATTGAGCGGCCGGCCGCTCGCGTCGAGGAACCGCTGTTCCCGGATCGGCGCAGCTTTCGCCAGCACGTCGGAGAGCAGGCCGAGCTCACCCAGGGCACGGGTCGCATTGCCGGGGAGATAGAGCCCTGTGCCTCCCTCCGGCTCGCCGGACTGGCGTTCGACCAGATCGGCCGCGAAGCCGCGCTGCGCAAGCGCTCGTGCCAGGGCAAGGCCGGCAATGCCCGCCCCGACGATCAAAATCCGCACGCCAGGAACCTCGTTCGCAATCTCAATTGGCGGTGTCGTATCACGGGCGCGCGGCGAGATCTCAACCGCGCTGTGCAAAACAGTCGGTCCGTTTCATCGGCAATCCTGGCGGAGCGATAAGCGCCAAGCCGCAGATATGGAGGACGCATGCTGCGGACTTCCTGTACCATTGGCGCAAAGCGCAAAATTGGGACGCCGCCTGGCGGATGGAATGCGATGACCGAAGCCGATCTTCTCGACATCTATGTTCCCGATGCCTTTGCCGGCCGCACTGTGCTGGTGACGGGCGGCACCAGCGGCATTGGCCTCGGCGCAGCGCTCGCCTTTCGCAAGCTCGGCGCGGCGGTCACCGCGACCGGCGCCACCGAAGCCGAATGCGTCGCCGCGCGCGAGCATGAGATGGCCGCCGGCATCGCCTTCGCATCGCTCGATGTGCGCGACGGCGGCGCCATCGCTGCGCTCATTGCCGGGGTCCCGGCTCTCGACGTGGTGGTGAACGCCGCGGGCATGATCCGCCGCGACCTGGAGCACGACCCGGAAATATTCGCGGATGTGATCGCCGTCAATCTCATCGGCACGATGCGGGTCTGCTCGGCCGCCAGGGCAAAGCTCGCAGAGACGCGCGGCTGCGTGGTCAACGTGGCGTCGATGCTGACCTTCTTCGGTGGCCCGCGCGTGCCCGCCTATGCGGCCTCCAAGGGCGGCATCGGCCAGCTCACCAAGAGCCTCGCCGCCTCCTGGGCGACGGACGGCATCCGGGTCAACGCGGTCGCGCCGGGCTGGATCGCCACGCCCCTCACCGAGGCGCTGCGCCAGAGCGAGGAGGCGAGCCAGCCGATCCTCGCCAGGACGCCGATGGGCCGCTGGGGCACGCCCGAGGAAGTGGCAGCGGCGATGGTATTCCTGGCATCGCCGGCGGCGCGCTTCATCACCGGCGCGATCCTGGCGGTCGATGGCGGCTATCTCGCGGTCTGACCGCGTGCAAAAACCTGGAAGGCGGACAATGAGCGAAATCGACGAGAAATGGCGTCCCTACCGGCATCCCCAGCCCAGGGAGTTGCCGCCCGAGCTGGTCGTGCCGAACGCGATCCCGACCGATGAGCGCATCTGGGTGCCGGTCGAGGAGAATGTCTGGTTCCGCCCGCTGCTGATGTGCGTCTCGCGCGGCTATTGGATGAACCTGCTGCGCGTGCGCCGCTCGGGCGTCCTGTCGCGCCACCGCCATCCGCTCCCCGTGCACGGCTTCGTGCTCAAGGGCGAGTGGCGCTATCTGGAGCATGACTGGGTGGCGAAGGAGGGCAGCTATGTCTATGAGGCGCCCGGCGAGACCCACACCCTCGTCGTCGATCCGCATGTCGAGGAGATGATCACCCTGTTCCAGGTGAACGGCGCCATGATCTATGTCGACCCGGACGGGGCGACCGTCGGCTATGACGATGTCTTCACCCGCATCGACAAATGCCGCGCGCATTACGCCGGCAACATGCTGGGCGCCGACTATATCGACCAGTTCATCCGCTGACCGAAGGGCCGGCGCCTGTGACGCGACAGCCGGCGCCGCGAAGAGAAAGGCCGTTTCATCCAGGGAGGAGCGTCGATGAGGAAGCTGCTCGCATTCGCCGGCCTACTGGCCGCCGCCGCTTTCGCCGCCAATGCCGCCTTCGCGGACGATGCGGCGGCGAAGAAGGAGCTCACCCCGACCGGCAAGCTCAGGGTCGCGATCGCGGTCGGGCCGGCGCCGTCGGGCATTTACGCCATCAAGGACGAGGCGAGCGGCAGCTATCGCGGCGTCACCATCGCGCTCTCGGCGGCGCTGGCGAAGAAGCTCGGCACCGGGATCGACTATGTCGTTTATCGCGGCTCCGGCGAAATCCAGGGCTCCGCGAGCAAGGACGCCTGGGACGTGGCCTTCATGCCGGTCGACGAAGAGCGCAAGAAATTCGTCGATTTCGGCACCCCCTATCACCTGCTGCAGAGCACTTATCTCGTCGCGCCCGGCTCGACCATCCAGACCATCGCGGATCTAGGCTGTCTTGGCCGTCAGACCGGGCGCTGATGCGTCTGTTTGCCTGAGCGCAGCCGTCGGTCTAAGGCCGCGACCCCAAGTAACGCCTTCCGGCAGCGTCGAAAATTTGAAGCGCTGCCATATCCCGCTTCCGCTTGCATCCAGGTGAGTCTTCCGCGTGTCACTTGCGGCCGGTCCCACAGCCGGCCCGGCCGAGCGACTTGACTTGTTCGCAAAATGGAACAAAATAAGAACAAAAATCCGGCTTGGATCATGACGCGCCACGATACCATTGCGGCTTTGCGTGCAAAGCTAGCCCTTTTCGGCGGTAGCAGAACCGCCCCTTATGTCCTGGAGCAGGGGCATGCCCCAGAGGCAGAACCGGCCGATGGGCCGCTCTGGCCAGGGACGTTGCCGCATGGCTGCCTGCACGAGATCGAGGGGGCGGGATGGGACGCCGAGACTGGCATTGCCGCGGCGAGCATGGCGGCCGTGCTGCTCGGTCGGCCGCGCGAGGGCATGGTGCTGTGGACCGTGCGAGGCGATGCGCCGTTCGCGCCTCGCCTCGCCAGCTTCGGCCTTGACCCCGACCGGCTGATCTTCTGCCGTTGCCGCAATGACGCCGAGGCGCTGGCCGCACTCGAGGATGCGCTGCGCGGGCCGGGCATCTCAGCCGCGGTCGGCGAGGTGGGGCAGGTCACGCTCACCCAGAGCCGGCGGCTGCAACTGATCTGCGAGGCGAGCGGCGCGACCAGCCTCATTCTGCGCCGCCAGTTCCATGGGCGCGCCAGCCGGCGCAAGGCGCAAGGATCGGCCGCGACCACGCGCTGGCGGATCGGCTTCGCCCCGACCGCGAGCGAGGCGCCGGGGCTGGGGCCCCCGCGCTGGCGGGCCGATCTGCTCTATTGCCGCGGCGGGATGCCAGCCTCTTATCTGGTGGAGTGGAACGATGAGACGGGTGATTTGCGTCTGGTTGCCAAACTGGCCGATCACGAGGCTGAGCCTGACAGCGCCGGGCTGCGCCGCACCGGATAAGCCGCTGGCGATCGTTGCCACCCAGGGCAGCAAGCGGCTGATCATGGCAATCAATGCTTCAGCTCATGCCGGCGGCATCCTGCCGGGCCAGCGCGTCACCGACGCCAAGGCGATCCTGCCCGGGCTGGTGACGGTCGCCGCCGACCGCGAGGCCGATGGCGCCGCGCTCGACCAGCTCAGCCGCTGGGCGCAGCGCTTCACCCCCTCGACCGCGGTGTGCCCGCCCGGCGGTCTGTGGCTCGACATCACCGGCTGCGCCCGGATCTGGGGCGGCGAGCCGGCGCTGATCGAAAGCCTGATGGCGGCGCTGGAGCGGCGCGGCATTCCCTGCCGGGCGGCGATCGCCGACACCTTCGGTGCCGCCTGGGCGTTCGCCCGCGAGGCGGAGCGCTACAGCATCCTGGCGCCGGATGAGCACAAGAGCCGCCTTGCGGAGCTGCCGCTGAAAGCCCTGCGCCTCACCCCCGAGACGCTGGCCGCCCTGCGCCGGTTCGGGCTGAAGCGCATCGGCGAGGTGATGGCGCTGCCGCGCAGCGCGCTCGGCGACCGGTTCGACGACCTGCTGGAGCGGCTCGACCAGGCGCTCGGCGATGCGCCCGAGGCGGTCGCCTTCGCCCATCCGCCCACCTCATGGTTCGAGTCGCTCACCTTCGCCGACTTCATCATGACGCCGGAGGACCTGGAGCGCGCCATCGCCGCTCTGGCGCGAGGGCTGTGCCGCCGGCTGGGCGTGGCGGGGAAGGGCGGCAAACGCTTCGAGGCCTGCTTCTTCGGCGCCGATAATTCGGTGCAGCGCATCGCCATCGCCACCTCGCTCGCCAACCGCGACGCCAGGGGCATCGCCAAGCTGCTCTGCGCCAAGCTGGAGAACGTCGACCCCGGTTTCGGCATCGAGGTGGTGACGCTGCGCGCCGGCCGCATCGAACCGCTCGCCGAAAAGCAGCTCGCCATGGACCATGCCGGCGGCGATCCCGCGACCGTCGCGCCGCTGATCGACAAGCTCGGCAACCGGCTCGGCTTCCACAATGTCTGGCGCTTCGCGCTTGCCGAAAGCCATATTCCCGAGCGCTCGGTCGCGCGCACCGAGCCGCTTGCCGCGCCGATCCGGAAGGTGTGGCAGAATGGCTGGGCGCGGCCGATCCGGCTGCTTTCGCGTCCCGAGCCGATCGACGTGATCGCCTCGGTGCCCGACGCCCCGCCGCGCCAGTTCCGCTGGCGGCGGGTGCTGCGCCGGGTGCGCCGCGCCGAGGGGCCGGAGCGCATCGCCCCGGAATGGTGGCGGGCCAGGCGGAGCGCGCCGCGCGAGGTGCGCGACTATTACCGTGTCGAGGATGAGGCCGGCGCGCGGTTCTGGGTCTATCGCGAGGGGCTCTATCTCGACGGCGCGCCGCCGCCGCGCTGGTACATCCACGGCTTCCTGGCATGAAACCGCCGCCGCCGGCCTATGCCGAGCTGCAGGTGACGACCAATTTCTGCTTCCTGCGCGGCGGCTCGCATCCGCATGAGCTGGCGCTGAGGGCCGCCGAGCTGGGCTTCGCGCGATCGGCGTCACCGACCGCAATTCGCTGGCCGGCATGGTGCGCGCGCATCTGGCAAGCCAGGAGCTGGGGCTGCGGCTGGTGGTCGGCTGCCGGCTCGATTTCCAGGGCGGCGCGCCGAGCCTGCTCTGCTATCCGGACGACCGCGACGCCTATGGCCGGCTCTCGCGCCTCCTGACGCTCGGCAAGCGCCGCGCCGAGAAGGGCGAATGCCTGCTGGATTACGAGGACCTCTGGAATTCAGCGCCGGCCAGCTCGTCGCCGTGGTGGCGCCGGACCGTCTCGATCGCGGCTTCGAAGACGCGCTCGCCCGCATCGAGGCCGACTTCCGGGGCCGTGCCTATCTCGCGCTCAGCCGGCGCTTCGGCCATGACGACGCCAAGCGTATCCACAGGCTGGCCGCGCTCGGCGGCCGTTTCGGCCTGAAGCTGCTCGCCACCAACGACGTGCTCTATCACGATCCACGCCGCCGGCGCCTCCAGGACGTGCTGACCTGCATCCGCGACACCTGCACCATCGACGAGGCCGGCTTCCGGCTCGAGGCCAATGCCGAGCGCCACATCAAATCTCCACAGGAAATGGCGCGGTTGTTCGCCGATTATCCACAGGCGCTCCACAATACGCTCGAGATCCCCGAGCGCTGCAGCTTCAACCTCGATGAGCTGAAATACGAATATCCCGAAGAGATCGCCCCGGACGGCGAGGCGCCGCAGGACCGCCTGATCCGCCTCACCTGGGAGGGCGCGGCCTGGCGCTATCCAGGCGGCGTTCCCCCCGATGTCGCGCAGCAGCTCGAGAAGGAGCTGCAGCTCATCGGCGAGCTGAAATACGCCCCGTTCTTCCTCACCGTCCAGGACATCGTGCAATTCGCCAACAGCCAGAACATCCTCAACCAGGGGCGCGGCTCGGCGGCGAATTCGGCGGTGTGCTATGTGCTCGGCATCACCGGCGTCAACCCTGCGCTCGGCAACACGCTGTTCGAGCGCTTCATCAGCGCCTCGCGCGGCGAGCCGCCCGACATCGACGTCGATTTCGAGCATGAGCGGCGCGAGGAGGTCATCCAGTACATCTATAATCGGTTCGGGCGCCATCGCGCCGGACTTACCGCCACCGTGATCTGCTACCGCACCCGCGGCGCGGTGCGCGAGGTCGGCAAGGCGCTGGGGCTCTCGCCCGACATCACCGCCGCGCTCGCCGGGTCGGTGTGGGGCTGGAGCGTCGAGGGCATCAACCCCGCGGCGCTCACCGAGAACGGCCTCGACCCGCGCGATCCGCGCCTGCAGCTCGCCATGGAGCTCTCCTGCGAGCTGATCGGCTTTCCCCGCCATCTCTCCCAGCATCCCGGCGGCTTCGTCATTACCCGCGGCCGGCTGGACGAGCTCGCCCCCATCGAGAATGCGGCGATGGAGGAGCGCACCATGCTGTGCTGGGACAAGGACGACATCGAGTCGCTCGGTATGCTCAAGGTCGATGTGCTGGCGCTCGGCATGCTGACCGCGATCGCCAAGGCGTTCGCGCTGATCAAGGCGCATTATGGCCCAAGTTTCGGCCTCGCCACCGTGCCGCCGGAGGAGCCGGAGGTCTATGAGATGCTGAGCCGGGCGGACTCGGTCGGGGTGTTCCAGGTGGAGAGCCGCGCCCAGCAGAGCATGCTGCCGCGGCTGAAGCCGAGGGAATTCTACGACCTGGTGGTCGAGGTCGCGATCGTGCGCCCCGGCCCGATCCAGGGCGACATGGTGCATCCCTATCTGCGCCGCCGCAAAGGCCTGGAGCAGTGGGAATTTCCCAGCGCGGCGCTGAAGCCGATCCTGGAGAAGACGCTCGGCGTGCCGCTGTTCCAGGAGCAGTGCATGAAGATCGCCATCGTCGGCGCCGGCTTCAGCCCCTCGCGGGCCGACGAGCTGCGCAGGGCAATGGCCACCTTCAAGAAGGTCGGCACCATCCACACCTTCCGCGAGGAGTTCATCGCCGGGATGCGGGCGAACGGCTATGAGCCGGATTTCGCCGAGCGCTGCTTCAGCCAGATCGAGGGTTTCGGCACCTACGGCTTTCCCGAAAGCCATGCCGCCTCGTTTGCGCTCCTGGTCTATGTCAGCGCCTGGATCAAATGCCGCTACCCGGACGTGTTCTGCGCCGCGCTCCTCAACAGCCAGCCGATGGGTTTCTACGCCCCCGCCCAGCTCATCCGCGACGCCCGCGAGCATGGCGTCGAGATCCGCCCGATCGACGTCAATCACAGCGGCTGGGATCACCGGCTCGAGCCGACCGAGAGCGGCCGCTGCGCGCTGCGGCTCGGCTTCCGGCTGGTCGCCGGGCTGAAGAAGCTCGATGCCGAGCGCCTGATCGATCTGCGCGGCGCCTGCCCCTTCACCTCGCCCGCCGAGCTGATGCATCGCGCGCATCTCTCCCGCACGAACCTGATGACGCTGGCCCAGGCCGACAGCTTCGGCTCGATGGGCCTCGATCGCCGCCAGGGGCTCTGGACGGTGATGGGGCTGGAGGACAATGCGCTGCCGCTGTTCGCCGCGCTCTCCCCGCCGGTCGTGAAGACGCCGCTTCCCGCAATGCCGGACGGCCAGTCGGTCTCGGAGGACTATGCCGCGGTCGGCCTGTCGCTGAAGCGCCATCCGATGGCGTTCCTGCGCGCCGAGCTGACCCGCAAGGGCGT
>CAVYXF010000004.1:0-284315 GCA_963772335.1 uncultured Alphaproteobacteria bacterium | reverse complement strand
AGCATCATGACGTCCATTGTGCAGCCCCCGCCGGCCCAGGCTGCCGCGATCTCGCGCGTATTGCCAGCAGCAAGCAGGCTGTCGGGCCGCGTGATCCGCGTCGAGGCGTCCATGCCGCCGATATCGAGCAGTTTGTCCGTCAGCGCAGGATCGCCCGAACCGGCCAACTCCGCGGCCGCTTGGTTGATAGGGCCCCATGTCCGGTGATAGTCGATCAGCGTGCCGTCCTTGTCGAACAGCACGCCCTTGATGGTGCCGGAGCGTGGCGGAGGCAGCCTGTCGAACAAGCATCACACCCTTTATACCGGCCAGCCAGAGGACGGCGCACGCGATGGTAAGGCAGAGCACGACGATCGCAGAGCATGGCATTTGCTCTCAGACCTTGCTGGAAAGCAAGCCGATCGAGGCGACGGCCCTGTCCGCGGAAGATGCGCTGACCATCCGATTTGGCGAAGCGCCACCACGTGCCATCGCTCAAAAGTCCAACGAGTGCCATGCTCATCGCGATGCGATGATCCCAATCGGTTTCGATCTCCACCTGAGCAATTCGCTGCCACGACCGGATGGGCTCCCCGATGAGGTCGCCGTTCTCCTGACGGGCGCGCCCTGGCGAAATCCGGCAAAGTTCGGTTCGAGCGCGGCGACCCGATCGCATTCCTCACGCGCAGGTTGGCAATGCCTGTGAAGCGAACCGGGCTCTCATTGAACGCAGCTACCGCCGCCAGGGGGCGTCATCGTTCTCAAGAGCGCGGTGTACGATGCTCGTCCCGTCGGCGAGGCTTGCCAGGAGCAGCGCTCTGTTGGTGAAGGACTTCGAGCCAGGCAATGAAAGCCGGCCGCTCAGTGGCTCGCCCCTGGCACGAATGCGGATCGTAGACGCGCCGATCACCCGCTCCGCGTCGACGGCGTTGACCGCCGGCACGGGCTTTTATAGCCGTGGGCTTGCTGGACCTCCACTGCGACGTCGCGCCCGTGGAAGACTCGAATCACGTACACCGGGAGACAGGCAGACGCGACCAAGCAGTGACGAAGGCTTCCTGCACCACGTCCTCGGCGCTTTGAAAATCGCGGACCAGCGCCAGCGCTGAGCCGAACGCGAACTGCTGAAAACGCCGGGTCAGTTCGACAAACGCTTTGACGTCGCCGCCGCCAGCCCGCCGTACCAGTTTGTTCACGCTCCATGACCATGCCCTTTCAGCCTCAAGTTGCCAGGACCGATGGTCAGCCTTTAAGAGGCGCAAGAACTTTTCTTGGCCTGACACCCCTCTTGACCGTCTGAGCCCAAACCGATTTGCGCAATTTAGCTCGCCGCGAATTTCCATATGTCAGATGCGGCCCGCCTGCCCACAGTCTCGCCGTGCCGACTTTGGCTGGGGGCAAATCTGCGCTGTGGGGCAAGATGGCGGATTTGGTCCGCATTTTGTCGGGTCCCGACTGTCCTTGCGGCTTCCGCCTTGGTTACCGTTCGTCTCGGGCGTAAATCGGGCATTGGTCGGCTCCGAGTGAGCTCCCGCCATTCTCGGATCTTTCCGTAATGGCGGCTTTCACCGCGATTTGCCAGTCGCCCGGGAGATTTTGAGTGGCGTAGACCAGCAACCCCGAGCAGATATCGACGTCCGGTGCTCCTCAAACAGCCGCCCCGTCTGGGAGCCAAGACTTCAAGCAAGCGTATTCCGCTCACGTGCGATGCTCGCGCTTCCATGTCTGTGGACGGGACCAGCGACGACGTTGACGGAGATCGCATTGAATGATGCCGTCACGAAGCAACGGGGGTGGAATTCGGGCATGGGTATCGAAGAGCAGCTTCGCGATAAGCTTGAGAAGGTGGAAGCGCTCTACTTTGGCGCGGGCACTGCCGGCGAAAAGAACGCCGCCGAAGTGGCAATCGATCGCCTTCGGGCGAGGCTGGCGGACATCAGCCGGCAGGATCCGCCCGTCGAAATGCGGTTCTCCATGCCAGATCCCTGGGCCGTCCGACTGTTCGTCGCCTTATGCCGCCGTTACGGCATCCGCCCATACCGCTATCCCCGGCAGAGCGGACGACGGTTATGGTGCGCGCGCCGCGAGAGTTCTTCAATAAGGTGGTCTGGCGCCAGTTCTCCGACATGCATACCGATCTGTGGCTGCACTTCGAGGAGACGACGGATCAGCTGATCCGCAAGGCGGTGCATTCCGACACCTCGGACGCTGAAACCGTCCCCGCGCAGATCGGGGGCCGCATAAAGCTCGTGCGGGACGATCATTGCGGCGGCCCGATCCTGAACCTCACCATTCGCGCCGAAGGCATGTATCCGGCGCCAGCCCAAGAGCAGTGCTGTTCTCGTCGGGCACGGCGGCTCGATATTGCCTGAGCTGCGATGTGCGGAAGCAGCACCCCGGTGAGCAGGTTCCTGCCCCGACAAGCCAAACGCACTGCCGGTCGTGGTCGTACCCGTCCTCGATCAGCACTGCACCATGCCGGCGCAGAATTTGATCTACACCGGCATCACTCACGAGAAGCGGCTGGCGGTGCTGGTCGGGCAGCGCAAGGCGATCGGCATGGCGGTGCGCAGGCGCCAGCGCCGCCGGCGCTGGTCGGAGCTGCGCGAGCGGCTGATCGGCGGCCGGGTGAGGAGCACTTTCGGCCCAATGCCTATCGAGCGAACGGAGCGCCAATCCGCCATTCTGATCTCTCCCCCTGTTTTGGATAGAAGCCATGATGACGACGACCGTCATCGCATCCAAATCCTCGCCACGCCGCACGCCCTGGAACAAGGGCAAGCTGATCGGCACCAAGCCGCCGCTGCGGCTGAAACACGTCTGGGCCATTCGCAGCACACTGCAGCTGTCCGGCCGCACCCGTGATCTGGCGCTGTTCAACCTCGGCATCGCTAGATGTGAAATGTCAGGAGGTTGTTCCCGGCGAGGGATAGCCTGCTGATGGGCGGCATTCCCCCGAGGCTAGCATGGGGGCGGTGCCAATTGTAGCGATACAGCCATTCCGGCAATTCGGCCCTACGCTGCTCGGAGGTGTTGAACGCTGTGGCATAGGCCCATTCGCGCAGCGCAGTCTGGATGAAGCGCTCGGCCTTGCCGTTGGTTTGCGTATAGGGCTTGGTGCGGATGTGCTTGACGGCGAGCAGCCGGCAGGCTTCGCCGAATGCCCTGGATTTATAGCAGCCTCCATTATCTGTCATAATGCGAGCGACCTCGACGCCAAGGCGGCGGTAGTGATCGACGGTGGCCTTGAGGAAAGCAACGGCACTGGCTTGCTTCTCGTCGGGGAGCACCTGACTGAAGGCGAAGCGCGAGTGGTCATCAATGGCGATGTGCACGAACTCCCACCCTGGCCCGGCAGCGCCCGAGCGTGAGCGCTGGTTGGACTGGCCGGTCCGATCGCCGGTGTTGCGGTGGCCGACGGCGTTGAAGCGGCCGAGCTTCTTGATGTCGATGTGAATGATCTCGCCCGGCGAGGCGCGCTCATAGCGTGGCCTAGGTTCCGCCGGTTCGATTGCCGAGAGCAGGCTGAGGCCACAGCGCCTGAGGATGCGGCTGATGGTGGATTGCGACAGGCCGAGTTGCCCGGCGATGGCCGCCTGGGTGTGGCGCTGCTGGCGCAAGGCTTCGACAGCATTGCAGGTTGCGAGCGTGGTTTGGCTTGGCGATGAAAGAGGGCGTGAGGAGCGGTCGCGCAAGCCCGGGGCGCCGTCGGCGCGGAACCGGCGGACCAATTTTGCCGACTGTCTTGGCGGATGTATTGAAGCGCCGGGTGGCTTCAGCCTGAGTGAGGCCGTGATCCACAACGAATGCGCACCATTGCCTCTCGACCGCGCGGTGTAAGCCGGGCATTGTTGTGCACGTCCATTCGGTTCTCCGGAGAATCAGTGACGTTTGGCGACATCAGCTGACATCCTCAGCACCGAATGGACAACCTCCTGAAAGTTCACAGCTAGAGTATCCGTCTTGATCAAGCGGGATTTTCGGCCCAATTGCGTCGCTGGCGCAGGAGTGCGTTTGCGAGGACGATGAGCTTTCGCATGATGGCGGTGAGGGCGATCTTGGTAGGCTTTCCGGCGGTGATGAGCTGATGGTATTTGGCCTTGAGCTGCGGGTTGAAGCGGGTAGCCACGAGTGCGGGCATGTAAAGCGCCCGGCGCAGGCTGGCCCGCCCGCCGCGAATGAAGGCGCGGCCGGTCCAGCGCCCGGACTGCCTGGTGATCGGAGCAAGCCCGGCCAGGCTTGCGGCCTGTTTGCCGTCGAGAGTGCCGAGCTCGGGCATCTCGATCAGCAGGGCGCAGGCCGTGATCTTGGCGATGCCGGGGATGCTCTCCAGGATGGCAAGGCGCTCGGCAAGTGCTGGATCGGTGGCGATGCGGGCCTCAATTTCGGCTTCGATCGCGGCGATCTGCGCCTCGATCTGCCTTTGCCGGTTCTGGTTCTGCCGCTTTAGAAGCGACAGGGTGAGAATTTTCTCGCGGTTCTTGGCTGCCGTGCGGTCCTTGATGAGGGCTTGGCGGGCGAGGTGCAATTCCTTCAGCTGGCTCAGCATGCGGCTAGCGGGCGGTCGCGATTGCGGGGCCAGCGCCATGCCCATCCGGGCCAGCATGGCGGCGTCGGCGCGATCGGTCTTCGCCAGCTTGCCGGCGGCTTCGGCGAAGCGCCGCGCCTGGCGTGGATTGACTTTGGCGAGTGGCAGTCCAGCCGCTGTCAGGGTTTGCTCCAGGGTGCGGTGATAGGCGCCGGTCGGCTCAAAGACGATCCGGGCGATCGGTGTTTGTGCAAGCCAGCGGATCAGCTGCTGATGGCCGCTGCCGTTATTATCGAAACGCGCGCTCTCGCCGCCTGGCAGGCGGCAAACCTCAAGACTGTCTTTTGAGATGTCGATGCCGATGGTAGAAAGGATCATCTTTTCCGCGCCTTTGCTTGTCATCCGGGCTTAGGCGGCCCCGGTATCCGTTCAGGCCTAAGGAAAAGACGGGGGCGATCCAACTCTAGCTCGGCCCGTCAAACGACCAGCGTGATAGCGATCCATCCCCCGCCGCTGACGAGAGGGCGGCTACCCTCTCGCAGCGGTCCCTTGTCGACCTGTTCGCGGGAAAAGTCATAAGACAGAGACCTGTGCGCGGGTAGTTCTGGACGAGGCAGTTTGTTTTTGATTCCCTCGATTCGCTGAATGGATCGAGGTGCAAGATGGGTCGTCGTCGGATTGGCCAGGAAACACTAGGGTTTGTTACCGAGCGCGGCGGACGACATAGCTGTCTTGACGATCTGGTGACGCTGATCGACTGGGTTCCGGTTGAGAGGCGGCTTGGCGTGATCCCTTGCGCCGCAAAGGGCGAGCCGTCTTGGCCGCCGCTGGTTCTGTTCAAGGCGATGCTCATTGCCGTCTGGCACGACCTCTCCGATGTCAAGCTTGCCGAAGCCCTGGATGACCGGGCGTCGTTTCGGCGGTTCTGCGGGTTTTCGGCTTCGGAGCCGACGCCGGAGCGTACGGCCTTCGTGCGCTTCCGGAAGACGCTTATTGCGCATGGGCTGGACAAATCTCTGTTCGAGGAGGTCACCGGCCAGCTCAAAGCCAAGGCGGTTCGGGTCAAGACCGGCACGCTTGTCGATGCCACGATCATCGCATCCGCCAGCGAAAATGACGGCGATGCGCATTGGGTCAAGCACAAGGGCAAACCAGCGGTTCACGGCTTCAAAGCCCATGTCGGCGCCGATGCCGAGACTGGCCTGGTGGAGGAGGTCGCCGTCACGCCCGCCAATGTCAATGATGGCAAGGCCGGTCCGGATGTGCTGCCGGACGATCCCGGCGAGGTGTTTGCTGACAGCGCCTATCGGGGCCATCATTTCGGTGACGCCGTCCGCGCCAAAGGCGGCACGCCGCGCGTCGTGGCGACGGGCATGTGGGGACACGGCGCGACCGAAGCCCTGGCCCGCCTCGAGGCCTGGAACCGGCCCATCCATCGCATACGAGGCCGGATCGAGAAAATCTTCGGCACATGGAAGCGAAGCTATGGCCTTCGTCGCATGCGATGGTCAGGACTGGCAAAGGCCGCCGTTCAGGTCCGTCTCACCGCCATCGCCTATAACCTCAAACGTGGTCTGGCGATCGCCGCGGTTCGATAATCACGGCAACGCGGAACGGCTTGGGGCTGCCATGCAGCCATATCCTGCTAAACCGCAGGAGCCCACGAAAACTGAAATCAGATGCACATCAGAAGCCTGCGCGAACCGCGCACAGGTCTCTTAGCGGCGGGTGAGGCCGGCGCGATCGAAATCGATCGTCTCGGCGGCGATCTCCGAGGCAGGAGAAGGCGTGGTGGTCAAATCGATGAGGCGCCGAGCAAGGACGCTGGCCACCGGATCAGCGGCCACACCCTGGTGGAACAAGCGGAAAGTGGAGGCCACCATCCGCCCCTTGCCGTAGGGGCGTTCGACGACTAGCGCCGCCGCCTTGTGGATCCACCCCACGACGATCCCGGCATGCACCCGCGCCTGGAAATCGAGAAGATTACAGCCGCCGATGACATGCCGCGGGATCACGTGCTCGAAGTTCATATCGAGCATCGGACCGCCGGGCAGGTCGGCGAATATGCCGGAGCGGTCGAGCCAGGAGAAGGAGGAGGCCCAGTCTCCCTGCCATGGCGTTCCCGCGCGCTCGCGAATGTACACGCTCTGCCAATGCGGAAAGAACGGGTAGAGCGGCATTTCCTCTTCCGCGCACAACAGCAAGTGCCCGCCGCCGCGAACATAATCCGCGATCTCTGCATCATGTCGGCGCGCGACGGCGAACTTCGCCTCTGCGAGTGCCGGTGCCAGCTGATAGCCGCACTCCGCTAGCGCTTGCCGGATGTCGGGCTCAGGCGACCACGCGGCGGAGCGCCTGTCCGGGTCGGCAGGCGCCGCGAGGACGGTGAGGTCCAGCATGTTGGCGGCAATCACGGTCCCGTTCGTCGCCAGAAGGCGAAACGCAATCCGCTGGACGCCGGAAGCCTGCAGTTCGGGCAGGGCGAGTTCCAGGGTGGGAAGCGTAGCGACCTCACCGGGAGCTATGGAGGGAAGCGCGTCGAGCCGCCGGACATCGCCGAAGCTCAGCTCGAGCCTCGCGCCCTCCAGCGCTTCGCCCGCGCCATGCGCGATGGCAAGGTCGAGCTTAACCTTGTCGCCCGCCCAGGAGGAGGACGCATCAGCTCGCGGCAGAATGACGGTATCGGCGTTGATATTGCGGAACACGTCGTGGAACACGCGCCGGTTCCGGCACATGTCCATCAGCCCGTTCAACTCCCAATGCACATCCGTCAGCTCGGTGATGGCGTAGCCCGCGAGCTGAGGTTTCCGGCGCATCGCCTCGATCTGGTACTTGAGCGCCCGAAATTGCTGCCATTGCGCAGCCTCGATGAAGTCTTTCAGGCTGCCGAACACACGGTCGAGGCTCCAGTCCGTGAAACGGTTCTCGACGCCATGCGGATACATGATGCCCTCGCCCCAATCGTGGCCCGTCTCGAACCACCAGGGCTCGTGGCCCTCGGCATCCTTCAAGAGCTCCGGATCGGGCAGACCCCAATTGCCGAACTCCGAGCACATCAGCGGCTCATCGCCAGTCGTGATCGCATCGCCGCCAGGGCTGAAAAGCGGCCAGCTTCGGCCGACAAGCTTTTCAAGGAAGTCGTCCCATTTGGCGCGACCTTCGGGAATGGCGGCGTAAAAGTGATAGTCCGCGATGTCCGTCTCGACATGAAAGCTGGGCCAGACCGGCGAATTATCGACGACGAGTCGGGTCGGGTCATAATCCTTCAGCCAGCGATAGATCCGCTTCAGCCACGCCCGGTGCTCCGCGTCATGGACGAGATCCACGCCCCAATTCTCGTTGATAATGGTCCAGATGATGGTCGAAGGATGGTGCCGGTCGCGGTCGACGATACCTTTCAGCAGCGCTTCCTTGCGGGCGCGGGAGCGCTCGGTAGCAAGTCCGCCATTGGGTAGCTCCGTCCAGATCAGCATGCCCAGCCGGTCGGCGACCTCGTAATAGCGCGGATCGGGCGCCTTGATGTGACAGCGCAGGCAATTGAGCCCTAGCTCCTTGGCCTTGCGGAGCTGGTCTTCCAGGAAGGCGGTCGAGGGCGGGGTGCAGATCGTGCCCGGATAGTAGTCCTGATCGAGCGCGGCGCGCAGATAGAGCGGCTTCCCGTTCAAATAAAATCGCCCGTCGCGAGCCTCGATGGTGCGGAAGCCGAAGCTCTGCTGGATTTCAGAAACCGACTCGCCCCTGCGGCTCAGTAACGCGTTCAGGGTATAAAGGTTCGGCTCGTCCGGCGACCACAACGCGGCGTTTTCCACCTGCACTCGCGCGGCCGCCTCCTCAGTACCCGCAGTCGCATTCAGCATGAGCGTCGCGGCGGTCTCGCCGGACGGCCCCAATATGGTCAGGCCGAGCTGCGCCGGGCGGGAAAGCGGCGCATGAAAGAACACCCTGACGTCCACGCGGCCGGTCGCGGGATCGGGCGTTACGCGTAGGCTAGCAATGTGATCGACGTCGCGCAGCTCCAGCCAGACCGATTGCCATATGCCGGAGAGCGGACCATACCAGCTCTGCTTTCCGAACGGGATTTCGGCCAGCGGCGCCTCGGGAAAAGCCGCCGGGTTGTCGGTCGGGCTCTCGGCGCGCACTTTGATCTCGTTGCGGCCCTCGACGAGTTGCTCGGTCACATCGAAAGAGAAGGGCAAAAAACCGCCCTCATGCTCGCCGACCGGCACGCCGTTGATCCAGGCACGGGTATGATGGAATAACGCGCCGAAGCGGAGAAAGGCACGCCCCCCTTCCAGCCAGCCTCCGGGCACATCGACCCATCGACGGTACACACCGATGCCGGCTTTCATGCGAAGATCGTCGAACTGTGCCTGCCAAGCGCCCGGCACCTGGATCTGACGCACCTCGACAGGCCGAGGCTGACGGTCGGGGCTCGAATGCAAAAAGTCCCAGGTGCCGTCGAGGCTGATCGTTTTCATCATCGGGCGAATTTGGCTCCGGGTTCTCTGAGTTTATCCGGGGGTCCCGTACCGTGACACAATGTCGTGAAAGCCGAACCTGTCTTGTCTCTTCGCGGCGGAACGAAAGCTGACCCCGCAGGTTCGGTTAGGGGGCCTGAAAAGCTGGCCTGCCAGCTTCGGTTAGAGCACCTCGATAAGGGCGCACATTATGACAAATGACCGCACGAATCTGTCAAATCAACATCCCCGGCGCTTCTAATCTGGTTGTAAGTTACCCCCGCAGAAGCCGCGCTCATTGCAAAGGATCAAATCTTACTTCTCATGCGGACACAGCACCTGCCTGAGCGCTCTGGCGCGCGGCATCACCGGCTGCAACTTCCCTGGATCGGGGTCGCACCGAATGCACCTTATTTCCTCGCGGATGACGGCGCGGCGTGGACGCCGATTGGGCAGAACGACAGCATTAACTGGCTGGAATTGAAGGGGCTGTTCCGGCGCCGCAATCCCGCCGAGGCGGAAGCCTATCTGGACCGGCTCGCCGCATCCGGCATCACCGTATTGCGGCTGATGCTGGAGTGCGCCCAAGGAAGGTCTCGCTATTTCGAGCGCCCGGCCGGCGTGTTCGTGCCGCCCATGGTGCAGCTCTGGGACGACCTCTTCGCGATGTGTGAGCGGCGGGGTTTGCGCATTTTGCTTACGCCTTTCGATACGTTCTGGACCTGGCTGAAATGGGATCGCCATCCCTATAGCGCGGGAAACGGCGGATATCTCGAGACGCCCTCGCGCATGCTATTGTGCGGGCACAGCCGCGCAGCGATCAAGGCGCGCCTGAGCTTTGCGATCCAGCGCTGGGGCGGAAGTGGGGCGCTGTTCGCCTGGGATCTGTGGAACGAAATTCATCCTGCTCAAGCCGAGGGCGCGGTCGATTGCTGGAGCGAGTTTATCGCTGATTTGAGCCAGCATGTGCGCCGTCTCGAGCTGCGGCTTTACGGGCGCTCGCATCCGCAGACCGTTTCGCTGTTCGGCCCCGAACTCGACTGGCGGCCGCACCTGGCGATGAAGGAGCCGATCTTCCGCCACCCGGATTTGGATTTCGCCAGCATCCACATCTACATGGAAGGCACCATCGACGATCCGCAGAACACGGTCGATCCGGCGGTTGATATGGGCCGCTTGGTGCGCCGCTCGCTGGGGGATATCCATGACAGCCGGCCCTTCCTTGATACCGAGCATGGGCCGATCCATTCCTTCAAAGACAAGCACATCACCCTGCCCGAGCCGTTCGACGACGAATATTTCCGGCATATGCAATGGGCGCATTTTGCCTCCGGGGCGGCGGGAGGCGGCATGCGCTGGCCGAACCGCCATCCGCACAGCCTCACAGATGGCATGCGCCGGGCGCAGAAGGCACTTGCCGGTTTCGTCGGCCTTCTCGACTGGACGCGCTTCAGGCGCACCAATCTCAACGAGGAGGTGAGGGTCTCGTCGCCGGATGTTCAGGTTTTTGCCTGCGGTGATCGTGGGCAGGCGCTCGTCTGGCTGCTGCGCCGCGACAACCTCCTGAATACGGGAATGCTGGACCGCGGGGTCACTCCCATTGCGCCGCGAGTAAACGTGCCTGGGCTGGCGCGCGGGCGGTATCACATCACGCCCTGGGATACCGTGGCGGGATCGGCCGGCGAGCGTCTTACGGCCGAGGTGACGGGAGAGGAAGGAATTGTTTTCCAAGCCCCGCCATTTGCCGCCGATCTCGCCTTGGCGATCACGCCGGCGGGAGCTTGACCGAAGCCTATTCCGCCGCGACGAGTTGCCTAGGCAGCGCCTCATTGATCCGGGAGAACGTCGCCAGCGCCTGCCCGACCACCTGGTCCATGTTGTAGTAGCGATAGGTGGCCAGCCGGCCCACGAACCACACATCCGGGGTGCTTCGGGCAAGCTCCTCATAGAGCCGCAGCAGGGCGGCATTTTCTGGTCTCGGAATGGGATAATACGGATCGCCCGTCGCGGTCGGATATTCATAAGTGATGCTGGTCGTCGGATGTCGTTGACCGGTGAGATGCTTATACTCGGTAACGCGCGTGTAACGCTCGGTTTGCGGATAGTTCACCACCGCAACCGGCTGGTGCCATGCCTTCTGCAGCTGTTGATGCTCGAACCGCAGCGAGCGATAAGGCAGCTTGCCGAAGCGGAAGTCGAAAAACTCGTCGATCGGCCCGGTATAGATCAACCTCTTGTAGAAGATTTGGCCGCGGAGCTGGGCGAAGTCGGTGCTGAGCATCACGTCGATATTGGGATGACTCAGCATGCGCTGGAACATCGCCGTGTAGCCGCGCTCCGGCATGAACTGGAACTTGTCGCCGAAATAGCGATCGTCGCGGTTGGTGCGGGTGGGCACGCGGGCGGTGACCGACTTGTCGAGCTCAGACGGATCCACGCCCCACTGCTTGTGGGTATAGCCGCGAAAGAACTTCTCGTAGAGATCGCGGCCAATCTTGCTGACCACCACATCCTCAGAGGTTCGGATCTCCTCGACCGGCTCGGCGCGCTCCGCAAAGAACTGCTCCAATTCCTCAGAGGTGAGAGACAGGCCATAGAGCTTGTTGACCGTGTCGAGATTGATCGGGATCGGCAGCAGTTTGCCGTCGACGTTCGCCAGGACGCGGTGCTCGTAGGAACGCCAGCGGGTGAAACCGGAGAGATAACTGAAGATCATCTCCGAGTTGGTGTGGAAAATATGCGGTCCGTATTGGTGGATCAGTACGCCCGAGCTATCGAGGCAGTCATAGGCATTCCCTCCGATATGCGGCCGCCGGTCGATGATCAGGATGCGCTCGCCCCGCTGGCTGGCAAGCCGCTCCGCAAGCACGCTGCCGGCAAAGCCGGCTCCGACGATGAGCCAATCATATGCCGGCATTGCGGGCCTCCTGGTCGGGCAGGAGGACTTGCGTTTCTCGGACAGATTGAGCGCGCTTGCCGCGCGTGCGGAGCGCTTTGAGCATCACACCGTGCATTCCGTCCCAGGTGCGGTCCCAGGATAGGCCGGCGAGGAAGGCATTGACCCTGGTCAGCCATTCATCGCGAGGCCGGCTGAGGAGTTCGTGGGCGCGCCTGACGAAGCTTTCGGCGGTCCCAGCGATTTCGACCAGGCCCTGCTCGCCATAGGGGCGCACGACATCGGCAATAGCGGAGGAGATCACCGGCAGGCCCGCCGCAAGGAACTCGGGGGTCTTGGTCGGACTGATGAAGCGGGTCGCCTCGTTCAGCGCAAAGGGCATGATGCCGAGGTCCCAATGGGCGAGATAACGCGGCAGCTCCTGGTAGTCGCGCCCGCCGAGCCAAAAGATATTGGCGCGCTGGGGCAGTGTCGCGGGGTCGATCTTCACAACCGGTCCGACCATGATGAAGGACCAGTCTGGCCGCCGATCGGCCATCCCGGCCAGCAAGTCGAGGTCGAAACGCTCATCGATTACGCCGAAGAACCCGAGGCGCGGATGCGGGATAGAGGCCTGGCCGGCGGGGTCGGCAAGGTGCCCCTGGCGGGCTTTGCCGAAATGCGCCGTATCGACACTGCTCGGAAAAAGATGGATGTTTGGGTGCAGCTCCCGCTTAGCCTCATAGAGGCTTTGTCCGCCGGTGAACACGACATCCGCGCGCTCCAGGAGCTCTGCTTCTGCAGCTTTCAGCTCTGGCGGCGCGAAGCGGAATGCGGAAAGCTCATCCATGCAGTCATAGACGACCAGCGCAGCGTCGAGATGCCTGGTCTGCGTGAGCGCGAGCGGGGTGTAGTACCACAGGATCAGCTTATCGCGCGGCAATGCGGCAAACAGTCTATGGAGCAGCTGATCGGGGCGCTGCCGGGGCCTAAGCATCGGCGTGACGACCTCGACTCCGCTCCGGTCAATATTGATGTCGAGGAATGGATCGCAGTCGTCGGAAAAGACGGGCTCTTCGACGAAGACGGCGTGGTAACTTTGTGCTGCGCGGCTGAGAAGATGCTGGGGCCGCTGGTAGACAAATTTCCATCGTAGATGTGACAGGCACAGGAGAGTGCCCGGCGCTTGCGTCGGATCCATTCTATCGTCCTTGTGGGGGGTTGCGCCGAGAGGTGGTTCGGTCGCCTGCTTTTTTTGTAATCGCTGAGCGAACGAGGAACCCCGATCCTCAGTTCCTGATCGCGCGCGCTATGTACGAAAACGTACCAATAATCGCGACCTAAGACTTGGCTTTGTCATTGGTGACGTTGAGAAATGTTGCATGGGCAGCTCGGAACCTGACTTCCGCTGCCTGGGTTGTCGACCCGAGCGCTACGCGAATGTGAGCGTCGATCTTCACCCGTTTCAGCCCAACCCGCGCGAGAACGCCGATGCCACGAAAAGCCGTCAGAGCCAATGGGCAGATGCGAGATGGGAGGACTGGGCAAGCACATGCTGGCCTCGCCGCTGACGGCCAGTCGGAAATACCGGCGGCTCTCAAATCCGCTGCCAACCTGATCCGGCACTATGTAAGACAGCATGCGGCTTGGTTTGCCCTGCTGGTCGGACTGGTCTTGGCTGCAGCGGGCTGCGCCGTCGGCATTCAATACCTCATGAAATTTCTGGTCGACGCCATGGCGCAGCCCGCTCGCAGCGGAGCCCAGGTCTGGTGGCTGCTCGGGATATTCATTTCCCTGATCCTCGTCGAGAGCCTTCTCTGGCGCATCAGCGGCTGGCTTGGCTGCCGGCTGACACTCGATGTCGGCGTATCCGTCCGGCTCGACCTTTTCGACTATCTCGCCAGCCAGCCAATGCGCTATTTTGCGGAAAACCTCGCCGGATCGCTGGGCCAGCGGATAACCGCCACGGCCGGCAATTTGGGCGCGCTCATCAACAGCGTAACCTGGCGTATCACACCGCCTTGCGTCGATTTCATCGGGGCGCTCATTATTTTCCTTGTCATCGACTGGCGCATGGCGACCGCGTTAAGCGTCTTTGTCGTCTTCATGACAGGAGCGCTGCTCCGCCTCGGCGAGCGCGGCCGCGTGGTTCACCAGGCCTATGCGAGTCTCGCCTCAGACACAGCCGGCGAACTGATCGATACCATCTCCAACATGTGGGCGGTGAAGGCCTTTTCCGCGCGCCGCCTGGAGCACGACCGGCTAGCCGCGTTCTGCCGGACGGAAGGAAAGGCGCAGCGCAGGAGCTGGATGTATATCGAGCGCACACGTCTCATCCATGACATCGGGCTCGCGGTCATGGCAGGCACCATGCTGAGCTGGGCGCTGGCCGCATGGGAAGCAGGGCAGGTGACGCCCGGAGAAGTCGTCGTGGTCAGCGCGCTGACCTTCCGCATCCTGCACGGGTCGCGCGATCTCGCGCTCGCCATGGCCGACGGCCTGCAGCAGTTCGGCTTCATTGAGGATACGCTCAAGGTCATCGGACAGCCTCGGACGGTCTTGGATGTGCCCGGCGCGCCGGCACTGGCCGTGGGCAGCGGCGAGATTGAATTCCGCAATGTCAGTTTTGCCTATGGCCAGGGGCGCGGGCACGACGCGGTTCAGGACATCAACCTGCTCATCCCGGCCGGGCAGAAGGTTGGAATTGTCGGCCCCTCCGGCGCAGGAAAGTCCACGCTGGTCCAGCTGTTGCAGCGTCTGCACGACGCTGAGAGCGGCGAAATCCTCATCAACGGCCAGCCCGTACGCTCGATCGCCCAGGACAGCTTGCGCGCGGGGTTGGCGATCGTGCCGCAGGAGATCTCGCTGTTTCACCGGACCATCATGGAGAATATCCGCTTCGGCCGGCCGCAGGCCTCCGATAGCGAGATCTATGAAGCAGCCCGGCGAGCCTCATGCGACAGCTTCATCCGCAGGCTGCCGCAGGGCTATGACACGGTGGTCGGCGAGCGCGGCGTCAAGCTGTCGGGAGGCCAACGGCAGCGCATCGGTATTGCCCGCGCTTTCGCCAAGATGGCACCGATCATCGTTCTCGATGAGGCGACCTCCGCGCTCGATACCGAGACCGAGATGAATATCCAACGAGCCCTGCTGGAGCTGCCCTGGTCGTGCACGGTGGTTGCCGTCGCGCACCGGCTGTCGACGGTTGCGGCCTTCGACCGCGTCATCGTGATGGATACGGGCAGAATTGTCGAGGACGGCCCGACGAAAGATCTTCGCCGGGACGGCCGGCTGTTCGAGCGCATGTGGCGGCTCCAGGCCGAAGGACTGCAGCCGGACGGCCTGCCGTCATGAAGGCGAGCGGATCCACATCCGCTCCCTCCCGGCGCATTTGTGGTGGGCCGCAGGGCAGGCGCTCTATACCGGCTAGACGCGCGAGATGGTCGCGCACCATTCCTTGATGGTGAACCAGCGCAAACCGGCCGCGGCGTCGATCCTAAGATAATAGTCGGCGAACGGGTGAGGGATGCCGATTGCGAGACCAATCGCCGCGATCGCAAAACTACGATGCGTGCTTTGAGCTGAGTCATTGAAAATCATGGCGTCCTCGCCGCGATTCGAACGCGGGACCTGCAGCTTAGGAGGCTGCCGCTCTATCCTGCTGAGCTACGAGGACGATGGATAAAGGTTTAGGAGCCTTGTTGCCTGACGGTCAAGGCAAGATCACACCGCGGATTAAAGCTCGCCCCATAGGTAGTGATCCCAGGCTGTGCGCTGATCGGTGGCGTAGTAAGAATACAAAACAAGAACAAACCTTTTGTAGCCCGAGTAGCACCCGTGAGAACCAAGCTTTCGCGCAGCTTGCGCTGCCAAATCTCGACCTTGATTGCCGTCCCTTTCCTTTGCGCCTGTCTCGTGGGAGTTGCGCAGGCCGAGTGCGCCGGGGAGGACGGCGGATCGAGCCTCGTTGCCGAGATACGCAGCGGCGACACGCTGATTTTGCAGGACGGCCGCTCTGTGAGACTTGCGGGCGTAGTGCTACCCAGGCGCAGCGGGCATGTCGAAGTAGCCGCGCAGGCGCGCGAGGCCGCAGAGCGGGCCATTGCCGATCTCGTCCTCAACCAGGTCGTGGAACTCCAGCTCGACGCTCGCCGGCGCGACAGATATGGCCGGATACTGGCGCAGCTCTTTGTCACTAAAGATGGTCAGCGCCTTTGGGTCCAGGAACGGCTGATCGCCTCCGGGTCTGCCCGGGTGATGGGAGCGAAGGACAATCGGCGCTGCATCCCCGAACTGCTCAAAGCCGAAATGGACGCGCGCGAGACCGGAGAGGGGCAGTGGGGAACGGGGCTTTTCTCCGTCAAATCGGCCACGTCAGAAGATAGTCTTTTGGGCCTGGCGCAAAGCTATGAGATCGTGGAAGGCCGCATTGAGACCGTCGCAGAGGTCGGCAACCGCGTCTATCTGAACTTTGGCAAGAACTGGCGCCGCGACTTTACCGTCGTCGTCTCGAAGGACACAGCAAAGCTGTTCGACGACGGTGGCAATGCTCTCGCCAAGCTCAGAGGCCGTATGGTCCGGGTCCGGGGCTGGCTAGAGAATATCAACGGCCCCTCGATCAGCTTGAGCTATCCGGAGCAGCTCGAGATCCTTGGCGGCGGCACGACCTCACAGCGCTGATCATTCCGGCGCGACGTCGAGCTCGTTTAGGCGGCGGCATCCCCTCAGCCATGGTCTGAACCGCTTGTCGAGCTTTCGCCCAGACCCGCCGATAGACAAGCGCCTACCTATCGGCCCGCAATAAGGCTGAGATGGGCAGCTACTGCCATCAAAGCGCCGGTGGCACGTGACTATTGCCGCGCCGTCCTTGGCGCCGGTGCATTCACTTCCCAAAGTGGGACTGCAAACAGAAAACGGCGGATGCCAAATCGCCCGCCGCTTCCCAATGCATCACTGCAAAGTCGATTATGCCGCCTCGACTCGCTCTTCTTCTTCGAGGTCCGGCTTGCGCACGCCTCTCAAGCCCTTAGTCAGGGCTTCGGTGATCGCCTGAAGCGCCATTACCTCATCCACGTCCTGGACCGCCGCGATTTCGCGCGCCATGCGATCGAGCGCCGCCTCATAAAGCTGGCGCTCCGAATAAGACTGCTCTGGCTGGTTTTCCGAACGATAGAGATCGCGAACGACTTCTGCAATGCAGACCAGATCACCCGAATTGATCTTGGCCTCATATTCCTGTGCGCGCCGGCTCCACATCGTGCGCTTGACCCGCGCACGCCCTCTCAGCGTATCGAGCGCCTTCGACACCACGACGTTATCGGACAGCTTGCGCATGCCAGCACTTGCGGACTTAGCCGTCGGCACGCGAAGGGTCATCTTATCCTTTTCAAAATTGATGACGAAAAGCTCGAGCCTGCAGCCGGCAATTTCCTGCTCTTCAATGCCCACGATGCGGCCCACCCCATGCGTCGGGTAAACCACATATTCATCCTTCTGAAAGCCGTTACGCTGATTGGACTTCTTTTTCGCAGCCATACTCGTTCTCACTTTTTTCGCCCGGCCCGGAGCCGGAGCATTCTTCTGACTACGTCGTCACCGCCATATCCGACGAAAATACCCTGAGCAGGTTGGCGCTCGCACACCACCCGCAAAGCTCAGCTACAGTTCTGATGCCCCCATCAACCGCAGCCTCGCGACGACACTGCCCACGAGTCCTGATGTCATCCGCTTCTAGGAACAAAACCTGAATGCGGCCGAAGCCGCATATCGCCGACCCAATTTTGTCCTTAGAATACAAAGACGCCCGCGACGCGGGCGGTCTAACGCATCGTCACCATCGTGTGCTTATGGCGATTATAATACCACATTCACCATATTTTGGAAGGGACGGTAACAATTCAACGGGGAAAAAAGGCGAAACCGGAAGGCGTTTGGGGATTAATGTTAATAGGCGCGGCGAAGTTTCGCCTTGATTTCAGCAGCTTCATAAATTCGTCTTGACCGCGCCGCTCTACTTTGCCGCAGGGGATGGCATGTTGAAACAATGCGCGCCGTGATTGTTCTTTGAAGACCCTGTGCGTGATGACCAGCTCATTTTCCGGCGAGTGACCTTGACTATTTGGCTTCGTCGTACGGCCGGCTCAAAGGCCGCGCACTCTAAAGCGGAAGTGCCGCCTCTCACCTCTTCTGCGCACCGAACTTATCCGAAACCGGTTTCCGCTTTTCGGTTCGATGCGCTTGCCTGCCGCACGTGACCTACCGCCCCTCGCAGGAGACGACGCACCTCCGTGCGCAGATTTGAAACTGTGCACGGCACGAACTTCGATCGCCCGAGCAGCTTCGCTCGGCCGCACGGCACTGCGCCACACAGCTCTCCATGCAGCCCCGGCCTCCTTCGCTGAGATCAAAGCAGCCTGGACAGGAAGGCTTGCTCTGCTGCGCGAGAGTTTTGTCCACGCAGGCCGCTACGGTTTCGCCCGCGACAGCAAACATCAATAGCAATGTTGCGGCCTGCCAAAGAAAGACGGTTCTAAGCATCTGCGCAGCCCCCCTATGCCGCATCGTTGGCGTTCTGCGCTTGATGCGCTTGTTCATAGGCTTCCGAGGCTTCGAGCCACGCGAACTCGGCCTCCTCCAGCGCCTTCGCCAATGCGCCGCGATCCCTCACCATCATCTGAGCAAGCGCAGGCTCGCGCGCATAAAGTGCCGTATCGCCGAGACGCGCATCGAGCCGGGCGATCTCGCCAGCAATCTTGGCGATCTCGCGCTCACAGGATTCCGCGTGCTTTTTCAGGGGGGCGAGTTCAGCCCGCGAGAGCGCCGCAACGCGCCGCGCATCCTGCCGGGTAATGACCTCGCCTGGCCCGGGGCGGCCCCGGTTCGACGCCGCCTTCCGCTCCTCCCGGGCAACTGCAAGGCACTCGGCGCGATAGCTGTCGAGATCGCCGTCATAAGGCGTCGCGGTGCCTTCCCGGACGACCCACAGCCGATCGATGGTCGCCTCCAGCAGATGCCGGTCATGGCTGATCAGGATCACGGCCCCTTCATATTCGTTGAGGGCATGGATCAGCGCCTCGCGGCTGTCGACGTCGAGATGGTTGGTCGGCTCGTCGAGGATCAGGAGGTGCGGTGCGTGGAAGCTCGCGAGCGCAAACAGCAGCCGCGCCTTCTCGCCGCCCGACAGATTGCCCGCGGGCGTGTCCGCCTTGTCCACTCCAAAGCCGATGGCGGCGACGCGGGCGCGCTTTTGCGCCTCGGTGGCATCCGGCATTAGGCTGACGATATGATCATAGGCCGAGCGCGCCGGATTAAGCTCATCGAGCTGGTGTTGGGCGAAATAGCCGTAGACCAGCTTCTTCGAGGCACGGCGATGACCCTCGGTCGGCTCCATCCGCCCGCAAAGCAGCTTTGCCAGCGTAGACTTGCCATTGCCATTTGCGCCGAGCAGCCCGATCCGGTCGTCAGTGTCGAGCCGCAGGCTTAGCCTTCTCAGCACCGGCTTGTCCGCGCCATAGCCGATGGCGGCCTCCTCGAGCCGGATCAGCGGATTGCCGAGCTTCCCTTGCGGATTGGGGAAGCGAAACGGCACCACCTCATTTTCGATCTCGGCCGCGATAGGCCGGAGCTTGGCAAGCGCTTTCAGCCGGCTCTGCGCCTGAGTGGCTTTCGACGCCTTGGCACGGAAACGCTCGACGAAAGCCTCCATATGGCGCCGGGCATCATCCTGCTTTTTCTTTAACTTGAGCTGCAGGCTTTGCCGCTCGCGGCGCGCGTCCTCAAAAGCGTCATAGCCGCCGGAATAGAGCGTCAGCCGGCCTTCGGAAAGGTGCAGGATCGCGCCCACGCATTTGTTGAGCAGGTCGCGGTCATGGCTGACGATCAGCACTGTATGCGGATAGGTGGCGAGGAAGTTCTCCAGCCACAGCGTGCCTTCGAGGTCGAGATAGTTGGTCGGCTCGTCAAGCAGCAGGAGGTCGGGCGCGGTGAACAGCACCGAGGCGAGCGCCACGCGCATCCGCCAGCCACCCGAGAATTCGGAGCAGGGCCGCTGCTGGGCGGCCTCGTCGAAGCCGAGGCCGGCGAGGATCTGCGCGGCACGCGCCGGAGCGCTATGGGCGCCCATATCCGAGAGGCGAAGCTGGATCTCGGCAATGCGGTGCGGATCGGTGGCGGTTTCGGCCTCGGCGAGGAGGCGCGTGCGCTCCTTATCGGCGGCGAGGACTGTATCTATCAGGCTCTCCTCTCCGCCGGGCGCCTCCTGGGCGACACCGCCCATCCGCGCGCTCTTCGGCCAGGAGATGCTGCCGTCATCGGGATGCAGCTCGCCGGTCATCAGCTTGAGAAGCGTGGTCTTGCCGGTGCCGTTGCGCCCGACGATCCCGACCTTGTGCCCGGCTGGTATCGCTGCCGTCGCGCTATCGAACAGCACGCGGCCGCCAATGCGAAAGGTGAGATCGTTGATATGCAGCATGGGTGGCAAGTTTGGTTAAAACGCGCCGAATTGCAAGTTACCGCTGACGGTTTGCCATGACATTCGGGTGAGTTTAACCAAGTGGCGTGAATGACCGCTGAAACGGCGGGCTACTGTCGAGAAAAAGGGGCGCCCCGCCGACTTGTTCGTCACCCCGTGAGCGCCGGGACAACCGGTGCCGGGTGATTCATGGATCGGCATCACGGCTATTCAGATGCTTTGCTTCCGTTCGCGTGTTGGGGAGATCTGGCGTAATCTGAGCTGACCCAATTGCGGGCTTAGCGCGAGCGGCACGCCGGCCGCCCGTGTGCCATGCGGGCGCGCTTGCCTTGACAGCACGGGCTTGTCTATAAGCGCGGGGAAGAGCCATCCCTTTTCCTTAACTCAATCGTAACGGCGGACACCCATGGCAACCGAACGCACCCTTTCCATCATCAAGCCCGACGCTACGGAGCGCAATATCACTGGCAAGATTATTGCCAAACTGGAGGATGCGGGGCTTCGCGTTATTGCCCAGAAGCGCGTCCGCTGGACCAAGGAGCAAGCCGAGAAATTCTACGAGGTCCACAAGGAGCGGCCGTTCTATGGCGAGTTGGTCACCTTCATGACCTCCGGACCGATCGTGATCCAGGTGCTCGAGAGCGACGGCGCGGTCGCCAAGAACCGTGAAGTGATGGGCGCAACCAACCCTGCCAATGCCGCCCCCGGCACGATCCGCAAGGAATTTGCAGAAAATATCGAGCGCAATTCCGTGCACGGTTCGGACAGTGCGGAAAATGCCGCCACAGAGATCGCGCTGTGCTTCAGACCCGATGAGCTGGTAGGGTAAAGCGGCGCGTCGTTGCGCCGCAGTCTTGCTTTCAACGCGATGACCTGTTTCACTAGCCAGTGGGATACCACGCGGCTAAGCTTTGATTGTATACAATCTTAAGAGCCGCGAAAAACCCCTCTGGGCGGCCATAGGGAGGCAATCGAAGTCGTATGGATGTGTTTGATCCGGCGTGGTGGAGCGCCGTCCTCGACAATATCGCCTTGGAGATCCACCAGCCCACATTTTGGGTGGCCGTTCTCCAGATCATCTGGATAAACATCCTGCTCTCAGGCGACAATGCCGTGGTGATCGCGCTGGCCTGCCGCGGACTGCCGCCGCGCCAGCGCATGTGGGGTATGATCCTTGGCGCCGGGGTCGCCGTTGGCCTCAGGATCATTTTCACGGGCGTTGTGACTTCGCTAATGGCGCTGCCCTACCTCAAGCTCGTCGGGGGCCTCGCCCTGCTCTACATTGCCATCAAGCTCCTTGTTCCAGAAGAGGAGAATAACGACGGCAAGATTGAAGCCGTCGATCATCTCTGGCGTGCAGTGCGCATTGTGGCGATCGCCGACATCATCATGAGTTTGGACAACGTTATTGCGATCGCCGCGGCCGCGAAGGGCAGCATGCTGCTGCTGGTCTTGGGTCTTGGCATTTCCGTGCCGCTGATCATCGCTGGCGCGGCCTTGATCATGTCACTGCTCGACCGGTTTCCCATCCTGGTATGGGCCGGCGCGGCGCTCCTGGGGTGGATTGCGGGCGAGGTGATCGCCACCGATCCGGCGGTATCGGCTTTCATCAGCGAGCGTTTCGGCGGCGAGTTGCATCACACGATCGAGCTGGCCACGGCTGCTGCTGGCGCTTTTCTGGTGCTGCTCGCCGGCTGGATGTGGCGCCGCGCGCGGGCTTCAGAAGCCACCTGACCGCGGGCAAAAGCGGAAGATGACAGAGGCGCTGCCAGGCCTTGGCGGCGCCTTTTTACTGCCAGACGCCATGTTGCCGGCCCGCCACGGATCAGTGCCAAACAACACAATGGAGCAGAATAAGGGTTTTACCGACACCCTGGGCTTTTACTCACCCTATATCCGGCTGGTGATAAGTTAGGCAGATGACGAAAAGAAAAACTATCAATCTGTACTCACAACCGCGCTATTTTGCTTGTTCTTTCGGCGATTCGGATAAGTTTCGCTATGCAAATTTTACGGGCAGGAAATGAAACTGCCACTCTTGATTGGTGGGCGCGGCAGGACCGGCATGGAATAGCTGTGTGGCATTTCGTAAGGGCTCCGGGGCCGGTGATCGGAGCCCGCCAGCGCATGTCATGGGGGACGTTGGCGAGGGGTTTACACCGGGGGGCAGAAGGAAAGGTCCGGGCTTGGGGGGAACTCGCTCGGACCTTTTCGCATTGATGCGGCCTTAACTGCACCGCGTCGCGATCAGCCGGAATGCCGCGGCACCGGCGCTCACGGAACCCGTGCTCTTCACGCTTACTGTAGGATCGGGATCAGCAGGCAGCAGGCCGCCGCTTACCAGCCTCGGCCGGCGCGTGGGGCACGCGCTGGACAGTCCGCACGCTGATTTTCGCGCGTGCCCTGCCAGCTTCAGGACAGCGCGCGGATGCGGAAGGGGAGCTGCCCCTTTTCGGGCGTGAGCGTCACGGTGGCACTGATGCCGGCCGGGGTCTCGCCCATATATTCCGGGCGGAAGCGGCGCAGCAGCTGCGTGAGCGCTAGCGTGTTCTCCACCAGCGACAGCGCACCGCCGATGCAGGAGCGCTTGCCTGCCCCGAACGGCAGGTAGGAGTATTTCGCGCGCTTGATGGCGTTTTCGGTCGAGAAGCGGCTGGGATCGAAGTGTTCCGGGTCGGTCCAGTATTTCGGATGGTGGTGCACGATATAGGCGCACATCACCATCTTATCGCCCGGTTTCACCTTGTGCCCGCCGATCTCGTCTTCCTCGATCGCGGTGCGGATGAAACTCCAGATCGGCGGATAAAGCCGCATGGTCTCCTGGATCACCGACCGCGTATAGGCGAGGCTGTGAATGTCCTCCCAGGTAGGCATCCGGTCGCCATAGGTTTCCTCGCCTTCGCGGCGGATTTTTTCGGCCACCTCCGGGTGGAGGGTGAGCAGGTAGAAACACCAGGAGAGGGTGAGCGCCGTGGTTTCGGTGCCGGCCCACAGATACTGCTTCAGCTCGTCGACGATCTGCGCTTCGGTGAACGCCGCGTTGTTCTGATCGGCGACTGCCGCGCGCATCATCGACAGGAGCGTGGTCTCGCGTCCTCCGATCTCCGGTGCGCTGAGCACGGTCGAAGGCACGGACAGCCATTTCAGGATTGCATCGGCCGCCGCTTCCTCGGGAGAGACATGCGCCTCGCCGTTCAGCTTCTTGAAGCGGATCGAGCGGTGCTGGCCGACATCGGTGTAGGCCTTGACCGCGCGGAACACCACCTGCGGATTGAACGGCACCTGGCGGTCGAACAGCGCCTTACAGATCATGCTGGCGGCTAACCCCCAGGTCTCCTCCAGCATATTGATTGTCTCGCCGGTCTCGGCGAAGCGCTGCCATTCGCGTGCCTTATCCTGCACCGAGGAGAGCAGATAAGGCAGGTAGTCGCCGAACATCTTCGGCGTGAAGGCGGGCTGCTGCGGCATGCGGATCTTCTGCCAGAGCGCCCCATCGATGGTGATCATCGAATTGCCGAAGATCGGCCGCAGCCCGTCGAAATATTTGCCATAACGATCGGCGTGCTTGACCAGTACCTGCTCGATGCCCTCGACATCGGAGATGAAGAAGATGCGCTCGTCTTTGAGGTTGATCGGGAAGCAGCCGCCATAGCGGTCCGAGAGGCGCATCAGCACCTGCATCGGGTGCGTTTCGTTGGTCAAGAGGCCGAGCTTGAACCAGACGCTCTCAGCTTCGCCGAGCGACTGCACATGCGTGTGCGCGATGTCCATCGCAATATCCCCCGTAAGCGTGATCGCCCGCCTTGGCCTTCGCGCGTTTCCCCTATGCTCGCCGAATGAGTGTCGCCAGCCCTCACGTGCGATCTTAGTGTCGCCGCGCTGTTTTGTGGGGTTGTAGCACCGCGAAAGAGGCCGAGTCTAGGTGCGCTTTGTCCCTCTCACGCTGCTGGCAGCTACTTTACCAATGCTGTCTCGTCAATGGACCGCGCAACATAATGCGCCGCGTGCCGCCACGCCTCCTCGTTGTCGCCGCGGAATGTGAACAGGCGATCGACAACAACCTTGCGGCTTTCCAGATCGAGCACGTCGAGCCGCGCCCACTGAACCAAGGTGCTCATTTTGTGGATACCGCCAAAGACGAGATAGCGGGCACCCGTGCGCTTGGCGGTCTCGATCAGCTTATCCGGGGCCACTCCGTCAACGACGGCGCATTCGGGCTCCGAACAGCGAAGATCGGCTAAACGAATATTGCCAGTCTTCGCAATGTCGTCGCGCAAAAGCCTCAAGAACATCGCCAGCCACTGCTGATGCGTAGCATCCTGATTTTGGACTTCACCCGACGTGTCGACATAGGAAAAATCCGCGACAGCAATAGACGGCCGACTATCGTCCGCCGCGCCGGCAACAAAGAAGGCAAGGAGCAACAGGCCGAGATGAGCAACAACATGTCTCGTCGGCTGAAGCCGCCGCATGGCGTGCTCCTCACATCTGCGGAAACCTGCGGTGGACGCTATCGCTTTCTGCGGCATCGGAGTCATTGTCTGTTCCGCTCATTGGTTGGAGGGCGGTTGTGCTTTTTGGCCACAACCACCGAAAAGCTGTAGGCGCCCTGCCCCTGCCATTTGAACAAACTTTACCCGATCACGTTAATTACGCTATGCAGTGAGGATCACGGCGAATTCGGGGGAATGATGCTGCGAGCTTTGACATCGGCGCTGGCACTGGCGATTTGCACGGGTGCCTCGCTCACTTTGGCGCCGGCACATGCGGCCGACCTTGGCGGCTATGGGGGCTATAAAGACGGTGCCCCGCCTTCCGATGAGTTGGCGATCGACGGCATCAAGGCCGGCGGCATTCTTGTCGTGCTGCCGAAATATGAAGGCTCGAACCACTACGAAGCTATCGGCTTTCCCTACATCTATCCGACCTTTGCCGGCGGCGGCCCTGGCTTCTTCAGCCGCGTCGACGCGCGCGGGCTGGACGACATCCGCTTCAAGCTGATCGAGCGCGACGGCTTCGTTGCCGGGCCGCTCGCCGGATACAATCTCGGCCGCGAGGACAATGACGGTCGCCTGCTGCGCGGTCTCGGCGATCTCGATGGCGGGTTCGTGGCCGGCGGCTTTGTCGGCTACTATCTCGGCCCGGTGCTGCTCGACGTCTCCTTTCACAACACCTTCGGCGACGACGGTGGCTATCTGGTGCGCTTCGGTGCGCAGGTCGAGCGGCCTGTCAGCGAGCGGCTGAAGCTCACGGCGCGGATCGGCGCGACCTATGCCGACGACGAATACATGGAGAACTATTTCGGCGTTTCTGCTGCCCAATCCGCCGCCTCCTTGGCCGGCCTTCCCGCATTCGATGCCGGCGCCGGGTTCAAGGATGTGTTTGCCGAGCTCGGGTTCGAGACGGATCTCGATCCACATTGGTCGGCGCGCGCGACGTTCCGCTATTCGCGGCTGATCGGCGACGCCGCGGACAGCCCGGTGATCGAGAGCGAAGACCAGTTTATGGGGCTCGTCGGCATCGCCTACAAATTCGATCTGGACCGCTGACCGCCAGCTCCCAATAATACCCGCCTTTCTGGATTGCGTTCTGATGGGCGGGCGATGGACTTTGCCAAGACGTCGGCGATTGCTGCGAGGCCGCTCAGTCCGGTTTCCGCCCGAGTTGGCTATGACAGATTTGTAGGAAGCAAATTCTACAATTATCAGCTCAACCGCTGGCGGGCCTTGGGCGATCTGCCTGTCGCCGATGTCCGCGAGATTGGCAAGAGAACGAAAAGCGCCACGGCCGGCATCGCCGCTTTTCGTGATCTTGCTCGCAGGTTTGAGCGGGAAGACGACCTCTACCGCGCCGCCTTCTGTTATCGCGGCGCCGAGTTCCTGACCTCCCCGACCGATCCGGCGAAGGCGGACCTCTTCTCACAGTTCCTCGACAAATTCTATGCGTCGGAGGCAGGTCAGGACATCGAACGCGAGCTTGTGCCGTTCCGTGAGAACAAGCTGGCGGCTCTTCGTATCCGCGCGCCGGGCGGCGAGGCGAAAGGAACGGTCGTCGCGCTCGGCGGCTTCGACTCCTTCATCGAGGACTTCTACCTCATCTGGATGCGCCTTGCCGTCGCCGGTTATGATGTGGTCGCCTTCGAAGGGCCGGGCCAGGGCTCGACCTTCCGCGTGCATGGCCTCTTCTTCGACCACAATTATGAGGACCCGGTCGCGGCGGTGCTCGATCATTTCGCGCTCACCGACGCAACGCTGCTCGGCATTTCCATGGGCGGCTACTGGGCGGTTCGTGCGGCGGCCTTCGAGCCACGTATCACACGTCTCATTCTTATGCCGCCGCTGCTCGATTGGATGGAGCAGGCGGGAACCTGGACGCGTCCGCTGGTCGCCGGCCTGATGCGCACGGAACGCCTGATGAATGCTCTCATTCGACTGAAGATGCCAGCCCCGCCGATCCGTCACCTCGTTGAGCACGCCAATTTCATCTCCGGCGGAAAGCGGCCTTTGGACGCCATCAAATGGCTGCTGGCGATGAATAGGGACCATATCCACGCGCACAAGGTGACGCAGCATGTGCTGATGCTCGCCGGCGCGAGCGACGCCTTCCAGCCGGCATTTCTCATGGAGCGGCAGGAACAGGAGCTGACTGCCGCGAAATCCATCAGCAAGCGCATCTTCTCCGCCGAAGAGCAGGCCGATCAGCATTGCCAGATCGGCAACCTGCCGCTGGCGTGCCGCGTCATCACCGACTGGCTCGATCAGGTGCGCTGATGCGCGAACAAAGGCGATCGCTTCGCAAATGTCAAAGAGCAAAGAGTGCTTTTGGTCGCGCACAAAGTCTCGATGCGCAAACCAAACGCGACGCCTCGCAATGGTCAGCGAGCATACAGTAGATTTTCCTCTTGTTGGTCGCTCACCGTAAAGGTTCGCTCCGTAACCCAGACGCAAATCCCCTCGCCGGGCGTGGCCCGCGAGGCTTTCCGTCAGTTTTTCCTCGTTGGTCCCTCACGTGAAGGTTCGCTCCGTAATCGAGGGACGGCGCGGGCGGCCATAAAGGCCTCTCGCTATGTATGTTGGGTGGCCTTCATGGCCGCCCGCGCGCGGTGATATTTTGGCTCGGGCTGCTTCGCCTTACCATTCTTCGCGTCCCGGACGACACTGTCTCGGCACACGCGAGTGTCACTGGGCATCGCAGCCCAGGAGGAAGCACGCCAGCCCCTGAATCCGGGTTCGTTACACCCACCGCGAAGCTGACCTCCGTTTCCGGCCACTTTGGGCCTCATTCCGGTTCAGCCATGCCCTCGCGTTCATCAGGCACCGCTTCTTCCTCCTCCTGGCAAGTCGGTCTTAAGCCCGGCGTCCCTCTGGGGAAGGAACGGGAGCGAGTGTATGCGAGGCGCAGGGGGCGGGGATAACTCTGGTGGGGAAAGCTGCGAACAGGGTAAACGGTCGGTTAGCGCCGTGGCGCAGTCGGCTTGCTTGCCGGCATCGCCTCTTTGAGGGGAAGCAGGTCCAGGCCGGTTAAGTGCGTCTCCACTTGAGCCGATCCCGCTTCTAAGCAGAATTGCCTCGTTTGCCCAACGGAGACACTCCGCCCAAATGGGGCGGCAATGCCGTGAGAAGAGACATTGCCGGGGCGCTGGTCACAGGGCAGCGTCGGGGCCATAAGCAACTATTGCTGTCGGCGTTACGAAGGGTCGGCGGCGCCTCAATAAGCAGACCAAGACCGGACCACCAACTCATGGAACCTGGCACTTCTGTGCGGCTCCTAAACCCGCTAAAAAGCAGAGCAGCCCTATCCCCTTCAGGGCATTCTGGTCTTATGGCACGGCTCAATCGGACAGAGGATGGCTGGTATTTGCTCAAATTCCATGCCCGACCAGAAACCCGATCGCCGCCGTTGAGAGCATGGCGACGGCGCCCCAGAAGACCACACGCAGGGTCGGCCTGAGTATTGCCGCTCCGCCGGTGCGCGCGCCTATGGCGCCGAGCGCGGCGAGGCCCAGCAGGCAGGCCAGGGAGACGGTCCACGGAATGGCGCCAGCGGGCGCCAGCATTGCAACCACTAGCGGGAAGGCGGCCCCGGCCGCGAAGGTGGCGGCCGATGTCAGCGCGGCCTGGACGGGACGGGCGACGGTGTGCGATGAGATACCCAGCTCGTCGCGGGCATGCGCGGCGAAGGCGTCCTTGGCCATCATCTGCTGAGCGATGGTCCGCGCGAGTGCGGGCTCTACGCCGCGCTGCTCGTAGATCGCGGCGAGTTCGTCCAACTCGGCCGCTGGCTGTTCAGTAAGTTCCTGTCGCTCGCGGGCCATATCGGCTTCCTCGGTGTCGGCCTGGGAGCTGACCGACACAAACTCGCCTGCAGCCATCGACATCGCGCCCGCAACGAGGCCCGCGATGCCGGCGATCATGATCTCGTGCCGGGCGGGTGAGGCGGCGGCAACGCCCACGATCAGGCTTGCTGTTGAAATAAGCCCATCATTTGCTCCGAGCACGGCGGCGCGCAGCCAACCGATGCGTTCGATCAGATGATTCTCACGATGTACTGCGCGCATAAGCAATCTCGCTTTATCCTAGTTAGCTAGTCGCTGTCCCAGACATGCGGCGCTGGCGCCACCGCATTCTGAGAATGCGCCTCAGCCGCGGCCCCAACTCGATGAGCGCCAGTCGGCTGAGGCGGATGCTGCGCGAGGGATGGAGACCCTACATCGTCTTGCGCCCGGTAATCATTGCGCGCACGAGGTGTTGGCGGTGCACGACGCTCATGATCGCGACAGCCAGGACATGGAGGCCTACGAGTGCAAGGGTCACCGATGCGAGGCCCTCATGCCATTCCTCGAGCCCCTCGGCGGAACGGTAGGTTTCGAGGGTCATCAGCCACCCACTCACGCCTGTTGCCATGAGCATGGCAAGCAGGGCAAGGACCATGACGGCCGCTAGTGGATTGTGGCCGTAAAAGTGTGGGGCCTTGCGCGCCAGAAGGTCGCGGGAATAGGTCACGGTTGCAGATGGCGACTGCACGAAGTCCGAAAAGCGGGCATGCGTTGATCCGACGAAACCCCAGACCACGCGCAGCAGAATGAGACCTGCGATCGCGTAGCCTGCCGGCTGGTGGAGAGCTTGGAGATCCTCGGTCACCCAGGCGAGGGCGAATAGGGCGACAAGGGACCAGTGAAAGATGCGAATGAAGGGGTCCCAGACCTTGACGGTTGCCGGCCGCTCGACGCGGTCGGCTCCCATCTCGTATTCTGCTGCCGAGGAAGGCATCAGCTGCGGCCCTCATGGTTGACGATCTGGCCCGTGGCCGGGTCGGCATAGAACTTCACGCGGACACCATTGACGTCGGCGGCCTTGACCTCATAGCAGCCATGGCTCCGTTCGACCTCGCGGACAGCATAGCCCTGGTCCTTGAGCTTCTGGGTCAGTTGCTCGACCGTGAGCCACTCAGAGTCGGGATGGGCGGTGCAGCGGCCTTCACGGCTCGAAGCCCCCTCGTAGTGCTCATCCGATTCGTAACGGTGGTCGCTCGATGCGAGAGCCGGGACGGCGAGCGCAGCAAGCGTGGCGGCAATGATCATGGTTTGCTTCAGCATGGTATGTTTCCTTTTCAAGCATAACGTCGCGGAGAGCACTTTACGAACACCGAGCTGAGGTCACGCTGAGGGGCGTCGTCAGCTGTTTGTCAGGAGCGGAAGGTTAGTGCTCCGCAACCGGCAGCTCCGAGGCGAGCCCGTGTGAAAACGTCGGGACGCAAGGATCGAGCAGACAGGAGTTGCCTGCACCCGCTGGCTCAGGCCGCCAGCGCTGTGCGCAGCTTCCCAATACCGAGTGTCGCCATGATCCGCCGGAGGTTATAGGCAAGTACATGCAGGCTCATTTCGGTTCGCACGGCTTTTAAGCCTTTGCACAGGAAGTGGGTTGCCCCCATCGAGGCTTTGATGGTCGAGAAGGGGTGCTCGGCAGTCTCACGCCGGATCGCCATGGCGTCGATTGCCTCCATTCGAGAGGTCATTGCCTCGACAAGGCTCTCGTGCTCCCAACGTCTGACGCGGCGCTGCTTTCCCGTCGTGCACTGACTTTTCATCGGACAGGTCGGGCAGGCGGTGCACCAGTAAGTGGACATGGTGAGATCGCCTTCCGTGCTGTCGTAGCGGTGCGTGAGGATTTGCCCGGCCGGGCAGCGATAGGTGTTTTCTTCAGGCAGATAGACGAACGCCTCCTTGCCGAAACGTCCCTCGGCTTTGGCGTTGGAGGTGTTCGTTCGGGGCGTGAGCGCAGTCACGCCAATGTCTCGGCAAGAGAGCAGGTCGGGGCCGCGATAATAGCCGGCGTCGGCAATGGCCTCGATCGTCTCGAAACCGAGGGCCTCCTTGGCCATCGCCGCCATCTTCGGCAACTGCCCGCGATCGACGACCTGGTTCGTGACCTCATGGGCAATGATGAGGTGATGCTCGGTGTCGACGGCGGTCTGCACATTGTAGCCGACGACACCGGTCAGGCGATCGCCGATCACCATGAGCCGCGTGTCGGGATCGGTGAGCGAAACCTGTTTGTCGGGCGCGGCGTCGACGGCGGCTTCCAAGGCCTTGAGCTTTTGCATCTGCGCTTTCAGCTGGACCAGTTTCTCGCGCAAACGCTTGCTGCCGGATTCCACCCCCATGCTTTCCTGGCGATCCGCAGCATCGAGCGCGGTCAGATAACGCGCAATCGTTTCGCTGAGGTGAGCCAGGCGCGTCTTCACCTTGCCCCGCGTGAAATTCTTGTCGCGGGCGTTCACACCCTTGAATTTACTGCCGTCGATGGCCGCAATCGGCCGCGTGAACAGGCCAAGATTGCGGCAGATGACGATGAACTGCGCGCAGGCCGCACAGATCGCAGCGCCATTGTCGCGCCGGAAATCGGCGATGGTTTTGAAGTCCGGCGCAAGGCGCCCGGTCAGCCACATCAGCTCGACATTGCGCTGGCATTCGCGTTCCAGCCGCCGGCTCGATTGGATGCGGTTGAGATAGCCGTAGATGTAGAGTTTCAGCAGCGTTGCGGGATGATAGCTCGGCCGACCGGTTGCAGCTGGCACGATCGCAAAGCCGAGCGCGCCAAGATCCAGCGCTTCGACGAATGCCTCTATGATCCGCGCCTGATTGTCCGCATCGACATAATCCTCCAAAGAGGCTGGCAGAAGAGAAGTCTGAGCGCGGTCCTCGCCCTGGACAAAGCGATGCATGAAACCCTCCTCGATGGAAGATCCCACGCTGCCATGATTTGGCGTTTTCACACAGCCTCAGGCGCAAGCAGCCCTCCGCTCAAGGCCCATTTGTTGGGCGGGACAGCGCATCTCTGCTTAGCGCCTTAAGCGCGGTGATAGGGATGGCGGGCGAGGATGGTCGCGGCGCGGTAGAGCTGCTCGGCGAGCACGGCCCGCGCCAGCCCGTGCGGCAAGGTCATGCGTCCGAGGGAGAGGCTCAGATGCGCCTCGCGCACCAACTCGGGGGCCAGGCCATCCGGTCCGCCGATCAGGATCGCGGTGCTGCGCACAGCCTCTTCCTGCCAGCGGCGCAGGGTTCCGGCAAAGTCCTCGCTGGTGAGTAACTGGCCGCGCTCATCCATGGCAATGATCCGCGTCTCGGCCGGAAGACGGCGCCGCAGTTCGGTGGCTTCAGCGCTTTTGCGCGCCTCGGCCGAAGCGGCACGGCTTTCGACGAGCTCGACGACCCCGCCGGATGTGAGGCCAAGGCCGGCGCCGATCTGTGCGAAACGCTCCAGATAGCGCGCCACGATGGCCCGCTCCGGCTCTTCCTTCAGCTTTCCGACGCAAAAAAGGGTGAGCTTCACTTGCCCTAGCTCACGAGCGATCGGCAAGCCAGTATTTAAAGTGCCCTGAAGTTCGCATGAGAGAGTGCAGCAATGATGGGAGCAAACTTCAGATCGGCCACACTATACGACGACGGGATTGTTCGGCCGCTCGGACGTCCACATCTTCTCGAGATTGTAGAACTGGCGGACTTCCGGCCGGAAGATATGGATCACCACATCACCGGCGTCGATCAGCACCCAGTCGCAGAGCGGCAGCCCCTCGACCCGGGTGTTTCGCACGCCTTCGCCTTTCAGCTTCTCCAGAAGCTGGTCCGCAAGTGCACCAACATGCCGCTGCGACCGTCCCGAAGCAACGACCATAGTGTCCGCGATCGTCGTCTTGCCGACGAGATCAATGGACACGATGTCTTCAGCTTTGCCGTCAGAAAGGATGTCGAGCACAATCGTAAGCAGCTTGGCCGAGCCTGCTCCGTCTTGAGCAGGAACGACGTTAGGCTTGCCGGTCAAGGCAGTCCCTGTCGAATTGCGCATTGTCAGGTGGGGTTTCCTTGTGTCACAGGATCCGTATTTCTACCCATTCTGGCACGCGTCGCCGAAGATTGACGGCGGCGGAGACCAAAACGGCGACCCGTTTAACTCTCCTAACAAAGCTGAATGTGCCGCAGCGCCTCATGATTTTCAAGCCCTGCAAAGCGCGATACTGAAAAAATCCCGACTGTGGCGAGTAAAACAGTTTAAGCCACGCGAAACTACCGCGCCCGCAGCAATTCCGCGCTAAGGCGAACGGAGCCCTTCCTTTGCCACCCAGCTTTCAGTCTTATCCAGCGCCCGCTGCATGCGGTCGAACATATCGCCGATCTCCGCTTCGGTGATGATCAGCGGAGGACACAGCGCCAGCGCGTCGCCCATGGCCCGCGAGATCAGGCCTTCCCCCTCGCAGAATTTGCTAGCCATCAAACCAACGCCCTGGGCGGACTGGAAGGGGCGTTTCGAGGCCTTGTCGGCGACCAGTTCCACGGCGCCGATGAGCCCGACGCCGCGGCTATTGCCCACCAGAGCGTGCTCGCTGAGGGCATTCAGCCGGCTCTGGAATGCGGGGCTGAGGGCGCGTACACGGCCGACGACATTGTCGCGCTCGTAAATTTCGATTGCCTTGAGCGCCACCGCCGCGGCGACCGGATGGCCGGAATAGGTGAAGCCATGACCAAACGTGCCGATCTTGCGGCTTTCATCCAGCATGGCCTGATACATCTCTTCCGGCACGGTGATCGCGGCGAGCGGCACATAGGCCGAGGTCAGCGCTTTGGCCATGGTGATGGTGTCCGGCTGCATGCCGAACGTCTGTGAGCCGAACATGTTGCCCGTACGGCCGAAGCCGCAGATCACCTCATCGGCGATGTAGAGGATGTCGTATTTGTCGAGCACGGCCTGGATTTCAGCGAAATAGGTGTCCGGCGGCACGATCACGCCGCCCGCACCCATGACCGGCTCGGCGATGAAGGCGGCGATGGTGTCCGGCCCCTCGCGCTGGATCAGCTCATCCAACTCAGCCGCAAGACGCGCTGAGAACTCCGCCTCCGTTTCGCCCGGCTCGGCGTCGCGGTAATAAAACGGGCAGGTCAGGTGCCGCACCCAGGAAAACGGTAGGTCGAAATCCAGATGGTTGTTCGGCAGGCCGGTGAGGCTCGCGGCCGCAAGCGTCACGCCATGATAGGCGCGCTTGCGCGAGATGATGGTCTTCTTGCCCGGCTTGCCGCGGGCGTTGTTGTAATACCAGGCCAGCTTAATCTGGGTATCATTCGCCTCGGAGCCGGAGGAGGCGAAGAACACCTTCGAGGCCGGCACCGGCGAAATCTCTTTCAGCTTCTCGGCAAGCGCGATCGCGGGATCGTGACTTTTGCCGCCGAAAATATGGGCGAAGGAGAGTCTGCGCATCTGCTCGGTCGCGGCCTCGATCAGCTCCTCATTGCCATAGCCAAGCGCAGTGCACCATAATCCGGACATCCCGTCGATATAGGGGCGCCCAGTGCCGTCATAGACATAAATGCCCTTGGCGGTCTCAAGGATAAGCGGCCCCGACCCGCGGAAAGCGGCAAGATTGGTATAGGGGTGAACGAGGGTTTCGATATCGCGTGCGAGTGCGTTCGCGCTGACCGGCATGATCCATCCTTGCTGTTTCGCGGCTGCGCTGCAGATCACCGCTATCGGAGGGATTTGCACCAAGCCGCATTTGTTCTTATTAACGCATAAAGGTTAAAACACAGCGGAGCGCGGGAGAACACATCGTTGCGATACGACCTGCACCAATCTACGAAGGCGCTGTGGAGTCAGCGGACTGCGCTCATATTTTTCCTTCTGTTCGCCATCACCTTCGGCCTGCATCGGTTCGGCATAATCCAAACGCCGCTGGCGATGAAACTATTCGGCATAGCGATTGCCGGAGCCTTGCTCGCTGTTGCGCTCGGCGTGACGAGCCTCATCACCATCTGGCGCGAAGGCCATCTCGGCGCCGGCAAGGCGGCCTCCGGCGTGCTGCTTGCCGCCGCGATGCTGGCTTTGCCGCTCTGGTCCTTACCCAACCTCCTTGCGCTGCCGCGGATTCACGAAGTCTCGACCGATCTCGACAGACCCCCCGCTTTCCAGAAGCTGGCGACAGTGCGCACCGGCGAAGGCGTCAATCCCGCCGCCTATCAGAAGTCCGAGTCCCAGCTACAGGCCAAGGCATATCCGGACATCAAGCCGCTTCCCGTCGAGCGGCCGGTGGCCGATGCCTATAGCGCGGTACGCGACGCAGTGAGCAATCTTAAATGGCATGTCGTCTCCGAGCAACCTCCAGGCGAGGGGCGCTCCGGCATGATCGAGGCCGTGGACCGCTCGATGATCTTCGGTTTCACCGACGACGTCGTGGTGCGTGTCAGCGGCGCCGGCCGGGAGGCGCGGGTCGACGTGCGCTCCTCCTCCCGCCATGGCCAGCACGATCTCGGCCGCAATGCCGAGCGCGTGCGCGAGTTGTTCTCCGAGCTGAAAACGCGGCTTGCCGATATCGACAAGAACGAAGTCATGGAGAAGGCGGTTGCCGCCCGTGAGAAGCGCGTGCAGAAGGCGCTCAGCGCCAAGGAGAAGCGCCGGCTCACCAAGGCGCAGGAATTGGCCGCCAAGAAAGCCGCGGCGGCTCAGCGGGCGGCGGCTACAGCGCCCGGTAGTGGCTCTCAAGGCTCGGCGGGCCAGGCTCGCAATGCACCTTCCCCGTCTCCACAAGGTGCTCAAGCTGCGCCAGCACCGAATACGCAGCAGCGTCGCGCAGAGAAGCCGAAATCCCTTCGTAAATTTTGGGAACAATTGCTGGAATAGTTTGCAGCCCGTTGCTCAGGCAGTCGAGAATTTGGGTCTCGCGCCAGCGGCGGTGCATGATATACGCTTTCACCAGGCGCTTTGCCTGCAGCACCGCGCCGCCATGGCCGGGGAGATAGATGTCCTCCGGCCGATCCAAAAGCAGCGCCAGCGAGCGGACATAGTCGCCCATATTACCTTCGGGCGGCGCGATGACCGTCGTATTCCAGCCCATCACATGATCGCCTGAGAACAGCACATTCGAGTCGGAGAGCGCAAAAGCCAGATGGTCCGGCGCGTGGCCCGGTGTGTGCAAGGCGGTAAGCGCCCAGTCGCCGTTCGTGATCACTTCCCCGCCCTGCAAGCGCATGTCGGGGCGGAAATCGACGTCGAGAATGGCTTCCGAGGCCGGATTGAAGCGGAAAGCCACCCGGTGCTTGGGGTCCGAGCCAAAGCCGAGCAGGGGTGCGCCGGTCGCTTCGGCCATCGCCGCAAGCCCGGCGCTGTGGTCCTTATGGGTATGTGTGAGAAAGATGTGGGTGATCTGCTCACCTCGCCCCGCCACTTCGTCCAGGATCGCACGGCGATGAGCAGGGTCATCGGGGCCGGGATCGATCAGCGCCACCTCGCCGGTTCCGACGAGATAGCTGTTGGTGCCCTTGAAGGTGAACGGGTTCGGATTGTTCGCCACGATGCGGCGCACGCCGGGCGCAACTTCGCTGGCGACGCCGTATTCGAAATCGAATTCACGGGCGAAGGGGAGAACGGCAGCCATTCCTGCTTTCCAAAAACTCAAGCCGCGCCGGAGATGGCGTGGCCAGCCGCGGCCACAGGCGCCAGTAAATTCACCATGATCGCCGAGGCGGGAACATCGCCATCATTGATTATGCGATGTGGCCGGTCGGCGCAATAGCGGGCGGTCTCGCCGATACTCACGCGGAACTGCTCGTCGCCCACCGTAACGGATACCGCACCGGTGAGCACGGTCAGATTCTCGATCGAGCCGGAAGGATGCGGCTCCGATTCCAGCGCTCCCCCAGGCTCGGCCTCGAAATGATACCACTGCACCAGCTCGACCGTGCGGATCCAGCCGATGATGCGCAGCCGGCAACGTCCGTCCTCGCTCATCAAGAGAGGCGTTCCGGAAGGGCCGAGCTTCTCGATGAGAGCCGGAGCATCATCGCCGCGCAGGATGTCTTCTATCGGGGAATTAAGCGCACGGGCGAGCTTGTAGAGGGTGCCAAGTGTTGGGTTGGTCTCGTTCTTCTCGATCTGTGAGATGATGGATTTGGCGACGCCCGACTGCTCCGACAGGTCGCCAAGCGAGTAATTATAGGCGCGCCTGAGGCGGCGGATGGTCTTGCCGAGCTTCTCCGTCACCTCCAGCGGTTCGGTCATCTCACGCCCTTTCTCATTGACATCCCCGCGCTTTGGCCCCATCTAGGATGTCGTTCGATAAAACGAACAATTGCGCTGAGCAGCAACACGCGATCGTTAACATTCCGGGATTAAATTCGAGTTCAGACCAGCCGATAGGCCGAATTGGGCAGGCGGCTTTCTCAAAATGCCGATGATCATGGGATTTTTCTATCACTTTCGTTCGTTCCTGAAAACAGAATTCGGCGAAACCGCCGAATTGCAGAACGCCGTTGCGGTTCTGTAGCGGAGCAAGGCGAGAAGAGGCTATGGCTAAAAAAGCGGCACTGCAGATCGTCACCGCCAATCATCTGACCGAAGGTCAGTCGGTGTTCCTGACCGATAACGGCTGGACTGCCAATCACCATCTGGCGCGGATCGCCTCCGGCGCCGACGAAGCCGCTGCCCTCGAAATTGAGGCCAAGCGCGACGAGGATGGCAATCTGGTGGTCGGCGTCTATCTGGTCGAGGTTGAACTCGACGCGGACGGCCTGCCCGAGCCCACCCATTACCGCGAGAAGATGCGCGTGCGCGCCCGTCCCTCCTTCTGGGCGGATGAGCAGACGGTGGCTAAGGTAACGAGGCTGCCCCGCGCCTTCACAGAGGCTCCTCATGTATCGCTATGACGATTTCGACCACCAGTTCGTCCGCGAGCGCGTCGCCCAATTTCGCGGACAGGTCGAGCGGCGCTTAACCGGCGCATTGAATGAGGAGGAGTTCAAGCCGCTTCGGCTGATGAATGGCCTCTATCTGCAGCTGCACGCCTATATGCTGCGCGTCGCGATCCCCTATGGCACGCTGTCGTCGAAGCAAATGCGCCAGCTCGCGCATGTTGCCGACAATTATGACCGTGGCTACGGCCATTTCACCACGCGCCAGAACATCCAGTTCAACTGGCCCAAGCTGAAGGACGTGCCGGATATCCTGGACGTTCTCGCTGATGTCGAGATGCATGCCATCCAGACTTCCGGCAATTGCATCCGCAACGTGACTGCCGACCCTTATGGGGGCGTCGCCGCCGACGAGATTGCCGACCCGCGCGCAACAGCCGAGTTGCTGCGGCAATGGTCCAGCAACCATCCCGAATTCTCTTTCCTCCCGCGCAAGTTCAAGATCGCGGTAACTGGCGCGAGCGCCGACCGCGCAGTGATCAAGTTCCACGATATCGGCCTGCGCATTGTCGAGGACGCCGAGCGCGGCCGCGGCTATGAGGTGTGGACCGGCGGCGGTCTCGGCCGGACGCCGATGATCGGCATCAAAGTTCGCGATTTTGTGCCGGAGACCGAGCTCTTGCGCTATATCGAGGCGATCATGCGCGTCTATAACGCCCAAGGCCGCCGCGACAACAAATACAAGGCGCGCATGAAGATCCTGGTGCATGAGCGCGGCGGCGAGGAATTCCGCCGGCTGCTCGAGGAGGAGTTCGCACGCATCCCGGTCGACACCGAAATGCTCGTTGAGAACGAGCTGCGCCGTATCGAGGCGTTCTTCCGTCCGCCCGCTTACCCCGAGCTGCCCGGCCATTCGCAGGCGCTGGCCGATGCGATGACGAAAAATCCTGCCTTCGCCCGCTGGGTGCGCACCGACACCCGCGCGCACAAAGCACCGGGCTTCGCCATCGCGGTTATCTCGCTCAAGCCCACGGGCGGCGCTCCCGGGGATGCCACGGGCGACCAGATGCGGGTCATGGCCGACCTCGCCGATGAATTCAGCCTTAGCGAGCTGCGCGTCTCGGCCGAGCAGAACATCATCCTGCCTTATGTGAAGAAGGACGACCTCTTCGCCCTCTGGCAGAAACTTGACGAAGCCGGCCTGGGCATCGCCAATGCCGAGCTGATCTCGGACGTTGTTTCCTGCCCCGGCCTCGACTATTGCGCGCTGGCGACAGCCCGCTCGATCCCGATCGCCCAGGAGATCACCGAGCGCTTCGCCGAGCCGACGCTGCAGGAAAAGATCGGCCCGATCCGCATCAAGATTTCCGGCTGCATCAATGCCTGCGGCCATCACCATGTCGGCGATATCGGCATCCTCGGCCTCGAGAAGACCGGCGCCGAAGCCTACCAGATCACCCTCGGCGGTGACCCGACCGAAACCGCCGCGATCGGCGAGCGCTCCGGGCCCGGCTTTCCGGCCGAAGGCGTGGTCGACGCCATCGAGCGGCTGATCCATTTCTACCTCGAGCGGCGCCAGGATGGCGAGCAGTTCCGCCAGACCTATCAGCGGCTCGGCCACGATGTGATGAAGGAGGCGCTCTATGCCACTCATTAGAGACGGACGCTTCGTCAGCGACGACTGGCTGCGGCCCGAGCCGAATGCGTCGCTGCCCTATTATGGCAAGCTGCTGCTCTCCCGCGAGCGGCTTTCCGCCGAAGGTCCAGCGCTTGCTGATGCCGGGCATCTGATTGGCGTCGAGATCGCTAACGACACCCCGCCAGCCGATCTGGAGGCTTGGCTACCCAGCCTGCACCTGATTGCCGTCCAGTTCCCCAAATCCGCCGACGGGCGCGGCTTCACCCTCGCCCAGCTGCTGCGGCGCATGGGCTTCAAAGGCGAGTTGCGCGCAGTCGGCCACATCATTCCCGACCAATATGCGCTGGCGCTGTCCTGCGGCTTCGACACGGTGGAAATTTCCGAAAGCCTTGCCGCCCGACAGCCCGAGCCGCAATGGCAGGATGCGCTCAGCGCAATGAGCTGGGCCTATCAGACCGGCGGCGCACGGCAGCGCAGCATCTTCGCCGCGCGCTGGGCCGCCTTCATCGGGTAAAGCGTCCGCGCGGTCGCCCTGCAGCGCTTAATTCTGCACTATGGTCATTGCCTCAGTAGTTCTACTTACATCACCCCGCTGAGGTCTTCTCAGCACCATTGCGTTGTGCCAATCACATTGCGAAGGCGGCCGTTCGCGGCACAGCCGGGCCTTTTGGCTGCCCGCGCACTGTCACAGGATCGTTATGCGATGGGGGCAGGATGAGGCGCATTTCCCTGCCTCCATTAGCGGAGATCCCCATGACGCTTTTTGCGAGATCGTTCCTGTTTGCGGCCGCGGCCCTTGCTGCCCAAAGCGCCAGCGCGCAAACCATCTATCCTCTCGACCGGGCGGAAATCCTCGCCGGCGCCAAATTCGACCTGAAGGTGGAATTCCCGGACAAGCCCGCTTCCGGCACCGTCACGATCAACGGGGAGGACGCTGCGAAAGCCTTCGGCAAGGAGCCGACCTTCGTCGCTGGTGAGGATGGCGGCAGCCTCTCTGCTTATTGGCTGCGCGACGTGTCGCTCCCCAAGGCCGGCAACTATGTGATTGAAGCGGTCGCCGGCGACAAGAAGGCCAAAGTCGGCTGGGAGGTGTTCGACACCCCCGCGCGCAAGGCGAAGAACGTGATCCTGTTCGTCGGTGATGGCCTGTCCGTCGCGCATCGCACCGCTGCGCGCATCCTGTCCAAAGGCCTCGTCGAGGGACGCTATGGCGGCGAGCTGGCGATCGACGACATGCCCTATATGGCGCTGGTCTCCACCTCCGGCACCGACTAGCGTCGTCACCGACAGCGCCAATTCGATGAGCGCCTACACCACCGGCCATAAGAGCTGCACCGGAGCGCTCGGCGTCTACTGCGCCCACAACAAGAACAATCTCGAGCACCCCAAGGTCGAGACCATCTCCGAACTGGTCAAGCGCCACGGCAATATGAGCGTGGGCGTGGTCACCAACACCGAGATCGAGGACGCAACGCCCGGCCGGCATGGTCGCCCATACCCGCAAGCGCTGCCGACTTCAACGACATCGTGAAGATGTTCTTCGATGTCGGTCCCGATGTGATCCTGGGCGGCGGCTCGCCAAACTTCCTCGCCAAATCGACGCCCGGCTCCAAACGCGCCGATGACGACGACTACATCAAGAAGTTCGAGGACGCGGGCTACAAATTCGTCGCCACCAATGCCGAGCTGACCGCCGCGACCGCCCCTGGCTCCAACGCGACCAAGCTCCTGGGCCTCTTCAACACCAGTAATATCGACGGCGCGCTCGACCGCTTCTTCCTGAAGAAGGGCACCGTCGACAAGTTCCCCGACCAGCCCGACCTCACCGACCAGGTCCGCGCGGCGCTCTCGATCCTATCGAAGAACGACAACGGCTTCGTGCTGATGGTCGAGTCCGGCCGTATCGACAAATACGCCCATTCCCTCGACTGGGAGCGCGCGGTCTACGACACCATCATGCTCGACAATGCGGTGAAGCTCGCCAAGGACTTCGCCGCAGAGAAGAACGACACGCTGATCATGGTGGTCGCCGATCACTCCCATCCCGTGTCGATCATCGGCACCTATGACGACAATGCGCCGGGCAACGACGCGCGCGAGAAGCTCGGCACCTACGCGGAGTTGAAATTCCCGAACTATCCCAAGGCCAATGCCGACGGCTATCCGGAGAATGTCGACCCCTCGCGCCGGCTGGCCTTCACGTTCGGCAGCTATCCCGACTATTGCGCCTCGTTCCATCCCTATCTCGACGGCGAGAACGTGCCGGCGGTGAAGGGCGCCGACGGCAAGAGCTATGTCGCCAACGAGAAATACTGCAGTCAGCCGCTGGCGACGCGCCATGAGGGCAATTTGCCGCGCGAGGCGAATTCGGGCGTGCATTCCGCCGACGATGTGGTGCTGACCGCGATCGGCCCGGGCGCCGAACAGTTCCACGGCCGCATCGACAACACCCGCGTGTTCCGCTACATGGCGACCGCCCTCGGCCTCGAGCCAGCAGACCGCCTCCGCCGAGCCCGGCAAGCGTGCAGCGGCGAATTAACGTCGAGATGGCCCCTGGGCGGCTTATGATCGATCCGGGGTTGCCTCATCACCGCGAAGCCTGCGACTGGCCTTCACCTCACCGTCACCATCGGCGCGCCCGACCTGCTGTTCGTTCTGGCGCTGATCGTGCTTGGCAGCGTTCTCGGCCTAATCCCCGCCCTCATCAGCTATCGCACGGCCGTCAGCACCGCGCTGCGCGCCTGATGCTGCGAACGCGCCACAACTCCGCCACACAACATTGGTGGGGATGGGCCGTCGTACCAGGGGATGGCAGATGTTCCAGCAATGGTTCAACCTGGCAGGGCTGAGCTTCGACTTTGTCGGCGTCATCATGCTCGCCTATGAGTGGTGGATCGCACTCAGCAATGAGCGCCAGCTCGCCGCGCAGGCCGACTTCGAGCGCCGCATCCGCCCGAACCCGATGATGCAACAGCAGATGCAGCAGAATAATCCGCATAAGCCGATGCACGATTATATGCGCGAGACTCTGCATCAGCAGCGCGAGGCCATGCAGGCGCAGAGTGTGAGGGGCATGCGTCGCGGCTGGTTCACCGCGGCCATGGTTTTCATTGCGCTTGGCTTTCTTTTGCAGATCGTCGGCAGCTGGCCCGGCGGGCTTTAGCGCGGAATGGGAATCAGCGGAAGCGCCGCGCGTTGACAGATTCCCCGAAATAGACGCGTAGGCGGCGAGTCCTTGCGCAGGCCTCCAATTCGCCCTTGTGTCATCGCCGCATCGCGTATTGCCCGCGCTCGCGCGACCCGCTACCAAGCGGGAGACAACTGCTCGAGCCGCCGGGAGCCTTATCATGCTCGCAGACTGGACCCGATCGCCCTGTCCTCGTCCCTCCACCGATTACGCCGAGCGCGCCCGTCAGCGCCAGGCCCAGCTCACCAAGCCGGCCGGATCGCTTGGGCGGCTGGAGCAGCTCGCGATCGAGCTCGCCGCCCTGCAGGCAACCGAGCGCCCGCGCGCCGACAAAGCCCCGATCCTGATTTTTGCCGGCGACCACGGCGTCACGGCGCAGGGCGTCTCCGCCTTTCCCTCCGAGGTCACCGTGCAGATGCTGGCCAATTTTGCTGGCGGCGGCGCGGCCATCGCGGTGCTGGCGCGTGAGCTGGGGCAATCCCTGACGGTGATCGATGCCGGAACCCTGGCCAGCGAGCCCCTTCCCGGAATCATCACCGACAAGCCGCGTTGCGGCACCCGCGATTTCAGCCTGGAAGCTGCGCTCCATCCCGCCGAGCTGGACCACGCCCTGGCTTGCGGTGAGCGTGCGGTCATCCGGGCCGCGGCCGAAGCGCCCGACCTCCTGATCGTCGGCGAGATGGGCATCGGCAATACCACGGCAGCGGCGGCGATTGTCTGCGCCCTGGCCGGAGAAGACCCGATGGCCGTTGCCGGCGCCGGAACCGGCCTCGACGATGCCGGCCGGCGGCACAAGGCGCAGGTCATCGCCCGCTCTCTCAAACGCCACGGCTTTGGGCCCGTCCCGGCCGAAGCCGAGAACGTCCTATGTGCCGTCGGCGGATTGGAGATTGCGGCGCTGACCGGCGCCATCATTGCCGCGGCGCAGCGGCGCATTCCCGTTCTCATCGACGGCTTCATCGTCTCGGCCTGCGCGCTTGCGGCCACGCGCATCAATCCGAGCTGCCGGCCGTCGATGGTCTTCTCCCATGCCTCGGCCGAGCGCGGACACCGCGTCGTGCTCGATGCGCTCGGCGCGCGCCCGCTCCTGGACCTGGAGTTGCGCCTTGGCGAGGCATCGGGGGCTGCGCTGGCTCTACCGCTCATCCGCCTTGCCTGCGCGCTGCATAAAGGCATGGCGACCTTTGCCGAAGCCGCCGTCTCACGGGGGTCTTAGGCAATGCTGGCGGGTGGCCAGCGTCCTGACCCGATGATGGCCGGGATTGCCCGCCGCCTGATTGTCGCGTTCCAGTTCCTCACCTGCCTCCCGACCCCGCGGATCGCCGATCTGCAGCCTGCCGATTTAAGCCGCGCCTCGGTCTTCTTCCCCCTTGTCGGCGTGGTGATCGGGCTTTGCGTGACCCTCGGTGCTTTTGCGGGCAGCCTCATCAACCCGGCCGTCGCAGCCGTTGCCGGTGTTGTGGTCTGGGTAGCGGTAACAGGTGGGCTGCATCTCGATGGGCTGGGCGATGTCGCGGACGGCTTCGGCGCCGCTCATAGCGATCCGGAACGCTTCCGCGCGGTGCTGCATGATCCCCATGCCGGCAATTTCGCGGTGATCGCTATCGCCTTGCAGATCGCGGCAAAGCTCGTTCTGCTCGGCTCCATCGCTGCAACGGGCCATGTCTGGCCGCTGGTCCTTATCCCTGCCTGGGCGCGCTGGGGCGCCGTGGTCTGGAGCCGCCTGCTGCCACCGCTATGGTCCGGCACGGGGGCGCGCTTTGCGCAGGAGATCGGCTGGCAGGCTATCATCGCGTGGGGTGTTGCGCTCACCCTTGCCAGTACCTGGATTGCGCCGACTCTGCTCGCGAGCCTGGTCGTTATTCCGGCGATCGCCGCGTTCTGGCGCTGGCGGCTGGGCGGCATCACCGGCGATTGCCTCGGCGCGAGTATTGAACTGACGGAAAATCTGTTGCTCCTGGCATTGCTGGCCGGAACCGCCTAAGAACAAGCACCTGCCGCATTCCATCAGCAGCATAGCCGATGTTCTCCTTGCTCGCCCTCATTGCGCTCGCCATCGAGGCCGCCCTTGGCTTTCCGGACAGCCTGTTCAGGCGCATTGGACACCCGGTCACCTGGATGGGCCGGCTGATCACCGTGCTGGACTGGAATCTGCATGCCGAGACCCATCGGCCGCTCCGGCGCCGTCTACAAGGTGTGGCCGCCGTCGTGCTGCTTTTGATTGTCAGCGCCGCGGCGGGAGGCGATGATCCAGCTTGGGCTGAGCCATCTCGTCGGCCCGATAGCGGGCCTGCTCATCGCCGCGATATTGGCGAGCACGCTCATCGCGCAGCGCAGTCTCGATGACCATGTCCGCGCCGTGGCGGTCGCGCTGGAGCAGGAGAGCCTCGACACCTGCCGCCAGGCCGTGGCGAAGATCGTCGGCCGCGATACCGCCGGTCTTGACGCGAGCGGCATCAGCCGGGCCGCCATCGAAAGCCTGGCTGAGAACTTCTCCGACGGCGTTGTGGCACCGGTTCTCTGGACGGCGATCGCAGGCCTGCCGGGCGGGCTTGCTTACAAAACCATCAACACCGCCGACAGCATGATCGGCCATAAGTCCGCGCGATATCGGGAGTTCGGCTGGGCGGCGGCGCGGCTCGACGATGTCGTCAACCTGCCCGCATCGCGGCTCTCCGCGCTTTGGATCGTCCTCGCCGCCTGCGCGCTGCCGGGCGCGGATCCAAAGAAGGCAATGCGCGCTGTATGGAGCGATGCGGCAAGACACAAATCGCCCAATGCCGGCTGGCCCGAAGCGGCCATGGCTGGCGCGCTCGGCATACGTCTGGCGGGACCACGAAGCTATCGCGGCATCCTCACCGAAACGCCTTGGATGGGCGATGGACGCGTTGTGCTCGACCTCTACGATATCCGCAAGGCGCTGGCGCTCTATCGCACGTCCTGCGCAATTCAGGCGGCGGTGTTGGCCGTGCTTACGGCTGGGCTTCTCTCGCTATGAGCCGGGGCTCACGTGCAATTTCGAGGAGGCGGTCGCAATCGAGATATGCGGCAATATGGTCGGCCAGCGCATCGAGCGCCCTCTCCACCGCATCATCATAGGAGAGCGGATCGGGTTCCGCACCGAGGCGCGTCAGCCAATGCGCCCGCTGGCGATCATCGGCAAACAGGCCATGCACATAGCAGCCGGCGATTTTGGCGTCCGCGCTTTGTGCGCCGTCACTGCGGCCGTCCTGAAAGCTGAGCAGTGGCCGCGCGCAGTCCGGCCCCTCTGTGCGGCCGATATGCATTTCGTAGCCCCGAAACGGCGCGCCATCCGCAACGCCGGTGCCATGCACCTCGCGGAGCATTTTGTCGCCTGTCAGAGCGGTTTCGACATTGAGGAAACCAAGCCCTTCGACGCTTGCCGGCGACCCTTCGATGCCCTCGGGATCGGCGATCAGCCTGCCCAGCATCTGATAACCGCCGCAAATGCCGAGCACCCGGCCGCCGCGCCGGATGTGAGCGGCGAGATCGATGTCCCAGCCGGCCTCGCGCAAGGCGGCGAGATCGGCGATGGTCGCTTTCGCACCGGGCAGGATGACGAGGTCGCAATCGCCGGGGATGGCCGCGCCCGGTCTAAGCATGATCAGATCGACGTCGCTTTCGAGGCGCAGCGGATCAAAGTCGTCGAAATTGGCGATCCGCGGATAAGCGAGCACCGCAATGCGCAGGCGTGCTCCGCCTTTTCGCGCCGCTGGGTGGTCAAGCGCTAGCGCATCCTCGGCGGGCAGGCTCCTAGCGTCCGGGAAATAGGGGAGGAGGCCAAGTGCGCGCCAGCCGGTTTGCTGTGCGATGGCCGACATGCCGCTGGCGAACAGGGCAGGGTCGCCGCGGAATTTGTTGACGATGAAGCCCTCGATGAGCGCGGCATCTTCAGGATCGGCAACCACCTTGGTACCGACGAGGCTAGCGATCACGCCGCCGCGGTCGATGTCGCCGATAAGGATGACCGGAACGTCTGCCGCGCGGGCAAAGCCCATATTGGCGATGTCGCCGTCGCGCAAGTTGATCTCCGATGCCGAGCCAGCGCCCTCGATGAGCACCAGATCGGCTTCGGCGCAGAGCCGGCCGAAACTGTCCAGCACCGCCCTCATCAGGCCGGGCTTCAGCGCCTGATATTCGCGGGCGCGGGCGCTTCCCACCATCCGCCCTTGCACCACGATCTGTGCGCCGGTCTCGCTCTGCGGCTTGAGCAGCACCGGGTTCATATGGATGGAAAGGCGAGCCCGCGCGGCGCGAGCCTGCAGCGCCTGCGCCCGGCCGATCTCGCCGCCATCCGCGGTCACCGCCGCATTATTCGACATGTTCTGCGGCTTGAATGGCGCAACGCGCAGGCCCCGATTGGCGAAATGCCGGGCGAGCCCTGCCACGATCAGCGACTTGCCGACGTCCGAGCCTGTGCCCTGGAACATGACGGCTCGCGCCGTCATCAGAACTCGATGCCTTCCTGCGCCTTTACGCCGGCGGCGAAGTGATGCTTCACCGGCACCATCTCGGTGACGAGATCAGCGGCATCGATCAGCTCTTGCTTGGCGTTGCGGCCGGTGACGACGACATGCAGATCCGGGCGCCGCCCGGCGAGGCTGGCCAGCACCTTCTGCAAATCCAGGTGGTCATATCGCAAGGCGATATTCAGCTCGTCAAGGATGACGAGGCGGATCGACGGATCGGCCATCAGCGCCTCGGCCTTGGCCCAGGCGCGCGCCGCCGCTTCCACATCGCGAGCGCGGTCCTGCGTTTCCCAGGTGAAGCCCTCGCCGAGCGTATGCCAGGAGAGCTGATCGCCGAATTTCTCTGCGGCAAAGCGCTCGCCGGTCTGCCACGCGCCCTTGCCGAATTGCACGACACCGCAGCGCCAGCCCCGCCCAAGCGCCCGCAACAACAGTCCCCAGGCGGCCGTCGATTTGCCCTTGCCCTTACCGGTGTGGACCATCAGCAGGCCCTTTTCGACGGTCTTCGAGGCGACCTCCGCGTCCTGTACCGACTTGCGGTGCGCCATCTTCGCCTTGTAGCGAGCATCATCATCGGCTTGCGTCGTCATTCATCGGCTCCTTCAACTTGAGCGGCAGGCCGGCCGCCATCAGAACCACACGGTCGGCCACGGCCGCGACCTCCATATTGAGCCGCCCCTGCTCGTCGCGGAAGCGCCGGGCCAGCGCATTCTCCGGCACGATGCCGAGGCCGACCTCGTTCGAAACCGCGATCACGGGGCTTTCGGCCTCCTTGAGTGCCTGGATGAGCTTTCCCCGCTCGGCCACCGGATCATGTCCGGCGAGCAGCAGATTGGAGAGCCACAGTGTCAGGCAGTCGATCAGTATTACCCCGTAGCGCCCGCCGGCGCGAGCGACGGCCTCGGCCAGATCGAGAGGCACCTCGAGCGTCTCCCACCCCTCGCCGCGCCGCTGCCGGTGATCGGCGATGCGCGCCCGCATCTCGTCATCCAGGGCCTCGGCCGTCGCGATATAGAGCCAGGGTCGCGGCATTGCGGTCGCGAGCCTTTCGGCATAGCGGCTCTTGCCGGAGCGGGCGCCGCCGAGAACGAGTGTGGCGGATCTGAAGTTCGCAGCATCATTGCAGCACTCTCTCATGCGAACTTCAGATCCTTAAGCCACACTCGAATCTTAGATTTGCTAGTGTCCTTCCGATTCAAAAGTTCGTTCGGACGCGCGGCTGGCTCTGACGAACTTTCGAATCGGGACACTAGCGTCAGATAGGGTTTATGCGGATCGGGCATGACATCCGAATTCCATTGACGCGCGAGCCATCAGCCACTTATCAATTCTGTGACGGTTCCCGCAAGGGATTGAAAGGGAACGCGGGTCGAGGAACGCGCCTCGAAGCCGCGGCTGCCCCCGCAACTGTGATCGGTGAGCTGACGGCTAAAGACCACTGGGAAACCGGGAAGGTGGTCGCCAGCGAGGACCCGAGAGCCAGGAGACCTGCCGTTGCCTTTTGAACTCGACTTTCGCCGGTGGGGCGAGGAGATTTTCCCATGCTTAATCAAGCCGTTTCTGTAGAGCAGACCTCGCAGCTCAGCGCCGGACGCTTCGCCGCCTGCATGGTAGCTTTCGTCCTCGGGATGACGTTGGTTTTCCTGGTGGGCTTTGCCCATCCGATGATGCTGCACAACGCCGCCCACGATTCGCGCCACGCGCTTGCTTTCCCCTGCCACTGAAGGACGCTTCACATGCTGATGCGTATTCTGGCGACCGGCCTGCTGGCCGGCGTGCTGGCTGGCGGTATCGTAGCTACCCTGCAGACCGTCACCACCACCCCGCTGATCCTTCAAGCAGAGACCTATGAGAAGGCCGAGGCCGGCCACGATCATGGCAGCGCCGCGGCCCATAGTCATGATGCGGCAGCGCCGGCTCACAGCCACGATGCCGCGGGAGAGGAGGAGGAATGGCAGCCCGAGGATGGTCTTGAGCGTACCGCCTTCACCACGCTCGCAACCGTCTCCGCTGGCGTCGGCTTTGCCTTCATCCTCCTGGCGGTGATGCTGGCGTCCGGCGCCACCCCGACCGCGCGCAGCGGCCTGGCTTGGGCCATGGGCGCGTTCATTGCAACTGGCCTTGCTCCGGCGCTCGGCCTGCCGCCGGAACTCCCTGGCGCCGGTGCAGCCGAGCTCATCAGCCGTCAGCTCTGGTGGGTCGGAACGGCGGCCGGAACGGCACTAGGCCTTTGGATGCTCTGGCGCGCCAGCCATCCGCTGCAGGTCGGCATTGGCATTGTGCTGCTGGTTGCACCGCACCTGCTCGTCGCGCCCCATCCCCATGAGCTGAAAAGCGAGGTGCCGGCGGAAATCGCCGGACACTTCACCGCGACCTCGCTGGTGATCCAGGCGGTCTTGTGGACGCTGGTCGGCGGGATCGCCGGCTGGCTCTGGCAGCGCGGCGAAAGCCGGGCGGTGGCGACGTAGATGGCCGGAAACGACAGCGCCCTGGCGGCGGGGCAGGGCAAGACGGTCGTGTTCGTCTGCACGACCTGCCGCCTCGTCGTTGAAGACGGCGACGGCCCCGCCAATCGGCCAGGCATGGCCTTCGCCAAGGCTCTGCGGGACCGGCTGGCCGGGGATGATGCCGTTGACGTGCGCGAGGTCGAGTGCCTTGCGGTCTGTAAACGGCCATGCACGGTCGCGCTGATCGCCGAGGGCAAGTGGACCTATCTCATCGGCGACCTCGATCTCGCCGCGCATATGGAGGATGTCGCCACAATGGCCCGTGCCTACGCCGCCTCGGAGAACGGCATCGTTGCCTGGCGGGAGCGCCCGCAATGCTTCCGCTCCGGCGTGATCGCCCGCGTGCCGCCTGCAACCATGCCCTCCATGGAGTCCAGCCTATGAGCTTAGCCAAAGTGCCCTGCACGATTGTGACCGGCTTCCTCGGCGCGGGGAAGACCACCCTTGTCCGCCATGTGCTGGAGAATGCCGGCGGCCGGCGCCTCGCAGTGATCGTCAACGAGTTCGGCGATGTCGGTATCGACGGCGAAATCCTGAAAGGGTGCGGCATCGAAAGCTGCCCGGAGGAGCGCATTGTCGAGCTGTCGAACGGCTGCCTTTGCTGCACCGTCGCCGACGACTTCGTGCCGACGCTAAACGGCCTGCTCGGGTTGCCCGAGCCACCGGAGCACATTGTCATCGAGACCTCGGGCCTGGCTTTGCCGAAACCGTTGGTCCAAGCCTTCAACTGGCCGGATATCGCCTCCCGGGTGACGGTGGACGGTGTCGTCGCGGTTGTGGACGGCGCGGCGGTCGCTGCCGGGCGGTTCGCCGACGATCCGGAAGCGGTCGCGCGCCAGCGGCAGGAGGACGCCGCGGTGGATCACGACAACCCGCTGGAGGAGGTGTTCGAGGACCAGCTGCTCTGCGCCGATCTGATTGTTCTCAACAAGGCCGATCTGATGTCGAAGACCGAGCGGGCGAGCGTTGCCGGCGAGATCAACAAAGTCGTCCCCCGCGCGGTGAAAATCGTCGAGGCGGAGAGCGGGCGGGTGTCGCCGGCTGTGCTGCTTGGCCTTGGCGCCGCGGCCGAGAGCGACTTGGCAAGCCGCCCTTCCCATCATGACGCGGAAGGCACGCACGACCACGATGATTTCGACAGCTTCATCGTCGAGGTGCCCTGCCTTTCGGCGCCGCAGGAGCTCGTGGAACGCCTCACCCGCGCGACTGAGGCGCATGATATTCTGCGCGTCAAAGGGTTCGTCGACGTCGAAGGCAAGCCGATGCGCCTGCTCGTGCAAGGCGTGGGGGGCCGCATTCAGCACCAGTTCGACCGGCCGTGGCGCTTCGGCGAGGAGCGGCAGGGCCGGATCGTGGTGATCGGCGAGAAGGGCATCGACGCCGAGGCGATCCGCGGCATCATCGCTGGCTGAAGGAGACGGGCGCGGTGCATCTTCTGGCGACCCAGATCGCGACCCTTGAGGAGGCGGAGAGCGCCGTCGACCTCGGGCAGTCGCCCGCGGATACCGTGGTCATGTCGTTCTCCGACAGCGACCTGTCGGCGCTCGCCGTAGCGTGGCACGGCGGGCCGGAGTTGCCCTCGCTGCGGCTCGCGGACCTGAAGCGCCTCAAACATCCGTTGTCGGTCGATCTCTATATCGATCGCGTCGTCGCACAGGCCCAAGCGGTGGTGGTGCGCTGCCTGGGCGGGCTCGAATATTGGCGTTATGGCCTGGAGCGGATCGCAGCCGTTGCGAAGGCGCAGGGCATTCTTCTCGCTGCCCTTCCGGGCGACGATCGGCCCGACCCGCGCCTTGCGGCACTTTCAACGGTCGCACCGGATGCGCTCGACAGGCTGGACCGCTATTTCCGCGAGGGCGGCCCCGCCAATCTGCATCAGGCGCTGCGCTATCTCGCGACGCTCCAGGGCATGTCCCTGACATGGGAGGAGCCGCAAGCGCTTGGCCCAATCGTCGGCTTTCTTGCCGATGGCAGGATAACTGGCGAGCCGTTCGCGCACGAACCGGTTGCTCAGAAGCCCCCTCACCCGGCTCGGCTACGCCTCGCCGCCCTCTCCCGCGAGGGGAGAGGGCTACACCCTGCTCGTGGGGAAGCTCTGCCTTTCCTTCACTCGGAGCAGCCCTCTCCCCTCGCGGGAGAGGGCGGACGCCGAAGGCGGCCGGGTGAGGGGGCTTTTGCACGGACGTCCCCAATGGGAGAGGGAGCCGACCGGGCCGATCACCGGCCCGTGGCCCTCGTCATCTTCTATCGTGCGCTGCTGATGGCCGGCGACACCGCCCCGATCTCGGCGGTGATGGACGCCCTGGCGCGGCAGGGGCTTGCGCCCATCGCCGTGGCGCTGACCAGCCTCAAAGATCCCGCTATCGCCGCCGATCTCGAGCGGCTGATCGCAGCCCACTGTCCGAAAATCATTCTCAACGCCACCGCCTTCTCGGCGTTGCGCGACGACGGCACCAGTATTCTCGATCACGCCGATGTCCCGGTGCTGCAGCTCGTGCTCTCCGGCTCTCCGCGCTCGGCCTGGGCGGGTTCGCAGCGCGGGCTGGCGGCCGCCGATCAGGCCATGAATGTCGTCCTGCCCGAGCTGGATGGACGCATCCTCAGCCGCGCGATCTCCTTCAAGGAGGAAAGCGCCCCCGATCCGGCGTTGCAGCATGCGTCGATGCACCACGCGCCAGATCGTGGCCGCATTGCCTATGTCGCACAGCTCGCTGCCGCCTGGGCGCGCCTTAGCGAGCAGCCCCGCCATGACCGCCGCATTGCGCTCATCCTCTCCGATTACCCCGCCCGCGAAGGCCGGGCCGGCTATGCGGTCGGGCTTGATACAGCGGAGAGCGCGGCGCGGATTGCCGAGCTGCTTCGTCGCGAGGAGTTCGACGTCAGCGGCGTCAGCGCGGCGGATGTGGAAGCCCTGCTCAACGGCACCGGCGGCGACGATCTCCTCATCCCGTTCGCCAGCTATCAGGAGTCGCTTGTCGCCTTGCCGGCCGCCCTCCAGCGCCAGATCGCGGCAAGCTGGGGCGATCCCGCAAGTGATCCGGCCGCAAGAGGCTATGGCTTTCGATTTCGCATCCTTCGCGCAGGCAATCTGGTGATCGCGTTGCAGCCCGATCGCGGCGCCAAGACCGACCGCAAGAGCGGCTATCACGACGTCACCACGCCGCCGCGCCACGCCTATGTCGCGTTCTACGCCTGGCTGCGTCACATCCAGAAGACCGATGTGCTGATTCATCTCGGTACTCATGGCACACTGGAATGGCTGCCCGGCAAGGCAATGGCGCTGTCGGAGAGCTGCTGGCCGGAGGCGGTGCTCGGCCCGATGCCGGTGATCTATCCCTTTATCGTCAACAATCCCGGCGAGGCGGTCCAAGCCAAGCGCCGTATCGGCGCGGTGACGATCGGCCATCTCACCCCGCCCTTGCGCCAGGCCGGGCTGTATGGCCGGCTTGCCGAGCTGGAAAATCTTCTCGAAGAATATGCCGCCGCCGACGGCCTCGACCGGCGCCGCACCGCCGCCCTGGAACAGGCGATCATGGACGCGGCTCATGCGTCGGGCTTCGCGGCGGAATGCGGCCTGACGCCAGACGAGCAAGGCCGCGACGCTATTGTCCGACTGGATGCCCGTCTCTGCGACATCAAGGAACTCAGCATCCGCGACTCCTTTCATGTCTTCGCTCGCGCGCCCGATGCCTCGGACCAGGCTGCGCATGCGGCCGCGATGGAACAAGCCGCTCCTGCGGACCTGAGCGACATCGAGCGGAAATGGGCGCGCCAGGCGCTCGGCGTCTCGGCTGAACGCGAGGCCGAGGCGCTGATCCGCGCGCTCGATGGCCGCCGGATTGCGCCCGGTCCCGCCGGCGCCCCAACTCGCGGCCGGCTCGACGTGCTGCCGACCGGGCGCAATCTCACCTCGATCGATCCGCGCGCCATCCCGACCCGCACGGCGGCGACCATCGGCCGGCTCGCCGCCGAGGAGGTGATCCGCCGCTACCTGCAGGATCACGGCGACTATCCGCGCGCGCTCATCATGACGATGTGGGCGTCGGCTTCCCTGCGCACCGGCGGCGATGACCTTGCTCAGGCGCTTTGGTATCTCGGTGCGGTGCCGGTCTGGGACGCAATGGCGAACCGCGTCAGCGGCATCGAAGTGTTGCCGCTCGCCAAGCTGGGCCGGCCGCGTATCGATGTGACGCTGCGCATCTCCGGTCTGTTCCGTGATCTGTTCGAGAGCCAGATCGCGCTGTTCGACCTTGCCGTGCAACGGGTTGCAGCACTGTCCGAAGAGGCCGCCGAGAACCCCCTGGCCGAGGCCAGGCGCGGCGGCGGCGATCTAGCCCGTATCTTCGGCGGCGCGCCGGGAAGCTATGGCGCTGGCGTTGCCTCTACAGCACTGGATGCGCCATGGACCTCGCGCGCCGCGCTCGGGCAGGCCGCTCTCGCCAACGTCACCCACCGCTATGGAATTGGCGCACTGGAAGGCGCTACCCATGAGGGCTTCGGCGCCCGCATCGTGGCGAGCAGCGCGCTGGTGCAGCCGCAGGACAGTGCCGAGCGCGACATCCTGGATGGCGACGATGTGGCCGATTTCGCTGGCGGCTTCGCCGCTGCCGCCGCTCTGCTCGGCAACGCGCCTGCGCTCTATCATCTCGACACCAGCAAGCCAATGTTGCCAAAGGCGCGCACTCTGGCCGAAAGCGTTGCGCGTGTGGTGCGGGGTCGCCTGACCAATCCGCGCTGGCTTGCCGGGATGCTGAAGCATGGCCATCGGGGCGTTGCCGAAATCGCCCAAAGCGTGGACGCGCTCTATGCCTTCGCCGCCACGGCCGAGATTGTCCCCGCGCATTTATTCGAAGCGGTGCATGAAGCGCTCATCGCCGATGAGGCTGTGTTAGCCGCCATGTCTGCCCGCAATCCGGCAGCGGCAGCCTCGATTGCCCGTCGCCTGCAGGACGCCTTGGCGCGCGGCATGTGGACCGCGCGGCGCAATGCGGTGGCGGACGAGCTGTCCGGCGCGCTCCTCGGCCATGAGGCAGGGGCGGGACCATTTATGGAGGCCGCCGAATGACCACCGCGCCGGCATTCGAGGTGAAGGGCTGGTGCCCCGGTGCGCTGCGCCCGATGGAGAGCGGCGATGGGCTGATCGTGCGCATTCGCACGCGCGGCGGGAGTCTCAGCCGCGGCGAGATGGCGGGCATTGCGGTGGCCGCGGAAAGCTACGGCAATGGCCATATCGATTTGACACGCCGGGCCAATCTGCAGATTCGCGGCGTGAGGCCCCAGACCCTCGGGGCCTTGCAGGAAGCGCTCGGCGCGCTTGGCATGCTCGATGAGTCGGCTGAAGCGGAGAGTGTCCGCAACATTGTCATCAGCCCTTTCGCCGGCCTAAACCCTTGCGAGGTGATGGACATGCGCCCCCTTGCGGCGGAGCTGGCGGAATGCCTCACGACCGAACCCTCAGCCCGAGCGCTGCCGGCGAAGTTCAGCTTCGTCCTCGACGGCGGAAATCGCGAATTGAACGCCGAACAGCGCGACGAAAACCCTGAGCAGCTTGCGTTTGCCAACGGTTCCCTCTCCCATAAGGAGAGGGAACCGGATGCACTTCCACGCCCATCTCACGGAGGTTCCCACGAGGAGAGCGGGCGCCCCGACTTGTCGAAGCGCCGCTGGTCAAGCGACCCCGATCTTTCCGCAGACGGCCTGCTGACCCTTGCAGATGTGCGCGCGGACATTCGGCTGCTCGCCTGCCTGATCGAGGGTCGGCCGATGATTGCCATGGCATGCGCCAATGAGTGGGTTGGCGTGATGGCACCGGAGTGCGCCGTCGCCGCAGTCTGTGCGGTGATCGCAGGCAAAACACCTGGGCTTGAGCATTTTGAGCCTGACGCAGCGGCACGCGTGGCCGCTCACCCCGGCATCGGCTACGCCGAGCTCGGTGCTGATCTTGCGGTCATTGGACTCGGCGTCCCCTTCGGACGCATCGAGGCGGGGCAGCTCCAGGTACTTGCGCAGCTCGCGGCGGAAATCCGGCTGTCACCCTGGCGCATCCTCTATCTCCGCGTAGAGAGCGAGGCGGCTGCCAAATACATCGCTGCGTCGGCGCGCCAGGCTGGCTTTGTGACGGAGGCAGGCGATCCTCTGATGCGTATCCAGGCCTGCCCCGGCCATCCGGCCTGCCGCTCGGCCCATGCCGACACCCGCACCGACGCTAAAGCAATCGCGGGCTGGATGGCGGCGACCGGCTTCTCCGGGACGGCGCATGTCTCCGGTTGCGCGAAGGGCTGCGCGAGCTCCGCGCCCGCCGACCTCACGCTGGTCGGCGTGCCAGGCGGCTATCGCTTGATGCGCGGCGCCCCCGCGCGCGAGGAAGGCGGCACTTTCATCAGCTTATCCGAAATCCCGGCGGGATTAGCGGCACCATCCAAATCCCCAGGAGCCGCGCGCCGTGGCTGAGCGCAGCTATATCCGCGACGGCGCGGAGATCTACGCGCGGTCTTTCGCCATTATCCGCGCCGAAGCCGATTTGGTGCGCTTCACCGGTCACGCCGAGAAGGTGGTCGTGCGCATGATCCACGCCTGCGGCATGCCGGAGATCGGGCGCGACATCGCCATGTCGGAGACCTTCGTCGCCGATGGCCGCGCCGCGCTTGCCGGCGGCGCGCCGGTCCTGTGCGATTCCAAAATGGTGGCGAACGGTATCACCTTAGGCCGCCTGCCTGCGAACAACGCCGTGATCTGTACGCTAGGCCACCCGCAAGTGCCTGAGCTCGCTGCCGAGCTGAAGACCACGCGCTCCGCGGCGGCGCTGGAGCTGTGGCGGCCGCATCTCGCCGGGGCACTGGTCGCCATCGGCAATGCGCCGACCGCGTTGTTTCGGCTGTTGGAGATGCTGGACGAAGGCGCACCGCGTCCCGCCGCCATCATCGGCCTGCCCGTCGGCTTTGTCGGTGCGGCGGAGTCGAAGGCGGCGCTCGCCGCAGACGGCCGCATACCCTGCCTGGTGCTGCACGGGCGCAAGGGCGGCAGCGCCATGGCCGTTGCCGCCGTCAATGCGCTGGCGAGCGAGGCGGAATGATCGCGCTCGAAACGCTTGCGGGCGAGGCGCGCCCTGGCACCCTCTACGGCATCGGCGTCGGGCCGGGCGATGCGCGCTACATGACGCTCCGGGCCGCAGGTCTGGTGCGGACCGTCAGCATCATTGCCTATTTCGCCAAGCGGGGGGTGCGCGGCAATGCGCGCAGCATCGCCGATCCGCTGATCGCACCGGGCCGCGAGGAAATCCGGCTGGAATATCCGCTGACCGAGGAAATCCCCGCTGCCGATCCGGCCTATCAGGCTCAGATTTCGGCCTTCTATGCCGCAGCGGCCGACCGGCTTTCGGGTCTCCTGCGCGAGGGGCACTCGGTCGGCCTGCTCGCCGAGGGCGATCCGTTCTTTTATGGCTCCTGCATGCATATGTGGCGGCGCCTTGCCGCCGATTTCCCCGTTGAGATCGTGCCGGGCGTCACGGGGATGTCGGGCTGCTGGGCGCGCGCGGACGTGCCGATTACCTGGGGCGACGACATCCTCACCGTGCTGACCGGCACGCTGCCCGAGGAGCGCCTCGCTGATCGACTGCGCCAAACCGATGCGGCGGTCATCATGAAGGTCGGCCGGCATCTGCCCAAGGTGCGCCGTGCGGTGGAGGCGGCGGGCCTGCTCGCACGCGCGATCTATGTCGAGCGCGGCACCATGCCGGATGAGCGTATCATCCCGCTTGCCGACTGCACGGCCGAACGCGGCCCCTACTTCTCCATCGTGCTGATCCCCGGCCAGGGGAGAGCGTTGTGACAAGGCGACCCTAGCCATGAATGGAAAGGCCGCGCAGCCCCCTCACCCGGCGGTTCCTCCCCCATCCCCCGATGGGAGTCGGGAAGGGCGCCACGGACGCAGGGCGCTCCCTCTCCCCCTGGGAGAGGGGACCGGAGGTGCTTCAACCCTTATTTCGCAGGGGTCTCCCGCGGGAGAGGGCGGCGAGGCGCAAGCCGAGCCGGGTGAGGAGGCTTCACCCCGTCAGATGGCAAAGTCGACGCGGTCTACCGGCCAGCTGGTCATCGTCGGGATTGGGCCTGGCGATGCCGGTCTGATCACGCCGGCTGCGAGCGATGCCCTCTGGGCGGCAAGCGACCTCGTCGGCTATGGCCCCTATCTTGACCGCCTGCCAGCGTCCGATCCTGACCAGAGGCGGCATCCTTCCGACAACCGGGAGGAATTGGCGCGCGGCCCGCTTTGCGCTGGAGCTGGCGGCTTCGGGCCGGCAGGTCACCGTTGTGTCCGGCGGCGATCCGGGCGTATTTGCGATGGCCGCAGCAATATTTGAGGCGATCGACACCGGCCCGCCGCACTGGCGCGCGCTGGATGTCATCGTCGAGCCGGGGGTGACGGCAATGCTCGCCGCCGCGGCGGAAGTGGGCGCCCCGCTCGGGGCCGACTTCTGCGCCATCTCGCTGTCGGACAATCTGAAGCCCTGGGAGACCATCGAGCGCCGCCTGCGTGCGGCGGCCAGTGCCGATTTCGTCATTGCGCTCTACAACCCCGCCTCGAAAGCGCGTCCGCATCAGCTTGGCGACGCGCTAAAGCTGCTGGCGTCCCTCAAGGCGCCGGAGACGGTCGTCCTGTTCGTGCGGGCTGCCGCCACAGCAGAGGCGGTCGTCACCGTGACCTCACTCAGCGCTGCCGATCCGGCTCAGGCCGACATGCGCACGCTGGTCATCATCGGATCGAGCCAGACGCGGCTCATCGCGCGGGAGGGCAAACGGCCCTGGGTCTACACGCCGCGCGGGGAAGGCGGCGTCTCGCCGTGAGCCGCGCATTTCTCCAGCCAGGCCATGGCTTCGGCGGGGCTCGCCATCGCAATGCCATGCGGCTTCACCGGCCGCGCGATGATGAACACGGGCACACCCCGCTCGCGCGCCGCTTCAATTTTCGGGTAGGTTGCCGCGCCTCCGGAGTTCTTCGACACGATGGCGTCGATCGCCTCCGCCTCCAGCAGCCGCGCCTCGCCCGCCAGATCGAAGGGGCCGCGCTCGAAGATAAGGCGGATGTCTGGCGGAAGCGGTACACCTTTGGGCGGGTCGATGGTACGGGCGATGTAGCGATGCTGCGGCGCGGCGGCGAATGCACCGAGCTCGAGACGGCCAAGGCTCAGGAATATCTGGCGCGGCTGCGGCTGCTTGGCCAGAAACGCGGCGGCGGTCTCGGCGCTTTCCACGTTCAGCCATCGGTCACCGGTCATTCGCTCCCATGGCGGCCGGACGATGCTGGCGAGCGGCAAACCAAGCTTCGCGCAGGCCTCCACGGCATTGGCCGAGATGCGCGCGGCATAAGGGTGTGTGGCATCGACAACGGCCGCCACGCTCTCCTGCTCGAGCCAACGTGTCAGCCCATCGACGCCGCCAAAGCCGCCGACGCGCAGGGGCAAAGGCTGCGGCGCGGGCGAGGCAGTGCGCCCGGCAAGCGAGAGCGTGGCCTCGAAGCGCGGATCGCCCGCGATCAGCTGCGCGAGGACCGAGGCTTCCGTTGTGCCGCCGAGAATCAGAACGCGCATCAGGGTCCGTTGTCCATGAATGAGCGGCCGCAGCATGGCACGGGCGGGCGTTGGCTGTCGATCATTGGCATCGGTGAGGACGGCGCGGCGGGGCTGTCGCCGGTCGCGCGGCGGCTTATCGAGGCAGCCGAGCTGGTGGTCGGCGGCAGGCGCCACCTCGCGCTCGCGCAAGATTGTATCCGCGGCCGCACCTTCCCCTGGCCGAGCCCGATTGCGGGCGGCATCACCGAAATTCTGCGCCATCGCGGCAGGCCAGTCGCGGTACTGGCGAGCGGCGATCCCTTTCATTACGGCATCGGCAAACAGCTCGCAGCGGAGCTGGCGGCCGGCGAGTTTTTATGCATCCCTCAAGCGTCGGCCTTCAGCCTTGCCGCCGCGCGGATGGGCTGGGCGGTGCAGGATACGGCCCTGGTGACGCTCCATGGTCGGCCGCTCGAGGGTATTATTCGGCACCTGCATCCGGGTGCCCGCATTCTTGCTCTGTCCTGGGATGAGACGACGCCGCGCCGGCTCGCGGACCTGCTCGCGGCGCGCCATATGGGGCAGTCGCGGCTCACCGTGCTCGAGGCCCTCGGCGGCCCAAGAGAACGCTCGCGCAGCGTGCTGGCCGCACGCTTTGACCTCACCGACATCGCGCCTCTCAACACCATCGCGGTAGAGGTCGCGGCGGAGGCGGGCGCGCGGATCATCCCGTTCGCGCCGGGCCTCGACGACGCGCTGTTCGAGAATGATGGTCAGCTCACCAAGCGCGAAATCCGCGCGGTCACCCTTTCGGCACTGGCACCGCGCCATGGCGAGTTGCTTTGGGATATCGGGCTGGGTGCCGGATCGGTCGCGATCGAATGGCTGCTGTGCCATCCTTCCTTGCGGGCCATCGGCGTCGAACGCAACCCCGAGCGCGCCAGCCGCGCGGCCCGCAACGCGGCGGCGCTTGGCGTGCCCGAGCTGGAGATCGTGACCGGCGAGGCTCCGGAAGCGCTCGCCGGATTGCCGCGGCCGGATGCGATCTTCCTCGGCGGTGGCGGCTCGAATGACGCGACCTTCGACGCCGCCTGGACCGCGCTGAAACCCGGCGGGCGACTGGTCGCCAATGCCGTGTCACTTGAAAGTGAAGCCGCGATCAGTCGGCGGTTTGCTCGGCTTGGCGGCGAGTTGGTCCGTCTTGAGATCGCGCGCGCCGAGGCCGTCGGCCGGATGCACGGCTGGCGGCCGGCCATGCCGGTCACGCAGTGGCGGGCGGTGAAACCATGATGGTTGCGGGGCTAGGGTTCCGCCGTAGCACGTCCGCTGAGGAAATCGAGGCGGCGATCGCGCTGGCGCTCGGCAAGCTCGATTTGGCGCTGGCCTCCCTCGATGCCCTAGCAACGCTCGCGGACAAGGCCGAGGAGCGAGGCCTGCAGATGGTGGCGCGCAGGCTCGCACTGCCGCTGATCGCCTGCTCCAGGGAGGAACTGCGCGCCGTAACGGACCGGATCGTCACCCCTTCGCCGCGAGCCGAGGCCTCCATCGGCGTGCCGTCCGTGGCCGAGGCCGCAGCGCTCGTTGCGGCGGGCGCTTCATCGCGGCTGCGCGTGCCGCGCGTCGCCACCGGAGCCGCGACTTGCGCCATTGCCGAAGGAGATGGGCGATGACGGTGCATTTCATCGGCGCGGGGCCCGGCGCGCCCGATCTCATCACCTTGCGCGGACGCGATATTATCGCGTGCTCTCCGGTCTGCCTTTATGCCGGCTCGCTGGTTCCCAAAGCGCTGCTCGATTATTGCCCGCCCAGTGCGCGTATCATCGACACGGCACTGCTATCGCTGGAGGAGATCATCAGCGAGATGCAGCGGGCCACGCAGGCTGGCGAGGATGTCGCGCGGCTGCATTCGGGCGACCTGTCAATCTGGAGCGCGCTCGGTGAGCAGCTTCGCCAGCTCGACGCGCTCGGCATTCCCTATACCGTGACGCCCGGCGTGCCGGCCTTCGCCGCAGCCGCGGCAGCGCTCGGCCGGGAGCTGACCTTACCGGAAGTGGCGCAGTCCGTGGTGCTGACCCGCACGCCGGGCCGTGCCTCCTCCATGCCGCCGAAGGAGACGCTCTCCGCCTTCGCCGCGACGGGCGCAACGCTTGTCATTCACCTGTCCATCCATGCGCTCGATGCAGTTGTCGAAGAGCTGTCGCCGCTCTACGGCGCGGATTGCCCGGCCGCCATTGTCTATCGCGCGAGCTGGCCGGATGAGCGCGTCATCCGCGCGCCGCTCGGGCGGCTCAGCGAAGCGCTGCAGGCCGCGCCTGTCGAGCGCACGGCGCTGATCCTGGTAGGACAGGCGCTTGGGGCGGAGGATTTCCGCGATAGCGCGCTCTATGACGCCAGCTATCAGCGCCGGTTTCGCGGGAGGGCGGAGTGATTCCGTCAAGGGCCATGGCGGCCGACGAGGCGGCCTGCGCGGTCGAAAATTACCACGTCGAGCGCGATCGCCTTGCCCGCAACAACGCTGCTCGCACTCTGCCGCGCGGCCCGCGCCACCATATCGGCGAGCGGGAAGGCCCGCGCCGCAGCCGCCTCCAGGATCTGCTGCGCCGTGTTGGCGCTCGTGGCCAGCGCGATCAGATCGGCGGGAGCGCCCTCCGCCTGGAGCAACGCTGCCAGCCAGCCCCGATCCACGCTCCCGGCCCGCGAGTGCAGATCGAGAAGCCCTTGGGCGAGCTTGGTGATCTTGGCGAAACCTCCGGCGATGGTGACGCGCGGCACGGGATGCTGGCGCAGATATTTCAGCATGCCGCCGACGAAATCGCCCATCTCGATCAACGCGGTTTCGCTCAAGCCGTAGAGCTTCTGCACCGCCGCCTCCGAGGTCGAGCCGGTCGCGCCGGCAATATGGGTGAGGCCACTCGCGCGGGCGACATCGATGCCACGATGGATGGAGTGAATCCAAGCCGAGCAGGAGAACGGGATCACAATTCCTGTCGTGCCGAGGATCGACAGCCCCCCGACAATGCCAAGCCGGCTGTTCAACGTCTTGGCGGCAAGCGCCTCCCCGCCAGGGATAGAGATTTCGATCACCACATCGCTGCTGGCGCCGAACTGCTGCGCCACGTCTGCTACCGCCCAGCGCATCATCTCGCGGGGCACGGGGTTGATGGCCGGCTCGCCCGGCGGGATTGGCAGGCCGGGCCGCGTGACGGTGCCGACACCTTCGCCGGCGCGGAAACTGACCCCAGACCCGGGCGCGCCGGCGCGGAGCGTTGCCCTGATCAGCGCGCCATGCGTTACGTCGGGATCATCTCCGGCATCCTTGATGACGCCGGCGGTGGCGCTCGCCTCCCCGCGCTCGAAACAGGCGATGGCAAACGCGACATGCTTGCCGCCGGGCAAGCGAATTTCGACCGGGTCCGGGCAAGTGCCGGTGACCAGCGCCTCATAGGCTGCGCGCGTCGCAGCCGTCGCGCAGGCGCCAGTCGTCCAGCCGCGCCGCAGCGGACGATCAGGCTTCAGGCCACCAGTTTCGTCGTCGGTCGTCACAAGCTTCCTTCATGCGCTTCCGCCCGAGCATTAGCACAATTTCGGGTGGAGCTGCTGTCATGACCAGAGCCAGTGCACCCCCTGGCTTGATTATCGCGGCGCCGCGCTCCGGCGCCGGCAAGACGACAATCACTCTCGGTCTGATGCGCGCGCTCACCGCGCGGGGCTTGAGCGTCCAGCCCTTCAAATGCGGCCCCGATTATATTGATCCGGCATTTCATGCTGCGGCAACCGGGCGGCCGAGCTTCAATCTCGACAGCTGGGCCATGCCCGCGCCGATGATCCGCCATCTTGTGGTGGAGAGCGGCGGCGACATCGCTATTGCCGAAGGCGTGATGGGGTTGTTCGATGGCGCAGCGGGTGCCGGCCGGTCGGGGCGCGGCGCCACCGCCGACATCGCGGCCCTACTCGGCTGGCCGGTGATCCTGGTGCTCGACATATCCGGACAGACGGAAACGGCGGCCGCGATTGCACTTGGCTGCCAATGCTATCGGCAGGATATGATTGTTGCCGGCGTCATTCTAAATCGCGTGGCCAGCGCCCGCCATGCCGCTCTGGTCCAGCCGGCATTCGACGCGATTGGCATCCCCATATTCGGCGCCTTGCCCCGGCATGAAAGCCTCGTGCTGCCGGAGCGGCATCTCGGGCTGGTCCAGGCTTGCGAGCATCAGGCTATCGGAGGGCATCTCGACCGGCTAGCTGAAGCCATCACCGCATCCGTGGACCTTGATGCGGTGATCGCCGTCGCCAGACCCGGAAAAAGCCTGCTTTCAAATGCAGGCGACGTTGGGGCAGAGCCGTCTGTCCTCCCACCACCCGGCCAGCGGATCGCTTTGGCCAGCGACCGCGCCTTCTCCTTCGTCTATCCCCATTTGCTCCGCGCGTGGCGCGCAGCGGGCGCACAGATCATGCCATTCTCCCCCTTGGCGGATGAGCCGCCGGCCGCCGATTCGGATGCCGTCTGGCTGCCGGGCGGTTATCCCGAGCTGCACGCCGGCACGCTCGCCGCTGCCGGCCGGTTCCGCGATGGTCTTCATAGCCTCGCAGCGCGCGGCGCCCCGATCCACGGCGAGTGCGGCGGCTATATGGTATTGGGCGAAGGCCTCGAAGATTTCGGGCGGCGCCCGCCACAGGATGGCCGGGCTGCTTTCGCTGGAGACCAGCTTTGCGCAGCGCAAGCTGAGTCTCGGCTATCGGCGGGCAAAGCTGCTCGCCTCCTGCGCGCTGGGACCGCTGGGCGCAGAGATTTACGGGCACGAGTTCCACTATGCCACGCTCCGCGCCGGCCGCGATTCCCCGCTGGTCTCCTGCTGCGACGCCGCTGGTGGCAGGACCGAGGAGCAGGGTGCCCGGCGCGGCTCCGTCACCGGGACGTTTTTCCACGCCATTAGCGTCTGCTGACCAGCTCCCGCGCCGAAACGCGCGACCTGACGGACTGTGATGAGCATCACGTCGGCGGGGTAACAGCCTGTGTTAAGCCTCAGCCGGCAAGGATGAGTCGCGCAGCTCAGCCCAAATCAAGACAGCAAAGCTCGCTGCCCAGCATTGATACGCCCCGGATATGCACATCCGGGCGATACCGTAGGTGTGCGTTTATTGCAGCGCAGCAAGACGCGGTCAGCTTAGGCGAATATCAAACATATTCTGGTAAATCATCGAGAGATGAGAACGGGAAATAAGGTCCAAATGGTAAACTGTTGATTGCAATATGGAGGCGAAGTGAGGAAAGAATTGGTGGTCTTCAGTGTTGATTTCTTAGAGCGAGACAATTTGGTCACAATAATGGCTAGGATACATGTTCGCCTATCAATAATTCGACCCCGGAAATTCCCTGTCCGTATTGATCCGGAGGACGTCGAGGCTGCCGTGTTAACGCGAATCTTGTAAGCCGCGACACAGTAAAATTATTCGAGAGGGGCGCTCATGATCCTCATAATGACACTAGTATCGAAGCTTGACGCAAGCGATGATACTTTTAAAAGCATGAAGCTTTTTCGGGCCGGAATACTGTGTCTGGCTGCTCTTCTCATGACGGTCATTTGGGGAGCTATCGTCTATTTCGGCTGCATGCTATTCGGAATTGTGCTGAAAACCACAATCCTGATCGAAATCTTGGTAGGTGTTTTCCTGCTCTCGCTGCTTGGTCTCGGCGTTGCGGCAAGCGCTGCCGATGACGCAGACCCGAGCGATGTAAACCGCGATGATGTATTGTAAGGACTGCCATTCTGCCCCCGCTTGAAGGCCCGGCCCAAATAACAGAGAACGTCCTTTTTAAAGGTTGAGAGTCCGCATTCCAGCTTCCGCATAGCGTTCGCCTGCCGCAACGCCGCGCGGGAACGCAGCATCGATCTGCCGAAGCTCCTCCGGCGTCAGCGTAACGCTCGCGGCTCCCACATTCTCCTCCAGATATTTCACCCGCTTTGTCCCCGGGATCGGCACGATGTCCTCGCCCTGAGCGAGCACCCATGCGAGGGCCACCTGCGAAGCGGTTGCGCCCTTGGCTTTCGCGATTTCCTCAACCTTCGCGACGAGATCGAGATTGCGCTGGAAATTCTCGCCCATGAAGCGCGGCGAGGTTTTGCGGAAATCGCCCTCGGGCAAATCTTCAAGGCGACGGAAGCGGCCGGCAAGAAAACCGCGGCCAAGCGGACTGTAGGGAACCAACCCGATGCCGAGCTCGCGCAGCGTCGGCAGGATGGTATCCTCCGGATCGCGGCTCCAGAGCGAATATTCCGTCTGCAGCGCGGCAATCGGATGAACGTTGTGTGCCCGGCGGATAGTCTCGGGCGCCGCTTCCGACAGGCCGAGATAGCGCACCTTGCCTTGCTTCACCAGCTCCGCCATGGCGCCGACCGTATCCTCGATTGGCGTCTCCGGGTCGACCCGGTGCTGGTAATAGAGGTCGATCACCTCGACGCCGAGCCGCTTGAGACTCGCCTCGCAGGCGATCTTCACATAATCCGGCTTGCCGCTGATGCCGAGCCGCTCGCCATTCGGTCCGCGCACATTGCCGAATTTGGTCGCAAGGACGACCTGGTGGCGCCGGTCCTTTATCGCGCGTCCGACCAGTTCCTCGTTGCGGCCAACACCATACATGTCTGCTGTGTCGAGGAAAGTGACGCCTAAATCGAGCGCACGATGGATCGTGGCGATCGATTCAGCATCGTCGGCATCGCCGTAGAACTCCGACATGCCCATACATCCAAGACCTAAGGCCGAAACCTGCAGACCGCCTTGACCGAGGCTGCGCTGTTGCATGGAATGCTCCGTGATGGATTGTGCTTGCGCGAAATGAGGCCAGCCCTCGCTCGGGGGCATCAGCGAAGAGATAGGGCCTCGCCGCGCTGCCCGCTAGTCATGCCTATCGCGAAAGCCTTGAGAAAATTGCGTGGCAGTGTGAAATATGGGCGCACACCGCCCTCGACGATCGGCGGGGCAAGCACGCGAGCGAATGCTATATCGCCGGCATGAACACCGCTACGTGATGGGCATCCCAGAACCGGCGCAGCGCATCGATGTCCTGGCTCACATTGGCAAAGCCGACATGACCGTCCGGGCGGACAAGATAAAGCGCATCCCTTTCGAAACCGGCTGCTGCGCATTCCGCGCTCCAGGGGCGCTCGTTGAGGAACAGCCCTCTTTCCGCACAGAAATCATGGAGCTCGCCACTTGCCGCCCCGTAGACGTGCAGCTGCCAACTCAGCCCTTTGAGCGGCGCGAAATTCCCAAGCCAGTCATCCGGCACCCAGGGCAGCCGGTCGCCCGCGGCAACGCGCGCCGTCGAGCCCTGGTTTGGCGGTATGCCGCGATAGGTGATCGCGATCTGGGACAGCGTGCGAAAAATGCGCTTGCGAATGCGCTCTAAACGCAGCAGCGGCCGGAACAGCAGCGGCACCAGCCAGAGCCGGAGCACTCGTTGCGAAAATTCCCTTGCTGACCGCGAGCGCAAAGGCGCGATCGGTGGTCGCAACCAGCGTCCGCGCAAAACCGATACGCTCGTCCTCATAGCTGTCGAGCAGCACGGGGTTAGCATGACCTTTCACCACCTCCGCAAGTTTCCAGGCGAGATTGACGGCATCGCCGATGCCGGTATTCATGCCCTGTCCGCCTGCCGGGCTGTGGATGTGGCCGGCGTCGCCCAGAAGAAAGATGCGCCCTTGGCGAAAGCTCTCCGCCACACGGTGATGAACGCGATAGGTAGAGAACCAGCTGACGCCGGTAATCGACAGCCGGACGCCGCGCCTGATATCGGCGGCACAGTCCTCGAAGGTCAGTACAGGCTTGCTGCGCAGCCGCTCGGGCACGAGACCCACCAGCCGCACATGTCCCTCGTCCTTCATCGGAAAGACGGCATTGAAACGAGAGCCGCCCATAAATACGTGCAGCTCGCCATTTGCCGCGGGCCCAGAGCCGATCACATCGGCAACATAGAACAGGTCGCTATAGGTGCCGCCGGGAAAGCTGATGCCGAGCTGCTCGCGCACCGTACTGTGCGCACCGTCACAGCCGCACAGGAACCGCGCCGCTGCCGTCTCCCTTCCGCCCGGACCGCGTATTTCGGCACTCACCGCACTCGCGCCCTGATCGAAGCTGATGAGCTCGGTGCCGTATTCGACCGGAAGCCGAAGCGCCTCAAGGCGGCCCAGCAGCAAACGCTCGTGCTCATCCTGCGGTAGGATCAGAATAAAGGGGAAGGGGCTCAGCCCCTTGCCGATATCACCGACCTCAGCGCGTGCCGCATGGCGTCGCCCCGCCCAGTAATTCACGGCGTCGAATTTGCGGCCGGCCTCGATCGCCTCGTCGGCGACGCCGAGCATCGCATAGAACTCGAGCGTGCGGGCGTGAACCGCGAACGCCCGTGACGCAGTACCCGGCCCCGGCGCCTGATCAATGATCCGCACACGAATCGCTTGCCGATGCAGCCACAGCGCCAGGACGAGACCGGTCGGCCCAGCGCCAACAATCAGCACATCCAACATTGTGTGCCCCCAGCCCCTGTCGGTTCTCTTATACCGTACATTACGGACCACATCCGCAATTTCTACAGTTTCGCGACAGTAAAGCTGATGATTTGGCTCAAGAGGTTCTCGCAATTGCGAGATTGAGCAAGCGTGGACGGTTCTGCTGGCGGTGATACGCGGTTTATTCGAACTGGAACTCTAGAACAAGCCTGAGCTGTGCGGCACTTTGGCCGAGCGGCGGCCGGGAATATGGGTTGGCCCTGCGCACTGAGAGCAGTGCCGCGCGATCCATGGTCCGGTTGCCGCTCGATCGCAAAACCAATGCGCGGCGCAGACCACCCGAGGGGGAAATCAACAGGCCGATCGCCACCCGTCCCGGGCCGAGATTCCCGAGTGGCAGATACTGCCCGATCTGCGCGCGGACACGTCTGGCGTACATTGCCACGGCAAGCCGTCGCGCCGTATTGCTGCGCGCGAAGTTGCGCGGATGATTTGCCGGCGATGGAAGGTAAGTGCCTGCCGCCGCCTCCGCTGGAGGCGCTTCTGTCGGCTCCGTTGATGGCAGCGGCGGCGCGGGCGACCCCGCGGCTAAGACGGCGCGCAGCTTCTCCACGGGGCCGCCACGACGACGGGTCGGCAGCGGGACATTCGCGATATTGGTTTGGCTGTTGGTCGCAGCATCCTCTTCGCGCACCTCCAGGAGGGCGGAATGCCTCTCCTCGCCGGATAGGGTCTCGTTCGACTCGGTCGAGGCGACAGGCTGGTCCTCGATTTTAGGGGACGTGCGATCCGGCGTTGGCAGCGATGTTGTCGCTGCGGGAATGTCCTCCGTTCCTGCCGTCTCCTGCGGAACCGACGCACGGTCTGCGCCTGCGGCCGCGAAGGCATCCTGACCGCCGACCCCCTCCGGCACGGCTGCCATGGTCTGCGGCTCAGGGCCGCGCTCTTCCACCAATTCGACGGCGACCACCTCGGGCGCCGGCAATTCTCCGCCCTGTCCCCAGATCAGGGCCGCGGCGACGAGCCCGCCATGCAAGACCATCGCGATGATGATGCTGAGCAATGTGAGGGGATTGTAGCGGGGTCTGAGTGCCTCGCTGAGGATGATCGGCGGCACCGGGATGGCCGCGCGATGTGGCGGCAGATCATCAAAGTCGGGGCTGCCGACAGGGTCAAGGTCCGTGCCTTCCCGATCGGTCGGCAAAGCCATTTCCCCGCCGTTCACCGCAATGGAACGCGCGTGCATAAGGGCTAAGCACCCTTAATCAGTGGTTGAGCTGTGTTTAATATACAACTTATGCGATAGTTATTCGCAAGCTGCAAGCGGTTTTTACGCGGGACGAAATGCAGCCGGGTTAAGACGCGAGGCCGGAAGAATGGCAATTAGTTCGGGCGAATCAGTACCCGCCGGTGGCTCGCGACGGGACGCAACTGCCTTCGTATCGCCTGCGGCAACTACGATAGGTGCCGGCAGAAGGCAGCATTCGCGGATACATCAGCCGGTAGCTCACGCCGACACGACGGCGTTGGGCTTGTCAAACCAGCGGTGTCTATCGCAAGTGATTAAGCGGCCTGGCTGACGGGCGCAAAGCAGGTGCTGACGACGCGCTCGGCGAACGCATCGATGTCAGCCAGATCGGAGGGAAGGTGAAGGCCGGTCGTAGTGCCAGATTGCATGGTGGCGAGCGTCTCGACACGGCCGGCCGCATCAATGCGTATCAATCGGGCCGGCTCTTTCGGAGCCAGTATCTCGATTCCTGTCTCGGCAAGTTTGTCTTCCCACGGCCCAAGCACCGCAAATTCATCCGAGAGCCGCAGCTTGACGCCTTCCGCGTTCGCCTGCGTCAGCAGCTGCGGAATCGACGCGCCACGCATCCTTCATGATCTTGGGATGGACAGTAAGCGGTTCGGTGCGGGAAGAGGTGAGAAGCGGTGAAAGAAGCAGCTGCGGAATGCGATTTGCGGCGGTGAATGAGATAATCTCGCTGATGTTGTCAAGATTGCCGGGCATCAGGATGGCGGCGATTGCAAGACGCTCGCGCAGATCGGGATAGCTGGCGGCCGACGAACGCCTTCGGCAATTCGGGCAAAGGCGCCGGGCTTGCGGCGGATAGCATCGTGCTTTTCGCTCGCGGCTTCGAGGCTGATGAGGATTTTCGTATTGGGGAGCTGGCGGAGCTCGGAGATGAAATCGACGAAGTTATATCCGTTGGAAATCAGGGCAGTAGGCAGTGTGAGTCCGGGCCGCATCCAGAAATGCCCGCGCGCTCGGCCAGCAATGTCTCCTGTAGCGGCTCGTCGCCGACGATGGCCGCACCCGCCGAGTAAACCGCGCTTCTCGAATGCTTCACTGAGGGCGGCGAGTGATCAGCCGTGACGTAGGATTTCATCGCGCCGCTCGTCGCGCTCGCCTGACGATGCAAAAGGGGCATTGAGATTACAACCACCCTTTTAGAACCGCAGTGACCAGGATGCCTGATGGGAGATACCCGTTGCCTTTCAGAAAGGCTGTCACCGCGGGGTAGGCCATTTTAATTCTGGCCTCCCCAAGAGCCCCTAATTGCGCAGCTGTGGGAAACGCACTGCGTAAAGTCCGGTAGCGGTGGTGTAGTCGTGCCGACTGAACCTGGTATTATAGCAAAACAAGCCATTGTTGTTCCTTATTTTTCAGGTGCAGGAATGCACGACACATGACGCTCCAGCCCTACGCGAAGCGAAACACATGTCACACCTATTAGACACAAACACTTAACTTGGCATGTGATTTACATCAAGCTTTTGCGGGTTTGAAAGCGCAAAACCAACGTATCCCCACGCTCTTTTCGACTTTTCCGGCTGACTGTTGCTCACTCTGCAGCAGCAAAATGACAGCGAGCGCGGCAGTAGCGACATTGCCACTGCAATCGGAAGCCCTCAAAGCCGATTCGCGCAGCGCTGCGGCGGCAAGCAGATTCCTTTCATGCTCGTCCTCCGCTATCAAGATAAAGCCGTGCGCGAGCGGCCAGGTAGATCGCGCGCTGGGCATCCTCGTAGGCGCGGCCCGGCGATGGTCCTTGACGGATGATGTAGAAGCTGTCACCTTCGATGGCCGGGTAAGTCCCTGGGGACGCCCCCGCTTGCCACGTTTTTCGCCAACCAATTCCTATTTCGCCGTTCTCTGAAGCGAGCGAGGGGCTACGGACTGAGCCGGCGGAATGAAATACTCGACCTTCAGACCCTCTCGCTCATCCCAGAGGGACGGACGGTCACGTCCCAATAAGCTCCTTTCCGCTAAGCGACTCATGAACATCCATCTCCGCCGGGATAGGTTCGCGGAAGGATCTCCCGAGCGTCGAAACTTGCGATCGGCTCCAAGTCCTTCGGGAGCCGGTCAAAGCGCCGCGGCGGCTGCCATTCGCTGATAAAATCGTCGAAGGCCTCGCGCGGCCAAGAGCTCCCACTCGCCGGATGGACGAGTGGCGGGCGCCGCACCACCACGCAGCAACGGCCGCCAGCTTTTGCCAGCGCGACCAGTCCACCTTATAAAGCCTGACCGTCTGCGCCTCTTCAAGCTCCTGCTGGAATAGTGCGAAGGCGGTGATCGCGGTGGTGAGATGCCCGAGATTGTACAGCAAATCGAACCGCTCATCACCGGCATCGAAAATGCCGGCATTGAATCACGAATATCAGCAGCGCCCTTGCCGCCCGCCTCGAGGAAATCGCTGGTGACCCTATGGAAATCGCGAATGGCCTGGATGGGATTGGCCGCAACCAGAATACCCCTTGTCTGGCGACGATCAAAGCGCCCTCGTGCTTGCCGGCTTCCTTTGATGAATTGGACATGCCGATGCGCTCCTCGTCCTCGAGTTTGAAGCCATGCATCTCCATATCATCTTGTGACCAATGCCATGCTCGGCCTGCGAAAGTTCGGCGAGCAAAGCGCGGACGAAATCGTCCGCGATTTGCCTGGTCCGGCGCCTGCGCTCATCGGCGCTTTTCCGTCGATTTCAGCGGTTCAGGCCAGGCAGTGAGCGAGGCGGCGACAATCCTTTCGGCATCGCGCACGCTCGCGAAGGCCGTTCCTGCCAGCTTTGGATAGAGGCTTTTTACAGGGCTGCCAACGGCCATAGATTTCGTGAAGCGCGTCCTCTAAACGCTCCCGCGCGGGTTTGCCGCCCTGTTTGGTGTTGCTCGCCTTCTTGCGCCCACGGCCCGCGGCGGAATACCCCCAGGCTTCCAGCATGCTGCGGATGGTGCCGCCGGGATTGATCTGCTGGGCATGTTCGAAGATCGCCTGCTTCTCCTCCGGGGTTTTCGCCTCGGCGAAGCGGTCGAGCCGTGCCGTCCATTCCTGCCGTGACCCGAATAGGGCGGCTCGCCCTTTTGAGGGGCCCTTCATCGGCAACCTCGAACGGCTAGCGCCCGACTGAGAAAGTGAGAATTGCCACTCATGGCACTTCTGAGAGGCGCTGTGATTCGCTTGAAGGAGAACTACAACAAGCACTTAACAAGAACTCGCCTCGAAGGTAAAGCAATATCAGTGTCATTTTGAAACTTTTAAAACTTTCATTTCTTAACGTATGATGAATAACATAATTGGTGCTTTAATTTTTGCACCAGAAAAGATATCATCACCCTGTAAGTTGGGCCGGATCATATCCGGCTAAAGAGAAACCGAGAATAAAATGGCCTGCAAGATCAATGCTTAACACTGTCGCTGTTAATGCAGCCGCGCCGCGCGCGGTCCGAAAGGTAGGGTTTTGGAGTGGAGCCGGATAGCCGAATACGCAGGTCCGGCCGAGGAGGGCGTCATGGCACGCAGCTTCTACCGGACGTTGGTAATATCCTCCTTCTTCGCAGCCATTGGTTCATTTCTCATCGACCTGGGGAACGAAACACATCGAATCGCCACTCTCGTCACCGCGGCGTTTGAAGAGCTGTTCGCGATGGACAGGGGCCTGGCGATCTACCTCTGCCTGATGGTGATCGTCTTCTCCGCGATCGGTATCGCCGTTATCCAGCTGATCCGTGGCGGCCGGAGCAGATAGTCGGGCATAATAAACGTGGCGCGGTTTCCGAATCCGCGCCACATCTCTCCGTCCAATGACTGCCCGCCGCTTCAACGCGGCATCACCACCCAATAATCGAGATCCAGCACCACGCCCTCCTCATAGCTGTTCTCGTCGGCCATCAGCGGGAATTCTCCCGATCCGCGGTTCTTCACCGCGATGGTGCGCAGCCGCAGGGCGCCGATATCGCGCCGGCCGGTGAGCTCGGCCGCCTCCAGCACCTCGCTCCAGGCATAGATGGTGTCGCCGGCATAGGTCGGAGCGACGTGCCGGCCGCCATTGATTGCCACCACATGAAAGGCATTGGCCAGCCCATTGAAGCTGAGGCTTCGCGCGAGCGAGATGATGTGCCCGCCATAGATGAGCCGCCGCTCGCCCTCGCCCGCGCCGTGCTGGTCGAAATGCACCCTGGCGGTATTTTGATAGAGGCGGGTCGCCATCTGGTGCTCGGCCTCCTCGATGGTCATGCCGTCCACATGGCTGATGCGCTCGCCGGGCTCGTAATCCCCCCAGAGGAAGGGAGCGCCGGCCAGTGCTGCGTCATAGGCGCCCTGGTCGAAAGACGGCACGGCAGAGCCGAGCCCGGCGGGCTCCACCCGCGCATCGAGCTGCGGGACGCTCGCCTGCGGCGCCGGATTCGCCTCATCGCGTTTGCGCACCATCACCCATCGCACATAGTCGAGCACGGTGCCGCCATGCTGATTGCGCCCGGTGGTCTGGACATAGACAATGCCGCTACGCCGGTTCGAGTTTTCCCGAACGCCTATGAACTCGTGAGGTTGCAGAAAGCGTGTCGCCGGGAAACACCGGCTTCAGAAAGCGGCAATTGGCATAACCAAGATTGGCGATCGCATTCAGCGAGATGTCCGGCACCGTCTTGCCGAACACGATGTGGAACACGAGCAGGTCATCGATCGGCGCGGTGCGGTAGCCAACCGCCTTCGCGAAAGCTACGGAGGAGGTGACGGCGAAGCGCGAGCCGTAGAGTGCGGTATAGAGCGCGACATCGCCCTCGGTCACCGTGCGCGGCGTCGCGTGCGTGATCACCTGGCCGAGGCGGAAGTCTTCGAAGAAATTGCCTGAACTCGCCTTGCCCGCCATGTGCCTCTCCTTCAACTGCGACTTTCCGGCAGGAAAGCGAAGCAACGGTCATGCCGGGTCATGCCGATATGCTGGTAATAGGACACGGCCGCGGGCGCGGCAATGAGGTAGAGCGTGGCCTTGGGGTGGAGCTCGGCGCGGGTTGCGTCCAACAGACGTCGGCCGATGCCGCTTTTCTGATAGGCTTTGTCGACGGCGAGGTCAGAGCAGTAGCAGAAATAGGCGAAATCGGTTGCACAACGCGAAACGCCGACCAGCTTCCCCTCATCCCGCGCGGTGATGAAGAGATTGGCATTCGCGAGCATCGCAGCGATGCGGTCCAGCTCATCGACCGGCCGGCGTTCGGCAAGGCCCGAGCGGTGTAGCACATCCAGAAATTCCGGCACGGACAGACCCTGCTCGCGCCTTATCTCGACCTCGGCCATTTCTGCTTCTCCGAACCTGCCCGCCAATAGATCGCCGCCACTCTATCAGCGGAAATCCATCCGGCCAGCTCTATCGCGGGCTTGTGTCGGAGAAGGTGGCGCTGACCGGGTTCCCGCCCGCCAGCGTCGTTATCGCCCGCTCAGCCGCGCTGCGGGTCGAGCGTCTTGGACCAGAGCGCGTTATCGCCAACGTCGCCCAGGGTCATGGTCAGCTGCTCGGTCTTGTCGTCGATGGCGACATGGCCGAAGAACCGCGCTGCGGGGAACACGTCGCCGTGCGCGACGTTCGGCATGGAAACAGCAGGAGTTTCCAGCCATGGCCAAACATCAATCAAAGGCGCAGAAAGAGACGGTCGAGCGCGTCATGCATGAGTACAAGCATGGCGAACTTCGCATCCGCGGCAGCGGCCCGAAAGTGAAGAACCCGAAGCAGGCTATTGCCATCGCGCTCTCGGAAGCCGGCGCATCCAAATATGAGAGCCCGAAAGAGAATAAGGAGCATCTGCAACAGACCAAGGCCAAGGAACGCCGAGGCGATACCGCTAAGGACCGGACCGAAGGCAAATCTGTCAAGACGAGCAGCGGATCGCAGCGCAATAGCGGCGAAAAGACCAAGTCGGAGCTCTACGAGGAGGCCAAGCGCCGCGACATTCCGGGGCGTTCGAAGATGTCGAAAGCGCAGCTGGAGCGCGCCTTGGACTGACAGCAGGGATGGGGGAGCCAGCTATGTATCCAGCCCCGCACCATTGCTCGACGACAATCGCTTAGGGCTGCGTCTCGTCAGCCGCGTCGTCCTCGCTCCCGTCCTCCTCCGGAAGCCGGTTGTCGGCGGCGTCCTGATACTGCTCGGACTGGACGTGCTTGCTATCCAAGCCCCGTTGGGGCGAATGCTGGGCCTTGTCGCGATTGGAGAGGACCATGTTCTCTTCGATTTTGTCTTTCTGAATGTCGGTCATGGCGCCCGTTCCGCTCCCCTTGCCTTCGTCACCGGCGCCCATATGCTTCTTGCTTGCTGTCGCCATGCTTGATCTCCTCGAAAAACTATTCGGACAACGATCCAGGCAGGCTGAAAGTTGCGCTCGTCGCTGCTGTCGGCTCTTACCGCCGATTAATCGGGCAATGTGGTCGCGAGCTTGCTTGCGGCCTCGCGCAGCGCCGGCAGGCATCCGATCGCGTCCTGAAGGGCCAGCCGTGCAGACGGTGCGTGACAGGCAATCGCGCCAACAGTCGCGCCCGAAGTGGCCATAACTGGAACGGCGACGGCAATGAGGCCGCGCAAAAATTCCTCGTTGTCCGTGCTGTAGCCCCTGCCGACGATCCTCGCGCATTCCTCCTCGAGAGCCTCCACGCTGGTCAGCGTCGAAGGCGTATAGCGAGTGAGCTGCAGGCTCTCGAGCAGCCGTTTTCGCCGGTCGGGGGGCAGGAAGGCCAGGAGCAGCTTGCCGCTGGCGGTGCAGTGCAGCGGCATGCGCGAACCCGGCTCCAGATGAGCACGCAGCGGCCAGCGGGTTTCCACGCGGTCCAGGTTGAGCACCTCCGAACCGGAGAGCATGGTGAAGTTGCAGCTTTCGCCAACAGCAGCCACGAGAGCCTTCAATATCGAGCGGCGCTCGGCATTGGTACCGCTGGTGCGCATGACGTCGAAGCTCAGGCGCAGGAGACGTGGACCGATCGTAAAGCCCGTCTTCCCGGGCTCCCTGGCAACATATCCGCCATGCTCGAGACGCTGCGTGAGCCGGAAAACGGTCGGCTTCGGCAGATCGAGGATCGAGGCAAGCTCCGAAAGCGACAGGTCGCGACCGGCCGCTGCCACCGTTTCCAGCAGTTTGAGCGCGCGCAGCAGCATCGGCCGTTCGAGTCGCGTTTGTCCCATGGCAGCGGAAGCTTTAACCTCTCGCGTAACTTCACTTTTTGCGGATTGGTGGCGTGAACCAGGGCCTCCAGCGGCACGCGAAAGTGCCGCCTTCCTGCGCCGCGCGTTCATCGCCGTCCCCCACTTTTCACCGCTCCGGTGTGTCTAGTATAATTGATTTGTACACGGCGGAACGAATAGTTTCGGGCGTCGACTTTTTTTACCTCACCTGCCGTTACGCCAGGTGCTCAAAGAGAACCTGGCACTCCTGCGCCCTTTACAAAACTTTACATAAGCGGGGTTGGGCCGAAACAAGCACGCTCTATGTTTTAGCCACGCATGATTGCATCGCATTGGCTTAAGGCAGATGGAGAGTGGATATGACGGAAACGGATAATAGCGAGCAGCTTCCGCAGCCTGGCGCGCCGAATGGCGGCCCTCGGCGCCGCCGCTGGCGCGGTGCGCTGACCGGTGCACTGCTTCTCGGCGTCGGCGCAATCGGTGGATTCGCCGCCGGCAGCCTGCATGGCGGGCCGTGGTGGATCTTAAGCGCGGCAGCGCATCAGGGCTTTAATCCGGAGCGGATGGGACGGCATCTCGATCATCGTGTCGACCGCGTGCTGGAGCGTGTCGATGCGACGCCGGAACAGCGCGATAAGGTCACCGGCATCTTCAAGAGTACGTTGAACGATCTCTCCAACCTAGGCATCAAGCCGGGAGACACGCGCGAGAAGGTCGTGGAGCTGTTGCGGGCCGACACGATCGATCCAAACGCCTTTGAGGCCTTGCGCGCCGAGCAGGTCGGCAAGGTTGATGCTGCCTCTAAGCAACTCGTTCAGGCTGTGACCGAAGCGGCGCAGGTTCTGACCCCCGAACAGCGCCGCGAGCTGGCCGACCGCTGGGATGACCACGGGTGGTTCTCTCACCGTCACCACGACCGCTAGAGCTCGTTCGTCGTTCTAGTGCATCGGACCGAAAAGTGTACGCACTTTTCGGACAAATCTGATGCACCAATAAAGAGTTAGAGCGCAGCTCCGCGTGACGCGGAGCGTCCAGCGCTCTAAAGTGGTTTCAGCGGAGCCTCGAACAGCAAGTTCGCTGAACGCGTGGCACCCGAGATTTGAAAGACAGAGAGCCGGGCGAGGCTATCCCCGCCCGGCTCTCGGACAATCACGCGGGCGCTCGCCCGACGCGATCGCAGCTTCCCTTATTCACGTTCGCCGGTGAAGTTGAGTAGAAGCTGGAAGATGTTGACGAAATTGAGATAGAGCGACAACGCGCCGAATACGGCGAGCTTCTGTGTGGCTTCCCGGTCGAGGCTCGCAGCATATTGCTCCTTGATCGCCTGGGTGTCCCAGGCAGTCAGCCCGACGAAGACCAGGATGCCGATCACCGAGATGGCAAATTGCAGGGCTGTCGAGCCGAGGAACAGGTTCACCAGGCTGGCGATAATGACGCCGATCAGCCCCATGATCAGGAACGAGCCGAACTGCGAAAGGTCGCGCCGCGTGGTGTAGCCGTAAAGGCTGGTGGCGCCGAACATCGCCGCTGCGATAAAGAAGGTGCGCGCGATGCTGACCCCCGTGAACACCAGGAAAACCGAGGCCAGCGACAGGCCCATAGTCGCGCAAAACGCCCAGAACAGCCCCTGTGCAGTCGATGCCGACATCTGCTCGATGCGGAACGAGAAGAACAGCACGAAGCCGAGCGGCGCCAGCATCACCACCCATTTAAGCGGCGAGGAGAAGATCGGCACATAGAGCGCGGGCGTGGTGCCGACGATATAAGCCACGATACCGGTCACCACCAGCCCAAGGCCCATATAGTTGTAAACGCGCAGCATGTGCTGGCGCAGACCTTCATCGAACAATGCCGCATCGCCGCGGGCGCCGGACGCCTGCCAGCCAAAGCGCGTGCCAGGTGTGTTTTTCATCAGTTTAGCTCCGTTGCCTAATAAAGAGTTTCCACAAGAGTGTTGGCGGCCTTCTCGAGCGCGCTGCTCTCGGCCTTGCCGACCAGGGCATAGGCGACCTCACCGAGCTGCCAGTAAATCGCCGTCACCTCGTCCTCGGCCGCGACGGTGGTCGGCCGGACATTGAAGCCTCCGGGCCGGACCGCGAACAGCGACAACGTGCCGAGCGTATCGCTGCGAATCGCCATTTCGACGCTCGGCCCATAAGTCGAAGGGAAAACCTGGACATCGAGCACCTGCCAGCCCTGGGGCAGCTTCGGCACGACTATTGCGGTCGCCGAACGGATCTCCTCCGGGTCATAGTCCGGCAACCCCGGCTGGGAATGCATCGAGGCTCGCACCAATGCGGTACGGTGGGCACGCGCCGCGTCATCGACATAGGCGGGCGGCGGCGCCGAAGCGATGCTCGCCGAGATGCCAAGCGAACCGTACTCGCCATGCGCAAACCACCCGATCGCAACGAATGCCACCACCGCGGCGATCCGGCGCAGACGGCCCAGCAGCACGTCGCGCGACAGCGCACGCGAAAGCCGCCGGGCTGCTTCATAGGTGGCAACCCGCTCCACCACGCTCTGATCGGCGAGCGCAAGCCGCAGCTCGTCGCGGCTGCGCAGATCCGACATCATCCTCGCCGCCATGTCCGGATGGCGTGATAGATGCGCCTCGACCTCGATGCGGCGCTGGACGCCGAGCTGATCGTCGATATACGCGTGAAGATCGGTCTCGGTGATGGGATCACTGGGATTGATCATCCGAACCTCCCACTATTCTGAGATGCCCGGCCCGCAGCGCTTGGCCGTCCGGGCCTGTGGTGCTTGCCTCTTCCATGGCACGCAGTGCGGCGCGGGCGCGGCCGAGACGCGACATCAGCGTTCCGGTGGGGATGCCGAGGGCCGCGGCGGCTTCCTGGTAGGACAGCCCCTCGATGGCGACCAGATGCAGGGCGGCCCGCTGCTCATCGGGGAGCGACATGAAAATCTGCCGGAGCTGGGCGAGCCGCACGGCATGCTCCTGCGGCGCTGGCGCCTGATCGGACATGAGCTCGCCGGCGCGAAGCAGCTTCACTGCCTCGGACTTCTTGCGCCTTGCGCCATCAACAAAGCAATTGTGCAGGATAGACAAGAGCCAGGCGCGCAAATTCCGATCACTGCGGAAAGTCCCGCGCTTTTCATAGGCGCGCACGAGCGTCTCGTGCACGAGATCCTCGGCATCGCTCGCGTTGCGTGTCAGCGAAAGCCCGTAGCGGCGAAGCGCCGGGAGCTGACCGATGACATCAAAGCGTGAATGATCCTGCGTCATGCCGGATATACGAAGGAGAGCGCCGGTCTATTCCCCTCGCTCGGACTTTGCGTTTTCGACCCGCTCCACATGGGAATAGGGCGCTCCAATAGCGGTTTCTGCCGAACTTTTCCTGTCTTTCCTGGTTGTATGAATAAATCGTCAGTTCAAAGCCGAGGAACGCAAAGGAAAATTTCAATGTTTCGGAAGGTCTTCCTGGCGCTGTCGGTAGCATGCGCGTTCGTGCTATTCGGCCCCGTCTCGTCGCAGAATGCGCAAGGCGCGCAATATATGGGTGCGCAATATCTAAACGCGCTCAATGCGCAAACAACGCCCCTCCTCCAGGAGGTCCGCGCGCGCCGTCATGGCGGCGGGGGCCGGCACGGCATGCGTGGACACGGCCATCGTGGCCATATCGGTCGTGGCTATCGCAGCCACCGCAGCTTCAGCCGCGGCCGGCATCACAGAGGTGGAGTCCACCGGTCATTCCAGCATCGGCGTCATGGCTCGGTACATCGCCGGCATGGGCATGTGAGACACAGAGGCCACCACATCGGACGCCATCATGTCAATCGCAGGCACCATGGCCATCACAGCCGCAGCTACATCCGTCGCCACGGCCGGCATTACGGCTGGGGACCGAGCATCGGTTTCTGGTTCTATGACGGCTACTACTGGGGCGACTGCGCCTGGCTGAGACGGAGAGCCATCGTCACGGGCAGCAGCTATTGGTGGCATCGCTATCGGCTGTGCCGCTACTGGTAATAACGGTGAATTGCCCGAATGACAAAGACGCGCGGGGGAAAACTCCCGCGCGTACTCATGCTCGCGCCAAGATAGCGCAAATGTGCACTGCAAAGCTTAAGCCGCTTAGTGCCTTGAATATTATCCATAAAGCTACAGCGGCGTGCCGAAACGGCTCTTTTCATGGCCGGCTCGGTCAACAATCGCAAAAACAATGTTGAACCTTTCAATTTTTAAGGGTCTTTTACAAGAGCCGAGGAACGCATATTGAGGTCCTGTTCATGTTTCGCAAAATGGTGATGGCGGCCCCGCTAGCGGGTGTGCTCGCCCTCAGTCCTGCTGCCTTGGATCAGCAGGCGCATGCAGCCCAATTCTCACCGCCCTCCGACTATGGTTCCTCGCCGCTCCTGCAACTCGTCCGCAGCGGCGGAGTCATCATGCACGGCGGCGGTGGCGGTGGCGGCGGTGGTGGCCGTGGCAGCTTCGGCGGCGGTGGCAGAATGGGTGGCTTTGGCGGTGGCCCTGCGTTCCGCGGTGGCATGGGTTACGGTGGCGCTGGACGCAGCTTCAATAGCTTCAGCGCCGGGCGCAGCAACCACAGCTTGGGCGTCAGCCGTGGACCCGTCTTCCGCGACGGCGGAGCGAGCATTGGCCGACGCAGTTTCGATAGGCCCGGCCGTTTCGCCGTGCGCAGTTTCGACCGGATGCCGAGGGGTGGATTTGATGGCTCCTCGGGCTATATCCGCCGTGGCGACGGAGCCCACCTCTACAAGCGGGACTTCTCCAATCGGACGAAGTTTTACGGAAACGGTGGCAGGAGAAACTTCGCGCATAACGACCATGACGGGAATTGGCGCGGTAAGCACGACAGGCGGCATCACCGGCTCCGGCGCTTCAGCCACTTCTTCTTCTTCGGCCCCGGTTATGACGACTACTATTATGACTATGCCACGTCCTACTATAACGACTGCGAGTGGCTAAGGCTGCGCGCGATATCGACGGGCAGCGTCTACTGGTGGCGCCGCTATCGTCAGTGCGAGGACTGGTACTAGAAGGGACTGGTCGCTCCCGCATCAACGCCGGATAGTTATAGGTCAGCGCGGGCAAGCCCCGCGCTGATTTGCTTTCAAGGGTGCTTAAACGGACGCGAGTCGTTTAAGAGATGGCCGGGCCGCTATTTGGCGAGATGGCCTCTGGCGAGCGACTTGTCGGCCAACGCTTTTGCGTTGGAATCGGCCATTTCCTGCTTCGCAGCGAGGGCGCCTGCCTCGATCTGCAGGAACTCGGTCTTCATGATGTCGACCTCCCCGGTTGCCAGAGCATCAGCAGCTGGCGGCACCGCGCCAGTGCTGGCAGGCACAGTAACACCCGTAAAGGCGACGTTCTGCACCGTATCCTTTTGCTCATGCAGACGAGCGACCATGACCGGATTGGCCTTATAGGCCGAGTTCGAGACGACATGGACGATTTTGAAGCCTTCGGCCTTCAGCGTGGAAAGAAAGCTGTCCAAAATCTCCGCCGTGATCGCCTTAAGGTCATGGAACAGCACCACGCCGCGGCCCATCTTGTGCAGGCGTTCGAGCGTATCGTGGTACAGCTGCGCAGACGTCATGCCGGCATTGGTATCACCGGACACCACGTCGACCGACCAGACGCTGATATCGCGGCCCCCGAGATAGTCATTCAGCTCATGCGAATCGTTGAGCCCGGGATACCGAAAGAACGGCGCGATCGGCTCGCCAAGCGCCTGGGAGGTGGCTACGAAGCCTTTCTCGATCTCCAGCTTGGCATCCTCGACGGGCATCTTGCTGAGATCGCGGGCATGCGACCAGGTGTGGGAAGCGATGGTATGGCCGCGCTTTGCCTCGAGCTGGACGATTTTCGGCGCGAACAGCGCCATCCGCCCGACGGTGAAGAACGTCGCCTTGACGCAATGCTTATCCAAAATATCGAGAATCAGCTTGGTGTAGATCGGATGCGGACCGTCATCGAAGGTCAGCACCACCTCCTTCGGCCGAAGCGGAGCGGTCTGGGGATATTGCAGGCGCCCGAAGCGTTGTCCGCCAGAGGAGTCGATAGCAATGGTGCGGGACAAGCCGGTCGTGGCAGGGTCATCGGCACAATCTGCCGCTTGAACCTGTCCGATACCGGCCGAAAGCATCAACAGAGCACTCACAGCCTTCAACGAACGCAGCAGCAGCAGCATTAGGGCCTTCACACTCTAATCCAACGAAAATCCCTGGAATAATCCCCCTTCTATACCTGTTGAAACAAGGACGGAAACGGCAGGGCAAACCGGTTGAGGACGACCTGTTGATTCTGTGCATCACAACCTGAGGCTTTAAGTCCGATTTCGGTCAAGAAAACGGCTAGAACGGGAACGAAATCCGTCACAACTGAAGCGAGGCAGCCGATGACCCTCAAACTGGCGACCTGGAACGTCAACTCGATCAAAATCCGCGCGGAGGCCGCCTGTGACTGGCTGCGCGAAGCCGAGCCCGACGTGGTCTGCCTGCAGGAAATTAAATGTCAGGAGGCCGCCTTCCCCAAGAGTATGTTCGAGGATCTCGGCTACAACGTCGCGCTGCTCGGCCAGAAGACCTTCAACGGCGTCGCCATTCTGTCGCGCTGGCCACTGAGCGATATCCGCACCGGGCTGCCGACTTTGCCTGGCGATGAGCAGGCGCGCTACGTCGAGGCCGTGGTGTCGCTGGACGGGGGTGCGTTACGCGTCGCCTCGATCTACCTGCCGAACGGCAATCCTCCTGATACCGCCAAATACACCTATAAGCTCGAATGGCTAGCCGCGCTCACCGCGCATGTTGATGAGCTGCTCACCTATGAGGAGCCTCTCATCCTCGCGGGCGACTACAATGTCATTCCGCAGCCGGAGGACGTCTACAATCCAGCTTCCTGGACGGGGGATGCGCTGTTCCGGATCGAGACCCGGCGGGCTTTCCGTAAACTGCTCAACCGGGGCCTTACGGACGCGTTCCGCGCCTGTGACACCCGGCCCGGGCAGTACAGTTTTTGGGACTATCAGGCCGGCGCCTGGCAACGCGATCTCGGGCTGCGCATCGATCATTTGCTGCTGTCGCCCGAAGCAGCTGCCCGCCTCGATAGCTGCGGCATCGACAAATATGTCCGCGGCCGGGAAAAGCCCTCGGATCATGTGCCGGTCTGGGCAGTGCTGAACTGAAAGCCGCCGAGCGCACTGTCTTACAAACGGCTCTGCTAGGCTCCGCTCCGGCGGTTGAGGAGCTAAAAAACAAGGCCCCGCAAAAGCGGGGCCTTGCTGCACGTCGATTGGAGAGCTGACTATTCGCGGTTGCCGAACAGCGAAAGCAGCATGAGGAACAGGTTCAGGAAGTCGAGATAGAGACGCAGCGCGCCCATGATCGCCTTCTGACCAGCAACCAGCTGGCTGTCGCCCTCGTAATAGGTCTCCTTGATCTGCTGCGTGTCATAGGCGGTGAGGCCCGCAAACACCAGCACGCCAACCACCGAGATCGCAAATTGCAGCGCGCTGGAGGCGAGGAACAGGTTCACGATCATCGCGATCACGATGCCGATGACACCCATGATCAGGAATGAGCCCCAGCCCGACAGATCGCTCCGGGTGGTATAGCCATAAAGACTTAGGCCGCCAAAGGTCGCCGCCGTAATGAAGAACACCTGCGCGATCGAGCCATGCGCATAGACCAGGAAGATCGACGCCAGCGAGGCGCCCACCAGCGCCGCGTAAAGCCAGAAGGTGAATTGCGCTCCTTGGATGCTCATCCGCGGCAGGCGCGCGGAGAGGAAGAACACCACGCCGAGCGGCGCCAGCAGGAGCACCCATTTCAGCGGGCTCACGAAAATCAGGCGCCCGAATTCGGTCAGCATGACCCCGCCAGGCAGCTGCGCAACGGCGCTACCGGGATCGGTGGTGACTGCCATCAGATAAAATGCATAAGCCACCACGCCGGTGATGCCTAAACCGGCGGCCATGTAGTTGTAGACGCGGAGCATGTAGGCGCGAAGCCCCGTGTCGATGACGTCGACACCAGGACGCGCCCCTGCCAGAGTGTGCCTATTCAGTTCGGCCATTTTGAACCCCTTTGAACCTCTGCATCCCGGAACGATCCATCCCGTCGACCATTATAAACCCTTACCGTACAGTCTATACAATAGCACGAGAGCTAAGGCGACCTCACGGGTAAATGGCTCGTTCTTTCGACTACTCGGAGCGCAGATGCGGCGACGCCTTCGCGCCCAACACCCGCAATGTACCGAATAATCCGAATGCCACCATAAATATGGTCGCGAGAAAACTCGCCTGCAATAGCGCGATCGCTGACAGGTGGAAACCCACTTCCATCAGCTCCGTTAATATAATGTAGGAAACCACGGCCCCTGCAGCCGAGGCAACGAGGGCGGTTGCGAGGCCGAGGGCAAGTTGCTCGGCAAGGTGCGCACCGACAATGCGCCACTTTGTTGCCCCCAGCGTCTTCAGGATCACGGCTTCATAGATGCGGCGCGCCCTAGCGGTCGCAAGCGCCCCGGCGAGCACCAGAACGCCCGAGAACAGCGTCAAGCCGCCTGCCACCCGGATAGCGGCGAACACTTTGCCCAGCAGGCTGTTGAACGTCTCCAGAGCATCGCGCACCCGTACCGATGTAACTGTCGGATAGGCGGCCGTGACGGCTTGCACGACGCCGGCTTCATCCTTGGCGTCATGCGCTGCAGGCCAGCTCAGCGTGGCGAGCATGTTGTAGGGCGCGGCGGCAAGCGTGTTCGGCGAGAACATCATCACGAAATTGATGCCGAAAGAATTCCATCGCACTGTGCGGAAGTTGGCGAGCTTGGCTGTGACGTTACGGCCGAGCACATTTACCGTGATCATATCGCCGATCTTCAGACCAAGCGCGCGGCCGAGTTCAGCCTCGAACGAGACCAGCGGCTCGCCTTGATAGTCTTTCGGCCACCATTCGCCTTCCACGATCTGCGAATCCTTGGGCAGCTCTTCCGAGAAGGTGAGGCCCCGATCCCCGTTCAGCACCCATTCCGCCTGCGGCGGTGCCTTGACCTGGGCCGCGGCTACGCCTGCAAGCGAAACGATTTTGCCGCGCAGCATCGGTGCGGCCTCAAGATCCGAGCCCGGTGCAGTCTTAGCGATCAGCGCCGCAAAGCTGTCATAGGATGACTTCGGAATGCCCACGAAGAAATGGCTGGGGGCGCGCTCAGGGATTTCGCTGCGCAGCTCTTCGGATAGCGAGGCATTGGTGAGCGCGATCGCCGTCAGTAGCGTCAGGCCGGTGCCGAGCGAAATGGTGACGGTGCTGGTCAGGCCGCCAGGCCCGGCGATATTGGCAAGCGCCAGCTTCATTTCTGGCCAGCGCGGACGCGGCAAGATGCGGGCGAGCAGCCGGAAACCCTGCCCGAGCGCGCCGAACAGCACGAAGGTCGCGGCAACTGCGGCAAGAGTGATCGCGGCGATCTGGCGGTCCTGCGCAAACGCCACGGCGGTGAGGATGAGCAACCCCGCACAGGCAAGCGAGCCGGCGATAAACAGGGGTGGCGGCCAGCCCGTGCGCCCGGCAACCTCCTCACGCAACAGCTCGCCTGCGCGGATCTGGCTCGCGCGCCCGAGCGGCCACAGCACGAAGATCAGCGCTGTGAGCAGGCCATAAGCTGCGGCCCAGGCCAGGCCACTCGGATAGATGCCAATCTCCAGCTGAACCGGCAGCAGCGAGCCATAAGCGTAGGTGAACACGAATGGCAGCGCCGCGCCAACGACCAGTCCAATCAGGATGCCGACGCCGGCCAGCAGCAGCACCTGAATGAGGAAGCTGCGGGTGATGAGGTCACGCGGTGCGCCGAGCGCCTTATAGATGGCGATGACTTTGCGGCGCCGCTCGATGAAGGCGCTCACCGCATTGGCGACACCAATGCCGCCGGCGAGCAGGGCCGTGAGGCCCACCAGGGTCAGGAAATCGGCAAGCCGCTCGATTGCGCGGCTGATGCCCGGTGAGGGATCGGTCTTGTCGCGCACCTGGAAGCCGGAATCGGGCAACTCCCGTGCGATCTTATCCTGAAATCCCGCGACTTCCACCGCGTCCGGTTGCCTGATGCGATAGCGCCAGTCGATCAAGCTGCCGGGCTGGGCGAGGCCGGTTTGTCCGAACGTCTCCAGCGAGACCATAACGCGAGGCCCAAGACTTGGCCCTGCGGACAGGCGATCCGGCTCGGAAACAACGACCCCGCTGATCTCAAGCGTTGCCTCGCCGACTTTGAAGGTGCTGCCCTTTTGCAAGCCGAGTTGCTCCAGCAGCGCCCGCTCGACGATCGCACCGCCGGGCCGGAGCGCATCCTTGAGACTGGCGCCATCCTCCAGCGTCACCGCGCCGTAAAGCGGGTAGACGTCGTCCACGGCCTTCAGCAGAATCAATGCCTGGCTGGAGCCGTCGGGGAGGCGCGCCATCGATCGGAGCGTCGCGACCTCGCTGATCGGGCCTTCATTTTGGAGGAAGGTCCGCTCTGCATCGCTGGCGCGCCGGTGCACCAGACTTGCCTCGATATCGCCGCCGAGCAGCACCTGACCTTCGCGGGCAATGCCGGTCTGGATCGCCGAGGAGAGCGTCCCGATCGCGGCGAGGGCCGCCGCGCCGAGGGCGATACAGGCAATGAAGATGTAGAATCCGGCAATGCCGCCGCGCAGCTCACGTAGCGCAAGACGCCATGCCAGGGGGATGGCGACGGTGCGGCCTCGCCCTTCTGCTGCGGCCGGGATTGCCGTCACGCCACGCTCTCCAGCACCTCTTGAGAAGGCGAGACCAGCCCGTCGTTGATCTCGACCACTCGCTCGCAGCGGCTAGCGATCCGCTGGTCATGGGTGATGAGCACGAGCGTTGCGCCATAGCGCTGATGCAGCGAGAACAGGAGGTCCATGATCTGCTCGCCGGTCCTGGCGTCGAGATTGCCGGTCGGCTCGTCGGCGAACAGGATGTCCGGATTTGGCGCCAAAGCTCGCGCTATGGCGACGCGCTGCTGCTCACCGCCGGAAAGCTGAGCGGGGAAGTGGCTGAGACGATGGCTGAGCCCTACCGCTTGCAGCACCTCGCCAGCGCGTCCCTCCGCATCGGGGCGTCCCAGGAATTCGAGCGGCAACGCGACATTTTCGAGTGCGGTCAGGGTTGGTACGAGATGGAAAGACTGGAAGACGATGCCAATATGTTTGCCCCGGACCCGCGCCAGCGCGTCCTCGCCAAGCGCCATGAAATCATGCCCCGCCACCCGAACCATGCCGCGTGTTGCTTTCTCAAGCCCGGTCATCACCATCAAGAGCGTCGATTTTCCCGAGCCGCTAGGGCCAACGACACCGACCGTCTCGCCAGGCCGGATGTCGAGATTGACTCCGCGCAAAATGGTAACGGAACCGGCGCGGCTATCGAGCGTGAGGTGGACATCTTTGAGGGTGATAATGTGTTCGGACACGAGGGCGTGGAACTCCGGATCAGGGCTGCGCATATCAAGTCAGAGACTTTTCACGGGAATGGAAGCAGGCTACCCGCATGATACGAAGGACCATATGGAAACCGTTCGTCGCTTTTGCGAGCCTTTTGGTCGTGCTCGCAGGAATTGCCGGAGCTTCTCGCCCGATCGCGCAGACTGTACCCCGCGAAATCGTGATCGTCGCCCTCGGTGACAGCCTCACGGCGGGTTATCAGCTGCCGCCGGATGCCGCCTTCCCGGTTCAGTTGGAAAAGGCGCTCACGTCACGCGGGGCGAACGTCAAAATCATCAACGCAGGCGTTTCCGGCGATACGGCGGCGGACGGCCTTTCCCGTCTCGACTGGGCGCTGCCCGACAATGCCGATGCGGTGATTCTGGAGCTTGGCGCCAATGACGCCTTGCGCGGCATGCCCGTTGCGCAGACCAAGCGGATCCTCGGCGAGATTCTGGAGAAATTGAAAGGCCGCAAGCTGCCGGTGCTGGTCGCCGGCATGGAAGCGCCGCGCAATTGGGGGGAGGAATATGTGACGGCGTTCCGGGCGATGTATGCGGAACTGGCGCGCAAATATGACGCACTGCTCTACCCGTTTTTCCTCGATGGGGTGGCGCTCGACAACAGCCTGACGCTTCCCGACGGCATGCATCCCAACCAGAAAGGCGCGGAGCGCATCGTCGAGCGCATCCTGCCAAGCGTCGAGGCGCTGATCGCGCAGGTGCAGCGTAAACGCGGCGAGCCGAGCTGAGGAAGGTTTTCCCGAATCTCCGCCTGTGTTTAGAATGGCGGCTGCGAACGCAGCTTGCATTGGCGCGTACATAGAGGTGCGAACGTTCAGGAAGGCGGATGCATCATCGCCGAGCGGGGCAAGGCAGGGCGATGGCAGTTGCAAAGATCATCTAAGGAGAAACCGCGCAAAACCAACGATCTATAACCCCTTTTATACGACTTTGTGCTTCTGTTCGCTCACGGCATTTCCATAAGGAGGTGCGCCATGCCCCGACTGTTCACCGGCATCGAAATCCCGCCACGCATCGTCTCCCGGCTTTCCATGCTGCGCGGCAAGCTCGCGGGCGCGCGCTGGATCGATCCAGAAAATTTTCACCTCACTTTGCGCTTTGCCGGCGACATCGACGATCTTCAGGCGCATGCCTTTGCCTCGGCCTTGGAGGAGATCGACTTCGACAGCTTCGATATCAGCATCGAGGGGCTTGGCTCATTCGGCGGCAACAAGCCGCGGGCGCTGTTTGCCGGCATCCGCCCCTCAGATCCCCTGGAGCGGCTGCAGAAAGCCCATGAACGTGCAGCGCGCCGCATAGGCCTGCCACCAGAGGCGCGCAATTTCACACCGCATATCACGCTTGCCCGGCTGAGGGACACGCGGCCGGCGGCAGTTGCCGATTATCTGTCCTATTACGGGGGATTTTTCGCTGAGCCCTTCCGGGTCAGCCGGTTTGTGCTGTTCTCCTCGCGCGCCAACCAGGGCGGCGGTCCCTATCTGATCGAGGCCAGTTATCCGTTCAGAGGCGCCAAAGGGCGTGAAGCGGGAGCCATGGCCTGAGACTGGGATGGCTGCTGCGGCTGCTCGCCTGCAGCCGTGGGCTTGGCCGTAATGCTGCGGAGCAGGCCCCGGCTAGCCGCATCGATCAGCTGAACAACGTAGTCGAAGGCCTCCCGATCGCCGAAGAAAGGATCGGGAATTTCGTGCACGCCGAAATTCGGCGCGCAGTCCATAAGCATCCGAATCTTATCGTGGTGCTGCTTCGGCGCAAGCTTGATGAGGCCCTGGCGGTTTGACTTGTCCATGGCGAGGATAAGATCGAAGGTCTCGAAATCCTCGCGTGTGATCTGCCTGGCGCGCAAGTCGGAGATGCTGATCCCGTGGTTGGCCAACGCATCCAGCGCCCGCTGATCCGGCGGCTGCCCGACATGCCAGCTGCCGAGCCCTGCGGAGTTGACCCGTAGCAGATCAAACACCCCGGCATTCTGCGCGATGTGACGAAACACGCCTTCCGCGATCGGCGAACGGCAAATGTTACCGAGACATACGAAGAGAACACTTCGGGCTGGAATGTATGCAATCTCCTTCATCTACGGATGATGACACAGCTCCAGTGAGCCCGCAATGTGCGCTTATGAGTATAATGACTTGGGCGGAAGGCTGTGGCATACCAGCGACATAGGCTAAACGGCTGTCACCGCAATCGGACATTCACCCGATCCACGCGCCCCTTCGCGTCGATCACAGAGAGTTGAACGAAGCCCTTGCCGCTCGGATGCCAAAAGGCTTCGCGCCGATGGGCGGGCGTTTCGATGGGTGCGCCGTTTACGAGCCAGGTGAACGGCAGCGCACCGCCTTCCGCCCTAAAGGAAAGCGTCGCGAGCGTGCCATCACTCTCGATCGCCAATTCCAGCTCGGCTCGGTCAGGTGGGAAAGCGATTTGCACCGGCGGATCGGCTTCTGCCGTCGCGGTGGTGGTCACCGCATCGCGCTCGCGGAAGGAGGCGAGCGGCGGCGGCAGCGGGCCGGCTACGGTGGTGAGCGCGCCGCGCGGCGGGCCGGGTAGGGGGATGCGCTCCAGGCCAAGCTGGGCGAACACATCGAACAGCAAGGGAGCGGCAGCGCCGTGTCCGGTCATGCCGGGTGTCGAGCTGGCATCGGGCCGGCCGAGCCACACCGCCACGACATATTGGCCGTCAAAGCCCGCCGCCCACGCATCGCGGAAGCCGTAGGAGGTGCCGGTCTTGAACGCGATGCCGCCGCCCTTGGCATAGGCTGGGGGCGGGGCGCCGCGCAGGATATCGGCGACGTACCAAGCGGCGACCGGGCTGAGCAGCGGTTGCGGCTGAGCGGCTGCGGCTGTGGGCTGTCCGGGGGCTTCGTCGAGTTGGTAACGCAAGGTGACCCGCTCGCCGCCATGGGCAAGGGCCGCGTAGAGCCCGATCAGGTCCTCAAGTCTCAGGCCGACGCCGCCGAGCGCCACGGCGAGATTGCGCGGCACATCCACGTCAAAACCGGCCTGCCTTATGCGGCCGGCGAGCCGCGCCGGTCCGACGGCGTGCAGCATCTTCACCGCCGGGACATTCAGCGACAGCTGCAACGCCTGCCGCATCGAGACCGTGCCATGATAGGTTTGGTCGAAATTCTCCGGCGCATAGCCGCCGATGTGCACCGGCCGGTCCTCGATCAGCGTCTCGGGATGGCCGAGTCCGTCCTCGAAGCCGAGACCATAGATGAAAGGCTTCAGCGCCGAGCCGGGCGAGCGCACCGCCTGCGTCATATCGATCGGGCCGTTGCGATCCTGGTCGAAGTAATCCGCCGCGCCGACATCGGCGAGCACCTCGCCGCTATTCTTGTCGATCACCATAATCGCGGCGGAGATCTTCGGTCCGACGCGGGCGGCCTGCCGGGCAGCGAGGGCCTCGGCGCTCTCCTGAAGTCTTGCATCGATGGTCAGGCGGATTGTCGAGGCGGTGGTCGACCCGGCCAGCCTTTCCGAGAGGTGGGCAGCAAGAGCCGGGAAATTTTTGCGCTCGCTGACCATCGGCTGCTGCTTTGCCCATTCCGCTTCGGCACGGCTGATCACGCCCGCATTGCCGGCGCGGGAGAGGACGCGATTACGGGCGCGCTGGGCCGCGTCCGGGCTGCGGTCAGGGCGGCGCTGCTGCGGCGATTGCGGCAGCGCGACGAGGAGTGCCGCCTCGGCCATAGTCAGGCGCTTCGGCTCCTTGCCGAAATAGGCGAGCGAGGCGGCGCGAACGCCTTCGATATTCCCGCCATAGGGGGCGAGCTTCATGTACAGCTCAAGGATTTCGCGCTTCGAAAGCTGTTCCTCGAGCTGCCAGGCACGCAGCATCTGGCCGAGCTTGGCGAAATAGGAGCGGGTTGGCTGGTCATCGAGCAGGCGCGCCGCCTGCATAGTCAACGTCGAGCCGCCGGAGATCGCGCGCCCATTGGTCACGAACTGCCAAACCGCGCGGCCAAGCGCGCTCCAGTCGACCCCATTATGCTTGTAGAAGCGCTTGTCCTCATAGGCGAACAGCAGGGTGAGATAGCGGGAATCGACCTCATCCACCGAAACCGGAAGACGCCAGAGCCCGCTAGGCGTCGTGAAAGGGCGGAGCAACACCCCATGGCGGTCGAGCACGAGCTTGGAGGACTCCGCGACCGCGGCGAAGGGCGGCGGCCCCATCCAGGCGGTGGCAACGCGAACCGCAAGCCCGGCGAGAATGTTCACAGCAAATAGCAGGATGCAGAGCGTCCCTAACCGCCTCGCGACCTTCATTTGCTTCAGGCGGGAACGCAAACCTCTCCCATCTGCGGCAGCACTCTCTCTCATCGAGACCTCTGCGAAACGCTGTCTTTGCAAGCGTTTCCAGCTATGTGCCCGCCTGTCAAGCCTAGGTGGATTGCGAAGCGGCGGCGAAGGTCATCAGTTCCTCACGCTCCGCGTTGCCGGAGCACTCGTGCAGCTCAGGTAGCCCAGGATCACATCGACGATGTGCCGGCCGCGCTCCTCGAGCTGCCGCTCGTCCATCAGATCGCGCTCGAAAATCGTCGAGAGCGTGTGGCGGTTGGAGAGGTAGAAGAACCCGAGCGATGCAATCGAAACATAAAGCTGCACCGGATCGACGCCCTTGCGGAACAAACCTTGGCTGGCGCCCCGTCCGACCACGTCCGCAATCATGGCGATAAGCGGCGAGTGCAGGTCGCGGATGCGGGGGGATTGGCGAAGATAGCGCGCCCGGAGCATGTTCTCGGTGTTGAGCAGGCTCAAAAATTCCGGGTGCTCGAGGAAATAGTTCCAGGTGAAGCGAACCAGTCTCTCGATGGCCGCAGGCGGCGGCAGGTCGGTGAGATGCAGCTCCGTCTCGGCGCTGCGGATGGCCTGATAAGTGCGCTCCAGCACGGCGAGATAAAGGTCATCCTTCTTGCCGTAATAATGATAGAGCATCCGCTTGTTGACATGCGCCCGCGCGGCGATCTCGTTGACGCTGGCACCGGCAAAGCCGTGAGCAACGAATTCGGCGGTTGCCGCATCGAGAATAGCACGCCGCGTGCGCTCCGGATCGCGCTGGCGCGGGAGGCGGGACGTCTCCTCAAGCTCTCGCGGCTCCTGGGTGGCCTCGCCCCCCTGGCGTAGGACCTTGTGCGCAAGATCGTCCATTTTGCCTCCCATTCCGATGCCCGGGCGCGATGATCATAAGCTGCGCAAGAGGAGCTGCCAACAAACACCGGAATGGCTTTCTTACGGGGGCATTGGCATCGCCGCCTGAGGTCCCTACATCACGATTCCTTAAAATTTGCTTCGAGTATAGCTAATGGAGCTTAAACTTCTGCAAGGCGGCTTCTTCGGCCGTGAGCAAGGCGCTGCCGCAAAGAGCGAGAGAGCAACAGAAAATTCCGACGGAGTCTTGCTGGATGTCTATTCCGCGACGGTGATCCGCTCAGTGGAGCGGGCTGGCCCCTCCGTGGTCGGTATACGCCGCCGCTCACAGCGTTCGCAAGGGCCTGAGGCGATCATTGATGGCAGCGGCTCCGGTGTGGTGATCACGCCGGATGGCTATGTGCTGACCAACTATCACGTTGCGCATGGCGCGCGCAGTTTCGAGGTCGCTTTTCACGATGGCCTTACCTCGCCGGCCGAGATGGTCGGCGGCGACCCCGATACCGACCTGGCTCTGCTGCGCGTTGCGCGGACCGGCCTCACGCCAGGGACGCTAGGCGATTCCGACACACTGCAGGTCGGGCAGATCGCAATTGCCATCGGCAATCCGCTTGGCCTGCAGACGACCGTCACCGCCGGTATCATCAGTGCGGTGCGACGGACGTTGCGCGGCGTCGGCGGCCGGCTGATCGAAGACATCGTGCAGACCGACGCACCGCTCAATCCGGGCAATAGCGGCGGCGCGCTGGTCGACAGCCATGGTAACGTGATCGGCATAAACACCGCGATCATCGGCGGCGCGCAGGGTCTTTGCTTTGCGGTACCGATCAATACCGCGCGCCTCGTTATTCCCGACCTGCTGCGCCATGGCCGGGTCACGCGCGGATTTCTGGGTCTCGCCGGCCAGACGATCGAGTTGGATGTGCGCTCCGCGCGTCACCTTGGCCTGAGCGGCCGCAGCGGCGTCCTGGTCATTGCCGTGACAGAGGGAGGCCCGGCCGACAAAGCCGGTCTGCGGCCGCGCGACATCGTCATCGCCGTCGATGGCACCGAAACGGCTAATGTCGATGCAATTCACAAACAGCTCGACCGCGCCTCGCCGGGCAACCGGCTGACCATCACCTTCGTGCGCAGCGGCGAGAAGCGCACCGCGCAAGCTTTCATCGCGGAGCGCCCCCGCTGAGTAAGAGTTCGCGGGCAGAAGCGCCCTTTCCGGCCGCTCGCCGGTACGGGCGCGTTGCTCAAGCGCCTCGATCGGGTTAAGAAAAAGGGCCGGCAGAGGACCAAAGTAAGCTCGGGAGAGGAGTGGCTCCGCGCGTAACCGGCTGGGCACTGCTTTTGCCGATCGTCCTGAGGCCCGTCCCGTCAGCCAGGCTGATCGCCGGTGCTGACAACGCCTCAAGTTCTTCACCTGTTGGCAAGTTCTATCGACCGGCCTCGGTTCTGCCGGCACGCTCGGCGACCGGACGCGCACAGCGCTTGCCTTGGAGGGAGAAGAAGCTTGCAAACCGCGAAGGCCTTTGAACTGACCCCCCGTGCCATCGTGACCGGCATGGCAATTGGCGCATTGCTTGCCCCATGCAATATCTACAGCGGGCTGAAGATCGGCTGGACCTTCAATATGTCGGTTGCGGCGGGTCTTCTCGGCCTCGCCTTCTGGCGGGCAAGCGCGAGCCTTCTCGGCAGCCGCTCCCTGGTGCTCCTGGAGAACAATATCAATCAGACCGCGGCCTCCTCCGCCGCCTCCATCACCTCCTCGGGGCTTGCCGCGCCGATTCCGGCGCTTGCGCTGATCACGGGCAAGGTGCTGTCCTGGGATGTGCTGGCGATGTGGCTGTTCGCGGTGAGCGTTGTCGGCGTCGTGGTCGGCATAGCGCTGCGCGATCAGATGCTGGTGCGCGAGAAGCTGCCCTTCCCACCCGGAGTTGCGACCGCAGAGACCATGCTGCAGATCCACTCCGGCAAGGCGGAAGCCCGCGACCGGTTGCGCGTGCTGTTCGGGGGCATGGGCGTTTCGGCGGCGCTGAAGATCGCGGTCGATCATCTGATCGCCATCCCCAAGCTGGCGCCGCCTTTCAGCCTGTCGCTCGGTGCCAAAGGCCAGGCGACCTTCGCAAATCTCGGACTCGCATTGGAGCCTTCTCTGCTGATGGTCGGCTTCGGCGCCATTGCCGGGCTCAGGATCGGGCTTTCTGCCTTGATCGGGGCGGCCGTAGCCTGGGGGATTCTGGCGCCGCTCGCGATCACCTCCGGCTGGGCGCAGACCGGCCCGGCCGATCCGGCCGCACCCTGGTTCGCTCCACTGGTCGAATGGCTGCTCTGGCCGGGCGTAACGCTGATGGTGACCTCGGCGCTGATGTCGTTCGCCCTCTCGCTCGTCGCCATGGCGCGCCGGAGGGGAGCAGGGCTGGGCAGTCTGAAGCTGCCGATGCCCCGTGCCCACCGCGCCGGCTTCGTGGCGGCGTTCCTGGCCGTTCTAGTGATGGCCAGCACGGCGCAGGTTTTCATTTTCGGCATTGGTCCTGCCGAGGCGGTCGCGGCGGTGCTGCTGACCTTCGTCCTGGCGGTGGTGGCGGCGCGCGTCGCCGGGGAAACCGGCATCACGCCGGTCGGCGCACTCGGCAAGGTGACACAACTCAGCTTCGGCCTGATCGCGCCCGCCAATCCCACCGCCAATCTCATGACCGCAAATGTGACCGGCGGCGCCTCCGACCAATGCGCCGACATGCTGCAGGACCTGCGCACCGGGCAGATCATCGGGGCGACGGCGGGAAAGCAGTATGTCGCGCAGGTGTTCGGCGTGCTGGCCGGGAGCCTGGCGGGCAGCATCGCCTATCTCGCGCTAATTCCCGATCCGAAGGGCATGCTCATCACCGAGGATTGGCCGGCGCCGGCCGTCGCCACCTGGAAGGCGGTTGCCGAAGTGCTGAGCTCGGGACTTTCCGCCATGCCGACCGGCGCCGGGCAAGCGATGGCGATTGCCGCGGTCATCGGCGCGAGCCTGGCGGTGGCCGAGCGGAGCTTGCCTGAGCGGCTGGCAAGGTGGATCCCGAGCGCTGGTGCAATGGGACTGAGCTTCGTCATCCCGGCGTGGAATTCGGTCTCGCTGTTCCTCGGCGCGCTGGCGGCCAGCCTGGTCGTCCGGCTGTTTCCAGCCTGGAGCGAGCGCAAGCTGGTCGTGCTCGCGGCGGGGCTCGTGGTCGGGGAGAGCCTTGCGGGCGTGCTCTCGGTGTTCATCACGGCATTTCGGTAAGCGGTTGAACGGTTCGCCTGCTGGAGCCGCTCAAGAGCCGGTCAGCACCTGCCGCGGAACTCTCCCCTGACCGCGGTGGTTGGAGATGCATGAGTGCTCGGCGCAATGAAGCAGACAGCGCAAAACTCGCGGCAGAGCCGGGTGTGGATAGCAGCTCCTTTTCTGCTCCGGCAGGGGTAGACGCTATTCTGTGCCCCGACGATACGTGCTGGCGCATCGCACGCACCGACCGCTTCGGCCTGATCGTGGACGCGGCGACCTATTTCGCCGCCGTCCGGGCCGCGATGCTGAAGGCCAGGCATTCCATCATGCTGGTTGGCTGGGATTTCGATCTGCGGATCGATCTTGTGCGCAACGGAAAGCGAGACGGCCATCCGGTGCAGCTCGGAGCGTTCCTCAAGGGGATCGTGAAGCGCAATCCGGGCTTGCGGATTTTCATCCTCAAATGGGACATGGCGGTTCTTTATACCCTGACGAACCAGCTGCTCCCGATGATAGCGCTCGATTTGATAACAGCGAGACGGATTCGGCTCCGCTTCGACAGCACGCATCCTTGGACAGCCGCTCACCATCAAAAGATCGTGGTGATCGCCGATTTGCTCGCGTTTTGCGGCGGCATCGACATGACCGTTGGCCGGTGGGACACCTGCCGGCACCTGCCCGGAGATGAGCGCCGCAAACGCCCGGACGGCTCGCTGTTCGGCCCCTGGCACGATGCGACGGCTATCGTCGATGGCGATGCGGCCCGGGCACTCGGCGTCCTTGCCCGCGACCGATGGCACAGGGCGACGGGCGAGGCACTGGAGCGGCCGCGAGGCGAAGGTGATTTATGGCCGGACGCGGTAGAGCCTCAGATGCGGGATGTCGATCTCGGCATCGCCCGAACCATGCCGGCCTATGATGGACGACAAGCGGTTCACGAAGTCGAGAACCTATACCGGGCCGCAATTCGCTCCGCCAAAAAGAGCATTTACCTCGAAAGCCAGTATTTCGCCTCGGCCAGCATCTGCGAAGCCATTGCCAAGCGGCTGAAGGAAGCCGACGGGCCGGAGGTCGTCGTCATCAACCCGCTCTCCACCGAAGGCTGGCTCGAGCAGGAGACCATGGGGACCGCCCGCGATCTGAGACTGGCCTCCATCAGGCAGGCGGACCCGCACGGCCGGTTCGGGATCTTTCATCCGGCCAATGAGACGGGCGAGCCGATCTATGTCCACGCCAAGATCCTGATCGTCGATGACCGGCTGATCCGGGTCGGGTCCTCCAATGTCAACAATCGCTCGATGGGCTTCGATACAGAATGCGACCTTGCGATCGAGGCCAAGTCCCAAGCGGAGCGCGAGGCGATCTCCTCGATCCGAAATGGTCTTCTCGCCGAGCATCTCGGTGTGAAACGTGATCGCGTTGAGAAGGCAATCGCCGAGCGGGGGTCCTTGCTGGGCACCGTCGAAGCGCTGAGGCAAGGGGCTGGACGTTCGCTTCGGCCAATTCCTGAGCGGCAGACCAACGCCGCAGAGCGCTTTCTCTCACGATCGCATCTGGCCGACCCGGAGCGTCCGGAACATCCGGAAAAACGGCTCGAACATCTCGCGAAGCGGTTCTTGCTTCGTCTGTCCTCTCGCGCCTGGCTCGGGCTCGCTGCCGCTGGGCTTGGCCTTTTCATCCTATCCAATAGACGCCGGCATAAGAGGCAAGCTGGCGGCCGGGAACGATTGAGGGCGAGCCAAAAAAGTCCAGCCTTCGTTGGAAGGCGACTATGAAAGGAGTCTGTGACATGTCGATCAGCAGGCCGGCAGACCTTTTACGAGCGGATTGCTGGCGAGGTCTTTTCGCTGCCGCAGCGGGCGGCTTTCCGGCAATCGCCGGTATTGCGCTGATGGTCCTCGCCACGCAACCATCCCAGGCCGCCGGTGCATTGCAAAGTGTCGGCTCGCTCATCTGCCGGGCAAAGAGTGCAGATACGGACCGGCTCGACCTCACCGCAACCAGCATGGATTGCAAGCTCGAGATCACCGGTCAAAAGACCGAAACCAGACTGCATGGCCAGTTGTTCGGCGGCAGCCTCGATCCCGCAGCCCTGGGCGGGCTGGAAATCAAATGGGACGTCTTCGCTCCCACGGCTGACGTCGATCCGGGAAATCTGGTTGGGGATTATGACGCCGTGTCCAAGCACGATCTCAAACTGTCCGACAAGAAAGGGGTTCTGGTCGGCGGCGCTAACGATGCGATCGCGCTGGAGCTGATCAGGCCCGAACGCCTGACCGTCAACCCATCCAGCCGGCTGACACTGGCGCGCCAGTAACCGCCGTCATCAAGGCCGGAAGGTGAGTACCTCGCCATGCTCATCCATCAGCTCGGCCTCGCTGACCTGGAGGCGGATGCCTTCGCCGCGCCGCCAGAGCGGCAGCTGGTCGGCATAGTGGGGCGATAGCGGGTGCCCACTCTCACCGGTTGCAATGATGAAGCGCGACTGCGAGGGGTCGGCGAGGTCATAAATGCCGCGAAACCCTGCACCGGAATTTCGCCGCAGCGGATGCTCTGGATCGACCGGGCCGGTATTGCCGCCGCGGCTCACGGAATAAAAGCCGCCATCGCTGGGGAAATCGTAATTGAACAGCGCCTTGAAGCCGGGAACCCGGTCCATCACCTGGTTTTCCATCAGCGCCCTATGCTCGTCGCCCCAACGCCAGCGCGATGCATCACCGCCGTAGCGGTCCGAGAGCTCACGGAGCGTTTCCGCGAAGGCCGCCTTCACCGCGCCCATGCAGTCGCTTTCGGCAGCGCCGTTGCAGAACCCGTCGGGATGGCGCAGCACATCAATTACCGCCGCCGCGTTCAGACCGCCCACTGTCGGCGCGAGCGCATCAAGGCCGGACCGCAGCAGATGCATGTTCATACGCCGCAGCCACCAGTCGAGGATCAGCGGCTGGGGCAGATCATCGGCTGCTTTGAAATCCCATTTGCGTATGAGATCGAGGGCTTGGGCAGCCAGCGGCGTATCGGGCTGCAGTTTCAGCAGATACGGGACAAAATCGCGGGCATGAATCGCCTGGATGTCCATCTGGATGGCGGAAAAGCTGGCGATGTTGTGGCGCTCGCGAGCGCCGAGCAGCTCGAGGATGCGCATCGCGCGAAAGCCGGGGCCCTGGTCGTAGCCGAGCCAATAGGGATAGTCGAGGCTGGCGACCATATTGTTGGCGTTGACGATCGCGCCGGCAGGCGGGTTGAAAAGCTGCGGCCAGCCCTCGAACGGCACCAGCCCAGTCCAGTCGAAGGCACCTGATGCGCCATCGACAGGATAGCGGCCATCGCCCGATTTGCGTATCGGCACCGCGCCGACATTGACGAAGCCGATCGTCCCATCGGTCGCAGCGAAGACGATATTCTGTGCTGGCGACTGGTAGAGGCGGAGTGCTGAAAGAAATTCCTCGCGGCTCTGCGCCCGGTTGAGGCGGAACAGCGCCTCAGCTGTGGTGTCGGCGTTGCCGAGGCCGGTCCAGGCCAGGCTGACGGGATGTCCGTCATCGGCGACATCGGTCGAAATGTCCGAGATGATCGGCCCGTGCTGCGTCACCCGGCGCTGGAGCGTCACGGGCGCTGCGCCCTTCACTTGGATCTGTAGCGTCTCTATGGCGAGCGGCTTCGGGCCATCGGCGGTGAGGTAGGCGCCGGGCTGCTTGGGATCCAGCGTCTCAATGAACAGATCCTGCGTATCGCTTTCGGTGGTAGTGAAGCCCCAGGCGATGTGGCCGTTCTGGCCGAGCACGACCGCCGGAACGCCCGGCGCGGTGGCCCCGGTCACGGTGAGCTGCGGCGTGGTAATACGCGCCAGATACCAGATGATCGGAATATTCAGCTCCAGATGTGGATCATTGGCGAGCAGCGGCTTGCCCGTTACCGTACGGCTGCCGTCGACCACCCATTCATTGGACGCGCCATGTCCGATGACCGGTAACGCCAACAATTCGGCGAAGTCGAGAGCAGCCGCTTTGGCGGCGTTTCCCGTCGGCCGGGTTTTTGGCGACGTCGCGTCCGCCCGCGTGGCGGGGCCGGAAAGCCGCGGCTCGATGCTGACCGGCCATTCGGGGAAGGGCTTGGGGAACATCCGCTCCAGCCGGGCGCGGTCATAGCGCGCGGCGAGTCTCGCGCGCAGCGCGTCCTGGCGCCAGTTGGCGCTAAGCTTCCAGGCCATCGCCTTGCCCCAGAGGAGCGAGTCCTCTGGCTTCCACGGTTCTGGGGTAAAGCCGAGAATGGCATATTCGGCTGGCAGCGCATGCCCTTCTGCAAGCCACGCATTCACCCCCGCCGCATAGGCGTCGAGCTGGGAGCGCGCTTCAGGCGATAAGGCGGAAAGGCTGCTTCGCGCCAGGCCGGCCAGATCGAGCGTGCGGAACAAGAGGTCGTAGCTGACGCCGGCCTGCCCAATGACGGCGGCAAGCCGCCCCTGGCTCACGCGCCGGGTGATGTCCATCTGGAACAGCCGGTCCTGCGCATGCAGGTAGCCGAGCACCCGCATCGCGTCATTCATAGATGCAGCGAAGATGTGCGGGACACCAAAGCGGTCGCGGATGACGCGCGTTTCGGCACTAAGGCCCGGCATTGCGACGCTGCCCTGCGTCGCCGGCAGGCTGCGCGTCCACCATACATATCCGGCCGCTGCGGTGATGAGCGGCAGAGCGATGAAAACCACCGCCAGCCACAACAGCCCGCGCCGGATGAGCCGCGCACGCATGGATTGTCTCCTTTATCTATCGTGCACGGGAGTTAAGCGAGGAACGCGAGACGATCAACGGGAAAGGCACAAAGAGCGGGACGGCCGACAACGATTCTGAGCCGACCTTCAAGACGCGGCGGCGCTCGCCTGCCGCTTTAGCGGGAAGCCTTGCCGAGCTCTGCGGCCCGGCGGTACCAAAAATCGGCCTTGGTCTGGTCGGCGGCGAGGCCCCGTACGTAGAGCTTCTCCAGATAACGCGCGTCATAGCTTTGCGCGAGGGCGAAGGCACCGAGGGCACTGCCGCGATAGGCGAGATGCTCGAACAGCAGGCGGGCGCCGGTCACGTCGCCTTGCTTCAACAGCCCGCTTGCGCGCTGGAGGAGCTTGTCCTCGTCATCGGCCGTCAGTCGCGGATCTGCGCGGATAAGCTGAGGCACGACAGCGGCGGGCGTGGCCGTCGCCGGCACCGGAACGGCAATGGGTGCCTCGGAAATTGGCACTTGCTTCGTGTCGAACAGCTTGACCGCTTCCTCCACATCCCGCTTGAAAGTGGCCGCCGCAGCGGCGGCGCTTTCATCGCGCCCGGACGCTTTCTCATCGCCGACGAGCGATGGGGCATGTTTCTCTACGGGAGCGAGATCGATCTGATTGCCGGGCTGGATCAGAGGTTGGATCGCATAGCCGGTCTGCACCAGCTTTGTCCGCTCCTTGGCGCTCATTGTCGCCATCGCCGACGGGCTTTCGGACCGCTGCTGCCCGCCCCCTCCTCCGCCACCACCGGAGCCACGCAAGTTTTCGCCGAACTGCTGAATGGCAAAGCCAACCACGGCCGCCGACAACGAGACCGCCATGATATTGCGCGCAGCTCCGCCACGCCGTTTCGCCTGCGGCGCGACGGAGCGGGCCAAAGGAACCAGGGGCCGCTGAATGTGCTTCAGCTCTTCTAGCGTGAACCTGGGGTCGTGGGCAGGTCGATGCTGATCTGCCACGGCGGGATCTTGCGCCTGCTGCAGAGCGCGCCGCAGTTCGTTCTCCAGCTCGCCAGCAACCTTATTTTGCGCATCAGCACTGTGGATGGCCCGCGGGCTTCCGCGGTGAAGAGCATGAACTTCGGCGCGTTCGGCAGTCGGAAGGTCATGATCTGGGAAATCATTGCCGGCGCGCTGCAGAATGCGCTTCCATGACACCTTCGTCATATGCTCCTCCGACGCGAGACAAAACCTTCCACGTCCTAGCTCCGCAATGTGGCGATGATTGGTAAAGTGCTTACCGGAGCGGTAAAATTTTGTAGAAAGCTATCCACCGCTGAAGCTTGAGCGCAGCCTTACGCTCCGGCCGGCAGGAGCATCGAGGGACTGACAAGAAGATTGTGTTGCGCCTCACAGCCGGGCGCGGCAACCTGATGCAGAGCCGAGCATAGCGGCAAGGGGTATTTGGTCTGGAAGGCCACCAGAAAGCATAGAAGGCGGCAAATCGCGAGCACAACCTTTTGATAGCTTTACTTTTAGTCGCTACCCTCACAAAAAGCCGCTCACCGTTAGGGAGGATGACATGCACAGACGAGCATTTCTCAAACACGCCGGCATCGCCGGTGCAGCCACGGCAGCTCTTGCAACGCCTGCAATTGCACAGAGCCAACCCGAGATCAGGTGGCGCCTGACCTCCAGTTTCCCGAAATCCCTCGACACTATTTATGGCGCCGCGGAGACCTTCTCGAAATATGTGGCCGGCGCCACCGACAACAAATTCCAGATCCAGGTGTTCGCCGCTGGCGAAATCCTCCCTGGTCCCGGCGCTGCCGACGCGGTCAGCAACGGCACGGTGGAGTGCTGCCACACCGCCAGCTACTATTTCTGGGGCAAGGACCCGACCTTCGCCCTCGGAACGGCCATTCCCTTCGGCCTCAATCCCCGGCAGCAGAATGCCTGGTGTTACTATGGCGGCGGCACCGACCTGCTCAACGAGTTCTACGACGGTTACAATATCTACGCGGTGCCCTGCGGCAATACCGGCGCACAGATGGGCGGCTGGTTCCGCAAGGAGATCAACACCCCCGCCGATTTCAAAGGCCTGAAAATGCGCATCGGCGGTTTCGGCGGCGCGGTGCTTGCCAAAATCGGCCTGGTGCCGCAGCAGATCCCGGGCGGTGACATCTATCCGGCACTGGAAAAGGGGACGATTGACGCCACCGAATGGGTCGGGCCTTATGACGACGAGAAGCTCGGCTTCTACAAGGTTGCCCCCTACTACTACTATCCGGGCTTCTGGGAAGGTGGGGCTATGCTGCACCTATTCTTCAATAAGGCGAAATGGGCCGAGCTCCCAGCCGCCTATAAGAGCGTTGCAGTCGCGGCCGCCGAAGCTGCCAATTGCGATATGCTGGCGAAGTACGACTGGGTAAACCCGACCGCTGTCCGCAGCCTCTACTCCAAAGGGGCTCAGCTCCGGCCGTTCTCCCAGGAGATCCTGAACGCTTGTTGGGATGCCGCGCAGGGCACCTATTCGGAGCTGACGGCCAGCAACGCGAAGTTCAAGAAAATCTACGACAGCATGATGGCGTATCGGAAGGATGCGTTCCTGTGGGCGCAGATCGCAGACTTCACCTATGACAGCTACATGATGGCGCAGCAGCGCAACGGCAAGCTCGGCTAAACGCCGCCCATCCCGGTTCCGCAAGGGAGCGCCGGCTTTGGGCCGGCGCTCTTTCACAAAGGGGCGTCCGATGCAGTCTTTGCTTCGCCTGAGCGCGGCGATCGACAGGATCACCGTGGGGATTGGTCACGCGGTGTCCTGGCTAATTCTCGCCGCAGTGCTGATCAGCGCCGGCAATGCCATAATGCGCAAGGCCTTCGATATCAGCTCCAACGCCTGGTTGGAGCTGCAATGGTATCTGTTCAGCGCGGTTTTCTTGCTCGCGGCGAGCTATACGCTGCAGCGCGACGACCACATCCGCATTGATGTCGTCTCCTCGGCGCTGCCGAAGTCTGTGCGGAACTGGATCGACCTCCTCGGCCATATCTTCATGCTGACGCCGTTCGTCGTGCTGATGATCTATCACGCGATCCCCTTCGTCCTGACCTCCTATCAGCAGCAGGAATACTCCCCCAACGCTGGCGGCCTGATCGTCTGGCCGGCGAAGGCTCTCGTTCTCGCGGGCTTTCTGTTGCTCGCCATGCAGGCGGTGTCGGAGATCATCAAGCGCATCGCCGTTATGCGCGGCATCATTCCCGATCCCCATATCGGCAGCCAGGCCGAGCATGAGGCCGAGCTGCTCACCATCGACGGGATGGAGCACAAGCCATGATCGAGTTTGTCATACACAATATGGCGCCGATCATGTTCTTCACATTGATCGTGCTGCTGCTGCTCGGCTATCCTGTTGCCTTCGCCCTCGCTGCCAATGGTCTCGCCTTTGCAGTGATCGGCATCGAGCTGGGCCTGTTCCATCCCACTTTTCTCCAGGCACTGCCGGAGCGCCTCTTCGGCATCATGAGCAACGACACGTTGCTCGCTATTCCTTTCTTTACCTTCATGGGGCTGATCCTGGAGCGATCCGGCATGGCGGAGGACCTGCTCGACACTGTCGGCCAGCTCTTTGGCCCGGTGCGAGGGGGGCTTGCCTACGCGGTAGTGCTGGTCGGCGCACTTCTCGCAGCGACGACGGGTGTCGTGGCGGCCTCGGTGATCGCCATGGGGCTAATTTCGTTGCCGATCATGCTACGCTATGGCTATGACCGCCGCGTCGCCACGGGTGTGATCGCCGCCTCCGGAACGCTGGCGCAAATCATCCCGCCTTCGCTGGTGCTGATCATCATGGCCGACCAGCTCGGACGCTCAGTCGGTGATATGTATACCGGCGCCTTTATTCCCGGCCTGGTGCTCACCGGCCTCTATATGGGCTACGTCGCTATCATCAGCAACGTTTATCCGGCGGCAGCACCGGCTCTGCCCGCTGAAGCGCGCACGCTGGGCGCGGGTGTCCTGTCGCTGTTCGCTGCGATAATCGTCTCGGTCGGCCTTGGCTTTGTCATTGTCGAGTTCGCCAGCCAGGGCGAGCCGGTCGGAAATGAAGGCATTTGGATTGCCATTGCGGCGGCACTCGCCGCCTATGGGATCGCCGTCGCCAACGGCCTTTTCAATCTGAAATTGCTGTCGCGTCTCGCGCAGCAGGTAATCATCGTGCTGATGCCGCCTCTCGCACTGATCTTCCTGGTGCTCGGCACGATTTTCCTCGGCATCGCCACCCCGACCGAAGGCGGAGCAATGGGCGCGGTAGGCGCGCTTCTCCTGGCGCTGTTTAAGGGCCGCCTGAATTACAGCCTGCTGCGCCAGGCGCTCGACTCGACGACCAAGCTGTCCTGCTTCGTGGTTTTCATCCTGATCGGCGCACGCGTGTTCTCGCTGACCTTCTACGGCGTGAACGGCCATCGATGGGTAGAAGAGCTGCTGCTCAATCTTCCTGGCGGCCAGGTTGGCTTCCTGGTGGTGGTGAACTTCCTGGTTTTCTTCCTGGCGTTCTTCCTCGACTTTTTTGAGCTGGCCTTCATCGTCGTGCCGCTGCTCGCCCCGGTTGCCGACAAGCTCGGCATCGATCTGATCTGGTTCGGCGTGCTGCTCGGCGTGAACCTGCAGACCAGCTTCATGCACCCGCCCTTCGGCTTTGCGCTGTTCTATCTGAGATCGGTGGCGCCGAAGGAGCCATATGTCGATAAGGTCACCGGCCGGCGGATGCAGCCGGTCACCACCGGCCAAATCTATTGGGGCGCTATCCCCTTCGTTTTGATCCAGGTGATTATGGTGGGGCTCACCATCGCCTTTCCGCAAATGGTCACACATTACAAAGGCAGCGGCCCGACCATCGATCCCTCGAAGTTCAAGCTCCAGCTCCCATCTGGGGGCGGAGGCACTCAGCCCAATTTCGGGCCGGCCCCGAATTTTGGCGCGCCGCCCGGCGGGGTCAGCTCAGGGCCGAACTTTGGCACGCCGCCCGGCGGCGCCCCGTCGACCGGCCCTAATTTCAGTGCACCGCCCGGCGGTGCCCCGTCGAATGCGCCGAACTCCGGCACCCCGCCTCAAGGCACAGACAACAGCGCGCCGAGCCCAGGTCCGCCGCCTGGATTGGGAGGGGGTACGCCTCTCGGACCGGCAGCTGGAGCACAGCCATCGCCGCCGCCGCAACCAACCGATGTTCCGCAGCCGCCGCGCTTCAATTAAAGTCCAACTGGTAAAGTTGGCTCGAACGAAGAAAACGTCTGGACTTCAGATGTTGCAAGGCCATGTTAGGGCTCAGCTGCAGCCTCAAGCACGACAAAGGACCGGCCGCCTGACATGAAGATCAACGGAGCCCACTACCGCACCATCTGGATTGCCGACGACGGCATGGTCGAAATCATCGATCAGACGCGTCTGCCGCATCGCTTCGAAACTGTGCGGCTGGCAGATGTTGATGCGGTTGCCCACGCTATCGTCACCATGCAGGTGCGCGGCGCGCCGCTGATCGGAGCGACGGCCGCTTATGGCGTGGCGCTCGCCGTCCGTGAGGACGCAAGCGATGCGGCGCTCGATGCCGTGCTGGAACAGCTTGCCGCAACGCGCCCGACCGCGGTCAATCTGCGCTGGGCTCTTGACGAGATGGACCGTACCGTCCGGCCGCTTCGTCCCGCCGACCGCGCTGCAGCGGCGTTCGCAAAGGCTGCAGTGATTTGCGATGAGGATGTCGAGACCAACCGGCGGATCGGCGCGAGCGGAGCGACCTTGCTCCGCCAACATGCCGAGCGCAGGGACGGCGGCCCCGTTAATGTGCTCACGCACTGCAATGCGGGCTGGCTGGCGACCGTCGATTGGGGCACGGCTCTGTCGCCGATCTATCAGGCCCATGATGAGGGCTTGCCCGTTCATGTCTGGGTCGATGAAACCCGCCCGCGCAATCAGGGAGCGGCGCTCACCGCCTATGAGCTCGGCGCGCACGGCGTGCCGCATACCATCATCGCTGACAATGCCGGCGGGCATCTCATGCAGCATGGCAAGGTCGATCTGTGTATCGTCGGCGCCGATCGCGTGGCTGCCAATGGCGATGCAGCGAACAAGATCGGGACCTATCTGAAGGCACTCGCGGCCAAAGACAACGACGTGCCGTTCTATGTCGCCATCCCGCATTCCACCATCGACTGGACGCTTGCGGCGGGAAGCGGCATCCCCATCGAGGAGCGCGGCGCCGAGGAGGTGACGCGCATGACCGGCCGCACCGCCACCGGCAAAGTCGTGACCGTCGACATCGCGGCGCCCGGCAGCACCGCCGCCAACCCGGCTTTCGATGTCACGCCGGCACGGTTGATCACCGGTTTCATCACCGAACGCGGGGTCTGCCCAGCTTCGGAGGATGGGCTGCGCACTCTCTATCCCGAGCGCAAGAGCGTATAGGGCATCTCCCCGGCGGCAGGATGGCTTCAGTCACCCCGCTTCTCAGCAAGCGGAGATGCTGCCCGCTACCAGCGTGACCATCTCTCCCGTGATCCACCGGCGTGTCGAGCAGGAGGCACCGCGGCCGCCATGACAGCCTCGCCCGCCCGACGCAACAGCCGAGCTGTTGCTCGAAGCGATATCACTCCCGCCGTATTGCCTGCCCGCTGCGCATTATTCACAGAAAGTTCCAAAAAACGCAAAATCACAATCTAAGGGAGTTGCATTTTCTTATAACACGTTGTAGTTGTAGTGAGCGGTCGGACGGTGGAGATGAAATTTCCCTGCTTCGGCTCTGGCCCGATCCCGGCTCAGGCGGGCCGCTGCACAAGAGCTTTGTAAGCGTGGCGTTGCGTAACAGGACAGGTAGGAAGTTGCTGAGCTGATCACCTGGCGCTTCCCTCACCAGTCCTCTCCCTCTCTAGTGCCCAAAAAGGCCGGATCCTAGCCCCCATCGGGATCCGGCCACCCTCCTCCGGGAGGCGGAACGACAGCCCGGCGGGCCTGGTCGTCATCCACAATCTCCACAATAAATCAAGCGAAAGATTGCACCGCTACGAATTTTAGCGGAACTGCCAACTATTTTAGACGTTCATTCTACAGACGATTAACCGAGACACTGTATTGTCCGGCGAGCGGCGTTGCCGCTTCTTCAATCATCTTGATTTCCGGCCGGTGAACGAACTCTTCGTGGGGGCTTCCATGATTCCGCGCGCGTCACTTCTTGCGCTTTGTCTTGTCTGGATGGCTTATCAGAGCCATTTCAGCACGACCTTCTTCTTCGATACCGTGCGGGCCAGCCTAGTCGACATTCAGGCTGGCCTCGATGAGCTCCTGGTTCACGATGTGAATTCGTCTTGGCGGACCGCCTCCACCGAATAAGCCGACCCTCCTAAAAACGGCCTTGGCGGACCGGCGGTAGAGTTACGGCGTCCCGTGAGCAGAGCTTGCGCGCTGTCTCGTTGCTGCCGCAGCGGCTCGGCCGGAGGTCCCGGCCAAAACAGATGCGCAATTCCTGCAGGCGGTCGTCGCAGGCAATGCTGATCATTTCTGGCTTCAGGCCAGGGTTGGCCGCAAGGAAGTCGCTGACCACTTCGCCGGGGGACAGCCGCAACGGACGCTGCGGTAGCTGATAGCGCTCCGGGATTTTGATGCTGGTGTAGAGCTTGCGCGCCGTGTCGAAATAGCGCTCTGCCGAGAGCCCGCTGCAGGTGCCGTGCTTCTTATACTCGTGGATGATCAGCTGCCGGCTCGGCATGATGTCGAGCATATCGTCGATCGTGCGCTGAGGCACCCAAGGCCGTCCGCCGGTGTCACAGAATTCGGGCCAGCCTTTAGCACGTTGCGGCCATAGCCCGTGAAGCACGAATGCATAAGGCCGCGGGCCATTGCATTGGGGGCCGCCATCGCGCCGGCCGAGATCGGCGCAATAGGTCGGCGACCAGGACAAGGTCAGGGCGTAATAGTCGAATGCACCGGGCTCATCGCCATTACCCTGTCCCTGGCGTCGCGCCTCACTTGTGCCGGGCAAGGCCAATAAAACTGCGAGCGCCAACAGCGCACACTTACGCCAGCCAATTCTCGTCCACCTCATTCTCATCCCTCCACCCCAGGGCTACTTGGCCTTCTTGGCGAATGCCGCCGCCGCGTGATCGATCGCATCTTTAAGACCCACATCGAAAGTGACCCCCTTCTTCGACCATTTCGCATAGGTGCGCGGGCCGGCGAGCGTCCAGCGCAGATCCCAGGCAGCATTGCCGTCGAAATTGAGCGTGCCGTATAGGACTGCAGGCGCACCGAGCTTGTCCGATTCCTGCTGAAGCACATGCCATAGACTCTTGTCGATGACGTTATAGGTCACAGGCGAGTCACCTGGCGGCGGCAGCACGATCGGCACGCCGCGCTTCTTCGACGCCTCCTCCAGCACCTCGCGCTGCCCGTAGCCCTCCGGGCCTTCGCTGGCGAGCACATGTTTCTTGCGCGCATCCTTGATGCCGAGCCACACCGCGACCAGTGGACGCTCGGCTTTCCATTTCTTCAGTCTTGCGTCAGCAAGCGCCTCGTCAACCTTGGCCTTATCGAAACGGATGCGCAGATAATGCGGACGGTCTCGCGTGCCCTGCTCGTCATGAATAGGAATGCCCTTCATGCGGTCTTCATAACTGTAATCTGCGACCAGGGCCGCGGCGTCGTCTAGGATCGGCTCGATCCGTGCACTCCCGGCGAGCTTGGCGTTGCCGGTCAGCTTGATGACGGTTTCCTCGGCCCCGACGCGGAACCCGCGCATCCGCTCCGCTTCGCCTGTCCCGGTCACCACCGTCTCAGCCTTGTAGAGATCGTCATTGCTGATCTTCGGCGTCTGCGCGCGCGTAGCATCAATCCCAAGGAAGAGCGCCCCCAAAAGCACCATAGTGCTGGCTGCTCGCAACATTTCGCTCCCCCTTTCAATTGAAGTTTCGCCTTTCTCCGGGCACGAGCGGCCGGATGCGACCTCCGTTTTTGAATGAACCCCAGCGTTACCGGCCGAGCCGTCCCCGCAAAATGCGGTCTAAAATTCGCGGAATTATCGTGCCGAGCGAGCGCGCCAGCGACTTGGTGAAGGCGTCGCTCGCGCTGTCGCTGCGGGGCGCCGCAGGTTTGCGGGGCTGATCGCGGCCCGGAATTTTCGGAACGCGGAATTCGCCGTGGCGCTCGTAAGAGTTGTCGGCCTCGGCGGGGCTATTGGCTGAAGCGTCAGGCCGCTCTTTCAGCTGCTCATGCGCCGATTTGCGGTCGATCCGTTCGTCGTAAACGCCCTTGACCGGGCTTGCATTGATGATCTGCCGACGCTCATCCGGCGTGACGGGTCCAAGCCGGGAGGAGGGCGGCCGGATTAGCGTACGCTGCACGATCGATGGCTCGCCCTTCTTCTCCAGAAGGGACACCAGCGCTTCGCCGACGCCGAGTTCCAGAATGGTGCGTTCGACATCGAGATCGGGATTGGGGCGGAAGGTGGTAGCGGCCGCCTTCACCGCTTTTTGCTCCCGCGGCGTGAAGGCGCGCAGCGCGTGCTGGATGCGGTTGCCGAGCTGGCTGGAGACCGTGTCCGGCACATCGAGCGGGTTCTGGGTGATATAGTATACCCCGACCCCCTTGGAGCGGATCAGCCGTGTCACCTGCTCGATGCGCTCGAGCAGCGGCTTGGGCGCTTCGTCGAAGAGCAGATGCGCCTCGTCGAAGAAGAACACCAGCTTCGGTTTGTCGGGATCGCCGACCTCGGGAAGCTTGTCGAACAGCGCGTTCATCAGCCAGAGCAGGAAAGTGGCGTAAAGGCGCGGCGAGGACATCAGCTTGTCGGCGGCGAGCACGCTGACATAGCCGCGCCCCTCCGGCGTCGTCCGCATGAAATCCTTGATGTCGAGGGCGGGCTCGCCAAAGAACTGATCCGCCGATTGCTGCTCCAGCACCAGGAGACGACGCTGGATCGACCCGACCGAGGATTTGGCGATGTTGCCGTACTGCTTGCTGAGTTCGTCGGCGCGGTCGGCGATATGGGCAATGATGGCGCGCAGATCAGGCAGGTCAATGAGAGGTAGTTTCTCGTCCTTCGCGACCCGAAAGGCGATGTTGAGCACGCCCTCCTGCACCTCGTTCAGCTCTAAAAGCCTCGAGAGTAGCAGCGGGCCCATTGCCTCAATGGTGGCGCGGATCGGATGCCCCTGCTCCCCGAACAGGTCCCAGAAGATGACGGGCGTGGCTTCGTAGCTGTAATCCTCCAGCCCGATCTTCTTTGCCCGCTCCTCGAGGAACGGCTTGGAGACGCCCTTTTCGGCAAGGCCGGACAGGTCGCCCTTGATGTCAGCCGCAAACACCGGCACGCCAGCTTTGGAAAAGCCTTCGGCGAGGATTTGTAGCGAGACCGTCTTGCCGGTACCAGTCGCACCGGTGATCAGTCCGTGGCGGTTAGCGAGCCGAAGGAGGAGATACTCCTTTTTGACGCTTGTTCCGACATAGATCCCGCCCTCTTCCGCTTCGGCCATGATTTCCGCTCTGCCTCCCTGGTGCTGGCTCGCCTTCTCCTTGCTAGCGCAAAAAACGCTAGAGGCCAAACCTTCCAGGCAAGCTTGCTTTTGCCTCTGCAAAGCAAAGGTGGCTTGTTGAAGCTCCCGTCCTGCGACAAAATGCCTTTGGAACTTTTTGATCAGTGCTTAACATCATGAAGCTTGTCCGCTGGCTTGGCAGTACTTCCGGGTTGCGGTCGCGAAACAGGAACATCCCAAGGAGGGCCTCGTGCAGTACAAGGTCGAGAAGATCGAAGGCGTCGGCGCCAAATTTGCGGCCAAGCTGGCAACCGCCGGCATTACCAATACCAAGCAGCTGCTCGACCGGGCAGCGACCCGCAAAGGCCGCAAAGACCTCTCCGAAGCAACCGGCGTCGAAGAAAAGCTCATCCTGAAGTGGGCCAATATGAGTGACCTGATGCGCATCAAGGGGGTGGGAGAGGAGTTTTCTGAGCTGCTGGAAATCGCCGGTGTGGATACCGTCAAGGAGCTTGCCAAGCGTCGTCCCGATAATCTGCGCCAGGCCATGGTCGAGGCGAATGCGAAGCGCAAGCTCGTGCGCCAGCTGCCCAGCCTCAATCAATGCGAAAATTGGGTGAAACAGGCCAAAGGCATAGCCCCGGTCATGACATACTGAGCGTCAGCTCACGCGATTGGCAGTTCCGCATCGCTGCTTTTGAAGCTATTGGTCGCCTTTTTCGCAAACGATGAGGTGTTCCAATGACCTTCGATCGTCGGAGCTTCCTGCAAATCTCGGCGGCGGGCTTGTGCGCGGCTGCCCTTCCCCGCCCCACACACGCCAAAGTGCCCCTGCAGGGACGGCAAGTTCCCGCCTATTACCGATTCTCCGTCGGTGACTATGAAATCACGGCCCTGAACGACGGCGTCCTGGAGCTGGACCCATCTTTATACCCGAGCGCCGATAAGGGCGAAGCGCTCGAGCTCCTCGAAGCGGCGCACCGGGCACCCAAAATGCCGACCGCCGTCAATGCTTACGTCGTCAATACCGGAAACGCCCTGGTGCTCGTGGATACCGGCACCGCCAATGTGCTGGGACCAACGCTCGGCAAGGTGCCCACCAATCTGATGGCGGCCGGCTTCGATCCCGCCTACGTCGATCTGGTGTTTATGACCCACCTCCACCCGGATCACGCGGGCGGCCTTATCGATACTCAGGGCAAGGCCCTGTTCACAAATGCCGAGCTGGTGATGACCGAGAAGGAATATGCCTTCTGGCACGATGACGGCATGATGAATCAGGCGCCGAGCGAAATGAAAACCATGTTCGAAGGCGCACGTGCGGCGGTGAAGCCCTATGCCAACCGCCTGCGGAAGATTACCGGTGGCGAAATTGCCCCGGGGCTGACGGCGGTGCCCGCATCCGGCCATACCCCGGGCCATACTATGGTTCGCGTCGCCTCAGACGACGACACCCTGCTCATCTGGGGCGACATCATTCACACCGCCGCCCTACAGTTCCCGCATCCGGAATGGGCGATTTCCTTCGATGTTGACCCAAATCAGGCGATCTCCACTCGCAACGCCGTGTTCGATCAGGTGAACACGGACAAGCTGATGGTGGCCGGCATGCATCTCGACTTTCCAGGAATCGGAAACGTTTCGCGAACCAAGTCAGGATACGAATATCATCCGGCTTTTTGGTCCCCCACACTTTAGCAGGGGTGGACGCTGCGGCTGGGCTGCGGATAATATCGTGCATGGATGAGCTCGATCTCGCTGGAGGCTCCGATGCGCCTTCAATGGAAGACTGGCAGGCCGCAGCGCTGAAGGCGCTCGGCGGCGCGCCGTTGTCCGCGCTTGAAACACCGCTCTACGAGGGCATCGCGACCGCGCCGCTCTATACTGAGGCCGGTTCGGCGCATTTCGCCCTTGCCTCGGGGGAGCCGGATGCGCGTCCTTTCATCCGTGGCCGGCCTATGCAACAGGACGGCCGGCCGTGGACCGTCATTCAGCTGCTCGATCATCTCGACATCGCCGAAGCCAATTGCCAGCTCAAATCCGATCTGGCGAACGGCGTTCAGGGCTTCTGGCTACAGCTCGGCGGCAACATCCCCTATGGCGGAGCCTATCTCGGCGCCCGAACGCTGACCGCACTGGAGAAGGTGTTCGACGGGGCGCGTCTCGGCGATGCCCGGCTCTATCTCTCGGGAGGGTTCGATACCCTGGCCGGTGCCGCGCTGATAACCGCCTTCTGGGAGCAAAGCGGCGTCATCCCGGAAAGCGTGAACGGCTCGGCCGGCCTCGACCCGATCAGCATCACCGCGGCGCAGGGCCTCGTTCCCGCCGAGCGGCAGAAGATTCTCGCCGACGCAGTCGATGCCGCGAGCTGCCTGCGCGATAAAGGCTACCGGCTGCGCCCGTTCCTGGCGACCGGCCGCGCGTGGCATCAAGCCGGCGGGTCGGCCAAGGAAGAGCTGGCCTATACGCTTGCGGCGGCCGTCAGCTATGCGCGCGCGCTGATGCAGGCGGGCTGGCCTCTGGAAGCAGCGGCGGATGCCATTCAGTTCTGCCTGACGGCCGAGAGCGACCTGTTCCTCACCATCGCCAAGTTCCGCGCCATGCGTGCGCTCTGGTCGCGGGTCGGCGAGGTCGCCGGCTTCCCGGCCTCACCGCCAGCGCTGATCGCGGAGATGTCGTTCCGCGGCGTTACCGAGCGCGATCCCTATATCAATTTGCTGCGCGGCACCGCCGCAGCCTTTGGCGCGGCGGTCGGCGGTGCACAGGGCATTCTGCTTATTCCGTTCAACACCCGCCACGGCACGCCCGATGCTTTTGCCAGGAATCTTGCCCGCAATACCCAGCTGATCCTCCAGGAGGAGGCGCATCTCGGCCGCGTGGCCGATGCAGCCGGCGGTTCCTGGTATGTCGAGGATCTGACCCACCGGCTAGCCGCGCTCGCTTGGGAGGAGTTCCGCCGTATCGAGGCCGCTGGCGGGATCATCGCCGCGCTGGAGCAGGGCATCGTCTTCCGCGCGCTTACCGATGTGCGCATTCGCCGCCAGCGCAATATCGCCCGCGGCAAGGATAAGATTACCGGCGTCTCCGCCTTTCCCAATCTCAGCGAGCAGCCGCTCTTCTCCCGGCCGGAGGATATGCGCCTCAACCTCGCCTCGCTGGACGAGGAAGGCGAAGTGCCGGTGCTTCCGCCGGCTGGCCTTGGCAAGCGCTTCGCGGCTATGATCGCTGCAGCCCATTCGGGCGCGACACTCAAGGGCCTTGAGCGCGCCTGCGAGACGCTGATGGAGCGCTACGACTTCATTCCACCGACGACCGAGCGCGCAGCGGAAGGCTTCGAGAAGCTGCGCACCGCCTCCGACCGGGCGCTGGCCAGGGTGAAAGTGCGCCCCCCGGTGTTCCTCGCCAATCTCGGCCGGCTGGCGGATTACAATGCACAGGCGAGCTGGGCGCAGAATTTCTTCGCCGCAGGCGGCATCGAGGTAATGGACCAGGGCGGCTTCACCGAGCTCGCCGCGCTCACCCGGAAGTTTCAGCGCTCTCCTGCGCCGATTGCCTGCATCTGCGCCTCGCCCAAGACGCTGACCGCCTTGCCCGGAGCTGCGCCGACGCTGAAAAAGGCCGGCGCCGTCGCGGTTTATCTGGCGGCTAGTCCCGCAACGCTGAGCCTCCTCCCCGAGGAGGACAAGCGCGCCATCGATCGCATCATCTATGAAGGCTGCGATGCGCTGAAGATCTTGGCCGAGCTGCATGAGGCCATGCGCGTCAACGAACTCGGCAACGCCGCGACCGAGGATTACGATGAAGAAGACGAACTGCCCGCGACGGGGCGAAGCCCGGCACGCAAGAGGTAAGCCGTCATGAGCGATTTGCCGAACTTCGCCGATATCACATGGGCGCTTCCCGAAGGCGACAGCAAAGCGCCGGAAGGAGAAGCTGAGCCCTGGCTGACGCCAGAGGGCATTCCAGTCAAGCCCGTCTACGATGCCGGCGATCTCTCCGGCCTCGAATTTCTGGACGGTCTGCCGGGCCTGCCCCCGTTTCTGCGCGGGCCCTATCCGACCATGTATGTCCAGCAGCCCTGGACCATCCGCCAATATGCCGGCTTCTCCACCGCCGAGGAATTGAACGCCTTCTACCGCCGCAATCTGGCGGCCGGCCAGAAGGGGCTCTCCATCGCCTTCGATCTCGCCACCCATCGCGGCTATGACAGCGACCATCCGCGGGTGAAGGGCGATGTCGGCATGGCCGGTGTCGCCATCGACTCCATCTATGACATGCGCACCCTGTTCGACGGGATTCCGCTGTCGGAGATGACGGTGTCGATGACCATGAACGGCGCGGTGTTGCCGATTCTGGCGCTGTTTATCGTCGCGGGTGAAGAGCACGGCCTGCCGCCGGAGAAGCTTGCCGGAACCATTCAGAACGACATTTTGAAGGAGTTCATGGTCCGCAACACCTACATCTATCCGCCCACGCCTTCGATGCGGATCATCTCCGACATCTTCGCCTATACCTCGAAGAAGATGCCGAAATTCAACTCGATCTCGATCTCGGGCTATCACATGCAGGAGGCCGGCGCGACGGCCGACCTCGAACTCGCCTACACGCTCGCCGACGGCATGGAATATGTGCGCGCCGGTCAGGCCGCCGGGCTTGCCGTGGACGATTTCGCGCCGCGCCTCTCCTTCTTCTGGGCGATCGGCATGAACTTCTTCATGGAAGTCGCCAAGATGCGCGCCGGGCGCCTCATCTGGGCGAAAATCATGAAGCAGCTTGGCGCCAAAAGCCCGCGCTCGATGTCGCTGCGCGCCCATTGTCAGACCTCCGGCTGGAGCCTCACCGCGCAGGATGTCTACAGCAACGTCGTGCGCACCTGCGTCGAGGCGCTTGCCGCGACGCATGGCGGCACCCAGTCGCTGCACACCAATGCGCTCGACGAAGCGCTTGCCCTGCCCAGCGACTTCTCGGCGCGCATCGCCCGCAACACCCAGCTCTTCATCGCCCAGGAGACGGGGACCTGCCGCGTTATCGACCCGTGGGGCGGCAGCTACTATGTCGAGCGGCTGACCTACGAGTTGGCCAAGAAAGCCTTAGGCCACATCCGCGAAGTCGAGCAGCTCGGCGGCATGGCCAAGGCCATCAGCGCCGGTTTGCCCAAGCTCCGTATCGAGGAGGCGGCGGCCCGTACCCAGGCGCGCATCGACAGCGGCGCCCAGACCATCGTCGGCGTGAACAAGTACAAGCCCGAGAACGACAGGCCGGTCGATGTGCTGGTTGTCGACAATTCTGCCGTCCGATCCGCGCAGATCGAGAAGCTGCGGCGGCTGAGAGAGGAGCGCGATCCGGCCCAAGTGGAAGCAACGCTGGATGCGCTCACCAATGCCGGCGAGAGCGGGCAGGGGAATCTCCTGGAGCTTGCCATTAACGCGGCGCGCGCCAAGGCGACGGTCGGGGAGATCTCGCTGGCCTTGGAGAAGGCGTGGGGGCGCCACAATGCCGACATCCGCGCCATCTCGGGCGTCTATCGGCAGGAGATAGGGCAGATGAACGAAGCTGCGCGTCGCGTCCTAACCCTGACGGATGCCTTCGAAACCGATGAGGGCCGCCGCCCGCGCATCCTGGTCGCCAAGGTCGGCCAGGACGGCCACGACCGCGGCCAGAAGGTGATCGCCTCGGCCTTCGCCGATCTCGGCTTCGACGTCGATATCGGCGCGCTGTTCACCACCCCCGCCGAGGTCGCAAGGCAAGCGATCGAGAACGACGTGCATATCGTCGGCGTCTCTTCGCTTGCCGCTGGCCACCTCACGCTGGTTCCGGAGCTTAAGGCGGAACTCGCCGCCCAAGGCCGCCCGGATATTATGATCGTGGTCGGGGGAGTCATTCCGCCCCGGGATTATGACGCCCTCTATGCCGCGGGCGCGCAGGCCATCTTCGGCCCGGGGACCAATATCGCCGAAGCTGCCGCCGATCTGGTGCGCAAGTTAAATGCGCGGCTTGGTCACGGCTCGCGTTCGGCGGCGGAGTAGAAAGCGCACAGCAAAGCGTGCCGCCGGAAGATTGATTTTTCTCTGCCAACTGAGTATGCGGGTGAGGCGCCGCAGGGTGCGCGGCTCTCAACTGGGCGAATGATTTCCATGGTAGAGCAGGATCCTTTCCGCCGCGATCCGACGCCCGAGGCTGAGGAGCCTCGGCATCCGATCCTGAACTTTCTCACCTCGGTTGATGGCGTCACCCTCGTCCTGATCTTGCTTTTGGTGTTATACCCAGGCTGGCATCCGCTGGTGCGCGGGGGCTTGGTGGCGGGCTATTTTATCGTCTGGTTGACGCCTTGGGTGCGCGATCACTGTTCGATCATCTTCCGATGCGTTTTGCCGGTCCTGATCGGCGCCATCTGCGTCGAGGTCTATGTCCTTTTTAGCGAATGGAATATCGACCTCTCCTATCTGCGTCTTCATGATGATTACCGCGAAAGCTTCTATTCCGGTATCGCCACGCTTTACGCAATCATTACCGCCCTCGCTCTGGTCAAGGGTATTGAAGACTTCGACTCGATCAAAAAGAACGTGACGGATGAAGCGTATAAGATCCGCTCCATCTCGGAAATGACCTACTATTTCGAAAATACGGCATCGGTGCAGACGCGGGAAGCGGTGCTCGCGTTGAAGAACAAGCTGCTCAGCTACGCAACCAACGTCTACTCTTTCAAAGACCAGCATCTCAACGCGGAAAATCTGCGGCTGCTGCGAGATTGTCAGCGCGATATCGCCCAAATGACCCCCGAGGACCAGAACGATCACAACGCCCTCGTCAAAATCATGGAGGCCCATGGCGAGCTGGGTATCCTGCGCTCGAGGCGGATTGCTTCGATCGGGGAGAAAATTCCGCATTATCTGATCTGGGCTTTGTGGCTGATGGCGCTGGGTCAGATTGCACCATTTATGGTCAAGCCGCTTGAGGAGAACAGCCCCGCAATTCTCGGCCAGTATTACATCATTTTCCTGATGGGCGCGCTGAACAGCTTTTTGCTGCTTATGCTCAACGATATCGCCGACCCCTTCGATGGATTTTGGGTCGTTGATCTCGGCCCCTTCAGGCGGCTTGCCGAGGCCTTGCGCGACGATTTGGCTGAACGGCCGGTGTTGGTCCACACCGCCGCCCAATAGCATTGCCGTAAACGGCGCTGAATTGGTCCCCGGCTGCAAATTTGCAGTTCGGACTTGCACCGTTTCAGGCGCCGAATGAGCGAACGCTGGCCAAAGTCCGGCCAGCGTCAGAATGGCGGATTTCCTCAGCTCCCCGCTTCGAGGAGGAAGCGGCGATTGCGGTTCTGTATCGGCCGGGCGTTATTCGGGAACAGCGCCGCGAACTTGCCAATCTGCTCCCGCGAAGCTTCGATCGGGGTGTTGAACACCGTCCAGGTCAGCCCTTCCGAGCAGGGCGGCGTCGTGAGCGATCCCATGTAGCGGTAGTAGCCGTGGGTCGTCGGAAACACGCCTGACGGGTCGAGGGCGGACGCCAGCGCCTTCTCTTCTCCGGCCTTCATCGGCATGTCGTCGAACACGGGCGCGAGCAGCATGTTGGCCGCGCCCTCGTTGATAAACACACCAACCACTGCCAGCGAGCCGTTCTCGGCTTTGTGAACGAGGTGAAGCTCCATTTGGAAAGGTTTACCCGAGAGGAGATGCTCGCTCGGGTGATGGAAGTGGAACTGCACGAGGTCGTCGGATACGCCCTCGATTGTGCAGGAGCAGCCCTTCTCCACATTGACCTGGATGGTGTGGCCATTGTTGACGATCTTGCCGCCGACGGGTTTGTAAGAAAGGGAGAGCGGCTTGTCGAACTGGGCTTTCACGCCGCCGTTCAGATCGATCGGCGTCTGCTCCATGCCGAGCTGGCAGGTTTTGAAATCCGGCGACAGCTCCCCCAATGCTCCGGCGCCTCCGCGCCTTGATATCCCCAATGCGGTGGTTTTCCGGCCGCGTGCCCGGCAGCCGATTTTTCGGCAGCTCTCGTATCTGGAAGAGCGGCAATACAGCAGGCGCAGGCGGCCAGCGAGCCGAGAGCTGACCGGCGTGTCACAAGCTTTTGCATGGCAAACCTCTGAGAAAGAACGATACCGCAGCATGCGCCCAGAGGTTTTCCGAAGGCTTTCATTGGAATTTGCAATTTGCCGGCTTCATTCGGCGAGGCAGCCGCTCCCAAGTCGAGGCCACTGTGCCTGAGCAAGGTCGAGGGATTCGCGCGATCATCTTAGCTGAGCGCTCCACATCGTCATTGCGAAGGCTGCGGAACCAGCATGAGGCAATCCAGCAGAAACAGCGGAAGTATCATTTTTACACAAAAACGCCACTTTTTTACTTCCGTCTGTCAAGAGGGCGAAAAGGGTGAGAACAATGTCAAGGATTACGCGTAGAGAGCTTTTGGTCAGTGCCGCGGTGGCAGCTGCCGCCTTCGGCCTTGATCGCCATATGGCCGTCAGCGCTCCAGCGATAAGGCAGAAGACCACAGATCCTAAGCCGGGTTTCCATCGTTACAAGGTTGGCGCGGCCGAGTGTATCGCGCTCTATGATGGCATCTGGGAGAAGGCGCATGATGCGACCTTCCTGAAGAACGCCAGCATCGAGGACACGAAGAAGGCTCTTGCTGCCGCTGGCCTGCGGAACGATTTTGTGCCGATTACCATCACCGCGGTCGTCATCAAGATCAACAACAGGCTGGTGATGTGCGATGCCGGCGGCGGCGGACAAGTGCAGGCCTTCAATCCCAAATCCGTATTTGTCTCGGGCAAGCTGCGTGCCAATATGCGGGCTGCCGGCATCGATCCAGCCAAGATCGAAACGGTCCTGGTCTCGCATTTCCATCCCGACCACATTTTCGGTCTGCTTTCGGATAAAGTGAACAATAAGCCCGTCTTTCCTAACGCCGAGATCATCGTGCCCAAGGCCGAATACGATTGGTGGACCGATCCCTCGCTCATCGGCCGTCTGCCGGTCGCGCGCCAGCCGCTCGCCACGCGTATTCAGTCAGTCATTCCACATTGGAAGAATGTGCTTCCTGTTGATGGCGAGGACGAGGTGGTGCCGGGCATTCGCTTCGTGAAGGCACCTGGCCACACCGCAGGCCACACCGCCTTCCACTTGTCCTCCGGCAATCAGCAGCTGATGATGGCGAACGACGCCCTCTATGTGCCGGCCCTCCTCGCACCACATCCCGAATGGCAGGGCGCCTATGATCAAGATGGCGCGAAAGCCGTTGAGTTGCGCCGCAAGTTGATGGATCGGGCGGTTGCCGATAACATGATGATTTGCGGGGCACACTTCCCCTGGCCGGGGGTGGGCAGGGTGGCCCGAGACGGCGCCGCCTACGCTTTTACGCTGTCGTCATAACGGGCGCCGATTTTGCTTGGTGGGAATGAACTGACCGAGAGCCGCGGCCTGTTCGCGGAGTGGTCGGCATGAAAACGCACTACGACGTTCTCGGGATCCCGGCGGATGCGGACGCCGAAGCGATCAAGGCTGCCTATCGAGGGGCGCTTAAGGAGCATCATCCCGATCTCCATAAGGGCGACAGCCGCGCCGAGGAGCGTAGCAAGGCCATTATCGAGGCCTATAATCTCCTCAAGGATCCGGAGCGGCGGACATTCTACGACGAAAGGCTGCGCCACCGGCGGCTCCAGCGGCGCAGACTTGTCCTGATTGCCGTGCTGATCAGCGGCGGCATTTCGGCCACCGGCAGTCTTGGGCTGCTTTATGCAGCGCTCACATCGGAGAAAGCGGAGCCACCCGAAGGCAGTATCGCCGTGGTCGCATCCGCGCCAGCCGGTGCTGCCCAGCGTCCAGCAGAGCTTCAGAAGGCGCCGGAGTTCGCACCACCACCGGCACCTTCGCCTGCGGAAGAAGAAGTGCCATCAGCGGTCGTCGCAACGGCCCAGCCGGATGCCGCAGCCGAGGCGCCGAATTCCGACTCTCCTCCCCAAGCAGCTCAGGAGATTGTGACCGCCGCTTTGCCCGAAGGTGTGCGCAACGATCTGCCATCTGAGACACCGGACGCTGCCACCTCGACGACCGAGGCCGTGGAGACGCCAATCTCGCCCACCGATCGACAGGATGCTGCGGCGGACACTCCTCCGCCTGACCCCACCACCGAAACGTCTCCTGTCGTGGCCACACCAGCCCTCCCAAGTGAAGCGGCCGAGCAAGACACGACGAATTCCCCAACACCTCCGAATCCTGGGGAGACGGCTGCCGAGGCTGCCGAGCAGCGCTCCGCAGAGCAGGGGAACGGCGAGCAGGTGGTCGCCTCTCTCGACAATGAGCTGCCGCTTGATCCCACGGACCTGCAAAGCCGCCTGCATCGCGCAGCAGCGCTGATAGCGAAAGGATCGCTGGACCAGGCGCTTGCCGAATACGATGTCGCGGTTCGGCTGGACGAAAGAAGCATTCTCGCCCTTCATGGCCGCGGAATGTTGCGATGGCGCCTTGGGGACGGGGACGCCGCTCTGATCGATCTGGATCACGCGATCCGTCTGAGCTTCTCCAATCCTCAAATCTATGTGGACCGCGGTACCATCTGGTATGAGAAGGGCCGTCCCGACCGGGCCATGGCCGATTTTGACCACGCGCTCAAGTTGGAGCCGGGTCTCGCCACGGCCCATTTTTATCGGGGTCTTGCTCTTGAGGCCAAAGGCGAGAAGCGTGAGGCGGAGGCCAGTCTCGCGGAAGCTGCCCGGTTAAACCCCGCCTTGGCCAGAGCACCCCGGCCGCAGCCATTGCCTGCAGCCGCCCTTCCGCACCTTCCCTGATATGTCCGCGTCTGAAAATCTTTATGCCAGCTCCAATCCGGGAATACGCCGGATAGAGGTTACCGGCCCATGGGTCGCGGCGAGGCGCTCGACGGCCCGGCGCACCGGCTCGACCACAACTTCCATTTGGTGACCACTGGCGTGCAATATCCATTCGGGCGACTGCACGATCCCGATATGCCCCTTCCAGAAAATCAGGTCGCCGCGTTTGATTGCGTCAAGCGCGACGTTCGGCAGGCTCTCGCCCAGCTCCGCCTCCTGCATATCGCTGTCGCGCGGGCAGGCCACGCCGGTTGCCTGCAGCGAAACCTGGACCAGGCCGGAGCAGTCGATGCCATGGCTGGTGCGGCCGCCCCACAGATAGGGCGTGCCGATAAAGCGCTCAGCAAAGCGCACGAAATCCTTTGGACGCTCCTCCATTGGGTGCAGATGTCCCACAAATACGAAGCCGCCGCGGGAGAGCTCGTAGAAACGCCCCTCGCGCCCGATCACCGTCACCTCCGAGCCGAAGGTCAATCGCATCAATGGCGGGCGCTTCATGTCAGGCGTCGGGTAGACGAAAGTGGCGCGGGCCGGCATCCAGTGCGTCGGATCCTCGATCATGAGGGAGAGGCTGTCGAGCGGGATATAGCCGACATAGCTGTCACGCCCCAGCTGCGCCCAGCCCCAGCTTTCCTCGACGTCATAGACGGTGGCGAGCTCGCCAACCAGCGCCTCGGTCAGAAGCGGCGCATCGAACCGCGGGACATAGCGCAGCGGCGCCGCCGCGGCGACCACCTGGCGCAGTTCACCCTGCACATAGCGCGAGGCCTTGACCTGGTCCTTCAGTGTGATTGCGGCGATGTCGTCGCGGTAAGCGTGCCGGCGTGGATCGAGTTTGGGTGCTACGGTGACTGCGCTCATGTTGCCTTCAGCCGCGTTTTCAGAACGTCGTAGACGGCTCTGGCGCATTGCGCCTCGCCACCGAAAGGCTTGCCCGGCTGCGGACGCGGCGTCCAGCCGTAAATGTCGAAATGGGCATAAGCCTTGGCGTTCTTCACAAAACGTTTGAGGAACAGGGCTGCCAAGATCGAGCCGGCGAAGGGTTCTGGACAGATGCTGCACAGCTCCGCAAACTTGCTTTCCAAAAGCATATCGTAAGGCTGCCAAAGCGGCATCCGCCACATCGGATCGCCAAGCCGCAAGCCGGCTGCGACCAGCTCGCCGGCCAATTCATCGTCACTCGAATAGAGCGGTGGCAGATCGGGGCCGAGCGCCACCCGAGCCGAGCCGGTAAGCGTAGCGAAAGTCATCAGGTAGTCCGGCGCATCGGCATCGGCGAGGGCAAGCGCGTCGGCGAGCACCAGCCGGCCCTCCGCATCCGTATCGCCGACCTCAACGGTAACGCCCGCCCGGCTCTTGATGATGTCACTCGGGCGAAATGCGGCCCCGGATATGCTGTTCTCGGCCGCGGGAATGATGAGGCGCAGCTGAACCGGCAGCTTGCCGCCCATGATCATGATCGCAAGCGCGAGTGCACTCGCGGCGCCGCCCATATCTTTCTTCATCAGCGCCATCGCTGCGCCGGGCTTGATGTTGAGTCCACCGGTGTCGAAGCAGATGCCCTTGCCGATAACGGTGACTTTCGACCCGTAAGTGCCCCAGCTCAGATCGATCATGCGGGGGCTGCGCGGGCTTGCGCGCCCGACTGCATGCAGCAGCGGGAAGTTCGCCGCGATGAGATCATCACCGGCAGTGACGGTGATTTTCGCGCCGAACACCGTTGCAATACCGCGAACCGCCTGCTCCAGCTCGGCGGGGCCGAGATCGTTGGCCGGCGTGTTGATCAGGTCGCGTGCGATCCAGACCGCTGCGGCCGCCTGCGACACTGCCTCGAGGTCGACCTCTTTCGGCGCTTTCAGCCGGCGTGGTGCGCGGGGCTCGCCGGGTTGATAGGTACGGAATGTGTAGCTGCCGAGTGCCCAGGCCAGCGCGGCGAGTTCGGAGTTGGACAGCGGCCCCCCGAAATGATAGTCGCCCGCCGGAAGGACGGCCGGCAGGATTCCGGGCAGCAGCGGCGAGATTGCAGCGTTATCGCCATTACCGGTCGCCAGCACGACGCCCTCGATGCCATCACCCTGGGGCAGAAGGCTCCAATTGCCGGGGCGCGTCTTGAACTCGGTGGCGCGCAGCCAGGCTTGCTGGTGCTCGCTGAGCCTGCCGCCCAGGTCCTGGCCGTTGTCGAGCGTCCAGATCGGGCGGGTGGCGGTCTTGCTGCTCGGCGGGAGAAACAGGCTGGATGTCAGCCGAAAAACCTCATTGAAGGATGTGACCATGGTAGTTTATTTGCCGTGATTTCCGTCTTTGCGAAGTGCTAGCTTGGGGGCCCCGATATGGGAGGCAATGATTATGAACTGGTCATCGGCGATAAGCGATGGTCAAGCTGGAGTTTGAGACCATGGCTCGTGATGAAAGCCTTCGGCATTCCGTTCCGCGAGATCATGATCCAGCTGCGTTGGATAGGCACCACGGCGGCCATCGCGCGACACTCGCCTTCGGGCAAGGTGCCGCTGCTGAAAGTCGCCCTGGAGCGTGACCAAGGCGCTGACAAGCTTCTTGTGTGGGATAGCCTGGCGATTATCGAATTCCTCGCTGAGGAACATCCGGATAAGGCCATCTGGCCTGAAAGTCGTGAAAAGCGGGCGCTCGCTCGCGCCGTATCTGCGGAAATGCATTCCGGTTTTTATTCCCTGCGCGATCAGATGCCAATGGATTTCTTGGCCGTTCATGAGCCCAAGCCCGTCGAGCGGGAGGTCGGGAAAGATATTCGCCGGATTGTCGCGCTGTGGAGAGACTGCCGGCAGCGCTACGCGGCGAGCGGCGAATTCCTGTTCGGCACCTTCTCGGCGGTTGACGCCATGTACGCGCCCGTTGCGACGCGTTTCCGCACCTACGGCGTCGACCTTGCGCAATTTGGCGATGATGGCGTCGCGGCGCGCTATGCCGAAGCTTTGCTTACCCTGCCCGAAATGACCGAATGGGGAGAAGGCGCTGCAGCCGAAGTGTGAGAAATCTCGCCTATTGCGGTGCGTACGACTACTTAAACTCGGCCTGGTTGTGAGCTTTCGCAACAAGTGGCTTGTTTCACCTATTTAAAATTTACTCGAATCCCTTTTAGTTTTTCGCGCATGGAACAAGACATTCGCGAAAAATGATAGTCTCTCATGCGAAACGCCTGACCCTTCTTGCAGCCCTTGTCACGGCCCTTGCCGCCTGCAGCTTTGACAACACTATAAGCGATCTGGCGCGCTCGGAAACAAATGGCTTGGAGAAGTCAGATCAGCGGGAGAGCGCGGCGAGCCTGCTCGCGCGGGCGCAGGCGCTACGCGCTCGGGGTAGCCCCATCGAGGCGCTAGCCGCACTTGCCGATGCCCATCGCCGCTTCCCGAGCAATGCGGCCGTAACGTCGGCCTATGGCCGTATGGCCCTTCTGCTCGGCCATGACGAGGTGGCGGCACCGCTTCTGGCGGAGGCGATCGAGGTCAATCCCGGTGATTGGCGAGCACTCTCGGCACAGGGTGTGCTGGAGAGCCGCAAGGGCCGCCTGCCGGATGGCCGAAAGGCGCTGGTCAAGGCTAGCATGATCTCTGCGAGCGAGGCGGTGATCCTCAACAATCTTGCCGTCAACGATCTGCTCGAAGGCAAACCTGCCGCAGCGGTCTCCCTCCTGCGCCAGGGCCTGGCCTCGCCCGAGCTGAAGCCGCAGAATAGGCGGCGCCTGAAGCGCAATCTGGCGCTGGCACTCGCGCTTGAGGGGAATTTCGCGGAAGCCGATCAGCTCGCCGGCGAGAAAATGCCGCGGGATCTGGGGAGCGCAGATAATCAGCGCCTGAGCCGGCTGCTCGGCGTCAGCGAGATGAAGCTTGCGGCCGAGAGTGGCTGGACGGCTCAGATTGCGACGTCGGCACCCCGGCAGGAACCGGCCGTACAATAGAAGCGGGGCGGTGTTTCCAGCTCTTCATGGCTTGCATGCCCGCGGGCGCGAGAATCACGTTCATCAAAACCGGCAGGAAGAACACCACCAGGGGGACCGTCAGCTTTGGCGGCAGCGCCGCGGCCTTGCGCTCTGCCTCGAATAGCCGTGCCTCGCGGCACTCGCGTGCCGCAGCGCCGAGGGCGTGGCTGATCGGCGTGCCATAGCGTTCGGCCTGGGCGAGCGCTGCGGCGACAAGCTTCACCGGTGCAAGGCCGGTGCGCTCCCCCAAATTCTGGTAGGCGCGCCAGCGCGACGGTAGATAGGAGAGCTCGGCCATGGTCAGGCCCAGCTCCTCCGCCAGCTCCACGGACTGCGCCGAGATTTCGGTCGTAACCCGCGCCAGCGCCGCCTCGATCGACATTCCGGAATGCACACAGATGAGGAGAAGGTCGAGGCTGTCCGGGAACGTCTGCAGGATGATGCGCTGGCGGTGAGCAATCAGCCTGGCGAGAATAAGGCGCGGCAGGCCATAGCCGACGCCGGCGCCCGCAATCGCAACTGCGATCGTCCGCGCTGTCCCCATATTGCCGACGAGGCAGAGCATGAAGCCCGCGGCAAAGAACAGGACCGGCAGCACCGTGCGGAAGAACAGAAACAGCGCCTCGGGTCCTGGTCCGCGCATCCCCGCCATCTTCAGCCGCGCGACAAGCTCCGAGGCCGCTTCCTCCGAGCCGCCGCGCCACAGCTCAGCGAGCCGCGCGGCGAGCCCCCGCGGCTTCAGCCGCAGACGGTTTTTCACTTCGCGTGCGGAAAGCTCGGCAAGGCGCTTGGCCCGCAGCCGATCGCGCTCCTTGGCAACGGCGCGCAGCCGCGCTTTCAGTTGGCTGTCGTCCGCCGGCATGGCGAGGGCGTAAACCGCAGCGAAGGCAGAGAAGGCGGCGAGGGCCGTTGCAAGGTGCTGGCCGCCAAAGGCAAGGAGGGACTGAAGAGCCGTCATCTGGGTCACGCCTCGATGCGCGCCATGCGCCGAAGCACGATGATGCCGGCGACGAGCCATATCGCTGAGAATGCCGCCACGCGCCGGCCTTCTTCTTCCATCCACAGCACCGAGATGTAGTCGGGCGCAAGCAGTGCCGTCGCGCCGGCGACGAGGAAGGGCAGGGCGCCGATGGTGACCGCGGAGGCTTTCACCTCGGCGCTCGCGGTGCGCACCCTTGCGGCAAGCCGTTCACGCTCGCGCAGGACACCGGCCAGATTGGCGAGCGCGTCGGTGAAATTGCCGCCGGTCTGGCTCTGGATTGCGATAACGATAACGAAGAACCGTACCTCCGGAATGGGCATGCGGCTCGCGAGTTTTTCGATGGCGCTGGCGAGCGGCACGCCAGTCCTCAGCTGCGCCACGACTGGCGCAAACTCCCGCCGGACAGCAGGCGCCGCATCGCTCGCCACCATGCCGAGGCAATCAGGCAGCGACAGGCCGGAACGCGCGCTGCGCACGATCATATCCATCGCTCCGGCAAAGCCGGCAAGGAAGCGTTGCTGGCGACGGCGGGCGAGCACGCCCAGCAGCCGGGAAGGGACAATCACCGCCAGTACCAGCGCGCACGACAAGCTCGAGCCGAAAGCAAAGCCGGAGATGAGACCGGCACCGAACACCAGCACTCCGAATACTCCGGCCAGAACCCCATAGACTGCAGGCGACCAGGATAGGCCCGCATGAGCAAGCTTCTGGCCGAGCCGGGTCATTCGCTTCATCCGCCGTTCTTCCGCAACGAGCCGCAGGGCGATCGCCTGGGCCCGATGAGCGCTGCGCGTCATCTGAGGAGCAACCGAGCGGTTCGCACGCTGAAGCAGCCGGGCGAGCGCCTGGCCCCTCCCTTGCGCCTGCGGCCAAAGCACGTGAAAGAAGCAGGCACACACGAGCGCCGCCGCGCTGAGCCCGGCAAGGATCGAGGCGAGGGCAGCGGCGCTAATCATCGCGCCAACCCGGATTGAGTGGGCTCTCCTCGCGCTCGTTCGCCGCGAACAGCTCCGTGAGACGTTTCTCCAGCCCGAAATAGCGTGCGCGCTCGACAAAGCGCGGACGCGAAATGCCGGTGAAACGGCAGCGGCCGAGGATCTCGCCTTCCTCGCTCTCGCCAAGCATATCGAACGCCATCAGGTCCTGAGCGACGACGATGTCGCCCTCCATGCCCACGACCTCCGTGATGTGAGTAACGCGGCGCTTGCCGTCGCGCATGCGGGCAATCTGCAATACGATGTCCACCGCGCCGACGATCATTTGCCGGATCGCACGAGAGGGCAGGCTAAAACCGGCCATCAGGATCATGCCCTCGAGCCGGGCAATCGCCTCGCGTGGGCTGTTGGCGTGGAGCGTGCTCATAGAGCCGTCATGGCCGGTGTTCATCGCCTGCAGCAGATCGAAAGCCTCAGCGCCGCGCACCTCGCCGACGATGATGCGGTCGGGCCGCATGCGTAGGCAGTTGCGCACCAGCTCGCGCATGGTGATCGCGCCTTCACCTTCGAGATTGGGCGGGCGGGTCTCCAGCCGTACGACATGGGGCTGCTGCAATTGCAGCTCGGCGGCATCCTCGCAGGTGATGACCCGCTCCGCCTCGCCGATATGGCCGGTCATGCAGTTGAGGAGGGTGGTCTTGCCGGAGCCCGTGCCGCCCGAGATGAGCACATTGCAGCGCGAGCGCGATATGATCTCCAAGAGGTCCTTGGCTTCCGCCGAAAGTGAGCCAAGCGCCACCAGCGCGTCGAGCGTCAGCCGTTCGCGCTTGAATTTGCGGATGGTCAATGCCGGGCCGTCGAGCGCGAGCGGCGGCAAGATAATGTTGACGCGGCTGCCGTCCGGCAGGCGGGCATCGCAGATCGGATTGGCCTCATCGACCCGCCGGCCGATGCGGCTCGCAACGCGCTGACAGATGGTGGCGAGCTGCTGGGCATCGTTGAACTGGAGCGGCGCAGGGCGCACCCGGCCGTTCACCTCGACATAGCACTCGCGCACGCCATTGATCATGATATCGGAGATGTCGTCGCGCGCCAGCAGCGGCTCGATCGGCCCCAGCCCGAGCACGTCGTTGCAGATCTCCTCGATCAGTGCTTCCTGCTCGCTGACGGAGAAGCCGGCAGGGCCCAGATTCAGGATCTCTCCAATAATGTCGCCGATCTCGGCGCGCGCCTCGGCCAGGTTGAGCGCCGCCAGCTCCGTGAGGTTGATATTCTGGATGAGGGTGTTCAGCGCGGATTTTTTCAGTTCGGCATAGCGCTCGGATCGCACCGTGCCGACCGCCGGAAACGACGCCAGCACAGCGGGTGCGGCCGCCGACCAGGTCTGTAAGGCTGTCGCCGGCCGGGTCTTAGCCGTATCCGGCGCCGCCGCTCTCGTGCGCTTGCCGAACATGGCCGCTACCCGGCGCTGCGCTTGCGGATCAGCCGGTTGAAGATCGGCGCCAGCATCCCTTCCTCGCGCGGCGGGGTCGCCGTCTTGCGCACCAGCATGGTAGCGAGGCCGTGGAACTGGTCGGCAACCTTCGCTTTACGCGACACCTCACCGATCATCAGCCCGTTGTTTGCTGCCGTACCGAACAAGGCCGGGTCGAAATCGATTACTGCCGCAGGGATCAGCCCCACCGCATTGGCGAAGTCGCGCGGCGCAATTTCTGGTCGGCGGGTGACATTGACCTTATTGAGCACCAGGACCGCGGGCCGCTCCTTGGAGCGGAACTCGGCGAGCGTATCGACCAGGTTCTTAGCGTTGCGCAGATTGGCGAGATCGGGCTCTGCGGTGATCACCACCTCGTCAGCCTCGGTGAGGACCTGCTTCAGCCATAGGCCCCAATGTCGCGGCAGGTCGAGGACCACGTTCGAGGCGACCCGGCTCAGCGCGTCCACAACCCGCATGGCTGCCTCGGGCGTGATCTCGCGTTCCTCGGTGAGGTCGGAACTCGCCGCAAGCAGACTCAGCCGGTCCGAGCATTTCGAGAGTAGCTTCTCCGCCATGGCCTCGTCGAGGCGTTCTCCGCTAGCGAGCGCCTGGCTCGCGCCCTGATGCGGATCCTGGTTGAAGTTGAGGCCTGTCGTGCCGAATGCCAGATCGAGATCGGCAATGGCTGTGTCGCTCGCCATGATCTCGGCCAAGGTCCAGGCGACATTGTGCCCGATGGTGCTCGAACCCACACCGCCTTTGGCGCCAATGAACGCCATGACGCGCCCCGGTGGCGGCGCCGGCTCTGCGGCGAAGACGCCGAGAATGGACTCCACAGCATCCGGCGCCACAAACGGCGGGACCAGGTAGTCGCTCACCCCCCGGCGCATCAGCTCACGGTAGAGCAGCACGTCATTGACATGGCCGATGACCAGCACCTTGGTTTCTGGCTCGCACACGAGCGCCAGCCTTTCCAGATCCGCGAGCATGGCGGTGCCCTCGAGCAGCGACTTAACGACAATGAGGCTGGGCGTGGGCGCCTTATCATAAAAGCTGCAAGCGCTGTGCACGCCGCCCATCTGCACCGTCATCTGCGCCCGGGCGAGGCGCCGGTCGCTGCTCGCGATGCGCAGCAGATCCGCCGTGCCCTGGTCCTCGCAGAAGGCGTGAATGGAAAGCCGTGGCAGGGGTGCGTCTTTCTTTGCCGCGAGCGCGGCTGTTTCCGCAAGCTGGGGAGAATTCTCCGTCATGGCCGTGCTTCTCCCTGTTGCGGCGCTCGGCCTCCCTCGGACGGCTGGCCGGCGCCGCGATAGGCCGAAAGCATCGCCTCTCGGCGCGTGCTATCACGCGGACCTTCCTTGCGCGGTATGGCAAGATCGGACGGCTTGTCGACCAGCATCGCCAGATTGTGCTCCATCGCACAGCCGATGCATGATTTGCAGCAGGACTGCACCTCCACCATTTGCGCAAGCGGTAGGCCGTCGCCGCCGCAGGCCGACAGCAAGACGCACGCTCCTGCGATTGCCGAGAACGGAGCTGCCCGCCTCCGCCTAAAACCTGGAGAAAACTTCACTATCGCCCCCATCTGCCCTGCCTCTATTCAATGATAAAACCAAAATCCTTATCCTCATCGCGCCCGGCTTCTGCCGGAGTGCTTGAGAGAAGCAAATCATCCTTTGCAGATTTGTGGCCGGAGCCGGGCGCAGACTCTTCACCTGGAAGCCGAAGATCGCGCCGCGCCGCCGCGGCGACCAGATAGGGTGTGACGATCACCACCATCTCGCTTTCCGAGCGAATAAAGTCATCGCTGCGGAACAGCGTGCCCAGGACCGGCAGATCGCGGATACCGGGCAGGCCCTCGACACTCTTGCGCATTTGGCTGGAGATTAGCCCCGCCATGACCAGCGAGCCGCCACTCGGTAATTCGAGCGTACTGGATGCCCGGCGCACGGTAAGGGCCGGAATGCTGATATTGTTGATGCTGACAGCCCCCTCGCTGGTCAGCTCGCTCACCTCGGTTGCGATCTTCAGGCTGATGCGGCCATCCGACAAGACTACGGGCGTGAAAGCGAGCTTCACCCCGAACGGCTTGAAGGCGATGGTGGTCTGATCCTTTTCGCTGGCGACCGGCACCGGATATTCGCCGCCCGCCAGGAAATCCGCCGTCTCGCCGGAAATCGAGGTGAGATTGGGCTCGGCCAGCGTGCGCGCCAGCCCCTTCCGCTCCAGCATTTCGAGAATGGCGCTGACCTGGCTTTTGCCGTTACTCCAGCCGGCGAGCGCGGTGGTGCCCGAGGCCGCGCCAATTACGTCATTCCCCTCGATGAGCGAGCCAGCAACAAGGCCTGCGCTCACCGGAAACGAATTCTCCACCAGCTTGGCAATCGCAATATTGCCCGACACCAGCGCCTCGCGAACATCGACCCCGAGCCGGCGGATCACGCTGCGGTTCATCTCCGCGACCGTGACACGCAGCAGCACCTGCTCTTTGGCTTCGACATTGAGCATGTTGAGGACCTGCTCGGGTTTTGCGGCGAACCGGGTAGCGATGTCGAACACGCGCGAGGCATCGAGCGCACTCGGCGCCGTACCGGTCAGCACGATATTGTCATTCACCGCCTCGAGCCGGACATTGGCGGCCGGAACCAGCCGGCGGATCGCGTCGGCAACCGGCGCCAGATCACGCTCAACATTGATGTCGAGCGCGAGCAGCCTTGCCCCGTCGCGGCCGACGAATACGGCGCTTGCCTGGCCGATCTGCTGGCCGAGCAGATGCACACGGCGGGGTGTGCGCACCACCGCCTCGACCACCGCGGGATTAGAGATCACCACCTCCGCAACGTCGCGCGGCAGCTCGATCAGCCGCGACTTGTTCAGCTCCAGCATCATCGGGCGGCCATTCGGCTGCTCCGAATGCATTACGACACCACGCGCCCCGTTCTGCGCGAAGACATTCCCCGGCGCTGCGACCAGAAACGGAATAGCAGCAATCCCGAGCACCGCACGGCGGATGGTCTGCTTTATCCTCTTGGGGTAAGTCACTATTGGCCCCTTTATTGTGACGTCGGGCGATTGGTTGACCGGCCATATTTCAGCATGCGGATGTCGGCGGGCTCGCTAAGCAGAGCAGTTGGCGTGCCGGCTCCAGCGGCATCCTGCGTGCCGATCAGAGCGAGCGTGATCTCGCCGGCCGACTGCGCGGCGGTGAAAAGACTGGCCTCATCGGGGGAGAGCTCGAGTGTGGCGGTGCGGCCCGCAGCGCTCGACTTGCCCTGGAGCGTCCGTCCGATCGCCAGCACCCTGACGCTGCGTAAGAGCACCTTGCTGCGCGACGGCGCGCCAGGCCCATCGGCGCTTTTGCGGGTCACCATTACGTCGACGCGATCGCCGGGCTGGATGAAGCCGCCCGCTGCCGTCTCGTCGCGAATTGGCACCGAAACCGCACGCATGCCCGGCGCCAGCAGCGCCGCGAGCGCACTGCCCTGCTCGGCGCCGGTAAGCTTTGCCTCTGAGATCGGTTCGCCTTCGAGAAATGCGAAACGCGCCGGAGCAGCCTCGAAGGGCAGAGGGGCTGCGGCGCTGTCCTTCACCTCGCGGCGAATACTGCCGGCGGGAACGGCCGCTCGCGGCCAGGGCTGCCAGCGCACCTCGTCTTTGCCGACCATTTCGCCGACCGTGATCGGCTTTGCGGCAACGAGGATGTCGACCACTTCCAGTTTCGCTGCGACGGCGGGACGTGGCACTATCCGCACCGCTCTTTGCACCAGGAGCGCCGCCCCTGCGGCTGAGGACAAGGCAACAAGCAATACCAGACCGCGCGTCAATCGCATTGCGCAGCTTCCCTCGGATTTTATGAAAATTTCCGGGAACGGTGGTCTGGAATGGTTAACGGAATGTTAAATTTGGGCCTTGTAAGGGGCACTACGCATTCTGGTATCGGTCAGCGAAAATCAGGATGTGTGAAGCAATGCGCCAGCAGGTGACATGGAGCGCCTAAAGGCTTGAGAACGATACGATTTGAGAAACGCCGCTTAGAATTGTTAGAGCGATCTGGCGTAATTCGGTCCCATAGGGAATGAAAACGGCAAGCAAGCCGAGAGCAATGGCGGCGACGACAAGGCTGTACTCGACGGCAGCCGAGCCCTCATCCGTGGCTACAAAGCCGATGATGTTTCCCCGGCGCATGACGCTGTCCCCTCAGCCCCTTGCAGATGTGCCGCTATGCGGCTGCGGCCATTCCCAAATGGCAGCAGCCGCAGAAGCGTCGCTCCATCGAACGCAGGCAAGGCTGCCACTGCCCTGCCTCCGCGCCCGACGGAAGGTCACGAAGTCGGCGTCGTCGCGTTGAAGGTCTCGAGGCCGGTCTGAAGGTTCTGAAAGAGGGTGCGGAGCTCGGTACCCACCTGGCCGACGAGCGTGATCAACGCCACGCCGATGCCAGCGGCAATCAGGCCGTACTCGATCGAGGTTGCACCACTTTGATCTGCCAGAAACTTGCGAACGAGGTTGTACATCTTTTCTCTCCCAAAGCATTGAGCCAAGAGGGCTGAAGCAACAAGTGCCCAGGACTGGAAAACGGAGAACGAAGGCCACTCTTGAATGAGCCCAATCTAGGACGCATTCATTAAAGAACGCTTTCCGGTCTGGCGGGTAGAGAGCAGTTGATGAAAATTGCGCAGCTAGACTTAACGATTGGCGAAGACTGAAAATGCCCCGTTCGCCTTGCTGAGAGCGACTGCGGCGCTCCATTTTGGGGCGCCTATGGACAACCCCTTAAGCGATTACACTGAACGTAAACCGGTTGACAAAGCATTAAAACGATCTAAACTCAAGGTTGTAGTCTTTCGATAAAGAACTCATTTGCGTGTGTTGCGTTCCATTGTACCGCGGCGGGTGATCGCGCCCGCACGGACCTCTATTTCGGTGATGCGCCGGATCCCCTGTTTCGCTCTCAGGGTATGCTCGCTTGGCGTCCTGGCTAGCGATTTGGCGCATCTCCCAAATATCAATAGACGCCTCTCGCTCTGTTCCTCCCAAGGTTCGATGCGATTCTGACCCGGTGCACCGCGCCGGGTCATTTTTTTTATCGCGGCAGTTCCTCGATCACGATCTTCAGCGATTTTGCCGAAAGGAAATGGCGCCCATCACGTGGCAGCCGGTCCAGCATGCCTGCATAGACGTCGCGCATCGGCTGTTCGGCCATAAGCCGGTCGGTCGTTTCGACGAAGGAAAAGCGGTCGAGATTCTCGAGCAGAAACCGGCAATAGGAAAGATAGCGCGGCTCCTCCTTCGGACAGAACCCGCAGAATATCAGGCTGCGTTCGGGAAGGTGCAGTTTGTCGTCGATGGAGAGCGCATAGTAGGATTTCTGCAGCCAATCATACATCTCCAACGCCTGATAGATAAAATTCATATCCTCTTTGATGAGCGGCCGCTTTAGTCCCTTCAAAACGACGTCTTCCCACGCCTCGTGATAGCCCTCGGACAGGATCTCGATGCTACGCTCGAACTCGCGGGCTTCGAGGGGATAGAGAGCGGCGAGGATACGCGCCTGATTGATCAGGACTTGACGTTCGACATCGGTTATGTTGATCACCACGGTTCTCCGCCCCAAATCTGGCCAGAAATGTCCTTGCTGGAGGCCCGATTTGCAATTCCAGATTGCACATGCCCACAAATAGCATTGGCCTTGCAGGGCGCTTGCGCGGCAGACCGCCGTCTTGTTTCCTGCGGGATTTTGCGCTAGTGCAGATCGTACGATATATCGAACGCCGGGGTTGTGACAGGGCCCGCGGCACGCCGGTCAACGGAGGGCCGTGATGACCTATGTGGTGCTGGAAGCCTGCATCAAATGCAAATACACCGATTGCGTGGAAGTGTGTCCGGTCGACTGCTTCTATGAAGGCGAGAACATGCTCGTCATCCACCCGGATGAGTGCATCGACTGCGGCGTGTGCGAGCCGGAATGCCCGGTGGACGCGATCAAGCCCGATACCGAGCCGGGGCTGGAGAAGTGGCTGGAGGTGAACCGGGATTATTCGGAGAAATGGCCGAATATCACCGTGAAGAAGCCGTCTCCGCCCGATGCAGCCGAGCATGACAAGGAACAGGGCAAATTCGAGCGCTTTTTCTCGCCAAATCCCGGCACCGGCGATTGAGTACGCCCAAGACCTGATCGGCTGATACGGGAAACAGCGGGCGCTCGCCCCAGGCCGGCTCAGGCCGGTGCGCTGACGGTCAGCGTGGCAGAGGTCTTGTATTGCGAGCCGTCATCGTCGAGCCAGACGAAGTCGAAAGTGCCGCTCTCGACGGCGCGGAAATAGAACGCCTGGTAAGGATTGGCCGAGATCGAGGGATACCATTGCGCGCGGAATACCACCTGCCCGTTGAAGCGCGTAACGAACTCCCTGATGATCTTGCGCGGCACGACTTCACCGCTCTCGTCCCGGCGCTGCCCGGTTTCCATCTCGTGCGAGATCAGCGCCTTGATTTCGATGATATCGCCCGGCTTTGCCTCAGCCGGCAGCCTGACGCGCGGGGTTGATGGGACTGGCATTTCAAACCTCGACCGAACGTCGCCTCTCGCTCTCAGCCACAGCCCCCGATCATGATTTTGATCGGCGCTTTGGCGACATGCACTTTGCCGTTCGACATCTGCGCGACGGCAATGACGTCCTGGCTGCGCGCCAGCCGAATGCGGGTCGAGATCGCCGCTCTGCCGCTCGCCGGCGTGAAGTTGTAGCTGCTGATCTGCGGCACCGGATTGTCGAAGGCGAATAGGTGCAGCGAGGAGACATAATCGTCGTCGGTCATCGGGCTTTCGATCTCGACGGTAATCGGTACGACGAGACCGTTCTCTGCGCTTTCCGGTAAATCCAGCTTGATTTTGCTTTCCTCGTACGCGTCGCGGCCGAACAGCTTTCGCACCAGGGTGCCGAGGCTTTCCCCTTCTGCCGAGGCGAACTGAGGCGCCAGCGCGGCAGCAAAAACGCAGGCAGCTCCGACGGAGAACTCTCGCCGGGAAAGATTGCGGGGCTCGGCTACCATCCCAATGATCCAAATTGCAGAAAAGGGCTCAACTGCCGCTTAGCCGGCGCTTGGCAGACGAGCGCGCCGGGACCACAGGGCTAATCTTTGGTGGCGAGGAAACCCTCACGAGCTTCAGACCGTCAATCAAATAATTCGAGAAAACTCGAATATGCACCATTTGGTTACCAAGGCTTGCAGAGCGGCCACGCTGGGACAGATGGAAGCGGGAAGGCCTCCTTGCCCCGGCAGGGCATTGCGCTGAAAGAGCGGCAATTGATAATAGGATTTTAACCAGATCGCCCTCTGCCTCCACAGAAACAGCATATTAAGGTTGAGGGCGCTTGCCGCGCGAGATACCACTACTCGCGCTCTCCTCAAGGATGGCCCCGTGATACGACGCCAATTCGCCCGCATTTTTCAGCCGACGCGCTTTACCGCAACGGCGATCGCCGCCCTCTCCTTCTTTGCGCTTTTCGCAATTTTCCCCGGCGGGGAAGCGAAGGCGCTCGAGCTCGTCCTGTTCGGCAGGACGGGGTGCGTGTGGTGCGCGCGTTGGGAGCGCGATATCGGCGAGATCTATCCCCGCGCCGAGCTCGGCCGGATCGCGCCGCTTCGCCGGCTCGACATTCGCGATCAGCGCCGGGCGGGCTTCCAGCTTGGAGAGCCCGTGCTCTATACCCCGACTTTCGTGCTGATCGATGATGGCGTCGAGATCGGCCGCATCACCGGCTATCAGAGCGAAGATATGTTCTGGGGGACGCTGGAGTCGCTCGTCGACAGGCGTGCGGGCCGCTATTACGGCAATTGAGCGCCTGCTCTCTCAGGCAAAATGCGTGCCCTTGCCGAGCGGGAAGCCGCGTAGGAACTCGGCGCCGAGCATTGGCTTCTTGCCGGCGCGCTGCACCCGCGTCAAACGGACCGCCTGGTTGCCGCACGCGACCGTGAGCTGCCCGTCGATCAGTTGTCCGGGCTCGCCTCGGCCCGGCACGACCACCGACCGAAGCGCTTTGATGCGCTCAGTGCGCCCCGCCAAGAGCGCCTCGAACCACGCGCCGGGCGCAGGCGAGAAGGCGCGAATACGGTTGTGGATCTCGACCGCCGGCAGCTTCCAGTCGATGCGCTCTTCTTCCTTCGTGATTTTGGCCGCGTAGATGGCCCCGCGCGTTGGTTGCGGCCGGCATTTGAGCCTCCCCGCGGAAAGCCGCCGCAGCGCCTCGGCGATCAGCTTTGCACCGAGCAGCGCCAGCTCGTCATGCAATTCGCCGGCGGTCATGTCGGGACCGATCGCCTTACGCTCACCTAAGCAGACCGGGCCGGTATCCAGACCTTCATCCATCTGCATGATGACGACGCCGGTTTCGCTGTCTCCGGCCATGATGGCGCGCTGGATCGGCGCTGCGCCGCGCCAGCGCGGCAGCAGCGAGGCGTGAATGTTGAGGCAGCCGAAGCGTGGCGCCTCCAAAATCGTTTTGGGCAAGATCAGCCCATAGGCGGCGACCACGGCGACGTCGGCATCATGGGCGAAGAACTGGTTCTGCACCGCGGCGCTTTTCAGGCTGCGGGGGGAAAGGGCGGGAATGCCGGCTTCCTCGGCGAAATGATGCACCGCCGATTTGCGTGCCACCATGCCGCGGCCGGCCGGGCGCGGTGGCTGGGTGTAGACCGCGAGCACATCATGCCCCTCCGCAACGATCTCGCTGAGCGCCGGGACGGCAAAGTCCGGCGTCCCCATGAAGATCACCCGCAGCGGTGCCATGCCCTTATCACCCCCTTTTCGGACATTCTGGTGGAGAATGAGCTCAAATAGCGCAATCGGCGGCAGATGTTGAGCCTTTAATCCGCTGTCATATTTCTGCCGGTGCGCCGGCAGCGCAAAGCCGTCCCCTTGGGGGAAGCGGGCGGCCTCACGCGCTCACTTCGTCGCGACGCGCCTTGCGGAATTTGCGGATCAGGAGATCGCGGCGCAGCTTGGAGAGGTGGTCGATGAACAAGACGCCGTTCAAATGGTCGACTTCATGCTGCACGATCACCGCCGGCCGGCCCTCGAAGCGCCGCTCGGCGAGCCTGCCGTCACGATCGATATAGCGCACCCGCACCCAGGCTGGACGCTCGACCTCGGCGTAAATCTCCGGGATGGAAAGGCAGCCTTCCTCGCCGACCTGCATCTCATCCCCAAATTCCAAGATCTCCGGGTTGATCAGCGCCATCGGCTCCGGCTCGCCCTCCTTCGGTGAGGGATCCATGACGAGGAGGCGCCTCAGCACGCCGACTTGCGGACCGGCTAGCCCTACGCCCGGTGCGTCATACATGGTCTCCAGCATGTCGTCGAGCAGCTGGCGCGTCGCGTCGTCCATACGCTCGATGGGGAGGGACGTCTCACGCAAAATCGGGTCGGGCAGCAAAATGATAGGAAGCTTGGACATGACGATGAGATAAGCAGAATCCCGAGATTGTTCAATCGTTTGTTCTTGGTTTATCCCTTAGGCGTGTTCCGCTTTCGTTCAAGGGAGAATCACACTAGAGCATGACAGATAAGTCATGCCGAATTTTTCAATTTGCGCGCCTGCTCAGGGAAACCGGCGACAACTTTTCCGATCGTGCGCGTGCGTCCGCCTCTGAGGGAGCTTGTTTATGATAACCCATTCCGGCTGGCAAGTGCAGGGCATCATTGTCGATCCGGTGCTGGTGCTGCTCGGCCTTGGCGCGACGATAGTCCTAGCGGTGATCACGCTCATCGTGGTGGTCTGGCGCGGCGGGGCGCAGCGCTCGCGGGCGGAGGCTGCCCAGCTCGATGCCGCGCGCATGTTCGAGACTGAGGCGGCCGAGCTGAAAGGCCGGCTGGCAGCCATGGCCGAGCTGTCTGTAACGCGCCAGTCGGAGCTGAGCCGCACCATCCATGAGCGGCTTGACCGCATCGGTCACAATCTCGGCAGCAATATCGAGGAGACCACACGCAAAACCTCGGAAAATCTCGCCAAGCTGCACGAGCGGCTGGCAGTCATCGACAACGCCCAGCGCAACATCACCGAGCTCTCGACGCGGGTGGTCTCACTGCAGGACATTCTAGCCAACAAGCAGCAGCGCGGTGCATTCGGCCAGCTGCGCATGGAGACTATCATCCAGGACGGCCTGCCGAAGGACGCCTATAGTTTTCAGACAACGCTCTCCAATGGCAAGCGGCCGGACTGTCTCGTGCATCTGCCCGGCTCATCGGCCGGGATCATCATCGACGCCAAATTTCCGCTTGAAGGCTTCGAGGTGCTCCGCTCGGCACATGAGGAAGCTCTGCGCCGCGAGGCGCTTAAGCGGATCCGCATCGACGTCGGCAAGCACATCGACGACATCGCCGGCAAATACACGCTTCCCGGCGAGACGCAGGACACCATGCTGATGTTCCTGCCCTCCGAGTCAATCTATGCCGAGCTGCATGAAAATTTCCCCGAACTCCTGCAAAAGGCGCACCGGGCACGGGTTGTGATCGTTTCGCCGAATATGCTGATGCTGGCGGTGCAAACCATGCAGGCGATCATGAAGGACGTGCGCATGCGCGAGCAGGCCGGGCTCATCCAGCGCGAGGTCGGCACCTTGATGCAGGATGTCAATCGCCTCCGCGAGCGGGTGCTCGATCTCCAGCGCCATTTCGGTTTGGCAAGTACCGATGTGGAGAAAATCCTCACCTCGACCGACAAGATAGCCGGTCGCGGTCGCCGTATCGAAAATCTCGATCTGGAGGCGAGCAGTGCGCCGGTGATCGCCAACGGCGCGCCCACTAGCCGTCTCGCTGTTTAGCCGCCGCGCAGGGCCGCCGCTCAGTCGAGATTGCTGCGACTGTGAAAATGGCGGCGGATGGCCTGCGTCAGCTCGATGAACCGCGGATCGCCCAAAACCTCGAGCGCGCGCGGGCGCGGCAGGTCCACCTTATAGACGGCGGCGATCTCGCCGGGACGGCTGGTCATGACCACCACCCGGTCGGCGAGGAATACCGCCTCCGGGATCGAATGGGTGATGAGCACAATAGTCTTCCCGGTCTCGCGGTGAATGCGCTGCAGCTCGATATTCATGCGCTCGCGGGTGAGGGCGTCGAGCGCGCCGAACGGCTCGTCCATCAGCACGATGGGGGGATTGTGGATGAGCGCCCGGCAGATCGAGGCACGCTGCTGCATGCCGCCGGAGAGTTGCCAGGGATACTTTTTCTCGAAGCCTTCAAGCGACACCATGCGCAAGAGCTCGCGGGCGCGCTGCAGATAAGGTGCGCGGGGCAGGCCTTTCACCTCGACCGGCATCATGATGTTGCCGAGCACGCTGCGCCAGGGCAGGAGCAGCGCACTCTGAAACACGATACCGACTTCGCCGAAAGGCTTGGTCACCGGCCTGCCCTCGACCCGGATTTCGCCGCTGGACGGTGGCAGCAGCCCGGCAACCAGCCGCAACAGCGTGGATTTTCCGCAGCCCGATGGCCCGACGATCACCAGGAGCTCGCCGTCATCGACGGTGAAGTCGATGTCCTTGAGGGTCGGGACATCGCCGTCCCGCGTGCGATAGGTCTTGCTCACACCGCGTATTTCGATGACGGGCTGCTTGATGGCCGCCCCCTCACTGGTTATGACGCGGAGTGTTCTTGGTGCCATGGGCAAACCGGGCCTATTTGGGCAGATAGTCGGTGGTATAGAACGCCTTGGGATGCTCCTTCGCCTTCGGATCGAGCCCGCCATACTCTACCAAGAGATCGACCGAGTTGGCCATGTTCGTGTCCGTCACCCGGAACGGCCGCTCATTCTTGGTCTCCGCCGTGCGGTAGAGCGGGATGGTGAGCTCAAAGCCTTCGGTGAGCGTGTCGAGCTTGCCGCCTTTGGGATTGGCGTTCAGGATCGCCTGTGCAGCCTCGCGCGGCGCCTTTTCTGCAGCCTCGACCGCCTTCGTTGTCGCCGCCATGAAGCGCCGCACCAGATCGGCGTTCTCTTTCACAAAGTCCACATTGGCGATGATGCCCGAGGAGACGAGATTGACGTCATAATCGGCAAAGCGGATCGGGAACACCTGCTTACCGGTCGCGTCCTTGATCTTCATGCTCTGGTCCATGACATAGCCGAGCAGGAGATCCGCCTGACCATTGATAACGGCGTTGAGCTTAGTCTGGCCATCGCCGGACACGACATTGAAATCGCTTTCCTTCAGGCCGGTCTTCTTCAGGAACAGCGGCCAGATCTGTGACATGGAATCGCCCGGCGTCACGGCAACGGTCTTGCCCTTGATGTCCTCCGGCTTTTTGATGTTCTTCTCGGCAAAGCCCATCACCGACATCGGACTGGTCTGCAAGAGCACGCCGACCGCAATCACGGGCGCGCCCTTTGCGGCGGCCTTGATCATGGTCGGCACATCGACATAGCCGAAATCGGCGGTCCTAGCGGTGACGGCCTGGGTGGTGACCGCCGAGCCGCGACCTTCCTGGATTTCGAGGTCGATGCCTTCGGCCGCGTAGAGGCCCTTCTCCTTGCCGTAATAGAACGGCGCGTGCTCGCCATAGACATACCAGTTCAGCATTAGCACGACCTTGTCGGCCGCCGCTGCCGGACCGGCAATCAGAAGGCCTGCCAGCGCGGCGATGATGGTTCTCTTCATTATTCTCGTCCTCCCTTTGAGTCTTTCTATCAGGCGCCGATCACGAGATTCTGCCGCTGGCTCGCATGCCAGGGGATCAGCAGGCGCTCTGCCACGTCGATCAGCCAGAACAGCACGACGCCGATCAGCGCCAGCACGATGAGCGCCGCGAACATCAAGGGCAGCTCGAAATTGCCGATCGAGCGCTGTAGTACGAAGCCGATACCGGAATTGGCGCCGACGAACTCACCGACCACCGCACCGACCACCGCCAGCGTAATGGATACCTTCAGCCCTGCAAAGATCGAGGGCAGTGCATGCGGCAGGCTGACGATGCGGAAGAGCTGAAAGCGATTGGCCTGGAGCGCGCGCACCAGATCCAACATGTCCGGCTCGACGGATTTGAACCCCTGCACCGAGGAAACCACCACCGGGAAGAAGCCGAGTAAGAAGGCGGAGAGCACTTTGGGCAGGAGGCCAAATCCGAACCAGACCACGAACAGCGGCGCAATGGCGATCTTGGGGATCGACTGGGAGAAGACGAGCAGCGGATAAACGTAGTCCTCGACCGTCTTCGAGCCCGCAATCAGCATGGCGACCGGAATGCCGAACGCGGCGGAGAGCGCAAAGCCCCAAAGCGTGGCAAGCGTCGTCGGCCAAGCCTGGATGAGGAGATTGGACCATTCCTGCTTCAGGGTAACGATCACATTCCAGGGTGCCGGCACCTGATAGGGCGGAATGTGAAAGATGCGGATCGCCAGATCCCAGCACGCCACCAGGAGAACGAGAAAGACGATCGGCTTGATCCAGCTCAAATTCATGGGTGCACTTCCAGGGCGCACTCGCATCGTGCCCCTATATTGGGCGATGCTGCATTCGTCGCCCGCGTTGCGGTGTTCATATGTGCGACATGCTGTGCGGGTTGAGAGCCTAAAGCCCCCTCACCCGGGCCGGTCCTGGCGGACCTCGCAGCCATTTCTCCCGAGGGGAGAGGGCTGTTCCGCGCCAGTCCATGGTCTTCAATTCCCGAGGAATTCGGTTGGGGGGAGGCATGTGCCAACCGACCGGCATGGCCTTCTCCCCTTGCGGGAGAGGGCGGACGCCGAAGGCGGCCGGGTGAGGGGGCTTCTCTGCGAAGCCGAGATGCGATGCCGGGCCGTCTTGTGACGTCTTCTGTTAAATTGTGGCCCAGTTTCATGGCGCGGCCTACACTCCAACACCCTGCACCGCGAGCACCCGCCGCATCCGCGTCACCGCCAGCTCCGGATCGCGCAGCACGCGCGCCTTGTCGGCGAGGCGGAACAGCTCGGCCAAGTGCTGGAGCGAGCGAGCGCTCTCCTGTCCCCCGACCATGACGAAATGATCCTGCAGGCCGTTGAGATAAGCAAGGAAGACGACACCGGTTTTATAGAAGCGGGTCGGCGCCTTGAAAATATGCCGGGAGAGCGGGACGGTGGGTTCGAGGATGTCGAAGAACGCATTCTGCGCTCCGCGGCCGAGCTCCGTCAGTGCCGCCGAGGCTGCCGGTGCGATGGCGTCGAAAATGCCAAGCAGGGCGTCGGAGTAACCCTCACTGTCGCCAGCGATCAGCTCGGCATAATTGAAATCATCGCCGGTATACATCCGCACGCCTTCAGGAAGGCGGCGGCGCATGGCGATCTCCTTCTCCTTCGACAGGAGCGAAATCTTGATGCCGTCCACCTTGTCCTTATGGCTATGAACCACCGCGAGGGCGGTCTCCATCGCCGCGTCATGGTCGTCGCTCCCCCAGTAGCCGGCGAGCGCCGGGTCGAACATCTCGCCCAGCCAGTGGATGATAACCGGCCGCGCCACCTGTGAGAGGATGCGGTCGTAGACGCGAATATAATCGTCAGGGCTCTTCGCGGCGGCGGCGAGTGCGCGGCTCGCCATCAGGATCACCTGCCCGCCCATATCCTCCACGCTCCCGACCTGCGCCTCGTATGCGGCGATCACATCATCGACGGTGACGTTCGGGCCGGGAGCGAGATGGTCGGTGCCGGCGCCGCAGGCAATCAGCGCGCCGTCGCGCTCCCTTGCTGCTTCCAGAGCACGGCGGATCAGCTCTTTCGCGGCAGCCCAGTCGAGCCCCATGCCACGCTGCGCGGTGTCCATCGCCTCGGCAACGCCAAATCCGAGATCCCACAGATAATGGCGATAGGCGATGGTTGCGTCCCAGTCGATGGCAGCATCCAGCCAGGGATCGACATCGGCAAAGGGCTCGGCGACCACATGGGCGGCGGAGAAGGCGACGCGGTTGAAGTCGCCGGCATTCTTCGCCGGGAGCGACAGCGGCTCCTGGGTGATGTAGCGCTCAAGTTTACGCCCGCCAGCGGGCAGATCGATTGCAGGCATTTCACATCTCCAGCGCCGGTAGATCCAGCCAGCGCCGCTCGCGCCAGCTCTTGAGGCCCAGCTCGGCGAGCTGAACCCCTTTGGCGCCCTCGACCAGATCGTATTGCCAAGGCGAGCCTTCGGCCAGATGGCGGATGAACATTTCCCACTGGACGCGAAACGCATTGGGATAGGTCTGGTTGTCGGGAACTTCGTCCCAGGTCTTATAGAAATCGATGGGTTGCGGCTGGTCCGGATTCCAGACTGGCTTGGGCGTGTTGACCCGGTGCTGAGTGTAGCAACGGGTCAGGCCCGCGACCGCCGAGCCTGCGGTGCCATCCACTTGGAAGGTGACGAGATCGTCGCGCCGGACTCGTACGCACCAGGACGAGTTGAAGTGGGCGATCACCCCATTCTCCAGCTCGAAGGTAGCATAAGCCGCGTCGTCCGCATCGGCGTCGTATGGCTCGCCGTTCTCGTCCCAACGCTGTGGGATGTGCGTCGCGCCGAGGCACGACACCGCTTTCACCTTGCCGAAGCAATTGTCGAGCACATAGCGCCAGTGGCAGAGCATATCGAGGATGATGCCGCCGCCATCGGCGAGGCGGTAATTCCAACTTGGGCGCTGCGCCGCCTGCCAGTCACCTTCGAACACCCAGTAGCCGAACTCGGCGCGCACCGAGAGCATCCGGCCGAAGAAACCGCTATCGCGCAGCATTTGCACCTTGCGTAGGCCCGGCAGGAACAATTTATCCTGCACGACGCCATTCTTGATGCCCCGCTCCTTGGCCAGCTTGGCTACGCGCAGCGCCTTGGCCAGATCATCGGCAATCGGTTTTTCGCAATAGATGTGCTTGCCGGCCGCAATCGCGCGCTCCAGGAGAGCGGCGCGCATCTGCGTGGTGGCGGCATCGAAGAACAGCGTGTCCTCTGGATTGGCGAGCGCGGCGTCGAGATCGGTGGTCCAGCGTAGATCGCCCTGCTGTTTCGCCAGCGCCGCGATCTTGTCGGCGTTGCGGCCCACGAGAATGGGGTCGGGCATCACTCGGTCGCCGTTCGAGAGCGCAACGCCACCCTCGGAGCGGATCGCGGCAATCGAGCGTATGAGATGCTGGTTGAGGCCCATGCGTCCGGTGACGCCGTGCATGATCAGCCCAAGCCGCTGGGTCGCCATGGCGCAATTCCTCCATTCTCTGGCGCTAATGCGCTCTTGTTATGCTTTATGCAGGAAATCTGTAAGTAACCAAAGAGTTACAATAATGCCGAGCCGCCGGCTGGTCAAGACGGTCAGCCACTCCAGGCCTATATCCCTCGGATTATTTCTCCTGCGAGACGTGCTGGCGAAGCATCTCGGCAATGTGCGGCAGAGCGTAGGGCTTGGGCACAAAGTCACTATAGGGCGGGATTGGCTCTTCCGCCGGCAAATCATCACCGGAGGTGATCAGCACATAAGTAAAGGGCTTCTTCCGCCGGACATGATGCGCCAGCCCCAGGCCGTTCATGCTGCCGGGCATGGAGATGTCGGTGAATATGGCATCGACGCCGTTATGCTCTTCCAGGAAAGCGACGGCTTCATCCGCGCTTCGCGCCTCGACGGTGCGAAATCCACTTGCGCTGAGTGCCATGCTACTGGCGATCCTTAACAAATCGTCGTCTTCAACGACTAACACTAGAGGGGCGCTATGGTCATGGGCAGTAGTCATACCCTCGACAACTGAACAGCTTCGGGCTCGGTTCCACTTTTTTCTGGCGGTACGGATTTTTCTTGACGCGGAACTTCACGTATTAACAAAGAGTTGACGGCGAAGGGAGCCAACTAAACTTTGTTTGCTAGCAGACTGAAGGCCTCTAAAAGTCTGAGGCAATTCCGTTCCTTTCCCAATCTCCATAGCGCGCGGGATCCGGGCCGGTCCGCCCAACCTCCTCAGCGTGTTCGGCCCGTCTGCGATCGGCCTCCGCCCGGCGCTGTTCCGCTTCGGCCAGAGCACGCTGCGCAGCCGGGGTGAGCGGACGCGGAGCTTCGTCTTTGGCGCCCTCTGCCGCGGGATTGATGCTGCTGTTGCCCATGCCCCCGAGAACCTTTCTTTCCTGTCCGGTGTTTCTCCAGGCCAATGCTCTCTTGTTGTGCAAATATTCTCATCCCATCATATAAGCGAATTGTATTGGCGACCAAGCTTGCGCTGAGGCCGCACCGGACGGGACCAAACCCATGAGCTTCTTTCGCACTGCTGTGCTTCTGGCTTTCCTCACGGCCCTGTTCATGGCTGTTGGCTTCTTCATCGGCGGCCAGCAGGGCATGGTGATTGCCTTTCTGGTCGCGCTGGGAATGAATCTTTTCAGCTACTGGAATTCCGATAAGGTCGTTCTCGCCATGCACAATGCGCAGGAGGTGGACGAGCGCGCGGCCCCCGAGCTTTACGACATCGTGCGCCAGCTCGCGGCCAATGCCGACCTGCCGATGCCGCGCGTCTATGTCATTCATGCCGATCAGCCGAACGCCTTCGCCACCGGCCGCAGCCCGGAGCACGCTGCCGTCGCCGCTACCACCGGCCTGCTTGATATGCTCAGCCGCGAGGAAGTGACAGGCGTGATAGCGCATGAGCTGACGCATGTGAAGAACCGCGACACGCTCACCATGACGATCGCGGCAACCATCGGCGGGGCCATTTCCATGCTCGCCAATTTCGGCCTGTGGTTCGGCGGCAACCGCAACAACAATAACGGCGGACCTGGGGTGATCGGCACGCTGCTGATGGTTTTCCTGGCCCCCCTTGCCGCAGCCGTTGTTCAGATGGCGATCAGCCGCGCCCGCGAATACGAGGCTGACAAGGGCGGCGCTGAGATCTCCCAGCGTCCGCTCTGGCTAGCCTCGGCGCTGCGCAAGATCGATGCGGCGGCCCACCAGATCCCCTATGCCCGCGCCGAGAGAAACCCTGCTACTGCGCCGCTTTTCATCATCAATCCGCTGAGCGGACAGGGGATGGACAACCTGTTCTCGACACATCCCAATACCGAGAACCGCATCGCCGCGCTGGAGGAGATCGCCCGGGAAATGAACCAGACTGGCGGCGCGCAGGGCGCGGAAGCGGCAGCTGCATCTGGCCCCTGGGGTCGCGGTTCGCAGCGCGGCAGCGGCGGACCATGGGGATAAGGGCGGCCTTGCGAATCTGATGCGCGCTATGCAAAGAACAGCCGACCCAAGGCCGAAGCAAGGCTCGCGAGGTGTTCGGCTTTCTAAATCTTCGCTCCCGTGAGGACCGCTTGAGCCCAGCGGATCGTGCCGGCTTGAACGCGCGGCGTTTAGCCGTGAAGCTGCTGACGGGCGTCTTGAGGCAACGCCGTCCGTTCGATGAGGTCTGGGACCGCTTCACCAGCGAGGAGACCTTTGCTGGCCTTGAGCCGCGCGATCGCGGCTTTGCGCGCGCCATCACAATGACGGCGTTGCGCCGGACCGGGCAGCTGCGCGTCATCATCGGCAAATTCATCGAAAAGCCGTTGCCAGCTGCGCGCGGCGCCCTCGACGAAATCCTGCTCGCTGCCGCGGCCCAGCTCGTCTTCCTGAAATCGGCCCCGCACGCGGTGATCAATCTCGCCGTGCATCAGGTGCGCGATGATCACGGTGCCCGGCGCTTTCACCGGCTCGCCAATGCCGTGCTGCGGCGCGTCTCCGAAAAAGGCGAGGCGATCGCCGCGCAGCAGGACGCAAGCGAGCTGAACACCCCAGACTGGCTGTGGAAGCGCTGGTACGAGATCTATGGCTTCGACGAGGCGCATCGCATTGCCAGCCAGCATCTCATCGAGCCGCCCCTCGATCTCACCGTCAAATCCGACCCGGAAGGCTGGGCCGAGAAGCTCGGCGGCATCGTCCTGCCGACCGGCAGCGTGCGGCTGGCGACGCGCGGTCGGGTGGAAGACCTGGAGGGCTTTGCGAACGGCGCCTGGTGGGTGCAGGACGCCGCTGCGGCAATTCCTGCGCGGCTGATGGGTGATCTCGCGGGAAAACGCGTCGCCGATCTCTGCGCGGCTCCGGGTGGCAAGACCGCCCAGCTTGCTGAGAAGGGGGCAAAGGTGTCGGCGGTCGATCTCTCCGCGCCGCGTCTGGAGCGGCTGAAGGCCAACCTCGCGCGCCTGAAGCTGGGGGCCGAGACACTCGTCGTCGATGCCGGCGCCTGGGTGCCGCCGGAGCTGCTCGATGCCGTGCTGCTCGATGCGCCCTGTACCGCCACCGGCACGCTGCGCCGCAATCCGGATGTCGCCTATCTCAAGCGCCCCGAGGACATCGAGGAGCTGGTCAGGCTCCAGAGCCGCCTCATCGAGAACGCCCTTTCCATGCTCAAGCCCGGCGGCATGCTGCTTTACTGCACTTGCTCGCTCGAGCCCGCCGAAGGCGCGGACCAGATTGCCCGTCTCCTTGGCGAGCGCGGCGATGTTGAGCTTTCCCCCATCAACCCGGAAGAAATAGCGGGTCGGAGCGAATGGCTGGACAGCGCAGGAGCCCTGCGTACGTTGCCGCATTATCTGCAGCTTAGTGATCCGGACCTCAGCGGTATGGATGGCTTCTATGCCGCACGGCTCATCAAAAGGGCATAATCTTACGAAAATCTTCTGGAAAATTTGGCCCCAAGAGCCACCCGCTCTTTGGCTGCCCTGGTCATGTATCACGACGCATCGTACAAAGCAGATATGATCTCTGATTCGATCAACGACTACGCCCGCAGCACCGTCGCCAGCATGAGCGACGCCGGACGCGCAGCTCTACGCTATGTGCTCTCATCTTCCGTCTCGCGCGCGCTGACCGGTGCGCCCAACGCCCATCACCTGCTGATCGTCCCACAGGATCTGCGCACCGCCGATCCAAGCTTTGCCAGCGAGCTTTACGACGGCTATTTCGGCCTTGCGGGCACCGTCGCCCTGACCGGCTCGGAATTGCCCTTCCTCGTCCAGCCGCCAAGCCCCCTCTGGCAGAGGGAGCTTTACGCGTTCGGCTGGCTCAACAATCTCCAGGCCGCGCAGGATGAGATTGCCCGGGAGAAAGGCCGCGCGCTGATCACCGACTGGATCGGGCATTCGAGCCGCGCGCCGGCAATCGCCTGGGAGATCGACATTGTCTCCCGCCGCGTGATTGCGCTCCTGTCGCATTCCGGTTTCCTGCTCGAAGGTGCGAGTGCGCCATTTTACGACAGCATGATGCAGCAGCTCTCGCGCGAGCTGCACTACCTTACCGTCAGCTACGCCGAGCCGGGAGCCACCGCGCCCAAGCTGCGGGCCTTAACGGCGCTCTTGCTCGCGGGGCTGTGCATCGCCGAGCAGCAGGTCTATGTCAGCACCTATCTGCCGGTGTTCGGCGCCGAGCTCGATCGGCAGATCTGGCCGGATGGCGGGCATGTCTCGCGCAATCCGAGCGCCCTCATCGAGCTGCTACTCGACTTCCTCCCTTTGAAGCAATGCTTCCTGGCGCGCTCGCATGAGACGCCCGAAGTGCTGAACGCGGCCATCAACCGGATGATGGGGATGATCCGTTTTCTGCGCCTTGGCGATGGGTCGCTCGCCCGTTTCAATGGCATGTCCGCCACCCGCTCCGATTTCACCGCGGCGATCCTCGCCCATGCCGACGATGATGATACGCCCGAGCTCTACACACCTCAGAGCGGCTATTGCCGGATGGTACGCGGCAAAACCACGGTCATCGCCGATGCCGGTCCACCCCCGCCCCATGCCGTCAGCGGACAGGCGCATGCCGGCTACCTCGCCTTCGAGATGACCTCGGACATTGAGCCGCTGATCGTCAACTGCGGGGCGCCGCGCGATGAAGCCTGCGAGTGGGGCGTTGCCGCCCGCGCGACGTTGGCGCATTCGACGCTCGCCATAGACGATCTGTCCTCCTCTCGGCTCGTCAGGCGCAAATCGCGCTACCCAGCGCGTGAGAGCTACATGCTTGCCGGACCGCGCGTGGTTCGCGGCGAGGTACGGGAGGACAATGGCGACCTCTTGATGCGCGGCATGCATGACGGCTATCGCGAGCGCTTCGGCTTCATCCATCAGCGCCGACTGCGGCTGACGGCAAATGGCGTGGTCTTGGAGGGGATCGACCAGCTTGCCTGTCCCGCCCATGGCCGGCCGCTGACCAAGGACAGCGACAGCTTCAGCATCCGCTTCCATCTACATCCGCGCGTCTCGCCGCGCCTCGATGCCGAGGAGAACAGCGTCAGCCTCACCCTTCCCGATGCGCAGCTGTGGAAGTTCCGCGCGGCCGGGGCCAAGGTCAGCATCGAGGAGAGTATTTTCCTCGCCGACCCGATCATCCAAAAGCGCAGCCTTCAGCTCGTGCTGCGCGGCAGCTGCACCTCTGAGGTTCAGGTCGTATGGTCGCTGCGCAAGATCGAGACCAATATCCGGCGCAGCATGCGCCGCAACCCGCGCGCCGAGGCGCAGATCGAAAAGAAGAGTTGAGCTGGCGGGGCGGGACGCTCGCCCGCCGCGACGTGGCCCAAATCTGCTCAACATTTGGGTGGGTTGCGCTTTGCGTTCGGGAAACGCTTGAGCTGTAGCCATCAATGTGCTTGATGGCGCGCCATGACCAAGGTGATTGGCCTCATTTCTGACACGCATGGATTGATGCGCCCCGAAGCGCTCCAGGCGCTGCGCGGCAGCGATATTATCATCCACGCCGGCGATGTCGGGCAGCCGGACGTGCTAGGCCATCTGATGGCGATCGCCCCGGTGTTTGCGGTGCGTGGGAATGTCGATGGCGGCCCCTGGGCGGCCTCACTCGGCGCGACCGAGACGCTATCCTTCGGCGGCCATAACATTCACGTCCTGCATGTGCTCGCTGATTTGGCTATCGATCCGGTGGCGGCGGGCATCTCAGCGGTCATTTCTGGGCACACCCATCAGCCCAGGATCGAGGAGAAGACCGGCGTGCTGTTCATCAATCCTGGCAGCGCCGGGCCGCGCCGCTTCCGCTTGCCTGTCACGGTCGGGCGCATTCGCGTCGAAGAAACCGGGCTAGTCCCCGAAATCATCGAGCTGAAGCTGGAAACGCATTGAAGTCGTCGCGCCCGCGCGGCATGCTCCCCGCATCTAACCCGGCGCCCGCATGACCTTTACGCTTGCTCACCTGTCCGACATCCATCTCGGACCGCTTCCGCGGCCGCGCTCGCGGGACCTCTTCGGCAAGCGGATGCTCGGCTATCTCAACTGGCAGAAGCGACGCCGCCAATACAGCCGTGTATTCCTCGACCGGCTGATGGCCGATCTTGCCGCGCAGCGCCCCGACCACATTGCCGTCACCGGGGATCTGGTGAACCTCGCGCTGCCTGCAGAGTTCGTCCTCGCCCGCACTTGGCTGGAAACCATCGGCACACCCGAAACCGTGAGCGTGGTCCCCGGCAATCACGACGCCTATGTGCGGCTCAGGCGCGATCCTGGCCACCGCCAGTGGGATGAATATACGCAGTCGAGCTGGGAAAGCGCCGGCCTGATCTACGAGCCGGAGAACGGTTTTCCGTTTGTGCGCCGGTTCGGCGAGATCGCGCTGATCGGTCTTTCCTCCGCCATACCAACTTTGCCGCTGATGTCCTCTGGACGGCTTGGATCGCGGCAATTGGCGAAACTGGGCCTGATCCTCGATGCGATGCGCGAGGAGCAGCTTTGCCGGATCATTCTCATCCATCACCCGCCGCTGCCCGGTATGTCGTCCTGGAAGAGCGCACTCCATGACGCGCACAGGGCCGAGGCGCGGCTGATCCAGCACGGCGCCGAACTGGTGCTGCACGGCCATGCCCACCGCGACAGCATCACCCCGCTTATCACGCCGCACGGCCCACTTTATGTGGTCGGCGTCGCCTCCGCGTCTTCCGCCTTCCGCAGGCTCGGGCGGGTGGCGCGCTACAATCTGTTCACTTTCCTCAAGACCAACACGGGCTGGCGGATTCACATGCGCAGCCGCTCTTTCGGGGAGGACGGCCTGCCAGTCGAAGTGGATCACGGTTTGTTAGGTGCAGACGCGCTTTCATAAGCGTTCGTGATAATCCTCATGGACGAAACGTCGTTGGACATAGGAAGGGCACATAGCCCATCCTGCGCGGCTGCCGCGATGCAGCATTCAGCCCTGAGACTCCGTTATGCAGAAGCGCACCGACCTGCTCTGGTTCATCATACTCGCGGCAGGGACGATCCTTGCCATCAATATGGGCATTCGCCAGACCTTCGGCCTTTATCTGAAGCCGGTCACGCAGGACCTGCATGTCAGCCGGGAGGTGTTCGCGCTTTCCATCGCATTGCTCAACCTGCTTTGGGGCATAGGCTCGCCCTTCGCCGGTGCCCTGAGCGATAAATTCGGTGCGCTCTGGGTGCTGTTCACGGGCGCTGTGCTCTACGTGATCGGTCTCATCGTGATGGCGAGCTCCTCCGGCGAGACCGGGCTGGTGATGAGTGGCATTTTGATCGGTCTCGGCGTTGCCGGCAGCGGCATCAGCGCCGTGTTCGGCGTCGTCGGACGTGCCGCCCCGCCCGAGAAGCGGCAGATGGCGCTAAGCCTCACCAGCATGGGCAGCGCGATCGGCCAGTTCGCGGCGCTGCCTTACGTGCATGTGCTGATCGACGGCACCGGCTGGGTGATCAGCCTGTTTGTCCTCGCCGCAACCGCCGCCCTGATGGCGCCGCTCGGCTTCGCGCTCTCCCGCGCCGTTCCGAAGGACTTAGCCCAAAGCAGCTCCGGGGCATCGGAGCAGCGCATGGGGGCGGCGTTGAGCGAGGCCATGAGGCATCCGAGTTTTCTGCTTCTCACTGCAGGCTTCTTCGTATGTGGCTTTCAGCTTGCCGCAGTCGGCGTGCACCTGCCTGCCTTTCTCACCGACAAGGGTTTCGATGCCAGCCTGGGCGTGATCGCGCTGACAGTGGTCGGGCTGATGAACATTGCAGGCACCTATCTCTGCGGCCGTGCCGGCGAGCTCATGCCGAAGCGCATCGTGCTCACCCTCATCTATCTCGGGCGTGGCGCTGTGTTTCTCGCCTTCCTTTACCTGCCGCTCAGCGAAACCACCGTGGTGATCTACGCGGCGATCCTCGGTTTCCTCTGGCTCGGCACCGTTCCGCTGACTAGCGGCTTAATCGTCACCTTCTTCGGCCCGCGCTGGCTGTCGACGCTCTACGGCATTGTCTTCCTCTCTCACCAGATCGGCAGCTTCCTGGGTGCGTGGCTGGGCGGTTGGTTCTACGACACCTACCAGTCCTATGATATGCTGTGGTGGGCCTCGATCGCCGTGAGCCTGATGGCCGCCGTGCTGCACTTGCCGATCCGGGAGGAGCCTTCAGCCCGGCTTGTCGCCGCCGCGGCGCCCGCACCTGCGGAGTAACGAAAGAGCACGCGCGTGCCGCTTCACCTGCGCATTGCCATCTTTGCCGGCATCGGCGTTCTCTGCGTCGGCGCTGCCTATCTGATGCTGGTGCGCGGCGATGCCATGTTGATTGATCTGTCGGCGGCTGCCGCGCGTCTGCTTTGTCTTTGAGGGGGCATCGCCCGAAGAACGCCGCAATTCGCGGCAGCATTATGCCTTTACCTGCTCGGGAGACCTGCGATGCGCCCCCAGCCCCTGATTGCTGTTAACGACGTCGAGGCGAGCAGCCGCTGGTATCAGCGTCTGCTGGGCTGCGAAAGCGGCCATGGCGGCGGGGAATATGAACGTCTGTTCGCGCCGGACGGCACACTCATCCTCCAACTGCACAGCTTTGCCGAGGAGCATCATCACGGCCCGATTGGCGATGTGGATAAGCCTTATGGCAATGGCTTGCTGTTATGGTTCGAAATCGATGATTTCGACGCAGCGATGGACCGCGTCGCTGAGATGCGGCCCGAGATCGTCATGGCCCGCCACGTCAATCCGAACCCGAACCATTGGGAATGCTGGCTGCGCGACCCCGACGGCTATATTGTAGTGCTGGCAAGCCCCGATGGGACCGCGGCATAGGCACCGCAAGGGTCAGCCTGTGAGGCAAGCCCTCAGGCTCGCAGCGAGCGCCCGCATCATCGTGAAGTAAAGATCCGGTCCCTCCGGAAGACCCGCGCCGAGCCCGTCCAGCGTGCCGGTATTTGCCGTGGTTCCCTCCACGAGACGGGACACGAGCTTTGGCTCGAATTGCGGCTCGGAGAACACGCAGGCCGATTTCGCTTCGGCGATCTTGGCCCGGATCGCCTCGAGGCGCGCCGCTCCAGGCTGGCGCTCGGGCGAGACGGTGATCGAGCCAGAGGCGGTCAGACCATAACGTGCTTCGAAATATTGATAGGCATCGTGGAACACGATGAAGCGTGCGTCCTGCAGCCCTGCGAGCTCACTCCTTAATTCGGCGTCGAGCGCGCCCAGACGCTCTTTCAGTTTTGCGGCATTGGCCTGAAAGGTAACGCCGTCTGCCGGCCGCAACCGGCCGAGCACCGCGGCAAGATGATCGGCGATCAGCGCCGCGTTCCCTGGATCGAGCCACAGATGCGCATCGAGTTCCCTTTCGGAAAGACCCTCATGCCCGGCGCCGGCGTGGTCCTCATGATGATGGGCTTCGAACGCGCCACTCTCCCTGGGTGGCAGCAGTTTCAGGCCGGGAATGGTCGCCAGCGCCACCACCGTTGCATTTTGCGACAAGGTCGCGATGGGCTTGTTTAGAAACGTCTCCAGACTTTCGCTGACCCGCACCACCACATCCGCCTGGCTGAGACTGCGCGCATCTGAAGGCCGCAGCGAAAAAGTATGCTCGGAGCTGGCGCCCTTCACGAGAAGCTGCGGGCTGCCGGAGCCCGCCATCACCGCGCTGGCAAGCGAATGGATTGGCGCAATCGTGACCACGACGTGCAAAGGCTCGGCAGCCAGCGGCCTCACCGCGCCGAGCAGAGCTGCAATGAGTAGACAGAGGAGAACCGCTCTGCGCATGACACCCTTGCGTTTGTTGTTATATTGTATCATATCGGCGGCGCCCCCAGTGGCCAAGCCCAAATCGGCGCTCTGAGGACTTTAGCCGAGCGGCGGAATTGGCGGGGATGAATTGCGATGCGCGCTATCCTACATACCAGCTAAGGAGCAATCTGATTCAGCCGAGTGCTGCCCATTGGCACGGGATTTGCGGGTAGCCTTATCAAATGTTGCTGTGGGTTCTGTTCGTTTAAATTTAGGTCATAATATTATCAAGGCGAGCAACATCTTAGCCAAAGGCGTGCGTCATGCCCCTCGCGAAAGTAGGCCTGGACGACAAATACGACCTCACGAAGCGTCGCATCTATGTGAGCGGGACCCAGGCAATCCTGCGTCTTGCCATGATGCAGCACGCCCGTGACGTTGAGGCAGGCCTGACTACAGCGGGTTACATTACCGGTTATCGCGGTTCTCCGCTCGGCAATCTCGACCTCACCCTCTACCGCTCTAAGGTACAGCTCGCCGCGCACAATCTCACCTTCCAGCCCGGACTGAACGAAGATTTGGCCGCAACCGCGCTCTGGGGTTCGCAGCAAGCCGAGCTGCGCGGCGAGGGCAAATATGACGGCGTGTTCGGCATCTGGTACGGCAAGGGGCCGGGCGTCGACCGCTCGGGCGATGTGTTCCGCCATGCCAACCATGCCGGCACCTCCAAACATGGCGGCGTGCTCGCGCTAATGGGCGACGATCACACCTGCGAGTCATCGACTTCTGCGCACCAATCGGAATTCGCTTTTGTCGATGCGATGATCCCGGTACTCAATCCGTCGAATGTCCAGGAAATCCTAGATTATGGTCTTTATGGCTTCGCCCTGTCGCGCTTTGCCGGCGTCTGGGTCGGGCTCAAATGCGTGAAGGACAATATCGAGCAGACCGCGGTGGTCGATGCCTCGCTGGATCGCGTCACTCCGATCATCCCCGATTTCGCGATGCCGGAAGGCGGCCTCAACATCCGGCTGGGCGACACCGCGCTCGCGAAGGAGGCGCGGCTCCACGATTACAAGCGCCCGGCGGTAGTCGCCTTCTCCAAGGCCAACAAGCTGGACCGCATCATTCTCTCGGGCGGCCGCAATCCGCGCATCGGCATCATCACCACCGGTAAGAGCTACCAGGACGTCTGCGAGGCACTTGACCTGCTCGGCATCGACGAGGTGCGCGCGGCCGATCTCGGCATCCGGCTCTACAAGGTCGGCATGCCTTATCCGCTCGAGCCGGAAGGCGTCATGGGGTTCGGCGAAGGCCTCGAGCTGGTCATGGTGGTGGAGGAGAAGCGCGCCCTGATCGAGGTGCAGATCAAGGAATATCTGTACAACGCCAAGGTCCGCCCGCCGATCATCGGCAAGCATGACGAAGACGGCAAATGGCTGTTCCCGGCCAAGGGGGCGCTCGAGCCGGTGCAGATCGCCCTGGCGCTCGCCCGGCGCATCACCCAGATGATGGAGGCGCCCGACATTCGGCCGAAGATCGCCGAGCTGGAAGCCGCCGAGCGCCAGGCCATGAAGGCGCAAACGCTGATTGAGCGCATCCCCTACTTCTGCGCCGGCTGCCCGCACAACACCTCCACGGTGGTGCCGGAGGGTTCGCGCGCTTATGCCGGGATCGGCTGCCATTACATGGCCCAGTGGATGGACCGCTCGACCGAAGGCTTCACCCAAATGGGCGGCGAGGGCGCGAACTGGGTTGGCGAGGCGCCTTTCTCCAAGCGCCGGCATGTGTTTCAGAATCTCGGCGATGGTACCTTTATCCATTCGGGCAGCCTCGCGGTGCGCGCGGCCGTCGCCTCCGGGACCAACGTCACTTACAAGCTGCTCTACAACGACGCCGTCGCCATGACGGGCGGCCAACCGCTCGACGGCCATATGACTGTGCAGCAGATGGCGTATGCGATTGCGGCGGAAGGTGTTCACCACATCGCCGTGGTCTCCGACGAGCCGGAGAAATATGGCGGGACTGCCAGCTTCCCAGCCGGAACCACCATCTCCCATCGCGACGACCTCGACAGCGTTCAGAAGCGACTGGCCGAGCAGGACGGCGTCACGCTGCTCATCTATGATCAGACCTGTGCGTCGGAGAAGCGGCGTCGCCGCAAGCGCGGCACCTACCCCGATCCGGACAAGCGGGTGATCATCAACGAGCTGGTCTGCGAAGGTTGCGGGGATTGCGGCGTTCAGTCCAACTGCGTGGCGATCGAGCCGGTCGAGACCGAGTTCGGCCGCAAGCGCGCCATCGACCAGGATGCCTGTAATAAGGATTTTTCCTGCCTGAAGGGCTTCTGCCCGAGCTTCGTCACTGTGCATGGTGGCCAGCGCAAAAGGCCGGCGACGCGCACCCTGCCGAGTGACGACGTCTTCGCGGGCCTCCCGGAGCCGGCACTGCCAGGGATCGAGCAGCCCTATTCCATGGTGATCACCGGTGTCGGCGGCACCGGTGTTGTGACCGTCGGTGCGATCCTCGGCATGGCCGCGCATTTGGAGGGCAAGGGCACCGGCATCATTGACATGTCGGGCCTGGCGCAGAAAGGTGGACCGGTCGCCGTCCATGTCCGCATTGCCGAGCGACCGGAGGACATCAGGGCCATTCGCGCCTCGCTCGCTGGCGCCGACCTCGTCGTCGGCGGCGATCTGGTGGTGGCCGGCTCGTCCAAGGTGCTGGGCGTAATTCGTGCCGGGCGCACTTCAGTGGTGGCGAGCCCGCACGAGACCATGACGGCCACCTTCACCCGCTCGCCGGACCTGTCGCTGCCAGCGGCCGCAATCCGCCGGGCGCTGGAGGAGCGCGCGGGCGCCGGCGCTTGCAGCTTCGTCGACGCACAACACTACGCTTCGGTGCTGACCGGCGATAAGACCATGGCCAATATCCTGCTGCTCGGCTTTGCCAGCCAGAAGGGCCTGCTGCCGCTGTCGCCCGAGGCGATCCTGGAGGCGATCCGCCTCAACGGCGTCGCGGTCGCGGCCAACGAGGCTGCGTTCCGTTGGGGCCGGTTGCTCGCCCACAACCCGGCAGAGGTGGAGGCGCGCGTCAAGTCTGCCGCCAAACCGATCCCGGGCGAGCGGATCTCCGAAACCCTGGACGAGGCGATCGCGCGGCGCGTGACGTTCCTCACCGCCTATCAGGACGCCGCTTACGCCGAGCGCTACCGCGCGCGTGTCGAGGCGATGCGGGCGCTGGAGCGCGAGCGCACCCCTAGCAGCGATCGGCTGGCCTGGGCCGTCGCGCGCAACTATTTCAAGCTGCTCGCCTATAAGGACGAGTACGAGGTCGCGCGGCTTTACACCGACGGGAGCTTTCAGAGGCAGCTGGAGCGCACCTTCGAAGGCGAGTATCGGCTGGAATTTCATCTCGCCCCGCCGCTGCTCGCCAAGCCCGATCCGGAAACCGGCCGGCCGCGCAAGATGCGGTTCGGTCCATGGATGATGACCGCCTTCCGTCTGCTTGCCAGGATGAAGGGCCTGCGCGGTACGCGCTGGGACATCTTCGGCTTTAATGCCGAGCGAAAGATGGAGCGGCGGCTGATCGCAGAATATGAGGCTGCTCTGGACGATATCGCGCGCGCCCTGAGCCCGGAGACTTATGAGACCGCCATTGCACTTGCCGCGTTGCCGGAGCAGATCCGCGGCTTCGGTCCGATAAAGACGGCATCCGTTGTGAAGGCAAAGGCCCGCGAACAAGAGCTGATCGCGGCACTGAAAAGCCCGGCGCGGGAGCGCGCAGCGGCCTGAGGCCCTTAAGTCTGTCTGAGCATAGCCGGCGCGCTCGCATCGCAACGGTTTGGCCGGCGCGCCAAACCGGCTCTCTCGTTTAGCCAGCGACCGTCCTCGGCATGACGGGATTCCCGCTTTCGCGCGTAGCCGCTAGACCGCGAAGCATTTCCGGCCAGCCTGCGCTATTGTGCTAAAGCGCCGGGTTGAGTGCATCATAGCGCTGGGGAGAGGACGCATGGAGACGCTTCAGGGCAAAACACTGTTTATCACCGGCGGTAGCCGCGGCATTGGCCTTGAGATTGCCCTCAGGGCCGCGCGCGACGGCGCCAATATCGCCATCGCCGCCAAGACGGCGGAGCCGCATCCCAAGCTCCCCGGCACCATCTATACCGCGGCCGAGGAGATCGAGAAGGCGGGCGGCAAGGCGCTTCCCTTGGCGTGCGACATCCGCTTCGAAGACCAGCTTGCGGCCGCCGTGGAGAGAACCGCGGCAATCTTCGGCGGCATCGACATCCTGGTCAACAATGCGAGCGCCATCAATCTCGGCCGCACCGTGGATACTGCGATGAGCCGCTTCGATCTGATGCACCAGATCAATACTCGCGGAACTTATCTCGCCTCGAAACTCTGCATGCCGCATCTGGCCAAGGCCGCCAATCCGCACATCCTCATGCTGTCGCCGCCGCTCGACATCAAGGCGAAATGGTTCGCGCCGCATCTGGCCTATTCTCTTGCCAAATTCGGCATGAGCCTCTGTGTGCTCGGCCTCGCGGAGGAGCTGAAGCCTCAAGGCATCGCTGTGAACGCACTGTGGCCCCGCACGACCATCGCCACGGCTGCCGTCAACAATCTGCTCGGCGGCGATCGCATCATGCGTGCCAGTCGTACGCCCGAGATCGTTGCCGACGCCGCGCATCTCATCCTTACTCAGCCTTCGCGCAGCTTCACCGGCCAGTTTCTCATCGACGATACCCTGCTTGCCGCCGATGGCATGACCGATTTCGAGCGCTACCGCGTCGACCCGAGCGTCGACCTGATGCAGGATTTCTTCGTGCCGGACGATAGCCCAGCGCCTGTCAGCCTGAAAGCGCGCGCGTGAGGAATGGGCACCGGAACTTGCCGAATCTGTGAAAGCGTGGTGAGCTGGTCTTATGTCTACACTGTATCTGACCCACCCCGCCTTTAAGGATCACGATACCGGTCCAGGCCATCCTGAGCGGCCAGACCGGATGCGCGCCATCGACGCTGTGATGGGCCACGAGCTCTTCAAGGAGCTCGTCCGCGAAGAGGCCCCACAATCCGACTTCGAGCTGCTCAAACTCGTGCACCCGGCGGAATATATCGAGTCGATCCGCGACGCAGTGCCCGAGCAAGGTCTCATCTATCTGGATGGCGACACGGTGATGTCGCCCGGCTCGCTCGAGGCGGGCCTGCGGGCGGTTGGCGCGGGCCTGCGGGCTGTCGATGCCGTAATGCAGGGCAAGGCGAAGAACGCCTTCTGCGCGGTGAGGCCCTGCGGGCATCATGCCGAGCCGTCCCGCGCGATGGGGTTCTGCCTGTTCTCTAACATCGCGATCGCCGGCAAATACGCCCGCCAACAGCACGGAGCGGAGCGCGTCGCTGTGGTCGATTTCGATGTCCACCACGGCAACGGCACGCAGGCGGCCTATTGGAGCGACAAGGATCTTTTTTTCGCCTCCACCCACCAGATGCCGCTTTATCCGGGCACGGGCGCACCGGACGAAACCGGCGTGGCGGACAATATCTGTAACGCGCCGCTGCGTGCAGGCGATGGCGGCGACAAGTTCAAGGCGGCCTTCAATGAGCGCGTGCTTCCGGCGCTTCGGAACTTCCGCCCCGATATCGTGCTTATTTCGGCAGGGTTTGACGCCCATCGCAACGACCCGCTGGCCAATTTGATGCTCCTAGAAGAGGATTTCGGCTGGGCGACCGCCAAACTTCTGGAAATTGCCGAGGAAACTGCAGGCGGGCGCGTAGTGTCGATGCTTGAAGGTGGCTATGATCTGCGCGGCCTTGCCGGTTCGGTAGGCGTGCATGTGAAGACTCTGATGGAGGCCAGCAAATGAAAAGCAATCCATCCGTGCCGCGCAATGGCGATGACGCCGGAGGCAAGCGCGACAATTCCGATATTGCCGGTTTGAGCTTCGAGCAGGCTTTGAAAGAGCTTGAGCAGATCGTCGGCAAGCTGGAGCGCGGCGATGTCGAGCTGGAGCCCTCAATCGCGCTTTACGAGCGGGGCGAGGCGCTGAGAGCGCATTGCGAGCAGCTCCTTCGGCGGATCGAGGCGAAAGTCGAGAAGATCACCCTCGATGCCCAGGGCCAGCCTACGGGATCGGCCCCGCTGGATGTGGCCCAGTGACGCAGACGTGTTACCTATTCGACCGAATTTACGTGAATCAGCTGAAAAATTAGGCCAATCTCGTCTCGGCCGGAGGAGATGCCGGCGCTTGATGAGAGATGTTTGAGTATGAGTGAAACACCGCTTCTCGATCAGATCCGTACACCTGAAGACCTGCGTGAGTTTACTGACAAAGATCTTCCGCAGATTGCCGATGAGCTGCGCAGAGAGACCATTGATGCGGTCTCGGTAACCGGTGGTCACCTTGGCGCCGGTCTCGGCGTGGTCGAGCTTTCTGTGGCTCTGCATTATCTGTTCGATACCCCGCGCGACAAGTTGATCTGGGATGTGGGCCACCAGGCCTACCCGCACAAAATCCTGACCGGTCGCCGTGACCGCATTCGCACCCTGCGTCAGGGTGGGGGCCTTTCTGGCTTCACCAAGCGCGCCGAGAGCGAATACGATCCGTTCGGCGCCGCCCATTCCTCCACCTCGATTTCGGCCGGGCTTGGCATGGCGGTGGCGCGCGATCTCAAAGGCGAAGGGCACAACGTCATTGCCGTGATCGGCGACGGCGCGATGAGCGCGGGCATGGCCTATGAGGCGATGAACAATGCCGGCGCCATGGACAAGCGCCTGATCGTCATCCTCAACGACAACGACATGTCCATCGCCCCGCCAGTCGGCGCGTTCAGCGCCTATCTGGCGCGCATCGCATCGAGCGAAACCTATCTTCACATCCGCGACGTCGTTCGCCATCTTGCCAAACGCCTGCCCAAGGATTGGGAGCGCCGGGCGGCGCGCGCGGAGGAATACACTCGTAATTTCTGGTCGGGGGGCGTGCTCTTCGAGGAGCTCGGCTTCTATTATGTCGGCCCGATCGACGGGCACAATTTCGATCACCTGCTCCCCGTGCTACGCAATGTCCGCGATGCTCATTTCGGGCCGATCCTGGTGCATTGCGTTACCAAAAAGGGCAAAGGCTACCAGCCGGCCGAGAAATCGGCGGACAAATATCATGGCGTCAGCAAATTCAATGTGATTACCGGCGCCCAGGCCAAAGCCAAGAGCAACGCACCCTCCTACACGAAGGTGTTCGCGCAGAGCCTGATCAAGGAGGCACGTAAGGACGACAAGATCGTCGCCATCACCGCCGCGATGCCGTCGGGCACCGGGCTCGACCTGTTCGGCAAGGAGTTTCCCGACCGCTGCTTTGATGTCGGCATCGCCGAGCAGCATGGCGTGACTTTCGCCGCTGGTCTCGCGGCCGAAGGCTACAAACCCTTCGCCACGATCTACTCCACCTTCCTGCAGCGCGCCTATGACCAGGTGGTGCACGATGTCGCCATTCAGAAGCTGCCGGTGCGCTTTGCCATTGATCGTGCCGGGCTCGTTGGCGCCGATGGCCCGACCCATGCCGGTTCGTTCGACGTCGCCTATCTCGGCTGCCTCCCGGATTTTGTGGTGATGGCCGCTGCGGATGAGGCTGAGCTGGTGCATATGGTTGCAACCGCCGCTGCGATCGACGACCGCCCTTCCGCCTTCCGCTATCCGCGAGGCGAGGGTATGGGCGTCGATATGCCCGAGGAAGGCGTGCCGCTCGAGATTGGCAAAGGCCGTGTCCTGCGCGAAGGCTCAGCCGTTGCGCTCCTGTCGTTCGGTGGACGCCTCCCGGAGTCGCTGAAAGCTGCCGACCAGCTCGCATCTTATGGCCTTTCGACGACGGTGGCGGATGCCCGTTTTGCTAAGCCGCTCGATGCGGCGCTCATCCGTCAGCTCTGCCGCCATCACGAGGTGGTGGTCACGCTGGAGGAAGGCTCGGTGGGCGGTTTCGGCGCGCAGGTGCTGCATTTCCTCTCCCGCGACGGCCTCCTGGATGACGGCCTGAAGGTTCGCACGCTCACTCTGCCCGATCGCTTCATCGACCACGATAAGCCGGAAAAGATGTATGAGCAGGCCGGCCTTGACGCCAAGTCGGTCGTAGACTGCGTGTTCAAGGCGCTCGGCCGCAGCCAGATCATCGGGACGGGCGAAAAGGCTTAGCCGCGCAGTTGCTCGATGCGGCGCTGGAGATAGGGCGAGAAATAGCCGGCATAGCGGTGCCAAAGCTCGGGTAGCCGCCAGTCATTGCCGGTGACCCTGCCCCGGCAATTACCGGCGCCGCACACGCACGGGAATTCATCGTAGGGGTCGCCATCCGTCATGGCGTAGTCGAAGGTGACTTCCTCCCCCACGCCGATGTCGCGCATCGCGACGAGCACGATCTGGCCTAACAGCCCGGCATTGGGCGCGCAGCTATGGTTGACGTAGTCGGCGGCATCGTCCGGGATGAGCGAGGCGAGGAACAGCCCCTCCTCCACCTGTAGCGTATGCTCTCGATATTCCGGGGCAAGACCGGCCAGCTCGTCGGCCCCCACGATTGCACCGCCCCACACGGCGATGACCTCGGCCTTGGCGATCGGGGCGGTCGCCCGCACGGCATAGCCGCCCTTTTCCGGTGCTTTCACCACGGCGCATTTGGGTGATAGATAGGAATAGGACGTCCGCTCCATCGCCTCACCTTTCAGGAGTTGGTTGGCTGATTGTCGGTTCGCGCGCCGCTCTCCCCGCGCGGTCGCGCACATTAAGGCCGCCACTATCATCGAGCGAGGGAAAAATGCGCCTTGACCAGCTCATGACCGAAAGGAGGCTCGTGCCGTCACGCTCGCGGGCCCGCGATCTGATCCTGCGCGGTCTGGTGACCGTGAATGGCCGGCCGGTCATGCGTGCCGGTTTCACTGCGCCTGAAGACGCCGAGATCGCCATCGCGGAGGATTGGAGTGGCTATGTCTCGCGCGGTAACTTGAAGCTCATCGCGGCACTCCAGGCATTCGGCTTCGATGCGGCAGGGCGGACAGCGCTCGATATCGGCGCCTCGACGGGCGGCTTCACGCAGGCACTTCTGCAAGCTGGCGCGGCCCGTGTCTACGCCGTGGACGTCGGGACCGGGCAGCTTCACGCTTCGCTGCGCGAGGACAGCCGCGTCACCGTGCTGGAGGACACCGATGCGCGTACTCTCGATCGTTCGGTCATCTCGCGGCCTATCGATGCGATCACCGCAGATGTGAGCTTCATCTCGCTAACGAAAGTCCTGCCGGCGGTGTTTGCTCTCGCCGTTCCCGGCGCCTGGGCCGTGCTGCTGGTGAAGCCGCAATTCGAGGCGGGACGTGAGGCGGTTGGCAAGGGCGGCATCGTGAAAAGCGAGGCAGCGCGCGCCGAAGCACTGGCGAGCGTCGAGCGCTTCGTCACAGCGCAGCCCGGCTGGCGGCAGGTCGAGGGCATGGTTTCGCCGATCACCGGCCAGTCGGGGAATATCGAATATCTGCTCGGCGCCGTTTATGCGCCTTGAGCTGACGATCGACCGGCTGGGCGCGCAAGGCGACGGCATCGGTCGAAACCGAGGCCGGGCCGGTCTATATTCCCTTCACCCTTCCTGGCGAGCGGATCACCGCCGAGCTCGAAGGCACCCGCGGCACGCCTACAGCTATTCTCGCTCCATCGGCGGATCGGGTCGCGCCAATCTGCCGGCATTTCGGGACATGCGGCGGTTGCGCTTTGCAGCACTTCGCCGCGCCTGCTTATCTCGAATGGAAGCGCCAACGGCTGATCGAGGCGCTGGCGTTTGATCGCATCACGGCGGAGGTCGCCCCGGTGCTTGCCTTCTCTGCGCATTCCCGACGGCGCGCCGCTTTCACCGCCGTCAAAGCCGGGCGAGAGGTGCTGTTCGGCTTCCGCCGGGCGCTCAGCCATGAGGTGATCGACATTCGCGAATGCCCGATCCTCGTGCCGCGCTTCGAGGCCGCATTGCCGTCCCTACGCGCCTTGTGCTCGGCGCTCCTGCACGGAGGAGAGGCGCGAGTCATGGTCACGGCATGCGACGACGGGCTGGATGTGGTGATCGAGCCGGAGGGCAAGCAGCGTCCGCTGGCTTTCTCCGAGCCTCGCCGCTCTGGCGCAGGATGCCGGCATCATCCGCATCGTCTTCGGCCCGGAGATCCTGTTCAGCACCGCACCGGCGCGCGTCACGCTGTCGGGCGTGAGCGTCGATCTGCCGCCTGGCGCCTTTCTGCAGGCCGTGCCGGAAGCGGAACAGGCGATGACGCAGCTCGTCGCCAAGGGTGTGGGCAAAGCGCGCAAGGTCGCCGACCTGTTTTCCGGCCTTGGCTCCTTCAGCTTCGCCCTCGCGCGCAAAGCATCCGTGACGGCGGCCGAGTTTGACCCGGCGCTGCTCGCCGCGCTCACTGCCGCGGCCCGCCATGCGTCTGGCCTGAAGCCGATTGCCCCTTTGCGGCGCGATCTTGTGCGCGAGCCGCTCTCCTGGGGGGAGCTGAATGCCTTCGATGCCGTGGTGTTCGACCCGCCACGCGCCGGCGCCATTGCGCAGGCCCAGACGCTCGCCAGATCGAAAGTGAAACACGTGGTCGCCGTCTCCTGCAATCCGGCAACCTTCGCCCGCGATGCCAGAGCACTGATCGATGGCGGTTACCAGCTCACAGGCGTCACGCCGATAGATCAATTCGTGTTCTCACCGCATATCGAGCTGGTCGCGACCTTCGCCCGTCGATAAAAAAGAAAAAACCCCGCCTCGGGGAGAAGGCGGGGTTCGGGGGAGAAGCCTTTGCAGGCTGTATGGCTGCTTACGCAGAAATTTGCAGCTTCTCGGCCTCACCGGAGACCTTGCCATTCTGCGCAGGCTTGCCGATCTTGATCGTGCGCGGCTTCATGGCCTCGGGGATCTCGCGCTTGAGGTCCACATTCAGGAAGCCGTTCTCAAGCGTCGCGCCTGTCACCTCGACATGATCGGCGAGGCGGAAGCGGCGCTCGAAATTCCGGGCGGCAATGCCGCGATGCAGATACTCGCGGTCGGCGGCCTCGCCCTTTTTCTCGCCGCGGACGGAGAGAGTGGACTCTTTGACCTCGATATTGAGGTCATCGTTGGAAAATCCCGCGACCGCCATTGTAATGCGGTATTCGTGCTCGCTCAGCCGCTCGATATTATAGGGCGGAAAGCCATTGTCGGAATCGACCGAGGCCAGTTGGTCGAGGACCGCGGCAAGATGATCGAAACCGATGCTGGAGCGGAAAAGCGGTGAGAGATCGAAGCGTCTCATGACATATCCTCCATTAGAAGCGACATGATTCTCGCCCGCCGTGAGGCCGGGCTTCGAACTAAGGTTTGCACCCATAAATGGCGTGCGATCAAAAACATAGGAGGCGCGAGTGGCTTTTCAAGCCCCCTCCCTATCGCACGCTTGGGAATGCCGAGAGCCGTTTCTCGCCTTCGATCTTGAGCCTTGCTCGGGCCTGCGTTATGCCAATTGCACAAAGGGCAAGAGAATGGCTATGGAGCTCGTTGGGATAGCGCGCAACCCCGTTCCGAACGGCGCGGTTCCCGGCACAATGCTGGCCCGCGACGGCATCAATGTGCGTTATTGCCTCTGGCCGAGGACTGCGGAGAAGCGGCTCGGTACCGTATGCCTGTTTGGGGGGCGCGGCGAATTCATCGAGAAGTACTTCGAGACCGTCGCCGATCTCAGGCGGCGCGGTTTTGCCGTGGCGATGATGGACTGGCGCGGCCAGGGCGGATCGGACCGGCTGTTGCGTAATCCGAGCAAAGGTCATGTCGAGGATTTTGCCCAATTCGACACCGACCTGCGCCAATTCATGAACGAGATTGTGCTACCGGACTGCCCTGCGCCGTTCTATGGTATGGGGCATTCCATGGGCGGGCATATCCTGCTGCGCTCGGCTCTGACCAAAGTGTGCTGGTTCGACCGGCTGATCCTTTCCGCTCCGATGATCGACATCGCCAGAGAGATCACCGCAGCTCCGGCGCTACGCTTCCTGATCGAGGGGCTGGTGCTCTTGGGGGCGGGCGACTTTTTCATCCCGGGCGGGCGCAGCAAGCCGTGGGAACTCCGACCTTTCGCCGGCAACGAACTGACCAGCGACCGTCTTCGCTATGAGCGCGTACGCGACATTCTGGAGACAGCGCCCTGGCTTGGGCTCGGCGCGCCGACAATCGGCTGGCTCAATGCAGCCTGCCGCTCCATCGTGCAGATCAATGCCATGAATTTCGCCCCGTCCGTAAAGGTGCCGACACTTATCGTCGCCGCCAGCAATGACACCGTCGTCTCGACCCGCGCAATCGAGCGTTTCGCAACTCATGTCAAAACCTGTCGTCATCTGGTGATCGCCGGTGCCAAGCATGAGTTGCTGCAGGAGCGGGACGAAATTCGCGACCAGTTCTGGGCAGCATTCGATGCCTATATTCCCGGCTCCAATCGCACGCTGACGGACAGCTTTATCGGGATCTAAGCCGCGCCGATCGGGCCCAGGCAGGAAACTGGGGCAAAAAATTGCACCTACCTGTCAGCGCGTAGCGGTGGCGAGAACACCGGCATCCGGCATTCTCGCCGCGTAAGACCGCACGGCGTACCCTATTTCCCTATCGTGACGTTGCCGCTGCCGGTGCTGCCGCGATTGTCATTGCCGCCAATCGTATTGCCCGTTCCCATTTCGCAGTCTTCGCCGAGGGTGACCTTGCCACTGCCCTTGCTGCCCTGGTTCTTGTCTTTCAGGATCTTATTGCCGCCCTTTTCGGCCTTGTTACACGGAACGGTCCCGCCTGGGCCGATATAGGTGTTGCCGGCTCCAACCTTGCCGCTGTTGTCGCGGAAGCTGCCGATCACTTTGCCCGACCCGATATCGACGTCCGCGCCCTGATCCGTATCGCTATCGTCATCCATCTCGCTATCGTCCTCGTCGTCCTGATCCTTGGCCTTCCTCTTATCGGCGACCATTGTCGACAGCGCTTTCATTCTACAATCTTTTTTGCAGTCACTAAGGCCAATGCCAATACTCGCCGGGCTGGCATGAGCTAAAGACGACAGCGCCCCAATAAGTATGACACTTGAGATGATTGCCGCATTGGTGCTGTTCATGGCGATACTCACTTTCGGTTTGCCTCGATCGGCGTCTTGCTGAAACGCTGTTACTCAAGGCTACGTTCCAGCATCGAGGAGAAAACAATAAAGCCGGGCAGGCTGACCCTACCCGGCTTCCAGGGTTATTGCGCTGAAGCTTTGCGATCAGCAGCCAATGCAGGTGTTGCCGCTGCCACGGCTGCCCGCATTGTTGTTGCCGGAACCGATGACGTTGCCGCTGCCGACGGAAGTTCTGCCGCCGCCACCGATCTTGGTGTTGCCGCTGTTGCGGCTGCCGCGGTTGTCGTTGCCGGAGCCGATGATGTTGTCATTGCCGACTCTGGTCCGCCCATTGCCACCGATCGAGGTATTGCCACTGTTGCGGCTGCGCCGATTGTCGTTAAAGGAGCCAATCGTGTTGCGGTTGCCGATCTTGGTGCGGCCATTGCCACCGATCCGGGTGTTGCCGCTGTTGACGCTCCGACGATTGTCATTTTCGGAGCCGATTTCGTTGTCGTTCCCGATCTTCACCTTCTTGGCATAGGCGGACGGAGCAGTGAGAAGGACTGCCGAAGCCAAGACAGCGCATACGAGAGCAAATCTCTTCATGAAGTTCTCCTAAAAAAGTTAGAACGGATAAGCGTGGGGGACCCGTTTCGTTATTTATGCGTGGGACGTGACCCCCCGAACGTTGAGTTGTGAGGCGACCCCTTCCGCCTCACTCAGCTTCAGTCGCCTTCCTCGGCAATGACGGATCAACGTTTACGAAAATTTCTAGCAAACCTCACCAAACCAGACATCCTCTAAATGGGGGATAAATCACAGTTCTCTGCCACAAAGATGTGCCATCCTTGCCACAAAGATGGGCAGAATTTTGCACCGTACGCCCAATTTCTACTTCCGGTTGGGATGCGAGGTTATTGCGTTGTGGCTAGCTGCATAACATCGGACGTATCGGCAGCATCGGCCCTATGCCAACGCCAAAAGACCCGCTGCGGGGCGCCAGCGGGCCGGCGGGAGCGGGTGTATTAGGGAGAGTTAGGGATTGCCCCCGCCGAATGCGGCTCAGTAGCGGACACCGCCACGAACGAACGCTGCCCCATTTGGGCCTACCCAGCGGCGCGAGACTATGGCGCCATTGGGGCCGCGATTAAACTTGGTGACGCGGCGATAGGTGTCGCCTTCAGGCGTGGTAACCGTAACGGCGCCGCGATAATGGCCGGGTACGCCATCGCCGCGATAGTGGACGCTTCCGCCGTTCGGCCCGACCCAGGTCTTCGTAACGGTTCCGGCCTCAGCGCTGGCCATTGCCAATGCGGAGCTGGCGAAAAGGGCGCCGCAGAACGCAGCCACGACTTGAATTCGCCTCGACATGATCTAGTCTCCCGTTTTGATTTTGAGCATTGCTGCTTTCCGTCGGCGTGACTTTGTACGGGAGGGGGCAGCGCAATCCGTCGCGTGCGGCGCGGAAAAAGATGGCCATGTCCGAGAACAATACAGCGCTAGCCGCCCGGGCTGCGCAGCTCTTCCGCCAGCCGGCGGTTTTCGTCAAAGGCGTCGTTAAAGTCGCCGGGCTGCCCGAGGAGGGGATCCCTGAAGTTGCCTTTGGTGGGCGCTCCAATGTCGGCAAGTCGAGCCTGCTCAACGCGCTGCTCGGCCGCCAGGGGCTGGCGCGCACCTCCAATACGCCAGGGCGCACCCGCGAGCTGAATTACTTTCTCCTCGGCGAAGAGGTGCATATCGTCGATATGCCGGGTTATGGCTATGCTCGCGCCTCGAAGAGCCTGGTGCGCGGCTGGAACCAGCTGGTGCAGGACTATCTGCGAGGACGCACGCAGCTACGGCGGGTCTTCCTGCTGATCGACAGCCGTCACGGCGTCAAGGAGAACGACCGCGCAACCATGGAGCTGATGGACCAGTCCGCTGTGTCCTACCAGCTCGTGCTGACTAAGATCGACAAGCTCAAAGCCCGCGAAGTCGAGGTAGCCATCGCCGCCGCGACCGAGGCGGTCAAGAAACACGGCGCTGCCTATCCGGAAGTGATCGCCACCTCGGCGGAGAAGCGCGTCGGCATCGATGCGCTGCGCGAGGCGGTCGCGCAAAGCTTGGAGTAGGCCGCTGGCTGGCGCTGCGTCAAGCGGCCTGGCGCTCGGCGACCTCCGAAGAGACCAGCCGCAACAGCGTATAGCCCGCCACGGCAGAGAGAAGAGAGCCGGTCAGCACGCCGATCTTGGTTGCGTCTTGCATCGCGGCTGATCCGCCAAAGGCGAGCAGCCCGATGAACAGGCTCATGGTGAAGCCGATACCGCACAGCAGCGCCACGCCATAGAGCTGCGCCCAGCTCGCGCCTTCCGGCAGGCGTACGAGGCCGCTCTTCTCGGCCAGCCACACACTGCCGAACACACCGACCTGCTTGCCGAAGAACAGACCTCCCGCAATGCCAAAGGTCAGCGGCTCAAAAATGCTGGCGAGCCTGAACCCGGCGAGCGACACACCAGCATTGGCAAATGCGAACACCGGCAGGATGAGAAACTCGACCCAAGGCTGCAGCGCATGCTCCAGACGCAACAGCGGCGAGGAGTGCCCGTCCGCGACCCGGAAAGGAATGGTCATCGCCAGGGCAACGCCGGCGAGCGTCGCGTGGACGCCTGATTGCAGTACGCAGTACCAGAGCCCGATGCCGATAAGGAGGTAAGGCCAGATTGCGCGTACGCCCAAAGTGTTCAGAACGAGGAGCATGGCAAGTGCACCGCCCGCCAGCGCCAACATCAGCACTGAGAGCTCGGCGGTATAGAACAGCGCGATAATGATGATAGCGGCGAGGTCGTCGAGGACGGCGATGGTGGTGAGGAACAGCCGCAATGACACCGGCACGCGAGGGCCAAGCAGCGACAGAACCCCGAGCGCAAAGGCAATATCGGTTGCGGCCGGAATTGCCCAGCCTTTCAACGCTTCCGGGTTGCTCCAGTTCACCGCGCTGAAGATGATCGCCGGCAGGGCGACGCCACCAGTGGCCGCGATGCCCGGCAGAATCCGCTGCTGCCAGCTGGCGAGCTCGCCGCCGATCACCTCCCGTTTCAGCTCGAGGCCGACCAGTAAGAAAAACACCGCCATCAGCCCGTCGTTGATCCAATGCCCGACACTGAGCCCGCCCAGATAGGCGTGCAGGACTGCGTTGTAGCTCTCCGCGAGCGGCGAATTGGCAACCACCAGGGCCGCGATGGTCGCCAGCAGCAGGGCGATGCCAGCACCCAGAGGGTGTTCGATAATGAACGTGAGTGCCTGGACTGGGGCTTCGGTGATTTTGCGGGCTATGTTCATGGGGAGAAGGAGTAGGCAAAAAGCCGAGCACGCTCAAGCCTTGCTATCAGACATACGCGCATTTGCCCCACCACCGTCGGCGTCGCAGGAAATCGCCGCTGCTTCTGCGTCGACGCTTCTGCCCGTTTTTTATGCAGGCCGGCCGCAAGGAGGTCGCGCCGCTGCGCGGGGACCGGCGCCTTTGACGATGGCCGCCTTATCCCGCCAATTCGCATTCAACTTGCTTAGTTCCTCTCGTGCAGCGCGTCTAGGGTTCCGGCCGTCATCGATCGGCGGTGCTGGTCCGACACTGCCGCGAGCCTCGCGCGCCTGCTCGGCGGCATCGCGATCTCAGCGCTCCTGGCCCTCGTCATCGGCATCCCGATGGGCTTTATCCCCCGCGCCCGCACCGGGTTCGCGCCGTTCGTCGCCGCGATCTCACTGATCCCGCCGATCACCATCCTGCCGATCCTGTTCATCGTGTTCGGGCTGGGCGAGACCTCCAAAGTGATGCTGATTGTGATCGGCACCGCGCCGGTCATGGTGCGCACCATTGCCCAGGCAGTCGCCGACATCCCGCAGGAGCAGATCGTCAAGGGCCTGACGCTGGGTGCGAGCACCTGGCAGATGATCCTGCGCGTGGTTCTGCCGCAGGTCATGCCGCGGCTGATCACCGCGATCCGGCTGGGCCTCGGGCCAGCCTGGATTTTCCTGATCTCCGCCGAAGCCATCGCTTCGACCGGCGGACTGGGCTATAGAATCTTCCTGGTACGCCGCTATCTGTCGATGGACATCATTTTGCCCTATGTCGCCTGGATCACCCTCATCGCCTTCGTGCTCGACCGCGTGCTGCTCGCCTATTCGCGGCCGGCCTATCGTTGGGCGCATTTGAGCGGGCAGGCGCTATGAGCTATATCGAGGCCAGAAACATCTGGGTCGCCTATGGCGGAATGTCGATCCTCGAGCGGGTGTCGCTCAGCGTGGAGCGGGGCACCTTCTGCACCATCGTCGGCGCCTCGGGCTGCGGCAAGTCCACCTTCCTGCGGCTGCTGCTCGGCCAGGAGCCGGCAACGCGCGGGGGCGTCTATGTCGACGGCGAGAAGGTGCCGGAGGAGCCCACACCCGAGCGCGGCATCGTGTTCCAGCGCTATTCGGTGTTCCCGCACCTGACCGTCCTTGCAGAACCTGATCGTCCCCGCCGAATTCGCCGCGGCGCCGCTGAGCGGCAGGCTGTTCGGCCGCCGCCATGCCCAGGCGCGCGACGAGGCGATGGCGATGCTCGGCCATATCGGCATCCCGCATGCCGCGAGCCTTTATCCGGCGCAGCTCTCCGGCGGCATGCAGCAGCGCCTCGCCATCGCCCAGGCACTGATGAAGCACCCGAAGGTCCTGCTGCTGGATGAGCCGTTCGGTGCGCTCGATCCTGGCATCCGCGCCGACATGCAGGCACTCCTCTTGTCGATCTGGCGCGAAACCGGGATGACCATCTTCATGGTCACCCATGACATCGCCGAGGCGTTTCGCCTCGGCACACGCCTCATCGTGTTTGATAAAGTGCGCCACGACCCGCAGCATCCCGCCGCTTACGGCGCGACCATCACCTATGACTTGCCTCTCAAGAACGGCGTGCCGGTCGATGGTGGGCCAACGTTGCAGACCAATCCGACCAGACTTGCAGAGAAAGAACGAGCCAGCCATGCTTTACCAGTCCCCGAGACGTCCGACGCATAAGAGGCAAACGCCCCCGCCATTTACGCCGCAGGTCCAGCGCCCGCATCACCCCGACTTTAACGCGCGCGAGACCTTCGGCTGGAAGGCCGTCGAAGCCGAGGGGAGGCTGTCCGAGGACGGCTGGCGGCGCGAGCAGCAATGGGCGCTCGACATGGGGTTGCCCGGCGCGGAGTTGATCACCGACCGCTCGATCTCCACCTTTGCCCGCGGAGAGCTGCCGCATTTCGCCGGCATCAACACGTTTCTCAAGGCGCCTTATGTCGAGAATGTGCGCGATGTGAGCAAATACGACGCCGCGATTGTTGGCATTCCCTTCGACAGCGGCACAACTTACCGCCCCGGCACCCGCTTCGGCCCGCAAGGCATTCGCCGCATCTCGGCGCTCTACACGCCCTATAATTACGAGATGGGCGTCGATCTGCGTGAGCAGATGACGCTGTGCGATGCCGGCGACGTCTTCACCATCCCCGCGAACTTGGAAAAGAGCTTCGACCAGATCACCCGCGGCGTCAGCCACGTCTTCTCCTCCGGCGCGCTGCCGCTGATGCTGGGCGGCGATCATTCCATCGGCTTTCCCTGCGTGCGCGGCATCGCCAACTGCACCTCGAAGAAGATCGGCATCATCCATTTCGACCGGCACATCGACATCCAGGAGAAGGACCTGGACGAGCGCATGCACACCACGCCCTGGTACTGGGCGACCAACATGCCGAATGTCTCGCCGACAAATCTGGTGCAGGTTGGCATCGGTGGCTGGCAGGTACCGCGCTATGGCGTGGCCGAAGCGCGCAAGCGCCAGACCAACGTCCTGACCATCGATGACATCGAAAAGTTCGGCCTTGAGAAGACGGCGGAGATCGCACTGGAGCTCGCCTGGAAGGGGACGGATGCGGTCTACATCTCCTTCGACATCGACTCGGTCGATTGCGGCTTCGTGCCGGGCACCGGCTGGCCGGAGCCGGGCGGCTTCCTGCCGCGCGAAGTGCTCAAGCTCCTTGGCCTTGTCACCGCCCCAGGCATTTGCGGGCTGGAGGTGGTGGAGGTCTCACCGCCCTATGACACCTCCGACATCACCGCCCTGCTCGGCGTGCGCGTGGTGGTCGAGGCACTGGGCTCGCAGGTCGCGCACGGTACGCTCGGCAAGCACAAGGCCATCATCGACAAGCCAGTGAGCTATTAGAGGCCCACCCATGCATCGCGGACATCATCACCATCCCCACAGCCATGACCATGACCACAATCATGCGGATCACGATCACCATCACGGGCCCGGACACAACGCCGCCCGCCGCCCCGCCCAATGGCAGACGCCACATGATCCCGAAGCCGCCCAAGAGACCGGACCTGCGCTCGAGCCGGATTTCGATCTCGTCGAAACCGCATTCGTCTCCGGCTTTGCCAACGCGCCCGACCCGGTAAGCTTTCTGCGCCTCGCGCGCATCCCTTTCACCGGCCGCACTGCAGCAGGCGAAATCCTGCAGCTTCTGCGGGTCGAAACCGATGAAGCCGTCGACGTCGCCTCCATCACCCCGCATCTGGGCGGGGAAACCATGCGCTATGATCCCCTTCCAGCCCGCATGGTTTCGCGGCGGCGGCGTCTCGCTTTCATCTATTTCGACGGCAAGGCTGCACGCCGCTTGAGCTTCGCCGAGGCACTGGCGCTCACGTCCTGAGCTTGATTGTCAAAGAGCGCGTATTTTTCCTGGTCGCTCACCATGAGGGTTCGCTTCTTTTGTTGGTCGCTCACCATAAAGGTTCGCTCTCTCGCCGGGCGTGGCCCGCGAGGCTTTGCGTCAGTTTTTCCCTCTTTGTTGGTCGCTCACCGTAAAGGTTCGCTCCGTAACCGAGGGACTGCGCGGGCGGCCATAAAGGCCTCTCGCTATGTATGTTGGGTGGCCCTAATGGCCGCCCGCGCGCGGTGATATTTTGGCCCCCGCTGCTTCGCCTTACCATTCTTCGCGTCCCGGACGACACTGTCTCGGCACACGCGACTGTCCTGGGTATCGCAACCCAGGAGGAAGCACACGTACCCCTGACTCCGGGTTCGTTACACCCACCGCGAGGCTGACCTCCGTTTCCGGCCAATTTTTCAGGCCTCTAATTCCGGTTCAGCCATGCCCTCGCGTTCCTCAGGCACCGCTTCCTTCCCCCACGGTGAGACGGTCTCGAGTGCCCCGTGCGTCCCTCAGGGGAAGGAACGAGGGCGAGTGTATGCGCGGGAAGGGGACCCGGGGATAACTTAAGACGGGAAAGCTGCGGACGCGGTGAAGCGCGGCTTAACGCGCCAGAAACTGTCGACCTAACGCCGAAGCTAGCCTTGAACGCTGCTTGAGCCTCATCTCGGACTTGGAGAATTAAGCTCCGCAGTTCAGCTTAGGACGGCACACGCTGGCGGCAGCTCGTGTTCGAACATAGTCCTGCATCGCTCGCTCTGTGCCAGGCAAATCATTTGCGCAGCTTGAGGTGATTTATTGAATCGCTTTAGATTTGGCCTCGCTTTGCCGTTTTCGCCGCATAACGTCGAAGCGTGAGCACTGGGAGACTGTTTTCTTCCGGAATTTGCATGAGGACGCCCTCTTTGCGGTTATTCGACGACGGAGCGTGGCATGGTTCGCTCAACCGCGATCGCTTGGAAGTTTCGTCTTGCTGTAACGGCCTTGGCCTTACAGTTTTGGCAATCGCCGGCGCTGGCTGACGAGGGATCGGCTCAGCAGGTCGAAACGCAACCCCAGCCGCTCGAGCCGAAAGCGGTCCCCATTACTTTGCTACCACCCGCCAGCGATGCCGCTGTGGCTTCGTGGCGTCAGTGGCGCGTGGACGGGGCGCCCAGGACCGGCGGGGCACCCATTCTTACGATGCGACCAGCCGAGAAAGCTGCAATAGCACTGCCGCGCCCCGAGCAGTTAGAAGCCGCGCCTGTCATAGTGCAGCCAGCCGAGACCGCGCCAACCGTCCAGCCGCGCCCGGAGCAGGTGGAAGCGGCGACAAAGCCGTACCGATCATCGTGCGACCAGCCCAGAACGCCGCCATCGTCCAGCCGCGCCCGGAGCCAGAGAAAAGCCTGGAGGATGCAACGCCCGTCGAGACGCCTTCGGTGCCCGAGCCGCGCCCGCGCGCTGCTCAGCTCCCGTCAGGCGCCAATGCGATCATCGCTTCGCCACGTCCGGAACCGGCAAAAACCCACAAGGATGAAAGGCTGGTCGCGACCCCCTCGCCACCGGAGCGCTCCCCATTTCGCCAGGCTCCTTTCAAGAGCGAAATCGTAGATGAGCCCGCCTCCTTCCGGCAGCATGCCCCCGAATCGGCGCCGGCGAAAAGCAACGCTGCCAGTCGTTTCTTCGCCAACCTCTGGCCGGGCAGTACGGGCGCAAGCACGCCGGTTTCGTCTACAGCCGAGGGCAGCCCTTCTTCGGCCGGCGACAGCGGGGCCGGTCAGGCGGGAGCCGGCGCGAAGAGCGACAAGCCCGCCATCAAACGCTTCCTGGACGGAATCCAATTCTGGAAAAATTGAAGGGGCCATTGCTCGGCCGTCTCATCAGCGGACGAGGCGCGCCATCTTTTTGGATTAAGTTGATGTGCACACAGAGAAATAGGGCGGCTCACCGAGCCCGATTTAAAGTCCGCCGCCCTGGAACCTGAATTGCCTATCCTTTTAGACATGCTTGCATGACTTGGCGCACAGAATGCGCACGTCCGAAATCATCGCGAAGCGTCTATCAAACGAGCCGTTGAAGGCATCAGATATCCAGATGCTCTTCGCGCAGAAGCTCGGCGCGTTACCGGATGAAGCGAAAGCGCCCCTGCGGCTCTGGGAGAAAAAGAGAGATGCTGCCTTAGTCGATGCGCTTCGTCTCCGACCACACATAGGGGACCGTCTGCGCGAGACAGGGGCGGCCCTTCTGCTCCTCATACCAGCGCGCGAGCTCGGGCCGGCTGGTGCGCCAGTCGGTCTCGGGAAAGCGGAAGTCGAGGTAGCCGAGCGCGCAGGCCAGCGCAAGCTGGCCTTGGGTGAACCGCTGCGGCAGCGCCTCGATTGCCGGCATCGCGGTATCGAGCGCCCGCTCGATCCCGGCTTTCCACCGCACGGCCATGCTTGGCGAGCGCTCATCTGCCGGCTTACGGCCCTCGACGACCAGCCCGACCGCAAAGTCTAGTATGCCGTCGGCGAGCGCCTCGGCCTTCATCACATGCCAGCGCTCGGGAGCCTCCGCCGGATAGAGCGGCGCTCCCGTTCCCGCTGGATGGGCATCGAGATAAGCGCAGATCACCGGGCTGTCGTAGAGCGCCTGCCCATCGTCAAGCACGATGGCAGGCACCTTGCCGAGCGGGTTGGCGGTGTGCAGTGCGCCGTAGTCGCCCCACACGTCCACCCCAGCCATTTCGATAAGGTCAGTGAGGCCCTTCTCGATGATGACCGCACGCACTTTCCGCGTATAGGGCGATGTTGGCGACCAGAACAGTTTCATGGGCGTTTGTCCTTCCCGGCTGTCTCAGGATAGCCCGCAAAGCGGCGTGAAGCGAGCCGGCTTAGATGTTCAGCGCCCGTGGCCCGCTGACGAAGCGGTTGCCGCGCAGGAAGAAACGCAATGGCCGCTCGGCGTCCTTGGTGATGCCAATGCGCGTGCTGACGCCAATTTCGCCAGCCACATCGTCAGCGGCGCCGAGCCACAGTTCCCCGGGGCTGCACAGGTCGATGCCGTCGAGACTGCGATCGATCCGCAGCGCCTGGGCTAGCCGGCCGGGACCGCGGGCCAGGTCACGCAAGTTTGTCGTGCCGCGGTTGCGCTCCATCACGGCGATCCCGGTGACCGGCTCGAGCGCGCGGATCAGCACGGCCTCGCCGACGCCTACGATCTGGCTGGTGATATTAAGCATGAAAGAGGTGCCATAGGCGAGGTAGATATAAGCGTGGCCACGCTCCAGGAACATCACCCGGTTGCGCGGCGTCATCCCGCGAAAAGCGTGGCTCGCCGCATCGCCGGTCAGATAGGCCTCGGTCTCGACGATCCGGCCGCCGGCCTCACCTTCGGCTAGCTCGCGAATCACCCATTTGCCGAGCAGGAAGCGCGCGAGGGCGACGGTGTCATGGGGAAGCGCCTCGCGCGTCAGCAACGTGGGATGATGCATGGGGACGGAAGGTGACGAAGAGGCTGGCAGAAAGCAACCCCAAGATACTGCACTCGTTTCTGAACTAGCCATAGCGGGAAGCTGCTGCAAATCCGGCGCGACGGTCCGCGAGGCACCGATCGGCGCGTATGCGCTCTGAAAGCACGGCCGCGCCGCTGCCCATTTGGCGATCCTGGGCAAATGGCTCCCACCCCGTCACCGCGCGACAGCTATGACGGTTTTATCCTCCCCGGCAAGGCTCTCCGGGCCGGAATTTTTCATGCCCCAGTCCGGCAGCTGATATTGCATGCGGCATGGGTGGACAGATGGTACTGCGCGCCTTCTTCCCTACTTTCCAACAGGGCGCTGGAGTGCAGGTGCCGCCCCTCGGCGCTTCACAACAGTTAGTCGTCCCCGATTGAGCGATATTGCTGGCCTTTTCGGAAAGTTTAACAAATTATAATCGTTTAGCTTTGTTAATAGGAGGAGCGGCCAGCTGGCCACGACGTGAGAAGAAAAGAGTTACGAAGACAAAACAGACCTCAGAGGCCGGGATCATGAACGCTGGTGCTCCCATTCCGGAGAACGTCCGGGCCAAGACGCTCCCCACTTCCGATGCCATCACAAGATTGTGGTCCGCAATCGACGACCATTTGAAACGGGACACCGCGCTTCCGGAAAGGACGGCGCGGCTGGTCGTCGCTGGCAACCGGAAAATGGCTCATAAGCTCGTCGAGGAAGCCGGCGAGACGGCGGTTGCCGCCAGCGTGAACGATCGTGCGGAAGTCGTGAGGGAGAGCGCCGATCTGCTCTATCATCTGACATTGCTGTGGGCGACGCTGGGCATCGCGCCGGACGAGATCTGGGCGGAGATGGCACAGCGCGAGAGCCTTTATGGTCTTGCCGAGAAGCGCGCGAAAAGTCCTCCGTGTCCTAACGTTTAGATCGGCCTGCTTTTTGCCGCCGCCATCTAAATTGCCGCGACAGCGTAGCTTCGTTCATGTGGATAATGCTGATTTCGCCGAGAAATACGGCCTGACGCGGCTTCGCTGTCGCTGCCGGTGCTATGCCACCGTGGGATTGCGTGTATAATTTCATCAGCAACCACGAGAGGTCCCGCCTGCATGCCTGGCCGGGAGCAGGGACGAGATTCCATCAGCACGGGCCGGGGCCGCCTTAGCGCCGGCCACTTGCTGCTTGCCCTATCCGTCGTGCTGCCTCTCGGCCTGTTCGCCGGTGCTGCGTGGTATGCGCGCTCTGCCGAAATGTCCGTGGCCCAGGAGCGCGTGGCGGCAATCACCAACACGCTGGCAGGACATGCCCAGGCCACGTTTCAAGGTGTGGAGCTGCTGATCGCCCGTGTCAGCGACCGCGTGGAGGGCAAATCGTGGGAGGAGATCCGCTCATCGCGCGAGCTGCAGGAATTTCTGGTCGAGCTTCGGCGCGGACTGCCGCAGGTCGAATTGATATTCCTGGTATCTCCCGATGGCCGGATCGCTGCCAGCAGCCGCAGCTTTCCCGCTTCGGATTTCGATGCGAAGGATCGGGAGTATTACAACGGAGCCGACCGGCGTCCGGGCCTCCTGGTCAGCGCGCTGTTCCGCGGCCGCAGCGAGGGGACTAAGGCCTTCACCGTGAGCAGATCGCTGTTCCGCGCCGGGGTGTTCAATGGCGTCGTCGCCATTACCGTGAGCCCCGCCTATTTCGCGGATTTTTACCGTAATTTCGAGCGATCCGGCGGCTCCACGGCGACCTTGGTGCGCCAGAGCGACGGCAGCCTCCTGGTACGTTATCCAAGCGATCCAGCCATGCCGGATCGATTGTCGCCCGCCAGCACGTTGCTCAAAGCCGCGGCTGGCAGCGCTGACCACGGCCAGTTCGCCGCGTCATCCAGCATCGACGGCGAGGTCCGGATCGGCGCTTTCGCCCGCCTTGATCAGTATGGGCTGTTGGTAAACTACAATCTCAACCGCAGCGTTGCGCTCGGACGGTGGTACGCCAATCTCGTGATCTTTGGCATTTTCGCGGTTCTCGCTGGTCTGGCTTTGTTCGTGACCGCCCGGCTGACGCTGGCCAGGGCGACACGCCAGCAGGAGTACCTTCGCCAGCTTCTCTCCGAGACAGAACGTCGCCAGGAGGCGGAGGCTCAGCTTCAGCACGCACAGAAGATGGAGGCCCTTGGACGCCTCACCGGCGGCGTCGCGCATGATTTCAACAACCTGCTCGCCGCCATCCTCGGCGGTATTGATATGGCGAAGAAGCGCATCGAGGAACCAAACGCCCTCCGGCTGCTCGGTATGGCGGCCGAAGCCGCGGAGCGGGGCGCCAAGCTGACCAAACAAATGCTCGCTTTTTCGCGCAAGGAGGATGTTGCCTTCCGCTCCGTTGAGACCAATGACGTGCTGCGCGGCATGGACGAGCTCTTGCGCCGCACGATTGGCGGGCTGATCCGCGTCCGCTACGATTTAGCCACCGACGCTTGGCCGATTCTTGTCGATCCGGTGCAGCTGGAAGTCGCCATTCTCAATCTTGCGGTGAATGCGCGCGATGCGATGCCGTTCGGCGGCGACCTTGTTCTTTCCACCCGCAATATGCATGTCGGCGGCGGCTCAAGCGACCTGCCGCTCGATGCGGGCGACTATGTGGTGATCTCGGTCGCCGATTCCGGTCACGGTATGAGCCAGGAGGTGAAGCGCAAGGCATTCGATCCGTTCTTCACCACCAAAGCCGCAGGGCAGGGCACCGGCCTGGGCCTGTCGATGGTGTTCGGTCTTGCAGTTCAGGCGAATGGCACGGCGACGGTCGATAGCGCGCCGGGACGCGGCACCAAAGTCAATCTCTATCTGCGGCGCGCGGCGGTTCTGCCCGAAGCGAGCGAAACCGCCGCAAGTGGAGATCCCGCCCAGCCATTTCGGCCGATGCGCGTCCTTGTTGTCGATGACAACGCGGTGGTATGCAATCTGGCTTGCGAGATGCTGCAGGAGGCCGGCCATATTCCGAAAGCCGCCGAGAGCGGGCGCGAGGCGCTCGCCATTCTCCAACAGGACCGCAATTTCGATCTGCTGATTGCCGACTACGCCATGCCCTCGATGAACGGTAGCCAGCTCGCTGCCGAGGCGGTCAAGCTCCATCCCTCGCTCGCCATTCTGTTCATGACCGGCTATGTCGAGCATGATGCGTTGCGTGCCTGGCTCGACCGCGGCTATCGCATGCTCAACAAGCCGTTCACCGCCAAGGAGCTGGAGATCGCTGTGCAGAGCGTGGCTGCCACAGTTGCGTCGGCGAATGTCGTTCAGCTGCGCACCTCCCGGCCTCCGAAGGCATAGACGCGGGCGCTGCCATCCTCGGCAAGGGTGTTATTTGCACCTGCGCGGCACGTTCTGCCCGAATTTCCCGTCCCAATTGCCCTGAGGCGTGTAACGGCAGACCCAGAAGCGCACTGTGCCGAAATAGCATTTGGCCACCCCGCACCCGATCTGCTTGGTGTCTTTCCAGATCATCTGGGTGAAGTGGCCGGTGCCGGAAACGAAGGCGGGCCTGTTGAAGGGGTAGTTCTTCACTTCCTTGTACCAGGCATCCACAGCGCTCGCCGCATCGCGCTCACCGCCCCAGGCGAGGTTCTCGCCGATGCCACGCGCCTTGTGCGAATTGTGGCTAATCCAGCATTTGTCGGCATAATGCTGCGCGGCTGCCGCCAACTCGGCGGACCATTCGACGGGCGGAACGCAGTGCTGGGCGCGATATTTGTTGTGCAGCTCGAGGATGGCCTGCTGCTCCGCGGTCGATACGCCCGCCGCCGCGATCTGCGATGTCGGCACGAGAATGCAAAGCACCGCCGCAACAGCGACTGATCCCAGGCAGCGAAACCTCATGACACCTCCACGAGCAGAATCCGGTTCGGGTGCGCAAATGGCATCCCGGATAATGAGGGGCTGTGGCGATGTCTTGGCGAGCGGCTCCGCGCGGCTTCCGTTCGGCCGACGCCGCGGCGCTGATGGCGTATCCGTGAGCGCAGCAGCCGATTCAAAGCGACAAAGCGGTACTTTCCCTCTTGGCGCGCTCTACCGCATTGGCTTCGAGTTGATCAAGGCTGGTTTGGTGTTTTCAACCGGAAGTGCCTCAGAGGTTGGCGACTGCGCCTCGCGCGCCAGCAAAGTCGCCTCGCTGCCTGCATCCTTTTTTAGCGCCTCGACCTCGCCAGGTGCCATATTGAGGAGGCCGGCAAAATCTTCAGGTTCCAGGATCTCGAGCTCCAGCCCGTCGAAATCGAGCAGCGCTTCGACCGCCTGGATGTTCTCGTCGGCGAAATTGGCAAGCCTGAGCAGCGCCATGAGCCCGATCTGGTTCCGGGCGTTGTCGCGCTTCACCTCCAAAATTTCGATCTTGCTCGTGAAGCGCGTAGCCTTATCCGATGCGCTGGAGAGCTTGTTGAGCAGGCCCTGCCATTTCTCCAGCACCATGCGCCGGCCGGCCTTGCGATTCTCCAGAATGCGCCGATCGTTGCCGATCGCCTGCTGGTCGGCGATGGCATCCATGCGCTTCTCCAGATCGCGGTCGGCCGCCTCATTGGCCTTCACATCGCCCTCGATCTCGCGGTAAAGGCTGCGCAGCGTATCCTCGCCGCCGATCTGAAAGTTCTTCAGGTGGCCGATGATGACGTCGAGGAATTCGAACACCAACAGGGCGCTCTGGGTCTGGAAATCCAGCTCGTCGCGCTTGACGCCCTGGCGCGAGGCCTTCGCCGCCTCCTGCTTCAGATGCCGGTTGACCTGGGCGAAGATCTTCATCGCCACGGCGAGTGAGCGATAGGAGACGTGGAATTCATATTCGCCTTGCGCGGCGCGGTTCAGCTTCTGCAGCTGATGAGTATCGGCGGTGCGGGCAAGCTCGGCGCGCTGCGTGTTGCGGCGCACAAAATCCAACTCGATCAGCTCGGCCACGTGATAGATGGCGAAGCGGATGCGCTCGCGCAAATCGCGCAGCTCGGCGCGCATCCGGGTGCCGATCGAGCGGTCGAAAAACAGGTTGCGTATCACGAGGTCCTGCGGCGCAAGACCGGAGCGGTCGCGGATCGAATGCAGCTTCTGCGCGTGAGCGCTAAGCCCTTGCGTGATGAACCGGCCGGCGGCATCGGCGAGCAGCCCATGATCGAGGGACACGCTGGTCCTGGCTGTCGCTTCCAGCGGATTGGTGTAGGAGAGGATCAGCGAATTTTCAGGCGCCGAATTGAGGTCGAGGACATCGCCGCGCTTGTAATTATCGGTGTAGCGTGGGCGCACGGCCTGCCAGCGCTGCTCCAGCTGCCGCGTGATCTCCTGACGCTCTTTTTCCTCGATGCGCCGCTCGCGTTCTTCCTTGGCGCGTTCTTTTCGCTGGCGGATTTTTTCTGAACCAAACATCCACATGCGGCTTCTTACTCCTCAAGATGCGCAAACGACGGCGCGCACCTTCGCAATCCTCTATAACGCAGGGCGATGCTTCGCGGTTCGCCGACAAGGGCGCGATCATTCCCGCGGCTCCGACCAGACATCCTAGCCATCACGACCTGCGTTAACCACCCATGAATGCCGGCCTCGAGATTACGGGTGGCGGATTTTTTGGCGTTTTCCTCTTGGGGAGCCGACGCTGCCGGTCTATATGGCAGGCTACGAAGCGCATGCCGATGCTGCTGTAAGCAACCGCTACCCTTGAGAGGCGCACGCGATACGTCAAACTCTCGGCATGTTTGCCCTTTATGCCCCGCGCCTTCCGGTCATTTCCCGTATTTTCCTGAAAACACGTGTCCAAAGCCGCCGCCATGTCCTCAATCCTTTCGGTTCAGAACCTTTCTAAGACCTACGCCACCGGTTTCCAGGCGCTGAAGAATATCAATCTGGAGATCGCTCAGGGCGAGATCTTCGCACTGCTCGGGCCGAACGGCGCCGGCAAGACGACGCTGATCAGCATCGTCTGCGGCATCGTGAATCCGTCCGAGGGTAAGGTGACGGTCGATGGCCATGACATCATTACCGACTTCCGCGCGGCGCGCTCGCTGATCGGCCTCGTGCCACAGGAGCTGACGACCGATGCGTTCGAATCCGTCTGGGGCACGGTCAGCTTCACTCGCGGACTGTTCGGCAAGAAGCCGAACCCGGCGCATATCGAGAAGGTGCTGAGAGACCTCTCGCTCTGGAACAAGAAGGACTCCAAGATCATGACGCTGTCCGGCGGCATGAAACGGCGGCTTTTGATCGCCAAAGCCCTTAGCCATGAGCCGCGCATCCTGTTTCTCGACGAGCCGACCGCCGGCGTCGATGTCGAGCTGCGCCGCGATATGTGGCAGACGGTGCGCGAGCTGCGCGCCGAGGGCGTCACCATCATCCTCACCACCCATTACATCGAAGAAGCCCAGGAGATGGCCGACCGTGTCGGCGTGATTAACAATGGCGAGCTGATCCTCGTGGAGCAGAAGGCCGCGCTGATGCGCAAGCTCGGCAAGAAGCGGCTCATCCTCGACCTGCAGGAGCGCCTTAGCATCATCCCCTCCAAGCTGATGCCCTACGACCTCGAGCTGAGCGCCGACGGCCGGCAGCTCGTCTACACCTACAATACCCAGGCCGATCGTACCGGTATTACCGGCCTGCTCGGCGACCTGCGCGAGGCGGGCATCCGATTCAAAGACCTCAACACCAAGGAAAGCTCGCTGGAGGAGATCTTCGTCGAGCTGGTGAAAAAAGCGGCATGAACACTCACGCGATACAGGCCATCTACTTGTTTGAGATGGCGCGCTGGAAGCGCACCATCTTTCAGAGCATCATCTCGCCGGTGCTCTCCACCTCGCTCTATTTCGTGGTTTTCGGCTCGGCGATCGGATCGCGCATCCCGCAAGTGGAAGGGGTGACCTATGGGACGTTCATCGTTCCCGGCCTGATCGTGCTGTCGGTGCTCCAGCAAAGCATCACCAATGCCTCATTCGGGATTTATTTTCCGCGTTTCGTCGGCACGATCTACGAGCTGCTCTCCGCGCCAGTTTCCTATCTGGAAATCGTGATCGGCTATGTCGGCGCCGCCGCGACCAAGTCCATTATCATCGCGCTGATCATCCTGGCCACGGCCGGACTGTTCGTGCCGCTGCACATCGCGCATCCCGCGCTGATGGTCCTGTTCCTGGTACTCATGGCGGTAACCTTCAGTCTGTTCGGCTTCATCATCGGCATCTGGGCCGATGGCTTTGAGAAGCTGCAGGTCATACCGCTGCTCATCATTACGCCGCTTGTCTTCCTCGGCGGGAGCTTTTATTCGGTGCACATGCTGCCGCCTGCCTGGCAGGCGATCACCATGCTGAACCCGGTCCTCTACTTGATCAGCGGCTTTCGCTGGGCGTTTTATGAAATAGCCGACGTGAAGTCTTGGCATCAGCTTGACGATGATCATCGTGTTTCTCGCGATCTGCATCGCCCTCGTGAGCTGGATTTTCAGGACCGGCTATCGCATCAAAAACTGAAAGCGGCTAAGCGTTTCTGGCCTAAATTCCGGCACGGCTGCCATTCGCCGCGCCGCACGTCTCGCGCCGCTGCGATCGAAATTGCAACAAAATTTAGGAAAATACTTGAGTTGACTGGCGGAGCGTTCGCCTCCTCTCGCGAAAAGCGAAGCGGCGAGCGCGGGGCTCTGGGGGATCAGGTCATGAAGAAGACCGTTGCAGCTTTGCTGTTCGCCTTGCTGATCGTGGCTCCATGCCAGAGCTTTGCAGGCGTGTTCCTGTCGGTCAATCTCGCGCCACCGCCGCTGCCCGTTTACGACCAGCCGCTGATTCCCGGCCCGGGTTATCTGTGGATGCCCGGCTATTGGGCCTATGACGATGAAGGCTGGTTCTGGGTGCCGGGAGCCTGGGTGCTTCCTCCCGAGCCAGGGCTATATTGGACGCCGGGCTATTGGGAGTGGGACGGTTATGCTGACGCTTATCTCTGGCATGCCGGCTATTGGGCGCCCGAGGTCGGCTTCTATGGCGGCGTGGCCTATGGGTACGGCTATCCCGGCAGCGGCTACTACGGCGGATATTGGGACCACGGCGCGTTCTGGTACAATTCGTCCTGCTATCACCTCGATCGGCGGATTATCCATAACACCTACGAGAAGACGGTGATCGTCAACAAAACCGTCGTGAAGAATGTCAGCTACAATGGCGGTCCGGGCCGGAGTAAGTTACTGCCGACCTCGGTGGAGATGGCGACGGCCCATGGTCGTCATGTGGCGGCGACGGCTGTGCAGGTGAACCATCGCAACCTGGCGATGGCGAGCAGGGATGCGCATTTCGCTGTCAATCACGGCAAGCCGGCTGTCACCGCGACGTCGAGAGCCGGCGACTTCGCGAGCAGAACCAGCGTGGGAGCGGGGCAGCCGAACGGGCCGCGCACGTCAGAGCCTGCGGGTACGGTTCCCACTGTCCGCAGGTTCCGCGCTGAGGCGAGGAACACCCCGGCCGACGGCAACAACGTGCCGTCCGCAATCGATACCCGCCGCGACCTCAATGCGTCGGCCCCGAACACATCCCGCATCATCGCGCGTGGCGAGGGGATTCAGCGGATCAGGCCCGACGATCCCCGCGCCTTAAGAGGCGAAGGATTCGCCCGCCGGCCGGATCAGCGGATGAATGGCGGTCCGAGAGCGCGCGTAAATCTTCCTGGACGATCGCCAGAGGCTAGGACCGATGGTTTCGCGGCCAATAACCGCGGGCGGTCCTTTGTGGGCGGCGCAACCCCCCGGAGATCGGCAGACGACCGGGCGCGCGATTTGAGGTTCCGATAGGTCGTTCGGCGCCATCAACCAACGACGCCAGGCATCCAATCACGCGTCAGAAATTCGAGACGCCGGTGTAGAAATACCGGCCGAGGCCGAGGGTGAAGATCAGATCGCCGTAGAGGGCGTGCTCGAGCGCTACCGCCCAAAACGAGCGGGTGCGCTCATAACGCCAAGCGAACAGCAACCCGCCCAGGAAGCTGATCACCAGCGTCGTCGGATTTCGGAAAATGATGTGCACGAAGGTGAACAGCACCGCATTCAGCATGATCGCGGCTTGAATGTCGCTGCCGAACAGATGCCGATAGCGGCTGAAGAAGAACACGCGGAACATGATCTCCTGGGTTGTCACGGACAGGAGCGGATAGAGCACCATGACCATCACCCAGATACCCTGCGCATAGCGCGGGAAGGCAAGGAAACCGCGTGGATTGTCGTGCCAGGCGAACAGCGTCAGGGCCGGTGCAGCGACGGCGAATATCGCCAGAATGCTCCCAAGCTCTCTCAGGCTGATGCCGCGGCTCAGCGATTCGCGCCAGGAGAAGCCGGAATCGAGGGTGAGAATGATCACGAATGCCGCGAAGATCACCGGAAAAATCGTGAATAGTGGAATGTGGTGGTCATAAAGCAGGCTGTAGACCAGGAGCGGGGACGCGATATAGAGCAGCAGCATCTCGATCGTCAGCCAGACCCGTGCACGCACCGTCATCCCGTTCCCTCTAATCTGTGGCTAAGGCAATTGCTTGGATGCAGTTGATATCGCCCAATTATGAACTGGGCGCGATGTCGCCGGCCCGCCAACGGCCATAACGCCACGGCGCCCAGAAGGGGTGGTGTTCGGCGCGGATGTCCGGAGCCGGATCAAAGCCGCTCGTGCCGCCGGGGCGGCAGCGCGAGAAACGCGATAGGGCCAGCCAAAACCCGCGCCAGGGGCCGTTCAGGTCGATGGCGTCGATGGCATATTCGGAGCAGGTCGGCAGATGCCGGCATTGCCTGCCGATGAGCATGGAGAGGCTGTAGCGATAGGCATAGATCGGCAGCTTCAGAGCGATCGCCGCTGCTCGTCCAACCGCACTCACTTTCTCATCCGTGGCGGTCGCCATTCGCGCTTCTTCCTGTGCTCGTCTCATGAATTGTTGCGGAAAAGATGGTGTCCCACTTCGCAAAACAAAGGGATTATGTGTAGCTGAGCGCGACCACCCCCCGCGACGGCGACCGCCGACCGAGCTGCCGACGATCCCGCCGCTCCTTAACGCATCGGACCGAAAAGTGGGAACCACTTTTCGGACAAATCCGATGCGCAGACAAAAAGGAGACGGACGCCTATGGACATGTCGGCATCCCTGAGACGGCCCGAGCCGACCTTCGCCGAGCTGTTCACGCCCAAGCTGGTCACGATTTTCCGTGATGGCTATGGCTGGGCGGATCTGCGCGCCGATGCCGTTTCGGGTCTGACCGTCGCCATCGTGGCGCTGCCTTTGTCGATGGCGATCGCGATCGGCTCCGGCCTGACGCCCGATAAGGGACTCTACACCGCGATTGTCGGCGGTTTTTTGATCTCGGCACTGGGAGGCAGCCGCTTTCAGATCGGCGGGCCGGCGGGCGCTTTCATCGTGCTGATCGCCAGCATCGTCGAACGCCAGGGCTATGACGGCCTCGTGCTCGCGACAGTTATGGCGGGCCTGATGATGATGGTGGTCGGGTTTCTGCGCCTCGGGACTTATGTCAAATACATACCGCTCCCGGTGACGGTCGGCTTCACCGCCGGCATTGCCGTCATCATTTCCGCCAGCCAGCTCAAGGAGTTGCTCGGCCTCGACATGGCGCACGAGCCGGCGGCGCTCCTGCCGAAACTGGCCGCGATCACCGAGAGCATCGGCACCGCTAAGCCCGTCACGATCGGTCTGGCGCTGCTCGCCATCATCATCATCGTCGGATTGCGGGCCTGGCGCCCGAAATTGCCGGGTTTTCTGATCGCGGTCGCGTTGACGGCGGCTTTGACGGCCTTGCTTGGACTCGACGTAGCAACCATCGGCTCGCGCTTTGGCGGCGTACCGAGCACGCTTCCCGCCCCCTCCCTGCCGGCCTTCGATCTCGCCAAGCTCCGAGCGGTCATCCCCGACGCCGTCACCATCGCCCTGCTCGGTGCCATCGAGTCGCTGCTGTCGGCGGTGGTAGCCGACGGCATGACCGGCCGGCGGCATCGCTCGAATTGCGAGCTGGTCGCGCAGGGAGTGGGAAACATCGCCGCCGTCACTTTCGGCGGCATGTGCGTGACCGGCACGATTGCCCGCACGGCAACCAATGTCCGCTCCGGTGCAAGGGGGCCGGTTTCGGGCATGCTGCACGCCCTCTATCTCCTGCTGTTCATGGCCGTGGCGGCACCACTCGCCAGCTACATTCCACTAGCTGCGCTCGGCGCCGTGCTCGCTGTCGTCGCCTGGAATATGGCGGAGAAGGAGGAGTTCTTTTCGCTGGTTCGCGCCTCCTGGGGTGATGCGACGGTGCTGATGGCGACCTTCCTCCTGACCATCTTCGAGGACCTCACCGTGGCGATCGGCGTCGGCGTGACACTCGGGGCTTTTCTTTTCCTGCATCGCATGGCCGAAGCCGTCGAGGTCGAAAGCGGGACGCAGTTCATCATGAAGGACGAGGCCGACACCACCGGCACCGACCGGATCGCCTACGACCCGCTCGCGCAGGGTCGCAACGTGATCGTCTATCGCATCAGCGGGGCGTTTTTCTTCGGTGCGACCGCGGCGGTAAGCGGCGTGCTCGACCGGATCGGCGAGCATCCAAAGCTCTTCGTCCTCGACTTCACCGACGTGCCGCTGGTGGACAGCACCGCCGCCAGAACGCTGGAAAGCTTTGTTCACAAGCTGCAAAGGAGCGGAACGCAGGTCTACTTTGCCGGAGCGCGCAAAAGCGTTCGCCGCACGCTGCTGCTTGCCGGGCTCCGAAAGCCGCTGGTGCGCTATGCTGCCACGGCCGAGCAGGCCATCGCCCATGGCCGCGCCGCGGCGGCGCCGTGATGCTGCTGAAGCTTTATCGGGCACGTTCGACTAGCTAAGGCCTACCACCCCGTCCCACAGCATTTTCAGCGAGGTTGCGCCAAGCACGATATAGATCAGCTGGAACAGCCGCTTCTCGTCGAGCCAGTTATGCAGCCGCCAGCCAAGCCCAACCGCGAGCGGGATGATCGGGAGGCAGACCACCAGCAGCCAGACAAAGCCGTTCGGTTTCTCCGCCAGCAGCAGCCAGGGCGGCAGCTTGATGATATTGCCTGTTGCGAAGGCGATGCTCATCGTGCCGGCAAACACCTGTTTCGGCATGCCGCGCCGCAAGAGATACATGGCGAGCGGCGGCCCGCCGGCATGCGCGACCATGGTTGTCACGCCGGAGGCAAACCCGGCCAGCATCGCAAGACCGAGCGAGGCATCGCGAGCAGCGACCGGGCCTCGCTTCAGGAACCACTGCGCCGTGAACGCCAGGGTCGTCACAGCGATGGCAATTTCCGTCATGTGCGGGTTCATCAGCCGCAAGGCGAAATAGCCGGCGGCAATTCCAGCGATCATTGCTGGCATGAGCCGCGCCAGGTCCGGAAATGACCAGGTCGAGGGCGTGAAATAGCGCAGCGCGAACAAGTCCATGACGATGAGGAGCGGTGCCAGCAGCGCCCCAGCCGTCAGCGGGTCCATGGCAAGTGCGAGCAGCGGGATGCCGACGGTGGCCGCACCACCGCCGAATGCGCCTTTCATGAAAGCGATGATGAAAACGCCTGCCAGCGCCGCCGCCAGAACCGACGGGTTGGCGACGAGGGTCAAGCGTGCGCCGCTAAACGATCCGCGATCGCGCTGAGCGCCGCTTCCGCGCGGCTGCCATCCGGGCCGCCGGCCTGCGCCATATCGGGACGCCCGCCACCGCCAGAGCCGCCAAGCGCTTCCGCGCCGGTCTTCACCAGATCGACAGCGCTGTAGCTTGTGGTGAGATCCTCGGTGACGCCGACGACAATTCCGGCCTTGCCTTCATCGGTCACGCCGACAATGGCGACGACACCGGAGCCGATCTGCTTTTTGCCGTCATCGACAAGTCCGCGCAGATCCTTCGGGGCAATGCCGTGCACCGTGCGGGTGAGCAGCTTCACCGCGCCGACATCGCGCACAGCGCCGCCCGTGGCCGCGCCTGCGCCATTGCCGCCGCCGAGGGCCACCGCCTTGCGCGCCTCGGTCAATTCGCGCTCCAGCTTACGGCGCTCCTCGAGGAGCGCGCCGACGCGGTCGGCCAGCTCTTCGGGGCGGACCTTCAGCGCGCTTGCAGCGCTGCGCACACGCGCATCTTGCTCGGACAGATAATGCCGGGCGGTATCGGCGGTGATCGCCTCGATGCGTCGGACACCGGCCGCGACCGCGCCTTCGCCGACGATCTTGACGAGACCAATATCGCCTGTGCGCCGTACATGGGTGCCGCCGCACAGCTCGATCGAATACGCCTTGGCATTGCTGCCCGTGCCAGCGCCGCCGGTTACCACGGTTTCCGGTGCGGTGCCCATCGAGACCACGCGCACTTCGTCGCCATATTTTTCGCCGAACAGCGCCATTGCGCCCGAGGCAATCGCCTCGTCGACCCCCATCAGCCTGGTGACGACCGGCTCGTTCTGCAGGATGATGGCGTTGGCGATGTCCTCCACCTTGCCGATCTCCTCGGCCGAAATTGGCTTGGTATGCGAGAAATCGAAGCGCAGCCGGCCCGGCTCGACCAGCGAGCCCTTCTGCGCGACGTGCGTGCCAAGCACTTGGCGCAGCGCCTCGTGTAAGAGGTGGGTGGCCGAATGGTTCGCGCGAATACCGGTCCGGCGGCTGTGGTCCACATCCATCTCGACGGCATCGCCGACCTTGAGTGGGCCCTTCTCCAGCACGCCGAAATGCACGAACAGGTCGCCGAGCTTCTTCTCGGTGCTCGTCACGCGGAACAGCGCGCCTTTGGCCCCGCGAATCTCGCCTTCATCGCCGACCTGGCCGCCCGAAGTGCCATAGAACGGCGTCTGGTTGGTGATGACCGCGCCTTCCTCGCCCTTCTTGAGCTGCTTGACCTCCTTGCCGCCTTTCAGCAAAGCAGCAATCTGACCTTCCGCGCTTTCCGTTTCATAGCCGAGGAATTCGGTTGCCCCGAGCTTCTCGCGCAGCTCGAACCACACTCTTTCCGTTGCCGCCTCGCCAGAGCCGGCCCAGGCCTTGCGCGCCTCAGCGCGCTGGCGCTCCATCGCCTTCTCGAAGCCGGCATTGTCGACGGCAATGCCCCGCTCCTTGAGCGCATCCGCGGTCAGGTCAAGCGGAAAGCCATAGGTGTCGTAGAGCTTGAACGCGACTTCACCCGGGAGGGTGCTCCCGGAATTCAGAGCGGCGGACGCCTCATCAAGCAGGGAAAGGCCCCGCTCCAGCGTCTTGCCAAAGCGCTTCTCCTCCAGTTGGAGTGTCTCGGTGATCAGCGGCTCGCCGCGAACCAACTCCGGATAGGCCTGACCCATCTCGCGCACCAGCGCTGGTACAAGCCTGTAGATCATCGGCTCATCGACGCCGAGCATATGTGCATGACGCATGGCGCGGCGCATGATCCGGCGCAGCACGTAGCCGCGGCCTTCATTGGATGGCAGCACGCCGTCGGCGATGAGAAAGCTGGTCGCGCGCAGATGATCGGCGATCACGCGATGGCTGACACGATGCTCGCCGGTTGCGGGAACACCGCTCACCTCGACCGATGCCTTGATGAGCGCCTGGAACAGGTCGGTGTCGTAATTATCGTGCACCCCCTGGAGCACGGCCGCCATGCGTTCCAGCCCCATGCCGGTGTCGATCGAGGGGCGCGGCAGGCTGATGCGCTCACCGGGCGTCACCTGCTCATATTGCATGAACACCAGATTCCAGATCTCGACAAAGCGGTCGCCGTCCTCGTCGGGACTGCCAGGCGGGCCGCCCGGAATCTTGTCGCCATGATCGAAGAAAATTTCCGAGCACGGCCCGCACGGGCCGGTGTCGCCCATGGCCCAGAAATTGTCCGAGCCCGCGATGCGGATGATCCGCGATTCAGGAAGTCCCGCGATCCTCTTCCAAAGATCGAACGCCTCGTCATCATCGATATAGACGGTGACGGTCAGCCGCTTCTGGTCGAGGCCGAACTCCTTGGTGATCAGATTCCAGGCGAGCTCGATGGCGAGCGGCTTGAAATAGTCGCCAAACGAGAAATTGCCGAGCATCTCAAAAAAGGTGTGATGTCGGGCGGTGTAGCCGACATTGTCGAGGTCGTTGTGCTTGCCGCCGGCGCGCACGCATTTCTGCGCCGTAACGGCGCGCTTGTAGGGGCGCTTTTCGAGGCCGGTGAACACATTCTTGAATTGCACCATCCCGGCATTGGTGAACATCAAAGTCGGGTCGTTGCGCGGGACGAGCGGCGACGACGGCACGACCTCATGGCCGTGGCGCTTGAAGTAATCGAGGAAAACCGATCGGATTTCGTTGATGCGGGTCATAATGGCTATCTGGGCTCAACACGAACGGCGACAAGAGCCGCATACGCAACGCATAGCGATTTCCGGTCCGTTAGGGACGGCCCGAAAATAACGATGCGGAAATGGTCCTGATCTTCTCTAACGTCAGCCCATCCAGCTGTCTAGCGGCAGCGCGGGCTCATGCGCAGCTATTCGCGAAATAGGCGTGGTGCAGAGCGCGAAAGCGGCACGGATGCTTAGGGCCTGAGCCTTTCGCGGCTAAACCTGGTGCATCGGACCGAAAAGTGTACGCACTTTTCGGATAAATCCGATGCACCAGCAAAAAGTTAGAGCGCAGCTCCGCGTTCAGCGGAGCGTCCAGCGCTCTAAGCCAATGGGAATAGGTGGAATCGTCGCCAAAGTGAAACGGGATCCAGTCTTCCGCCCGTGATTTTTGGGAGGATGGACTGGATCCCTGCCTCGCTTGTCGCGGGACGCACTTTCCGTTGATTTCGGGTCCTGCTGGTGTTCGGCGTCAGGGAAACAGAACTCAAGCGCAGAGCGATCGGTTGCGCGGCCAGGCTGGTTGCTCACTCGCCTGCGCCTTCTCTGCACTGCCCAAAACCGCAGCCGGCTTGGCGGCATCTTTCGCGGAACCCGAATTTGCCCGTTCCCAGAGCCACGCCCGCGCCTGACGCTGCGCCTCGGCAACCTGGGCAGTGCTCATCTCGCGGGCGAGCTCGGCCCGGCAATGGCGCGCCTCCTCATGCCCCATCATGGCGGCAAGGTTGAACCACTTGTGCGCCGCGATCAGATCCTGCTCGACATCCCGCCCCGTGGAGTAGCGGGTGCCCAAAATAAAGAGCGCGTTTGCATCATCCGCCCGCTCGGTGCAGCCATCCCCGCCCCTGTTTTCCAAATCCACCCTGGTCATAACGCTCCTGCACATCTCAAATAGCCAACGTTGGCTCAAGGTTACCCGGCGATCGCCGCCCGAGTTAAACCCTGCCATGACAATGAAAAGAAATTCTAAACGCGGGGGCCAATGTTAGGCTCTTGGCGTTAACGGATGAATATTACCGTGTAACTACTTATTAGGATGGGTTAATTGCAGGCCAGGCACGTACTGGAGTGGCAATGTGGGGGATGCAAACGTCATTAGCGGCGCTCCAAAATGACGAGGCGCCATTCGGACTGCCGATAGCCATCCGGCTTCCATAGATGATGCCGCCAGGGTAGGCGTAGCGTGTCGGCCTTCGAGAGCGCATCAGCCCGCAGGTCCGGAATCACTGCGGCAAAGCTACGCTCGATCTTGGGGCTGGGCCTTGGCGGCGTCTCCCAGACCAGCGCGGTTCTGCCCTCGGAAGAAGCCGGCTCGCTGGGCGGCAGATAGGGCCGTGGACCAGCCAGCACCACCTGGGCACCGGGAAAGAAGCGGCGCAGATTTCCGGCGAGATCATCGTCATAGACAATCAGCCGCCCGTGATCGAAGCCGCGCGCCTTTATCGCGTCGGCGAGTTCCTGATAGGGAATGCCCCAGCGGCAGATTTTGCAGACCGGCTCCTGCACATACATGTTGGCGCAGCGCGCCACGAAAGCGAATACCGCCACGCCGACCGCCATGATGAGAAAGCGGCGCACCTCGCCCGCGCTGCGGGCTGCCTTGCGCGCCTGCGCCGTCAGCCAGATCGTGGTGACGAGAAACAGCGGCATGAGGGCGTGCACGGGATACTGATTGATGCCGAAGATCAGGGCGCCGAGAACCAGCGCACCGATATTGAGCAGCGTGAGATGCAGGATCAATTGCTCGGGATCGGCCCGCATGCTGGCATCCGGCGCGAGTTTGAAGGTCCGCCGCAGCGTTCCGAGATAGGCCGGGAAAAACAGCGGATAGAGAAAGATGAGCGGCGCCAGATACATAACCGGCTCGAAAAATGCCCGCCCCAGCCCCTCGATCGTGGCGTGGCCGTAGCCCGGCGCGCCGATCCTCACCTGGGGTAGAATGCCGCTTAATCCATCGGCCGTGCCGCTGAGCCAGAGGAGATAGGGCGAGATCACCACCAGCGTGATCAGAGCACTCACGAGAAGCGCCGGCCGCAGGACAACTCTGCGCGACGCAGGCTGAATCGCCGCCGCGCCGATCAGGGCGCCGAGATAGATGGCGAAGGGCGGAACGGTCATGAGGCCGAGGCCGGCAATAACACCGAACACCGTAAAATCGCTTAGGCGTCCACGCTCGATCAGGCGGAGCATCGCCCAGAGCGCTGCGGCCACCGCGCACATCGCACCGACCGCGTGAGTGAAGCCCTCATGAAAGCGCCAGCTGATCTGATAGATCAGCGCCAGTGCCTCGACGGAGAGGAACGCCCAGAAGGCATCGCCCTTCATTACCCGTCGGGCAGAGGCGAAGATGAAGGCACAGGCAGCCGTGAGCAGCCCGTATTTGAGCAGCTGGAACGACAGCGCACCCGGCCCCGTCACCTGCTGCAGCAGCCAAAGCATCCAGTCATAGAGCGGCGGCTGGCGCGGGGTATATCCAAGCTGCAGCGTCTGGGTGAAGACCGCATCGAGCGGATCATCCTCGCCGAGATTGGCGGAGGCGATCAGCCGCGCCGTGATATGAAAGGCGCTATAGAGCGACACCGCCATAACGACGCCGCCGACGCTATAGAGCCAGTTCTGCTTCTCCGCCGGGCGGTCGGCGGCCACAGCAGCATTGAGACGTTCGAGCAAATCGATCCCCCGGCTGACTTGCAAGTCAGCCTCGATAGCACAGCCCCCACCGATGCGACAGCGCCATCAGCCAAGGCGCCGCGCCCTCGTGCCGAGCGATCGCTAGGCCTGGTCTACCAGGAACACCGTTGAACCCGTGGTCTTGCGCCCTTCCAAATCGCGGTGCGCTTGCGCGGCGTCGGAGAGGGGATAGGTCTGATTGACGCTGATGCGCACCTTGCCGCTTTGCACCATGTCGAACAGCTCGCCGGCCGACGCGAGCAATTCGGCGCGTGTCGCGGTGTAATTAACAAGTGTTGGTCTCGTCATGAACAGCGAGCCCTTTTGCGCCAGAATGAGAAGTCTCGAACGGTGGCACCGGGCCGGAGGAATTGCCGAAAGTGACCCACAGCCCGCGTGGTTTCAGGCAATCGAGAGAGCCGGGAAACGTGTCCTTGCCCACAGAATCATAGACCACATCGCAGCCTTTGCCGCTGGTGATCTCGCGCACCCGGTCAACGAAGTTCTCCTTCGCATAGTTGATCACATGCGTCACGCCGTGGGATTTGGCGAGCTGCGCCTTCTCTTCCGAGCCGACCGTGCCGATAATGGTCGCGCCGAGAGCTGCCGCCCATTGCGAGGCGATCAGGCCAATGCCGCCGGCGGCGGCATGCAACAGCATCACCGTCTCCGATCCCACCCGATAGGTGCTGCGCAAAAGATACTGCACGGTCATGCCCTGCAGCATCATCGCGGCGCCCGTTTTGAAGTCGATGGCATCCGGCAGCTTGACGAGGCGATCGGCAGGGATCAGCCGCTCCTCACTGTAGGCGCCAATCGGCCCGGCATAGGCGACGCGGTCGCCGACCGCGACATCGGTGACGCCCTCGCCGACTTCCAGCACCGTCCCTGCCCCTTCCGAGCCGGGTATGAAGGGCATATGCGGTTGTTTGTAAAGACCGGTACGGTGATAGGTGTCGATGAAGTTTAGCCCGACTGCGTGATGCCTGATCTTGGCCTGACCCGGCCCCGGTGCTGGCACCGTGACCTCTTCCCAGGTGAGAACCTCCGGACCGCCATAGGCATGTACCCGAATTGCAAAGCTCATTTTGTACTCCTCCCTGGCATTCCCCGTAGCACGAACGAACGCTGCGCAAGTGCGCCGGCAGCTATCGCCGGCCTTCGCCTCTGGGCCCTTGCGAAGCGCGTGCAACGTAAGACTCGGCCGGTATCCTGCCGCTTCCTATGGGCGTTTTGCAACCCATCTATAATAGCTTCGCACCCGGCGCCGAAAACCGGAGGCCGGGGCGTATGGGAAGAGCTTACCGCACGGGATACGGAGCCATGCAACTCCGATTAAAGGATGTTGCCACTAAAACGTCCTTTTCAGGATCACTGCTATGGCTTTGGCAAGTCGCGGGGCTTTCGCGACCAGGATCGGGTGAATGATGGCGATGCGCTATCTCTGGCTCATGTTCGGCTTTTTCGCGACCGGCTGCGGTATTGCCGGCGCCGTGTTGCCGCTGGTTCCCACCACGCCCTTCCTCCTCCTTGCCGCTTACGCTTTTGCGCGTTCATCGCCCCGCTTTCACAGCTGGCTGATCAATCACCGGCGCTTTGGTCCGCTCATCGTGAACTGGCAGCGCCATGGCAGTATCGATCCGCGCTCCAAGCGCATGGCCATGGCTGTAATGGCGATCGCGCTGCTCTCGTCCTGGCTGCTCGGCGCCTCAGTGCGCATCCTTATCATCCAGGCCGTGGTTCTTTGCGGCTCCGCCGCCTTCATCCTCACCCGGCCGGACGGCCCGGCCGCTTGAACGGCGGGTGAGCAACCCGGGCATTCGCGCCCAGCTTCATCTGAGCAGCATGCGTCCTCCGCTTGGGGAAGGCATTGCTGATGATGACGCCGAAATGAATCCCTTCACGTCTACGCGAACCTATTTGCTTGGCCGAGCGACAGAGAGGTGGAAGCTCCTTCAGCCAAATCCACCAACCCTTTTAAGGATTTAAGCCCATGCGTAAGTTCTATGCACTCATCCTCTTGGCCTTCTCAGCGCTCGCCATCCTTTCGTCGGGCGACGCCGCGTTCGCCAACAAAAGCAACCTCATCTTCACCTGCAAAATGGGCGAGCCCGGATGCCCCGTCATTGGCGGCGGCAAGAATTGCGATCAGCACCCAGACGGCGTTAACAAGAGCAACCTCATCCACTTCTGCAAAGCGGGAGATCCCGGATGCACCGTGATCGGCGGTGAACGGATTCACAGGCCGCGCCGGGAAGGCTCTGTCCTCGGCGGGGGCTGTCCGCGCGGCGAGACGTTTGTCGGCGGCGCCTGCCGGCCGGTATGCTCAATCGGCATCATCAACAGCTGCAAGAAATAGCTGCCAAGTCTTCAAATCAAAACGGCCAAGGGACGCCCCTTGGCCGCCAGCGATTGCAGTGCTATTGAAACTACGACTTCTTCGCAGACGCGTCCGCGCACTTGCCAGTCTTGTCGTGGTATTTGCCGACGCCACAGGACTTCCAGGCACTGGTTTTCTTCGATTTCGCTTTCATGTGATGAGCGGCGTGCTTTTTACTCTTGCCGGCGACCTGCTCCACAGCGCTCTTCACCACCGGCACGCCGGTCTTTGAGAGAGCATTGGCCGTACCAGCCGTCATGGCGCCCGCGACGGCCAGAGCCGCAATCGAGGCACTTAATACAAACAAGCGCATGTGAACACTCCTCACCTGATGGGATGTTACCCTTAAGAAGCAACGCACATTATTGCGTTGACCCCCCTCTGCCCCTGTCCGGACATTGCGCCGGCACGAAAGGCAGCAAAGCTTAATTGTTCACTTTGATGTAAACAATATCACCCCACCTTACATTTCGGTATAGTTCGGCGAGGTGAGGCGCCGCAGTAGAAACTGAGCGGCCATCAGATCGAGATGAGCGCCGCCAGCATTTTTGAAAAGCGTGATGTCAGTGCTGCTGAGGCGTCCGGGGTCGCTGCGGGCGAGATCGTAGAGGTCGCCGAGCAGATCGGCTTCGCGCATCGCGCCGCTGGCAAGCGGCAGCTGGAATTCGCCGACATCCAGTGCGGAGGGGCGATAGTCGGCAAACAGGCGCGCACGCCGGATACAGGCGTCATCGGCCTCGCGCATTCCCGGCATATAGCTGCCAACCAGATCGAGGTGGGCGCCCGCTTTCAACCATTCGCCCCGAAGGAGTGGCTCGCGCGCCATGGTGGCGGTGCTGATGATGTCGGCGCGCTGTACTGCAGCGGCGAGGTCGGCGGTCGGTGCGGCGGGAAGCCCTTCCTGCGTCAAGCTTGCGGCCAGCTCGGCTGCCCGGCCTGCCGTGCGGTTCCAGATCAGCACCTCGGCAATGCCGGGACGGGCGGCGAGATGCCCGCGCACCAGCCATGGCGCCAACGCGCCCGCGCCGATCATCAGCAGAATGCGGGAGTCATTCCGCGCGAGATAGCGGCCGCCGAGCGCCGAATCCGCGGCCGTTTTCCAATAGGTGAGAGCCGTTCCGTCGAGCATCGCCAGCGGCGAGCCCGTGGCGCCGTCGAGCAGCACGAACACGGCCTGTATGGAGGGAAGGCCTTGCGCGGAATTGCCGGGGCACAGCGTGATCACCTTCGCGCCCATGGCCCGTCCGGCAATTACGGCCGAGCGTACGAACAGCTGGCCCTCGGCGGGACCGATCACACTGTCCGCGGTTTCGGGCCTGCCGAGACGGTGCGCGGCGTCCATCCAATCCATGAGATCGGCAAGATCGAGGACGGCGCCTAGCGCCTCCCGGCCATAAAACGGCACTGCATCGGGCTCACCCCCGCCTCGCCCGCCGGCCTCACTCACTGACGGCGGCCTCGGCCGTTCGGCCCGCCTCCCGCGCCCGCTCGATTTGCCCTATCGCATCGATGACGGCGTCAAATACCAGGAGCGTTGAGGCATGACGCGCTTTATAGTCGCGCACCGGCTCCAGCACGGCGAGATCGGCCCATTTGCCGGATGGCGGGGAGCCGCCCTCCTTCAGCATGCGGCGCATCTCGCCGGCGAGGGCGCGCAGCTCGCTTGCTGTCGAGCCGACGATGTGATGCCCCATAACCGCCGCCGAAGTCTGACCCAGCAGGCAGGCCTTGACATCCTGCCCGTAGGCGGTGACCACATCGCCCTCCATCTGGAGGTCCACAGTCACCTTCGAGCCGCACAGTTTCGAGTGCGCACGGGCGGTTGCATCCGGATCGGCGAGGCGCTGGGTGAACGGCATATTTGCCGCCAGCTCGAGAATGCGATCGTTGTAAAGATCCTGCAGATTGACCATGCGCCCTGTCCGCTGCTGCGTGCCCTTCGCTTGAAGCCGCCGCGATGCCCTTCTATATCACAACTGTGCCCCGGCCGTGCTCTATGATAACTTTTCTGCATATAGGATAGGGCTGGCACGGCGGCAATAAATCGGGGTGACACGGGAAAGTGACCCCCCGGGCGCGTATGCTGTAGTTGACGCTGAACCAACGAGAAACGACCGGCCGAGCGCTCGAGGAATGTCCAGGAAAAGCGATAAGACATCGATGGAAACACGAACAGGAAACGGCAGCTCCGCAGCGCGCGCAGTCCGGCTCGCCACAGAGACCGGCCGCTCCGACAAGCCGACGCGCGAGGAGGCGGAGGCTGCGATCCGCACGCTGATCCGCTTCGCCGGGGATGACCCGAACCGCGAGGGCTTGCGGGATACGCCCAAGCGGGTGGCGGAAGCTTACGGCGAGTTCTTCGCCGGCTATAGCCAGGACCCGGTAGAGGTGCTGTCGCGCACTTTCGAGGATGTTCACGGCTACGACGATATGGTGATGCTGCGCGACATCCGGCTGGAGTCCCATTGCGAGCATCATATGCTGCCGATCATCGGCGTTGCGCATGTCGCTTATCTGCCGCGGGATCGCGTCGTCGGCATCTCCAAAATTGCCCGTGTGGTGGAGATTTTCGCCAAGCGCCTGCAAACCCAGGAGACCATGACGGCGCAGATCGCCGAGGCGATCGAGACGGCGCTGAAGCCCAGGGGCGTCGCGATCCTGATCGATGCACTGCATCAATGCATGACCACGCGCGGCGTGCATAAGCCCGGCACCTCGACCATCACCAGCCGCTTTACCGGTGTGTTTGCGGAAGACGCCGATTATCGCGACCGGTTCTTGCGCATGGTGCCGGGGCCGCGAATGATGGCCGGCTAAGCGGCGGGCGAAATCCATGACCAATGTGCTGTTTCCGCCTCCGCCCACCAAAGTGGAGTTGGAGGAGGCGAGCGTCTTTACGCCGCGTTTCGATGAGCACGGTCTCATTCCGGCAATGGTCGTCGATGCGGTCACGGCCGAGCCGCTGATGCTGGCCTATATGAATGCCGAAAGTCTCGCCCTCACCATTGCGACCAAAGAGGCGCATTTCTGGAGCCGGTCGCGAGGTGAGATCTGGCGCAAGGGCGCAACCAGCGGCAATCTGCTGCGGGTGGTCGAACTGCGCACCGACTGCGACCAGGATGCGCTGGTGGTGCGCGCCGAGCTTACCGGCGATGGCGTTGCCTGCCATACCGGACGCCGTTCCTGTTTCTATCGCGTTATCGAGCCGGCCGGGACCGATGGTGCGCCGGCAAAGCTCACTTTCGATGCCAGGTGACAGCCTAAATCTAGCCGAACAGATAGTGGGCGAGGATCAGCGCTACTGCGCCGCTGGCTATGCCGAGCCCGAGATGGCGGCGCGCGAGGAAATAGGCGCCGATCCCTAGCGCGAAAGCCCCGACACGGATGGCGACAGGCACATCGGCCAGGGCACCGGGCGGGAACAGCACCGTGCGCGCCACAAAACCCGCAACCAGTGCGGTTGAGACGGCCTTCACCCATTCGAGTAACGGATTGCCCTCGACGAGGCCACCGGACAGAACCACGCCTAAGATGCGCCAAACTGCCGTCGCCGCAACCCCGGCAATAAGGATATAGAGATAAGTGGCGCTCGCGCCGGTCATGAGGCTCTCCGGCTCCGCAGCCACTTCGCTGCAAGAAAGCCCAGCGTGCCGCCGATCAGCCCCGTCGCCACCAGGTCCCATCCTGGCAAGGCCAGATGCAGCAGCGGCCCAAGCGCGAGGCCGAGGACAATGGGGATCATCTCTCCCGCGGCGCGGCTGCTCGCGATCATCGACAGGATGAAATAGATCGGCATCAGAAACAGCAGCGCTGCCGCAAAGATCTTCGGTACGCTTGCGGCTAGCAGGAATCCGATCACCGCCCCGATGGACGTCGATAGGGCAAGCACAGCCGCGATGCCAAGAGTATAGGCCGTTCGCACCGGTCTCGGCTGCGTCGGTGCGCGGCGCATCGCCTCGACCCAGATGGTAATGGCGATGAAATGGGCCGCCGCGAATTCCAGCCATTTCGGTGCACTGCGGTCGCGAAGCATCGGCAGCAGCGACACCGTCATCGGCAACAGCCGCACCGCGGTAGCCGTCACTGCAAGGGCCGCAGTCAATATCGATGCTCCGCGCGCCATCTCGTCAACCAGCACGACCTGGCCCGGCAGAGCGAAAATGAAAATCGACATGAACAGCGTATCGAGCAGAGACAGGCCGGTCGCTTTAGTGAGTGCGCCGAAGCCGATGAAGCTGAAGGAGAGGATCAACGGCGGGGTAAGAGGTGTTTCGCGCGCGCCGCGCCAGAAGGCAGCCCAGCGGCCTCCGTCAAGCGTCAACCGTTGCGGCTCACGATTGGCTGAAGAGCTGCTTTCACACCCCGTGCCGTCCATGATCTCGTGCTTACTCTGTTTTTCTGATCCGCCGAGAGAATGATGGCGCAAGGCGGCTATGCCAAGTCTTTCCTCACCGGAATGGGCGAGCGGCGTGTGCGGTCTGCGCAAGCTCGTGCCGCCTCGCAGTCGCCGGCCGATTTCGCGGTAGGTGCGTCGCCGGCAATTTGCGGACGGGACACGAGCGTATTGGCGCTTTGTCCTGCAGCGGCGCAGTGCTTAAATTGGCAACGGGCCTTGCCGGACCTCCTCTTGTCATAAACACGGCGGACCTCGTAAGACATCTGCTGTTTTCCAGCATCCCACTATCTCGCCGGAGTCGCTCTTCGTCACACCGGTGGCGCTTTCTGCTTTTGAGGACATCTTTCATGGCCAGTGTCGCAGTCGTCGGTTCGCAATGGGGTGATGAGGGCAAAGGAAAGGTCGTCGACTGGCTTTCCGAGCGCGCCGACATCGTCGTGCGGTTCCAGGGCGGCCATAATGCGGGCCATACGCTTGTCGTCGATGGCGTAACTTATAAGCTGTCGCTTCTGCCCTCCGGCGTCGTGCGGCCGGGTAAGCTGTCAGTGATCGGCAACGGCGTCGTCGTCGACCCATGGGCGCTCGCCCGGGAGATCGATGACCTGCGCGCCAAAGGCGTGACGATCACCCGCGAGAATCTGCGTATTGCCGACAATGCCACCCTGATCCTGCCTCTGCACCGCGAACTCGACGGGCTACGCGAAGGTGCGGCGGGCGCGAACGCCATCGGCACGACGAAGCGCGGCATCGGTCCGGCCTATGAGGACAAGGTCGGCCGCCGAGCGATCCGGGTGATGGATCTGGTCAATCTGAAGACGCTGAAGGATAAGATCGAACGCGCCCTCACCCATCATAACGCGCTGCGCCGCGGCCTCGGCGTCGAGGAGGTTTCCGGCAGCGCGCTATTCGACGAACTGGCTGGCATCGCACCGCAAGTACTCCCCTATGTCGATCGCGTCTGGCAATTGCTCGACCATCATCGCCGCGAGGGCAAGCGCATCCTGTTCGAGGGCGCGCAAGGGGCGCTGCTCGATATCGATCACGGAACCTATCCGTTCGTCACCTCCTCCAACACGGTGGCAGGGCAGGCCGCGACCGGATCGGGATTGGGCCCGCGCGCGGTCAGCTACGTGCTTGGCATTACAAAGGCTTATACGACGCGGGTGGGCCAGGGACCGTTCCCGACCGAGCTGAAGGATGAGACTGGCCGCATGCTGGGCGAGCGCGGGCATGAGTTCGGCACTGTGACAGGACGCCCGCGGCGCTGCGGCTGGTTCGATGCCTGTCTGGTGCGCCAGACGACAAAGGTTGCCGGTATCGACGGCATTGCGCTGACCAAGCTCGACGTGCTGGACGGCTTCGATGAGCTGAAAGTGTGCGTCGGCTATCGGCTGGATGGCCGCGAGATCGACTATCTCCCGGCAAGCCAGGGCGGGCAGGCCCGCGTCGAGCCGATTTACGAGGTGCTCGCAGGCTGGCAGGAGTTGACCGAAGGTGCCCGTTCATGGGCGCAGCTTCCCGCCCAGGCCATCAAATATATCAAGCGGCTGGAGGAGCTGATCGAGGCTCCGGTGACGCTGCTCTCCACCTCCCCGCGCCGGGAGGATACGATCCTGGTGCAGGATCCCTTTGAGGATTGAGCTGCCGGAAAAGAAAAAAGCCGCTTTGCGGGAAGCGGCTTTCAAGGTTGCAGGGTAGGGGGTGAGAGGGCGAGCCACGGGGTTTGGGGGGGCAAGGCGACCCGCCTCTCTCGGGGGAAACTCGGTCGGCGCTACGCAACTTCGAACGCGAACGCTACAACGCACACAAACGCAAACTCACACACGCAACAGATACAAACGCGGACACCTTACGTTCGAACCAGCAGACGGAGCCAAGCTCCGTCTGCCGAGACCCAGGGCCGCTCTCGGCAGCTCAAAGAACGTCTTCATCGACGACGGTTCTTTGGTGACGCACGACAATCACTGCTTCCAGCATCCCTAGGGTTGGTTCGGGTACACCTTACGCAACAGGACGCAACGCACGCCACGCTTACTAAACACGATAATTATGAACTAATCTTCATACGCTCCGAAGCAATATTAAAAAAATCACGCTATTAGTGGTACTTACCCAGTATAGTTAATGCACCCTGTGCCTTTTTCAAGGCCTGCGACTTCTCGATGTTTGCTTCCTCGCGTAATTTTTTTGCGAGTGCCTCCAACAGCGAGGCATGAAACGTCTTTTCGAGGGCAAGGTGAGGCGGGTTCGACGCCAAAAACTTCAGGATCGCCTCGTACTCAGCCATCGATGTCCCTCAATGTGATCGTCATCTGTGGCATTTATGTCCCTCCGGTATGTCGAAACTATGACGCGTTAAAAAATATTGCTTGACAATAGCTTCGGTGACACGGGTTGGCATGATTTTTCCACAGATTTCACAGCAGATACAATGTCTCCTATTCGAGAAGGTAAACGAAAAAGCGCGGTCAGAGTTGCCGCGCTTGGTAGCTTAAAGGTGATGAAGTTGTGGAAAAAGCCGATAAGCCCATGCGGCGGCGGCTCTTTGCGGCGCCGCTAACGGGCTAAAGCATGTTGTGAGATCCGTCGCAGTAGGGTTCGTCGCAGGTCTGCTTGCAGCCGCACAAATTCACCGCTCCTGTGCTCTGCGCGGTAAAATAGAGCGGTTCAATACCACTCCCCTTATGCGAGCCATCGCAAAAAGGCTGGCGCGAGGACCGCCCACAGCGGCACCATGCGTAGGTACGCCCCTCCTCAAGCTCGACCAGATAGGGGCTGAGCTGTGCGATCTCGGAGGTTGTCATGGCTAGCTCTCCCACTGGAAGCTACAGCTTGGCGTGGGCTCTCAAGCATTGGAGCCGTTACGCGGCGATGCCGCCCAGCGCACGAGTTCGCTGGTCACCTGATTGAAGCCGTCCTGAAGCGCGGCGACTCCCGCCGCCGTATCATCCTTGCTCGCCGGAATGCGTGCGGAGAATTCACGCGTGGCGATGACCCGTCCGCGCCGCTCGTCGACCACTTTGGCAAAGATGGTCACATCAGCGGCGGTACTATCATGATCGACATCGATCTGGAAGGAGCGGATTTCCGTACCGATGGTATATTCGCCGTCAACGCGGTCCTGGCTGGTCAGCACGGCGCGGAACGCCCCCGAATCCTGTAGTGCCTCGACGAGGCGCGAATGCACAAGGCGCGGCAGCCGGTCGCTCCAGGCGGCATCAGCGAAATAGGAGATGCGGCCGCCTGACGCGGACACCAGGATGCGGTCGGTGTCGAGCGCACGGATTGAGGAAGGCGCGCTGACCGTGACCTGCGCGGCGAGGCGCGATGAAGGCACGCTGATGCCCTTCGGCGGCAGAATGTTATAGGTCGTGGGTGCAGCGCCGCTGCCACCGAGGTTGGCGAATGCACACCCCCCCAGCCACAAACATACCAAGACCGAACTTGTAAGCGACCGAACGCGCATTGCCCCGTCTGCCGTTCATCCCTGAATCACCCGAGGCTAGACCTAGCATGGCACCTAATCATCGCCAACTCATTGTTGGCCCGGCTTGTATTCCGGTACGCTCGATCCACCAAAGATGAGGCTTGAGGGATTGTTCTCGACCTTCTGGAGCACGCGGTCGAGACTTTCGGCCATTCGTCTGCCGTCTCGCATGAAATTCTCAAATTCGCGTAACGATCGTCTTGCCTGCTGTGTAATGCTATCGGCCTGATCGCCGACTGTCTTGTCCAGCTTCTCCGAAAGCTTGCGAAAAGAAACCACGGCCTGTTGCGCTTGCGACACAACGGAATCATCACCGGTCGTGACCTGATCGACCGCGGCCTCGAGCTTGTCGGCAATGGCGTTGAAGCGGCCGGAGAGGTTACGCACGTCCTTGATGACCTGGGAGATGTCCTCCTTGTTGCCATCGAGCATGGTGGTGAAGGACTCCACATTCTTCGCGGTGCGATGGACCAGATCTTCGTTGTTGGCGACCAGCTCATTGAGGCGGAGGAACAGCGCATTGGCATTGCCGAGCGCCTCGGGCACTGCGCTCATGAGAGAGCCGCCACCGCCGCCGATATCGGCCAGGATGACCGGATATTCCTCGCCGGTTTTCGCCTGAAGCAGAGGCGAGTCCGGCGTGCCGGGCGTGATCTCGAGCGCCACCCACCCGGCGAGGCCCTGCTGAGAAATGCGCGCCCGCGAATTCTCGCGCACCGGCGTATCCTCACCGATCGCGATCACCGCCCGCACCTTGCGCGTGTCCTCCGGCATGATCGCCAGCGACTTCACCGAGCCGACGCGAAGACCGTTGAACAGTACGCTTCCGGCCTCGGCGAGCCCCTGCACGGACCCGTTGAACTCGACGTTGTAGTAGCGGGCGGAGCCGCCATTCATGAAGTTCTCGATCCAATAGATGAAGGCGAACGCCGCGCCTACCATGAGGAGCACGAAGCCGCCGATGACAAGATGGTTCGCTTTGGTCTCCATGCCCCTCTACCTGTAAGCGGCGCGTGCCCGCTCGCCGCAGAAATAGTCCTGAACCCAAGGATGCCCGGGATGCCTTACAAGTTCCGATGGGCTTCCGGTTCGCACAACCCTGTGATCGGCGAGCACCGCAACGCGGTCGCAGATGGTGAAAATACTGTCGAGGTCGTGGGTGACCATATAGACGGTCAGCCCAAGCGTTTCCTGCAGTTGCCGGATTAGCAGGTCGAAGGCGGCGGCGCCGACCGGGTCGAGGCCCGAAGTCGGCTCATCCAGAAACACGATTTCCGGGTCGAGCGCGAGGGCCCGTGCAAGGCCGGCACGCTTGCGCATGCCGCCGGACAGCTCGGACGGGTATTTATGCGCGGCGTCCGGGTCAAGGCCGACCATGGCGAGCTTGAGATAGGCCAGCTCATCCATAGCGGATTTCGGCAGCTTCAGCTGCTCGCGCATCGGCACCTGGATGTTCTGCAGGACGGTGAGCGATGAGAACAGCGCACCATCCTGGAACAGCACGCCCCAGCGGCTCTCGAGAGCAGCACGGCCGCGCCAGTCGAGATCAGCCATATCGCGTCCAAACATGGCGACATTGCCGCTGTCGGCAGGCACCAGTCCGGTAATGCAGCGCAGCAGCACCGACTTGCCGGTCCCGGAGGCGCCGGCAACGCCAAGCACTTCGCCGCGTTCGACATCAAGATCGAGGCCGTCGAGAATGATCTGCGTGCGAAACCGCTTGGAAAGGCCCCTGACGCGGATAACGGGATCGGCTGACCGCGAATTGCTCATGGCGTCAGAACCCGCTCGCCGACAGAAACATCGCAAACAGCGCGTCGAAAATGATGACCAGAAAGATCGCCTTCACCACCGCGCTGGTGACATGAACGCCAAGCGACTCCGCGCTTCCCTGCACCTTCATGCCCTCAAGACAGCCGACAAGGCCGATGATGACGGCGGCAAGCGGCGCCTTGATCAGGCCGACGAGGAAATGCCGCAGACTGATGGCGTCATGCAGCCGCTCGATATAGGCGGCGAGCGAGATGTCGAGATAGGCGAACGCCATCACGGCGCCGCCGGCGAGGCACATGATGTCACCGATGAAGGCAAGGATCGGCAGGGTGATGATCAGCGCGGCAAGCCGCGGCAGCACCAGAGTCTCGATCGGATCGATGCCGAGCGTGCGCATGGCGTCGATCTCCTCCCGGGTCTTCATGGTGCCGATCTCGGCCGTGAACGCCGAGGCCGAGCGGCCAGCGACCATAATGGCGGTGAGGAGGATGCCGACCTCACGCAGCGCGAGCATTCCGACCATATCGACGGCGAGCGGCTCGGCGCCGAAATATTGCAGCTGGACTATGCCCTGCTGCGTGATGACCCCGCCGATCAGGATGCAGATCAGCGAGATGATCGGCACCGCGCGAAGCCCCGTGTGCTCGACGTGATGAATGAAGGAAATCCAGCGGAACCGCCAGGGCCTGAGCGCCGCGCGTACGGCGGCTCCGGTCACCATGCCGAGAAAGGCGGTCAGTCCAATTGCGTCCTCGACCGCCCGGTAAACTGCATTGATAGCGTCGCCGAAGAGGGGTGTAATGGACGTACCCGCCGGTTTGGCCGGGCGTGCGCCGACAGTACTGGTTTCAACGACATTGAGGAGACTGAGTTGCGCCTCGCTGCCACCGGCAACCGATGTTCGCATGCCCATCGACAGGAGATGCTGACGCAGATGGTTGAGCAGCCAGGCACCGGCGGTATCGAGCTCGCTCAGCCCGCCAAGATCGATCTGGGCGGCAGCCGGGCGCGGCGCGTTTTTTGGCAGGGACAAACCGGCAATGGCGGCATGGAGAGTGGCGAAGCTTTGCACGGTCCATGGACCGGCAGCGATCAAGCGCAGCCCGCCGGGCACGGCCTCGATATCCAGGCGCGGCTGGGCGCGTGCGCCTTCGGCATGCGTTTCGGCAATATCGAACATCTGCGCGCCAGCTTATGGTAAAATGAATTGCTGCCCGCGAGATTGCTCATAAAACTAGGGCAGGTCTAGGGCTTGGGAGCACGCGAGGGGAGGAAATGGTCGCGGGGCTGTTGGTTACGGCGCGGATCGAGCGCTGGCCGATCGATGGCGCTTTTACGATTGCCCGAGGGGCAAAGACCGAGGCGGTGGTCGTGGTCGCGGAGGTGACCGACGGCCAGATCATGGGCCGTGGCGAATGCGTGCCTTACGCGCGTTATGGCGAGACGCCGGAGGGCGTGCTGGCGCAGATCCGGGCCGCGCATGCGGTAAGTCGGGAGGATTTACAACGCTCTCTGCCGCCGGGCGCGGCACGCAATGCGCTCGATTGCGCGCTCTGGGATTTTGAAGCAAAGAGCAGCGATCATTCGGCCGCCTTCCTCGCGGGCGTCCCGCCGCTCAAGCCGGTGCTGACTGCCTACACGCTGAGCCTCGACACGCCCGAGGCCATGGCCGCCAAAGCGGCCGATATCCGCAATATGCCGCTCCTGAAGCTCAAGCTCGGCGCCGACGGCGATGAGGACCGGCTGTATGCGGTTCGCGAGGCCCGGCCCGATGCGCGGCTGATCGCCGACGTCAATGAAGGCTGGCCGACCGGTGCCATATCCGAGCGGCTCGCGGTCTGCGCGGCGGTGGGCGTCGAGGTGGTCGAACAACCTTTGCCCGCCAATGACGATGCGATCCTGGCGAGCATTCCCAGGCTGCTTCCCGTCTGTGCTGATGAGTCCGCCCACGGAGTGGAGGATATTGCCCGCCTTGCGGGACGCTATGATGCGGTGAACATCAAGCTGGACAAAGCCGGCGGGCTGACGGAGGCGCTCGTGATGGCCCATGCGGCGCGTGAGGCCGGGCTGAAGATTATGGTCGGCTGCATGGTCTCGACATCACTCGCCATGGCGCCAGCCCTGATCCTGGCGCAGGATGCCGACTGGGTCGACCTTGACGGGCCGCTCCTCCTCGCTCGCGACCGTGCGCCTCGGCTTTCTTACTCAGGCGCTTTCATCCGCCCGCCGTCAGCCGCGCTCTGGGGATAGCAAGAGTCCGCCATCCCAGCGGCGCATAAGCGCAAGCGCGAAGCCGATTGCGATGACGCTCAGCAGCGCCATGCTGAGATAGGCCCCGGCTCCGAACGCGCGATAGAGCGGCCCGGCGGCGAGATAGGCGCTGCCCATGGCAACCCCCGCCGAAAACGATGCGTAGAGCCCTTGCGCGGTCGCTGCGCTATTGGGCGGGAATGCCCGCGTCATGAAATGCATGGCGCCGAGATAGGTCGTGGCGAAGGTGAGCGCGTGCAGCAGCTGCAGCACGAACAGGAGCGGCAGAGGCGGATCGAAGCTGGTGAACGTCCAGCGCACGAGCGCTGCAACAGCGCCGATCAGCATCAGCTGCACCGGACCGATCCGGCGCGCAATCTGCGCCGCATAGGCGAACAGCACGATCTCGGCGACGACGCCGATGCTCCAGAGCGCGCCGACCACTGTCGGCGAGATACCGATGCCGATCCAATGGATGGAGCCGAACAGATAATAGACCGCATGGGTCGCCTGAACGATGCTGCTTGCCGCAAGGAACAGCCATACCACTGGCAGGCGGATCAGCCTTACGAGATCGGAAAGGCGGATCGGCCGCAGGGCAGCCGAAGTCGCCCCGCCGGCCTTCCCGTTCACCGCATCCATATCCGGGAGCCATTGCGCGCAAAGCAGCACGCTCGCGGCTGACCCGATGAACAGCCAGAGCGCTGCCGGCGGCCCGAACAGCTCGACCGCGGCTCCGCCGCCCAGCGTAACGGCGATGTAGCTGAGCGAGCCCCACAGCCGCGTCCGGCCATAATCGACAGTCCCGCTGCGCACGGCCGTCAGCACAACTGCATCGGTCAGTGGGAGCACCGTCGTCCAGAACAAGGCAAACAGCGTGAACGCGGCAAAGATCACCGCAAAGCCGTCGGAGAAAGGCAGGATCGCCACTGAAAGCAGAGCACCAAGCGCGAGGGTCTTGAGCAGCCAGACATGGCGGCCGGACTGGTCGGCAAAGAACGACAGCACCGTGGTGAAGACTGGCCGCAGCAGCACGGGCATGGCGTAAACCAGCGCGATCTGCGTCGCGCTGAGCCCCTTCATCGCCAGCCATAGCGGCAGGAAAGCCATGTAGGTACCGACGATCAGGAACACCGCCGCGTAGAACACGGAGAGCCGGATCGCGAGGCCATGGCTCGCCTGGATCGCCGCGAATTTGTGCAAGACCGTCACCTGCTAAACCAATCGCTAACGTATTGCCCCGATAGTCGCGAGGAAGCACCTCATCCGGCCCAGGCTTAGTGAAATTTTCATAACGATGTCTTCACGCACGCCCAACATCACCACGCTGCCGAGCGATTACGACGCGATCGAGCGGGCGATCCGGGAGACCTCGCGCGGCCGGTGGTTCCTGAACTGCTATCTCGAGCGCAACCGTTCGGTGGAAACGCGGATGCTGCTCGACGCCATCACCCGCCTCGAAGGCGCAATGCGCGACAATGGGCATGTTGTCGAGGCGCTGCAACCGGCCGAAACGATCGGCAAGGTCGCCGACGCGCTCGGCGAGGCGCGGGGCGATATCGCGCGCATGGTTTCGAGCGACGGCGACACTGTCACACTGCCGGTGCCGCGCTTCTCTTTTGGCAGCATTCCGCGCTCGACGCTCGCCGCGACCCAGGCCATTCGCGAGGCAGCGATGGCGATCGACAAAGCTGCCGCAGCCCTGCGCGGCGCTGGTGTGTTTCAAGGCGTCGCCCGGCAGATCACAGAGAAGAGCGATGAAATCTTGCGCGCCTGCGGCATCCAGGAGCAATCCATCGAGCAGATGCACCGTCTCGCGGCGCTGATCAGCGAGGTTGAGGCGGAAATCCTTGCGGTGGTGGAGAGCCAAAGCGCCGGCGGGGAAGACGAGACCCAGGCAACCGTGCACGTCCTCCCAAACCATGACCGTGAAGGGTGCGTTGCCATCCCTGAGGGGGTCATGGTGGAGCTGTCGATGGCACTTTCGGAACGGACGCAATTGCCGGACGACATCACCCCGCTAAAGCCAGCATAGCTACGGCGCGAGGGCGGCCTGACGCGTCAAAATCTCATTCAGCATGTTCGGGTCCATATTACCGCCGGACAGCACCACAGCGACCGGTTTGCCGGCAAGCGCGTAGCGCCCGGAGAGAATGGCCGCCAAGGCCGCAGCGCCCCCCGGCTCCACGACCAGCTTCAATTCGTGATAGGCGAAAGCCACCGCCGCGCTCGCCTCATCGTCGGATATGACGAGGCCAGGCCCTAGCCGATCCCGGTTGAGAGCGAAGGTCAGCGCGCCGGGCTCGGCGACGAGCAGCGCATCGCAGATCGACGTCAGCCCCGCCTCATTGCGCTCGCGTCTGCCGCTTCTGAGCGAGCGCGCATAGTCATCAAAGCCTTGCGGCTCAACGGTGTGCACCCGCGGGCCCGGCATCTCAGCTTCCATGGCAAGCGCAATGCCTGCCGCCAGCCCGCCGCCGCTTGCTGGCGTGAGCACGGCCTCCAGTTCGGCGCCCGCAGCGCGCGCCTGTTCGGCGATCTCCAGCCCCACCGTACCCTGTCCCGCAATCACATCCGGGTCGTCGAACGGGGGCACATAGGCGGCGCTCCGCTCCTCAGACAGGGCATGGGCAATCGCGTCGCGATCCTCGGTATAGCGGTCGTAGAACACCACCTCCGCGCCCGAGCGCCGGGTCCGGGTAACCTTGATCTCGGGGGCGTCAGCCGGCATGACGATCACGGCCGCGAGGCCACACAGCCGTGCCGCCTCGGCGACGCCCTGGGCATGGTTGCCCGAGGAACAGGCGACCACGCCGCCGGGGAATTCGGCCGGATCGATCTGGCTAATCCGATTATAGGCGCCGCGGAATTTGAAACTGCCGGTGCGCTGCAGAATTTCGGCTTTGAGAAGGATGCGCGCGCCGGCACGCTCGTTCAGGAATGGCGATTCCAGGAGCGGCGTCTTCACGCCATAGCGCGCGATACGCCCGGCGGCGGCGCGGATATCGGTGATCGTGGGACGTCGGGAATTATCCTGCATGAGCATGCCTTGCTGCGGCATAGGCTTCGGAGATGTTGTCGAGAAACTGCCGCGCACATTTCTCCCAGCTGAACATTAAGGCGTAGTCGCGGCAGATGCGCCGGTCAATGGCGAGCGCCTGCTGTGCCGCCTTGCCGAGATCCTCGTGCAGATAGCCGACCTTGCCCTGCGCGACGACATCGAGCGGTCCGGTGACCGGAAAGGCCGCGACCGGGACGCCCGAGGCCAGCGCCTCGAGCAGCACCACGCCATAAGTGTCCGTCCGGCTCGGAAACACGAAGACATCGGCCGACGCATAGGCCTCGGCCAGCGCTTCGCCGGAGAGCGGGCCGGTGAAGGCGACGTCCGGGTGGGCAGCGCGCAGTATTTCGAGCTGCGGCCCTCCACCAACAACCGCCTTGCGGCCCGGCAGGTCGAGATCGAGAAAGGCGGCCAGGTTTTTCTCCACCGCTACGCGTCCAACATAGAGGAACACCGGCCCATCGCCGAAACGGCGGACGCCGCGCGGCCGGAACAGTTCGGTGTCAACACCGCGCGACCATTGCAGGAGGCGCTGCAAGCCCTTGCTGCGCAGCTCCCTGAGCAGCGAGGGCGCCGCGACCATGGTGCCGGCTGCGGGGCTATGAAACCAGCGCTCCAGCGCATAGCCCCAGCTCTCCGGCACCGGGAAGCGGGCTGACACATATTCGGGAAAGCGCGTGTGATAGCTGGTGGTGAAGAGCCTGCCCGCTTGCAGGCAATGGGCGCGGGTCGCGAGGCCGATCGGCCCTTCGGTTGCGATATGGATGTAGTCCGGATCGAATGCGGCGATGCAGCGGGCCGCATCGCTACGGCGCAGGAGAGCGAGCCGGATCTCCGGATAAGTCGGGCAGGGGAAAGTAGTGAAGCCGGTCGGCGTTAAGAATTCTATGTCATGGCCGAGCTTGGCGCATTCCTCCTGCAGCTTCTCATAGGTCCGCACGACGCCGTTGATCTGCGGGCGCCATGCGTCGGTGGCGATGAGGATGCGCATCAGGCCGCGGCGGCGGTCGTATTCGCGTCCGCCGCGCGGCTCCTTTCTGCGGCAAGGGTGTCGAGATAGCGGATAATTTCGAACGTGCCGTCGTCGTTTTCCCCGACGGCCGTCGCACTTTCCATCCAGTCGCCGCAATTGATATACGCCACGCCGTCGATCTCGTGCAGGGCGGCAAAATGAATGTGCCCGCAGATGACGCCTTCCGCATTGTGGCGCCTTGCTTCGGCGGTGAGGGCGCTCTCGAAATCACCGATGTAATTCACCGCCGTCTTCACCTTGTGCTTGAGATAGGCGGAGAGCGACCAATAGGGCATGCCGAATTGCCGGCGCACCTTATTGAACGCGGTGTTGACGCCCATCGCCAGCCCGTAGGCCCAGTCACCGAGGAAAGCGAGCCATTTGACGTAGCTGATCACCACGTCGAATTCATCGCCATGGGTGACCAGAAAGCGTCGGCCATTGGCGGTGATATGGATGTCGTTGAGCTTGAACTCCACGCCGCCGAAATGCTGACCGCAATAAGCGCGTAGATCTTCGTCGTGGTTGCCCGGAATGTAGATGAAGCGGGCACCCTTGCGGACAAGCCGCAGCAGCTTCTGGATCACGTCGTTATGTGACTGCGGCCAGTGCGGCGCACGTTTGATGCGCCAGAAATCGACGATATCGCCGACCAGATAATAAGTGTCGGCTTCATGCGTCTTCAGAAAATCGAGGAGAAGATCAGCCTGACTCCCCTTGGTGCCGAGATGCACGTCAGAAATGAAGAGCGTGCGGTAGTGTTTTTTCAAGCCGGCTTGATCGCTGCGGTGCTCCACCAATCCCGTCCTGCGCGCGCTTACTCTAAGCTGAGTAAAGGAGATTCTACTTCAGCAATGTGACGACAGTGCCGCTTGATGAAAAGAATCGCGAGAGTGCCCACATCTGCCGGGGGAATATTTAGCTGGAATGGCTCCGCTTCGCAACGCATCTGAGAAGCAGCCGTTGAGCGCGCTTAGTCATCGGTGAACGCGAGGGGCCTGGCCGCAGGCGCGCGGCGACCCTCAACCTCCGCGGCGGCGAAGTGAATTGTCATGCTTGTGTATAAGACCGCGTGCTACTGTGCACGCCAAGCTACAAGTCAATTTGCCCGAGTATTCTTATGCGCAAGACCGCATTCCTGATTGCCTTATTACTGTTCATGTCGCCAGTCCAGGCCCAGCAGCCGCTTCGGATTGTGAGCTGGAATATGAAAGCCACGCTGCTGGAGGGGCTTGCTGCCCGTCAGGCGGATTTCCAGCGGCTGAATGCGAACCTCAATCCCAATGTGCTCGTGCTGATCGAGGTGGCCGGGGTGGAGGAAGCCAAGAATGTCGCTCAGGCGCTGGGCTGGACCGATTATCAGGCGGTCGTAACCAATTTCCTCATTCTCGAGGACACGGCGGTCTTCGCTTTGGAGCTGGCCGTGATCTCGAAGGAGAAGATCAACCACGCCGTCGAGTTCGACACGGTGATGGATACTGGCCCTGCGGTATTCGGGAACGGTGCTCTTGCGGCAAATCTGCCCTCCGTTTCCGAGCAGAAGCTCACGAACACATCTCTGCCTGATCTTGGCGCGTTTACCGAGAATGATCGCGGCACGATCCGCGTCGATTTGGATAACGGGCTGACGATTTTTCCTGTGCATCTGAAATCGAATTTTAGCCAGTCCTGTCAGGAAATCGATAAGGCCCGATCGAGAATTCGCAGTCAGGATGCCCGGGTCGCGAGCAAGCTCGACCGCTATTTCGAGAAGGGCTTCCGTGCTGCGACCAAGGAGAGTGTCGATAGCGCCAAGAAGCGCGAGCGGATGATGGCCGCGGTGCTCAGCGAGGCGAATGCTGCTGCGACGGAGGGTCGCATCGTTCTTATCGCCGGCGATTTCAATACGGGCTTCGAGCCGAACAAATTCGGCACAAAACTCGACGACGACTGTTCGCTCCACAACTTCAGCTGCAAGGCCGCACCGTTCCCAAGCAGAGCTTGTCCAACGCGGGAAGGAGACGGCTTCGACGACACGCTTTCAATTCCAGAGCAACCCCTCGTCGGCACCAAACGCTGGACCTTCTTGACGCGCACATTGGGGCGCACCTTCAAAGAGACCGCTTTTGCCGATCTAGCCATCGACCACATGGTGGTACCGGCCGACCAGGCGTCGTTGTTCGCAATTGCAAAAAAATCCGACAGCGACACCTTCGGCTCGGATCATTTCGCGGTGTTTACCGACGTCCACCTACCCTAAGTCGCCTTAATTCCAGCCACAAATGAGGCAGCAAGGCCCAGGGTGTGCGATTTTCCTAAGTTCTGGACAAAAATTCGCTTTAAATTATAACGGCTTGATGAGCGCGAGCCTCTTCAGGGAAACGGCGCGCGCTTGTCGCAGTCTCGCCTCGTAATAGCCACGGCGAGGCCGAAATCGCCACTTCCGCCTTGTGCGCCGCGGCATCGCGAGGTGACATTCAATACCGATTAGGTTATTTGACAGAGGTTGAGGACATAAGTGATCAAGGCACTGCCACCCGGCTGTTGCCGCCATTGGCCAATAAAGTATTTGGGGCGTCCCCGAACGTTGCCGACGTATGGGGATGAGATAAAAATTCGGCGCACGGGCACTATAATTTAACCTGAGCAAAGTAACTATGTTGAGGGAAAACTATACGCGAGGCGCTACGGGCGATCGGCCGGTACAGTTATTGCTAAACGACTCTCAAGCCGCGATGATCGACTTCCGCAGTATTAAACGTCACTCGCGCCTGATTGCTGCTGTTGCTGCCTTTTTTATGTGTATCGCCTTTCTTTATCTGATGCTGCGTCCGACTTGGTATACCGCTTCAACCAGCCTGATTATCGACCATCGCAGCCTGCAACTGACCCAGGAAAATTCTGTCTTCACCACGTCTATGCTGCCAAGCCCTCTCGTTGAGAGCCAGGTGGAGGTTCTCAGATCGCAGCGCATCGCAGCCGGTGCCGTGGGGCTTCTCTCAAAAGCCGATCAGGACGCCTTACTGGCAATGGCCAATCAGGAGGCTTTGCTGGAAAGACAAGGACCCCTGTCCCAATGGCGCCGCTGGATCGGATTGAGCAAAGACCAGGAAGTCACCGAGGAACAGACGCAAACGGCGCTTACCAAACAGCTGCAGACCCTGACGGTCGTCAGGCGAATTGGCGAGACATTTAGCGTTGAAATTGCAGCTTATGCGCCGGAACCGGGTCTGGCGGCGCGCTTGGCGACCGCAACATCGGATGCCTATCTTGCGGAGCAAGCGGAGGATGCCGCCAATGCCGCCGCCGGCGCGAGTCCGTGGCTTCGCGAGCGCCTGAGAAATTCGGGAACAACGGCCCGCGTCATTTCGAAGGCGACTGCGCCTTTGACACCAAGTGGCCCGCGCACCGCGCACATCCTGCTCGCTTTCCTGGTCATAGGTCTTGCGGTAGGCGTCGTTGCAGCCTTTTTGCGCGACTTCCTCGACACCCGCATTCGCACACCCGAACAGGCCGCGAACGTGGCGATGGCGGATTGGCTCGGCGTTCTGCCGATGATGCAATCTCCCCGCCCTTTGCCGTCGAGTTCCTGGGATCTCCAAAGTGCCCTCATCCAACGTGCCGAAGCCGCCAGCGGTTGACGCCTGGGTGATCAGCCAGCCCAAATCGGCCTTTACCGAAACCATCAACCGCGTTTGCGTTGCGGCGCTGATGGAAAATCGGCGCATTCGGACCCTCGGCATCACCTCCTTCACTCCGGGGGAGGGAAAATCTTCCGTGGCTCTCAATATCGGCCATGCTGCGGCCATGAGCGGCCAATCGGTGCTGCTGGTCGATACCGTTTCAGACGAGCGCAATCTCTCCCGCAGGCTGATGCCGAAAACCGACCGCGAGGGTGGCAACGGCTTGGGATCGAGAATAGAGCGGGACGGGGTGATCTGGCAGGATTCGGTCTCCGGCCTGCAATTTCTTCCCATCAGGGATGCTGGCGAGCCGCGCGAGAACTCGATGTGGTTCTGGGTCCGCCAGCAGCCACGCCTCGCGGAATTGTCTTCGAATTACGAGCTGGTGATATTTGATCTTCCATCGATCAACAAAGGTTTTATGGTAAGGGCCGCGGCGCAGTCGCTTGATGCGTTGCTGCTCGTTATTGAATATGGAAAATTACGCTCCGACGATGCGATTAAGATTTTTGCGAGGTCCGGAGCAGGACGGGGCAATGTTCTCGGCGTCGTATTGAACAAAGTTGATGAGAAGAGCTTCGCTACTTATGCATAGGAACGGAAAAACGTCCTGAATGGCGTGTTCTATTTCCATAATTTGACCGGCGTGAAACGATCTGAGGGTGGATATATCATGTCTCGTGCATTTGGGGGGAGCGCAAGGCAGGGCAATGCTTGCGCTTGGCTTGGACTAAAGCTGCGCTGGGCGGCACTTTCCCTGCCCATCAGTCTGCTCGCATCGGCTATTTTGATGTTCGGCTCGGCCAGGCAGGCGGCAGCACAGGAAGGCGCATATCTCCTCGACAGCGGCGATGTGATCCGGATGCGGGTCAGCGAGTGGCCTGGGCTCGATGGTGACGTGACCGTCAGCGTCGAGGGCACGCTCGCTTTGCCAGCCATTGGCGACCAGCGCGCGAGGGGTCAGCGATTGCAGGATCTGGCCAAGCAGATCGCCGACCGGCTTCGTGAGCGTGCCAAACTCGGCGAGCCGCCAGTGGTTGCGCTTTCCGTCGTCAGATACCGGCCCTATTTCATCATGGGCGATGTTGACCGGGCTGGCGAATACGAATATCAGCCCGGCCTCACCGTCCTGAAAGCGATCAGCCGGGCCGGCGGCTTCCATCGCGCCGGAGCAACGGCTGCGAGAGATTCGATCGTCGCCAGCAGCGAGTTGCGCGCGCAGGTTTTGCGGGCCTATCGGGCTCACATCAGGCTTGCCCGGATCGAGGCCGAATTGGCCGAGAGTGAGACCCTCGTTATACCGGAGGCACTCGCGCGCCTGAATGATCCCGAGATCAAGCTTATTGCCCGGCAAGAGCAGAGCATCCTGAAGGCTAATCTCGGGATTGTGCGCCAGCAAATCCAATCGGCAGAGGATCTGAGTAAAATCTCCGATGAGGAGATCAAATCTCTTGAGGCCCAAATTGCTGCCGACGATAGTCAGCTCAAGGCCGTTCAGAAGGAAGCCGATCGCATTCGCGAGATGGAGTCAAGGGGTCTGACCAACGCATCGCGCGTGCTCGACATCGAGCAGACCATTGCGCGCGTGATCGGTGAGCGGCAATCATATCGCACCGCCGCGATCCGTGCCAAGCTGGATCGGGATCGCGCCATCGCCAGACTGGGCGAGCAGAAAACCGAGAGGGTGCAGAGGCTTCGCCTCGAGCAACAGCAGCAGATCGCTGATTTGAATGACGCCATAATCCAGCAGAACCGGTCCCAGGATCTCGTTTCGGAAGCCGCTGATCTGGGTCAAGAACAGCAGGAATCCGCCGGCAAAATCACCAGTGCAAGGCGCAAATATTTCATTGTCCGCAAAGCCGGTGACAAGAGCCAGGAGATGGAGGTCGACGTCTTTGCGGATGTGCTACCGGGCGATGTGGTGCGGACGGAACGGCTTGTCCCGAGGTTGGGCGTGAGCGCGGTAGAAGGCCTGGCATCACTCAAAGGAGAGCCGGTTTCCCAATAGGCTCGCATACCATTTTCGGCAAGCGTGGAACGATGATGTCGCGCGCCTTACCAGTCCGCAGGGCGGGCCATCTTAGCGGGCGGAATTTCCGCGGCGGACATGCCGCTGCGGGATTGCAGGCCGTGCGTCGCTTTAACGTTAGCACAAACGGATCCACACTGCCGTGAGCGCGCGGGTCGTTCGCAAGCTTTCCGTCACCTGGCGCAGGCCGTCCCTGTTTGACTGCTACGTGTCCTCGCCGCTCCTTGTTGCGGTTATGCTGCTTCATGGCGGCTTCTTCTTCCGCACCGGCTCGCCCTTCGAGCAGCATCCGCTGGCGTTTCTAGGTCTTCGTGAAGTGTATCTGGCGCTATGTCTTTTCGCCGGCATATTTGTTTTGGCCGAAGGGCTTCGGCGGCGGACCCTGTTCTTCGGCGACTTTATGGTGCTTTTCGTCGTCACGGCCTTCGTGTTCGGATCGGCCCTGCTGGCGAACCTGAAATTTGGCCAGCCGGTTCTTTATGGCCTCTTCGAAGAGCGCCGCACCTTCATGGTCTTCGGCGGCTTTCTGCTGCTGGCGGCGATGCACGCCACCAATGCTAAGCCAATGGCGCTGATCGGCGCGCTGTATTGGAGCACCTTGATATATGTTCTTATCGGGCTGCTGCTTCAGACCGGCATTCTCGGAGATTTGGCGGCCCGGGATATTCCGGCCTTCGATCCACGTAAGTACCGCATTCTCGTGGGCATCGATCTCTATCAGCTTTCGACCATTATTGCGGCGGTCATGGTCTTTCGGTTTAACGCGTGGCAGCACCTCATTCCGCTCTGCGTCGGCGTGGCCGGGCTGGTGCTCCTTGCGCAGACGCGCAGCATCATGATGACCTGTGGTGCCGCAGTTCTCGTTGCGTTTGCGCTAAGCAGACCTTGGCGTTTTTGGGCAACCACGTTAGGCGGCCTGCTTCTGGTCCTGGCACTGCTTTTGGAGCCGGCAGGAAGTAGCGACCTGCGGGGAGAAATTCAAAGCGTTCCTGAAGTGGTCGTTCGGGTGCATACGGTGGAGAAGATTCTCGACGCCTTGCAAGCCAATGATTGGATTGGGATGGGATCTTTGTCCTTGCAGTGGCAGGATGGATTTAGGCGCGTCTATGATCGATTTTTCTTCTTATCAGATGTTGGTTTATTGGGCGAATTTTATCGCTTTGGATTATTTTTACCTCTGATCTACTTAGCCCTTGGGCTAGCCGTCTATGCCTACTTGCGCGAGAACGTCGATCCAATCGGCCGCGGCATATGTCAGGGGCTGCTGTGGCTGGCTTGCTTTGATCTTCTGCTCGGAGGCCTGATTGCTTTTACCGGCGCGAGGGTGGCCTTATTCATCGCCGTTGCGTCTGCCTTTCGGCAAAACCCTTACGTCGCACGTCCCGGCAGCACGGCGATCAGGTTCGCGGGCGTTCATTTCTGACGCGCCCCGGGCTTCTTGCGGCCGGGCCGTTAAGACGTGTTCATCCTAGCTGTCTTTTGCTATATGGCGCCTCAAGCGCGTTCACTGGGGGACGCGAGGGGGGTGTAAATGCGTGGTTTTTCCTTCTTAGCTCAACTTCGAAAATATGCTCCGATCGGACTTCTTGCTTTTGCAGCCATTCCGTTCCTCGTCTGGAGCATTTCCCCGCGGGCTCAACAGGCTGATCCGACGCGGCTCTATCTTCCCGGGGTAAATCTGTCGGGAGCGGAGTTCTTCACCGTGTTTCGCGCCGATGGCACGCGGTCGCAGCATGGGAGTACAAGGGAATATCTCTATCCATCCAAGGTTTTTGCTCCGCGTTATCGGTCTGATTATTTCTTGGAAAAGGGGATGAAAGCCTTTCGTCTACCTTTTCTTTGGGAGCGGATCCAGCCAAAGCTCGACAACGATCTGGACACCAAAGAGCTATACTTATTAAAGACCACGGTCGACGAGCTGATTGCCAAAGGCGCCTGGGTCATCCTAGATGTGCACAATTATGCAAGGTATTACGACCAGCTTATCGGCTCGGACAAGGTGAGCATTGCTCAGTTCGCCGATCTTTGGCGCCGGCTGACAAAGCAATTCAAATCCTATTCCCACGTCATGTTCGGGCTGATGAATGAGCCCTACGACATGTCGAATGAGGTCTGGCTCAGGGCCGCGAATGCCGCCATCGCCGCAATTCGGCAGGAGGGCAGCACGAACTACCTCCTGATTGGCGGGAACCATTACAGCTCCGCGAGGAGCTGGTATGACGCACTTCCGGGTGGTTCAAACGCCAAGACCATGCTGCAAATCCAGGACCCGCTCAAACAGGTGATTTTCGAAGCACACGCCTATCTCGACTCAAACGCGGGCGGCCAAAAAGAAACATGCGTCAGCCCGATGATAGGTGTCGAACGGGTTGAGCCATTTACGAAGTGGCTCCGGGAGAATCAGCTCAAGGGCTTCCTTGGGGAGTTCGGGGCCGGCACCGAAGAGACTTGTCTGGAGGCGCTCGCGAATCTGACCAAATATTTGGCCGAAAATCGCGACGTTTATGTCGGCTGGGCATATTGGTCGGCCGGTCCGAAATGGCCGCTGAACTGGATGTATTTGCTCGAGCCAAAGAACGGTAAGGATGCCCCGCAAATGAGGGCGATGCTTCCGTATATTGCCCAGTAAGGGTAGGTCTGCAGAACGGCCCGCTATCGGCAAGCGCCCGATCCAGCTCGCGCAGCAGAACCCGGGCGAGGCAAGCCCCGAGGCGCTTGTCCATCTTTCCGGCAGTCGGCGTGCGTGCCGACGTAACCGCTTCTCCGCTACCTAGGTGAAAACCGCCCTCTCGCCTCCCATATCCCTTGGCGAAACACCAAGCGAGGAAAGGTGCCAACAATGGGTTGGTTTGAATCAAAGAAGACGGTGATGCCGGCCAAGGACGAGGCGCTGCCCGGCCGGTCCCAGCCGATCCCCACCGCCCTTAATCATCACGTCAAAGGCGTGCCGCTGAAAGGGCCTTATCCTGAGGGCTCGGAGAAAGCGCTATTCGGCCTTGGCTGCTTCTGGGGCGCGGAGCGCCTGTTCTGGAATTTGCCGGGCGTCTATGTAACCGCCGTCGGTTACGCCGGCGGCTACACGCCCAATCCCACTTACGAAGAAGTGTGCGGCGCCCGCACCGGGCATAATGAGGTGGTGCTCGTCGTCTATGATCCCAAAGTCGTCAGCTATGAGACGCTGCTGAAGACGTTCTGGGAGGGGCACGACCCTACGCAGGGCATGCGGCAGGGCAACGATGTCGGCACGCAATACCGCTCCGGCATCTACACCTATTCGCAGCAACAGGCCGAACGCGCCGAAGCATCGAAGCAGGCCTTTCAAGAGGCGCTCACCCGCCGCGGCTATGGCGCGATCACTACGGAAATTCTCCCTGCGCCCGAATTCTTTTTCGCCGAGGATTACCACCAGCAATATCTCGCCAAGAACCCGTTCGGCTATTGCGGGCTTGGTGGCACGGGGGTGTCCTGCCCGGTCGGGATTGGCGTGGAGGTTTAGCTCAAAAGGGCTGACTTGTGCCAGGAGCGGCCTATGCCCCGACCTGGGCAACTCTCCAAACGCGGGCCGTTTTAAGCGGCCCGCACCTCATCGAGGAACGTGCTTACCTCCAAGCGCAGCTTGCCCGACTGGTCGGAGAGGACTTTAGCGGCACTCAGCATGCCATAGGCTGCCGAACTGGAGCCCTTCGAGGCATCCATCACTTCACCGATATGCTGGGTGATGGCGGAGGTTCCGCGCGCCGTCGTCGCCATATTCGAGGCAATCTCATGCGTGGTCATCGTCTGCTGCTCGGCGGCCGCGGCGACTGTCGCTGAATATTGCTCCACCTGGCCTATCAGCTGTTTGATCGAGGAAAACGCCAGCACGACTTCGCGGGACACGTCCTGAATTTGCGTGATCTGCTCGGCGATCTGCTCGGTGGCCTTGCTTGTCTGGCTCGCCAGATTTTTCACTTCATTCGCCACGACTGCAAAACCTTTGCCGGCTTCCCCCGCGCGGGCCGATTCGATGGTGGCGTTCAGCGCCAGCAAATTGATCTGCCCAGTGATATTGCGGATCAGCTCCACGATATTGCCGATTTTGGCGTTCGCGTCCGCCAATTGCGAAGACGTTGCCTCGGCGCCGTTCACCTGAGAGACCGCGTTGTGAACCACAGTACCGGACTGGGTGATCTGGTTGGCAATCTCGCGCGCCGCCGCCGACATCTCCTCAACGGCCGCTGCAACGGCCTGAGCGCTTTCCTCTGCACCGCGGGATTCAGAGACAGCGTGGGTGGCACGCTGGCTCGTCGTTTCGGCGGTCTCGCTCATGGTCTTTGCCGTTCCCAGTAAATCGCCTGCGGCCGAAGCAACGGAAGCGATGATTGTTTCAACACGCGTTTCGAAGGCCCTCGCGAGATTGCGCATGGCCTCGCGTCTTTCCCGATCTGCTGCGGCCCGCTGCTGCTGTTGCGTTTCCGTCATTTCGCGAATGCTGACGAGGTTGCAGCGGAACACGTCGATGGAGCGTGCGATCTCGCCCAACTCATTGCGCTGTCGGGTGTAAGGCACGACCACCTCCGCGCGGCCCCCGGCGATCTCCGATGCGATCGCAATCGCTTTCTTTAAGGGACGAAATACACTGAATGCAGCGTAGATTGGGGTAGCGACTGCGAGCAGAAGAGCGATGGAAGCAAGAATCGCAAGCCATGCTTTCGTTGTGCTGGCGACACGCTCGCTCTCAGCAGCCGACTTGTCGGCGAGGGCCAGCAGATCTTCGCTAACGGCTTCGTTGGCTTGTTCGAGAAAATCGAACCTGTCGCTGAACACGGCAAAGGCTGACTTGCTGTCCCCGCCGTTGGCAAGGGCGCTCATGACGTTCTGGCCCGCTTGAATGTAAGCCGTAAGGGCCACTTCCACCGCCTGGAGCTTGCTGCGGATGTCGGTCGGCAAGTCCTCTTTCAGGTTTTCAGCAACATCCTTGCGGAAATCTTCAGAGTCCTCCTGGAACGCCTTCTGCGCCTCAGCGAGATCTTCGCTTCGCTTTTCTGCTGCTGCGATTTTGGCTGCGAGCACACTGGAGTTGATCGCGTCGTGTTTCATGTCGGCATCCATATGCCGCTGAACGATCTTTGCAATATTGCGGATACCTTCATTGGCCGAGACCTGCTGGCTCAGCCCCTGATAGCTGACGAAGGCAAAGGCGATGACCGTCACGACCGCGAGCGAGGCAACGGCCAGAAAACGGGCATTTAATGAGGTGAGAAGGGTCGCAGCGGGGACCCGCGACTCAGAGTGAACGCTATTCAGGGTATCCATGCTTTTCATCGATGTCTCTGTGGCGATCTGGGCGCCAGCTATAACATCGGGGATGCTAATAAAGCCTTCGAATTGCGCGGGATTGTGCGCGTCACGGGGGCAGTGTATGGCCTGAGACGGCGAGCACCGCAGCAATATCGGCTGGAGGCGACGCCCGGAATTGAACCGGGGTACACGGTTTTGCAGACCGTTGCGTAACCACTCCGCCACGTCGCCGCTTCCCTTCTCATATCATGATCTCGCAACCGAAGAAAAGCCGGATGCACCGGCTCCTATCCCGCGCCTTACACGGTTCGATTTCGCTGTGCGGGCAGCAGCAGCGCAGACTTGGACAGCGCGAAGCGTTTGCCTTATGGTCCGCCAAAATAACCAGCCGAGCCCGGCAGATGGCCCTGCCGCGCGGCCACACTCGAAGGGGTAATGATGGGCGATCTCAAGCTTGAGCGGGCCAATATGGTCGAATCGCAGATCCGGCCAAACGCCGTCACCAATCCGGACCTGCTCAAGGCGCTCTATGAGACGCCCCGCGAGCTGTTCGTTCCCCCTTCGCTGCGCTCGCTCGCCTATCTCGACGGGGTGCTTTGCGTGGAGGAGGCCCGTGATCATCGGCCGGCGCGTTATTTGCTGTCGCCGATGGTCTTCGCCAAGCTGGCACAGCTTGCGATTGTGCGTAAGACCGACCGCATCCTTGATATCGGTGCTGCGACCGGCTATTCGACGGCAATTCTCGCCCGGCTTGGCGCTTCAGTCGTGGCGCTGGAAAACGATGCGGGACTGACCGCGGTCGCGAAGGAGGCGCTGGCAAGCATTGGCATCGACAATGTCTCCTTTGTCATGGGGCCGCTGGAGGCGGGTGCGCCGGAGAGCGCGCCTTACGATGTGATTTTCCTGAATGGCCGCGTAGGCCACCTGCCGGACGGTTTGTCGGCACAGCTGGCCGAAGGCGGTCGGCTGGTCACCGTGATGGGCGCTGATTCTGCGGCCAAGGCTAAGCTAGTCAGCAAGATCGATGGCCGGTTCCAGGAGCGGATCGCTTTCGATGCCGGCGCCCCCCTCTTACCCGGTTTCGCGGCAAAAAAAGCCTTCGTATTCTGACGCCAAACCCGCTCCGCGGCTTGAATTGGGACGAGGCAAAAAAGCCACTTGGGGGCGGAAAAACGAGCTTCACCGAGCGCCGGGGGTGGGAATTGTCTTTCGCATAACTGAATGCCCCTTTATCAGTTTCAAAGGTAGGGGCGGGCGGCTAGGGCGTAATATTCTGGCCCTCTTGGCAGTCATGTTGGCAAAAGATGTTTACGTGCTCGGAAGGGAGAACAGGGATGCGGCGCAGACCTGCGACCACAGAGACGCTTCGCATGTACATGAGGGGGGTTGTCATCTCAATTACTGCATTTGCTGTTGCCATGGGGGCTGGCGCGGCGAAAGCGGAGACCCTGCTTGATGCACTGACGGCGGCTTATCTCTACAACCCCACTCTTAAGGCGGCGCGTGCGCAACTGCGTGCAACAGATGAAGAAGTCGCTCGGGCAAAGTCGGGTTTCCGGCCAACTATCGTCGGCGATATTCAGCATTCCTATCAGAACGTAGACACGCGGCCGCCATCAGGACTGGAAGGTGATTCGTATCCTCGCAGCTACAGCATCACGCTCAATCAGCCGATTTTTCGGGGCTTTCGGACCATAAATGCCGTCAGGGGCGCTGAGGCTCTGGTCGAGGCCGGCCGTGAGGATTTGCGCGCCTCGGAATACCAGGTGCTGCTCGACGCGATCACCGCTTTTGGCGATGTGGTACGCGACCAGGCAATTCTTTCGCTGCGCCAGAACAATCTGAAAGTTCTCGGCGAGCAGCTGCGCGCCACGAACGAGCGGTTCAATGTCGGCGAGGTGACGCGCACGGACGTTGCCCAGGCGCGCGCTCGCGAAAATGGCGCTACTTCCGATCTCAGTGCCGCTCGCGCAGCATTGCAGGCAAGTCGCGCGACCTATGCACGGCTGATCGGTCATCAGCCGGGCACGCTGCGCGATCCGGGACCGGCGAGGCGTTTGGTTCCGCCCACGCTCAACGAGGCACTGGCACGCGGCGAGGGCGAAAACCCGGTTATTCTTGCGGCGATTTTCCGCGAGCGCGCCCAGGATCATATCGTCAAGCAGACCAAGGGCGAGCTGCTGCCGAGCGTCGATCTGCAGGCAAACTACACGCGTTCCTATGACAATAGCGACAATGTTGACCGGACGGAGGTGACGACCGTCACCGGCCGTGTCACGGTGCCGATTTACGAGGCCGGCGAGGTTTCCGCCAGAATCCGGCAGAACATCGAGACTCGCTCGCAGCTACGCCATCAGATCGACGAAGCCCGCGAGCTGGTGCGCTCCAATGTCACCTCTGCATGGGGCTCTCTGGTCTCTGCCCGCGCGCAGATCCAGTCCGGCGGATCCCAGGTGGAGGCAAACCGCATCGCTTTGTCGGGCGTTCGCGAGGAAGAGAAGGTCGGCCAGCGTACCGTTCTCGACGTGCTGAACGCCGAGCAGGAGCTGCTGAACGCGGAAGTGCTGCTCGCGACCGCCCGGCGCGATCTGGTGGTCGCCTCCTACGGACTGCTCGCGACGATGGGTCAGTTGTCGTCCTATGGCCTGGAGCTGTCGGTGGAACAATATGATCCGACACGGCATTACAAGGAAGTGCGTGACAAGGCGTGGGGTTGGCGGACTTCGGTCGAGGCGAGCGAGGCTGAGCCGACTGTGGCGCCGGTCACGGATCCTGGCAGAACCCCTGGACAGAGCAGGCTCGATGGCCCGGCCTACACGGTTCGCAGCTGGTCGACCCATGTGGTTGATAAGTAGCCATACAGGGCGGTGATTAATTGCGCCCGCGAGTTGAGTGTGGCGGGCGAGTCGCTCATAATGATTGGCGTAATGGGCCGGCCGGGAGCAAGTCCACGGCTGGCCTTAATTTTTGCCGGAAGGTCCGGCACTGATTCGAAACGCCCTAGCCGACAGGCGACGGGCGATGCCGATGAGAAGCGGCGGAGGTTTTGATGCGAAAGCCAGAGCAAGCCCCCGAACCTTCGATTGAGGAAATCTTGGCCTCGATCCGCAGAATAATCGCCGATGACGGGCCGGCGGTCGTTGCTGCAGAGCCGGAGGAGGAACCCGCCGCTATGCCGGGTGTTGGCGAGCGGCGCGGCCGGCCTTATCAAAGCAGGTCGCGCGGCGAGCCGCGGACCGAGGATGAGGTCCTGGAACTTACCGAGGACTTCATGCTGGCCGAAGAGGCGCCGGCGGTCGCGCTGCAGGAGCCCGAAGAGCCTGCGGAAGTGATGGTGAACGGCACCTATGGCGACCGTTTCGGCGCCCGTGCCTATCACGATCCCTATGATGATACGGCTGCTTCTGCGGCTCCGGCTCCTTCATCGCCCACTTTCCCTGCACCAGCTGCTGCCGCTGCGCCTGCTGAGGCTTCGCAAGTCAAAACCGGGGAAGGCGATCAGCCCAGCCATGGCATCGCCAACGTCATGGCCGAAGTGCAGCGCATTGTCGAAGGGGGCGCGGCGGCTGAGAAGCCGGGACCGGCCGAGACTTCGAGCGGAGGCTGGGGCAAGCCGGATGTCGAAGCCTTAAATCCAGGATCGGCACCGCGGCAGGCAGCCTCGCGCTGGTCCGCACGTCAGCAAGTGAGCGAGGCGCCAAAGCCGCCTGTTCAAGAGACACCGCCGACGTCGGGTCGGTTCCTTCGCCATGACCCTGCGCTGTCCCGTAATGCCGGTGCTCCGCGTCAGCCAGCCTTCGGCAGCCGCGACAGCTGGAGCCGCGGCGTGCAGATGCCGGTGCCGGATGAAGGACCGGCCATGCCGTTTGGCAGGGACGATGGCGAGGAGATCGCGGAGCCGGCCGCTTCGGCTCAGTCCGCTTCGGCAAGCCCGGAAATGACGCAAAGCCCGGCGAAGCAGGCGCAGTCTCAGTCGCCGGAGGCGGGCAATCCGGCACAGCCCGGGTTCCAGATGCACGCGGAAAGACTGGCCGAACGCGCCGTGAAGGATTTTGCGAGCGACCGTCTGGGCGCCGAGCCGCCGGTTGCGGATTTCCTCAAATCCGATCGGCCGCTGATGGAGGCCATCACCAACACGCTCGCCGATGCGCTGACAAGGAGCGTTAGCGAGAGCGAAGCGGCGGAAGATGCTGCGCCCCCGCTGGAGGATCTCGGCGACGATACACCGCCCGTCGAAGCGCAGGCGGAGACCTCGGGGACGACGGCTGCAGAGGCCTTCAACATCCCCAAGCCGGTGAACATGGAGGGTGGTTTTGTCGCGCCGAAGCCATCGGTGTCGCCACAGGCCGGCCCTGTTGCAGCCGAGCCGGAGACCCCAGAGCTGCCGCGCGAGGAGCCCGAAGATCTCGCCCCGGCGTTTCGACCTCGGCATGCCGGAAGTCCGTACCGTCCAACAGGAATTGTGGAGTCTCCTGTCATGCCGCAAATACCAGCCGCTCCGGGGCAGATGACCGCCCGTCCCGCCTCAGGCTTCGGCGCATCCCGCGAGATGGGGATTGAGCGGCTTCAGGCTTCCTCGGCTCCGAAAACGCTCGAGGATACGGTGCGGGAAATGCTGCGGCCGCTTCTGGTCCAGTGGCTGAACGAGAACATGCCGCGGATCATCAACGACGCATTGCGGGAGGAGTTGGCCTCGGCCGGTCTCATGCCGCGCATCGACGACAGGCGGGCATAACCTAGCCCGCCCTTTGCCCTTCTGCTCTCCGCCCGGTTGACGGCCCTGTCTTGCCGCGCTTATTTACGCGGCGAGATACTTTTCACGTCTTCACCCTTTCCGGGCAGCATCATGCTTGAGAAAACCTTTCAGCCCGCGGACATCGAGGGGCCGATCTACGAGCGCTGGGAGAAATCCGGTGCCTTCAAGGCTGGCCGCAAGACCAAAGGTGGCGAATTGGCCGACACGTTCTGCATTGTCATCCCGCCGCCGAACGTCACCGGTTCGCTGCATATGGGCCATGCACTCAACAACACGCTTCAGGACGTTCTGATCCGCTTCGAGCGCATGCGTGGCAAGGATGTGCTCTGGCAGCCTGGCACCGACCATGCCGGCATCGCCACCCAGTCGGTGGTCGAGCGTCAGCTTGCCGAGCGCCAGCAGCCGGACCGCCGCGCCATGGGCCGCGAGGCATTCGTCAAGCGCATCTGGGAGTGGAAGGATGAATTGGGCGGCATCATCATCAACCAGCTCAAGCGCCTAGGCGCGTCCTGCGACTGGAGCCGCGAGCGCTTCACCATGGATGAGGGCCTCTCCAAGGCCGTTCTCAAGGTGTTCGTCGAGCTCTACCGCGCCGGCCTGATCTACAAGGATAAGCGGCTGGTCAACTGGGACCCCAAGCTCCTCACCGCCATCTCGGACCTTGAGGTCCAGATGAAAGAGATGAAGGGGCACCTCTGGTATTTCCGCTATCCGATTAAGAATCCGGGGCGGCTGAAGCATAAGTTCATTACCGTCGCCACCACCCGGCCCGAGACGATGCTGGGGGATACCGCGGTCGCGGTTCACCCGGACGACAAGCGCTGGCAGAAATATATCGGCAAGATGGTCGAGCTGCCGCTCACCGGGCGCGAAATCCCGATCGTTGCGGATGAATATGCCGACCCCGAGCAGGGCTCGGGTGCCGTGAAGATCACCCCCGCGCATGATTTCAACGACTTCGAGGTCGGCCGCCGCCACGACCTGCCGCTGATCAACATCTTTGATCAGCACGCCCGGTTGAATGACGAAGTCCCGGAGAAGTATCGGGGCCTCGACCGCTTCGAGGCGCGAAAGCGCGTCGTCGCCGATCTGGAGGAGCTGGGGCTCGTCGAGAAGATCGAGCCGCACCTCAACAAGGTGCCGCATGGCGACCGGTCCGATGCCGTCATCGAGCCCTGGCTGACCGATCAGTGGTATGTGAACGCCGCCGAGTTGGCTAAGGAAGCCATCCAGGCGGTCGAGGACGGCCGGACCAAATTCGTCCCTCAGAATTGGGAGAAGACCTATTTCGAATGGATGCGCAACATCCAGCCCTGGTGCATCTCGCGCCAGCTCTGGTGGGGCCATCAGATCCCGGCTTGGTATGGTCCCCGTAGGAGGGATGATTAGCCGACGGCACAAGTTAATGATCTTGCGTTCGAGCCAGAAGAAGCAAACCGTTGGCTCGCGGCAAGATAACTTATCGCAAAAGAATTTGTCGCAGCGAGGTGAGGCCGAGGCGCTTGAACAGGCGAGGGCGTACTATGGCCGAGATGTTCACGTGGTCGCGGACGCGCGTGAGTGGCTATCCTCATATCCCGCTTTAGGTATTTGGCGCGATCGAGGACGTGCTCGACACCTGGTTCTCCTCAGCGCTGTGGCCGTTCTCCACGCTCGGCTGGCCGGATACCACGCCCGAGCTGAAGCGCTATTACCCGACCTCGACGCTGGTCACCGGCTTCGACATCATCTTCTTCTGGGTCGCCCGGATGATGATGATGGGCCTCTACTTCATGAAGGAGTCCCGTTCCACACGGTCTATGTTCACGCTCTGGTCCGCGACGAGAAGGGCGCGAAAATGTCGAAGTCCAAGGGGAACGTGATGGACCCCCTGGAGCTGATCGACGAGTATGGCGCCGACGCGCTGCGCTTCACCCTCGCCGCGATGGCCGCGCAGGGCCGCGATATCAAGCTCTCGACCGCGCGCGTCGAGGGCTACCGCAATTTCGCAACCAAGATCTGGAATGCCGCCCGCTTCGGCGAGATGAACGCCTGCGTTCCGCGAGAAGGCTTCGATCCCACCAAAGCGCGCGAGACCATCAACCGCTGGATCGCCGGTGAAGCCCAGCGCACGGCGGCGGCCGTCACCGAGGGCATCGCCGAGTACCGTTTCAATGACGCAGCCGGCAGTCTCTACCATTTCGTCTGGCACACCTTCTGTGACTGGTATCTGGAGCTGGCCAAGCCCGCGCTCTCGGGGCCGGACGGCCCCGCCAAGGACGAGACCCGGGCAATGTTCGCCTGGGTGTTCGACCGCATTCTAATGCTGTTGCATCCGTTCATGCCGTTCATCACCGAGGAGCTGTGGGACCGGATTGGCGAGGCTGCCCCGCGCGAGGCACTGCTGATTGCGACGCCCTGGCCGCAGCTCGAGGGGCTCCATGACCAGGCCGCCGATGAGGAGATGAGCTGGGTGATTGCTCTCGTCGCCGAGATCCGCTCGGTCCGCGCCGAGATGAACATCCCGCCGGCGGCGCAGCTGCCGCTGGTCATCATCGGCGCGAGCAAAGCCATCCAGGAGCGGGCTTTGCGTCACCGCGAGACCATGGCGCGGCTTGCGCGCCTTTCCGCGATCGATTTCGCCACAGCTGCGCCGAAAGGCGCCCTGCAGATCGTCACGCGGGAAGCGGTTCTTGCGTTGCCGATCGCCGACATCATCGATGTTGAGGCGGAAAGTCAGCGCTTGAAGCGCGAAATCTCGAAGGTTTTTGGCGAGATCGAAAAGCTCGACCAAAAGCTCTCCGATGACAAGTTCACCGCCCGTGCGCCGGAGCATGTGGTGGAGGAGAATCGGGAGCGGCGCACTCAGGCGGCCGCCGCGGCGACCCGCCTGCAGGAGGCTCTCAAGCGGTTGGAGACCGCCCATTAAAGCGGCATTGGCTCCTCCCGCATAATCTGCGGGCAAGTCCTGGCCAGACAGGCACGCCCTGTGTTATATTCACTTCCATTACGGGCTCCCCGTTGCTAAATAGCAACAGGGGTGAGGCTTTCCTGCCTCTTTTGCGCCATAAAACTTTTCCAGCATAGAAACACTGTGGTGCTAAGCGCGTGTCTTTAAAGACTGCGTAAAGAACCCGAATATAATAACGATTGAATTCGCGGCACTGCTTTATTGCACTCGCCAAACGACCATTTGGTGGGCACTTTATAGTGAACAGGCCGCCGCGGCAGGGCAGCAAATGGACGCAAGAACATTCGACAAGAAACGGCTTCCAAGCCGTCACGTGACGGAAGGCCCGGAGAGGGCCCCGCACCGCTCCTATTATTATGCCATGGGCCTGACGGACGAGCAGATTCACCAGCCTTTCGTGGGCGTGGTGTCCTGCTGGAACGAGGCTGCACCTTGCAATATCGCCCTAATGCGCCAGGCTCAGCACGCCAAGCATGGCGTTGCGGAGGAGAAGGGCACGCCGCGCGAGTTCTGCACCATCACCGTGACCGACGGCATTGCGATGGGCCATCAGGGCATGAAGTCCTCGCTCATCTCGCGTGAATGCATCGCCGACTCGATCGAGCTCACCATGCGCGGCCATTGCTACGACGCCATGGTTGGCATCGCCGGCTGCGATAAATCTTTACCCGGAATGATGATGGCAATGGTCCGCCTGAATGTTCCGAGCGTATTCCTCTATGGCGGCTCAATCTTGCCCGGTAAGTTCAAAGGCAAGGATGTCACAGTGGTGGACGTATTTGAGGCAGTCGGGCAACATTCGGCCGGCAAAATGTCGGACGAAGACCTGCACGAGCTCGAATGCGTCGCCTGTCCGAGCGCCGGCTCCTGCGGGGGCCAGTTCACCGCCAACACCATGGCCTGCGTCGCTGAAGTCATCGGTCTTGCACTTCCGGGCTCTTCTGGCGCGCCTGCGCCATACGAAAGCCGCGATAAGTTTGCATATGATAGCGGGCGGGTTGTGATGCAGCTCCTCGCACAGAACATCCGGCCACGGGACATCGTCACGCGGCAGGCGCTTGAGAATGCCGCGACTGTTGTTGCGGCCTCGGGTGGTTCGACCAATGCGGCGCTGCATCTGCCCGCCATCGCAAATGAGGCGGGGATTGATTTCGATTTGTTCGACGTTGCCGAGATCTTTCGCAAAACGCCTTATATCGCCGATCTGAAACCCGGCGGGCGCTACGTGGCGAAGGATATGTACGAAGTTGGAGGAATGCCCGTTCTGATCAGGGCGCTGCTCGACGGCGGCTTCCTCCATGGCGACTGCATGACGGTCACCGGGCGCACCCTCGCGGAGAATGCCGAGAACGTGGTGTTCCCGCAGAACCAGGATGTGATCCGGCCGGTCAGCAATGCGCTGTCGCAGACCGGCGGCGTGGTTGGCCTCAAAGGAACGCTTGCGCCTGACGGTGCGATCGTAAAGGTGGCGGGACTGAAAACATTGAACTTCCGTGGTCCCGCGCGGTGTTTTGACTGCGAGGAGGATGCATTCCGCGCGGTCGATTCCCGTGAATACAAAGACGGCGAAGTTCTGGTCATCCGCTATGAAGGGCCCAAGGGCGGCCCGGGCATGCGGGAGATGCTTTCGACGACGGCTGCGCTTTATGGGCAAGGCGCAGGCGAAAAGGTGGCGCTCATCACCGATGGGCGGTTTTCAGGGGCAACGAGGGGATTTTGCATAGGCCATGTCGGGCCCGAGGCGGCGGTTGGGGGGCCGATCGCCTTGATACGGGATGGCGATATTATTTCTATCGATGCGGAAACGGGCCGGCTTGATCTGGAAGTGGACGAGGAAGAGCTGCAGCGGCGGCGCGCAGCTTTCAATCCTCCCCGCAATTTCTACCAGAGCGGCGCTCTCTGGAAATATGCCCAGGAGGTTGGCTCTGCACGGAACGGGGCGGTGACTCATCCCGGCGCGCAGCAGGAAATTGTTTGTTATGCGGATCAGTGAGATGTGGCGGGGATTATCGGGTTTACTGGTTGCTGCGGGTTTGATGTCCGGGATTGCGGACACCACAAGGGCTGCCGCCGCTTTGGCGAATGTCCCTGCAGTAGAAGATTCGACACAGGGCGAGCGGGCTATCCGCGGCGGCCATGTCACGGACGGACTGGAAGCATTGCAAGCTGGTGCCCAGCGCGGCAGCATTAGCTCGCAGCTTTCTTTGGCCAAGATTTATTCTGAGGGCAAGATCGTAAAGCGCGACGAGGTTAAAGCCTGCGAGCTCTACGGGTCGGTGGCGGACAGCCATTCTCAAATCGACCGTAGCGATCCCGCTGCCAAACTGGTCGCGGAGGCTTTCCGCTCCTGGGCGCTCTGCTACGTCAAGGGCGCGCCTGCTCCTGGATGGGAACCGAACCTGAGCCGGGCGGCGGTGCTGTTCTATCAGGCCGGCGTCATGCTGGATGACCCGGAGAGCCTCTACGAGCTCGCCAAAATGTTCCTGAGAGGCCAGGGCGTTTCGGAAAACCCGCGCATGGCGGTGCACTATCTGTTCAGCGCGGCGCGCAAGCGCTATGCGCCGGCACAGGCGATGCTCGGCTCCTTGATGTGGGAAGGCAAGGTGCTGAAGCGCCAGGGCGTAAATGGCCTTGCGCTGATCAAGCTCGCGCTCGAACTCGGCCCGGCCGGAGGACAAGCCGTGGATCGACAGCCAGTATGAAGAAGCCTTGATCACCGCCAGCAAGGACGAAGAGGCCCGGGCTTTGACGCTGGTCGAGGAGTGGAAGAAGGCATATTCGACCGAGTTCGACCGGCAGCACTTCGCCGTTGATTATCGCCACACCGCCTGCTGCGCCTGGTGCTCAGCTACCGGCAGTGGCGGGCACGCCGCCGATGCCGCCGCGGGCGCCCAATACCGGCCAGGCTCCGGCGAAGGTTGCGACTCCGGCTGCCGGCACTGCGAAGCCAGCCGACCAGCAGCAGACCGAATATAGCACCCAATCGACGGGCGCCAGTGTGCCACCGACGCCCTCCCTTCCGTCGGAATAGCCGGACCTCGCGGGGGCGGGGCTGCGGACAAGAGAAGCATGGATCGCGGCGGCTTCGGCCGCCGTTATACTGCCGGGCCAAGGCTCGGCAATTGCTTGCGGCGGGTTCGCGGTGTGCTTGGCTGGTTCCCGGCATCCGGGTCGGTCTCGCGCAGGAAATCCGCGATGATGCCCATGGAGAAGCGGTCGGTAAGCAGCGGTGCATGCCCCTGGGCGTGAATCGTGACCGCGGTCAGGCGCGGATGGCGCTTGGCCATCTCCTCCACGGTCCTGGTGCTGAGCAGGTCAGAATTTTCGCCGCGCAGCACCATGACTGGGACGTGCTTTAGCGCCTCGAATTGCGACCACATCTCCGGAAGCTTCTGGGTGATCTCGATCTCCGACAGCGCGCTGGAGATGTTGTTGTCGTAAGCGGGCCCGGGCAGCCCTCCCTTATCGTTGAACAGCTGCCGGGCAAGCTTTCGCCAGTCGTCGTCGGTCAAATTCGTGAAAAAGCGCTTGTTCATTGAGCGCACCAGCTCGGAGGCTTCGTCCCAATCGGCCGGAACTGGAATCTTCCCGGCATACCCCATGATGCGGGCGAGGCCTGTGGTCTCGATCACCGGCCCGATGTCGTTCATGACCAGAGCCGCCATCGCCGTCGGGCGCATCACCGCCATCAGCATGGCAATGATGCCGCCGCGCGAGGTACCCACGATCCCCACCTCGTGGAGATCGCTGATCGCCATCAGGTCGAGAACGTCGAGAAGTTCGACGAAGGGCGAGTAATTCCGCCAGTCCTTGTCATAGTCGGAACTGCCGCGGCCGCGATAGTCGGGACACCACACGTCCCGGGGGCGGCTCGGATGACTAGACAGGAAGGTCGCGAGGTCGTGGAAGTCACGCGAGTTGCGGGTCAGGCCGGGAAGGCAAAGCACAGGGCGGCCGATCGCGCCTGACGCGGCATAGTAGCGGGAATAGAGCTTCAGCCCGTCGCGCGAGGTGAAGGTTACCTCTTCCCAGTTCTCATCACCCGCCATGTCCCGCCCGTGCCTGCCTCAACGACGGCGATATTGTCGCAGCACCGATTGCAAATCCCAAGAACGAAGCATCGCCCTTGCCACGTCCTCACATATGGATTGCGCGCTTGTCCACTGCCATGGCGGCTTCCTTCACCGCCTCCGGCAGCGTCGGATGCGCATGGCAGGTGCGGGCGAGGTCTTCCGCCGAGCCACCGAACTCCATTAGCACGGCAGCCTCGGCGATCATGGTGCCGGCATCAGGGCCAAGGATATGCACGCCGAGCACGCGGTCGGTACTGGCATCAGCCAGCACCTTGACGAAACCATCCGTCTGCCGGTTGGCCTTGGCGCGGCCATTGGCGGTGAAGGGGAACTTGCCGACCTTATACGCGATGCCGGCTTCCTTCAGCTCCTCCTCGGTCTTGCCGACCGCGGCAACCTCCGGATAGGTGTAGATAACGTTCGGGATCACGTCGTAATTCACGTGGCCCACCTGGCCGGCGAGGATTTCGGCGACGGCAATGCCCTCGTCCTCCGCCTTATGCGCCAGCATCGGCCCGTGGATCACATCGCCGATGGCATAGATGCCGGGGACATTGGTAGCGTAATGCTCGTCCACTACCACCCGGCGGCGATTGTCGAGCTTCACCCCGACACCTTCGAGCCCAAGCCCTTCCGTGTAAGGCACCCGCCCGATCGCAACGAGCACCACATTGGCCTCGACCGTTTCCTTCTCGCCGCCTTGGGCCGGCTCGATGGTGGCGGTGACGGCCGAGCCGTTCGGCTTTACGCTCGTCACCTTTTGACCGAGCTTGAATTCGATGCCCTGCTTGGCGAGCAGCCGCTGGAATTGACGGGCGATCTCGCCGTCGATGCCCGGCACGATGCGGTCGAGGAATTCGACAACCAGCACTTCGGCGCCCAGCCGTCGCCAGACCGACCCAAGCTCCAACCCGATAATGCCGGCGCCGACCACCAGCAGCTTCTTCGGCACTTCGGAGAGCTCCAGCGCGCCGGTCGAGGAGACCACCCGCTTCTCATCGATGTCGATGCCGGGGAGCCGCGCCACATCGGAGCCGGTGGCGATGACGATGTTCTTGCTCGCAATGAGCTGGGTATCGCCGCCGTCGCCTGACGTAACCTCGATCCGGCCCGGCGCAGTAATCCGGCCGGTGCCATGGACGCTCTCGATCTTGTTCTTCTTGAACAGGAAATCGACGCCCCTAACATTGCCGTCCACCCCCTCGGCCTTGAACTGCTGCATGGCGCTAAGATCGAGCTCCGGCTTCACCTTAATGCCCATGCCGGGGAAGGCGTGGCCGGCTTCCTCGTAAAGCTCGGAGGCATGCAGCAGCGCCTTGGACGGGATACAGCCGATATTGAGGCAGGTGCCGCCATGGGTGGCGCGCTTCTCGACGACGGCCACCTTCATCCCGAGCTGAGCGGCGCGGATCGCGCAGACATAGCCGCCCGGGCCAGTTCCGATTACAACGAGGTCATAGGGTTCAGCCATGGAACGTCACTCATTTCTCAAGGATTAGAAGCCTTAAGCGGCGCGTTGAATGCCCAGACATGGCCGAACGGATCGCGCACGCGACCGTAACGTGCGCCCCACGGCATGTCCGCTGGCTCGCAGGTGACGGTTGCGCCCGCAGCCTTGGCTTGCGCGACGATCGCATCGACCTCAGCAGGCGTGGGAAGGTTCACGTTCAGCGCCACGCTGGCGCCCCCGAGGCTGCTCGGCGCCAGGACATCGCCGCCGTATTCGGGGAACTCGTCGTGCAGCATGACCTCGCCGCCAAACAGCTCGACATTGGCATGCAGCACGCGCTCATCATCCTTGGCCATCTGCTTGAAGGTGCACACCCCGCCAAACGCCTGTTGATAGAACGCAAGCGCTTCGGGTGCGCCTTTCACGCAGATATGCGCCTGGATGCGGGGCGGATGGGAGCCGAATGCCATGACGGGCGCTTCTCCCCAATCAGAGATCGAGCACCAGGCGCTGCGGGTCCTCGATGCTTTCCTTGACGCGGACCAGGAACGTCACCGCCTCGCGGCCATCGACGATCCGGTGGTCATAGGTGAGGGCGATATACATCATCGGCCGCACCTCGACCTTGCCATCAATGACAACCGGGCGCTCCTGGATCTTATGCATGCCCAGGATCCCGGACTGCGGCGCGTTGAGGATTGGCGTCGACATCAGCGAGCCGTAGACGCCGCCATTGGTAATGGTGAAGGTGCCGCCCTGCATCTCGTCGATGGAGAGCTTGCCGCTTCTGGCCTTGCGGCCGTACTCGACGACTTCCCGCTCAATGTCGGCAATGGACTTGCGGTCGGCGTCGCGCACCACGGGCACGACGAGGCCACGCTCGGTGCCGACGGCAATGCCGACATTGTAGTAGTTCTTGTAGACGAGATCCTCGCCGTCGATCTCGGCATTGACGGCCGGGATCTCGTGCAGCGCATGGATGCAGGCTTTCACAAAGAAGCCCATGAAGCCGAGCTTGACGCCGTGCTTCTTCTCGAACAGCTCCTTATAGGCCGTGCGGGCATGCATGACGCCGCTCATGTCCACCTCGTTGAAGGTGGTGAGCATCGCGGCGGTGTTCTGCGATTCCTTCAGGCGCCGAGCGATGGTCTGGCGCAGCTTGGTCATGCGCACCCGCTCTTCGCGCGCTCTGTCTTGCGGCGCGGCTGGCGGGCGAACCATAGCCGGCGCGGGGGGCTGCGGTGCGGGTGCACGCGGGCTCGTCGCGGTCTGTTGGATCGCCGCCAGCACATCGCCCTTGAGCAGCTGGCCGTCTTTGCCGGTACCGGAGATGGTGGACGGCTCGATCTTGTTCTCGGCAACCGCCTTGCGCACCGCCGGGGAGAGCGTCTCACGCCCGCCGGAAGGAGCACCAGCGGGGGCAGGAGCAGCCTCGGCCTTCAGCGCCGGATTCGGCGAGCCCTGCTCGGCCTGCGCAGCTTTGGCGCCATTCGGCTGCGCCTGTGAAACCTTCTCGCCCGCGCCCTTATCCGGCTGGGCCGGAGCCGCCGCGGCACCCGCGCCATCGACAATGGCGCCCAGCACCGCACCCACGGCAACAGTGTCGCCTTCCTTGGCGGTGATTGAGATCACACCGGCAGCTGGCGCGTTCACTTCGAGGGTGACTTTGTCGGTCTCCAGCTCAACCAGCGGCTCATCGGCCTTGACCGCGTCCCCTGGCTTCTTGAACCATTTGCCCACGATTGCCTCGGTCACTGATTCCCCCAGGGTAGGGACGCGTATTTCCGTCGCCATCTCGTTTCTTCCTCTTACGGCAAGGCCGCCAGCGCTCTCTCTTTGACCCGCGAACCTTGTTCCCTCTAAAAGGTCATTGCTTCGTCAAGAAAGGCCTTCAGCTCCGCCTGATGCTTGCTCATCAGACCGGTGGCCGTCGCGGCTGCCGCAGCGCGGCCGATATAGCGCGGGCGGCGGTGCTTGGCGTTGATGTGATCGAGCACCCATTCGATATTGGCCTCGATGAAGCTCCAGGCGCCCATATTCTTGGGCTCCTCCTGGCACCAGACCATCTCGGCCTGCGGGAAACGTCCGAGCTCCTGAATCAGCGCGCGCGCCGGAAACGGATAAAGCTGCTCGATTCGCATCAGATAGACGTCATTGACCTTGCGGCTCTCGCGCTCCTCGAACAGGTCATAATAGACCTTGCCGGAGCACATGATCACCCGCTTGATCTGGTCGTCGGGGGCCAGCTCGAATGCGCTATGTCCGACTTGGCCGCCATCCCACAGCACGCGGTGGAACGAGTTCTCAGGGGCGAAATCGCCAAGCTCCGACACGACCCGCTTATGTCTGAGCAGCGATTTCGGCGTCATCAGAATCAGCGGCTTGCGGAATTTGCGGTGCATCTGCCGGCGCAGCGCGTGGAAGTAGTTTGCCGGCGTGGTGCAGTTCGCCACCTGCCAATTGTCCTCCGCCGAGAGCTGCAGGAAGCGCTCAAGACGCGCCGAGGAATGCTCTGGCCCCTGGCCCTCATAGCCATGCGGCAGCAGCATCACGAGGCCCGACATGCGCAGCCATTTGCGCTCGCCGGCGGCCAGGAACTGGTCGATGATCACCTGCGCGCCATTGGCGAAATCGCCGAACTGAGCCTCCCACAGCACCAGCGCCATCGGCTCAGCCAAGCTGTAGCCATATTCGAAGCCGAGCACCGCCTCTTCGGAGAGCATCGAATTGATGACTTCGAGCTTGGCTTGGCCTTTGCCGATATGATTGAGCGGGGTGTATTTCTTCTCGTTCACCTGATCGACCAGCACCGCATGGCGTTGGGAGAAGGTGCCGCGCTCGACATCCTGGCCGGAGAGGCGCACCGGGAAACCTTCCTTGAGCAGCGTGCCGAACGCCAGTGCCTCGGCCATCGCCCAGTCGATGCCCGTGCCCTCCTCGATCATGCGGCGACGATTGCGCATCAAGCGGTCGATGGTGCGATGCGCATTAAAGCCGGAAGGAACGTCGGTGATTTTCCGGCCCACCTCTTGCACCGCCGCGAGCGAAACGCCGGTCTCACCGCGGCGCGGACCTTCCTCGGCGCGTGAGATGCCGGACCAGCGCCCGTCGAGCCAGTCAGCCTTGTTCGGCCGGTAGTTTTCGCCGATCTCGAACTCTTCCTCCAGATGCGTGGTGACGGAGTTACGCAGCTCCTCCACCTCGCCCGACTTGATCAGGCCTTCGCCAACCAGGCGCTTGCCATAGAGATCGGTGACGCTGGGATGCTCGCGGATGCGCTCATACATCAGCGGCTGCGTGAAGGCCGGCTCGTCGCCCTCATTGTGGCCGTGCCGGCGATAGCAGAACATGTCGATGACCACCGGCTTGTGGAATTGCTGGCGGAACTCGGTGGCGATCTTGGCGACATGCACCACCGCTTCGGGGTTGTCACCATTCACGTGGAAGATCGGTGCCTCGATCATGCGCGCCACATCCGAGGGATAGGGCGAGGAACGGGCAAAACGCGGCGCGGTGGTGAAGCCGATCTGGTTGTTGACGATAAAATGCACCGACCCGCCGGTGCGGTGACCTTTAAGGCCGGACAGGCCGAAGCATTCCGCGACGACCCCCTGGCCGGCAAAGGCCGCATCGCCGTGAATCAGCAGCGGCAGTATCTGGACTCGTTCCTTATCGCCGCGCTGGTCCTGCTTGGCGCGGACTTTGCCCAGCACCACCGGATCGACGATCTCCAGATGCGACGGATTCGCGGTGAGCGAGAGATGCACCATATTGCCGTCGAAATCGCGGTCGGAGGAGGCGCCAAGGTGGTATTTTACATCGCCCGAGCCCTCGACATCGTCCGGATTGGCCGAGCCGCCCATGAACTCATGGAAGATGGCGCGATAGGGCTTGTTCATCACATTGGCGAGCACGTTCAGCCGGCCGCGATGCGCCATTCCGAGCACGATCTCCTTGATGCCGAGCTGGCCACCGCGTTTGATGATCTGCTCCAGCGCCGGCACGACGCTCTCGCTGCCGTCGAGGCCGAAACGCTTGGTGCCGGTATATTTCTTGTCGAGGAATTTCTCGAAGGTCTCCGCCTCGATCAGCCGGGCAAGGATGGCCTTCTTGCCGATCTCGGTGAAGCGGATGTCCTTATCCTGTCCCTCAATGCGCTCCTGGATCCAGGCCTTCTGCTCGGGCACGGAGATGTGCATGAACTCGACGCCGATATTGGAGCAGTAGGTGCGCCGCAGGATTTCGAGGATCTGGCGCATGGTCGCCATCTCCAGCCCAAGCACATTGTCCATATAGATCAGCCGGTCGAGATCGCTCTCGCCAAAGCCGTAGGTTTCGGCCTGCAATTCGGGATGCGGCTTCCTCTCGGTGAGGCCGAGCGGATCGAGGTCAGCCGCAAAGTGACCGCGCACGCGGTAGGAGCGGATCAACATCAGCGCGCGTATCGAATCGCGCACGGCTTTCAGCGTTTCCGCGGGTGAGAGCTCGACGCCTTCGTTCTGCGCACGACCGGAGATCTTCTGCTCAATATGGCGCTCCGCTGTCTCCTGCCAGTCGCCGGCAAGCGCATTGACCAGCTCGCCATCGACGGGCGCCGGCCAGTCCTGCCGTTTCCAGGACGGCCCGCGGGCCTCGGCGATCACATCTTCTTTGCGTTCCTTCAGGCCGCCAAAAAAGGCGCGCCAATCCGCTGTGACGGCGCCCGGATTCTCCTGAAAACGCGAGTAGAGATCCTCGATATAGGCGGCGTTGACGCCGTGAAGAAAGGAAGACTGCTCGAAAACATCGTTGAGAGAGGTTGGTTTGCTCATTTCATCAAAGCTGCGAAGGCAACCCCCGCGCTTCCCACTTAGGCGCCAAACAATATGGCCCGCCAGGGGCGGACCATACGATACTTGCACAAGTTTGCGACTAAGGCTTTACCACTAGCTGCGCAAAACATCCACAAGCGTTGTGCCAAGGCTTGCGGGCGAGTCCGCCACAGTAATGCCCGCCGAGCGCATGGCTTCGATCTTGCTGCCCGCGTCGCCTTTGCCGCCGGCGATGATGGCGCCGGCATGGCCCATACGACGGCCCGGCGGCGCTGTGACACCGGCAATAAAGCCGACGGTCGGCTTCTTTACGGACGAACCCGCCAGGAAGGCGGCAGCCTCCTCCTCGGCCAAGCCGCCGATCTCGCCGATCATGATGATCGACTTGGTCTCCGGGTCGGCCAGGAACCATTCGAGCACGTCGATGAACTCGGTCCCCTTGACCGGATCACCGCCGATGCCGACGCAGGTGGACTGGCCAAGACCGGCCGTGCTCGTCTGGTGTACAGCTTCATAAGTAAGCGTTCCAGAACGGGAAACAATGCCCACCGAGCCGCGCTTATGGATGTGGCCGGGCATGATGCCGATCTTGCATTCATCGGGCGTGATCACGCCGGGGCAGTTCGGTCCGACGAGGCGGGTTTTGGAGCCGGAAAGCGCCCGTTTCACCTTGACCATGTCGGTGACCGGGATGCCCTCGGTGATGCAGACTGCAAGCGGAATCTCGGCATCGATCGCCTCCAGGATCGCATCCGCGGCAAACGGCGGCGGCACATAGATGGCGGTTGCCGTCGCGCCGGTCTTGGCCACTGCCTCGGCGACGGTGTCAAACACCGGCAGGCCGATATGGGTCGTGCCGCCTTTGCCGGGCGTTACGCCACCGACCATTTGGGTGCCATAGGCGATCGCCTGCTCGGTATGAAAGGTGCCTTGAGCGCCGGTGAGCCCCTGGCAGATCACCTTGGTATTCTTATCGACCAGAACGGACATGCTTTTTCGCCTTTCGATCCTCGTGTTCTGCTTATGAGAGCGGGTTAGCACCGGCCTCGAAGTCCGGACTGTCCTCATGGAAACCGCTAGCCGGCGGATTTTGCCGGAAAGGGTTGCGCACTTGTACGCCGTTATAGCTCTGGCCATGATTGAGGTCTTCGCTGTAGAGCACGGGCGCGCCCATGGCTTGCGCCGCCGCGAGGATGGCGCCGTCCCAATAGGAAACCTGAAAGCGCACCGATGTCTCGGCGGCGGTCTTGACCAGGCCGGCATCGATGGAAAGGCAAGGGAATTCCTCCAGAGTCTCGATCCATTCCAAGGCCTGGTCCGGCGCCAGGCCGAACTGCGCTTTGCGCGTGGCGACGGTATAGAACTCCTGGAGCACCTGTGCGGACAGACCGAACTGCGCCTCGGCCATCAAATCAATCGCGATCTTCTTCTTCGCCAGGTCCGCCGGGTTCCTGGAAGCCGCGTACAGCAGGATGTTCGTGTCGAGGAAGCATTCCATCGCGCTCATGCAGCTCCTCCCGGTTCCACTTCCAGTTTCCCAAATCCATGGTGGACTCTTCGCTGAGCTGTTTCAGCCGGAGACGTGCCTTAGCCACCCGGTCGTTCTGGCTGGCGAGCTGGGTGAGGTACTCCCGCACCAAACCGTTTACCGTCGTATTTCTTTCGGACGCGTAGCGCCGCACAGCAGCCAGCACTTCGTCGTCCACGGCCAAGGTTATGTTCTTCATGTTACACAGTTTATGTGTTACTGTGTCGTCACGTCAAGACGCGAGTTATTACGGACCCGCAGCGGCTTTTTCCACAACGCCGGAGAGTTGACCCGCGCCGGTGCCAGCATAAATCGGCGTCACCTGGTCGGCCCCTGCTTCGCTGCGCAGCTGCCCTGCACCATCATCAGCCGTCTCGAAACGATAGCCGAGCGCCGCGATCTCCTTGGAATACCAACGGCCGACCATGTTGCGAGTGGCATCGCTATAGAAGGTGGAATAATGCGGCCGATCGGGCGCATAGCTTCGCAGCCGCGGCATCTCCGGCATCGCGGGCAAGCCAAGCTCGGCCACCAATGCGTTGATTTCCTCGTCGAGGCGCTCATAGCGCAGCACCCGGTCGGCGACGATGCCATCGCCGATCGCATAGATCGCCCAATTGTTGAGCCGCACATATTCGGTGCCGCGATAAAGCATCGAACGCATGTCACGATCGAAATTCTCAGGCGGCTTGCCCTTCTTCCAGGCGCGATGAGCATAAAGCGAGACCTGCCGGTCCCAGGGATTTCGCTCGATTGCGAATTTGTAATAGCTGTTGAAGATCTTGGCCCCCACGACGTCGCGGACGTCGCGCGCCCGCGCATGACGATGTAGGCCGAAATATTTGGGGAGGTGCAGCTTCAGCGCCCCGTGATGGATGGGAGAGAATTTCGCCCAGGCCGGCCGGCGCATATCCGCCTGCAGGTCGCCTTCTTCGAGCAGGTTCTGCAGCGCCTGGGTGAAGCTCGAACCGCCGGTCTTCTCGGTGCGCAAGAAAATGAAGCGGTATTTGTGCGAGACGATCATCAGGCGGCCTTCCCGCGCACCTGGGCGACGATCTTCTCCGCCGCGTCTGCAAGGTCGTCGGCGGGGATGACGGCAAGGCCGGATTCGCGCAGGATCTTCTTGCCGAGCTCGACATTGGTGCCCTCGAGGCGCACCACCAGCGGCACCTTCAGATCCATCTCGCGCGCGGCAGCGATGATGCCCTCGGCGATGATGTCGCAGCGCATGATCCCGCCAAAGATGTTGACCAGGATGCCCTTAACATTGGGGTCGGAGAGGATGATCTTGAACGCCTCGGTCACCTTCTCCTTGGACGCACCGCCCCCGACATCGAGGAAGTTGGCCGGCTCCTCGCCATAGAGCTTGATGATGTCCATGGTGGCCATCGCCAGGCCGGCGCCATTCACTAGGCAGCCGATATTGCCGTCGAGCTTCACATAGGACAGGTCGAATTTGGAGGCCATCACCTCGGCCGGGTCTTCCTCGGCGAGGTCGCGCAGCGCGACGACATCGGGATGGCGAAACAGCGCATTGCCGTCGAAATTCACCTTGGCGTCGAGGCAGAGCAGATCGCCGCTCTCAGTGACCACCAGCGGGTTGATCTCGAGGAGGCTCATATCCTTGTCGAGGAACGCCTTGGTCAGCTTCTCGATCAGCGCCACGCACTGCTTCACCTGATTGCCCTTAAGGCCGAGGGCGAAGCCGATCTTGCGGCCGATAAAGGGGAAATAGCCGGCCGCCGGATCGATGGTCAGCGTCATGATCTTCTCGGGCGTGTTATGCGCGACTTCCTCGATGTCCATACCGCCCTCGGTGGAGCAGATGAAGGCGAGCCGCGATGAGGCGCGGTCGATCAGGGCGGACAGATAGAGCTCGCGCTTGATCGCCGAGCCGTCCTCGACATAGAGGCGCTGCACCTTCTTGCCCTCGGGGCCGCTCTGATGGGTGACGAGTGTGTTGCCCAGCATCTGGCTGGCGAAGGTCCTCACCTCATCGATGGACTTGGCGAGGCGCACGCCGCCCTTTTCGCCGGCCGCCGGCTCCTTGAACTTGCCCTTGCCGCGCCCGCCGGCATGGATCTGCGCCTTGACCACCCAGACTGGTCCGGGAAGCCGCTCAGCCGCGCTGACGGCCTCATCGACCGTGAACGCCGCCCCGCCTTTGGCGACCGGAACGCCGTAGTCCGCAAGCAGCGCCTTTGCCTGATATTCATGGATGTTCATTGCGCACCCCAGCCTTGGATTACCGAAATGAAAAAAGGCGGCTCAAAGGCCGCCCTCTTAATACATGTTATGATCCGGCCTGAGACAGGCCAGGAGCGATCCGCATGCAAGCCTCAACCAGCGACTGCACCGAGCCGACCGAGCGCGTGAATTCGGAGCGCTCACCGGAATCGAGCTCGATCTCGACCACGCGCTCCACGCCCTTGGCGCTGATCACCACCGGCACGCCGATGAACAGGCCCTTCACGCCATATTCGCCATTGAGATAGGCCGCGCAAGGCAGCACACGTTTTTTGTCCTTCAGATAGCTCTCGGCCATCGCGATTGCGGAGGAGGCAGGCGCATAGAAGGCCGAACCGCTCTTCAACAGGCCGACGATCTCGGCACCGCCGTCGCGGGTACGCTGCAGGATTTCGCCGAGCCGCTCATTGGTCAGCCAGCGCATCTTGACGAGATCGGGCAACGGAATACCGGCGACTGTCGAATAACGTGGCAGCGGCACCATGGTGTCGCCATGGCCGCCAAGCACGAAGGCGGAGACGTCCTCGACCGAGACGTCGAATTCCTGGGCGAGGAAATAGCGGAAGCGCGCCGAGTCCAGTACGCCAGCCATGCCGACGATCATATGGCGCGGCAGCTCGGTGATGCGGTGCAGCGCCCACACCATGGCGTCGAGCGGGTTGGTGATGCAGATGACAAAAGCGTCGGGGGCATATTTCTTGATGCCCGCGCCAACCGTCTCCATCACTTTGAGATTGATTTCGAGGAGATCGTCGCGGCTCATGCCGGGCTTGCGCGGCACGCCAGCGGTGACGATCACGACATCGGCACCGCGAATATCGACATAGTCGTTGGTACCGCGCAGATTGCAGTCGAAGCCTTCGACAGGGGAGGACTCTGCCAGGTCGAGCGACTTGCCCTGCGGCATGCCTTCGAGAATGTCGAACACCACCACATCGCCGAGCTCCTTCAGCCCGATGAGATGAGCCAGCGTGCCGCCGATCATGCCCGCGCCGATCAGCGCGATCTTTTTCCGCGCCATCCAGATGGTCCTTCGCTGTTAGGTTGCGCTTGGTCAGGTTCCATCGTGGTTAAACCGAAAGATGGTCCGCCGCAAGACGGCCACTGTCTGGTATACCATATACCTAAATTCCTGTCATGGATTATGCCCGGAAAAGCGGGAGCTGCCGCTCACCGATCGGCACAAGCTTGGACTTGCCGCCGGACTCCTCGGAAACTAGGCTCAAAGCCGAAAACGGAGTGATGAAAACGTTGGAGGAAGACATGGCGCGGGACGAGGACAGTCAGCCCACAGCACTCGATATGGGCCCCCAGGCGGAGCTGGATGCAGCTTTGCGCGCCTATTTCGACAAGTGTCTGGAGAAGCTCGGCTTCATCCCCAATGTGCTGCTCGCCTACGCCTTCGATGCGGTGAAGCTGAAAGCCTTCATCGACATGGTGGATAATCTAATGCTGGCTGACAGTGGCCTGACAAAGCTTGAGCGCGAGATGATCGCGGTTGCTGTCAGCGCAGTAAACCACTGCCATTACTGCCTGACCGCCCATGGGGCAGCGGTGCGTCAGCGCGCCGGCGATCCGCTGATGGGTGAGCTGATCGCGCAGAACTACCGCGCGGCGGACCTTCCGCTGCGGCAGAAGGCCATGCTCGACTTTGCTGTGAAGCTCACCGAAAGCCCGGACAAAATCGAGGAGACCGACCGCGAGGTGCTGCGCAGAGCCGGCTTCTCCGACCGCGACATCTGGGACATCGCGTCGGTTACTGGCTTCTTCAACATGTCCAACCGCATCGCGGCCGCGACCGATATGCGCCCGAACCGCGAATATCATTTCATGATGCGGCGCGTTGAGGAGAGCTAGAGGCAAGCTTAAGGTCGTTGGCTAAAGATCGAGAAAGCGCGCGGCTGATCAGCCCGCAATAAAATGAGAGGCTATCTTGATCTTCGAAGCGACTTCCATACCTGGCGCCCATATCGTCGAACCCGAGCGGCGTGAGGATGATCGCGGCTTCTTTGCCCGCGCCTGGTGTGAGCGCGAGTTCCAAGCACACGGCCTGGCGTCTCGTATCGCACAGGTGAATATCTCGCAAAACCGCTACAAGCACACGCTGCGTGGCTTTCACTATCAGGCCGCCCCGCAAGAGGAGGACAAGCTCATCCGCTGCACACGCGGGGCTATTCATTTCGTACTGGTCGATCTGCGCCGCGAAAGCCCTGCCTATAAGCGGCATATCACCGTGGAGTTGACGGCTGCGAACTATCGGATGCTCTATGTGCCGAAGCGCTGCGCCAACGGCTATCTCACCCTCGAGGACGACAGCGAACTGCTCTATCTCATCTCGCAATTCTATGCGCCGGGTTTTGAGCGTGGAATTCGCTGGAACGATCCGGCGCTCGGCGTCGAATGGCCGATAGCCGAGCCGGCGATCATTTCCGATAAGGACCGCAACTGGCCCGATTTTGCGGAATAGGCCCGTTCAGCGCACCGGCGCGTTGTCAGCCGGCGCGGTGACGGCTTCGAACGCTGCCTCCATCTCCTTGGCGCCGGCAAGATCGCTCTGGCTGTCCATCCTCGCATCTGTCACCGACAACAGGCTGGCAATGGTGTTGTATTTGCGCACGATCGGGTTGCGCTCATAGCCGCCGCGCTGGAACATGTTGGCGGTCGGGACTTTGGTCCGCATTTCATCCGGCATCGAGATCACATCGAACCCCGAGCCGTCGCCCATCAGGTTCATCATTTCCAGCTCGGCGGCGGTCAGCCGGCCGCCATAGCCCTTCCTCTGCGCAAACAGCACAGAGTCGGCCAGCTTCTGTGCTTGCAGCAGCGGGCCGACGTCGATGTCGAGATTGAGCGCGTGAACACCCCACGCCTTGGGCGTTCGGGCGAGCTCGTCCTGCGCATCCCATCTCTTCGGCACCGTGTGGGCGAAGTGGATCATCTGTTTGAGCGTGGCGATCTTGGCCTCGATGCGCAAACGGCGTTCAGGCGAGGCGCCGGCGGCCTTCTCGGCGAGGACCGCGAGGAAGCGGTCACCCTCCTCGGCGAGAATGCTCAGCGTATTGGTGACAAGCAGCTGGTTGTAGCCGAGCGCAGTGCTGATCGCGCGCCGCTTCGGCTTGCCGGATTCGAGGCCCGCCTGCACATCAAAGCGGCCGTTTCCGCTCGCCTCGAAGCCATAGATCCGCACCGCCTGGTCCTTGCGGATGCCAACCTTCACCGCCGCTTCGGCATAAGCGCGCTTAAACGCTGCCTCGCTCGTCGGAGTGTCGGGGGTGAAGCCGAAATGGGCCTTCGCCTGCTCGAGGAAGTCGGCCACCACGGGGATCGGGACCGCCTCGGGAGACGGGTGCGATGGCTTGATGAGCGAGGGCGGCGGCACCGGCTCAGGCGGGCCGCTATAGCTGGGCGGATGATCGAGCACGTAGTCCTTTAAGGTGATGCTGCGGCCTTCTGCGCGTTGCTTGCGCCGCGCTTGCCGCTTCTCGGCGACCCGCTGCCAATAGGTGCTGGCCTCGCTTTCGAAGGCGTCCCGGATACGCCGGTACTCCTTGAGCTTGGCATAATACGCCGCTTCTTCAGGGGATTTCAGACGCGGAGCAGGGTTGCGGACCGGCACAGGCGGAAGGGCGCCCACCTTCTCTCCGGCCTCCGGTTCGGCCGCGACCAGAAGACCAGCCACCCCAAGGGAGAGCAGCCCCCAGCGTGCCGGTGCGGCTAAAAACATGACATCCCCCCGGATATCGGCTGTGCCGGCGGAACCCGGCGAGGCCTATTCAAACGCGAAACCGCCGATTCGCCCACCCCTCATGCAGAGCGTTCCATTCAGCCAGAAGGCCTCGCGCAAGGCAAAACACCCGCGCGGGCCTGCTTATGGCCGGCAGCGGTCGACCAGATCGGCGACGCTCATCGATGCCTCAGGCAGCGAGACCTCCTCCGTCCCTCCGCCATCCACCAGCGAGGAGCCATCCTCGACGATGATCCGGCTCAGCCTTGCACTCAGCGGATTGCGGATCTCCTCGTCGGGTGCTGCATGACTGGCTAGACCGGCCGACGGTAAACTGCCATCCAGCACCAGCTCCAACCCGATGGTTGGCGGCGTCTCGATATCATTCGGATCGATTGCAAAGGCGGCGGTGCTCGGTGCATTGATGTTGCCGCAATGGAAGCCGGTCAGGCTGACCTCGCCTTCCGGCATGCTGTAGACGAAGGGGGCTGCGTCCCTCGCCTCATCGGGGTTAAGCCCCGCATTGATCGCTGCCTGCACGGTTAGTCCCGGCACAATTGCGCCAAACACGGCAAGGGCGAAACGAATTCGCTGCGACCTGCTTTCTGCTCCGTAGGGCATTCTCGTTCCCGCTATCGACGACGCCCTCGTTGATCTCGCGCTCTGTTTACACGCTGCCCACAAGTGTATGACGGGATCGCGTGGCTGTCATCCCGGGCGTTTTGCGCAGACGGTTCCGCCGCATCGAGGGAAGCGAGCCCCTGGCCGTCGCCGTATCGACGTCCGCTGTTCGCACAGGAGCGTTCCCCAGGCCGAACGTTCTTCTTGCACCGGCGCCTGCACTCGGCTAGGCGTGCAGTTCTCATGCCGGATCCCCTGATGCCCACAAAAAGCCTGCTGCTGGAGGAAAGCTCGCGGCTGAAGGCCATTGGCCTGATGTGCGCGGCAATCGCTTTCTTTGCCCTGCTCGATTCAACCGCGAAATATGTGGTGACGATCACCGCCGTGCCGCTGTTTCAGGCCGTTTGGATGCGATTTGCTAGCCATGTCGCATTCAATATGGTGATTTTCGGCCCCCGCAATGCTGCTCGGGCGCTGCGCTCGAACAAGCCATGGCTGCAATTCTTGCGCGGCATCTTTCTGCTCGGCTCGACCGCCTGCAACTTCGCCGCGCTGCGCTATCTGCAGCTCGACCAGTCGGTGACGATATTCTTCCTCACGCCGTTCCTGGTCGCGGTACTCGCAGGGCCGCTGCTGGGCGAATGGATCGGCTGGCGGCGGATGATGGCCGTCCTGGTCGGATTTTCGGGGGTGATCCTGGTTATCCGGCCGGGCTTCGGCGGCATCCACTGGGCCGTCATCTACTCCTTCCTCGCGACACTCTGCTATGCGTTCTACACCATCTCGACACGCTATCTGGCGCGTTATGATCCCTCGCCCGTGACCCAGGTCTATTCGCCGCTTCCAGGGCTCCTCGCCCTGGCGCCCCTTGCCTTTTCGGTGTGGACCTGGCCTCAGAGCTGGATCACTTGGCTCTTGATGATCTCGACTGGCCTGTGGGGCGGCGTCGGCCATTACATGCTGATCCTGGCGCATAGGCGCGCGCCGGCCCCCGTGCTTGCCCCCTTCACCTATATCAGCATCCTGTTCCAGGCGACGCTCGGCTATCTGGTCTTCCATGATGTCCCGAGCGTGTGGACGGCGGCGGGCGGCGCGATAATCATCGCGTCGGGCCTTTATCTGCTGCACCGCGAGCGGGTGGTGGTGAAAGCCGACGGCCCGGCCACGGCAAGCCTCTCCAGCGACATTCGCGATTAATGGCTTATCGGATCGTAGCCCGGGTGAAGCGAAGCGTAACCCGGGACCGACGGATCGGCGGGATAGGTGTCCCGGATTTCCCTTTGCTCCATCCGGGCTACGCTGAGTGGATGAATATCGTATCGGATTGTGGCCCGGGTGAAGCGAAGCGTAACCTGGGACCGACGGATCGGCGTGATAGGTGTCCCGGATTTCGCTCCGCTCCATCCGGGCTACGGCTGAGTGGATGAATATCGTATCGGATTGTGGCCCGGGTGAAGCAGAGCGTAACCTGGGACCGACGGATCGGCGTGATAGGTGTCCCGGATTTCGCTCCGCTCCATCCGGGCTACGGCTGAGTGGACGAATATCGGCCTTCCTCCAAGCTTGTCACTTCAGATCCCGGAAATTCGATAGCGCTCCTCGCTGAGATCCCCGGTGGCCGCAAGCACAATGGCATGCACTAGCGCGCGGGCTTTCAGGAGCATTTCCTCAAACTCGGCTTCTGGCTGTGAGTCCGCGACGATGCCGCCGCCGGCCCCGATGCTGAGCTGGTTCCCTTGCGCGACGATAGTGCGGATCACGATGCTCAAATCCATCGCCCCGTCATCGCCGATCCATCCGAGGGCGCCGGAATAGATCCCGCGCGCGCGCTGCTCCAGCCGGTCGATCAGCTTCAACGTATGCAGCTTGGGCGCACCGGTCATCGAGCCGCCGGGGAAAGCCGCCCGGATCAGGTCGATGGCCGAGCATTCCGGCCGGAGGCGCCCCTGCACCGTCGAGACCAGTTGATGCACCGTGGCAAAGCTCTCGATCGCCATCAGCGATGGCACCTCGACCGAGCCGATCTGGCAGACGCGGGAGAGATCGTTCCGCAGCAGATCAACGATCATCAGGTTCTCGGCGCGATCCTTCTCGCTGATACGCAAGGATTCGGCGAGTGCTGCGTCCAGCATCGGATGGGGGGCGCGGCGGATGGTGCCCTTAATCGGCTTGGCCTCGACGCGTCCTTGCCCGTCGACCGCGAGAAACCGCTCTGGTGACGCGCTGAGCACCGCGCCGCCGGGGAAGCGGATGAAAGCCGCATAGGGCGCAGGGTTGAGCCGGCGCAGCGTGCAGTAGAGATCAAGGGGATCGATCTCGGCAGTGCAGCGCAGCGCGTTGGTCAGGCAGACCTGATAGGTCTGCCCTTCGCCGATCCATTGGAGACACTGCGCGATGTCGGCGAGATAAGTAGTGCGGTCGCGGTCGAGCTGGAATTCGATTGGCGCGCGGAGACTGCCCCGTGGCTCCTGTACTGGTGAAAGCGCGCGAAGCCGGGCCTCGATGGGCTCGACCCATGCCTTTGCTGCCGCCTCGTCTCCGGAGGAGGCGAGCGCCACGACGTAAGTGCGCGCCGCGATGTGATCGACCGCGATGAAGCGGTCGGCGCGGATGAAGAAGGCGTCCGGCGTAGTTGCCTGCCGCTTGACGGATGATCCGCATTCGCTCTGCAATTCATAGCCGAGCCAGCCGACATGGCCGCCAAGAAGCGGGCAGGGCGGCGCGCCCACTGGCGCACCGCGACGGCTTCCCTCGAGATAGGCGAACAGACCTCCGGGCTCGCTTGCGACACCGCTGTGATCCTGCCGGATCAGCTCTGAGTTCGCGACATCATAGGTGATCACCGAAGCGAACGGGCCGCTCGCATCGCCCATGAATGACCAGCGCCCGCCCGAATAGCCGCTGCGGCTGCTGTCGAGCCAAAAGGCGGCGGGTGACCCGCTATAGAGCGCGCGGAAGGCCGCAGCCGTATCAAGGGCAAAAGGCAGCTCGCGCCAGCAAGCCTGAAGAGTCTGCTGTTGAACTTCACTGGCGGAGGAGGCCTTTATCGATTGCAAAATGCGAAACCACAGGGTGAAAGCGCTGGCTGACTATGTAACGGTACCCGGCTCTTTTTCAAAGAGCGCAAGGTCCCCGATGACGACGCTGACATCGCCCAAGGCGCGGCCCTCAAGTTCGCCAATGGCGGAAAGGCTGAGGCTGTTGCTCAGAAAGCCGGCCTCGGCCTGTCCGAGATCGTTGCGATCGATCGAGCGCTCCGTTGCAGCCAGCATCGGCATCAGCCGACGCCGCGCGGTGCCGGAAAGGATGCCGTCGGCAACTGGCGGGGTCACCCATCGTCCCCCGATTCGGAGGAAAACATTGCCGACAGTCCCGCAGGTGATCCGCCCTGCGCTGTTCATCATCAGCGCGTCATCCGCGCCCCAACTCTCGGCCTCGCGGCGCGCTAGGATATTGTCGCCGTAGTTTAGTGACTTGATCAGCGACAACGGCGAGTGCTCATTACGGCGCACCCTTTCGGCGACGATCAGCTTGAGCGGTGGCCGGGCCGCGCTGGAGAGCGGCGTTACCGTGGCAAGGATTGTTGGCGTCATCGGCAGGGCTGGCGGCCAGAGACCCCGCGCCTGTGAGGGGCCGCGGCTCATGGTCAAGCGCAGCGAGGCATCGGCATGGCCCCGCGCTTCAACCAAGGTCAGGAGCCCGCGCTCGATCTCGCTGTCGTCGAAAGGCACTGGGATGCCGAGCACAGCAGCGCCATGGCGGAACCGCGCAAGGTGATCGGCGAGCCAGAGTGGACACCCCGCTCGCACACGCAGCGTCTCGAAGACGCCGTCGCCGAGAGTGAAGCCGCGGTCGAAGATCGACAGGCTCGCCTCTTCTTCCGGCAGCAATCGACCGTTAAGCCAGACCTGCGGTGCTTCGATCATGCTTGCTCCTTCGGGATGCGGGTGCTCGCACTGCGGCTACGAAGTCCGTTGCGTGCGGCCCCGTCTGCGCGGAGGATAGCTTTGCCGGAGAGGTCAACGCAAAAGGAAAGGCCATGAAGCTCACGCCGCGCGACGCCTACTCCTATCGCCGCGACGGCGTGGTGCCGGCGTTCGACGATGGTGGTCCCATCGTCTTTATCGACGGAGAATGCGTGCTCTGCACGCACAGCGCCAGGCTTCTCGCGAGACTGGACCGCGCCGGCGAATTCCGCATCTGTCCGGTCCAGTCGCCGATCGGGCGCAGCGTCCTTAAGCATTATGGCCTCGATCCCTTAGACCCGGATAGCTGGCTCTATCTGGTGGACGGCAAGGCCTACACCTCGATCGATGGGATGATCCGCGCGGGCCGGCGACTCGGCGGTTGGGGGCATCTCCTGTGCCCGCTCGCAATTCTGCCACGGCCGGCTCAAGACTGGCTCTACCGGCGTTTGGCGCGAAACCGCTACAGCCTCTTCGGCCGCACCAGCATGTGCGCCATGCCTGACCCAGCCCTGAGGCGGCGTCTGCTGACATGAAAACGGTACGGGCGGGACGGCGAAAAGGGTCAGCGCATCGTCAGGCCGCCATCGACAGCATACTGGCTGCCGGTGACATAGGACGATTCATCAGACAGCAAGAAAAGCGCAACAGCGGCGGCTTCGTCAGCCGAGCCGATGCGGCCGAGCGGCACACGGGCAACGACATCCTCTTCGAATTGTTCTCTGAAATCGGGCGTCATGAAGTCCCGGAAACTGGTATCGATCGGACCGGGAACGAGGACGTTCACCCGGATGGAGCGTTCGGCCAGGGCGGCGGCCCAGCAGCGCGCCATCGATACCATCGCGCCTTTCGTGGCCGCGTAGACGCTCGCCATCGGGGCATGTTCATAGGCCGAGGTCGAGGACGTGAGGACAATAGAGGCGCCGCGGTTCAGCACACCGGCAAGCTGCGCCATCTGCAGACTAGGCCCGCGCACATTGACTTGCATCATGCTGTCAAAGAAGTCCGCGTCAATCTCATCGATTGCGGCAACTGCTGCGTAGCCCGCATTGAGCCACAGACCATCCAGCCCGCCCATCCGCTTTGCCTCTTTGGCAAGCTCATGAGCGGCTTCGGGATTGGCTGAGTCATTGCGCAGGAAAATGACGTCCGGCGGGAGATCGCTGCGCGCACGTTCGAGGTTCTCCTGCCTGGAACCGGTAATGCCGACCGCGCCGCCTTCTGCGACAATGCGCTTGGCACCGGCTAGGCCGATACCGCTGGTGCCACCGGTGATGAGGATGCGCTTCCCCGAAAATCTACCCATGGTCCTCTCCCTAAGAGGGAGTAAACTGCCGGCGCGAAGCGAAGTTCCAGCCGTAGATGCAATCCTCAAAAATACGCAACGAAAGCTGGCGAGACGCTTCACTCCTGCATAAAAACGTGCCACGTGCCGTCATGGGCAATGGCTAGACGGAAATAGTCGTACCTGCCTTTCTCACGCATCGCCTTTAGCCGGGCCGGCGGCACCAGCGTAAGCAGCTCCACCTCCTGGGCGGGGGTGAGCTTGTCGAGCGGCATTTCCGCAAAATAGGGCCAGACATACATTTCGTCATCCGTACCGCCTGCCTTGCGGGCAAAGCCGGTGCGAAACAGCTGGATGAGAATGGCCATCACCTCCCGGCCTTCGCCATCACCGGAGATCTTCTTCCAATAGGCCATCGGATCGGCGACCTTTTCATTGGCGAGCATCGGCGGCAGTTCGTTCATTTCGATCGGCACGCGCAAGTTTTCAATTTCGCCGCTCGCCGCGGCGCTGAGAATAGCTGTGCGCATTTTTACAACCTGCGGAGGCAGAAGCGATATGTCGCGCAGCACTTCCACCTTTTTATTAACCGCGGCGAGCGTGATCGCCTTTCCATCGGCGGCTTTTTCTGCTTTTACCGCGGGGATGAGGCGGGGGACGCCATAGACAAGTAGAAGGCCCACGGCTAGGAATGTGGCAGCGAGCGCTATGGGGTGATTCACAAAAGCGTTGCGGACGCGTTGCATTATGCGCAACTCCGGGGGGTGTTGTGTTTCTTAGCGGGGGCTGAGCCACCGACCTCGGGGCAGGAATAAGTCATCACAGAGCCAACCTTATGACAGGGCCAACCGACGGTGCTGCATTCTGATGCCGTGATAATCACCACTCAGCTCGTCCTGAGTGGGCTGATCGTCGGCGTCGTCATTGCTGCGCCGGTCGGTCCGGTCAACATCGTCTGTATCCAAAGAACCCTGGAGCGAGGCTTTTGGGGTGGTTTTGCGGCGGGCGTGGGAGCCGTCCTGGCGGATGGTCTGATTGCCGCGGTCGCCGCTTTCGGTATTACCGCGATTTCAGGTGTGTTAGCCGAACATAAATTCGCTATCCAGCTGATTGGCGGCGCTATCATGATCGCCTTCGGCATCAGGCTCTTCACCGCCGAGCCGAAGCTGGCCCCGCGGCAAAGAACCACGAGCCTCGCCCAGCTCCGCCGCATTGTTGAGGGTGTACCGGCGCGCTTTCGCCCGGCTTTGCGGCTGCCGATCTGGCGGATCATGCCGCATCTGGGCGTTATCCCGCAGACCTTCTTCCTGACTATTACCAATCCCGGCGCCATACTGGGTCTGTTTGCCATCTTCGGCGGCCTCGGCTCGGTGCTCGGCGGCATACACAACTACGTCCAGGCGCTCACGCTGGTGTTCTCGGTGATGGCCGGCAGCTTAATGTGGTGGGCGATACTTTCGCAGCTGATCGAAAAGCTGCGCGGCCGGCTCAATGAGGGCCGGCTGAAAATCATCAATCAAATCGCAGGAGTGGTGCTGGTAGCCTTCGGCGGGCTGCTTTTCTTCCAGTTGGTGATGGGCATGATGGGCCATACCACCGAGATGTCTTTTGCCCCGCCGCTTCCCTTCCCCTTAAGAGGGCGTCTCGGCTCTCTATTGGGTAACCCGATATAGCGTGAATTCGCCATTGTGAATGCGCTGGGAAAGGCCTTCCGCCATTTTGGCGACGGCGTCCTCGCCGTAAGTGGCGACGAGATCCGAAAGCGCAGCGAAGAAAGAAGCATTGGCCAGCATTTCCGGCTCGATGCCATCGTGAAGCGCCAGATGCCACGCCTCCATGATGTAGCGAAGCGCAGCCTGCTTTTGGTCTTCCCCCTCGGTCGCATAGTCACCATCGAGCGACCACCCGCCGTTTCTTATTCGGTACACTTGGGTTCTCTCCGAACGTCACTTGCCTGCCCCGCCCAACCACTCCGTAGCATAGCGTTTGCCTTGACGTGATTGGACATTGCTGTCGTGCTTAACGCGGGCGCGCTCGGGCGCCCGCACTCAACGATTGCCCTGCATCATATTCTGGGTGAGGCTCGCGCCCTGGTCGAGGAAGCGGTCGATCGCAACCAGTGCGGGCTTCGTGCAAGTCCGATAGGTTCGCGCATAGCCGCGGTAACCCTTGTTGAAGCCGTCCACCAGTTGTGCCCGCCGCAGTGCTGATGTTCCTTCGGCGCTGACAAGCTCGCGCATCTGATTGCGCCAGGTCTGCCCTTCCTCCGCGCCGCAGAGCTCGCGAAGATAATGGACGGCACCCAGCAATTCCGCGAGCTGGTACAATTGCTGATCGTAGGGCTTTCCCTCGGGATCACCTGAAATGGCCGGCTGGCTCGGCGACGACTGCGGAGCCTGCGTATTCTGCGCATAAACACTATCCATCCCGAAGAGCAGCAGCGCGACCAGCACAGCTGGCAGCAGCCGCAATCGGAAGCTACAAATCCGCTTCGATCCAAACTTATGGTTGCAATCTATTGGCATTCAACCAGCCGGCGCAAGCCTATTCCCACAATTGTCCCTGCCGCAAAAACCCCTATATGAGTGATGCGCCAGAGATAAAATCGTCCAAGTGGAGCCGTTTCGCGGCACGCTTTACCACACCCTCAAGTCCTGCCGTCGTCTGCAGCATGGCAATTTCCGCCGGACGCCGCCAGAGGAGGGCCGACACATCGCTTCCCGCTCGCGGCTCTCCGCTGAGCCAAATACCATAAAACACCACGATCACGCGATGAAAGCTGACGGCACCAGCTTCATCCCGCCGGATCACGTCCACGACATCGGTTACGCCGCCAAGCCGTGCTGATATGCCCGCCTCCTCACGCAGCTCCCGGGCAAGTGCTTCGGCAGCGAGTTCACCCGCCTCGATATGGCCACCAGGCAAACTCCACAGCCCCAGGGCCGGGGCCCGTGCGCGCTGTGCCAGCAGCACCTCTTCGCCTCTGAAAATTGCCCCGCTGACTGCTGCGCGGGGAAGACAGTCGGCAGTCGAGGGGGCGTTAGGCATTTGGGGCGCAGTGGACAAGCTTTTGCATCTTTCCGAATGGGGCACTCTTCCCGATATGGTGTGAATGCGGCATGAAGAACGCGAGCGAGTAGAAGAATGCTGAAGGAACTCTCATCCCTTTTCGAGCGGATTGTCGGCTCGCAAGGCAATCACGAGCTTGACGAAGACGAACAGCGCGTCGCCTCCGCTGCACTGCTCGTGCATGCAATGGCGATAGACGGCACCATCACCGAGTTGGAAACGGCGCAGTTGCACGCGCTGCTCGCGAAACATTTCCAGCTTTCCCAGGAGGAGGTGAACCGGCTGATCATCAAAGCCGAGCGCGAGGAGCGGGACGCCGTCGACATCTATCGCTTCACCTCCGTGCTCCGCGACAGCCTGCCTTTGGAGCGCAAGCGTGAGATCATCGCCATGATGTGGCGATTGGTTTTCGCCGACGGCAGGCTCGGGCCGCTTGAGGATAACCTCATCTGGCGCACGGCGGAGCTGCTTGCCGTTCCTACCCGCGACCGGATGCAGCTGAAGCAAGTGATCCTTGCCGAATTGGAGGCGAAATAGGCATGGCCAATTGGCTGCAGCGGCTCGACGCGCGATGGATGCGCCGCCGGGCAGGCCCGCCAACCTCTCTTCCCTCCGATGCCGGCCGCAAGCCCGTCACTATCGTCACCGGTGCCAGCGAAGGTATCGGGCGTGCCCTGGCGAGTGAATTCGCCGCGCGCGGCCATCGCCTGATGCTCATTGCGCGCAGTGCCTCTCGCCTGGAAGAGGCCGCCGCAGCGCTGCGCCGCGACTATGGAGTCGAGGTGCATATCCTCTGCATGGACCTGAGCGCCCCCGATTGCCTCCCCAAATTGGAGGCGGCTTTGAACCAGTCGGGCCTCTACCCCGACTACCTCATCAACAATGCCGGAATGGGCCTTGGCGGGCCGTTCACGGACCAAGACACAGGCGAGCTGCATCAACTGCTGGGGCTGAACATGGGAGCGCTGACCGCGCTGACACGGCGATTTCTGCCAGACATGCTGGCGCGGGCACAGGGCGGTGTACTCAACATCGCCTCGATCGGCGGCTTGTTCCCTGGGCCTTATCAGGCAGCCTATTACGCAAGCAAAGCCTATGTCGTGTCGCTCACCGAGGCGCTCGCCCAGGAGAATGCCGGGCGCGGCGTGCGGATTTGCGCAGCCATCCCGGGGCCGGTCGCGACGCGCTATCACGAGAAAGTTGGCGCCGCAGACGCCTTCTATCTGAAGCTTCAGCCAGTCCCGAGCCCGAAAAGCGTGGCGCCTATCATCTACAGCGGCTTCATGGGCTGGCGGACCATCATCGCGCCCGGCATTGTGACAACGTTCAATGCCGTTGCGGTACGATTCTTGCCACACTTCCTTCTGGTGCCGTTCATCGGCTGGTTTTTAAAGCAGCGTTACTAGGATCGCCTTCCATGACCGTCATTGATTTCCCAAAGAATAAAGGTGCCTCGCCGAGAAGGGGCGAGCGAATGGACGAGCCGGGTGCGCCGCGTGATGTGCTGATTATTGTGCATCGTCCCGAAAGCAACCCCGGCAAGGTCGGCCAGTGGCTGCGCGCCAATGGGTACCGGCTCGATGTACGCTGCCCGCGCGTCGGCTGCTCGCTGCCGGAGACGCTCGAGCACCATGCCGGTGTGGTGGTGTTCGGCGGACCGATGAGTGCCAACGACCCGGACGACTACATCAAACAGGAGATCGACTGGCTTGCCGTTCCTTTGCGCGAGGAGAAGCCCTATCTCGGCGTTTGCCTTGGTGCGCAGATGCTCGCCAAGCATTTAGGTGCGCGCGTCGGTTTTCATCCCGAGGGGCATGTGGAGGTCGGTTATTATCCGATCCGCCCGACGGAAGCCGGTCGCAGCCTCTTGTCCTGGCCCGATCATGTCTATCACTGGCATTGCGAGGGATTTGAGCTGCCCTCCGGGGCCGAATGCATCGCTGAAGGCGACGCCTTCGAGAACCAGGCGATGCGTTATGGGAGCGCGTTCGGTGTGCAATTCCACCCCGAGATGACGCTTGCGATGATTTACCGCTGGACCACCATGGCGGCGCATCGCTTCGTCCAGCCGGGTGCCCGGCCCGGGCCCGATCATATCAACGGTCATGACCGGCACAGCCTGCATGTGAAGCGTTGGCTCGGCGATTTCATGTCGCTATGGCTGGCTGGCGCGTGTGCGGCAGAGAAGCGCGAGAAGGGCAAAAAAGCGCTTGCGGGTTCCGCGCGCGAACACGGCGTTTCTGCTTCGCTCTGACTCTATCAGCTCACCCCGATCGGCGGTTGTACCAAACCGCGGCTTGTCTTAGCTGCAATCCTGGATTGCATAATAACCGATCAGTCGCGGCTCTGGTTGTGAACTTGGAGCGCAAGCAGCCGAATTGCAAAGGTCGGCTGGAACTTTCCGCGACGCTTGATCTTTTGTTCATAATCCGTTAAGAACAAATCAAGAACATCGGAGTACTGCGTATGAGTGATGATGACCCCGGTCGACCGGATCCTTTTCTCCAGCCTGATCCCACGGAGTTCGACTACCGCCCGCTGCTGGAGGCTTTGCGTGAGTGCCGCATCCGCCTTGGCGAGATCCTGGGCCGTGCCGGCCCGCGCAGTCCGCTGCGTGTAGAAGCCGACAATCTGGTGTCGCAGATCGACACCGTCGCGCGCCTCACGCGCGTACCCGGAGCACTGAAATTTGTACGGCGCAAGCGCGACCCCAGAGAGCAGCACTGAAGGGAGTTTTGATCGAAAGGTTTTTGACGGCATCCGATCGATGATGGCAATCTCGCCGAGCGACTTCGCTATTTGCAGACGCTAGGCATCAAGGAGAGAGTGCATGACATCGATCGATCGCCCCGGCTCCGGCGGCAAGCCGCTGCTGGCTACGCAGATGCAGCCGACCACCATGTCGGCGTCGGAGGCTTTCGTCGAGACGCTGGCCGCCCATGGCGTGACCGACGTCTTCGGCATCGTCGGCTCCGCCTTCATGGATGCGCTCGACCTTTTCCCGGCCGCCGGCATCCGCTTCATCTCCGTCGCCCATGAGCAGGGCGCCGGGCATATGGCCGACGGCTATTCGCGGGCGTCTGGCAAGCATGGCGTCTGCATCGCGCAGAACGGGCCGGGCATCACCAATTTCGTCACTGCGATCGCCGCGGCCTATTGGGCGCACTCGCCCGTGGTCTGCCTGACGCCGGAAACCGGCTCCAACACCCAGGGGCTCGGTGGCTTCCAGGAAGCCGAGCAGCTCCCCTTCTTCGAGAAGATCACCAAATATCAGGTGCATTGCGGTAATCAGGCGCGCATCCCCGAGCTGCTCAGCCGCTGCTTCGACTATGCGATGATCGAGCGCGGACCGACCCAGTTCAACATTCCCCGCGACCTGTTCTACGGCAATTTCGAAACGACCATCCCGGCGCCTCTCGAAATCGACCGCGGTCCCGGCGGTCCGGCTGCCCTTGCAAAAGCGGCCGAGATGATCGCCGGGGCAGAGTTCCCGGTGATCCTGTCGGGCGGCGGCATCGTTATGTCGGGCGGCGTCGAGGAGGTGAAGCGCCTCGCCGAGCACCTTCAGGCCCCGGTGATCAGCACCTACCTGCACAATGACAGCTTTCCGAGGAGTCATCCGCTTTGGGCCGGCCCGATCGGCTATCAAGGCTCGAAGGCGGCGATGAAGCTGCTCGCTCAGGCCGATGTGGTTGTCGCGCTCGGCACCCGGCTTGGGCCATTCGGGACACTGCCGCAGCATGGCATCGACTACTGGCCGAAGAACGCCAAGCTGATCCAGGTCGACATGAACCCGCTGAAAGTGGGCCTGGTGAAAAAGACCGATGTCGGCATCTGCGGCGATGCCAAAATGGCGGCGGCCGCGATGCTGGAGCTGCTGCAGGCCAGCAATAAGGGCATCCGCGCCCATGAGACCCGCGACCGCCGTGTCGCCGAGATCAAGGCGCAAAGAGAGGCTTGGGAAAACGAGCTGAACGAATGGGGCCAGCAAGGAGGCTCCCCAATCAGCCCGCGCCGTGCCCTGCGCGAGCTGGAAAAAGCCATGCCGGCGGATTCGATGGTCACGACCGACATCGGCAATATCTGCTCGGTGTCGAACTCCTATCTGCGCTTCGAGAAGCCGAACTCGTTCTTCGCCGCCATGAGCTTCGGCAATTGCGGCTATGCCTTCCCAACCGCTATCGGCGCGAAGGTCGCCATGCCCGATCGCCCGGCCATCGCCTATGTCGGGGACGGGGCCTGGGGCATGAGCTTCGGCGAAACGCTCACCTGCGTGCGCGAGAACATCCCCGTGGTGGCGGTCGTGTTCAACAACGGCCAGTGGGGCGCGGAAAAGAAGAACCAGATCGACTTCTACGCTGATCGGTTCGTTGGCACCAACCTGACGAACCCGAGCTTTGCCGCGATCGCCAAATCGATGGGCGCGGAAGGCATCAAGGTGGATGCCCCCGACATGATCGGTGACGCGGTGAAGACGGCGACCTCTTCTGGCAAGCCGACCATCATCGAGCTGATGGTCACGCAGGAGCTGGGTGATCCGTTCCGACGCGATGCGCTGAAGAAGCCCGTGCGTTTGCTGGATAAGTATAAGGCTTATACGGTGTCGTGAGGGGAGCGCGAGGGTCTGTCATCCGCACTGCGCGCCCTCTCCCAGCGGCGAAGGCTTGTGGTTCGCCGTAAAGGCTCACGACTCGGGAGAGGGGGGCGCAGTGCCCGTGGAGCGGTTCCCCGAGACATCGGAACCGGTTACTCGGCAGCCCGCGCTACCCTGCCAGCCGCTCGGAGAGGCGGACCTCGGCGGCCTGGCTTTGCGGTGACCAATCGGCGACGCGGGAGGCGACGAGACAGGCTTGCGACTTGAGGATCAACCCGTCGCCAAGCTGCTTAAGGTGGTTGGCCTTGATCGTCGAGCCGGTGGTGGTGATGTCGACGATCACCTCGGCGGTCTGAGTGGCGGGCGTGCCTTCCGTGGCCCCCAGGCTCTCCACGATGCGGTAGCTGGTAAAGCCCTTCTCAGCAAAGAACCGCCGGGTCAGGTTCATATATTTCGTGGCGACCCGCAGCCGCCGGCCATGCTGGCGATAGAAAATCGCGGCGGCCTCTTCGAGGTCGGCGATACTGGCGACATCGATCCAGCATTCCGGTACGGCGACCACGACATCGGCCCCCCCGAAGCCAAGGCGCGCGACGAAATGGCAGCGCTCGTCGGCATCGGCGATGTGCTCGCGGATCAGATCCTCGCCGGTCACCCCGAGATGAATGCGCCCCATTTGCAGCTGCCGCGCGATTTCGGAGGCGGAGAGATAGGCCAGCTCGACATTGGCAAGGCCGTCGATGGCGCCGCGATAGCCGCGGTCATTGCCGAGACGGGTGAAGTGCAGGCCGCGCGCGGCGAAATAATCGGCAGCCTGCTCCATCAGCCGGCCTTTGGAGGGAATGCCGAGAATAAGCGGAGCGGATGTCATAGGCCGCCCTCTCTGGCCGCGAGCAGCCGCTCGGTGTGGATCGCCGAGCCGACCGCCGGGACATCGGCCGGCCCGCCGACCGCGGCGATCAGTCCGTCATAGCGCCCGCCGCCGGCGATCTGGCCGGCGATGCCCTGTCCCGGCATTTCGATCTGGAAAACGAAGCCAGAATAATATTCCAGCTGGCGGCCGAAATCGGCGGCGAAATGTGCGTGCTGCAGGCCGGCACCGGCGTCGCGGAAACATTGCAGGCGGCGGGCATAGCGGTCGAGCGCCTCCGCCAAATTGATGCGGGCTTCGGCCGCGAGCTTGGCGATGTCCCGCGCCGCCGCCTCCGGCGAGCCGGCGATTGCCAGATAGTCCTCGATGATGCGCACCACATCGCCGGAAAGCGGCTGCTCGCGCATGTCGGCGGCGGCGGCAAGCAGCCGTTCCGTAATCTCGCCGAGCGTGCGGGCGCCGACGAAACTGAGCTTGCCCTCCTCGAGGAACGCACCAACCTGCGCCTCGGCGGCTTCCCTGTTCTGCGGGTCGAGCCCGCGGGCGAGCGCGGCGACGGCGGGATCGGCAAGAGGGCTTGCCGGCAAGGCAAGGTGCTTCAGCGTGGCATGGAAGCTGTCCGGCCGCCAGCTGCGGGCGGCAAGCCGCGCCCGCCAGCGTGCCGGGATCGGCAGCGCCTCGAGCACGGCCCGCAGCAGGCCGAGATCGCCAAAACGCAACACAAAGCCCCGAAGTCCGGCGCCGCGGAGTGCCTCCAGAATCAAGGCAAGGCTCTCTGCCTCCGCCTGCTCGCGGTCGGCGACGCCGAAACATTCGATGCCGGCTTGGCGGAATTCACGCGGACGCAGGGCGTCAGGCTTGCCCTGCTGATAGCGGAAGGCAGGGCCGTTATAGGCGTAGCGCGCCTCGCGATTGGCCTTCGGATTGCGCTCCAGATAGATGCGGCAGGCCGGAATGGTGAGGTCGGGGCGCAGGCACAGCTCCTGGCCGTCGGGATCGGTGAAGACATAGGTACGATTACGGATGGCCTCGCCGATCCGGTCGAGGAAGATGTCGGCGGGCTGCAGGATAGCGGGCGCGACATGCTCGTAACCGGCGCGCGCGAAGATGGCCATGATGCCCTCCGCCTGCTCCTCCAGCGCCTCGAAACGCGCCGCCGATTCCGCCGTCATGGACGGCTCCCGCACGATGGCGTGAGGCTGAAGCGCAAGGCCCGCAGCGCAACAAAACGCACCCTCTGGAGTGGGGAGCTTTTGCGAAATAGCCCCCTCACCCACCCGCCTTCGGCGCGAGCCCTCTCCCGCAAGGGGAGAGGGCGGCACTGCGTGGGTGGAGGCAGCTTGCCATCAACTGGCAGGGCGTGCCCTCTCCCCTCGCGGGAGAGGGCGGCGAGGCGCAGCCGAGCCGGGTGAGGGGGCTTTGGCGTGACTTTCCACGCGGAAAGGATCTGGGCGACGACCCGTTTCGGCCTCACTCCCTCATCCCGGCGACATTTCGCAGGAGTCTTCCCCAGGGAAGCGAATTGGAGGCTTTGTGCGGACATCATGGCTTACGCCTTATGCCGCGCAAGCACCGAGCGCACCGCCTCGACGAGTTCGCCCTCCTTGACGGAGAACTGAGCGGGCCGGGCCTCGCGCCAGGCCTGGTTGTCCTCGATTTCGCTGGAAAGCCGCTCGCCTTCGATCAGGTCCTTGAGGGTAACCTCGCCCTTCGCCAGTTCGTCGCCGCCCTGGATGACAACGCAAGGCGACCCGCGCCGGTCGGCATATTTCATCTGCGCCTTCATGCCCGAGGTGCCGAGATAGACCTCGGCGCGAATGCCGCCCCGCCGAAGCGTCTGCGCCATGCGGTTATAGTCGCCGACCCGGTCCCTATCCATGACGAGGACCACGACCGGGCCGCTCGCCGCATCCGCCTTTAGCTGGCCGAGCGCCTGCAGCGCCGCGTAGAGCCGGGAGACGCCAACCGAAAAGCCGGTTGCTGGGACTTTGGTGCCCTTGAAGCGGGCGACCAGCCCGTCATAGCGCCCGCCGCCGCCAACGGAGCCGAAGCGCATCGAGTTGGCCCTCCTCGTTGCGGGCTTCGAAGGTCAGCTCGGCTTCGTAGACTGGGCCGGTGTAATATTCGAGACCGCGTACGACAGACGGTTCGATCAGGATCCGACCATCGCCGATAACCTGCTGATTTGGCTTGCCGAGCAATAATTTCTAGCTCAGCGATGCCTTCCAACGCTAGCTCATTCCGCCCAACAATCCGGCGCAGATTGGCGACAGTGTCTTCATTGCCGACGGGCATCCAATACTCATTTGCGTCTGGATCGTCGCTATCCTTGCCCCAGCGCACATAATTGGCTCTGTCCTTGCCCTCGTCCGAAGGGTCGCCAACGACCGTTTCGCCCGCACCGATTTTGGCTGCGGTCGTATAGGACAGCACGCGCTTGATCTGGGCTGGGTCCAGCCCGGCTCCTTTGGTGAAATCGCCGCTCTCGTCTTTTCTACCTGCGCCGAGGAGCTGCTCCACCCCATCACGCCCAAGCCGGTCGAGCTTGTCGATCGCGCGCAGCACGGCAAAACGGCGTGATGTGTCGTTCCGGAGATGCCGATTTCGTCGAGCAATGCCATCGATGATCTTGCGGTTGTTGACCTTGATGCCGTAATGCGCCAGTCTTGATGCCAAGCGCCTCCATTGTATCTGCCGCCAGCATGCACAGCTCGGCGTCGGCGGCGACGTTCTCCGTGCCCACCGTATCGGCATCGAATTGGGTGAACTGCCGGAAGCGCCCGGGTCCCGGCTTTTCGTTGCGCCAGACCGGGCCCGTCTGATAGCGGCGGAAGGGCTTGGGCAGCCGGTCGAAATTCTGCGCGACGTAGCGGGCGAGCGGTGCCGTCAAATCATAGCGCAGCGATAGCCACTCTTCGTCCTCGTCCTGGAAGGAGAACACGCCTTCATTGGGCCGGTCCTGGTCGGGGAGGAATTTGCCCAGGCAGTCGGTGTATTCGAAAGCGGGGGTGTCGAGCGGCTCGAATCCGTAGGATTCATACACTTCGCGTATGGTACCGAGCATGCGCTCGACGCTGCGGATTTCCTCCGCCTCGATATCACGCATCCCCTTCGGCAGCCGCGCCTCGGGCCGCCTATCCTGCTTTTTGCCGCTCATGGTCTTGCGTCCGCTGCGCCCCGACGAAAGGCGCATTCATCACGGCAACACGAGAGCTGCCGTCTCCATATTGTCAGCTGTTCTAACCGAGTGCGGTAAACGCAGCAAGGCCGGGCTGCGCTCATGCCCTGCAGAAAACAGGGCGCGCAGCTCGGCGCATCACGGCTTCCAAACCTCAATCGCTGTGCCGGCTAACACCAGCAGGGCGGGAGGTGGCTCAAATGATCGCTGTGTTAGGCTGATTTCTTCTCAAGCGACCGAAGACGCATCATTCGGTCTTTCAGCAGGAGCTTTTGGCGTTTCAACTCCGCAATTTTTATGTCGTCCGAGGAGGGTTTTGCGATTTCTTCCTGGATCAGTCTATCGAGGGCTCGATGTTTTCCGGACAGCTCCTCGATATGTGCGTCAACCGCCATAATGAACCTCCGTTTTCGTTATTTACGTCGTTATGATGACAGAGCCTCAGGCTAAAGTCTAACGCGTTAATTGCTTAGAGCAGGACAAAACTTTTGACTGTTGAAAAAGTGTTTACAATCTAAAATTGCGCCTGTTGCTCAGGCACTTGGCAAATAAAATGGGCGACCTTAAGGCCGCCCAACGTTTACAAACAGGATTTTGTTGCAATCAAACCGCCTTCAGAACCTCGCTGAGGCTGTGCAGACGCTCAAGCACATCTTCGGCCTGGCGGCGTGTGTCTTCGTCTTTCGAAGCCGCGACATCCTTCTCTGCCGTCTCGATTTCGCGCGCAATAAAGGCTGCATTGACCTCGCCCAGCGGCACGGCCTGCTCTGCGAGCACGATCAGCCGCTCCGGTCCGACATCGGCCAGCCCGCCCCGCACGTAGATCTCGTTCAGCGGTCCGTTCTGGCCGGGAACGCGCAAAATGCCGGGGCGCAGCATGGCGATGACCGGGGCATGCATCGGCAGTACGGTGAAGTCGCCCTCCGAGCCCGGCACCAGCACCTCGCGCACATCGGCCGAGATCAAAAGCCGCTCCGGAGAGACCAGCTCGAAACGGAATGTATCGGCCATCGATGCGCCTCCAGCACCTAGGCGGCTTCCGCCGCCAGTTCCTCGGCCTTCGCCGTCGCTTCTTCGATGGTTCCCACCATGTAGAAGGCCTGCTCGGGCAGGTGGTCGTAATCGCCGTTACACAGGCCCTTGAAGCCCTTCACCGTGTCGGCCACCGGCACCTGCACGCCGTTCTTGCCGGTGAACACCGCGGCCACGTCGAAAGGCTGCGACAAGAAGCGCTCGATTTTGCGGGCCCGGGCGACGGTCATCTTGTCCTCTTCCGACAGTTCGTCCATGCCGAGAATGGCGATGATGTCCTGGAGCGACTTGTATTTCTGCAGGATCTCCTGAACCTGGCGCGCCACGCCATAATGCTCCTCGCCGACGACGCGCGCCGAGAGAATGCGGCTGGTGGAGTCCAGCGGGTCCACGGCCGGATAGATGCCCTTTTCCGAGATCGCGCGCGACAACACGGTCGTCGCGTCCAGATGCGCGAAGGTCGATGCCGGGGCCGGGTCGGTCAGGTCGTCGGCCGGGACGTACACCGCCTGCACCGAGGTGATGGAGCCTTTGGACGTCGAGGTGATGCGCTCCTGCAAGGCGCCCATGTCGGTGCCCAGCGTCGGCTGATAGCCCACCGCCGAAGGAATACGGCCGAGCAGGGCGGACACCTCGGAGCCGGCCTGGGTGAAGCGGAAAATGTTGTCGATGAACAACAGCACGTCCTGGCCCTGATCGCGGAAATGCTCAGCCACGGCGAGGCCGGAGAGGGCGACGCGGGCGCGGGCTCCCGGCGGCTCGTTCATCTGACCGAAAACGAGGGCGCATTTCGAGCCGGCCGCCGAGCCGTTGTTTTCGTGCGGGTCCTTGTTCACCCCGGACTCGATCATCTCGTGATAGAGATCGTTGCCCTCGCGGGTACGCTCGCCCACGCCCGCGAACACCGAGAAGCCACCATGCGTCTTGGCGACGTTGTTGATCAGCTCCTGGATCAGCACCGTCTTGCCGACGCCAGCGCCGCCGAACAGGCCGATCTTGCCGCCCTTGGCGTAAGGGGCGAGCAGGTCGATGACCTTGATGCCGGTCACCAGCATCTCGGCCTCGGTGGACTGATCGGCAAAATCGGGCGCCGGGGCGTGGATCGGGCGGCGGTCGTTGCTCTTGATCGGGCCGGCCTCGTCGATCGGCTCGCCGATGACGTTCATGATGCGCCCGAGCGTCTCCTCGCCGACCGGAACAGCGATCACCTCGCCGGTGTCGATCACCTCCTGGCCGCGTACCAGGCCTTCGGTGGAGTCCATGGCGATGGTGCGCACAGTGTGCTCGCCCAGGTGCTGCGCGACCTCGAGCACGAGGCGCGCGCCCTGGTTCTGGGTCTCCAGCGCATTAAGGATTTTCGGCAGGTGACCGTCGAACTGGACGTCCACCACTGCGCCCGTCACTTGCCGCACCCGGCCAACGGTTCTGTCGTTCAACATTGAGAAGTCTTCCCTAAGCTCCTGCTCCCAACAGACATACGGATCTCATAAGCTGAGAAATCCGTTAGTCATAGGATTTTTAAATACTCTTGGCTCCTAGACGGCTTCCGCGCCCGAGATGATCTCGATCAGCTCCTTTGTGATCATCGCCTGGCGGGTCCGATTGTAATTCAAAGTCAAGCGGTCAATCATATCACCGGCATTTCGGGTCGCTGAGTCCATCGCCGCCATCTGCGATGCGTAGAAACCGGCAAGGTTCTCCAGCAGCGCGCGATAGATCTGCGTCGCAATATTGCGCGGCAGCAGATCGCGCAGGATCTCTTCCTCGTCGGGCTCGAACTCATAATCCGCGTGCGGCTTGGTGTTATCGACGGCGGCCGCCTCTGGCAATTTAGCTGGGATCAGCTGCTGAGCCTGCGGCTTCTGGGTGAGGATGTTTCGGAACTCCGAGAAATATAAGGTCGCGACATCGAACTCGCCTTGGTCGAACATGCGCATAACGCGCTTGGCGATGTCGAGCGCCTCTGCATAACCGAGATTGCGCACGGCTCTGAGGTCAACGACTTCGACGATCAGCCGGCCATAGTCCCGGCGCAGCGCATCGGCACCCTTGCGGCCCACGCAGAGGATTTTCACCTTCTTGCCAGAAGCCAGCAGAGCCCGGATACGCTCGCGTGCAAGGCGCACGATATTGGTATTGAAGGCGCCTGCAAGCCCGCGCTCGGCGGTCATCACCACCAAGAGATGCACGTCGTCCTTGCCGGTGCCGACGAGGAGGGGCGAGGCACCCTCCTTGGAGGACATATGCGCATTCAGATTGGCGAGCACCGCGTCCATATACTGCGCGTAGGGACGCGCCGCCATGGCGGTTTCCTGGGCGCGGCGAAGCTTGGCGGCCGCAACCATCTGCATGGCCTTGGTGATCTTCCGGGTCGCCTTGACCGAAGCAATACGGTTGCGAAGGTCCTTCAGGCTAGGCATGGGATTTCCGCCGCTTTGTCATTCTCCGTTGCCCACCCTGGTTCGCGCTCTACGCGGTAAATGCCTTGGAAAACTTCTCGAGTGCCGCTCTCAGCTCCTTCTCGGTATCTTCGCCGAGCGCCTTCTTGGCACGGATGTCATCCAGCAGATTCTGGTGATTGTCGCGCACATAGGCCAGGAATTCCCGCTCGAAACGCTGGATCGCGGCCACGGGGAGCGGATCGAGATAACCGCGCGTGCCGGAGAAGATCACCACCACCTGCTCCTCGACCTTGAGCGGCGAGAATTGCGGCTGCTTGAGCAGCTCCGTGAGGCGCGAGCCGCGCGCGAGGAGGCGCTGCGTCGTCGCATCGAGATCAGAGCCGAACTGGGCGAAAGCCGCCATCTCGCGATACTGTGCAAGCTCGCCCTTTAGCGTGCCGGCCACCTGCTTCATCGCCTTGATCTGGGCCGATGAGCCCACGCGTGACACCGAGATGCCGACATTCACCGCCGGGCGAATGCCCTGATAGAACAGGTCCGTTTCCAGGAAGATCTGACCATCGGTGATGGAAATCACGTTGGTCGGGATGTAGGCCGACACGTCGTTGGCCTGGGTCTCCACCACCGGCAGCGCCGTCAGCGAGCCGGCGCCATGGTCCTCGTTTAACTTGGCTGCGCGCTCCAGAAGACGAGAGTGCAGATAGAACACGTCCCCCGGATAGGCTTCGCGTCCCGGCGGGCGGCGCAGTAACAGCGACATCTGGCGGTAAGCGACGGCCTGTTTCGACAGATCGTCATAGACCACCAGCGCATGCATACCGTTGTCGCGGAAATACTCGCCCATGGTGCAGCCGGTGTAGGGCGCGAGGAACTGCATCGGTGCAGGGTCCGAGGCAGTGGCGGCGACAATGATGGAATAGTCCAGCGCGCCGTTCTCCTCCAGCACCTTTACGAACTGGGCGACCGTGGAGCGTTTCTGGCCGACGGCCACATAGACGCAATAGAGCTTCTGGCTCTCATCGCCCGTGGCGTTGACCGACTTCTGATTGAGGATGGCGTCGAGTGCGACGGCCGTCTTGCCGGTCTGGCGGTCGCCGATGATCAGCTCGCGCTGGCCGCGGCCGATCGGGATGAGCGCGTCGATGGCCTTGAGGCCGGTCTGCATCGGCTCATGCACGGATTTGCGCGGCAGGATGCCCGGCGCCTTGACGTCCACGCGGCGTCGCTCGGTCGCCTCGATCGGGCCGCGCCCGTCGATTGGATTGCCAAGCCCATCGACTACGCGCCCGAGGAGGCCCTTGCCGACCGGCACCTCGACGATTGCGCCGGTGCGCTTCACCGTGTCGCCTTCGCGGATCTCGCGGTCCTCGCCGAACACCACGATGCCGACATTGTCGACTTCGAGGTTCAGCGCCATGCCTTTGATGCCGGTGGGGAATTCCACCATCTCGCCGGCCTGGACATTGTCAAGACCGTGGACGCGGGCGATGCCGTCGCCGATGGAAAGCACCTGGCCGATCTCAGCGACCTCGGCTTCCTGGCCGAAATTCTTGATCTGTTCTTTCAAAATCGACGAGATTTCAGAGGGCCGGATTTCCATCAGCCTACCTCTTTCATGGCATATTTGAGGGCGTTGAGCTTGGTGCGGATCGACGTATCGACCATGCGGGTGCCGATCTTGACGATCAGGCCGCCCAAAATTGCGGGATCGACGGCGACGTTCAGGGTGACATTCTTGCCGGTCTTGGCCTTGAGCGTCGCCTTGAGCTCCTCGATCTGCGCATCAGTCAGCGGAATTGCGGAAACGACCTCGGCCGTCACTTCGCCGCGATAGTCGGCGAGCAGCCGGCGGAAACCGGCGATGATGTCACGAAGCGCAAAAAGCCGCCGGTTGCGCACGAGCAGCTGCAGGAAGTTCGCGGTGATGCCACTAATCTCGGTGTGGGCGCCGATAGCCAAGAGCGACCGCGCCTGCTCTTCGCGGGAAAATACTGGGCTACGCACGAGCCGGGTAAAGTCCGGACTTTCCCTAAGCAGAGCGTCGATGCGGGCAAGGGCGCCCTCGACCTCCCCAAGCTTGTCTTCCTCGAGCGCGAGATCGAACAGAGCGATGGCATAGCGCCCCGCCATTCCCGCCACAAGCGTCTCTTCGCCAGCCAATTTTAGCGCTCTCTCGTCACTGCCTTGCGTGCTAGGGCTTCGCTCGGACTTTTGCGCAGCCAAAAAGGGAGTCAAGAGCGATTAGCCTTGGCTCCTCCGAAATGCTCGAATTGCTCGTTTGTCTATCACAGCATTTGCGCAGCGTGCAACTCCACAGCACGAAAAAGCTGGGTATTCGAGCCGCGTCAAGATGGCTAAAAAATATACGAGATTGCGCCTCCCGTCCCAAGGCAATTCACACGCGCTTCTCTTTAGAGCATGGCAGCGCTCTTGCCGATCGAGTGGCTTGCCATTCAGAAATGATTAATCTTCGCAAATAGACGCGGGAAAATCTCCGGCGTTATCTTGGCTAAGATTTCACCATCTCTCGTATAAAACCAGATGGTCAGGTCGTTTTTGCATTGGTGCATTGCCTCCGGGTAGCTGCAATGCCTTTCGGCCAGCCGTGAAATGGTGAGCAAGCGTGGAACAAAATCGTATAAAACATAAATTCGGCCGACGAATTTTTACGGGGATCCTCGCGTTTTTCTTCAGTCTGCTGCTCATCGTCTCGGTCGGCCTCAGAGCACTGACCGCCTCTCAGACCTCCGAGCGCTTTTCTGCCCTTATCACGCAATTGTCCGAAGCCACCACCCGGCTGGAAAGCGAGCTCGGCTGGTCGCTGGCGCAAATGGGCGGGTCGGACGGCGCGGCCAGCATGGCCAGCCGGTACCGCGAGGTCCTCGCGGCGTTTTCAGCTCTGCGCGCAACGGACCGCCCCGCTGCATCCGAGGCTCACCCCCATTGGGCTGCTCTGGAGCTCGAATATCGTCTCGTCCCGCAGGCCGAGCGCGCTCGCTTTGGCCTTGGCGAGGGCGAGATGACAGAGGAGTTGCGCACGCTGTGGGATGGGAGCGAAGGAAGCAGGTCGGTTAAGGCCGATGTCGCGGAATTCCTAAACCTTGCCCAGAGCATCGTCGCGGCCAACGGCACGTATACCGCCGAGCATACCAAGACAATGGAAGCTCTGCGAAATCTTACCCAGACGCGGCTTCTTCCTGCTTTGCACCGCGCGCAGAATGCCGCGCGCAGCGGGATGGTGCTTGGCGACAATTTCGAGATGTATCTTCTGCTCGCCTGCTCCGGTGCCGCCACTCTGGCGATGTTGCTCAGCATTGCCTTCATATTCTGGCCGCTGCAGCGCGCCGCTCGGCGAGATCAGGAATTGCTGATCCGCGAATGCGACCGCGCCAAGGCCTCCGAACAGGGCAACCGCGATTTCCTGGCCATGATGAGCCATGAGCTGCGCACGCCCATGAATGGGATCGTCGGCTTCACCAACCTTTTGCTGGGTACGGAGCTGAACAGCGAGCAGAAGGAGTATGCGCAGACGATCAGAGATTCGGGGCGTGCGCTCCTCGAATTGCTTAACGACATTCTCGACCTCTCGAAAATCGAGGCCGGGCAGCTGCAGCTCGACGATGTCAATTTCTCGCTCGCCGACGTCGTCTCCGACGTCGTCACACTCCTCGGGCCGCAGGCACTCGCCAAGCATCTCGACCTCAGTGCCTATATCGACCCGGCCATCCCGGAAAAACTGAGAGGCGACGGCGGGCGCCTCAGGCAGGTGCTCGTCAATCTTGCCGGCAATGCCCTCAAATTCACGGTCAGCGGAGGCGTCGCCATCGAGGCCCGCTATGAAGGCGGCGATGACAAGGCTGGCCATACGATCACGATTTCCGTTGCCGATACCGGGATCGGCATTGCTGAGGATCAGCTAAAGCGGATATTCCAGCGCTTCACCCAGGTCGACAATTCCTCGAATCGTCGCTTCGAAGGCTCGGGCCTCGGCCTTTCAATAAGCCAGGAACTGGCACAGCTGATGGGGGGCGAAATAGGCGTTGAGAGCACGCTTGATGAAGGAAGCACCTTTTGGCTGCGCACCAAGCTGGCGAGCGCCATTCCGCCGGCACAAAGGCTGAGCGAGCAGGCCAAGGTGAGCCTTGCGGGGAAGCGGTTTCTCGTCGTCGACGATAATGCTCTGAACCGGCGGATTTTCCGCCTGCAGCTCGAAAGCTTCGGCGCCGATGTCGAATGCGTCCCCAATGCACGTGCGGCTTTAACGGCTCTCGCCCACGCGGACAGCCATGGTTCGCCTTTTGATCTCGCCATTATCGACCAGATGATGCCGGAGATGGACGGCCTTACGCTGCGGAAGATGATCCGCGACAAGCCGCAATATGCCGGGCTGAAGCTGATCATTTCCTCCTCCGGCGGCATCGCCTACGACCAACAGGCGCGCGCGCTCGGTTTCAACGCCGCCTGCCCCAAGCCCGTCATGCAGGAGAAGCTGGTCGCCAAAATACAGGAGCTGCTTACGCCAAGTGCCACTGCTGAGGCCGGCGTTCTGATAAGCGTGCTGCCGCCGAAGCCATCCGGCCCCGTTCCGGCGGGGAAGAACCGGCAGCCCCGTCTCCTGGTGGCGGAGGACAATCCCGTCAACCAGCGCCTGATCGTGGCAGCTCTGAAGCAAGGCGGCTTCGCCATCGATCTCGTCAGCGACGGCGTCGAAGCGGTGCATGCGGTGCAGCGCCAGCATTATGATCTCGTGCTGATGGACATCCGGATGCCAGTCATGAACGGCGTGGAGGCAACGCAGCGCATTCGCGCCCTGCCAGACCCACAGAGCAAGCTACCGATCATCGCCATGACGGCGAATGCCATGCTCGGCGACCGCGAGGAATATCTGGCCGCGGGCGTGGATGACTATGTCGCCAAGCCGATCGACTTCGACATTTTGTTCGCCAAGATCCGCGCCCATCTGCCGATTGGTGTCGCCGAAGCCGCCGCAAGTGGTGCCGAGATCATCGCTCTCCAGGCGGAGAAAAAGCACGGCTGAGCGGGATTAGGAGGGGGGAGTTCTGCGTAAGCCGGCCGGAATGTCTTTAACGAAAAATGCCTGACCTGCGTGCTGAACACGTTCTGTCCGGTGATTGGCCCGGTTATGTCAGGCGCCGCGTATTACACGGCCTGATAGCCGCCATCCACGGCGAGGATGGTCCCTGTTACGAAGCGCGCAGCAGGTGACGCAAGAAAGATCACCCCGCCAGCCACTTCCTCCGTCGTTCCCCAGCGCCCCATCGGCGTGCGGGCCAGGAAAGGCTTGCTGCGTGCCTCGTCCTGCCGCAGGCTGTCCGTGAAGGTTGTCGCGATCCAGCCCGGCGCGATGGCATTGACGCGCACGCCTTCCGCCGCCCAGGCAGCTGCAAGGCTCTTGGTGAGCTGGCCCACGCCGCCCTTGGAGGCGCTGTAGCCTGGAACCCGCGGCCCGCCGAAATAGGTCAGCATGGACGCGATGTTCACGATGGCTCCGGCCGATGCGGCAAGCTTTGGCTTCGCTGCCGCGCAGACCCGCATCATGCCGACGAGGTTTACAGCCACCACCTCGGCAAAAATATCCGGATCGTACTCGGCGTCACGGCGCACCACGCCGGCGGCATTGACGACCACGTCGAGCTGCCGGAACTTCGCCAGCGCAGCCTTGATAGCTTTGCTGTCGCGAACGTCCAGCTGCATGAACAAGATGCCGTCATGTGCAGCATCGTCCTTGGCGTGCTGCACTTCTTCCTCGGTCACGCCGGTTGCTGTCACCGTCGCACCGAGATCGCGGAACGCCATCGCCGTAGCGAGGCCGATCCCGCTGGTACCGCCTGCGATGAGCACGTGCTTATAAGCGAACAGGTCACGCGCATAGGATTCCATGATCGATCTCATCTCCTCTCCCCAGCGCACCCGCCACCCCATGGGCGGGCTTTCCCATAATACGTTGGAAGCCATGACACATGCCAGCTTTGCCGTATAAGAAGGTTGATGCCGGTGCCGCTTTATTGTGCAATGGTCGGCGTTTTCCACCGACTTGTGCAGCTGAGCCACAGTCTTCGCTCACCGATTGCACAGTCCGGACAGCTGGTGCTTACCAATTAGGCGCGGGATAGGCCGATTCGGTTCGATGGATCGGGGGACGAATTGAAATGGGATTTCCGGCCGGTGCGGAACGCTTGACCGGGAGAGGAGCGCTTGGCCAAGATGGCCGTCGCTATTTGGGCGCGCGCTTGGCAAGAATACGCTGGAGAGTGCGGCGATGCATATTGAGCCGGCGCGCGGTCTCCGAAACGTTCCTGTCGCAAAGCTCATAGACGCGCTGAATGTGCTCCCAGCGCACCCGGTCTGCCGACATCGGGTTCTCCGGCGGTGGGGCCTTCTGATTGGGAGGCGCAAGCAAGGCCGCCAGGATATCGTCGGCATCCGCCGGCTTGGCGAGATAGTCCACCGCGCCGAGCTTCACCGCCGTCACTGCCGTTGCGATATTGCCATAGCCCGTCAGCACGATAACGCGTGCGTCCGGCCGTAGACTTTTCAGCAAGGCGATCACGTCAAGGCCATTGCCGTCGTCCAGCCGCATATCGACGACCGCGTAGGCCGGCGGTTGATTGCGAATTGCCGAAAGCCCCTCCTGCACGCCTTCCGCCATCTGGACGTCGAAGCCTCGAGCCTCCATGGCCCGGCTCAGCCGGGTGGCAAAAGATTTATCGTCGTCGACGATCAGTAAGGTTTTCTCTTGCGGCGAGATCGCGCCGCCCACTTGCCCTAGCACTTCCGCAACTCCTAAAAGACGCCGCCCACAATATAGGAAGCAATGTCAACATAAAAAGTGTCTCATGCCAGAAACTTATTAAATAAGCCTTTTGTTCTATGCCGCAATCAAGTCTGCCCTTTTCCATACGACTTCCACCTTCGCGCCCGACTCCGGCGGCTCGCGGTTCTGCAGGGCGATCTCGGCGCTGGAGCGCTCCAGCAGAGTCTTGGCGATGAAGATGCCAAGCCCCATCCCCTGCGCTTCCTCCTTATCCGCCGCATCCACCCGCGCGCGCGTGGTGACGAAGGGCTCGCCCAGCCGCCCGAGCACATTCGGCGCAAAGCCGGGCCCGTCATCGACAATGGTGATGTTGACGATATCATCGTCCCAGTAAGCCGTTATGGAAACCCGCGAGGAGGCATAGTCGACGGCATTCTCGACCAGATTAGTCAGACCATAGATGATCCCGGGATTGCGGCGTAGCACGGGCTGCGGTGCGCTTTGGCCATCGGCGCCGGGCAACATCGTTACCTCCAGGGCAATGTCGAAAGCCCGGAAAGGCTGAATCGCCTCCTCGATCAGATGGCCAAGGGTCATTTGCGAGAACATCGCGTCAGATTCGCCAGAATGCTGGGTAAGCGTGCCGAGAATGTCCCGGCAGCGCGCCGCCTGGCTGCGGAGCAGCGTGATGTCGTCGTATAACGGGCTGTCCGGCGGGATCTCGCGCTCCAGCTCTTTCGCCACGAGTGAAATGGTTGAAAGCGGCGTGCCGAGCTCATGCGCAGCGGCCGCGGCCAGCCCATCGAGTGCGGAAAGCTTCTGCTCGCGGGCCAGGCGCAGCTCGGTGGCGGCCAGCGCATCGAACATCAGCCGGTTCTCCTGCGCTGTACGCCAGGCATAGGTCGCCATGAAAATGATGCAGGAGACCAGCGCCGTCCACATACCGATGATATAGGGCAGGGGCAAAACCAGCGTGGCGCCCGGCGCCCAGGGCATCGGCATATAGAAGGCGGTGAGGAACGACGTGCAAGCGACCGCAAGCGCGCACAGGATAGCGGTGATGCCCAGGGGCTGGGTGGATGCCGAGATGGCGGCCGGAACCACCATCAGCAAAGCAAAGGGGTTCTGCAGCCCGCCCGTGAAATAGAGCAGCGCCGTGAGCTGCAGCAAATCATAGCCGAGGAGGAGCGCCGCGCTACTGCTCGTCAGGCGCTTACTCGGCGGATAGAGAGTCTGCATCGCCAGATTGAGAAGCGCCGAAAGCGTGATCACGGCGAGACAGCGCAATAGCGGCAGCTCGAAGCGGAGCAGGAAGTGAACACCGAGTACCGTCGCCAGCTGGCCAGCGACAGCGACCCAGCGCAGTCTGGTGATGGTCTGCAGCCTGAGGCGGCTTTTGCCCACTTCGACGCGCTCGGGGCCGGCCGGCAATTTTCGCATGAGAGCCTGCGGCCAGTTCACGTTGAACAGAGAGGTCAGGCTGCGGGGTTCAATCTGTGTCATTAAATGCCTATCTTACGGGCAGTTCATCGCCGCGGCCGGTCTGCCGTCCGGCATTTCATCTGCGACCCGGCCAACCTCATGCTCGATAACCGCCTGCCTTATTCATCCCAGACACCTGCTGCGGCGCCGATCGTCGTTAAGCAGCTTATCAAGCGCTATGGCGAGCTCACCGCGGTCGATGGCGTCAGCTTCACCATAGCCGCTGGCGCGAGGACGGCGCTGCTTGGCGGCAACGGCGCCGGCAAGACGACCACCATTGCCATGCTGCTCGGCCTCGTGCTGCCGACCTCGGGCGAGATTAGGGTATTCGATGAGGATATTACCCGGCACCGCTATCGCGTGCTGCATCGGATGAACTTCATCAGCCCCTATGTCAACCTGCCGATGCGGTTGACGCTGCGGCAGAATCTGGAAACCTTTGCCAATCTTTATGGTGTGCGAAACGCAAAGGCGCGAGTCCGCGACATCGCCGGCGAGCTGCGACTCGATGACCTGCTCGACCGCCCGGCAGGTACGCTTTCCGCCGGGCAGAAGACCCGTGCCGCGCTCGCCAAAGCGCTGGTCAACGCACCCGAGCTGCTGCTGCTCGACGAGCCGACCGCCTCGCTCGATCCCGACACCGCCGACTGGGTGCGCACCAAGCTTCAGGAGTATCAGAGCGCGCGCGGCGCCACGCTCCTGATCGCCTCGCACAATATGTTCGAGGTCGAGCGCATGGCCGACCGGGTGATCATGCTGGAGCAAGGACGCATCGTTGAGGACGACACGCCCGAGCGGCTCATCAGCCGCTATGGCCGTAAAACGCTCGAGGATGTCTTCCTCGACATCGCCCGCGGACGCCAGCGCCTCTCGAATGGCAAAGATCGGCCGGACAGTATTGAATTGCAAGGAGCCGGCGATGCTTCATGAAGCCGTCCTCGAGGTCGAAGGTCCTCGCGCCGCTGCTCGGCGGATCGGGGCGATGGTCAAGCGCTACGCCTATTTGATCATGGGCTCGGTGCCGCGCATCGTTGAGCTGATGTACTGGCCGCTCGTGCAGATGCTGCTCTGGGGTTTTCTCCAGACCCATCTTGCGCGATCGACTTCGATGTTCGAGCAGGCCGCCGGGTTACTCATCGGCTCGGTGCTGCTCTGGGACATCCTGTTGCGCAGCCAATTCGGCTTTTCGCTCTCATTCTTGGAGGAGATGTGGTCGCGCAATCTCTCCAACATTCTGATGAGCCCGTTGCGGCCGGGCGAATATGTCGTCTCCCTGATGGCGATCAGCATCCTGCGGCTGATCCTGGGCCTCATGCCCGTCGTGCTGCTCGCCAATCTGTTTTTCGGCTTCAACCTGTTCAGCCTTGGCCTTGCGCTTGGGGCGTTCTTTGCCAATCTGGTGTTTGCCGGTTGGACGATCGGCCTCATCGCCAACGGCGTGGTGATCCGCTACGGTTTAGGCGCGGAATCCTTCACCTGGGTCGCCGTGTTTTTTCTGCTGCCGATCTGCTGTGTCTATTATCCGCTGGCCACGCTCCCGGGCTGGTTGCAGCCGATCGCCGAAGCGTTACCGCCCACCCATGTTTTCGAAGGCATGCGGGCACTCGTTATTAATAAGATGTTTCAATCCGAGCAGATGCTGATCGCTTTAGGCTTGAACCTTCTCTATTTCAGCGCTGCTTATCTGATGTTCCATCTTTTCCTGCTCGAGGCGCGCAGGAAGGGTTCACTGATGCAGATCGGCGAATAACACGAGAAAGGAAGGACAGCAGCTATGCCCCTTCGTCTCCTCATCGTCATCATCTTCGCTTTTGCGATAGGGGGTCTTGCCGCAATTGCAATGCGCCCGACGGGCGGCGCGAGCGTGCAGACGGCAAAAGCCTTAATCGGCGGCCCCTTTGCCTTAACCAACCAGGACGGCAAGCGGGTAACGGAGCAGGACTTCCGCGGCAAATACATGCTGGTGGCGTTCGGCTATACGTCCTGCCCGGACGTCTGTCCTGCTGAGTTGCAGACCATGGCCAACGCCATGGATGAGCTGAAAGACAAGGCCGATCAGGTCAATCCGATATTCGTTACCGTGGACCCGGAGCGCGACACCGTCCAGCAGATGGCTAGCTATGTGAAAAACTTCAGCCCGCGCTTTATCGGCCTCACCGGAACTGCCGACGAAATCAAGCAGGCCGCACGCGCCTACCGGGTCTATTATGCGAAAGCCGAAGACAAAAGCTCAGCTCTAGGCTACCTTATGGATCATTCGGCGTTTATTTATCTTATGAGTCCCCAGGGCGAGTACGTCACGCACTTCAACTATGGCACGCCGCCAGAAAAGATCGCCTCGACGATCGAGAAGGCGATGGAGAGCGGCGGCGCGAGTTAGTTCCCGGCAAGCCTCGTTTTTTATTTCTGTCCCCGCGTCTGCCGGCTTGGGAACAAGTTGGTTTGTCCACCGCTTTTCGCTTCGGGATGCGGGCTTAAGACCAATCTCCGTTGAAAGCTGCATTGGAAGCTGTGGGTTTGCGTTGGTTGCGTGGCCGGTGCAGCGCTGGCGCAACCACATCGGTGATGGCGTGTGCTAGGTCACTCGCCAACCGTAATTGGGACATTGATGCTTTATCACCTCTATGAATTCGCGCATGCAGCTCTATCGCCGGCCCGCACCGCAGCGGATCAGACGATGCTTTTCTTTCGCAACCCATTCAATCCGCTGTCGCATACGACGCTCGGGCGTGGCACGGCTGCAGCGGCCGAGCTCATTGAACGCAGCACGAGGCGCTATAACAAGCCGTCCTTTGGCATCACCAAGACGCAGGTGGGCGAGCGCGAGGTCGCTGTCTCACAGGAGGTCATCTGGGAGCGGCCGTTCTGCAAGCTGATTCATTTCCGCCGGGAGTTGCTCGAAGCCGAAGCGAACACCGCAAGCCGCGTGCTGGTCGTTGCGCCGATGTCGGGCCATTACGCCACGCTCCTGCGCGGCACCGTGGAGGGCCTGCTCCCTTTTCATGAGGTCTACATCACCGACTGGGTGGATGCCCGGATGGTGCCGATGATCGAGGGCGGCTTCGACCTCGACGACTATGTCGACTACCTCATCGAGATGTTCCATCTGTTCAAAGGCGATGTCCACGTCCTGGCCGTCTGCCAGCCGTCAGTCCCGGTACTGAGCGCCGTGGCGCTGATGGAGGCCGAGGAGGACCCGCTCGTGCCGCGCTCCATGGTGCTGATGGGCGGCCCGGTCGACACCCGGGTCAGCAAGACCGGGGTTAACGCGCTCGCCGAGAACAAGGGCACGGAATGGTTCCGCCGCAACGTGGTTACCAGCGTGCCCTGGCCCTATCCCGGTTTTGGGCGAAAAGTCTATCCTGGCTTCCTGCAGCTCACCGGCTTCATGTCGATGAACCTCGATCGCCATGTGAACGCGCATAAGGATTTGTTCCTGCACCTCGTCAAAGGCGATGGTGACTCCGCAGAGAAGCACCGTGAATTCTACGACGAATATCTGGCGGTGATGGATTTGACCGCTGAGTTCTATTTGCAGACCGTCGAGCAGGTGTTCGTCAGACATGCGTTGCCGAATGGCGTGATGACCCATCGCGGCGTGCCAGTTGACCCGCGCGCGATCCGACGCGTCGCCTTGATGACCATCGAGGGCGAGAAGGACGACATCACCGGGGTCGGTCAGTGTGAGGCTGCGCACGGGCTTTGCAGGAATTTGCAACGCGGCATGCGCCGGCACCTCGTCCAGCCAATGGTTGGCCATTACGGCATCTTCAACGGCTCACGTTATCGCAAGGAAATCGTCCCGCAGGTCACCGCCTTCATGCGCGGCCATGACGTACGTGCGGGCAAGCTCAAGCGGCTGATGACTTCGCTTCGGGGCCGCCGCGGGATCGAGGCTGCGCCCGCCCCCCTGCCGAAGGCCCTGAATGGCGCAGCATTGCTCCGTCCACAGCGCAGCACGGCACCGTCAACGGACAGCGCTGGGTCCGACCTCAGCCAAGCCAGCGACGCGCTGCATCATTA
>CAVYXF010000003.1:0-995425 GCA_963772335.1 uncultured Alphaproteobacteria bacterium | reverse complement strand
GTCGGAAAAGCTGATGCTTTGGTGAACGAATTACCAAGGATCGGCCCGATGGCGGGGTGGCCACCCCGCCATCGGGCGGCGAGCGGTCACGCCGGGGATGGACCTTCACGGTCGAGACTTATCTCCGACCCTCGCCGCTCTCGTACCCGCGTTCATCCGAACGGTAGAAGGGCCAAACCGATCACGATCTATGTTGATGCGGATGCCTGTCCCGTGAAGGCGGAGGTCTACCGCGTCTCCGAACGCTACGCGATCAAGGTGTATGTGGTCAGCAACAGCTCCACGGCCGTGCCCAGAAACCCATTGATCGAGCGCGTGCTGGTCGGCGGCAATCCCGATGCCGCTGATCACTGGATCGCCGAGCGGGCGTCGCGCGGCAGCATCGTCATTACCGCCGATGTGCCGCTTGCACATCGCGCCATCATGGCCGGGGCGCAGGTGATCGCGCCCAATGGCCGCCCCTTCACGGAAGAGTTGATCGGCATGGCACTTGCAACCCGCAATCTGATGGACGAGCTGCGCTCGGCCGGTAACATCATCGGCGGCCCGAAGCCGTTCCAGCCGCGCGACCGCTCGAACTTCCTGTCTGCCCTCGATCTTGCCATTGTCCGGCTGAAGCGCGAGGGCTTCGGGGTCTGAGGGGCGAGCAGTTGGCGGGGCGCCGGCGCTATCTAAGCGCCGAGATGTTCCATGAACGTTCTTGCTCGATGCCATTCCCGGAGGTATGCAGGGCCTGATCTGGGCCGCTGCGTGCGCCCGTGATTGGGGCGTCCGGCGCTGGACCCAGGAAGACGGGGACGGTGCGAGGATTGCTCATGGCATCTAAGCGGCAGGAAGACCGAGAGGCGGGGGAAGCTTCATCGGCCAAGGATGTGGACGGGGCCGCTGCGAGGAGCCGGCCGCGCAAGATCATCCATATCGACATGGATGCTTTTTTCGCCTCGGTCGAGCAGCGCGACAATCCCGAATTGCGGGGCAAGCCGATCGCGGTCGGCGGGTCGGCGGCGCGAGGCGTTGTCGCGGCGGCGAGCTACGAGGCGCGCAAATTCGGCGTCCGTTCCGCAATGCCCTCGGTTACCGCAAAGCGCAAGTGCCCTGAGCTGATCTTCGTCAAGCACCGCTTCGACGTCTATAAGCAGGTCTCAGGGCAGATCCGCGCAATTTTTGCCGAGCACACGCCGCTGATCGAGCCGCTCTCGCTCGACGAGGCCTATCTTGACGTGACCGAAAACCTGAAAGGCGTCGCGTCGGCGATCGAGATTGCCGAGCAGATCCGCGCTGCTATCCGCGCAAAGACCGGCCTGACCGCGTCGGCGGGCGTGTCCTACAACAAGTTCCTCGCCAAACTCGCCTCCGATCACCGCAAGCCCGACGGGCTGTTCGTCATTACGCCGCGCATGGGGCCGGCCTTCATCGAGATGCTTCCCGTCGGCCGCTTTCACGGCGTCGGCCCCGCTACCACCGCGAAAATGAACCGGCTCGGCATCCATACCGGCCTCGATCTGCGCCAGCGGGATATGCCGTTCTTACTGGAGAAATTCGGCAAGGCCGGCCGCTTCTATTACTGGATCGCGCGCGGCATCGACGAGCGGCCAGTGCGAGCCGACCGCATCCGCAAATCGGTGGGCGCGGAGAACACCTTCTCGGGGGATCTCACCCAGTTCGTGCCGATGCGCAAGGAGCTGCTGCCGCTGATCGAGAAGGTTTGGCGCCATTGCGAGACCGCCCGCTGCCGCGGCCGCACGGTGGTGCTGAAGGTCAAATACGCCGACTTCCAGATCATCACCCGGAGCCGGACACTGCCGGCGCCGGTCGGCTCGCTGGCCGAGTTGACTGACGTCACCCTCGACCTGCTGCAGCAGGTCCTGCCCACGCCAAAGGGCATCCGCCTGCTCGGCGTGACGCTGTCAAGCCTTGAAACTAAGGAAGAGCTGGCGGCCGGCCAGCCGCAGATGAGCCTTGCGTTCTAACCATTCTGGAGCGATTGGCCGGGTAGGCCTCTCACCCACCGGAAACGCCGCCTCGTCACGGCGCCCCGCTCAACTCGGACATCCAGCGTTCCTTAGCGCCTGGATTCGATCGACCGCGCTCTGGTCGGTGAGCCAGAGCCGCGCCACCAGTCGCTTTGGAGGCGAACCGCCTGGCTGTCGCCGGTGATGGTGGCGATGCCGGAGCGCGAAGAGGCGCTCTGAGCGGAACGGGCGCGCACGAACAAAGTCCTGTCTCCCATGACGATGATCTGAAAGTCCGCGGGTCGGAAGCGGTTCCTCGGTCAGGCCGATCTGCATTCCCATCGGCAGAGCGTTGAGCAGCCAGCAGAGATGGTCGATGTGCTTCTGCGCGGACGCAGACTGCGATGCGCGAGGCCGGCAGCGCCTGAATTCGTTGCTCCCCGTGACCGAAATGAGCATCACAATCCATTAGTTAATCAGGCTTCAGAGTAAGCTGCGCCGATGACCTAGCTGTGAACTTTCAGGAGGTTGTCCATTCGGTCCTGAGGCGGTCAGCTGATGTCGCCAAACGTCACTGATTCGCTGGAGAACCGAATGGACGTTCATAACAATGCCCGCCTCACGCCGCGCGGTCGAGAGGCAATGGTGCGGGCCGTTGTCGATCATGGCCTCACCAGGGCCGATGCCGCCAGACGGTTCAACACATCGGCCCAAAACGGTGGCGAAATGGGTCGGGCGGTTTCGCGCTGATGGCGTTGCCGGTCTGCAAGACCGCTCCTCACGCCCCCTGTCATTGCCGAGCCAGACGGCGTTTGCCATTTGTGATGCGGTCGAAGCCTTCCGCCGCCAGCGCCGCACCCAGGCAGCCATCGCCGCCGAGACCGGCCTATCACAGGCGACCGTCAGCCGCATCCTGAGGCGCCGCGGCCTCAGCCGGCTCTCGGCAATCGAGCCCGCCGAGCCAAGGCCGGGCTATGAGCGCGCCACGCCGGGCGAGATCATTCATATCGACATCAAGAAGCTCGGCAGGTTCAATGCCATCGGCCACCGCATCACCGGCGACCGCACCGGCCAGTCCTATCAACGCTCGCGCTCGGGTGCTGCCGGGCCGGGATGGGAGTTCGTGCACATCGCCGTCGACGACCACTCACGTCTGGCCTTCAGCCAAGTGCTCCCCGACGAGAAGCAAGCCAGCGCCGTCGCTTTCCTCAAGGCCACTGTCGATCACTATCGCCGCCTCGGCGTCGAGGTCGCCCGGGTCATGACCGATAATGGCGGCTGCTACAAGTCACGCGCATTCAAAGATGCCTGCGGGCGAGAAGGCCTCAAACACATCCGCACCAAGCCCTACACCCCGCAGACCACGGATGAGATTGAATATCCCTTTCTTCCCCTTTGGCGTATTTTCTTTCCGCTCACGGGTGACCGCGTGGCCATGGAGCAGGACATGAGGTGCAAGTCCTGCCGCGCGGCCTGATCATCGTCGCTCCTCGTTTGCGGCACCCGTGGGTCGCTTCGGCCCGCTCTTCCGCCAACCTTGTGTCATGCGGGTATAGGCCCTCTCGGCCTGCTCGCCGCGGGCGCGTTCAGCGCGGCGGCGATCGGCGAGATTGTAGTCGTAGGACCGGCCTCGCTGGCCGCGACGCTCCGGATGGCCGGCGCGCAATTCGAGATCCCGGATGTTTTTGGCGTGGAGCGCCGGGCGTACCCAGGCATAGTCCTCACCCTTGGTGAGCAAATGCCAGATGATTACGGTGAGCTTGCGGGCCACGGCGACGGCGGCAATGTGATTGCCACGTCTGGCCCGCACTCTTTCATAAAACGCGCGCAGCGGCCCGGGAGCCCGCGCGGTCTGCCAGGCCGCCTCAACCAGCAGGTGGCGGGCATTCGACCGGCCGCGTTTGGTGATCCGGCCATGATAGGCTGGTCCGTCTCCGGACTGGTGGACGCTCGGATTGAGGCCGATATAGGCGGCTAGCCTATCCGGTTTGTCGAAACGCTCGATCTTGCCGATCGCGGCCATCAGCCCGATGGCGACGACCATGTCGATGCCGGGAATGGTCATCAATCTGGTCACATCGGGATCGGCGAGCGCCGCTTTCGCGATATCACGCTCGACGCCCTTCAGCACCTCGGTGAGACGATCATATTCCTCGATATGTTGGGCAACCGCTTCCTGCTCGTCCTCTGGCAAATACTGCGCCCGAAGCCAGGTCCGGCCTTTGCCGCCGAACAGATCGGCATGCGGGCATCTCGGGATCAGATTGGCGTGGAGGAGGGATTGCACGATCGACTTGAGGCGCACTCTTTGCCGAACCAGCTGTGTTCGCCTTGTTACCTGCCGCCGGCGGGCCAGCGTCACGGCATCGGGGATCCACACCTCGGGCAGGAAGCCAGCCGCGTAAAGCTTCGCCAGGACGCCAGCATCAATGGCGTCGGTCTTGATCTTTGCTTTGGCGATCAGATGCACTTGGCAAGCGGGTTCGCCACCGCGACCCTTGCGACATGCGGCGCAAGGAATATCCACCACCGCCGTCGCATTGCCTGTCGCCTCCACGACGACATGGTCCGTCGGCAAAAGCGTCCCCACGAAAGCCGTGAGATGATCGCGCGTCATGCCGATGCGCCCAAGACGCTTGAGGCTGCCGTTCTCGAGCGCTACCGCCTCCGCAAACACACGATGAATATCCAAACCGATAATCCGCATGTCCACTCCTCATCGCTGTCCGTCTCGGGAGCTGGCGGGCTACACGGCAACTACAGATCCGCGCTCGCAGCGCATCCGGGCAAGCCGCAGGGGCGGCCAGATAACGGCTCGGGCTCGCAGCCCATGGTCCAAGCGTCGGCCTGCCCGCACTTACGTGCTCCCGGTGCCCCACACCCCGGATGGTCTCACCATAACGCCAGTCACCGAAGTGCGGCAGAGATGTTGGGGCACCAACGCCATCATGCCCGATAACGGCAAGGCCGAGCGCTTCATCCAAACCGCCTTGCGCGAATGGGCCTATGCCACCGCCTTCGATACCTCCGATGAGCGGCGCGCCGAGCTGCCCCGATGGCTGCACCGCTACAACTGGCACCGACCCCATGCTAGTCTCGGAAACAAGCCGCCCATCAGCAGGCTACCCATTACCCGGAATAACCTCCTGACGCTTCACAGCTAGGGCGCAGCCATTGATAGTTTCGATATCGCCAGGGGGATAAGTTGGGGGATAGAAGAGATAAAGACCAAAATATTTAGGCGGATCAGCCGCATACTTGCGGGCTGGCGGAGAGGGAGTCCGCCATCTCATTGCACGATGCGGTCCAACTCCCTTGACCACCGCGAAGGTCTTCTTCTGAAGAATGCGGGCAGGCGAAGCCCGCTAGAACGGCCCGCTCGCGGGCTTGCCCCTGAGAACATCTCACAGCTCTACGGACGAATCCGAGCGCAGGATGGCGCCCACGCCGCTGGCAAAGATCGGGATCGAGAAGCTGACCTTCTTGCGGCCCGACAGCGTCACCGGATCAGCACCGCAGAGCAGGTCGACCGTGCCTTGCTGCACCGCCGTAGTCCGGTTGTCGGCAGTCACCGGGCTCCACTCCACGGCAAGGCTCGGCAGGTTGAGTCCGGTCTTGATCTCCTCGGCGACCTTTTGGCATAGCGTCACGGAAAAGCCGGCAGGTGCGCCTGCATCATCCTTGTAGGAGAACGGCCGGGAGTCGGGCTGGTAGCCGAGAACGAGCTTTCCGGCGGTGCGGATCGTATCCAGGCGATCCGCAAGTGCTGGAGACGACAAGCCGAAGGACGCAAGCATCGCCAAAACGAGACTTGGCACCGCCAGGCGGTTCGGCCGGATCTCAGACGCTTCACGTGGCATGACGAACCTCCTGCGATAGCGGCACTGACTGCGGTTGCCTCACCGTACGATCCATCACCGCACTCACGATGAAACCCGGTGAGATCAGGCCCCAAATGATGTAACCGGCGCACATGACCAATACGCCGCCCATGACGGCGCTGGTTCCTGAGGCGTAGACGGCATAGGTGCTGTAGATCATCGCGATCAGCGCCACGACAGCAGTCAAGGTATACTTGCTGCCCGATACCCCGGCGTTCCTCATCATCACGAACAGGGCAGAGAGCGCCACGATGTAGGGGATAACGTTGGTGACGACGGAAAGGCTGACCAATGCCTGGAACTGCTCGTTGCGCGTCGGGGCTGCTGGGCGCCTTACGCGCCCTTATTCCTGAGGCAAGTGGGTGGGTGCTATCTTCAGAACCATGCGATGGGCGACGGCATCGGTGCCGGCGGCGAGGCCCGAGACGATGGTGAAGCTGTCCTCGACGAGATAGCGCACTAGCCGACGCGTGCGCGCCGCGCCTTCCTCGCCGATCTGCCGCGCGCCGACGACGGCGACCGACGGCGTGCTAATGCAGTTCCCCTTCTATGGCGCTATCGCCGCGATTTTGACCATGGCGAAGAACGATGCGGGCCTGTCAGTATCCGATCAGATCGCGCATAGCCATGTCGACTCAGCACGTCTTTCCCGCCGCGTGCATTCGCGCGTCGTGTCCGGCCGTTCCGCTCACCCTGAATTCGCGAGGTGTGGTACCCTTCAAGCGTCGGAACGCGCGCGAAAAGTGGGAGGGATCCTCATAGCCGACCGCGGAGGCGACATCGATGATCTTGCTATCAGAGCCCTCCAGCAGCTCCACCGCCGCCTCCACGCGCGTTTCTTCGATGAGTTTCGAATAGGTGGTGCTGCACTGCGCCAAGGTGCGTTGCAGGCTTCTCACGCTGGTTCCCAGGATCTCCGCGGCAAAATCGATAGTGGGATAGCCATCGGGCAGGTAGGGTTTGAAGACACCCTTCAGTGCCGTGACGTAATCCTCGCCCAATCGCAGCGATGCGACTTCTGCACAGTTTTGTACAGCAAGCAGGTTCAGGCGAGAGTCATTGCCCTCCAGGCCAAGCATGGCTTTGGGCAGGCTGATCCAGGAACAGTTCTGCCGAAAGAAAAAATGCGTTTTCGGGAAGAGGTGCCCCACGACCGGATTGACGGGCACGCGCGACCTGAACCCCATGCTCGCGGGATGCCAACTCTGTCCCGCAAAGGCTCTGATGACGCTGAGCATGAGAAGAATAAAGTGAATCTGTAAGGGGCGGGTCTCCTCTTCGTCGGCCATCCCAATCTCGTGCGTTTTGCAAAAACGAACGCTGTCGTTCTCTTCTGCCGTCCAGCCGACGAACGCATTCGACTCGAGTTTTGCGCCGTCGATGCATGCCTTCAAGGCTTGCTCGAGCGTCGGCGCCGTAAGGATGGCCCGCTGGTTCGAGCGGCTGAGCAGGCTCAATTTAACGTACCGGCTGGCCAGGATACCGATGTCTTGGACGCAAGCGCTGCGCTCGATGTGGGCCAGAAATTTCAAGGTCGGCAGTATAGGAAGTCTGGCCTCGGGCTGCGTATGCAGCGAAGCAGGTAGCCCGAATTTCTTCAGAACATGTTCTGCTGGCAGCCCATTGTCGTAGCAAAATTCAAGGTACGGCAGTAGATGCGCAGCTCTCAAGGTAGGAACAGGGCGCATGCTGATCCCCTTTGCACTTGGGGTGATCTCGGCATTCGGGGTGATCTAGCTCTTCTGCGTCACATGCTATGAAGAGGAGGCGCATCCATATTGCGAAAAATCAATTTTGGGAGCGTCTGGTGGCGAGAGGGTCTCTTTCGGTAGGATGCTGGAGTGAGACGTTCCGCTGCTCAGAAGTTGTGCACCTCGACCTGGTGCGCTCGTGCCAATATCGCTGCCCATCACGGGGCCCTGGTTTCGTTGAAAACTTGGGGAGATGCAGCCGAGCCCCGCTGCTTTTTTTTGACAGGGTGAGGAATACTTCTATCGAGCTAGTGCACTGACGCAGACATAAGATTCACAGATTTGGCGAAGCGTGCCATGCTGAAGACATGGCTCAGACTGTCAGCATCCTTCTCTCCGCCGAACAGCGTGCGCACTTGGCGGCGGTCATCGTCGATCGCAACCGGGCGCAGAAGCATGTGCAGCGGGCGCGGATCATTCTTCATTCCGCCGATCGCCTGCCGGTCCTTGATGTTGCCCGGCGCAGCGGCGTCAGCCGCCCGGCGGTGTGGCGCTGGCAGCAGCGCTATGCCGAGCAGGGCCTTGACGGTCTGCTGCGTGACAAGACGCGCAAGCCTGGCAGGGCTCCCTGCCACCGGAGACGGTGGCCAAAGTGCTTGCGCTGCCTTGTTCGGAGGCGCCCGGCAACGCCACGCATTGGACCGGCCGCGCCGTCGCCAAGGCGGTCGGCGTCAGCTTGCGGGCCGTCCAGCGCATCTGGGAAGCGCATCGGCTTCAGCCGCATCGTCTGCGCACCTTCAAGATGTCCCGCGATCCCGCCTTTGCCGAGAAGGTCGAGGACGTGGTCGGCCTGTACATGGCGCCGCCCTGCCATGCCGTCGTGCTGTCCATCGATGAAAAGAGCCAGATCCAGGCGCTGGACCGCACCCAACCCGGCCTGCCGCTGAAGCCAGGCAAATGCGCCACCATGACCCATGATTACAAGCGCAACGGCACCACCACCTTGTTCGCCGCGCTCAATGTCCTGGACGGCACCGTGCTTGGCCGATGCATGGACAAGCATCGGCATCAGGAATTCATCAAGTTCCTCAATGCCGTGGAGAACGCCGTGCCCGTGGGCAAGGTGGTCCACGCCATCCTCGACAATTACGCCACTCACAAGCACCCCAAAGTCAGGCGATGGCTGGCCAACCACCCACGCTGGGTGTTCCACTTCACCCCGACATCGGCATCCTGGCTCAACGCCGTCGAAGGCTTCTTTTCCGCCATCACCCGAAAACGCATACGGCGCGGTGTCTTCAAGTCGGTTGCTGAGCTGGAAGACGCCATCCGCCGCTACATCCAGCACCACAACCGTCAAGCCAAGCCATTCACGTGGACAAAAAGCGCCGAGCAAATCCGCGACAAACTCAGGCCTCTCCATGCACCATATGAATGAGTCAGTGCACTAGCAGGCTGCTGAAAAACGCTGCTGCTGACAGGTTGTGGGAAATATGATTTTGTCTTTCGCGTTGTCAGCGGGGAGGATGGAATGCGGGGTTCGGATTTGCGGTCTGGGGCGCTTTTCTCTTACGTCGACCTTGAAGAGCGTGTGCCGGCGAAGCATCCCCTGCGCAAGATCCGGCAGATCGTCAACGATGTGCTCCAGGACCTCGATGAGGAATTCGCCAGGCTCTATGCGGTTGACGGCCGCCCTTCGATCCCGCCGGAGCGGCTGCTTCGCGCCTCGCTGTTGCAGGCATTTTACACCCTTCGATCGGAGCGCCAACTGATGGAGCAGCTCGACTACAATCTGCTCTATCGCTGGTTTGTAGGGCTCGGCATCGACGACCGGGTCTGGGTGCCGACGGTGTTTACGAAGAACCGGGATCGGTTGCTCGAGGCTGATGTTGCGAAGCAGTTTCTGAGCCGGCTGCTGGCGCACCGAGAAGTGCGCTCGCTTTTGTCTGACGAGCATTTCTGCGTCGACGGCACGCAGCTCCAGGCGTGGGCGTCGATGAAAAGTTTTGTGCCGAAGGAGACGGCAGCAACCTCGGACGACGGGCCGGAGCTTCCAGCTGCCGCTGGCTCGGGCACCCAGCCGATGGCGGAGAGTGCGGTGACAGCGCTCGCCCAGGAACGGGCTGCGGATGAGGCCGCGCCAGACGAACAGAAGCGCCACGACCGTAATGCCGAGGTCAGCTTCGATGGTCAGAAGCGGTCGAACGCCACGCATGTCTCGACCACCGATCCGCAAGCCCGGCTCTATCGCAAAGGCCAGGGCAAGGAGGCCAAACTCTCCTATCTCGGCCATACTCTGATGGAGAACCGGACCGGCCTGATCGTCGAGGCCAACGTGACCGCGGTGTCGGGATACGCCGAACGCGAGGCGGCGATCACCATGATCGAAAGCCATCGCCCCGGCCGGCGGCGGTTGACGCTCGGCGCCGACAAAGGCTACGACGCGTCTGAGTTCGTGAAGGACTTGCGTGCGATGAATGTCACACCGCATATCGCGCAGAATGACACCCGGCGCCGCTCGGCGATCGATGGCCGCACAACGCGGCATCCCGGCTATGCGGTAAGCCAGCAGAAACGAAAGCGCATCGAGGAGCCGTTCGGCTGGGCCAAGACCATCGGAGGCCTTGCCCGGCCGATGCTCCGCGGGTTAGCGCGTCTTGGCTTCAAGTTCACCCTCACTATGGCCGCGTATAACTTGATCCGGTTGCCCAAGCTTCTCGCTGCATGAAGGGCGCTGGGGCAACAAAACCCTCGCCAGACCCAAAAACGAGGAAAGCAGCTCTACGCTGAAAGGATTTTTAGCAACCTGCTAGGAACGATGTTGGCGACGACCTCGGGAGGATCCAATCCTCTCCACAGCTCATCGGATCAACGCCCGCAAACGGCGATGGTCACGTTGTTCCGGCGCGTACAAACTGACCCGGTCGGCAATTTCTAACTGACCCACCGCTAACGGTGGCCCTTCCATGGGGAGGGGCCGATGCTTAGAGCGGAGGATCGGATGGAGATATCGGTTTTGGCCAGGCACGGGAGCAGCATCCGTGCGATCGCGCGGGCGACGGGATTGTCGCGCAATACGGTGCGCCGCTATTTGCGCGGCGGCGAAGAGGCGGTAGTGCGCAAGGTGCCGGCGAAGCGGGCGGAGAAGCTTGATCCATTCAAGGCCTACATCCGCGAGCGGGTTGCGGCGGCGGCGCCGGACCGGATCCCGGCGGTGGTGCTGTTTCGTGAGCTCCGAGCTCGGGGCTATAGCGGCTGCGAGACGCGGGTGAAGGATTTCGTGCGCGGCCTGCGGACGATGCCTGCGCCCGATCCGGTGGTGCGCTTCGAAACCGAGCCGGGCCGGCAGATGCAAGCCGACTGGGCGACGGTGGGGCGTGGTGCGGGCAGACTGTGCGTGTTCGTCGCCACGCTGGGCTGGAGCCGTGCAGCCTATGTGGAGGTCTGCGCCGACGAGCGGATCGAGACGCTGATCCGCTGTCATGAGAATGCGTTTGCCGCGTTTGGCGGCCTGCCGCGCGAGGTGCTGCTCGACAACATGAAGACGGTGGTGCTGGAGCGCGACGCCTATGGCGCCGGCCGGCATCGCTTTCATCCGGGCTTTCTCGACTACGCCGGTCATGCTGGTTTTCTGCCGCGGCTGTGCGAAGCTCTTGATCATCGACGAGATCGGCTATCTGCCGTTCGGCCGCGAGCAGGCAAACCTGTTCTTCCAGGTGATTACCCGCCGCTACGAAAAGGGCTCGCTGGTGCTGACCTCAAACCTCGGCTTCGGCAGCTGGGATGAGGCCTTCGCCGGCGACGCGGTGCTCACCGCGGCGATGCTGGACCGCATTCTGCACCACGCCGCTGTCGTGCAGATCACCGGGGAAAGCTATCGGCTGAAGGACAAGCGCCGCGCCGGCATCATAGCGCGGCCGGCGAAGGTCAAGGAGACAGCGGAATAATGTCCCTCACCACCGCTTCGCGAAGCGGTGGTGAGGGACATGGTGGGTCAGATTGAAAACGCCGTAAAGACGAGAAGTGGGTCCCAAAGCGCCGTTGACAATGTCGCTTAGACGACGGACGCTGGAGACCGATCTGCGTGCCCTTATAAATCCAAAATGACGCCGTTCGCGTTCTGCAGGCGCGTGATGCGCACTCCCCCACAACAGCGGCACCCACGCTTACGACCATAGGTGCCTGCAATGTCCCACGGCCTAAACAAGTATACAGGCGCTGCCGATTGTTCTCAGCAGCGACACAGATGCCGCTCACGGCAAATCGGTAACTGTCCCCCGATATCAGCATACCTTCGCCGGCGACGCGCCTATGATGAAGCCCGCGCTCGTCCTGACGTGGACTACGTTTGACTTGGCCCGGCCTGAGAAGACTCGGCAAGGACAAGGCATGATCAATCGCATGGCTGATAGGTACTAGCCAACACGCCCGCAAGATGATTTACAGTTCTCCTAAACGATCTGTTCGATTGCCTCGATCAGATCTCTCGAAGGAAATGGCTTATGCAGGTAACCCACGCAACCTGCTTGCAACGCGGCTTCCTTGGTCGCTCTGTTGTCGACCGCTGTGATGAATATCACCGGAATCGAAACGCCCTCGTCGGCCAAGTGTTTTCTTAACTCAATACCGCAGCAGCCCTTGAGATTGATGTCCAAGACAAGACAGGAGGCCTCATCAAAGTGAGCTCCCTCGAGGAAGCCCTCGACTGTATCGAAGATTTCGGGGTCGAACCCAGACAGCTTCAGCACGCGTCCGATCGCGGTGAGCACGCTGGCGTCGTCGTCGAGGACAATTATCCGCTTGCGAGTAGCCTTGCTGAACATAGCCCGTCGCTTGAGGCTTTCGAAACTGTAGCTTAATGATCCCACGGGCTTTCTTGTTCCCGCGCCTTAACGCGCATTAGCTAGTGACACTTGCTGTTTAATCATTTTTGATTTTTATCATTTTCCGGCGGCGAGTCCTCCGGACGTACCTGTCCCGCTCCTGTGGCGGCATTTCCGACGGCGAGCACCCCAAGCCGCTCGGCAATCACTACAAGCTCGGCCAACGAGGTGACCCGCAACTTCTCCATGACCTGATGACGGTGGGCCTTGATCGTACGCTCGGTCGTGCCAAGCTCGCGCGCAATCTCCTTGTTCATTTTTCCTCGCACGACCCGTTCGAACACCTGTCGTTCGCGCGGGGTGAGATGGGAGACCCGCGCCCGCAAAAGCCCGAGTTGCTCATGTTTCGCCTGCATCGCGCGAACGCGGGCGAGAGCGCGCTCGATTGTCTCTATCAAGGTATCCTTTTCCACCGGCTTTGTAAGGAGGTCGTCCGCGCCCGCCTTGATAACATGCACGGTGGTCGGAATGTCCGCGTGGCCCGTCAAAAAAATGATGGGAAGGTCCGATCCGACCGCGTGAAGGCGGTTCTGCAATTCCGGCCCGCCGACCCCCGGCATTTTGATGTCGAGGAGGATGCAACTCACACCGGGATCATCCGGAAGTCGCGTCAAAAGCTGTTCCGCCAACTCGTAGCTCTCGACCGCATAGCCGCAGGCCCGCAAAAGTCGGCCGGTTGAAGTCCGGAACGACGCGTCGTCGTCGACGATATGAATGATGGCCGACATGGAGGCTATGTCCGTCGCGTCTTGGCCAGAGGTAGGCTGATGTGAAATACGGCGCCGCTGGACCGGCTTTCGGCCGAGATCTTGCCCTCATGCGCCTCGATAATAGTGCGCGCGATGCACAATCCCATGCCCATCCCGTCCCGTTTGGTGGTAAAGAACGGCTCGAACAATCGTTCTAAGTGATGCGAGGGTATCCCCGGCCCGGAATCGTGGATCGAGACAAGCGCTTGGCCGTCGGAGACCCAGGACCTGCAGACGATCTCACGGGTGCCGTTTGGTGCGCCCGAGATGGCTTCGATCCCATTGACGACCAGGTTCAGGATGACCTGTTCCAATTGGACGCGGTCTCCTTTGACGCGTAACCGTTGCTGAGCGAGCTTGCCACCGAGTTTGACGTCCCGGGCACCGGCCAGCGCTGACAGGATGTCGAACACTTCGCGAACCACTTCATTGACATCCACATCCTGGGGATCAAGCCTCCCTTGGGTGAGGAGACGCCGGAAGCGTTTGATCACCTCGCTCGCTCTTTGGTCGTCGCGTTTGATGTCGGTGAGAATAGCGTTGAGGTCCTCAGCATTCGGGGATGATGCATCGATGAGCAGCGCGGCGGCCTCGACATTATTGAGGATGGCGCCGAGTGGTTGGTTGAGCTCGTGCGCAATGGACGCGGACAACTGGCCGACCGTGGTCTGCCGGTTCATGTGCGCCAGTTCAGCCATCCGCTGGCGAGCGTCGAGCTCCGCCGCCCGTCGACGCCGGCGTTGATATAACAGTGCGACGATCAACAAGGCTTGAAGCAGGATCACTACGGCGATCGCCACGATCTGCCACCGGTAGCGCTCCCAGGCGCTGGGCTCCCGGAACAGGATCTCGCTGGCCGCGGGAAGGCTTCGACTCCCTTACTCGCCACCGCTGCATTTGCCGCCAATCGAATACGGGGCGTACGCCGTCGACCATCGTTACAGGGATTTGGGAGGTGTCTTCGCCGTTGAGGATGCGAAGCGCGATCCGCCCAGCCGACGAGCCAATGATCGACGGCAGCATGACGAACCCGCCTGTTACACCAGCCCCGAGAAAGGTTTCCGCTGCACCGACAACAGGGGCGTTCGCCACTTCGGCAAAACGCGAGAGCGCCTCGCGCGCAAGGAGCGAAGTTCCGGCGCCGTCGGAATACATCGCCGTGTAGAGGATGACGGTCGCTTCCGGCAGCGACGCCACGCGCCTGCGCACCTCTGCCAGCGGCAGCCCGACAAGGTCGATGACTTCAACCCCAGCCGTCGCAGCCGGAATTTCTTCCCTGAAATGCCGGAACACGGTTTGGTTATCCCACGCATCGCCAACCAAGGCGATGTGCTTCAGCTTCGGCACGAGCGACCGCGCCACGGTCATCATATCGGAAAAGCGCAATCTAAGGGTGTTTCCCGTCACAGCAGGACCGGGGCTCAGTCGGTTGAAGGTAGGCTCGTCCACCATGGAGAAGACCACCGGCGCCTCCGGCCAGAGTTCCGACCGCAAGCGCAACACAAGTTGCAGGGACGCCGCCCCAACCGCGACGAGAACCCCTGGAGGGCGATCTGCGTATTTTATCCTCAGATGTGAGGTGAGGCTCGCCTCGTACCCCGGACCGGTGAAGCGATCCAAATCGAGGCTCTCGACGTAAACGGAAACTGGTGCATTGCGGTCTTCAGTGACGGTGGAGCGTAATCCCGCATAGATCGCGCCATAAAACGGGCTTGTGGTCTCTGCTTGGGCCAGCACCAATATCGAGCGCGGGTGCGGCTCCGCCGCCGCCGAGTAAAGAGAGCTGACCAACGGAATCAGCCATGCGACGGCCACGGCGAGGGAGCGAGCGGCGCGCATGATACGACGCCCACGGCAGCTCCGCGTCGGACGAGGCACGGCCATCGTGAACCCACCCCAAAGCACGACCGCCCCCCGGTGGTCGGGCACCAAGCTATGGCCCTCGAACTCGGAACGAAATCGAATTGTCCATGAGGACAATGGCCGTGAGGTCAATGCTCCTCGGGACAATATCGCAACCGATTTGGCGCATGGTAGCCTGAGCCTGTCAAGGGTTCTTGCCGTGAAGAGAGTGCACCGTGGACGATGCGGCTTTCATGTTCGCCTACGGTGGTCAGGATCAACAACCGGGCGATGCATTTTCCAATTTCGTTGCGGTTCGCCCATCCCAAAATCTTCTTACGGATCTCTTCGCGGCCCAAGTTGCCGAGCGATACGTGCCGCCCCGGGCAATCTGCTGGGAAGAGGAACCAGCCACGCATGTTTTCCACCTGCTTGAGGGTTGTCTTCGGGTCTACCGAACGACGGAAGATGGCCGGCGTGCCATCCTCGGCTTCAGCTACGCCGGCGATCTCCTGTGCCTTTCAGCCTGCGATACGTATCTGTTCACGGCCGAGGCCGCGACTCCCGTGCGGTTCAGACGCCTTTCGCGTCGCCGCTTCAACCACCTAATCGAGGAGAGTGCGGATCTCCGTGCGCAACTCCATTCCGAGATCCGCAGCGAAATCAGGGCGACGCAAGATCAGATCATCCGCCTCGGACGGACGGCGGCTGACGAACGCGTCGCCACCTTCCTTCTCAACTTGGCGCAGCGGGCCGGTGCATCCATGACGGCGCCGGTCGAAATCGACGTTCCCTTCGGCCGGCTTGATATCGCGGATTACCTGGGCCTCACGGTCGAGACCATCTCGCGTGAGATATCCAAGCTCAAGCATGGTGGCCTGATCTCAACAGAGGGGCCACACAGGATTATGCTCCAGCATCTTCGCGGGCTTCGCGAGATCGCGAGATCGGAGCAGACGACGAGCGAGGCAGCGAACAGACCGAGGTGCCTGCTTCCGAATTGTGGTCATGCTGAGACCGGGGAACAGGGGATCGTCCGGGCCGAATAGCTGATTGGTTTGCAATTCAGCTATCCAGTCCGGGTTTTGGTGTGGACTTCGCGGGATGCGCAAGATCTTCGGCCCGGCTGCCGTTCCGCGGAAGTTCCGGGACGGCTTCCCGAAGGAAATGGCGGTCCGCCCCTCGCAGCTCCGCGCCGCGGCGATGGAGTTGGCGCTCATGATCCCCTACGCATCAGTGTTTCGCGACAGTTACAAGTCCTTGACGATGCCGGTCTCTATCATTGCCGGGAAGATGATCGCCCGATTGCGATCGATCATTTTGTAGCTTACAGGCGCGGCGGTGAATTCATGGGATGAGCCAAAGCTGTCGCCCCGCGGCGGAGTATTGCGAGCAAGAGGAGAACACTGCCCCGGCGCCTTTCTCCCCGCGCGTTCAAGGTTTGGGGCCGCGGCTAAACTCGCTAAACGCCGTCTTTCTCATCCTCGTTTCATCTTCGGCTTCGCGGTCGGGGGAGTTTCGGCTACAAGGCCGGAGATCTTTGGTTAAGGCGCGGCCGAACCCGGTGACCGTCAAAAGCGACGTCGACGCCGCTGCCGCACCATGGATAACGCACGCACGGAGAGTGCCAGCTGCTGAACTCATGCTTAAGAGGCAGCTTGAGGACATCCTCAAGGCGTTGAGGGCATTGGGCCTTGTACCATGAGAGGCCGACCTGCCGGGCAGGTCACTGATGCGGTATTGCAAGTGCTTAGGGATCAGCGCGGGTCACTGCGCTGGGGGGTACGCATGAGGCTCAATGAGGTGTGGCAATGCTGGTAGCTGCCGGCCGTGCGGAAGCTCACCAAATGCGAAAGACGTTAGAAAAAATCGAAAAGGCACTTGAGACTTCCGGGGCGACACGTCTCTTGACCGCGATCGACGTTTGCCACACTCGGCTGGCGGCATCGATCGTAGGCATCTTTTCGCTTTATGAATCGCGGCTTCGGTCGATTTACGGCTGGGAAAAGCCACTGGACGAAGTACGGCAGCTGCTCCTCAGATTCAGCACGCTCGATCTGACAGAACAGTTCGAAAAATTCCGGCTAGCTGTGAACGTTCTTAAGCATGGGACGGGCGCCAGCCACACGAAGCTCTTAGCTCGCGCGGAGAGGCCGCCGTTTCGGGTCCAAGCCAAGTTCGGTGATCTTCACGAAGAAGGCGATTGTTGCCCACCATCCGATCTCGTGTTGGTCTCAGCTGAATTACTAGAGCGTGGCTGCGACGCCATTGAGAAAAGTTCGGTCATTATCGAAACAGCTATGGGAGGTTGGCATCGTTGCCGAACGCTATGACGCCGGCGTTCGTCTTGGCGAGCACGTGGCGAAAGACATGATCGCGGTACGCATCGGGCCCAACATACGCATGGCAGTGGTCGGCGCGCCGTCTTATTTCGCGAAGCGGAAGCGGCCCCGCACGCCGCAAGATCTGAACGACATGCTTGTATCAATCTTCGCCTGCCAACCGCGGGGGCATATACACGTGGGAGCTTGAGAGGGCTGGGCGCGAGGTTAAGGTGCGCGTCGGAGGGCAATTCACCTTCAACAACAGTGGATGCGCTGCGACATCGCGGCTAAAGCAAAGGCGTAATATCCGCCGAGGGAAGCCGCTCGCCCAATCGGCGCGAGCGTCCGTTGCGGCTCGTCACTGTGCAAGACCTCCCGGCGAAGGTCGCTGTAAGGCGGGAGCCGTCGCGGCACGATAGCTGCTTCGCGGTGTGAGACGAATTAACCCCAGAACGGCCGGATTTTCGGCGATCGAATGTACGAGCACAATCGTACTTCCGTCCGGCTCATATTCCTGATGCTTGGCATGAAATGGCAGGAATCTGAGCCGGGTTGTGCGCAAGCTTGTTTCAGCAATTTAGACGATGAACTCGCTCACAGGCTGGCATGCGAGAAAGGTTGCTGCTGCTTCGGCGGGACGACCTGAGACTGGTTGTAAGAACATGGTCTGCGCAACCGGTGTAGTAGCGAACACTTGAACGTAGCGCGGCGCCGTTATCCGGGGCCCGCGCTTGCGGCGAGGAAGGTGCGGATTGACTGCAATGAGCTCCGTGGAGGACGGCAATGCTTCTTCATCGGATCGGGCGTCTATTCATCGCTATGCTGATTTGTCTCGTTTGGGCCTCGCTGGGTGCCGGGGCGCAAAATGCCACGCCGGCAGCGGCAGAGACGGACCAGCCTCTACTCAGCGCGGAGCAACTCGACGCGCTGGTCGCCCCAATCGCCCTTTACCCGGATCCCTTGCTGGCCCAAGTTTTGATGGCCTCGACATATCCGCTGGAGGTGGTACAGGCGGACCGCTGGCTTCGCGGCAAGAAGCAGCTCAAAGAGGACGCCCTCAAGGCTGAGGCAGCGAAGCAGCCCTGGGATGAGAGCGTCAAGTCGCTGATCGCAACGCCTTCAGTTCTCGACATGTTGAGTCAGCATCTTGAATGGACCGAGAAGCTCGGCAACACCGTTCTTGCTCAGCAGGCTGACGTGATGGCCGCGGTCCAACGGCTGAGAGTGAAGGCGTATGACAATAAGAAACTGAGCTCGACCAAGGAGCAGACCGTCACCGTCCGGCAGGAAGACGGCAAGCCGATCGTCGCTGTCGAGCCGGCAGCTCCCGATTCGATCGCGGTTCCATATTACGACCCAGCGGTGGTTTACGATCCCTGGCCCTACACCGATTATCCGCCCTATCACTTCGCTGTCCCTGATTACATCCCGGCCGGCATTATCACTTCAGGAATCGCATTTGGAACGGGCTACCTCATCGGACGCTGGGTGGCCGGTGACTATTGGTACGGCGGGATCAACTGGAACAGGGGCGAAATTACCATCGACCGAAATCGCGTCACGCACTGGCACCACAATCCCCAGCATCGCCGCGGTGTCCAATACACCAATTCCAATGTGCGGCAGACATTCTCTAATGCGGACATCGGCGCAGGACGAGACGCCAGAGAAAACCTTCGCCTTAACCCTGGCGATCGGAAGCCCGGAGCCGATCGCCCCGGTGCGAGTCGGCCTGGTGCGGATCGCCCGGGCGCTGCGGATCGAGGTTCCGCTGACCGCAAGCAGGCTGTTGCCAAAGGCGCTAACCGCAAGCAGGCGGCCGCCAAAGGCGGGCCGAAAAGCACAGCCAAGCGCACCGGCTCGCCGAAGACAGCCGCCGCCAACGCAAAACGCACCGGGGGCGGTCCGAAAAGGGTTCAGGCGAGCGCTCGGCACAGCGTTCGGCATACCCAACAGCGTCCAGCGGCCGCACGTGCGATTAGACCCAGCCCGCAATTCGCAAGCAGGGCTAACCCGAGATTCGCGAGCTTCGGTGGCCGAGGCAGAGGTCGTGGCGGTTTCAGGGGTGGGGGCCGCCGCAGGTGAGGATGGACCAACCTTTGCCGGCCATTCTGTCTCGCAGATTTGCCGATGATTGATAGCGACTGAAAATCCGTCCACTGAAGGGGTTCGTTCGACACGAGCGGGATTTATTTGTTTTACATAAGCAGTTCTGCCGACATCACTGATCTGTTAAGACACCGGACAGATAAAAAGAATTTTCGTTGGCCATCTGCTAAGCAAACCGGCTCGTTATTACATTTTTCTTTTTTTTTGGCGCGAAATGGCCTGATTGCGGCCAAGAACTGGCTTAGCATCAGAGTATTAGGCGAATTAGGCCAGAAATGGGATGAAGATCGATCTATTAAGTGCGGCTGTTAGCCGTTCCATTAGATCGGCCCCGACCCTCAAACACGCGCTGGAGGCATTTGTCTGGTATGCGGCTCGCGAGAATACGACCTCCGCCTACGCGATTGCGCCGAGCGGGCTTAATGTCAGGGTTTCCAGAAGCCAAACTTCATACCCGCGCTCGACTGGCCAAATCTACACCGATTTAGACTTCTTTATCGACGTAGCAATTATTATCAGAGAGTTTGCCGGCAGAAATTGGTATCCCAAACACATCGCTTTTCAGTACTGGCCTCCGATTGGAGCACCAATTCTTTACTTCCCGAATACGCGCGTTCTCTTTGACAAAGGCCAATCCTGGATTGAACTGTCTCGGAGCTTGCTGAGGGTGAACAAGCAATCATCTTACACGGATGGGCTTAGGCTGATGCGTCTGGGACACCTCGCCCGCAAGGACGCCACAGCCTTTATTTACGCATTGAAGAGAAAAGTGCGGGAAAACGCCTGTGACGGCTATCCCGATATCGAGAAGGCCGCCCAGTTCATGGGTACCTCGGTGAGGACATTGCAGCGGGCGCTCTCGGGTGCCGGCGTGACGTATACCACGATCGTGGAATATGCGCGCTACGAAGCCGCTGCAGAGATGCTCGCCAATCCAAATCTGAAGATCATCGATATCGCCTATACGCTCGGCTACCGGGACCCATCTCATTTTTCGAGAGCGTTCCGGCGCGTTGCAGGACTGAGCCCGCGTAACTTCCGCTTAGCGCGGCTTCGCGGCGTTCCCTCTCCTGATACGACCTTCAAACAGGCGCGAAAGCGGTAACCGAGCCTTCGATCGTCTTTATCGCTGGAGTTAAGCGGTGCTCCGGCGTTTCGCATTGCGTTGTCGCGATCGTCAATTGTGAAAATAAATTGTTGTTCCTGCGGCGAAGTAGCGGACAGAATTGTGGTCACAGATTGGCGCAGAATGGCCAGACCAATATTCCCATAAATGTAACGATATTAATGCGAGGAGCCCTCAAGAGCGGAAATCAAAGGCGAGATTAACCCGAATGCAAAGGGATCATCATGCGCTCTGTTCCGACCTTGAGAGCCGCGCATCTTGCGCCGTACCTTGAGTTTTGCTACGACAGCGGGCTGCCCGTGGAACGCCTTCTAAAGAAATTCGGGCTACCTGCTTCGCTGGACGTCCAACCCGAAGCCAGACTTCCTATACTGCCGACCTTGAAATTTCTGGCCCATATCGAGCGCGACGCTTGCGTTCAAGACATCGGTATTTTGGCCAGCCGGTACGTTTCATTGAGCCTGCTCAGCCGCTCGAATCAGCGGGCCATTCTTACAGCAGCTACGCTTGAGGTCGCCCTGGCAGCATGGATTGTCGGCGCGCAAACGGAGTCAAATGTTTTTGTCGGCTGGATGGTGGAAGAGAACGACAGCATTCGCGTGTGCAACAGGCAGGAGATTGCGACCCTCGGTGGCGAGGGAACCCGCCCTTTACAGATCCACTTCATCCTCCTTCTGCTCAGCGTCATCAGAGCCTTTGCGGGGCAGAGTTGGCATCCCGTCAGTATGGGCTTCAGGTCCTGCGTACCTCTCAATCCGACGGTCGGACACCTTTTCCCGAAAACGCATTTTTTCTTTCGGCAAAACTGTTCCTGGATCAGCCTGCCCAAAGCCATGCTTGGCATGGAGGGCAATGGCTCTCGCCTGAACCTGCTTGGTGTACAAAGCTGTGCAGAAGTCGCGTCGCTGCGATTGGGCGAGGATTACGTCACGGCACTGAAGGGTGTCTTCAAACCCTACCTGCCTGATGGCTATCCCAATATCGATTTTGCCGCGGAGATCCTGGGAACCAGCGTGAGAAGCCTGCAGCGCAGTTTGGCGCAGTGCAGCACCACCTATTCGAAACTCATCGAAGAAACGCGCGTGGAGGCGGCGGTGGAACTGCTGGAGGGCTCCGACAGCAAGATCATCGATGTCGCTTCCGCGGTCGGCTATGACGATCCCTCACATTTCTCGCGCGCGTTCCGGCGCTTGAAGGGCACCAGCCCTCGCGAATTCAGGGTGAGCGGAACGGCCTGACGAGACGCGCGTGAACGCATCGCGTTGGGGAGCGCACTCAAGGATGCACTCCGCGCCTAATTGAGCTCTCCTGGGGCTCTTAGCCCTCTTCTTTTTTCTTTCGCTCGCGTGGGGTGTGCCTACCGCGCCGGCTTGCCGCGCCAAAGCCAGTCCAAATTCGATCCGCTGAAGCAGTGCTGAAGCTCTCTGCTAATGCCTTGTTATGCCCCGTCCTAGAGGCGCCACGATTATTCCTCTTGTGGCGCCATAAGGCCAGAAATCTCCGGGTGCTTAGGCTTCGCTGTTCTTATCAGTCGAATGGAGAGCGCGCATGTCACAGAATAGAACGCGTCGAATTGATCAATTCTTCCTCTTTTATTCTGCGCGGGCGGATAGCTGGCGGGATTTGGCGGGCAAAGCGCAGGAATGGGCGAGCGGCGTCGGCGATCTGGCATCGGTGAAGAAAGCGCTGGCCGAGATGGCCGCGCTGGAAGAGTTCCATGCGTTCCCCGGCAACCAGACGATGCGTTCGCTAGAGAAGTTCATCGAAAGCGAGGATGCGGCTTCGACGGCCGCGCTGGTCCGGCGGATCTCGGAGACGATACTCTTGGACGGAGATCCGTCCGAAGCGTCGGAGCTCACCTCTGAGCAGGCCGAACGCGAGATGCCGGGGCTGGTGCCGACCGTCCTGACTGATACGGAGCGCCGGCGCCCCTATTTCGAAACGCTGTTCGTCAGCGAGCAGGCCCCGGAGCGCTGGCCGTCGCTGGGCGCGCACTTACGTCACCTGCGGCGGCCCGAGGATGAATTCGTCTATGAACCCGTCTTCGTGAATTCGTTCGAGGACGCGGTCTGTGCAGTGATGGTCAATCCGCGGATCATCTCCGTCGTCACCATCGACGACATGCACTACCGGTCGCGATATGACGCGCCGGCGCTTCGTGAAATCCTCGACCCGATTGTCCCGCACCGGCGCGAGCGGGCCTCAGGCCTGGACCTCGCCGCTGTGCTCAAAGGCATACGGCCCGAACTCGACATCTTTGTGCTGTCCGACCGCAATGTGGAAGCGCTCGCGGGGGATCCGCAAGCAGCCGTCGTCAGGCGAATCTTCTATGCGGTCGAGGAGTTTCTCGAGCTGCATCTCGCCATTCTGGAAGGGATCGCAGCGCGATACGAGACGCCCTTTTTCGATAATCTGAAGCGCTATGCGCGCCGCCCGATCGGAACCTTCCATGCCCTGCCGATCGCGCGCGGCAAGTCGGTCTTCCGCTCCGACTGGATCAGAGACATGGGCGAGTTCTATGGGCTCAATCTGTTCCTCGCCGAAAGCAGCGCAACGACCGGCGGCCTCGACAGCCTGCTGGAGCCGACCGGCAATATAAAAAAGGCCCAGGACTATGCCGCAAGGGCGTTCGGCGCGGAGCGCGTCTTCTTCGTGACGAACGGAACGTCCACCAGCAACAAGATGGTGGTTCAGGCGCTGGTGAAGCCGGGCGACATCGTTATCGTCGACCGCAATTGCCACAAATCCCATCATTACGGCTTCGTCCTCGGCGGCGCCCAGCCGCTCTATGTCGAAGCCTTTCCGCTCACCCGCTATTCGATGTATGGCGCGGTCCCGCTCGCGACGGTTAAGAAGGCGCTTCTGGCGCTGCAGGCGGAAGGGCGTCTCGACCGCGTCCGGATGCTCGACCTCACCAACTGCACCTTCGACGGCCACATGTATAACACCCGCCGGGTGATGGAGGAGTGCCTTGCGATCAAGCCTGATCTGATCTTCCTCTGGGATGAGGCATGGTCGGGCTTCGCGCACTGGTCGCCGTTCCTGCGCTACCGCACAGCGATGGGCGCGGCGGCCGGCATCGAGGCCTGGATGCAGGATCCCGCCTCGATCAATGCTTATGAAGCGCAGCAAGATGAGCTTGGACCCAGTCCTTCCGACGAGACGCTGCTAAACACGCGGCTCATTCCTGATCCGAGAAAGATCAGGCTGCGCGTCTATCAAACCAACTCAACCCACAAGTCGATGTCCGCCTTCCGCCAGGGATCGATGATCCTGGTGCACGACGTGGACTTCGCCCAGGTCGAGAGCCAGTTCAAGGAGGCGGTCTTCACCCATGCCTCGACCAGCCCGAACCAACAGCTCATCGCCAGCCTCGATGTCGCGCGGCGCCAGATGGAGCTTGAAGGCTATAAGCTGGTGATGAATGCAATCACCATCGCACTGAAGATCCGCGAGACGGTTAACGGCCACCCACTGATCTCCAAGTATTTCCGGATCCTCGGCGCTGATGAGATGATCCCCGAGGCGTTCCGCTCCTCCGGTTTCGTCGATTACCTCCAGCCCGGCACCAGCTGGGCGGATGTCGTGCGCGCGATGCATGAGGACGAGTTCTATCTGGATCCGACGCGCATGACGTTCGTCTGCGGCACCGCCGGGTTCGACGGCACGCAATTCAAGAAGCTGCTTGCGGACCAGTTCAACATCCAGGTCAACAAGACCTCGCGCAACTCGGTGCTGCTGCAGTCCAACATCAACAACACCAGAAGCGATGTCGCGCATCTCGTGCGGGTTCTCCTGAGCATTTGCAAGGAGCTGGAAGAGGAGCGGCAGCGCGGCGGTGCCAATGCGGCCGAAGCCTTCGCCGCCCGTGTGCGCAGCCTCATGCACGACGTACCGGACCTGCCGAACTTCAGCCAATTCCACGAAGCCTTCCGCTACGACGCCGGCGCAACTACGGTCGAGGGCGACATGCGCAGCGCCTTCTACAGCGCCTATGTAGAAGAGGAATGCGAGTACGTCCGGCTTGCCAGCCCGATCATCGATCTGCGGCTGAAGGAAGGACCCGAGCTGGTCTCAGCGAATTTCGTGATCCCCTATCCCCCCGGCTTCCCGATCATGGTGCCTGGCCAGGTCATCACGCGCGAAATCATAGATTTCATGTGCAAGCTCGATGTCAAGGAGATCCACGGATACGAAGCATCTAAAGGATTGAAGCTGCTTAAGCTCGAGCAATTTGGAAGAGTTCCCTCTTAGTAGAACTTCACTGTCCAAAACCTAGGACCTGTAAAAGGTGGGGATCATGATCGACTGGTTAGTACAGACGCTTCGTACGTACCCGGAAATTGCCATTTTTCTATCTTTGGCGGCAGGGTATTACTTCGGGTCCTTCAATTACAAAGGTCTTGGCTTGGGGGCGGTGACCGCGACGTTGATCGCCGCGGTCATCATCGGCCAGCTAGGCATCACAATTGCCGGCCCGCTCAAGCCGTTCTTCTTCCTGATGTTTCTTTTTGCCATCGGCTACGGGGTAGGCCCGCAGTTCGTTCGCGGCATTGCGAAGGACGGCGTTCCGCAGGCACTGTATGCGGTCGTCGTTTGCGTGTTCTGCCTAATTGCGGCCTATGTGGGCGCCAGGGTTGCGGGCTACGACCTCGGCTCAGCAGCTGGGACTCTATGCCGGTTCCCAGACGATCTCCGCGTCCATGGGCCTAGCAACCGATGCGATCAACCGTCTTGGCCTTCCGCCCGAAGAAGCCAAGCAACTGCTTGACGCAATGCCGGTTGCCTATGCGGTCACCTATATTTTTGGCACCGTCGGTTCCGCGATCGTTATCGCGCTGATAGGCCCCGCTCTGCTCGGCATCAACCTCGAAGCTGCGTGCAGACGGTATGAAGAGGAGCGCGGCGGCAAGAAGGAAATGGGGGGGCCCGGCACGGCTTGGCACCAGTTCGAGCTGCGCGCGTTTCGCGTACAAGAGGGGGCGCGCGTTGTAGGAGAGACAGTGCAGGAAGCTGAAGCGCTGTTGCCCGAACACCGCGTGTTCATCCTGCGAATCCGACGTGGCGGGGCGCTCGCCAATGCGACGGCCGACACCGTGCTCCAGCTAGGCGATATCGTCGCAATTGCCGGGCGGCGGGATGTGCTGGTGAAACTGATCGGTGGTTCGGCGGAAGAAGTGGACGACCGCGAGCTGCTGGCGGTGCCAACTGAAGGCCTCGACGTCTACGTAACCAGTAAAGACGCTGACGGTACAACCTTGGCCGAGTTGGCGCGGTTTCCATGGGCGCGCGGCGTGTTTCTGCGAAAGATCACGCGGGGAGCCACCGCAACCGATATTCCAATCTTACCAGATACAAAGTTATATCGGGGCGATATCGTCAATCTCACTGGGCGCACTGAAGATATCGCCGTAGCGACCAAGGCACTTGGTTACGCGGACCGCGCCACGGATGTTGCCGATGTGGCCTTCATTGGCGGCGCAATCGCAATCGGCGCGCTGGCGGGCGCATTCGTCTGGAAAGTTGGCGGTGTCCCCCTCACGCTCTCCACTTCCGGCGGCGCCTTGATCTCCGGCCTGTTCTTCGGATGGTTGCGCTCGGTGCGCCCGACCTTCGGACGCATCCCGTCATCCACCGTGTGGTTCATGAATTCCGTCGGCCTCAACGTTTTCATCGCCGTGGTTGGCATCTCCTCTGGACCAAGCTTCGTCGCGGGACTGCAGAAGCTCGGCTTCGGCCTGTTCCTTTGGGGTATGGCCGTAACGACAGTGCCGTTGATCCTTGCAATGTACGTAGGGAAGTACCTGTTCCGCTTCGATGACGCCATCCTGCTTGGATGCGTTTCCGGGGCGCGCACGACGACGGCCTCTCTTGGAATGGTGAACGATCGGGCAAAGAGCCAGATCCCTGGCCTGGGCTACACCGTGACCTACGCTGTTGGCAATACCCTTCTGACGATCTGGGGAATGGTCCTCATCATCTTGCTGAGCTGACGCTCCGGGTTCGACAACCCGGAATATCGATCATTTCTGCGAATGCCGTGGTGCAACGAGTTGCAAGTGGGAGTAAGTCATGACTGATATCCTTACGCTAAAGAAATTTGAGACGCTGAGCCCATTCGAAATCAAGAACGAGCTGATTGAGCGTGCCAAGAAGAATTCGAAAACCGCACAGTCCATATTCCTGAACGCCGGCCGGGGTAACCCCAACTGGATCGCCACCACGCCGCGCGAGGCCTTTTTCCTGCTGGGCCAGTTCGCCATTACCGAAAGCAAGCGCGCGATGGACGAGGAGCCGGGGATCGGGGGCATGCCCCAAGCAAAGGGCATTTCAGGCCGGCTCGATGCGTGGCTCGTCAAGCACATGGACATGCCGGGTGCCGAGTTTCTCTCCTCGATGGTGAAATTCGCCATCGAGAAGTTCGGGTTCGAAGCCGACGCATTCGTTCACGAGCTGGTCGATTCGATCATCGGCGACAATTACCCCGTGCCCGATCGCATGCTGGTCCACAACGAGCAGATCGTGCATGAATATCTGCTATGGGCAATGTGCGGCGAACCGCGCCCAACCGGGAAATTCGATCTGTACGCGGTCGAAGGCGGCACCGCCGCGATGTGCTATATCTTCAAGTCGCTCAAAGCCAATCGTCTGCTGTTTCCCGGCGACACGATCGCGCTCGGCACCCCGATCTTCACCCCCTATCTCGAGATGACGCACCTGGAGGATTACGACCTCAAGGTCGTGAACATCGCCGCGCCGCAAGAGAACCGCTTCCAATACACGGATGCGGAGATCAAGAAGCTCGAGGATCCGAAAGTCAAAGCGTTCTTCATCGTAAATCCCGGCAATCCGACCGGCATGGCAATGAGTCGGGAAACGCTCGCCAAGATCATTAACCTCGTCAAGACTAAGCGCCCCGACCTGATGCTGCTGACCGACGACGTCTATGGCACCTTTGTCGAGGACTTCCGCTCCCTGCTGGGCGAGCTACCACAGAACACCATCGGCGTTTATTCCTATTCCAAATATTTCGGGTGCACCGGCTGGCGGCTTGGCGTCATCGCCATCCACGAGGACAATATCTTCGACAAGATGATTGCCGATTTGCCGGAGGAGCAGGTCGAGGCATTGGACAAGCGCTATGGGCCGATAACGCTCGAGCCGCGCAAGCTGAAGTTCATCGACCGCATCGTTGCGGACAGCCGCGACATCGGCCTTAACCACACTGCAGGGCTGTCGCTGCCCCAGCAGGTGATGATGACCATGTTTTCGCTCTACGAGTTGATGGACACACAGAAGGCCTATCAAAAGGCGTGCGTGGAGATCGTCCGTCGTCGTGCGATGTCAATGATCGAAAGCCTCGGCCTCCAGCTTCAGCCGAACCCCAATTTCGATGCTTATTATGCTCTCGTTGACTTCGAGTTCTGGGCGCGCAAGAACATCGGCGACGAAGCAGTCGAATATCTGAAGAAGCATATTCACCCGCTTGATCTCGCTTTCAAACTGGCCGAAGCGCACGGAATCGTTCTCCTGAATGGCGGAGGCTTTGAGGCACCCAACTGGTCATTGCGTGTCTCCCTGGCGAACCTCCCTGATGAGGCCTACGAGGATATCGGACGCGGTGTCCGGGCCGTGGCGCGCGGCTATCGCGACGCTTTCGAGCTGTCGAGGAATTCTCGTGACGGTAGCGGAAGATAACGAGCCGAGGTCGGCATCACTCTAACGCACACGCTCATAAACACGCCGCGCTCTTCTCAGGGAACGCGCCCATGATCCTGCAAACGCTCAGCGCTTCGCCCGAGTTGGGCGTGTTCCTCGCGGTGGGGCTGGGCTATTCGTTCGGGAGATTGAAGCTGGGGAGCTTCAACCTCGGGACAGTAACTGCGGCCCTGATCTTTGGGCTTATCATCGGCAATTTCTGGAAGGAGCCGAGCGGCGATCTGCGCTCTGGCTTCTTTCTTCTCTTCCTGTTTGCCAACGGATATTCGGTCGGCCCGCAATTCATGAGCGCGCTCAAGAGCAGCGGTGCGAAACCACTCGTTCTGTCGCTTGTCGTATGCGCCACCGGGTTGATCGCCACCGTGGTGCTGGCGAAGGCTTTCGACCTGAATGCCGGTATTGGGGCGGGGCTCTTCAGCGGCGCGCTGACGGCATCGGCGGCAATCGGCACCGCGACGGACGCCATCAAGGGTCTTTCTCTCCCTGCCGAGACGACCAGCCAGCTTGTCAGCTACGTCGCCGTGGCGGACGCGGTCTGCTACATTTTCGGAGCAATAGGCGTCATCTGGTTTGTGGGCTCGTTTGGCCCACGACTCCTGGGTATCGATCTGCGCGAGGAAACCAAGGCGCTCGAAAAACGCCTCGGGATCGAGGAGAAGCAAGCGGCGGGTGTGTTCTCCGCCAAGCTGCCGTTTACGGCACGAAGCTTCCGTCTGGATGCGCGAGGCAACGCGATCGGCAAGCGCATAAAGCAGATCGAAAGTCTGGAACCCGGCGCAACCGTTTTTGTCGCCCGCGTGAGACGCGACGGTAGCATCGTCGAACCGACCCCCGACATGATGCTCCAGCCTGGTGATGCTGTCGTCCTTTACGGCCACGTGCGTGCGGTGCTCGCCGCCGGCATGGAATATGGCGAAGAGACGGCCGACGAGGAGCTGCTGGATTTCCCCGTCGAAGTGCTCAGGGTGGTTGTTACCAACCAGGATTTCTGCAATCGCAGCGGGGCTGAACTCCGCCGTCTTCCCGAGACCCGTTTCGTCGTCATCCGCTCCGTGAGGCGTGGAAACCAGCCTTTGCCGCTGGGCACCATGACCATGCTCGAGCCCGGCGACGTGGTCGAATTGCTTGGCCCGCAGGTCGCCGTCGATCGGCTGGCGACGCTCGTCGGCTACGCCCTGAGGCCGACCGTGTCGAGCTCACTGTCCATAATCGCCCTTGGAATCTTCCTCGGCGGCGTCATCGGCGCGCCCTATCTGCTTATTGGGTCATTCAAGCTGACCCTTGGCGGCACGGTGGGCGTGCTGCTTTTCGGCGTCGCCCTGGGACTGCTATCCTCAATGCGCCCGACGCTGCCGAGGCTCCCAGATGCCGCCGTGGAGCTGATGCGGGATATGGGGCTCGCCGTTTTCGTCGCCAGCGTCGGCATGATGGCCGGGCCGGTGTTCATCCAGGCCGTGAGGGAGCTTGGGCCGGTCATTTTCCTGGCAGGCGTCGTTGTAACTCTTGTCCCGCAATTCGCCGCCCTGCTCGTTGGCCACTATGTCCTGCGCATGAATCCAATCCTACTGCTCGGCGCCCTTGCTGGGGCGCAGACCTACACCGGCGCGCTCGCGGCGCTGCAAGAGAAGAGCGGGAGTTCTGTGGCCGTGCTCGGCTATACCGTCCCCTATGCCGTCTCAAACATCCTGCTGACAGCCCTGGGCTCGGTTGTTGTCGCGCTGTTGGCCTAGGCGGTACCTTCGGAGAAAGCGACGGTCCGGTGCGGATTGCAGCCGCATGCACCAAAACGCTCTGTGCTTTTTTATCAATGTTTGGCGCAAAATGGCCAGCGAAAGCCAACCCGAACGAGCAAGATGAAATCTTGATCGTTATCAGTCGCAGGCGCTCAGGCATACCACCTGACGAGAGGAATGGCTGCAGTGAAACAGAGGTCGATGTTCCATGCCGTCGCTCTGATGTTGCTCGTCGCTTGCCCGCTCACGGCAAAAGCCGGGAGCATTGCAAGCAGCGATGCCTGGGAGACCGTGCGATCACAGGCGGCCCCGGATCTTCAACGCGCACACTACTACGGATATTACCGGCCATACTGGGGCTATTATCGTCCCCATTACTACGGCGGCTATTACCGCCCATACTATGGATATTATAACTATCCCTATTATGGGTATGGTCACTCCTACTACGGGCGGCAGTATTATTACGGCCCCAGATACTATCACTATTGGTGAGCCGCAATATGCAAGGCTCGGCCTCATGCCGGGCCTCGCGATTTGTCATACAGGCCCGAACCATAGAGGTAACAGCGAACTGGTGAAACGCGCAGTGCACTACCGCCGACCATTTCCCCCCGATAGGGTCGGCAACCGTTTCGCCAGGCTTTAAGCCACACTCCAGCCGACCAGCGGAGTGTGGCTCTTTTCAACGCCGATGCCTGTAGCCAAGGCTCCTTGATGGAGCGGGTTCCGGCCGCTGTTCTCCTGAAAGCCGATCCCGCCGCCGTTCATACGCAGTTCACGTGATGTAATCATTTAATTCATTTCGCTGGCGGGTTTCGCGATTGTACGGGTCGTACGCTGCTGGAACTTCCGATTGGCGACGTTTTTTCGTTTTACGACTTCCTTAGAAGGCCGCCGAGGCGTACGAGCGCGACGGCAAAGGTTAGCATGGCTTCTCCGAAGCATTGCATTTCGAGGGCCAATCTGAAGAGCACGATCGCGAACTCCCTTAAGAACGGCGGCGCAACCCTCCCGGCTGTCGCATCCCGGCTCCGAGTCAGTACTCGATCGCTTCAGCGTCAACTGGCCCTGTTGGGCATCAGCTACTCCGAGCTCGTGGACGAAGTGCGCGAGGAAACCGCGAAGTCGCTTCTGGCTACGCACGAGTTGGGCATTGCGCAGATCGGCGCCGCTATCGGCTATCGGGATCCCAGCAGCTTCAGCCGTGCCTTCATGCGATGGACGCAAATGTCCCCGAGGGAATATCGCGCCGGCATCCGGAGGCGCAATCCTTCCAAGACCGCTGTTTTGGCCTGACATTGCGCATACCCCGCCCCGGTGAACTCCCACGATAACTCTCCTCCTCCGCGCCAGCGCAAGGCTCATGGCGTGACATGGCCAGATCACGACCACGCGCCCATCGACAAATGAGCCCGGTTCGTCGCCAGTTCCAACAACCGCGGTCCCGCTGAGTGTGAAGCCGGTCCGCAGCACGCCATCACGTGAAGCTATAGCCCCTGAAACACTTCGGAAAAATATGTACTCAGCGGCATCATGGCGATCATTCCGCTTTGGGTGACCTGGCTCGTAGTTGCCGTCGTTTTCCGGCAGCTGCTCACGATCGGCGAACCAATTGTCGCCGGCACACGGCAGTGGCTTTCCCAGATATCGCCGGGCGTTTCTGCCCAGATCGAGTGGCCGGCCGTCGACAAGACGCTTGCCGTGGTCCTTACCACGTTGCTGTTCTTTGCCATCGGCTGGGCAGTGACGAACGTCCTAGGGCGCCGGCTGTTTCAGCGCATCGAGGCCGGTGTTGATCGCGTTCCTCTGGTCAAGTCGCTCTATGGCGGCCTCGCAAAGTCATAGCAGCGCTGCAGACCGATCCAGGAGGAGGGACGGACGTCGTGTCGTGCTGATCAATTTTCCTTCAGAAGAGATGAAGACCGTTGGCCTCAGTACACGGCTGATGAAAGAGGAAAGTACCGGCCCGCATGCTGGCCGTGGTGTATGTCCCCACGACGCCCAACCCGACATCGGAATATTTTAGAGATCGCAACGGCGGATGACGTCATCCCAACGGCTGGACAATCGATGAAGCCATGAACTTCATCATCACCGCCGGCGCCGTTGCTCCCACGCGCCCCGTGAACTATACGCATTCGGTCACCGCGCCGGCGCCGCTGCGCAACTCCCGCGAGGCCTTCGACCGCTCGGCGTGACAGCTCTCGTCCGGAGGAATGTCCATCCGGCGGGTTCTCGCATTTCCTCCTCCGCGCTGGCGCGAAATGGCAGGAAACCTCCTGTCGAATCTGCAGGATCTTTGGATGATATCTTGCGCCCATCGCCGCAAATCCGCTTCAGCAAGACTGTGATCGCAATTGCGTGATGCCCTGATCTTCTGCTCGGATCGTCTTCATCCGGCTCAACTGTGTCTGGCCATCCCATGCCGCACCATCGTTCGATTTGTTCTGCAGCGCGTGCTGTGGGCTGAGCTTAAGTTGAGAACTTTGGCGTAAGATGGCCAGAACTCCCGGCCTGCAAGCGCAATAGTGGGTCTTGAGGGCCTGCAGAAGGGTCTAGCCCTCAGGCGGCGTTGGGCGCTCGTCCTCGCCCTCATCCCGGGCGCTTGGCGTCGCCGTTTTTGCCGAAACGCAAGCATCTGCTTCCCGCTCGGAGCCAGGGCTCGACTGTACATCGGGTGCCGGCGCCAGAGACATAAAGCTGCCGGATGCCTCACAAGCTTGCGCGAAAGTCTTATCCGAGGCCTCACGGTTGGGAAATGGTGGGTTGAAAAGCTCGGCTGCAACGCCGGCCCCCTCCTTTCCAACCCTGATTACAGCACGTCAATTGCCGCCTGGCACCCATTGGCCAGATCTTACTGCCCAATTCTGTTGGGATGAATGCCTCGGCCCACAAGTACACGCATAAAGCAATGCGAATGCTTCAGAGGAGATTGCTATGATTTGGCACAAAATCACTATCGCCTTAGGAATTTTAGTCGGCTTGCTTTTGCTCAATCCGACCACAGGCGCGTCGGCGTTAACATTGAGCAATGCTCAAGGGCTTGAAGCCACCACCTCGGATTTAGCCGACGTCGTGCAGTATAGGCGAGGCTATAGAGGAGGTTATCGCGGAGCCCACTATCGCGGTTATCGCGGCGGCTATCATCGCGGCTATGGCCGGTATGCCGGAGGCCACTATGGTCGTCGCCATTACGGCGGCTATTATAGCGGCTATCGCCGGTATGGTTACTATGGTCGTCGCCATTACGGCGGCTATTATGGCGGCTATCGCCGGTATGGTTACTATGGTCGTCGCCATTACGGCGGCTATTATGGCGGCTATCGTCGGTATGGTTACTATGGTCGTCGCCATTACGCGGGGTACGGATACGCGGGGTACGGATTGCCCTTGGCGTACACTACCAGTGAATGGTGCTACTGAAACTGGTGAAGTGCCGCGTGCACCCCCGCGGCGGCTAGAATAATATAAGCCAGATCGGCCTTCCCCCCGGACCCGACGATGGCTACCGAAGCTTTACCAGATCTCGCCACGCTCTGTTCGATTGAATAGGGCGTGGTTTTTTTCCGAAGCGCGCGCTTCACGCGCCTTTGAGTCACCGGGCCTTACCAGCGTCTTGCAGTTCTAGTGTTGCCGGGTGTTCCGGCACCCCGCTGAGGGACATGGAGCGACGAAGGGAAAGTGATTTCAGCGCCGGGCTCCCCTCCCAACGCCGATGACACAGCGCGTGAATTTGCACGCGTGGCACCCATTGGCCAGATCTTAACCCCCAATTCTGTTGGGATGAACACCTAGGCGAACAGAACGGAGGACGACAATGTTCAGGTTGATTGCTGTTGCTGGCTTTGCCCTAGCCCTTGCAACGTCGGCGGAGGCAATGACGCCGGCGTCGATTCCTCAGCCGGACGGGATGATCACGCAAATCGCCGCCGGCTGCGGCCCGGGTAGGACCCGAGTTGGCGGTGTCTGCGTGGCCCGAACCACCGTCCGCCAGACCCGCCGAGTCGCCCGCAGATGTTTGCGATGGCAGGCAGGCGTTTGCGCTCGGTACCAGTGAATGCCGCCAGCGATGTCCAACATCGCTGATCTCTCGCAATCGCATCCCCTCTGGTGCTACTTGCTCCGGCCTTAATCGCCCCATCTCGGGCAGGGGCGCAAGGTACTTACATTGCCTGCAACAAACAGCGGCTCCCACGACTTTTGCTGAGGACACACGTCATGCCGAGTATTTATAAAGCACTTTCTGCTGCAATTCTCCTTCTCATCTGCTCCTGCTTGCCTGCGAACGCCCAGTGGCATTGTGCATATTCGGGTTGGACAACGTTGTCTCCACCCCACAACTCGGGCCTTTCAAGCCAGGGATATTCCGGCCACTTCTTGTTTGATCGGTGCTCTGTTTTCGGGTCACATAGATGGTGCCGGCTTCCTGTTAGTCGTTGGTGGGTATTCTGGAGCGATGATACTGGCGAACGACCCGTACCCGAGTGCGCGAATGCGCGAACAATAAATGATATCACTCAATCCAGTATGTGATCCTTTGGCCCAATATCTGATCCTTTGGCCGAAATAGCGAACGAGTAGAGCACGACAGGGCGTGTGCGGGCTCTCCCGCACATTGCTCTTCCTCTGATCCCACGGAGGTGCTCCTGAACCAACCCGGACTGCGCTTCCGCCGCCTTTATGAGTTCGTGACCTAGGCCGCACGCTCTCCCAGTGGTTTGTTGAGAGTTCACGCCAATCCTGCCAGCATTTTCTCCTGTCGCGCCCGATATCGGCCGTCCCTGCGCTGCAGAGCAGATCCGGCCTGTAACACGCGGCAGCCGGCTCTCTCAGAGAACGAAGAAACCCAGCCGTGCAGCGCGCTCGCGCGGCGAAGAGCTCGCCATGTCCGTCTCGACGAGGCGGATTACAAAAATGAAGCTGAGGGACATCATTGCAGCTCGATCAAGCGTAAGGCGCTTGCCAGGTCCGGCTCAGCCCAAGTCCCTGCAGCGTCAACATCAGCCTTGCCGAGAGCTTGGGAACTCCACCTCGCCGAGATTTCGGCCCTCTCTTCGTATGCAATCAAAGCGTCGAAGACGCGCAGTAGGGAACGTGTCCGCGCGTAGCCGCATGGAACATTGCGCACCCACTGATGCGGCTCATGACATCCCAGCGGAAAACTGCAACTAAGGCGGTGCAGATACCTCACCAAAGCCACGCGATATGATCCGAGCATGAATAGACAGCACGGCGCCAACCCAGATCTGCCGTCCGTTCCGGTCCCGCTCGCCGTCTCTGTTTCTATTTGCCTCGGAGCGGAATGGATGTGGGGTATGTGAATTGAATGGCCGAGAGAGCCGCTGTGATGTTCGGGTTAGGCAGCGGAGTACGGCTTATCCATTAAATCCGGATGAGCCAGAGAAAGACGTCATCACCGTTTTACTCCGAAAGCCAGCTTGTCGTTCCTTCTGCTGGAGAGAGAGCGGCAGGAACGCCGGAAGTGTCACCTTGCAACGCTGTTGTATCCCGCGGAGCCGTTTTTCCGGCGGCAACGTCCCTCTCTTGTACCCACGCTCCAACCAACGCCCACGCCACAGACAGAACGATAGGCCCGAGAAACAGCCCGACGATTCCGTACGCTATAGTACCGCCAATGACGCCAAGCATGATAACCGGCATGGGCGTGACCAGCCCACGCGCCATGAGAATGGGCCTGAGAATGTTGTCCATCAAACCGACCGACACCATGTAGATCGTGAAAACCAGGGCATTCATCGTCTCCATGGTTGTCCAGCTCCAGGCCGCGATCGGTATCAGCAGAATGCCCGGTCCGATCTGCACAATGCCCAGCAGGAGAGCAACGAAGGCGAGGAAACCTGCCGCGGGAAAGCCTGCGGCCAGGAAGCCTGCCCCGGCGAGGAGCGATTGCAACAGCGCGATGCCAATGACGCCTCGCGATACATTGCGTATCGTAGCGCCTGCCAATTGCATCGTTTCTTCGCCGCGATCGCTCAGCACCCGGCGCAAGATCAGCCTAAGCGCGTCGAGCAGGCGAGGACCCGGGCAAAACAGGAAACCTGCGACTAAAATTGAGGCCACGAACTGCAACAGGCCTACCCCTACGCCCTGTGCGATGCCGACCAGTTTGGCGCCGATTGGCCTTAGGTGTGGTGCCATTTCGACTAGCGCCGCCTTCATGTTGGTGGCAGCGAGAGCCCACAGCCGATAAACATGCTCCCCGATTAATGGCCAGCCCTTCACCCTTTCAGCGGGCAGGGGAACTGACAACACTCCGGCGTTCAGCTGTTCCACCAAGGACCCGACGCTGCCAGTCAGGCTAAAACCGAGCCACGTCACCGGGCCGACGACAATAATCAAGCATAGCGCCGTTATGAGCACTGCGGCCAGCCAGCGGCGCCGCAGGTGCCGCGCCAGCCAGTCGAACAGCGGATAGAGTGCAACCGCCAAGATCGCGCTCCACAGCACAATCGTGAGGAACGGCGCAATGACCTTCAACGACCAGTAGCAGACCAGGGCGAGAAGGCCGAGGCGGATTGCAAGGTCGGTGATCGTGACGCTGAGTGGCGCTGGACCGGGGACCTCGTCCTTACGTGCTATCATTTCGTGTCATGCTCAGACTGGCCGGCCAGGAGTCAGCGCCGGCCCACACGGTTCACGGGGCCGCCGCGGTTAAGCGGGGTGCCAGGGCGCACACCAACGCCCGGTGCCCCACGATCATAGGGCGTAACAACTCGATGGGCGGGGCGCGCGACGCAGCCCTTTGGCACACCAACCGTCTTGCAGTAGACAACAGCATTTGCTGGCCGGGGATTTAGTAGGACGCCGAAGGACATTCCGAGCAGCGCGATCGGCGCCAATGCGGCGTATACCAGCTTATCGATTCGAAGTCATCACTAGCTCCTGTTCCACTCTGCTTTCTTGGACAAAACCGACCCTTAACGGTCATTCGCATCACGACGGGCGCATGCGAAATACTCCCTCAATGGATCGCTAAGGACGATGCACAAATTCAAGATGCGCAGATCTTTTAGCCTTGATCTGGCCAAAGCGCGCCGTTGTTGTCAAAGGCAGCGGTGCGCAAGCTGCCGCAGGAAGGTAAGCGGGCGACCCCTTAGCCGCGCGCCGAAGAAGCAGCGGAAAACGGCTCATCGAAACATTCGTCGAGCGACCGGCGTCAGCAATGAAGAAGCGATGCGGTGTGCAGTAAGGATTATAAAGCGACCATCAGCGACGAGTTGAAAGAGGTAGCTGCGGTATAGCGCATCGGGAATTTCGCCGAACGCCGGCCCAGTATGAAGGTGGGCGCCGGAAAAGATGAGTGGGCAGAACAGCTCCGGCCGTTTGGCAGCGACCATCATCACGGCCCAGCCGCTTTGCAATTGCCGATGACCGCCGGCTTGCCCGTGAAGAAAGCCCCCCTCTTCAAGAAAGAGCGCTATCGCAGGCGAGAGTGCGCGCCTGGGATCTTCATGTGATCGCCGCGAGTATCTCGACGAGGGATCGTTGAGGCCGCGCCGAAAACTTTCCGCGAATAAACTCCGTCGGTCACGCTCGTATGCAGGCTCCGCAGAGCTGCCAAACTTCGGTTGTGGCGCGGAATGGCAAGAATGTCCTGCCTAAGAGGCGTATGAAATAATCATGCGTAAACCCCTGAATAACCGAACATCCTTAGCCTGCCAAGCCGGCAGATAGCAGAATTCTTCAGCCAGGGTCCAAGTTTATGATGAAAAACCGCAGAAGATGGGTGCTTCGAGCAGCAAAGCTGGCGGCCGTGGCGTCGCTAACGTCAATGAGCTTGAGCTTCCTCTCGCCACGCGCCAACGCCGAAGAAGACGCCGCCACAATATTGAAGCAGATGTCAGACTATTTGGGAGGGCAAAAGGCGATTAAGGCCTCATTCAACTCCGGTATTGAGGTAGTTACTGACGATCTCGAAAAAATTCAATTCAACAGTTCTGGTGAAGTATTGTTGGAGCGTCCTGACAAGCTTAGGATGTCTCGTACCGGCGGCTACTCCGACGTCGAGATCACGTATGATGGCAAGACAGCTGTTTTATTCGGCAAGAATGTAAACGTTTTTGCACAGTTCGAAGCCCCCGGTACGACCGATCAATTGCTGGATCGCTTGCGGAACGACTATGAAATGGTGATGCCGGGCACAGATCTTCTGCTTTCGGACGTGTTTTCAGCACTTTCAAAGGATGTGGTGCAGAGCAAGTATATCGGAACCGGCGTGATCAGCGGTATTGAATGCGAGCACCTAGCCTTCCGCAATTACGATGCAGATTGGCAATTATGGGTTGAGGCCGGACCCCAGCCAATTCCACGCAAGTTGGTCATTACCAATAAAGCCGTTACGGGCGCCCCTGAATACACACTCCTCGTGCGGTCCTGGCAAACAAACGCCCCTTTGCAACCGGACAGCTTTGCCTTCAACCCGCCAAATGGGGCAAAGAAGCTCGAGATTAAGGAAGTAGCTGCACTGCCGGAAATCGATGAGGTGCCTCCCGGCGTTGTTCACGGAGCGAAGCAATGAGCACACTTGGAAAGAAGCTCGTCAAATGGGGCCTCGCGGCAGTTGCAGGCATCGCCGCCATGTCCTTGAACGAAACCTTATTGACGAAGGGCCAGTCCGTTATTCAGAGCGCTCATGCGGTAAGAGGGCGGCCGGCAACGCCGCTAAGCTACGCTGGCGTAGCGCGGCGGACCACGCGTCGAGCTTACGCCGCAGGAGCGGCGTCGGGCGGGTGCGCGCGAGTCGCCGGCCCATATGGTGGTGTGGCAACACGCTGCTACTAAGCCCATTCCAGTTCATCCCAAGTTTGCGGCGAATGTGATCGCCGCATAGGGCATCCAACATCCTCTGACAGCGCTGTAATCAAACATACGTGCTGTCAGCAGGAGAGCGCTATGCCAGCGCAGCTACAGGAAGCGCCATGTCAACACAATTAAAAATTCTCCGTCCTATGAGAGGCGCAACTCTTATATACCCTGCGATTCAGCAAAACCGCATCCTGTTCATCGTGGTAGGAAGTGCGATGATTCTCATGGGAGGCGTTGCGATAGCATCTCCCTTTGTAACTTCGGTCGCCGGAAAAATATTTTTTGGCTGGTTACTTCTGGCGAGTGGCATTTTGCAGATAATTGCCGCCTTCTCACCGGGTAGGCCAGGCGGATTTTTACTTGATCTGCTATTAGGCGTGCTGTTCATCGCAGCAGGCGCCTGGCTAGCCTTCTACCCTTTGACCGGAGTTTTGACGCTAACTCTATTCCTGGGAGTCGTATTCGTTGTCCACGGAATTATGAGAATCAATCAACGCCTTTCGAATGCGTCCGAGAGGCGGTTGGGGATGGATTCTAACAGCCGGCATACTTGCAGTGCTCGTCGGCCTCCTGATTCTCTCCGAGTTTCCGAGCTCGGCCCTTTGGGCGATCGGTATGCTTGTTGGCATTAATTTTATCTGCACGGGAGCGACCTACGTCCTGCTCGCGCTAACTTCCGAGGCATAGAGCCGGAGGTGATTTTAAACGCCCGGCGCTGACGTACTCCGCGGCCGTTGAAACCATGCAGTTGCCGCTGCGAGTCAATAAGGCCGACGAGGCGAGTTGGGAGGATATAATGTCGACAGCAACTAATCTGAACATCAATCCGAATATCAATCAAACACCCCTCGATCATCTTCCGGGTTTCATAACAGGACCCGGAGAGAATGACATGCTGTTCAACGCAGTTCTTGTCTTCTTAGGTATCTCTGTTGTCGCAATTATGATTCTTTACTTTCGCCTCCATGCCCTTCCTGAACACCTGGCGCACAAGGGACAAAAAATACAGTACGAAATTGTTGCTGTTTTAGCACTCATATCCCTATTTACCCATAACCACCTTTTCTGGATCTTGGGATTGCTTCTCGCATTCATCAGCATTCCAGATTTCACCACGCCCCTGGAAGGAATGGCAAATTCGCTGGCAAAGATCGCTGCCAGCAAGGAGCCCTTGACGACCATTGAACCGCTTCCCTCCCCAGGTCGCACTCTCCCCTATTCACAGAGGGCCGCAGGCGAAGCGAAGGACCTCAGCCATGTTTGAATTTCTCCTCGTCTCGCTGTTTACAATATTTCCAGATTATCTCCTCCGCAGGTATGTACAAGGCAAAAGGCTTGGTCAGGAAATTAATATATATTCGTTTTTATTTGAGCTGCGTTGGGGAATATCTATGTGCGTTATTATTACAGTTCTTCTCATTACGACGATTTTTTATTTTCACCCCTCAACAAAAAGCGCCATTGCTTTCTTTCGTACAGTCCCGCTTTTACCGGAAGGCGTTGGTAGGGTCGAGGAGGTTTATGTAAATGTGCGGGACAAGGTCAAGGCAGGCCAGCCCATCTTCAAGCTCGACAGTTCGAAGCAGGAGGCTGCGTTAAAAACAGCGAAACGGCGTATTTCGGAAGTCGACGCAGCGACAGAACAGGCCAAAATCGAGCTCCTCGTGGCCGAGGGTAAAATCCAGGAAGCCGAGGGTGCCTATGGTCAATCAGTAGATGAACTTGAGATGAAGACTGAACTGCAGCAGCGTAATGCCAATGTTGTGGCACAGCGCGAAATCGAAAGACTGCAAAGGCTCGTCGAGAGCAGACAAGGTGCACTGGCTGCCGTACGCGCGAACAAGCAGTCAATTGAGATGCAAATCTCCTCCCTCCTGCCTGCCCAGAAAGCCAGTGCTGAAGCTGCGCTCGAACAGGCTCAAGTCGAGTTGGACAAGGCCGTGGTCCATGCCGGCGTGGACGGAATAATCGAGCAATTCACCCTCCGCAAAGGCGACATCGTCAATCCGCTAATGCGCCCAGCGGGCCTATTGATTCCAGCTGAGGCCGGGCGGCGAGGGCTTTGGGCCGGCTTCGGCCAGATCGAGGCTCAAATCATGAAAGTCGGCATGATCGGCGAGGTGACATGCGTCGGTAGACCCCTCGAGATCATACCCATGGTGGTGACGGAAGTTCAGGATCTTATTGCAGCGGGTCAGATCCGCCCGACAGATCTGCTGATTGACCCACAACAGGCAACCACCCCAGGAACGATTGCGGTTTTTATGGAGCCGCTCTATGAAAAGGGGTTGGCCGGAATACTTCCCGGAAGCCACTGCATCGCCAACGCCTATACCAGCAATCACGACCGCCTTGCTGATCCCAATATCGGTTTCGGAAAACGGATAGCCCTCCATACCCTCGATGCAGTCGGGCTCGTTCATGCTGCTATCCTTCGGATTCAGGCGTTGGTTCTTCCGCTTCAGACGCTGGTGTTCGGGGGCCACTGAATGCGCTCGCTGGTGCTTTCGCGGCCGTTGCGCTCCAACGCAGTTCATAACTGTTCGTCCGTGCACGACGGGAGGCCGCTGCCTCACAACCACAGGCGACGACTGTGAGGCGATCAGCTTACTCCCGACCGTGGTCGCCGCTTTGGACCAATGCCGCAAGCTCAGATTGCTGCGCTACCGCGGGTGTGTGATGGCCGCGTGCCGTTAAAGCACGGAGGGGAACGCGAAGTGGCAATTGGCAATGAGATGATAGGCGGCTCTCAGCCTCGGGAGAACGCGCGGGCCGATGTTCAGGTTCGGTCGTTCCGCCACATCGTGCTTTGGCCGTTGCAGATCCTCCCTCAACCCGACGGACGGCCAGTGACGACCGAAGCGCTGCAGCAGTGCCTAGCCGCGCATCACTGGTGCCCGGCGAATGACGAGTTCGGAAACGGGACATACACGTTCAAGGAGCGCCATTATCGCGAGTTCGTGACGTTCCTCCCGCATGTCCAACGCATCCTCTACGGCAATATACGTGAGTCAGGAGGGTCGCTGTCGGATGGTGAGGCGCTACTCAAGGTTTACCGCCGTTCCGATGTGGCCGCGGTACGTATGGTTCTGAGGCCAGGCATGAAGCCGGTGATCTGCCAGGTCGCCCGCCTTGACCTGCACATCTTCTTTGACGTTCCCGCAGTGATCCTCGCTTGTGAAATCGCAGCCTCCGATCTGCCGTTTGCGATCGCTCAAGATATTCTCTACCGGTTCGGCCGCGTTTACCCGCCGGGCTGGACAGCTGAAGGTGAGCCGCTTCACTGTGCCATCAAAACTGAATGGCTCGATCACAACGGACGGGTACTTGCGATCTCAGACTATGAGGAGCGCGCGGCCTATCATCATTTCGTGGCCCGCCACCGTGCGCCTCGCATCGTCTCCCATTGGGCTTATGTCTCAACTCCTTTGCACTCATACGGCTCTGGCAGCGGTGAATTGCGCTATCGGCCAATTCAATACTACCGAATGCCGGCAATGACGTACCTCCTATTGGACCGAGGCGCCGACCTCTGCCGCGAGGACTACATCCGTCTCACGTTTGCCGCTGGCCCGGGCGTGCCGGATGAAGCCTCTTATTCCGGGCGCGCGTACGGCAATTTCGAGAGGCGCTACTGCTACGACCTCTTCTATCGTAAGGGCGGCGCTGGTCTGGCACAGAACACGAGGTTCATGAGCTGCGGCAATGCGTTCACGGTCATTAGTGTGGGTGCCGATCCGGCCTTGACCGACGAGGAGCGCGGCCTGCCTGGCCGCTTCCGCAATCAGTTTTTCCTGCTTTTCCTGCTCAGCCATTTTCATAGAGCGTCTTTGCTGACGTTGTCGGACCGGCTGGTGGCGGCGATCAAACGGCTCGATCCGAGCAGCCCCAAATCGGTCACCGAGTTTCGCCGCAGCGTATATCGCGGGCAGGAAGCATTCCTGCGCTTCACGCAGCGCTACTGGTTCACTGAGCTATCCGACCAGACCCAGGTACGCGACCTCTTTCGTTTACAGATCTCCCACCTCCGCAACGAGGCACTCTACAATGTGCTCAGGACCGAGCTCTTTGACATAGTGCAGTATCTCGACAGCGACCTCTTGCGCCGCCAGTCGAGCTCCATGCACCGATTGACCACAGTTACCATACTCGGTCTGATCGGGACCATTGCCACCGGTTTTCTCGGTATGAACCTCATCGCGGGGGCGGACAGTCCCCTGCCGAACAAGGTCATCTTCTTTTGCACGACACTTGGGTTTGCTGCGGTTCTGGCGTTCCTAACGATAGCCTTATCTGGCCGTCTTACGCGCATCTTTGATTGGCTCTCTGGTGAGCGACCCTAATGGCGCCTTGGCAAGAACGCGAGACAGCTCGCCCGGGAGCGCAGAGGCCGCGTACCCGGGTCATTCTTCCCTTTCCGCTCATGATTGGAAAAGTCCGCACATGCGCCGCCGATCGGAAACCCGCGAGTTATCGACGCGGGCGGCCTTGTTGCAAAGAAACACCCCAAGGGCCTACCTACTCCGTATTTGACGAATTGGCGGGTCGGCTGTGGGCGAGCAGCACTGCAGCGTTGCTACTCGGCGGCCTTGCGATGATTTCTGCTAAATGCAAATGTGGGTGAAAATGTGGGATGCCGAGGTCGAGGACCTGACAAGCCGAGCAAAATCATAGAGTTAGGCCGGAACTTGGCGGAGGAGGATCCGCCATTAACTGCATCCGCCGGCAGGATTGCCGCCTCAAAGCTGAAGTTGGACATCGCTATGCCGATCCGATCGCTTCGGGACAGACCTGATTTATCGCAGTGGTCCCTGAGCCTCTTGCGCCTAAATGCCCACCATTTCTCAATCCAGGCCGACTTTCTCTGCGAGGGTCGTTCGCAGCATCAAAGTCCGGCCGCGATTTCCCCAACCAGACTGCGAAACCAGAGGTGCCCCGCATCCTGGTCGAGGCGCGAATGCCAGATCATCGAGAGGGAGAAATCCGGAATAGCAAAAGGCGGCGGGCTTAAGGTGAGTCCTAGCCGATCGGCGAAGATCCTGGCCGCGTAGGACGGCATGGTGGCGATGGCGTTTGCCGCCGAGAGATAGAACGGAATCGACGAGAAATCCACGGTCGCCGCGACCACGTGCCGTTCATGGCCGTTCCTTGCAAGGGCCTGGTCAGCCTCGCCGGTTAGGTCACCGGAAAAGGAGGGGAGTACGTGGTCGGCGGCGAGATAAGCGTCGAGCGAGATCGGCGCCCGCGCTTTCAGTCGCTCGCCATCATAGATGCAGGCGAAGTCATGAAGCCCAACCTCCTCTTTGCGATGCCAGCGCTCCACCTGCGGAAAATGCGAAACGCCAAGCTCCACCTCGCCTGAATCCAGCTTGCCTGGCCCGGTTTGCGCGTCGATTGGGCGAATGACCAGCCTCATTCCAGGCGCCTCCGCCGCCAAGCGTTGCAACAGCACCGGCGTGATGCAGACATCGAGCGCACTGGGCAGCCCGAGTCTGAAAACACGCTCGGACGTGGCGGGTGTGAATTCCTCCGGGTCGCGGAGCTTTGCCTCGATCGTTTCGAGGCACGGCATCAAATCGCGATAGAGCGCGAGCGCCCGGGGCGTCGCCTCCAGACCGTGCCGCACGCGCACCAACAGGGCGTCGCCGAACACCTCCCGCAATCGTCTCAGGGCGTGGCTTACGGCCGATTGGCTGAGATGCATGCGCGCAGCCGCCTTCGTCGCGGACAACTCCTCGATCAGCACCGCGAAGGTGATCAGCAGATTGAGATCGACGCCGCTGAAATTCTTTTCATTCATGAGACTGATGAAAACATGCCATTTAACTCATGGCAATGTCACACCTTTTTTAGGCAGGTCCGAAGCGAAATTGCCTGAATATAAAAAGGGAAAGCTCATGACACCGACACGACGCGCCGTCATTCTTGGTGGCTCCTCGCTCATCACCGCCGGACTGTCGCGCAGCACCTTCGCGGCGGCTGGCGGGGGCGTCCGCGCCGACACCACAGGATCCGATACAGCGAAGCCAACCCCATTCGACATCGATGTCGCCGAAGCAGTGCTCAGCCGGATTCACACGCGGGTGAAGGCGGTTCACTGGCCGACAATCTCCGAGGGCGCTGCATGGAAGTATGGGTGCGATGCTGGGTGGCTTCGTGACCTCGTCGGCTATTGGCGTGACGGGTTTGACTGGCGCACCGCCGAGGCGGCGCTCAACCGCACGCCTCAATTCACCGCAAGCGTCGACGGCCGCCCGATACACTTCGCACATCTCAAGCCGGCAGGGGAGAAGGGCGGGCGCACGCCCTTCCTGCTGCTGCATGGCTGGCCGTATACCTTCGCGACCATGCTGCCGCTGGCGGAGACGCTCGCCGCGAAAGGCTTCGAGGTGGTGGTCCCTTCAACGCCCGGCACCGGCTTCTCGCCGGCACCCGATGACCAGGTTCGCGGCTTGCGCTTCATCTCGCGCCGCATCGGCCGGCTGATGACACAGGTGCTGGGGCACGAGCGCTATCTGATCCATGGCGGTGACCACGGAGCGGTGATCGCGGACTGGCTCGCCATCGACACGCCGCAGCACGTGGCGGGCATTCACGCCAACATGATCGCCTTCCGCCATGCCGGCGCCAGCTTCGGCTCGGGCCAGACCGGCCTGAGCGACGCCGCGCCGGAGGAGACCGCCTTCGTCAAAACGGAGGTTGCCACCCAGGACCGCGAGGGCGCCTATTTCCGCCTTCAGCAGACCCGCCCTGAGACCGTCGCCTATGCGCTCACGGACAGTCCCGTCGGCTGGGCCGCCTACATGCTGGACAAATGGCAGAAATGGACCGACACGCGCGAGCGGGCCTTCAAGGATATTTACAGCCGCGACCGGCTGCTGACCGAGGTCATGATCTTCCTCGTGACCGACACCGTGGCAACTTCGCTGTGGCCCTATGCGGGTTTTGCGCTTGAACCCTTCGGCCTTGAACCCGGTCAGACGATCGACGTGCCATTCGGCCATTCCTCCTATCCCGATCCACTGCTCCCGCGCACACCGCGCCGCTTCGCCGAACGATCGCGGACGAACATCAAGCTGTGGCGCGAACATGAAAAGGGAGGACATTTCCCAATGCTCGAGCACACCGCGGAACTGGCTGGGGACATCGTCGCTTTCGCCGGTATGACTTAAGACAACTTCATGTGCACACCCCGGGCTATTAGTTGCTGAAAGCGAATTTGCTCAGGTTATTGCTATGGTAAAACAGGGAAGCATTGGCGGTAAGCAGGACATGATAAAATCTGACACGATTATTGGCTTATCGGCGAAAGGACGCCAAGTCCTCGCGCCCGAGCCCTATGCACCGCGTTATTTCGGGCAATTAGGACTCTGGACGGTAGGTCGCTTTAGGCTAAAAGCCTATGGCATCAACCATCAATACCAGGACAGCGCCGATATCGTTCCCAAGGAAATCACCGAAGCCGCACGCTTGCATGCCGATCGTCTACAAGAGGCCGCGGAAGCACAAGGACAGCACTTCGGGCTGGGTTACGTCGTGTTGCATCAAGGGACCGCTGCCAACTGGCTGCTTATAAATTGGTGGATCCAGGGCGGCATCCGCTGCCAGCTATTATCCCGCGCCGAACATGATGCTCCGATTTTTTTCAGTCCAGCTTCGGGGCCGCTGATCGAATGCGTATGGGAAGCTCTCGTCACCAGTCATGAGCGCGCCGCCTGGGTACGCCACATCATGAATGATGTTCCTGACGAAGGCGCTTATCTTTCGGATTGGATGCAATCAGGCTGGTTTTAAATCCGGTGCCGGCGTGGACTCCGGCTCTATTCGGTGCGTGCCCCAGAGCACACGCGCCAGTGAACGGAACGCCCGATTGAGGGGCGGCTGATCGGACGCTATAGTTCACCGTGGCTCCTTTCAAACAATATGGTTTTACCCAATCCTCCATCCGCTCGCTTTGCTGGCGCGGTGATCAATTGGTGGACTGGGTGAGTGGTGGCCGTGCGTTCGCATTGGATCGCACAGAACGGACCACAAAGTTTGGTATGCTGACCGTTTCAACTCAGCGACGGCCTCGCCAGATGGCCGCTTTGCCGTGATCTATGAAAGGCTAGGCACCAAGGGACTGCTGCTCGCCGACGGCAAGGTCGTTCGCGAACTCGACCGCAGTTTATACCGTGCGGACGCCGACGAATATCCAATCGCGCTGTTCTACGGGCCGGCTGGACAACTCCTGCTCGCACATTGCCCTAAGAGTACTGCCGCATTGAATTGGAGGAGGTTGAAACAGGACGGCCCCTTATGGCATCGCCTAAGCGCAAGCCATCTGATTTCTTCCACTCGCGGCTGGCAGCCAGCCCGCAGGGGAAGCGGCTCCTGAGCGCCGGTTGGGCGCGGCATCCCTGGGGTGTCGTGATGTGCTTCGATTTTGCGCGAGGTTTGGCGGATCCGTGTCACTTTGACTATGGCTACAGTGTGTCAACTTGTTCGCGGAATGTGTATTTGGCTGAGGAGAGCTCCGCCTGCTGGCTCGACGACGACCGGATCGTAATAGGTGCATCGGGCGAGCTGGAGGATCCGGAGGAGAGTCGCGAAACGGAAGCCGGACCGAGCCTCGTCCACGCGGTTTAGCCGTTTATGATCTCGCCCATGAAAAAGTGCTTACAGGCGTTTCAGCTTGCCGAACCACCGGGCACAATTTTCGCACTCGGCTCGCAGCACGTTCTGTCTCTCTATCGCCATCCGAAGCTGATTGAGGTTTCGACCGGCCAGGTGCTCCATGTTTGGACAGAGCTGCATTCAGGTCTTCAGGACGGCAGCATCGTAGGGGGATTGAAAGAGCATGAGAAGCCGCCACCAATGACTTTCGATTCCGCAAGAAACCGGTTTGCGATAGCGAACGGCGACACCGTCACCATCATCGAGTTCGATTTGTCCCCTCTTGGCTCCGCTAGGAGCGGCGCCTGAATCTAAAATGGATACCGCACCTAGATTGCGCGGTTCGCTGCAGCGCTGCGCTCCGCGCCATTCACTGAGACCCGGCAAAGTGAATGTCCGGAGACACCGCACTTGAGCCGGTCGAGATTCACGACCATGGGCTTGTAATCCGGCCTGGGCCGGGTGCGACACAGGTCGGCTTCACCTTCGACAAGAGACTTTGGTGGGAAGCCGGTTTCGGAGTTGCCGCGCTGTTCAAAGCGCCGGACTACTCGGCCGGACGCGCCTCATCTCCGACATCGTCGCTCGTTTCCCCGCTCCCTTCGCAAGTGCTCTTCGACTACACGCCACGTGCGCAACGCCTCCGAATTTTTTGAACGAATTGGGACAGACACTGAGCAGAATGGTATTCCGGTATCATCACCGGAGGAAAACACGATGCGTCTTGTAGCAGCAACACTTCTCGCATTGTCCGTCGTCGGCGTTACGGCCGCTCATGCCGAAATGAAGGTCACCTCGAAGGATTTGACGCCAGGCAAGCCCATGGCCGATGAGCAGGTCTTCAATAGCTTCGGCTGCACCGGTAAGAACATCTCGCCGGAATTGGCTTGGTCAGGCGCCCCCGAAGGCACCAAGAGCTACGCGATCATGGCCTACGATCCAGATGCTCCGACTGGTTCCGGTTGGTGGCACTGGTCGGTGTTCAATATTCCCGCAAGCGTCTCCAAGATTGCGGCTGGCGCGAGCGGTGACAAAAAGCTTCCAGAGGGCGCTGTGGAAGGCCGCACTGATTTCGGCACCTCTGGCTATGGTGGCGCATGTCCGCCGGCCGGCGATGCCCCCCATCGGTACCAGTTCACTGTCTACGCTCTTTCGGTGGATAAGCTTCCGCTTTCCGAAACGGCCCCGGCCGCCATGGTGGGATTCTATGTCCGGGCAAAGACGCTCGGCAAGGCGACCATCGAGGTTACTTACGGTCGTTGACCTCGGCGACCATCGGGGTCGTGCCCCTCGCAGCGCTAGGTAGTGTGCAAAGAGTTCTGCAAATCGCTCGGCGATAAGGGCGGTCATGGCAGGCTGGTGATGTTCAACGTCACTGATTCCCAGAGGGGACGCCGCCATGACCAAGACCGAAGGCAAATCTGCTGGCGCTACGATCAAAGCGCTTCTTCTCGAGGACTCCGATGGCTTGCGCGAGGTGATCCGCGCCGTGCTCCAGGAAGTGCTGGAGGCGGAGATGGACGAGGCGCTGGGCGCCGCCAAGGGCGAGCGCACACCGGAGCGGCTCGGCTACCGTTCAGGCTAGACTTACAATCGCACCCTGATCACCGGTGTCGGCAAGCTGGAGCTGCGCGTGCCGCAAGATCGGCAGGGGCGGTTCTCCACCGAGTTGTTCGAGCGCTATCAGCGCTCCGAGCGCGCCCTGATGGCGACGCTGGCCGAGATGTATGTGCAGGGCGTTTCGACGCGGAAGGTCAAGGCGATCACCGAGGAACTGTGCGGGCATGCCTTCTCGGCCTCGGCGATCTCGGCAATCAACAAGACGCTGGATGACAGCCTGGCGGCGTTTGCCGGCCGCTTGCTTGCCGAGCCCTTTCCTTACCTGATCCTCGATGCGCGCTACGAGAAGGTGCGCGAGGCCGGCATCGTCACCTCGCAGGCGGTGCTGATCGCGGTCGGCGTCGACTGGGACGGCCGGCGGCAGATCCTCGCCGTGGACATGGCCGGCCGCGAGAGCCGCTCAGCCTGGAAAGACTTCCTGCTGGCACTCAGGGCGCGCGGTCTCAAAGGCGTGGAGTTCGTCGTCTCCGACGATCACCCAGGGCTCACCAAAGCGATCGGCGAAGTCCTCCCCGAAGCGGCCTGGCAGCGCTGCTATGTGCATTTCCTCAGAAATGCCCTCGATCATCTGTCGCGCAAGGCCGGCGATGATTGCCTGCAGGAGCTGCGCTGGATCTTATGACCGGCGCGACCTTGGCGAAGCCAAAGCCGATCTCGCCGCCTGGCTTGGCAAATGGGCGCCCAAATATCCGCGGCTGACCGCCTGGGTGGAGGACCATATCGAGCAGACGCTCACGTTCTTGTGCCTGCCGCGCCAACACCATAAGCACCTGAAGTCGACCAACATGCTGGAGCGCCTCAACGAGGAAATCCGCAGGCGAACCTACGTCGTGCGCATCTTTCCCAACCCGCAGAGCTGTTTGCGTCTCGTACGCGCGCTCGCCGTCGAAACCCACGAAAACTGGATGGAGGCCAGTCGCTACCTCAACATGGAGGACCTGCGCGAACACAAAAAGCTCGCGCTCCGCCAAGCCGCTTGACCGCCCAATTGCTGAACTTGACGCACAGAACCCAGCGGTGTAGCGCGGGTAGCGAAGCTGGCCTCCCGTGCGGCATCGAAGCGGGTTGGCGGCTTCGCGATAGCAACCACAGCAACGCTCGCCATGCGCCGACTGCCCAGGGCAGCGGCTGGCGTTGCGGCTGTGCCGTCAATCGCCGCCTTGCTGACCGCTCGATTGACGATAAAGGTCGGCTCGTTGCTTACGACCCGCCGTCCAAGCCCGCCGCTCGCACGACGGCCCTCGCCTCAAGGCGGACTTTGGACGTAAGTCCGCTAGCCGCCCAATGCCGAGTTACACGCCTCCTTGTCCACTGTCCAGGTGCCAAATCGGTGGGCTCGCCGTTTTGTACATGCCGTTAGACTGACCGGTTGGCGCGCGCGGCGGGACTTGCCGCCGTCGTGATAGCAGAACTCCATACGCCGTCGGGCGCGCACTGGCGGCTGTTCCGGTCCGCTTGCGGGTTGCCAGGCAACGAGGACGGCGGTCGACAATTAATACCAGCCGCGCTTGGCGCCCGAGCCCAGCATTTCGTCATAGAGATCAATGCGCCGATCGCGCAGCGGCTGGTTGAAGCTGTTGAGCACGCGCTTGCGCCGTGCGTCAGACAGGTTGACCTCGGCGTAAATGATCTCCTCATCGGCTGCGCTTGCCGGCCCGGCGAGTGGAAAGCCGGTATGGCTGACGATGAGACTGGAGCCGAGGAAGGGCTGGTCACGCTCCGTTCCTACCCGATCGGCGGCCGCGATATACATGCTGTTGGAATGTGCGCCGCCCATGGCCAGGATATTCGCCATCATCGGCATGTTCGCCGGCTGATCAGGCATAGGCACCCAATTGGTTGGTACGCAGAGGATGTCCGCGCCCTGGAGCGCGGCCAGCCGGTAGGTTTCCGGAAACCAGCCGTCGTAGCAAATCGCTACGGCCATTCGCCCGAATGCTGTCTTCCAAACCGGCACGCCGAGATCGCCCGGCTCAAAGAACAAGTTCTCTGCCGCCCAAAGATGCACCTTGCGGTAGATCCCGATGAATCCCTCGGGGCCGATGATTACAGCGCTATTGTAGAGCGCGTCCCCGGCTCGCTCACAGATCCCGGCGACGACCGTGACGCCGTGGCGGCGCGCAGCGTCCAGCCAGGCTGCCGTGGTCGGCCCGTCTGGGACTGGCTCGGCCAGGGAAAAAGCCTCCTGGCGTGAGGCGAAGGCATAGCCGGAATTGCACAACTCTGGCAGGACAATGAGCTTAGCGGCGTTGCCGGCGGCCTCGGCGATCTTCTCAAGCGCGCGGGCGACATTCGCTTCCTTTTCGCCGATCTTCGGCTCCATCTGAATGCAGGCTACGGTCATCGGGCTTTCGGCGTGCAACTCGATCGGCATGGCGTCGGCTCCGGCTAGAGTGTGGGGCTGGCGTCTTTCCAGTCGTGGGCGCGTTCATAAAAGTCGGCGGCCCGGATCACGGTCATCTCATCGAACGCACGGCCGGCAAGCTGCAAGCCGATAGGCAGGCCATTGGCATCGAAGCCGCATGGTAGAGAAATCGCTGGCAGGCCAGCCAGATTCCAGGGATATGTGAGACGCCAGGAAGCCGCCAGCACGCTCTCATCCTGCGAGCCGATACTGACGGTCCATTCACCGATCGGCCAGGCGGTCAGCGGACAGGTGGGGCCGAGAATGATGTCGATGTCGGTGAACACCTTGGCGAGATCCTCTATCAGCACCCGGCGGAGCTGCTCGGCCTTGAGATAGTCCGGGCCGGTGACGAGCCGGCCCATCTCAACTAGCGTGCGCACATCTTCGGTGAAGCCCGCGACCGCGCCGCCTGCCAGATTGCAGCTGTGATAAGCGGTTGAGGACGATAGCTCGATGGCGAAGATCGCGCCCAGGCCATACGCGAGGACCGGTAGCTCGAATTCCACGATCTGAGCGCCGGCATCGCGGTAGAACCGGATCGCATCCTCGATGGCAGCTTCCACATCCGGCTGGTTCTGGCCGAAGAAATGGTTCCGGCATACGCCGATCCGCAAGCGGTCGATCGGCTGGCCGATAGCCGCGGCGAAATCCGGCACATCCTGGCGCGCGGAGCCGGGATCGGCGGAATCATGGCCAGCGATTGCGCTCAACACATGTGCGCTGTCGGCGACGGTGTAGGAGAGCGGTCCGGCATGGTCGAGCGACCAGCTATGCGGCACGATCCGCGCGCGGCTGACCCGGCCGAACGTGGGCTTCAGGCCGACCGTGCCGCACAGGCTGGCCGGTATGCGTATCGAGCCGCCGGTATCGGAGCCCATCGCTACGGGCACAATCCTGGCCGCGACGACCGCCCCAGAACCGCCGCTCGACCCGCCTGGCACCCGAGCCAAATCCCACGGATTCTTGGAGGGCGGAGTCACATTGCCCCAAGCGAATTCGTGCATCCGCGTCTTGCCCACAATTACGGCGCCAGCCGCACGTAGCTTCGCAACGACAGCGGAGTCCTCCATCGGAAAGGAGATGCCAGACGCGGCTGTGCCGGCATAGGTCGGCATGTCGCGGGTGAGATAATTATCCTTCACCGCGACCGGCACGCCGTGCATAGGTCCGCGCCACCTGCCGTTGACGATTTCCGCATCGGCCGCTTCCGCCTGGGCTTGGGCATCCTCGGCAACGCAGACGAAGCTCTCCAGCCTGTCGTCGAGAGCGGCGATACGCCCGAGCGCGTTCTCTGTTAGGGCAGCGCTCGACAAGGCCCGCGAGCGCAGAGCAACAGCCAGCTCGGCGATCGGGCGGGTGACAGGATCATCAACCACGGCTGCCCTCAGCGCTCGTCACTGGCCGGCAGCGGCGAGAACACCACAGCCGGATGGACATTTGTGAGCTCAATGCTGCGCAGCTTGGCGATCTCCTCCGCCATGGGCTTGAAGGCGGCGAGCACGGCGACGCGCCGCTCGGGCGTCAGATCGATGCCCAGCACCTCGATAAGCTGCTCCAGTTCATCCATCACTTCCTCCCTTTCGCTGCCTTAGCCGCGCCGACTGCCACCGCCTTCGGGACGATCTGGCGGCGAACGCAGCAGCATCTCCGTCACCTCGCGCGGCGCAGGTTCGGCGAGCCTGCCGCGCTTGGGCATTCCGAGCACGAAAGGCATTAGTTGCGCGCGGGCAATCCGCAGAACGCGGCGCAACTCAGTAACCGGCTCGGCGTGCTCGTCAACCCGGATATCGAGCAGAGCATAGACCTCATCCGCATGGATGCGCAGCGCTGCCGACTGCTTGCCGCGCATGTCGCCGCCGGCCCCATCGCCCGCTTCGAGGGCAAGCATCAGGCGCTCGGCGAGACCCGCGTCGGCGCTGGCAGTGAAAGCCTCGGCCATGGCGTCCAGCACCTCGGGGCCGGTCAGCATATTACCGATAATGGCAACGCCCGGCGCCAGGACTTGGCCGGCCCACGGCGTGCATTCCGTGCCGGTATGGGCGGCGCTTTCGCCGTTCGCGTCCACCAGGCCGAACTGGCGGAACGCGCGGGCATCGTCATTTGCGAGCGCACTCTGCAAGGCGGCGCCCGCTCTGGCGCCTTTCTTCAGCTCTGCGAGCGCGGTGAGCGCCAGATAAGGATTGACCCAGGACTGCGTGGAGACGGCGCCGACGCCCGACTGGATGTAAGGGCACATCGAACCGACGGCGGGCACTGCTGTTGCCACCGCGACGCCGAGCTGGCCCGTCCTGGGACAGCGGGCGATAATGGAGAAGGTGTTCGCTTCAGTCATTAGCCCGGCGCCTCACACATGGAGCTGCTCCTCGACGCGAGCGGCGGCACCCAGACTGCCGGGGGTGCCTTCATCGGTGATCTCACCAATCTTCAGCACGGCATAGCGGTCGGCGATCGAGAAGGCGAAAGGAACGTTCTGCTCGACGGCGAAGATTGCCATGCCTGTGCGCTTGCGTTCGGCGAGGAGGACGTCGGTAAGGCGCTCGACCATCGAGGGCTGCAGCCCCTCGGAGATCTCATCCATCATCACCAGCCGCGGGCGGCCGAGCAGCGCGCGCGAGACGATCAGCATCTTCTGCTCGCCGCCGCTCAGCGTGCCGGCCTTCTGCTTCAGGCGCTGGCGAACGATCGGAAAATAATCGGAGACGCGCGAGATGCCTTCGGCGAGCGCCTTATCGTCCCGCAGGCCAAGACGAAGGTTCTCCTCCACCGTCAAATCTTGGAATAGCGTCTGCTCCTGTGGCGTATAGGCGATATTCTTCCGGGCGATGAGATAGGTTGGCTCGGCCGTTACATTTTCGCCGAACAGGCGGATGCCCCCGCTCTCTGGCACGGAGGAAACCGAGCACGGTCTTGAGCAGGGTGCTCTTGCCCATGCCGTTCTTCCCGAGCAGCGCAAAGATTTCTCCCTGCCGGATCATCAGCGAGACATCGCGCAGCACGACGGCTTCGCCATAGCCGCTGCTAAGATTGGAAATTTCGAGAGCAGCCGTCATGAGGCTGTCTCGCGCGGGAGGGCGGCCGCGCGGTCCGCCGGCATAGATCGAGCGCACGAGTTCGGAGCCGACCACCTCGGCGACAGAGCCGTCGAGCAGTACCTTGCCCTGATGCAGCACGATTATGCGCGTGGAGATATCGCGGACAAAGTCGAGATCGTGCTCGATGAGGAGAATGCACAGCCCCTCGCGCCGCACCAGGTCGGTGAGAATGCTGCCGATCAGCGTCCGCTCCGGCTTGGTGAGGCCAGCGGTCGGCTCGTCGAGAAGCAGCACATTCGGCTCCAGCGCCAGCACCATCGCGAGCTCGAGCGCGCGCTTCATGCCGTGGGACAGGTGGCGGCCCTCGGTTGCCATTTGCCGGTCGAGGCCGGTTGCAGTGATGACGCGCCGGGCGCTGTCCGGCAACGCAAGTGTGGCCGCACGGCTCATCATCCTCGCCCCATCCAGTCGGTAGCGAGCGAGTCGCAAACATTCGGCCACGGTCAGCGTCTCGAACAGGCTTGTCGTCTGGAAGCTGCGGCCGATGCCGAATCCGACCACGCCATGCGGCGGTGTGCGGGCGATGTCGTTGCCGAATACCGCAACCGTGCCGCCAGAGCGCTCATAGCCATCGGAGAGGCAGCGCATCAGCGTCGTCTTGCCAGCCCCGTTCGGGCCGATAATCCCGAGGAGTTCGCTGCCGAGCGCGTCGAAAGTCATGCCCTTCAGCACTTTCAGGCTGCCGTATGAGCGGACTAGGTCGGTGGTCTGGAGCGCGGCCGCGCTCGTGCCGGCGCCGGTGTGATGGCCCGTCTTGGATTCAACTAAAGTCGGGGCGGCAAACGTTGGCGGGACATACCGTCGCAACAGTGCCGACCACAGCCGCCGCGCGCCGGCGCGCAGCACAGGGAGAATGCCCTGAGGCAGCGCAACAATGACCACGACAAACACGGAGCCGACGATCAGCTTCCAAACGAAGGGGAGATTTCCGGAGAGATAGGCGCTGATCAGGTCGATGGCGATTGTGCCGACGACCGGCCCGATCAGTGTTCCACGCCCGCCAAGAGCCACCCACATGACGAGTTCGGTGCCGAACACGAAGCTGCCGATCTCCGGCGCAACGACGACCGTGTAGCCAGCATAGGCATAGCCGGCGACCGACGCAATTATCGCCATAACCACCATCAGGAGGATTTTGACGCGCGGCGTGTCGATACCAAGATAGGTACAGCGCTGCTCGTTCTCCCGGATCGCTATCAGCACGCGGCCAAAATCGCTGCTCACGAAGAACCAGGCTGCGACTGTCAGCAGCACAAGGCCAATGCCCGTGATGGTGAACCAGGCCTCGACCGAGAGGTCGAAAGTACTGTAGCCGACGAGACCGCTCGAGGAACCCGTGAACGTGCCGCCGGAATAGAGGATCTGCACAAAAATGATCGGGAGGGCGAGCGTTACAATAGCCACGTAAAGTGGCGAGGCGCCATGGAAGAAGGAGATCCAGCCAGTGATGCCCGCCACGGCCGCCGATACCGCCATGCCCACGAGCAGAGCGAGAATCGCCGTCTGCGGGGAGCAATCCATATAGGTGAAGATCATGCCGGCGGCATAAGCGCCGATGCCGAAGAATGCCGCCTGCCCGAAGGTGAGGATGCCGGCATAGCCCCAGAGGATATCGACAGTCAGCGCCGTCGCTGCATAAAGAAACGAGCGGACCAGTATGTTGACGGTGTAGGTGTCGAGAACATATGGGCCAGCGGTCACCGCGAGGATGGCGAGCACCGCCACCGCGCCGACCTGCAGCACCCGGCCAGGCAGGGTGCGCGGCGCAGCGCCAGTCGTGGTCACCGCGTCAGTCATGGCCAAAGCCCGCCGGTCGGATGCGCAACAGGAGTGCGGCCAGCACGACGATAGTCAGGCCGCCGATAACGGGACTGACGAAGGTGCTGACCAGCACCTGTGCGCCTCCGAGCGTGATGGCTGCCATGGCTAGGCTGAGTAGCGATACCGACGATACCAATACCAGCATGAAGGCGTTCACCAGCCAGGGAACGCCCATATTCGGGTCGACGCTGGAGAGCGGCGTGATCAGCGCGCCGGCGAGGCTAGCAAGCCCCGCGCCGACGCAGAAGGTAACTAAGCGGACATAGGCACTATTGATGCCGAGCCCACGCGCAAGCGGCTCGTTCATAATCACCGCCCGCGCCTCCAGGCCAAGCCGGGTGGCGCTGAACAGCGCAGCGATCCCACCTGCGACGAGCGCAGCTGCCAGGATCAGGAACAGCCGGTAAAGCGAATACGTCTCGCCGAGCACGCTCGTCGCGCCGGCGATCGGCGTCTGAACGAACTGGATTTCGCGGCCAAAGGCGATGGTGATCAGCTGGCCGATGATGATGCCGAGGCCCCAGGTGGCGAGAATGGCGTCGAGCGGGCGATCATAGAGCGGGCGTATGATGAAGCGTTCGATGACGCCGCCAAGGACCAGGCCCGCCAGGAAAGCGGCAGGATAGGCGAGCCATGGGCTCCAGCCGAGCTGCGTCACGACAAGCGCCGAATAGCCGCCGACCGTGAGAAAGCCGCCATGGGCGAAATTCACGATCTTCAGAACGCCGAGGATAACGAGGAGTCCGGAGGCGACTGCGAACAGGATCGCGGCAGTGGTCACGATGTCCAGGGCGAGTGCGGTCATTGCGGCTGACTCATCGGCAATCCGCCTCAGCGTTCTGTCGCCCCGGCCTTCAGCAGGGATCTCGCGAACTTCACCGCCCGGCACGACTTGCAGAGAAGCTGATGCATCCCGGATCGGCCTGCGGCCGTCCGGGATGCTGTCGGAGGGGACGCGTTTGCCTTCTACTGAAGCTTTGGACACTGGTCGCCAGGGTCAACGTTCGGGAACGTCTTCACGATCTTCACGGAGCCGTCCGCCTGCACCTGGCCGAGATACATGCTGAGCGGCGCGTGGCGCTGGTCGTTCATCTGCACGGTGCCGCGCGGGCCGTCAAAGGACACCTCGGCAAGCGCCTTGATCACCTGTTCCGCGTCCGTCGACTTCGCCTTCTCGACGGCCGCCTTGTAAAGATAGACCGCGTCGTATTCCGGCACGGACAGATCGTTGGGCGTGAGCAGCTTGTCGCCGAATTTCGCCTTCATCGCCGCCATGAACTTCTTGTTCGCTGGCGTGTCAATATTGGTCAGGAAGGAAGCGGTGATGAAAATGCCTTCCGCATCAGCCGCCATGCTCTTGGCAGTGCCTTCGTCCACGCTCAAATTGCCGACATGGGCCGTCATGCCCGCCGCCTTGAATTGTTTCTGCAGCGTTACGTTTGGCGCACCGCCGGCCGTCGAGAACACCACCGCATCGGGATTGGCACTCCGCATCTTGGAAATGATCGCGGTCCAGTCGGTTGCATCCATTGGCTGATACTCATCACCGACGACCTTGCCGCCCTTCTTCTCGATGTACTCCTTGGTGAAAGCAAGCATGCCGCGGCCGAACGCATAGTCGCTTCCAACGAGGAAGAAGGTCTTGGCGTTGAATGCGTCCATAAAGTGATCGACGATCGGGCCGACCATCTGCTCCGGGACCGGGGCGTCGACATAGAGGTACTTATTGCAGGAGCGGCCCTCGTACAGGGAGGTGTAAATGTAAGGCACCTTGCCGCGCGTCACGATCGGCAGCATGCCGTTGCGCGCGGCGCTCGTCTGCATCGAAATCAGCACATTCGCTTTTTTCTGGAAGATCAGCGAGTTTGCCGCCTTCTGCGCGCCGGCTGCGCCCGAGCCGTCATCGGCAACCTCCAGCACGACCTTCTTGCCGAGAATACCCCCGGCCGCGTTGATCTCGTCCACGGCCAGCTCGGCGGACTGCACAACCGACGGCGCAACGACGCTGTTCGCGCCCGAAAGGCCGGTCGGAATACCGATTTTTATGACATCTTGCGCCTGAGCCCCCATGCACGAAAAGAGCGTCAGCCCGGCGATTAAGCCACAGCGACGCAATCCGGAAGCGAGATAACTCATGTCCAACCCTCAACACGCCTGATAGCAGGCGATTAGCAAAGGCCGTGCCAATGAGAAGCGGGTCTGATTGAACACTCAGGGCAGCTGAATAATCCTTATTTGGTTATTCATTGCGCATGGCGTCCCCAACTCCTGGCCGGATCCTTCTATCTCAAATTGCTTTGTATTGGCGTACGGGCCAGACGCGGTGGGCATCGTAGGCAACCGAGGCCATGTTGATACCCAGGGCCGGAACCGCGCCATCATGTGCTCTTTTTGTGAGCAAAATACTCTACCTGAGAAACACTGCACGTGCCAGTACGCTTGCACCACCACTGAGATGCCGCCGTCGGGAGAGGCGGCATCCCGCCAGTCTTGCTTCCGCAGGAAACGCAACGGCAAAGATCGTTCAACCAACAAGTCTGCTGCGGCGCCCTGTTTCCCGGCATTCCAGCGCATACACAGACCTTGCAAGAGGAGCCGCAGATCCCTCGTACCTGGCAAGGCAAGAATAGGAATTTGGTCACAAGGAATGACCGAACGTCGGCCGAGATAGCGTGCCGTCCAGCCTACAATGTGCCTGCGGCGGTGACTTGCTCAGGGTCAGTCGAAGTTGGCCGGCAGCCGAACGACCGTGACCGGATTGTCAGATTTGTTCGGAGACGTCGCCGAAATCCGCGGTGTCGCCGAGCACGTCGGAGGCGTTGCCAATCTCGTCGTTCGTTGCGCGATCCTCTTCACAGTGTTCCATAGCGCAGCGATCTCCTCCGCCGCCTCCTTGTTGGTCAGCTTGACGCGGAATGCCTCGGCAAACGCCCGGCGCAGTCCCTTGTTGCGCCGCGCTATGCCGTTGACGGCCAAGGTACCAGTGCTACGATTTGTCGAACTGGTCAAAATTCTGTACGTACGCACCGCTCGGCCATGTGGCATTCCTCGGGCGGCGGCGGGTCCGGCGGCAGATGCCGTTGAGGTGATCATAGTGACGGCGCCCGGAGAAAACCTTCGTATCAATGCCGACCGTCTCTGGGATTCAATCCACGAAATGGCGAAGATCGGGCCGGGCGTCGCCGGCGGTAACAACCGCCAGACGCTGACCGACGAGGACGGCGAGGGCCGCAAGCTTTTCCAGAAATGGTGCGACGAGGCGGGGCTCGAAATAGGCGTCGACGAGATGGGCACCATGTTCGGAACGCGCAAAGGCACCGATCCGGAGGCGCTGCCCGTCTATGTCGGCAGCCATCTCGATACGCAGCCCACGGGCGGGCGCTATGACGGCATTCTGGGCGTGCTTGGCGGGCTCGAAGTCATCCGTACGCTGAACGATCTCGACATCCAGACCACGCATCCCATCGTCGTCACCAACTGGACCAATGAGGAAGGCACGCGGTTCGCGCCGGCCATGGTCGCGTCCGGCGTGTTTGCTGGCATCTACGACCGCGACTGGGCCTATGACCGGAAGGACGCCAAGGGTCTGCGTTTCGGCGACGAGCTGGAGCGGATCGGCTGGAAAGGCCCCGAGAAAGTCGGCGCGCGGAAGATCCACGCCTTCTTTGAGCTGCATATCGAGCAGGGACCGATCCTCGAAGCCGAGGGCAAGGATATCGGCGTCGTGACGCACGGCCAGGGCCTGTGGTGGCTGCAGATCACGCTGATCGGCCGCGACGCGCATACCGGCTCGACGCCGATGAAGATGCGGATGAATGCTGGCCTGGGCATGGCGCGAATCACCGAGCTGGTACACAAGATCGCGATGGACAATCAATCGGATGCGGTCGGCGCGATCGGCCATATGGAAGTCTATCCGAACTCGCGCAACGTCATCGCCGGCAAAACGGTGTTCACCGTCGATTTTCGCTCCCCGGACAAGGCTAAGCTCGACGGCATGAAGGCGCGGCTGGAAGCGGAGGCACCGAAAATCGCTGAAGAGCTGGGTCTCAAGATCGAGATCGTGGTCACCGGGCATTTCGATCCGGTGACCTTCGACGCCGGTTGCGTCCAGGCGATCCGCGACGCGGCTGACCGGCTCGGCTACTCGCACCGCGACATCGTCTCCGGCGCCGGCCATGACGCCTGCTGGATCAATCGCGTCGCCCCGACCGCGATGGTGATGTGCCCCTGCATCGGCGGCCTGTCGCACAATGAGGCAGAAGAAATCTCGAAGGAATGGGCCGCCGCCGGCGCGGATGTGCTGTTCCATGCGGTAGTCGAGACAGCGGGAATTGTCGATTGACTGTGGTGATCGCGGTCGAGACCGTGCGCAACCCGGAAATCAGCGAACGGGAGCAGTCATGCAGCGCGAGAACGTGAACCCATAGCTTCCCTTTTGTCCTTAGAGCGGAATAAATTTAAGCTAAATCGACGTGCTGGCTGGAGTGGAGGCTAGCATGGATGAGCAAACCCTATTCGCGAGCGGTGGTTGCCGCGGTTGAAAGAGGCCTGTCGCAGCGCAAGGCGATGACCCGTTCCCAATTGTTTGGTCGGAGAATGCACTCGTAAATTTCGCCAATAAGATCTGAAATGACTTCAGTTTCTATTGCAACCACCTGAATCCCCAAACAGCCCGAATTGCCTGTGTAGAAGCTGCTAAAATACTGAATATTAAGGGTTATTCCTTCGTACCGCAAGTATTCTCGTTTGGCGATTTACGGTCTTCGCCTGTGGAAAGCTGGCATTTTCCAACGCTCCGCGATGAGCTGCCGTTAGATGCACCCTCATGGCAATTAGGCGGAGCCTATTTGTCGAGACAAGCTCGCGAGCGACTAACGGAAAGCTCGCGTCGACTTGGAAATCGAGTCTGCGGTAAACCCGGAGCGCTTCAGTATCCACCATCCAGTGGATGTCCTGTTTACCAGATTGTGCCATCGCTATCTTGTCGACAGTCAGTTGCGGACGGTGGAGATGAAGCTTAGCGCGTTTTGGGAGCGGTCCCGAGGATTAGCCGGAGGGAGCTCTGGCTGTCGCCCTTCCAACTCCGGATCGGAACTGAGGCACCCTGCTGCACATCGCGGCGGGCGCAAGGCGGTAAAGCATCTCGGGTTGCTATCGATCCTTGCTGCGGCCCTCGTCAACCTTGTCGTCCTGCCTCTCGCTGCCGAGGATACCCTGCCACCGGTCGAGGGTGCTACGGCCAACGAGTTCCCTCCCGTGGCAGGTGATGCGCCGGCGCCAGGCAACGCACCCGCGGCGGGTGCGACGTTTCAGCCTGGCGACATTGCGGTTTCCGGTTTTGCCGGGACGAAGCTCCAAAACGAGAGTTTGGCACCTGGCGTTGACCCTGTTTCCAAGACGGTCATCGATACAGATGGCGTCACTCTGCGCATCTATGACGCCGTTAGTCAGAGCACTGTGCTGGCCGGGCAATTCGTTCATCCGTCAACAAATTTCCAAGCCAAGGCGCAGGACATCGGGCACGTCTTTGCGCTGATTTTCGATAAGCCGCTGGATAGCGCAGGCGCGACGCCGGACTTGTACGCTGCCGCCAGCTCGGCTTTTGGTATTCAGATCATGGGGCCTGACCGGGACGGGGACGGCAAGCCCGACCGCCTCACCAAAGGCGCGCCGGACGCAATGTTGATGCCCGGGCAGTTCGGCGGGCTCCCGGGGAGTGGTCCCGGCACGATCTACAAGATCGACGGTGCCACCGGAAACATCCGGGTCTTCGCCAACGTCAGTACGGATGGAAAATCCAACCCAGGGCCGGGCCTCGGCGGCCTGGCTGTCGATCCGGCCAGCCGGACCTTGTACGTGTCCGACTTGGATACCGGCCTCATTCACGCTCTGAGCTTGGCCTCTCCCACGACAGACATCGCCGTCTTCGATCATGGTGTGGACGGGCGCCCGCTGATGCAAAAGCCGCCCGTTCCCGACGACGGCAAGCGCATGGATATGACGTCTCCGGATTTCGACAGTACGAAGCCGGAAAGCTGGGGCTTCACACCCGCCGAGCGGCGGATCGATGCGCTCGCGGTGCATAGTGGACGCCTCTATTACGCGGTTGCCGATGGACCGCAGATTTGGTCCATCGGCCTTGGGCCGAACGGCGCCTTCTCTGGCGCGCCGCACCTCGAGACCGCGGTCGAGAGCGAGAGACCCTACCCCGTCAAGAGCATCGTCTTCGACGGCGGAGGTCACATGATCCTGGCTCAGCGCGGTGATGTCGCAAGTCCTCAGGACTATTCGCACTTTGTTGACGCTGGTCCCTCGCAGGTGCTGCGATACACGCCGCAAAGTGACGCCACCGCCGGCCCTGCGCTATGGACGGCGGAACCGCAGGAATACGCCACCGGCGAAGCGCCAGACCACCGCGTCTCAAATGGCGGCTTGGCACTTCAATACGCCTATAAGCCGGACGGCAGCATCGATCTGGCGTCCTGTTACGGCAAAATTGTCGTCTCAGCTGATGCCCTGGGATCCAATCGCGCGGCGCACGGTCTGCAGATCAATGATACCGGTTTAGTACTGCCAGGGTACGTTCCTCCATCGCAAAGCGTGTTCGTCAACTGGGATGAGCGCCAGGACGATGCTCAGGCACGTGGCTTGGTCGGCGGAGTTGCGGTCCTTCAGGACTGCTCGGCTCGTAATTTCCCTGCCGTGGCCGAGGGAGCCCCGCCTGTTGCCGGAGAGAGCGGCGTGCCTATCTTACCTCCCGTTGCCGGAGAAGGTGGCCCTGCGAATTTGCCCCCGGTTGCTGAACAGGAAGGGGGCGGCGGAAACACCCAATTCCCCGACGTTGAAGGCGGCACGACGAACGGGTCAATCGTCGTTAGGAAGACTGCCAGCGCGGCGAAATGCTCACCGGATGGTGGCTGTGCGTTCACGATCGAGGTATCCAACCCCACCGGCGTGGACGTGCCTGGTCCCATCGTCATCGACGAACAGATCGATGCGCCGCAGGCCACGCTGACCGGGTTGCCCGCCGCTCCCTGGACCTGCACCGAGGCTGCACCATTCACCTGCACCCATCCCGGCCCGGTCCCTGCCAACGGCAAGCTGGAGGATCTGCAACTCACCTTCGCGCCAAATACGCCGCCAGTGGTGAAAGAGGTGAAGAATTGCGCCCTCGTCCAAGGGGGGCCCGCCGCGAACCCCGGGGCACCTCCCGCACCGGCAGATATTGGCCCACAGCTACCGCCGCCTCCGCCTCCCACGGGAACCAACAACGGTGGGCTGAAGGTTGAGAAGCGCGGCATTCCGGCCACCTGTTCGCCGGCCGCGGGCACCTGCGAGTTCGAGGTAAAGCTCACCAATACGCTGGCGCAGCCCGTCACCGGGCCGCTTAAGATTTTCGACACCCTGACCGTGGGCACGCAGACCCAGGCCAAGAACAACGCCACCAGCATGCAATTGCCTGCGGGCTTGACGTGCAAACCCGAGGGGCGGGAGTTCAACTGCTCACAAGATTTACTCACGCTTGCACCGAATGCGAGCGTCAGTTTCAGAGCCTCTTTCTCGATCGATACCAGCGAAGGCGGGCCCGCAGGCTTCGTCACGAATAAAGCTGTCGTAACCTTTGGCCCATTGAGCGGGGAGGCGTCGGCCTCGATCGCCTTCGATAAGCCGGTGAATGTCGTATTGCCGGAGCCGGTACCCGGGGACCAGGCCAATGCCGGCGGCGGCGCAGGCGCGCCAGCTCCGTCCTGCGCCACCATTCCCCTCGATCCCAATGCGCCGGCGCAGACGGGTCCGATCACCACCAAGAAGACCGGGCCGGCCAAATGCGCTCCCAATGGCCCTTGCGCCTTCACCATTGCGGTGACCAACACCACTGACGCCGAGATAAAGGGCCCGATCGTCATCAACGATCAGATCGACGCCCCGCAGGCCGCACTCAGCGGCGAGCCCAACGCGCCGTGGACCTGCACGAAAGCGGCACCGTTCTCCTGCACCCATCCCGGCCCACTCGCTGCGAAGCAATCAATCAATCTCCAGCTCTCATTCACGCCCAACACGCCGGCCGACGTGAAACAGCTCAGGAATTGTGCCGTGCCCGTTCAACCAGGGGCGCCCGCCGGCGCACAACCAGAAGCCCCTGCCGCTGATCAATGCGCAACCGTCGGCCTCGACCCGAACGCCAAGCCTCAGCCCGGCCCCGAGGCGCAGCAACTGGTGCTCGCCAAAAATCCAGTCGCAGCCTCATGCAGTGAGACCGGCGGTGGTTGCGAGTTCAGGATTTCTATCACCAATCCCGGACCGAACGAGTTCAACGGGCCGCTGTCGTTCACAGACCACGTTTCGGCGCCCGACGGCTCGCCATTTCCCAACATCACCTTGGAAAATGTACCGCAATCGAATTCGGTCGAGGGCGTCGTCGCGCCGGTCTTCTGCAAGAAGGACGGCAACGACGTAAACTGCGCCTCCGCCGTTCCGGCGAAAATTCCGGCCGGTAAGACCATTGAAATCACGATGGTCTTCAAGCCGGGCTCAGGATCGGTCGCCACGGCGATCAAGAACTGCGCGTCTTTCGCCGGCGGCGAGAAACAATGCGCGACCATCCCGCTCGTCAAAGGGCCACTGCTCAGGGCGGAGAAATTCACCGCGGCGCAGACTTGCGTTCCGCAATGCGCGTTCGCCATCAACTTGAAAAACGTCGGCAACGACGTCGCACACGGCCCGTTTGTTGTCTCGGAAGACTTCACGCCGATGGGGCTTGGCACCACCATCTCGGTGATCGACGGCGATTTCGCCTGCAATCAGATTGGCAACAAGGTTGGGTGCATCTCGACTAATAAAGGCACCGACCTTTTAAAGCCCGGCGAAAGCATCAGCGGACGCATTCTCGTCAAGGGAGCTTTGCTTTCGAAGGAATATAGGAATTGTGTGAGCTTCAACCCTGCCGCCCAGGCGAACCCAGCTCCGTTCGATAACGATGCGCCGCGCCGCTGCGTGACCGTGCCCGAGAAGATGGCCGACCGTCCATCGCTGCGGGTCAGCAAGGTTCTTAGCGATCCCAAGGATCCGGCTAACCCGGGAAAGGGCGGAACCTGTAAGATCGACGGACCTTGCCGCTTCCAGATTACCGTGACTAACGAGAGCGACAAGGACTACACCGGGCCGATCACCATCAACGACGAGATCCCGGCGAAGGACACCGTCGGCAAACCTCAGGCGCAACCTGCCGGCATCGAGAATTTCGCCGATCCGGATTGGAACTGCACGAAAACCTCGACGCGAGGGATCTCCTGCTCGAATAAGAAGCAGTTCCTTGCTGCCCACCAGGCCATTACGCTGACCGTCATCGGCACACCGGGGCCGGGCTGGAAGAAGAACGATGGCTTCCAGAACTGCGCAAACTTGGTGGTCTCCGACCAGGCCTTCGGTACCGGCCGCCAGTCCTGCGCGCAGTACATCCTCGATCCCTTCAACGTGAAGGTCTCGAAGACCGGCGACCAATCGTGTTCGCCCGGCGGGGAATGCCACTTCACGCTGACACTCTTCAATCCTGGCCCAGTCGACCACAATGCGCCTGTGACGATCTCGGACAAGCTTACGGAGTTGTCCTCTGCTCAGATCGTCTCGATCAATCCGCCGCTGCCATGCGCAACGCAGCCAACGCAAGTGCCGTTCTCTTGCACCTCGCCGGGGCCCGTCTCGCTTCCGCTTGGCGGTGCGCCGCAAGTTTTCAACATGGTGATCCGTCTGCCGAACGACGCGTCCGCGGCGCAGTTCTCCAATTGCGCCAGCGTCTCGGACGAAACGCGCTCCTCCGAATCGGAGAGCTCCTGCGCAACGGTGGCGACAAAGCCGGCGCCGGTCTCCGCGAGCGCGATATCGGTCTCCAAGGAGGCCCTGTCGTCCGCGTGCGATGAGACGTCGCCGTGCACATTCGTGGTCACGCTGAGCAATTCGATGGATCGGGACATAGCCGGCCCCATCTCATTTAATGATGTGATGTCCGCGGGCAACCAAGCAATGTCACAGCTCACGCTTGCACAGGCGCCAGCGTCGCCGTGGACGTGCATTGCTTCCGCCGCGCCGGGCATGCAGTGTTCTCATCCTGGGCCGCTCCCAGCAAATGGCACGCTTAGCTTGACGCTCGTCATGCAGCCGCTGGCGGGCTCGCTGACTGATGCGACCGAAATCACGAACTGTGCAATCTACCGCGGCGCGCGGCGCGAACCGGCTTGCGTTACACTGCCGGTCAGAAGGCCTCCTCCTGCGTCTCGGCCACTGCCGGCAACGCCGGCACTTCGCCGCCCGCCCAATGCTACGGCGGCATGATCATGGTCTCGGGCCTGTGCCAATGCCCAAGTGGAACCGAATTCACAGGTCGCCGCTGCGTGCCTCTAGGCGAAGGCGGTGCTTACCCCAGCCGAACGATCCCCGAGCGCCCGCGGTGTCCGTCTTATCGGCCTCGTTGGCATTTATCCGGATTGCTGCCCGGAAGGGACCGTGTTCCGCAATGGCGTGTGCCGTAGGCCGCGTGAAGACGGCGGCAGCAACGGTACGCAGCCGGGCAGCAGCCCGACTTGCCCGCGCAGCCGTCCGGTCGGGATCTACCCATATTGCTGCCCGGAAGGGACCGTGTTCCGCAATGGCGTGTGCCGCAGGCCGCGCGAAGACGGCGGCGGCAATGGTACGCAGCCGGGCAGCAGCCCGACTTGCCCGCGCAGCCGTCCGGTCGGGATTTATCCAAACTGCTGCCCGGAAGGGACTGAGTTCCGCAATGGCGTGTGCCGCAGGCCGCGTGAAGACGGCGGCAGCAATGGTACGCAGCCCGGCAGCAGCCCGACTTGCCCGCGCAGCCGTCCGGTCGGGATTTATCCAAACTGCTGCCCGGAAGGGACTGAGTTCCGCAATGGCGTGTGCCGCAGGCCGCGTGAAGACGGCGGCAGCAATGGTGCGCAGCCCGGCAGCAGCCCGACTTGCCCGCGCAGCCGTCCGGTCGGGGTTTATCCAAACTGCTGCCCGGAAGGGACTGAGTTCCGCAATGGCGTGTGCCGCAGGTCGCGCGAAGACGGCGGCAGCAATGGTACGCAGCCCGGCAGCAGCCCGACTTGCCCGCGCAGCCGTCCGGTCGGGATTTATCCAAACTGCTGCCCGACAGGCATGGAGTTCAGCGATGGCAAATGCCGCTACCCGTCGGACAAGTACACCAAGACCTGTCCCAACGGGACCAAAGTGGTCGGCAGATACACGCAGTGTCCGAACGACAAACCCACCGTCAGAACCTGTCCGCCGGGATACAAGGTGCTCGATAAGCCGAACAAATACGGCGCGTTTTGCGAGATCATTCCGCAGCCGACGACGCCTGCTCAGCAACAGCCGCCGCAGCAACGGGAATGCAGCCGCGGCATGATCGGCAGATATCCGATTTGCCACTGCCCGGCCGGACAGGCCATGTATGCGGGGCGGTGCCGCCCTCAGCAGCCGCAGCCGACTGGGCCGACGCCAAAGCCCGCCGAGAACTGCCACTACGAGGATAAATGCGTGAAGTACAAGCCGAACCCCGGACAGATCGCCCCGCTATGCGTGCAAACGCAAAAGGTGAAGGTCTGCGGCAATGCGAGCGGTCCCAAATGACCAACTCGGGCCATAAGCAGCATTCAAGAAAGAAGAATTTGAGGGCGTGCCAAACTCTCGCCCGCTGAGCGCGCAGCTGCCCGCCTGTGCCGCTCGAATTTCGGGCCATGGCGGAAATCGCAATGTCGATGCATTTCTGCTCCCACCGCGACTCTGCCGGTCGACCTAGCAGGCTGTTGAAGAAGTCAGGCGTGTTCGCAGACAAAGGCAGAATCATCGCCGTTGTGGATATAGAAGTGGCCGACGAGGCGACCGGCGGTGCCGATCATGGCCCATCCGCGACCGCAGGCGGGATCATTTTCGTCGTGACCTTCCCAGGAGAACTCCGCACAGGCTGATCCATCGCGTGCGCCGTATCGAACGTTGAGGAAGCCCTTGAGCGCGAAGGCGATTTCGCCGTCCGCCGAGCCTTTAAACGTGAGATGCGCCTCTTCGACGAGATCAAGGAAGTCCTCGCCCCAGTTGTCCATCTCAACGATGCGCCAGCGGCCGGCGAAGGCCTTGGCGAAGGCGGGAACCCTGGCCATCAGCCGGTCTCCGCCATGAGTTTGGGCAGCCGGACCAGATTGTATGCGGCGGCTGCCAAGGTGAAGGCCCAGCCGACACGATCGCGGCCGCGTAACTTCGTCTTGTCCTGGCCGGCGACCGTCTTGATCCAGCCGAACGCCTCCTCAATGCGCTTGCGGATACGCTGGCTGACGCCATAGCCGCTGTGCCGGGTCGTGCGGCCGTCGATCGCCGAACGTCGGCCGCTGGTGTTCCGCGCCACGTGCGGCGTCACCTTCATCGAGCGCAACTCATTGACGAAGTCCTGTGCATCATAAGCCTTGTCGGCGCCGAGCGTGATCGCTCGCGGCCGGTCGGCGCGCGCCTCGATCATGTGCAGCGCCGCTACCCGTTCGGCATGACCGTCAGCCAACGTCAGGCAGGCATCGACCAGCAATCCGTGGCGGTTCTCCATCAATCCATGCCCCATGAAGCACAGCTTCGCCTCCTTGCCTTTGCCCTTCCTGTAGAGCCGCGCCTCGGGATCGGTGGCCGAGGCATGCGTGTGGTTGGTCCGCTTTTGGCCATGGAAGTCAGCTTCGGCATTGCGCCCGCCGCCTGGAACCGGCGGCTCGCCAGAGCCATCCCTCGGCTTGACGCTCTTCATCGACGCCCAGGCCTCGATCAGCGTGCCGTCGACCGAGAAGTGATCGGTAGACACGAGCTTTCTCACCTTGGGCTGGGCCAGCACCGACGCCAGAAACTTCGCCGCGATATCGCCCTCCAGCAGCCGGTCGCGGTTCTTCGAAAACACCGAATGGTCCCACGCCGCGTCATCGCCGATGCCCACGAACCAGCGGAACAGAAGGTCGTATTCCAGCCGCTCCATCAAGAGCCGCTCCGAGCGGATCGAGTAGAACGCCTGCAACAACATCGACCGCAGCAGCTTCTCCGGCGGGATCGACGGCCGTCCGATCGGTGAATACAGCACGGCGAACTCGCGCTCCAGCGCAGCAAGCGCTTCGTTCACGATCACCCGGATCGCCCGCAATGGATGATCGCGCCGAACCCGCGCCTCCAAATCCACATAGCTGAAAAGCTCGCCTGTTCGAGTGTCGCCGCCCCGCATGCATCGGTCTCCGAATCCATTCGAAGCGAATGAATCACGCCCAGGGCCTGCCGACGAGCGACTTTTTCAACAACCTGCTAGAGAATTTAAGTGGCGTAGGTCCAGCAAGCCCGAGCAGATATCGGCGTTGCTGGCTCCTCAAATCGCCGCCCCGTCTGGGAGCTAAGACTTCAAGCAAGCGTATTGCGCCTCACGTGCGATGCTCGCGCTTCCACGTCTGTGGACGGGACCAGCGACGACGTTGACGGGGATCGCATTGAATGATGCCGTCGCCAAGCAACGGGGGTGGGATTCGGGCATGGGTATCGAAGAGCAGCTTCGCGATAAGCTTGAGAAGGTGGAAGCGCTCTATTTCGGCGCGGGCACTGCCGGCGAGAAGAATGCCGCCGAGGCAGCAATCGAGCGTCTTCGGGCGAGGCTGGCGGAGATCAGCCGGCGGGATCCGCCCGTCGAGATGCAGTTCTCCATGCCCGATCTCTGGGCCGTCCGGCTGTTCGTCGCACTATGCCGCCGTTACGGAATCCGCCCCTACCGCTATCCCCGGCAGAGGCGGACGACGGTTATGGTGCGCGCGCCGCGCGTGTTCTTCAATAAGGTGGTCTGGCGCCAGTTCTCCGACATGCATACCGATCTGTGGCTGCACTTCGAGGAGACGACGGATCAGCTGATCCGCAAGGCGGTGCATTCCGACACCTCGGATGCTGAAACCGTCTCCGCGCAGATCGGGACCGCATAAAGCTCTTGCACGGCAGTCACTGCGGCGGCTTGGTCCTGAACGCCATCATTCGCATGGCGGCCGCGTTCAGGAGCCAGCCTCTCGATCGAGCGAACGGAGCGCCAATCCGTCATTCTGAACTCTCCCCTGTTTTGGAGAGAAGCCATGACGACGACCGTCACCTCATCCACATCCTCGCGACGCCGCACGCCTTGGAACAAAGGCAAGCTGATCGGCGCCAAGCCGCCGCTGCGGCTGAAACACGTCTGGGCCATCCGCAGCACATTGCAGCTGTCCGGCCGCATCCGCGATCTGGTGCTGTTCAACCTCGGCATCGCTAGCCAAGCTGCGCGGCTGCGATCTGGTCAGCCTGCGGGTCGCCGACGTCGCGCCGCAGGGCCTTGCCATTGCCCGCACGACCGTGCGCCAGAAGAAAACCGGCCGCCCGGTGATGTTCGAGCTGACCGAGCACACGCGTGAGTTGAATCGATGCCTATCTCAGGGCAAAGGGCCGGCATGCTTCGGGATATTTGTTTCCCGGCCGCGGCGGGACTGAGCCGCATATGAGCACCCGCCAATATGCGCGGCTGCTGGATAGCTGGTTACAGCAGATCGGCCTCGATCCCAGCCTCTACGGCACACACTCGCTGCGCCGAACCAAGGCGACGCTGATCTACAAGCAAACCGGAAATCTTAGGGCGGTCTAGTTTCTGCTTGGACACACCAAAATCGAGAGCACCGTGCGCTATCTGGGCGTCGAGGTGAACGACGCCCTCGAAATCGCCGAGCAGACCGACGTCTGATGAGGAGAGGCAGAGCGGTCAGGCTCTGCCTTGCATTTGAGCCGCAAACTTGCCGTCCGCGGCCCGATCCGGTGTGGCCTGTCCGCTCCCGAAGCCGGCCGCGGCAAGCTTGTGCTCGACGACGTAGAACTGACGCTGAGCTGTCGGTCGCCGGCGTCACGAACCTTCCGCAACCGACAAAATGCGGTCCAAGTCACTCGCCGCGACTGGCTCACGAGCGTTGTTTCTTGTCACTTATGGAGCGGTGGAAAATATCATTGCTGTTAACCACGAACTTACCCTGCAAGGCGTATTTTTGCCAGATTGAGCACCCCCAGCCGCGGCGATCTAATTGGCAGTAGATCCAATGGAGAACCACTCCTAACGCGATACCGATTGCCACCTTACCGGCAACGCTTGCACTATTACTGCCCCCGTTTGGACGCCAAGCTCTCCTGATTTCAACGAGGTCGGACCACTTTCCGCTTTTTCTTTCTTTGGGGTAATAAATTGCCATATAGCCGTCCGGCATCTTAAGGCCACGCTGGTGGATTTCTGCTCGTATAATTCTAATTTGTCCAATTCCGAACGACCAATTATTCATGATCTCTAATTGACGAAATCTCGTTGTATTTGGCATCGCTTGGCAAGATCTTGTCGCAATAAATCGAATAAATCTAGATCGAAAATGATCGGGATCTAAGTCGCGAATTATATTGAATAACGTTGTCATCTGAGCGTAACTTTTACATACCCATGTGCGCTCAGTGTCTATTGACAGTTCTTGCGCGCTCGAAGCGGTCCAGCCAGTTAAGCAAATGAGTAAAACTGGCAAAAATACGCGAAGGTAGATTGACATGGGTCCTTTTAGCTCGCAGAACAACGCTCATCGGGCAGACGAACAAACCGTATCAAATTATAAAGTAACGCACTTTGAGGTGCATATCTGTGGCAAAAACTACCCTTACTAATTACACTTGAGCAATAGCTGCTTGATCCGAAGTGTCTTGACCGCTGTACCGGATACTGACTGCGACTGAGTGGACTGAAGAGCTGCGTGCTCAGCAAGTGGCCGAGACGAGACGAAAGTGGCCGGTCGCCTCCCCCCAATCTCTCGTCGCGGGCGCAAGGAGCGAGGCGAGGAGCTGGAGCTAGTCACCTCGACGCCTGGAAGTTCAGCGGTACTATATTGACGCCCATTTGCTGCTCTCTGTTATTTTATATCCCATTGGATTGCGACGAAGATCATAGTGCGGCGAGAGAATATTTCTGGGAATTCTATCGGTCTTGATGTCTGCCTCAGCCAAATCCGTGCACCCCTTTGATGTCATGCCCCATATACTAAGCTTGCCCAGCGACGGCGCTTTTTGCAGCCAGCTGAGCAGCTTATTTCTGAGAGCTTCGTGCTCTTGACTGTCGGTAAAATCCTGACGCAAGTCGATCAGGTAAATGCCAAGCAAAGCGAGCCTTGGACTGGGCTGGGAGAAGAGCTCAGAAAGTCGGGGCGCGAGAAAGGGTATTACACCTTCCGGTGCTTTGCAGGCGGGTACCCAGTCGTTGAAGCTTCGAAGCGAAATAGCATCCCACTTCTCAGATTGAACCAACATTTCATCGCCAAGTTCGGCTAGTGCGTCACGCAAAGCTATATAATTGCCAGGGTACCCGCCGCTGGAAAAAACCGGCTCAATCTTCTTCTCAAAATACCATCTCATGCGAGAGCTTTTGGGATGGTGAATTATTTCGGATGCGTTTTCTAAGTACAACCTGTACGCCCCAAAAAGACGCATAAGACGGTAAACCGCCGTGCCGAGCTTGTTCCCATTCAGGTCATTGATACTCAGGTCTTGTGCACTCCAAGGGCGGTACATGTCGCAAAATCGGCGATCCATAACCTCATCGATGCGCCTCAAAACACGCGCAGATTCCGAAAGGACAGGGAACTCAATCCTGTTTAGATGCCCGCGTTGCTTCTCGCGCTCACCTTTTAAATCCCAGGACTCATCTATTCTCCGGCCAAAATACTTTTATTCTCCGGCCAAAATACTTTTGCGCCAAAGGCGAAAGGAAGTAGGCGGCAGCAACCAGGACAATGCCGACACTAAGGACTAACGCTACGCTCAACCCAAGTAATTTGGATAGCTCCTCGGCTAGGTCCACAACGGTTTCCATTTAAGACTCCGCATGCAATGATTGCTGATATGCAAATATGCACGCATTTAGTGTGTTTTTAAAGCGAAAGTTGGCGGCTGGTTGGAGGCCGTGCTGAGGTAAGGGCCTCCCCTCGAAGCGAACTCGCCACTCGCTTATAGGGCCGCGACGTGGAAGTCGCGGCATGAGCGGTGCTGTGCCGAGAGCCCACGACCTCTGGTGGGGCGATGCTCTTCTTCTGCTTTCGATGGGGAACGGCTATGCCCGACCCACAGCTCGACGACGGTGATTGGCCTGACTCTGAAGTGTGCATATTGTCGGCGCCTCGCCGTTGAGCCCGTCCGGGCGAAGACAGGCCAGATTGCCATCCGGACTCAGCCGGGCGTCTGACCTGGGCGGCTTACCCGCCAGCAAGAGACGTGTCGCACACGCCGCTGCGGCAGCCGCCACGCCGGTAGGACCGGCAGTTCGGGAGCCCTTGCTCGGAGCGTACGTCAGGTGCAGCTGGTCATGACTTCGAGCGGAACTGTGCGATACAGTTCATGACTTTCCTGTCAGAGGAAGCACGCATTTTGAATGAGCTCGCCAAAACCGATCACGATCTATGTCGATGCGGATGCCTGCCCCGTGAAGGCTGAAGTCTACTGTGTCGCCGAACGCCATGCGATCAAGGTGTATGTGGTCAGCAACAGCACCATGGCCGTGCCTAAAAACCCATTGATCGAACGCGTGGTGGTCGGCGGCAATCCCAATGCCGCTGATGACTGGATCGCCGAGCGGGTGTCGCGCGGCGGCATCGTCGTTACCGCCGATGTGCCGCTTGCGCATCGCGCCATCAAGGCCGGGGCGCAGGTGATCGCGCCCAATGGCCGCCCCTTCACCGAAGAGTTGATCGGCATGGCGCTCGCAACCCGCAATCTGATGGACGAGCTGCGCTCGGCCGGTAACATCACCGGCGGCCCGAAGCCGTTCCAGCCGCGCGACCGCTCGAGCTTCCTGTCTGCCCTCGATCTCGCCATTGTCCGGCTGAAGCGCGAGGGCTTCGGGGTCTGCGGGGCGAGCCGTCACCGCGGCCGTCGGCGTCACTGCCTTGCCGCCTGGACACGCCCCAACCCAGATCGAAGCACCGAGATGTTCCATGAACGTTCTTGCTCGAATACCATTCCCGGAGCTATGCAGAGGCAGACCTGGGCTAGCCACCGCGAGTTCGTTCTTTCGGCGTCCGATGCTCGGTCCAGAATGACGGTGACGGCGCGAGATCGCTTCAAAATGGCATCTAAGCGGCAGGAAGACCGAGAGGCGGGGGAAGCTTCATCGGCCAAGGATGTGGACGGGGCCGCTGCGAGGAGCCGGCCGCGCAAGATCATCCATATCGACATGGATGCTTTTTTCGCCTCGGTCGAGCAGCGCGACAATCCCGAATTGCGGGGCAAGCCGATCGCGGTCGGCGGGTCGGCGGCGCGAGGCGTTGTCGCGGCGGCGAGCTACGAGGCGCGCAAATTCGGCGTCCGTTCCGCAATGCCCTCGGTTACCGCAAAGCGCAAGTGCCCTGAGCTGATCTTCGTCAAGCACCGCTTCGACGTCTATAAGCAGGTCTCAGGGCAGATCCGCGCAATTTTTGCCGAGCACACGCCGCTGATCGAGCCGCTCTCGCTCGACGAGGCCTATCTTGACGTGACCGAAAACCTGAAAGGCGTCGCGTCGGCGATCGAGATTGCCGAGCAGATCCGCGCTGCTATCCGCGCAAAGACCGGCCTGACCGCGTCGGCGGGCGTGTCCTACAACAAGTTCCTCGCCAAACTCGCCTCCGATCACCGCAAGCCCGACGGGCTGTTCGTCATTACGCCGCGCATGGGGCCGGCCTTCATCGAGATGCTTCCCGTCGGCCGCTTTCACGGCGTCGGCCCCGCTACCACCGCGAAAATGAACCGGCTCGGCATCCATACCGGCCTCGATCTGCGCCAGCGGGATATGCCGTTCTTACTGGAGAAATTCGGCAAGGCCGGCCGCTTCTATTACTGGATCGCGCGCGGCATCGACGAGCGGCCAGTGCGAGCCGACCGCATCCGCAAATCGGTGGGCGCGGAGAACACCTTCTCGGGGGATCTCACCCAGTTCGTGCCGATGCGCAAGGAGCTGCTGCCACTGATCGAGAAGGTCTGGCGGCATTGCGAGACCGCCCGCTGCCGCGGCCGCACGGTGGTGCTGAAGGTCAAATACGCCGACTTCCAGATCATCACCCGGAGCCGGACGCTGCCGGCGCCGGTCGGCTCGCTGGCCGCGTTGACTGACGTCGCCCTCGACCTGCTGCAGCAGGTCCTGCCGACTCCAAAGGGCATCCGCCTGCTCGGCGTGACGCTGTCAAGCCTTGAAACTAAGGAAGAGCTGGCGGCCGGCCAGCCGCAGATGAGCCTTGCGTTCTAACCATTCTGGAGCGATTGGCCGGGTAGGCCTCTCACCCACCGGAAACGCCGCCTCGTCACGGCGCCCCGCTCAACTCGGACATCCAGCGTTCCTTAGCGCCTGGATTCGATCGACCGCGCTCTGGTCGGTGAGCCAGAGCCGCGCCACCAGTCGCTTTGGAGGCGAACCGCCTGGCTGTCGCCGGTGATGGTGGCGATGCCGGAGCGCGAAGAGGCGCTCTGAGCGGAACGGGCGCGCACGAACAAAGTCCTGTCTCCCATGACGATGATCTGAAAGTCCGCGGGTCGGAAGCGGTTCCTCGGTCAGGCCGATCTGCATTCCCATCGGCAGAGCGTTGAGCAGCCAGCAGAGATGGTCGATGTACTTCTGCGCGGACGCAGACTGCGATGCGCGAGGCCGGCAGCGCCTGAATTCGTTGCTCCCCGTGACCGAAATGAGCATCACAATCCATTAGTTAATCAGGCTTCAGAGTAAGCTGCGCCGATGACCTAGCTGTGAACTTTCAGGAGGTTGTCCATTCGGTCCTGAGGCGGTCAGCTGATGTCGCCAAACGTCACTGATTCGCTGGAGAACCGAATGGACGTTCATAACAATGCCCGCCTCACGCCGCGCGGTCGAGAGGCAATGGTGCGGGCCGTTGTCGATCATGGCCTCACCAGGGCCGATGCCGCCAGACGGTTCAACACATCGGCCCAAAACGGTGGCGAAATGGGTCGGGCGGTTTCGCGCTGATGGCGTTGCCGGTCTGCAAGACCGCTCCTCACGCCCCCTGTCATTGCCGAGCCAGACGGCGTTTGCCATTTGTGATGCGGTCGAAGCCTTCCGCCGCCAGCGCCGCACCCAGGCAGCCATCGCCGCCGAGACCGGCCTATCACAGGCGACCGTCAGCCGCATCCTGAGGCGCCGCGGCCTCAGCCGGCTCTCGGCAATCGAGCCCGCCGAGCCAAGGCCGGGCTATGAGCGCGCCACGCCGGGCGAGATCATTCATATCGACATCAAGAAGCTCGGCAGGTTCAATGCCATCGGCCACCGCATCACCGGCGACCGCACCGGCCAGTCCTATCAACGCTCGCGCTCGGGTGCTGCCGGGCCGGGATGGGATTGTTGTCCGCGTAGGCGATAATGCAGTCGAGCTCATCCTGTGTTGGCCGCCGATCCCGCTCTTTGCCTTTGGCGATCAGCCCAAGGCGGCGGAGCGCGGTCCGCGCTAGCAATACCAGATCGGTCGGCGTCTCGATCCCGTGGATTGCAGTTGCGTGAACAAGAACCGTGCGGACATAGCCCAGATCCATGCCGATCGTGACAGGCCCCGCCCCCTCCTTCGCGCGCGATTTGCCAAAGGCGATGAGCCGTTCCCGCGAAAGATCGCGTAGGGTGACTCGCCCCAAGTCGCGCTTAAGCTTCTCTAAGGATTTGCGCTTGCTTCGCCGCGGCGACTTGCCAACTTCCCTCATATCGTCGATATGCAAGTCGACCAAAGCGCCGAATGTGGTTTTTTTGGTGACGTGGACGGACTTCTCGCTCTTGCCGGAGAGCATGGCGGTCTCGGCCTCCCGCGCCCAAGCTTCCGCTTGTGACTTGAGGCGAAAGGATCGTGAGAGCTGCTGTCCACGCCTCCGCACCTGCGCGCGCCATTGGCCGGAAGGCAGCTTGTTGAAGGACGCCATGATACGATCTCACAAGGCCCCAGAACGTGCACAAAACGTGCACACAGAAGCTGGGAAAAGCTGCGTAATGCCGGGTAAATTTGTGCACAAAAGTGTGCACGTTCACGTTTCAACCTCCTGAGTCTACTTGAAAATAGATGCAATTTCAAAGACATAGATTTTGCGTGGCGCCGATGATGGATTGGACGGACCGGCACTGCCGGTACTTTCATCGCCAGCTGACGCGGCGCGCGCTGCTGTATACCGAGATGATCACATCGGCCGCGATCATACACGGCAAGCGCGACAAGCTTCTCGGCTTCCATCCCGTCGAGCAACCCGTCGGATTGCAAATCGGCGGCAGCGATCCGCACGAGTTGGCTGAGGCGGCAAGGGTCGGGGCGGCATTCGGATATGACGAAATCAACCTGAATGTGGGCTGCCCCTCGGATCGGGTGCAGGCCGGGCGGTTCGGTGCCTGTCTGATGGCCGAGCCTGAGCTGGTTGCGGATTGTGTTGAGGCAATGCGCAAAGCGGTGGCGGTGCCGGTCACGGTGAAATGCCGGATCGGCATCGACGACCAGGACAGCGAGGCCGATTTCAGCCGTTTCATCGAAACAGTTGCCGCCGCCGGCTGTACGACCTTTATCGTGCATGCCCGCAAGGCCTGGCTCAACGGCCTTAGCCCGCGCCAGAACCGGGAGGTGCCGCCGCTCGACTATGGGCGCGTCTACCGGCTGAAGGCTGCCCGGCCGGAGCTGACAGTCGTACTGAACGGCGGTCTCAGCTCACTCGACGAGGCGGAAGAGCATCTCATCCATGTTGACGGCGTGATGTTCGGCAGGGCCGCCTATCAGAACCCGTTGCTGCTCGGCGAAGTCGATTGCCGGATGTTCGGGGATCCCCCAAATCGGTTTGATGTCGCCGAGGTCATTACGCGGATGATCCCCTATATCGAAGCAGAGCTGGCAAGAGCCGAGCGGCTCTCCGCCATCACCCGCCATATGGTTGGACTGGTGCAGGGCGTGCCGGGAGCGCGTGCCTTCCGGCGGCATTTGACCGAGGCGGCCACCCGGCCCGGCGCCGGGGTGGAAGTGCTGACCGACGCGCTTGCGCTGTTGCAACCGCGCGCGATGGCAGCGCCGGCAATCGCGGCGGAATAGGGGCGCTCCGCTTCGCGAGGATCGGGCGAGCGAGCGTCGAGGTTAAACGCGTTGTCCTGCTCGGAAAAAAACCGCAAGCACCAGTCCGGCAAAGAAACCGCCCACATGCGCCAGATAGGCGACGCCGCCCGTCTCGGCCGTTTGCGTCGTCGTCACGATGGAGCCGACGCCGCTAAACAGCTGAAACACGATCCATAGTCCGATGACAAAAATGGCGGGCAGGTAGGTCGGGCCGAACTGGGTCAGCACCGTCACGCGGCCACGGGGATAGAGGAGAAGGTAGGCGCCCAGCACGCCTGCAATCGCGCCTGAGGCGCCCAGGTTCGGAATTGCCGAGTTCGGCATAACCAGGAACTGCGCGAAAGTCGCGGCTATGCCGCTCAGCAGATAGAACAGCAGGAATTTCAGCGAGCCGAAATTGTCTTCAACGTTATCGCCGAAGATCCATAGGTACAGCATGTTGCCGAGCAGATGCAGCCAGCCGCCATGCATAAACATTGCGGTGAATATGGTGCTCGCCTCACCCGCTGGATTGGCCGCGAACTGACGCGGAATGAACGCCCATTCGCGTATGAATGGGGTCCCACGGCTCAGCTCCAGCAGAAAGACCAGGACGTTGATGGCGATGAGGCCATAGGTGATGACCGGAACAATGCGCCGCTGAGTATCGTCGTCGCCAATCGGAAAAACCATCACACCCCCTTCGAGCTGGCTCTCTGTGCTGCCTGCGCTCTCCCCACGAGTAAGTATGAATCTGAGCGGCAGTTCCACTCCTTTCGCCCAGCAGTGCTGGAATCCGGCAGTGTCCATTCACACAGTTGCGCGCCGTAGTGATGCACGATGTCTACAGTGCTGTGACTATTTCCTTCTCGCCCACAGAGGTTGCAATTGACGTTAAATACCCTTCCTGGTAGCGATGGGAATGCGGAAGATTTGCAGCAAATGGCCCGCCGGGCAGATAGCAATTTTTAACGCGCTCGGGGTCGCCGCCGATTAACAAACCACAAGGCTCGTACAGGCGTAGGTAAAGCCTTGCTATATTGAGGAGATTTAAATTGTTCTCCAAAACTATGACTTTGACTCTGCTGCTTCTCGTCTGCGCTGCCTCGACACGGGCAGACATCATTTACAAACCGATCAATCCCTCTTTTGGCGGCGATCCTTTTAACTCCAACCATCTTCAAGGCCTTGCCGCATCGCAAAACCAATTCAAGCCGGAAAGCACGAATTCGAAGCAGAGCGACTCCGAGCGCTTCATAAGCATGCTGGAATCGCGTCTCTACTCCGGGCTGGCTTCTCAGGTGGCCGAGGCCATCTTTGGCGATAACGCGCAGCCAAGCGGTACGATTACCTTCGACGATCAAACGATCGTTTTCAATAATACGGGGACGTCAATAGAGTTGACCATTACAGATCTGAATACAGGCGAAGTAACCAATATTGTTATACCGACATTAGTAGCCAATTAGCTGTCGAAGCGTTAAGTTTTTTCTCAACGTCCCGGCTGTCCTCGGGCGCAGGCGCAGGATCTTTCATGTTGGGGAACTATTCATTTTGCGGGCGCCGGGTAGCGGCGGCTCTGAGCGTGATCGCTCTGGCTGGCTGCAGCTCGATCGCCAAGCAACAGCTGTCCGAAGGCATGATGCCGCCGGTGGTCAATCCGATTACGGAACTAAACGAGAGTCTTCGCACCCTGCCGCCGCCGAATCGGAAAGTGGTGGTGGCGGTTTACAATTATGCGGACCAGACCGGACAGTTTAAGCCGATGGATAATGTCCAGAGCCTGTCCAGGGCGGTCACGCAGGGCGCGACCTCGGTGATCATCAAGGCCCTCCAGGACACCGGCGGTGGCAGCTGGTTTACTGTAGTCGAACGCGAGAAGCTCGACAATCTGCTCAAAGAGCGGCGCATCATTACCGAAATGCGCAAGACCTATCTGGGTGAGGAGAATATCAATCCCCAAGCCCTGCCGCCGCTGCTGTTCGCTGGCCTGCTCCTGGAAGGCGGCATCATCGGCTATGACAGCAATCTGCAGACCGGCGGCATCGGTGCGCGGCTGCTCGGCATCGGCGCCGACGTCAAATACCGGCTCGACACGATCACCGTCTATTTGCGCGCCGTCAGCACCAAGAATGGCCAGGTGCTCGCATCCGTAGTCACCCATAAGACCATCGCCTCGATCGGGCTTCAGGGCGGTGTCTTCAAATTCATCGCCGTGGACAAAATCCTGGAAGGCGAGGCCGGCATCACGAAGAATGAGCCGGAGCAGCTCGGTGTGCAGCAGGCTATCGAAAAGGCAGTCTATGCGCTGGTGGTCGAGGGGTCCGAGCAAGGCTTGTGGTCATTTGCCGACAGGGCCTATCAGACCAAAGCCATCGCGGATTACCACTACGAGCAGTACACCTTTGGTCAGCAGGCGCAAATGCACAACGCGGCGGAAAAGATGAACATGGCTGAGGCGGCGCCCCAGCCCGCAGCTGAGGCTAACAACGAGAAGCCGGCAAATCCAGCCACTGCCTCTGCCCAAAGCAAAGCACAGCCAACGGCTCCCGTTGCCGCGGCCCAAAGCAAAACGCAGCCAACAGCTCCCGTTGCCGCTGTCCACAGCAAAGCGCAGCCAACGCCTCCGGCTGCGGCTGCCCAGAACAAGGCGCGGACGCCTACCGCGGCCGGGCAGGCCCCTCCTGCGAATGCCGGGAAGAACACAGCGGCAGCCAAGCCCACCGCGGCTAATTCCAAGGCGGGCGCGTTCGTGACGATGCTCTCCGGCACCACAGACAAGCCGGATGATCTGTCGAATTAGCTGCCTGCCCTGTGAGCGCGATGCGAAACGGTCAGCCGAAACAGGGCTCACCAATGGAGATGCAGATGTGTAAATTTTCACTGACTCAGGGGCTGGCGGTGCTGGTCGGCTGGCTTCTGCTCATGTCGGCAGCGCCGCAGGCATCCGCGCAGGACATAGTGGATATGACCCAGATCGACATCATGCCGGGTAGCATTGCCGGCGTCATCCAGCAAGGCGATCGCAATCAAGCCTCCATCGATCAGCGCGCCGTCGCATCCGGTGCGGCTGATTTGCAGAACCGCGCGCTCATCTCGCAGACGGGCGATGACAACGAGGCGAGCATCACGCAGGAGGGCAGCAGCAACTCCGCCGATATATCACAGAATGGCTCCGACAATGAGGCGGCTATCGTGCAAAGGAATGTTGGCAGCAACGCCCAGTTGCAACAGTCTGGCAACGGTCTTGGGGTAAGGATCGAGCAGTTTGGCGCTGGGGCGCCGGGAAGCACACCCATTTCTGTCACGCAGTCCAACTGATGCTTGCTGGCAAAGTCACGCCCCACCTCGTGCGAATGTATGGAGTTGGAGACATCCAATGGGCTTGGCTAGCAGGGCGGCAGCAGTTTTTTTTTGCGCTATCCTAGTCGCCGCATGCGCGGCTTCGCTACACGTTGCGTCTGCCGGGGAAAGATATGGCTGTGCAAGGGGAGATCGCGGCGCTAGAAGTTGCTCGGCTTCGTCCCGTCACAGCACAGCCCGGAGGGCACGGCCGAGACTTTATCAGGGTGACGAAGGCGCCATGCGCCAGCTCTCGCCGCAGTTGCGGCCGCGCCGCGTTTCACGGCTTCGTTTCAATGGTGAGCCGCAGAACCGCTGTGATGCGGTCGCGATGCATAGCTGGGCGAGCCGGCGGGCTTGTGTCGCGGAGCGGAATTTGGCCGAGGCATTGGTGCAGCCGCCGAGTGCTGCGACTGAAAAAATTCTGCGGGAAAACGGCATTCCCGCCATTCGCGATGTGCCGCCGATCGTTATTTTGCGGTCGACCAGGGAAGGCTGGGATTGGTCTCCCTTCCCGTTCTCGTCCTCGCATTAGCGGGGGACCATAGGCGCCCTGGCGCTAGGAGGCGCCAAGCTTCGCCGCAGCAGTGAGTTTGTGCCATGACATTTTCCTATCGTGTTCTGACGGTTCTCCTTCTCCTGACCGGCTTTTCCACCATGACATCCGTTCATCCCGCGCATGCTGACCCGGCCACGCAAACCGCTGGCGGTATTCTCGGCTGGATCAGCATCGAGCCCGCGGGCGCCGCCGGCCAGGGCCAAATGCTGGCGATTTCCGGGCGTGCCCTGGCGCTGCATGCAGTGCAGGGGCGCTACAGCCTTGAGGTGAAGCGTCATACCGGTGGCGGGGTGTCCAATTCCCGCCAGGGCGGTGCCATCACGCTGAAGCCAGGGGTTGCGGCAACCCTCTCTCGCAGCGCGATTAATATCGGCCCGGGCGATTCGCTCGACATCGAGTTGAAGCTTTACGTCGGCAACCAGGAAGTGTTCTCCGCCTCGATGAAATCGATGAGCGGCGACATCAAGCTGTAAGCCGGTCGGGCCGCGGCGGAAAGGCGCCGCGTTAGCCGGCCCGGATCAGCACGTGCTTCTTCTTGCCGAGCGATAGCTTCACCGCGCCGTCGGCATTGAAATCCGCCGGCGTGAGCGTTGCTGTCACGTCCTCGATACGCTCGTCATTGACGCGCAGACCCCCACCCTTGATTTGCCGTCGTGCCTCGCTGGTCGAGGCGACAAGGCCGGCCTCAACAAAGGCGTCGAGTACACCGATTCCCTCCTCAAAGCGCGACCGCAGCAGGCTAACCGAGGGGAGTGTCGCGGCCGTGCGACCCTCCTCGAAGGTCACGCGCGCCGTCTCTTGCGCCGCTTCCGCAGCCTCCCGGCCATGGAGCAGGGTGGTTGCTTCGGTGGCGAGGATCTTCTTCGCCTCGTTCAGCTCGGCGCCTTCCAGCGTCTCCAGCCGCTCGATCTCGGGAAGCGGCATGGTGGTGAACAGCTTCAGAAAGCGTCCGACATCGGCGTCGGCGGCGTTGCGCCAGAACTGCCAATAATCATAGGGGCTGAGCAAATCGGCATTGAGCCACACTGCGCCCTTTACGGTCTTGCCCATCTTGGCGCCATCGGCGGTGGTGATCAGCGGGCTGGTCAGGCAGTAGAGCTGCGGGGTTCCCATCCGCCGGCCGAGATCCACGCCCATGATGATGTTGCCCCACTGGTCGGAGCCGCCCATCTGCAGAATGCAGCCATATTTGCGATTGAGCTGCACGAAGTCATAAGCCTGCAGAACCATGTAGTTGAATTCGAGGAAGGACAGCTCCTGCTCGCGCTCGAGCCTCAGGCGCACCGTGTCCATGGTAAGCATGCGGTTGACCGAGAAATGCCGGCCGACATCGCGCAGCATGTCGATGTAGTTGAGGTCACGTAGCCAGTCGTCATTATTGACAAGGACGGCATCGCGCGGGCCGTCGCCAAAACGCAGGAAGCGCGTGAATGTCCGCTTCATGCTTTCTAGGTTCTGGGCGATCTGCTGCTGGCTGAGCAGCTGGCGGGTTTCATCCTTGCCGGACGGATCGCCGACCCGGGTGGTGCCGCCGCCGAGCAGCGCAATAGGCCGGTGGCCAGTTTGCTGCAGCCAATAAAGCCGCATGATCTGCACGAGATTGCCGACGTGAAAGGACTTCGCCGTCAGGTCGAAGCCGAGATAGGCCGAGACAATCTCCGTGCACAGCTTCTCATCGAGCCCCTCCAGATCGGAGCATTGATGGAAGAAGCCCCGCTCGATCATCACCTGCAAGAAGTCCGATTTCGCGATCTGCATATCTGAAAATCCATATGGACGGACCGCCCGGCATCGCCGCCAGACGTGGAATGCTGAAGCGGTATTTCTAACGCGTCACACAGCCGATGGCGAGGACTCTCGTCACCGCAGCGACAGTCGCTCGCCTCGTCTCGTTGGGCTAGGGCTGGTCGAGGGCGGAAGGGTTTGATCCGTCTATAGGGGTCTCGCCGGATGTAACCAAAGGAACACAACGCCTGCATCATCCTGGGGGGATTTGATCTGAATCAAAAGCCCAGCCGTTCCACCCGTTTAGGTTGTACAATATAAGACGGGTTGCATTCGATTCCATACCGGGGGTATCATGATTATCTCGAGAAAGTGCGCTGGTGGCAGCGCTGTTCATTGCGGCGACATCGGTCGCCGAAGTCTCGGCTGCCGATCTTGGCGGAAGCTTCAAAGACGCGCCGGCCGGCTCCGTCGTGGAATACGGACGGGGCTGGATGATCCGGGGCCGGATTCTGGGCGTGGTGCCTGACGAGGACACCTCCATTTCAGCATCGCCGGTGCTGATCTGAGCATCGACAATTCGGCCGTGCCCGAACTCGACCTCACCTATTTCTGCAATCGTAATCTCGCCGTCGAGGTCATAGCCGCGGTGACGCCGCACGATATCGAAGGCAAGGGCGCGATTGCTGGCGCCGATATCGGCAATGTTTGGCTCCTGCCGCAATATCACTTCGACATGGGCGGACCGATCAAGCCCTATGTCGGCGCAGGCATCAACTACACCGTGTTCTTCAACGCGGATGCAGGCTCGGGCTTCAGCGCGCTCGATCTTGAGAATAAATTCGGCTGGGCGCTACAGGCTGGCGTGGACATTCACCTTCGCGACAACTGGTTCCTCAACTTCGATGTGAAGAAGCTCTGGCTCGATACGGAAGCAACAGTCGTGACCGGCGGCACCCAAGTCCGGGCGGATGTCGACATCGATCCCTGGATCATCGGCGTGGGCCTTGGGTATCGTTTCGGCGGTTACCCTGAGCCGTTGAAATAATAGCGCGGGTTAGCCTTCGGGCTTCTGGCGGGGATGTTGCCTGACAACACCCCCGTTTTCATTCCAGCGAACTTGCCCCGCAAAAGCGGGAGCGCCAATCCCAGGACATGTAGGGTTTACGACCGAGTCGTGGCGCGGCGGTTTATCGTTTGCGCGCTGGTGTGGGTATGACGATGGCGGGCATGGAAAGCCAATGACTCTGTCTATCGCGATTATGCTGCCGTTGGTCCTGCCGATATTTTCTGCCTTAGCGTCGGCCGGGGCAGCCACGCCTTCCGAAACATTGGGTAGGGCAAGCCTCGGCGCGGTGGACTACCGCCCAGGGCATCGTCTTTGACTGCGATGCTCAGCACGAACATGATCGGCCTCAACGAATAGCAGTGCTGCAGCGTACGGATCCTGCTCGTCGCGGGGGAGTGACGAAAGTGCGGTCGTAGCCGCTGCCGCACGCTGCCGATGACGTGGTGCTCGGCAAAAAAGAAAAGCGCGCCCCAAAGGACGCGCTTTTTACGAAGCTTCCGATCAGCGAACCCGGGCTACTATTTCAGCGGCGCGGGGGTCGTGTCGGCATGGAAGGAGATACGACCGCGCACTACGAAGGCGTCGTTATCGTCCGCTCCCGCGAAGGTCACATTGCCGTTCTCGGCAATGCTTGCCTGGCTGTCATTGCCGTCGAACATGTAGTAGAGCGCTTCAACACCGAAACTGACCCGATCCGAGATCTTGCTTTCGATGCCGCCACCGACAACGAAGCCCACCTCATTGTCGTTATTGAAGGAGCTCCGTGTCGCGGTACCGCCCGCACCGCCAGCGCCACCATCGGCAACGCCAACAACGTTGCCCGCATCGGTGGCATTGCTGTTATCGTTGAAGCCGCCGATGATGTTGTTGTTGCCGACGGTGAGATCTTCGCCATTCGCGCCATCCGCGCCAGGCGTGGTGGTCACGGCCGCCCGATTGTCACTTCCGGCAAGAGCGATACCCGCGGTCGCGTAGAACAGGTGAGAGCCAACCGTATAGCCTAGTCTTGCGCGAAGGCTGGCAAGGTAGTCATTGAACACCTTATCGCCAAAGCCGACGTCAGCTTCAACACCGTAAACCAGAGTATCGCGCTGCCAGTTATGGCCGATGTGCACACCACCGATGATACCTGAGGTATCTGCAAAATCGATGAGCGCTGCACCGCCGGCGCCGCCACCACCACCAGCACCCGCGCCGCCATCAGCACCCGCGCCGCCATTGGCGAGGTTAACAGAGTTGATCGTCTGATCGTTCAGGCTGTACGCAACCCCGAAGTTGCCGCCGAGATACATGCCTTCCCAGATCGCCGTCGGGGCGCTATATCCGCCGTCCTTCAGGCTGAGGCTGTCGTCACGGTGCAGGTGGAACGTCAGGCGGCTGCGAATTGCCCAGAAATCGTTGTTGCCGCCGTTGTTATTGTCATCAAAGGTGTAATACAACCCCTCGATACCCGCGCTCACCGAGCCGGAGACCTTCATCTCCACACCAGCACCGCCGACAAAGCCAACTTGGTCGTCATTCTCATGACCGACGATGATCGCGCCACCCACGCCGTCGCCACCACCGCCGCCGCCGCCGCCGCCCTGGATATTGACGTTGCCGGAATTGGTCGAGTTGGTGTTGTCGTTGGCACTGCCAATGGTGTTCTGATTGCCGATGGTGACGTCACCACCACGGCCACCATTGCCGCCATTGCTGCCAACCAAAGCTGTGTCAGCGTTGAAATTGCCACCCGTGAAAGCTACACCGGCGGTTCCATAGAGCAGAATGCGCTGGGAAGCGATACCGAGACGCCCTCTTACGCTTGCGAGGTAATCGTCAGTGCTGTCTTTGAAACCGGCGTCGGCCTCAATGCCGAAAACCGTTGAGCCGCGCTGCCAGTTATAGCCGATATGGGTACCAGCAATCCCGCCGAAGTCATCGTCATCGAGCGGAATGGAGGTGATGCCAAGAGCGCCGCCCGCGCCCCCTGCGCCGCCACTTATATTGAGATTGCCACTGCCATTGGCATTGACGTTCGTATTGTTGCTGCTGATGAAGTTCTCATTGCCGATGGTGATGTCGCCGCCGCGGCCGCCAGCACCGCCGCCGGGGCCAACGCCACCATCGCCGCCATTGCCAGCCTGAATGTTGCCGTTGCCGCTATTGGTGGAATTGGTGTTGTCGTTGGGGGCGGAAATGCTGTTGTCATCGCCAATCGTCACATTTCCGCCACGGCCGCCGCCGCCGTTGTTATTCTGGCCGCCGAGCCCCGGATTTGCGGAAAAATTACCGCTGTTGGTGCTGCCCGTATTGTTGTTGGGAGCACCCAGGGCATTGTTAGCGCCCGTGGTCAGCGTGCCATCAGGAGCTCTTGTGTTCGAGCCGGAGAGGACGCCTTGACCATTATGGTCATCGTTCACCGTCCCGCCCGTGTGACCGCCGATATAGCCGCCGCTCCAGTCGCCAGCATAGCCGCCGCCGTCCTTCAGGCCGCCACCCCAAATGTCGCCCGCAAATGCGGGCGCCGAAAACGCAATGCCGGCGGCGCTAATCAAAGCCGCAACGGAAACGCTTGCGCGGTATTGTCTTTTCATTTCTGCCCCCCAGTCCCCAGAGAAACCTGCTGAAATTCCCGGCCCGTGTTACGATTGATGCCCCTTTTGCTGCCGGCGCGACGCGCTAGGGCAGAAAGGCGAAATGCGGTGATCGGCTGCTTTCGAATAAATTTTCCATCGTCTTTGTCTACAATTTTACCCAAAGCGATGGAAAGGGCCGGGAAGGCGTCGGGCGTCAAATTGGGCGAAATCAGGTCAGTTTGCCTCTAAATTGAAGCAATTCGGCAACAGGGTGTGCTCTTTCGGGTTGCATGGCGCAGATGTGCTCAGCCAGACCGGGCCGAAGCGCGTGGGCTGTCCGCCCTGTTACTGCGCGGCAGAGGAAAAATCAGGCAGGACAGGCGATTCTGCCACGCGATTGAGAGGCGCAGCGGGTCATGGACACGCGGGGAAGCCTTTCCGGCGATCTATCGGCGCGCTGAGAACTGTGGCTTGCGCGCATAGAGGGACGGCACGCATTGTGCCCTAATTGTGCAGGGCGGAAGGTATCAGGCGGTCGATGACTTTCGCCGAGCACAGCACGCCCGGCATGCCTGCACCGGGGTGCGTGCCCGCGCCTGTAAGGTAGAGTCCGGCAATCCCTTCGCCGCGGTTATGGAAACGGAACCAGGCGCTCTGAGTAAAGTACGGAGCAATGGAGAAGCCGCTGCCTTGGTAGCTGAGATAGTTCTCGGCGAAGTCTTGCGGCGTCAGCATAAGCTCTGCCGTTATTGCGTCAGACAGTCCAGGAAGGATGCTGCCCTCGAGTGCGGCGACGATGCGATCGCGCAGGAGCGGCGCTTGCCGGTGCCAGTCGATGCCGGCGGCAAGATTGGGCACCGGGCACAAGGCATAAAAGCTGTCGCAGCCGTCCGGCGCAAAGCTCGGGTCGGTTGCGGTCGGCCGATGTAGATAGAGGGAGAAGTCGTCCGCCAGCTTGCCGCGCCGGAAGATGTCGGCGAGCAGCTCGCGAAAGCGTGCGCCGAGCCAGATGGTATGATGCGCCACCTTTGGGTATTGGCGCCGCGTCCCGAAATAGAGCAGAAACAGCCCCATCGATAGCCGAGCCATGCGCAATTTCAGCTTCACACTTGCTGGCAACACCTCGCGCGGCAGCATGGCATTGAACAGATGCATGGGATCGGCGTTGGACACGACGATATCCGCGGGGAGTGCAGCCCCGCCCGCCAGCATGACGCCTGTGACACGCCGCCCCTCGAGTGCAATGCGGTCGACCGTCTCGCCGAGCCGCACCTCCACGCCGACCTCCTCCATCAGCCGGCCGAGACCCGCAACCATCGCCCCGGTCCCGCCCATGGCGAAATAGACGCCCCATTTGCGTTCGAGATAATGAATGAGGCCGTAAATGCTCGTCGTCTCAAACGGGCTGCCGCCGACCAGCAGCGGCTGGATGGAAAAGGCCTGGCGCAGCTTGTCGTGCTTCAGATAGCGGCAGATCATCCGCCAGACGGTCTCGTGGCTACGCAGCCAAACGAGCTTCGGTGCCTGGCGCAACATGGTCCAGGGATGGTGAAAGGGCTGGTCGGCAAGGCCGGTGAAGCCGGCATTGAACAGTCGCTCGGAATGCGCGAGCAACCGCATATAACCGTCCGCGTCAGGGGGCGAGATGCGCCCGATCTCGGCCAGCGTTTCTTCGAGCGTGCCGCCATAATCGAAGGTGGTGCCATCGGGATAATGGAAGCGGTACCAGGGCGCGAGCGGCACCAGCCGGACATAATCTTCCATCCGCCGGCCGAACAGCGTGAATAGCTCCTCGAACAGAAACGGCGCGGTGATGACGGTCGGACCGGCATCGTGGCGAAAGCCGTCTTTCTCGAAGACTTGCGCCCGGCCGCCAAGGCGCGGTGCGCGATCGAGGAGCGTGACGTCATATCCCTTCGCGCGCAGCCGCAGGCTTGCCGCCATGCCACCAAAACCGCCGCCGATTACCATGGCGTGCGGGCGCGCGGATGCCCGCGCTCCTGCCTCTCCTTGCCTTATCTGCAACATGAGGCTGGTCTACTTCAGAAGCGGCGCCCGGCGCAAATCCGCCAGGGTCGCGCTTCCGGTGCAGAAGCAGGCAATGCGCAGCTCGGTGATGCGGTCCTGAAAATGCGCGACAACGTCCTCCTCGCCTGCCAGCGCCGCTGCGAGCACGCCCGCCGCCTGACCAACCAGATCGGCGCCAAGACGAATAGCCTTGGCCGCATCCAGCCCCGTTCTGATCCCGCCCGAGGCAATGACGACAGCCTCCGGACAGGCCGCGCGAACCTCCGATAAAGCCCGCGCCGTCGGAATGCCCCAGTCGCGGAAGGTCTCGGCGATATTGCGGCTGCGCTGATCGGGCGCCCGGCGCGCCTCGACCGCTGCCCAGCTCGTGCCGCCCGCGCCGGCGACATCGAGGATGCGGATGCCGACGTCGCAGAGCTGGCGTGCGAGGCTAGCCGAAATCCCGCAGCCGACCTCCTTGACGATGACGGGAACCTCCAGCGTTCGCGTCAGCACCGCGAGTTCCCGCAGCAGCCCCGACCAATCGCGATTGCCGCCATGCTGAACGGCTTCCTGCAGCGGGTTGAGATGGATGATGAGCGCATCTGCTGCGATCATCTCCACCACCCGCCGCGCCATCTCGATGCCTTCGCCGTCCTTGAGCTGTGCGGCTCCGAAATTGGAGAGAAGCGGCGCTTCGCCGGCAAGATCGCGCAGTCGGCGCTGCAGTCCTGCGGCCTCACCCGTCTCCACCGCGACGCGCTGCGAGCCCACGGCAAAGGCGATCCCCAGCCGGCCCGCGGCTCGCGCCAGATGTTCGTTCACGATCGCGGCCTTGGCAGGACCGCCGGTCATCGAGCTGATGAGAAACGGTGCGCTCAGCCTCCGGCCGAGAAAGGACGTCGACAGATCGATTGCCATCATATCGAGTTCAGGCAAGGCGTTGTGCTCGAACTCGACGGCTTCGAAACCGTTGGTCTTGGTCACCGCGGCGACATCGCCGCTCAGAACGATGTCAAGATGCTCATCTTTCCGTCTGAGCAAGTCGGACATAACCTACCTTTTGGATTGCAGCAGCCCCGGTGCGAGCTTAAACCTAAAGCAACGACCCTGGCCCAAAACAAATTCCTCTGGAGAGTAAAATTCCTGTGGGTGCAGTTCTATTTAGCCCATTCCCTCCCGTAAATTTGGCTGCTTCTCCTTGCGGTCTGCCCAATAAAGGCCGCTGGGCACCCGATTATTGAATGTGGGCCACATGGAAAACGGTGAGCATTCGCCCGAAGATATTTACCGTCTCCGTGCGCTCGTCGAGACGCGGCTCGGCGGGCTGATACCGCCGGCCGAGCAGGCGCCAGCGGCCCTTCACCACTCGATGCGCCACAGCCTTTTAGCCCCAGCCAAGCGGGTGCGCGCGCTTCTGCTCATTTTGTCGGCCAAACATTACCGTGCCGCCGAGGAGCGCGCCTTGGCAGCCGCCTGCGCGGTGGAGATGGTGCACGCCGCTTCGCTCATCCTCGATGATCTGCCGGCGATGGACAACGCCACAATGCGCCGCGGACTTCCCGCCAATCATCGGGTTTATGGTGAGGCAACGGCCATTCTCGCCGCCATTGCCCTGATGAACCGGGCTTTCGGCGTCATTGCCGAAGATCGCGGACTGCCGGATGTCATCCGGGCGAGACTGGTCGAGATCCTCAGCCGGGCGATCGGCTCGGAGGGTTTGGTTGCCGGACAGGAGGCTGATCTCAAATGGCAGCCGATTGCCGCCACGCGCAAGGATGTGGAGCTCGTCCATATGCGCAAGACCGCCGCACTCTTTGCTGCCGCCACGGAGATGGGTGCCGTCGTCGCCGGTATTCAGGGCGATGAGGAGCTGCGGATGCGCGATTTCGGCAAGCGGCTCGGACTCGCTTTCCAGGTGCTGGATGATCTGCTCGACGTGCTCGCTGCCAGCGAACAGGCCGGCAAGGATGTGGGCCGCGATGAGGGCAAACCGTCGATCGTGCGCACCATCGGGCTCGAGGAGGCACAGCGCGAGGCCCGGCTTTATATCGACGGTGCAGCCTCCCTTGTCGCCCAGGGCAACGGCACACCCTGTGCACTTGGCGGGTTTGCTCTGAGCCTTATGACGAGCCTGCAGAAGAGCGTCAGCTCCCATTCTGCAGACGTCGCCGCAGCCGGCTGATCGTCCCGTTCCGCGTGGGACGCATCACCGCATTCCCGCAAGCCTACGAACCGCCATACTAGTGTCGCCTCGCCATTGCCGAGCAGTTTCGCCGCTCGGTTCGTAGTCGGCAATTGCGAGACAAAGGGACACCAGGAGGCGAAATGGGCAGGACCTGGAGACCACGCATGCCCGAATGGCTCATCAATGCTCTCGTGTTTTTTGCCGTGTTCTTCGGCATGGAAGGCGTTGCCTGGGCCACGCATAAGTATGTGATGCATGGCAGCCTATGGGTGCTGCACGAATCCCATCACCGCCAGCGCGAGAGCTGGTTCGAGCTGAATGATCTCTTCGGCTTCTTCTTCAGCTTCATCTCGATCGGCTTGATCCTTGCCGGCACCTTCTGGCATGCGCCGCTGTTATGGGCCGGGCTGGGAATGGCAGGGTATGGCCTCGTCTATTTTCTGGTCCACGACGTGCTGGTACACCGGCGCGTGGCACACGGCTTCACGCCTCGCAATGGGTATCTGCGACGCATTTATCAGGGACACCGCCTTCATCACGCTACCCATGGCCGTGATGGCGGGGTGTCCTTCGGCTTCATCTGGTCGGCCCCGCCGGAGCGGTTGGCGGCAGAGCTGAAATCCAAAGCCGCCGACGACATCGTCCGCGGGCGTCCCACCCTGCACTAAATCATTCACCGCTGCTCGAAAGGATCAGCCGGCCGGTGCCGGTGCTTCGCGTGAACGCACAAAGCCGCCGGGCCTTGTCCAAAGCCCCTGGCGCGATGGAATTTGCTCCAGCCTGCCGTGCGCGTGAGAGCGGGCGATGGTGGCAAGGCTTCTCGCCACGCCATAAAGCTTGCGCCGGCGGCTGACGCGCGCGCGCTCATTCCAGGCGGCGCTGCCGCGGCGGCGCACCTTTGAGCCGATCTCGCGGTAGACATAGCGCGCCAGCGCAATTGCCCAGGCGGAGCGGAATGGCAGTGACGCAATGCCATGGCGCGCCGAGATGTAGAAGCGATCGGCCTCGACCAGAAGGCGCTCGGCGACATCATAGACGGCGGCCCGATGACAGGGATCATCGACTTGGCCGTCCGGCACGCCCGCTTCCCGCAGCCACTCGGCAGGGAGGTAGATACGCCCGGCAGCGGCGTCCTCCATCACGTCGCGGGTGATGTTGGTAAGCTGGAAGGCAATGCCGAGATCGCAGGCCCGGTCAAGCGTTGGCGCATCGCGCACGCCCATAATATTGGCCATCATCACCCCGACCACACCAGCGACGTGGTAGCAGTAGCTGAGTGTATCATCGAGCGTCAGATATCTGCGGCCCGACACGTCCATGGCGAAACCGTCGAGGTGTTCGAAGAGATTGGTCTCGCTGAGACACCGGTCGCGCACTACGCTTTGCAGCGCCAGGAACACCGGCTCATCGGCATCGCCGGCGAGGGCGGCCCTGGTCTTTTCGCTCAGAGCACCGAGCCGTGCGAGCGCAGCTTCGCTCGCGTATTCCGATCGGGCAAAGCCCAGCTCCTGGTCGTCGATCACGTCGTCGCAATGGCGGCACCAAGCGTAGAGCATATAGGCATAGGCGCGCGTCTCGGGGTCGAACAGCCGCGCGGCCGCAGCAAAGCTCTTGGAGCCCTTCTCGATCCGTTCGCGGCAATAGTCGACAATCTCATCCATCATCCGGTTCTCATGCGCCTTTAGTCTGGCCTGGCGCTTGTCTCGCAATTGCCAACTACCAACCTGGCCGCGATATTGGCCGGCAATTGCGAGGCGCCACACTGGCTTCGGGCAAAGATGCGAGTGCTCGTCTGATAGAAACCGGCGGACGGCCGATCAGGATCCTCGCCTTGTCAGCGCTTGTCGAAGATGCCGCATAGAAGCGGGCGATCAGGCCCTCCGGCAGGCGATAGAAGCGCTGCAGGACGACACGGCGCTGCTCCGGCTCAGCTGCCAGGAACAACATCCGGTTCAGCATGCGGTAGAAGCCGCGTTCCCGCCAGAGCCGCTTGGAATGTTCTTCAACAAGGGCGCGCACCGCGCGGGTGGTGAGTGTAGGGAGGCGCCCCAGCTTGTCGGCGAGACGCACCCCATCGGGCAGCGAATAGCCGGTGGTGGGATGGAACAGCGCTGCACGCAGCCCGATCGGGACCTCATGGGCAGGAATGGCGGCCCAGAACGCATCGATATCACCCGCCAGCACCACGGGAAGCACGCCACGCTCCTCGCGGACGACCTCGGCGATCTGCCAGCCGCGCGCGGCGGCGTAGTGGGCGATCTTTGCGCGAAGGAGGCCCGTATCCAGCTCCGCGCCGTCCGCATAATAGGTGTCCTCAATGAGCAGCCGGTCGGGCGCGAGCGGAAGCGTGTAGACAAAGCGATAGCCATCATCCTGGCTGACGGCGGCATCCATGATGACCGGTGCAGTCTCGCCATGTCGCCCGGCCAACCGCACCTCCTGGCCGAGGAACTTCTGAAAGCCAAGGACAAGGCTCGGCGAGGGAGCATAGCCGCGCCCGTCAATAATGCAGGCCGCGCGCATGATCTCGCCGCTTGCGAGATGGACCTCATTCTTCGCGAGGCCGGTGATCTGCGCCTTAAGGAGCACGCCGTCTCCGAAGCGGGACACAAGCGCCTGGTGCAGCGTTTCCGACGTGACGGAATGATAGGTGAGCGGCAGGGATCGGCCGAATTCGGGGAAGCGAACAGCCTGGGCCGACCAGCTATGCGCGATGAAAGGCGCGATCCAGGCGCGTTGCTCAAGGCTGAGGTCGCTGCCGTGAAACGACCAAGTGTGGTTGCCGCCAAGCCGCTCGCCGGCTTCAATGATGCGCACACGCAAATCCGGTCTAAGGAGAGCGAGGAAATAGGCCGCGAGCCCCGAGGCCAATCCGCCTCCGGCAAAGATCACATCGCAATCCGCATGCGCTGGCCGCGCTTCCACGGGGAAAACTCCTCTCCCCCTCAGTTATAATGCGTATTTAGCGAAATACCACGGTGCGGTTGCCGTTGAGCAAAATGCGATGTTCGGCATGCCATTTGACCGCGCGCGCGAGCACAAGGCTCTCAATGTCGCGGCCAGCGGCGATCAGATCGTCGGGCGACATGGCATGGTCGACGCGCACGGCCTCCTGCTCGATGATCGGACCTTCATCGAGCTGAGCGGTCACATAATGGGCGGTCGCGCCGATCAGCTTCACGCCCCGCTTATGCGCCTGATGATAGGGCCGCGCGCCCTTGAATGAGGGCAGGAAGGAATGGTGGATGTTGATGGCGCGGCCCTCGAGCTTGCCGCAGAGCTCATCCGACAGCACCTGCATATAGCGCGCCAGCACGACGAAATCGGCCCCCTCTTCCTCGAGCAGCTCGAGCAGCCGGCGCTCCTGCCGCACCTTGGTCTCCGCCGTGACGGGGAGATGGTGGAACGGAATATCCTGGCTGGCGGCCAGCTGGTAGAAATCGCGGTGGTTGGAGACGATGGCGGGAATTTCGATGGGCAGCGCGCCGATGCGATGACGGTAAAGCAGGTCATTGAGGCAATGGCCGAAGCGTGACACCAGGAGCACCACGCGTGGGCGCTTCTCCAGGTCATGGATTTGCGCCGCCATTTTGAAGTGCTTGAAGATCGGTTGAAACGCCGCCTCGATCTTCTCCTGGCCGAGACCGTCCGGAGCGGAGAAGGACACGCGCATAAAGAAGCGCGAGCTTTCCGGATCGCCGAACTGCGCGCTGTCGGTGATGTTACACTCCTGGCTCATCAGGCAGGCTGAAATTGCCGCGACGATGCCGGGCTGGTCCGGGCAGGACACCGTCAGCACAAATCTGGGTTTTGCGATTTTCATCAGCGCCTGCTCCACTCATCGCTCAGCTCGGGCCAGTAGCAGCCCTTTTCTCAGTCGCTGAACGGCCTCAGCCGGTTCGAGCGGACGAGATCAACCAGTCTAGCAAGGAAATCGCATAGCTGCGCGCGATGATGACATCGTAGCTGGTTTCGCGGCGCCACAGGATCACCGGCATGCGGGCGAGCACGGTCGCGGCGACCGCGCCGTCGCCGAACCGGCTCGGATCGAGATCGATGCTGGTGCCTTTCACCAGCGTGCGCACCGCTTCGGGGCCGGTGAGGGTCAGGATCGCGCGGCCATGGCTGAGGTCGGTGATTGCCGCCATGTCCGCCGGCGGCATGGGCTAGACCCGCCGCTGGCGCTTCCGCGGCGACAATGAGCCAGCGGCCAGGACCAACGCTAAGCGCCGCGATGCCGCCCGCCTCTATAGAGTTGCCCGCAGTGGGCAATACGACACCGAGTGTCCGAGAGAGGGTTTCGCGCGCCGTCTCGCCGCGAGAGAAGGCCGCGAGCTCAATGATGGCGAGGCCCCGACTTTCGTTGATGCGCAGGCCCTTTGCCTCGGTTCCGGTCCAATTGCCGAAGGCAGAGGCGAGGCTTGCCCCCGGCGCCAATGTGCGCACGCGCTCAAGCATGAAGTCTCTTCCCCTCAGGATCGACGAACACTGGCTGCACAACCTTCACCTTCACAGTTTCACCCCGCAGTGGAAAACGGGCATACAGTGTGGCACCAGCGAGCTTTTCCGCGTTCTCAACCAGCGCCAGCGCAATCGGATGGCCCATCGACGGGCTGAAGCAGGCGGAGGTCACATGGCCAACCGCGGTTACGGGCGGCGGCGTGGTCGCATCGAAGGTCAGCTGTGCGCCGCTCCGCAGCCGGCTCCCTCGATCCGCGGGAATGAGACCGACAAGGCTGGCCCGGCTGGTTTCGTTGAGTGCCGGCCGCTCCAGCAGCCGTTTGCCGACGAAATCCTTCTCCCAGCGCACCATTTTACGAAGGCCAAGATCGCCGGGTGTGGTGCGGCCGTCGATCTCGGGGCCTGCGACATGGCCTTTTTCGATGCGCAGCACGCCCATCGCTTCGGTGCCATAAGGCGTCACGCCGAGGTCGGCGCCTTTGGCGAGCAGCATCTCCCAGCAGGCGAGTGCATGGCCGGCGCCGAGGTGGAGCTCATAGGCACGCTCGCCGGAATAGCTGACCCGCAAGATCCGGACCGGGATGCCGCCAAGCAGGCCGGTGCGGATGGACGGGTAGGGGAATGCCTTGTCGCTGAGGTCGATATCGCCGCCAAGCCTTAGCAGCAGCGCGCGCGATTTGGGCCCAGCAACCGCAATCGCGCCGAACTGGTCGCTAACAGAGGTCAGCCGGACCCGCAGGTCTGGCCAGATCACCTGGGCATAGCGCTCGAGGTGATCCATCACCTTGCCGGCGGCGGCCGTGGTCGTGGTGATGTAGAACTGGTTTTCGCTAAGACGCGCGATTGTGCCGTCGTCGAGCACCATGCCGTCCTCGCGCAGCATCACGCCATAGCGGGTGCGGCCGACCTTCAGCGTGGTGACGGCGTTGCAATAGATGCGGTCGAGGAAGATGGCTGCATCAGGTCCTTGCACCTCGATCTTGCCCAGCGTCGAGACGTCGACGATGCCGACCGCGCGGCGCACGGCAAGCGCCTCGCGCTGGCCGGCGGCAGCGATATCCTCGCCGGCGCGCGGATAGGCCTTCGGCCGGCGCCACAGCCCCGCCTCGCCCATCGGCGCTCCTCGTGCCTCGTGCCAGGACTGCATGGGCGTGCGCCGGAGGGGTGCATAATGCTGTCCGCGCTCCATTCCCGCCAGCGCGCCGAAAGCAACCGGCGTATAAGGGGGGCGGAAGGTGGTCGTACCGGTGCCGCTCGCCGGAGCTTTGCGGGCGCGGTTGAGCAGCCCAAGCGCGGCCAAATTGCTGGTCTTGCCCTGGTCGGTGCCCATGCCGAGGGTGGTGTACCGCTTCAGATGCTCGGGCGAGGAATAGCCCTCACGGACCGCGAGCTTGATATCCTGCGTGGTCACATCGTTCTGAAAGTCGACGAAGGCTTTGCGCCCTTTGCGCACGGGCCGAATGGCTGCGGCGCGCGGGGTTGCCGCCGTCGGAGCAGCGCGAGGGGGAATGTCGGCGCCATGTGCGGCGCGCCGTCCAGCCTCCCGGCCGCTGGCAAGGCATTCATCGAGGGCAAACAAACCGGCACAGGCGCCCGCGTTGTCCATGTTTGCCGCAGCGGCGGGGAGGAATACGCCGGCAGCGGCGTCGAAGGCCGGCCGGCCGCCGAGATGGCTGGATAGGTGCAGGGTCGGAGCCCAGCCGCCGGACATCGCCAGGCAATCACAATTAACAAACTGCACCGTCTTGCCTGGGCGCGCCACCTCCACCCCGTAGAGCTTGCTGCCATAAAGCGTGCGGCCGATCTGCGCGCCCGGCATGACCTCGATGTTCGCCTTGCGCACGGCTTCGATAAGCGTACCCCCCGGCTCACGGCGACGATCGACCACGGCTTCCACGTTCAGACCGGCGGCATGACAATCAAGCGCGGTGCGATAGCCGCTGTCATTATCAGTGGCAATGACCAGACGCCTGCCGCAGATCACGCCATATTGGTTGAGATAGCCGCGCACGGCGCCAGCGAGCATTACACCCGGCCGATCATTGCCCGCGAAGGTGAGCGGTTGCTCGATGCTCCCCGCAGCGAGCACGATGCGCTTGGCACGGATCAGCCAGAAGCGCTGCCGGGGCATCCCGTCCGGTACTTTGCCGAGATGATCACTAACGCGCTCCACCGCCCCCAGTGTGCCGCCGTCGAACAGACCGAACGCGGTGGTGCGGGTGAGCACAGTCACGTTGGGCATGCCGGCAAGCCGGGCCTCGGCTTCGGCCGCCCATTCCGTGCCGGCATAATCCCCGATGCGGTCCTGCTCACGAAGCAGCCAGCCGCCCAGACGCGGCGCCTCATCGAGGAGCACAACGCGCAGGCCGGTTTCGGCAGCCGTCAGTGCTGCCGAGAGCCCCGCCGGTCCGCCGCCAATGACCACCACCTCGGCGTGGGCGTGCATCTTGTCGTAATGGCTCGGGTCGGGCGCGCGACTGGCCTTACCGAGCCCGGCGACCGCGCGGATGCGCGCCTCGTAAAACATCCAGGAGGAGCGCAAGGGTCCCATGAACGTCTTGTAGTAGAAGCCTGCCATCAGCAACGGGGAGAACCAGCCATTCGCCGCGCCGATGTCGAAGCCGAGCGAAGGCCAGGCATGCTGGGCATCGGCTTCCAGCCAATCGTGAAGCTCAACCATCGTTGCGCGGGTGTTCGGCTCGGAGACGCCGCCCTTGCGCAGCGTTACTAGCGCGTTCGGCTCTTCAGACCCGATCGAGAGCACGCCGCGCGGTCGGTGATATTTGAAGCTGCGGCCGACCAGATGCACTCCGTTCGCGAGCAGAGCCGAGGCAAGCGTGTCGCCAGCGTAGCCATTATAGGACCGCCCTGCAAAGCGGAAAGCGAGCGGCCAAGTCCGGTCGATCTGTCCCCCTGTGGCCGTACGGAAGGGCTCAAGCGCCATGGTCTGCCTCGTCCGAAGCAAAGCTGGCCGAAAGCACCTCATGGGAGCGCGTGTCGCGCTCGACGACAAGGTAGGCGCCGCAGCCGAGGGAATGCCGCCAGAGCTCACGATGGGCACCGCGCGGGTTGTCGCGGGCGTAGACCCAGTCGCTCCACGCGGCGAGCGGAGCATCGGGCGCCGGCGGCGCGCCGACGGCTGCGCCAGCATGGGTGAACTCGTCGTGATTGCGGGGTCCGCAATGCGGACAGGGAATGACGATCATTCGAAGACCTTTACAGCATGATCGCGTCGATTAAAGCCGAGAGGGAAATCGTATGTTGAGGCCAAAGCCCCCTCACCCGGCGTCCGGCTCCGCCGTCCGCCGCCCTCTCCCCTCGCGGGAGAGGGCGGGCGCCGAAGGGGACCGGGTGAGGGGGCTTTTGCTTTCATCCGAGCCTCGAATTAGTGCAGTGCCGGGCTGGGGCCGGCGCCTTTCTCGTCGAGAGGGCGGCCCGTCTCGAAGCGATCGAGAGTGAAGGCGGCATTCAGCGCATGCGGCTCGCCGGTCGCGAGGGTGTGGGCGAACACCCAGCCGGAGGCGGGCGTCGCCTTGAAGCCGCCATAGCACCAGCCTCCATTGATGAAGAGATTGTCGATCGGCGTCTTGCCGATGATCGGCGAGCCATCCATGGTCATGTCCATGATGCCGCCCCAGGAGCGCAGGACCCGCAACGGGCCGAGGCTCGGGAACAGCGCTAGCCCTGCGCGGGCTACGTCCTCCCAGTTGGCGAGATTGCCGCGCTGCGCGTAGGAATTGTAAAAGTCGAGATCGCCGCCGAACACCAGCCCGCCCTTGTCGGACTGACTGATATAGAAGTGGCCGGCGCCGAAGGTGACCACGGTATCGAGGAAGGGCTTCAGCGCTTCGGTGACGAAAGCCTGCAGCGCATAGCTCTCGATCGGCAGCTTGAGACCCGCGAGTGCCGCCACCTGCGATGTATGCCCGGCGACAGCCAGCCCGATCTTGCCGGCGCGGATCGCCCCGCGCGTGGTCTCGACATGGGTGATGCGGCCGTCTTCGCGGCGGAAACCGACGACTTCGCAGTTCTGGATGATGTCGACGCCGAGCGCATCCGCGGCGCGGGCATATCCCCAGGCCACCGCGTCGTGACGCGCGGTGCCGGCGCGGTGCTGCAGAAGGCCACCATAGATCGGGAAGCGCGCATTCTCGGAAAAGTCGAGATGCGGCACCATGCGCTGCACCTCCTCGCGCGTCAGCAGTTCCGCATCGATGCCGGCGAGCCGCATGGCATTGCCACGCCGGGCGTAGGCGTCCATCTGCCCGTCGGAATGGGCGAGGTTAAGGACACCGCGCTGGGAGAACATCACGTTGAAGTTGAGGTCCTGGCTAAGGCCCTCCCACAGCTTCATCGAATGCTCGTAAAAGTTCGCATTCTCCGGCAGCAGATAATTGGAGCGCACAATCGTGGTATTGCGCCCGGTATTGCCACCCCCAAGCCAGCCCTTCTCGAGGACGCCGACATTCTTCACGCCATGCAGCTTGGCGAGATAATAGGCGGAGGCGAGCCCATGCCCACCACCGCCGACGATCACCACGTCATAGCAGGGCTGGGGCTCGGGATCACGCCAGGCGCGCTCCCAGCCGCGGTTGCCGCGGAGCGCCTCGCGAAGCAAACGATAGGCCGAGTATTTTCTGGTCATCACCTGGACATAGCGCATTCTCTGGCGATCTGCATGGCATAAGCAAAATTAATGAGATCCGATCAGACTCTGCGAGGTTGCTGATCTTGCTCTGCCCGAGTGCTTGCCTTGTTGCATTCCCAAGTAGCCTGGGCCGATCTGCAGATCCTGCCGTAAGAGCCGGAGGTGGCGCGGAAATCCAGGCATCGCCTAAATGGTCTCTAGCACTTTTCACCAAAAAGGAGACTTGTGTATTCTCACCGGATGTCGGAATTTGTCGCATGCAGGAATTGAGACCGTCCCGCCAAGAGATCGATCCCGGTCACCTTATCTCGTAAGGCACAAAGCCGCTGCGGCGCACCATCATGGGGGCGCGTTTCGGTATATGGGGATGGCGCAAGCCTTGCATCCCGAGCGCTGACGACAGGCGCGAAGATTATTGCCAACGCGGAGAAGAGGATTGAAATGACTTATAAATCCGCAGTGAAGATTTTAGTGATGGCCGCTGCTATGGTCGGCTGGCTGACGGGCGTTGCCCGCGCCGATGCCTTGGAGGACATCAAAAAGAAGGGCACTCTGGTTGTCGGCGTGAAGGCCGATTATCCGCCTTATGGCTTCCGCGATCCCTCCGGTCAGATCGTGGGCATGGAGCCCGATATGGCAAAGCTCGTTGCCGACAAGCTCGGCGTCAAGGTGCAGCTCGAACCTGTGGTTGCCTCCAACCGCATGCAGTTCCTGCAGCAGGGCAAAACCGACCTCATGATCGCCACCATGAGCGTCAATGACGAGCGCAAGAAGGCGGTAGGCATCATCGAGCCTTACTACTATGCGAGCGGCGTGGCCCTGCTTGCGGCCAAGAGCGCCAACATCAAGTCCGGCGCCGACCTGAAGGGCAAGCCGGTCTGCGCGATCCAGGGCTCGTTCTATAACACCGAGATCCAGTCCAAGATGACCATGACCGATCTGGTGGCGTTCAAGGGCGTGCCTGAGAACGAACAGGCCCTGCTCAACGGCCAGTGCGTTGGCTTCGCCTATGACGATGTGCTGCTCATTTACAAGAAGAAAGCCGACGCCGACAAATGGAAGGATTTCGAGGTCGTGCAGCTCGACATCGCTCCCTTGCCGTGGGGCTTGGCCGTGAAAAGCGAAGACAAGGACGGCCCGTGGGGCAAGTTCATGAGCGAGATGGTTGCCGACTGGCTGAAGAGCGGCAAGCTGCTCGAGCTGGAGAAGAAGTGGCTGGGCCAGAATACCAAGTGGCTCGAGGAAGCCAGCGCGAAAGCCAAGTAATCTGGTGGAACGGGCGTCTTGAAGGGCGCCCGTTTCCTCTATGAGCATTATCGGGGGTGGGGCGGTATCGATGGAAGCATTGGCGCAGTGGCTCCGGGAGCTCTACAACGATACCGGAATCAACTTTGTCCAATTCTATGACCCCTATGAGCGGGTGCGCCTCCTGCGCGGCATGTGGGTGACCATCGAACTCTCCGTGCTCAGTGTTTTTCTCAGCATCATCATCGGCATTATCGGCGCCTGGCTGCAAACCTCCGGCAACCGCTTGGTGCGCGGCTTCACCCAAGGCTACATCCAGTTCTTCCGCAACACCCCGCCGCTGGTGCAGATGTACTTCTTCTATTTCGCGCTCGGGCCGCTCCTGCCGCGCGTGCATACGGAATACGGTACGCTGCAGCCGCTGCTTTCCAATTTCACGTGGGCAACGATCTCGCTGTCCTTCTTCGCCGGCGCTTTCAATGTCGAGATCTTTCGCTCCGGCATCGAGGCAGTGCCGCGCACCATGACCGAGGCGGCAAGCGCCCTCGGCTACAAGCAGATGCAGGTGTATCGCTATGTGGTGTTCCCCTTGGCGCTGCGGATCGTGATCCCCGCGCTCACCAACAACATCGTCAATCTGGTGAAGACCACGACGCTCGCTTATGCGATTGCCGTGCCGGAGGCGCTGTTCGTCGCCAATCAGATCTGGTCGGACAGGGTGAATGTCATGGAGATGATGCTGACCTTGTTCGTGTTCTATATCGGCCTGGTTGGCATCCTGGTGTGGGTTATGGATCGCTGGGAGAAGGCGCTGCGCATTCCGGGGTATGGGCAATGAGGGAAGGTTTCGCCAAACGCCTCGTACGTCGCATCCGGTTCCCTCTCCCAAGGGGAGAAGGACAGGGTGAGGGGGTACGCCCTTTCGATGATCAAAGGCCTTGCCTCACCGCTACTCCGCAACCCCTCACCCCCACCCTCTCCCAGCGGGAGAGGGGGCGATCCGTCGTATATCGACGCACTCCTTCTGCTCCATTCGCAACGACAGCGCCCACAGCGGATTTGAAACCTTTTACCGTCCTCCCCGCCCCTTCCCCCGCTCTCGCGACACCACGCCAGTGGGCCGATTGGGGCGTGCTCGACGCGCCAAAGCGCATCTTTACTCCACGCGTGCTGATCGCGCTCGTTGCCATCTTCGCTTTCAGCCTGATGGCCGGCGAAGCCTATGCCCAGCTCAATGGCCAGCAGCGCCCCGGGATTCTCGCCACCATCTGGCGCTGGCTGCCGCTCATACTGTTCGGCCCTCCGGGTGAGGTCGGCGGCTTCCTGCTCAACATTCTGGTTAGCTTTCTGACCATGGCAATCGGCACGGTGACCGGCGTCGTGCTCGGGGTGATGCTGGTGTCGCAAGGCGTGATTGTTCGCCGGATCTCATGGGGGATTACGCAGTTCTTCCGCAACTCGCCCTGGCTGGTGCTGCTGTTCTTCGCCATCCTACTGTTGCCCTATCGCATCGAGCTGTTTGGCACGATCGTGTCGTTTCCGGCCTGGGTCAAGGCGGTGATCGGCCTCGCTCTGCCGATCATGGCGAACATCGCCGAGGTAACGCGCGGGGCGATCAACTCCATTCCCACCGGACAATGGGAATCCGCCGAGAGCCTTGCCTTCTCGCGGTCTCAGACCTTCCGGCTGATCATCCTGCCCCAATGCGTGAAGCGGATGCTGCCGCCCTGGATGAACTGGTACGCCATTCTCACTATGGCGACTACGCTGATCTCCATCGTCGGTGTCGCCGACAGCATGACCCTGACAGGACAGGCGCTCGCCGCCGAAGGTGGACGATCGGAGCTGCTCATCCCGATGTACGGTATGCTGCTCCTGCTGTTCTTCGTCTACTGCTATCCTATCGCGCGCTGGACCCAGGTCCTGGAGCGCCGCTATCACGTCGTAACCTGAGCGAGAGATTTCTGCCCATGGCCTGGACAACCGCTGAACCCATCGTCTCGCTGAAGAACGTGCGCAAAGTCGTTCGGCGAGTTCGAAGTACTCAAAGGCATTTCCTTCGATGTGATGAAGGGGCAGGTAATCTGTATCATCGGGCCTTCGGGCTCGGGAAAATCGACCGTCCTGCGCTGCATCAACGCCCTGGTGCCGATCAATGAGGGCTCGATCACTGTCGAGGGCCAGGAGGTGCACGACCCGCGGCTCAACAAGCTGGAGCTGCGCAAGAAGGTCGGCATGGTGTTTCAGCAATATAATCTGTTCCCGCACCGCACGGCGATCGAGAACATCATGATGGCGCCGATCCACGTGCTGCGGCAGCCGAAGGATACCGTTCGCGAGCGCGCTATAAAACTCCTCGCCAAGGTGCGCCTTGACGGCAAGGAAGATGCTTTTCCTGGGGAGCTGTCGGGTGGCCAGCAGCAGCGCGTCGCGATCGCCCGTTCGCTGGCCATGAACCCCCAAGTGATGCTGTTCGACGAGGTGACCGCCGCGCTCGATCCGGAGACGGTGAAGGAGGTGCTCGTTACCATCCGCGAGCTCGCGGAGGACGGCATGACCTGCATCCTCGTCACCCACGAGATGGGCTTCGCGCGCGAGATCGGCGACCATATCTATTTCACCGACCGGGGGGTGATCGTCGAGCATGGGGCGCCGAAGGAGTTCTTTGCCGCCCCGAAAGACCCGCGCACCAAGGAATTCTTGAGCCAGATTCTATAGCGGGCGCCAATTGGTCGCCGGAGGATCGCGCCATGAGCCTCGAATTTCTGCTGACGTCTTTGATCGTCGTGGTCTCGCCGGGCACTGGCGTCGTCTACACACTCGCGGCCGGCCTTTCACGAGGAAGCCGTGCCAGCATCGTCGCCGCGTTTGGCTGCACGCTCGGCATCATTCCGCATATGGCGGCGGCGATCACTGGCCTGGCAGCCCTCCTCCATGCAAGCGCGGTGGCCTTTCAGACGTTCAAATATCTAGGCGTCGCCTATCTTCTCTACGTTGCGTGGAGAACCTTGCAGGACCACGGCCCCCTCAAGATAGAGGAGGCGGTGGCACCGTGCTCAGCGCGCCAAATCGTCCTCTCTGGCATCTGGATCAACATCCTCAATCCAAAGCTCTCGATCTTCTTCTTTGCCTTCCTGCCCCAATTTATGAGCTCAGATGAGCCGAATGCGCTGATCCGGATGCTCGACCTGAGCGCTGTTTTCATGCTGCTCACCTTTGTCGTCTTCGTCTGCTATGGCGTTTTCGCAGCTTCCGTGCGGCGTCACGTCATCTCGCGCCCGAAGGTGCTCACGTGGATGCGCCGCACATTCGCGGGCGCCTTTGCCGCCCTGGGCGTCAAGCTGGCGTTTGCCGAACAGTGATAAAACTGATGAGTAATCCTTAACCCGACCGCCTCTCCCGGAGAGGGGCCCCTCATGAGACCCAATCCCGCCCGAGCACGCTTAAAGACCGTCCCGCATAGGGCAAGCGACTCCTATCCGCCTTTCGACATCGAGCTGCGGGACCTTGCGGTCTTCCTCTCGATCATTGAGGCTGGCTCGATGTCCGTCGCCGCCCGCCGGCTCAGCCTGACACAATCCGCCGTCAGCCAGATGATCGCGGGAATGGAGGCGGCGCTCGGCGCGAGGCTCTTTGACCGCGACACCCGCCCGCTCGGCCTCACGCCTGCCGGCATTGCACTGAAGGAGCGCGCGGCGGCGGTCATCCGGGGTGCGAATGAGGCCGTCGCTGCGGTGCGCGATCTGGGCAGCGGGACGCTGCCGCATCTGCGTCTCGCCATGCTCGACACTGTCGCATCCGCCATCGGCGCGCATCTGGTGACGCGATTGCGCGGCATGGCGGCGCGCTGGTCGGTATGGTCGGGGCTATCGGCAAACCACCGCGAGGCGCTGCTTGCCCGCGAGGTGGACATCGTCATCACTGCCGATGCCGATGCGCTGGGTGGCACGGACCTGGAGCGCCATGAGATCCTGACTGAGCCTCACCTCCTCGTACTGCCCGCGCGCTATACCGGTCCTGCGGATGATCTGGCAGCACTCGCCGCGACATTGGATCTTATCCGCTTCAGCGCCCGCTCGCATACCGGCCGCCAGATCGAACAGCATCTGCGCCGCCTGCGCATCGAGCCCGCGCACCGGCTCGAATTCGACACATCCGACCCGCTGCTTGCCGTTGTTGCCGCGGGCCTCGGCTGGACGCTCGCGACGCCCCTGTGCATCCTGCAGGGCGCGCTGCATTTGCCGCAGCTGCGCTGCATCGCGGCGCCCGGCCCGACGCTCTATCGCCGGATTACGCTGGCCGCCAGGCGCGGCGAGCTGGGCGATGTGCCGGCGCGGATCGCTGAGGCGAGCATTGCCGTGTTCAAGGACATCTGCCTGCCCCAGGTCGAAGCATTTGCATCCGGCACTGCCGCACGCATCACCTTTGGGCCAGACGTCTAGTGCGGGCTCGGTTTTGGATGGACGCGGAGCACCGCTGCTTTAGCTAACGCGCAGCGAGTGCGTTCAGCCGGCTGCGCGCCTCCTGGCTGCCCAGCGCCTCGGCTTTCTCATACCATTCCTGGGCTCTCTGCGGATCCGCCTCGAGACCTTTGACGACGAGCTTTGCCAGCACGAGAGGATCATAGGTTTCGCCCATGGCCATGGCGGCCATGGAGCTGCCCTGCATGGCTAGATATTCATAGATCACCCGGGCACCGGCGACATCGCCTTTGGCGAAGTTTTCATTCGCCCGCGCCATCAGCATTGCCTCGTTGGGGGCGCCGCTGCTGCGCGGCTTGCCAGTGCTCCCAGTGTCACGGCTGGCGGGCGCGGTCGTTTCGCGCGTAGCGGGCGCGGCAGTCTCCCGGCGCGCCGGTTCCGCAGTCGCTGCGGTCGGGGTGGTGGCGGGCTGGCCGATGGTGACGGTGATCGAAGCGGACTTGGCGCTGTTGGTTTCCTTGCGTGACCGCGTGATCCAGACGGTGAAGGTGCCGGAAAAATCGGAAGGGGTTATCAAGGTGAGATCACTGATGACGCTCGCATTCACGGCCCAGAAATCCCCGAAATTTCCGCCTGGATGCAGCGTCACTCCTGCCGGGAGGCCAGTGAAAACGAATAGCTGGCCGTCTTCCTCATTATCGGTGCCGAGCGGGTCGACCTTCAGGGGAATTGGCTGGCCGGCCGGGCCGGACGCATTGCTGGCCTTAAAAGTCGCTGCCTCACCGGTGGCTTGAACGAGTGTCACCGGCGCCTGCGGCCGATCTGCTTCGAGAACCGCTATCAGGGGTTTCAAGGCCGGCGGCGGTGCTGATAAACCCCAGGCATGGGCGCCCGAGAGCGTCAGCATCAGAGCGCCGGAGCACGCAAGGCGGGCACGGCGGACGAGACGGCGCGGAACAGAGCATCCGCAGATTTGGGTCATCGAAAAAGATCCTTCTCGACGGCTCCCGCATCCGCCCGAAACTTTCCGCCGGGAAAGCTCTGGTTACGAATGCCGAAAGCCGGAACCCTTGTCGCCAAGGCGATTGTGGAGCCAGCAAAGACCCGGGATCCATGCTTGAGGCGGCACCCTTGGGGACGCCGCCTTAGACATTTTAGCGCTGCGAAGTCTTCTGCGTATTCCACCATTCGAGGAACTGGCTGAACAGCGTTTCACGCTGGTCCTGCGTGATGGGCCGCGTGTTTCCACGCGATTTCAGAAAGTCGTCGAACGCGGCCCGTACTTCGCTGCTTGCAGTCTTCTCGGACTGCTTCCACTGATTGAGCCATTCCTGGGCCGCGGCAAAGCGCGTCCATCCCGGAACGTTGGCAGCGAGGTTGATTTCCTTCCACTTCGGATGCCGGCCGGGTCCCTTGAACTTCTCGATGTTGGAGAAGAACTGGTTCACGAAGTTGGTCACCCGCTGATAGCGCTCAGTGTTGGGCGGCCAGTTATAGACGACGAGCAGCATGGCGCCCGCGACGGTCGGCACCGGCTTGTCGCCCGCGATCAGTGCGGGAAAATGCTCGTTCTTCAGGAGCGCTGGGGAATAAGCCTCCAGCAGCTTGCCGAAATCTGCCGGCGGTATCGACTCTGTATCGACGGGAATGAAATGCAGTTTGTCCTCTGCCTTGAAGCCGACGAACGCATTGTGAGGCGCGCCGGCAAAGCGGGCGGCAGCGTCGATTTCGCGGCTCTTCAGCTTGGCATTGGCTTCATTCTGGTCAAGATAGACGGCTTCGACCTTGATGTTGAGGATGCCAAAAATCTTCGTGCAGGCGATGTCGGTCGATGAGCCCTTCTTGAAGAAGTTCACTTTCTTCCCGGCGAGGTCATAGAGCGTCTTGTATTCGTTCTGGGCGATCAGCTGGAATTCCGAGTTCGCGAGCTTGGCGATATAATGCAGGCGGTTCTCGACATTCGGCGAACACGGCGGGTTCTTTCTGCCGGCCGATATCGACATCGCTCTGCTCGATAACGCCCATGTCGACGCCCCGCAGCAAAAGCACGTCGAGCGCATTGTTCGCGCCACCCTTGCCCAATATCGGCAGGATGCGCAGGCCGCCCGGCGTGTCCTGCTGGTCGAGCACGTCACGCATGTCCTCGGCGAAGACCGTATAGGGGCTGGATGTGCCCGACGCCATGATGGTCACGACGTTCTCGTTGATCTCCCGCTTGCGGTCTTGATAGGCGGGTGTTGCCGCAACGCGGCTGCGGTCCTGGGGAGCGGCGGCGGTCTGCTGTTGCGCGAAACTGTCGGCAAATGGCGCGATCGCGACGAATGCCGCAAATGTTAGCAACAGGCGTAAAAATACTTTATTCAACCGGTCCATAATACTTCCCTCGGTTCACATCTTAGGAAAATCATCTTTTTTGGCTAAAGTGAGGCGTCAAACGACGGGATGTAATAAGTGCTTTTCCGAACAGGTTCAATTTGCGAGATATTAGAAGCTCCTCGCATATCAGGGCAATCGGTCGGGCTTTCGTAATTAACGCATTACGTACATTTGTCATCAATTACTTCCCCAATAAGTGTGGCCTTTGGTTGTGCAATATCATCGCGATGCCGGCGAAGAGAATTTAGCCGGCAGGCGCCTTCGCGCCATCCGCTAGGCGCGCTGAGACCAAAACGGGGATCTGCGACGGCGTATCGGCGACCGCCACGCCTGCGCCCTCGAGCGCACTGCGTTTGCCGGAATAGCTGCCGGCCGACCCGGTGACGATCGCGCCGGCGTGCCCCATCTTCTTGCCCAGCGGCGACACCCTGCCAGCAATGAAAGCGACGACCGGTTTCGTCATGCCGCGCGCATAGCCGGCTGCAACCTCTTCCATGGCGCCGCCGATCTCGCCGACCAGCACGACGGCGTCGGTGGCGGCGTCCTCATCGAGCGCGACCAGCGCATCGAGGGTCGTAGTGCCGATCATTGGATCGCCGCCAATGCCAATGAAGGCCGATTGGCCAAGGCCTGCGCGGGTCAGGTTCAGGCAGATCAGCGTGCCGAGCGAGCCGCTGCGCGAGATCACGCCCACGCGGCCGGGCTGGAAGATGTTCGGATTATGCCCCGGCATGATGCCGACAAAGCCGGCGCCAGGCGTAACGAGGCCAGCTGTATTCGGGCCGATGATCTGGGTGCCGGCCGTCCTGGCCGCCTCGCGGATGGCGAGCACGTCATGGGCGGGGATGTGCTCGGTCAGGATGACGATGGCCTTCGCTCCGGCATCGATGGCGTCGAGCGCCGCCTCCTTCGCCGCGTTCGGCGGGATGAACATCACCGCGATGTCGAAGGGCGTTTCGTTCATCGCCGCGCTGGCCGAGGCGAATACCGGCACGCCCAAATAGGTTTCGCCGGCGCGTTTCGGATTGACGCCCCCGACAATGGTCGTGCCGGCGCCGGCCATCTTCTCCGTCCAGAAGCTGCCCTGCTTGCCGGTGATACCCTGAACCAGCACCCGCTGCCCTCTGCGGTAGATCATCGCGCGGCCTCGATCGCAGCCTTCACCGCGTCTTCCATCAGGTCATAAGGCTCGATGCCGAGCCGCTCGCGCACGATGGCGACGGCCTCCGTCTCGCCGGTGCCGTGGATCGAGAAGAACACCGGAATGGGCGGCTCCAGCTTCTGCCACGCCGCCGTGACCCCATCCGCCATTACATCAGTGCGGGCAAAAGCACCGCAGAAATTGACCACAAGACTGCGAATCTGCGGATGCGCCAGCACGAGGCCGAGCGCCACCTCCGCCTTGGTGTAGGCCTCGCCGCCAATTTCGAGGAAATTGGCCGGACGGCCGCCAAGATGCGCAATCACGTCCATGGTGGTCATCGTCAGGCCAGCGCCATTGGCAAGCAGGCCGACATTGCCATCGAGCTCAATGAATTTGAGCCCGGCATCGCGAGCGCGGGCTTCGAGCGCAGTCAGCTTTTCCGGCGCGGCAAGGGGCGCGAGTTCCGGCTGGCGGCCGGCGGAAGCGTCGTCGATGGTCAGCTTGCAGTCGAGCGCCACCACCGAGCCATCGCTAAGCACGGCGAGCGGGTTGATCTCGATCAGCTCGGCATCCGTCTCGCGGTAAGCTTGATAGAGCTCTAGCAGTATGTCGGCAATCGCGGCCCGGCCCTCGCCGAGATCAAGGCCCTCCAGCATGGTCTCGGCATCGGCAATTGTCAGGCCGCGCGTGATCGGCACATGCAGGCGGCGCAGTGCTTCGGGGCGGGTGGCGGCGATCTCCTCGATGTCCATGCCGCCCTCTGGCGAAAACAGAATGAGGGGCTGCGCGGCCGAGAAATCGGTCATCACAGCCGCGTAGAGCTCGCGGGCAATTTCGGCGCGCCGCTCGATCAGCACGCTCTCCACCTTATGGCCGTCGATGTCCATGCCCAGGATCGCGGCGGCGGCCTGCCGTGCTTCCTCGGCGTTGTCGGCCCTCTTGATCCCGCCCGCCTTACCGCGCTTGCCGGTCGGAACCTGCGCCTTGACCACGCAAGGCCCGATCTCTGCGAAAGCCTGGGCGGCTTCCTCAGGGGTGCTGCATAATCTCCCCGGCGGCACCGGAATATTTCGCGCCGCCAGCACATGCGCCTTGGCCACATGCTCCAGGACGTTCATCGGCCTGTCCCTTGATAGCCGATCCGACGCCAATGCGGCCCGAACAGCTCTTCCTCAGACGGTTTATCTTCGGGAATTTTTGTCACGAGATGCGTGATATTGAGGAAGTGTTTGTAGCTGAGGTTTTCGGAAATACTGTTTTTCTGCCAGGAACCGCAGCCCATGCTGAGTGTAAAATCGAGCCCGCTATCGAAGCCGCCGCCATTGCCGAATGTATGGGCAAAGTTGACCAGCACGCGCACAATTTCCAGCTCCATCCGCCAGCTCCCGCGCATGATCCATGTCCTGGGTGTGAATACCGACGGAGTGTCCCCTCCCTTGATGGTTGAGGATCTCGCGCAGCTTCGCCTTGGCGGCGGCGAAATCCCGCACGCGATAGACGGTGAGCACGAGCGATAGTTTTTCTCCGGACAATGGGTAGTTGCGACCGACGCCCGTTTCCTCGACCATGAAAAATGTAGCATGATGCGCTTCAGTTGGCAGGCCGAAGCTCGTCGCCAGCACCGGCGCATCCTTGGCGATGAGATTGCGGTTCAGCTTACCGTTCTGCCAAAGCGTTCGCTGAACGGTGTCCTTCTCCGCCGGCGTGCAGAGATATCCGCCGACACGGCGCAGTGCGTCGACCGCGGCGTCGTAAATGCCGTCGAGAATAATGACGGAATTCTCCGACGAGCAAGAAGTGGAGTTGTCAAAAATCTTCGAGGCGCAGATTTTCGCCGCCGCATCGTCCAGATCGGCGCTCGCGTCGATCATGACCGGCACATTGCCAACGCCGACGCCAATGGCAGGCGTACCGCTCGAATAGGCACGGCGCACATTATCCTGGCTGCCGGTCACCACCACCAGATCGGCAGCGCGCATCAAGGCTTCGGTTGAATCTTTCGTTACCGGAGAGGGCAGGATCTGCACCAGATCGGCGGGCAGGCCCACGGCTTCCAACTCGGCGCGCATGAACTCCACCGTCCGGGCAGTGGTGTTATAGCCGAGAGGAGAGGGTGCGATGATAATGGCGTTGCGTCCCTTGATCGCCATCATCGCCTTGTTGACGGGCGTTGCGCCGGGATTGGTGGAGGGCGTTACCGCCGCGATCACGCCCATCGGCTTGGCATATTTGACGATCCCCTTGGCGGGATCTTCCTCGATAATGCCGACCGACTTGGCACGCAGAAGATCGCGCAGCGTACCGAAGGTCTTGCGCTGCTTTTTGATGATCTTGTCCGGCACATTGCCAAGGCCGGTATCCTCGACCGCCAGCTCCGCAAGCTCGCGCGCATGTGCCGGGTTGTAAAGCGACCAGGCGAGCGCGCGCACGGCTTCGTCGGTGCGCTCCTGTGTGGCGGTTGCGAATTCCTCTTGCGCGGCGCGGGCTCGGCGCATCACCTCGTCGATGGCGGTGGCGGCCGGCGTAATTGACGAAACGGCGATAGAGCTCATCTCAAACTTTCCTTACCTGATGGTAGCAAGGGGGATATGGGTTGCGCTTCCAATCCCCGCGAGCGGCGCTCATTCAAGCCCCCCGCTTTGCCTCGACAGAGGACGGAGAACGCATCCGCACGCGCATCGCTCCGACAATGGGAACCATCAAGATGATGCCGGTGAGCGCCATGAGCACGCCGGAAATCGGCCGCGTGAAGAACACCGTCCAATCATTGCCGAAGCTGATCATCGAATTGAGGAAGGACTCCTCCGCCAGCGGCCCGAGGATCACGCCCAACACCATGGGCGCGATCGGAAAACGCAGCCGTTCGAAGATATAACCAACGATGCCGAAGGCGATCATCAGCCAGAGATCGGTGACATTGCCACGGATCGACAATGCGCCGATGAAGCAGAACAACATCACGAAAGCGGAGACAACTGCCTCCGGGAAATCGAGAATTTTCACCAAGGGGCGGATAGCGAAATAGCCCAGCACCGACATCACCACGATGCCGAGGAACAGCGAGGCGAAGATGGCATAGACCATAGCGCCGGAAGTGAGCATCACCTGCGGGCCGGGCTGGATGCCGTGCAGCATAAAGGCGCCGAGAATGACGGCGGTCGCCCCGCTCCCCGGCAGGCCGATGGCGAGCAGCGGCACCATCGCGCCGCCAACGGATGCCGTAGCTGCGCTTTGTGGGGCAACAATGCCTTCCGGAATACCAGAGCCAAGCTGCGCCCGCCGCGCCCCGATCTGCCCTTCCACGCCGTAACTGACAAAAGATGCGATGGTGGCGCCGGCGCCCGGAATGATGCCGATGATATTGCCGATGATCGTGCTCCGCAGCAGCATGCCGGTGACGCCACGTATTTCGCTGAATGTGGGCAGCTCTGTCTTAGTCGCGGAGGTGGAGGCAACCGGAGCGCTGGCAAAGCCGCGTTCCAAGCGCGTCAGCACCTCGCCAACGCCATAGGCGCCGACCATCACCACCAAGAATTCGATACCGTCCTCCAGAATCGGCAGGCCGAAGGCGAAGCGCGAGGCGCCATAGGTGGTGTCGGTCCCCACCGTCGCGATGACGAGCCCAAGGCACAGGCTGATGAGCGCATTGGGGAGCGACCCGCGCGCCAGCGACACTACCGAGGCCAATCCGAAGGCGATCACCGCGAAATATTCCGGTGAAGAGAAGCGCAGCGCAAAATGCGCGACCGGCCCTGTCAGCAGCACCATAATGATCGCCGATAGCGTTCCGCCGACAAATGCCGCAACCAATGTCCAGCCGAGCGCCTTCGACGGCTGCCCGGCGCGCGCCATGGCATAGCCGTCCCAAAGCAGCGGCACGTAAATCGGCTCACCGGGGATGCGGAACAGAATCGAGGTGAAAGCGCCGCCATAAGTGCCCGACACATACATCGCGGTGAGCAGGATGATAGCGGGTGTGATCTCCATCTTATAGGTGAAGGGGAGACAGAGTACGACCCCCATCACCAGCGTCAGGCCGGGCAGTACCCCGACAAGGAGACCGAGTATGATCCCGATGAGGAGAAGCATGAAATTGAAGGGCTCAAGGCAGACCAGGAAACCGTTGCCGAGATGAATGAGGGTGTCCATGGATGACTTCCGAGCGGCGTTGGCGCGTTGGCAAGGGCCTGTGTCCCGGTCAGAACAGGGAGAGCAGCCGGTCCGTCACCTGGTCGAAAGGCGGAACGCCGCGCGGCAGCGATACATAGACCGCTTTCTGAAACAGGAGAGTCATGAGCACGGCGCCAAACAGGCTCGAGAGCCAGATGACAAGATGTGCGCGGTAACGTCCGATATACATGAACAGCACCATGAACAGGAAGGTGGCGATCAGGAAGCCGAGAGTCGTCACCGACGCGCCATAGGCGATCGTCAAGACAACACCGAGGGCCAGCAGCAGGTTCGAGCGCGGCGTCTCCTCATCGTTTATGTCATCGCCGCTTGCGGACCTAGCGTCGCCGCCGAACAGCATCAGCCGCGCACCCTGGAAAAGGCAGATCACCATCATTGCCGCGAGCACCATATGCGGCCAGAAATCAGGCCCCAGATTGTCGCCCTGATGCGCATATTGGATTTCCGCTGCCAGCCGGTAGAACCAGGCGGCAAGGGCGAGGAGGATGGCGTAAGGAAGCGCCTGCCATATGCGGTGCAACTGCATCGTTACCTCCTTACGTCATGCGTGCTCGCCAGCGGCATCGGCGAGGAAGCCGAGCGCTGGCGATTGCTCATAAAGGATGCCCATATGAGCGGGCATCCGCAAATATGGAAATTGCGATTGGCTCCCGGTCGCGCGGGCCTTGGGCCCCTTGGCAGTAGTGGCGCCTCCTGCCGGAAGCGAGCCATAGCTTGCGATCAGCTGCCGGCCATCGCCTTCTTCATGTCGTCCAGCTGATTTTTCAGGAAATCCCGGCTTTGCTCGGCCGACATGAAGCTGTTCGGATCAGCAAGGCTGTCCTTGAGGAAGGTCTTGAACTCCTCGGTGCCAGCGATTTTGGAGAGCGCATCGGACATGGTTTTCACATTCTCCGGGGGCGTTGAGGAGCGCACTACGATGGCGCGGAACTGCGGCAGCGAAACGGTAAAGCCCAGCTCGCCCGAGGCCGGAACATCGGGGAATTCCGCCATACGCTTGTCGCCGAACATCAGGATCGGTCGCATCTCGCCGCTCTTGATAAACTGCGCCACGTCGCCGCCCTGCTCATAGAGTGCATCGGCATGGCCGCCGAGGATCGAGACATAGCGCTCGGAAGGCTTGGAAAACGGCACTTGCACGACCTTGATGCCGCCTTTGGTCTCGAGATGCTTGAGCGTGAACTCGTCTACGCTGCCGAAGCCGACGGTTGCCACCTTGAGCTTGCCGGGCTCGGCCTTGGCGGCTTTGGCGAAATCGTCCCAAGTCTTGTAGGGGCTGTCCTTCGCCACAAGCAGGAAGGAAGGCTGCTGGATCATCACTGCGAGCGGGATGATGTCATCAACGCCCCAGCGCGGATTGTCGCCAGCCAGCAAAGCGTGCGTGTCTGCGATGTAGATCGCGGCAGAATAGCCATCCGCCGGAGCGGCGATCAGCTTGGCCATGCCGGTCGCGCCGGTCCCGCCCGGCACATTGACCACCGGGATGCCCTGGCCGACAATTGGCTCTAGAAGTTTGCCCGTGAGACGGGCCAGCTGGTCGGCGCCGCCGCCCGGACCAAAGGGCACGATCAATTCAATCGGCCGCGAGGGAAACTTGTCCTCAGCCGCAACAGGACCTCCCGCTACAGCCGCGCAAACCAGTGCGGCTGCCAAGGCAACAAACGAACGCACATGACGAAGCATCGTCAGAACTCTCCTCTAAAGCTGTCGGGCATTGCGGTCCGCCGATCGAAATGGCTCCGCCCAAATTGGAGGGGGAAAGGTACTTGCATGACGCCCCCTCGTACCTTCACCTTTGCGGATACTCCCCTCACTGCCGGATGCCATAAGGCACTCAGTTTCGTGGCATACAAGGTTTCGCACATAAAACTGTAAACTGTCGAGCCAGCATTGCGCTTGATTTTTTCAACTGGAGCGCAACTCCGTTTCCAATTCGCCCGACGGGATACCGTCTTAGCGGCTATTACCGTCGGGGATGGCAGCGTCAGTCGATCGGCAACCACACGGTTGATACCCCATCATCGGCGTCGATCTGGACATTTGTTTGCTCGCCGTTCGCGCTAGGCACTTTCCGTTGTGCATATCGTATGCCGCTCGTCGCCAGACCTCCTGCCAGGCCGATTTCCGCCGCCGCATCGCCCGGCTGACCAAGATTTCGCCCGAGAAACACCGGAAGGCGGCCCACTTTGCGCCTTAGGTTGACCTCGAGCCGCTAGCAGGAGTTGGCGGCTGTGACCGCGTCTGCTCTGGGGGCATGCCCAATGGTCCACCTCGCCGAGAACGTTTTCGAAGCACCTCGCCTTAAGCCGAATTCTATCAGCCCGCTTTTCCGCGATGCCGGCCTGCATCTGGCCTTGTTTGGCGGTGGGCTGGCGGGCTCCCTCCTCATCGCTATCAGCGCTGCGGTGCTGAGCTGGCGAGGAACCATCATCGCCGCGCTTTGCTATGGTGTGGTGGTGCTGCTGATCATCCGCGGCCTTTCGCGTCATGACCATGCCCAGCGCTTCGGGCTTGCCAATGCCATCACCCTGGCGCGAGCCAGCATGACCGCGCTGCTGTTCGGGCTAGCCAGTGACCACGCTGCCGGGGGCGGGCTTCCTCTGACGGATACGATGCGCTGGCTAGCGATTGGGCTCGCCGGCTTGGTCCTGTTGCTTGACGGGCTGGATGGGTATGCGGCGCGGCGCAGCGGCATGGCGAGTAGGTTCGGCGCCTATTTCGACATGGAGGCTGACGCGCTCTTCATCCTGGTGTTGTCGTTGCTGGTCACGGCGACCGGCGCAATTGGGCCATGGATTGCCGTCTATGGCTGCCCGCGCTACGCCTTCGTCGTCCTCGGCGGGGTGAGCCCGCGCTTCAGGGCGCCGCTGAAACCGCTGATCCGGCGCAAGGTCATCTTCGTCCTGCAGGCAAGCGCGCCGCTCCTCGCGCTGATGCCATTCTGCCCGGCGCGTGTTGGCACTGCCCTTTGCGCGATTGCTTTCAGTCTGGTGCTCTATTCCTTTGCAGCCGATTGCCGCTGGCTCTGGTCGAGCCGTCAAAGCGGGCGGCATGCCTCCTCGAGCCAGCGCTGTGCTTCGCCTTCGAGCCTGGGCGTGAGTTCGCTCTCGACCGTCCAGTGATAGTCGTTTAGCCAGCCTCGCTCGGTCTCGGTGAGCAGCGCCAGATCGCTCAGCCGGTGGTCGATCGGGGCAAGGGTGAGCGTCTCGAACGAGAGCATCGGCCGCTCGCCGCCGGAAATGGCTTCCGGCTCCCTCACCAGCAGCAGATTCTCGATGCGGATGCCGTAAGCGCCGGCGCGATAATAGCCGGGCTCGTTGGAGAGGATCATTCCCGGCTCGAGCTCGGCAGGTGCGCGCTTGCTGAGCCCTTGCGGGCCCTCATGGACCGAGAGATAGCTGCCTATGCCATGTCCGGTGCCGTGGTCATAGTCGAAGCCGGCATCCCATAACGCGCGGCGTGCGAAGGCGTCGAGATCGCTACCGCGCGTGCCCTTGGGGAAGCGCGCCGTAGCAATGGCGATATGGCCTTTCAGCACGAGGGTGAAGTGCCGCCGCATCTCAGGGGTTGGCTCACCCACCGCGACCGTGCGGGTAATGTCGGTGGTGCCGTCCTGATACTGGCCACCGGAATCGATGAGGAACAGGCTGTTCGGCTCGATCTTCCGGTTGGTCGAGCGCGTCACGCGATAGTGCACGATGGCCCCGTTCGGCCCGGCGCCGGAGATCGTGTCAAAGCTGACTTCCTTCAGCTCCGGATTGTCTCTCCGGAAGGCCTCAAGGCGCTCCGCGGCGGCGATTTCGTCCAGCTCACCACCGGGCGCCGTCTTGTCGAGCCAGGCCAGAAAACGGCACATGGCGATGCCATCGCGCTTATGCGCCGCGCGCGCACCGGCAATCTCGGCGGCATTCTTTTTCGCCTTGGGAAGCAGGCAGGGATCCTCATCTTCGCGGACCTCGGCACCGGCGGCGGTCAGCCGGTCGGCAATCCATTGCGAGGTGCGGCCTGGATCGATGCGCACGCGGGCTTTGCTGCGCCCAAGCTGGTCGAGGGCTTGCGCGAAAGCGGGTGGCTCGGCGATTTCGGCGATATCGGCGAGGCTCGCGCGCACCTCATTACTGAGCTTCGCGCCCGAGACGAACAGCGCGGGCTTGCCCTCGGCCGGCACGATGGCATGGCTTAGCACGAAGGGGGTGTGCGGAAGATCGCCGCCGCGGATATTAAACAGCCAGGCGATGCTGTCGAGCGGTGTGATCACGGCCGCGTCCTGCCGCGCCTCGCGCAGCATTCTCTGGATATCGGCAGTTTTGTCGGAGGCTTCGCGCCCGGCGAGCGCTATCGGCTGCAGCATCACCGGCGCGCTGGGCGGCGCCGGCCGGTCGGTCCAGAGCGCGGTGACCGGATTGTTCTCGACCGGTTCGAGCTTCGCCCCGCTTTTGCCGAGCGCTTTGGCGAGGCCTTTGATCTCACTCACGGAATGCAGGCGCGGATCATAGCCGAGCCGGTCGCCTTCGCCGAGATTGGCCGCGAGCCAATCCGACGGCTTGGTCTCGGTGATCTTCACCACGTCGAACACCGCCGGATCGGTTTGCGCAGCCGCCTGCAGCGTGTAGCGGCCGTCAACGAACAGCGCCGCCTTATCTCGCAGCACTGCTGCCAGCCCCCATGATCCGGAGAATCCGGTGAGCCAGAGCAGCCGCTCGGCATCCGCCGGGACATACTCGTTCTGATATTCGTCGCCGCGCGGCACGAGGAAACCGGCTAGATCGAGATCGCTCAATCGCTTTCGCAGACGCCGCACACGCTCCGCGCCATGCGCCGGGCCTCCGATATCATCGTACTCCTGATACATGCCGCGTTCTACGCCGCGCCTGAGGCTTTCTCAACGGGAAAGCGCGCCATCTCGGCGCCGCGCAAAGATTTCGCTGCCATGCAGCATGTGCAGTGCTGCGATGCAGCAAGGCGGATGGCCAATCCGGGCGAGGCAGGCGATATTAGCCGAAGTCGAACGACAATGAGCTGGCAAAGACCAGCCAATTTGATCAGGAGCAATGAAATGGCCACCACGACTTTTGATCGTGCGCTTGAGACGCGCGACCGGAGCAAGGGATTTGCGCGCCGGCTGTTGGATCGCTACATCGAGGTCAAGATGAAGCAGGCCCAGCTTCGTGTGAACGCCTATCTCCAGACCCTTGACGATGAGCAACTGACGGAGCTCGGCTACGCTGCCTCCGATATCAAGGACATCCGCCGCAGCGACTCCCATATGCCGCTGCTTGTCTGATACATCACGACAGAAGGGGGCTGCCGGCAATGCGCGCGCCAGGCAGCCCTTTTCATACCTTCCTGAGGATCAGCGTCGTCCAGCCTTCAAGGGACAGGCGCCCTTCCAGTACCAGCCCTGAGCACAGATAAGCGGCGCAGACCTCCCGGGTCTGCCCGTCGAGCAGCCCGGAAAGGACGACATGGCCCCCTGGCGCCGCCAGTCCTGCAAGCCGGGGCGCCAATTTGATCAGCGGTGGGGCAAGAATATTGGCGGTGATCAAGTCAAACGGCGCACGATCGCGAATGGCCGGGTGCTCGGTGCCGCCGGCAGTGAGGGCGCGGGTCGCAGCCGGGACGTCATTCCGGCGGAAATTCTCCCGGGCGACAGCGACTGCTACCCGGTCGATGTCGCTTGCCAGCACTTGCGCATTCGATACTTTGGCGACGGCGATGGCGAGAATGCCCGAACCGGTGCCAACGTCCAATACCCTCCGCCAACGCTCGCGCTTTGCCAGGGCATCGATCGCCATGAGACAGCCGCGGGTCGTGCCGTGATGGGCGGTGCCGAATGCGCGGCCGGCATCGATTTCGATCGCAAACCGCTTGCCCAGGCCAGCCTCTCGGTCGTGGCTGCCATGGATCAGAAAGCGCCCCGCTTTGACCGGATGCAGACCGCGCTGCACCCGCGCGACCCAATCTTCATCCGGTATTTCGTGAAGCGTCAGAGTGGGAAGCGCGCCGGCATCCGTCCCGCGGTCGCCAATTAGCACCGTGAGCGCATCGAGGTTCGGACGCTCTTCGAAATAGGCCTCGACGAGGCGCAGATTGCCGCTTTCGGAAATGCTGACCGCTGGCGGCGGATCGAGCGCCTCACTCAGCAATGCGGCGATTGCCTCAGCCCGCGGCTCGGTCGCGATGAGGCTCACCTTGTAGGTGGGCGCCATGGGGATCAGGCGGCCTCGTCGACCAAATTGTACCAGCGGTTGCGCAGATGCCGGTCTGCCTCGGTAAGCGGCAGGGCCCGCAGTTCGCCGGCTGGCGAGCGGATGACCAGGCCATAGGCCAGCAGCCGTTCCAAGGCATCATGGACGTCGAAATCGACCTGGATGCCGAATTTCGCGCTGAAGAACTCCTCGATTTTGCGGTCGAGCGCATCAAGCTCGGAGGCGGGAATCGGCTGCGCCAACAGGTGGCTGTAAAGCAGGGCCTCCTCCTTCACGTCCTCCTCCTCGGCCTCATCGACAATGAGAGCAAGCGCGCCCTGATTGTTAGCGAGGTTCTGGAAGTAGAGACTCTGCGCCAGCAGCATACGATAGCGGTCGCGGGTGATGAAGATGTTGCGGATCTGGGCATAGATGATGCCGCCAAAGCCGGTGATCAGGGCGGCGGCCAGTGCGATCGGCGAGAGTGCGACTGCAACCAGCAGCTTGGTTGCCGTGCCAAGCGCCCAGGTTAACGTGCCGAGCAGGGCACTGCCACCGAGCTGGATCTTATCGCGATATTTCATTTTGACGCTAATATTTGGGAACAGCATCTCGACGTCGTAACGTGGAATGTTCTTGAAGATCTTCAGATACACATGATCCATCGAGGCGCCTTTCGGCACATTGCGGCGCAGCTTCTTCAGCTTGTTGCGCGCAGCCTGAGCATCGACGCCGTCCGCCTTCATGATTTCCTCGATCCGAACTTCCTCCGTCTTGAACTTCAGTGCCATGAACAGCCGATTAAACGTCGCGACGGAATAGCGGGATTTGGTAAGATAGAGCCTGGAAATATCCCGCCTTTCGCGGGTATCCTCCTCTTCGCCCCGGAAGAACAGCAGCTTGACCTCGAATTCGCTGAAATCCACCTCGACCGAAACGCCGTCGGGCGTCGCCTTGTCGAGGATCTCCTGCAGCCCTTGCTCGGTGATCTCTTCGTAATTGGCGCTCAGCGCATGCCTGCGGATCGTATCGACCAGCTCACGGCGCTTGGCCGTGCGCTCCTCGGTCGTGAGTTCGCGCAGATTGATGGTATCGTCGTCCGGGTTGAAGGGATCGTAAGCCTCGGAAAGTTCGTTAAGCGCAACAGCCGAGGCGTGCTGACGCAGGCACCCCATCTTGTAGAAGATGCCGCGGGCAAGGCTGCGGTCGCTCTCGGTTCCCCACAGCTCCGGGCTGAGCAGCGCCTCGATCACATCGGGCCGCGAGACCGGGAGATAGGTCTTTCTGTTGTCTGGATTGCTGGGGGAGGCAGGTACCGGTACCAACGTCACGGGCCTAGCTTCGTTCATGCGGCGTCTCCCCACTACTATTCGTGTCCCCAGCCAATGCGAGGGGGCTTTAAGCTCGAATGTAACGCGCGGCGCGCATCATAATATGAAAGCCAGCCTGCGCAAACCGGCAGGTCGCTGCGACCGTGGCAGCCCGGTCTCACCCAACTGGAGACGAATAGGCGATCTCAAGCGTCAACGGAACGATTCTTCACCAGCCGTTTTTTTTCCCCGCCGATGTAGGGTTATCAGAGGACGGGAAAATGAAACGGGTATCTATGTTCGCGGCCGCCGCAATGGCGGCTTTTCTCTTCGCCGGGGCTGCTCATTCCGCGCCGCTTGCGGCATCAAGCGCAATATCGGAGACTGCGGCGGCCTCGACAGTCATGGTTCCGGTCGCCTGCCGCACTGTGACGAAGAGAGTGTGCAGCAAGGGGCATTGCAACGTCAGCAAAAAGCGTATCTGCACGGCTCCCAGAAAGCACTGCCGCTCGATTACCAGCCACAGCTGCAAATTCCGCCACGGCAAGCGCATCTGCACCTCGGTGAAGAAGCGGGTGTGCCGCTAATTTAAGGGACCGATTAAGGTTTCGACTGACAGCCCGGTTTAGAGCCGGGCTTTTTTGCTGCCGGAATGCGGCGGAGTTTTGCGGGGAGAATTTGGAACCGGACCTTTAGGCAACAGCTTGACAACGCGAGCGCGAAAGCCTGCTCCGCGGCCTCAGGCCACATTGGCCACTTGGCGATCTCCGGGCAAAAAGGTGCCCCGTGTCCGGGATCGAAGGTGGAATTTTCCGGTTTCGCAGCCTTTTTCGTGCATAGCCGAGATAACAGCTTGAGTGTCGGAATGAAAATTAATCCCGGTCGCAACCCTGAGAACGTGCACATGCTAGCCAAAACCTACGGACCAATGCAGAAGAATTTGCATTGGCTGGTCTTTCTTCTCGTCATCGGACTTTACGGCATCACTTATGCCGAGGAACTCTATCCGCGCGGCGATCCAGGTCGGGCGATGGTTTGGTGGCTGCACATCTCGTTCGGCCTTTTGCTGCTTGCCGTGCTCTTCCTTCGCGTCGGCGTTCGCCTCGGCCTCGGCACGCCTGCGCAATCCTATCGCGTGAGTAGGCTGGAAGGGCGTCTTGCCAACCTCACTCACGCGCTGCTTTATGTGCTGCTTTTCGCGGTTCCGATCCTCGGCATCTTCCTGACCTGGTATCGGGGCGACGCTTTGAGCTTCTTCGGTCTGTTCACGATGCCGGCGCCTTTCGCAGCAGATAAGGAGATCGCCCGCTCGGTTCATGAGCTCCATGAGCTCGGCGCGAATGCTCTGCTGATCCTGGCCGGCGTCCATGCCCTGGCCGCTCTTTGGCATCACTTCATCCGCGGCGACGATGTGCTGCTCCGCATGCTGCCGGGCAACAATGGGCGCGAGGAGAACGTACGGGCGGGCGCGTGACTTCGCGGGTTTATGCCGGCGTCACGAATGACGCCACCACGCGTTTGCGCCCAGTTTTGTCGAAATCGACCGTGAGCTTGTTGCCGTCGATCTCCGCGATATGGCCGTAGCCGAATTTGTCGTGGAAGATGCGGTCGCCGCAGCTGAAGCCGCCGGCATCCCCGCTCGATGAGGCGACCAACTCACCCTCGATGGTGGGCGGCGCGGCGCGGCCAGCCGAGCGTGCGCTGCCAGCTCCGCGGCCTTGCTGCTGCTCATAATAGGCCTGCGCGCGCTGCCAGCCGGGGCTGGAATAGCCGGCATTGAGCGGACCCTGGCCGAGCCCGCTCGCATAGCCGCCCATCATGCCGGCGTAATTGCCGAGCGAGCTCTTGTCTTCGATCACATCGACATTGGTTTCGGGCAGCTCATCGACGAAGCGCGATGGAACCGCCGACTGCCACATGCCGTGCACGCGCCGGTTCTGCGCAAAACTGAGCCGCGCCCGCTTCTTTGCCCGGGTGATGCCGACATAGGCGAGCCGGCGCTCCTCTTCGAGGCCGGCAAGGCCGCTCTCGTCCATCGAGCGCTGATGCGGGAATAGGCCTTCCTCCCAGCCGGGCAGGAACACCGTGTCGAACTCCAGGCCCTTGGCGGCGTGCAGCGTCATGATCGAGACGCGGTCGCCATCCGAATCCTGGTCAGCGTCCATCACCAGCGAGACATGCTCCAGGAACGAGCCGAGGCCGTCGAACTCCTCCATGAAGCGGATGAGCTCTTTCAGGTTTTCGAGCCGGGCCGGCGCCTGGGGCGACTTGTCGTTCTGCCACATGGCGGTGTAGCCGGACTCGTCCAGCACTAGCTCGGCGACTTCGGTGTGGCGAACGCTGCCGAGCATCTTGCGCCAGCGGTCAAATGAGGTGATCAGCGCTGCGAGCGGCTTGCGGGCCTGGGGCTTCAGCTCTTCGGTCTGCACGATTTGCCGCGCGGCATCGAACAGCGAAACGCCTTCGGCGCGGGCATGGCGGTGCAGGGTCTGCAGCGCCGTCTCGCCTAGTCCGCGTTTCGGCACATTGACGATGCGCTCGAATTTCAAATCGTTCGACGGGTTCTGCACCACCTCGAGATAGGCGATTGCGTCCTTGATCTCCTGGCGTTCATAGAAGCGCGGACCGCCGATCACCCGATAGGGCAGGCCGATGGTGACGAAGCGGTCTTCAAAAGCGCGCATCTGAAAGCTCGCCCGCACGAGAATCGCGATCTCGTTCAGCGCATGGCCATCCTTCCGCAGCGCTTCGATATCTTCGGAAATGCAGCGCGCCTCCGCTTCGTCATCCCAGACACTGCGCAGGGTAAGCTTCTCGCCCTTCGCGCCATCGGTGTGAAGCGTTTTACCGAGCCGGCTCTGATTGTTGGCGATCAGCCCGGAGGCGGCCGCGAGGATATGGCCGGTCGAGCGGTAATTGCGCTCCAGGCGGATCACCTTCGCGCCCGGAAAATCCTGCTCGAAACGCAAGATGTTGTCGACCTCCGCGCCACGCCAGCCATAGATCGACTGGTCGTCATCGCCGACGCAGCAAATATTGCGATTGCCCTGGGCGAGCAGGCGCAGCCAGAGATATTGCGCGACGTTGGTGTCCTGGTACTCGTCCACCATGATGAAGGCGAAGCGCTTGTGAAAGCTCGCCAGCACGTCGGGATGCTCGATGAACAGGCGGATATTTTCCATGAGCAGATCGCCGAAATCGGCGGCGTTCAGCTCCTTGAGCCGCTTCTGGTACTGCGCATAGAGATCGGCGCCTCGGCCATTGGCAAAGGCAAACGCCTCGCCGGCAGGTACCTTGTCGGGAGTGATCCCGCGATTTTTCCAGCTGTCGATCAGGCTCGCGAGATGCCGCGGCGCCCAGCGCTTGGAGTTGATGCGCTCGGCCTCAATTACCTGTTTGAGCAGGCGCAGGCAGTCGTCAGTGTCGAGCACGGTGAAGGAGGATTGCAGGCCCACAAGCTCGGCGTGATAACGTAGGATGCGCGCGGCTATGGCGTGGAAGGTGCCGAGCCACGGCATGCCCTCGACCGCCTCGCCGACCAACTGGCCGATGCGATGCTTCATCTCGCGCGCGGCCTTGTTGGTGAAGGTTACGGCGAGGATCTGCGAGGGAAAGGCACGGCGCGTGGCCAGGATATGGGCGATACGCGTGGTCAGAACGCGGGTCTTGCCGGTTCCGGCGCCGGCCAGCACCAGAACGGGCCCGTCCAGCGTTTCGACGGCCTCGCGCTGCTCCGGATTGAGCCCGTCGAGATAGCCGGCTTTCGCCGGCGGACTAGACGCACCAAGCGCCCGCTGCGACAGCGGAATGATCCCTGCCCCGGCTGGGCGCGGGGCTTCCTGAGCTTCCTCGTACTTGGCTTTGCGATTCGCTTTCATACTGTGGACTATATCATGCTTGTGGGCAGCGCAATCCAGACCCCGCCTGAAGTCCACATGCGGCCCGCGCGCTGCTCAGCACGCCCTCGGCGCGTGATAACTTCGATCCTTCGCTATCACTGCGTGCCATGCAATCCTTGCGGGCATACCGGAACCCGCGCTCGTTAGCCGGTTTGATGAGGCGCGGAGCCATGAGACTGTCGGTCGTCAGCCTCATGTACCCCGATCACATCAGGAGGAGCACCGATGAGCATCTTCGGCAATATCATGTCAGCGATCTTCGGACACAACGAGGCGCATGCAAGCGAAGCCCAACCTGTACCAGGACAGCCCGGACCGGCTGCGACCGGTGCGACCGCGAGCCAGCCCGCTCCGGCAGCCAAGCCGACCGCTACGGCGCCGGCGGCCGGCCCCGCCGTCGCGACCGCAAAGCCGGGACAAACCAATGTCGATGTTGCTTCCGTTCTCGACAAGCTACAGAAAGCGTCGCGCGAGAAGCTCAACTGGCGCAAATCCATCGTTGATCTGATGAAGCTTCTCAAGCTGGACAGCAGCACTAAAGCCAGGAAGGCTCTCGCCGAGGAGCTGAACTATCCCGGCGACACAAAGGACTCTGCCGCGATGAACATATGGTTGCACAAGCAGGTCATGACCAAGCTGGCGGCCAACGGTGGCGTGGTGCCTAAGGAGCTGCAAGACTGAATTTGGTTCGCAGCCGAGCGAACAATCGATGTCGATCTCGCTGCCAGCAGGAGCCGCGAGGCCGGCAGTGTTAGATCACTTCGATGCCGTCGCAAGGCGACGACTCCGGCTCGCTATGCGGTGCGGCGGGCGATGATATCGACCTGCAGCCGCCAGTTGGCGCCGTCATCGGGCGAGTGCTCGCCGATCCAGTGAAACGAATTCGGCGTGATCTCCGTAAACCGCCAGCGCAGCAGAGCGCCGGACTCAAGCCGTCCCTCTTGCACGATGTCCTTGCCATGCGCCCGCCCGATCTGGCGCGCGTAGAACTGTGTCGCTGGATCGCTCCACAGGATGTGCCAGGCATCGATCCGCGGATCATAGATGCGCAGCGTCGTTCCATACCAATTGCCGGCAACGGGCAGCACCGGTGCATTGGGCCCGCGCTCCGCAAGCGGCGGTATCATCCAGACGTCCTGGATAGCGCGGCCCTGCAGCACCCAGCCGGCGTGAATTTCCCCGCGGTTGGTATGTCTCGTTCCGTCCGGCTCAAAAGCCGCTACGTCCATCACCCAGCTTCCCACTAGGAAGCCGTAGAGCGAAAGCTGGCCGGCGGTGCCCGGGGCAGGCCGATCGGCATGCAGGACGTCGATGAACGATTGCGACGCTGATAGTTTCATGCCCCTTGAGCTCCATCTTTTCGAGCGATCAACGCACCGCTTGTCTTCAGGCAGGCTGGCCGCAATAGGCTTCAAGCCGATAGCCGTCGGGATCGGTCACGAAAGCGGCATAGTAGTGCGCGCCATAGTCCTTGCGCAGCCCCGGCTTGCCGTTGTCCGCGCCTCCGCTCCCCAGCGCGGCCTTATGGAACTGCTTAACGCTGTCGCGCGTCGGGGCATCGAAACAGAAATGCAGACCCGAAGCCGGATCGGCCGGCACCGGGCGCTGGCTGGCATAAATCCAGAAAACCGGCGTCTCCGCGCCATAGCCGAGCAGATCGGGCGACTCGCTCAAGCATTTGTAGCCGAGCGCGCCGAGTGCTGCGTCATAGAAGCGCTTTGCTGCGGGAATGTCGCGAGCACCGATCGAGACATGGTTGATCATCGGCCATCTCCTTTGAGCATTGAAAGCCGGTTAACGCTAGCGAGCGGCCGGTGTTCGGACTTGGGGAAAATTGCTATTTTGGCCTCATGGACGCAAAGCCCGGCCCAAAGCTCGAAGCGCTGCCCGATGCGCTGCTTGTCTCCCGCACCATCGCGGAAGGCGAGGGCTGGCGGATCAGCGACATTGTCTGCCGCTCCGGGCCCGAGAATGCACCTTTCGAGGAGCGGCATGAGAACGTGTGCATAGCCGCGGTGACCGCCGGCACGTTCCAATATCACTCCAGCGCCGGACGTGCGCTGCTCTATCCCGGGGCTTTTCTGCTCGGCAATGCCGGGACCTGCTTCACTTGCGGACATTCCCACGGTCGGGGCGACCGCTGCATTTCCTTTCACTACGCTCCGGCGTTCTTTGAGGAGATCAGCGCGACCGCTGCCGGGTCATCGGGCTTTCGCTTTGCGATCGGCAAGCTGCCCGCCGGGACCGCTACGATGAGCGCCGCCCTTCTCGCGATCGGTGCAGCGCTTCAGGGACCACTGGCTGTCGAAGAAGCAGCCGTCAGGATGGCCGAGGCCGTGATCGCCTCAGCGAGCGGCCATATGGCGGGCGATCCCGCAGTTTCGGCGCGGGATGAAAGGCGCATCAGCGCTACCCTGCGCGCCATCGAGGCGCGCGCCCACGAACCCCTCGATCTTAAGACGTTGGCCGGCTTTTCCGCCATGAGCAAATACCATTTCCTGCGCAGCTTCCGGCGGATCACCGGCCTCACGCCTTACCAGTATGTGCTCGGCCTGCGGCTGCGGCGGGCTGCCGCCGCGCTCGCCACTACGGCAAAGCCGGTCATAGCCATCGCGCTCGAGGCCGGTTTCGGCGACATTTCAACCTTCAACGCGCAGTTTCACCGCGCTTTCGGCCGAAGCCCTTCGGCTTTGCGGCGGGATTATCCGTTCTAGGATGCCGCTCGGATTTGCGTCGAACCCTCGGCTTCACGCCAGCAATCAAAATATTCATTCGCGCGGCCTTCAACATCACGTGAGCTGCAGGTTCGCACGCCGCGCTATGAAATTTGCGCATAGTTAGAACAACTGCGCTACTGGCGCGACTGAGTGCCTAGAAGCTTTCTGAGCTCAATCACGCAACCATTTCAAAAGAGACGAACCGATGCGCAAATTCTCTATTCTGTCGTTGCTCGCATTGCCGGCCTTTCTGGCCATCATGGTGCTGAGCGTCGCATCGGCCAGCGCCGATAAAAACCGCAATTCCGTCATCCGCCCTGTTGGCGGAGGCGTCATCGGTAGGCCGGTTGACTGCAAGGCCGCGTTCTGTGGCCCGATCGTTCCAAAGCCTCTCCCCCTGCCTCAGCCCAAGCCGATCGACTGCAAGGCGGCCTTCTGCGGTCCGATTGGCGGTGGTCCGAAGCCCTTGCCCCAGCCTCAGCCGAAGCCGGTCGACTGCAAAGCGGCTTTCTGCGGCCCGATTGGCGGTGGCGGCGGCGTTAAACCCACGCCGCGCCCGATGTGTCCTCCCGGTCAGGTCATGTATCTCGGCACCTGCACGCCGAAATGCTCTGCCGGCATCGCCAACAACTGCAAGTAAGCCTCGGGGCAATGATACCGAGCCCACGTCCGCGCGGCCGTTTCCAGGGTCGGATCGAGCAAGCGGGCGTGGCTCGACAGACCAGCGAAGGGCCGACCTGCCAGCCCCCGCGTCTCATCAGGCAAACCCGAAATTGCCCCTCGTCCTCAGTACGATTTGGCCGTCGCCGGCAATCGGCTATGATGCAAGCACTGGCTTCATGAGAAAGCCGCTGCAATCAATGCCGGGAGTGACGCCCCTTGACTATCTCACAGCCCCTCGACCAGCCCGCGACCTCGTCGCATGAAGACCGCACCGCAACCCTCACTATGCTTAAGGAGCGCTTCGGCCCACGCTTTTCCGATGGTCTCGCCCTGCGCCAGCAGCACGCCCACACCACCACCTGGATTCCCAATCAGCCGGCGGATGCGGTGATCTTCCCGGAATCGACCGAAGAAGTCGTGGAGATCGTGAATCTGTGCCGCGCCTCGCGGACGCCGATCATTCCGTTCGGTGCGGGCTCCTCGCTCGAGGGGCATCTGAACGCGCCGTTCGGCGGCGTCAGTCTCGATTTCGCCCGTATGAAGCGCGTGCTTGCCGTCAACGCCGAGGATATGGATGCCGAGGTGGAGCCGGGCATCACCCGCAAGGAGCTCAATCACCACCTGCACAATACCGGCCTGTTCTTCCCGGTCGATCCTGGCGCTGACGCGACGCTTGGCGGCATGGCAGCGACCCGGGCCTCTGGTACTAACGCGGTGCGCTACGGCACCATGCGCGAATGCGTGCTCAATGTGACCGCGGTAATGGCCGACGGCAGCGTGGTGAAGACCGGTCAGCGGGCGCGCAAATCCTCAGCAGGATATGACCTGACGCGGCTACTGGTCGGCTCGGAGGGCACGCTCGGCATCATTACCGCGTTGACCGTACGGCTGTTCGGCGTACCGGAGGCAATTCTTGCCGCGATCTGCCCGTTCAAGACGCTGGACGGCGCCTGCCGCACGGTCATTGCTGCAGTGCAGCTTGGCCTTGGTCTTGCCAGAATCGAGTTGCTCGATCCGCTGCAAATTCGGGCGGTCAATCAGTATTCCAAGCTCTCGCTCACCGAAACGCCCACGCTCCTCCTGGAATTTCACGGCACGCGGGCGGGTGCACTGGAGCAAGTTGAGATTTACAAGGAGCTTGCCGAGGCCGAGGATGGCGGCCCTCTCGAATGGGCAGAGCGTCCCGAGGATCGTAGCCGGCTGTGGCAAGCGCGCCACGATTCCTACTGGGCGAGTTTCACCTTGCGCCCTGGCGTAAATGCCATGGCGACGGATGTTTGTGTTCCCGTTTCGCGTCTTGCAGATTGCGTTACGGAAACCTATGCAGATATAGAGAATATGAAGTTGATCGCGCCAATAGTGGGCCATGTTGGCGACGGCAATTTCCATGTCATGCCGCTGATTGACATGAACAACCGGGAAGAAATTCGCACTGTTGAATTGTTCAATGAGCGGTTGGTCGCGCGGGCTTTGGCCATGGACGGCACGTGCACTGGTGAGCACGGCATCGGCACGGGCAAAATGAAATTCATGCGCCAGGAGCATGGCGCGGGCGTCGATGTTATGAAGGCCATAAAGAGGGCACTCGACCCGGATAATATACTCAATCCAGGCAAGATCGTTGCTTTGCCATAAGGCTCCTCTATTGTCGGGTCTGATGGGGGGCATCGTTTCTTTCGCCTGCACGACCCGGAGGCTTTGGTGGGTTCGCTTCTTGCAGCCCTGACCACGTTGATTGTGACCGTGCTCGCCGCAGCGCTGGCGGCACCCTATGTGCTCGACTGGAATCAGTTCAAATACGTGTTTGAAGCCCAGGCGGGCCGGCTGATCGGCCGCCCGGTGCGGATCGAGGGCGATGTCGGCCTGACCATCTTGCCCGTCCCGGAGCTGCGGCTTAAGGGCCTGAAAATCGCCGACGAGGCCGGTGGTTTTACAAGGCCGTTCGTGGAGGCCGAAAACTTCAGCATGGTGCTCTCCCTGCCGCCGCTCCTCAGCGGCACGATCGAGGCCCGTGAAATCGAGGTGGACCAGCCCGTCGTCCGGTTTCAGCTGGATAGCGATGGACGGGGCAACTGGACGACCCTCACGGCGCCTTCGGGCGGCGTCGTTCCGGCGCACGATCTCGTCCTCCACAACGTCATCATCAAGGACGGGGCTTTCGAATATCGCCGCGCCCCAGAAGCGCCGGCGACCCGGATCGATCAGATCTCAGGAAGTTTCGCCGCTGACAGTTTGTTCGGCCCCTATCGATTTGCGGGCGTTGGCGCGATCGGCCGCGACAAGCGGGATCTGAAATTTTCCGCAGGCCATGTTCAGAAGGATGGCTCGTTGCGGCTCAAGGCCAGCATGACCTCGGCAAGCGGCGCCAGCCTCTATCAGCTCGACGGCGACCTGAAGAACCTCGGCAGCGCCGTGCAATATACCGGCCCGCTGCTCGCGCGGCTCGACCTCGGCGCCGCTGTCGGCGGCAAGGGCGACAAGCAAGCACGGGCGCCGCGTCCCCGTGCTGTCGAGCTGCACGCCGCCTCCACCCTCACTTTGCAGGATGCGCGGCTGCAGGATATCGCCCTTACCGTCACGGAAAACGACCGGCCGCAGTCCTTCACCGGCAGCGCCTATGCCTCCTGGGGCGGTGAGCCGCGCCTTGACCTGTCGGTGCAGACGGCGTTCCTCGATATCGACCAGATGGTCGGGACGCCCGGCGGCAAGACCAACCCGCTTGCGGCCATCGCCGCGCTGCCGCAGATCTTCGAAGGCTGGGCTTTCGATCCTCGTGAAGGCAAGATCAAGGCAAGCATCCAGCAGGCAAATCTGGGCGGCGACATCATCGAGGGCGTGAAGTTTTCGGCTGGCCGTAGCCGTGAATATTGGCAGGTGGAGACACTCCAAGCGCGCCTGCCCGGCGACGCCTCGCTCTCGATTCAGGGCGTGCTGCGGCCGGGTGAGCGGATCGGTTTCACCGGCGAATTCAACCTGTCGGGCAGACATCTGCCGCGACTGCTGCACTGGAGCGCGCCCTCGCTCGGGGCTGTCGACACCGGCGATGCCCAGAGTTTTTCGCTCAAGAGCGGATTGACCTTCGCCGAACAGCTGCTCACGCTGCGCAAGGCCTCCGGACAGCTCGGCGATTCCACCTTCTCTGGCGATCTCGCTTACGACTATGGCGCGAACTCCCGGCTCATGCTGACGCTGCAGAGCGATCGGCTCGACTTGCGTTCGATCTATGGCGGCAACCCGTTTGCCTCGGCCAGTGCTCAGGATGCCGCCCAGCAGCAGGCGGCCGCAGCCCAGCAAACGGCCGCCAAGACCAGCCTGCTTGATGCCTTCCGCACCGTCTTTGCTGCCAAGCAATCGCAGATCAGCCTCAATATCGCGCAGCTCACCATGCCGGACCTGGAGGCGCGCGATGTGCGCTCGGTGTTCCGCTATGAGAACGGCACCTTCGATATCCGGGAGTTCAACCTCGCCACCAGCGATGGACTAAGCGTCAAGGCCGACGGGCAGCTGACGGATTTCGAATCCACGCCCAACGGCTCGATCAATCTGGCGTTAAATGCACCTTCGTCCGCTTCGCTCGCCAATCTCGCCAAGCTGTTTGGCCTTGAGAGCTTCGGCAGCGCCGCGCGCCGGCGAATGGATGCCCTCGCGCCTTTAAAATTGACGGGGAGTCTCGCCGGCAAGCGCAGGGATCGCCAGCTCACGCTCACGCTCGCCGGCAGCGCCTCGGGCAGCGAGCTGACCTTCAGCGGCCGGTTTGACGGTGACTTCAATGCCCTGAAGCAGGCGAAAGTCGATCTCGGCGGTACCATCGCCAATGCCGATGGGCGCAGGCTCATTGCCCAGCTCGCGCCGGAAGCAGCGCTCTCCGAAAAAGCCGGCAAGAGTGGCGCCGGTGTGCTCACTATCTCGGCCGAAGGTCCGCTAGACGGGGTACTCAACAGCCGACTGGAGCTGCGCACACCAGATGCCGAGGGCCGCTTTGAAGGCCGCATCGGTCTGCTCGATGATCCATGGAGCCTCAAAGGCGATCTTTGGCTGCGCGCCGGGCAGGCCTCGACCGCGCTCTCGATGCTGCGGCTGTCACCAGGGGGCGCGCCGGTCTCCGGCGATCTGGACGTGAAGGCGGTGCTCTCGAAATCCGCGAGCAAGCTCCAGATCGCCAACATCAACCTGCAGCTCGGCGGACAGATGGTGCTCGGCAGTGCCAATGTTGATCTGAGTGGCGAGCGGCCCGTCGCGGACATCGAGGCCCGCGCAACCGCCGTCATGCTGCCCAAGCTTGCCGCCTATCTGGTGGATTGGGACCGCAAGGACCTGACCGCCGCAGCCGAGAACCTGCTCTCCGGCAACGCCAATCTCTGGCCCAATCAGTCCTTCGCGTTTGGCAATTTCGGAGCGGTCGCGGGCAGTTTGAAGCTGAAATCGCCGGCGATCACGCTGATGGACGGCATGACGCTGGCCAATGGCCAGTTCGACGTCTCCTTGAAAGGGGAAACCCTGAGCGTCGAGAGCCTCAAAGGCCAGCTTTATGGCGGCACGTTGACTGCCGGCGGCACCCTCGCTGCGAATGAAGGCCGGGCGGTGCTGAACGGCAGCCTGAAGCTCGACAAGGCGGACCTCGCCAAGCTCACGGCCGCAGGCGATGGCAAGCCGCTGGCGAAAGGGGTGGGTGAGTTTCGGCTGGCTTTCAATGGTGAAGGGCTGAGCCCTCGCGGTCTGCTCACGGTGTTGTCCGGGAAGGGGCGTGTCCGGCTGAGCAAGGGAGCGCTCTATGGGCTCGCGCCGGCCGTGCTTGGCCAGGCGGCCGATACCTATCTTGCAGAGGAAATTCCCCAGCAGGGCCGGCTGGTCACCCGCATAGGGCGCGATCTGCGCGCCCCGCAAGGACAGCTGCCATTCCGCGGCTTCATCGCGCCGGTGGTGGTGAAAGACGGCGTTTTGGAGATTCACCGTGCCGGCTTCAAGTCGCCCGATGCGCTTGCGGCCGCCAATCTCCTCGTCGATCTGCAGTCCTTGAAGCTCGACAGCGAATGGTTGCTGTCCTATCGCGGCAAGATGAAGCTCGCCGGCGAGCTACCGCCCGTGCGGCTGGTGTTTGCCGGGCCGGTTTCCTCCTTTACAAGGTTGCAGCCGCAATTGCAGACGGAAAGCTTGGAGCGGGCTCTTTCCATGCAGCGGATGGACCGCGACATGGAGCGGCTCGAAAAGCTGAACCGGCAGCCCCTTCCCGGTCCGCAGCCTTCGAGCACGGCGCCGTCTCGCGATCCGACTAACACCGAACCTTCGGCGGCGGCCCCGGCGGCTCCACCTCTGCCGGGCGTGACTGCGCCGACGGCCCAGACCTTCCGGCCCCGCGCTCCCTCTCCCGTGCTCCCGCGCGCCCCGCAAGGCGCGATCCCGACCCGGCCGACCGCGGCCCCGGTTGAGCCCCATTCGGGCTGGTCTACCGGCGTCGAGCAGGTCGATCGATCGCACCCGGGCAATCCGCCAGCCGGCGATACCTCCAATGCCTCGGCAACGGCAAAACCGCGCTTCGAAGATGAGATCAGGCGTGTTCTTCAAGACCCGCCAAAGGTGCAGCCACAGCCTGCGCCGCCGCAGCCCAAGCCCGCTCCGGAGGCTCCAGCGGCGGCCAACCCGCAGCCACGCAGCGGCCTGAGCTATCAGACACAAACCTATTCGCAGGCCGACGCCGGTATTGCGAACAGCACTGACGGCGCGGTTGATCCTGCAAAGCCGGCACCAGCTGAACCTGTCATCGCGCCGCTTCCGGAGCGTAAGCCAGCGGCGGCAAAGCAGCTGGCCAAGCCGCCTTCTGCGCTTCAAGACCTCCTGAATCTCTTCAATTAGTGCTGTCGCGACTGCGCGAACGCTGATCGAGGATGAACAGGCGGATGGCGCTCGACAGGCTGGTTTCGCCGCGCACCGTATCGATTTCGGCGACAAGCCGGGCGACGGCTGTGCGCTTCTCCAGGGCGATGTGCCGGAGCGCCTCCCAGAATGGCTCCTCCAGCGAAATAGCTGTTCGATGCCCCGCAATCGACAGCGAGCGCTTGCGCGGCTTGCCCGCACCGGCGGCACTCCAGCCATCAAGCAGACTTGGGCCGGCGGCGCCCGGAGGCCTCACGTCGCCGCTGCTTTTGCTTGTTCCCCGCATCTCGGCCATCACGCACCCGGTCCAATCATGGTCTCGGGGCGGACGATGGCGTCGAAATCGGCCTCGCTGATATAGCCGAGCCGCAGCGCCTCCTCCTTCAGCGTGGTGCCGTGCTTATGCGCATTCTTTGCGATTTCGGTCGCCTTGTCATAGCCGATCTTGGGCGCGAGCGCCGTCACCAGCATGAGCGAACGTTGCATCAGCTCGGTGATGCGCTGGGTGTTCGGCTCAATGCCGACGATGCAATTGTCGGTGAGGCTGACGCATGCTTCGGAAATAAGCTTGATCGACTGCAGCAGGTCGTAGGCGATCACCGGCTTGAACACGTTCAGCTCGAAATGGCCCTGGCTGCCGGCGATCGTCACCGTGGTGTGGTTGCCCATGACTTGGCAGCAAACCATGGTCATGGCCTCGCACTGGGTCGGGTTGACCTTGCCGGGCATGATCGAGGAGCCGGGCTCGTTCTCGGGCAGCAGCAGCTCGCCAATGCCGGAGCGCGGACCCGAGCCGAGCAGGCGGATGTCATTGGCGATCTTGAACAGGCTCACCGCCAGCACGTTGAGTGCGCCGGACAGTTCGACCGCCGTGTCGTTCGATGCCAGCGCTTCGAATTTGTTCGGCGCGGTGGTGAACGGGAGGCCGGTAAGCTTTGCCACCTCGTCGGCGAAGCGCTCGGCAAAGCCGGGCGGACAGTTGATGCCGGTTCCCACCGCGGTGGCGCCCTGGGCGAGGGCGTAGAGGCGCGGCAGGCAGGCCTTAACGCGCTCGATGCCGTTGCGGACCTGCGCGGCATAGCCGGAGAATTCCTGGCCGAGCGTAACCGGCGTTGCATCCTGCAGATGCGTGCGACCGATCTTGATGATGCCCTGCCAGGCCGCCGACTTCGCCTCCAGCGCCTTGGCGATATAGTCGAGCGCCGGGATCAATGTGAGGTTCACCTCCTCGGCGGCGGCGATATGAATCGCGGTCGGGAAGGTGTCGTTGGAGGACTGCGAGCGGTTGACGTGGTCGTTGGGATGGATCGGCTTTTTTGAGCCCATCTCGCCGCCCAGCATCTCGATCGCACGGTTCGAGATCACCTCATTGGCGTTCATGTTGGACTGCGTGCCCGAGCCCGTCTGCCAGACCACCAGCGGGAAGTGATCGTCCAGCTTGTGGTGGATCACCTCGTCCGCCGCATCGGCGATGGCCTTGCCGAGCTTCTCGTCCAGATTGCCGAGCGCGACATTGGTGAGCGCGGCGCATTTCTTGATAATGCCGAGCGCCCGGATCAGCGGCAGCGGCATGCGCTCGCCGCCGATCTTGAAATTGCCCAGACTGCGCTGGGTCTGCGCGCCCCAATAACGGTCGGAGGCGACTTCAAGCGGTCCGAAGCTGTCGGTCTCGGTGCGTGTCTTGGCGGGGGTGTCCTGCATGGCCGACTCTCATTGCAAATAATGCGGCTCGTTTAACATGTGTCGGCAGCCACTGCCAGCCGTCGCGGCTCCCTATTTTCCTGGTCGCTCGCCGTAAAGGCTCGCTTCCTTCTTTCTCTGGTCGCTCACCGTAAAGGTTCGCTTCTTTTTCTGGTCGCTCGCCGTAAAGGCTCGCTCTAACGAATCCCCTCGCCGGGCTGGGCCCGCGAGGCTTTCCGTCAGTTCCATCCCCACCCGAAGATGAGGGACTGCGCGGGCGGCCGCTCAGGCCTTCGCTATGGTGTGTGGGTGGCCCTCATGGCCGCCCGCGCGCGGTGATATTTTGGCCCCCGCTGCTTCGCCTTACCATTCTTCGCGTCCCGGACGACACTGTCTCGGCACACGCGAGTGTCACTGGGTATCGCAACCCAGGAGGAAGCACACGTACCCCTAAATCCGGGTTCGTTACACCCACCGCGAGGCTGACCTCCGTTTCCGGCCACTTTTGGGCCTCATTCCGGTTCAGCCATGCCCTCGCGTTCCTCAGGCACCGCTTCCTTCCCCCACGGTGAGACGGTCTCGAGTGCCCGTGCGTCCCTCAGGGGAAGGAACGAGCCGAGTGTATGCGCGGGAAGGGGACCCGGGGATAAAGTCGGCGGGGAAAGCTGAGGCGTGGTGAAGGGCGGGTTAACGCATCAAAGCCCGCCAGAAGCGTCGCCGGACTACCGCTCCTGACCCACTCGGACATTGTAAGAACCGCAGCGCTCGCCAAAATGCTATCTACTGGAGCAACCTACCTCAGGACGTTAGCAAACCATGCGGCCATAATTCTGACGAGTTGCACGAGCGCCTGAAAAGGAGGTTCTTTCACAACAGTGGAAGGCCGCTATGGAAGGCGTAAACTCCACCCCAACACCACGAAGGCTTTTTTCGTCGCCGCCCGGCTTATGGCTTCGTTTGACTGGTTTGAGTTGCCCTTCGCTGTCTCCGAGTGGGGGATGCTTCGCCTGCCACAACTGCATCTGCGGCTCGGCTTGATACCTAGTGCTTTCATGCTTTCCCTTAAGCGAGCCAACTCAGCATCGGTGTGCCTTTTCTCGGTATTCCCGCGTAGCCAATCCCAAACCCTGAATAGCCAGCCTGGCTTGCTCCGCTTCCGACTCTCAGGCTGGAAAATGATGGCGCCCACGACTACCAGTGCCAACCCGCCCAGCATCATCGTTATAGTGCCGTTGTCAGGACTATTGGGGGTTATCCGAAGAGCTCCGGCAACGGATTCCCATGTGGGGCTGTGCTTAAACTCAAAATCCACAGACGAAAGGATTATCTTGCCGCTCGCACCTGCGACCATATGCGCCCCAAAAAACATTAGTCCTGAGCCGGGATTTTTCCTGAAGAGGTAGAGGCTCAAGCGGAACCCGGCTGCGGTATAGGCTATAACAAGTAGACTTACAGCCACCCCCAACCACCAGATCATCTCACAGGCCTCCGCGAGAGATACAGATGGAGTACCGCGGCCAACGCTGCTGCGGCTTCCAAGAACTCGAATGAAGGCGGCCAGTAGACAACGCTTAGAGCAACAGCGGCCAGATAAAGCGCGACCGGCGCCACTGGATAAAGTCTTTTCTCCTTAAGACCAAAATCCGCAAATCGGGGGGGCTGGCCGATATACGCTTTTGATGGGTCGTAAAGAAGTGCTTCCCACGATGAGTTTTGATCGGTGTTTACCATCTGATGAGCCATCATCGCGCGCCGCTGCAGAATCTCTTCCTCTTCCAGAGTTTCTATCGTCTGCGCACTCATCAAATATTCCGCAGTAACGAACTTTCGTGCCTGCTTAAGCTTATCGACTTCCTTTTTCAGCCACGTGCTACGGCGAGCATACCGGATACTTTCTTTTGAACTGCCCTCCCGAAGCTTCCGCTCAAGCATGTCGCGGATAAGAGGCATTCTTTGCCGAATATGTAAGGCATCGTCGATAAAGTCCGCCAGCTCCTCGTCGGAGTAGATGATCTGATTGGCAAACGGGAAGGCACTTGAAAGTTCATGCGCGACCGTCCGGCCCTCTGTTCTCTCGTCCATACGACTAGAATGAGTTTGTAACTGCGCCTCTTCAACGGAAACGGAACCCGCACATCTCGCACATCGACCGAGAACCCTCGCTCCCGGAAAAACTCTGCTATTCGGGCAGTTAAGCCGAAGTCACCGGAACTTACACGGTGAATAAGCAGCGGCCAGACAATGCGCCGCTTCTTGGCCTGTGCCTGAAGATGTTCCGCGGCCTGATGAATTCTTTTGCGAGCTCGGGAGGCCATTGTACTACACTCCAACCTTTCGGCTGTTATGCATTGCCTGCGTAAAAACACAAGTGCCAAGACCTGCGGGCCAACGGCCGGTTGTGGCCCTTAGCCGGTATAGTGCTGCGAGAGGGAAATCATTTTTTCACGCACGGGCGCACTGCATATGCGCACTGCTCGTCGCCCGTCAAAAGGCCGCCGGTCGGGCCGGAATAGTTCACCGCACTCACTGTGCCACCAGCCATGATGACGTTGACGACGCAATACCGGCGTTCGGCGATGGCAGTGCCTGACGACGTTGTGCTGGCGCTGCCGTAGATCGAATTGCGCGAGATCATCGCCGATCCAGTCGTGCTTGAGTTTCCAAATGCATGAGCAATGGTCTTGCCGCCGGAACCGTAGCTCCACACCTTAGTCTGCCCCTCCGTCATACGCTGGCCCGGCGGCCCCATGCAGGCAAGCACCTGCTCGCGGCTCATGCCGTTCATTTGCGACTGCGCCGATTTAGCAACTTGCGCGCGTTCGATGGCGCAACCGGCGAGCATAATGGAAAGGGCGATCAGTGGCGGAGCGCATTTCATGCCGCTCGCATGCGCCTTTATTCGCGATTCCCCCCTGATTGTATTTTCTGCAAGCTCACAGTTTTAGCGAGTGATGGATGGTTAGCGCTTTTGGTCTCTTCTTGGCCCAAGGCGGACGTTTATCGTCCGCGACCAGCAAGAGAAGCTTCGGGGCCATGCCAGATGCGAAGCAGCCTGGTGCGCAGATATTGCAGCGGGCGCCCGTCATTGATGAGCAGGCCGAGCGCGATCAGCGACAGGCCGGCGAATTGGCGCGGCTGGATGGTCTCGCCGAGGATAAGCACGCCGAGCAGGATCGCGCTCACCGGCACCAAGAGTGTGACCAGCATGGTGTTGGTCGCGCCGGCCCGGGTGAGGATGCGGAAGAACATCACATAGGCCAGCGCCGTCGAGAGCGTGCCGAGGGCGAGCACGGCGGCAATTGTGACCGGGCTTGGCGTCGGCACGCGCAGCACAGGCCCCGCGAGTAGCATCACCGGCAGCAGGAACAGCGAGCCGAATGCCATCTGGCCGAAGGACATGATGACCGGCGAATGGCCGCCGAAATCTGCGGCCATAGACGCCGGCAATCGCGTAGCACAAGCCAGCGCCGACAACGGCGGCCTCGGCCCACAGATCACCATCGACATGACCCAGGGCGGAAGGACCAACGATGATCGCCACGCCCGCAAGACCCGCCAGCACGCCAACCAGGCGCTGCGCGTCGATTTTTTCGTCCCTGGTGAAGAGATGGGCGATCAAGAGGGTCCATATCGGCGTCATGGCGTTGATAATCGCCGCCAGGCCCGAGGCGATATGTGTCTGCGCCCAGTAGAGCAGCGAAAACGGGATGGCGCAGCTGAATAGCGAGAGCAGCGCCACGCCGGCCCAGAATGCTGGGCGCTGCGGGAAGGGCAGGCGCAGGAAAATGACAATGAGTCCCAAAGTGAGCGCGGCAACAAACACGCGGGCGAAGGCAAGCGCGTGATGCGTGACCTCCTTCAGCGTGACGCCGGCGAAAAAGAAGGAGCCGCCCCACAGAACGGACAGCACGATCAGCATCCCCCAGTCCTGGAGGGTCATTTTTGGCGCAGACATGAGACTTTCCTGTTGCGGACCTTCGCGGAGGCTCGGGACCGGCGGGAAGGCGGGTGCGTTTACGCAGGTGATTTAGGGCATGGAGACCTGCTGCAAACTCCGAAACTTGCTGACGAATTGCCAATGGAGCTGGCCATGTGCGCCGCAGTAATGCGTGACGCGGCCTTTGCCGGCGAAAGGCTTACTTTTTGCGGAAGAGATCAAGCTCGACAACATTTGCCGCCTTCCGGTCCGGCTGCTCCTCCTGGTGAAAGGCTGGCTCCGGTGCGGGATCGACCGGCTCGCTGGCGAGCGCACGTCCTTCCTCAACGGCCGGACGGGGCAGGGCGGTGCGCTCTGGCGGGGCGGTGGGCGCATTCGGTGTGAGGGTTGCTGGCTCAGTAGCCGCCGAGGCAGGCGCGAACAGGTTGGGATTGAAGCCGAACTGTACGCTGGGGTCGACGAAGCTCTTGATCGCGGCAAAAGGGATCACGAGCCGCTCCGGCACGTTGTTGAAGGACAGCTTCACCTCGAAACGGTCCTCAAACACCATCAGGTCCCAGAATTTGTGCTGGAGCACGATGATCATGTCGAGCGGGTACTTGTCCTTCAGACGCTTGGAAAGGATGACGCCAGGCGCTGTGGTATCGAAAGTGATGTAAAAATGATGATCGCCGGGGAGCCCGCGCTTTTGTATCCGCTGCAGGACCGTGCGAATGATGCCGCGCAGGGCCTCGCTGGCCAAGATATCGTAACGGATCTTGTCCTCTGACATCACACCGTCGTCGAAAAGGGTTGAGCGCCGCATGAACCGGCGGGAGAAACGGCCCCAGCCGGGTGGAGGGCTTCTGTTGCCCGGTGCCCTCCAAACCGCGCCTAGCCGTGCTGAACGTCTAGGACTTGAGTACGGCTAACCGCACCGCGTTACGCGGCGAGGCGAACCTCAGCATAGTTGTCGTTGGCAACTATAATTTTGGCCCGATAACGGCGGAACCATGCCGAGCGAAAACATGCCCTTTACACTCTCGTCGATCCTATTTCGCCCCCATCACAAACCCGCGCCGGATAGGGCTCCGCGGGCTTATGGTGGAGGCGCCGGGTACCGCCCCCGGGTCCGATGAGTTTATTGCGACTGCCATTTATCGCCATAGCCGTTGCCGGCGATCTAAATATAGGGCGATTGAGCCTTAAAAAAAAGGTCGAATGTCCTACCAGGGGATTACTTCGCCCGCTGCGGGCAGGCTGTTGCGCGAAGGCTTAGCGTAGTTTGATGGAGAGGGGACGCCAATCGAACAGCATCGCGGCCGATCTGCACTGGTGCGGCTGTCACGTTCTGCGTTTCTACCGCCGAGCCGCTGATCGCAGTCCATTATTGAGCGATCAAATCGCAAATTGATCGATCTTTGCCAGAATCGGTAACTGGATTTTTCCTAAACAGGAACCGCAGCTTCTCCTCTACGTTCCGACTTAGTCAGTTCCCCCCGACGCCTGTGCTTAGCCAAAGCTCTAGCTGTCGAGACCGGAACGGCGTGTTTCGGCGCTCTTCTCTGCCCGATTTCTCAAGGCCGTTGCCCAGGCAGCGCGCATGTCTCAGCCGGTCATCCGGAGGGGAGAGGTGCCGTCAACCTTGGTCCTATGACAGATGCTGTTGCTTACGATCTGCTTCGCCGCGCCTTTTGCTGTCCTGCTGAGTCTCGTCCTGATCACAGCGGTAACCGCGCGAGGCGTCGACAGATTGCCGCCGCATGGCCGCTTCCTATCGGTGCGGGGCGCACGCCTCCACTATCTCGAAGCGGGGCGCGGCCGGGGCATCGTTTTGGTGCACGGTCTCGGCGGGCAGATGGGACATTTCCGCTACGCTCTTCTCGACCGGCTCCAGCACAAATTCCGTGTCATCCTGATCGATCGGCCGGGTTGCGGTCACTCCGACTGGCATCCGGAGACGTCGGGCGGTCTCGAGGCGCAGGCGGACACGATCGCCGAGGCGATACACCGGCTGGGACTGGAGCGGCCGCTGCTGGTCGGACATTCCCTTGGCGCGGCTGTGGCTCTGGCCGTCGCCCTACGCCATCAAAATGCGGTGGGCGGCCTCGCCCTCATCTGCCCGCTCACCAACAGGATGACGGCGCTTCCGCCCCGGTTCAGGGCGCTTGCGATCGAATCCGCACTGCTTCGCTGGCTCGTCTCTTGGACGCTCGTCACGCCCTGGTCAATTGTCCGCCGCCACAGCGTTCTCACCTCTGTCTTCAGGCCTGATCCGGTGCCCGAGGACTTCTCGGTCAAAGCCGGCTGCACGCTGAGCCTGCGCCCTTGCGTCTTCCAGGCCGCTGCACTCGATATTGTGCTAGCGAGCCGGATGCTTGCGGATATGGTTCCGCGCTACGGCTCTCTTTCCGTTCCGGTCAGCGTTCTTCACGGCCAGCAGGACCAGGTGCTCGACTATAGGGAGCACGCGCTTGTGCTGAAGGAAAAACTGCCAGGAAGCGAGTTGGTGCTGACCTCAGGCGGTCACATGCTCCCGGTCACTGCACCGGACCTGACGGCGGCCTTCATCAGCAGAGCCGCCTCACGGCTCTACGGCATGTGAGACGCCCTTGCCCGTGCGGCTGCGGATGCCTGCGCAGCTTTGCGCCCCGTGCCTATTTGGTCCAGCAGACGTTGGCGGTCGCCTTGCAGGTGTGCTCGTCGAACAGGCCGACGTCGAGGAAAAGCTCGCAAGCAACATCCTTTTTGCCGACCGTATATTTCTTGATGCCCTGCTCGGCAGTCCAGCGCTGGATATAATTGTCGAGCAGCGCCTGGGCATCCCGGCTCGGACCTTCCTTGCCGTAGTCATTCACGGAAAAGGCGAGCTTCTGGCAGGCGGCATCGGCCGGCGCGGCAAAGCCGACCATGGAGAGTGCGACCAGGGCAGTCAGACGGGCGGAGAACAAGGGCATACCTCAAGCTGTGCGTTGGAAAATTGCCGCATCATGCGCGCGAAAATGGAAGCGCACTATGGCTCCTCGGCCACGGCTTGAATAAATCTCGGTCGAGCAACAATCCTCAATCGGAGAGGCAAAGGATTCCACCAGCCTCCGGCGCCGTGATCACATTACAAGGCTGCAGCCGCAAGGAGCAGAAGCACGCTGCCCAGCGCAATCATCAACAGGCCGGGCCAGTTCGCCGATAGGCTGAAGCCCCGCCCCGGGCTTTCCGGCTCCAGCGTCTTGCCCTGCGGCGTCGGGCTGACCGATCTCGGACGGCTCAGCCGACCCTTGAGCGGCTGCATAGCTGTATAGACCACGCCTGCCAGAAACAGCAGCGCACCAAGTAAGATGAGCGTCATCCTTGCCTCCGCTGAATTTTATCCGATCTGCTTTGCTTCGTCAGGAACAAGACAAGCATAGCAGATAACACCTCTGGCGTTCTCTGCGTTCCTGTGCGTTGGCAAGTGTTGCTGGCGGCGGCGATCGCTATGGCAGGTCAGCGCTGCCCGCCGATGATGCTGACATGGGCGGCGACCAGCTCCCACCCTTCGCTGAAGCGCACCCAGCTCTGCATCTGTCGGCCGAGCGAGTGGCAGGCGAGGCTTGCTGCGCCCGAACTCGATGAAACTGTCGAGGGTTTTATCGTTGATGTCTCGCATGCCCTTCCCTCGAGTATTGGCAGCGACAGCCGCCGCGGACGCAAAGCGGCAGCAGCGCCGCAGCTATCATCCGCTTGATTGTAGCGCAGAGCGAGGAAGGAAGGATCGGAAAGTGAGCCGACGCCACGCTCAGCTCATTAGGTAATGACTGAGCGCGGTTGAAGGCAAAAAGGCGGGTTACTTCGCGCGGCGGACGGGATTCGTCAGGAAGGCAGGAACCAGATCTCCGAGACCAACCACGGCCTCCTCCGGTTCCTGGCGCATGCCGCGCCGTCCGCGGGTTGGCTGCTGCGGCACAGGGCGGGGGCGCTCCTCGCGTCCCGGCCAAGGCGTGACGACGGCCGGCGCTGGAGTACTGGTCCGCTCGGCGGCGGCATGGTCGCGGCCCTGCTCTCTGCGGCCCTTGCCGTTGCTGGCGGCGGGCTTGGCTGGGCGGCTTTCGCCGGCTGAGTCAGCTTGCTCGTTGCCCCTGCGCGAACGCGGGCGATCGGGGCGCCCGGAGGACGGTTTGCTGGCGCGGAATTCGCCTTTGTCGCCTGCGCGGCCGCGGGAGCGCCGGCGGCGGTCTCCCTTGCCGGATTCCAGCAACTCGGGAGAAGGCTCGCCATCAAGCCATTCGATCTTTTCCCGGCAGAGTTTCTCGATCGCGCGCACCGCCTCCATGTCGGAGGGCGTGACCAGCATGGCGGCGAAGCCTTCCTTGCCGGCACGGCCGGTGCGCCCAACGCGGTGGACATAGTCCTCCGGCGAGATCGGCACGTCGAAATTGAAGACGTGGCTGACGTCGGGAATGTCCAGCCCGCGTGCGGCGACGTCGCTGGCAGCGAGATAAGTGATGTCGCCGCGCCGGAAAGCATTGAGCGTCGCCGTGCGGGCGCTCTGCTCCATATCGCCATGCAGCGCGCCGGCATTGAAGCCGTGCTTCAGAAGCGATTTCAGGAGAATGCCGACATCGCGCTTGCGATTGCAGAAGATGATCGCGTTCTTGACATTGCTGTCTTTGATCAGCTCGCGCAGCACTTCGCGCTTGGCCGTACTGTCGTCGGGCGAAAATTTCAGCCGCTGGACGATGGTGCGGGCCGTGGTGTCCTGCGGCGCGATGGCGATCTGCTCGGGATTGTTGAGGAAACGCTGGGTCAGTTTCCGGATCTCGGGCGGCATGGTTGCCGAGAAGAACAGGGTCTGGCGTGCTGGCGGAAGAAAACCACAGATTCGCTCGATATCGGGGATGAAGCCCATGTCGAGCATCCGGTCGGCTTCGTCGATGACCAGGATTTCCACCGCGTTGAGCAGCAGCTTGCCGCGCCCGTAGTGGTCCATCAGGCGGCCGGGCGTCGCGATCAGCACGTCGGCGCCGCGATCGAGCTTGCGGAACTGCTCATCGAACGCCACGCCGCCGATCAGCAGCGCGACGGTGAATTTGTGATTCGCCCCGAGCTGCTCAAAGGCCTGCGCCACCTGGGCGGCGAGCTCTCGGGTCGGCTCTAGGATCAGGGAGCGCGGCATTCGCGCTCGGGCCCGGCCGGTTTCGAGACGGGTGAGCATCGGCAGCACGAAGGAGGCGGTCTTGCCTGTCCCAGTCTGGGCAATACCAATGATATCACGGCCTTCGAGGGCCGGAGGGATTGCCTGCTGCTGAATTGGAGTGGGGGTTTCAAACCCGGCGGCCGTAATGGCCTCTAATACTTTCGGACTTAGACCGAGTGCGTTAAAATTCATCTTTATCCGTTCGCAGCATCAAGGGCTGCTGAACTATGCTAGGTTGACGTGACACGATTGTTACAGAGATAAGCCGCCGACGATGCTTTGGACATACAGGGCGGCCAGCCCCAAGTCAAACGCCGCGGCGCCTGGGCGATGTTTCATCGTTAGCGTGATGTTTTCGAACAACGCGGCAGCGGCTGGTTGAAATATAGATATTCTCACGCGCCGTGCAAGCGATGATGTTCCTGATTGCAAAGTCCACAGAAGGGGGATGCACCACGCGCATAACGGCGTGCCCTATTGCAGGCCTTTTCGCGCGGTGTTAATGGCGCTCGCAATCTCCCTGTAGAGGCGCGTATTGGGCTGGCGCGCAAACACATCCTCGATGATCTCGCTGTAGCGCCGATTGACCGCCATCGCAGCTGCCCCCGGGGTTATTTCTTCTTCTCCGGCTGTGCTTCGTCGCCCGGCTTTTGCTCTTCGCCCGGCTTGTCCTCTTCGGCCGGCTCCTCCTTCGGCGGGGGAAGGATCTCATATTTCCCGGTGCTGTCGAACTTCACCATCATCGAGGTGTCCTGATCCTTCTCCGCGTCATAGGAGGTGATGATCAGCGTCATCTCGTTGTCGTTCTCGACATCCATAGCGAGGAAGGCGTTGGGGAGCTTTTTCTCATCCAATTCCTTGATCGCAATGCTCTTAGTGATCTTCGGCGCAGGTGAGGACTTCTCGAAGGAGAGCATCTGCACGACCACCCGCGCCTGGCTGGTGTCACCGCTGGTTGTGGTTACGACGATAGCCCGGAAAACACCGCTATTGTCGCCCTCGCTCCAATTGCCGCCACTGACGATTTCCGAAACATCGGTTGGAACGGCGCTGGCCGATTTGAGCGGATCTTGAGCGAAAGCTGGCGCGCCGGAGAGGCCGAGGCCAAGAGTCAGAATGACGGCGAAGGGGAACAAACGGCACATAACAGTCTCCTTAAACTTGCACCCCTAATGCAACAACATGGGGCGGAAATACCGTTCGCCCAAATAAGCCGATGACGTGAACGGCGCATGACGCTCAATAAGCGGAAACGCCAGGCCTTGTGCTCATCGGATCGCTCTGGACCCGTTCCCAGAAATTGCGATCATCGAAAAAGGGATAGTTGCCGTAGCCGCCATTCTTGTACAGGAACGGCTCATATTCATAGCCATAGGCATATCCGCCGACCGAGCCGCGGGCGATATAGCCACGGACCTGCGGCTTCACGCTCTTGCTGGCATAATGGCGGTGATGGGCGGTCTTTTTGCGCATATGAGCGCTTGCATCGAACGTGCCTGCGGCGAAAATGGCCAGCACGCATAACATGGCGGTCAGGGTCTTCATCATGCTCCCTCTCCGGCGGCGACTACCGGCCACCTTGACGGCAACTATACTTTGAACGCCTGGATTGGCGTAGTGACAGAACAACACAGCGCCTGTTTTTCTGTTCCAGGAAGGATGCGTGGAGAAGGTTAATGTTCGGCTGCCGTGCTGAGGAGTCCAGGGGGTGCCGTCGCGGCGTCATGGGCGGGCTGCTCTGGGAAGGTCATATGGCGAAACCGCTGCCGCAGCAGCTCGCATTGGCCGAGGGGGGTGACGTAAAGCAACAGCACGTGCTTGCGGGCAAGGCCGTAATTGAGGAACTTCTCCTCGTGGTCGGCGGGGATATCGCCTGGCTGGCAGGGACGCTCGACGATACGCTGCAACGAGGATCGCTCGCCGCGCGAAAGCTGGATGGGCGGCATGTGCTCTTACCTCCGACGCAGAACTTGGAGCTTGGGCCCGATCTTGATACGCATTACCGAACCGAGGCGTAAGACGATGCTGCAGTACAATAAAGACGGGTCACCCCTCCTATGACATCCGAATGGCCAACGGAAATCCGGCTGAGCAGTGCCCGCGACGAGCTAAGGGTCACCTTCGACCATGGCGAAAAGGTGGCATTGCCGGCGGAGTATTTGCGCGTATCGAGCCCTAGCGCGGAGGTTCAGGGTCATAGTCCGAGTGAACGCAAGGTGCTCGGCGGCAAGCGTAATGTCCTGATTACCAATGTGGAGCCGGTCGGGAATTACGCCGTCAGGCTGACTTTCAGCGATGGTCACGCGACCGGGCTTTACAGCTGGGCTTACCTCCTGGAGCTGGGGCGCAATCAGGACCAACTTTGGGCAAAATATTTGCAGGAGCTCGCCGACAGGGGCCTCAGCCGCGAGTAGGGGTTTGGCAGGAAAGAAGGCTGATAATGCTCCGAGGCAGATAACAAGGAGCCATCGATGCCCACCCTCCGAAAACCACGCAAGGCAGCGGCAACGGATAAAGATTTCCTGATCGTGCAAAATCCTGCAGGCCCGAATGCGATTGTTGAGCGGGTGCTCGAGGTCCGCACCGTCGGGTTGCCCGAGAGCACCATCGCCGCGGTCGAAATGATAAAGATAACGGAAAAGAGGATTCCGCTCCGCTCCGCAGCGAACAAAGCGGCGCACGCAAAAAGGACTTCCCGGCAGCACTGAGCTGCACCCTCTCGGGGACGCCGCCCGCTCTCCGGCACGGCGTTCCCGCTACCTGCGATTACGCGCGTGGCATGGTGAAGAAAGCCGGTCCAGCACCGACAAGCTGCGGGTCGGGTTGCCGGACGACTCTCGCATCCTTCTGCGCATAGGGAATCTTCGCCAGCACGGCGCGGATCATGTTGAGGCGCGTGCGCCGCTTGTCATTGGCGCGGATCACCGTCCAGGGGCTGTCGGCGGTATGGGTCCGCCGGAACATCATCTCGGCCGCCTCGCTGTAGGCATCCCATTTGCCGATCGCGGCGAGATCGATCTCCGACAGCTTCCAACGCTTCAGGGGATGATGGCGGCGAGCGTGCAGGCGCTTGAGCTGGGTCGCCCGTCCGATCGATAGCCAAAATTTGAAGAAATAGATGCCATCGCGGATCAGCATCGCCTCGACACCGGGCGCCTCGCGCAGGAAATGCTGCGTCTGCTCGGGTGTGCAGAAGCCCATCACCGGCTCGACGCCGGCCCGGTTGTACCAGGAGCGATCGAACAGCGCGATGTCGCCTGCCGTTGGCATGACGGCGATATGGCGCTGGAAGTACCACTGGCCGCGCTCCGCTTCGGTCGGCTGCGCGAGAGCGATATGGAAGGCATGGCGCGGATTGAGATGTTGAAGGACGCGTTTGATGCTCGACCCCTTACCCGCTCCGTCGCGTCCCTCCACAAACGCGACGATGCGCGCCCCGCTCTCGCGCGCCCAGTTCTGCAGCTTAACCAGCTCGATCTGCAGGAGCTCGAGGTCGGTCTCATACTCTTCCTTTTTGAGCTTCTTGTCGTAAGGGTAGCCGCCGCTCGTCAGCCCCTGTTCTTCGACCCATGCGGGGAGCTTGGGGTCATCCAGATCGAACGCGTTGCCAGCGCTGGAAGCGGTGTCTTTTCGGCCCTTTGGCATGTCTGCTGATTTCCTCTTCATTTCGTCATCGGGTTGTCACAACGCCAGACCACACCTCTTGCGCGGGCAGATTTGCGGGATCCGTGAAAATACTGTCGCAGTTGCGTGATATGAATCACAGATCGACTTAAGTCCGCCGCTGCCGGTGACGCAGCCGACTGGGACATCAACCAAAACAGAAATAAATGCTACCAATATGGGCGATTATATCCGCGACGAGCATAATCTTGTCTCACTGTCGACAGTTGAAGGCGTGTTGCCCGACGTCCCCTACCAAACCGAAGCGCTGGTCACGCGAAGCCTTCGCCGGCTTTACCTGCGCCGCTGGCTGGTCATTGTCTGCGGCCTGATTGTCGTCGGCTTCGTGCTGTTCTGGAACCTGCCGGTCTTCCCCGGCCTTGCAGGATTTGCCTTGATGTGCGCAAGCGCAGCTCTCCTGCCGCGCGAGGGCATTTTCAGGCCGATGCGGCGTGCTGTCAGTGTCGACGACAAGGCCGAGCTGTCCCAGCGTTTCGTCGCGCTGCTCGATGGCCTGCCAGCGCCCGCGATCCTGTTGACGGCGCGCGGACAGGTGTGGAGCTTCAACCTGCAGGCCAAGGAGTTCCTCGGCAATTTGCGCGACGGCCAGCACATTTCCGCTGCGGTTCGCGACCCGCGCCTGCTCGAGGCGGTGAGCAACATTCAGGCCTCCCGCCAGGCAGGCCAGACCGTGCTCCTCGAGGAGCGCGTACCAATCGAGCGCCATCTGGAGGCGACGCTCTCCTTCATCGCCAAGCCCGGGGAGACCGCCAATCGCGGACCAGCAATCCTGTTGTTCCTGCGTGACCTCACCGAGCACGAGCGCCTGGACAGGCTGCGTTCCGATTTCATCGCCAATGCCAGCCATGAGCTGCGCACCCCGCTCACCGCTCTCCTCGGCTTTATCGATACGCTGCAGGGCTCGGCAAAGAACGACCCCGCCGCCCAGCAGCGCTTCCTCGGTGTCATGGGCAAGCAGGCCGAGCGCATGGCGAGGCTGATCGACAATCTGCTCGCGCTCAGCCGCGTCGAAATGCGCCAGCATTTGCGCCCGCAGACCCGTCTCGATCTTCACGAAATCGTCCGTTACGTGCTGGTGAGCCTCGAGCCGCTTGCCGCCACCTCTCACGTCAAGCTGCATTTCGAGGGGCTGAACAACCCGGCCATCGTCCTCGCCGATCGCGAGGAACTCGTGCAGGTGTTCACCAATCTGGTGCACAACGCGATCAAATACGGACATTCCGGCGGCAATGTCTGGGTGACGCTTCAGCCGCTCACCGCCGAGGGCGACAAAAGCCGTTTTGCGGTTGCTGTGCGCGATGACGGCCCCGGCATTGGCAGCGAGCATCTTCCCCGGCTGACCGAGCGCTTCTACCGCGCCAATGGCAATGGCGGCGAAAAAGCCGGCACCGGGCTCGGTCTTGCCATCGTCAAGCATGTCATCAATCGTCATAGGGGCGAGTTGAAGATCGCATCCCATCTACGCGAAGGCTCAACATTCACGGTCATTCTGAATGGAGACCTGCCTCCGGCCTAAGTCGCTATAGCCCACACACGTCGCCAGTCATTTGCACAGGCATTTCGGCAAAGCGGTGTTTTCATCTGATTTTTCCTATAAATATCATAATGTTAGCATGTCATAATAACTTAATCAAACTGACATAATTGTTAATGGAGCACTTGGTAAGGTCCCGCTCGAAGACCGAACAGCAGGTTCCGCGTCTCCCTCCAATGCCAATCAAGGAGAGCACCAGTGAATATTCGCTCAATCGCGTTCGCTGCCGCGACCGCGGCTGCCATGTCGTTTGCGGCCACCGCTTCCGTTTCGGCTGCTGACCTTTCCGGCGCCGGCGCGACCTTCCCTTACCCCATCTACGCCAAATGGGCCGACACCTATAAGAAAGAGACCGGTATCGGGCTCAACTATCAGTCGATTGGCTCCGGTGGTGGTATCAAGCAGATCAAAGCCAAGACCGTGACGTTCGGCGCCTCCGACGCACCGCTCAAGGGCGAAGATCTCGACGGGTCCGGTCTCGTCCAGTTCCCGATGGTGATGGGCGGCATCGTGCCGGTCGTCAATCTGGAAGGCATCAAGCCCGGCGAACTCGTGATCGATGGTCCCACGATGGCCAAGCTCTTCCTCGGCGAGATCAAGAGCTGGGACGACGCGGCTCTGAAGAAGCTCAATCCGAACGCGAAACTTCCCAGCCAGGCAATTGCCGTCGTCCACCGCTCCGACGGCTCTGGCACGACGTTCAACTTTACCTATTACCTCGCCGATGTCAGCCCCGACTGGAAGTCGAAGGTCGGCAGCAACACCTCGGTCGAATGGCCTGTTGGTATCGGAGCCAAAGGCAATGAAGGCGTTGCTAACAACGTCGCCAACACCAAAGGCTCGATCGGCTACGTCGAATATGCCTATGCCCTTCAGAATAAGCTGACCTACACGAATATGGTCAACAAGGCCGGCAAAACCGTTTCCCCGACCGCCGAGGCGTTCCAGGCCGCGGCCTCGAACGCCGACTGGAAGTCCCAGCCCGGCTATGGCGTCATCCTGGCCAACGAGCCCGGCGATACGTCCTGGCCAATGACCGCTGCAACCTGGATCCTGATGTACAAGACGCCTCAGGACCCGGCAGCTTCCGCCGAAGCGCTCAAGTTCTTCTCCTGGGCCTACGACAAGGGCGACAAGATGGCATTGGAGCTCGACTATGTCCCGATGCCTGACGCCCTGGTAAAGGATATCAAGGCCTATTGGCAGAGCGAGATCAAAGGTGCGGATGGCAAGCCGATCTTTGCCAGCAATTAAATAAGCTTTGGGAGGCCGGGTGAGAGCACTATCTCGGTCGGCCTCTCTTTGCTACCCGCCGGACCGGGTTCACCGCGATGCCTGGCCCGGGTCGCAAGTCGCACGAGCCGAATATGCGTTCTGCTGCGTTTGAGGAAGCTGAATGACGGACGCCTCCATGGAAGCAAAATCCGTAATGGTGGATCGCGGCGTTTCTTTGAGTAGAGCGGCTGTCGATAGGGCAAGAGTGGCCCGCAGCTTCCGGTTCAGCGACACCACCTTCCGCTATCTGACCTATGCCGCCGCGCTCGGCGTGCTTGCCGTGCTGGGCGGAACGATCATTTCGCTGATCTATGGCGCGGCCCCGGCGTTTGGCACTTTCGGCTTGAGCTTCTTTACAACCGAGTCGTGGAACCCGGTCACCGAGCGGTTCGGCGCTGCCGCGCCGATCTATGGCACTGTCGTGACGTCCGCGATTGCCATGCTCGTCGCCGTTCCCGGTGGCTTGGGGATCGCGATTTTCTTGACGGAGCTTTGCCCGCCGCGCCTGCGACGCCCGGTCGGCATCGCCATCGAGCTCCTGGCCGGCATTCCCAGCATCATCTATGGGATCTGGGGCTTGTTCATCCTCGCGCCGTTCCTGCAGCAGTATATTCAGCCCGCTATTATCGAGGTGTTCGGCCCAATCCCATTCCTGTCGGCGCTGTTCGCGGGTCCGCCATATGGGATCGGCATTCTCACAGCCGCTTTGATCCTGGCGATCATGGTTCTACCCTTCGTCGCCGCCGTGACCCGTGACGTTTTCGAGACCGTTCCGGCGATGCTTAAAGAATCGGCTTACGCGGTCGGCTGCACCCGCTGGGAAGTGATCAAGAACATCATAATCCCCTACACGCGCGTCGGCATTCTCGGCGGAGGCATGCTTGGTCTGGGCCGTGCGCTCGGCGAGACCATGGCCGTCACCTTCGTGATCGGCAATGCGCATCGGATTTCGGCTTCGCTGCTGGCGCCGGGCACCACGATTTCGGCCACGATTGCGAACGAGTTCACCGAAGCTGTCGGAGATCTCTACACATCGTCCCTGATCGCTCTGGGCCTGATCCTTTTCATCATCACGTTCTTCGTGCTCGCCGCCGCCCGGCTGATGCTCGTGCGGCTCGAGCGGCGCAGTGGGAGCTGAGCCATGGCGCGCGCATCCATCACCGCAGACAATCCCTACTATCGCCGGCGGCGGCTTCGCAGCATGGTAGCCATGTCGCTGAGCGTGATCGCCGCGCTGGTCGGCCTGGGTTGGCTGGCTCTGATCCTAGGCGCGTTGCTCTGGCAGGGCTTTAGCGGCCTTTCGGTCCAGGTATTTACCGAAATGACACCGCCGCCTGGAAGCGCTGGCGGACTTCTCAACCCGATCATGGGTAGCGCCATGCTGGTAGGATTGGCGATCCTGCTCAGCACGCCGATCGGCATCCTTGCGGGAACCTATCTCGCCGAATATGGCCGCTACTCCCGGATCACCCAGGTCATACGGTTCATCAACGACATCCTGCTGAGCGCCCCCTCGATCGTGATCGGCTTGTTCATCTACGAGATCACTGTCGTGCCGATGGGACATTTCTCCGGCTGGGCCGGCATTCTTGCGCTGGCCGTGCTGGCGATCCCGATCATGGTTCGGACCACCGAGGATATGCTGCTGCTGGTTCCAAACGAGCTTCGCGAGGCAGCAGCCGCGCTCGGAACGCCGCGCTCGTTCGTTATTCGCCGCGTCGCCTACAAGGCTGCGCGAGCGGGACTCATAACCGGCATTCTGCTTGCGGTCGCGCGCGTCAGCGGCGAGACGGCGCCGCTCCTCTTTACCGCGCTCAACAACCAGTTCTGGAGCGCCAATCTCAATCAGCCGATCGCCAGCCTCCCGGTCGTGATATTCCAGTTTGCCCTGAGCCCATACAAGGAATGGCAGGACCTGGCTTGGGCCGGTGCGCTCATCATAACTCTGTTTGTTCTGATCACGAGCATCGTCGCGCGCGCGCTCGCGTCTCCACGGGGAGTCAAATGACACCGAGAGATAACGGTGCCCAAAGCCAGCAGGCCAAGGTCGACGTTCGCAGGCTCAATTTCTACTATGGCGAATCGCAGGCGCTCTACGATATCAACCTGCCGCTCTACGAAAAGAAGGTGACCGCCTTTATCGGTCCCTCGGGCTGCGGCAAGTCGACATTGCTTCGCATCCTGAACCGGATGTACGACCTCTATCCGCATCAGCGCGCCGACGGCGAGGTGCTGCTTGATAATGTGAACATCCTGGCCGCCGATCAGGATCTCAATCTGCTGCGCGCGCGTATCGGCATGGTGTTCCAGAAGCCGACACCGTTCCCGATGTCCATTTATGACAACATCGCCTTCGGCATCAGGCTCTATGAAAAGCTCCCTAAGTCTGAGCTGGATGATCGTATCCACACCGCCCTGCAGCGCGCGGCGCTCTGGCAGGAGGTGAAGGACAAGCTCGGCTCCAGCGGTCTCTCTCTCTCAGGGGGGCAGCAGCAGCGCCTGTGCATTGCCCGCACCATCGCCCTCTCGCCCGAAGTCATCCTGCTCGATGAGCCTGCCTCTGCCCTCGACCCGATCTCGACGGCAAAGATCGAGGAAACCATCGACGAGCTGAAGGCTGATTACACCATCGCCATTGTCACCCACAACATGCAGCAGGCGGCGCGCGTATCCGACTACACGGCCTTCATGTATCTGGGCGGTCTCGTCGAGTTCGATGAGACGCCGAAGGTGTTCACCGCCCCGAAGGAGACGCGCACCCAGGACTACATCACTGGCCGCTTCGGTTAGCATGCGCCGCGAATAGAAGGAGATGCCCGTGACTGAACATACCGTCCGCGCTTTTGCGGAAGAGCTAAAGACACTCGACAGCAAAGTCGCGCAGATGGGCGGCCTCGCCGAGCAATGCCTTGCCCGGGCTATCGATTCCATGGAGCGGCGCGATCCCGCTCTTGCCGAAGCGGTGATCCATCAGGATGAGATGATCGACCGGCTCGAGCGCGAGCTTGAGGAAATGGCCGTTTCGATTATTGCTCGCCGTCAGCCGATGGCGCTCGATCTCCGGCAGATCATCACGGTCGTGCGCATCGCGTCTGACCTGGAGCGGATCGGCGATCTCGCCAAGAACATCGCCAAGCGCGCCCTGGCCATTGCCGAGGAACCTCGCCCGAAAACGCTGATGATCGGCCTCAAGCACATCGGCGACGCCGCGCTGGAACAGCTGAAGAACGTGCTGGACGCCTATTCGGAGCGCGATGCCGAAAAAGCCCTGAAGGTCTGGAACAACGACCAGCAGATCGATGCGCTCTACAATTCGCTGTTTCGTGAGCTCCTCACCTACATGATGGAGGACCCGCGCAATATCGGGCTGTGCACGCATCTCCTGTTCGGCGCCAAGAACATCGAGCGCATCGGCGATCATGCCACCAACATCGCCGAAATGGTGAACTTCCTGGTGCATGGAAAGCCGATCGTCGAGCAGCGCCCGAAGCAAGATACGACAAACTTCGCCATGCCGGATGCCGCCGCGGCCAAATGAGCGGACGAGCTGAATGACCGCAAAAATCCTTGTGGTTGAAGATGAGGAGCCGCTTGTCGAGCTGCTTCAGTATAATCTTGAAGCGGAAGGGTTCCACGTTGTCAGCACCCAGAAGGGCGACGAGGCCGAGATAGCGGTGTCGGAGGATCCGCCCGACCTGATCATTCTGGACTGGATGCTGCCCGGGATTTCCGGGCTTGAGCTGTGCCGGCGGCTGCGTAGCGGGCGCCATGCGCGGCACATCCCAATCATTATGCTGACCGCGCGCGGCGAGGAGAGCGACCGCATCCGTGGCCTGACCACCGGCGCCGATGATTATGTGGTCAAGCCGTTCTCTGTGCCCGAGCTGATGGCGCGGGTGAAGGCCCTCCTGCGCCGGGCGAGCCCTGAGCGCCTTGCCAGCGTCCTCAGCGTCAACGACATCACGCTCGACCGCGAGGCCCATCGGGTGACGCGCGGCGGCCGGGAAATCCGGCTTGGCCCGACCGAGTTCCGCCTGCTCGAATTCCTGATGGAAAGTCCGGGGCGCGTATTCTCCCGGACGCAGCTCCTCGACGGGGTCTGGGGGAACGACGTCTATGTCGACGAGCGCACAGTCGATGTGCATATCGGCCGGCTGCGCAAGGCCCTCAACCGGGGGCGGGAGAAGGACCCGATCCGCACTGTACGCGGTGCTGGCTATGCCTTCGGTGAGCGCGTCACTTCGAACAGCCCGGTCTCGGCAGGCTGAGCGGCCCTGACGCCATTGCTGCTCAGTTGCGCTGCTCGATGAGGCGCCGAGCAATCACCTGGGCCTGAATTTCGGCCGCCCCCTCGAAGATCGAGAGAATGCGCGCATCGCACAGCACGCGGCTGATCGGATATTCCAGTGCAAAGCCGTTGCCGCCGTGGATCTGCAGCGCATTGTCGGCCGCCGCCCAGGCGACGCGCGCGGCCAGCAGCTTGGCCATGCCGGCCTCCAGGTCGCAGCGCCGGCCGCCATCCTTCTCGCGCGCGGCGAAATAGGTGAGCTGGCGCGCCATCATCACCTCGCAGGCCATCATGGCGATCTTGTCGGCGACGCGCGGGAAGCCGATGATGGGCTTGCCGAATTGCACGCGCTCCGAAGCATAGCGCAGGCCGAGGTCGAGTGCGGATTGCGCAACGCCCACCGCACGCGCGGCGGTCTGTACGCGGGCAGCTTCGAAGGTCTGCATGAGCTGCTTGAAGCCCTGGCCTTCCTCACCGCCGAGCAAGCCATTCGCCGGCACGGCGAAGCCATCGAAGGAAATCTCATACTCCTTCATGCCGCGATAGCCGAGCACCTCGATCTCGCCGCCGCTCATGCCTTCGGCGGGAAAGGGTTCGGTGTCGGTGCCGCGGGGCTTCGGCGCAAGGAACATCGACAGGCCGCGATAGCCTGCTTCGCCTGGATTGGTGCGGGCGAGGACGGTCATCAGGTCGGCGCGGGCGGGATGGGTGATCCAGGTCTTCTGGCCGGTAATTCGCCAGACGTCGCCGTCGCGCACCGCGCGGGTTTTCAGCGAGGCAAGATCGGAACCGGTATTGGGCTCGGTGAACACCGCCGTCGGGAGCACTTCGCCGGAGGCGAGCTTGGGCAGCCATTCCGCCTTCTGCTCCTCGGTGCCGCCGCCCAGGATCAGCTCCGCAGCAATCTCGGAGCGCGTCCCCAGCGAGCCGACACCGATATAGCCGCGCGACAGCTCCTCCGAGACGACGCACATCGCTTCCTTGCCGAGGCCGAGCCCGCCATAGTCTTCAGGAATAGTAAGGCCGAATACCCCCAGCTCGCTCATCTTGGCGATGACTTCGAGCGGGATATAAGCATTGGCGAGATGCCACTCATGCGCGTGTGGCGTGACTTCCGCCTCGCAGAAGCGGCGCATCTCGCCGCGCATCGCTTCCAGGGTCTCATCCAGCCCGGCATCGCCGAAGGTCGCGGCGGCACGGCCGTCGAGGATAAGGCTTGTCAGGCGCGCGCGCACTGCCGGGCCGTTGCCCATGCGCATGAGCCGGTGGACCGGGCTCTCGGCGAAGGCGACGATGTCTTCCTCGGGCAGGCCCAGCTCATGCAGGCGTACGAACTCCACCTGGCTCATCGGAATGCCGCCGACGATCTGGCTGCAATAATCGGCAAGGCCGATCTGCACAAGCAGCGCCTCGATCTCGCCAAACCGCCCTTCCGCGGACAGGCGCCTGGCATAGGCCGACATCTGCCTGATCACCTCGACATAGGTGGCGAGCCAGGCAAGGCCGTGGGCGGCGTGCTGGGCCTCGTCAAGCGCCGCGCCATCGAGCGAACCGCTGGGCGCCAGGGTCTTGCGCAGGCATGCGACGGCTCTAGTGAGGAGGGTACCGCCGGCTTCGGCCGCTTCTGCGACAAGCTCAACCAACCCATCGAGAATCACAGATGTTTCGGTGTGGGCGGGTTGGGCGACCGTCATGAACATGCTCTCCCTGTGTCGCGTAAGGTGCTACCGGCGCGCCGCACGGCTGCCGAACAGCCGTCCGAAGAAGCCGCGCCGCGTTGCCTTTTCCTGGCCGGCGTCGGGCTTGGTGGGCTCGTCCTCGACCGCGGACGACTCTGTGGCGAGGTGCGTCAGCGTCGGCTTGGGCAGAACGTCCGCCGCGGCTTGCGCGACCTCCCGCTCGGCGGTGGCAATCGCCGCCTTCGTCTCTGCGGCGATGGCGGCTTCCGGCTCCTCGGGGCGAGCCGCCAGATCGGCACCGGAGAGGACCGGGACGGTGTCGGCCGCCGAAACTTCAGGCTTGGCTTTCGCGATATCGTCAGCAGCAACCCACTGCACCGCGAAAGGCACAGGCTTTGCCGGCTCGCTCGTGGCGGGCGGCTGCACGGGCTGGGGCGCCGGCGAAGACGCGACCGGCTGTGCCGTCCGCACCAGCTGAGCTTCCCACAGTTTCTCGCCCGGCTTATCCAGCGTGTGCGCGGCGGTTGGTGCGCCACTCTCGCCCGCTATCGCCAAAACGTCCGTGACGGCGACGCTGATCATCTCCGCCAGATCGTCCCTCGCGGCAGCCGCATCGGAGGAGACGCCGCTTAGCTCTGCTGCTTCGGACGGAATTTCAGCTTGGCCCAGCGTTTCGGCCGCAAAGGCGCCTGCCGCTTTATCGGCCGGTTGGCGATCACGGTTGGGATGAACCGCGGGGCTGAAGGCTGGAGAGGTGCGGTGGTCTGCTTCGGAGCTACGACTTTCTGACCCTCCATCGTTGAGAGCCTCGACAGCTTGCAACGCGACCGGCTGGGCTGGTGGCGACATGGGAGCGGGTGGCGCGGACACAGGCTCGGGCGGCGGCGGCGCGGCACTGACTCGAGGCGGAGGTGGGACCTTCTGGCCGGATGCTTCCAGCACTCGGCGCCATGACGCATCGGCGAGGTCGTCGAAGCCGGTCCGCTCGGCCGGCTCTACTTCAGGCTCGAGCTCAAGCTCCGGTTCAGGCATCGCGGGGAGAGCATCGCTCGACGCCACCGGCTCGGGCGCCGCCGGCGTGGTGTCAGTTGGAGCTGGCAAGGCTTCGGCCTCAGCTGTTACGGAAGGGTGAGGGAACCACGGTGCGGAAGCAGGCGCCTCCGACGCGGGAGTTGACGCGGGCGAGGCTTGCGCCTCGGCACTCGCGGCCGGCAGGGGGAACCACGGGGGGGAGCCAGATGTCTGCAATGGGGGAGATGGCGCAGGCCTCGCTTCCGCCTCGGCCGGTGAAACAGGATGCGGGAACCATGGGACAGAGCCCGGCGTCGGCGGCGCGGACGAGGCCGCCAGGGCCGCCGTGTCAGCCGGGGCCAACTCCGCCGCCGCTTCAGCTGTCGCCGCTGCCTCGGTTGGCGCATCCATCATAGTGGCCACGCTGCCGGTCTCCGGCCCGGGAGGTGCATCCGGCTCGGCGGGCGAGGCGGGTGAAGGGGGAATTTCCGGCGTGGGGACCAGGTCGGGTTCGGTCGGGCTGTCGGGGACTTCGGGGATTTCGGGGGCGGGGCCATAGTCCGGCTCGGCGGGCGAATCCGGTGGCGGCGGAATCTCCGGCCCTCCCGGCGTACCGTTTGCCGCCCTTACCGGCTCAGCTTTCTCCGCCGGCGCGCCGCCGTTCAGACGCGCGGCAATTGGGGCCAGCGCTTCGTGCAGCGCCTCATCGGTGAGTTCGGTCGATGCGGCGAGCGCGTCCAGCGCCTGCATAGTCATGTAATAGTCATTGCCGGTAAGCCGAGCCGCCCTGGCGCGGAGTTCCCGGATTTCCATCAACACTCCGTCCTTGCCATTTTCCATGTCCGCCCTGCCTCAATTTAGGATTGATTAAGGCAGTTTATTCGAATCGGGCGGAGCGGCCAGCCGAAACAGCCCTATCCCGCGCTCCGTCCATAGCATTTCGACATAAGGGTGTATTTGTGCAAGCCCGCCGGTCCTATGCCCCGAAACGGGCACGGCTGGCCTCCAAAACATCCTCATAGGTGCGCAGTCCGGTATGCGGAGAGCTCACCATCACCGCCATGTTGCCGGGCCGGTGCTCGTTCTTCCACATCCGCATATGTGCTTTTGGAATGTCGTCCCAGGGCAGCACTTCCGACATGCACGGGTCGATGCGCCGTTCAATCATCAGCCGGTTGGCCTGGCTCGCCTGCAGCAGATTGGCGAAATGCGAGCCCTGGACGCGCTTTTGATGCATCCACAGATAACGCGCGTCGACGGTCAGGTTATAGCCGGTGGTGCCGGCGCAGATCACCACCATGCCGCCGCGCTTCACCACGAATACCGAGACCGGGAAGGTCGACTCGCCCGGATGCTCGAACACGAAATCGACGTTGTTGCCCTTGCCGGTGTGCTCCCAGATCGCGGCGCCGAACTTCCTCACCTCCTTAAACCAGGTGTTGTACTCCTCGGTGCCGACCTTGGGGAGCTGCCCCCAGCATTGGAAGTTTTTGCGGTTGATGACGCCCTTGGCGCCGAGCTGCATGACGAAGTCGCGCTTGTCGTCTTCGGAGATCACGCCAATGGCGTTGGCGCCGGATACCGCACAGAGCTGGACTGCGAATGAGCCAAGTCCACCAGAGGCGCCCCAAACCAGCACATTATGGCCTGGGCGCAGCACATGGGGCCGGTGGCCGAACAGCATGCGGTAGGCGGTGGCGAGGGTGAGGGTGTAGCAGGCGCTCTCCTCCCAGGTCAGATGGCGCGGCCGCTCCATGAGCTGGCGGTCCTGCACGCGGCAGAACTGCGCAAATGACCCGTCCGGCGTCTCATAGCCCCAGATGCGCTGAGAAGAGGAGAACATCGGGTCGCCGCCATTGCACTCCTCGTCGTCCCCGTCGTCCTGGTTGCAGTGCACGACGACCTCGTCGCCGACCTTCCAGCGCTTCACCTTGGAGCCGACCGCCCAGACAATGCCCGAGGCATCCGACCCGGCGATATGAAAGGGCTGCTTATGCACATCAAAGGTGGAGATCGGTTGGCCGAGCGCGGCCCACACGCCATTGTAATTGACGCCCGCGGCCATCACCAGGACCAGCACGTCATGGCTGTCGAGCTCCCAGGTGGGCACCACCTCGACCTGCATGGCGGTGTCTGGCGGCCCATGGCGCTCGCGCCGGATCACCCAGGCATACATATTCTTCGGCACATGGCTGAGCGGCGGGATCTCGCCGATTTCATAGAGATCCTTCAGCGGGGGCTGGCTGCCCTGAATCGCCGTGAGCGCTGGCGCCATGATCCAATCTCCTTGAGCTTGTCGCCGCAACTGCGCGGTGTCCCGCGCGGGAGCGCATTTCTCCCGCGCAGATAGGCCCGGTGAGTGATCATCGTTTGCCAGTTTTTGCGGCAATGCAAGAAATTTTCGCAACGCAGCATAACCGGAGAGAGGTTAAGCAATCCTGCTCCCGAAGCAATGTTCAGGCAACAATGTGCTCCTTCTCTATAGGCAACCCCGCGTCGACCCAGTCTTGCTTGCCGCCAACATATTCTCTGACATTGCGGTAGCCGAGCCCGACCAGTTCTTCAGCCGCGATCGTGGAGTTCTTGCATGGCTCATTGGCGCAGTAGACGATAATGAGTGCCCCCTTGTCGGGCAGAAGGTTGGGGGCCAGCTCGCGCGTGCGGTCGTGCGGGATGTTGATGGCCCCGGGCAGATGGGAGTGCTTCCAGTATTTCTCCGGCAGGGCCTCGACGAGGGTGACGGGAGTGTGTGCATCGAGAAGGGCTTTGATCTCTTCACGCGTGATGGCGGACATTGGTTTTCCTATCGTTTCGCATGATACTGTTGCATATGCAACTATTGCACGGTAGCCGATTTTCGTTGCATCTGCAACAATTCGAGGCGGGGGAGCGAGGCATGTCCGATCACCTTTCCGAGAGTCATATTCACGCTTGGGTACAGCTCACGCGTGTCAGTCGAAGCTGTCTTGAAGGTGTGGAGGCGGACCTCAAGGCCGCCGGCCATCCGCCGCTTCTTTGGTACGACGTGTTGTTGGAGCTGAAGCGTGCGCCGGAGGGGCGTCTGCTTCACAATGCGATCGGTGGCAAGATCCTGCTCAGCAAGAGCAACGTCACGCGGGTCGTGGACCGGCTGGAGGCGAAGGGCTTCGTGCGCCGCGAGGATTGCCCCGGCGACCGCCGCAGCAGCTTTGTGGTGATTACGGAAGCCGGCCGAGCATTGCAGGCGCGGATGTGGATCGATTACCGCGTCAGCCTGGAAAAGCGCATCGGTGCGCGCCTCAGCGTCGAGGAGGCGAGGCTGCTGGCGGCACTCCTCGATAAGCTGGGCACTGCGCCCTGAACAGATTGGCTTGACGAACCGACAGGCGGGCGCAGTGAAGAGTGACCGGCCCCGGATGACTTAAATGCGTTACACACGTTCGAATTCCATCCGGTAGACGACTTCTTCCCCAGTGACCGGATCACGGCCGGGCGCCCCGGCAATCACCAGGCGGTCCCCGCTCAGCTGAAAAGGCCTGACAAGGGGCTCTTTGCCCCAAGCCGGATTCCAAGACCCGTCGACATGATGGATGACCGTCCCGCCTTCAATTCTGTATGCGGCGGTGTAGGCGAGCATCGAATTGAACAACGCCGCCTTATCCTCAACGCCTAGAGGACCGTTCGGAATCGGCCTCTCCCTTCGTTGCACGAAGGCCATCATCCGTCCATCTGCATGATAAGCAATGTAACCGATCGGGTTCGGACCGAGCGCATCTTTTACTTCGCCGGTCGACACCGAGGTGCCGGTCCAGGACAGCATTCGCCACGTGCCAAGCAATCCCGTCGCCATCGTCATGTCCCCTCCTTGCCGGCAGGTAAGTGCGGCATGGTGAGCTTCCCACATCCCATCGGCTGGCGCCATGCCGGGGCCGGGCGACCTGCTCAATCCAGCAGCGTCACACGAAGCGGCATCCCGCCCCTCGGCTGGAGGGTAATGCGGGAAATGGGCTCGGGCGCGTGCCGGCCGTCCCAGTCGAAGCGGGCCGCGCGTAGGAAGCTTGCCAGCAGGACGGTCGCCTCGGCCATCGCGAAAGCTGCGCCAAGGCAAATCCGCTGCCCGGCCCCGAACGGCATGAACTGGCAACGCGGATAGAGCGCTTCGCGCTCCGGTGTAAAGCGCTCCGGGTCGAAACGGTCCGGATCGGTCCATAGCTGGCGATGGCGGTGAATGGCGTAGATCGAGATCAGGATCATGGCACCGGGCGGGATACTCTGTCCCGCAAGACGGATCGGCTTTGTCAGCGAGCGGGACATGAACGGCGCAGGCGGATAAAGCCGCATCGCCTCCTTAAGCACCTGCTGCGTTAGCGTCAAGCCGGGCAGGTGCGCGGCCGAGATTAGGCCTTCTGCCGCGACCGCGCGCACCTCGGTGCGCAGGCGGTCCTGCCAGTCCGGCGCGCGTGCGAGGAGGTACAGTGCCCAGGTAAGCGCCTTAGCGGTGGTTTCATGGCCAGCTTCGAGGAGCGTCAGCAGATTGCTTATCAGCCGGTCGTGATCCATGGGCTCGCCACTTTCGGGATCGCGGGCGGCGAGCAGCTTGCCCAGGAGATCCTCATGCACGCCGCCCTCGGTCTCCCGCCTGCGGATGATGCTGCTGATCGCGCCGCGCAGGCGCTTCGAGGCGAGGCGAAGCTGGAGCCATGTCGGATGTGGAACCCAGCGTGGGACGCCAAGATAGCTGAACGCGATCTCCCAGGAGATCTGCGAGAACAGGCGGGAGGTCTCGCGGTTAATGGTTTCGGCCTCGGCAGGGAGTTCCGCCGGCCAGCATGGTGCGGGCGATGATTGCGAAGGTGGTCTCGCTCATCTCCCGGTCGATGGGGTGGACGGCACCCGCCGGAGAGCGGTGCCAGCGGGCGATCTGCTCGCCCGCGGCTTCGGCCATCGGCGGGATGTAGTGCAGGATCTCGGAATGGCGGAACATCGGCGCCATGGTCCGCCGCTGCCAGCGCCATAGCTTGCCCTCGGCTGTAAGCACGCCGTCGCGCATCGTTCCGGAAAACACGCGCTTCTCGACGGGGGTCTTTTCGAGATCCGCAACCCGTTCGAGCAACACTTCCTCAAGCAGGGCAGGGTCCGAGACCCAAACCATTAATGGCCCGCGGTTGCGCAACAGGGTGATCGGCTCCTCGAAAGCCGCGCGCGGCAGTGCCGTCAGCGGATTGCGCACGACCCGGCGCAGGAATTCGAGGCGCGATAGCGGCGCTTCCGAGGGACGCACCGTCGGTGGATAAAGAGGAGAGGCGCTGGAGACCGCGGATGTCATGACTGAACACCTCTCTCTGGGCATGTGGACCGCATCGCGGCGCCGAAGCCGCTGCTTTAGACGCGCTAGCGGTGCCGCATCCGTCGCGGAAACGCGATAATAACCCGCATCGCTGCGCGTGCGACCTGCGTCAGAGTGCGTCAACAGCGCCGAAGACGGTGATGAGCTCGCTAGCGGCAAGCCCGCCATGATGGCCATTGAAACGGTTCGCCAGGACGTGCGGCTTGTGCCACCAGACGAACTGGCGGTCATGGGGCAGGATGAGGATGTCTCCCAGCCGGCGCCGCAATTCCTCAGTGACGGGCTGCGGCCCGAACAGCTGATGACCGAGCGCAGTATCCATCGTCATCACCTCGGCAATGCCGGCGAGATTCTCCGACAGCACGGCAAGCGTCTCCTCGCGCCGCTCCGGCTTGATGTGGAGAAAGACGTCGCGCGGCGAGCCATTCGGCAGGATGTGATGGCCTGCCGGGCTGATCGCGAGCGCATCGTCAAGCTGTGGCCAGCGCTCGTTGATGTAGATGGTCTCGGCTGCAACGCCGCGCACCTGCCCGTGATCGGCGATGAACACGAACAGCGTATCATCGCGGCGCGTGCCGCCGAGCACGGCCTCGAAAGTCTGCCAGAAGGCGGCGATCTCCGCCGCATGAAACGGCGTACCGGGGCCATAAACATGGGCGATGCTGTCGATGCTCGCCCAGTAACTGCTCAGCAGTGCCTTGCCTTTGACGCTGTCCAGCCCTTCCCGCAATTGCACGAAGGACTCCGCCAGTGTCCCATGACGTACAACCTCCGCGCCGGCAAAGGCGGAGCGGTTGTAGACGCCGTCCGCATAGCTCCAATTGGCAAATTGGATCGAGCGCACGCCATGTCGGGCTAAGCGCTGATGGATGGTTTCCTGCGCATTCACCAGTTCGGCGAGGTCGAAGCCCATGTCGAGACCAGCATCGCGCTTGTCGCTGCCAACCGGTCGGAAGGGGAGGGGCTGGATAGTCTCGCCATAGGCCGGGACGTACATGTTCCACTCATAAATGCCGTGAACAGCCGGCAGCGTGCCGTAATTCATGGTCGTGACCGAGGCGGCGGTCGTGCTCGGAAACAGCGCCGAGATCGGGGTCAGCACGCCGTTTTCGGTGACGTTGCGCATGCTGGCAAAGCGCTGATGGTGATCGCGCCAGCCATCCCAGCCGAAGGCGTCGATGAAGAACAGCACCACGCGCTCGGGGGTCGGATAGGAGCCGCCGAAGCAGTCGGCGGGCAGCAGCGGGCCGAGGCGCTCGCCGGTCAAGAGGAAGTGCAGCGTGCTCGGGATATTGCCGAAAGAATAATCCGCATAGATCGGCTTCAGAAGTGCCGTGCCGAAGGGCTCAAAGCGGTCCAACACGCCATCATTGATCATCCCAAATCGGCCTCCCGCCTTGCGCCCGCATCTGCCTGGCGCAATTTAGAGCGGGACGGCCCCTTAGGGAACCTTTCATCCTTGCCCCCGCCATAACACCGCCGCGACCGCTAGCTCGCGCTCCCCCGATCAGCCGCTATTGCGCAAACCGGCGGCGATGCCGTTGATGGTAAGGTGGATGCCGCGGACCACACGCTCATCGGCATCGCCGGAGCGCAGGCGCTTCAAAAGCTCGACCTGCAGATGGTTCAGCGGATCGAGATAGGGGAAGCGGTGGCGGATCGAGCGCGCCAGCAGCGGATTGGTGTCGAGCAGCGCGGGCTGGTCCATGACCTCGAGCAGCATGGCGATCGAGGTCTGCCACTCCTTGCGCAGGCGCGGGAAGATGGCGTCGCGCAGCGTCTTGTCATCGACCAACTCGGCATAGCGCGAGGCGATGGCGATGTCGCTCTTAGACATCACCATGTCCATGTTCGACAGCAGCGTTCGGAAGAATGGCCATTCTTGAGCCATCTCGCGCAAGAGCGCCATGCCTGCTTCGCCGCGCTCCGCCCGGAACGCCTCGACGGCTGAGCCGAAACCATACCAGCCCGGCAGCATCAGCCGGCATTGCGCCCAGGAGAACACCCAGGGGATGGCGCGCAAGTCCTCGATCTTGCGCAACTTGGTGCGTGACGCCGGCCGCGAGCCGATATTGAGGCCGGCGATTTCAGCAATAACCGTCGCGGCCCAGAAGTAGTTCTCGAAGCCCTCGGTTTCATAGACGAGGTTGCGATAGGCGCGGAAGGCGTGCGCCGAGAGTGCATCCATCGCGTCGAGATAATCCTGGCGCGGCGCGGGATCGCCGGCATGGAGCAAGGTCGCCTCAAGTGTCGCGGCGACCAGCGTTTCCAGATTGCGGCGCCCCAGCTCCGGGTTCATGTATTTCGCCGCGATCACCTCGCCCTGTTCGGTGATGCGGATGCCGCCCTGCACGGCGCCGGCCGGCTGCGCCAGGATCGCCTGATAGCTCGGCCCGCCACCCCGGCCCACAGAACCGCCGCGGCCATGGAACAGGCGCAGCCGCACATTGTGGGCACGGAATACCTTCACCAGCGCGATCTCGGCTTTGTATAATTCCCAGCCCGAGGTGATATAGCCGCCATCCTTGTTGCTGTCGGAATAGCCGAGCATCACTTCCTGCTCGCCGCCCCGGCTTTTCAGCAGGCGCTGATAGACCGGCAGTCTCAAGAGCGCATCCATGATGCCGCCAGCAGCCTGCAGGTCGGCGATGGTCTCGAACAGCGGCACGATATTGAGTGAGAGGACGGCTTCATCGGGCCGCATCAGCCCGACTTCCTTGAGCAGCAGGGCGACCTCCAGGATGTCGGAGACGCTATCGGCCTTGGAGATGACGTAGTTCGGCACCGAGGCCGGCCCGTAGCGGCGATGCGCCTCGGCCGCCTCGCGCAGAATGGCAAGTTCGGATGCCGTCTCGTCGGAATAGGCGATGAACGGCGATGCCAAGAGGCGCGGCGTGGTGATTTCCTCGACCAGCAGCTTGATCCGCGCTGCATCGTCGAGGGCGGTATAGGCGATGCCCGGACGAGCCTTCTCGAACAGCTCGGCGACGACGCGCTCATGCACGTCCGAATTCTGGCGCGTATCCAGGCCGGCGAGGTGGAAGCCGAACACATCGACGGCACGCCTCAGCCGGCGCAGGCGCCCGCGTGCGAGCACCGCCGAGCCATTCGCCTCGAGCGAGCGGTGAAGGATATTGAGATCAGCGAGCAGCGCTCCGGGCTTTGCATAGGCCGGCGCATCCTCGGTGTGCCGGCCGGCTTCCGGCAGGCCCAACGCGCGGCAGGTAGCGGCCAGGCGCGCATAGAGGCCCGAAAGCGCGCGACGATAGGGCTCCTCCTGGCGATGCGGGGAGTGGTCCGGCGCGTGCTCCGCCAGCGCCAGCACCTCATCCGACACACTGACAAGGCGCGTGTGCAGCGAGAGCTCAGCGCCGAGCGCATGCAGCTCCTCAAGATAGCAGGTGAGCGCCCTTTCGCTCTGCTTGTGGAGAGCTGAGCGCAAAGCCTCGGCGGTGACGAAGGGATTGCCGTCCCGGTCGCCGCCGATCCAGCTCCCCATGCGGAAAAAGGATGGCAGCTCGGCGTTCCGCCAGCTGGCGCTGGTCTTGGCAAGCGTGTCCTCAAGCTCGGCATAAAGATGCGGCAATTCGCTGAGGAAGGTGTAGTCGTAATAGGAGAGGCCGTTCTCGACTTCGTCGATCACCTTGAGCCGTGTCTCGCGTACGAGCCGGGTCTGCCAGAGCGTCAGGATTGCCCGGCGCAGCTTCTCTTCGCAACCTTGCACCTCTTCGGGCGTCATGCGGGTGCGGTCACGATAGGCGAGCAGCTCAGCGATTTCCCGCTCCCGATCGAGCGTGCTCTTGCGCCTCACCTCGGTCGGATGGGCGGTCAGCACCGGGCAAATGAAGGCCGAGGCGAACACGCTCTGCAGCTCGGCGCGACCTAAGCCGGCCTCGCTGATCTTGCCCAACGCATTGGCAAATGTGCCCTCGCGCGGCGCGGAGCCCGCAACCGCATGGGCGCGGGTGCGGCGGATGTGATGCTGGTCCTCGGCGATGTTGGCGAGATGGGAGAAATAGGTGTAGGCGCGGATGATCTGGATGGCCGGCGCGCGCGATAGGCTGGTGAGCATCGTCGCAAGCTCAGCCCGGGCGCCTTCGTCCTCGTCGCGGTGAAAGCGCAGCGCCGTCTGGCGGATGCGCTCGACGAGATCGAAGATGGCCTCGCCCTGCTGCGCCCGCAGTGTATCGCCGAGCAAACGGCCGAGCAGTCGAATATCGTCGCGCAGCGGCAGATCCTTGTCGGCGACATCATTGCGGCCCTGGCTGTCCGCCGGCCCATCGGGCTCGGCAAGGCCGGTGTGATCGCTTTGCGCCACCCCGGTCTGGGCCGCTTTTGGCGAGGGCTCGAGGGAGATCGGGGGCGTTCCCTGAGGTACAGTCGATTTCATGGACGCTCCTGCGGGAAGGTTCTGCCTTATGAGAGGTCTTCTGCCTTAAGCGGAAGCAAGTTCGGGGCCAAGAGAGGGACCAGGCAAGGAAAGTTGATCCGCTATCGCCGCCCCTCGCGCTGCATTTCCGGGCGGCTCTGCGAGCCACCCGAAACAGTGTGCATGAGCGAGAGGCTCGCGTGAAGGGGCGCTCCGCGCAAAGCCGGACGACAAGCCTTAGAGATCACGCGTGAAGGGCGCTACTCGGGCGAAGCCAGATAGCGCAGCGTTGCTGTCGAGACAGCTCCGCCGACCACGCAGGGAAGCCCGAATTCCACCTGCCCGGCGACCGCTGCGCCGAGACAGCCCGCCGAGAGGACGGTCTGCCCGACCTGTCCCCACCACGCAATATCGCGCTTGGAGCCCGGCCCTTTCTTGCGCAGCTCATCGACGGCGGCCAGCGCTTCCTTGCGGATGCGTCCGGTGTCGGAAATCTCGGCGGCTTCGATGACCTCGCCAAGGATCGGCTGCACGGCCTTGGACTGCTGCGGCCGCAATCGCTTCAAAATGCCGAGCAGCTTCACATCATAGGCGGCGTTGGCGGCGAGCGTGAACTTGGCCATATTTCCGATGGTGAGCTTATCGGTATCGTCGCGCTCAGCCGACCAGGGCAGGAGCGTCACGATCCGGGCGATCGGAGCATCCTTGCCGGTTGCGAAATACAGCCCCCAATGTGTGTCGATCAGTTCGGGGCTGGTGGCGAAGGTGAATTCTGGGCGCTGCTTCTTCGGCTCACCGAAATAGGTTTCGCGCTTGAAAATGCGCTTCACTTTGTCCATCGGATTCGGTGGAGCGGGCTCGAGCTTGACCTCCTCGAGCGTCGGAAGCTTGCCGGTGAGGAAATATTCGGTGAGCAGCTCCCGGTCCGGAAGCTTGTTGCTGAGATCCCACATCAGGTCGCGCCATTGCGGCAGGCCGGAATAGGCGACGGCCTTAATCGGCAGCCATTGATCCTCGAAGGGAAGCGGAAGGGTCTGCGCGATGAGCGATTTGGCGCTCTTCGGGTTCGACCCGAGCACGCCGGCCAGGAAACCGACATAGACGCCGGCGCTATCGGGGTCCTTGAAAGCCCCGCGCTCGCTCAGCGCGCGAATGAGGGCCGGCACGGATTTCGGGTCCGGCTTTGTCCGGTACTCCTTGATCAGCTTCAGGCCGAGTTCGGGCCGGGTCGGGTCGGTCTGCGTCAGGTTAGCCGCGTGAACCGGCGTCAGTAATCCGATCGCAAGGGTGAGGGCTAATACGCGCCGCATCGCCACCTCTCAATACAAACGAGGGTGCCCGGCATGCCTTTCGCCGAGCGCGGTTTTCCGTAATTACCGGGGATCGATGGCCATTTTGTGGACTGCCGGATCCCACGCCGGGGCGTCGCGGGCGGGTGCATTAGACGCAAATTCAATTGACATTGGGAGTGTCGCCACATGATGGTTATCGCGGCAAAACGGGGACAAATTTGCCTTGTTTTACTGCACGCATGCTTACGTAAAAATCTGGGGAGTCGATAATGAAATTGGGGACATTCTTTGCCGGTTTGATGCTGCTCATATTGGCAGTTACGGCCAGTTCAGCGGATGCCCAGGGGCGGCGGGACCGGGATCGGGATCGGGATCGCGACCGGGGCGACAAATGGGAGCAGCTCGGCTGCGAGCGGGTGGGACGCCGCGCCGATTCTGACGAAATCAAGGTTGGCCGCCGCGAGGGCCGCTATTCCGCCATCCGCCTCCAGGCCAAGGGTAACGACATCAGCATTCTCGATCTGAAAGTCGTCTATTCGAACGGCCAGCCGGACGATATTCAGGTGCGCTCCAACATCAACGAGGGTGATCAGACTCGCCCCCTCGATCTGCGCGGCCGTGATCGCGCGATCGATCGTATCGAGATCGTCTCGAAGAAGGACTTCAAAGGCCGCGGCCGCGGCCGGGCCGAGGTCTGCGTGTACGGCCTGGTTGCGCGGGATGACCGGCGTGATGATGACCGGCGTGGAGACAACTGGGAAGAGCTCGGCTGCCAGTCGGTTGGTTTTATTGCCGACCGCGACGTCATCCGGGTCGGCCGGCGCGAGGGCCGCTTCAAGGCCATCAGGCTGAGCGTGACCGGCAATAAGGTTTTCATCAACGATTTGAAAGTCGTCTATTCCAACGGCGATCCTGACGACCTTCAGGTGCGCTCCGAAATCCGCGAAGGCGGCCAGACCCGCCCCCTCGATCTGCGCGGCCGCGAGCGCTCCATCGACCGCATTGAAATGACCTACCGCTCCAGGCCGAGCTTTAAGGGCCAGGCGAAGGTCTGCGTCTCGGGCCTGCAATAGACCGCCAGGCGATTAAAAAGATGAGAGGCCGGGCCGCTCGGGTCCGGCCTTTGTATTCTCTCGCATCATGGCACAGCCACGAAATGGCCGACATGCCGAAGGGTGGCAGCCGGCCACTTTCACGCGACATGCCCGATCAAGCCAGCAATTTCTCCAGCCGGATCGGCAGCTCGCGTATGCGCTTGCCCGTGGCGTGGAAGACGGCGTTGGAGACCGCTGCGGCCGTTCCGACATTGCCGAGCTCGCCCAGTCCCTTCACGCCCGCCGGGTTCACTTTGTCGTCCACCTCCGGCACCAGGATGATCTCCACCGAAGCGATATCTGCATTAACCGGGACGAGATAGTCGGCGAGATTGTCGTTCACATAGCGCGCGGTCACCTTGTCGACCTCGGTTGCCTCATGCAGCGCCGAGGACACGCCCCAGATCATCCCGCCCATCAGCTGGCTGCGGGCTGTCCGCGTGTTCATGATGCGGCCTGCCGCGAATGCACCAACGATTCGGGGCACGCGCACTTCACGGGTGCGGGCGTTGACGCGCACCTCGACGAATTCGGCGCCGAAGGCGAACATCGTCTTATCCTTCAGCGGCCCGCCGACAATGCGTACGCTGCCGTCTTTGGTCGCTTTCAACGCGCCGGTCGGGGCATCTTTCGGCGTCCACTCCGAATATTGCTCCATCGTGTTGATGCCTTTTGCCTCGAACGCGGCCGCGAGCTTCTCGCCCGTCATGCCGTTCATCACGTCGGGGCCGGTTGAGCCGATCAGCCTGGTCTGGATCGCGCTACATGCTTCAATCACGGCCGAGCAAACGCTCGCGGTGGTGACCGAGCCGCCAGCCACCGGGCCTACCGGAAAGCTGCTATCGCCGAGCTGCACTTTCGCTTTGCTAAGTGGCTGACCGAGCCAGCGGGCGGCTTCCTGCCCGATGACCGTATAGGCGCCCGTGCCGAGCTCATGGGCCGCGACCTGCACCAGGATCTCGCCGTCCTGCCCAAGGCGAATGCGCACAGCCGCCGGACTCATCTGGGTGGGATAGGTGGCGGTCGCGCAGCCCCAGCCTATCAGCCAGTCGCCCTCACGCATCGAGCCCGGCTCTGCGGAGCGCTTCTCCCAGCCGAAGGCGCGGGAGGCTTGATCGTAACACTCCATGAGCGAGCGCGAAGTATACGCCGCGCCCGTTACCGGATTGATCTTGGTGTCGTTGACACGGCGCAGGGCCACCGGGTCCATGCCGAGCTTCACCGCGAGCTCATCCATCGCCGTCTCGAGCGCGTACATATAGGGCACTTCCGGCGGCGAGCGCATGAAGCCCGGCGTATTGCGGTCGGCTTTGACGATGGTCACCTTGGTGAGGATGTTCGCGAAGGCGTACATCGCCGCGGTGTCCTTGGTGCCGCCGACCTTGTAGTTGTCGGGGCGGGAGGAAATTTCCCAACCCTCATGCTGATAAGCGGTGAGCTTGCCGTCACGCGTCGCGCCAAGCTTGATGTGGTGCCTTGTCTCAGCGCGATAGGTGGCAATCGTGAAGCCCTGATCGCGCGTTGCCACCAGCTTGACGGGACGGCCGAGCTGGCGCGCGGCCATCGCGACCAGCACCGTGCGCTGGGTGATGCCACCCTTGCTGCCGAACGCGCCGCCGACAAAAGGCGAGAGCGTGTGCACCTGACTCGCCTCGATATCAAGCTGCTTGGCCAGCCCGTGCTGAAGACCCACCACCCACTGGCTCGGCTCGTAGATGGTAAGATTGTCGCCATCCCATTGGCAGGTGGTGGTGAACAGCTCGATCGGGTTGTGATGCTGCGTGGGCGTGCCGTAGTCGGCCTCGATCGTCACCGCCGCTTGGGAGAAGCCCTTATCGATGTCGCCAGTCTTCGCGTCCTCGAATTTGGGGTCGGCTTTGGCGGCGGCCACCATTTCGGTGCCGGCATCGTCGAAGCTGGCGGTCGGGTCTTCGGCCTGATAGCTGACCTTCAGCTTGTAGGCGGCCTCGCGCGCTGCCTCGAAGGTGTCGGCGATCACCATCGCGATGATTTGGCCGTCATGCCAGACGCGCTTCGAATCCAGCGGTTTCAGCGAGGTGGACGCGGCGCCGCCCTTGCCAAAGTAGCTGAATTCACCGGGCACCTTGGTGTTGTCGCTGGTCATGATCAGGAAAACGCCTGGGATCGCCTTGGCGGCGCTATCGTCGATCGCGGTTACGTTGCCGCGTGAAATGGCGCTGGTGACGAGGAAAGCGTAGGCGGGATTGGGCACGGCGAAATCCGATGCATAACGCGCTGCACCGGTGACCTTGGCTCTCGCATCGAGCCGGGGCTCGGGATTGCCCATATTCTGTTTGGGTTCTGGGGCTGCGGCTGTCATGTCAAATCTCCAGAGCGCGCGCTTGAAGCAGAGCGCGGACGATAGTTTCCTTGGCGAGCGGAATCTTGAAGGCGTTGTTCTCTCGGCCCTTGGCCCCCTTCAGTGCGGCATCGGCAGCCTGGCGCGCCGTCATCTCGTCGAGCGTTTTGCCGACCAGCATCTGCTCGGCTTCGCTTGCACGCCACGGCCTGGTGGCGATGCCGCCTAGCGCAAGGCGTGCGCCGCGAACCTTGTCGCCGTCCATGTCGAGCGCAACCGCCGCCGAAGCGAGGGCGAACTCATAGGATTCCCGGTCGCGGACCTTCAGATAGAGCGAGCGGCGGGTATGCGGCCCGGCGGGGATGAAGAAGCCGGTGATCAGCTCGCCCGGCTCCAAAGCCGTCTCGACATGCGGTGTCGTTCCCGGCTCTTTGTGCAGATCGGCGAAGGCCAGCTTGCGCGGGCCGTTACGGCGCAGCGTTTCCACCTGAGCATCGAGCGCGATCAGCGCCTGCGCCCAGTCGCCGGGATAGGTCGCGATGCATTGCTCGGACGTGCCGAGTACCGCATGCTGGCGGTTGAAGCTTTCCAGCGCCTGGCAGCCCGAGCCGGGATTGCGCTTGTTGCATTTCGCATAGGTGACATCGCGGAAGTAGTAGCACCGCGTGCGCTGTAGCACATTGCCGCCGAGGCTGGCCATATTGCGCAGTTGGGCGCTTGCGGCGAGCTGCAGCGATTGGCTGAGGACTGGGTAGTCGCGCTTGATGGCCGAGTGGTCGGCGGCTTCGGCCATCGTCACCAATGCGCCCAGCCGTAAACCATCCGGAGATGCCGAGATGCGGCGCAGATCATCCTGATTCAGCTTCTTGATGTCCACGACATGGGAAGGGCGCATCACGCTCAGCTTCATCAGGTCGATGAGCGTCGTCCCGCCGGCGAGGAACTGCACCGAAGCGGTAATGTGAGCGTCGGCCTGGACGGCGCCTTGCTGGACGGCAGCGTCGGGCGTATCGGGACGTGAATAGATGAACGGGTCCATGGCTCACGCCTCCATATTTTGCTTTGCCTGCTCGATGGCGGCAACGATGTTGGGATAGGCGGCGCAGCGGCACAGATTGCCGCTCATATATTCGCGGATCTGGGCCGGATCGGCGGCATGGCCCTCCTTGACGCAGGCAACCGCGGACATAATTTGGCCCGGCGTGCAGTAGCCGCATTGGAAGGCGTCGTTGTCGATGAAGGCCTGCTGCATGGGATGAAGCTGGCCATTCGGACCGGCGAGGCCCTCGATCGTCGTCACCTCCTGGCCGGCGGCCGAGGCGGCGAGCGTCAGGCAGGAGAGCTGGCGCTGGCCGTCGATCAGCACCGTGCAGGCGCCGCACTGACCGTGGTCGCAGCCCTTCTTTGACCCGGTGAGGCCGATATGCTCGCGCAGCGTATCGAGCAAGGTGGTGCGGCTGTCGAGGCTGAGCTGATGGGTTTTGCCGTTGACGGTCAGCTCGAGTTTCATCGGGGCGCGCGGATCGGGGGCGACGACCTGGGCATGGGCTTCGCCGCTCATCCCGTTCAGCAGAAGCGGCGTGCTGACAATGGCGGCCGAACCGGAAAGAAAGCCGCGCCGGCTGACATTCAGCTTGCGCTCAGCAGACGCGGCGTTGCCTGCGGCGGCGTCATGGGATGACGATTTTCGGAAGGACATGGGCTGATCCCTTTGCGATGCGGGCTCACGGCCGAGACGTATTTGGCGCGCGAGCAATCAAATCCGGCCTCTCCTCGGCGTGCGAGAGCGCCCGAATGCAAGTTGAAGTTTTGTGGGGCGAAGCCGGTTCCCGGAAAGCCGGGCAAGGCAAATTTTGTTGAAGTAATAGTTGAGTGTAGTGGTCAGAAATTACGACGCAGACCGCCTTGCTTCCGCCCAGCGTGCTGGCGCTGACGAGCCCATGCCGCCAACGCCGATCACGATTGCATCGTAGCTTTGCATCAGGTTCTCGCTATTAGCTTTCCCGATTATATCATCGGAAGGCAAGGGCGTTCATCCTTGGTGCGCTCCAGCCAGCACGGGCATTGTCCAGTGAGGAATCGAGACATGAGCATTCTCTATGAGGTCGAGGGCGGCATTGGACGGGTGACGTTGAACCGCCCGGAAGCGCGCAACGCGCTCACCTTCGAGATGTATGACCGCATCGCCGAGATCTGCGCCTCACCAAGCAGCGATGATAGCGTAAAGGCGCTGATCATCACCGGGGCGGGCGAGCGCGCTTTCGGCGCGGGGACGGATATTTCGCTGTTCCGTGACTTCCGCAGGGACGAGGACGCGCTTGGCTATGAGGAGCGGATCGAGGCGGTACTAACCGCGGTCGAGACCTGCCCGGTGCCGACCATCGCCGCTATTGCCGGGGCCTGCACGGGCGGTGCGGCCGCGCTGGCGGTCGCCTGCGATCTGCGCATCGCGGCGCAAAATGCCGTGTTCGGCATTCCCGTCGCGCGTACGCTCGGCAATTGCCTGTCGCTTGCCAATGTCAACCGGCTGGTCGCGATGATTGGGGCCGGGCGGGTGATGGAGCTGATGCTGACGGCAAAGCTCGTCGATGCCGACACCGCGAAGGCGATCGGGCTTTTTGCGGAGGTGCTGCCGGATCATGCCGGCTTGATGGCACGCGCAAGCGAGCTGGCGCAGACCGTGGCGGGGCATGCCCCGCTCACCATCCGCGCGACAAAGGAGACGTTGCGCCGCCTGCGCCAGGGCCGGCGTGACGACCACGACCTTGTCACCCAATGCTTCATGAGCGCCGATTTCCGCGAGGGGCTGGAGGCCTTTCTCGCCAAGCGCAAGCCGAACTGGCAAGGGCGCTGATATTCCGTCTTTGACGGGAGCAGGCGCGCGCCCCTGCTCCTGCAGCCCGCGGCTTTTCGGCTTGACCCATGGAGGCCGTCGCTTACCTTGCTCGCTTGAGAGTGGCGCGGGCCGCGTCAGCTACGCAGCGGAGATGGGGCATGGCAAACGCAGAGGCAGTCGCTAGCGCGAGGCGCTTCAAGCCGGGCCTCGGCTATCAAAGCGTGCTCAGCATCGCCTTCCTCCTGGTCGTGCTGTTCATGGTGAATGCGTTCGCCGGGACGATCTGGCTGGCGCGGCACCATTTGCCGCTCGATGCCGTGATCTTCGTGCTGATGTTCGGGTTGGCTGGCATACTGGCGGTCTACGCCGGGGTCTTCCTGTTCTCGGCATCGCATTCGCGGGTCGAGCTCGGTCCCGACAAGGTGCATCTGGTGCTGCCGAACTGGCGCGGGCCTTCACCGCTCTTTCCGTATTCGGAGAGCGAGATCGCCTATAGCGATATTGCAACGGTCGAGACGCGCGGAGAAATCTACCGCTATTTCATCCTGCCGGTGAGTGTCCGCTCCGCCTCGCTGGTCAAAAAGGATGGGCAGCGCGTCACGCTCGGCTATATGCTCACCAACTCACCCGATCCGGCCATGCCGTTCAATGCCATCGCCGCCGAGATCGCCAAGCGGGCGGGCGCTGCGCTGACCGATAATGGCGTCGTGGAAGCCGGCCGCGGCCTGCGCGCGCTTACTCAAGACGAGCCGGCCTGGGATGCGCCAGAGCTCGCGCCGGAGCGTGTTGCGTTCCTCGAGGCGCAAGGCAATCTGCGCTGGAAAGTGCTGGCAGGCGTTGGCCTCGCGGTCGCGGCGCTGGCGATCGGTTTCCAGGCCTACCGGTTTTTCGGCGCATAGTTCCGAGGGGCTGAGGCCTTCGTTGAGCGCAATAGCCCCATGCTTAAACAAACGAGGGTCGAATCGGGAACATCGCCCATGTTCGCGATTTGTCCAGGTCGCGCGTTCGTCTCGTTCGCGGTGATTTGGGATGTCGAGCTCTGAATAAGTTTAGTCCATGGCTGGAAGGGTGCTCATTCTATAGAATTTATGGTCTATAGAACAAAATGCCTTTCGCTCGTGTCGCTTGTCGAATAAAGCCATCAGAATAGTGATACTATCGGCAAGGCCAATCTGGAAGTCTCGGCCGGGACACGCCCATGCCCATTGGCGACGAAGACAAACCCCGCGTAATCGTGCTGGACAGCGTCGCCCAGCTCACGGATGTCCATTCAGGCTCGGTGGTGGTCGCGGCCTCGCATGGCGGCCTCTTTCCCGCTTCCGTGGCGGGACGGGGTGCGCTTCGCGGCGTGATCTTCAGCGACGCCGGGGTCGGGCTCGATGCGGCCGGCATCGAGGGGCTAGGCCTGTTGGAGGCGCTGGGGCTGGCTGGGGCGACGGTGGACTACCGCAGCGCACGCATTGGTGATGGCGTCGACCTCTATGCGCGCGGCATCGTCAGCTATGTGAACGAGCCGGCTGCGCGGCTAGGCTGTGCTGTGGGGCAGGCAGCAGGCCTGTGTGCGGAGCGGATGAAAAAAGGCGAGGTGTGTAGCGGGCAGCTCAAGGGCGTTAGCGAGGGTCGGCTGCTACTTCGGGCGGAGTTCCCGCAAATCTGGGCCATTGATTCAAACGCGCTCGTCAAACCCGGCGATGCCGGAACCATTCTGGTCAGCGGCTCGCATGGCGCGCTGCTTGGCCGTAATCCGGCGAGCGCAATCGGCCCGGATGTGCTCGCTGCCGCCTTCAACGATGCAGGCGTCGGTGCGGACGATGCTGGGATCTCGTGCCTGCCGGCGCTCGATCGGCGACGCATTGCCGCCGTGACGGTCAGCGCGGCGTCGGCTCGCATCGGCCATGCCCGCTCTAGCTGGGAAACCGGCATCATCTCGGCCTGTAATGAGACCGCCGCTGCACGCGGCGCGCGCGAGGGCATGAAGCTGAGCGCGTTTTTCACGGATCTGGCGGCGCGCGCCGCTCCAGGCATGCCGCTTGCGCATCCGCCGGCATAATTTCTTCGGCAGCGGCGCGGCCTTTCACACCTGTGGTCCGTGAGATCGCGAATGCGTGCATTGGCATTGCCGGCTCGACGATGCCCTTTCCTGTGTATGACCGCCGCAGCCCGCGCAGCGCCTCTGCTCGAATCGCCTAACCTCCGGCCACTTTTACAGAGAGAGAGGGATGGCTCATGGCGGATTTCGCGACACATCTCGGCTGGGGGGCGGTCGGCGCTGGGCTCGCGGCATCGGCGACCTACGCCGCCGATGTCGTGCCGTCGAGCGAACTGCTCACCCTTACTATGGCCGGTGTCGTCGGCAGCGTGCTGCCCGACATCGATCTGGAGAAAACCGTGCCCGCACGCTCGCTATTCACCGGGCTTGGGCTGGTGCTGGCCTTCATCGTGCTGTTCAACTTCAAGGCCAGCTATTCGATCATCGAGCTCTGGATCATTTGGCTGGGTGTGTTCTGCGCAATCCGCTATGGCCTCTATCATCTCTTCGAAGCACGCACCAACCACCGCGGCATCTTCCATTCCATCCTGGCCGGACTGTTCTTTATGGTGCTTACCGCCGTGCTACTGACCTATGGTATCGGCCGCGAGCCGCTGGTCGCGTGGATGGCCGGGCTGTTCGTGTTCTTCGGCTACCTCATCCATCTGACGCTGGACGAGATCTACGCCGTCGATATTACTGGTGCGCATCTCAAGCGCTCCTTCGGTACGGCGCTGAAGCTGTTCGACCGGCGCTCGATCCGCGCGTCGAGCACTATGCTGGCTGCGCTTTTCATCGTGCTGGCGATGGCGCCCTCCGCTGCCGATTTCCTGCGCATCATGCGCCCCAATCAGGTCACCCAGTTCTTCCGCGAGCGGATGTTCCCGCAAGGCCGCTGGTTCGAGATGCGCGCGCCTGTGACGGCCACCATTCCGCACACACAGGACGCCGGTTCAATTGCCACATCAGTCATCGAAGACATGCCCGATGCTGCGCATTCCGAGGGACCGGCCGCCCCGTCGCGCTGAACGCCCGCACAACACCTCCTCCGCTTGACCGCGCGCCGGTTTTCCGCCTTTGATTGGCAGCAAACGATCAGGGAGGAACCCCCGTGCTGCAACTTGCGCGGAATCTGGAGCGGCTGGGCGACGAGAATGCCTTCACGGTGCTGGCGCGCGCCCAGGCGCTGGCAAGCCAAGGCCGTGACATCATCAATCTCGGCATCGGCCAGCCGGATTTTCCGACGCCCGGCCATATCGTCGAAGCCGCCGTCAAGGCGCTGCGCGATGGCCATCACGGCTATACGCCCGCTATGGGCATCGTGCCTTTGCGCGCGGCGGTCGCCGCCGACATCCACCGCCGCCTCGGTGTCGAGGTCGATCCCGACACGATCGTCATCGTGCCGGGCGGCAAGGTAACGATGTTCTTTGCCGTACTGATGTTCGCGGAAGAGGGCAGCGAGATCATCTTCCCCGACCCGGGCTTCCCGATTTACAAGTCGCTGATCCAATACAGCCCCGCGACGCCTGTCAGTCTGCCGATCCGCGAGGCGAACGGTTTTGCCTTCTCGGCCGATGAGCTGCTTGCGCGCATCACGCCGCGAACCAGCCTGATCATCCTCAACACCCCCGCCAATCCGACCGGCGGTGTCACGCCTCCCGAGGAGATCGAGAAGCTGGTCAAGGGTCTGGAGCGCTGGCCGGATGTCGCCATTCTCGCCGATGAAATTTACGGCCAGATCACCTTCGACGGCCTGCGTCATGCAAGCCTTCTGCATTATCCGAGCCTGCGCGATCGGGTCATCCTCCTCGACGGCTGGTCGAAGACGTATGCCATGACGGGCTGGCGCATGGGCTATGGCGTCTGGCCGAAGACGCTGGTCGACACGGTCCGCAAGCTCGCCACCAACTGCCATTCCTGCGTGAATGCAGCCACGCAATGGGCGGGCATTGCCGCGCTCGAAGGCCCGCAGGATTGCGTGCGTGAGATGACGGCGGCGTTCGATGAGCGGCGCGTCTATATCGCCGATGCGCTGAACGCCATTCCGGGCATGCGCTGCGTGCTGCCGAAGGGCGCGTTCTATGCTTTCCCGAATGTTGCCGGCACCGGCTGGAATGAGCGGGCCCTTGCCAAAGCGCTGCTGGAGGAGGCCGGCGTTGCCGTGATTGCTGGTACGGATTTCGGCGACGAGGGCAAAGGCTTCATCCGCCTGTCGAGTGCCAACAGCCTGGAGAACATCCACCGCGCTGTAGGGCGGATTGGCGATTTTCTCGCAAGTCGTAAGCCTTCAGCCGCGGAGAGCCAGCAATAAAGTGGTGAAAAACGTTGCGGCTTGCGTGCCTATATAAAAGCAAAGCCGCGGAGAACCCGCGGCTTTTAAGTGTGACGTCCTGGGAAATTGGCCTACAGCATGCCGAGCAGAATGGCCATGACAAAGCCGAAGGCGAGCATGGTGGCAAATGTCCAACTCGCGGTGTATCCCATCATGTCAACTCCTGGTTCGAGCAGCTCACGAGAGAGGCTCGTGATGCCGGACATGCTTGGAGTGTAAAAGTCGCTATCGGCGGAATGCAAGAAAAACTTGTGATGCAGTGCAGCAAAAATAAAGGCCGTTCGCATAAATGGACAAAGTTTATTGGTAAATAAACGTTCAGCCGTAGTCTAAGGACATGACAATCTGCACCACTTGGGTATGACAAGGTCAGCCAACCGGTAATATAAGTATTTCGATTGTGCATCTACCGGTTATCGCCACTTGATTATACAGGAAGAGCCCGTGACCACATTCAACGCCCTGCTCGTCTCCAAGACCGAAAGCGGCCCTCATGCCGAATGGACCCAGCTCAGCGAACAGGATCTGATGGACGGTGACGTGACCGTTCGCGTCACCCACACCACCATCAATTACAAGGATGGGCTGGCGGTGACCGGTAAGGCGCCGGTCATCCGCCGCTATCCGCTGATCCCGGGCATCGACTTTGCCGGGGAAGTGACGCAATCCACCCACCCCTCGTTTAAGCCGGGCGACAAGGTGCTGATTAATGGCTGGGGGCTGGGCGAGAGCCATCACGGCGGCTATGCGGGCTATGCGCGGGTGAGCGGCGACTGGCTGCTGCCGATCCCGGCCGGGTTCACGCCGCAAGAGACCATGGCGCTTGGCACTGCAGGCTATACCGCTATGCTTTGCGTGCTGGCGCTTGAGGCCCATGATGTGACGCCCGATCGCGGCACGGTGCTGGTCACCGGCGCGGCGGGCGGCGTCGGCAGCGTCGCAGTCGCGGTTCTATCGCGGCTTGGCTATAGCGTTGCGGCGACCACCGGACGCCCCGAGACGGCGGATTACCTCACCTCGCTTGGCGCAAAAGAAATTCTGGCGCGTGCGGATTTCGAAGGACCGGCCCGGCCGCTTGCAAACGAGCGCTGGGCGGGGGTGATCGATGTGGTCGGCACCAATACGCTCGCCAATGCTTTGTCGCAGACGGCCTATGGCGGGACGGTCGCTGCCTGCGGTCTTGCGGGCGGCATGGATCTGACCACCAGCGTCGCCCCATTCATTCTGCGCGGCGTCACGCTTGCTGGCGTTGATTCCGTGATGGCACCGATGGAAAAGCGCAAAATCGCCTGGGACCGCCTTGCCCGTGATCTCGACAAGACAAAACTTCACGCCATGACCGAGGTCCGCCCTTTGCGCGAGGTTCTGGATCTTGCGCCACAAATCCTTGAAGGCAAAATCCGCGGCCGGATCGTGCTCACGGTGGACTAAAGAACTCCGCTGGCGCTCAGCCCTGAGCGCCGGCTCCCTCATGCCAAGCCGCAAGTCATCAAGCCCTAAACGCTCCATGGCCAAAGCCAAAACAAAACCGGACGATACGCCGGTCGTCGATCTGACACCTGAAGCGGCAACTGCCGAGCACAAGCGGCTCGCAGCCGATATTGCAGAGGCGGATCGGCTCTATTACCAGGAGGACTCTCCAACCCTCACCGATGCGGCCTATGATGCGCTGCGCCAGCGCCTCGAGGCGATCGAGGAGGTTTTTCCTGAACTCGCCGGGGCGGAAAGCCCAACACAGACTGTCGGCGTCCAGCCATCGGAGAAGTTCGCCAAGGTGCAGCACCGCGTGTCGATGCTGTCGCTCGGCAATATCTTCGATGAGGAGGAGGCTCGCGACTTCCTCGACCGGGTCAGGCGCTTCCTGCGAATCGATGCCGAGCAGCCGATCGAGGTAACCGCCGAGCCGAAGATCGACGGGCTCTCCATATCGCTGCGTTATGAAGAAGGCCGGCTGACGACGGCCGCCACGCGCGGCGACGGCTTCGAGGGTGAGAATGTCACCCCCAATGTGGAGACCATCAAGGTCATTCCGAACCGGGTGAAGGCGGCAGACTTCCCGTCGGTTTTTGAGGTCCGGGGCGAAATCTACATGCGCGCCAGCGACTTCCTTGCCCTGAATGCCCGTCAGGAGGCGGAAGGCGGGAAAATCTTCGCCAATCCGCGCAACTTTGCCGCCGGCTCGCTGCGCCAGCTCGATCCAAGTATCACCGCCTCGCGGCCGCTGCAGTTCTTCGCCTACGCCTGGGGCGAGGTTTCGCAGCTCCCGGCGACCACGCAATCCGGTGTACTCGATGCCTTCAAGCGCTGGGGCTTTCCGGTCAACCCGCTGACCCGCGTGTGCCGGTCGCTCGAGGAAATGTTCGCCACCTATCGCGAGATCGAACAGCAGCGCGCGACGCTCGGCTATGACATCGATGGGGTGGTCTATAAGGTCAACAGCCTGGAGTTCCAGCGCCGGCTCGGTTTCGTGTCGCGCTCGCCGCGCTGGGCGGTCGCCCACAAATTCCCGGCGCAGAAGGCGACCACCATTCTCAACGACATCGAAATCCAGGTCGGCCGCACGGGTGCGCTCACCCCCGTCGCCAAGCTCGCTCCCGTCACGGTGGGCGGTGTGGTGGTGCAGAACGCTACCCTCCACAATGAGGATGAGATCGCACGCAAAGACATCCGCATCGGCGACTGGGTCATTGTGCAGCGCGCCGGCGACGTGATCCCGCAGATTCTCGGCTATGTGCCGGAGAAGCGCCCGGCGGGAGCCCAGCCCTACGTGTTTCCGGAGGTCTGTCCGGTCTGCGGCTCGACGGCGGTGCGCGAGGTCAACCCCAAGTCCGGCAAGGTGGACGCCGTCCGGCGCTGTACGGGCGGGCTGATCTGCGCGGCGCAGACGGTGGAGCGGCTGAAGCATTTCGTTTCGCGCAACGCCTTCGACATCGAAGGGCTCGGCGCAAAGCAAATCGAGGCCTTCCACCGCGACGGGCTGATCAACGCGCCGGCCGACATCTTCACGCTCGAGGCGCGCGACAAGGGAAGCCTGACGCCGCTCAAGGCGCGCGAGGGCTGGGGTGCGAAGTCGGCACAGAACCTGTTCAAGGCAATTAATGACCGGCGCAATATCAGCCTGGAGCGTTTCATCTACGCGCTTGGCATCCGTCATGTCGGGGAGGCAACGGCAAAGCTGCTCGCCCGCGCCTATGGCACTTTCGCCAAATTCCGCGAGGCGATGATCGCCGCCCGCGACAAGGACAGCGAAGCCTCAGCCGAGCTCAACGATATCGACAGCGTCGGCGAGGTCGTCGCCGATGCCATAGTCGCCTTCTTCGCCGAGGAGCATAACCTCAAAGCGCTGGACGACCTCGTCCCGCATCTCGACATCCAGGAATACAAGCGAGCGGACATTGCCGCCTCGCCGATCGCTGGCAAGACGGTGGTGTTCACCGGCACGCTGGAAAGGCTGACCCGGCAGGAGGCGAAGGCACAGGCCGAGCGGCTCGGTGCCAAAGTGGCCGGCTCGGTCTCACAAAAGACCGACTATGTGGTCGCTGGCCCCGGCGCCGGCTCCAAGCTGAAGGAGGCTCAGACGCTCGGCGTCAAGGTGATGGATGAGGAGGAGTGGCTGGCGTTCCTGTCTGGGTAGTCCCCTATGCCGCTTGACGGACCGCCCCCGGAGCGCAATTGTTACGCTGAAGACGGAGGCAGTCGGGCCAGCGGGGGGGATTGCTGGGGTCGGTGGGTGCTCTCCGGCGAACTGTAACCGAGATGGGAGTTACGACTGTGAACGTTCTGAAGATTTTAGCGGCAGCTGGGTTCCTGGCGGCCTCAGCCGGTGTCGTTAGCGCGGCACCAGCGAATATGGGCGGCCTCGCCGATGGCCTCAGCAGCGGCTTGATCCAGGTGCACGGCGATCATCGTTATTGTGCAAGGGGCCGGCATGGCTGGCATCGCCACAATCGCTACGGCGAGCGCCGCTCCTGCCGTCCCTGGCGCGGCCATGGTCGTCGCCCTGACGCTTGCGTCAGGTTTGGCCCGATCTGGTATTGCGACTACTGAGGTTAAACAGCCTTGAAAAGAACCCGGCCGGCCGTGAGGTCGAGCCGGGTTTTCTTATGCCGAAATGAGGAAGGTGGAGGCCAGGCGTGCTCAGCCGGCCAGATATTTCAGCGCAGCCTCATGAAGTGCCGCATCGCCTGCGGCGACAACGTTTCCGCCTTTCGCCGGATCGCCGCCATCCCAGGTAGTGACCACGCCGCCAGCGGCGCGGATGATGGGGATCAGCGGGGCAATGTCGAATGGCTTCAGCCCCGCCTCGGCAACGATGTCGAGGAAGCCCATCGCCAGCATGCAATAGAGATAGCAATCGCCGCCAAAGCGCGTCATGCGCACCGCCGCCGAGAGAGCGCTGAACCGCTCGAACTCGGCCATGGGGAACATGTCGGGGGCGGTCGCGACTAAGATCGCATCGGCCAGCTGGCTGCCTTTGCGGGTGGTGATGAAGCACTCATCGCCCGCATTGCGGAAATGCGCGCCCTCTTGGGAGGCCCAGAACCGCTCTCCGGTATAGGGTTGATTCATCATTCCGAGGAACGGCGCCCCGTCATGGTCAAGGCCGATCAGCGTGCCCCAGACCGGCAGCCCCATGATGAAGGCGCGTGTGCCATCGATGGGATCGAGCATCCAGCAAAAAGGGCCCCGAGCAGGTTTTTCAGGAAACTCCTCTCCGAAAATTCCATGATCGGGATAATGGGCTTCGATGAGCTGGCGCATCGCCGCCTCGGCGCCCCGATCGGCCTCCGTGACCGGATCAAAACGACCCTGCGCCGCTTTGTTGGTGACGAACGCCCCCTTGCGGAAATGGGGCCGAATCGCATCGGCCGATGCGTCGGCAAGTTGATGTAGGAAGCTGATCAGCTCTGACTGATCGTCGCGGCTCGGAAATGGAGAGACAGCCAAAGCGGAATTCCAATCTCATAACATAGGCAAAGACAACAAAATCATGCTGTTATTTCAGTCACTTGGTCGAGCGTTCGCGCAACAAGTTGCATAAAAACAACAGACATCTGTCGTCTTGGCCATAACCCGCAAGGAATCTATTGATTTTTGTGCGCCGCAATGTCATCTTTTGCAGTGCGGCAAGGTCATTCCTTTGGCCGAGCCGCAGCCCTCCTTGGGCGTTTCCTCCCTAGACTTGGGTCGCTCGATAGCCTCGGGCGACCCCCTTTTTTTGCCTGCGGCTGAGGTAGAATGCCCGGAACGGCGCATTCCGACAACAGTTCATTCGGCTGCCGTGCGCCTGGGAGTGAGGTAATCTGGCAGCCTTTGAATGAGGCTGTTGGCCAGTGTCGTGAGGTCGGCGCGCAGATTGAGAAAATCCCGCCGCAGCGCCAGCGTCTCTTCATCCATATAAAGCGCCCGGTTCACCTCGATTTGCAGGGCGTGGATGCCTTCATTGGGCTTGCCATAATGCTCGGTGATATAGCCGCCCGCATAAGGCTTGTTCAGCGTCACCTTATAGCCAAGTCCGGTGAGAAACCGCTCCGCGCAGCGGACCATCTCGCGTGCGCAGGAGGTGCCAAAGCGGTCGCCGAGCACAAAATCGACCTTATGCGGATCGGCGCGGTCGCCTTGGCCCGACGGCATCGAATGGAAATCGATCAGCACGGCATAGCCGAACAGCTGCCGCGCCCGGATCAGCAGGCCGGCAAGTGAGGTGTGATAGGGTTTGTAGAGCTTCTCAATGCGCTCGAGCGCGGTGTTGACGCTGAGCGGCGCGCGGTAGATCTCCTCCTGCTCGTTGACCACCCGCGCAATGGTGCCAAGGCCCCCGATCACCCGAAGCGAGTGGGTGTTGGCATAGTCCGGCAGCCGGTCGGCAAACAGAGCGGGATCCAGCTCATAGGGCTCGCGGTTAACGTCGAGATAGGCGCGCGGGAAATGCGCATGCATCAAGGTTGCGCCGATCTTCACGACGCCCGCAAGGAGCAGGTCAACATAGGCATCTTCGGATTTGCGCAAGGCCGGGGCGCTGAGGCGCGAGGCGCGCAGGAACGAGGTGGGATAGGTGCGGCCGCTATGCGGCGAGTTGAAAATGAAAGGGCTCAGACCATGATCGGGACGAAGAATGGTAAAGGGAGGATTGAGCTCGGTATCGATAGACTGAGCTTCCAGATCGTCCATTTTCCGAAAATACCTGATCAGTTTCGGCAACATCGCTTACGCTACAGCGCCAAATCGAAAATTGACGTGTATGCGGCGCGGAGCCGGCACGCTGTTCTTGATCGGAAAACGATACTGCGATCCGGGCACACGCTCCCTCTCTCCCGAAAGATTGGCACGCCGAGGAATAATGCCAGCCCCTATCGACCCCGTCGAGCCATATTGCCGCACATCCAAGCGCAGCTTAGCGCAAATGGGAGGGGAATGCATTCATATTGATTGATGAGAAGCTCGCCTTTAGGTGGCGGAAAGCAGCCAGGAAAATTCCCATAAGGGAGGCCCATGACCAACCCCATCCTGCTCTGGTTTCGCCGCGACCTGCGGCTTGCCGACCACCCGGCTTTGCGTGCTGCGATCGAGGAGAGCCGGCCTATCATTCCCCTCTATATTCTGGATGATGAAACTGCCGGCCGCTGGCGACTTGGCGGCGCGAGCCGCTGGTGGCTGGCGGGGAGCCTGCGCGCGCTCGGCGATGCATTGAGCGAGCGCGGTTCGCGCCTTATCCTGCGCCGAGGCGAAGCCCTGCCGGTGCTGTTGCGGCTCGTCGATGAAACGGGCGCGAGTGCGGTCTATTTCACGCGTGGCTACGAACCTTACATGGTGAAACTCGAGGCCGCCCTGGCTGAGGCACTCGGAAAGCGCGCGATTGGCTGCCAGCGCTTTTCCGGCCACCTGCTGAACGAGCCCGAAGCGCTGCACAACCGCAGCGGTGATCCCTTCAAGGTGTTCACACCCTATTGGAAGGCGGCACTCGCCAAGGAGCCGCCACCCGCGCCGCTCCCCGCACCACCAAACATTCCTGCACCATCCACCTGGCCGAACAGCGAAGACTTGGCCGACTGGAAGCTCGAGCCGACCAATCCCGACTGGGCGGGCGGTCTGCGCGAGACCTGGACGCCCGGCGAGCGCGGCGCGCGTGAGCGCCTCCACGCCTTCGTCGACTCCGCAATCCGCGACTATGACAGCGACCGGAACGCGCCTGGCCTGGAGGGAACATCGCGTCTGTCACCCTATCTGGCGTTCGGCGAACTCAGCCCGCGCCAGATCTGGCATGCCGTCGATGCGGCAGCCGAGGGCGGCGCGCGCAAAGGCGCCGGCAGCTACCTCCGCGAGCTCTATTGGCGCGAGTTTTCCTATCACCTGCTGTGTTACTTTCCGCAGCTGCCGGATGAACCGTTCCGGCCGGCGTTTGCCGACTTCCCCTGGCGCCGCGATCGCAACGCACTGCGCTCCTGGCAGAAGGGGGAGACCGGCTACCCAATCGTCGATGCCGGAATGCGCCAGCTCTGGGCGACCGGATGGATGCATAACCGCGTGCGCCTGATTGTCGCCTCGCTGCTCATCAAACATCTGCTGATCCCCTGGCAAAAGGGCGAGGCTTGGTTCTGGGATACGCTCGTCGATGCCGACCTCGCCAATAATTCCGCGAGCTGGCAGTGGGTGGCCGGGTCCGGCGCCGATGCAGCGCCCTACTTTCGCGTGTTCAATCCGGTGCTGCAGGGCAAGAAATTCGATACGGCTGGCGCCTATGTGCGCCGATGGGTGCCGGAGTTGGCGAAGCTCCCCGACGAGCACATTCATGCGCCCTGGCTCGCACCGGACGCTGTCATTGCCGCGGCGGATGTTGTGCTGGGCAAGAGCTATCCGCGCCCTATCGTCGATCACGATACCGGACGCAAGCGGGCGCTGGCGGCCTTTCAGGAGATCGGCGGCGCCCAAAATCCGGCGGACTAGCTCGGGCTGACAAGGCTTGACGGCGGGAATCGGATCTCGACGGTCGTGCCTTTGCGCCGCGCGCTTTCGATGGTAATGGCGCCGCCCGCGTCCTCGACAAGCCGCTTGACAAGCGGCAGGCCGAGTCCGGAAAGGCTCCCCGGCCGCGGCTGCTGCGCCGGCTTGCCGTGCAGCGCCGCCTTGATTTCCTTCTTGGTCATGCCGATGCCGTCGTCGCTGATGACAATCCGCAAGCGGCCGTCGCGCAGTCGGCGCGCCTTCACAGCAATGCGCCCACCGGTCTTTTGATGCCGCACGGCGTTGAGCAGCACATTCAGCATGATTTGCTTCAGCGCGCGGTCCTGGGCCATGAGCTGCGGCAGATGTTTGCCGAGCGACTTGGAGAGGCGCAAGCCCGCCTGTTTGGCGAGCGGCGCAACGAGGCGCAGGCAGCTTTCGACGGCGGCCTTGACGTCCGCTGTGGGCGGTTGCGACGGCGCGGCGCTTTCCACGAGCCGGCCCGAGAAGTCGCGCAGAATGTCCATGGCGAGCTGCGCGCCTTCTAGGATGTTCTGCGCGTAAGACACGACCTTGGCATGACTGCGGCTGCGATCGCCATCCCGAATACGTTCGGCATAGCCGATAATTACTGTGAGGGGATTGCGCAGCTCATGGCACAGTTCCCGGATCAGCGCGGCATGCGCCTGTGAGGAAGACGCCTCGGGGGGTGCTGCTGGCATATTTGCGCTTGAGAGCCCCGACTTGGTCGCTTTACCGCGGCGGCGGCTGCGCGCTGCGTCGAGCTGGACGGCAATCGACTTCAGCGCCTTGCTGTCGGCCCCATCCACCCCCGCTGCGTCGGCATCTGGTGGCGCTGATGATTTCGGGCAGCTGCCCTGCTGCCTCGAGCGCCTTAACGATCAGCCCAGGACGTCCGCCCGCAACTTCCAAACTCTGCAGATAGCAGGTGACACGACCACGGTCCGCGCGGCCGGGAAGGGCGAGGCTCTCCGTCCATTCCCTTGAAGGCCCGCCTTCGGTCGCGAGCGCGGCGATATGGCTTAAGGTTTTGTTGCGAGGATCGAAGCGGCGCGCGCGCAGGTTCTCCAGCGTGTCGGCACCCCAGAAAGCCTGGCCGGCACGGTTCGCCCATAGGATTTTGCGCGCCCCCACGTCCCAAACCCAGACGGGGGCTTCTGCGACCAAGAGATCGCCAAGGGCGATCGAAACGCCGCCCCTGTCTGTTTTCACACTCATAAATGCCACTTCGGACACGGCGCTAAAAGCGAGGCCACAACGCAAAGAGATGCCGCTTGTCTTCAATACAATCAGCCGCGCGCGCTTTCAGCGGTTTTTTTACCCAAGCCGTGCTCCTTTGGCGTCGTGGTAAAGACGCGAGCAGACCTTGCCCCCACTCGCGCCAATTGCAAAAAAATTTTGCAGAACGCCTTGTTTTTTTCGCACTGCAAAAATATATTGCATTGCACAACGATCATGATAATGACCGTTGCCGGGACGGACAGATCCTGATTCTCCTGTCGCCCGCTACTTAACGAGGAAACCCGATGCAATACACTCCCGATCTCGAAATTCCCGCTTCCGTTCGTGAAATTGCCAGCAAGTCGGTCGAGCAGGCCAAGGACGCTTATGACCGCTTCGTCGATGCGGCCCGGCAGGCCCAGGACATGCTCGTCAAGTCCACCGAAGTTTTCACGGTCGGCGCGAAAGAGCTGCAGGAAAAGACCCTTGCCTATGCCGAGGCCAATACCCGCGCGGGTTTTGACGCGGCTTCCCGCCTGGTAAAGGCGCGCGACGTGAAAGAGGCTATGGACATCCAGACTCAGTATGCGCGCAACCAGATGGAGACCTATGCCCAGCAGGCTCAGGAGCTCTCCCGCGTCCTCGCCAGCGCCGCGCAGAAGGCCCAGCCGAATCTGAACGTCTAAACGGCGCAGATCAATGTCTTGCCGGATCAGACCGCGATCGGATCTGGCAGGACCGCCATGCCTCGCCTCCCACCGAGGCAAAGGAGACGGATATGACCCATCCCGTCGATGACGACCACGAGAACAATCCCCCGTTCTCCAGCCCTTGCAGCGCTCCCCCGATCGAGCCTATTCGTGACGAGCCGGTCGGCGATGAGGACCAACAGGTGAGCAGCTCCGAAATGGCAGGCGTAGGTTCAGCCGAGAAGATCGAGACCGTCGTGCAGCTCCCTGTTGCAAATCCCGGCACACGCCAGCAAAGCTTCGAAAAGCACGCGGAAGACAGCTTCCGCATGGCGATCGGCATTCGCCCGGAGAATATGGGCGATCTCTGTTCGGCAGCGAGCGAGGCTTACGAAACCGTCTCGCATGCATTTCGCACCAGCGCCGAGGAACTCGCAACCGGTATGACCCAGCTCAACAGTAAGCTGCTCGAGTTCGGCCGCGCGAATGCGCAGAGCAATCTCGCTTTTGTGCGGGATTTCGCCGGCGTGCGCAGCGTACGCGATCTGGTGGACTTACAGACCGCCTATGTTAGCGGCCAGTTTACGGCGATGACCAAGCAGCTGCGTGAATTGCAGACCTTGACGACCGATATCGCCGGCAAGACGACCGCTCCCTTTAAGGAGCAGTTGACCCGTGCGGCGCAAACCGGCCGCATGTGCTGAGTGTAGGCACAGGTCGGCGCGGTCTCCTGGCGACGATATTTATGATAAGTGATGCGGTCGCAGACCAGCGGCCGCTTTTATTTTGTCGGCGCGCGCAGTTGATATGCCTCCCAGTAGCGCGGCGCTTGGGTCTTGCGGCCCCCCACAAGCCCAATTTTTTTGGGCTTTTGCTTGCAAGCCGTGCCCGATCGGCTTAATTTTCGACCCGGCCAGTACAGTGCCGCTGTAGCTCAGCTGGTTAGAGCGCTTGATTGTGGATCAAGAGGTCCCCCGTTCGAACCGGGGCAGCGGTACCAGCAAATTCAGAGACTTAGCCGAAATCCTCTCCCCGAACGAAGATTGAGCTTCCCTGCTCAGCCCTCCTCAAAGCTGCGCTTTCTGGCCGCCTGCCGCGGTGATGATCGCGACGATGATCGCGCCGGTCAGCACCAGGCGGATGGCGGCGCTGACCCCGAAGGTGTTGAGCATGGTCTGCAGCAGAACCAGGAACAGCGCCGCGCCCCAGATGCCGGCGACATTGGCCTTGCCGCCCGCCACCGAGGTGCCGCCGATCACCACGACGGCGAGCGAGGCAAGCAGATATTCGTTGCCGATATCGACATTGGCGCCGCGGAAATAGCCGGCCAGCAGCGCGCCATCGAGGCCGCCGAGCGCGCCCGACAAGGTGTAGGTCAAAAATCGGATGCGGCCGACATTGACGCCCGCGAGCCAGGCGGCGCGGCGGTTCTGCCCGATCGCCAGCACCGAGCGTCCATAGATCATCCGCTGCAAGGCAAAGCCGGCGCCGATGGTGAACAGCACGGTGAGGATTGCGAGGACAGGCACGCCGAAGAGCTGGAGATTGGTGAAATCGGCAAAGCCGGGAGGCGGCTTGATCTGCAGGCCGCGGCCATAGCTGATATCGGCGGACTGGATGATGAAGCTGGCCGAGAGCGTTGCGATGATCGGCGGGATGCGGAGCAGCCAGATCAGCAGATAGTTGAAGGCGCCGATGAGGGTGCCGCAGGCGAGCGCGGCGGCGAGGCCGACCGCGACCATGGCGTCGTTGCCGTCCATGACCTTCATGGCGACTGCGCTGGCGAGGCCGATATTGGCGGGCAGCGAGAGATCGACATTTCCCGGCCCGAGCGTGATGACGAACATCTGTCCGGTGCCGACGATCACGGTGAACACCGCCAGCGACAGCGCCGCGGTGATCATTCCGCCGGCGCCCTGGCCGCCGGTGAACGCGATGGTGACCAGCCACACCAGCAGCGCGCCGATGAAAGACAGGGACCAGGCTTTGCCGAGCAGTGTTTCGAGCCGCATGGGAATCAACTCTCCTTGCGGCTGACGAGGGCGCGGGCGGCGAGCACGATGATCAGGATCACCCCGTTCGCCGCCACCTGCCAGTCCGGCTGGATGCGCATGAAAGTGAGGAGCGGCGAGGCGGCGAGCGCCATGGTCAGGGCACCGATCACCGCACCGATCGGCGACACCCGGCCGCCGACGAACTGTCCCCCGCCGAGGATCACGCCGGCGATCGACAAGAGCGTGTAGCCGCTGCCGATATTGGCGTCGGAGGAGGTGGTGATGCCGATCAGCGTCATGCCCGAGAGCACGCCGAACAGGCCGGCAAAGGCAAACAGCACGATCTTCGTCTTCAGGATCGACCAGCCGGCGCGCGTCAGTGCGCTGGGGTTGCCGCCCGAGCCGCGCAGGATCGCGCCATAAGAGGTGCGCATCAGGCCGATATGAACGATGAGGGCGATCGCGATCGCGGCAAGGATCGGCAGCGGCACCAGCGGCGACCTGGCGTGGACCATGGCGAGCAGCCAGTCGGGCGCCCGCCCACCCGGCTGGGGCAGGACCAGGATTGCGAGCCCCTGCCAGATGAAGCTCATGCCGAGCGTCACCACGATGGAGGGCAGGCGGCGCAGATAGATGAGCGCGCCGAGCGCTGCATAGGCGGCGATGGCGCCAGCCAGGACGGCGACGCCGAGGAGCGGCGCCTCGTTCAGCCAGGTCGCGGTGACGCAGCCGACGAAGCCGACAAACGGGCCAATCGACAGATCGAGCTCGTTGCCGGTGATCACGAACATCTGCGCGATGGTGGCGAGCACGATCGGGATCGCCAGGTTCAGCATCAGATTGAAGCCGAAATAGCTGATCGCGCGCGGATTGAGATAGGCGATGGCGATCACCACCAGAGCCAGCGAGATCGCCGGCAGCAAAGCGCTGATCAGCCGGGCGGGCGCAGCCCTCGCCAGCGCCGGCCTGCTTGTGCTCTCGGTCGCCGGGATCGCCGTCATCTCAGCCCGCATCGCTGAACGAGGACTGGAGAACGCGTTCCTCCGTCAGCTCGCCGCGATGCAGATCGGCGACGATGCGTCCGTTCCGGAACACATAGACGTGGTCGCAATTGCTCAGCTCGTCCATCTCGGTCGTGTACCAAAGGAAGGTGCGCCCGCCCGCGGGCCTCCTCGCTGATCAGGTCGTAGACCTCCAGCTTGGTGCCGACATCCACGCCCCGCGTCGGGTCGTCCATCAGCACGATACGGGCGTCGGAGGCCAGCGCCCGGGCGAAGAGCGCCTTCTGCTGGTTGCCGCCGGACAGCGAGAGGATGTTGTTTTCCATGTCCGGGGTGCGGATGCCGATGCGCCTTTGCCAGTAGGCGGCGATCTCGGCCTCCCGGGCGGCTGAGATCAGCACGCCGCTTTGCAGTTTCGCCAGCGAGCTGATGCCGATGTTCTGCGCGATCGACCAGAGCGGAAAGATGCCGTCCACCTGGCGGTCGCCCGCGACCAGCGCCACCGGGGCGGTGACCTCGATGCCGCCTAGCGGGCGGGCGCTCGCGGCGAAGATCGCCAGCAACAGGTCGGTCTGGCCGTGCCCGGACAGCCCGGCGAGGCCGACGATCTCGCCTTCCCCGGCAACAAGCTGGGCGCCGTCGCTCTGGCGTGCCGGACGGGCGCGGACGCGCAAGGGCCGGGCTTTGCGTTCTCCGGCGGCAGCCTTCGCCGCGGCCTCCCGAGCCTCGCCGCCACCCATGGCCGCGACCAGCGTGTCGCGAGTGAAGCTGCCCGACGTCCCGGCAGCGGCGATCTGGCCGTCGCGCATCACCACGATGCGGTCGGCGTTGTACAGCACCTCGCCGAGCAGATGCGAGATCAGGATGCAGCTCTTGCCGGAGGCGACGAAGCGGCGGACGAACGCCAGGAACTGGCCGGCAGTGCGGGTATCGAGCGAGGAGGTCGGCTCGTCCAGGATGACCAGATCGAGCGGCGCCTCGGTAATCGGTGAAGGCGCGCGCCACCTCCACCATCTGGCGCCGGCCGATCGACAGGTCCTGGACGATGTCGGACGGCGCGATGTCGTGGCCGGGGAAGATTTCGTTCAGCTTGGCGGAAATGAGATCGCCGGCCTTGCGCCGCCAGCCAAAGCCACGCAGTGACGGGTGGTTGATCCGGGTGTTCTCGCTAACGCTTAAGTTAGGGCAGAGCGAGAGCTCCTGGAACACGCAGCGGATCCCGAGCTCCAAGGCGCGGCTCGCCGAATAGGCGTCCTGGATCGCGCCCGCAACGCCAAGCGCCCGCTGTCGGGCACGATGGTGCCGGCCAGCACCTGGACCAACGTCGACTTTCCCGCCCCGTTATGACCGACAAGGCCGACGCATTCGCCGGCCTTGACCGAAAAGTCGACATTTTCGAGAGCACGGACGGCGCCGAAATGCTTTTCGACCCCGTCCAGCTTGACGACGATGGCGCCCTCCCCCTGCGGCACCGACGGCGGCATTATTTCATATTCGCTTTGATGGCGGCCTGCGCGTCAGCGAGGCTATATTCCTTGCTGGCAACGCCGCCCGTCGCGATGTTCGGAAGCGCCGCTTCGAAATCGCTCTGGGTGAAGGCGAGATACGGCACCAGCAGATCGTGCGGGATGTCCTTGTGGCCATCGAGCACCTGCTGGGCGACCCAGAACGCCATGGTGGAGACGCCCGGCGCGATCGAGGCCGACCAGGTCTTGTAGCCGTCCTTCGCCTTCTGCTCCTTCCACCATTGCAGCTCGTCCTGGCGGTTGCCCATGATGATGGTCGGGCGCGGCTTGCCGGCCGCGGCGAACGCCTGGGCGGCGCCATAGCCGTCACCGCCCTGATCGACCACCGCGGTGATCTCCGGCAGCGAGGGCAGCACGGTTGCGACCGCCTTCTGGGCGGTGGTCTGGTCCCAGTCGCCGGTCACCGAGGAGACGATCTTGAACTTGGGATCGGCCGCGACGCCCGCCAGAATGCCCTGATGGATCGCCTCGTCGATCGAGGTGCCGGCCAGACCGCGGATCTCCAGGAGATTGCCGCCGTTCGGGTGGAGCTTGGCCAGCTCGACGACCTCCTGCTTGCCCATGTCCTTGAAGTCGACCACCACGCGGTAAGCGCAGGGCTCGGTGACGATGCCGTCGAAGGACACCACGACGATGCCGGCGTCGCAGGCCTGCTTGACCGCACCGTTCAGCCCGTCGGGCGAGCTGGCGTTGATGACGATGGCGTCGTAGCCCTGCAGGATCAGGTTGTTGATCTGCGCCGCCTGGGTCGGCACCGCCTTGTCGGCCGTGGTGAACACGTCGGCGGCGGCAACCACCTTGTCGGCGACCGCCTTCTTGGTGACCGCCTCATAGCTTTTCAACATGGCTTGCCGCCAGGAATTGCCAGCATAGTTGTTCGAGAACGCGATCTTCTTGCTGCTGGTGTCGGCCATTGCCGTGCCGGATGCCAGAACGGCAGCCAGCGCGCCAAGCGCGAATGCGCGCTTGATCTCCGATGTCTTCCTCATTGCACACTTCCTCCCTGTGTTGTCAGCCGCTAGCTTTTGCCCGGCTATGACTTGGTTGCTGCGCGCTACTGCCGTGACCGCCCCGCCGAACGGTGCTGCTAGTGCCGAAGAGTTTAGGTTTGCCTAGCAGGCCTTGGCCGCGCGGAAGGCATGTAAACCGACGGTACACTGCCACCAATATGGCGCAAATTCCAGAAAGCTTTGCGTGCTGGGGGGTGCAAATTTTCGGTGCTATAGCCCCGATAAGCGCGCGGCGCTTGGGCAGGCTTGGTTGTCTTAGCGGGTGCTTGGCGCGGGCGCGTCCCGACGTTCGAGGAGATCTACTGTGCTGTCCTGGTTCGTGGTCCAGCGTCGCGCTCAGCGTTGAGCTTTTTTGATAGCCGCAATATCGGCCGAGACCATCAGGCCTGCGAGATCGGGCGCGAGCGTGCGCGCCTTCCAGCCAAGCACGCGTTCGGCCTTCGATGGATCGCCAAGGAGATTGTGCGACTCGGCGGGCCTCACAAAGCGGGGGTCCACCTCGACGTGCTCGCGCCAATTGAGCTCTGCATAGTTGAACGCCGACTGGAGAAAGTCCTCAAGGGAGGTCAGACGGCCAGTGGCAATGATGAAGTCGTCGGGCTTGTCGGCTTGCAGCATCCGCCACATGGCCTCGACATATTCAGGCGCATACCCCCAGTCGCGAGATATGGCGAGATTACCGAGGGCCAGTTTTTGTGTCGAGCCGCAGGCTATCTCTGCCACCGCCTTGGTAATCTTGCGGGTCACGAACGTTTCGCCGCGCCTTGGTGACTCGTGGTTATAAGCGATGGCGTTGCAGGCAAAGAGGCCAAAGCTATCCCGGTAAACTCGCGTCATATCTACGGCGAAAACTTTGGCTACGCCGTAGGGCGATACCGGCCGAAAGGGCGTATCCTCGTCTTGCGGAGCGGGACTGGGATCACCGAAGAGCTCGCTACTGCCCATGTTCATAAAGCGCGGGGGAGATTCAAGGTCGCGCAAAATCTCCAGGATGCGCAGCGTAGCCATCGCGGTGAAGTCGCAGGTCGACTCCGGGATCTCGAAGCTGAGGCCAACATGGCTTTGACCCGCGAGATGGTAAAACTCGTCAGGTGCGATCCTTTTCAGGAGGCGCCGAAGCGACGTCGTATCGGAGAGATCCGCATAGTGCAAAAAAAACGACTTATTATAGATCAGTGCCGTCGCAGGTTAGATGATCGAGATGACGTCTCTCGACATTGCTCGATCGGCGCAGTGCGCCGTGAACGACATAGCCCTTTGCGAGCAGCAGCTCAGTGAGATAGGAGCCATCCTGGCCTGTGATACCCGTTATGAACGCTGTCGGCACTGCACTATCGCCAAATCCCATTTCGCGCCAATGCTCTTCATCGGCCCGTCTTTTTATTACAGCCGTATCACATTCGCCAGTTTCACGTTGAGTTCCGCAAAGGCCCATTGATGCGAATGTCACGGCCCGATAGACCTGCTCGGAGGGCGTCCCGCCTGTCAGGCAGGCTGCATGCCCAGAACGCCAGCCTTGGCGAAGCAATAAGCCAATTTGGCTAGCGCCACTGGATCGTTCTGCCGATCGGGGATGTCGTAATGCTCACAAAGCGCGACCAAACGCTGGTGGTCGGCTTCGTTGTTAAGGGGCGGTTCGGGCGTTTGCCGAGGATGGGTTTACCGGGGTGAGAATTGCGGCGCCGAGTGCTCATTAGGCCACAAGCGCCGATATTTGTGTCTCCTTTATCTTCCCAGGCTTCAATCATGGCTCTCCTAAAAACGGTGACGCTCAAGCCTTTGCGCTTGGGCGCGCGGACACTTCGTCGTACCAGCGGGCGAGGCTGGTCAGTTCGGGTGGCCGGGCGAGTTTGGCCGGCTTCATGAAATCCATGGTGACGAGGGCGGTGATGTCGGCGATTGAAAACGCCTCGCCGGCAATAAAGGGGCGGCTCTCCAGTTCCTTGTTCATGAAGCAGAGCGTTTCGTAAACGCGCGGCCGGTTCGCCTCCGCCCAGGCCGGCACCTGCGGTATTTCGACATCGGCCATCGCCGGATGCAGATGCCGGAACACCTGCTGCACATGGAACCAGAAGCTGTGCTCCATGCGCCGGCTCCACATCTCGACGCGCGCGATTTCGAGCGGTGTGCGCCCGAATAGCGCCGGCTCGGGCCTGATGCATTCGAAATAGCGGCAAATGGCAATGGTCTCGGCAATCGCGGTGCCGTCGTCGAGGACCAGAACCGGCACGCGCTGCATCGGATTGAGCTTGGCGAAGCCAGGAAGCTTGTGCTCGCCCCGCGCGAGGTCGATCTGCTCGAACGGCACCTCGATGCCTTTCTCGGCGAGAAAAATACGCACCCGACGCGGATTGGGCGCGGACCTCATCTCAATGATTTTCATCGTTGTTTCTTCCCTCGTGCATCTGCTCTTGTGAAAATCCCGCTCGCGCGATTGCGGGCATCCATTTCAATTTAAAGCTGCACGTGTAATTACGCATCGGCGTTTAAGCGCGAGTTTACCTTTCTAAGGCTTAATCAGGGAGCGGTGTAAATGGATAACGACCACCGCGTTCCGCTCCGCAACAGATCCTCACGGGCTGTTAGCGATATCGAGGCACCGGGCAATGCGATATTCGCAAGACGTGCATCGGCTCGGGTCACGGGAGAGCACAAAGCAAACCATCAATGATGCACGATGTGTAGTTAAGGTTCGGGTATGACCAGCGTCCAAATCCCAATGTCCGCCGTTTTTGCCAGAAGCAATCCGGCGCCAAGCTCCACAGCCCTGCGCGTCAGGGAAGCACGCGAAAAGCTCATCAGCCGCTCAGCAACGCGTCCCGAGTTCCAATACGAGCTCTTGGCGATCTTCGTCAAATCCGAACTGACCGCGTCGCTTGCGATCCCGATCCTTGCCGTTGTCGTTGCCGTCGGGCTGACCTCCTGGGCGCCGGCGGAGGGCTTGTGTTTGTGGCTGGCGACGCTGTTCATCGCCAAAGGCATATTGATCGCGCTCTGCCGCCGCTTCCAGAGTTTGGGCCGCAAGCAGGCCAATACGGTGGTCTGGCGGCAGCGGTTGGCCGCGGCCGAGTTCTTCTACGGCATCAGCTGGGCCTCGGTCGTGTTCACCGATATCGGCAGCGCCCAGCAGATCTCCGGCTTCTTCTTTGCTTTTGCCGCCGTCATGGTGGTGATCGCGATCCGCACGATGTTCTCCTCCACCGTGCTGCCGATCCTCTATGCCGGGACAATCCCGATGACGGCGGCGCTGGTGTTGCGGTTCATGCTCGCCGGCCATCCCTTCTATTGGGCGATGGCGGCGGTTGCCGTGGGCATTCACGTCTATCTCATCTTCCTGGCGAATGGCCTGCACAACAACGTCGTCTCGATGCTCGAGTACCGCGCCGAGAAGGATGCGCTGATTGCCGAGTTGGAGCAGTCGAAGGCGGTGTCCGACGATGCGCGGCGGCGCGCAGAGGCAGCCAACATCGCCAAATCGCGGTTTCTTGCCAATATGAGCCATGAGCTGCGCACGCCGCTCAACGCCATCCTCGGCTTCTCCGAGGTCATGAGCACCGAGATTTTAGGTCCGTTGGAGAACCAGACCTACAAATCCTACTGCGAGGACATCAACCGCTCGGGCCAGCATCTCCTGAATCTTATCAATCAGATCCTTGACCTGTCGCGGGTCGAGGCCGGCCGCTATGAGCTGGTCGAGGAGCCTGTGGCACTCGCGGCTGTGATGGAGGATTGCCGGCGGCTCCTGAAGCTTCGCGCCGATAGCAAGGGCCTCAATGTCGTGGAGAATTATGCCGAGGGCATGCCGCTGCTTTGGGCCGAGCAGCGAGCTGTCCGGCAGATCTGCCTAAACCTGCTCTCCAATGCCATCAAGTTCACCCCGACGGGCGGTACAATCAGCCTGATGGTCGGGACCAATGCGAAGGGCGAGCAATTCCTCACCGTCGCGGACACCGGCCCCGGCATTCCGGAGATCGAGATCCCGCGGGTGATGAGCTCCTTCGGCCAGGGCTCCCTCGCTCAGCGCTCAGCAGAGGGCGGATCGGGGCTCGGCCTGCCGATCGTGAAGGGCCTTGTTGATCTGCATAGCGGCCAATTCGAACTGAAGAGCCGGCTACGTCATGGCACGGAGATTACGGTCACCTTTCCGCAGCACCGCATCCTGCCGGCGCCGGGGCTTGCCGGCGCGAGCTATGCGTTCCTGACCTCCTCGCATAAGCAGGCGCAGGCCCAGACGCTCGCCCACGCTTGAGAGGAAGCCGGCGCAGGACGGATCGGTGGATGGGATCGGCGGATCAGGCTCAGCCCGAGCAGCTGCCGCCGCCCAGCACGCAGAACTTGGCGCAATGGGGATGGCACAGCTTCACCGCGCCGTCCTCGAACATAGCACCTTTGGCTTGCGCGGCTTGCGCAAGCGTTGATCCCATCTCAAAAGCGGGAAGATAGGGCAATAGCGTGCAGGGCAGCACGGTTGGACGGTCGGCGCCCTGCCGCTTCACCACCATGCGGCTCTTGGCGCACATCACATCGCCGGGGCTCATGTTCAGAATGCCCCAGCAAGCCGTGGTGATCTCTGGCACTTCGACGCGCTCGTCCATCTCCGGCAGCAAGATCACATCGGCGGGGTTGAAGGCGTCGAGGGGCCAGCCCGCCTTAGCGATCAGTCTGGCGTATCCCTCGCGCATCTGATCCTCGGTCTCGCCCCAGCGCATCCGGCCGCAGAGCGCCAGGCGGAAGTCGTTTTGCGCAAGCCAGTGAATGCCGTCGAGTGTCGGCTGCCAGGTGCGGGCGCCGCGCTCGGCTTCGTGGCTCGCGCAGGTATAATGATCGAGGCTGACCCGAATGGCGAGCCGGTCGCCGTAGGCCGCCCTGAGCTGCAGAAGACCCGCCTTCAGCCTGGGCCGCTGCATTGGCCGCATGGCATTGGTGAGCACCAGCACGCGAAAGCCGCGCCCCAGCGCCGCCCCAAGCATCGGGATGATTTCGCGGTTCAGGAACGGCTCGCCGCCCGTAAAGCCGATTTCCGAGGTGCCAAGCCCAAGCTCGGCAATTTCGACCAAATAGGCCTCGACCTCGGCGAGCGAGATATAGGCCAGCCGGTCATTGCGCGGACTGGATTCGATATAGCAGTTCAAGCATTCGATATTGCACAGGCTGCCGGTGTTGATCCAAAGCGTCTCCAAATGTTCTAGCGCGACGCGGGCGCGGCGCTCGCCCTTGGCGGTCCAATCAGGGTCAGCGAATTTGCGGCGCGGCCCGCTGCGGTCCAGCTCGGCGATGGATGCGGTCATTCGGTCTCCTTGGCAAGCAGGGGAGGGTAGCACGCCAGCTTTTTCGCTGTGCTCAAATCTCGTTCATCATTTACTAACCTAAAATCAGACATGAACCTTTTGCCGGATCGCGCGACACAGTCTCACCCGTTGCTTGCATGCGGCCACGCATTCCACCATCGAGAAAGTTCCCCCTGCCACAGCAGAAAAATTTCTCACCCCTCGATGCAACCGAATGCTTGCGCATTGGTATTAGCCTCCGTAAAGGTCAGCGCGCCTATGGGGGATTCCTTAGCGATGCTCTGCCACAATGGCGGGAAGTGCGCTTCGGATAAGGCACAAAGAGGGACTGAGAGATGTACGGCATACTTGCCGCCTGTATCGCCATTATGGCGGTGTTTCTTGGACTGTTCGCGATCAGCGTCGAGCCAGCACCGGAAGACCAGCTGGCCCTCGGCGTCGATCAGCCCGCGCAGGTGCAGGTGATCGCTCAGCAGCCCGCCAAACCCCAATAGCGCTGAAGCGCGTTTAGAGATTCATCCGCTCGCTCACGCGGCAGCCGTACGCGCGTTTGCGGCCAGGCGGCGCGTCTCGGCGACCACCGCGGCGAGATCGGCCCAATAAGGCGGCGCGAGTTCGAGGTTGAACACCACCTCGGCTGGGAATTCGAGACGTTCCATCAGCGCGTCCCATGGGATACTGCCCAGGCCAAGTGGCAGGTGCAGGTCGCCCTCGCCATAAGCGAGCCGCTCGCCCCGATGATAAGTTGGCGTAACCGCCGGCCGGCCGAAGGAATCGTGGATGTGCAGATGCTTGGCGACCGGCGCGAGCGCTGTCACCTCATCCATGAATGTCGCGCCCATGGCCGTCGAATAGATGAAGCCGTGCGAGAAATCGAGACAGGCACGGACATTGGGATGTCCGATCGCGCCAATCTCGCGCGCTAAGCGCGAGGGCAGGGCCGTTGCGCGCGTCGGCTGCTCCACGAATAGGTTCTCCACGACAATGACGAGGCCGAGCTGTCTTGCCTGCTCGGCGAAGGCTGAGAGGATCTCACGTTGTTGGGTGTAAAGAGCTTCGGCATCGGCTTCGAAGCCTGTTTGGTAGATGCCGCCATGCAAGACGTAGTGGACGGCGCCCAGCTCGGCCGAAGCGTCGAGCGATGCCTTGAGGACATCTTGATGCCCGGGCAGGCGCTCGGGCACATCCATCAGATTGATGGCGAGGGGCCCGTGCACGGTATAGCGCAGACTGCGGCCTGCCAGCATTCCCTTTACGGTCTTCAGCCGTTCGGTGAGCACACGGGCGCCTGAGATCAGGTTCATCGCCCAGAGCGGCACTTCGACGAAATCCATGCCGAGCGCCTCGGCCTCGTCAAGCCGGCTGGCGAGCGTGCGCAAGCCATAATCGTCTTCATTGACGAGGGAATAGCCCACGCCCAGTACGGTCTTGGGCATCACAAGCTCTAACGTTTGCTCGGCCGCAATGTCGGCCCGATTCAGGTATTGAAGTCATATACCGCGGATGACATTGCCCAAGAACAGGACAAGATAGGCTATCACGGCCAGCCAAAACATGCTGATCGGTACATAGTTTGAAATCTGATGGATGTATTGCCCGGCCACGGCGACAACGGCCAAGATTATGGAAATGATAAAGGTTGTGCTGGTTGGTGGTGTCAGGCGAAGCATGCTATCCCCCACATGTTCCATTTCGGCCCCGCGGCGCTGGCGACGTTGCGCAATGGTCCGAGAGGACTCCCGGCTGAAAAAATCGCGGCGATCATATAGGCTGGGGAAGCGGCAGGAAAGGATAGAATTATGAACCTAATCAGTCGCTTGGCCGTCATCGCGGTCATTGTGGCTGGTATTGGTATATTTGTCATTGCTGGCTTTCTCCTGCCCGCGACCATCCATGTCGAGCGCTGGGCCATCATGGATGCGACCCCCAGAGACATTTACCCGTTTCTGAACGACTTCCGGAAGTTCAACAAATGGTCGCCCTGGGCCGCGCGCGATCCTGGAGCGAAATATGTCTATAGCGGTCCGGAACAAGGTCCCGGTGCGGCGATGCGTTGGCAGAGCGAGAGCTTGGGCAAAGGCCGCCAGCAGATCGTGGTCAGCCTGCCCGATGAGCGCACGGTATGGCGTCTCGATCTGGGTAAGATGGGCACAGCCGAGACGGCCTTCACTCTGATGCTGGAGGGGGCAAAGACCCGCGTGACCTGGACCTTCAATTCCGAGCTGCCCTACAATCCGCTGGTGCGCTGGTGGGGACTGATCTTGCCGCGCCGGATCGCCGCGGATTATGACGAAGGCTTATCGCGGCTGAAACAGTCCGTGGAGCAGCCGCCGCCAAAGCCCTTGCCCCGAGAACTGTTACAGGCGGGAGAACGCATCCGCTAACGCGTGTCTGTTCGAGGGGAAACACACTCTCCACAGGCAGTGCTGTCATCCCCACGAAAGTGCACGGCTGTCCGGGGAACGAGTCACTGTGTCGCTGGTGCATGCCCGGCTTTTCCGGTGCAAACCGGCTATTTTCTGGTTGTCGAGACTCAGAAAATGGAGCCGGGCATGCGCTATCGGGATAGCATCTTCGCCAGCCTTCTCAAACCGATCTCGCGGCCCGGGTTCAAGGCGATCGTGGCCCGGCATGACGCGGACGCCTATGCGAAGACGTTCAGCAGCTGGGACCATCTCGTGACGCTGATCTTTGCCCGGCTTGCCTCGGTCAGCAGCCTGCGCGGCATCGCGGCGGCCTGGAACGCCAATGCGCATCATCATTACCACCTCGGCAGCGGTCCGGTGATGCGCTCCACGCTCGCCGATGCCAATCATCGCCGCCCGCCGGAGGTGCTCGCCGAGACCTTCGAGATGCTGTCCGCCCTGGCCGGCACCCGCCTGCGCCGTGACGGCAGACGCATGCTGCGCCTGATCGATGCCACCCCGATCCCGCTGGATCGGCTGTGCGACTGGGCGCAATGGAACGGGCGGACGCATGGGCTGAAGATGCACGTGGTCTACGATCCCGATGCCGATCACCCGCGCCGGATCGCCATTACCGCTTCGACCGTGAACGATGTCGAGATCGGCCGCAGCGAGCCGATCGAGCGCGGCGCCACATACGTCTTCGACAAAGCCTATTGCGATTACGCCTGGTGGACCCGCCTGCATCGGGCCGGCGCACTGTTCGTCACCCGACCCAAAACCAATGCGCGCTACGCGGTGATCAAGGCGCGCCGGGTCATAAGAACCCAGGGTGAGGGCTTCGAAATCCTGGCCGACGCGACGATCCGCCTTGCCACCCAGGGCAGGAGCAGGCTCGGCTGCCCGATCAGACGGGTCACCCTCAAACGCGAGGATGGCACGGTGATGGAGGTGATCACCAACGACCTGGAGCGTTCGGCCGTGGAGATCGCCGCGCTCTACAAGGCACGCTGGGACATCGAGCTTTTGTTCCGCTGGATCAAGCAGCATCTGAAGCTCACGCGCTTCATCGGCCGGTCGGAGAACGCCATCAGGCTGCAGATCCTGGCAGCCATGATCGCCTATCTGCTGCTGCGCATCGCCGCAAGGATGAGCCGCAGCAGCCTGGTGCCGCTGCGCTTCACCGAACTGGTCGGCCAGTGCCTCTTCATCCGCAAGTCCATCGCCAGGCTCGACAGACCGCCCGATGTCAATGCCGGTCAGCCCAAACCGCGGTGCCATCCAGGACAATTGGAGTTCGCCTATGCCTGAATTTCCCCGGACAGCCGTGCGTGAAAACGGGGATCCAGTCAAAAGGAAAGCCGTGCCGTGTGCTGGATTCCCGCTTGCGCGGGAATGATACCAAAGCGACAAGCTGTTTCTTTCTGTTGGACGCTTCGCTGAACGCGGAGCTACGCTGTAACTCTTTGTTGGTGCATCGGATTTATCCGAAAAGTGCGTGCACTTTTCGGTCCGATGCACTAGCGGGGTGCAGCGCCATTTGGGCGGGCGGCCTGGCGCTCGGCGTCCTTGATCCACCAGGTATCGACGCGAGAACCGTAGAGCGTCCCCAGGCGCGGGGGCACCAATTGCCGCCAATAGGCGATCCATTGCTGCGGCAGCCGGAATAGCGGGATGACATAGTTGCCGCTGATCAGCACACGGTCGAGCGCGCGCACTGCCGAGACGAAATCCTCGCGGGTCTTCGCCGCCAGCATGGCCGCGATCATCGCGTCCACGGCCGGGCTCTTGACGCCAGGATAGTTGAAGCTGCCTTCGCTCTCGGCGGCCGCTATCGACCAGCGGTAATTCTGCTCATTGCCGGGGGAGAGCGAGGCCGGCCAGGCGTTCTGGATCACGTCGAAATCGAAGTCATTCTTGCGCGCCGTGTACTGGGCGCTGTCGACTTGCCGGATCGCTACGTCGATGCCGACGCCCTGGAGCTGGCGTGCATAGGTGAGAAACAGCCGCTCCTCGGCGTTGGTCACAGCGAGCATCTCGAAAGTGAGCGGCTCACCTGTCCCTTTCCTCACCATCTTGCCTCCCACCAGCTCATAGCCGGCCTCCTCCAGGAGGGCGATGGCGCGGCGGCGGTTGTCGCGATTGTGGCCCGAGCCATCGCTGACCGGTTGGTTGAGGGTGCCGTCGATTACTTCGGGAAGCACTGCATCCGGGAAAGGGATTAACAGCTCGCGCTCGCGGGTGTCGGCGGGTTTGCCGTGCGAGGATAGCTCCGAGCCGTCGAAATAGCTCTGTGTGCGGATATAAAGACCGTGGAACAGGCTTTTGTTCGTCCACTCGAAGTCGAACAGGAGGTTCAGCGCTTCACGGACCCGCCGGTCGGCAAACACCGGCCGGCGCGTATTAAGCACCAGTCCCAGCATGCCCGCCGGGATGCCGAGATCGAAACTTCTCTTGATCACCCGGCCGTCGCGCACGGCGGGAAAATCGTAATCGCGCGCCCAGCGGCCAGGGTCGTTCTCCGCAACGAGATGGAACAGCCCCTTCTTGAAGGCCTCGAACATGGAGTTGCGGTCGCGGTAGAACTCGAAGCGCATCGCGTCGAAGTTATAGCTGCCCCGATTGACCGGCAGATCCCGTCCCCAGTAGTTCGCATCCCGCTTGAAGGTGACGCTTTCGCCAGGCTCAACACCGGTGATGGTGTAGGGCCCGCTGCCGACGGGCGCGGCAAAGCTGGTTCCCTCGAATTTTTCCGGGTCAATCAAATGCTTCGGCAGCACCGGCATGAGGCCGAGGATCAGCGGCAGCTCGCGGTCCTCGCCGTTGAAGGTGAACTTCACGCCGCGCTCGCCAACCCGCTCCACGGCGGCCACTTTGCTGTAGAAGCTGCGATGGTTGGGCCGGCCTTTGTCGCGGAGCAGCGCATGGGAGAAGATGACATCGTCGGGGGTGACCGGGGTGCCGTCGGAGAAGTGCGCCTTGGGATTGAGGTTGAAGATCACCCAGCTGCGGTCGTCCGGCACCTCGATGCTATCGGCGAGCAGGCCGTAAAGCGAGAAGGGCTCGTCATAGGAGCGTGCGAGCAGACTCTCATAAACATAGTCGCGCACACCGGAAATCGCATTGCCCTTGACGATGAACGGATTGAGGCTATCGAAACTGCCCAGCACGCCGAAGGTCACGCTTCCGCCTTTCGGTGCCTCCGGGTTGACATAGTCGAAATGCGTGAAAGCGGCCGGATATTTGAGGCTGCCATGCATGGCGATGCCATGCTGGGGTGCCGCGCTCGCCGCAGCGGCGAACAAAATACAGATGACCCAGAGGAGCGCGCGCGCAGTGCTCATCATCGAAGGAATTTCTCGCTAATGTCCTTTTGTCCCGCAAATGCCGAAACAGTCCGCAGCAAGTTAGTCGGCATTTTGCAGGGCGCCACACGAGTGTGACGTCAATAGCGAGCGGATTTGTGAAACAGTGTCAACTGTTACCCCTTTGCCTATCACATTGCGCCTCAGCCGTGCTATGTAAAGCGCGTCCTTTGGGAGGGAAATAGAGCAGATCGGCGAAATCTGCCTCCCACGGACCTGTGGAGGGATTGGTCCGACGAGGCTTCCGTCACGGGAATGCCTCATTTGGATGGTTCCACGCCAGATATTCGAGCAGTGAGATCGCCAGCCACGAGGCAGGGGAGCGCAGCTTGCGCTTCGCCAGCTACGACCGTGCTGGGAAACGGATAGCACTTACCTCCGAACTTACGCTCAAAGGCGAAGGTGAAAGGTCAACGGGAAATGCATGCAAAGCGAGTAAGAGGTGAATGGGGAATGGGCGCGCGCGCTGGCCTCACCGCGCTGATGCTGTCGGTCGGTATCGGTCTTTCAGCAAACCCCGCTCTCGCACAGAAAGGTCCGCCGGCCGGCAAGGCGGCACCCGCGGCGCCGGCCGGCAAGGCGGCACCTGCGGCGCCGGCCGGAAAGGCCGCTCCCGCCACCGCCGCCGGCGGTGAAAAAAAGGAGGAGAGCGCTTGGGTGAAGCTTTGCGAAAAAGCCCCCAGCCTCGCCGAGCCGAAACAAGAGCTGGGCGTCTGCCTCACCCATCATGAGCGCCTCGACGGCAACACCGGCATGGTCTTGGTCTCGGCCGCGATCCGCCATGTGGAGGGCCAGGACAAGGAAGCGCTGATGGTCATGGTGCCGCTCGGCATGGCGCTGCCGCCCGGCGTGCAGGTGAAGGTCGACGACAAGGAGCCGATCAAGCTCCAGTTCACCCTCTGCCATGCCGCCGGCTGTACAGCCGAGGGCGAGGCAACGAAAGCCGTGCTCGACGAGATGAAGACCGGCAAGCAGCTGGTGGTTGCGGCCATCAACCTTGCCGGCAAGGCGATCGGTTTCCCGGTGCCCCTAACCGGCTTCGATAAAGCTTATGCCGGTCCTCCGGTCGACAACGAGAAGTACAAGGAAGCCCGCAAGCGTCTGATGAGCGCCATCCGCGAGCGCCAGATCGAAATGGCCAAGAAGGCCAAGGAAGAATCTGATGCCAAGCAGGCGAGCGGCGGTGCGACCGCGCCGGCTGCTGCATCCGTGACGGCCACGCCGAAGAAGCAGTAATACCTCCAAGGGCGCCGGCTATCGGCTCGATAGCTGGCGCTTTTTTTTGCTAATGGCACCCCGATGACCGACGCTCCCCTGCATTTCTATTACAATCCCCAAAGCCGCGCGGCGATCGTGCATTGGATGCTCGAGGAGCTCGGTGTGCCCTTCGAGATGCACCTCCTTCGCTTCGACAAGGGAGAGCATAAGAGCCCGGAATTCCTCGCCATCAATCCGATGGGCAAGGTTCCGACCATCCGCCACGGCGATGTTGTGGTAACCGAAGGCCCGGCAATCTGCTGCTATCTGGCCGATGCCTTTCCGGCTGCCGGCCTTGCGCCGGCAATCGGTGATCCGCGTCGCGGCCCGTATCTGCGCTGGCTGTTTTTCAGCGGCTCGTGCATCGAGCCGGCGATGTCCGATGAAGCGCTGAATACGTGAGCCCGGCAGGCCCAGCATGATGGGCTTCGGCTCTTACGACGATGTGATGAAAACCGCGGCGTATGCGCTGTCGCTCCTCCGGTGGTCCCTTTCTTCTGGGCGACATGTTCAGCGCCGCCGACGTCGTATTCGGCTGCGGAGCGTGTTCCGGGAAGTTCGGCAAATCGCTGGCTTGACGGGCTTAGCAGCGCGCGGGTGGGCGCGGTCGTAGACGCGGAGCAGCGCCTCGCGATCGACCTCGGTGTAGATCTGCGTGGTGGAGAGGCTGGCATGACCCAGAAGCTCCTGGATCGCGCGCAGGTCCGCGCCCGCCCCCAGCAGATGCGTGGCGAAGGAATGCCGCAGGGCATGAGGTGTTGCCGTCTCGGGCAGGCCGAGTGCGTCGCGCATCCTGGCGATCAGCAGCTGAAGGATGCGCGGCGAGAGTTGCCCGCCTTTGGCGCCGAGGAATAGCGGCCCCTCCGCCAGCAAGGGCCAGGGGCAAACCGCGACATAGTCTTTCACCGCGTTCTGCGTAACCGGCAGTACTGGTACGATGCGTTCTTTGCCGCCCTTGCCCTTCACCCGGATGATATCGCGGGGCGGGAGCGGCGCTTCCTTCCGCTTGAGGCCGAGCGCCTCCGAGACGCGCAGTCCCGACCCATAAAGCAGGAGGAGAGCCGCCTTATCACGCGCGCCGATCCATTTCTCCTGGCCGCGGCTTTCCGCATCCGCGCTTTCCTCCATCACGGCCTTCGCCTTCGGCACGGTCAGCGCTTTGGGCAGCGATAGCGGTATCTTGGGCAAGGCCACCGCCAGCACAGCGCGGTTCTTGAGCAGGCCGGCGCGCTCCAGGAAATGGCAGAAGCTGCGCATCGCCGAGAGCGCCCGCGATAGCGAGCGGCTGCAGGTGCCCTCGGCCCGGCGCGCCGCCATGAAGGCGCGCATATCCTGCGGCCCGAGGCAGTTCAGATGAGCGAGTGTGACCGGCCTGGCCTGCCTTGCGAAAAGGAAAGCGATGAGCTGGCGGATGTCGCGCTCGTAGGCATCGAGCGTGTTCGCCGCGAATTGCTTTTCCACCCGGAGATGCTGCAGGAAGGCGCGAAATGCCTCCGCGAGATCGGGCGCGGCTGGCTGGATGACCTCTTCCGGACCAGCGCTCATGACGCCGCTCCCCCAGTTGTCATCCCCGCTTTCACGCACGGCTGTCCGGGGATATTCAGGCATAGGCGTACTCCAATTGTCCTGGATGGCACCGTCGGTTTGGGCTTGACCGGCATTGACATCGGGCGGTCTGTCGAGCGCTGGTCGATGGACTTGCGGATGAAGAGGCACTGGCCGACCGAGTTCGGTGAAGTCGCAGCGGCACCGAGGCTGTGCTGGCTCAGAAGCTCCTTGATCGCGCGCATGTCCGCAGCGCAGATCCCAGGCAGATGCGTGGCTGCCAGGATGCCGCAGCCTGATGGCGTTGCCTCTCCGACCGGCCGATGAAGTCGCGCTCTGAGCTTCAGATGCTGCTTGATCCAGCGGAACAAAAGCTCGATGTCCCAGCCGTGGCGCTTGTAGAGCGCGGCGATCTCCACGGCCGAACGCTCCAGGTCGTTGGTGATCACCTCCATCACCGTGCCATCCTCGCGTTTGAGGGTGACCCGTCTGATCGGGCAGCCGAGCCTGCTCCTGCCCTGGGTGGCAAGGCGGATGTCGCGTCGGCCAGGATTTCGAAGCCCTCACCCTGGGTTCTTATGACCCGGCGCGCCTTGATCACCGCGTAGCGGGCGTTGGTTTTGGGTCGGGTTGACGACCAGTGCGCCGGCCCGATGCAGGCGGGTCCCACCAGGCGTAATCGCAATAGGCTTTGTCGAAGACGTATGTGGCGCCGCGCTCGATCGGCTCGCTGCGGCCGATCTCGACATCGTTCACGGTCGAAGCGGCTAATGGCGATCCGGCGTCGGGTGATCGGCATCGGGATCGTAGACCACGTGCATCTTCAGCCCATGCGTCCGCACGTTCAGCGCTATTGGGCAGCGATCAGCGGTATCTTGGGCATGATCAGGCGCACCGCCATGCATCAGCGCGGTTCTTGACGCAGGCCGGCGCGCTCCAGGAAATGGCAGAATCTGCGCAGGTCGCCGAGAGCGCCTCGCGATAGCGAGCGGCTGCAGATGCCCTCGGCCTCGGCGCGCCGCCATGAAGGCGCGCATATCCTGACGGCTGCCGAGGCAGTTCATGATGATGCGCAGTGGTGTACCAGGCCTGGCCTGCCTTGCCGAGCAGGCAACTGACGATGCAGCTGGGCAGAGATGCTCGCGACATCGTCCCAGCTGCTGAAGCATCGCATAGCGTCCGTTCATGCCGCGCCACATTGCCTTGATCCGCGCCGCGAGATCGGTCTGCAGGAAGGCTGGCGAAATGCCATCCGCGAGATCGCGTGCGCGGCTCCATTTTCTGGTTCGACCTCCAGAAAATAGCCGGTTTGCACCGGACCAGCCGCTCATGACGCCGCTCCCCCAGTCTCGTTCCCGGACAGCCGCCGCGAGAGCGGGGATCCAGCGGACAGCATTGCGCTGTGGGAAGGCTGGATTCCCGCTTTCGCGGGAATGACAACCGGGTGGGCTCAACGGTACCGCCACATGGCGGGCGCGAAGACGAAATACAAAACGCGCCCGCAACATCACACGCCTCTATAGAATGGTTTGGCCGGTCTTCTGCCAATCCGCCAGGAACTGAGCAAGGCCCTTGTCAGTGAGCGGATGGGCGGCGAGCTGGCGCAGCACGGCCGGCGGGATGGTGACAATGTCCGCGCCCGCCAGCGCGCATTGGGTCACGTGCTGCGGATGCCGCGCGGAGGCAGCCAGCACCTCGGTCGAGAGATCGGAATAATTGTCGTAGATCTGCCGGATTTCGCGGATCAACGCAACGCCATCATGGCCGACGTCATCGAGCCGGCCGATGAAGGGCGAGATGAAGGATGCGCCCGCCTTGGCAGCCAGCAGCGCCTGATTGGCAGAGAAGCACAGCGTCACATTGACCATGATGCCGAGCTGGCTGAGCGTGCGGCAGGCAGTGAGGCCGTCCCAGGTCAGCGGCACCTTCACCGCAACATTCTGCGCGATCTTGGCAAGCTCGCGCCCCTCGGCAACCATCCTGTCGGCCGCGGTTGCGGCGACTTCGGCGCTGACCGGGCCTTCGACGATCGCACAAATCTCGCGAATGGACTCGATGAAATTCCGGCCCGATTTGGCGATCAGCGTCGGGTTGGTGGTGACGCCGTCAACCATTCCGGTGGCGGCCAGCGCGCGGATTTCGGCGATATCTGCGGTGTCGACAAAAAACTTCATAGCTCTACCCCAAAGCTTTTCTTAGCGCGATGCTGGTTTACGTGTCGTTAACAGCGCCCTATTTTCAAACACAGCCGATATTGCGCTCACCTGCATTTGTGCGGTCTCGCTCAGGGTTTGCTGTATGGTTGGGACAGCAAGGCCAAAGCTCTGCGCGAGCCGGCCGAGGACAAATCCCAGCGGATGATCGAGACCGTTCGCAAGGGCGGCGCAGCACTAGATATTCAACGGAGTTCCAATGTCCCAATCCGAAACAAACCTTACGCGCCGCAGCGTGCTGGCTGGCGGCGCCGCCATTTCAGCCGCACCGATCCTCACCGCACAGGTGAGCCCTGCCACGGCGCAGATGCCGTTGTTCGGGCCGATCCGTCCCGCGGTCTACCGCGTCCGGCTCGGCGGCTTCGAGATCACGAGCATTCTCGACGGCTCGGCACAGTCGGATGGGCCGGTCGGCACGTTTGGCGTGAACCAGCCCGATGACGAGGTAAGGAAGTTCGCCGCCGACCATTTGCTTCCCGAGACCCGGATGGAGAACACCTTCACGCCAGTCATCGTCAATACCGGGCGCGAGATCATTCTGATTGATACCGGCAACGGCGCCGCGCGCCGGCCGGATGCCGGCAAACTGGCTGCTAACCTCGACATTGCCGGGCTGAAGAGCGACCAAATCGACATCGTGGCGATTACCCATTTCCACCCCGACCACATTGGCGGGCTGATGGAGAGCGGCAATCCGACTTTCCCGAAGGCCCGCTATGTCGTGGGCCAGGCGGAATATGATTTCTGGTCTAGTAAGGACCGCCTGACGGGGCCGACCGAGGCGAACGGTAAGCTGGTGCAAACCAATGTCGTGCCGCTCGCGGAGAAGATGACCTTCCTCACGCCCGGCCAGGAGGTGGTGACCGGCATCACCTCGATCGATGCTTCCGGACACACGCCCGGCATGCTCGCCTTCAATATCGAGAGCGAGGGCAAGCGCATCGTGCTCACCGGCGATACCGTCAACCACTACGTCATGTCGCTGGAGCGGCCGGAATGGCATGTCCGGTTCGATATGGACAAGGAGAAGGGGGTCGCCACCCGAAAGCGCATCCTCGACATGCTGGCAACCGACAAGGTGCCGTTCGCCGGCTTCCATATGCCGTTCCCCGCGATCGGCTATGTCGAGAGGACTGATGGGGGCTACCGCTGGCTGCCGCATACTTATCAGCTGCGGGTGTGACGCCCTTGGCGTGGAGAGCTCAGCGAGAAACGCCATGCAGGACCGCTTCGGCGAAGCTGCAAATTTCGCTCATCCGTTTTCTTCGCGTAACCGCTCAAAGAGCACGGTGCCCTCTCCCCTCGCGGGAGAGGGCGGCGAGGCGAAGCCAAGCCGGGTGAGGGGGAGTGACTCTCCCTATACTCGGCGTTTGCGGTGCGATCGTCCCCCTCACCCACCCGCCTTCGGCGGGAACCTTCTCCCGCCAGGGGAGAGGGCGCTCAGTGCTGTTTGCGACGTCGTCGGAAAGACGTCTTAGCGATCTTTCGTAGAAGTCTCCCGGGGGAAGGGGGAGCGGCAGCGCCTCTCGCAGCGCTTAATTTAGTCTGGATGACTTTGGCTGCGTGTTCGAATACCCAGCGCTATCCGAGCACAAAAAAGCGCAGACGGCCGAGCCGCTGCGCCTCGAGGGGCACGAGGAAAGCCTCGCCATATTAGTTCTGCGTTTCTGGTCCCGGTCCTGAGGATTGCGGGCCTTGGCCTTCCGGGGCCGGCGGCGTTTGGGGCCGGTTGCGGCGATCGGCCATGAACTGGTCGAACTCGGCCTTGTCCTTGGCGTGACGCAGGTTGTTCAGGAACTCGGTGAACTCGCGCTGCTCATCTTCAAGGCGGCGGAGCGTCTCCATCCGATAGGCATCGAACGCGGTATTGCCGCTCGAATAGCGTCCCTGCCAGCCGGGATGGCCGCCGCGCTCCTGCCATTCCCGCAACTTCCTCATTTTGCGCTCCCAGCGCCCTTCGCGCCATGCGCCCCAACTCCCGCTATGTCCACAACCGCAACCCATGCGTCTGCTCCAGATCACAAAGCCCAGGATCGCCAAGCCTATGGGCCACCACAAGATAAAGCCTAGGACCATCAAGGCGATCCAGGCCGGTTTGCCGTAATCGTCAATTCGCTCGACGAGGTACATGGTACCCTCATGTTAATGTAAGTTACATTTACATAGTTGGACCGAGGCTTCGAACTTGTCAAGCGGGCCATGTGAAAAATAGGTAGGAGGGAGCGCGGCACCATCTCCACTCAAAGCGCGGCGCTCGAGGCAGGCGCAAAGGATGAAGGCGCGCCCGGCCCGAGGCCGAACTGTAGCGCGCCTTATTATGGCTGTTTCGTCCGTGATCTCGATGGCCACAAAATCGAGGCCAGCTTTTGGGATCAGGCGGCAGAGGGCGGCGCGTGACGCGCCGTCCGTCCGAGGCTATCCCTAGAGATAACTCAGCCACCAATCCGTGCGCTTTGCCTTCAGCGCCGCGAACCACCGGCAGAGCGGGTAGAGCATGACCACGGCCGCAAGCCACACGGCGTAGATGCCCGGCAGGGCAAGGCCATAGCCCTCCGGCTTCCTTGGCGGCCCATCGGCGAGCATCCAGGAGAGATCGCTATAGGTGGCAAGGACCATCACCACCGCCAGTACATGCAGCAGAAAAATATGGGCAACGTAGTAGATCAGCGGCGTGCGGCCATAAACGGTGATCCAGCGCGCCAGATGGCCGGAGACTCCCTCAAAGGCGGCCAGCAGCATCAGCACGGGGCCGAGCGTCATCATCAGATAGAGCAGGGACGGCGGATATTTCTGACAGTTGATGAAGGAGAGGACGGTTTCGAGCCCGCTCTCCCGCACCTGCCAGGGGGCGGGATCGCCATAAAGATTGCTGGCACGCAGCAACACGAAGCCGACCGTCACCGCCGCGCCGAGCGCAAGGAGAAAGCGGCGGCGCGCTCCTGTCTCCCACTGGAACACGGGACCCAGCGCATAACCCGCCGCCATGACGCCGATCCAGGGGATCAGCGGATAGAGCACGAATACCGAAAAGCCATCGCCCAGCTGCAACAGACCCTGCTGGTGCAGGATAGTCCAGAGCCAGGCTGCCGAACCCAGCATCTCCGGTCGAATGCCGTCGAGCAGATTGTGGCCGGCGATCAGCACCAGCGCAAAAGCGGCAATCGCAGCGCGCGGCAGATGGACGAGCCCGGCAAGCACGACCATGGAGGCACCGATCGCCCAGATCACCTGTGCCAGGAAGTTGGTGCCGAGCGGGTTGAAGGTCCAGCCGAACCGCACGACCGTGAATTCGAGCAGGATCAGGAACAGCCCGCGCGTGAAGAGGAACCAGCTCACCTCGCTCGTGCTGCGACCTCTTGCGCCATAGAGAAAGGCGGAGATGCCGGCCAGAAAGATGAAGGTCGGCGCGCAGTAATGCGTGACCCAGCGGGTGAGAAACAGCGCCGGCTCGGCGACATCGCGCGGATTGGCACCGCTCGCGCCGAAAAAGTCGCGGGTGTGGTCGAGCGCCATCAGGATCATCACCAGGCCACGCAGCAGATCGATGGAGTCAAGCCGGGTCCCGGCAGCGGCACTGCGCATATCACCGGCCATGCCGGCGAGCGTTGTTCTAAACGCCGGACGCGGTCCCGCATCCATGGATCGGGGAAAGCTCATGTCGTACTCCGTCTTGTTATTGCCGCCGATCCGGTTCAGCACATGCGCTGCCGGTCTACGTGCCTGAAAGGGGCTCACTCAGCACAGATCCCGAGCGCTAATCTGTGATGCGCATCACACCCTGACTTCGGGCGCCGACTCCCGCCGCAGGTCAGGCAGGGGCGGTCTTACCCGCCCCCGGCGTGATACCGAGCCCCTGGAAATAGACCAGCACTGCCGCCTCCAAGAGCTCCTCGGGCGTCATCGGCATCGGCCGCTTGCCGCCGTCCGGCCGACCGAACAGCGAGGCAATGCCATGGGCCATCGACCAGATATGAAGCGCAACCATCAAAGCTGGCGGTCGCTTTTCGGGCGGCAGGGTCGCGCAGACTGCTTCCGCGGCCTGGCGCAGCACGGCAAAGGCGGCATCGCTCGCCTGGCGCAGCTCTGGCGTGGCGCTAGGCGGTGTGCCGGCCTCGAACATCGCCGCATAGTAAGCCGGCTCATCGCGGGCAAAGGCGAGATAGGCGCGGCCGAGATTCTCAAATGCACGTGATGGGCTCGGCTGGCCGTCATTCCAGGCCGCCTTGAGCGCCGCCTCGAATTGCTCGAAGCCGCGGCGCGCGACATCGGCCATCAGCTCGTCGCGGTCGCGGAAATGCCGATAGGGCGCAGCCGGACTTACACCGGCCGAGCGCGCGGCCTCGGCGATGGTGAAGCCCGCCGCTCCTTTTTGCGCAATAAGCTCAAGAGCGCCGCGGATCAGCGCCTCGCGCAAATTGCCGTGATGATAGCCCCGGCGGCTATGATCGCCGCCGCGATTCTTCCAACTCATGTTATGGGTATTTACATGAAATTCCGCCGCAGCGCATCTGTGGCAATGAATATGTGGGGGGCGGCTTGTTGCTGAGCTACAGTTGTTGCGGAACAATGAGGCCGTCGCAGCGAAAATTCAGCAATTGATCAGTCCGCCGTAAGGACCTTCCGCGGCCCCGTCGTATAAAGATCGAGCACTCGCCGCAATGCAACGCGAGGAGATCTGAACGGCGTGCCGCCAGCAGGTCGGCACTGAGCCCTCAGGCAGTGAGGACACCATGAGATACGCATCCATCCTCGACACGATCGGCAATACACCCGTGGTCCGGCTCGAGACCATCGGCCCCGCGCATGTGAACCTCTACGCTAAGATCGAGAGCTTCAATCCGATGGGATCGGTCAAAGACCGCTTTGCGCGCGCTGCGATCGAGCGTGCCGAGCGCAGCGGCGCGTTGAAGCCTGGCCAAACCGTTATCGAAGCGACCAGCGGCAATACCGGTATCGGGCTTGCCATGGTGTGCGCGCGCAAGGGCTATCCGCTGGTCATCGTCATGGCGGAGAATTTTAGCATCGAACGGCGCCGCCTGATGCGGTTTCTGGGTGCAAAAGTCGTGCTGACGCCTGCCTACCTTAAAGGCACCGGCATGCTGGCCAAGGCCATCGAGCTTGCGGAGACGCACGGATGGTTCCTGGCGCGCCAATTCGAGAACGAGGCCAACGCCGATGTGCACTCCGAGACGACGGCGCGAGAAATCCTGGAGGATTTTGCCGGCGAGCGGCTGGATTATTGGGTCAGCACGTTTGGCACTGGCGGCACAGTCAAAGGCGTGGCGCGTGTGCTCAAGGCCGCGCGACCAGAGACCCGCATTGTCATCACAGAGCCAGACAATTCGGCGATGATGGCCAGCGGCATTCCCCAGCCGCAAGACGTCGGCCCCGTGCCTGCCAGCCACCCCTCCTTCCGTCCACACCCGATTCAGGGCACGTCGCCGGACTTCATTCCCAAACTCGCCGCAGATGCGATCGAGGCGCACTCGATCGATATGGTGATGCCGGTAAACGGCGCGGATGCGCTGCGCCTTGCCCGCGAGCTGGCGACGAGAGAAGGCATCTTCGCTGGCATTTCTTCGGGTGCGTCGGTGGCTGCCGCGCTGAAGATCGCTGAAGGCGCGCCGGCGGGATCGACCATCCTGTGCATGTTGCCGGATACGGGCGAGCGCTATCTCTCGACGCCTCTGTTTGAAAGCGTGTCCGCCGAAATGGATGCAGAAGAACGAGCTATTTTCAGCTCGACCTCCGGCAGGCCGAGCGCACCCCCGGTACAGGCGGCTCCAATTCCTGTCGCCGCACCGGCCGGCGACGACGCTGAAGCGCAAGGTTTCGTCGCCGATACGCTCAAGGAAAGCGAGGCGGGAGTGGTCATGTTTGCGCTCGAGTGGTGCGAATTCTGCTGGTCCGCGCGCCGCCTTTTCAAGGCGCTCGGCGTTCCCTATCGCTCCGTCGACCTGGATTCGGTCGCCTATCAGGCGGGCGACAGGGGCGGGCGCATTCGCCGCGCGCTTCAAGCCCGCACAGGGGTCGCGACGATTCCGCAGATTTTCGTTGGTGGTGAACTGGTCGGCGGGGCGACCGACGTGATCGCCCTGGCGGAAGCCGGCGATCTGCAGGAGCGTTTGCGCCGCATCGGTCCCTCCATCGCCTTGCAGGAGGTCGCCAACCCCCGCGGATTTCTGCCGGGGTGGCTGCAGCAAACGGCCAGAGACTGAGTCACCAATTCTGCTCAGAGCAAAGCCAAGGCTGCGAGCTCGGCGCGCATTGCGGCAGGCATAGCATCCACAGCAGCGCGCTCCGCCGGTGGCAGGTCGGGCGGGGTGTCCTCGGGTTTCAAGTAACGCCAGCCCTGGAACGGACGGCGCGGCTGAGGTCGGGTCGGCACCAGCAGCGGCTCGAAAACGATGCCGCAGAGCGCACGGCCTTCGCTGTCGGTCTCCTCGCGCAAATCGAGGATGCGCTGGCGCAGCTGCACCGAGCCCTTGATCACCCAATAAAGCGAGCCGCCGTCCAGCACCTCGGCCCGGCGCTTCGGCATGTGCCGGGTGCGGTGAACCAGCTCGGCCGGCTTGCCGCCGCGCCGCAGCGCCTCCAGCCGATGCGCCTGCCAGGCGATCAGCTCGGCGGCGTTGTCGATGCCCACGCACAGCTTAATCAGATGCATCACTCTTCCCGGCCCGCAATTGCGCGATCACCGCCCCCATCTCGACCTGCTCACCCTCGCCGCGCGGTATAGCGATGACCACGCCGTCGCTCGGGGCGTGCAGCACATGCTCCATCTTCATCGCCTCGACGATCGCCAGCCGGTCGCCGCGCGCGACCTTGTCGCCAGCCCGCACCAGCACCTTTGTCAGCCGGCCGGGCATCGGCGCCCTCAGCGCCCCATCGCCCGGTCCGCCGCCAGTGCCCGAGGCCTCGCGCTCCGGCCAGCGCACGCAGGTCTGCCGGCGCTGGTGCCAGCCGATGGCGTGATCGCCGGCCGGGAAGGCCTCCGCCTCTGCCGCGCCTTGCTCGTCACCCGCAGGCCGCGGCCCGTTCGCGTCCCAGGTCAGACTGACGATGTGGGGCTGACCATCGGCCAGCACCTCATAAGCGAGCACGCGCCGGCCGGTATATTCGAAGCCGTCGGTCGCATCCCAGGGGCTTGCCGGCTCGCTGGACAGGTGCCGCCGCTGGGCAGCAGATTCGGCTTGCGATAGAGCCACCAGCACGGCGGCGGCAAGCTGGATGGCAGCCTCGTCCGGCGCAGCGTCGGTGAGCTGATCGAGAGTGCGTTCGATGAACCGCGTCGAGAGGCTTTCCCCATTTCGCGCCGCGAGCGAAGCCAGACGATGCAGAAAATCGAGATTGGTGCGTGGGCCGGCCAGCACCGTGGCATCGAGCGCGGCCAGCAGCTTGGCATAGGCTTCGGCGCGTGTCGGCCCATAGCCGATGATCTTGGCGATCATGGCATCGTAGTAGGGCGGCACCTCGGCGCCGGTCTCGACGCCCGTCTCGATCCGCACGCCGGGCATGGATGGGAATTGCGCCTTGAAAATGCGCCCCGGCGAAGGCAGGAAGCCGGTCGCCGGATCCTCGGCGTAAAGCCGCGCCTCGACCGCCGCGCCCTCGGCGTGGATCTCGTCCTGTGCCAGCGGCAGTGGCTCGCCCGCCGCGACGCGGAATTGCCATTCGACCAGATCGAGGCCGGTGATCGCCTCGGTCACGGGATGCTCGATCTGCAGGCGGGTGTTCATCTCCATGAAATAGAACGGCGAGTCCTCGCGAAGCGGACCGCCAGGGACAAGGAACTCCACCGTACCGGCGCCACGATATCCGACCTCCCGCGTCGCCTGAAGCGCGGCTTCGGTCATGCGCTTCCGCAGGCCTTGCGGGAAGTTGATGGCCGGGGCTTCCTCGATCACCTTCTGGGCGCGCCGCTGGAGCGTGCACTCGCGCTCGAACAGATGCACCGCCTGCCCGTGATTGTCGCCGAATACCTGCACCTCGATATGGCGGGCCGGCTCGATCAGCTTCTCCATCAAGAGCCGGCCGTCGCCGAACGCCGCAAGCGCCTCGCGGGCGGCGCTGGCCGCCGCATCCGGCAGGTCGGTGGGGGAGAAGACCGGTTTGAGACCCTTGCCACCACCGCCGGCCACCGCCTTCAACACGACGGGATAGCCGATGCGCTTGGCCTCGCGCGCGAAGGTAACAGTGTCCTGCGCCTCGCCGGCATAGCCGGGCACCACGGGAATGCCGATCCGGGCCGCGAGCGCCTTGGCCTCGTCCTTCACGCCCATGATGCGGATCGCCTTAGGGCTGGGGCCGACGAAAACAATGCCGGCCGCCGCGCAGGCTTCGGCAAATTCGGCATTCTCGGCAAGAAAGCCGGCGCCCGGATGAATGCATTCGGCGCCGGTCTTGCGTGCTGCCGCGATGATCACATCCTGGCGCAGATAGCTCTGAGTAGAGGGCGCGGGGCCGATGCAGACCGCCTCGTCCGCGAGGCGCACATGCAGCGCGTTCGCGTCTGCCTCCGAATAGACCGCGACGGTCCGCAGGCCCATAAGGCGCGCTGTGCGGATGATCCGGACCGCGAACTCCCCGCGATTGGCGATCAGCACCGATTTGAACAAAACCCGGCTCCTGACTTCCCCAACAACTCGGCCGATGACGAGCGCGACGCGACTCCTCCGCACGATTGTCGTCGGCGATGCCCCGTGCTTCGCCCGATCCCGCGCAACGTCTATTGCCTTGCGCCGGCATCTCAGGGGCCGGGGCGCAGAGAATATCGGAATTTCCTGTCATGGAAACACAAAGGCTGGCGCGATGGCCAGCCTTTGGACAGAAATTTGGTCGCGGTTCGCTGCCGCTTACGACACGGCGGCGATGTCGGGCCCATCGTCCTCCTCGACGCCGCCGGCGATGCGCACGCCGATATAGCGGATCTTGCCCGCGATCTTCGCCTTCTGCACGCCGAGATCGGTGAGCTGGCGGGAGAAGATCGGCAGGCCGACCGGCTGCTTGCGGCCCGTCTCGCACCATTCGCAGTAATTGTCGTAGAGCGCGAGCGCCGTCACCGAGGAGCCGTCATCCTGCCTGATGCGGTCGTCGAAATATTGCTCGATGTCGGATTTGGGCGCCGCGATAGCGCCGGCATTGACCGTCATCGGCATCATGGGCTGGATGATCTCCACCACCCTGACCGGCTCGGGCGCAGGACGCCGGGTGAGCTCATGCATCCGCCAAGTGCTGGTCGAGACATAAAGCCCAAGACTCGATCCGAGCTCGACCAACGCCGTCAGCAGCAACGTCAGCGCCACATCGATCCGGCTAATGTCGAGACCGGAGAGCGAGGAGAGGATCGCGGCCTGCGGATCGGCGACCTTCGCCACGATTGTGCTGTCCATCCTGCCAAGCTTGCCGCGCAGCTCATCGGCACGCTTGGCCAGGGTGTCGGCCTGGTTGGCGACCGCCAGCTCGGCGCCGAGCTTATGGAAGCTCTCGCAGAACTCGCGGCTCTTATCGACTGTGGCGTTGGTGCACCCTTGCGAGGAGGTCCAGCGGTAGTTCTGCTTGGCGGCCTCGATCTCGCTCGCGACCGTGCCGGCAGGCCGGTGCTTCTCCAGCCAGTTCTGCTGCTCACCGATCCGGGTCAGCTCGGAGCGCAAATCCTCATATTTTTCATGCTGCATGGCGCGCACGCCGGATGTGTCGGAGCGGTTGAGCGCGGCAAAGCCGAGTGCGGAGGTCATGGCGTAGATGATGCACACCGCCCACAGCGCGGTCGCGCCGAGCGCCTGCGGGTAATTGCGCTGCCGCCAGGCCGAGAAGATGAAGAATGGCATCAGCGCCTTCATCCCGTCGGCAGCGATCGAGGCCGCACCGAAAATGTGCGAGTCGAACTCGGTCTTGCCGAGGCTGTAGCCGAACTGCCAGTTCATCGCCGCGGAGACGCTGAGCAGGATAAGTGCCGCAAGAACGCCCACCGCACCAAAGACATGCCGCATAATTGCCCCCCTGTCCTTCAAGCCGCCGGAAGCGGCATTCGCGTGGTGGGGGCCGTTGTCTTAAGCCATGAGTCGGTTCGGCTCCGCCTTCTGGGCGAAGCCGTCAAGACTCAACCACGCCGGAATTGGCGCTGGCAGTTTGACTACTGTTTTGTGGCCGGGTCTATGCCGCACATCAACAGCCGCAATTTCCGCTCGCCGTAAAACGTGCACACCCTCTTCTCCGCATTGAAGATGGTGGCAAACGAGCAGCCGGCGGCAATCAGACCCAGTGGCCCCCTCGGCTGGAGGCTAGCTGATTCGCAGGCGTAAATAAAAACTTAAGCTTGAGAGCTGTCTCTGTTAGGGTCTTCTTAAGCTCTGCGCCGCTATTTTACACACAGTCCAGGCGCCCGCGTGAGTCACGCTATGAGAATGGCGCGTTTTCACCTCAAATCAGCCCTTCGGTTCGCATATGATTTGCGGCAGCGGTGCAAGCCGCTTCCGACCACCCCGTTCTATCCCGAATTGTGCAGCGACCTCCCGACTAGCGGCAGATGAGGAGGAGTCATGCGTTACTCCCTGGTCATTCTCTACTTTGTGGCCGTCTATTACATCTTGCGGCCGGCGGTGCCCGTGAGCCTGCCCGAGCCCGCCACGCCGGAGCCGGCCAGCCGGCCTGAGACCTATCGCGTGGCGGTTCACGAAGCGGCCGCGGCGCCGCTTTCCGACCCGCAAAAGGTCGTCTGGCAACCCCCTACACGTGCACTCACTTCTCGCGCTACCCCGCCTCCCTCTGCCGGTGAGGCGGCTTCAACAGAACCGCCGATCGAGAAAACCGCCGCAACACTCGCCGCCATCGATAAGCCGGGCGAGCAGCACACTTCGTCGCGGGCCGCGCCGGAGCTGGACGTGGACGGGGCAGACATCGAGAAGAGCATCAAGCAGGAATTGACCCGCCTGGCTTGCCTGACTGGCCGGCCGGAAAAGAGCTGGGGCAAGAAGAGCCGGGCGGCGATGCGCCGCTTCGCAGCCCGCGCTAAAGCCGGGAACGGCGCGCCGCGAGATAAGGCGCTTCTGCAGATGCTGAAAACCTATCCAGCGAATTACTGCAAGCTGTGCCGTCCTGGTCGGGCTTCCTGCGTTATCGAGGCGACCGGCACGCTGGGCGAGAAAACGCATGCCGTGGCTGAGAGGAGCGAAAAGCCGCCGCGGTCGCTGCCGTCCTACCTCCCGCCGTGGATGGTCAATGGGGTGGCCAGGACGGAGGACGGCGTCCAAACCGACGGTGCCGATATCGTGCAGCCCAAGACGAAGACGAAGACGAAGAAGGCCCAGCGCAAGCGCCGGTCACGCAGCACGACCGCGCGCGGGCAGCCACGCACCTACGGGCGCCGCGCCTGGGCTCCCTGGCCTTATGGCTATTGAAGATTGTGTAGGCGGGTCTTTCCGCTTTCGCGTCGTCTAAACTATCAATCTAGCGAAATATATTCGGGTCATACGTCACCCTGGCGGCAATGACATCGCTGAGTGCAGCCCGATGCGAAAGAACATCGAATGATGTTGGTTGCGAAGCCAGAGCAAAAGGCAGAAGATTTCATCCAAAACCCAGGCATACGGGCGATGCCCGTAAAGTGCCGGTTTGGAGGCGCGCCATCCCAGGAGACCGGGCTGCCCGGCTGCCCCGTCCCAGGTCGTTCTGCCGGGCGAGGAGCAAACCATGACAGAGTTCACCAGGCGTCAGGCCATCGAGATGGTGGGAGCCGCGGCGTTTGCGGCGGGTTTCGTGCGTCCGGTCTTCGCTGAGACCGCCGCCACGAAGGCCGGCATCGATGCGGCGCTTGCCGCAGCGGTCAAAGCCGGGAAGGTGCCCGGGGTCGTGGCGCTCGCAGCCAACGACAAAGGCACAATCTACTCGGGCGCGTTCGGGGTCCGAAGTATCGCGTCGCCGGAGCCGATGACCCTCGAACTCGGTGTTCTGGATCGCCTCCATGACGAAGGCCGTGACCACCACCGCGGCGATGCAGATGGTGGAGCAGGGCAAGCTTAAGCTCGATGCGCCCGCCAGCGAAATCCTGCCGGAGCTGGCATCGGCGCAGGTGCTGGAGGGGTTCGATGCGGCGGGCAAACCCCAGCTCCGCCCGGCCAAGCGGCCGGTCACGCTGCGGCTGCTGCTGACGCACACCGCGGGTTACACTTACGACATTTGGGACGCGAATAACGGCCGCTACGAGAAATATGCCAACCTGCCGGGACTGATCACCTGCAAGAACGACGCGCTCAAGACGCCCTTGGCTTTCGATCCCGGCGATCGCTGGGAGTACGGCATCAACATCGATTTTGCCGGCAAGATGGTCGAAAAGGTGAGCGGGGAGCGGCTCGAAAGCTATTTCGCCGAGCACATCTTCACCCCTCTTGGCATGACCGATACGAGCTTCAAGCTCAGCCCGTCGCAACGCGAACGGCTTGTCGCGATGCACGCGCGCAATGCCGACGGCTCGTTTAAAACGATGGACTTCGAAATGCCGCAAGAGCCGGAATTTTTCATGGGCGGCGGCGGCCTCTATTCGACGGGGCCCGACTATTTGAAGTTCGTGCGCATGTTTCTGGGCCACGGCAGCCTCGACGGCAAGACGGTGCTGAGGCCGGAGACCGTGGCCATGATGAGCCAGAACCAGATCGGCGACATCAACGTCGTCGCGCTGAAGACCGTGCAACCCGACAGCTCGGCCGACGCCGAATTCTTCCCCGGCATGGTCAAGAAGTGGGGGCTCGGCTTCATGATCAACACCGAGACCGCGCCGACCGGCCGGAGCGCTGGCAGCCTTGCCTGGGCGGGCCTCGCCAATACCTATTTCTGGATCGACCCGACCAAGAATATTGGCGGCGTCATCCTCATGCAGTTCCTGCCATTCGCCGATCCCCAGGCGCTGCAGACCTTCGCCGAATTCGAAAGCCAGCTTTACAAGGTCGCGTAACGGCGGAGGTGGTGGTCGGCGCCGGTGCGCCGCCCACCACTAATGCGCATCATGATAATGCGCTTTGAGCAGGTCGCGGCCGAACAGGCCCTGCGGATCGATCCAAAGCGAATGCGCATGGTTCGCACCGTTCTGGGTGTTATCGTATTCGAGCAGCGCGCTCGGTCCGTGGATGCGGAAATAATGCGGCTCGCCGGGCGCGAGGCTGCCTGCCCAGGCGAAATGCAGGCTGTCAATGCCGGCATCCTTGATGCGCGCCATCGACGCTGCGGCGATCTCGTCGCGCAAGGTGGCCGCGAAAAGCTCAAGGATGTGCATCACGCCCGCCTGCTGCGCCGTATTCAGCTGTGCAAGCGGCGCGCCTTCATACGTCTTCAAAATGTCCTCGCGGCCCGGCCCAGCGACGATGTCACCGAGTGAACGATTGCCGATCAGCACCTGGTCACGCACAGCGCCTTCGAGCGAGCGGGCGAGACCAAAAGCGGCGTCTTCCTCTTCGCCGAGCAGCCGGAAGCCGTGATGGTGATGGCCCTGCGGCACGCGCGCGGGATTGGCGCCGAAGAAATTCGGCGTCACCGCCACGCCCTGGCCGGGCGCCACAACGGTATTCAGCGACACATGGTGGCCCTCAATGCGCCAGCTCCAGGGTCCGCTGCCGCCGGGATCGCCAAAGATGACGAAGGCGTAATTGCCGGGATCGCGCAATTGCGGCCTGCGTTCGATCTCACCCAGTATGCCCTCGATCGTGAGCTGATCGCGCACTTTGCCGAGCCCGCGGGCGCTCAGCAGCGTGCCGAGCAGATCCCAGCTCGCGGCAGTCTGGGCGGAATTCATTTCGCCGAGCGTCACGCCGGGGCGTGAGCGCGGCACGTAATGCCAGTCGGTGCGGCGGCGGTCAGTCCAGGGGAGATGTGCCCGCTCGCGCTGTGCGCCGCCCAGAAGCTTCAGCCAGGCCGAAGTGGCGTGCCCCATTTCGGTGGCGAGGGCCGGTGCCATGGCCCAGCCGGCGGCGGAAATCGATGAGCCGGTGCCGAGCGCTGCTGCAGCCTTTAGCACCGTCCGTCTGGAGAGGGCGCTTCCATTGTCGTCGTGGTCATGCATGCCGCGCTCCTCCCATGGCCTGATTTGTGTTTTTAGAGGGCACCTCGAAAGAGGCCACCCTCCACATAGATTATAGGTGAGCGGCGATACCGCAAGATTGGCCTTTGATGTTAAGCTGGCTCGCGTGCGCTCTCTTCGAGCGTCGCCAGCCAGCCCCGCGCTGCGGTGAGATCGGCCTGCGACAGCTCATGGCCGGCGGGCAGCGTGCGATGCGCCACTACAGCGCCGGCGTTTTCGAGGCCTAAGACCAGTCGCGCCACCTTCGGCGCCGGCGCAAAAGGGTCCATTGCACCGGAGAGGATGAGCACCGGCTTGCCATCGAGCCTCGCTTCCGGTCCGCTGGCGAGCGGCACCATGCCTCTCAGCAGGACAGCACCGCCGAGCACCTCGGGCCTGAGGTAAAGCACCGCCGCGGCGATGTTCGCGCCGTTGGAGTAGCCGACCGCGATCGGCGCGGGCAGGTCATAGCGCAGCTTGGCCGCTTCAATGAAATCGGCAAGCTCCAGCGCGCGGGCGCGGACGTCGGCCTCGTCGAACACGCCTTCCGCCAGCCGCCGGAAGAAGCGCGGCATGCCCTGCTCCAGCACTTTGCCGCGCGGCGAGAGCAGCCCGGCGCCCGGCGCGATCATACGGCCCAGCGGCAGGAGGTCGTCTTCATTGCCGCCGGTGCCATGCAGCATCAGCAGGGTCGGCGCACCGCTGCGAGCGGCAGGCTCATAGCGGTGCACGAAGCTGAGAAGATCGGCCATTAGGATATCCTTTCCGCCGGAGCCGCGGCGATCTCGAGCGGCGGCAGCACCGCCTCGATCTCACTGCGATGTGCCTCGAGGAAAGCGGGGAGCTGCAGAGCCTCGCCCAGAGTTGCCTGCGGCTCGTCGACGGCAAAGCCCGGCTCATCGGTTGCGACCTCGAAGAGCACCCCGCCCGGCTCGCGGAAATAGATCGAGCGGAAATATTTCCGGTCCTTCTGCTCGGTGACGTGCTGGCCGAGTTCCCGGGTCAGCTTTGCCGCCATCGCCGCCTGCTCACTGTCATCCACCGCACGGAAGGCGATGTGATGCACCGAGCCGCGCCCCATCCGCCCGGCAAGAAAGCCCTTCGCCTCGCGCAGGATCACGAAACCGCCGATGCCGGAGGTGGCGCGATAGCGGATCAGGTCCTCCTCGCGGCCTGCTTCGGCAAAGCCGAGCACGCCGGTGAGAATGGCGGCTGTTGCCGCGGCGTCCTCGACCGTCAGGGTGACGCTATGGAAACCGCGGATCGCATGCGCGGCCGGGATGTCGCCGGCGGTCCAGCCCGGCTCGCTCTCCGCATCCTCGATACCGACCAGCGCGAGGCTCATGCCGTCTGGATCGGTGAAGGTCAGCACGGATGAGCCGAAGCGCTTCGTGACGGTCTCGTGGGCGACGCCCTTCTCGATGAAGCGGTGCGCCCAATAGCCGATCGATGCAGCGGGCACGCGAAAGGCGGTCTCCTGCGTCAGCCCCGTGCCGGCACGGCCGGGCGCGGCATGCTCCCAGGGGAAGAAGGTCAAGATGGTGCCGGGGTGGCCGGCCTCATCGCCATAATAGAGGTGATAGGTGCTAGGATCGTCGAAATTAACGGTGCGCTTGACGAAGCGCAGTCCGAGAATGCGGGTGTAGAAATCGAAATTGCGCGAAGCCGATCCCGAAATCGCTGTGACGTGATGAATTCCAGACATGACTAGCCCTTTCCCGCCCCGTAGTCCCATCAGACACGACGGCAGCGGATGATTGCAACATTGCTGTGATAACCGGCGCGTGGCTGCAGCGGCGGATTCTCAATCGGAAGCGCCGTTTCTCCCTTTTGTTTGTGCATCGGATTTGTCGAGGCGACAGAGCCCCGCGCCGTTTCTGTTCTGCTACTCGCGCGCCAGCTTGGCGGCGATCTGCGCCACATGCCGGCCCTGATAGCGGGCGCCGTCCAGCTCGTTTGCTGAGGGCTGGCGCGAGCCGTCACTGCCGGTAATCGTCGAAGCACCATAGGGCGAGCCGCCGGTGATCTCCGTCATGCCCGACTGGCCCTGCCATGAATAGGGCAGCCCGACGAGGACGAAGCCGAGATGCAGCAGCACGACATGGGTGGCGAGGATGGTGCTCTCCTGGCCGCCATGCTGGGTTGCGGTGGAGGTGAACACCGAGCCGACCTTGCCGACCAAGGAGCCCTTCGCCCACAGCCCACCGGCCTGGTCGAGGAAGTTTTTCATCTGCGACGACATGTTGCCGAAGCGTGTCGGCACGCCAAAGATGACGGCGTCATAGCTGGGCAATTCATCCACCGTAGCGATCGGCGCCTTCTGGTCGAGCTTGAAACCCGACTTTTTAGCGATCTCCTCCGGCACCAGCTCCGGTACACGCTTGATGGTCACTTCGGCGCCGGCCTCGCGGACGCCCTCCGCCACGGCCTCGGCCATCTGTTCGGTGTGGCCGTAGCTGGAATAATAGAGAACCAGAACACGGGTCATTGCTCTCACTCCTTGCCTTGTCCTTGGCGCGTATCACTACGCGCGAGCCTGAGGTTAATTCTGCTCCTGCGAGCTTCGTGAAGACAATATCGGTGTCGCTCAGATAACGGCAATATGGTATGAATCGGACAATCTGGTTCTAAAACGGCAACAATGGATAAGCTCGAGGCGATGAACGCCTTCACCAAGGTGGTGGCAACGCGCTCCTACGCGGAGGCGGGCCGGCGGCTGGGGCTCACCCGCTCGGCGGTCAGCAAGGCGGTGATGGAGCTGGAGCGCTCGCTCGGCGCGCGCCTCCTCGACCGCACCACACGCCGCGTCTCCGCGACCGAGGCCGGCCTTGCCTATTATGAGCGCTGCATCGCCATTCTTGCCGAGGTCGAGGAGACCGAGATCCAGATCTCCCGGCTGCATGACGAGCCGAAAGGCGTACTGAAGATCAACGCGCCCTTGTCCTTCGGCCTGCTTTATCTTGGGTCGGCGATCGCCGATTTCATGGCCCGGCATGGCGATCTCCATGTCGAGCTGACGCTGGATGACCGGTTCATCGACCCGCTTGCCGAAGGCGTGGACGTCACGTTGCGCATCGGCATTCTGACCGATTCCAGCCTGATCGCCCGGCGGCTCGCACCAGCACGCCGGGTGCTGGTCGCCTCCCCCGATTACCTCGAGCGCCGCGGCGTGCCGGCAAGGCCTGCCGATCTCGCCGGTCACCGCTGCCTCAATTACGGGCATGCGACCTTCCTGCAGCGCTGGCAGCTGACCGAAGCCGGCAAGCCGGTGAGCGTGCCGATCGCGGCCGCGCTTTCCTCCAACAATGGCGATGTGCTGCGCATAGCGGCGCTGAAGGGCAACGGCATCGCGGTGCTGCCGACCTTCATGGTCGGCCCTGATATCAAGGCGGGGCGGCTGAACATCGTGTTGCCGGACCACCAGCCGACCGAGCTGGCGATCTACGCGCTTTACGCGCCCAACCGCTATCTGGCGGCGAAGACCCGCGTGTTCATCGACTTTCTCGTCGAGCGCTTCGGCCCCACGCCGGACTGGGACGACTTTCCGCTGACGGCGCACGCCGGCAGCATAGAATAGCAGTGACCCGCCCCTTGAGCGATGCGCGTACGCTCCTCAAATGCTAAGCAGAGCGAGTGTCCCGATTCGAAAGTTCGTCAGCGCCAGCTGCTGGTCCCGAACGGTCTTCCAATCGAAAAGGACACTCGCAAATTCACGATCTCGTGCGGCTTTTAGGATCTGAAGTTGGCATGAGAGACTGCGGCAATGATGGTGCGAACATCAGATCCGCCACACGAGTAACAGGCTTGATGCGGACCGGCGCGGGCACCAGCGGCGATCGGCAGGGCCGCAATGCAGGAGAGACCTCATGGCGCTTAAAGCCATCAATCCGGCGACCGGCAAGCAGATTGGCGAATATGACGAGATGACGAACGCGCAAGCCGCGGAGGCCATCGAGGCGGCGCACGAGGCCTTCCTCGACTGGCGCAGGCGAAGCTTTGCCGAGCGCGCCAAGCCGATGCGCGAGACGGCACGGCTTTTACGCGCGCGCGCCCGCCAATATGGCCGGCTGATGGCGGAGGAGATGGGCAAGCCGATCACCGGTGCGATAGCTGAGGTGGAAAAATGCGCAGGCGCCTGCGACTATTTCGCCGAGCACGCCGAGACGTTCCTCGCCCGCGAGCCGATCGCGATGGAAGGGGTAAAGAACAGCTTCGTCACTTTCCAGCCGCTCGGCGTCATTCTCGCGGTAATGCCGTGGAATTTCCCGTTCTGGCAGGTGTTCCGCTTCCTTGCCCCGGGGCTGATGGCCGGCAATGCCGGTGTGCTGAAGCATGCCTCCAATGTTCCGGGCTGCGCCCTCGCGATTGAGGACCTGCTGCGCCATGCTGGTTTCCCCGACAATCTGTTCCGCACCTTGATGATCGGCAGCCGTGCCGTCGACCGGGTGATCGAGCATCCCCGCATCCGCGCGGTGACGCTGACCGGGAGCGAGGCAGCCGGACGGGCAGTTGCGCGAAAGGCTGGCGAGATGCTCAAGAAAACCGTGCTCGAGCTGGGCGGCAGCGATGCCTATCTCGTGCTCGAGGACGCCGATGTGGAGAAAGCCGCGGCGCTCGCAACCAAAGCGCGGCTTGTCAATTCCGGCCAGAGCTGCATCGCCGGCAAGCGCTTCATCGTCGTGGCACCCTTGCGCGAGCGCTTCGAGACTGCGTTCACCGCGAAGATGAAAGCCGCCAAAGTCGGCGATCCAATGGACGAAGTCGCCGAGGTCGGGCCGATGGCGCGCCATGATCTGCGCGACGACCTGCACCGGCAGGTCGAGGACAGCATCGCCAAGGGCGCGCGGCTGCTCTGTGGCGGCGAGATCCCCGACAATCCCGGCGCCTATTATCCACCGACGGTGCTGACCGAGGTGAAGAAGGGCATGCCGGCCTATGACGAGGAGATGTTCGGTCCGGTCGCGGCCGTCATCATCGCCAGGGACGAGGCGGAGGCGGTTGCGATCGCCAATGACAGCCCGTTTGGCCTGGGCGGCGGTGTCATCACTCGCGATCTGACGCGCGGCGAGCAGCTTGCGGCTGAAGAGATCGAAGCTGGCGCGGTGTTCGTCAACGGCGCGGTTGCCTCCAACGTGGCGCTGCCTTTCGGCGGCGTGAAGGACAGCGGCTATGGCCGGGAGCTGTCGCACTACGGCATCAAGGAGTTCGTGAACATCAAGACGGTGGTTGTCGCAGAGCTTTGACTCGCCAGTGAACTCCGGCCGGGTCATCGGCGTTTTCATCCCTCGGGATGACTGATGGAGTTCAAAAATGGTGACAGCTGCCGTCAATGGCAAAGACGCTCCTGCAACGGGCGTGGTGGAGCGCAATATCGAGGCGCTGCTTGCCCGCCGTCGCAAGGAGGCGGCGGAAGCCTCCTGGCAGGACCAGCTTGCGGGCAAGATCGCCTGCTTTGCCGGGCAAATGAGCTTCGTGTGGCTCCATCTGGCCATCTATGGCGGTTGGATCCTGGCGAATCTCGGCCTGGTCCCCGGCATGAGGCCGTTCGATCCGACCTTCGTCGCTCTGGCGATGATCGCCTCGGTCGAGGCGCTGTTCCTCTCCACCTTCATTCTGATTACGCAAAACCGCATGCAGGCCCAGGCCGACCGGCGCGCCGATCTCAATCTGCAGATCAGCCTGCTCGCCGAGCACGAGATCACCCGGCTGGTTGCGATGGTGACGGAGATCGGCGAGCGCATGAACATTGTCGCCGCCCGTTCGCCCGATCTGCGCGAGTTGAAGGAGGATGTGCAGCCCGAACACCTGCTCGAAACGCTGGAGCGCCGGGAGGCCGAGGCGGTGCGGGATCGAGATCGGAAACAGAGCTAGGTGCGGTGTACGGCGTGCATCTCGCTTATGCGCTGATCCTGGTACAGTTTCATAATATTGCGAGGATCGCATAGCAGCTCCCTCTCCCAACGGCGAACGCTTGTCGTTCGCCGTAAAGGCTCACGCCCGGAGAGGGAGCGGATGCAACCGCACACAATAGCCTCGCCGAATAGTGCTGATCACCCCGCGCTCAGACGCTGCTTCACGAGCGCGCTCACTTTGCTCATATCGAGCTGGCCGGCATAGTCGGATTTGAGCGCCGCCATGACCTTGCCCATGTCCTTGACGCTCGCAGCGCCAGTCTTGGCAATCGCGGCATCAATGGCGGCCTGCGTCTCCTCGGCCCCGAGCTGGAGCGGCAGAAACTGCTCGATGACGCCGATCTCGGCGGTCTCCTTCTGGATGAGATCGTCGCGATTGCCCTGCCTGAACATCTCGATCGCTTCCCGGCGCGACTTGATCAGACTCTGAAGCAGGCTGAGCACTTCTTCCTCGGCGATCTTCTCTTCGCCGCGCGGCCGAGCGACATCGATGTCCTTCTGCTTGATCGCAGCATTGACCATCCGAAGGGTCGAGACGGCCGCCTCGTTCTTGCTCTTCATCGCATCCTTGAGTGCCGCCGAAATCTTCTCCCGCACCATGGCTATACCGTCCTTTCGATGGCTGTCGTCCCCCTACATAGGGCGATGCGCGTCGCCGCGCCACCATGCCGTCGCTCGCCGAGGGGTGACGGGGGTTCCCCTCACTTGCCGAACATCAGGTTCGGTAGGACAAGTGAGATCTGAGGCACATAGGTAATGAGGATGAGAAAGACCAAGAGAAGCAACAGCCAAGGTGCCGAGGCCCTGACGACAGACAACAGCGGCATGCCGGTGATGCCCGAGGCGACGAACAGATTGAGCCCCACGGGCGGCGTCACCATGCCAATCTCCATGTTCACCACCATGATGATACCGAGGTGAACCGGGTTGATGCCGAGCTGAACAGCGATCGGGAACAGGATCGGCACCAGGATCAGGATGATTGCGGACGGCTCCATGAAATTGCCGGCGATCAGCAAGAGCACGTTGACGACGATGAGGAATTGCCACGGCTGGAGGCCCATGGCCACGAGTTCGCGGGCAATGGCCTGCGGGATCTGCTCCGTCGTAAGCACATGAGCGAACAGGAAAGCATTGGCGATGATGAACAGCAGCATCACCGTCACTTTTGCCGAATCGAGCAGCACGCGCGGCACATCAACAAATTTCAGATCCCGGTAGACGAACAGTGCGATGACGGCTGCATAGACCGCAGCAACCGCCGCCGCCTCGGTCGGTGTGAACACGCCGCCATAGATGCCGCCGAGAACGATGACGATCAGCAAGAGGCCCCACAGCGCCTTGCGCAGCGACACCAGCCTCTCGCTCCATGAGGCTTGCGGCTGCCGGGGCAGGTTGCGCAGCTTCGCAACGAGATAGATTGCGACCATCAGCAGAGAGCCGAGCAGAATGCCGGGAATAATTCCCGCGATAAACAGGCGGCCGACCGAAGTCTCGCTCGCCGCGGCATAAACCACCATCACGATTGATGGTGGAATGAGGATGCCGAGCGTTCCGGCATTGACGATAACGCCGGTTGCGAAGGCTTGCGTATAGCCCGTCCGCACCATGCCGGCGATGACGATCGATCCAATCGCAACCACTGTTGCCGGGGATGATCCCGACACGGCGGCAAACAACATGCAGGCCAGAACCGAAGCGATAGCGAGGCCGCCCGGAAAGTGGCCGACCGCCGCGATCGCGAAATCGATCATCCGCCGCGCAACGCCGCCCGTCGTCAGGAAATTGCCGGCGAGAATAAAGAACGGAATCGCCAAGAGCGTGAACTGCTCCATGGTCTGGAAGAACTTCAGAACCAGCGAAGCGAGGCTGTCATTGGCGAAAAGCAGAATGGTGATCAGCGAGGCGAGGCCGAGCGAGATCGCAATCGGCATGCCGATGACGAGAAAGGCGAAGAGCGCGACAAAGAGAAAGGCCGTTGTCATCGGGAGATCTCCGTCGCGTCCGGCCGGCCGTCATGGGTGATGTCCTTGGTAGCATCGGCAGCCTCGTCGGCGAGTTCGAACCCCTGAGCCTGCCCCGTGTAGAGCTGCCAGCCGACGACCAGGAGCCGGATCGCAAGCAGCGCAAATCCGATCGGCAGACAAAGGCCGAGAATCCAGCGTGCGATCGGAATATCTTCCGCCTCCACGCCGAGCCGCATCATCCGGTAGATGTAGTTGTAGGAGCCGTAGAACATCAGCCCCGTATACAAAAGCGCGAGCGCCGTGATGATCAGACCGAGAATGCGGCGCGGCCTGGGTGGCAGAGATTTGGCGAGAAGATCGACACCGATATGGGCGTGGGTCCTGACGCCATAAGAGATGCCCAGCAGCACCAGCCAGCCGAACATGTAGAGCGTCGCCTCCAGCGCCCAGAACAGGCCGGTGTTGAAGATGTAGCGCAGGATCACCTGGATGAAGGTGAGTATGGTCATCGCGGCGAGAATGAGGGCGAGCAGCCACTCCTCGGCGCGATGGAAGATCCGGATCAGCATGCCCCCCTCCCCAAGACGCATGATGCCATATAAGACGGCTGCCGCGAATGCGGCGGCTCGAGCGGCGTGATTTTTAATTCGAATCAGACGCGCCGCTCTCGCCTTTTATTTGCGGATCAGATTTTGCCCGATAAACGGTTTCCAGCCCACCCTTTCGTGGGGCCACCTTTTTCGGTCTGTTGCGCTACTCGATCAGCTGCCGTTTGTAGAGGCCGCAGCGTCGATAAGGTCCTTGCCGATCGCGTCTTCAAATTTGGCCCAGACCGGCTTCATGGCTTCGCGCCACGCCTTCTTCTGCTCGGCGGTCAGCTGATGGATCTCGGAGGTGCCGGCGGCCTTGATCTTGGCCTTGGCGTCTTCGTTGAGCTCGTTGGCAGTGTCATTGTTGACCTTGGTCGCCGCGGCCATAGCCTTGGTCAGCCCTTCCTTTATGTCTGCCGCCAAGCCATTCCACCAATCGGTGTTGGTGACGACCATATAGTCGAGCGCGCCGTGATTGGACTCGGTGAAATGTTTTTGAGCTTCGTAGAATTTCTGGCTGTAAATGTTGGACCAGGTATTCTCCTGGCCATCAACCGTGCCGACCTGCAGCGCCTGATAGACTTCGGCAAAGGCCAGCTTTTGTGGCACAGCGCCGAGCGCCTCGAACTGCGCCTGCAGCACGTCGGAGCTTTGGATACGGAATTTAAGGCCCTTGGCGTCTTGCGGCATCAGCAGCGGCTTGTTGGCTGACAGCTGCTTCATGCCGTTATGCCAATAAGCCAGGCCGAGTAAATCCCTTTGGAGTCCATCGACTTCAGCAGCTTCTGGCCGGGGTCGCTGTCCTGGAACTTGTCGATGGCCGCCACATCGTCGAACAGGAATGGCAGATCGTAGAGCTGGAGCTTCTTGGTGTATTTGTCGAATTTCGACAAGGAGGGTGCAATCATCTGCACGTCACCGAGAGCGACGGCCTCCATCTCCTTGGCATCGCCGAAAAGCTGGGAATTCGGATAGACCTCGACCCTGACTTTGCCGGGAAGAAGCTTTTCGGCCTCCTCCTTGAATTTTAACGCCGCCCGGCCTTTAGGCGTGTTTTCCGCCACCACATGGCTGAACTTGATGACTGTTTCCGCTGACACCGGGGCAGCGCCTATCAAGCACGCCGTGGCAGCAACAACCAAAAGCCTCAATCGTGTCATCATTTTCCTCCCAAAAGGCTGAACTCTGGCGGTGTGAGGCAGATCACACGGCCATCCAAGACTTAAGTCTATCTTCTGATGTGTCTGCGAACTATTCACCATTGGGCGCACATAGCCGCTCCTCGTCAGGAGAGGTCCACCCAAAGACGTGAATTGCCGCTGATTCCATCAACGGTTTAGGCGTTGAGGAAGTTCACTCTGCGGATCGGGTCTGCCGAGAAGCTGACCGCCGGCTTGAACATCGGGACACACGCCGAGCATCGCGGCCCGCCTTTATGCCGGCAGGCCGTGGTCCTGGGCTTCTAGCACCGTACCTGCCAGATAGAGCGAACCGGTGATCAGCACGCGCACGGGGCCGCGCGCCTCCTGGCGGGAGAGCTCCAGCGCGCGGCGCAGATCGCCGGCTGGCTCGGCGGCAAAGCCCATATAGCGGGCCATGGCGCACAGCTCCTCTGCGGTGTAGGCGTTCGGCTGGCCGGGAATGCTGACCGTCGACACGAAGGCGGCGATGTCCTGGAAATGCTCCAAGAACCCCGATGCATCCTTGGTCGACATCATGCCGAGGATCAGATGCAAGGGACGCGGCACCCGGTCTTCCAGATCGGCCATGGCACGTGCCAGCACCTCGCCCGCGGCCGGGTTGTGCCCGCCATCGAGCCAGATCTCCGAGCCCGGCGAAACGCATTCGTGCAGCGGGCCATGAATGAGCCGATCGAGCCGTGCCGGCCAGATGGCCGAGGTCAGCCCGCTCGCCAGATGCTGTTCATTGAGATCGAAGTTACTCAACGCACGGGCAGCGGCGACAGCCGTCCCAGCATTCTCGATCTGATGCCGGCCGTTGAGGCGCGGCAGCGGCAGATCAACCAGCTCGCGGCCGTCCTGAAATACCAGCCGGCCATGCTGCTCATAGGCGTCCCACGCCTCACCGCCGACGATCAGCGGCGCGCCGATCTTCAACGCCCGCGACCGGATCACGCCGAGCGCCACATCGCTCTGGCGCGAGACGACGCAGGACACACCGGCCTTCAATATCCCGGCCTTCTCGCCCGCGATTTCCTCCACCGTCTCACCAAGGAAGGCAGTGTGGTCGATCGAGATTGGCGTGATGACCGTGAGTAACGGTTTCTTCACCACATTGGTGGCGTCGAGCCGGCCGCCAAGGCCGGTCTCCAGCAGCACGATGTCGGCCGGGTGCTCGGCAAAGGCCAGGAAAGCGGCTGCGCTGGTAATCTCGAAGAAGGTGATCGGCTGGCCTTCATTGGCGGCCTCGGCGCGGGTGAGCACATCGAGTAGCGCGCGCTCGCCAATCGGTTTGCCGCCGTTCTCGCCACCCAGCACGATCCGCTCATTGAAATCGCGTAGATGCGGCGAGGTGAACACATGCACACGAAGCCCGGCGCTCTCCAGCGTGGCGCGCAGGAATGCCACCACTGAGCCCTTGCCGTTGGTTCCGGCGACATGGATCACCGGCGCCATCGCCTCATGCGGATTGCCGAGCGCGCCGAGCAGGCGCACGACGCGGTCAAGCGACAGGTCAATCGAGCGGGGATGCATGTGCTGAAATTTCAGCAGCAGTTCGGTCGTAGCGGTCAAAGGCGAGGTCATAGCGGGACACGCAGAAAGAAAGTCATAACCATACCATAAGGGAAAATACAAAGGCCTGCTCGCACCGATTGCGGCACAACGAGCAAGCTAGCGGATTTTGGGAAATTATTCCGCTGCTTTTCGCTCCGGTGGCGGCAGGGCCGTGGCGCTTTCATAGCCGACGTCGTTGGCGGCATTCGGCTCGGTGAGCGCGGCCAGATCGGCGCCGGTCGGTGCGGGCGGCTTCTCTACCGGCGGGCGAGGCTCGCTCTCCCGGCGCGGCGATGGCTTGGCGGTGACGTGGCCCGCCCGGCGCTTGATGTTGCGCCCCTGCATCAGGAGACCGCAGAGGCGGCTGAGCGTTGCCCGCAGCTCATGGCGGTGCACCACCATGTCGACCATGCCGTGATCGAGGAGATATTGCGAGCGCTGGAAGCCGTCGGGCAGCTTTTCGCGGATGGTCTGCTCGATGACACGCGGACCGGCAAAGCCGATCAGCGCGCCGGGCTCGGCAATATGCACGTCGCCTAGCATGGCGTAGGAGGCGGTGACGCCGCCGGTCGTGGGATGAGTCAGCACAACGATATAGGGGAGCCGGGCCTCACGCAGCTTCTGCACGGCGACAGTGGTGCGCGGCATTTGCATCAGAGAAAGCATGCCCTCCTGCATGCGCGCGCCGCCCGAAGCGACGAACAGCACAAAAGGCGCGCTCTGCTCGACGGCCTTCAGCATGGCAGTGATAACCGCCTCGCCGGCGGCCATGCCGAGCGAGCCGCCCATGAACTCGAAATCCTGCACGGCCGCGACCACGTCCTGGCCATCGAGCGTGCCGACGCCGGCGATCACCGCGTCCTGCAAACCGGTCTTGGTCTTGGCGTCCTTCAAGCGATCGACATAGCGGCGCTCGTCGCGGAATTTGAGCGGATCGAGCGGCACGTCGGGCATGGCGATGAGTTCGAACTTGCCCTCGTCGAAGAAGGATTTCAGCCGTGCCTCGGCCCCCATGCGCAGATGATAGTTCGAGCCGGGGATGACGAGCTGGTTGGCCTCGACATCCTTGTAGAACACCATCTGCCCGGTTTCGGGACATTTCACCCAAAGATTGTCCGGGATATCGCGCTTGCGCCAGATATCGCGGATCTTCGGACGAACGACGTTATTAATCCAGTTCACGCGTCAACGCCTCTCACGCTGAAAGTCTCGCCGAGTTCTTCTGCCGCGGCCTTGCCCGCCAGCCGTTCCACAAGCGTCGTCACCGCAGGAATTGTGGACGGCTGCGCCACACCCCCCGCATCCAAGCTGCCTGCAAGCGCGCTCACCAGCGCCGATCCGACAACCACCCCATCCGCGAAGGATGCGATCGCCTTGGCCTGCTCAGGCGACTTCACCCCGAAGCCGACGCAGACCGGCAGGGAAGTCTTCGCCTTGATACGATCCACATTTGCCTTTACGGCGGCGATGTCCGGCGCCCTGGTGCCGGTTATCCCTGCGATCGACACATAGTAGACAAAGCCCGATGTATTGGCGAGCACGGCTGGCAAACGCCGATCATTGGTTGTAGGTGTGGCCAACCGAATGAAATTCAATCCCGCATTCATAGCCGGGATGCAGAGCTCATCGTCCGCCTCGGGCGGTACATCCACCACGATCAGGCCGTCCACGCCGGCCCGTTTCGCATTGTGCACGAAGTTTTCTGAACCGCGGATGTAGATCGGGTTGTAATAGCCCATCAGCACGATGGGGGTGTGATCGTTCTCGCGGCGGAAGCTGCGCACCATCTCCAGCGTCTTGTCGAGCGTCATGCCCGCCTTCAGTGCGCGCTGGGACGACGCCTGGATAGCGGGGCCGTCGGCCATCGGATCGGAGAACGGCATGCCCAGCTCAATCACATCGGCGCCGGCAGCAGGGAGCGCGCGCAGCAGCTCCAGCGAGGTGGCGTAATCCGGATCGCCAGCCGTGACGAAGGTGACGAGCGCGGTGCGCCCTTCCCGCTTCAGCTTGGTGAATGTCTCGTCCAGTCTCGTTCCCGACACCGGTCACTCCAAAACATCATTGGCGAAAAGCGGTATTTTGGTTTTTCGCGACAGATGATACGCAAACAAGAACTTTGGCCGCTTCTTTCCCAGCATCACATCGCCATCCCGAGATGGTCAGCAACGGCGAAAATATCTTTGTCACCACGCCCACACATGTTCATCACAAGAAGGTTCTCCTTCGTTAATGTGGGTGCGAGTTTCGACACGAATGCCAAAGCATGCGACGGCTCGAGCGCCGGAATGATCCCCTCCAGCTTCGTGCAGAGCTGAAAGGCGGCCAGCGCCTCCTTGTCGGTCGCCGAAACATAAGTCACCCGGCCCGTGTCGCGCAGCCAGGAATGCTCAGGACCAACGCCTGGATAGTCGAGCCCCGCCGAGATCGAGTGCCCCTCCAGAATTTGCCCATCTTCATTCTGCAAAAGATAAGTCCGGTTGCCATGAAGAACACCCGGTTTCCCGCCATTCATCGACGCAGCGTGGCCGTTTTGCACATCTAATCCATGCCCGCCCGCCTCGACGCCATAAATCGCCACCTGGCGATCGTCGAGAAAGGGGTGGAACAGGCCCATGGCGTTGGAGCCGCCGCCAATACAGGCGACCAGTGTGTCAGGTAGCCGACCTTCGGCCGCAAGCATCTGCTCGCGCGTCTCTTTGCCGATGATCGACTGGAAATCGCGCACCATGGCAGGGTAGGGGTGTGGGCCAGCGACCGTGCCGATGATGTAGAAGGTGTCCTCGACATTGGCCACCCAGTCGCGCAGCGCCTCGTTCATGGCGTCTTTGAGCGTGCCGCTGCCGGAGGTGACGGGCTTGACCTCGGCGCCGAGCAGCTTCATGCGGAACACGTTGGGCTTCTGCCGCTCGACATCGGTTGCGCCCATATAGACGACGCAGGGCAGGCCGAACCGGGCGGCCACCGTTGCCACAGCAACGCCGTGCTGGCCGGCGCCGGTCTCGGCGATGATCCGGGGCTTGCCCATGCGCTTGGCGAGCAGGATCTGGCCAAGGCAGTTGTTGATCTTGTGCGAGCCGGTGTGGTTCAGCTCGTCGCGCTTAAAGTAGACCTTCGCGCCGCCGAAATGTCGGGTGAGCCGCTCGGCGAAATAGAGTGGGCTTGGACGGCCGGCATAATGGGCGTTGAGATGGTCGATCTCCGCCTGGAAGCTTGGATCCTTCTTGGCGGCCTCATAGGCCTGCTCCAGCTCGAGAATCAGCGGCATCAGCGTCTCGGCCACGAAGCGTCCACCATAGATGCCGAAAAAGCCGCGCTCGTCGGGTCCGGTGCGGAAGGAATTGGGCTGGGTTAACGGTGCATTAGCCATGGGTGGCCCCTTCCAGAACAGTGCTGCGCACGGCGGCCACGAAGCGGCGGATCAGCATGGCGTCCTTCCTGCCGGGCGCGGTCTCCACGCCCGACGACACATCGACCAAGACTGGCGCGGTCGCGGCGATGGCTTCGGCGACATTGTCCGGGGTCAGCCCGCCCGAGAGTACGAAATCCATGCGCTGGCTAACGCCTGCGAGCAGGTTCCAGTCGAAACTGCGGCCGTTGCCGCCGGGACGGGTCGCGCTGCGCGGCGGCTTGGCATCGAACAGGATCAGATCGGCCGCGTCCCGATAGGCATCCGCGCGTCCGACATCGGCGCTTTCCGCAAGGCTGATGGCCTTGATTACCGGCCGGCCGGTGATTTCGCGAATACGGGCGGTGCGCTCCGGGCTCTCCTTGCCGTGGAGCTGCATGATGTCTGGCGCGACGTGGGCGGCGATCGCTTCCAGCAGGCTGTCGTCGGCATCGACGGTCAGGGCGACCACCTTGGCGCGGTCGCGGCCCTGGCGCGCCAGCTCCGCGGCCACATCCAGCGCCAGCGAGCGCGGGCTCGGCGGGAAGAACACCAACCCAAGATGGCTGGCGCCGGCCGAAATGGCGGCTTCCAGGTCGACCGGGTTCGTGATCCCGCAGATTTTTACGCCGATGGTCACTTTTCGCGCCTGCACAATGACGGTTCATCCAAGGGATTGCCAAGGCTATATCAAGCGCGCCCTCGCAATTGCAAGAGCGACACGCTGCCTTTCCGCTGCCGATTCGTCCTCATCAGGTGAAGGATATTGCCGGCAATTATGTGACAGTTCTGATTGATAGGAAAATGCCGCGCGATGAAACTAGGCCTGAGATGGTCCGCGGCGGCGGGCGGTCACTTCGATTTCGATCTTCATGCGCGGATCGGACATGCCGGCCACGATCATGGTCGCAGCGGGCCTCGCCTTGCCGAACGCACCGCGCAGTAGCGGCCAGCACGGCTCGAAATCTTCGCGATCGAGAAGAATGTAGCGGACGCGGACCACATCAGCGAAAGATGCGCCCGCCTCCTTCAAAGCCGCTTCGAGATTGCGCAGCACCTGCTCGCACTGCGCGACGACGTCATCGGCGATGGTCATCGTGGTGTAATCGAACCCGGTCGTGCCGGAGACGAAAATCCACGCGCCATCGACAACGGCTCGGGAATAGCCGATCTCGGCTTCGAAAGTCGAACCGGAGCTGATGAGGCGCCGCTCAGCGCCATCTTCTGCGGCCATGGCCGAGAAAGGTCCTAGTGGATCGAAGGCCGCTCGTGCTCGGCTTCTTGCGAGGCGACGAAGGCGCGGATCTGCGGCGCGCGCTCCATCACGCGCAGGTGCCGGGAGAGGCGCTCCGTCTCGCGTTTGAGACGCGACACCTCATCGGCACGCTGCCTTGCCGCCCGGCGCCAACGGCCCTGGCCGGTCCAGGTGGCGAGTGCGCCAAGGATGAAGCCGAGGAACAGCGCGACGAACAGATAGAAGAACAGCGGGGCTTCGACGAACAACGACCCTTGTGGGCCGGACAGCGGATCAAGCATGAAACGCACCACATGACGGTTGGCGACCGCTAAGGCGACGACGGCAACCGCAAACACCAACAGAACCAAAAGTCGCAGCAGACGCATAAACCAGCTCCACTCACAGCCGCTCAATCAGTCTTCTTCTTCCTGCCTCTAGGAGGCGATTTTATGGGCGGCTTGCTTTCGAAACTGTTATTCATCCGCTGGCGCAGCTCTTTACCGGTCTTGAAGTAGGGGACGTACTTCTCCTCCACTTTGACCTGCTCCCCGGTGCGCGGATTGCGGCCGGGCCGGGCCGGGCGCTGCTTCACAGAAAACGCGCCGAAACCGCGCAATTCTACACGCTCACCGCGGGCGAGCGATGCAATAATTTCGTCGAAGATGACGTTAACGATCAGCTCTACGTCGCGCTGAAATAAATGCGGGTTCGCAGAAGCAATCTTTTCGATGAGCTCTGACTTGATCATTGGCATTGCGCTTGGGCGATCTACTTGTAGTTATTTGTTATTTTCAGGGTGCCAAAGCGAAACGAGCCCGTCAAGATCGTTAACACGTGTTAGGGCATTGATCACAAAGCGGTGAAAAAGCTCCCCCACCCCACCGAATGCCGCTAAGGCGCCCTCGCTGAGGCTGTTGAATAAGCTGAACGACGAAGAATCCTGCGGCTTCCAGTCGACGATTCCGAGGTTCTTGGGAACGCCCTTGTCCGCCATCCAGTCGCGCGCCTGCTCCTCATCGCCGATGTTATCGATGAGGCCGATCTGCAGCGCCTGGCGCCCGGTGAAGATGCGGCCCGTCCTGATCTGCTCGAGAGAGGGAACCACGGTGGGGCGGCGCTCGGCCACAAGGGCGACGAACCACTGCCGGGATTCGTCCACCATTTCCTGGGCGAGCGCCCTCGCTGCCGGATCGGTGGGGGTGAAGGGCGAGGGCACGGCTTTCAGCGGCCCGGAGCGGATTTCCTCGATATGCACGCCGATCTTGTCGAGCAGCTGCGAAACCTCGGCGACCTGGAGGATCACCCCGACCGAGCCGGTGATGCTGTTGCCGCGCGCGACGATGTGATCGGCGGCAATGCCGGTCAGATAGGCGGCCGAGGTGGCGATCGTGCCGAACACGGCGGCGACCGGTTTCTTCTCGGCCAGCTTGCGCACGGCAAGATAGAGCGCTTCGGCTCCAGAGGTGGTGCCGCCAGGGCTGTTGATGGCCAGAATGACGCCGCGAACGTGGTCGGCTTTCTCCAGATCTGACAGCAGCTTGCGCTGGTTGCGGTCATCGGAGATGAAGCCGCTGATCTCAACGCGGGCAACCTGCTGCGGTCCGCCGAGATAGGTGGTCAACCCGCCCTGGCGGGCTGCCAGCGCTACGATGAGGGCGACAACGGCGAGGAGCGCACCGATGCGCCACAAACTCAGCCGGCGCTTCAGGCGGCGGCGTTCGGTAAGGCGGTCGGCGTCGAGCGTCATGGGAGGGGCCTACGCGGTCATGACTGGCAACGGAAAGACGAAATGAAAATGGGAAGGCCGGCCCGCGCGCGAAGCCAGCCTTCCCAGCTGTTGTTACTTGCCGCCGTCCTTCTCCTGCGCCTTGGAAAGGGCGGCACCAAGAATGTCGCCGAGCGAGGCGCCGCTGTCGGTCGAGCCGTACTGGGCGACCGCCTCCTTCTCCTCGGCGATTTCGAGCGCCTTGATGGAGACGGAGATCTTGCGCGACGCCTTGTCAACGGACTGCACCACGGCATCGACCATGTCGCCGGGCGAGAAGCGCTCGGGCCGCTGTTCGGAGCGGTCGCGGGAGAGGTCCGCGCGCCGGATGAAGGCCGTCATGTCGGTGCCGGTGATCTTCACCTCCAGGCCGCCTTCCTTCACCTCGATCACCTCGCAGGTGACGGTCGAGCCCTTGCGCAGGCCGGCAGCAGACTGGAACGGATCGGTGCCGAGCTGCTTAATGCCCAGCGAAATGCGCTCCTTCTCCGGGTCGGTGTCGAGCACCACGGCGCGGACGGTGTCGCCCTTGGTGAAGTCCTTGAGGGCTTCTTCACCCGCCTTGTTCCAGTCGAGGTCGGAGAGATGCACCATGCCGTCGATGCCACCATCGAGGCCGATGAACAGGCCGAACTCGGTGATGTTGCGGATCTGGCCTTCGATCTCGGAGCCCTTCGGGTGGTTCTCGGCAAAAGCGCGCCAGGGGTTCTCCTGGGTCTGCTTGAGGCCGAGCGAGATGCGGCGCTTCTGCGGATCGACCTCGAGCACCTGGACTTCCACTTCCTGGCTGGTCGAGACGATCTTGCCGGGGTGGATGTTTTTCTTCACCCAGCTCATCTCGGAGACGTGGATCAGGCCCTCGACACCCGGCTCCAGCTCGACGAAGGCACCATAATCGGTGATGTTCGTGACCTTGCCGGTGAACTTGGCGCCGATTGGGTATTTCGCCTCGATGCCCTCCCACGGATCGGCTTCGAGCTGCTTCATGCCGAGGCTGATGCGGTGGGTTTCCGGGTTGATGCGGACGATCTGCACCTTGACGGTATCGCCCACATTGAGGATTTCGGAGGGATGGTTGACGCGGCGCCATGCCATGTCGGTGACATGGAGCAGGCCGTCGATGCCGCCCAGGTCAATGAACGCACCGTAATCTGTGATGTTCTTGACCACGCCTTCGACCGTCTGGCCTTCTTCGAGCTTGGCGACGATCTCGGAGCGCTGCTCGGCGCGGGTCTCCTCCAGCACGGAGCGGCGGGAGACGACGATATTGCCGCGGCGGCGATCCATTTTCAGGATCTGGAAAGGCTGCGGCATGTTCATCAAGGGGCCGATGTCGCGCACCGGGCGGATATCGACCTGGCTGCCGGGAAGGAACGCAACGGCGCCATCGAGATCAACGGTAAAGCCGCCCTTAACCTTGTTGAAGATCACGCCTTCGACCTTCTCGCCGGCGTTGAACTTCTCCTCAAGGCGCGTCCAGCTCTCCTCGCGCCGCGCCTTCTCGCGCGACAGCACCGCCTCGCCCATGGCGTTTTCGATGCGCTCGAGATAGACCTCGACCTCATCGCCGACCCCGACAGAGGGGCCACGCGCGCCGACGCTGAATTCCTTCAGCGGAATGCGGCCTTCGGTCTTCAGGCCGACATCTATGACGGCCAGATCGTTCTCGATGGCGACGATCTTGCCTTTGACCACCGAGCCCTCATCGAGGCCCGACTGGTTTAAAGATTCCTCAAGGAGCGCGGCGAAGTCTTCCTCGGTGGGCGCATATTCCTTAGCGAGTGGTTCTTGGACTTGGGGTAAGCTCATCAAATTTCCTGCCGGTTGTTTGCACGACGCGCTATGCGCCAATAAGAATGAACGGGGCAGCCTCTCCTAACCGGCTAGGGAGAGAGCGTGCGGCCGTCCTTCATGTTCCTGTCTGTTTTGCCGGGTAGAAGAACCAACGCCTCGAGGATGGAGCTGCGGCAGGCTGGATACGCAAACGCCGAACCCGGCGTTCATGTGCTCACGGCACGGCCAATCGCGGCGTCGATTAGTCTTACGGCGGCGAAAAATGCAGCTTCTATATCCAATTTCGTAGTATCGAGCAAGTGCGCGTCCAGCGCTCGTCGCAAAGGCGAGACCGCCCGCGTGCTATCGCGTTCGTCACGTCGGCGCAAATCCTCGAGAACGGCGGCTTCGCTAAGTGTCTCTCCCTTCTCGAGAAGTTCGCGGTGGCGGCGTCTTGCTCTTTCTTCCAGATCGGCTGTTACGAATAATTTAATGTCTGCATCCGGGCATACAACCGTTCCGATGTCACGTCCTTCGATAAGCGCCCCCTGCCGGCGGCGCGCGAATTCCCGCTGCATGTCGATCAAGGCCGCGCGCACGGCGGGGATGGCGGCGACGATCGATGCGGCCTCGCTCATCTGCCGACCGCGCAGGCTTGGGTCGGTGAGGGTGGTGTGATCGAGCCCGCGGGCCGAGGCCTCGGCTGCCACCGGATCGTCGAGAGGCACTCCGCGGGCCAGCATATCGCGGGCAACCGCCCGGTAGAGCATGCCGGTGTCGAGATGGGGGAGCTGATAACGCAGTGCGAGCCTCTGGGCGAGCGTGCCTTTGCCGGATGCCGCTGGTCCGTCAATGGCAATGATCATGATGCCATCTCGCCCTCGCTTATGAATGTCGCGCCAAGGCCGCTCATCAGCGCGATGAAGTTCGGGAAGCTGGTTTCGATCATGGCGATGTCGTCCACGGTGACCGGCTTGTCCGCGCCAAGCCCCAGGGTGAGAAAGGCCATGGCGATGCGGTGGTCCATGTCGGTTTTCACCAGCCCGCCGCCCGGCACCCGGCCAGTGCCGCGCACGGTAAGGGTGTCGCCCTCGGCGATCGCGTCGACGCCGCAGGCCTTGAGCCCAGCCTCGGTCGCCGCCAGCCGGTCGCTCTCCTTGACGCGCAACTCGGCAAGGCCCTGCATGAAGGTCTCACCCTCGGCGTAGGCGCTAAGCGCCGCCAGCATCGGATATTCGTCGATCATCGAGGGCGCGCGGCTTGCCGGCACGCTGACGCCGCGCAGCGCACTATGGCGCACCCTGATGTCGGCGACCGGCTCGCCGCCTTGTTCCCTTTGCGCCTCGAAGGCAATGTCGGCGCCCATTTCCTTGAGCGTCGTGTAAAAGCCGGTGCGGGTCGGGTTGACCAGCACATTCTCGATGACGACGTCGGAGTGCGGGCAGATCAGCGCCGCGGCAGCCAGGAACGCCGCCGAGCTTGGATCGGCGGGCACCCGGATCGGGCGGCCTTCCAGGATCGGCTGACCTTTCACAGTGATGGCGCGGCCTTCGGGCGTCTGCTCCGTGGTGATTCGCGCGCCGAGATAGGTGAGCATCTTCTCGGTGTGGTCGCGGGTCGCCTCGGTCTCGACCACCGTTGTTTCGCCGGCCGCGGCAAGGCCGGCCAGCAGCACCGCGGACTTCACCTGCGCCGATGGGACGGGGAGGACGTAGCGCATGGGCACGAGCTGGCCCGAGCCGATCAACGTCAGCGGCAGGGTGTCCTTGTCGCCCTCGGCGACGGTGAGGCCCATTTTCCGCAAAGGTTTGAGCACCCGGCCCATTGGCCGGCGGCAGAGCGAGGCATCGCCGGTGAAGCGCGCCTCGATCGGATGGCCGGCGACAATCCCCATCATCAGCCGCGCCCCGGTGCCGGAATTGCCGAAATCGAGCGGTGCGTCCGGCGAGGTCAGGCCGCCGATGCCGCGCCCGCGGACGATCCACTCCGCCCCGTCGCGCGCCACATCGGCGCCGAGCATCTCCACGGCGCGGGCTGTCGCCAAAACGTCGGCGGCCTCCAAAAGGCCGGTGATCCGGGTCTCGCCAATGGAAAGCGCGCCGAACATCAATGAGCGATGCGAAATCGACTTATCGCCCGGGACGGCGGCGCGGCCACTCAAGGCCCCTGATCGCGTTGCGGCAAGCTTTGGCATGATGGACGGGTTGGTTATAGGGCTTGAAGAATGCCGAGGGAAGAACCATAACCCTGGCTCCGCCGCCATAGAGCAGCCCCACCGCGCTTCTGTCAATTCTCAACTGTTTCGCGCGTGGGCAGATGTCGTTTGCCTTTGACACAGCTGACATGCATGCCTATGCAGGTGGCCATTTCCCCGAAAGAATAGCGTTTTTACGAGGCTGAACATCATGTCCACCAAAGCTGCCCGAGGAACAAAGCGGGTGTGCCAGCATTGCGGCAGCAAGTTCTATGACTTGAACCGCGACCCCATTACCTGCCCGATCTGCCAGACTGTCTACCAGCAGGCGAACGGCCGCCCGAAGGTCGTAAGTGGAAATACAGCCGATGTCGACGAAGATGACGATGCGCTCTCGCCGGCTGCCGCCAATGTCGATATTGTATCACTGGATGAAGTCGCCGATGCGGAGAATGAGTTGCCTGACATCGACGATGACGGTCTCGTCGAGATCGAAGATGAGGATACCGAGCTGAAGGCAGACACCGACGAAACCTTCATTGAGGACGATGATGAAGAGGGAGACGATGTCTCCGGCCTGCTCGGCGGCTCGCGCGACGAGGAAGACGATATCTGAATGGTTAAGATCCCGGCATCAACGGTGAGATGATTTACGACTTCTGCATCATCGGCGGCGGGATCGTCGGGCTGGCAACAGCTCTCAAGCTCAGCGATGCCCATCCCGGCGCCGGTATCCTGGTGATCGAGAAGGAGAGCGCCGTTGGCCGGCATCAGACCGGCCACAACAGCGGCGTTATCCATTCTGGTATCTATTATGCGCCGGGGAGCTTCAAGGCCGAGCTTTGCCGGCGCGGCGCTGCTGAGACCGTTGCGTTCTGCCGCGAATACACGCTGCCCTTCGAGGTATGCGGCAAGCTGCTGGTCGCAACGAACGAAGCCGAGCGCCAGCGCATGCTGAAGCTGTTCGAGCGCTCGCGCGAGAACAAGGTCGACGCCGAGTTGATCGATGCCGCCCAGCTTAAGCACCGCGAGCCGAACATCAACGGCGTCGGCGCTATTTTCGTGCCATCGACCGGCATCACCGACTACAAGCTGATCTGCAACGCAATGGCCGGGGAGATCGGCCGGCGGGGCGGTGAGATCGCGCTGAACGCTGAAGTCGTCGCCATCCAGGAGGGCGGCGACCACGTCACCGTCTCGGCGCCCGGCCGGAGCTGGAAGGCCAAGCACCTTATCGTTTGCGGCGGTCTTCAGTCGGACCGGCTGGCGCGCCTCGCCGGCATTGAGCCGGACTATCAGGTCGTGCCATTCCGCGGCGAATATTACCGGCTGCCGCCGGCGAAGAACCGCATCGTCAGCGCGCTGATCTACCCCATTCCCGATCCGGAGTTGCCGTTCCTGGGCATCCATCTGACCCGGATGATCGACGGCAGTGTGACGGTCGGGCCGAATGCTGTGCTGGGGTGGTCGCGCGAAGGCTATCCGAAATTCTCGGTCTCGCCGCGCGATGTCGCCGAGTTCATCCGCTTCCCCGGCTTCTGGAAGGTGATCCGCTCGAACATGAAGGCCGGCGTCTACGAGCTGGCCAACTCCATGTCCAAGCGGCGCTATCTCGCCGAGTGCCGCAAATACTGCCCGAGCCTGACTATGGGCGATCTACAGCCGCTAGAGGCTGGGATCCGGGCACAGGCGGTGATGCGCGACGGCACGCTGGTGCATGATTTCCTGTTTCGCGAGACGGACAGGACGCTCCATGTGTGCAATGCGCCTTCGCCGGCCGCGACCTCGGCGCTGCCGATCGGGGCGATGATCGCGGAGAAGGTCGGCGCCAAGCTCCGCCCCGCTGTCCAGCGGGCGACCGCCTGAGCGCAGCTATTTGCGGCAAGCGCTCACAAGCTCCTCGACGCCGCCGAGCGCAGCATCGTCGAGCGGCATGTCCGTCGTGCGGTCTGCGACCTTCAGCGAAACGACTTTCGCACCCGTCAGCAGCTTCTCCAAATCGGCCGTAAGGGCGGTGTGCGCCTCGAGCGAATAGAAGTCGTCGAGTTCGGAGCGATTCCCCGTTGCCTTCAGCTCAACCCGCCCTCCTTCGGAGGAGATGGTCAATGGCAGGCTGTCCGGCGCCTTCACCGGCACGGGCTGGGGCGCAAACCACAAGCTGAGCGTCTTGGAGGCGCGCTCGCAGGTGAGATTGAGGACCATATCGTCGCTTTCGGGCGTGCCGTAGATCAGTGTCGCGATTTCGGGGTCGCTGTCGGCGATCCAGCGACGCCCTTCAGTAGCGAACGCATTCAGGCCGCCGAGCAGAACGAGCGCGAGGCTCACGGCCAGCCGGCCTGTTGTCCCTGGTCGTCTCACTTGATCTTCTCCCGTCTTTCCGGCAATCCCGGCGATAGGGCGCCCGAATTGGAGCGAAATTGCGCCGATCAATCCGGCCGTTAAAAGCCGCGCACGGCTGCGTCGAAAGCGCGCGGGTCGGCAGCGCCGAGAAAGTAGCCGCCCTGCCGGGCGACCGTGTTGGCGCGGCCGAGAATGCGGTGCTGAAAGCGGCCATCGGCCTCCTTCGGCAGAATGAAGCCGCGCGCCTCCAGCAGGCGGAGCGTATCGTCGGAGATGCCCCGCTCAGAGAAGACCAGATCGGGCTGCCATTGGTGATGGATTCGCGGCGCGGCGGTCGCCTCGGCGACGTTCATACCGAAATCCATCACATTGAGCAGAAGCTGCAGGACGACGGTGATGATGGTCGACCCGCCCGGCGAGCCGGTTGCCAGCATCGGCTCACCACCTTTGAACACGATGGTCGGCGTCATCGAGGAGAGCGGGCGCTTTTTCGGGGCGATGGCATTGGCATCGCCGCCGAGCAGGCCGTAAGCGTTCGGCGCCCCTGGCTTGGCGGAGAAATCGTCCATTTCGTTGTTGAGCAGGAAGCCGGCGCCATCCACCGAATAGCTGCTGCCGAAGGCGAAATTCAGCGTGTAGGTATTCGCCACAGCATTGCCGGCCCGGTCCATCACCGAGAAATGGGTGGTCTGCGTGCCCTCTTGAGGCGGCGCGCCGGCGCTGATCGCCGCCGAGCTGCCGGCCCTGGTAAGGTCGATGCTCTCGCGCAGGGTTGCCGCATAGCTCTTGGCGGTGAGGCCGGCAACCGGCGCTTTGACGAAGTCCGGGTCGCCCATATAGGCGGCGCGGTCGGCATAGGCGCGGCGCATCGCCTCGATGAGGCGGTGCAGATAATCGGCGCTGCCCGCCCCAAGCGCTTGGAGGTCGTAGCCCTCCAGCATATTCAGCATCTCGATTAGATGCGTGCCGCCGGAGGAGGGCGGCGGCATGGAGGCGATCTCGAAGCCGCGATAGGAGCCGCGCACCGGCTCACGCTCGACGGGGTGATAGCCGGCAAGGTCCGCCAGTGTGATCGCGCCGCCGCCATTTTGCATCTCTGCCGCAATGGCCTCGGCCACCCAGCCCTGATAGAAGCCGGCTGCCGCCCTGGTCGCGGATCGCGGTGAGCGCCTTGGCCAGATCGGGCTGGCGCAGGATCTCGCCCATCCGATAGGGCTGTCCGTCGGCGTGGCTGAAATAGCTCACCGAAGACGGGTCCTTAGCGAAACGGTCCTGGTTTTTTGCCAGGGCATAGGCAAGGTCGCGGGAGATCGGAAACCCGTCCTGCGCGAGGCGGATCGCCGGTGCGAGCACCGTCTGGCGGGGAAGCGTGCCGTATTTCTCTAGCGCATAGAGCAGGCCCGCGACGGTGCCCGGCACACCCGCCGAGGCCCGGCTGTAGCGCGCCTTCTCGACGTCGACCTCTCCGGCCGCATTCAAGAACATGTCGCGGGTCGCGGCAAGCGGGGCCATCTCGCGATAGTCGATAGCAACGACCTTCTTCTCCCCCGCTAGCGCAACCAGCATAAAGCCGCCGCCGCCGAGATTGCCGGCCTGGGGATGCGTGACGGCCAGCGCAAAGCCGGTCGCCACCGCCGCATCGACCGCATTGCCGCCCTGGCGCAACATGTCGACCCCGACCTCGGCGGCAAGGCCTTCCTGTGCGGCCACCATGCCGTTCTCTGCGACGACGGGGTGGAAGCGCGCCTCGATGCCGATCAGCTCGTCAAGGATCGGGGCTTCGCCGCGCTGGGCAAGGCATGGCGCGCAGGCCGCGGTAAACGCAATGAGGCCAAAGACCAGCGATTGCAAGAGCCGGCCCGGCCCTGCCATCAGAGGTGCTGCAGCTCGACGTCCTCGCAGCTCATATCGAACTGCGAGAGGGCTTCCTCCAGATAATCGGCGAGCAGCGGCATGCCCAGCAGATAGGAGGCGGTGCGGTTATTGTGCGCGCGCTCCGCTTCGCCGCGCAGATCGTCCCATTCCTCAATGCTGCCATCGCCGCGCCCGAGCCAGGCGAGCGCCACCAAGTCGATCTGCTCATCCTCGGTCATGGCACCAACGAAACCTCGGATTTCCTGGGCGACCGGATCGTCGCCGTGGTCTTCGAGCACTTCGATCATGCCGTCATCGGAGGCATTGGAGCCGGGATCGGGCTCCGTTACGACGTCCTTGGCATCCCATTCACGCGCCTTCACGATGATGAAGCAGACCTGATCCGACGAGAGGGACAGGGGCGGAACAGCTTTCATCCGATGCTCTCCTTCTATTTGTGCTGCACTCGATAATCGCTAGTGTCCCGATTCAAAAGTTCGTCAGAGCCAGCCGCTAGTCCGAACGAACTTTCGAATCGAAAGGACACTAGCCATTCTCCGATTCTAATGTGGCGCTAGGATCTGAAGTTCGCATGAGAGAGTGCCGCAATGATGGTGCGAACTTCAGATCCGCCACACCAGGTGACAGTGAGGTTACAAAAGAAATGCACGCTGCGGCGCTTTTGAACAATTCGTGATGATGCCGCAACGGCGCCCGACCCCATCTCCATTCCCCACAACGATACGAGCAAACCCCTTCAGCGCGGAGTCTCATGTCAGGCAATGGCGGCGGCGCCGTTCACCTAACAGTCAGACGAGGCGCACTAGAGTCGATGGGGCATGGTATGAGACAGACAGGGTGGGCCGAGTTTCCCCATGTGCGCTGCATTACCAACAATTCCCGGCCGGGCGGCTGCAAGACCGCTGATTGCAAACCAAAGAAATCGTTCAATTTTTAGTAAAAGTCATCGCAACGGTCGTGTCCCGGTGTGCTGTAAAGGTCGCGCCGCATCCGCTTCGCAGCTTGGCGGGCAGAACTACAACAGCGCTCATCTGTCCTACTCTCCTACGGGGGGAACCCAGTTGGGAGTTTTGAGGGATCGATGTATAATTCGCGCAAGGGACCACCTGTTTATTCGCCCAGATGGAAAGCTTCGGCGCCTCAGGCGTTTACTGCAGAAGGAGGAGCAGGCTTCTCAGCCCGCCGCGGAGCAGCCTCCGCAGGCGCGGCGCGCCCGGCGCGGCGCCGGTGTCGCAAAGGGGCGTGGTTCTCTGATGCATCTCAACGGAGGGTTCACGACATGGGCCAGTATGGCGTAGAATGGGCTCTATCCGCGCCTGGACAAGCGGCGATAAAGGGAGACGCCCATGCGAGTAGAGAGGAGAGACTAAATTTCGATCGCAACTCCAAAGAGATCGGGCGGTGGAATGACACCCAGCAGTGAAATCTTCGACCTGTATGCCGAGCGCTACGCGACGCAGAAGCAGGGGGTGCTTGATCTCAAATCCTACCTCGAAGGTTGCCGAGACGATCCAATGACGTTTGCATCCGCATCCGAGCGGATGATGGCAGCCATCGGCGAACCGAAGATCATCGACACTTCCAAGGACGAGCGGCTCGGCCGGATCTTCATGAACCGGAGCGTCAAGGTCTACCCGACCTTCAACGACTTCTACGGTCTGGAAGAAACCATTGAGCGGATCGTGAGCTATTTCCGCCACTCCGCGCAGGGGCTCGAGGAGCGCAAGCAGATCCTCTATCTGCTCGGCCCGGTCGGCGGCGGCAAATCCTCGCTCGCCGAGCGGCTGAAAGAGCTGATGGAGCGCTGCCCCATCTATGTGCTCAAGGCGGGCGACGAGGTCAGCCCCATATTCGAAAGCCCCTTAAGCCTGTTTGACCCGCTGTCGATGGGCGCGGCGCTGGAGGACCGCTACGGGATACCACGTAGGAAGTTGACCGGGCATATGTCGCCCTGGGCGGTGAAGCGGCTGGACGAGTTCGGCGGCGACATCTCCAAATTCACCGTCGTCAAGCTCTACCCTTCTCGCCTGCGCCAGATCGGCATCGCCAAGACCGAGCCGGGCGACGAGAACAACCAGGACATCTCCTCGCTGGTTGGCAAGGTGGACATCCGCAAGCTCGAGTTCTTCGGCCAGAACGATGCGGATGCGTATTCCTACTCAGGCGGGTTGAACCGCACGACGCAGGGCCTGCTCGAATTCGTCGAGATGTTCAAGGCGCCGATCAAGATGCTGCATCCGCTGCTGACGGCAACGCAGGAGGGCAGCTATGTCGGCACGGAGAATGTCGGCTCGCTGCCGTATCAGGGCATCATCATCGCGCATTCGAACGAGGCGGAGTGGCGCTCCTTCAAGTCCAACCGCAACAACGAGGCGTTCCTCGACCGCATCTGCGTGGTCCAGGTACCCTATTGCCTGCGGGTGACCGAGGAGCGGCAGATCTACGAGAAGCTGCTGTCGCGCTCCGAGCTGACGGATGCCGCCAATGCGCCCGGGACGCTCGATATGCTGGCGCGCTTCTCGGTGCTGACGCGGCTGAAGGAGCACGAGAACTCCAACCTCTACTCCAAGATGCGCGTCTACAACGGCGAGAGCCTGAAGGAGACCGATCCGCACGCCAAGACGGTGCAGGAGTACCGTGACGCGGCAGGCCTGACCGAGGGCATGGATGGCACCTCCACGCGCTTTGCCTACAAGGTGCTGTCGGAGACCTTCAACTTCGATACATCGGAGGTGGCCGCCGACCCGGTGCATTTGATGTATGTGCTGGAGCAGGCGATCAACCGCGAGCAGCACCCCGAGGCGATCGAGAATCACTATCTCGAGTTCATCAAGGAAGAGCTGGCGCCGCGTTACGCCGAGTTCATCGGCAACGAGATCCAGAAAGCCTATCTGGAGTCGTATAACGACTACGGTCAGAACCTGTTCGACCGTTACGTCGCTTATGCGGATGCCTGGATCGAGGATCACGACTTCAAGGATCCCGATACCGGCCAGCTGATGGACCGCTCGCTGCTCGACAAGGAGCTGTCCAAGATCGAAAAGCCCGCCGGTATCGCCAATCCGAAGGACTTCCGTTACGAGGTGGTGAAGTTCGCGCTGCGGGCCCGTGCCCGCAACAGCGGGCGTAATCCGGCCTGGACGTCCTATGAGAAGATCCGGGACGTGATCGAGAAGCGGATGTTCAGCCAAGTTGAGGATCTGCTGCCGGTCATTTCGTTCGGCGCCAAGAAAGACAGCGAGACCGAAAAGAAGCATAATGACTTTGTAGAGCGCATGGTCGCCCGCGGCTACACGCCGAGGCAGGTTCGCCGGTTGGTCGATTGGTATATGCGGGTCAGAAAATCGGGTTGATAATCGGAAATGCACATTATCGACAGGCGGCTCAACCCTAAGGCCAAAAGCCTCGGTAACCGCCAGCGCTTCATCCGGCGTGCCAAAGAGGAGATCCGCGAAGCGATTAGCGACGCCCTCCGCAAGCGCAAAATTTCCGAGATCGACAGCGGCGAAAAGATCAAAATCCGCTCGAAAAGTCTCAACGAGCCCGCCTTCCGGCTCGGTCGGGAAAGCGGCAAGCGGGATCTGATCCTGCCCGGCAACCAGGATTTCGTCGTCGGCGACACCATCCCCAAGCCGCCCTCGGGCGGCGGGCGGGGCGGTGAGCGCGGCTCGCCGGACGGGCATGGTGAGGACGATTTCGTCTTCACCCTGACCAAGGACGAGTTTCTCGATTTGTTCTTCGAGGACCTTCAGCTCCCCAATCTCATCAAGACCAAGCTGAAGGACGTGCGCTCGCCGATGCCGATGCGCGCCGGTTTCACCACCGACGGCTCGCCCGCCAAGCTCAACCGCCTGCGCACCATGCGCAACTCCGTGGCGCGGCGCATCGCTCTGCGGCGGCCCAGCGAGGAGCAGGTCAGGCGTGCCGAGCAGGAACTGCGCGAGGCCGAGGAGGAAGTGCCGCAGGACGAGAAGCGCGTTATGCTGCTGCGTGAGCGCATCGCCCGGCAGAAGCATCTGCGCAAGACGGTCGCCTTCATCGATCCGTTCGACCTGAAATACAATCGCTGGGAGCGGGTGCCCAAGCCCACCACGCAGGCGGTGATGTTCTGCCTGATGGACACCTCGGCCTCGATGTCGCAGGCGCTGAAGGACCTCGCCAAGCGTTTCTTCATGCTGCTCTATGTGTTCCTCGCCCGTCATTACCGCGACGTGGACATCGTCTTCATCCGGCACACCAGCGTCGCCAGCGAAGTCGACGAGGACACCTTCTTCCACTCGACCGAGACCGGTGGCACGGTGATCTCCACCGCCTATGAGGAGATGATGCGCGTGGTGCAGGAGCGCTATCCGGTCGAGGACTGGAATATCTACGGCGCTCAGGCTTCGGACGGGGCCAACGACTTCGCCGACATGGTGAAGTGCATCGACATGCTGGATGAGGAGATTCTGCCGCTGTGCCAGTACTTCGCCTATATCGAGGTCGGCGCGGCGATCTCGGAGAGCATCATCTGGTCAGGCTTTGAGCCGGTCACCAAATACCAGCAGCATTTCGCCATGCGCCGGGTTTCGGCGCCTGATGAGATCTATCCGGTGTTCCACGATCTGTTTTCCAATGCGGAAAAGACATGAACGGGTCTGATGGCCAAGGGTAAGAAAAAGTCGCTGGCCCCGGCGGTCCAGCCACTCTTCGAGGGTGCGGAGTGGGATTTTGATCTGCTCAAGCGCATTTACGAAACCGTCGAGCAGATTGGCGTTGAGGAATACGGGCTCGACATCTACCCCAATCAGGTCGAGGTGATCACGGCCGAGCAGATGCTCGACGCCTATGCCTCAATCGGCATGCCGCTAATGTACCGGCACTGGTCGTTCGGTAAGCATTTCGCCCAGGAGCAGATGACCTACCGGCGCGGCCTGCGCTCGCTCGCCTATGAGCTGGTGATCAACTCCAACCCCTGCATCAGCTATGTGATGGAGGAGAACTCCGCGCTGATGCAGACCCTGGTGATCGCCCATGCCGCGATCGGTCACAACCACTTCTTCAAGAGCAATTACCTGTTCCGGCAGTGGACCAACGCCGACACCATTCTCGACTATCTCGCCTTCGCGAAGGACTATGTGAAGGACTGCGAGGAGCAGTACGGGGTGGAAGCGGTCGAGCCGATCGTCGACGCCGCCCACGCGCTGATGCGCCAGGGCGTCAGCCATCACCCGCGCGATCCGCGCATCCTGCGCCCTGCCTTCATCGCCGCGCGCGCCGAGCGCCGCCGCGCGCATGAGGAGGAGACCTATGACGACCTCTGGCGCACGCTCCCCCAAATCGAGGAGGTCGATGAGGTCCAGCCCGCTACGGATGACCAGGCGCTGATCGGCCTGCCCGAGGAGAACCTGCTCTATTTCCTGGAAAAGCACGCCCCGCGCCTCAAGGACTGGCAGCGCGAGCTGATCCGCATTGTGCGCATCCTCAGCCAGTATTTCTATCCGCAGCGCCAGACCAAGATGATGAACGAGGGCTGCGCCACCTTCACGCACTACGAGATCCTGAACCACATGCACAGCCGCGGCCTCTTGACCGACGGGGCGATGCTCGAGTTCCTGCACACCCATTCCTCGGTGGTGATGCAGCCGCCGTTCCACGACCAGCGCTTCTCCGGCCTCAACCCTTATGCGCTCGGCTTTGCCATGATGCGCGACATCCAGCGCATCTGCGAGGACCCGACCGAGGAGGACCGCGACTGGTTCCCGGATATCGCCGGCAATGGCGATGCGATGGGCACGCTGAAGCACGCTTGGCGCGAATATCGCGACGAGAGCTTCGTGCTGCAGTTCCTCTCGCCCAAGGTGATCCGCGACTTCCGCCTGTTCACCATACACGATGCCTCGAACAAGCCGGAATATGAGGTGACCTCGATCCACAATGAGCGCGGCTACAAGGCGATCCGGCGGAGCCTTGCCCGGCATTACGAGGTCGGCGTGCAGGACCCGGATATCCGCGTCACCGACGCCGATCTCTCCGGCGGCCGGCGCCTGACCCTCACCCACACCTGCCGCGACGGCATCCTGCTCGACAAGAACGAGTGCGACAGGACGCTGCAATATCTCGCCCAGCTCTGGGGCTATCGGGTGAAGCTCTTGGAGGTCGACGGCAACAGCGGCAAGACCCTGCGCGAGCAAGAGGTGTTGCCGCTGCCGAGTTGAGGGCTACGATTGCTCGGGCGTGAAGCACCACCTCGTGCGAATTTCCCCTCACCCACAGATATTGCGTCTGATCTGCGGTGAGAAGAGACACTCGCCTTCTCCGGACCCTCCCCTTTGCTTCATAAGCAGAGGAAACCCTGTAAGCGCGTCGAAAAATAAGGTGGTTCCCAAATAATGGATAAGCCGTCGAAACAAACCTGAGGCGCAGTGGCCCTGACCTGTCTGCCGTGAAAAAATGCCGAGGTCGTAGGACCGAATCTACAGCTGAGGTCCACTCGACATTACACGAATTCTGAGGGATTATGTGCGGACGAGAATTTGGTCATTCAACTGACTTTCCCACACTACACGGTCGAAAGTCTCGGCTGCACACTTCACCCGGTATTGTGGATCATCACCATCCGTAGACAGCAGCCGGACGACTTTACATTGTTTAGCTCCCTCCCTGCCATATAAGCGTGGTGGCGTATACATGAGAGCCTCGGCGATCCCGAATCTATGAACTGACATGGTTTTCCTCGATTGGACGCGATGGTCACTGTGCGGCCGCGCAATAGTCCCCCTTGCGTGGCTCTAGTTTGTCAAGATAGCGTCTAAAGCAATCCAGGTGAATGTTAATATAAAGCAAGACAAAAAAACGACTATCTGCACGTTACTGCCAATTACATCTCCATCGTAATGTCGCACAATATATCCATTTCTCCTGGATTTTTGGGTCCAACTAGCAGATGGGGATCGTTCCGGCCAGTTGTAAGACCTCAGCCGAATTTGGCTGTGCGGTTCATCTTGCCTGGTAGTACGGGCTGCTCGTGCTGGCGAGGGACGGTCCATCGGGTGAGCGTTTGCCGCTTGCGGCTTCATACCAACTCCATATGCCCTGAAAATGTCGGTTACCGCCAAGACCAGCGCGACGCGAAACGTAGATAACTGCAAGGCAACCGTCTCGGTGAGAGGTAATTAGAACACGCACCCGATCAACAGGCGCGGAGCCAACGAAGGGAAGAGATCATGTAAATGGCAAATACGGAGCTAAAATATTATTGATATTCCCCCACGGTAACCCTACATGCAAGCATGCCAAATTATGAAGAAAACTCGACTGTCCAAGTCCTGCATGAATTCAAGCGGCCGGAGAATGAAAGTCACAATATCATTCCCCGCGCGAGCATTCCAGCAGATAATATCAAACCATATATCCCCTCTCTTATTCCAGCTATTGTAGCTGCATTGATTTTTGGGATACTCATTTATTTGATTAATTGATGGTCGTTGGAGGGAGTTGAAGATTAAATCAATAATTGCCATCCTGATGAATATCTCAATACAACAAGCAGGAAAATCGTATACGTGCGGGCCGCTGTTGACCGACCTAGGCAGCCTGAAGTGAGAGCACGGAGCCCTTTGAGTTCTCACATACGTATCTATGAGTCCGAAGCTCGCTATTCATCATGAGCGGACTCGTGGCCGCAGTCGCCTTCGAGGCGCGAACGGCCATACGACTAAAACAATGGCCCGCCGACCCCGCCGACCTCACTCCCGCGAAGCCAGGCAGGGGTCCATCAGGATTTGCTTGTCGCTGGTGCGCTGAAAGCCTCCGCCAAATTCGACCACATCGCCGGCGCTCATGCCGTTCGTCTCATAGGTCACGCAGATCACCTGCAAGCCCGGCGCATCGCACATCACGAGATAGGTAAGCGCACTGTCCGATTTCACGGCCGAAAGCTTGCCTCTGATGGCCAGGCTAAAGCGGGCGCTGGTTGCAGGAGCGCGCTCGGCCCAATAGGCGATGTCCTCGCAAGTGGCGGGCTTATCGGCCCAGCCTTCGCCCTCCCGAAACGGGCTGTTCAGATCACAGCACTCTGCCGCGCCGAGCCCGGTGGATGCGAGGATCAAAAGACCTGCCAGGCCCGCAGCCAGGGAGGTGAGCGTCAGTTTCGAGACATCCCCTTTCGCCCTGATGTGCCGTAACGGATGCCAAGCTGCTTGCATGAGGACGCTCCTGAACGGTTCATGGAATAGCCGGATATCCTGGCCTTCATAAGCGCAATTGGCATCTTATCTCCCACTGCGATGGCTACCCCTGCCGCGTTGGGTTTGGCGCAGGTTTGGGGCAAACCTATCCGCCCGAGCACGCCCGTGCGTTAGGTGCAGCAGCCCATCAGCGGCTTTACGGGAGCGTGGTCTGCTTCGCAGCGAGCGCCGTCTCCAGTTCGCCGACGCGCTTGGCAAGGCGCTCATTCTCCTCCAGCGCCTTGGCAGCCATGGCTTTGACCGCCTCGAACTCCTCCCGCTGCACGACGTGAAGGTCGCGCAGGATCTTCTCAGCCTGCGACCGGAAGATCGTCTCGGCGTCCTGCCGAAACCCTTGAGCGGCGCCCGCGGCATCGGTCATCAGCTTGGCCATCTCGTCGAAAAAGCGGTTCGTCGTCTGTGTCATGGAATGGTGATCCTTCGCTGCTAGTGCATCGATCCAAACGGAGGCACCAGCCGGAGTTTGGTAAAATCGATGCATAAATAAAGAGTTCGTGCACTGGCGCATGAACGCAGTGAATGCGTCGGTGCATGATAGCCTCGAAAGGCGACATTGCTTTGATATTGGTCCGCGCGGCATCGCGGATCAAGCCTTGGCTGGACCACCATCGCTTGCTAGTGTCCCGTCTCCGAATTGCCTTCACCCCTGCAGCAAGCTCTGCAAGGCAATTCGGAGACTTAAGGGACACTAGCCAACTCAAAGTTCCTCGTGTGGCTTATGGCTCGCAATTGCCTTTCCGAGATCGCTGCAAGGGGGGAAGGCAATTGCGAGACGCCACACGAGAAGCGCGGGTGAGGCGACTGCCGGCGGCGCGAAGCAAGAGGAGGAGAGCCCCATGGAGTTGATGGCAATTCCTTTCCCCGGCATCGATCCCGTCGCGATCGCGCTCGGCCCCTTGCATGTGCGCTGGTATGGCCTTGCCTATCTCGCGGGGCTGGTGCTTGGCTGGTTCTATATGCGCGGCCTGCTGCGCAATGAGCGGCTCTGGGCGGGCGCTCCGCCAATGAAGCCCGAGCAGGCCGACGACTACCTGCTCTGGGTGACGCTCGGCGTCGTGGTCGGCGGGCGGCTCGGCTTCGTGCTGCTCTATGAGCCCAGCCTCTTCATCCATCAGCCCTGGCGCATCTTTTCGGTGTGGGAGGGCGGCATGGCCTTCCATGGCGGCCTGATTGGCGTGTGCGTTGCGATTGTGCTGTTTGCGCGCTGGAACGGCGTGCCGGTGCTCTCGCTGGGCGACCTCACCTGCGCGGCAGTGCCGATCGGCCTCTTCTTCGGGCGGCTTGCGAATTTCGTCAATGGCGAGGTCTATGGCCGGCTCTCGGATGTGCCCTGGGCCGTCGATTTCCCGTTGCGCGTGCTCTCGCCGGGCGATCTGCCGGGGCCGCGTCATCCCACCCAGCTTTACGAGGCGTTTCTCGAAGGCATCGTGCTGTTTCTCGTGCTGCGCTATCTCACCCATAAGCGGCTGGCCTTCATGAGGCCGGGCCTTGTCGGCGGCGCGTTCCTCACCGGCTATGCGTTGGCGCGGATTACCGTCGAATTTTTCAAGGAATGGGATTATGGGCAGTTCTTCACCACCCCCTACTTCTCCGAAGGCCAGATCTATTCGCTGCCGATGATCGTTTTCGGGGTATATTTCATCATCGCCGCCTTGCGCCGCGGGGCCGTGGCGGCCCAAGCAACTCCGCCTTCGAGAAGGCATGACGCAGCACAGTCTGAAGCAGCTCCTTGAGGCGCGCGGGCCGGTCACCGTGGCGGATTTCATGGCCTGGTGCCTGACCGAGCGGGAGGACGCCTATTACCGCGCCGCCGATCCGATCGGCCGCAGCGGTGACTTCATCACCGCGCCCGAGGTCAGCCAGATCTTCGGCGAGCTGATCGGTCTTTGGGCCGGGGCGGTGTGGCAGTCGATGGGTGAGCCGGCGCCCATCCAGCTCATCGAGCTGGGGCCGGGGCGGGGCACGCTGATCACGGACGCGTTGCGCGCCCTGCGCGTCCTCCCCGAATTTCTGGATGCGATGCAGCTGCAGCTCATCGAGCGCTCGGAGCGGCTGCGCGGGCGCCAGCGGGACACGATCTTCGGCGGCTTCGCACCGGTCTGGCACGAGACGCTGGCCGAGGTTCCCGATGCGCCGGCGGTCATCATCGCCAACGAGTTCTTCGATGCCCTGCCAGTCACGCAATATGTCTATAGCGGCGGCGCCTGGCGCGAGCGGACCGTCCGCCTCGGCGAGGCTGGCCAACCCATATTCGCTGCGGGCGATGCCGTCCCACCGCCTAAGCTGTCGGCCATCGCGACCGCGCCCGCGGAGGGCGAGATCCTCGAGACCCGCCCCTCGGCTCTCCCCGTCCTCGAGGCGATCGGCCGGCGCGCGTGCAACTTCCCGACGGCCGCGCTCATCGTCGATTACGGCTACAGCCGTGACGCTCATGGCGACACGCTGCAGGCTGTGCGCGGCCACGACTATGTCGATCCGCTTGCCGCGCCGGGTGAGAGCGATCTCTCCGCCCATGTCAATTTCGCCGAGCTGGCGAGGATGGCCGAGCAAAGCGGCCTGAACAGCTGGGGGCCGATGCCGCAGGGCGAATTCCTGCTGGCACTGGGCCTCGAGACGCGGCTGCGAAAGCTTTTGGCTGCGCCTCGCCAGGAGGCGGCGCGGATGAAACTCGTGCTCGGGGCAACGCGGCTGATCGATCCCTATCAGATGGGTGAGCTGTTCAAGGCGATGGCGCTGACCAGTCCCGGCCTGCCAGCGCCGCCTCCGTTCGGCATGGCGGGCGGGGAAGGCGATCGGCAACAGGAGCAGGGATGATCGAAAGCGGATTACTCGGGGAGAACGGCGCCGGCATCCGCCATGGCTTCTTCACCAGGGAAGGTGGCGTTTCGCAGGGCATCTACGCCTCGCTCAATTGCGGGCTCGGCTCGGGCGACGCCCCGGCCGCCGTCCGCGAGAACCGGGCGCGCATTGCAAGGGCTTTGGGCGCAGAACCCGAAAAGCTGCTCACCGTGCGCCAGGTGCACAGCGCCCGCGCGCTGATTGCGGAGACACCCTGGCCGGCCGAGGCCAACCCGGAAGCCGACGCCATCGCCACCCGCATTCCCGGCCTCGCCGTCGGCGCGCTCGCCGCGGACTGCGCCCCGGTGCTATTCGCCGACCGCGAGGCGAAGGTGGTGGCAGCGGCCCATGCCGGCTGGCGGGGCGCGCTCTGCGGCATCATCGAGGCGGCGATCGAGGCTATGGAAAATCTTGGCGCGCGCCGCGAGAATATAACCGCGGCGGTCGGGCCGGCGATCAGTCAGGCGGCCTATGAGGTCGGGCGTGATTTCCAAGATCGCTTTCTGAATCACGATCCGGAGAGTGCGGAGTTGTTTGCGGCCGGCAAAGATGAGCTGCATGTTCAATTCGATCTGCCCAGCTATTGTTTGCGGCGGCTTAAACAGGCCGGCATCGTCGACAGCGAAATTCTGCCGCTCTGTACCTATAAGACCGAATCGCATTTCTTTAGCTATCGCAGGTCTGTGCACCGAAATGAGCCTGATTATGGTCGTCAAATTTCCGCCATCGTTATTCTGTGATGTGGATAAGGGGGTCTTCGGGGCTGTTTTCCGCCGGGATGCTGTTGATGCTGCCGCGATCGCAGCGCGCGCGTCTAGACGCCCTTTCCGTTTGCGGATACGGACTCGAATCGGGACAGCGCACATGGCCGTGCGGGAAGAACCCAGCGGGCATGGAGGCGCGGGAGATAATGAAAAGAAGAGGAGCAACACCAGTGACGCGCGTATCCGTTAAAACGGCACGCCGCGGAGCGAGACGTGTCGCAGGGCCTCTGATCGGAGGCTTGTTCGCCCTCACGTTGGCGGCCTGTTCGTCCGGCTCTATCACCAGCGACGCCGGCCCGACGGCAGCACTGGCGCCGCAGCAGATTCAAACCAAGCCGGTTGCATTCGCACCGGTAATCGGCGCCCCGGCAAAGGTTTCGACCAAGCTCAGTGAGCTCTTAGTGGCCCAGGCCGGACAGAAATCCATCCCGGTGGTTCCGCCCAAGGATGCGGACTATACCATCCGCGGTTATCTCGTCGCCGCGCCCGATCCGAAGGGCACTAAGCTTTCCTACATCTGGGACGTCAGCGACAAGACCAACAAGCGCAAGCGCATTCAGGGCGATGAGCTGATCGAGGGCAAGAAGGGCGGTGACCCCTGGGCGGTTGTCGACGATGCCGCCATGCAGCGCGTCGCCACCAAAGCGCTCGACGAGATTTCAGCCTGGCTGCCCAAGGCGGAACCCGGCGAATCTGTACCTGTGGCGAGCGGCGCCGATCAGGCCAAGCCGGTCGAGCCCGTCAAGGTTGCCGCGGCCGCGCCGGCGCCCGCCGAAAAGCCGGACACACCTGTGGTCTCCGCCACGGCCCAGTCCGAGCCGGCTCCCAAGCCTCAGCCCGTCGCGGCATCAGCGCGCGAGCGGCCCACGGCCACCGGAGCGGTGCTTGCCGCGCAGACGGCCCAGCCTTCGCCGTCAGCTTCCGTGCCTGCGGTCGCGGTTGTGCCGGCGGTGAGCGGTGCGCCAGGTGACGGCGGCCAGTCGCTGACCTCGGCGATGCGCAAGCATCTGCAGCAGGCTGGCGTCAAGCTTGCGGAAGGATCAGCCGGCACCAACGCCTATACAGTGAAAGGCAGTGTGGAGATGGGCGGTGCCGTCGATGGCCAGCAGCCGATCACCATTCAGTGGACCGTGCTCGATCCAAGCGGCAAGCGCCTCGACAAGGCTGTCGTGCAGCACAACAAGGTGGCCCAGGGCTCGCTTGATGGGCCATGGGGGCAGATCGCCGATCTCGCCGCAGGCGAGGCCGCCAAGAGTATCGCCAAGCTGATCGGAAAACCGGCAGGTTGATGATTTTTCAGGCAGTCCCTGTGGTTTACAGCTCAACGGCTCGCTGCTACAAGCGGGCCGTTCGCTTTTATGGGAATACACCTTATCTGATGACGAGAGCCTGATCGGTTCCAGATGGAAAAAGGCGCCACCGGCATAGCCGAAATCCCCGTGTAAACGGGTATCCAGTAAGCATATGAAAATGCTGCGAAAAGACTGGATCCGCGCATCTGCGGGGATTTCGGCTGTGTGTGGAGGAGGAGCGATACTCTGCTTCTGTCCAAACCCACCCAGCAATAGCTTGGGTTTTACTGCGCTTTTTATAAAGGTTTCGCGTCAATGAAACTCGTCTCCGGCAACAGCAATCGCCCGCTTGCCGAAGCCATTGCCGGCTATCTCAACACGCCGCTGACGAAATGCATGGTCAGGCGGTTTGCGGACATGGAAATCTTTGTCGAGATTCAGGAGAACGTGCGCGGGCAGGATCTGTTCGTCATCCAGTCCACCTCATTTCCCGCCAACGACAATCTGATGGAGCTCCTGATCATCAACGACGCGCTGAAGCGGGCGTCCGCCCGGCGCATCACGGCCGTGATCCCCTATTTCGGCTATGCACGGCAGGACCGGAAAGTGGGCCCGCGCACCCCGATCTCGGCCAAGCTGGTCGCTAATCTGATTGTGCGCTCCGGGGCCGACCGGGTGATGACACTTGACCTCCATGCCGGCCAGATTCAGGGCTTCTTCGACATCCCGACCGACAATCTATTCGCCGCGCCGGTGATCGTGCGTGCGATCAACGAGAAATTCGACCAGAACAATGTGACGGTGGTGTCGCCCGACGTCGGCGGTGTGGTGCGTGCGCGCAATGTCGCACAGCGCATCGGCGCGCCGATCGCCATTGTCGACAAGCGCCGCGAGCGTCCTGGCGAATCCGAGGTGATGTCGGTGATCGGCAATGTTTCGGGGCGCAGCTGCATTCTCATCGACGACATGGTGGACAGCGGCGGCACGCTGGTGAATGCGGCAGCGGCCCTCCTGGAGCGTGGCGCGCGGGAAGTTTGCGCCTACATTACCCATGGCGTGCTGTCTCCGGGCGCGACCGAGCGTATCGAGAACTCGGCGCTGAAAAGCCTGATGATCACCAACTCGATCCGTCCGACCGAGGCGGCTCTCTCCACGCCCAATATCGGCATTCTCACGGTTGCGCCGCTGATCGGCGAGGCAATTCAGCGCACCGCCAATGAGGAGTCGGTTTCGAGCCTTTTTGATTGACAGTCCTGCCGAGGCAATTGAGTTTCTCATCCATTGCCTCTATAAAGCGAGCGAGATTGCTGCGGGAGCACCGCGCTCACCGCTCATTGCGCTATGGGCCTGTTAGGGCCCGTTTTGTTATTCCGGAGATGACCCCATGGCAGAAATGGTCGAGCTGAAGGCCAGCAACAGGGAAGGCACCGGGAAGGCGGCCAATCGCGTCATTCGCAAAGAGGGCCGCGTTCCGGGGATTGTTTACGGCGACAGCCAGCCGCCGCAGAATGTGACGCTGGAATATAAACAGATCTTCAAGCAGGTCCAGACCGGGCACTTCCTCTCCACGGTCTACATGCTGGACGTGGATGGCCGCAAGGTGCGGGTGATCCCGAAGGACGTGCAGCTGCATCCGGTGCGCGATTTCCCGGTGCATGTCGATTTCATGCGGATCAGCAAGGGCGCGCGCGTCGACGTCGAGGTTCCCGTGCATTTCATCCGCGAGGCGGAAAGTCCCGGCCTCAAGCGCGGCGGCGTGCTCAATATCGTCCGCCACGAGATCGAGCTGAGCTGCCCGGCGGATGCGATCCCGGAGGCGGTCGAGGTCAACCTCACCGGTCTCGATATCGGCGATTCCGTGCATATCTCGGCGGTGACGCTGCCGGCAAATGTCACGCCGACCATCGCCGACCGTGATTTCACCATTGCCACGATCGTCGGCTCTTCGGCGATGAGGCCGGAGGAGCCGGAGGGCGGTGCCGAGGAGGCCGAATCCACGGAGTAGCCTGCCGCGCCGGCGAAGGAGTGAGCTGGACCCGATGAAGATCCTGGTTGGCCTGGGCAATCCGGGCGATAAATACGAGAGCAACCGGCACAATGTCGGCTTCATGGCGGTCGAGGCAATTGCTGCTGAGTATGGCGCCAGCCCCTGGAAGCGCCGCTTTCAGGGCTTGGCCGCCGAAGCCGATATCGGCCGCGAGCGCTGTCTGCTCCTCAAGCCCACGACTTTCATGAACGAGTCCGGCCGCTCGGTCGGCGAGGCGATCCGCTTCTATAAGGTCTCCCCCGCCGACGTCATCGTGTTCCACGACGAGCTTGATCTCGAGCCGGGGCGGGTGCGGGTGAAGTTCGGCGGCGGCCATGCCGGTCATAACGGGCTGAAATCGATCTCCGCACATATCGGCAACGACTACCAGCGGGCGCGGATCGGCATCGGCCATCCGGGCAGCCGCGAGGCGGTGGTCAGCTATGTGCTGCACGACTTCTCCAAGAAGGACAAGCAGTGGCTGGAGCCGCTCCTCGCCGCCATAGCGCAGGGCGCGCCGCATCTGCTTGCCGGGCAGGATGCCAAATTTCTGAACGAGATCGCCCGCGCCAGCCGTCCCGCGCCTGAGCCAAAGCCGGCGCGCGAGGAGAAGCCCGCCCCGTCCGCGCAAGCCCCCGCGCCGAAACCGGCAGCGGCCGCCGCTCCCAAGCCTGCGCCAATTCCAGAGGCGGCGATTGCGGCCGCCTCGGCGGCCCCGGCGCTCGGGCCGGTTCCAGCGCCCCCGCCCGCACCCGAGCCGGCAAGGGCCGAGACGGCCTCAGCTGCGCGGCCGGAGAAGCCGGCATATAAACCATCCAACGCCCCTGGCGATAATCTCGCGGCAAAGCTGAAGGCATGGTTCTCGCGGCGTTGAGTGACGGGGTGATTTATCCGAGATATTGCGGATGGAACACAGCGTAGATGAAAGCCGATGTTTCATCCGATCTGGTCGTGCTCCAAGCAGGATTGCATCGATCGAGCGCTGTGTACGACGAGAGGCAAAGCCCCCTCACCCGGCTCGGTCCTAGCGGACCTCGCCGCCCTCTCCCGCGAGGGGAGAGGGCTAAAACCCTGCGGATGCGAAGCCCGACGTTCACCACGGGCACTGCGTGCCCTCTCCCCTCGCGGGAGAGGGCGGACGCCGAAGGCGGCCGGGTGAGGGGGCTTTTGTTGCACTGGTGTAAGGGCCAGACTTGAACTCGACAAGGGCTGTTCAGGCCTCCATCTAAGCGATCACTCACAAGCAGTTTAAAGAGACGATTTCATGGGCTTCAAATGCGGGATTGTCGGCCTGCCCAATGTCGGCAAGTCGACGCTGTTCAATGCGCTGACCCAATCGGCGGCGGCCGAGGCGGCGAATTACCCCTTCTGTACCATCGAGCCGAATGTCGGCGAAGTGGGCGTGCCTGACGAGCGGCTGCAGCGCATTGCTGTGATCGCGCGCTCGGCCCAGGTGATACCGGCGCGGCTGACCTTCGTCGACATTGCCGGGCTCGTCAAAGGCGCCTCGAAGGGGGAAGGCCTCGGCAACCAATTCCTCGCCAATATCCGCGAGGTCGACGCCATCGCCCATGTGCTGCGCTGCTTCGAGGATGACGATGTCACCCATGTCGAGGGCCGCACCGATCCGATCGCCGACGCCGAGATCGTCGAGACCGAGCTGATGCTCGCCGACCTCGAGAGCCTGGAGCGTCGGCGTCCGGCTTTGGAGAAGAAGGCCAAGGGCCTGGACAAGGAAGCCAAAGCCGTGCTTCCGGTGATTGACGCCGCGCTCGCCGTGCTAAGCGAGGGCAAGCCCGCCCGCCTCGCCGAGGTCGCAGCCGATGATGCGCGCCGCTTCAAGGAGCTGCAGCTGATCACCGCCAAACCGGTGCTCTATGTCTGCAATGTCGATGAGGGCGCCGCCGCGACTGGCAATTCATATTCGGCGCAAGTCGAGGCGATGGCCGCCAGCCAGGGCGCGGGTTGTGTGGTGATCTCGGCCAAGATCGAGGCGGAGTTGGCACAGCTCGACCCCGAGGAGCGGGCCGGCTATCTGGAGCATCTCCACCTCACCGAACCGGGCCTCAACCGGTTGATCCGCGCCGGCTATGCCCTGCTCGGACTTGCGACCTATTTCACCGCCGGGCCGAAAGAGGCGCGGGCCTGGACCATCCGCAACGGCACGCCCGCGCCGCAGGCGGCGGGCGTGATCCATACCGATTTCGAGAAGGGCTTCATCCGCGCCGAGACCATCTCCTATGAGGATTTCGTCCGCCTTGGCGGCGAGACCGGCGCCAAGGAAGCCGGCCGGATGCGGCTCGAGGGCAAGGACTATCTCGTGCGGGACGGCGACGTCATGCACTTCCGCTTTGCCAATTGAAGCGGGATTAGCTTAGAACGGCGGACTGTAAATCAGAATCGGAAGCGCCGCTCTAACTCGTTGTTTACACATCAGATTCGTCCAAAAGTGGTGTCCATTTTTCGGTCCGATGCTCTGGCCGGCAATAGACCAGAAAGCCTCTTCCCCGCTTTCGCGGGGATGACAGCATTGCGTGTGGAAAGGGTGTCTCCACCTAAGCAGATCGGGCATCAGTGTTCGCGCCACCGTGTGGTGGCCTTGTTGTCAGCCACAATCGGTGAACCCATTCGCGCATCTGAGGGTTGTGCATGTGAAACGCCTGCGAAGGGAGATTGTCATGCGCGCCCTGATCCTCAGCTGCACCCTGAAAAAGTCCCCGGCCACATCCAACACCGAAGCGCTGGTCAAGGTGCTGACGGAGGAATTCGCCAGGGCGGCGGTCGAGACGGAGCTGATCCGCATTGTCGACCATAACATCCTGCCGGGCGTTGAGTCCGACATGGGGGAGGGCGACGAGTGGCCGGCGATCCGCATGAAAATCCTCGATGCCGACATTTTGATCATCGCCACGCCGACCTGGCTCGGCCAGCATTCCAGCATCTGCCAGCGCGTGCTGGAGCGAATGGATGCGATGATCTCCGAAACAGGCCAGAACGGCCTGCCCGTCGCCTACAACAAGGTTGGCGGTATTGTCGTGACCGGCAATGAGGACGGCGCCCATCACATCATCGCCTGTGTGGGGCAGGCCTTGATCGATATCGGTTTCACCATTCCCGGCCAGGGCTGGACCTATTGGAACATGGGACCGGGACCTGGGCCCAGCTATACCGACACCGATAAAGGCCATGACTGGTCGGCGCTGACCGGTCGCAATGCAGCGCGCAATATGATCGCCGTGGCAAAGGGGCTCAGCACGAGTCCGCTGCCGATGCCGGAAAGCTCTAAAGGCTGAGGCGCCCCTTTTTGCCGGTAAAATGCTGCTAGCGCGTGATGATTTGAGTTGCGCTCGATTTACGCGCGGTGGTTGCCTCCGGTCCCCTCTCCCAGTGGGAGAGGGATAGGGTGAGGGGTTACGCGCTATCGATACTCCACACCCCCTCACCCCCATCTCCCCACGGTGAACGCTTGTCGTTCGCCGTAAAGGCTCACGACGGGGAGAAGGGGCGGCCCTGCCTGCGGAGAGCGCATTTCATCTCATCAAGCGTTAGAGAGCGTGATTGGCTCTCAGCGGAGCACTGCCCCTCCTATAGGCGGGGCGAAATCCCCGCGGAAGCGGGGATCCAGTGAGCAAAGGTACGTGCCGTGGAACGATGGATCCCCGTTTTCACGGGGATTTCGGCTGTGCGGTTCGCGATACTTCCATCTGAACCGGCAAGGCACCAGAGCGTAACGATTTCGGCTTTCTCGTCATTGCTTCACCCCGCTTGAGAAGCAGGGTGAAGCAATCCACCCGCAGGCACAGTCCTTGTGAGTGGATGCTTCGGCGCTGCGCGCCTCGCAATGAGGAGGTGGATGATGCAGCCCAAATCATCTCGCTCAAAGGAGGATCAGGCTTTGAGCAGGTGCGGCAGCTCAGTCGAGGCCGAGCTTGCCGCGCAGGGTGGAAAGATCCTCCGCAAGAGTGTTGACCGCGGCCGCGAGCACCTTGCGGTCGTCATCGGTAAGCTTATCGTAGGAGTGAAAGCCTTCCCCGGATTTGTATTTGGCGAGCGTCGTATCGACGGTGTCAAAATTCCCGGAAACCTTCTGGATGAATGTCGCTTCATCCTTCTCGATCAGCGGACGGACCAGGTCGAAAATTTTCCGGGAGCCATCGAAATTGCCCTTGAAATCCCACAGATCGGTGCGGCTGTAGCGGTCCTCCTCGCCGGAAATCTTGGTGGCGGCGACCTCCTCCATCAGCGCAGCCGCCCCGCCGACCACCTTCTCGGGCGGGAAGGTCATATCGGTGATGCGCTTCTGGAGTTCGGTCACGTCGGCCATCAGCTTGTCGGCGAAGGGGCCGGCGTCCTTGGTGCTGTTCTCGGCGAATAGATAGTATTCGATGCGATGGAAGCCGGTGAAGCCGGGGTCCTTCTCCTGCTTCTCATGGTCGTCGGCGCGCGAGTCGATGGCGCTGTCGAGATCTGCGAACAGCTCCGCGACCGGCTCAATGGCCTCATAGCTCATGCGCGTGGGCGCAAACAGCGCCTTGGCCTTGGCGATGTCGCCGGCCTTGACGGCGGTGGTGAATGCCTTTGTGTCGGCCACCAGCTGGTCGAGCTTCTCCGCCACATAGATCTTGTAATCAGCGACCGGCTGGACGAGGTCGAGCGGCGAGACGTCAGCGCGTACCGGCGCTGGCATGGCGGCGATAAGAAGCGCAAAGGCACTTGCGGCAAGTGGCAATCTGAACGTCATAAATGGTTTCTCCCTCACTATTTGAGACTGGTCACAACGTGTCCGGCGGCTTCGAGCAACGTCCGGCCCAGATAGTCACGCTCGTCGCGTGGCCCCGGCAGGGTGAAGAAATAGCCGCCACCGATCGGCTTGATGTATTCCTCGAGCGGCTCGCCATTCAGCCGCTCCTGCATGGCGATAAAGCCGCGCTGCAAGTCCTTCTGATAGGCGATGAACAGAAGGCCCTGCTCGAGCTGCCCGGACTTGCTGACGCCGTTCGAATAGTTGAATGGCCGCCGCAGAATGCGCGTGGCCTGGGCATCGGCGGTTCGTGGGTTGGCGAGGCGGATATGCGCGTCGAGCGGGGTCTGGTTGCCTTCCGGGTCGGCAGCGTAGTTCGGCACGTGATGTTCGGTTTCGCCGCGATCGAGGGGCGCGCCGGTTGCCTTGCGGCGGCCCACGATGCGCTCCTGTTCGCCGAGCGGGGTGCGGTCCCAGCGCTCGACGAAATTGCGAATGATGCGCACGACCTGGTAGGTGCCACCTTTCGCCCAGCCCGGCTCACTGGTTTCGTCGCCCACCCAGACCAGCTGGTCCATCAGCGCTGCGTCATTGCTATTGGGATTGGCCGAGCCGTCGCGGAAGCCGAGGAAATTGCGTGCGCTTTCATGCGTGCCATCGGGCTTTGGCGGAATGACCGGCACCGAGCCCTCCTGCTTCCAGCGCAGCACCATGAGATCGGGCATGTTTTTGATGATGTCGCGCAGGGCATGGATATTGGTGTCGGCGGTGTTGGAGGAGATCTGCAAAGAGAGATCGCCGTGGCAGAGCCCTGCGTCGAGGGCATCATTTGGAAAGCCGGTCATGCGCGACAGGCGCGCGGGCTTAAGCTCCTTGAACCCTTCGTGGCGCTCAAAGAAGGAGGCGCCGAGCGAAAGCGTGATGGTGAGATTGTCGGGCGGAATCTGCGGGCCAAGAATGCCAGAATCCGCAGGCGGCAGTTTCGGGTCGAGCTCAGGCGGCGTGCCACCCTCCATCAGGAAGGCGATGCGCCGGGTGAGCGTCTTGAGCAACCGTTCCACATCCTGCGGCGTCCGGGTCAGGACGTCGAAGGCGGCGATCATACCGGCCGCCGGACGCGGGGTGACGATGCCGGCCTGGTGCTCCCCGTGGAATGGCTGGCGCTCTCGCGTTGTGTCGCTGACCGGCGCGTCGGCAACTTGTTTGCCTGTGCTCTCCTCAGCGCGGAGCTTGCCAAATCCGGTTGCCAGCACGCCGCCGGCCGCGCCAAAGCCGAACAGCAGGCGCCGCCTGTCGGTGACGAAGTGTTCCGTTTTGATTTTGCTCATCCCAGACCTACCGCGGTATTGAACTTGCCGATCGCATCGGCAACCGAACGCATATGTTTCGAGAGTGTCTGTCGTGCCTCGGCGCTCACCTTGCCGTATGGCGGGAAGCCGCCGGGCCCTTTCAGCGCCGCTACGGCATCTTGTGCCGCACTCAACTGGCGCTCGATCTCGGCCACCACATCCGGCGCCGCGGGAGCAGCAACCGGCTTCAGGAGCGCCATGGTCTTGGCGATGCCCTCGAGCGTGTCGGCGAGATCGGTGAGATCGGATTCGGCGTAATGGTCTTCGCCGCCAGCGAGCTTGCCGTCCGCCAGCGCCCCGGCGATACGCGCAGCACCGGCGGTCATCTCCTCCGGCGTGAGGCGCAGCGCGCGCAGCCGGTCCTTGAGCACGGTCACATCCGCAACCAGGCGCGCGGAGACGGGCGCCAGCCCTTCGGTGCTGTTCGTGGCGAACAGGCCGTATTCAAGCCGGTGGAAGCCGGTGAACGCGGGATCGGCCTCGCGCTGCTCCAAGTAGTCGGGCAGCGGATCGATAGCGTTCTCCAGATCGCTGAAGCGCTCGGCCACCGGCTCGATGTGCTTGTAGGGCCGGCGCGCCTCGGCATAGAGCACCCGCGCGCGCTCCAGATCGCCCGCCCGGATTGCAGCATCGAGCGCCTGGGCAGCTTTGATGAGGGCACCCGCTTCCCCGGCAAGATAGACCTGGTATTCGGCCAGCGGACCGATAAAGGCTTTGAGCGCGGGGCGTGCTGCCTCCTCGTTCGCCTCCCGGGTGGGCATCACACGCAGCGTGCCGCGTGGGCGGCTGAGCAGCCCGCAAGTGATCTCGAATTCCCCGGCCGGCAATTTCGCCGTCAGGGTCTGGCTGAAGCCGGGAAGGATGTTCTCGCGCTCCTCAATCACCATCACGCCCTGGATGATTTCCCACTCGACGGGGCGCTGGCTGGCATTGACGATTTTGAAGGTGGTGCGCCCGGCCGGGACGGTCAGCGCATTCGGCTCGCAGGCCGTTTCGCTGATGGTGATGAGCACGGCATCAGACGGGCCTTTCTCGCCCGCCTGCCGCGAGGTGTAATAGAACGCCACGGCCCCGGCGACCACCAGGAGGGCCGAACCCACCACCGCCCAGCGCATCAAAGCGGCGGGCGGGGGCGTGGCAGCTTTGGATGTTGGCGGCGGCTGCATGGGCATTGCCTCAATGCGCAGGTCGCGGTGCATGGCCCGCGGAAGGCGCCGGGCTCAGCGGACGCAGGAACAGCGTCAGGCTCGTCGCCAGAAAGGCGATGTAGAGGAGGATTTCACCAACAGTGGGCGCGTCGTGATAGCCGAACATGCCCGACAATAGGCTGCCGAGCGGACTGCTGACCGGCAGCACTTCCGTTAAATCGACGACGACGGTCTGCAGGCTGTTCCACAGGCCAGCCTCATGCAGGGAGCGCAGTGAGCCGGCGAGAATGCCGGCGGCAACAATCAGAATGAACACGCCCGTCCAGGTAAAGAACCGGCGCAGATTGAGCCGAACCCCGCCGACATAGATCGCATAACCAATCGCGGTCGCCGCAAGCACGCCGAGCAATGCGCCGAGGGGGGCATAGGCGTCTGCGCTCTGCTGAAAGATCGCCAGCAAAAAGAACACCGACTCGAGGCCCTCACGGGCAACGGCGGCAAACACCATCGCGACGAGCGCAAGCCCCTGGCCCGTCGAGCCGGCGAGCGCCGCATCGATCGAGTGATGCAGCCCGGCCTTGATCGAGCGTGCCGCCTTGCGCATCCACAGCACCATAGAGGTCAGCATCACGACGGCAATGATGCCCACCAGCGCCTCGAACGCTTCTTGCGCCTTTTGCGGAAATTGCGCGCTGACGAGCTGCAGCGCCGCGCCGACGAACAGCGACAAAGCGATTGCGAGCAGAATGCCGACCCACACGGCTGGCATCCAGCTGTGCCGGCCGGTCTGCGTCAGATAGCTTCCAACGATGCCGACGATCAGCGCAGCCTCGATCCCCTCACGCAACATGATCAGGAAAGGAACCAGCATGCTTCAGGTCCTGTAACGGGATGTCCCGGAGCTCGATATGATGTTACATGACCAATACGCGCTAAAGGATTAGCGAGCAATAACAATAGTTTAGAACGTTTCTAAGTCGGGGCGGCACAGCGCGAATTCACCAATGATTCCGATATGTTGACTGGAACAGTCGGGATTAAGAAATCGCGGCGCGATGGAATGACGCAAGCCTGCGGGGCCGCCGAGGCCGCGAGGGTGGTCGAGAATCGGTCCTGCGAAGGGCTTTGTGCATCGTTCCCATGCGGATCACTTCAAGGCGCAAAACCGCTGTTCCGCAGCTTTGCTCTTGCTGTAAGCTCCTTTGCCAAGGGAGGACCTCATGAAAATAACCGGTGAAACGCTGATTGCAGCGCCGCGGGAGACGGTCTGGCGGGCGCTGAACGACCCCGAAATCCTGCGCCAATCGATTCCTGGCTGTGAGAGCCTGGAGCAGACTGCCGATAATGCCTTCAAAGCGGTGGTGAGCAGCCGCATCGGGCCGATCGCGGCGCGCTTCAACGGCAATGTCCGGCTGTCCGATCTCAATCCGCCGACGAGCTACACCCTCACCGGTGAAGGGAGCGGGGGCGCAGCGGGCGCGGCGAAGGGCATCGCCAAGGTGCGGCTGGAGCCGGCCGAGGGCGGCACACGTCTCCTCTATGATGTCGATGCACAGATCACCGGCAAGCTCGCGCAGATCGGCTCACGCGTCGTGGAAGCGGCGGCAAAGATGCTGGCCGGGCAATTTTTCGCCCGCTTCGGTAGCGCCGTCGTCGGAGAGGCGCCGCCGTCGAAGCCCGCCGGCGCGATCCCAGCTTGGGTGTGGGTGATCGCGGCGGTCGCGATCATCGCGGCGCTGGCGATCATCTGGTATGCGATGTGAGGGCCCCGCTCGTCCTAGGCCCTGTTCACAGAGTTGCATAGCGCAGACGTCCGCGGGTGAACGCAATGGCCAATAAGATGTCCATCACGTCAACGAAGGTCGCACAGAAGGCCGCCGCTGAGCGGACTTCTGCGAAGGCGGCCAAGCCGCGCTCAGCGGCGGCGAAGCCGCAAGGCCACAAGGTTGCAAAGCCGGCCCTGCTTTCGGGCGGCAACCCTCAAATCGCGAAGGGCGATGGCGAGGCGCCCGTAGAGGCCTATATCGCGGCCATGCCGGGCTGGAAACAGGGCGTCGGGCGGCGCCTCGACGCGCTTATCGTGCGCACCGTTCCCGGCGTGCGCAAGGCGGTTAAATGGAACTCGCCCTTCTATGGCATCGAGGGCCAGGGCTGGTTCCTCAACTTCCATTGCTTCACGAAATACGTGAAGGTAGCTTTCTTCCGCGGCGCGGCGCTGCACCCTGTCCCACCCGGCGCGTCCAAGCACAAGGACGTGCGCTATCTCGACATCCGCGAGGACGACCAGCTCGACGAAGATCGGCTCGCGACGTGGATCCAGCAGGCGGCCGCACTGCCCGGCTGGGTGCCCTAGCGTGAGTGCGTGCCATACCTGCCGACCTCCAGGGTGACCCCGGATTTCGCTTCGCTCCATCCGGGCTACTGCTTGTGGCTTGCCGTAGGTTGTAGCGTGACCCCGGATTTCGCTGCGCTCCATCCGGGCTACTAGCTTGTGGCTTGCCGTAGGTTGTGGCGTGACCCCGGATTTTGCTTCGCTCCATCCGGGCTAGCTGGTTGTGGCTTGTCGTAGGCTGTGACGTGGCCCCGGATTTCGCTGCGCTCCATCCGGGCTACCTGGTTGTGGCTTGTCGTAGGTTGTAACGTGACCCCCGGATTTCGCTGCGCTCCATCCGGGCTACCTGGTTGTGGCTTGCCGTAGGCTGTGGCGTGCCCCGGATTTCGCTGCGCTTCATCCGGGCTACCTGCTTATGGCTTACCGTAGGCTGTGACGTGCCCCCGGATTTCGCTGCGCTTCATCCGGGCTACCTGGTTGTGGGCTTGCCGTGGGTTGTGGCGTGGCCCCGGATTTCGCTGCGCTCCATCCGGGCTAGCTGGTTGTGGCTTGTCGTAGGTTGTAACGTGACCCCCGGATTTCGCTGCGCTCCATCCGGGCTACCTGGTTGTGGCTTGCCGTAGGCTGTGGCGTGCCCCGGATTTCGCTGCGCTTCATCCGGGCTACCTGCTTATGGCTTACCGTAGGCTGTGACGTGCCCCCGGATTCGCTGCGCTTCATCCGGGCTACCTGCTTATGGCTTACCGTAGGCTGTGACGTGCCCCCGGATTCGCTGCGCTTCATCCGGGCTACCTGGTTGTGGGCTTGCCGTGGGTTGTGGCGTGACCCCGGATTTCGCTGCGCTCCATCCGGGCTACCTGCTTATGGCTTGCCGTAGGTTGTGGCGTGGCCCCGGATTTCGCTGCGCTCCATCCGGGCTACCTGGTTATGGCTTGCCGTAGGCTGTGGCGTGGCCCCGGATTTCGCTGCGCTCCATCCGGGCTACCTGCTTGTGGCTTGTCGTAGGTTGTAGCCCGGATGGAGCGCAGCGAAATCCGGGATAAGGTCCGCAGATGGTCCGATACCGGCGCAACTTCGTTCCAGGGGGCACGTATTTCTTCACGGTCACGCTCGATGACCGGACATCCTCGGCGTTGGTGCATCATTTGAGCGCCTTGCGGATGGCATTTCGTATCGCGCGGCACGAGCGTCCTTTCACGATCGAGGCCATCGTGATCCTGCCGGACCACTTGCATGCCATCTGGACGCTGCCGCCCGGCGATTACGATTTCTCCGGCCGCTGGAGGCGAATCAAGGCGTACTTCACGCATCGGCTGGTCGCCGCCGGCGTGCCGGTCAAGCGCCATCGCAGTGGCGAATACGCACTCTGGCAACGGCGCTTCTGGGAGCACACGATCCGCAACGAGATCGATTTCGAGCGACACGTCAACTACGTGCACTTCAACCCGGTCAAGCACAGATTGGTGAGTCGGGCGCGCGACTGGCGATATTCGTCGTTCCATCTTTATGTCAGGCGCGGTGTGCTGCCGGCCGACTGGGCGGGCGATGCCGGAGCACCCGGGATGGATTTCGGCGAGCGGAGGGGGTGACCCGGATTTCGCTTCGCTCCATCCGGGCTACTTGGTGCCATACTGCTATCAATGAATCCGGTACAGTTTGCCACGCTAGGAACTCCAGGCGTGGCCCAGGAGTAGAGGAAGATCGTTATGTCTAACGTCATTGTCGTCATCGGCGCCGGGTCAATCGGTCAGGCGATCGCGCGGAGAGTGAGTGCCGGTAAACATGTTCTGCTGGCGGATCTGCGTCAGGAGACCGCGGACGCCGCAGCCGAGGTATTGAGTAACGCCGGCTTTGACGTCAGCACCACGACCGTGAACGTGTCTTCGCGCGAGTCGGTTCACGCACTCGTCGAGACGGCAACCGCACTCGGGGACATCACCGGAGTGATCCACGCCGCCGGCGTTTCACCATCGCAGGCATCGCCTGCAACGGTCCTCGCGGTGGATCTGTACGGCACAGCGCTTGTGCTCGAGAGTTCGGAAATGTTATCGCGCGCTGCGGCGCTGCGGTCGTCATCGCATCGCAATCTGGGCACCGCCTGGGTGCTCTGACTGCCGACCAGGACACAGCGCTCGCGAGGACGCCCGCCGACGACCTGCTGGCCCTTCCCATGTTGCAGCCGGACCAAATAAAGGATTCACTTCACGCGTATCAGCTTTCCAAACGCGGCAACGCACTGCGGGTGAAGGCCGAGGCGGTGCGGTGGGGCAAGCGCGGCGCTCGGGTCAACACGATCAGTCCCGGTATCATCATCACCCCGCTCGCCAAGGACGAACTGAGCGGGCCGCGCGGTGAAGGCTATCGGCGCATGATCGAGTTGTGCCCGGTCGGTCGTGCCGGCACGCCTGACGAGGTCGGATCAGTCGGTGCGCTTTTGATGGGCGCCGATGGCGCCTTCATCACCGGCAGCGACTTCCTCATGGATGGTGGCGTTACGGCTTCTTACTGGTATGGCGAACTCGCGCCTAAATAAGCGGCGCAACAGCCGGCGCCAACACCCATCATGAAGAAAGCGACAACCATCATGAGCAAGAGCGACTCGCAGTTGTAGTCCGGATGGAGCGAAGCGCAATCCGGGGCGGTCTATCAGTCGTTCCCGGATTTCGCTGCGCTTCATCCGGGCTACGCAAACCCTTAGGGGGGCGAAGGCATCAAAGAAGGCGGGCTGTCATTTGTCGTTGACCATGCCGATCACGATGAGAACTTCGTAGTCCTGCTTATTGCAGCTTTCGACCGGCGGCATCGCGGCTCCGGGCGTGACGGGAAAGGCACTTTGCGATGCCTTGGCCGGCGAACAGGAAGTCTCGGCCGCCGCCGGCGTATAGCGCGCGGCACGGCATCCCAAATGCGTCACATCATAGAGCGTGGCACTCTTGTCGAGCTCCCAGCGCGTGACCCCACCTGCGTCTTTTGGATGGATGGTCAGCACCGCCGTCACCTCGCGGTCGCCGGTGACAACGTATTTTCCGGCGGGGATCGGAAAACGCGGCTGTTCCATGATCGAGCCGTTTTCTTCAAGCCACCAGTCCGAAGCGTCAAAGGTCCACTTCGCTGGCGCCAAACCGCCCGCCGCCTTCAGGCTTGCGTATTTGCTCAGCCTTACGCCGCGAGGCCCCGGATCCACAGGCCAGAGCCCCCACGCTTCGGCGCCTGAGCCGGAGGTGGACTTGGGGTCTCCCAAAGCGGCGATATACTGCGTTGGAATGCGGGTGTATCCCGTTTCCGCCATGGCAGGCAGTGCGAGGAGCATGAGCCAGCTCAAAGACGCGGCCAGCAAGTGCATCGCTCGATTTGATGTGCGTGTGACCGCAAATATCATCGGTTTGCCTCCGAAGTCGTCCACGTCCACCTTGCTGCCAGATTAGGGCGCGGATATCGGCCAATCTAGTTTTTTCGGTGGCGTAGCCCGGATGGAGCGCAGCGCAATCCGGGGCAGCCTATCAATCGTTCCCGGGTTACGCTTCGCTCACCCGGGCTACGGGTACTACGGGTACTCGTTTTTCGGTGGCGTAGCCCGGATGGAGCGCAGCGCAATCCGGGGCAGCCTATCCATCGTTCCCGGGTTACGCTCCGCTCCACCCGGGCTACGGGTACTACGGGTACTCGTTTTTCGGTGGCGTAGCCCGGATGGAGCGCAGCGCAATCCGGGGCAGTCTATCCATCGTTCCCGGGTTACGCTTCGCTCCACCCGGGCTACGGGACTACGGGTACTCGTTTTTCGGTGGCGTAGCCCGGATGGAGCGCAGCGCAATCCGGGGCAGTCTATCCATCGTTCCCGGGTTACGCTCCGCTCACCCGGGCTACGGGACTACGGGTACTCGTTTTTCGGTGGCGTAGCCCGGATGGAGCGCAGCGCAATCCGGGGCAGCCTATCCATCGTTCCCGGGGGACGCTTCGCTCCACCCGGGCTACGGGTAACGGTCGACAGCAACTAGCCGCGCTTGGCGCGAATGGCGGTCCGCAATGCGGCGGGAGACCGGCGATCGATGTTGCACTGCAGCGCGGGCGGCGCTATCACTTCTGGCACGAAAGCCGCTTCCCGAGCGGTCCCCATGATCTTTGACGCAAATTCCGCGAAGGATAGGCGATGCAGATCGATGAGGCCACGGTGCGCCATGTCGCCCGTTTGGCGCGCATCAAGGTCAGTCCAGACGAGACCGCGAACCTCAAGCGCGAGCTGACCTCAATTCTCGATTGGGTTGAGCAACTCGGCGAGGTCGACACCTCAGCCGTCGAGCCGATGACCCGCGTCGGCGACATGACGCTGCCGAAACGTAAGGACGAGGTGACATCAGGCGATATCGCCGACGACATCGTCAAGAACGCGCCGCTCACGGAAGACCACTATTTCCTCGTGCCCAAGGTGGTGGAGTAGACCATGAGCGAACCCAAAGACGGCGAGCTGACCGGCCTGACCATCGCCGAGGCGCGCGACCGCTTGCGCAAAAAGGAGATCACCGCGCGCGAGCTGACCGAGGCGCATCTCTGCGCCATCGATGCCGCCAATAGTACGCTGAACGCCTATATTCTGCTCACCCCTGAAAAGGCCATGGAGATGGCCGCGGCATCCGACGCGCGGCTCGCCAACGGCAAAGGCCTGCCGCTCGACGGTATCCCGCTCGGCATCAAGGACCTGTTCTGCACGAAGGATGTCCGCACCACCGCCTGCTCCGGCATCCTCGACGATTTCCAGCCGGTCTATGAATCGACCGTCACGCAGAATCTGTGGGATGCGGGCGCGGTGATGCTCGGCAAGCTGAACATGGACGAGTTCGCGATGGGCTCCTCCAACGAAACCAGTGCGTTCAAGCCCGTCGTCAATCCCTGGCGCGCCGAGGGCAGCGACAAGCCGCTGGTGCCGGGTGGCTCGTCCGGTGGCTCGGCCTCGGCTGTCGCGGCGCGTATCGCAATGGGCGCGACGGCCTCCGATACCGGCGGCTCAATCCGCCAGCCCGCCGCTTTCACCGGGACCGTCGGCATCAAGCCCACTTATGGCCGCTGCTCGCGCTGGGGCATGGTCGCCTTCGCCTCCTCGCTCGACCAGGCCGGCCCGATCACGCGCACCGTGCGCGACGCCGCCATCATGCTGAAGGAGATGGCGAGCCACGACCCGAAGGACTCCACTTCCTCCGACGTGAAGGTGCCGGATTTCGAGAAGGCGCTCGGCAAAAAGCTGAAAGGCCTCAAGATCGGCATCCCGAAGGAGTACCGCGTGGACGGCATGTCGGCCGAGATCGAGGCACTCTGGCAGCAGGGCATCGCCTGGTTTCGCGAGGCGGGCGCGCAGATCACGGACATCTCGCTGCCCCACACCAAATATGCACTCCCCGCCTATTACATCGTCGCGCCGGCGGAGGCGTCCTCCAATCTCGCCCGCTATGACGGCGTGCGCTACGGAATGCGCGTCAACGGCCGCGACATCATCGACATGTATGAGCAGACCCGCTCGGCAGGCTTTGGCGCGGAGGTGAAGCGGCGCATCCTGATCGGCACCTATGTGCTCTCCGCCGGCTATTACGACGCTTATTACATCAAGGCGCAGAAGGTGCGCACCCTGATCCGGCGCGATTTCGACGAGGCGTTCAAGGACGTGGACATCGTGCTCACCCCCGCCACGCCGTCCCCGGCCTTCACGCTCGGCGAGAAGAGCGGCGACCCCTTGGAGATGTACCTCAACGACATCTTCACCGTGACGGTCAACATGGCCGGGCTGCCGGGGATGGTGGTGCCGGCGGGGCTGTCGAAGAGCGGGCTGCCGCTCGGCCTGCAGCTCATCGGCCGGCCATTCGATGAGGAGACGGTGCTCTGCGCCGGACAGCTGATCGAGGATGCCGCCGGCCCAGCCCCGGCGCCGCAGGCCTGGTGGAGTGGGGAGCCGGGCGCGCCCGCCAAGGCAACGGCCACGGCCAAAGCCGCAGCCAAGCCCGCCCGCAAGGCACCGGCCAAGAGCGGTAAATCCGCCAAGAGGCCGGGGTAAACGAACACGCCAAACGAGGCAATGCGAGCTGAGTTCGAAGTTTCAGAGGCCGCAGAACGATGCGCATCACCCTTCGACAGGCGTCTGCCGGGGACTTCGACTACTGCGCGTCGGTCTATATCGAGGGCATGGAACAAACCATGCGGGCGCTTGGGATGACGATGGACGGTCAGCCGGCCTCGCTGCGCCAGCAATGGGTGGCGGCGGAGGTTTGGATGATCCTCGCCGACGGACGCACCGCCGGCTGGCTGCAGCGCCGGGACGAAAACGACGCGCTGTTTCTGGGCCAGTTCTTCGTGGATGCCCGATTCCGGGGCCAGGGCATCGGCAGCCGGGTTCTGGCGGGCCTGATCGAGGAAGCCGCGGCCTCAGGGCGTGCCGTCACGCTCGGCGTGGTGAGGACCAATCCGGCGCGCCGGCTCTATGAGCGGTTCGGCTTCGAGGTTACACATGAGGACGAGCGCAAGTTCTACATGCGCCGCGCGGCGGGAAGCGAAGCGCCAGCGCCCGGCCGACGAAATGAGATTGGAGAGCCCATGCCGCGCCAGCCAGCTGAATGCCAGTCCATGGACGAGGTGCGCGCCGAGATCGACCGCATCGATTCAGCGCTCGTCGACCTCGTCGCGGAGCGCTTCGGCTATGTCGAGCGCGCCTGGCAGCTCAAATCGCGGCCCGAAGAAGCGACCGTGCCCTGGCGCATCCAGCAGGTGATCGACCGTGTGCGCGCCAAGGCGAAGGATCAGGGCCTTCCGCCCGAGCTCGCTGAGGCGCTGTGGCGGCAGATGATCGGCTGGTTCATCCAGTATGAAGAGGAAAAGCTGCAGGCGCGCGGCAGCGGCGAAAAGGCTTGAGTCTCTTCTTGGTGACAGCGCCGCGGCAGATTGCCGCGAGCCCATTATCTATGTGATTGCGAAGGCATAAATATCGCTTGTCAGGGAATAAGTCATAAGCTCAACATAACGTCGGCGTTTGGTAATGGCAGGTCCGCGGGCGCAAGGCGCCGGGCGGCCCTCCAGTTTTCCGTTTCCGGTATAGAGTGGGCAGCAGGGAAGTGCGCTTCCTGGCAGGGGGAAGCTCCCCTCCGCGCCGGTTGAAGCTATGGGTCAAGGGCATGGGATGGCAGCCATGAGAATGGAAGTCAGGCGGGAAAATCTGATCGAGGGGGCAACCGGCCCCTGGGAAGTGATCGTCGGCATGGAGGTTCATGCCCAGGTCACCTCCAAGGCCAAGCTGTTCTCCGGCGCCTCGACCGCATTCGGCGGCGAGCCGAACAGCCATGTGGCGCTGGTCGATGCCGCCATGCCCGGCATGCTCCCGGTCATCAACGAGGAATGCATCGCCCAGGCGATCCGCACCGGCCTCGGCCTCAAGGCCAAGATCAACCTCTACTCGGTGTTCGACCGCAAGAACTACTTCTATCCCGACCTGCCGCAGGGCTATCAGATCTCGCAGTACAAATTCCCGATCGTCGGCGAGGGCGTGGTCATCGTCGACATGGTCAAGGAGGGCTATTCCGTCGAGGTCGGCATCGAGCGGCTGCATCTGGAGCAGGACGCCGGCAAGAGCCTGCACGACCAGCACGCCGAATATTCCTTCGTCGATCTCAACCGCTCTGGCGTCGCCTTGATGGAGATCGTCTCCAAGCCGGACCTGCGCTCCTCCGACGAGGCCAAGGCCTATGTCACCAAGCTGCGCGCGATCCTGCGCTATCTGGGCACCTGCGACGGCAATATGGACGAGGGGTCGCTGCGCGCCGACGTCAACGTCTCGGTGAGGAAGCCGGGCGATGAGCTCGGCACGCGCTGCGAGATCAAGAACGTCAACTCCATCCGCTTCATCGGCCAGGCGATCGAGACCGAGGCGCGCCGGCAGATCGGCATTCTCGAGGATGGCGGCAAGATCGACCAGGAGACGCGGCTGTTCGACCCCAAGCTCGGCGAGACGCGCTCGATGCGCTCCAAGGAGGAGGCGCATGACTACCGCTATTTCCCCGATCCCGACCTCCTGCCGCTGGAGCTGACCCAGGACTATATCGACGGCCTCGCCCATGGCCTGCCCGAGTTGCCCGACGAGAAGCGCGCGCGTTTCATCGAGGCCTTTGGCCTCTCGCCCTATGACGCGGGCGTGCTCACCGCCGACAAGGAGACCGCCGATTTCTTCGAGACGGTCGCTAGCGGCCGCGATCCCAAGATCGCCGCCAATTGGGTGACCGGCGATTTCTTCGCTAGCCTCAATCGGCTGGGTAAGTCGATCGCGGAGACCCCGGTCAGCGCCGCCCATCTGGGCGCGCTGATCGACCTGATCGGCAAGGATGCGATCTCCGGCCGCATCGCCAAGGATGTGTTCGCCATCATGGTGGAGACCGGCGAGGCGCCCGGCGCCATCGTCGAGAAGCGCGGCCTCACGCAGGTCTCGGACACCGGCGCCATCGAGAAAGTGGTCGACGAGGTGATCGCCGCCAACCCAAAACAGGTGGAGCAGGTGAAGGCCAAGCCCCAGACACTGGGCTGGTTCGTGGGTCAGGTGATGCGCGCGACAGGCGGGAAGGCCAACCCGGCGGCCGTGAATGATATTTTGAGGAAGAAGTTGGAAGTGGCGGAGTAGACTTTCACTGATTTGTATAGAACTGCTTGCATTAGTAAAGCGCATCTCATGTTTCGTGATTGCTAGAAACCGCTGCAAGCCTTCGTAAAAGGCTATTGTAAACCCGATCGCGCTTAGCTGCGCCAGCGCGTCTGGACAGGCAGTATAGGCGCTCATTCCGCGCAAGAGAGCCGCCACCAAGGATGCGAGCTGAGAATCCAAGTCGACAAAATCTCTCTGTCACTGACCTGCCCCCGCCTTTTCGGACCACGGCATAGTTGAGAGACTGCCCTCCGAATCGGAGGCAGGGATGCGCAAGGGCAGGTTTACGGACGAGCAGATGGTGGCGATTCTTCGCGAGGCTGACCGGGGACCGGTTGCTGGGGTAGCGAAGAAGCACGGGGTCAGCGAGCAGACGATCTACACCTGGCGCAAGCGCTTCGGTGCGATGCAGGCGGACGACATGAAGCGCCTGAAGCAATTCGAAGCGGAGAATGCGCGGCTGAAGAAGCTGCTTGCCGAGCGCGATCTCGAGATCGAGATTATGAAAGAGATCGCCGCAAAAAAGTGGTGAGCGTGCCGGCTCGCCGTTCCCAGGTGACGTATGCGACGGGCAAAGGCCTGTCGCAGCGGCGGGCTTGCACGCTGATGGGGGTGTCGCGGTCGGCGCTGGCGTACCGGTCCGCGAGGGCGTCGAAGGATGCGCCGGCGCTGGCTCGGATGGCGGAGCTATCGGCGCAATATCCGCGTTACGGCTACCGGCGCATCGCGATTTTTCTCGCCCGCGACGGCTATCCGATGAGCTTTGGCCGTGCGCACCGGCTGTGGCGGCAGGCGCGGCTTCAGGTGCCGCAGAAGCGTCCCCGCAAGCGGATCGCGGCCGGGCGTCCTCGGCCCAACGCACCGGCGGGCGCCAACCAAGTGTGGAGCTACGACTTCGTCTTCGATTGGTGCGCCAACGGCCAGAAATTGAAATGCCTGACCGTGACCGATGAATGGACGAAGGAAGGCCTGGCGATCGAGGTGGATGGCCGCATCCGCTCGGCCGGCGTGATCGCGGTGCTGTCCCGGCTTGTCAGCGAACGCGGAGCGCCGCTCTATCTGCGCTCGGACAACGGCCCGGAATTCGTCAGCCGGGCGCTGCTCACATGGATCGTCGACCAAGGGATTGCCACGGCGTTGATTGATCCGGGCAAGCCCTGGCAGAATGGCACCGGGGAGAGCTTCAACGGCAAATTCCGCGACGAGTGCCTGAGCCTGGAATGGTTCCGCAGCCGGGCCGAGGCGAAGGTGGTCATCGAAACGTGGCGGCGGCATTATAACGAGGTGCGGCCCCATTCCAGGCTCGGCTATCTGACGCCGGCGGCATTTGCTGCCCAGCTCAGAAGGCCGGACGCGACGGTGTGCCAGGCGACGGGGCAGACCGCTGCGGTATATGGAGCCTACGCGCTCCGCCCCGTCGCACCACCGTCCCGCAAGGGGCAAACGAAGGCAGAAACCGGGGCGGTCGTCTCAAGCTAATCGTGGTCCGAAGAATCCGGGCAGGTCATCACCGTCAGAGCCGTTCTTGTATCTGGTGAAACTATATTGTACAGCAAAAAGCCGTCATTCTTTGTGCTACTTGATATTTTCTCCAGCACAGCATCAGAAAAATGAAAATGAAAGGCATATTGTCCCGCGCACATATCGAATTTTTGTTGCAAACTATCAATATCATCAATGTTTATAATATTAAATTTTTGTGTAATAGCCCATGAAATTGCCTCTTGATCGATATCGACACCGCAATAATATATCTCTTTACGGCACCTGATGGGAAATTTTCCACAGCCAATTTCCAGCAAACTTGCAACAGATTGAGCTGCTATAACGTCCGAAATTACCTTTCTAACTTTTCTCCAGTGATTGAATTGATTGTCCTCTTTAATATACCTTTCTCTATATCTGTTTATAACTAGAACCTGCTCAATTGTGAGCTCTTCCAGAGGTACGGGTAAGTACAGATAGTCTAAAAATCGAAAAAAACCCTGCGCCTCAAGAGACTGTCCAATCTCCTTACCCGAACCTCTAGCTTCTAAAATCCCATGCCCAATCTCAACCAAATTTCCGTCGCGGGTATTCCTCATCTCTATGTGACCACTCAGGGTACTGATCTCTAAAGTAATTAATCGAGCTTTCTACTTCGGGACTGATTTTGCTCTTTCCTGACGGTAGCCGAGCGATATGAAGTATTCGCTTGCAGGCATCTTCTAGCGTTGGTTCTAAATAGTCACAAAGCCCGAACGCGAATGGATGAACCCAGTTCACCAAATCCTCACCAAAGACGTTCTCAACTTTATCTCTTCTATATTGAGAATTTTTAGGAGACCATCCAACGACAGGAATTTCCTCATAGAGCGGGCGAACATTAACTCAGCCCCAATTCCGATGCCCTTCTCTGTTCTCAGATCCACAAGGACGACGTCCGACTTTCTAACCAAAAACAGGTCACATCCGTAGTTTGCACGATAGTCGTTCCTTCGAATATTAGATTTAGCTGGATTTAACAGCTGAACTTCTTCGCACCGCAATAGCGTCTAATTAGTGCCTCATGCTCGTCAGTCCAAAAATGGAACAGGATCTCGCTTATCCTGGTGGCCTTTTTTAATGCTTCCAGAGAGGTAAATTTTGAGGTTCATGCTCCGACCCACCCTTTTAGAATTCGCAGCACGGCGTCTGCTTTGGCGGCTAACTCAGCACTAATCCCAAGCGTATTCTTGAGACTTCCAATTGCAGCCTTCAACTTTTCAATGTTGCCTTTCGTTGGCTGCTGGGCGACGTCGCCCAACGCGGCAGATACCTCTCCGGACGCTGGTAAGTTTCGGATTGAGCTCTGACCCAAAACGCTTAGAAGTTCCTGGAACAATTCCAAGCGATCTGTGCCAACGACGGTACGTAGATTTGATGGCTGATTCGGCATACGCTAGATTCTTTTCAACTGCTAAATCTCCACCTACCGAAACATCACGGCCAGCATTGATGTTCTGATTTACAGTCATATTTATAGCCCCGCCTGGGTATATTAATGGAAGTTTCTCATGCGGCAGTACGGTAGTCAACTGATGCTTGAATTTTATGTGCTGGAACTCTGGATAAGCGCGAGTGCCAACCGCAGCTGCCTGCAGCCGAGTTCGAAGTTCCTCATTTGTATGCAACGCAAAATAGTGAACTGCGGCTTCTAGATACGAATCCGATTGATCACTGCAAGCGGCCATGTGTTCGTAAAGCGCATGGCCCGTCATTTGATCGGCCTCCATGGCGCTCCATTTGAATACGATTGGCTCAATTTCTGGGAACCAGATTGATCTTAGTCCCATAGCTAGTCCTTCCCGAGCCTCAACAGCCTCGTCACGACTGTTTTCTTGTACCCAGTCCAAATTGTCTCGCAATATGAAGGGATTTTTGCACATAAGACGATTGATCCAGCGGCGAACGTTACCAGGAAAATTGCCAGCTGCAGAAAGAGGAATTCCGAGTGACTGTGCACCCAGATTTTTGTTCTGGAATAAAGCCCACACTGAATACTCGCTGACTTCGGGGTTGGGATGACGATTGAGTTCAGTAATGATGCTTTCATTCGAGAATTTTCGATGCAGTAAGTTTGGAGAGTCTTTGCCATACCCAACCAGAAGGCACGCCCATTTCAGCGTCAGAGGGTCTGCGGTCGAAATATTGATAGCCTTTCGTCTTCCCAGAAGAATTGCTTTTTTGCCTGAATATAACGAACTTGCTAACTTTGTGACTTGCGTGTCTGGAATTTTTCTATTTTCTATAAGTGTGTTGATATGGTCCCTTTTAGCGATACTGAAGAGCGCCGATGTGGCCCAACTCATATTTTCTGGGTCAGCTTCGGAATCAATGAGGCGCAACAGTGGAGTTAGATGAATCGCAGGCTCGCCGAAAAGCGCGATCGCCTTATAGGTCCAACGACGAACCAATATGTTGTCTGAAAGCAAATGGGCTTTTAGCAGGATTGCCAGTTCTGGGGCTCTGCGGAAAAAGCGGCCCGCCTCAAGATGGGTACAAAGCCGCTGAAGTGCCGCTTTGACGAGCCTCCAGTTTGCCTGCTTTAACAGGAGGGTTAATAGCTCCTCCTCTTCAATGCTTACTTGTAGGACCATTTGTTGATATTTCAGCTGCGGGAGCGTTAGCTTACTACGCAATCTATTAAATTGATCGGGTCGGCTAACCTGCGTCTCTCATGTCACGTACTAAGCGTGTTATGATCGCCGGCGACATTTCCCCATCTCGATTTAGGAACTCAGTTAATCCGCAAAGCTTAAAATCGTCCGGTTCAAGCGTTAAAGCGTCTGAAAGTCTGTTTGCCAAACTTTGTCGGCAGCGCCTACAGCATGCGCCAAGAACTCCCCAATAATGCTGGCTGAAAAGATTATAGTCGTCAAAGCGAATACTAGTGGTCAAGACAAGACTTTTTTTTGCAACCTCTTTATCATATAATGGCCCATGCTGCGATGAGATATATATCAGGCAGGAAATAGGCTTGTATTGTTCAAATCGAAATTTGTTTGCCGACGAGATGTACCGAAATTCTCCGCTTTTTAAAAGGCGTTTGACTGATTCTGGGTTAGAGCAATTAAGATTCTTCACAAAATTCGACCAAGATTCCGTTCTTACGAAAAGAATGGGTGTCTTGTTTAGATCTAATTTGCGTCTTCTGGCGACATATTTCGGTTTGCAATGCCAGGAAGATCGAAGGAAAAACGTTCCAGGTGCTGTACGGCAAAACCTACTGTTTTCTCCTAAGCGGACGATATCTTCGCTGAGGCGGGCGTGCAATGTTTTATGCTGAGTAAGGCCAAACAAATGGCGCGGCATAAGTTTTCTTATCCAGGCCTCTTCAAGCATTTCGGCGGGACGCAAAGGTCTTCCAGCGATGGACAAGACCATTTCCGCAACCCTCAAATATGTATCCATATCCGGTCAAAGCCAATTCGATAAACCGAAAAATCACGGATGAGGGTCTCAGCTTCATCAGCTCAGTGGAAGCGGTTCCCACTTCCTTAAACAAGTTGTCAGCAGCGAATTTGCGATGGCCAGCTGATGTGCATCACGCACTCGCCTGCCAGCGACCGGTTGGAAGCGTTGCCTAAAGCGGCAGGTGCAGTGCGTACAAATTTAACTACATTGCGAGCTTCCCAACCCGATTTTTATCCCCACCTCCCTTCCCCGCGCATACACTCGCCCTCGTTCCTTCCCCGAGAGGGACGCGGGGCTCGAGACCGTCTCAACCACGCGGGGAAGGAAGCGGTGCCTGAGGAACGCGAGGGCATGGCTGAACCGGAATGAGGCCCAAAAGTGGCCGGAAACGGAGGTCAGCCTCGCGGTGGGTGTAACGAACCCGGATTCAGGGGTACGCGGCTTCCTCCTGGGTTGCGATACCCAGTGACACTCGCGTGTGCCGAGACAGTGTCGTCCGGGACGCGAAGAATGGTAAGGCGAAGCAGCGGGGGCCAAAATATCACCGCGCGCGGGCGGCCATGAGGGCCACCCAACTACCATAGCGAGAGGCCTTTATGGCCGCCCGCGCCGTCCCTCATAGTCCGATGGGGGAGAGACTGACGGAAAGCCTCGCGGGCACAGCCCGGCGAGAGATTTCCTGTTGCGCGGGGGCCAAGCATCAACCTCAGGCAGCCATGCGCTTGCCGGTTTCGAGGAGGCTCTTCAGATCGCTGAGCACCCACGGCCAGCCACCGCCGCCCTGCGCCGGATCGCCGCCGCCGGGGACCATCGCGCCAACGCTCGGCGCGCCGGCAACGTCATGGGAGACAGTCAGCGTGCAGGTGCCGTCCGGTTCTGCCTGATCTCATAGGTGACGCGGGTGGGCTTCTCGGCCTTGCTCTCCTCGCTCCAGAGCGGATGCCAGGTACATACCAGGCGCCTCGGCGGATCGGCCTCGATCACCTCGCCGACGATCATCTCGTCGATCATGCCCATCGACTTCATCATGTCGCTCGCGTGGTGAACGAACTTGCCGCCGGGTTTCAGGTTGAATTCGACACGGCCGCCATAGCCGTAGCGGTCGCTCCATTCGGGGCTGGTGATCGCGGTCCAGATCGCCTCTGGGCTGGCCTTGATGTAGACCTTGTAGACCTGCGTGGTTTGCGCTTTGTCCGTCATGATGATCAGTCCTTTTGCTCTAGGTCGGCCTTGAGCGCGATCAGCGCCGAGACCTCGCGTGCCCTATATTTGTCGATCCAGCGGTCGTGGATCAGCCGGATCGGGACGGGATTGAGAAAATGCAGCTTCTCCCGGCCCGATTTCTTCGTGACGACGAGGCTCGCCTCCTCCAGGACGCGCAAATGCTTCATCACGCCGAAGCGCGTCATCTTCAGCCCGGCTTCGAGCTCCTTCAGCGTGCGGCCGTCACGCTGGAACAGAAGATCGAGCAAAATGCGACGCGAAGGATCGGCGAGCGCCTTGAATACGGTGTCATCGTCGGTCACGGCGGGCAGGATAGGTGACTAAATGGTCACCTGTCAACCGGGCACGGACAGGGAAGGGGCGGGCGGCGGCGTAGACTGCGTCATCTTCACGCAAAAATGTGCGTTCGCCAGTTGGACGGCTTCAGGCGCGCGACTAAGGTGTTCCAAACACCACGCCAGCGGAGGACATGATGAGCACCCATCCCGAGCTTCCATCCGACATCACCGGGCTGACCAAGGCCGCGCCGCTTTCGCGCCGGACCTTCATGTCGGCGGCAACGGCCGCGGCCGCCGGCTATACGCTCGCCGCCGGCGAGGTCCGCGCCGATCCCATCAAGACCGACAGCTCGGGGCTTACCACCGGCGACGAGAAGGTGAAGGTCGAGGGCGGCGAGATGCCGGTCTATTACGCCAAGCCGAAAGGGGCGTCCAACCCGCCGGTCATCCTCGTTGCGATGGAGATCTTCGGCATCCACGAATACATCAAGGACGTGGCGCGCCGCCTCGCCAAGCTCGGCGCGTTTGCGGTTGCGCCGGATTACTATTTCCGCAAGGGCGACCTCACCAAGATCCCCGACATGAAGGAGCTGATGCCGCTGGTCAACAGCAAGCCCGATGCCGAGCTGCTCGCCGACCTCGACGCGACGGTCGCCTGGGCCAAGGCGCAGGGCGGCGACACCGGCCGGCTCGGCATTGTCGGTTTCTGCCGCGGCGGGCGCACGGTTTGGGAATATGCCGCCCATAGCGATCAGCTCAAAGCCGGCGTTGCGTTCTACGGCTCGCTGGTGGATCCGGCGGCGCAGAAAGAGCATCTGGCCGAAAAGTCCGACCGAGCTCGCCGCGGAAATGAAGGCGCCGGTGCTCGGCCTTTATGGCGCCGAGGACCAGGGTATTCCGGTCAGCCAGGTCGAGGCGATGAAGGCGGCGCTCGCCGCTGCCGGCAAGACCGCGGACTTCAAGATCTTCCCCGGCGCAGGCCATGCCTTCCACGCCGATTACCGGCCCAGCTATCGCCCCGAGGCGGCGCAAGCCGGTTGGGCTGACATGCAGGACTGGTTCAAGAAATACCGCGTTCTCTAAGGGACGCGGGCCGCAATAGTTGCGGCACGACCGCTCCGCTGCTGGCGAGCGGGTAAGGGGGAGGATGACGGGCACCTTGCCCTACGAAGCCGGACGGCAGCGACGCCCCTGAAGGCCGGTCGCGCAACCGCCGGGTCGAGTTCGTCTTGCCGTAGACCCTGATCGGCGGCTTCTCACCGCAGACGGGCCCGCGCGCTAAGCTAGCGCTCGAATTTGCGGAATGTCACCCGATGCGGATCGGTGGCGTGGTCGCCGAGGCGGCGGCGCTTGTCCTCTTCGTAAGCCTCGAAATTGCCCTCGAACCACTCGACATGGCTGTCGCCCTCGAAGGCGAGGATATGGGTGGCGAGGCGGTCCAGGAAGAAGCGATCGTGGCTGATCACCACGGCGCAGCCGGGGAAATCTTCGAGCGCAGCTTCCAGCGAGGAGAGCGTCTCGACGTCCAGGTCGTTGGTCGGCTCGTCGAGCAGGATCAGGTTGCCGCCGTCCTTGAGCATCTTGGCGAGATGCACGCGGTTGCGCTCGCCGCCCGAGAGCTGGCCGACCTTCTTCTGCTGGTCCGGGCCCTTGAAGTTGAACCAGCCGCAATAGGCGCGGCTCGGCACCTCGCGCTTGCCAAGGGTGATCATGTCGTTGCCGCCGGAGATCTCCTCCCACACGGTCTTCTTATCATTGAGATGATCGCGGGACTGGTCGACATAGCCCAGCTTCACCGTCTCCCCTAAACGGATCGAGCCGCCATCGGGCTTTTCCTTGCCGGTGATCATGCGGAACAGGGTGGTCTTGCCGGCGCCGTTCGGGCCGATCACGCCGACGATGCCGCCGGGGGGCAGCGTGAAAGCGAGGCCGTCGATCAGGAGTTTGTCCCCGAACGCCTTGGTCAGGCCATCCGCCTCCAGCACCACGCCGCCCAGCCGCTGGCCGGCGGGAATGGTGATCTGGGCCTTGCCGATCTGCTCGCGGCCGATGCTCTCAGCAAGCTCATTATAGGCGTTGACGCGTGCCTTGGACTTGGCTTGGCGCGCCTTGGGGCTGGAGCGGATCCATTCCAGCTCGCGCGAGAGGGTGCGCTGTTTGCCCTCCTCCTCGCGCTGCTCCTGGGCGACGCGCTTGGCCTTCTGCTCCAGCCAACTCGAGTAGTTGCCCTTGTAGGGGATGCCCTGGCCGCGATCGAGCTCGAGCGTCCATTCGGTGAGATTGTCGAGGAAGTAGCGGTCGTGGGTGACGAGGATCACGCAGCCGGCATAGTCCTTCAGATAGCGCTCCAGCCAGGCCGTGGTCTCGGCGTCCAGATGGTTGGTCGGCTCGTCCAGCATCAAGATGTCGGGTTTGAAGAGCAGCAGTTTGCACAGCGCCACGCGACGCTTCTCGCCGCCCGAGAGCGTTGTGACATTCGCATCGCTGGGCGGGCAGCCCAGCGCATCCATGGCCTGCTCGACCTGCGCGTCGAGATCCCACAGGTTCTGGCCGTCGATGATGTCCTGGAGGCTCGCCATCTCGTCGGCGGTCTCTTCGGAATAGTTCATCGCCAGCTCGTTATAGCGGTCGAGCATGGCTTTCTTCTCGGCCACGCCTTCCATGGCGTTGCCGAGCACGTCCTTTGAGGGGTCGAGCTCCGGCTCCTGCGACAGGTATCCCATGCGGATGCCTTCCGCCGCCCAGGCCTCGCCGACGAAGTCCTTGTCGAGCCCGGCCATGATCTTCATCAAGGTCGACTTGCCCGAGCCGTTGACGCCGACGACGCCGATCTTGGCGCCGGGCAGGAAGGACAGCGAGATGTCCTTCAGCACCTGTTTGCCGCCAGGATAGGTCTTGGAGACTTTTTGCAGGACGTACACGTATTGATATGCGGCCATGAGCTCTTCGCAAAATTTGAGGGAAATTGGCGCTGTTTGTAGCTCTCCCGCCGCTGTTTCTCAAGCCTTGTGGAGGTCTGAGGTGGCGTCAGGCGAGGAAGGCGAGGCGAGGGCGCGTCTGAGTTCAGGCGGTCTCGACGAAAGCGTATTTGATGACGCTCTTGAGGCGGGGCGCCATGTCATTGGTCATGAAGGTGTGCACCAGCTCCAAAAATTGCGTGCGCTTGGCCAAGGGCGGCGTGTCGGCGCTGAGGATATTCTGAATCAGCGGCAGGAGCCGCGCAGCATAGGAGGTCGAGGCGCTGTCGAACACATTGGAGACGAATTCGGCCATGGACTGCGGGTTCTGCCATAGTCCAACCGTAAAATCCCGGATGTCGCCGACGGATTCGATCTGGATGGGGTGCAGCATCCCGCGTGCCGCATTCAGCTTTTCCCCCAGTATTCTGTAAATGTCCTCCATGCTCACGTTGCGCCCCTCATCGGGCTCGCTCAGTATCGCATCGAAGGCATCCGAGACGGCGAGCCTGGCGGAGCGCATATGCAGATCAACGAGCAGCGCGGTGACCTGGGGATCCAGGATTTGCCGCCCCTGATACTCGCCTTTGCGCATCGGAAAAGGATTGACACTGCCGAGATCGCCAGTGTTCTTGCGCGGATGCCATCGCCAGACGAACACCGGCTCGGCGATGTTTCTGAGCTGCCGCTCGCCGAGCGGCAGTAACTCTCGGCCCGCGGCGCCCTTGGTTTGCATATAAATGCTGTGGGACACGCAAATTCCGCCGACGGGTGCCAGTTCCTCCAGCCGCACGGCAATATTAATGCCGTCACCATGGATGTCGTTATCCTGCAGGATGATGTCGGAGAGATTGACACCCATGCGGAACTCAATAGTCGAGTCCGCTTCAGCTTGCTCGGCCCGCTCGGCCATAACGCTCTGTACATCCATGGCAAATTGCAGCGCCGCGAGCGCACTGTCGAAAATTATGATCGAGCCGTCACCCATCAACCGGATGATTTGGCCGTTATAGTTATCCACCGCTGGAAGAACCACCTCGCGCCGAAGTGTATTGAGCGTGGTCAGTGTTGCGACTTCGTCCCTGCCGAGATGAATGCTGTAATCAACTACGTCGGCTGCCACGATTGCGGTCAATTTACGCTGCATAACTGCCTTGCCTGCTAACTATCAATTCGCGGCCAAAACTCGGACACAAAAACCTGAAACTAACGGTTGTAGGAGTTGGCCTTTCTCCCGGCTTGTCAAGTGTTTTCGCGTGAAAACTTGCCCGGTTTTCGTGAAGAGAAAAGAAAATGACAGACGAAAAACGAGTAGCTTTCGCGGTATCCTTCGCTGCGCAACATAATCCGACCGGAGCGCGCAGTGGTGGCCAGGGTGGTAGCCGGCGCCAACCTAGCGGACCAAAAATCGACTACCGGAAGCTGCCCCTGCGCAGCGTCCCGCTACTTGCGAAGATGTCGGATGCAGGGCTGAGCCGACTGGAAAAGCAAGGCTCCCGCTTGACCTTCGTCAAGGGTCAGGAGCTGATCCGCCGAGGCGATCCGTCCCAGGATGTGTTCATCCTGCTCTCCGGACAGGCGCGCGTGACCTTCTATTCCGCGGGCGGCAAGGCGGTGGCATTCCGGCGCATCGACCCTGGCGAAGTGGTCGGCGAATTCGCAGCGATCGACGGCCAAGGGCGCTCTGCCACCGTCGAAGCGGTACGGCCATGCACCGTTCTGGCAATCAGCGCGCAACTGTTTTGGGAGCTCACCGAAATCGACCGCGGTTTCGCGGCAGCGGTGATGCGCCATCTAGTGGGATTGCTGCGGACACTTACCGCGCGCATCGTCGAGTTCAGCACGCTTGGCGTAAGGAACCGCGTGCATTGTGAGCTGCTCCGAATGGCAAAAAAGTCACTCGACGATACGGGGAATGCGGAACTCAGCCCGGCCCCGACCCATTCGGATCTGGCCGCGCGCATCAGCACGCATCGTGAGGCCGTATCACGTGAGCTGAGCCGGCTGAGCAAGCTCGGAATCATCGAACGCAAAGGCCGCACGATCACCGTGAAGAGCATCGCGCAGCTCGAACGGCTCGTCCAAGAGGCGAGCGGCGAGTAGGGCGGTTAGCCTGCCGTGGCGGTTGCAGTTGCAAAAAAGCTACAACCATGCGCAACGACGACTTGGTGTGACAAAAGCCACATCGCCTGCTGGATCATTTCGTTACAAAAGCCTTACCGCGATGATGGACTTTCACGCAGGACGGAAAGAAAGTCGGCGGGATTTGATGAAGAGCTGCAGCAATCGATGTCAACGGTGGTTGCAATTCTATTAATTTAAATTGGGGATGTGTGTTCTAATATCTGGACAACTGCGCCCCATAAAGGCGTAGAGGCGTATTTTATCGTACCCGTTGTATAGGGGTGGTCTTTTTGTCTGTCCGAATGCGTACTTGCCGATCCCCAATAAAGTCGGCCTTTGGTCGGCAATAAGAATGGCGGTCTAAGCGGCTTGGCGGCGCGGGTGACCGTCCATCGACTTTCTACGAAGATTGTGCCTGCTCCTCGTCTAACGGCGAAGGGCAGGCCTTTTTATCTTGCGGCAGACCTTTGCCTGCAATTTGGGCATGAAAAGGGCAGAACCTTGCCGTGCCAACAGTGGTCAACACATGGGCCATCCTGCGTGTGTCTTTGGCACACCACTCGTCCGGCAGAAACTCTCACCGTAATATGACGTGGCCCTCAGCAGAGGGACACGCGTCGTCGCGCCGCTCCCACCCTCCCATCATTGACGGGAATCGGGCCTGCGATGATAAGCTCTTTGCTTCCCCAGCCAGCGAGGTATCCCGCATGACAGTCGTTCGCCCACGCCGCAGCGTGCTCTATATGCCGGGCTCGAACGCCCGTGCCTTGGAGAAGGCGAAGTCGCTTGCTGCCGACGGCATCATCATCGATTTGGAGGACGCGGTCGCGCCGGACGCAAAGGATCATGCGCGTGAGCAGGCTGTTGCCGCGGTGAAGGCCGGCGGCTATGGCCGCCGCGAAGTGGTGGTGCGCATCAATGGCCTTAGCACAGAGTGGGGTGAGGCCGATCTGAAGGCTGCGGCGCTCAGCGGCGCCGACGCGCTGCTCTTGCCCAAGGTGCAGTCGTGCGCGGACTTGCAAGTGGCCCGCGCTGCACTGAGCGCGGCCGGTGCGCCGCCAACCCTGGCGCTCTGGGCGATGATGGAAACCCCGCTCGCCATTCTCAATGCAGCCGAGATCGCGGCGGGTGGCCCCGCCGAGGCTTATCCCCTCACCGTGTTCGTGATGGGCACCAACGACCTCTCCAAGGAGACCCGCGCCTCGCTTGGCGGCGATCGCATCGGCATGCTGGCCTGGCTCTCGATCACCATCGCTGCTGCTCGGCCCTACGGCATCGATGTGCTGGACGGGGTGTACAACGCGATTGGCGATGAGGCCGGCTTCCGGGCCGAATGCGAGCAGGGCCGACTGCTTGGCATGGACGGTAAGACGCTCGTGCACCCCAGCCAGATCGATCCGTGCAACGCGGTGTTCACGCCCGCCGCCGGGGACGTCGAATGGGCGCAGAAGATTATCGCCGCTTTCGCTCTGCCGGAGAATTTCGGCAAGGGTGTCATCATGGTTGAGGGACGCATGGCCGAGATCATGCATGCGGAGATGGCGCGCCGCACGGTTGCAATCGCGGACGGTATCGCCGCGATGGAATGACACGGAGCGAGAAGCTATATCGATCTATCCCAGCTAAAATTATCACGCATAAAGGCTCAATGCGCCGCAGTGCGCCGGATGTCGCTCGGCGTGGCCCCCAACCTTTCACGAAAGACGGCGCTCATATGGGCATGTGAGGAAAAACCGCTGGCGTAAGCGACGTTCGATAAGGTGAAGTCTGGCACCTGCAACAACATGCGGGCGCGGGCGACGCGGCGGTCGATAATGTAGTCGTAGGGTGCCTTTCCAGTCGCCGCCCTGAATGCGCGCGAGAAAAATCCGGCGGAAAGCCCAAGTGCGGCGGCCAACTCGTGCACGGCGAGCCGTTTATCCAAGCCGGCCTCGATGAGCTCATCAACATGACGCAACCGGCGCGGCGTCATCCATGATGCTGCGCGCGGTTCCGCACAACGGCCAGTCAGATGACAGGCGATCCGATCCATGAGGATCCGAAGGTGGCGAGCACACCCGAGGGGATCGGCGGGATTGCTGGCAATCAAATCGCTGCGCAATCGGTGTGCGGCGCCGATCGCGATCGGGTCGATGACATTGCTGAAACGGTGCTCGGCGCGATGGCATCGGGGAACGATCTGGTAAAGCGTAATCTTCAGATATTCGCCGCCTTTGTCGGACTGTGAATAAATATCACATCCCGCCGGCACCCAGGAGAGATGGTTGGGTCTCGCATAAAACGCGCTCCGGCGACTGCTCGCAAACGCGTGCACGCCGGATTGGGCATCAAACCCAAACCCGATCACGGGATGAGGCGGCGTATAGGATGCCCGGTACCCGGCAGCGGGAAGCAGTTCGATCTCGCATAAGCCATCGATCACCAGCTTGTGCGGACGCCGCCTGGCTTGGCTCACCTTATGTGTTCGTGCCTGCATAGCTCATCATAGCCGCAACGCCGTCCGCTCAAAGCGGTTCGTGTGCAGCGCCAAAGCGTTTGGATCAGAATCCTGAAAGCCTCGCCAGGCCATCTGCTGCTATCAAATGAGAAACCGCCCGAGCAGGAGGAGTAGCCATGCCGCTTTTCAGTCTCAGTGAGCTCGAGGATGCGACGAAGGTGGTGCGCACCCTCGTGTCACCAACTCCCGCCTATGCCTGGCCGCTGCTGGCGCGCCGCACCGGTATGGATGTCATCCTCAAGCACGAGAACCATACACCGACCGGATCGTTCAAGGCGCGCGGCGGGCTGACCTATCTGGAGACGCTGCGCCGAAGCGGGCAAATGCCGACCGGTCTCGTCACTGCAACGCGAGGCAACCACGGCCAGTCGGTCGCGATTGCCGCTGCGCGCGCCGGCATTCCGGCGCTGATCGTGGTCCCGGAGGGCAATTCGCCCGAAAAGAACGCCGCGATGGTAGCCTTCGGCGGCACGCTGATGGTCGCGGGCAAGGACTTCGACGAAAGCCGCAAAATTGCGGTGCGCATTGAGGAAGAGCGCGGCTATCACTACGTGCCCTCGTTCCACCGGGGGCTGGTGATCGGTGTTGCCAGCTATGCGCATGAGCTGTTCACGCAATGGCCGGAGATCGACCGCGTCTATGTTCCGATCGGCATGGGCTCCGGCATCTGCGGGCTGATCACCGTGCGCGATCTGCTCGGGCTCAAGACGGAAATCGTCGGCGTCGTTGCTGAAAATGCGCCGGCTTTCGCTCTGTCGCTCGAAGCGGGCCGACCGGTCTCGACGGAGAGCGCGCGCACCTTCGCCGACGGCATGGCCTGCCGGGAGCCGCAAGACGAGCCGTTCGACATCATCTGGCGAGGCGCGGGCGGCATCGTCCGGGTGAGCGAGGCCGAAATCGCCGAAGCCGTGCGGATGATCTACACCGACACGCATAATCTGGCGGAGGGCGCGGGGGCCGCTGCGCTCGCGGCCCTGCTGAAGGACAGCCGCGGCAAGAGCACCAAGCGCGCCGCGCTGATCCTCTCCGGCGGCAATATCGACATGGCGGTGTTTGCGCAGATTGTGCGCGGCGAAACGCCGGTTGTTTGAGCTGGCGCTGCCTTTTTGGCGGCATCGATTCCCGCTCTGTTGTCATTCCCGCGCAAGCGGGAATCCAGCACACGAGACGCTTTTCGTATTACTGGATGCCCCCTTTCGGAGGGATGACACCACTGCAGGTCGAGAGCGTGTTTAAATCCCGCTGGAGCGGGAGGAGAAGGTGAACGACTTCACCAGAAGCGGCGGGGCCGCGATCGAGCCGCTGGCAATATCGCCGCCGTGCACGCGCTCCGTCGGGCCGATCGCCTCGATATTGCTGAGCATGGCGATCAGGCTCTCATTGAAGCGGAAATTGCGCACCGGCCCGACGATCCGACCATTTTCGATAAGGAAATTGCCGTCGCGGGTGAGGCCCGTCACCAGCAGCGTGCGCGGATCGAGCATATTGCTATACCAGACGCGCGTCACCAGAATGCCGCGCTGTATGCCGCCGATCATCTCCTCGATCGAAGTCGGACCTCCGGCCATGACGAGGCCTGAGGGACTCGGCCGCGCTTCGCGCCCGGTCTTGGCAGCCCAATAGCGCGACACCGCCAGCGTCTTCACGACGCCGTTCTCCACCCAGACGGTGCGCTCCTGGGGCAGGCCCTCACGTCCGAAAGGCGGGATCGGCGCGAGCGGGTCAGCGGGATCGGAGGTGAGGGTCACGCGCGGATCGAACAGCTCTTCGCCAAGCCGGGTGCCCCCGCCTCTCCGGCTGAGCCAGCTCTGTCCTTCGTCGGCGCGGCGGGCGTCCATCGACCACAGCAGGTAATTGAGCAGCTCGCCGACCGCCGCCGACTCGAGGATCACGGTGTATTGTCCCGGCTCGAGATCGAGGGGCGGCGTCTCCTGGGCCGCTTTGCCCACGGCTCGTTCGGCAATCCGCGTAGGATCGAGCGCGCCGAAGCGGAAATCCGACCCTCCTGCCCAGCCCGACCAGCTGCCATCCTTGCGCCGCGCGGTGACGGTCAGATCGGCGAGGCTGTGCTGCTCATAGGCGAACAGGCCGGCGCTGGTCGCCATCGCCCGAAACTGCGCCCCGACCTCGGTGTAGCCGGCCGCATCGACATTGTGCGCGATCGCTGCGGAAATTGCGGTCTGCGCCGCCCCGGCGAGCGCGGACGCTCGCAAATCCGCGGTCGCCGCATCGAAGGCAATGCCGGGGGCATAGGACTGGGGTCCGAGCGGCGGCATATGCTCGGGATCGGCCGGCGCAAGCCGGGCGATTGCCTCGGACCGGCGCTGGGCCTCCTCCAGCGCGTCCTCATCGAGGCTGCTCACCGTCGCCGAGCCGGATTGCTGGCCGAATTCGGAGGTCATGGAGATGCTGACCGCGCTGCGCGCGCCGTTGGAGGTCGCGCTATTGCGGGCAAAGCGCAGGTTCAGCTTATTGCCGCCGCCGATGCGAACGATGCAGCCATCGGCGCGCGAGGCGGCGAGGCGCCGGCTGGTGATGTCCCTGACGTCTTCGGGGGTGAGCAGCATCGGTCAAACATCCTCGCGCTCGGTGTTCAGCACCGTGACATTGCGGAAGCGGGCCGGCACCGCGCCATGCGACACGGGCGCCGCCTGCATCGGCTGGCCCTTGCCGCAGCTGAACGTGCCGCCGAGAAAATAGGTCGAGCGGTCGCCGAGGCCGTCCAGCGAATTCCAGAACGCAGTGGTGCGCCCCTGATAGGCGACATCGCGCAGCATGGCGCCAAGCTGGCCGTTGCGGATCTCATAGAACAGCTGGCCGCCGAACTGGAAGTTGTCGCGCTGCTGGTCGATGCTCCAGCTACCCGCGCCATCGATATAAATGCCGCGCTCAATGCCGCCGATCAGGTCACCCTGCGAGCAGCTCTGCGGGTTCGGCTGCAGCGAGATATTCGGCATGCGCTGGATGGGGAAAGCCGTGGGGCTGTCGCAATAGGCGCAACCATTCGAGGCGTCGCGGCCGATATATTGCGCCTGCCCCAGCGCCATCTGGTAATTCTTGAAAATGCCGTTCTCGACGATCGGGAACTCCTTCCCCGCAGTCTGCACGCCGTCATCATCGAAGGCGACCGTCGCGAGCCCGCCATCCTGCGACCGGTCGGCCATGACCGTCATCAAGGGGGAGCCGAACTGCAATTTGCCCAGCTTGTCCGGCGTGACGAAAGAGGTGCCGGCGAAATCCGCCTCCCAGCCGAGCGCTCGGTCGAGCTCGGTCGAATGCCCAACCGTTTCGTGAATGGTCAGGAACAGATTGGTCGGCGCGATGACGACATCATAAATGCCCGGCTCGATCGGCTTTGCCGCAAGCTTCTCGCGCGCTTCGCCGCCGGCGCGGGTCGCCTCGGCAATGAGATCGCAGCTCTCGATATAGTCCCAGCCCGCGCCGCGTGACGGCGCCATGCTCTCGCGGGTCGCGAATTTGCCGGTATCCTTGTTCACCGCGCTGATGCGGAAAGAGCCATCGCTGCGCACCCTGGTCTGGAAGATCGCACTGCCGCGGGTCGAGGCAAAGAATTTCTGCTCGCGGACGAAATAAAGCATGGACGAGCAGAAGTCGGCGCCGCTTTTCAGCGCCGCTTCGTTGATGGCGAGGAGATGGGTGGTCTTGATGTCGGTGGCCACGGCAAACGGGTCGGTCCGCAAGGGCATGACCCAGTCCTGGCGGTAGGCGGGCAGGTCCTCGATTACGATCGGCTCGGCCTGGATCAGTGCGTTCGCCCGTGCGTTCTCGACCGCCAGCGCAAGCATGCGATCGATCTCGGCTTCGCTGAGTACGCTGCTGCCAGCAAACCCCCAGCTTCCACCCATCAGTACGCGGACACCGAACCCCGCATCGAGGCCATAATTGATGGCCTGGAGCTTGTCCTCGCGGGCAAACAGGTATTCGCGCTCATTGCCGCCGATGCGGATATCGGCGTAGCCGGCCCCGGCGATGCGGGCAAGGCGCAGGGCGGTGTCGGCGAGATCAAGGCACTCATCCCGGTCGAAGGCCGCTGCCGGATCGGCGGCCGCTTGTCGCGGCGCGAACGGCATTGGCGCCGCGTCGTTGCGCGCGCAGCAGAGCTGATGATGATGCATCGGCAATGTCCTCAGATCGATATCGCCGCAACGGTTGGGCGAGGAAAGTGACGTGCAAATGAAAGCCGCTCGCTAGGGATCGCTCTCGCCTTCCAGTTTCTGGCAGTGGGCGCACAGCCCGGCATAGTGCACGGAGTAATCCAAGATCTGGAAGCTGGTCAGCGCCTTGTCGGGGATCGGCAGCCGGTCGAGGCGCGGATCCTCGAAATCGACCACCGAATTGCAGCGCGTGCAGACGAGGTGATGGTGATGGCTGGTATTGGCGTCGAAACGCGAGGCCGGCCCCAGGTGATGCGCACGCCGGATGGCTCCCATCTGCACCAGTGCCTCCAGCGTGCGATAGACCGTGGTGCGCGAAATTTCCGGAGCCCTGGCACGAACCTGCTCATGCACCTGATCGGCGGTTGGATGGTCATGCCGCTGCAGCACACATTCGAAAATGACGCGCCGCTGCACCGTCACAGGGAAGCCCTGCTCACGGCACGCTTCTTCGAAGGCACGCAACCGGTCGGCGAGTTCGGGCGAACGTGGAGACATCGCGTTCGTTCCTGTCGGGACACGTGAGCTATAAGCCACCCCGCCCCTGTTGGTATTAGCCCCAAGCTCAAGCAGATATGCGGCTAGGCACCGATTCTCGGGGAGAATGGCGGCGAAAGCAATAGCTCGCATCACCCGGCTGTGTGACGCGGCCACACGATCTGAGTTGAATTGTTTGCGGCGGTGCTGCTCTCGGGATTGGCGGCCAGGCTATCCCGGCGCCACATCGTTATTTCGGAGCCGAGCTCCAGCTTGGCTCGATCGAAGGTGAGGTTGCCCCAGCCGACGCCCGCGAACGGGTCGTCCGGCCCCGTGCGAGCGATCGGCCGCGTCAACGCCGGCACGCTTTCCGGCGCGTAAGGCCACGGCCAGGAGGTCGCCGGCATGCCGAGGAACCGCATACCATCGATTGCGTGAACAACCAGCTGATGGCAATGGCCATGCAGGTTGGTGACATTGGAGTAGGGCCGCAGCGCCTCCTGCACCAGCTGCCAATCGCGTACCCAGAAGTTCCAGCCCGCGTAATAGTCATAGAGCGGGTTGTGGCTGAAGATGACGATGGGCTGATCCTTCGGCCAGTCGGAGAGCGCATTGGTGATATAATCGAGCTGCTCGATGCCGACGCTTGCCCACCCGCCCCCTAAGCCGCCATCGAGGCTGGCGATATGCATGATGCGCTGTTTTGCGCTCATCTTGCGCAGCGTCCAGAAATCGGCCGCCCGGGAGACGGTGTCGAGACCAATAAAGCGAACGGCCTTATGATCGAAGGTCCAGGGGGTTTGCCCGAACATCTCGGTCCAGGTCGTCCCCATGTCGCGGTACCAGTCGAGCTCGCCAGGGATGAAGTAGGTCTTGATGCCGATTTGGCCGAGGATCTGAGCTCCCAGCTCCAGCGCAGCAGGATCGCCGAACTGCGCGAGGTCGCCGCCGAAGATCAAGAAGTCAGCCGGCGGGTCCATGGCCCGCACTTCTCGCGCGGCGCGTAGGGCTCTCTCGATAAAGCGCGAATTCGCCGGCTTGAGGTCCAGATGCGTGTCAGAAATCCAGGCGAAACGCAGGGTGTTGGGAGGATTGCCCGGCTGGGCGTTCGCCATGCCGGGGCTGGCGATGTACGGCAAGCAACCGGCCATCGCCGCACCCGCCGCCGTCCCGGCGGCGAGCGTGCTGCCGATGAAGCCGCGGCGAGTGATCGGCGCGCTGGTCATGGCGCGGGCGACGCTCGCAGCATCGCTAACCTTGGCAAGGCGGCTAAGCCTCGCCGCCGCAATTGCCGCTACTGGCGGTGACTTGCAGCACTTGCACGCTCTTGGGCAGCTCGATCAGAAACTCTTCATCGCGATCGAGATGATGGATCTGGTTCGGATCACCGCCAGTGAAGCTGGACATCGCCTCGACGCTCTCCCAATAGGAAATGGTGATGAACTCGGTCTCGGTCTCTCGATCCTCGCGCAAGAGCTGCACGCCCATGGCTTTCTTCTCGAGCGGCCTGATGCCCTCCTCATAGAGATAATCCGCATAAATGTCGGCCTTCTCCCGTGTCGTGCGGCCGCGCCAGATGCGCGCGATCGCCGGGCTGCCGTCTCGTGATCCGCCCATGTGCTCTCCTCAGCAGCGGTAAAGACCGCCTAACACCCGTCACGGCATGCCGTTCCGCCCATGCTTTTGATAGCCGGGTCGTTCGCTGAGCCGGTCATAATAGGCGGCGATCGCCGGGAATTCGGGCTTGCTGCCGGTCGGCACCATGAGCCAGCGGTTCACGGTGAGGCCGATGCAGATATCGGCGAGGGTGAAGTCGGCCCCTGTAATGAAGGCGCCGGTCTTGGCAAGCTGGTTCTCGATGACAGCCATTTTCTTGGGCCATTCGGCGAGCGAGGCATCGATCACCGCTTGTCCGCCGGGCAGGTCGATTTTGAAGATGTTGGCGACAACGACGGCGCGGGACGCGCTGGCAACCTCGGACCCCTGCCATTCCATCCAGCTCTCGACCGTGCCGCGTTGCTTCAGGTCTGTCGGCAGCAGGTCATCGCGGCCATGCTTAGCGGCGAGGTAGCGGGCGATGGCGTGCGACTCGCTCAGAATATAGCCGTCGTCGTCGATTGCCGGCACGAGGCCGAACGGGTTGATCGCCAGGAACTGCGGATCACTCAGCGGCCGGAAGCCGCGCCCCCAATCCTCGCGCTCAAAGGGAATGCCGATCTCCTCGCAGGTCCACAGCACCTTGCGGACATTGATGGAGTTCGCGCGGCCGTAGATTTTCAGCATGTGGCTGCCTTTCCTAGCGTTTCCTCGGGCCAAGATTAGGCGTTTTCGGGTGGCGATGACAGTCCCGTCAGGCGGCCGGGTGAGGGGGCTTTTTTTGTCGAAGTCCCGTCAGCGAATCAGCTTCTCCAGGGTGTCGAGCTGGTCGGCTTCGCTAGCGGGTTTGTCCCAGCGGATGCGGTTGATGCGCGGGAAGCGCATGGCGACGCCGGATTTGTGACGTGTCGAGGCGTGCACGCTGTCGAACGCCACCTCGAACACCAGCGATTTCTCGACCTCGCGCACCGGGCCGAAACGATTGACCGTATTGTTACGCACCCAGCGGTCGAGCTGGCGCAGCTCCTCGTCGGTGAAGCCGAAATACGCCTTGCCAACGGGGAGCAGTTCGCCGTCCTGCCAGAGGCCGAAGGTATAATCGGAATAGAAGGAGGAGCGCTTGCCGGAGCCGCGCTGGGCATACATCACCACCGCATCCACCAGATGCGGGTCGCGCTTCCATTTGTACCACTGTCCCTGCGGGCGCCCGGCGACATAGGCACTGGATTTGCGTTTCAGCATCAGCCCTTCGATGAAGGCGCCGCCGAGTTCGGGCGCGTCGGCACGCAGGCGGATGAGGTCTTCCGGGCCATCGAAGGCGAGGAGCTGCGACAGCTCCATATAATCGGGCTCGAGAGAGCGATACCATTCCTCGAGCCGCTGACGGCGCTCGGTGAGCGGCAGGGCACGCAGATCGTCCTCCTCCAGACGCAGCACGTCATAGAGGATGAGATGGCCGGGCGTCTCCGCCACCAGCTTCGAGCCGGGGGTTTTGCGATTCAGACGCTGCTGCAGGTCGTTGAACGAGCCGATCTCGCCGTTCTTGCGCACCACCAGCTCGCCGTCGAGCACGCCGTGAAAATCGACGCGGGCGAGGAGATCGGGGAACGCACCGCTGACATCGTCCCCGGTGCGCGAGAACAGCGCCTTGCCCGCTGGCAGGCTGACGATCTGCACCCGGATGCCATCATATTTCCACTCGGCCTGGAATTCGTCCGGCGTGATCAGGCCGACATCGGCATCGTCGAGCGCATTGGAGAGCATCACCGGGTGGAACACGATCCTGTCGGCGGTGTCGGGTTTCGGCCCGCGCTTTTCCAGCCAGGCGAACAGGTCCTCATAAGGCGGCGTGAGGCCATGCCAGACCTCCTCCACCGCGCCGACATCGACCTTGCCGTAATCGGCGAGAATGCGTTTGAGGAACCTTGCGGAGACGCCGATGCGCAGCGTCTGGGTGCCGAGCTTGAGAAGCGCCCAGCGCTCGGCGGGCGCGGCGATGTCGAGCAGCGCGGCGAGGTATTCGCGGATCTGCGGCTTGGTGCGCTCGCGGAACTCGGCGATCACCTCATGCAAGGGCGGCAGCTCGGCGCGCGCGGACGCATCCGGCGGCGCTGGCCAGAGGTGCGCGATGGTCTCCGACATCTCGCCAACATAGTCATAGGACATGGCGAGGAGGTTCGGATCGACGCGCTCGGCCACAAGATCGCGCACCAAGGCGCGCTTGAACAGATCGAAGCGCAGCTCCCCCGCAATCGCCGCCACCGCCCAGCCGCGGTCGGGATCGGGCGTGTGCGCGAAGTAGTCGTGCAGGAGCGCTGCCTTAGCCAGATTGCTATGGGTGAAATACAGCCGGTCGAGAAGTTCTGCAAAGGCGCGCATGGTGCAGCCAGAAATGGCGATAACGCGCGCAAAAGCAAGAGGTTGCGGAGAGGGCTGCCGCCTCGGCACCGCGGCGCACCGGGCCAGCGCGTGGGATTGGCGGCGTCAAAGTCCGCGCACGGCGGCGCCAACGCCCGTTATGAGAGTGGCCCAGTTCCTATCCCACGGCCTTCAACGCGGCACGAGCGCGTCGCGGATTGGCGCGATCCAGTCGTCGCGCTGCATGTCGTAAGCCTCAAAGCTGGTTTCAAACTGCCAGTAGCTCCAGGCGAACCCCCGCGCCTCCGCGGCTCGGGCTACCGCCCCGGTCCAGGCGGCGCGGGATGCCATGTCACCCTTCTCGTAGGCGCCAAACTCCCCGACCAGTATCGGCCGCTGGTGCGACTGGCTCCAGGCGGCGATGCTGTCGAAGTCCTGCATCACCTGTGCCCTCTCCGGCAGGGCACCCCAGCTGTAGCCAATATCGGTCTCCCGGCTCGGCGTGGTCCAGCCTGCGCCCTGATGCGTGAAGTCGAAGGGCTCGTAATAGTGAACAGTGATGATGACGTTACGATCCGCCGCCGGCACCTCAAGTTGGTCCAGCGCGCGGAAATGATTGTAATTGGCGGGGCCGATCACCACGGTACGATGCGGATTGCTGCGGCGGATCACCGCCAGCACCTCGGCGAGCAGGGCGTTCCAGGCATCCGCCGTTAGCTGGCCGTTGGGCTCGTTCAGGAGTTCGAAGAGCACCGCGTGAGGCGCCTTCCCGAAATGCGGTGCCACCTGCTCCCAAAATGCCAGCAGCTTCGCCCGGCAGGCGGCCAGGTCCTCACCGCAGAGCTGATGATCGTGCTCGTCAAGGATGATCATCAGGCCGGCGCCTAGCGCCTGTTGCACCACTGTGTCGAGCGTCGAGAGCCAGCGCGGATCGAGCTTATTGTCCTCATCCATATGGCTGAAAGCCTGCAGGTTCAGGCGGATGTGCTGGAAACCGCCGTCACGAATTCGATTGAAGTACTCAGGCTTGAAGCGAGCTTTGGCCGGGTCCTGCCAGATCGGATCATAGCACAGGACGTTCATCCCGCGCCCGAGGCGTTTGACCTGCTCCTGCGCAGTTGGCGCCGCAGCCGAGTGAAAAAGGCTCGCTCCGACGAAAATCGCGGCGAGGGTCAGGACGTAGAAGGTGAACCGGGTCATATTGCTGCCGATAAAGTGGACGTCGATTTCACGTCAGTGCCATCTGGAGGTTCTGAAAGCTCGCCGTTGGTAATTTGGAACCAGCATCAAGTGGCCGGGAACACTGATGCGAGCCGACCACTGAAGCTAAGGAACCGCTCTCGTAAAACGCGAAGTGAGGAGGGTATTTCCAGGGGCTGGTGTGAGCCTCGTTGCATGACGCTGGCGGTTGCTTGAAAGTTTGCTATAGCTCTTAACCGCAGGCGTAACGGAACGGCGCAAGACCATTTCCGGCTGAAGCCCATTTTTCTCGTTACATATTGATGCCCGATATTTCGCTTCGATGTATTGCCAAGCCTAGGGGTGAGCCCCGCCTTAACGTGATCTTCGTCCATGGCCTCGGCGGCGATCCGGTCACGACCTGGTGCCATGAGGGCGGCGAGGAGGGCGGCTATTTCTGGCCGCGTTGGATCGCCAAGGATATTGGCGGTGCCGCCGTCTACACGCTCGGCTATCCGGCGGACAAGGCGGTCTGGAACACCGGCTGGCCCGATCGAGGTGGCCGCGACGGCGGTGCTCGATAAGCTGATGGCTCGCGCGAGCTTCGGAAACACCCCGAGACGCCGATTGCCTTTGTGTGTCACAGCCTCGGCGGATTGATCATTAAGAAACTGGTGCTGACGGCTCATCTGCGATCGGCGGACAAGCCCGCTAGATAAGGCAAGTTTCTCGGATCGGATTGCTGGGGTGGTGTTTCTTGCCACGCCACATGGCGGCTCGATCGTCGCCAATTTCGCCGGAACCGGTGCGCTGGTTCGTCTCAGAATCGCTCCGCGGCCTCAAAGATGAGCAGTGCCGCGCTCCTGGATCTTGCCCGTTCCTACCGCGACCGCATCGCCAATAAAGAAGCCAATATTCGGCACTGCGTCTATTACGAGAACAGCCTTGCTGGCGGAGCTATCGTGAAGCCGCCTATTATAGCGCCTGATCCCAGGTCTTCCCGGCGCGCGGATGGTCGGCGTCAATCGCGACCATTTCCAGATTTGCAAGCCGGTGGGCCGGGACGATCCGGTCTATGAAGGCATCGTCGCCTTCCTGGGAGACGAGGTGCTGCAGCCGCGTGAGCCGTCGCAAAGCGAAAAGCTCGACGAACTCCTGGCAATCGCGCGCGCTGGTGGCGCGTTCGCGCGCGCCGCCGAGCAGGGCATCTCCGAGGCGGCGGTCCGCCGGATCGTGGAGCGGCTCAGCGGCGAGGACATCGAGCGCGACGATCTCGTCTCCTGGCTCGACAATTGGATCACCGCTGCGGTCGAGGAGCTTGGCCGGCGCACCAACGAGGACGACGCCTTCGAGGCCGCAAGGCTGGAGGCTGATCGCCGGTTCAAGGCCGGCCGTCGCCGACCCGTCGGCGCCGCTGATGGATGAATTCGCGCGCGAGGAACGGGTGGAGTTGGAGCGCCAGGACGAGCGCAGACGCCGCCGTCTTCGGCTTCTGGAGGAGGCGGTTCGTTATGACGAGCTGGTGCTCGACGCCGACGCCGCCGTCGAAAAGCTGCGGCGGATGGCCGAAATCGAAGGGCGATCCGGCTGGGAACAGATCGGCGCATATCTGTTTGAGCGAGCAGGCGGATATCACGAGCGCGGCGACCAGAAGGGCGAAAACGCAGCACTGCTGCTTGCCATCGCCGCCTGTCGCGCGGCGCTCCAGGAGCGGACGCGCGAGCGCGTGCCGCTCGAATGGGCGACGACGCAGAACAATCTCGGCAACGCGCTTTCGAGCGCTCGGGGAGCGCGAGAGCGGCACGGCGCGGCTGGAGGAGGCGGTCGACGGCCTATCGCGCGGCGCTGGAGGAGATGACGCGCGAGCGCGTGCCGCTCCACTGGGCGACGACGCAGAACAATCTCGGCACCGCGCTTTCGGCGCTCGGGGCGCGCGAGAGCGGCACGGCGCGGCTGGAGGAGGCGGTCGCCGCCTATCGCGCGGCGCTGCAGGAGATGGACGCGCGAGCGCGTGCCGCTCGACTGGGCGACGACGCAGAACAATCTCGGCACCGCGCTTCGGACGCTCGGCGAGCGCGAGAGCGGCACGGCGCGGCTGGAGGAGGCGGTCGCCGCTTTTCGCGCGGCGCTGGAGGAGTGGACGCGCGAGCGCGTGCCGCTCGAATGGGCGGGGACGCAGAACAATCTCGGCAACGCGCTTCGCGACGCTTGGCGAGCGCGAGAGCGGCACGGCGCGGCTGGAGGAGGCGGTCGCCGCCTATCGCGCGGCGCTCCAGGAGTGGACGCGCGAGCGCGTGCCGCTCCAATGGGCGACGACGCAGAACAATCTCGGCACCGCGCTTGCGAGCCTCGGGGAGCGCGAGAGCGGCACGGCGCGGCTGGAGGAGGCGGTCGCCGCCTATCGCGCGGCGCTCCAGGAGTGGACGCGCGAGCGCGTGCCGCTCCAATGGGCGAGGACGCAGAACAATCTCGGCAACGCGCTTGCGAGCCTCGGGGAGCGCGAGAGCGGCACGGCGCGGCTGGAGGAGGCGGTCGCCGCCTATCGCGCGGCGCTCCAGGAGCGGACGCGCGAGCGCGTGCCGCTGCACTGGGCGACGACGCAGAACAATCTCGGCGCCGCGCTTCAGACGCTCGGGGAGCGCGAGAGCGGCACGGCGCGGCTCGAGGAGGCGGTGGAGGCCTATCGCGCGGCGCTCGCCGTATTGGAGACCTCGAGCGACGTTTACCAGACCGAAATGACGACGAGAAATCTGGCGAAGGCGGAAGAACTGCTGAAGGCGCGGAAAGCGTCATTTTCTTAAGCGCTCATTGACCATGTCCGCTTTTTTCCCCACCAAACTTGTCCCCGGTCCCCTTCCCCGCGCATACACTCGGCCCGTTCCTTCCCCTGAGGGACGCACGGGCACTCGAGACCGTCTCACCGTCGGGGAAGGAAGCGGTGCCTGAGGACGCGAGGGCATGGCTGACCGGAATTAGAGGCCCGAAAAATTGGCCGGAAACGGAGGTCAGCCTCGCGGTGGGTGTAACGAACCCGGATTCAGGGGCCCGGTGTGCTTCCCTCCTGGGTTGCGATACCCAGGACACTCGCGTGTGCCGAGACAGTGTCGTCCGGGACGCGAAGAATGGTAAGGCGGGAGCAGACGGAGGCCAAAATATCACCGCGCGCGGGCGGCCATGAGGGCCACCCACAAACATACATAGCGACCGGCCCTAGCGGCCGCCCGCGCAGTCCCTCGATTACGGAGCGAACCTTTACGGTGAGCGACCAACAAAAAGTTTGAGGGAGAGAACTGACGGAAAGCCTCGCGGGCGCGGCCCGGCGAGGGGATTTTGGTTTGCTCTTTGACATTCGTGGAAGTTCGTCATTGCGAGCCGAAGGCGAAGCAATCCAGGGCAGCGGTCTCCGAGCAGGCGGCCCTGGATTGCTTCGGTCTGCTTCGCAGCCCTCGCAATGACGGCAGAAGCGCAGGCGCCGCGCGAACCGCCGGCAGCCTGAGAGCGCGCACAAAAAACGTGGGCTCTCAGGGGAGCCCACGTTCCGCTGCGATGGCTACTGCCGGGGGGATCAGCTAGGCCGCCGCAGGCAATGCGATGTAGTGCTCGGCGTCGCCCGACTTGATCAGGGTGAGGGCCTTGTTGCGGCCGTTGGTCTTGGCTTCGGCGAGCGCCTGGCGCAAGTCCTTCACCGAGTTGATGTCGCGCGTGCCGACCTTGAGGATGACATCGCCCTCCTTGATGCCGGTATCGGCGGCCGGGCCGGACGGATCGACATTCATCACCACCAGGCCTTCGCCGCCCTTGCCCTGAACGCTGGAGGCTGGCGCGACGGAGAGGCCGAGCTTGCCGCCCATCTCCTCGCCCTTCTTGCCGTTCTCGTTCTGGGACAGCTGCTGCTTGCCCTGGTCTTGAAGCGTGCCGAGGGTGATGTCGAGGGTAGCCTCTTTGCCGGCCCGCACATAGGTCAGCTCGGCCTTGGTGTCGGGCGCCATGGAGCCGATGATGCGGGCGAGCTCGCGGGCGTCATCGACCGGCTTGCCGTCGACCTTGGTGATCACGTCACCAGGCTTGAGGCCCGCCTTCATCGCCGGGCTGCCCGACTGCGGCTCGGTGACGAGGGCACCCTTCGCCTCATCCATGCCGAGGCTCTGGGCGATGTCCTCGGTGACCGGCTGGATCTGCACCCCTAACCAGGCGCGCTCGATATGGCCGTTCTCCTTCAGCATCGGGATGACCGACTGCACGGTGGTCGTCGGGATCGCAAAGGCGATGCCAACACTGCCGCCGGAGGGCGAGAAGATCGCGGTGTTGACGCCGACCACCTCACCATTGAGGTTGAAGGTCGGGCCGCCGGAATTGCCGCGGTTGACCGCCGCATCGATCTGAATGAAGTCGTCATAGGGGCCGGAGCCGATGTCGCGGTTCTCCGCCGAGACGATGCCGGCCGTGACCGTGCCGCCCAGGCCATAGGGGTTGCCGACCGCGATTACCCAGTCGCCGATCTTGGGCATGGTCTTCGCCATCTGCACGAACGGGAAGTCGTCCTTGCCGTCGACCTTGATCAGAGCGAGGTCGGTCTTGGGATCTTTGCCGATCACCTTGGCATGATAGGTCTTGCCGCTGTCGGTCACGACATCGACCTTGGTCGCGCCATCGACCACGTGGTTGTTGGTGACGAGATAGCCGTCAGCGGTGATGAAGAAGCCGCTGCCCTGGCCCTGCACGTGCTGGCCGCGCCCGCCGAACGGGGTGCCGGGCATGCCGCGCTGGCCCTGGCCCTTGCCAAAATTGTCGAAGAAATGTTCGAACGGCGTGCCCTTGAACGGGTTCTGGCCGTTGCCGAATGGGTTCTGGCCGGGCTGCTCGTCGCCGTCATCATTGCTGGAGAGGCGCGTGCCGGGATTGATGTCCACCTGCACGGAGACGACCGCCGGCTTCACCCGCTCGACCAACGCGCCGAAGCTCGGCAGCGCCTGGATCGGGGTCTGGGACTGGGTCTGCTGGGTGGTCTGCGCCTGGGCGAGGCTCGGCACGGAATTGGAGATCTGGGTGAGGCCGATGCCGGCCAGCAGCGCCACGGCGCTAACGCCGGCGATCAGGTGCCGGCTAAATTTGGAGCGGCCGGGGCGCGGCTCGCGGGGGGTATCGGGAGTGTTGGTCATATGCATGTCTCCATCGGAAGCGCGGGGGGAGAGGGCCCGCGCGGGATCATGCCCAGGAATATGGCAATTGCCACGTTGCGGGATGATGGACAGCGCCATAATTTTTCGTAATGCGGGGGGGTGGCGAGGAGGCGACCGGGTGGGGAGTCGGTCAGGGGAGGGACGGCAGCCGCGTTTCCCGCCATTCAGGGGGAAAGAAGACGTGATCAGGCCCGCCACCTCTTCCAGTTTGCGGGGCCACGCCACACCGGTGCCTTGAGCACTAGGCCCTCAGCCTTTCACCGATTTCGACAGGCGGCTCGAAAGGGCTTCGAGCCGCCTGATACTCTCGTGGCGTCAGGCGAGTTGATCGCCGATCGGCAGTTGCCGGATGCGCTTGCCGGTCGCGGCAAAGATCGCATTGCACAGCGCCGGCGCGAAGGGCGGCACGCCGGGCTCGCCGAGACCGGACGCGTGCACATCGATCGGGTGATCGACGATATGCACATTGGTCTCAAGCGGGAACTCATTGATGCGCGCGAGCTGGAAGTCGTGGAAATTGCTCTGCTCCACGGCTCCGTTCTTGAGGGTGATCTCGCCATATTTGGCCAGTGTCAGCCCCATCACCGCCGCGCCTTCGATCTGCGAGCGCGCGCGCTCGGGATTGACGCAGAAGCCGCAATCGACGGCCGTGTCGACGCGTGGCACGGAGATCTGGCCCTTGTCGTCCACCTTCACATGCACGACGGTGGCAACATAGCTGACGAACGAGCGATGCGCGGCAATGCCGAGACCCTCGCCCTTGGGCAGCGTCTTGCCCCATCCCGCCTTCTGCGCCGCCAGCTCCGCAACATGGCGCAGCCGGCCGGTCTCGATCGGATAGCTCTCGAGCGGCTCGCCGTAGTTCCACCACTCGGTGGTGACCTGCTTGCTCGGATCGACGATGCGGTCCGGACCGATGAACTCCAGCAGCATGTCCTTCGGATCGCGCCCAAGCTCTGCCGCGAGCTCGGCAATGAACGACTGCACGGCCCAGGCATGCGCGACGTTATTCACCGACCGGAACCAGCCAACACGGATTTGCGCTTGCGCGTCACCAGTCTCGACCCGAAGGTTTGGCACGTTGAACGGCTCATCAACCAAGCCGAGCCCCAGCTCGATATTACCTGGGTGCTTCGAATCGGGCACGAACAGGGCCATGAAGCTCGGCGCGGCGCTGCGATGCCGCCAGGCGACGACCTTGTTGCTTGCGTCCAGGCCCGCTTCGAGACGCTCGACCGTCACGGTGTGGTAGAAGCCGTGCTGGATGTCGTCCTCGCGCGTCCACACCACCTTAACCGGCGCGCCGTCCATGGCCTTGGAAAGAAGCACCGCCTCCAGCGCATAGTCGCATTTCGACTTGCGGCCGAAGCCGCCGCCGAGCAGCGTCGTGTGCAGGGTGACAGCCGATCCATCCACCCCGAGCGTTTTGACGATGTCGTCATGCGTCCCGCCCGGGCTCTGAACCGGCGCCCAGACCTCCCATTTGCCGTTCTGCATGCGAGCCGTCGCGGCGGGCGGCTCCATCGCGGCATGTGCCAGATGCGGCGCGTAATAGTCCCTGCTGACCACTTTGGCGGCTGAAGCGAGAGCGGCATCGGCATCGCCTAGATTGCGCTCCAGCTTGCCGGGCTTGCTCACCGCTTCCTCGAGATGGGCACGATAGCCTTTCGAGTTGTAGCTGGCGTTGGGCCCGTCATCCCAGGTGATCTTCAAGGCCTCACGACCCTTGAGCGCCGCCCAGGTGTTCTTGGCAATGACGGCGACGCCGCCGAGCGGGGCGAACTTGGCCGGCATGGTCGAGGACTCGAGCTGCACGATCTTCTCGACACCCGGCACCTTCTCGGCCGCGCTGGAGTCGAGCGTTGCGACCTTGCCGCCGACAACCGGCGGCCGTGCGATCACCGCGAATTTCATCCCCGGCAGCACGATATCCTGGCCATAGACGGCCTTGCCCACGGTGATGTCGATGAGATCGGTGAAGCGGACATTGCCCTTGCCCATATAGCGGAAGGCGGCCTGCTCCTTGAGCCGCACCTTGTCGGCCGGTGGCACCGGCTGGGCTGCGGCATCCTTCGCGAGCTCGCCATAGCCGAGCTTGCGCCCGGATGGCTTGTGCACCACCTCGTGAAGCTTCGCTTCGACTTCGGTGACTGGCACATTCCATTTGGCGGCGGCGGCGTTCTCCAGCATCGTGCGCGCAGAGGCCCCGCACAGCCGCATCGGCTGGATGAAGTGGCGTACGGAGCGCGAGCCGTCGGTGTCCTGGTTGCCGTAGGTCTTCTCATCGCCAGGCGCCTGAATGATCTTCACGCGGGCCCAATCGGCCTCGAGTTCGTCGGCGACCATCATCGGCAGCGTGGTGCGGGCCGCACCCGTGCCCATTTCCGCACGCGCAGCAACGATGGTCACGATGCCATCGGGCGCGATGGAGACGAAGACCTTCGGATCGGTGACGACGCCGTTCGGCATAGCGCTGGCGCCCGTCGGATAGAGGGCGTTCGCTGCCCTAGCGCCTGGAATGCGCACGGCGAGGACCAGCGCTCCGCCGGCGGCCAAGCCTTTCAGGACGCCGCGGCGGCTGACATTGGTGATCTGGAAGGGGTTGGAGGTGTCGTGCCTGGTCATGATCAGGCTCCCGTAGCGGCGAGGCGGACGGCTGCCTGGATGCGCTGATAGCACCCGCAGCGGCACAGGTTGCCGGACATGGCATTGGCAATATCCTCGTCTGTGGGCGAGGGATTGGCCTTCAGGAGCGCGGCAGCCTGCATAATCTGTCCGGGTTGGCAGTAGCCGCATTGCGGGACGCTGACCTGCTGCCATGCGAGCTGGACGCGGTGCTCGTTGCTGGGGTGCAGCCCCTCGATGGTGGTGATGGCCTTGCCTTCCGCATCCGACATCGCCAGCGTGCAGGACCGGACGGCCTCGCCGTCCACATGGACGGTGCAGGCGCCGCACAGGCCAACGCCGCAGGCGAATTTGGTGCCCGTGAGCGCAAGCTCATCGCGCAGAAACCACAGCAGCGGCATTGACGGATCGCCGTCATAGCTCCGCTGCTCACCATTTACAGTGAGTTTGGTCATGGATCTCCTCCCAAAGTGCGCCGCTGAAATCGGGGCGCAGTTGCCAGCGGTTTGCGCGTTCGATCTGCCCGCGCAGCGAATTTCGTTGGCCAAGGCCTGTTCGTTTCTGCCTCATTGAGCTGATTAGATTACGCCCGATTTAAAGTTGGCACAACGATTGAGAGCGAATTGCAAAAACACCAGTTGTTGGCGATCACTGGCACCGAACTTCTGGTCAACGCACAGCGCGACGGTGCATTGATATTGTCGGTCGTATCTCGCTGCCTTCCCTCAGCGTAATATGCTTGCGACATCAAATTGATGGGGCGGAGACGAATTCGGTAATGAGGAAACCGAAGAGCGTCGGTTCCGACGCTGCCGTCGCGACGGGATGGCGCTTGCCACGTTGCGGGATGATGGACAGCGCTATAATTTTTCGTAATGCGGGGGCGTACTCCGGGCCGGCCGAGGCTCGGATGCTGAGCGGGCCAGGGCAGCGGCGCAAAGCAAAAATCGGCCGCGCTGGGTCTGATTTCCAATGATTTTCTTTGGAGGCAAAGACGCATCCGGCTTCCCTGCGTTGGCCGTGCTATCGATGAGCGCGCACCTGAGGCTGGTGGAACGCAGCTGCGGGACCGCCGGAACCTCATCCCCTCCGCGACCCTTTGCCGATTAGGATCCACGTTGCGCTCTGGTCCTCGGCAATTGCGCTTTGGTCCTGCGCACGCGAGAGCCGCTTCAGAAATCCAGATACTGGAGACGCAAAATGCAAACCGCCAGACAAACTTCTTGGCGCGCGCTGCTCGTTGGCATCGCCTTGATCGCAGCGCCAGACCTCTCAAACGCCCAACCCGGCCCCTCTTCAGATGCCCTGCTGAATGCTGGATCCGATTCGTCCAACTGGGTCCTGCCGGCGGGCGATTACAGCGGCAACCGTCAGATAAAGGAAAGTGAGATCAGTCCGGAAAATGTCGGCCAGATGCAGGTCGGGTGGACCTTCAACATTCCGGAAAACGGTCCGATAGAGACCACACCGATCGTTTGGGACGGCATGGTCTATATCACCTCCAACCGAGACGATATCTACGCTCTTGACGTCCAAACCGGCGAGTTGAAATGGCAGTATAATCCCAAGCCGACGCAGATCGTCGGCTTTCCCCGCAATCGCGGCGTCGCAATCCTCAACGGAACGCTCTATATCGCCATGATCAATGGCCATCTCGCCGCTGTGGACGCCAAGACCGGCAAAGAGCTCTGGAACAAGCAGACCGTCGCAGACCCGACGAACAGCTTCTACACCATGCAGCCGGTGCCTTATAAGGGCAAGATACTGCTCGGGGTCTCCAATGGAGACTGGGGCGGCATCGGCAATATCAGCGCCTTCGATCCAAAGACCGGCGAGCGCATCTGGAAATGGGAGACGATACCCGGTCCCGGCCAGCCCGGCCACGACAGCTGGAGCGGCGAGTCCTGGAAGCGCGGATGCGGCGCGATCTGGAGCGGCGTCGGCATCGATCCGAGCAGCGACACCCTCTATATCAACGTCGGCAATCCCTGTCCGGATTTTCTCGGCGCCACTCGCAAAGGCGACAATCTCTACACCGATTCAATGGTCGCCCTCGACATCTCCGGGTCGCAGCCGAAAATGAAATGGTACCACCAGTTCATTCCGCACGACACGCATGACTGGGATCCGTCCATGCCGCCGGTACTGTTCACTGGCAAGGTCGACGGCAAGGACACCAAGGTGGTGGCCGCCGGCGACAAGGCAGGTAACTTCTGGATGCTGAATGCCGAAAACGGCGATCTTATCAGCAACACCCCTGTCAGCTATCAGATGAATCAGCAGAAGGATCCGCCGCAGAACGGGCATAACTACGCTTGCCCGAACACCAGCGGCGGCGTTGAATTCAATGGCGGCGCCTACGATCCGGCCACCAACACGTTCTTCGTGCCGAGCACAAACCAGTGCGGCAAGTGGACGGCGGCGGAGGAGCCGAACTACATCGCCGGGCAGTTCTACCTTGGAGGCGCATTTCCGAGTCTGGCCGGACGGAATACCGGCTGGTTTAACGCCGTCGATGTCAATACCGGCATCCCGAGCTGGCGCAATCATCTGGACCTTCCAGCCAATGGCGGCGCGCTGGTGATGAATTACACGGCCGGTGGGTCGCAGAAAGAGAGCTCGCTTGTCTTTACCGGCCTGCTTGATGGTCACTTCAACGCTTATGATGCCAAGTCCGGCAAGGTGCTGTGGCAGTACGATACCGGCGCGAGCATCATCGCCCCGCCGGTCTCCTTCGCCATGGGCGGCAAGCGCTACATCCTCGTCGCCTCGGGCGATCCCGGCTTCCTGCAGGTGCCGGAGTTGCAGAAGGCCATCGGCCCGGCGCATCTGACCGCCTTCGTCGCCAATCCGAACCAGCAGGCTCAGGCCACGCAAGGCACTGACGCTTCACAAACTGCTGCGCAGTAGTGGGGCAATGATGGTGATCTCTAGATCCGCAACATGGCTGCGCCCGGGCTTGGGCGCAGCCGGCGCCCTCGCCTTGGCGATTGCAATGTCTTCGAGCCACGCTTCGGCGGCCGACCGCAATGCTCATGACGAGGCGATGAGCGCCCTGGGTGACCTCAGGGCCGCCGTCCAGGAACTCGATCAGTCCGCCAGTCTCACCAAGACCGGAGCCGCTCCCTACAAGGAGACGGCGCAGCGGGCGATCAACGCGCTCGTCGGAAAGAACGCCTCGGACTATGTTCAGGAAGCGGGCAACCCCGGCGATGAAGCAGGGGCCATCGGACACCTGCAATGGCTGCAGGACCAGGCGGGGTCCAAGGCGTGGCAGCCGGCGGTGCAGACGGCCCTGGTGAATGCAACGGCCGCCAACGCCCGTCTGCACAAGGCGCTGGGTGCGGACGAGCTGGATGAGTTCCGCTCGGGCGCATCCGCCGCTTTGGAGACTTTGCTCGTGGCGCTCGGCCGCGGCTCCGATACCGGCGCGCTGGGCGCTCTGCAGGGCGCCCTTTCCACCACCGATCTTGGCGTTCCGGCAGGCGAAAAAACCGTCTCCGGCTGCGCGCCGCCTTCCGAGGGGCCTGCTTTCGGCGTGACGAAGGGCTATCTGACCTTTATCGCCGTTCCGCGAGGCGAGGGTGCGAACCGCTTGCCCGAAGCCATTTCGGTCAAGGATGTGCGCGTCACCAATGACCTCGTCGTGCTGCACACGGCGGCGACGGACAAAATGGGCGAGCTCTGTCCTGGCGCAAAGAGTGCGGAGCCGACCAGCCAGAGCCAGAGCAGCGGCGCCGATCCTGCCCATCTCTACACCCAGAGTCAGGCAGAGCAAGGACGGCAGACCTTCGAGCAGAAATGCGTGAGCTGCCACGGCGAGCAGCTGCAGGGCAAATCGGCTCCGCCGATCGGCGGCTCGGACTATCTCAACAAAGCCAAGATGCTCGGCTGGTCGGCTGCCGACCTGCGTCAGATCGTAGTCACCACGATGCCGCGCGACAATCCCGGCTCGCTGTCGCCCGAGCAGTATGCGCAGGTTCTGGCTTATCTCTTGGCCTATGACTGCTATCCGGCTGGGCAGAAGAAGTTTCCGACCCAGGTCACTCCCGAGCTGAAGAACACCAAACTCGGGCAGCTGCCGACCAAGGCCGCGAATCCGGAGCAGGGCACCTGTCCGCTGCAGACCTCATCGCCAAAGACTTCGCACCAGGGAAGCAGCCAATGAGCTGAGTTGCTGGTCTTAATCTACAAGAGGGAGCTGCGCGTGAAAGCGCAGCTCCCTCCTTGACCTGCTGCTACCGGACCTGACTTGCGTCTCGGTCTTGGCGCTGGAGCGACCACATGATGACCGAAGAGTTCCGGTCCCCGCATGCGATATAGGGTGGTCCCGAGGGCGGGCCGCTCACCATCGCCGATCTGCCCCCGGCTCAAATCATCCTGCGCTAGCTACTGCGCGATTCTAAAACGGCGGCGCTAAGCGCCTGAGCAAGCGTCTCGGGAGGGAGCGGCTTCTGGAGGCGTGTCGCCGCCCGATGCCGGGCGGGGATGATGTCGGCGTCATAGCCGGTGGCGAATATGAAGGGAATGCGGCGCTCGGCAAGTCTGTCTGCGGCCGGGAACACATACTCGCCGGCAAGGTTGATGTCGAGAATGGCGGCGTGGATTATGCCGTTGGCCTCGACAATCTCGATGGCATGGGTGAGGCAGCACGCCGGGCCAATCACCTGCGCGCCGTAAGCGGTCAGTGTCGCGGCCACATCGTAGGCCACGAGGAACTCGTCCTCGACGATCAGAATGTTAAGCCCGGTAAAGTCGAACATTACGTTGGGTTTTCCGTTCCGCGCTGCGGCAGCGGCAAGTCGATCGAGCACCGGACCCCATCAGTTCCAAGCTCGTAATGCGTCTTGGCGTGAAGCTGGTAGGACAGCGCCCGCTCGATCAGGGTCCGGCCAAAGCCCCGGCGTTCGTCACCTTGCCGGCCAGGGGTGACCGGCACGCCCGATTCCATCCAATTCAGCACGAGACGTCTGTCCGTGCCGGCAGCCGTCTCAGCCCAGGTGATATGCAGAACACCATTCTTCGCCAGGGCGCCGTGCTTGGCCGCATTGGTCGCAAGCTCATGAAGCGCCAGCGCAAGCGTCCTGACGATGGCTGTGGATAGAGCGATTTCAGGCCCCTCTAACCGGACCTTGCCGCCGTCTTCCGGCGCATTCAGCGCCTCCAGCTCCATGCGCACAAGCTGGCCGACGGTTAGCGCCTCCGAACGCGACATGGACAGGAGCCCCTGCACGCGGGAGAGCGCGGCGAGCCGGTCATTGAACCGGCTCTTGAAATCCTCGAGCGAGGGGCTGGTCGCCGCGATCTGGTGCACGATGGACTGAACGACCGCGAGCAGATTGCGGGTGCGATGATGCAGCTCCGCAATCAGGAGCCGCTGGTTTTCTTCAGCCTGGATCAGGCTCGAAATGTCGACGAAGGTCAGCACGATCCCGTCCACCTTCCCCTCGGAGCTGAGATAAGGGATCACGCGGAGAAAGTAGTGGGCGCTGTGCTCGGAGCTGACGATCGTCCGCTCCTTGATCTGCCGTCCTGAGAATACGGCGCGAATATCGGCTTCGAGATCGGGAAGCTCGAGCTTGCTGGTGACATGGGTGATGGGCCGCCCGCGGTCGCCGGGCAGGATGTTGAACAGTTGCGTAATCGCCGGCGTGAAGCTGCGGATGACCAGCGACTTGTCCAGGAACACGGTTGCCACCTGGGTGCTGTTAAACAGGTTCTGAAGATCGCTGTGCGCCTGGTCGAGCGCCTCCACCTTGGCGGCGAGCTCGGCGTTGACGGTCTGCATCTCCTCATTGAGGGACTGCAGCTCCTCCTTGGAGGCCTCCAGCTCTTCGTTGGTCGACTGCATCTCCTCATTGACCGAAACCAGCTCCTCATTGGAGGATTTCAGCTCCTCCAATGCGGTCTCGTACTCCTCCATCATCGACTGCAGGCGATCCCGCGTGTCTCTGAGCTCGCGCTCCACATGGGCGAGATCGCCGTCATTGTGCTTATCGAGCTTGGCGGCTGCCTCGGCGCGGCTGAGGGCTGGGCCTTCATCGGCAAACAGCACGAGGAACAAAGGCTCGGAGCCGCCGGAATCCCAAAGCGGCTCGATGGTCAGCGTCACCATCTGCACCCGCCCCTCATCGTCTTCGATGGTCACTCTCTCGCGGGTCACGCTCTCGTTCTTCTCGACCGCCTCGCGGAAAACCGCGCGCAGCTCGAGCCCCAGGCCCTTGCGTGCCAGCGCCAGAAGCTGCCGGTTCGGCACGCCGGCTGGGGCCTGCAGATATTTTCCGGTCTTGGGGGAGTAGTGAACGATGTCGCCTTCCCGGTTCACCACCACATGAGCAGGGGCGAAGCGCTCAAGCACCTGGTTTTCGACCGAGGAGCGTAGAGCGATCTTAGGCATGCGCCTGCCGCCGAAGTTGGAAGCGCCGGTCTGCCGGTCGGCTCCCAAACCGCCGATCATCATCGGCAGCCGCTGGTAGCGCGAACCGGTGTCGCGGCTGCGGAAGATCCGGTTCTTCTTGTCGACCTCGGCGAACAGATCGTGGAACTGGCTGATGTTTTCCGAGGTGCCCAGGAACAGAAAGCCGCTGGGCCGCAGCGAATAGTGGAAGATCGGGATCACCTGGTTCTGCACATCCGGCCCGAAATAGATGAGCAGGTTCCGGCAGGAGACCAGATCGATGCGCGAGAATGGCGGGTCACGGATGATGCTGTGCGGAGAGAAGATGCACAGGTCCCGCACCTCCTTGCTGATCAGATGGCTCCCGCCATCGGGGATGAAGAAACGCTTGCGGCGCTCCGGGCTCACGCTGTCGAGCAGAGCCTCAGGGTAGCGTGCGGCGCGGGCGACGCCGAGCGCTGTTTCATCGATGTCGGTGGCAAAGATCTGCACGCGTGGGATGGCGGTCAGCCCGTCCATATGCTCGCGCATCAGCATGGCGATCGAGAACACTTCCTCGCCGGTGGCGCAGCCGGGCACCCAGATCCGCACCGTCTCATCAGCGCCGCGCCCCTCGAACAGCTTGGGGATGACCAGGGCTTTCAATTGGTCGAAGGCGTCGCCATCCCGGAAGAAATTCGTGACGTTGATCAACAGGTCACGGAACAGCGCATGGACCTCACGGGCGTCCCTGCGCAGCTTTTCGATATAACCCTCCAGCGTGTCGGTATGCGCAACCTGCATCCGCCTGCCCACGCGGCGCATGAACGTCGTGGGCTTATATCCAGAGAAATCGTGCCCGATCTGGTTGCGGATGAGACGATAGATCTCCTCCTTGGCCTCCTTCAGAACAGTTTCGCCATCCGCCTCGGCGGCGACTGCAACCATGTCGTCCAGCATGCCGAAGCTGTGCGCCAGCTCGATCAGCTTTGGCCCCATTTCCGCAACGGGAAGTGCGAAATCCACCAGCCCCGTCGATATGGCGCTCATCGGCATGTCCGGCTGCGCCGGACCGTAGCCGTCCTGGACCTGCGCGAAAGTCAGCCCGCCGCGCTCCTTGACGGCTTTGGTGCCGAGCGTCCCGTCGCCGTCGCCGCCGGAGAGAATGACGGAGATCGCATATTCACCGAGCTCCTTGGCGAGCGAGCTGAGAAAGATATCGATCGGCTTGCGCTCGGGGCGGACACGGTTCTGCTTCTGGATCCGCAGGCAGCCGGCCTCGAAGCTGAGAATGGCGTCCGCGGGCAGGACATAGACATGGTCCGGCTGGACCTCCATGCCATCGGTCGCGATCAGCACCGCGATGGCCGTATAGCGTTCGATCACCTCGTGCAGCCGGCTATCACGATCAGGGCTGAGATGGGTGACGACGACAAATGCCATTCCGTAGCCGGAGGGCAGCCCCTTGAAAAAACCTTCCAGCGCATTCACACCGCCAGCAGAAGCGCCAATGCCGACAATCGGAAATCGCTTTGTTGTTCGAGACAAGACGCTCCCCAGATACGCCTCAGATTTAGGCGCGTTTTGCTTTATGCTGACGGGCGGCCCAAGCGTCGGCGTTGGTGAGGCCGCAAACTGCAGCCTCACACTCCAGATTAACCTAGCAGCGCGTAGCGGGATAGCCCACGAGAGACGGAAAGGTTCCCGAGCGGGTGGGCGTTATCGTCGGTCGGTTACACGGCAGCCTCTCGTGGTTGCTCAGGCGGCGAGGGCGGCGCCGTGCGCCGGGATCTACGGCATAGGTGGGAGGAAAGCAGCCCAGGAAGTGTGAACTGGCTCATACAGGTTCCCCATGTTATGCTTTACCATTGGCATCCCCGATCTGTGGCCTGCGCCGACTGAGAGTGCCGACTTCCGCTCCCGCCGGACAACACCTCGGGGAGCTATGTCGGTTCAACGAAAGCCCATCAAACGCCGTTCGATCGCTAGGCGACTGATTTTTAGCTGCAGAAGGAATCAGCCGTCGTTCAGCGGTGAATGCCGATCGCCAAAGGATGATCTTACACGCCGCGCTGCCGAAGACGCGCGCAGGACAGCGCCAGGACCCCGCTAACGGCTCTCATGGATGGCCCGGAAGCCATTTGGCCGAATGATATCGCCCAGCAAACCCTCACCGCGACGGCCGCTGATGGCCACGCGTCAAGGCTCTCACCAGCCGCTGCCGAGATGGCACGACTTCGCCCGCGCAGGGTTCGAGCAATCCCTCACGACTCCAATCGCATTTTCATATGGGGAGATGAACTTTGGCTTCGCGGCATCGAACTATCCTGGGCCGAAGGCGCCTATGTCGTCCCGGTCTTTTGCGCCACCTTGATCAGCTCGCGCAATTGCCGTGATAGCACCCGTCCAGTCACTTGCGCGGCAGAAAAGCCTTCGGCCTGCAATTGCTTCTTGATCTCGGCAATCGAGGCGTATTCGCCAGATCGAGCCATCTGAAAGGCACGTTCGAGAGCGGTCATGCGATAGTGCATTGGTATGCTTAGCACCCTTTACGGAGAGAAACACGATGCCAGAGCACAAATTTAGAATAGGGCAGATCCTCGAGTTCACGCCGCATCGCCGAGGCGACTACGCTCGCTCTGGTAAATGCAAAGTCGTACGATTGCTGCCCGCGGGCGGCGGCGATAGCCCACAATATCGCATCAAATGCGTCAACGAAAATTTTGAACGCATCGTCTGGGAAAATCAGCTGCAATAGGGTCGCTTGTCCGGTGCATGTGCTTCGCTGACGGCGAGGCACGCTCTTTCAAAGTGAGGACATCAAATGACAGACGTTAGAGATACTCAAGAACGTGCGATTAGGCCTGCGATACGGGAAGAGCGTGCACGGGACGCAGCGCGGGCGCTGCGCGAGGTCGAAAACGAGAGAGAGGCCGCTATTGCCAAAACCGAACGGTTACGCGCCCTTCGTTTGGCAAGAGATGTCGAGCGCTGATAGAACTTCTGCTCGAAGCGGTCAGTGGATCATCGCCGCGCAAGGCTTAGCGCTTCCGTTGTCCTCCTCGCTTACGATCTGCTCTCGCAGGCTTGTTCACGCCGGCTATTTCGTCCGTGCGCCGAATTTCAAACGAGCGCGTGCCCGATACATGCAAGCGTACCGCACTTGCCGATCTTGCCCCCACCACATCTTTCATTATCCCTGATATAATGCAATGAAGTATCAGCCCGATGAGGGCGTCTAACGCGGGCAGCAACGCCCCCGCATTCAGGAGACAGCAATGGCCAAAGGCCAACAACGAAGCGGCCGTGAACCCAAGAAACCGAAGGCCGAAAAGCCGAAACCCTCTGCAACCTCTTCATTTTCGGACAAATCAAAGTCGAAGCCCGGCAAGTAGCGCCGGGTTCTAGTGCATCGGACCGAAAAGTGTACGCACTTTTCAGATAATCCGGTCGACAAACAAAGACTTAGAGCGCAGCTCCGCGTTCAGCGGAGCGTCCAGCGCTCTAGGCTTGCGCCGGCGGTTCAGCACTGCGCCGCCGCTGGCCGCAAGCCTGGCTCATCAGGCCGTCGTCTAAATCTCGGAGCCTCCACGGTTGCTTTCGCCCAAAGCCGCCGCCGGGAGAATGGTGAGATCTTCACCCCCACCCCCTCCCAGGGGGAGAGGGTGGGGGCTGTCCCTCTCCCCCTGGCAGAGGGGACCGGATGCGACCGCTGCACGTCGACTGTACGAAGCTAAATTCATCCCGCTCTGGTCATTCCATGGCCCCCTCAGAAATTTTATCCGTCTTATCCCCAGGCCGAAATGCGAACTTGTGGTGAGAGAAATGCATGCGCAAGTTGCAAGTCAAGGAGCAGGCGTCCTGGCGGATCAAAGCGGTACGTAGCGCCGCGTATTCTCAGCGCGTTAGATGTCGGGCACCTCCAGCATATCGAGTAAAGGCGTGAGAGGTCTGCATGGAATCCCTGAAAGTTGTTATCGTTGAGGATGAGCCCGCTGAACCCATGCTCGAGCAATCACGTCGCACAGTTGAGCTGGCGAAGGTCACGCGTGCAAGAATTACACAATCATTTGACCGTCTTGCTTCAAGTCGCAAAGGTCTTGACCACACCTCAACGTGCTTGCAAGCGGCTCGAAGCAAAATCGACCTGTCGGCTGCGCTTCTCGCAGCGCTCACGTGGGAGGACAACAAGCCGCTGGCCCAGGCGAGTGTAGGGGGACATGCACCACAATGGTTCCACGCGCGGCGTTCCAAGCTGCGGTAGGTTCGCCCCTAGTCTCAAATTGGTCTACAAGCCTCCGCTCGGAGGCGAAGGGCGGGACGAGGCTGATCTCTTCATCGGCGCGCCGCTGCTCGTCATCTGCGAAAATCCCGCAATCGGCACACGCCAGCTTTCAAATTGCTACGTACGACTACTTAGCTCGGGAACTGGTCTGCCCGCGCGCCGCGTTGTCGCGCTGGGCATCTAAACATCCCCCGCGTACGAGAAGATGGATTTTGGAGGGCTTAATGGTGGGAAGTGATCACAAACCGGTTGTCTTGAAGGCCTACGCCAAGGCTATACCAGAGCTGCAGACCGCGATCGAGGCGGCCGAAGGGGACATTTTTGAAGTCGACCTTGCCCAGGTGCGACATCGTTGGTTCATGCGCCTGTCGCTAGCGGAGCGCTTCGCCATTAAGAGATATGAGACTGCGACAGCCCCAACAGAGCTGGAGAGCATTGCGCCGGAGGCAATCGCTTTTCTGCGGCGGCTTGGCTGCAAAATCGATCAGAACCAGAGCCTGCAGCCTTAACCGGCTTTGTCCGAGAGAAACGCGAGCGATCGGCGGCCCTGCGGGAAGGGCAAGAACCGGCCAACCCGCTCGCGCTGAGCGCAGTCAATGCCCCCCGCCTGCGCGCTTTTGAGCGATGCAGAGGTAAGGGGCGTTGGCCGCCTTTTCGGTGCTGAGCAGTAAATGCCCCCCAATCACCGCAATAACGCTTTAATTCGGTGTAAGCGCTTGGCGAATTCACCAGCACTTCGATGATCTGCCCGGCGGTGAAATCCGCTAACCTGCGGTGAAAAATGAGAACGGGAAATGTCTCCCCAAAATCCAGTAGATCTATAAAGTATTTTCTCATTTTTCCGCTCCACAACGATAGGAGTCAGCTATGTAACGAGCAGCCATTAAGTTGATTTTGATCAATCATTTTTATACGTGAAACTGCGTATCGCGACATCAATGACGTATCGCGCGTCTTTCCGCGCCCGGTGGACTGAACATTTACAGCTGAAAAAGCAGATCGCTGGCAGGGAAATAACTGTGCTCTTCCGAGCGAAGGCGCCTGCCGGCCTCCACCTTTGCACGGACCATTGGCGCTTAGGAGACGAGCCGCCGTACACAGCGGGAGCCCGACGGGGGGCTCACCAAGCAGCACGCGATGTCTGAGCTCAGTCGCAACCGGCTTGTCGTCTGATTATTGCGGATGACCGGCTTGTGGCCCAGACTGTGTGAGAATCCGCGCGTTGACCGCCTTGAACTTCGATCCGTCGATGGCGACGCTGGCCGCACCGAGCAGTCCCAGCTTGCGGCACAGCATAACGAATTCGCGGCACACCTTGGCGATGGCCCCGCCATTGTCCTTGCGGAAATCCGCGATCGTCTTGAAGTCCGGCACGAGGCGTCCCGTCAACCAGATGAGCTCGATATTGCGCTGACACTCCCGCTCCAGGTGGCGGCTCGATTGCACGCGGTTCAGATAGCCGTAAATGTAGATTTTGAGCATCGTCGCTGGACGGTACGCTGGCCGTCCGAGCGCCAGCGGCTGCACACCGACGAACGAGAGTGCCGTCAGATCCAGGCCATCGACGAACACATCAATCGCCCGAACAGGATTGTCATCGCCGATGTAGTCATCGAGCGCGGCCGGAAACAACGTGCTCTGGCCGCGATCAACGCCCTCGATGAACCTCGCCATTGCTCTGCCCCCGCCAATTCAGCGGAAAATCATAGCACCAGCCGGATTTTCACACAGCCTGGCCTATCGCTGCCAGGCCGTGCCCGCGTCAAAGTCGGAAGCCGTATTCCTGGCGCAAGCGAATGCGGCGCTCTCATCTCTAAATATTCCTGCGGCAGTACAGTCACGTCTCAAAACAGATCATCCACTAGTAGTTGTGCTTAAGTCTGTAGATCTTCTTATAGTTGCAGCGTTCCAATTTCATTAACCTCGACGCTTAAGCCAAAATTAAGCGACCTCGTTTAAGTTGCTTGAAGTGGTCTTGTGGCGTTCCGAGAGTATGATGACCGAACAGTTCCGTCCCCGCGTGCGATACGTGGTGGGTCCCGACGGCGGACCGCTCACCATCGCCGATCTGCCGCCTACCTCCACCAAGAGGTGGGTGATCCGGCGCAAAGCCGAGGTTGTCGCCGCCGTGCGCGGCGGGCTGCTCAGCCTCGAAGAGGCCTGCCGCCGCTATCGGCTCACGGTCGATGAATTCCTCAGTTGGCAGCGCTCGATCGAGCGCCATGGCCTGCCGGGCCTGCGCGCTACCCGCATCCAGGATTACCGGGTTTAAGGCTCGCGGCTGCTGAGCTTTCGGCTCAGTCTTCGCTCGCCGCAGGCTCAGCCGAAATACCGCGTGTAAACGGGGATCCAGCTTTCCACAGGATGCCAGGGCTTACGGGAACGCGCTTTCGTGGGGATTTCGCCCCCGCGAGGCGAGCGCGCTCCTGCCCGCTTGCGCCGGGACTCGCCAGTGGGAGCGGGCAGGCACTCTGCGCTTTAATATCGAGCACTGATGGTCTAGCCTCGCCCAATGGCATCCAGCACGCTGTTCACCATCGGCTATGAAGGCGCCTCGGTCGAGGGCCTGGTCGCGGCGCTGAAGGAGGCGGGTGCGACGCGGCTGATCGACATCCGCTATTCCCCCTATTCGCGGCGCGACGCCTTTTCCCGCGAGGCCCTTAAGCGCGCGGTTGAAGCCTATGGCATCGGCTATACGCATCTGCGCGCACTCGGCAATCCGCCGCAGGGGCGCGAGGCGGCGCGGCTCGGGCATCGCGCGGCCTATCGCGAGATCTTCACCGCGCATCTGGACGGCGCCGAGGGGCAGGCCGGGTTAGCGGAGGCGATGGCGCTCGCGCGGAGCGAGCCGTGCTGCCTCCTGTGTCTTGAGCGTAACGTGCGCGATTGCCACCGCGGCATGGTTGGCGAAAGGTTAGCGGCGATGGGCGGGTTTGCGACCGAGCATCTGACGGTGAGCCGGAAGGCGAGCCATCCCGGGCAGTCCGCCTTCGAGTTTTAGGTGCGCGCCGGATTTCGGACAAACTTGCGCGGAACTTCGCAGAATTGGGCCGGAATTCGTGCGGCTATGCGTCCGAACTTGTCCGGATTCGTCCGGAAATTTTATCCGCCCCAGCCCGAACGGGGCGGTCCTGCGTTCGCAATTGGCGCGCCGAGAGGAGCGCCGGGATCCGGTGCCGCTCGCGCTTCGCCTGCCGGCTCATCGAACCCACCGCAGCCCGGGCGCTCGAACTGCCAGCTCTCGACGTCGCGCTTCATCTGGACAGCGAGCGCGGAGGGGAGGCCGTGATTGCGCGTGGAGATCAAGGTGTTGTCATTAAACTTATGAAATCCAAAATAAAAGCCTCATCACTCCGGCCGCTGTAAAGCGTGATCTGGTCCAGCGACGTGGCGCCATAGATGGTGTCGACCACGCCGGGCGTGAGATCGTAGCGATAGCCGGCGATCAGGCCGGACGGCGCGTCCAGCCAGCATTGCTTGATTTTGGCGAGGAAAACCTGCTCAAACGCCTTGGGCGCCCCGAAGGATAGGCGCTGCGGCTCGGAACCTTCAAGCCGGGCGGCGGTGGTGTCCTTGCGCGCGCATCCCGCGATACCGACCGCCGCAAGCACGGCCATGCCGAGTACGGGCCCGCGCAACTCCACGCCCCGACGAACGCCACCACCCCGCGCAAGACTTACGAATCGAAAGTGTCAAAATTGGGAGTTGCCGGAGCGAATGCGCCCCGGCATCAACTCTTGCAGCGCTCGTCGCCTTTCGCCCAGCGCGCCAGATCAGCCTTGAAGTTCGCCTCTAACCTCTTATCCAGCTTGACGTTTTGGGCGGCAACCAGTGATCCGCTGGAGTCCGCCGTGATGTCGATTTTGAAGACCGAGGTGCCGCGCCGCCCGTCGGGGTCTTTCTCGTAGACGATCATCTTGGCCTCCTTCACGTCTCCCGCGGCCAGGTCGGAATAGAAGCCATGATTGGGCAGCCGAGGTGTCGTCGGGTTGAGCCAGCAATATTTGATGCGCTGGGCGAGCAGCGAATAGGCATCGACCGGCGACTTGTCGATGAGGACGCGGTCCGGTCCGCCGGCATCGGGCGCAGAGGAGAACAGATGGATGTCGGTCAGGCCTGTAAGGGAGAGGCCCGATCCTTCGGACTCCGCCGGCTTAGCCGGCTCTGCGGGCGGATCAGCCGCCTCCGGCTTCGCCTGAGCAGGCTGCTTGGCGGCGGCTACCCGTGGCCGCTTGCCGGGCCGGTGCGCCGGCAGCGGTGGCATTTGTTTAGGGGGAAGCGCAGCAGGCGGGTCTGCCGGAGCCGGACTGGCTTCAGCGGTCTGCTGTTCGCTGCCGCCAAGCAGCGGCAGACCGCTCATCCCAGCCATCTGCCCACAGCCCCCGAGCATACCGGCGACCGCCAAAGCTGACAACCACAACAGCGGCTTCAGCGTCAAATCGCTCCGACCCATGGCCCCCACAGCCCCCTAGTCGCGAAAATTGACGAATTGCAGCGGCTGCTCAAGTCCTAAGCCCTTCAAATGTTTCATTACGGCCTGGAGATCGTCGAGTTGCTTGCCGGTCACGCGCAATTCATCCCCCTGAATCGCAGTTTGAACCTTCAATTTTGTATCTTTAATGTCCTTGACGAGCCGTTTGGCAAGGTCTTTGCCGATGCCGTTCCTGACCTTGGCAGTCTGGCGGAGAGATTGGCCCGCGGCTTTTTCCGGCGTCTTGAACTCGATTGCGCCGGGCTCGATCTTGCGCCGCGCCAGATGACCTTTGAGCAGCTCATGCACCTGCTTGAGCTTCAACTCGTCATCGGCGTGGATGGTCAGCACCTCGTCCTTGCGCTCGATGCGGCAAGCTGAGCCTTTAAAATCATAGCGCTGCGCGATTTCGCGGGTGAGATTGGCAAGCGCATTATCGACCTCGGCGAGGTCGGTCTTTGAGACGATATCGAAAGAGGGCACGGCACGACTCCTTTGCTCGCACCCAGTTTTGGCTTTTTCAGCCACGGCGCAAGAGCGAGGAGGCGTGCCTCAACAATGTTGGCAGGGAGCGTTGTGAGACAGCGTCAGATTGCAATCAGGCGTTGCGGCTCGTCACGCCATGACCAACCGAGCGCGCCTCGATGGGATGAGCTTGAATTATTCCCCGCTCGCCATGACCACCGCCAAGGCTGCGTTCCTCGGCAAGCTCGCTTTTCTTCAGCTCTTCCAATGCCGCTTCGAGGTCGGCCTTGGCCTCCCCCAGCTTGGCCTCGAGTGCTTCAACTGAGGCACGCAGGTTGTCGCGGCGCTGGATGGCCGCCTTGGCATAGGTCGGATACGCGAAGTGATTGACGTCGGAGATGCCGGAGGCTTCCTGCTCGACCTTGATTTGATGGTCAAGATCATCGGCCATGCGGCGGAAATCGGCGATCATCATCTCGATGTCGACGACCTTCTGGCGCTTCTCGTTCGCCTCGAACCGCCGCAGCTTCAGTAATGCATCATGTCTCATGGTTCAGCATGCCCGCGATCCCGATTTGGATCCTGGGTGCATGTCCCTTCTCTCGTGCCGGCTATAGCCGTGCCCGCGACGATGCGGAGCAGGCTGCCGATTGGCCCAGCACTCATCATGTCAGCGAGACATTAAACTGCAGTAAACCACAAGAGATGCGCTGCTGCCACAGCTAGCCAGGAACCGCCCGCAGCCATTAACGCAACCTATGGATGCGCCTCAAAGCTTGCTAATTTCCGTTTGGGGGTGATTCGCGGGGCGACGGCAGAGGGATATGTCAATGGCAGGTTCATTTCCGGACAACTCGGTTAGGACCTGAGGGCTCCAACCGCGCAGGAGCCGCGCGATTGAGGCTTTTCCTTGGCGTGTCTGTAATTTTCCTGATCCTGCAGTCGTCGGCCGTCTAGCGTGTGGCGGCAAATATAGGCTATGCTTTCAGCCTCGATGATGCCCCCCGTAAGTTTGTAGCATCGGTGTTAATCGATTATGCACGCATTAAGTGCATAACGCGGATGCGGTGTAGGGCAAATGGCCCTCCAAGGTCCTGTACTCAGTCTTTTGTTAACCTGTGCCGTTTACTTTTGACATGGAATTAACCTTGCCCAATCGCTGCGGCGGACGGCGATGCAAGGCCCACCGGCTGGCGGGGCTTCGAAGGAAAGAGGAATGGGATGAGGGTATTGCTTATCGAGGACGATAGCGCGACGGCACAGAGCATTGAGCTGATGTTGCTTTCTGAAGGGTTCAACGTCTTCACCACCGATCTGGGCGAGGAGGGCGTGGATCTCGGCAAGATCTACGACTATGACATCATCCTGCTGGATCTGAACCTTCCCGACATTAGCGGCTACGAAGTGCTGCGCACGCTGCGCGTGAGCAAGGTCAAGACACCGATACTAATTCTGTCCGGCATGGCCGGCATTGAGGACAAGGTGCGCGGCCTCGGCTTCGGCGCCGACGACTACATGACCAAGCCGTTCCACAAGGACGAGCTAGTCGCGCGTATCCACGCGATCGTGCGCCGCGCCAAGGGCCACGCCCAGTCCGTGATCCAGACTGGCGATCTCGTGGTCAATCTCGACACCAAGACGGTCGAGGTTGGCGAGGAGCGCGTGCATCTGACCGGCAAGGAATATCAGATGCTGGAGCTGCTCTCGCTGCGCAAGGGCACTACCCTCACCAAAGAGATGTTCCTCAATCATCTCTATGGCGGGATCGATGAGCCGGAGCTGAAGATCATCGACGTGTTCATCTGCAAGCTGCGCAAGAAGCTGGCGATGGCCACTGGCCGAGACCATTACATCGAGACGGTGTGGGGGCGGGGCTACGTGCTCAGGGATCCTAAGGAGCAGAGCTCGTCCGCGGCGGCTTAAGGCTGCCGCTTATCTGCCGAGCGCTCTATCGCAGTGTTTTGTTCCGGCTGGCCGCAAAAGCCGCCATAGCGCTGCCAGTTATTTTTGAAAATTTCGCTTAGCGTTGCGTCGATGCCAAACCGCCCAACGTTAATGTCCAGGCCGTCGGGCAGATGACCGTCTTTGGTGCGGAGCGAGGCTGCGGCCCAATCGCAGTACATTTCGATGATGTCGATGAGATCTATTCCGCTATGTCATTGGTATAGTGCTCAGGATGGTGGCTGTTGTTGACGTAGTGGTGAGTAAGCGCCGGCCGCAATGCTTCAATGGTCGTGAAATATTCATCCGAGCCATAGACCAGTTTCTGAAGTCTTGATCCACGGCATCGAATAGCGGCTTTCATTCGGCGAGCTTGGAGGCATCATGGCGTGCGCCTCGTTTGCGCAACTGCCGGCAAACCGCGTCAAGACGCGCCGCGCAGTTGTGGCGGATCGACGATTGCAGATGCCCGATGTTCCTGTCAGCGCATTATGGACGTGCGAAGTAGCGGCAGACGAGTGAGGCGCCGCTAAACGGTGAGCCCCAGCTTCTCCAGCTTGCACGCCAGGATGTCACGATCGAAAGGCTTGATCAGATATTCGCTTGCGCCGGCCTCGATCGCGCGGGCTATGGAACCGGGATCCCGCTCTGCGGTGCAAAAGATGATCTTGGGAGCAGGACCCATCACCCCCTGGCGCAAGGCCGCCATAACACCCATTCCGTCGAGATAAGGCATGGCATGGTCGAGGAGAATGGCGTCAGGCCTTGCCTCCCGGCATTTCGAGAGCGCGTCCAGCCCATTCTCGGCTTCGGCGGTATGAAAATGCAAATCGCGCAAGATCGACCGAGCCGCCCTGCGGATTACCGCACTGTCATCGGCGATCAGGCAAAGCTTCTTGCGCGAAAAGCGGGCGAGCATAGAACGCAACACGAGAATGCTCCGGATACTTAAAAACACGCACGCGGTTTTTACGGAAGGGGAACTGCCTCGAACACAATATCCGGGCCCTCTTTCCGCACCGTTAACGTCATGTTCGACGCCTGCGCTAGCCGCGCGGTATAATAGCCAATGACCGAGCGAGGATCGACGGCGGCGCTTTTGCCTGCAAACATATCCGGCAGTCCTTCCGGAATGCGGGCGCCGCGACCTGAGCAACGAAGCTCGAAGGAGGGCTTCTCCAGCGTTCCCTTCATCTTGGCGACAATGCTGCCGCCGGCTGGAATGGAAGGCATGGACACCGCCAGCAGCATCATTAGGAGCCGAGCTCTGTTCTTCTCCATGTTGCCAGCCGGAATGTCCCACTGCAGCTTGTGCTTGCCTTCCTCGACAAAGCCACGAACGATGCCCTCGGCATGGTGCAGATCGATTTCGGAGCCCATTGCCGTAGAGGCACCAAACGCCAACCGCGCATATTCTAGGCGCGTGCGTGCGGCATGGGCGCTGAATTGGATCAGCTCGAGGGCATAGGCGCGGGTCTGCTCGTCGGTTTCCTCATCGAGCAGCTCAAGGCCGTTGCTGATCGCCCCCACTGGGCCGACCAGGTCGTGACAGATCTTGCTCGACATGAATGCCGTAAAATGAAGGTCGTCGAGAAGCACATCCGCCGACATGCACTGTCCTCTTGAAAATAACCACCGATGGCCGGGCGGGTGAGATTAGCGCCCAGGTCGGATGCTGATAACGTCGATGTGGCGTCACCGCCAGACCTATCCTGGCGCCTGACCATAACATCCTGTTTTCGCAGTTGATTTGCTGGCGACAATTCCGTGGATAAAGCGCGATGCGTAGCCGGGCAGCGGCTCTGTGTCAGCGAATCGGGGGCGCGCAAATCAACAGCGCGCTGGTATTTGAACGGCTTTCGGATTACACGACCCGCAGCGGAACAAAAGAAGCGATCTGTGCATGGATGACGAAAGTTACAGGGAACTCGCGGCGGCCTTGACCCACACTGCCCGCAGCGCAGGCGAGCTGATCATGCGCTATCGCGGGCAGAGTGCAGATTTCACCATTAAGGAGGACGGCAGCCCGGTTACCCATGCAGACCAGGTTGCGGAGGAATTGATCCTCAACGATCTGGCACGCCTTACCCCCGGGATTGCGGTTGCTGCGGAGGAGTCGGTCAGCGTGCTGCCGGACGGCTTCAATCCGGACGAGCCGTTCTTCCTAGTCGATCCTCTCGACGGCACAAAGGATTTTCTGAAAGGCGGCAAGGAGTTCACGGTTAATATCGCTTTGATTAAGAGGCGCCGGCCGGTCTTCGGCCTGATCTTTGCTCCTGCGCTCGAGGTGCTCTACGTGACGCTCTCACCCACCGAGGCGGTGTGCGCCCGAATGGCGCCTGAGCGCACCGAACCATTGGAGGAGTTGGCACCAACGCCTATTCACACCCGAGAGGCGGAGAGCGCCCATCTCAAGCTCCTGGTTAGCCGGTCACATCGGACGGAGGAGACCGACCGGTTCGTTGCCGCATTGCCCGGCGCAGAGTCGGTTCAACTCGGCTCCTCGCTGAAGTTCGGCGTCCTTGCAGATGGCGGCGCGGACGTCTATCCACGTCTCAGCCCCACCTTCGAATGGGATACGGCTGCCGGCCACGCCATTCTGAATGCGGCGGGCGGGGTGGTGCTCACGCTTGACGGCAAGCCACTCGCCTATGGTAAGCGCGAGGTTGGGTTACTCAATCCAGCATTCATGGCGTTCGGGCGGGAGACGACCGCCGCGCTAATGCCGCCGGCCCTAGTTTAGCGGAATTTGGATGGTAAGCAGGGTTTTTGGCGAATCGACGCAAATTTAAGAGTTCGAGCGTAAAGGCGGTAACCAAAGGTCATTACAGAGTCGGAACAGCGAGGCATCTCTTCCATGAACAGCAAGAGCTATTTCGCCGCTGCCTTGATGTCGGCTTTACTTACCGGCCTTGCCGCTCAGTCGGCATCGTCCGAGGCTACTTCAGCTGGCGCGGTTCGGGTCGCGCAGAGCGGTGACTATCTACCTCCCGCGGGACACGAGCCGGCCCCGCCTGCCGGCTATGACGCACCGCAGCGGATCAGCCCCCATCGCGGCAGTGACGGTCCGCCGCCTCCGCCGCCCCCTCCGCCCTACCAAGGTAACCAGGGCGATGGCGATGCCGATTATGACCGCCAGGCCGCTGCGCCGGATGACTTGCCGCCACGCAGCGAGCATGATTACGGAGCGCCGCCTCCTTATTCCGATCGCACCTATTCGATTGACGAGATTGTCGATGCCGGCCACCGCTTCTTTGGCGGCGTGTCAAAGAGTCTCGCCAAAGTCGTGGAGTATGCATTTTCCAAGCAGGGGCGCCCGAACGGTTATATCCTGGGCGAGGAAGCTGGCGGCGCAATTGTTGCAGGGCTGCGCTATGGCGAGGGAAGGCTCTACACCAAGAGCTTTGGCGTGCACCGTGTCTACTGGCAGGGGCCGTCGTTTGGTTACGATTTCGGCGCGGAAGGATCTAAGACACTTATTCTGGTCTACAACCTGGTGGACGCGAACCAGATTTATAACCGCTTTGCAGGCGTGGACGGTTCGGCCTATCTTGTCGGTGGGGTTGGCGTGACGTTCCAGACCTATGACGACGTGGTGCTCGCACCGATCCGGTCAGGCGTAGGCCTGCGGCTGGGTGCAAATATCGGCTATCTAAAATATACCAGGACGCCGACCTGGAATCCGTTTTGAGGCGGTCGATGCGAACCAATGCCGGGGGGCGGCAGTTGTTCGCTACGAGTGTCCGCTTGCTGAAGGGTGTGGCAATACGCTGCCACGTCTTGCGTGAGAGAGGGAGCCCGGCTTCATGATCGAGTACGCCTTGCTGGTCATGCTAGGCTTTTGTACGGCCGGGCTTCTTGCCTTGCTGATCGCGCCGACCATCTGGCGAAGAGCCGTCCGCCTGACGACCAAGCGTCTTGACGCGACCCTGCCCATGTCTCTCTCGGACATTGAGGCGGATAAGGACCTTCTGCGTGCGTCCTATGCCATGCAAATAAGGCGGCTTGAGGCCGGGCTCAACAAAGCGCGTGACAAATCGGCAGGTCAGCTGGTCGAGATCAGCCGGCTGCAAATCGTGGTCGGTGAATTCCGCGACCGGGTTGCGGCGCTGGAGAAGCAGCTCGAGGAGCGCAGCAATGCCGCCCATGTTTTCGAGCGCACGATCAGGAAGCGCTTTCCGGAGCTCGAAGCAGCACTGGTTGCGGCGAAAGCCGCCCTCGACGAACGCGCGACAGAAGTTGCCAGTTTGCAAAATGCAATCCGCCGCAGGGAAGAAGCGCTGTCGCTGATTCAGCGTTCATCGGCCCTGCAGCAGGGTGAGATTCAAAAGCTGCGGGAGGGACTGGAAGGCAATAGCGTCGACAGGACCGGGCGCTTCAAAAAAAGTCCGGCTCAGTGGACGCTTCAGGAGTTCCGCTCCGAACACGACCGGCTCAATCTCGAACTTTCCAAAGTGCGTGAGCAGCTAGCTCTCGCCCAAGAGCGTGAGGCCGGACAGGTGGCCGTTTTGCGCACGGAGCTGCAAAACCTCGCCGAGCAGATCATGGCAGCCGCCGCGGCCCAGGAAAGGCAGATAGCGGCGCAGCGGGCCAGCGATAATGCCGCGCTATCGCCCCCGCGCGAGGAGACGCCCCCCAGACCGGCCCGTCGCCCGCCCGCGGAGCGCCCAATGTCCGCCCCGCAGCCATGGCCGCGCACTGCGGACCGGTCCTCGCCTGCTGCCGGCGCGGATCGATCTGAAGCCGCCGACGTAACAGCCGAGACCGCTACTCGTCGCCCCGACACAGCCGGTCAGCCGAACGTTGTACGTCCGCCAGTTCGCCCTCCGGAAGCGCGTCGGCCTTCGATCACCAGCGAAGCCGCGTCCGATGGCGCGAAGGGGCAGACGGCAGCGCTTCGGACCCTGCTCAATCGGAACGTCGTCACGGCGGCGGGTGGGCCAGAAGCGCGCTTATCCGTTGCCGGCAAGGCAGAAGTGCGCACGCCAGCCACGCCTGACGCGGCAGCTACGCAGGCCAGCGAGGTCAAATCGGGTACTCGCTTCGATTCCGCCGCTGCCATCCCCACAAACCCAGCGCTGCGGGCTAAGAGCAGCGGGGATGAGGCGCCCTCCGCCGAGCCCTCTGCCGCCGGGACATCAGCGGAACCGAATATCGACCGCATGCTGCGGGAGATTTTTGACGGCCGCGGTACGGCATCGTCGTCTGCAGCTGGTGATTTAACGCAAGCGGATGCTCCGCTTCAGAGTGTCGTTGCCTCGGCCGCGCCATCGGGGCCGGAAAACGGAAGCAACGCGGACGATGCAGAGGAGGTCGCAACCTCCGAAAAGAAGCAGTCGCTTCTGGAACGTCTGCGCGTGGTTTGATGTTGCGATTGCAGCATATGCGCAAAAACAGTCTGCGCAGGCGCAGCTGTCCGCGCCGCGCTTGACGGCGGCTTCAGGTTGTCAAGAAGCCGCGGTTTTCGCCTTCAAGGCGCAAGGCCGTTAATTGGCCGGTGAAAAATCCACCCGTGTCAATGCCGATCCGGTTCGGACGCAGCTCCGGTTCGACAACCGGCGTATGGCCGTGCACGACAACCTTGCCGAACGAGCCGCGATGGCTGAGGAACGGCTCGCGGATGAACAGGCAGTCCTCCTCTTCTTGCTTATGGAGTGGAACGCCAGGCCGAACACCAGCATGGACGAAAAAGTAGTCGCCGAACGTCACAGAGATTCTCAACTGACGCAGAAAATTCAGATGCCTGTCAGGCAAGGCCTCGGCAAGCATCGCGGCGACCTCTCGTGGTCTCAACGGCACGCCATATTGATCGCTGCGGATAGCACCATACGAGGCAAGGGTCTGCGTGCCGCCATTGGCTATCCAGATTGGAACGGCGAGCGGATCGGTGAAGCTGCTGAGCAGCATCTCCTCGTGATTGCCTTTGAGATGGATGGATTCAAAACCCTCCGGCATGCCGGTGAGCAGTCGTTCGATCACGCCGGCGCTGTCCGCGCCCCGGTCGATGTAATCGCCGAGAAAAATGAGCGTGCGGCGCTCGACCGCCTCCTGCTCTGCATCATCAAGCTGGATTATGCGGAGCAGCTGATCCAGGAGATCGAGCCGCCCGTGGATATCGCCAATCGCGTAGACGCGTTGGCCGGCGGGAATGGCAGGCACTTCTGTCGAATTCCAGATCATGATGTCCGCGCTCCTCGGGGCATTCGCCCCTATGCGCCTGCGAAGCCAAACGCACTTTGGCGCCAGCGTTGTAATGCTGGCACCCCTGATAATTCTTCCGTCGTTAAGGATCTCGATCCGTTGCCCCGCCACGGCATGGACACGCTACCAAAATTTTGGCACTATTTGGCGGCTTATTGTCAAAATAATGCGCGCGGTCCCCAAAACCTTACCTTGACTGGGCGGCTCGCAATGCGCAATGGCGTACGGCACTCCGGCTGGTCTCGCCATGGGGGTAAAGCGCGGGCCCACTCTAATTCGCCCAAATTTAAGCGCAATCTGCCGCCGGGAGAGAATCGGGAGCTGAAGGTGAATTTTCGGCGGGCACTTCTGTTTTTCCTCAGTTGGCTGTGCTTGCAGGCTGGCTTGCCGATTTGCGAAGTCGCCCTAGCGCAGCCAAGCCCCGGCCAGCAGTCCGCGCGCCAGCCACCGCCAAATCAGCCCGGTCAGCGAAATCGCCCACAACCGGCGCCGCGCAGCACTCCAGCCCCGGCGAGTACCGATGCTTACAGCGCGGCAAGCCGCTGGACGCTGGGCCTCCTGACGAGCGGCATGGACGGCACTTCGCTCCAAATGGCCGCTGACCTCGCCAGAACTTTGAATGACGGTCCTGAGCTGCGTCTCATTCCTATGATCGGCGAAAGCTCAATCCAGAACGTTATGGACCTCCTCTACCTCAAAGGTGCCGATCTCGCGGTGGTCCAATCGGACGTTTTGTCTCAGCTGAAGCGCAACAAGCGCCTGCCGGGAATTGAGGAGCGCATTCAGTTTCTTACCAAGCTTCATTCAGAAGAATTTCATGTGCTCTCGCGCATGAAATATCTCTGCCTCGCCGACCTCGCTGGCCGAAAAGTAAACTTCGGGCTGGAGGGCAGCGGCTCTGCACTTACGGCCGAGGCTGTGTTCGGCGCCCTGCAAGTTAAGGTGCAACCGCTCTATATGGATCAGGGAGCAGCGATCGAGAGACTAAAGTCAGGCGAAATTGACGCAACCGTGCTTGTATCGGGTAAACCTTCCACCGCTTTCGAGAAGATCCGCTATACCGATCGGGTTCATTTTCTTGACGTGGAGTTCGGCGAGACCCTACAGAAAGATTATCTGCCGGCGATCATGACCCACGACGACTATCCCGATTTGATTGCGCCGAACGAAACGGTTGGGACCATTGCCGTTAGTGCCGTGCTCGCTGTTCTGAACGTCAAGCCTGGGACGGAGCAGTATAAGAAGGTGAGCCGGTTCGTCGAGCGCTTCTTCGCTCATCTTGAGGATCTGCGTCAGCCGCCCCGTCACGTGAAATGGCAGGAGGTCAACCCATCGTTGCCGCTGACCGGATGGGTCCGCTTCGCCCCGGCTCAGCAATGGCTGGCCAGTCATCCGGTTCCGGTGACCTCGTTCGCTCCGCCAACGCCGACGGCGAGTTCTGAACCTGCCCCCGGTTCCAACGACGCAACGCCGAGTGCCGATAGCAGCACAATCTCCTCAGCGGAGACGGCCCAAGCTCAGGGCGCGAGCGCCCCGGCTGAAATCTCTGACAGGACGCGAGAGCTCTTTCAGAGCTACCTGCAGGACCGAAATGCTACCTCTGGGGGAAATCGCGAGGAGCTTTTCAATGACTTTGTACGCTGGTATCAGCAGAAGAATCCGAACTAATGCCGTGTAAAGACAATTTTTGGGACTGAGTGAGGGCAGTTGGAATGGAAAACGATGAGAAGACGCCATCTCGCGGAGACGAGACGCTTCCGACCAACGATGACGAGCAGCCTTCGCTCGATGGTGCGCGCGAGGATGAACTGGCTGCAGAGGCACCTCATCAGCCGGAAAAGACTGAGAGCCACAGCTCGTCCAATACCTTAGTCTTTCCTGGCTCATCGCGCCGGCGCGATGAGCCTTTCGGTGTGCCCGGCTTTCTCCCGGACCCCGAATCGGCGGACAGCCCGGAGGACTTGAAATCCCTAGCCCGCGAGGATCTTCAGACCCCCGAATTGTTGACTATCGAGGCTGAAGAGGGCTTGCCACTGAGTGAGGACACGGGCTGGGAGAGCGGGGGCAGCATCATAAAGCCTTCCTCCTTGCGCGCCCGCATCGAAATGCAAGATGCCGATGAGGAGCTTTTTGCCGAGCAGTTGTTTGCGAGCGAAGAGGCCAGCGCGGAGGAAACCAAGGCGGCGCCCCGTCACGAGGCGAATGTAACGCCGTTTCCGGGCGTTCTCCATCGTTTGGCTGAGCCGGCACCGGCCGAAATGCTCCGGGGTGCTGCGACGTCCGCGAATGTCTTTGAGGAGATCTCTGCACAGGCTAGCGAAGACCAGGCGACGCCGGACACCGTCGAAGAACCCGCTAATCAGGATGCATTGGCCGATGCCGTCCAATCTGCCCTGCGCAATATTTACGGCGGGTATTCTGAAGCCCAGGAGGAGATGGTCGACCTCGGCAGCTATACGGTCGCCGATGCGCTCGCTGGAGCCGAAGCGGCAGCACAGCAGGCGGTCTGGTCTGAGGACGGCGCAACCGCGGCCGGGAATTGGCGCGCGGGGCGTGCCCAAGACTTCGACACCGAAAACGATGAGGCAGAGGAGTTGGAAGGGGCGCTGGACTATCTCTACAATAAGCGCCGCCTGCAAGGTCCGGCCCCGGAAATGAGCCTCAGTGATTATGCCGCGCGGGCAGCGAGCCTTGGGGACGTATGGCAGCCGGAGCTCGAAGAGGAGGAGGAGTCAGAGCAGCGGGTTACGCCATTCCCAATTCGCGAACGGGCGGATGTGCAACGCGCAAGAGCAGGGAGTGATTTCCTATCCTCGGCCGAGCCCTCCATCCTGCGCGGCGGCTATTTCCCGGAAGAGGACGGCCCCGCTACCCCGTCGCTGGAAACCGGCTGGGGGCAGCAGCCTTATGCGACTCCGCAAAATGCGCGCGGCAATATTACACCGACGTTCGCGCCGACAATCTCCTCTTCTCCAGAGCAGCTTTCTGCAGCTGGCCCGGACAGTGGACATCTGCTTGGAGCGGCGGGACTTGGCTTGATCGGTGGCATTGCGCTTGCTGGCGTTCTGGCCGTGTTCGTATTTAATTCCTTTGTCGACGAGAGTGGGCAAAGCATTCCGGATAGTGGCGGAAAGGTCGTCGAAAGGCTCGCAAATCCGCAGCCGCCGGCCAGTCCTCCAGATACGCGCAGCACTACGGAAAATCGGACTGATGCCCTTCCGCCCGTACAGAGCGCCGCGACGGCCGCCCCCACCCCGGAGCCCCCAAGCAGCAGCTCAGCTGCTGAACCGCAAAGCCCGGCGTCGAAATTGACGGTCAGCGCGGCGAGCGGAACGCCGGACACGCCGATCAAGCTCAACATTGCATTGGCCAACGGCGATGTCGGGGATGCGCTTGTCAGCCTCAAAGGTCTGCCGAAGGATGCCAAACTGTCCACGGGCATCGACGTCGGGGGCGGGCAGTGGCTGCTGCCCCCCGGACGGCTGAAGGATCTTACGGTAACGGCGCGTGGTAGCGCCGCTGGAAACTATCAGCTTGAAGCCCAGCTCCTCAAGGACGATGCTCAGACCAGCCTCTCCGATGCCGTGCCCTTTACCTTGAGCATCACAACCCCATCCCCGAAGGCCGCAGCAGGTCAGCCGGCGGCGAACGCTGCAGCGGGTAATGCAAAACCGGATGTCTCGCGGCTCGCTTTGCTACCCGACGAAGCCCCTCTTCCGGAGACGGATTTCCTGACGCAGATGTTGATCCGTGACGGCAATAAGAAGATGCGCGACGGCGACATCGCCGGAGCAAGGCGTCTCTATGAACAGGCCGCGCAGTCGGGCAATGCCGAGGCAGCCCTGGCCATGGGCCGGTCTTATGATCCGACCTATTTTGAAAAGCTGAACGTCAAGACCGGCAAGCCCGATCCTGCGACCGCCTTCGAATGGTACAAGCGCGCGCTCGACGGCGGCCTTGTCACGGCCAAGGTCAAGATCGACGCGCTGAAGCAGTGGCTTCAGAAATAAGGTCTGCAGAGCCGCACACGCCGTGAGCTGGAGTGTTTGTGTGATGCGCAGCATTTTGGGTGTCCGTCTAGAGCGCCGCATGCCCCATAGGCCGGTCGCGGCGATTTCCCCTGCAATAGCCATCCTTTCCTGGTTTCGCCTGTGCTGTATAGCTTGGCCAAAAGTGGAATGAGAAGCGTGGTCCGCACAAACGATGGTCATATTCATTAGGCACTTCGACCAAATCTGAAGCAATTCCTGGCTATTTTCCAAGCCGCTGCACTCCTTTGTTGCACCTCTCTTCTGTCCGGATGCATACTTTCCCGTCGAAAGCTGAGTGTTTGGAGGGGAGTGCGCGGAATGGATCGCAGGCAATTCATCAAGACCGCTGGTGTGGCAGGGGCGACCACAGTCGCGGCGCCCGCTATTGCGCGGGCACAAACCACATTCACCTGGAAGATGACCAATGCCTATGGTCCCGGCGCGCCTTTCTACGTCGTTGGCCCCGGCAGTCCGACCGATTTCATCAAGATGGTCAAGGCGATGTCGAACGGGCGGCTCGACATCCAGCATTTCGCCGCCGGCGAGCTGATCCCGGCGCTCGAAGGGTTCGATGCCGTCTCCAACGGCACGGTCGAGTGCAATGTCGCCAACTCCTATTTCTGGGCTGGCAAATCCTTCGCCGCGCAGTATTTCACCGCGGTGCCGTTCGGGCTGAACTTCCAGGGCATGACCGCGTGGATCTATCATGGCGGCGGACTAAAGCTGTGGGAGGAGATCTACACACCCTTCAACCTGGTGCCGATCCCGATCGGCTCGACCGGCGTGCAGATGACCGGCTGGTTCCGCAAGCCGATCGAGAAGATCGAGGATTTCAGCGGCCTGAAAATGCGCATCCCCGGCCTTGCCGGAAAGATCTATGCCACGGTCGGCGTTGACGTGAAGCTGCTGCCCGCGGGCGAGATTTTCCCGGCGCTGGAGCGCGGGGTGATCGATGCCGCCGAATTCGTCGGCCCCTATCAGGACCGGCGCCTGGGCCTGCAGAAGGCGGCGAAGTACTATCACACCACCGGCTGGCACGAGACCTCGACCATCTCCGAGCTGATCATTAACAAGGGCGCCTGGGACAAGCTCCCCGACGACCTGAAGGAGATCGTGCGCACCGCCGCTGCCGCCTGCCATGTCATCAGCCACACCTGGTGCGAGGCGACCAATTCAGAGGCGCTCGATGATCTGGTCAAGAATCAGGGCGTGATCGCTTCGCCGCTTCCCCAGCCGGTGATCGACAAGCTGCGCGACGCGACGGCCCAGGTGCTGGCCGATGCCACCGCCAAGGATCCGGTGGTGAAGAAGGTGCATGAGAGCTTCATGGCCTTCAAAGCCAATCACGACAAATGGGCGGGCGTCAGCGAAGCGGTCTACCAGAACCAGATCCGCGGCGCACTGAAGGGTTAATCAGGGCTGAGGACCCACTGCGATCTCGGCGCCGCCCCGGACGGCCGTGAGGCCGAGCCGGGGCTCAATCCACATGCCCGCATTCCTGCGCCGCGGTCAGACCGATGGGCCCCGGCTCTGCCGGCCGGGGCGACGCCGGGAGGAGGCGGCTGATCGGCAGACCAGCGGCCGAACTCCAGACGCGCTATATTAGACGCCAGGTTTCATTCCGGGGGAGACATGCAGCGGCTGATACGCATTGCCGACGCACTCGACGCCCTGATCGAGGGCATCGGCCGAATTGCGGCCTGGTCCTCGCTCGCGCTTGTACTGCTGATGTCTTACAACGTGCTCTTGCGCTATTTCTTCCGCACCGGCTCGGTGGCGCTGCAGGAAATGGAATGGCACATCATGGCCTTCCTGGTGCTGATCTGCATCTGCTATACCACTCTGAAGGACGGCCATGTCCAGGTCGACATCCTGTTCTCGCGATTCCCGGATGGCGCGCGGCGGGTGATCCTGTTCATCTCGGCGACGCTCGTCGTCATCCTCGCGGCGCTCCTGCTCGACCTTGCCATCCCCTACGTCTTGCAGTCCTATTCCATTGGCGAAAGCTCGCCCGATCCGGGCGGTCTTGGCCATCGCTGGCTGCTCAAGGCACTGATGCCGGCCGGCTTTACGCTGCTGCTGGTGCAGAGTATCGCGGCCTGGCTGAGGGCGCTGGTCGCCGTGTTGACCGGCGCGCCGCAGCCCCCGCTGACTGACGGGACGGAAGGGACGACGCATGTCGCCTAACGAGCTCCTGGTCCTGGGCTGCGTCGCCTCGTTCTTCGTGCTGCTGCTGATCGGCGTGCCCGTCGCCATCACGCTGGCGGTCACCGGCTTCTTCTTCGGCTATCTCGGCTTCGGCACTACGCTGTTCCACCTGCTGCCGGCGCGCATTTTCGGCGTCACCTCCAACTACACGCTGATCGCCATCCCGCTATTCGTGTTCATGGGGGTGACGCTGGACAAATCGCGCATCGCCGACGAGCTGATGGACGTGATCGGCCATCTCGCGGGCGGCCTGCGCGGCGGCATGGGCATCGGCATCATCCTGTTCGGCGTATTGATGGGCGCGACCACCGGCATTGTCGGGGCGACCATCGTCACCCTCGGGGTGCTGGCGCTGCCGGCGCTGCTCCGGCGCGGCTATCACCCGGCGACCGCCTGCGGCACGATCTGCGCCTCCGGCACGCTGGGCCAAATTATCCCGCCGAGCCTGATCCTGATCTTGCTGTCCGACATTCTCGGCCTGTCGGTCGGCACGCTATTCGCCGCCGCGCTCTTTCCGGGGTTGGCGCTCGCCGGCATCTTTTGCGTCTACATGCTGGTGCTCGGCATCGTACGCCCGAATTGGGTGCCGCCGGTCGCCATCGAGGAACGCATGGCGCTGTCACGCAGCCAGCTTCTGGTCAAGGCGCTCAAATCCGGCCTGCCGCCTTTCGCGCTGGTAATCGCCGTGCTCGGCTCGATCATCGGCGGCATCGCGGCACCGACCGAGGCAGCCTCGATGGGCGCGATCGGCTCGATCCTGGTGGTGGCGCTCGCCGGCCGCCTCAGCTTTTCGGTGATCCGCGCGACGGTCGAGTTCGACCGCCCGCATCACCGCGCAGATGACCTTCATCCTGATCTGCGCTCAGGTGTTCGCGCTCGCCTTTCGCGGCCTGCATGGCGAGCAGCTCGTCCACGACGTGTTCGGCGCGGCGCCCGGGGGGCTGAACGGCACCATCGTGTTCATGCTGCTCCTGATCTTCATTCTCGGCTTCTTCATCGAGTGGATCGAGATCTCCTACATCGTCGTGCCGCTGTTCCTGCCGCTTTTGCAGGCTGGCGGCGCCGACTTGGTCTGGGTCGCGACCCTGATCGCCACCATGCTGCAGACCTCGTTCCTCACACCGCCCTTCGGCTGGGCGCTGTTCTATCTGCGCGGCGTCGCCCCGGCCGAGGTGCCCACCACCGCGATCTATCTCGGCGTCATCCCCTTTATCCTCTTGCAGCTCGGCGCCTGCGTGCTGGTATTCTATTTCCCGACGCTGGCGACCACCCTGCCCAAAGCCATTGGCTGGTAACGGGCAGGCGACTAAGGCCCGGCAAGCAACGCCGTTTTCACCGCGAATGTCGTCGGGGAAACGCAATACGCTTGCGGGGCGCGGCAGCTTGTTCGATCATCACCATCCCGGCATAATTCTTGCTGCCATGATGGAAAGGACATTTGGCCCTGGCGGCTCGCCCCCGCTTTCTGCTTTCATGTCTTACAAGGAAAACTCGACCATCGACGGTGTGCCCATCGGGCCGTCGCGCCGTCTCATCAAAGACCGTCTCGCGGTCATCTGCGGAGGAGAACAATGACAATACGAGAGCGCATGACATTTTGCCTTGCCGCTGCCCTCGCAGCGGCGCTTGCCGGCGCTGCCCATGCCCAGGCGAAGAAGGAAGTCACCTTCGCTCACCAGGACATGGTGGTGCCGTTCCGGGTGGCGATCGATACCGGCGCGCTGGAGAAGGCGACCGGCTACAAAATCAGCTGGAAGAAATTTACAGGCGGCGGCGACGTGATCCGTGCAATGGCCTCTGGGGATGTGCAGATCGGCGAGGTCGGCTCGAGCCCGGCTGCGGCCGCCGCCTCGCAAGGCATGGACGTGCAGGTGTTCTGGATTCTCGACGACATCGCCAATGCCGAGCAGCTGATCGCGCGCAACGGGTCGGGCGTCAGCAGCGTCGCCGATCTGAAGGGCAAGAAGATCGGCGTGCCGTTTGTCTCGACCGCTCATTATCAGCTTCTGTTCGCGCTGAAGGATGCCGGCCTTGATTCGAAATCGGCACAGGTCCTGAACATGCGCCCGCCGGAGATCGCGGCAGCCTGGGAGCGGGGCGATATCGACGCGACCTTCGTGTGGAATCCGGCCCTCGCCAAAGTGAAGGAGAACGGCAAGGTGCTCACCTCGGCCGGTGACATCGCCAAGAAGGGCCGGCCGACTTTCGATGCGATCATGGTCAGCCGCTCATGGGCGAACCAGAACAAGGACTTCATGGTGGCGTTGGTCAAGACGCTTGCCGGCGGGGACGCCGCCTATAAGGCCGAGAAAGCACAATGGACCGCGGATTTTGCCGAGGCCAAGTCGGTCGCCAAGGTGTCGGGCGCCGATGTCAAGGATGTGCCTGAGGCGCTTTCCGAGTACCACTTCCTGACGATCGAGGAGCAGGCCTCGCCCGAATGGCTCGGCGGCGGCGTTGCGAGGGCGCTTGCCGATACCGCTGCCTTCCTTAAGGAGCAGGGCCGCGTCACCGATGTCGCCTCGGATTATTCGAAGTTCGTCACCGACGAATATGTGAAGGCGGCAAAATAGTTCGCCTCAATGGCCTGCAGGCGGGGCGCTTCGTCCCACCTGCAGCTTTCCAAGCGACCCCACCCATGTCCGTTCTCGACATCGATGATGTGACAGTCCGTTATGCCGGGCGTGACGGCATCGTCGAGGCGCTCTCGAAAGTGAACCTTACGATCAGTGCCGGCGAGTTCGTCGTTGCGCTGGGCGCCTCGGGCTGCGGAAAAACCACGCTGCTCTCCTGCATTGCCGGTTTTCTCGTGCCGACCGAAGGGCGCATTACCCTTGACGGAAAAGAGGTCAGGAGGCCGGGGGCCGATCGCGGCGTCGTGTTTCAGGGGCATGCGCTGCTGCCCTGGCTGAATGTGCTCGACAATGTCGCCTTCGGCCTGAAGATGCGCGGCGTGCCGCGCGCCGAGCGCTACAGCATCGCCCGCGAGAAGCTGGCGCTGACCGGCCTTTCCGGCTTCGAGCGCGCCATGATTTACGAACTCTCCGGCGGCATGCAGCAGCGCGTCGGCATTGCCCGCGCGCTTGCCAGCGATCCGGAAGTGCTGCTGATGGACGAGCCGCTCGGCGCACTCGACGCGCTCACGCGCGAGTTCGATGCAGGAGATCATCCTCGATCTCTGGCAGCGCACCGGCAAAATGGTGTTCTTCATTACCCATAGCGTCGAGGAGGCGGTGTTCCTTGCCACTAAGCTGGTGATCATGACGCCGCGTCCCGGCAAGATCGAGCAGGTCTATGAGCTGCCTTTTGCCCACCGCTATATCGAGGACCGCAATGCACGCGCGGTGAAATCCGACCCGGAGTTCATCCGCATGCGCGAGGAGGTGCTGGCCTTCATCCAGAAGCGGGACATTCCCGAAACCGAAATGCTGGGAACTTGAGCCGATGGGGGATGGTCAAAAGGTCAGCCGCTATCGCCGTCTCGGTGAGGGATCGAGCCTCGCCGTCAACATCATCACCGTGGCGGCCCTCCTCGTGCTGTGGTGGGTGGCAACGCATTACGGCTGGATCAAGCCGCTGTTCCTGCCAAAGCCGGAGACGGTGCTGACTGCGTTCCGCCAGGCCTGGGCCGGCGATCTCGATAACAACACGCTTGCCGGCCACTTTGCCTGGAGCATGATGCGGGTGTTCGGCGCGTTCGCCCTGGCCATCGTCGTCGGCATACCGGTCGGCATCGCCATGGGTGTTAGCCGGATTGCCCGGGGCATCTTTGATGCGCCGATCGAATTCTACCGCCCGCTGCCGCCGCTCGCTTATCTGCCGCTGATGATCATCTGGTTCGGGATTGGCGAGCTGTCGAAGATCCTGCTGATCTTCCTCGCCTGCTTGGCGCCGGTCGCGCTTGCCGCACGGGCCGGCGTGCGCTCGGCGAGCCAGGAGCAAATTCAGGCGGCGCTCTCGATGGGCGCGACGCGCGGCCAGGTCGTACGCCATGTGATCCTCCCGGCCGCCCTGCCGGAAATTCTAGTAGGCCTGCGCATCGGCATGGGTGTTGGCTGGACGACGCTGGTCGCAGCCGAGATGATCGCCGCCTCCTCTGGCCTGGGCCAAATGGTGCTCAATGCCTCGAACTTCCTGCGCACCGACGTCGTGATCCTCGGCATCATTGTTATCGGCCTCGTCGCCTACGCCTTCGAGATGATCATGCGGGCGCTGGAAGTCTGGCTGGTGCCGTGGAAGGGCAAATTGTAGTGGCTGAACGTTCGGGCGACACGCCAAGCCACGGCCATGCCGACGAAGCGCGCCCGGCTTTGGCCAGGGCGATGATCCCGCTCTACCGAGCACTCGGCGCAGGCGTCGCCATCGGCCTCATGGAAGTGTTCGCAACGGTCGGCGATGAGCCAGTCTCGCGGGTCCCGTTCGTTACCTCCATCGTGCTGGTGATGGCAATACCGAATAGTCCGCCCGCCCGGCCACGCGCGCTGATCGGCGGGCATTTGCTCTCCTGCTTTGCCGGCTGGCTGAGCGTCATAGCTTTCGGGTCGAACGAGGTTGCGAGCGCGGTCGGCGTCGGTGCGGCAACGCTGGGAATGATCGTTAGCGGCACGCTTCATCCGCCGGCAGGGATCGACCCGTTCCTGATGGCGACACAGGCTCTGCCAGTCCGCTGGATCGTCAGCCCGGTCTTGATCGGTACCGTGCTGCTTGCCGGCTTTGCCTGGATATGGGCGAAGGGCGAACGGCGCTTCTTGTGCGGCCTCGCGGCGGATAGGCGCACACGCGCCGTACGGGTTGCGCCGGAGGACAAATAATTGCACCCCCTTGCATGAGTATGCTTCGCCCTGACCCGTCATCGGCAAGGAAGGATTTTGCATGTCCCTAGGTTCCAACCGCTTTCATTGGACGCGAAGAGGTCTCCTGCACGCGGCTGGCGGGGCGCTTGCAGCCTTTGCCGCCGGGCTTAGTGCCCAGGCCGCCCAGACCGAAGATCGCGACGATCTGAACGCAGCGTTCCAGGAGCAGGGCGTGGCCGGCACCTTCGTGCTCTATGACGTGGCCGCGGACCGCCTCACCCGGGTGAATGGCAAGCGTGCAGAGACGCGCTATGTCCCCGCCTCCACGTTCAAGATCGCCAACAGCGTCATCGCGCTGGAGACGGGTGTTGTGAAGGACGAAAACGAGGTCATTCCCTATGGCGGTAAGCCGCAGCCGTTCAAGAACTGGGAGAAGGACATGTCGATGCGCGAGGCCATCGCGATTTCGGCGGTCCCGATCTATCAGGAGCTGGCGCGCCGCGTGGGCCTCGAGCGCTACCGCGAATGGTTGGCAAAGCTGAACTACGGCAACGCCGAGGCCGGCGAAGTCGTCGACCGGTTCTGGCTTGATGGCCCCTTGACGATCAGCGCCGTTGAGGAAGCCCAGTTTGCTGCGGCGCTGGCGGAAGGCAAGCTGCCGGCTTCGTCGCACACGCAGGCAGTCGTGCGCGACATCCTCAAGCAGGAGGTGAAGGACGGCCGCATTCTCTACGCCAAGACCGGCTGGTACACCCCGAAGAACGATAACGAGCCGCAGATCGGCTGGTGGACGGGATGGGTCGACGATGGCGGCAAGAAGAGCGCGTTTTCCCTCAATATTGACATCGATACGGTCGACGATGCGCGCAAGCGCCAGGAGATCGCCAAGGCAATCATGGCGAAGCTGGGCGTGTATTAAACGCGGGCAGGACCGCAGAGATCACCTTGCCAGCACGGCGCGTGGGGGCGATTTGCTCGAAGGTGCATTGCCGCGGCGCTTTATCGGGCCGCCAGCGCAGCAGTTTGGTGCCGTGGCGGAAGCGGCCGTCCGTCACCTGATCGAAGCGCACTTCCACCACCAGTTCCGGGCGGACCGGCTGCCATTCGGCGGAGCGCTCGGTGCTCCAGCGGCTGGGACCGCCGGGCGCCTTTCCGGTGAAGCCAGGGGGCTCGATCAGCGCTTCGAGGCGCCGGGTGAGGGCAGGGCGGTCGGCGCGGGCAATGGTCGAGGTGAAGCCAACGTGATCGAGCAGGCCTTCGTCATTATAGAGGCCGAGCAGGAGCGAGCCCACTTCGGCGCTATCCTTGGCATAGCGGAAGCCGCCGACCACGCAGTCGGCGGTGCGCAGGCATTTCACCTTGACCATGGCGCGCTCGCCGGGCTGATACGGCGCGTCGAGGCGTTTTGCCACTACGCCGTCGATCGAGCCCCCGGATTTGTCGAGCCACTCTTGCGCTTCGCGCCGTGAGAGGGTGAACGGAGATAGCCGGAGCAGGGCAGGCGCAGCGGCTGCCCGGTGGAATGCTTCGAGCTCTTCGCGCCGTTGCTCCAGGGGACGATCAAGCAGCAGTTCGCTGTCCACGACGAGAATATCAAACAGGATGAACACCGCCGGCGTCTCTACGGACAGCTTGCGGATGCGGCTTTCTGCCGGATGCAGGCGCATCTGCAGCGCACCGAAGGACAGACCGTCTTCGGTCGGTATCGCAAGTTCACCATCAATGACGAAACGGTCGGCCTTCAGTGCGCGAAGGCCCTTGATCACCTCGGGAAAATAGCGGCCGAGCGGCTTGCCGGATTTGGCCCGTAGGTTAACCTCATCGCCCGCCTTGAAGGCGAGGCAGCGAAAACCGTCCCATTTCGGCTCGAACTGCCATCCACCCTCTTTCGGCAGGCTATCCTCGAGGACAGCCTCCATCGGCGGGGTCGTGAGCGGGAGCGGCAGGGTTTCGATCCCGCGCGCATCCGGTCCATTGTCTTTTCGAGATAAGGCCAAGCGTCTTCGCCTTCTGCTGGCGATCCCCCTCATCCGAGGATCGACAGCCAACTTTAGAGTCTGTGGGCAAAAACGCTCCCGGCACCCTGCCGTTCCGTGGGTCTATTGCAGGCTGGGGCGATGGTCGCCGTTATCTGACCTTGCCACCGTTGCGCCGTCACTCGCTGCTTCCGGCTCCAGTGCCGCAGTCAACACATCGCTGACGTTCGACGCAAAGATGAAATCGAGGCGATTGCGCACGTCCTGCGAGATATCCTCCAGGTCCTTCTTGTTCCGCTCGGGCAGAATGACCCGCTTGATCCCGGCACGCACGGCTGCCGCGGTCTTCTCCTTCACACCGCCGATCGGCAGAACGAGGCCGCGCAACGATATCTCGCCGGTCATGGCGGTATCCGAGCGGACGTGTCGAGCGGTGAGCAGCGAGGCGAGGGCGGAAAAGAGCGCCACGCCCGCGCTCGGGCCGTCCTTTGGAATGGCGCCGGCCGGGATGTGGATGTGAATGTCCGTCTTCTCAAACAACTGCGGATCGACGCCAATCTCGCTGGCGCGGTTCTTGACCAGGGAAAGCGCAGCCTGTGCGCTCTCGCGCATGACCTCACCCAACTGGCCGGTGAGGATCAGCTTGCCATTGCCCGCCGAGCGTGTCGCCTCGATGAACAGGATATCGCCGCCGGCGCTGGTCCAGGCGAGACCTGTCGCGACGCCTGGAACGCTGGTGCGCATAGCCACCTCGTTCTCAAAGCGGGGCGCGCCGAGGATCGCGGGGATGTCCTCCGGTGTGATCCGGACGTGGGTCGCCGAGCCTTCCGCGATGCGCAGCGCCGCATGACGCATCACTTGCCCGATCTGTCGCTCGAGATTGCGCACGCCGGCTTCATAGGTGTAGCGGCGCGCGATAACCTCAAGCGCCTCATCGGTGATCTCGACCTGCTCGGCCTTCAGGCCGTTCGCCTCCAGCTGACGCTTGACGAGATAGCGCTTGGCGATCTGCAGCTTCTCCGTGTCGGTATAGCCGGCGAGTTGCACGACCTCCATGCGGTCGAGCAGCGGCCCCGGAATGGTGTCGAGCACATTCGCCGTGGTGATGAACACGACCTTCGATAGATCGAAGGGCACGGCGAGATAGGCGTCGCGGAAGGTCGAATTCTGTTCGGGGTCGAGCACCTCCAGCAGGGCGGCTGCGGGGCTGCCCTGCACGCCCTGGCCGAGCTTGTCGATCTCGTCGAGCATCATCACGCAGGCGCGCGACTTGGCCTTGCGGATGCCCTGGATGATGTTGCCGGGCAGCGCCCCGATATAGGTGCGCCGGTGGCCGCGAATCTCCGCTTCGTCATGTACGCCGCCCAGCGCGACGCGCTGGAACGGGCGATTCATAGCACGCGCGATCGACTGGCCGAGCGAGGTTTTGCCCACGCCTGGCGGGCCGACGAAGCACAGGATCGGTGCCCGGCCCTGCGGCGCGAGCTTGCGCACCGCGAGATATTCGATGATGCGCTGCTTGATCTTCTCCAGGCCAAAATGGTCCTCATCGAGAATCCGGCGCGCCTCTGCGATGTCGATCGGCTTCTCCTCGGGCAGCTTCCAGGGCAGCTCGATCAGCCAGTCGAGATAGTTGCGGATCATGCCGGCTTCGGCGGCAGCATCGGGGGTGCGCTCGTAGCGGCGGAGCTCCTTCTTGGCCTGCTCTTCGACCTCCGGCGGCATGCCGGCCTCGGCGATCGCTTTGCTGAGCTCGGCCACCTCGGCCGCCTTGCCTTCGCCCTCGCCCTCCCCTAACTGGCGCTGGATGGCAGCCATCTGCTCGCGCAACAACACCTCGCGCTGGCGCTCATCGAGCGCAGCCTTGGTCTGACGCCCGATCTCGGCGGAAAGGCGCAACACCTCGATACGCTGGGCGAGCAGGCGAGCCACCTTGTCCAGGCGCAAGCCGACATCGATGGTCTCGAGAATTTCCTGCTTTTCAGCCGGACCGAGGTCGAGATAGGCGGCTACTAGGTCGGCAAGCGCACCAGGTGTTGGCGCGGACTGCACCGCACCGAGCAGCTCGGGCGGGGTCTGGGGCAAAAGCTGCAAGGCTTCTACGGCCATACGCTGCAGGTTGAGAAAGCGCGCCTCGATTTCGGCGGTGCGCAGGTCGGTTTCCTCGATGCGAAGCACCCGCGCCACCAGAAACGGCCAGCCATTCAGGAATTCAACCACGCGGAAGCGCTGCTCGCCCTGGCAGACGAGATGATGCGAACCGTCAGGTGCCGTTACATAGCGAGCGATATTGGCGATGCAGCCGGTGGTGTGCAGGTCGATCGGTGCAGGATCATTGACCTCTGCATTGCGCTGCATGAGCAGCCCGATCTGCCGCTGGCCTTTGACCGCGCGCTGGGCGGCCTCTATCGAGGATGGCCGGCCGACAGCAATCGGCAGGATCACGCCGGGAAACAGTACCATCTCCCGCACCGGCAAAATAATCAGGGCGTCCGGCGGTATCTCGGCCAAACGCTGCGGGGCCTCTTCTTGAGCGCCCTTCATTTCCAGTCCCTCTATGCTCAATGGAAGATCCTCTTATACTTAGGGCGCCTTGCGCAGCTGTATCAGCAGGCAGCCGTCCACACTGTTCTTGGTGATCTGGTTGTAGCGTCCGCTCGGTAGCGCAATGCGGCGCTCGAAACGGCCCTGCGGTAGCTCAAGCCGGTGAATAAGCGCATTTTGCAGCTCCTCGGGAAGAATCCGGGCGCCCGCGATCACCAGCTCGCCGCCCTCGATCACCAGCTCCACACGGTCCTGGCTGACCCCCGGTAAGGCGACATAGATAACGACGTGCGTGTCGGTTTCCAGGACGTCCGCCGGCGGCTCCCAGGATGGCCGGCTGAGGCGCCGCACTTCCGGCTGGAACAGCTGCCGGTGCATCCGCTCTGCCCGCATCAGCATTTCGCACGCTTCCGACCACATCCAGCGCTCGCTATCTTTTATCGCCACGTCACACCCACTTCTCGTTCTTTACCGTCCGCAACCTGACGCAAAGATAGGCATCGCCAGTTGCCATGCCAACTGCTTCCAAGGCGCGGATCATGCGCTGCATTGATTTCTGCGGCAATGACTTCGAAAGCAAGAGGGCCGGCAGCGGGCCGGCCCTCATTCGGATGCACTCTTGATGGGCGATCACGCGTTAGTCGCTCTGGGGGTTGCGGAAAGTGCCGACAATCTCGCCGGACGCCAGCACATGGCCCTTCATCGCATCGACAACGGCCGGGAGGTCCTTGCCGGGATCGAGCGGCAGGGTCGTGTCCAGCGCAAAGATCTGGAAATGATAGTGGTGCACTGGCTCATCGGGCGGCTTGGGTCCGAAATAGCCGGTCCGCCCTGCCGAGTTCTGGCCCTGAAGCATCACCGGTTCTTCCAGCCTGGGCGTAGCGGGCAGACCTTCACGCAGGGTCGTCACATCTGAAGGAATGTTATATGCAACCCAGTGAACGAACGGCTTGGGGCTTGTCGCATCCGGATCCTCCAGCAAGATGGCAAAGGTCTTCGTGCCGTCGGGCGCGCCTGACCAGCTCAGTTCCGGCGAGATGTTTTCACCATAAGCGCTGTATTGGAACGGAATTGCGCCATTCGCCTGGAAGTCTTGCGATTTCACTTCGATCGCACCGGCATTTTTGGGCTGAAGCATCTCCTTGGCGAGCGGCCGGGGCGATTGAGCGGGCGGCTCACTGTTGCGAGCGGTCTGCTGCTGTGTGTTTTCCTGGTTCTGGCGCTGCGCGGTCGCGGTGCCCTTGCCATAGGTAACCCGGTAAATCACGCCGTTCGAGTCGTCCGTGAACAGCATGGAGCCGTCTTTCATGAAGGTGAGGCCAACCGGTCGGCCAAACTGCATCGGCTTATCCGTAGCCGCGCCTTGCACAAACCCGGTCACGAAGGGCTCAAAACCCGTAGGCTTGCCGTTCTCGAACTTGACCCGAACGATCTCATAGCCCACCGCCGGCTTGGCGTTCCAGGAACCCCTCATCGCGACGAAAGCGTCGCCTTTGTATTCGTCCGGAAACTGTCCGCCGCGATTGAAGGCCATCTGCATCGGCGCAGAATGGGCCGTATAGCCGATGACCATCGGCTCGCTCATTTTCCGCCATTCGGCGGTGCTGATGCCGCCCGGCGGCTCGTCGGACGGGTTGACGTCGCCGCTTCCCACGATGTAGGGCCAGCCATATTGCTTGCCTTCCTTGATGAGGTTCAGCTCCTCCGGCTGCTGCTGGTCGCCGAGCCAATCCATCCCATGGTCCATTGCCCACAATTCGCCGGTCTGCGGATGCCAGTCAAAGCCGATGGTGTTGCGCAGGCCCGAGGCGTAGATGCGGCGCTGCTTGCCGTCCGGGCTCATCTGCAGAATGGTCGCGTTCTCCGCGTTCGGCTCTGCGCAGGCATTGCAGGTGCTGCCGACGGAAAGATACATCATGCCGTCGGGGCCGTAGGCGATCATGCGGTTCGGGTGCTGGCCGGCATCGGGCAGATCGTTGATGATGCGCTGCAGCTCGCTGAGGGTGCCGTCCGGCTGGATGTCGGCCCGGTACACGTCATGGACGGTGACGAGATACATGGAATTGTTCACGATGGTGATGCCATGCACCCAGGGGCGGGAGGCGACCACCTTCTGCTGGTCGGCCTTGCCGTCACCATCGGTGTCCTTCAGCATCATGACATCGCCCACCGATCGGCGGGTGACATAGACAGTGCCGTCGTCGGCGACCGCCAGCATGCGCGGATTGACGAGGTCTTGGGCAAATTTTTCAATCTTGAAGCCGTTCGGCAGCTTGAGGCCGCTCACCCGGTTTGCGGTCGGCTCGGCCTTGCCGGGCTGCAGGACATGGGCGTTGATCGCGACTGAATCCGGCTTTTGTGGATCTTGCGCGCTCGCCGGGATGGCGAACAGCAAGCTCGCCGCCGCGAGCGTTATTCCGGTTTTCATCGAACTCTCCTGGGTGTGTCGAGGTGGGAGCTTTGTCCCGCTGCTAAGACAAGCTGCACCAGGTCGGACTGGTTCCGCTTGAAGCCGCGTCCGAAACCGGACAAAAAAAGCCGCTTTTGTGCCATTGAGTGCGGGCGCAGAGAATCGCTGGAGCGTATGGATGAACCTTCGTGAGATCCTTGCCCAACTACGGCAGGCTTTGCCCACCATCCTTCTCGTCTTTGCGGTGATCGCGGGCGGCGCCGCTGTGATATGGTTCCTTCCCGCCCGAACTGCGGCCATTATCGTTGGGGTGATCGTGGCGGGCGTTTTGACCTACTTACTGCTGCGCGGATTTGAACGTGCGACGCAGATCGCGCTGCTTTGGCTTGCGGTCGGGATCACCGCCGACGCCGCGTATGCGCGGGTCAATGATCAGCCGCCGCTCACCATAGCGTCGGCACTGGTGAAGCTTGCCGAAGCCATTATCAAGCTCGGCGACATTATGATTTACAGCCTGGGTGTTCCGGCAGTTGCGGGTGATCTGCGCGGGCGCGCGGCACCCGTTTCCGTCGCCCCCGAATTCGTCTGGGCGGTCATCCTGGCGCTGATCGTGTTCCTCGCCTTCAGCCTGGTGCGCCGCGAGAGTTAGCTATTCGTCTGGTCCGGTGACAGCTTTTTTCAGCGCCGGACGGGTCCGCGTTCCTTGAGCTTGAAACGGTCTCGGATTAACATTCGCTTGAATAGGGTTCCGGCGCTTCTCAGATCCATAAGCAAGGCGCAAAGGTGGGATAATCCCACATGCAGAGGCAAATGGCCGGCCATGAGCCTGTCTTTTCTGCGGAGCAAACCACATGTTGGGGCGTATGGTAAAGTGGAGGGAGCGGCCGACGGAGCCAGATGCTTGGCATCCTTCGCAAGCCAGAGGCGAGGAGAAACTCGCCGAGGTCAAAGCCGTTCTGGAGCGTCTGCACCGGATCAGCACCGATGCGGAGGAGGGCCGAGACGAGGGTAACGCAGGCGGGTTTGCGCCCGGTGCGGCTCACCCGCCCTTGGCAGGCGCGCCAAGCGACGACGGGAGGCCACAACCCCGTTCCGTGCCGGTGCGCTCGCGCAACATCGGCATCGTGGCCATGACGGCTGTGGTTCTTGTGCTTGCCGGGGTGGCCGGGGTTTCATTCTTGAAAATGAAAAGCACCCCGCCCAGTGAGGACAATGCGCTTAATCTCTCGCTTCGCAAGGAGACTCCGACTGCCGCCCTGCCGGCGCCGCCACCGCCGTCGATATTGTCTCCCGCCGATGAGAGCAGGCGCCTTTCCGAGGCCGAAAAGCTGATGAGCAGCGGAAAAATCGTCGATGCCCGCAAGCTGCTCCTCGACGGCCCGGCCCCGCAGTCGGCCGATACCGCGCTGATGCTGGCGCGCAGCTACGATCCCAATTATCTGCGTACCATCGACGGCGCCGACGCCGGCCCGGATGTTGCCGAGGCGGAGCGCTGGTATCGCGCCTGGCATGCCACCGCGACGCAGAAGGGCCTATTGATGGAGCCGGAGCGGCTGGACCGTATCATCCGCTCGATGCGCTAATGGCTTGCCCAGGGCGACGAGGCTGGTTAGCAGGCGCGAGACGCCGTCGGTCTCGTAGGGCTTGATCAGGCGAGGAATGCTGCGCAAGTGGCCGGGAAGGACGCTGTCGTCCTCAAAGCCGGTTCCAAAGGCAAAAGGTATCCCCCGCTTCAGCAGATTCTCGGCGACGGCCGTGCTGAGGTCATCGCCGAGCCGCACGTCCAGGAAGGCGACATCGATCTCAGAGCTGTCGGCAAGTTGAAGGCCTTGCATAAGGTTGGTGGCGAGTGCGACGACTTTATGCCCGGCCGCTTCGAGATCGTTCTTGACCTGCAGCGCCACTACCGCTTCGTCCTCTACGATCAAGATGCGCAGCTTGCGGCCATTGCTTTCCGGCACCGTGACGGTCGCCGTACCGGTTCGGATGCTCGAAACGGCCGCCCCTTTGATGGCACGCCCGAACGGGCCCTCAAACGCGTACTCCACGCCCCCCGGATGAAATTGGAGCTCGAGAGTGGCGCCCAGTTCGGAGGCGACCGCCTTGATTGCCGTCAGGCCAAAGCCGGTTGCCGCCGGCTCTTTGACCAAGGGCCCATGGCTCTCCTTCCAGATCAGCTTCACTGCATCAAGGCCATTTCCTTGAGCACCGCTCCAGGTGATATGCACGATGCCCTCTGGAACGGAAAGCGCACCATATTTTACGGCGTTGGTGGCCAGCTCATGAAGGGCGAGCGCCAGGGACTGCGCGGCTCTCGGCCGCAGATTGACGGGGTCGCCGCTCATAAGGATGTTCTGGCCCTGGCGGCTGATGAACGGGACCAGTAGCTCCTCGATGTAATCGCGCAAATTGATGCCAACCCAACTGTCGCGGCGCAGAAGGCTGTGCGCCCTCGAGATGGCTTGGATACGGGAGTCCAGCGATTTTACGAATTCTTCGACCGAGGCGACCCGCTTCGAGGAGAGCTTGGCGATCGCGCTGACATTGGCGAGGATGTTCTTCACGCGGTGATCCAGCTCGGCCATCAGCAGCAGCTGGCGCTCCTCGACACGCTTCCTTTCGGTCACGTCGAGAATGGTACCGATCACCCGGGACGGGCCCGCTTCGCCCGGGTCGTGAAAGGAAGCGCGCCCGCAGTCCAGCAGCCAGGCGGTGCTGCCATCCGGGCGCACGAACTCTGGAAATCGAATCGTTTCCGGGTCTCGTCGCGCGGAGCGCTGAGGATATAGCGCCGGACGGCGGCCCGGTCGCCGGGATGAACGAACTCTAGGAAGCTATCGAAGTCAAAGCTACAGTCGTCATTATCATCGTTGCCGAAGAGCTGGCACATCTGGGCTGAGCAGTGGATGCGCCCCTCGCGCAGATTGCACTCGTAGGTGCCGAACTCGGCAGCCTCGCTGGCGAGGCGAAGACGTTCCTCGCTTTCCCTCAGCCGGGCGCTCGAGCGCTCCAGCTCGGCGGTGCGGTGGGCGACGCGGTCTTCCAGTTCCTGATTCAGCCGCTCCAGCTCACGCGTTTTACGATGCAGCTCGACGAACACCTTGACCTTGGCGCGCAGGATCTCCGGCACGACCGGCACTGGCACGTAATCCACCGCGCCACTCTCATAGCCGCGCAGGCGGTCAATCTCGCTGAGATAAACGGCGGAGATAAAGATCAGCGGCGTTTTCTCGAAGCGCGGATGATCGCGGATCATCGCGGCAAGCTGATAACCGTCGAACTCGGGCATGCAAACATCAATCAGGACGACGGCAAAATCGTTGCGCAAGAGCTGGTTGAAGGCTTCCTGCGCGGAGGAGGCTTTGATCAGCTCCTCATCGAGCTCCTTGAGCACGGCCTCATAGGTCAGCAGTTTGCCGGGCTGATCGTCCACAAGCAAAATCTTGACCCGAGACTTCTCAGCCATGGCCTCCTGCCTCAGCGATGCAACCAGCTGCGCAGCGTACCCAGCAGCTGCTCAGTGTTGACCGGCTTTGCCAGATAATCCGATGCACCAGCCTCAAGGCACTTCTCGCGGTCGCCCTTCATTGCCTTCGCCGTCAGCGCAACGATCGGCAGGCGCTGCCATGACGGATTGCTGCGGATGCTCTCCATTGTCTCATATCCGTCCATCTCCGGCATCATAATGTCCATTAGCACAATGGCTATGTTCGGATTGGCCTCCAGAAAGCTGATCGCCTCATTTCCGGTGTTGGCCGCGACGACTTTCATGCCGCGACGTTCGAGGACGCTCGATAGCGCAAAGATGTTGCGGCTGTCGTCATCGACCAGCAACACCTCCTTGCCGACCAGATCCTCGTCCGAGGAATGCAGGCGGCGCAGCATGATCTGCTTCTCCGGCGGCAGGTCGGCCACCACCCGGTGCAGGAACAACGCCGTTTCATCCAGAAGGCGCTCCGGGCTTTCCACGCCTTTGACCACGACGCTGCGTGCCATTGCGTGCAGGCGCGAATCTTCCTCTGCCGAAAGCTCGCGGCCGGTAAACACCACCACCGGCAGATCGCGCAGACTCTCGACATCCCGGATCTGCTGCAGAACCTCAAAGCCGGACATGTCCGGAAGCTTGAGGTCGAGCACCACGCAATCGCACTGGGCATCCTTCAGATAGTCGATTGCTTCAGCGCCGCGGCCAAACACTTTCACGTCGATATCGTTGTGGCGCAGCAATTCGGAAATGCTAAGCTGTTCGGCCTCGTCGTCTTCGATGATCACTAGATTTTTCTGCCGCGGCTTGGTGAAAAGCTTCATCTTTTCAAGCGCCACGCTCAGATCAACGCTTTGGACGGGCTTCGTCAGAAACGCGAATGCCCCGGAGGCGAGGCCATGCTGCCTGTTTTCCTCTAATGTCAGCATTTGCACGGGAATGTGGCGAGTTTCCGGATTCTGCTTAAGCTGGCCAAGCACGCTCCAGCCCAGCATATCGGGCAGAAACACGTCGAGTGAGATCACGGCGGGCTTGTAGTCGCGGGCAAGCGCCAGGCCTTCCGCGCCACGCACGGCGATCAGCACTTTGAACTGAAGCTGGTGTGCGATGTCGGCGAGGATGCGCGCATAATGCGGGTCGTCCTCAATGATGAGCATTACGAGGTCATCTTCGCCGATGCTGTCGCGGTCATCTGGAACGTGCTCCGGGAGCTTGTCGGCCCCACGTTGTGCGGCTTCCCGCCGGACCGCACTATCGACGCGCACTCCCGCTGACGGCGAGACCACGCTCGGCGCATGGTGTTCGGGCAAATAAAGGATGAAGACGCTGCCCTGGCCCGAGGCGCTCTTCAGACGGATTTCGCCGCCGAGCAATCCCGCCAGCTCGCGGCTGATGGCCAGGCCAAGACCGGTGCCGCCATAGCGGCGCGACGTCGAGGCATCGGCCTGCTGGAACGCCTCGAAGATGATCTTCTGCTTGTCGGCGGGAATACCGATACCGGTGTCGGCGACTTCGAAGGCGAGCACACGGGCGGCTTTAGAAAGCAGCGGGTGATCCGGGTTCCAGCCTTCGCTCGCCGGGGAGATCCGGAAAGTGATGCTGCCCTCATCGGTGAATTTGAAGGCGTTCGAGAGGAGGTTTTTGAGGATCTGCTGCAGCCGTTTCTGATCGGTGGCGACGCTGCCGAGCGTCGGGTCCACCTCGATGCGGAAATCGAGACCGCGGCTTTCGGCTTCATGCTGGAACGGTCTGGCGATCGCCTGACTGAGCACCTTGAGCGAGATTTCCTCCACTTCCACCGACACCGTGCCGGACTCGATCTTGGACAGGTCGAGAATGTCGCTGATCAAATTGAGGAGATCGGTCCCGGCAGCATGAATTGTCTTGGCGAACTCAACCTGACGGTCGCTCAGGTTTCTGTCGGCATTCTCGGCCAGCTGCTGTCCGAGGATCAAGATGGAGTTGAGCGGCGTCCTGAGCTCATGGCTCATATTGGCCAGGAACTCGGATTTGTACTTTGAGGTGAGCGCCAGCTCTGTCGCCTTCTCCTCCAGAGCCCGGCGGGCCTGCTCGATTTCCTGGTTCTTGCGTTCCACCTCCACATTGCGCTCGGCGAGCTGCTGCGCTTTCAGCTCCAGCTGTTCATTGGTCTGCTGCAGCTCGGTTTGCTGGGTCTGCAGCTCGGCAGCGAGCGTTTGCGACTGCTTCAGCAGTCCTTCCGTCTGCATGGTGGCTTCAATGGAATTTAGCACGATACCAATGTTTTCGGTGAGCTGCTCCAGGAAGGCGAGATGGGGCGTTTCGAACTCCTTCAGCGAGGACAGCGCGATCACTGCCTTCAGCTCGTCTTCGAACACTACGGGGAAAGTGACCGTACTCCTCGGTATCGCATCGAGCAGCACCGAACCGATGCGCGGCATCGTTTCTGGCATCTGACTAATTGTGATCGGGCGGCGGTCGGTCGCGCACTGGCCGATGAAGCCGTGGCCGAACGGCAGCTCGGCGGGTGAGGGGTTGGCGTGGTCGTCGGCATATCGGGCGAGCAGGCGCAGCTTTCCGTTCTCCTTGTCGAGCCGGTAGATCATGCCATGATGCGCATTCACCAGCGGCGCCAGCTCCGATAGCAACAGGCTGCCGACGGTGGCCAGATCGCGCTGGCCCTGCAGCATCGAGGTGAAGCGGGCAATGTTCGTCTTCAGCCAGTCCTGTTCGGTATTACGCTCCGTGGTGAGACGGAGATTGCCGATCATGGTGTTGATGTTGTCTTTCAGCTCGGCCACTTCACCGCGCGCGTCCACCTGGATGGAGCGGGTAAGGTCGCCCTTGGTCACCGCCGTGGCGACCTCGGCGATGGCGCGCACCTGGTTGGTCAGGTTGGCCGCGAGCAGGTTGACGTTCCCGGTCAGGTCTTTCCAGGTGCCCGCTGCGCCCGGGACATGGGCCTGACCGCCGAGCCGGCCCTCCACACCCACTTCGTGCGCCACGGTCGTCACCTGGTCGGCGAAGATGGCGAGCGTATCGGTCATAGCGTTAATGGTGTCGGCCAGCGCCGCGACCTCGCCCTTGGAATTCACGGTCAGCTTCTGGCGCAGATCGCCGTCAGCCACCGCGGTCACCACCTTGGCGATGCCGCGCACCTGCTCGGTGAGGTTGGTGGCCATAATATTGACGGTGTCGGTCAGGTCCTTCCAGGTGCCGGCAACGCCGCGCACGTCGGCTTGGCCGCCGAGGCGCCCTTGCGTGCCCACCTCGCGGGCGACGCGCGTCACCTCGGAGGCGAAGGCGTTGAGCTGGTCCACCATGGTGTTGATGGTGTTCTTCAGCTCCAGGATCTCGCCCTTCACATCGACGGTGATCTTGCGCGAGAGGTCGCCGCGCGCCACGGCGGTGGTCACCTCGGCGATGTTGCGCACCTGGGCCGTCAGGTTCGACGCCATCGAGTTCACGCTGTCGGTCAGGTCCTTCCAGGTGCCGCCGACGCCCGGCACCACCGCCTGACCGCCGAGCCGGCCTTCGGTGCCGACCTCACGGGCCACGCGCGTCACTTCCGCCGCGAAGGAGCGGAGCTGCTCGACCATGGTGTTCAGCGTCTCCTTGAGGAGGAGAATCTCGCCGCGCACGTCGACGGTGATCTTTTTCGACAGGTCGCCGCCGGCAATGGCGGTCGCCACCTCGGCGATGTTGCGGACCTGCGCGGTCAGGTTGGACGCCATGAAGTTCACGCTGTCGGTCAGGTCTTTCCAGGTGCCGGCGACGCCCGGCACGGTCGCCTGACCGCCGAGCCGGCCTTCGGTGCCGACCTCGCGGGCGACGCGCGTCACCTCACCGGCGAAGGCGTTGAGCTGATCCACCATGGTGTTGATGGTGTTCTTCAGTTCAAGAATTTCACCCTTCACGTCCACGGTGATCTTGCGCGAGAGGTCGCCGCGCGCCACGGCGGTGGTCACCTCGGCGATGTTGCGCACCTGGGTCGTCAGGTTCGCTGCCAGCAGGTTCACATTGTCGTTCACGTCCTTCCAGGTGCCGGCAACACCGGGCACATTGGCCTGGCCGCCAAGGCGCCCTTCGGTACCCACCTCGCGCGCCACACGCGTCACCTCGCCCGCGAAGCGGTTGAGCTGATCGACCATGGTGTTGAGGGTTTCCTTGAGCTGCAGCATCTCGCCGCGCACGTCCACGGTGATCTTGCGCGACAGGTCGCCGCCGGCAATGGCGGTCGCCACCTCGGCGATGTTGCGGACCTGGGCGGTCAGATTGCCGGCCATGAAGTTAACGCTGTCGGTCAGGTCCTTCCAGGTGCCGGCGACGCCTGGGACGGCCGCCTGGCCGCCCAGCTTGCCGTCGGTGCCGACCTCGCGCGCCACGCGCGTCACCTCGGCGGCGAAGGCGTTGAGCTGGTCCACCATGGTATTGATGGTGTCCTTCAGCAGCAGGATTTCACCGCTGACATTCACCGTCACCTTCTTCGACAGGTCGCCCTGAGCCACGGCGGTCGCCACCTCGGCGATATTGCGGACCTGGCCGGTCAGGTTCGAGGCCATGGAGTTAACGTTGTCGGTGAGATCCTTCCAGGTGCCGGCGACTCCGCGCACCATAGCCTGGCCGCCGAGCTTGCCCTCGGTGCCCACCTCGCGGGCGACGCGCGTCACTTCGGAGGCGAAGGCATTGAGCTGGTCCACCATCGTATTGATGGTTTCCTTCAGCTCCAGCACCTCGCCGCGCACGTCCACCTCGATCTTCTTCGAGAGGTCGCCACTGGCGATCGCGGTCGACACCTCGGCGATATTACGCACCTGGGTGGTCAGGTTCGAGGCCATGGAGTTGACGTTGTCGGTCAGGTCCTTCCAGGTCCCTGCTACGCCCCGCACCTCGGCCTGACCGCCGAGCTTGCCCTCGGTGCCGACCTCGCGCGCCACGCGCGTCACCTCCGAGGCGAAAGCGTTGAGCTGGTCCACCATCGTGTTGATGGTTTCCTTGAGCTGCAGGATCTCGCCGGACACGTTGACGGTAATCTTCTTCGACAGGTCGCCATTGGCGATCGCGGTCGACACATCGGCGATGTTGCGCACTTGCGCCGTCAGGTTGGAGGCCATCGAATTGACGTTGTCGGTCAGATCCTTCCAGGTGCCGGCAACACCCGGCACGGTGGCCTGGCCGCCGAGGCGCCCTTCGGTGCCGACCTCGCGGGCGACGCGTGTCACTTCGGAGGCGAAGGCGTTGAGCTGGTCCACCATCGTATTGATGGTGTCCTTGAGCTCCAGGATTTCGCCCTTCACATCGACAGTGATCTTGCGCGACAGGTCGCCGCGAGCCACGGCCGTTGTCACCTCGGCGATGTTGCGCACCTGCGTGGTGAGGTTTGCCGCCAGCAGGTTGACGTTATCGGTCAGGTCCTTCCACGTTCCCGCCACGCCCGGCACGACGGCCTGACCGCCCAGGCGCCCTTCAGTGCCCACCTCACGCGCCACCCGCGTCACTTCCGCTGCGAAGGAGCGGAGCTGGTCCACCATGGTGTTGATGGCGTCCTTGAGCAGCAGGATCTCGCCGCGCACGTCCACGGTGATCTTCTTCGATAGGTCGCCATGGGCAACCGCAATCGTTACCTCGGCGATGTTGCGCACCTGCGCCGTCAGATTGGAGGCCATCGAATTGACGCTCTCGGTCAAATCGCGCCACACGCCCGAGGCCTCGCTCACCTGTGCCTGGCCGCCCAGCTTGCCGTCGATGCCGACCTCACGCGCCACGCGCGTCACTTCGGAGGTGAATACGCCGAGCTGCTTGATCATGGAGTTGACAATATTCGCCGAGCGCAGGAACTCGCCGCGCAGCGGCCGGCCGTCAACGTCGAGCCGCATAGTCTGCAGGAGGTCGCCGCGCGCAACCGCCTCAATCGAGCGGGTTGCCTCGGTCGTCGGCCAGAGAAGGTCGTCGATCAGCGAATTGACCGAATTCTCCATTTCGCCCCAGGCGCCCCCGACAAGGCCAAGCCGGATGCGGTGGCGGGTTGCACCCTCGCGCCCGACCACCTGGCCGATATGGGCGAGCTGGTTCGCCATGCGCTGATTGGCTGTGGCGATATCGTTAAAGAGGCTGGCCACCTTGCCGGCCAGCCCGCTCCAGTCGCTCGCTAGTCGCGCGGCGAAATTACCGTCGCGCATGGCCTGGAGGGCAAACAGCAATTGCCGGAGTTCTTCGCTTTTCCCGTCAGCAGCGCTGTTCAGCGATGCTTCCGACAGGTCGTGCGTCTCTGAAGCCTTCGTTGTCGAAGTCTGGACGGTGCCTTCCATACTGCACCTCCTCTGCGCCAAAATTCCGAAAACCGGCGGTCAGGCTAGCACCTCACCGCTTTTTGCCCAACACCGCTCAAAAGTTATTGGCCTGCATTTTTTTTCTTAGGATCGCAGGCACATTTTTTTAGGAGCGGATTCCGAGAAACCCGCTGAGGAAAACCGGAACATGACATTAGTTCCCGAACAAATTGCGATGTCACGCCACGCGAAAAAAGAATTAGGACGGCGCCTTGCATTGCTCGTTTCCGTCACATATACCAGGGCATCCTTGGCTTGTCCTACGCCGCGCAGCAAGCGATATCCCTGCTACGACCGGAAGAGCGATGACGGCGCACTCGATCCCGGACGATATTCGCGATTTCATTGTCCAGAACATCCATTCGATCGCGACTCTTGAGGCGCTTCTGCTGCTTCTAAGCAATAGCGGGGGATTTTCCCTGGAGGAGTGCGCAAGCCGGCTTTATATCTCGCCCGCGGAATGCGAAGCAGCCTTGCAGACCTTGATTGCGGCACAATTCATTCGAATGGATGGGAGCCGCTATTTCTTTCGTACCGACGACGAGGAGATGGTGCGCAAAGTCAGACAGCTCGCTGATGTGTATCGGCAGCAGCTGATCCCCGTTACCAACCTGATTTATTCGAAGCAAGAACGCGTCCAGAAATTCGCCGATGCTTTCAGGGTGAGAAAAGAACCATGATTGCGTCCTTAATCTACGGTACCTGTGCCGCTGCTGCCCTGATCTGCGCCGTTCTCCTCCTTCAAGCCTATGCCCGCGAAAGCTATAGGCTACTGTGGTGGAGCGGGCTTTGCTTTCTCGGGCTCACGGTGAATAATCTGCTGCTTGTGCTCGATAAAGTTGTTTTACCGGAATTCGATCTGTCGCTGGTGCGCTCGATGACCGCGCTGTTCGCGATGGTGGTGCTGCTTTACGGGCTTATCTGGGACCAGGGTTAGATGATGTCTTCGGTTATCCTTGGCGCTGTTGCAATGGCATCTCTCGTGGCGGCGTTATTTTTTCTGAAGTTCTGGACGAAAACCGGCGACCGCCTGTTTCTGTTTTTTGCCATCGCGTTCTTTGTCGATGCCCTGAGCCGGTTCATCCTTGGCTTCGGCAATATCGACAATGAGCATGAGCCGCTGTTCTATCTCGGCCGGCTCGTCACATTCGGCCTCATCATCTTCGCCGTCGTGGATAAGAACACCAGCTCCTCGCGGCGTTAGGCGCGGCTTACCAGCTACGCTTTCTCACGCGCCCAGCTTGCCTTCGGCAAAGGCACGGATCAGCGTGTGGGCGATGGAGAGTGGCTGCGGTACGGCATGTCCGAGAACATGCCGGCCTGCGAGCATCGAGGCCACCTCCTCGCGCCCAACCCAGCGCGCTTCGGGCAACTCAGTAATATCGAGGGCGATTGTGTCGCTCAGCGCTTCCGCCCAGCAGCCGATCATTAGAGAGTGTGGAAACGGCCAGGGCTGGCTGGCGACATAATGCACCGCGCCGACCAAGACGCCGGCCTCCTCCATGGTCTCGCGGCGCACAGCGGTCTCGATGTCGTCGCCCGGCTCGACGAAACCCGCGAGTACGGAATAGAATTTGTCCGGAAAGCGGTGCTCATGACCGAGCAGGATGCGGTCCTGATGAATGACAGCCATGATCACAGCCGGGTCGGAGCGCGGGAAATGCATTTGTCCGCAGGCCCGGCAATCGCGCCGCCAGCCGCCTTCACGCGAACGCGTGCGCGCCCCGCATTTTCCGCAGCAGCGATGCGTCGAATGCCAGGCGGCGAGAGCCCGTGCCTGTCCGGCGATCGACAGTTCCTCGGCGCTGAGCTGCCCCTGAAGCGCCAAGGTGCGCAGATCCACAAGGGGTGCGAAGCGGTCGGCGGCGTTGCCGAGCGCGGCAAGCATATGCGCCTCCAGCGGCACTCCGAACACTGGCGCGCCGCTCGGGTCCACGCCGAGAAACAGCACGTCGACCACGTCCAGGCGCACATCCGCAAGGTCTTGGGCGGTGAAGCTGCGCAGCGCTGTCGCGGTGCGCGCCTCGTCGGAGGAGATCGCCAGCTTCAAGTTGGCGAGTAGGAAGTAGCGGGCGTCCGCGCGGAGGCGCAGCGCCTCAATGGAGGCGGCATCGCCACGCTGCCCTCCCCGGCGATCGAGACTGAGCTGCGGACGGATATGCTGCATGACGATAAAAGGGGGCTGCGTCAGCATGGGCGGCCTCATGCATTGGGAACGGCGGCAACCAAGGGCAGATCGTTCGCCGCGGCGCGTTTTTCCAGCTCGGCCAGCGCCCACTGATAGCTCTGATCCTTGAGCCGGCTGTGCTCACCCCAGGCCATCACGTCGAGATGATCGGGAATAGGTGCACAGAGTAGCATGTCGAGGCTGCCGAGCGCATCCTCGTTACGGTTCGCACTGCCGCTGGTCACCGCCGCGAGCAGGGTCTCGAAGCTCGGCAGATCGGCGGCTGCATACTTTCTGCGCCAGGGCAGCCAATGCCGCGCGAGGCGCTGCTGGGCGGCAAGGTCGCGATAGGGGATCGGCGCTTTGCCGAACGGCGCAATGGCAACGCGCGCGATCACATTCGGTCCGGCATGCATCATATGCATTCGCTCGAGCGGCAGCGGCCCGGCGATGGCGCCATCGGTGAGCAGATGCCCCTCCTCGTCGATGAACGGCGGCAGGAGGCCGGGAAACGGCCAGTTAGCGCGCACGGCGATCTGGAGATTGCCGGTCGCATGAAGCTGGCTCTCACCGGAGGAGAGATTGGCCGAAACCGCATAGAAGGGCATCGGCATGTCGGCGATATCGGTATCGGGAAAATGCTTGAGCAGCAGCCGGTCGAAGCGCCGCTGGTCGTAAAGGCCGAAAACCGGCCAGGTTCGGCGCCTCAGCGCGCGGCCCGAAACCATCATTTCGTCGATCAGCTGGTCGATGTCGTCCGCATCCATGCCGAGCGCGAGACAGGCGGCGATGGCGGCACTGGTGCCGGTTCCGGCAAAGCAGTCGAACTCGAAGCCGGACGCCTGCACCGCCTTGAAGATGCCGAGTGTAGCAGCGCCATAGACCCCGGTCGCGCTGGCGAGAAAACCGGTCGACTGGCCGAGCAGGAACCTGGCGAGCCGCTCGTAATCCTTTGATTCGCCAGGACGGAGATGATGATGCGAGCGAACGGGGCGCGACTCCAACCACCGACGCGCGCCGGCCTGGGCCACGCCGCGGCGCGGCTCGTGATAGAGCGCGAGCCGGCAGGCCTCGGCGCCGCGCAACTCGAACGCCAGCTCCTCGACGGCGCCGAGTGCAACCGGCGCGCCGAGGCGGGCGCCGTCATGCACGCCGACGAGGCAGATTTCATCGGCGTCGGTCAGCGCTTTTTCCGTCCAGGGCGTCGGCTCGGGATCGGCAAGCAAAACGATGACGTCGAAGCGCGCCTCCTGCTCCTTCATCCAGTGAACGACCTGCGGGTCATCCAGCGCGATGCCGCCAGGTAAGTCCTGGCCGAGCCCCTCGGCCGAGAGGAACTGGCATTCAGCGCGGGCTTCCAGGGCCTCGGAGATCTTGGCGGTAAATTCCTTTGGTAACGGATCGCCGCCAGCCGGACAGATCGCGATCGAGCGCGCGCGGTCGGTGCGTGGGCGCGGCGCAGCTTTCACCGATATGGGGGCGCGTGCGAGGCTTTCGAGCGTTGCCTGCCAGACGTCTGGCACGCCTTCGGCCAGTGCTCTGAAGCTGTCCCATTCGAGCTTGAGCACGATGGAGTTCCGGAGAGCCTTCGCTGTCTCCTCATGAGGCGTCCGCGCGAGAAAAGGGGTCTCGCCAAGCACCGCGCCGGGGCCGAGCTCAGCCTTATACGCGCCGCCCGTGAAACTTGTAACGCGCAGGCGCCCGGAGATGAGAATATAGAGAGCCTCTGCCGTCTCGCCGGTCGTAATCACGGTCTCGCCGCGCGCAATCGAGACCATATGCAACTCGCCGTAAAGCCGCTTCAAGACGCTCTCGGGCATGGAGGCAAAAGCGCGTACGCCCCGCAGCCATTCCACGGGCGATTTGTACCGCTTTCTTTCGAGACCCGCCATGCCGACTTCCGAATCCACGTCAACCTCTGCTCTTAGCGTATGAGGGCCGTGAAGCCTATGTGTAAGATTTCGCTTATCCCGCTTGCCAGCAAAAAGGGCCGCAAAAGCAGCCCCTTGTCCACGCACTAATGTCATCCCCGCGATGGGGCGAGATACCCGCTTTCGCGAAGTGGATCAGAGGCTGTACTTACGCTTTGGCGAACATCTCCTCGACATGCTCCCAGTTCACCAGATTGTCGAACCAGGCTTCGAGATATTTCGGCCGGGCGTTGCGATAGTCGATATAATAGGAGTGCTCCCACACATCGACGCCGAGGATCGGCGTGCCGCCATGCACCAGCGGGTTTTCGCCGTTCGGCGTCTTCATGACCTCCAGCTTGCCGTCCTTCATTGCAAGCCACGCCCAACCCGAGCCGAACTGGCCCTTGCCGGCCTCTATGAAATCGGTGCGGAATTTGTCGAAGCCGCCGAGATCGCTGTCGATTTTGGCCTGGAGCGCGCCGGGAAGCTTCGAGCCACCGCCATTGGGCTTCATCCATTTCCAGAAGTGAATGTGGTTGTAATGCTGGCCGGCGTTATTGAACAGCGGCTGGTTCTTGCCGTAGGAGGCCTTGACGATCTCCTCCACGCTCTTGCCTTCCAGGTCCGAGCCGGCGAGCAGCTTGTTGCCCGTATCGACATAGGCCTGATGGTGCTTGTCATGATGGTATTCGAGCGTCTCAGCAGACATGTAGGGCTTCAACGCGTCGTAAGAGTAGGGAAGTTCGGGGAGTTCAAAGGCCACGGCGCTCTCCTTCGTCTCTCAGGGGATTTACTGAAAGGCACGGTAGACTTGCGGGAGCGCAGAAGCAAGACGCGACGGGAAAAAGAGGGGCATGAACTCCCTGAATTTCACGCCCCCACGTCTTGCCGAGGAAAGGTTCGTTTGGATGATACAGGGATCAGACAGGTTGAGAATGGCTTAAGGGGCATGAACGCCCCATGAACGGAGTGTTCAGGCAAAATTTAGCGCGATCTCGCGCTGCCGATCGCCCGTCCTCCTATTTCAGGAGGGTAATCAGGTCTTTGAACTCCGGGGTGCCGGCCTCTTCCAGCCACTCGAACATCACCATTTCGCTGTCGACGACATAGCCGCCCGCCTGGCGGATGCGCGTCAGGGCGAGATCGCGGCTCTGGGGCGAACGCGCGGAGGTGCCGTCGGCGACCAAAAACACCTCATATCCGTCTGAAAGCAGGTCAAGTGCGGTCTGCCCGACGCAGACATGGGCCTCGATGCCGGCAACCGCGACCTGTCCGCGCCCTTGGTCGCGCAATGAATCGAAGCGCTGGTGGAGACCCGGTTCGCGCATGCATGAGAAGCCAATCTTCTCCAGCACTTCGACATCCGGGCTCAGGCTGGCGCGCAACGGCTCAATGGTGCGCCCCAGCCCCTTGGGATAGTGCTCAGAAATTGTGATCGGCACCCCGAGGCGCGCAGCCATCTGGACGAGCCGGATGCAAATGGCAGTAACGGCGGCGATATTATGGACGGGTGGGGCGACTTTCTCCTGAAGGTCGACGATAAGGAGCTGCGACCGTTCGCGGTGCATTCGCATCATGCGTATTACTCGCGGAGCGTAAGAAATGCCGGATTTCTCCACTCTACCGGAAAGCTGGGCCCGATTGAAGCTGGCTCCCGACGCCGGCGCGTCAGCTGCTCCGGGGCGCCATAAAGCGCCCGGCGAAGTGAGGCTTGATTTTGCCAGGCTCCCCGGCCAGAGTCGCCGGCGATTGCAGGCGGTCGTTACAGATCGCCGCTCAGCCCAATTCAGCCCCGGAAACAGTGCCAGATGATTGTGCCCAAGGACGCCTTGCTCTCCGCAGCGAGCCAGGCTGCCGCCCCAGAGACGACGGCCTTTGTTGCCAAAGGCGAGAGCGCCTCGCGCCGCACCGCTTTGCGCCACCGGCTTGTGCTGGCCAGCGCCTCGCCGCGTCGGCTCGGGCTCCTGGAGCAGGTCGGCATTGAACCTTATGCGCTGCGCCCCGCGTCCATCGATGAGACGCCGAAGAAGGGCGAACGTCCCCGCACTCTGGCGCAGCGCTTGGCACGCGAGAAGGCGATCACCGCGCGCGAGCGCATCGTGCGAGAACCGGAGCTGCATGAAACCTTCGTGCTGGCAGCCGACACGGTGGTTGCCATAGGCCGGCTGGTGCTGGGCAAGCCCGAATATCTCGACGAGGCGGCCAAGGCGCTCGCCACGCTCTCCGGGCGCACCCACAAAGTCTATACCGCCGTCGCGCTGATCACGCCGGAGGACAAGCTGCGCATGCGCACCGTTGAGACGCGGGTGCGCTTCAAACGACTTTCCCGCGAGGAGATCGACAGCTATCTCGCTTGCGGCGAGTGGCGCGGCAAAGCGGGCGGCTACGCGGTGCAAGGCATTGCTGGGGCTTTTGTGCAGAAGATCGTCGGCTCCTATTCCAATGTCGTGGGACTGCCGCTGATTGAGGTGGTTGGCATGCTCGCCGGGGAGGGTTTTCCCGTCTATTTCAACTGGCTGAATCGCGCGGAGGTGGATGCGGGATGAGCGATGATGGCGAGGACCGCCGCTGGGATGCCTGCTCGGAGCCGGATACAACCCGCCGTTGCCCGATCTGCGGCAAACCGCGCGATCCCGCCTACCGCCCGTTCTGCTCCAAGCGCTGTGCCGACATCGATCTCGGCCGATGGCTGACCGGCAGCTATGCGATTCCGGTCACCGAGGAAGATGACGAAGACGGCGATGAGGCGGTGAGCCCCACCGGCACGCCCGACGGGGATGAGCCGGCGCGGTAGCGGCGTTAAGACCGTTGGCGCAGTTGGATGGGCCGCTCTGCCTCGGGGGCAGTTGCTGGCCGGTGCTCTTCCCAGTAGACAGCGTCGGTGCCATTCCTTATAACGCTCAGCGGCGCGTCTGCGCCGCACAACCCAAGCCCAGGTAGCTCAGTCGGTAGAGCAGCGGACTGAAAATCCGCGTGTCGGTGGTTCGATTCCGCCCCTGGGCACCATTCATCTCGATGACTGACGTCACTTCATTGGGTCCATAATTTCCGACTGTGGGATTTTGTGGGGGCGGTTTGTGGATAAGTCCCGCAAAACCAATAGCTCGGGCTTCCTTCCGCCCATCTCGCAACCCTGTTTTGCTGCTTCGACCAAGCGCGACAGTTCCGCTGCCGAATAGTAAGTCGTGATGCGCTCAGATAAATGGCCGAGCAGATTTTGACGATCCTCAAAGCTCACACCTGCGGCTCGGAGGCGTCGGCCGAATGTGTGCTTTAGTACACAGTTGCGTTTTGCCGTTGAATCTGATCCTCTCTCCGTATTTGGGGAGTGGATCGATGGCGGTTGCGCCCTGGTCGGGTTCGTTGCTGGCGTGGGCGGCGGAGCTTGCGGCGCTGAAAGCGCGGCTGACGCCGGTGTTCGGGCGGCGTGAGCTGCGAGCGACGGCAAGCGCGTTTGTGGACGGCCTGCTGTCTGGCGTGGGTCGCAAGACCGGCTGGCTGATGGCCGAGCAGGCCGGGCTTGAGCGGCCTGATCGGATGCAGTCGCTTTTGGGCCGCAGTCGGTGGGATGCGGAAGCGCTACGCGATATCGTGCGCGGCTATGCCATCGAGGCGCTTGGCGATCCTGATGGCGTGCTGGTCGTCGACGAGACGGGTTTCTTGAAGAAAGGCGAGCATTCCGTCGGCGTTGCCCGGCAGTATTCCGGCACGGCGGGGCGGATCGAGAATTGCCAGATCGGGGTGTTCCTGGCCTATGCCAGCCGCTTCGGCCAGGCGCTGATCGACCGGCGGCTCTATCTGCCCGAGGCCTGGACGCAAGACCACGCCCGGCGGGAGAAGACCCAGGTCCCTGCGGCGGTCGGCTTCGCCACCAAGCCGCAGATCGCCCGCGCGTTGATCGGGGCGGCGCTGGATGCCGGCGTTCCTTGCGCCTTTGTGCTGGCCGATGCGCTCTACGGCTCGGATTTGCGTCTGCGGCGCATGCTGGAAGAGCGCAGCCAGGCTTATGTGCTGGCGGTGCGCTCCAATCATGCGCTGCGATTTTGGGACGAGAACGGGCTGGTGCAGACCGATCCCGAGGCTCTCGCCGACGCGCTGCCGTCAGGCAGCTGGGTCACATGCGCCGCAGGCGAAGGCGCCAAGGGCCTGCGGCTTTACGATTGGGCGCGGATCGGCTTGCCCTGGACGTGCGATCCGGGCTGGGAGCGCTGGCTCCTGATCCGCCGCAGCCGCCGCGATCCGAACAAGCGCGGCTATTATCTCGTCTTTGCCCCCGCCGGCACCGCGCTTGCCGAACTCGCCGGCGTGGCGGGTTTGCGCTGGACCGTCGAGGAATGCTTCCAAAGGGCCAAGGACGATCTCGGCCTCGATCATTGCGAGGCGCGCTCGTGGCATGGCTGGCATCGCCACATGACCTTATGCATGGCGGCGCTCGCCTTCCTCGCCAAGCTCTCGGCCGATCTGCGCCGCGCCGCCTGGGAAGGCAAACCGAACGAAACGAGTCCGCCAATCGCCGCCTGAGAATGCAGGCGTTGGTCCCCACCGTTCCGCACGGCTGTCCGGGGAAATTCAGGCATAGGCGAACTCCAATTGTCCTGGATGGCACCGCGGTTTGGGCTGACCGGCATTGACATCGGGCGGTCTGTCGAGCCTGGCGATGGACTTGCGGATGAAGAGGCACTGGCCGACCAGTTCGGTGAAGCGCAGCGTCACCAGGCTGCTGCGGCTCATCCTTGCGGCGATGCGCAGCAGCAGATAGGCGATCATGGCTGCCAGGATCTGCAGCCTGATGGCGTTCTCCGACCGGCCGATGAAGCGCGTGAGCTTCAGATGCTGCTTGATCCAGCGGAACAAAAGCTCGATGTCCCAGCGTGCCTTGTAGAGCGCGGCGATCTCCACGGCCGAACGCTCCAGGTCGTTGGTGATCACCTCCATCACCGTGCCATCCTCGCGTTTGAGGGTGACCCGTCTGATCGGGCAGCCGAGCCTGCTCCTGCCCTGGGTGGCAAGGCGGATCGTCGCGTCGGCCAGGATTTCGAAGCCCTCACCCTGGGTTCTTATGACCCGGCGCGCCTTGATCACCGCGTAGCGCGCATTGGTTTTGGGTCGGGTGACGAACAGTGCGCCGGCCCGATGCAGGCGGGTCCACCAGGCGTAATCGCAATAGGCTTTGTCGAAGACGTATGTGGCGCCGCGCTCGATCGGCTCGCTGCGGCCGATCTCGACATCGTTCACGGTCGAAGCGGTAATGGCGATCCGGCGCGGGTGATCGGCATCGGGATCGTAGACCACGTGCATCTTCAGCCCATGCGTCCGCCCGTTCCATTGCGCCCAGTCGCACAGCCGATCCAGCGGGATCGGGGTGGCATCGATCAGGCGCAGCATGCGTCTGCCGTCACGGCGCAGGCGGGTGCCGGCCAGGGCGGACAGCATCTCGAAGGTCTCGGCGAGCACCTCCGGCGGGCGGCGATGATTGGCATCGGCGAGCGTGGAGCGCATCACCGGACCGCTGCCGAGGTGGTAATGATGATGCGCATTGGCGTTCCAGGCCGCCGCGATGCCGCGCAGGCTGCTGACCGAGGCAAGCCGGGCAAAGATCAGCGTCACGAGATGGTCCCAGCTGCTGAACGTCTTCGCATAGGCGTCCGCGTCATGCCGGGCCACGATCGCCTTGAACCCGGGCCGCGAGATCGGTTTGAGAAGGCTGGCGAAGATGCTATCCCGATAGCGCATGCCCGGCTCCATTTTCTGAGTCTCGACAACCAGAAAATAGCCGGTTTGCACCGGAAAAGCCGGGCATGCACCAGCGACACAGTGACTCGTTCCCCGGACAGCCGTGCGCGAAAGCGGGGATCTCGTCGATGAACACCAGGCGGGCCGGATCAATCCGAACCTGATATTTGCGCCACTGCCCTCGCCGCCTGGCGATGTCGGGCCGGTCCTGTTCGCTGGCGGCCACGGTTTTTTTTATAACTCAAGCCTTCGGCATGCACGAATTCCCACACCGACCGGTAGTCCACCTCAAGCCCACGTTCAGCCAACTCGCGCACCAAGCCGCGCAAGGTGAAATCCTTCTCCTGGCATCGCGCCACAAGCCAGTCCCGATGCTCTCCCCTGATCTTTTTCGGCTTGTAGCCGCCGATCTTGCTGGGCGCTACGCTCCCGGTCTCGCGGAAACGCCGAACCCATTCAATCGCCACGCGAACGCTGACGCCAAAATGCGCTGCCGCTTTGCGCCGCGACATGCCAGCTTCCTCTACTGCCGAAACAACCCGCTCGCGAAGATCCATGGAATAGGGTTTGCTCATCCATGCTGGCCTCCTCTCCAGCCAGCATGTTGAATCTGATTTGCCGCTCGCCGTGAATCCTCAATCGAGTTCAGCCTAAATTCATCCCGCTCTAGTTGAGACCTGTGCGCGGTTCGCGCAGGCTTCTGATGTGCATCTGATTTCAGTTTTCGTGGGCTCCTGCGGTTTAGCAGGATATGGCTGCATGGCAGCCCCAAGCCGTTCCGCGTTGCCGTGATTATCGAACCGCGGCGATCGCCAGACCACGTTTGAGGTTATAGGCGATGGCGGTGAGACGGACCTGAACGGCGGCCTTTGCCAGTCCTGACCATCGCATGCGACGAAGGCCATAGCTTCGCTTCCATGTGCCGAAGATTTTCTCGATCCGGCCTCGTATGCGATGGATGGGCCGGTTCCAGGCCTCGAGGCGGGCCAGGGCTTCGGTCGCGCCGTGTCCCCACATGCCCGTCGCCACGACGCGCGGCGTGCCGCCTTTGGCGCGGACGGCGTCACCGAAATGATGGCCCCGATAGGCGCTGTCAGCAAACACCTCGCCGGGATCGTCCGGCAGCACATCCGGACCGGCCTTGCCATCATTGACATTGGCGGGCGTGACGGCGACCTCCTCCACCAGGCCAGTCTCGGCATCGGCGCCGACATGGGCTTTGAAGCCGTGAACCGCTGGTTTGCCCTTGTGCTTGACCCAATGCGCATCGCCGTCATTTTCGCTGGCGGATGCGATGATCGTGGCATCGACAAGCGTGCCGGTCTTGACCCGAACCGCCTTGGCTTTGAGCTGGCCGGTGACCTCCTCGAACAGAGATTTGTCCAGCCCATGCGCAATAAGCGTCTTCCGGAAGCGCACGAAGGCCGTACGCTCCGGCGTCGGCTCCGAAGCCGAAAACCCGCAGAACCGCCGAAACGACGCCCGGTCATCCAGGGCTTCGGCAAGCTTGACATCGGAGAGGTCGTGCCAGACGGCAATGAGCATCGCCTTGAACAGAACCAGCGGCGGCCAAGACGGCTCGCCCTTTGCGGCGCAAGGGATCACGCCAAGCCGCCTCTCAACCGGAACCCAGTCGATCAGCGTCACCAGATCGTCAAGACAGCTATGTCGTCCGCCGCGCTCGGTAACAAACCCTAGTGTTTCCTGGCCAATCCGACGACGACCCATCTTGCACCTCGATCCATTCAGCGAATCGAGGGAATCAAAAACAAACTGCCTCGTCCAGAACTACCCGCGCACAGGTCTCCTAGAGAAGGATGATCTTAAGCCTGGTCATATCCGGCTTGAGCGAAGAACCGGCCACGGCGTGCCCTCCAGGTGAGACGCACCCCGCAAGCAACAGACATTACCTCAGCACGGTGCAAGGCGACAAAAACAGGGCCGGAACGGCGGTCCACAGCAGTCCGACGAGGGAGAGCAGCGCGAGCGCGAGGCCCACTCTCGCCATGAAGGCGGAGGCTGAATCATGCCGCTGGCCGCTACCCGAGGGCTCCCTTGCGTTCAACGCGATCACCGCAAGCAGCGCGACGACGCCAACCGCCGTGGCCGCTCCGATCACCATCTGATGCGTGGCCGCTTCGCCGCGCGTGCAGATCAGCCACTCAGACCCATAGACAGTGACAAAATGCGCGGCCCAGATCGCGGGGCCGGCCAGCCACCGCGCGATTACCCCTCGGCTGTATGTCCGCGCCTGCATGGCCTCACCCCACCAGCCGCGGAAAGCCATGCGTGAGCATCAGGCCGAACATCCCCTGCCCGATGGCATAACCCCACAGCAGCGCCACATTGTCGAACACCACGCGCCGCCTCGCATCGACCTGGCCCGTATAGAGGCGCGCCAGAAGAAAGCCGGCCATCGCTAAGACCGCGGCCACGATCTCGAATTGTAGGAAGCCGGCCGTGTACACCATTGCCGCATAGCCGCTGGCCTGAGGGCGCAGCCCGCTCTGCCACTGGCTCCAGACGTCAAGCCCGAGCGAGACGCACAAGGCGAGCACGCCGACCAACACGCTCACAGCCATGACCCGGTGGCCAGGCCGCGCGCGTTGCAGGCTGCGCTGTGCCAGGAAAAGCGCGCCGCCGCTGAGCACGAGGAGCGCCGCCGAAGCGAGAGGCCAACTCCTGGGGGTCAGCGCATCGGCCGCCGGCCAGCTCTGTGGCGCGACAGTCCACAGATACAGATAGGCAAACAGAAAAGAGAGGTAGAGTGCACCTGCGACCAGCAGCAGCACGACCATCGCCCACCAGGAATGGGATTGACTGCCGGACATGTAGGTCGGCAGGCGGATGCCGCCGCCGATGTCGAGATCGCCGGTAGGTGGCGGATCGGTCTGCCACAGCCACACCATGACCGCCCCGACAGCGCCGATGCCACATACGAGGGCGAACGTGACCGCCTTGACCGTCAGCAGCAGGAAGAACGCTGCCGTAAATGCGGCGGCCAGGACGTGCGCCCAGCCCGGACCGGTGAGGCGCAGCAAATATTGCGGTGCCGCATCCACGGCCGAGGTGATAATGGTCTCGCGCGCACCCGTCGCGGCTCCGGGGAGAAAGTGCCGGCCCTCATCCACCTCGCGGGCGAAGTCGGGCTGGTCCCAGAGCGGGTCGCGACTGGTTACCAGCGGCACGCTGCGGGCGGCGTAGCTATCATTTTCCAGCCATTCCAGCGTCCCGGCCCGCCAGATATTGCCGGCGCTCTCGCCGAGTGTGGGGCGAAGATTGCGTATCATGTCGAGCACGATGAGCAGCACGCCGGCAGCGATCATGAATGCCCCGATGGTGGAGACCATGTTCAGCCCGTCCCAGCCAAGACCCTCCTGATAGGTGTAGACCCGGCGGGGCATGCCGATCAGGCCGGTGATGTGCATCGGGAAGAAAGCGACGTTGAAGCCGATGAACATCAGCCAGAACGCCCATGTACCAAGCCGTTCCGACAGCGCACGGCGGCTGAACGCCGGCGCCCAGTAGTAGAAGGCCCCGATCAGCGGGAATACCATGCCGCCGACCAGCACATAGTGGAAATGCGCGACTACGAAATAGGTGTCGTGCGCCTGCCAGTCGAACGGCACCATGGCGACCATCACGCCAGTGAGGCCGCCGAGCGTGAAGATGAACAGGAAGCCGAGAATGAACAGCGATGCCACGGTGAGCTTCAGCCGTCCCGCGGCCATGGTCGCGATCCAGGAGAACACCTGGATGCCGCTCGGCACGGCCACCGCCATGCTCGCAGCCGAAAAGAAGCCGAGCGAGAGCGCGGGCAGCCCGGTGGTGAACATGTGGTGCACCCACAGGCCGAAGGAGAAAAAGCCGGTTGCGATCAGGGCAACGACGATCAGGCGGTGGCCGACGAGCGGCGCCTGCGCCATGGTGGGCACGATCATGGAGACCATGCCCGCCGCCGGCAGGAAGATGATGTAGACCTCCGGGTGGCCGAAGAACCAGAACAGATGCTGCCATAGCAGCGGATCGCCGCCACGCTCGGCGATGAAGAACGGCCAGTCGAAGGCCCGCTCCAGCTCCAGGAGGATGGTGGCGAGGATCACCGCCGGAAAAGCGAACACGATCATCCCGGCGAACACCAGCATGGTCCAGGCGAAGATCGGCATCTTGTCCAGCGTCATGCCCGGCGCGCGGGTGCGCAGCACGCCGACGATGATCTCGATTGCGCCGGCGATGGCGGAGATCTCGATGAATCCGATACCGAGCAGCCAGAAGTCGGCGCCGATGTCGGGCGAGTATTTGCCGCTGGTCAGCGGCGGATACATGAACCAGCCCCCGGAGGGCGCGAGCTCGAAAAACAGCGTCGAGAAGAAGACCAAGCCGCCGATGAAATAAGCCCAGAAGGCGAAGGCTCCAAGTCTGGGAAACGGCAAGTCGCGTGCGCCGAGCATCTGCGGCAGCAGCAGCACGCCCATCGCCTCCACCGCCGGCACGGCGAACAGGAACATCATCACCGTGCCATGCATGGTGAAAATCTGATTGTAGGTGTCCTGGCTGAGGAAGCTGTTGTCCGGTACCGCTAGCTGGGTGCGCATCAGGAGGGCGAGGATGCCCGCCAGAATGAAGAACAGGAAGGCCGTGCCGATGTAGAAGTAGCCGATGATGGTGTTGTTGACCGCTGTGACGATACGCCAGCCCTTGGGCGGCTCCCATACCGTCTTCAGGGTTTCCAGCTCCCGCTCGGGCCGGGGCAGGCTGTTGGGCAGCTCGGCGGTCTCGGGCGGGATCGCGTCGGCCTGTGCACTCATTTGAGCCCCGCCAGATAGAGCGCGCTCGCCTCGGCCTCGTCAGGCTTGAGAATGCGGAAGGCGGGCATCAGGGTGCCGGGCTTCAAATGCTGCGCGTCGGTGATGAATTGCGCCAGATTTGCAGTCGTGTTCGGCAGCGCTCCCGCGGCGATGAAGCGCCGGGCGCCGACGCGCGTGAGGTCCGGGCCGATGCGTCCCTCGGCCGGCGTACCGCGGATGGCGTGGCAGCTTCCGCAGCCTGCGGCAAGGACCACCTCGCGGCCGCGCTGCGCTTCGGGGCTGGCCGGCTCGGCGGCTGGGCCCGATGCGGAGGCAAGCCAGGCATCGAACGCGTTGGCCGGCATGGCGATCACCTCCAACGCCATCCGCGCATGGGCGCCGCCGCAATATTCCGCGCACTGGCCGCGAAAGACGCCGGGGTGGTCGGCGCTGAGGCGCAGCGTGTTGGCGCGGCCGGGGATCATGTCGACCTTGCCCGAAAGGCTCGGCACCCAGAAACTGTGGATGACGTCGGCGGTGGCCAGCCTCAGCTCCACCTCGCGCCCGACCGGGATCCGAATCTCGTTGGCGTCGGCGATCCGCAGCCCTGCCTCGCCGGCATAGGCAACGCGCCACCACCACAGCTCGCCCGTCACGTCGATGCGCAGCTGCGGTGCGGTCGCGGCGGGCGCGATGGTGGCGCGCATGACCCAGATCCCGTAGATGAGCAGCGCGGTGAGCGTCACTACGGGGAAGACAATGCCGCCCGCGATCACCGTTCGATCACCGGAGAGGCGCCGGCGCGCCGGTTCCGAGCCGCGCAGCGCGATCCAGGTCAAGGCGCAGACGAGGATCAGGATGAAGAGGCCGCCACCGGTCATCACCGCGCCGATCTGCCAGATGCGCAGCGCGTCCGGCGCCATCGGGAAAAGCGCGGACTGGACGGCGGAGCAGCCGCTGAGCGACAGGGCTGCCGCTGCAATGCAAGCCGGTCGAAGATAGCCGCGGCTCATGGCTCGCCGGCCTCGCGGATGGGCGCCGGCGCGGCGGCCTGTTCGGATGCCGTGCTGGCGTAATAGGCCGCGACGGCCTCGATCTGCTCATCAGTCATGCGCTTGGCGATCGGCGCCATGATCGCGTTCAGCTCGGTCCGGCCCCGTTCGCTGCGCTGCCATACCCGAAGCTGTCGGGCGATGAACGGCGCGGTCTGGCCGGTGAGGCGCGGATAAAGGGGCAGCGCCGCCGAGCTGTGGCAGCCATTGCAAGCTGGTATTCGCGCGGCGAGGTCGCCTTCCACGGCAAGGCGGCGTCCCTGCTCGATTCGCGCCGTATCCGCCGTCGCACCTGGCGGGGTGGGAGGCGTCAGGCCGGCATAGTACGCGGCAAGTTGCCGGCGGGTGTCCGGCGTCAGGGCCGTTGCCACCGGCTGCATGATCCCGCTGTACCGGTCGCCCTTGGCAAAAGCCTCAAGTGCGCTGAGCAGCATCTGCGCGGACTGCCCATGTAGCCGCGGAACGATGTCGCTCGCCGGCATCCGGTCATCCGCGCCATGGCAGCGCGCGCAGGCGGCGACCGCATCCGGGTCGCGCATGCCGAGGGCTATCTCGCGGCCATTTGCCGGCTCGGTTTGCACTCCGCCGAGCGCGAGCGCGCGATACTCGCCCCCATCCAGACGCGGCAGCTGCCGGATGAAGGCCACCAGAGTCCAGACCTCGTCGTCGCGCGCCTGCGCCGGCCAGGCCGGCATGCCGGCATATTTGATGCCGTGCTTGACGATCCAGAACAGTTCCTGATCGGTCCATTCGCCGACCCGCTGCTGCAAATCGGGAGGGGCTGGCAGCATGCTCTGCGAGATCGGACTCATGGGGATGCCGGGAGCAGCGTGGCAATAGGCGCAGCCGCTGTGATAGTGCCCGGCGCCCAGCCGGATCAGATCGGGATCGTCGAGCCGCGGCGGCTGGACATTGGGCGCGCGGGCCTTGACGGAATTCTCCATGCCGAAGCGCAGGAAGAAGTCGGTGACCAGCCAGTGCCCGCGGCTCGCCGCCACGTTATACACGCCCGACCACGCCACCAGCACCGCACCGACCGGAATGGCGATCGCGAGAGAGACGAGACCATAGACGATCCAGCGCCAGCGCAGCCTCATCGAACGTGGCTCCAATGCGCGAGCGCCGGCCTCTCCTCGATTTCCAGCAGCATCTGCGCCGACATCACCACTCCGGCCACGAGGTAGCTCAGCGGGCAGGCAACGATCATCATCAAACCGGCAAGCTGCTGGTCGGCAAGGCTGGACGGACCGGCCGCGCAAATTGACAGCGCGAGGCTCGGAATCTGGTAAAGCTCGCGTGGCGAGAAAATGAGCAGACCGCCGAGCAGGCAAGCGAGCTTGCCGGTGATCAGCAGCGCGGCGACCGCGCTCCAGCGGCCCTCAGCCCCGGCGCGCAGGAGCGCTGCCCAGAACAGGATCGCGGCAGCGGCAAGCAGCGCAAGCATCAGAAGGTGCAGACCGGCCGAACCGGTGGCGAGCCGTTGCAGGGCCGGCGCGTGCCAGCCCCAGAGCAGCACCATCTGCGTGAGCGCGGCGCCCCAGAGCAGTGGCGTGCGCTCGAGCCATGCAGGCGAGCGGCTGGCGAGGGCTGCAGCGGTGAGCGGGGCGATGACGTTCATAACCAGGAGGTGCTGCGCCATCAGCGCGGAGAGGGCGCCCATCTCGAGCATCGCCAGTGTGCCCGCCCCGACCACCACAAGGCTAGCGGCGCTGATGGTGGCGGGCAGCGTCCATCGCGACGATTGAGCTAGGGAGCGCGACGATGCCGCCAGCCCTTTTAGGGGCAGGGATGATACCATGAGGGCCCGCCAAGAAGCGCGGCGCCCGGCCCCATACCGGACGCGTGTTGCAGGGGAGGAACCCGCTTTAGGGCCTTTGGTTTCATTCCGGCGGCATGGGACAGCAAGTACGTGGAGGCCGAGACGCCCGGGGCATTTGCCCAGGCCCTGGGGTTGGCCCAGACCCCGATCCACGGGATCGTCCGCACAGGTGCTGCAATAAAACGCCTTGCTTCCGCTTTGGGACGCCATCGAGAGTTCGAGGCTGATTTGCTCGCCACGGCGACGGCTTCCTTGCGTCTGCCATGCTTCACCAGTTTTCACAGCGATTAACGAGCGTATCCGATTGCTATCTGCTTAACTGCTCGTGGGTGAGGAGATAAAGGTCGAGCCAGAGCTCCAATCACTGTACGTAGCAACCATCCCGTGCCACCTGCACAATTTCCGGCACGCGATTGAAGCACCCTCTCGACCAGCCTTTAAGCCAGGAAAACACAGGGGATCACGTGTGAGGCGCTAAACGCGCCGGCGCGACCGCGGTCGATGAGGAGAATGACATGCCCGCCGAGGGACTAATGCCCAGCCGTCGCAGCTTTCTGGCTGCCTCGGTCGCCGCCGGCGCCGCCAGCGTGCTTCGCACGCCCCTGGCTGCAGCAGGCGACGCAATTCGCACTCAGCCATCCAGCCAAGGAGACTCAACAGTGGGTACGACCGAAACCGACGCCATCCGCCCCTTTAGTTTTCGCGCGTCCGATGAAGCGCTTGCCGATCTTCACCGGCGCATCCAGGCGACGAACTGGCCTGAGCGGGAAACCGTCCCGGATACCACGCAGGGCGTGGAGCTGAAGACTATGCAGCAGCTCGCCGACTACTGGGCGGACGAGCATGACTGGCGCAAGATGGAGGCGCGGCTCAACGCCTTACCGCAGTTCGTCACCGCAATCGATGGGCTCGACATTCACTTCATCCATGTCCGCTCGAAGCACGAGAATGCGCTGCCGATAATCGTCACGCATGGCTGGCCCGGCTCGATCATCGAGCAGCTCAAGATCATCGAGCCGCTGACGAATCCCACCGCGCATGGCGGAAGCGAAGCGGATGCCTTCCACATCGTCATTCCCTCGCTTCCGGGCTACGGCTTTTCGGGCAAGCCGACAAAGCCGGGATGGAACCCCGTTAGCATTGCGAAAGCTTGGGCGACGCTCATGGGGCGCCTCGGCTACGCAAAATACGTGGCGCAGGGCGGCGATTGGGGCAATGCCGTCTCGGAGGTGATGGCTTTGCAGCAGCCGCCGGGATTGCTCGGGATTTACACCAACATGGCGGCCACGGTTCCGCCCGATGTTTCAAAGGCGCTTTCCGCAGGCGGCCAGGCCCCTGCCGGCCTTTCTCCGGAGGAAAAGCACGCGTATGACCAGCTGGACGACTTTTATAAGAACGGGCTGGGATACGCCGTCGAGATGAACAACCGCCCGCAGACTCTTTACGCGCTCATGGATTCGCCGATCGGTCTCGCCGCCTGGATGCTCGATCACGACATTCGCAGCTACAAGATGATCGCCCGCGTTTTCGATGGCAAAACTGAAGGGCTGAGCCGCGACGACGTTCTCGACAACATCACGCTTTATTGGCTGACAAATACCGCGATTTCTTCGGCGCAACTCTATTGGGACACGGCGCATAATTTGCCGGCGGGCGGCTTCTTCGACGCAAGAGGCGTCAAGCTTCCGGTCGGTGTGAGCGCTTTTGCGGAAGAAATCTATCAAGCCCCGAAGAGCTGGTCGGAGAAGGCTTATGTAAAGCTCCTCCATTACAGCGCGCACCCGAAAGGCACGCACTTCGCGGCCTGGGAACAGCCCGCGCTCTTTGTGTCCGATCTGCGCGCGACGTTCAAATCACTCCGCCAAGCCTCCTGAGCACCTGGCGGCGCGCACTGCGCGCGCCGCCTCTTTTCGTCGGCATCGCTACCGAAGAGCCCGATTTCATCGTGAGGAAACGATCATGGCCTCCACCCGCCCATTCCCCAGCCGGCGCACTTTTCTCGCCATTTCGGCGGCCGCAGGTGCCGCCAGCGTGCTTCCCGCTCACCTAGCCGCGGCGGGAGACGCAGTTAGCCGCCAATCGTCGAACCAGGGAGATTTGCAGATGAGTACCACCGAAGCCGGCACAATTTGCCCCTTCCGCATCAACGTTCCAGAGGAAGACCTCGCCGACCTCCGCCGGCGCATCGCCATGACCCGCTGGCCGACCAAGGAAACGGTTAGCGATCAGTCCCAGGGCCTGCCGCTGGGAGTGATGCAGCAGCTCGCGCAATATTGGCAGAGCGGCTACGACTGGCGCAAAGTCGAGCAGCGGCTCAATGCCCTGCCGCATTTCATCACCGAAATCGACGGGCTCAAGATCCACTTCATTCACGTTCGTTCGGAACATGAAGATGCGTTGCCGCTCATCGTCACGCATGGATGGCCCGGCTCGATCATCGAGCAGCTGAAGATCATCGATCCACTCACCAATCCCATCGCACATGGCGGCAGCGCATCGGATGCATTCCATGTGGTCATTCCGTCGATGCCGGGCTACGGCTTTTCGGAACAGCCGACGACCACGGGCTGGGGGCCAGAACGCATGGGCCGGGCCTGGGCGGAACTGATGCGGCGCCTCGGCTATAGCCGCTATGTCGCCCAAGGCGGCGACTGGGGCGCATTTGTCGTCGACCAGATGGGCTTGCAGGCGCCTGCGGGGTTGCTCGGCATTCACACGAACATGCCGGCCACCGTTCCGGCCGATGTCGACAAGGCTCTCCAGGCCGGCGACCCGCCACCCTCCGGTCTCTCATCCGAGGAGCAGCGCGCATATCAGCAGTTGGTCCGGACATTCAAGCAGGTGGAATACGCACGGATGATGGCGGCGCGCCCGCAAACCCTTTACGGCATTGGCGATTCACCCGTCGGCCTAGCCGCTTGGCTGCTCGACCATAACGATGCGGACGGCCAGCCTGCCGGGGCGGTTGCCTCGGCTCTGAACCGGACCACAAGCGACACAGGCGAACTCACGCGTGACGAGATCCTCGACAACATCACGCTCTATTGGCTGACGAATACCGCCATTTCCGCTTCGCGTCTCTATTGGGAGTACAAGGGCGGCTTCTTCAACGCCAAGGGGGTCTCTATCCCGGTCGCCGTCAGCGTATTCCCCGGCGAACAATATGAAGCCCCGCGCAGCTGGACCGAGCGGGCGTACCCGAAACTCATCTATTACACCCAGCTCGATAGAGGCGGTCATTTCGCGGCCTGGGAACAGCCGCAGCTTTTTGCCTCGGAGATCCGCGCCGCGTTCAGGCCGCTGCGTAAATCGACCTCATCGCCGTCCCAACACATCTGATGCATCGGGTCCAGTTGGCCAGCCCACGTGAGGATAACGTCATGTCCATCGACCATCTCAGGCCTGAGATATCGCCAACGCGGCGGGATTTTCTGGCTGTTGCAGCCTTGGCATGTGCTGTCAGTGTTATGCCCGGGCAACTTGCTGCTGCGAGTGAAGACAAAGCAATCCGTCCGTTCCGGATCAACGTCCCGGATGAAGACCTCGCCGATCTCCGCCGGCGCATCGCGATGACCCGTTGGCCCGACAAAGAGACGGTCGACGATCAACCGAACAAGGCGTGCCGCTCGCAAAGCTGCAGGAGCTGGTGCGCTATTGGGGCAGCGGCTACGACTGGCGCAAGATCGAAGCGAAGCTGAATGCACTTGCCGCAATTCATCACCACCATCGACGGCGTGGACATTCACTTCATCCATGTCCGCTCGCGTCACCCGAACGCACTGCCGCTGATTGTCACCCATGGCTGGCCGGGCTCCATCATCGAGCAGCTGAAAATCGTCACGCCGCTGACCGATCCGACGGCTCATGGCGGCAGCGCCGAGGACGCTTTCGACGTCGTCATGCCGTCCGTCCCTGGTTCGGCTTCTCCGGCAGGCCGACCGGCACCGGCTGGGACCCCGACCGCATCGCGCGCGCCTGGGGGAGCTGATGAAGCGCCTCGGCTACACCCATTACGTCGCCCAGGGCGGCGACTGGGGCGCGCCCATCACCAGCGCAATGGCGCGCCAGAAGGCTGAAGGGTTGCGCGGCATCCATCTGAACTTACCGGCGACCATGCCGCCCGAGGCGGCCGCGGCGCTCGGCGGCGGGCCCTTGCCGGCCGGACTGTCGGACAAGGAGCGCGGCGTGATCGAAACGCTTATGGCGTACAACAAGGGGGGGAACGCGGCCTACTTCACCATGCTGACCGCGCGGCCACAGACGGTCGGCTACGGCGCAACGGACTCGCCGGCCGGGCTCGCGGCCTGGATTCTGGTGCATCCCGGCTTCAAGGACTGGACCTACGGTGCCGATCCCGCGCAGACGCCGACGAAGGACGATGTCCTCGATAATATGACGCTGTACTGGCTGACGAATACCGCAGCCTCGGCGGGGCGGCTCTACTGGGAGAACGGCGCACGCGGCAGCGTGATCCTTGCAGCGGCGCAGAAGACCTCTGAAATCTCGCTGCCGGTCGCCATCACCGTCTTTCCCGAGGACGTCTACCGGCCTCCCGAGACATGGGCGCGGCGCGCCTATCGCAACCTCATCTATTTCCACGAGGTGGACAAGGGCGGCCATTTCGCCGCCTGGGAGCAGCCGGAACTGTTCAGCGCCGAGCTGCGCGCTGCCTTCCGTCCGCTTCGTCTTGCGCATTAGAGGGTGGAGGTTTGGCGATGGAAACGGCCAGGGCGCAGGACGCCGGAACGAAGCGATCCGATCCTTCAGCGGCATGATCTGAGCGCTCCGGGCCGTGAGGTCGTTTGGTGAAGTGAGCGCCACATAGCGGGCCAACAACGTGGGACGGAATGCAGAAAGGCGTTCAGCGATGAGAATTCACAAGCTCTTGGCAGCGGCCCTATTCGCCGCTGCGATCGGGGCTCCGATTGCGGGCTTAACGGAGGAGAAGACCATGGCAGAGGCGACGACATCCGCCGGGGGGGCGCTTGCCTTCCTGCACGGGCTGTTCACGAACCAGGCTCCTAGCCAATCGGAGCTGGTATCGCTCTCGCGCGCCAATGCGTGGCTCAACTCGCCGCCTTTGAAGGCCGAGGATCTGCGCGGCAAGGTCGTTCTCGTCGAGTTCTGGACCTATACCTGTGTCAATTGGCTGCGCCAGCTACCTTACGTCCGGGCATGGGCGGAAAAGTACAAGGACAAGGGGCTGGTGGTGATCGGCGTGCACACGCCGGAATTCCCGTTCGAGAAAAACGTCGACAATGTGCGCCTGGCCCTAAAGACCAGGGGCATCAGCTTCCCGGTCGCCATCGACAGCGATTACGGGATCTGGCGCGGCTTCGACAACAATTATTGGCCTGCGCTCTATTTCATCGATGCCGCGGGGCGCGTTCGGCATTCCGTGTTCGGCGAGGGGCAATACGAGCAGTCGGAGATGGTCATTCAGCGGCTGCTGATGGAGGCAGGTAACACCGGTCTTGGCGATGAACTCGCCTCGGTCGATGCCCGCGGTCCCGAAGTCGCCGCCGACTGGGCGAGCCTGAAGTCGCCGGAGAACTATCTCGGCTATGAGCGCACCGAGAACTTCGCCTCGGCCGGCGGCGCCGTTCTGGACCAGCCGTACAGCTTCGCCGTTCCCCCGAACATGTGGGCCAACCATTGGGGGCTTGCCGGCGATTGGACGCGGGGCAGGGGCGCCGTGATGCTGAACAAGCCGGGCGGGCGGATCGCCTATCGCTTCCATGCCCGCGACCTCCACCTGGTCATGGGGCCGGCCGCGGGAGGAAAGCCCGTCCGCTTCCGCGTGTTGATCGACGGGCAGGCGCCAGGCGCCGCTCATGGCACCGATGTCGATGAGCAGGGCAACGGCATCCTTGCCGAGCAGCGGCTCTACCAGCTCATCCGGCAATCGAAGCCGATCACCGACCGGCTATTCGAAATCGAATTTCTGGATCCCGGCGCCGAGGCTTTCGCCTTCACCTTCGGCTGATCAAGGACCGCATCCATGGGCTATGTGATGGCCGGCCCGTCCCGCTCACCCAACGATCGATTGAGCAAAGAGGAGAGCATCATGAGCGAAGCAATCAACCACGGTAGGCGTCGGCTCTTGGGCGCGGCTGTCATGACCGCCCTTGCCGCCGAGCTCGGCGTGAGGGGTTCCGCGCACGCACAATCCAGCAACGCAGCATCCGCGACCAAGGAGGCGGCAAACATGTCGTTCGAGAGCCTGAAGCAAATCGATGCCGGCGTTTTGAATGTCGGCTATGCCGAAGTCGGCCCATCAGATGGCGCTCCGGTCATCCTTCTGCATGGCTGGCCCTACGACATCTACGCCTTTGTCGATGTCGCGCCGTTGCTGGCGTCAGCCGGCTACAGAGCCATCATTCCCTATCTGCGTGGCTATGGCACCACCCGCTTTCTTTCGGCGGACACGCCGCGCAACGGCCAGCCAGCGGCGCTCGCCTCCGATATCGTCGCGTTGATGGATGCGCTCAAAATCGACAAGCCGATCATTGCCGGGTTCGATTGGGGCGCGCGGACGGCCGACATCATTGCCGCGCTCTGGCCGGAGCGCTGCAAGGCGCTCGTCTCGGTAAGCGGCTATCTGATCGGCAGCCAGGCCGCCGGCAAAATGCCACTGCCGCCTGCGGCCGAACTGCAATGGTGGTACCAGTTCTATTTCGCCACCGATCGCGGCAAGGCCGGCTACGAGAAATACCGGCGCGAGTTTTCCAAGCTGATCTGGCAGATCGCCTCGCCGAAATGGAATTTCGACGACACCACCTTCGAGCGCAGCGCCAAGGCGTTCGACAATCCGGACCACGTCGCCATCACGATCCACAATTATCGCTGGCGGCTCGGCCTTGCCGAAGGCGAGGCCAAATATGACGACCTCGAAAAGCGGCTCGCGGAAGCACCGGTCATCACCGTGCCGACCATTACCATGGAAGGCGATGCCAATGGCGCGCCGCATCCAGAGCCCGAGGCCTACCGCAATAAGTTTTCCGGCAAATATGCCCACCGGACCATCGCCGGCGGCATCGGCCACAACCTTCCGCAGGAGGCTCCGCAGGCCTTCGCTGAAGCGATCCTCGAAGTTGCACAGGTCTGATCGCGCGGGTTGCGCTCGGCGGAATTCGTCACGCTCAAAGGAGATGAAGCTTTGAAGTTCCCGGTTCTTGGTCTGGTAACAGGAGTATTGCTCGCAATGACTGCACCCGCTCAGGCAGAGGTCAAATCTGTGGTCCTGGTCCACGGCGCATTCGCCGATGGCTCGGGATGGAAACCCGTCGCCGACATCCTCATCGATCACGGCTATTCGGTTGATATCGTGCAGGAGCCCGAGACGAGTTTCGCGGCAGACGTGGCCGCGGCCAAGCGCTCTCTCGAAAGGGCAGGTCCTTGCGTGCTGGTCGGCCATAGCTATGGCGGCATGATCATCACCGAGGCGGGCGCGCACGCCAACGCCAAGGCGCTCGTCTATATCGCGGCCTTCCAACCCGATGTCGGCGAGACCGCCGGCGGCCTACAAACCAAGATGCCGCCGGCGAGCACGGCCGTCGGCCCGGTTGGCGACGGCTTTGTCGCGGTCGCCCCCAAGCTGTTCCCGGACGACTTCGCCCAGGATCTGCCAAAGCCGCTCGCGCGCTTCATGGCGATCTCGCAGGTGCCGATTGCGGCGGAGATTTTCGACGCCAAGGCAACGGTTGCACCCTGGAAAGACAAGTCGAGCTACGCCGTCGTCGCGAAAGACGATCGCATGATCAATCCAGAGCTCGAGCGGTTCATGAGCAAGCGGGCCAAATCAGAAGCGATCGAGCTGCCCGGCAGCCACGCCATCTTTTTGTCGCACCCGAGCGAGGTCGCCGCACTGATCGAAAAGGCAGCCAAATCCGCAAGATAGCTTGTGTCCTCGAGATGGGTGTTCACCACTCGAAGGAGCAGTCCATGGCTAATTTCCCTCGATATCAACGGAACGACGCACAGAATCGATGCGGACGGCGACACGCCGCTGCTCTGGGTGCTTCGCGACATTCTGGGCATGACCGGAACGAAGTTCGGTTGCGGCATCGCGCAGTGCGGTGCCTGCACGGTGCAGGTGGATGGGCAGGCGATCCGCTCCTGCATCACCTCGATCGACAGCATCGGCGATTCCAAGATCACCACGATCGAGGCGATCGGAGCAACGCCGGCCGGAGCAAAAATCCAAAAGGCCTGGCTCGACCTTGAGGTCGTGCAATGCGGCTATTGCCGGTCCGGCCAGATCATGTCGGCCTCGGCGCTGTTGAGGGGCAATCCCAGCCCGAGCGACAGCGATATTGATGACGCCCCATTTCGATCTGGGGCATTATCACCGTGATGATCCCGTCGCGACCGATGCGGACGAAAGCGTTCGGCGCGAAGTCCCCGGTCTCGGCGGCTTGCGATTCGGCCAAGGTGATCGGGGCTGCTGCGCGCAAGGTCGAGGCGGTTTACGAGATGCCGTTTCTCGCCCATACCGCCATGGAGCCGATGAACAGCACGGTCTATGTGCGCGAAGGTGGCTGCGATATCTGGGTCAGGACCCAGGTGCAGAGCCGCGCCCAGGCGACCGCCGCCGCCGTGACCGGCCTGCCGCTCGACAAGGTGCGGGTTCACAATCACCTCCTCGGCGGCGGCTTCGGCCGGCGCCTCGACGTCGACGGCATCACCCAGGCCGTGGCGTTCGCCAAGCAGGTGGATTACCCGCTTAAAGTGGTCTGGACCCGCGAGGAGGACGTCCAGCACGACGTCTATCGGCCGTATCACTACGACCTGCTCAGCGCGTGTCTGGATGAGAAGGGCATGCCGACCGCCTTCCATCACCGCGTGGTCGCATCGTCGATCCTGGCCAGATGGGCACCGCCCGCCTTCAGAATGGCCTGGATGGCGATGCGGTCCAGGCTGCAGGGGCGGCCGTACAGCTTCCCCAATCTGCTTGTCGATTACGTGCGCCATAAACCGCCCCAGGGGTTGACCACCGGGTGGTAGCGCGGTGTTGGCGTCACCCATAACGCGTTCATGGTCGAGGGCTTCATCGACGAGCTGGCGGCTGAAGCAAAAATCGATCCGGTCGAATACCGGCGCAGGCTGCTGGGCAAGTTGCCGCGCGCCCGCGCGGCGCTCAATCTTGCCGCCGAGAAGGCCGGCTGGGGACAGTCTCTGCCGGCCGGACAGGCCCGCGGCGTGGCGGTGATCTTCGGCTTTGGCAGCTATATCGCCCAGATTGCCGAAATCTCGCTCGGCAGAGACGGGCAGGTTCGGGTTCACAGGGTAGTCTGCGCCGTCGATTGCGGCCAGATGGTCAACCCCGATACCATCAAAGCGCAGATGCAGGGTGGCATCACCTACGGCCTGACCGCCGCGCTCTATGGCGAGATCACACTGAAAAATGGCCGCATCGAGCAGAGCAATTTCGACAACTGCCAGGCACTGCGGATCGACGAAGCGCCTCAGGTCGAGGTGCATCTGGTCCAGAACCATGAGGAGCCCGGTGGCATCGGCGAACCCGGAACGGCGACAATCACTCCGGCTGTCGTCAACGCGATCTATGCTCTAACCGGGAAGTGCCTGCGCAAACTGCCGGTCAATACGGGCGAGCTTCGCTCTTCTTAGCAAAGGCATCTCGCCCTGGCTTGAGGGAGCCGCCGATCCAATGCTGGAGAAGCGCTCCCTCTGGTGCATCGGACCGAAAAGTGTACGCACTTTTCGGATAAATCCAATGCATCAACAAAGAGCTAGAGCATGGCTCCGCGTCCAGCGCTCTAGCCACCGTAAGGCAGAACTGATTGGATGATGCCTTTCGGGTCGGCGCGAAATTTGATGTGTAGCCCCCAGCTACTGGGTCGCTTCAGCGCCAGTAATGCTTGACTGCACCGCCGAACACAGTCGCCGTGAAGCGTGCACCTGGGCCCAAGTCAAGGCCTCATCGATGGTGTCCTTGCTAGCGCCGATCAGGCGAAGCTGCTGGCTCAGGAGCTCCACGCCATCGCGGTTTCCGATCGACGCGTAGATTGCGATTTGCCGAAGCATATGGGCGTTGGCCTGGGGGCCTTTGCCGGCGGAAATGTCATCGGCGCGCGGCGGCGTGATGATCGCGGCGCCCTGAATTGCCGCGGCTGAAGCAATCCCCCCGACGTACGAGTGCCGATCCGCTGCGCTCACTCTACAGCGAATGTACTCCCGCGTGCGGGCAGACAAGGGCTAACTCAATACAAGGGCCAAAGTCAGCAGAAAAGCCGTTCGGGCTAGCATGATGCGCTCTCTTTCGGGCAGACGCCCAACCGTTCAAGCCATGTTGCGGGCACAAGAAAGTGTCCATTGGAGGCAGTGTTACGCAACAGCACGTGATTGACCCGCGCCGACGCAGCGGAGACGCTGCTCAAAGTGCAGCAGTAAGTGGGATCGAACGAACGGATGTGCTCATGATCATCTCCTTCGAGATCTACTGACGATTTTTCCAACAGCGCTTGCGAAGCTTCACCAGACTCTCGTCGTCGGTTCGTCTTATTGACGGCATCTAGGAAAGACCGAAAAGAGCGATGTGGTTCACAACCACAAACATAAACGGTGCGGCAGGACGGGCAAAGTTAAGGGATGTGAATAATGGCGCGCGTTCGCACAGTTGGGCGAGAAGCGGTCTCACACTGATTCACAACGATTAAGGAGCCGAAGGCGATTGCCCAACCCATAATGGTGTTTGTCAGCGCGGTATTGGCACGCGCCCCGTGATGTAACACTAGGACGAGAGGACACAGCCATGCAGCTTCTTGACCGTAACCACTCCGACGTTTCATTGCTCCTCAAAGAGATGACGCACCGCATTCTCAACGAATACAGCGCCGCCATAAATATGCTCGCGCTCGCGGCGGCAAAAGCGGCAGACTCGCACGCCAAGACTACACTGCAGAATGCCGCTGATCGTCTCCACGACCATGCGATTGCGCATCGCTCTCTGGAACTTCCAGCCACCAAAGACCCCGTCGACCTTACCGATCATATTTCGCGGATCTGCCACGCCATTTATCGGTCGCGGCTGCATTCGCGTGGCATCAAGCTCTCTGTGACCGGGGAAGCCGTCGCCCTGAGCGCCGAACAATGCTGGTACGCCGGCCTGATCGTATCCGAACTCGTCACCAATGCTGCCAAACACGCATTCAATCAGCGGGTTGGCTCTATCTGGGTGGAAGTCCGCATAACCGATGAACAAGTGCAATGCGGCGTCATCGATGATGGTGTGGTCGCGCGTAAACTTACGCCGGGGCGTGGCTCCGAAATCAATGATGCGATGGCAAGGCGGCTTGGCGGGAGGCTGCAACGAACGTTCAGTTCACGTGGCACGGTCGCTATCTTGACATTCCCGCGCCGCGCGAGGGTCGGCGATCGCACTCTGCCTCTCCGGCGGGCAGCCGGGACGGACTGTCAGTTCGTCTGACGAAGAGATCTCAGATGGCAGGCAGGCCGGGCAGAACTTTGTCGATCGTTGCGGGGCAATCCCGCACCCGGACACCGCACGCATTATAGATTGCGTTGAGGATGGCGGCTCCGCTTCCGCTGATCCCCAATTCGCCGACACCCTTCACCCCGATCGGGTTGGCGTATTTGTCGGGCTCCTCGATGAAATAGGCTTCGACCTGCGGAGCGTCGGCATTGGTCGGCAGGTGATACTCCGCAAGGTCGCGCGTCACGAATGCGCCGGTGCGGCGGTCGATCACGGCCTCCTCTTGCAGTGCATAGCCAATTCCCCAGATCATGCCGCCGATCGCCTGGCTGCGCGCTGTTTGAGCATTGAGAACGCGGCCGCAATCGAAGACCCCGAGCATGCGGCGCACCCGTGTTTCACCTGTCATTGCATTGACGGCGGCTTCGGCGAATTGTGCTCCGTAAGAGGCCTGGCGGACGGCGGAGGTATTCTTGCCGGGACGGATTGTGCCGAGCGCTTCGATAGACCTCCCGCCGAGCAGCTCGGCAAGGGGCAGGCGGCGGTTGCGCGCCGTCGCTACTGCGTCCTGCAGCGTCAGCTCATCGGGCGCGGCGTCCATCATTCGGGCAAGCTGGGCGATGATTTCGTGGCACGCGAGGGCAACCGATGAACCGCTGCCGGCTGCGCCAAACGAGCCGACTGATCCTGGTCCATGCGGCAGGTCCGTGTCGCCGAGGCGCACCTCGATGCAGGTGAGCGGCAAGCCCAACATTTCGCCGGCGATTTGCGCCAGTATCGTGTAGGTGCCGGTGCCGAGATCGGTCATGTCGGTCTCGACGATGGCGTGGGCATTCGCCGTTAGTCGCACGCGCGCCTGCGATTGGGCCAGCTGATTGTTGCGCGTGGCGGCGGCCATCCCCATGCCGATGAGCCACTCGCCCTCGCGCCTTCCGCCGGGCATCGAATTGCGGCGGTGCCAACCGAAGCGGCGCGCTCCCTCGTCATAGCAATCGATGAGCCGCCGGGTGGAAAAAGGCATGCCGCGCAGCGGGTCCCGCGCGGGCTCGTTCGCCTTGCGGAAGGCGATCGGGTCGAGGCCCAGCCTCTCGGCCATCTCGTCCATCGCCACTTCCAGTGCCAGCATTCCGACCGCTTCACCCGGTGCGCGCACTGCGCCCGCCAGCGGCAAATCGAGACGCACGACGCTCTGTGTGAAACGCCGCGCCGCGCCGGCATAAAGCGCGTGCGACCCGGTCGAGACCGGCTCGATGAAATCGCGCCCTTCCTTCTGCGAAACGACGCTTTCGTGGCCGATCGCCAGAATGCTTCCCTCCCGCGTGCAGCCGATACGGATGCGCTGGCGCGTATCGGAGCGGCGATGCACCAGATGCGCCATCTGCCGCCGCGTCAAAGCAATCTTCACCGGCCGGCCGATCTCGCGCGCGGCAATGGCCGCCAGGATCAGCTCGGGGCCAACAGCCGTCTTGCCGCCGAAACCGCCACCGACGAAAGGGCTCAGTATGCGCACGGCGGACGGAGGAAGCTCTAGCGACGCGGCAGCGACGGCATGCGACCGCTTGAGCGCTTGCAGGCTTGAGCGGATCTCGACTTTGCCGCCCTGCCAACGCGCGGTGGTCGCGTTAGGTTCGAGCGCGGCCGGAAAGTGGTGTGGCGTCGTATAGGTCGCATCAAGAATGACGTCTGACGCCGCAAGCGCTTCGTCCAGATCGCCCAGATGCTGGTCCGGCCGCAGCCGTGTTGGCGGTTCGCGCTCAGCCGCGCCGAGATGTCCGGTCATATCGAAGCGGCCCGCCTCGGAGACATAGGAGACGCGGACAAGGCTCATTGCCGATCGCGCTGCCTCAAAGCTCTCCGCGACGAGGACGCCAAGGGCCTGACCGTAATTCTCGATTTTCGGCAAGGCCCGCGGTAGCGCGCCGAAACTTTCAGCGTCCGAAGGCAAGAGCGGGTCATCGAGGATGACAGCGATTACCCCTGGCGCGGAGCGGGCGGCATCGGCATTGATACCTGCAACACTGCCACGACCGATTTCGGCCATCAGGACCACGCCATAGGCCGCATTATCAGCGGGCACGTCAGAGCTATAGGACGCCGTGCCTGTAACTTTTGCCACGCCGTCGATCCGGCTGAGGCGCTTCCCGATCAAGCCCTGTCTTCCGCCATCGAGCAGGTCCCGCTCGATGGCGCCATCCATGGTGAGATCGGCTATGCGTTTGGTCATGCGACCTGTCGGCTGGTACGTTCGCGGGGCGCCTGGTCGGGAGAATATCCGATGCTTTGGAAACCAGACTCATAGCGCCACGCCGACGGACCGTCGACAAGATCATTCAAGCGCGCTCCTGAGTGCGCACACTGCCTGGGTGATCGCACCCCGTGCTGCAGGCGTGTCGGCGAGAGCGTTGAGCAGCACGAAATCGTGGATTGTGCCACTGTAGCGCACCGACGTTACGCGCACGCCGGCGTCGGAAAGTTTGCGGGCATAGGCCTCGCCTTCATCGCGCAGGACGTCATTTTCATCGACGATCACCACCGCTTCGGGAAGGTCGCGAAGCTGATCGATCGTGGCTTGGAGAGGGGCGGCCGTGATCTCGCGGCGCAGTGCCAGATCAGGAAGATAAGCATCCCAGTACCACTGCATGGCGGCCTTGGTAAGCCACGGGCCGTCGGCGAATTGTTTGTAGGAGTCGGTGTCGAAGTCAGCATCCATGACTGGATAGAACAGCACCTGAAGGTCGATTTTTGGCCCCCTCCGCTCCTTCGCCATCAGGGTGACGGCCGCCGCCATGTTGCCTCCGGCACCATCACCGATTATCGCCAGCCGCGTCGCATCCACATTAAGCTGATTACCGCGGTCCACCACATATTCCAGGGCGGCGTAGGCCTGTTCGATGGCGATCGGGTATTGAGCCTCCGGGGCGCGATCGTACTCCACGAAAACGACTACCGCAGGTATCCCCGCCGCGATCTCGCGCAGCAGGCGATCATAGATGTCAGCATCGCCGAGCATCCAGCCGCCGCCATGAAAGTACATCACGACCGGGAGCGCCCGTTTCCCGTTCGGCGGCCGGATGATCCGGACGGGCACCAAACCGGTCGGGCCGGTGGCGAACGTCGTAGTATCGATCTTTGCGGATGGCTTGCCAACCGGCAGGGATTGCGTCTGCGTAAGCACCGCGCGTGCCTGCGTAGGTGTAAGTATATGGATCGGAGCCGCCCCCTTCAGCAAATCCACGAATTGCTGCGTTGTCAACTCGAGTGCTGGCGGCGTACCAGCGCGTTTTGCATTGCTCATTTCTTGCCTTTGCATCGTGGCCCGACGGCGAGTTCGCCTATGGGCTATGCGCATCCGTCCCCTCGTCAGAATGCGGTTTCACGATAAGGTGAGCGTGTGCTGGTCGCGAATTAATCGTTGTGAATCGTGCAGGGGATCGGACGCGGTTTGAGGAACTAACGAGGCTTTGTTCATGCGAAAGCGCAGCAATGCCCGAACGTTGCGGACTGTGAATGCATAGAAGGACGGCTTGTTACGATTAGAGTTCGGGTGTGTAAGATCGGCTTACGTTGACATATGACGGGGGCACGGATGGCGATCGATTTTACCCTGACATCATATCAAAGACGTCTGCAGCGGATTGCCCGCGAATTCGCCAACGACATCCTTGCTCCGCTTGTCCGCCAAGCAGATGAAGACCCAGATCCTCAAAGTGCTTTCCAAACGGTCAAAGGGGCGTATGTCGAAAGCTATAAGCTCGGCTTCGCCACTGGCTTCATTCCCAAGAAGTATGGCGGCGGCGGGATTTCCAACGTCGATCTCCAGATCGTCGTGGAGGAGCTGTGTGCCGTCGATCCCGGCTTTGCCACCATACTTCTGGTCAATGGCCTGGCCTTGATGCCGCTGGTGTGGTTCGCGTCCGAAGACCAGAAGCAGAAATGGCTTATTTCGGCCACCAACGATCCCCGCGGGGAATATCTGGCCGGCTGGGCGGTGAGCGAGCCTGCAGGCACGCCTGGGGGGACCGCCAGTTTCGATAGTCCGGCGCCACATCCGGCCGGAATCGGCCTGACAGCGGTCCACGACAAGAAGAATGGCGAATACATCCTAAACGGCCGTAAATATTGGCCGGCCAATGCCGGTGGATGGGACCTGCAGGGCGCAAACGTCAACGTCTGCATTGTGCGAACCGACCCGGAAGCCGGAGGATCGCGCGGTCTCAGCGCAATCATCGTACCCCGCGGAACGGCCGGCATTTCTTATGAGCGCCCGATCGCGAAGCTCGGCCATCGCATCTGTCAGAACAACTCCGTCCTGTACTCGGATTGCCACGTCCCGGAGGAGAATGCGTTTGCGATCGGTCATGGCGATCTCGTGATCAACAAGGCCTTTACCTGGTCCGGGCCAGTCGCGGCCATTGCAGCCGTTGGCGTAACACGATCAGCCTACGAATATGCCCTGTCCTGGGCCAAGACCTATACCGGCGGCGGCGACAAGCCCATCATTCATCACCAGGTGGTCGCCTACGCACTTGCGGAAATTGCAATGAAGGTCGAAGCCGGACGGGCGTTTGCCTGGAAGGCGGCCCACTATCACGATCTTCACAATGCCGACGGCCACGCGATCGGTCCAATGGCCAAGGTCTTCTGCAGCGAGATGCTGTTTGCCGCCGTCTTCCAGGCGATGAAAGTGGTCGGTGTTAATGCGCTCGACAAAAATCATCCACTCGAACGCTATTTGAGGGAGGCATCGGTGTTCCCGCTTTACGACGCAGGCAATATGGGCATGCAAATGCGGAAAATCTGCGCGGTCATGGCCGAGCCGGGCTTCGATCCGCGTGCGATCGCCGGCTCGCTGGCGACACCTTTCGGGAAAAAGGCGCCGCCGCCGGAAAATCAAGCCGTCGGCAGGAACCTGAATCGGCAGGCCTGACCACCGCGCTGCATGCACTCCAGATGTTCGATCGGCGCGCCCATCAGACCAGACAGAAATCCGAGGTCGAACCGGCAGACTTCGGAATAGTCCTTCGAGAGATCGTGGAACACACAGTTCTTGCATTCGACACGAGGCAGCTTGTCGCCCTCAGCCGGCGCGATGACGCGCGCGGCAAAGCCGGCTTCGTTCATGATCCTGACGATCTCGACAACGCGTTCTATGCGCGTCTTGCCGACCAGCCGGGGGATTGCCGCTGCCGACATATCGACCCCGACCTCGTACATGTAATCGCCGAATTCCGCCGTGCCGATCTTCTTTCGCAAATTCTCCAACATGATGCGCGAGAACCACGAGTAGCGTTTCGGGAAAAGATCGATGCCGCTGTCCGTTAGCGTATATACGAAACGCGGTCGGCCCCCGCTCTTCGCCGAGACATGCTGCACGAAGCCGAGCTTTTCCAGTCCCGACAGATGCTGTTTTACTGCGCTGCGGGTAATCTCCATCGCGCCCGCCAACGAGTCGACCGTCAATCCGGCCTTCGATTCCAATAATTGCGTCAGCAGCTTCTGTTGAGTAACGCCGACGATCACACGAAATCCTCGATCCAGGAATTTGCTCGGAAGTGGCTTCGGGACGCCACGAGGTTACAACTTTTACGAGCTTTATTTTGCCCAAACTGTAGTCCGAATGCAAACTAAAAAACTTGTTTAGACAGTTTGATATGTTTAAACTCTGCCCTGGGCAAATCGCCTAACTGTGCCCGATGTCCAAGTAGATCCGGCCACCTACAGCTCGAATTCCGACTCCGATCACAAGGAGCTGGGACTAGAGCTTAAGTAGGTACTATAGTTGGGCAATAACCATGACCACCCGAGCAGTTGTCTCGCCAGACCAAGAGATTAGCTTCGGCACTTTTCGTCTTCTTCCATTGCAGAAACTTCTTCTGGAAGGAGAAAAGGAGATCCCGCTTGGCAGCCGCGCTTACGAAATTCTCGTCGCATTAGTGGAGCGCGCCGGTGAGGTTGTCGCTAAAGACGAGCTAATAGCCAAGGTCTGGCCCAATATCTTTGTTGAGGAAAGCAACCTGCGGGTGCACATCAATGCGCTGCGCCGCGCGCTGCGCGATGGCCATGGTGGCGCCCGTTATGTGTCGACCATTCCAGGACGCGGCTACAGTTTCGTGGCGCCGCTTACCTATGGTGAACCTGCGCAGTTATCCGACCAGCGGTCTGCCCCAGCACCGGAGACATACCGGACCGCGCTACCGGCGGTAGCGGATGCCATTGGCCGCGACGATATCGTTGCCAACCTCACAAAGCAGATGCCCCAGAGGCGGTTCGTGACGCTGGTCGGGCCCGGCGGCATCGGCAAGACCACGGTGGCCACGATCACAGCGGATGTGCTGCAGTCGAACTATCGCGATGGAATCGTCTTTGTAGACCTGGTGCCGATCGCCGATCCTGTGAAAGTGCCGAGCACACTCGCTTCAATTTTTGGTCTCTCGGTCAGTTCCGAAGCCGCCAGCTCCAGCCTTATCGCCTTTTTGAGAACCAAGGAGATGCTGCTGGTGCTCGACAATTGCGAGCACGTCATAGAGGTGGCGGCAAATCTGGCCGAACAGATTTTCAAGAATGCTTCCGGAGTTCATATTCTGGCGACGAGCCGCGAGCCGCTGCGCGTCACCGGCGAGCGTGTGCATCGTTTGCGCCCGCTCGAAAGTGCGCCCGTCTCCGAGGAGCTGACGGCCGCCCAGGCACTCATGTTTCCCGGCATCCAGCTCTTCGTTGACCGGGCGAGCGCTGTCATGGACGACTTCGAGCTGACAGATGCCGAAGCACCGGTTGTCGCAGATATATGCCGGCATCTCGATGGTATTCCGCTCGCCATTGAGCTCGCGGCCAGCCGGATCGACGCATTCGGCGTGCGCGGACTCGCCGAGCGGCTCGACGATCGGTTTCGGCTGCTGACCAGTGGCCGGCGCACGGCCGTGCCGCGGCATCAGACGCTCGGTGCCACGCTTGACTGGAGCTACGAGCTGCTGCCGCCGGCAGAGCGCACGGTGCTGCGTAGCCTTTCCGTGTTTGTCGGTGATTTCTGGCTCGATTCGGCGGCAGCAATTGCCGCTGAGCGATCAATGTCGCAGTTCTCCGATACGATGGCGAACCTCGTCACCAAATCGCTCGTCGCGGTAGACCTGCGCAGCGACCCGGCGCGCTACCGGCTGCTCGAGACGACGCGCATCTATTGCCGCGAAAAGCTGACGGAGGCTGATGAATATAAGGAGGCCGCGCGCCGTCATGCGGAATACTATCGCGCCCTGTTCGACAGCGCGCGGGCGGAATGCGAGAGCTGGCCAAAAGAGAGCTGGCTGGCCAAATATGTTCCGCAGGTCGATAATCTCCGCGCTGCCCTGGATTGGGCGTTTTCGCCGGACGGTGATGTCGAGCTTGGCATCATCCTGACGATCGGTGCAGTGCCGCTTTGGGTGCAGCTTTCGCTCGTCGACGAATGCCGCCGCTATGTGGAGCGGGCTTTGGCGAGTGGTCCCGCAGGCGCGAACCCGCGCTACCTGATGCAGCTCAGCGCCGGCTTGGGATGGTCGCTGATGTTCGGTGCCGGAACGGCGCCTGAAATTCGGCCGATATGGTCGATGACCCTCGAGCTTGCCGAACAGCTCGGCGATATGAATCACCGGTTGGCAGCTCTATGGGGCCTATGGATCGACCGTCTGAACAATGGCGGCTTCCGGGAGGCCTATCATGTCGCCGAGCAGTTCTCACATATCGTCGAGGGCTCGCCGGATTCATTCGACCTGCTGATGGCAGACCGCCTGCTCGGGACGTCGCTGCACTTCCTGGGTGAGCAGCAGCGCGCGCGATTGCACTTTGCACGTATGTTCGATCGAGGCCTTGATTCAACGCCTCAATCACGCATCACGCGTTTTCAACTCGATCAGGGAGTGACCACCGGCTATTTCCGGGCTCGGGTGCTCTGGCTTCTCGGATTTCCTGAACAGGCGATGGCGATCGCCGCGGCGAATGTCGAAGAGGCCCGCTCGAAAGGCCCTGCGCTGACGCTGAGCAGCGCGCTCGGGCAGGGCGCGTGCCCTATTGCGATGTTCACGGGCGACCTGGATGCCGCAGACCTTTACGGTGCGATGCTGCTCGAGCATTCCGAAAGACATGCGCTGCAATTATGGAACGATTGGGCGCGTTGCTTCATTGCGCTCGTAGCGGTCCAGCGCGGTGACATAGAAACCGCGCTGCCGGCCCTTAGCGCTGAGCTGGACAGGATTGGCGAAAGAATTGTCCTGCCTCGCTATCTTCTGCTGCTTGGTGAGCTTGCTGTTTGTCTCGGCAAGGCCGGGGAGACGACGCAGGCCTTGGAAGCCGTCGACAGAACGCTGGAGCGGTGCGAACGCAATGAAGAGCTGTGGTCCATTGCTGAGCTATACCGGGTTAAGGGCGAACTGATTGCTATCGAGGGCAGGGACGGCGCCGATGATTATTTCCGCCGCGCGCTCGATTGGGCGCGGCGGCAGGGTGCTTTGTCGTGGGAGCTGCGAGCGGCAATCAGCTTGGCTCGCGTAGCGGGGCAGGGGGAGCGGGCCGCAGAAGCATGGACACGGCTTTCGCAGGTCTATCAAGGCTTCTCGGAGGGCTTCGATACCACGGATCTCAAGACTGCGAGAGAGCTGATGGCGGAGCTTGACCCGCACCGACCCGGAGGCGCGTCTTCTGGCCATGCACGAGCCTGAGGAATGACGCAGGAGCGGGACTACTCGTTTACCGCGCCCGTCAGGGCCGAGACATAATGCTCTACAAAGAGGGCGTATAAGAGCGCCACCGGCAGCGAGCTGAGGAGCGATCCCGCCATCAGCGCGCCCCACTGATAAACATCGCCCTGGACTAGCTCGGTAAGAATTGCGACGGGCACGGTCTTCTTCTCGCCAGACTGGATAAAGGCCAGCGCGTAGACGAACTCGTTCCAAGAGAGCGTGAACGAGAATATTCCGGCCGAGATGAGGCCGGGAGCTGCGAGAGGCAGCACGATCCACCGCAGAGCCTGGAGCCGCGTCGCCCCGTCGACCAGAGCGCAGTCTTCAAGCTCGAGGGGGATGGATTTGAAGTAGCCGATCAGGAGCCATGTGCAAAACGGCACCAGGAAGGTCGGATAGACGAGGACGAGCGCAAACGGGGTATCGAACAAACCAAGCCGGTACACCATCGTCGAGAGTGGGAGGAACAGAATCGCTGGTGGCACGAGATAGCCGATGTAGATTGCAAGGCCGATATACCGGCTGCCCGGAAAACGCAGGCGCGCTATGGCATAGGCAGCGAGCGCGCTCGTGGTGAGCGATAGAAGCGTCGCGCCGACGGCCACCGCCATCGTGGTCAGCAACCAGCGCAGAAAGTCCGTCTCAAATAGCAGCTGGTAGAAATGATCGAGCGTTGGCCTGGCGATCAGAAATGGATCGTGAGCCTTGTAATTGTAAAGCTCCGCATTCGGTTTGAACGCCGTAAGTGCCATCCAGTAGAACGGGAAGAGCAGGATGAAGACAAAGCAGGCGAGCGGCAGATAGAGCAATACCGCTCGTCTCGCGCGGCTTTCCCACAAGGGCGCCTGCAATCCCTCAGCCATCGCCCTCTCCGTGCCGCCATTGCCGTTTGGCGAGCGCCAGATAGCTGAACAGGGTGGCAAAGATCAGGAAGGGGACCATCGAGACCGCGATCGCCGCGCCTTCGCCGAGATTCCCGCCGGGTATGGCGCGCTGGAAGGCGAGCGTGGTCATCAGATGCGTCGCATTGATCGGGCCACCGCGCGTGATGGCGTAAACGAGCTGGAAGTCGCTGAACGTGAAGATGATCGAAAAGCTCGTCACGATCGCAAGGATGGGCAGCAGCAGCGGCAAAGTGATGAAGCGGAACCGTTGCCACGCCGTTGCACCATCGAGGACCGCTGCCTCGTGGAGCGATGGCGGGATGGTCTGCAGACCGGCGAGCAGCGAGATGGCGACGAACGGTATGCCGCGCCAGACATTCGCGGCAATCAGTGACAGACGCGCGGGCCAGGGGGCGCCGAGGAAATCGAAATAGCGGTCGCGAAGGCCCAGCAGGTCGACGACCAGGTAGGAGATGATCGAGAATTGCGGGTCATAGATCCAGGAAAAGGCGATGGCCGAAAGCACCGTCGGCACGATCCATGGAAGCAGGACAACTGCGCGAAGAATGTGCCGGAAAGGCAGATGCTGGTTGAGGAGCAGCGCCAGCCAAAGCCCCAGGCCCAGTTTCCCGATTGTCGCAACCGTGGTGTAGAACACGCTGAAGAAAACGGCCTGCCAGAAAATCCTGTCGCTTACGAGAAATGCGAAATTCTCGAGCCCGATCCATCGGCCGCTACGGCCGATGGTCGAGTCTGTGAAAGCCAGCCAGATACCAAGACCCAGCGGATAGGTGAGAAAGGTTAGCAGCAGCCCTGTGGCGGGCAGCAGGCAGACGAAAACCAGGAAGGGCTTCCAGTCGAAAAGCCGCGCAAGCCAATGCGGCCTCCCCTCCGGGGGTGCCCATTGCGGGACGGTCGCCATCATCACGGCTGTGCTTTCATCACCGGCTGCAACCCCAACGGGCAACCCGCCGCATGGGATCATCCGCGGTAATGGCGCGCGGTACGGCGTTCGGCCTCCATAGCTGCTTCCTGAGGCGTGGCCTCGCCTGAAGCGACGGAGGCACACATTTGCACCAGGATGTATTCTGCCGCGACTGCGCCGGCTGCCCGGGTAATTGGACCCTTATAGCCTGACCAGAACTGGCTCTCCGTGGCCGTCCGGATCGTTGCCAGCTTCGGATCGGACTTCCAGAGCGCGCTTTCATTGTAGGCCCGCAGGGTGTGACCCCAGTAGCCTGCGCTTGCGGTGAGCCATGGATCGTACCGCTCTGCCTCCATCATGAACTGGATATAGGTTTTTGCGGCGTTCGGAAATTGGGTGTGCCTGAAGACCATGCTGTTTAGGATCAGCGAAGCATGCGGCGGCTTGCCGACGACGCCGAAGGGCAGAACTGACTGCTCCGTGTCGTCAGCGATCGCCCGTGTCGCGGGGTCGTTCTTCAGTGCATAATAAAGCGAGATGGTATTCGCCGTAAGCCAGCATTCGCCTGCCGAAAAGGCGCGGTTATTGCTTGTGTCTCCCCACGATAGCGTACCCGGCAGGAAGGCCTGGTAGAGGTCTTTCAAATATGTCAGCGCTGCAATCGTTTCCTTGCTATTGATCGCGACCTTGCCAGCCTCGTCAACAAGATATCCGCCGTGGGACCAGATGAGCCAGGTGGCAAAGCCATTGCCGTCGCCGATCGCATTGCCGAGCGCAAAGCCCGCTGGCTTGTCGTTCTTCTTCATGGTCTGAAGCAATTTAAGATAGCTGGCGTGGTCGGACGGGATGCCATTGAAGCCCGCTTCGGTCACCGCCGACTTTCGATACCAGATCTGCGCGTTGCTTCCGGCGTAGGGAATGGCGAGCCAGTCGGCGGTCTTGTCTCTTTTGCCATATTTCTCGGCGAGGAACGTCCAGCCGCCATAGCGCGTACCGAGATATTCCGCGAGATCGGTGAGTTCGATGATCTTATCCGCAAAGACGTGCGGGTCCTCAGGCCATCCCATGATAATATCGGGCCCGGCGCCGGTGTTGGCGGCAACGGCCGATTGCTGGCGGATATCCTCCCAGCCGACGAAATCGACGCGCGTCTCGATGCCGGTCGATTGCTGGAACTTTGCGGTATTGGCGCGGAATAAAGTCTCGTCTGGTTTGAAGAAGGGCGCAGGCCGCAGCACGCGAAGGCTGGCATTCTTCTCAATCGGGAAATTCGGCGCGGCAATTTCTATCCGCGGAATTTCGGCCGCAGCCCCGCCCGGCAAGGCGATGGAGGCCGTTCCTCCGAGCGCTAACCGGAGCGCCTCACGCCGCGTGATAATGTAGGCCATCCTCGTTCCTCCGATCCCCGCGGCGGCGCTGCGGGGCTGTTGAACTGTCGGAGGAGTTTATGCCAGGCTATCTGGAACGGCATAGCGTTTCTCGCGCTACCACGTCAGAAAACCCGCTCGCGTCGCCAGGCGCCGGGACTGGCGCCGACACGGCGCGCGAAGGCACGTGTGAAATGGGACTGATCGGAAAAACCCACTTCAATAGCGATCTGGGCGAGATCGATCCGGTTCTCTAGCAGCAGCTGCTTAGCTCGGTCGCACCGCGCATTCAGCGCCCACTGATGCGGCGCGAGCCCGGTTGAGGTCTTGAAGGCTCGACAGAAATACGACGGTGAGAGGCCGGCGGCCTTCGCAAGATCGCGCAACGGCACATTGTTGCACAGATTTGCGGTAAGATAATCCAACGCGCATCGGAGTTGCCGGGGCGAAAGACCGCCCCTCGCCAACCTCGGACGTGGCGCCTGGTCGAGGGCGCCAAGCCGTCCCAAAAGCGCAAGCGCTAGTCCGTCACCGTAAAGCCGGTTGGCTGGCTCGTGACGCACACATTCATCCCCGAACTGCCTGCAAAGTCTCAAGAGGCGATCATCGCCGATAGCAAGACGCGTCCGAAGGAGGGGGGCGAGGTCTATCGGGTCGTCCACCATGTCGGCAAGACCTGGCTGAAAATCGAGAACGAGGTGCCGAATAAAGGAAGCCTTGCCGCCACGGATCCACGCCCGGGCGTTTGGGGCCAAGACGGCGATGACCTTTTCGCCTTGCGTTCTATTGGAACGCGGCACATCCGGACACACGATGTCGAGTGGGCGTCCGGTTTCTTCCAAAATTACCGAGAGACGAGCGGTTCGTGCGCTGATATCCGCCTCTATTTCGGTGTCGCATTTGAGATCGACCAGCATAGCGCCAATCCCGCTCCAGCTTTTCTTGGCGCACCTCAAAATCGAGCCGCCGGTATAGTCCGGCGTTTCCGGAGTAACCGGCTGCCCCGCCAGCCCGACATGCTCTAGCGCAAGCCAGCCCTGATAGGGTCTTGGGGAAACTCGCTCTGCGGTCGAAAGGGCGATCATTGTCATGTCCGTCATTCCTGGCGCGGTTGTCGGTGTGCAGCAAGGCGGCTCTCGAAGCGCTTTGGGCTCTGTCTCCGGCGGTGGTCAGATACGAGAGGGGCGCCCACCCAAAATGTAGGTGTTTCCTGCGCTGGCGATGAGTTAATCGCTGTGAATCGTGGTGAACTGCTGGAAATTACAGGGCGCTGCCGGGCTTTTGCGGTCCCGTGCTAGCGCAAAGACAGCGAATGTAATCTCGCCGCGAGGCGCTATTCGCTTCGTGAGAAGGATAATGGTTGTGCGAAGCCGGCCCGCGGCGCGATGCATTCGAGTGTTGCTCGATCGTCAATGAGAAACGGCATCCACCGCGTGGCGGCGCGCGACGCACTCGTTCCTTGGCAAGTTTGATCCCGGTCAAAGTGTGACTGCAGAATTCTGACTACGCTACTCAGGTATGCCCGGTGCGGCGCCGATATATGGCGGGAGATCGCCAACGAACATCAGCCCTGCCTTGCAGACCTGGCCGTGGGATTTGGCGCCGGTTTGACAGGCTCAAAGCCTAATCTGCTCCGGCTCTGGTGGTGCCCGCTCCTGCGTTTCTATGCCGGGACGCTCCGGGACAGAGCTTGCCGAAGGGGTATATTTCATGACGACGATGGCGCGCGTGCGATCCTGGCAGGGGCCTGCTCTCCTCAGCTACGGCTTCCGCCCCCTCTTCCTGCTAGGCAGCATTTATGCGGCTCTGCTGATCTTGCTGTGGGTGCCCGCGTTTCTCGGGCTGATCACCATCTCAACGGCGCTGCCGCCAGGCGCTTGGCACGCACATGAGCTGTTGTTCGGCTTCCTGCCGGCCGTCATTGCGGAGAAGGTCTGCTACAATGCCGGCTATACCAACGTCCACGAACTGATCCCCTGGCGTACCCTCACCGGCCGCCAGCAGCTCTATCAGGACCATCTGTGGATGCGCGCCTTCGGCGAGGGTTTCTGCGTCTACCGGCCGCCCATCGACACCAAAAGCGTGAACCCGGCCATCGAGGCCAAGTCCGATGGGCGTCCGCACGTCGTCTTAAACTTCATCACGCCGCATCAGAAATGGGGCATCCACTCCACCTATTCCGACAACCTCATGATGCTGACGCTCAACCGCGGCGGGCCGGTGGTGTGGATCTCGGAGACCGATGCGGGCAAGGCGGGCCTCGTCGATAACGACTGGGTGGAGGTCTACAACGCCAATGGCGCGATCGTCGCCCGCGTGGTCGTGTCCCAGCGCATGAAGGAGGGCACGATCTTCATGTATCACGCCCAGGAGAAGATCGTGAATACGCCGGGCTCCCAGCTCACCCAGCAGCGCGGCGGCATCCACAACTCCGTCACCCGGGCGATCACCAAGCCAACGCACATGATCGGCGGCTACGCCCAGCAATCCTATGGCTTCAACTACTACGGCACGGTCGGGTCCAACCGCGATGAGTTCGTCGTTGTCCACAAGCTTGAAAAAGTGGACTGGATGGAAGGCCCTACCGCGAGACGACGCCCCGTGTGAAGGAGGCAGCAGAATGAGGCGTACGACTCTCCCCTCACTCAGCCGGTTCAGTGCCGGACCCGCTCAGACTTTCCCGACGGTGCGCGTTACTGACCGTCTCCAGCGCCGTTGCCGGGCGATCAGTCCGGCGCAGCGCGGCAAAAGTCCCATCGGTTTCCAGGATGACTGCGCCGACCTCTTCGATACGCGGAATTCCCTGCGAGCGGATTGCTGCAATCACCTCCTCACGCGTCACACGCTCCGCACGCATCGCGCGTTCGAGGAAACGGCCTTCGAAGAGCAGCATTCGGGGTTCGGATTTAATGAGGCTCTGGAAGGCCGGAAATCGCACTGCCAGCGAGGCGATGAGGTATTGCAGCACGATCAGGGTGAGAAAGGCCGTAATTCCTTCAGCCAGCGCGACATCCCGGGACAGCAATATCGTCGCCAGCGTGGAGCCGAGCGCCACCGTGACCACCAGGTCAAAGGCATTCATCTTTGCGAGCGTGCGCTTTCCGGAGATGCGCAGCAGAACAACCAGCGCGAAATAGGCAAGGGCTCCCACGAGCAGTGTTCGGCCTATCTCCATCCAACTATCAAAAAACATATCCGCCTCCGGTTCTTTAGCCCAACGCGAGAGAAGGGCGGTGGTTTCGCCATGCACCGAGGAGATGCCGCCGGCCAACTCCGTCCTGCGAGAAGGGAGACAAGACAATGAAGATCCGCGCGCAAATCGGCATGGTGCTGAACCTCGATAAATGCATCGGCTGCCATACCTGCTCCGTCACCTGCAAGAACGTGTGGACCAATCGCGAGGGCGTCGAATACGCCTGGTTCAACAATGTCGAGACCAAGCCTGGCGTCGGCTATCCCAAGGAGTGGGAGAACCAGGCCAAGTGGAACGGTGGCTGGACGAGGAAACCGAACGGCAAGATCGAGCCGAAGATGGGCGCGAAATGGCGCATCCTCGCCAAGATCTTCGCCAATCCCGACCTGCCCGAGATCGACGATTATTACGAGCCGTTCGATTTCGACTATGGCCACCTACAGACGGCTAAGGAAAGTCAGGCCTCGCCGACCGCGCGTCCGCGCTCGATGATCACCGGCGAGCGGATGCAGAAGATCGAATGGGGGCCGAACTGGGAGGAGATCCTGGGCGGCGAGTTCGCCAAGCGCTCGAAGGACATCAATTTCGAAGGGGTCGAGAAGGAGATCTACGGCCAGTTCGAGAACACCTTCATGATGTGCCTGCCGCGCCTTTGCGAGCACTGCCTCAACCCGACCTGCGTCGCGGCCTGTCCCTCGGGCGCGATCTACAAGCGCGAGGATGACGGCATCGTCCTGATCGACCAGGAGAAGTGCCGCGGCTGGCGCATGTGCGTTTCCGGGTGCCCCTACAAGAAGATCTACTACAACTGGTCGTCGGGGAAATCGGAGAAATGCGTGTTCTGCTATCCGCGCATCGAGGCGGGGCAGCCGACCGTGTGCTCGGAGACCTGCGTCGGGCGTATCCGCTATCTCGGCGTCATCCTCTATGACGCCGACAGGATCGCCGAAGCGGCTTCTACTGCCAACGAGCAGGACCTCTATGAGGAGCAGCTGAAAATCTTCCTCGACCCGAACGATCCGCAGGTGATCGCCCAGGCGCGCCGCGATGGCGTGCCCGAGGCGTGGCTCGAAGCCGCGAAGCGCTCGCCGGTGTGGAAGATGGCGATGGAGTGGAAGGTCGCCTTCCCGCTCCATCCCGAATACCGCACTCTGCCGATGGTGTGGTACGTGCCTCCGCTCTCGCCGGTCCAGTCCGCAGCCGAGGCCGGCAAGCTTGACTGGGACGGCGGCATCGCCGATGTGCGCTCGCTGCGCATTCCCGTGCGTTATCTCGCCAATCTGCTAACCGCCGGCAAAGAGGAGCCGGTTGTTGCCGCGCTCGAGCGGATGCTAGCCATGCGCGCCTATATGCGCGGCAAGAGCGTCGACGGGATCATCGACGAGGCTGTGGCCGCCAAGGTCAGCATGACCGGCAGTATGATCGAGGAGATGTATCACGTCATGGCGATTGCCAATTACGAGGACCGCTTCGTCATCCCGACCTCGCACCGCGAGATCAGCGAGGACGCCTATGACGTGCGCGGCTCCTGCGGCTTCTCCTTCGGCAATGGCTGCTCGGGCGGCACCTCGGACACCGACCTGTTCGGCGCCAAGCGCAAGAAGACCGTCCAGACCCCGACGGAAGTGTTCTGAGGAGCTGCCCAAGATGACCGTTTCGCTGAAGATCGTCTCGCTGCTCCTGTCCTACCCGACCGAGGAGCTGCATGAGGGCCTGACCACCCTGAAGCCGGCGCTCGCCGCCGACATCATCACGGGGGAGCGCGAGAAAGCGCTCCTCGCCCGGCTGATCGACGACATCGCCGGGCTCGACCTTTATGACGCCCAGGAGCGCTATGTCTATCTGTTCGACCGTACGCGCTCGCTCTCGCTGCATCTGTTCGAGCACGTCCATGGCGAGAGCCGCGATCGCGGCCAGGCCATGGTCGACCTGATGGCGATGTATGAGAACGCCGGTTTCGAGGTCGGCGCGAAGGAACTGCCCGACTATCTGCCGATGTTCCTGGAGTTCCTCGCCACGCGCCCAGAAGGCGAGGCCCGCGAGCTGCTTGGCCAGACCGCGCACATCATCACGGCGCTACGCGAGCGGCTGCGCAAGCGCAAGTCCATCTATATTAACGCTTTCCGGGTGTTGGAAGCCATTGCGCGGGGAAAGGCCGATCCGGCTATCGTCGCGCACATCCTGAAGGAAGCTGACGACGATCCGGACGACCTCGCCGCCCTCGACCGCATCTGGGAGGAGGAGGTCGTCACCTTCGGCGGCGGCGCGACCGCCCAGCCTTGCGGCACCGACCGCATCCGCACCCAGCTCCGCGCCGCCGAGCGCCGCCCGGGCGCGCCTTCGCCATCGCAGCCGCTCTAGGAGGAAGCCATGGAAGCCTATCTCCACACTCTCGTGTTCGGCGTCTACCCTTATATCGCGCTCGCGGTGCTGGTACTCGGCACGGTGATACGCTACGACCGGGAGCCTTATACCTGGCGCTCCGGATCGAGCCAGTTACTCCGCCGCAAGCAGCTGGTGCTCGGCTCGGTACTGTTCCATGTGGGCGTGCTGGTGATCTTCTTCGGGCATCTGGGCGGCCTCTTGACGCCGATCTGGGTGTTCGACGCCATCGGCATCAACCACGGCGCCAAGCAGACGCTCGCTATCGTCGCGGGCGGGGTGGCCGGGGTAATGGCCATCGTCGGCGCGAGTCTCCTCGTCCACCGTCGGCTGTTCGATGCGCGGGTGCGCGCGGCCTCCAGCACGTCGGACAGCATCGTCATCGTGCTGCTCTGGCTACAGCTCGCGCTGGGTCTGGCCACCATCCCGATTTCGCTGCAGCACCTCGACGGGCACGAGATGGTGAAGTTCATGAGCTGGGCGCAGGGCATCTTCACCTTCGATACGGCCGCGAGCGGCTACATCGCGGATGCGAACCCCATCTTCAAGGCGCACATCTTCCTCGGCCTGACGATCCTGCTGATCTTCCCGTTCACGCGCCTCGTGCACATGCTAAGCGCACCGGTGCGCTATCTCTGGCGTCCCGGCTATCAGGTGGTGCGGCACAAGGAGCCCCGGCCCGCTTACTATCGTATGCCGGCGGAGTAGCACCCATGGCGACGCTCTATCGCAATCCAAGCCTCGAGCCCAAGCCAGCGAAAGCCGGCGCTCACGACCACCACAACCACCACCACGGCGGAACGGGACCTGGCTATTCCGGCCCCGTCGAGATCGACACGCGCATTCCGCCCAAGGCGCGGCCGGTGTTCACCGCTGTATCGGTGAACGGCGTCGCCATCCCGGAAGCCGACATCCTCGCCGAGGCGCAGCATCACCCGGCCGAAAATCCAGGCGCTGCGCTTCTGGCCGCCGCCCGTGCGCTGGCGGTGCGCGAGTTGCTGATCCAGGAAGCCCGCCGCCTCGGCCTCCAGGCGAGCGCCGGGGAAGACGAGACCGGCCGCCGCGAGGCGGAGGATGCGGCCGCAATCCGCACGTTGATCAAACGGGAGGTCTCAGCACCCTCGGCCACCGAGACGGAGTGCCGGCGCTACTATGCCGCCCATCCCCAGCGCTTCCGCTCCGAGGCGATCTACGAGACGCGCCACATCCTCCTTGCCGCCCCCGCGAGCGACAAGCCGGCGCGGACCGCTGCCAGGGCGGAGGCGGAGCGGCTGATCGCCCATCTGCAGGGTGCTCCCGCCGATTTCGCCGTACTTGCCCGCGAGCATTCCGCCTGCCCCTCGCGGGAGCATGGCGGCAATCTCGGTCAGCTCACGCCCGGCTCGACCGTCGCGGAATTCGAGCGCGCGCTCGAGGCCATGGCGGAGGGCGACATCACCGCGGCGCCGGTCGAGAGCCGCTTCGGCTTTCACATTATCGCTCTCAACCGGAAGATCCCAGGCGTGCCGCTGCCCTTCGAGGCGGCCCACCAGCGCATCGCGGGGTGGCTGGAGGCCGCAAGCTGGTCGAAAGCCGTCGCGCAGTACATCGCCGTGCTCGTCGGGCGGGCCCAAATCACCGGCATCGACCTGGTGGCCGCGAACGGTCCCCTGGTGCAGTAGACAATTTCGCCCGTCGGGCTACCCTTCAGCGACCCGACTATCTCTGGATCGGCTGCTCCGACAGCCGTGCCTTGTCCAATATTCATTACCGGCCTTGAGCCGGGCGAGGCGTCGTAGACCTATCCAGCCGAACGATCACGCCCTGATTAGGGGCGATTGTAAGCGCACCACCGCCATGCCGGCCGGACGACAGGGCGTCGGTCGCGAGGACGATGTCGCCGGCTGGCACGTCCAGTGTGCCGCCCTTTCCGGAAAGGTCCAGGACAATGAGCAGGCGATCGGCATCGGTGCAACGCTCATAGGCGAGCAGATGCTCCGTCGCGGCGACTGGCACATATTCCCCGACCTGCAGCGCTGGCTCGCTCCGGCGCAGGGCAAGCAGTGCGCGGTAAAGCGACAGCGTCGAAGTGGCCGACGCCGCCTGCTTTTCGGCGTTGATTTCGGCCCAGTTCTCACTGAGCGGCAACCAGGGCTGGGCGGTGCTGAAGCCGGCATTTGGCTCGCTCGACCACAGCATCGGCGTGCGTACCGGGTCTCGGCCGAGCCCGAGCCCTGGAACGTTCAGCTCCCAGGGATCGCGGACCCGATCCGGCGGGATGTCGACATTCTCCATGCCGAGCTCATCGCCCTGATAGAGCGTCGGCGTGCCGCGCAGCGTGAGCAGCAGCATTGCCGCCACTCGCACCTGCGCCGCCCCTACGCGGCTGGCGAGGCGCGGCCGATCGTGATTGCCGAGCACCCAATTCGGCCAGCCGCCGGGCGGAAGCTTGGTCTCGTAAGCCGAGATCAGGCTGGCGATGGCGGTCGGCGTCCAGGACGCGGCGATCAGATGGAAATTGAAGGGCAGATGGAAGCCATCGCCGGCTCCGCCATAATAGGCCATCAGGCGGTCGATCGGCAGATAGGCCTCGCCGATCAGCACGCGTTTACCGGGATAACTGTCCAGCACCCGCCGCATCGCAGCGATATGTTCGTGCACCTCCGGCAGGTCCTCGGTATAGGCTTTGATCAGCCTGTCGGCGGGATCCATGCCCTCGTGCCAGAGCGGATTGGGGGGATTGTCAGCGAGATCGTCGCGTTCGATCAGGTGATGGATGGCGTCCACCCTGAAGCCATCGACGCCGTGACCAATCCAGAACCGCAGCACGTTCAGCATCGCCTTCACCACGTCCGGCTCGCGCCAGTTGAGGTCGGGCTGCGAGGGCAGGAAGGCATGGTAATAGTACTGGCCCGTGCGCTCGTCCCAGGTCCAGGACGCCCCGCCAAACTCCGACTGCCAGTTGTTCGGCGGACTGCCATCCGGCTTGGCGCTCCGCCAGATAAACCAGTTCCGCCTGGGATTGTCGCGGCTCGACCGGCTCTCCTCGAACCAGGCATGGCGGTCGGAAACATGGTTGGGAATATAGTCGAGGATGAGCTTCAGCCCGCGCCGGCGGACTTCGCTCACCAGCCGATCGAAAGCGGCCATGTCGCCGAACACCGGATCAATGGCGGCGCAGTCGCTCACGTCATAGCCGAAATCGGCCATGGGCGAGGGGTATATCGGCGAGAGCCAGATTGCATCGATGCCCAGCTCCGCGAGATAGTCGAGGCGCCGGATGATCCCCTCGATATCGCCGATGCCATCGCCGTTCGAATCCTGAAACGAGCGCGGATAGATCTGATAGACGGTGCCATGCTTCCACCAGATGAAGCTGTCGGCTTCTGCGCGCTCGGGGGCGAGATGTCCTGCCTCGATGTCCATCAGATGCTCCTGCTCGACCGGATGAGCTAAAGAAAGTGACTGGCCTGCGGTCCCACCGGACGCTGCTTACCGATCTTGCCGCGCCGTACTTCGTGGCCTGGTCCGATGGACCGATTTCGAAGTCCCGCTCGCGCCGCAACCGACACGAGTAACATTCGCGCAATTGACATATCAGTGTTATTTAACTAAAGTTTAATAAGATAGCGGACAGCACGCTTGTTGTGCAGCGCCGAAGTGCAGCCAAGTTGAAACCGAATGCGCAATAGGGTGATTGCGTCGTGCGGTTTCGCCCCCTGCGATATATACTTGGGCGCGTGAGCATTTATTAAAACACTTCAAAAATTTAAATCTAAGGAGAGTTGCGTTTTCCGGCCGGGAAGGCTCGCGGCCGGACCATGAAGCATGACAGGCAAGCAATGTGACATTAGAGATCACATGCTGGAGAAGGTGGGAGGAAACATCTATGAAGTGGACATTACCCTTTGCGGCCGTCTTGATTGCCGGGGCGGCCGGATCGGCGCTCGGCGCGGAATACACGCCGGTAACCGACGCACGCCTCGCCAACCCCGAGCCGCAGAACTACCTCATGGTCCGCGGCGGCTATAAGGGTTGGAGCTATAGCCCGCTCGACAAGATCAATGTAGGCAACGTCAAGTCGCTCGTGCCCGTTTGGAGCTTCTCGACGGGCGTGGACTCCGGTCACGAGGCCCCGCCGATTGTCAATAATGGCGTGATGTTCGTCGCAACGCCGTACAATCAGGTTATCGCTCTCGACGCGGCGACAGGCGAATTTCTCTGGCGGTTTAAGCGCAAGATTCCGGAAGGGTTCAGCGCGCTGCATAATACCAGCCGCGGCGTCGCGCTCTACGGCGACAAGGTTTTCTTCGCGGGCCTCGACGCCGTGCTCGTCGCTCTCGATGCCAAGACCGGCAAGGTGGCTTGGGAGACTCCGGTCGAAGACTGGAAGACCGGCTATTACATGACCATGGCGCCCCTCATCGTGAAGGGCAAGGTGCTCGTCGGCGTCGCCGGTGGTGAGTTTGGCGTGCGCGGCTTCGTGCAGGCGTTCGACAGCGATACCGGCAAGCCGGCCTGGAAGACCTACACCATTCCCGCTCCGGGCGAGCCGGGCAGCGATACCTGGCAGAAGGCCGATACCTGGAAGACCGGCGGCGCTTCGACCTGGATGACCGGCAATTACGACACGGACACCAATACGGTCTATTGGGGCACCGGCAATGCGTCGCCATGGTTCGGCGATCAGCGGCCGGGCGACAATCTGTATACGTCCTCGACCGTCGCGCTCGACGGCGACACCGGCAAGATTAAGGGCCATTTCCAGTACCAGCAGAACGAGTCCTGGGACTGGGACGAGATGAACGCGCCCATGCTGGTCGACTTCCAGAAGGACGGCGCCACGGTGAAGGGGCTGCTGAAGCCGGCGCGCAACGGCTATCTCTATTGGCTGAAGCGCAATGCCGACGGCACTATCGACTTCGTCGACGCCAAGGCTTATGTGCCCCAGAATGTCTTCAAGAGCATCGATCCCAAGACCGGTCATCCCGTCGTCGATGAGGCGCACAAGCCGGGCACCGGCAAGGCGGCGCAGTTCTGCCCGGGCCTGTGGGGCGGCAAGGACTGGCCGTATGCGGCCTACAGTCCGAAGACCCAGATGGTCTACATTCCGTCGAACGAGAACCACTGCAACAACCTGGAAGGCAAGGTCGAGGAGCGCGTCCTCGGGCAGTGGTGGACGGGCGTCGGCATTCCGGACCTGCATTTCTCGGTCGACACCAAGGCCAGCTTCTTTGGCGAGTTGCAGGCTTATGATGTTAATGGCGGCAAGCGGATCTGGCGGGACCTCTATCCGAGCTCGATGATGTGGGGCTCGGTGATGACCACCGGCGGTGGCCTCTTGTTCACCGGCGGCACCAACGACCGCAACTTCCGCGCCTATGACGCCCAGACCGGCGAGGAACTCTGGCACTTCAAGACCAATTCGGGTGTCATCGCCCCGCCCTCGACCTTTGAGGTCAACGGCGTCCAGTACGTCGCGGTGGCGTCGGGCTATGGCGTGGATGCCGCCTTCCAGCAAGGCCTGATGAGCGAGCTGGTCGGATGGCAGAAGGATGTGCCGCAGGGCGGCGTCATCTGGGTGTTCGCCGTCTCGAAGTGACCTTACGCCCTTCAATGACCGGCCGCCGCCATGGCGGCCGGTTTCCTTCCGAACTCTGGGGAAGCAAGCCTTCATAATTGCGGCAGGGCGCCGAATCCTGCCGGAGCGATCTTGCTGGAATTCACGAATGAAACACCGCGCCTCTTCGAAGTTTATGCGCCTTCTCACGCTCGCCGTTCTCGCCGGACTTCCGGCCGGCCTGGTCGCGCTCAGCACCAGCCAGGCGGCTGCGGAAGATCCAGCCTATGCCATCGAAATCGCTGACGTGACCGCCAAGGTCGGCGAGCCGGCGGTGCTGCACGCGACTCTGCGCGTTCGCGACGGCTACCGCGTGCTCCAGAGCTACAACAACCGTGTGATCGAGCTGTCGTCCTTCGACGATGGCGTCGCCTTCGACCAGCGCGTGGTGAAGGCCACAATGCAGGATTCAGGGCTCGAATTCGCCATCAGCCTCAAGGCAACAAAGCCCGGCAAGCACCCGATTAACGGCTACTTCCGCGTCGGCTATATCGGCACCGGCGAATTCGCCATGGTGTCGCTGCCGCTCATGGCAAACGTCAACGGAACCGAGTGACGACAACGCCCGGGCGGAGGGCGACAGCCTTGCCTCCGCCGGGCTTCGATGACGGTCGACTGTGTCAAGAGAAGGAAGGCAGGGCATGTCGGGTGAAGAGAAGCCGTGCATGCGGGAATATCATCGGCGGACGGTGCTCGGGCTGGCGCTGACGCCGTTGCTGGCAGGCGCCGCGCGGGCGGACGACAGCAGCGAGGCCGGCAAGCCGCCGGCTCCTGAGGATCATTTCGTGTTTCTGACCGGCCCGAAGAAGGGCCAGCCGGTGCTGGTCGAGGATCTCGCGCTCGGCGGCCCGCAGATGCAGGTCTATCCCGCCGCCCCTGACGGCACGGTGCGAAACGGGTCCCGCCTCAACCTCGTGATCATTGCGCGGTTCGATCCGGCAACGCTGAACGAGGAGACACGGGCACGCGCCGCAGACGGCGTCGTCGCCTATTCGGCGATCTGCACGCACCAGGCATGTCCGGTAAACATGTGGTCGAAGGAGAAGTCAGCGTTTGTCTGCTCCTGTCACGGTTCGACCTTCATTCCCGTGAACGGCGCCGAGGTGGTGTTCGGTCCCGCTCCTCGGCCGCTTCCGTCGCTCGGTCTGAAGGTAAGGGACGGCACCGTCATCGTCGCGTCGGGCTTCTCCGGACGTGTCGGGGCGACGCCGGTATGACCGGCCAATGGAGCAACCGAAAGGGCGTCTCCTGCAATCGGGACACTGTTGGCCGTTGCCTTGTTTGCTCAGTCCGCCGCTGATCACCCCTTAGCCTGTGTGATGGTGATTCGCGTTTCGTCGATGAAATTGTTCAGATCCTGGCCCGCGCGGCGGAACAGGCTGCGATCAACCACGAGCGCGCGACTGGAGGTCGTCTTGGTGCAGTGCTCCTTCACATAGACACCGCCGACCGGTTCCTCATCGGCGCCGGGGCTCTCTTGTTTGCAGTTCCAGCCTTCCGCGCCATAGCGGGACATGGCCTGCGTGCCGAGAAGATAGGCCTTCTTGCGCAAATAGAGTCGCGCCTTCGGGTCGGTCACGATCTCGAGGCGGACAACGCGTCCCGCTTCGTCGATCGAGAGGGTGAGGACGGCAGGGTGCCCCGCCACAACCGTGCCGTCGCGGCTGGTTGCGGGATCGAAGCCGAACCGGACCGCGTGCGTGCCGTCGGCGCCGGCGGGACAGTCGCTCCATTGCTTCCAGGCTGGAAGTGTCCGCTCCGGAGCGCTCGCGCAGGCGAAGTTAACATAGCCGCTTTCTGGCAGGTCGGTCACCGCCATACCGATCCGGATATCGCGCAGATCATTGCCGGTGAATTCTTCAGCTCGCGCGAAAGATCCGGAGAACGCGATGGCCAGCAGCGCGAGAGAAACGCCCGTAGCGAAACGGGGAGGGAGTGAAAATCCACGCATCATTGGCTCCTCCCCGTGCTTGCCGTCGTCTCGGCCGGCTTTTGCTCGTCTTGCGTCTTGTAGATGTCGCAGACGCGCGAGGTCTCGGAGAAGAAGACGGTGCATTCGGCGTAAGTCGGCTCGCCCTTGCCCTTGATGTGGGCAAGCACATAATCCGTGACCGCGGCGATATCGTTCGGCCGCAGGAAGGTCGTGCCTTCCGGCGGCATCTGACCGCCCACCTCGGCGCGGTTCATGTCGTAGCATTTGCTGGTGTCGTAAGCGCCGCGCACGAAGAATGGCATGCCGGTGCCCGGCCGGCCGCAGCTCACCGTCTCAATGATCTGCTCGCGCGTGAGCTCGGTCTTGCGCAATGACAGCGCATCGCCGCCGTAACCACCGCCGCCATTGCCATGCCATTTATGGCAGCCCATACAATTCGCCCGCTTAAACACCTGCTTGCCGGCATCGGTCGGGTCCGGCGCCGACTGGCCATGCGAGATGCCCGGCGTCCACAGAATTGCCGCGAGGATAAAGGCCAGAGCCATCCCCGCGCGCGAAGAGCCTTTGGTGATCGTCATTGGTGATCTTGCCTGAACAGATCGGAGGTCCGGACTCGGGCCGGACCTCCTGTTTGCGCGCGTCAGAGAGCGAACACGTACAGCACCGAACCCGGCTGCATGCTCTTCAGCTCGGGCGTTGCCTCGATGAACCACTTGTCCCAAGCCCCGCCAAGGCCGACCAGGATCGCGACATATTGCTTGCCGTCCACCGTGAAGGTCATGGGCGGTGCGTTGACGCCGCCGCCGGTGTTGAACTCCCACAGCCTCTCAAGCGTCTTGGCGTCGAGCGCCATCACCTCGCCTGAGGGCTGGCCGGCGAAGACCAGATCGGGTGTCGCCAGGATGCCGCCCAGCATCGGGAACGGCGTTTCCGCTTTGCCTGCGATCTTGCCGCTGGTTACGTCGATCGCGGTGACGCTGCCGGTGATGCGGACAGGCTGGCTCGGCCCGCCGCCCGTGAAGAATTCCCGCGGCTTAAGGCTCGCCGTCGTCGTCTCCTCGACCTTGATGCGGTTGCAGCTTTCGATGACCGGAATGTACCAGAGCTTCAGATCTGGGTTATAGGCGGTCGGCGGCCAGTTCTTGCCGCCCATATTGCCGGGGCAGATGTCCGTTTCCTTGTTCGTCCGGCTCGGCGTCACCTCCGCGTTATAGCGCTGTATCGGCTTTGTCGGATCGTATTCCAGCGGCTTGCCGGTCTTGGGATCGAGCCCCTTGGTCCAGGTCACCTTCTTCACGAATGGCAGCCCCCAGACGAACTTGCCGCTCGTGCGATCGACAGCATAGGCAAAGCCATTGCGGTCCGCCTCGAGCGCAAGCTTCTGCCCGCCGACGTCCACCAGCACGTTCTCAGACACGCTGTCATAATCGTACGGATCGTTCGGCGTGTGCTGATAATGCCATTTGATCTTGCCGGTATTGGCATCGAGCCCGAGCGAGCTATCGGTGTAGAGGTTGTCGCCCGGCCGATATTCATTGTCCCAGTCCGGTCCCGGATTGCCGACGCCCCAGATGATGGTGTCGGTTTCAGGATCATAGCTGCCGGTGACCCAGGTCGAGCCGCCGCCGCTCGCGGCGGCATTGTTCTGGTCCTTCCAGGTCTCGTGGCCCGGCTCGCCTTTGCCCGGTATGGTGTAGGTGCGCCAGATCTCCTTCTGGCTCGCCAAGTCGGTCGCCGCCAGCCAGCCGCGGATGCCATATTCCGCGCCGGCAACGCCGGTAATCGCCAGGCCCTTCACAATCAGCGGCGCCCCGGTGATGACCTCGCTCTTGTCGGGATCGGCGACCTGACGCTGCCAGGCAACCTGGCCGGTCTCCTTGTCGGTGGCGATCAGCCGTCCGTCCAGCGTGTGGGAGATCACCAAGTTCTTCCAAAGCGCAACGCCGCGATTGTCGACGCCGCAGCACGCGACCGCGCCCGCCCAGTCATGGTCGGTCTTCGGGTCCATCTTCCAGAGCAGCTTGCCTTTGCCGCCATGGGTGTCGATCTTGTAGACCGAGCCCCAGCCGTCGGTGACGTACATGAAGCCGTCCTCGACGATCGGCGTGCCTTCGAGACCGCCATGGGTCCAGATGCCGCCGCCCTCGACACCGCCGAGATGCATCGTCCAGGCGACTTTGAGGTTCTTCACGTTGTCGCGGTTGATCTCTTTCAGGCTGGAGAAGCGATGAGCGGAGAAATTCTTATGATGCAGGAGCCAGTTGCCGGGCTCGCTGTCGGCTTTTAGCAGCCGGTCGTGGGTGACGTCGTCGGCCGCACGCGCCGGCACGAGATAGGCAGTGCAGGCGATGGCGCATCCGATCGCGAGCAGATCGGCTCTCAGGCGCGGCTTTCGGTCGCGAATAGCGCTGGTCATAAATCTATACCTCCCTGTTGTGGCGTCTTTTGTGCTGTTCACTTCTGGCTCGGCCCGAGCCATTGGCCGCCGTTCATCAGTCTGCGCTCCTGACGTGCACCTCCGTTTCTAGAAGCCCGGCCTTCTGAAATGTGACAGAGCAGATGAGGGTGTCGCCCTTCGCCAGCTTCTGCCGGGTTTGCAGCAGCATCACATGGTAACCGTCGGGCTTAAGCTCGAGCGTTGTGCCCGCTGGTATCGGAATGGACGGAACGGCGCGCTTGGCGGGCGCTCCTTCGCCGCGGTCGACGGTGTGCTTTTCCGAAAAATTTGCGAACGGGCACCTGACGCGAAGGAGCGCGTCCGGCGAAGTGGAATTGTTCTTGATGGTCATCAGGAGCGGGAGATCGATGCCGGCCTGTTCGGCGGTGGGCACCCATGCCTGCGATATTTGCAGGGCGCTGTCTGCAGCGACAGCCGGAGCGGCCGCTGGCAGAGAGAGTGCAAGTCCGATAACCGCGTGAGCGCGGACATGCCTCGCAATCCTATCGCCGATCCATTTCGGTCGACCCATAGCGTCACCGGCCAAGTTTTTAACAGTCAGAGCGTTGCGACGGCTCCAAATCGAGCACCGTGATCCGGCACGTCGAAGGCCGGGCGGATCGCACGGCCAGAAGAGTTGATCACACCCACTTGGTCGCGCCGGTCAGTCGCAATGCCGGCGCCCAAAAACCCACCACTGCCCGAGACTTATGCAAGATAAGCCGTGAACAGATCAAAATTATCACACGCGATCGAGATCAAAGCCACTATTTTTCGAGATTGACAGCGAAGGGTTTCTTGATCTCACGCAAGCTCACATCCCGCGTGGGGCCGAGGCGGTTATTTGCCAGCTTATTGGAGTGCAGCTCAAAACTTCCGATGACGACCTGGCGTATGCCAATCGGCAATCAGGATCGTTCCGCTTGCCGCTTCCGTGATAAAGAGTTGCTTGCGGGCGAGGCCACCAAAAGCGGCGTTGGTGGTGTGATCGCCGGCACAGGATTGGATCCGGGCGATCGGCTCGCCCTTCGGGCTGAACATCCACACCGCTCCCAGGCCGATATGACACACGCCGAGATTGCCGGCCTCGTCGAGGACGAGCCCGTCCGGTCCGCCGCCACCAGAGAGCTGGATGAAGGTGCCCACTTTCGCCACGCCCCCGTCCGCCATCAAGGGCACGCGCCAGATCGCGTTGGCGCGGGTCACCGCGACATAGAGCACGCGCTCCGAAACATCGAGGACAAGACCGTTCGGGCTCGGCACGTTGCTCAGAAGACAGTCGATCTCACCGCTTGCGCGCAGGCGGAAGACGCGGCCAGTTGGATCGTGCAAACCAGTCAAGCCCTGATCGGTGAAATAGAGGTCACCATTGGAGGCGAAGGTCAGGTCGTTGACGGCCTTCAGCCGCTCCAGCCGGACGCGCGCCAGAAGGTTCTCCGTGCGTCCAGTTTGCGGGTCGAGCACGACAATACCGTTTTTGTAGTCCGCAATGAAGATGCGTCCATCGGGATGAATTTTGAGCCCGTTCGGCTCGCCGTCATAGGTGGCGACCAACTCGAATTGGCCATTGGGACTAACGCGGAACACGCGTCCCCAGGGGATGTCCACGCACCACAAGTGGCCCTCGGCATCGAAGCAAGGCCCCTCAAGGACGGAGTGGGCCGGAAGATCGCCCGGCTGGTGGCGATGCCACTCGGAGGTGGCTTCCGGCTTCCGGTATTCGTCCGGTAGGCGGGCGAAGATGCGCGTGGCGACGATCGGAGGCGGTGCAAACATGGAAGAGCCTCATTCCATGGCAGCAGGCAGCCAAAGTGCGATGGCGGGAAATGCATAGAGCAGAAAGGAAAATGCGATGATCAGCGCGGCGTAAGGCAGGGAGGCCATGGCAACCTCCTCCAGCCTCCGGTCTGGCGCGATCGATTGGATCGCGAACAGATTGAGGCCCATTGGCGATTTCGTTTGTGCGGTGAAGGGCCGCCCAAGAGGAAAGCCATTTGAGCCCGGCAATCCGTTCCGGTTCGGCGACCGCCGCCGATCCGTCTACGTAGCCGCAGCACAGATCGGGCGCGCTGCACGCAAACAGCGTTAAGCACCTAGCGAGTATTCAGAGCCGCAGCCCACATGCCGTCTCTTCCGCATCAGGTCTTAGCATGAGCACAACTCGGGAGCAGGCTAAGCCGTCGCAACCTTACGAGTTGCGACGCAAGCCAACATGCTGGCGCTACCCGTGACGCCAAGCCTTTTACGGCAGATACAACCAGGATAAGGGCAAGCAGCGGCAACGTACCTCCGCTGGAATCCTCCCGAGCAGCTGACCACCAAAAGAGGCGGAATCCTACTTGCAGGCCGGCGGTGCCTCCTGGGCTTCTTTTTGCAAAGGAAAGATCGCCAGCACAGAGGATGCTTCAAATATCAGCAGAGTGCCGACTCGGCGCGCTTGGCAGAGTTTCAGCTGTGGCGCTTGTGCCATCCTGCTGTTCGCGGACGTTGCTATACCGAATCCGATCTGGAGCCACCGCACCGGCTGAGATGACAAAATTCATTGCCTCATCCAGGGTCCAATCCGTCTGTACGACGCTCTCCATGGGAACCACTTCCAAATACCCTGAGGTTGGGTTCGGTGTCGTCGGAACATAGACAATCGCCAGCTTGCGGTGCGTGTCCTGATCGGTCATCACCCGCGTGACCAGGCCAACGGACTTCATTTCCCGGGACGGAAAATCAATCAGAACAACCCGCTGCATGCCGTCCGGCTTTTTCTCCAGCGCGGAGATCAGCTGTTTCACCCCGCCATAGATCTTGGGGACGAGCGGAAACCGGCTCAGGATCGCCTCGAACATACCCAGCAATCTCCTCCCAATGACCCGGCTTACGGCCCATCCCAGAAGATAAAAGCCGGTTAATGTGAGCAACACCGCGAGAATGTCGTCGACCACCGTCCAGCTGATACGCTCAGCAATCGGCGGCATGTAATAGCCCGTGTACTGCCGGATAGCACTCACGATCGGGCGGCCGACGAACAACAGCTGCCGGAACACGAAATTGACGACCAGCCAGGTGATCCAAAGGGGTATTACTGTGAGAACCCCACTAACGATATACGCTCCAAGCTTCACGGAACCCTCCTTCGAATGACGGGAAGTAGGTCGCCGGCTTTGGTCAGGCGAGCGATCGATATAGAGCTGCTGTGCTTTAGAGCTTCGCGATACGGTGCTTCTGCAGCAAGAAATCTAAGTCAGTGACCCGAAAGAACCAGAAGCTTAACCGGGAGAACTAGAGCTTGAAGGCGCAGGATCATCGCGTGAACAATGCTGGTTGCATCAACAGCGTGCAGAAAAAGCCATCGGGCCGCCCCGACGTCACCTGACGCCAGTTGCTCGTGATGATTGCTGTACGCGTTTGCAATGCAGCTGCTGCCAGGCGTCACACCGGCCAATCCGTCGTTGTATAGCGGCTCCAGGAACACTGTTAGGGTGCCTGGCCGGATCACCTGCTGCGCGTCGACCAGCTGTTCTGCCGCCCGGGCCTGACCGGCGGCAATATAGTCCTGCACCTTCGTCACAACCATCGGGATGATTGTCAAAGGTTTGGACACGCAGGTTACCTCGGCTGCCATGCCTATCTTCATGACCTGCGCTTCGATCTGTCCGAAACCGGCTATGAGACCTAACCTGCCAGCCTCTTGTGGAATGAGAATGCCGGCCGGTCGCATCACCGGACTGACGAAATCGCCAACGCGCAGTATGAATTGCTCCACGCGTCCATCCACCCCGGCATACACCGTTGTCTTGTCCAACTCGACCTGGGCCTGGGCGCGAGCGGCTACCGCACTCGCCTTCTCGGCGGGCAGGAGCGTGGAAATTCGTGTTTCAGCGGCCTGCTTGGCGGCCTCTGCCGCCACCACGGCGCCTTGTCGCCCGTCGACGAGATTTTGGAGCCGTTCGATCTCGCGCGCCGCTACCACGCCGGGGCTGCGTTGCTGGAGTTCCTGCTTCGTTGCGAGCTCATCCACCGCCTGCTGATAAGCACCCTTTGCCTGCTGGATCTGCCCGTCGGCCGCAGCAATATCGGCTTGCGCCATCACTGCCGCCGCATCGACTTGCGCAATGCGACGATTGGCGACTTCGAGCGCCGCCTCCTGCGTCGTCCGGTCGAGCCGGAAAATCGGCTGTCCCTTCTTAACCTCGTCAGTAAATCCAACAAAGATTTCGGCGACCCGGCCGCCAGCTTCCGGCAATATTGGCACAGTGCGGTAAAACGAGTTTACGCTAGTCGTCGAGGGGTGGTAGTAAAAAACGACGGTGATCAACGACACTGTGAGCATCAAGCATGCCGTAATACCATACCTTAATTCGTACCACATAGAGTAATAAGTGATCTCAACACCGAGCCGTTTCCCTTGACCAAAGCGCCGATACAGGTAGTCGGGAAGTAGTGTAAACAGAGAGCAAAGCAGAAGCTCTAGCATGGTCTATGCCGCCTTATCAGGAGCGTGGTCACTGGCAGATGGGGCAGGCTCAACAGTTTTTGCTTCGATGCCTGCCAACTTTTCTTGCGCGACGACCAAACGATTGAACGAACTCGTAAATGAAAACGTTGAGAAATCAATAAGTGCGATAAGCAGGGCCGCTACCCAGAAGGCATGTATATGAGTAAACAGCGACAGCAAGGCCAGGACGACGACAATATCGAATTGAACCTTGTTGTGCACCATTCGTTCTGGCAGTGAATGGAGCCAGAAAAAGAAAACACCCGCGGCCAGTACTACCCCAACCAGAACAAAAGCTAACAGAACAAGCATGACGTCTGTGTCACCAGGAGCCGTCATGAATACAGGCAAATGATGGGTGGCTAACGGATGTTCCAAAGTTGCCATTGAGTACCGCCTTGAAGAGATAACCGAGATTAAGATTTATCTGTCCGGTTATTGGGCACGCCGCGCTAATATTATAGAAGCACAGCTACCATGTTTAGGAAGATCGCGGTCCGTACAGATACAATTCGATGCGAATCCTGCGTTTGCCTGCTCAGCACCTCATCAATCACAATAGCCTTCTCGCCAAATCTAGACAACCGTTTGTTGGAGGATCCCGGAAAGTCCTCGTTTTCCTGCGCGTAGATCGCAGAAACTTGTGAACCCGAAATAAGGCCGTCTACGACGCTGGCCTAGGAGGGTATGGCGGGTACCGGACGCCAGGGTCGACACCCGTGCTGTGGTAGAGCACGCCGCGGGCGTTCGTGTAGGCACGGAAGCCCCATTCGCCGTGATACTTGCCCATTCCGGAGTTGCCGACCCCACCGAACGGGAGTTCCGGCACCAGCGGATGGATTGTGCAATCGTTGACCGCAGCGTCACCGGACTCGGTCGCATCGAGGATGCGCTCTGCGACATCGAGGTCCTCGGCGAACACGTATAGGCCCAGCGGTTTCGGCCGCCCATTCACGTAGTCGATGACCTCCTCGACGCTATTTACTTCCAGCACCGGCAAGATCGGACCAAAGATCTCCTCATGCATGATCGGGGAATCCAGAGGCGTGTTGACCAGGATTGTTGGCGCAATATACCGTTCCTTCAGGTTATGCTGCCCGCCGTGATAGACCTCCCCGCTTTCGAGCAGTCCGACGATCCGGGCGTGGTGGCGGTCGCTCACCATCCGGCCGTAGTCAGGGCTCTGCCTGGGATCCTGGCCGTAGAACTCGACGACAGCGTTCTTCAGGTGCTCCAGGAACTGCTCTTTGACGTCCTTAAAGACCAGAACATGATCGACGCCAGTGCATGTCTGTCCAGCATTCAACCAGCGGCCCTGGGCGATACGATGGGCGGCCACGGCGAGATTCGCAGAGGAGTGGACGATCGTCGGGCACTTGCCCCCGAGCTCGAGCACAACTGGCGTGAGGTTCTTCGCGGCGGCTGCCATGACAACTTTCCCTATTGATGGGCCTCCGGTGAAGAAGATGTGGTCCCATTTCTGCTCCAGCAGGGCGGTGGTCTCCGGCACGCCGCCAAGCACGACGGAGAAGGCGTCCGCGTCCAGGTATTTGGGGATCAGCCGCGCGAGGACCTCGGCGGAGGCGGGCGCGATCTCCGACGGCTTGATCACGGCCGCGTTGCCGCCCGCGATTGCCGCGATCAGCGGCGACAATGTGAGTAGGAAGGGGTAGTTCCATGCCCCGATGATCAAGGCGACGCCGAGGGGATCGAACCGCACCCGTGCTTCGCCGGGCTGCATCATCGGTGGGACGTCCACCACGAGGGGACGCATCCACTGTCTGAGTTGCTGTCTCGCATAGTCGGCCTCTTGCGCCACGCCGGCGACGTCGACGAGGTCCGCCTCAACCCAGTTGCGCCGAAGGTCTGCCGACAGCGCCGCGTGAAAATCGTCAGCGTTCTCCGTGATCATCGCTGAGAGCGCCGTCAACTGCGCCTCTCGCCACTCTACCGGGCGCGTTTTGCCCGACAGAAAGTACGCACGACGCCGGGCCACTAAGCTTCCGAAGTCGGGGTTCGATGTTTGCGCCAGTTGCATGTCTTCCTCGTGAATATATCGGAATCAGGTAATCGCCAGTAGTGCCGGCACCCGCCGGCGCCGGCACTTTCGCGGCAAACTCGTACCGCAAAGGGACGCCGCTGGGCGTCCCGTCTGACCCTGGCTTACTTTTTCAGCAGATCCTCAACCACCTTCATGTCCTTCAATGCCAGGGTCATGCTTCCGTTGATGTACGTGGACCCGAGCACCTTGAGGACCGGCAGCTTGTAAAAGGGATCCTCCTCCGATGCCTGGTACTTGACCGATGTACCCGAGCCACCGAAGAAGTCGCCTTTCACTTGCCACGGGCCCCAGATCAACTGGGCGAGCGCGGGCGCGGGATTGTCACTGCCGACGCCGGGAATCAGCTTGACGGTCGTTGTCGGGAAGGGAACGGCCGCCTGGGGTTCGGCTGTTGGCGCGGGCAGCGGCAGTGTCATGTTGTAAGGATAGGACAGGCGCACCGGAGTTTTGGCCGGCAGCGGGGTCGAGAACAGTTTGGAGCCGACCTGCATTTCCGCAGACACGAGGGGCTGACCGTTCCTCACAAAGGAAAGTCGGTATTCGTCTCCAGCCCGCTCCATGCGGATGTCGCCGATCTTCTTTGGCCATCCACCAATTTCGCGACCACCAGACATCGCGCTGTCCCGATCGACGTAGATCAGCGGGTTATAAAGACTCAACTGCCCATTATGCAGAGCGGGGACGAGGACGAAGAGTTCGTTATAGGGCCCGAAACTGCTATCCCCATAGTGCGCCCAGATCTGCTTCACCGCGGAGTAGCCCGGCAATTCTGGGATCGGCAAAGTCGTCATACCCTCCGGCAGGAAGGCTGCCGCGCTCTTGGCGTCGGTCAGGTAGTCGACGAGGACAAAGTCAGCATCCGTCCAGTTCCATACAGGAGCGGCTTTATAGAGCGGTCCACTCGCCGGAATACTGAAGGCAGCCTGCATGTTGTTTAGCGAAACCATCCCTTTCGTCGGACCGGGGACCGCGCCAGGCATTACTGTGGAGGGATCGGGAATCCACTTGAACTCCGCTTCTGAGAATCCTTCCGGCAGCTTGCTTGGCGACAGCGGGGCATCCGCCTCGATGTACCAGCGGGTGATGGTCCACTTGCCGTCGCGCTTTTCCAGATTGGCGTTGTAGGTACCGGTGGTAAGCAGGTGCAAGTGGTCCGCAGCCGGGACGCTGGAGATGAGCATGTATGTACGCACCGTCGCCGTTGTCGCAGTCTGCGAGGCCACGTGGACGTTACCCATGGTGTGACGGCGCACACCCTTCGAATTCTTTCCTGGTATGATGTATCGCTCTTCCACCAGGGCCATGAAGGCCTTCTTGCCTTTGACGAGGACTGTGCCCAATTCCGGCGTGGTGTTCTCGAAGGCAACGTCATCCGAGAACAAGGCGAACCAGTCATCCCAACGGGCTTCGTCGATCAGATACGAGTAGGCGGTGACATGATTGATGATCGCCTGGCGATCGGCGATGAACTGGATGTCCGCATTCACCGCGCCCGAGTTGTCAGCCTTCTCCATCTCCAGCCGGGCCGGACCGGGCACGTTCTTGTGCGGTACGAACTTGTCGGACTGTGCCCAAGCAGGCGCAGCAATCGCCGTGACGAGAAGACACGTCAAAACACCTCGCGTGATGAGGTTCGCATGCATAATGTTTGTTTCCTTTAGGTTTCGTTTTCAGTTTCAGTCGAGCATTTGATCTTCTCGGGACAACGCCTGCCGACGCGCAGGTGACGCTGGCGACGCTGCTTCTTTGGTGAGGCTACGGCGGAGGCGGCGATATAGGACACCTTCGTTTCGCTGATGCCGTGCTGGCACGGCATCAGCGAAAGAGATTTCCTGCACTGTTGTGGCCAGGCAGGCGTCAGTGCTCGACTGGTGCGCCGGCCGGAACATGTGCGCCTGATGCGACCCACTGCTTGTACGTCTCGAATTTCAGGCCGAGCTTGTCGTAGAAAACGCGCAGGTAGCCGTCACTGCCACGCAGCACCGCCGCGGGCATGACCGTCTGCACTTCCTGTGCCATAACGCCGACATAGGTCTTGTCGCTGCCGTTGTAGCTGAAACGGTAGAAGCCGAGGCCGTTATCGAGGTGACCGAGGAGAGCGATGTCGTGCTTGAGCATCATGTCGGATCGCCGGACAGTACGTCTGGCCGTGCGCCGGGCAACACCGCGGACGCCAGCTACGCCGGGCCGAACGACTGCTACGCCGGGTCGGACGACGCAGCCGGCGCGGTAGACACCCGCGGCACAATAGACTACGGCCTTTGCCTCAGAAGGCTGGAAAGTCATGGTCGCGGTAAACGCGGTGACGGCGAGAGCAGGGAGTACGAGCAAGCGCATGGCGATCTCCTTCGTTTGAGGCCCAGTAAGTCCAGTCCAGTCCAGTCCAGTGAACGACATGCGTCACGAGCACGCCGTGTTTACTTCAGTTTCAGTCGAGCATTTGACCCTCTCGGGACAACGCCGGTCCGACGCCGGGCGAACATGCCGCCTGCCTGGATTGGTCGGTCACTCCCGACGCCCAGGTCAGCGCTGCTCAAACGAGAAGACGATCTTCCAGTCGTGCTTCATGTCGACGATGGCCCAGTCATTTGCTTGTGCCTGGTCGAGCCCGTTATCGAGCTTGCCAGTGGCAGCGTATGCGTCGTATGCCCACTCGCGCTCGGCATCGGTGTGATGCACGATGAGGCCCAAACCGGCACTGCTCCCTTCCGTCGCCCACTGCAGCATCTGTATGTCATCGTCCGAGTTGCCGAAGGCGGCGATTGGGAGGAGCCCAAGAGGGGTCTGACTGTCGACGAGGGTGCCGTATTTTTTTCCGTTGAAGGTATTGTCGGACAGCGCGACGACTACGGGCTTTGCATCGTTTCGCCGGAGCTTCACCTCCCTGCTGCTGCCGATGACATGCTCAAGCGGAGCGCCATACACCCGCTCGGTAAATATACGCATGAAGTCGATGTCGCCGCTGCAGATGACGAAGATTTTGAAGCCGTTAGCCTCTAGGTAAGCAAGCAATTCCAGCATCGGCTGATAAGCCATTTCGGTGTAGGGCCGTCCGGTTTCCGGATGCTTTGCCGTTGCAAGCCAATCCTGCACAACTTTTTCGAATTCCTCGGCGGTCATGCCGGCGTGTATGGCCCTCAGGATCTGAGCAAACGCGGGCTCGCCGCCAGCAACGGCTCCCTTGATGTCGCCTTGCAGCATCGACGCAAACGGCTCCGTGGTCGTCCATTCCGGGTGCCGCGGGCTAAGCGCCTTCACACGATCGAGCGCGAAGGCGAACTGGATGGGCATCGGCTGCTCCGGCCAAAGCGTGCCGTCATTGTCGAAAGTCGCGACGCGCTCGGCGGGCGGAACATAGTCCAGGCCGCCCTGGCGCGTAACTTTGCCGACAAACTCCATGATCGCTTGTTTGGAAGCACCCTCATTCCACGAGGGCAGGTTTTGTCCCGCGCTGCCCCCCGTCGCATGCGCCTCTTGTGGGCCTTTGGGCTGCGCTGCTGAGGTGGGGAGGGCGCCAACCGCCACCAATGTTATGGCTACGGCCGCAGCGTGAAAACCGCTGAGGATGCGGCCGCTTTGCTTGAACATGGTAACGCTCCTTTCGAGCGTGAGATCAATCTCGGAGGAGACCACACTCCGTTAGCCGGATGGGCGCTGCCGTTTTTCCGAGACGCTCCTCAACGGCCAAGAAGTATCGGCTCTTAGCCCGGTGCCCGCTATTGTCCATAGGGGCAATACCTGCCGTATGCTTCTGCCGAGCGAGCGATCTCGCACTTACTCAGGTACCGCTCACACTCTCCTCGCGCGCACGGTCGCGGCGAATAGCTTTTCCTTGGAACCGGCTTGGGCAGGACATCTTCCGCGCCGGCCTTGATGGCGCGCACGCTCATTGGGATCCATCCCGTGCCCCGTCAAAAACACGATCGACAAGATGGAGCCGATGGTGCCGGCCTCTCCTACAAACTCCAGGCTGCTGCAGGAAGAACGAATGCGGCGCTTGATCCGGAAATGTTCGGCCTGCTCGCTTTTATCAATATCGAGAAGGCAAGCCCTTTGCAGCCGGACCGAAATGCGAGCGGCCAGCCTAACTACACTCCAGATCTATCGGAACGGCGCGCCAGCCCAGTGAAGACCTATGTCGTGCCAGACAACAGCCTGCGGCCGCAGCTCCTGGTCCATATCGGCTTCGGCGAAACTCCCGTCCGAAAAATCTGCAGGATCTCAAATCCGCAGCATTGTGATACGCGACAAAAAAAGATTAACCCTTTGAGAAGGCCGACCGTCTCTTAAGAGAACTCGTCATAGCTACGCGTCGTTGGGCGTGGCAGCCTCGATTTTCTCTCGCATATCTCTTACATCTGTTATCATTCTTCTAGCCTTCTTTGCCGTCTTCCGGGCAGTTGGAGATTGGGCGGGTCCAAGATGAGCTGGTTTCGTTTTGCTTGGTTGGGAAGAGACCTCCTACGGGCTACGTTCCGCACTCATGCGGCCGAGGGCTGGCAAGCTCGCCAATTGCATTTCTACGGCGTTCGTTCTTGCGCCTTAAATGCCGCTCCTGGTCGGTGCGCCAACATCAGAAGATCTCTATCCCGAACGAGCCTGCTCCTGATCGCCGGTCTCGGAACGGCGCCCCTTGCATGCGCGCAGACAACGGCGCCTTCGATCCTGACCATTAGTCAAACCGACGTATCACCTTTAGCAAGAGACGATTTCAGGAAGCCGGTGTTCCCTTGGCGCGAGTTGAACAGATGGAACATCAGTGAGAGCAGGCTGCCGACAGCAAGCGAGATCCGCGTCAAGTCTCCAACCATCTGGGAACAATATCGCTGGCAATTGACGAGCGCCGGCATGGTGCTTTTGCTGCAGGCCGCAATGATCGCGGTCCTACTGGTTGAGCGTCATCGACGGTATGCCGCGGAGCTGGCATCCCGCCGCCGGCTACTGGAAGTTATGCATTTGAGCCGGACAGCGGCTGCCGGTGCGCTGTCGGCGTCTATCGCCCACGAGCTCAACCAGCCGCTGGCTGCGATCATGAGCAATGCCGAAGCGGCCGAGCTCCTTGTAGCGATGAACCCGCCATACATAAATAAGGTGAAGGCGATCCTCACCGACATTCGGCAAGCCGATCAGCGCGCAGCGGACATCATCCATCATCTGCCTAAACTGTTGAAGGGCCCAGAGGATGTCGAGCTGCAGGCCTTCGATCTCAATGTTGCGATTGCGGATGCCTTGCATATTCTTTCCGCCGAGGCGAGGAAGCAGAACGTCGCCCTCAGCGCAGGTAGTATAGGCCAGTCATTGCCAGTGCGGGCCGACAAGGTTCACCTGCAGCAGGTGATATGGAATCTGGCGACGAACGGCATGGATGCGATCGCCGAAGCGCTTCCGGGCGCGCGCCGGTTGACCAATGAAACGTCGTTAAGCGGGCAGTCGCAGGTGGATGTTTCGATAAGTGATTCCGGCACCGGGATTCCAACCGAGAAGCTCACCAAGATCTTTGATACGTTCTACGCGACCAAGAAACAGGGCACCGGCCTTGGATTGTCGATCGCGCGCACGATTAAAGAGACCTATGGCGGGAAGATCTGGGCAGAAAACCAGCTCACAGGCGGAGCAGTGTTTCGCTTTACCCTGCCGCTGATCAGGGCGCATGCGCTATGACCGCGGCGCCGTCCATCATTCATGTGATTGACGATGACGCATTGTTTCGCGCGGCGATCGCCCGCCTGCTCCAAGCCTCCGGTTATAACGTGGTCCTCTATGAATCCGCTGACCGATTCGTCGAGACCTCACCCGGTGAGGATCGCGGCTGCATATTGCTCGACATGCAGATGCCGGGTCTGAGCGGCCTGGAGTTGCAGGAGCGGCTCCGTTCCATCGGCTCCATCTTGCCGATCGTGTTTCTGACGGGGCACGGCGACATCCCAATGAGCGTGCGCGCCATCAAGGCTGGCGCGGAAGACGTCCTGCCCAAGCCGGTATCCAAGGAAGAGCTATTCGCCGCGACCGGGCGCGCGCTTGCTCTTTATGATCAAAGGCGGACGAGAATCACGCGCCAGAATCTCGAGACGGCGCTGGTAACAATGCTTACGCCGAGAGAACGACAAGTGTTCGCCTTACTGGTTCGCGGCAAGCGGCACAAGCAGATCGCTTACGAATTGGGGGCGGCGGAGCGGACCGTAAAGGCTCACCGGCACAGCATCATGATGAAGCTGAAAGTGCGATCATTGGCGGAAGCTGTCTCGATCGCGGACCGGGTTGGCATTTCAGGCGACGCCGATTGCGCCGGAAATCATCAGGATTGAAAGCAGCAGTGTGTTGAACTTATCGCGCTGGCGGATTGATTGCACGATCTGCACCTAGAGGCAATTGCCAAGCGCTCCTGAATGATCATGTCTGAGAAGCAGGTCTGCTCCTGCGCTTATGCCCGTCTCCGAGCTGGGCCTGATCGGCCATAATGACACAACGCGAAGTAGCCGTGATCGACAACGATCTAGGCATGCTGAAGGCTCTCAATCGCTTGCTAACAGCGCACGGATTCGCCGTGCGCGTCTTTAACTCCGCCGAGGCGTTTCTCGACAGCACCGCCTCGGCGACGACATCTTGTTTAGTTCTTGATATTCATCTGGATGGCATGTCCGGCTTCGAGCTGCGGCGTGAACTGGCGAAAGCTGGGTCTGCACTTCCTGTTATTTTTATGACCGCCTATGATAGCCCGGTCACAAAGCAGCAGGCTCTGGCTGTTGGCTGCGCCGCGTATTTTCTAAAGCCGTTCGTAGCCTCCGTGCTGATCAAGGCGATTGAAGAGGCCGGAGCTTAGAGCCTTTCGGCTCGGCTTGGCGATGTTGCGGGAGTGGCGGCGGTCTGGGCCGCTGCGTGCTCGTCAGCCGCGCCCTGCCGTCCGCCACCGACGGCAGGGAAAGCGTCCTTTTATCCAGAACCTTGTATAAAGGCACAAGCCTTCGATCTCATCGGGGGCCTTGCCGCGCTAACGGCTGGCATTTGCCTCCATCACGCTCGCATCGACGGCAAAGCTATCGCCCTTGACGAGGCGGGCCGCCATGCAGGACGACACCACCCGCTCGAAGATATGGCGCAGGATATCGCTCTCGCGGAAACGGCTCCCAGCCGGTTGACCGAAAAGGTTGAATGATGCGGGACCTTGTCGCCCAGACCCAGCCGGCGGAAGCAGCGGCCAGATGCAGCCCGGCCACCCGGCACAGCCGGCGCTCGGACCGGATGCGTAGCAGTAGCCGACAATCAGCAGCCGGATCATCAACTCGGGATCGAGCGACGACCAACCAATGTCGCTGTAATACGGCTTGAGACGCTCGAGTTGAGGCCGTGCCACTACGGCCTCTGCCCGGCTATCCAAGTCCAGAGTATTCGGCCAAACAAATGAGGCCGACGCGGATGGGTTCCTAAAGAGCATGAATCGAAGGCTCGGCCGCCTACTGAGCGAAGTCAATGACCCGCAAGTTGTTTGAAACGCTGTTGGAAATGCACGAGGTGATATATGTTATTCTACTGCTGCGGTCTTCTGCCGTTGAGATGGTGACCAAAAAAGATGCAGTACCGATTCACGTTGCTGCTCGGCATCTTGCTCCTGGTCTTCACCTCGCTCAGCCCGGCAAGCGCCGATCCGAAACGAGTTCTAATTCTTAATTCTTATGGCCGCGATTTTTCGCCATGGGCCGAATTTACGAAGATGTTACGCGCGGAACTGGAGCAAAGGTCGCCCGAACCGATTGAGTTCCATGATGCTTCGCTCGTGACGGCGCGGTTTGCTGCGAATCAAGACGAGCGCCCTTTCGTGGAATATCTTGGAGCCCTATTTGCTAACTACCCGCTTGATCTAATTGTTGCTGTCGGCGCCCCTGCGGCGAGGTTCGTGCAGCAATATCGTCAGCAGATTTTTCCCTCAACTCCGATGCTGTTCACGGGCGTGGAAGAGCGAAGAGTCTCGCTGACCAGTCTTGCCGCCAATGACACCGTAGTCGCGACGTCGAACGACTTTGAGGCTGCGTTCGAAAACATCTTGCGTGTGCTACCCGAGACTACGCACATCGCTGTTGTGACGGGAAATTCACCGATTGAACTGTTTTGGCGAGAGCAAATTCAAATTGCGAGCCAACCATATGCAGCGCGCGTTGCGTTCAGCTGGTTCAGCGATTTGTCGTTCGATGAAATGTTGAAGCGTGTGGCGGCCCTTCCGCCCAACTCAGCCATATTCTATTTGTTGGTGTTGGTGGATGCGGCCGGCGTCTCGCACGAAGGGGGCAAGACATTCGCCAGACTTCGCGCTGTCACCAATGCACCTATGTTTAGCTACATCGATACGCATTTCGGCGGTGGGCTTGTCGGTGGCCCAGTCATTTCGGTGGACGAAGTGGCGCATCGAGCGGCCAATGTTGTCATGCGGATTCTGAGTGGAGAGGCTCCGAGCGGAATCAAAACAACTCCAATAGGGCCGGGCGTTCCAAAGTTCGATTGGAGGGAATTACAACGTTGGAACATCAGCGAGGGCGGTCTCCCGCTGGGGAGCGAGATTCACTTTCGTCCGCCGAGCATGTGGGAACAATACCGTTTGCAGATGACAACGGGTCTTGCTGCCTTAATCTTCCAGAGCACACTGCTCGGTTGGCTGCTTATCGAACGTCGGCGCCGCCACCTTGCTGAACTCAAGTCAAGCGGTCGGCTTCGCGAAGTCATCCACTTGGATCGTGTTGCTGCCATCGGCGCGATGTCGGCTTCCCTGTCACATGAACTCAACCAACCTCTGGGAGCTATCCGGGCCAACGCCGAGACCGCCGAGTTCCTCCTTGAGGCGGCTTCGATTGACCGCGGCACGCTCAAGGAAATCCTCGCCGACATTCGACAAGCGGATCAACGCGCTGCAGATATCATCGCTCACTTGCGCGGATTGCTGAAAAAACAAGATAAGTCCGAGCTGAAGGAATTTGACCTAAACGATGCGCTTCGAAAAGCGCTCCATACATTAGGACCTGAAGCGAGAAAAAGAGGTGTTCTGATTGGCACCCACCAGGTGCAAGGTCCACTGCCCGTGCGCGTCGATCAGGTGCATTTGGAACAGGTGATATTGAATTTGGCGATGAATGCAATGGATGCCATGCAGGAAAGCGATGCAGGCACGCGTAAGCTGCTGGTTCAAACGGTTTTGGCTGGAAAGTCCGAGGTAGAGGTGTCGGTGTCCGATAGAGGCACGGGGATTCCACACGACAAGCTTATAACTATTTTCGACGCCTTTTACACAACCAAGCAACAGGGTACCGGCCTTGGGCTATCGATCGTGCGAACGATTGTTGAGAATTGCGGCGGTAGAATCTGGGCGGAGAACCGTCCCGGAGGCGGCGCGGTCTTCCGTTTCACCCTGCCACTGACCGAGGCGCAGCCGGTATGACCTCTGCAACGGCCGTCATTCATATTGTGGATGACGACGCCGGTCTTTCGGACGGCAATTGGCCGTCGTCACCTCCACCGCAGCCAGAGCTAGGATGGCGGGCACGCAAGTGGCGCCCAGGAGAGCCGAGCCGAGGACGTAGAGTTCCGTGAGGCTAAGACCACAGTGCCGGCTCATTGAAAAGAAGTAGGAATCGAGAAGGCTGAACAAGGCTGGAAAGTGTCGGACACTTCACCGGGCTTATCTGTGGTAATGAATGTGGGAACGCATTCTTTCGTGTCCGACAAGATCGTCAACAATCAATAAGTTACAAATTATTTTTGGCGGAGGGGGTGGGATTTGAACCCACGAGACGGTCGCCCGCCTGCCGGTTTTCAAGACCGGTGCCTTCAACCACTCGGCCACCCCTCCAAACAGCGTGCTTGCAGTCTGATCGCCGGCCAATGCTGCGATGACGTCGAAGCGCCGACTAGGACTTGAAGCATGTTCGTCGCGTTATAGCATTGATCCCTCGCGCCTCAACAGAACTTGCGCGCGAGCGGTGATCGGCGATGCTCCCCTTGCCATTGGCGTTTGAGCGGCGTAGGGAAAGGACGCGCGGCGGACCGCAATGCATTGGGAGCAGCTTGATCAGCGAGATCGCAGCACTCTCCCAAGGCCCGGTTGGCGCTATGCTGCGACAATTCGGCTCGCCGGCGGAACCGCCACAATTCGACCAGCTTTCCCTGCCAAATAGTACCCCTGTAACCAAGTGGTTAGCATGGCGGAGGGAAAGCCTCTGCTTGCCGTGGCAATTGCAACCCCAGGCTCGATGCCGGGTTTTTGCCACAAAGCTGCAATCGAAGAGTGATGCAGCACAACATTCCAAACCAAAGGTAGAGATGCGCAAAAGTGTATTTGTAACTGCGTTGCTGGCGCTGAGCAGTTCAGCGTTCGCAATCGAGGACTCAACTGTGCTGACGGGAGCCAAGCTAAAAGATGCCCTCAGCGGCAGGACCATCTATCTGATGACGCCGGTCGGTGCCGAAATTCCGATCCGCTACCAGCCGAACGGGACCATGCGCGGCTCAAGCTCGGCAAGCCTGGCGGCCCTGGGCGGAGAGCGGGTAACGTCCGACACCGGCCGCTGGTGGGTGGTGCGGGAGCAGCTTTGTCAGCAATGGCGCAATTGGGCGGACAGCCGCTCGCATTGCTATAAGCTGCGCACCTCGGGGAGCAATGTGCAGTGGGTCCGTAACGACGGCCAGTCCGGCACCGCACGGATCAGCAAGTAGGCTTACCTCTTGCGGCGCCGGCTCTGCCCAGGGCGCCGCACTCCTCTCCGGCCAACCTCGGATACAGGAATGGCGCCTGTCGCATAGGGCAGGCGCTTATTCATGTCTCAGCCCGGCAATTCGAGCTGCATGCCGTCATAGGCCGGTTCGACGCCGTCCGGCAACTCGGCGCGCAGCGTTTCATAATCCAGATCCATGTGCAGGTGCGTGAGGATTGCGCGCCGCGGCTTCACGCGGGCAATCCACTCGAGGGCCTGCTCGACCGAGAAATGGCTGGGATGCGGCTTGTAACGCAGCGCATCCAGCATCCAGACATCCAGCCCTTCGAGCAGCGGCAGACTCTCGTCCGGCACCCCATGCAGATCGCTGGAATAGGCTAGGCCGCCGAAACGGAAGCCGATCGACTGGATATCGCCATGCAGTTGGCGGAAGGGCAGGGTATGGATCGGGCCGCCTGCGCCATCAATGATAGTCTCACGGCCCGGCTCGATCAGATGACCCTTCACGATCGGGGGATAGGAGCTGCCCTCGGGCGTTGCAAAGCAATAGTCGAAGCGGCGCTGCACGATGGCGGCGGTCGGCGCATCGAAATAGAGGTCGATCAGCTTTCGCTTGTTAAAGGCGAGGATCCGCAGGTCGTCGATGCCATGGGTGTGGTCGGCGTGGTCATGGGAGTAGAGCACGCCGTCAAGGCTCTTCAGGCCCGTGGTGATCATCTGCTCGCGCAAGTCAGGCCCGGTGTCGACCAGCACGTCGGTGTGAGCCTCGCCGTCGAAGCGCTGCACCAAGAGGGCGCAGCGGCGGCGGCGGTTTCTCGGATTGTTTGGGTCGCACGCGCCCCATGAGCCGTCGATGCGCGGAACGCCGGGCGAAGCCCCGCAGCCCAGAACGGTAAAGCGTAGAGAACTCATGCGGCCGGCCTGGTGGAGAGCGGCAGCACGCCTTTCGCCTTGTCGAACAGGCGGAAGAAGTTCGCCGTGGTTGCGGCGGCGATCTCAGTTTCGCTCACGCCTTTTACCTCGGCCAGCACGCGCGCGGTGTGCCGGACATAGGCCGGCTCATTGCGCTTGCCGCGCAGGGGCACGGGGGCGAGATAGGGCGCGTCGGTCTCGACGAGGACACGGGTCAGCGGCATGGCGCGGGCGACATCGCGCAAGCCTTCAGAGTTCTTGAAGGTCAGCACCCCCGAAAAGGACACATAAAGCCCAAGCTCCAGGCCGCGTCGGGCGAGTTCCGTGCCGCCTGTGAAGCAATGCAGTACCGCCTTGAACGCGCCCTTCGCCATCTCCTCTTCCAGAACGCGCGCGGTGTGTTCGTCGGCATCGCGGCTATGGATGACCAGCGGCAAACCGGTCTTGCGCGCGGCGGCGATATGCAGGCGCAAGCCACGCTCTTGATCTTCTATCGGGCTGTTGTCGTAATGATAGTCCAGGCCCGCCTCGCCGATCGCCACAACCTTGGGATTGGCAGCTATATCCAGCAGCTCCTCCAGCTGGACGTCGTGCTCCTCGGCGGCATGATGCGGATGGGTGCCGATCGAGCAGGCGACATTCGGAAAGCGGTCGGTGATCGCCTGGAGTTGGGCGAACTCGCGCACACGGGTGGAGATGGTCAGCATCGCGCCGACGCCTGCTGCCTGCGCCCGCGCGACCACGGCATCCAGCTCGCTTGAGAAGTCAGGAAAATCGAGATGGCAGTGACTATCGATCAGCATCAGTGCGGCAGCCCGTCCTGTGGCAGGTGAAATCTATGCATTGGAGGCGCCGTATTCCAGCCGTGCAAGCTCTCGTCTTGCCCGCTACTCCGCTGCCGCGTCTTCCGGCTCGACATAGCGCGGGAACACCGGTTGGAGCGCGCCGAGTTCGGTCCCCGGCTTGAGGCGGTACTCGCTGCCCAGCATAGCGAAACTTCGCTCATCTGCGGCGGTGCCGAGTTGATCAAGCAGCTTCTCTGCCGAGGCCGGAATAAAGGGCTGAGCCAGAATACCGATCTGATGCAGCACTTCAGCTGTAACATAAAGCACGGTGCCCATCCGCTCCGGATCGCTTTTCCGCAAAGCCCAGGGCGCCTCGCCGGCAAAATAGCGATTGGCATCGGCAACAACGCTCCACACCGCTTCGAGCACGCGGTGGATCGCCTGGCGCTCCATCGCCTCGCGCGCGACGCCGATCAGCAGGTCGGTAGCCGCCAGGAGGATATTGTCCGCCTCCGAAAACGCCGCCGGCTCAGGGATATGGCCGCCGCAATTCTTGGCGATCATCGAGAGCGAGCGCTGTGCCAAATTGCCGAGATCATTGGCGAGATCGGCATTGGTGCGGTTGACGATCGCCTCATGGCTGTAGCTGCCGTCCTGGCCGAACGGCACCTCGCGCAGGAAGAAATAGCGCATAGCATCGACGCCATAGCGCTCGGCCATCGAGAAGGGATCGACGACATTGCCGACGGACTTCGACATCTTCTCGCCGCGGTTGAACAGGAAGCCGTGCGAAAAGACACGCTTTGGCAGTTCTATGCCCGCCGACATCAGGAAGGCCGGCCAATAAACAGCGTGGAAGCGGGTGATGTCCTTGCCGATCATGTGGATGTCGGCCGGCCAGTAGCCCTTGAACTTTTCCGATTTCGCGTCCGGAAAACCCACGCCGGTGATGTAGTTGGTCAGCGCATCCACCCACACATACATGATATGCCCCGGTGCATCCGGCACTGGGATGCCCCAGTCGAAGGTGGTGCGCGAGATCGAGAGGTCCTGCAGACCGCCCTTGACGAAGCTCAGGACCTCGTTGCGCCGCTCCGGCGGCAGAATGAAATCCGGATTGGCGTCGTAATGGGCGAGGAGCTTGTCCTGATAGGCGGACAGGCGGAAGAAATAGGTCGACTCCTCCGTCCACTCGACCGGCGTGTTCTGCGGACCGACGCGGACGCCGTTCTCCAGGAGGCGAGTCTCGTCCTCGGCGTAGAACGCCTCGTCGCGGACCGAATACCAGCCGGCGTAATTGTCGATATAGATGTCGCCCGCGGCGGTCATGCGTTTCCACATCTCGATCACGGAGGCGTAATGGCGCTTCTCTGTAGTGCGGATGAAGTCGTCATTGGAGATGTTCAGCGCCTCGGTCATCGCCTTGAAGCGCGGCGTATTGCGCTCGGCAAGCTCGGAGGGGGTGATGCCTGCCTTGGTCGCGGTCTGCTTCATCTTCAGGCCGTGCTCGTCGACGCCGGTCAGGAAGTAGACGTCATAGCCGTCAAGCCGCTTGAAACGGGCAATGGCGTCGGTGGCAATTGCCTCATAGGCATGGCCGATATGCGGCTCGCCATTGGGGTAGGAAATCGCTGTCGTTATGTAGAAGGACGGTTTGGCCGCCATCGATGTTATCCGCAAAGGTTTCAGCGGCCGGTTTTTCCGGCACGTTTGGCGGCAGCCTTGGCGGTCTGGTCGATCTTCTCAAAGACCGTCAGCATCAGGGCTGCCTTGTCGAGGTTCAGCCGCTCTGCCTCGCCGCGCGCTTCGCGAATGGTTTCCCACAAGCCGGCCCAATCCGCAAGACTGCCCTGCGGCATGAGCTGGGTGAGGGCGCGCAGCCGGGGAAAGCGCTTCGGCAATGTGCCAAGGCTTGATGCGCGGATCACTTCGGCCAGCATGTCCTCGAGAAGATCGAAGGCGATCATATAGGCTTCCGTCTCCCGGTTGCCGGTCATGCCCACCAGCCGGTGCAGCGCTATGCGGTCGAGAGCGGGAAGGCTGGCGAGCAGGCTGGTCAGCGTCTCCGCGATGGTGAGCGCATTGCTGTCCATGAGCTGCAGCACACGGCGCACGCTGCCATGGCTGAGGCGTGCGAGCAGCGGCATCTCCTCGGCATCGGGCGCCGGGCGATCGGCACCAGCGCAGGCTTCCGCGACCGCTGAGCGCAGATCGTCCGGTTCGAGTGGAGCGAGCCGCAAGAGACGGCAGCGCGAGCGAATGGTCGGCAGCAGGCGCCCGGGTGCATTGGAGAGGATGAGGAACACTGTCCGCGAGGGCGGCTCCTCTAGCGATTTTAGGATCGCGTTGGCGGAGTTGGGGTTGAGGTCATCGGCGCTGTCGACCACAACGACGCGCCAGGGCGTGACCGAGGTGCGCTGCAGGAAGTGCCGCAGCGCCCGCACTTCATCGATGGCGATGGTCTGTCGGAAGCGCTTGGCCGATATGTCCCAGGCGCGGCGCACCACGAACAAGCCGGGATGGGAGAGCTGGGCGATCTGTCGGGCGACGCGTTCATCCGCCGCATCGAGTGTTGTCACCGCGCGCGGCAGCGCCTCCTCTTGCGCCAGGAGAAAGCGCGCGATCCGGTAGGCAAAAGTCGCCTTGCCGATGCCTTCCTCGCCGCTGATCAGCCAGCCATGATGCAGGCGGCCGGATGCGATAGCCTCAGCCACGACCGCCTCTGCGCCGCCATGATCAAAAAGAGCGCGCGTCTCGCGCGGATGCGGCCAGCCCGCCAGCCGGTCTGCCTCCGGGAGCGGCTCGCTCTCAGCGTCGATAATACGGGCTCTGGCCATGGGCTTCTGCTATTTGCAGGCGGTCGCTGACTGCCTTCCACACATCCCGCGCGACTATCTCCGGCGGGCGGGCGGCGTCGATGACGGCACAGCGCCAGGGTTCCGCTTCGGCGATGTCGAGGAATTCCTGGCGGAGTCTTGCGTGAAAGTTGATGTTCATCTTTTCGAACCGGTCCGCCTCGCCGCCTTCCGCCTCGGCACGCTGGGCAATACGGCGCAGCCCCTCCTGGGGGGGCAGATCGAGAATGAGGGTGAGGTTTGGCCGTGTCGCACCAACGACAACGCGCTCCATCGCGTTGAGCGAAGCGATCGATACGCCGCCCGCGGCGCCCTGATAGGCGCGGGTTGAGTTCGAAAAACCGGTCGCAGATCACCCACCGCCCGCGGGCAAGGGCCGGGCGGATGGTCAGCTCCAGATGCGAATCGCGCGCGACATTAAACAACAGCGCCTCGGCGAGCGGACCGAAGCTCTTCACCGCGCCCGATAGCAGCACCTTACGGATCGCCTCCGCGCGCGGCGTGCCGCCCGGCTCGCGCGTGACCAGCGCATCGATGCCGTGTTCGGCAAGGCGGCGCTGCAGCAGTGCGGTCTGCGTACTCTTGCCGGCGCCTTCGCCGCCCTCAAAGGTGATGAACTTTCCTTCCGGCACGATCGGCTCCTAGTGTGGCGCCTCGCAATTACTGACCAATTGCGCGGCTAGGCTCGTGGTCGGCAATTGCGGGACGCAACACTCGGCCTTGCATAAGCAGCATCCGCGCTATTCCTCCTGCGGCGCACCCCGGTGGATCAGCCAGCCTAAGGCAAGGTGGAGGAGCGAATCGAAGCCCTGCTTGATGATCCCGGCTTTCTCCACCGATTCCGCCGCATAGAGCGGTGCCGAGGTGGTGATGCCACCCTCCGCGGTAACGCGCAACTCGCCGATGGGATCGCCGTCGTGAATCGGTGGCTTCACCGGCCCCATATAGACGATCTCGCCATGCAGCTTCTTTTGCTTGGCGTTCTTCGGCAGAAGCAGCGAGACGTCGCCATTACCGCGCAGCTTGACGTAACGCTGCGTGCCGCCCCAGACGAGGGCTTCGCCGACGACTTCATCGGACTTGAACAGCACGAAGCGCTCAAAATTCTTGAACCCCCAGTTGATCAGGCGGGTGGCGTCATCCTTGCGGCCGCTCTGGCTCTTGATACCATTCTGCACGACAACCAGCCGGCGCCCGTCCTGCACCGCCGATCCGACGATGCCGTAGCCCGATTCGGAGGTGTAGCCGGTCTTCAGCCCATCCGCTCCGACATTGGCGTAGATAAGCGGATTGCGGTTATAGAAGATATGGGTCCGGTAGCGGAATTCTTTCTGCTGGAAATAGGGGTAGTATTTTGGGAAGTGCTCGATGATGTGCATGGCGAGCTGCGCAAGCTCGCGCGCCGTCATCAGATGATTGGGATTCGGCAGCCCGTTCGAGTTGGTGAAGTGCGACTTTTTCAGGCCAATGCGCTGAGCGTAGTCGTTCATTTGCTCGGCGAATGCATCCTCCGAGCCGGCGAGCCCCTCGGCAAGGATGATGCAAGCGTCATTACCGGACTGCACGACCACACCCTGCAGCAGATCAGAGACTTTCACCTTGGAATTGAGCGGGGCGAACATAGCCGATGATCCCGACGGCGCCCCGCCCGTGCGCCAAGCATATTCCGAGACTGGGAATTCGGTATCGAGCGTGATCTTGCCGTCTTCGAGCGCCTGAAACACCACAGCGAGTGTCATCAGCTTGCTCATCGAGGCCGGCGCCATCAGCTCGTCGGCACTTTTCTCGAAAAGGACGGTCTTGGTGTCGACATCGATCAGAATCGCGTAGGGCGCTTCGGTCTCGATCTGGGCGCTGGCCTCACCGGAAAGGCCGCAGAATACGGCTAAGAATAGGAAGAAAAAGCTGATTCTTATGAAAGGCGCGAACATCAGGTCCGGGAGTTTGATCGGGAAGTTTCCTCGTAGATGCCGGCACTATTGAACGCTCGCCCGCAAAAATCAATGCTTCAAGCCGTCTCTCTGCTCCTTGTCGGCCTATTGCCGGGAAGGCCGCCGAATTCGGCCTAGACTAGCGTATCAGCCAGCTGCCTCGCGACGGCTGGGTCTCGTAGAGCGAATAATTGCGCGCTTGTGCAAGCAAGGCCTTGGCCGGTGATTTGGCAAAAGCGACGCGCGCACCAGCCCAAGGCTGGCGCGCCAAAGCGCGCCGCTCGTAATCATCGTTGCCGTTGAGCGGCGCGAGGCCGAGATAGTCCACCTGCACGTACCCCGTGCCGGCCTCAGCGATGCCCAGCAGCGATGCAGCGGCCCAGGATAGATCGATCTCGCGATTGTCGGCATAGGGGCCGCGGTCATTAACGCGCAGAACCAATGCCCGCCCGTTCCGCCGGTTGGTGACGCGGACATAGCAGGGCAGCGGCAGCGTCGGATGCGCGGCGGTTAGCGCCTCCATGTCATAGATCTCGCCGTTGGCGGTGCGGCGACCATGGAACAGCTCGCCATACCAGGAGGCGACCCCGACCCGGCTGTAGTCCGACACCTCACGCGGCGTGAAGATTTGGCCGTTGACCTCGTAGGCGGAGCCAAGCTTGTAGACCCCGCCCCCCTTTGGCGCTGGCTGGCCAAGCGGAACGATACGCGGACCCAGTCTTGTGCTTTCCTGGCGAGCGCCGCCGCCGCATCCCGCCAGCATAGCGCTTGACGAAAGGAGTAAAACCGCTACCCGCAACATCTGGAAACGCAGCACGCACCCAACCCATCTCAAGCCGGAGTCAAGTCGCAATCTCTAGTTGTTGATGCTTAAGATCAGGTTAATTGAAGGGCGATTCGGTGCCCGCGCTCCCAGTCACACGAACTTCACTCGTGAGGTCTCTTGCTGGTATCATGTTCGAGCACAAGCCCTGGGGGGATAAAGTCATGTCATATCAGCACTTGTTGGCCTTATTCCTGTCGGTGGCGGTGCCCGCCGTTGCGGAAACGATTGAAGTCAACGACAGTCACGGCGGCAGCGTCGTCCAATATGACCAGCGCTGGGCTGGACTTGCCGCGCGCGGCGTCAACGTCAAAATCGTCGGTCCCTGCCAGTCGGCATGCACCGTCCTACTCGGCCACATTCCGCGAAGCAGGATCTGCGTTACACCGAACGCGTCCTTCGGCTTCCATTCCGCCAAACTGGAGAGCGCGACACAGATTCTTCGCGCCGCCTATCCGTCCGATATCCGCGCCTGGATCGGAGCCCATGGCGGCCTGAAGCCGGACTTTGTCTGGATGCGAGCGCCGGACATCTTCCGCTACTTCAAGAAGTGCTGATTCGCGCGAGCCTTTCCGCAAGCGATGAAGGCGACACTGCACGGTCGCTCAGCTCTGCCAATCATGGCTGTTCTTCCCGTTCGCGCGCCCCACGCACGGTCCTCCAAAGCCCACGAGCGCGTCGGACCGAAAAACACAGCCCCACGAAGCGGGGCTGTGCGCCGGTTGTCGGACAAATCCGATGCGCGAGCAAAGATGAGAAGCGGCGCTTCTGGAGCCGCTTTAGAGGGCTGGACGCTCTGCTGAACGCGAGTTGCGCTCTAACTCTTCGTTGGTGCATCGGATTTATCCGAAAAGTGCGTACACTTTTCGGTCCGATGCACTAGCGGGTCAGCTCCGGGTCGAGCCCTGCCGCCATCGCGATGCGCACCAGGGTCGGCAGGCTCCCGGCTCCGGTCTTTTCCATCACCCGGGCGCGATGAATTTCTACGGTGCGCGGACTGAGCCCAAGCTCGCGGGCGATAATCTTGTTTGGCCTGCCGCGCAGCAGCTCCCTCAGCACGTCACGCTCACGGGGCGTCAGCACGCCGATTCGCGCCTGTGCGTCCTCCGACCGCTGACGCCTGCGCATGTCGTCCATGCGCCGGTTCATGGATTTGCGGACAATCTCGATCAGGTCGTCTGGCTTAACCGGCTTTTCGAGGAACTCAACCGCTCCCCGCTTCATGGCTTCGACAGCCATCCGCACATGGGCATGGCCGGTGATCATGATGATCGGCGGCGGATCGCCGATCCGGATCAGCCGCTCCTGCACGTCCGACCCGCTATATTCGGGCATGATCATGTCGACGAGAACGCAGCCGGTCTCTTCGGGGCGATAGTATTCGAAGAAATGCCGCGGGCTGGCGTGAGCGCGGACATTAAAACCTGTCCCCTTAAGCAGAAGCGTCACCGATTCCCGTACCGCGTCGTCATCGTCTACGATATGCAGCAATAGAGGCGTCGTCATTCCCCACCCTCTCCTTTTTACCAACTGGAATCATGAAACTAAACACGGCTCCTCCGCCTGGGCGATTTGCTGCCGCCAGACGTCCGGAATGCGCCTCTGCGATCCGGCGCGACAAAGCCAGCCCCATGCCGTTCCCATCGGGCTTTGTCGTGTGGAAAGGGTCAAACATGTTCTCGAATGCGGAGGACAGAATGCCCGGTCCGCTGTCGGCCACCGTCAATTCGGCCATGTCGGGTGGAAGCAGCCTGAGTGCCACCTCTATTTTCCGCTTATGCCTCCAGGTGGAAAGCTCGTCGATAGCATTCTTCACGAGGTTGCTGACCAGCACGAAGAGCTGCGACCGGTCCATCAGCATGATCACCGGCTGCGGCGGCACCTCGATGGTGATCTCGATATTGTGCTTGGCTGCCGCGATCGAGACGAATTGGACCGCCTCCTGGACCGTTGCGCAAAGGTCATCATAGACGGAGTTGATGCCTCGGTCGCTCACCAGCCGTTTCAGCTTATAGATAATGTCACCGCAGCGTGTTGCCTGGGCACTGATCTTGTCCAGCAGAGCTAGATTGCTCTCAGGATTGGGATCGCGCCTCGCACGACTGACCTGCTGCGCAGCGGCAACATAAGTGATGATTGCGGCCAGAGGCTGGTTCAGCTCGTGGGCGATGGCCGATGCAAGTTCGCCGAGTACCATGTAACGGGAGAGATGCGAAAGCTCCTGCTGCAGGTCATTGATGCGCTGCTGCAGACGCTGCTTGCACGATGTGTCCGTAAACGAGATGAGGAGCAGCGTCTTTTCTCCCGCCCGCAAGTCGCATCTCAAGAGCTCGACGGAAAAGATCTCTCCGCTTTTCCTGCGCGCCTTCAAGGTTCCGCGGCTGGCGGCTGAATCCCAGTAAGCCTGGCTGACAGCCACGTCGTCCGGAGGCACTGGCATGAGTAGTGATGCGAATTTATGTCCAGTGATTTCATCGGCATTGTAGCCAAACAAGCGTTGCGCGGCCGGGTTCAGGTAGTGAATTAGCCCCTCTGTAGAACAAAGCGCTTTCGGCTCTGGAGAGGAGCGTAGAAAAGCGCCAAACAGCGGCTCATTCGGCGTGGTAGCCGCGCTCGGTAATTTCCGTTCCCCACTCATTTTATCGGGGACCAGAAGAGAGCGAAGCTCTCGGATGGAATTGAGGACCTCACGGTAGGCAGCGCTGTGGCAAGGGTGAGGTGCAGCCGATTTAAGGTATTGCCGCGCATCCGACTCCGAAATGTGTACTTCTAAGGTCATTGATTTATTTTGCTTTTCCTGAGTAGTCCAAACTGAAAGCACGCGACTGGAAATTTCTTGGCGGATCAAATTTCTGTCAAATGCACATATATCTATAAAGATTTAAATGTCACAGTTCAAGAATTGCCAAATGGCTAATAAACCAAAACATTAGCACCTAGTGATTTCCCTTACAAACGCTAGTTGGCCCAGCTCTCTCTCTCAGCATCTAGCGAAATGGTGGTATCTTAGACGCTGAATGATGTGCTTTGTGGGCAAATGGTCTGCCCTTACTAGATTAAGACTGTTCTGTCCGTTTAACCACAATAGGTTGGGATTGCAGTTGCGCGGAGTGAAATGGGCAGACTAAGACTGTCACATGACCAGCCCTGTCTTCGCCCGCTCCCTTCTCGCTGCCCGCCTTCGCCGTGAAATCGCGGGCGAAGTGCTCCTCGACGATTTCGATCGCGGCAGGTATGCGACGGATGCATCGGACTTCAGACCTTCCCGGCGGGAATTGTCCTACCGAAAACCCAGGACGACGTTACCGCTGCCGTGAGCATCGCATGGGAGGCCGGCATCCCCGTCACGGTGCGCGGCGGCGGCACCGGACAGAGCGGGCAAGCCGTCGGCGAAGGCCTGATCATCGACTGCGCCAAATATCTGACGCGCCTTCTGTATTATGATGCGAACGCCAAGACCTGCATCGTCGAGCCCGGCATCACCCTCGCTTCGTTGAACGCCGCGCTCCGCCCGCACCGGGTTTGGTTTCCGATCGATATCGGCTCAGGAAACCAGGCCACGATCGGCGGCATGGCAGGCACGGATGCAATCGGCTGGCGTGCCCTGCGCTATGGCCGCGTGCGCGACAATATCCTCGCGATGGATGCCGTGCTTGCCGATGGCGCGCAGGCAAGCTTTGGCGAGATCCCTGCGGATTTCGGCGAGGCAAAGCGCGGGGCGGCTGCGGCACTCATCCTCGACCTGCTAGAAGCCGTGGAGCAACAGGAAACCGCCATTCGCACGCTGACGCCCATTCTCGGCGCGCAGCGTGGCTATAATCTGGCGGCGCTCCTGCGCGAAACTGAGCCGCAGAATGTAGCGGCCTTTCTCGCCGGGTCGGAGGGCACGCTGGCGATTGCCAAGCGTATCGAACTGAAACTGGCACGGCGCCAAGGCAGCCGCTCGCTCGGGATCTGCCATTTCCCTTCGCTTGCCGCGGCGCTTGCCGCCGTGTCGGCACTGATGGCGCTGGAGCCAACGGCGATCGAACTCGCCGACCGTGCCATCATCGATGCCGGCCTTGCGCAGCTTTCGCCTAGCGATCCGGTCCGGCGCATCTTCCGGCAGGATTCCAAGGCACTGCTGTTTGTCGAATTCATGGAGGGCAACCGCGTCGACAATGCGCGCAGGCTCAAGGAGCTTGGCGATGCCATGTTCGGCATGCGCCACGTTCGTGCCGTCAGCGAGGTAACCGGTGCCGTCGTCCAGCGCGAGAGCTGGGCGGTCCGCAGCGCCGGATTGCAGCATCTCTACAGGCAGGTGCGCGGCCACGCGCTGCCGGCAGAGGAGTTCGCCGTGCCGGTGGGCCGGCTGACGGAGGCGGCGGCGGCTTTCACCGAACTGTTCTCCAAACGCGGCATGCCTTTGATATGGCATGGTCATGTTGGTGCCGGCGCGCTCCACTTCAGGCCGCTCCTGGCAGCTGGGGAATTGCAGCTCGCCGACAGAGGTGCCATCGCCGAGGAGATGAGGGCGCTCCTCACCCTCTTCGCCGGCAGTATGGCGAGTGAGCGCGGCTATGGTATCGAGCGCTCCGACGCCTTGCGGCGCATGCTCGGCGGCCGCCTCGCCGCTCTGCATGAGCAAATTAAGATGCGCTTCGATCCGCAGAACCGGCTCAATCCCGGCAAAATCGTTTTCCCGCCACTCGCCGAGGAACCGGCCTTGCGCCGCGCGAACGGCGAGGCGAGACCGGCGCTCATCGATGCTGTCGGCTGCGATGGCAACGGCCTCTGTCGAAGCCTCGACCAGGGTATGATGTGCCCGTCATTCCGCGTCACGCGCGACGAGCGTGACAGCCCGCGTGGGCGCGCCAACACCGTCCGCCTGGCGCTGACGGGCGCGCTCGGCTCGGACGCCTTCACCTCCGAGGCCATGGCCGAGACGATGAAGCTGTGCGTTTCCTGCAAGGCGTGCCGGGTGGAGTGTCCACAGGCGGTCGATATCGCCGGCGCCAAGATCGCGTTCGAGGCCGCGCGCCGCGAGACGCATCCGCTCTCCCGCTTCGAGCGCGCCGCAGCCTTCCTGCCGCATTACGGCCCGCGCATGCGCCCCTGGCGGCATCTCCTTGCCCTGCGCGACATCATCCCCTGGATGGCGCCCCTTTCGGAGCACCTGACCGGGCTTGCCGCCGACCGGCCCTGGCCGCGCTGGGGCCGCCACCCTTTTCCGAGCTCGGAGCCGATCGGGCAGGCGGGTGGCCGCGAGATCTTGCTGTTTGCCGACACCTTCAACGCCTATTTCGATGTGAGCACGCTCCATGCGGCCGCCGATGTGCTTTCGGCCAGCGGCTTCCTGGTGCGCCCGCTGTTGCCGCCCGAAGGCGAGCGCCCTTTTTGCTGCGGCCGTACATTCCTCGAAGCCGGGCTGATCGACGAGGCGCGGCGGGAAGCGCGCCGGCTGATCGCGGCGGCAATGCCATTCATCGATCGCGGTGTTCCGCTCGTTGGGCTTGAGCCCGCCTGCCTGCTCACCATGCGCGATGAATTTCCGCGGCTGTTGAAGGTCGAAGGCGTGGAGCAGATCGCTGCCGGTGCGCGGCTGTTCGAGGAGGTGATGGCGCAGAAGAAGCCGCTCGAGACCCTTAAGGTCCAACTCCACGACGTCGAGGCGGATGCCGTGATGTTCAGCCATTGCCATCAGAGGGTGTACGGGACGGCGGCGCTGGCGAAACAGGTGGCGGAGGTCGTGCCGGGGCTTACGCTGCGCGAGGGGGAGATCGCCTGCTGCGGCATGGGAACCGCCTTCGGCTATCGTCCCGACCTGGTCTCGGTATCGCTGCAAATGGGTGAGCAGGCGCTGTTTCCGCAGATCCGCAAGACTGGACGCGACACGCTGCTCCTCGCTGACGGTTTTGCCTGCCGGAAACAAATCCAGGACGGCACTGGACGTACGGCGCGCCATATTGCGGTTCTTATCAAGCTGGCGCTGCTCGCGGGCGAGCGGGCAGGGCCGGGTGATTCCGGCGGAGCGGCAGCCAAACAGCGCGTGGCGCGCTGGCGCCGGCGCTATTTTCAGTAAGGATGGCGAGTGCCGCCGTACGATCGCGTTCTATGTGACGATGATGATTTCGCCGGAACGCGTGCATTCAGGCGAGGTCAGCTCGAGGAAATAGGGGGCGAGCGTGTCCGGCGTTTTCAGCTTGCTCGCATCCTCTCCAGGATAGGCCTGGGCGCGCATACGTGTGCGCGTGGCGCCAGGGTCGAGCAGGTTGACCTTCACGGCCGTCGAGGCGGTCTCGGCCGCATAGGTCTCAACCAGCGCCTCCAGTCCGGCTTTGCTGACGGCGTAAGCACCCCAATAGGCGCGGATGTCGCGTGCGGCGCGCGAGGTGACGAATACCGCGCGCCCCGCCTCGGAGCGCCGCAGGAGAGGATCGAGGGTGCGGATCAGCCGCCAGTTCGCGGCGAGATTGACACGCATCACCAGCTCCCATTCCTCGTCGGGGTAATGGGTGAGCGGCGATAGCCGCCCGAGGATGCCTCCGGCGGCGATCAGCACGTCGAGCTTTTGCCAGCGGGTGTAGAGCGTCGGGCCAAGCGCGTTGATGTCGTCGCCCTTCGACAGGTCGAGGCGCAGGATGGAAGCGCTGCCGCCTGCGGTGGTGATCTCGTCGTCCAGCTCTTCCAGTGCGCCGGTCGTGCGTGCACTGATAACGACGTGGAAGCCGACTGTCGCGAGAGCGAGCGCCGCCGCGCGGCCAATGCCTCGCGATGCGCCCGTCACGAGGGCGATGCGTTTGCTCTCATCGGAGGAAGTCATGCTTCGCTTGTAGCCTATGGGAGAGCGAGGTCAAGCAAAGCAAGCCGCTTTCGGCCGCAACGGCGGGCTTTCAGACTCCAGAGCGAATCGGAATGGAGCCGAAGCACTGCCGCCAGCATGGGCAGCTCCCTCTCCCATTGGAGAGGGTGGGAGTGAGGGGTACGGACTCTCGATAGATTCCACGCCCTCACCCTGTCCCTCTCCCACGGGAGAGGGGACCGGATGCGCCGATAGGGCCAGAAATGATTGCACCTAAGGTGACAGGCTTGCAAACGCCGCCTCTAACTAGCCTCGGCCAGCAGCGAGAGCTGGCGAGCAGGCGCCGGCGTTTCGAGGTCGCGCAGGCGCGTTGGATATTCGCCGGTAAAGCAGTGGTCGGTGAACTGCGGCTGGAGCGGATCGCGCCGATCGTAGCCCATGACCTGGTAGATGCCCTCAACCGAGAGGAATGCCAGGCTGTCGCAGCCCATGAAGGCGCGCATCTCCTCCAGGGAGTAATTCGCCGCCAGCAGCTTATCGCGCTCGGGCGTGTCAATGCCGTAGAAGTCCGGCCAGGCGATCGGCGGACACGCGATGCGCATATGCACCTCACGCGCGCCCTTCTCGTACATCATGCGCACGATCTTGATCGAGGTGGTACCGCGCACAATGGAGTTGTCGATCAGGATAACGCGCTTGTCCTTCACCTCGCAGGCAGTGGGGTTGTGCTTCAGCTTCACCCCGAGCGCGCGGATGCGCTGCTCGGGCTCGATGAAAGTGCGGCCGACATAATGATTGCGGATGATGCCGAGCTCATAGGGAATGCCGGATTCCTGCGCATAGCCGATGGCGCTCGGCACGCCGGAATCCGGTACGGCGATCACCGCGTCAGCCTCCACGGGCGCCTCGCGGGCGAGCTGGCGGCCGAAACTCTTGCGCACTTCGTAAACGCAGCGTCCGCCGAGGACGGAATCGGGGCGGGAGAAGTAGATATATTCGAAGATGCAGGGACGGGCGCGGTATCTCGGGAAGGGCCGATGGCTTTCGATGCCGTTCTTGGTAATGACCACGACCTCGCCATTCTCGACCTCGCGGACGAACTCTGCGCCGATGATGTCGAAGGCGCAGGTCTCCGATGCGAGCACATAGGAGCCATCGAGCTTGCCGAGCATCAGCGGACGGATACCAAGGGGATCGCGCGCGCCGATCAGCTTCTTGTTGGTGAGACAGACCAGCGCATAGGCGCCTTCGATCTGCAAGAGCGCATCGACCAGGCGCTCGACAATGCGCTGCTTCTTCGAGCGGGAGAGGAGATGCAGGATCACCTCGGTGTCGCTGGTGGACTGGAAAATAGCCCCGCCGCTGACCAGGCGATCGCGCAGGGTAATGGCGTTGGTCAAGTTTCCATTATGGCCGAGCGCAAAGCCGCCGGAGCCGAGATGGGCGAATAGCGGCTGGACGTTGCGCAGGATGGTCTCGCCTTGGGTGGAGTACCGGACATGGCCGATAGCGTTCTGGCCTTGCAGATGCTCGACGACCTGTTGCCTGGTGAAATTTTCACTGACAAGTCCGAGGCGGCGCTCGGAATGGAACTGCTCGCCGTCGAAGGTAACGATGCCGGCAGCTTCCTGTCCCCGATGTTGCAATGCATGAAGGCCCAGCACCGTGAGCGCGGATGCGTCTGGATGGCCGAAAACGCCGAAAACACCGCACTCCTCGTGCAGCCGGTCGTCCTCAAGCCAAGCCTGATGAACGCCGTCTTGGCCGCCTTCAATTCCATCCGTGCCGTTGCTCATCGCGTCGATCGCCTTCGGTTGTCAGCCATTGAGGAAGGCGGCGCTCGTCTCTCACTGGAGCACGATAATCTGGGGCCTCCACCATGGCGAGCGCCACCTCACGGCCATGGAGAAGCAGGCTTCCGGAACGTTCGCCCCTGAAAATCGAGGCGGGGTTGTCCGGTAACAAAGAGATGATAGCACGCCCGGTTCTTTCAATAACCGGAAGAGAACGCGCTTCGGTTACCCAGCGCGGTAAGGATTCCTTCGGTACGATCGCAGCAATCAGCTCGTAAGCAATCACTACCAGAATGAGGCCGCGCACCAGCCCGAAAATGAAGCCCAGCGTCCTGTCGAGCGCGCCTACACGGCTGTCGAGCACCCGACTGGACAATCTCACAGTAATCAAGCTCACCAGAATAAGGACTATTACGAATACAACGCCGATCAGCACCGCGTCAGCGAGGATCTGCGGCTCGATCAGGGCGCGGACCCGCTCGCGATAGAGCTGATAGAAGAACAGGGCGGCGAGTGCGGCGAGCGCCCAGGACATGATCGAGAGCATCTCCCGGGTCAGCCCGCGCAGCATGGCGAGGAAAGCGGAGATCAGCATGATCAAGATCAAAAGCACATCGAGCCACTGTATGGGCATCTAATTCATTCCTCTCCCGCGGGCGCAATTCGCACGCCGCCTGCCGCCCCACCTTGCTATGCGCCCGCTACCGTCGCTTCGCGTAGCCGCACTTCCGAGCCAGGCGGCTATCGCTGTTGCTGCTGTTACTGCCCCAACGCCCGTTCTGCCCGATCACGCTATGCGCTCATCGTCTGCCTGCGTTCCCGGCGGACCGGGCCCTCATCGCTGAAGCGCATCGCAAGTTCCGAAAGATGTTTCAGCGGCGTCACCTTCATGCCGGGACCGGCATCGAGGGCATCGCCAACCGCCGGCGCTGATGCCGCCGTAAAGCCGAGCTTCTGCGCTTCCCTGAGACGCAGACTTGCATGGCTGACAGGGCGGATCGCGCCGGAAAGACTTGCTTCACCGAAATAAACGCTCTCCGCGCCCAAGGCAATGCCCGAATGGGCCGATAACAGGGCTGCAGCGACCGCTACATCGGCCGCGGGCTCGGTGATGCGCAAGCCGCCTGCGACATTAAGGTAAACGTCGAACGGCCCAAGCTTGACGCCGCAGCGCGCTTCAAGCACGGCGAGCAGCATTGAGAGGCGGTTTGCATCCCAGCCGACCACCGCCCGTCGGGGCGTGGCAAAGGGGGAAGGGGCAAGCAGCGCCTGGATTTCGACGAGGATCGGCCGCGTGCCCTCGACGCCTGCGAACACGGCCGTGCCCGGGTGCGTTGTGTCCCGGTCGCCGAGGAAAAGAGCGGACGCATTGGCGACCTCGCGCAGGCCAGCGCCTGACATCTCAAACACGCCGACCTCATTCGCCGGGCCAAAGCGGTTCTTTACCGAGCGCAGCAGCCGGAACAGGTGCGAGTTGTCGCCTTCGAAATAGAGCACGGTATCGACCATGTGTTCGACGACCTTGGGGCCGGCGATCTGGCCATCCTTGGTGACATGGCCAACCAGGATGATGGTCGAACCGCGACGTTTGGCGTAGGAGATCAGCGCCTGGGCCGAGGCACGCACTTGGCTGACCGTGCCGGGCGCGGCATCCAGCATGTCGGTCCACAGCGTCTGGATAGAGTCGACGACAGTGAGATCGGGCGGCGGGCCGGCCTCAAGCACCGAGAGGATTGCGGCAATGTTGGTCTCCGCCGCAAGCGCAACCGGCATGGATCCCACGCCCAGGCGCTTGGCGCGCAATCGAATTTGCGAGGTCGCTTCCTCGCCGGAGAAATAGAGGCTGCGTTTGCCGCTCTCTGCAAGCTTTGCGGCGATCTGCAGGAGCAGGGTCGACTTGCCGATGCCGGGATCGCCGCCGATCAGGATCGCTGAGCCCTGCGCCAGCCCGCCGCCGATCACGCGGTCGAACTCCGCCATACCGGTCTCCAGCCGCGGCGCGGGGGGAACATCGTCGTTCAGCGCTTCCAATACGGCGCCGGAGGAGCGGCTACGGCGCTTGGCTTTAGCCTCGAGTGGCGAATCAGCGCCCACCTCCTCGGCGAGCGTATTCCATTCCCCGCAGGCGGAACAGCGACCGGCCCAGCGTGGACTGGCGGCACCGCAGCTCTGGCATACGAATTCGCGCTGCGCCTTGGCCATCGTGCCCTCTCATGATTCCGCTGAAGCTTCTTGAAGGCTTTCCAGGCCGGTGTAAATCCGGCGATAACGTTTCCCGAGGCTTGTCAACACCTCATACGGGATTGTCCCCGCTATCCGAGCCGCATCATCGACGGTGAAGCGTTCTCCGATCAGCTCCACGAGCCCGCCACGCTGCGCCAGGCCGTCCGGCAGGTTCGTCACGTCGAGCACGATAAGGTCCATGGAAACGCGGCCAAGTATAGGCACGGCGTATTCGCCGAGCCAGGCGAGGGCGCCCTCATGGCCATCAGTCGAGCCGAGGCTTCGGAAATAGCCATCAGCGTAGCCGGCAGTCACCGTGGCATAGCGGGTGTGGCGCGTGAGCCTGCGTGCCGCACCATAGCCTACCGTCTCGCCGCGCTCGGCTTCGCCGAGCTGTGCGATGCGGGCGTAGAGGCGAATGACCGGCTCCATCGGATTGGGGCGGGCGGCAAACGGGTTGCCGCCAAAAAGCGCAATGCCGGGACGGGCCAAGTCGAAGGTGTATTTCGGGCCGAGAAAGATGCCAGCCGAATTGGCGAGGCTGCGGCGGGTGGCCGGCAGCTTGGCTGTGACGTCCACGAAAGCTGCGAGCTGCGCGGCGTTCTTGGCGTTCTCCGGCGTGTCAGCACAAGCGAGATGGCTCATAAGGAGATCGATCGGCACCGACTTCAGCACATCGTTTGCGGCGATCAGATCGGGATAGGCGGCCGGCTTGATCCCTAAGCGGTTCATGCCGGTATCGAGGTGGAGAGCGGCCGGATGCCCACTGGCGGCGGTGACCCATTCGCGCAGCTCATCCATACTTCCGAGCACCGGACGCACGCCGGCTGCCAGAAATTCCGGCGCGGCGCCGGGGAACAGGCCGTCCAGCACATAGACGCTCGCGCCGGCCGCGGTTTGGGTCAGCATTTTCGCTTCGGCAAGCGTAGCAACGAAGAAGGTTCGGCAACCCGCCGCGACCAGCGCCGGCACGACCTCGGCCGCGCCGAGCCCATAGGCGTCGGCCTTGACCACGGCGGCGCATTTGGTAGGCGCGGCGAGCGCGGCAAGCATGCGGTAATTGCGCTGCAGGGCGCCCAGATCGATGTGCAGGACGCCGGTCGCAGAGGCGGGGACCGAGTCGAAGGCTGTCGGAGCGGACGTGTCCGGCTGACTTTCAGATTTATGCTCTGAGCCGTCCGCCACGCTGCCTAATGACCGAAGGCCCGCATCCGGCTGTCATCGGCCAGATCGGAGAAGCGGGTGAACTCGGAGGTGAATTGCAGCCTAACCGTCCCGGTCGGACCGTGTCGCTGCTTGCCGATGATGACTTCCGCAATGCCGGCGACCTGGTCCATCTCATCCTGCCACTTCTGATGCTCTTCGACCTTGGTAATGGTCGGCTCGCGGCGCTGGACGTAATATTCCTCGCGAAACACAAACATAACCACGTCAGCGTCCTGTTCAATAGAGCCGGATTCGCGCAGGTCCGAGAGCTGAGGTCGCTTATCCTCGCGATTCTCCACCTGACGCGAAAGCTGGGACATCGCTAGCACCGGCACCTCCAGCTCCTTGGCAAGGGCCTTAAGGCCGGTGGTGATCTCGGTCACCTCCTGGACCCGGCCCTCGCCCGCGCGCTTGCCGCTGCCCAGCAATTGCAGATAGTCAACGACGACGAGGCCAAGCCCGCGCTGGCGCTTCAGCTTGCGGGCGCGCGCCGCCAGCTGGGCAATGGATATACCGCCGGTGTGGTCGATATAGAACGGCAGCGATTGCAGCTCCTGGGTGGCGCGCACCAGGCGGTGAAACTCGTCCTCGGTGATCAGGCCGCGGCGAATCTTTTCGGAAGGGAGCTGCGCCTGCTCGGAGATGATGCGGGTGGCGAGCTGCTCCGCCGACATTTCCAGCGAGAAGAAGCCGATCACGGCGCCGTCCGCCACCTCCTCGAGGCCATTTGCGGCCATCTCCGTGCGGTAGGCCTTGGCGATATTGAAGGCGATATTGGTGGCGAGCGACGTTTTGCCCATGGACGGGCGGCCGGCAAGGATCACGAGATCGGATTTCTGCAAGCCGCCGAGCGCCCGGTCGAGGTCGCGCAGCCCCGTGGAGAGGCCCGACAGGCCGCCTTCGCGCTGATAGGCTTTGGAGGCCATCTCGATGGCGTCGGTCAGGGCATGCGAGAAGCTCAGGAAACCGGAGCCGTATTTGCCCTTCTCGGCGAGGCTGTAGAGCCGGCTTTCCGATTCCTCGATCTGCTTCTCCGGCGGCATATCGACTGGCGAATCATAGGCGACGTTGACCATGTCCTCGCCGACGATGATGAGATCGCGGCGCACCGACAGGTCGTAGACCGTCCGCCCATAGTCCTCCGCGTTGATAATGCTGGTTGCATGCGCTGCCAGCCGGCCGAGATATTGCGGCACGGTGATGCTGCCGATCGGCTCCTCATTGTCGAAGAACGTCTTTAGCGTCACCGGCGTTGCGTGCTTGCCGCTCTGGATGAGCTTGCCCGCCGTTTCATAGATGCGTGCATGCAGCGGGTCAAAAAAATGGTGAGGCTCAAGGAAGCCAGACACCCGGTCGAAGGCTTCGTTATTGAGGAGGATCGCGCCGAGCAAAGCCTGCTCCGCCTCGATATTGTGCGGAGCCTGCCGGAATGGGAGGCTGCTTTCAGTGGCGACGGGGGTGAGTTTGGCGGAGGTAGCGGGCGTCTGTCTCATGACGCGCAGCCTAGCCGATTCCGCTGGCTAGGACATGCCCGATGGCGGGCGGCGGCTGCTCTTTCACGCTTTGCACAGTGGCGAAATGGGTTGGTTGACGTCGCAATTGCAACTTTCCCTGATTCGCCAGGAGCTTAGCCCATGTTTTCCCGTAACCGCCGTGGGGGTCAGAGACGGACGTCGGCGGTGTGCTCAACACGGTGAAGCAGTGGCGGCGTCATGGCGCCGTCGGCTCCCCGAAGCCTCATCTCTTCCTCGAGCATGTAATCGCGCGTGATGGGAAGGGCGTCGATGTCCTTCGCCAGCTGCAGCTGGAAAACAGTCAGGCCGCCCCAGCGGAAACCGGCCTCGCAAGATTGCAGATAAAACTCCCACATCCGGCAGAAGCGCTCGTCATAAAGCGCCTTGGCCTTGTCGCGATTCGCCTGAAACCGCTCATTCCAATCTGCAAGGGTGTGGGCGTAATGGAGACGCAGCGTCTCCGTATCGGTAAGCCAGAGCCGCCGTTTTTCCAGAACCGGCGTCAGCTGCGAGAGGGTCGGCAGGTAGGCTCCGGGGAAAATATGTCGTCTGAGCCAGGGGTTGATCGCGCCAGGGGGGGTATATTGGCCGATGGTGTGCAGGAGCGCGACGCCCTTCGGCTTCAGCAGGCCGAGCACCCGGTCGAAGAAGATGCCGAACTGCGGCTTGCCGACATGCTCGAACATGCCCACAGACACGATGCGGTCATAGGTCCCTTTCTCGTGCCGGTAATCGGCGAGCTTGAAGGTGACACGGTCCGCGAGGCCAGCCTGTCTCGCCCGCTCCGTGGAGACGCGATATTGCTCATCCGAGAGCGTCAGCCCGGTGATGTGGGCGGTGGGATGATGCCGTGCCAGATACAGCGCAAGGCCGCCCCATCCGGAGCCGATATCGAGAATGTGCTGGCCGGGTTGCACGAACAGCTTGGCAGCGATGTGCTGCTTCTTGGCGAGCTGGGCTTCCTCGAGGTCGTCGTCGTCGGAGCGGTAATAAGCGCAGGAATATTGCCGGTCCCGATCGAGGAACAGCGAGAAAAGCGCCTCCGAGAGATCGTAATGGTGTTTGACGTTGCGGCGCGAACGCGACGACCAATTGAGGATGGCGGGCAAGGTTACCATCTCTTCGATCTGGTAGAGGAAGCGGACTGCCGGCGTGGTGTTGAACTGGGCGAGATTGCGCAGCAAGACGCCGAGGAAGGAGAGCAGCGATCCCCTATCGACAGTGAGCTTTCCCTCCACGTAGGATTTGCCGATCTGATAGGCCGGGTTGCGCGCGATGCGCCAAGCGGTGTCCTCGCCGCCGAGGCGAATAGCTGCGTCAACTGGCGCGCCGGTTTCGCCAAAAGCGTGGGTGCGACCGAAATGGTCCGTGACGAGAAGGTGCCCTTTATGGACGAACCGCCGCAGAAGCGGCTCCAGCGGAAACATGGCTCATAGATCTACGTAAAACCCGATAGACTGTATATATTAACTTTTAGGAATCCGAGTTCAAGAACCCAGTGTACAAGCCATGCGCGCGGCGAAGGGCTGGGCACTCCCCAGCCCCCGTGATTATCACTCGCTCTCTGCGCCTTCGGCAGCTTCCTCCATCTCCGTCTCCGGCGCGGCCGCGGCGGCGCCTTCCTCGCTTTCTTCCTCGCCTTCGTCCTCGAACCTGTCCCGGATCATGGTGACATCCTCGCCGCGTGCCTGGCGCTGCGCTTCCTCAGCAGTCCGGGCGACATTGACCGAGATCTTGATGTCGACCTCTGGATGCAGGCTGATGCGCACCTCGTGAAAACCGAGCGTCTTGATCGGCCGATCGAGCAACACCTGACTGCGCTCGATGCTGAAATCCGCCTTCGGTGACGAGATCGGAGATGTCGCGGGTCGAGACCGAACCATAGAGCTGGCCGGCATCGCTCGCTGAGCGGATGGCGACGAAGCTCTTGCCCCGCAGCCGTGCGGCGACTGCGTCAGCTTCCTTCTTCAGCTCCAGATTGCGGGCCTCGAGCTGAACGCGGTCGCGCTCAAAGTGCTGGATATTCTCTTTGGTGGCGCGCAGCGCTTTGCCCTTGGGCAACAGAAAATTGCGGGCATAGCCGTCGCGGACTTTCACGACGTCGCCCATCTGGCCGAGCCGGCCGATACGCTCAAGCAGAATGACTTGCATTTTGTTCTCTCCTTCAGAGGTCAGGCTTTCCGCCTTTGGGCCGCGCGGATTGGCGCAGAGCCCTCTGGCGCAATTCGAGAAGTGGTTCGGCGAGGCCGATCAGGGCGATCAGCAGCGAGACCCAGTCGACGATCAGGATGGCGAGATAAAGCGCGGCGAGCAGCAGGAGCCGGTATGGTGAGCCGGCGACCAGCTGATGCAGCACAATCAGGCCGAGCAGCAGATAGGCAAAGCCGAACGCTCCGACGAACGCCATCGCCATGATGCCGATCATGCCCGGGAGCAAAGCGGCGCCGATGCTAGCAAGGAAGCCGAGCGTCATCAGCGGAGGATATTCAAGTTGGGAAAAACGCGGCCACGGGCGCGCCAGGAGGCCGGAAATCGATGCGCTCTTCGCAGCGAGCCACAGATTGAGCAGCATGACGAACATCCAGGCGGTCGCCGCGACGGAGGGGAGCAGCAGACGGCCGACGTTGGCGATATAGCGCTCGCTGCGGGCCGGGTCGACCGGAACGCCGGCGGACTGCAGCTGCGGCAAGATCACCTCCTCGAAGACTTTGCGCACGCTCTGCTGATAGACCTCGGCGCTGCCGGCGGTCAGCAGCAGGGCAGCCGCGACAAGCCCGCCGGCCATAACCGCGGTCCAGGCGATGATATGTCCGGGCGGATACCACTCGACGAGGGGGGGCATGTCCGCCAGAGGCCGGCCATCGGGATCCTCTGGGATCATCGTCCGGCTGAGCAGTGCGAGATAGCCGAGCAGGAGGGCCGGCAGCGCCACCGCTACGCCGTAGACCACTGCGGTCTTAAGACTGATGATGATGCCGACCAGCACCACCGCCACGATGAAGGCAAGCTGGCCCGCCCTGCGCCCCCAGCCGATGCGCGCAAGCAGAAGCGGCAGCGGCGTGACGTAGAACAGCAAGACGGCAAGGGCGGTGTTGGTCGCCAGCGACGCGAACAGCACAGCCGCGACAACGCCCGCGCCAATGCCGATCAAATGAGGCGATGTCATCATGTGCTGTCCCGCCTTAGCGGTTAGAGGCGGCTCCAAAAAGCGCCCCAACCGGGAGCCCCGGCCACTGCCTTTGCGGCCAGGATTTTCCCGTTATTATCTCATATCCGGCGTGTTGCCGTAAGCGACACCTATTTCAATATGTACGGCATCAGCCCGAGAAACCGCGCCCGCTTGATGGCCTGCGCGAGCTCGCGCTGCTTCTTGGCGGACACGGCGGTGATGCGGCTCGGCACGATTTTGCCGCGCTCGGACACGAAGCGCTGCAGCAGCTTGACGTCCTTATAGTCGATCTGGGGCGCATTCTCACCAGAGAACGGGCAGGTCTTACGGCGGCGATGGAAAGGCCGGCGAACCGGCGCGCTGACAGCGGCGTTCATTCGGCGCCTCCTTCGCTGGGGGTTTCAGTGCTGCGGCGGTGGGGCCGTTCACCATCGCCGCGCGGGCCGTCACCCCGGAAACCGCCGCCTTCGCGGCCACCTTCCCGGAAACCACCGCCGTCACGGCCACCGTCGCGAAAACCACCGCCTTCGCGCCCACCACCGGCTTCACGCCCACCTTCGGCGCGGAAGCCGCCCTCACGCGGGCCGTCGCGGAAGCCACCCCCGCCTTCGCGGTCACGGCGGAAGCCGCCGCCGCCGCGGCGGTCGCCGCGATCGCCACGGTCGCGGTCGCCGCGCTCGCGGTCATCGGAGCGGCGCATCATCGCCGACGGCTTGTCGTCGAGCTCTTTCATCTTGATAGTGATGAACCGGATTACATCGGGGGAGATGCTCATCTGCCGCTCCATCTCGGCGACGGCCGGATGGGGCGCATCGATGTTCATCAGCGTGTAATGCGCTTTGCGGTTCTTCTTGATCTTATAGGAGAGGGACTTCAGTCCCCAATATTCGGTCTTGCCGATGGTGCCGCCATTCTCTTCGATGACGGTCTGGTACTGCTTCTGCAAAGCGTTCGCCTGCTGCGCCGTAATATCCTGGCGCGCAAGGAACACGTGCTCATATCTCGGCATGTGCTCGTGCCTTTCCATTGCCAAATTCATGCCTCGGCGCGAAGCCCCTTTTGAGCCAAGTCGGTGGAAAGGCTCAAGCAGGAAGACTAGGTCAAAGAGCGGAGACACCGGAAGCGGCAACGTGCCATCGCTTAGATCGGGCAATATTTACCCGGCCCCGTTCAGCCTCCAACCGAAGCGAGAGTTTCGTTATATCCGAACGCCCCGATTTCGCAAGCCCTCACTGGTGCCACGGCACGGATTCGCGGCATTGCGACCTTCCTGAAGGGAATGTGAACGAATGCTTGACAGCGCGGCGGCAAAAGTTGTCTCTGGCGCGCACCGCCGCGTAAGACGGCGTTTGCAGGTAGGGTTTTGAATTCGGTCCTCGATGGGCATAGCCTTTACATTCCCGGGGCAGGGAAGCCAATTCGTCGGCATGGGCAAGGATCTGGCCGACGCTTTTCCGGCTGCGCGCGCACTCTTTGATGAGGTGGACGACGCGTTGGGCGAGAAGCTGTCGCAGATCATCTGGGAAGGGCCGGACGAAAAACTGACGCTGACGCAGAACACTCAGCCGGCGCTGATGGCGGTCTCCTGCGCGGTGATGCGGGTGCTGGAGAGCGAGAAAGGCATTCGCGTCGGCCAAGCGCAGTTCGTTGCCGGCCATTCACTGGGTGAATATTCCGCGCTCGCGGCCGCCGGCGCCTTGTCGCTGGCCGATACTGCGCGCCTCCTGCACCTGCGTGGCAAGGCCATGCAGGAGGCGGTACCGGTCGGCGAAGGCGCGATGGCGGCATTGCTCGGCGTCGATGTCGAGGTGGCGGCTAAGATCGCTGCCGAGGTGGCTAGCGTGACCGGTCTGATCTGCGGTGTCGCCAACGACAATGCGCCAGGCCAGGTAGTGATCAGCGGGGCCAAGTCCGCGATCGATAAGGCGATGGAGCTCGGCAAGGATTATGGGGTCCGCCGTGCCATTCCGCTCCCCGTCTCGGCGCCCTTCCATTGTGCGCTGATGCAACCGGCTGCCGAGCGCATGGCGGCAGCTCTGGCCGAGGTCGAGATCAAGGCGCCTGCCGTTCCGGTGGTCGCCAATGTCGTTGCCGAGGCTATCGCTTCCCCCGAGGTCATCCGTGAACGGCTGATCGAGCAGGTAACCGGCACCGTTCGCTGGCGGGAAAGCGTCACCTATATGGCTGATCATGGCGTCCGCCTGCTTTACGAGATCGGCGCAGGGCGCGTGCTGACCGGCATGGTCCGGCGAATTGATGATCGCCTCGAGGGCCGCGCGATCGGCACGGTTGCGGAATTGGCCAGTATTGGCGAGCAGTTCGCGAGCACCATCTAGTGTGGTGATCGAGAAATCCCCTTTATTGTTTCAGCGATCTCGGCAAAGGGTTTCTCGATCAAAAACCACACTAGAATTGTAGAGTTGCTAGTGTCCCTTGAGAATCCGAAGTTCGCTACGGAGCTAGCTGCAGAATGAGGCGAACTTCGGATTCGGGACACTAGTGCTGGGGCTGATTTCCAGGAAGGGTTTTGCAAGGTGGCGATGTTTGACCTGAGCGGAAAGAGTGCGCTCGTAACGGGCGCCACCGGCGGCATTGGCGGCGAGATCGCCCGCGCCCTGAAAGACCAGGGCGCCAAGGTCGCGATTTCCGGCACCCGCGAGGACCGTCTTCGCGCCCTTGCCGAATCACTTGGGGGCGAGATTTCAGTGCTTCCGTGCGATCTGCGGAACCGGGAGGCGGTCGGCGCGCTTTGTGGACAGGCAGAGGCCGCGCTCGGCTCGCTGGACATCCTGGTCAACAATGCGGGCATCACGCGCGATAATCTGTTCATGCGCATGAAGGACGATGAATGGGACGATGTCATCGCCGTCAACCTCACGGCGACGTTCATCCTCTGCCGCTCGGCTCTGCGCGGCATGCTGCGCCGCCGCTATGGCCGTATTGTCAACATCGCCTCGATCAGCGGTGTGCTCGGCAATCCGGGGCAGGGTAATTATGCCGCCTCGAAAGCCGGCATGGTCGGCATGACCAAATCGCTGGCGCGCGAAGTGGCAACGCGTGGCGTCACCGCCAATTGCATCGCGCCCGGCTTCATCGAAACGCCGATGACGGGCGCGCTGAACGAGAAGCAGGTCGAGACCATCGCCGCCGCGATCCCGGCAGGAACATTCGGCAAGCCGGAGGATATCGCTGCAGCGGTGGTTTATCTGGCAAGCCGCGAAGCACGCTATGTCACGGGTGAGACCCTGCATGTCAATGGCGGTATGGCGATGATGTAGGCTTGTGGACGTGCGGTCTGACCAGCGATGGTCAGGCACCGCGAACCATGTTACCAAGCGCGGACCTCTCGCACCACGAACGAAAAGCTTTCTTGAAGGCGCGTTCGATGGTACCAGCCAAAAACTGTAGCGTTCCGTTGGCGAGGTCAGGCTTGGCTTCTGGTGGCAGCATTAACGGTCATGTCGGCAATGTCCCGGCGGCAAGCTGGGAGCAAAGGTGAGGCAAGAGAATGAGCGAGAATATCTCAGAGCGCGTGAAGAAAATTGTCGTGGAGCATCTTGGCGTTGAAGCCGACAAGGTTACGGAAAACGCCAGCTTTATCGACGATCTGGGCGCTGACAGTCTGGACACTGTGGAGCTGGTGATGGCGTTCGAGGAAGAATTCGGCTGCGAAATCCCGGACGACGCCGCTGAGACGATCCAGACGGTCGGCGACGCGGTCAAGTTCCTGGAGGAGCACGCCAGCGCTTAAGCTGGTGGTTCTTGAACCTCCCGCGGTTTCAAGCGGTCTGCCCGCGGCCGGCCGCCCCGACGGAAGGGCTACAAAGAGTATGGGCGGCACAGCGGAGGTATAATGCGGCGCGTCGTGATTACCGGACTTGGCATCGTTTCACCGCTGGGTTGTGGGGTCGAGGCAAGTTGGAAACGGCTGCTGGCTGGCGAGAGTGGCGCGCGTCGGATTACCGAGTTCGATGTCTCTGATCTGACCTGCCAGATTGGCTGTACCATTCCGCGTGGCGACTATGCCGACGGAGGCTACAACCCCGATCAGTGGATGGAGCCGAAGGAGCAGCGTAAGGTCGATGACTTCATCATCTACTCCATGGCGGCGGCCGATCAGGCGCTCAAGGATTCCGGATGGCGGCCCGAGAGCGAGGAAGGCGGCGCCAACTCCGGCGTGCTGATCGGCTCAGGAATAGGGGGCCTGCAAGGCATTGAGAAGACCGCTCTCCTGCTTGCGGAGAAGGGACCGAAACGCGTCAGCCCCTTCTTTATTCCGGGGCGTCTGATCAACCTCGCCTCCGGCTATGTTTCAATCAAACACGGGCTGCGAGGTCCAAACAGCGCCGTCGTGACCGCCTGCTCGACGGGCGCGCATGCGATCGGCGATGCTGCGCGGCTGATTGCGCTCGGCGATGCCGATGTGATGGTCGCCGGCGGCACGGAAAGCCCGATCTGCCGCCTGGCGCTCGCCGGCTTTGCCGCCTGCAGGGCGCTCTCGACCCATTTCAACGAGCAGCCAACGCGTGCCTCTCGTCCCTATGACAAAGATCGGGACGGCTTCGTCATGGGCGAAGGCGCCGGCGTCGTCGTCCTCGAAGACTACGATCACGCCAAAGCGCGCGGCGCGAAAATTTATGCCGAGGTGATCGGCTATGGGCTCTCGGGCGATGCCTTCCACATCACTGCGCCCTCCGAGGATGGGCTCGGCGCACAGCGCTGCATGGCCATGGCGGTAAAGCGGGCCGGTATTTCTCCGGCCGATATCGACTATGTCAACGCACACGGCACCTCGACCCCAATGGGCGATGAGATCGAGCTGGCCGCGGTCGAGAGGCTGTTCGGCAATAGCGCCGGCAAGCTGAGCATGTCATCGACCAAATCGGCAACCGGCCATCTGCTCGGAGCGGCGGGCGCGGTGGAGGCGATCTTCTCTGTGCTGTCCATTCGTGACAATATTGCCCCGCCAACGCTCAACCTTGATAATCCTTCCGTCGAAACTGCCATTAACCTTGTGCCCCACAAGGCTGAGGAAAGGGAAATCAATACTGTTCTAAGTAATTCGTTCGGCTTCGGCGGCACCAACGCTTCGCTTATTTTCCGACGTGTCGTAAACTGAGGCGTCGCGGGAGGTTCCCTATGAGCTGCAGCTGCGGAGCCAACCTCCCTTTCGCCATATTTGGTTGGTCATTGTTTCTCAAGAGTTTCGGGTGCAGAGAGCGTGTCCAAAATGCCGAGCGATTTGCAGCAATGGGATCATGATCGCAGGTATCACGGGGGTGGTTACCACGCAGCGCATAGGGAATTCGCCGTTTTGCCACGCAGCCCCGCCGAAGCCTTAGAACCCGATCATGCGCCGGAGCCTCCGGTTGGCCGTAAGGTGCGCCGCGAGCACCCGATCCTCTCCTTCATGCACAACATGATGACGCTGGCCTTCGTCGGGGTGATCGGCCTGACCGCGCTGTTCTATTTTGTGCGCTCGCAATTCGACCAGCCCGGACCGCTCGGCTATGGCACGGTCGTCGTCATCCCTAAGGGTGAGGGGGTCAGTGCCATTGCCGAGCGGCTCGAGCGCGAAGGGGTCATTGCCGATCGGCGTATCTTTGTGGCGAGCACGCTGTATTTCCGCGCCCAGGACAAGCTGAAGGCTGGCGAATACGCCATCAAGAAGAATGCCTCGATCCGCGAGGTGCTGGACACTCTCGTTGAGGGCAAGGCGATCCTCTATTCCGTCTCGCTTCCGGAAGGTCTGACAAGCCTGCAGATCGTGGAGCGGCTGAAGGCGACGGAGGAGCTCACCGGCCCCATGCCGGTGGTGCCACCGGAAGGTTCGCTGCTACCGGACACCTATCGCTTCGCCAGGAGCACGAGCCGCGATGAACTGATTGCCCGCATGCAGAACGACCAGCGGAAATTCCTCGACAAGATCTGGGCGGCGCGGGCGACGGGTCTGCCTTTCAAGACCAAGCAGGACGCGGTGACGCTCGCTTCGATCGTCGAGAAGGAGACCGGGCGCGCCGATGAGCGCCCGCGTGTCGCGGCCGTGTTCATCAACCGGCTCAAGGCGAATATGCGCCTCGAGTCCGACCCGACCATCATCTATGGCCTTTCCGGTGGCAAGGGCACGCTCGGCCGCCCGATTCTGCGGTCGGAGATGGACCAGATGACGCCCTATAACACCTACCGCATTGGCGGTCTTCCGCCGACGCCGATTGCCAATCCGGGCCGGGCGGCCCTCGAAGCCGTGCTTCGGCCGGCCAAGACCAGCGATCTGTTCTTCGTCGCCGACGGTACCGGCGGCCATCTCTTCGCGGATAAATTTGACGAGCACCAGAAGAACGTCGCGAAATGGCGCGTCCTGGAGAAGGAGCTGCGCCAGAGGGAAGAAGAGGAAGCTGCCAAACAGGTGGCTACGACCGGCGCAACTGCTCCCGGCACCGCAAGCGCTCAGCCTGCAGGGGGTACCGCGACCTCCGTCGTTCCAGGCGTCGCCATCACCACCTCAGCCTCGACTGAGGCAGCGGACGTCGATGATCCGGCCGGCGGCGTGCCAATGCCGACGCGCAAGCCGAAGAAATAGGCGCGGAGGCGTTTCGCTCGCCGGCCTCTCGCCGCCCGCGAAGAATAGGCGGGCCCACGTGACCACCTTCATAGCGCTCCTGCGTGGAATAAACGTCGGCGGGAATCGCAAGCTCGCAATGGGCGCGCTGCGCGAGCTGTGCACCGCATCGGGCCTCAACGATGTGCGCAGCTATGTGAACAGCGGCAATCTGGTCTTTACGGCCGAGGGAACGCCGGAAGGCCAGGAAGCGCGGATCGAGGCCGCGATCGAGAAGCATTTCGGCTTCAAGGTGGACGTCATCGTGCGCAGCGCGCGAGAATGGTCCGCCTACGTCCACAGCAATCCCTTTCCCGAGCTTGCGCAGAAGCATCCCAATTTCGTCATGCTGATGGTACCGAAACGGCCGCTCGGCCGGGATGCGGTCGAGAAGCTTCGCGCCAAAATCGCCGGCGATGAGCAGGTGGAGCAAGCCCTTGATGTGCTGTGGATCTACTATGCACAAGGCGCAGGCCGCTCCAAGCTGGCCGTGACTTCGCTCGGCAAGATCCCGGTCACGACGCGTAACTGGCGCACCGTGCTGAAGCTAGATGAGATGGCCGGGGTGGGCGAGCCTAGGAGTCGTGAAAAAGCGCGGGAAGTCCAAAGCAAGGGCGAGCGGTGCGGCCGCTAGCCACCCCGGAGAGGATCGAGCAGCTTCAGCACGTGCTCAACGCTCTCATCGAGCGAAATCTGCGACGTGTGCAGGATTGCGCAGCCCCGATCGAGCGCTTCGCGGCGCAAATATTGCGCCCAGGCCATCATGGTCGAATTGGCGAGTTCCGGTTTCCTGCGCTCGAATGTCAGCCGCCGCATGCGTGTGTCGTCATCGCAGTCGACCAGCAGCGGCAGATAGGCAATGCCGGCTGTGTCAGCGGCCTCGGCGAGGAATGAAAGGCGCGTCTGCCCCTCGAAGAGGACCGGCCGGCCCGGTGTCGGTGATGCGCCCAGCCGGGCCATCCACTCAAACGTTTTTGCCCGCTGCCAGCCTTCGCCGGATCCATATTCCGCAATCATCTGCTCGGCGGATGGCACGCCGATCCGATCGAAGTGGAATACGCTGAACTTGTCAGGAAAGCGCGCCGCGATTGTTCCCGCGATGGCCGTCTTGCCGGAGCCGGAGGCGCCAATGAGGACGACGAGCCGCATCTGTCTCGCCAACGGCGCGGCAGCGAACGGGCGCTCGTCCGCCCAACCCGCCTCCTACGATCCCGCCCGCTCCACCGGCCAGCTTTTTGCGAAGACCTTCTGCTGCGTGTCCTCGGCCTTGACGCTCAACGGGCCGTCGCCCTCCTTGCGGAAGGTGAAACGGAAACTCGGATTCTCGCTGAGCGAGATGCCGCCCTCCATCTTGAACACCAGGTCTTCGCCGCGCTTCAGCTCGAGGTCATGGACGAAACGGGCAGGGATGTAGAGCATCGTGACCTGATCCATCTGCAGGCCGGAATAGTTCGGATGGCGGATCATGATCTGCGCCTCGACCGCCCCGCTGCCCTGCGGGGCGAGGGCATAGTCCTTTGCCTCCGGATCGTCAGCCGCGAACTGGCGCAGACGCAGCTGACCCATTTCGGCAATGCTCTTGTCGGCATCTTTCAGCGCCGGCGCGGAGCAGCCGCCCGAGGCCTTGACGAATTTCTTGATCATATGCAGCGAGCCGTCATTCAGCTCGGCAATGGCGCGGATATAGGAATAGGCGTTCACCCGGAGCCGGGTGGAGAACGAGGCCGTGGCGGCAGCCGGACCAAAGCTGATGGTCGCGGCGACGGGGGCGGGATTCTCATCGATCACGAGCGTGATCGCCTTTATTGCCGTGTCGCCCGTCTGGGGCTGCAGCGCGCGGACAGTGATCGGCACGACGGCGGCGTCCTCGGCGCGGTAAGGCGCATCCATGGCCAGGAGGCCGTCGTTCTCGGCGATTGCATGATTGGCGAAAATATCCGGTTTAAGGCCGTTCCAGGTCTCGTCCGACTGGCAGAAGGCGGGCGTAGCAAGAATGAGGGGCAGCAGCAGAGCGGCAACCCACGGGCGCGCCGCACGAGGAAACAGGCCTGGCGTCATCGATCCTTCTCCTTGAGGCTGGGCGTTCTCTTTGCGTTGCCCTCACGCTATGGTAGCGCAGACGCAAGATGCCGCAAGCTGCGATAAAAGAACCCATCCGCTCGACGGCTGTTTCACTTGTGCGCCGGTTTTTGCGTAAGATCGCCTTGGTTTCACGACAAGCCGATGTATATTGTATCCCACGTGTCGAGCACCCTTTGCTGGCTGGCTTCGAGGCGGCAAAAAGATAAGGACCAGGAGGAAGGACCGATATGGCCGAGAGCCTCAGTTTCGGCAAGAAGGATAGGGGCCCAAAACCCCGCCCGCGCCCGAAAGGCCGGCAGCTCGACCATGAGGCGCTCGGCGAAATTCGCGCCCTGCTAGGTGACCGCGAGCGCCGCCACGACCATCTGATCGAGTTTTTGCACCTCATTCAGGACCGCTACGGGCATCTCTCCGCGCCGCATCTGAAGGCGCTCGGCGACGAGATGCGCCTGCCGATGGCCGCAGTCTATGAGGTGGCGACGTTCTATCATCATTTTGACGTGGTGAAGGAAGGCGAAACGCCGCCTCCTCCGCTCACCATCCGGGTCTGCGATTCGCTCTCCTGCGCTATGGCGGGCGCGGAAAAGCTGCGCGCTGGCCTCGAGGCTGGGCTCGATCCGATGCAGGTGCGCGTGCAGCATGCGCCCTGCATGGGCCGCTGCCAGTCGGCGCCGGTTTGCCAGGTCGGCCAGCGCCATGTCGACAACGCCGAAGCCGAGCGCGTGATCCAGATCGTCAAGTCGGGCGCCGGCCGCCATGCCATCGTGCCTAATTACATGGACCTTGCGGCCTACCGCGCCGAGGGTGGCTACCAGTTGCTGACCGCCTGCCTCACCGGCCAGCGCACCGCGCAGGAGCTGGTCGAGATCCTCTCCGATGCCGGCCTGCGCGGCCTCGGCGGCGCCGGCTTCCCGGCCGGGCGCAAATGGACCATCGTGCGCTCCTATGAGGCACCGCGGCTGATGACCATCAATGCCGACGAAGGCGAGCCTGGCACTTTCAAGGACCGCTATTTCCTCGAACGCGACCCGCACCGCATGCTCGAAGGCGCCCTGATCGCCGCCTGGGCGGTGGAGGCGGGTGACTGCTACATCTATCTGCGCGATGAATATCCGGCGGTCCGCGAAATCCTCCTCCGCGAGATCGCCGCCCTCGACAAGACCGGCCTGACCAAGCACTGCACATTCCATCTGCGGCGCGGCGCCGGCGCCTATATCTGCGGCGAAGAGTTGGCGATGATCGAGTCGATCGAGGGCAAGCGCGGCTATCCCCGCCACCGTCCGCCCTACATCGCCGAGAATGGCCTGTTCGGCCGCCCCACCCTCAACCACAATGTGGAAACGCTGTGGTGGGTCCGCGATATCGTCGAGAAGGGCGCCGACTGGTTCGCCGCCCAAGGCAAGAACGGCTCCAAGGGCCTGCGCTCTTATTCGGTCTCTGGCCGGGTGAAGAATCCCGGCGTAGTGTTAACCGCCGCTGGTAGCACCGCCCGCGACCTGATCGAGGCCTGCGGCGGCATGGAGGGCGGCCATGCGTTCAAAGGCTATCTGCCCGGCGGCCCCTCAGGCGGCATCCTGCCCGCGAGCCTTGGCGATGAGCCGCTCGATTTCGGCACGCTGGAGAAATATGGCTGTTTCGTCGGATCACATGCGGTTGTGATCCTGTCCGACCAGGACAATATTAAGGATGTGGCGGTGAATCTGCTCTCCTTCTTCGAAGACGAAAGCTGCGGCCAGTGCACGCCCTGCCGGGTGGGCTGTGAGAAGGCTGTCAAGCTGATGGCGAACGGGGCTTGGCCTGAGCCTTTGCTGCTCGAGCTCTCTCAGGCCCTGAACGACGCTTCCATCTGCGGTCTCGGCCAGGCGGCGCCGAACCCGATCCGCTCCGCGCTCAAATATTTCCGCGAGGATGTGCTGTGACGCGGCGTCTCCTGCTCGCATTCGCCATCGCATCCGGGCTCGCAGCCGCTGGGCGCGCGGAAACCGTGTCGCCTTATGCCGGCGAGGAAAGCCGTGCGATTGCCTCGCTGTCCGAGCGCGATATCGCCGATCTTCTCGATGGCAAGGGCTGGGGCCTCGCCAAGCCGGCCGAGTTGAACGGCTATCCCGGCCCGGCGCACGTTCTGCAGCTCCAGGACCGCCTCGGCCTGACGGCGGAGCAGCGCAGCAAAGTGGAGGCGGTTTTCGCGCGCATGGCGGCGGACGCCCGCAGCGCCGGTGCGCAATTCATCGAAGCGGAGCGTGCGATCGACGCCGCCTTCAAGACCGGCACCGTCGATAAGGCAATGCTGCGCCAGCGCCTCGCGGCGGCGGAAGCGCTGCGGGCCGAGTTGCGCCGCATCCACCTCGCGGCCCATCTGGAGACCGCGCCCATTCTCACGGCCGAGCAGCGCCATGCCTATGTGACGCTGCGCGGCTACGATATGCCCACACTTCCCGGACATGACGGTCACCACCACCCCATGCCGAACGCGCATTAGGAGGCCAGCCCTTATGACAGCCCCCATCACCTTCACGCTCGATGGCAAACAGGTCACCGCCTCTCCGGGCGAGACCATCTGGCAGGTCGCCAAGCGCGAGGGAATCGAGATCCCGCATCTGTGCTGGCTGCCCGAGCCTGGTTACCGCGCCGACGGCAATTGCCGCGCCTGCATGGTAGAGATCGAGGGCGAGCGCGTGCTCGCCGCGTCCTGCATCCGCCGTCCGGGCAAGGACATGGTGGTGAAGACCACTACCGAGCGTGCCAAGAAGGCGCGCAATATGGTCATGGAACTGCTCATGGCCGACCAGCCCGAGCGCCCCAAGGCCCATGATGGCGTCTCCAGTTTCTGGCACTGGTCCGACCAGCTCGGCATCACCTCATCGCGCTTTCCGCCCCAAGAGATGCCTGAGCCGGACATTTCGCACCCGGCGATGGCGGTCAATCTCGATGCCTGCATTCACTGCAATCTGTGTGTGCGCGCCTGCCGCGAGGTGCAGGTCAATGATGTGATCGGCATGGCGTTCCGCGGCCACGGCGCTAAGGTCGTGTTCGACTTCGACGACCCGATGGGGGACTCCACCTGCGTTGCCTGCGGCGAATGCGTGCAGGCCTGCCCGACCGGGGCGCTGATGCCGAAGTCCATCGTCGATCTCACCACTATGCAGGGCTCGCGCGAGCATGACCGCGAGGTCGATTCCGTATGCCCTTATTGCGGCGTCGGCTGCCAGATCACCTACAAGATCAAGGACGAGCGTATCGCCTTCGTCGACGGCCGGGAGGGACCGGCGAACGAGAACCGGCTGTGCGTGAAGGGCCGCTTCGGCTTCGACTACGTCACCCATCCCCAGCGGCTGATGCGGCCGCTGATCCGCCTCGAGGGTGCGCCCAAGGGCATGAATGTCGACCCGTCCAACCCCTACACCCATTTCCGTGATGCGACCTGGGAGGAAGCGCTGGACTTCGCCGCCTCCAGCCTCGTGAAAGCGCGCGACACCTACGGCCCTTCCGCGCTCGCCGGCTTCGGCTCGGCGAAATGCTCCAATGAGGAGGCCTACCTGTTCCAGAAGCTGGTGCGCACCGGCTTCAAGACCAACAATGTCGACCACTGCACGCGGCTGTGCCATGCCTCTTCGGTCGCGGCACTGATGGAAGGCATCGGCTCGGGCGCGGTGACGGCAAGCTTTAATGAAGCGCTGAACGCCGATGTGGTCCTGATCATCGGCGCCAACCCGACCGAGAACCACCCGGTCGCCGCCACCTATTTCAAGCAGGCCGCCAAGAACGGCGCGACGCTGATCGTCGCCGACCCGCGCGGACAGGCGATGAAGCAGCACGCCACCTACATGCTGCAGTTCCGCCCCGGCTCGGACGTCTCGATGCTGAACGCGATCATGAACGTGATCGTCGCGGAGGGGCTGCACGACAAGCAGTACATCCAGGCCCATACCGAGGGCTTCGAGGCGCTCGCCGAGCATCTCAAGCCCTACACGCCCGAAGCCATGGCGCCGATCTGCGGCATCGATCCGGAGACCATCCGCGACGTCGCCCGCGCCTGGGGCAATGCCTCGCGCGCGATGGTGTTCTGGGGCATGGGCATCTCCCAGCACATCCACGGCACCGACAATTCGCGCTGCCTGATCGCGCTGACCATGATCTGCGGCCAGGTCGGCCGGCCCGGCACGGGCCTGCATCCGCTGCGCGGCCAGAACAACGTACAGGGCGCCTCCGACGCCGGCCTGATCCCGATGGTCTATCCCGACTATCAGTCGGTCGCCAATGACGAGATTCGCACGAACTTCGAGCAGCTCTGGAACACCGACCTCGATCCCAACCCCGGCCTGACCGTGGTCGAGATCGTAAATGCCGCCTATGACGGCCAGATCAAGGCGATGTACATCATGGGCGAGAACCCGGCGATGTCCGACCCCGACGCCGCGCACGCCCGCGAAGGCCTCGCCCGGCTCGATCATCTCGTGGTGCAGGACATTTTCCTCACCGAGACCGCGATGTATGCCGACGTCATCCTGCCCGCCACCGCCTGGCCGGAGAAGAGCGGTACCGTCACCAACACCAACCGCCAGGTTCAGATGGGCCGCAAGGCGCTGAATGCGCCAGGCGATACCCGCGAGGACTGGTGGATCACCCAGGCGATCGCCCAGGGGATGGGGCTCGGCTGGAACTATGCCGGCCCGCATGAGGTGTTCGCCGAGATGAAGCTGGGCATGCCCTCGCTCGACAACATCACCTGGGAGCGGCTGGAGCGCGAGAGCGCCGTCACCTATCCGTGCGATGCGCCGGACAAGCCGGGCAATGTCGTGGTGTTCGGCGATGGCTTCCCGACGCCCTCGCGCCGCGCCAGGCTGGTGCCGGCTTCAATCGTCAATCCTGCGGAAATTCCCGATGCCGAGTTCCCGATGGTGCTCACCACCGGCCGCCAGCTCGAACATTGGCACACCGGCGCCATGACCCGCCGCGCCTCCAATCTCGATGCGCTGGAGCCGGCTCCGACCGCCGCGCTCAACCCGCGCACCCTTGCCAAGCTCGGCGTCGCTGCTGGCGAGCGCGTTCGTGTCACTACGCGGCGCGGCGAGATCGAGCTGTGGGCGCGGGCCGACGAGGCGCTGCAGGACGACATGGTGTTCGTGCCGTTCGCCTATGTCGAGGCGGCGGCGAACCTGCTCACCAACCCGCAGCTCGACCCCTACGGCAAGATCCCGGAGTTCAAATATTGCGCCGCGCGGGTGGAGCGCCTCGGCGCCCAAATCGCAGCGGAGTAGGGGACCCCAGAAGACCGTATTGGGCCATCTCCGTCTTGCCTTCCGTCCCTTCTCTCGTAGCGAGAGTTTGCAAGCCCCCTCACCCGGACGCCTTATGGCGTCCGCCCTCTCCGGTCGTGAGCCTTTAAGGCGAGCGACAAGCGTTCGCCTTTGGGGAGAGGGCCGTTCCCTGCGGATGTGAGGCAGAGCTTGTCAGATGGCGTGCAGAGCCCTCTCCCCTCGCGGGAGAGGGCTCGAGGCAAAACCGAGGCGGGTGAGGGGCTTATTCGCAGAAGTCGGGGCGAGGGAGGACGAGAACGGATTGCCGATACCCCATACCCGTACCCCTTAAGCTGCCCTCACCCTGAGGGCCGAGGCTGCGGTGTTGCCCCGAGAGAGTTGCCTAATCACCCCGTTCTTCCTTGACGCTGCCGCATTCAGCGGCAAAGTGGCGTCTGTTAACGAAGGCGAAAGGCAGTCGATTGATGCGCATTTCTGTTTGCAGATTCGCGGGGATGGCAGCGCTCTTTTCCACGCTTTTCGCCGGCGGACCGGTTTTTGCGCAGCGTTGCAACCCCACCCAGAGCTTCGACGCCTGGCTCGACGGTTTCAAGCGTGAGGCGGCGAGCGCCGGCATTTCGCGGCGTGCGATCGAAGCCTCGCTCAGTGGTGTCGATTACGACGAGGCGATCGTGCGCAAGGATCGCGCGCAAGGTGTTTTCGCGCAGAGTTTCCTGCAGTTCTCCGGCCGGATGGTGGCACCTTACCGCATCCAGGGAGGCGCCCAGCGCATCCAGAAATTCAAGCCGCTGTTCAACAAGGTCGAGGCGGAATATGGCGTGCCAGCCCCGGTCATCGTCGCGTTCTGGGCGCTGGAGACGGATTTCGGCGCCAATAGCGGCAAGGACCCGACGCTGCGCTCGCTCGCGACGCTCGCCTATGACTGCCGCCGACCAGAGATGTTCCACGACCAGCTGCTGGCCGCGTTGAAGATCGTCGACAGGGGTGATCTCGCGCCGCAGGAGATGATTGGCGCCTGGGCCGGCGAGATCGGCCAGACCCAGTTCCTCGCCACGCATTATTACGAATATGGCGTGGACTACGACCACGACGGCAAGGTCGACCTGCGCCATAGCGAGCCCGATGTCATCGCCTCGACCGCCAATCTGCTGAAGGCGCATGGTTGGAAGCGCGGCGAGCCCTGGCTGCAGGAAGTTCTGGTCCCGGACGAGCTGCCCTGGGAGGAGGCCGATCTCGCGATCAAGCATTCCCGTGCCGAGTGGGTAAAGTGGGGCGTCAGGGCCGCTGGCGACAAGCCGTTGCCCGCGGACAATAAGCCGGCCTCGCTGCTCCTGCCGATGGGGCGCTTTGGCCCCGCCTTTCTGGGTTATGAGAATTTCGACGTTTACACGCAGTGGAACCAGTCCCTGGTCTATGCGACGACCGCGGCCTATCTCGCGACCCGCCTTGCCGGTGCACCGCCTTACAACAAAGGCCGGGGCAACATCCCGACTTTCGGCCTGCAGGAAGTGCGCGAGTTGCAGCAGCTTCTCAACCGGCAGGGGTTCGATGCGGGCGAGGCGGATGGCAAACTCGGCCTGCAGACCCGGCAGGGCATCCGGCAGGCGCAGATCAAACTCGGCCTGCCTGCCGATTCCTATCCTTCCGACGAACTGTTTTCGCGCCTGCGTGGACGTTAGGCAGACTTTCATGTGCTCGCTGATGGATAGGGCGGGGCTTCAAGGGCCATTAGACTCCGCAAGCCAACGATCAGTCAAAGCTAAAAGAGAGTGGCCGCCCCGCAGCACGGGTGAAGAGTGCCGGCGATGAACCACTCATTCTGTGAGCATAAAAGAGTTACCTGCCTCAATCAGCACGAGCTAATTCGCAAGTATCGATGCACCGACTGCCATAGCGTTATGATGTGCGTCTGCGATGAGGTGTTCGGCCGTTGCTTCCTTCCGCACCAGCTCGACCAAGGGGTCGAACTCGAAACGCAGGAGCGGGTTTACGTAACGCTCGGCTTCCAGACCAATGTTTGCAACGCCTGCCGCGGATTGCCGCTGGTCGCGGCACCGGCAGCCGCAATCCGTGGACGCACCTCCAAGATCAAGCGGTTCTACTGGCGAGAGCTGTTCTTTGCTGAAACCGAGCGGATGGCGGCCTGGCGCGGGACGAACCCTGCGGCATCACCAGAGGAAGTCCGATCGGCGCAACGGCATATTGAGAAGGAAGTGCTCGACGAAATGAAAGCACTCCACGCGAGGGAGCCCAGGTATAATACCCGGGAGCCGTCGCAGCGGGAGATAATTGAGCGCTACGATGTCGAGGTTGAGACATTTTACCCAAAATATTTAGCCTCGCCGGAGAAGGGTAATGTAGTGCTGTGGGAAGGTGAAGTCATCTCGCCCGAAAGCTTCGTCGCGCGGCAGTACAAGGCTCTGGGATGGTCGGTGATGCTGCTGGAGAGCGCTCCGCTACATGCTTTGTTCGGTGTCATGATGTGGCTACTGATCGAGCATCCCGCCGACCCCAAAAACCGCACGGTTTCTTTCGGTGCGCGCGCAGCGTTCAAGGCAGAGGAGGATGTTTCGATGATCATCGCGCATCTGCCCGAGGACTTCGGTACGCCCGGATATGGGCGGCGCCGAATGAACGAGATCGACGAACATTTCGCGCTCCTGTCGCCCGACGGGTTGGCCGATCGGGGTCTTCTGCTTGAGCTGTTCGATTACTGGCGCAACCCAAGCGAGAATCTCCGCCAGTATCTTTGGGCGCATCGCGTGACGGACATTGATCGGGCACGCCGGCTGATCGAAATCTTGCCGGCGGAGACAACCATTGCGATCCTTCGCTATCTTGTCGACGACTACTGGGCTCGCTACATCGGTTGGCCTGATTTGCTCCTGTGGCGGGACGGAGCGTCGGTGATGGTGGAGGTGAAATCCTCATCCGATAAGCTGAGCGCTGAGCAGATGCGATGGATTGCGGACAATCACGACATTCTCAAATTGCCGTTTCGTATCGCCAAGCTGCATCGAACGAGGTCAATCCGCCGGACCGACTAAGTCAGAATACTATTTTGCTTATACCCGATGTGGAATCCGATAAGCGCCTCCGTCCGCGTGAGGCAAGCGGGAGACCGCAATTCTGCGCGGCGACCCTGGCCTAATACGTCGCTCGGCCGCCCGATAGGTCGAAGACGGCGCCGGTCGAGAAGGAGCATTCCTCCGAAACGAGCCAGGCGACCATTGCCGCCATCTCCTCCACCAGGCCGAAGCGGCCCATCGGGATTTTGGAGAGCATATAGGCGATGTGCTCCTCGGTCATCTGCGAGAACATGCCCGTCTCGACGGCGGCGGGTGTAATGGCGTTGACGCGGATGCCGGTCTTGGCCAGCTCCTTGCCCAGTGATTTGGTGAGCGCGATCACCCCGGCCTTGGCCGCGGAGTAAGGGCCGGCATTGGGATTGCCCTCCTTGCCGGCGACTGAGGCGATATGCACGATGCGCCCGTAATTGCGCGCCATCATGCCAGGCACGACGGCCTTGGAGCACAGGAACGGTCCGGTGAGATCCACCTCGAGCACGCGGCGCCAGTCTTCGGCCGGGTAGTCGGCAATACTGAGGTTCGGGCCGGTAATGCCCGCGCTCGTCACCAAGATGTCGACGGGGCCGATCGCCGCCTCGCTCTTGCGCACGGCCGCATTCACCGAGTCTTCGTCGGTGACGTCGACTTGCACCGCGGTTTGATGCAGAAGCCTTGCCGTCTCCTCGGCCGCCTTGCCATCAACATCCCAGATCGCCACCTTCGCGCCCGAGCCGATGAAGCGCTCGGTGATGGCCCGACCAATGCCGCGGGCAGCGCCGGTAACGATGGCCGAACGGCCTGCCAGATCGATCTGATTCATCTACTTTCCCTCCTGCTCTCCGAGTGCTTATCGCAGGCCTAACCCAAGACGCGGTGTGTTCCCCTCTCCCCGCGGGAGAGGGAGCTTCGTTCGCTGTTTCAGGCTCTTCAATTTCGATCGCGACGGTTGAGGGCCGATTTTCGCAGAGGTCTACCATCGGAGAGGCAGCCAGTACGTACAACACATTTTCTTCTAGCCCGCGGCGACGAGCTTCTGCTGCGCGGGCAGGTCATCCTCGATGAAGGCGGTGACGATCTCGTCCATATTGGCGTCGCCCTTGAGGCCCAGACCTTCGGCGCGCGGCGCGCCCATCGCGCCCGGCCATTGATCGACGATCCTCTGGATGAACGGATCGGGCTGCCAGATGATGCGGCCGGCCGCTTCCTCGCCGCCAACGCGCCGCAGCAAATCCGCCATTTCCCCGATGGTGACGCTGATCGATGGGAGAAGCACGGTGCGGTTGAAGCCAAGCTTTGCACCCTCCATGTCGTGTAACGCGAGCAGTGCTTCGATCAGCCGGCGCGGCGACATGATCGCCATGCGGCTCTCCGGCGAAACCGGGCAGATCGCAGTCTGGCCGGCGAGCGGCTCACGCAGGATCGAGGAGGCGAAGGTCGAGGCGGCCTTATTTGGCCGGCCGGGACGCACGACGATGGTCGGCAGCCGCGCCGAACGGCCGTCGATGATGCCGCGGCGGGTGTAGTCGTTGACGAATAGCTCGCCGGCCGCCTTCTGCGCACCGTAGGAGGTGCGCGGCGTCGGTGGCGTGTTGTCGTCGACGGTGAGCGGCGGCTCGCCGCCATAGACCGCGGCGCTCGAGGCGAACACCAGACGTGGGGGCGCGCCGAGCTTGCGGCAGGCGTTGAGCACATGGCGCGTACCGTCGAGATTGACCGCGTAGCCGAGATCGAGATCGGCCTCGGCGCCCGCGCTCACCACCGCGGCAAGATGCCAGATGCTGCCGGTGCCAGGTGTGATCAGTGCCTCGACTTGGGCCTTGTCGGTGATATCGCCAGTGACCACGTTCAGCCGCGGATCGCTAAGCTCAAACGGCGGGTTCGGCCCGACGTTGTCGAACAGCACGAGCTCGGAGATTTCCTCGCTGCCGCCGCTCGGGCCTCCCAATGTCCCATCGCGCAGCAGCCGCGCTGCCAGCTTGCGGCCGACGAAGCCCGTTCCTCCTGTGATGACAACGCGCATGGGCCGCTCCCTTTCATTTCTTCTTCTACTCGCGCCACCGTCGAAATCCGCGCGAAAGGCGGGGATTCAGTACTCCGCAGACTGAGTGGTTTACCGGGCCCCCGCTTCCGCGGGGTTTTGGCAAAGTGCGAGGTGAGCTAAATGCATCGCCGCGCAGTTCGCGCTAGAGCGGCGGCTCTAAATCGGAAGCGCCGCTCTAGCCTTTTGTTTGCGCATCGGATTTGTCCGAAAACCGGTTCTCACTTTTCGGTCCGATGCGCTAATGGTTATTGCGCGGTACGCCGAACCGTTCGGCGACCCGCTGGTATTTCACTGCATTCTCCAGCACACCGCCTTGGTCGAGCTGGCCGACATAGGTGCGGTAAATCTCCTGCCAGGGCGTCTGGTTAACCAGGTCGGGAAGCTTCATATCGCGCCGGCGCTTGGCCAGTTCGTCATCGGAGATCAAGATGTCGGCCGTGCGCTTGTTGAGGTCGATCCTGATGCGGTCGCCGGTCTGGAGCAGCGCGAGGCCGCCGCCGATCGCCAACTCCGGCGAGGCGTTGAGGATCGACGGGCTGCCGGACGTGCCGCTCTGGCGGCCATCGCCGATGCAGGGCAGCTCGGATATGCCGCGGCGCACCAGCGCGTCGGGCGGCAGCATGTTCACCACCTCCGCCGAGCCGGGATAGCCGACCGGGCCGCAATTGCGGATGACGAGGATGCAATTGTCGTCGATCTGCTGGCCCGGCATATTGATGCGCTGGTGGTAGTCCTCGGGGCCGTCGAACACGATGGCGCGACCTTCGAAGGCGTTCTCGTCGCCCGGCCGCTCGAGATAGCGGCGGCGGAAGTCGTCGGAGATCACCGACGTCTTCATGATCGCGCTGTCGAACAGGTTTCCCTTGAGATGCGCGAAGCCGGCCTTGCTTTTCAATGGGCTGCTATAGGGCCGGATCACCTTCTCGTCGGTAATCTTTGCCCCCTCGTTGTTCTCGCCGATGGTGCGCCCGGTGACGGTGAGCGCGCCTTCGCGGATCTTGCCCTGCCGCATCAACTCGGCGATGACGGCCGGTAGGCCTCCGGCGCGGAAATAGCTTTCGCCCAGATATTCACCGGCCGGCATCATGTTGACGAGGAGCGGGGTATCGTAGCCGATACGGTCCCAATCGTCATTGGTCAGCTCGACGCCGATATGGCGGGCGATGGCGTTGATGTGCGGCGGGCAATTGGTCGAGGCGCCGATGGCGGAGGCGACGACGATCGCGTTCTCGAAGGCCTCGCGGGTCATGATCTGCGAGGGGCGCAGGTCTTCATGTACCATCTCGACGATGCGCTTTCCGGTCTCGTATGCGATTTGCCCGCGCTCGCGATAGGGGGCGGGGATGGCGGCGCAACCCGGGAGCGACATGCCGAGCGCCTCGGCCATGGCATTCATCGAGGAGGCGGTGCCCATTGTGTTGCAATGGCCGATGCTCGGCGCGGAACCGGCGACCATCTCGATGAAGGTGTCGTAGTCGATCTCGCCGGCGGCATGGCGGCGCCGCGCTTCCCAGACCACGGTGCCCGAGCCCGCGAGCTTGCCCTCGAAATGGCCATCCAGCATCGGGCCGCCGGAGAGCACAATGGCGGGAAGATCGACGGTTGCTGCACCCATTATCATCGCGGGGGTGGTCTTGTCGCAGCCTGTGGTCAGCACCACGCCGTCGATCATATAGCCGAACAGCACCTCGACCAGGCCGAGATAGGTGAGATTGCGGTCAAGTGCCGCCGTCGGGCGCTTGCCGGTCTCCTGGATCGGGTGAACCGGGAACTCGATCGGCACGCCGCCCGCCCCGCGAATGCCGTCACGCACGCGCGATGCCAGCTCGATATGATGGCGGTTGCAGGGCGAGAGATCGCTGCCGGTCTGGGCGATGCCGATAATCGGCTTGCCGGACTGCAGCTCCTCACGCGTGAGGCCGAAATTAAGATAGCGCTCCAGATAGAGCGCCGTCATGCCGGGATCTTCTGGGTTGTCCCACCACAATGTGCTGCGCAGCGGCCGGCCTTTTGCGTTCTGGCTCATTGCCTCGCTTCTCCATGATCAATACGCCCCGCCTGGGGCTACACCTTTATTCTAACGCAGAGACCTTCGCGCAGCGCGCCCCGTCTTTCGTAGGCGCTCGCATGTAGCCGCTTCCTTAGATCTTCAGGATGCGGCGCGAATCACCTTGCCGCTGTCGCTGTCGAACAAGTGCACGGCTTCGAGCCGCGGGCGCAGCATGATCTGCTCACCCGGCCGGAAGGCGTGGCGTTCGGCGAAAGTCGCGCAGATTGGCGTGCCACCAACCTCGCTGAACACGAAAGTGTCCGCGCCGGTCGGCTCGACGACACTCACCTTGGCGGCAAAGCCGTCCTGGCCAAGCGCCAGATGCTCGGGCCGGACACCATAAATCACCTTCTCGCCATCGCTGCCGCCCATACTCGCCGGTAGCGGAAGCTCCACGCCCGAATCCATGCGCACATGAATGTTGTTGCTCTCGCGTCGCAAAATTCCGGGCAGGAAGTTCATGGCCGGCGAGCCGATGAAACCGGCGGCGAACAGATTGTCGGGCCGGTCGTAGAGCTCGAGAGGCGAGCCGATCTGCTCGACGATGCCGTCGCGCATCAGAACGATGCGGTCTGCCATGGTCATCGCCTCGACCTGATCGTGTGTGACGTAAATGGAGGTGGTGTTCAGCCGCTGGTGCAGCGCCTTGATCTCGGTGCGCATAGCAACGCGCAGCTTGGCGTCGAGATTGGAGAGCGGCTCGTCGAACAGGAAAACCTGCGGGTCGCGCACTATGGCGCGGCCCATGGCGACCCTCTGGCGCTGGCCGCCGGAGAGCTGGCGCGGATAACGCTCCAAAAACGGCTTCAGGCCGAGGATGTCGGCCGCTTGATGCACACGCTCCTCGGTCTCGGCACGCGGTGCATTCCGCAGCTTCAGGCTGAACGCCATATTGTCGAACACAGTCATATGCGGGTAGAGCGCGTAATTTTGGAACACCATGGCGATGTCGCGCTCTTTGGGCTGCACGTTGTTCACCACTCGGCCACCAATCGCGATCTCGCCGCCCGATATCTGCTCCAGGCCCGCGATCATGCGCAGGAGCGTGGACTTGCCGCATCCCGAGGGGCCAACCAGCACCACGAATTCATGATCGGCGATGTCGATATTGACACCGTGGATCACCTCGTGACCGCCGAATCTCTTAATCACATTGCGGATGTCTACGGAAGCCATGGTGCCGCCCTTCCTGTTTTCCAGCTAGCGGGCTGCAGGGAAAAGAGCCAGCTGCGGTGCCGTCAAGGCGCACACCGCCTCATGCGCTGCGGCAGCGAAGGTCATGCGATCCTCCCATATTCTCGCGCTCTGCGGCGCTTTCGCTTGATAGCATAGACTGTAAGGAGAGGCACGCGGGCCGCGCAATCAATTTTTTGGCGGGCGCCTTCTGGACGCACGCGAGCCTACCGGAAAAGGTAAGCAAGCCTTACCTAGTTACTCCGATGCTTTCGCCGGCGCGGTATAGCGGCGCGTGACCATCTCGGCGATTCGCTCACGGCTGGTCGCTGCGTCCAGGTTTTTGTCGCCTTCGACGCGGCGGGCTTCCTCGGCGAGGTCCTCGTCCTTGATCGCCTCCTCGAACCAGCGCGAATAATCCCCTTCGCGCAAGTGATGGAGCCAGGTCTCCTCATCAACGCCGGTCGCGATTTGCAGGAAGATCATCAGGTTCTGTGCACGAAGATTGAGCTTGTCATCCGGGCCTTTGAAGTAAAAGCTTCGGTCTTCGCCAAGCTCACCTTCGGCATATTTGCGGATGTGGCGGCGGTGCTCGCCTTTCGGCGGGTCGATGGTTATGACCTGCGCCTTGCCGCCGTGCCAGAAATAGGCCTGGCCGGCCTCGCGGTCGACTTCGAGCTCGGGCGGTGCACCCGCTCCCCTTGCCTCGCAGAAGCGGGCGATCGCCTCGCGCGGGGCCTTGCCGATGCCGATCACGCTTTCGACCGCTTGCAGCACATCGGCGGAGAGCGCCTCGGGATGCACGGTGACAAGGATAGTTGCGGGCATCTCCCGCGGCAGCGTTACGGGCGCAGGGTCCCAGTCCGCGGGCAGCATATGATGCGCCTCGTCCACCACGATCCAATGCGGCCGGCCGGTTTGGGCGCGCAGACGCGATAACTCCGGGAGCAGCTCGGCAAAGAAGCGCGGCCGATCGCTCGCGGTAATGCCGAGCAGGTTCACCACGACATTGACGTCCGGGCGTGAGAGCAGGTCCATTACCTCCTGGAGCCGCGGCTCCTGGCCGGCATCGCCGACCACCACCGCATCGGCAAGGTCCTCGTAGTCACCTTCGGGGTCGACCACGCAGAACTGAAAGCTGAGTTTGTGCATCTGCTCCAGGAAGGAGGTCACCGCGGTCGACTTGCCGCCGCCGGAGGCGCCTGAGATGAGCAGCGGGCCGTCGCGCGGATCGAGCCGAAGTGCACTTCCATCCGCGCAGGCGCCGAGTACCGGCAATTGGCGGGGCGGCTGAATTGCGACATCGCGCAGATCGGTTTCCTCAAGCCGGCTGGCCAGCTCGATGACGCCTTCGCCCCGGGCGCCGCGGGTGACGAAATCCACCTTTTCCTTTACCGCCGGCAAGGCGTTATCGACCGCCACCGCACAGCCGCAATAGGCGAGAAAGGCGTGGTCGTTCTCGGCATCGCCAATGCCCACGACATTGTGCGGCGACAGCGACAGTCGCTCCAAGGCTGCCTTGAGGCCGAAAGCTTTATTGATGTTGGCCGGCAGCACCATGACAGCGCCCTTGTTGAAGATGATCTGCAGCTCAAGGCCAAGCTCGCGGATCGATTCCAGCACCGCGGTTTCATGGGGCTCCCAAGTTGCGACGATGGTCCTGCCGACCGACAGCGGCTCCACGCCATTTGCCCGAAGACGTTCGATGAATTCCGGGGGCGGCGGCGGGCCGAGCGGCTCCTCACCTCTGGTTGCAGGATTATAGAGCAGGGCACCGTTTTCGGCGACCACCAGGTCGAATGTGTCGAGATTGGGGAAAACGCGGATAAGGTCGGGCAACTCGCGCCCAGTTACCAGAATCAAGCGGCGTCCGGAGCGTTTAAGTGCTTTTATCGCCTCAAGAGTTTTGTCTGACACAATGCCATGTTCAGCGAGAGTACCGTCATAATCGGTTGCAACGGCGACGAAAAACATGCATGTAGTCCCCGGTAAATCGCTATTAGCGCCAAACACTCCCTGGTTGCAAAAGTTCCTCCAGGTGAAAATTTGCGCAAATTTATGTCCTTTTTGCGCTAATTATACTTGACCGCACTACAAAATCTATTGCGGCGCATATTCCCGTGCTTTGCTTGATGTATTTAAGGCTAATTTTTAGCCAAGCCTTTCTTTTTTCTTCGCCGCCTTCTTTTGGGAACTTTTTCGTCTTAGGTTAGTTGTCGCTGAGGTTCGTGGCCATATGGAAGATACAGATGAGAATAGCTCAAATCTCACCACTGATTGAGAGTGTGCCTCCGCGCCTCTATGGAGGAACGGAACGCATTGTATCCTATCTGACCGAAGAGTTGGTTCAGATGGGCCATGAGGTGACGTTGTTCGCAAGCGGTGATTCGACAACTGCCGCTGAACTGGTGGGTTGCTGTCCGCAAGCGCTTCGCCTCGATGCGAAGGTCAAGGACAACATGCCGTATTACATGCTGATGCTCGACCGTGTTCGCCGGCAGGCAGACGAGTTCGATGTCCTGCATTTTCATGTCGAAGCTTACCATTTCCCGTTATTTAATGCCCTAGCCGGACGGACGGTGACGACGCTGCATGGCCGGCAGGACTTGCCCGATCTCAAGCCGCTGTTCGCCGGCTTCCCGGAGATGCCGCTGGTGTCCATTTCCGATGATCAGCGTAAGCCGATCGCTGATGCCAATTTCGTCGGGACAGTCTATCACGGCCTGCCGACCCACTTGCTTAAAGGCAATTTCAATCCGAACGGCAATTATCTCGCTTTCCTGGGTCGCATGTCGCCGGAAAAGCGCCCCGATCGCGCCATCAGGATCGCACGTGCCGCGGGTATCCCGTTGAAGATGGCCGCCAAGGTCGATAAGGCCGACGAGCCGTTTTTCCGCGCTGTCGTCGAGCCTCTCCTGAGGGAGGGCGACGGCGTCGAGTTCATCGGCGAAATCAACGAGCGCCAAAAGGGACCGTTTCTGTCGAATGCTCTTGGTTTGTTGTTCCCGATAGACTGGCCGGAGCCCTTCGGTTTGGTTATGATCGAATCGATGGCCTGCGGTACTCCGGTGCTCGCTTTCCGCTGTGGCTCTGTTCCAGAAATTGTGGAAGACCGGGTCACGGGTATGATTGTGGATACCGAGGAAGAAGCGGTTCGGGTAATACCGCAGCTGCTGTCGCTCGACCGCCGGAAGGTACGTCGCGAGTTCGAAGATCGCTTTTCCTCTGGCCGCATGGCGCGGAGCTATCTGGCGGTTTATCGTTCGCTTTTGCGGCAGCGCCCGTCGGTCTCCGACACTTTGCGCAGGCCTATTCCATCGTCGGTGTTCAACGAAACGGTAAATTGAATGGAGCGTTATGACGGCCGAGATCACGTTAGAGACAACCAAAAGTCCTGATGGGTTCTCGGAGGTCCCCTTCTATATTTCAGCAAGGGGACAGGCGTCGCGAACCCGGCATACGCTCAAGCAAGGCGACACCTTCATTGTCCTCGACAGCCATGGCGATATCGGCGCGTCCACGGGCGGTGAAGATGGCCTATTTCACTGCGATACACGTTATCTGTCCTATATGGAGGTCGTCCTAGACGGCCTCCAACCTCTTCTGCTCGGCTCAAATCTGCGCGACGACAATTCGATGCTGACCGTCGAATTGACCAATCCGGATGTGTTCGCCGATGGTCATATCACCCTGCTGAAAGACACCGTTCACCTCACCCGCAACATCTTCATTTGGCAGGACATCCTTTATCAGCGCATCAACCTGCGCAATTACGGCGAGGCCGAGGTCAAACTCCGCGCCACCATCTATTTCGGCAGCGATTTCGCTGACATCTTCGAGGTGCGCGGCTCCCGGCGACCCCAGCGCGGCGTGATCAGCCGGCGCGTGGCGGCACCGGACCAGGTGGTGATCACCTATATCGGGCGGGACGGCCGTGTCCGGCGCACGACCGTCATGTTCGATCCCGCGCCAACCGAGGTCAATGCCAATTCGGCCTCCTTCAGTGTTACGCTCGCTCCGCGCAAGGAAACGGCGATCTTCCTGACGGTGGGCTGCGATCAGGCTCCGGATCAGCGGCCCGGGCTGTTCCTGCGCGGCTTCTTGTCTGTACGCCGGGAACTGCGCGCACCGACCCGCTCCTGCGCTACCGTCGAGACCGCGAACGAGATTTTTAACGAAGTGCTCTGCCGGTCGATGGCCGATCTGTCGATGCTGATGACCGATACTCCGGAGGGCCGCTACCCTTACGCCGGCATTCCCTGGTATTCGACGACTTTCGGGCGCGACGGGCTGATCACGGCGATGCAACTGCTCTGGGCCGACCCTAAGGTCGCCAAGGGTGTGCTCCGCCGGCTGACCGCCTATCAGGCCAGGGGCGAGGACGCGGTCTCCGATGCCCAGCCCGGTAAAATCCTTCACGAGATGCGCGGCGGCGAGATGGCGGCGCTGGGCGAGGTGCCCTTCGCGCAATATTACGGCAGCGTTGATTCGACGCCGCTGTTCATCGTGCTGCTCGGCCGCTATATCGAGCGCACCGGCGATCTCCAAACGCTCGCCGAGCTCTGGCCCGCGGCCGAGGCGGCGCTGCGCTGGATCGATCAATATGGCGATCCCGATGGCGACGGTTTCGTCGAATATCAGCGCGCGACCGAGGAAGGGCTCGCCAACCAGGGTTGGAAGGACTCTTATGACAGCGTCTTCCATGCCGATGGCCGGCTCGCCCAAGGTCCGATAACGCTCGTCGAAGTGCAAGGCTATGTTTACGAGGCCAAGCGCCGGGCTGCCTATTGCGCCCGCCTTCTCGGCCATTTCGATCGCGCCGACGAGCTGGAGCAGCAATCCGAAAAGCTTGCCCAGCGCGTCGAGGATGTGTTCTGGCTGCCCGATCTGGATACCTACGCATTGGCGCTGGACGGGAAGAAAGAGCCCTGCCGGGTGCGGTCATCCAATGCCGGGCATCTCCTGTTCTCCGGCATGGCACGACCGGACAGGGCTGCCATTGTCGCCCAGGAAATGCTGCGCCCGCGAATGTCTTCAGGCTGGGGCATCCGCACCATCGCTAAGGGCGAGTTGCGCTACAATCCGATGTCCTATCACAACGGTTCGATCTGGCCGCATGACAATGCAATGATCGCGCTGGGGCTGGCGCGCTATGGCGCGATGGATGCGGTCGAGCGGATCTTCAAGGGGCTCTACGATGCAGCCTCCTATATTGATCTGCGCCGCCTGCCGGAGCTGTACTGCGGTTTTACCCGCAAGCAAGGCAGGGGGCCGACCCTCTATCCGGTCGCCTGCGCACCGCAAGCCTGGGCGAGTGCCACGCCCTTCTCGCTGCTCGACGCCTCGCTCGGCTTTGAGTTCAATTCGCAGCTCGGCGAGATCCGGCTGCGCAATCCACGCCTGCCGTCTTTCCTCGACGAGGTTACGATTCGCGGGCTGACGCTTGGCAATGGCAGCGTGGATTTCGTGTTGCGGCGCCATGGCTCGGAGGTGTCGCTGCAGATTCTGCATTGTAGGGGCGACATCCGCGTCTCGGTGGTGTTTACGCAAAAGCCCAACATCATTTCCGCCCGCCGCGAGATGAGCGCATTCGTGCGCTGACTCGTAAGCGGGCAAGGTGGCAAAGTTACCCGCGAAAGTTTGCCTTTTACGGGCAGGCGGCGAGCGTTACGGGGTCGGCTTCCGCGTTAGGCAAATAACTGCCCATGGCGCGGCAGGTGCCGGCGATGCAGACCTGCCAGTCATCTGTCGTACCGGAGCGGCGCAGCACCACATCCTTCATCGGAGCGAGCGGCGGCGTGTAGTGCCACCATTTGCCGTCGAAACGCGCATCCAGCGGCGGCTCCATGCCAGCGCCAGTCGCCTCGACGCGGTCCTCCGTGAGCACCAGCCCGGCAGGCGTCAGGCGCCAGTCCTCCTCCCAGCGGGTTTTCTCGATCGAATGGGTCCAGGCGAGCGTCAGCGCGATCGTGCCGAGACGAATGGTGGCGCCGGCCGCGAGTAGGCAGAGCTCCATGCCTATTCCGCCGGCTTGCTCGCCACCGCGGACGGTGCCGCGCGGCCTTTCCAGAATTGATAGGCAAAGAAGGCGGCGCAGGCGGCAAAGCCGGCCGGATCGGTCCAGGGCATTTCGAGCACGAGAAGCGCGGCCGCCAAGAAGGCGAGAATGCGCTCCGGCCAGCCCACCGGGGCGAGGAAATAACCGATCGCGGTCACGCCCCATAGCGTTACCGCGATCACCGCCTTAAGGATTACATAACCCGCGGCCAGAACCAGCCCATAGGCGGCAACGCGCGGTCCGACTGGCTGCAGCATCAGCGCCGGTGCATAAACCGCCATGAACGGCGCGATCCAGCCCGGCAGCGCAATCTTAACGGCGGTCCAGCCAATCTTGAACCCTGACTCTTTAGCGATCGAGGCCGCCGCGAACGCCGCGAGCGCCACTGGCGGCGTGAGGTCAGCCATGATGCCGAAATAGAACACGAACATATGCGACACGATCAGCGGCACGCCGAGTTGCAAGAGCGCCGGCGCAGCGATCGAGGAGGTAATGATGTAATTCGGTATGGTGGGGATGCCCATGCCGAGGACCAGCGAGGTCAGCGCCGTCAGGCACAGCGACAGGAAGATCGAGCTCTCGCCCACCGAGACGATCACGCGCACAAAGTTGGTAGCGGCGCCGGTGAGCGTCAGCGTGCCGATGATGGTACCGACCAGCGCGCAGGCCACGCCCACGGGCAGCGCATGGCGCGCGCCGTCGGCAAGGCTGTTCAGCGCTACACTCAAAGTCGCGCGGCCACCTCTGACGAACAGCGTCGCGACCATCAGCACCGCCACCATGCCGATCAGCAGCCAGATGCCATATTCGAAGAACAGCGCCGCCGAGACGCCGAGCAGAATCCAAAACACCGCGCGCAGGGCTGGCACCGGCAGCGCATCGACGATCGGATGGCCGAAGATCACCATGACCGTGAGCCCCAGGCCGACCGTGCCGGCGAACAGCGGCGTATAGCCCGCGAACAGCAGCGCCACAAGCGCCGCAAGCGGCATCAGCAGGTACCAGTTCTTGCGCAAGGCATCGATCGCGCTCGGGCATTCGTCCTTGGTCAGGCCGATCAGGCCGCGCTTTCCGGCTTCCAGATGCACGGCCCAGAACGCCGAATAGTAATAAAGCAGCGCCGGGACGATGGCGGCGAAGCACACCGCGGAATAGGGGACGTTGATGGTCTCCGCCATGATGAAGGCGACGGCGCCCATCACCGGCGGCATGATTTGGCCGCCCATCGACGAGGTCGCCTCGACCGCGCCGGCGAAATGGGCCGGATAACCAAAGCGCTTCATCAACGGGATGGTGAACTGGCCCACAGTCACGACATTGGCGATGCCGGAGCCATTGATGGTGCCCATCAGCCCGGAGGAGATCACCGCCACCTTGGCCGGACCGCCGCGCGCATGGCCGACGGTGCCGAGCGCCACGTCGGTGAACAGCGCGATCATGCCGGCGCGCTCCAGGAACGCGCCAAACAGGATGAATAGGAAGATGTAGGTCGAGGAGACGTAGACCGGGATGCCGTAGATGCCCTCGGTGCCGAGGAACATCTGGTCGACGACCTGGCTGAAATCATAACCGCGGGTATTGAGGGGGCTCGGGAAATACTCGCCGAACAGGGCGTAGCTCAGGAAGATCGCGCAGATGATCGGCAGCACCGGACCCATCATCCGCCGGCCAGCCTCGAACACCAGGAGGACGACGATGATACCGACGATGATGTCGATGATGTTGGGATCGCCGGCCCTCAGCAGCAGGTCCTGATAGAACACCCACTTATAGAGGCCGAGGGCGAAGCCCATCACGCCGAGCGCCCAATAGATCAGCTTGGCGCGGGCGCTCTCGGTCAGCAGCGAGGCGACGCCGAACACCATGATCATCAGGAAGCCGACATGCACCGAGCGCACGATCTCGCTCGGCAGCGGGCTGAACATTGCCGTGATGATCTGGAAAGTCGAGAAAGCGACGGCGATCCAGAACAGCAGGCGGCCTTCGATGTCGTCGCCCCAGCCTCTTTCGAGGCGCGCCTCGGTCTTGGTCTGGCCGGGCAGTGGACCGCCTTGCTCAACAGCGGCGATATCGATGTCGGTCATGACGCCATCCCCTCTCGCTGCCCGGATCGGCCCGCCCTGCATCACTATACGGGAATGATGCGCAGCGAGACATATCGAAAGCGGCAAAAGCCGCGGGCGCCTTGGTCGGCGCCGCGGCTTTAAAATTCGCGAGCGGCTGCTACATCACGCCTTTTTCCTTGTAGAACTTCTCAGCGCCGGGATGCAGCGGCACCGGCGGGTTCTTGGCCGCCTTGTCCAGCGAGACGTCCTTGGCAGCGGCGTGCGCGGCCTGAAGTGAGGGTAGTTTGTCGAACAGTGTCTTGGTCATCTGGTAGACCTCGTCGTCGGAAAGGCCGGCGCGGGTCACCAGATAATTCGGCACAATTGCGGCATTGACGTCGCTGTCATTGCCCTTATAAGTGCCGCCCGGGATCGCGGCCGACTGATAGGGGGAGCCGGCCTTTTCCACCACCTCCTTGGGTATCTCGACGATCACGCAATCCACCGAAGCGCACAAGTCGCGGATGGAGGAGACGCCAAGCCCGGCCGAGATCAGCGTCGCATCGAGCTGGCGGTTCTTCATCAGCTCGACGGATTCGGCGAAGGGCAGATATTCGACCTTGCCGAGAGCGTCGTAGGACATCCCGGCGGCGCCGAGAATGGTGCGGGCGTTGAGTTCGGTGCCGGATTTCGGCGCACCGACCGCGAGCCGTTTGCCCTTCAGATCGGCGAGCGTCTTAATGCCGGAATCCTTCAGCGCTGCAACCTGGATATAGTTTGGATAGATCGCCGCGACGGTGCGCAGCTTGTCGAGCTTGGACTTGAAGCCGACCTCGGCATTGCCCTTCCAGGCGTCGGCGAGCGAATCGCCCAGGGTAAAGGCGATTTCGCCCCTGCCGGACTGCAAGAGATTGAGGTTCTCGACCGAAGCCTTGGTCGCCTGAACCGAGGGTTTGGAGTCCTTGATGTTTTCGGCGTAGATCTTCGAGAGCGCGACCCCAAGCGGATAATAGACACCGCCGGTGCCGCCCGTGAGGATGTTGATAAATTCCTCCGCCCGCGCCGTGAGCGGCGCGGCTATTGTCGCGATTGCCAAGGCGCAGGCGCCAATGCGTTGAGTTAGCATCATTTTCTCCTTGTGTTTCCTCTTTTTACTGCTTCGAAGCTCGTCGTGACCGAGCTGCAAAAAATATGACATAAAGGAAATTAGTCTCCGGTTAGGCCGGAAGAGCAAGTTCAACGATCGTCTAACGCCCTCGCCAAAGCCTATCTCCAGCAACCCTCTACAAAGATAACAACCTCCCCGGGGCGGATATGTTCGCCGCGGCTGCAACTCTGTCGAGATTTCCGGCTTTTGTGGTGGGATTGCCAGCAGGTGAGAGAGACGTGCCTGGCCGGCTCGTCCGTTACGCGCTTCCACGAGCTATTCGGCGGCGACGGTGACCGGCCGCTGCGAGTCAATGCTTGCGAGCGGGCTGAGATTAAGCCACGCCTTCAGCTTGACGCGCCTGGCGGAATCTCCATGCACATCGAGGCGCCCGCTCGAAATGGCTCGGGGCAGTGGAAGATCGCCGCGCACCAGATAGATCATATCGGGAAGCGTACAGGTCAGATAGAGGTCGGTGCCGAAGCCCGGCTCCTCCAGGCAAAGCTCGACAGATCCCCGCTCGTTCACGAACCACCACAGGCGCTTTGCTGGCGATTGATCGGTGAATTCCAGGCGTACCACGGTGCGCTCTGGCCCGAAGGCGGCGCCATCGACACTGCGCTCCAGCGCCCAGACCAGGAGGCTGAGATCGATTTCGCCCTCCGCAAGCTGGCGCCTTGACCAGCGCTGTCCCCACACGCCAAGCGCTTCGATGACCGGCACGAATTCACGGCCCGCGGTGGTCAGATGATAGGTGGCGGTCTTGCCGCCGGCGCCCGGGCGGCGCTCGAGGATGCCCTCGGCCTCGAGCTGCTTCAGGCGCCGTGACAGGAGAGTCGGAGACATCAGCGGCACACCGCGCTGCAACTCCGAAAACCGCGTCGCGCCGCAAGCAAGATCACGAATGATGAGAGGTGTCCACTTCTCGCAGAACAACTCGGCTGCTTTGGCGACAGGACAGAATTGACCATAGCCTTTCATCGTCACCCTCCCTTTTCCTGACCCTACCACGCCCGTCCGGGACGCCGAACTACAGACTGTGTAGTTGCTCCTGGCTTCCATTGGGCACAGCCTTGGATAGCCGGAAGGGCCAGTCTGTTTGGCCGGTTTTTCTCATTTTTTCTCACTGCATCAGGACGCACCGAAAGGAGGGGACCATGGATCAGGCACAGCAAGGACAGGTCAGCCGCAGCGCCGCCGATGTGTATGAAGAGTTCTTCGTCCCGGCACTGTTTCTGGAGCCAGCGCAATATGTGGCGCGCGCCGCAGATATCGGCCCTTCAGATCTCGTGCTGGATGTCGCTTGCGGGACGGGCGTGCTGGCACGGGAAGCCACCCGCTACACGCGTGAGCCGGGAAGCGTGACCGGTCTCGACCGAAACGAGGGTATGCTGGCGGTCGCACGCCGCCTCGCCCCTGATATCGACTGGCAACTTGGCCTCGCCGAAAGCCTGCCCTTTGCCGACCAGCGTTTCGATCGCGTACTAGGCCAGTTCGGCCTGATGTTCTTCGATGATCGTGCGGGCGCTCTGCGCGAAATGAAGCGGGTGTTGCGGCCGGGCGGGCGGATGCTGGTCGCAGTGTGGGATGCGCTGGAGCGCTCGCCGGGCTACGTGGCCGTGGTCGCCTTGCTGGACCGCCTGTTCGGCGCACGCGCAGCCGACGCCATGCGCGCGCCGTTTGTGCTCGGCGATCTGGACGTATTGCGGAGCATCCTTGCCGATGCCGGCTTGCGAGCAGAGCGCATCGAGGCGATCCCGGTCACGGCGCGCTTCCCATCGCTCGAGTCCTGGGTGCACACCGACGTGAAAGGATGGACGCTCGCCGACATGATCGACGAGGATCAGTATCACACACTGCTCCGGGCGGCTCGCGAGGATCTCGCCGGCTTCCAGAAAAGCGACGGCTCGGTCGCGTTCAGCTCGCCCGCGCATGTCGCGGTGATTGCCGGCTGAGAGACGAAGGCGCGAGGCCGGGCACCCGCCTTACTCCGTCACCCAATCCGCGCATTTCGCAGCCTCGCCATCGGCGCCCCAGGGCATGATCGGCACGGTCGAGGTGGAGTTCTCGGGGCTCCCCTCGATCAGCTTGTCGGTATAAACGAGATAGACCAGCACATTGCGTTTCTTGTCGCAGCCGCGCACGATCTGCAGCTTCTTGAAGAAGAATGACCGGCGCTGGCGGTACATCTCCTCGCCTTGCTCGAACTTTTCCTTGAAATTGATGGGTCCGACCTGCCGGCAGGCGAGGGAGGCATTCGACAATTGCTCGGCGACCCCGAGCCAGCCGGTCCAGCCTCCCTTTTCCGGCACGGTGAAATGACAGGCGACGCCATCAATCAACGGATCATCGATCGCGTAAGTCGCAAGCTTGTGATCCGGCGAGAGGAATTTCCATACTGTCGTCTTCTTGAAGATCAGATCCGGCTCCTCCGCGGCGCTGGCGAGGCCAGGTGCAAAAATCAGCGCAACGAATAGGATGAGCAAGGCGCGCATTGGGTGTCCTTTCACGTAAAAGCATGATCACGACAAGGTGAAAGCAGGCCTTAACAAATGGATCGGCAGCCCTTATCGCGCAATGCCGCGCTGTCGAAATGGCGCTTTGCAGAGAAGTTGAGACTTTGCCTTTACGTTTCGGCGATTCAACGGCGCTAGCGTGCGCCAGCAATCGGATAGAAACCTTAGTGGAAGCTTATGCTCAAGCTTGAGCAGCTCGCGTGGGTGCGAGCCCGCGTGAATGACTTCTTAAACCCTGCGCCTGAAACCAGGGTGGCGGAGGTCGCGGCGCTGCCGGCCCCGCTATACCAGTCGATTTTCAGGAAGGCTGCGCGAGAGTTCATCACCACACCGCTCCCCGTGCTGCTCGCTTCCTTCCTCGTCAACCTCCTGGCGCTGGCCTTGCCGCTGACGCTCCTGCAGATCTACGATCGCATCCTGCCCAATGCGGCGATCAGCACGCTGATGATTCTGATGCTCGGGCTGTTCGCAGTCGTGGTGATCGACATCACGCTGCGGATCTTGCGCGACAGCATGATGACCCACGCAGCGCGGGAAAACGCCTTTCGCGGCCGCGTGCTCGCCATAGCGAGGCTGCTCCACACCGATCCTGCGATCGTCAGGCAAAAGCCGGGCCGCTACTGGCTCGACCGGATGACGGCCGTCGAGGAAACGGCAAGCGTCAAAGAGAATGCCGACAAATATTTGTTCATCGACCTGCCCTTCGTCGTGATCTTCCTTGGCATGGTCGGCCTGATCGGGGGCTGGCTCGTCGCTGTGCCGATTGCGCTGATCGGCGTATTTGCGGTGGTGATGTTCTGGATGATTGGCCGCCAGCGCCAGCTTACCGAGGCGCGGCGGGAAGAGGACGATAAGCGCTACGCCCATATCGCGGAATGGCTCGGGCGTATTAGCACTATCAAGCTATTCGCCATGGAGACTCAGATCTATCGGCGCTTCGAGGCCATGCTGGCGCACGGCGTGGCCTATTCCTACCACGCTGTACTGCAGAACAATCGGCTGCCAATGGCCGGCCAGCTGTTCTCGAACGTGATGATGGTCGCCGTTTCTACCGCTGGGGCAATATGGGTTATCGAAGGCTCCATGAGCATCGGCAGTCTCGCCTGCTGCAGCCTTTTGGCGACACGTGTGGCACAGCCGGTATTCCGCGTCATCTCGACCGCGGCGCATATGCAAGGCTATGCCATGGCCGAGGCCCGGCTGAAGGCGATTCACGATCTGCCCTCGGCCGCCGCCATGCCGCCCGCCGTGCCGGTCAAGGGGACCATCGAACTCATTGACGTGGTGATGCCGCCACAAGGCAACTGGAGCGGATTTCGCGGGCTCAGCATGGATGTTGGGCCGGGGGAGGTGATCGGCATTGCCGGCCCAATCGGCAGCGGCAAGGGCGAGCTCCTGTCACTCATCGAAGGCACGAAGGCCCCGCCGCACGGCCGCGCGCTGATCGATGGCATCGAGGCATCGTCCTCCGAAATGCGCAGCCAGAGGCGCGCCATTCAGAGGATCGATGGCCGGGTCTCGATCTTCCGCGGCACCATCCTGGAGAACGTCGCCATGTTCCGCAGCGGTGCCTATATCGCCGAGGCGGTCGCGGCGATCGAGGCGATCGGGCTCGATGCGCAGATCAACAAGCTGCCCGAGGGCTATGACACGCCGATCGGCGACGGTGCCCAAATCGTCCTGCCCTATGGCTTCCAGCAGGCGCTGATGATTGCCCGCGCGCTGGCCCAGCTGCCCGCGATTCTGCTGGTGTCGCAGATCGGCGCATTGCTTGATATCGACAATTACCGCCGCCTCGAGAGGGCGCTGCGGCTCAGCTCCGCGCGGCCGACAGCGATCCTAACCAGCCAGCGCGGCTCGGTGTTTTCGGCCGCCGACCGGGTGTATGAAATCCGCGAAGGCAGGCTGTGTCCGCTCGGTGATCTGTCGGCTGCGGCGGCCGCAATGCCCGCCGGAATTGTTCGGGCTCCCGGGATCGCGCAGGGCTCGAGGGATTTCAGACGAATATGAGCGCTCAGCCCGAGACCGGCGGTGCGAGCGCGGCGCTCGCACAAAATACAGTTCAGCGGTCCGGGGCGGTGCGCCTGCCGTGGCTGGGCTCCGATGTGATGGTGCCAGGCGATGACAGCATGCCCGCCGCAACCTGCCTGAGACCGCTGCTTGCGGCGCTCGGGTGGTCTGGTGAGGCGCGCTATCTGCGCGAGGCGATCGGGGACGATCAGCCGCTTGCCACCTTCGCCGATCTGCGCCGCGTGCTCTTCCGGCTGAATTACCTGACGACGCGAGCTGTGGTCGAGCCGGGCGAAATGCCCGATTCCGCATTTCCGTTCCTGCTGACTTTGGCGGACGGCGATGTCTGGGTGATGCTGTCGCGGCAGGAAGATGGCCGCCTGACAGTGTTCAAGGGCGCAGGCGCCGTCATCGCCACGATCAGCCCTGACGATGCCGCCACGCTGAACAGCGAGGTCTATACCGTTGCGCCGGACAGCACGCGCACGCGAAGTATCGGCAAGGCGTTCTCGAGCTGGTCCGCGAGCTTGGTGGCCGGCGAGTTCTCGACCATCCGCTCGCTGTTCATCATGACCTTTGCGATCAATCTCATTGGCCTTGCCGTGCCGATTTATCTCATCGTCGTCTATGACCAAGCGGTGGCGGCCAAGTCGCTCTCCAGCTTGTTCTATCTGTTTGCCGGCGTGCTGCTTGCACTCGGCGTGGAATTTATGCTGCGCGAGATGCGCGCGCGGTGTCTTGCCTATCTCGGGGCGCGAATGGAAGGCCTGATGATGACGGCGGCCTTCGAGCGGCTGTTGCTGCTGCCGGCCCATCTGATCGAGAACGCCTCGGTCGGCGCACAGCTCGCCCGCCTTAAGTTGTTTAAATCGATGCGAGACGTATTCAGCGGGCCGCTGGCCGCAGCGCTGCTCGATATACCCTTCATTTTGATCTTCGTCTCTGCAGTCTTCCTGATCGGCGGTTCGCTCGGCTGGCTTATCGTCGCTTTCGTCGTGCTGCTGGTTCTGCTCATTGGCCTTGCGGTGCCGATGACGCGCCGCCACACCTCGAAAGCCGGGGATATGCGCTCGGAATCTCACAAATACCTGATGGAGTTCGCTGACAACATCGACGTGATCCGCCGCTGCGGCGCCGAGCAGGTCTGGATCGACCGCTACCAACTCCTGACGGAAGGAAGTCTGCAGCATGCCGCCGCCGCGCACCGGGCAAGCGTCATCGAGCAGACGCTGTCGCAGTCGCTGGTCATGCTTACCGGCAGCGCCATCATCGGGTGTGGCACTTATCTGGTGACCCAGGGCGCCTTCACGGCCGGCGCGCTGTTCGCGATGATGATGCTGGTGTGGCGCGTGCTCGGGCCTATCCAGACCGCGTTCCTCAACCTCAATAAGCTCAGCCAGGCGCAGGCGATCATCCAGCAGATCGATCAGCTGATGCGCATCGAGCCGGAATATCGTCCCGAAGTCGTCCCGACGGTTGCGCGCAGTTTCAAAGGGCCGATCGAGCTGCAAGGCGTGGTGATGCGCTACACACCCCGCGGCGAGCCAGCCATCAGAGGCATATCGCTGCAAGTGCCGCGCAACAGCTTTGTCGCCGTGACAGGGCACGTCGGGGCAGGCAAGTCGACGCTCCTGAAGATCATCGCCCAGCTCTATCTGCCTCAGGCCGGTGCGGTGCTGATCGATGGTCTCGACTACCGCCAGTTCGACGCCGGGCTGCTGCGGCACGCTATCGGCTTCCTCCCGCAAACACAGGAGCTGTTCAGCGGCACGATCGCGGAGAACATCCGTCTCAGCCATCCGGCGGCAAGCGATGAGGCGATTTTGTCCGCGCTCAAGGAATTCGGCGGCGAGCACATACTGGCCGGCGTTGAAGACGGCATCAACGCGCCGCTTGACCCCCATCACCCGGTGATCGGCACCGAGGCATTCCTGCAGAAGGTCATGCTGGCGCGCGCCTTCATCGGTTCGCCGGCGATCTATCTGCTCGACGAACCAGCCGCGCGCCTCAATGCCAAAGATGACGACGCGCTGCGCCAAAAATTGCGGGCCATGAAGGGCAAGGCGACCATCGTGCTGGCGACGACCCGCCCCTCCTATATGTATCTCGCCGACAGCCTGGTCGTGCTCCGGTCCGGGCAGGTGATCGCACAGGACGCACCGAACCGCGTGATCGCGACATTGCTTGGCGAAAAATTCAAGGCTTCAGCAGCGTCAGGTCAGCCTGTGGCGCCGCTGAAGGACATCCGCGACATCCTGCCGAATGCCCCGAAGGAGGCCCACAGATGAGCACGCAGGACGGGCTCGACAAGCTTGGCAAATTCCTCATGCTGCCGCCCTCCCTGCGTGACGGAGGGGCTCAGCGGCTCTATGGTTGGCTGGTCTATGGGATTGTTGCGCTGTTCGTGGGGATCGTCGCCTGGTCGGTGCTTGCCCAGATGCGCGAGCTTGCAATTGCGCCAGGCGAGATCGTCTCGGCAAGTTTCGTGCAAGGCGTGCATCATCTGGAGGGCGGCATCATCGATAAGATGTATGTTGCAGAGGGCGACAAGGTCACGCCGGGTACGCCGCTCCTGCGCCTCAAACCGGAATTGGCCGAGGCCGATTTCCAGCAGCTCCTGTCGCGCCAGGCTCTCCTGCGGCTGCGCCAGATCGATCTGAACGCCACCATCAATGGCAAGGAGCCGGTCTTTGGCGATCTGGCAACGAACTATCCCGATCTGACGACCGACCAGATGGCTCTCCACCGCCAGACGCTGAGCGCCTGGCAGAGCGAGCGGCAACAGCTGCTGTTCGGCATTCAGCAGGCTGAAGGCGCGCTTGCGGCCGGCCGGGCCCAACTGGAGAGCGCCAAGATTTAGATCGAAATCGAGCGCGAGCAGACCGCCATCCGCGAAAAGTCCTACAATCAGGGCCACACCTCACGCCTTGGCTATCTGGAGGCGAAGTCTCGGCTGGAGTCGGCAAACGCCAAGCTCGCTAGCCTCAAAGCTGAGATCCAGAAGCTGGAGACGGCGGCGGAGGAGGCACGCGGCGCTTTGCGCAAGGCGGAGGCGGAGCGGCTGCAGAAGCTGAACGATGAACGCGCCAAGGTTGCCGGTGATCTCGGTGAAACATCGAACTCGCTCATCAAACATCGGGATCGGGTGATGCGGCTGGTGGTCTTGTCCCCGGCCGAGGGCACCATCAATCTCCTGCCGCATAAATCGCCCGGTGAGGTGCTAAAGCCCGGCGACCTCGTCGCCGAGATCGTCTCGCTCGACAGCGGCATCCTCGCCGAGGTTCAGCTCAGAGCGCGCGATCTCGGTCACGTAAAGGTCGGCGACAAAGCCGAGGTGCGCGTGTCAAATTTTGACCCCAGCGTCATGGGGTTGGCGCATGGCGAGGTGATTGGGATCTCCGCCACGACCTTCAAGCAGGAGCATGGCGAGCCTTATTACCGCACCCGCATCAAGCTGAAGGAAGACCGGCTCGGCAATGGCGATCGCATGGCGCAGCTCCTGCCTGGCATGACGGTCGAGGCGCACATCGTCACCGGCTCGAAGTCACTGTTCCGCTATATGCTCAAGCCGGTCTACCGCTCACTCGATGTCGCCTTCTCCGAGCGCTGATCGAGGCCAATCGGCTGGCGAGCTGCCTGGCATTCGCGATCTGGAAGCCGACCCGGCCACGCGGTCCCTTTCGCTTGACGAGCCGGGCGAAATAACATGAGAACGAGGCGCTTAGACGGGACCCTTCGCTTCACGGCGCGTGCTGTTGCCGTTTAGCCACAGGCATGGCGACATATCTGCACTTGCTCACAAAGTCGTGCTTCCCCTACCACAATGTGTCCGGCACAAGAGCAGCTCACCACGAAAGGACTTCATGCTCAAATATACCCGCCGAAAGACCCGTCCTTACGTCAGGGCGCTTCAGAGCGGCTATCGCGGTGTGCGGCGCTCCATTCGGCACAATCTTCCGCCCTGGCTCGGGAATTCCGTGGACCGCGTCCTGGAGCACGCCGACCTCATACTGGTCGATCACGGCGTATTCCGTGCTTTGTATGCCAACCGCCACAAAGTCTCGCCGAAGGTGTGGCGGTCTTCTCAGCCGGCCCCTTATGAGATTGCCTGGTTCGCGCGGCGGGGTATCCGCACCATCGTCAATCTGCGCGGTTTTCGCGATTGCGGCAGCTATCGCCTGGAGTACGCGGCCTGTGCCCGCCACGGAATCCGCCTGATCGACTTCCGCGCCCATTCGCGCGCCGCCCCACCTCCCGCCTTCTTCCACAACGCCAAGGCGCTGTTCGAGAGCGTGGAATATCCGATGCTGATGCATTGCAAATCGGGCGCGGACCGCGTCGGCCTCATGAGCGCGCTCTATCTGATCTTCGCGGAGCGGCGGCCGGTCGAGGAAGCTGTCCGTCAGCTCAGCCTGCGCTACGGCCATATCAAACAGGCCGACACCGGCGTTCTCGATGCCGTATTCACGGCCTATCTGGAGCACGCCAGCCGGAGCCCGATCGATTTCCTCGATTGGATCGACACGCATTACGATCCCCAGGCGGTGAAGGCGCGCTTTGCTGCGCGGGGCTGGGGCAATCTCGTGGTCAACCGTATCCTGCACAGAGAATAGTGCCCGGGACATTAGCGAGAAGCGTCTTGTTGTCTTGCGCGCGCTTGCGCCATAATTGCTGAGATGAAAAGTCGAAGCACCCGGCCCCGTGTCTTTGTGCCGGCGGGAGGACACGCCAAATGAACAACTCCAGCAAATGGCTGGTCGAAACCGATTGGCTCGCTACCCATTTGAGCGCCCCTGACGTCGTTGTCATCGATGCCACGCTCTATCTACCGACGACCCCGCGCAACGCCTATGAAGAATATCGCAACGCGCATATCCCGGGCGCCATCTATTTCGACATAGAGGAACTGTCCGACGCGACCAACCCGACGCCGCATATGCTGCCTTCGCCCGAGAAATTCGCCTCGCGGGTCAAGGCGATGGGCATCGGCGATGGTACGCGCGTGATCGCCTATGATACCCAGAATATGTCGAGCGCGGCGCGCGCCTGGTGGATGTTCCGGGTGATGGGGCATGACGATGTCGCAATTCTCAATGGCGGTTTCAGCAAATGGCGCCAGGAGGACCGCCCCATTGAGGCGGTCGAGCCGCCCCGGCGCGGCGAGCGGCATTTCACCGTCCGCAGGAACGGTGCGCTGGTGCGTGACCTCGACGACGTCAAGGCGCTGATCGGATCGGACAAGGCGCAGATCGTCGATGCGCGTGCGGCGGGACGTTTTGCCGGGACCGAGCCTGAGCCGCGCGATGTGCCGCGCCTTGGCCATATGCCCGGCGCCAAGAACGTGCCCTATACCGAACTGATCCAGCCGGATGGTACGTTCAAATCGCCCGAAGCGATTCGGGCGGCATTTGCCGCGCATGCCGTCGACGTGAACCGGCCGGTCGTGGCGAGCTGCGGCTCAGGCGTGACTGCCTGCGTCATCGCCTTCGCCCTCGCGCAGCTCGGCAACGACTATACCGCGGTTTATGATGGCTCCTGGGCGGAATGGAGCTCCAGCGACGGCCCGGTGGCGACAGGATCGCGCTAGTAGCGGCGCGGCCGCTACGAACGCTCTGCCGTTAAACGCAGCGCCCGGTGTAGGGCTATCGCGCCGAGGATCACAGCGATCGCCGCGCCTGCCGCAACGCTCTTCCAGAACACCGCGATGTCGAATGGTGCGTTCGGCGCAAGGGGCGCGCCGATGAAATGTGGCGCAACGAACATCGCCACAGCCAGCACGAACACGATCACAAACACGGCCCGAATGGCGACCCCATAAGCGCGCCACCAGGTTACCCCTGCCCGCTGAATGAGCGCCAGGGCGCCGACCTGCCATCCAAGCACCAGTCCGGCCGTTGCCCCAATCAGCACCGTCTGCAACGGCACGAGCTGCAGCTTCACGCCGAGCATCATGCCGCCGACAATGCCAACGATAGTGCCGAGCGTGGCGGACGCGGCAATGCCGACCGCGGCGCCCCAGCCTAGCGTCAACGCGCGGACGGCAATCTCTGGCCCCCTCGGATAAATGCCGCCGCCTAGCGATCCGGTCGCCCGGCGGGCTGGATGCGCCCGCGTGCCCATCGGCAGGACCGGCTCGACGCGCTTGTCCGGTGGCAGATCACGGCGGGAGAGTAGGCGGCTTGCTGCTTCTTCCTCGGCCTGTTGTCTGACCAGATCCGGATCCATGCGTTTCATCCCGCATTTGTGATTGATAAATGACGAACTAAGCAGCGCGTCGCCTTAAGCGCAAGGACGAAACACAGCGTTGGGGATCGCGCGCGGGAGAAGCGGGCGTCGCATTTTCGCTGTCGCTGTAGTAGCCTTGATGAATGAAACGGCTGCTCTTCGTTTTCCTGGTCGGCTGGCCCGGCCTGGGGTTCGCTCAACAACAACAGATCGACATCGTCGCGCTGCGCGACAATTTCATCGTGGCGAGCATCGCCGCACAAAAATGCCGTGGCGGTGACTCGGACTTGCAGGGCGTTCATGACCGAAACTTCGCCATCATATCGAGAAAGGCGACCGAAGTGATCATGGGACGCTCCCCCGGCACCGATCCGGAGGAGGTGCGCAAGCAGGATCTCGAACACATCGAGAAGCTGCAGGACGCCGCGTTCAACCTGATCCGCGCCGAGGGGTGCAATTCCGAAAAAGTGCGGGCGCTCTTGCGCCTGCACCGGATGCACGCGACCGTGCGGTTTTAGCTTGGCTCGGCAGCCGGAAAGCCCGGCCGCCTACGCGCCGCGGCTGGCCTTCTCGAAGGCATCCTTGTAGTCGGGGTGCCAGCGCGAGAGCGCCGGCCGGTTCTCAATGATGTCGCCGGCTGCCCAGGCGATGCGGCGCTCATCGATCGCGCGCGTCACCTCATTGTCGGGACAGAGAATGTAGAAATCGCCGCGGCCGAGACTGTCGAGCATGAAGTCGATCACCTGATCGGGAGTCCATGCCGCTGCCGGCTTTTCCTCCGAACGGGCTGTCATCCCGGTGAAGGTATAGCCGGGGATCAGGAGATGGGCGGTGATCGCCTTGCCGGCGCTGCTGCGCAGCTCATGCGCGAGCCCTTCTGTGAACACCTTCACTCCGGCTTTGGAGACATTGTAGGCGTAATTGCCGGGCGGCGTGGTGATGCCTTGCTTGGAGCCGGTATTGATAACCGCCGCTGGCTTGCCTGCCGCGATCATGGACGGCAAAAAAGCCTGCGTGCCGTGGATGACGCCCCACAGATTGACGCCCATCAGGGTCTCCCAGCCGTCGAGCCCCTCCCACGGCTTGCCAGGATTATGACCAACGGCGGCGTTGTTCATCAAGACGGCGACCTCACCAAACTCGTCATAGGCAAGGTTTTTCAAGCGGACCAGATCCTCAAAGCGGCTGACATTGCAGGTGGCGCCCCTGACGCTGTCCGCCCCGCCCTTGGCGAGCGCGATCACGGCGTCGGTCGCCGCGGTTAGCGCCTCCTCGTTCAGATCGGCAAGGTAGACCTTCAGCCCCAGGCGCGCGAAGCGCTTTGCCGCGGCAAGGCCGATTCCGCTCGCGGCACCCGTCACCACGGCCACGCGGCCGGGCGTGATGGCAGGGTGCATAGCGGCAGAAGGATTTGTGTCGGGCATGGAGACTGTCCTTTAAGCGATTTCAGCAATTGCAGAGCCTGTCCCCTGCGCATTTGGCTTGTCGGCGGGCTTTTGGCAACTGCCTGGTGCAGGCGGCGGCAGTAAAGGGTGTTCTCAATGCAACGGGTCGCGCAAGAAGACGAGCGTTTGACGCCTTTGTGATACAAACCGCAACTTACGCCCTTGCCGCCCCACGCATTGTAAAGGATTTTTGGTCTATCGATCAGGGTGCTCAGCTTGGACTCGAAATGGCGCGGTATGTTCAAGTGGGGCTGTTTGCGTGCCTTCCGAGGGAGATTGATAGTGCAGGGGACGAAACGTACCGCCGCCAGGCGGCCTACTCTGACGGCGCATTTTTACTCCGCTGTTGCTTTCGGTTTTGCTGCAAGCCTTATTGCCGGCATCCATGCCGTATCCGCCGCCGATAGCGGCTGGCGCGAGCGCTTCTCGAGCGAGCAGACGGCGCGACGGGTGAAGGAGGATCCCAAGCCTCTCCCGCCGATCACCGGCCCGCTCTTCGCCGTGGTATCGATTGGCGATCAGCACGTCTCCTTCTATGGCAGCGAGGGGCTGGTCGCCAAGGCGCCGGTCTCGACGGGCATGCGCGGCCATGCAACGCCAACCGGCGTGTTTTCGATTGTGCAGAAGAAACGCTGGCACGAGTTAAACATCTACAGCAGCGCCCCGATGCCCTATATGCAGCGCATTACCTGGTCGGGTATCGCTATGCATGCGGGCGTTCTGCCCGGCTATCCCGCCTCGCATGGCTGCATCCGGATGCCGAGCGGATTTGCGCAGCGCATTTTCGGAGCAACGCAGATCGGCCAGCGCGTGATCGTCTCGCCGCTTGATGTCACCCCAGCTCCGATTGAGCACAAGAACCTTCCGGCTCCTTATCTCCAGCCGGTCGAATCCGTTGCCGAGAGCGGTGCCAAGCCGGCAGACGAGACCGGCGCGGTTGCCGAGAACAAGACAGAGCAAGAGCAGGTCCTGGAGACGGTCAGCCTCACTGCGGCACCTGTCGAGATCAAGCCTCGCAACCCGCTGGAGGTTGCCCAGGCGATGAAGCAGGCGGCACTCGATCAAGCGAAAGCCGCCGCGACCGCAACGCGGGCAGCGCAGCAGCTCGCCGTCACCAAGGCGACCGAGCTGCGCATGGCGAATCGGAAGCTTGATGCCGCCGAATCCGCACTCGAGAGGGCCAATGACAAGCTTGCCGCGGCATCGCGCAAGCTGGAAAAGGCTGAAGGCGACGAGGAGGCCGTTGCCAAGGCGACGGAGGCCAAGACGGCTGCCGAAGCCGCAGTCGCGGACGCGCAGAAGGCGGCCGATGAGGCCCGCGCAACCAAGGAGAAGGCGGAGCAGGAGCTTGCCGCCGCGCGCCAGGCGGCGCTCGATGCCAAAGAGGCCGGCAAGAGTGCTTCTCAGGCCCTAGCCGAGGCCAAACGGCGGCTGAAGCCGCTTTCGGTGTTCATCAGCCGCAAGACCGGCCGGCTCTATGTCCGCCAGGATTTCGCGCCGATTTTCGACGCTCCCGTCTCGATCAGCGACGCTGATCGCAAGATCGGCACCCATGTCTATGTGGGCATGGGCACAACGGAAGACGGCTTGGGCCTGAAGTGGATGGCGCTGTCCATGCCGCCCGAAGCCGAGCCCAAGCCCAAAGCTTCCTCCCATCGCAGCAAGCGCTCACGCGACGCCAAGGAGGAGCAAACGCCCGAGGCGCCGCCAGCACCCCCTTCGCCGCCGGAGACCGCCTCTGGGGCGCTGGACCGCGTCACCATCCCTGAAGAGACCATGCGCCGCCTTGCGGAGCTATCGTGGGTGGGTACATCGCTGATCATCTCCGATAACGGCATTAGCGGCGAGACCGGCGAAACCACGGACTTCATCATCCTGACCCGCTCGCGCGCCGCTGCGCCGAATTAACCGGATGATATGGGAGGGGATTACGCCTCGCTATCTCTGGACGGGGTTCGTGCTGCGCCACCATCGGAGCATAGCGGAACGATTCTGGAGAGGGATCGTTTTTCAACATGGCCACCGACGTTGATATCCGCGGCGGATGGGCGGGATACGACATCCTGTTCTTCATCGCGATGCTCGCAACCGCGCTGGCGCTGGGCGGCGCGCTTGCACATGCTTTCGAGCTTCCGAACAAGATCGGCTTATCACGTGACGACTATTTCGTGGTGCAGAAGGCTTATCAGGGCTGGAATCAGCTCGCCTATCTGCTGCTGGTCCAGGCGCTTTCCTTGATTTTACTCGCCATTCTCTCCCGCCATCGGCCCGATGTGTTTTGGGTTATTATCGTGGCGATCCTCGGCCTTGTCGGCGCGCAGGTGGTGTTCTGGATCTACACCTATCCCGCCAATGTCGCGACGCAGAATTGGACGGTTGCGCCGGACAATTGGGAGCAACTGCGCCGGCAATGGGAATATTCCCATCTGTCAGGAGCGATATTTCAGCTTCTCGCAATGTGCGCGCTGATTATCGCCGCGCTGCGGCGCACCCACTGAGGAAGGGCTACCCATCGATCAATTCCGGCCAGCTTGCGGCTGTCGTTCGCGACAGCCGCAATTGCGGGCATGGTAAACCAAATTTCGCCTGGCGCGTTTTCTCACCGTGTATAATCGCGCATTGTGTGCCTGGCGGAGCCGTGTGCCGTGCCCTATATCCAGTCTTCTGCGGTGAGTTTCGTCTATTATGACGAGGTGGCGGCTGAGCTCCATGTCGAGTTCACCACCGGCAAGACCTATGTCTATTTCGGCGTGCCGCGCCAAGTCTATGACGACCTGCTCGCCGCGCCGTCGGTGGGCGCATATTTCAACGCCTATATCCGCGACAGCTATCGCTATCGCCGCAGCGTCGGCCCGCCTGGCCGGAGCCGTGCCGCTTCGCCGCGACGCGCAAGCCGGTAAAATCCCCGCAACGAAGTAACGGAATGCGACGCGTTCGTAAGTGTAGCGCAAAATCCCGTCGTAAAACAAAGCGGATGGTCATTGCCGGCTATTGGCGACTGGCCCAACCGGGCTTATCCATGAGCGCCGATAACAAGAACAAGGCCGTCCATGGGAAGTGTCATCAGACCCGTGACTGCGCTGCTCATCAGCGCAAGCATCGTCCTTGCCGGGAACGGGCTGGAAGGTATTCTCCTGCCGCTGCGCGGCACGCTGCAGCATTTCAGTGAAATCGAGATCGGCCTGATCGGCTCGGCCTACAACGCCGGGCTGATGGTCGGCTGCCTCGTGTGCCCGCGCATTCTCGGCCGGGTCGGGCATATCCGCGCCTTCGCCGTCTTTACCTCGATCGCCACCATCTCGCCGCTGATCGAGGCGATCTGGCTAACGCCGCCCGTATGGTGGGTGTTTCGTGCCTTAACCGGGCTTTGCATCGCTGGCATCATGAATGCGGTGGAGAGCTGGCTTTCGACGGTCGCGACCAATGCCAATCGCGGCCAGGTGATGAGCACCTACACCATTATCAATTTCACCGCCCTGACGGTCGGGCAGCAGCTCATCAATCTCGGCGATCTCCATAGCACCACACTCTTCTCGGTGGTAGCGATCCTGTTCTCGCTGGCGGCGGTGCCGCTGGCGCTCACCCTAACGCCGCATCCCGCCCCGCCGCGCCAGCCACGGCTGCGCGTGGCCCAGCTTTATCGTGTGTCGCCGGCGGCGGTCGCGGGATGTTTCGGCGCGGGCCTGGCAAATGGCGCCTTCTGGGCGCTCGCGCCGGTCTATTCCACCCAGAGCGGCATGCCGCTGCACATCATCCCGATTTTCATCAGCCTGGTGGTGATCGGCGGTGCGCTGGCGCAATGGCCGACGGGCCGGCTCTCCGACCGCATCGATCGGCGCACCGTCTTAGCCGTGCTTTGTCTCTCCGCTGCTGTGCTGGCGATGGTGCTTTTCAACCTCGATGCGGGGGTGGTCGCGCCCAAACTTATTGTTGCGACGCTGTTCGGCTTCAGCGCGCTGCCGGTCTACTGGGTGTCCTTCGCCCATGCCAATGACCTCGCCGAGCCCGGAGAGGCGGTCAATATCAGCAGCAGCTTGCTTTTGCTGTTCGCGGTGGCAGCGATCGGCGGGCCGATGATCGCGGCACTGATGATGCGCCTGATCGGGACGCAGGCCCTGTTCCTGCACACCGCGGTCGTTCATGTGCTGATCGCCGCGTTCGTGATCTACCGTATGACCCGCCGCGCGCCGCTGCCGCCGCGGCTGCGGATTGCCTATGACAGCCTGCCCAAGAGCACGACGCCTGCCGGCCTGGAAAAGGCGATTGCCGGGGAGGCCACGTCGCGCCAGGGCTGAGCCGGATAATGCCTGCCCTTAATAATCGACGCGGGTCAGATAAAGACCATAGGGCGGGGCAAGCGCACCGCAGCGCCGCCGGTCCCGGGCCTCGAGAGCTTCCAGCAATTCTGCCGGTGTCCATTTGCCTTCGCCGACGAGCTTTAGGCTGCCGACCATCGAGCGCACCTGATGATGCAGGAAGGAGCGTGCCGAGGCGCGGATATCGATGGCCTCGTCGTTACGCTTGACACTCAGCACATCAAGCGTGCGCAGCGGTGATTTGGACTGACATCCGGCGGCGCGGAACGTGGTGAAGTCATGGCGGCCGATGAGATGGTGCGCGGCTTCCTGCATGGCCTCGGCGTCAAGCCGATGAACGACGCGCCAGGCGCGATAGGCCTCGAGTGCGAGCGGGGCACGCCTGTTGACGATGCGATAGCGATAATGCCGCGCCTTTGCCGTGAACCGGGCGTCGAAATCCTCAGCTACGGCTTCGCAAGCGAGGATCGCAATCGGATGGGGCCGTAGATGGAAGTTGAGGGCCTTGGCCACCGTGTCCGCGGGCCAGTCCCTGGTGAGGTCGATATGGGCAACCTGGCCGAGCGCATGCACACCGGCATCCGTCCGCCCAGCCCCCCGCGGGACGACATCCTCGCCGCTGAAGGCCCGCGCCGCCTTGCGCAGCTGATCCTGGATCGAGGGGCCGTTCTTCTGGATCTGCCAGCCGGAAAAAGACGTACCGTCATATTCGATAGTCAGCTTGTAGCGCGGCATGAGAGGCAAGATTTCTGAGCAGCGGTGGCGTCCTAGACCTGGCTCATCGCCATAAGATTCAACGCGGCACCGGCGGATATTTTAGACCTGCGCCGACCCCAGGAGCCGAGTGACGCATCGAACGTTTGCGGATGGGGGATGAAGTCTTGGCGTAACGCTCGTATAACAGCTTCGGAGAGGGTATGCACGGGTTGAGATAGGCAGCGCGAATGAAGGCAATCGGCATGATGAGCGGGACTTCGATGGACGGCATCGATGTCGCGCTCCTTGACACGGATGGCGAGCGCGTTGAAGCCTTCGGCCCGGTCGGCGGCGGTCTCTACACAAGCGCGGAACGGGAGCTGTTGCGTGAGGCGGTTGCCGAGGCGGCGTTCCTCAAGGCGCGCGATATCCTGCCGCCTCTCCTGATCGAGGCAGAGGATCTGATCACTGAGACCCATGCCGCCGCGATTACCGATTTCCTGCGTGAGAACGACCTCGGGGCTGAAGAGATCGATGTGATCGGTTTTCACGGCCAGACGGTGCTGCACCGCCCGGAGCAGCACTTGACGGTGCAGCTTGGCGACGGACAGCGCCTTGCCGACCTGACGGGCATCAAAGTCGTCTATGATCTGCGCGCCGAGGATGTGGCGCAGGGCGGCCAGGGCGCGCCGCTCGTGCCGGTGTATCATCGCGCGCTGGCGATGATGTCGGGGCTGAGCCTGCCGGCCGCGATCGTCAATATCGGCGGAGTAGCCAACGTCACTTGGATCGGCGAGAATGGCGATCTCGTCGCCTTCGATACCGGCCCCGGCAATGCGATGATGGACGATTGGGTGCGCCAGACGACCGGCGCCAGCCATGACGAGGGCGGGGCGCTCGCCGCGCGAGGCCAGGCCGACAGCAAGCGGCTCGAGGCACTCCTTCGACACCCTTATTTCCTGCGCAGGCCGCCGAAATCGCTCGACCGCAACGCCTTTTCGCTGGATAGCATGGAAGGGCTCTCGCCGGCCGATGGCGCGGCGACGCTCGCCGGCTTCACCGCCGCGGCGCTGGTCTGCGCGGTTGCGCATTTCCCGGTGCCGCCGCGCGTCTATGTGGTCGTGGGGGGCGGTGCGCATAACCGCACGCTGATGAGCGCGCTTGGCAGACTGCTTCCTGGCGAGCTGAGGCGCGCCGAAGATCTGGGCTGGTTGCCCGACAGCATCGAGGCGCAGGCCTTTGCCTTTCTGGCTGTGCGTTCGCTGAACGGTCTGCCGCTATCCTTCCCCGGTACGACCGGCGTGCCGGAGCCGACCGCCGGCGGCGTGCTGGCGCACCCTGTCGGCGCGCCGGGCCTGGGTTTCGACGGTATGGCAGGCTGAGGCAGTCTATCCCTTGCCCTTGCCGGCAGAGGTGATGCGGCGGTTTGGATCGAGCCGGACGTCGAGATAGCCGTTCACCACAGCCATCAGGTCGTCGATCTTGTCCTCGAAGAAGTGGTTGGCGCCGGGCACAGTCTCGTGGGAGATCACGATCCCTTTCTGCGTCTTCAGCTTGTCCACCAGGGTCTTGGCAGATTCGGCGGGCACGACCCGGTCATCGGCACCATTCACCATCAGGCCCGATGACGGGCAGGGGGCGAGAAAGCTGAAATCATAGAGATTGGCGGGGGGCGCAACCGCAATGAAACCGTCGATTTCCGGGCGCCGCATCAAGAGCTGCATGGCGATCCAAGAGCCGAACGACACGCCCGCGATCCAGCAGGAGCGCGCGTCCGGGTTATAGATCTGCAGCCAGTCGAGCGCGGTTGCCGCGTCCGACAGCTCGCCGGGACCATTGTCGAACAGCCCCTGGCTACGCCCGACCCCGCGAAAATTGAAGCGCAGCACGGAAAAGCCGCGACGGGCAAAGGTATAATAGAGGTTGTACACGATCTGGTTGTTCATGGTGCCGCCGAACTGCGGATGCGGGTGCAGGATCACCGCAATCGGGGCGAAATTTGCAGCTTCGTGGTGGTAGCGGGCCTCTAGTCGGCCGGCCGGACCATTGATGATCACTTCAGGCATTTCTTGGACACTTCGCTAAGGCGGGAGGTGAGGGCATGGCTGCTGCCGCTCTGCTTACGAGACAGCCTCCCGCGGGAGGGTGTGGAATCGTATCTGCAATAACTTGACTCCAGCGGTCGGGATTCCTATACAACAAGACAGGACAATTAGAATCGTTCGAAATTTTGAGGCCGACAGCCTTGGGCTGGCGTTTCATAGCACAGATGACCTCTGCGCTCGCAAGCTGAAACGTCATATGAGGCGAAATGGCTAGAGCTTGTATATCGTTACCATGCAGCTAAGTACCAAGGGTAGATATGCCGTAATGGCGATGGTCGATCTGGCAAAGCGCGGCGGCAATGCCTCGCTGCCACTGACGGACATCGCCGAAGGCCAGCAGCTGCCGGTCTCCTATCTCGAGCAGTTGTTTATGAAGTTGCGCCGTGCCGGTCTGGTCACCGCCATGCGTGGCCCGGGAGGCGGCTACCGCCTGGCGCGTCCCGCCGCCGAGATCAGCATTGCCGAAATCATGCTGGCGTCTGATGAGAGTGTGCGGATGACGCGCTGCTCCGACGAGGGCACGGAGCTGTGCCTCGGGACCCGGCGCTGCGAGACGCACGATCTGTGGGAGGCGCTTGGCGATCATATCGGCGCGTTCCTTAGCCTGGTCAGCCTGCAACACGTCATCGACGGTACTTTTTCGGCGGCTCTCGCCGCAGCCCGCATCGGCACGCCCACGACGCCAACACGGCAGAAGGTGGCGGCCTCGTCATGAAAGAGCGCGCCTATCTCGATCACAATGCGTCCTCGCCGCTCCGGCCGGAAGCGCTGGAGGCGATGATTGCCGCACTCGCAAGTGCCGGCAACGCCTCTTCCGTGCATCATGAGGGGCGGCAGGCGCGCGCGATGATCGAGGCGGCGCGCGGCGAGGTGGCGCAGCTGGTTGGCGTGGCGCCGCCGCAGATCGTGTTCACGAGCGGCGGCACCGAGGCCAATATGATGGCGCTCTCGCCGGCCTGGCTGCCGGGCGGCGGGCCGGGGCGGCTGTTCGTGTCAGCCGTCGAGCATCCGAGCGTGCTGAAGGGCGGCCAGTTTGCGGCTGAGGACGTCGAAATCCTGCCTGTGACCGCCGCCGACGGCGTGCTGGACGTCGAGGCGGCGGAGGGCCGGCTTCGGCTCTGGCGCGAGGCGGACGGCAATGCACCGTTCATGGCCTCGCTGATGCTTGCCAATAACGAGACCGGTGCGATTCAGCCGGTCGAGGCGTTCGGAGCGATCGTCCATGCGCTAGGCGGGATACTGCATTGCGATGCGGTACAGGCTGCCGGCAAGCTTTCGCTTGAACCCTGCGTCCGCAATGCCGACCTTGTAACTGTCTCAGCGCACAAATTCGGCGGACCGAAAGGCGCTGGCGCGTTGATGCTTGCCAATGACCGGCTCGGTTTTGCGCGGCCGCTGATGGCGGGTGGTGGCCAGGAGCGTGGTTATCGCGCAGGCACTGAGAACGTCGCTGCCATCACCGGTTTTGGTGTTGCCGCTGGTCTCGCCGAGCGCGACTTGCCATTCATGGATCAGATTGCGGCTTTGCGGGATCGGATTGAGGCGGAGATCGAGCGCGTTGCGGAAGGTGCGGTGATTTTCTCCCGCGGCGCCCGTCGCCTGCCGAATACGACCTGCTTCGCCGTGCCTGGCATGTCGGCCGAAACGCTGCTGATGGCCTTCGATCTCGAAGGGGTTTCCCTAAGCGCGGGCTCGGCTTGTTCGTCAGGAAAGATAGAGCGCTCGCATGTGCTTACCGCCATGGGTGTCGCGCCGGAGCTTGCCGGTGCTGCCATCCGCGTCAGTCTGGGGTGGAGCACGACGGAGCGCGACGCCGATCAGTTCAGTGCCGCCTGGCAGCGGATCTATAGCAAGTTTCAGGAGCGCCGCAGGGCGGCGTGACGGGCAGCGCTTCTAGCGCGCGCCGCAAGAGTTGAACGGGAGTTGGACATGGCTGCTGATGTCGAGACGATCGAGCGCGTTCGCGAAATCGACGTCGATAAGTACAAATACGGTTTCTTCACGGATATCGAGACGGTCCGCGCGCCCAAGGGCTTGAGTGAGGACACCGTCCGCTTCATCTCGGCCAAGAAGGGTGAGCCGGAATGGCTGCTCGAATGGCGGCTGGCTGCTTACCGGCGCTGGGTCACCATGGAAGAGCCGAAATGGGCCAAGGTGCATTATCCAAAGATAGACTTCCAGGACCTCTATTATTATTCCGCGCCGAAGACTACCGAGGGGCCGAAGAGCCTCGACGAGGTCGACCCGGAGCTGCTGCGCACCTATGAGCGCCTGGGCATTCCCTTGAGCGAGCAGGCGGTGCTGGCCGGCGTCAAGGGCGCGACGGTCGCGGTCGATGCGGTGTTCGACAGCGTGTCGGTGGTCACGACCTTCAAGAAGGAGCTGGCCAAGGCCGGCGTGATTTTCTGCTCGATCTCCGAGGCGGTGCGCAACCATCCGGAGCTGGTACGTAAATATCTCGGCTCAGTCGTGCCGATCACCGACAATTTCTACGCGACGCTGAATTCGGCGGTCTATTCCGACGGGTCGTTCGTCTATGTACCAGAAGGCGTCCGCTGCCCGATGGAGCTGTCGACCTATTTCCGCATCAACGAGAAGCAGACCGGGCAGTTCGAGCGCACGCTGATCATCGCCGACAAGGGCTCCTATGTGAGCTACTTGGAAGGCTGCACCGCGCCGATGCGCGACGAGAACCAGTTGCATGCGGCGGTGGTCGAGCTGATCGCGCTGGACGATGCCGAGATCAAGTATTCGACCGTCCAGAACTGGTATCCGGGTGACCGCGAAGGCAAGGGCGGCATCTATAATTTCGTCACCAAGCGCGGCGACTGCCGTGGCGCCAACTCCAAGATCTCCTGGACGCAGGTCGAGACCGGCTCGGCGATCACCTGGAAATATCCGAGTTGCATCCTGCGCGGGGACGGGTCGCGCGGTGAGTTCTATTCGATCGCCATTTCCAACGGCTATCAGCAGGTCGATAGCGGAACCAAGATGATCCACCTGGGCAAGAACACCTCCAGCCGGATCATTTCTAAGGGCATTGCCGCCGGGCGCTCCGACAACACCTATCGTGGCCTCGTTTCGGCGCATCGCAAGGCATCGAACGCGCGCAACTTCACCCAATGCGACTCGCTGCTGATCGGCGACAAATGCGGCGCGCATACCGTGCCCTACATCGAGACGAAAAACGCCTCGGCCCAGTTTGAGCATGAAGCGACGACCTCGAAGATCTCTGACGACCAGATGTTCTACGTCATGTCGCGCGGGCTTTCCCAGGAGGAGGCGGTGGCGCTGATCGTCAATGGCTTCGTCCGCGACGTGCTGCAGCAGCTCCCGATGGAGTTCCTCGCCGAGACGCAGAAGCTGATCTCGATCTGCTCGATGGTTCGGTGGGATAAATGAGAGGCCTTACCCCCTCACCCTGTCCTCTCCCCATGGGAGAGGGGACGCTGTGGCGATGGCGCATTCGCTCCATGGAGCGCGGCACTTGCTCTCAATCGACGATGTGACTGGGACAGTCAAATGGGCATTGCAGCTCACCTCAGCCCAGTCTAAACCCGTGAATGATGAAGAGGGTTTTGTCCTTCACGAAATTTTTGCTTGTCCGGGTAGGGGATACTGGAGTTGCTGGATCATGGCCGCTGCCGCGACCTCGGCTATTAGAAAGCTTCGCCGCTAGATAAACTGATGCGGAATGAAGCTCTGGCTGCGATCGTGCGCAATCTCCCAGACTTATGAGCGGGCAAAGAAGGTTCCGCAGGCACGCTTCAAATGGTCGCTGTGAAGGCTATCGGTGCGGATCTGTCGTCTGCGAAGAAAGGCAAGTTGATTCGTGGAGCAGCGTGCGATTTCAGCGGCTCGGCACGTCCACTGGAAAACTAGTTTCGGGACGAGGCTCGTACGTCGCCTTTTTCGCGCCGCCGGTCTTCTCAGTCCTGATCCCTTTCACCCGCGAACAATGCTTCGTGCTGCAGTAACATCCGATACTGGCGTGCTGCGCGTGTTCACTTCCTTTTGAAGTCTAAGACCGACCGCCGCTTGTCTGCGCCACTGCTATGAGGCAACGACGATAACAACGGACATAAGCGATGATCATCCGCATCTGGCATGGCTGGACCAAACCCGAAAACGCCGACGCGTACGAAAACCTGCTCAAGACCGAGGTCTTCCCGGCTATCGAGGCAAAGGGCGTCAAAGGCTATAGCAGCATCGAACTGCTCCGCCGCCCAACCGGCAATGAGGTGGAATTCATCACCATGATGCGCTTCGACAGCTTTGGCGCGGTGAAGGATTTCGCCGGTCCCGATTACGAAGCGGCCTTCGTGCCGGAGAAGGCGAGAGCGATCCTGTCGCGCTTCGACGAGCGATCGCAGCATTACGAAACACGCGAGATGCTGTCCTACGCTTGCGTGTAGAGAGTTTGTGAACAGAGGTTAGAATGTTGGAAATCAAGAACCTACACGCTGAGATCGACGGCAAGCAGATCCTGCGGGGGCTCGATCTCACCGTGCCAAAGGGTGAGGTGCACGCAATCATGGGGCCAAACGGCTCTGGCAAGTCGACACTCGCCTACATCCTCGCCGGCAAGGAAGAGTACGAGGTGACGGACGGCTCCGTGACTTGGAACGGCGAGAACCTCCTTGAGATGGAGCCGGACGAGCGCGCCCATGCCGGCGTGTTCCTGGCATTTCAGTACCCAATGGAAATTCCCGGCGTTGCCTCAATGACCTTTCTGCGCACGGCCGTGAATGCTCTGCGCAGGGCGCGGGGCGAGGCGGAAATGTCGACGCCCGATTTCATGCGTTTCGTGCGCGAGAAGGCCGCCAGCCTTAGCATTTCCATGGATATGCTGAAGCGGCCGGTCAACACCGGCTTCTCGGGCGGTGAGAAGAAGCGCCACGAGATACTGCAGATGGCCTTGCTCCAACCTTCGCTGTGCGTGCTGGACGAGACCAACTCAGGCCTCGATATTGACGCGGTGCGCATTGTCTCGGAAGGCGTCAACGCGCTACGCTCGCCGGATCGCGCTTTCGTGCTGATCACCCATTATCAGCGGCTGCTCAATTACATCGTGCCGGACCGGGTGCATGTGATGGCGCAGGGGCGCATTGTGCGCTCGGGCGGCAAGGAGCTGGCGCTGGAGCTTGAGCAGTCGGGCTATGCCGAATATGGCGCCGGCGCGGAAGCGGCGTAATTGAGGGGCGATATGAACGTTCAACCCGTCAAGCTCGAAGGCGCCGGCCATCCGGGCGATGCCGCAGCCCAGCTCATCAGTTATTACAAGGCGCTCGCTGCCGGGTTGCCGGGCAGTGATGACGACCATCTCCAGGAGCTGCGCGAGCAAGCAGTTGCTGCTTTTGCCGCGCGGGGTCTGCCGCACCGCCGTGTTGAGGAATGGAAATACACGGATCTGCGTGCTGCAATGCGCCAAGCCTACGCGCCCGCCACAGCCAATGGGGCAGCAGGCGCATCGCTCGTTGAGAGCGCGCTCGGCGAGCTGGCATCGATCGAGGCGGCAAGGCTTGTCTTCGTGGACGGGCATTTCCGGGCAGACCTCTCCAGCCTTGGCAGTCTTCCGGCCGGCGTCGAGTTGCTCGGCCTCGCCGAAGCGCTCGCCAGGCCGCGCTTTTGGGTATCTTCCGGCATGGGCGGGGCGAACACTGGTAAAGACGACGTCGTCACCCAGCTCAACCTTGCGTTAGCGACGGATGGTGTTGTCCTGCGTGTCGGCAAGAGCGTCACGCTGGATGCGCCCGTGCATCTCGTTCACATCGCGGCGGCGGGTAGGCCGGCTTCCTGCGCCTTGCACAATGTGATCGTGGTCGAAGAGGGTGCAGAGGCGAGGCTGATCGAGACCTTCGTCTCCGGCGGCGAGACGGCGGCTCAGATCAACGATGTGACTGAGATCGCCGTAGCGGACGGCGGCAGGCTGCAGCACTACACCGTCGTGGCCGAGAACAACGACACCCAGCATCTCGCCAGTGCACATGTCACGCTCGGCGCCAAGGCCGACTATCTCGCCGTGCAATTCGCCGGGGGCGGGAGCCTGTCGCGCCTGCAGACCTTCGTCACCTATAATGGCGAGGGCGCGCGCGCGCATTTCTACGGCTGCCAGCTCCTGCGTGACCGCCAGCATTGCGACATGACGCTGGTGATCGACCATGCAGCGGTCGGTTGCGAGAGCCGCGAGCATGTCAAGGCGGTGATCGACGACAACGCCCAGGGCGTCTTCCAGGCCAAAGTCATCGTCCGCCCCGGTGCGCAGCAGACCGACGGCCGGCAGATGGCGCAGGCGATGCTGCTATCCAACTCCGCCGAATTCGACTCCAAACCGGAGCTGGAGATCTATGCCGACGACGTGAAGTGCAATCACGGTGCGACATCCGGCGCGCTCGATGAGGATCTGCTGTTCTATCTTCGGGCGCGCGGCATCCCGGAGGCGGAAGCGCGGGCACTCCTGATCCGGGCTTTCATCGGGGAGGTGCTGGACCGCATCGAGCACGAAGGCTTGCGGCAAGCTTTGGAAGCCAAAGCAGCAGCGTGGCTGCTGCCACAAGGCTGATCGCCCGGGGGCCTAATGCCGGGCGCCAGACGGAGGACGTGATGGTCTACGCACCCTTGTGCCCGGAGTTGACAGTTGAGGAAGTGTCCGAGTTGATCGAAGATCGCCGCGCCGTGCTGTTCGATGCCAATCCGCGCCGCCGCTGGGCGAGCGGCCATCTGCCCGGCGCGATCAATCTCGACCCCGCTGAGTTCGGCGAGCATGATTTGCCGAGCGACCGCAGCACCATGCTGGTGTTCTACTGCTCGGATCCGACCTGTGGCGCGAGTCGCCATGCGGCGCGCAAGGCGCTGAAACTGGGCTTTGCCCATGTGTTTACCATGCCTGCGGGCATCCGGGGCTGGATGGCCGCGGGGAAGCCGGTCGAGGCGGGAAGGAGCTAGCGTGTCTGGTGAGCGTATCACTGCGTTTCAGGCGTCGGGGGGTGCCGCGTTCGATGTGGATCGAATCCGGCAGGATTTTCCGATCCTTTCGCGCGAGGTCTATGGCAAGCCGCTGGTCTATCTGGACAATGCCGCCTCAGCGCAAAAGCCCAAAGCCGTGCTGGAGGCGCTGAATCGAGCCTATACGGAAGAATACGCCAATGTGCATCGCGGCCTGCATTTCCTTTCCAATGCCGCGACCGACGCCTATGAGCGGGCGCGCAAGACCGTACAGCGTTTCATTAACGCGCCCTCCGACCAGGACATCGTCTTCACCAAGAACGCGACCGAGGCGATCAACCTCGTCGCGCAGTCCTTCGGCGGTATGGTGATCGGGGAGGGCGACGAGATCGTGCTCTCGATCATGGAGCACCATTCCAATGTCGTGCCATGGCATTTCCATCGCGAGCGCCGAGGCGCGCAGCTGAAGTGGGTGCCGGTGACGCCGGAGGGCGAGTTTCGCCTCGAAGATTTCGAGGCGGCGCTTGGGCCCCGCACCAAGATGGTCGCGATCACCCATATGTCCAACGTGCTGGGCACCGTCGTTCCCATCAAGGAGGTGGTGCGAATCGCACACGCCCGCGGCATCCCCGTGCTGGTCGACGGCAGCCAGGGGGCGGTGCACCTCACTGTCGATGTGCAGGACATCGACTGCGACTTCTACGTCTTCACCGGCCACAAAGTCTATGGTCCCTCTGGCATCGGCGTGCTCTACGGCAAGCAGAAGCACCTCGCCGCCATGCCGCCCTATCAGGGGGGCGGTGAGATGATCGAGACGGTGACGGAGGACCATATCTCCTACGGCGTGCCGCCACATCGCTTTGAGGCCGGAACGCCGCCGATCGCCGAGGCTGCCGGCCTTGGCGCCGCGCTCGACTATATGATGGCGGTCGGCCGAGACGCGATCGCTGCCCATGAAGAGGATTTGCGCGCCTATGCCCATGAGCGACTGGGCGTAATGAATTCGGTGCGCATTTTCGGCACCGCGCCGGGGAAGGGGGCGATTATCTCCTTTGCCCTTGCTGGCGCTCATGCCCATGACGTGGCGACCATTCTCGACCGCTCGGGCGTGGCGGTGCGTGCCGGCACGCATTGTGCCGAGCCGCTGCTGGCCCGGTACGGCGTGACCTCGACATGCCGCGCCTCCTTCGCCATGTACAATACACGCGCCGAAGTCGATGTGCTTGCCGAAGCCTTGATGAAGGCGCAGAGCTTTTTTACGTGAGGCCGCTATGACTGAAAACAGGTCCGAAAGCGACCCGTTCGATTTCGACAGGGCACCGCCCCCCGGCGCCGAGCCGGAGGCTGCTCTTGGCGCCATACAGGCAATGCCTGTGCCGGGATCATCGCTCAGTCAGGAAGAGCTGGACCGGCTCAGCCACCAGATCGTCGGCGCGCTGAAGACCGTCTACGACCCGGAAATCCCCGCCGACATCTATGAACTCGGCCTGATCTATAAGATCGACGTCGACGACGACCGCAATGTCGAGGTCGATATGACGCTCACCGCCCCTGGCTGTCCCGTCGCGGGCGAGATGCCGGGTTGGGTGGAGAATGCCGTTGCCTCCGTCGAAGGCGTCGGGCAGGTGAAGGTGAACCTGGTCTTCGACCCGCCTTGGACGGTCGAGCGCATGTCCGATGAGGCCAGGCTCGCGCTGAACATGTTCTGAGACCTCGCGCCCACTCACAATCATCCGCAAATCCCCGGATTGCTGCCAAAGGCGAGCCAGCCTAAGTTCGTGCAGCGCGTTTGTGTAGGGGGCGGACAATGAGTAAGTATGAGCTGTTGGGCCGCTATTTGGCTCTGCAAGCGCGGTCGGAAATCACTCTCCCCTTCTCCGATATCGAGGCGATCCTCGGCACAACCTTGCCGCCGAGCGCCTTCCAGTATCGGGAGTGGTGGGCGAACGAAACCAATCCGTTCACCGCGCATACGCAGTGCATTGCTTGGCGTGCCGCCGGCTATTGCGCCTTTGCCAATCTGGAGGCGCTGAAGGTCAGGTTTGTGCGTAAGCCGAACTTGTCTCCAGCCCCGCCAGTTCATGTCCACGGGGTCAGCTCCTATTCCGCTGATGACGCGGAGGAGGGGACCGCACGGGCATCGCCAATCAAAGTGGCGGGACCTCTCCTTTTGGCTTTTGGCGGCTTGCCAGGCGTTGGCAAGACAACCATTGCGCGGCAGGTCGCGCGCACCTGTGGGGCGACTTATCTGCGGATTGATGAGATCGAGCAGGCGATCCGCTCGGCGACTGGCATAAGCGGCGATGTAGGCGCGGTCGGCTACACTGTCGCCTATGCGATCGCCGAGGCTAACCTGCAACTGGGACACTTGGTCGTGGCCAACTCCGTGAACCCGATTGCGATCACGCGCAAATCGTGGCGCATGACTGCGGCGTCGGCTGGCGCTCCGATCCTCGATGTCGAGATTTGGTGCTCCGATCTTACGGAACATCGCCGGCGCGTGGAGAAAAGGACCAGCGATATTCCCGGCTTTACCTTGCCGCATTGGGGCGCTGTCAAGACACGCACCTACGAATTATGGACCGAGCCCCATCTGGTTATCGACACGGCCCAGGTTTCCGCAGACGAAGCGGCGACCATCATCTGCGAGGCGGTGCAACTCATCTGCAATCCCGCATAACTTCTCCGGGAAACCTCACCCCTCCTGGAATTTCGGCGCGGCGCGGTGCTGGGTACGCAGCCAGCGCACCGTCTTGGTGGCGGAGCGCATGATCACAGTGTGTGTTTCGATGGTGTTGCCATGGAATTTCACGCCGCTCAGCAGCGAGCCATCGGTGACCCCGGTTGCGGCAAAGATCACATCGCCCCCGGCCATCTCCTCGATCGAGTATTTGCGGGATAGGTCCGTGATGCCCATGGCGGCGGCGCGCTGACGCTCCTCCTCGCTGAGGGCCGTCAGCCGACCCTGCATCTGCCCGCCGATGCAGCGCAAAGCGGAGGCCGCAAGCACGCCTTCCGGCGCGCCGCCGATGCCCATATAGATATCGATGCCGGTTTCGTCCGCTTCCACCACCTCGATGATACCGGCGATATCGCCGTCGCCGATCAGGCGTATGCCGGCGCCGGCAAGCCGCACCTCATCGATCAGCTTGGCATGACGGGCGCGGTCGAGAATGCACACGGTCAGATCGGTCACGTCGACGCCTTTGCCGCGCGCAATCCGGTCGAGATTTTCGCCGGGGCTGAGATCCAGATCAACGAGGCCCGGCTCATAGCCGCCGCCGATGGCGATCTTCTCCATATAGATGTCGGCGGAGTTGAGCAGCGTGCCGCCAGCAGCAATCGCTACCACCGCCATCGAACCGGGCTGCGCCTTGGCGCAAAGCGTGGTGCCTTCGAGGGGGTCGACGGCGATATCGACCGCCGGACCGTCACCGCGGCCGAGCTCCTCGCCGATAAAGAGCATCGGCGCCTCGTCGCGCTCGCCCTCGCCGATCACCACCTTGCCGCGGATCGCCAGCTTGTTCAGTTCGCGCCGCATGGCATCGACCGCTGCGCGGTCAGCATCCTTTTCCGTGCCGCGGCCGCGAAGCCGCGCCGCCGCAACGGCTGCCGCCTCGGTCACCCGCGCCACTTCAATCGATAGGGATCGCGGCAAGAGCGGCGGCGATTGCTCCGACATGATCACTCTCCCAAAAGTGCCGCAGTGCTATGCATAGACGGCAATCATCACCCTGGCCATGGCATGCCACAAGCCTCAGTATAAGGAAAGGGACTTAAAGTTTCTCGATCCGGATCATCTGCGGCTTTTCGTGCACATGGCCGTCGGCCTCGATGGCCTCCAAAGCCTGGCGAATAGCGGCTTCCGTCGTCTCGTGGGTGATCATCACGACGGGCGTCGGCTCATCGATGCGGCTTGGACGGCCGGAGCCGGGAAGACCGATGCGGGGGTGCTTCTGCACGATGCTCTCCAGCGAAATGCCCTGTTCCGCCATTCGGCTGGCGATCGCGGCGAAGGCGCCGGTGCGGTCATAGACCGAGAGCCGGATGTAATAGCCGCCGGCATGGGCGCGGATCGGTGCGCGGGTGTGGGGCTGCATGGCTGCTGCCGGGGTGATGAAGGGCGGCCGCACAATGCCGCGCGCGATGTCGGCCACGTCGCTGATCACCGAGGAGGCGGTCGCCCTGGCGCCCGCACCCGGTCCGACCAGCATGATTTCGCCGGCAAAATCGCTGTCGACCGCCACGCAGTTCAGAACGCCATCCACCTGGGCGATGGCACTGTTCTTGGGCAGCATGGTGGGGTGCACGCGCTGCTCAATGCCGCCTTCGGTGCGCAGCGCAACGCCAAGCAGCTTGATCCGGTAGCCGAGCTCGTCCGCTGCCTCGATATCTGCCGGCGTGATGGTGCGGATACCTTCGAGCGGGGTCGTTTCGGTGGAGATCTCAGTACCGAAGGCGAGGCTGGTCAGGATCGACAGCTTGTGCGCGGTGTCATGGCCATCGACGTCAAAGGAGGCGTCCGCCTCGGCATAACCTGCCGCCTGTGCGTCGGCCAGCACCTCGGCGAAGGCTTTGCCCTCATTCTGCATGCGTGTGAGGATGTAATTGCAGGTGCCGTTGAGGATGCCGAAGATGCGCTTCACCTGATTGCCGGCAAGGCTCTCGCGCAGCGTCTTTACGATCGGAATGCCACCGGCGACCGCCGCCTCGAAATTGAGCGCCACGCCCTTTGCCTCGGCGCGCCGGGCGAGTTCCGTGCCATGCTCGGCGAGCAGCGCCTTGTTCGCGGTGACGACATGCTTGCCGCTATCCAGCGCCGCCTCGACCGCTGCGCGCGCTGCACCTTCCGCCCCGCCAATCAGCTCGACCAGCACGTCAATTGAAGGGCTCTGCGCAAGCCGCACCGGATTGTCGAACCATTCGAGGCGCGACACATCTACCGGCCGTGACTTGCCGCGATCGCGCGCGCACACGCCCGTTACCTCCAGGCGCCGGCCGCAGCGCTCCGCCAGCGCGTCGCCATTGCGGGCCAGCAAATCCAGCACTCCAGCGCCGACCGTGCCGAGACCGGCAAGGCCCAGTTTCAGCGGTTCCATGGCAAAAATCCTTGGCGGGCGTCAGCCCCTCTGGCCGGACGCCAATGGAATGACGTTATGCAGGCTGCCGGGCGCCTCGGACAAGAATTTCTTCACATTGCGCGCTGCTTGGCGGATGCGCTGCTCGTTCTCCACAAGGCCGAGGCGCACGAACCCCTCGCCATATTCGCCAAAGCCTACGCCCGGGGAGACGGCGACCCCGGCCTTCTCCAGCAGGAGCTTCGAAAATTCCAGCGAGCCCATTTCCCGGAAAACCTCCGGAAGCGGCGCCCAGGCGAACATGGTCGCGGGAGGGGCGGGAATGTTCCAGCCGGCGCGGGCCATGCAGTCAACCAGACAGTCGCGGCGGCGGCGGTAGATGTTGCGGATCTCCTCCACGCAGTCCTGCGGGCCGTTGAGGGCGGCGGTGGCGGCCACCTGGATCGGGGTGAAGGCGCCGTAATCAAGATACGACTTCACCCGCGCCAGCGCCGCAATCAGTCGCTCGTTGCCGACCGCAAATCCCATGCGCCAGCCCGGCATGGCATAGGTCTTGGAGAGGGAGGTGAACTCGACGGTGACATCCATCGCGCCCTTCACCTGCAGTACCGACGGTGGCGGCGGCACATCGAAATAGATCTCGGCGTAAGCGACATCCGACAGAATTATCAGGTCGTGCTTACGGGCGAAATCGACCACCTCCTTGTAGAAGTCGAGATCGGCGGTGTAGGTGGTGGGGTTGGAGGGATAGCTCAGCACCAGCGCCAAGGGCTTGGGGATCGAGTGGCGCACCGCCCGGTCGAGCGCAGCCATGAATTCCTCACCCGGCTTTGCCGGCATCGAGCGGATCGCGGCGCCCGAGATGATGAAGCCGAATTCATGGATCGGATAGGTCGGGCTCGGCGACAGGATCACATCGCCCGGCGCGGAGATCGCCTGCGCCATGTTGGCGAAGCCCTCCTTCGAGCCGAGCGTCGCCACCACCTGGGTGTCCGGGTTCAGCTTCACCCCGAAGCGGCGCTCGTAATAGGCGGCCTGGGCTCGCCTGAGACCCGGAATGCCCTTCGAGGCGGAATAGCGGTGCGTGCGCGGACGCGCGACGGTCTCGACCAGCTTGTCGACGATGTGCTGGGGCGTCGGCATGTCGGGATTGCCCATGCCGAAATCGATGATGTCATCGCCGCGAAGGCGAGCGGCAGCCTTCAGCTTGTTCACCCCCTCGAAGACGTAAGGCGGCAGGCGCTTGATGCGATGAAAATCAGTGTTCCGCTCGTTCACGGTATTCTCCCTGGGGCGTTTTCGGACGGGCCGAATCGGTGCCGGCCAGAAGCGGCCGATACGTTTTGAACAATATAGCAGCTCTCAGAAGGAGCGTCTTAGCGCGCCGAGGCGAGAGCGGCAATATCGGAGAATGCTCGTGGAGGAACGGGATGCGCGCGCTTTGCGTTCTCGATATTGAGAAACATGAAAGGAAACGCTATGAGGCGTGTTCTGATGAAACTCGCCGTTTCCACCGCGATCATATCGGGTGGGATTGTCGTCGCCCAGGCCTATCCTCAGCCGAACATTGTGGCCGATGGTGTAAGCACGATCAGCGCATTTCAGCTTACAGGCGCCGGAGGCGGCGGCGGCGGAGGTGGCGGCTCAAGCTCGGGCGGTGGCTCGGCAGGCGGTGCTGCTAGCTCCGGGGCTGCCGGCTCCGGCGCTGCTGGCTCCGGCGTCTTGCGAAAAGGTGGTAAGGCTGGCAGCACAAAAGCGGGCAGCGGTGCGGCAGGAGCTGCCGCGACGCCAGACGCTGCTACTTCCGGTGCCTTAGGAGGCGGCGGAGTTGGTGGTCCGGTGATCTCCCCCAATACCCCAATGCGTGATCCCATAACGCCGTCCGTGCCGGGAGGTCCGCGTGCACCTGGCCAGCCGGCCACGACCGCCAATCAGCAGCCGGTGCCGTCCGGCACAACGCCGTCCAACACCACCACACCGGCGAGTCCGACTACCACGGGCTCAGCGACCTCAACTGTCCCGAGCCCGATGCCGGGAACCACACAAACCCAGCCTACTGGTACTGGTTCGACCCAATAGTTTCGAACTTCTCCAGGCTGAAGATGAAATAATGAAAAGCGCCGTTCTCGGCGCTTTTCGCATGAGATGCTGGCCTGCCTGAGACATCGGCACCAATCAACCTCCCGAGGAAAATCAAACAACAGCGAAGCGCCATATGTGAGCCGCCACTCACGGGCGTCCAATGAAGGCAGTTGTTCCGCACGCCACTGTTGACGTCTCGGTTTAGCTATAATGGCACCATAATCCCGCTCTAATTCCCATGAGAATGCTCGACAATGATTACAACGAATTTACTTTCGGGGGAGAGTAAATGCGCGCGCTTCTTACATTTTTCACGGGAATCGTCTTTCTCGCGACGCCGGCGATAGCGCAGGAATTGCGCAATATGTCGATTCTCACCGGCGCCAAGACCGGCACTTATTACCGGTTCGGCAACGACATCGCCGAGCTGATGCGAAGTGAATGCGGGGCCGACATCCAGGTGAAAGAATCGCAGGGCTCGCTCGCCAATCTGCAGCGGCTGCGCCATGAAGAGCACTCGCAACTGGCTATCGTGCAGCAGGACACGCTGGACTATATAAAGAAAGCCGCCGCTGGCGACACCAAGCTGCAGGATATCGTGGGCAGCATCCGCTATGTGTTTCCTCTCTACTCAGAGGAGGTGCACCTCGTCACCACCAAGGGTAGCGGTATTTCCCATCTGCGCGATATCGCCGGCAAACGGGTCGCGATCGGCCAGGGCGAGAGCGGGACCTATCTCACGGCCAGCTTCATTCTGCTGCTGAGCGGCATCGAGATAACGAAGGTCGAAATCGGGCAGGTCGAGGGGCTGCGCCGGCTATTGCTGCCGGCGAGCGATCCGAACCGGATCGACGCGCTCTTCTATGTTGCTGGCGCGCCTGTAAAGCTGTTCACCGAGGATCCAGCATTGCGCCAGCGGCTCGCCGGGGTGGCGATCGATGATCCAGCGGTGCTGGAGAGATACAACTCCTCACAACTCACCTCGGACGACTATGGTTGGATTGACGGCAAGCTCGACACGGTCCGGGTGCGCTCCGTGCTGATGACCTATGATTTCAAACGCGAGCAGTGCCAGAATGTCGGCATGGTGGCCAACCGGATTAAGGCCAATCTGAAGGCGCTGAAGGAGGGCAGCGGGCATCCGAAATGGGCGGAGGTGGCACTTGACGCACCGCTCCCCGGCTGGAAGCTTTACAGCTGTGTTTCGAAGTATGTCGACCTGCCGGTCGGGCGCGAGGATCGCCGCTGCGTATTCGCCGACACAACATCCGCTAGCGCCGGCTATATTCCGCCCGGCCAGAAGACCGAGAGTGCGGCTAAGCCTTCCGTGTGCGGCAGCGGCAAGACAACCAATCCCATCGTGCAGAGCCTGTGCCGCGACCTGAAGGAGTTGAATAAGCAGGACTGACGAGGCAGGCGCACGGTCCTCGCCAAATTGTGCTCACCTACCTTTGTTACTCCGCCCCCCTGTTCGTATGGCCGAACCCCAAAGCACGAGGCCGCCGAGGGGAAAAAGACGGACTTAAGCTCAAGATCCTACTCGTTACGCCCCCGCCGCTTCCGCCTCCTTTTCGATGTCCGATAGCGGGGTATGATGCAGCGTCGCCTCAAAGGCCTGCAGGCGTTTGTAGATTGAGATCAGCTCCACGATCGTCGGCCAGGCGGTCACGAGATATTGGAATGATGTCTCCACCCGCTGGAAGGCGCGCACGATCTGCTGCATAACGCCGAGCGTCAGTCCGCCCGCGACGATGGAGGGGGCGAGCGCAACATAGGGCACCAGCACGCTCGCCTGCAGATAGCCATAGCGCACCACGTTGAAATACAGGTAGTTGAGATAGAGTCGGAAATAATTACCGCGCACATTGGCGAACAACTCGCCAAGCGTGGGCGGCTGCGCCCGGTCGGCATATTCCTCGCCGAATACCAGCTCCTTGCGGTAAGCCGCCTCGAAGCGCTGGTTGCGGAATTCGAGCCCCGGCAACCGAATGCCGGCAAGGGCAAGCAGCGCCGTACCGCCGGCCGCCCATACCAGGGCGACGATGACGAGCGCCTGCGGCACCTCTCCGATGATCGGCAGCCCCTTCACATGCACCGATAGCGCCCACAGGATCGGCAGGAACGCGGCGAGCGTCATTAACGAATTGATGAAGCTTACGCCGAGACTCTCCATGGTGGAGGCAAACCGCATCGTGTCCTCCTGAACACGCTGCGAGGCGCCCTCGATGTGGCGTAGCCGCTGCCAGTTCTCGACGTAGTAATCGTTCATCGCCGTGCGCCAGCGGAAGATGAAATGGCTGACGATAAAGTTGTTGAGAACGGCAATGGCGATATAGACCAGAGCAATGGTTGCGAAAGTGGCGAGCTGTGCATAGAAGCTGGCGGCGCTCACGCTTCCGGGCGTGCCCAGCGCCTTCTGCACCAGGTTGTAGAAGGTGCCGAACCAATTATTAATCATGACGTCCAGTTCCACCTGGAACCAGGTGAAGAAAAGGATCACGCCCAGGGCCACGACCGACCAGCGGAACCAGCGATGCGGGAACAGCCAGTGCCAGATCAGGCAAAAGATCGCGCCGAGGACGATCATGTACTGCATCAGCCAGACCGTACTGGCCTCAGTGAGCGCCGCGCTATAGGCCGTCTGTGCGGCGGCGTCGCCAGGTGGCGGAGCGGCGTCGGGATAGGCATAGCCGAGAAGCGAGCCGATGCTCAACGATGGGCCGAGATCGCGTATGATGGCGAACCAAAGGGCTGTCCCTAGCGCAATCCACAAAAGGGCTGCGGGAAACAGTAGCTTGGGGCGGGGAAAGAAGGATGAAAACAACGGTTCTCTCCGATACTGAGGGCGCACCGACCGGCGCGGCGGTGCACGAGACGCAAGCTTGGAATGCCATGATGCGGGACCGCACGCATGAATTAACGAAATGGCGGTAAAAAAGTCGCCGAAGACGCACGGCAAAACGGGTGGCGGCGGAAAGTGACCTGATACGAAGCATACTCCTGCTTACCCGTCGCAGTCTTGTACAGGCGATCACCGTAATAGCCGAAAGAAACCAATCGTCTCGCCTCACGTTACTCCAACCAGGTCACGGCCTTATCGGAGCGCAACCATGTCCGTCTATCGTTTCCCAGACGTCCCTAGCGGCATGGGCCTGCCGCCCATCACCCCGAAGGCTGCGCCAACGCTAAACAACCCGCGCGCCGAGGCCTTCTACTGCCGCGCCATCGACGCGCTGCTCGATCTGGGGGCGCCGTTCTTTGTTGCCGGTACCTATGCAGTGGCCGCCTATACCGGCATCAAGCGCGAGACCAAGGACCTCGATATCTTCTGTAAGGCGGGCGATTTCCTGCACATCCTCGCCCACTTCCAGAAGCTCGGCTATCGCATCGAGGTGGAGGACGAGCGCTGGATCGGCAAGGTGTTCGACCGGGACGCCTTCTTCGACGTGATCTTCGCCTCCTCAAACGGCACCATGCCGATCGGCGAGCAATGGCTTGAGCATACCCGGGAGGGCGAGATCTTCGGCAAGAGGATCTGCATCGTCGGGCCGACGGAACTCGTATGGTCGAAATGCTTCATCCAGAACCGCGACCGTTATGACGGCGCCGACGTCGCCCATCTCATCCTACGCGCACATGACCAGATCGATTGGCGCAGGCTCCTCGACTACATGGAGGTGCATTGGGAGGTGCTGCTCATCCACCTCCTCAACTTCCGCTGGGTCTATCCGACCGAGCGCAACAAAGTTCCCGACTGGCTGCTCGACGATCTTCTCGACCGGGTGGCGAAGCAGCGCAGCCTCCCTACGCCGCAGATGAAGGTGTGCCGAGGGCGAATGCTGTCGAAATTTGACTATGCCATTGACGTGAAGGAATGGGGCTTCGCCGACATCAATGGGGAAAGCCAGGAGACATGAAAAAGTCGGCCGGCGAGGCGTTGAAGGATCATCCGAAAGACAAGATCACGGTTGCCGCCCTCGGCGATCTGCATGTGCGCGACGACGAGCCGCGCTCCTGGCGCGCTATGTTCGAGGAGATTTCGGACGCCGCGCAAGTGCTGGTGCTGGCCGGCGATCTCACTGATCTCGGCAAGCCGAAGGAGGCGGAGATCCTGGCAGAGGAGATGCGCGCCTGCACCATCCCAATCGTCGGGGTGCTCGGCAACCACGATTATGAATGCGGGTGCGTGGAGGAGGTGAGCGCCATCCTGCGACAGGCGGGGATGAAGCTGCTCGATGGCCAGTCGGTTGAAATCGATGGTGTGAGCTTCGTCGGGGTGAAGGGCTTTGCCGGCGGCTTCGGGCGGGGAATGCTGTCGTCGTTCGGGGAGCCGGCGATCAAGGCTATGGTGGCGGAGAGTGTGAGTGAGGCGATGCGGCTGGAAACCGCAATGCGGAAGGTGCGCCGCGGCCGCACGCTGGTGATCCTCCATTACGCGCCGATCACCGAGACGATCCAGGGTGAGCCGCTGGAGATCTATCCCTATCTCGGCTCCTCGCGGCTGGCCGAGACAATCGATCGCTTTCCGGTCAATGCCGTGGTGCACGGCCATGCGCATGTTGGTGTCTATCAAGGCAAGACGCCCGGCGGCATCCTCGTCTATAACGTCGCCAAATATATCGAGAAGCCGACCGGCCGCCCTTACGCGCTGATCGAGATTTGACGCGCTGTCTTCCCACGGCATGCACCAGAGCGCCGGCAATAGCCAGCGCCCAGATGCCATGCATTCTAGCGCGGGACGCGCTCGCCGCGTCCTACTTTGCAATCAGCCATTTGCGATGCGGAGCGAAATCTCGTCCTCGTCGCGTTCGCGCAGACTGAGATCGATCATCAGCGCAAGCTGGGCCTGAAGCACGTCCACCTTCTTATGCAGGCTGGCGATCTCGGTCTCGGAGCGCATGTTCGTCTCATAATCGAGCCGCGCCTCGAGCCTGTCCTTCGCCACCTGGCGGTTTTGGCTCATCATGATGATCGGCGCCTGCAGCGCAGCGAGCATCGACAGCATCAAATTGAGAAAGATAAACGGAAAGGGATCGAATGCTCCTGCCGCCAGCACGACGGTGTTGAGCACCGCCCACGCGCCGAGGAACAGGCCGAAACCGATGATGAAGCTCCAAGAGCCGCCGATCTCGGCCACGCGATCAGCGAGCCGTTCGCCGAAGGTCTGGCCTTCCGCGAAAAGCTGATTGGGATCGCGCGACGCGGACGTGCGGCGCAGTTGCTCAGTGAAGTACCGGATTGCGGCATTCATGGCTCACCTCTTTTCCGACCGGCCGCTCGGCCAGTCGCAGGTGAGCCGATCGGGAGATCAGGTCAGCGCGAATGGCCTTTGCGGCGCGGTCAATCGACTATGGTCGTTGCTGGACATGACCCCCTCTTGGGACCGGTGGAAATTGCGGAGTGCGCTTCAAGCGCCCGCGGAACTGTCTGTATATCGTGCCGAGGGCACCAATGGTTCAACCCTATCAGCGAAAAGGTGAAGACGGCATGAATGATTTCATACGCGCTTACCGTTTTTCACCGCGAGGGGGGCAGCGCCCGAGGCAATCCAGCCGCAGGTCCCTACCCGCGACTTATGCCGCGACCGCCGCATCAATCGCGTCGCCGCGGGCTTATGCATCGACCTATGCCGAGCGCGATGTTCCCGCCCGGATCTGACGGTTCAGAGCAAAGGTCGAACGCGGGAAAGTTACTCAGCCGGGCACTTGCCCGGAAGCTCGGACTGATGGGTTTCAGCGACCTGTTGCACTTTTGGCTTTACACAAAGCAGGGCGACCAGCGCCGCCAGACAGACAAGCGAGGAGACGTAGAGAACGTTCGCGCCCCACCAATCGATGAGGATGCCGAATGCGAGAGGCGCTCCGGCCTGGGTAATCCGCGAGGGCGCCCCGAGAAGCCCGAGGCGATAGCCGTAATTGTCCGGACCGAATACCGCCAGAGGCACCGTGCCGCGGGCGATCGTTAGCACGCCGTTGCCGGCGCCGTGCAACAGCGTGAACGGCATCGCCAGGGCGCTGCCGCTCGTGATCAACAGCGCCGCACCGAGGGGGTGGCAGATGGTCGATAGCCGGGCGGAGAACAGCGGGTGGTAGCGGCTGAGGAAGCTGGCTTCGATGATTCGCGCGGCGACCTGTCCTGGCCCGACCAGCGCGGCGGCGGCGACGGCTTCAGTCGTTGTCGCGCCGGCCGCTTCGAGCAGGCGCGGGAGATGCGCTGCCATCGCCGTCGAGACCGTCCAGCCGGCTGCAAAAGCAAAACCGAGCAGCCACATAATCCGGTCCATCGGCACATGCGGCCGGAGCGCCGCTACCTGGAGCCGGGTGGCCGTTTTGCGCAGGTTTGGCAAAACCAAGAGGTTAAGCGGCAGGCCAATGACGAGGTGGGCAAGCGCCCAGCCCACGCAGGTGTACCGCCAGCCGATTGTGGCGACGCCCCATGCGGTGAGCGGCCAGCCGACAGTACTGGCAAATCCGGCAAACAACGTGATGCCGGTGATTGCCGACCGGGCCCTATCGCCGTAGATGCGCCCAAGCGTGGCAAAGGCCGCATCGTAAAGGCCGAGCCCCATCGCCGCGCCAAGCAATAGCCAGCCCGGCCACAGCAGCCATGCCCCGTTCGCGGCGGCAAGCAGCAGCAGTCCGCCTGCGAACAGCAAATTGGAGAGCGCCAGGACTTCGCGGCCGCCGAGCCGGTCGATGATTCGGCCGACACTCGGTCCAAGCACTGCGGAGAGCAGCAGCGCCGCGGAAAAGGCCGCGAACACGGCGGTGGTCGTCGTGCCGAATGACCGGGCAATGGGATCGGCAATGATGGCGGCGAGATAATAGCTTGAGGCCCAGGCGAGGGTCTGCGACGTGCCAAGGGCGGTAACGATCACCAGCCGATGATTGAACGCGCCGCTACGCATCCCGGCAGTGATCCGTTTCAGCGGGGGCCATGGCAGCCAGCAGCAGGGCAGGTGGCAATGTGAGCAGCGCGGTAAAGGCAATGCCAACCATCATTGGCGAAAGTCCGATGACGTCGGAGAATGCCCCGAAAGCAACCGGCGCGAGAGCGCCCGAGCCGATGGTTGCGGTATAGAAGATGCCAAAAGCTCTAGCCCTTTCCTGCGACCCGCAAAACTCCGGGACGCTACCATAGACCACCGATGAGGTCCCATTCAGCGCTGTCCCGAGCACGGGTAGTATTGCAAGCACCGCCCCAACGGGAAGCATGAGCACGGCGAGGATCAGCGTCGCCGTCGCCGCTTTAGTCACCACGATGGTGCGGGTCACGCCAAGCCGGGCTCCGAGAAAACCGCAGGCGAGCTTGCCGAAAGCGCCTCCGGCGAAGGTGAGCGTCAGCGCCAGACCGGTGATCGTGAGTGAGGCTCCTTTGGCCGCCAGCATGAACGGCAGAAAGGTCATGAACCCCATGCGCGTGGCGCTATCCGCCATGCCGATCGATAGTAGCGTATAAAAACCTCGCCTGGCGTCTGAAAGGCGCCGCTTCATCCTTGGCCTTCAGCTTTTCCAACGAATGGGTGGTGCCGCGACGGTCCGGAAGGAAGGACGAGCAGAGTGACGAAGTGCCGCCGCATGCCGATGGCGCCGATGATGAAGGCGGTCGGCCGCCAGGGAATAACCAGAAGCAGGAGCGCTGCACCCGCAGGAAACGCCATCTTGCCGATATCGCCGGCGAAATTATAGGTGCCGAGGGCGGGCCGGGCCGAATTTCCCGGAAACGCCGACGCGACCAGATCGGAGCCGATCGGATGTTGGGTGCTGGAGCCGACCCCGCCCAGCACCAAGGCGATCACAAGCAGCGGTAGCCCGGCGCTCGCGCCGGCCAGCATATAAGCGATGCCCGAAATTGCCGTCCCGCCAGCAAGCAGCAGGGCCGGACTGGTGCGTGCGGCAAGGCTCGCCGCCGGCACTTGCAAGCCGGCGAGAACCGCGGAGTAGAGCGCCCGCAGCACGCCGACCGCGCCGTAGGAGAGTGCGAACTCCGCCTGCCAGAGGGGAAGCAGCAGATAAAGGGTATCGGTATAGCCGTCGTGAACGGCGTGGATGCCGCAGGCCGTCGCGAGCACTTTCCGGCGCGAGGAGTAAGCTTGGGGCGCTGGGCCAATATGAGGTTGGGCAACCATTCTCCCTCGAAGTTTCTTGTTTTTGGCAGTTTCTCTGCAGAGAATAGGCTATTCAAGGTTATTATCTGCGCCAGTTTGTGCGGAAAACTCACGGATGCAGCGAAGGATCCCACCGCTCAACGCCCTGCGCGCATTCGAGGCGGCAGCAAGGCTCGGCAGCCTCAAGGCCGCAGCACAAGAAGCAAGCGTCACTCATGGCGCGATCAGCCGGCATATTCGCCTGCTTGAAGACTGGATCGGTGCGCCGCTCTTCCTTCGGCATAACCGGCGGATGGTGCTAACGGAGCTCGGGCAGATCTATCTGGCGGAAATCGCACCGGCCTTTCAGCGCATCGCCCGCGCCACCGATGACGCCCGCAACCGGCGCCGGCGCAAGCTGCTCCGGGTCAATTCGCTATCGACCTTCACGGTGCGCTGGCTGCTGCCGCGTCTTGCTGATTTCCGAAAGCACCACCCCGAGATCGACGTGGAGGTGACGACATCCAACGACGCAGTCGATGCGGCGGGCGAGGAGGCGGATGTCACGATACGCGGCGGTCCGGACACCATCTATGGATATGTCACGCGCGTTTTTCTCTCCGAGGCGCGCCAGCCGGTATGCAGCCCTGCACTCGTGGAAAAGGTCCCGCTGGCTCGGCCGCAGGATCTGCAGGCACACACCCTCCTGCACACCTCGAACATGGTCCGGCTTTGGGATGAGTGGCTCGCGCTTGCGGGTGTTCCGGGCCTCGAAGTGGCGGGCAACCTCGTCCTTAGTCACTTCTATTTGGCGGTCGAGGCTGCAGTGGGCGGTCTCGGCGTGGCGATGGGACCGGGAACCTTAATCGAAGCCGATGTCGCATCGGGACGGCTGATCATACCCTTTCCCGACTTCGTACTGCCCGCACGTAGCTACTGTGCTTATGTCAGATCGCCAGCGCAAAGCGATGCACGCATTACGGCCTTCTGCGACTGGCTCGAACGGCAGGGCGCCGCGAGCACGAGGCTGAGCTCTTCGATTGTTTCGTAAGGGGACATGAGCCAACTTCTGCCGCAAGCGCGACCCGTATACTACGGTCGGGATCGAAGCATCGGGGCGGCACATGGACTACTGTGCTGCGGAACGGCGACAACGCCGGCACCTTCATTTTGTTTCACGTAGGCAGTGATCATGACAGCAAACGGCTTCTCCAATCTCAGCTCTTCACACGAGACCGAACTCGGCGGCGCCGCGGCCACGACGATAGTCGGCATCATGGTTGGTGTGCTGTTTGCCGGCAGCACCGTGCTCACGCCGCTCTATGTCATCTACCAGCAGAAATTCGGCTTCTCGCAGATCACGCTGACGCTGATCTATGCGGCCTATGTGATCGGCAATCTGACGGCGCTCTTGATGTTCGGCGGCGTGTCCGACGCGATCGGCCGGCGAAAAACCGCGCTCCCGGCAATTGGCGTGGCGATCATCGGCGCCCTGATTTTCCTCTTCGCCGAAGGCACGGCTTCGCTTTACATCGGCCGTGTACTCAGCGGGTTCGCTATCGGCGTGGGTGCGGGAACCGGCACAGCCTGGCTCGCCGAACTCATAGGCGGAGAAGACAAAGCCCGGGCGACCATCATTGCCACGAGCGCAAATTTCGTCGGCATCGGGCTTGGCGCGCTTGTCGCAGGCGTTCTGGCAGAATATGCGCCCTGGCCGCTACACCTCACCTTCATCGTCTATTTGCTTGCCCTGGTTGCGACCGCGGCCTTGGTCTGGTTCACGCGCGAAACCGTCGCACAGCCGGTATCCAGCATCGCGCAGCTCTCGATAAAGCCGCGACTTTCGGTGCCGCGCGAGATCCGCGCGCAGTTCATCGCGCCGGCTGTGACCGGTTTTGGCGCGATGGCTCTGGTCGGCTTCTACGCCGCGCTCGCACCAAGTATTCTCGTCCATCAACTGCACGAGACCAATCACGCGATCGCCGGTGCGCTGGTGTTCGAGCTTGCCTTGGTTCTCGCCGGCACGATCGTGGTCACGCAGCAGCTGGCGAGCCGCACCGTCATGCTGTGGGCGCTGCGGCTGATGATTCCCGGTGTTGCGCTTGTCGTCGCCGCCCAGCTCCTCGGCTCGATCGCCGTCATGATCGTCGCCACGGCGGCATGCGGCGTCGCGGCCGGCCTCGGCTACCGAGGCAGTCTTCAGGTGGTGAATGAGATTGCGCCCGCAGACCGGCGCGCGGGCGTCGTATCGAGCTACCTCGTCTGCTGCTTCTGCGGCAACGCGCTTCCGGTGATCGGCATCGGCGTGATCTCGACCTGGGCAAACGCTGCCATCGCCAGCATCGTCTTCGCAGGTATGATTGTGGGATTTGCGGTGCTCGCGCTGTTCCTCGGCGCGAAATACACGCAATGATCACCGCCAAAATGCGAAGCGCCGGCTTTTGCCGGCGCTATCACGTCATGATGAGGACTCGAGAAAACCGCTCAGCGGTCGCCGGCCGGTTTCTCGACCTCGCCGGTTTGCGCGCGTTCTGCGCTCAAATCCTTGATGGCCTTCTGCTGCTCGGTTGGCGTGAGCAGGCTGTCGCCGCCGGAGGGCAGCGTGGGGAGAGAGGGATAGGTGGCCTGGGCGCAGCCGGCCAGCAATCCTCCTAATACTGCAACACATACCCAATACGCTGTTTTCGTCAAAGCGCGTGGCATGATGATAATCCTAAGCGTTGCCGGAACGCTCCTCGCCGCTTCCCCAGATATCCCTAATACGTATTATGATTCGAAACCCGTCGCCCCCGTATAGCATTACAGTTGCACCGACGAGAAGTGCCGCACGCAGACAAAACTCAGCGCTCATTGAAAGGCGGACGCTGCTGGCGGATATTCCGTTTCTTTTATGGGCGCATTTGGGAGAGAGCAGGATATTATTAAGGCGCGAGCGGGCAGGAGCGATTTACAACCCACTGCGGCACTTATGCACCAATAACATGTCTAGGGATCGGAAATGGCGGATCAGAGCGACGACAAGACCGATGACGTCAAGTTTGGTTATCAGCTGCGGGATCCGGAGAAGCTGGCAGCGAACATGCTGGGCTTCTTCAGCGAAGGCGCGCGCGCGATGACGCGCTATGTCGGCGAGAAGCGTATGGACGGCCCCTACGCCGTCGCCAGCGAATTGCAGGAGGCTGGCAAGCTGCTCGGCGCCATCGCCCAGCAGTGGCTGAGCGAGCCGGAGAGGCTTGCGGCCCGGCAGACCCGGCTGGCCGAAGACCTGGTCGAGCTGTGGGGGCGAACCTATCGCCGCTTTCTGGGCGAGCAGGTGGAGCCGGTCGCGCGTCCAGCCCAGGGCGATGCGCGCTTTCAAGATCCGGATTGGACCGCCAACCCATTCTTCGACTTCTGCAAGCAGGCCTATCTCATCACCACGAACTGGGCGGACGATATCGTCAGCGATACCGAAGGCGTGGACGCAGCGACGCGCCGGCGCGCCCAGTTCTACCTCAACCAGATCACCTCCGCGCTCTCGCCGTCGAACTTCCCGATGACCAATCCGGAAGTGGTCCGTGCAACGCTCTCGAGCAATGGCGAGAACCTGCTCAGGGGCATGACCCAGCTGGTGAAGGATCTGGACGAATCGAAGGACCTGCTCCGCATCAGGCAGACGGATCTGAGCGCCTTCGCCATCGGCAAGAATCTGGCGGTGACGCCGGGCAAGGTCGTCTATCAGAACGACGTAATGCAGCTCATCCAGTACAGCCCGACAACCGAGACGGTATTCGCTGTGCCGCTGCTGATCGTGCCGCCCTGGATCAACAAGTTCTATATCCTCGACCTGGTGCCGCAGAAGTCTTTCATCCGCTGGCTGGTCGAGCAAGGCTTGACCGTTTTTGTGATCTCCTGGGTCAATCCCGATGAGCGGCTCGCTGACAAGACGTTCGAGAGCTATATGCATGAGGGCATTCTCGAGGCGCTATCCGTCGTGCAGCGGATCACCGAGGCAGCAAAAGTGAACACGCTCGGCTATTGCGTCGGCGGCACGCTGCTCGGCACCACGCTTGCCTATATGGCGGCCAAGGGTGATGACCGGATTAATGCCGCAAGCTTCCTTGCGGCGCAGGTCGACTTCGCCGATGCCGGCGATCTCCTCGTCTTCATCGACGATACGCAGCTGAAAGCGCTGGAGGAGATGATGGCCGAGCGCGGCTATCTCGACGGCTCGCGCATGGCGGCGGTGTTCAACATGCTGCGGCCGAAGGATCTGATCTGGCCCTATATCGTCAACAACTACCTGCTCGGTAAGCAGCCTTTCCCGTTCGACCTGCTCTATTGGAACTCCGACACCACGCGGATGCCGCCGGCCAACCACAGCTTCTATCTGCGCGAGTTCTACAAGGCCAACAGGCTGGCGCGTGGTGAGATGACGCTCGGCGGCGTCAAGCTCGACCTCTCGAAGGTGATGCTGCCGATCTATGAGCTGGCGACGCGCGAGGACCACATTGCGCCCGCGCGGTCGGTGTTCGCCGGCGCCCGGCTTTACGGCGGGCCGGTGCGGTTCGTGCTGGCGGGTTCCGGGCATATTGCCGGAGTGGTCAATCCGCCCGACCGGCAGAAGTACATGCACTGGTTGCCGGACGAGGACAGCGACGCCAAAAGCCTGCCTTCACTGGACGCTTGGATCGGGAAGGCAAAGCAGGCTGCCGGCTCGTGGTGGCCGGACTATATCAACTGGCTGGCCGGCCTGTCGGGGGATAAGGTGCCGGCCCGCGTGCCGGGAGAGGGAGTGCTGCCGCCGATCGAGGACGCGCCAGGGTCCTATGTGAGGGGATAGCGAAGTGATGGGTGAGGCGGCCGTGGGCTTCCTGCCCTACGCCGCCTTTTCGCCTGTCTGCGGTCGGAGCAGGCCTGTGCTGGCCAGCTGTTCGGGGCGAATCGCGTTCGCGAATTGCAGGCCACAGCTCGTTCCCTCGGCCCACATGACTTTTGCTTTCAAGGACTGCGAGCCCACGACGATATCGAGCATCTCGCCCGCCCTGACGCCAGTCACGTCTACGACCTTCATGCCCCTCGCGCTCACATCGACGGTTCGCGCCTCCTGGCGACGCCCTGCGCTCGAAACAATGACAACCTTCTCCACGAGTTGGCGCGTTGCGGAGCGCCTTTCGTCGAGATCGGCGGTCACAGCAGCAATAAAATCCTGTACAGCCTTCGAGACGGCGGATGAGACCGCCTGGAGATGGTTCGACGCCTCGGCGAGCAATCTGGCTTCACCGCCGGTCTGCTCGGCCACTTCGGTCACCATCCGCGAGCTTTCAGCCGCCTGATTGCTTCCGGTCGCGACGATACTGACATTGCGGGCGATATCAGCGGTCGCGGCCTGTTGTTGCTCGACGGCGGCCGCAACCGAAGTTGCGAGATGATGGATATCCGCAACTTGCGCGCCGATCGTTCGGACGGCCAGGGCGGCGGTCTCGGTGGTCGCCTGCACGGCATGGATCTGCTGCGCGATCTCCCCGGTCGCCTTCGCTGTCTGCTCCGACAGGCCCTTCACTTCGGAGGCGACCACCGCGAAGCCTCGGCCCGCTTCGCCGGCGCGCGCCAACTCGATCGTCGCGTTGAGAGCCAGGAGATTGGTGTGCTGTGCGATCTGCTGGATGAGCGTGACGACGGTCTCGATCTTGCCCACGGCATCCATCAGATTGGAGACTTCAGCATCCGTGGTGCGCGCCCTTTCGGTCGCCTGCCCAACGATGGTGCTCACGCTATTCGCCTGGGTGGCGATCTCGCGGATCGACGCATTGAGCTCCTCAGTGGCCGCAGCGACGGCCTGTGAGCTCGACGCGGCGGTATTGCACGCGTTTTCCGCGTCCGTAGCCTGCGTGCCCGTCTTGTCAGCGGCCCCGAGGAGATTGGTCGAGGTCTGCCTGAGGGCCGAGACTTCCCGCAGAGAGGATTTCGATATTTTCTGTAATCGTGCCTTTGAAGGACTGCAGATACCGGTCTAGATGCCGTTGGCGCTCCAGCTCCTTCTCCCGCCTTTGCGCCGCTTCTCCCTCCAGCCGCTCACGCTCGATGGCGTTGATTCGGAATACATCGACCGCACGCGCCATTTCGCCGATCTCATCACGCCTGTTGGCATAAGGGATCTCGATGTTGTTTCGGCCGGTCGCCCAGTTCGCTCATCACCCGATTGAGGCGGTTCATGGGCTTGAGGATGGCAACGAGAACGCCGACCAGGGCGCCGGCGACGAGCAGCAGCCCAAGAAGCCCAACGCCCCACATCACCGAGAGGGCGACAAGCTTCTGCTGAGCCGCATCGGCAAGGATGGCGTCGTTCTCCTGATTGGCAAGCTCGACGGTCTGATCGATCGCCTTGCGATGCTCCCGGTATTGCACAGAAAGATCGTTATAGTAGCGCTGCGCCTCGGCGCTATCGCCCTTGGTCAAAGCCGGCATGAATTTATCGTTGAGGGTGCGCCAGAAGCGCTCACCCGGCTCGTAGGACGCTTTCAGGAACGTCGCCATGAGTTCGGGCGTAAGGTCTTGCTGGCGCCAGAATTCATGCCGGGCCTCGTAATCCTCCTGGAGCTTCTTGAGGGCTTTGGCGTGGAGGGCGATTTCGGCTTGCGCCTCCTCGGGTGTGCCAGCCAAATTCAGCTGCGCGGCGAGCGCAAGGCTCGCTTCGAGATAGGACTCGATGAGATAGGCCGGCGGCGGGAGGATATCGGCGACCAGATCTTTCTCCAGCACAATCTTGTCGAAGATTGGCCCCCCAACTTCCAGCTTGTTCAGCGCAAAGTTGGAGGTAATGAGCGTCCCAAGATAGCCGGCGAGCACTGCTGCGCCGAGCCACTTCGTCAGTTTCGAAATTGTCATGCGAGGTCCACCCGAGGTTCTGAACCAGGCATATCCGAAGAAGAGAAAGAAAGGCGGAAGGCCGCTGCGGCGTTTTGCTTTCGCAATGCAACGAAGGCTTCACTCTCAGCGACGTCTCGGGCTGCGCTGCCGGGCACCGAAGGAGCGCTGGCCGTATGGCCGTCTCCTTCGGCGATACCCTTAGCCTAGCGCCAGAGCGGCCGTGCGTTGGCGCCGATACCGACCTGCGGGCTTGGCGTGGTAGGCCCGCTCAGGGGTGGCTGCGGGGTTCGCACCTGCGGGCGCGGTGCCGAGAGTTGGACACAGGTGCTGCCCGATGCAACCGTCCCGCTGGGGCACACCCGCCGGCCAATAGTCCGGCAGATCGGCGGCACGCCGGTGGTGCCGGGCGGGCAATTGCGCGGACCTGGCCTGTTCACCTGGATGGAGCGGCAGTTCGGCGGAGCGCCCGTCATGCCCGCAGGACATCTGGCAGTCGCCGCGCGGCAATCCGGGTAATTGCCAACCGTGCCGGACGGGCAACTCCGCCCGACAGACGGGCGGCGGCAATCCGTGCCTCCGCTCGGGCAGGCCGGCTGCAGGCCCGCGCGCCGAAGGCATCGCTTGCCGTTCCAAGCGGTACCGCGCGCGCAGCAATGCCCATCGCTTTTATAAAGGCCGCGGCCACATTCGGATTCAGATTGCTTTTCTTCCTTGGCTTTTTCGGAGTCCGAGCCTTCCTTCTTGTCGGCGTCCGAGCTTTCCTCCTTCGACTTGGCCTCGTCCTCCTTGGCTTTGGCTGCCGTCTTCTTGGTGCGCCGCTTGGCCTTGACCGGCTCAATCAGACCCGCTGACGGCGAAGCAGTCGCGTTTGCGAGACCAGCAACGGGAATGCCCCCCTGGGCGAGCGCGGCCGGGGCATCGCAAACAGCAATCAGCATGGCCGCCGCGACAGCAAATGGCGCGAGCCAAACAAAGCATGGCATCGCCGGCGTTCGCCCCTCGGGCTGAATTGACGGACCCGAAGACAGGTGCCGCGGCTGCCGCCAGGACCCGCGGCTCTGCCTGCGCAGCATAAACATCGCAACTTACTCCCATGAGCTGCATCTCAAAGGCTGGCCCGCGGAAAAGCTGATCCCGCCGCGCAGACTTCGTCTCTCCCAAATAGTAGCGGCAGAGATCGCTGAATGTTCCAGCAACACCCAAGGGTGATGAATTATTCTAAGCGCCAAGCAAGGCTGAGAGATTGTAGCTGCCCTGCCACGCAAGCTTGCAGCACCGCGCAATTCCAGTGGAGGACGATCAGTGAGGCGAGAGATCGTCGCGCAAGGCGTCGATGGATTCGGTGCTCTCCAGCACCGCGATCTGCAGCCGGTCCTTCAGCACTTTAAGCGTGCAGGGCGCCAGATACCAGGCGAGCGGAATACTGGAGCAGGGCGTTTCGCTCGGGCCAGAGATTGCCGGGTCCCATTGGAAGCGCAGCAAGGTCGGGTCCTGGCGGAAAACCTGCCGCAGCGTCTCGGTGGCGCGCTGATCCATGGCCTGCAGCAGGGCCTTGGCATGGGCACTCAGCTCCGAGCTGCGCGGCGTCTCATCGGTATGTTTGGCCGAACTGCCGCTTTCCTGAATGTTTTGCGCGATCAGATCGTAGATGCTTGGCACCTTCTCACCGAGAAAGATGACGCGGACCTTGACGCGCCGGTTCTGCGCGCGGGCGACATCCTCGAGCGCCAGCTTGACGGACTGGGCAATGGTTAGCCCGGAGCCGTCGAAATAGCCGCCGTCCACCAGCCGGATACTGTTCGCGCTGCCAAAGCCACGCAGGAAACCGGCAGGTAGCGCGATTGGGAAGCGGGCGCTCAGACTTGCGCCATCGACCAGATAGATCGAGCGGTTCTCAAAACTCGGGCTGCTACGGGCGGCAAGGCTGTTGGCGTAATATTGCGGGTCCAGATTGGAGATCACGACCGGCGAGCCCGTATCGACCGCGGTCGCATTGAAGATCAGCATCGGCACGTCGCCGGCCGGGTCCCAATAGGCATTGATCTCGCACCTTACGAAATAATTCTGCGTCGAGCAGCTGCCCTGGCGCAGCGCGCTGGCTTTCACATAGCCCGGCCTTTTCTGCGCGGTGACGTCAAGCGCATCACGCCAGTTTTCTCCGAGTGCCTTGCGGAATGCCGTCGAGCGATCGAAGGACGGCACGGGGAACGGAAGAATGCGCTGCAGCATGTTCGGGAACAGCCCCGCCCCGACGATTGTGGACAACAAGTCCTTGGAAAAGAAGGTATCGAGAAGCGGCGTCAGCTGCTCGGCTTCAGTATCGCCGATGTCATCTGTATTGCAGGCGGTCAGCGGCGCCTGCTCCACACTCTGCTGCTGCGACGCGAAAGCAAGCGCACCAAGCCCACCGCCCGAGACCCCGCTGATGGCAAAAATATGATGGGCGAAAGCTGGACATTTCTTCTGCAGAAAATCGAGGAAATAGGCCGTTCGCATCGCGGCGTAAATGCCGCCGCCGGCCGAGGCGACCACATAAACCGGATAGTCCTGGTTCGCGAAGGTCGAAAGATCCCGACGCTGATCGAGCCATTGCAGGAATTGCTGATCGCCCTTTACCGGCTGGGAGGGAATGTTGCGCGCCGACACGGTGTTGGCGTGATTGATGCCGGAGGCATCGAGGCCGAAAATCCAGACCAGCAACAAGGCGGCGATCGGAACCCCCGTCACCGTGCCGTAGTAGAACAGCCCGCCGACAAAGGCGTAGGTCAGCAGCACGTAAAGCACGATGGTGTTGACCGAGCCAATATAGCTGAACAGGTTTTCCGGATAGTAGGCAAACAGGAGCGAGAGGGCCACGAACACGCCGACGGAAGACGCCAGCAGGAAGGATATCGAGGAGACCTTCGCTAGGAATATCGGATGCCGGAACAACAGATCGGCGAAGATGCCCTGGAAGGCCAAGGTGGCAATGGCGATGAGCACGGTGAAGGCTGGAAAGCCTCCCGAGGCGCCAATGCTGAACGGAATCACGCTCCAATACTTCACCAGCAGGATTACCGGCAACGCGATCGTCACGATCGCCGCAAGGGCGAGACGCCAGGCTTCGGAGCGCAGGGATTCGAACAGCTTCAGCGTCACGACGTTGGAGACGATGCACCAAAGCGCAAGCAGCAGGAAGAACAGCAGGACCTTCGGCAAATAGGCGCCGCAGGTTACATTGAGTGCGATGGCCGGGTCAGCGGCTGGCATGAGCCCCAGCGTTCGCAGGAAGTCGGCTTTGCATTGGATCTCGATCTCGCTGATCAGCTTGGCGAGCTCGGTTGCCTGCGTCCCAAGGAAGTCGAAAAACAGGAACAGCGCCAGGAGCCCCAGGATCGCCGCTGGAAGAACGAACAGAACCAGGTTCTGCGCGATGCCTTGCGCCTTTGTCGTTCCGGCTGGCGTCATGTCGTCAACTCCCCAAGGACGCAGATTGCGCAAAGCGCGCCGCCTTATCTCTGCAGACAGACGACCGAAAAGAAGCTGCCGCCCTGGCTGCGGTCTATCAGGATCTTGTTGGTATTTGCCGGGCACTGAATTTCGCCCTGTGCCTGGTTTCCGCATTGCCAGCTGACGGTTGCGTTCTGCACCTCGGTGGAGCGCGCCTCGAACGGCCGTACCTGCATGCTGCCGGCCTGCGAAGTGATCGTAATCACATCCGAGCATCGCCGCCGGGCATTGCCCAAATATTGCTGCGCCCAGCCGTTCTCCGGCAGGAGGGTGGTGAGGAACAGAGCGAACGAGGGTATCAACAGCAGTTTCGGGCTGAACCTGATGGCACGACTCATAGCTGGATTTCCGTCAAGTGATTGGCTGGAAGGATCCCGCACGTTCGGGCGATTACCCTCGGATTGATGCTCAATTAGCAGTCGTCTAGCTTTAATGGGGGATGAACGCAAGCACCGCTGGCACAGGCTTGGCAGGTGCAGGCAGATCAAGCGCCGCACTGATGCCGTGTTGCGACAAGCATCATCGTCCATGGCCCGCAAGAGGGTGATGCGCCGGCAACAGCTGCGCGATTTGGCCATACCCGCCGCTGGCGGGATTTGACACCTAGCCTGGGATCATGCTGCTAGGGGGCCGGTCCCGGGCAGCCGGGGAACGGTTGCGGCTGATCGGCATTTGTCGCGAGGGGTGGAGATGAGCAATCCGTTTGACGCCAGCCAGATCTGGAGTGAACCCGTCGGCGCCGAAACCCTGGCCGAGCAGAGCCGAACAGTCGAGCATCTGATGCTGATGCCGAGTGCACTTGCCAATGCCATGCTGCATGCGCAGAACGAGATGCAGCGGCTGATCAACGCCTGCAACCGCACGGCCTGGGGAAGCGTGCCTTCCGAATTGCGCCCGCCGGAGCCAAGTGAAACAGCCGCGCTGCTCGAAGGGCTTAGCGCAGAGCACCGCGAGAAGCTGATGCGCGATGCGCGCCTCGCCGCCGAGCAGCGCGCTCTCCTCTCTTTGATGAAAGAGGCGCATGAGCACTATCTGGCCCAGCTTCAGAAAGAGCAGGATGAGCTTGCGCACCGCCAGCAGGCCGCGGCCGAATGGGCCGAGTTTGACGCTCACGACACGGCAGAGAAGCAGAAGCGGTTCGAGGCGTGGCGCGCGTCCCGGCGGGTTTGAGCACTGCCGCGGGTCATACCGCAGAGCGTGATCTGGGGGATGACAGGTAAACCGAACCTTGTGATTGGGCGGCGAGAAGGGCTATCGTCCCCGGGGACACAGGGGCTACCGGCGGCTTCCACATGATCTACCGCGCAGACATCGACGGCTTACGCGCGCTTGCCGTCATCTCGGTCGTGATTTTTCACTTTGGCGATTTGGATGGCGGGTTTGTCGGCGTCGACATGTTCTTTGTCATCTCCGGCTTCCTCATTACCAAGCTCATCGATGACGACATCACCGCCGGCTCCTTCGGCCTCACCGACTTTTATGTCCGGCGTATCCGGCGGATTCTGCCTGCAGCTTTCGCGGTTTATTTCGCCACAGCGCTGTTTGCGCTGTGCTTTATGTTCTCCGTTGACGCCGAATTCATCGGCAGGGCGCTGCTCTCCTGCATCTTCTTCGTCTCGAACATCTTCTTCTATAACGAGATCGGCTATTTCGAGAAGAGCACCCTCGTCAATCCGTTGCTGCACATCTGGTCGCTCTCGGTTGAGGAGCAGTTCTATATCGTCCTGCCCTTTCTTTTGGTCGGCCTCGGCTATGTCAGCAAGGCAAAGCGCGTGCTCGTACTTGGCAGCATCGCGCTTGCTAGCTTTGCCGCTTCAATCTGGATGGTGCAGCACGACCCGACCGCGGCCTTCTATCTGATGCAATACAGAGCGTGGGAATTCCTGTGCGGCGGCCTTTTGGCGATCGGCGCGGTTCCCGTGCTTCGGGAGCGGCACTATGCCGAATACGCTGCCGCTCTCGGATTGCTGCTCATCATAGGCAGCGTTGCGCTCATGTCGAAGGAGGTGCCGTTTCCCGGACTCGGCGCGCTTGCCCCATGTCTGGGCGCCGGGCTCATCATTCACGCCGGCACATGCTGCCAAACGCGCGTCACGCGGCTCCTCAGCACGCCGCCGCTGCGGTTCATCGGCCTTATCTCCTATTCTCTCTATCTCTGGCATTACCCGGTCGTGGTTGCCTATAGGGGGCTGATGGGTAAGAGCAGCTTTGAGGCCAAGCTCGCTCTGATGGCACTGAGCTTTGCGCTCGCCGCCGCCTCGTGGCGTTTCATCGAGACGCCATTCCGGAAGCGGCGTCGGGGGCCGGCTCCCACCGCGCCTTATCGGGTGTTCGCAGCTGCCGCCGGGGTCATGGTCCTGCTTGCGGTCGTTGCGGCTCCGCTTGGGCGCGCCGCGCGTATCGTGCAAGGCGAGACGCCGGCTGTGGTTGCGCTGCTCAGCCACATGTCTGCCGATCACCTGACCGGGTGGCGGGGCGGGGAATGTTTTCTGACCAGAAGCGGCGACTTCGAGCGCTTCAAACCGGCAAAATGCCTCGCCGTCAAACCGAACCAAAAGAATTTCCTCATTCTCGGCGACAGCCATGCGGCACATCTGTGGCCCGGCCTGTCGCAGGCCTTCCCGCAGCTCAATTTCCTTCAGGCGAACGCGTCGGGATGCTGGCCGATCCTGAACACCGAGGGCGACGAGCACTGCACGAAGCTGATGGGCTTCATGTTCGAGAAATATCTGCCGCAGCATCACCTCGACGGTATCATCATGGCCGGCCGATGGCGTCCGGGCGATGTCGAGAACATCAAACGCACCGCCCTGGTCCTCAAGGCATTCGCTGACCGTGTGATTGTTTTTGGCTCAACCGTCGAATACCAGATGCCGCTTCCGCGTATCCTGGCCGCGCATCTATCGAACGTCGACGATGAGATGATGTCGGAATACCGGAAGGCGGCGCAGCAGCAGCTCGATCTCAAGCTGGGCCGGGCGCTCGAGGGAACACCCGTAGAATATGTGTCGGTCTATCGTGCGATCTGCGCGCCGCAATGCAGCGTCTGGGCGCAAGGCGATCACATGCCCATGCAATTCGACTATGGCCATTTCACCCCGGCTGGATCCTTGGAACTCGCCCGGCGCGTCGGGCGCCAGCTCTTTCCCGGAATTGTGGCGCGACAGGCTGCTGCGGTTCAATGATGCCGAGGCCGATAAAGCCGGATCACTCGCTCGCGAGGCGCGGCTCGAAGAAGCTCTCCATGAACTGCAGCGCGTCCGCGGAATCTCCGGTGAGGGCGGCGACAAAGCCGGCGAGCATGAGTACGCCCGCCTGATCCCAGCGCGTGAATTCACCCGGAATCCGGCTCTCCGTCCGAAGCCAGGCATAGCCGGCGAGCAGAAACGCGGCAAGCACGAGGCACAGGCTCACGATCGGCATGACAATGGGATGCGGGGCAAAGGAAGCCGCCGCAAGCCCGCCGGCCAGGAGGATAGCGCATTCCCATTGTCGGCGGATGCTGCGCCGTTCTGGGCCGTCTGACGCCCAAGTCCTGAGGCGGCCGTAAATCTCCCGCATGGCAAGCCCTCCTAAAACACCCCTGCGATCAGATCGGCGAAGCTCGCGGGGCCACCTTGGGCTGCCACGAAATGCTGCAGCTCCATGGTTCCGCGCCAGATCATGTCGAGCGCAACGAACAGGATGATGGCAAGGCCAATCCAGGTGACCCAGTGATAGCGGGCCAAGAGTTTGGCAATGAACGAGGCGGCGATCGCCATGAGCGCGATCGAAAGCACGAGGCCAACCGCCAGTACCCAGATATGGCCCTTTGCGGCGCCAGCTACGGCCAGCACATTGTCGAGCGACATTGAGACGTCGGCGAGGACGATCTGAAACACGGCGGTGCGGAACCCCATCGGGCGGGCGGCATCGGACGCAACGGCTGCACCGACAGGATGCGGCCCTGAATGGTCTATCGACCCGCTGCGGATCTCGCGATACATCTTCCAGCAGACCCAGAGCAGGAGAATGCCGCCTGCAAAGGTGAGGCCGACGATCGCCAGCAGCTGGGTGGTGATGGCGGCGAACATGATGCGCAGCACGACCGCGCCGGCAATCCCCCAGAAGATCACCTTGGCGCGGAGCTCCGGCTCAACCCGCGAGGCCGCAAGCCCGACGACGATAGCGTTATCGCCCGCAAGCACGACGTCTATGACGATGATCTGCAGCAGCGCAACCAGCTGCGTGGAAAGGTCTTCCATTCCGTCTTTGTCCCCGCCGCCTCGTAGTGAAGGACGTTCCCCAAGCGTGCGCGGGGCCGGGCATCGCAGCACCAGCTCAGCGCGTATACTTGTTAGAAAGGTAGTGCGGGGAGACCGGTCCGGCTCTAGGGAGATATACCCAGACCTCACATGAGGGGATCGGTGTAGAAAAGCGCGAAATTCGCAGTGGTTTAGGGAGATTGGGTAATTTTACCTAGGTGGGGCTCCCTTGGATTTGCGCAGATTGGTTCCCAATCTTCAACTCTGGCATACCAATGCGATGCAGGTGATACGGCTTTTGCACCATAGAGACCCGGCCGGCGCGACAGTTGAAGCGCTGCGCGGCCTTTCGCGGCTCCCCCGTCCGTGGCACGGCCGAGGCCTCGATCTCTATCTTTATCTCGCCGTCTATCTTGCCCTCGAATGGGCGAGCCGGTTTCACAGCTACGCTTTTCAGGACATCGCCCTGTGGAATCCATCGCCTGCCGCTAGCCTCGTTCTACTGCTGACACGCGGGCTGGCCTATGCGCCGCTTCTGTTCATGGCCGCGCTGATCTCCAGCGGCTTCATTCACGACAATCCGCACAGTTTTACCGGCACCATCACGTCAAGTGCGCTGCTGGCGGCCGGCTATACCGCGCTCGCCGCCGGCCTGAGGCGAGCCGGCTTTCGGCTCGGGCGCGGTGCCATGCAGGATGTGGCAAGCCTGCTCACGCTGGTTCCGTTCGGCGCACTGCTTAGTGCTTTGCTGGCCTGCGGCGCGCTGTTTCTTGCCGGCGACATTCCACGCGATCAGCTTGCAACGGCGCTCATTCATTCCTGGGTCGGCGATACGCTTGGCGTCATCATCGCCATGCCGGCAGTCGCGGCTCTGCTGATCTTGAGAACGCGCGGCACCGAACGCAGCCCGCGTGTGATCGGCACCGATGTCGTCTTGTTCGCAGCCGGCCTTGGGTTCGCGCTGTGGTGCATGTTCGGCCTGACGGACTCCGATGATCATCAGTTTTTCTATCTTCTGTTCCTGCCGGTGATCTGGGTGGCGGTCCGGGACGGCTACGCCGGAGCCGCGTTTGCCGTGCTGCTGGCGCAACTCGCCCTGCTGACGGTTACCGAAGTGGTGGACTATGACGCCGGGGCGTTCATCGGGCTGCAGATGCTGATGCTGGCGCTTGTCGCAACCGGCCTGCTGCTCGGCGCCTCGGTGACCGAGCGCCGGCAATCGGAGGCGCGCGCCAAGATTCAGCAGGCCGAGCTCGCCCGTATGGCACGCAACACCACCGCCGGGGCGATGGGCGTCGCCATCGCGCACCAGATCAGCCAGCCGCTCTCGACAGTGGCGACACATATCCATGTCGCACTGCGCCAGGCCTCGCAGAAGGGCGTTTCGAGCGCAGGCCGGGACGAAATCGTCGGGAGCCTGAAGATCGCAACCGCCGAAATGCGCCGCGCCCAAGAGGTGCTCGGGGCCTTGCGCGAGTTCATCTCCCACGGCAGCGGCGAGGCAGTGCCGGTCGATCTCTCGTCGCTGGTCATGCGCCTGGCGGATGTACTGCGTGCGGAAGCGGCGCGAAACAACGTCCAATTCTCGTTCGATCTCGCCGCCGTTCCCATGATCGAGGCCGATTCCATCCAGATCGAGCAGGTGCTGCTCAACCTGGTCACCAACGCGGTCGAGGCGGCATCGGCCCGCGACGGCAGCCGCGCCCGCGTGCTGGTCAGGACGGAGGCGGACGAAAGTGCCGTGCGCCTGATCGTGGAGGATAATGGCGCGGGGCTAGCCGCTGAAGTCGCCGAGCGGCTTTACGAGCCCTTCATCTCGACGAAGGCGCATGGGATGGGGCTGGGCCTCGCGCTCAGCCGCCAGATCGTCGTCCATCATGGCGGCCGGCTGTGGTGGGAGGCGGTGAACCCGGAGGGAACGCGCTTTCTCGTGGAATTTCCCAGGGTGGGGAGGGGGGTATGATGACAGGAGCACCGCCCGTCTATGTCATCGACGACGATGCCCGCATCCGCGAGGCGCTTACCCTTCTCCTTGCCCGGTCGGGCATTGCCAGCCAGCCCTTCGAATCGGCGGAGGACTTCCTCGCGGCACTCCCTGCAGGCCAGCCGGTTTGCGGCCTGGTCGATGTCTGCCTGCCGAGGATGAGCGGGCTCGATCTCCTCAAAGCGCTGAAGGCGCGCAATGTCGAGAACGCCCTGATCATGATCAGCGGTCATGGCAATGTGCCTATGGCGGTCGAAGCCATGCGCCATGGCGCAGTGCATTTTGTTGAAAAGCCGTTCGATCCCGAAACGCTCCTGGAGTTGGTGGAGGAAGCGCGTTTGCGCTTCAAGGAACGCGAGGACGAAAGGGTAAAAGCGCGCCTTGCGCATGAGCTCTATGAAGCGCTGACCGCCCGGGAGCGCGAGGTGATGGCCCTTCTGATCGAGGGGCTGCCCAACAAGCTGGTTGCCGCCCGGCTCAACATCAGCACGCGCACCGCCGAGCATCACCGCGCCGCGCTGATGCGCAAGATGAGGGCGCGCACCATCTCGCACCTGTTCCAGATGGCGATGCTGCTCGCGAAGGACCGCGCGTGACCGCCTACTCTTCCCTGACCGCAACCGTATAGTTCAGCGGCAAGCGTCCGCCATCGGCGAAGATGGTCTGGCCGGTGATGTAGCTGGCCTGATCGCTGGCGAGGAACACGGCGATATTGGCGATCTCCTCCGGCGTGCCGATCCGGCCGAGCGGGGTTCGCGACAGAATCCGCCGTCTGGCCACGGCATCGGTCATCACCTTCTCGAGCATCGCCGTCATAATGCTGCCCGGGCCGATGGCGTTGGCGCGAATGCCGTATGGCGCAAGCGCGAGCGCCATCACCTTGGTGAGCTGGGCAATGCCGCCCTTGGAGATGGAATAGGCCGCATGATCGGGCAATGCGAACTTGGAATTCACCGATGACAGGTTGACGATCGCACCGGGTGTCTCGCCCGCTTCGACCTGGGCGACCATCTGCCGCGCCGCCGCTTGGCCCATGAGAAAAGCGCCTTTCACATTCGTGCGCATCACGCGGTCGAAATCATGCTCGGTCAGGTCGAGGAAGTCGGCGCTGTCGATAATTCCGGCGTTGTTGACGAGCACATCGACGCGGCGCTCCTTTGCGGCAATATCGTCGAACAGTGCCGCCACCTCGTCGCTCGCGCCGATATCGCAGCGCATGAATTGTGCGCTATGGCCGGCGCCCTGCAGCGCCTCCGCAGCGGCCGCGCCCTCGCTTGCATCGATATCGACGAGAATTACCGCCGCCGATTCGGCCGCGAATTGTGCAGCGATCGCCTGGCCGATGCCTTTGGCCGCGCCGGTGACGATCACCGTTTTTCCTGAAAAAGTCATTCCCATTTTATCTCCGCAGATAGACGCGGGCCGACAACACCGGTCGGGGCCAATCACGCCCGATCAAAGGGTCGTCAGCGGGCCACGGGCCATTGACGCGAGCGGCCTCAAATGGTCTGGTGCGCATGATGGAACAAGCCGTGCCGAGAACACAACCCCTAAGCCTGCCGAACCTCCTAACCTATGCTCGGCTTGCGGCAGTGCCGCTGGTTGCGATGGTGCTGTTCTTCCTGGATGGGACGGTGAAGAACTGGCTGGCGGTCAGCATCTTTCTCCTGGCGAGCATCACCGATTTCCTCGACGGCTACGTCGCCCGCGCCTGGGGTCAGCAATCGCCGCTCGGGCGCATGCTGGACCCGATCGCGGACAAGCTCCTGGTTGGGGCAACGCTCTTGATGCTGGTTGCCGATCAAACGATTTCTGGCTGGTCGCTTTGGGCGGCGCTGATCATCCTCTCCCGGGAGATCCTGGTGTCGGGTCTTCGCGAGTTCCTGGCCGAGCTTCGGGTGATGGTCGCGGTCAGCCGCCTGGCGAAATGGAAGACCGGCGCGCAGATGGTGGCGCTCTGTTTCCTGCTCGCGGATGATGCGGGCAACGCGGTCTGCGGCTGCGCAACCTCGCTCGGCTTGGCACTCCTGTGGATCGCCGCCCTCCTCACCATCTATACCGGCTTTGACTATTTCCGGGCCGGGCTGAAACATGTGATCAGCGAGCAAATCCAATGAGCGTGACACTTCGTTATTTTGCCTGGGTGCGCGAGAAGGCAGGCGTCGCCGAGGAGCGCGTGGAGCTGCCGGCGGAAGCCGAGACGGTCGGCGATGTCATCCGCTGGCTGAAAAGCCGCGGACCGGAATATGCCGCAGCCTTCGAACGCGCCGAGGTGATCCGCGCCGCGATCGACCAGACCCATGTGAAGCACTCGGCGCCGGTCAAGGGCGCGCAGGAGATTGCCTTCTTCCCACCAGTGACGGGCGGCTGAGCCTCCATTTTTGGCTAGCCCGCCGGACTACTTTCTCGCAATTTGTCCAGTGGTGTTTCTTTGTTCGGCCGGATGCGCCGTTTCTTCGTCCCGGCCGTGCGCTTTTCCATGGCGCCCGCGCACAGCGGCATCGTTGCGCTAAGCCGGGCGGATCACGCCGCTTCTCGTCGGTTGCGGACGATAAACGTCCGCTTGAGGTTCTTTATTGGTCGCGGACGATAAACGTCTGCTTGAGGTTCTTTGTTGGTCGCGGACGATAAACGTCCGCTTGAGGTTCTTTGTTGGTCGCCGACGATAAACGTCCGCTTAAGGTTCTTTGTTGGTCGCGGACGATAAACGTCCGCTTGAGGTTCTTTGTTGGTCGCGGACGATAAACGTCCGCTCCAGTCGTTTTGGTTGCGTTTCTTGCGCCGCCGCCGCATAGCGATGGGGGCAAATTCATGGATTCCCCGATGGCCAATCTCCTCCTCGAATTGTTCTCCGAAGAAATTCCCGCCCGCATGCAGGCCCGGGCCGCTGAAGACCTCAAGCGGCTGGTCACCGACAGCCTGAGCGAGGCCGGCCTCAGCTTCAGCGGTGCCGAGGCGGAATCGGGTCCGCGACGTCTGGTGCTCCATCTCGAGGACTTGCCCGCCCGCTCTGCCGATGTGCGCGAGGAGCGCAAGGGCCCACGAGTGGGTGCGCCGGAGAAGGCCGTGGAAGGCTTTCTGCGCTCAGCCGGCCTCGCCAGCCTAGATGATTGCCAAACCCGCAATGACGGCAAGGGGGATTTCTACGTCGCGATCATCGAAAAGCCCGGCCAGCCGGCCGCCGAGATCATCGCGCGCATTGTGCCCGAGGTGATCCGCAAATTCCCCTGGCCGAAATCCATGCGCTGGGGCGCCGGCCGGCTGCGCTGGGTGCGCCCGTTGCATTCCATGCTCTGCCTCCTTGACGGTGAAGTCGTCCCGTTTGCGGTCGAGGGCATCGAAAGCGGCAATGTCACTTATGGACACCGGCGCGCGCCGCAAGGCGGAGCTGGCATTGCCGTACGCGACTACGCCGATTACGGGGCGAAGCTGCACGCCGCCAATGTCGTGCTGGAGCGCGGCAAGCGTATCCGCACCATCGCCGAAGATGCCCGCAAGCTCGCCGGCGCCGAGCGGCTGGCGCTGGTGGAGGACGAGGCGCTGGTCGAGGAGAATGCCGGGCTCGCGGAATGGCCGGTCGTGCTGGCGGGCGCCTTCGATGAGAACTTTCTCGGCGTGCCGCAGGAAGTGCTGATCACGGCAATGAAGGCGCATCAAAAGTGCTTCTCGCTGCGCCAGCCGGCAAGCGGGGCGCTCGCCAACCGCTTCCTGCTGGTCGCCAATCAGGAGGCGCGCGACGGCGGCAAGGCGATCATCGCTGGCAATGAGCGGGTGATCCGGGCGCGGCTGTCGGATGCGAAATTCTTCTGGGACAATGATCGGCGGCGCCGGCTCGATAGTCTGCTGCCGGCGCTCGACGAGATCACCTTCCATGAAAAGCTCGGCACCCAGGGTGAGCGGATCAAGCGCTTGGCGTGGCTCGCCCGCGAGCTGGCGCCAATGGTTGGCGCCGACCCGGACAAGGCCGAGCGCGCCGCCCAGCTCGCCAAGGCTGATCTGGTTTCCGAAACCGTCGGCGAGTTTCCCGAGCTGCAGGGCATGATCGGCCGCTACATCGCGCTGGAGCAGGACATCGATCCGGAAATCGCCGATGCCATCGCCGATCATTACAAACCCGCCGGGCAGGGCGACAGCGTGCCAGCGAATCCCGTCTCGATTGCCGCCGCGCTCGCGGATAAGCTCGACATGCTGGTCGGCTTCTGGGCCATCGACGAAAAGCCTACAGGCTCGAAGGACCCCTATGCACTGCGCCGGGCGGCACTTGGCATCGTGCGCACGGTGCTTGAGAACGAGCTGCGGCTGGCGCTGCGTGCCCCGATCGTAACCAGCATGATCCGCATTGAGCATGGGCGGCAGCGGGGCGAAGCCATTGCTCAGGCGATCGGCATCGCCGTCGCGGAGAAGGGGCTCAAGCTCAGCACCGCGCTGCACCAGGAAATCTCCGCTGCGATCCGCGACGCCCATACCGTCGACATCGAGAAGGCGGTCGCGCAGGCCGACGATCTGCTCGGCTTCTTCGCCGACCGGCTGAAAGTCCATCTGCGTGAACGCGGCGCGCGTCACGACCTGATCGATGCGGTGTTCTCGCTCGGCGGCCAGGACGATCTCCTGATGATCGTCCGGCGGGTCGAGGCGCTCGGCCGGTTCCTCGAAACCGAGGACGGCGCCAACCTGCTGACCGGCGTGCGCCGCGCGCAGAACATCCTCAGAATCGAAGAAAAGAAAGACAAGCGCGACTATGCCGGCGCGCCGGATGTCGAGCTGTTCAAGCTCCCGGAAGAAAAGGCGCTTGCCAAAGCCATTGCCGAGGTGACGAAGGATGCCCGGCGGGCGCTGGACGCGGAGGACTTCGAGGGCGCGATGTCAGCCCTTGCCAGGCTCCGCGCGCCGGTCGATGCGTTCTTCGACAAGGTCACGGTGAACGCACCGGAAGCGGATTTGCGCGAAAATCGGCTGAAGCTGCTTTCGCAAATTCGCGCGGCGACCGTCGAAGTCGCCGACTTCTCCAAGATCGAGGGCTGACACCCAGCGTCGCCGGACGCTGGGATCGCCGGAAATTGAAGTCCGAGGCAGGCGAACGATCAATCGTCGTGATCGTAACCGTCGCCATGGCCATCACCGGAGTAATCGTCCCGGTCATAGCCGCCGTGCCTGCTATGCCCGCGCCTATAGCCATAGGCATAGCCACTATATTTGTAGCTGCCGTATCTGTGGCCATAGCCGCCGCCTTTATAGCCACCGTCGTAGCTGTCGTAGCAGCCCGTCCGAGACCCACCATATTGGTAAGGGTAGCTTTCTTTGTAGTAACAGTCGTCGTAGGAATAGCTACCGTCATGGTAATTGTGCGAGTGATAGCCGCCGTAAGCGCTATCAAGCGCATAGCGAGGCAGGAACATATTCTTGAAATAGCGGGTGCGTACCTGACACCAGCCTTCGTAGCCGTCCCAGCAGGACGCGTAGATATAGGAGCCGCGCCGCAACCGGATATTGGTCTGACAGCCGGGCCGCGGGCAGTCATAGACGGGCGCGTGCGCCCGGGCCAGATAGAGATCGGCGCCGGCATAGTAGTCATAATCATCGCCGGCAAGGGCGCCCGCCGCAGAGAGCCCCAGGCTGAGGGCAAACGCAAGCGCAGCCCCAAGAGTTCTTCTCATCATTGTAAACCTCAACAAAACAAGCCGCGCGCAAAACGCAGAAAAATTAAATCAAACGGGAGATTATTTATTCTTAAGATTGCACAAGATTGGATATGTGCTTAATTTATGCTTAACGCCGCGAGGGGCATTCGACGTGAGGAGCCGGAGGTTTCGTGCTTCAGGCCCGCGAGTTAGCCGGGAGTAACGCCTGCCATTTCGGCTCTGGCAGCGCCCACTGCAGGGAACTGGGGCCGGGCGGCGACGCATTAGCTCCTCGACCACTGCCTTTGCGACCTGCTCCACGCCACGAGCAGCTTCTCGCGCTTGCCGGGCGTTGATCGTCGGCGAGCACCATCCCCGGGGAGCAGGTCACCGGCCCGCCGGCAACTCCACCGATGCTGAATGATTTGCTGAGCGCTTCTTGAGCCTTTTGCTCGGCAGTATTTCAGATGGACGGCTTCTCTATGACGATGGCATCCTAATCGCGCGAGGCCTTCGCGCGCGCAAGGTGCGCCGAGCCGTTTGATGTCTCTGGCTCCTGCACATGCTGAAACGTCTGCGCCGCAATAACGAGCCCGAAATCGCCGTTCCGGTCTTCGACCGCCATCTGGAAATCTCTTGCGCCGCGGCGTGGATGATCGGACAGGATGTGAACGTGCTGATCAAGGGAAATTACCTCCTTCTTGACTGGGAACCCGAGTCAGAGCTGGCAGCGCATTTTCGACATCACGGTGAATACCGGCATGCACGAAGCTGTCCTCGCGACCGGCTTATCCGCGGTGGCGCAATCTGGCCGAAAGCCAGAAACCCGATTTCGTCTTGTGGACGTAATCCCCAATCCAACTATCATCTCAATCTAAAAGGAAAGAGCAAATGAACGGGCTGGATAAAGGACCCATCCTCGTGACCGGTGCGAGCGGGGGCATTGGCGGCGCGACCGTGCGCCAGCTCGTCGCTGCCGGCGCCGAGGTGATCGGAAGCGGTCGCAATGTGGATGAGCTGGAGAAGCTGGCGAAGGAGACGGGCTGCCGCACGCTTCCCTTTGACCTGACCTCACACGACAGCATCCGTGAGGCAGTCGACGGCCTCGATCTTTACGGCGTCGTGAATTGCGGCGGCTTCGGCGGCGAGATCGCAACCCCGATGGACACGGACATCGCCGTTTTCGACAAGGTGATTTCAATCAATGCCCGTGGCGCGCTTCTGGTTACGAAATACGCGTCCAAGTCGATGATCCGTCTGGGCAAGGGCGGCTCGATTGTCAACGTCTCGAGCCAGGCGGCGCTGGTCGCACTGCCCGGCCATATTTCATACGGTTCGTCGAAGGCAGCGCTTGACAATATCACGCGCGTTTCGGCGCTGGAGCTCGGCAAATACAACATCCGTGTCAACAGCGTGAATCCAACCGTGATAATGACGAAGATGTCGGCTGCTTACTGGGGGCGCCACGAGATCGGCGGCCCCTACCTGGAAAAGATGCCGCTGGGCCGCTGGGCAACTGAAGACGAGATCGCAGCGCCCATCGTTTTCCTTCTGAGCAATGGGGCATCGATGATCACAGGCGTCTCACTACCCATCGACGGCGGGTTCACCGCCTGTTGAGCGAACGCGGCATGCGGGCTCAATCCCCGCGTCGCAGCCGCTTTCTGACCATCGGAGGACAGAATGTCCATCGCTCTGAACCAGAAGAATCTGGACCTCCTGCCGAGCAATGTCGCGCGACCCGCATATGATCGCGCTCGGCTCACAGGCGGGATCGTGCATGTGGGGGTCGGCAATTTTCATCGCGCGCACATGGCCGTTTATCTGGATCAGCTGTTTTCGCGCGGAAAAGACCATGACTGGGCGATCGTCGGGGCTGGGGTGCGTGAGGCAGACAATGCCATGCGCGACCGGCTTCAGCCGCAGGACTGGTTGTACACCGTCACCGACCTTGACCCAGAGGCGCTAAGCGTGCGTGTCGTTGGTTCGATGGTCGATTTTCTCTCCATCGATGCTGAGGCGATCCTGAGCGCTCTCACTAATCCTGCGGTGCGTATCATCTCGATGACCGTGACGGAAGGCGGCTATTACATCGACGCGGCAACGGGCGGGCTGGCCGCAAATCATCCCGATATCGTCGCCGATGCGGCAGCGCCGGAGGCGCCCAAGACGATTTTTGGCCTGATGATCCGGGCCTTGCGCCTGCGCCGCGAGGCCGGGAGCGCTCCGTTCACCGTTCTGTCTTGCGACAATCTGCCGGAAAACGGCCGCCTGACGCGCGAAACGGTAACGGGCCTCGCGCGGCTGTCCGATCCCGATTTTGCCGCGTGGATCGGGGCCAATGTCGCCTTCCCGAACTGCATGGTCGATTGCATCACCCCAGCCACTTCGGACCGGGAACGCGCCTTGATTGAGGAGCGCTTTGGCATCGCCGACCACGCGCCGGTCATATGCGAGCCCTTTCGGCAATGGGTGATCGAGGACCATTTCCCCGCCGGCCGCCCCGCGCTCGATGAGGTCGGCGTCGAATTCGTCGAGGATGTCACCGGGCATGAGCTGATGAAGCTGCGCATCCTGAACGCAGGTCACGCGAGCATCGCTTATGCCGCCGGCCTGCTCGGCCAGCACTATGTCTATGAGGCGATGGCAGATCCCGACATCACGGCGTGGCTGCGCGCCTTGCAGCTGCGTGAAGCAATTCCCACGCTGAAGCCGCTGAAAGGCGTGGACTACCACGTCTATCTGGAAACCGTGATCGAGCGCTTCGGCAATACCGAAATCGCCGACACCATCCCGAGACTGGCGCAGGACGGTTCGGACCGCCAGCCGAAATTTATCCTCCCGACAGTTCGCGACGCGCTCGCCATGGGCAGAGCGATCGACGGGCTGGCGCTCGAGCTGGCACTATGGTGCCGCTATTGTCTCGGCCGGGCCGAGGATGGCGCGAGCATTGACCTGCAGGACGGCCAGGCCGACGAACTTCGCAAGCGTGCGATAGCGGCACAGGACCGGCCGTCCGCCTTCCTCGAGGAGGAATCAGTGTTTGGCGATCTTGCCAGTGCGCCGCCTCTGGTCGCGGCCTTCGGAAAATGGCTAGGTTTGATGCGTGACAAAGGTGTCCGAGAGACGCTCAAAACTTACGTCACCAGCTGAGACCTATTGTCGGATCCCGGCTCGCCGGCAGGGCAGGTGGGATCGCCCCAGTGCCCGGCGATGCGCCGGGCGAGGTCAGCGCCGCTGATTGCCCGCGTCGTGTCCACCCGCAGCACCGGCCCGCCGCCGATCGGTCCGGCCTGCGCAGCGAGCGCTACCAGCTCCGGCACATAATCGCTGCCGGGATGGCCCGGCGGGCGCTGGCCAACCCGCGCCGCGTAACGCGCCCCGATCGCCTCCGGCGGCGCCTCGCACCAGAGCTCGATGGTTTCTGCCACGCCCGCCCGCGCGAGGCCGGCCGCCAGCACCTCGGCAGGCTGGAACCCGAACCAGGCATCGATGATGGCGGTGCTTCCCGCAGGTGCATCGCGAAGCACGGAGAAGATCGCGGCGTAGCTGGCCTGCCCGAGCAGCCGGTTGAAGGCCCGGTCACCGGGCGGGAGCGCGGCAAGGAAGGGCTCCTTGATGGTGTCGAGCGCCAAAATCGGCCAGCCGGTCGCCTCGGCGATGGCGGCGGCAACCGTGCTCTTGCCGCTCGCCGGAACGCCGTTGACGAGCACCACGCGCTTCGGCTGGGAGCGCGGAACGGCGCGGAGCCCTGCGAGCCCGGCGCCGACCACGCCCGCCTCATCGCCAAGCTTGGCCGCGACCACCGGCGCCGGATACCAGGAATTCTCGTGCGGCAGGCAGGCGAGGGCCGCCACCGCCGCTGCCCCGGCCCCACCGCCGAGCAGTACCCGCTCCGGTGCGCAGGCGGCTACCAGTGTGTCGATGGCCCTCCGCAATGGCGCGGCCCAGGCTTGAAAGGCGGCTACTGCTGCAAGGTTCAAAGGCTGTCGGAGCAGGTCCTCCGCCCGGCTCTCCGCGGGCAGGCCGGCGGCCGCGAGGTGCCCTGCGAAAGCGCTGCCCGAGCTTACCGTCTCGAGGCATCCGTGCCGGCCGCATTTGCACGGCAGCCCCGGGGTCTCCACGATCAGATGCCCAAGCTGTCCGGCCAGGCCCGCCCCGCGCAGGATCGCCCCATTGTCGAGGATTGCGCCGCCGATGCCGGTGCCGATGGTCAGCATCACCACATTGCGGCAGCCGCGCGCCGCGCCCAGCGCCTGCTCGCCAAGCAGGGCCATTGTCGCATCGTTCTCGATCGCGACGGGCAGGCCGGCCGCCGCTTCCACGGCATCGGCGAAGCCGATTTGCGAGAGGTCCACGTAGCCGCCCGGCAGGATGCGCCGTTCGCCGGGCAGCACGCGGCTCGGCACGCCGATGCCGATCGCCACCACGTCAGGGCTCCTCAGGCTCTCGGCCAGTTGCAGGCATGCGGCAAGCACCGCCTTCGCTGAACCAGGGGTCGGGCATGCGGCACGGTCCGCGATCGCGCCCCCCGCCGCGATCCGGGCCGCCCGGATATGCGTGCCGCCGATGTCGATCCCGATCGCCTCGGCCATGATCAGGCCGCAAGCGACCGGTAGCGCGAGACCACCGCCTGGATCTCGCGAAGCCTCGGGACCGCCACTGTCTCAAGCCGCTGGCGCTGAACGGCCCGGTCGAGCGACACGCAGTCCTTCCACAGCGCTCGTCCCGCGATCACGCCGGAGGCGCCATTGGCCATGGCAATGTCGACCTGCGCGAGGAAGGTCGCGTGGTCGACGCCCGCCGAGAGCACGGCCCAGGGAACCTCCCCCGCTATCCGGGTAACCCGTGCGCAGGTCTCCGCCGTGCCAGGGAAGGGGATCTTCAGGATCTTCGAGCCGAGGTCGAGGCAGATCTGCGTGCCCCCCTCGATCAGCTCCGGCAGACGGGCGGCGTAGTCCTCCGGCCGCTCGTATTCCAGTGCGTAGGTGAGGAACTCCACCACCAGGAGCAGGTCTTCTGCCGCAAAATCCGCGATGGCCTGGCGGAGCAGCGCGATGTTGCGTGCATTGGCCTCGGGCCGGTCCGCCCGAAGGTAGACCATGATCTTGCCACCGGTCCCCCCCAGCTCGCGGATCTTCCGCGCAGTGATCCCGGGCACCAGCTTAGACAGCCGGTAGCCCTCCGGTGAGCGATCCCAGCCGGAGGCATCGAGCCCGATCAGAAGTGCCGTGGCGCGGTGCAGGAAACCCTCGTCGACGATCTTCGGTACCGCGCAGACCGGGTCGATCAGCACGCAGGCCGCGTGCCGGGCAAGGTATCGTGCAATGTCGATCTTGGTATCGCCGAGCACGTCGTCGCCGATGCTCGCCTGAGCCTCCGGCGTCGGCGCGAGGAGCTGGCGCATACCGCCGCGCTGGTCGCAGGCGATGACCATCATCGCCCCGCCTTCACCGCAGATCTGCTGATAGCCACGCCGCTCCGCCGTGGTCATCGGAGTCATTCAAGCTCTCCTTGGCGCCGCAGCACGCTCTATGCGGCCTGCCAGTCACTCCCCGGCTACCGCCGGCCATGATTGCACGATAACCAATGCGGCAGCGCTGTACCAGATTGCAGACAGGAATTGCAATCATCGAGGGCCTCCCAGCCGTTGCTTCCCGGCGTCACCGTCTTGCCTGTGATCGGGGAGACCGACGCGTGCACCGCGAAAGCGATACTGGACCTGCTGGACGATCCGGCCAGAGGCTAAGCCCGCGACTGCGCAGCGCGAAGTAGGGTTTTTAGAAGAAAAGTTCCTTGACCTTCCGTCCTGCCCGCCGTGTAGTCGGGGGAACCGAGACCGCCACCGGCCCGGAGCGGAAGGGGCGCGTCTCCCAGGGAGGAGAATGGGAATGAAGCGCCTTTCGTTATTTGCGGTGGCTGCGGCTGCCGCTCTGTCCTGCGTCCTGGCGGTCGGCTCGATGACCGGTCCCGCCGAGGCTCAGACGAAAAAGTACACCATCGCCCTCATCCCGGGCCTGACTACCGATGCCTTCTATATCACCATGCGCAAGGGGGCCCAGGCCGCGGCCGACGCGCTGGGGGCGAACCTTGTGTTCCAGGGCGCGCCGGACTTCAATCCGGTGACCCAGGTGCCGGTGCTCGACGCAGTGATCGCGCGCAAGCCCGACGCCATCCTGATCGCGCCGACCGACAAGACGCAACTCGTCCAGCCGCTGAAGAAAGCCTTTGATGCCGGCATTCCGGTGATCACGGTCGATACCTTCATCGGCACCGGCCATTACCAGACCGGCTCGGGCGACGTGGATTTCCCGCTCTCCTACATCGCCTCCGACAACCTGCTCGGCGGCGCGATTGCGGCCCGGGCGCTGGCCAAGGCGATCGGCGATTCCGGCAAGGTCTATGTCTCTAACGTGAAGCCGGGCATCTCGACCACCGACCAGCGCGAGGAGGGCTTCAAGGACGAGATCAAGGCCCACCATCCCAACATCACCGTGCTCGAAACGCAGTTCAACGACGACGACGCCAACAAGGCCGCCTCGCAGCTGCAGGGCGTGCTGGCCCGCAACAACGACCTGAAGGGCGTGTTCGGCGCCAACCTATTCTCTGCTCTCGGCGCGGCGAACGGTGTGAAGCAGGCCGGCATGAGTGGTAAGATCAGGGTAGTGGCCTTCGACGCGCCGACCTCGATTATAGACAACATCAGCTCTGGCCTCGTCGACATGGCGATCGCCCAGCACCCGGCCGAAATCGGCTATTATGGGGTGGTGTCTGCCTTTGCACATCTGACCGGTCAGTCGATCCCGGTGAACATCGGGACGGGCTTCACAGTGATCGACAAGTCGAACCTGAGCGATCCGAACATCAAGAAGTTCATCTACTCGGACTGAGCTGACCTCCGGCGGCTCCGCGCCGGGGCCGCCTGACAAATGCGCCGGGCAGGCTGCGCCCCTGCCGGGCACCTCAATCGCTTCATGGGGTGCGACGCCTTCTCCCCCCTTCGTTCGGAGTCCGAGGAGCCTCTATGACGACGTCACAGCCCGCCGGCGCTGCGGCACCCGCCCCGTCGGCGGACCATGCCGAAGCGCCGCTGAACCTGATCCAGCGGATCGCCGATCTGCGCGCTTGGCTGTTTCTCGCCCTTCTGATCCTTGGCTTTGAGGCGTGGGCCCGGTACAGCTTCGGCGGCAGCTTCATCTTCAACCCCTTCAACATTCGCTCCATCGCGATCTTCGCCGTGGCCCCGCTGCTGCTAGCGACGGGCCAAACCTTCGTGATCATCTCGGGGGGCATCGACCTTTCGACGGGCTTCATCATGGGCCTCGCCGCGGTCGTCGCTGCGCATGTGACGAATATCTTAGTCCCTTCGCTAGGCCCCGGCTTCGCCGCGCTTGTGGGGGCGATGGTCGCCGTTCTCGCGGCGATCGTGCCGGGTGTGATCAACGGCCTTTTGATCTCGCAGCTGAGAGTGCCCCCCTTCATTGGCACGCTCGGCATGTACGGTGTGGCGCGGGGAACGGCTTTCCTCGTGGCCGGAGGCACCACGGTGCCGGTCAAAGATCCCGTGCTCGCCACCGTCGGCAACGGCGAGTTCGCTGGCATCCCGTACATGGTATGGATCACTGCCATTTTCGTACTTGTGATGCATTACCTCCTGAGCCAGACCCGTTTCGGCCAGCACAACTACGCCATTGGCGCCAATGAACAGGCCGCGCGGCGTGCGGGCATCCGGATCAAGGCGCATGTGCTGCGCCTCTACATGCTGTCCGCGGCCTGCGCAGGTCTTGCGGGCGTGCTTTACGCTGCGCGCTTCACCGCGGGCGCGGCCCAGGCAGGTGAGCCGCTGCTGCTCGACTCGGTCGCCGCGGTCGTGATCGGCGGCGCTAGCCTGTTCGGCGGCTCGGGCACCATCCTGGGCACCGTCGCAGGCGCCTTCGTCATCGCAGTGATCCAATACGGCCTCGTCTTCGTCAATGTCGAGCCGTTCTGGCAGTTCATCGGTGTCGGCGTGGTCATCATCGTTTCGGTGCTGATCGACCAGGCTCAGCGGCGTTTGAGCGGAGGACGACAGAGTGAGTGAGGCCGCCCCCCTTCTCGAATTGCGCCACGTCTCGAAGAATTTCGGTGCGGTCCAGGCCCTGAGAGATTTCTCCATGGTGCTTAACCGGGGCGAGGTGGTAGCGCTCGCCGGCGACAACGGTGCCGGCAAGACAACGGTGATCAAGGCGATTTCGGGCGTCTATAAGCCCTCCGCGGGAGAGATCTGGCTGAACGGCATGCCGGTCAGCTTCACCTCGCCGCAGGAGGCGCGCGACCAGGGGATCGAGACGATTTATCAGGACCTCGCTTTGGCCGACAACCTGTCGATCGGCGCCAACATCTTCCTCGGGCGGGAACCGATGACGACGTTCCTGGGCATCCTGCCGGTGCTCGACCGCAAGAAGATGGCCGCGGCCGCGAAGGAAACCATGGCGCTCCTCGATTTCCACGTCTCTCGTCTCGACGCGCCAGTGTCGAATTTCTCCGGCGGGCAGCGGCAGGCTGCCGCCATCGGCCGGGCGGTGTTCTGGGACGCGCGGATCTTGATCATGGACGAGCCGACCGCCGCGCTCGGCGTGCCCGAGCAGCGCAAGGTGCTCGCGCTGATCAAGCAGCTGAAGGCGCAGGGGCGGGGAGTGATCTTCATCTCCCATAATCTGCAGGACATTTTCGCCGTGGCCGACCGTATCATCGTCCTGCGCCGTGGAGTGCTCGCCGGTGAGCGGCGGATCACCGAAACCAATCATGACGAGGTGGTGCGCCTGATGGTCGGCGGCTGACGCCTCAGCCTGCCGAACGCCAATTTCGGGCAATACGGTCGCCCACCCGAATGTTCCGGTTAACGCCTCGAAATGTATTGGCAGAACTATGCAGATCCCTCACCGAAGTAGGGGCATCCGTCATCTCGCGATGAAACCACATCCTATGGGAAACTGAATGACGTCCAACCCTCCGCGCGGCTTCGTCCAGCTTCAGACTGACGGCGTCGTCTCCAACGGACGTGCGCCTACCGGATTTGCCATGGGTCTATCCTCGCAGCCCGAACACATACATGGGCTGCAACCGGACAGTTGCTGTTCCTTTTTACGAAATGTCATAAACTAGTTGCTGTACCACGGCATAGGATAGCAGCTATATTTTGTTAAATTGGAACGCCTGAGCGCAACCGCAGAGATTGGGCAGTCGGAGACCAATAGTTCGAGGGCTGCCCCGTTCTACGTTTTTCAACCGGATCATCCAAGGCGCGGAATTTTAAATATTTTTGCAGTGTTTCCGGATACGCGAACACATGCTATGCAGTCGCTGCAATATCTCCAGTCCGGCGGGCAGTCGCTACTGCGACGCCTGTGGCGCGGTGTTGCAGCCAGCTTGCCCCTCCTGCGGCCACTCCAACAGACCGAACGCGCGCTTCTGTGGCGGCTGCGGCGTTGCGCTTGAGTGCGAGGAGGATTATGCCACCGCGCCAGAGCCTGCGCCGCCTGCGCTGCCCGGTCCTTTGGCGGCCCTTCTTGCATCTCGTTTTGCCCGTGAGGGGGAGCGCAAACAAGTCACGGTCCTTTTCGCCGACATCCGCGGTTCAACAACGCTGATCCAGGAGCTTGATCCCGAGCAGGCAATGAACAGGCTGGAGCCTGCCCTGCAAACGATTGCCAAGGCGGTACACCACTATGGTGGCACCGTAAGCCAGATTATGGGCGACGGCGTTATGGCGCTATTCGGGGCGCCGCTGGCCTATGAGGATCATGCTGTCCGCGCCTGCTTCGCCGCACGCGGTATGATCGATGCAGTGGCCGTCCTTCGTGAGCACCATGTGGACATTCGCGTCGGACTGAACTCCGGCGAGGTCGTCGTTCGCTCGATTGGCCATGATCTGTCGATGGAATATCTCGCCGTGGGATCAACGACCCATCTGGCGCATCGCATGGAACAGCTCGCCACGGTAGGAACCGCGTGGATGACGGCCAGAACAGCGCGGCTCGCGCGCGGTTTCATCGAGGTCCGCCCATGCGGCGTCATTGATGTTAAAGGCGTCGCCCGCCCGGTCGAGGTTTTCGAGTTGGTTAGGACGGCCGACCAGACGCGTTGGCAGGTGCGCGCGGCGGCCCATACTCTGACGCAGTTCGTCGGCAGGCAGACCGAGTTGCAGATCCTTGCCAACGCATTGCGCCATGCGCGGGAGGGCCGCAGCCGGATCGTTGCCGTGGCGGGCGAGGCAGGCATGGGCAAGTCGCGGCTCATCCACGAGTTCCTCCAAAGTCTCGATGCCGAGGACGTGGTGTCGCTATCCGGCGCGGCGATGCCCCACGACGGGAACACGCCCTATCAAGTCGTCGCGCAGATTCTTCGGGGCTGGCTGGGGGTCGAGAGCCACGATAGCCTAGCCAGGATAGACGATAGGCTCACCGCGGCGATAGCGGCGCTGGGCAAGCGGCCCGTCAGGCTTCTCACGGCGCTGCGTTCGCTTCTCGACCTGCCGGTGCAGGATCCCGCATGGGAAGCCCTCGATCCAGCCCTGCGCCGGCAGCAAACGCATGAGGCCGTCCGCTCCCTTGTCCTGGATTTCGCGGCAGCGGTGCCATTCATCCTCGTTGTCGAGGACATGCACTGGGCTGATTTGGAGAGCCAGTCGCTCTTGGATGCCATTGTCCAAGGCCTCGGCACGGCGCAGCTCCTGGTCATCATCACCTACCGGCCCGAATACCAGAACCGCTGGGCTCGCCACAGCTACTACTCGCTCGTACAGCTCGGACCGCTCGACAACGCGGCGGCCGATGCGCTGCTGAAGAATCTTCTGGGCGATGCCGCCGATCTCCAATTGCTGCGTAGCCGGATGATAGAGCAGACCAACGGCACGCCTATGTTCCTGGAGGAAATGGCGCGGATGCTGGTGGAGACCGGCGTGCTGGTCAGCGAGCCCAGTCGCTTTCGGCTCACACAAAGCGTTGAAGACGTGGAAATCCCGGACTCCATTCAGAGTGTCCTTGCGTCGCGTATTGACCGGCTGCCGAGCGAGGAGCGCACGTTGCTCCAGATCGCATCGGTGATCGGCAAGGAAGTACCGCTTGCGCTGCTGCGGGCCGTTGCCGGCGTTCCCGCGGACCAGTTCGCCCGGCAGCTGCTCGAGCTGAGGGCGCAGGAGTTCATGCACGAGGTCAGCGGATCATCTGGCGCGGAATATACCTTCAAGCACGCGCTGACCCATGCCGTCGCCTATGACAGCATGCTGATGCGCCATCGCCGGACCTTGCACGGCCATGTCCTGGCAGCAATCGAGGGGAAGTTTTCCGATCGCCTGGAAGAGTTCACCGAGCGGCTGGCGGACCACGCCTCGAGGGGCCAAGTCTGGGACAGGGCCGCTTTCTACGCGCTGAAAGCCGGGCAGCGGGCGAATAACCGCTCCGCTCACAGAGCTGCCACGGTGTTCTTTCAACGCGGCCTTGATGCGGTCGGCCATCTGCCCGCGACGCCTCAGGTCGTCAATCAGGCGATCGACCTCAGACTGGGGCTGCGCGTTGCACTGGCGGCGACCGGCGATCTCGACAAGGTGCGGCGCCACCTGCAGGAGGCGGAAGCTCTCGCACGCTCGATTGCCGATGAGCGGCGGTTGATGCCGATCGTCATCAGCCGCTCGACAATTCTGTACAATCTCGGCGACCTCAACGAAGCCGTGCAAGCCGGGCTGGTCGGCCGCGCGCTCGCGGAGCGGTTTAATGACGAGGCCTGCCTCGTATCCTCTGGGTTCGCGCTTGGCCAGTCATACTGGAACCAGGGCGACTTTGCCAAAGCCGAGCAGATGCTCTCGGAAACCATCAGGGCCCATGCATTTGATGGACGAAAGCGGTACGGCGGAACGGCCGGAACGGCAGCGCTCATGTGCCTGGTTTCGTTGTCGCACACCCACAGCCTTTCCGGGCAGTTCGAGCCGGCCTTTGCGCGAGGCCGGGAAGCGCTGGCAACGGCTATGGAGATCGAACGGCCGTATGACCTGAGCTATGCGCAAGCCGCATTGGGGTTCGCGCATCTGACCATAGGCGATCTCGATCCCGCCATTGCCCATCTCGAAGAGGCAGCACGCATCGCGCGGGCCTATGACCTCATGCTCCTTGCCCCGCATGCGGCCCGTTATCTCGGTCGCGCCTATGCGCTGGTGGGAAGGCTGGCCGAAGCGGAGAAGATACTTGTCGAAGCCGTTCGCCAGACGCATGCGCAATCCCTTGCCGCTCTATGGGGGTGGTGCTCGGCGGCGCTCGGCATGACACGATCACTCGCCGGAGAAAATCGCGAAGCTCTAACCCCAACGAGTGATGCGCTCGACTTCGCGCGCAGGCAAGGTTATCGCGCCCTTGAGGCGCATGCATTGCGCCTCATGGGTTTCGTTAGCGCTCGGAACGGGGATCAGGCGGCATCCGAGCAGTGGTTTCGCGACGCCGCCACACTGGCCAGGGAGATCGGCATGCGGCCAGAGCTTGCGCATTGCCTCCACGGGCTGGGCGATCTGCTGGTGAGCACCGGCCGCGCGGATGAGGCGCGCGCAGAGTTCGCCGTGGCGCTGCAGCTCTACCAGTCGATGGGCATGGTTCGAGACGCGGAAGCGGTGAGTGCCTCTCTCGCCGGTCTTGGAGGCGTCTGGCGAGCCGGCCAGTTCAACTGCCGGCTGAGTGCAAGCGTTATCAAGTTTCATGAAGTGAAGTGCAAATCAGTAAATAGGGGAGAACGCAAAATGCTGCCACAAGGATTAAAGCCGATTAGTCCCAGAGACCTCAGAGAACTGCTCAGAGAGGCCACTGTCAATCCAGCTTTTCGTAACGATCTGCTCAATAACCCTGCGACACACTGATAAAAAAGGGCTACGATCCCGATAGGTGTATTCAAGTTGTGTTTTCTGTCAAAAGTGAAGGATGGGAGAATTTTTTTAGAGGGCTAAACGACAGTTCTTTCGACAGGGAAATGAACGACAAGGCCACGGATCTCGGGAAAGCACCTCCAGGAGAGGCATGAGTTTTATAGGGCTGTGATCAACCATGCCTGCGGGCGGCGTTTTGCTGGTATCATTGCCGCTTTCCTCGGCGAGATATCCGAGCTTGGCTTTGGGCCTTCTGAAATCGGCGCTTGGTGGGTTGGGCGTTGCTTGCCAAGTCCGCTACTTTTCGCTCGACTACATCCAAGATACCGGGATTAATACATTTGAGTGCCTGAGTGACATCGAATACTATTCGGCCCTCGTCGGCGAATGGGTCTTCGCCGACGCCGCCCATGGCGAAAAAGAAGCGCTCGGCGCGGCGGACCTGCGCTACCTGACCGAAGTCTTCCGACCGCAGTGTCCGGAGCGCGAATTTGTGTCGCGTCTGCAGCTCGTTTTGGCTGCACGTGAGAATGCCGCCGCCTTTATTGACAGATGCGTTAACGAGGTGGACTGGAGCCAGTATTCGGTTCTTGGGATTTCCAGCTCGTTCCAACAAAACATGGCGTCCTTGGCCTTCGCGCGCCGGGTCAAGGCGCTGCATCCCCACATCTTTGTCGTCTTTGGCGGGGCGAACTGCCAGGGCGAGATGGGCATTGAACTGCACCGGCGCTATCGATTTATCGACGCGGTTTGCTTGGGCGAAGGTGATGAGATCTTTCCCGAACTTGTGCGTCGACATCTCGCTGGCGAGGATGCCACCAGCCTTCCCGGTGTCGTGCTGCGCGCGCCGGATGGCGCCACCATAGTGCCGGTGCAGGAGGTCAAACAGATCGAAGACCTCGACAGACTGCCTTATCCGGATCTGTCGGACTTTTATGAACAGCGCCTATGCCTGCCGGTGACCCTCCAGTATTCCCCTGCGGTCATGTTCGAGACCGCGCGCGGCTGCTGGTGGGGTGCCAAGCACCATTGTACGTTCTGCGGCATTAACGGGCGGATGATGGCTTATCGGAGCAAGTCGCAGCGTCGCGCCTATGACGAATTGGTTCATCTCGTCACACGTTACGGAAACGAAGTTGTCAATGCGGACGCCATCCTGGACATGCACTATTTTGACGAACTCCTGCCGCGTCTTGCTGCCGACGGGCCGCCGATCAACATGTTCTGGCAGCTGAAGTCCAATTTGCGCCCGGAGCAGGTGGCGCTGCTTGCGCGCGCAGGCGTTACGACGATCCAGCCCGGCATCGAGGCGCTCGATTCCGAGCTGCTGACGCTGATGAAAAAAGGCTGCACTATGCTTCAGAACGTGCAGATTTTAAAGCTCGCTGCCGAAAACGGCCTGTTCGTCGTTTGGAACCTGCTCTATGGCTTTCCGGGAGAGAACGTGGACGCCTATAGCCGATCGGCGCGCCTCATGCCAAAGCTGCGCCATCTGCAACCAGCGAATAACTGCGGACGAGTCTTAGCCGATCGGTTCAGCCCATACTTCCAGCGGCCGGAATCGTTCGGTGTTCGACTGGAGGCGGCGCCGGCATATGGCTTCATCTACCCCTTCAGTGCTGCCAGCGTTCAACGGCTCGCATATCATTTCGACATGCACTCAGACGCATTCGATCGCATCGAAGACACTGTGGCTTCGATAGTGGCCGAGCAGCATCTGTGGTGCGAGCATCACGCGGAGAGCGCGCTGTTTTGCGAGGATCTGGGCAAGACCATCGTGGTCACCGACGAGCGTTGGGGCTGGGATCGGGCCGTGCACACATTCGACGGCGCCGAGGCTGGCCTTCTTCGTCTTTGCTGGCGAAGCACGTCGTGGAATCAGATCGAGACGGAGTTAGGTGCTCGCTTTGATGCGACAGCTCTGCGCGCCGCAGCCGATCACCTGGTCAGCCTCGGGCTATTGCTTGAGGAGGGTGGCCAATTGCTAACGCTAGTGTTGCGTCAACCGGGCTGGCGACGAGCGCCAACCTGGGACGAGATGGCCGACGCGCGACGCCTTAATCTGAAAGCACGCAATTCGGACCATTCTGGCACAACCTGAGATTTTCGCAGAACGGCAAATCTCTGCAATGACTGTTGTGGCGGACAACCAAATTACACGACATTAGCAACTGCTCAAAGTATCAAAGATGCAATCTCACAGACACCCAGATTACTTGCATTATTCCTGTACAATGGAGTATTCCGATGCTGAGAGAGACCATGCGCAGACACGGCGTAACGCTGGCCGCTGTGATCGCTATTTCGCCCAGCACGCTGCATGCCCAGAATGCAGCGCCGATCCTCGTCAATCCGGCTTATAATGACAGGCTTCAGAACGCACCGGACAGCGTCAAAGCAGAGCTCAAAGCCTTAGAAGCCGAGGGGAAGGAGAAGGGTTGGACCTTCAGCGTTGGTTATACGGGGGTGTTCGATATCCCCCTCGACGTCCTGGCGGGTATCAAAATTCCCGAAAATATTAGTGAGATAGCAGAGAAACAGAATTGTTTCGCGAAAGAAGCGGCGGACCTTTTGCGCTCTGTTGAGGGATCGATGCCGGCCAGCGCAGCTTGCTCACCCGCGGCAGCCAGCTTCGACTGGCGGCATTTTGGTAAGGTTACACCCGTTAAAATGCAGAAGCTCGAGGGCAGAGAGTGCAGGAGTTGCTGGGCGTTTTCAGCCCTTTCCGCTTATGAAAGTAGTTATCTCATTAAAAATAGCCTCGTAATTGATGTCTCTGAGCAGCATGTGTTGAACTGCGCCGGTATCGGCAATTGTATCGATGGCGGTTTTCCTGCAGATGTGTTCAGATGGATAAGCGGCAATGCGGTTACAGATGAAACTGTACTGCCGTATCATGCGGCAGACGAACCATGTCCGACATTTGTACCGGCCCATTATCAGGCTGAAAACTGGAATTTTGTGAGGATGGAGGACGGTTTGTTCCCTCCGCTTAATCAGCTCAAGCGACAAATTCCTCCGGTTCGTCAACTCAAGCAAGCAATTTGCGACCATGGCCCAATCTCGGTGCTAATAGCGGCTACGCCTGCACTCAAGGCGCATACTGGCGGCAACATATTCAATGAAAGCGACACCAGACCAACAGATCATGCGGTCACCCTTATTGGCTGGGATGATGCCAATAGTGCATGGATCGTGAAAAATTCATGGGGCACCCAATGGGGCGATGAAGGCTACGCGCTTATCAGATATGAATCGAACGGAATCGGGGACCGGGCAGTGTGGGTGGATGCAGTCAGTCCGGCTGTTGCGTCTTCACCTGATATCTCGGCGAAACTTGCCGAGCTTCACAAGAAGTATGACATACCTCTTGTGGGCGAGCTTAATCTATCGCGATCTCTGAAAGTTCCTCCGGCCCCAATTCCTTAGGTTGCTACCGGGTTCTATTTAACTCATCGGACAAGAAAAATCCGCCAGCGCCAAGCATGGATGGCCAAGATTATCAGCCCTGAGGAACCTTTATCTGCCCGGCCCGCAGCGTTCGAACCGGCCACCAAGCGCGATGGCCCAGCGGGGGGTGCTGCGCCTGTGCTGGCGGATCACCTCCTGGAACCAGATCGAAACCGAGTTGGCCGCCCAGTTCGATGTCACAGCTCTGCGCGCTGCAGTCGATCACCTTTTGGGCCTCGGGCTGCTGCTGCAGGAAGGTGCTCAATTTCTCGCGCTGCCGTTGCGCCAGCCAGGCTGGCGTCGGGCCCCAACCTGGGATGAGATGGCCGATGCTCGACGTCTTCAATCGGAACGCGGACACAATTTAGGTCTTCTGGCCCCATCTGGCATTTCCGCGGGGTAGGCTTCCTCCCTCGCACTATCGACGGAAATCCAGACGTCCTCCGGTCCACCGTCCGTCGATCCTTTGATTGCTCACGATCAAGCCGATCCAGGGGCGGATGACATTTGGGTCCGTTAGATTGATGTACTTCCCAACCAAGCGCGTACCTTCGCGATGGGCATCAATCAGCCCTCGGCGCGCCCCATTGTCCCAGTCGAATAGAAGATATAGGCGGTCGCCCACGGCTTTTACTTCGGCTTGACCGTTTTCCATGTGTTCGCGGTGTCTCCCTGGATCGTAGGGTCCGCTCCGCCATTCCACCGGCTGGACCAATTCCCTTCGGTCGTGCCGTATTGAGAGCGGTCGCTCGAAGTTGCCCATGCCACTGCATTTTCATCGTCCGAGGCTCCCACCAACTTGGCACTGGCGGCGAACTCCAGCACCTCCTGGTCGTCGGGATCTGGGACATCCATGACGTCAAATGGGTTTCGAGTACGGCGGCCCTGATTCGCAGCGCTGCTTCGGTTTTGCTGCTCCATTGACGATCTCCAATTGGTTCCGTTGCTCTGCGCCCCTATGGGTTCAGACTTACGAAGTCGAACGGTCGTTCGCCATCCGTTCCTTGCTCCCGTTTTCTGCAACCTCTCAGCATGATCTGTGACCTTCGCGTACTACGCCTCTGGTCCTGGCGTTGGCGCAGACATTGCCTCGCTGCTCTCGCTAGCCGCAGCCGGCCGACTGGAGGCGCGCGTGGCCCTGACATTGCCGTGGCGGGACGTCGCGCATGCCCTCGATGCGCTGCGGCAGCGCAATATCAGCGGCAAGGCCGTTCTCACCATGACGTACTGAGCAGGCCTCTCCCGGTGGCGCTTGCGGATATAGCGGCCACTGGGAAGCGGCTCGATGGATTTCGGGTGGCTCTCGAGGGAAACCGGGCGGCCGCAACCACGAAGATTATGACAGAAATTTTTCCGAAATAATTTGCAATCTGAACGAGAGCAATCGCGTATTCTTTCGGGAGAAATGCAATCTTGGATAGTAAAGCTGCGGTTTCGAGTCGTTCTTCGGCAACAAGTTTAAGAGGACGGCCCGGTCATACGCGCAATCTACTCATAGTGCTTGCCCTTATGGTCGATGGGAAATAGGGTTTGCGCATCGGTGGAATTGTAGTTGGCAGCGATTAGAGCACGTTCGGGAAGCGGTGCGGGGCTGCGTATTTATCTGACGGTGCAGGGGGCACGACAGATGAGTTTCACAAATCGGTATGCCGCCATTTTGGGCATCGTTATTGCTGCGTTTTTATGCTTGGCCAAACCTGTATCGGCTGCCGATCTCGGAAATGACTGTTGCGGCGATATCGAGGAGCGCGTCGCCGAGCTAGAGGCAACGACGGCGCGCAAGGGTAACCGGGTTGTCTCGCTGCAGATCTACGGCCAGGTCAATAAGGCGCTCTTGATCTGGAACGATGGCATTTCACGCGACGCATACATCGTCGATAACGAGACATCTACCAGTCGCTTCGGGCTTATCGGTCAAGCGCAGCTCAGGCCGGGCTGGCGTGCCGGTTACCGGATGGAGTTCGACTTCAACGACGCGGTCTCCGATGAGGTCTCGAACGCAAGGAATGGCGATGATGGCATCCCCGGTGATGCCCTGCGCATCCGACAAAACTATGTGTATGTCGACAGCGACAGCTATGGACGCCTTTCTATTGGCGAGCAGTCGCCGGCGAGCGACGATATCACGATCATCAATCTCGGCGCGCAGATGAGCAATGCCCCGCTGCATTACAACGAGAACTTCGGCCTGCGCCTCGGCGGGGGCTCCGGCCTGACCACCGATCTCACCTGGGGCAACTTTGCCGACATCATCGATTCGCTGCGTGGCGATTTTGTTCGCTATGACTCGCCGGCGTTTTATGGCTTTGTCCTCTCGGGAGCGTTAGGCGAGGACGACGTTTGGGACGTGGCATTGCGCTACCACGGTGATTGGAATTCGCTGCGGTTCGCTGCCGGCATCGGCTATATGGCTTCGACCGAGTCTGATTTGTCGGACGTACGCGGTTCCGCGTCGCTGATGCATATGCCGAGTGGGCTCTACGTTTCTTTCGCGGGCAGCGTGCGTGACGAGACGCCAAATGAGCTCGCGAACACGGACAAGCCGGCATTCTGGTACGCCCAGCTGGGCATCAGGCGGCGCATGCTGCCTTACGGCGACACCACCTTCTACGGCGAATACGGCTCTTACACGGAATTTACCGCAGGCCAAATCTTGCAAGCTGACATCTTTGGACCAGGTAATTTCGCCGATCTGGGAAGGATCCGCCATTCGGAAGTGGAGCGCCTCGGAATAGGCGTAGAACAGTCTTTCGACGCGTCAGCTTTGCTGGTCTATGCGCAATACCAACATTTTGACGGCACGATCATTAGCAATCCCTGCGGTGTTATTGGCGACTGCACAACTTTGAGCGACCAAACGGTCTCTTTGCCCGTACGCCCCTGGGAAGCCGTTGTGCTTGGTGCGAGAATACAGTTTTAGCGAATCGTGAACACTGTTACATTTGTAACTTGAGCTGTCCTGCTGGTGAATGCACTGGAACGCGGCTCATTTGACATTGCGGCAGGGGCTTAATCTGTCGGGAAATGGATGGGCATGGCCAATCCCGACCATGTACGCAGGCTTTGTGAAGGTGCGCGCGCCTTCAATGCCTGGCGGGATCAACATCCGGATATCGTTCCGGATTTGGCGGGAATAGAACTTACGCTTGGGCAGCGTCAGCTTGGGCCAAGCAATGGCGGGCCGATCAACCTCGGTCGAGCCAACCTCGAGCGCGCGATGTTGCGTCATGCGACGCTTGTCGAGGCCAATCTGAAGGGCGCTTGCCTGCGGGGTGCCGATCTCGCCCGGGCGCGGCTCAATGGTGCGCGGCTGGACAAAGCCGATCTCACCGATGCCATGCTCGACGAGGCGGATCTTCAGGATGCGATCCTTGAAGGTGCCGTTATTGCCGGTGCCAGTCTGGCCGGCGTAGCGAACTTTACGCGTGATCAGCTCGCCGCCACGCGTGGCAGAGAAACGGGTCGTGGGCCTGCGCCGGGTTCAGCTGACCAAATCGCCACAGAAAATCGAACGGCGGAGGAGATAGCCGGGCAGCCGGGCACAACAACCACCGAGGATGCCGAGACCGGCTTTGCGGTGCCCGACAGCGACGACCCTTTTGAGCTTCTCGGCCTCGAGCCATCCGCTAAGCCGGACGATATTCGTGCGGCCTATCGCCAGTTGGCCAAGCTTTATCACCCGGACATCAATCCGGGCAAAGATGCCGAGTTGCGCTTCAAGCTCGTAACCGAGGCCTACCGCAATCTTCTGTCGCCGCCAGAATCGCCGCCGCGCAGGTGGCGATTTTACCGTTCGTGGGCAGCCGTGGGGCTCACCTTCGCTCTGATGATGCTGGGACCCAGCATCGCTTTGCTTTGGTTTCTCCATGTTCCATTGTCGATTCCATTATTCACATTCTGGCATCGTCCCGCAGCCTCAAACGCGCCAATGGCGTTTGACGATCACGCCAGCGGGGCGCTTGCTCCCGCGCCGCTGCCTGAGCAGGCTGAAAGGAAACAGCTGCCGAGGCCTGCAGCTGAGAAAAGGGCTGTGACCGAGGCTCCTGCAGAGGAGCCGGTGACGGAGAAGAAAGCAATCGCGCAGAGCCCAAGCGCGAAATCTGCCACTCAGAGTGAGGCAGTTCCACCTACGCCGCCGGTAGAGCCCGCGCCTCAGGATGAAGCGCTCGCACAGGTGCCGCCAACGAGGCCCGCGGTCAAGGATGAGGCGGTTGCGCCGGCGCTTCCGGAAGAGCCTGTGCCAGAGAAGCAAGCAGTCGCGCAAACGCCACCTGCAAAGTCGACCGAGGATGAGGCTGTCACCGGGGCGCCAACGAGCCAGCGCCTCAGGATAAAGCGCTCGCACAGACGCCAGTTTCAGAATCTGCGACTGAGAATCAGGCCGTTACCCGCCCGCCTCCCGCAGAGCCTGTCCCGGAGCAGAACGCCGTCGCGCAGGCACCAGCTGTAGAGCCTGTGCCAGAAGAAAAAGCCGTTGCACCGACGCTGCCCGATCAAACCTCCCCGGTAACGATGCAGGCCTTACCGCGACCCGCCGACCGCGATGATACACCGGCTTCCAGCTCTCCCTTCGTTCCCGGCACGGGAGCATCCGCCTCAATTGAGGCCGAGCGCGCTGTTCCGCCCCCGACATTAGACGAGACTCCGAGCGCGGTAGATCCGACGGACACACCGGCTCCGGCCTCTACGGTTTCACCTTCTTCGGAGGAGAGTGGCCCAGCCTCGGACGGAGACGCCGCGCCGTTTGACATTACAGCCCTGCAAATGCCAGAACGCCGACCGAGCGAGCTTACGCGTGCGCAGCTTGGAAGCAGTTTGGCCGCCTTGGCGCGTGAGGACGAAAGCCGATTGTGGGAGCTTGCTACAAAGGCCAGTACGAAAGAGGCCCTGATGGCCTACCTGCGCGCCTTTCCCAAAGGTCTCTATGCGCATATTGCACGGCGGCGCCTTGCAGCTCTAAAGAGCGCGCCTCCTCGCCACCAGCAGCTCGAGACAGCGCTTCCACCAATGGAACGCAAAGAGAGAAAACGGTCCGCCATCACAGCAACTGAGGCGAAAGGTAAGGTTAGGCAATCGCCGAAAAGAGAGGCAAGCGATGTGGGTGCGGCCAAGCAGCAGAGCGCCGGTGGGGCGGCCCAGACGCAGAGCCCGGTGCGAGAGCAGTCCGCGCGGATGCGCTGGCCGTCTTCCGACGAGCCGTTCGTGGACCCTTTGCCAGGAACGCGCTGATGGCAGCCGCTACACCACTGCGCCCGCATCGCCAAGACCAGATCGTCGGCACCGAATTGCGCCGGCGCGCGGAGATGTGGAACGCCTCGGCCTGCCGGTGAGGCGATACCGGCGTTCACCGGCCTTTTCTGCCGGTTGCCGCGGTATCGAGCCGCACGATGAACTCCGCACCACCCAGTTTGCTGGTCGCCAGCAGCAAGCTTCCCTCGAAACGTTCGACAATCTGGCGGCTGATGGCGAGGCCAAGCCCCGCCCCGACCTGGCGCGGCGCTCTGCCCCGGACGAATTTCTCGAAGATCCGCTCGCGTTCGCCCTCCGGAATGCCGGGGCCGTTGTCGGCAACGCGCATCTCGTAGAGCCCGGTGCGCTGCATGCTGGAGATCATGACGACCGGCTCGGCGCTGGTGTTGTATTTGATGGCATTGGAAATCAGGTTGATGAAGACCTGCGCCAGCTTGTCCGGGTCGCCGTGGACACGGGCCGATCGTGCCTGACCGGATCGTTTCAGCGTGACGCCGGCCGCTCGCGCGAGCGGATCGCAGCTTTCCATGGCATGGTCGAGCGCAGACTCCGGGTCGAACGGGGTCCCTTCCCAGCCGGGCTCGCCGCTGGCCTTCTGATCGAGATCGAGAATGCCGTCGAGTAGCCGGGTCAGGCGCAGGCTCTCATTCTGGATAATGCGCAGGAAGCGCTGCCTCTGCGCCTCGTCGAGGTCCGGCGTGGTGAGAAGGATATCGCTGAGTGAGCGGATCGAGGTCATGGGGGTGCGCACCTCATGGCTCACCTGGCTCAGGAACTCGTCCTTCTGGCTGTCGATTTCCCGCAGGCGCTGATTGGCGCGCGCCAGCTCGGCCGCTCCGGCCTCGATCTCGCGCGACTTGCGCTCCAGCTCGGCGGAATAGGCGCGGATCTGCTCGGCTTCGCCGGCCAGCCGCTTCAGCTCCTCCACGCTGATTGTCTCGTTGGTTACGACGCGCGAGACCAGCGCCCGCGCGGATGCGGCGCCGACATGGGCGGCGAGCCGCTGCTCCACCAGCGAGATCAGCTCGTCGCTCGCTGTCTTGGCATGCGGGCCGCGTTCGCCGGGGGCGAACAGCTTGAGCGCCTCGATGGGGCCGAGAATGCGCCCGGCGATCTGGCGCAGCTCCGAGACCGGCGCCGTGCGGCGCAGGACGCTCAGCTCGCTTTCCGTTTGCCTGCGGAACACGTCGATGAACAGCGTCGACTGAATGCGGGCGAGCGGCGTCGGCTCGGATGCCAGCGAGACGCCGATGAACAGCCCCAGATTGACGGCCATGCTCCAGAACAGCGCATGGACCAGCGGGTCGAAGCCCGTTAGGCCGAACAGCGCGTAGGGCTTCAAGAGCGCGAGGCCAAACAGGCCATGTTCGATGACGCTCGCCGGCATGAGAGAAAAGCCGCCGAAGGACGGCAGGAACAAGGTGTAGTTCCAGATCACGAACCCGGCCGCGAGGCCGGCGAGCGCGCCGCTATGAGTGCCGCGCCGCCAATAGAGACCACCGATCAGGCTCGGGAGGAACTGGGCTACGCCGCAGAAGGAGATCAGACCGATCACCGCCAGCGCCTCCGAGCTGGCGCCGAGGCAGAAATACACAAAACCAAGAAAGACGACAAAGACGATGCTTGCCCGCCGCGCCCCAAGAATAAACCGGCGCACATTCTGGCCGCTGGCGTCCGGAACCAGCGAGAAGTGCAGCGCCAGCGGCATGACGAGATGGTTGGAGATCATCGTCGACAGCGCGATGGAGGAGACAATCACCATGGATGTCGCCGAGGAAAACCCGCCCAGAAACGCAAGCAGCGTCAAGCTATTCTGGCTGGCTTCGAGGGGCAGGGTCAGCACGAAGAGATCGGCATTGGCGTTCCCCGGCAGCATGCGAAGGCCGGCGACCGCAATCGGGACGACAAACAGCGAGATCAGGAAAAGGTAGAGCGGGAATAGCCATGACGCGGTCCTGAGCTGGCGCTCGCTGGAATTCTCCACCACCGTGACCTGAAACTGCCGTGGCAGGCAGATGACTGCCGCCCCAGCGAGAAATAACAGTGTGATCCAGCGCGCGCCAAAGGTCCCCTCCGGATGCACCAGCGCCGCCGGCGCCTCGGCCAGGTTGAGGTGAGGCGTGCCGGCAAGGCTGAGCACCACCCACAGTCCAACGGCCAGCAGGGCGGCGAGCTTGACCACCGCTTCCAGCGCAATCGCAGCGATGACGCCATGATGGCGCTCGTTCACATCGATGTTGCGCACGCCGAACATGATCGAGAACACGCACAGCCCGGCCGCTACCCAGAATGCATTGGCGTAATCGGGGTGAAGGCTGCCGGTGAGCTTGTCGGCGGCATCGGCAGGAAGCGTGATCACGCGGAAGCTTGAGACCAGAGCCTTAAGCTGCAGGGCGATATAGGGCGCGGTAGCGACCAGTGCCACGATGGTGACCAGCGCGCCGAGCGCCGAATGCTTGCCGTAGCGTGCGGAGATAAAGTCAGCGATCGAGGTGGTGTGGTAGATGCGGCCGATCGTGACCAGCTTGCGCAGAAACACCCACCAACCAACGAACACGATCGTCGGGCCCAGATAGATGGTGACGAATTCCAGGCCGCTCCTTGCTGCCGAGCCGACGGCGCCGAAGAACGTCCAGGAGGTACAGTAAATCGAGATCGAGAGCGTATAGACTAGGGAAGATGAAAGCCAGCCGTTCGGGTTATTGCGCGCATGCCTGTCGCCCAGGAAAGCCACCGCGAACAGGATTCCCACATAGGCGAGGCAGACGATGACAACAAACTCGGTGTTCAGCATCAGCGCGCACGGCCTTCATCCGCCGGCTCGGCGCCGCCGCCTCTGTCCTCTCCGGCGAGATGGTGCGCTACCACCATCGCGCACAGGATCGCAGCAGCCCAGACGCCGAACAGATAGACCACGATCAGCGGAACGCCGGCTATCAATACGGGTTTGGCGAAAATCAAGATGACTGGCGGAACCAGGAGAAAGATCCCAACGAAAGGCAGAAGAGCCGCCATATCCCTCGCGCTGCGCCGGCCTGTGCCTTCCGCCTCCATCGCCGCTCCTCAGACCTTGGCCAGCTCGCAAATGCGTGCGACGACATTGGCATTCGAGAACGGCTTGGTGATGAAAGCGCTGGCGCCGATCGCCTCGGCGGTCTTGCGGTCGTTGGCCTGGCCTTTCGCCGTCAGCACGATGACCGGCAGCTCGGTAAGCTGATCATCGCTGCGAATCGCTTTGAGAACCTCGAAACCATTCATTCCCGGCAGCATGATATCCAGCACGACTATGCCATAGGACTGATCGCGCAGACGCTTCAGCGCCTCCGCGCCATCCGTTACGATGTCTACGTCGAAATCGGCGCGCGCCAGGAGGAAATTCAAAGATTCAGCAATATTTGGCTCATCCTCGACGAGGAGTATCCTTAGGCGAGCCAAGTTTCTCGTCCTCCCTGTGCTTTTTTCCATAGCGTACACGATGCGGAACGCATCACACAGCACGTTGTTTTGCGACCAAAGTCGTGTGTGGCCTAGCTATGTCGATCACGCAAGGAGCGGCGCTTCCTGGCGGCGGTTGCAGCCCATGCGCGGGCACAGACGGCAGACCGTGCCGATTGGCACCGTCGCAGCCCTGCGGTCGATGCCGTCGCCATAGACGACGCGGCCGGCATCGGATTCCGGGCAGGCGAGCATCACCGATAGCAGATGCCGGTGAAGGTTTGCCAAAGGCGGGCGCTTTTCAACCGCCCTGGCAAACATCAGGAACGTATGGCCCGAGGACAGCGCGCCGAAACTGCGGACCGTCACCCCCGGCGTCTGGAATGCGGTGTAGATCGGCCAGAGCGGACAGGCGGTCCCATAGCGCGGCAGAGGCAGGCGGGGCAGGGGCAGGCGCTTGGCCACATAGCCGGAAGGATCGGAGCGCATGAATGCAAAGCGCACGCCTTCCGCACCTGGCTGGCGCAATGTTGCTACCCGGTGCGCGGCCTGCTCGTAGGAGACGCCATACAGATATGAGAGCGCATCGAGATCGTAGCGGCGCTCTTCCGCCGCTTCGAGGAATGGCTCATAGGGCATCAGCATCGCCGCGGCCACGTAACTGACGAGCGCCGAAGCCGCCATGGCGCGCGAATCCTCAGAGCGGAGCGCGGAATGAGACCCAACGCGCGCACTGATGGCCTCCCCCGCAATGCGCAGCGCCACCTTGCGCATCAGCCCGAAGCGGCGCGTGGCGGCAGACTGCATCAGGCTGGCCTCGTCCTCGACAACGGCCACTCGGCCAAGCGTTCGCTCCGACGCAGCTTCCAGCGTTTCGCCTGGCCTTCGCGCACGCAGGAAATCCGCGGCGATCGCCTCGAGCTCGGGGAAGTGATTGTCCGTCTCGAAGATGAAGGCATCCACATGTTCCATCGGCGTCGCCGCGCGCACGCGCATATTCGCGCTGTCGAAGAAGGCAACCAGCGCGCGCGCCGTCTCCGAGAGCTTTTGGCTATCGCCGGCGATAATGGCCATGAAGCGTTTACGCTCATCCTCAGTCAGCGGCCCGCTTTCCTGAAGGATCTCCGTCGCCGATCGGATCGCGGTGATATTGGTCAGGATGCGATGCACGCTGTCGCCCAGGAACGGGTCGCGGTTGAGCCGGTCGGCGAGGGCCAGCACTGTCTGCTGCTCATGGCGGTAAGCCTGATAGAGATTGAGGATCAACCTCGCCCAGTCCGGATGCCGGCTGACCAGCGCCTCGGTAGAGCCCGGTGGCGCCGAGCGCTCGGCGAGGCTCTGATCGGCGGAAATCTCCTCAAGCGAGCCAATGATGCGCCGCTCGGCCTCCCCGTCCAAGAGCGCGCGGTCGACTTCGAGGCCGGCTGCGATCCGGCCGAGCAGCGCCTCGCCCGCCGCGCGCTTGTTGAGCTCGACGAGGTTGAGATAGGACGGCGAAATGCCTGCCCGCCCGGCAAGCTCGCGCTGTGTTAACCCCTTGTCTTTGCGAAGCGATCTAATCTTTAGCCCCGCCAGATTCTGCGCCATGGATCCAAACTCAAACCGTTGTTTTTGTAAATTAACGACAGGTTTTGCAGCGCACAAGAGTAAACATTTACAAAATCCTTTATTTAAACCAATGGCTTATTGAATTTGTGACAAGTAGCAGAAAGAATAGCCTAAGCGCGAGCGGCCACGTCGCAGGGCCGCTTCAACAGAATCCAACAAGGGAGGACAAAAGGTGAGCTTCGACAAGATCAATCGACGCAACTTTCTGCGGACCAGTGCGCTTGTGGGCGTCGGCATTGCCACGCCTACGATTTTCACAAGCCGGTCCTGGGCAGCGGACAACTACTGCAACGCCCCGACTGGCTCGACCGTGACCTTCGGCTTCAACGTGCCGCAGACCGGCCCCTATGCCGACGAAGGCGCTGACGAGCTGCGCGCCTATCAGCTTGCCGTCAAGCACCTCAACGGCGAAGGCGACGGCGGCATGCTGAAGACCTTCAAGGGCTCGGTGCTGAAGGGCAATGGCGTGCTCGGCAAGAAGGTGGCGTTCGTCACCGGCGACACGCAGACCAAATCTGACGCCGCCCGCGCCACCGCCAAGCGCATGATCGAGAAAGACGGCGTGGTGATGATCACCGGCGGCTCCTCCTCGGGCGTGGCGGTTGCCGTGCAGTCGCTCTGCCAGGAAGCCGGCGTCATCTTCATGGCGGGCCTCACCCACTCCAACGACACCACCGGCAAGGATAAGAAGAAGAACGGCTTCCGCCACTTCTTCAACGCCTACATGTCCGGCGTTGCCATCGCGCCGGTGCTGGCCGAGGCCTATGGCAAGGACCGCAAGGCCTACCACCTGACCGCCGACTATACCTGGGGCTGGACGCAGGAGGAGTCGATCAAGAATGCCACCGAAGGTCTCGGTTGGAAGACGGTCGCTGCGGTGCGCACCCCGCTCGGCGCGGGTGACTTCTCGCAGTATATCACTCCCGTTCTGAACTCGGGTGCGGATGTCCTGATCCTGAACCACTACGGCAAGGACATGATCAATTCCTTGACGCAGGCGGTGCAGTTCGGCCTTCGCGACAAGCAGGCCAACGGCAAGAAGTTCGAGATCGTCGTGCCGCTGTTCTCAGAGCTGATGGCTCAGGGTGCGGGCGACGCGATCAAGGGCATCTATGGCACCGCCAACTGGGACTGGAAGCTGGACAATGAAGGCACTAAGGTCTTCACCAAGTCTTTCGGCCAGGAATACGGCCAGCCGCCGTCGCAGGCTGCGCAGACCTGCTATGTACAGGCCCTGCTCTATGCCAATGCCGCCGAGATGGCCGGAACCTTCAATCCGGAAGGCGTGGTAAAGTCGCTGGAGGACTTCAAGTTCGATGGGCTTGGCAATGGGCCGACGCTCTATCGCGCTGCCGACCACCAGTGCTTCAAGCCGGTGCTGGTCGTGCAGGGTAAGGAGGACCCGAAGGACAAATTTGACCTTCTCCAGATCGTGAAAGAGGTGCCAGCGGATAAGGTCACCTACGATCCGAGCATCTTTGGCGGCGAGTTGGGGCCGGTCAACTCCAAGTGCTGACCTGAGAAGAAAACGTGATGCGGCCGGGCCCGGCGATCTGCCGACCCGGCCGGATTGACTCTCCAGTTATGGCAGCGGCATAGCCGCCTTTAGCAGCTCAGCCTATGGACGTCTTCGTTCTGCAATTGCTCAATGGCCTCGATAAGGGCGGCGCCTATGCGCTGATCGCCCTCGGGCTGACTCTTGTCTTCGGCACGCTCGGCGTCGTCAATTTCGCCCATGGGGCGCTGTTCATGCTCGGTGCGTTCTGCGCCGTGGTGGTCAATCGCGTCTTGCAGATCGACACGGTCAAGGTCGACCCGACGCAAACGACCCCGTGGGGCACGCCGATGGAAATCCACACGCCCTTGGTCCAGGCCTGGCTTGGAGATTTCGGGGCGTTCTTGTTGCAATATTCGGTGCCGCTATCGGTGCTGATTGCCATTCCGATCATGCTGCTCATAGGGGTGGCGATGGAGCAGGGGCTGATCCGCTTTTTCTACCGGCGCAGCCATGCCGAGCAGATCCTCGTCACATTTGGCCTCGCGATCGTGCTGCAGGAGATCGTCAAGGCTTGGTTCGGCGCCAACCCCATCCCTGTGAGCGCGCCGGATGCGCTGTCGGGCAGCGCCAATGTCGGTGACTGGATTGGTCTGGGCTCCGGGGTCATCTATCCCTGGTGGCGGCTGGTTTATCTCGCCTTCTCGCTCCTGGTCGTTGGCCTGGTCGTTGCCTTCCTGCAGTTCACCACCTACGGCATGGTGGTTCGAGCGGGTATGCAGGACCGCCAGACCGTCGGCTTTCTGGGCATTAATATCCAGCGCCGGTTCACCGTGGTGTTCGGCATTGCCGCGGTTGTTGCAGGTGTCGCCGGCGCTATGTACACGCCAATCGTGCCGCCGGATTATCATCTCGGCATGGAGTTCCTCGTGCTCTCCTTCGTTGTCGTGGTGGTGGGCGGCATGGGCTCGGTGGCAGGCGCCGTGCTCGCCGGTTTCCTGCTCGGCGTGCTGCAGAGCTTTGCTTCAATGAATGAGGTAAAGCATATCCTGCCGGGCATCGACCAGGTGGTCATCTATCTGGTTGCAGTGATCGTCCTTCTCGTGAGGCCGCGCGGGCTCTTGGGCCGCAAGGGCGTGATGGAGAGCTGATTCCCGTGACCACGCTGCGCCACGACCTCCTCTTTATGACGATCTTTGCCATAGTCGTGTTGACCATGCCGTTCTGGCTTGATCCGATTGGCGCTAACTATCCGGACTTGCTCCAGCGTTTTGCGATCTATGGCATCTTTGCGATCGGCTTCAACATCCTGTTCGGCATGACCGGCTACCTCTCTTTCGGACATGCCGCCTTCCTCGGGGTCGGCTCTTACGCAGCCGTCTGGGCGTTCAAGCTCCTGACGATGAACGTCATCCCGGCGGTGATCTTCGCCGTGCTGGTCTCCGGCGTCTTTGCCGCGGTGTTAGGCTATATCAGCCTGCGCCGGTCGGGCATCTACTTCTCGATCCTGACCCTCGCCTTTGCGCAGATGTCCTACAACCTGGCTTATTCGGTGTTCACCCCGATTACCAATGGCGAGACTGGCCTGCAGCTTGCGCTGAACGATCCGCGCGTGCTCGACCGGCTGGCCGGCGTCCCCGATACGCCGGGCATTCCCACAACCAACCTGTTCGGCATCGAGATGAACGGCTATCCGGGCTTCTATTTCTGCGCGGCGCTGCTGATCGTCATGGTCTACATCGCCATGCGAATCTCGAACTCGCCGTTCGGCATGACGCTTCGGGCAATCAAGTCGAACCAAACGCGCATGGCCTATACCGGGTTCAACACCCGGCCCTATACGCTGGCCGCCTTCATCATCTCCGGCATGTATGCGGGGCTTGCCGGTTCTCTCCTGGCCATCACCGATCCACTGGCCGGCGCGGAGCGCATGCAGTGGACCGCCTCGGGCGAGGTCGTCCTGATGACAATCTTGGGCGGTGCCGGAACGCTGGTGGGACCACTGATCGGCGCCGGCGTTATCAAATATTGCGAGAACATCTTCTCTGCCTTCCATGCCGCAAGGCTGCATGAGGTGTTCTCCTTCCTGCCGAGCGGTTTGCAGGACCTTGCGGTCAGGATAACCGCACCATTCGTCGGTGAGGGCTGGCAGCTCACGCTCGGCGTGGTGTTCATGCTGATCGTCATCTTCCTGCCCGGTGGTTTGATGGAAGGCGCGAGGCGAATCCGCGCTCTCTTCACTCGCGCCGGATCGGGCCGGGAAGGCGCCGGCAAATTTCAGCCGGCTGAATAGGAGAACGATTATGCATCATCCCCTGCAAAATGCTGTTCTTCATGTCGCCGACGTTCATAAGAGCTTTGCCGGTCTGAAGGCCCTGTCGGACATCGATCTGCAGGTGATGGAAGGGACGACCCATGCCATCATCGGCCCAAATGGTGCCGGCAAGTCCACCCTTCTGAATGTCTGCATTGGCCGGATCGCCCCAGATACCGGCGCGGTGATCTTCCATGGTGAGGTGATCACTGAGAAGCAGCCTTATGAGATCAACCAGATGGGCATCGCGCGCGTCTTCCAGACGCCGGAGATCTTCCCCGATCTGACATTGCTGCAGAACGTGATGGTGCCGGCCTTCGCCAAGCGCGACGGCGCATTCCGGCTGAATGCCTGGCAGGCCGTCTCGAACCAAAAGGCGGTCCGCGAAGAAGCTGAGCACTGGCTCGACGATGTCGGCCTCCTGAAGCAAAAGGATGTATTGGCGAGGAGCCTGTCGCGCGGCGACAAGCGCCGGCTTGAGCTGGCCATGGGCTTGATTCAGCATCCCAAGCTCTTGTTGCTCGACGAGCCGACCGCTGGGATGTCGCGCCATGACACCAACTCTACCATCGCGCTTTTGCAGAAGATCAAGGAGCGCGGCATGACCAAGATCATCATCGAGCACGACATGCATGTGGTGTTCTCGCTCGCGGACCGCATCACCGTGCTCGCCCAAGGTCGGATCATCGCCGATGGCACGCCGGAGGAGGTGAAGGGCGACCCCAAGGTTCAGGAAGCCTATCTCGGAGGCAGCCGCGCATGAACACCATGACCATGCCGGACACACGCACGGCTCAGGAAGCGGCTGCGCCCGCAACAGAGCCGGCTTATTTCAGCGTCCGCGACATCCACGCTTACTATGGCGAGAGTTACATCGTTCAAGGCGTCAGCTTCGACGTAAAAGAGGGGGATATCGTCGCCCTGCTCGGCCGCAATGGCGCGGGCAAGACCTCGACGCTGAGAACCCTCGCCCGTGCAACTGATCCGGAACTTCGCCGCGGCGAGATCTGGCTGCGCGGCGAAGCCATCCACAAGCTGCGCGACTATCAGGCGGCGGCCAAGGGCATTCAGCTCGTTCAGGAAGACCGTCGCATCATTCCCGGACTTTCCGTGGAGGAAAATCTCATCCTGGCCCAGATCGCCGAACCAAAGGGTTGGCCGCTGGAGAAAATTTACGATCATTTCCCGCGCCTAGCCGAGCGCCGCAAGCAGGAAGGCATTACGCTCTCGGGGGGCGAGCAGCAGATGCTGGCGGTGGCGCGGGCGCTCGCCCGCGACTTGAAGCTGCTGCTGCTGGACGAGCCTTATGAAGGCCTTGCGCCGGTAATCGTTCAGGAGATCGAGCGCATCGTGGGGCAGATCAAGCAGCTCGGTATTACCACCATCATTGTCGAGCAGAATGCCGTCGCGGCACTCGAACTCGCCGACCGCGCACTTGTCCTCGACATGGGCGAGATCGTCTTCGATGGCCCCGCGCAGGCCGTGCTCGACGATGCCGAGCTCCGAAATGCCTATCTCGCGATCTAGCATCGCTCTGATGCGTCTTGCAGCGGGTCTCTGCTTCACCCTTGCTGTCGCAGCGGCGCCTGTGCCCGCGTGGGCAGCGATGGATGCTGAGGCGCAGCGGCCCGCTACTTCTCCGGCTTTGCGCGATGAGCTGTTCCGTGCGCTGAAACAGGCGCGCAGTGAACAGGAGGCGCGCGCGGCCGAAGATCAGATCTGGCTGTTCTGGACCCGCGGCCCGGACGAGGAAGCCGGCCGGCAGATGGCAGCCATCCTCGCCGCCCGGCGGGCCTACGACAACGAGAAGGCGCTCCAGATTGCCGAGGCGCTCATCGCCCGCCTGCCCGATTACGCCGAGGGGTGGAACCAGAAGGCGACCGTGCTGTTCGAGATGGAAGATTATGACGGCTCGCTGGACGCGATCGGACACGTGCTCGAGCTGGAGCCGAAGCATTTCGGCGCGCTCGCCGGCAAGGCCATCATCCTGATGCGCCAGGGGCGGATGCAACTCGCCCAGGAGGCGCTGCGCAAGGCGGTCGAGATCCACCCCTTCCTGAAGGAGCGTGGCATGCTGATTCCCCCGCCGGGCGATCCGATCTAAGCGCAGGGACCGCGGGAGGCCGCTGTCCTCGCAAGCCCCTCAGGGTTTCGATAGCAGGGCGCAGCCAACAGGGCGCACGCTGCACAGCATCGCGGCGACCGCCGGTCAGGTCTAGGGAATGACGACCTGCCGTTCACGACCCCGAAAGCGGCGCCTGTTGCGAACAAAATGGGAATCATCAATGCTCTGCGATCTGAAAAAAGGGATCGCTTTGCCTTGGCTGCTGCCTATCTCGATAAGCTCAACCCGGAACAGCGCCGTGCGGTCGAGCATGGCGTGGAGGGTAGCGCCGGGCCTCTGCTGGTGATCGCCGGGGCCGGCTCGGGCAAGACTAACACCCTTGCGCACCGCGTCGCGCATCTGATCGCCGGCGGCACCGATCCGCGGCGCATCCTGCTACTGACCTTCTCGCGCCGCGCCGCCGCCGAGATGAGCCGGCGCGCCGCGCGCATCCTCGCCGAGGCCATGCGCCAGCATGCTGTGGGCTCGGCCGAAGCGCTGCCCTGGGCCGGCACCTTCCATGCCATCGGCGCGCGGCTCCTGCGGGAATACGCAGCGGAGATCAGTCTCGATCCGTCCTTCACCATCCATGACCGCGAGGACAGCGCTGACCTGATGAACCTCGTGCGGCACGGGCAGGGTTTGTCGAAGACCGAGACCCGCTTCCCGACGAAAGCCACCTGCCTTGCGATCTACTCCAAATGCGTCAATGCCGAAATGCCGATCGAGGAGGTGCTGCGCTCGACCTTTCCTTGGGCGGCGGGCTGGGCCGAGGCCTTGCAGGAGCTGTTCGCCGGCTATGTCGAGGCCAAGCAGCGCCAGGGCGTGCTCGACTATGACGACCTGCTGCTCTACTGGGCGCAGATGGCCCAAGACGCGGCGCTTGCCGCCGAGATCGGCGGGCGTTTCGATCGCATCCTGGTCGACGAATATCAGGATACCAACCGGCTGCAGGCCTCGATCCTCACCAGCCTAAAACCTGATGGACGTGGCCTCACCGTCGTAGGCGACGATGCGCAGTCTATCTATTCCTTTCGCGCCGCGACCGTACGCAACATCCTCGATTTCCCGGCGCAGTTCAGCCCGCCCGCGACGGTCATCACGCTCGAGCGCAATTACCGTTCGACCCAGCCGATTCTGGCGGCCGCCAATGCCGTGATCGAACTGGCGAGGGAACGCTTCACCAAAAATCTGTGGAGCGAGCGCGCGTCGGCCGAGCGTCCACAGCTCGTCAATGTCCGCGACGAGGCCGATCAGGCGCGCTACATCGCCGAGCGTGTGCTGGAATATCGCGAGACCGGGGTTCTCTTGAAACAGCAGGCCGCGCTGTTCCGCACCTCCTCGCATAGCGGTCCGCTGGAGATCGAGCTGACCCGGCGCAATATCCCATTCGTGAAATTCGGCGGGTTGAAGTTCCTCGATGCCGCCCATGTCAAGGATCTGATGGCCCTGCTGCGCTTCGCCGAGAATCCGCGGGACCATGTGGCCGGCTTTCGCGTGCTGCAGCTGATGCCCGGCGTCGGCCCGGCAGCATCGCAGCGTGTGCTGGAGCATATTGCCCGCACCGCCGATCCCGTAACCGCGCTAGCATTGATGTCCCCGCCACCGCGCGTCGGAGAGGCTTGGCACACTTTCATCCAGACGGTGGAGATGCTGCGCGCAGGACGATGCGGCTGGCCAGCAGAGATCGAGCAGGCGCGGCTGTGGTATGAGCCTCATCTTGAGCGCATGCACGAGGACGCCCAGACGAGGCGGGCTGACCTCGTTCAGCTCGAGCAGATCGCTGGCGGCTATGCCTCGCGCCAGCGCTTCCTCACCGAACTGACCCTTGATCCACCGGACGCCACAAGCGATCAGGCCGGACCGCCACTCAACGACGAGGACTACCTCATCCTCTCTACCATCCATTCAGCCAAGGGGCAGGAATGGAAATCGGTGTTCGTGCTGAATATGGTCGACGGCTGCATTCCCTCCGATCTCGGCGTCGGCACCGCCGCCGAGATCGAGGAGGAGCGCCGCCTGCTTTACGTCGCTATGACCCGGGCGAAGGACAATCTGCATCTCGTCATGCCGCAGCGTTTCTTCACCCATGGCCAGAGCTCGCTTGGCGACCGCCATGTGTACGCGGCGCGCTCACGCTTCGTTCCGCACAAGCTTCTGTCTCATTTTGAAAGCGTCAGCTGGCCGGCGGCGCCCGTACACGACACCAGGCGCATGCCGCTTAGCCAGGGTCCGCGCGTGGACATCGCCGCACGGATGCGCACGATGTGGCGCTAGCATTGTGGTGCCGCCGGTCACTCCACCGGCTTGTGCTCCGGCAGCGGCTCCGCGCGCGTCGTGATCGAGGCGCCCTTCTGCAGCGTCTGATGCACTGGGCATCGGTCTGCGATCGCCAGAAGCTGACGCCGTGTCTCCTCCGGCAGGTCCGACGGGAGGCTCAGCACGCGGTCGAATTGATCGATGCGCGCCGGCTTGCCCTGTCCGCACGACTGGCAATCCTCGATATGGCGCTTGGCGTGCCGGACCAGCACAGCGAAATGGCCGAGCGGAATGCCCTTGTGCTCGGCATAGAGGCGCAAGGTCATGGACGTGCAGGCGCCGAGCGCGATGGCCAGGAGATTGTAGGGCGACGGCCCGGTGTTCGTCCCGCCCAAATCCGCGGGCTCGTCGACGAGCAGCCTATGCTCGCCAGCCGCCGCGAGCTGCTGAAACTTGCCGTCGCCGGTTTGCGCCACGCTGACAACGCCTTCGGGCGCGGCAGGGGTCTCATGGTGCTCGGCCTGACCGATATAGCGCGAGACCCAGGCGCTGAGCACGGTGGCGACATAGGCGGCATCTTCGCGCTTCGACAGGAGATGATCGGCGTCGTGCAGCGCGACGAAGCTTTTGGGATGCTTGGCCGCGGCAAAAATCATTGCGGCGTTATCGACGCCGACCACGGTGTCGGTCGGGGCGTGGAACACTAGCAGCGCCTTGCGCATCTCGGCGATGCGGTGGTGGAAGGACGATGCCGCGAGATCGTCGAGGAACTGGCTTTTGATCGCGAACGAGCGGCCCGCAAGAGTGACCGTGGCCTCACCCTTGGTTCGGATCTCGTCGAGGTGGGCGCCGAAATTCTTGACGACATGCGCCGCCTCCGCGGGCGCGCAGATCGTCACCACCGCCTTCGCCTCGGGGATATCGCCCGCCGCCGCGAGCACCGCCGCGCCGCCCAAACTGTGCCCGATCAAGACGTCGGCGGGAAGACCCAGCCCGCGCAGACACTGCGCGGCGGCCAGCAGGTCCTGCACGTTGGATGAGAAGTTGGTGTTGGCGAATTCGCCGCCGCTCATGCCGAGGCCCGTGAAGTCGAACCGCAGGACCGCAAAGCCGAGCTTGGTCAGCTCCCCGGCGATGCGCGATGCAGCGAAGATGTCCTTCGAACAGGTGAAGCAATGCGCGAACAGTGCGGTGGCGCGGTGGGCGCCCGATGGTCGGTCCAGCCGCGCAGCCAGCGGAAACCCCTGCGAGCCGGGGAAGGTGATCTTTTCGGAGTGTCCTGTCATTTTGCCTCGCCAGCGAGCATGTGAAGAGCGCCGTGATCCAGTCCGGCCCCCAGCGGCATCGGCGCAGGGGCGAATTCCGGCTCCGGGGTGATTGCCGGAAACAACTCGTCGAGCGGGACCGAGCGGCCGGTATGCTGGACGATGCGGCAATGGTAGCGCTTCAGCGCACGCGGATGCGGCACCCCGCAGGAATGCGCGATCACCCCGACGTCCTTTCGCATCTTGTCGACAAAGCGCGCCACGCGCACGGACTTTTCCGCCGGGTTCAGGCCGCGCTGCAGCCGGCGGTCGTGGGTGGTGATGCCGGTTGGGCAGGTGTTGCGGTTGCATTTGAGCGATTGGATGCAGCCCAGCGCAAACATGAAGCCGCGCGCGGAATTCACAGCGTCGGCCCCGGCGCAATAGGCCCACGCCACTTCGGCGGGGGTGATCAGCTTGCCCGCCGCGAACAGCTTGATGCGGTCGCGCAGACCGTATTTGCATAGGATGTCGACTACCATCGGCAGCGACTCCCTGATCGGCAGCCCCACATTGTCCATCAGCGGCATCGGCGCGGCACCCGTACCGCCATCGCCGGAATCGAGGGTGAAGAAGTCCGGCGCACTTTCGATGCCGCGCTGGCGGATTTCTCGGCACATCGCTTCCAGCCAGCCATAGGCACCGAGCACCGCCTTGAAGCCAACCGGCTTGCGCGTCACATCGCGGATGCGTCCGATGACGCCCAGCAGGTCCGCCACGCTGTCGATCTCGGGATGGCGGTTGGGCGAGATCGAGTTCCTGATGCACGGGAATGCCGCGGATGGCGGCGATCTCCGGCGTCACCTTGACCGCCGGCAGGATGCCGCCCTTGCCGGGCTTGGCGCCCTGGCTGAGCTTGAGCTCGAACATCTTCACCTGATCGAGTGCTGCGATCTCGCGCAGGCGGTCGTCGTCGAGCGCGCCATCCAGCGAGCGCACCCCGTATTTGGCGGTGCCGATCTGGAAGACGATATCGCAGCCGCCCTCCAGGTGATAAGGCGCAAGGCCGCCTTCGCCGGTGTTCAGCCAGCATCCCGCCACCTTCGCGCCCCTGGAGAGCGCACGCACCGCCGGCGTCGACAGCGCGCCGTAGCTCATGGCCGAGATGTTGATGATGGAGGAGAACGCATAGGGGTGGTCGGTATACGGCCCGACGATCACGGTCGGCGCGGCCAAGGCATGCTCGTCGAGCGTGGGAAACGGGCAGTTGACGAAGATCACCGTGCCGACGGGGGTCAGGTTCCGGGTCGAGCCGAAGGCGACAGTGTTGTCCGCGCCGGCAGCCGACCGATACACCCAATCGCGCTCGGCGCGATTGAACGGCAGCTCCTCCCGGTCGAGCGCGAAGAAATATTGCCGGAAGAACTCGCCAAGCGCCGTGAACAGGGCACGAAAGCGGCCGATGACGGGATAGTTGCGCCGGATGGCGTCGCTGGTCTGGCTGACATCGACGACGAACACGATGAAAACGGCAAGCACAAACAATCCGACTGCGAAGACGAACAGCGTGGAGAGGAAAGAAAGCCCCTCCATGGTCAATCTGCCGAGCAAATCCACAGCCGTTCCTCCGTATCAGGCGCTGTATTCTTTTCGCGCCACCGAATACGGCTGTTACAAGCAAAAAAAAGTGCGCGTCCTGCAAGCGAAGAGAACGCGCCGCCACATCGCCCGCCCGAAATAGCCGACCATCGATTCAGTCGCACGCTATCCCGAGGAACGGCACATCGCCATTAGCAGCGAGGTTAGTTTCAGGACGCCCCTGGCGCCATCTGCGGGCCAGCCAGAAATAAAGCCTTCTCCCGTGCCTGCGGGGCCCCCGGGAAGTCGGTGGTGGTATGCAGTGATCATTGATCAGGACAGTGCCGCAACTGCGCGAACGAAATCAGCTTACGGCGGGTTTCATCCCACAGCGTCAGCCGCACGCAGCCAAAGCTCTGCAACAGCGTCAATCGTCCGATGCCCTTCAGCTCGGGATGATCACGGAGCACCTGCGGCAGTCGGTAATAGGGGATCCGGCTGCAGAGATGATGCACATGGTGCACGCCGATATTGGCAGTGAACCATCGCAGAACTCCCGGCAGATCGTAATGCGAGCTGCCGTAGAGGGCAGCCTCATGCAGCGTCCAGTTGGGGTGCTCTGCCCAAAACGTGTCCTCGAACTGATGCTGAACATAGAACAGCCAGACGCCGATCGAGGCGGCGAGCAGCGTGATCGGTAGATGCACGAGCAGGAATGGGGTCACGCCGACCAGCCACATCGCGCCAACGATGAGCAATGCAATGGCTGCATTGGTGGCCATGGTGCTCATCCAGGGCTGCCATCCCTTGCTCATCATGCCGACCGGCAGCCGGTGCTGCAGGATGAACTGATAGGCGGGGCCGATGCCGAACAGGACGATCGGGTGCCGGTACAGCCGGTAGCGGAGCCGCCCCCACCAGGACAGATTGAGATATTCGCGCACGGTCAGGGTAGCGATGTCGCCGATGCCCCGGTGGTCGAGATCGCCGGCGCTTGCGTGGTGGATGGCATGACTGCGGCGCCAGTAATCATAGGGCGTGAGCGTCAGTGCACCGATTGCCCGGCCCACCCAGTCATTGGCGAGACGATGGCGGAAGAGCGAGCCGTGACCGCAGTCATGCTGGATCATGAAAAGGCGGACAAGAAAGCCGGCAGCGGGCAGCGCGATGATCAGGCTAAGCCAATAGCCGATCTTCAAAGCGGCCAGCATGAGGACCCATAGCAGCACGAAGGAGCCGGCGGTGATGATCAGTTCAAACACGCTGCGCGTGGGGCTTGGCTCACGATACCGGCTGAGAATTCTTGTCCAATCACGCGCGCTCGCGGCCTGCGTAGACATGTCGGCACGTTCCAAGATCTGCTCCATTTGGTTTGGCTGCGCGCAGGTGCGGCATTGCCGCCGGCCTTGGCACTTCTAATACATCGCCGCTCGAACGGAAACAGCCATCGCGAGAAAGCTCAGGCGGCGGCTGCCGGGGAGTACCGGGGCGAAAGAGGCGAGCTTCGGCAAATTGCTCTTGTCGAGTTTTGTCGGCTGCCCGCACGATTGCTAGCTTCCGTCAGCGCGCAGGCGTGCTATCTCCTCGTGCAGCGATTGCCCCTCCAGGCCGTCGATTCTCTGCGATAGGTGTTGCACCTCATCGCTTGCGCGTCCGCCGCTCGCGCCAGGTACTCTGGCGATGAAGCATCATCCAGGCCCAGCCTGGGTGGCGGCGCGGTCTCTGGCGGCGAGAGCCTCACTTAGGGTGCCATGCCCACTATAACAAGAACGAGAGAGCTTGGCGTAGAGAAACTGAAAGGCCGTGTCCAGATGGCGCGTCGCGTCGGGATCTTCCTCATCCCAGGAGCAATGATCGCTGTGTTCGCATTCGGCCTCGACGGCGTTTGGAAGCTGTTCGGCCCTGCCGACCTTGGCCCGGTGACTTTCGAGACCTTGGAGCGGCGTGCGACGCCAAATGATGCGCTGGCCTGCCCTCCCGGCGTCTGCCAAGCGGTTAGTGATGTGATCCCGCCGGTCTACGCTGTCGGGGTCGCAGACTTGAAGCAGGCTCTGGCGCGTGTGATCGCGTCCGAACCCAATATCGAGCAGGTGGAGGACGGTCCGGCTTCCGATCGCTACATCCAGCGCAGCCGGTGGATGCACTTTCCGGATACCATCGTCGTTCGCTACTTCCCGCGCGGCGATGGGCAATCGACGCTCGCGCTCTATTCGCGGTCGCAGCTTGGCCGCGGCGATCTCGGCGTCAATCGCGCCCGCATCGCCCGCTGGCTCGATAAGCTTGGTCGCGAAGCACGCCTCTCGAAGTGAAGTGACCGGGGCCACTTTCCACCAACCGCGGGGATTGGATCAGCGAGTGACCCGCGCGACCACGCGGCCTGCCGCGTCTTACCACCACCAGTCCTCTTGCGGTTGACGGTATCGGCGGACGGGCTGACGCGTATTGCCACGCCAGGAGTTTCCATTGCGCTCGAAAAAGAAGCCGAAACCGTCATCGTCCCGGTCGTCGTCGCTTGCAATGACGGATTCGAACGAAGGCTTGCGCGTGATGAATCCGCCTTGGGGCTGGTTGCTCAGCACCGCTACAAACTCGGTGCGATAGTTGGTCTCGGTGCTCAGCGGCTCGTCCGAGATGACGATCGAGGAGCGCGGCAATGCGGTCGGCGCGATGCGATCGAGCACGGCCTGCGGGATGGTGATGCGGCCCAGCGCGTTTTTGGCATCGTCTCCATTGTCGATCGTGACCGCGCTCCAACGCAGCCCCGTGCCGCTGCGCGCCATCGCGGTGAACACATGCGTGCCGATCCGTTGGCCGGGATCTTGGATCGTGACCGGGACCTCGATGCTCGTATCGAACACCTCGCCGCCGCCGTCCGGCGCAGGCTTGTGCGTATTGCGCCGCACGTAAAGCTTCTGCGTCGCGCGGCTGATATAGATCGAGACCGGTTCGAGCGCAAGCTTCGCCTCGGTTGCCGCTTTGGTGGCAGCGACCTTCTTGGCTTCGGCCTGCTTGGCGGCGTCCTTTGCGGCGGTCTCGGCGTCGATTTTCGACTTCGCATCGGGCGGGGCGGTCTCGATCTGGCTCGACACTTCCGCGACCTTGGCCTCGGCTTTCTGTTTGCGCTCCTCTGCCCGCGCCTTGGCTTTGTCCGTCTTTGCTGCCGCAAGCGCCTTCTCGGCGGCAGCTAACTCGGCGTCGGCGTTGGTCTTGAGCAATTTCAGTTTGCGCAGCGCACCCTTGAGTGATGCGGCCTCGCGGACCGCGCTCGCCGCGGCTTTCTTCGCCTCCTCGGCCGCCTTGGTGACCTCCGCGGCCTCGCGGGCGAGCGCCTCGGCCCGCGCCGGAGCAGCCGCGATAGCTCCCGCGTTCGGCTGGAATAGCGCCGGGTGGGAAAACACGGCCGGCTCTGCATCGTTGGGCGAGATGATCACCCGCATCCCGATCCGTGTCTTGTCGAATAGCTTCTCCGCAAAGTCGTAGGGCATGCGCACGCAGCCATGCGAAGCCGCATAGCCGGGCAGCGGTCCGCCGTGTAGCGCAACGCCGTTCCAGGTGATGCGCTGCATGTTCGGCATCCAGGCATCGTCATACATGGTGGAGTGGTGATCTTTGTCTTTCTCGATGACCGCGAAGACGCCGGCTGGCGTCTCGCGTCCCTTGACGCCGGTCGAAACCGGCGCACGCAGGATCCAGCCGTCGGCGTCATAAAAGGTAACCTGCTGCGACTTGATCGACACGATCGCCATGATCGGCTCGCCGGCCTCCCGCGGCGCCGTCGCCTCTTTGGGTGGCGCGGGGCGCGTCTGTTTCGCCGCGGCATCGGCGGTCAGCGCCGTCATCGCGGCGAGCGCCACAATGGCGGGCCCCGCCCAACGCCGCATCGCCACGGCCCTGTTCGCCATCATGAATCGATTTACCATGCCAAGTCCTGGTTGAATGTCTGTCCACGCCCCGCGCCGACCAAAGGTCGGCGATCAGCCTATTTGACTGAACCCCACATGGCTAGGCCTACCTGATGTCGGCTGTTGAAGCAAAGGGGCCGGGCGCCCCGCTTCCGCTCTCGCCAAGCGAACGTAACGATTTGGGCACACACTGCGGTGGTCCACCGTCGGCCATCGGCAGCTTGCGGTCAACCATCGGTCGGCTCCGAGGCGAAGGGGCCGAGGTCGCCGGCGCGATCCGGAAGAGCGGCGTTCAGGCGGCGAACGCCAATCCCTTCACTTGAGGAGGGGCATGGCGTGTCGGAAACTTTGTTGCCGCCGTCGAAAACCGGCCGGTGGCTTTGGATCGTGGAAGAAATAATGGCTCCGCCAGCGCCGCGCATGCGCGAGATGCGCTTTAGGGAATGACATGGATCCGAAATCGATTGCGGGCAAGCCGCTCAGCCTTCAGGAGCAAGCGGACGTGCTCGTCGTCGGCGGTGGTGCAGCCGGTCTCGCAGCGGCGATCACGGCAGCGCGGGGCGGCGCGTCCGTGCTTCTCGTCGATGAGAACCCTATCTGCTTTCAGACGATGGGCGACGAGATCCCCTTCCATTTCGGCCAGGGTATGTCGGGCGCGGCACGCAACCGGAATGCGATGATGGAGGCCTTCATCGCGAGTGAGCCGCTGATTGCGGATGCATTCGAGGCCGGAGTCGACATCCGCCTCGGCACGGCCTGCTTCGGCCTCTATGCCAACGGCCCCGCTGTCGGCTGGCTGCCGGGTCTCGTTGCGGGCCTTGCTGACGAAAACGCCGTCTGGTTCATCGGCGCCCGGCACGTCATCGTAGCGGCGGGGCGACGGGACATGGGCGTTGCCTTCCCCGGCTGGGACATGCCGGGCGTGATGGGCGCGACCGCGGCGGCCTTGCTCGCGTGGCGCTACGAGGCGCTCGGTCCACGGCAGGTCGTCATTCTTGGCTCGACCACCGAGGCGCTGTCGACCGCACGGACCTTGCCGGCGGCGGGCGTCACGATTGCTGTCATTGTCGAGCAAGCCGAGGGTCCGGTTGGGGCCCCCTCTCTCGCCGATGAGCTGCGGGCAAGCGGGGTTGAAATCCTCACCCGCCACGTCGTCCGGGAAGTGATCGGCCGCGACAGCGTCGAAGGCGTGCTCGTCCAGAGCATCGATGCTGATGGACGGGATCACGAGGCCGAACGTGTCATCCCATGCGATGGGGTGATCCTCGGGGTCGGCACGACGCCGGTGATCGATCTTTTCGGCGCGCTCGGCTGCGAAATCGCTTTCCAGCCGGAGCGTGGCGGCTTTGCGCCGGTTGTCGATGGCGATCAGCGCACCTCAATCGCTGACGTTTTCGCTGCCGGCGATTGCGCCGGCATCTGGCCGTCCAAGACGCTTGATCGCGCCGTGGCCGAAACCGAAGGCCGGCGTGCGGCATCCGCTATTTTGCGCAAGCGCGGCGAGGTGGTCCAGGCAGAGCCCGCGCCGGTGCCGGACAGACCTGCTTTCGATCTCTCGCAGTACCGGCTTGCCTGGGTGCGTGCGAGCGTCGTTGAGGCGCGCGCGGCCTGTCATGTGTGCCTGTGCGAGGAGGTGACCGCCCGCGAGATCCTCGAGGTGCGGCCGCCTCGCTATCTCGGCTGGCAGGGAGACCGGCGCAATGACCGGACGGTCTCAAGTCTGCTGGGCGAGGCGCCGCCGGACCCGGACCAGATCAAGCGACTTACGCGCGCCGGCATGGGACCGTGCCAGGGCCGGCGCTGCCGCGAACAGGTGGCCGCGCTTCTCGCATTAGCGGGACGCGTGCCGCTGCCCGCCATTGCGCTTGCAGGCTATCGCGCACCGGTGCGCCCGCTGCCGCTGGCGCTCGCCGGGCAGGTTCCCGAGCCGCGCGAGCAAGCCGAGCATTGGGACAGCTGGTTTGGCATGCATGCGCAATGGCGTCCTTTCTGGGATGTGCCGGAGCATTATACCGTCGCCGGCAACGACGTCTCCGCCCCGATCGTCAGCGAGTGAGGGCAGGGCTATGGAGACGCCCAAGGGAGCCAGCGTCGTCATCGTCGGCGGCGGCGTTACCGGCCTCAGCGCAGGGTGGTGGCTGGCGCGCGACGGACATAATGTGCTCGTCATCGAGAAGGGCCAGATCGGCGGCGAGGCGTCCGGCCGCAATGGCGGAGGCTGCTCGCATCACCACTCACCGCTATTCGCGGAGGAGCAGCGGCTCTGGCCTCAGATGGACGAGCTGCTCGGCTATCCCACCGAGTTCGTGCCGTATCGCATCCGTCTGGCCTTCAGCGAGGCGCAGATGGAACTCTATGCGCGCGCGCTTCGCAATGCGGCGAAACAGGGCTTCCGCTCCGATATTCTCGATGCGCGGCAGTGCCAGGACATGGTCCCGCTCGCGGGCGAGAACGTGTTTGGCGGCTATTACTACCATTTCGGCGGTCACGCCAATCCGCACCGCACGGTGCAAGGCTTTGCCTGGGCCATCGAGGATCATGGCGGGCGCATTCTGCAGCATTGCGAGGTTACGGGATTTCTCACCGAGGGCGGCCGGGTGAGCGGCATCGAAACCACACGCGGGGTGATCGGCTGCGATCATCTTGTGCTTGCCGCAGGGCCGCATACCGGGAAGTTGGCGGCCATGCTGGGCCATCAGCTGCCGATGGCGGCAGCGCGCGCGGAGATGATCATCACCGAGCCGCTGCCGCTGATGCCCTGCACCGGCATCGACGGTAACGGGCTCTATGGACGCCAGACCTTGCGGGGTAATCTCGCTTATGGCGGCGGCCCACATGAATGGATCGATCTGCCGGAGGACGGCGCGCCGGCCAAGCCGGCAACGCCGCTGATGAGCCATATCGCGCGTAGGTTGGCCGAGCTGCTGCCGAAGGCCGCTCATGCGCGGATCATCCGCTCCTGGGCGGGCGTGATCGAAAATACGCCGGATGGCCGCCCGGTGATCGATCGGCTGGTGGCGCCGGATAATGTGGTGGTGGCAACCCTGTCCAGCGTCGGCTTCGGCCTGTCGCCGGCAAGTGGGCGCGCCATCCGCGATCTGGTCGTCGATGGCACCTGCAGTTTCGCGGACATCTCCTCGCTCACGCTGCGCCGCTTCGAAAAGCTGGAGCCGGACTGGCGCGATCGTCAAGGCTGGCGCAGCATCGGGCCGAATGACGCCTCTGGCCGCTAAGATATCATGGCGGCTCACTCCGCCGCGGTCCGCATCGGTACGGGATCGCCGATATAGGCCGCCAGCTTTCCCGCGTACCAATTGGTAAAATTCGTCAGCATGAATTCGGAGGGCGAATAAGGTCCGGGACGATAGGCCATGGAGCGGATGCCGCGGTGATTGACAGCCGAGAGCTCGGCGTCCTGATCATTGGTGGCGATCCACACCTCGGTCAGCTTCTTGACGTTGTAATCGACGCCCTCCACGGCATCCTCATGCACCAGCCAGGTGGTGCGCAGCGCGGTGCGGTCGTGGCCGAGCGGCAGCACCCGGAAATGGATGATGTGATCGGAAAGGAAATGGTTCCAGTTGTTGGGCGCCCGGAACATGCGGACCGAGCCGAGATCGGGGTCCGTTAAGTCGCCGAGCAGTCTATTGCAAGCCGGGCTGCCGTCCATGGTGAAGGAGAGCGCGCCTTCGTTGAACGGCAGGCGGATGCAGCGGAACTCATTGCCGCCATCGGCCGGCCGGTGCGGTAGGCCGAGCGCGTCCCAACGCGCCTGCTGTCGCGCCATCAGATCCTGGAACTGTGCCGGCCCTTGCGGGTCGTCGGGCATGGCGAACTCGACCAGCGTCACAGTGAGCTCGGGGTGATTGGCGGCGCAGTGGTAGCATTCGCGATTGTTCTCGATGACCAGCTTCCAGTTTGCCTCCTCGATGATGGTCATCTCGAAGGCAACCTTGGTCCGCTCGGGCTGATGCGGTGCGATATACGGCGTCACGCCCTGGCGGAAGCGGGTGAGATCGGGCGGCGTCTCGGCGAGACAGATATAGATCATGCCGCAGATCACCTCGACATGGGCAGGCACGAGGCCATAGGCCGTGCGGTCGAAATCGGCGGGCATCTGGCGAGCATTGCGCAAACGTCCGTTCAGCTCATAAACCCATTGGTGATAGGGGCAGATCAGCCGGTTCACGTGCCCTTTCTCAGATCCGCAAATGCGCGAGCCGCGATGCCGGCAGCTATTGTGGAAGGCGCGAATCTCGCCATCGCGGTCGCGCAGCACCACGACGGGATTGGGGCCGATCTCCAGCGTCAGGTAATCGCCCGGGTTCTTGATCTCGCAGGCATTGCAGGCAAACAGCCATTCGGTCTCGAACACCGCCTTGATATCCGCCTCGTGCATGGCCGGATCGATATAAAGCGCCTGGGGAAGGCTGAAGCCTTCACGTCTCTCGGCGAGCAGGCGCGAGATGCGGTCAGGATCGATCATCGGCGGCCTCCTTGGCGGAAACTGACCAGCAAATATTCGGCTATTTCAGCTGCGGAAACGTCGCAATTTTGCGACGCTTTCTATATTCTTTCCGACAATAGACGTCGGCTCTATTATAGTCGATGTCGCTTTTTCGTTGTTATGTCCCCGCAGTCTGAATAAACCTAAAAGGCGCAGCGGCCGAGGGCTCCCATGGAACGAGATGCCTCAACCAGGACGGTCTGCTTTCTCCTCGTCGACGGAATGTCGATGATGAGCTTGGCGTCCGCGGTCGAGCCGGTGCGATCGCTCAACCGGCTGGTCAATCGCCATCCCTGGCGCTGGCGACTGGCAAGTCTCGACGGCGCCCCGGTCACGGCCTCCAATGGCATTCCTTTCCCCGCCGAGAAGGCCGACGAAGCCATAGCGGGGGCGGACTATCTGTTCGTGTGCGGTGGATTGCGCATCCAATCCGTCGAGGAGCGGCGATATCTAACCCTGCTGCGCAAGGCGCAGCGCAGCGGTGTTGCGCTAGGCTCGCTCTCAACAGGCACTTATCTCCTGGCGCGCGCCGGGTTACTCGATGGCTATCGCTGCACGATCCACTGGGAGAACCGTCCGGCGTTCCAGGAAGAGTTTCCGCACCTTAACTGCACAAACAAAATCTATGAGCTCGATCGCGACCGGCTGACCTGCTCGGGGGGGACAGCCGCGCTCGACATGATGCTGCACCTGATCGCTGCACGCCACGGCAACGGTCTCGCCCGACGCGTCGCCAATCAGTTCCATCACGAGCGCATCCGCGATGAGCGCGACAGCCAGAGCGGCGGACGGCTCGAACGTCTCGCCAATGTGCCGATACAGCTGCGCACCGCCATCAATCTGATGCAGCAGCACACCGAACACACGATATCCATCGCCCACATCGCCGACCGGGTCGGCATGAGCGTGCGCCAGCTCGAGCGTCTCTGCTTGCGCTATCTGGAGGTTTCTCCGGCGCGCTATTATCTGACCTTGCGAATTGAAAGAGCGCGGGAATTCCTGCTCTATTCCGACTGGAGCATCCTCGAGGTCGCCGTTGCCACCGGCTTCACCTCGACATCGCATTTCGCGCACTGGTTCAAGCGCATCTATGGCGTACGGCCATCCCAGCTTCGCGGCGGCGCGCAGCGGGAAAGAGTGTCACAGCTCGATGAGGTCCTGGCCTGACGTCGATTTCATGACGTTCGATGTCGCTTCCCGGGGGCGTTTTCGGCTTCATCCTGACCGACACTGCGACAGAGGGACATAGGAGTATTGGAGGGAGCTGATCGTGGAGACCTTCGCCTTCATCTGGGCGAACCTTCCAGTGATCGGGCAGCGGATGCTCGAACATGTCTCCCTAGTCGGTGTCTCGGTCGGCGTCTCAATCCTGACCGGCGTGCCGCTCGGCATCTTGATCACGCAGAGCAGGGCCGCCGCAGACCGCGTGCTTTACGTCGCCGCTGTGATCATGACTATTCCATCGATCGCGCTGTTCGGCATCCTCATTCCGCTGTTGTCGCCGATCGGTCATGGCATCGGCTATCTGCCGGCGGTGATCGCGCTGATCCTTTACGCGCAGCTCCCGATCATCCGCAACACCTACACTGCGATCATGAATGTCGACCCGGCGCTGCGCGAGGCCGCGACCGGCATGGGCATGACCACGCTCGAACGTCTGCGCCGCGTCGAGCTACCGCTCGCTTTGCCCGTCATCATGAACGGGGTGCGCAGCGCCGTGGTGCTGAATATCGCGATTGCCGCCATCGCCACCTATATCGGCGCGGGCGGGCTCGGCACCTTCATCTCGCGCGGCATCTCGCAGACCGACATCCGCCAGCTGCTTACCGGTGCGCTTGCCGTCAGCCTGCTCGCGATCATCGCCGACTATACGCTCATTGCACTGCAGCGCTGGATCACCTCGCCGGGGCTGAAGCTGAAATGATCCGTCTCGACCAGGTCACTAAGCTGTTCGGCGACACGGTCGCGGTCGATCGCGTGGACATGGAGGTGCCGGCCGGCGAAGTCTGCGTGCTGCTCGGGCCTTCGGGCTGCGGCAAGACCACGACCATGAAGATGATCAATCGGCTGATCCCGCCCTCGTCCGGCAAGATTTTCGTCGACGGCCGCGACACCGCAACGATGGATGCCGTCACCCTGCGCCGCTCGATCGGCTATGTGATTCAGCAGATCGGCCTGTTCCCGAACATGACGGTCGAGGACAATATCTGCGTTGTACCGGACCTCTTGCGCTGGCCGCGAACCAAAGCGCGCACTCGTGCCGCTGATCTTCTGCAGATGGTCAACCTCGATCCGGCCGTGTTCCTGAAGCGCTATCCCAAGCAGCTCTCCGGTGGTCAGCAGCAGCGCGTCGGCGTGGTGCGCGCGCTTGCTGCCGACCCGCCGGTTCTTCTGATGGACGAGCCGTTCGGCGCCATCGATCCGATCAACCGCGAGGTGATCCAGGACGAATTCCTCAAGCTCCAGGCCGAGCTCAAGAAGACTATCGTGTTCGTCAGCCACGACATCGACGAGGCGGTGAAGATGGGCACCCGGATTGCAATTTTCCGCGACGGCCGCCCCGTTCAATACGACACGCCCGACAATGTGCTCGCCCATCCGGCCGATGCGTTCGTCGCCGAATTTGTCGGCTCCGACCGCACGCTGAAGCGGCTGCGGCTTGTTAAGGTCCGCGATGCCATGATGAGCGATCCGCCTCGCGTGCGCGCCGAGGACAGCCTGGAGACCGCCGCCGAACTGATGGGGAAGTACGGGCATACCTCTATCGTGATGGTCGGTCCGCGGGGCCGGGCACGCGGCCTGGTCCGCGCCGAGGTCGCCCGGGATCAGAAGGGCACGGTGGGCGAGCATCAGGAGCCGCTCCCTGGCGTCGTCAATCTGCGCGACGACCTGCGTGTGGCTGTGTCGCAGATGTTCACCCACGGCGTGACCTGGCTCGCCTGCGTCGACGATGACGGCTTCTACAAGGGCTATATCTCGCAACGGACCATCACCTGGAAGCTCGGCGCCACTTATGAGGATAGCTGAGATGCGAGGGGGCGGACTGACAAGCGCGCTCCGTTTCGCTCTCCTCGCCGGGGCTTTTGCGCTCGGCGCCTGGTTGCAGTCGCGCGGAGCACTAGAGGCGCTCCTGCGCTATAGCAGCGATGTGATCTACCTGACGCGGCAGCATCTTTTTCTGACGGCGGTATCCGCCGCGCTGGCTATTGCGGTGGGGGTGCCGCTTGGCGTTCTGCTCACGCGCGAGCGGTTCGACAGATACGCCGATGCGGTGACGCAAGTCGTCAATCTCGGCACGACCATTCCGACCCTCGCCCTCATCGCCATCGCCATGTCGTTCCTCGGCATCGGCGCGCCGCCCGCGATCTTCGCGCTGTTCGTGCTGACGCTGCTGCCGATCGTGTTGAACACCATTGCGGGCCTGCGCTCCGTGCCGGCCTATCTCCTCGAGGCCGCGCGCGGCATGGGCATGACCCCGCAGCAGATTCTATGGCGCATCGAGCTGCCTAATGCATTGTTCGTGATACTCGCGGGCGTGCGCACGGCGCTCGCCATCAATGTCGGCACCGTGCCGCTAGCTTTTCTCATTGGCGGCGGTGGGCTCGGCGAGCTCATCTTCACGGGCATCGATCTCATGGACACGTCCATGCTGCTCGCCGGCGCCATACCCACCGCGCTGCTCGCGGTGGCCGTCGATTTCGCAACCGGCCAGGTCCAGTACTGGCTGGTTCCAAGGGGAGTGAATCCGCTGCGTTGAAGCAGCGCAAATAAGAGGAAGAGCCATGCTGAAACGACATTTTCTCGCTTTGATCGCCTCCGCCGTCCTGTTCGGGGTCGCTCCCACCGTCTCTAAGGCCCAGACCGTCGTCGTGGGCGGCAAAAATTTCACCGAGCAGCAGATCATGGCCGAAATGACGGCCCAGCTGCTTAGGGCCAAGGGCTTCACTGTCGATAAGCGCGCCGGCCTCGGCACCGCGCCGTTGCGGCAGGCCCAGGAAGCCGGACAGGTGGACGTCTATTGGGAATATACCGGCACTTCGCTGATCACCTTCAATAAGGTGACGGAGAAGCTTGACGCTGCCGCCACCTACGCCAAGGTAAAGGAACTCGATGCGGCCAAGGGGCTGGTCTGGCTGAACCCGTCCAAGGCCAACAACACCTATGCGCTCGCGATGCGCGAGGCCGATGCGGAGAAACGCGGCATCAAGACGCTCGCCGATCTCGCCGCCAAGGTTAAAGCCGGTGAGGCGCTGAAATTCGGCTGCAATGCCGAGTTTTACGCCCGGCCAGATGGATTGAAGCCGCTCGAGAAAGCCTATGACTTTGAATTCGGGCGCGAGAACATCGTGCGCATGGATACCGGCCTGATCTATCAAGCGCTGCGTGACAGTCAGGTCGATGTCGGGCTGGTGTTCGCCACCGATGGCCGCGTGCCGGCCTTCAACTTCGTTATCCTTAAAGATAACAAGGACTTTTTCCCGACCTATGCGATGACGCCCGTCATCCGCAAGGAGACGCTCGACAAGAATCCGGCCGTTGGCGACGCGCTAAACGCACTATCCGCCAAGCTCGACGATGCCACCATGGCGCGCCTGAACGCCTCGGTCGACGTCGACAAGAAAACTATCGAGGATGTCGCGAGCGAGTTCCTGAAAAAGCAGGGACTGGTCTGACCCCACGGGCGGCGGGAGGCATGAGCATGTCTGGGCTTGTGGTTGCTGCTGCGCAGATCGAATGCCGCAGCGGAGATATTGATGCCAATCTCGCGCGGCATCTGGCCATCATCGCGGAAGCGAGGAGCAAGCAGGTAGAGCTCCTCGTCTTCCCCGAGCTTTCGCTCACGGACTATTTCTCCGACCCCGACCTGCCGCGGCTTGGGCGCCCGCGCTGCGCGGCCGAACTGAAGGCGTTGGCCGAGGCCGCCGCCCCCATGGCGGTCTCCTTCGGCTTCATCGAAGCGGCAGACGATGGCCAATTTTTCAATGCCCAGGCCTTGCTGTCGGGCGGACGCAGCGTTGCCGTGCATCGCAAGATCAACCTGCCGGGCTATGGCAATCTGCGCGAGAACCAGGTCTATTCGGCCGGAGACAGCCTTACCCTTTGCGATGTTTGCGACGGCTGGCCCGCCGCGACGCTGATCTGCGCCGATGCATGGAATTTTGCACTGACCTGGCTCGTCGCACTCAGTGGTGCAGAGATCCTGATCCTGCCCGCCGCCTCCTCGCGCGGTGCCGTCGAAGGCTTCGACAATCCCTCCGGCTGGGCGACAAACCTTGGGCATACAGCTTTGATCTATGGCCTGCCGATCGTCTTCGCCAATTACTGGGGAAAACGGGACGGCATGGATTTCTGGGGAGGGTCGCGCATCCTCGATGCATTCGGTCGGGAGCTTGCCTGCGCGGGGCAGGGCGAGGCGCTGGCGATTGCCGAGATCGACCGGAACGACAGCTTCACCGCGCGCGAACGCCTTCCGACGGCACTCACCAGCAGCCCCGAACTGATCATGCATCTGCTTGGGACACACCTGCTTCGCGCCAGTCCGATGCCTGTCCCAGATGCTTGAGCCATGTCCGCGCTCGACTTCGTTCACGATCTGACTTTCAGCGATCTCCCCGAGCCAGTCGTGCACCAGGCCAAGCGCTGCGCTTTGGATCTGATCGGCGTTGCCGCCGCCGGGCGAGCGACCGAGCTGTCGCGCATCGTTCATGGCCTGGCCGTCCGTCAGATGCAGGCGTCCGAAAGCGGGGCGCGGTTGATCTTCGATGGCCGCCGGGTCAGCGCAGCAGGTGCCGCCTATGCCGGAGCCTCCACCATCGACGCGTTCGACGGTCATGATGGTCATCCGCTCACCAAGGGGCATGCCGGCGTCGCTATTCTGCCGGCGCTGCTCGCCGTGGCCGACGCCGAGGAACTCATCGCCACGGGCCGACTGGACGGGCGCGAATGGCTGACCGCGCTTGTCGTCGGCTACGAAATCGCCATCCGGGCAGGCATCGCGCTGCACGCCAGTGTCAGCGACTATCATACGTCCGGTGCATGGAACGCGCTTGGCTGTGCGGCCGTGACAGCGCGTCTCCTTGGCCTCGATCGCGAAAAGACGCGGCAGGCGCTCGGCATCGCGGAATATCACGGTCCGCGCAGCCAGATGATGCGCTGTATAGACCATCCGACTATGCTCAAGGACGGATCAGGCTGGGGCGCCTTGGCTGGTGTGGCGGCTGCCTATCTTGCATCTGACGGTTTCACCGGAGCACCGGCAATAACCTTTGAAGCGGCCGAGCAGGACGAGCTCTGGTCGGATCTCGGCACGCGCTGGCGCATGCTCGAGATGTATTTCAAGCCGTATCCCGTCTGTCGTTGGGCGCAGCCAGCCCTGGAGGCCGCAGTTGGGCTTGTCCAGGCAAATGCGATACGGCCCCCGGACATTGCCCAGATCACGGTGGAAACGTTCCACGAGGCGGTTTGTCTTGGCACGGCCGTACCGCGGACCACTGAAGCGGCGCAATACGCCCTCGGCTTTCCCCTTGCCGCCTATTTGGTTCGAGGCCGGCTTGGCGCTGACGAGATCGGTCCGAGCGGGCTCGGTGACCCAGCCATTGCGGCGATGACGGCCAGGATTGTACTTGTCGAACGCGCCGACTTCACGGCGCTCTTCCCAGCGAAGCGCCTCGCCCTCGTCATCATCACTCGCAAGGACGGTACAAGCCTTCGTTCGCCAGTGACGGAGGCGCGCGGCGATGCCGCCTCGCCATTGGCCGATGAGGAAATGACGCGAAAGTTTCATGAGCTTGCGCGCGATCTGTCGCTGGAGCGCCGAAGGGCAATCCAGGGCGCCGTCGATGCGCTGGTCTCAGACGAGCGGGCCGCCCGGACGCTTGCGACGCTGATCCTCTGCGAGCCGGATCACATCAGTTGAGCGCATGCCCGAGATTACCGGCGCATCGGTCAGCAGATCAGGCGTCCGCTGGTGCCGCTCTGCGGTGGCGCCCGTCGCTGATTACGGCCGACTTCACTCGCCGCCGTCAACGATGTTCCAGAAATCACGCAGATCAATGGAATATCTGCGTGTTGCGCGCCTTGTCCGAAGTTTGGACGCGGCGGCACACGGGTCATTTGTTCATTTAGAGTTCGGCCAACTATCGTTGACTCTGTAGCCGGACGGCCAGGGATCTGCGGGATCCAGAAGATATTGATGGAGTCCCGTGATCCATGCTCGGCCTGAAATTGAGGGGATGATGGCCATCCGGCCACCGATCGATGTCTCTTGCTCGATCCGACCCAGAAATATCGAGTTGAGAATTGAACGGGCAAGAAACGTCTTACCGACCTGCATTTCCCCCCTTGCATGGAGTACGGCCATTCGGGCAGACACGGCCGTTCCGGTGGGGGAGCGATCGATTTTTCCTGGACGAATCGACACGGCAGATCGGGCCGAGAAGCCATTTTGTGTTTTCGCCAGCGGACCAGCAAACAGGCAGAAGGAGAAATGATCCCAAGCTGGGTTTTCCGGATGCCTGAAGCCGATCTGATCATTGGCAGCCGCCGTAATTCGAACCCCTATTTCAGACATCTGCCGTGCCTCATCGGGGTTAATGCCAAAACCCAGATCGTGGGCGTTGACGATGACGAAGCTGTCCCCGCCATAAGCAGTGTCCACCGTTAGCGTGCCAACGCCGGGAACTTCGAGTAAAGCATCAAGCTTGTCGGCGAAAGAGGCAACATTCCTTACGGTGATGCGTTCGGCCTTGCCATCCCGGCAATCGGCAACGACCTCGATTAATCCCCCTGGCGCTTCGAGAACAAGGCGGGTTTGTGGCTCGATCATCGGTACTATGCCGGTATCGAGCATCACGGTCGCCACGCATATCGAATTGGAGCCGGACATTGGCGGCGTGTCCTCCGGCTCCATGACAATGAAGCCCATCGCTGCGTTAGGGTTTTTGGCAGGAACCAACAGATTGACATGTCGAAACACCCCTCCGCGGGGCTCGTTCAGCATGAACTTCCGAAGCGTCTGATCGGCTGCGATGAAATCGCGCTGTTCCCATAAAGTTGCTCCGGGCGGAGCTTGGACGCCCCCGACGATCACATCGCCGACTTCGCCTTCCGCATGGCAGGATACGACGTGAATCGTTTTTGAACTCCGCATGCTTCCCTCCTTCCGAGCGTCTGCAGGAGATGATGCTGCCGCAGTTGCTTGAGCGAATTCGGTGTCGTGGTCATCGGGACAAAACGTCGGGAAAGAACTTGATATATCTTAGATACACCAATAACCTAGCCAAGAGAACTGGGCACTTGAAGAAGGAATCTCTGCTTCTCCTTCGAGTTAGACGATGAGCTTCGCCATTGTTTCCCGCACCGGTTTGCCAAAGGCATTCCGGTAGGAACACCGCCAGACGCAATACACACAGAGATTTGTCGTCCGTTCAGGAGACGACAACCAGAAGGTGTGTTCAAAGGAGGATGCCGCCAATGCCAAACTTCATCTCATTCAGCAAAACTCTTATCGCCGCCGCTGTAGCTGCCGTCATATTTGCACCTGAAGCATTCGCCCAGGACAAGATATCCATCGGCGTTCAGGTCCCAACCACAGGATCAGAAGCAACCTACGGCAAGGATATGGCCAATGCCGTCCAAATTGCGCTTGATGAAATCAACGCCAAGGGCGGTCTGCTTGGAAAAACAGTGGAGATGATTATCGGCGACGACGCGTGCGATCCGCAGCAGGCCGTCAACGCGGCAACCAAACTCGTCTCGCAAGGCGTCGTGGGCGCTGTAGGCGGCTACTGCTCTGGGGCAACGCTACCAACGCTTAAGATCTATGGTGATGCAAAGATTCCGTTCGTAATCACCGCAGCGAATTCGACCAAGCTGATCCCCGCCAATCCCGGCAACGTCTTCATGATCAACTCGACCGGTGATGATCAGGCGACGAAAGTGGTCGAATTCTTGAAAGGCAAGGGCATCAAATCGCTCGCCATCGTCAATGAAGGCGACGCCTATTCGCAGGACCTTGCCAACCTAACCCGGGACGGGTGGACAGGCACTGGCAATAAAGTCGTCGCTTTCGAGACCGTCAACAAGGGCGAACAGGATTACTCGGCAGTGGTGACGGCGATCAAGGCCGCCAGTCCGGATGCAGCTTTTTGGACCGCCTATTATGCCGATGGCGGTCTCTTTATCCGTCAGCTTCGCCAAGCCGGTTATCAAGGTGTGATTGCGGTCGGCGACGGATCGACATCGGTCCAGCTTTTCGACATCGCCGGGCGCGCGGCAGAGGGTGTTTACGCCTTCTCCAGCCCAACCGCGGAATTTCTTCCTGGCGCAAAGGCATTCGCCGACACTTACAAGCAGAAGTTCAGCTCCGCACCCGGTCCTTATGCGCCCCTGACCTATGACGGCATGCAGCTTCTGGCCTGGGCGATCAAAAAAGCCGGCAGCACCGACTCGAAGGCAGTCATCGACGCGCTTTCCTCGGCTAACGGGCAGGAATGGCTCGCCGGACCAATCTCGTTCACCAAGAAGAACACGCTGGCGCGCTCAAACTTCGTCGTTCTTGAAGGCAAGAACAAGGCTTGGGCCTTGGCCAAGTAAATCCGCAAGAGAACAGCCAGCGCTAATCGTCGGTGCTGGCTGTCCCAAGTCTCTCCCATCGGACTTCCAGCGGATATGAGTGTTACGGACATTGTCCTTCAGCAGCTTGTGAACGGCCTGGTGCTTGGATCGTTCTATGCCCTGGTGGCGCTCGGCTATACGATGATCTTCGGGGTCATCAAGTTGCTCAATTTCGCCCACGGCGATCTTTACATGGTGGGCGGCTTTATCGGCTTCCTTTGCCTGTCGGCGATTTCTAGCGTCGCCGGAGGTGACTGGCCCGCTGTGTTCCTCGCGATGTTTCTCTCAATGCTCGCCGTTGGCTGTCTCGGCGTCTTCATCGAGCGTGTCGCATACCAGCCGATGCTCTCCGCGCCGCGGCTTTCCATCCTCATTACTGCACTGGCAGTCTCTTTGGTGCTGCAGAACACCGTTCTAACCCTGACCCATGGGCAGTATCAGCCCTTTCGTGCCGATCTTGGCTTCGGCGGCGTCAATCTCGGTCCGGTTTTCATCACTTATAATCAGATGGTTCTGGTCGTAGCGGCCGCCACTTTGATGATCGCTCTCCAGACTTTTGTGACGCGTACCCAATATGGACGCGCCATGCGTGCTGTCGCCGTCGACAAGGAGATGTCCCAGCTCATGGGCATCAATGTTGCCCTTATCGTCGGCGTAACATTCTTTATCGGTTCCGCACTTGCGGCTGCGGCCGGTACCATGGCGGGCGCCTATTATGGCTCGGTTTGGTATTTCATGGGCTTTCTGACCGGGCTGAAAGCGTTCACCGCCGCCGTGATCGGCGGGATCGGCTCGATCCCCGGCGCTATGCTGGGAGGGCTCGTCCTTGGGCTGCTCGAAGCGTTCGGAACGCAGATCCCAGGCATCGGTAGCGAATGGAAGGATGTGTTCTCCTTCGCCGTGCTCATCCTCGTTCTAGTGCTAAAGCCCACTGGCCTTCTGGGACGGTCCGAGCAGGAGCGCATGTAATGGACGACGTGCGCGTCGAAACCGCCCCTGCAAAGACCCGGAGCCGGGCAGAGCTTTTCTCGCCGCGCGCGATCCAGATTGGCGTCCTGTTGCTTTTGGCATTCATGGCGGCCGCGCCGATGCTGTTCGGGCCATATGCCACCGTCATTCTGACGAATGCGCTGCTTTATGTCGTCTTGGCCCTCGGCCTTAACGTTGTGGTGGGATATGCGGGCCTGCTTGATCTTGGCTATGCGGCTTTTTTTGCGGTTGGCGCTTACACCATCGGCATTCTAACGCACCAATTCGGCATCAGCTTCTGGGCGGCGCTGCCCTTCGCGCTCATTGCCGCCGCCGCTGCAGGTGTCATCATTGGTGGGCCGACACTTCGCCTGCGCTCGGACTACCTCGCCATTGTGACCCTCGGCTTCGGTGAGATTGTCCGTTTTTCGGCGCGAAATCTGCAGATCACCGGGGCAGCCAGCGGGATCTCCGGAATCGAGCAGCCATGGCTCTTCGGCTGGCATATCAATAGCCAACTCGACTTCTATTACGTCTTCCTTTTCCTCGCGGTGGTCGCGACGATCACTTCCTATCGGCTGGCTGATTCCCGCCTTGGGCGTGCCTGGCTCTATGTCAGGCACGACGAGGATGTCGCCGAAGCAATGGGCGTTGACCGCGTCCGGGTGAAGCTCGCAGCGTATATTATCGGCGCGCTTTACGGCACCATCGCAGGCGCTTTCTTCGCCGTTAATCTCGGTGCGATTTCGCCTGAAAGTTTCTCTTTCACGCAATCGGTCCTGATCCTCATGGCGGTGATTCTCGGCGGCATGGGCAAAATTCCGGGCGTGATCCTGGGCGCATTTATCGTGGTCCTAGGACCAGAATTGCTCCGTGATCTGGGGCAATTCAGATTGTTGCTCTTCGCGGCCGTTCTGCTGCTGATCATGTTATTCCGGCCAAGCGGCATCTGGCCCACAAAAGGGCGGTCGCGGTGAACGACCTCCTGTCCCTGTCCGGAATCACGCTCGCCTTCGCCGGCAATACCGTCCTAGACTGTGTGGATTTCAGCATCGGCCGCGATGCGATCGTCAGTCTGATAGGACCAAACGGGGCGGGCAAAACCTCGCTGTTCAATTGCATTACCGGTTTTTACAAACCGCAGAAAGGCCGTATCACCTTCGATGGCCGTGATCTGCTCTCGATGAAACCGCACGGTGTTACGAAGGCCGGTATTGCACGGACATTTCAGAACGTCCGGCTGTTCCGCGAAATGACTGTGCTGGAAAATGTCATGTCCGGCATGCACTGCCGAACGCATGCCGGCGCACTCGCAGCCGTGCTGAGACTGCCGTCCCAGCAGCGCGAGGAGCAGATGATCCGCGAGGTTTGTGAGGATTGCCTCGCCTTCGCGGGTATTCTCGATGAAAAGGACCGGATCGCCACGACGCTTGCCTATGGCCATCAGCGGCGTGTCGAGATCGCGCGCGCCCTCGCGACACAACCTAAACTGCTTCTGCTCGACGAGCCAGCCGCCGGTCTGACCCGTCAGGAGAAGGACGATCTGATCGCCTTGATCAAGCGCATCCGCGATCAACGCGGTATTTCGGTCCTTCTGATCGAGCATGACGTCGGTCTGGTGATGAAAATCTCCGAGAGGATCAGCGTACTCGACCATGGCGCCATGATCGCCGAAGGGTCAGCCAAGGATGTGCAGACCGATCCCAAGGTCATTGAGGCCTATCTGGGTCAGGAAGACGCTGAGGCAGTGCTGTGAACGGCGCGCAGGCGGGTAACGGCGAAGTGCTGCTCTCGCTCGATGGGGTCGAGGCAGCTTATGGCCGCATCAAGGCCCTGAACGGTATCAGCCTGACAGTGCGGCGCGGGCAGGTGGTGACTTTGCTAGGTGCCAACGGGGCCGGCAAGACGACGACGCTGAAGACAATCTCCGGGCTCGTCAAACCTATTGCAGGATCGATCCAGTTTGAAGGCCAGGAAATCGCCGGACGCAATGCCGACAAGATCGCCCGCATGGGAGTTGTTCATGTTCCGGAAGGGCGTCGTATCTTGCGTGGACTGACCGTTCGCGAGAATCTGGAACTCGGCGCTTTTTCAGTGAAGCGGTCCCATGTCCGGCAAGAGCGTATGAAAGAGGTCTTCCGGCTGTTTCCGGTGCTCGACCGTCTTCAGCACCAGGACGGTTCGCTCCTCTCCGGCGGGGAGCAGCAGATGCTCGCTTTGGGCCGCGCTCTGATGCACGGACCGCATGTTCTACTTCTCGATGAGCCCTCGATGGGGCTTGCCCCCAAACTCGTCCTGGAGACGATGCGGATCATTAAGCGGCTCAACGAAGAGGAAGGCACGACAATCCTGCTGGTGGAGCAGAATGCGCGCCTGGCGCTAAAGCTGGCGGATTACGGTTTTGTGCTGGAAGGCGGGCATATCCGCATGGAAGGCGAAGCAGAGAAGCTGCGAGCCGATTCATCGATCGTGCAAGCCTATCTCGGTGATTGAAGCAACTGAACCGTGCGATGGATGATCAATTTGAGTTCGAAACATTACGAAAGGTAATCCTATGGCGGACAATTGGCATGGCGTGATGCCCGCATTGATGACCGAAATGAAGCAGGATGGCACGCTGGATCTCGAATCGACTGCTCGTCATATCAACTCCTGCCTTAAAGCCGGCTGCACCGGTTTCATCATGCTCGGTACGCTGGGCGAAAACAGCTCTCTGTCGGCTGATGAGAAGGAATCCGTGATCCGCTGTGCCGTTGAAACGGTTGGCGGCAAAGTGCCGGTTCTGGCCGGGAACGCGGAGTACACGACGGAATTCGCCATCGACGCGGCCAAGCGAGCCGAACGCGCCGGCGCGAGCGGGCTGATGGCGCTGCCGTGCATGGTCTATCAACAGGACGCGCGTGAGGCCATCGCGCATTTCCGGACCATCGCGCGCAGCACCGACGTTCCGATCATGATCTATAATAACCGCGTGTCCTACAAGGTTGATCTGAGCCCCGAGGATTTCGCTGAGCTGGCAAGCGAGGAAAGCATCGTCGCGGTAAAAGAATCGAGCCATGACAGCCGTCGCATCACCGATATGATCAACCGGGTCGGCGATCGCTATCGCCTGTTCTGCGGCGTGGACGATCTGGTGCTGGAAAACGTTCTCTTCGGCGCCGTTGGCTGGGTGTCGGGTATGGCCAACTGTTTCCCGCGTGAATCCGTCGAGCTGTTCAGGCTCGCCGAGGCGAAGAAGGTTGACGAGGCAGTCCGGCTTTACCGCTGGTTCATGCCGCTCCTGCATCTCGATGTGCACGTAAAGCTCGTGCAGTTCATCAAGCTCGCCAACAAGCTGACCGGCGAAGGCGAGGAATGGGTCCGTGCGCCGCGCTTGACGCTCGTTGGAGAACAGCGCGAGCAGGTTGAACGCGTCGTCAGGAAGGCGATGGAAACGCGCCCCAATCTTGGTGTTGCAGCCTGATTGGACGCTTCGATGGCACCAGGCGGGGCTGAGCACGGCCCGCAGGATGAAATTGATGTCGCCATTGTCGGCGCAGGGATTATCGGTCTGGCCTGCGCCCACAAGCTTCTTGCCGCCGGTCGCAAGGTCACGCTGTTCGACGAAGCTGGCATTGCGCAGGGCGCAAGTTTCGGGAATGCCGGCGGCCTTGCCTTCTCAGACGTGCTTCCGCTTGCGACGTCAGGTGTGCTCGGCAAGGCTCCGAAATGGCTGATGGACCCGCTTGGCCCATTGAGCATTCCACCGGCCTACGCGCTCCGGATCCTGCCCTGGTTGCTACGGTTCTGGCGTGCCAGCTGGCCGGATCGCATCAAGGCAAGTATCGAGGCGCAAAGCGCGCTCATGCGCTTGGCACGCAGCGAAATGCAGACGATGATAACGGAGACAGGACTTTCCCGTATGCTTCGTTCGGACGGCGCGCTGGAGCTGTATGAGAGCGAGGCGGAATTGCGCGCCTCCGAGCAAGGATGGCACGCACGCGCGGCCGAGGGCATCGCTTTCGAGCATGTACGCGGCGCTGATCTTGAAGCCTTGCAGCCCGGGCTTTCATCCCGCTTCGTCGCCGGAACATTTGTACCGGGATGGCAGACGCTGACCGATCCTTATGAATTTGCTTGCGGCCTCGCCGGCTCGATCCGCTCGAAAGGCGCGGTTCTCCGTAAGAGGAAGGTTCTTCGACTGAGGCCCGAGGCCGACCATGTTGAGATCGAGCTGGCAGACGGCGAATGCGTGCCGGCGCGACAGGCTGTTGTCGCAGCTGGAGCATGGTCGAAGGCGTTATCCGCGCCGCTGGGCGATTCCGTTCCCTTGGAGACCGAGCGTGGTTACAACACGACCCTTCCTCCGGACGCCTTCGCGCTCAAGCGCCAGCTTATCTTCGGCGGGCATGGTTTTGTTGTCACGCCGCTCTCGACAGGCATTCGGATCGGCGGCGCGGTCGAGTTGGGCGGGCTTAGCCTCAAACCAAACTATGCGCGCGCAGACGCGATGCTCGTCAAAGCCGCTAAATTTCTACCGGGCCTCAAGACGTATGGCGGGCGGCAATGGATGGGGTTTCGCCCGTCCCTGCCTGATACACTGCCTGTGATCGGATACGCGCGTGCCTCGCGCAATATCATCTATGCCTTTGGTCACGGCCATCTTGGCCTGACACAGTCCGCTGCGACTGCCCGCTTGGTTGCTGATCTCGTCTGCGGCGCAAAACCGGCAATCGGCTTGGGGCCATTCAGCCCACAGAGATTTTGAAGAGGCAAGATCTATGGCACGACACAGCTTTTTCTGCATCGACGGGCACACTTGCGGCAATCCGGTCAGGCTTGTCGCCGGTGGCGGGCCAGATCTGAAAGGGGCAACCATGATGGAGAGGCGCGCCCACTTCCTTGCGGAATATGACTGGATACGCAGGGGTCTCATGTTTGAGCCGCGCGGACACGACATCATGTCCGGCTCGATCCTTTATCCTCCGACGCGAAGCGATTGCGACATCGCCATTTTGTTCATCGAGACGTCCGGCTGTCTGCCGATGTGTGGGCACGGCACGATTGGCACCGTGACGATGGCGATCGAGAACGGCCTGATTGAACCGAAAACACCCGGCACGGTTCGGCTCGATACGCCCGCCGGTGTTGTGACGGCGACTTACCGCCTGGAAAACGGCTATGTCGAGGAGGTCCGCATCACCAATGTTGCGTCTTTCCTATACGCGCGGGACCTCGAGGTCGATTGCCCTGGTTTGGGCTTGCTAACAGTCGATGTCGCTTATGGCGGCAATTTCTACGCCATCATCGATCCTCAGGAGAATTTCACCGACATGGCGGAGTTTAGCGCCGGCGATCTGTTACGCCTGAGCCCAATCCTGCGCCGCAACCTGAACGAGGCCTATAGCTTCATCCATCCCGAGCACGACGATATTCGCGGCCTGTCGCACATCCTGTGGACCGGCAAACCGAGGGCGGCAGGTGCAACGGCGCGCAACGCGGTGTTCTATGGCGATAAGGCGATTGACCGCTCTCCCTGCGGCACAGGAACCTCCGCCCGCATGGCGCAATGGGCAGCGCTCGGACGGCTGACGGTTGGCGACGCGTTCGTGCATGAGAGCATCATCGGCTCGCTCTTTCGGGGGCGGGTGGAAGCCCAGGCTAAAGTCGGCGAGCGCGATGCGATCATCCCGTCCATTGGCGGGTGGGCGCGCCAGACCGGGCTCAACACGATATTCATCGATGACCGTGATCCCTTCGCTCACGGTTTTATCGTCAGCTAACCAGGATAATCACGGGTTTGGGATGAAGATCACCGCAATCAAGGCCTGGCAGGTTGATCTGCCGCTCAAGGAAGGCCGTTACAGCTGGTCGAATGACAATTTCGTTGAAGTCTTTGACAGCACAGTGATCGCAATCGAGACCGACACCGGCATCACCGGCTATGCGGAAAGCTGTCCGCTGGGGTCTGCCTATCTGCCGGCCTATGCTGGCGGCGTGCGGGCCGGGCTTGCCGAGATTGCGCCGAAACTGCTCGGCATCGATCCCACCGATCTCGGCGTGATCAACAGGCGGATGGATGCAGTGCTGCGCGGCCATGACTATGTGAAGGCACCGGTCGATATCGCCTGCTGGGATATTCTTGGCAAGGTGGCCGGCCTGCCGGTCTACAAGCTGCTTGGCGGCGCCGCGCAGGAAAGGATCGCGCTCTACCGGGCGATCTCACAAGAAGAGCCCGAGCAGATGGCAGCAAAGATAAAGGGCTATCGCTCCGAGGGTTACACGAAGTTTCAGCTCAAGGTCGGCGGCAATGCCGACACCGATATCGAGCGCATCGAAGCCTGCCGGGAGATCCTTGACGATAGCGACATTCTGGTGGCTGACGCCAACACAGGCTGGACCATGCATGAAGCGGCGCGGGTGGTCGCGGCGGTCGCCAATGTCGACGTCTATATCGAACAGCCCTGCCCAACCTACGCCGAATGTCTCTCCATTCGCCGGCGGACGGCGCGCCCCTTCATCCTCGATGAAGTGATAAACGGACCGGAGGTGCTGGTGCGCGGGATAAGTGATGACGCGATGGATGTCATCAATCTGAAGATCTCCAAGGTCGGCGGTCTGACCAAGGCAAGGCTCATGCGCGATTTGTGCATGGCAAGCGGTATTCCGATGACAATCGAGGATACCTGGGGCGGCGATATCGTGACCGCCGCAATAGCCCATCTGGCTCAGTCGACCCCGGAAGAGTTCTGCTTCTCCGCAACCGACTTCAACAGCTATGGCTCACGGTCGATCGCGGCGGGCGCGCCTGAGCGCGTCGATGGCTTCATGAGTGCGCCGACCGGGGCTGGCCTTGGGATCACACCCGATTTAGAGACTTTCGGCGAACCTGCAGTTTCGGTGTCTTTGTAGCCGAAGCTTATTTTCGGGCTCTATTGAAGCAATAGGAGAGATCGGACCGATGGCGGCGATCGGAGAAACCAACGCTTGCGTAGTCTGATCCGACCTGTTCCGCCGCATTTAGATTTTGCCGATAGGGACGGCGCTGCCGCTGCGTCAGATTTAATTAAAATCTTCGGTTTGTCCGGACCGCGAGGCATGATGGAGAAAACGCATCAGGGAGGAGAGAAGCATGACCACGGTTCTCATCCGGAATGCACAGATTTGGGACGCCGACGCCGGCTCGCTTTATCCCGGCTCCGTCGAAATACGTGGCAACAGGATCGCCCGGGTGCATCGCGACGACATCCCTCGCCACGCAGGGCCGCGACGATGTGATCGAGGCCGGCGGCATGACGCTGATGCCCGGTATGGTGGAGGGCCATTGCCATCCCAGTTTCGTGGGCATAGCGACAAACACCGAGCTCGGCAGAATTCCGCCGGAAAAACACACGCTGCAAACCGCGGCGAACGTCAAACTGCTTCTGGAGCACGGCTTCACCTCCATTTTCGAGGCCGCGTCAGCCAAGCCGATGATCGGCGTCACCATCCGCGATGCCATCAATGACGGGCTGATCGTCGGCCCCCGGATGCGTGCCGGCAGCCCGGAAGTCACGACCACTGCAGGACTTGGCGACGAGCGCCGCCGGCATATCCACGAGGAAAGCTTCGGCTTGATCGCCGATGGTCCTGATGAGGTGCGGCGTGTTGCCCGCGAATGCGTGCGCGACGGCGTGGATGTCATGAAGATCAATATTTCAGGCGACGAGTTCGTCAGCCACGCGCGGGCGGAGATCACGCCGCTGGAGGACGATGAATTGGCCGCGTTCGTGAGCGTCGCGCATTGCTTTGGCAAGGTCGTCGCGGCTCATGCGCGCTCGTCGAAGAGCGTCAAGATGGCCGTGCGCCATGGTGTCGACTGCATTTATCACTGCGATTTCGCCGATGAGGAGGCGCTCGACCTGCTTGAGAGCGTCAAAGACACAGCGTATGTCGGTCCGGCCTTCGGCCTCGTCCACAATTGCACGCGAGAGGGCGAGGTCGCCGGCATCACTCCGGCGGTGGCCGAGAAGCTGAACCTGTTCCGCAAATTCGAAGCGACCTGCGCGACCTACCATCAGATCCGCAAGCGTGGTATTCGGGTTGTCATCGGCGGCGATTACGGCTTCGCCATCACGCCAATGGGACAGAACGCTCGCGACATCGAGCATTTCGTCCGCTATTTCGGTTATACGCCGAATGAGGCGTTACGTTGCGCTACCATCGTCGGCGCGCAGCTGATGGGGCATGGCGGCGAGCTCGGCGAGGTGAAGGACGGCTATCTTGCTGATCTTTTGCTTGTGAGAGGCAATCCGCTGCAGGACGTCTCGATCATGCAGCATCAAAGCAGCTTCGCCATGATCATGAAGGACGGAAAGATCTACAAGGATCCTCGGCGGGCCGAGCGAGGTCAGGAAGGCCTGATTGCGGCTGAGTGATGACGTTCCGTCATGGCGGCGAAATTCGGTCGCTTGTTACGAACCTTCGCGATGGTCGCGACTTCGCGACGATGCGGTTGTTCCCCGCTCGATAAGTTTCGCCGGTATGACGATTGCGTCCTCGCCCCGGCGATTACCGTCTTCTGCAGCCGCGACGATGGAGAGCGCCTCATCCACCATGCGCGCGCCGTTCTGCATGAAGGTCGTCAGGTCGAGCGACGCCCAGGACGCTTCGGGAATATTGTCGAATCCCGCCACCATGACGTCTTCTGGAACGCGAATGCCTTTCTTGCGAAGGCAATCGATTGCCCCAATGGCAAGAAGATCATTCGCACAGAACAAGGCATCGGGTTTGCCGGCAACAGCGAACAGCTCCGTTGCGGCTGCGAATCCGCCCTCATAGCGGTAGTCGCCACGCGCGGTCCTGAGCGGCCCCGCATCCAGTTCGCGCAGGCGCTCGGCAAAGCCTTGCAGCCGGCTGGCGCTTGCGGGACTGGAAACGGGCCCGGAGATAAAGCCGAAGGAGCGCGCGCCCTTGGCAACGAACAAATCCGCGATCGCGCGCCCCGCCTTGACATTGTCGCAGGAGATTGGCGTCACCCACTCGTTCCTGACCGCACTGTTGAATGAGATCACCGGGATCCGCAGTTTGGCGAGCGTTTGCGCGCCCTGCGGCGAGAGGATGGCGAGGGCGCTGACGATCGCGTCGACACGATACATAGCGAGCTTAGGGATCACCTCATCCAGCGCATGATCGTTCCCCACGTGGACGAGAAGGATCTGATGGCCGGCCGCCTGGAACTTGATGGTGAACTGCTCAAGAACGGCGGAATAGAACGGGTTGTAGAACCCGCCTACGACGATCGCCACCAGGTTGGAGCGATGGGTGAGCATGATGCGCGGGATCAGGCTCGGGCGGTAATCGAGCCGCCGCGCGGCTTCCATCACCTTCTTGCGTGTCGCTTCGGAGACCTTGGCGCCACCGCTGAAGGTGCGCGAGACTGCCGATTGCGACACGCCGGCCATCCGCGCGACATCGATGGAGGAGGCATATTTCTTCCGGCCTTCGCGGGCGGCCTGCGTTGTGGCGGGTATATCGCCTGAAGACGCGCGTGGCGCGCCCAATGTCCTTCGAGCTTTCATCGGATCTTGGTCGCGCTTGTGGCGAGGCTATGTCGGCAGCGCAAAAAACGGCTCCATTGGCAGTATTGACAGTCTAACGCGAGCGATGCATAGCTATGCATAATCAGAAAATTTGTGTCAATGTTGAAGGACACCAGGGGTGGTTCAACCACCGAACCAGGCGCAAACGCCCTAGTTTGCGACCTGCCAGACACCGAACGTGCGGCCTCAAGGCCCGCCGGCATGATCGTGCAATGAGAAAAGACATCGGCAGGATGTCTTCCGTGGGAGGAGAGCAGTCCATGACCAAAAAACAGGATCACCATGCCCAAATTCTGGTAGGGCGCCGCGGCTTTCTGAAGGGCGCCACCTTGCTCGGCGCGGCCGGCGCTTTCCCGGCGATCATCTCACGCCGCTCGCTTGCCGCTGGCAATCCGACCGTGGTCAATTCGATCCGCTCGCTGTCGAACCCCTACCACGCCACCTGGAACAAGGGCGGCGCGGCATTCGCAAAATCGGTCGGCGCCGAATATGTGACGCTGGTGACGGAAGGCGACAGCGAAAAGGGCATCGCCGATATCAAGGCGATCCTCGCCAAGACCAGCGGCAATTGCGTTATCAACGTCGATCCAAACGACAGCCCGGATGCGCGCCCGATCGTGGACGCCTGCAAGGCAGCCGGCGCTTATGTCGTCACCCAGTGGAACAAGCCGAACGACCTGCATCCGTGGGATTTCGATCCGAATTACGTGGCGCATATCTCCTTCAGCGGCGTGCCCTATGGTAAGGCGATGGCGGAGGCGCTGATCAAGGCGATGGGCGGCAAGGGCGGCATCGTCGCGCTCGGCGGCATCGAATCCAACGTGCCCGCGATCGAGCGCAAAGCTGGCCTGATGCAGGCGCTAAAAGAAAATCCCGGCGTGAAGCTGCTCGACCTCCAGGTTGCGAACTGGCAGGCAACGGTTGCGCTGGAGAAGACCAACGCCTGGCTGACGCAATTTGGTGACCAGATCGGCGGCATCTGGGCGGCGAACGACGACATGGCGCTGGCTGCGGTCGAAGCGCTGCGCGCCGAAAACCGGGCCGGCAAGGTGCCGGTCACCGGCATCGATGGCATTCAGCTCGCGGTCGAGGCGATCCTCAAAGGCGATATGGTCGGCACGGTCGCCTGGGATCCTTATTGGCAGGGCGGCATGGGTCTTTCGATCGGGTATCAGGCCAAGACCGGTAAGTTCGATCCGGCTAAGGAGCCAAAGGATCACCGCGAGTTCTACGGCAAGGGCGTGATCATCACCGCCGATAACGCGCAGAAGTACTACGACACCAATATCAAGTCGGAGCCAACGCTCGACTGGAACGACATCTGGGGACGGGTGACCGGGCAGATCCAGTACAATTGATGTTTGGGCTCAGCGGGAGGGGCTTCTCGCCACCCGCTGAGCCACCGCTTGCCCCAAGGCGATCTTAATTTCGCTCGATCATGCTCCAGCAGCCAAAGGCCGCTACGCTCGCTGCGCCAGAGAAGGCGACAGAGCCCGCCGACCCGCAGGTCGCCAAGCTGCGGCGTTGGCGTATTGCGGCGTGGGCGCCGCTGCTGGTGCTGATTTGCTCTGCGCCATCATCACAGCCTTCAACCCGAATTTCCTCACCTTCGGCAATGTCGTGCGCATCAGCCAGGCGGCGATGATCCCGCTGGTGCTCGGGCTCGGCGCGACATTCATCATCTTGATGGGGTCGATCGATCTCTCGGTCGAAGGCGTGCTGACCCTTGGGGCGGTGATCCTCTCCATGCTGGTCCTCAATGGAGCGAACCACAATGATTTCGGCTTTCTCGGCGCGCTGGCGGTGGTCCTGGTCGGGGCGGGGGTCGGCTTCATCAACGGCCTGATCCACGTCAAACTGAAGATTCCGTCCTTCATGACCACTCTCGGTACGTGGTTCATTGGCGTGGGCACTGCGAACGCGCTGCTCGGCGGTATGGCGATCCGCATCAATGAGCCGATGATCCGCGGGCTGGCCATCAACCGCGTGCTCGGCTTTCCCTGGGGCGTGTGGCTTGCGCTCTTCTGCCTCGCGGTGGCGCTCATCATCCAGAACCACACGCGCCTCGGCCGCTACGTTTATGCGCTGGGTGGCGGCGAGGAGCTTGCCGCCCTCTCCGGCATTCCGGTCGCCAAGGTGCGCATCGCCGTCTTCACGCTGGCCGGGGCTTTTTATGCGATCGGCGGCATCCTCGCGGCGGCGCAGCTTGGTCTTGGCAATGCGCAGATCGGCAATGGCCGGCTGTTCACCACCATCACCGCTGTCGTGGTCGGCGGCACGGCGCTCTCGGGCGGGCAGGGCGGCGTGCTGCAGACGCTGGTGGGCGTGCTGATCGTCGTGGTGCTGTCGAACGGCATGGTCCTGATGGGCGTACCGCCGAGCGTGCAGATCGGCGTGCAAGGGCTGATGATCATTGCTGCGGTCGCGCTCTCCATCGATCGCAAGCGGATGCGGATCGTGAAATGAACGGCGCTGCGTCGGATCCCATTCTCTCTCTTGTCGATGTCGACAAGCATTTCCCTGGCGTTCACGCGCTCAAGCGCGTGTCAATCGAGGTCAGGCGCGGCGAGGTCGTCGGGCTGATCGGCGAGAACGGCGCCGGCAAATCCACGCTGATGAAGATCCTCAGCGGCGTCTATCAGCCTGATGCCGGCCGCATCCTGATTGGCGGCAAGCCGACGCGGCTCCTTAGCGCCGCCGACGCCAACAGCAAGGGCATCGGCATGGTGTTCCAGGAGCAATCGCTGCTTACCAACCTCACCGTCGGCGAAAATATCTATTTGGGCAACGAGGCGCAGTTCACTCGATTTGGCCTCGTCAACTGGAAGGCGCTTTACGCCGCCGCCGAACGCCAGCTCAGCAAGGTGCAGGTCGATGTCGATCCGCGCGCACGCGCCGAAGACCTCGATTTCGCCTCGCGCCAGATGGTCGAGCTCGCCAAAGCGCTAACCCTCGAGGAGCAGGCGGGACATGACCTCGTGATCCTGCTCGATGAGCCAACCTCTGTGCTCCAGCAAAGCGAGATCGACGTGCTGTTCTCGCGCGTCCGGGCGCTGCGCTCGCGGGCGTCCTTCATCTTCGTATCGCACCGTCTGGATGAGGTGCTGGAAGTCTCCGACCGCATCTATGTGATGAAGGATGGCGCCGTGGTCGCGGACCTCAAGACCGCCGATGCCGACGTAATGAAGCTGCACCAGCTCATGGTCGGGCGGAGCCTCCATGCGGAATATTACCGCGAGCAGCAGCAAAAACCATTCGGCGAGGAGGTGCTGCTCGAAGCGGATGGGCTGTCGCTCGGCAGCGCCTATAAGGATGTGAGCTTTCGGCTGCATGCCGGCGAAATCCTCGGCATCGCCGGCGTGATCGGTTCGGGTCGCGAGGAGCTGACGCGCACGCTTGCCGGCTTTGCCCCGCATGATGGCGGTCGGCTTCGCGTCGCCGGCCGCGAGGTGCGGCTCAACTCACCCGCGGAGGCGGTCGATCTCGGCATCGGCTATGTCCCGCGCGAGAGGCGCGTTGAGGGCCTCGTGCTGTTTCTGGCGGTCGCCGCCAACATTACCCTTGCCGATCTGGGGAGCCTCAGCCGTAACGGCCTGATCGACGGGCGCAAGGAGCGCAGCACCGCACAGCACTGGGTGAAGAGGCTGAATGTGCGCACGCCGAGCGTCGACACGCTCTGTCTCAATCTCTCCGGCGGCAATCAGCAGAAGGTGGTGCTGGCGAAATGGCTGAACGCCAAGGCCAAGGTGCTGATCCTCGATCATCCGACCCGCGGTCTCGATGTTGGCGCCAAGGAGGAGGTTTATGAGCTGGTGCGCGCTATCACGCGCGAAGGCGTCGCCGTCATCCTCACCTCCGACACGCTGGAGGAGACGATCGGGCTCAGCCACACAGTGCTGGTGATGCGCGACGGCATGATCACCCACAGCGCCGACGCAAGGCCGGGCGGGAAGCCCCGCCAGCTCGATCTCATCGGACATATGGTCTAGCCGTGGACGCGATGATGCAACGACTGCGCGATGATCGTCTCCGGCAATGGCTGCCGATGGCGACGCTCATCGTGCTCGTGGTTCTCGTGGGAGCTGTCGAGCCCGGTTTCCTCGATCCGGGAACCCTCCTCCAGCTCGCCGGCGATACGGCGGTGCTGTTCATTCTGGCGGCCGGGGTCACCTTCGTCGTGATGCTGGGCGGCATCGACCTGTCGATCCAGTCGATGGCTTCGCTTGCCAGCGTGATTGTCGCGCTGACGATCGGGCGTCTGGGCTATGGTGCCCTCGTGCTGCCGATCGCGGTCGGCGCGTTTGTCGGTATGCTGTCGGGGCTCGCCCATGTCCGGCTGAAGATCCCGTCCTTCATCGCCACGCTGGCGACGGGCGGCGTGCTGTTCAGCGCCGCGCTGGTGATCTCGGGGGAGCGCTCGATCACGCTCGGCGAGGCCGCGCGTTCTTATCTCACGCTGATCTCCGGTAATTTGCTTGGCATACCCAACGTTGTCATCATCGGGCTGATCACGCTGATCGGCGGGCATATCCTGCAAGGCCATACGCGCTTCGGCCGCTATAGCGCGGCGATCGGGGCCGGCGAGCCGGCCGCCTATGCTTCCGGCGTGAAGGTGAGCCGGCAGAAGATCTATGCCTTCACATTGTCGGGGATGTTCGCCGGCCTTGCCGGGGTGGTGCTGGCGGGACGCCTGTCCAGCGGTTCGCCGACACTCGCCGCCGAGCTGCTGCTACCCTCGATCGCCGCGGTCGTCGTCGGCGGCACGGCGATCACCGGCGGCGTCGGCAGCATCTGGCGCACGCTGGTCGGCGCCCTGATCATCTCGGTCGTGCGGATCGGCATGACCTTTCTCGGCGTCAACATTTTCGCCCAGAGCATTGTGTTCGGCGCGGTGCTGATCGCCGCTGTCGCCATCACCATCGACCGGTCGAAAATTCCGGTCGTCAAATAGGCCGGGAGTTAGAGGCAAAATGGATCTGCATCTTCGCGATAAGGTGGCCGTCATCACCGGCGGCAGCATCGGCATCGGGCTTGCCGTGGCCAAGGCGCTCGCCGCAGAAGGCGTCCATCTCGTCCTCGCCGCGCGCCAGACCGAGCGGCTGGAGACGGAGGCGCGCGCCATCGCTAGCGAGCATGGCGTAACGACCGTGCCTGTCGCCTGCGATGTCGCCACGGCGGCAGGAACGCAGGCGCTGATCGCGGCGACCGAAAAGGCCTTCGGCGGCACCGATATCCTGATCAACAATGCGGGCGCCGGAAGCAATGAAACCATCATGGAGGCGCCCGACGAGAAATGGCAGCATTACTGGGAGCTGCACGTGATGGCGGCCGTCCGGCTCGCGCGCGGCCTGGTCCCCGGCATGAAGGCGCGCGGCGGCGGCGTGGTGCTGCACAATGCCTCGATCTGCGCCACCCAGCCGCTCTGGTACGAGCCGATCTACAACGTCACCAAATCGGCGCTGATGATGTTCTCCAAGACGCTCGCCAACGAGGTCGTGAAAGACAACATCCGCGTCAACACCATCAATGCCGGCCTGGTGCTGACGCCAGACTGGATCAAGACGGCGAAGCAGCTCACCGCCGACAAGGGCGGCGACTGGGAGGGCTATCTGCAAAGCGTGGCGAACGAGCACGCGCCGATCCGCCGATTCGCCTCGCCCGAGGAGCTGGCGAACTTTTTTGTATTCCTTTGCTCCGATCGGGCGAGCTATTCGGTTGGCTCGACTTACTATGTCGACGGCGGCATGCTCAAAACCGTTTAGACCGCTCCTTCAGCGCTTATAGCCATAGTGTGATAATTTGAGTTACGCTCGGTTCACATGCGGTCGTAGCCTCCGGTCCCCTCTCCCATGGGGAGAGGGATAGGGTGAGGGTGTAAGCCCTATCGATCGTTTGTAACCCCTCACCCCCACCCTGTCCCAATGGGAGAGGGGGCGGCCCTGCCTAAACGGCGAGCGCATGTCATCTCATCACGACCTAACGGCCATTCTTCGGCGACTGAGCGAAGAAAAAGCGCATCATCTCCGTGGAGGCATCCGGCCCTGTAGGATCGGCAAAGGAGCCGCTCGGATTTCCACCAGACCAGGCATGGCCGGCGCCGGAGATCAGCCAGTATTCGACCGCTAGATCTCCGTCGGCCCCTGTGATCACTGTGCGGGTGTAGCTGCGGCCGGCGGACGAAGCCCCGATTTCTCGCCGGACCGCGCCCGGCGCAATCTGCGGCGCTGCGCCGGTGATGATCCGCTCGGCATTCGACGGATGAACAATCGCGTCCGCGCTTCCCTGAAAAACAATGGTGCGGATGCTAGGCTCTGAGCCCGTTTGCGCGGGCTTTAACCGCCCTGTTGCCCCTGCATCGCCGCGCATAGCGGCGAAGGCCGATACCACGTCATTGGCCACCCCGGAAGCCAGACCGGAGTGTATCCCAACCCCTGCGTAGAGATCGGGATAGGTCTCGCCCATTACCGCAGCCATCGCGCCGCCGGCCGACAATCCTGCCACGAACATCTGGCCTCGACCCAGGCCAAACTCCTCCATGATCTCCTGCGTCAGCCCGGCGATGATCGCTGGCTCTCCAGCGTCGCGTCGCTGGTCCGCAGGGCGGAACCAGTTCCAACAGCTCTGCGCATTGGCCGAGGCAGGCTGCCCCGGATAGGCGACCAGGACGCCGTACTGCTCGGCGACCACATTCATATTGGTGCCGGCGGCGAAGTCGTCTGGATCCTGCTTGCAGCCATGCAGCATGACCACAAGCCCATGCGGACGTTCCCGTGCTGACGCCGGAATATACAATCTATAGTTCCGCGCCCCTGCGGCGCAGGTGAAGGTGCGAGCGAGGAACTGTGCGCCTTCCGGAACCGGCGGGCGTTGGCGGCGGCTTTTCAGGGTCTGAGGCAGGGCAAGAGCGCTAATCTTCGCCTTGCCTTCCCGCAGTAGTTCCAACACCTCGCCAAGCGGTTTGCGCAAGCGCGCCGCTCCGGAAGTCTGTGTGGCTTTCGTGGCGGCGGGCCGCGATGCTGAGAACTCCGGCGCTGCCGGTACGATCTCGGCGTGAGGATCAATCAAGCGCGCCGCTTTCCGCGCTTGCTGCGGCGAGCTGATTTCCTCATGCTCCGCTTGGCCGGGATTTGCTGCCGGCCCTCGTGCAAGAGCGGTTTGGATGACCCGGAGCGCGCCAGCGAGGTCCTGGGCACGGGTGAGCTGCATCGCCCGGCGCATGGCGGCGGCGAAATCAACATTCATGAACTTGATCCTTTTTGACGGGCTCATGCCCTATTTGATGCGTCCGGCCAGAGCCGACTTAACCGCCGCGCTGGCCTGGAGCGCGCCAAGCACGGTTATCGATCCGATGGTGGCAAGAGCGAGCTCTGGGGTGACATCGGCGGCAATCCGGGCCAAGCCAACGACCTTGACGTGAAGCTTTTCTCCGGCGGCTTTCGTAGCCTCCAGATCGGCTCGGCTGTACTCGCGCAGCCCGAGTTCGAGTGTATGCCGATCGATAGACTGCATGACCGCATCTGCATGTGTGGCAAGCTGATTACGGATTGCCGTTCTGATGAAGTCGGTCCGGTTCGAGTAGAACTGCTCCTGGACCAGTAGATCGATGCGGCCGAGATCCACATAGCCGAGGTTGATCGTGATTTTTTCGGTCTCGCCGCCTTTGTCGCGCAAAGGCTGGACATTGCTCGCCATTGATGTTCTCCATCCATTTGGATGGTATATGGATGGTCATCCGCGATGTTGCAAGGGCAGGCGCGAATAGCCGGAGGGCCTTGTCGACGAGGGACAGAAGCAGCGCTTTCGGAAGTGGCGGGGCTGGCCGTGGCGACAGTGTAGGTCGCGCATTGTGATCCTATCGGATATCCTATACGATGCGGCGATCTCACAGGAGAACTTATTTCTTTGTTGTCGTGCATGGCCAAGATGTGACAGCTTCTGGTGTAGCGATGCCACAAGCTGTGTCGGCCAAGTTGATTGGGAACGTCATGGCAATTCAGCGGCATAAGGGCCTGGCCGATGACGTCTATGGGGCGATTTTTCATAAGCTCATGTCTTTGGAAATTTCACCCGGTGCGCGCATCACGGTCGATGGCCTAGTCCGGGAACTTGAAGTCTCCCATACCCCAATTCGCGAGGCGCTGGGGCGGTTGGAGGGCGAGGGCTTGGTGGTCAAGACGCATCTCGTTGGATACAGCGCATCGCCGCAAGTCACCCGCCGGCGCTTCGACGAGATCTATGAGCTTCGATTATTGCTGGAGCCTGACGGGGCACGCCGCGCCGCAGAGCGCGTCAGCGAAGAACAAATGCGCAAGTTGAAAAACGCCGCCGAGGAGATGCGCAAGCTCGACGGCGGCACGGAAAGATCGCGTTACTCCAGATTTGCGCGTCTCGACGGAGAGTTCCACGACAAGATCATGGAGATCGCGGGCAACGAGCTGATCCGCGATACGCTGACCAACTTGCACACTCATTTCCATATCTTCCGCCTGATGTTTCACGCCCGGGTAACCGAGGAGGCGCTTACCGAGCACGAGTCCATTCTGGCGGCGCTTTCCTCCCGCAATGAACTCGGGGCGGAACGCGCCATGCGCGAGCATATTGAACGCTCGCATCGACCGTCTCCTGCCGGCTTTCGTATGATGCACGGTGGAACCAATCGGTGTTGTCGAGGCCGGCCGGACAAGTGCCCGGCACCCATCAGGAAGGCGCCTGTGTGCGGCGGGTGGCATGTTATGCCAGTGACGGGGGGTTAGGATGGGGCAGGTCGCGAATTGCGCGCTGAGCTTGACCAACGTCAGCAAGTCCTTCGGAGCGGCGCAGGCACTCGCAAACCTTTCTTTCAGCGTTGCTGAGGGACGCTTTTTCGTGTTGTTCGGACCGAGCTCGGTTGGAAAAACGACGACGCTGCGCACCATCGCGGGTCTCGCCACCCCGGACCGGGGCCGTGTCGAGATATTCGGCAAGGACTATACCCACGAACCCATTGCGGGCCGGGGCGTGTCGATGGTGTTCCAGTCCTTCGCGCTCTATCCGCATCTCACCGTCTACCAGAATTTCGCCTATCCCCTTGTCGAAGCGAAGCTCGGCCGCGACGAGATCGATCGCCGGGTGAAGCAGACCGCGGCAATGCTTCGGCTCGAAACGAAGATCGACCGTAAGCCGGGCACGCTCTCCGGCGGCGAGCAGCAGCGCGTCGCGCTGGGCCGTTCCCTGATCCGGCGCCCACGCATCCTGTTGCTGGATGAGCCCCTGACCAACCTCGACGCCAAGCTTCGCCATGACATGCGGGCGGAATTGAAGCGCCTCCACCGCCAGTTCGGCCTCACCATCGTCTACGCGACCCCCGACGAGCTCGAGGCGCTCTCCATGGGCGAGGAAATCGCCGTGCTGCGCGATGGCACCGTGGTGCAGATCGGGACACCCGACGAACTGTACGAAACGCCGTGCGATCTCTACGTGGCTGGCAAAATCGGCTCGCCGCATATGAATATGATCCAGGGCAAGCTGGCCCAGGACGGTAGCGCCTTCGAATCCGCGGTCGGGTCCTTGCCTCTCGCGCGCAAGCTCAGCGCAGTAGAAGGGGGTGAGGCGGCTGTGGTCGGCATCCGGCCGAGCGATATTCGTTTCGCGGCTGGCGATGAGAAGGGCTTCGCGGCGAGCATCGCCATGCTCGAGCCGCTGGGCGATGTCACGGTCGTTTTGTTAGACGCGGGCGGCGAGACCCTGCGGATGGTGCTGCCGGAGTTGGTCGCATCAAGCCTGCAACCAGGGCAGCCGGCCTCAGTCACATTGGATCCAACAAAATTCCACGTCTTCCGAGCGTCTAGCGGACAGGCGATTGCCTGACGCGGACACCAGAAGAAGAAACGAAAAACTGCATATGGGAGGAGACTTGAAAGATGACCGCAGGGAGAAAGCTTAAGGGTGCAATGATGGCGGCGGGTATCGCCGCCGCGTTTATGGTGGGTGAGGCGACGTTCGCTTCCGCCGCGGAGGTGACGCTGAGGATGGCCGTGCCCGATTGGCCGCCAACGCGCATCATGAAGAAATTCTTCGACGAGCAGTACAAGCCGAAATCCGGCAACACCGTGAAGCTCGACGTCGATTTCATTCCGTGGCCGGACTTTTATACCCGCGTCAATGCCTCGCTGACCTCGGGCGAGCAGAAGTACAACTTCATCGTGTCGGACTCGCAGTGGCTCGGCGCCTTCGTCGAGGGCGGCTATTTCCGCAAGATCAACGATCTGCTTGATGCCGATCCTGAGTTTATGAAGACGTTCAAGGACATTCATCCGAACCCGCTGAACGCCTATGCCACCTATCCCTACAAGTCGGAAAATTACTACGGCTTCCCGCAATTCCCCGACGTGCTGGTGAACTACGGGCGCAAGGACATCTTGTGCGACGCGACAGAACAGAAGAATTTTCAAGACAAATACAAGAAGAAACTTCCTTGCACTGGCGAAGAACTCGACGCCATGACTTGGGATGACTTCAAGAATGTCGGCGAATTCTTCCGCCGAAAGAAGGGCGAAATGCTCGCCGGCAAGCCTGCCGACGACGATTTCTATGGCATCGCATTCCAGGCAGGCAAGAGTTACGATTTCTCGTCAATGCAGATCAACGGGTTCATCTGGCAAATGGGCGGCGATATCTGGGACGAAACCAAGGTTCCGACCGGCCAGGCCGAAGGCGTCGTGAATTCGCCGGCAGCCGTGAATGCGCTGGCGAAATATCTGAGCCTGATCGATTACATGCCGCCGGTCGCCAAGACCGGCACCATGGACATCTTCAAGTCGGACGAGCTGTTCCGCGAGGGCAAGGTCGCCATGAATGTGGACTGGATCGGACTTGGCGAAGCCTCGCTCGATCCCAAGACCTCAAAGGTCTCGGACAAGCTGGTGTTCGGCATGATGCCGGGCACCACCGGCCCAGACGGCAAGATGATCCGCTGGTCCAACATCGGCGGCCAGCCTTTTGTGCTGACCACCTGGACCACCGACGCCCAGATCAAAGAGGCCGTGGAGTTCGTGAAGTGGTGGCTTTCGCCTGCCATCCAGCACCAGTTCGCGGCAGGTGGTGGCCAGTCCGCCGTTAAGGCGGTGTATTCGGACCCCAAATATGTCACCTACCGGCCGTGGAACCGGGCTTGGGCAGCCTCGCTGGATTGGCAAAAGGACGTGTGGCACATCCCACAGTTCTTCGAGCTCCTGACCGAGCAGCAGGACCAGTTCGACCTCGCGATCACTGGTAAGCAGGACGCAAAGGCGACGTTGGATAACATTGCCAAGTTCCAGCAGAACCTGCTGAAAGAAGCGGGACTGATCCAATAATGCGATTACGGCCGCTGCCGCTCCTCCGCGGAGGGAGCGGCAGCGGCCCGAGACGCATGGCAGGGGGAGAGCGTCGCGGTTCCGAAGCTTCCCTGGGCTGATTTTGATTTCATGGCCCGATACTGCCGCTGCGGCACGAAGCCGTGTTGGATCCGCTCGATCGCATTGCCAGTGGGGCGTCTTGTGCTGATGTCAATATTACCAGCTATGTCAGGCACTCGAACCGATCGGACCACGCCGGGCCTGCTCCAGCTTTCTGCCGATAACTGGCGGCTGGCGATTTTCGTGGCCGTGGTCGTTTCGGTGCTGGCGGCCGCTGCCCTGCCGGCATCCGCCTCTTTCTGGATCGTCGGTGCGATGGCAGCGATGGTCGCCGCCGCTCTTGTGGTGAACGCGTATCGCCGCCGCTACTATGGCGGTCTGCTCGTCGCGCCCGCGATCGCCGTGCTCTTTGTGATGAACATCTTTCCGCTGCTATGGTCGCTGGGGCTCTCGTTCTTCGCCTATCAGTCGAACCAGCAGTCGATCCGCTTTGTCGGCCTCAATAATTACATCAAGGTTCTGACCGACGATATCGCGGCGCCGGCTAATTGGAGCGCGCTCGTCAATACCGCCATGTTCGTCGTGCTCACGGTTTCGGCGCAGATGGTCGTCGGATTTCTCCTGGCGATCCTCTTTTCGAAGCAGTTTCCGCTACGGAAGTACCTGCTGATTCTGGTCCTCACGCCGATGATGCTCTCAGTCGTCGCCTCGGGCGTGTTCTTCACCTACTACTATGATCCGACCTTCGGCATCCTGAGCTACGTCCTCAACAGCATCACGGGCAGCCAATTCATCCTGATGGACAATAAGGCAGGTGCCGTCGCCGGCATTGTCTTCGCCGATGCTTGGATGTGGTCGCCCTTCGTGATGCTGCTGGTGCTGGCGGGGCTCGTCTCGGTGCCGAAATATCTCTACGAGGCCGCCGCGATCGACCGCGTGTCCGCCTGGAGGAGCTTTTGGAGCATCACCTTCCCCTATATACGGGGGCTCCTGATGCTGGCGCTCTTGTTCCGCACCATCGAGGCCTTCAAGCTGGCCGACCTGGTGATCCTCCTTACCAGGGGCGGCAACGATACGATGACGATCTCCTATCACCTGATCCGCATTGCCAACGAGCAGAACAAGACAAGCGAAGGAGCCGCCATTTCCTACATCATGCTGTTCATGGTGATCGTGCTGACCAACCTTTATCTCTACCTCGCCAACCGCAGAAACCGGGAGGGCTGAGCCATGGCACACGGTATCTCGGTTTGGGAGAGGATCGGCTTTCGCAGGAGCAGCGGGGTTGCCGAGGCCGGCTGGGGCCGCACCTTCATCGTCGCGATCGTGAGCCTCATCTACTTCCTGCCGGTGCTCTTCATCATCTTTACGGCCATCAAGCCGCAGGAGTTGGCGCTGTCGGTGCCGCCGACATTGTCGCCCACGTCATTCTTCGGCCTCATCCCGGACCAATTCGTCTTCACCCCGACGCTCGAGAATTTCGGCTCGGTGTTTTCCCGTGTCATGACGGCCGGCGGCCAGCCGGAAGCGACCGGCTTCGATCGCTTTTTCTTCAACTCGATCGTGATCGCCTCCGCCTCGGTCATGCTCGCCCTCGTCCTTGGTACGCTTGCTGCCTACGGCTTCTCACGTTATCCGCTGAAGGGCAACGATACCTATCTCTTCATCATCCTGACGACCCGGATGCTGCCGGCGATCGTCGTCATAATCCCGGTGATCTTGATGTTCCGCGTCGTGGGCCTTTCCGGCTCCTATCTCGGCATCATCCTGCTCTACACGGCCTTCAATCTTGCCTTCACGATCTGGATGATGAAGAGCTTCTTCGACGAGCTTTCGACAGACGTTGAGGATGCTGCCCGCATCGACGGCTCCTCCGAGGCCAAGGTCTTCTTCAAGATTTCCCTGCCGCAAGTGGTGGCCGGCTTGGCCGCGACATTCGTCTTCGGCCTCATCCTCACCTGGAATGAGTTTCTGTTCGCGCTTTTGCTGACCGGTCCCGATACCCGCACCGTGCCAGTGGCAATGAACCAGGCCGTATCCTCTGGCGGCCGCGGCACGGACTGGACGCTGCTGGCTGCCATCGAGACCCTGTTTCTCATACCGGTATTCCTGGTCACCTTCTTCCTGCAAGAGCACCTGCTCCGCGGCGTCACCTTTGGAACGGTGAAGAAGTAGTCATGTCCACTATCGAGATACGCAAACTCACCAAGAAGTTCGGCGCGTTCGTCGCTGTGCGCGACGCCGACCTTTCGGTGGACGCCGGTGAGGTGGTTTGCCTGCTCGGCCCTTCGGGCTGCGGCAAGACCACGACGCTGCGCATGATCGCCGGCCTGGAGCGCGCCACCTCGGGAGACGTTCTGATTGCCGGGCGGCGCATGAATGAGCTACCGCCGGACAAGCGCGACATCGCAATGGTTTTCCAGTTCTACGCTCTCTATCCGGCGCTGACGGTGCGCGAGAACATCGCGATGCCGCTCCACAACGAGCGTCTGAGGGCGGCTGAGAGGGCGGCTCGCATCGACCGGGTCGCCGACATCATGCATCTCCGCGACATTCTGGACCGGTTGCCGAGCCAAATCTCGGAGGGCGAGAAACAGCGCGTCGCCGTTGCCCGCGCCATCGTCCGCGATCCCAGCTGCTTCCTGTTCGACGAGCCGCTCTCGCGGCTTGACGTCGAGCTGCGCCACTCCATGCGGGGCCAGATCAAGGCCGTGCTGGCGAACCTGTCCAAGGCCACGGTCATCGTCACCCACGACCAGCTTGAGGCCCTGACCATGGCGGACCGCATCGCCATCATGCGCGATGGTGTGATCGAGCAGGTGGGAAGCCCGCACGAGGTGTTCGCCCGGCCCGCGAACGTTTTCGTCGCGAGTTTTATCGGTACGCCGCAGATGAACCTGATAGAGGCGGAGCTCAAGCGCTACGGCGATGGCAAGGCGAAGGTCGCCTTCGACCGGCAGGATGTCGAACTCAGCGTCGACTCCGCGGTCGCCAATCTGGCTCCCGGCCGGATCACGGTGGGGGTGCGCCCGCGCGCATTCGCCGTTGTCCCCGAGCATACTGCGGACACGATCGAAGCGCTGGCCGAGCTGATAGAGCCGATGGGCGCCGAGACGCTGATCCATGCCCGGACGCGGACCGGCAACGACATCCGGGTGGTCGTCCCGCGCGAGAAGAAGGTGAAGACCGACGAAAGGCTCCATCTCATTCCCGATCCCGCCCAGACACACATTTTCGCCGAAGACGGCAAGGCGGTGCGCGCATGAGCGGCAGCGATGAAGGCAATGGCGGAATGACGCCCGCGGCCGCGCGGAAGGTGGAATACACCATTATCGGGCTCGGCGTGCTGGCGCTCTTGATGATCTTCCAGCCGTTCAATATCACGCTGTTCGCAGTCGGCTGCATGCTCGTCGTATTGGCAGGCCTTGCGAACAATCTGCTGCCCTTGGCGCAGCCGGGCGTGCCGATGCGCTCCGTGGTGAAGGCGGCGATGATCGTCGCCATGATCTTTTGCATCGTGGTCCTGGTCTCGATCTTCGCGGCCCACCTCTACGGCGTGTTCTTCCTCAGGCCGCCGGATCCCAATACGCTGTCGGGGAAGGCGCAGCTCAACGCGCTGCCCTGGTACATGCACAGCTTCACATGGACAATTGCTGTTGTCGCCTGCGTCCTCGCCGGCCTGCTTACGGTGCAAGGCCGGCGCAGGAACTGAAGTCTCGAACGGGTGAGCAATGCTTCGCATCGAGCGTAAGGATCTGTTGGAACAATTCCGGGCAATGATCGCCCAGCTCGACGGAGCGGCTGCCGGTCGAGACCGCGCTTACCGAACAGGTCCGTGCTTTCAAGAGAATTGCCTTTTGACGTTCGATAAACGATGACCCACGATCAACTTCCGGGAGCATGAAAGATGAGCAATCCTTCCCAGACCGTCGCCGTCAACCGTATGCAGCAGCTGATGTCTTCCTCGCCGGTTCCGTCGATCTCCACGGAACTTCTGACCACGGCTGACGGGGAGCTGAACCGGGAGCTCAACGCTTTCCTCTTCAGCCCGCCGTCGGATCCGGACCTGCTCAAGGGCAAGCGGATTGCAATCTGCTGCACCAATGGCGTGGAGGAGGTAGAGATCCTCGGTGCCTATCGCTGGCTCACCGAACATGGGGCCACTGTCCACATCGTCTCGCCGCGCATTGGCGAGTTCCACCCCACGCTGGGCCTGCGCTTCCCACCGCAATGCGCGACCCATGTGCTCGCCATCCGACTGATGGAGAACGCAGGCTGGCTTAAGATCGACCGCTACACGGACGAGGCGAAGGCGGCGGATTATGACGCAATTCTCCTGCCGGGCGGCTGCTGGAATCCCGATGCGCTGCGGATGGACCAGCATGCGCGCGCGCTGGTGAGTTCCATGTACGAAGCCGGCAAGCCGACTTGCGCCATCTGTCATGGTCAGTGGGTCATGGTCAGCGCGAAGATCCTCAAGGGCAAACGCGCAACCGCGGTCTGGAACATCCAGATCGACCTCGAAAATGCTGGCGCGACGGTGCTGGACGAACCGTGTGTGGTGGATGGCAACCTGATCACAGCGCGCTTCCCCTATGACCTGCCGCGGCTGGTTCAGGCCATGGTGGAGCAGCTGGTATCCGCAAAGAGCGAGGCGTCGGCGGCATAATCGAAGCCGCTGCGGATGTTGACCGTGCACGGCCGGGCGGGAAATCCCCCAGCCGCGCCTGGTCTTGAGACATTGCTCCGCTCGGTGAGGCTAGACGATGGCGTCGCCGGCCGCGGGCTGACGATTTTCGGCCGAACAGGCTCAATTGCCTGACTTAATGATCCGAAAATCCGGCAAGGTTCGAAGGGCAATCTCCGGTCCCGCCGGGGAATAGACCACGAATAGCTGCATCGGGTCCTTGCCGGTATTACGTGTCGAATGGAAGCGGCTTTCCGGAACGAAAATCGTGCAGCCGGGACCGACCTCCTGCGTCACGGGATTGCCGTCCGGGTCCTCCACCATCTGCTCGCCGTGGCCGGAGATCACGAAGATGATCTCCTCGGCTCCGGGGTGGTTGTGCCGCGAATGGCCCTGGCCGCTCGGCAGGTCCACGATGCCTCCTGAGAAGCGCGTGGCGCCATTCGTCTCGGGTGCGACCGTCAAACTCAGCCGCCCCCAGTCGAATCCAAACGCATCCACGTCCTTTGGGTAAACGAAATTGTTTTCCCGGCTCATCGCTTGCCTCCTCCCATCGGCCGCTCAGCGGCAATGCTGTCTCTACCGTGCGATTTCCTTGAATGCCGCGACGGCCGCGGTGGCGAATTCGGGGTCATTGATATGAACAGGCAGCCGCTCCAGTTTCCTGTTCTGCCCCGGGCGGACTGTGCCCGCGATCGCATCGAACAGCACCTTATCCGCATCGGGGTCAAAAAAGGCGCCGCCTTCGATGTCGAGCGCCGAAACGCCCCGTTCCGGGATCAAAAAACGCACCGGTCCCTCACACGCATTCAGCTTTTCGCCGAGCCATTCACCGACGGCGCGGCATTCCTCCGGCGTCGTACGCATCAGCGTCACATTCGGATTGTGCTTATAGAAAAGCCGGCCGGCCAAATGCGGCGGTATGGTCTCGGGCGCCCAGAAATTGACCATGTCCAGTGCCCCCACCGACCCAACATAGGGAAGCTTCGTCCGCGCGATGGCGTCGAGACGATCGGGGCCCGCGGGCAGCACGCCACCGAACAGCAGGTCGCAAATCTCGGTGGTCGTGATATCGAGCACACCGGCGAGCAGTCCACTGTCCACCAGCGCCTCCATGGCCCGCCCGCCCGTGCCGGTCGCATGGAACACCAGCGTCTCATAATCGCCGGCCAGCCGTTCCGTGATCTGGGTCACGGCGGCGGTGGTGACGCCGAACATGGTCAGCCCCAGCGCGGGCTTGCCGCCGCTGACCGTCGGCGGATTGGCGCTCATCGCCGCCATGGCCTGGGCGGCGTTCTGGAAGATGACCCGGCTGATGCGATTGAGCCCGGCCATGTCGGTGATCGAGGGCATCATGATGATGTCGGACACGCCGACATAGGGCGCGACATCGCCGGATGCCAGGGTCGAGATCATGATCTTCGGCAGGCCGATCGGGAGCTTTCGCATTCCAGCCGTGACGATCGCCGTTCCGCCGCCACCGCCGATCCCCAGCACGCCGGCTATGTCGTGGCGTGTTTGGATAAACCGCTCGAACGCTTGCGTCATGCCGGCCACCGCGGCGCCCCGATCGGTGGCGGCCAGGATCGCGTCGGCCCCCGTGCTCCCGTGCTCCGCCACCTGCCGCGCGCTGATGCCGACCGGGATCGTGGCGGCCCGGATGCCTACGTCCACAATCACGGGCTTGGCTCCTAAATCGCTGAGGCACCGAGCGAGATATTCAAGCTCGCCGCCCTTGGTGTCAGCCGTGCCAACGAGATAGATCTGCTTTATCAGCGCCTCTCTCCCAGTTTGCTGACCCCAAATCAGGGTGGTCCCAATGAGCCGCAGGCAGATCGCCAGCGGCATTGCGAAGGATTTGAGATACGCCTATCATTTTAATATGAGCGTATCACAAGAGGAATGGGGACAAGTGCGCAAGATGTGCGCGGTCCACGGGCCGCCCGCGCTCTGATCCGCACGGCGATCCAAGAAGCGTCAGAATGAGGGTGCGAAGCCCGAAGCAACGGCGTCGACAAGTCCTAATCCTGCGGGCCGGTGACGTCCCTGCGCCCGAAGGTCAAGATGCCCTCGAGAACACGATCCGTTTCGGCTGGGATACCAGAAAGGTCATCCTGATCAAAAACTGGACTGCACGCCGGCTCAAAGGCCGAATCGGGAAAGAATAAAAACATGAATGTGGGAGAGGCGCATGGCAGAGGTGCAGACGAACAACTTCCCCAAACTCCACAATGCCGCGTGGCCCGGAGTCGTCGGCAAGGGTGCCCCTGATTCCGAGCCGATCATCCCGCTCGACACATTGCTGAAGCTGACGGCCGGCGCCGAGGTCGACGGCGTGAAGTTCGACGGCATCGACCTGTTCATCACCGCACCGCATTTCGACATCGACAGCGACGAAGGCGCGGTCCGGAAGATGACGGATCATATTGCCAGCTACGGGCTGAAGGTCGGTTCCTTCGTTGCTCCCATCTGGGCCGGCGCGGGCGGCGGTTCGGCGATGGGCGACGCCGACGAGCGCAAACGCTTCCTCACGCAGGTCCGAAAAGCCTGCGCCATCGGCCAGCAGATGCGGGAAATGGGCATCCGCCCGACCGGCGGCGTCCGGATCGAACTCGTCCGTCGGCGTTGAGGCCTGGGACAAGGACCCGGCCGGCAACACCCGGCTGATTGCCGAAACCTTCCGCGAAGCCGGCAGGATCGCGCAGGACTACAACGAGTTTCTGGTCGCCGAGGGTGAAATCTGCTGGGGCGGGATGCATTCTTGGCGCGAGAATGTGAAACTTCTCGAGATGGTGGGTATGCCGGGGGTCGTGGGCTATCAGGCGGATATGGCGCATTCGATGCTGTTCGTGCTGGGCGCCAATGCCGAGAAGGACCGCATCCTTCCGGAAGATTTCGACTGGTCCGACAAGGAAGCCCTCGACGCGGCCTACAAGCAGGTCGCGAATGCGCTCCGGCCGTGGACACTCGATTTCCATGTCGCGCAGAATGACGGTACGACCTTCGGCTCCGGAACGCACGAAAAGACCGGCCGGCATTGCCAGATCGATGATCCTAATGGCCGTCTCGATGTCGTGAAGCACGCGGGTTACTGGCTGCGCGACGACAATGGCGAGCTCACCAAGACGATGCGCCACATCTGCTGGGACGGCTGCATGTTCCCCAATTCGGTGATGGAGCAGCAATCGACCTGGAACACGGTGCTGGCGGCCATGATCAAGGTGCGCGAAGCCCACGGCTGGCGCGAATAGGAGAGTGATCATGACCAGAGCTCTCAACGTTGGCATGATCGGCTACGGCTTTATGGCGCGCGCGCATTCCAATGCCTGGGCTAATGTCAGCCATTTCTTCGACACGGGATACCGTCCCGTTCTGAAGGCCGTGGCCGCCCGAAACACCAGCAAGGTCCGGCGCTTCGCCCAGATGTGGGGCTATGAAAGCGTCGAGAACGACTGGCGGGCGCTCATCGCAGCGCAAGGACATCGATGCCATCGACATCTGTGTTCCGAACGACCTCCATGCGGAAATCGCCATTGCCGCCGCCGAGGCCGGCAAGATGGTGCTCTGCGAAAAGCCGCTGGCCCGCACCGAGGCCGAGGGCAAGCCGATGGTCGATGCCGTCGAGAAGGCCGGCGTCCCCAACATGGTCTGGTACAATTACCGCCGCGTCCCGGCCGTGACCCTCATCAAGCAGATGGTCGAGGGCGGCCGGCTCGGAAAGGTGTTCCATTATCGCGCCAAGTTCCTGCAGGACTGGACCATTTCGCCGGACGTTCCCCAGGGCGGACAAGGCACATGGCGGCTCGACGTCGAGGCAGCCGGCTCGGGCGTCACCGGCGATCTCCTCGCTCATTGCCTCGACACCGCGGTCTGGATCAACGGCTCTATTTCCAGCCTGACCGCGATGACGGAAACCTTCGTCAAAGAGCGCAAGCACGCCGAAACCGGCAACATGCAAGCGGTGGGGATCGACGATGCCGCGGCGGTGCTGGCCCGCTTCGGCAACGGCTCGCTCGGCACGTTCGAGTCGACCCGTTACGCCAGGGGCCACAAGGCGGCCTACACGCTGGAGATCAATGGCGAGAAGGGCTCCTTCGCCTGGGATTTGCACGATCTGAACCGCGTCGCCTATTTCGATCACGGCGTCGAAGGTCAACTGCGTGGCTGGACGTCGATACTCGTCACCGATGGCGACCATCCCTATCTCGGCAAATGGTGGGTGCCCGGGCTCATCATCGGCTACGAGCATTCCTTCATCCATCAGGTGGCGGACTTTCTCGAAGGGCTCAAATCGAGCAATCGGGCCGCTCCGACATTCCGCGACGCGCTTGCAATCAACCGCATCTGCGACGCAATCATTGCCTCCGGCAAGTCAGGAAGTTGGGTGAACCTGTGAAACTCGGCTTCAATCTTCTTCTCTGGACGACGCACGTCACAGACGAGCACTGGCCGATCATCGAAAGGTTGAAAGCAACCGGTTATGACGGGGTGGAAATCCCGATGTTCGAAGGCGAACCCGAGCATTACGCCAGGCTTGGGAGGCGCCTGCGCGACGCGGGTCTGGCAGCAAGCGGTATCGGCGTCATGCCGGGTGGCGGAAAAAGCGCCGTCTGCCCCGACCCCGCCGAGCGGGCCGGCGCACTCGGTCACATCAAGTGGCTGATCGACTGCACCGTAGCGCTTGGCGGCGACCTGGCCGCCGGCCCTTTCCACCAGCCCTTAGGCGAGTTCACCGGCCAAGGCGCGACCGCCGACGAGAAGGCCCGCGTCGTAGAGGTGCACAAGGCCGCGGCGCAATATGCGGCAAAAAACGGCATCAAGCTTTCCGTCGAGCCGCTCAACCGTTTCGAGTGCTATTTCCTGAACACTGCAGCAGATGCCGCCGACCTGGTGACCCGCGTCGACGAACCCAATTACGGCTATCTCTACGATACGTTTCATCTCAACATCGAGGAAAACTCGCTCACCGACGTGATCCCGGCGACCATCAAACAGATCAATCACGTCCACATTTCCGAGAATAATCGCGGAATCCCCGGTGCGGGCCACATCGCCTTCCAGCCGATATTCGCTGCGCTGAAGAAGGGCGGCTACGACGGATGGCTGACCATCGAAGCGTTCGGGTCGGCGCTGCCGGATCTGGCCGCCGCGACAAAAATCTGGCGTCCGCTATTCGATCGCCCGGAAGACGTGTATGAGCGCGGTTACAGGCTGATGCGCGAGGGCTGGGACGCCGCCTGAAGCCCAGCGCAGTTTCGCGCCGTTCCTCTCATAATAGGCTGCTTGCATTCGCGAACCCCAGTCCCGGCCACGCTTTAGCTTAATGTCCGCCCTCCGTCAACATAGAGGATCTGGCCCGTCATGAAGGCCGCGGCGGGCGAGAGGAGGTAAACCGCTGCGCCGAGAATGTCCTCGGGGGTGCCGAACCGGCCCATCGGAATGCGCGCGAGCGCGCCTTCGCGCTGATGTGCGTCGTCGAGTATCGGACGGGCGAGCGGTGTTGGTGTCACCGCCGGCCCGATCGCGTTGACGCGGACGCCTTGAGCGGCCCATTCCACCGCCAGCACCCGCGTGAGCTGGGCAACGCCGCCCTTGCTGGAGGCATAGGCGGCGTAATGCGGATTGGCGACGGTGCTAGAGACCGAGGCGAGAGTGATGATTGACCCCGATCGCTGGGGAACCATCGCCGCACCCGCCGCCCGGGCAAGGCGAAAGGCGCCGGTCAGATTGATGGCCAGGGTCTTCTCCCAGACCGCATCATCGAGCTCGAGGGCCGGCGCGACCATGTAAACGCCGGTTGCGTTCACCAGGCCGTCGATTCGGCCCCAAAGCTCCGTAATCCGATGGACGGCGGCCGCGCAGGATGCGGCGCTGACCACATCGAGCGCGGTGGCTTCCGCCTCCCCGCCGGCGGCCTTGATGCGACCGGCGGCCTCGGCGGCGCGCTGCTCGTCCACATCGGCGATCAGCACGCGCGCGCCCCGCTCGGCAAAGCCCTGCGCCAGAGGCACGCCGAGCCCTCCCGCGCCGCCGGCGACCAGGATGGCGCTCCCTTGCAGGGTGAACAGCGGATCGTTCATGAAGCGCTCTGCTGCTGTCCGGGACGGCGCTGGGGCGTCGGCGGCAGATGCATCAGCGCGCGCGCTTCCTCGGGCGTTGCCACTTCGCGGCCAAGCTCGTGCACGATCCGAACGGCACGCTCGACCAGCTGCACATTGCTCACCGCCAGCACGCCCTGGCTGAAATAGACATTGTCCTCCATCCCCACGCGGATATTGCCCCCCATCGCCAGCGCCATGGTGCTGAGCGGAAGCTGGTATTTGCCGATGCTGACGATCTGCCAGGACGACCCTTCGGGGATGGCGTCGAGCATGGCCAGCAGATTGGCCGGAGTCGGCGGAATGCCGCCCTTGATACCCATCACGAAGCTGAAGTGCAGAGGCGGCTCGAGCACGCCGCGCTCCATCAGATCGAGCGCATTCTGGATGTGGCTGAGATCGTAGACTTCCAGCTCGTTGCGGATGCCCCGCTTCTTGCAGCCCTCGACGAACTCGGCGTTCCAGCGCTTGGAATTGGGGAACAGGAATTCGGTGTTCTTGTGCTCGAAATGAAAGGTGCCGAGATTGAGGGTGAGCTGATCGGGCTGAGGCTGGATGCCGAGGAGGTTCATGCGCTCTTCGAGGGAGAACGGCACGCCTTCCGCGCCTGGCGTCTCGTAGCGCACGCCGATGCCGTTGCCGACCTGCGTGATCATGCCGGCGCAGCGGTCCATCACCCCGTCGATCACCTCCGAATAGACGCTGAGATCGGCCGTGGTGACACCGCGGGGATCGCGCACATGCATATGAGCGACGGTGGCGCCTGCGTTAAAGCAGTCGTGGAAGTTCTGGATGATCTCCTTCGGCTGCTCGGGGAGGGCGGGGTTGGACTCCTTGCCGTGTAGTCCGCCCGTGGTTGCCACGGTGATGACCACTTTGCCCGCATCGCCCATATTCGGCTTCATGATGGCGACTCTCCTTGGTTGATTGAGCTGCTTGTCACTCGAAATGGCTGCCGGCGCGCGCGTCGGCCGGGCGGGGCTGCTGCGGAGCCATGCTGCGCTGCGTTTGCTGCGGCCGATCGGTGGTCTTGGCATCCGTCATCAGCACGTAGGCCGCGAGCAGGACCAGCATTCCGCCGAACAAGAGGTTGGAGTAGATGCCCCTGTCGGTGAGCGCGGCGTATCCAGCGACCGACACGGCGGCGAACAGCGTCCGCTCGACCGCGCTGAGATCGCGCCGGAAATTGCCGTAGCAGGCGGCCGACACGGTCCATTGCAGCAGCAGGCAGGTGATGACCGGGACCAGAACGCCCCATTCGAGATGGGGGAAGCCCATCAGCGAGGGGTAGTAGACGAACGCGAACGGGATCACGAAGGTCGTCAGCATCAGCTTCATCGCATCCTTCGCGGTATCCAGGAAGCCTGCCTCCGCGATCTTTGCAGCCGCCAGAGCTGCGACGGCGACTGGAGGCGTCAGCGCCGAGTAGCAGGCGAAATAGAACACGAAGAAATGCGCCATCAGCGCGTCGACGCCGAGCTGCTGAAGAAACGGAACCAGCGCGAGGGCCACGACGATGTAGGCAACGGGCGTGGGCAGCCCCATTCCGAGGATCAGCGCCAGGCAAGCGGCCCCGATCAGCAGCAAGAGCTCCGAATTCGGCAGAATGAGGATGAGAATGGTGCCGAGCCGGTTGGAGAGGTTCGTCGTCAAGAACACTTGGCCCAGCGGCCCGATGGCGATGAGCAGCAGCGATAGGACGCCCGCCATCGCCAGCGCATCCTTGAACGCGCTTACCACCTCGGGCCAGCGCGGGCGATAGGGGCCCTGCAGCAGCCCCAGAGCGAGCGCGATGCCGGTGCCGATCAGCCCGGCATAGGAGGGGGTGTAGTAGCTCAGCAGCAGATACATCACCGCGCTGAACGAGATCAGAAACGTCGGCGCAAGGCGCAGGAGAAGGCGCGTGTCAACGGGTTCGCAGAGTCTGGGCAGCTTGTGACGGCGCGCATAAGTGACGACGCCCGAGGTGACGCCCGTCATGTAGAGCAGCCCCGGGATCAGCGCCGCCATGGCGATCTCGACATAGGGCCGGTTGAGGAGCGCCGCGATCATGAAGGCGGCAAGGCCGAGGATCGGCGGCATGATCTGCCCGGCGGTACCGGCGGTCGCCTCGATGGCGCCGGCCATCGGCGCGCTGTAGCCCTTGCCCTTCATCATCGGGATGGTGAAGCGCCCCGTCAGCACCACATTGGAGACTGCGGTGCCCATGATAGCGGCAATGATGCCGCTGCCGACGATGGCGGGAAACGCTGCGCCGCCAGCCACCCGGTTGCCGGCCGCCTTGCCGACCTCGATCACCATGCGCAGCGTGCCGACCGAGAAGAGCGCGCCGGCGAAAATAATCAGAAACCAGATGCTGTCGGCCGCCTCGCGCGCGAACCAGAACAGCCCCTCATTGGTCCCAAGCCCCAGATAGTTCATCACGAATTCCGGGTCGTATTGGGGAGTGGCCAGGAGCGGGTAGGGGATGAGATAGCCGTAGAAGAAGTAGACGACGGAAAGCGCAATGATGCCCGTCAGCAGCGCCCCCCAATGGAACCAGTTCAGCACCAGCACCGAGACGATGAGGACCAGACCGACATTGAAATCCTGAGCGGCAAAGAATGGCTGCGTCGTCTCCAGATGCACGGCGTTCCAGCGGACATAGCCCGCCGAGGCGATGGCGAGTACGGTGCCGATCACCGCGATGGCGAAAGGTAGCCAGAACCGCAAGGGCGACTTCGCCGGAGTTTTGAGCTCGACTCTCGGCCAGATTGGCGATGGTGTAGAAACCGGAGAGGCCGAGCACCCCGAGGATGAAGTTGGAATAGTGCTCGGACGAATTGCGAACATAGCCGAAAGCCGCTGCCGCGAGATAGAAGCTCAGCACGAGGCCGAATGCCCAGAACAGGGCATTGGCCGCCATGCGTACCCGCTCAAGATGTCGCGTCATGGGAACCCCGATCCTTGGGGGTTATCGCTCTTGCCCGCCGCGCTGAGGGCGGCGGGCGCTCGGCTCACGACCGCATCATTTGGCGAAGACGACCGGGGGATATTTCTTATGCTCGTCCCACCAGCCTAGCTCTTGGTAGGCCTTCTTGGCGCCCGGATGGACATTTTCCTCGCTGAGGCCGTGTAGCATCATCTCCTTGCCCCACAGCTTCCACAGCGCATTGAGCTTGGCCATTTTCCGGCCCGTATTTCGCAACCGCCTTTACAAGGTTGTAGGCTGCGTCCTCGGACAGCGAGGGGTGAGCCGCGATATAGCCGCGGTTGAACGCGGACAGGAACGGCTTGTCCTGCAAGGGCATCTTGCCGGCGGGAACCTCGGCGGTCAGGAGGCCGATATTCCAGCGCGCATTCACCTTATCGATGGCCTCTTTGTCGATCCCGATATAGTTGATCTTTCGCCCGGCCGCCTCCAGCTTGCGCAGCGGCCCGCTCACCAGCCATTCGCTGTAGCTAGGATTGGTGCCGATGGCGGCGACAGCCGCATCGGCGCCGCCGTCGATCAGCTGCTGCACGGCGGCATCCGGCGAGACATGCCGGATGTCGGAATTCTGCGCGGTGACGCCATAGCCATATTCGAGGATGAGGCGCGCGAAGAAGCCGAAATCGCTCTGGGTGCGCAGCCCCAGCGCGATGCGCTTGCCCTTCAGGTCCGCAGGCGTTTTGATGTTCGGATCATAGGTGATGAAGTACTTGCCCTGAGCCCAAAACGCCTCGCCGAACAGCAATTTGAACGAGATCTTGATCGGCTCCGGCAGGAACTCCTTGATCTCCTCCTTCCCGCCCTGCGGGGCGAGCTGGATGATGGTGTCCTCAGTGCCGAACACGGTATTCGCCCAGCGGCGCTCCTCGACCATGGCGCGCACATTGTACATGTAGCCGGGCGTTTCCTGAGGCGCGAGGGTGATCGGGTCGCTTCCGCGTGCAACCAGATTACCGAGGATCGAGTAGCCTTCGGTATTGCCGCAGCCGAACGGGCATAGCAGCATCGGGACGATGGGGTTGGCCTGCTGTGCCGAAACCGGCGGCGCGGCAAGGGCTGCGGCCATGAGGCCCAGCGCGCCAAGAGGTGCTGTCAGAAATCGTCTCATCGGTTCTTCCTCCCATCAGTGCCCCTTGTTTGGGGCTTTTAGCGACGTATAGGCACGCGCCCGGCCGAGATCGGCCGGGCGTCGATTGCGCTCCACCCGGAGACAATCGCGCTTTGCCTTTGCTTTCTGGCGAGCGCTGGCGCCGAGGGCGCCCGCTGAGCCGCTATGCCTCGATCACGAACAGCATCTGCCCATATTCCACGAGCTCGCCGTTGTTCGCCCCGATATCCGCGACCCTGCCGCTGCAGGGCGCATAGATGGTGGTGAACAGCTTCATCACCTCAATCAGACACAGCGCGTCGCCTTCATTGACGCGCGTTCCGGTCTCCACGAAAGGTGCCGCGCCTGGCGAGGGTGCGCGGTAGAACGTGCCGACCATCGGGGCGGCAACCATGATGCCTGACGCCGCTGGGCCCGGCTCGGCCGCCGCTGGCCTTGCCACGACGGGCGCTGCGACCGACCCGGCCTGCTGGGCCGGGGCGGGGGGAGCAGAGCGCTCGAGCTGACGCGGCGTTGATGAGAGGTCGGCGGCGGCCGGCTCGGCGCCGCGCGACCGGCGGCGCACCACAAGCTTGATCCTATCGGTTTCGAGGACGAATTCCTCGCAGGCGCTGGAATCGATGATCTTCAGGATTTCGCTGATCTCATCGAACCGCATCTCGCTCATGGTGCGCCTCGTCAGCTCTCTTCACCGCGGCTGCTGGGTAGCAGATGGGTCGCGAGTTCCTTCGCCGCCTCCTCCAGTGCTGGCAGATGTTCGATCGCGGCCGCAATCGGCATGCGCGCCTGCGGGGCGGAAACGGCAAGCGCCGCGCAGACGGCGCCATTCTCGTCCAGAAGCGGCACGGCAAGGCAGACGACGCCGGCCAGGAATTCCTGATTGTCGATCGAGTAGCCGCGCTTGCGGATCTCATCGAGCTCCTTACGCAAGGGCTCGAGCTCGGTGATGGTATTCTCGGTGTAGCGGTGGAGCTGCGCGCGGCCGATTAGCTCCTCACGGCGGCGCTTCGGCAGACTGCTTAGCAGGAGCTTGCCCATCGACGTGCAGTGGATCGGCACCCGCGAGCCTGGCTCGAATTTCAGCCCGAACGGCCAGAACGCCTCGACGCGGTCGAGATAGGTGACGGCATTGCCGTCCAGCATGCCGAAATTGCAGGTCTCGCCGACCCGCGCCGAGAGCGCTTCGAGCACGGCATGCCGGGGAGCGGAACGCATCGAGGCGCGCATCGCGTTCATGGCAAAGCCGATCAGGCGTGGCCCTGGCCCGTGGGCGCGGCTGCGCGGTTCGCGCTGCAGCAGGCCGTCATCGTCGAGCTGGCGGACGATGCGGTGCATTGTCGGCTTGGGGATGCCCATCAGCACCGACAGATCAGTAACGCTGAGCGGACGCGGCGAGGCGACGATCGTCTCCAGCACGGCAAATGCCTTCAGGGCAAGGCCGGAGGTGGTCGCCTCATGCGTGCCGGGCAGGCGCAGCTGCGGCATGGAGAGGTCGTGCCCTCCATTGCGCTGTTCAACCCCTGCTCGCCCTATCGCCATACGAATTATCAAAATCCGAAACAAATAATCTTGCAACATGATTTTTTGATCAGCAAGATCGATGCAGTCAGGTGGTTGAGTGAGGGGCGGGTGCACAGGGTACTCATTGCCAATCGCGGCGAGATCGCCCTCCGGGCCGTTCGGGCCTGCCGCAAGCTCGGCCTGGAAAGCGTGGCGGTCTATTCGGAGGCCGACGGCAATTCGCCCCATGTCTGGGCTGCGGATCGCAGCGTCTGCATCGGACCGCCGCCGTCGTCGCAAAGCTATCTGGACGCCAAAGCGATCATCGAAACAGCCCGTGGTACCGGCTGCGATGCGGTCTATCCCGGCTATGGGTTTCTGGCGGAAAAGGCGTCCTTCGCGGCGGCCTGTACCGAGGCCGGGCTGATCTTCATCGGCCCGAGCGCGGAGGTGATCGCGCTGATGGGCGACAAGGTCGCCGCCCGCGAGAGCGCGGAGCGCAATGGCGTTCCGATCGTGCCGGGCTCACCCGAGGGCTTCACCGACGCCGGCCCCGCCGCCGAGCTGGCAGACCGCATCGGCTTTCCGCTGCTGCTCAAGGCAGTCGGCGGAGGCGGGGGTCGCGGCATGCGGGTCGTGAGGTCAGCGCAGGAATTTCCGTCTCTGTTCGCGCAGGCCGCAGCCGAGGCCGAGGCCGCTTTCGGCCAGGCCGACCTGTTTCTGGAGCGCTTCTTCACCAATGTCCGCCATATCGAGGTGCAGGTGTTCGGTGACAGCCGTGGCCGCATCGTGCATCTGTGGGAGCGCGATTGCTCCATCCAGCGCCGCCATCAGAAATTGATCGAGGAGGCCCCCTCACCCGTTCTCGATGCCAAGACCCGCGCCGAAATCGCTGATGCCGCCGTCTCACTGGCGCGCACGCTGCGTTATCAGGGCGCCGGCACCATCGAGTTCATCTACGACCTCGACAGCGGCCGCTGGTTCTTCATCGAGATGAACACCCGAATCCAGGTGGAGCACCCGGTGACGGAGGCGCTTTTTGGCGTCGATCTCGTGGTCGAGCAGCTCCGTGTGGCGGCAGGGGAGGCGCTCTCCTTCGCTCAGCCGAAGTCCTCGCGCGCGCGGCACGCCATCGAGTTCCGCATCAATGCCGAGGACCCCGCGACCGGCTTTAGCCCATCACCGGGGCGGGTGAGCGAGTGGCGCCCGCCGAGCGGTAAGGACATCCGCCTCGACAGCCATGTCTACCGGAACTATGTCGTGCCCCCCTTCTACGACTCCCTGCTCGGCAAGCTTATCATCAGCGGCGACAGCCGCGCCGCCATGCTGAACCGCGCAAAGTCGGTGCTGGCGAACTTCCGCGTGGCGGGCGTGGCGACAACCCTGCCGTTCCATGCGCAGGTGATCGAGAGGCCGGAGTTTGTCGCCGGCTCGGCCCATACGCGCTGGGTGGAGGAGGAGATGCTCTCATGAGCGGCGAGCGCAAGATCCGCCTGATCGACGTTACCCTGCGCGATGCGCACCAATGCCTGTGGGCGACGCGCATGACCACGGCAATGATGTCGGAGCTGGCCCCGCAGCTCGATCGCGCCGGTTTCGAGGCGATCGACCTGGTCGGCGGGGCGGTGTTCGATGTCTGCGTCCGCTATCTGCGCGAGGACCCGTGGGAGCGGATGCGCATCCTTTCCTCATGGGTGAAGACGCCGCTGATCGTCATGACCCGCGGGCAAAGCCTGTTCACCTTCGAGTTCTTTCCCGACGACATCGTGGCGCTCACCGCTGAGCGCATCTATGCCAACGGCATCCGCTATCACACGCCCTATGACGCGCTGAACGACATGCGCAACATGTCAGTGCCGATCCAGGCCGCCAAGCAGGTCGGCCTCTATGTCGATGCGGGCGTGGTCTACACTGTCAGCCCGGTGCACACCGATGCCTATTATGCCCGCAAGATCCGGGAGCTGGTCGCGCTCGGCGCGGATGCGATCTTCATCAAAGACCCGAGCGGGCTGCTGACCCCCGAGCGGGCCGCGACGCTCGTGCCAGCGGCAAAGGCCGCCTGCGGCGCGCTGCCCCTGCAGCTCCACTCGCACTGCCTCTCGGGCCTTGCGCCTTACGTCGCGCTGCAGGCGGTCGAACTTGGCGTCGAGGTGGTCCATACCGCAACATCGACGTTGGCCAATGGCGCGTCGCATCCGGCAACCGAGCAGTTTGTCGATAACCTGTCCCGGCGCGGCTATACGACGGATATCGATCTGGAGCCGGTTCGCAACGTTGCCGACAAGCTCCGCTTTATCGCCAGGCGCGAAGGCAAGCCGACCGGGGAGATCCTGGAGCACGACGCCTTCCACTACGAGCACCAGATGCCTGGCGGCATGATCTCCAATCTCAAATCACAGCTCACCCCGCTCGGCATCGCTCATCGCATGCCGGAGATTCTGGAGGAAGCCGCCCGCGTCCGCCGGGAGCTCGGATACCCGATCATCGTCAGCCCGTTCGCCCAGTTCGTGATAACGCAGGCCGTGTTGAATGTGATGGGCAAGGAGCGCTACGCCACGGTGCCCGACGAGGTGCGCAAATATGTGCTCGGCTATTACGGCGAGATCGCCGGCCCGATCGAGCCGAATGTGCTCGACCGCCTCACGAACGGCGCCGAGCCGAACACCGCACGCCCCGGCGATCTCCTCGCTCCCGGCATCGAGCGCATCCGGCGGGAGCGCGGCCCGTTCCGCTCGGACGACGACCTGCTGCTGGCGGCCTACTATGCGAAACCGGAATACGACGCGCTGAAAGCCGCCGGACCGATCAACACCGACTATCCGCTGGCCGCAACACCGCTTGCGACTTTGGCCAAGGAAATCGCGCTGCGGCCCGACATCAAGTCCTTCCACTTCCGCCATCATTCGCAGGCCGGCAGCGCGCAAGGGAGGAAAGCCTGATGCAACCAACCATCATCACTGTCGCCATCACCGGCGCTATGCCGCGCAAGGCGCAAAGCCCGGCCGTGCCGGTGACGCCGGACGAGCAGATCGAGTTCGACCCATGAGGCCTTCGAGGCCGGCGCGAGCCTGGTGCATATCCACGTCCGCAATGCCGATGAGAGCCCCTCCTCCAGCCCGGAGCTGTTCGCTAGGGTGCAGGAGGGCGTGAAGAAGCATTGCCCTGGCATGATCATCCAGTTCTCCACCGGTGGGCGCGGGCGCAATCAGGAGGAACGCGGCCAGGCCCTGTTCCTGCGCCCCGACATGGCCTCGCTCACCACCGGCTCCGTCAATTTCCCCGGACAGATCTATGAAAACCCGCCGCAGCTCATCGACGGCCTGGCGAGCAGCATGCTGGAGTTCGATATCAAGCCGGAAATCGAGGTGTTCGATCTGGCGATGCTCTACAACGCGCAAAACCTGGCGGAGCGCGGACTGATCAAGCGCCCGCTTCATGTACAGTTCGTGCTCGGCGTTCCCAACGCGCTGCCGGCGCGGCGGCGGATTCTGGAACTTCTGGTCGGCGAGCTCACCGACCTGATGCCGGACGCGACCTGGGCGGCGGCCGGTATCGGCCGGCACCAGCTCGAGGTCAACGAATGGACGCTGGAACTCGGCGGTCATGTGCGTACCGGGCTGGAGGACAATCTAAAATTCGACCGCGATCGCCTCGCGTCCAGCAATGCCGAGCTGGTCGCCCGGATCGCGGACATGTCCAAGGCTTGTGGACGCGGTGTGGCATCGCCCGAGCAGGCGCGCAGCATGCTCGGACTGCGCGCAGCCTGAGCGACGGGCCGGCCCGGGAGTTCGAAATCAACGGCATGCAAGGGCGAGGGCATAACGCCGCTTCATAACAGACCCGCATGCCGCAAGGGAGGAACTGATGGCGCGCACGCTCTATGATCTTGCTGCGGGCAATGAGACCATGCGCATGAGCCCGTTCTGCTGGCGGACCAAGATGGCCTTGCGCCATAAGGGTCTCGACTTTGAAGCCGTGCCATGGCGCTTCACCGAAAAGGAGGCGATCGCCGCGACCGGCCAGGGCCGCGTTCCCGTTCTGGTAGATGAGGGTCGCTGGCTGCACGACAGCTGGTCGATCGCCGTCTATCTGGACGAGACCTATCCCGACCGCCCGCCGCTGATGGCAACGGCGGCGGAGCGGACAGCGGCCCATTTCGTCAATCAATGGTGCGATCTCGTTCTCCATCCAACGCTGCGCCCGCTGCTGTGGATTGAGGTCTATAGGAAACTGGCGGAGAAAGACCTCGGCTATTTCCGCGAAAGTCGCGAAAAGATCCTTGGCCAATCGCTCGAGGCGTACAGCGCCGACCCCACAGGCGCCCTCCAGCGCTTCCAGAACGCCCTGCAGCCGATGGAGAACACCCTCGCGGCCCACGACTGGCTCGGCGGCGCGGCCCCCAATTACGCGGACTACATCCTGTTCGGCTCGCTGCAATGGGCGCATGTATGCAAACCCGAGACGATCCTTCCTCCCGAAAGCGCGACAGCCCGCTGGTTCGAGCGCATGTTGGATCTGCACGACGGCTTTGGCCGCAAAAGCCCCACCTGCCGCGATCTGTAGCGCATCATGGCAGCTTTCCTTGGAAGCGCTTTTTGCACGGGCGAGAGAGCAGATAGGTGACGAGGGGACTGACGCTTTTGCGGCGCAAGCGGGGGGTGAAATGGACAATGAGGCATTGCTAAGCGCAGTCGGCGTGGTGACGCTCGCAGGCTTCATTCGCGGCATTACTGGCTTTGGCGGGGCCATGGTGATGGCCCCACCGCTCAGCTATCTGATCGGGGCCGTTCCGACGGTGGTCATCGCCCTGACCCTGGAGGCCGCCGCAGCGCTTGTCGTGTTTCCCGATGCGCTGCCTAAAGTGCGCTGGCCCACGCTAGGCTATTTGATTGTTCCCGCTTGCCTCACCGTGCCGATCGGCGGCTACCTGCTCGTCACTCTCGACCCGGTGATCGCCCGCAAAGCGATTTCGGCCGTCGTGGTCCTCTTCAGCTTCATTCTGCTGATGGGCCTACGCTATTCCGGCCAGCCGCGGCCCTCGACGTCGCTTGCCCTCGGCAGTCTTGTGGGCGTGCTGCTCGGGGCAACCAGCATCGGCGCACCACCCGTCATTCTCTATCTGCTGTCCGGGCCGGACCCCCAGGCGGTCACACGCGCCAATCTGACTGTCTTCGTCACGGCCATCTCGTTGTTGGGGCTTACCATGCTGCTTGCCGGCGGCGTGATCACGACGGCACTACTTCGCTCGGCTGCGCTTCTGGCGGCGCCTTACCTGATCGCGACCTGGTTTGGAGGCAAACTCTTCGACCGGCTTCACGAACGCGTGGTCAGGCGCCTCTCGCTCGGACTAATGTTCACCGTCGGCGTCGTCGGGCTTGCGCTTTGATGTGGCTCGCTGACTTGCGCCTCCAAAAGTGGCAGAGCGACGCTTCATCAGCGTGACAGGCATAATGCGCCGGGGTGTCGACCCGCCCCCGTGGCCGGCCGGGGAGTAAACCGGGAGTGCTCCGGCCGCAGGAGTTGAGCCAGCGGCGATGGAGCCTCGTGCAACGGACGTGCAACCCCCGTGTAAAACTTTCAACACGTGAGCGGTTAAGATAATTTACGCTCAGCGGCAGCCACTCGCGGCTTCTGAGGAAGAAACCGAGGCGAAGATCGAAATGGAAGCACCCTTCACGCTACGGATTTCATTGGTGACATTGGGCGTGAAAAGCGTTCCGGCAGCGACGCGCTTCTATGAGGCGCTGGGCTTGGTGAAATCGGGCATCAGCGGCGAGAGCGTTGCCTTCTTCCAGCTTGGCCCGACCGTGCTGGCGTTGTTCGGTCGCGAAGCCGCCGAGGAGGACGGCAATGCCGCGAGCGTGTGGACCGGCAATGGCGGCATCTCGCTCGCGCAGAATGTTGGCAGCGACGCCGAAGTCGATGCCATTATCGCCCAAGCCGCGGCGGCCGGCGCGACAATCCTCAAAGAGCCGCAAAAGGCGTTTTGGGGCGGTTATCACGGCTTCTTCGCCGATCCCGACGGCCATGTCTGGGAGGTCGCCCACAATCCCGGCTTCCGGCTCGCCCCGGATGGGGCGGTGGTCCTTCCTTAGCTGCTCGCCTGCTGCCGCGCTTTATCGCGCGTCGGTGACGCCGCTGATGATGTTCTCCTCCAAGAGAGCGCGCGCGAGTGCATCGCCGGGATCGCGGTAGTGGACGATCGAGGCCTTGAGACGCGCCAGCAGGGCATCCTGCGCCCGCAGCGCCTCGACCGCCTCTTCATGCGTCACCGCCGCAAAGCGAAGCTGCGCGCCCGGCGGCAAGCGGCTGACGAGCGGGAGGTCGGCCGTGATCACCGTGGCGATTTTCGGATAGCCGCCGGTCGGAGCGCGATCGGCAAGGAGAACGATCGGGAGGCCCGAGCCCGGCACCTGGATCGCCCCATGGGCATTGCCGTCGGAGATCAGATCAAAGCTGCCGTCATGAGCAATGACCGGTCCCTCCAGGCGCAGGCCCATCCGGTTGGAAAGATGGGAAATCGTAAAGCTCTCACTCAAGAAACGCAGCAAGCCCGCCTCGGTGAAGCGATCGGCCTGCGGTCCCATGATCACCCGTATGGCATCAGCCGGTGCGGATCGGGGCGGACGCAGCACGCGTTCGCCGCCCTCCGATGGCATAGGCAATCGTAGCGGCAGCACATCGCCGGTCTGCAGCGCGCGGCCATGATATCCGCCGATCGCGGCCATTGCGAATGTCGAGAGGCTGCCGAGCACTTGCGGGAGGTCGAAGCCGCCTTCGACAGCAAGATAGCAGGGGCCGCCGCCTCTCACGATCACCCGGAATTGCTGGCCGGGCCTCAGCGTAAAGCTTCGATAGGCCGGCAGGCGCGTCTCCGGCGTCGGCAGGAGCGCCACCTCCACGCTCTCGCCCGCCACGGCGAGGCGAGCCCGTCCGCCCTGCACCTCGAATGCCGGGCCGCTGAAGCGCATCTCCAGCGCGCCTTCGCCGTCTTCGTTGCCGGCCAGCCGGTTGGCGAGGCACAGTGTAATCGGATCGAGCGCGCCCGCAGGGGATACGCCGACCGCCTGAAATCCCGGTCGGCCGAGATCTTGAACCGTGACATTGAGCCCCGGCGCCAGCACGGCGAGAGCAGTGCTCATGAGACCGCTTCACCCTCGAGCTGTGGCCGCGCCTCTCCGGCAGTGGCAAGCCTTTCGAAAGCGGCAAGCGTTACGGGCTCGAAGCGCACTTCATCGCCCGGCGCAAGCAGGGAAGGTTCGGCCGCCGCCGGATCGAAAAAGCGGACCGGCGTGCGTCCGATAATATGCCAGCCGCCCGGACTCTCGAACGGATAGACCGCGGCTAAAGAGGTGGCGATGGCGAGCGATCCGGCCGGCACGCGCGTGCGCGGGTCTTTGCGCCGCGGCAGATGCAGCGGTTTCGGGAGGTCGCCGAGATAGGCAAAGCCTGGGAGAAAGCCGAGCATGTAGACGTAATAGAGGGCGCTCGCCTGGCATTCAACGACGGCCTCCACCGACATCGCGCAAAGGCGCGCCACCTCGGCGAGGTCGGGGGCCAGCTCCGGCGCATAGCAGACCGGGATGCGCCATCGGCGCGATGGGAGCGCCGTGTCGGGAAGGTCGCGAATGATGCCGCAGAGCGCCTCTTGCAAGGTGACGGGATCGGTCTCGCGCGGGTCATAGGCGACCAGCAGCGAGCGGAACGTCGGTAGCGTCTCCTTCACGCCCCGCAACGGCGATGCGCGCAAGTGCTGGTGCAGGCGGACCACCTTGGTGCTGATCCGCCGGTCGACACCATCGCCCAACTCGACTGTAAGGGCCGCATCTCCCGATGGCAGGAAACGCGGCCAGTCTTGGGGGGAAGGGATGCTCGCATCCATCGGTTTATCCTGCTGCATGCTGACCGACGGAAAGCCCCTTCTCCGCGCCTTGGGTCTTGCTATTGCTTTGGGTGATCGACCTTGGCGATGAAACGCCCATCAAAAGTTTTGGACAGATCGACTGTCGCCGCGGCGACCTCCGGGTCGAAGGCGAGCAATTCCTGTGCCGCCTTCATGCTCGCCTCGCTGATGATACCGTCGCGCGAGTAGGTCGGCAGCGAATGCTTCACCGCCTCGATGTAGAGCGCTCGGTCGTTGAGGTAGTATTCCTCGGGTACGGCTGCGGCGACGTCCTCGGCGGAAGCCTGCGCAATCCATTTCAGCGCCTTGTTGAGCGCATTCACGAGACGCTGCGTGGTGATGGGGTTGCTCTCGATGAACTCTGGCGTCGAGTAGAGCACCGCCGCCGACGAGTTGCCGCCAAAAATCGCTTTTGAGCCTTCCTCGGTACGGGTGTCTGCCAGGATATAGATCGAGTTATCGCGGGTGAGTGTCGAAATCACCGGCTCGAGATTGGAGATGGCGTCAATCTGATCGCTCTTGATGGCAGCAACCGCCGTCGGCCCGGCGCCAACGCCGATAATCGAAACCTCGTCCGGCTTCACGCCATCCTTGCCGAGGAGGAGGTTGACAAAATTATTGGTCGAGGAGCCTGGGGCGGTGACGCCTATTTTCATGCCCTTGAGGTCACCCGGCTTCTTCACTTTGTCCTTCAGCGCGGTCCTGACGCCCAGTACAAGGCCCGGAAAACGGCCGAGCTCAATCAGGGCAATCACCGGGCGACCCTTCACCTGCATGCGGATGGTGTGCTCATAGGCGCCGGTCACCGCGTCGACCGAGCCGCCTTGCAAGGCCTGCAGGCTCTGCGAGCCGCCCTTGAAATCGTTGATAGTGACGTTGAGGCCTTCCTCAGTGAAATAGCCCTTCTTCTCGGCAATCGTCAGCGGCAGGTAATAGAGCAGGTTCTTGCCGCCGACGCCGAGCGAGACATCCTTCTTTTCCGCCTCGGCCGCCTGAGCGCCGCCGGCAAAGGCCAGCGCCACCAGGGCCGCCGCCAGTCTGATACAGAGTTTCATGGTACTTCCTCCCTGAAGTTTAAACCGTCGTCAACCGGGCACCTTCCACGGCCCCCAGCAATGTAGGTGTCATTCCCGTGAACACAGGAATCCAGTACACGCAGGCCCCTGAACGTCACCCCAATCGCTGCGGCCTACTGGGTCCCCGTTTCCGCGGGGATGACGGCAGAATGCGTGGAGCTGCCGGTTTTTCATCGCTCAGAGCGCGCCTAGCCTTGTGCCGTGGCAACCGTCTCGCGCGGCCGCCATTTCAGGAGCCGAGCTTCGGCGAGCGAGACGAAGGCGTCAATAATGATGACAAAGATGGCGAGGATCAGCATGCCGGAGAACACCCCCGTCACGTCGAATACCCCTTCGGCCTGGGCGATGCGGTAGCCAAGGCCGGCGGCGGCGCCAAGATATTCGCCGACCACCGCTCCCACGAGTGCAAAGCCGACTGATGTGTGAAGCGAGGAGAACACCCAGGACATCGCCGAGGGGAGATAAACATGGCGGAGTAACTGCCGGTCACTCATGCCGAGCATGCGGGCATTGGCAAGCACGGTCGGGGAGACCTCTTTGACGCCCTGATAGACGTTGAAGAACACGATAAAAAATACCAGCGTCACGCCGAGCGCCACCTTCGACCAGATGCCCAGCCCAAACCAGAGCGCAAAGATCGGTGCCAGCACCACGCGGGGTAGCGCGTTGGCGGCCTTGACATAGGGGTCCATGACGGCGGCGAGCAGCGCCCGCCGCGCGAACCAAAATCCGATTAAAAGGCCGCCGGCGGCGCCGATCAGGAACGCCAGCACGGTCTCGAGCAGGGTGATGGAGATATGACGCCAGATCGCTGCCCCGTTGATATCCTTCCAGGTGCGGGCGAGCACATCGAGTGGCCGTGGGAAGAAGAACGGATCGAGCAGCGGCTTGCCGCCGATTGGCACGGTCGTGAGCACATGCCAGAGGACGAGCGCGACAAAGCCGACGAGGAGCTGCAGGCTCCAGAGTATGAGGCGCGATCTAGCCATGGCCGGGCGCCGCATAGGTTTTGAGGACCTCACGCTTGAGCTGCTGCCAGACAGCCTTGTGCGTTTCGATGAACCCGGGTAAATGCCGGCTCTCGGTAATATCCCGCGGGCGCGTCAGCGGCACCTTGTGGTCGCCGATGATGCGGGCGTGCGGGCCCGCCGACATGATCACCACACGGTCTGCCAGCGCGATTGCCTCCTCCAGATCGTGGGTGACAAACATCACCGCCTTGCGGTCCGCTGACCAGAGGTCGAGCAGCAGCTCGCCCATAATGGCGCGGGTCTGCGCATCGAGCGGACCGAACGGCTCATCCATCAAGAGGAGTTTGGGGTGGAGGATCAGGACCTGAGCGAGGGCGACACGCTTGCGTTGTCCGCCGGAGAGCTGGTGCGGATAGCGGCCCTCGAAGCCGGCAAGGCCTACGCGGGTCAGCCAGGCTAACGCCTCGCCGCGGGCGCTTGCACGAGGGCAACCGCGCACCTCCAGACCGATCGCGACATTTTCGATCGCAGTCTTCCAAGGCATGAGCGCATCGGCCTGGAACAGATAGCCGGCCTGCCGATTGATGCCGTTCACCGGCTCACCGCCCACACTGCAGCGGCCGCCCGACGGCTTCAGCAGGCCCGCCGCGATATTGAGCAGCGTAGACTTCCCGCAGCCGGTCGGCCCGACAATCGCCACGAATTCCCCCTCGCCGACCTTGAGCGTGGCGTTCTCGACCGCAACGAAAGCTCCCCCGCTGCGCTCGGCAAAGGCGACACGGATGTTTTCCAGTTCGACGGCGTGAGATCGCGCGACGACGCCCTCACGCAAAACGGCACTTTCCACCTCAGCGTTTCTCCGGCCCGGCCCTGATTTTCGCCGGGTTTTCTTGGTCCGGGCACTTTGGTGCGCTTGCCGCAATTTGGCAAGTCCCAGGCGCGGGAGAGGCATCCGCCGCCCTCGGCGCGATGTTTGCTCAATCGGGGAGCCGGCGTTCATGGCCGGTAAATGATGCCGCGCCTGAAATGGGCGGTGTGCGCCAGGGACGTGAAGTGTCACCTCGGCGTGATGAGACCGGGCGAGACCCCGGTCTTCCCGAAGCCATGCTGGAGGCGTATGACTTCACCGCGGCAGCGTCCGCAGTCGCAAAAAATCAAAGGATCGACAATGAAGCTGTTAAGTCTGACAAAATCCTGCTCTGCCGTTCTGCTGGCCCTCAGTATCGGCTCGCTTGCTTCTCACGCGGTGCGCGCTGAGGATGCTGCAAAGGAATGTCCACCGCGCCGAGCTGCGGAAAGTCTGCGCCGACGACTTCAAGAAGTTCTGCACCAATCCAGACGGCAGCCGGATTAAGAAATGCACGAAGACGTTTATGGATAAATTCTCGCCCGAATGCCGCGCCAGCCTCGAAGAATGGCGCAAGAGCAAGGGTAAGAGCTGAGCTGGCACACTCCCCATCCGTCCCCTCTCTTCGCAAACGAAGAGAGGGCGTTTTCCTAGTGCCTGCTACCTCGACCGGGCTCGCCGGCTAAAGCTCAGCCTGCGGGCCGCTGCGCCGTGGCTCCCCCTGGTGCTGCCGGAGCGGCGGGGTTCGGCTGTCCCGGCGTCTCCCGGACGAGACGCGTGCAGGAGCCACCGTCGTCAAAGCTGCAGGGCTCATAGGTGCGGATCGCACTTATCGTGCCGTCGGCATAGACAACCTGCATGCTGAAATTCTTGACGACGCCTTTTACGGGCAACATGAAGGCGTCCGGATTATCGATCTGGAAGGGGTTGTTCCGGTCGCATTTCGGCAAGGCAAAACTCTTATCGACATTGCGATTGTCGAAAGAATATTTCAGCACCTTTACCGTGCATTTGTAGACGGAGAAATAGCTTAGCTTGATCACTTGCTGGCCGGCCTTCGTCACCGCGAACTCGACCCAGCTATCCTTGGTGGACTCCAGAACTCTTCTTAGCCAGTCCGACATCCGTGAATGCTTGCGCGCCGACATACACGAACGAGCACGCTAACGCCCAGGCCGCAATGACGGCCTGCACCACTCTTCTCATAACGCCTCCTGTACATCCCTCGAAGGTCGGAACCTCATTCATAGAGCGAATTTCTGCGGCTTTGCAAGGGGGTGGTGTGCAGGGCGCAAACACGTGCATACAATGGTGATCTGTCGGCACGCGTCTTGCAAAAATTCGTTGCCGACCCTGGGTAAATCGCTCATACTCCGGCCCATCGGGCGGCCTATCGGAACCCGGTGGAAATTGCTGACGTAGCCTGAACAACCGCGTAAAGCCGTGCGCGTTCTGTTTTCCCCGACATCTGAATGCCTGCCTAACCGGCATGCCTGCGGGCAGCCGGCATTTACAGTTGGGGAAAAGGAGCATACGCATGCGTCAGTCCGGCACCGTGAAATTCTTCAATCAATCGAAGGGTTTCGGTTTCATTACACCCGATGAGGGCGGTAAGGACGTCTTTGTACATATTTCTGCCGTAGAGAGGTCTGGCGTGCCAATGCTCGGGGAGGGGATGCGTGTTTCTTTTGAGACGCAGCCGGATCCGCGCGGCAAGGGCCCGAAGGCCGTCAATCTGCAGGTTTCCGAATAGCGCATAAACTTGAGAGAGATCAGCGGGGCGTAAGGTAGGAGAGGCCTTTGCCCCGTTTCGGCGAGTGGGGGAATGTACAAACTGCTAACCGGGGCCGTCTTGGCCCTGCAGGTGTGTCTTGCGCCCGTCTCCAGTTCTGAGGCGGCGTTTTGCAAAACCTTGAAAGGGGAGTGGGTTGGCGTCGGCGAGGACGGGCCCACCAGGGAAGCCCAGAGTTGGCTCGATCAGGCACTCGCGGATTGGGGGCGGCAGTACAAAATCACCCCGGTAAAGCCCAAGGACCGAAAGGTCGCCTGCCACGTCTATATGAAGATTTTCGACGAATACTGGTGCACCGCGGAAGCCGTGGTCTGCCGGTAAAGGGCCGCGGAACGATCCTAATCCGCCGTGTCCAGGGCGAGCGTCCCGCGTTCGATGCAACGAATCTTCGTTGGCCACCAGATAGGAAGATGATCGCAAGGGAAGCTCGCTGAGGCGCGCGATCACCGATCTCGCTTATCAGCTGCTTCGTATCCTGGACTGCGACAATTCGGCGACGGTCATGTGAGCCAAGCGCACGAGCCCTGCCGCAAGCCCGACCAGCTAAGGCCGATCCAACCCCGCTTGCCTTCGCTCGATGATCCCGGCGGACAAACGCGGACGTAATGAAAAGAAGGTGATCGCCGGCCTCCTACCCAGCGCCAGACCGCATTGTCAAATTACTGATGTTTAACGCGGCGGCAATGGCGCGGAAAGCAGCAGTGGCGTAGCATCGTGTTGTGATCAGTTTGTCGCGCCGCGCGAGCAGGATGAATCCTGCGGTTTAAATCGGCGGCACTTCCGCAGCGGCTTGACCTATCCTGAAGCTGAGACTGTTGTCCGGGGCCCGACATGGCACGGTATCATCAGATATTCAAAGACATCCTCAGTAGGGCGAAAGCCGGCAAGTGCGCAGCGGTGACTGTGGTTTATCCGCTCAGCCGGGTTGCGCTGGCCGGCGCCATCAAGGCGGCGTGCATCGTGGTGGGCGCAAGGGTGCCGATCATTTTCACGAGCCGTGCAAAGAGCCGGCTCGCTTCCTGCGCCGTCGCCGTCCTCCTTGCCGAGGCCCACCGGGAGGGAACGGCAGCGCAGGCCACAATCACGGGAGGCAACAGCCATGCCTGATGCAGGCAGCATTCTGGTCATCAATGCCGGTTCATCGAGCATCAAGTTCGGTCTTTATACAGAGGATCTTTCCCCGCGGCTTGGAGGCCAGCTCGAAGGCATCGGCACGGCGCCACATCTTTCCGTGTCGCGCGCAGACGGGTCGAGCCTCGTCGAGAGGCGCTGGCCGGAAGGGGGCGCGCTGCCGGTGCGGGCGCTCCTCGCCTATCTGATGGACTGGCTCGACGGCCATCTCGGCCCGAATTGCCTGGCCGCCGTCGGTCACCGGATCGCGACCGGTGGGCTGGAGCACACACGGCCTGCGATCATCACCCACGCTGTTCTCGAAAAACTTCGCGCGCTTGTGCCGCTTGCGCCACTTTATCAGTCGATCAATCTTGAGCCGGTCGAGAGCCTGATGCGATCGCATCCCGATCTCCCGCAGGTCGCTTGCTTTGATACGGCTTTCCACCGCACGGTGCCCCATGTCGCCCAGAGCTACGCGCTGCCGCGCCGACTTGCTGAGCTTGGGGCGCGCCGCTACGGCTTTCACGGCCTGTCCTACGAGTATATCAGCGGCCGGCTGAAGGAGCTCGATCCCGCAGCAGCAGCGAGCCGCTGTGTGGTTGCGCATCTGGGGAGCGGCGCCAGCATGTGCGCGCTCTCCGCGGGCAAGAGTATCGCGACGACCATGGGTTTCAGCCCGCTTAGTGGTCTCGTCATGGGGACACGGCCCGGCGATCTCGACCCTGGCATCCTGATCTGGCTGATGCGCGAACAGGGCATGAGCGTCGAAGAAGTCGAGCAGATGCTCTACCGCGACTGCGGCCTCAAAGGTGTGTCGGGCGTGAGTAGCGACATGCGCACGCTGCTCGAAAGCGGCAGTGTGCACGCAGCGGATGCGGTGGAGCTGTTCGTCTATCGGGTCGTCACCGAGCTCGGCGCCCTCACCGCCGCGCTCGGCGGCCTCGATGCCCTTGTATTTACCGCAGGCATCGGCGAGCATGCGCCGGCAATCCGCCGGGCGGTCTGCGAGCGCTCGGCGTGGCTCGGCATCCGCCTTGACCCGCGGCGCAACGCCAATGGAGCAGGCCACATCAGCGCCGATGACAGCCCCGTGCGCGTCTGGGCCATTCCGACCAATGAAGAGCTGATAATCGCAACCCACACCGCAGCGCTGATGCGCGATCGGCAGTAGCGCGATCCCTACGGCGCGTAGCGCTGGCCGCTTAATTCCAGCCAGGGGGAGATTATAGAAAGCAGGCGGCTGAGCTAACCGTCAGCTTGGCCGCATACCTCCCATTTCGCGCTCTAGCCCGGGGCGCCGCCCATTACACTGGCGAATGTGCCGCCGATCTCAACCAATCCGGCGAGCGCGGACCGGATCACCTTCACGCCAGGAAAACCGGGCAAACTCTTCATCCCGGATTAAAGGTTTTTCACGCGTCAAAAAGGCGGGAGCTTTGTGGTCCCGCCTTTTTGGGTTCAGTCATTCTTCTCTTTGCGCAGTTTTTCCCAGGAAGCCAAGCGCTTGCCGATCTCCAGCTCCTGGCCGAAACGGGTCGGGCGGTAGAACCTCTGCCGGCCCAGCTCCTCCGGGAAGTAATCCTGACCGGAAAAGCCTTGCGGCGTATCCGGGTCGTAGACGTAGCCGCGCCCATACCCCTCCTTAGCCATCAGCTTGGTCGGCGCGTTGAGGATGATCTTCGGCGGGGCGAGCGACCCGCTCTCCTTGGCGATGCGGGTTGCGGCTCCGAAGGCGACATAGCCAGCGTTGGATTTCGGGGCGGTGGCGAGATAGATGGTCGCCTGGGCGAGCGCCAGCTCGCCTTCGGGAGAGCCAAGGAAATCATAGGCCTCCTTAGCGGCATTGGCCTGCACCAGCGCCTGCGGATCGGCGAGGCCGATATCCTCCACCGCCATGCGCACGAGGCGCCGTGCCACATAGAGCGGGTCCTCGCCGCCGTCCAGCATCCGCGCGAGCCAGTAGAGTGCGGCATCAGGATCGGAGCCGCGTACTGACTTATGCAGCGCGCTGATCAGGTCGTAATGGCCATCGCGGTTCTTGTCGTAGAGCGGCGCGCGGCGCTGAACGATCTCGACCAGCTCTTCGGGCGTGAGCGGCGCAGCATCAGTGGCGGTTGCGCCATAGACGGCCTCGACGAGGTTGAGCAGTGCTCTTCCATCTCCATCGGCCATACCGAGGAGGTGATGCCGCGCTTCCGGCGTGACCGGGAGCGGCCGCCCTTCTTCTTCTTCCGCGCGGGCAAGCATGGCCTCGAGCGCATCTTCCTCTAGCCGGCGAAACACCAGGACGGTCGCACGCGACAAGAGCGCGCCGTTCAGCTCGAATGATGGATTTTCCGTGGTGGCGCCGATCAGGATGATGGTGCCGTCCTCCATCACGGGGAGGAAGCTGTCCTGCTGGGCGCGGTTGAAGCGGTGGATCTCATCGACGAACAAGACAGTACCAAGCCCCATCCGCCGGCGCTCGCGTGCAGCCTCAAACACCTTGCGTAGCTCCTGCACGCCGGAATAGATCGCGGAAAGCTGCTCGAAGTGGTGACCGGCGGCCTCAGCGACGAGACGGGCAACCGTGGTCTTGCCGGTGCCGGGCGGTCCCCAGAAGATCACCGAGCGTAGGCCGCCTTTGGAGGCCAGCATCCGGCGCAGCACCCCGCCTTCGCCGAGAAGATGCTCCTGGCCCATCACATCATCGAGGGTTTTCGGGCGCAGCCGATCCGCCAGCGGGCGCGGGGCGGATTTCTCAAGTCCTGCGGCCTCGAACAGGGTTGCCATCGCTTTCAGGTCCCGTGGCTGAGAGGTGTCTTTCGACCCCGCGCCAATGCTGCCGCTCAGCAGAGCCGTTTTAGGCCCGGCCGGCAAGAGGCATCTGGCCTGCGGCATCGCTCCGCTCCAGGAGCGCATAGGCCGCTGATTTCCGGAAGGTTGCCCGCATACGCCGTCCCGCAAAAAGCTGGGTGATCTTGATCCAGATCGCAAAGCGAAGCGGCAGCTCGGGGGGCGTTTGAGCCGTTCGGCCTCCTCCGAAAGATAGCGGATGTCACTCTCTCGCCAGCCATGCTGATGGAAGAAGCCGAACCAGTCCGGCGGAGCGAAGAGGAAAGGCGCGTTCTCCATCCCGAGCTTGCCGTGCTGGCGCTTGCGCCAGCGCATGGCGTGAGGCGACAGATAATCGATGATCCAGTACTGGAAATTGCGCTGGGCCCTCAGATCGTCGGCGAGCGAGGCGGCATCCTCGAGGCTCAGATAGAGAATGACGCCTTCGGTGAGCACCAACACCTTTTCCGCTTCCTGCCCGATGCGGGCGAGGAAATCGCGGCGGGCGGCGCTGTCGGTGAGATCGAGCTGTACCCGCTCGAGCCGGCAATGCGGCGTCTCCTGGGCAAGACGGCTCTCCTTCAGCGCGATGATTTTGGGGTAATCGACTTCGATCCAGCGCAGCGAGGGTGGCAGGTTCATGCGATAGGGGCGGGTGTCGAGCCCGGCGCCTAGATTGATGATGGTGTCCACACCGCTCGCGACGGCATTGGTGATGAAACCGTCGATGATGTGAGTGCGGATCGCAACAAACCACTTACCGAGAATGCGCCCCTGCGGCAGGTTGGTGACGATGCGCGGCCCGTGTTCGCCGGCGAGCCGGGCGGCCAGCGGATCGCGGAAGAGGGCGTCCGGACGTTCGCTCTCCATCGCCCGGTATGTCGCCACCATGAATGCGGTATCGGAAACGTCTTGGATAAGGCTTTCGGTCATCCGCATCCCTCCTGGTCTCGTCACTTCGCCATCCGCACTTAGACCTCGCTCGGCGCCTTAGCAATGTGATTTGGCGGGGCTGCCCGTCTGCCGGGCCATGGAAAGGCCGGGGCATTAGGGCTTAGCGTTACTTTCCAACCCGCTTGATGGTCTTGATTGAGCTGCGCGGCCGGCCGGACTTCGCGGCAATTTCCCGGTCCTGGCTTTCAATAATGGCGCGAGCGGCGGCATCGCCTTCCATGCCACCGAGCTCGGTGCTCAGCACGCGCCGGTTCGAACTCTGCGTGCCATCCTCATAGATGACATCGAACAGGAGGATTTCGGCTTTGGCTTTGGGTTTCTGTTTGCGAGCCATGGGCAGGCTTTCCCTCTTTCAAAATATTACGCGCGCATCTTCTTCACGCTCCGCTCCTGCAGCTGACTTTCGCGGACGACCCGCTCGAAGCCCTCAGTCGGGCACTTCACCCGGTATTGCGGGTCATCGCCGTCGGTCGCGAGCAGACGCACGATCTCGCAGCGCTCCGCGCTCGCGCGCATCCCAATCTGCGAATTGGTGAAATCGACAATGTCGCCAATCTGGTATTTGTGCTCTGACATGGTCAGCTCCCTTGCTGTTGCGCTTTGGTTGTCGGCCGGCTGCTCGCAGCAACGGATCACACGCATGATCCGCTTGGCGGATGAGGCTTGCTGGCTCTTCATGTCGAGTTCGGGCTGGGTCGAGTTCGAAAACGTGGCTATGGGCAAGCGCACGCCCGTTGTCGGAAACGGCTCCGCCTCCGTCCGAGAAAGCGGCAATTGCCATTTATATGGGATTTGCTAAGCCGATAGTCCAGTCTTGCGGCTTTCCGCCCCGCTGTGCAACCGGAGATTGTCGATGAAGCAGGTCTTAAATGAATTGGAGCGCCGGCGCTCTGAGGCGCGGCTTGGCGGCGGCGAGAAGCGGATCGAGGCGCAGCATAAGCGCGGCAAATTGACCGCCCGCGAGCGCATTGGCCTTCTCCTCGATGACGGGTCATTTGAGGAATATGGGATGTATGTCGAACATCGCTGCACCGATTTCGGCATGGCCTCGGCCAAAATTCCCGGCGATGGCGTGGTGACCGGCTGGGGCACGATCAACGGCCGGGCGGCCTATGTCTTCGCCAAGGATTTCACCGTGTTCGGCGGCTCGCTCTCGGAAGCGCACGCCCAGAAGATGATCAAGATCCAGGATATGGCGCTGAGAAACCGTGCGCCGATTATCGGGCTGTTCGATGCTGGGGGCGCGCGCATTCAGGAGGGCGTGGCAGCACTGGGCGGCTATGGCGAGGTCTTCTTGAGAAATGTTCTAGCCTCCGGAGTGATCCCGCAAATTTCCGTGATCATGGGTCCCTGTGCCGGCGGCGACGTCTATTCGCCCGCCATGACAGATTTCATCTTCATGGTGAAGGACACCAGCTACATGTTTGTGACGGGCCCGGATGTGGTGAAGACCGTCACAAATGAGGAGGTGACGGCGGAGGAGTTGGGCGGCGCCTCGATCCACACCACACGTTCCTCCATCGCCGACCACGCCTATGAGAACGACGTGGAATGCCTGCTGCAGATGCGGCGGCTGATGGACTTTCTGCCCGCCAACAACCGCTCGGGCGTACCGGTGCTGCCGACGCGCGATCCCGCCGACCGCATCGAGCCATCGCTCGACACCCTGGTGCCGGATAATCCCAACAAGCCCTACGACATCAAGGAGCTGATCCTGAAGGTCGTCGATGAGAGCGATTTCTTCGAAATCCAGGAAGCCTTCGCCCGCAACATGGTGACAGGCTTCGGCCGGATGGAGGGGCGCACCGTCGGCTTTGTCGCCAACCAGCCGATGGTGCTGGCTGGCGTTCTCGATAGCGACGCCAGCCGCAAGGCAGCCCGCTTCGTGCGCTTCTGCGATTGCTTCAACATCCCGATCGTGACATTCGTCGACGTGCCCGGTTTTCTCCCCGGCACCGCCCAGGAATATGGCGGGCTCATCAAGCATGGCGCCAAGCTGCTGTTCGCGTTCGCCGAGGCGACCGTGCCGAAGGTGACGTTGATCACCCGCAAGGCCTATGGCGGCGCCTATGACGTGATGTCCTCCAAGCACATCCGGGGCGACGTCAACTATGCCTGGCCCTCGGCCGAGATCGCGGTGATGGGCGCAAAGGGCGCTGCGGAAATCCTCTACCGCTCCGAGCTGAACGACCCGGACAAGATCGCCGCGCGCGTGAAGGAGTATCAGGACCGCTTCGCCAACCCGTTCGTGGCCGCCGAGCGCGGCTATATCGACGAAGTGATCATGCCGCGTTCAACCCGCGCCCGGATTACGCGCGCGCTCAACATGCTGCGCGAGAAGACCATCGAGAACCCCTGGAAGAAGCACGACAACATCCCGCTTTGAGGCAGGGACGCGGCATGTTGCGCCCGCGGCTCAAGCGAATTTCACATGCCGGATCGGTTTGCCGGGCACCACGCTTTCTGCTGCGGTGACGATAGCATCGGCCGAAAGGCCATAGCTGGTGTAAAGCTCCTCCACCGAGCCGGTCTGGCCGAAATGTTCGACGCCCAGCGTGCGGACTCGGTGGCCATGCACGGAGCCGAGCCAGGCGAGGGTGGCCGGATGGCCATCGAGCACGGTGACGATGCCGCAATGCGGCGGCACGGCCTCGAGCAGCCGCTCGACATGCGCGCGCGCTTGTGGAGCGCCGCGCTCGCGGGCGCGGCTTGCAGCCGTCCAGCCGGCATTCAGCCGGTCGGAGGAGGTGACGGCGAGCAGGCCGATATCGCGGCGGTCCTCGGCGATCAGGCCGGCGGCCTCGATCGCCTCCGGCGCAACCGCACCGGCATAGGCGATCACCACCTCGGCATTCGGGCCGGGCTTTCGCAGCCAATAGCCGCCGAGCACGATGTCATTGGCCAGTTCCGGCGTGATCTCGCGCTTGAGCTGATCGATCGGCCGCGTCGAGAGCCGCAGATAGACCGAGCCGCCGGTTTCGTCACGCAGCCAGGTGTGCTCGGAATGCGTCCCGTCGCCATCGCGCTGCAGATATTCGAACGCCCAGGCGAGGATCAGCGCGAGTTCATCGGCGAAGGCCGGCTCGAAGGCGGCGAGGCCATCTTGCGCCATGCCGATCAGCGGTGTGCCGATCGATTGATGCGCGCCGCCTTCCGGGGCTAAGGTGATGCCGGACGGCGTGGCGGCGAGGATAAACCGGGCGTCCTGGTAGCAGGCATAGTTCAGCGCGTCTAATCCCCGCGCGATGAACGGATCATAGAGCGTGCCAATCGGAATCAGCCGCTCGCCGAACACGGAATGCGACAGGCCCAGCGCGGCGAGATTGAGGAACAGGTTCATCTCCGCGATGCCGAGCTCGATGTGCTGGCCCTTCGGCGAGAACTCCCAGCGTTGCGGCGAGACGATCCGCTCCTCGCGGAAGATGTCGGCAAGGCTTTCGCGCGCGAACAGACCGCGCCGGTTTACCCATGGTCCGAGATTGGTGGACACGGTGACGTCCGGCGAGGTGGTGACGATCCGCGCCGCGAGATCGCTCCCCGAACGGGCCAGATCGTTCAGCAGATTGCCGAAGGCGGTCTGGGTTGAGATCGCCGAGTTGCCGCTGGGCGGCCCGATCTGCGGAACGGCGACTGTCGCAGCATGATAGCGGCGGCGGCCTTTGGCGTTGAAGGGCACCTCACCAAGGAAGCGCTCCAAAGCGGGAACGTCGCTTAGCCCCTCAAACTTTGCCCACTCCTCGCCTGGCCGGATGTGCATGGTCTGGCGGAACTGCTCCATCTGGCTGGCGGTCATCAGGCCGGAGTGGTTGTCCTTATGCCCCTGGAACGGCAGGCCGAGGCCTTTGATGGTATAGGCCAGGAAGCAGATCGGGTGATCGTTCCTCGCTGCTTCAAAGGCGGTGAGGAGCGTGGGTAGGTCATGGCCGCCGAGATTGGTCATCAACTCCGCGAGTTCGTCGTCGGAGCGCCGCTCGATCAACGCCGTGACCAGACCCTGGTCGCCGATCTCGTCCATCAGCCGCTTGCGCCAGGACGCGCCGCCCTGGAAAGCGAGCGCGGAATAGAGCTGGTTCGGGCAGCGATCGATCCAGTCACGCAGGGCTGCCCCGCCCGGCTCACGGAAGGCCGCCTCGAGCAGCGAGCCGTATTTGAGCACGACCACTTCCCAACCCATCGCCTCGAACAGCGCGGTGATGCACTGGTAAAGGCCTTCGCGCACCACCGCGTCGAGGCTCTGGCGGTTATAGTCGATGATCCACCAGCAGTTGCGCAGGCCCTGCTTCCAGCCCTCCAGCAAGCATTCGAAGATATTGCCTTCGTCCAGCTCGGCATCGCCGACCAGCGCCACCATCCGCCCCTTGGGGAGATGCAGCATGTCGTGCTCGGCGAGATAATCCTGCACGAGGGAAGCGAACACCGTCATCGCTGCGCCGAGGCCGACCGAGCCGGTGGAGAAGTCCACATCGTCCGCGTCCTTGGTACGTGAGGGATAGCTCTGCGCGCCGCCAAACCCACGAAACCGCTCCAGCTTCTCCTGCGTTTGATTGCCGAGCAGATATTGGATGGCATGGAAGACAGGGCTGGCATGCGGCTTTACCGCCACCCGGTCCTCGGGCCTCAGCACCGAGAAATAGAGCGCCGTCATGATGGTGGCGAGCGAAGCGGAGGAGGCCTGATGCCCACCGACCTTCACCCCGTCGGCATTCTCGCGCAGGTGATTGGCGTTGTGAATCATCCAGGTGGAGAGCCAGAGGATCTTTTTCTCCAACGCGTGGAGCATGTCGAGTTTGTCAGCTGTCATGAGGGCGCCCTGTCGAATATCTCGTCCAGTCTACCGCATGGCCGCGCCCGCGCAATTCGTGTTAGGAGAGCGCTATGGAAAGCCTCGAAAGGTTCTGTGACATCGCGGTGGTTGGCGCTGGGCCAGCGGGGCTTGCCACCGCCATCGCGCTGCGCCAGGCCGGATGGAATGTGGTCTGCGCCGGGCCAGCGCCGAACCCCAGCGCTCCGGACCGCCGCACGACGGCGCTGCTCGGCAGCTCGGTCCGGTTTCTAGAAGGCCTGGGCATCTGGGAAGGTTTGCGCCAGGCTGCCGCTCCACTGCGCGTGCTGCGCATCATCGACGCTACCCGCCGCCTGTTCCGCGCGCCCGACGTCACCTTCGATGCAGTGGAGATTGGCGAGGAGGCGTTCGGCTACAACATCCCGAACGAAATTCTAGTTCGCGCGCTGTTCGATCGACTTGGTGAGGCACATCTGCCGGTCAACGGCGTCGAATCCGCGGAAGCCGACGACGAGGCTGTGCGGCTGAAGCTTCCCGGCGGCGAAACGCTGCATGCGCGACTGGCCGTCGGGGCGGATGGCCGCAACTCGCTGTGCCGGACGGCAGCCGGCATTGGCACGCGCAGCTGGACCTATGCTCAGACGGCCATCGTCAGCAATTTCCGCCACAGCCGTCCGCATCGCGGCGCCTGTACCGAGCTGCATTTTTCGGCAGGCCCGTTCACCGTGGTGCCGCTTCCCGGCGAGTGGTCGAGCCTCGTCTGGGTGGAGCGGCCGGCCGAGGCTTCGCGGCTGATGGCGCTTGACGACGAGGCGTTTGCAGAGGCGATCGCGGAGCGCCTGGAAGGCCTTCTCGGCGACATCACCGAAGTGAGCGCGCGGGGGGCGTTTCCACTCTCCGCGCTGGTCGCGCGGGGACTGGCGCGCGCTCGCATCGCGCTCGTCGGGGAGGCGGCGCATGTGATGCCGCCGATCGGCGCACAAGGCCTCAATCTCGGCTTCCGCGACGTGGCGGACCTGGTGCGCGCAGTGGAAGGTGCCGGCGATCCCGGTGGGCCGGACGTGCTTAGCCGGTATGAACACGCGCGCCGCGGCGATATTCTCACCCGCACACTCGCCGCCGACCTCCTCAACCGCACACTGATCTCCGGCCTCGCTCCACTCCAGCTCGCACGTGGATTGGGGCTTGCCGGCCTCGCGATGATGCCACCGCTCCGGCGCTTCGCTATGCGCCAGGGTATGGCAGAGCGATAGAGCGACGGGCTTTAAGTCGGAATCGGAGCGCCGCTTTAGCCTTTTGTTTGCGCGGCGGATTTGTCCGAAAAACGGTTCCCATGTTTCGGTCCGATGCGCTAGGCCGCCTCGCTATCGAGGCCGCGCGTCTCCTGGGTGGCGGGAAGAATGCATGTCACCGTAGTGCCTTCGCCGAGGCGGCTCTTGATCTCCAGCCGTCCGCCATGCAGTTCGATGATCGAGCGGGAAATGGCGAGGCCAAGCCCCGTGCCCTTATGGCCCTTGGTAAACTGGTTTTCGACTTGCTCGAACGGGCGCCCAAGCTTGGCAATCTCCTCGCGCGGAATGCCGACGCCCGTATCGGAAATCGCAAGACGCACCGTGCCGCGATAGCGATAGGAGCGCAGCGACACCTGACCCCCAACGGGCGTGAACTTCACCGCATTGGAGAGCAGGTTGATCATCACCTGCTTCAGCGCGCGCCGGTCGCCCTGCAGCTCGATGCCGGGATTGCCGAGCGGCTCGATGCGGATGTTGCGCTCCGCCGCCGTCTGCTGGACCACCCGCACGCTTTCGGCGATCACATCGCCGATGTTGAGCGGCTCCATCATCAGCGACATGCGGCCGGCCTCGATCTTGGACATGTCGAGAATGTCGTTGATCACCTCGAGGAGATATCGGCCGCTATCCTGGATATCGAGAGCGTATTCCAGATATTTCGGCCGCCCAAGCGGCCCGAACATCTGCTGATGCATCATTTCGGAGAAGCCGATGATGGCGTTCAGCGGTGTGCGCAGCTCGTGAGAGATATTGGCGAGGAATTCGGATTTGGCGCGGTTTGCCGCCTCGGCGCGCTCCTTCTCGGTTGCATATTTGCCTGTCAGCTCGATCAACTGGCGGGTTTGGGTCTCCAGGGTGTGGCGGGAGGCTTCAAGGTCGGCAATGGTCGCGGAGAGCTGGCTCTCACGCTCGGCGAGACGCTGCTCGCTCTGCTTCAGTGCGGTGATGTCCGTGCCGACACTGACAAAACCGCCATCCTTGGTGCGCCGCTCGCCGACATGCAGCCAGCAATCCTCGCTGACTTCGGCCTCGAAAGCGGCGGAGTCCTGCTTGGGTTCGCCCGCGAGGGTGACGGGGCCCTGCAGCAGCCTCTCCCGCGTCGCCGCGGCGATCTCCCGATAGGGCGTGCCCGGCATCAGCACCTTTGTGGCAATTTTGTAAATCGCCTTGAACTTGCGATTGCAGACTACGAGCCGGTCCTGGCTGTCCCATAACACGAAAGACTCTGAAATGGCTTCGATCGAGTTGCGAAGCCGGGCGGCGGTGTCGATATTCTCGATTTCGCGCTCGCGATCCTCAGTGATATCGGTGATCACGGCGACCAGGATCGGCTCGCCATGCGCACCCTTGCGGCGAATACGGCCGCGCAGGTCGAACCACATCCAGCGTCCGTCCTCGCCCGCACGCAGTCGGAAGCAGATCCGAACATTGTCCTCGCCGACGCGAATATAACCGTCGACGATGCGGTAGAGATCGTCATCGGGATGCAAGAGCTCGCGCATGTTCCGGTATGGCATCGGTCCAGCGGGCATATTTCGCTGCAGCATCGAGAAGAAGGATTGCGACCAGCTCAGTTCGCCTTTGACGAGGTTCCAGTAGAGCAGGGCGGCATTGCCATCGCGCAGCAAAAGCTCGGTGCCGTCGCGCAGCTCTGCGGCCGAACGGACGAGGGCAGCGCTGCGTCCGCGCGTGATCACCAGGATGGTGGCAGCGCCGATCAGCACGCCGACCAAGAGCGCGGCGAGGACGCTGGTGGTGAAGCTTTGGCCTTGCTCGGCAAGCGCGAATGAAGGCGTGGCAAGCAGCAGGATGAGTGCAGCAGGCAGAGCACGCGCCATACGGGGCCAGGCCGGTCTCCGCCGGCCATCCAAATAATTCCGAAATTGCCTTATCAGCCGATCGATCAGCATAGCCGCCGCGTTAGCCTGACATTGCCAAGCTAATCGATCGCAGATTCCGCGTGATTCTAGAACAGGCTCCTCGCCTTCACGCAGCCTTTTCCGTCTCCCCGAGCATTTTGCTGGCGATCTCGAAGACATCACGAGACAAATTCTCGGCGCCGCGCACACGCTCCAGCGCTTTTCTCGCGGCCTGCTGGCGTTTCGGCTCCAGCATGCGCCAGGTCTCGAACGCGGCAAGGAGACGCGCACCCATTAGCGGATTGAAGCTGTTGAGCTCCAGCACGGCATCCGTCAGCAGCTTATAGCCGGCCCCATCGGGCGAATGGAAATGCACAGGATTCCCCATGGCGAAGGCGCCGATCACCGATCGCACCCGGTTCGGGTTGGTCATGGCGAATTGTGGGTGCTGCATCAGCTCCTTGACCCGGTCGAGCGCGCCCGGAAGTGGTGAGGAGGCTTGCAGCGCAAACCATTTGTCGAGCACCAGCGGATCATTTTTCCAGCGCCGGAAGAAACCGTCCATGACCGTCTGGCGGACGGGCGTGTCCTGCTCGGCGAATAGCCGCAACGCGACCATGGTATCGGTCATATTGGTCGCCTGCTTCAAGTGCTCGCGCAGGCGCGGGATGGCATAGCGGCCGCCCGCCATGGTGAGCAGTCCCAGCGCGGCATTGCGCAGCGAACGCCGGCCAACGTTCGCCGGATCGGGTGAGTAGGCCCCCTTCACCTCACAGCCATCGTATATTTTTTGCAGCACATCCTTGAGCGCTCGGCCGAGGCTCTCGCGGAACGCGCGCCTGGCCTTGTAAATCGCCTCGGGATCGATGTCGCTGCCAAGTGCCATGGCGATGGTGTTTTCGGTGGGGAGCACCAGCATTTCCGCGCGGAAAGCCGGATCGAGAGTTTCATCACCAGCGAGCTGCGCCATGGCCTTGCCGAAACGCGGCGAGGGGCGGGGGGTCTGGCCGGCCCGCGCCGCCGCGCTCATCGCGAGCAGCGATTTCATCGCTAGCGTCTGTGCCGCCTGCCAGCGGCTGAACAGGTCGCTGTCGTGGGCGATGAGGAATTCGAGGTCGCGGTCGCTCCAATTGGCCTCAAGGCGCACCGGCGCGGAGAAGCCGCGCAGCAGCGAGATGACCGGGCGCTCGGCGATGCCGTTGAAGGCGAAGCTCTCGGCCCGCTTGCGGATCTGCAGAACGCCGTCCTTGACCGTCGTGCCGTCCTCGAGGACGAGCGGCAGATCCTTGCCCTTCGCGTCAAGGAAACCAATGCGCAACGGGATGTGGAGCGGCTTCTTCTTCGGCTGGCCAGGCGTCGGCTTTTGCTCCTGCTTTACGGTGAGCTTGGCGATTTTGCTCTCTGACGAATAGGTGAAGCGGCAAGTGAGCTCCGGTGTGCCGGCCTGGGAATACCAGAGCATGAACTGGCTGAGGTCGGTCTTGTTGGCATCGGCCATTGCCGCGAGAAAGTCTTCTACCGTCGCGGCCGTGCCGTCATGGCGTTTGAAGTAGAGGTCCATGCCCTTCCGGAACCCGTCGCGGCCGACAAGGGTCATGATCATGCCGCACAGCTCGGCGCCCTTTTCGTAGACCGTGCGGGTATAGAAGTTGTTGATCTCAATATAGGATTCCGGCCGCACCGAATGAGCGAGCGGTCCCGAATCCTCGGCGAATTGCGAGGCGCGCAGGAAGCGCACATCCTCGATGCGCTTCACCGCACGCGAGCGCCGGTCGGAGGTGAATTCGGCGTCGCGGAATACGGTCAGGCCTTCCTTGAGGCAGAGCTGGAACCAGTCGCGGCAGGTGACACGGTTGCCGGTCCAGTTATGAAAATATTCGTGGGCAATCACCGCCTCGATGCCCTCATATTCGCCGTCCGTTGCGGTGTCGGGGCGGGCAAGGACTGCTTTATCGTTGAAGATGTTGAGGCCCTTGTTCTCCATGGCTCCCATGTTGAAGTCGGAGACCGCCACAATCATGAAGATGTCGAGATCGTATTCGAGGCCGAAGCGCTCCTCGTCCCAGCGCATCGAGGCCTTGAGGCTCTCCATCGCCCAGGCGCAGCGATCCTCCTTGCCGGGATCGCAATAAATCCGCAGCGCCACATCGCGGCCGGATTTCGTTTTGAAGCTATCGGCGATATGGCCGAGCTTCCCGGCGACCATGGCAAACAGATAGGACGGCTTAGGGAATGGGTCCTCCCAGATCGCGTAATGACGCTTGCCGCCGACCTTACCTTCCTCGACCATGTTGCCGTTGGCGAGCAGCACCGGGGCGTCCTTGATGTCGGCCTCCAGCCGCACCCGGAATTTGGCCAGCACGTCCGGCCGGTCGAGATAATAGGTGATACGGCGAAAGCCTTCCGGCTCGCACTGCGTGCAATAAAGCGTACCGGAGCGGTAAAGGCCGGTCAGTGCTTTGTTCGCCTGCGGATCGCAGCGGGTGGTGATTTCGAGCGTGAAAGGTTCCGCCGGCACGTTGGGGATGGTCAACGCCTTGTCGCTCTGGGCGTACTCGCCCTGCGCAAGTGTCCGGCCGTCAAGGACAATGTTGACCAATTCCAGCTTCTCGCCGTCGAGCACGAGCGGACCACGGCTCGCCTTGCTCACTGCATCATTCGGCCGCAGGGAAAGACGCGATGCAACCTCTGTCGCAGAAGGGGCGAGGCGGATGTCAAGCGCGACCTGGTCGATCAGGTAGGGCGGAAGCCGGTAGTCCTTGAGATATATCGTGCGGGGTTCTTGTGTCTTCATGGCTCGCCTGGCCGTCAAAAGCATAGTGCTTAGAAGCGATCCATAGCCTTGCCAAGCGTAAAGCGCGCAAATCGCGTTTTTGGGAGCTTATCCTTGAGGCGCTTCAATGCTAAAGGGGCTACGCCTTGACCACCGACGTTCATGGAACGCTCAGCTTGCGTGGTCCATATCGGGGCCAAGGCTGATGGCTTTGGATGCGGCCAGCAACATGCCCGCGTCACAAGCAATGTGTATGACAGCTCGATCGTTACCTCACGGCGCCCTCAAAAAGGCGCCCCCGGCGTTCAACATCAGAGTTCTAGCGAGGACAATCCATGAAGAGAATTATCGCCGCCTTTATCCTAGCCGGAGCAGTTGCCGCCCCCGCCTTTGCGCAGAATGCCAAAGTCCAGGACGCGACCACTGCACTCACCGAGATCAAGAAGGACAAAGGCAAGGTCAAGACCTACTGCGACATGCAGGATCTCTACAACAAGTCCGCTGAAGCCAGCGAAAAGAAGGACGAAAAGTCCGCTGAGGATCTTGGCAAGCAGGCCGACGACAAGGCCAAAGAGCTGGGCAGCGACTTCGAGAAGGTCATGGCGCTGGAAGAGGACATCAACCCCGACACCGCCGAAGGCAAGGCCTTCTTCGACGCTCTCGAGGCGCTCGAAAAGGATTGTGCGCCAAGCTGACCTTTGGTGTGCAAGGCAGCGGCAACCCGCTGCCTTCCGCTCTTTCCGGTGATTATCGGCGTTATCACGGCGCCGGTGTTTACATCTTGCTATAAAATCTCATCATTCAGATTGATCTTTCTTAGGTCGCTACGCTAGTAGTTGACCCCAGGTCGTGTTTAACCTTCGGCTCAGGTTGTGCGCGCCGCCGCGAGGTCGCCCCATTGCCATGGGACTGTTGGGCAGATCGCCTTTGGGGGAGGTCATGTTTTTTACACAAAAAACGCTTCAAGCGCTTTGGCAAAGCTTACTTTGCCTTGTGCTATTCGCTGTTGTTGCACCAGCAGTATTCGCTCAGGAAGCGAATTTGAAGTATCAGGAAGAGAAGCGCTCGGCGAACGCCAGCACCGTCTCGATTATCGGCTCTTCGACGACCAGTACTTTTACAAAGCTCATCGAGGATATCCAGAATGTGCTGGATGATCCGAAGACGGGTGAGCTTCGGATTCTCCCTGTGCTCGGACGAGGCGCCAGCCAGAATGTCCATGACATCCTGTTTCTGAAGGGGATCGACATGGGCATTGTCGATTTCGGGTTTCCTTCAGGCCTACAAGGAAAAGGACCCGGTCCTCTACGGCAACATCGAGCAGCGCGTGCAATATGTCGTTAAGCTCTTGAACTCAGAGCTGCATATGCTTGCGCCCAATCAAGTGAAGAGCTTCGAGGATCTGCGCGGGAAAAAGGTGAACCTGTGGAAGCCCGCCAGCGTCACTGCGGCCGTCACCAGCAATGTGTTCAGGCTGCTCGATATCGACATTCAGCCGGTCTATCTGGACACCGATGCCGCCTTCGAAGCCCTCAAGAATGGCGAGATTGCGGCCATGGCCCGTATGGGCGGCGCGCCGCAGGCCGACTACGACAAGGTTACGGAGGAGAATGGCTGGCATTTCGTCGCACTCACCGAATCCAACCTGCCGCCCGGCAAGTTTGCCAAGCTGATGTCGACCTATCTTCCGGCGCAGCTGAAGCACGAGCACTACCCGAAGATTGTTGCTGAGGGCGAGACCGTCTCGACCATTGCCAGTGGCATCATGCTCGCGGTGTATAACTGGCCGGAGAGTACCGAGCGCTATCAAAAGCTGGAGCTCTTCACCCGGAAATTCTTCGACAATATCGACAAGTTCCGGGATGAGTTCCGCCATCCCAAGTGGAAGGAAATCAACCTCGCGGCTGAGGTGCCCGGCTGGGTTCGCTTCAAGCCGGCCCAGGTCTGGCTCGACCAGCAAAAGACGGGCGCAACGGGCGAGCAGCCGGAGATGCGTCAAGCCTTTGAGAAATTCCTGGAGGATTACGCCGCCAAGACCAATGCCGGCGTGCTCACCAACGCGCAGCGGGATGCCTTCTATAACCAGTTCGTAAAGTGGTGGCAAACTCAGAACCCGAAGCGGGTTCGCTAGTATCCGATCCCGCAATTGCCGATTAAGGCGTGATCTGTTCAAGGGGAAACACACTCCCACATGCAGTGCTGTGATCCCTGCGATAGCGAGGATCCAGTCGAAAGGGAAGCCGTGCCGCGTGCTGGATTCCCGCTTGCGCGGAAATGACAGCAAGCGAGAAGCCGTTTCTCTTTATTGCCATCTATAGTGATCACGCTCTACCTGCTGCGGACTCTTTTCGCATTTGCCGGGACAAGTGCCGCACTAGCACCGACCGCACACCTCCTGTAAGGAGAAGCGCCGGCATAGCGCCGGCGCTTTTGTCTTTCTGACGCCGGCTTTGGGAGAGGCGCGGCTATCTCGAACTGCTCCGAAAGGTTTTGGGAATGGATTTGGGAATCCCTGCGGGGGAGTTCCTCGTGTTGCTGCCTGCGCTCATCGGCGGCGGCATCGTCGCTGGTCTGCTTTCCGGGCTGTTCGGCGTCGGTGGCGGCGGCATTCTGGTGCCGGTGCTTTACGAGCTCTTGGGCGCTCTCGGTGTGCCGGTCGAGATCCGCATGCATGTGGCGGTCGGCACGACCTTCGCCATCATCATTCCGACCGGGCTGCGCTCCACCCAGGCACACTACAAGCGCGGGGCGGTAGATATCGGGGTGCTGCGCACGCTCGGCCCTGCGGTTGCCGGCGGCGTGATCATTGGCCTTGCGGTCGCGCGCGTTGCCGGCGATGCCACGATGAAGTCGGTCTGGGTGTTCTCGGCGGTGCTGATCGCGCTCTACCAGTTCTTCGGCGACAAGAGCTGGCGGCTCGGCGAAACGATGCCCGGACCTGCGGTGCAAATTCCCGTCGGCGCGACCGTCGGTTTTCTCGCAACGCTGATGGGCGTCGGCGGGGCGGCCTATATCGTGCCGTTCATGACACTTTACGGCCGGCCGATGCATCAGGCGGTCGGCACCGCCGCGGGGATCTCATCGCTGGTCGCCCTTCCGGCCATGCTCGGCTACATGTGGGCGGGCTGGGGCGCCGAGGGCGTGCCGCCCGGCTCACTCGGCTATGTCAGCCTGCTCGGGGCTGCAGCCATGATCCCCTCCAGTGTGCTTGCCGCGCCTTGGGGCGTGCGCATGGCCCACGGCCTGACCCGCCGCCAGCTCGAACTCAGCTTCGGCGTCTTTATCAGCGTCGTCGCGCTGCGCTTCATCCTCGCGTTGATCTGGCCATGAAAAAACCGCCCCTCATCTGAGGGGCGGTTAAGGTTAGAGCTTGCCATAAAACTTAGAGAAGGCCGGCGGCACGCGCCCACTTGTATTTGGCGCCAAGCACCTCGACCGGAATTTCCGTCGTATAGGGATAGGCCACAATTCCGCGCTCGTAAAGATATTCGCAGGCCTGCTCAACCTCCACGTCGCCGACCAGGGAGGCCACAACCGGCTTGTCGATGCCCTTGCCGCGCATCTCCTCAACCACTTCGGCGCACAGCTTGGCGAATACCATGGGCGGGGTGATGATGGTATGCCAGTAGCCCAGGATCAGCGCGTGGATGCGGTCGTCGGTCAGGCCGAGCCGGATGGTGTTCTGATAGGTCGTGGGTGGCTCGCCGCCGGTGATATCCACAGGATTGCCGGCCGCGCCGAACGGCGGGATGAATTTGCGGAACGCCGCGTCGAGATCGTCCGGCATCTTCATCAAGGTGAGGCCGTTATCGAAGCAGGCGTCAGAAAGCAGCACGCCCGAGCCGCCGGCTCCGGTGATGATCACGACGTTTTCGCCCTTGGGCGTCGGCAAGACCGGCACGCCGCGCGCGAACTCCAGCATCGAGCGCAGGGAAGGCGCACGGATGACGCCGGCCTCCTTCAGGATATCGTCATAGATCTTGTCATTGCCGGCAAGCGCGCCCGTATGCGATGCGGCCGCCTTCGCGCCGTAAGCGGTGCGGCCCGCCTTCAGCACGATGATAGGCTTCTTCTGCGAGACGCGCTTGGCGACCTCGGCGAAGGAGCGGCCGTCCTTCAGGTCCTCACAATGCATGGCGATGACCTGGGTGTTGTCATCCTGCTCGTAGAAGGTGAGCAGGTCGTCCTCGTCGAGGTCGGATTTGTTGCCGAGGCCGACGATCGCCGACACACCCATTTTGGTCGAGCGCGAGAAGCCGATGATCGACATGCCGACACCACCGGACTGGGAGGAGAGAGCAGCCGTGCCGCGCACGTCATAGGCCGTGCAGAAGGTCGCGCACAAATTCTCCGGCGTGTAGTAGAAGCCGTAGATGTTCGGCCCCATGATACGGACATTGTGCTTGCGGGCTGTGGCAACGAGCTCGTCCTGCAGCTCCTGATCGCCGACCTCGGCAAAGCCGGAGGGGATCATCACTGCGCCGGGGATCCCCTTGCGGCCAACCTCGTCCATGGCGGCGATGCAGAATTTCGCCGGAATGGCGAACACCGCAACGTCGATCTCGCCCGGCACATCGAGGACGCTCTTATAGGCCTTCTTGCCCAGGATCTCGTCGAGCTTGGGGTGGATCGGATAGATCTCGCCCTTGAACCCGCCATTGATCAGGTTCTTCATGACGGAGTTGCCGATCTTGCCGTTCTCGACCGATGCGCCGATCACCGCCACCGCCTTGGGGTGGAACATGCGGTTCATGGTCTTCAGGATCTCCTCCTGAGACGGCCGATAGGGTTCCTTCTGCGGGCTGAAATCGACGGTGAGCAGCGCGTCCACCGCGACGGCGGAAATCCTTGGTGGCGAAGATCGGGTTGAGGTCGAGCTCGGTGATCTGCGGATAGTCGGTAACGAGGTTCGACACGCCGACGATGATGTCGGCAAGCGCGTCCTTCTTGACCGGCGGCTGGCCGCGCACGCCGTTCAGCACTTCCTTTGCCTTAATGCTCTCGAGCATGGCGAGCGCCTGGTCCTTCGTGACCGGTGCCAGACGGAAAGTGATGTCCTTCAGCACCTCCACGAGAATGCCGCCGAGGCCGAAGCCGACCAGCTTGCCGAAGCTTGGATCGGTAAAGGCGCCGACCAGCACTTCCTGCGCGCCGGAGGGCAGCATCTGCTGGATCTGCACGCCGTCAATTTTGGCGTCGGCCTTGTAGTTCTTGGCGTTCTTCAGGATCTCGTCATAGGCCGCGCGTGCCGCATCCGCATTGGCGAGGCCGATCTTCACGCCGCCGGCTTCCGTCTTGTGCAGGATGTCGGCGGAGACGATCTTCATCACCACCGGGAAGCCGATATCGGCAGCTGCGCTGGCCGCCTGATCGGCCGAGGTGGCCAGGGCCTCCTTCGGCAGCGGAATGCCGTAGGCGTCGCACACCTTTTTCGCTTCCGGCGCGGTGAGCGCTGTGCGCCCGGCCGCCTTTACCTGATCGAGAACGGCCCGTACTGCGGCCTTATCCTGTGGCATATAACCTCCCTCGGAACCGGCGCTTGCCGGTTGCTTCATCTAAATTTCGGTCGTGACCCGCTCGCCTCTGAAATACCATCTCTCAGCACGACGGATCGCTCCCTCTCCCATCGGGAGAGGGAGGGGGTGAGGGTTACAAACTATCGAGAGGGCATACCCCCTCACCCTGTCCCTCTCCCCCTGGGAGAGGGGACCGGAGGCGCTGGCAAAGCCAGAGAGCGAGAGGGCGTGCCATTGTCGTAACCTAAACCTTATTCAGCGGCGATGGTCTTGGACGTTTCGCCGGTGGCACCGGAAAGCTTGATCTCCTGGATGCGCTGGGAATCGAAGCCGAGCACCTGCTCGAGGATTTCGTTGGTGTGCTCGCCAAGCAGCGGTGAACGCTTCACATCGCTGGGCGAGTCCGACAGCTTGATGGGATTGCCGACCGTCAGATATTTGCCCCGCGTGGGGTGATCGACCTCCACGACAGTGCCGGTCTTGCGCAGTGACGGCTCCTCGGCGATTTCCTTCATGGAGAGGATCGGACCGCAGGGAATGTCGTATTTGTTGAGGATCTCCATGGCCTCGAATTTGTCCTTGGTCATGGTCCACTGCTCGATGCGCGCAAACACCTGGTTGAGGCGCGGCAGACGGGCCTTGGGCGAGACAAAATCCGGATGGGTCTTCCATTCCGGCTCGCCGATCACATCGCAGATAGCCTCCCAGACCGGGGCCTGGGTGATGAAATAGATATAGGCGTTCGGATCGTTCTCCCAGCCTTTGCATTTGAGGATGCGGCCGGGCTGTCCGCCGCCCAAATCGTTGCCGGCGCGCGGCACGGCCTCACCGAAGGGCACGTCCTCACCGAACTGGCTGTATTCCGTAAGCGGGCCGTGAGCGAGGCGCTGCTGGTCCCGCAGCTTGACGCGGCAGAGATTGAGCACGCCGTCCTGCATGGCAGCGAGCACCTTCTGTCCGCGGCCAGTTGTAACGCGCTGATAGAGCGCGGCGACGATACCGAGCGCGAGGTGAAGGCCGGTGCCGCTGTCGCCGATCTGCGCGCCGGTCACGAGCGGTGGGCCGTCGCGGAAGCCGGTGGTCGAGGCGGAGCCGCCGGCGCATTGCGCGACATTCTCGTAAACCTTGCAGTCCTCATAGGGGCCGGGGCCGAAGCCCTTGACCGAGGCGACGATCATGCGGGGATTGAGCTCCTGGATATGCTCCCAGGTGAGCCCCAAACGGTCGAGCACGCCGGGGGCAAAATTCTCCACCAGCACGTCGCATTTTCGCACAAGCTCCTCAAGCACGGCAAAGCCGGTCTTGTTCTTGGTGTCGAGCGTTATCGAGCGCTTGTTGTGGTTCAGCATTGTGAAATAAAGGCTGTCGACGCCCGGAATGTCCTGCAGCTGGCCGCGCGTGATGTCGCCCGTGCCGGGGCGCTCGACCTTGATGACGTCGGCGCCCATCCAGGCTAGCAGCTGTGTGCAGGTCGGTCCGGACTGGACGTGGGTGAAGTCCAGGATGCGGACCCCATCAAGTGCTTTAGACATGCGTCCTCCCATCTTCGAGAGCTGGCCGGTCAGGCCAAACTATTTTTTTGAAACCACGCTTTGCGGGTTGAGATTTCCGATGCGCCCGCTCTCGGTGCCGGCCTGTTCGTCAATCACCGCGTTGATCAAGGTCGGTTTGCCGGAATCCATGGCTTCGTCGACGGCGCGCTTCAGCTCGTCAGGCGTTGTGGCATAGACGCCGACGCCGCCGAATGCCTCCATCATCTTCTCGTAATGCGCGTCCTTGACGAACACCGTCGTTCCCGGGTCGCGGCCGGTCGGATCGGTGTCGGTGCCGCGATAGATACCGTTGTTGTTGAAGACGACGACGCAGACCGGGAGGTTGTAGCGGCAGATGGTTTCGACCTCCATGCCGGAAAAGCCGAAAGCCGAGTCGCCGACGACCGCCAGCACCGGCTTGCCGGTCTCCACCGCCGCGCCGACGGCAAAGCCCATGCCGATGCCCATTACGCCCCAGGTGCCAACGTCGAGGCGCTTGCGGGGCTGGTACATGTCGATTATCGAGCGGGTGAAGTCGAGCGTGTTGGCGCCCTCGTTGACCAGGATGGCATCGGGGCGCTCCTTGACGACGGTGCGCAGCGCGCCGAGCGCCGAGTGGAAATCCATGGGCGCCGAATTCTTCATCAGCTTCGGTGCCATCTTGGCCACGTTGCCTTCGACCTTCTCCCGAATCGCGTTCGTCCATTCTGCGGCCGGCGCTTGCCACCCGGCGTCGACGCCCTGCAGCAGAGCGGATACGGAAGATCCGATGTCGCCGACCACAGGCGCGGCGATCTCGACATTGGAGTCCATCTCTCGCGGCTCGATGTCGATCTGAACGAACTTTTGCGTGCCAGGCAGCCCCCAGGTCTTGCCCTTGCCATGGGAGAGCAGCCAGTTGAGGCGGGCGCCAATCAGCATCACCACGTCGGCTTCCTTCAGCACCATCGAGCGCGCGGCACCGGCAGACTGCGGATGTGTGTCGGGCAGGATGCCCTTGGCCATGCTCATGGGCAGATAGGGGACACCGGTTTTCTCGATGAAAGCGCGCAGCTCGTTGTCCGCCTGCGCATAGGCAGCGCCCTTGCCGAGGATGATCAGCGGACGTTTGGCTTCCTTCAGCACCTTGAGGGCACGGGCGACCGAGTCCGGCGAGGGAAGCTGGCGGGGCGCCGGGTCGATCACCTTGACCAGGGATTTGGCGCCTTTCTCTGCGTCCATGGTCTGAGCGAACAGCTCGGCCGGCAGATCGAGATAGACGCCGCCCGGACGGCCGGAGCAGGCGGCGCGGATGGCTCGGGCGATGCCAATGCCAATGTCCTCGGCATGAAGCACCCGGAAAGCGGCTTTGCAGAGCGGCTTGGCGATGGCCAGCTGGTCCATCTCCTCATAGTCGCCCTGCTGCAGATCGACAATCTCGCGCTCGGAGGAGCCGGAGATCAGGATCATCGGGAAACAGTTGGTGGTCGCGTTGGCGAGCGCCGTCAGGCCGTTCAGGAAGCCGGGCGCGCTGACGGTAAGGCAGATACCGGGCTTCTGCGTCAGGAAGCCGGCTATCGCGGCGGCGTTGCCTGCGTGCTGCTCGTGCCGGAAAGAGAGCACGCGCATGCCTTCTGCCTGCGCAATACGTCCCAGGTCCGTAATCGGGATACCCGGCACGCCATAGATGGTGTTGATTCCGTTCAGTTTGAGCGCATCGATGACGAGGTGAAAGCCGTCGGTCAGGCTGGGCACCGCGGCAATCTCGTCCCTGCTGTCATTCACTCTCTGCGCAACTGCAGACATGTTTTTTCCTCCACAAAACCTTCGGCGCGGTTCCGCTGTGATTGTCAGCGGAGCTTTGACCGTCAGGGCCTAAACGCCCGCAGGCCGCCAAAGTCACGTCTTTGCCGGTGATGTTTTTTCTTATGCATTTCTATCGCTAACCGGACATCCCCATCCTCCAAACGATTTTGGCCGGTAAGTCGCAGCGCTAATCGAGGGCGACGTTTTCCTCGACATGCTTGCGCAGGTTCAGCGTGTGCTCGCGCACAAGCCGATCCGCGAGGTCGGGATCGCGCTTCTCGAGCGCCTCGATGATGTGCACATGATCGACGATGGAGCGGGTCGCCCGGTCACTTTCATGGATGGTACGCGCGCGGATGGCGCGGACATGCATGAACAGGCCGTCGATGATGTCGGCGATCAGCTGATTGCCGCTCAGGCCGATGATCGCCTCGTGGAACTTGATGTTGGCGTCGGAATATTCGTCGATATGGGCGCTGACATCGTCGCCCTCGAACTCGCTGAACAGCTTGCGCAGCTTGCCGATGTCTTTGTCTGTGGCGATCTGGGTGGCAAGCCTTGCGGCCATGCTTTCCAGTGCCGCCCACACCGTGATCATTTCCATGATCTCGGCCTTGTTCTTGCGAACGATAAACACCCCGCGCCGGGGAATGATCTTGACCAGCCCCTCCTGGTCGAGACGGGCGAGCGCCTCGCGCAGCGGCGTGCGGCTGATGCCGAGCTGCTCGGAAAGCTTGCGCTCATCTAACCTCAGCTCAGCGCCCTCATCGTAGATGTTCATCGTCTTGATAGCGGTCTTGAGCGATTTATAGATGCTAGAGTTGAGGCTGAAGCTCTCCGAAAGTGGTTTCAGATTCAGTTGCAACGTTGACATGGTGCGTAATCTCGGCCCCGTCTGCGAGAGCGAAGCGGCAAAACCGTTCGGCAATATACAGCAGTTGGTATACCATACACCACAACAGATGCGACGCCAAGTCCCCCGTTCAGGTGCAGTGACTAGGCACTGCTACCTACACGAAGTGATGGGGCAGGCGCGAGAGGTACTTGCGGTCTGAGTGGAACAGGAAAGCTACGCAGTTACAGATTGCGCTGAACCGCGCTCTGCTTGGCGCCGGCCTTGGACTCGATCACGGCTTTTAGGATGGCTTCGCTGCCTGGCGAACAAGCGGTAACAGCGAGCTCGATATTTGCCGGTTTGGCATCATTGTGGGCGGTGTCGCCACTGTGTGCGCCGACAATGCGGAACGAGAGTTTCTGCCCGGATTTGATGGTGAGCGAAATGCAGTCGCCTGCGGAAAGACGATCCCAGGCAACAGGGGCGATTTCACTCTGCAGCAGCGCCGCGGAACCATCTTGCGCAAGCGCCGTGCCGTTCTCGCCGATCGCTTCGCCATTGATGCCGCTCAGGATCTGCATCTCGGTCAACGACTTGCGATCATCGAAGGCGATGGACGCCAGCGCGCGCATCGGCGCATTCGATGCGAGGCCCAGTACCACGGCGCCTGGGGCTGCCGTCATGGCGTAGACGGCAAGTAACGCACAGCCGCCTGCGAGAAGCCCACCGAGCGCCCAAAGGCACGATCCGGCAACCGGAGCAACTGCGGCAGATTCAGGCAAGGGCGGTAGGGCGGGAGTGCGCATAAATGGCTCCTGTGCTCGCAGCATAAATAAGAGATATGTCAGCCAAGCATAATCGCAATGAGCGAGGATTGCTTATTAAGCTGAACACGGCAAGCCGTAATCTCAGATTAATGTGACGACAGGGCGGCCATGCCGCAGGATGGGCTGTGAAAGAACAAGACCGCCTGACGTACGCAACTACCTATCGTCAGGAGGCCCCGTTTCAGGGCCTCGCCTTTGTAACCGTCATCTGAACGTGTGTTTCGACACGGAGATGAGGACCAGCAGCAGCGTTACCCCGAATGCAATTCCGTTATAGCATTGAGGAGTGAGCGAGAAAACTCTGTATTTTCCATAGCCTTGTTTCTCCCCAGGAAAACTTTTCCCTGTTCATATCCCCAATTTCGCAACACCACGTTCACAATCTGCTGCGCGAATTGCACATTCATGCCCTGTTCATCTTTCATAGACGCAATTTACTCATTCTTCAACTTAAGGTTGCGTTTCCATAGCAAGTATTATGACCAATTTTGAGATGTTTCGCTCGACTGGGGAGTAACGCGGCTTGGGCGTAAAGCAGCTGCGGCCCACTGGCTCGATTTCTCTTGCAGCCTGTCACCCGCGGACATAGGGTCCGGGCCAAACCATTCCATAGCGGAGACGTTTCATGAGCTTCATCGCCGATGCGCTGAGCCGTGTCCAACCGTCACAGACCATCGCTGTCACCACCAAGGCTCGCGAGCTGAAGGCAGCCGGCCATGACGTGATCGGCCTGGGCGCCGGGGAGCCGGATTTCGACACGCCGGACAACATCAAGGAAGCGGCGATCCGCGCGATCCGCGAGGGCAAGACCAAATATACCAATGTAGAAGGCATTCCCGAGCTGAAGGATGCCATCGTCGCCAAGTTCAAGCGCGAAAACGGCCTCGACTACAAGCCAAGTCAGGCTTTCGTCGCACCGGGCGGCAAGAAGATCATTTTCAATGCCATGATGGCCACGCTCAATCCGGAGGATGAGGTCGTCATTCCGGCGCCTTATTGGGTGTCCTATCCCGACATCGTGCTGCTCTGCGGTGGCAAGCCGGTGATCGTCGAGACGACGCTCACCGATAAGTTCAAGATGCGTCCCGAGGCGCTCGAGAAGGCGATTACGCCGAAGACGAAGTGGCTGATCTTCAACCACCCGTCCAACCCGACTGGCGCCGCCTATACACGCGAGGAGCTGAAGCCCCTCACTGACGTGCTGATGCGGCATCCGAATGTCTGGGTGCTCACCGACGATATGTATGAGCATCTGGTCTATGACGATTACAAATTCGCCACGCCCGCTCAGATCGAGCCGGGCCTCAAGGACCGCACCCTCACCATGAATGGTGTGTCGAAAGCCTACGCAATGACCGGCTGGCGGATCGGTTATGCGTGCGGGCCAGAGGTGCTGATCAAGGCGATGACCAAACTGCAGTCGCAGACCACCTCGAACCCGTGCAGCATCAGCCAATGGGCGTCAGTGGAGGCGCTCAACGGCCCCCAGGATTTCCTCGCCGAGCGCGCCAAGGTGTTCAAGGACCGCCGCGATCTGGTCGTGGCCATGCTCAACCAGGCGAAAGGCATCGAATGCCCAACGCCGGAAGGGGCGTTCTACGTCTATCCGAGTTGTGCAGGCTGTATCGGGAAAGAGACGTCGCGAGGCCGCTATCTCAAGACGGATGAGGACTTCGTCACCGGGCTCCTGGAAGAGGAAGGTGTTGCGGTGGTGCAAGGCGCCGCCTTTGGCCTTTCCCCCTTCTTCCGCATTTCCTATGCCACCTCGACCGAAGCACTGGAAGAATCCTGCCGCCGTATCCAGCGCTTTTGCGCGAATTTGCGCTAAGCTGATCGCCGACCCACCGGGGGCGTGGTTCCTACCACGCGCCCATGAGCCGCTTGATTTTCTCGAAACCGGCAAACACGCCGAGGCCTTCCCAGCCATCGGGTTCGTTATCGTTGCTCGGCGTGTGACCTTCCACCAGGAAACGTGGCGGCGGACCGAAAAACTCCTCGTCCATAATGTCTAGATCATTGCTGTCCAGACCGTTCATCATGGTCATGACTTCCACTCCGATGATTGCGCCTTGCGGCGCCCCTGGTCTAGATAATGCACAAAAATCTTTTGTGTTCCCTGCCATAAAAAGGCCTGAATTCAAGCAGCTGGCCAAATCGGCTTTTATGCACGTTTTCCACAGGGCCGGGCTGAGACGCTGTCCACCGCGAACGATGCCCCAGACAAAATCAGCATTTCGGAAACTCCTGGCCTAGCCTGGCATTTCCCTTGTTGGACGAGGAGCGCGACAAGCGCAGATGTGAGTGGGGATTCCGTGAGCGACTGGACCTTTTTCCGCAGAGTTCTGATCGTCGGTGCCGTTATTGTCCTGGCGTTGCTCGTCTGGGAACTGTCCAGCGTGCTGCTTTTGCTGTTCGGCACCGTGCTCGTGGGGCTGCTGCTCTCGGGTGCTGCAGATTGGGTCTCCCGCCATATCGGATTGCCGCGCCTGGCGGCCCTTATCCTCGTGGCCGTGTTGCTAGTGGGGATCTTTGTTGCGATCGGTGTGCTGTTCGGCACGCAGATCAGTCAGCAGGTCTCAGATCTGAGCAAGCAATTGCCGGGTGCGGTCGACAATCTGGAGCAGCGGCTCGGCCTTGGCGATATTTCCGGCCGTCTTTTGCAGCAGGCCCAATCCAACACCAGCAGCATCCTGTTCGAGATCACCTCCTGGGCCGGAATTGCTATCAATGCCCTCGGCAATGCGGTGCTGCTCTTTATCAGCGCGGGTTATCTTGCGTCTAACCCCGATCTTTACCGCCGCGGCGCCCTGAAACTCGTCCCGCAGGGGCAGCGGCCCGAGATCGAGGATACGCTGGACGCATCGGCCGCCGCGCTCCGGCAATGGCTGCTTGGTCAGCTCATCTCGGTCGTGCTGGTCGGCATTATGATGGGGGTCGGCACATGGTGGATCGGCCTGCCCCAGCCTCTCGCCCTCGGCCTGATTGCTGGCGTGACCGAATTCATACCCCTGCTCGGGCCGATCATCGGCGCGGTGCCTGTGCTGCTGATTGCGTTGTCGCAGAGCTGGACCGAACTTGCCTGGGCGGCGGGGCTGGTCCTGGTCGTGCAGCAGATCGAGTCCAATATGATCACGCCCCTCATTCAGCGCCGGATGGTGTCTCTGCCTCCGGTCCTGACGCTGTTTGCGATTGTTGCCTTCGGCGTGCTGTTCGGGCCGCTCGGCGTGCTGTTCGCAACGCCACTTGCGGTGTTTGTGTTCGTCGCGGTCAACCGCCTCTATGTGCGCGAGTTGCTGAACGAGCCTGCAGAGGTGCCCGGCGAAAAGCAGGCCCACGAGGAACGGCAGCAGAAAGTCGAGGCTTAGGCATCCGTGCTCGGGCGGCCGTGCCCATTTCCGTTCGTCGCTGCACGGGAAAGTCGGCGCTTGCGGCGTTCTTTCCCAAGTTGGACGCCGTTATCCGGCAGCATGGCGCGCTTCAGCCATTCCATATTGCGCAAGTGCACATCGGTTTGGCGATAGGGCACCTCGATGCCGGCTTCGCGGAAGGCCTCAAGAATAGAGATGCGCAGATCGGTGCGAGCGCTTATTCCCCTCGTCAGGTCATAGACATAGGCAAACAGCTTGAACTGCAGCGCGTCGCTGCCGAAGTCCTCGAACAAGACGAAAGGCTCCGGATTGGTCATCACCTGCGGATTGGCCTTGGCCACCTTGATGAGGATGTCCTTCACCTTGCGCGGATCGCTGTCGTAGTGGACGCCAACGGGGATGATGACCCGGCCGCTATAATTATGCAGCGTCCAGTTTTTGACCGTCTCGTTGATGAAATAGGAGTTCGGCACCAGCACGTTGGCGCGGTCGAAGGTTTCGATCTCGGTCGAACGGACGCTGATGCGGCGCACATAGCCTTCCTCGCCGCCGACCACCACCCAGTCGCCGACCTTGATCGGCCGCTCCACGAGCAGGATGAGCCCTGACACGAAATTGTTGACCACGCCCTGCAGGCCGAGGCCCACGCCGACCGACAACGCGCCGGCCACCAGGGCGAGGTTTGAAAGATCGAGCCCCGCATAGGAAATGGCGAACAGCGCCGCCACGATCACGCCGACATAGCCAACCGCTGTGCGGATCGAATCCCGCACGCTGCCCGACAGGCCCGCCGGTTTGAGCACCTGCCGGTCGAGCCAGCCCTGGAACAGGCGCGCCGCCGCATAGCCCAGGGCAAACACCATGAGCGAGGCGAGAATCGCCGCAACGGAAATCTGCGTGCTGCCGATCCGAAAGCCGACGAATAGGTCCCTCGACCAGTCCGCAACATCCTTCCAATCGAATCCCCACTGCAGGAGGATCAGCGGCACCGACATGAGCAGAACACAAAGCTTCAGGCCGAGCTTCACCGGAAGTGCAAACTGCTCGCAGCGCCGCTTTTCGCATTTGAACGTCGCCATCAGCCAACGGCCGGTGACGGCATTCTCATCGCTCATGCTCTGGCCGAAGGCATCGATCCACACCATCATCAGGTAGACGATCGCCAGGATGGTGCCGGTGACGATGAGCTGGGTTGAGAGGAACCGCGCAAGCGAGATATAGCCGCCCATCGCAGCAAGCAGGATAAGGAAGGCGGCGCCCCATACCGGGAGGCGCAGAGCTCGCAAGCCCCTCACCTCCAGCACGCGTTCGCTGGCCGTGATTTCCAGCTTGGTGCGCAAAATCGCCATGACCAACAGCGCAATCAACGTGCTGGCGATGCAGTTCTGCACGACGGTGACGGTGAACGGGGCAAAAGCTACGCTACGCACCGTGCCGAGAAACAGGTTCAGGCTATAGACGCCGGCAAGCGCCACGACCAGCCATCTGATCCGCGAGGCCGCCTCGTCCGAGGCAGGGATCAGCCGCCAGTCGGGATGTCCCGGCGACAGGGCGGTCGCGGCAAGCGTCACCACCATGGTGATAATGAGCACGGATCGCATGGCGGAATAAGCGAGCCGGTCGACATCGGCCGGCAACAGGTCCTGCCCGTGCAGGGCGAAATAGAGGAATGTGACGGGGGCGACAACGGGCAGCGCGCGCAGCACTATCAGCCAGGCCGCGGCAGCGCCCCTGCGCCAGAATGGCGGACGCTCGGCGCCTTCCCACACCCTTACTCGCTCTATGCCGCGGTTGGCGAGAAAAGTGAGCACGATGGCAATGGCGGCGGCCAGCACCAGCAGCAGCATGACGTCGTCGGGCTCGTCCTGAAGCATCCACCAGTTGGCGACCGCCTGACCTGCCTGTCCGATGGCATACACGATCTGTCGCGGCGCGCTTTGCCAAGCATCGAGCGAGTGAGCCTCCGGCACGCGCTCGAACAGCCGCTCGGTGAAGCGGCGGCGACGGATGTCCTGGATCTTGTTGATGATCTGGCTCGCGCGCAGCCTTGCCGCTTCGGCGGCGTTCTGCGCAACGGTCAGGCTGCCGAGGGTTCCATTCCACTCGCTGCGTTGAAGCGCTAAAGCCTCGGGCTCTTGCGGCTGATCTTTTGCCGGCGCGGGACCGAGGCCATCCACCTGGGCCTTGAAGGCGTCGACCTTGGGCCTTAGCCCATCAAGAAATTGTGAGATTTCGCCGCGCAGAGCGTTCAGCCGCTCGCGATGGCGGTCGAGATCGCGATAGCGCAGGGTCTTGCCGTCGAGCTCCTTGTCGATTCGATCGAACTCGCGGGTCCACTCTCCCATCTTGGCGTTGATATCGACCCCCAGCTCCCGGGCAGCTTGGCTGTAATTGGGGGGAGGGGGTGTCGGGGCGGGTTGTGGCTCGGCGGGAGCGGGCTGAGCCGCAGGTGCGGCGGCTGGCTGCGCCGGATCGGCGGCCAAAGCGCCATCCCCTGGCGTGAGGGCGAGAAGCAGCAACGCCAGAACGGCGCAGAAACCAGAGACGGCGAACCTTGAGCGTGTTGTAAACATTATGCCGGGTGCTCTTGGGGGTGGAGCGGACGTTATGTCATCAAAAGTGGTAGAATATGGCCATGGCGCGGCAAAGCGCGCCACATTAGATGCTTATGTAAAAACGGAACGCTGCGCAAACCCCGCGGGCGACGAACGGGCGCGAAGTCATCGCCGGTTCATGCTCCTTCGCGCAATTATGACTTCAACATGGCCAACGGCGATCCCGAACTGGCCGAAGGTCTGAGCTGCGTGGCAGTACGGCGACGCGAAATCGGCAAGTCCGTCGTATAAGGTCCTGACACAGCCGCCTGATTAAGTTCTGTCAACGTGAATGATGTCATCGTGAAAAAGATCCTACCAGTCTTGATCTTCCTGCTCGTGACCGCTGCGGCAGTAGCGTTCATCTATAAGGATAAGATTTTTCCCGCCCAGCCCGGCCAAAGCGCCGAGCAGCAAAGCGGTCGGGGCGCCGGTGGACGCCGTGGCGGCAGACGGGCGGTCGACCCGAACCGGCCGGTGACAGTCTTGACCGAGGAAGCCAAATCGCAGGACGTCCCTGTTTATCTGAGCGGTGTCGGCACGGTGCAGGCGTCGAACATGGTGAATGTGCGCCCGCAGGTTGGCGGGAAGCTGCTCGCCGTCAATGTTCGCGAGGGCCAGGACGTCAAGGCCGGCGATGTGCTGGCCCAGATCGATCCAGTCACCTACCAGGCAGCCTATGATCAGGCAGTAGCCAAGAAGGCGATGACCGAGGCGCAGCTTGCTAATGCGCGGCGCGATCTGGAGCGCTTCGAGAACCTCGCCAAGACGAGTTACGGCACGCAGAAGGACCTCGACACCCAGAAGGCGCTGGTTGCGCAATATGAGGCGCAGACCCGCCAGGATCAGGCCGCGATCGACAGCGCCAAGGCCAATCTCGATTTCACCACCATCCGCGCGCCGCTGACCGGTCGCACCGGCATCCGGGTCGTGGACGTCGGCAATATCGTCAGCGCCAATGATGCGAGCGGCATTGCCTTTATCACCCAGATTCAGCCCATCGACGTAGTTTTCACCCTGCCCGAGACCTATGTCGGCGAGCTGATCGCCGCTCAGGCACAGGGCAAGGTGGAGCTGATAGCAACGGTGGGCAATGAAACGCTGGGGGAAGGCGCCCTCTCCGTTATCGACAACCGTATTGATGAAGCAACCGGCACGGTGCGGCTGAAAGGCAGCTTTCCGAACGATCCGGTGAAGCTGTGGCCGGGCCAATTCGTTAATATCCGCCTGCACCTGAAGACGCTGACCGGCGCGACCGTGGTGTCGTCCGTTGCCGTGCAGCAGGGCTCGGCTGGGCGCTATGTTTATCTCGCGCAAGCCGATAATACCGCCAAGCGGATCGATGTGAAGGTGGCGCAAGAGAACGAGAATCAGGCGGTCATTGCCGAAGGGATAAAGCCTGGCGATAAGGTGATCAGCAGCGGCTTCGTCAACATCCAGGACGGCTCGAAAATTACTGTGGAAAGCCCGGGCGGCGGTCAGCGCCAGCGCGGTCAGGAGCCTGCGCCTCAGGCCGAGGGAGGGCAGCCGAGTGCGCAGAACGCGCCTCCGGCGGGGGGCGAGCGTCGCGGCCGGCGTCGCCAGCAGCAGGAGCAGCAAAGCAAGGCTGATCAGCCTCCGGCCGGCGGCGCCGCTGAGCGCTTGCCCGGCGGAACCGCCACGGCGGCCGAGGGAAACACGCAAGCCGAGGCCAAGCAAAACCAATGAGCGTATCGGGTCCGTTTATCGCGCGGCCAATCGCGACCTCGCTGCTCGCCATTGCCGTTCTTCTCGGCAGCGTGCTGGCCTATTTCAACCTGCCGATTTCCTCGCTGCCGCAGGTCGATTTCCCTGTGATCCAGGTGACGACGCAGCTTCCCGGCGCGAGCGCGGAGACTATGGGCCAGCTCGTCACGGCGCCCTTGGAGCGCCAGCTCGGCCAGATTCCAGCGCTGAAGAATATGAGCTCGACGAGCTCGCAAGGGCTGAGCCAGATCACGCTGCAATTCAACCTCGACCGCGACATCAATGCCGCCGGCCAGGATGTGCAGTCGGCGATCTCGGCCGCCGAGGGCGATCTTCCCGATGGCCTGCCCTATCCGCCGACCTACTCCAAGGTTAATCCGGCGGATCCGCCGATCATCACCATCGCGCTCACCTCCGACAAGCTGCCGCTGGAGCGGCTCTCCGACCTCGCCGACACTTTCCTCTCGCCGCGCCTCAGCCAGATCAGCGGTGTCGGCAGGGTGACGGTCGAGGGCAAGATGCGCCCGGCCGTGCGCATCCAGGCCGATCTGCCGCGGCTAGCTTCTTACGGCATCTCTATGGAAACGCTGCGGGCGGCGATCCTGGAGACCAACGTCACCGGCGCGAAGGGAACACTGAACGGGGCCGAGAAGGCTTTTACCATCAGCGCCAATGACCAGCTGGAAGATGCCCGCGCCTACGAGAACGTCGTCGTCGCTTATTCGAACGGCGCGCCGGTGCTTTTGCGCGATGTGGCCAAGATCGTCACTGGCCTCGAAAACAATCGCGTTGCCGGCCGCTATAACGGCAATACCGCCGTCATTATCGATATCCAGCGCCAGCCCGGCGCCAATATCGTCGATACGGTGCGGCTGCTGCGAGCGCAACTCCCCAGCCTTGAGCGGGTGCTGCCGGCCGGCGTCAAGCTCGAAGTCGTCGCCGACCGCACCGGCACGATCCGTGCCTCCGTCGAGGAAGTGCAATTCACCCTGGCCCTGAGCGTCGGCCTCGTCATCATGGTCGTGCTGCTCTTCCTGCGCACGCTGAGCGCCACCCTGGTCGCCGGCGTGACGTTGCCCTTATCGCTCGCCTCCGCCTTCGGGGTGATGTGGTATGCGGGCTTCAGCCTCGACAATCTCTCGCTGATGGCGCTGACGGTAGCGACCGGCTTCGTCGTCGATGATGCTATCGTCATGATCGAGAACATCGTCCGCTACATGGAGAAGGGGCGCTCACCGCTCCAGGCGGCTTATGAAGGCGCAAGCGAGATCGGCTTCACCATCATCTCGCTCACCATGTCGCTGATTGCGGTGTTCATCCCGCTTCTGTTCATGAGTGGCATCGTCGGGCGGCTGTTCCGCGAATTCGCGCTGACTCTGACCATTGCCGTGGTCGTCTCGGCCGTCGTCTCGCTGACCCTCACCCCTATGATGGCGGGGCGCCTGCTCCGCGCGGCCCCACATGATGCAAGGCGCTCGCTGCTTGGGCGGATTACCGATGCGCCGTTCGCGGCAATGCAGGCCTTCTACCGCGTGACGCTCGATGCCGCGCTTCGCGCGCAGTGGCTGACGCTGCTCATCTTCCTCGCCACCGTCGCGATCACCGTGCATCTTTACATCGCTATCCCCAAAGGCTTCCTCCCCGACCAGGATACCGGCTTTGTCAGCGCGGAAACGCTAGCGGCGACGGACGTGTCCTTCGAGCGCATGCAGGCGCTGCAGAGCGAGGTTGAAGCGATCATCCGCCGCGATCCGGACGTGGTCGGCGTTGTCTCGACCATCGGCGCGGGCTCCACCACCCCGACCCCCAATGCCGGGCATTTCGCGGTTACGCTCAAGCCCAAATCCGACCGCGAGGCCATCGCGACCGACATCGTCGAGCGCCTGAACCGGGCGACGCGCGACATCCCCGGCATCGCCGCGCAATTCCAGGCCGTGCCCGATATCCAGATCGGCACCCGTGCCAGCCGCACGCAATATCAGTATGTGCTGGTGGGCACCGACCCCTCGATCTTCTCGGAATGGGCGGGCAAAATGCTGGCCGCGCTCAAGGCCGAGCCATCGCTTCGCGATGTCTCCTCCGACCTGCAGCATCAGGGCCCGACCGTGCGGATCAATGTCGATCGTGTCGCGGCTGGCAGGCTCGGCGTCTCCATGCAGGATGTAAATAACGCGCTCTACAACGCCTTCGGCCAGCGCCAGATCTCGACCATCTACGCGCAGTCGAACCAGTACCGCGTCGTACTTGAGGCCGATCCGCGCTATCAGAACGACCCGTCAGTGCTGCAGAACCTGTTCGTTCCAGGAGCAGGAGCAGCTGCCGCCGCAGTCCCGGCCGGCATCACCAACCAGGCGACCGACATCAATGCGGTGACCCGCTCAGGGCAAAGCCGCTCCGGCCAGGTGCCGCTTGCTTCCTTCGCTACCATCGAGCGCACCACCGCCCCGCTCGCCATCAGCCGCGTGCAGCAATTCCCCGCCGCGACCATTAGCTTCAACCTGGCGCAGGGGGCTTCGCTCGATGCAGCGGTGCAGGCCATCAACGACGCGACCCAGCGCATCGGCCTTCCCGAATCCGTACTCGGAAGCTTTGAAGGCGCGGCGCAGGAATTCAACCAATCGCTCGACAACCAAGTCTGGCTGATCCTGGCGGCCGTGTTCGTCATCTATATCGTGCTGGGCGTGCTCTATGAGAGCTTCATCCACCCTTTCACGATCCTGACCACGTTGCCCTCCGCCGGCATCGGCGCGCTCCTGGCGCTCGAGTATTTCGGCATGGAGTTCTCTTTCGTCGCGTTGATCGGCGTCATCTTGCTGATGGGCATCGTCAAGAAGAACGCCATCATCATGATCGACTTTGCGCTCGATGCCGAACGCGAGCGGGGCCTGGCGCCATTCGATGCCATTCGCGAGGCGGCGCTGCTGCGCTTCCGTCCGATCATGATGACGACTTTCGCCGCGCTTCTGGGTGCGGTGCCGCTGGTGATCGGCCATGGTGCCGGCTCGGAGCTGCGCGTGCCGCTTGGCGTCACCATCATCGGCGGTCTTCTGCTCAGCCAGTTGCTGACGCTCTACACCACGCCCGTCATCTATCTGACGATGGATCATTTGCGAGCCTGGCTGGTGGGGTCGTCAGGCGAGAGCTCCGGCTTTGGAACACTGCCCGAGGCAGAGATCATCGAGGAGCCAGCCCTGCCGTCGCCGCCCCGCGAAGTCGCGCGTGAGCGCGAGGTGGAGAGCGTCGGATGAACATCTCCGCGCCCTTCATACGCCGGCCGATCGGCACCGCTTTGCTCGCCGTCGCGATCTGCTTTGCGGGGGCCGTCGCCTATTTCAATCTGGCGGTGGCGAGCCTGCCGAGCGTCGATCTGCCGACCCTGCGTGTTTCCGCAAGCCAGCCGGGCGCCGATCCCGAAACCATGGCGGCGACTGTCGCCGCACCGCTCGAGCGCCGGCTTGGCGAGATTTCCGGTGTCACCGAGCTGAGTTCGACCAGCCAAATGGGCTCCACCAGCATCTCCGTGCAGTTCGACGTCAACCGCAATGTCGAGAACGCGGCGCGCGATGCCCAGGCCGCGATCAACGCCGCACAAGCCGATCTGCCAGGCAATCTCAGCCGGCGGCCGACCATCCGCAAGCTCAATCCGTCCGCCTCGCCTATCATGATCCTGGCGCTCACCTCTTCGGTGCGCCGCCCGACCGACCTCTACGACATCGCCGATCTCACCGTCTCGCCGCGCATCGCACAAATCGACGGCATTGCCGAAGTGCAGGTCGGCGGCGCGCAGCAACCGGCGGTCCGCGTCACCGTCGATCCCGGAGCGCTGAAAGCACGCAGCCTCAGCATGGAGGACATCCGCAACGCTATCGCCAGTGCCAATTTGCGTCTGCCGCTCGGGCGCATTGAGGGGAGCAACCAGGCTTTCGATCTCTCGACCGGCGCTGGCCTTGAAACGCCGGAGGAATTCGCCTCGCTGGTCGTTAAGCAGGAGGGCAGCGCCATCTTGCGGCTGTCCGATGTGGCGCGCGTCCAGCACGCGACCAGCAACCGCCTCAGCGCCGGCTGGTTCAACAAGGAGCCGGCGGTGCTCCTCATCATCCAGAAGACTGCCGAAGGCAATGTGGTGGAGACAGTCGATCAGATCCGCGCCCTTCTTCCCAAATTGCAGAAGCTTGTGCCAGCGGATGTCAAAGTCTCCGTGCTGTCGGACCGCACCACCACCATCCGCCAGAGCGTCGACGACCTTGAGCTCACCCTCGCCGCCAGCATCAGCCTCGTCACCATGGTGGTGTTCCTGTTTCTGCGCCGCATCGTGCCGACCACCGCCGCTATGCTTGCGGTGCCGCTTTCGCTCGCTGGCACCGTGGTCTTGATGTGGTTCTCCGGCTATACGCTGGACAACATCTCACTCTTGGCGCTGACCATCTCGGTCGGCTTTGTGGTGGACGATGCCATCGTCGTCATCGAGAACTGCTATCGCAATATGGAGCGGGGTCTGCATCCGGCTGCAGCGGCGCTGGCCGGGGCGCGCCAGATCGGCTTCACCATCATTTCCATCTCGCTGTCGCTGATCGCGGCTTTCATACCGCTGTTGTTCATGGGCGGGGTGCTTGGCCGCATCCTGCAGGCCTTCTCCTGGACCTTGACCTACGCCATCGTCATTTCCGCGGTCGTCTCGCTGACGCTCACGCCGATGATCTGCGGCCGCTTCGTGCGCCGCCTGCCGCGCCCCCGCGAGACCTGGCTCGACCGGCGCGTCGAGCCGGTGTTCGAAGCCCTGACGCGGGGCTACGGGCGAACGCTCGACTTTGCGCTCGGCCATCGCTGGCTGATGCTGGCCACCACTCTGACGGCGCTGGCGCTGACCATTCAGCTGTTCATCGTCCTGCCGAAGGACCTGGTGCCGGCCGGCGATACTGGCCTCCTGTATGGCTCGACCCGCGCCGAGCCGGACATCTCCTACGATGCGCTGCTCGCGCTGCACAAAAAGGTCACCGACATCGTCCTCGAGGACCCGGATGTCGTGAGCGTTGGCGCCTCGGTCGGCGGCACGAGCGGGTGGGGCTCCAGCAATACCGGGCGGTTTTACGTTACCCTCAAGCCGCAAGAAGAGCGCAGCGCCACCGCCCTGCAGATCATTGATCGCCTGCGCCGGAAAATGCGTGCGCTGCCGGCTGTCGAGGTGTCGATGTTCCCGGCCCAGGAGATCCGTCTCGGCGCGCGCCAGTCGCGGTCGAACTATCAGATCACGCTGTGGAGCACCGAGCTGCATGATCTCGTGGAGGGCGTTCCGCGGGTCGTCGACCGAATTCGCACCGTCCCCGGTGTGACGGACGTCAACACCGACCGCGAGCAGGGCGGCTCGGAAATCCACCTCACCATCGATCGCGTGACTGCGGCGCGGCTTGGTGTGTCAGTGCGCGCCATCAGCGCGGCGCTGAACAACGCGTTCAGCCAGCGGCAGATCTCGACGATCTATGGCGATCGCAATCAGTACAAAGTGGTGCTGGAGGTGGAGCCGAGATTGCAGCGCGACATCCAGGATCTTTCACGGATTTATATCGAGAGCAGCAATGGGGGACAGATTGCGCTCTCGAATGTCGCCAAGCTTGATGTCGGGGCAACGCCACTGGTGGTGAACCATCAGGGGCAGTTCCCCTCGATCACGGTCAGCTTCAATCTCGCCGCGGGCGTCACCCTGGACGACGCGCTCGCGGGGATCATGGCGGCAATCGACAGCCTTCATTTGCCGGAGAGCATTCATGTCGATCTCGCGGGCGAAACGCAGCAGCTCCGCCAGCAGCAGACGGCCCAGCCCTTGCTGATCGTGGCGGCGCTGATCGCTGTCTACCTGGTGCTCGGCATCCTTTATGAGGACCTTGTTCACCCGCTGACGATCCTCTCCACTCTGCCGTCAGCTGGGCTGGGCGCGCTGCTCACCCTGCATGCGACCAGCACGCCCTTATCGCTGATTGCGCTGATCGGCATCATTCTCCTGATCGGCATCGTCAAGAAGAACGGCATCATGATGGTCGACTTCGCCCTCGATGCCGAGCGCACCCGCGGACTGCCCGCGGAAGATGCCATCCGCAGCGCGGCGCTGGAGCGCTTCCGCCCGATCCTGATGACCACCATGGCTGCCATGCTCGGCGCGGTGCCGCTGATCTTGGCGGGCGGGCCGGGCTCGGAGCTGCGCGAACCGCTCGGCCTCACCATCATTGGTGGCCTGGCCGTGTCGCAGATCCTGACAATCTACACGACGCCGGCGATCTATCTCTGGCTCGACCGCCTGCGCAGCAGCCGCTCGAGGTCCAAGGTGGTGCAGTTCGAGATACCGGGGAAGGCGCCGGCACTGGTGAAATGATTGCCGAAATCCTCATCACGACGCTCGCACTCACGGCCATCATCGCCGCGCGCTATCTCGTCTTCTCCGGCCTCGCTTATTGGCTGCTGTGGCAGCGCGGCGGAGAGAAGCTGCGGGCACGCCGGCTTAACCGCGACCGGCCGATGCGCCGCGTCATCCTGCAGGAAATCCGGCTGTCGCTGTTGTCCTCGGCCGTCTATGCCGCGCCGGCGGCCGTCGCGCTGGTCGCTTGGCTACATGGCGGCACCCAAATCTATACCGACTGGCGCAGCTTCGGCGGCGTGCCTTATCTCGCCCTCAGCGCCTTTCTCTACCTTGCGGTGCAGGACACCTATTATTATTGGGCGCACCGGCTGATGCATCACCCGCGCCTGTTCCCGCTCATGCATGCCGGCCATCACCGCTCGCGCCAGCCGACGCCTTTCGCGTCCTTCGCCTTCGACCCGGCCGAGGCGGTCGTTACGGCCTGGCTTTTGCCGGCGATGGCTTTCTTTATTCCGGTGCATATCGGCGTGGTGCTGGCGCTGCTCGCCCTGATGACGGTCACGGCAGTGCTCAACCATTCCGGCTGGGAAGTTCTGCCGGAGCGCCTGGTCGATGGGCCGATCGGCGGACAGCTGATCTCGGCCACCCATCACAGCCTGCACCACCTTCGTTATGGCACGAATTACGGCCTCTATTTCCGCTTCTGGGACAAGCTCATGGGCACGGACGCCATGCCGCAGGCCCTGCAGAGTGGAAGCGCCGACATAGCACCTCAGCTCTGAAACAGCGGCGAGACAACTAAGTCCGCCGGCCTGGCTCGACAACCCTAGTCTAGTAGCGGCCGAACAGGGGCGGCCCGCGCCGCGTGACGCGCCCGGTGTCAACGTCAACGTCAAAGCGGAAATAGCCCGGCGAGATCATCCGGCTGTTGCCCATTCCGTCCCAGAAATCCACCGTCAGCCGGCGCAGCGTATATTCGCAGGTGATCTCGCAGTCATACCAATTGCCGCCGGGCGTGCGCACCTGATCGCCGTGCGGGCCGGCGCGCACCGGTCCTACCACCACCTTGCCGCCGATCGTCGCTTCTGCCCGGACGTAGCCAAGGATGCCGGGCTCCTCCGCATAAGGTGCCGGCCGGCAGGCGCGTCCTTTGCAATGTTTCCCTGCTTCTGCGATCCCCGCCGTGCCGAGCGCTACGCCTGATAACGCCAGGGCGCAAACCAGCGCCTTCCCGAAGTGCCCCTTCATATCCCGTCTCCTTCGTCGCCCTCCGCCGGGAGAGCTGTCTCTTGCCGGACAATACCGGCGAATCCTCGATAAGTCTAACATGGGAGCGCGCCCCCGCGTTTCCGCCCCCCGCGGGATAGGGTTTTCTGCGCCACCACACGCCATTGTGCGGGCCGCTCCCGCCTGCTAAGCCACCTTGATGGACAGCTCCCAAAAAATCTTTGCCTATTGCGAGCGCGGTCTCGATCCGAGCTTCTGGGCCGAGCCCTTGAACGCGCTCAGCAATCTCGGCTTCATCATTGCTGGGCTTATTGCCGCGCGCGAGCTGGCGGCGCGGCCCGCCGGTGAAGGCACAGCCTTCCGCTGGATGCTCGTCCTGCTCGTGTTCGTCATCGGCATCGGGAGCTTCCTGTTCCACACCTATGCCACCGCCTGGTCGGCGACCGCCGATGTCGCGCCGATCGGGGTGTTCATGCTGGCTTATCTGGCTTACGCGCTCTACCGCTTCGTCGGCATGCCGGCTTGGACGATCCTGCCTGCGCTTGCCGGCTTTGCCTGGGTGATTCAGCAGGCGATGCAGGTGCAATGCTGGCGCGGCCAGATCGGCATTCCGCTACTGGCACCGCTCCTTGAGAACACCCGCTGCCTCAATGGCAGCATCGGCTATCTGCCGGCGCTCGGGGCCATGCTGCTGATCGGCTTCTGGCTTGGGCTGCGCCGCCACCAGGCCGCGCCCTATGTGCTCGGAGCGGCGGTTATGTTCATGGTGTCGGTGACCTTCCGCACCATGGACCGGCTGTGGTGCCAGGATGTGGCGATCGCCGGACAGGCAGTCGGCACGCATTTCCTCTGGCACATCCTCAACAGCGCCACACTCTATCTGCTGCTGCTCGCCGCCGTGCGCCACGGCGCGGGCGCCCCTGCCGCGAGCCGGCGGCATGTGGAAGAGCCGGCCGAATGAGGCGCGGGCCTCGGGTGAGCGATTGCAAGCGCGCCGCGCCTGACGCATAAAGGGCGCCGGCAAGCGGACGTGGCGAAACCGGTAGACGCAAGAGACTTAAAATCTCTCGCCCGAAAGGGCGTGCGGGTTCGATTCCCGCCGTCCGCACCAGCTTCGTTGTGGGGGGTGGTTAGGTCAACTTCACAGGCAGCAGCGGGGGCAACCCGGACAGCTCACGCCGTGATTCCATATCGAGACGGCCGCCTGGGCGAGCGAGAACTCCGCCATGGCGAAGCGGGCATCCACCTCACGCAGGTCGCCGGCCAGCACGATCAGCCGGTCCACCAACTTTTGCGAGAAATGATGGGCGATGGCCGGGTCCGTCTCCATCAGCTCATAGAGGCCGGCGCGCGGGATGGCGAGCGCCCGCACCCGCACCTTGGCCTTGACCGTCAGAGTATGTGTGTTTTCGACCAGCATGGCGATCTCACCGGCCAGCGTACCCGGCTCCAGGAGCTCGGGCTCAAGCCCGCTCTCCGCGGCCGGCTCGGTGGTGGCGAGTCCGGTCAAGATCAGAAAGGCGGTGTCGCCCTTCTGCCCCGCCGTAAACAGGGCCTTGCCTTCGGCGAAATAGGTCTTCTTGCCCTTCGCGGCGATGGCAGCAAGCTGCTCATCCGTGAGCCCATGAAAAACCGGCACACGCCCCAACAGCTCGGCGTTCGTTTCGAGCGCCATGCGAAAGCCCGTCTCGATTGCATCGTTCATAACGCAACGCACCCCTACTCCCTCGGGCGTTATGTTGAACTGAGTCGGGATGACGCACAAGCGTGCGGGCTATGCCAGTGAAGACATTCTTTATGGAAAGTTAACGTGCCGGACCAAACCAACTCGCGCTTTAAGGGACGAGCTTATAACCGCCAGTCTCGGTGACCAGCAGCTCGGCATTGGAGGGGTCTTTCTCGATCTTCTGCCGCAGCCGGTAGATATGAGTCTCCAGTGTATGGGTGGTGACGCCGGCATTGTAGCCCCAGACCTCGTGCAAGAGCACGTCGCGTGAGACCACCTTCTCGCCGGCGCGGTAGAGGAATTTGAGGATCGAGGTTTCCTTCTCCGTCAGCCGGATCTTGGCGCCGCGCTCGTCGATCAGGAGCTTGGCGGCAGGTTTGAAAGCGTAATGACCGATCGAGAACACCGCGTCCTCGCTCTGCTCGTGCTGACGCAGTTGGGCGCGGATGCGCGCGAGCAGCACGGCGAATTTGAATGGCTTGGTGACATAGTCATTGGCGCCGCTCTCCAGCCCGAGGATCGTGTCGGCGTCGGAGTCCTGAGCGGTCAGCATGACGATCGGCCCCTTAAAGCCATTCTTGCGCAGGAGCTTGCAGGCCTCCCGGCCGTCCATATCCGGCAGGCCGACATCGAGCAGGATGAGGTCGACATTATCAGCCTTGGCGCGCATCATGCCCTCGCTGGCCGTTGCCGCCGCAACCGCTTGGAACTCTTCGTGCAGGGCAAGCTGGTCGGAAAGCTGCTCCCGAAGGTCCTCATCATCGTCAATGATAAGAATCTTACGCGCACTGCTCATTCCGAACTCCTCAAATCCGCATCGGCATAGCGAGCGGTGATTGTTTAGACCGGGCGCCGGTGCTTATGGCCGCGACCGCAAAGCGCCGGTTTTCTTTTGCGCCGGCGGCTCTAAAATATCTGACCTTTCAGGCATGTCCGCAACCGCGACGTTCATTGTGCCGCTTTTCAAGAAAGACCAGTGCGTGCGACGACCGATCATTAGGGGCTTATCCCGCGCGAGGGCGCAAGGCAAGCTTTGTCTAGGCCCTTTGAGGCTGCCTTGCGCGATCGGTCGTGGCGGGCGCCGGCCCAAGCTGAGGGAGGGCGATGGCATCACCCCGCTCGGGCGCTGGCCGGTGCGGCAGGTGCTCTACCGCGCCGATCGCATGCGCCGGCCAGCGACCAGGCTGCCGGTGCGCGCGATCCGGCCGGGCGACGGCTGGTGCGATGATCCAGCCGACCGCAATTACAATCGGCTGGTCCAGCTTCCCTTTCCGCGCAGCCACGAGGGCCTGTGGCGCCATGACCAGCTCTACGATCTGGTGGTGGTGCTCGGCTATAACGACCGGCCGCGCAGTCTTTGGCGAGGCAGCGCCATCTTCATGCACCTGGCGCGGCCCGGCTATACGCCGACGGCCGGATGCATCGCGCTCTCGCGCGGAGATATGCTGAAGCTTCTGGCGCGGCTGCGGCCGGGCGACCTGGTCATCGTGGCATAAGGCACCTCCCTTATCAGTTTATTTAGCCGGTTCCGCAGAGGATGCGCGCACCGCCTGCCCGGCGGGTCGGCAGGGCGTTAGCGTTGCGCATGATAACGATGCTCGGAAAGATGCCGAAGTTTTGCCAGATTGGCTGCCTAGGGGTAGTCTGATGGGTTCACACCATATCGAAAGCCTTCGATCTGAGTGCCGCGGGCCCGTGCATGTCACGCGCCGCGGCCGCATTCTCGCACTGTTGTCCTTCGGGTTTGCAGTGCTGCCGCTCGCGGCCTACTCCGGCGATAAGGCTGCGGGCGGTACCGGGGAGGCCTGGCCGGCCACCGTCCAGGCGCATTACCGCCTACGCTATAACGGCATCGAAGTCGGCCGCCTCGATATCAACGCCAATACCACCGGGAAGACCTATTCCCTTTCCGGCTCCAGCAAGGTCTCGGTCCTGTTCGGCGCTGTCGGCTGGTCGGGCTCGTCCAGTGTTTCCGGAACCGTCGAGGGCGGCACGCCAGCGCCCAAGAGCTATGCCTTCAACTGGCGCATGAGCAAGAAATTGAGCAAACAGAAGAGCGGCACCATCCAGATCGGGTTCCGCGACCGTGTCGCGGCGGACGTAGCAGTCGAACCGCCGGCGCGGATCAAACCAGATACGGTGCCTTTGACGCCAGCGAGCAAGACCGGGGCGCTCGATCCGATTGTCGGCGATCCTGATGCTGACCAAGGCAGACGACCGCCCGCCCTGCGAGCGACGCGTGCCCATCTTCGACGGCAAGCAGCGCTACGACGTCGTGCTCACCCCGAAACGCCTGACAAAGCTGGCGTCGGTAACCAAGGGCGCGCCGGCCGAGACCGCTTATGTCTGCCGCATCATGTATCAGCCGATCGCCGGCCATCGCGATAATGAGGACACCAAGGCCTACGCCGCAAACCGCGATGCCGAGGTGGTACTGCGCCGGATTCCGGGCTCTGACATGCTGATCCCCAATTCCATCACCATACCGTCCGCCTGGGGCACCGGTTCCATGGTGACGGACCGCATCGACGTCGTAACCGCCGCCGCCGGGAAGATTGCGCTGACCAATTGAGATAGCGCGAAATTGCGCCAATCAGCGGGAACCCGCCTCACACGGGCATTACTGCAGGCTGCTGCCGGAGCCGTCTTCGGGGCGGGCGAGTTCCATCTGCGCGAGCGTCATCAGCACCTCGGCGCGCTGTTTCAGGTCGGGCGCCTCGAGCAGCGCCTGCTTCTCCTCCGGCGCGTAGGGACTGATCATCGACAGGGTATTGACCAGGAGCTCGGCCGGTGAGCGCTCGATGCTTGACCAGTCGGCGCTGAGCTTGCGCGCATCGAGATAGGTGCGCAGAATCCGCAGGAGCCGTGGCCAGTCCACTGCGTCCTGGCCGTGTCCGCGGACGAAATCCTTGCCATAGGGCTCATAGCTGACATGGCAGAGCCGATAGGGCAGGGAGGTCGTTTCTTCGCGCACGATATCGAACCGGGCGATACCAGTCAGTGTGATCAGGATGCGCCCGTCATCGGTCTCGCTGAAGGAGGTGATGCGCCCGACGCCGCCAGTCTGGCGCAATGCGCAGCTCTTGCCCTGAGGCGACTCACCATCCTCGACAGAGCCACCGGGTTGCACGATGCCGATCACCCGTTCCTTGCTCAGCGCATCGTTGACCATCGCCAGATAGCGCGGCTCGAAAATGTTGAGGGGGAGGGTCGACCGCGGCAAGAGGATGCAGCCCTGGAGCGGAAATACCGGGATCAGCGGGGGCAGATCGTCGGGCTTGCTATAGCGGTCGGTGACGGCCAAAGGGCGCTCCCAGTTTTACGCGAAAAGTATCGAGGAGAGCTGCTGGCGTCCACGGACCGAGAGCGGGTGCGTCGGCCCCCAGGCATTGAAGAACTCGACGAGCTGCTTGCGGGCAGCATCTTCATTCCAGTTGCGGTCACGCCGGATGATTTCCAAGAGCTGCTCGAGCGCGGCTTCCTTGTCGCCCTTGAGATTGAGAACAAGAGCGAGATCGAGCCGAGCCTGGAAATTGGAGGCGTCTCTCTCGACAGCGGCCTTCAGGCCTTTGACGTCGGTCTTGCCGCTGGCCTCGCCCTTGCGCGCAAGCTCCAGCGCCGCTTTGGCGCTGGCGATCGCGGCGACATTCTGTTTCGAGACCGGCACCAGCGCCAGCGTCTGTTCGGCGCGCTTCAAATCGCCGGTCGCCAGATAGCAGCGCGCGAGGCCCGCGACGGCATCTGGATTGCCACTATCCTGCTGCAGGGCGGCAGCGAAGCCTTCCGCGGCCGCATTGATATCGCCTGCGTCGAGCGCGGCTTGCGCTGCCTCCAATACGGAGCCTGCGAACGCGCCCTTGCCGGCAAGCCGCTCGATGAAGCCGCGGATCTGGCTTTCCGGCAGCGCGCCCATGAAGCCGTCGACCGGCCGTCCGCCTTTGAAGGCGAACACCGCCGGGATCGACTGCACGCCAAGCTGACCGGCAATGGCGGGATGCTCATCGATATTCATCTTAACGAGTTTTACGGCGCCACCGGCCGCCTTCACCGCCTTTTCCAGGAGAGGCGTGAGTTGGCGGCATGGGCCGCACCAAGGCGCCCAGAAATCCACCAGCACCGGTACATCTTGCGACGCCTCGATCACGTCTTTCACGAAATCCTGGGTGGTGGTGTCCTTCACCAGGCCGGCACTGGCGGAAGGGGCGCTCTTGTCTTTGGTGCCGAAGAGTGTCACTGCCATGGAGGGTTGCCCGATCGTCTGTTGCGCCGCATCGCGCGGCATCTGCTTTCCGAAAATCTGTGCATTAAATGGCCTTGGATACAAGCCTTTCCAAGGTATGGCTCAGGGCCCATCCCGGCTGTCAACATTTTCATGCGCATCGATTGTGAGAATTTTCGGCGAATGCTGGCAGTCGGCGAGGAAGGTGATGAGGCCGTCCTGCGAAATGCCAGTAGTGGCCGTATTGACGAGCGGGTGAAAGTTCAGCCTGTCATAGGTCATCAGCGCCTGATCGAGCACGACGGCGACACGGTTGTCTGTGTCATTGATGACCGCAAATGGCGTCACCGAGCCGGGCTCGACGCCCAGCACTTCGCGCAGCAGCTCGGCGCTGCCGAAGCTCAGCCGTCCGCAGCCGAGCCGGCTATGCAGGGTCTTCAGATCGATCGCCGTGCTCTCCACCGCGACGACCAGCCAAAGCGTGCCCTTCTTGCATTTCAGAAACAGGTTCTTGGTGTGGGCACCCGGAATGTCGCCGCGCAGTTGCTTGGACTGCTCAACGGTGAACAGGGCAGGGTGCTCCACCGTTATGGTGTCGATGCCGAGCGCCCTCAGGCGGGCAAAAAGATCATCGCGTGTGGCTGCCATCGCTCCCCGACCAAGGATTGCTCGATTGCGCCAAGGCTTAGCCAAGCGGCGCCGTTATCGCAACGCTCATCTGATCGGCGAAGGAATGGACGCGGCCGCGGCCGAACGGCAGAGCTAAGGCACGGCTGTCGCTTGACTGCCATGCGAACGTCCTTGCATCGGCGAAGACTTTGCGTCATAAAAAATCTCCGCTTAACGCGGGTATTGGAGTGCGGGTGTAGCTCAGGGGTAGAGCACAACCTTGCCAAGGTTGGGGTCGAGGGTTCGAATCCCTTCGCCCGCTCCAATTTTTCCAATGTCCGTCCCGGAGACATCGGTAACAGATTGTACCTAAGACAAAGGTGACAACCTCGTGCCGAACGGGTTGTCGATGGTTTGCAATGTTTTCTGCTCCAGGTCGATATATCCCAGATCATACTGCATGAATGAGACGAGCCAAATACCGTCTTCGACCTCCTTGATTCCGAGCCTCTGACCGGCCATGACAGTCGAGATGTTGACCTTCTTGCGATGCATGCAGATGCGGCCGCAGGCGGTGACGATGATGTCTTTGTCGTGGTAGGGATAATCCAGCTCTGTCAGACCGGCATAGGGCTTGGCTGACGACGTATAGATGTCACCCGGCACCTTCATGGCGAGCGCCTCATGGGGCCGCTCTGTGTTGAATTCGCTGACAAAATCGTCGAAACGTGCCTGCTGCTGCAGGCAGTTCATGCCCGGCGGCCGCGTGGCCTCCTTCTTGAGCGTCAGATGCATGCGCTCATGGCGGCCGTTCTGCTGCGGGTGGCCCGGTCGGATCCGCTCGAGGGCAATGCCGAGCCTGAGCCACCAGACCGAGAGCTTTGAGAGATTGTAAAGCCCGTTGGGCGAGGCGAAGGGCAGACCGTTGTCGCTGCGAATGGCGTTGGGCAGGCCGCGCTCGGTGAAGAGGCGCTGGAAAGCGCTGAAAACGCCGTCTTCCTTTATTGTCTCAAGGGCTTCGCAGGCCAGAAGCATGCGCGAGGCCTGGTCGGTGACTGTCAAAGGGTAACAGTAGCGGCCGTTGCCAAGCTTGAACTCGCCCTTGAAGTCGGCACACCAGAGATCGTTGGGGGCGATCGCCGCCGACAGGGCCGTGCCCTGGGCCGTGAAGCGCCGGCTTTGACGGGCGCGCTTCACCAGGCCGTGCCGGTCGAGAACGGCATGCACGGTGCTTTTGGCCGGCACCCGCACATCGCTGTTCAGGCGCCGCACCAGCAGTTCGCGGATCTTGCGTGCCCCCCAATGCGGCTTCTCCCGCTTCAGCCGCACGATCAGGGCTTCCACCTGGTCGGGCAACTGATTGGCATAGCGAACCGGCCGGCGCGACCGATCCGTCAGCGCATCCACGCCCTCCTGGCGGTAGCGATTGAAGATCTTATAGCCGGTCTTGCGCGAGATTCCGAACTCCCCGCACAACTCACTCATGCCTTCGCCGTCCAACAGACGGCCGATGAAACGCACGCGTTCATCCATCACCGAACACTCTCTCCACGGCATCAACACCTCCCGAAAAGCCGGAAAAGTGTTACCCATGTGTCCGGTACAAACCGTCACCTATGTCTCGGGTCGGGCACAAGCTCAGCAACAAAACTCCGTCGCACGGGATTGCTACACCAAGCGCCTATGAAGCCGGCGCCGGACCCCTGCCACTCTGCACGCTCAGAATTTCCAGTTGAAGCGGCCGCGCAGACCATTGTCGGTGAAATCTCCAGCATACTGGCCGATGTAGGAGAGACCGAGCGTCGCGTCCTGAGCGATCATCACATCCGCGCCGATTTCGAGAAGCGCGCTATTCTGCGCCGACGGCACGCCGCTGATGCCCATGCCGATGCCCGTCGAGGCAAACGCCAGCGCCTGCTGCGGCGTCGTATCCCCGAAGGCGTACTGCCAGGCGAGCGAGCCGTGTGGGTTCACCGTCATCCCGTCCCACATAACCGTTGTGCTGGCGCGCACACCGAGCGTGCCGTAGCCGAGGTCCATGTCGCTGCCGCCGCTCGTCAGACCGGCGATCGGACCGCTCTCCGTGAACCCGTCCGTGCCAACATGCACATAAGCGAGGCCCGCGAACGGCTCGATGAAACCGCCATGCGTGAAGATCGGATAGGCGAGCTCGCCAAAGAGTTGGCCCACATCGCCGCCGTAGCTGGCCCCCTCTGATTCAAAAAAGCCGGGCAAGACCACTGAGCGCGAGGAATCGACATTGCTCCAGGCCCATGTGCCACCGGATCGGAAGGCGAAATCGCCGATGCTGCCGCCCGCATAGCCGCCAAGCACATAGCTGTCGATCTCTGCTGAGCTGAAGTATCCCGCACTGGTGTCGAGGCCGGTATGCATGTAGCCCATCGCAAGACCCCCACGCCAGCCGCCACCGAGGTTGCCGTCGACGCCGGTGATGAAGCCGTCGAGATTGCGATCGGTCGTCGCCGCGTTGTCCGCATTGTACTGGCCCCATGCACCGAAGGCGCGGCTCCAGTAGGCCAGGTTGCGCCCTTCGGCGGGTGCTTCGGGCGAAGATCCATAGCCCAACCCCGGCGACATGCGTGAGGAGGTGTCGATCGATCCGGTGTAGGTCGGCGCGGCGGCAAGTGCGATCGATTGACCGCCGCTCGCGGCCATGCCGCCGTAGTAGGCCTGGATCAGGCGACCCGTGATCGCCTCACGCACATAGCGGCTATCGTCCGCCAGGGCGATGCCGACACTTGCATGTATCTCTCCAGAGAGTGCGTTGAACGCCTGCTGCGCATCGGCGTCACCGCTCGCGATGATGGCGGAAAACAGCGGATCATTCGACGGGAGCTGATCCAGCACGTTTGCCACTGCGCGTTGGTTCGGCGTACGCGCCGCAACGGTGAAAGAATTGAAGCCGTCGACATTCAGGTAGACGTTGTTGGCATCGTAATCGAGGCTGTAGAGGATAAACGCCGACTCCGGGAACACGCCGGCGAAGGTGCCCGTCACGCCGCCCGTCGCGGTCAAGATCGTATACTGCATCAACGATGGAAAGCCCGAGACGCGCACTGCGCCGCCGGTCAGATTTGCCGCGCCGGTCGCGTTAATAAGATCGGACTGGGCGCCAGCCACCTCGACGGCGTAGTTCGAGCCGGGTGCAAACGACACGTTGCCCGTGACATTCAGCGTGCCGGGAGAGCTGCCCGGAGCGACCGTGCCGCCGCTCTGCGCGTCGAGGCTGGCGACGGTGCCAGAGCCGCCGAGGATGCCGGAACCGCTCACCGTGACATCGCCGGGGAGGAAGGCGTCGATCATGGCCTTGCCGCCGGTGATGTCGATGTTACCGGTATAACCGATGGAAGTGACGCCGAACGTGGTCGTGCCGGCAAGCACGCTGATGTCCCCGTTGCCGGCCAGTGCCGGAAAGAGGGAGATATTGCCCGTGTGGTTGAAGATTATCTCGCCATCGCTGCCGCCGAAGGTGATGGTCGGCGCGACGAGTGTGCCCGGGGCAACCGCCGGTTCATTGGCCGCAGCGCCAAAGATCAGCTTGCCGGTTCCGCCGTTGGCGATCGTAACTCCGTTGGCCGATACGTTTGCCTCCCCGGAGATAGTGACTGTGCCCTCCGAGCCATCGCCGATTTGCAGTATGCCAGCCGTCGAGAACGAAGCGCCATTGCTGACCGTAAGCGTGCCCTGCACACCTGTGCCAACGAAGACGTCGTCCCCGAACACAGCGCTAGATCCCGCGCCCGAGACGGTCATCGCGCCGGAATCTCCGGGGTCGCAGCAGTCCCCGAGATAGAGGCCTTGGGTTGCCGTCAGGTGGGCACCGTTGGTGACGTTTATGAAGCCATTGCCGAGGTCGTAGGCGGCGTCGATGTACCCTGTCACCGCCCACAGCGTCCCCGCCCCGGACAGGTTCATCGTGCCCGTCATGTTGTCGCCGTAATAGCCGAGAATGACGCTCCCGCTTTGGACCGTGCTGCCGTTCGTGACGTTGACGATACCGTTGCCGTTGTCTGAGTACCCGATATAAGCCGAACCCATCGTCACGGCAGCGCCGTCGTTGACGTTAAGCGTGGCTGTTCCGGAATATCCCACGTAGAGATCATTGGAATCCAGGTTCCACGCCGAACCCGCCCCCGCAACGGTGCCCACCACCGCCAAAGGGCCGTTGTTGTAGCCAAGATAGATCGACGAAGTCGAATTGGCGACGCCGCCGCTAGTGATATTCACCGCGGCAGCCCCATCATTGCCGATGGTTGCACCATCCGTGTTCCAAACCGATCCCGTACCGACGATGTTGATCGCACCGCTGCTTCCAGCCTGGTCGCCGAGAATGGCATACGCGCTTGTTACTATGCCGCCCGATACGATATCGAGACCACCGGTGCCGGTGCTGCCAATTATCAGGTTAGTACCGGAGCCTGGCACCATCCAGGGCGTCGCATGCGATCCAGGCACCGTCTCTGTTGTGCCATTGATGACGTATTGGGCTTGAGCGGGTGATACAGCGAGCAGCGTGGCATGAGCCAAAAGGCCGACACACAGCAGGCAAAATCGCAGAGGCGCTCGCATGGAATACCTCCAGAAGGTGGGCTGTTAAGCTGGAATCGCTTCGCCCGATTTCGGATTCATGTGGATAGGTGCCGTTGCGGAGAACCGGTCGATGCCGCAAGGTTCGCTCAAGGTAATTTCTGCGCGAGAGCCGGCACCGCTGCGTGCGAAGTGATACGAACAGTCCCGATTGGCCGTCGGCGGTTCAGAAGCACTTCATAGGTGATGGCCACCAGGTACCGCGGTGGGAAAGAGGCGAAACGCTTGGGCGTTAGAGCTGGGCAGCGACAGAGGGAAATTGGAGGATGAGGCGCCACCCGCCGCAAGAGACCCGCAGTTGGCTTCGTCATGCCTCAGGGCGCAGCGTCGGAGCGTCGGCTCGCGCCGCAGAGCGGCCCATCGGCGAGTTGTCGGGCAGATCGCACCCACGCCAAGGGGGCCAGACTTCGATCTGTACCAACTCGGAGAGCAGAGGTGCAAGCGCGGTCGGATTGATACGGAGCCGGCCCCTTTCAGCCAGTCTGGCATGGTCCTGGGCGTCACCTCGCAACGCCTCTGTCTCAGTCGTCCGCTGGCTTGGCACGATCTCGCTTGAGAGCTGAGCGCACGGTCTTGGCCTGCAGCCGGCGCTGCTTGCTGGCCAGGGTCGGACGGGTCGCTTTGCGCGGTTTCGGCGCAATACTGGCCTGCCGGATCAACTCGGCTAGCCGCTCTCGAACCTCCGCACGATTGCGCTCCTGGGTGCGATGCTGGCGGGCAAGCAGTACCAGGACACCCTCCTGCGTGAGCCGGCGGCCGGCAAGTGCCATCAGGCGGCGGCGTACCTCCTCCGGTAATGAGCGCGAACGGGCCACGTCAAAGCGAAGTTGGACTGCGGTCGCCACCTTGTTGACATTCTGACCGCCCGGGCCCGAGGCCTGGATGAACCGCTCCTCCAGTTCGCTCTCCTCGATGGCGATCTGAGGTGTAATGTGAAGCGCTGACATGTTGCCCTCGCTCGGCGGCGACTTTGGAGCTGGAAGGGGATCATAGCCCACTTGCGATAATCCGCCTTCACGTGATTGCTGAGGCAACCGGCACGCGAGAAGGGCGCCCCTGAGACGATCGCTCTTGAGGACACAGCTGAAACTCAGCCCTTGCACCATCCGTGCCGCCGCTCGCCGTGATACAGCTTGTCCTCGAACTCCGTCGGACGACCAACCCCGCCTGCGGCCCGGAGTCCAGAAGCATAGTGCTGAACGCCCGCGAAAGCGGCTTGGTCGGCGCAGGCAAGACGCGACAACGCAGCATCATCGCACGCGTCTCGACCAGCATTGCCTATGTCAGCGTCAGCGGAGGCGTGACAATTGGCCGATCACCATGCGCGATGGCGCCCTCTTCGGCTGCGGGGACGTGCACGCGCGCTATCAGGCTGTAGACCGTGGGCACGACGAACAGCGTCATCAGGGTACCGAGCGTCATCCCGCCGACGATTACCCAGCCGATCTGTTGACGGCTTTCGGCGCCCGCGCCTGTCGCTAGAGCCAGCGGCACTGCGCCGAATACCATTGCGCCCGTGGTCATCAGGATGGGGCGCAGGCGCAGAGCGGCGGCATCGATCACGGCGTCCAGCCGGCCGAGGCCCGCTTCCTGGCGCTGGTTGGCGAACTCGACGATCAGGATGCCGTGCTTGGTGATGAGGCCTACAAGCGTAATCAGACCGATCTGTGAATACACGTTGAGGGTGGAGCCGGTGTAATAGAGCGCTGCCAGCGCGCCTGTCATCGACAGTGGCACCGTCAGCATGATGATGACTGGATCGCGAAAGCTCTCGAATTGGGCGGACAGCACGAGATAGATGAAGCAGAGCGCAAGCAGGAACACCAGGATGAGGCTTTGCCCAGCCGAGCGGAACTCGCGGCTTTGGCCGGCCAAATCGGTCTGCACCGTGCCGGGCAACACCTGGGCGGCGGCGGTCTCCATGGCGGCGATGCCATCGCCAAGTGCATAGCCCGGATTGAGGTTGGCGGAAATGGTCGCCGAGCGCAGCTGGTTGAAGCGACGCAGCTCCTTGGGCCCTACGCTTTCCTCCACACGCACGACGTTGGACATCTGCACCATCTCGCCGTTCGGCGCGCGCAGGTAGATCCGTGACAGCGCATCGGGCGAGGCGCGATCCTCGGCGGCGAGCTGGATATAGACGTCGTATTGCTCGCCATTCACTTCATACCGCGTGACCTGGCGGCCGCCGAGCATAGTCTCCATTGTGCGCCCGATGACCGACACGTCCAGGCCGAGATCGGCCACCTTGGGCCGGTTCAGACGGACCGTGATCTCGGGCTTGTTGAGCTTCAAATCGCTGTCGAGATTGGTCAGGATAGGGCTGTTCTCGACTTCAGCCAGCAGCCGCTCGACATAGCCCTGCAGCTCCTCATAGGTGCCCGAGGTCTGCAGTACAAACTCGACCGGCCGGCCCCCGCTCCGCTCGCCGAAGGATGGAGCGTTCGTCGCGTTTATGGAAACACCAGGAATCCGGCGAAGTTTTGCCGCTACCTCGGCGACAATGTCCTGCTGCTTGCGCTCGCGGTCGTTCCAGTCCTTCAGCCGGCCGGTGATGCGAACATCGGTGATGTCGGGTTGGCCGACCGTGGTGAGCACCGCCGCCATCTCCGGGACGTCAGACAAGATGCGCTGGGCCTGGCCCGCATAACGGCCGGTGAAGGCAAGGGTGGAGCCCTCGGGCGCGGAGCCGCGGACATTGATCAGGCCGCGATCCTCGATCGGGGCAAGCTCCTGCTTGAGCGCGGTGAAGAAGTAGACGCTGGCTCCCGCCACGCCGAGCGCCACGAGGATCACGAGGAAGCGGGCTTCGAGGGCGCGGGCGAGCATGCTGCGATAGCCGCGCTCCATGCCCGTCAGCATGCCCTCAAGGGATCTTGCGATGCGCCCGGGCCGCTCTTCATGTTTGAGGATGCGCGCGCACATCATCGGCGTGAGCGTCAGGGCGACGAAGCCGGAGATGATCACCGCGCCGGCGAGAGTGAGCGCAAATTCAAGGAACAGACGGCCGATACGGCCCGGCGCGAAGGCGATCGGGGCGTAAACGGCGGCGAGCGTCAGCGTCATCGCGACCACGGCAAACCCGATCTCGCGGGTACCCTGGATCGCGGCGGCGAACGGGGTCATACCGCGCTCAATATAGCGGGCGCAGTTCTCGAGCACCACGATGGCATCGTCCACGACGAGGCCGATAGCCATCACCATGGCGAGCAAGGTGAGCGTGTTGATGGTGAAGCCCATGGCGTACATCAGCATGAAGGTGGCGATCAGCGACACCGGTATGGTGACCACCGGGATGATCGAGGCGCGTATCGAGCGCAGAAAGATCATGATGACCAGGACGACCAGCACCACCGCTTCCAGCATGGTGTGGAACACCGCGTTGATCGACCGGTCGATAAACACCGCGCTGTCACTGGCGACCTCCGCCGTCATGCCCTGCGGCAGGGTCTGGTTGATTTCGGGCAGGACGGTCTGGAGCGCATGGCTCACATCGAGCGGGTTGGCGACCGCCTGTTTGATGATGCCGACCGTCACCGAAGGTGCGCCGTTGAAGCGGCTGTCGCGCCGCTCGTCGGCCGCGCCCTGCTCGACCCGGGCGACCTCGCGCAGGCGCACCTGATAGCCGTCTGCCTGCTTCACGCGGATACGGGAGAACTCGGTAGGGTTGGTGAGGCCGGTGCGCGAGAGCACGGTAAATTCGCGGTCGATGCTTTCGAGGCGGCCCGCCGGCAGCTCGACATTCTGGCTGCGGATGGCGTCCTCGATATCCTGAATGGTGAGGTTGTACGCAGCCAGCCGCTCGCGATCGATCCAGATGCGCATGGCATAGCGCCGCTCGCCGAAGATCTGGACGTCGGCGACGCCCTTGAGATTTTTCAGGCGATCAAGCACGTAACGGTCGACATAGTCGGTGATCTGCAAAGCGTTCATGTTCTCGTTACGGAAAACGAGATTGATGATCGGCTGGGCGTCAGCCTCGACCTTGCGGATGACGGGCTCGTCCACCTCGTCGGGCAGGCGTGAGCGCACGCGGCCGACACGGTCACGCACGTCGTTGGCGGCGACATCGGGATCGACCGCGAGGGTGAAACGCACGGTGATGCGGCTCGACTCCGCGCGGCTGGTGGATTCCAGAATGTCGATGCCCTCGATACCGGCGATCGAGCCTTCCAGCACCTGGGTAATCTGGCTCTCGATGATCTGCGCTGATGCGCCAGGATAGGAGGTGGTGACCGAGACGACCGGCTCGTCGATATTGGGATATTCGCGCACCGTCAGCCGGTCATAGGAGACGATGCCGACCAGGACGAGCATGAGGCTGAGGACGGTGGCAAAGACCGGCCGCCTGATACAGATTTCCGACAGTCCCATCGGATGTCCTTAGCTCGGTTTACCGTCACTGGCGACTGGCATGCCGATGACCTCAACAGTGGTGCCGTCGCGCAGCCGTGTCTGGCCGGAGATGACGATCTGGGTGCCCTCGTCGATTCCAGTCATGATCTCGACCTCGCCGGCGCGCCGGCGCCCGACCGTGACCTTATTCTCCTTCGCCTTGCCGCCGACGATGGAATAGACCAATTTGTCATTGCCCGAGGGCACGACCGCGCTTTCGGGCACGCGCACCACCTGCCGTTCCTCAAGGCCCTTGATGATCACCCGTGCGAACAGCCCGGGGCGCAGCACCAGCTCCGGATTGGGCAGGCGCGCGCGAATGCGCAGGGAGCGTCCGTTCACATCCACATGCGGATCGATGGCGTAGACCTGGCCGGAGAACACCCGGCCGCGCAACGCATCGACCGTCACCTCGACATCCTGACCGACGCTCACCTCGGTCAGCACCGTTTCGGGTAGACGGAAATCGACCTTGAGCTGATCGATCTTTTCCAGATTGACGATCGGTGCGCCCGGTGTCGCATAGGCGCCGATGGAGAGATCGCGCAGGCCGACGCGGCCGTCAAAAGGCGCGGTGATGGAAAGCTTGGCGCGTCGCGTCTCCGCGAGTTGGAGCGTTGCTTGCGCGGTGCCGAGCGCCGAGGTTGCTTCGTCGAAGGCTCGTTCGGTGCCGCTGCCGCTCTTGGAGAGGGATTGCGCGCGCTCGAAATTCGCCTGAGCGAGACCAAGCTGCGCCTTGGCATTGGCCACCTCGGCGGTGGCGAGCGCATCATCGAGCTTCACCAGCACCGCGCCGGCCATGACCTGCTCGCCTTCCTTGAAGGTGATCTCGGCTATGCGGCCCGTGACTTCGCTGGAGACCTGCACCGACTCGTCCGAGCGCAGGCTGCCGATCGACCACAAGTCGTCGGTGGCCATCGCCTTACGCGCGACCGCCACCTCCACGGGAACCGCGCGGCTGCCGCCCTGCCGCTGACCTTGTGCTGGCCGGCTGCCAGTCCCTTGAGCTCCGAGCGGATCGGTCTTCCAGGCGTAATAGCCCCCGCCAGCAATCACCGCAACCGCTGCGGCGGCCAAAACTGTGCGCATCAACTAACCTCAGTGCTTTGCCGGGGGCAATCGGGTTCCGAGCCGATTATTGGGAGCCGTCCGTGGAGAAGACTTCATGCGGGAGATTATTGCCCCACGCAACATGAAACCTGTGTGAAGCGGGTCGTCGCTGGCGAGGATGTGATCTCAGGAGACGCATCGGCCGAGCAAGCGAGGACAGAATCCCTCATCCGATGACCGGGCAATATGCGCGGGGTTTCGTCGCAGTGCGTGCCTGCGCACGAGACGCAGGGAAGCGTAAGGCGATCCTATCAGCCGGACTGCTGCTGCTTTGCGCGCGTCACGATCTGCGTCGGATTGACAAAGCGCAGCGCAACCAGCAGCCAGATCAGCGTTGTCACCATATAGATGACCGCCATCGCATCGATCGACTGTCCTGCACGCACGCCCGCCGCATAGACCGCATAATAGAGCGACACCACGAGCGTCTGGCTCGACGGCCCGGCCGTGAAGAAGGTCAGCTCGAACATCGCGATGGTGCGAACCAGGACCAGGAGAAGCGCCGCGAGAATGCCCGGCGCGAGCAGCGGTAGTAGCACATAGACGAACAGCTTGAACGTTCCCGCCCCGAACACACGCGCTGCGTCCTCGATCCGTCGATCGATCTGTTCAATGAAGGGCACCATGACAAGGATCACGAACGGCACGGTTGGCACCAAATTGGCGAGCACTACGCCCGACATCGAGCCGCCAAAGCCGGCCTTGTACAGCACCGTGGCGAGCGGGATGCCGAAGGTGATCGGCGGCACCATCAGCGGCAGGAGGAACAGGAGCATCACGGCCTGTTTGCCCGGAAAATTCCGCCGCGCCAGCGCGTAAGCAGCCGGCACGCCGAGGAGCCCTGCGAATAGCACTACAAGCCCGACGATCTCAAATGTTACGATCAGCACGTCGTTGAGCTGGAACTCGGCCCAGGCGTCGGCGTACCAATGGGTGGTGAAGCCGGCGGGCAGCCAGGTGCCGAACCAACGCGTCCCGAGCGAATTGACCACAACAGTGGCAATCATCGCTGCCAGGTTGAGTATAAAGAGGCTGACCACGCCCCAGACCGCGGTCAGCCAAAGTTTTGAGAGTAGCGCGTCGCGGTTCATGACCATCACCCCTTCGCGGTAGTGGCCGGGCCGCGGTAGAACACGCCGCGAAGGGCAAGGACTAGCGTGACGATCGCAAGCTGTACCGCGCCCATGATCATAGCGACCGCCGACGCCATGGAGTTGTTGTACTGCTCATAAGCGGCGGTGTAGGCCGCAATTGAGATCACCCGGGTCTCACCGGCCGGCGCGCCGAGCAGCACGGCCGAGGGAAACACCGAGAACATCTGCACGAAGGTGAGGCAGAAGGTGATGGCAAAGCCCGGGATGAGGAGCGGCAGGAAGATATGCCGGAACCGCGACCAGGGCTTTGCGCCAAGCGTGGCTGCTGCCTGCTCGAGCGAGGGGTCGATGCCCGTCACATAGGAGAGGGTGAGCAGGAAGGTGAAGGGGAAGCCGGAGATGATCAGCGAGATCAGCACGCCCCAGTAATTGTGCACCAGCCGAATGGGCGAGGAGATCAGGCCAATGGACATCAGCACCCGGTTGAACCAGCCCTGGGGACCGAGATAGTTGAGCAGCCCTTCCGCGATCAGCACGGTGCCGAGCGTGATCGGCACGACCAGGATGGTGGTGAGCAGCCGCTGGCGGCGCATCAGCCGCACCCGCATCGCCACCGGCACCGAGGCGATGATGTTGATGACAGTCGCGGGCAGCGCCAGCCACAGCGTCTTGGTGATGGTGGTGTAGAGGAACGGGTCGGAGAAGAATGTCGAATAATTGGCGAGCCATCCGCCCTCCTTCGGCTCAAAGGACAGCACCAGGCCGTAGATGAACGGATAGACAAACAGCGCAAAGAGAAATAGCGCTGCCGGCAGCACGAGCAGGGTGACGCTGTCGATGCCGCGCAGCGTCAGCCGCTGGCGCAAGTCACGACGCTCTTCGGTTCGCTCGCGCTCGGCGGGAAGGGAGACGGTGCTCATGGCGCACCGTCCGCATAGATTAGCAGCCGGCCGGGATCAACGCCGAGCTTCACCGCCTCACCGGGCGCGACCTTCTCCTCAGAGCGAAAATAGAGCTCTGTTCCGGCCGGGGTGGTGGCCTTGCCGAAGAAGTCGCGGCCGCGATATTCGGCAGCGGTGACGGTTGCGGCGATCGGGCCGTCGGCACGGGGCGTTAGGTCGTCGGGGCGGAAGGCGATCACTACCTTGCCTTCGCGGGCATCGACCGGGGTGCCGAGCAGCGCCGCATCGCCGATCGCGACCCGCGAGGCGCCGTTACCGGTCGGGGTGGCGCGGGAAGGAACGATATTGCGGTAGCCCATGAACTCGGCGACATCGGGATGGAGGGGGCGCGCGTAGAGCTCCTCGGGCGTGCCGATCTGCCGGACATGGCCCTCGCGCAGCACGACCACACGATCGGCGAGCGAAAGCGCCTCGTCCTGATCATGGGTGACGTAAATGGTCGTCGAGCCGACAAGGTCATGGATGCGGCGGATCTCGGCACGCATCTCCAGCCGGAGCTTCGCGTCGAGGTTGGAGAGCGGCTCGTCCATCAAAACCAGCGGGGGCTCAATGACGATGGCGCGAGCGATCGCCACGCGCTGCTGCTGTCCACCCGAGAGTTGGCCAGGCAGCTTATCTACCTGCGCCTCCAGCCGCACCAGGGCAAGAGCTGCTTCGACCTTCTTGGCGATCTCCGCCCGGCTCCGCCCCTGCATGGCAAGGCCGAAGCCGACATTCTTGCGCACGCTCATATGCGGGAAGAGGGCATAGTTCTGGAACACCATGCCGAAGCCGCGATCCTCGGGCTTCAGCCGGTCGACGCGCGTCTCATCCAACCAGATCGAGCCCGAGGTGAGCGTGAGCAAGCCGGCAAGGCAGTTGAGCGCGGTGGACTTGCCGCAGCCCGAGGGCCCGAGCAGAGCAATGAACTCGCCTCGCGCGACGTCGAGGTTCACCTCCTTCAGCGCATTGAAGGAACCGAAAGTCCGGCTGACGCCGTCCAGCCTCAGCCGACGGAAATCATGCGGAGCGAGTGCCATGACAAAAGCCTCAACTGCCTTGATTTACTTGCGCTTGGCGCCGCCGATCTGCTCGTCCCAGCGGCTGAAGGCGTAGACGAGCTTATCCGGCTGCAGCGGCAGCTCCTGCGGGAATTCGGTGATGAGCTTCTCGTATTCGGGACGACCGTACTCCTTCATCACATCCTGACTTTCCTGCGGCGCCATGGCGAGCGTCACGTCCTTGCGCGCTGGGCCGGGATAGAAATAGCCCTTGTCGTAGGTGGTGGCCTGCGCCTCGGGGGTGAGCAGATAGGCGAGCATATCGACGAGAACAGCCATCTTCTCCGGCGCGACCCCCTTGGGGATGCAGAGATAGTGCGCGTCGAGGATCCAGTGCATGTTCTTGAAATTCGCGGTCTTGGCTTCCTTCGGCACGACGCCGAGCGCACGCGGATTGATGTCCCAGCCCATTTGCGTCGGGATCATGTCGCGACTGCCCTCGCCCAGCTCCTTCATGGTCGGGCCGGTGCCGGACGGATAATATTCGATGTGCTCGCCCAGCTGTTTCAGATAATCCCAGGTCTTGTCCCAGCCGTCTTTCGGGTCGGTAGGATCTTTATCGCCCAGGATATAAGGCAGCCCCATCATGAACACCCGGCCAGGTCCCGAATTGGCGGGGCGAGCGTACATGAAGCGGTTCGGGTTGGCTTTCGCCCAATCGAGCAGCTCGGCGGGCGTCGTGGGAACCTGCTTCACCTTGTCGGGCATGTATTCGAGCAGCGGGCCGGCCGGGCAGAACACGATGCACACGCCCTGGTTCTGCGCGAGGGCCTGCATCTTCTTCGCGCCGGGGAGATAAATCTCGTCCAGATTCGGGAGCTTGCTGGCGAAATCTGGAAGCATCGTCGTCCAGAGCTTCTGATCGACGCCGGTTGAAAGCGTGTCGATGCCGGTCAGCACGCCGTCGATGTCGAGGCGGCTCGCGCTCTGCTGGGCCTTGATCTTGCCGGGTAGCTCGGGCGCCGGCGCCTTGGCGAAGCTGACCCTGGAGACGAGCTTCGGGTTTTTCTGGGCGTAGGATTTAATCGCCTTCTGCGTCAGCGCGAGATTGCCGGCCACATCGACGATGTTCAGCGTCACGGGTGACGACGGCAGTGGCGGCACATCCGCAAAGAGCCGGCTTGAAGCTCCGGCGGCAAGGGCTCCGGCCATTCCGCCAAGCATGCTACGGCGTGTCACTCTGAACATATGATCCTCCCATTCCTTGATCTTGATTGTCACGACAGGTTTAAAACGTTTCGGTCTCCTCAGGCTTGCTGGTGCGCGGATAAGCGCCCGGGTGGAGGCGCATCTGCGCAAACTTCATGTGCGCTCCTGACGGCCGCGGGCAAGACGTTTTTGGTCTCGCGCCTCGGCGACGCTGCTGGTCACGGTCCGCGCGCGGCCGCCGGGGGCGGAGGCGGCGAAGTAGTCCGGGTTCTCGCGCTTGAGGATTTCAATGGAACGGAAAACGCCGCGCAGATGCGTGCGCATGGCCTCGACCGCCCCGAGACGGTCGCGCGCGATGAAGCGGTCGACCACGGCCCGATGCTCGGCAAGCACCGTGGACAGCTTGTTCGGCAGGCGCATGGCGAGATGGCGCACGCGATCGAGCTGCGCCTTGGCGTTCTCGACCACCCGCCACGCCTGGGGATGCCCCGCGAGCGCGAGAAAAAACGCGTGCATCTGCTCGTCGGCCTCGAAGAAGGACTCCTCATCTCCCTGCGCCGCATGCAGTGCCTGCCGGTCCATGATCCGCTTGAGCGCCTTCAGTTCATCGTCGCCGAAACGCTCGATGCCGCGATCTATCGCCGAGCATTCCACGGCCTCCCGCACGAACTGGTTATCGATCACTTCGGATAGAGTGATCGGTGATACGAACGAGCCATATTGCGGAAAAGTTTCGAGCAGAATTCTCTTCCGCAAGCTTGATGAGAGCCTCCCGGACCGGCGTGCGCGACACACCAAAGCGCTGCGCAAGCTCTTGCTCCGACAGCGTCGCGCGAGGCAACAGATAGCCGCTGATGATGTCGCGCCGGAGATAGCCGTGGATCTGCACGCCCATCGTCTGGCGACGAATCGAGGCGATCCGCCGGCTCGCCTCCGGGCTGGGTGCAGGTCCGCGCTGATCGCCCAAATCCGAATTCATGGTGCTCCTGCTGCAATGGGAGAACAACCACGCTACCATACTAGCATCCAAGAATGTCAATAGGGCAAAAGTCAGGTTCGTCTGTTCGACAGCAATGGGTATGGACGGCGTCCATCGTCCATGAGGATACTACTGCCCAGGCCGGGTGGCTGCAGGGGGGCTGGATGAACGCCCGCTTCGCTGAACGCCAGTTTTCCTTAACAAAACACAGGCACGACGCCTTCGCGCCAAGATCACGCATTAGAGCGGCGGACTCTCAGTGAATTGGAAGCCGCGCTTCTCGGCCCTTTTGCGCATCCGATATGTTTGAAAACCGGTTCCCACTTTTCGGTTCGATGCGCTAATGTCCGGGCGCAAGCCGTGAGTTTGAGGAACGGAATGGCGCTCTTTGCCTGCTATATCATTGCTTACATTCAAATTTTGAGTGCCGGATTCAACCTGTGGGGCGTCGATCCCCGGCTTGTGGTCAATATGCCCTTTGGCCGGAATACGATTTTCCTCGTTCTATTCCTGGCGGCACAGATCCTCGGCCTCGTCGGCGCAATCCTGACACTACAGAAGATACGCTTCGGCTTCGTGCTGTCGATCTTTCATCACCTTCTGCTCGTGCCTGCATTGCTGGTCACAAGCTGGGGGCTCGTTATGCTGATGGACGACCGCATCAACGTCACGCTGCTCTTGATGAGCAAGCCAAACGGCTTCGACGTTGGCTTCTACTGGTCGCTCGGCTGGAACACGGTCTTCAAGCAGGTCACGCCCAGTGTCCCGACGGGCTCCACCTATTTCGGCATCAATCTATTCGCCTTCATTTGCGCCATCGTGCTGTGGGTCGGAATGGATGAGACGGATGCCGCGATGGCCGAGCGCGAAATGCAGATGCGCCGGCGGCAGCGGCAGGCGAGACGCCCGCTGGCGCTGCCCCCGCCGCAGCCCTATCCGCAACAGCAGCGTATGAATCCGCAGCACGGCGTGCGCCAACCGGCACACATGGCGCCGAGGGGAGCGCGAGCTATGACCGCGCGCAAAGGCAAGTTCTAGGGGTTCGGCGGTCCGGCCTTAAACGGCGCTGGATATATGCTCGGTCGGCGGTTGGTCGGAGACTGCGGGCCGCACAAGGGGCGGGTCCCAAGGATAACGGCGGCGCTGAGAAGGGGGTGTCGGTCGCAGGCCCTCCGCCGGCAGGGCGTCGGCTCCTGGCGCCAGGCGCTGGACCAGAATGTAGAGCTCCTCCGTCAGGAGGGCTCGGTCGCCACGCGCCACCAGCGCTTCGAACGCGACCGGTGCACCGACATGTAGTTTGATCGGCCGACCGACGCAGCGCCTGAACTCGGATACCAAGAGAGCGAGTTCAAACCCAGGCTGTAGCGGCTCACCAGGTGAAAAAGAGTGCTATTTTGTCCCTCGAAATAAACGGGCAAGACGCTCGCCTCCGCATCTTGAATGAGCCTTGCGGTGAACGTCTTCCAGGGTAACTCCTCCGCCTTGCCGAGAAGCTTATCGGCGGTGGCCACACCGCCTGCAGGAAATACCACGAGTGTGGTCCCTTCCTTCAGCAGCCGGCGAGCATCGGCCCTGGTTTTCAAATTGGTCTGGATCGCCTCGCGACTCACAGAAAAGTCGATTGGCAGCGCATAGGGACGCATCTCGGGAATTCTGAGAAAATCGGCGTTGATCAGTACCCGATAGGGCCGCTTGAGCTGCTCCGCGAGCGCCAGAATAGCGATGCCGTCGCCAATGCCGAAAGGGTGATTCGCGACCATCACCAGCGGCGTGTGGGGAAGTATAGCCGGCGGCCAGATGCCATTGACGATCTCGAGCGAACTGCCGAGTAAACCCAGCAGCTCGGTCATCATCTCGGGATGGCCGGCCCATTTCGCACTCCAGGCGCGATAGACCGGCAGCAGCCGGCGGCGGCCCGACAAATTCTCTATGCCTCGCAGAAGTGCACGCTTCCAGAAGGGATCGCCCGCCGAAACATAGCTAAGCGCGAAGTTTTCCACGGTAGTTAGGTGTGCCCCTGTCAATCGGACGACCGCGTGAACGCCATTTCGATGGCAGAAAATGCATCTATGTGGGATTTGCAACGATTTTGTGAACGGCAAGCGCTTTCGCCGCGAAACGACACATTGCCTGATGCAGCTTATCGCGAGCTGCCGGCGAGGTCAGCGACCCTCATCGGCTTGGCAGGGCCGGGTGTGGCGCAAGGCGGGTCTGGGCCGCAAGGCGGATTGACGCGTTGACCTCGCCGAAGCCCGCATAATTTCGGCGCTCCACGATCTCAAAGAAGAAACCGGCATCGAGCGCCGCTGTATAGATTTGGAAATACTCCCCGCTCCCCTGCCGGTCATAGAGGATGTCGTTCTTGCGCAGCCTCATAATCTCCGTCTCCGATAGCTCTGTGCGCGCTTCCAGATCGTCATAGTAGTTCTCCGGGACGGGCAGCAGCGCAATGCCATTGGCGCGCAGGCGCTCGGCGGTTGCAAAGATATCGTCTGTTGCCAGGGCGATATGCTGCACGCCGGAGCCGAACAGCTGGTGGAGAAAGCGGGAGGCGAGCGTATGCCGGCTCTGCGAGGCATTGAGCACGAGGCGCAGCGAGCCGTCGCCGGTGGAGACCACCTGGCTCTGCACGATGCCGCCCGGATCGATCACATCGCGCACAGGCGTCTTATCGGCCTCGAGCAGCGAGGTGTAGAACAACAGCCAGCTCAGCATTTCCTCATCCTGCATGGATTGGGAGATGTGGTCGTAGCGGAGGAGGCCGGCGTCCATCTCCTGCGGATCAGCGGCGAGGGGATTGAAATCGACATCCCAGATGCTGGTCGGCGCGCTGCTGGCATCAACGAAATAGAGGAGGCTGCCTTCCAGCCCACGCAGGGCGGGAATGTCGAGCTCGCCCGGTCCGACCGCCTGCCGGAACGGCTGGTCGAGCAGCTTGACCGCCCGCTCCACGGTCGCGGCGGCATCCTCGACGCGCAGGCCGATCGCGCACACTGCCGAGCCGTGGGTGATGTTGAAGGCGTGGGCGAAGCCTTCGTTTTCGCAGTTCACCACGATGTTGATGTCGCCCTGCTTCCAGCGCGTGACGGCTTTGGTCTTGTGCGTGCCGGCCTTGCTGAAGCCGAGGCCGCGCAGCAGCGTCTCGAAGGTGGCTGCTGCCGCCTCGTCCATGGCGAATTCGACGAACGCGACGCCAAGACACCGGGCGCGTGGCGGCAGCTCCGGCAGGCCAGCGACAGGGGTGCCGGTCTTGCGGCGCAGCTCGTCGAGCAGGAAGATGAGTGAGCGCTGGCCATCGAGCGCAACGCTGCGCGCTGATCCGGCACGAAAGCGGTCGCTGAAGATCTCGTGCGAGAGCAGGCCGTCATAGCCTGTCGCCTGCAGCGCTTCCATGAAGGACTCGACCGGCAATTCGCCCTGGCCGGGGAAGCAGCGGTAATGCCGGCTCCAGGAGAGGTAATCCATGTCGAGGAGCGGTGCATCGGCGATCTGAACGAGGAAGATGCGGTCGCGCGGGATGGCGCGCAGCGGCTTGAGGTCGGTCTCGCGCACCAGCGTGTGAAAGGAGTTGAGCACCAGGCCGATGGCGGGATGATCAGCGCGGCGCACCACCTCCCAGGCATCGCGGTAATCATTGATATGCCGCCCCCAGGCCAGCGCCTCGAAGCCGACGCGCAAACCCCGCTTGGCGGCCCGCTCGCCGAGCTCGCGGAAATCGTCGGCGGCGCGGTCGATGCCCCCGAGCGAATCCGGCGAGACATTGCTGCAAATGAGCAGCAGGTCGCAGCCGAGCTCCTGCATCACGTCGAATTTGCGCTCGGCCCTCGCGAAGACTTTGGCGCGCTGCGCCTCCGGCATGCCCTCGAAGTCCCGGAACGGCTGGAAGGTGATGATCTGCAGGCCGAGGTCGGCGACCATGCGGCGAACATCGCTGGGCGTGCCATGATAGCCGAGGAGGTCATTCTCGAAGATCTCGACGCCCGTGAACTGCGCGGCGGCGATGGCCTCCAGTTTCTCCTTCAGGGTACCGCTCAGACAAACCGTTGCAATTGCCGTTCTCATGACCGTCTCCGTTGAGAAAAGGCCGGGCGCTAGTGGTTCGACTGAAACATTTGCATCCCAGTTCAGCACCCTCATTTGCAAATGTTTCAGTCATAAGAACCCCTAGTTAACTATGAGTTTCTAGTGGAGCTTTTGAATTTGACATTTGAGAACGCGCTTGGCCGCCACCGGGACTTAAATGTCGAATTCGCTCCACTAGCGAGGTCCGACCCGCGCCGCCTCGGGCAGAGTATCGGGGAGCGCGCCGACCAGATGCACCGCCGCCTGCATGGCCAGGATGTAGCCATAGGGGCCGAGGCCGCAGATCACCGCCGTCACAGCCGCCGAGAGCTTCGAGTGGCGATGCAGCTCATCGCGCGCGTGAATGTTGGAGATGTGGACCTCGAAGACCGGGCCTTCAAAGGTCTTCAGTGCATCGAAAAGCGCGACCGAGGTGAAGGAATAGCCGGCGGGATTGATAATAATGGCGTCGGCCGATTGGCGGGCCTGCTGGATGAGGTCGACCAGCACGCCCTCGTGATTGGACTGGTGGAAGGCGAGCGAAGCGCCGAGATCACGCGCAAAGCTATGGCAGCTCGCCTCGATGGCGGCGAGCGTCGTGGTGCCGTAGATGTGCGGCTCGCGCACCCCCAGCAGATTGAGGTTCGGCCCGTTGAGGATGATGAGACGCGCCGTCATCGCATTCTCCAGATCGATTTCACTGAACTCAAAAAGCGGTTCGACCAGCTTGCTCAGGCGAAGCTGAGTGCCTTCTCGCGTTCGCCCGCCGCTAGCGCAAAGGTGCGACCCATGCGCGCTATGTCGGGCGTTACGCCGGTGAACAGGCGAAAAGCATCAGCCGCCTGATAAACGCACATGCCGGCACCGCCCGCCGAGGTCGCGCCCTTGGCCCGCGCGGCAACGATGAGCTGCGTCTCGAGCGGCGTGTAGATGACGTCGGCAACGAAATGGCGGGGCTCGATGGCCTCAATCGGCACCGGATTCCCGGGCAGCCCCAGCATGCCGACAGGCGTCGCATTGACGACGCCATCGGCGATGGCAAGAGCCAATGCGGCATCCTCCACCACCTGGCAGCGATCCGGTCCGCGCAGGGCATTCAAATGCGCCGCGAGCGCTTCCGCACGGGCCAGGTCCTGGTCGTAGATAAGGAGAGTCGCCAGCCCGAGATCGAACAGCGCAAACGCGACCGCCCGGCCGGCACCGCCCGCGCCGATAAGCAGTGCCGTCCGGCCCTGTGCCGCGGCATGCCCGAAGCTGTCCGCAAAACTCTGCCGGAAGCCACTACGGTCGGTGTTGTATCCGGTCAGGGTGCCATCCGCAGAGATCGTCACCGTGTTAACGGCGCCAATCTCGCGCGCCTCCTCCGAAATGGTGTCGAGCAGCGCCAGCACGTCCTCCTTGCAGGGGTAGGTGATGTTGACGCCGAGGAAGCCGGCAATGCGGACCGCGTTCAGCAGGCTCAAAAGGCTGCGCCCGCCGCCCAGCTGCAAATCCATGAGGTGGTAATAGCCGCGTATCCCCGCGGCCTCGAAGGCGTCCTCGTGCAGCGCCGGAGACAGCGATTTCCCGATATTGGCACCGATCAGGCCGACAAGAGCGCGTTTCATAGGGCTAGCCCTTGTAACCGGCGAGCCGCGGCACCCAGAGCACGATCTCCGGAACAAAGGTGATCAGCGCCAATGCGACCAGCATGATGAAGGTGAAGGGCAGCGTCTCCCGGACGATGTCCTTGAGCGGCGCCCGGGCGACATTTGAGACAATGAACAGGAGCAGGCCATAGGGCGGCGTGATCAGGCCGATCATGATGTTGAACACCACGACGACGCCAAAGTGGACGAGGTCGATGCCGAGCGCCTTGGCGGTCGGGATGAAGATCGGCACGATGACCAGGAGGATCGTACTGCCTTCGAGAAGACACCCCAACACCAGGAGGATGACATTCACGGCCAGCAGGAAGGTGGTCTGCGACAGGCTATAGGAGCTGAGGATCTGGCTGACGGCTTGGGGGATATTCTCGACGGTGATCACGTAGTTGAACACCAAGGCACCCGCGATCAGCATGCCGATCGAGGCCGTCGAGCGGGCGCTCTGCAGCAAGGCGATATAGGTCTGCCTGAGGCTGATACTGCGATAGATCACGATGGAAATGACGTAGGCATAAACGGCGGCCACGGCAGCGGCTTCGGTGGGCGTCATCACGCCGGCTCGAATACCGACCAGCAGGATTACCGGGATCATCAGCGCGGGCAGCGCATCGGCCAGAATGGACGGCCATTCTCCGGCTGGCGGTGCCTCCTCGACGGGGAAGTTGCGCCGGCGCGCAATGACGGCGTTCATCAGCATCAGTCCAAAACCCAGCAGCAGCCCGGGCAGGATACCGCCCAGGAACAGGAATCCGATCGAGGCGTCGGAGACCAGCGCGTAAAGCACCATCGGAATGGAGGGCGGGATGATCGGCGCGATGACGGCGGCGGCGGCGGTGATTGCCGCAGCATAGGCGGTCGGATAGCGCGCATCGGTGGTCATCATCTTGATGACAATTCGCCCGATCCCGGCGACGTCCGCGATCGCCGAGCCGGAGATGCCGGCAAAGATGACGCCCTGGAAGATCGCCACATGACCGAGACCACCGCGAAACCGGCCAACGGCTGCGTTGCAGAACCTTAACAGCCGCTCCGACATGGAGCCGACATTCATCAGCTCGGCGGCGAACAGAAACAGCGGCACGGCGAGCAGCACATAGCTGTTGTAGAGGCCGTTGAGGAGCTGTTCGGCGGCGGTGCCCATGTCGAGCCCGGCAAGCCACAGGTAGAGAATCGAGGACGCGATCATCGCATGGCCGATCGGCAGGCCGAGCACGGCCAGGATCGTGAGCGTCCACAAGGAAATGGAGAAGGGGCTGGCGATGGTCATTGGCCGGAAGGGGGCTCAATGGGGTCTGACAGGCCGGGCGCCGTGCCGCGCAGCGCATGCCAAGTCAGCCAGAGATAGCGGACAATCACGGCGACCGCGAAGACGATGTAGATCGAGAACAGCAGGTCGAAGCGGATGTGAAGCTCGGGCGAGCGCTCGACCTTCATGAAGGTGACATAGCTGGTAACGGCCGGGAGCGAGACGATATAGAGCACCAGCAGCACCACGCCCGACAATACCGTAAAGATGCGCCGGGCGAGCGGTCCGACCAGACTGTAGATAATGTCGAAACGGATCTCCTCCTCTTCCCTCAGCACGAAGGCCGCGCCCCACAGCACAGCCCATAGCCAGGCGAGGAGGCTCACCTCATAGGTCCAGCCGACCGGGAAATTGAACACATAGCGGGACACGATCTGGATGAGGAAGGCGATGAACATGGCGGTCAGCAGCAGGACCAGAATGTTCTCCGCCCTGCGCCGCAGCCAACCGCCCATGTGCGAGAATCGGCTCATTCGAAAATCCATCGCCGGTTGGTTAGGCCGGCCGCTCGATCTGCGGCCGGTGTCCCGCGTCGTTCGCTAGCGCTTTAGCTGATGGCGTTGATCTTAGCGAGTGCGCCCTTCGGCCAGTCGCCGCCGTATTTCTCCTCGTATTTCTTTTGCGACGCTGCCCGGAAGGCCTCGACGTCGGGCTTGTAGATCTTCTTGCCCTCCTTCTTGAAGTAGTCGAGTGTCTCCTGTTCCAGGGCGTTGTACTTCACGACATAGTCGCCGATCGCCTTCTCCGCTGCCTGCTGGAGTTGCGCCTGCTGCTCCGGCTTCATCGCGTCCCAGACCTTGCCGGCAACCGCCATTACGTCATAGGCGACCAGATGTGAGGTGAGGACGAACTGGCTTGTCACCTCGTCGAACTTCATCACCTTGGATGTGACCAGCGGGTTGTCCTGGCCGTCTATGGCGCCGGTCTGCAAGGCGGTATACACCTCGGCAAAGGCGACCGGCGTCGGGCTGGCGCCGAGCGCCTCACCCAAAAACTGCCAGAACTCGCCGCCCGGCATGCGCAGCTTGATGCCCGCCATGTCCGCAGGCGTCTTGATCTCTTTCTCCGGCTTGAGGTTGACTTGCCGGGTGCCGAAATAGACGGGAGTCACGATCTGAATGCCAAGCTTGTCCTTGGCCATCGCGATGAATTCCTTGCCGATATCGGACTTGAACGTCTTGTAGAGATGGTCGGAGTCGCGGAACAGATAGGCCGAAGTCATCAACGACCAGGCGGGAAGCTGCTTGGCGATGTCCTGCGGCGCGAGATTCGACATCTCAAGATTGCCGCGCTGCAGCGCGACGAGATCGGTGCCCTGCTTGAAAAGCGTGTTGCTGTAATAGGGCTCGAAATCGAAGTTGTCTTTGATTGCCGCCGCGAAAGCCTTGTAGGCGTCGGCGCGCGGATCCTGTTCGTTGAAGGCACAGCTGAAACGCAGCTTGGTTTTGCCCTGCGCCTGAGCTCCCGCTATCGCGCCCAGCATCGCAAGCGACGCCCCTCCGGCCAGCACGGCCCGGCGATTGATCTGCATAGCCTTCCTCCCAAAATTGCTCTTGTTCTTCCTAGGCTCTTTATGACCTGAGAGGATAGCTGGATCAATCGGCAAAGCCAAAACTCTCATACATTTTTGCAAATATATGCTACGGCTTTCCCAAGATGTATGATGATGCGGGAAAATCGCAGGCGCGCCAAGATTGGGCGCTTCATCCGATGAACTGCGCTTCATAGGATGCACGCCGGAGAAATCACGGTATGGGCGTTGCGGTAAGTGTCGGCGAGGCCGCCTATCAAAGGATACGCAGCGACATTCTCTTCGGGCGGCTGGTTCCCGGACAAAAGCTCAAGCTTGAGCGGATGAAAGATGCATATCGGGTAAGCATCAGTACGCTGCGCGAGTTGCTGAATTGCCTGTCATCGGAAGGGCTGATCACCGCCGAAGGGCTGCGCGGCTTCGAAGTTTCACCGATCTCTGCCGCCGATATGCGCGAAGTCGCGGCGATGCGCCTGCTGCTCGAGTGCCATGCTTTGCGGGCTTCCTTCGAAAACGGCGATCTCGAATGGGAAGGGCGCGTTGTCGCCGCCTATCACAAGCTGTCCACGATGGAGAAGCATGTCTTGGCCGGGGAGGCCTCTCACAAGGAGGCCTGGAAGCATTATGACCGCGAATTCCATCACGCCCTGATTTCTGCCTGCGATTCCACCGCCCTCATCGAAACGCACGCCGCGATCTACGACAAATACCTGCGCTACCAGATGGTGGCGGTGGTGTTTCGCGGCGAGGTGGCCATCCGGGAGCATCACATGCTGCTTCAGGCGGCCTTGGGGCGGGATTGGCGAGGCGCTCAGGGCATCCTAACCCGTCATGTACAGGACTGTGTCGACGAGACGCTCGCTGCCGGCAAGGTGGTGTAAATGGCGCTGAGCGGTCTCCAGGCCATGATCGGCCAGAAGGAAAGCGCAGGCGAGCGCGTCTGGCGGCGCATCCGCTCGGATATCCTGTTCGGCCGCCTGGCGCCGGGGCAGAAGCTGAAGCTGGAGCAGCTCAGAGCCGATTACGGCGTCAGCGTCAGCGCGCTGCGTGAAATCCTCAATCGTCTCTCCTCCGAAAAACTGGTGGTGGCGGAAGGCCAGCGCGGTTTCGAGGTCTGGCCGGTCTCGGTGAAGGACCTGAAGGAGATTGCCGCCCTGCGCCTGCTCCTGGAAGTGCATGCCCTCGAGCAGTCCTTCGCCGCTGGCGATGTGGAATGGGAGGCCCAGGTCGTTGCCGCCCATCACAAGCTCGCGCTGATGGAGGCGCGCATGCGTGCCGGCGATCGGCGCGAGGTGGAGACCTGGAAGCTCTTTGACTGGCAGTTTCATCAGGCGCTGATCTCGGCCTGCGGTTCGCGCACGCTGATGGAAACCCACGGCGCGGTGTTCGACAAATATCTGCGCTATCAGATGCTGGCGCTGAGCTTTCGCGGCGACATCGCGGCCGAGGAGCACCGGCAGCTGCTCGAATGCGCGATCGCGCGCCATGCCCCCCGGGCCAATACCGTCTTAGAGGCGCACATCAATGGCGGGGTACAGCACGCCCTCGCCAGTTGGACCCTTGGACGCCGCTGATTAAGCGTTGGGGATGCCCAAGTTTCTTATCTGATGCCGGTGAGATAAATTGCTTAAGGACCTGACGGGTGGGGAGCAAGGCCAGGATGCTGGCGATCCTGGAAATTCGCCGTCAGCGTCTGCCCTGCCGCAATGCCATGCCGCTCGCATCGCCCCAAATGTTACCCGGCGGCCACGGCGACGCGCAGTAGTTAGCGAGGCCGCCCGGTATTCAGCGGACCAAGGCAGGCCTCCTCGGCGCCTCGGGCGGTTTCAGTTTGCGGCTCCTTCTTGGAGGGCCGTCCCCTCGGAATGCGATCGTCTGAGCGCGCCTTGAGGTAAATGTAGATCGCCTCGATATGGCATCTGATATTGGGGTCGTTGCCGAAGGGCGGCATGACGGATTGCACGGTGCCGCTGACGGTACGCGTCCCCTCGGCAACGACCTTTAGGAACTCCGCATAGGACATGGTCTTCAGCGAGTCACTCATCGGCGGCGCGAAGGTGCTGCCCAACCCATCCGGTCCGTGGCAGTGAAGGCAAGAGGCGCCGTAATGCCGGAACCCCTCATAGGTAAACCAGTCGACGGTGCCGTCGTCCGCAACATGGTAGGTCGGATTGCCGGCGCTATCGACATATTGTCCGTCATCCCGCCGCTGCACCTCGCCAGCATTCACAAGCGAGCAAAGAAGGGGGGCGACGATGCACGCCCCCAATATCGTTGCCTTGCTCCGCCTGAACATGGTCAGGGCTGGACGTTTTGAGAAATGTCGACGGCCGGTGCGTTGTCGAAATGCACCGCCGTGACGGTTGCGGCGTGCCCATTGCAGTTGAGCTTGACCCCTTCGCCTTCGCTGTCGATGCGGGCCTGCTCGCCGGGCGAGACCGATAACTGAACCCGGGAAGGTGCGCTATCGGGCACTCCCGCAGCCGGATCAATGTTCTTGAACAGCATCAGCGTCATGGCACATTTGCCGTTGATCCGCTGGAAATACGCCGACAGCTTGTTGGCGCCAAGCTCATAGGTGATGGCTTGGATCGGATTATAGCTCTTGTTGTCCAGAATTTTCTGTTTGATCGGCTGATCACTTTGCCAATCCTCTGCTACTGCGGACGAAAGGAAAGCGGTTACGAAAGCGAGCTGAGCGAACCCGACCACGCCGGCGGCCTTGAGCGCAAACTTGCATGTCATCTTCTGCATCTTGCTCTCCTGAGGTTTGAGGCGATCCGCCAGAAGCGGATCGGATGAAAAGCAAGATGCGCGCTTCGAAGGGGTGCGGTCGTTGGCATTTCCCAATCGCAAAAATTTTCGTATGGAAACGGACGGGTCGAGCGGCGGGGCCGCGAAAATGATATAAAGACGCTGAGGGCTGGAGGTGCGCCAACGGCATTTCATGCTTCAGCAAGAGCGAATTTCTAGGCTGAAATCCCTGCAGATCCTGGCGGATCTTCCCGATGCCGCGATCGATCAGGTCGCGCAGGCCTGCCGCTGGCACCGCTACCAGCCCGGCGAGCAGATCGTCGGTTATCAGGACACCTCCACGGATGTTTACTTCCTGCTCGCGGGCAAGGCGCGCGTGACCGTCTACTCCTCGGAAGGACAGGCGGTCGTTTTCACCGACCTCAATGCCGGAACGATGTTCGGTGAAATCGCCGCCATCGACAGGAAAGCCCGCTCGGCAACCATCGAGGCGCACAATGCTTGCACGATCGCGTCCATGACAGCCGAGCAATTCCAGACATTGATACGCCGAGAGCCAAGCGTCGCCATTGCGACGCTTCGGCATTTGACTGGGGAAGTGCGCCGTTTGTCCGAGCGCGTCTTTGAGTTCAGCACGCTCGCCGTCCAGAACCGCATTCATGCCGAGCTGTTGCGTCTTGCGGGCGAGGCCGGATACAGCAGGGGAGCCGCTGTGCTTTCACCCGCACCCTCGCTCTCGGATATCGCCTCTCGCATCAGCACGCATCGCGAGGCGGTCTCGCGCGAGCTGAGCCGGCTCCAGGGGCTTGGCCTGCTACGCCGCGAGAGCGGCATGCTGATCATCGCCAACCTGGAAAAGCTTGCGGATCTGGTGAGGGATGCAAAGGGCGAGTGAGCCGCGTCTCGGCGACGAAGCGCAATGGAATTGTAAAGCGGAGACGATTCGGTCCGCCCAATTCAGCGCATCGCGACTTTATCTCTCGCTAATCTGCGCTCCGCAGTTAACTCAGGCGAGTACCAGGCGGCAGTTCTCTTCAACAGCCGTAATGCTGGACAGACGCCATACAAGCCGCATCAAGTCAGACTGGCGACCGACACCAGTCTTTTGAAAAATATGTTTGAGGTGAGTCTTGATGGTCTGCAGGGCCACCCCGAAGTCGGCGGCGATCTTCTGCAACGGCGAACCTGACGCCAGCTCAAGCAGCACACGAAGCTCGGCGGCGGTAAGGCCATACAGCTTCGCGAAAGCCTCGCCGGGAAAGTAAGGAACCGCTGCCGGATCGTAGAGAAAGATTGCCGTGTGCGTGGCCCTCTCAGAGATGGTGTGCACGGCGGGCTTCACCCGCACAATGTTCGCGATGACACCGGTCCCCATGTGATCGGGCAGCACGATCGCAACACCGGCGGCGGGGGTGGTGGCCATGGGATCAGTCGCCGCGACGCGCGCGAGCGCGGCAGCAAAGGCGCGGGCGGCGGTCGGATTGGTCGGCTGCACGCGATTGCCGACAAGGCGCACGGCGTTGCTGCTTTTGATCTGTTTCTGCGCCTTCGCGTTCATGTATATGACATTGCCTCGCCCTGTGGTGAGCAGCAATGCCGTGTCGAGGTGATCGAGAATAGACTGGAGGGTGATCGCTTCAGAAACGTCGAGGAGATCTTGCGGATGCATAGGAAACCCCACGGCTGGTGTCGGTAGTCGGCCAGCACAGGTGAGCCCTCGGCGTTTTCCGCGGGGCACATCGGCCAAGGCAGCCCCGCCGCATTCCGACATTGGCTCACCTGATGGCTGAGCGATCGCGCTCTCCAGTGTTGGGGAGTGCCGATCGATTGCCTTTCCGTGCTTGTTGCCCGGAAGGTGCGAATAGAAATTTAGAAGAGAGGCGGGTCGATCGACGGTGCAATTTTGCACATTGGCACCGTACTTTTTCGTTGAGTGGACCGGCGTCACTTTCACTCGTCGAGCACCTGGCTCTGCAAGAGAGCGATATCAAGCACGGCGAGCATCTTTCCTTCCCGCTTGATAATCCCGCCGCGCGCCAGTCTGTTTAGCTCGCGTGTGACCGCCTCGCGGGTGGCACCGATCCGGCTGGCCAATTCGAAATGGGTGGGCGGGGTAGGGATCAGAGCGCGATTCTTATCGATACCCGCATCCCGCGCCATGCGAAGCAACTCCGCCCGCAGCCGCATGGGCGTGGTCAGCGTGGTGGTGTCCACGAGGCGGCTGGTCAGGTCCCGGATGAGCGCCGCGAAGTCTTGCAATAGAGCGAAAGCAAGAGAGGGATGATCTCGAAGCAGATTGAGAAAGCGCTCTCTCGAAACGGATGCGATCACAGATGTCTCAAGCGCTACAACACTCGCGGAGCGCGCCTGGCCATCGATGGCCGAGATCTGGCCGAAGGTACTGCCCTGGCCCAGATCACGAAACGCCACCTCGCGCCCGCTTGCGGCAAAAGCGGTGACGCGAACGCGTCCCGCAGCAACGAAGTAGACCTCTCCAGACGCGATACCCCGGCCGACGATTTCCTGACCGCGCTCTGCGGACTGCCAGCGGCAATCTGCAGCGAGGCGGGTCAGAGCGGCAGGCAGCAGGGAACGGAGCAGGACAATGGAGGCGAGGCTGCGTGGGGACATCGATGAACCGTTATGACGTTCGGGCATCGCCATGCTCCATCTCGTGGAGTTGCCGACAAACCAAACGGGCGTGGCGACGATCAGTGACAACCTTCACCATTGCGTCGTCACGTGCGCCGTCACACACGACAAATCGAGCCTTTGCTTTCTACTCGGTCCCGATCTCGGCATTGGCGCGAAGCCGCTGGGCGTAGACATTGATTACAAGGGCGACGAGCAGGATTAGCCCGCGGATCAATATCTTCAGGAACGGGTCGATCTGCACATGATCAAGCCCGTTGTTGAGCACGCCGAGCACGAACAGGCCGACAATGGTATTGCCGATGCCGCCCCGCCCGCCGAATAGCGAGGTGCCGCCCACGACCACAGCCGCGATGGCATCGAGCAGGAAGGGGGTAAACTCGTTCTGTTGCGCGCTGCCGAAATAGGCAACGCCCAGCATGCCGGCAACGCCCGAGCAGACCGCCCCGATGAGCAGCACGCTGCCGATCACCAGCTTGACATTGACGCCGGAATATTCCGCGGCCTCGCGGTTGCCGCCGACCATGTAGACATAGCGGCCAAAGCGCGTATAGGTCAGCACGAGATGCGCGACGAGCAGGAACAATGCCGCGACGATCACGATCCATGGCACGCCGGCGATCGATTTCGCGCCTAACGTCGAGACGACCTGGGGCACGGCATAGGCAATCTGACCGCGCACGAACAGCGCCGACATGCCGTCGGCGATCTGCATCATGGCGAGCGTCATGATGAAAGACGGGATGCCAATTACGGTGACGCCGACCGCGTTGACGACGCCGAGCAGGAAGCACACCGCCAGCGCGAACAGCACCGCGACCGCGCCGGGAAGCGGCAGGTTCGCGATGTTCACGTAGCTTTCTTGATGGGTGAAGTAGGCGACGACGATGCCGGTGACGTTGGCGACGGCGGCAACGGACAAATCGATCTCGGCGCACAGGATCACGAAGGTCAGGCCTACCGCGATAATGGCGGTGATCGAGACCTGATTGAGGATGTTGGCGAAATTGGCCGTGGTTAGGAAGGAGTTGCTGGCCAGGCTGAAGAAGAGGACGAGGAAGAACAGGGTAGCGAAGGGCGCGATGTTGCGGAGCTGTCCGCGGACCCAGCCGCCCCATTCAGTTTTATGCGCCGCTGCTACATCGGTTGGCATCGTCTTCCCCCTACGCGGCTTCGAGAAGCCGATCCTTGCTCACGGTGTCGCCGGCAAATTCCTTGACGATCCGTCCGCGCTTCATGACGACGATCCGGTCTGCGAGCGACAAGATGGTCTCCGGCTCGGTCGAGACCACCACGACGCCAATCCCAGCATCGCGCAGGCCGCGCACGATCTTCACCACATCCTCCTTGGCGCCGACATCCATGCCGCGGGTTGGCTCGCTGAGGATCAGCACCTTCGGCGCGTGCGTCAGCCATTTGGCGAGCGCGACTTTCTGCTGATTGCCACCGGACAAATTGCCGAGAAGCTGGTCGACGCTGGGCGTGCGGATATGGAGCGTGTCGACCTGACGGCGCGCGATTTCGCGCTCCTTGGCGGGCTTCAGCAGATACCTTGCAATGCGCCCGAGGATGGCGATCGAGATGTTCTTGTAGAGCGGCTCGTGGTGGAACAGCATCTTGCGCCGGCTCTCCGGCACGAAAGCGATGCCTTGCCTGCGGGCGGTCGCGGTCCGCGTCAGCTTGAGCGGCTTGCCTTCCAGGATGAGCGAGCCGCTCGCCTTGACCTTGCCGAACAGCGCCCGGGCCAGCTCGATGCCGCCGCAGCCCATGAAGCCGTAGATGCCGAGCACCTCGCCCCCGCGCACTTTCAGGGACACGTCGGTAAAGGCGCGTTCGTAGCTGAAGCGATCGGTCTCCAGCACCACCGGCGCATCAGGCTGGCTGTCGAGCTTGATCTCGCCGGTATAGCTCTCCTCCAGTTCGTCATGGCCGGAGCCGATCATCTTCTCGATGACCTCGCGCTTGGTGATCGCACTGACCGGCGAAGTTACGATCTTGCGGCCATTGCGGAAGATGGTGACGGTATCGGAGACGCGCAGGATGTCGTCGAGGAAATGCGAGATAAAGACGATGCTGCGCCCACCGTCGCGCAGCTTGCGCAAGGTTTCGAACAGCCGCTCCACCTCGGGCGGTGACAGCGCCGATGTCGGCTCGTCGAGAATGATGATGCGCGCACCGGAAAACAACACGCGGGCGAGTTCAATAAGCTGCTGCTGGCCGATCGGCAGCGCGCCGATCGGCGCCCTCGGGTCGACGGTGATGCCAAGGCCGGTGAGCTGCTGGCGCGCTTCGCGCACCATCCGGCCCCAATCGATGACGCCGCCAGCCTTCACCGGCTGTTTGCCGAGAAAGACGTTCTCGGCGACGGTCAGATCGGGGACGATGCTCAGCTCCTGATGCACCATGCCGACGCCGGCATCGAGCGCGTCGCGCGCCGAGCGGAACCGCACCTCGCGGCCGTCGAGCCGCATCGTGCCCTGATAGTCATGATGCACGCCGGCGATGATCTTCATCATCGTGCTCTTGCCGGCGCCGTTCTCGCCGACAAGGCCGTGAATTTCGCCCGCCCGCAGAGCGAAATCGACGTTGCGCAGCGCCTGCACGCCGCCGAAGGATTTGGAGATGCCGGTGAGTTCGAGGAGAGGCGTTTCGTCGTCGCTCGCCGCAGTCATCATGAGGTCAGGCCGGGGCTATTAACGGGCATGCAAAGATAGGAGACCGGCCGCGCAGGAGCACGGCCGGACATTCTTTTCTAGATGAGAAAGTGGTTTTCCATCCAGAGCATGCCCTGCGCGTTGGCCTTGGTCACCACCGGGCCGTCGGTAACGATGTTCTTCGGGATGCCCGCGCCCGACTTCTCGCCTGCCACGGCCGCCACGCCCGCAATGATCGCGCCGCCATGGATACGGCAGGACGGGTTGCGCACGGTACCGAGCATGCGACCCTCAATGACCGCCTCGATGGCGGGTGGCATGGCATCGACGCCGCCGATCAGCGTCTCGGTGCGGTTGTGACGCTTCATCACTTCCGCGGCGGCGAGCGCCATATCATCATTATGGAAGAAGGCGCCGTTGATCACGGGATATTTGGTGAGCAGCGTCTCCCAGATGCGGGAAACTTTCGAGACGTCCCAGTCGGCCGGCTGGGTGTCGAGCACCTTGATGTCCGGATAGCCCTTCACCACCGATTCAAAGCCCTTGGCGCGGCCTTGCGCGCCGGTATGACCGAGCGCACCCTGGGTCATGACCATGGTGCCCTTGCCGCCCATAGCGGTGACGAGCGCCTGGGTCATGGAGGCGCCCATGAACTCGTTATCGGGGGCAAGGAAGCTATGAACGTTGATCTGGTCGAGCGGGGCAATCAACGTATCCATATCGATCACCGGGATGCCGGCGTCGATCATTTTGTTGACCGGCGCGGTCAGCGTGCCGATGCCGAAAGCCTGGATCGCGACGAAGTCCCACTTCTGCGATGCCATATTGTCGATCGCGCTGCGCTGTTTCACCGCATCGAGCTGGCCATCGAACCAGGTGACGTCAACGTTGAACAGCTTGCCCCAATATTCGGCTGCTGCCTTGCCCTGCGCGCACCAAGTGGCCTGCAGACCGGCATTCGAAAAGGCTGCCTTGAGGGGTTTTTGTGATGCGCCCACGGACATGGCCGCCTGTGCCATTGCCGGAGAGACGCCGAAACCGCCGAAAACGGCAGCCGTCGCAGCGGCGGAGCCACCAGCCATTTTGAAGAAGTCGCGCCGCGACCGCGGCGTGCCGAACTTTCTCGCCATCAATTCCTCCCAGTGTTTTCGTGAGACGAGCTTTGTTCTTCCGCGCTGGAGAACGCTTCTCACGTGAGGGTCCTGCTGCCCTCATGGGGACAAATGCTATGCTGGCGTTTGGATCGGGGTCAAGGAACTGTGCGGTGATGGTCGGATTAAAGTCTGGCGGTCGACCATTCTGCGCGTGACAAAGCGGCAGCGGTGTCGCCCGTCAAGCGGACCAACCCAGCCATCAATGCTCTATGCCGCCTCGCGTCAGAGTTGCCGCACGGCGACCGAAAGACGCCAGCATTCCCGGCCGCTGCGCCAGAAGCCTCGAAACGATCCGCCTCGCCCTGGCGAAAGCCTGGCCGCTTCACGCCGCAGGGATGCACCCAGCTGCTTTCAAAGTGCGGAATGTGCGTCCACCTAAAAAGCGCAGTGCTCTTCGTCACAGTCTGTTCTATTGCAATCCGACTGAGGAGCACGAGGGACAGGATGGTCCGGCAACGTTTTCGTGGCCTTTTTCAGAAGTACTTGCTCGTGCTGTTCATGGCCGTGGCAATTCCGCTCGCGGTCAACGGCGCCATCGAAGCCTGGCTCGGTTATCGCGACCAACGTGCGAGACTTGATCAGCTGCTCGGCGTTCAGGCAACGTCCGCCGCCGCCAGGATCGACGGCTTCATTGAGGGTATCGAGAACGAGCTTGGCTGGCTGGTTCAGGTTCCCTGGACGGACCAGCCCGACGAGCAGCGACGCACGGATGCGTTGCGCCTGTTTCGTCAGGCGCCTGCCATCGTCAGCCTTCAACTTCTCGACGATAGAGGACGAGAACGCCTCTACGTGTCCCGGATTGGCCTCAATCGTATTGACAGCCGCACTGACCGGTCCGGCGACCTTGCGGCCGTTGGCGCCCGCTCGTCCAGGATCTGGTTTGGCGAGGTGAGCTACAATCGGGGCTCCGAGCCATACCTGACGATCGCCTTATCCGGCAATCGGCCTTCGGTCGGCGTGGTGATCGCCGAGGTTAATCTCAAATTGGTCTGGGAGGTGATATCGGCCATCAAAGTGGGAAAAACCGGCTTAGCCTTCGTGCTGGACGGGCCGGGTCGGCTCATCGCGCATCCCGACATCAGCCTCGTCCTGCGCGGGGCGGAGGAAGAGACATCGAGGCCTTTCCGGGCGATACGCGATGCGATCAGCCGCGAGGGCGCGGGGTTCGCAACCGGCCGGGACGTGCAGAGACGTGAGATTGCCGCGGCGAGCGCGACCGTTCCAGGCCCTGACTGGACGGTCGTCGTCGAACAGCCTTTGTCCGAAGCCTTTGCCCCCATCTATGGCGCCTTGCGGCGGACCGCGGAGCTTGTCCTCATCGGTACGGTCTTCTCTGGCCTGCTCGCCTATGCGCTAGCGCGCCGGATGACGGAGCCAATCCGGCGTTTGGAGGAGGGGACGGAGCGGATCGGTGCCGGCATTTTCGAGCACCGGATCAGGATCGAGACAGGGGATGAGTTCCAGCTTCTGGCCGAGAGCTTCAACAGAATGGCGGGCGAACTGGCGCTCGGGCGGGAGCAGCAGGAGCGAATTGCGAGGCTGAGGCGGTTCCTCGCGCCGCAGGTCGCCGATCTCGTCGACCAGGCGGGCAATGATAGCGTGCTCGAAGGCCGGCGCACCGAGGTGGTAGTCGTGTTCTGCGACTTGCGCGGCTTCACCGCATTTTCTGCGGGAGCTAGCCCCGAGGAAGTCATGAGCGTGCTCTCGGACTACTACGAGGCGCTTGGCAGGGTGATCACCACGTTTGCCGCGACACTCATCAGTTTCTCGGGTGATGGCCTCATGGTTCTGGTCAATGCCCCCGTTCCCGTCACAGAACCAGCGCTTCGGGCCATCGATCTGGCGATGGAGATGCAAAGGAGCGTGCAAGAACTCATCGCTCGCTGGCGGGCGCAGGGGTATCAGATCGGGTTCGGGGTCGGTCTTGCGAGTGGCCCGGCAACAGTTGGACGGATCGGGTATGAGAGCCGGTTCGACTACACGGCCATCGGCAGTGTGGTCAATCTCGCCGCGCGCCTTTGTGCGTCCGCTGCGGATCGGGAAATCCTCATGGATGCCCGCGTGGCCGAAGCGGTGAGGGACAGGCGCCCCCTCAGAGGCCTCGGGAGCCGTCCTCTGAAAGGCTACCATGAGAGCACGCCAGTCTTTGGCATCTCGCTCGAAGCGCCATCCGAGATCTAAGCCGTAAAATCTGGTGCAAATACCCATTCGGCGACTTATGAAGATCACAGGGATCCACTCTCATGGGGACCAGTGATGACCCTCGATCCGATGCGGCGGCGCGACTTTCTTGCGCTGCTGGGTGGTAGCGCCGCAATTTGGGCGCTTCCGGCACGAGCGCAAAGAGAAGCTATGCCGGTCATCGGCTATCTTTGTCCGGAGGGGCGGGAACCCTTTGCCAGCCGTCTCAAAGCTTTCCACGAAGGACTTGGCGAAGGCGGGTATGAGGAAGGCCGCAATATCGCGGTCGATTACCAATGGGCGGAAGGGCAGTACAAGCGATTGCCAGCGCTCGCCGCAGATCTGGCTGCCCGAAATGTCGACCTCATCGTCGCTCCCGGCGGCGCTCAATCGGCCCTTGCGGCTAAGGCGGCGACTGCAGTTAAGCCGATCGTCTTTGAGATGGGTGGTGATCCGGTCAAATTAGGCGTGGTCGACAGCTTATCGCGCCCCGGTGGCAATATCACCGGGGTGTCGAGCCTCAGCGTGGAAGTATCACGCAAGCGGCTTGAGTTCATGCACGAACTGCTACCAGGAGCAGCGACATTGGGCGTGGTTGTCTACCCCACAAGTCCAACCGTTAAGTCACAATTGGAGGACCTGCGTGCCGCCGCCGAAATCTTAGGCGTACGCCTGCGGATTTTCGAGGCCAACAGCGAACAGGAGTTCGAGCCGATTTTCTCCACCGCCGCCCAGGAACCGGTTGGCGGCCTCGTGTTCACCTCGGACCCTTACTTTGCATTTCGCAGCGCGCAGCTTTCCGCGCTTGCTCTGCGATACCGTCTGCCGGCAATCACCCAATCCCGTGATTTCCCGAATGCCGGAGGCCTCATGAGCTACGGAGGCGATTTCACGCAGTCGCATCGCCGCTCGGGCAGCTATGCCGCACGGGTCCTTAACGGCGAGAAGCCCTCCGATCTGCCAGTTCAGCTGGTCACGAAGCTGGAGCTTTTCGTGAATCTCAAGACCGCGAACGCCTTGGGAGTCGCGTTTTCGCCTTCGCTCATCAGCGGCGCCGATGAGGTGATTGAATAGAGGGCGGCTGCGGCATTATTGGCCCGCGCCCTCGGGGCGGGCAGTGTTCTCGTCGCGACTTGGCCGCCGATTGGAAGCGGCTTACAAACGGAAGAAGCTCGCCGCGCTGCTGGTCAACTTCAATACACCACCAACAGGTTCGACGTTCGCTAGGTCGTAGGCAGGGCGATAGGTGCCGACGCTCACAGCGGAAAGCGCAGCTGCCCCACCTTCGTCCGCGCACAATGTCACTCTGAGCAGTCGTCCTGCACCTTCTCGCCAAAGCGGCGTCACGCCGTCATCGTCATATAACTCGGCGGTCGAGACGCCCTGCTCGCGAGGGACAAAAACACGCAAGGCGCGCTCATCGTCGTCGCGCGCGAAAGCTCGTCCATCGCACTTGCCGGACAGCGCAATCATGCTGCCTCCAGCGGCAAGGAGTGGGACCTGGCCGAGTGGCGCATTGACGGTCAAGTCCTGGCCGCCGGCGAACCACTCGGCGGTGTGGAAGTCATACCACCCGTGGCGATGCTCCGGGACATATAGCGTTCGCGTCGCCGCGCCTGGATCGAGCACCGGCGCAACCAGCAGGCCATCGCCGAGAAGGAAGCTGTCCTCTTCGTGTGCGGCCCGGCTGTCATCCGGAAACTCCATGCGAAGCGGCCGCACGGGCGGCACGTGTTCGGCCGCAGCCTTGCGCATAGCGGCATAGAGATGCGGCATCAGGCGGTAGCGCAGCGCGATAGCCTGGCGGATCTGCGGCAGCACCTCAGGGTACATCCAGGGTTGGGTGACGATGCCGCTCGGCTTCCAGGAGTTCATGACAAAGCGCGGCCATAGCGCGCAGAACTCGACGAAGCGGCAGAGCAGCTCCGGATCCGGGCTCGGACCGTAGAAGCCGCCGACATCGTGGCCGATGTTGAACAGCCCCGACACGCTCATGCCGAGCCCTTGCCGCAGGTTCCAGCGCAGCGTCTTCCAGGCGGTGGTGTTGTCGCCCGACCAGGTCTGCGCATAGCGCCCAATCCCCGGCCCGCCGGCGCGGCTGACAACATAGGGGCGCTCGCCGGGGCGCTGCGTCTCCTGCGTCTCGCTTGAGAGTTTGCTCATCAGCATCGCCTGCACTGGACGGGCGAGTGCTTGCGCGAACGGTCGCCCGAAGCCGCCGCAGACCGCATCCTCGTCCCAGATCTCATACTCGTTGTTGTCGTTCCAGACCGTAACGATTCCGACATCGAGGAGGGTGGTCTTTATTCCCTCGCGCCACCAGTCGAGCCCCGCTGGGCTGGTGAAGTCGAGGTGGAAGCCGAGACCGTCCCAAAACTGCGCGGTGGCGGGCTCTCCGGCCTCGCCATCCTTGACAAGCACGCCCTTCGCGATTGCGTCGGCCAGTCTGGGGTGATCGTCCAGCAGGCAGGGCTTCAGGTTGGCGACCGGCCGGATCCCGGCCTCGGCGAGCCGCTGCATGGTTGCGGCCGGATCGGGGAACTTGTCGCGGTTCCAGTTGAAGCAGTAGCGGCGATGGCCGATGGAGGAATAGCCCGAACCGAAATGGAAGCTGTCGCACGGGATCTGATGCCGGCGACATTCCTCGATGAAGGCGGTGACCCGGGCATCGGCGTCGGGGGCATCGGCGATAGCCATCGAGGTCATGCCGAAGCCGAGCGACCACAGCGGCGGGAAGTGCGCGCCGCCGGTCAGCCATGTATAGCGGGCGACAACCTCGCGCATGCTCGGACCAGCGATGAAGTAGTAGTCGAGGTCGCCGTCCTCCGCCTTATAGAACCGGAACAGGCCGTGATAGTTGTCGATGGTCGCACCGAAATCGACCTCGCCCACGGCGAGATTGTCGTAGAACAGGCCGTAGCTCGGCCCGCCACAACGCTCGACGATGTAAAATGGGATGATCTTGTAGAGCGGATCGCTCACTTCCGCATCGAACCCGCAGGGATCGACGGCGTCGAGCTTGAAGCGCCGGCCCGTCCGATCGAACGGGCCGGCCTTGTCGCCGAGGCCATGATGGCGCTCGGCGTTGTCCCGCGCCATGTAATGGGCGATCTGGCCCGTCTTGCGCGACAGGAAATAGGCCTGGGTGGGCCGGTCCTGGGCGAAAGGCGACGCACTGCCGGGCTGATGCCAGCCGATGCCGAAGGGCTCCAGCCTGACGCTCGCCGTTAGCGCCGCCGAGGCGATGCTCACCCGCCCCGGTTCCTCGCTGACGGCGAATTCGGGGCAGGAGAAGCCGGCCGGGTCGGTGCGTGCACGGCCCTCGAAGGGGGGCTCCAGCCCACCCGGCGCAATTGACCAGGTCCGGTCGAGCCTCCAGCCCTCCTCGCGCAGCATCGTGATGCGGAAGATAGTCGGCTCCAGCACCGTCAGGGTGATGCGGGTGCCGAAGTCGCCGGCGAAGTGGACGCTTTGGTCCTCGCGACCGGCGAAGCGCGCGGTGGTGACGGCTTTCATGCTAGCTCACACCCTCCGGGATTAAAAAGCTTCTGGGGATGAGACCACGTCCTCGCTCGCGAGATACTCCATCACCTTGGCGACCGCCTTGGGGTCCTTCGCGGTCTTGATGGCGACCAGTCCCGCGCCGCCGGGCATGCCCGTGCATCCGCCGGGTCCGCAGGGGTTCGGTACGGCGATCCAGTCGAATGCGTCCCCAATGGTCTTATCGAACTGCGCAATCTGCCAGGAGCCCGACATGCAGAGCACGACCTGGGCGTTCTTGAACTCGTCATTGGCACCGCGATAGGTCGCGCCCGAAACCGAGCCCCATAGTTCCTTCGCCATCACGCCGGAATTGTGCCAGTCGTAGAATTTCTGGGCCATGGCCTTGAAGCCATCATCGACGACGGCCGGCGCTTGCCGCGAATATCGGCCGTTGGATCCGTGACGGCTTCCATGCCGTCGAGACACCATCATCGGCAATCTGATTTTGTTGCGCTCATTTCAGCACCTGGGGCAGCCAAAGCGCCAACTGCGGAAACATAACCAGGAGCCCCAGCCCGATGAGCTGCAGAACCATGAACTGAAACATGCCGGCATAGATGTCATTCAGGTGCCATTGCGGCACGACCCCTTTCAAAAAATATGCCGAAAGAGCAACCGGAGGCGAAAGCCACGCCGTCTGCAGGCAGACCGCGACCAGCGTGCAGAACCAGACGCGGTCGATGCCGAGCTTTTGCACCAGCGGCAGCAGGATCGGCACGACGATCAAGACGATCGGCACCCATTCAAGCGGCCAGCCCAGGACGAAGATCAGGGCAAGGATCAGGATCAGCATAACGGTTGGGGGGAATGGCAGGCTGACGAGCCATTCCGCGATCATATTGGCCGTGCCGAGCCGGGCGAAGACGGCGCCAAAATAGTTGGACGCCGCGACCAGCAGGAGGATCATGGAGGAGACCTCCAGCGTGGCGTAGAGCGTCCGCTTGAACTTCGTCCAGGTCATGGTGCCGGTCATGAGCGTCAGCAAGAACACCACGAACGCGCCGAACGCGCCGGCATCCGTCGGGGTGGCGATGCCGGCTAGGATCACGCCGAGCGTGCCGAGGATGACGATGATGACGGGCACAACGCCGACCGCCAGTTCCCTGACCACGGCGAGGGTGCTTGCGGCGCGCTCCTCGATCGGAAGGGGTGGGCCCAGAGACGGGTCCAGATAGCAGCGGCCGAGGCAATAGGCGATGTAGAGCCCGGCCAGCAAGATCCCTGGCAGGACTGCCGCCATGAACAGGTCGGTCGCGGGGACGCCGACGACCGGCCCCATCACGATCAGCATCACTGAGGGCGGGATCAAGATGCCCAGCGTGCCCCCGGCCGTGATCGCGCCCGCAGAGAGGCGCACATCATAGCCAGACCGAATCATGGAGGGTGCGGCCATTACGCCAAGCAGCGTCACCGATGAGCCGACGATGCCGGTCGCGGCTGCGAAAATGGTCGCGGTGGCAAGCACCGCGAGGTAGAGCGAGCCGCGGACATTGGCGAGAAGCTGCTGCACGCCTCGGAACAGCTTCTGCATCAGGCCCGACTGCTCCAGGAGAAAGCCCATGAACAGGAAGAAGGGCACCGAGGCGAGCGACGTCTCCTTCATGACAGAGAACACTTGCAAGGTCATGAGGTAGATCGCGAGCTTCCCGAGAGCCAGATAGCCCACCCCGAGCGCGACCGCGATCAGCGTGAAGGAGATCGGAAAGCCGATAAAAATGGCGCCGAACAGGATGGCAAGCGCGATCAGCCCGACGAATTCGTTCGAGATACCGAGCGCTTCAAACACTGGGGCTGGCCCCAACCTCGTTCGGCGCTGCCGCGGGATTGTGGCGAGGAATCCATTTGCCGGTTCGCCACGCCTGGATCGAGCGGAGGAGTTCGGCGGTGCCTTGGATCAGGAGGAGTACGCAGGCCGCGGGCATCGCCGCCTTCAGTGGCCAGATCGGTGGCAACCAGGGCGAGGTTACGCTGCGCTCGTCCCGCAGGTAGGAGACCCAGAAGAAGTCCCAGGTGACGAATAGAAACACGATGAGCCCGGGAAAGAAGAACAGGAGATAGCAGATCGCGTCCGTCGCGCCCTGCCGTCGCGGCGACCAGTTGGCGTAAAAACTGTCGGTGCGGATATGGCCACCGCGCTGGAGCGTGTAGGCGGAGCCGAGCATGAAAAACGTGCCGTAGGTCATGAAGGTGACGTCATAGGCCCAGATCGTCGGCGCGTTGAAGAAATAGCGGGCGACCACCTCGTAGACCAGCGCCAGTACCATGGGCACGATGAGCCAGCTTACCAGCCATCCCGACCAAAGCGCGGCCTTGTCCAGCGTGCGCACGATTCGTTCCAGGCCGACCGCGTGTTCTTCGCGCATTCGCGTCCCCCATCGTTTCTTTTGGGATGCTCTCGTGATGGCATGGAAAGAGCCCGGCGCCAGCCTCAAGGACCGATACCGGACTCTTCGTCAGGTCATTTCTGCAAAGATGCGTTGCCGAGCTCGGAATAGAGATCAAGGACCTTCGTCCAATACGGCACGACCGTCTTGGCGAAGTTGCGCTGGCTGTCCAGCACCTCCTTAAAGAACGGTTCCTTGGCGGCATAGCGGTCGAGCACGGTATTCGTGGCCTTCACGAACTCCGCATAGAACTCCTTCGGCGTGTCATGGATCTGCACGCCATATTTCTCGCGCAGCTCGACAATGGCCTGGGCATTTCGTGCGACGTTGAAGGTGTAGGTCTCACCGATCGAGGCGAGCGAGGCGGTTTCCAGCATGGCCTTCTGATCGTCCGGCAGCTTATCGTACCAAGTCTTGTTCCAGAGGATCTCGCCCACGTCGGTCGACTGGTGCAGCCCCTGCAAATAGTAGTTCTTCCAGATCGTATGCAGGCCGAGATTGCGGTCGTCGGCAGGGCCGATCCATTCGGCGGCATCAATGGTGCCGCGCTGGGCAGCCGGCACGATTTCGCCGCCGGGCAGGGCGACAGCGGCGATGCCCATTTCCTTGAAGATTTCGCCGGTGATGCCCGGCGGGGAGCGGTATTTCATGCTCTTGAAGTCTTCGACGCTGGTAATCGGCCGTTTGAACCAGCCCAGCGGGTCAGGGCCCATTGGCTGCACCATTTGGGCCACGACATCGACCTTCAGCACCTCGCTGTAGAGGCGCTGCAGCAGCTTATTGCCGCCGCCTTCATAGAGCCAGGCGACGTGCGAGAGCTGGTCCAGCCCCGCGCCGGCACCGGCCATAGGATTGGAGAACAGGCCCGCCGCAGGGTGCTTGCCCGACCAGTAATGCGTCCAGGCATAGCCTGCCTCCACGACGCCCTTATCCACCGCGTCCAGAATCTCGAAGGCGGGCACAATGGCGCCGTCGGGCAGCACCTCGATCTTGATCTTGCCGCCGGACATCCGGTCCACGCGGTCGGCATATCGCTTCAGCAGCTCGAAATAGATGGAGGCGGACGGCACCGCCGTTTGCATCCGGATCTTCTGCTGCGCCCAAACGCTTGTGGTCACCCCCAGCGCAAGCGCGCCGACGGCGATGAATTTCCCCAATCTGCCGAACATTCCATTCCTCCCATTCTATTTCACCTTCAAGCCTGCGGACGGTGCCGGCTCAAGCCGTTACGCCGTCTGCCCCATGCCGCTCGTGCTGCTTGACCGGGCGACGTGTCTCTCCCGCAATCCGCTCTTGCGCATCCTCCAGGATCATGTCCGAAGCTTTCTCGGCAATCATGATGGCGGGCAGATTGGTATTTCCGGAAACGAGCGTCGGCATGATGGAGCAATCGACCACCCAAAGCGCCTCCATATCTCTGACCCGCAGCCGCGGATCAACAATGGCGTCCTCATCCGAGCCCATACGGCAGGTCCCGGAGGGGTGGAAGATGGTGGCGCCGTGATTGCGTGCAAATTCAAGGAGATCTTCATCGCTGGTTGCCTGCGCCCCCGGCAGCACCTCCTCGGCGACGTAGCTCTTGAGCGGCTCGGTCCCGGCAAGCTTGCGGGCAAAGGCGATTGCAGCCGTCGCACAGCGCCGGTCGTGTTCTGTGGAAAGGTAGTTGGCATAAATCAGCGGCGGATCGAGCGGGTTTGCCGAGGCGAGCCTTACGGCACCCCGGCTGGTCGGTCGTAACTGGCATACAGAAAGGGTAAAGCCGGAAAAGGGGTGAGGCTTGGCGCCGGCCATATCAGCGCTCAGTGTGGCAATATGGAACTGGATGTCGGGGGTCGTGCCGCCGTCGTTCAGAACGCGGGTGAAGAGACCGCCCTGGTTGATGCCGATCGCCAGCGGGCCTGAGCGGAACAGTGCCCATTGCAGGCCGATCCTGACCCGGCCGGCGAGCGAGTTAAGCTGATCGTTGGTCGTGATCGGCTTGGTGCATTTGTAAATCAGCCGAACCTGCAGATGGTCCTGAAGGTTGTCGCCCACGGCCCGGCGGTCCAGCACGACCGGGATGCCATGCGTCCGGAGCTGGCTGGCGGGGCCGATCCCGGAGAGCATCAGGAGTTGAGGTGATTGCAGCGCGCCAGCCGACAGCACGACACCATGGCGCGCCCGGATCTCACAACGTTCGCCTTTGTAGATATAGCGCACGCCGACAGCGCGGCGGCCCTCGAGGATGAGGCCGGTCGCCTGAGCGTGGGTGATAATCCGAAGGTTGTTCCGCTTGCGAGCGGGGTTGAGATAAGCCTTCGCGGCACTCACGCGTAGGCCGGCAATGGTGGTCAACTGGTAATAGCCGACGCCCTCCTGGGTGCGGCCGTTGAAGTCCGCCGTGCGCGGCACCTCCAGCTGCTCAGCGGCGGCGATGGCGGCGTCGATCAGCTCGTGCCTCGTCCGGATCGAGCTGATAGGCAAGGGGCCATGGATGCCATGCAGCTGATCTCCGGCGTGATCCGGATTGTGTTCGAGCTTGCGGAAATAGGGCAGCACGCTGGGCCAAGACCAGCCGGGATTGCCCCGCCGCTCCCAGGCGTCATAGTCCTCGGGCTGGCCGCGGATTGCGATAAGTCCGTTGATGGAGCTGGACCCGCCCAGCACCTTGCCGCGCGGCCAGTAGATCCGGCGGTTGTTCATGTTCGGGTCGGGCTCGGTGTAGAAGGTCCAGTTGACCTTCTTGTCCCACATGGTCTTGCCGTAGCCGATCGGCAGATAAATCCAGGGATTGACGTCGCGGCCCCCCGCTTCGAGCAGGGCAACGCTGTGGCTTCCGCTCGACGACAGGCGGTTCGCGAGCACGCAGCCCGACGAACCTGCACCGACCACGACGAAATCTGCCAGCGGCATCGACATCCGCCACGGCCTCCCCGAACGCCCGTTCCTTTTTTTATGTGATATATCAGCGCATGTCGGCGCGAGAGGCGTCAATAAAAAATTTGATGCATCCCATGGTCGGTCTGAACGCGCCGAAGGCGCGGGACCGTGTTCTTGATGAGGGCTGGCGGTTGCTGGGGGACGTATGTCACGGTAAAGGCGCTCGGGGCGCGCTTTGCAGGAGCGCCTGGGCAGGCGCTCCCTTTCATTTCGATTGGCGCGGGCTCAATGTGTGACGGCTGCAGTGGTGAGGCCGGTCTGGCGGACTTCGACGGCAGCGGCGTTCGGGCCGCATTTCACCTGAAGGGCCTGGCCCTCGACGCTTGAGAGCTCGGCGCTCTCGCCGGGCTTCACAGTGAAGCGGATCCGGGCCGCCGACGGCGCGATATGTCCGTCCTCGGCCTCGGTGAGAAACATGGTCAGCGCGCAGGCGCCGTTCTGCTGCGCGAAGTAGCCGACAGCTTTTTTCGAGCCGAAGGCGTGGCTGATGGCCTGGGAGGAGGCATAGCTTTGCATATCGCTCTGCTCGGCATGGGCAGGAATGAAGGCGGCCATAGCCATTCCGGAAAGGAGGCTAGCCGCAAACAGGCTTTTCGTCATGATCATTGCTTTGGCTCCGTTATGCCCGGTTGGCTCCGGGTCGGCGCATCAAAGACTATATTGCGACGCACAATGTGCGCAGCCGTTTTGCTGCACAGCAGCAATGCGCGAACTGCAATCCTAGCTCGTGTGACGATTCAAAGGTTCGTCACGTTCTGGAGCTGGAGAACTTCGGAGAGGGGACACTAGCTGGATGGCATATGGGGCCGTGCCAGCCGGCCCCGCTCTGTCACTACCACCGACAACAGCGCCGCCGTGCCGAGCAGCACAAAGCCGATGGTGAGCGGGCGCACCGTGCCGTCGAAGGACTGGCCGATCAGCGTCCCGAAACAGGCGCCTGCAGCCGTCGTGTAGAAGCCGATGAAGGACGAGGCGGTGCCGGCCACGCTTCCCATCGGCTCCATGGCAAGCGCATTGAAGTTCGGCGCCATCAGCCCGAAGCAGAAGAATGTCGCCGACATGAACAGGCAGAAGGCCACGAGCGGTGGCCTTTCCGGAAACCCGGACAACGCCATGATCACACACACGCACAGAAAGGCGATCAGCGCTAAGTGCGACACCCGCCGCATGCCATAGCGCACCACCAGCCGGGAATTGGCGAAGGCGGCAAGAATCAGGGCCGATGACACCGAGGCGAATACGAGCGGGAAGGCGTCACCGAGCTGGTAAATATCGATGAAAATCTGCTCGGCGCTCGAGATATAGCTCATCATGATGCCGAAGAAGAAGCTGAAGGCCGTCGCATAGCCGATCGTCTGGCGCGAGGTGAAGATGGTCCGGATCGCGCCGGTGAGCGGTACAGCGGTCCGCTGGCCTTCCGCCCTCGTCTCGCGCAGGCGCAGCTGCGACCAGGCGAGAACCACCAACGCAATGATAAGCAGCACGCCGAACACACCGCGCCAGATCACGATCTGCATCACCGACTGGCCGATTGCCGGCGCCAGGATCGGCATCAGCACGAACACCATCATCACGAAGGACATCACGCGCGCCATCTCCCGGCCGGCAAAGCGGTCGCGGATGATGGCGAGGGCGATGACGCGGGGGGCGGCCGCCCCGAAGCCTTGCGCGGCCCGGGCCGCAAACAGCATCGGGGCATTGATTGCAAGGAGCGCAACGAGGTCGGCCAGCGCGAAGATGACGAGGCCAGCAGCGAGTGGGCGCTTGCGCCCTAACCGGTCCGATAAGGGGCCGAAGATCATCTGGCCGAAAGCGAAGCCGAACAGATAGAAGGTGATCACCAATTGCCGGTCGTTCGGCCCGGCAACCTGCATCGCCGCACCGATATCAGCGAGCGCGGGCAGCATGATATCGACCGCAAGCGCGGTCAGCCCCATCATCAGGGCCATCAAGGCAACAAATTCGGGGAAATCCATGTCAGCCTGCCGGGAGGCTGCGGGCGTGTCTTTGGTCTGGAGCATGGGGCCTCACAATAACGGCATGGCGAGCCGGCGTCCAACGAGGGCGGAAACCGCTGCGAATAGAAGACAGTTCCGGCGGCGTGAGGCCCGAGACTTGGCCTCGCCTTTGCCCGGCTAAGACACAGGCATTGAAAAGCGAGCTTCGTATGAATACGGCTGGAAGCAGGTTCGACTTGGCAGCTCCCGCAATTTTATGGATTCTCAAGAGGGGAGGGAAACATTATCTAAGGGATAGCAATACTCTCAAAAGGCGCGCCTGATGTCGTTCCTGGATATCCGTCCAACCATGCCCCGCGAAAGCAAGATCAAGCTTCACGGGCCCGAAGCGTTTGCCGGCATGCGCAAGGCGGGGCGGCTTGTCGCCGAAGCGCTCGATATGATCACCGATTATGTGCAGCCTGGCGTGACGACCGAGCGACTCGACGATCTCGTGCTCGGCTTTGCCCTGGACCATGGCGCCATACCTGCGCCGCTGAACTACCGCGGCTACACCAAGAGCATCTGCACCTCGCTCAATCATGTGGTCTGCCACGGCATTCCTGGCCCGCGCCCGCTGCGCGAGGGCGATGTCGTCAATATCGACGTAACGCTGATCCTCGATGGCTGGCACGGGGATTCGAGTCCGCATGTACGCGGTGGGCGAGATCTCGCGCAAGGCCGAGCGGCTGCTCGAGGTCACCTATGAGGCGATGATGCGCGGCATTGCTGCGGTGAAGCCTGGCGCCACGACCGGCGATATCGGTGCCGCGATCCAGTTCTATGCCGAGGCCGAGCGCTGCTCGATCGTGCGCGATTTCTGTGGGCACGGATTGGGACGCGTGTTCCACGACCGGCCGAACATCCTGCATTACGGCGAGCCGGGCGAAGGCATCCGGCTGGAGCCGGGCATGCTGTTTACGGTCGAGCCGATGATCAATCTCGGCAAGCCGCATGTAAAGATGCTCTCCGACGGCTGGACCGCGGTCACCCGCGACCGTTCGCTGTCGGCGCAATTCGAGCATACGGTGGGCGTGACAGAGACCGGCTGTGAGGTGTTCACCTACTCGCCGCGGGGCTGGCACAAGCCGCCTTATCACGGCGCGGTACCGCGCCAATGAGCCTGCCGGGCTTCAAGGAGGCGGTCACACCGCACTATGCTGGCCATCGCCAACGGCTGCGCGAGCGCTTTCGCCAGGGGGGCGCGGAGTTGATGCCGGACTACGAGCTGATGGAGCTGATCCTGTTCCGGGCGATCCCGCGCCGGGACACCAAGCCGCTCGCCAAGGCAATCATTCACAAGTTCGGCAGCTTTGCCGAGGCGATCTCGGCGAGTGAGGAACGGCTTGCGGAAGTTGACGGGCTCGGTGAGGCGGCGATCACGGAGATCAAGCTGGTGCGCGCTGCGGCGCTGCGAATGATGCAAGGCGAGCTGCGCAAGCGCCCGCTGCTCAGCTCCTGGGACAAGGTCGTCGAATATTGCCGTGCGGCAATGGCGCATGAGCCGCGCGAGGAATTCCGCATCCTGTTCCTCGATAACCGCAACCGCCTGCTCGCCGACGAGGTCCAGGGCCGGGGCACAGTCAACCATACGCCTGTCTATGTACGGGAGGTGGTGAAGCGTGCGCTCGAGCTTTCCGCCTCAAGCATCATCCTGGTGCACAATCACCCCTCCGGCGACCCCACCCCGTCTCGCGCCGACATCGACATCACCAAGCAGATCATCGAAGCGGCGATGAAGCTCGAGATCGCCGTGCACGACCATCTGATCGTCGGTCGCGACGGTCATCTCAGCCTGCGCAGCGCCGGCCTGGTTTAGGTCGCGGCATTTAGATGGAAATAGGCCGACACAGCTTATCGCGCTGTGTCATTCCCACCTAAGGGGGAATCCAGGACACGCTAAGGCTTTTCGTCTTTACTGGATCTCCGCGGGGATGACAGCACGACGTGTCGAGCCACCCTCGCAAGCGGCAGCAAAAGCTCCTATTGTGCGCCGTTAGCCGGGCTGGCTAGGTTCTGCACCAGGTGGTTGAGCACGTCGAGGAACAGATTGCGTTTCTCCTCCGGGACGGACTGCAAAATCCGGCGGTCCACCTCTTCGGCATAGGGGCGCATCTTGCGCAGTGCGCTCGCACCCTTACGGGTCAGCCGGACGGCATAGGTGCGCGCATCCTCGGACGTGCGCTGACGCTGCACCAAGCCCTTCTCGATCATGCGCTTGACGATGTCGGCGAGCGTCGAGCGATCGATGCCCGTCCTTGCCACAAGGCCCGTCTGGCTAACCCCCGCATGCTCATCGATCGCAACCAGAATTGCATATTGACGCGGTGTGAGCAGGTCCTTGGGTGTGAGGCGGGCGAACAGATCGGTAGCGCATTGCTCAGCACGGTGAATGAGATGCGTTGCCGAAGGCCTGAGAGGTGTGACCGTCGCGTCCGCATCAGACGCAGAAAGGTCCGTCTTCTTATTCGAGCCGATGTTTGCGGCCACAGCTAGTATCCCTTTTCATTATTGCGTCCAAGGCAGTGAATTCGACCAAAATAAAAGTTGGGCAGCCGTCTGCCACGTCCGGTTCAGCAAAATTTTGCCACAAAGGCACCCCCTCCCAATCCCGCGCGGGCCGGAAGCTTTCCTATTTTACGCATTAGATACGGTTATGGATACGAATTAGCGTGGGCTATGGCTCTAGTAGACAAAATTATTTTTCGGCTGGCTCTGCAGGTTTGTGTTGCAACTGATATTTCTGCAATAGTCCCACCTGACTCATCATGAACAGCATCGAAATGGGCAGCACGCCGAATAACTTGAAAGCGGCCCAGCTCTCTGTCGAGAAGAGACGCCAGACGATCTCGTTTAGAATTGCGAGCACAATGAAAAACCCGGTCCAGCGGAGGGTGAGAATGCGCCAGCCTTCATCGCGCAGGTGAATGACCTCGCCCAGGGCGATCTTCATGAGCGGGCGGTTGAACAAGAGACCAATGCCCAGAGCCGCCGCGAACAGCAGATTGACGAAGGTCGGCTTCATTTTGATGAAAGTTTCATTCTGGAGATAAAGGGTCAAACCGCCGAACACCAAAACGCAGGCGGCGGTGACGAGCGGCATGATCGGCACCCGGCGGAACAGCGCAATGCTGCCGAGTAGGGCCGCAAGGGTGACCACCATGAATACGCCGGTCGCGTTGAAGATGCCGTATCTGCTGTTCACGATGAAGAAAACAGCAACCGGTCCGGCTTCCAGCGCAAGTTTGGTGAGCCCTTTCATCCGCACCTCGCCTCAGCTGAGTTGACGGGCGGCAGAGACGGGCTGCTTGGCGGAGCTCAGGCCATAGCCGAACAGCGGCTCAGCGTCGGGCAGGCGGTATCTGCGCAGGAGCAGCGTTTGCGGGAGCGCATAGACGACGGTCAGCGGCATCAGGCCGAAAGCCTTGAATGCCGCCCAAAACTCCCAGCTGTAATTTCGCCAGATGAACTCATTCAGCCCGGATATGAAGACGAAATAGGCGAACCACAGCAGGGTCAGGACGCGCCAACCCTTTTCCGTCAAATGCAGGTTCTGTCCCAGGAGAACTTTGAACAGCGGCCTCTCGGAGACGAGACCGGTGAGCAGGATCACAGCAAACACGCCACCGACGATGGTCGGCTTCATCTGCACATACATCGGGTTGTCTGCGATGAGGGTCACCCCGCCGGCAAGAAACCCGGTGATTGCGGTGATAATCGCCATCAGCGCCAGCTGCCGGAACAATATCCACGTGGCGATCAGCGAGATCACTGTCGCCACCATCATCACCGCCGTGCTCACCCAAAAGCCGTATTCCGTGCTCGCGAGAAAGAACAATGCCAGCGGCAAGAATTCCAGAATGAGCTTAAACACCAGCTTGGCAGATGACGAATACCCTTTGAGCACAGCGTTTCCCTTGTTTCTGATCAAAGTCCGGCAATAGCACGCGCGAAATCGCGCGCGTCAAAAGGCTGAAGGTCCTCCGCTGATTCCCCGACGCCGATGGCATGAACAGGCAACCCGTATTTCGCCGCGATCGCGACCAAAATGCCTCCTCGGGCGGTGCCATCCAGCTTGGTCATGATAAGGCCAGTCACCCCAGCAGTCTGCCTGAATATTTCCACCTGGTTAAGGGCATTTTGACCGGTCGTGGCATCAAGCGTAAGCAATACGGCGTGAGGCGCGGAAGCATCAAACTTCTTGATCACACGGACGATCTTTTCCAGCTCGGCCATCAGATTGGCCTTGTTCTGCAGGCGGCCCGCCGTGTCGATGACGAGAATATCGCGGTTTTCTTCGCGCGCACGCCGCAGGGCATCGAACGTGACGCCCGCAGCATCGGCGCCGATTTCGGCCGCGACGACGGGCGAGGCGGTGCGCTCGCCCCAGATCTTGAGCTGTTCGATCGCGGCGGCGCGAAATGTGTCGCCGGCGGCCAGCATCACCTTCTTACCCTCAGCCGTGAAGTTGCGGGCCAGCTTGCCGATGGTGGTGGTCTTGCCGGTGCCGTTGACCCCGACGACGAGGATGACATGCGGACGGTGGCTGCTCTCGACGTCGAGCGGCGTTGCGACAGGGCGAAGGATTTTCTCGACCTCCTCCGCCAGCACCGCCTTCACCTCTTCTGGCGTGATGTCCTTGTTGAACCGCCCCACCGAGAGGGCGTCGCTGACGCGGGAAGCCGTGTCGATGCCGAGATCGGCCTGGATCAGCAGGTCCTCCAGCTCCTCCAGCATCGCCGCATCGAGCTTGCGCTTGGTGAAGACGCCGGTGATGCCTTCGGTGAGCTTGTTGGAGGTCTTTGACAAGCCGGACCGCAGCCGGTCGAACCAGTTGCGCTTCGGCTGTGCGGCAGGCTCGGGCTCGAGCGCTGTCGAAGGTGGCGGAGGCGCTGCAACGGACTTTGGGGCAGGAGGCGGCGCTACAACGGCGGCGGGGGCAGGGGGCGACGTAACAGGAGTCTCCTCCGCCGTTTCCGGCTTCGGCTCCTCGTGCAATGCGGGCTTCGGTTCTTCCTGCGGTGCAGGCTTGGACTCCTCGCCTCGGAAGAGGCGGCCAAACATGCCGCGGACTTTGGATTCAAGCTCGCTCACGACAGAGCAGCTCCCACCAGCCGTCCGCCGTCATGGCCCGTGACGGAGGCTGCAACAATGCTGCCAGGCGGAGCGGGTCGGTCGAGCAGGATCTCGGCGAAATGCGGCGTGCGGCCGGCGTGATGCTTTTCCATCAGCACCTCGATCCGCCGGCCCTGGCAGGACGACAGGAAGGTCTGCATCGCAGCGTTGCCGGCAGCCCGCAGGCGCTCTGACCGGTCCTTAATGAGCGGCCGCTCGACTTGCGGCATGCGCGCCGCCGGGGTTCCGGGGCGCGGGGAGAACGGAAAGACGTGCAGAAATGTCAGCCCGCAATCCTCAACCATCGCGAGCGAATTGGCGAACATCGCCTCGGTCTCGGTCGGAAAGCCGGCAATGATGTCGGCGCCGAACGCCACATCTGGCCGCAGCCGGCGTGCCTCAGCGCAGAACGCGACCGCCTGGGCGCGCGAATGCCGCCGCTTCATGCGCTTCAGGATCATGTCGTCCCCGGCCTGGAGCGAAAGATGCAAATGCGGCATCAGGCGCGGCTCCTCGGCGAGCGCCGCCATTAGCGCGTCGTCCGCCTCGATAGTATCGATCGAAGAGAGGCGAAGCCGCGGCAATTCCGGAACCAGCTTGAGGATTTTGCGTACCAAGCGTCCAAGCGTCAGGTCGCCGGGAAGGTCAGCGCCATAGGCGGTGATGTCGACGCCGGTCAGCACCACCTCGCGGTGACCGCGCTCGGTGAGCGCGCGCACCTGCGCGACCACCTCGCCGGCCGGCACCGAGCGCGAAGGGCCGCGGCCGAAAGGGATGATGCAGAAGGTGCAGCGGTGATCGCAGCCATTCTGGATCTGAACATAGGCGCGCACGCTGGAGAAGCCGCCGACCAGATGATGCGCCGTCTCGCGCACCGACATGATGTCGTTGACACGGACGCGCTCGCTCTCGCCGCTGGCCAGCGCCTCGAAGGTTGGCCCGCGCATCTTCTCGTCATTGCCGATCACGTGATCGACTTCCGCCATCGCGGCGAAAGTGGCGGGCTGGACTTGAGCAGCGCAGCCCGTCACCACGATGCGTGCTCCTGGATTTTCCCGCCGTGCCTTACGGATAGCCTGGCGCGCCTGTCGCACGGCTTCCGCTGTCACGGCGCAAGTGTTGACGATGATGGTGTCGGAGAGATTTGCGGCGCGCGCATGCTCCGCCATCGCCTCGCTTTCATAAATATTGAGGCGGCAGCCGAAGGTGATGATACGCGGCTCGTTCATGTCCGTTTTGCTTCTGGTTATTGTGCTGGCGCCGGCTCGTCCAGCTCGAACACGCCTTCGTAGTCCAAAGTCCAAGGGCCGGTCATCAGAATGTGACCATCGGCCTCTCGCCATTCGATGCCCAGCACACCGCCCGGCAGCGCCACATCGACCGACCGTTTGGTGAGGCCGCGATATGCCCCGGCAGCGCCGGCCGCGCAAGCGGCAGTGCCGCAGGCCTGCGTCAGGCCAGCACCGCGCTCCCACACCCGCAATTTAATGCTGTCCCGTGACAGGATTTGCGCAAGCGAAACATTTACGCGGTCGGGAAACAGGGGATCGTGCTCGACACGCGGACCGATCTCGGCGAGGTCATAGGCGTCCAGATCCGCGACCCAGAAAATGCAATGGGGATTGCCGACATTCGCGACACTCGGCTCAGCGAGCACGCCGGCAGGCGTCGTAACGCTGAAATCGATGGCGCGGGGGTCAGCGACGGGACGTGCAAGGGGGATATCGCGCCAGTCAAAGCGCGGCTTGCCCATATCGACCGTTACACGGCCGTCGAAATGGACATTCGATTGCAAAAGCCCACCCGCCGTCTCGATGGCGATCGCATCACGGTGGAGCTCTCCCGCAAGCAGGCCTGCGACGCAGCGCGTCGCATTGCCGCAAGCGCCGGCCTCCGAACCGTCCGCATTGAGAATGCGCATGAACACGTCGGCCCGGGCCGAGGGCTCCAGAATGATGATCTGATCGCAGCCCACGCCATTCTGCCGGTCGGCAAGAAGCCGCGCTGCGTCCACGCCCAAGCTGATTGCGAAGTCGCGCGCGTCGAGCACGGCGAAGTCATTGCCGAGCCCGTTCATCTTCCGAAAAGGCAGCGTGCGGTTAAACATACGCGGTTATATGGCTATGAACAGGTTGCTTACAAATGCTTTCGTCAGCCGCTTGCGGTCGGCGGACTATGGTAATGTGTGCAGTTCATCCTTAATAGGAAGTAAGCACTGAGGGGATTGGAGGCTGGTCATGCCAGCAGGTCTTGCAATTACGGTCTACCTCGCTGCAGGCCTCGCGGCAGGAGCGCTCGGCGGCACAATCGCGCCGCGCAAGAGGCGGCATCCAGGCTTTTGGACGACGGCGACATTTCTGTTTCCCCCGCTCATCTTCGTTCTGTTTTTTCTGCCGCGCGGCCGTTATGTTCCCCCGCGCCCGGAAAACGAGTGGGACGACAATCTCGACCGCTTGTAATTGCGACGCCGTGATCGGCTAACTGCCCGTGGCGGTGCGTGCCGCTGACTTGGCCTGCTCGATGGCCGGGAGGATCTGCTTGGCCAGAGCCTCGGACGTCGCCGGGCCGACGAGTTTGAACACGATCTGGCCTTTGCCATCCACGACATAAGTCTCGGGAACGCCGTAGACGCCCCAGTCGATCGCCACGCGACCGCTACGGTCGGCGCCGATGGCGTCGAACGGATTGCCGAGCCTGGCAAGGAAGCGGTTTGCGTTCGCCGGCTCGTCCTTATAGTTGATGCCGAACAGCCGGACTTTGTTGCGGTTTTTGAAATCGATGAGGGTCGGCTGCTCCTGCACGCACGGTGCGCACCAGGACGCCCAAACGGTCACCACGGTTGGCTCGCCGGTCGCCAGATCGGCTGTCGAGAAGCCGGGTATAGCCCGCCCATTGGCGGCAACACCCTCAAGAGCAGGAAGGGTAAAGGTGGGTGCCGGCTTGCCTATCAGGGCCGAAGGCAACCGCGAAGGGTCACCGGAGCGCAACGATACGGCGAACAGCACCGCGAGCATAATGACAATGACCAGCGGCACCGCGAAGGCCAGTCTCGGCCATCGGGGCTTAACGGCTTCGGCTGCCATTAGCGCGTGGTGTCGGACGCGCCGCGCACGGACCGGCGGCGGATGCCTTTTTCCTCGAGCTTGGCGAGGACGCGCTTCTGGTGCCGCTCATCGAGCACGGCGCGGGCGATGAGCGCCGTCACAACCAGCGCCGTTGCGCCATAGGCCGTCCAGATGAAAGCTGCGTGCGGTCCTAGATCCATGACGGATGCTCCTATTCTGCGGCTTTCAGCTCCGCAGCTTGGCTGACACTCATTACTGTCATCGCCTCCACCCGCCGCTTAAGGATTTCGGCACGCATCGCCTTCAAATGCAGCCAGATGAACAGGCTGGTGAAGGCGGCCGCCATGACAAGCAGCGGAATGAGAAGACTGGGATCGATGGTTGAACCGCCGACCCGAAGAACGCTCGCCGGCTGGTGGAGCGTATTCCACCAATCTACCGAGAATTTAATAATGGGGATGTTTACGAAACCGACAAGGGCCAGGATGGCGGCGGCGCGTCCGGCACGAGAGGGCTCCTCAATCGCGTCCCAGAGGGCGATCAGGCCGAGATAGAGGAAGAAAAGGATCAGCACCGAGGTGAGCCGTGCGTCCCACACCCAGTATGTGCCCCACATCGGCTTGCCCCAGAGCGACCCCGTGAGGAGCGCAAGGAAGGTGAAGGCCGCTCCGATCGGCGCGGCCGTTTTGGCCGAAACGTCGGCGAGGGGATGGCGCCAGATCAGCGAACCAATCGAGGAGATCGCGATCAGCGTGTAGCAGAACATGGCGAGCCAGGCCGCTGGCACATGAATGAACATAATGCGCACGGTCTCGCCCTGCTGATAATCCGGCGGAGCGGCGAAGCTGAGGTAAAGCCCGATCGCAAAGAGTGCCGCCGTTACCGCCGCCAGCCAGGGCAGCACACGGTCAGTGAGACCCATGAAGAAGGTCGGGTTGGCGAGCGTCGCGAATTTTCCCATCAGCAGCTATATTTGCCTGTCGTTGTGTTATTTGCAAGTTAAGCCCGCCGGGTGCGCGATCTTGTCAAACAACCCCGGAGTGCGGGCTTTGCAGTGCTCCTGCTGTGTAAAGAAACAGAGTTGAGCAGGCCCAGTTCCCCTGGCCATCCTATGTCAGCAAGGCGCTTTTATGACGTCCTTGCATCGGGTGCCCAGGTCCCTTTCCGTTCAGTGAAACGGCGTAGCGCTTCAGGCCGGCAACGAAAAAAGCGATACGGCCAGGATGTGAATGCCAGCACGCATATAAATTTGTAGGCAGATGGACACAGAAGCCAATAGTGTGTTGATTAAAAAATTCAGCCCGCGTGGCAGAGGGCGCCGGGAATAGGAGCGCACGGGCATCTGTCGCCGACCCGCGCTGCTGATGGGGTGGGGAAGCGAACATGCGATATATGGCAGGCGAGCGGCCGTCACGCCGACCAGCCGTGGTTTTCGTTAGTCCTCTCGAACACCGCAAGGTCGTGTTCGCCTCCTCGCTCGGAACGGTCTTCGAGTGGTACGATTTTTATCTGTACGCCACGCTTGCCCCGTTCTTCGCCTCGCTGTTCTTTCCGTCCGGTCACGACACCGCCGCCGCTCTTATCGGCCTTCGCCACCTATGCGGCGGGCTTTATCATTCGTCCGTTCGGGGCGATCGTTTTTGGCCGCATCGGCGACCGCATGGGGCGCAAATACGCATTCCTGATCACCATGGTTCTGATGGGCACCTCGACCTTCGCCGTCGGGCTGCTGCCCTCTTTCGAGCAGATCGGCTGGCTTGCGCCCTTGATGCTGGTGCTGCTGCGGCTTGCGCAGGGCTTTGCGATGGGCGGCGAGTATGGCGGAGCGGCGACCTATGTCGCCGAATACACCCCCGCTCCCATTCGCGGGCTTGCAACGGGGTGGATCCAGACCACCGCAACGGTCGGCTTTCTGATATCGCTTCTGGTGATCCTCGGCTGCCGGAGCGCCATTCCGCCTGACCAGTTCCGGGAGTGGGGCTGGCGGATTCCTTTCCTCATCTCGATCGTGCTGCTGGTCTTTTCTGCCTATATCCGGCTGCAGCTGAAAGAATCCCCGCTCTATGAGCACATGCGCGCCGCAGGCCGCCTGTCCAGCACGCCGATCGAGGAAAGCTTCCTGCGAATGCCCAATGCAGGGCGTGCATTTTTTGCGCTGTTCGGTGCAACCGCAGGACAGGGCGTGGTCTGGTATACGGGGCAGTTCTATGTACTGTATTTCTTGCAGCTTACGCTTAGAGTTGAATACAAGCTTGCCTATCAGCTGATGATGATCGCGCTGCTGATCTCGACGCCCTTGTTCATCTTCTTCGGCTGGCTCTCGGATGCAATCGGCAGAAAACCGATCATCCTCACGGGCTGTTTATTGGCGGGGCTCACCTATTTCCCGATCTTCAACGGGCTCGCCCGGGCGGTAAACCCGGACCTGATCGCCTTTCACCGGACCACGCCGGTGACGCTCACCGTCGATACCGAGACCTGCCAGTTTCACTTCCTCGTCGGTCCCTGGTCGACTTTCTCGGATTGCGACCGCGCGAAAGACTATCTCACCAAGCTTGGGTTATCCTTCCGTATAGTCGATGTGCCGGGAAGCACCGGTTCTATTCAGATCGGCGCCGCGCCGCAGCAGCCCATTAGTGACTGGGAGAGCGCGGGAAGAGGCGCCGCAGTCCTGCAATCTCTTGACGCAGCGGGCTACCCAACCAAAGCCAATCCGAGCAAGATGAACCTGCCGATTGTCATCTTCCTGCTGACCGTGATGATGCTCTATGTCTGCATGGTCTATGGCCCAATGGCCGCATTGCTGGTTGAGCTTTTCCCGACGCGCGTCCGCTATACGTCCATGTCGCTGCCCTACCATCTCGGCAATGGCTGGTTCGGTGGGATGCTGCCGCTCGCGGCAACGGCGATGGCCGCCTCGTCGGGCAACATCTATTACGGATTGTGGTATCCCGTCGGTGTGGCTGCGATGACGTTCATCATCGGGCTCGCCTTCCTGCCGAACCGGTACGGGCGCGAGCTGATGCATGACTGAGGCGGCGGGGGCGCTAGGTGACGGGCGCGCGGGACAGCTCGGCCCGGTGAGCCGCAGCCAGCGCGTTGCCGGCCGCTGTCCAGATTTTCTCGTTATCGTCAGAGCGCAGATAGTCGAAGACCAGCTTCGACACCACAGCCCCGATCAAGAACAGCACCGCGAGTGCCGCCGTGACGCCCGCCAGCAGCACGATCGGATCGATCTGGTCAATGCTCCCTGGCACCATGAGCCAGGTCAGGGTAACGAGCGCTGCGGGGATCGTTGCCAGGAAGCCAAAGCCTGCGACCTTGCTAGCGTGCACCTGCGGCCGGATGAGGGGGAGATTGTCGGTCAGCCGCGCCTGTGCGCGGGTGGTATGGTTTTGCACCCAGACACACTGCCCGTGCGATGATCCCGCGCTTGCTGCCCATACCACGGTAACGACGTGCCCGATCTTGATGTTGATGCCGCTGTCGGTGAGCTGAACGGCGACCTGGCGACCATCTTTTGTGCGCAGTGTGATGTTTTGCTGAAGCCGCATCCGCGTGGCGATGCGCATCGTGCCGTCCTCGGAAGCAGCGCTATTGCCTCTCGCCCCGACAGCTGGATCGGACCAGGATTTGACACGCGTGACCTGCCCGGTTGCGGCCCAGGCATAAAACTGGCCCATGAGCACTCTCCTCCGTCCCCCGCTGGCCAGCAAATTCGGCGCGGCTCAAAGAGAATGTGGACGTGACTGGCAGTGCCTGCCCAAGTCGGCCGGGCCTAGACCGATCTCCTGCCGCGTTTCCTCAACTGAAAAACGTTCTCTGGCCCCCTGCCCGGACCGCATCGTTTCGAATTGGGAATGTTAATGGAGGAGGGGAGGTCGCGCAAAAAGATTTACGGTGTCTACTTACGGAGCTTTACGGGGGGATTGCGCTCGAAGGCCGGCCGGCTATGCCGCAATCGTGCTTATTGCAGATTAAGCCGGAGCGCGGCAGCGGTCGCGAGCGGCGCCAGTACTGCCGAGGCGAGCGTCAGCGCGCAGAGCACGGTGAATGGCGCGGCAAAGCTCCCCGGTCCTGTGACCACGGAGTCGATCGCGGCGACGCCGAAGATCAACACCGGGACATAAAGCGGCAGGATGAGAAGGGGCAGGAGCACGCCGGCCTTGCGCAGGCCGAGAGTGAGCGCTGACCCGATCGCGGCAAGGAAGCTCACGGCTGGCGTGCCGGCAAGCAGCGTCAGAATCAAAGGACCGTAGGCGCGCGCTTCCATATTCAGCATCAGGGCCAGAAGCGGTGCGAGCAGCAGAAGCGGCAGCCCCACGGTCAGCCAATGCGCCACGCTCTTTGTCAGTGCGACGACCTCCAGAGGCAGTGGCCCGAGCGCCACGATTTCCAGTGTGCCGTCCTCATAGTCGTCCTGGAAGATTCGGTCTGCGGTCAACAGTGCCGAGAGCAGAAATGCCACCCAGAGCACGCCCGGAGCAATGCGGCTGAGGAGATTGAGGTCCGGGCCGATGCCGAGCGGCAATGTGGCCACGACGATGAGATAAAAGCCGAGTGCGGTCGCGATCGCACCGCCTTGCCTGCGGGCCAGCGTCAGCTCACCGCCAAGAAGCGCGAAGAAGGCGCTCATAGCGCTTCCGCATCGGCGCTGGCTTGGCGCGCCAGATTGAGGGTCCGCATATTCGCCCAGCCAAGGCCGATATGCGTTGCCGCAATGACCATCCCGCCGCACTCCAGATGCTCATCGATGATCCCGGCGAGCAGATCCTGCGACGGCGCATCCAGCGACACGGTCGGCTCATCGAGAAGCCAGAGCGGGCGCTCGGCACACAAAAGCCGTGCCAGAGCCAACCGCCTTTTCTGACCCGCGGAGAGATAGCCGGCGGGGATATCGGCGAGGGCTTCAAGCTCGAGCCTTTCGGCTGCCGATTCGGCCGCCTCGGGCGCGCCGCCGAGGAAAGCGCTAAAGAAGCGCAGCGTCTCGGTGACCGTTAAGCTGCGCTTTACCCCGTTGAGATGGCCCACATAGTGGCAGCTCTCGCCAACGCTTGCGTCTTCGTTTCCGCCCTCCAGCCTGATTGACCCTCGCGCGGGAGGCAGAAAACCGGCAATCGCCCGCAGAAGCGTTGTCTTGCCCACTCCGTTTGCCCCGAGAAGGATCAGCGCCTCCCCGGCTTCGACGGCGAGCGAAATGTCACGGATCACAGGCCGGATTCCGCGCATCACGGTCAGCTGTTCGGCCACCATTTTTTGGGGAAGATGCGCTATCATGAGGACCCATGCGATTGGATGATGGCTGACGCGCGCGGTTAACTATATATGTCGTACTCGCTTACACAGATGAGCGGGCCGTGTCCCCTCCTCCCGCGCTCCCACATTGGAGGTCCCTGTCTTGACCGCGCAAACGATTATCTCCCTCGACTCTTTCAACTGCCGCCGCGTTCTCGAAGTAGAAGGCAGGAAGTACGAATATTTCAGCCTGCCGGAGGCTGAAAAGAATGGCCTGACGGGTATTTCACGTCTCCCGTTCTCGCTCAAGGTTCTTCTTGAGAATCTGCTCCGCTTCGAGGATGGCCGGACCGTGAAGGCGCAGGACATCCAGGCGATGGCCGAGTGGCTGCTCGAGCGCAAGTCGACGCGCGAGATCGCCTATCGTCCGGCCCGGGTGCTGATGCAGGATTTCACCGGCGTGCCGGCAGTGGTGGACCTGGCGGCGATGCGTGATGCGATGAGGATCATGGGCGGTGATCCGGCCAAGATCAATCCGCTCGTGCCGGTCGATCTGGTGATCGATCATTCGGTGATGGTTGATGCCTTTGGCAACGGCATGGCGTTCGAGACGAACGTCGATATGGAGTATCAGCGCAATAAGGAGCGCTATGAATTCCTGCGCTGGGGCGCTGGCGCATTCGACAATTTCCGCGTGGTGCCGCCCGGAACCGGCATCTGTCACCAGGTGAACCTGGAATATCTCGCTCAGACGGTATGGACCAAGACCATCCAGACGCCGAGTGGCGAGGTGACGCAGGCTTTCCCGGATACGCTGGTCGGCACCGACAGTCACACCACCATGGTCAACGGCCTCTCGGTGCTCGGCTGGGGTGTCGGCGGCATCGAGGCCGAGGCCGCGATGCTCGGCCAGCCGATCTCGATGGTCATCCCCCAAGTGATCGGCTTCCGCTTTACCGGCAAGCTGCGCGAGGGCGTGACCGCCACCGACCTGGTGCTGACCGTAACGCAGATGCTGCGCAAGAAGGGCGTGGTGAATAAATTCGTCGAGTTCTTCGGCGAAGGCCTCGGCAGGCTGGCGCTGGAGGATCAGGCGACCATCGGCAATATGGCGCCGGAATATGGCGCGACCTGCGGCTTCTTCCCGATCGACAACGACACGCTGAACTATCTCAAAGCGACGGGGCGCGATCCGCATCGGGTGGCGCTGGTCGATGCCTATGCCAAGGCACAGGGCATGTGGCGCGAAGCCGGAACCCCCGACCCGGTATTCACCGATACGCTGGACCTCGATCTGGATAGCGTCGAGCCGAGTTCTCGCCGGCCCGCGCCGGCCGCAGGATCGGGTGGCGCTCGCCAATGCCGCAGAAGGCTTCGCCACGGCACTTGCCGAAATCCGCGGCTATCAGCCCGGCAGCGAGGAGGCGAAAATGGCCGCGGAAGGCGGCGGCGCCGTGCTGAAGCTCGAAAAGGACGCGGCGGTCGAAGGCGCTGACTATCGGCTCGCCGACGGCCATGTGGTGATTGCCGCAATCACCTCCTGCACCAACACCTCGAACCCGTCCGTGATGGTGGCTGCCGGCCTGCTCGCCCGCAATGCGCAGGCCAAGGGCCTCACGCGCAAGCCCTGGGTCAAGACCTCGCTGGCTCCCGGAAGCCAGGTCGTCACCGACTATCTCACCAAATCAGGCCTCCAGGAGGACCTCGATAGTCTCGGCTTCAATCTGGTGGGGTATGGATGCACCACCTGCATCGGCAATTCGGGGCCGCTTCCCGAGCCCATCTCCAAGGCCATCAACCAGAACGACCTCGTGGCCGCTGCGGTGCTCTCGGGCAATCGTAATTTCGAGGGCCGGGTCAATCCGGATGTGCGGGCGAACTATCTGGCGTCGCCGCCCCTGGTGGTCGCCTATGCGATCGCGGGCTCGATGACCATCGACGTGACCACCGAGCCGCTTGGCACGGGCTCGGACGGACAGCCAGTCTATCTGAAGGACATCTGGCCCTCCTCCCAGGAGATCGCAGAGATCATCCGCACGACGGTTACGCCGGAGCTGTTTAAGACGCGCTATGCCGACGTCTTCAAGGGCGACGTACGCTGGCAGGCAATCGGCACCTCTGCAGGTGGGGGCCTCACCTATGGCTGGGACGTGACTTCCACCTATGTGCAGAACCCGCCCTATTTCGAGGATATTACCTCCGCGCCGGGCGCAGTGACAGATATCGCGAATGCCCGCATTCTCGGCCTCTTCCTCGACTCCATCACCACCGACCACATCTCGCCCGCCGGCTCGATCAAGAAAGACGGCCCGGCCGGTGTCTATCTGGTCGAGCATCAGGTCACGCCCCGTGAGTTCAACTCCTATGGCGCGCGGCGCGGCAATCACGAGGTGATGATGCGCGGCACCTTCGCCAATATCCGCATCAAGAACCAGATGGTGCCGGGCGTGGAAGGTGGCGTCACCGTGCACCACCCCTCTGGCGAGCGCATGTCGATCTATGATGCGGCTATGCGCTACAGAACGGAAAATGTGCCGCTCGTGATCTTTGCCGGCAAGGAGTACGGCACCGGCTCCAGCCGCGACTGGGCTGCGAAGGGCACGCGGCTGCTCGGCGTGCGCGCGGTCATTGCCCAGAGCTTCGAGCGTATCCACCGCTCCAATCTCGTTGGAATGGGCGTGCTGCCCCTCGTCTTCGAGGAGGGCATGTCCTGGCAGGCGTTGCAGCTCAAGGGCGACGAGACGGTGAGCATAACGGGCCTGGCGGACGTTAAGCCGCTCACCGAGCTCACCGCGCGAATCGTCTATGCGGATGGGTCGGCGCGGGAGGTGCCGCTCTTGTGCCGCATCGACACCCTCGATGAACTCGCCTATTTCCGCACCGGCGGCATTTTGCACTATGTGCTCCGCGGCCTCGCCGCTGCGGCTTAACTGGAGAGAGAGCAGGGCCGGTGCAGCCGCTTCTGCTCTCAACCACTCGTGACTGGCAATTGAGGGGCGCCGGCGTGATACTCCTGGCCAGAAATGGTGCGACAGTTTTTCTTATGTTTGGCGGCACCTCGTTCATCAAAGGTTAAGGGTGCAACTAAGTGAGAAATAACGTGGTTGGCCTCGCAGTGGCGGGGTTGGTTCTGGGCTTTGGCGTAAGCGCCGACAGGCTTTGCGCACAGGACGAAGCGCCGGTCACCGTGCTGGAGCTTTTCACCAGCCAGGGATGTTCCTCCTGCCCGCCGGCTGACGCCCTTCTTGGCAAGATGGCCAAGGAACAGGGTATTCTCGCCCTCACGCTTCCCGTCACCTATTGGGATTATCTCGGCTGGAAGGATACGCTTGCCGCCGAGACATTCAGTAAGCGCCAGCGCAGCTATGCCGAGGCGCGCGGCGACCACGAGATCTACACGCCCCAACTGATCGTCAACGGACTTGCCCATGTTGTCGGCAGCCGTCCCGAGGCGATTGCCAGTGCCATCGAGAAGACGGGCAAATTGGTGAAGGGCTCGCGCGTTCCAATCGAAGTCGAGGACGAAGGCACGGACGTGGTTATCCGCGTGGGCGCGGCTCCCCAGGGCAGCGAGTATAACGCTGGGACGGTCTGGGTTGTGCTCTATGCGCCGGAGGTGAATGTCGATATCCGCCGCGGCGAGAATTACGGCCGCAAGATCACCTACACCAATGTTGTTCGCCATCTGGTTCAGGCGGGCCAATGGGATGGCGCGGCGGCAAGCTTCCGCGTGAAGCGGCCCGCCGACGAAGAGCGGGGTGAGGGCTGCGCGGCCTTCGTCCAGGCCGATAACGCGCGTGCGATCATCGGCGCTGGCGTTGAGATCGAGAAGCTAAACTAAGCCCGCGATCTCTTCGATGGAAGTAGCCTGACACAGCCTCTCACTCTCCTGTCATTCCCGCGCAAGCGGGCGCGACGCACATGAAAGACCATAGCCTCCGTAGTGGTCAGCGTCGGAAACACGCCTTGCGGCTGCTCGCTTGATCGACAAGAGGGTCGGCTCGTGGATCCGGACCGGCCGCTCAGCTCGCCGCCGGCACGACAGCCTACGCCTGAGGCTGTGTGAAAACGCCAAATCATGGCAGCGTGGGATCTTCCATCGAGGAGGGTTTCATGCATCGCTTTGTCCAGGGCGAGGACCGCGCTCAGACTTCTCTTCTGCCAGCCTCTTTGGAGGATTATGTCGATGCGGACAATCAGGCGCGGATCATAGAGGCATTCGTCGAAGCGCTGGATCTTGGCGCGCTCGGCTTTGCGATCGTGCCAGCTGCAACCGGTCGGCCGAGCTATCATCCCGCAACGCTGCTGAAACTCTACATCTACGGCTATCTCAACCGCATCCAATCGAGCCGGCGGCTGGAACGCGAATGCCAGCGCAATGTCGAGCTGATGTGGCTGACCGGGCGCCTTGCGCCGGACTTCAAAACCATCGCCGATTTCCGGCGCGACAATGGCGCTGCGATCTGTGCGGCCTGCGCGCAGTTCATCGTCATCTGCCGCAATCTTGGCCTGTTCACGCGGCCGATTGCGGCCATCGACGGCAGTAAATTCAAGGGTGTGAACGCCCGCGACAAGAATTTCACGCGGGGCAAGGTGAAGACGCGCCTGGCTCACCTCAGCGAAACGATTGCGCGTTATCTGACCGCGCTCGATGCTGCGGATCGCCAGGAAAGCATGGGGGTGGAATCCGGCAGCAAGCGTTTGCGCGAGAAACTGGTCCAGCTGAAAGCGCAGATGCAAAAGCTCAAGGCCTTGGAAGCCGCCGTCGACGCCGCGCCCGACAAACAGGTTTCGCTCACCGATCCTGACACGCGGCTCATGGTGATCGGCGATCGCCTGACCGGTGTCGTCGGCTACAATGTGCAGACCGCCGTCGACACCGAGCATCACCTCATCATTGCCCATGAGGTCACGAACCAGGTCGTCGATCGCGGGCAGTTGCCGAAGATGGCGGCGATGGCCAAGGAGGCCCTCGGTTTCGAGACGATCGAGGCCATTGCCGACGCCGGCTATTATCGCGGCCCCGACCTGCTCTCTTGCCGAGACATTGGCGTGACTGCGCTCACGCCCCGAACGAACACCTCCAACGCCAAAGCCGAGGGACGTTTCGGCAAGGAGGCGAGCTCGTCGGAGCGGAAGCATTACTCCTCCGTGCACAATTTGCTGCAGCGTTTGGCGACGAGCAGTTTTACGATGTTGGGCGCAGAACGAGAATTGCAGCACTTGATCTAAGCCCGGCGCGGGCAGCGACAAAGAGCCGGTCAAGTGCCGGCACGAATAGAGCTGTTCTGGCGCCGCTTGCCGTTGGCACACGCGCGATCGATGTCAAGCCATCGCTCTGGCGCTGTACGACATCGACGACCCCTTCCCCGCAACTAATGTAAATTCGCTCGCGCTTTTCATCGAAAAATACGTCGTCGGCATCATCGCAGGTGGCAAGGCGAGCAGAGATCGCGCCGGTTCCGATGTCGAACAGGGCGAGTTTGGGCGGACCCCGGAACACAACTGCCACGGGCCCCGCCGACCCGGCGAGCGCCATCGGAAAATTCGACCGGAGCCCCATCGTAGGCCATGTCGCGATCTGCTTCCGGGACTTGAGATCGATGACTGCGATGTGGTGTGCTTCCGGTACGTTAACGAAAGCGCGGCTGCTATCGACTTCGATCTGAAAGCTCTCGGGATGGTCGGCGAGCCTAATGTCAGCCAGCTCGGACCGGCTTGCCGGATCGATAATGGCGATACCACCATTGCCATAGCCGACAGCGATCTGCCCCGTCGATGGATCGATCCGGATGTTGTCGGCGTCCTCCTTCAGGTCGACCGAGCCCTGGGCGGAAAAGTCGTCGGCGCGAAAGAAGCGCACGGTTCCGTCGCCGGCGCTGGCGACCGCGAGCAGGCCTTGATCAGCTAGATAGGCAACGCCCTGCGGCTCCTTCAATCCTTCGATCCGGCGAATAATCTTGTCCGTGTGCAGATCGATAATATCGACGCTGTTGTTGCCGAGTTCGGCGACAAACAAGCGCCCTCCACTCAAATCGACGGCCAGATGGTCGATCCGGCCGGAAACGCCAGCGAGGGGGATGGTCTTCTCCAGGACCAGTGGTGCTTCCGCAGCGGTGAGCCGCTTTGCGGCGCGGGTCATCACCGTGGCGGCCAGAGCGAAGGCGATCAAAATGATGTGCTGTAACCGCATCGGCCTTTCCTTTTCTCTCGAACGAAGTTCCCGATTTCGCACATTGCCAGGCCGGCATCATCGCTTACATGGGCGATTCCTCGGGTGGCGTGATATGGCGAAACATCCACAGTAGCGCGAGGTCATAGGCGATCTTGAGCAGGCCGCACAGGATCAATGGCAAAGCCGGAAATCCCGCTTCGTAGAGCGCACCGGCGATGGCCGGGCTGGCGGCAGCCGCGAGGCTGCGCGGCACTGACGTAACGCTCGCTGCCGCCGGCCGTTCCGAAGGTGTAACGACGGCCATGACATAGGAGGAGCGCGTCGGCACGTCCATCTGCGAAAGTGCGGCACGCACGAGGAGCAGGCCGAGCGCCGCCTCGATACTCGGAACGGCTGCGGCCAGGATCAGGCAAAGGCTGGAGGGGATGTGCGTGAACACCATCGTGTTGACGAGGCCGATGCGCCGCGATAGCCGTGCCGCAACGGGAAAGGAAAAGGCCGCGAGAACGCCTGACCAGAAAAAGAAGACACCCGCGGCGGCGAGCGATAGGCCGAATTTGCCGAACAGCCACAGTGCGAGCAGCGACTGGACGGCAAACCCGCCGGCGAACGCATCGATGCTGAAGAGCATGGCCATCTTGTAGACGATGGCGCGAGAGGGCCCCAGCGTTGCCAGCGACTTTCCCGTCGTCCTGGCGCTCGCAGCGGGGAGATGGGCGTAGAGCCATCCACCCGTCAGGCCGAGCACAGCATAGACGCAGAACATCGACTTCAGTGCGGCCAGATACGATATCCCAAGCCTTTGCAGAAACTCGGGGCTGGCCGACATTAGCGATCCAACCGCCGCCGCGAGAGCGCCGATCAGGCTATAGCGGGCGAACATTGCCGTTCGCTGGGTGTCGGGCACCAATTGAGACAGCGTCGAATGTTCGAGCGGCACGAAGATGCTGACTGTCCCCGCACTTGGGTTGACGGTGCCAGCAAATGCCATCAGCAGGATCGCCGGATAGGCTTCGAACCAGGCGAATGCAATACCCGTCGCGGTCATGAGACCGGATGCCACAAGCAGCAGTGTGCGCTGGTCCACCCTGGCTCCCAGGACGCCGATGCTCAGGGTCATCAGGGCAGAGCCGAACAGCGCAAGGGTGGCAACAACGCCGATCTCCCAGGCACCAAGCCCGAGCGCCGCCAGGTAGACTGGCAGCAGCACGGCGACAAAGCCGTCGCCAAAATCGCGGAAGGCTCGCGCAGCATAGACATAGGCAACCGTCTTGCCAGGCGCTTTTTGCTGTTTTGGCCGACGGTCATGAACGGGGTGCTGATTGGGATGCGCGTGGGCGGCAAAACCCGCCGATCCGGAACGATTTCGGAGATCCATTTTGCCAAGAGCCCATATCGCCGCTCAAGGGAGCGCCGGTTAGGGCAGAGCTTTGCACGTGGCAATGCGTCTCGGCGCAGTGGGGCGTCTGCCTTGTCCCTCACCCGTCAACTCTATCACCGGCCGCTTTCACCGGCAATCCAGCCGTCTCGCAGAACGACACGAAACGGCGCCACAAACAGGCCGTCCGCATTGAGGAACGCTTCCAGGCTTGAGCGGCTTTCACGATCTTCCTCGGTGCTGCGTCATGCCAGCAGCTTTGATGGCGTTAGCCTTTCCTCTCGACCGTGAAGGTCCATCCCCACCGTGACCGCTCGCCGCCCGATGGCGGGGTGGCCACCCCGCCATCGGGCCGATCCTTGGTGATTCGTTCACCAAAGCATCAGCTTTTCCGACAGATACAATCCCCGGTCCCCTCCCCGCGCATACACTCGCCCTCGTTCCTTCCCCTGAGGGACGCACGGGCCTCGAGACCGTCTCACCGTGGGGGAAGGAAGCGGTGCCTGAGGAACGCGAGGGCATGGCTGACCGGAATTAGAGGCCTGGAGTGGCCGGAAACGCAGGTCAGCCTCGCGGTGGGTGTAACGAACCCGATCTCAGGGGTCCGCGGCTCCCTCCTGGTTGCGATGCCCAGTGACACTCGCGTGTGCCGAGACAGTGTCGTCCGGGACGCGAAGAATGGTAAGGCGAAGCAGCGGGGGCCAAAATATCACCGCGCGCGGGCGGCCATGAAGGCCACCCACAACAACATACGCACGGCCTTTATGGCCGCCCGCGCCGTCCCTCGACCTTTCACGTGAGGGACAGAGACTGACGGAAAGCCTCGCGGGCCACAGCCCGGCGAGGGGATCACTATTTGCTCTTTGACATTGGCAAAATGAATCGAGGCGCCAATGCACCCCTTGGAAAATGTTGTTCAGCGCAGCCATGTGACTTCCGTCTCGGGGCCGCAGCGTTCTCGACCATGACTTAGCGATGATGCGAACAAAAGCTGAAGGGTGGCTGACATGGCTTATTGGCTTTTGAAATCCGAACCGGAAACCTGGTCCTGGGAGGATCAGCTGGCGGCGGGCGCGAAGGGCTCGGAATGGGACGGCGTGCGCAACTTCACCGCCAAGAACAATATGCGCGCCATGAAAATGGGCGAGCTCGGCTTCTTCTATCACACGGGCGAGGAGAAGCGCATTGTCGGCATCGTCAAGGTGACGGCGCTCGCCCATCCGGATTCGACGGACCCTGAAGGCAAGTGGTCCTGCGTCGATGTCGCGGCGGTCGCGCCGATGCCCGAGCCCGTGACACTGGCGCAGGTGAAAGCCGAGCCGAAACTTAAGGACATGGCGCTCGTGAAACAGGCGCGCCTCTCGGTTCAGCCGGTGACCGATGCAGGAATGGGCGCTTATCTGCAAGATGGCCGGAATGAAGACGCCGCCCAAATAGTCTGCCACCCCTGTATTCTCCCTCAGGGCGGCCTTAACATCCTGTTTACCAAAACGGCATCCAATCGGCCCCGTTAATGTCTGCCGCCAGACTGGCGTTAGCCGGAAAGCCGCGAGGGACGAGGGGAATATTACTGATGATTTCACGCCGTAAGCTTCTTATTGCTTCGTCCCTCGCTCTTCTTGCGACGAGTCGCGCCCGAGCTCTCGCGCGCCGAGACGCCCGCTAGCTTCGACGTGCGCATCGATGAGGCCCGCGTCATCCACCTTGACCGCGACGCCGCGCAAATCATTGTCGGCAATCCCTCGATTGCCGATGTCGCGGCGCAGAGCGCAAGGCTGCTCGTGGTGACGGGCAAATCCTACGGCTCCACCAATGTGATCGCTCTGGACGGCTCGGGCCATGAGATCCTGAGCGCCAGGCTCGGTGTTGCACCGAACGACGCGCGGCTCGTCACGGTCTATCGCGGGCCGCTGCGTACCTCCTTCTACTGCACGCCCGACTGTCAGCGCATGCTCGCTATCGGCGACGACAAGACGCAATTCGAGCAGGTCGCCGAGGCTGTGGCGAAAAAATTAGGCGTGGCGAATTCCGCCGTCGCCGGGCAATAGGTCAAAGAATTTGAGAGATCAGGATAGCGGCTTGCGTCCCTGCGCCTCGGCGAGCAAATTCCCCACATAGGCCGGCACGATCTCCGTCGCCCGGCCTTGGACCGCCTCGTGGAACAGCGACACGCCTTCCGAGGGCTCGAGGTTCAGCTCCACGGTATAAGCGCCGGCCCGGCGTGCCTCGGCGACCAGCCCGGCCGCTGGATAGACCGTGCCACTGGTGCCGATCGACAGGAACAGGTCGCACGCCGCGAGGGCGTCATAAATGCGCTCCATCTGATAAGGCATCTCGCCAAACCAGACCACATCCGGACGCATCCGGCCCTGGACGCCGCAGGCCGGACATTGGCTTGTCAAGGTGATGTCGGCCATGCCCCAATCTGCCTTCGCCCCGCATTCGGCGCACAGGCCCTTCAGCAGCTCGCCGTGCATGTGGATGAGATTTCGGCTGCCGGCGGCTTCATGCAGCGGATCGATGTTCTGCGTCACCACCAGCACATCGCCGGGGTGCTCATGCTCAAGCTGGGCCAGGGCAAAATGCGCCGCGTTCGGCTCGACCCCGAAATTCTGCCGCCTGCGCTGATTATAGAAATCGAGCACCAGAGCAGGGTTGCGGGCATAGCCTTCGGGGGTCGCCACCTCGCGGTAATCATACTGCGCCCAGATCCCATCCTTGTCGCGAAAGGTCGCCAGCCCCGATTCGGCCGATAATCCCGCCCCGGTTAGCACGACGATGCTGCCATAACGCCTCATGGCTTTGAGCCTTCTTATTCCCTAGATTTGGAGGAAAGATTAGCGGAGATTGGCGATGTCGAACACTCTCGAAGCCTATGCGCATCTCGGCCGCCAGACGGCGCGAACCGGTTGGTATGCGGCGGTCGGGCGAATCATGAGCCGGCGCGTCGCAAAGATGAGCCAGGGCGTGGCCCGCTTCCGGCCGAGCCGGCCCGTACCCGGCGAGATGGAGCTTCTGGGCGATGTCATGGCGCTGCAGCGCCAGGACGCCGAGAATGTCCGGCGCGGCATTTATCCGCTGCCGGTCGAGGACGAGGGCTCGCTCGCAGCCCATGTCGAGGCGGTACGGCGCATGTTCGCCGATCTGCCCGCCTCCAATGAGCGCCGCATCGCCGGACGCGGTCAGGAGGCAGCGGGCCTCCCCGAAGCGGAGGGCATGCCGGATTATTATGCGCGCAATTTCCATTTCCAGACGGATGGCTATCTGAGCGAGGAATCCGCCCAGCTCTACGACATCCAGGTCGAGACGCTGTTCGTGGGAGCCGCCGGCGCGATGCGCCGCCAGGCGCTTCCCGCTATCGCCGATTATGTGCGCGGGAAGGACCAGCGCCAGCTCGCAATGCTGGACGTCGCCTGCGGAACGGGTCGGTTTCTCGGCCAGGCCGCGCAGGCCTTTCCCGCCATGCCGATGACCGGCATCGATCTCTCGGGTGCCTATATTGTCGAGGCGCGGCGGCATCTGGCGAGGCGGCGCAACATCACCCTCATGGAGGGCAACGCCGAAGCCTTGCCGCTCGCCGATGCCAGCCAGGACATCGTCACCTCGGTTTTCCTCTATCACGAGCTGCCGCAGGAGGTGCGCCGCACCGTCACAGGCGAGATCGCACGCGTGCTGAAGCCGGGCGGCATTTATATCCTCATCGACTCGCTGCAATGGGGCGACAAGCCGGGCTATGATGGCATGCTGGAGGCGTTCCCGGTGCGCTTCCACGAGCCCTATTATGAAAGCTATCTCGGCGAGGATCTCGCGGCGCTCCTGGCCGGATGCGGCCTCACGCAAGAGCAATCATTGCTGGCGTTTCTCTCCAAGGTCGTAGTAAGCCGGAAGCCCGATACGGCTGCGTAACCATCTGGAGAGCCAATGTTTCAGTACATCGCCCTCTCGGCGCTGGCAGGATTTTTTTTGCCTTTGCAAGCCCTCATCGCGGCGCAGGTCGCAGCGACGATGAACGGCCCGCTCATGGCGGCGCTGGTGAATTTTGTCAGCGGCACCATCGCCCTCGTTTTGCTCATTGTGCTGTTCCGGGTGCCCTGGCCGAGCGGCGCCCAGGCCGCGCTGGTTCCGGGCTACGGGTGGTTCATCGGACTGTTCGGCGTCTTTGTCGTCGGGCAGGGGGCGTTCACCATTCCCAAGCTCGGCGCGGCCGGAATGATCTCGCTGGTGGTTGCCGGACAGATGATCGGTTCACTGCTGATGGACCATTTCGGCATTCTTCAGCCGGTGCAGCCGGTCACGCTGCAGAAGCTTGTTGGCGTGGTCTTCCTCATGGCTGGCGTTCTTCTCATCCTGCGCCCCATGCGATAGGGCGCGTCTGCCGGGGCCGCCTCAGCGGTAATAATGCCAGAGCCGATGGAACTCGTGATGGATGTCTTCCGGCGGCGGATGGAACGGCGCCAGTGGTATTCGCACCACATTGTCGTGACTCATCTTCCAGGGCAGCTTCATCAAGAGCCGCCAGATCGGCAGATCGCGCCAGTCGGCGAGCAGCGCCCGGTCTAGCGGAACGCGTAGCCGGAAATGCAGCTCATGGTCCTCATTGAACCGCGTTGCATAGGTGACGAGCTGCACATCCGAGATTGCGCGCCAGGAGATCAGTCCGAAGCCATCGATGAACACGCCATATTGCCCTGCCCCGATGCGGGGCTTCTTCTTATCCATGAGCGGATAGAAGTAATAGGCCGTGCAGCCGGTCGCTGCGCCAACTACGAGAATGGCATCATAGCCGGTGGCGGCGAACAGCACCCCGGCGAGCACGGTCAGGATCGCCATCACATTGAAACGGAAATCACCCGCATCTGGGCCATAAGGGAGATTGAAGTTGCGTTCGACGAACGCGGGTACTTTCGCCGCGGCCTGCATCGGAACGTTTCCCCCGCAACATTAGCCCGAACCGCATTGCCCCCGGTGGCGCAGATAATGATCCGCAAGGGCTATAGCCAGCATGGCCTCGCCGACGGGCACCGCACGAATCCCAACGCAAGGATCATGCCGCCCCCTGGTCATGATCTCCGTCTCCTGGCCCAGGCTGTCGATTGTGAGGCGCGGCGTCAATATCGAAGAGGTGGGCTTGACGGCAAAGCGGGCAACGATCGGCTGGCCGGTGGAGATGCCGCCGAGAATGCCGCCGGCATTGTTGGAGAGGAATTGTGGGCCGCCATCGGGACCGAGCCGCATCTCGTCCGCATTTTCTTCCCCCGATAGCGCGGCCGAAGCAAAGCCGGCGCCGATCTCCACACCCTTCACCGCATTGATGCTCATCAGGGCGGAAGCGATGTCCTGGTCGAGCTTGCCGTAAATCGGGGCGCCAAGGCCCGGGGGTATTCCCTCGGCGACGATCTCGATCACCGCGCCGCAGGAGGAGCCCGCTTTACGCACACCGTCGAGGAAGGCCGCCCAGCTCTGCACGCTAGCATGATCGGGTGAGAAGAACGGATTGCGCTCCACCTCCTCCCAATCCCAATTGGCGCGCTCGATGGTGTGCGGCCCCATTTGCACCAGCGCGCCGCGAACGACCATCCCGGGCACCACCTTTCGCGCGATCGCACCCGCCGCAACGCGCATCGCGGTCTCGCGCGCCGAGGACCGCCCGCCGCCGCGGTAGTCGCGAATGCCGTATTTGGCCACGTAGGTGTAGTCGGCGTGGCCCGGACGGTATTTGTCTTTGATCTCGCCATAATCCTTGGAGCGCTGGTCGGTGTTCTCGATCAGGAGCGACATCGGCGTGCCCGTCGTCACCTGGACGCCATCAGCGTTCGGGAACACGCCGGAGAGGATCTTCACCTCGTCCGCTTCCTGGCGCTGGGTGGTATAGCGCGACTGGCCGGGCCGGCGCTTGTCGAGGTAGGGCTGGATGTCGGCCTCGGTCAGCGGAATGCCGGGCGGACAGCCATCGACCACACAGCCAATTGCTGGCCCATGGCTCTCGCCCCAGGTGGTGACGCGGAACAGATGGCCGAAGGTGTTGTGGGACATGGCGAGGCTCGCTTTCGTCACGTCTGTTTAGACGAGCCTCGCGCCGAGGTCAAAACACGCGCTGCACTGAATGCCTGGCGGGTGTTTTGCTGTCAGTTCCCGCGCGCTAGCTTTCGTGCTCAGCGTTTACCGCCCGTTTAAGCGACCGCGATAAAAAAGGGAAGTCGGTTAACAGCCGATGTCTCCCCAATGTCTCTTGAGTAGCCGATGTCCACGCTCGTTCGCGAAGTCAAAACCTCCTCCAAGCAGAGGACCCACCCCACCCGCATCGAGCTTGCCCGCTATTACTGTGAGGATGCGCAAGATTTTCTGGTGCGGTTCCGTGCCCTGTTCTACGCCCGGCAAAAGGACTTCCAGGCGATCAAGAGCCGCCGCGCCAAGGCTTATCTCGATCTGCGTTTGTCGATCGAGGCGCTGTTGAAGGGCATGATTTGTCTTCGCGCTTCCCGTCGGCTTTGCGGGAGGCCATTGATCAGCACCATAAACAGGTACCGGCACAATCTGAGCCTGCTCATCCGCAAAGCCCTGAAGGGCCTTCGCATCGATGCGAAATATCGGGTCGCGCTGCGGAAATGCGGTTTGGCGCCTGTCGGCCTTCGCCATTCCTTCGACGCGATGAGCTTTCGCCCTCCCGACGGCCGGCACTACGCCCAGACGGTCGGATCGACGGTTTGGCTGCAGCTTTTGGAGGAATTCGCCGAGCGGGGCATTGTCCGCCTGAAAAGGCCCTCGATCGCCGCTCAAAGCGGGCACGCGCCACTGTGCCCTTTGTTCCGCAGAAAATCACCATCTTGGAGCTTGGCCGGCGCAGTCTGCCGCTCACATCACCCGGAAGACCGCGCTAGATCCACTCCAGTGCGCGCCCGGTTATACAAAGGATCTGGTCCTGCGGCACGCGCAGCTGATGCGTTGCTGCATCATCGAGCCCGAGAAGATGCCGCCTTATGCAGCGCATCGGGCCGCCATGTGAGACGACCACCGTGTCGCGCTCGATTTCCGTGAGCCAGGCGCAGACGCGTAGATGCATGTCTGCAAAGCTCTCCGCGCCCTCGCCGGGCGGACAAACGTTCCAGCTGTCCTTCTCATACAACGCCACTTCATTGGGAAAGCGCTCACAGATTTCCGGCCACAGGAAGCTCTGCCACGCACCCTTGTGAATTTCGCGCAGACGATCGTCTGTGCGATAAGCCGTAGGGTCGAGAGCCATCTCGGCGCGGACGATTTCCATGGTCTGGCGGGTGCGCAGCTGCGGGCTTGCCACGAAATCGAAGTGTGATATGTCGCCGGCCACCTGACGCAGCATTTGGCTGTTGCGGGCCGCCTGCCTACGTCCGTTGGCATTGATGGGCACGTCGAGCTGGCCTTGCATCCGCCTCTCGACATTCCAGTCGGTCTCGCCATGGCGGATGAAATAGATGACCGGCATGCGCCCTCAACGCCCAAAACAACAAATTACCAGTGACGCGGAGGGCAAAGCCGAAGTTAACGCTTGCAGGCGATGCTAAGCCGGGCCTGATTCCCCTCAAGGTCAGTCTCCATCAGCACCAGCTCGCAGGTGACGTCCTTGTGTTGAAAAATCTTTCGCTCGCCGAATGAAATGCCAAAACTCTGCTGGTTGACGGCGACGCGGGCCGAACGTGAGGCAACGGCCTGGAGGCTGAGCGCGACATCGACATCGTTATAGAGTTTATTCTGATCGCGCCGCAGTTGCACGTTGTCGAACAACACCACCGAGGCCGGATCACGGGGAATGTCGGCATTCGCCTTCTGTGTGGATGTGCTCACAGCGGCTTGCTGGGGCGGGGTCTCTTTCAACTTCGTTTCGAGTACGTTCATGTCCTGCCGGCAGCTGTTATACTGCTCGGAGGTGGCGGTGAGCCGCTGGCGTAATGAAGTCAGTTCGTCTTTCAACTTGCTCTCGTCCCGGCTTGACGCCGCTTTGTCGGTAGCCGACTCGGCAGCCGTCTGCTCCAGCCGGCCGATCTGGCCGCTAAGCGCGCGGATCTCGCTGAGCACCGGGCTCAGATCGGTTCCGGGAACGCTCTCTTGTTTCTTTAAAAGGTCTGTCAGCGCGGCCGCATTCTCCGGCGAGGCCGAGGCGGCAATCAGCGTCCTCACGTCCTCGACATTGGCGCGCCCCGCCGAGTAGCCGATGTAGAAGCCTGCCCCACCCATGGCGACCAGGCTGACCACCGCCGCCAGGACGGTGTAGGTGATCAGACGCATCGGGTCCATTGCTTGTCAGTCTCCATTACGCATGGTGACGGAAATATCGGGTGCGTCTTCCGCCTTCATGCCCACCACGTGATAGCCGGCATCGACATGATGAATCTCGCCTGTCACCCCTCGGCTGAGATCGGAGATGAGATAGAGGGCTGCGCCGCCCACCTCTTCAATCGACACCCCCCGGCGCAAAGGTGAATTATACTCATTCCATTTCAGGATATAACGGAAATCGCTAATGCCGGAAGCCGCGAGAGTTTTTATAGGTCCGGCGGAGATGGCGTTGACGCGAATACCGCCCTTGCCGAGATCGGCGGCAAGATAGCGCACACTCGCCTCGAGCGCCGCCTTGGCGACGCCCATCACGTTGTAATGCGGCATCACCTTCTCGGCGCCGTAGTAGGTGAGCGTGAGGAGCGCCCCGCCATTCGGCATCAGCTTTTCGGCGCGCTGGGCTATTGCGGTGAAGGAGAAACAGGAGATGGCCAGGGTCTTGTTGAAGTTGTCCGCCGTCGTGTCCACATAGCGGCCGTCGAGCTGGTCCTTGTCGGAATAGGCGATTGCATGCACAACGAAATCGAGCGAGCCCCAGCGCTCCTTCAGCGCCTCAAACACCGCATCGACCGAGCCGGTATCGGTTACATCGCAGGGCAGCACAATGTTGGAGCCGACCTCCTCTGCCAGCGGCTCGACGCGCTTCTTCAGCGCCTCGCCCTGATAGGTGAAGGCAAGGCTCGCGCCTTGCGCGGCGGCAGCTTTGGCAATTCCCCAGGCGATAGATCGGTTGTTTGCGACGCCCATAACCAGGCCGCGCTTGTCGCCCATCAATTGTGCATTACCTGCCACCCGCTTTCTCCCACTGAACACGGATTGTGGCGCATCCTACACAAAACGCGGGGTGCGTCCAGCCGCATGGCATAACAGGGGTACGATTGCCTTTGTTGTTCACATTCCCGCCGAAATGATGAAGGTGAGACATGAAAGATAAAAGCCAGCGTTTAAGCTGAGGAATACGGAAATAGTAAGTTTCGCCAGCGTTTTCGACTTTGTCGCACGTGCCGGGAAATCGCCTTATGACCGACGCACTTGATGAACATTACGCGGGTCGCCCGCAGGCCGGCGACTTTGCCGAGGTTTCAGAGCCGTTCGAGCTGTTCGCGGCCTGGCTGAAAGATGCCGCGGCCCATGAGATCAACGATGCCGAGGCGATGGCGCTGGCGACCGTTGATCCGACCGGCCTGCCCAATGTGCGTATGGTGCTTCTGAAGGGCGTGAGCCCGGACGGCTTTGTGTTCTACACCAATTACGAGAGCGCAAAGGGCATTGAGCTCATCGCCTCCGGCAAGGCGGCCCTGTGCTTTCACTGGAAGAGTTTGCGGCGCCAGGTCAGAGTGCGCGGCCCCGTCGCCCTAGTCACCGCCGAGGAGGCCGACGCCTACTATGCGTCCCGCCCGCGCGGCAGCCGGATCGGCGCCTGGGCCTCGCAGCAGTCGCGGCCCTTGGAGAGCCGGTTTGCCCTGGAGAAGGCGGTCGCCGCCTATACCGCGCGCTACGCCATCGGCGATATTCCCCGCCCGGATTACTGGTCCGGCTTTCGCCTCGCGCCCGTCGAGATCGAGTTCTGGCACGACCGCCCCTTCCGTCTGCACGACCGCGTGCAGTTCCGCAGGGCCGGTCCGGGCGAGGCATGGGTGAAGCAGCGGCTCTACCCCTAGAATAGGCGGGCGCGGGTATCGCGCGCGCGTCGCCGGTCATCTTGCGAATGTCAAAGAGCAAACAGTCATCCCCTCGCCGGGCTTGGGCCCGCGAGGCTTTCCGTCAGGTCAGTCCCCCGAAATAAATGAGGGACGGCGCGGGCGGCCATGAAGGCCTTCGCTTTTGTGTGTTGGGTGGCCTTCATGGCCGCCCGCGCGCGGTGATATTTTGGCCCACGTCCGCTCCCTTACCTGAGGTGGCTCGCCTGGCGGACTAGCTCAGACGAACCTCTGACCTGCGCATCCCAGCAAACAGGTGGGTCAGCTCCTGGACCCCTGAGGTCAGGTTCGTTACACCCACCGCAAGGCCGGCCTGCGTTCGCCACCCAGCCAGATCCCTTGCGGATTTCCTCAGGCACCGCTTCCCTCCCCCACGGTGAGACGGTCTCGAGTGCCCGTGCGTCCCTCAGGGGAAGGAACGGACCGAGTGTATGGGAGGCGGCAGGCACCGGGGATAAGTTTGGGTGGGAAAGCTGCGGGATTGGTGAAGAGCGGGTTAGCGTGTCGAACCATGCCGGATACATTGCCGAAGCCGGCCGTCGTTGATAGGCCGCTCGCGCCTCAAACCCGACCTAGCGGGATCCGCCTCAATGAGATCCACCGTCTGGCGCTCATTTGGCAGCTTGCGATGAAAAGCGGTCGCTGCAGATCCGGGCTTGGATAGTTCGTACCCTAAACCAAATGCGCGATCAGGTGGCAAACGTCTCGATGGTCTGAAGGAACACCCCACATCTTATGAGCCATATCCTACTGAAAGGAACGGCAGCTTAATCTTCAAACAATGTGCTGCCGGCACATGTAAAGACCGCACGAAGAATTTGGGAACGGGTAATGGCGACGACCCTCCGCCGCGCTTGCCGCCCCAGCATCGCTTCCTAACCACTTCCAAATGCGATAGTTTGCCATATTGATTCTCGCGGAGATTGTATTCGCATGAACGAAATGGCTAAGAACCTCATGGAGAGAGCGGTGCTCTTCCATTCCCGGTGGCGGCTTTTGTCCACGACCTCCCTCGTCTTGGCGCTCTCGTCTCCCGCCTGGGCGGAAGATTTGCATTGGCCGGATGATGCTGCCAGCAGGCCGGCCGTTTCGGCGGTAAACGGTAAGATTGCCGCGTTCGGCGGGGACTTCGGCGACGGGAATATCGGCGGCGTGAGCGGCGCGTTGACGCTTCCGCTGGGGAACCAATTCGGAGTGCAGTTCGACGGCACATTCGGTTCGGCCGATGATGAAGGCTTCTACGGCATTGCCGCTCATCTTTTCTGGCGCGATCCGGCTCGGGGACTGCTCGGCGTGTATGCGAGCCGGCTGTCCTGGGACGCCTCCTCGACGCAGGATGCACTCGACCTGGACGGCGGATTTCGCAACATCGACGGAGCCGAGGTCAACAAGCTGGGCGTCGAGGCGGAGGCTTATCTCGATCGCATATCGCTGGAAGGTTTGGCGGCCTATCAGTCCGGGACCGACAATGGCTTCGCGGGGAAGGCGACCGTCGCCTTTTATGCGCTGGACAATCTTCGGTTCGACGTTTCTGTCGGCCATCTGGCGGGACGCGGCGTGCTCGGCTCCGCAGGCGCCGAATGGCAACTGCCGGAAGCAAACCGGTTTTCGCTCTTCGCCGATGCGTCAGTCGACGACGACAGCAACTGGCAGGCTCTTGGCGGAGCGAAATTCTACTTCGGCGATCCCGAGAAAAGCCTGATCCGGCGGCATCGGGAGGACGATCCCGGCCTCGATTTGCCTGACGATCTTTATCTGAGCATCGGCAAGAGCCGCTGTCCGGTGGGAACGCACGAGCTGAGCGGCTTCTGCGACGGTGTTCTGTAGCCACCGCTTGCCGCCACGGATCAAGTCACCAGGCTGAGATAGTCTTCATATTTCCCGCTTGGCGACCGTTCGATGCAGCTCATTGCCGTGAGGGTCACATTAATCGAGGGGTGCAGCCGCCTCCGAATGTAGGCGGTCAACCCCGCAAGGTCGTTGACCTGATCGGCATGGGCCGGCACGTAGCGGAATTCGATGTCGGAGCGCGTGCGCTGCACGACCTGAAACTGCCTGCTGGCGACGAAGGGCGACATTTCATTCCCCAACAAGACCGGCCAACAGGCGGTGCCGTCCACGAAGCGGAAAATATTCCGAGTGCGGCCGAGCAGCCGGTCGAACACCGGCAGCGTTCGCCCGCAGCAACACGGCTCGCCCGAAAGCACGCCGCGGTCACCGACATCGTAGCGGATCAGCGGCATCGCGAGATTGTAGAATGGGGTAAGCACGATGCGGCCTTCCTCCCCGGGGCCGACCGGATTATCGTCCTCGTCCAGGATTTCCAGCAGCACGACCTCCGGCGCGACATGATGCTTGAACGACACCGGGCAAGTTGCCGAAATGTGCCCGATCTCGCTTGCGCCATAGCGGTCGAGCGGTTCCCGGCCGAAATAATCCCGGATTGCGACGCGCATATCCTGTGAGATCATCTCGCCGAAAGTCAGCACAAGTTCGAAGCGGAGTTCTTCTCCCATTTCGGCCGCCACGCGTGCCAACTCGCGCATATTGCTGGGATAGGTGAGCAAGTAAGTCGGCTTGAGCCGCTTTAGCCACTCGATCTGGTCGGCGTGGGTAGTTGCAATGGTCAGGTCCATAACCGGACTCTCTTCACGACTGACACGCCACCAGTTGTGGAACCGGCCATGCGGATAGGCGGCTTCGGGGTTCTTGGTCGCGCGGATTCTTGCAGCAAGCGCGTTGGGCCGCAATCCATGCCACGTGAAAAAGCGCTCGCTGCAACAGGCCGCCGCGAGATTCTGAAGATCGGTCTGAAGATACCTGACCGGCCGTCCCGTCGATCCGGAGGAGGTATCCTCCGTCGTGTCCCCCGCTACGGGAGGCAGGGACCGGGCCGACAGCGCTTCAAAATTCTCCTGGACATCTTGCCGGGTAAGGATCGGAAGCTCCAGCCAGCGATCCCAGTCGATGCTGTCATCCGCTCGGAAAATCCTCGCAAGCCGATCGGCGTAGAACGCGGTCTCGTCGCGGGCGTGACGCAGAAGGGGGCCGAGAAGACGCCGCTGATAGGCCAACATGTGATCAGGCGCGAGATATTGCGTCTTATCCAACGCCCTGAGGAACGCAGTAATTTGCGGTCGATCCATCACAGTCCCACCTTGGCCGGAATTCAGCGATTCCGTTCCCATGCCTGGGATGTGCGATCAAGAACAGCGCCACGTTTATCAACGCTGAAACTCCGCCAAGAAGGCGCAGCAAGCGATGCGCGCGGCAGCTGGCGCAAACTTCAAAGCTGTGCTGCTACCTGGTAATTTCGACAGCTGCTCAGTAACCAAGGGCGATGCCGTCCTTACGCGGATCTGAGCCGCCGACCAGAAAGCCGCGTTCGCGGTCGACGAGGACACTGCGATCATCATCGAAGGTAAGCGGTTCCGGGTGATCGGCTCAGGGTGCGTTTATGTGGTCGACGGCACCGACGTAACGCTCCAACATTGCCGAAGCCGGTGCGGACCGTGCGCTGTCGATGTATGACCTTCGCCTGCACGTGTTAAGCGATGGCGACCAGCTTCGACCTCGGACAGCGGCGCCCTGCGGAAGATTTCAGACAGCCCCCGATCCGCGATCGCTGCACGCATCACGGCTGGTGAGCAGTAACTAATGTCGCGTTTGAGGCGAGGCCAAGATGCGCTTCCAGAGGCCGCTTTGGAGGTTGGGGTCTATTCCGACGACGCCGCCCAAATTCTCTTGTGGGAAAGGGTGTCGAGCGTCCGCTGTTTGACTATAGCCCTCGCACTGCGCGTGTTGCCGGTCCGCCACAAGCCAAATGCAGTAACAGCGCCGATGTCTCTTCACACCGCCTTGCTGCCGACGAGAGTGAATGACAGCCGTCTACACCAAACCTGTCCATCCCAGCCTACTCCGCCGCAGGCTTGCGGGCGAGGCTTGGCGGCTCGGCCGTGCGCGCGGTTGGTAGATAGGGGAAGATCGGCCGCGACGGGGCGGGGTTTCGCGCTTCCAGATAATGCGAGAAGGAGACATAGCCCACCCAGAGTATCCCGCCGACGCCCAGGAGCATCACGGGAGTGAGCGGGGTGAGCGCCTGAAGATTGCCGCCGATCGCCCAAAGCGCGATGAGCAGCTCGGCAATGCCGGATTTTGGGTAGACCCGGTAGGAGGTGAGGCGCGCGCTTCCCTTCTTCGGGGTGCGGATGAAAGCGGCGTCCCCCGAGGTGAGCGCGTCGATGATGGCGCGGCTGTTCGACAGCGCGAGCCCCGCCCCGAGCGAGAGGAAAGTTGGGAACTGGCGCAGCAGCCGGCCGAAACTCTTCCCCCGCACCAGGCGCTGGCTGACGAAATAGTTGGCCAGCGCACCGCCAAGCGCGGCCCAGAGGGCGAGGATGCCGAGCAGCTTCACCTCGTCCGGGAAGTCGGGAAACATCGGAATGGTCAGCGGATAGACCAGCACGCCGATGACCATGAGCAGGTTCATCGAGTAATGGGTGAGGTGGATGCTGGCGGTGATCTTGTGCGCCAGCGGCCAGCGCGACCGCCAGATGCGCGGCAGCAATTTCATCGCGGTCTGTGTCGAGCCTTTGGCCCAGCGATATTGCTGCGAGCGCCAGGCCTCGACGGTATCCGGGATTTCGCCCGGCACGGCAACGTTGAAGCGGTAGGTCACGCGATAGCCGGCAAGCTGGGCGCGGTAGCTGAGATCGACATCCTCGGTTACCGTGTCGGCCTGCCAGCCGCCCGCCGCCTCGATCGCCTTCACCCGCCAGATGCCGCAGGTGCCGTTGAAATGCATCGGCAGCTCCGCCCAGGACTTGGCTGCTTGCTCGATGCCGAAATGGTAGTCGAGGCCGATCGCCTGCACTTGGGTGATTGTGTTCTCGTCCGGATTCAAATGATCCCAGCGGCACTGCACGGCGCCGATGCGCGTGTCTGCCAGGAGCGGCTGGATAGCGCGGCGGAGGAAATCGGGCGGCGGAATGAAATCGGCATCGAAAATCGCGACGAACTCCGCATCCGAGGCCCCAAGCCCGTGAGCGAGCGCGCCGGCCTTGTAACCGGTGCGGTTCCTGCGCCGCAACACCTCGATGGAATAGCCCTCGCGGCGCAGCCGGTCGGCGCAGCGGTTGACCAGGGCCACAGTCTCGTCGTCGCTGTCGTCCAGAACCTGGATGACGAGCCGCTCTGAAGGCCAGTCCAGCTGACTGGCCGCGATCATCAGGCGTTCCGCGACATGGCGCTCATTGTAGAGGGGAAGCTGGATGAGCAGCTTTGGAAACTGCTGCATATTCCGAGCCGAGCGGTCTTCCTCCGCCTCTCGCAGGCGGCTCGCCCTGCGTCGCATCAGAAACGTCGCGAGCATCATCAGGTTGTGACAGGAAAACAGAACCAGCCCGGTCAGACTCAACACCAACGCCGACAGGCACATGGCCTGAAACGCGTCCGCCAGCAAAGAATCGTCCATTATTCCCCCCGGTCATCGCCGGCACCTTTTTTGGAGATCGGCATGGCGAGACCTCGAGAAGTGTATTTTGCATTACCAAGGAAGAGTAACCGCCAACCGGGCCTTTGGTTCATTGGCCCATCAGCGGAAACCCGACGATCACGCCAATATTTCCATGGCGTCAGAAATAGGCGATAAGGCGGCCGGCTGCAGCGACGCTCAGCCAAATCGTCAACGAAACCAGTGCACTGAGCCGGGCGAGGACGGGCGTCGGCGTTCGCGCCGGCAGCGCGCTGATAATGCGCCCGCCGAAGACCTCGAATAGCAGCGCGTTCAGCAGTCCGAGCCCGATCAGCGTGAGCTTGACCAGGAACACCGGATTGATTGCGACATGCGTTGCCTCGGCGATGAACAGAACGCTGCCGGTGAGCAGCATTCCCAGGAAGCCGGCAATTGCCAGGTAGCGAACTCCGCGCACAAAGCCGCCCGGCGGTATATCCCGGAACAGACCGAGCAGCCTCGCATCGAGCATCGCGACGGAAGCAGCAAACACCATCAGCGCCAAGATGTGTCCGACATTGGCGGCCGGATAGAGCCAGATGCTCTGCCTTATCGCATTGCCGATGGCTGAATGCTCGATGGCGCCGAGCAGTCCGCCGTCCATTTCCATGGCGCTTAACGAAGCTGATAAGTCTCGCCGTCGACCTTGATCCACTCCGCCCGCATCTCAGCGGGCTGTGCCTTGGAGGGATAGCCATAGGCGGAGATGACTTTGCCGACCGCGATCTTGTCCTCGGTTGCTCCGCGCGCGGACATGCGCGACACCGGGGCGAGCGTCACCGTCCATTCCTTCTCCAGCGCCTTGAGCTGGATCGTGACATGCGGATTTTGATAGGAGGACTTTGTAATCGGACCCTCGATTGTCACGGGGTGGGCCGCATCATAGCCACCCCAGCCGTGATGCGCGCTTACGCTCGCTATACCCAGAAGCATAATCGCTGCAGCCAAGCCAACCGGAACAGGGATTTTTGTCGTCAAGCGGACCTCCTTCACGACATGCGTCAAATGCCAAGAACGCATCAATACAATGTTTCGCCTGTAGTAGACTTCACAAATGCATGAGACATAACAGCTGACAAATCCGCGTCGAGCCGTTGCGAGCCCTCGCCGGCTTCTATACACCCGGAATCCGCCCCAACCGACAGCCGAGGCATCTCATGGAAGAAAAACTGCTCCTCGAAGCCGCGCTGGACTATCACCGTCTCCCTAAGCCCGGAAAAATCTCGGTGGTGCCGACCAAGGGGCTCACCAATCAGCTCGACCTGTCGCTCGCCTATTCGCCGGGCGTCGCCTATGCCTGCACGGCGATCAAGGACAATCCGTCAGAAGCCGCAACCCTCACCGCCCGCGCCAATCTCGTCGGCGTGATCACCAATGGCACGGCAGTGTTGGGGCTCGGCAATATCGGTCCGCTTGCCAGCAAGCCCGTGATGGAGGGCAAGGCCTGCCTGTTCAAGGCCTTTGCGGGGATCGACGTGTTCGATATCGAGGTCGCTGAAAACGACCCGGACAAGTTCGTCGAGATCGTCGCCAGCCTCGAGCCGACTTTCGGCGGCATAAACCTGGAGGACATCAAGGCGCCCGAGTGCTTCTACATCGAGCGCAAACTCCGCGACCGGATGAAGATCCCAGTGTTCCATGACGACCAGCACGGCACCGCCATCATCGTTGCGGCAGCAATCCTCAACGGGTTGAAACTGGCGGGCAAGGATATCGGCTCGGTCAAGCTGGCCGGGTCGGGAGCGGGTGCTGCAGCGCTCGCCTGCCTCGATCTGCTCGTGAAGCTCGGCCTGAGGCGCGAGAACGTCTTCCTCTCCGACATCAAGGGTGTCGTCTATCAGGGCCGGCTGGAACTCATGGACCCGGAGAAGGACCGCTATGCGCAGGACACGTCGGCCCGCACGCTCGCCGATATCGTCCTCGGCGCCGATATCTTCCTGGGGCTGTCGGCCGGCGGCGTGCTGAAGCCGGAGATGGTGGCCAAAATGGCGGATAGGCCGATCATTATGGCGCTCGCCAATCCCGAGCCGGAGATCCGCCCGGAGCTGGTGCGCGAGGTGCGCGGCGATGCCCTCATCGCCACCGGCCGGTCGGACTATCCCAACCAGGTGAACAATGTGCTGTGCTTCCCCTTCATCTTCCGCGGGGCGCTCGACGCTGGCGCCTCGCGCATCACCGAGGAGATGGAGGTAGCGGCTGTGCAGGCGATCGGCGATCTGGCCATGGCGGAGGTATCGGACATCGTGATGTCCGCCTATGCGGCGGCAGCGGCGCCGACCGGCTTCGGACCCGATTATCTGATCCCCAAGCCTTTCGATCCGCGCCTCATCGAGAAGATTGCCCCCGCGGTGGCTCAGGCGGCGATGGACTCGGGCGTCGCCACGCGTCCGATCGCCGACATGGAGGCTTACCGCCAGGGGCTCGCCCAGTTCGTCTATCATTCCGGCGCCAGCATGAAGCCGGTGTTCGACAGCGCCAAGGCCGCCTCCAAGCGCGTCATCTTTGCCGAGGGCGAAGAGGAGCGTGTACTGCGCGCGGCGCAGGTGGTGATCGATGAGAAACTGGCGTTTCCGGTGTTGATCGGGCGTGCGGACATCATCGAGCGGCGCATTGAGCTGCTTGGGCTGCGCCTCAAAATCGGCGAGAACTGCGAAACGGTGAATATTAACCGCGACCCGCGCTACCGGCAGGTGGTGAGCGAGTATTATGAGCTTGCCAAGCGCAAGGGCGTGACGCTCCCCATTGCGCGCGAGGCGATGCGCACCCGCCCGACCCTGATCGGGGCCGTCCTCCTGCGCCGGGGCGATGCAGACGCGATGCTGTGCGGCACGACCGGCAGCTATGACGAGCATCTGCGGTATGTCGGGGAGGTGATCGGCACGCGCCCCGGCGTTGCCGGCTTTGCCGCGATGAACATGCTGATGCTCCCGGGGCGGCAGATCTTCATCTGCGACACCCATGTCAATCCGCGCCCGAGCGCCGAGCAACTCTGCGAGATGACGCTGCTTGCCGCGGAGGAGGTGCGCCGCTTCGGCCTGCCGCCACGCATTGCGCTCCTGTCGCATTCAAGCTTCGGCTCATCGAGCGATCCGGCGGCCAAGGTGATGCGCGAGGCGCTTGCCCTGATCGAGACCCGCGCCCCCGACCTCGAGGTCGAGGGTGAGATGCAGGGCGATGCGGCGCTCTCCCAACGGGCGCTGAGCGACCAGTTCACCGGATCGCGACTCAGTGCCGACGCCAACCTGCTCATCATGCCCAATGTCGATGCCGCCAATATCGCCTACAATCTCCTGAAGATCGCGGCGGGCAACGGCATCACCGTCGGCCCGATCCTGCTCGGCGCGGCCCGTCCGGTGCACATCATCGAACCGACCGCGAGCGTGCGCCGCATCGTCAACATGACCGCGCTCGTCGTGGTTGACGCAGCCTTCGAGAACGGCCGGCGCCCCGCGCCTTGAGGCAATGTCGCTTTATCCCGCGAACGCCGAAGCAGTCCGCAGCAAGTTGGTCGGCATTTGCGGGACGGGACACTAGCGCCTGCTAACGCATTTGCGTTAAATGGGAATACGGCCCGCAAAGAGGCCGCTGCATGCAAGGGCAGCAAGGGGAGGCGCGCGGCATGACGGAGAATTCTGGACGAGCAGGAAGAACGTAGGCGGGCTGATAGTGCTGGGCTCGCCATCGCGGCCGGGCTGATCGCCCTCGCGGCGCTGTGCTATTGGGATGCCTGGCAGCTCGGGGGCGGACCGTCCTACTCGCAGGTCGGCCCTGGCGTTGCCGACGAGATCGTGGGCGCTGGCCTGATCGTTCTCGGCATTCTCAATGCGGTCTACGCCCTGCGAGGCGGCTTCATCGAGACGGAGGCTTACGATCCGCCGGCTGTGCTCATCATTATTTCCGGGTTTTCCCTGCTGATCGCCATTATCTGGCTGGGCGGCGGTTTCATTCCCGGTATGGCCGTGATCTTCGCCGCCACCACCTACGCCTTCGGGCGGCGTACCCTTCTGATGGACCTCGCCATCGGTTTCGTACTTGCGCTCATCGTCTATCTCATATTCACCAAGCTTCTGACGCTGTCGCTGCCCTCCGGGCCGCTTGAGCGCCTGTTTTAGAAAGGGCGCTTATTATGGACAGCTTCACCGCCTTGATGCATGGTTTTGCAGTCGCCGTGCAGCCGATGAATTTGCTCTTCGCCTCGGTCGGCGTGCTGCTCGGCACCGCCGTTGGCGTGCTGCCCGGCATCGGCCCGGCACTTACCGTCGCGCTGTTGCTACCCGTCACCTACAAGCTCGATCCCGGCGGCTCGCTGATCATGTTCGCCGGCATCTATTACGGCGGCATGTATGGCGGTTCGACCACTTCCATCTTGATCAACACGCCGGGCGAAAGCGCCTCGATGGTCACGGCGCTGGAAGGCAACAAGATGGCCAAGGCCGGTCGCGGCGGACCTGCGCTCGCCACGGCTGCGATCGGCTCGTTCGTGGCCGGCACGATCGCCACAGCGGCACTCGCTCTGGTCGCGCCCTGGCTGGTGGAGTTCGCGCTGGATTTCGGTCCGGCCGATTACTTCGCGCTGATGGTGGTGGCCTTCGTTACCGTTTCCGCAACCTTCGGCTCGTCGCCGGTCAAAGGCATGACCAGCCTGTTCCTCGGGCTGTTTCTCGGTCTCGTCGGCATCGATACCCTATCCGGACAGCCGCGGCTGACTTTCGGCGTTGCCGAACTGCTCGATGGCATCGAGGTGACCACGCTTGCGGTCGGCCTGTTCGCGGTCGGCGAGGCGCTGTATGTGGCCTCGCGGCACCGGCATGCGCCGGAGAAGCTCGAACCCGTGCGGGGCTCCCTCTGGATGACGCGGGAGGACTGGCGCCGCTCCTGGGCGCCATGGCTGCGCGGGACGCTATTCGGCTTCCCGATCGGCGCGCTGCCGGCGGGGGGTGCCGAGATCCCGACTTTCCTCTCCTATTCCGTCGAGCGAAAGCTGGCGCGGCATCCCGAGGAATTCGGCAAGGGCGCGATCGAGGGGGTCGCCGGTCCTGAAGCCGCCAACAATGCGAGCGCCGCTGGGACGCTGGTGCCGCTGTTGACGCTGGGCCTGCCGACCTCCGCCACCGCGGCGATGATGCTGGCGGGCTTCCAGCAATATGGCCTCAATCCCGGCCCGCTGCTGTTCGCGCAAAGCCCGGACCTGGTCTGGGGGCTGGTTGCATCGCTCTTCATCGCCAACGCCATGCTGCTGATCCTCAATCTGCCGCTGGTCGGGCTCTGGGTGCGGCTGCTCGCCATCCCGCAGCCCTACCTCTATGCCGGTATCCTGGTATTCGCGACCATGGGCACCATCGCCGCGCAGCCTTCGCCCGTCGAGCTGATCATGCTGCTCGTGTTCGGCATCATGGGCTTCTTGATGCGCCGCTATGATTATCCGATTGCACCCGTCATCATCGGCCTGATCCTTGGACCGCTTGCTGAGCAGCAATTGCGCCGCGCGCTGGCGATCAGCGTCGGCAATCCTCTCGTGCTGGTGGAGAGCCCGATCTCGGCGACCTTGCTTGGCATCGCCGCGCTGGCGCTGATCGCGCCTTTCGTGATTAGGGGCCTCTCCCGCTTCCGGGCGGATGAGGACTAGTTGGAACGAATTTGACATTGAGTCCCACCTGCCGGTGATTTGGGAATGCCACCTTTGGCCGGCGCTTCAAAGACAATAAAATTTGCCTCACCTGTCGGCCGTGATGACGACCCAACGTCTTCAGGGTAGGAGCATGCCTCCCCTAACTGGATGACTAGACGGAGACGAACATGGCCAAGAAAACTGATTCTACACCTTCCGCCGCCACGACAAACACGGTTCGCCTGCACCGGGTCTTGGCGACCAAGCCGGAAAAGGTTTACCGCGCGTTCATCGATGCAGACGCTCTGGCCAAATGGCTCCCGCCCTATGGTTTCACCTGCAAAGTCCATCACCTGGACGCCAAGGTCGGCGGTGCATTCAAGATGTCGTTTACGAACTTCACTACCGGCAACGGACACTCGTTTGGCGGCGAATATCTGGAACTCGTTCCGCACGAGCGCATCCGCTACACTGACCGGTTCGACGACCCGAACCTGCCGGGCGAAATCCACGTGTCGGTCACGTTGAAGGCGGTGTCGGTGGGAACGGAAGTGCATATCGAGCAAAGCGGCCTGCCGGCCGTGATACCGCTTGAGGCCTGCTATCTCGGCTGGCAACAGTCGCTGGTGCAGCTGGCCAGGCTCGTTGAGCCGGAAATTCCCGAGTGACCGAGGGCAAATGATGGCCACGCCTGCTGCGCTGGAACGCCGGCGCATGCAGATGGTCACAAAGATCGGCGCGGGGAACGAGGCTTCGACCATCATCCCCGCGCCGTCCGACAAGATTTCGCTGGCGGAAAAGTCGTGCAGGCAGCAAGGAGCAAGGAAACGCTTTAAGACGGCCGAACCTCATCGCATAGTCGTTGGCGGCATCGATTTTCCGAAGGAGCAGCCGTCATGGACAGCGAGATTGCCGATCTGACCGCGACAGAACTTCTCGCCCATTATGCGGCAAAGACAATGTCGCCGGTCGACGCCACGTGCGCGGCGCTCGCGCGTATCGAGCGAGACAATCCGGCGGTCAATGCCTTCTGCCTTGTCGATGAGCCGCGCGCGATGGAGGCGGCGCGCGCATCGGAGACGCGATGGATGCGCGGGGAGCCGCAAGGCCTCATCGATGGCGTCCCGACCTCCATCAAGGATCTCATCCTGACGAAGGGGTGGCCCACATTGCGGGGCTCGCTGACCATCTCGCCAGATCAGCCATGGGAGGAGGATGCCCCTTGCGTGTCGCGGCTGCGCGAACACGGCGCGGTTCTGCTCGGCAAGACGACCACCCCGGAATTCGGCTGGAAAGGCGTCACCGACAGCCCGCTGACCGGCATCACGCGCAATCCGTGGAATCTGTCGAAAACGCCGGGCGGATCCAGCGGGGGAGCGGCGGTCGCGGCGGCGCTCGGCATGGGCGCTCTGCATATCGGCACCGATGGCGGCGGCTCGATCCGGATTCCCTCAGCCTTTACCGGCATCGTCGGGATCAAGCCGACATTCGGCCGGGTACCGGCCTATCCTGCGAGCCCATTCGGCGATGTCGCCCATGTTGGTCCGATGACGCGCAGCGTCGCGGATGCCGCGTTGATGTTGCAGGTCATCGCCTTGCCTGACCGGCGCGATTGGCAGAGCCTGCCATTTCCGCCGCCCAACTATCGGCAGGGCTTAGGCGATAGTGTCAGTGGGCTTCGCATCGGTTTCAGCCCGGATCTCGGCTATGCGTCGGTCGAGGCGGAAATCGCCGGGGCGGTCGAACGCGCCATCGGGCAATTCGAGAGCCTTGGCGCCGTGGTGGTGCCGGCGGACATCAATCTCGAGAACAGCTATGAGGTGTTCCGCGCGCACTGGATGAGCGGCGCGGCGGCTCTCGCCAGGCGCATCCCTCAGGATCAGCGCAGCAAGCTGGAGCCCGATCTGCAGCGGGCCATCGATTACGGCGGGACGCTGACGCTCGCGGACTATCAAGCCGCGGCAGCCGGCCGTGCCGCTCTCGGGCTAACCTTATCTCTGGCATTCGAGCGTTTCGATGTGCTTATGACGCCCACCATGCCGCTTGCGGCGTTTGACGCCGGGCAGGTCAGCCCGCAGGCGGGCGATTGGGACTGGACGGACTGGACGCCATTCTCCTACCCGTTCAATCTCGCGCAATTGCCGGCCCTGTCAATTCCCTGCGGCTCTACCCGCGCAGGACTGCCGATCGGGCTTCAGATCGTCGGCCCTAGGCTGTCGGAGCCGCTCGTGCTGCGGGCCGCCGCCGCTTTCGAGACGGCAATGCCGGTCCGCCTGCCACGGAAGCCGGCCTCCTGACAGGACCTAACGCCGCCGGCGGCCGCGAGGACCGCGGGCTGCCTCCGGGCGGCGCTGGTGCTTGCCGCGGGCGAGCTTGAGGTCGTAGCGGCCCTCGCTGACCAGGGCAAAGCGCAGCGCACCGGCGGCGGGATGCGCCTCGACCAGTTTGACCTCCACCGTGTCGCCGAGCCGATAGCTCTCGCCGGTTCGCTCGCCGATCAGCGCGTGCTGCACCTCGGAATAGACGTAGAAGTCGCGCCCGATGGTCGAGGCCGGGATGAAGCCGTCGGCGCCGGTTTCGGCAAGCTTCACGAACAGCCCGGCGCGGGTGACGCCCGAGACGCGGCCGGTGAAGGTCGCGCCGACATGGCCGGAGAGATGCAGCGCGATCAGCCGGTCCACGGTCTCGCGCTCGGCGGCCATGGCGCGGCGCTCGGCCTGGGAGATCTGCTCGGCGACCTTGTCGAGTTCCTCGATCTCGGCCGGCGTCAGCCCGCCCGGCCCGAGCTTCAGCGCCGCAACCAGCCCGCGATGCACGATCAGGTCGGCATAGCGGCGGATCGGCGAGGTGAAGTGTGCGTAGCGGCGCAAATTCAGGCCGAAATGGCCGAGATTCCTGGCCGAATATTCCGCCTGGGCCTGCGAGCGCAGCACCACCTCGTTGACCAGCTCGGAGAATTCTCCGTCCTTGGTCTTGGCGAGGATGCGGTTGAAATGCATCGGCTGCAGCCGCGAGCCCGTCTGTATGGCGAGACCAATGGTCTGCAAGAACTCGCCCAGCGCATTGATCTTCTCATCGCTCGGCGCGTCATGGATCCGGTAGAGCAGTGGTGAGCTCGCGACCTCCAGCTGCTCGGCGGCGGCGACATTCGCCTGGATCATGAACTCCTCGATCAGGCGGTGCGCGTCCAGCCGCTCGGGCGTGACGATGCGCGCGACGCGCCCCGTCTCGTCCAGCACGATCTTGCGCTCGGGCAGATCGAGATCGAGCGGGCCGCGCTTGAGCCGCGCCTTCTTCAGCGTCTCGTATGCCGCCCAGAGCGGCTTCAGGACGGTTTTCAGCAGCGGCTTGGTCTTGCTGCTCGGATGCCCATCGATCGCGGCCTGCGCCTCGGTATAGGAGAGCTTCGCCGCCGAGCGCATCATCGCGCGCATGAAGCGGTGGCTGAGCTTATGGCCGTTCCTGTCGAACACCATGCGCACCGCGAGACAGGGGCGGTCGACGCCCTCGATCAGTGAGCAGAGGTCGTTGGAGAGCTTCTCCGGCAGCATCGGCACGACGCGATCCGGAAAGTAGACCGAATTGCCGCGCTTCAAAGCCTCAGCGTCGAGCGCCGTGCCGGGGCGCACATAGAAGGAGACGTCGGCAATGGCGACGATGACGACATGCCCGCCCTCATTGGCCGGGTCTTCGTCCGGCGCGGCCCAGACCGCGTCGTCATGGTCCTTGGCATCTTCCGGGTCGATGGTGACCAGCGGAATCTTGCGCAAATCCTCGCGGCCGCGCAGGGTTGGGGCCTTCAGTCCCTCCAGCTCCGCCAGCGTCGCCTTGGCAAAAACATTCGGCAGGCTGTAATTCTCAATTGCGATGAGGCTGATGGCGCGCTCACTCTCGGGCGGGCCGATCCGCTCCAGGATGCGGGCGCGCGGGTTAAGCGCCCGCCCGGTCTTGGTCACCTCGAAGCGCACGAGATCGCCGTCATCGGCGTCCACCCGGTCGTCGGGCGACAGACGCCATTCGCGCAGCGCCTTCTTGTCGACCGGCTCGATGACGCCGCCGTTCGCCTTGCGATAGATGCCGAGCTGGCGCGCCTTTTCGCGCGGCAGCATCTTGATCGGCGAGGCGGTGTAATCCGCACCCTCGTCATTCTCGGCGGGCGTGATGCGGCACAGCACATGATCGCCGGTGCCTGGTGCCAGTCCGGGCTTGGGCACCACGCGGATGCGAGGCGGCGTGCCCTCGGCGGCATTCCAGTCCATCGGAATGGCATAGAGCTCGCCGTCACTGTCGATGCGGGTGACTTCCAGCACCATCACGGCACGAAGTGTGCCCTTGCCGCGCAGGCGTTTGCCGGTTTTGGTGACGCGGCCTTCCTCGGCCAGTTCGCGCAGCAATCCTTTGAGCTGGATCCGGGCGTCTCCCTTCAGATGGAAGGCGCGGGCAATCTCGCGCTTGCCCACCTTTTCGGGCGCGGCGCGGATGAATTCGAGAAGGTCAGCTTTGCTGGGTAGGGTTGCCTTGGCCTTCGCCTTGGCTTTGTGTTTTCCACGTTTTGAGGGGGTTAGTTCATCGTTCAAGTTGCAGCCTCTGTGGCCGATTGGCTCTTGGCCTTTCGGCTCTTGGTTTTTGTCGGTTTGGCGGGCTTGCCGCTCTCGGCGCGCGCGGCGATCAGTTTGACCGCCTCATCAAGTGTCAGCGCGTTCGGGTCGGTGCCCTTCGGGATGGTGGCATTCACCTTCCCATGCTTTACATAGGGACCATAGCGGCCTTCGAAAACCTGGATGGGTCCGCCAAGCTCGGGATGGTCACCGAGGGTCTTCAGCGCCTGCTGGCCGCCGCGCGCCGGGCGCTTCTTCGGCTCGGCAAGCACACTGACCGCGCGGTTGAGGCCGACGGTGAACACCTCCTCGGTGCTGTCGAGATTGGCATATTTGCCGTCATGCTCGACGAAGGGGCCGTAGCGGCCGATGCCGGCGGTGATCGGTTTGCCGGTTTCGGGATGTTTGCCGACCTCGCGCGGCAAGCTGAGCAGCTTGAGCGCAGTCGCGAGGTCCAGAGTCGCGGCGCTGAAGCCTTTCGGGATCGAGGCGCGCTTTGGCTTATCGCCCTTCTCGAGCGGCTCGCCGAGCTGCACGTAAGGCCCGAACCGGCCGTTCTTCAGCCACACTGTCAGGCCCGACTCCGGATCGACACCGAGTTCCTTGTCGCCAGACGCCGCCTGGGCGGGGTCGCCATTCTCGCTCTTTTCCTGGCTGTCAGTGAACTGGCGAGTGAAGCGGCACTCGGGATAATTCGAGCAGCCCACGAATGCGCCGAACTTGCCGATCTTCAGGCCCAGCCGCCCGGTGCCGCAATTTGGACATTTGCGTGGATCGGAGCCGTCGGCATTGGCCGGAAAAATGTAAGGTCCGAGAATTTCGTCCAGCGCATCCAGCACCTGGCTGACGCGCAGCTCTTTGGTGCCGTCGACTGCGGCGAGGAAATCGCGCCAGAAGTCGCGCAGCACCTCTTTCCAGTTCAGCTTGGCATCCGAGATGAGGTCGAGCTTTTCTTCCAGGTCCGCGGTGAAATCATATTCGACATAACGCTGGAAGAAGCTCTCCAGGAACGCCGTGACCAGGCGCCCCTTGTCCTCCGGCATCATCCGCTTCTTCTCCAGCTTCACATAGCCGCGGTCGCGCAGCACGTTGAGCGTGGTCGCGTAGGTGGAAGGCCGGCCAATGCCGAGCTCCTCCATCTTCTTGATGAGGGTGGCCTCGGTGAAGCGCGGCGGCGGTTCGGTGAAATGCTGTGCGGCCTCGACGGCGCGGCGCTCCAGCGGCTGCTTTTCGACAAGCTTGGGAAGTCTTGCCTCTTCCTCCGAATCCTTGTCGTCGATGCCCTCCTCATAGAGCTTGAGGAAGCCGTCGAACAAGATCACTGAGCCGGTCGTGCGCAGACCGTAAGTGCCGGCATCGCCCGCCGCCTCGATCTCGACAGTGGTGCGCTCCAGTTCGGCGCTGGCCATCTGGCTCGCAACGGCGCGCTGCCAAATCAGCTTATAGAGGGCAGCTTCATCCTTGCCGAGCTTGGCGCCCATACTTTGCGGCGACCGGCGGAAATCCGTCGGGCGAATCGCTTCGTGCGCTTCCTGGGCGTTCTTCGCCTTGGTCTTGTACTCGCGCGCCTTGGGCGGCATGTAGCGTTGGCCGAACTCGCCGGAGATCACGCCGCGGCACTGAATTATAGCCTCAGGCACGATCTGCACGCCGTCGGTTCGCATGTAGGTAATCAGGCCGACCGTCTCACCGCCCAGATCAATACCCTCATAGAGACGCTGCGCGATCTGCATGGTTTGGCGCGGCGAGAAGCCGAGCTTGCGCGAGGCTTCCTGCTGTAGCGTCGAGGTGGTGAAGGGCGGCGCCGGGTTGCGGCGATAACCGGAGATGTCGACCGACAGCACGCGAAACCGGCAACCCTCGAGCGCGGCCTTGAGCTTCAGCGCCTCGGCCTCGTTCGGGATGTCGAATTTGTCCAGTTTCTTGCCGGCAACACTGGTGAGCCGTGCCTCGAACTCTTCGCGCTTGTCGGTGGCGACCTTGGCGAGGATGGTCCAGAACTCGCGGGTTACGAAGGTCTGGATCTCGGTCTCCCGGTCGCACACGATGCGCAGCGCCACCGACTGCACCCGGCCTGCCGAGCGCGCGCCGGGGAGCTTTCGCCAGAGCACGGGCGAGAGCGTGAAGCCGACCAGATAGTCGAGTGCACGGCGTGCCAGATAGGCATCGACCAGCGGCTCATCGATCCGGCGTGGATGGCGCATTGCCTCCATGATGGCATCGCGGGTGACGGCGTTGAATGCCACACGCTCGATCGCGACGCCTTTGAGTGCCTTTCTCTCCTCCAGGATGCGCAGGATATGCCAGGAGATCGCCTCGCCTTCGCGGTCGGGGTCGGTCGCCAGGATGAGCTTGTCGGCGCCTTTGACGGCCTTGGCGATTTCGTTCACCACGCGCGTCGAGTCGCTGTCGACCTCCCAGTCCATGGAAAAGTCCTGGTCCGGTTTGACCGATCCGTCCTTTGCCGGGAGGTCGCGCACATGGCCGAACGAGGCAATGACTTTGAAGTCCTTGCCTAGATATTTATTGATAGTTTTTGCTTTCGCCGCGGATTCGACGATGACGATGTTCATGTGTGATCCGGTGATACTTTCTTGTGCCCGCTTTGCCAACGCCTTGAGCGCAAATTGCCCCTTGCCGCTCCCTCGCGGCCATACGTACAAACCGCAATGCGTTGGTGATTGCCATTTTCACTAAGGTCTATCAAGACACAAGCTGTCAAATAGAGATTACCCATAACGAGAATCGGGTTGCGACCCGCAACCAAAGCGGGTATTAGCACTAAGGGCTCAATTTCGCAGCATTTCTTTACAGAGCCCCGATTTAAAGGTTACTAGTCTCTTCAAAAAGCGTTGGTCAATGATGATAGCCCAAGAAGCACACAGGAAAGAACAGACTTTGTCTCAGGCCAAACGAGCTAAAATCAAAAACTCTGCTGATGAAAGTCATTTGCCGGACGACGCAGAGCCCGCGGAGATTGCCGAATATATGGTAGATCTGCTTGAGGGAGCAAGGCAGCTTGCCGGCAAAAGCGGACTAACTTTCCTCGCCTACCTTATCCAAGTTGCGGTGGAGGAGGCTAAAATTCAAGCCAAGGCCACCAAAGACGAAACCGGCTGACCCTCACCAAGCTCTACTAAATCGCAATCTCGGCATCGGCTCGCAGGGAAACGCTTTGCTGGCCGTACCTCTCCAACCGGCCCGCTAAGTCGAGCTCGAGCAACGCCACGGCAATCTGCCGGGCGCTCAGGCCCGTGCTGCGCACCAATATATCGATGCTCACAGGCGTGATGCCAAGAGCATCGATCACAGCGTCCCGTTCCTGATGTTGCAGGTCGGCCACCACGGGAGGGTCGGCACTTGGTGAAGGCATGGCCGGTTCGCATCGCTCGCGCAGTCCCCGTCCCGGCTCCAGGGCCGGCGAGAGCGCATCGAGGATGTCGGCGGCCGAGGTAATCAGCATGGCGCCCGATTGGATCAGCGCGTTCGTCCCGGTCGCGCGGGGGTCGAGCGGGTGGCCCGGTACGGCAAACACCTCGCGGTTCTGCTCAAGCGCCATCCTCGCGGTGATCAGCGATCCTGAGCGCTCCGCCGCCTCGACGACGACGACAGCGAGAGAGATGCCTGAAATCAGGCGGTTGCGCCTGGGAAAGTCCTGACCTCGGGGGAGAAAGCCGAGCGGGCATTCCGAGACCAGCAGGCCACTTTCGCTGATCGAGGCGTGAAGCTCCGCATTTTCGGGCGGGTAGATGATATCGATGCCGCCGGCCATCACGGCGATGGTCCCGGTGCGCAGTGCCCCATTATGTGCGGCAGTGTCGATGCCACGGGCGAGGCCGGAGACGATCGTGACGCCCTCCTCGCCCAGATCACGGCCCAGCATCTGCGCGAATTGCCGCCCCGCTGCCGAAGCCGAGCGCGAGCCGACGATGGCGACCGCTGGGCGCGCCGCCAAAGCCGGGTCACCTTTCATAAAGACAACGGGCGGCGGCGCATCGATATGGCGCAGAAGCGGCGGGTAGATTCCTTCCGGGATGGCGGCGATGGTGACGCCGGCCTTGGCCGCGGTCCTTAATTCGCGCTCGGCCTCGCCGGCTGTGCAGATCCGGCCCGGCCGCATCAAACCGCCACGCCGACGCAGCTCGGGGATTGCCTCCAGAGCCGCAGCTGCGGTGTCGCAATGCGCGATAAGCTGATGAAAGGTGATCGGGCCGATATTTTCACTGCGAATGAGGCGCAGCCAATCGCGCTTTTCCGCCTCGCTCAGCGTGGTCGAAGGATCTGCCGCGCCTTGTCGGCGTTCAGGCTTTTTGCTGGCCAATTCTGCTTTCCTCACCCCGCACCAGCCGCGAAAGATTGGCATGATGCCGGATGAAGACCAGCACTGTCAGCACAGTGAAAAGACCTACGCCGAGCCAGTCGCCGAGCCCTGCGAGAACAATCGGCGTTGCGGCCGAGGCAAGCAGTGCGGCGAGCGAGGAATAGCGGGTGAGGAAGGCAACAGCCAGCCAGACGCCGGCAAACACCAGCGCAGCCGGCCACGCATAGGCGGCGAGCACGCCCAGATAGGTCGCAACACCCTTACCGCCCTTAAATCCAAGCCAGACCGGGAAGAGATGACCAAGGAACGCGCCGAGCCCGGCGGCTGCAGCGGCAGGAGGACCAAAAGCGCTGGCGATCAGCACGGCGACTGCACCTTTGCCGCCATCGCCGAGCAGAGTCATTGCAGCCAGCAGCTTGTTGCCGGTGCGCAGCACATTGGTCGCGCCGATATTGCCAGAGCCGATCCTGCGGATGTCGCCAAGGCCGGCAAGGCGGGTCACCACCAGCCCGAAGGGGATCGAACCCAGCAGATAGCCGAAGACAAGAAACCCTATCAGCGCGGCAAGGGCAGGCGCCGCCAAATCAGCCATGATCGCGTTCCCCGGTCCGTCTAGTGGTCCGGTTCCAACATTCGCATCCCACCCGCGGAAAGCACTTTTGCGAATGTTGGAACCAAGGACCGCTAGCAACTATACATTTCTAGTGGAGTTTTGGATTTGACATTTGGTTGTCGAGCCCTCGGCAGGAGGGTACCAAATGTCAAATCCACTCCACTAGCCGACAGCGCGTCAGCCCATGTGATCAGTGTCGTCATAGACGCAGCGTCCAAGCACCCAGGTTTTTATAGCGCGACCTTGTAGTACTTTTTCGTCGAAAGGCGAATTTTTCGATTTCGATCGCAACTGCTGCGCATCGACCTGCCAGGGTATCTCGAGATTGATCAGTGTGAGGTCTGCAGGCGCTCCTGCGGCGAGCCGCCCTCCGGGCAGACCGAGGAGCTTGGCCGGCCGCGAGGTCATAGCGGCAAGGAGCGGCGTGAGCCCAATTGCGCCGCTGTGATATAGCTGCAGCGCGGCCGGAAGCAGCGTCTCAACGCCGAGTGCGCCGTCGGTGGCTTCGGCGAATGGGCGGCGCTTCACATCGGCATCCTGCGGATCGTGGCTGGAGACGATGACGTCAATATCGCCCCTGCGCACACCCTCGACCATGGCGCGGCGGTCCTCTTCGCTGCGTAGAGGCGGCTTCAGTTTGAAATAGGTGCGGTACTGGCCGACATCGTACTCGTTGAGCGTCAGATGATTGATGGTGACGCCACAGGTGACGTTGTGCCCCTGTGCCTTCGCGGCGCGGATCGCGTCGAGCGATGCGGCACAGGAGATCGCCGCGGCATGATAGCGCCCCTTGGTGAGCGCCACGAGCCGCAGATCGCGCTCGACGATGATCGTCTCGGCCGCTGTAGGAATCCCAGGCAGGCCGAGGCGGCCGGAGACTTCGCCCTCGTTCATCACCCCGCCATAGGCGAGTTCGGCATCCTCGGCATGATGGACCACCAGGCCGTTGAAGTCGCGGGCATAGCTGAGGATCAGGCGCATCAGCTTGGCATTGGCAACGCTGCGCTTGCCATCGGTGAAGGCAAGGGCGCCCGCCTGGCGCAAAAGGCCGATCTCCGTCATCTCCTTGCCGGCAAGCCCTTTGGTCATCGCGGCCATCGGGTGCACGTGAACGATTGCGGTGTCGCGTGCCCGACGCTCGATGAAATCGACCAGCGAGACATCATCGATGGCCGGCTTGGTGTCGGGCATGCAGATGATGGTGGTCACGCCTCCTGCCGCGGCGGCCCGGCTTGCCGTGGCCAGCGTCTCACGATGCTCTTCACCCGGTTCACCGGTGAACAGCTGCATATCGATTAGGCCGGGGCAGAGAACGTGGCCGCCGCAATCGATGCGTTCGGCCTGCGGGCTCGTGTCAGGGCCAATATGGGGGCCGATATCGGCGATGGTCTCGCCTTTGATGAGAAGTCCGCCAAGCTCGTCCCGGCCCGAATGCGGACAGACGAGCCGCGCATTGAAGAGGACGATCTCCTGCTCGGGCGAGAACGGGGATGGTTCGGCGATCATGGCTAATTGTTGGGGAAATGGCGCGCGAGCGCCTGGAGCACCGCCATGCGGACCGCCACACCCATCTCAACCTGCTCGCGGATTACGCTGCGGCTGTGATCAGCGACCGCGGAGGAGATCTCGACGCCGCGGTTTATTGGCCCTGGATGCATGACGAGCGCATCAGGCTTGGCTTTCTTGAGCTTTTCATTGTCCAGGCCAAAGAAATGGAAGAACTCGCGGGTCGATGGGACGTAGGAGATGCCCATGCGCTCGCGTTGCAGGCGCAGCATCATGATGATGTCCGCTTCGGCAATCGCCTTCTCGAGATTGGTGTGGACCTCGACGCCCAGCTTATCGGAGGCAGGCGGCAGCAAGGTCGACGGTGCAGCCACCCGGACCCGGGCGCCGAGCTTGTTCAGCAGCAAGATGTTCGAGCGAGCGACGCGCGAGTGCAGGATATCGCCGCAGATCGCGACCGTCAGCCCTTCGATGCGGCCCTTTCGCCGACGGATGGTCAGGGCGTCGAGCAATGCTTGCGTGGGGTGTTCGTGCTCGCCGTCACCGGCGTTGATCACCGCGCAATCGACTTTCTGAGATAGAAGCTCAACGGCGCCAGCAGCGTGATGGCGCACGATCAGAACGTCCGGGCGCATGGCGTTCAGCGTCATCGCCGTGTCGATCAGCGTCTCGCCCTTCTCGATGGAAGACGACTTGATCGCCATGTTCATCACATCCGCGCCGAGCCGCTTGCCGGCGAGCTCGAAGGAGCTTTGCGTGCGCGTGGAGGCTTCGAAGAACAGGTTGATCTGGGTGCGTCCGCGCAGCACGTCGCGCTTTTTGGCGAGCTGGCGATTGAAGTCGGCCTCCGCATCCGCCATGTCGAGAAGCCCTACGATCTCGGCAGCAGACAGCGCCTTAATGCCGAGCAGATGCTTATGCGGATAATAGAACTTGTTTGCGGCGAGGGCGATGCTCATAAAGTGCGAGTTATAGTGAGGGAAGGAATAAGGGGCAAGACGCATAATTCGTGGGCAGGAGGCCTCGTGCCGTGGAAACGCAAAACAGCCATAGCGAAACGTCGCCGAAACGGGCACTCGCTACCCATGAAGTGCTCAACCAGAGCCCGGTGTTCGAAGGTGTTAACCTGTTTGCAACCGACACCGCTTTACGCGAATCGGTCGCCCGCGAGGGCGCAGGCTGGGCCAGCGAGAGCCTCACCGCGCTCGGCGCGGAGACAGGCAGTGCGCATATCCTCGAGCTTGGGCGGCTTGCGAATGAGAACACGCCGAAGCTGCGCCAATTCAACCAGAAGGGCTTCCCGCTCGACAAGGTCGAGTTCCATCCAGCCTATCACGAGCTGATGGCGCTGTCCTTCCGCGAGGGCCTGCATTCGTCCACCTGGGAGCCGGTGCTCGAGGGCGTGCAGCCCCGTCCTGGCGCGCAGGTTGCCCGCGGCGGCCGGCTCTATATGATTTCGCAGGCCGAAGCCGGTCATATGTGCCCGATCACCATGACCCATGCCTGTGTTCCCGCGCTGAAAGCCAACGAGGCGCTGCTCGCATGGCTTGCGCCAAAGCTGATCAGCCGCGACTACGATCCAGCCTTCGCGCCGATCGCCGCGAAGCATTCCGTCACGATCGGCATGGGCATGACCGAGAAACAGGGCGGCACGGATGTGCGCGCCAACACCACCAAGGCCGTGCCGCTTGGCGAAGGCGGGCGCTATGCGCTGACCGGGCATAAATGGTTCATGTCCGCGCCGATGTGCGACGCGTTCCTGGTGCTGGCATATGCGCCGGGCGGGCTCTCCTGTTTTTTCCTGCCGCGCTTCCGCGAGGACGGTGAAGCAAATGCCATCCGTATTCAGCGGCTGAAGGACAAGCTCGGCAACCGCTCCAATGCCTCCTCGGAGGTCGAATTCCTGGGCGCCGAAGCGACGCTAGTCGGCGAGGAGGGCAGGGGGGTTGCCGCGATCATGGAGATGGTGACGCTCACCCGTCTCGATTGCGTGCTGGCCTCTGCCGGGCTCATGCGCTTTACCCTCGCCAATGCATTGCGGCACGCCAAATACCGCACGGTGTTTCAGAAGAAGCTGATCGATCAGCCGCTGATGGCGCAGGTGCTTGCCGATCTCGCGCTGGACAGCGAGGCCGCGACGACGCTCGCGTTCCGGCTTGCCGGCGCGTTCGACCGTACTCAGGACGCGGGAGAGGCGGCCTTCCGCCGGCTAATGACCCCGGCCATCAAATATTTCGTCTGCAAATCCGCCCCCGCTTTCGCCTATGAGGCGATGGAGTGTGTGGGCGGCAATGGCTATGTGGAGGAAGGCTTCATGGCCCGCGCCTACCGCGAGGCGCCGCTCAACGCCATCTGGGAAGGCTCCGGCAATGTGATGTGCCTCGACATCTTGCGGGTCCTGCAGCGCGAGCCGGATACTGCCCATGCCGCATTTGCAGCGCTTGCCCCGGCCATTGCGGACGACTCTCGTCTCGCTGCGGGCTGGGATGACATCAAGGCGCGGCTCGCCCGGCCGGCCGGGCTCGAAGCCGAAGCACGCCGCCTCGCCGAGCAGCTTGCTCTGCTCGCCGCCGGCGCTCTCCTCCGGGGGCACGCGCCCACCTATATTGCCGATGCCTTCATCGCCTCGCGCTTTGGCGGGCGCTGGAGCCAGACTTATGGTTCGGCTTTGAGCGGCGTGAATCACGACGCTATTCTCGCCCGCGCCGGGGGCGCTTTGTGAGGGAATCATGATGGAGAACGCTGCGGAGCCCGAGATCGTCACGGCCGCATTGCTGGTCATTGGCGATGAAATTCTGTCGGGGCGCACCAAGGACAAGAATATCGGCACCGTCGCCGACCACCTCACCGGCATCGGCATTCGGTTAAAGGAGGTCCGCGTCGTCCCTGACGAGGAAGAGGAGATCATCGCGGCCGTGAATGCCCTGCGGAGCCGCTACGACTATCTGTTCACCACCGGCGGTATCGGGCCAACGCACGACGATATCACCGCCGATGCGGTGGCCAAGGCGTTCGGTGTCCCGATCGATGTGGACGAACGCGCCGTTGCCCTGCTGCTGGAGCGCATTCCGCGCGCCGACCTCAATGAAGCGCGGCTCCGCATGGCGCGCATCCCGGCGGGTGCCGATCTGGTGGAGAATTCCGTATCAAAGGCGCCGGGCTTCTTCCTCGGCAACGTCATCGTGATGGCGGGCGTGCCGCGCATTATGGAGGCGATGCTCACGGCCGTGACCCCGCGCCTGCGCACCGGGCGCAGGCTCCTGTCCGCGACCATCGATGCGCAAACCAAAGAAGGCGATGTCGCGCCGGTGCTGACCGCGACGCAGAAAGCCTTCCCCGATGTGCAGATGGGCAGCTATCCCTATGAGGGGAATGGCCGGTTCGGCGCCCTCCTGGTGTTGCGCTCGACTAACGCGGAGCGGCTCGAGGAAGCCGCCGACGCCCTGCGCGCTGCGCTCGGCGCCGCCGGCATACCCTGGGTCAATGCGCAAGGCGAAGCGCCGCCGGCAGGATGACTGGCCGCCGGGGGTTGCACGGCTCCCATGCCTGGCCCGTAGCCCCTTGCTGGGAGGGAGACCACATGCTATGCACGACGATGCTCGCAGCGCACATTTGCGCAAGCAATCCCGGACGCGTAGCTCAGCGGTAGAGCACCACGTTGACATCGTGGGGGTCACTGGTTCGATCCCAGTCGCGTCCACCATTCCGGCTCAGCTTAACGGCTGGCCCGATAGCTCTAGCGCAGGACGGCGAAGGTTGCTCGGCAGTCAGCAATGCAACTTCGCTGCAATTTTCCTCTCCTCAGAACAGCAGTTTTTCTCATTTAGACCATCCGGGCGCCATTAGCCTGTCCCGGACGTCAGAAGTTGTCTATTTGGTTACACTTGCGATATTCATATTTATCTAAATAACGACCCAATCTTGCCCTTTTCCAGTAATTAGATCATAGCTGGTCACGGCAGGTGAGGGGTATGTATCGGAGCCGATTGTATACAATTGGTCGACCAGTTAACTTTAGGTGGCATTTTCCCACCGGAGTTCTTTCCGCACGCCGCATCCTTCCTTCCATCCATGACCTGACACCTCGGCAGCAGTCACGCCTTACAACAAATCTCATCAAAATTGACTCAAGAGCGAAACGAGACTTGCGCTCGGCGCAGCAAGGCGCTCCTGTCGGTCCTAGCAAAGGCGGGATTCATGCAGCGGGAAGGCTTGGTTGTTGCTGCATTGCGATGTGCGAGCCGCGAACAAGGCAAACATCGGTCGGCTGTGGGGAACTTGAGCATGTCTTCGATGATTTTCGCCTTTGGCAACGGCAGAAATCGTCTCGCACCGGGCGGTGTCGCGCGCCGTCACGGGATCGGGGAGTGAACGATGGCGGACGAAGATAAGAACAGGCCCATATTGCAGGAGCTTTTCGGTCACGAGGGCGGCCAGGCGCAAATCGGGTCCGAAGGCAGCGGCAGGTCCTTGGTCGGGCCGGTCAGCTATGACGCCGTCGAAGCGGCTTTGTACCGGATGCACGAGACGCGGCTGGTGCGTAGCGCCGGGCGGATGGTGGCGGGTAGCAAGATGGCGACCCCCGCGGCACAGACCGCAGAGCGCCGCATGGCCGGACGCGGAGTAGTGCCAGTGTGCGTGCCGGTTCCAGAAAGGCGCGGGGGGCTCGGATTTTCGGGCAAGGCTGTCGCCATTGCTTGTGTGGTGGGCGTCGGTGCCACGGCCGCGCTCACAAGCAGCCTCGGCCCCAGCGAGCGAAGCAGCGTGCGGACAGCATTGCACCGGGATACGGAAAATCTTGCTGGCGATGTGACCGGCGCCTTGCCGTCCGCCGAACCGGTGCAGGCCCTGGCGATCTCGCCCGCACCGCTGGTCACGCGGCGGACGGGCAGCCGGCCGGCTTTCATCCGAATTGCGCAAAAGGATGCGCCGGGCCTGGAGGTCGCGGATGTCTTTGGCCCCGCCGGAAAACCGATTCACCTCGAGATCGGCCTCAATGGAGCGCCGGCGGAGGAGTATTCTTTCCTGATGTTCCGCGGCCTTCCCCCCAAGGTGACGCTGTCGGCTGGTTTCCGGCTGAAGGAGTCGTGGGCGGTTTCGCTGCGGGATCTGGAGAGTCTCGCCCTCGAAGCACCGGGAGATTTCCAGGGCACCTTTAACCTTGAGGTTCTGCTAATCAAGGGCCGCGATACGCCGGCGGAAAGCCGTGTCGTCTCGGTTGAGATCGTCCCGTCCGATATCCAATTGCCGGCGACTGCGGCCATCCCTCAGTCAGCCCCCGGGCCTCAAGTGCTCACCGCTGCGCCGCGCACCGTGGATCAGCGAGAAGGACGGCTAGACGGCACACCGCCTGCTCAACCGCCGCGCAGCCGGTCGACGATTCCGCCTGCCGAGGAAGAGGCAATGATGGCGCGCGCGAATACTCTGCTCGGCAACAATGATGTGATGAGCGCGAGGCTGATCTACGAGCATCTGGCGAACAGCGGCAGCGCCAAGGCGGCGCTCGCCATGGGCAAGACCTATGATCCCTCTTTTTTCCAGACCATCGAAGCCGCTGGGGTGAGGCCCGAGATCGACAAAGCCCGTGATTGGTACAGCAGGGCGGCCGAACTGGGCAATCCGGAGGCGGCGAACCGGCTGGCCTCACTTGCCAGCCGCTAGCTTGTCTGTTGTCGCCGGCGACCGAAGCGGCCGTGCCGCTTATTGCCGGTGTTGACAAGGGGCTCGCGCCTACCTACTGTCGCGGCTGAATTTTCCACCATGGGAGATGCTAAGCCCCGCGCGGGCAATGAGCCTGCGGCGCGTGCGGCATTTCGAGAGCAATGAAGATCAGAAACTCAATCAAAACGCTGCGAAAGCGCCATCGTGACAATCGTGTCGTCCGCCGCCGCGGCAGGCTCTACGTCATCAACAAGACCATCAAGCGCTACAAGGCGCGCCAGGGCTGAACAGATTGGCGTGAACGCGGGGAGCCCGGGGTTGACAGCCGCGCGCCATGTGTTTCACTCGTAAGATGAGAACGCGTCATCTGTTCAACGTCCTGCGCCGGGCAACGCCCCTCATCGCGCTGTCGGTACTCTGCGCGAGCCAGTGGTCGGTGCTGGCACAGGAAAGCCCGGAGCCCGCTCCACCGCCCGCTGCGGCCCCCGACGCCAGCCATGACACGCCGCTGTCGCTCCACAACTCACATCGTGTTACGCGCCAAAACAGGACGGCCTTTCTTACTTCGCTTTATGATCAGCTGAAGCAGGCGCCGAACGAGGAAGCCGCCGAGCTGGTGTCGAAGGCGATCGAAAAGGTGTGGCGGCAATCGGGGAGCGATACCGCCGATATTTTGATGGAACGTGCTGGAATTGCCATCCAGGCCAAGAATTTCGATCTTGCGGTGCAAGTCCTTGCTGGCCTCGTGACAGTCGCACCGGATTACGCAGAAGGCTGGAACCAGCTTGCGAGCGTGTACTTCCTTCAGGAGGACTATGAGAAGTCGATGCGTTCGCTCCGACGCGCCCTGGCGCTCGAACCGCATCACTATAAGGCCATTGAGGGCCTTGCTCTCATCCTTCGCGAAATGGGCGACAAGAAGGGCGCACTCCGGGCCACCCGACGCGCACTCGACGTCTACCCCTACCTGAAATCGGCAAAGCAGGCCGAGGAAGAACTCAAACGAGATGTTGAGGGTCAGGGGACCTGAAGCTCGGCAGCCTTCCGAGCGCTGCCCTGACGCTGTGCGCTTCAACTCTTACCACACGAAGCATGTTTGTGGCGCCGGGCGTTCCGAAAGGTAGCCCGGCCAGGACGATGACCTTGTCGCCCGCATTCGCCATGCCTTCGCCCGCTACGTGCTTGCAGGCGCGCGTCACCATGTCGGAGACGGATTTGGGGTCTTCCGTCAGCACGCAGTGCGTGCCCCAGGCAACGGCAAGGCGCCGCGCCGTCACCTTTGAGGTTGCCAGGACGAGGATCGGCTGGCGCGGGCGCTGGCGCGCGACGCGCAGAGCGGTTGCACCGGTTGCGGTGTAGCAGATGATCGCCTTCAGCCCGGCCTCCTCCGCGATCGTGCAGGCGGCTGCGCTGATTGCGCCGGAGGAGGTGTTGTCTGGATCGGGCCGCTGGGCGTTGATGATGCTCGAATAAAGCGCATCGCGCTCGATCTCGGCGGCGATCTTGCTCATCATCGACACGGCTTCGGCTGGATACTCGCCGGACGCCGATTCGGCCGACAGCATAACGGCGTCGGCACCTTCGAACACCGCAGTCGCCACGTCGGAAACTTCTGCGCGCGTGGGAACAGGGGCGGAGATCATCGACTCCAGCATCTGCGTGGCGATGACGACAGGTTTGCCGTAATTGCGCGCAAGACGCGTCAGCCGCTTCTGCACACCGGGAACCTGCTCGAGCGGCAGCTCGACACCCAGATCGCCGCGCGCCACCATGATCGCGTCGGATTCTTTAATGATGTCTTCGATATCGGTAACGGCTGCCGGCTTCTCAATCTTCGACATCACCGCGGCGCGGCCATCGATGAGCTGCTTGGCCTCGGCTACATCCTCGCCGCGCTGCACGAAGGACAGCGCGATCCAGTCAACGCCGAGATTGCAGGCATATTCAAGGTTCTCGCGGTCCTTCTCGGTGAGCGGGCTCAAAGGGAGGACGGTGTCGGGCAAGCTGACGCCCTTGCGGCTCGACAGCATGCCGCCGACAACCACTTCCGCCTCAATGCGGTCCGGCGCGCGGCCGATGACCTTCATGCGCATCTTGCCATCATTGAGGAGGAGCTGGTCGCCGGGCCTGGCAGCGGCGAAGATTTCCGGATGGGGCAGAAAGACCCGATGGTGGTCGCCCTGCTTCTCGTCCTGGTCGAATACGAAAGTGGCGCCGTTCTCGAGCGTCACTTGCGTGTCGACGAAAACGCCGACCCGGAGCTTGGGCCCCTGGAGATCGCAGAGAATGCCGATCGGGTGGTCCATTTCCCGCTCGAGCTGGCGAATGGAGTAATGGCGCTCACGCAGATCCTCGCGCGAGGCATGGCTCATATTGATTCGAAACACATCCGCGCCAGCCTCGAACAGCTGCCTGATCACTGCAGCCTTGTTCGACGACGGTCCGAGCGTTGCAATAATTTTGGCACGTCGATTTCGTCTCATTGGGTGGCCGTGCCTCCTTCGCCGGGATCGGTCAAGCGTACCGTCCAGTCTTTTTCTTCTTGGGTATCCACTTCGAAAAATTTGGAACGTTTGAAGCCACGCGCCGTGCAATCCGCTTCACCCCGGATGGTGAACACCTTGTCCGCCGTGCACATAAAGGCGTTGGGCTTGTCCTTGTCGCCAAATTCCCCGCCGCGGTCGTAGTCGAGCGCATGAAAATAGTAGTAGCGGGCAACGAGTGGGCCCTTGAGCAGCACCTCGCAGGTCTGCGATGCCACATTCCACCACCCTTCGCTGACCCAGGTCTTATCGTCCTTATAGCCGATCGCGACGCCAATCCGGCTGGCGGTGTTGTTGCATAGCTTGAAATCGGCGCGGGCAGGCATAGCGCTGACCGCAAGCGCAGCCATTAAAAGCCACAGGCGAAAGGCTGTCCGATTCATGGGGCCTCTCTGATCATCATATTTACGGAACTTCGATTACGACGGCTGGACAAGGATCACGCGCAAGTCGTTCACATTGGTATATGTAGGGCCACATACAACAAGGTCGTCTAGCATCTCGAAGAACCTCGTGGAATCGTTTTTTGCCAGAAAATCGGTTGGATCGGCCGACAGCGCGCGCGCGCGGGCAAGGGTATCGGGATAGATCACAGCTCCGGCGGGATCATCTGTCGCACCGCTGCCTCCGTCGCTGCCATCGGTGTCGGCGGCCAGTGCATAAATACCGGGCGCGCCATTTAGCGCAATGGCGAGCGCCAGCGCATATTCTTGATTCGGGCCACCCCGCCCTTTGCCGCGAATGGTCACAGTCAGCTCGCCGCCGGAGATGATCGCAGCTTTCCTCCCCTCGTGCGCGGCGGCGAGCGCCAGTTTCGCATGCTCCACCGCGACATCGCGCGCTTCGCCCTCAAGGTCATCGCCCAAAAGCACTGGCTCAAAGCCCTCGGCTGCCGCCTTTGTGGCGGCGGCGTCCAGCGCGGCTTTCGGCGCGGAAGCGAGCACGAATCGCGAACGGGCGAACGCGGGATCGTCGGGCTTGGGAGTTTCGTTTTCCGGGTCATCGAGTGCAGCTTGGATCGCCGGCGGCGCCTCGATAGCGAATTGGGCCAGGATGGCGCGCGCGTCGGCAAGGGTCGTCGTGTCGGGAACCGTTGGGCCTGAGCCGATGGTGTCCGGCGCATCGCCGGGCACGTCGGAGATGGCGAGGGTCACGACCTGGGCCGGGAATGCCGCGCGGGTGAACCGGCCGCCTTTGATTCGCGACAAATGCTTACGAACCGTATTGATTTCGTGAATGGTCGCGCCAGCTCGAAGGAGGAGGCGCGTCAGCGCCTGTTTGTCGGCAAGCGTCAGTCCCTTGGCAGGCGCTGCCCAGAGCGCCGATGCCCCGCCGGAGATCAGCGCGAGAACAAGATCGTTCTCGCCGGCCATCTCGGCCATAGCCAGCGCCTTTTCGGCAGCAGCAACACTCGAATCATCGGGCACAGGATGAGAGGCTTCGATCAGCTCGAAATGCGACAGGGGCAGACCATATCCGCGGCGTGTCACGCAGAGCCCACAGCAGCGCGCCTGCGCGATCGCATCGGCGTAATGGAGCTCGGCAGCCTGCGCCATGCTCGCGCCGCCCTTGCCGCAGGCTATGACGAAAAGGCGGCCGTCTGCAGGCGCGGCAGGGAAATGCGGCGGCAGGCAAAGCGCTGGCTGAGCGGCTGCGACGGCGCTGTCGTAAAGCGACAGAAGAATGGTCCGGTAACGATCCGATTTCATGCGCTTTCTTTCAGCCGGAGCGCGAATTTGCCTCTTTCATACCCTTCTTCAACCTGTTTGCCTTATGACATTGCACCCGAATGGGCATGCTGGCAAAAATGCCAAATAGCGTTGAAAAACAGCGTGAAAAAGTTTCGACGTCCTAGAAGGCCCCGGTCGAGGGGGCTATATATAATCGCATGCTAGATACAATGCTTTCAAGAAGCTCGGCTGTGCAGAGCGCCGCCGACATATCGTATATTTTTCTGCCCGGCGCGCTGACGAGCGGAATTTTGCTGCTCTGCGATCATGCGGACAATGCCTTTCCCGCCGGCTACGGCACGCTCGGCATGCCGCCCGAGCAGCTTCAGCGCCACATTGCCTTTGATCCAGGCGCGGCCGCGATCACCCGCCGCATGGCGGAATTGCTCGGCGCGCCGGCGGTGATGACCCGCTATTCGCGCCTTCTGATCGATCCCAATCGCGGCGAGGACGATCCGACGCTGATCATGCGTCTGTCCGATGGCGCAATTGTGCCCGGCAATGCGCAGCTGAGCGAGTCCGAGATCGCCAAGCGAATCAGCCTCTATTACCGGCCATATCACATCGCGGTGGATGAGGTGATCGACGCGATGATCGCAGCCGGCCGGCCGCCGGTGATTTTCTCCATCCACTCCTTCACCGAGAATTGGCGCGGCTGGCTTCGTCCCTGGCATGCCGGCGTACTGTGGGATAGAGATCCGCGCCTTGCCGTCCCGCTGCTCGAGGCCTTGCGTGCCGATCCGGATAACCTGGTTGTCGGCGACAACGAGCCCTATGCCGGAGCGCTGCGCGGTGACTGCATGCATCAGCATGCCACCACGCGGGGCCTTGCCAATGCCCTGATCGAGGTGCGCCAGGATCTGATTCGGCATGAGGAGGGCGCCCGGCATTGGGCTGACAAGCTGGCCGGTATGCTGACCGACATCCTTGCCAAACAGCCTAGAGACGCCACATTGAACACCATCCGCTATTATGGCTCACGCACCGATCGTTCCGGCCGCGTAAATGGCCATATCGTCGAAGAGGATGGAATGGCGAAGCCCCAGATCGACCCCGAGACTGCCGTTGAATTGGAAGCGGCGGTATTTCGCAAGCTCGTTGCCCATTTGCGCGAGCGTAGCGACGTACAGAACCTCGACATGATGAATTTGGCCGGATTCTGCCGCAATTGCCTCTCCAACTGGTATCAAGACGCGGCGAAGGCCAAGGGCATCGACCTCAGCAAAGACGCCTCGCGCGAGCTGGTTTACGGCATGCCCTATGATGCATGGAAAGAGAAGCATCAGAAGGACGCTACGCCCGAGCAGATGCAGCGCTTCGCCGCCCGCGAGGCGGAGAAGCACTGAACGCACTTCATCGCCCTTTCCCTTAGATATGCGCGAAACGGAGACGACGTCGGCTACTCCGTGTCGCTGATGCTGGGAGGCACACCTCCTGCGAATTGTCGCCGCCCGTATCACCAACAAGCCAGATATTTCTGCCGCTTATCCTCAGCGCCTGCTTCTCTTGGATAATTCGCTCCGCAGAATTGTGAAAGCCGCGGTTTGTTCTTAGCCTCAGCGCAGCCCGCGCGCATCGGCGCGCTTCAATCATGGGGAGATAGTAATGGCGGTCAGCGACGTGTTTGAGGCCGAGGAAACGGCATCCGCCAACATGCACCAAGGCGCCAAGGAGCATCTGCGCGCCTTCGTCGAGCGGATCGAACGGCTGGAAGAGGAGAAGGCGGCGCTCGCTGCTGACATCAAGGAGGTCTATGCCGAGGCGAAAGGCAACGGCTTCGATACCAAGGCGCTGCGCAAGATTATCCAGTTGCGCAAGAAGGAGGAGCATGAGCGGATGGAAGAAGAAGCCATGCTCGCCACCTATATGCAAGCGCTCGGCATGATTCCGATACAGACGGCTTAAGACTTCCCCGCCGGATCAGCTGCGGCTCATCTGGTAGAAGGTGAAAGCGGCCTGCATTTCGGCGTGGCGAGCGTCCCGCCGCTTTTTCGCCTCGGCGTCTTCGCCCCATTGCGCGATCTGGAAATCCTCGTCGAGATGAGCTGCGGTCCAGGCCTCATCCAGTGTGAGATGGCCGTGGATCAAGGCGAGAGCCAGGACGGCCGAGCCGGTCAGCGTCGTCATGACGTGGCCGGCGGCGAGCGCGAACGGATCGAGCGCCTCGACGGCCTCGCGCAGCCGCGTCATGCATTCCTCGGCCTGGGCAACCGGCATGATGCCGGCCGTGGCATGCAGGCGCGCACCGAAATGCTCCGTCGCCCAGATGAGCAGCGGATCCCAGCGCTCATGCTGCAGCTCAACCAGCCGTTCCGGGTGTTCGGCACGATAGCAGAGCAGGTCATTACCGGCATAGGCGACCATCTCGGCGCGCACCGCCTCCTCCCGGCCGATCACCCCATCGAGGGTAGAATTGGCGAGCTTGGTAAGCGGCATGGTGCGCGGATCGATCGAGGTGCCTTGCCCCTCCCACTCTGCGGCGATAGCTTGCGCAAGGGCTTTTGTCGGCAGCACCAGTGCTGCGCGCTTCGGAGTTTTTACGCTGCGGCCGTCAAGCTGGACCTTCCATCCCTCCGGCGTCTCGGCAATGCTGACGGTCTTGTAAAAGCGCTTCAGTGCGCCTGCGGGCGGTGGAAGGCCATTTTTCATGCGGCAGTCACGGCTCTCTCAGGAACAAGCATTGTCAGGAGTTGCGGGCAATCGCGCGCGACTGCGCCAGCGCCGGCGTCAAGCAGCTCCTCCGGCGTATGATAACCCCAAGCCACCCCAATTGCCGCGACGCCGGCATTCCCAGCCATCTGCATGTCATAGCTGGTATCGCCAATCATGAGGGTGTCCTGCGGGCGAACGCCGGTCTCGCTCATCGCGCGAAGCAGCATTTCAGGGTGAGGCTTGGAGGGCGCATCATCAGCGGTTTGCAGGGTGACGAAGCAATCGGCCAGACCCTCGCGTTCGAGGAACAGATCAACGCCGCGGCGTGATTTGCCCGTGGCTATGCCCAGCAGAACATTGTCATCCGCCGCAAGGGCCTCAATCGTCTCCCGTGCGCCTGGATAGAGCGGCTCGGTAAAGTCCGGCTTCTGCCGGAGGCCGGCAAAAGCTGCGCGATAGGCGCCAGCTAAGTTGGTGACCAGCGTTTCGTCCAAGCTTTCGCTGATGGCCGTGACCGCCTCTAAAACCGACAGCCCGACGGCGCGCAAAATCTTGGAGCGGGCAGGGGCGGGCAGGCCGTTTGCGGCGAAAGCCGCGCCCATCGCCTTGACGATGAGATGCTGGCTGTCGATCAGCGTGCCGTCGCAGTCAAAGACGATGAGCCTCAAGCCTTGCCTCTGTCGTCATAGCGGTCCGGGTCGAGACCGAGCAATTCCCAGGTCGCGCGCATGTGCGGGGGGAGCGGCGCGGTGATGTCGAGCACCTCGCCTTTGCCACGCGGCACGACCAGCCGGTGCGCATGGAGATGGAGCTTCATCTCGATGCCATCAACCGGGAGGTCCTTGTCGCCGCCATATTTTCCGTCGCCGACGATCGGCGTGCCGAGAATCGCCATATGCGCGCGCAGCTGATGCTGGCGGCCGGTGACGGGTTTTAGTGTCACCCATGCAAGACGGGTGCCGACGCGATCGATGACGGAATAATGCGTGACCGCCGCCTGCGCGACCTCCTGCTCGCCGGCCTCGGCCTTGCGCACCCGGTCGCCTTCGGGCCCGGAGGCCTTCACCAGCGCGGCCTCGATCTTGCCCTGTGGCGGCTTGGGAATGCCTTTCGCCAGCGCCCAATAGATCTTCTGCACCGAGCGGGTCTGGAACAGCTTGCCGAGCCGCGCCGCAACGTCGCGCTTCTTCGCCACCAGCAGCACACCGGACGTGTCACGGTCGAGCCGGTGGACAAGGCGCGGGCGTTCGCCGAACCGATCGGCCATGCCGGCCAGCATGCCGTCGATATGACGCGTGGTCTTCGTCCCCCCCTGGACCGCGATGCCGTAGGGCTTGTTCAGCACCATCAGCTCGTCGTCTTCATAGAGAATGGCGCGCTCGATGAAGTCGCGGTCGGCTTTGGACACGCCCTGCGGCGGGCGTAGCGATGGGCCGGCACCGGCCGTCTTATCCGCCTCGAAACCGGCAAGGCTGCGAACCTTGACCTGCTGGCCACTCTCCAGCCGGCTGTCAGGTTTGGCCCGCCCACCATCGACGCGGATCGCGCCGGTGCGCAGCAGCTTCTGCATCAGGCTATGGGGGAGGGCAGGGAAGTGCGCCTTTAGCCAGCGGTCGAGGCGCATGCCGGCCTCGCTTTGCGTCACACGGCGCAGATCGCCTTCTTTCAAGTCAGCCATGCGCGCACCAGATGCAGGCCAGCGAACAGCGCGAGCAACGAGAGGCCGACCGAGCCGAGCAGATAGAGCACAGCCAACAAGTGGTCCCTTCGCTCGAACAGCACGGCAAAATCGAGCGAGAACGCCGAGAAGGTGGTGAAGCCGCCGAGAACGCCAGTGGCGAGGAATACCCGCCATTCCTGCGACATCGACAACTTCAGTGCGCCGAGCTCGATGAGCAGCCCCATGAGCAGCGAGCCGATGATGTTCACGCCGAGCGTGCCCCAGGGAAACCCCATGCCAAGCAATTTCGCCGCCGCGACACTGAACAGATAACGCGCCGATGACCCGAGCGCACCGCCCGCGGCTGCCAAAAGCACCAACTTCATGCGCAAGCCAAAAGCAACGCCATCCCGGCTATGGACCCGAGATCGTAGCGCGCCCCGTTCAACGCGTTGGCATCCGCGGCTTCTCGATTCGCGGCAATGATAGGCATAGGTGTCCTCGGAGCTGGAAATCGCCGCGCGCTATAACACGGTCTGAAAATTGGCATAAGTCACTGCTGGTTTATGGGACAAGGGGGGCGGGTTCGCAATCGCTCGTGCGGGATGCTGAGACATCGTGCGGACATTCTTCGCTTTCCGTTAGCGGCATTCGCCTTTACTGGGCGCCGCTGGAGAGGTAACGCAGGAACGATTATTGCCGTTGCCGCCGTGAGCGCAAAAATGGCCCGCTCGGCTGGGCTGCAGGAGGACAAGGCATGAGAACACTCTTCATCATGGTGAAGTGCGAGCTGGGCGCCGCCGACACCGTCGGCAACACCATCGTCGACAAGAGCCCGTCGGAGGTCGAGGTCTACTCGATCACGGGGCAGTACGATCTTCTGGTGAAGTCGAACTTCAACGATGTCGATGAAGTCGCGGCCTATGTGCAGAGCTTCATCCACGGCATTCCCGGCGTGAAGGACACCTATACCTTCGTGTCCTTCCGCGCCTACGGCAATTTCAGCGTGTTTTAGGCGGGACGGGTCGCCGCGCAGCGCCCCTCGGCGACAGCTGGACTGCGCGCTCCCTCGCCATCAAATTCCCTTGCGGAACAGGCGGGGGCGCAGCCGTGCCGCGACAGCGAGGCCAATTGCGACGCCGATCAGCGCGATGAGAGCGGTCACCGCGAGCTGTACGGCAAACTGATAATTCGCGACCTGATCCGGGCTTTCGAAGCGCATCACATCGAGCAGGAGGTCACCGAGCCAGCCGGCCAGGGCCGCGCCAGCCAGGGCAAAGGATACGCCGAACAGGATGCCAAAGATGATCCTCACTTGACCTCCCAGAACAGATCTCGCTGGATTTGTTGTATCCGCCCAGCCAGCCGAACCAGGGAAACAGCATTTTGGCCGAGGCGCGCCAGCCGTTCCATACGTCGATGTGGTCGCCGGTTGGGCGCGTGGTGTCGGTCGTGCGCCACCAATAGCCGTTGAAGAAGATGATGCCGCGTTTACCGTTCAGCTCATCAGCGAAATTGCGCGGATCGCGCAGCGTATAGAGTCCGCCGACGCCGGGAATGCCGCCGCCGCGGATCGCCTGCGCCAGCTCCTGCGCGCGCACGAAATGCATCTCATCCGCGCCGTGGCCAGTTGGCGAGGCCTGATTGCAGGTGATCGCGCCGCGCACCTGCCCGAGCGTCACGCCTGAGCGCTTCAGGCACACGCCCATGCGGATCGCGCACTGATTGGCGAAATTGGCGATGCCGAGCGTGCGGCAGGGATATTGCTCGCCGGAATTGGTCGGGTGATTTGCCCAGAGTTGATTGAATGCGACCATACGCGACTGTGCCCCCTGAAGGCTGAAACCCCAGGGCCGCTATAGCACAGCACCACGCGTCCGTATAAGCTATTCAACCGTCTGCCGAATGCCCCTGCGAGCTACGCAATGGATGGTGCCTCAGCCCGAGACATCGATGGAGCGCACCCGTCCTTGCCGACTGCGAAGGCCAGCGCCTTCGGCGCCTGGCGCTCGAGCACGGCAAAGTCGGCGGGCTCCGCGATCGATCGTCTGCCAGCCTCAACGACGAGGCGGACGTGCTCGGCGAGGACTTCGCGTTGGGTCGCCGTTTTTGCCTGCTGGAAAAGCTTCTCCAAAATCCAGGCAAGATGAATCAGCACGGCCGGGAACTTCACCCCACCCTGGCGGATCTGATTAAACGCCTCGCCCACAACACTGTCGAAACTGACGCTCTCGGCGAGGAGGCGCACTTTGCCGTCCTCGCCCTGCCATACGCGCTGCTGGCGACCGCGCTGCATGATCCGCGCGATCGACAACGCCACGCGATCGAGCACCGCCATGCAGGTATAGACGTCCCAGACGTACAGGCCTCGCATCGCCACCTCGACAAGCTGGCGGATGCAATATTCGAGATCCTGCGGCGTGGTCCGCTCCCGCCCAACCGATACTGCGCCATGCAGCGCCTCCTTCAGCTTGTCGGAGGCTTTGCCTTTGAGCATCGTGACATGCTCGCCGCCTGGAATGAGGAACGAGCCTGGCCGAAAATGCACATGGAGTACGACATCTTCTTCCTCGGCCGCCTTGGCAATGCGGCCATAGTCGACTGCCTGGACATAGCCGCCCCAGTCGAGAGCGAGCTTGGGCCGATCCCGGTCGGCGGTGCGCTCGATCAGCTCGAGCGGTGCATCTCCTTCGGCCTCCTCCGGCAGCAGCCGCTCGGCGGCGGCGTCGAGCTCGGAGCCGACGCGCTCGATGGTGGTGTCCGCCACGATGGAGCGCGACAGGAAATGGGTGAAGAACAGCAGCGCAAAGGTGCACAGGATGACAAAGCCGGTGCCGATGGTCACGGCGAGATTGGGTACCGACCCGTCGTTCTGTGCGGGAAGCGAGCGCAGTACGAGCACGAGATAGAGAATGGCGGCGATAAAGATCCCGAGCGGGATCTGGGTCTGCCAGCTCGCAACGAACGTGCGGATCAGCCGCGGCCCGAGCTGCTGCGCCGCAAGCGTCAGCACCACCATGGTGATCGAGACGGCGAGCGCGGCGACGGTGATCAGGGAATTGAGGAAACTGGAGAGCAGGCTCGATGCGGCATCGAGACTTCCGCCGTAGAGCCACCAGGTATTGTCCAGATAGAGGTGAATGCTGAGCGCGAACCAGGCGAGCAACGCCCCCGTAAGCGCAATGACACTCGGAAAGAACCAAAGACTGGTCCGAAGCCTTTCCCACAGATTTTGCAAACGCGCGATCATGATCTCACCAGCAGGGGGCACCGGGGATGTTGAGAACAGCCCCGCCTTTGCGGTGGCAACGGCACAGCGCCAGCCGCATTTTCCTATGACCCTCTTGATTCAGCGCTGCGTTGATCTGGCAGGCGACGCCTGAATAGAACATTGCCATCAGGCAAACCGGCGGTGCGAGCAGAAGTTCCGGGCCGTGCAAGGCGCGCCGGTCACGATGAATATCGCGGGAAAAAAAGGGGAGCATACGCTCCCCAGTTTTCCCGAGATCTAATGATTAGCTGTTGTCCTCAAGCTTGCTCTTGTCAACCTGCGGAGCTTGTGAGGCCATCTCAAGCGAGCTGAAAGGCAGCGCGTAGCGGTCGGCGCCGGGCCGCCAGCCGCCGTTGTAGCCGTAATAGGGGTAGCCGTAAGTCCCACCGCCATTGGCTTTATCGCGGTCGACCAGCACCGCCATGATCTTGCCGTTCTTGCCGAAGACGACATCGCTCACATAGCCGAAGCCTTTGCCATCCTTCAGCCGCGCATATTCGCCGATAAGCTGATTTACGCGAAACTCGCGCGGGCCGGTGGAAACTGCCTCCGGTTCGTCGTACCAACCGCGGTTTTCGGCCTGCTGCTCGGATACGGTGACTGACACGCCATCCTTTCCAGGCGTCATATCCACATCCGACAGCGGAATGCGGAAGGTCGAGTTGCCGATATCGAGGAAGCCCCCGCCCTCTACCACGATAGACTTCACTTTGCCTTTCGGGTCGACGATGAGGTCCTGGATCTCGCCCAGATCATTCTGGTTGGAGCCGTAGACGTCCTGGCCGATGAGGTCACGGGCGGACCAGCCCGTATAGATCAGATTGAGCGATACGGCTGTCGGCGTAATATCCGACTGCGTCTGGTTGTTGTTCTCCAGCGCAGCTGTGCGCTGTCCGCGCTGCTGCGAGGAAGACTCGTTCTGCTCATTGTCGCTCATCGCGCTCGATTGCGAGCGCTGATTCTGATTGCCGGATTGGCCGTTCATGGCCTGCTCCGACTGGTCGGAAATCACGGCGCAGGCAATGCGGTCGCCCGAATCACCGGCCGGTTGCGTCTGGTAATCGTCCGCGTCGGAATGAATGACCAGGGCTGAGCCGTCATTGTCGAGCAGCGTGGCTTTGGCACCCTTCTCCAGCGTTACAGCCGGTGCAAGAATGTCGGCCCGGAGCCGGCCACGCCGGTCGACCACCTGATTGGGGAGGTCGCCCGCATGCGGTCCGTTTTCGCTCTTGAACCCATGCTCATTGCCGCCCGGCGCATAATGGTCGCCGGCCGACTGGAAGTCGCCCTGGACGTCGCACTTGCCGGTTTTATGGATATGCATGGCATGCTTACCCATCGGCAGGTTGTGCAGGTTGGTCTGGATCAGCACACCATTTGGCGTCTGCATCAGCGTCGCAGTGCCGATATTCTTGCCATTGTTGTTGACGAAGTTGGTGGTGAGCTTCTTGGAAGCCATATTGTCGCTCTGCGCAAGTGCAGGGGTTGCGCATGCGAGTGCGAGTACACTGGCCATGAGATATGTTCTCATAGTTTCCTCCTTAGCAGTTTCAGTTGATTGAATGCGATGCAAGTCTGATACAGCCCGCGAGGAGGAGTTCTCGCGGACTGTACGCGCAACAAGTCTCGTTACTGAGACTTGTTGTTACTGTTGCTGTTGTTCTTGCCGCCTTGCTGATTGTCCGCTTTTGAGGCGGTGGTCTGCGGCGGATTGATGAACATCAGCACACTGTCGCCATCCTGGGTTTGCGCCTGGACGAGATAGCTCGCATCGATGACGCGAATGCTCTTGAATCCGGCGTCCTGGAGCGCCTTGCGCAGCTTGCCCTGCGTCATCGCCATGTGCTGCGCGTTCTGCGCGTTGCTCGGCTGGCCGGACTGCTGCTCCGTCTGTGCAGCCTGCTTCTGCTGGTTCGGCTGGTCGCTCTGCCCCGACTGCTGTGCGAAGGCGCTGGTCGTGGCGAGTGCGAGCGCCGCCGTCATGTAAACTGGCATGAGGTGTCTTTTCACGCGTTGATCTCCTTTCGTGCGTTTCGATATTGATCCCCGCCTCGCCGGTATTTAATGGTAACGACGCAAAACAGATTTCGTTGCAAAATTTGTGAGAAAATATTGTTTAGATGGCGACATAGCTACAGATCACAAGAAAATAGACAATCTAAGTTGATGATGACCTTCGATGTCAGTGCCATGCTGTGGGCCAGCATATCATCGGCTTTGTCGAGATATGACGTGATGAACTGCAGGATTGTTATTTTTGTGCATGGATTTTAGCTATATAACGTTTAATTAAGAATATCTTATAAATGCTAAATTGCACTAACTAGATTAATGGAGAATCCGTAAACAGACTTTATCGGTTATGCTTTCAGAGCTGGATGGAACCAAGGCTAACTCGTGAACAGCAAAAAATTCGGAACGATGATCATCCAATGACGTTCCGGGAATATGAGCCAAGCAAACACTGGCTCATTTTTCAAACTCGTGTGTTCTCAAGAAAGGAGCAGAGATGAAGAACAATGCTGCAAAACGCGGGGTCGCGATTGTCGCTGCTGCCCTACTTTTCTTGCCGGCAAGTCTCATTCCGGCGCGTGCGGCGACGCCCATGCAAGGCGGCGCGAGCGCCCTTTCCAGCAATGCGAATATAGAAAAAGTCCGGTGGCACGGCCGGCATCGTCACCACCATTGGCGTCATGACGATGATTTTGGCCCCGGTGCCGCGTTTGCGGCCGGTCTCATCGGCTCGCTCGTCGCAGAAGGCTTGAGTCATTCGGCAGCGGAGGACGCGATCGATCGCTGTGAGGCCCGATATCGCTCATTCGAGCCGGATACCGGATATTATACGACCTATGGCGGCGAACAGCGGCTTTGCCCGTATCTTCGCTAGTGCCGGGGTAGGTTGCGGTACCGCTGTAGAAGAACAGATGCGCGGCTAACCACGATAAAACGGGCGATCGGTGTGAACTGATCGCCCGTTCTGTTGTGCAAGCCGCGGGTTCGCCCGGAGGCTGCAGCTTACCCCGTCACATCACTGCTTCCGAGGCGTGCCGTTCACTGCGCGATTGGCCGTGATGCTCGGCGTGCATCTGCTCCAGCATGTGCTCGTGGCCTTGGCCGTGTTTCCAGCCGATCGCCACCAGCCACCAGTTCATCGGATAGGTCGCGATGAAGCCGACGAGAAGGCCGAGCGCGCCGAAGGTCCAGAAGGCGAAGCTGTCCGGGAGCGGCCGCGTGCCGACAACATTCGGGGTGACGAAGCGCATCACCAACCCCATTCCGATCATCACGGTAATCATCGAGAAGAACTCGGCCCGGCCACCCTTCCAGATCGAGGTCAGCCAGTCATTGCCGTGAAGACGCATCGCCCAGAGCTGGAATATGAACCAGCCGAACAGATAGCCGACCAGATATTCGAACCAGAATTCCTGCCAAAAGGTGAGACCCCACACGCGTGAGAGCGCCATCGCGGTCATGATGCCGAGACCATCGCCACCAACGCAGTGCGTGGCGGACGCGATCACCTTGCGCCAGCGCGGCTTCGAATACGCGGTGAAGCGCTGCATCTTCTCCATCCGCCCGTGATAGTGGCCGATATCGGAGGGGCGGGAGGTGACGAGATAGAGCGCAAGACCGATTATGGAGAAGAAAAAAATGATGATCGGCCAAGCCACCTTCAGCGGCGGGTTGAGGGCGCTGTTGGCGTTCTCGGCGTCATAGATCATCCAGATCATGCTTATGATGGAGACGGCGTACCAGCCTATCGCAAACCACGGCTCAGCCATGAATCCCAATGTGCTGGCAAGAAAACTCGATGACATTGCAACCCCGGAATTTTCGTGGGCCGCAAACAACGTGTTGCTCAGCCGGCCCTGCGGGCACTGAATGACTTTGATTGGTGGCGCCATAAGCAGCGCTTGGCGGGATCCGGAGAAAGCGCTCGCTGGGCGCCGCGCCGCTAAGGGGAGAACGCAGCCTCCTCCGATCACGTTCCCATTACCAGGTGTATGAAGTCCCGCGGTTCTCAACGGGCGGTCATGAGCCCTCGTTTGCGCCGGCATGACATAGATCGAGAACCTTTGCCGCCGGCGACCTTCCAAGTGCGCTCCGCCGGACCTGACAGCTTTGTCATAGAACCTTTATCAGGCATTTGAGTTGTCTTTTCAGAGCATAGCAAGGGGCACGAGGTGAGCGGCAGGGCAGCGCCCTTTGACGCGTCAGATCGCCCCTTTGCTGGGACGAGAGAGAAGGACAATCCGATGAGACGATCGATAATGTTTGCGGCGGCAGCCCTGCTGTCGAGTACCGCGTTGCCTGCGCTAGCAGCTGCTGATACGGCGCGCGTGACAACTGACCTGAACATGCGCGCCGGGCCGAGCACGGAATTTCCCGTGGTCGTGAGCCTCGCGGAAGGTGCGGTGGTCGATATTTATGGTTGCCTGAGCGGCTATAGCTGGTGCGATGTGTCCTGGGATGGCAACCGGGGTTGGGTGGCCGCCGGCTATCTGACTCATGCCTATGAGGGGGCCTATGTCCCCATTATCGAGTATGGCGATGAGATCGATCTGCCGGTGATCGCCTTTAGCGTCGGCACCTATTGGGACGACTATTATCGGAACCGGCCCTGGTATGGCCGCCGGAACCATTGGCGCACGGTATGGCGCGGTGAGGATCATGACCGGGGCGGCCCTGGTCGGCGCGAGCGCAGGGAGAACAGAGCCGATAGGTCGGATCAGGACCGCAACGACAACCGTCAGGTAGAACGCCGCGACCGCAATCGTCGTACAGAGCAGGTCGAGCGGCGTGAGCGCAGCAGCCGTAGCACGGAGCGTCGCGCCGAGGAGCGTGGCAACCGCCGCAGTGAGCGTCGCGCCGAGGAGCGCGGCAACCGCCGCAGTGAGCGTCGCGCCGAGGAGCGCGGTGATCGCCGCATGGAGCAGCGCGGTGAGCGCAGCCGCAACGCAGAGCGGCCCCCGCAGGGTCGGACTGAGCGTCGGGCCGTCGGCGAGCGGAGTCCAGGCCGCGGCGGGCGTGAGCCGCAACGGCTTGAACGCGGCGCCAATGGCGGTGGCTTGAGCCGCGGCCAAGGTTCGACCGGCTCGATCAGAAGCGGCGGCAGCGAGCGTGAGGCCGGCGGCGGCTTCAACAGGCCGCGCGGCGGCTAATCTCAGCAACCCCGTTAACGTTAAGTAAACCTGCCCCGTAGTCTCCTTGAGGCTGCGGGGTTTTTGTTGGCCGGGATTCCCGCTCCCCGGTTTGAGCGCGGTGCATTTCAAGCCGATCCTTTCGCGTTCCCGATCGTTTAACCCGACGATAGAAGGGAAATATATTTTGCTGTCACTATTTGAACTGGTCGCCAGCCTCCTGACCCTCACCGCGATTTTTGCCTGGGTCAATCACCGGCTGCTGCGGCTACCCGCCAATATCGGCCTGCTGGTCATGGGCCTCGGCGCCTCGCTGCTGCTGATCAGCATCGAATATCTGTTTCCGCAGACCTCGGTCTATGCCGACCTTAAGGAAACCATTCGCCAGATCGATTTCTACAAGGCGGTGATGGAGGGCATGCTGGCCTTCCTACTGTTTGCCGGCGCCCTGCATGTGGATCTCGACAAGCTGCGCAGGCGGGCCACGGTGGTAGGCATTCTGGCGACGGTGGGGGTGCTCATCTCGATGGTCATCGTGGCAGCCGGCCTCTCGGCTGCCGCGGCGCTGCTCGACCTGCCGGTCAGCTTTGGCTGGGCGCTGGTGTTCGGCGCGCTGATTGCGCCGACTGACCCCGTTGCGGTGCTGACCACGCTCAAATCCGCCGACGTGCCGGAAATCCTGGAGACGGACATGTCCGGCGAGGCGCTGTTCAATGACGGAATTGGTGTCGTGCTGTTCACCGTGGCCTTGCAGGCTGCTTATAGCGCTGATGGCGGATTTGGCCTGCCCGAGGCCGGACGCCTCCTGCTTGTCGAAGCAGGCGGGGGAGGGCTGCTCGGGCTGATCACGGGCTATGTGGCCTATCGCGCGCTGCGGGCGATCGACGACTATTCGATCGAGGTGCTGATCTCGCTGGCGCTCGTCACCGGCACATACGCGCTCGCCAATAAGCTCGGCATGAGCGGACCGATCGCTGTCGTGGTGGCGGGCGTGCTGATCGGCAATCGCGGCGCCGCCTATGCCATGAGCGATGTCACCAAGCGCTATGTGTTCGGCTTCTGGACGCTCACGGACGATATTTTGAACGCGGTGCTGTTTCTGCTCATCGGCCTTGAAGTGCTGGTCATCGGCTTTGATCCATCCTTCCTGCCGGTCTGGCTCATCGCGGTACCGCTGGTGCTGCTCGCCCGGTTCATCGCCGTCGGCGGGCCGGTTCTTGTTCTCGATCGCTGGCAGCATTTCGCCCAAGGCACCATTCCGGTTTTGACCTGGGGCGGTGTCCGCGGCGGTATATCCGTGGCGCTCGCTCTGTCTTTGCCTGACAGCGAGGCACGCCCGACCATCCTTGCTGCGACTTATGCCGTGGTGCTGTTTACCGTCATCATTCAGGGGCTGACGCTCGGCTGGGTGGTGGAGCGCACCGCCGGGAAACATGCTGCGGCTGAAGGCCGCCAGGCCGCGGAATAGCTGCGTTCAGGGGGAACAATTAAAGCACCTTGAGCGTCATCTTCCATACATGCGGCTCGTCCGTTGCGACGTCACGCTACCAAACTCCAGGCGACGGAGGAATATGATGAAGATCGCCATCAATGGTGCCGGCGTTGCCGGTCCAACTCTGGCTTATTGGCTCCACAAGACGGGCCACGAGCCGACCCTCATCGAGAAATCTCCGCATTTTCGCGCCGGCGGCTACATCATCGATTTCTGGGGGGTGGGCTACACCGTCGCCGAGCGCATGGGAATTCTGCCGGAAGTGCGGGAGAAAGGTTATTCCGTGCAGGAGGTGCGCTTTGTCGACAGCGAAGGCCGCAAGGTGGGCGGTTTCTCCGCCGACGTTCTCGGCCGGATGACCAATGAGCGCTTCACCAGCCTGCCGCGCGGCGACCTTGCCGAGACGATCTATGACAGGATCAAGGAGCGGGCCGAGACGCTGTTCGGCAACAGCATCTGCGCGCTCGAAGAGCATAAAGACGGCGTCCGTGCCGGCTTGGAGAAGGGTGGCGCACGCGATTTCGATCTCGTCATCGGCGCCGATGGGCTGCACTCGGCTGTGCGCGAGCTTGTGTTCGGGCCGGAAAGCGCCTTCGAGAAATATCTCGGCTACCGGGTTGCCGCTTTCGAAGTCGAAGGCTACCGGCCGCGCGACGAGCTGGTCTATGTCAACTATGCCGTGCCGGGCAAGCAGGTCTCGCGCTTCGCCATGCGCGGCGAGCGCACGCTGTTTCTGTTCGTCTTCACCGCCGAGCAGACGGGTGGCCACGATCCACACGGGCCGGCCGAAACCAAGGCGCTGCTGCGTCGCCTGTTCGGCGATGCCGGCTGGGAATGTCCGCAAATCCTCGAAGCGATGGAGCATGTCGACGACATCTATTTCGACCGCGTCAGCCAGATCCGCATGGACCAATGGTCGAAGGGCCGGGTGATGCTGATCGGCGATGCGGCCTGCGCCGTATCGCTGCTCGCCGGCGAGGGCACAGGCCTTGGCATGACGGAAGCCTATGTGCTGGCCGGCGAGCTCTCCCGGGCGGGCGGTGATTACGCGGCAGCCTTCCGCAGCCATGAGCAGAAGCTGCGACCCTTCATCGAGGGCAAGCAGAAATCGGCGGCGAACTTTGCTTCAAGCTTTGCGCCCCAGTCGGCATGGGGCGTCTGGCTGCGCAATCACGTGGCAAATCTGCTGACCATCCCGCCGCTTGCCGATTTTCTGATCGGCCGGGACCTGCGTGACGACTTCGAGCTGCCGGACTATCAGATGTGATCTGCCGGGATCAGCGCTCGCCGATATCGACCACCTGCACCTCGACCTGACGGCTATTGCTGCCCCGCTGTACGGTCAACGTCACAGTTTTGCCCTGACCGGCACGCTCGAGCTGCTGGGTCAGGTCGGTCAGCCTTTGCACCGGCTGGCCATCCGCTGCCACGATCACGTCGCCGATCGCGCCTTTCGCGCGATCGATGCCGCGCAGGCCGGCGCGCGCGGCGGGTGAATCCGGCACGACATCGGCAATGACGACGCCCGGGACGCCGAGCTGCGCCGTGGTCGCCTCATCGGCCACCAGGATGCCGATCCCCGGCGTCGGCACGCGCCCCGACCGGATCAGCGCCGGGACGATGCGGTTCGCCACATCGACGGGAATGGCGAAGCCGATCCCGGCATTGGTGCCGGACGGGGAGAAAATCGCGGTGTTGACGCCAATCACCCGGCCGGCGGAGTCGAGCAGCGGTCCACCCGAATTCCCGGGATTGATCGCTGTATCGGTCTGGATGACATCGGAGACCTCCCGGCCGCCGCTGGTCGGCAGGTGGCGCTTCAGGGCGCTGATGATGCCCATCGTCAGGGATTGATCGAGGCCAAAGGGATTGCCGATCGCATAGGCGGTCTGGCCGACCCGCAGATCGCCCGACTTGCCGAGCGGAAGCGCCGGCGGCAGCACATCCCGGCTGTCGACGCGCAGCACCGCGAGGTCGTAATTGGGCGTGCGCCCGACAATGGTCGCCGTCAGCACCTTGCCCGATGAGAGCCGGACCACGACACCGTCGGTGTTGTCGATGACGTGGTTGTTGGTGACGATATGACCGGCCGCGTCCCAGATGAAGCCGGTTCCGGACTGCACCTGTCCCTCGCTCTGCGCACCGACCGGCCGGGCGACCACCTGCACCACGGAGGGCGAGGCCTCCTGGAATACGTCGATGCTGGATTTCTCGAAGGCTGAGAGATCACCGCGCGCAGCGACGGGGCGCGGTGTGTCAGCCGAGAAGATCAGGCGGTTGATATAAGGCTGCAGCAGGAGTCCCGCGAGCAGGAAGACAGCGGCGATAGACAATACGCGGGCAACGCGATCATTCATTGCCTGCCCTCCGGCTGGCTGACTGCCATGGCCAGAGGCGGTGCAAGCTCACCGGCATGTTCATTGGGGGGCCCTCGCGCGAGACCGTTTCGTGTTACCTGTGAATAGGATTCACAGCCAGCGTTTTGGTTCCGGTAGCGCGGCAGATCACCGCCGCTTTGATAAAAAACCTGCGGGTTTCCTCTAAGGTCTCCAGGCACAGGCTTGCAGCGCATGGCATCCTTCCTGCACTTCCGAAGCGGCGGAAGCGTTCGATTGGTCGATTGCCATGTCCTTTCCAACGAGTGGCTCACGGCTGCGGAAGCGGCTCTATAACTTCCGGCTGCTGCGCAAGCTGAAAGCCCGGCTGAGGCAGCGCCAGCGCGAGCTGAACGGCAGATATTATCCGGTGCGCTGGATGCGCTCGGCCGCCATCGTCACCGAGGATATGTGCGGCTATCTGGACAAGGAGCCGAAGACCGCGCGGGACGTCCTCGACGTCCTCGACGTCCTCGCGCGGCTTTACGGTTCGCAGAAGGACGTGCAGTCGGGGATCAATATCTTCACCTCGGCCTCGATCATCATCACCGCTTATGTCGCGGGCTATGTGTTCGACTACCAGATCCCCTTGAGCCTTTCCGGTATCAAGCTGGACTACAATCCGACCATCCTCGCCATTCTGCTGGCCTTCAGCGGCTTCGCCTCGCTGAAGGTGACCTATTCGCTGATGCATCTGCAGACCATCAAGGCGGCGATGAGCTGCATCATTGCCCGGCTCGATCCGCGGCTCGGCGAGGTCATGCGCAGCGCCTATCTCTATGCCGACAACGGCCAGCCCTATATTTCGCGCAGCAACCCCTATCTGGTCGTCGCCGGCTGGGCGAACCGGACAACCATGATTATCGGGGTCATCGCCGCTTTGGGGATGCTCGCCGCCTTCGCCGCGCTGCTCTATATCCACATCTATGCTGCGGTGATGATCTTCCAGAGCCCCTCGGCCTATTTCGTGCTGAACATGTTCGTGGTGTTCGTCGCCATCTCGCTCTCGCTCGGCGCCTATCTGGTGATGTTCACCGCCTTCCTGCCCATCCCTTATAAAGACTGGTCGACCAACGGCAGATTCCAGGCGCTCGCCGCCGACCCGATTGCGCTGCGGCAGTTTCAGCAGGAGGTGTCGGGAGGGCTGCCCGGACGGAGCGCGCGATCCGGAGGGTAGAGGCACGGCTGGCGGCGGTTTGGGGGGGCAAATCGCGGTGAGTTCGCTCACGCAACCGCAGCACGGCGCGTTGTTGGCATATCCTTTTCGTCCACCGGCCGCAGGCTAAGACTGGCTGGGCAAAGTTAACGCCCCAGCGTTCCCGTCCCCTCGCTCTGCTCCTCCTCGGCCTGTTCCCTTGCGTAATACGGCAGCAGCTTGAACGCTGCGAACGGCGCATATTGCTGGTTCGCGATCAGGCCCTGGAACATCTCCTGTTTTTCCATAAACTCCAGCAGCTCCGCCGCCTGTCCGCTGCCCGACGAGCCTCCCGTTAGCGCGCGGACCACGGCCCTGCGGTGATCGGGCTGCTGGTTTTTGAGGAAGATCTTCGTCGCCAGCGACCCGGCGAGGTCCGGCGGCAGGTCGCCCGGATATTGCGTTCCGATCGCCAGCCCGACGCCAAACGCGCGCCCCTCTCGCGCCAAATTCTCCAGGTGCTTCGACGACGCCACGCGCCAGGCCTCGTCGAGCACCAAGAGGCGCGTTAGACGGCGGGGCTGGGCACCACGAACGAGATAGCCATGCAGGCGGATGATGATCAGCTCGGCGAGTGCGGCCTTGATCTCGTCGGTCGGCAGCTCGAACAGCGACAGCACCAGACGCTCGCCCAGCATTTGCTCGAACGGCGTCTCCAGCTCCCAGGATTTGGGAAACAGGCCCAGCTCGAACAGCGGCGACACGCGGTCGAGCAGGCTGATGGCGGTCGCGTTCTTGCCCTCCTTCTGCTCCTCCAGGATCGCGACGACCTCGTTAAAAGACGGCGCGCGGATGTCGTCGACCGGCACCCATTTCTGCGGATCGACGCCATGCTTCTCGAAGGCCTCCTTCATGGCGTCACGCAAGAGCGCCGCCTGGCGATCCCCTAAGCCGAAGACGCGCTTCAAGACGCCGGTGATAGTGAAGATATGCTCGATCGGCTGCGCCTTGCCGTCATCGGCCGCGCTCGGGAACAGCGGGTTGAACGGGATGCCGTGGCGGCGCACGTCATGGACGCGCAGGCCCTGCTGGACGGTGAATTCGCGGTCGCCGTAGTCGTTCTTGAAGTCGAAGATGCACACTGGCGCGTCCATCGACGTGACGCCGTCGATCAGCACGCGCAAGGTCTGCGTTTTGCCGGAGCCGGAATTGCCGGTGACCAGCACGCCGAAGTTGAGGAGCCTCGGATCGGTCTCGAATGGCGCCCAGTAGATGCCCTGGCCGCCGTCGATCTCATGGCCGAGGAACACGAACGGCCCGGACGGCGTCTTGCGCATGGCGCGGGGCTTGAGCTGTTCGATGGGAGCCGCTTTCTCCTTCGCGACCGGGATCTCCTCTTCTGGCGCGAGATAGGGATATTGCAAGATGTCGGCGAGCGAGGCGATCTGCGTCAGCGGCCTTGCCTTGGCCTGCCATTGGAGAAAGCCCGGCTGGTCGTGGAAGCGGTCGAAGAAATCCTTCAGCGCCCGAATGCGCTCCCAGCTGGTCGGCTCGAACTGGCGCACGATGATGGCGCCGTCCTTTTCGGCGGCGTCGAGAATGGGGCCAGCCGAGCGGCCGCCCTTGGGGAAGCGCGAGCCGCGCGGGCGCACCAGCACCGGGCGCACGCCCGGCCGGCAGGAGGTGACGGCCGAGCGCACCTCGTCGGCGAGCTGGGTGCCGGTGTTGGTCTCGTTGCACAGCGCCACGTCGCGGCGCTCCTTGACGACGCCGTCCTCCTCGATGTCGAAGCCGACCACATAGGTCTGCGCCCGGCCGCGGCATTCACGCCTGGTGCGGATCGCGGTCACGCCCTCCATCTCGGGCGCGGCAGCCTTGATCGCCCAATCGATCAGATCAGCCTGGCGGGCGCCGTCGGTGGGGATCGGTGTGTAGGGATGCAGCGCGAGCGAGCGCTCCCATTGCTGGTCGAAATCCATCACGGGTGACCCTGCAGCGGGGGCGGACCGCTGATCGCTGGGGATACGGTTTGGTGCCGCGTCATTCGGCGAAATCCGGCGCAGCGCCGTCGTGGCGAGCGGGGCGATTTCCTCGGCCTCCGCGCTCGGTATCGGGAAATCCTCGGCCGTCAGCGCCCGCCCCTTATCCAACAGCAGGCGCTGGTATTGCTGCACATATTCGGTGACGTAGCGCGAGGTCTGGCCGGCGAGCTCGTCGAGGAACCAGCCCTCGAACGGGTAGAGCGGCTGCGACGGGTCGGGACCGGCGCCGGTCATATCATAAAGGAGCGCCAGCCGGCGCTCCAAAAGCGCCTCGACCTCGGAGCGGCTCAAGGGCTTCAGGCGCACGGGCTGCGCGCCGAGCCGCTCGATGCGGTCGCGGATCGAGGGATCGACGCCATCGGCGATGTTCTCGTAAAGCGAGGGCAACACCGCGAAGGCGACGGCGACATTGGGCAGCGTCTCAGTGATCAGCGCCCCGCGACTGATGGCATGCGTCAGCCGGCCCTCCCAGCCGTCGAGCTTGGACTGCTCGAGCTGGTCGAAGGCGATGAACACCGCGCAGCCGAACGCGCCGATCAGCTTGATCAGCTCCTCCAGCCGCAGCCGAGGGCATTGTTCCGGATCGGCATTGGCAATGCGCACGCCGGCGATCTGGGCGTCGATGGTAAGGCCCGAGAGATAGTCGCGAGCGTTGTCGTCGCCGATAAGAAGGCCGAGCATGGCGGCGATAGTCGCTTCGCCGGCCGGCGGGATGCGGGTGGCACGGGCGAGACGCGAGCGGATGCCGGAGACCAGCGCCTTGAACTCGGACTCGGTGACCGTCGCCTCGCTGCCCTCCATCAGCGCGCGGATCTTCTTGGCGGTGACATTGGGGATGAGGTCGAGCAGCGCATCGGCGAGGCGGATCAGCGGGACGGGCGAGCCTTCCGGCACCAGATACGGCTCGCACAGCCGTCCAACGAGGCTGCGGCACAGCCAGGCGTCAAATTGCGCCTCGGTGACGAACTCGACCATCGGCAGCACGACGGCGAACACATCGCCCTCACGGTGGAGCGCACGCACGGCCGTCAGCAGCGTATGCGTCTTGCCAGTACCGGTCTGGCCCTTGATCAGCAGGAGCCGCGAAGCCGGATCGGGATTTGCGGTGCGCGCCTGATGGACGATGGCGGCGATTGCCTCATCCGCCGTCGGCTCGATGGTCGAGACGTCGATCGCCTCTTCCTCCGCCGCGCCGGCAATCGATGCCACCGCGCCGAAAACGCGAGAAAACTCGGGGCTTTTGAAGGCCTCAAGGCGCGGATCCATTCGGACACTATCCCTTAGCTTAAATCCATTCGTTGACAATGAAATGCCGGACATCGCGCCCGAAAGCGGTGCGCGAGCGGTCGCGCAACGCGGCGTCCATCGGCCCGGCGATATCGTAGCGCTCCAGGTCGAGGAGGCCGGCGCGGCCGGCTTCGGCGATGCGCTGCTTGAAGGCTTCCAGCGTGCTGAAATCGAGGCCGCGCTGAACCCCCGCATCATAGACCTGAGCGATGGCGACGCGGCCCGCAAAGGGGTGGGTGGTCTGGGTGCGGGCGAGGTCGCGGACGGTTGCGGCGAAGTCGGCGAGCTCGTCACCCTCCGATGCGGCCGGCTGCTTCGGCTGTACGAGGGTGAGCTTCGGCAACGGCACGCCGGCGGGGGGACGCATTGCGCCTTTCCCAGCGGCATGGCGCACCAGCGACTCGGCGATGCTGCCTCCCTCGTCTGGGCTCACATCCAGCGCCTTTCGCAGCAACGCGCCCTCGGCATCCCGCAGCGTGCCCCGGCTGAGGCCGGCGGCGCCCAGCATCAGGGCTCTGCTGACAGGATCGCGCAAGGTGTTCTGCATGGTGATCTCCGTGAAAGCAGCTTCGCATTCCGGCAGGCGGGCGGAGACGAGCGCGCGCAGGAACAGAAAACGGACTTCAGAGCGGGAGGGACGAGGCCCCGGGGTCTTAAGGCCGTAGAGACAGGCAAACGCCGCGCCTTCAAGATTGTCCCGCCGGGCGAGATAGCGGGGGGTGTCCGCACCACGCGGGTCCATGCCAAGCGCAAGAGCGGCGAGGCCACGGCCCACGACATCACTCCAGCTACGGCCGAGCACCGGGCCGAGGACGCCCTCCGCCTCGCGCCGGCCTGCGGGGGTGATACGGCAGCGGCCCGTTTTGCTGAGGGTGATGAGACCGTCATCGGCGAGCGCTGTGAGGGCAGCGTCGAACGTGCGCGGAGCGGCGAGAAGCGGCCGCAGCATCTTCTCCAGAGCATCGCGCGCGGCCGCGCCATGGCCGGTGGTGCCGAGCAAAGCGAGGATGATCAGCCGCGGCGGAACGGCTGCGAGCCTCTCCAGGCTATAGCGGGGCAGAGCGGGCGGTTTCTCGGCGCTGATCATCGCAGGTGAGGTTCGGCTCTTCGGCAGGTTTAAGAATGTGTTAATGCCGGAGGCTAGCCGATTCGTAGGCGTTTGATGACCCCGCGATATCTATCGGCAGGCGATGGCGGCGTGGCTGTTGCCGTAGGGTGATGCCGGCATGACAGGCGAGATGGTGGGCAAGGCTTGGTGGATGGCGTGGCCCAGAGCTGCGGGCATGGTGTGCGGACGAGGAGCGATGGGGAGATCCGATCGGGCGATGTGCTCTTGTTGAGCGTTATGCTCAACCGCAAACAAAAATTCGCCTCTAGTCCAGTGGGCGATGAACAAAGATTCGCCCTCAAACCAACAGAATCATCCCATACCGCAGAGTTTGGAAGTAAGACTTCTTCCGTGAATTTACAGATTGAAATTTTCTACAGGGGGTCATGATGAGCTCAGTCGTCCGTTCCGTTCTTGGAGCAGCTCTCCTGCTGACCGGTACCTCGGCCGCGATGGCTGCGTCCGACAACCCATCCGGCGCGTACCAGACTGCTCAGGCTGCCACGGCACCGGCCGCATACGCGAAGCCTCCCGCCGCGAACCAGGCTCCGCAGGCTGGCGCGCCCGCAGCAACTCAGACTGCTCAGGCCGGCGCGCCTACGGCGGCAGCAGCAGTTGCGACGCCGCCTACCCGTACATCGGGCGTTGCTGATAAAACCGACAAATATGGCGGTCATGATCCGAACAGCATCGACGGTGTTCGGGCTTTCTGGGAAGATCGCAATCAATACTGACGGCATATGGCTAGTCTTGCTGTAAGGCCGGCCGTAGCACAGCGTCCCAGCGAGATAACAGGCTGTCTTCGGAGCGTCCCGCGCGAACCTTGCGGAAGTAGCGCGCGGGTCTTCTGGCAGCCGCTTTGCGCTAGCGCCAGGTCTGACTGTCAGCGCGGCGGCGGATTACGTTTCTTGCGCAGCACTTCAGCTGAGCGACCAACCTCTTCGGAAATCTGGAGGAACTGGCCGGCGAGAGGATTTCTCTTGCGCCAGATCATGCCGATGGTGCGGGAGGGTTCGGGGTCTTTGAAGCGCACGACCGATACCGATCTTGAGCGCGTCTCAAGCTCCACCGCCATTTCCGGGATCAAAGTCACGCCCATGCCGGCGCCGACCATTTGCACGAGGGTGGAGAGAGAACTCGCGTCCATTACCTCCGGCGGGGATTCCATATTGCAGAACGACAGCGCCTGATCCCGGAAGCAGTGGCCCTCTTCCAGGAGCAGTAGCTTCATTTCGCATAGCTTTTCGCTGCTGGGGACTGGCGTTCCCTCATCCTCGCCCGGCCGGACCAGAAGGAAGTTCTCCGTAAAAAGGGGAATTTCGGCCAGCGCTGGCTCGGACACGGGCAGCGCTACAATTGCCGTGTCGATCCGGCCATCGCCGATTTCGTCAATGAGCTTCGACGTCACCGCCTCGCGAACGTGAATATCGAGGCCGGGATGTATGCGCAGGAGATTACCAATCACCGCCGGAAGCAGGTAAGGGGCGATGGTGGGGATCATGCCAAGGCGCAGCCGGCCCATAAAGCGTTCTCGCGAGGCGCGCGCGAAGTCCCCCAGTTCGTCGACCGTGCGCAGAATCTGGCGGATGTGCAGGGCGGCCGCCTCGCCGAACGGTGTGAGTCTCACCTGGCGCGCATTTCGCTCGATCAGGACGGCACCCAGAGCCTCCTCCAGCTCCTTGATCTGCATCGATAAAGCCGGCTGCGAGATTGCACAAGCTGCCGCCGCGCGTCCGAAATGGCTGTGCCGTGCCAGAGCATCGAAATAGCGAAGCTGCCGGAGCGTCATTTGTATCATCAGGAAATCTTATCGCAGCGATTAACAGAGTCAACTTTCCCTGATGGAGCGCATCGGGTAAAAGCGAGAACGGAGCTATTCGAAACGCATCGAGGATAGGCAGGTAACATGGCTGAAGAAGGCAAGTGCCCGTTCACGGGCGGCGCCCGCGGGAGTAGGAATCGCGACTGGTGGCCGGAGCAATTGGACCTCTCTGTTCTCCATCGGAACTCAACCTTGTCCGATCCGATGGGCGAGGATTTCGACTACGCTAAGGAATTCGAGAGCCTCGACCTGAATGCCGTTAACGCCGATTTGCATGCCCTGATGACGGATTCACAGGACTGGTGGCCCGCCGACTTCGGCCACTATGGCGGGCTGATGATCCGCATGGCCTGGCACAGCGCGGGCACCTATCGCATCACGGATGGCCGCGGCGGCGCGGGCGCGGGCCAGCAGCGTTTCGCCCCTCTCAATTCCTGGCCGGACAATGCCAATCTCGATAAGGCGCGCCGGCTTTTGTGGCCGATCAAGCAGAAATATGGCCGGAAGATTTCGTGGGCCGACCTGATGATCCTGGCCGGCAACGCCGCCCTTGAATCGATGGGCTTTAAGACGTTCGGTTTCGCCGGCGGCCGCAAGGACGTCTGGGAACCGGAAGAGCTGTTTTGGGGGCCAGAGGGAACGTGGCTGGGCGATGAGCGCTATAGCGGCGAACGCCAGCTTTCGGAACCCCTTGCGGCCGTGCAAATGGGCCTGATCTACGTCAATCCGGAAGGGCCGAACGGCAAGCCGGATGCGGTTGCCGCGGCCAAGGACATCCGCGAAACCTTCTACCGGATGGCGATGAATGATGAGGAGACTGTCGCCCTCATCGCCGGCGGCCACACTTTGGGCAAGACCCACGGTGCCGGCGATCCCTCACTCCTCGGCCCCGACCCGGAAGGTGCCGCGATCGAGGATCAGGGCCTCGGCTGGAAGAGCCGGCATGGTACGGGCTTTGGCGGCGATACGATCACCGGCGGCCCGGAAGTGACCTGGTCGCAGACGCCGACCAAGTGGAGCAACCACTTCTTCGACAACCTGTTCAAATGGGAATGGGAGCTGGAGAAGAGCCCGGCCGGCGCCTGGCAGTGGGTCGCCAAGGACGCCCCAGCCGATGTTCCCGACGCGCACGACAAATCTAAGAAGCATCGGCCCACCATGTTGACTACGGACCTCTCGCTCCGCCTCGACCCGGCCTATGAGAAAATCTCGCGGCGCTTCTATGAGCATCCGGACCAGTTCGCGGACGCCTTCGCCCGGGCATGGTTCAAGCTCACGCACCGCGATATGGGCCCGAAGGTGCGTTATCTCGGGGCGCTCGTGCCGCAGGAGACGCTGATCTGGCAGGATCCGATCGCGGCTGTCGATCATCCGCTGATCGAGGAAGCGGACGTCGAGGCGCTGAAGGCCCAGATCGCCGCCTCCGGCCTCACGGTCTCCGAGCTGGTGTCGGCGGCCTGGGCGTCGGCCTCGACCTTCCGCGGCTCTGACAAGCGCGGCGGGGCGAACGGCGCGCGCATTCGTCTCGCGCCTCAGAAGGAGTGGGAGGTCAACCAGCCCACCCAGCTCGGAAAGGTGCTCGATGCGCTTGCGGAAATCCAAAAAGGCTTCAACGCTTCGGCCACCGGCGGCAAAAAGGTGTCGCTTGCCGACTTGATCGTGCTCGGCGGCTGCGCTGCGATCGAGAAGGCGGCAAAGGATGGCGGCGTCGACGTGAAGGTGCCGTTCACGCCGGGGCGCATGGACGCCTCGCAAGAGCAGACGGATGTCGATTCCTTCGCTCCGCTCGAGCCCCGTGCTGACGGCTTCCGCAACTATATCAGCGGCAGGCAGCAGTTCATGCAGCCGGAGGAGGCCTTGGTCGATCGGGCGCAATTGCTGACGCTGACGGCGCCCGAGATGACGGTTCTCGTCGGCGGCCTGCGCGTGCTCGGTGCGAATGCCGGCGGCTCCAAGCACGGCGTCTTCACCGACAAGCCGGGTGTGCTGACCAACGACTTCTTCGTCAACCTGCTCACCATGGACACCGCCTGGGAGCCTGCCGGCGCGGACGGCGTCTATGAGGGCCGCGACCGCAAGACGAAGCAGCCGAAGTGGACAGCCACGCGTGTCGACCTGATCTTCGGTGCGCACTCGCAGCTGCGCGCAATCGGCGAAGTCTATGCGTGCGCCGACTCGAAGGAGAAGTTTGTGAAGGACTTCGCAGCGGCCTGGAGCAAGGTGATGAACGCCGACCGCTTCGACCTATCCTGATCTCACGCGAAAAGCCATCGGGCGCGGCCGAAATCCGGCTGCGTCCGAGCCTTGAGGCCTCGGCGTTTAAAAGCTGGAGCCCGGCTCGCTTAGAAACCCCTCCTCCTCCGACGTCGAGGCCCGCCCCAGAATCGCGTTGCGATGCGGGAAGCGACCGAACCGGGCGATGATCTTGTGGTGCGCCTTCATCCAGCGCAAGCCGTCATCGACATCGTTGGTGGCGTAGAGCTCCATGCCGCGCTCCTGATCCGCGAGGCGCTCCGAATGCTGGAAGGGCAGGTAAAAGAAATTGCGCTTGTCCGAGGGCGTCGCCACGTCAAACCCTCTGGCGATGGCCGCCTTTGCCGTGGCGAGCGCCTTCTCGTCGCCGGCGAACGCCTCCCGCGTGCCGCGATGGATGTTGCGCGGGATCTGGTCGAGCAGAATGACGAGCGCGAGCGCGCCTTCCGGGGTTTCGGCCCAGTGATCAAGCGCCCCGGACTTCGCCGCCTCTGCTGCGGAGCCGAAACGGTCGCGGCATTCGTTATCGAACGCGTCGGTTTTCTTGAACCAATGCTCCTTGGCGTTATCCGAAAACCAGAAGGTGAGCACGTCGGACGGCGTGATGGTTTGCGCGGATGCGGTCATTTCTTCTTCGGTCTCCTATCCCGGCGGTGTTTGCTGACGCCATGCTCGGTCTTCTCCCAATAATGGGGAGCCTTGATCAGCTGGTAAACCGCCCGGTAGCACGCGGCCGAAATCATCAGCCAATAGAGCGGGATGAAGATAAGCTGCGGGATCAGCCGGCGCACGCCCCTCGTCTGCAGCACGAAGAAGCCGAGCGCGAGGGAGGCGGCAAAGCCGGCGACCAAATTGAACAATGCCAGCATCCACAGATGTCGGCCGATCACAGTTTGTGGTTCAAGGAGGAGAATGCCGACCAGCTGATCGTGGATAATCAGCACGTAAGACAAGGGGTGGACCAGCGAAGCGATAATAACGCCGGCAAAATGGCCCTGGAAGGCGAGGAAGCCCGGCAGGCCCAGCTCGCGTGCGAGGCGGAAGGGCTGTCGCATATGCACGCCGTAAGTCTGCAGCCAGCCCTTGAGCCAGCGGGTGCGCTGCTTGACCCAAGGCCAGATCCGGCAGCAGGCTTCCTCATGCGTCACCGAATCCAACACTTCGGCGCGGTAGCCGCAGCGGTAGAGCCGCATGCCGAGATCGGCGTCTTCCGTCACGTTATGGGCGTCCCACCCGAGAACTGCGCGCAGTGCGCCGATGCGGAAATGGTTCGAGGTGCCGCCGAGCGGCATCGGCAGGCCCAAGCGCCCGAGCATCGGAAGGATGCCACCGAACAGCGAGGCATATTCGATGGTGAACTGCTTGGCTATCCAGTTCTCGGATGCATTGTCGAAGGTGAGGCGTGCCTGCAGGCAGACCACCTCGCGCGGCGCGCGGGCGAAGTGCGCGGCGGCCTTAGCGAGCTGGCGCGGCTCGGGCCGGTCCTCGGCATCATAGATGACGAGTAGGTCGCCGGTGGCGAATTGCAGCGCGTAGTTCAGCGCGCGCGGCTTGGTGCGCGGTGCCCCCTCCGGTGCGACGACGATGTCGAAATGCGGGGGCAGATCGAGTGCGCGGGCAGCGGCGATTGTCTCGCTATCGTCGACTTCCAACACCAGCTTGATGTCGAGCTTGGCCGGTGGGTAGGCGAGTGCTTTGAGGCCCGCGACCAGGTCAGGCAGCACGGCGGCCTCGCGATACATCGCGACCAGCACGGTGTAGTTTGGCAACTCGTCCTCAGGCAGCGCGTGGGCTTGCCGCGGCTTGCCGCGCAGATGGCGCTGGAACACATAGCTCGCCGCGGCGATGCGCATCGAAATCGTGATGAGAAACATCAGTGATAAAGCGGCACTGAATACGGCCATCGCCTCGCGCGGCGCAAAGATCGCGCCGCCCAGGAACAGCCCTGCCATGCATAGCAGGAAGACGCCCTGCCATCGCCACAGGCCGCAATGTGCGCTGAAGCGGGGCCGGTGCTCGGCGAGCGCGTTCGCCGCGTCATCGGCGATAGTGCGGCCATAGCTGCGCTCAAGCGCGGCCTTCAGCGTGCCGCTGTCGGCGACGACGACCCGCTCCCTCGAGGCGCCGAGAGCCGCCGCGAGATCGCTCAGTGCTTCCGCGGTGAAACGTTCCGCATTGACGACCAGGTCAGCCGGTCCTTGCCGCAAGGGAATTGGCACGCGCGCTTTCAGCAGCCGATGGATATCGGGACAAGGCATGAGCGGGCGCAGCTCGATGGCGTCGGCTTGGGTCACGCTTTGCAGGCCGCATTGGCTGGCGAGCGCCCGCGCATCCTGCTCCGGCGTGATGAGCCTGGCGGCGCGCGCTGCCTTGCGCAGCGACACGTCCCAGCGCAGCGCCAGCGCCCGCAGCCTGGGCAGGAGCGAGGGCCGAAGCCCCGCATGACAAAGCAGCCGCTCTTCGCTAAGAAGAGGCGCTGCCGGAGGCGGCAGCGGTTTGCCGACCCCGCGCGGCGGCAGTTCTCCGCTTCGCCGGGGCGCCTGATGACGCGGAACGAACACAGTCATGATCACGCCGGCAGCGGGCGCCCCTTGATGACAAGGTGCTGATCATAAAAGGGGCTTGGTTTTGCCTAAATAGCGGCAACCCCTTATGTTCGGGAAAAAGGCTGATGATTCTTGGCAGAACGGCGATGAGATTGAACCGTTGGCTCCAGGCAGCTGTTGTTGCGGCTAGCGCGGCTGTCATCTGGCTCGGCATGCCGGGTGAAGGACAGACCCAGGACGCACCCGCTCCTGCTGCCTCGCAATGGCGCGAGGAGCAACTCGGCCCCAAACCCGATTGGTCCTGGCTGGTGGTGCTCCGCTTCGTCACCGAGACCGATTATCCGCCGTTCGACTATTATGACGAGGACGGCACGCTGACCGGCTTCAATGTCGATCTGGCCCGCGCCATCTGCGCCGAGCTGGAGGTGAACTGCGAGGTCAATCCGCAGGAGTGGAGCAAGCTCGCCCCAGCGCTGCAGGGCGAGGAGGCAGACGCCGTTATCGCTTCGCTAGCCATCACTAGGAACACGATCGAGCAGGTCGATTTCACCGACGGCTATTACGCAACGCCCGCTAAATTCGTGACCCGCACCAGCACCGAACTCGACGGCGTTACGCCCGAGGCGCTCGACGGCAAGAAGATCGGCGTCATCCAGGGCTCTGCGCATGAGCAGTATCTACGCGATTTCTTCGGTAAGGCCGAGATTGTCACCTTTGGCAGCGATGAAGAGCTGCGCGCGGCGTTGAAGGAGGGCAAGGTCGAGGCGATCTTCGGCGACGCGATCACGCTGATGTTCTGGATCAATGGCCAGGAAGCGGAGGGCTGCTGCCAGTTTCGGGGCAGGGGGTTTCTGGAGTCGAAATATTTCGGCGAGGGCGTCGGGATCGCGGTGGCGAAGGGCAACATCCGGCTGAAAGAAGTCCTGAACTATGCGCTGGCGCGGGTGAGAGCCTCAGGGAGGTTCGAGGAGCTGCAGCTGCGGTATTTCCCGCTGGCGATTTATTGAACCCGACGCGCTGCGGATAGGATTGTAAGCATCCCCGGAAGTCCTCTTGAGCGGTCGCTTCTATGAAGGCGCGAACGCCGCGAGGACTATGTTGCCGAGGCCACTTAGCTTCGACCCCTGTCGGCCAACTCCAAGCTTCAGCTTGCCCCATCGTAGGCATTATGCAACCTGTGCGGGTGTTATGTGATTCTTTTCTCCGAATCCGATAGGGTATTTTATGAAGGCATTTCGATTTGTGGCCGTGCTGGCCTTCCTCAGTGGCCCGGCATGGAGCCAAGCGCAGAACTACGCCGAGATAGAACAGATCGGCACATCGAATACCGCCGACTTTCATCAGAGCGCGACCTACGACCTCGAGAACAGGTCGGCCATTCGCCAGGACGGGACTGGGCAGGGAGCCAGCGTTACGCAGGGCGGTTTCGTCGGCAAGAACAACGCCTCGATCGATCAGCAAGGCGCACTTCAGCACGCCACGATCAACCAGAGCGCGAGTGTGGTCACCCAAGAGGCAGAGATCGTACAGAAAGGGGGAGGCAACGGCGCCTCGGTGAGACAGACCAACGACACTATCGAGAATGCCCGGGCGACGATCCAGCAGGACGGCTTTGGTAACATCGCCGGTATCATGCAGCAAGGTTTTACAGGGCAGTTAGTGGAAGCCACGGTCGAGCAGACCGGCAACTCTAATCATGCAAACGTCCAGCAGCTGGTGAACGGCACCGTCTCGACTATCGCTCTCACGCAAGACGGAGAGGCAAATGACGCGACCATCAGGCAGACCGGCGGCGCCGGCGGGTTCGGTGCTATCGATGTCGAGCAACTCGGCGATCGCAACATAGCGTCCGTGCAGCAGCTCGGCGGAGAGGGGGATCAGACGGCGAGCGTCCAGCAAACCGGCTCCGACAATCTGGCGAGCCTGACGCAATACACGCTCGGCACCCTTGCGAATGCGAGCATCGTTCAGGCGGGTGAGCAGAACGAGGCGACGATCAGCCAGCAGCAGTTCTACGGCTATCCAATGACGGCCGAGATCGGGCAGACTGGAAACAGCAATCAGGCAACGATCACGCAGGGCACTACATTCACGCAGGGCTCGGCCAGCATCACCCAGGACGGCAATGGCAATGAGGCGGCCATAACTCAGAATATGAGTGCGTGGTTTGAGGGCGAGGTTGCAGCGACCATCGACCAGAACGGCGACGGCAATAGGGTCACCATCTCCCAGAATGGAGCGGGGGACATGCCGCACCTCGAGGCCGGCATTGTGCAGGACGGGAATAACAATACGCTCGACCTCACCCAGACCACCACGTCGGGCGGGTCGTATAGCTTCAATATGAACCAGGTCGGCTCGAATAACAGCCTGACTGTGGTGCAGGGACCATAGCGCCCGGCCTTGCCGGCCATCGGCGCATCACTCCAGACGAGAAAAACCCACCCGCGAACCCTTAAACGCGGGTGGGTTTCCGACGATCATCTGCAGCCGGGAACCGGCGATTTATAGCAGGGGATCGTCTTGACCTTTAACTTCAGCGGCTTGAGTTGAACGTTGCCCTGGGGCTTCGTCTTCGCCGTCATGTCCGTGGTGCACACGAATTTGTTGGAGGTGCCAACGGAGGGCTTGCACTTCGGCGCGGTAGCTTCTGCCGGCGATCCGCCGGCAAAGGCGGCGACCCCGACCAGCAAGGCGAGCGCCGCACATTTCAGAGGAAGATTTTGCATCATGACCATCTCTTCGGGTTGGAGCTTTTGGTCTTCAGCCAGATCACGATCTGGTTGAGAGTAGGTCGCGCCAGCGCCGAAAAAAGTTCAAAAGCGTGATGCACATCACAGACAAAATTTCGCATCTGCTATCCAGGGCCATTCGCAGCAGCCCGATTTCCCATCGCGATCCGATTGACGCTTCCCGGCCCGGCCATTAGGTTCGCCACATTCGCGAGACGAGCCGCGGCTACCGGCCGCCACAGGACACCGATCATGTCAGAGGATGCGCAGTTGAGAGCCGCCGCGATGGCGAGCAAGGCCTGGCCGTTCGAGGAGGCGAGGAAGCTCATTGCCCGCATCGAGAAACGGGGCGGCGGCGATGATCGTCCGGTGCTGTTCGAGACCGGCTACGGTCCCTCGGGCCTACCGCATATCGGCACCTTCGGCGAGGTTGCGCGCACGACCATGGTGCGCCATGCCTTCGAGACGCTGACCGGCGCGAAGACGCGGCTCGTCGCCTTCTCCGACGACATGGACGGCCTGCGCAAGGTGCCGGACAACGTGCCGAATAAGGAGATGCTGGCGGCCTATATCGGCCATCCGCTTTCAGCGATCCCGGACCCGTTCACCAACGAATATCCAAGCTTTGCCGCGCACAACAATGCGCGCCTGCGCCGGTTCCTGGATAACTTCGGCTTCGAATACGAATTCTATTCCGCCACCGAGTGCTACAGCTCCGGCATGATGGACGCCGCGCTTCTCAAAATGCTCAGCGTCTACGACAAGGTGATGGACATCATCCTGCCGACGCTCGGGGAGGAGCGGCGCAGGACCTATTCGCCCTTCCTGCCCATCTGCCCGCGCACCGGCAAAGTGCTGCAGGTGCCGATGATCGCGCGCGACGTGGAGGCGGGCACCGTCACCTATGTCGATCCCGAGTTGGGCGAGGAGGTGACGACGCCTGTGACCGGCGGCCGGGTGAAGTGCCAGTGGAAGGCCGACTGGGCGCTGCGCTGGTTCGCGCTCAGCGTCGACTACGAGATGGCCGGCAAGGACCTGATCGACAGCGTGAACCTGTCGGGCAAGATCTGCCGGGCGATGGGCGGCACTCCCCCGGAGGGCTTCATCTATGAGCTGTTCCTCGACGATCGCGGCGAGAAGATCTCCAAGTCGAAGGGCAATGGCCTGACCATCGATGAGTGGCTGCGGTACGCGACCCCGGAGAGCCTGTCGCTGTTCATGTATCAGAAACCCAAGACGGCCAAGCGGCTCTATTTCGACGTGATCCCCAAGCATGTCGATGAGTATCTGACCTTCCTCGGCAAGTACCCGCAGGAGAGTGAGGAAGAGCGGCTGATCAATCCGGTCTGGCATATCCATTCCGGGGAGCCGCCGCAGGTTAGCGTGCCGGTCAGTTTTGCGCTGCTGCTCAACCTCGTCAGCGCCTCGAATGCCCAAGACAAGGCTGTGCTGTGGGGCTTTATCCGCCGCTATGCGCCGGGGGCGAGCCCAGAGGCCAACCCCGAACTCGACCGACTGGTTGGTTATGCGATCGCCTATTTCCACGATTTTGTGGAGCCGACCAAGCAGTATCGCCAGCCTTCCGACCAGGAGCGCGCGGCATTCGCCGATCTCTACGAGAAGCTCGGCGCAGTTCCGCAGCGGGCGAGCGGCGAGGACATTCAGGCTGTCGTCTATGAGGTCGGCAAGGCGCATGGCTTTGAGCCTTTGCGGGCCTGGTTTCAGGGGCTTTACGAGGTGCTGCTCGGCCAGACGCAGGGCCCGCGCTTCGGCTCTTTCGTTGAGTTATATGGCGTGGAGGAAACCCGCCAGATGATCGCCCGGGTGATCGAGCCTGCCGCCGAGCCGGCGAAGAAGCCGCCAGCCAAGCGCAGCAAAAAGGCCGCCGCTCAGGCATGAAGGCCGACGCCGGCGGCGGGAATGTGCAGAGCGTTAACGCCGCGGCGCTCGCAGCCGACCTCCTCGCTTGGTATGACCAATCGGCGCGGGTGCTGCCATGGCGGTCGCCGCCGGGCGAGCGCGCCGATCCCTACCATGTCTGGCTGTCGGAGGTGATGCTCCAGCAGACGACGGTGAAGGCGGTCCTGCCCTATTATCATAAGTTCCTGAAGCGCTGGCCGACAGTTGATGCGCTCGCCGCCGCGCCGGTGGAAGAGGTGATGGCCGCCTGGGCAGGGCTCGGCTATTACTCCCGCGCCCGCAATCTCCATGCCTGCGCCAAGGCTGTCGCCGGGCAGCATGGCGGGCAGTTCCCGAGAGATGAAGCGGCCTTGCGCGCGCTTCCAGGTGTAGGCGGCTACACCGCGGCGGCGATCGCGGCAATCGCGTTCGACGCGCCGGCAACGGCGGTAGACGGTAATATCGAGCGCGTGGTCGCCCGGCTGTTTGCGGTCGAGGAGCCGCTTCCCGGCGCCAAGCCTAAAATCAAGGCTCTCGCCACGCGCATCACTCCCGCCAGGCGCACCGGCGATTTCACGCAAGCTATGATGGACTTGGGCGCCTCGATCTGCTCGCCGCGCTCGCCATCCTGCCTCGTCTGTCCGGTGCAGGGCCATTGCCTTGGCCGCGCCGGCGGGATTGCCGAAATGCTGCCCGTGAAGGCCAAAAAAGGGGAGAAGCCGCATCGCTGCGGCGCGGCCTTTCTCGCGCTGCGAGAGGACGGCGCCGTGCTCTTGCGCCGCCGCCCGCCGAAAGGCCTGCTCGGCGGCATGCTGGAAGTGCCCTCGACGGCCTGGGGCGCAGCTATGCCGGGCCGGGACGAGGCGCTGGCCCAGGCGCCGCTCGCGGGGGATTGGCGGCTAATTTCAGGCCGCGTGCAACACAGCTTCACCCATTTCGATCTCGATCTTGCGGTCTATCGCTGCGAGGGCGTGCCTTCTTCGGCGGAGACGGCCGGGCTCTGGTATCCACGCGCGAGCCTTCCCGAGGAAGCCATTCCCAGCGTCATGCGCAAGGTCTTGATCCACGGCTTTGACGGCCGCTGAAGCAACCCGCAGCAGCAGAACATCGCTGGAGGCGCAGTTTTCCACCGGCTGCAGCCATGCTTTTTTGTAAGATCGCCCATGCGTTGCGAAAAGCCAGTGTCAAGGTAGGAAACATTCGTTAGACTTGCCAGCTAATACGGAGGAATCAGCCGGGAAGAGGCTTATATGCCGACCGCAAAAGCTAAACAAAACGCGAGCAGCGTCGCATTGCAGGATGAAGCACCACAGCAGATAAAGCCGACCACAATCAAAGCACCGCCGGAGTTTACCAAGGAGCAGGAACTCGCCGCCTATCGCGAGATGCTGCTGATCCGCCGCTTTGAGGAAAAGGCCGGCCAGCTCTACGGAATGGGCTTCATCGGTGGCTTCTGCCATCTTTATATCGGCCAGGAGGCCGTGGTCGTCGGAATGCAGATGGCGCTCGAAGAGGGCGATCAGGTCATCACCGGCTACCGCGACCATGGTCATATGCTTGCCTGCGGCATGGACCCGAAGGGTGTCATGGCCGAGCTCACCGGCCGCCGCGGCGGCTATTCCAAGGGCAAGGGCGGCTCGATGCACATGTTCTCCGTCGAGAAGGGTTTCTTCGGCGGACACGGCATCGTCGGTGCGCAAGTGCCGCTTGGCACGGGGCTCGCCTTTGCCATGAAGTACAAGGGCAACGGGCGGGTCTGCCTCACTTATTACGGCGATGGCGCCGCCAATCAGGGCCAGGTTTACGAAGCCTTCAATATGGCGAAGCTTTGGTCGCTGCCGGTGGTCTATGTCGTAGAGAACAACAAGTACGGCATGGGCACGCGCATCGACCGCGTCTCATCCACGACCGACCTCTCTCATCGCGGTCTTTCCTTCAACATTCCTGGTGAGCAGGTCGACGGCATGGACGTCCGCGCTGTCAAGGCGGCCGGAGAGCGGGCGGTCAACTGGGCGCGGCAAGGCAAGGGGCCTTATATCCTCGAAATGCTGACCTACCGCTATCGCGGCCACTCGATGTCCGACCCGGCCAAATACCGGACCAAGGAAGAAGTCGACGAGATGCGCAGGGAGCACGACCCGATCGAGCAGGTGCGCCTTAGAGCTATCGAGAAAGGCTGGGGCAGCGAGGACGAGCTCAAGGGCGTCGACAAGGATATCCGCACCATCGTCAACGAGGCAGCCGAATTCGCCCAGAACGATCCCGAGCCGGACGTTTCGGAACTCTACACCGATATTACCGCTTAAAGCCCGTCCAGCAATGGACGGACCTCCCGCACTCGCCTGGATATTCACGAAACCGTGCTTTTCCGGCGGCGCATTCTTGCTAAGATCGCGCTTCAAGGGAAGAAACGAGAACTCAAGGCTTGCGGCCCGCAATAACAATCTTTCAAAGCCGCGCCGCGCCCAGGAGCAATTAAAACAATGCCGGTTCAAATCTTGATGCCTGCGCTTTCGCCGACCATGGAGGAAGGCAAGCTCGCCAAATGGGTCAAAGCGGAGGGCGATACGGTTTCGCCCGGCGATGTGATCGCCGAGATCGAAACCGATAAGGCCACCATGGAGGTGGAGGCTGTGGACGAGGGCCGGCTCGGCAAGATCCTCGTTCCGGCAGGTACCGAAGGGGTGAAGGTCAACACGCCGATCGCCGTGCTGGTTGCGGACGGCGAGGACGTTAACGCCGCGCAAAGCGCCTCCCCGACGCCTCCGGTCGCTGGTCCCCGCCAGGACGAGCCGGCGCGTGCGCCCGTTGCTGCCAAACCGGCCCCGCAGTCGCAGGCCGCGCCGACCTATGCAGAGCCCGAGGTTAAGCCAGGAACTGAGACCGTCAACCTCACCATGCGCGAGGCGCTGCGTGACGGCATGGCCGAGGAGATGCGCGCAGACGACCGCGTCTTCGTCATGGGCGAGGAGGTCGCCGAATATCAGGGCGCCTATAAGGTGACTCAAGGGCTGCTCGCCGAGTTTGGTGACAAGCGCGTGATCGACACGCCGATCACCGAGCAGGGCTTTGCCGGCATCGGTGTCGGCGCAGCGCTCGGGGGGCTGAGGCCGATCGTCGAGTTCATGACCTGGAATTTCGCCATGCAGGCGATCGATCAAATCATCAACTCGGCCGCCAAGACGCTCTATATGTCCGGCGGCCAGATGCATTGCCCGATTGTGTTCCGCGGGCCCAATGGCGCGGCGGCGCGCGTCGCGGCCCAGCACAGCCAGGAGTATTCGGCCTGGTATGCGCATGTGCCGGGGCTGAAGGTGATCGCACCGTCCAACCCCGCCGACGCCAAAGGCCTGCTTAAGGCCGCAATCCGGGAGAACAGCCCAGTCATTTTCCTCGAAAATGAGATCCTCTACGGCGCTTCCGGCCCGGTGCCAAAGATCGAGGATTGGGTTTTGCCAATCGGCAAGGCGCGCATCGTCCGGCCCGGCAAGGACGTTACCATCATCTCTTTCTCGCGCGGTATCAACTATGCGCTCGAGGCAGCGGAGAAACTGGCCGGCGAAGGGATCGAGGCCGAGGTCATCGATCTGCGCACATTGCGGCCGCTCGACATGCCGACCATCGTTGAATCGGTGAAAAAGACCAACCGGCTGGTGACTGTCGAGGAAAGCTGGCCGGTGTGCTCGATCGGCTCGGAAATCTGCGCGCGCATTGCCACGGAAGCATTCGACTATCTCGACGCACCGCCAACCAAGGTCTCTGGTGCCGATGTGCCGATGCCCTATGCGGCCAATCTGGAGAAGCTGGCGCTGCCAAACGCGGCGCAGGTGATCGAGGCGGCGAAAGCTGTTTGCTATAGGACCTGATGCAGACCGGCGACGACATCTCGGGGGAGTGCCATTGCGGCCGGCTCAAGGTGCGCATCAGCCTGTCGCGACCGGCCGAGGCGTTTGAACTGCGCGCCTGCCAATGCTCGTTCTGCTCCCGTCACGGCGCGCGCACGTTCGCCGATCCGAATGGCCGCGCGATTATCGAAGCGCACACACCTGACATGCTGCAGCGCTACCGGTTCGGCTTGCGGACCGCCGACTTCTTGATCTGCACCGAATGTGGCGTCTATGTCGGCGTGCTGCTCGAGGCAAGCGGCGCGCAGCTGGTCACCATCAATGCCGCGGGACTCGATATTGCCGACTTCCGCGGTCGTCAGGCACGGCCGGTGGACTACACCGCGGAGACTTTCGAAGAGCGTGTTCGCCGCCGGCTTGCCGCCTGGATGCCGGCCGAGTTGCGTTTTCTCGCGTCCAAGGAAGACCGGGCTGTTCATTGAGCCGTTTCCATGCACCTTTTGACGGGTTTGCGTTCATCCAAATGGTATGAGAGAGAGCTGAGGCAATAATGCCGATGTCACTTTCAGAATTGATTCAGGCGCGCTTCAACTCCGCTGGCACAATCCTTGCGACGTTTTCCTTGTTCTTTACTATCGTCTCCGCTTACATCGCCGCGCTTTACTTCTTTCTCGGCAAAGCACCCTTCGCGATGCGCGCGACCGCCTTCGCGCTTCTATCGCTGAGCTTCCTCTTCCTGGCGGCAGTGGTTGCGAGCATCACCGAGGTCATCGAGGTGCTCATCTCACGGTGGACGGAAGCGGCCATTCCCATCGGCCCGAATGAACTGCTGAGAAGCGCCTTCATGGGCTGGGGATCGAGCTATTCGCTGTATTATGGCGGCTTCATTCTTTCCACGATCGTCGGCGTCGCGGTCTTCCTTGTTCTTGGCTACCTGACCTTCTTCTATTCCTGGCCCCATCTGGAACCGGACAGCGCATCCAGCAATTAAGAGGACAACATGCCAATCCCAATTCTGATGCCTGCTCTGTCTCCGACCATGGAAGAAGGCAAGCTCGCCAAATGGCTGGTCAAGGAAGGCGACAAGGTCGCATCGGGCGACGTGATCGCCGAGATCGAGACTGACAAGGCGACCATGGAGGTCGAGGCGGTCGATGAGGGAACGGTCGGGCGGATCCTCATTCCGGAGGGCACCGAGAAGGTGGCAGTGAACGCGCCGATCGCCATGCTCTTAGAGGAAGGCGAGGACGCCGGCACCATCGACAGCGCAGCGGGTGCGGCCGCCAAGCCAGCGCCGAAACCGGCTGCTGCATCGGCTCCCGAGCCGTCCAAAGCTGCGCCAAGTCCGCAGAAGGCCCCTGAAGCGCCGAAGCCCCAGCAGCCCGCAGCGAGGACCGGAAATGGCGCCGCGGCGGTAACCAACGGACATGGCGAGCGCACCTTCGCCTCGCCGCTCGCCCGCCGCATCGCCAAGGAGAAGGGCATCGCGATTACTGCCCTGCAGGGCTCCGGCCCGCATGGGCGCATCGTGCTGCGCGATGTGGAGAAGGCGATCGTCGAAGGCGTTCCAGCCAGAGGGGCACCGGCGGCGCAGGCCCTGGTTCCCGCGCAGGGCACGGCTATTGCGCCCTCCGCCATCCCCGACGAGCAGGTCCTCGCGCTCTACGAGCCCGGCAGCTATGATGTCGTGCCGCACGATAATATGCGCCGCACGATCGCCACCCGCCTCGTCCAGGCAAAGGCAACCATCCCGCATTATTATTTAACCGTGGAATGTGAGCTGGATAAGCTGCTCGATGCCCGTCAGCGGCTTAATATGCGGGCGCCGAAGGATGGCCCGAATGCCTACCGCCTGTCTGTCAACGACTTCATTATTAAGGCCATGGGCCTCGCCCTGATGCGCATACCAAAGGCCAACGCCACCTGGACCGAGCGCGGCATGCTGTATCACAAACACGCCGACGTGGCCGTTGCGGTTGCGCTCGAAGGCGGCCTGTTCACCCCGGTAATCCGCAGCGTCGAGGATAAGACGCTCGCCGAGATCTCGAATCAGATGAAGGACCTCGCCGAGCGCGCGCGCAACAAGCGGCTCAAACCGCATGAATACCAGGGCGGCTCCACCGCGATCTCCAATCTCGGCATGTACGGCATTAAGCAGTTCGACGCAGTCATCAATCCGCCTCATGCCTCCATTCTTGCTGTTGGCGAAGGCGAGAGGCGTCCCATTGTGAAAGACGACGCGATTGCGATCGTCACCCTCATGTCGGCAACGCTCTCCTGCGATCATCGCGTCATGGATGGCGCGCTGGGCGCTCAACTCCTGTCCGCATTCAAAGGCTTCATCGAGGAGCCCATCACCATGCTTGTCTGATTAGCTCCAGATAAAAGTCGGCGTCCTCTGCCGCCCCATCCGGCGTCACCGGTTCATCCGCAAAAGCCGTTTCCGCAACCCTTCTTGGGACCCTTATGTATTTTGAATATGCTCTTCGTGAGCAACAGCACATTCTGCGCAGCCCGCGTCAGAATGAACGAGACTTCCTGGCCGAATTGATCATCGAGGCCGGCGATCCGCCTCCCGGCTTTCCCTGAAAGCCCCGGCGTGGAGGCAAGCTCGTCGACTTCGCCACCCGCCGTTTCGCGCTAAGATGCGAGACCTTCTGCTTGAGAAATACGCTCGTGTGCGAGATCGCCGGCCATGTCGCCGGCATGATGCTCGGCTACCGGCTCTCCAGCGAAGGCGAGACGCCCAAGCTTGCTGGCCTGTGCCAAAGCCTTCGCCCGCTTTCGGTGCTGGAGAAACGGCAGCCAGCCAGCTTTTACATCAACACGCTGGCAATCTATCCCGGCAACCGCAATCAGGGCCTGGGCGCCGTGCTGCTGGATGCGGCCGAGCGCAAGGCCCGCAAGGCCCGATGCTCGTGCCTGCTTTTGGAGGTGGCGGAGGAAAATGTCGCGGCACTGCGGTTCTACCAGCGCCATGGCTTTTCGACCTGGCCAGTACCGCCTAGCAGCACGCCTATCGGTTCGATGAAGATCGTCATTCTGGAAAAGTTGATCGCCGAGAGCGCGAGGCGCTAGCTCGATGCCTGAGGGTGTTCGGGAATGATGGAAGCGGGCTACTAGCGCGCGAAAGGCCGGTGCGCTAGAAAAACATACCAGGGTCGCACAAACGCCCCTGGTATTTCTGTGCATCCCGAACTATTCGATGGAGAAGAAATCCATCCAACTCGGCAGGTAAAAGCGCGAAAGCGGGAAGCGCAGGAGGATATCATGGCGTCAGACGGGTTCGACCTGGTGGTCGTGGGGGCAGGGCCGGGCGGCTATGTGGCCGCCATTCGTGCGGCACAGCTCGGCATGAAGACGGCCATCATTGAGCGCGAAAATCTGGGAGGCATCTGCCTGAACTGGGGCTGCATCCCCACCAAGGCGCTGCTGCGCTCCTCCGAAATTTTCCACCTCTTGCACCGTCTCGACGAATTCGGCTTTTCCGCCAAGGACATCAAGTTCGATCTCGCCAAGATCGTCGAGCGCTCGCGCAAAGTTGCGGGGCGGCTCTCGGGCGGCGTTGGTTACCTGATGAAGAAGCATAAGATTCAGGTGATCGACGGAACCGCCAAGCTAAAGGGCAAGGGCACGATCGCCGTCACCGGAAAGGATGGCAAGGCGCTTCCCGACGTCACCGCTAAGAACATCCTTATCGCAACCGGTGCCCGCGCCCGCACCCTTCCCGGCCTTGAGCCTGACGGCAAGCTGATCTGGACTTACCGCGAGGCGCTGCTCCCCGACGTCATGCCGCAATCGCTTCTGGTGGTTGGCTCGGGTGCGATCGGCATCGAGTTCGCCTCATTCTTCCGCACGCTCGGCAGCGAGGTGACGGTGGTGGAAGTGCTGGACCGGGTGCTCCCCGTCGAGGACGAGGAGATCTCCACCTTTGCGAGAAAAGCCTTCGAGAAGCAGGGGATGAAGGTCCACACCGGCGCGAAGGTCGATGGCCTGAAGACCGGGAATGGCAAGGTCGAGGCGAAGCTCACCCTGAGGGACGGCAAGGCCGAGACGCAAAGCTTCGAGCGTGTGATCCTGGCCATCGGCATCACCGGCAATGTCGAAAATCTCGGGCTCGAAGACGTGGGCGTGAAGGTTGAGCGCGGCCATATCGTCATTGATCCCTATGGCGCGACCGGCGTGCAGGGCGTCTACGCCATCGGCGATGTCGCCGGTCCGCCCTGGCTCGCTCACAAGGCCATGCATGAGGGTGTGGTCTGTGTGGAGAAGATCGCCGGTCTCAACGATGTGCATCCGCTCGACACCAAGAACGTGCCGGGCTGTACCTATTGTATGCCGCAGGTCGCCTCCGTCGGTCTCACCGAACAGGCCGCCAAGGCCGCCGGCCATGAGATCAAGGTTGGTCGCTTTCCCTATGTCGGCAACGGCAAGGCGATTGCGCTGGGCGAGACGGAAGGGTTGGTCAAGACCGTGTTCGACGCCAAGACCGGGGAACTGTTAGGCGCCCATATGATCGGAGCCGAGGTCACCGAGCTGATCCAGGGCTACACCATTGGCAAGACGCTCGAGACCACCGAGGCCGAGTTGATGCACACGATCTTCCCGCACCCAACCCTGTCGGAGATGATGCATGAGGCCGTGCTCGACGCTTACGGCCAGGTGCTGCATATCTGAGGAGGGCTGTTGCGGCGAAGGAAGCGCCTCGTTGCGCTGGTGGATTGAGTGGAGGCGCAGGAAAGCACCTCCACTGATGGCTGGATCACACCCCGCTAATACACGCAGGCTTTCGGCTTAACGAGAGCCGGTGAGGTTGGGCAAGCTCAGATTTTGGCCGTGTAGGATGAGGTTGCCAAGATATCCCGGATTTCTGTCAGGAGCTTCACGTCTTCGGGCGGAGCAGGCGGAACCTCGGGGGTCGGATCAGGCTGGCGGCGGAAGCGATTGAGCTGCTTTACCAGCATGAAAATGACGAAGCCGACGATAATCAGATTGATTAGCGCGTTGATGAACTTGCCGTAGGCGATGACGGCGTGTCCGGCCTTCTGCGCAGCGTCGAGCGAAGGAAGCGGCTGAGCAAAGCCGAAGAAAGAGGTCAGATCGGCGTAATAATCCGAGAAATTTATGCCGCCCAAAATCGCACCGATCGGCGGCATCAAAATGTCGCCGACCAGGGAGGTGACGACGCCCGAAAATGCGGCACCAATGATCACGCCGACTGCGAGATCAAATGCGTTGCCCTTGAGGATGAACTCTTTGAATTCCTCGACACCACTGCCTATCCTGCCACCTAACATGTTGCGATCCTCCGTTAGGTCCAACTGATTCGCGCAAAGCGCTGCTAATACTAATCAAATCTACGCAAAGCGCTGCCAAGATTAGTCCAGCCGTTTGGCGCGGCATGCATACTGTGGCAGCTATGCACGCTTATGACGGCTCTTGGGCTTTTATCGGTGTGCAGAGGGCCTTATGTTAGGCAACGAAGGCAAAGAACACGGGCATCTATGGTCACCATTCTGGACACACGAAACGCGGGCTCTGGTCCGAGGCACCCGGAAAAGGCGCATCGCCCGGACACTCCCCTGATGCGCAAGCCGGACTGGATCCGCGTGCGTGCCCCCGGCTCGCCGGGCTACCGCGAGACGGCCGGCATTATGCGCCAGCACGGGCTACATACGGTGTGCGAGGAGGCGGGCTGCCCGAATATCGGCGAGTGCTGGGAGAAGAAGCACGCCACCATGATGATCATGGGCGACATCTGCACCCGTGCCTGCGCCTTCTGCAATGTGAAGACCGGCCTGCCCGGCGCGCTCGATCCGGATGAGCCGGCTCAGGTTGCCGATGCCGTCGCCAAGCTCGGCCTGGCGCATGTGGTTATCACCTCCGTCGATCGCGACGATCTTCCAGACGGTGGAGCAGGGCATTTCGCTAGCGTGATTCGTGCGATCCGGCTTGCCGCGCCAGATACCACTATTGAGGTGCTCACGCCCGATTTCCTGCGCAAGGACAGGGCGCTCGAGGTGGTGGTCGAGGCGAGGCCCGACGTGTTCAACCACAACCTCGAGACGGTGCCTTCGCTCTACCTGACCATTCGCCCGGGCGCGCGCTATTTCGCCTCGCTTCGCCTTCTCCAGAAGGCCAAGGAGCTCGACCCGAGCCTCTTCACCAAGTCCGGGATCATGGTGGGGCTGGGCGAGGAACGTAACGAGGTGCTGCAGCTGATGGACGATCTGCGCTCGGCGGAGGTCGACTTTCTCACCATCGGCCAGTATCTCCAGCCAACTCGCAAGCATGCGGCTGTTGCCGCTTTCATTACGCCCGACGCGTTCGCGGCCTATAAAACTATTGCCTTCTCGAAAGGCTTCCTGATGGTGGCTGCGAGCCCGTTGACGCGCTCCTCCTATCACGCCGGCGATGATTTCGCCCGCTTGCGGGAGGCGCGTGCGGCGCAGCTCGCTAAAGAGTAGTCGACCGTAAGCCGTTCAGAGTTTCGCTCGCTCGCAGCTGATCTGCGGGCCACGCGGGGTGTTGACCAGCGTGCACAAGCTCTCCGAGCAGCTGCCAGTATTGATGGTGCCGGTAATAAGGGTCTTGGCGTCCTTGTCGCCGAGCGCGGCGGCCTGTTTATAGAGAGCGGCAGCCTTGCCGGCGTCGCCCGAGATGCCGAGCACCTTTTGTGCGCTCAAGAACGCCGGGTCATAAGACTTGGCCAAACTCGCGATCGCCTCGGACATTTTCCGGTTGGTCACCAGATAATCGAGGATCAGGCGAGCGGCGACGATGTCGCCATAGCCCAGCATGCGGTTCGCGCGCACGAGCATCGCCCGGTCGTTGTCATTGGGCGCCGGATGCTCCTCCAGAGCGGTGGTCTTCACCATCGCTGGAATCGCCATCGGCACATCACGTTGGTCACGACTTTGCGGCGCATGCCCCACGACGTTGCTCCTGGCCGGCAGGCCGCAGGCGGCAACGAACTCCGCCAGATCGGTGCCCAACACCGCATAGGAGATGCCATTGGCCTCCTTGTGCACCGAGGTGCTGATTCCAACCACCACGCCGTTATTATCGACGAGCGGCCCGCCACTATAGCCGGGGATGATCGGCGTCTGATGCTGGAGCTGGCTGGAAAACCACCGATTCGGCAGCACGCGCGAGACATAGCCTTTGATCACAGATGGCGTGTAGTAGGTGTCGTCGGTGCCGTTCGCCCACCACATCGTGCCCTGCGGATCGGCAGCGGCCGGAAAGCCGATGGCGAACAGGTCCGTTGCCGGATCGGGATGGCCGGCGAACAGCGGCAACGGCTCGCCCGGCAGATCATCAAGCGCCTCCAGGAGGGCGAGATCCTTCTGCGGATAGGCAGCGACGATGCGAAGCGGCACGCGGCGGATGCGGTGATCCTCCTCGACAAAACCGAGCGTGAACGCGGTGCCGTTTTCGATGACGTGATGATTGGTTGCCACGACACGGTGCCCGCTGACGAGAAAGCCGGTACCGCCCTTTACGGCATTGTCGACGTCGACGATCAAGCGGTAGACCTGTGCGGCCGCCTTGCGGACATGGGCAACCGGAGAAGCGCCGATTCCCTCGGAGATCCCCGCCGCTGCGGCGCCGTCCTGCTCAGCCAAATGCGTGGCAGCAATCAGGTTGCCCTGAAGTGATGGCACGCAGATGTGCAGAAGCGTCGCGCCAGCCACCGCGAGAAGGCAGTATGAAAGAGAAGGCCTGAGGCCCGCAGATCGCTTCATGACGCCTCGCCGTTAAAAGGCCGCAAAGTATTGGCCGAGCAACATCAATGCGATGGTATGGGGCTATACACAGCAGAAAAGGCCAAACTGTGACCTCTAGGAGTGAAACCAGAAACAGGTAACCAGGCGGGGTAGTTGTTATTTGCTAATCAACAACACTCACTTGCGTCTGTTTACTTAAACCTCCTGGTCACGGGTTTTTGCAAAAGAACCCGTCGAGCGTTTGCAAGAGCTTTATCGGCGGCAAGCCAGATTTTCTGGTCATCATCAGCTTTAATGTAGTCAAAAACAAGCTTGGAAACCACTACTCCAATCACGAAAAGGAGAGAAAGAGAAATACCTGCGCTGATCCAGAACATCTTGTGGTGCATATAAGCGGGCCCGCGCTGTATGAGCAGCCAGAATAGCAGGGTCGCCGTCGTAAGGAAGGTGGCGATGAAGCCATAGCCCGCCACGCGCCAGAAGCCGACCTTCGGGCGAATCAGCGCGACATTTTCGGGGAGTCGCGCGATGGCCCCCGTCGTGTGATTTTCCAGATAGATGCAATGACCGTAAGTTGCGCCTTTGCTCGCCGCCCAGACCGCGGTCACCGCGTGGCTGTTACCGAAGGCCATTCCGCTGTCGATCAGAACGATCTCGATGTCCTGCCCATCGCGCTGATGCAAAAGAAAGCGCTGATGATGTGTTACTGCATGCGCTCCGCCCCCAGCACTCGCCCTTCTTCGCTCCTCAAATTCCGCTTCCGACCAGACCTCGAGCTCAGCCACGGTCCCGGTCGCGGCCCAGGCAAAGAATTCGCCCATCCCGCCGCCCCGCGTTTTCTCCCACTGCACTTGTGCCGCATACAGAGTATCCTATATGTCGCATGGGTTAGTAGCACGATCCCCGAAGCGATGCATTACTGCACATTGGCTGGTGTACGACGCTACCGGGCTGTGAATATCGGTGACTTTGTCTTCGGCGAGACCGTAGGGCAACAAAACCGGGCCGAAATGAGCCACCAGATGGTGAATTCACGCTTGACGCTGCAAATCCTGGCGACTATTTTCCCGTTCACTGATTTTGGCAGGCGGTAGGCTTTGCTCGCAAGCTTGTGCGGGTCCCGGACCTAAACGCTGCCCCATAATTGGGACAAAACTGGCGTATGACCTTCCAGCGAAATGGCTGGGCGGTCCTCTCGTGTTTTGCCGGTAGCGGGCTCAGCCATAAGGCGGAGCGGCTTGGCCGGCATCTCTTGCATGGATTAGAAGGCACATGCCAACCATACAACAGCTTATCCGCAAGCCGCGGACCAAACCCGTCAAACGGAATAAGGTTCCGGCAATGCAGGCCTGTCCGCAAAAACGCGGCGTGTGCACCCGCGTTTACACCACGACGCCAAAAAAGCCGAACTCGGCGCTGCGTAAGGTCGCGCGCGTGCGGCTGCAGAACGGCTTCGAGGTGACGAGCTATATCCCCGGCGAGGGCCATAACCTTCAGGAGCACTCGGTAGTGCTCATCCGGGGCGGGCGCGTGAAGGACCTTCCCGGCGTGCGCTATCACATCATTCGCGGCGTGCTGGACACGCAGGGCGTCTCGAAGCGCCGTCAGCGGCGCTCGAAATACGGCGCCAAGCGGCCAAAGTAAGGTTCGCCGAGGTCGTTCGGGTCAATTCGATAGATTAGGTGGAGAGCGATGTCTCGCCGTCATAGAGCAGAAAAGCGCGAAATCATTCCGGATCCGAAATACGGCGATCTCGTGCTGACCAAGTTCATGAACAGCCTCATGTATGAAGGCAAGAAGTCGGCTGCCGAGCGCATCGTCTATAGCGCGCTGACGCGGATCGAGAGCCGCGCCAAGCGCGACGCGATCCAGCTGTTCCACGAGGCGCTGGACAATGTGAAGCCGGCCATCGAGGTGCGCTCCCGCCGTGTCGGCGGCGCCACCTATCAGGTGCCGGTCGAAGTCCGCTCGGAGCGCCGGCAGGCGCTCGCCATCCGCTGGATCATCTCGGCGGCGCGCGGACGCAATGAAAACACGATGGAGGAGCGGCTTTCGGGCGAGCTCCTCGATGCAGCAAACAATCGCGGCACGGCCGTGAAGAAGCGCGAAGACACGCACCGCATGGCGGAAGCCAATCGCGCCTTTTCGCACTACCGCTGGTAACGTTTTTAGGGCGCATTCGTTATGCCACGTCAAACACCCATCGAGGACTACCGCAATATCGGCATCATGGCGCACATCGATGCTGGCAAGACCACCACGACGGAGCGGATCCTCTACTATACTGGCAAGAGCCACAAGATTGGCGAAGTCCATGATGGCGCTGCCACGATGGACTGGATGGAGCAGGAGCAAGAGCGCGGCATCACGATCACGTCGGCCGCGACCACCGCTTATTGGAAGGACAAGCGTATCAACATCATCGATACGCCCGGCCACGTCGATTTCACCATCGAGGTGGAGCGTTCGCTGCGCGTGCTCGACGGTGCGGTCGCGCTGCTCGACGCTAACCAGGGCGTCGAACCGCAGACCGAGACCGTCTGGCGCCAGGGCGACAAATACGGCGTGCCGCGCATGTTCTTCGTCAACAAGATGGACAAGATCGGCGCCGACTTCTACGAGTCCGTCGACTCCATTCATAAGCGCTTGGCCGCCAAGACTTGCATCGTTCAGCTCCCTTACGGCGCGGAAAGCGCCTTCAAGGGCGTGATCGACCTCGTCCGCATGAAGGCGGTCGTGTGGGAGGAGGAGATGCTCGGCGCCGCCTTCCACGACGAAGAGATTCCAGCCGACCTGCTGGAGAAGGCCAAGGAATACCGCGAGAAGATGATCGAGACGGCCGTCGAAATGGACGAGGCCGCGCTCGAAGCCTATCTCGAAGGCAAGGAGCCCGACGAGGCATCGCTCAAGGCGCTGATCCGCAAGGGCACGGTCGGCGGCCACTTCTATCCGGTGCTGTGCGGCTCAGCCTTCAAGAACAAGGGCGTGCAGCCGCTGCTCGATGCCGTGCTGGATTTCCTTCCCTCACCGCTGGACGTTCCCCCGATCAGGGGCATCGACGTCAAGACCGGCGAGGAGGTGGTGCGCAAATCCTCCGACGCCGAGCCGCTCTCGGTACTGGCCTTCAAGATCATGGACGATCCGTTCGTCGGCACGCTCACCTTCTGCCGCGTCTATTCCGGCAAGCTCGAGAGCGGCATGGGCATCCTCAACTCGACCCGCGAGAAGCGCGAGCGCGTCGGCCGCATGCTCTTGATGCACGCCAATGACCGCCAGGACGTCAAGGAAGCCTATGCCGGCGACATCATCGCGCTCGCGGGCCTCAAGGAAGTGCGCACCGGCGACACGCTGTGCGACCCGAACAAGCAGGTGATTCTGGAGCGGATGGAGTTCCCCGATCCGGTCATCGAGATCGCGATCGAGCCGAAATCCAAGGCCGACCAGGAGAAGCTGGGCCTGGCTTTGTCGAAACTGGCGAACGAGGACCCCTCCTTCCGCGTCTCGACCGATCCCGAGTCCGGCCAGACGATCCTGAAAGGCATGGGCGAGCTGCATCTCGACATCAAGGTCGATATCCTGAAGCGCACCTATAAGGTCGATGCCAATATCGGCGCGCCGCAGGTGGCCTATCGCGAGACGATTACCCGCAAGGCCGAGGTCGACTACACCCACAAGAAGCAGACCGGCGGTTCCGGCCAGTTCGCGCGCGTCAAGCTGGCGATCGAGCCCGGCGAGCCTGGCTCTGGCTTCCAGTTCGAGAGCAAAATCATTGGCGGCGCGGTGCCGAGGGAGTACATACCCGGCGTCGAGAAGGGCCTGAAAAGCGTGCTCGACAACGGCGTCATCGCCGGTTTCCCGGTGATTGACTTCCAGGTGTCGCTGATCGACGGCGCCTATCACGAGGTGGACTCCTCGGCGCTGGCGTTCGAGATCGCCTCCCGCGCGGCGCTGCGCGAGGGCATTCAGAAGGCCGGACCGAAGCTGCTCGAGCCGATCATGAAGGTCGAGGTCGTGAGCCCGGAGGAATACCTCGGCGGCATCATCGGCGACCTCACCTCCCGGCGCGGTCAGGTGCAGGGCCAGGAAATGCGTGGCAACGCCACCGTGCTGAGCGCACTGGTGCCGCTCGCCAACATGTTCGGCTATGTCAACACGCTGCGCTCCATGAGCCAGGGCCGAGCGTCCTACACCATGCAGTTCGATCACTACGCTCAGGTGCCGCAGAACGTGGCTGAGGAAGTCCAGGCGAAGTTTGCCTGATCGAAATTGATAGCACATCCAAGAGGTTGGAAGCACGGAGAGCCAGATGGCCAAGTCAAAATTTGAACGCAATAAGCCGCACTGCAACGTTGGGACGATCGGCCATGTCGATCACGGCAAAACGACGCTAACGGCTGCGATCACGAAGGTTCTGGCGGAGTCCGGCGGCGCAACCTTCCAGGCTTACGACCAGATCGACAAGGCGCCGGAAGAGCGCGCCCGCGGCATCACTATCTCGACCGCTCACGTCGAGTATGAGACCACGAACCGCCACTATGCGCATGTCGACTGCCCCGGCCACGCCGACTATGTGAAGAACATGATCACCGGCGCGGCGCAAATGGATGGCGCCATCCTGGTGGTGAGCGCGGCCGACGGCCCGATGCCACAGACCCGCGAGCACATTCTGCTCGCGCGCCAGGTCGGCGTGCCGGCGCTCGTGGTCTACCTCAATAAGGTCGACATGGTCGACGACCCCGAGCTCCTGGAACTTGTCGAGCTGGAGGTGCGCGAGTTGCTCTCCTCCTACGAATTCCCGGGCGACGACATCCCGATCATCAAGGGTTCGGCGCTGGCGGCGCTCGAAGGCCGCGATGAGGAGATGGGTCGCAAGTCCATCCTCGACCTGATGGCGGCTGTCGACAGCTATATCCCGCAGCCGGAGCGCCCGATCGATAAGCCGTTCCTGATGCCGATCGAAGACGTGTTCTCGATCTCTGGCCGCGGCACGGTGGTGACGGGCCGTATTGAGCGCGGCGTGGTGAAGGTCGGCGAGGAAGTCGAGATCGTCGGCATCAAGCCGACCTCGAAGACTACGGTCACGGGCGTTGAAATGTTCCGCAAGCTGCTCGATCAGGGCCAGGCGGGCGACAATGTCGGCTGCCTGCTCCGCGGTATCGATCGCGATGCGGTCGAGCGCGGCCAGGTGCTGTGCAAGCCCGGTTCGGTTACGCCGCACACCCAGTTCAAGGCCGAAGCCTACATCCTCACCAAGGAAGAGGGTGGCCGCCACACCCCGTTCTTCACCAACTACCGTCCGCAGTTCTACTTCCGCACGACCGACGTGACGGGCGTGGTGTCGCTGCCGGAAGGCACCGAGATGGTGATGCCGGGCGACAACATCGCCATGGAAGTTACCCTGATCGTGCCGATCGCGATGGAAGAGCGCCTGCGCTTCGCCATCCGTGAAGGCGGCCGCACGGTCGGCGCCGGCGTCGTGGCCAGCATTCTTAAATAGCGAAAGCGTGAAGGGGGCGCCCTCGGGCGCTCCTCTTCCAGAGGGCAACGGACATGCAAGGCCAGAATATCCGAATCCGACTGAAGGCGTTCGACCACCGCGTGCTCGATGCCTCCACGAAGGAGATCGTCAACACGGCGAAACGGACGGGCGCGGAAGTGCGCGGCCCCATTCCGCTGCCCAGCCGGATCGAGAAGTTCACCGTAAACCGGTCGCCGCATATCGACAAGAAAAGCCGCGAGCAGTTCGAGATGCGCACCCATAAGCGATTGATCGATATCGTCGATCCGACCCCGCAGACGGTCGATGCGTTGATGAAGCTGGATTTGGCGGCCGGCGTCGACGTTGAGATCAAGCTCTAAGCATTTACGTAAAAGGCAGCTTCGATGCGGTCAGGTGTCATAGCACAAAAACTCGGGATGACCCGGATCTTCACAGATGGCGGCGAGCATGTGCCCGTCACCGTTCTGCGGATCGATCAGTGCAAGGTCGTCGGGCATCGCACGGTTGAGAAGAACGGCTATACCGCGCTGCAGTTAGGGGCCGGCCTCGCCAAGGTGAAGAACGTCACTAAGGCGGAGCGTGGTCATTTCGCCGTGGCGAATGTCGAGCCGACCGCTAAGCTCGCCGAGTTCCGGGTCACCCCGGAGAACATGATCGATGTGGGGGCCGAGATCACCGCCGACCATTTCGTTCCCGGCCAGTATGTGGACGTCACCGGCACCTCGATTGGCCGCGGCTTTGCCGGCGGCATGAAGCGGCACAATTTCGGCGGTCTTAGAGCTTCGCACGGTGTCTCCGTGTCGCATCGCTCGCACGGCTCAACCGGCCAGCGCCAGGATCCCGGCAAGGTGTTCAAGGGCAAGAAAATGGCTGGCCATATGGGCGATGCGCGGGTGACCACGCAGAACCTGAAGGTCGCCAAGATCGATGTCGAGCGCGGGCTGGTCCTGGTGCGCGGCGCGGTTCCGGGCGCCAAGGGCGGCTGGGTGCTGCTGCGGGATGCCGTGAAGGCCGAGCTGCCGAAGGATGCGCCGAAGCCCGGTGCGATCCGCGGCAAGGCGAATGGCGATGGCCAGGCCGACGGCAATGGGAAGGACGCGTAACAGATGAAAGCCGACATCACCACACTCGAGGCGAAAAACGCCGGCTCTGTGGACCTCTCGGATGACGTGTTCGGGCTGGAGCCGCGCACCGACATCTTGCACCGCATGGTGCGCTATCAGCTCTTGAAGCGTCAGGCCGGCACGCATCACGCCAAGGACCGCTCGCTGGTCTCTGGGCGCCGGCAGAAGATGTACAAGCAGAAGGGTACCGGCCGGGCGCGGCACGGCAACAAGACGGTTCCGCAGTTCCGTGGCGGCGGCAAGGCCTTCGGGCCGGTCCCACGCAGCCATGCGATCGAGCTGCCGAAGAAGGTGCGGGCGCTTGCCTTGAAGCACGCGCTTTCGGCCAAGGCCAAGGCGGACAGCCTGATCATCCTCGACAGTGCGTCGCTGGCTGAGCCCAAGACCAAAGCGCTAAAGGCAAATTTCGCTGCCCTTGGCCTGTCCTCGGCGCTGATCATCGACGGGGCGGAGCTGAACGAGAACTTCAGCCTCGCGGCGCGCAACATCCCCAATATTGATGTGCTGCCGGTCCAGGGGATCAACGTTTACGACATTTTGCGCCGGGACAAGCTGGTACTGACCAGGGCCGCGCTGGACGCGATTTCGGAGCGGTTCAAATGAACGAAGCAGAACTCTACGACGTGATCGTCCAGCCGATCATCACCGAGAAGGCGACGGTGCTGTCGGAGCACAGCCAGGTGGTGTTCAAGGTACGCAGGTCCGCCACCAAGCCGCAGATCCAGGAAGCGGTGGAGCGGTTGTTCAACGTGAAGGTCAAGGCTGTCAATACGCTGAACCGCAAGGGCAAGAAGAAGCGCTTCCGCGGTAGGCCAGGGCAGCAGAGCGACGTAAAAAAAGCAATCGTGACGTTGATGGAAGGCCATTCCATCGACGTGACCACAGGACTGTAGGCGAAGGCGCGAAGCCATGGCACTCAGAACATTCAACCCGACCTCGCCCGGCAAGCGCCAGCTCGTGCTGGTCGACCGCTCGGCGCTGTGGAAGGGCAAGCCGGTCAAGAAGCTGACCGAGGGTCTTTCGGACCCCGCTGGCCGCAACAATCACGGCCACATCACCGCGCGCCGGCGCGGCGGCGCACATAAGAAGAAGTACCGGCTGGTCGATTTTAAGCGGCGCAAATTCGATGTACCCGCGACCGTCGAGCGGCTGGAATACGACCCGAACCGCACGGCGTTCATCGCCCTCATCCAGTATGAGGACGGCGAGCAGTCCTATATCCTTGCCCCGCAGCGGCTCGGCATTGGCGACAAGGTGGTCGCCGGCGATCGGGTCGATGTGAAGCCAGGCAATGCCATGCCGCTCGCCAACATGCCGATCGGCACGATCGTGCACAATGTCGAGATGCAGATCGGCAAGGGCGGCCAGCTGGCGCGCTCGGCTGGTTGCTATGCACAGCTCGTCGGGCGCGATGCCGGCTATGCCATTTTGAAGCTGAGCTCCGGCGAGACCCGCCGGGTGCGCGCGGAATGCATGGCGACGGTCGGGGCGGTGTCGAACCCCGACAATTCGAACATCAGCCTCGGCAAGGCCGGCCGCAAACGGTGGATGGGCAAGCGCCCGTCGGTGCGCGGCGTGGCGATGAACCCGGTCGATCACCCCCATGGCGGCGGCGAGGGCCGCACCTCGGGCGGCCGCCATCCGGTCACCCCTTGGGGCAAAGGCACCAAGGGCACCAAGACCCGGTCGAACCGCTCGACGGACAAGTACATCGTCCGCAGCCGTCACGTGAAGAAATAGGAGCGAGACGATGCCACGTTCTGTCTCGAAAGGTCCGTTTGTCGATGGCTTCCTGCTGAAAAAGGCGGAGAAGGCGCGCGACAGCAAGTCGAACGCGATCATCAAGATCTGGAGCCGCCGCTCGACGATCCTGCCGCAATTCGTCGGCCTGACCTTCGGCGTCTATAACGGCCAGAAGCATGTGCCCGTGCTGATCTCGGAAGATATGATCGGCCACAAATTCGGCGAGTTCTCACCGACCCGCACTTATTACGGCCACGGCGCCGATAAGAAGGCGAAGAGGAGATAGTCATGGGCAAGGCAAAACAGGAACGCCGCCGGGCCGAGAACGAAGCGCAGGCCGTGACCCGCAACATTCGGATCAGCCCGCAAAAGCTGAACCTCGTCGCGCAGATGATCCGCGGCCAGAAGGTGGAAAAGGCACTCGCCGATCTCACCTTCTCGCGCAAGCGCATCGCGCTCGATGTGAAAAAGACGCTGCAGTCGGCAGTCGCCAATGCGGAAAACAACCACAGCCTGGACGTAGACTCGCTGGTGGTGTCGGAAGCGTTCGTCGGCAAGACGATGGTGATGAAGCGCTGGCGGCCCCGGGCGCGTGGCCGCGTGGCGCGGATTTTCAAGCCGTTCTCGCAGCTGACGGTAATTGTGAAGGAAGTCGAGGAGAGCGCCTGATGGGACAAAAGGTCAACCCGATCGGATTGCGCCTCGGCGTCAACCGCACCTGGGACAGCCGCTGGTATGCGGATCGCGGCGAATATGGACGCTTGCTGCAGGAAGACCTGAAGCTGCGGAAATATATCGCGAAGACACGCCGCCAGGCCGGCATCTCGAAAGTCGTGATCGAGCGCCCGCACCGCAAATGCCGCATCACCGTGCACTCGGCCCGGCCTGGCATTTTGATCGGCAAGAAAGGCACCGATATCGAGAAGCTGCGCGGCGAGCTCGCCGCCATGAGCACCTCGGAGGTGCATCTCAACATCGTCGAGGTCCGGAAGCCCGAGATCGATGCGACGCTGGTTGCCGAGAGCATCGCCCAGCAGCTGGAGCGCCGCGTGGCGTTCCGCCGCGCTATGAAACGCGCGGTGCAGTCGGCGCTGCGGCTCGGAGCGCTCGGCATCCGCATCAACTGCTCCGGGCGTCTGGGCGGGGCGGAAATCGCCCGCATGGAATGGTATCGCGAAGGTCGCGTGCCGCTGCACACGCTGCGCGCCAATATCGACTACGGCACTGCGCTGGCTGAGACGGCCTATGGCGTGATCGGCATCAAGGTGTGGATCTTCAAAGGCGAGATCCTCGATCATGATCCCATGGCGCAGGAGCGCCTCGCGCTGGAGAGCCAGGAGGGCGGCGGTGGCGGCGGCGGTCGCCGTGACCGTGACCGAGATCGTGAGCGGCGCAGCGAGCAGGCGCAAGCAGGCTGAGCGGGATAATCAGAGACTGACCGATGCTGCAACCAAAACGCACAAAATTCCGCAAGGCACATAAGGGTCGCAATCGCGGCATGGCCAAGGGCGGATTTACATTGAATTTCGGCTCGCATGGGCTGAAGGCGCTGGAGCCGGAGCGCGTCACCGCCCGCCAGATCGAGGCGGCACGGCGTGCGATCACGCGTCAGATGAAGCGCGCGGGCCGGGTGTGGATCCGCATCTTCCCCGACCTGCCGGTGTCGAAAAAGCCGACCGAGGTCCGCATGGGCTCGGGCAAGGGCGCGCCGGAGTTCTGGGCCTGCCGGGTGAAGCCCGGACGGATCATGTTCGAGATCGACGGCGTGCCGGATGGCATCGCCCGTGAGGCGCTGCGGCTTGGAGCTGCAAAGCTGCCGATCAAGACGCGGGTCGTGCAGCGGCTCGGTGAAGTCGTGGCTGCGGCAAAGGCGTAAAGAGATGGCAGACCTCAAAATTTCAGAAATCCGCGACCTGACGCCCGATCAGCTGAATGACGAGCTGATCAAGCTGAAGCGCGAGCAGTTCAATCTCCGCTTCCAGAGGGCGACCGGGCAGTTGACCAATACGGCGCGCGTGCGGGTCGTGCGCCGCACCATCGCCAAGCTGAAGACGATCGAGCGGGAGAAGGCCGGCAAGACTACCGGACAGGAGACTTAAGACCGATGCCAAGACGTATTCTGCAAGGGGTGGTCGTCTCGGACAAGAACGAGAAGACCGTCGTTGTCCAGGTGGAGCGCCGGTTTACCCATCCGGTGCTAAAGAAGACCGTACGACTGACCAAGAAATATCACGCGCATGACGAGGAGAGCCGCTTCAAGGAGGGCGACGTCGTGCGCATCGAGGAGTGTCCGCCGGTCTCGAAGAAGAAAAGGTGGAAGGTTTTGCAGCAGGAGGCTGCCGGTTGACCGGTGCCCTGCGGGGATTGACTGACTAGCCGCGCGTGGGCCTCCGGCTCGTGCCCGCGGAGCCGGATGTTTAAGGACCGACAATGATACAGATGCAGACCAATTTGGATGTCGCCGACAATTCCGGCGCGCGGCGGGTGCAATGCATCAAGGTGCTGGGCGGCTCGATGCGCCGTACGGCGACAATCGGCGATATCATCATCGTCAGCGTGAAAGAAGCGATCCCGCGCGGCCGCGTCAAGAAGGGCCAGGTGATGAAGGCCGTGATCGTGCGCACTGCGACCGCGATCCGCCGCGCCGATGGCAGCGTGATCCGCTTCGACCGCAATGCGGCGGTGCTGGTCAACAACAACCGTGAGCCGATCGGCACCCGCATTTTCGGCCCGGTGCCGCGCGAACTTCGCGCCAAGCAGCATATGAAGATTATTTCGCTCGCGCCTGAGGTTCTGTAAATGCCGACCAAGCTGAAAATCAAGAAAGGCGACAAGGTGGTCGTCCTCGCGGGCCGGGACAAAGGCAAGCACGGCGAAGTGGTGAAGGTGTTCCCCTCCGAGAGCACAGCGGTGGTGCGCGGCGTCAATGTGGCGCGCCGGCATCAGAAGCAGACACCAAGCCGGGAAGGCGGGATCATCTCCAAAGAGGTCCCAATCCATGTCTCCAATATTGCCATCGAAGACCCCAAGGACGGAGAGCCGAGCCGGATCGGCTATCGCATTCTGGCCGACGGCCGGAAGGTGCGCTTCGCCAAGCGGTCGGGAGAATTGATCGATGAATGAGAATGGCTACATGCCGCGCCTGAAAACGCACTATCTGGAGAAGGTGCGCCCGGCGCTGGTCGAGCAGTTCAAATATGACAATCCGATGCAGGTGCCCTCGCTCGAGAAGATCGTGCTGAATATGGGCATCGGCGAGGCGACGGCCGACCGCAAGAAGGTCGACAGTGCCGCGCGCGACCTGGCGCTGATCGCCGGCCAACGCCCGGTGCTGACCAAGGCACGCAAGTCGATCGCGACATTCAAGCTGCGTGACGGCATGCCGATCGGCTGCAAGGTGACGCTGCGCAAGAACCGGATGTATGAGTTTTTGGACCGCTTCATCACCATCGCGCTGCCGCGGGTGAAGGACTTCCGCGGTCTTAATCCGAAGAGCTTCGACGGCCGCGGCAATTACGCGACCGGTATCAAGGAGCACATCGTGTTCCCCGAGATCGACTATGACAAGGTCGAGGCGATCTGGGGCATGGACGTGATCGTCTGCACGACGGCGCGGAACGACGACGAGGCACGGGCGCTGCTGAAGCAGTTCAACTTTCCGTTCCGCAATTAAAGCCGGCTGAGCGGACAAGAGGAAGAGACGATATGGCCAAGACCAGCATGGTGGAGCGGAACAGCAAGCGCCGCCGGATGACGAAACAATATGCTTCCCGCCGGGCAGCGCTGAAAGCCAAGGCGACCGATCAGAGCCTTCCGGTGGAGGAACGCTTTCAGGCACGGCTGAAGCTTGCCGAGCTGCCGCGCAATTCGTCCAAGGTGCGCATCCGCAACCGCTGCGAGCTGTCGGGCCGTCCGCGCGGCTATTACCGTAAGCTGAAGATGTCGCGCATTGCGCTGAGAGAGCTGACCTCGCAGGGGCTGATCCCCGGCATGGTGAAATCGAGCTGGTAAGGGTTCCAAGATGACGATATCCGATCCATTGGGGGATATGCTGACCCGGATCCGGAATGCGCAGATGCGCAGCCGTCCGAAAGTCTCGACGCCGGCCTCCAAGCTGCGCGAGCGCGTGCTCGAAGTGCTGCAGGAAGAGGGCTTTATTCGTGGTTTCGCCCGCGTCGATTACAATGACGGCAAGTCCGAGATCGAGATCGAGCTGAAATATTTCGACGGCCATCCGGTGATCAGGGAGATCAAGCGGATTTCCTCGCCAGGCCGGCGTGTCTATTCCTCGGTGAAGGAGATTCCGACCATCGCCAACGGGCTGGGCGTCGCCATCCTGTCGACTCCCAAGGGCGTGATGTCGGACAGCCAGGCGCGCCGTGAGAATGTCGGCGGCGAGGTGCTCTGCAGCGTATTCTAAGGCGAGACGGGTGCGCGCCCGCGGCCTTTAAGTCGAATGAAAGGCATATGAGAGATGTCCAGAATTGGCAAGAAGCCGGTCCCGCTGCCGAAGGGCGTGACGGCCAACGTCGAGGGACAGAAGGTCAGCGTGAAGGGGCCGAAGGGCGAGCTGTCGCTGACACTGATCGATGATGTGACCGTGAAAATGGGCGAAGAGGGTGTCGAGGTCGCGCCGCGCGATGAATTCAAGCGCGCCCGTGCGATGTGGGGCATGTCGCGCTCGCTGGTCGACAATATGGTCAGGGGCGTCTCGAACGGCTTCTCCAAGACGCTTGAGATCAGCGGCGTCGGCTATCGCGCGGCTTTGAAGGGCAAGGAGCTGCAGCTCCAGCTCGGCTACAGTCACGACATCATGTATCCAATCCCGGACGGCATTCAGATCGTGGTACCCAAGCCGACCGAAATCACGGTCTCCGGCATCTCCAAGGAGAAGGTCGGGCAGGTGGCCGCCGAGATCCGGCGCTACCGTGGCCCCGAGCCCTATAAGGGCAAGGGCGTGAAATACGCAGGTGAATTCATCTTCCGCAAGGAAGGCAAGAAGAAGTAGTGGAGACGAGGCGATGGGCGCCACAGACACGGGCTTTACACGCAGAAAGGCACGGGTGCGCAAATCGGTGCGCAGGGCTGCCAATGGACGGCCGCGGCTTTCGGTGTTCCGCTCGTCCAAGCATATCTATGCGCAGGTGATCGACGATGTCGAAGGCAAGACGGTCGCCTCTGCCTCCTCGATCGACAAGGAGCTGCGCGGCCATCTCAAGACCGGGGCTGACGCCAATGCGGCGGCCGAGGTCGGCAAGGTGCTGGCACAGCGGGCGCTCGCCGCGGGTGTGACGCAGGTCGTGTTCGATCGCGGCGGTTATATCTATCACGGCCGCGTTAAGGCGCTCGCCGATGCCGCCCGTGAAAGCGGCTTGAGTTTCTGACAACAATGGTCATTTAAGGCAGACGAAAGGAATTCCAGTGGCACGAGGACCGCGCGAACGGGATCGCGAAGAGCGCGACAGCGAATTCGTCGACAAGCTCGTTCACATCAACCGCGTGGCGAAGGTCGTCAAGGGCGGCCGGCGCTTCGGTTTCGCGGCGCTGGTGGTCGTGGGCGATCAGAAGGGCCGGGTCGGCTTTGGCCATGGTAAGGCGCGCGAAGTGCCCGAGGCTATCCGTAAGGCGACCGAATCCGCCAAGCGGACCCTGGTGAAGGTGCCGCTGCGCGAAGGCCGCACCCTGCATCACGATGTGACTGGCCAGCATGGCGCGGGCCGCGTCGTCCTGCGCGCGGCGCCTCCGGGCACCGGCATCATCGCGGGCGGCCCGATGCGCGCCGTGTTCGAGACGCTGGGCATCCAGGATGTGGTGGCCAAGTCGCTTGGCACGTCAAACCCCTATAACATGGTTCGCGCGACCTTCGCGGCGCTGCGCCGCGAGGAAAGCCCGCGCAATGTTGCGGCCCGCCGCAGCAAGAAGGTCTCCGAGATCGTCGCCCGCCGCCGTGATGGTGCCGAGGGCGCTGCGGCTACATCGGACGCTTAAGAGCTGGCTGGGAGCAGGATGATGGCTGCGAAGACGAAATCGGCCGGCGCCACGCTGGTCATCGAACAGATCGGATCGCCGATCCGCTGCCCGGACCACCAGCGGCAGACGCTGATCGGTCTTGGGCTGAACAAGATGCACCGCCGCCGCGAGGTGCCGGACAATCCGGCCGTGCGTGGAATGATCAACAAAGTTAAGCACCTGGTGCGCGTGGTCGCGGAATAACGCCGCCACCACAGAAATCCAGCGGCGCGGGACAAGAGATGCAGCTCAACGATCTGAAGGACAAGGCGGGCGCCATAAAGGCCCGCAAACGCGTGGGCCGCGGCATCGGCTCGGGCTCGGGCAAGACCGCCGGCCGCGGGGTGAAGGGCCAGAAATCGCGTTCGGGCGTCGCCATCAAGGGTTTTGAAGGCGGCCAGAACCCGATCCACATGCGGCTACCTAAGCGCGGCTTCAACAACCCGCTGCGGCTGAAGTTCACCGAGACCAATCTCGGCAAGCTGCAGGAAGCGGTCGATGCCGGCAAGCTCGACAGCGCCGCGCCGATTACCGCCGAGGTGCTGGTTGCGGCCGGGGTGATCCGGCGCGCCCGTGACGGCGTGCGCGTACTCGGCAATGGCGAGCTGAAGGCCAAGCTGCAGCTCGAAGTGGCCGGCGCGACCGCAAGCGCTGTCAAAGCTGTCGAGGCGGCGGGCGGATCGCTGAAGATGCTGCGCGTTGTCAAGGAGACGGACGAGACCGAGCGCCGCGCCAAGACGTCCAAGAAGAAGGGAACCGCCGCCGCAGAATAGGCTGGCCGGGGCAAGGGCGCATGGCGCAGCGGTCCAGCCGTTTGAGAAGCGCTGGAGGCTGCCGCGCGCGAGCTCATTCCGGGGGGTAGCCATAGGGGATGCGACCCGCATCTCCGGGATTGGAGTTTTACGGATGGTTTCTGCCGCAGAGCAGCTCGTTGCGAACCTGAACTTTTCTGCTTTCGCAAAAGCGGATGAGCTGAAGAGACGCCTCTGGTTCACGCTGGGGGCGCTGCTCGTCTATCGGCTGGGCACTTATATCCCGCTCCCCGGTATTAATCCGGAAGCGCTTGCCGAGCTCGTCAAACAGAACCAGTCCGGCATTCTGGGCGTGTTCAACATGTTCGCCGGCGGCGCCGTCGGCCGCATGGCGATCTTCGCCCTGAATATCATGCCCTATATCTCGGCCTCCATCATCGTGCAGCTGTTGACCTCCGTCTCGCCGCATTTAGAGGCGCTGAAGAAGGAAGGTGAGTCAGGGCGCAAGCAGATCAACCAATATACGCGCTACGGCACCGTGCTGCTGGCTGCGGTCCAGGCCTATGCCATCGCCGTCGGGCTTGAAGCCACAAGCAGTGTGGTGATGGAGCCCGGCTTGTTCTTCCGGCTGACGGCGGTGATCACCCTGGTCGGCGGCACCGTCTTCCTGATGTGGCTCGGCGAGCAGATCACGGCGCGCGGCGTCGGCAACGGCATTTCGCTGATTATCTTTGCCGGTATTGTCGCCAATCTCCCGCATGCCATCGTCGGCATGCTGGAGTTGAGCCGCCAGGGCGCCATGTCGGCGGGCCTGATCATCGCGCTGTTCATCGGCGCGCTCTTGGTCATCGCCTTCATCGTATTTATGGAGCGGGCGCAGCGTCGCCTCCTGGTGCAATATCCCAAGCGCCAGATCGGCAACAAGATGTTCCAGGGCGACTCATCGCACCTGCCGCTGAAGCTCAACTCGGCCGGCGTCATCCCGCCGATCTTTGCCTCCTCGCTGCTCTTGGTGCCGATCACCATTGCCAATTTCAGCGCCGGGCGCGGCCCAGAGTTCCTGACCACGGTCACGGCGCTGCTGGGCCAGGGCCAGCCGCTGCATATCTTGCTTTATATTGCCGGTATCGTGTTCTTCGCCTTCTTCTACACCGCGCTGGTTTTTAACCCGCAGGAGACGGCGGACAATCTCAAGAAGTATAACGGCTTTATTCCCGGCATCCGGCCGGGCCAGCGCACGGCGGAATATATCGATTATGTGCTGACGCGCATCACCGTGGTCGGCGCGGCCTATTTGGCAGCAGTGTGCGTGTTGCCGGAAATCCTGATCGCCTATGCCGGGCTGCCGTTCTATTTCGGCGGCACCTCGCTCCTCATCGTCGTCAGCGTGACGATGGATACCGTGGCGCAGATCCAAAGTCACTTGCTCGCCCACCAATATGAAGGTCTCATCAAGAAGGCCAAGCTTAGGGGAGGTAGGCGATGACGAATGTGATTTTGCTCGGTCCGCCAGGGGCAGGGAAGGGAACACAGGCCAAATATCTGGAGCAGAAGGTCGGCCTCAGGCAATTGTCCTCGGGCGATATGCTGCGTTCGGCGGTCGCGCGCGGAACCGCCGTCGGCCAGAAGGCCAAAGCCTTCATGGATCAGGGCGCGCTGGTCCCCGATAGCGTGGTGGTCGAGGTCGTATTCGAGCATATCGATAGCCTCGGCGGCGCCAAAGGCGTAATTCTCGACGGCTTCCCCCGCACCGTTGAGCAGGCCGAAGCCCTCGATAAGAAGCTCGCGGAGAAAGGCAGCCGCATCGACGCGGTAATCGTCATTCAGGTGGATGATGAAAAACTCGTGGAGCGCATCGCCGGCCGTTTCACCTGCACTACCTGCGGCGAAGGCTATCATGATATTTTCAAGCGCCCGGCTCAGGCTGGCGTGTGCGACAAATGCGGCGGCCATGAGTTCAAACGCCGCGCCGACGACAATGCCGAGACGGTGAAGCACAGGCTGAAAACCTATCACGAGCAGACCGCGACGCTGATCGATTACTATCAAAAGCGTGGCAAGGTGGCGATGATCGACGGCGAGCTCCCGATCGAGGAAGTCTCGCGGGAGATGGATAATGTGCTTGGCAGTCTTGAAGCTGCTGAAAGTTCGTGACGGGAGGTTGACGGGACGAGCGGTTTTTCGCTAAATACCGTTTCCTCCAGAGAAACGGTCGAGTTGCGCCCGAATCCCAGGTCATGCGGGCTCGCTTTATTTACGAAGATAGTTTCATTGCGTGGAAGAAATTGTGCGGAGCAGCTATTGAAAGCGCGCGCACCGTAGGAGAAGAGAGCCGTGGCCCGTATTGCCGGTGTGAACATCCCATCCAATAAGCGCGTTGATGTCGCGCTACGCTATATTCACGGCATCGGCCCGAAGCTTGCCGCGGACATTTGCGCCAAGACCAGTATTCCGCCGGAGCGCCGCGTTAACCAGCTCTCGGACGCAGAGGTGCTGCAGATCCGCGAGACTATCGACCGGGAATATATGGTCGAAGGCGACCTGCGCCGTGACGTGGCAATGAATATCAAGCGCCTCATGGATCTGGGCTGCTATCGCGGCCTGCGCCATCGTCGCGGCCTGCCGGTGCACGGTCAGCGCACGCACACCAATGCGCGCACGCGCAAAGGTCCGGCTAAGCCGATTGCGGGTAAGAAGAAATAGGAGAGGGCAGCCGCGTTCGGCGGTTGATCTTTTGAGGATTTGAACTAAATGGCTAAAGACAAGACCCGCGTTCGCCGGCGCGAAAAAAAGAACATCACATCGGGCGTTGCCCATGTGAATGCGTCTTTCAACAACACCATGATCACCATTACCGACGCGCAGGGGAACACGATTTCCTGGTCTTCCGCCGGGACGAAGGGCTTTAAAGGCTCTCGCAAATCCACCCCCTATGCCGCGCAGATGGCCGCAGAGGATGCGGGCCGCAAGGCAATGGAGCATGGCATGAAGACCATCGAGGTCGAGGTTTCTGGCCCCGGCTCGGGACGGGAATCTGCGCTGCGTGCGCTTCAGTCCTGTGGGCTTCAGGTGGTGGCGATCACCGATGTGACCCCCATTCCACACAATGGCTGCCGCCCAAGAAAACGCCGACGCGTGTGATACGCCGCCGATGGGCGGAGGCTCCGAAAAGGGCCGCAATTTTCGAAATACCCAAGCACCGGCCGACGCCGGTGCTCATTCATACAGCAACGAGGTTTCCGTGCTGCAAAAGAACTGGCAAGACCTGATCAAGCCCGCCAAGCTGAATGTATCGTCTGGGCGGGATTCAAAACGCCTCGGCACGATTGTCGCAGAGCCCCTGGAGCGCGGCTTCGGCCTGACGCTCGGCAATGCGCTACGCCGGGTGCTGCTCTCCTCGCTGCAGGGCGCCGCGGTGAACACGGTTCACATCGACGGCGTGCTGCATGAATTTTCCTCTATCCCTGGCGTGCGTGAGGACGTGACCGACGTCGTCCTCAACATCAAGGAGATTTCGCTTCGCATCCATTCGGATGGACCCAAGCGCATGGTCCTGAAGAAGGAAGGCCCAGGCGTCGCCACTGCGCGCGACATCGAGGCCGGTCCGGACGTGGAGATCCTCAATCCGAACCATGTGATCTGCACGCTGGACGAGGGCGCCTCGATCCGCATGGAGTTCACCGCCTCGCTCGGCAAGGGCTATGTCCCGGCTGAGCGCAACCGCCCGGAAGACGCCCCGATCGGCCTGATCCCGGTCGACAGCCTCTACAGCCCGGTGAAGAAGGTCTCCTACCGCGTCTCCAACACCCGCGAAGGCCAGATCCTCGACTATGACAAGTTACAGATGGAGATCGAGACCGACGGCTCGATCAACCCCGAGGATTCCGTGGCGCTCGCCGCCCGCATCCTGCAGGACCAGCTCTCGATCTTCGTGAATTTCGAGGAGCCCCGGAAGGAAGTCCGCGAGGAGCGCACGCCGGAGTTGGAGTTCAACGCCGCCCTCCTCAAGAAGGTGGACGAGCTGGAGCTGTCGGTGCGCTCGGCGAACTGCCTGAAGAACGACAACATCGTTTATATCGGCGACCTCATCCAGAAGACCGAGGCGGAGATGCTGCGCACCCCGAATTTCGGCCGCAAGTCGCTGAACGAGATCAAGGAAGTCCTCGCCGGCATGGGCCTGCACCTCGGCATGGAAGTGCCGAACTGGCCGCCGGACAATATCGAGGAACTGGCCAAGCGTTACGAAGACCAATATTGAGGACGAGGCGGCGTTCCGCCGCTTCCCCTGACATGAGGAATGGAAGATGCGCCATCGCAGATCGGGCCGGAAGCTCAACCGGACGGCCGAACACCGCAAAGCGCTGTTCGCCAACATGGCGGCGGCGCTGATCAAGCATGAGCAGATCGTCACCACGCTCCCCAAGGCCAAGGATCTCCGCGGCGTGGTGGAGCGTCTGATCACCCTTGCCAAGCGCGGCGATCTCCATGCCCGGCGGCTGGCAGTTTCGCGCGTGCGCGACGAGGCGATGGTCGCCAAGCTGTTCGAGACGCTCGGCCCCCGCTATAAGGACCGCGCTGGCGGCTATACTCGCGTGCTGAAGGCCGGCTTCCGCTATGGCGATAGCGCACCCGTTGCGGTGATCGAGCTGGTCGATCGTGACGAGAGTGCCAAGGGGCAAGATTCCGGCCCCGCGCAGGACGAGGAGAACCGCGCTGCGGCGTAATCGGCGGGGCGACGCCGCCGGCGCGGCGAAGGTCAATCAGCCGAACTGATGGACGCCATGGGGGCACGATTGCGCACATTCGGCGCAGGCGCGATTGTTTCCGCCCTGCTCGTCGGGGCTGTGGGTTTGTTTCCCTCCCAGGCCGGCGCGCAGAGCGTATTCGAGAAGACGGTCCCCCGCAGTCGCGCCGATCTCACCTATTCCTATTCCTCCGTGGTCAAGAAGGCCGCGCCTGCGGTCGTCAACGTCTATGTCCGCGCGCGGGTGCGCCAGCAGACCTCGCCTTTCCTCGATGATCCCTTCTTCCGCCGCTTCTTCGGCGACCAGCTCGGCACGCCCAGCGAAAGACTGCAGAACTCGCTCGGCTCCGGTGTGATCGTGACCTCCGATGGCGTCGTGGTCACCAACAACCACGTCGTGCAAAGCGAGGGACAGACCGACATCAAGGTCGCGCTCGCTGATGGCCGGGAGTTCGAGGCGAAGGTGATCCTCAAGGATGAGCGCACCGACCTTGCCGTGCTGCATATCGAGGGCGCGGATAAGGAGTTCCCGTATATCGCTTTTGCCGATTCCGATGCGCTGGAAGTCGGCGACATCGTCCTCGCCATCGGCAATCCCTTTGGCGTCGGCCAGACGGTGACCAGCGGTATTGTCTCGGCGCTCGCCCGCACGCGCGTCGGCATCTCCGACTATCAGTTCTTCATTCAGACCGACGCTGCCATCAATCCCGGCAATTCCGGCGGCGCGCTGGTCGACATGAACGGCACGCTGGCCGGCATCAACACCGCGATTTTCAGCCGGAGCGGGGGCTCGCAGGGCATCGGCTTTGCCATCCCGTCGAACATGGTGCGGGTGGTGGTCAACTCCGCGCTGCGCGGCGGCAAGGTGGAGCGTCCCTGGCTCGGCGCCGATCTGCAGGCCGTGACGCCCGATCTGTCGGGTGCCCTGGGTCTCGAACGGCCGACTGGCGCACTGGTTGTGCGCCTTGCCGAGAACGGTCCGGCGGCGAAGGCCGGGCTCCAGGTCGGCGATGTCATCACCGCCGTCGACGGCCGCGAGGTGAGCGACCCGCAGGCCGCGCTCTATCGCTTTGCCACAAAGGGTGTCGGCAAGGAAGCCGAGGTCGAGGTGTTCAAGAAAGGCCGCAAGCACCAGGTCAAAGTCGCCCTGATCACCGCGCCGGAATTGACCCCGCGCGATGCGCGCGAGGTCGACGGCGCCAGTCCGTTTGCCGGTGCAACCGTCGCCAACCTTTCGCCGGCCGTGGCCGAGGAGCTGTCGCTGTCAGAGACCACCGGGGTCGTGGTGCTGGAGACGAAGGCCTACTCCACCGCGCGGCGGCTCGGCCTGAAACCGGGCGACATCATCGTGCAGATCAACGGCACGGCGGTGCGTAATGTGCGCCAGCTCGTGGAGCTGGCAGCCCAGCGTGCCCGCGCCTGGGACCTGACCGTCCGCCGGGGCGGTGAGGATTTTCGCACCGTGATCCGCGGCTGAGGCTACCCACCTGCCGCAGTGCCGTAATCCCGCAACCGCTCAGCGTACCCGCGCGAGGGTGCGGCGCGCCTTTTCCAAATGCGGCCGGTCATACATGCGCCCACCAATAGCGATAACGCCGGGGTTGCCGGCCGCCGCGAAGGCATCGATGACGGCCCGTGCCTCGGCGACTTCCGCGTCAGTGGGGGTGAAAGCGGCGTTGATGATCGGGGCTTGCCCGGGGTGGATGGCAAGCTTGCCGGTGAAGCCGTCGCGGGCGGCCTCGCTGGCCTCGATCCTGAGCGCATCCATGTTCTGGAAGTCGGGCTGGATACTGTCGATCGCCTGAACGCCCGCAGCGTAGGCGGCGAACAGGCAGAGATTGCGCACGAGCACGAAGGGCGAAGTCAGCCAGCCTGCCTCATCGCGCGACGCGCTCGCGCCGATCGCAGTGCTAAGATCCTCCGCGCCCCAGGTCAGGCCCTTAAGCCGCGATGTCGCGCCGGCGAAGCTGCTCAAATGCATGACGGCACCTGGCGTTTCCGTGGCGATCGCGAGGATGCCGATCTGTCCGACCGGCAGTCCGGCCGCCTGCTCACCGGCGTCGAGGCTGGCGGCGAGCCGTGCCACGTCGAGACCGGAGCCGGCTTTGGGCAGTACGATGCCGTCCGGCTTCTGCGCCAGCACGGCGGCGAGATCGTCGGCCGTAAGCCCGGTGTCGAATGCGTTGACGCGCACATAAAGCAGCGGGCGCTTGGGACGGTCGGCGTAGTTCGCGAGAAAACCCTTGGCATTATCGCGCGCAGCCGCCTTGGCGTCCGGGGCGACGGAGTCTTCGAGGTCGAGGATCAAGAGATCGGCTTCGCAGGCGAGCGCTTTAACCAGCTTGCGGTCGTCGCTCGCCGGCACGAACAGCAAAGATCGCGGCAGCGGCTTCACGGCGGCAGACGGTGCACTCATGCCGGCTCCTTCAGCATGAAAGCGCTCCGCCGGCAGACCGCCACCAGCTTGTCGTCCTGGTTGAAGGCCTCATGCAGGAATTCCACGATGCCGGCATTTGGTCGCGAGGCGCTTTCGCGCTTGGCCATGACGGTGGTGCGCACATGCACGGTGTCGCCGTGGAACAGCGGGTGTGGAAACTTCACCTCGCTCATACCGAGATTGGCGATGGTGGTGCCAAGCGTCGTGTCGTTCACAGAGATGCCGATCATCAGCCCGAGCGTAAACAGGGAGTTCATCAGCGGCTGGCCGAACTCGGTCTGGGTTTCGCAGAAGTGCCGGTCGATATGCAGCGGCTGCGGATTGTGGGTGAGGCAGGAGAACAGCGTGTTGTCCATCTCCGTCACGGTGCGGCGGATGGGATGCTCAAATACAGCGCCTTCCTGGAATTGCTCGAAATAAAGGCCCTTAGACATGGTGTCACCGCTCAGAATTTGAACTGCTCGACGAGAATGCGGTCGCCGAGCTCATTGCCCGGATCGAACATGAGCCTGAGGCCGATGGCGCGCTCTTCTGCAATCTCGACACGCACGACATTGCGGAATTCGGTGTGATCCGCAACCGCACTGACGGGGCGCTTGTCCGATTCCAACACGTCGATCACGACACGGGCACTGGAGGGCAGGATTGCACCGCGCCAGCGCCGGGGCCGGAACGGGCTGATCGGGGTGAGCGCCAGGAGCGAGGCGTTGATCGGCAGGATCGGCCCATGCGCGGAGAGATTATAGGCCGTGCTGCCGGCCGGCGTGGCGACGAGAACGCCGTCGGCGACAAGTTCTTCGAGCCGTACCTCGCCATCGACAGCAAGACGCAGGCGCGCCGCCTGATAGGTGAGCCGGAACAGCGAAACTTCGTTGATCGCCAGCGCCTTGCCCTGCGTGCCGTCCTGATGAATCGCTTTCATCCGCAAGGGATGGATCATATTCACCTTGGCGCTTGCCAGTCTTTCCGGCAACTCTTCCTCGCGATAGTCGTTCATGAGAAAGCCGACGGTGCCGCGGTTCATGCCATAGATCGGAACATGAGCGCCCATGAAGCGGTGCAGCGTCTGCAGCATCAGACCGTCGCCGCCAAGGGCGACGATGACATCGGCATCTTCGGGCGGCACATTGCCATAGCGGGCCGAAAGCCGGGCAAGCGCCTGTTCCGCTTCCGGTGCACGGCTCCCAACAAAGGCAATGCTTCTGACCGGCGTATCAATATCGTAAGTCATTCTCAGGATATCGTGAAATGGACGATTTCGCTCAAAATGCCGCTCCGTCTTCGCTGAGGCCAGCCGATGCCGAAACGGGCGGCGGTGGTGAGCAAGGCTGCCGGGTGGCTCTGATTTACACCACCTTTCCCTCCGAGGGCGAGGCGAAAAAAGCAGCCCGTGCGCTGATCGAGAGCGGCGTTGCCGCCTGCGTGAACATCTTTCCGAAGATGACGGCGCTCTACATTTGGGAAGGCGAACTTCAGGAAGCCGATGAGGCCGCGATGCTCATCAAGACCGCGAGGGAGCGCAGCGCCGAGGTGCTTGCCGAGGTAAAGCGTCTTCATCCCTATTCCTTGCCGGCGCGGTTGCTGCTGGCGGTCGACGGTGGCGGAGATGATTTTCTTGAGTGGATACGCAATCAGAGTGGTGTCAAGGCGTCTTTATGATGGCGTTGGCGGGACGGTTTGGGAAGCAGTTTTCCCGAGAACGGATGGTTGCGGCCGAGAGAAAAGGCGTGCATAGCCTAGCCCCCGGTAAGATGGTTGACGGCTAAACGGGTTCAGATGGCGAAAGCGACGAGATGGTGGACGGGTGCGGTGGCGCTCGTCCTGGCAAACCTGATCTGTGCCGGAACAGGCCAGGCGCAGCACCTGAACGCTGTCGCGGTCCCCAATCCGCCGCAGGTGGCAGAGGCGCTTCCTCGCGAACGTGAAATTTGGTTAAGGCACCACTGGACGGGCGAGACGCTTAAGGTGGTTTACCGGATCGGCGATGCATATCAGCCACAGGCGTTGGCTGCGATCAACTGGCTCTTGCGTGACTATCGCTGCAACCAGGTGGTCTCCATCGACCCAAAGCTGATCGATCTGCTCTATGAGCTTGCACAGGAGCTTCGGCCGCGCGGCCCCGTCCGCGTGATCTCGGGCTATCGCTCCGAAGGTTACAACGCGTCGCTGCTGCGTGCCGGGCGAACGGTCGATCCCGATAGCCAGCACACGCTCGGCCATGCAGTGGACGTGATCTTTCCCGGCGTGAAGCCCGATCGCGTGCGCGCGGCTGCCGAGGCGAGGGGGCTTGGCGGGGTCGGTTTCTATCCTTTCTCCGGCCCCATCTTCGTCCATGTTGATACCGGACCGGTGCGGCATTGGGCTGAACGCGACCCGAAGCTGCGCCGTGCCCTCGGGGTCGCAAGACGCCGCACCCGTCTTGCGCTCGACTGTGCGCTGACCACTGAAAAAGTGCTGGAGGAGATCCCTGCAGAGCAGGCCTACGCCGCGCTTCCCCCCGGCGCCTCGACGCGGCCGTATCCAGAAGCGAAACCGCCGACCGACGACGGGCCGGCGGGGGGCAGTTCGGAAGGGGATTCGCCGGCGCTGGGAAATGCCGCGGGAGATACCCTTAGCAGCGCCGAGCACGAGGACGGTCCGGCCTGCCGCGTCGAGGATTCCTTAAGCCGGCTTTCGCTGCTGCCTGATCTCAGCAGGGCTGGAATGGCATCGCGCCGACCTCTCCTCAGGAAAAAGGCGAATCGGCAGCTGAAGCGCGCGGCCCGGTCAGCGGGATTGGTGAGTCGCCGGGCTCCCGGCAAATCGCGCTCCGGCCGAAAAAAATAGCAATCCGGGGGAATGGGACTGCCGGTTTGGACGCGGATGTGGCGACAATGTGGCGGCCGCAGGCATGCCTCTTTAACGAGTTATCCACGGTAACAACAGGAAACAAAGGCGAGGGACACACCGCAAGGTGAGAAAGTCGCAAGAATACAGGGTTATGGAAATAACGATCGTGTTTTAAGGCGGAATTGTGGCGCGTGCTGGACAGCCCTGTTGCACTTGCATCACATAGCCTTGATGTGAACGCCAAAAAACTATGTATTTCAAAGGCTTGCACCCAAAGACAACTTGCTTGCAATGCCTGTCGTTAGCAGCCATTTTAGGTGCAAGAAATCTGGAGTCGGCCGAAATGGCGCAGCATCGTCTCAAATTGATACTTGCAGCTGGGGGGTTGGCAGCTGCCTTGACCGCCGGCGCAAGTGGCGAGGCGAAGGCGTTCACGGAGACCACTGTTCCTCCCGCGCAGCCGCAGAAGACCCAGCCTGCACCCGCTCCGCAGCTTGAGCTGAAGAAGCCGGAAAGCGGCGATGGGCTGTCGCTGGTCAAGCCCGGCGATTCCAAATCTGGTGGAACGGAGCTTCGCATTCCGGGGATTGGCAGCGTCGGCACCCTGCCGAAGCTCGATTTCGGTCTCGACCTGCTTTATGGCGCTGATAGCGATCAGGCCCAGGAACGTGTTCCAGGGCCGCAGGAGAACGAAAACCAGGACGTGACGATCAAAGGCACGATCCGTCACCGCTTCTGAGTGCAGCCTCCAGGCCCTGTTGCGAGAAGAGCCTCACGCCTCGATCCCCTCATGAGAGCTGTAGCGGCTGGCATTCATGTGCTGACAGCGAGCGGTGTGCTCGCCGGCTTCCAGGCGCTGATTGCCAGTCTCGAGCACCGCTGGCAGCTTGCCTTCATCTGGCTTGCCGTGGCGACGCTCATCGACGGCATTGATGGCCCTCTCGCCCGTCACTTCCACGTTAAAAAGCATCTCCCGCGCTTCTCCGGCGAGCGCCTGGACCTGATCATCGATTATTTTACCTATGTCATCGTTCCCGCGGTGATGATCTATGCGAGCGGCCGCATGCCGGAAGGCTGGGCGACGAGCGCCGCTTTCATCGTGCTGATGACCTCGCTGTTCCACTTCAGCGACGAGGAGAGTAAAACGCCCGACGGTTTCTTTGTCGGTTTCCCGGCGATCTGGAACGTTATCGCTTTCTTGCTTTTCGTATTTCCGGTTCCGCCGATATGGAGCTTCGCTGCGATCGCTCTCCTTGGAATCCTCACCTTCATACCGCTGAAATGGGTCCACCCTATCCGGGTGCGGCGGTGGCGTCCGCTGACCATCGCCGTGCTCGCTTTGTGGTCGGGCGCCGCCATCCTGGCGCTCTGGCGGAGCTTTCCCGCTTCACAGCCGATCCAGCTCGTAATAGGGCTTTGCAGCCTCTATCTGCTGGCGTGTGGTCTCGCCCGCAGTTTCAAGCTCGGGGGTGATGAGCCCTCCCGGCGCGTGTCCTCCTCATCCTAGGGCGGCGGTGCGCGTCGACATCAGCTGTATCTTCATCACTACGGCAGGGCGGGGGGTGTTATCCGGCGGCTGGCCAGCTGGCGCAGCGGAAGATCTGCCCGCGGACCACGACATAGCGAGCATACGCAGCGAGCCCATCTCGTGGTAAAGAAAGAGCTTTGGGAGACACGCTTCGGCAGAGAGAAGACGGGCGGGCTGAAAGGACGGATCTAGTGCAGCAGATCGACATCGCCAAGCGTGTCTATGATCACACCTTCAAGCTCGATCCGATCATCCGCAGCCTGCTTGACACCGATTTTTACAAGCTGCTCATGCTGCAGATGATCTGGGGCCTTTATCCCGACGTGCAGGCGACCTTCTCACTCACCAACCGGCGCAAGAGCGTCCGCCTCGCCGACGAGATCGACGAGAAGGAGCTGCGCGACCAGCTCGACCATGCGCGCACGCTGCGCTTCTCTAAAAAGGAGATGATCTGGCTGGCCGGTAACACGTTCTATGGCCGCGCGCAGATCTTCAGTCCGGAATTCCTGGTCTGGCTGCGCGATTTCCAGCTTCCTGCCTACGAGCTCCACAAGGCGGATGGACAGTTCATCCTCGAATTCCCAGGCCCGTGGACCCACACCAGCATGTGGGAGATTCCGGCGCTTGCCATCATCAGCGAGCTGCGCTCGCGTGCAGCGCTGAAGAAGAATATGGGGCGCTTCACACTTGACGTAATCTATGCCCGCGCCAAGGCCAAGCTCTGGTCGAAGGTCGAGCGGCTCTCGACCTTGCCTGGCCTGCGCATCTCCGATTTCGGCACCCGGCGCCGGCACAGCTTTCTGTGGCAGCGCTGGTGCGTTGAGGCGCTTAAGGAGGGGCTTGGCGAGGCGTTCATTGGCACGTCCAACGTGCTGCTTGCCATGGACGGCGATCTCGAAGCCATCGGCACCAACGCGCATGAGCTGCCCATGGTCTACGCGGCGCTCGCCAAGGATGATGACGAGCTTGTCGCTGCTCCTTATCGGGTGCTGCGCGACTGGCAACGTTACTATGGCGGCAATCTCCTGATCGTGCTCCCCGACGCTTTCGGCACGGAGAGCTTCCTGCGCCGGGCACCGGACTGGGTCGCCGAGTGGAAGGGGTTTCGGCCCGATTCCGCACCTCCCATCGAGGGCGGCGAGCGCATCATTGCCTGGTGGCGGGAGAGGGGGGAGGACCCGCGGGAAAAGCTGCTCGTCTTCTCCGATGCGCTTGACGCCGACACCATCGAGAAGACCTATCTGCATTTTGAGGGCCGCGTGCGCATGAGCTTTGGCTGGGGCACCAATCTCACCAACGACTTTGCCGGCTGCGCCCCCAAGCCGAATGACGGGCTGAAGGCGATCTCGCTGGTGATCAAGGTCAACGAGGCGAACGGCCGGCCAGCGGTGAAGCTCTCCGACAATCCGCAGAAAGCCCTTGGCGAGCCTTCAGAGATCGCGCGCTACAGCCGCATATTTGGCTCCGAAGGCTGGCGCGAGCAGCCTGTCCTGCTCTGAGGTTCTCTGCAGGTTTAAGGCAACGGAAATGCATTGCCGCCATAATGGTCACCACCGGTTCTTTGCCAGGACGCGAGTCGTACCCAAACATGCATGCCGCGGTGGTAGATCCCAGTCGGGTGGTCCTGAAGCTGGTGAGTAGGCTGATTACCGAGCGCAGTGATATTGTGAGCGAATTTCAGGATTCGGCATCGGCCTTGCGCGCGATCCAGAACGACCCGAGCATTGATGTGCTTATCACCAGCCTAGAGGTCCAGCCGCTTGCGGGGCTGGAGTTGTGCTGGGAAGCGCGCATGTCCATCCCCCCGCAACGCTTCCTTTACGTTCTCGTGATGTCCTCGCTCAGCAACGATGACAAGCTTGCCGAAGCGCTGGATTGCGGGGCCGATGACCTGATCTCCAAGCCGGTGAATCGCCTTGAGCTCCATGCGCGGCTGCGAATGGCCGGAAGACTGAAGGCCGCCCAGCTCCATCTTGTCCGTCTCGCCGAAACCGACTCTCTCACGGGCCTCCTCAACCGCCGGGCATTCTTCGAGCAACTGGAGGCCGCCTTGAAGGCGGGGGCCCCTCCCGTTGCGGCAGTGCTGTTCGACATCGATCATTTCAAACGCATCAACGACAGCTACGGTCATGATGTCGGCGATCTCGTCATCAAGCGCATTGCCGGAGAGGCAGCCAAGCGCGGCGGCATCGTCGGCCGGATTGGCGGCGAGGAATTCGCGATGGTTTGCGCCGAGCACGAGCGCAGCAAAGCCTTCCGCCTGGCGGACAGCCTGCGCCGCGCTTGCGCCGAGCTTTCGTTTAGCCATTCTGGCACGAGCTTCAAGGTGACCTGCAGCTTCGGCGTTGGCCATTGCGCCGAGGGAGATACAGCCGACAGCCTGCTCAAGAAGGCAGACATCGCGCTCTATCAGGCAAAGGCCGGTGGACGGAATTGCGTGTGCGCTGTCGATCAAGTCGTGGCCTTTGGCGATGAAGGCAGGCGGCCAATCACGCGCGCGCACAAACGAGGTCGTTCGGGAACCATCATGCCTTGAGACCGGCGCGGTTCGCACGGCGCTTGCGGCCTCTCGGATAAGGGCGCGCGTTTGGGCAGTCCGCTCGAATCTTAGAAGACGGTGTCACGCCGTAGCGATCGGCTATAATTCTCCCGACGTCAAAAGAAGACATTTGGGAGGAAGCCGCATGTCCGAGCAGCAAAATCATCGAAACAGCAAGGTGGCGGTGATCGGCCTTGGCGCAATGGGGATGGGCATGGCCGGCTCCCTGCTGCGGGGCGGCTTCGATGTCGTGGGCTTCGATGTATCACCGGCCGCCCTGGAGCGGCTCGTGGCAGCGGGCGGCCGCGCCGCGCAATCTCCCGCCGATGCCGCGGTAGGCGCCGAGGTTGTGGTTAGCGTGGTGGTCAATGCTGCCCAGACCGAGGCGATCCTGTTCGGCGACAAGGGTTGCGCGTCGGCAATGCCGGAGGGAGCGGTGTTCGTCTCCTCGGCAACCATGGCGCCCGACGTGGCCCGCGCGCTGGCGAAGCGGCTCGAAGCGACGGGCCGGTTCTATCTCGACGCGCCGATTAGCGGCGGGGCCAGGCGGGCGGCTGAGGGCGCGCTCACCATCCTCACTTCCGGCGTGGCAGAAGCCCATGCCAAGGCGCGCCCAGCCCTCTCAGTAATGGCGCAGACGGTTCATGAGCTTGGCAGCGAGCCGGGCATCGCCGCTGCCTTCAAGATGGTGAACCAGCTGCTGGCCGGCGTGCATATCGCGGCGGCATGCGAGGCGATCACCTTGGCTGGAAGACTTGGGCTCGATCTGCGCGAGGTGTATAAGGTGATCACAGGCGCGGCGGGGAACAGCTGGATGTTCGAGAACCGCATTCCCCATGTGCTGGATGGGGACTACACGCCGCTCTCTGCCGTCAACATCTTCACCAAGGACCTTGGCATCGTCATGGATATCGGGCGCGCCGCGAATTTCCCGGTCCCGATGGCGGCAACCGCCCTCCAGCTCTTCACCATGACGTCGGCAAGCGGCATGGGCGGCGACGATGACGCTTCGGTTGCCCGCTTCTATGCCAGGACGGCAGGGGTGACGCTGCCGAACGAGGTAGGGAGCTAAGCAAGGTGACGCGGTCTGTCAGCGCTCGAAGGCTTTATCGCTCAGAAACGCGCAAAGCAGCATTGCGGCTGCCGGATACGCGTCAGCACTATCGGTGCTTTAGCTCGACGTCTGGGCTGGCGCTTCCTCGGTCCATACACGAAACGCGGAAAGCTTGTTTGGACCGAAAATATGCGTGAGTGGAACGTCTGCCGCGTCACGGCCGTATGCGATCAGAATGCGACCAACCCGCGGCGCATTATTGCGCGGATCGAAAGCATGCCATTCGCCTCCCAGATAGACCTCCATCCAGGCGGCAAAATCCATCGGGTCGTAGGGCGGCGGCAACCCAATGTCGCTCACGTACCCCGTGCAATAGCGCGCTGGAATATTGAGACAGCGACAGAATGTGACTGCCAGGTGAGCGAAGTCCCGGCATACGCCGCGCCCCTCCGCATAAGTCTCGGCGGCGGTTCTCATCGCGTTGGCGTAGGGGTAGCCAAAGCTAATGTGATTGTGAACGAAATCGCAGATAGCTTGGACCCGCGCCCATCCCAGCGGGGTATCTTTGAACAGACGCCAGGCTTCGTCGGACAGCCGGTCCGTCTCGCAATAGCGGCTGCCGAGCAGAAATTGGATCGTCTCCGCGGGTAAGAGCTGGACCTGGTGCTGAACCGCGTCGAGCTTGGCGACCGGAGGCAGGCCGGTATCGCGAACCACCGTGTCCGTCCCCAGCGTAAAGCGACCGGCGGGTGCCACGAGGCGGTTGCACCAATTGCCGAAAGTGTCGCGATAGCCCTCGACGGGCACCGACGGAGAGGTCGTCAGATGATCCGGCCGCTCAAGGTCCGAGACACGGGAGAAATGCACGTTCAGAGTCGCGATCAACGGCGTTGGCTGAGGAAACTCGAAGCTCATTTCGCAGCCCACTCGAATGCGCATGATTTCTCCAGTCGTAGCTGAAACGCTCTAACGTTGAGGATGATCCGACGTGCCAGCCCCGGCGCAGCTGAGTAGCGAATTGCTCGGCTCCAGGGAGGTATGTGCGGATTGGAAGCTCTCAGTGCCGGAGCTGAACACAAATGCTCACGGCCCGGTTGCCGGCTGTCAGAAAGTCTCTCACGCCAAGCGCATTTTGGCGAGGGGTTAATGCTGGCACGCGCTATCCTCGTCGCCGCAATCCATGCCGGAATTGATGTCGCTTCTGCCTCATTCAAAGTGAGGGTCTATGTCACTCGGTAGACCGCATATTCGATGCTGCCGGTGCCGAGCAGCCGACCAGCGGCCACGAACAGGCTGGTGTTCAACCAGCGATAGTTGTCAGCGCCTGTGTCAAAGCGAATGGAGAGGCGCATATACTGGTCTGCCCAGTTGGTCGGCTGATCGGCTTGCGCGGCGCGCTTGAAGCGATCGGTCTGCTGCACGAGGCCGGTGTAGTGCATGAAGATCACTGCGCCATCATTGGTCAGAAACTGCGCGCGCACGTCTGGCCGCCAGAAGCCATCCTCGCACACCCGCATCCAATCGCATCCCGTTGCAGCGAGCTTTGCCTCGATGCGTGGGCCTGAAAGGCTCGCCTCGCTCACCTGCCAATACTGCGTCGGTGTCAGCGGCGAGCCATAGGTGGTCTCAAGCGGATTTGTCGTTTTCACGCGGTAAGTCATTTCCGGCTCAAGTTTCAACATCCGCAATCGCTCCAGAAATATTTGCTGACAATAGCGAGAACACCTGCAGCCTGGCGGCAGTTGCATAGCCGGGGCAACTCTACATTCGCGCAGCTTGACGGGGTGCGGGAGACGAATGGCTAGGGGACATCTAGACTTGTTTGGAAACGGCGGTCACGCACTAGTCGGCACAACGCGATGGGACCCGAGCCAAATCTCAGGTGGCAGGCAGCGATGTGACAACCGATTCAGTTGTGCAAACGCCAATCTCCCCATAGTGTCACGTCCGTAAGGGGCACATTTTGCAAAAGCCCCCGGAGATCAGGAGACGCATTATGGCAGATTTGGCGACCTATATGGCAAATGTGAAAAAATACGCGCCCAATCCGAACGAGGCGGCTGTCGCTGCGATTGTCAGGCATCTCGGCATTGCGCTGCAGAGCCGGGACTCCTCACTGGTTTCGACTAGCGATCCAAGCGAGATGAAGCGGATGCGCGAAGGCTGGATGAAGAAGAAGCTTGCCCTCACCGGCACCGAGGAGGAGCTCGATAAGGCGCTGCAGACGGTTGCGGAGAAAATGAAGGCCGATCGCGCTAAAGACCGCGTCACCTTCTGCTATCTGATCGCCGAGCACTTCGGCAAGCTCGACATGCTTGCCCAGCCCAAGCCTGCCGCGAAAAAGGCTGCCCCCAACGCGACCAAGTCGGCCTGACAGTCATTATGTGAGATGGGTATCGGGGCCGCAGACGCTCTCGGGGCTGATCGCGCGCGAGCACGACCGGTGTTAGAGCGATGCGGGCCTCGATGAGATCAAGGAGGTCACCATGAGCTTTCTCAGCGGTTTGGTCGGGGGCGCTCTCGGCGCCGAAGGCGCCCTTCTCCTCAATGGCGCGCTGGAAAAACACGGAGGCTGGAGCGGCCTCGTGAAGCAGTTCGAGGATCAGGGCTATGGCGACAAAATCCGGTCCTGGATCGGGACCGGTGAAAACCAGCCCATCTCCTCTGAGCAGATCAAACAGGCGCTGGGATCACAGACCGTGCGCGATCTCGCGGCCAAAATTGGGATCTCGTCCGACGACCTGGCCGCAAAGCTGTCGGAGTTCCTGCCAAAGGCTGTCGATCAGGCGACGCCGGACGGAAACATCCCGGCGACCACAGCCACCCCACCCACCACGCCTCCAGCCGCCACCTGACATTCAGCAGGAGCCGGTCCGGAGCGAAGCAAGCACGAGCGCAGCGGTTCCAAGCTGGCTGTTGCCGTGAACCATCAGACAGGGGACTGCACTTCCGGTGCCGTCCCCCTTCAACGGCCCGTTCGCGGCAGATGACCCGCGTGCATGTCCGCGGTGCGAGGGATCACCCGCCCGAGTTCTTGCAACTCTTACATTCTCGTAACTTGACGGGGGGCGTGCGAGCCGAATAGCTAGGCCACTTCTAGACTTGTTCGGAACGGCGATAACGCGGTATCAGGCGCGATGCGGCGAAGTCCGGGTGTTTTTTCTCAAGGCGAGCTTTTGAAAGTTGCGCCGAATTGAGCTCACCCTTCGCAGACTTGCCGCATTGTTCCGCTTATTCAGCCGGGCCGGAGTACTCCGCTCGTCCATACCGGGCTTGCCGGAGCGATTGCATGAGGGTTGGAGCAGTCGATGATTTTTGCCAAGGACCTGACGCGCAAATACGGTCATTTTACCGCTGTCGAGAATGTGAGCTTCGAGATCCCAGCCGGCCAGATTGTCGGCCTTCTCGGGCATAACGGGGCCGGTAAGACCACCATCATGAAGATGCTGACCGGCTTCCTCGAGCCGACCTCGGGCTCGGTGGTGATCGACGGGCATGATGTCGAGATCGACCGCACCGAGGCACAGGGCTTGATCGGCTACCTGCCGGAGAACTGCCCGCTCTATCCGGAAATGACCGTCATCGACTTTCTCGATTATGCCGCCGAGCTGCGCGGCGTTCCTTATCAGGAGCGCCCGGCGCGGCTGCGCGAAGCGATCGCGGCGACCGAGCTCGGCGAGAAGGCGACCGACCCGATTTCCAGTCTCTCGCGGGGCTACCGCCAACGCGTCGGCGTGGCCCAGGCCATCCTGCACCGGCCGAAGATCATCATTCTCGACGAGCCGACCAACGGCCTCGACCCGACCCAGATCGGACATATGCGCACGCTGATCAAACGCCTCGCCGAGAATGCGACGGTGATGATCTCCACCCACATCCTTCAGGAAGTGCAGGCGATCGCAGACCGGGTAATCGTCATTCACCGGGGGAAGCTCGCCCTCGACTCTGCGCTTGCCGACCTGCGAAAGGGTGGCCGATTGCGCCTGGTCACGAATGGCGCGCCCGATGTGGTCGAGCCGCTGCTCACCGCGCTGGATACCATCACCGGCTTCGAGCGCCTGGCCAGCCCCAGCCAGGGCCATGCCTATGGTATCAAGCTGAACGGCCATGCGCCGGAGGCCGTGGCGCCGGGTGTTGCCAGAGCGGTGCTGGGCCAGGGCCTCGACCTCTACACGCTTGCGCCCGAGCAGCGCGACCTCGAAACCGTCTTTGCGGAAATCACCGCAGCCGATCACGAGCATCATGGAGCGGCCAATGCATAATGTCCTGCGTGTCGCCCGCAAGGAGCTGGCCTCATTCTTCTCCTCCCTTGCGGCCTTCATCTTCATTGGCGTGTTTCTCGCCGTTTGTCTGTTTACCTTCTTCTGGGTTTCCCGGTTCTTTGCCCGCAATATCGCCGACATCCGCCCGCTGTTCGAATGGATGCCGGTGCTTCTGATTTTCCTCGTCTCCGGCCTCACCATGCGGATGTGGAGCGAGGAGCGCCGCGCCGGGACGCTGGAATTCCTGATGACCTCGCCGGCGAGGCCCATCCATCTGGTGCTCGGCAAGTTCCTCGCCTGCCTCGGCCTCGTCGCTATTGCCCTGGCCTTGACGCTGCCGCTGCCGATCCTGGTCGCGGCCATCGGTCCGCTGGACTGGGGCCCGGTGATCGGCGGCTATGTCGCAACGCTCTGCCTTGCCGCCGCCTATATCGCCATCGGCCTGTTCGTTTCCGCCCGCACCGACAACCAGATCGTCAGCCTGATCGTCACCGCGCTGATCTGCGGCTTCTTCTATGTGCTGGGCTCCGACGGCCTCACCTCGCTGTTCGGGAATTCCGGCTCGGAGACGCTGCGCCTCCTCGGCACGGGCTCGCGCTTTGCCTCGATCGAGCGCGGCGTCATCGACTTGCGCGACCTCTATTATTATGGCTCGATTGTCGGCGTGTTCCTGGTCCTGAACCTCTATGCGCTCGAAAGCCTGCGCTGGTCGGCGGAAGGCCGTGAGACCCGGCATTGGCACTGGCGCTCAATCGCGGCACTTTTCATCCTCAACCTGATTGCCGGCAATCTCTGGCTCGGCCAGCTCGCCTGGGCACGCGCGGACTTGACGCAAGGCAACATCTATTCGCTGTCGGATGCGAGCCGCTCCTACCTGCACCAGCTTCAGGAGCCGCTGCTCATCCGCGGTTATTTCAGTGCACAGACCCATCCGCTGCTGGCACCACTGGTGCCGCGCCTGCGCGACCTGCTCACCGAATATGAGGTGGCGGGCGACGGCAAGGTGCGCGTCGAGATCATCGATCCGGCCAAGGAGCCGCAGCTCGAGGCCGAAGCGAACAGCCGTTACAACATCAAGCCGGTGCCGTTCCAGACCACCAGCAAGTATCAGGCGGCGGTCACCAATTCTTATTTCAACCTGCTAATCAAATATGGCGATGAGTTCGAGACGCTCGGCTATCAGGACCTCATCGAGATCAAGCAGCAGGGGGAATCGGAGCTCAATGTCGATCTGCTCAACCCCGAATACGAGATTACCCGCGCGCTCAAGAAGGTGATGTCGTCCTATCGCGGTGGCAGTGACGTCTTCGCCTTGATCCCGCAGAAGATTACGCTTGAGGCTTATGTTTCGCCGAAGGAGCAGCTTCCCGAAGGTCTGCCCAAGCTGCGCGACGACCTCACCAGCCTAATCAATGACTACAAGGGGCAGGCGCCCGGCAAGTTCGAGGGCGAGATCCGCAATCCAGATGAGGCCGGCGGCAAGCTCGCCCAGCAATTGCAGGACACTTACGGCCTGCGGCCGTTGGCGGTCGGGCTGCTCAATCCGAAGCAGTTCTGGTTCCACCTTATTCTCAGGAGCGGCGACAAGGCGGTGCAGGTGCCGCTCCCCGACACGCTCGACAAGGACGGGCTGAAGCGCAACATCGAGACCGAGCTGAAACGCTTCACGCCCGGCGCGCTGCGCACCATCGCGCTCTACACGCCGCCTTCGACGCCGCCGATGCCGCAGCTTGGCATGCCTGGCTCGGGCGGGTTGAACTTCCAGCTGCTGCAGCGCTCGCTGCAGGAGAATGCGACGGTGGTGTCGGCCGATCTGAAGGACGGCCATGTGCCGGAGCAGGCGGATATTCTGTTCGTCGCCGCGCCCGACAAGCTGGACCAGTCGCAGCTGTTTGCCGTCGATCAGTTCTTGATGAAGGGCGGCACAGTGGTGCTCGCCACATCACCTTTCGCGCCGAACCTGCGCGGCAATATCAGCGTCGCGGCGCAGCCGAGCGGCCTGAAGGACTGGCTGGCGTTTAACGGGCTGAGCCAGGACGAGGCGATGGTGCTCGACCCGCAGAATTCGCCTTTTCCGGTGCCGATCGAGCGTAATGTTGGCGGCATCCCACTCCGCCAGATCCAAATGATCGACTACCCCTATTTCATCGACATTCGCGACGATGGCATGTCCAACAAGGATTTACCGACCGTCGGTCTCAACCAGCTGACGCTCGCCTGGGCATCGCCGATCCAGGTGGACGAGGCCAAGGCCAAAGGCCGCCATGTGATCCGCATGCTGGAGAGCTCGCGGAACTCGTGGACGTCGCCTTCGACCGACGTGCTGCCGGACTTCAAGACCTATCGCGATCTCGGCTTTGCACCCGGCAAGGACACGGGGCGCCATCTGCTCGGCGTGGCGATGGAGGGCCAGTTCAGCTCCTTCTTTGCCGGCAAGCCGTCGCCGCTCGCCAAGGATGTCTCCGCCGAGAACAAGCCTGATGCGGAGGCAAATGATCCCAGCAAGCCGAAGACGGAGTTGAAGCCGAGCATCACCAGCGTCATTGAGCGCTCGCCCGATAGCGCACGCGTCATTCTGGTCGGCTCCGGCAGCTTCCTGTCTGACGAGCTGCTCGATGTGCTCTCCAGTGTCGACCGCACCCAATATGTGACGCCGATGCGCTTTGCCGAGAACCTGATCGACTGGTCGCTCGAAGACCGGCGTCTATTGGCGCTACGCGGCCGCGGCGGGCAGTTCTCGCGCACGCTGCCGCCGATGAGCGAGGCCAGCCAGCTCACATGGGAATATGCCAATTATGCGCTTGCGCTGATCGGCCTTGCCGCGATTTATCTGTTCCGCCGCCTCGCGCGGCGGTCAGCCGAGCGGCGCTATCGTACCATCCTTGAGCCCCACGGAGTTTGAACCGATGCAACGCGGAACGCTCATCCTCGTCGGGATTCTCGCCCTTCAGCTCGGCCTTGCCGGTGTGCTGGCGCTTTCGGGCAGCGACTACGCCGCCTACGATGCGAAGGACCCGCTGATCGCCTTCGATCAGGGCAAGATCGATCAGATCGCCATCGACCAGACCGGCGGCAATTCGGTCACCCTGAAGAAGCAGGACGGCAAATGGGTGATTCCCAGCTCGGCAGAGTTTCCGGCTGATGCGACCAAGGTCACGCAGTTCCTCGACAAGCTGCACGATCTGAAGAAGGGCTTCCCCGTTGCCACCACGTCTGAGGCGGCAGGGCGCTTCAAGGTGAGCGATGCGACCAACGAGCGCCGCATCGTTCTGTCGAGCAACGGCAAGGAGGCCGGCAAGCTGTGGGTCGGTACCTCGCCGTCCTACCGGCTGTCGAACGTCAGGTCCGACGGCGGCGACAACATTTACAGCGTCGGCCTCTCCACCTACGAGATCGGCGCCCGGCCCGAGGACTGGGTTGATCATGAGGTTCTGACTATCCCCGCCGACAAGGTGGCCAGCATCGCCTTCCCGGACGTGACGCTCGAGCGCAAAGACGGCAAGTTCGTCATGGAGGGCGCCAAGGACGGTGAGAAGGTGCTCGACGGCAAGGTCGAGGGTGCGGCGCGCGCTGCTCTTCACCCGAGCTTCGATGCCATCCAGGGTAAGGGCAAGGATGAGATCGCCAAGCTCGATCCGCCGGACTTCACCGTGGCGGTCAAGCAGACCGACGGCACGACCCGCACTTACAAATACAAAAAGGAAGCCGCGGGCGGCGCCTATCTGTTTGCCGCCTCAGACCGCGATTATGTGTTCCGGGTGGCGGAGGCCAGTGTTCAGGAGCTCGCCGATGCCAAGCGCGAAAAGCTGATCGAGGCAGCGAAGAAGGCGGAAACGCCGTCTCCGGACAAGGCGGGTGCGCAGGCCGAGACGCCTTCTCCGAGTTCAGGCCGGTGCCCAGGCCGAGACGCCCTCTCCAGGCCGGTGCCCAGGCCGAGACGCCCTCTACAGCGAAGGCCGGAGCGGAGGCCGCGACATCGGCCCCGAGCCAGACCGGTGCGCAGACCGAAACACCGGCCCCGAGCCAAACGGGTGCGCAGTCGGAGGCACCGGCACCAAGCCAGACTGGCGGGCAGACCGAAGGGCCCGCGCCGGACAACTCTGGCGCCAAGGCCGAGACGCCGACTTCGGACAAGACCGATACGCATGCCGATGTCCCGCCAAGTAAGCCGGTTGGCAACGGTGGCTAAGGCAGCACTTTTGCGGCGACAGGGCTTCTGATCCCGTAGTGGCGGCCGCGTCGAGTTGTCTTGCAAGGCCGCGGCGAAATGGAACGCCCGTCCTCCCGGCCGCCACGCGGCGACACCGGCAGGCCGAAGGCGAGCCCAGGACCCAATCCACCTCACCGCAAGGGCATGGCTCGCGGGAGTAAGCCGCGCGGATAAGTTGATATCAGGCCATATCATCTCAACCAGAGATTATATCCACAGGCCGTCGACGCAAGCGGTGACAAAGTCTTTGGCGGCGTGTAACTCACAGCGCTGTCACGGTGTTTTGACGAATCCTGATTCGTGCTGGTCGCGGAAAATTGGAACTGCTCTATGCCTCGGGCGTTCCGGATCGAGGTTATCGCGCCCGATCATCCAATTGCGAGCCGATAATCCACGAATTTAAGCGTCACTTCTATAGCCCGAGATTATGACGCCGCACTCTTTAGAGGAGGCGTGCAATGAACGAAACACTGCGGGGAAAGGTCGTCTTCATCGTAGAGGATGACGTGCTTTCGGCGCTTACTATGAAGGACTTTGTCGAAAGCCTCGGCTGCGAGGTCCTCGGCCATGCGCGCACCGTCGAGGAAGCGCGTGCGCTCACCGACAAGGCTGAATTCGATATCGCGCTTCTCGATGTGGATCTGGACGGCGAGACATCCTACGCACTCGCCCAGGAATTCGCGCTGCGCGATGTACCCTTCGTGTTCACCACCGGTAAGACTGAAGGCGTGCCCGACTGGGCCCTGGATCGCCCTCGCGTGCTGAAGCCCTTCAGCGGCACGCTGCTCGAGCGGATGATGGTCGCCACGTTGACGCACCCCCAGTAAGCCGGCCGGCTTTGTTGTGCGCAAGGCGTATTCAATCTTCACATCATGACTATCCGCCCGATAATTGGCATCAGACCGCGAGGGGTGAACAGCTAGCTGCGCCGCAAGCTGGCCTCGATGGCGTAGCCGCCATAGAGGCGCTCACAGGTCAGGACAAAGCCGAGGCCGCGGGCGATGTCTTGCAGCTCCCGCTCGAGATCTGGAATGGGCGTCACGGAAAAGCGCCGCAACCAGCTGAGCTGGACCGCGCGCGCCCACTGCGGGAAGGCAGCGAAATCGCCGAAATCGACAATATGCAGTGCGCCGTGCGGAGCGACATATGCGGTCGCCTGCTGCACGGTCTCCCGCCAGGGCGGAATCATCGACAGGGCGTAGGAGATAAACACCCGATCGAAAGCGGCCCGGCCGAACAGAGTCTCGGCTGCGAAGGCGCTGGCATCGGCGGCTGCCAGTGTGATCCGCTCGCTCAGGCCGGCGCCAGCGATCTTCAGGCGCGCGGTGCGCAGCATCTGCTCGGAAATATCAACGCCATAGAGCCGCGCCGTCGGATATAGACGTGCCGCGCGGATCAGATTGCGTGCGGTGCCACAGCCGATCTCGAGCACATGCCCGCCCTCGGGCGCAGCGAGATCGGCCAAGAGCTTGTCGCGTCCGAAGAGGTAATAGCGCCGCGTCGCATCGTAGATGAACCGCTGATAGCGATAGATGCCGTCCATATGGGCGGCGGCGGCATCCTGCGGCGCGGCCTCACTCACGACGGCTCGCGAAGAATATAGAGATGGAAGCCGCCATAGATCGCCGAGCGATCCTTGGCTGTGAACGCGCGCGAGGCCTCTTCCGCATAGGTCCAACGCGAGAGGATTGCATCGGACAAGCGGCCCGGCAGCAGACTCGGCTCGGCGGCGGTGCGGAAGATCACGCGCGCGCCCGTCCGGGCCGTCCGGGTTATCTCGCTCCAAAGGCCCGTGAGTGTCTCGTCGCTCATCCAGTCCTGCGCATCGAGCAGCACATAGCGATCCATGCTCGCGGCCGGGAGGCTTGCGAGATGGTCGGTGAGCGAGGAGTGGTGCACCGAAACGCGTTCGGCATTGCCTCTGACCGTCTCGAAATTGCCACGCTGCAGATAGGGTGGCAGCGGCCCCTGGCCCTGGGGCGCATAACGGCGGGCAAAGGCCTGCCAGGCGAAATAGTTGTCGGCGAGCGGAAAGCCACAGGCGAGACGCTCAAGCCGGCGGCGCAGCACCTCCGCCATCCCACCCTCGCCGTCACCCGCAAGCGCTTTGTATTGCGCGGGGGGAATGCCAAGGCCGTAGAGGGAGGCGGGGCGATTGACCAGCCAGCGCACGGTCGGGCGCTTAAACAATGGTGCCAATTCGCGCTCGAAGATGTTGCGCTGCTCCTCCATCGTCCGGGCGGTGAGCAGGATGCGCGGGTTCTTGCCATGTAGCCGCGCAACCAGGTGGCCGGCACCGATAAAGCCGCCCAACAGGCCACAATGATAGAAATTGCGGGTGAAGCGGCGAATTCGCCGGCGCCGGCGGATTCCGTGGCGCGAGTGCCAGTAGTCGGCGGTCGCCTCATCCAAATGGGGCAGGATGTGCTGCTTGAAAGCCGCGACATTGACGGAGGTGTCGGCCGCGCCGAAAAAGCGGAAGAATGTGTCGTAGTCCGGCAGATGGCGCGCGGCAGCGAGCTTTAGCTTCATCAGCGCGATATGGGCGGCATTGATGTCGACGGCGGTGATGTGGGAGGGGCTGGCTGTCAGATAGCTCAGCACATTGCACCCTCCGGAGGCGATGGTGATAATCCGGCTCTCTTCATTGAGCTGCAGCGCTTCCAGGTCGACCACCGGGTCTTCCCAGATCTGCGGATAGACGAGGCTGGAGAATGCCAGCGAGAACGCCCGCTCCCGCAGGCCTTCCTTCGACAGCAGCCGATTGCGGTGCACGGCCGCACTGATCAGCTTGCCGCCTTTGCGCGGTCTTACCTGTTCGGCTGTGCTCAATCCCACCTCCCGTCGCCGGTCCATTCTTGCAGCAATGCGCCTTCAGGCGGCAAAGAGGCATGATTGCGGTTTGCCGCCGGGCGCTTCTCTAACGCAAAACTCTGCCCTAATTCTGTCTGGGGACTATGAAGAATGATCTCCGCCTGCTCCTTTGCGGGGCTTGTGAGCATGGCGGGGAGAGCCGGTGTCGGTTCCTCGGCCGGCAGAGCGGGAACGGCTTTGCGCGCCGCAACAGCGTCCTGCCAACGGATCAAGTGGATTTGGCCCTTATCGTCTTCGGCAAGCGCTGTGCAGCTTTCGACCCAATCGCCGCAATTAAGATAGCGCGTCCCGACAATCGGCCGGTCGGCAGCGTGATGAATGTGCCCACAGATGATGCCGTCCACCTCGCGCCGCTTCGCTTCCTCTGCCAGGGCATGCTCGAATTCGCCGATGAAATTGACCGCCGTCTTCACCTTCAGCTTCAGATAGGCGGACAGCGACCAGTAGCCGAAACCGAGACGCCGGCGCACCCAGTTCAACGGCGTATTGCACCACAGCGCGAATTCGTAGGACCGGTCTCCGAGAAAGGCAAGCCATTTGGCGTAGCGCACCACCACGTCAAATTCATCGCCATGCATAACGAGATAGCGACGCCCGTCTGCCCCAACGTGAATGGTGTCGTGATGGATTTCGATGCCGCCGAAGGTCATGCCGCAATAATCGCGCATCGCCTCGTCGTGATTGCCGGGGATGTAGATGATCTTCGATCCCTTGCGGACCTTGCGCAAGAGCTTCTGCAGCACGTCATTATGCGACTGCTGCCAAACCGGCCCGCGCTTCACGCGCCAGAAGTCGATGATATCGCCCACGAGATAGATGGTCTTGGCGTCATTATGTTTGAGGAAATCGAGAAAGGCTTCCGCCTGCGCGGCTCGCGTGCCGAGATGAATGTCGGAAATGAAAAGAGTTCTGTATCTCACCGGATCGGGTTCGGAGGCTGCCACACTATCCTGGCGGTTCTCGACTCGCATTCCATAATCCAAATTTCCCGGCAAGAGGAAAACGCAATCGTGTATCAGCGGTGTGACAGTGGAATAGAAGCCGGAATTCGGGGAGCGCGCAGGCTTGATGGCGCCTTAAGGACGCGCCTCTTTGAGGGCGCGCTCAAGACGGGAGAATTCCACTCTGACGACTGCAAGACCATGGCGCCAATTGTAAAATCGGGCAACGCGCCGGCGATAGGCCCGGTACTCATCGCCGTAGTTCGCCTCGAGCCATGGCTCCTCTGCGAGCGTCATCAGCACGAACGTCAAAAAAAGGAGGATGGCAAGGATCAGCGCGTCGATCGAGTAGGAAGCCAGCGCAAGGCCCAAATAGGCCGGCATTGCCGTTGCATATTGCGGATTGCGTGTCCAGGGGTAAATGCCTTTGGTTACGAGCCCATTCCTGCCGCAAGGAAAGACGGCAGCGCCGCGAAGGCCGCCGGCAATTCGATCCAGAAGGTCGCCCCCTGACCCTCGCCGGTTTCAACGCCGACGCGGCCGCCCATACGCTCGGCAAGTTGCTTGCTGATGTAGAGCCCGAGACCGGAGCCGGCTGTCCGACGGGTGGAGGAGGAGTTGGCCTGAGAAAACTTCTGAAACAGGCGGCTGCGGAAACTGTCGGAAATGCCCGGGCCATGATCGCTGACGCAGATGCGCACCCGTCCATCGCTGAGCTGTGTCGCGATGTCGACCCTGGCGCCGGGATGCGAGAATTTGGCGGCGTTGGAGATGAAATTGGATAGCACCTGCACGAAGCGCGCGCGGTCGACGGGGATCAAGACGTCCTCGGGTGCCGGCTGCAGCGAAAGCTCGACCTTCAAGCTTGCCGCATAGCTGCGATTGGCTTCGACCGCCTCATTGATCAGCGGCCGCAGGGGCAGGTCTTTGATGTCAAGGCTAAGCCGGCCGGACTGCAGCTGCTCGATATCGAGAATTTCGCTGAGGAGGAGAACAAGCTTTTCGCAATTGCGCCGGGCCAAGTCGATAAGGCGGGATGCCTTGGCCGACCGGTCTATCACCGTCTCAATCGACAAAAGGCCAAGCGAGCCGCTGATCGAGGCGAGCGGCGTGCGCAATTCATGGCTGAAGATATCGATCAACTCGCTCTTCAGCCGCTCGATCTCCTTGCGTTCGCGAATATCCTGGATTTGCACCACGAAATATTGGGGCTTGCGATCGGCTGCGCGCACGAGCGAGAGGTTGAGCTGAACGTCCACTGGCTGATCGCTGCTGTCGAGAAGACGCTTCTCTACCGAGTAGGACGAAATTCTATTGGCAAGAAGCTCTTGCATCTGACCGCTATCGCCATCGGCATCGTCGGGGTGTGTCAGCGCCTGGAGCGTGGTCGCACGCAGCGCGGCCTCTTCCCGGCCGAGGATCACGCACAGCGCATCGTTGACCTTGAGAAACTGTCCGCCGGGGTTGATCAGCGCCATTCCGCAAGGTGCATGCTCCATCGCCGAGCGAAATGTCTCTTCACTTGTCTTGAGTGCATCGAGATAGCGCTTGCGCTCGGTAATGTCCTCGCCGAGCCCGATGAATCCGGCAACTTGCCCTTCGCTGTTGTAAAGTTCACGGACGCGCACGCTCACCGGAACTTCGCCGCCATCTCTGCGGATGTAGATCGTTTCCTGAGGGCGCTGCTCGCTCGGGCAGGGTCGCGCCCTCTAAGCCATCGACCCGACCTTTGGCGTTGCCTGACCCGGCAAGGGCCTTAACGCGTTCCATGATCGGCGAATAAGGCGACCACAAAGCCGGGGTGTGCTTGCCGACAACTTCATCCGCGCTATAGCCCAACACGTGTTCCGCCTCTTTGTTGAACACCAGGACTTTGCCGGACGCATCGGTCGCCAGGATCAGGCAGGGCGCGTTGTCCAATATCGTCATCGTCAGCTGGCTGGTTTCGGCGAGGGCGAGCTTTTGTTCGTAAATCTGTTCTCTTTGCTGAGTGATCCGCCGCTCCATTTCAGCATGGGCAACGGCAGAGACAACCGCTTGATTCAGAAGCGCGGAGGTCACGCTGGATTTGAGCAGATAATTGTGGGCGCCCCCTTTAATCGCCTGGACAGCAATTTCCTCATCCCCCTGGCCTGTCAGCATGATGACGGGGAGGAATGCATCGATTGCCAAGATGCGGCGGAGGACCACGAGGCCGGACTGACCGGGGAGGGAATAATCGAGGAGGACGCAATCGGGGCGGTGCGCCTCGATCAGCGCAAGGCCGGCCTCGCCCCCTTCGGCCTCTATGATCCGGTAGCGTTCATCGGCTTGCCGAAGCGCGTGGATGCAGAATTCGCGGTCGTCTGCATCGTCGTCGATGACCAGGACGGTCTGCGACATGGCGGCGATCTTGGCGCTCGCCTTGCGCGCCTCGGCCTCGCCGATTGCCTGATCGACAGCCGCATGAAGGGCGGGAGGCGTGCTTGCGCTTGTCAGGACAGAGCACTCGCCCGCCGACCGCATTCCTTCGAGCTGGCGGGACGCCTCGCCGCCGGTCAGCATAATCACCGGCATAAGCGGATGACGGGAACGGATCCGGTGCAAGGCAGCGACAGCACCGCTTCCGGGGAGCTGCCAGTTGATGAGCGTGCAATCGGGCCGCTCGCCGTAAATGCGCGCCAGCGCTTCGCTCGCCGATGCCGCCTGGATGACGGTGTAGTCGATGTCGCGGATCTGCCCGAGCGCCTGCCGGCACCAGGCGAAATTGTCCGCAGAATTGTCGATAAGGAGCACGGTGCGGCGCATGGTTATCTTGGCATCTCCCTCACCGCTTCCGACATGCCGCGCCTTTAGGGTAACTGGACGAAAACCGAAAGCCGGTGACCGCCGGCATAGGGCAGAAACTCCACATGCCCAGCGAAAGCGGCGGATTTGGAGCGTTTGGCAGCCTTACAATTTATAGCGGCAAGGGGTTAAACATCGATGAGCATGCATACAAATTGCCCGCGGGGGGCAATGGAGGCCGCTCTTAAACTGCGGGGTCGTTGCTTGATTACGGAAACATTTTGGTTGCAGATGGTTTCTTAATGCTGAGCCTGATAACAGCATCCCGTCAGACATGAAGAGAATTGACGGCCGACAATGCAACGCATCGCGAGCAAGGCTGTTGTGGTAAATAATGAGAAGCGGCCGCTAAGCCTGATTTGTCCGGTCGCAACGCGGTAACGCATGACCGGGGTTTAGAGGTGACGACGATCAGCGAGCCCGCCACCTTAGCGGGGAGTGAGCCCAAACTGTCTCGCGCATCGCTTCTTGGAGCGCTGGGCATCGTTTACGGCGACATCGGCACAAGCCCGATCTATGCCTTTCGCGAATTGCTGCGCTCGATTGGGGAGAGCGGTGGCGGCCACCCCGATCACGTGCTCGGGATCCTCTCGCTGATCTTCTGGGCGCTAATCCTTATCGTCACGATCAAATATGTCATCATCGTGCTGCGCGCCACCAACGAAGGCGAGGGCGGAATCATGGCGCTGACCGCGCTTGCGGCTGACGCGCTACCGGGGGGCCGCTGGCGTGAAGCTGCGCTGACGCTGGGACTGGTTGGCGTGGCGCTATTCTATGGCGACTGCGTCCTCACGCCGGCAATATCGGTGCTGAGCGCCGTGGAGGGCCTCAAAATCGCAACCCCGATCTTCGAGCCTTACGTGGTGTCGATCTCGGCGGGCATTCTTGCCGCGCTGTTTCTGGTGCAGAGCCGCGGCACCGCCCGGATCGGCAAAGTGTTCGGACCGATCGTTGCGCTCTGGTTTGCCGTGCTGGCGGTCTCCGGCATCTATCACATCGCGCAGCGTCCCGATGTCCTCGTGGCGCTCCACCCGCGCTATGCACTCGACACGCTGCAAAGCCTGGGGTGGTGGAGCTTTTTCGTGCTCGGCTCGGTCTTTCTCGCTGTGACGGGTGGTGAGGCGCTCTACGCCGATGTCGGCCATTTCTCCAAACGCATCATCCGGGTCGACTGGTTCTATCTGGTGCTGCCTGCCCTCACCCTCAATTACTTCGGCCAGGGTGCCCTGGTGCTTGCCGACCCCGAAGCCGCCGAAAGTCCGTTCTTTCTGCAGTTCCACGGCGTCTTCCTCTACCCCGTGGTCGCTTTGGCAACGGCTGCGACCGTTATCGCGAGTCAGGCGGTGATCACCGGTGCCTTCACCCTGAGCCAGCAGGCAATGGTGCTGCGCTTCCTGCCGCGGCTGGAGACGCGCTACACCTCCAAAACCCATGCGGGCCAGATCTATGTCCCGCAGATTAATTGGCTGCTGGCTATCGCCGTGCTGGCGCTGGTGCTGAACTTCAGGTCGTCCGAAGCGCTCGCCTCGGCCTATGGCATTGCCGTCGTGACGACCATGCTGTGCACCACCCTTCTCGTATCGGCTGTCGCTTATCGTCGATGGGACTGGCCGGGTATTGCTGTGGTGGCAGTGACGGCGCTGTTCCTTGTCATCGATGGCAGCTTCTTTTCCGCCAACCTGCTCAAGGTATTCGATGGCGGCTGGATTCCGCTTATGGTTGGCCTCGCGTTTTACATCGTGATGCGCACCTGGCAGCAGGGCCGGTCAGCAATTCTGGAGAAGCAGGGCGCCGAGAACGCGCCGCTTAGGGCCTTCTGGGAGCGGATGAACTGCAAGGAGCTGCCGCGCGTGCCAGGCATTGCAATCTATCTTACCAGCCGGAACGATGCTGCCCCGTCCGCGCTGGTGCAGAACATTAAGCACAATAAGTGCCTGCACGAGACAGTGGTGCTGCTGACGGTCCTCACCGAGCGTCATCCGCGCGTGCTGGGTAGCCGCCTCGTGCTCTCCCAGGAGCTGGAGCAGGGTTTCCGCCGCGTCACCCTGCGCTTCGGTTTTGCCGAGAAGCCCCATGTACCGAAGGCGCTGCGGGAGGTGACCGGTCTGGGCTTTACCCTCGACGGAGACAACGCCTCCTATTTCATCGGGCGTGAGATCCCGATCGCCTCGTCGCGTCCCGACCTCGCCTCATGGCAGGAGCCGATCTTCTTGTTTCTGACGAAGAATGCCGGCAATGCGGCGGATTTCTTTCATATCGCCCCCGAAAAGGTCGTCGAGCTCGGCACGCAGATCGAGGTGTAAGCAGCCCGCTTGACGCAAATCAAGTGTTACTGCGCCTCCTCTGCTATGCTTGAGAAAACATATCAGCAGGGTTTCCGGGAGCGCCCGCGTGCTAATCGCATTCATTGCGGATGTTCACGCCAACCGGCAGGCTTTCGAGGCCTGTCTGAAGCAGGTGCGCGCCGCGGGGGCGGAGCGGATCGTTCTCCTTGGCGATCTCGTCGGCTACGGTGCCGATCCCGAATGGACCGTGCACACCGCCATGCGGCTGGTCGAGCAAGGCGCGGTCGCCATTCTCGGCAATCATGATTACGCAATAAATCACCCCAGTCGGACGATGACGATCGAGGCGCAAGTCGTCATAGAATGGACCAGCAGCCAGCTTGGCGCCGCTGAGCGGAAATTTCTCGCGCGCTTACCACTCACGATCCGCGAAGATGAGCGGCTCTACGTCCATGCCGACGCCAGCGCCCCCTCGCGCTGGCTTTATGTCGGATGCCCAGAAGAGGCCTATCGCAGCATGGCCGCGACGAATGCGCGTCTCACCTTTTCCGGCCATATTCACAGGCCCGCGGTCTACAGCCTCTCAATCATGTCGAAAATAACATCCTTCCGTCCGGTTGACGGCGTGCCTGTACCGCTTCTTGCCAGGCGCCGTTGGCATCTGGTGATCGGGTCGACGGGCCAGCCGCGGGACGGCAATCCGGCAGCCTGCTTCGCGATGCTGGACACCGATCGGCAGGAGGTGACGTTCTGCCGCGCGCCCTATGATGTCGAGGTTGCAGCGAATGCAATCCGGGCAAGTGGTCTGCCGCAATCGCTCGCCGATCGTTTGTTCGTCGGAAGGTGAAGGGGAATGGCGAAACCACCTCTGCACAAGGGCGCCGTGCTCGACGGATTTCTCCTCGACGAGGTGATCCACAAAGGCGGCATGGCCACGCTCTGGCGTGTATCGCGGCCTGATTTGACGATGCCGCTCTTGATGAAAGTGCCGATCCTTGCCGAGGGCGAGGACCCGGCAGCGATCGTCAGCTTCGAGATGGAGCAGATGATTCTGCCGCGCCTGTCCGGCTCGCATGTGCCGGCGTTCGTGGCCAGCGGCGATTTCGCCCAGCAGCCTTACATCGTCATGGAGCTGATCGCTGCCCCCTCGCTCTTGAAGCGGCTCCCGGACCTGCCGCTTCCCTATGCCGAGGTCAGCGACATCGGGCTCAAGATTGCAACCGCGCTCGAGGACCTGCATCGCCAGCACGTGATCCATCTCGACATCAAGCCGAGCAACATTCTGCTGCGCTCTGACGCTCCGGCGGTGCTGATTGATTTCGGCCTTGCCCATCACGATCAGCTGCCGGACCTGATGCAGGAGGAGTTTCGCGTTCCCTATGGAACGGCGCCCTATATGGCTCCAGAGCAGCTGCTCGGCGTGCGCCATGATCCGCGCAGCGATCTGTTTGCGCTGGGGGTCCTGCTGTATTTCTTCTCCACCGGCTCGCGCCCGTTTGGGGAGGCCGAGACGATCGGCGGCATGCGCCGGCGGCTCTGGCGCGATCCGCACCCACCGCGCCGGCTGCGGGCGGATTATCCGCCCGCGCTCCAGGAGATCGTGCTGCGCTGCCTCGAAGTCGAGCCGGCCTGGCGCTATCCGACAGCGGCCCAGCTTGCCTTCGACCTCAGCCATCAGGATCAGGTGAAACTGACCGCCCGCTCGGAAAAGGCGAAACGCGACCCCTTCACCACCGTGCTGCGGCGGCGGTTCAATACCGACCTGGTCAAAGCGAATAGCCGGCGCGGTATAGCCCGGCAGCTTTCCTCCGCGCCGATCATCGCCATCGCCGTCGATCTGTCCGAAGGCGCGCAGTCCGTGCAGGAGGCACTGCGCCAGGCAGCGGGGCGTACGCTGACCACATTCCCCTCGGCACGCCTTGCCTGCATCAATGTTCTGCGGCAGGCGCGCCTCACGCTCGACACCACGCTCGACGAGCACGGGCACAACAAGCATGTGGACCGTCTGGTCGCGCTGAAACATTGGGCTGAACCGCTCAAACTGGCCGAGGATCGGGTGAGCTTTCACGTGCTGGAAGCCGTCGATCCGGCCGAGGCCATCCTTGACTATGCTAGGCAGAACCCGGTCGATCAGATCCTGCTCGGGGCGAGGCAGGGCTCGCTAATGCGCAAGCTCTTGGGTAGCGTTTCCGCCAAAGTCGCTGCTGAGGCCCAGTGTTCGGTCACCATCGTGCGCCCGCCGCGCGTTACGCAGACCGCAGAGGCGGCGGAGGCAGAGCTCTCCGAAGCCGGTGCGGCGTAATTAGCGAGCATCAGCTCCAGGCGAGGAGCACAACCCCGCCTGCAATCAGCACGACGCCCAGCCAATTGGTGAGAGTGAGGCTCTCGCCCAGAAATGCGGTGCCGAACACCGCCACAAGAACAACGCTCAGCTTGTCGATCGGAGCGACGCGGGCGGCATCGCCGAGCTGCAGCGCCCGGAAATAGCATAGCCACGAAGCACCGGTTGCAAGGCCCGAGAGGGAGAGGAACAGCCAAGTCCGGCCGGTGATTTCGCTGGGGTGCTGAAAGTTCTGCCGCGCGATGACAATGGCGGCGACGATCGCCAGAATGATAATTGTGCGGATGAACGTCGCCATGTCCGAATTGACGTCCTCAACGCCGACCTTGGCGAAGACGGCGGTGAGCGCAGCAAACGCGGCGGACAGCAATGCCCATGGCAGCCAGGGCGCGCCGAATGCCTCAGTCATCTTCCCGCCCCCTGTTGGACGCTCGCCGGCGTTCATTCAGCCGATTTCCTTCCCTATCATGGGAAATGCGCCGGATCGGGGCCGGTGCGCCCGCCGCTCGTGTCGAGTGCTGCGATTTTCTCCATGTCATCGCCATCGAGCTGAAAGTCGAAAATGTCGATATTCTCGGCGATCCGGGCAGGCGTTTCGGATTTTGGTATGGCGACGACGCCATTGTCCATGTGCCAGCGCAGCACAATCTGGGCCGGCGTCTTGCCATGCTTGGCGGCGATTGCGGCGAGCATCCGGTTATCGAGTATGCGCGCCTTGCCGAGCGGGCTCCATGCTTCGGTGGCGATGCCGTGCTGGGCGTGAAAGGCACGCAGTGCCGTCTGCTGGAAGAACGGGTGCAGCTCGATCTGGTTTACCGCCGGCACGACGCCGGTCTCGTTGGCGAGCCGCTGGATCTGCTCGGCATTGAAATTCGACACCCCGATCGACTTTACGCGGCCTTCCTCGCGCAGGCGCAATAAGGCCCGCCATGTCTCGACATAAAGGCTCTGCCGCGGCGCAGGCCAGTGGATCAAGTAGAGGTCGACGCTGTCCAGCCCGAGCAGCCGGATGCTCTGATCGAAAGCCCGCAGGGCCCGGTCGAAGCCGTGGCTGTCGTTCCAGAGTTTGGTGGTGATGAACAGCTCCTCGCGCGGCACGCTATCGCTAAGCGCACGGACGCCCTCGCCGACGCCAGCTTCATTGCCATACACGGCCGCGGTATCAATCAAGCGATAGCCGGCTTCGGCCGCCGTCCTCAGCGCACGGGGAACGTTGCGATCCGCGATCTGATACACACCGAAGCCCAGGCGCGGCATGTCGTGACCATCATTCAGCTTGAGCGTGGGAACCAGTGGCGGCATCTCTTACCTCAGTCTTGTGGGCGGCTCGGCAGTCTTTCCTTGCGAATGTGACGATCTCCCGGCCATTACACAAGAGAACAGCTGCGGGCCGGCTTGCGTTCTGGTGGCTGAAAAGCTCTAATCCTCCTCGAAAATTGCATTCCAGGAACACAGCCGAGATGAGTCTTCGCACCCCCTTCTCCTGCGCGGCCGCAGCTTCCGATAAGCAGCGCGGAGCGGCGTTATGAGTGCGCCCGTTATCATCGTCGGAGCGGGGACGGCGGGCGCACGCACGGCCGAGGCGCTGCGCAAGGGCGGCTATGCGGGCGCTATTGTGCTGATAGGCGATGAGCCATACCCGCCCTATCAGCGTCCGCCGCTTTCGAAGAAGTTTCTCCTGGGCGAAATGGGCGAGGATCAGCTCTGGCTGCACGGCGAGGGGTTCTTCGCCCAGAACGCTATAGAGCTGGTAACGGCGGCGCGGGTCGGCGCGATCGATGCGCGCGGAAAGCGCGTTCAGCTCACCGACGGTTCGGAGCGCGGCTACGCCAAGCTGGTTCTGGCGACCGGCTCGCATGCGCGGCCATTGCCCGTCCCCGGCGCGGACCTGCAAGGCGTCCGTACCCTGCGCACCATCGCCGATGTCCTGCATTTGCGCGAAGCGGCGGCGGGCGCTCAGCGGATCGCGATTATCGGGGGCGGCTATATCGGCCTTGAAGTTGCAGCCGTGATGCGCGAGCAGGGCAGGGCAGTGATCGTGCTCGAAGCCGAGGACCAGCTGCTCAAGCGCGTGATGAGCCCGCTGATGGCCGAGTTCTTCCGCAAGCTGCACGTCAAGCATGGCGCCGAGGTCAGGCTGGGCGAGAAGGCCGTGCGGCTGCTCGGTGAGGGGCGGGTTTCAGCGGTCGAGCTGGACCATGGTGAGACCATCGCCGCCGATCTGGTTCTGGTCGCGGTGGGCGGGCGCGCCAATGACGAATTGGCGATCGCGGCAGGGCTTTCCTGCCAGGACGGCGTCATTGTCGACGCGCATGGCCTCGCCGCGCCCGACATCTATGCCGCCGGTGACTGTGCAAGCTTTCCTTCCCGCCGCTACGGCCGCTATGTGCGGCTGGAGAGCGTGCAGAACGCCAACGACCAGGCCCGTGCCGTGGCCCAGGCCATTGCCGGCACGCCGGAGGCCTATGATCCGGTGCCCTGGTTCTGGTCGGACCAATATGACGTGAAGCTACAGATCGCGGGGCTGGCCCAGGGCTTCGACCGCTACACGACCGAAGGCGATCCGGAGGGCGGCAGCTTCTCGGTCTCCTATTTTCAGGGTGATCATCTGCTGGCGGTCGACGCGGTCAATGCGCCGCGCGCGCATATGCTCTCGCGCCGCGCGCTCGCCCAGCTCGGCCCGGCGGCCGGCGGTTCGCCCATAGCACAGGCGGAAATTACGACATGACCTCGACAAGAAATCCGCCGGGAGCGCGGACGTAAAACGTCCAGGCATGGGAGCGCTCGGGCGGATTTACATCAAAGCCATCGGCTTTCAAACGCGCGTTAAGCGCATTGACCTCGGCCTCGCTCCCCTGGATAAAGCCGACATGGAATGTCTGCGGATACTCCGCGCTCTTGGCCTTCATCAGCGTAACGACCATGCCATTATCGTCCCGCAGCAGGGCCATCCCTTTGTTGCCGCCTTCGTTCCGCAGCCCGAAATAGGTGCTAAGAAAGCCGGCGGCAGCCTCGACATCGGTCACCGTCAGATTGATGTGGTTCAGCTTCATGCTGTTCTCCGCGAAGCGCCAAGACATGGATTTGGGGGCGCGGCAGCACGCTGACCAGTGTCGCGGCGCGCGCTTAGCCGCCGGAGCCCCCATAACGCCGGAAGAACGCCTCGACGGATGCTGGCACGGTGACGTCGGGCTGGAGTAGGCCATCGTCTTGCGGGGGCTTGGGCGCGATGCGGAGCGGAATGACGCCGGCCCAGATCGGCAGGGCATAATCCTCCTCCTCATCAATCGGCAGGCCGCTGCGGGCCTTGAGCGAGGCGGCCTCGATCTCGACGCGCAGCACGGAAGTGGAGCGCAGTTCCTTCTCTGTCATGGGCCGCGCCTCGGCCCAGCGGCCGGGCATCAGGTGATCGGTGACGGCGATAAGCGCCTGCTCCGCCTCGGCTGGATCTTCCACGCGCCGGGCATTGCCGTGCACCACCACCGAGCGGTAATTCATCGAGTTGTGAAAGGCCGAGCGGCCGACAATCAGCGCATCGATTAGCGTTACCGTGATGCATACCGGCACGCCCGCACCCATGGCTTTGGCGAAGCGTGCGGCCTTGGCGCCGTGGATGTAGAGCGTATCGCCGATCCGGCCATATGCCATCGGCAGGACAATGGGGCGCTCGCCATTGCTGAAGCCAACATGGGCAATCATGCCCTCGTCGAGCACGGCGTGAATGGCGGTGCGATCATAGTTCGCCCGGTCGGAACGGCGCACTTTGTTCAGGGGAGTGACAGCGAAGCTTTCCATTGAGGCGCCTCCTTTGGCTCGCGCTGAAATTGCGCTAAACTGGTCCTCGGTAAAAGCACCGGTCTGAGGAAATTGGGAGGGCCAGTTGCGTAGCGCGCTTTCCGGGTTTATCGATCTGGCGGAGGGTAGCCCTGAGCCGCTGCACGTCCAGCTCGCGGGGCAGATCAAGGCGGCCGTGCTCTCCGGCAAGCTGCCGCCGCAAAGCCGCATCCCTTCAAGCCGGGCGCTCGCAGCCGAGCTCGGGGTCAGCCGGAATACGGTCCTCACCGCACTCGATCAGCTGAAGGCGGAGGGCTATCTGGAGAGCGTACCGGGCTCGGCTATCCGAATTGCCGTTGTGACTACGCCTAGGCTCGTCCGCAGTAGCGGCAAACCCACGCCGCGCCGCTTCGTCCACCGGATCGCCGAGCGGTGGGTGAGCGCACTCGCCGAGCATCCGAGCATGCCGATGGACGCGTCCCGGCCATTCCGTCCCGGCATTCCGGATCTGAAGGCTTTTCCCTTTGACCTCTGGGGAAGTTTGTTGCGCCGTGCCAGTCGCCATCTCGCATCCGACGCGGCGGGATATGCTCATATTTCCGGACATCCGCGCTTTCGCGAGGCGCTCTGCCAGCATCTGGTGGAGGCCCGCGGCGTTGTCGCGGAGCCGGAGCAGATCATCGTCACCTCATCGGCGCGCGGTGGGCTCAGCCTCATTGCCAGTGCTCTCATCGAAGCAGGGGATGAGGCCTGGATCGAGGAGCCGGGCTTCCGCAGCGCCAAGACCGTTTTCGCGGCGGCAGGTGCGCGGCTGCGTCCTGTCCCGGTTGATGCGGAGGGCATCGACATTGCCAGCGCTCCACTAGGCAAGGCGCCCCGCGTCATCTACACGACGCCGTCGCATCAATACCCAACCGGTGCGCTGATGACGCTCGGCCGGCGCCTTGAACTGCTCGATTTCGCCAGCCGCCACAATGCCTATGTGGTCGAGGACGACTATGACAGCGAGTTCCAGTTCCGGGGGCGGCCGATCGCCTCGCTGCAAGGCCTCGACCGCACCGGCTGTGTGCTCTATCTCGGTACTTTCGCCAAAAGCCTTCTACCCGGATTGCGGGTCGGCTTCGTTGTTGCACCGCTGGAGCTGGCGGGTCCACTTGCCAGGGTGCATCGCCTGAGCGGTCAGCTCGTCCCGCCGATCACCCAGCTTGCCCTCGCCGATCTTCTGGAGGGCGGCCATTACCGTGCGCATGTCCGGCGCATGCGGACGGTCTATGCAGAGCGCCTTGCGGCATTCGTTCACGGGATTGCGGTGCACTCGGGCGGTTGGCTGCAAGCGGCGCCGCGCGACGGCGGGCTGCAAACCGTGGTCACGGCGGTGGAGCAACTTTCTGACGAAGCACTCGCCGCAAAGCTTGAGGCGGCCGGGATCCAGTCGCAAACTCTCAGCGAGTTGCATCTCGAGCCGGGGCGCGCGCTCCATCGCGGCGTGCTGATGGGCTTTGCGGCCTGGAATGAGGCGGAGGCGGCTCGTGCCTTCCGACACCTGGCGCGGCTTTACGGCGTACAGCGGCAGCCTGGGAAAGGGGCGGCCGGCGGTCGCCTCGCGGCCGGGCAGAGTGCACGGTAAAAAAGCAAAATGGCTGACGGTCCGGCACGTCCGCCACGGGCGTTGTCATCATGAGGCGATACAGGGGAAGGCGCCGTTCGTCGATGGACAAGCCTCTCACTTTGTGATCGATTAGCCGCATAGGCAGTTTTCTTCCGCGGCGGTCCCAACCTCTCGCGAAAGCTGCCGGCTTATCCATCGCAGGAGGCGGAACGCTGCCAACGAGGCTCTTGTCGTGACATCGGCTGACGCTGTTCCCTCCGCCATGAAGGCGCGCTCACCGCTTCCTGCTTCCCCAGAGCTGGGGCACACGAGGCCAGCCCGTCTCCGCCCGCCGGGCAAACAATACTGGTCATTTCGAGCGTGCCTTGGGCGCGCTTTTTCGTTTCCGCTTCATGCCTCGCAAAACGCCCGCGGCATTCCCAAAACTTAAAAGGAGGTTCGATGATGCAGGCTTACGCAACGCATTTACCGAAGCTGCGCAGCTGCCTAATGCTGGCATCGCTGTCGCTCATGCTCTGCCTGCCGCTTGCCGGCCGCGCTGACGCCAAGACGCTGATCTATTGCTCCGAAGGGAGCCCCGAAAACTTCTATCCGGGCGTGAACACCACGGGCACCTCCTTTGATGCCGGCGAGCAGATCTACGACCGCATCGTGGGCTTCGAGCGCGGCACCACGAAGGTCCTTCCGTCCCTTGCTGAAAAATGGGACATCTCGCCAGACGGGCTGGTGTACACCTTCTCTCTCCGCAAGGGCGTGAAATGGCACACCAGCCGTACCTTCAAGCCGTCGCGCGACTTCAATGTCGATGACGTAATTTTCTCCATCGAGCGGCAATGGAAGGAGAATCATCCCTATTTCAACGTCACCTCGTCCAACCACTCCTATTTCAACGATATGGGTCTGCCCAAGCTCCTGAAGTCGGTGGACAAGGTCGACGACTACACGCTGAAAATCACGCTTACCCGGCCCGAGGCGCCGTTCCTGGCGGATCTAGCCATGCAGTTCGCCTCCATCCAGTCCAAGGAATATGCCGAGCAGCTGCTCGCGAGCGGCACGCCGGAGCGGCTTGACCAGGAGCCGATCGGCACCGGGCCGTTCACGCTGGTGCAATATCAGAAGGACGCCATCATCCGCTATAAGGCCAACCCGGATTATTGGGCGGGCAAGGCCAAGATCGACGATCTGATCTTCGCCATCACGCCGGATGCCTCGGTGCGCTGGGCCAAACTGCAGCGCGGCGAATGCCATGTCATGCCCTACCCGAACCCGGCCGATCTTGACGCCATGCGCGCCGACCCGAACGTCACTGTTCTCGAGCAGCCGGGCCTGAATGTCGGCTATCTCGCCTATAACGTTACCAAGAAGCCGTTCGACGATTTGCGGGTGCGCAAGGCGCTCAACATGGCCATAAACAAGCAGGCCATCATCGACGCTGTCTATCTCTCGACCGGCGTCGCCGCTATCAATCCGATCCCGCCGACCATGTGGTCCTACAACAAGGAAATCAAGGACGACCCTTTTGATCCGGAGGCCGCTAAGAAGCTGCTTGCCGAGGCCGGCTATGCAAACGGCTTCGAGACGGATCTGTGGGCCATGCCGGTGCAGCGGCCCTACAACCCAAATGCCAAGCGTATCGCCGAGCTGATGCAGGCCGATCTCGCCAAGGTAGGCGTGAAGGCCGAGATCAAGAGCTTCGAATGGGGCGAGTACCGCAAGCGCCTGCAGGCGGGTGAGCATCAGACCGGGATGTTTGGCTGGACCGGCGACAATGGCGATCCGGATAACTTCCTGCACACCCTGCTCGGCTGCGAGGCGGCCGCGCCCGGTGGCGGCAATGTCGCCAAATGGTGCAACAAGGACTTCCAGGATCTGGTGGTGAAAGCCAAGACCATTACCGATCAGGCCGAGCGCACCAAGCTTTACGAGCAGGCTCAGGTGATCTTCAAGGAGCAGGCGCCCTGGTTCACCATCGCGCATGCCGTTCAGCTAAAGCCCGTGCGCAAGGAAGTGATCGATTTCAAGCTGTCGCCCTTCGGCCGGCATACCTTCTACGGCGTGGACATGAAATAGCCAGCGGGCGGAGCCGCAAATGTTGGGCTTCGTCCTCAGGCGCATCGTTTTGGTGATCCCGACCTTTGTCGGGATCACACTCGCCGCGTTCTTCCTCATCCGCCTGGTGCCGGGCGATCCGATCGAGGTGATGTCCGGTGAGCGCGGCCTTTCCACCGAGCGGCATGAGCAGCTGAAGGCCGCCTATGGCTTCGACAAGCCGCTCATCGTGCAATATGGCATCTATATCGGCCACATGCTGCAAGGCGATCTCGGCCGTTCGTTCATCACCACAACGCCCGTGCTGGACGAGTTCAAGACGCTGTTCCCCGCTACCATGGAGCTGGGGATATGCGCGATCCTGTTCGCCATCCTGCTCGGCATTCCCTGCGGCGTGTTGGCAGCGGTGAAGCGCAACTCGATCTTCGATCACGGCGTGATGAGCATCTCGCTGGTGGGCTATTCCATGCCGATCTTTTGGTGGGGGCTCCTGCTCATCATCCTGTTCTCGGTCCAGCTTGGGCTCACGCCGGTATCGGGCCGGATCGACGTGCAGTATTTCATCGAGCCGGTGACCGGCTTCCTGCTGATCGAACTCGCTGCTCTCCGATCAGGAAGGCGCCTTCGCCTCGGCGCTCTCGCATCTCATTCTGCCGACCATCGTGCTGGGCACCATCCCGCTCGCCGTCATCGCCCGCATGACCCGCTCGGCCATGCTGGAAGTGTTGGGTGAGGATTATATCCGCACCGCGCGCGCCAAAGGCCTGCCGCCGTCGCGGGTCATCGGCCTGCATGCGCTGCGCAACGCCCTTATCCCGGTGTTGACGGTGATCGGCCTGCAGACCGCCTATATCTTCACCGGCGCGATCCTCACCGAGACCATCTTCTCCTGGCCGGGAGTGGGCAAATGGCTGATCGACGCCATTTCACGCCGCGATTATCCGGTGCTGCAGGGCGGCCTGCTGCTCATTGGTACCATCGTCATGAGCGTCAATCTCATCGTCGATCTCACCTACGGCTTCATCAATCCGCGCATGAGGCATGTCCGATGACCGTCGAGCCGATCGAAAGCGGCCCGTCGGTCCGGCTTGCCGCCGCCCCGCCGCATCCGGCGAGCGAGCTATGGCTGTCGCTCATAGCCAATCCAGGCGCGATGATCGGACTGCTCATCATTGTCATTGTGCTCTGCTTTGCGGTGTTCGCCGGGGTGATCGCCCCGCACGACCCAGATCTTCCTGACAGGACCGCCTTCCTCAAGCCGCCCTTCTGGCTGGAGGGTGGTTCGCTCACCTATCCGCTCGGTACTGATGCCATCGGCCGCGATGTGCTGTCGCGGATCATCTACGGCGCACGATTGTCGCTGGTGATCGGCGTCGCGATCGTTGCGTTCGCTGTGGCGGTCGGGACGCTCCTCGGGCTTGCTGCTGGCTTCTTTCGCGGCGTCCTCGAGACGCTGATCCTGCGGCTGATGGACATCCTTTTGACGTTGCCGAGCCTGTTGCTTGCGGTGGTGATCGTTGCGATCCTCGGGCCAGGCCTGATCAATGCCATGCTGGCGGTCGCGGTCGTGGTGCTGCCGCACTATGTGCGCGTTGCCCGGGCGGCGGTCGTCGCCGAACGCTCCAAGGAGTATGTCACAGCGGCGGCAGTCGCGGGCGCAGGCACGCTCAGGCTGATGTTCTCCGAGGTGCTGCCGAATTGCGCCCCGCCCCTCATCGTGCAGGCCACGCTCGGCATCTCGACCGCCATCCTCGATGCGGCCGCGCTCGGCTTTCTCGGCCTTGGCGCGCAGCCCCCCGCCGCCGAATGGGGCACCATGCTGGCGGATGCCCGCGAATTCGTGCTGCGCGCCTGGTGGGTGGTCACATTTCCCGGCCTGATGATCCTGCTCACGGTGCTGGCGTTCAATCTCCTGGGCGATGGCCTGCGTGACGCCCTCGATCCCAAGCTGAAGACCTGAGCCATGGCCCTGCTCGACATTGAAGAGCTCTCCGTCACCTTTCCGAGCCCGGTCGGGCCGTTCCCGGCAGTCGATGGCGTGAGCCTTCAGATTGAGCAAGGCGAGGTGCTCGGCGTCGTCGGAGAGTCGGGATCGGGCAAGAGCCTTAGCATGCTTGCGGTCATGGGCCTCGTTCCCTATCCCGCGAGGATCGCGGCGCGTCGGCTCAGCTTTGCCGGACGCGATCTGCTGAGCCTGAGCGCGCGCGAGCGGCGCCGGCTTTCCGGCAAAGACATCGCCATGATCTTCCAGGAGCCGACCACCTCGCTCAATCCGTGCTTCACCGTCGGCTTCCAGATCGCCGAGACGCTGCGCTGGCACGAGGGGATGGACAGCAGGGAAGCCCGGCGCCGGACAATCGGGCTGCTGGAGCGGGTCGGCATTCCGGCGGCGGAAAGCCGGCTGGGCTCCTATCCGCACCAGCTCTCCGGCGGCATGAATCAGCGGGTGATGATCGCGATGGCGCTTGCCTGCAATCCGCGCCTGCTGATCGCCGACGAGCCCACGACCGCGCTGGACGTCACCATTCAGGCGCAAATCCTGGACCTGCTCCTGGAGCTCCAGCGCGAGCGCGGCATGGCACTGGTGCTGATCACCCACAATATCGGCGTGGTCGCCGAGACCGCCACCTGCGTCGCTGTGATGTATGCCGGCCAGATCATGGAGGAGCAGCCGGCGGCGAAGCTCTTCACTTCGCCACAGCACCCTTACACCGAAGCGCTGCTCGCAGCGCTGCCCGAGCGGGCACGGGAAGGCGAGCGCCTCGCGACCATCCCGGGCGTTGTGCCCGGCCCTTACGATCGGCCGCGCGGTTGCCTGTTCTCACCGCGCTGCGCCTATGCCACGGCCTACAGCCGGACGGTGCGCCCGGAGCTTCGACCGTGGCAGGGTGGTCAAATCCGTTGCCATTATCCGCTCGGCGATCCGGTCCGCGAGGAGCAGCGCGCCGCCGACGGCATTGTCGCGCCGGCCGAAACCGAGGCCCCCGCATGAGCATCGTTGCCGAGGCGCGGCTGCTTTGCCGGACCTATCCGGTCTCCCAAGGGGTGCTCCGCAAACCCGCCGCGCTCCATGCCGTCGACGGCGTTTCCTTCCGCATCGAGGAGGGCAAGACCCTCGCGGTGGTCGGCGAATCGGGAAGTGGAAAATCCACGCTTGGGCGCCTTGTAGCGTTGATCGAGCGGCCGGACTCCGGGGCCTTGCGTCTCGCTGGCGTCGATGCCATGAACCCGCGCGGCGACACGCGGCGCAGACTGCGGCGCGCGGTGCAGGTGGTGTTTCAGAACCCGTATGGCTCGCTCAATCCGCGCAAGAAGGTGAGCTCGATCCTCGCTCAGCCGCTGGCCATCGCCACCAATCTCTCGGCGGACGAGCGTGCGGCGACCGTTCGGGCGATGATGGAGAAGGTCGGCCTGCGGCCCGAGCATGCCGGCCGTTATCCGCACATGTTTTCCGGCGGTCAGCGCCAGCGCATCGCAATCGCCCGCGCGCTGATGCTGTCACCGAAGCTCGTGGTCGCCGACGAGCCGGTCTCGGCCCTCGATCTGTCGGTGCAGGCGCAGGTGCTGAACCTGTTCGCCGACCTGCAGAGCGCTTTCGGCGTCGCCTATCTGTTCATTTCGCACGATCTGTCGGTCGTGAAGCATATCGCTCACGACGTGCTGGTCCTCTATTTGGGCCAGGTCATGGAACATGGGCCCAAGGACCGGATCTTCGCGCGCCCGCTCCACCCTTATACCCGGGTGCTGCTTGCCGCGACGCCGATGGTTGGCGGCGTGCGCCGCGAACGGCTTTCCGCGAGCGGTGAGCTGCCATCCCCAATCGATCCGCCGAAGGGGTGCGTCTTCTCGACCAGGTGCCCATTGGCCATCGAGCGGTGCCGTACCGAGAGGCCGGTTTTGCGCATGGTGGATGGTCGGCAGGTCGCTTGCCACCTTGTCTGATCACGTTTGCGCAAATCTTGAGCAAGACTAGCAAAAGCCGGTTTGCTTCTTACTTGCGCCACGATTTGGGGAGAAATGGTTATGGCGATCCGGCCGGGAACTCTGCACAGCAGCAACGGTTCAGAATAAACCATTTAACATGCCTTCGAGGTAGCTTTACGCCTTGCGCGAACGCTGCTACGGAGCGGTCACCCACTCAATTTTCTGCGGGAAGGCGCATTGAGCGTGATACGTCAGCCAAACGCTGTCGATTTCTGGCGCGGTTTTGCGCTGATCACAATTTTCATCAATCACATCCCCGGTCTTTATTTCGAGACCTTCACGCACAAAAACCTGTCGATCTCGGATTCGGCCGATCTGTTCGTGTTTCTCGCAGGTTGGGCGCTGCGGCTCTCGGTCTACGGACCGGAAGGCCCCACGCCGACGGGGCGGATGCTCTCGCGGCTTGGCGCGCGTGTGGTGAAAATCTATGCCGCGCAGCTCCTGATCAGCTGCCTCGCTATCGCCATGCTGGCTGAGGCCGCAATCGTGTTCGAGAATCCGCTGCTGCTGGAATGGCACAATGCTGCCTCGATCTTTTACGATCCGGTGAATGCACATCTCGGGCTTGCGCTGCTCACTTATCAGCTCGGCTATTTCGACATCCTGCCGCTCTACGTCATACTGATGATGCTGGCGCCCGCCATCGTGCTGATCTACCGGATCGCGCCGCCGGTGCTCCTGCCGCTCTCGTTCTTCGTCTATGTCTGCGCGCTCATCTTCGAGGTCTGTCCGCACAACTGGCCGACCAGCGGCACCTGGTTCTTCAATCCGCTCGCCTGGCAATTCATATTCGTGCTCGGTTTTCTGCTGGCGGGTCGGGAATGGGCGCCGTCGCGTTTTGTGCGCCGCCACAGCAAGGCTCTGATGATCGCGGCCGCGCCCGTGGTGATCATGGGCGCGCTGATGGTGCAACTCGACTGGTGGCCCGATCCCACCGCGGTTCCCGAGCCGAAGCTCCTGTTCATCGCCGAGAAGACCTATCTGACACCGATCCGGCTGATCCAGTTCCTCTCGCTGGCGGCTCTGTTTTCCGCCACCTACCCCTACGCTTCGCGTTTTGTTCCGGCTCTTACACAATTTCTGTCGATGCTCGGGCGCAATTCCCTTAACGTGTTCTGCGTGGGATCGCTGCTGAGCCTTGGTTGTCAGATCCTGCGATTTGTGTATGAGCGTAGCGTTATGGTCGACACGGCAATTCTCGTCATCGGGATCAGCCTGCTTGGCCTTACGGCATGGATATCTGAATGGCGTGGTGCAATGTCGGCGTCCGCAGCAAGGTCCGCACAATCGGTCTCATTGGGCCGCTGATTGCGTTTGCGCTGCTCGCCGGACCCTTAAACGCACAGTCAGGGCCTGCGCCCGACGGCAGTCCCATATCCAAGGAATGCCAGACGCCAGGCGTCAAGCTGGTTCTCGACAAGCCTCTGCCCAACACGCTGGCGGCGTTGCGGGACAGGAAGGTCATCAAAATCCTCACCATCGGCGCATCGGCCAGCGCCGGCATGGACCCGGCAAGTGGCGGCTATCAGGACATTATCGAGGGCACGCTGGAGCGCACCTTGCCCGGGCTCGACGTGCAGATCATCGATCGCGGCATATCGGGGGAGCTGGCGCGCAATGCCGCGCAGCGCCTCAAAACCGAGGTCGCGCTGACCGAGCCGGATCTCGTGCTGTGGCAGGTCGGCAGCAATGACGCGCTGGCGCAGATTCCGGCCGAGGAATTCGCCGAGACCGTCATCGATGCCGTGCATTGGCTCAAGGAGCACAATATCGACGTCGTGCTGGTCGGCCTGCACTATGTGAGCAACCTGCGCACCGACCCGCATTACCAGGCAATCCGAGCCACGCTGAACCATATCACCGAGAGGGAGAAAATCCTCCGCATCAGCCGCTATGAGGCGATGGAAATGATGGAGCGCATGCGCGGCGGTTCCTCATCCGAGCCTCTCGATGCCTTTGCTCTGAGCGAGGAGAATTACTCCTGTATTGCGGAGTATGTGGTGCGGGCGATCACGTCGGCGGTTTTTCTGAAACGGCAAAAGCCTACGACCATGAATTGATGGGCCGGTAGTCTGTTAAATGGGATTACCTCAAAACCGTCAATTCTGATGCGGTCGGAGACGGCTTCCTGCGCCTCCGGTCGCCTCTCCCATGGGAAGAGGAACGGGGTGATACGGTAATACTTATCGGTAGACCTTATGCCGCGGAAACCCTATTCCCGAGAAGTGCAGCGGTTTGCCCATAATATGCTAGAATGGGGAGGTTGCGTCATGGTGGGGTAGGAGTTCATGAGGCTCAAGCTCGTTGGCTGCGCCCTTGCAGTCTTAGGCCTTATGCTGGCTCAAGTCACGCGTGCGAGCGAAATTCAACGGGAGGTCGTCGCCTCCCGCTTTCTCAATAAAGATCTCCCATTTCTCGTCTATGTGCCCAGCGCTTACGCTGAAAGCTCGGAGAGCTTCCCGGTTCTTTATCTGCTGCATGGCTTCGGCGACAATGAGAGAGCCTGGGTCGACCGCGGCTCAATCCAGTCGAGGGCGGATGCCCTGATCGCCTCCGGCGCCATCCCGCCCGCGCTGATCGTCATGCCGGGCTGCGCCAGATGCTGGTGGGCGGAAGGGCCGAGAGACCGGGCCGAGACGGCCTTCTGGAGCGATCTCGTGCCCAAGGTCGCCAGCCTCTACCGGACCATCGACAATCGGGAGGGCAGGCTGATCGCCGGGTTTTCCGCTGGCGGCTATGGCGCCATCCACCTGGCTCTCAAATATCCCGACCGGATCGGGGCGGCGGCGGCTTTCAGCCCGGCCATTTATGCCGAGACGCCGCCACCCAGCTCAGCCGCACGCATCTATTCACCCTTTGTCGGCCTCGACGGCAAGTTCAATCAGGCCGCCTGGAGCGAGCAGAACTATCCCCGCCTGATCGAGCCTTATTTCGCGCAAGGCCGGCGCGTGCCGATGTATCTCGTTGCCGGCGACAGCGACCGTTTCGGCATAGCGTTCGAGACGGCGCTCCTCTACAAAAAACTTTTCGAGAAGCAGCCCGACCTTGCCGAGCTGCGCATCGTCGATGGTGGCCACAGCTGGCAGGCCTGGGCGAGTGCGATCGACGGAGCGCTCATTTATCTGTTCCGCTTCTCCGCCCGGCCCGCAATCACTGCCCGCACCTCGCCCAATGGACTGGCCCAGCGCGTCGAGAGCTCCCCCGTGACACCTTGAGTCGAGGCGGCCGAGAGACCTCCAAATCATAGGCATCCTCCCGCGCACGGCCGGCCACGATTTACTGCTGCGCCGCCCGGGGCGGCTGCGCAGGTCTCGGCGCTTGCGCCCCTGCTGGCCTTTGCTGCTGCCCCGTCTTGGGCGGCAGGGCTCCGGTGGTTGCGGGAGCCGGCCGGCCCGCCTGCCGCGCTCCGCCAGGCTGTGGTGCTTTTGCCTCTGCCGCCGGATGGTCCCGGACCCAGACCTCGACACGCCGGTTCTTCGCGCGTCCCTCAGGCGTGCCGTTGCAATCAACGGGTCGCGTCTCGCTAAAGCCCCTGGCGATGATCTGCTTCGGGTCGAGCTCCTTCCCACTCGCGGCGAGAATGGCGCTTCGCACCGTTTCGGCACGGGCCTGCGACACGGTAAGATTGCTGGCAAACGGGCCCGGAGAATCGACAAAGCCGATCAGGAGGACCTGCTTACCCTGCATTTCGGGCGTCTTCAGATAACGCGCGAGCCGAGCGGCATCCTGCTTGGCCTTGAGATCCAATTGGGATTCATTTCTCTCAAAGCGCAAAGTCGCAGACATGCGCTGCGCCTCGCTGACCAGCGTCACCAGCTCTTTCATCGAGTCCATATTGAATTCTTCTGTCATATCGCTGAAGGCGAAGGCGATCCGGTAAGGCTGCTGGCGAAAGTGCAGATAGTCGATAGTCTGATCGATAAAGCCGGTGGCAACGATAGTGGGCTGTGCCGCATCGGACAGCGCATAATCGAGCAGCGATCTGGCGTGCTCTGACTTGCCGTTCGTGGGGGTATAAAGAAACAAACGCCGGGAGAGCGGGTATTCCTCGGTCTTCACGTTGAATTGCGTCGGCGCATAGGACATGCCGCAGACGCTGCGTATAGCGAGCGCCTTGGCGTTGCGCAAATAGGCAAAGCCGACAAAACCGATGGCGCGAGGATCGCGCGCGACGTCATCGGACACCTCGGCGGAGGAACTCCAGACGCGTTGCCGTAGGAGCGAACTCAACCTTGCGCGGCTGCAGCACCAATGTCTTGAACGTGTCAGTCGTGCCTGATTTTTCATCACGCGCATATACGTTGATCGGTCCGGCAGGGCCACCGACCTCAGCCCAGTCCTTGATCTGGCCGGAGAAAATGCCGGCAATCTGGTCGAGGGTCAGCTCGCCGACCGGATTGTCAGGCGAAACCAGAACGAGAATTCCATCGAGCGCCAGGACGTGGGCGTTGACGCCGGAGCCGGCGTGGGCAATGGCCTTCTCCTCCTCAGGCTTGATCGGGCGCGAGGAGGCGCCAATTTCGGCCTCACCCTTTGCAAGCGCGGGGAAGGCGGTACCAGAGCCGTGTGAGCGCAGATCGATTACGGAATTTTTTTGCCGGAGCCGGTCAGTAAGTCGATGCCGACCTCCTCCGGACTCGCGCCGACGCGCTTCTCCACCTGCAAATTCTGGCTGGCGGCATAAGACTCAATCAGCGCCGGCATCAGTGCCGCACCAATTGTGTTCGATCCCTGGATAGAGAAGTTATCGCTTGTAGCGAGGGCGCTGCAGCCTGCTCCCACACAATCGAACCGCTTTGTTTCCAAAATGACGAGACCGGCAGTCGGCGAGTTGACGGCGACCGTTTTACCGTCGGTCGAGATCAGCTCGCCACTGATTTCAACGTCTCCGCCCTTGGCTTTCAGGGTGATGGGATCCGCATGCGCCACGCAGGGTGCGGTAAGGATGACGCCGGCCAAAAGACTGCCGCGCAACTTTTGTCTTTTCCCCATGATTGTACCCTTCAAGGTTTTGCTGAAATTTCGGGGATGGTCTTGTTGTTGTAACGTGCCAGCCCGCTGAGCTGGACGTTGCATCCGATGGAACCGAGGCTTCCGAATTGCCGCTTAACCGAGATGTTCCTGTCGAAGAGAATGGTCTCGTAGCGCACTTCAGCATAAAGGCCGTTGCCACAGGTATCGGGATCCTGCGGGCGCTTAGCCCGGCTTTCATAGTCGAGCGCCATCGAGATGATTCCGTTTTTCTGCGTGGCATGACGCCAGAATGTGTAGACTTCCAGCTTCGCGCCGGCCTCCACGCCGGTACTGACCGAGCTCATGAAGCCGTGACCTCGGCCGGTCTGCGTAAGCCCTGCCTCAGCTTCCTTGGCCGATGAGGGATGGCCCGCCCAGATATGTCCGGGGCTGTCGGGGCCAGCCGCATATTCAAAAGCATGAAGGTCAAGATTGACGGGCGCGCGCCAGAGTACTGCGATTTTGGTGATGCGTGGCAGATCGAGCGCGGCCACTTTGAGCGACTCGCGGCTGCCATCCTCGAACATGATGTCGACGGGAAAGTCTGCTCCGGCAATGCAGTCGATATCGATACTGAGGCCACCTGCTCCATCCAATCGGCGGATCAGCTCAATACCGGCATAGATGATATGGACGTCTTGTTGCGGTCGGCAGGGCGAGGCGATGATTATCCGCATCAGCCCGCCGGGAAGCGGCGCGACGTCGATGCGCTGGGCGGCACAGGCAACTGTCGTCAGAGAGGGTAAAGTCACGTCGGCGGGGGGGAGATTGAGCAAAGCTCCTTGCCCCCCAGGCAGCGAGTGCGGCGCTGCGAAAAAAAAGACCAAGACCACCAGAAAGCTGGATCCGCCTCTGCACCCCACGATAATAGCCCCGGTGCCCAATTCTTTGTACTGACGTATGCAAAGTCAACAATAGTTGTATGACAATTCAGGCCAGGGGAACAGCAACGCAGATGTGACGCATGGTAGCCCGGTACACATCGCGTGAAGTTGGAAGAGATAAAGTGGTCCTAAACGGAATATTAACGCTCGGATTAGAACACTTTCCTTCTGGCGCACTCCGGCAAGCTCACGCCCGTCCCGCCCTATGCTCGGGGCGAACGCGGCTTAGAACTTCACGCGCGAACCGACCACCACGCCGTACCACGGATCGGTTCCGGCCTGGTCGCTGTTGGTCTGCACTTCAGCCTCAAAGTGATTAAACACGGCATACATTTCCAGCGCTGCGGTATCGAACTGCTGTGCCGCACCCACCCCCCAGCGCGACACGTCCGTGCCGGCGATCGAGGCCGCCGAGATGCTCCCGCCGGAGAGGCTCGGCCGGTTGTTTCCGTCGAAGCCGGAATAGCCGAGCAGCAGATCGTGATACTGGCCGTACTCGCCGTAAAGGGTGGTCGCACCATAAGGGGTGACGCGCTTCTCGATGCCTGCCTGCGCCATCCACATCGTGCCCTCATCGGGATTGTCGGGGCTGATCAGTGCTTCCCGTGCAATATCGGTGCGCCCGCCGGCAAAATTGCCGAAGAGGCCCGTAGGCACATGCATCACCGAAATCGAGCCGCTCGCCACAACGGTGTCGTTGGGATAGAGGCTGACGGTTGAATCGTCGCCGACCCACAGATAGCCGGCACCCGCCGCGACGCGCACGCTACTCAGATCCTTCGCGAAGCGCAGCGCCACGTCATAGCTGTCATTCTCGCCCCAGGCGGCCGAGGCGATGAAGCCGTAGAACAGCGGGGAATCATAGCGCACGAAGTCGCCCTTATAGCCTTCGAGGCCCCAGGCGACGTCGCCCCAGGTCAGCCCGGTGTAGTCGCCGGCCTTACTGCGAATTCCAAAGGAGGCGTTGTGCCAGGTCACCGGATCGGTTTGGGCGTGCGAGAGATCGATGGTGGTGATGCCGTCAGTTGCCGAGGACTGCTGGCCGACCGTGAGGCGCCCAGCGCGCTCGCTCTCTATATACCAATTGGCGAGCCGGGTCTCGAAGGAGGTCTCGCCGGCGCCTTCATCGTTCGCCTGACTGACGAACAGCGATGATGAATCAGTAAAACCGAGCTCGACGATAAAGCCTGACTTCCAGGACGGGCTAAGCTGACCCTCACCGCTAAAGCGCAGGTTAGAGCCTTCGGAAGGCGCAGCGTTGTCGACGACGTAGGTGTCGGAATTGGTGCCGTCATCCCAGATCAGGAGCGCTCGATTGACGTCGCCGGAGATGGTCAGAGAGACCGCCCGGTTACCCTTGCGTACCGTGGTCGCTTCAAGCTCGGCAACGCGCTCGTCAAGGTCGGCGCAGCAACTCGAGCCGAAATCGGCGGCCATTCCTGGGTCGACATGCAAGGCGGTCAGAATTGCAGCGGCGGCAAACAGCGTCAGACTGGACTTCATCGTCTCCAAACTCTCCGGCCCCGGGGGCGGGCGAGCCCACGGGATCGTTGCTTTTCACCAATTGCGTAAACGCGAGAACGCACCACTCAAGCGCCCCGTCTCGGGGCATCGAGGCCAACGCCATCCTGCGCGCCGGCAGATGTGGCCTTGAGCACGCGGAGCAGCCAGGCTCAACGTCGCGCGCAATTTTTATGCGAAGGAAATATGGCGAAGGTGAGTTTTGGGGAGGCTTTGCCGAACATCGCGGCAATTCTTTTCCCCTGTATGCGCCTTCACCTTGCGTGCCCGGATGCACTCCGCATCAGCCATCCATGCCTTCGTTCGGGATGTGCAGCACAAGCCCGCAATGCTTGCAGTGCACGGCATCGGGGTCATGGCGGATAAGACCGCAGGCCGGGCATTCGAACGTCACCTTGGCGGGTCTGAAGATGGTCTGGACAAGCCGAAGGAACAGGCCAACCCCCGCTATCATGATGAAGATGGAAAGGAGACGACCCCAGCCGTCCTCGAAGGTGATGTCGCCGAAGCCGGTGGTGGTCAGGGTCGATACGGTGAAATAGAGGGCATCGATGAAATTGCCGATCTTGGGATGGCGGTGGGCTTCGAAAACATAGACCAGAGCCGAGGTGATAAAGATGAAGACCAGCAGGTTGACGGAAGCATCGATGGCATCGGCGTTCTTGCGGAAGAAGGCGAATTGCCCGCGCAGGTCGCGGATAAGGTGGTAGGAGCGGAATAGCCGCACTGCTCGCAAAAGCCGGATGAACAGGAGGTTCTCGGTGAAGAAGGGCAGAACCAGCGTGACGAATATGATGAGATCGCCCCAGGTCGAGAGCTGGCGGAAATAGGCCGTCGCGCTTTTGGCGATCGCCCAGTGCGCCAGGAAATCGGTAAGCAGCAGCGCGCCGATGACGAACTCGGTGACGTCCAGCCAGAGCGACTGCTCCAGGAAGGATGCCGCGACGAAAAAGACGATAACCGCGATGTCGAAAGCGAGCAGTGCCAGGCGGAAGTTCCTGCCTTCGGGACTGTCGCCCAAATAAAGGTTTCTCAGTGTGTCGCGCATTCCGCAAAGATGTCACCTGCGATCGCCGCCACCGCAAGCCTCAAAGATTGGGATTCGTCCGTTGCTCCAACGCTCATCGCAGGCGCACGGCCAGTCCGCAAGCCTTTTGCGGGCGCCCTCAGATCTCGACATGCTCGTGTTGATGGCGCTTGTCGCCGTGGACATGCTCCTCGGTGGCGATGCGCGCCGGGATCAGATGCAGCTTGGCGCTGCGGACGCCGCGCTGGCTGGCGACCGCATCGGCAAAACTGCGCACTTCCGCCAAAGCGCCGCGCAGCACCGACACTTCCAGGCAGCTCTCATGGTTGAGATGCACGTGCATGCTGGCGACGGAAAGGTCATGGCGCTGGTGATGTGCGGTGGTGATACGCCGCGCCAGGTCGCGGGTCTCATGGTCGAACACGAAGGTCAGCGCGCCGATGCAGTCCGTCTCCGGCTCGGTGAGGCGCTCGCGATCCACCATCTGGCGGATGATATCGCGCATCGCCTCGGAGCGGCTGCCGTAGCCGCGCCGCTGCATCAAGTCATCGACCGCGCCAAGCAGGTCGTCATCGATAGTGATGGTGATCCGGTGCATGGGGCAGCTCCGCATTGTTTTGGCTTAATCATAGCGGCTCAGACACGCGTGTGAGCAATCTAAAAAAAGTATGATAAACTCATGCAGCGCCGCATGCGCGCGAATCCGCCGCTTTTACAAGGAGAACGTTCATGGTGCCGCGTCTTTCAGCCTTCGGCCTGATCCTCCTTGCCGCCACGGCGCTCGCGCCAGAGGCGGCTTTCGCCCATGTCGGCGGCGGCAGCACATCCGGCTTTGCCCATGGCTTTTTCCATCCGATCGGCGGCATCGATCATGTGCTGGCCATGGTCGCCGTCGGCATGTTCGCTGCCAATCTCGGCGGGCGGGCGCTCTGGGCCGTGCCGGCGACCTTCGTTGCGGTGATGGCTTTCGGCGGCCTGCTGGGTATCGAGCACGTGGCGATCCCCTATGTCGAGATCGGCATTGCCGTCTCGGTGATCGTGCTCGGTCTCGTGGTGGCGCTGCGGGTGCAATGGCCGGTCGCCGCGGCGATGGCGCTGGTTGCCCTGTTAGCGATCTTCCACGGACATGCCCATGGCGAGGAAATGCCGCTGAGCGCCTCGGCTGCCACCTATGCCGCTGGTTTCGTGCTGGGGACGGGACTTCTGCATTTGGCTGGCATCGCCCTCGGCATCGCGGGGCGCACCAGCGATTTCTACGGGCGGCCTACCGCTCAGCTCAGCGGGGCGGCCATATCCCTCGCCGGCGTCGGGCTGCTCGCGGGCGTGCTATAGTCAGAGACGGGATGTTCGGGTCGGAGCCTGTCTCCCGGCCGAACATCCCGATTACTTGAAACGCATTAGTGGCGCAAAGGAATGAGCGCGCGCAGGCGCCGCTCGCGTAAATAGAAGTCCACCCCAGATCATCAGCCCGAGATACAAGCCGAACAGCAGATGGCTGAATAGCGGGCTGCCGGCGCGCAGATGTGTGGCCATGGCGCCCCCCATATAGCCGGTCAGCAGGATGGCCCCGAGAACGGCGGTTGGCGGCCAGGCATAGAGCAGCGTGCACAGGATGGTGAGAATACCAAGCGTGCGTGCGAGTTCGGCTGTCGGGGGATAGCCGAGCTGACCCATAGTCTCGGTCACGATCGCGAGAGGCACCAGCTTCATTGCGCCGTCCGCCAAGAGGAACAGGATAACAAGGCCGCTGAGAATGCGCCCGGTCCATAAGGCGCCTTTGCCAAGCGCAGGCGCGTTAACAGTCTGAGTGATTGCGTTCATGATGGCCCACTCTGGAAGATGAATTTCGGGTTTGATATCGCTGGTCGCAGCAACGCCTTGCCGCGCTCTCAAAGGACGGACGGCAAGCATTCCCGCCGACAAAACGATGACAAAATTTGCGAGAGGTTTTCCGGCGTATCGCAGGTAGACGTCAACCGGGCTCACGCGGGGGTCTTCTGTCCCCGACGCGCAGCGCTGTCCTGCTTGAGCCGATCGATCTGCGTGCGAATGTGAGTCGCCTCGGCGGGAGAGTTGGCGAGCGCGATCGCCCTATCGAAGGCTACGCCCGCTTCCTTCATGCGGCCGAGCTCCATCAGAAACGCGCCCTTGACGCCAAAGAAATAGAAGTAGCCCGACAGTCGTTCGGCAAGTGGCTCGATCATAGCGAGGGCGGCGTCGGCTCCGTGGGCTTTGGAATGGGCAACGGCTCGGTTCAAGGTGACCACGGGGGAGGGCTGCAGGCGCTCCAGCGTCGCGTAGAGCAGATCGATCTGGGCCCAGTCCGTGTCCGCGAATGTCTCGGCGCGCGCATGAAGCGCGGCGATTGCCGCCTGCACCTGATAGGGGCCAGGGCGATAGTGACGGACGGCCTTATCGATCAGCGCCAATCCTTCGGCGATCAGCTTGCGGTTCCAGAGGGTGCGATCCTGGTCTTCGAGTAGCACGATTGCGCCATCGGCATCGAAGCGGGCGCTGGCCCGTGAATGCTGGAGCAGGATCAGAGCGAGCAGCCCCATGATCTCGGGCTCTGCGGGAAACAGGCGCAGCAGGAGCCGCGCCAGCCGAATCGCGTCGCCGGCGAGGGCGCCGCCCTCCTTCTCCGAGCCAGCGCTCGCCGAATAGCCTTCGTTGAAGATCAGATAGATCATCGCCGCGACCGCCGCCAGCCGCTCGGAGCGCTCGACAGCACCGGGTGCCTCAAACGGCACATCCGCTTTGGCGATGCGTGTCTTGGCGCGGGTTATGCGCTGCTCCATGGCGCTCTCGCCGACGAGAAAAGCACGAGCGATCTGTTTCACGGAGAGGCCGGAGACGATGCGCAGCGCCAAGGCGATCTGCTGCGTCGCCGGCAGATCGGGATGACAGCAGATGAACAGGAGGCGCAGGATGTCATCCCGATAATCAGCTGCGTCGAGCCGCTCGGTAATCGTAGCCTCGGCATCCTCCAGGTCGGAAATGACCTCCTCCGATGGCAGCTCCTCTTGCTTCGACCGCTTGCGGATGCTGTCGACCCCGGCATTACGCCCGACCATGATCAGCCAGGCAGCGGGATCGCGCGGCGGGCCGTTGCTAGGCCAGCTCTTCAGCGCCTTGAGGCTCGCATCCTGAAAGGCTTCCTCCGCGGCATCGAGGTCGCGGAAATAGCGCAGGAGGGCCGCCATGGCCTGCGGCCGTGCCGCACTCAGGAGCGAGGCCATCCAGGCGACATCGGTCATGACACCGCCTCACCGGACAGGAAATAGCCGACTGGGCGAATTTCGTAAGCCCCGCCTGGATTGGCGCGGCCGAGCTCGCGCGTAATCTCGATCACCTCATCGAGCGAGGCGCAATCGAAGAGGTAAAAGCCGAGCAGCTGCTCCTTGGTTTCGGCATAGGGACCGTCCAGCACGAGACCCGGTTCCTGGTCCTTGCGCAGCGTCGTGGCAGCGGTGGTGGGCAAAAGGCGCGCGCCGTGGCGGAACTTGCCTTCGCAAATCAGCCGGTCGTGAACAACGCCGAGGCGCGTCATAACGGCGTCGTCCTCCTCCTTGGTCCAGGAGCCGACGACGTCTTCGGAATGATAGCAAAGGATTGCGTAAAGCATGGGCTGGTTCTCCTCTTCCCAAGGACGACTGACCATCACGAATACCGACAGGCATGTTCGAGAAATAGAAGATTAAACGTCAGCCGAGCGCTCATAGCCGCAAAAAACCATCTCAAGGAGGCCCGCTAGCCGCAAAACGTGGGTCACCTCAAAAAAGTTCTCCACACGGCCTGCTACTAAGGGGAAATTTAACGATAAGTATTCAACCTAGGATTGCAGTTAGGCGTCGGCGTGCTGTAAAAAGAGTCGGTCTCGTTGTTCCCGTCATCATTTTTTGTTTGCCGTCGCGTCGCGAAACTTGGGGATTTTGCGTGAGTGTCTCTCTGTTCCCGTTCCGCGACTCGAATAGGTTGCGTGCTTTCCCTGGTAAGCAGGATGGCAGGTCGATCTTACGGAAATTTTGCTTCTCGGCTTCGAACCTTCCGGCATGTGGTGCGTCAAATAAGTATCGGTCCGGTCGATACAAGCGAGGTTAGGCAGATGCCTCAGTAAAAATAGGAAGATGATCATGAAGCACCGCTCAAAACTTTCAACCCTCGCCGCTCTGGCGGCAGCCCTTGACGTAAAGTTCAGCCTCTTCGACGCTCTTGAAGATGCTGACACCTCGGCCAAGCACGAGAATAACCGTAAGCTGATCGAATATTCGCGCCGTCCCGTACGTCTCGCTATGCCGGCTTACGCCCAGGTCCGTTCGTAGACAGCCCCCCTGGCTTCGGTATCGATGAGCAGGGCTTGAAGCGACCCTTCTGCCTTTTCGGCGGTCTTTGATGAAAGCATATCTCGGCTCTGCCGCTGCAGCGGCCAGGCCGTCCTGATCGCAGGCCCCGCCGCGCCAATGAGCGCGATCGTAACTGCCGCCTCCCCAAGCAATCTCCGCTCCTTACCCTGCGAGGCGAATCATCGCTTGTGATGAAGCTCGGCGCGTCCTTCCGATTGTGCATCTGCTGCGCCCAGCGCCTCCTTTCCTGTGAATTGACGCGGCCTCGGTCCGCTTAACCGGCAGCATCTCAATGGGCCGGCGTCGAATGCCACCGCGCGGGCGGAATTTTCTGCAGCGTCGGCGCGAGCGCCCAGTTCGATGAGAGAATCTGCTTCACCGCGGCGGTGGCCACTGCACTGTGATAGCGCTCCGTCACCGAAAAATCCCGCGTGCGCGGCGGCCGATGCGGATAGAGCGCCAAAGCAAATCGCAGGCATGAGCGCAGATCGGCTTCAAGCTCGGCCGGCGTGGCCGAGGAGGGCTGATGGGCCTCGCCTTCGCCGTCATTTCGCCATCGGCTGCTTGGTGGCGCGATGAGCCAGCCATCGGCCTTGATGCGCTCCATGAGCGTGTGCGTGATGCCATCGAAATAGGGATCGCGGATGGCAGGATCGCGCGTCGCAGGTGGTGCGAACGCTCGCTCCCGCAATACATCCAGAATGCAGCCTGTGAGCTGTCCCTCGAGGTCTTTGGTGTCCATGGCGCCCGATGCTCGCACAGGAACAGAAAGTGAACAACCCCGGGTGGTTTTTCGCGGCCGCCGATATGAAATTAACAAGGCCAGGAAACAATATGCGGGTTCGCTTGCCCCAATCTACGCCCCGAAAAAGAGGCGGGCGACTCTAAGCGGCGGCGTCCTCGCGCAATTGATCAAGCAGTGGTTTCAGATCGGCGATCGTTCGCGGCGGGCTGATCAGGTAACCCTGGACCGCATCGCATCCTTGGGCGCGCAGCTTTTCGTGCTGCTCCTGCGTTTCGACGCCCTCGGCAATCGTTGACATACCGAGGCTTTCGCCGAGGGTCGTCACCGCCTTCACGATCGCTAAACAATCGTCGTTGTTCGCCAGATCACGAATAAACGAGCGATCGATCTTGATCTTGTCGAACGGAAAGCTGCGCAAATAGCTCAGTGACGAATAGCCGGTGCCGAAATCGTCCATTGCGATGCCGACGCCAAGGCCTTTGATCTGGTTGAGCGTCGCCAAGATTGAGCTGCTCTCCAGCATGAGCACGGACTCGGTAATCTCAATGTCTAGGCGCCCGGGCGGTAGTCCAGCATTCGAGAGCGCCAGGGCAATCGTCTGCACCAGATTGGGTGATTTGAACTGCGCCGGCGAGACATTGACGGATACGTGAATGCCACCCGGCCAGTTGGCCGCCTCCCGGCAGGCTTCGTGAAGGACCCATTCGCCGATCGGCACGATCAGGCCCGTTTCCTCAGCCAGCGGAATGAATTCCATCGGCGACACCAGCCCACGCTCGGGGTGGCGCCAGCGAAGCAGGGCCTCCAGGCAGATTATCCGGCCGCTCTCAATGTTGACGAGCGGCTGATAGAGCAGCTCGAACTGGTTTTGGTTTATGGCGATACGCAAGTGGCGCTCCAGCGCCCGCCTTTCCCGCATCTTGATGTCCATCTCAGGCTCGAAGAAGCGAAACACGCCGCGCCCCTCCGCCTTGGCGCGATAGAGCGCGAGGTCCGCCTTTTGCAGGAGGTCTTCCGCGTGCTCCCCATCAGTCGGTGCCATGGCGATGCCGATACTCGCCCCGGCGACAAGGTTGTGGCCCTCGATCATCATCGGCTCGCCGATGGACTGGACGATGCGCTGGGCGAGCAAGGTGACCTGGTCGGGATTTTTGACAGCCGTTTGAATGATGGCGAATTCATCGCCTCCCAGCCTTGCGATCATGTCCGTTTCGCGAACGCAGTGCAGCAGCCGGTCGGTCACGGCGCGCAGCACTGCATCACCGATCGAGTGCCCCAGCGTATCGTTGATGGTTTTGAAACGGTCGATGTCGAGATGGAACACAGCAATGATCTCGCCCCGGGCAACACGCGCCAGAGCTTCCTGCATTTTGGAGCCGAACAGCGCTCGGTTGGGCAAGCCCGTCAGGACGTCATGATGCGCCATATGCGCAATCTTGGCTTCGATCTGCCGGCGCTCGGTGATGTCTTCGTGTGTCGCAACCCATCCACCGCCCTTGAGGGGATGACGCAGGATCTGCAGCGTCCGGCCATTGGCAAGCTCGATGATGCTTTGAGCCGCCTTGTCGTCCCGACAAACGCCGAGCCGGCGACTGACATAGGAGTCCGCCTCACCGTAGTACCCATCATGGGCAAGGCGCAATTCCAAGACCTCGCGCAACGACATGCCGGGGCGGATTTGCTCCGGTGGAATGCCATAGATTTCGGCATATCGCGCATTGCTGATAATAAGCCGCTGGCTGCGGTCATACATGCAAAGACCTTGCGACATATTGCCGACGGCGGCTTCCAGACGGTCGACCTGTTTGCTGATTTCGGCTTCGGACTTGGCGATCAAGGCTGCCCGGGCGGCGGCCAGCTCGCGGATCAGGTGATTGAAGGCGCTGGAGAGCTGGCCAAGCTCATCTGATGTGTTCAACAGGGAAGGATCGACGATTTCCGTCAATTCGGCCCGTGCTCTCATGCCATGCAGATGCGCGGTGAGGCGCACGAGCGGCGAGGAGATGCTGCGCGTCAAGAAAATCGCAGCGCCGATGGCGAGCAGCACCGAAAGGCCCACGAGCGTCGCAACTGCTATCAGCCCTACCGAAATCGTGCTGGCCGTCTGAGCGCGGGACTGATCCTTGGCGTTGCGGACGGCCGTTTCGACCCCGCTCAGAACATCGTTGTAGCGCAGCAGAAGTTCGCTCAGCCTTTTCGAGCGGGCGTTGAAAATAGCGATGCTGGTCAGAAGCTGGCGCTTTCTGTCGATGACGCCATGCGGAGCCAGAAAATGAGCTTTGAGCTGAGCGAACGCCCGCGCGACAGGCGCAAAATCCAGCTTGCGTCCGCCTTCGTCGGCAAGGGCTCGCACCCTGTCCAGCGATGCATCGAGACCTTGAAAGAAAGCCGTGGCCGAGCTCTCGAATCTGTCCAGATCAAGGGCGCCGCCGATCAAATAGACTTCCACGCTCATGTCCGGCACGTTGCCGAACTGGCGCACGGCCTTGTCCACTTCATCGGAAACGGCGTCGGTGGGAAGCGGACCATCACCGGGGCGCGCGATACCTTCTAGCCCGCTCTCGGCGGCCTCCGTTGCGGAGTGAATGTCATTGTAAAGATTGAGCACGGCTCTCGTGGCTATTGCCCTTCGAGCCTGCGCATGGACCATATCTTCAAGCGTCGAGCGGAAATCGTCCTGGAGGTGCTGAACCACCTCGAACTGCTCTCGCAGTCCCAGATTGCTGGCCAGTTCCTCCAGGTTCTTGGCGTGTTGGTGCCCTTCCGCGTCAAGCCGTGCAATATCCTCGAATTGCAAATTGCCCTCGCGCTCGTCTTCAGGGCCGTCCAGCAGCACTGAACGCATCCGGTCGGCGTTGTTCTTGAGCGCCATGCTTTCGATGAGGAGCGGCGTCGCCACGGTCGACAAAACCGATACCGATAACTCGATCCGATAAAAAAACGAAAGGGCCACGCCGCCGCAAAGGCCGGTGATTATGACCAGACCAGAGAGCGCAAGGAACACTTTGCGGGCTAGGCTAGATGTCGGCCGCTGCAGGTCTTTGCCATGCTCCCCACTGGAAATTTTGAGCGAGGACCACGCATGCGTTCGTTCTTCGCTGGCCATTTCCTTCGACTATATTTGCTCGTGTTGCGAGCGAGTATGGGCAGAGGTCAGTTGCAGTTTCATTAATTTACGAAGAAGCCTTTTTACATCAGAGGTTTGGATTGATTTAACCAATAAGTCTTGGCAATACTTTTAACTTATCTCCAAACGTTATTCGGCATGATCTGCGAAACCTATCGCCTTGCGCGTTGAACTGGAGAGTGGTCATGACCGTGCGTATGCGTCTTGCTGGGCTGCTCAGCGCCCTCGCTCTGATGGCTGGGTTCAGCTGGACCGGCTCAGCTGGCGCTGAGGAAAAAATTGTGCGGGTCTGGCACACGGAAACCGAACCGCAGACGGTTGCGGCATTCAATGCCATCGCGCGCCGCTACGAGGCACAAAACCCGGGCATCAAGATTGAGCTCGAAGGGCTGGCCTGGGCCGAACTGGAAGGAAAAATCTCGGCCGCTCTCGCGGCAGGCACGCCGCCAGAATTGTCGCACGGCCAGCCGATCACCTGCACCGCGTTACAGGCCAAAGGCCTGCTCTTGCCCCTCGACGATGTTGCCGATGCCATCGGTAGGAACAACCTCCTGCCGCAGGTGCAGCGGGTTTGTGCGGTCAAAGGGCAGCTGTTTGGGCTGCCCCACGCGGTCGCAACCTCGCTCTTGATCTATCGGAAGGATCTGGCCGAAAGGGCCGGCCTGAAGGCGCCGGAAAGCTGGCCCGATCTCGTCGCCGCTGCCAAGGCCCTCACGCAGGATACGAGCGGCGACGGCAAGATCGATATCTATGGCGTGAGCATCCCCGGCGACAATCTGTTCATAAACATCATCCTCGGCGAACTGATCAAAGCGAATGGCGGCGCTCTCTTCGACCAAGAAGGCCGGCCATTGCTCACCGATCAAAGGATGATCGAGACGCTCGAGTTTTTCCGCGCGCTCACCAAATACGCTCCTCCTGGTTGGGAAGGACAGAGTTACCTTCAGAGCTACCAAAATCTTTCCGGTGGCAAGACAGCTATCATGCTGATCGGCCTGGGGCGTGGTGCCGGCATGATCGAGCGCTCTGTTCCAAAAGAAATGGCCAGCGACAACACCTTCGCAGTGTGGACCAAGCCGCACGGCCCCAGCGGAAGCGTTCCGGCCGTGGAAGTGGACGAGGAGCCCTGGATGCTGTTCAAGAACGCAAAGTATCCCAAAGAGGCGGCCGCGTTCCTCAAGTTTTTCTACAAGGATGAGAACTACCTGCAATATGTTTCCACTGTGCCAATCCATCTCTTGCCGGTCACACTTTCCCTGCGCCAATCACCTCAATACCGCAATATCGAGATGTTTCAGCGCTGGAAGTCCTGGATTAACATGCAGGAGAGCTATCTGGACAAGGACGAGGCCAAGCCGGTTCTGGTCACGGACTGGGCCGATATGACCGGCAGGCCCTATCTGCTCGACGTGCTCAACTCCGCGATCCTGCGCGATATGGTTATTCAGGTCGCCGTTGAGGGTGAGGAACCCAAAGCCGCAGCCGAGAAGGCCCAAAAGCGGCTGGAGCGTCTGCTGAGCGTGAAAGGCTATCTAGGGGCTTCGGCCGCGCAGGGCCAATAAGAGGGGGTATTTGGTGGAGCCAGGGAGGCTCGAACTCCCGACCTCAGCAGTGCGATTGCTGCGCTCTCCCAACTGAGCTATGGCCCCTTATGTCGGATAAGACATTTACTCGGCGGGTCCTGCCGCGTCAAGCGATCCGCCGAGTTTGGTCGTCTAAGAAAGAGCAGACCGGTGCGCCTTACTGCGCCTTCGCTTTGATCTGATCAAGTCCGGAGGTGAGAATGCCATCCATCACCTTTTTGGCGTCGGCCCCTTTGCCCTTCGGGTCGAATTTGGCAGACCAGACGACACTGGACTGGTCCTTCTTACCCTTCTCGGGGACAACGGCGAAGGTCGCCGAATAGTTCGAAACCGGCAGCGGGCTCTCGTCAATCCGGTAGCTGTAGCTGGTGTCGCCCTTCTTTACCATCGTCTCCTTGATCACGCCGCCATCTTTCGTGGTGAGCGTGCGGTGCATTTTGCCGCCTTCTTGATTTTCCTCGCATTTGGCAATCGCAGGGTGCCAGTCGGCGATCGCGCACCAGCCGCCGATCTGCGCCCACAGCTTGCCCGGCTCGCTCTTGACGTCGACCTTGTGCTTGATCTCGGCCGCGGCAGCCGCGCCGGCAAGGGCGAAGGTGGCGGCGAAAAAGCTGACGGCAAAGCGGTTGAACATGTAATTCCTCCCGAAATCCATTGTTATGACGGCCTGATGCCGGCGCGCGATGTTAGCAGCAGCGGGGCCCGGAATGGAAGCGCCGACAGCGCGGCGTGACATCGGCGCAACGTTCTTCTCCCCTCAAGCTCAAGGCAAATCCTCCCGCCGCGAACGGCCCATGCGCCTGGAGCAAGCCCGCTTGCGGCGCGCGCGCAAGGCGGCTACACATCGCGTTACCCGACGGAGGCACCCATGATACCGCTGCTGAATTTCATCGCTATGGTGATCACGCTCTATATGTGGGTGATCATCATCAGCGCCATCCTTTCCTGGCTTATCGCGTTCAATGTCATCAATCGCCACAACCAGGTGGTCTACATGATCGCCGACTCGCTGCACCGGTTGTCCGAGCCCGCCCTGCGGCCGATCCGCAATGTCCTGCCCGATTTCGGTGGCCTCGATCTTTCTCCGGTGGTCCTGATTCTGCTTCTGATTTTTCTCCGCGACGTGGTGATCCACGGCTGGCTCTATCCGGCCTTGATTTGACGGGCGCTGGGGCCGATCCGAAAAGCCTCCCCGGCCGCATCGTTCCTGGCGGCATCATCATCCACCTGCGTGTGACGCCGAAAGCGTCGTCCGATGCGGTCCTCGGCCTGGAGCGGCGGGCGGACGGCACGGCGCTGAGGATCACGGTCCGTGCTTTGCCAGATAAAGGCGAGGCAAATGATGCCGTGATCAGGGCGTTGGCGAAATGGTTGAGCGAACCCAAGAGCGGGCTTAAGGTCGCCGCGGGCGCCAAGGCGCGCCAGAAGCAGGTCTTTGTGACGGGCGAGCCGGCGGAGCTGATGGCCAAACTCGCCGCCCGCATTGCCGGCAAGGAGTGAAGCCATGGCCGAGGCGCGCATCATCGACGGCAAGGCAGTTGCAGCCAATCTCAAGATGAAAGTGCGCGAGCGCGTCGCCGCGCTTGAGGCGGCGCATGGCTGGACACCTGGCCTCGCCGTGGTCCTCGTCGGGGACAATCCGGCGAGCCAGGTCTACGTTCGAAGCAAGGGCCGCGAGACGGAAGCGGCAGGGATGCGCTCTATCGAGCATCGCCTGCCCGAAACCACGAGCGAAGCCAAGCTGCTCGCTCTCGTGCGCAGTCTGAACGCCGATAACGCCATCCATGGCATCCTGGTGCAGTTTCCGCTGCCCGCTCAGATCGATCAGGGCAGGGTGATCGAGACCATTGCGCCGGAGAAGGATGTCGATGGTCTCAATCCCATCAATGTTGGCAGGCTGGCGTCCGGTATTCCCGGTCTTGTGCCCTGCACCCCGCTTGGCTGCGTGCTGCTCGCCAGGCATGCGCTTGGCGATCTCACCGGTTTGAATGCCCTGGTCATCGGCCGCTCGAACCTGGTCGGCAAGCCGGTCGCGCAGCTCCTCCTCGCCGAGAACGCAACCGTGACAATCGCGCATTCCCGCTCCCGCGACCTGCCGGCTCTCACCCGGGCTGCGGACCTGCTGGTCGCCGCGATTGGACGGCCGCAAATGGTGCGCGGCGACTGGATCAGACCTGGGGCGACGGTGATCGATGTCGGCATCAATCGCGTGCCGGCGCCGGAAAAGGGCGAGGGCGGAACCAAGCTTGTCGGGGATGTCGATTTTGCCGCCGCGCGGCAGGTGGCGGGGGCTATCACGCCCGTTCCTGGCGGCGTCGGCCCGATGACCATCGCCTGCCTCCTCGCCAATACGCTCCGCGCGGCATGTGCGATTCACGGGCTCCCGCAGCCGGATTTTTCCTAAGCAGAGTCTCTTGGCTCTACCAACAAACGCCCCCTCACCCGGACGCCTGACGGCGTCCGCCCTCTCCCGTAAGGGGAGGGGGGCATACCGTCGCGTAGCTCACGCTCTGCCCTATTTTGCTGCCGAATGAAGCCGGACCTATCAGCTCGCCTTGTGTAAAATGAAAAGGCCCGCGCGGGCGGGCCTCTCCATATCTTCTACAGCGTCGAGCCGCTTAGTAGTCCATGCCGCCGCCCGGCATCGGGGGCATCGGCGCGTCCTTCTTCGGCTTCTCGGCAACCATGGCCTCGGTGGTGATCAGGAGGCCGGCAATGGAGGCTGCGTCCTGCAACGCCGTGCGCACGACCTTCACCGGGTCGATCACGCCCTGGCCGACCAGATCGCCATATTCGCCGGTCTGGGCGTTGTAGCCGAAATTGTAGCTCGTGTTGTCGAGGATCTTGCCCGCGATCACCGCACCGTCCTCGCCGGCATTGGCGGCGATGATGCGTGCCGGGACCTGGATGGCCTTGCGAACAATGTTCACGCCCGCCTTCTGATCCTCATCGGCGACAGTAAGCTGATCCAGGACTTTGATCGCACGCAGCAGCGCGACGCCGCCGCCCGGGACAATGCCTTCCTCGACCGCCGCGCGGGTGGCGTTCAGCGCGTCATCCACACGGTCCTTCTTCTCCTTCACCTCGACTTCGGTCGCGCCGCCAACCTTGAGAACGGCAACGCCGCCCGCCAGCTTGGCCAGACGCTCCTGGAGCTTCTCCTTGTCGTAGTCGGAGGTGGTCTCCTCGATCTGCTGCTTGATCTGGCCGACGCGGGCCTCGATCGCGCTCTTCTCGCCAGCGCCGTCGACGACGGTGGTGTCGTCCTTGGTGATGACGATCTTCTTGGCGCGGCCGAGCATGTCGAGACCGACATTCTCCAGCTTGATGCCGAGATCCTCGGAGATCACCTCACCACCGGTGAGAATGGCGATATCCTGCAGCATGGCCTTGCGGCGATCACCGAAGCCCGGCGCCTTAACAGCCGCAACCTTGAGGCCGCCGCGCAGCTTGTTGACGACGAGCGTGGCCAGCGCCTCGCCCTCGACGTCCTCGGCAATAATCAGCAGCGGACGGGAGGACTGCACCACGGCCTCGAGGACCGGAAGCATGGCCTGGAGGTTGGAGAGCTTCTTCTCGTTGATGAGGATCAGCGGATCGTCGAGCTCGACGCGCATCTTCTCGGCGTCGGTGACGAAATAGGGGGAGATGTAGCCGCGATCGAACTGCATGCCCTCGACGATGTCGAGCTCGGTATCGAGGCCCTTCGACTCCTCGACCGTGATCACGCCTTCATTGCCGACCTTTTCCATGGCCTCGGCGATCTTCTTGCCGATCTCTTCATCGCCATTGGAGGAAATCGTGCCGACCTGGGCGACTTCGCTGGAGGAGGTCACCTTCTTGGACTGAGCGGCCAGCTCCTTCACCACCGCGGCGACGGCGATATCGACGCCGCGCTTCAAATCCATCGGATTGGCACCGGCGGCAACCGCACGGGCGCCTTCCTTCACGATGGCCTGGGCGAGAACGGTCGCGGTCGTGGTGCCATCGCCAGCGATGTCGTTGGTCTTGGAGGCGACTTCGCGCACCATCTGGGCGCCCATATTCTCGAACTTGTCCTCAAGCTCGATTTCCTTGGCGACGGTGACGCCGTCCTTGGTGATGCGCGGCGCGCCGAACGACTTGTCGAGCACGACATTGCGGCCCTTGGGGCCGAGCGTCACCTTGACGGCATCAGCCAGAATATCGATGCCGCGCAGCATGCGGTCACGGGCATCTTGCGCGAATCTGACGTCTTTAGCTGCCATTTCTGTCAACTCCTAAAAATCTGAGGTATCTGCTAAGGGGGATGGGGTTACGCGGCGGCCTTCTTCTTGCCACTGGCCGGGTTCGACTGGGCGGCGGCGCCTTCCAGAACACCCATAATGTCGCTTTCCTTCATGATCAGCAGGTCTTCGCCATCGATCTTAACTTCGGTGCCAGACCATTTGCCGAACAGCACGCGGTCGCCGGCCTTCACATCCATCGGCGCAACCTCGCCCTTGTCATTGCGGGCACCAGGGCCGACGGCGACCACTTCACCCTGCTGCGGCTTCTCCTGCGCGGTCTCCGGAATGATGATACCACCGGCAGACTTCAGTTCTGCCTCAACACGGCGAACGACAACACGATCATGCAGCGGACGAAATTTCATCAGACGAACCTCCTATCGCTAAACCTTGAGGCGGGGGGCATTTCGTAGCCCTCCCCCGATAGCGGCGATCTAATCCCGATTACTAGCACTGTCAAGAGGTGAGTGCTAATGCCCCAGGGGTTTCACATTTAACGCGAATTTGGCTTGGTCTTGAGCGTCGCCAAGGCGGCCTTGCTCGTGCTTCTGCCGCCCTTGCGGCAGCGGGGAAATTTGAGCGGACAATCAATGCTTTTCACCGCCGCAACCTGCGGATTGCGGCATCGGCCATATTTGCGCGGGCAACGAACGGCACTTCGCAAGGCTGCCTTGAAGCGAAGACAGCGCTGGTCGCGTGGGCCGCACTTTTCGCTTTGCAGCGCCTGGACATCCGGCACGGCTGCTGCGAGACGGGTGCCTGCGGCCCGAAAGGCGACGGCGGCGGCGACGGGATGCGCCGGACGCGTCACCGCCGTGCAGACGGAATTGCCCCTCATCGAGACGACAGGCGCACGCCGTGACTGGAAGGCATACTGGCCGTTGCACACAAATGTTCGTGGCGGCAGCCCGTCGCGCAGAAACAGGTCATAGCCGCGCTTCAGCTCCTTCCAGAAATCCGACCACTCATCGTGGGCTGCTGCGGCAAGCTTCTCGCGGGTGAGGGCGAAGGGAAAGATATGCACCGGCACGCGCGGCTGTCCGGCTTCAAGCGCAGCCTGGACAATGTCATAGACCTCCTCGACCACCGGATTGGTCATGGCGAAGCAGCCTATCGAGGAGCACCTGCCATGGATCAGAATGCCCGAGCCGGTGAGGCCAAGCGCGTTGTCGCGGGCATTGGGGAAGCCGACATTCATCGCCCGGTGCCAGCGGGCGTTGACGATCAGATCGCCGCCGGTGATGAAATACACCCCTTCCGGGCTCTGCCGGTCGCCCTGCTGCAGCTTGGGTCCGAGCCCGCCCGACCACTTACAGATGCTATAGCTGCGGAACAGCTCGAAACGCCCCTGTTTGAGCATCCACAACTCCAGGCGCGAATCCGCCTTGAGAATGCGAATAAAGGCCGGAGCACCGAGATGAAAACCCTCCGCATCAAGTGCGGCCTCCAGGGGCGAGGACGCATTGGCGTCATCCGCCGGCGCGGCTACCGCGTTCGGGGTGGTCTCGACGACGTTTTCGGCCTTGGCGAGAGAAGCGGCACAAAGCAGAACAGCGAGCAAGAGGCAGAGCCTGAGCGGACGCGGCATAACACTCCAAAGACAAAACAGCTTTCTCTCGTGAGAGATGGAGGCGTTGAGAGCTAACGACAATCGCGCTCCAGGACAACGACGAACAGACCCTTGCGGTTAACGCCGGCCAATGCCGAAACGGCGCAATGTCCAGAAATAAAGCTTATATGGCAAAATTCTGGCAATTTTGAGCGGCCATACCAGTGGCCAGGGGAAGGCGATCTCGAATTTATCTTGTTTCAGGCCTTTGATGATGCGCGCCGAAGCATCCTCCGCGCTGATCAGAAATGGCAAGGGGGTTTCCGCGCCGCGGGTCATTGGCGTGTCGACAAACCCCGGATTGATGAGGCTGATCTTCACGCCAAACCGCGCCACGTCCGCATAGAGGCATTCCGCCAGGTTGATCAGCGCCGCCTTGGTCGGACCATAGCCGCCGGCCCGCATCATGCCGCGATAGCCGATCACCGAGGCCATGATGGCGATGTGGCCGCGTCGGCGCTCGATCATGCGCGGCAGCAGCACCTCGATGCAGTGAATCGCGCCCATGTAGTTGGTCTCGAGTGCCTCGCGGATCGCCACCGCATCGAACTTGTCGGCGCTGAGGGGGCGCCATGTGCCGGCACTGAGGATGGCAAGATCGATCGGGCCGAGCGCGCTCTCGATCTCCTCGACAGCTTCCGCGACAGCCGCCCTGTCGGTCACGTCGAGCGGATAGAAATCCACCGCCACATGATGGGCGGCAAGCAGGCTGAGATTGCGCTCGGTGCGGGCGGTCGCGGCGACTTTCACCCCCTCGCGGGCGAGGTCGAGCGCCAGGGCGCGGCCGATGCCTGTGCCGGCGCCGGTGATCCAGGCCACCTGCCAGGGCGGCATCATGGCAGATCAATATCCGAAGAAGGGCCGGAGCAGGCGCAGGGTGAGCGTCTTATAGCGAGGATGGGTTTCGCCGGCGATGATGCAGATACATTCCTCCTCGCCGAGGACGCGCGGGCGATGTTCGATGTCCTCGTCAAGATCGGCTACCTCCCCAACCTGATAGTCGCCTGTCTCATCGGTATAGGCGCCCTTGAGCACAAGCGTCAGCTCTGCGCCGTAATGCCCGTGCCTGAGAAGCTTGAGGCCGGGCTGCGCGCGCACCAGACGCAGATCGCCGCCACCTCTTGAGAGCTTGATTTTATACTGCTCGATTCCGGGCTTCAGCGTCGTCCACGGGACATCATCAATCCCCATTCCAAGGTGGCACGCAAGCGGTTTCGGCAAGACCGAGTGAGGCTCATCCGCCTGCGCGGTTCGCGCGGTGGCACCCGGCCGCGGCGGCTTGGAGAGACGGGCGATGGCACGATTGATAGTCCTGCCGTGCAGCTCTGCGTCCTTCACATCCTCCTCAAGAGGGCGCCGCCGACCGCCTCCAAGCGCCGCACCTCGGCGCGGCAGCTCTCGCACATGGCAAGGTGACAGGAAACGAGCGCCGACAACGCCGACACGAGCGTTCCCGCCGCGTAAGCGATCAGCGTATCCCCTTGGGGATGATGACAGATTGTCACGCGCTCCCCTCCACCTCCTCGCGCAATTTCTGATAGGCAAGACGTACGCGCGACTTCACTGTTCCAAGCGGCAGCTGAAGTTTTTTGGCGATCTTGCTGTGCGAGAGGCCATCGACGAAGGCGAGTTGAATGATCTGGCGCTGCTCTTCCGGAAGGGTTTTCAATGCTGCAGCGACCTTGGCTTCTTCCTGCTCACGGGCGATCCGTGCCTCGGCCAGCTCTTCGCTCGATGGCTGATTGTCGAAAACCTCCTCATACACCTGCCAGATCACCTGCCGGCGCAGGCGATCGATGCGAAGATTGCGGGCAATGGTGTAGATCCAGGTGGAGATGCTGCCTTTCTCGGCGGCGAACAGGTGCGCTTTCCGCCAGACCGTGATCATCGTTTCCTGAGCGATGTCTTCGGCGGTTTCGGGATCGGCGCCGTTGCGCAGCATCATCGTCTTGACCTTCGGGCCGAAGGTCAGCACCAGATGTCGAAAGGACTCCCGTTCACGGGTGAGCGTGAGATCCTCGATCTTTGCCATGATCGCCCCCGACGGCGCGGGATCATTGCGATCCCTTGCGCGCCATTAAAGAATAGCGAATCTGGCGCTGCCCGCATCTGTGCAATAACGTCTCGCCGCTTGAACAGACGCGGGCGGCGTGCCGGACACAAAGCTTGCTGACGCTTGCGTGCTCCGAATACACGAAAGAAGACTTGGTGCACAGTCCTGCCGAAAATCTTCTCCTCCCGGCAGGACATCTTCACATTTCGACCAACGTCATGTCTCGGCAGGCACCGGCTCCGCAACCCGGCTTTCCACGATGAAACCACCAGACTGACGCGACCAGAGCTGGGCGTAAAGACCGCTTCGCTTCAAAAGACTTTCGTGCGTACCTTCTTCAACGATACGTCCACGATCCATAATGATCAGCCGGTCCATGGCCGCAATCGTCGACAGCCGGTGCGCGATCGCGATCACCGTCTTGCCCTTCATCAGGTTATAGAGCTGCTCTTGGATCGCCCCCTCCACCTCGGAGTCGAGGGCAGACGTTGCTTCGTCGAGGATCAAAATCGGCGCATCCTTCAGCAGCACCCGAGCAATCGCGACGCGCTGGCGCTGACCGCCGGACAGCTTCACGCCGCGCTCCCCGACATGCGCCGCGTAGCCCTGGCGTCCGCTCAGGTCCTCCAGCGTTTCGATGAAGTCATGGGCATGCGCACGGCGCGCCGCGGTAAGAACGGCAGCTTCGGACGCATCCGGCTTGCCATAGCGGATGTTGTCGCGCACCGACCGGTGCAGGAGCGAGGTGTCCTGAGTGACGAGGCCAATCTGTGCGCGCAGGCTGTCTTGCGTACATTGGGCTATGTCCTGGCCGTCGATCAGAATGCGGCCGCCTTCGAGATCATGAAAGCGCAACAGCAGATTGACCAGTGTGGACTTGCCCGCGCCCGACCGTCCGACAAGGCCGACCTTCTCACCGGGTGGAATGGTGAGCGAGAGATCCTGGATCAGCCCGCCCTCGCGCCCATAGTGGAAGACGATGTGATCGTAGCGGACCTCGCCGCGTGTGACTTTGAGCGGCTGGGCGCCGGGGGCGTCCGTCACCGCGATCGGGCGTGCAATCGCCTCCATGCCCTCCTGGACCGTGCCGATATTCTCGAAGATGTTCGACATCACCCACATGATCCAGCCGGCCATATTGTTGATGCGGATCACGAGGCCCGTTGCCAGCGCGACTGCGCCCAGCGTGATCGAGCCCTGGCTCCACAAGAGCATGGCAAGGCCGCAGGTGCCCACGATCAGGAAACCTGAGGTCAAGATGATCGTGCTCTCGAACACCGTCGAGAGCCGCAGCATGTCCAGGAATTTGCGGGTGTGGTCCTCCATCGCGGCGCGCGCATAGCCGTCCTCGCCATGGGTGTGGGCGAACAGCTTCACCGTCATGATGTTGGTGTAGCTGTCGACGATCCGTCCCATGAGTGTCGAACGTGCCTCGGACATGATCGTGGAGCGCTCTTTCATGCGCGGCACGAAATAGACGATCGAAGCGATATAGGCGAGCAGCCAAATCAGAAGTGGCGCGATCAGCCTTGCGTCGGCCTGCACGAACAGAACGATAGCCCCGCCCGTGTAGACGAACACGAACCAGAGCGCATCGACCATCTGCACCATGGTCTCGCGCAGGGACGGACCGGTCTGCATGACCTTGTTGGCGATGCGGCCCGCGAAGTCGTTCTGGAAATAGGAAAGGCTCTGGCGCAGCACATAGCGATGCGTCTGCCAGCGAATGAGGTTGGTGAAGTTCGCCGCAACGACCTGATTGATCGTTATGGCGTGCAGCGCAAACACGATCGGCCGCGCGATCATGGCGACCAAGGCCATCCAGATCAGCGTCGTGCCATGGTCGGCGAAAAACCGCTCCGGCGTCTCCGCCGCGCGTGCGAGATCGACGAGCTGGCCGAGAAAAGCGAATAGGGACAGCTCGATGGCGCCGGCCACGAAGCCAACCCCCATGATTGCGGCAAAGCCCGGCCAGACCTGGCGGACATAGAAAAGGAAAAATCTGACCCATTGGCTGGGCGGTTGCTCCAGCGCCACCGGCCTGTAAGGGTCGATGAGGGATTCGAACCAGCGAAACATGGATCCGCTCTGTTGCTAAGAGTGCAAAGTTCGTCGTTGCTAAGACTGCGAATGTTTGTCAACCGCGCCAAAAATGGAGGCGAAGAGTTCGGCCTAGCCCCGGAATGCCAAAGGCAGCGGGCAAAGAACGTCGGTTAACTTTGGAAAGCAATGAAGGCCGCACGAGTTCAGCACGCTGGAACCGCCCCAGAGGCGCACATTATGACCAAACCTTAAGCTTGTCCCTTCACGGCTTCGTGTACAGCACGCGCCATAAAGCGCCGGTGATTGACTCTGTTCGTTATAAAGAACACATTGTTCGAAATATCGTCACACGTGAGTCACGCCCATGAGGTCTGCAAACGCCATCATACAGCATTCCGCGGTTTCTGCTGCAAGGAACAGCAGGGGAGGCGAGGGTTCCAGCATTCCCCTGTCGTTGATCCTGCGCCAGGCAGCAGCTTTGGACACCTTACTGGCCGGTGCCACGCCCGAGCATATCCTTGCGGCTGCTCAAGAGGCCGTGGGACCAGGCGGCCTGGCGATCGTGTCGTCCTTCGGAACGGAATCGGCCGTGCTCCTGGCCGCTGCGGCGGCGGTGGATACGAGCCTGCCCGTGCTGTTCATTGACACCGGCTACCTGTTTCCGGAGACGCTTAGCTATCGCGACCAGCTCCAGCAGCAGCTCGGGCTGAAGGATGTGCGCTCTCTGCATCCCGAGGAGAGCGAGCTCGCAGAGCAAGATCGCGAGGGCGATCTTCATGCCGGCGATCCCGATGCCTGCTGCGCCTTGCGCAAGGTCCGCCCCTTGACGCGGGCGCTCGCCGCATTTGAAGCCTGGGCGAATGGACGCAAGCGCTTTCAGGGGGGCAGCCGCCACGCCATCCCGATTGTCGAGGCGGACGGTGCGAGGCTGAAATTCAACCCGCTCGCCGCGCTGACAGCTGAGGAGATCGCGTTGCGCTTCCGCCGTCTCAGTCTGCCGGCTCATCCGCTTGCAAAATACGGCTTCCGCTCGATCGGCTGCATGCCCTGCACGACCCGGACCACGGCCGGCGAGGATGCGCGTGCCGGCCGTTGGCGCGGCCGCGGTAAGCTCGAATGCGGCATTCATCTGCCAACGGCGCTGAAAGCCTAGCTTCAGATCGCCCGCAACCCGACCGATTCCGCAAAATTCATCGCCGCCATGGATTATGGCGCTGCCGGCTATGGTGATTCCGGTACATCTCGCCATATGAATGCAATAAGCCGGGCATAGACTTTGTTTCGGCTTGACGGTGGCAGCCACTACACCTAGGCATTTCCGATGAAAGCGGACGTTCTCGGAATACCCGTTCTGGATTCCATTTCGCCCTTCGCCCGGCGCTACGACGCCTGGCTCGCGGACATCTGGGGCGTGATGCATAACGGGGTGAAGCCGTTCCCCAACGCCGTCGAGGCATGCCAGCTTTTCCGCCAGGGGGGCGGCACCGTAGTGCTGATTTCGAATGCACCCCGGCCGCGCGAGACGGTCGCCGAGCAATTGCGCCAGGTCGGCGTCCCAGACGATTGCTATGATGGCATCGTCACCTCGGGCGACGTGACGCAGACGCTGATTTCCCGCTTTGCCGGGCGCGCGGTCTACCATCTCGGGCCGGAACGCGATCTGCCGATCTTCGACGATCTCGGCGTGCACCTGTTGGGGATAGAGGAGGCCGCGGCCGTCATCTGCAGCGGGCTCTGCCATGACGATTGCGAAACGCCGGATGATTATGCCGAACTGCTCGGCGCGATGCGGGCGCTTGGGCTGCCCATGATTTGTGCCAACCCTGATGTCATGGTCGAGCGCGGCACGATGCTGGTCTATTGCGCCGGCGCATTGGCCGAGCGCTATACCCGGCTCGGCGGTGAGGTCATCTATGCCGGCAAGCCGCATGCTCCGATCTATGATCTCGCCTTCGAGATGGTGGGTCAGAAGCGGGGAGCGGCCCTGGCGCGACACCGCATCGTCGCCATCGGCGATGGCATCCGCACCGATATTGCTGGCGCTGCGGCGCAAGAGATCGACTCGGTGTTTGTCGCGAGCGGTGTGCATCTGGGCGCGGCAGCACGCAGCCAGCTCAGCTCTTCAACCCTCGCCAGCCTGTTCGACAGTCATAGCGCTCGCCCCGTCGCCGCCCTGGCGGAACTCTCCTGGTAGCGCTCTCTTCCCTGCCATTTCTGCCGTTAACCGCACTGCTAAAGTATTAGCCAAGCTGCCGGCGTGAGCGGCAACTTTTGCTATGCAGCGTAGTTTGTGCATTGCAAAATGGCGTTTGCAGGCGTTAGGGAGAGCGTTGGAATGTCGGAACACGTGATAAGCCGCTACTATTTCGAGGATCTAGCCTTGGGATTGGCAGCGAGCTATGTCAGGCGCGTATCCGAGAACGATCTCGACACCTTCGCCGCGGTGACCGGTGACTGCAATCCGCTCCATCTGGATGAGGAATTCGCCTCAAGCACCATTTTCGGGGGGCGTATCGCCCACGGCATGCTGACGGCCACCTATATTTCGGCGATTTTCGGGACGCGACTCCCCGGCCCCGGCGCAATCTACATTTCGCAAAGCCTCAATTTCCGGGCACCAGTGCGGATCGGCGATGAGGTGATCGCGACGGCGCGCGTCACCGAGTTGTTTCCCGAAAAGAAGCGGGCGCTGCTTACCTGTGATTGCTCGGTGGCCGGCAAAACGGTATTGGAGGGCGACGCCTTGCTGCTCGTTCCATCGCGCGAGCAACCCGGCACCTAATTGGCAATAACGCGCAGATGTGATGAAGATCGTTGGCGGCTGGCATGATGTCCCGTCCGCGCTGAAGGGCGCGGGTTTCGCTATTGGCAATTTCGACGGCGTGCATCGCGGCCATCGCGCCGTGCTCGAGGCAGCCAAACACGCCGCGCGCCAGGCCGGCTGTCCGGCTGGGGTGATGGTGTTCGAGCCGCACCCGCGCAAATATTTCCAGCCGGAGAAAACGCTCTTCCTGCTGACCCCGCTCGAACGCAAGCTTGAGCTGTTCGCAGAACTCGGCATGGAGGTCGCGGCGGTGCTGCCGTTCAACACCGAGCTCTCCGGGCTGACCGCAGAAGCCTTCGTCCGCGAGGTGCTGGTCGGCGCTTTCGGCATCTGCCATGCAACGATCGGCTACGATTTCTTCTTCGGCAAGGGCAGGCAGGGAACGCCCGCCAAGCTCACCGAATTTGGCGCCGCCTATGGCTTCGGCGTCACCATTGTCGAGGCGATCGGCGATTCCGGCGAGATCTTCTCCTCCACGCGCATCCGCGAACTCTTGGCCGAAGGCAATGTCGCCGCCGCTGCCGATATACTCGGCTATTGGTGGCGGATATCGGGGGCGGTTGAATCCGGCGCCGGACGCGGGACCGGCCTTGGTTTTCCGACGGCGAATATCCGCCTCGCGCGCGACCAGGCGCTTGGCCACGGCATCTACGCCGTGCGGGTGTTTATCGGAGGCAGCCGTTATGACGGTGCCGCCTATCTCGGCACGCGGCCGACTTTCGATGCCGGCCCGCCGTTGCTGGAGGTCTTCCTATTCGACTTCGACGGCGATCTTTACGGCCAGCCGATCGATGTAGAGTTCATCGGCTTCGTGCGCGCCGACGCCAAGTTCCGCTCCGGCACCGACCTTGCCGCGCAGATGCAGGCCGATTGCGCGAAAGCCAAGGCAATCCTTGCTCAAGCGGCGGCAAACCCGACCGGCAATTAGCGCGTCAGACGCCGTAGCGCAGCGCGAGGAGCAGGATCAAAAGCAGCGCTGACATCACCAGAACCTGCGCAAGCAGTGTGGGCAGCGAGGATTCGAGCGGGCTTTCCGGCTCTTGCTCCTCAGCCGCTTCGGGCGGGAAAGCTTCCGGATGCGAGAGCTCCTCGGCGGGCTGCGGGGTTTCTGCTGCGGGTTGTGGTGGCGGCGTAGCAGCCGGCGCGGCAGCGGGTGCTGGCGGCGCGGTCTCGAGCGGCGGCAGCGGGGGCAAAGGCGGGAGTGGCGGAAGCGGCGGCACGGCCGGTAGCGGAGACACAGGCGCACTGGCGGCGGCGCCGCTGCCGGGCACCGGGCCATTGATCGGGGCTTTCAGGATATCGCTGAGACCGCCGGAGAGATATGTCGAGACCAGCGTCGCCAGCACCACGGCGATGCTTGAGGCAATCAGCAAGCGCAGAATGAAAGCGTCCCAGTCGATGGGCGGCTCAGATGGCTTGCTCGGTTTGTAATGGCCTGCAGCGACAGTGCGCCGCGAGCTGTAGCCGCAGCCATCCTTGAGGCTGTCGCCGCAATAGCCACTCGGGTAGTAATCGCAATCCGTCTCGATGCAAGAGCCAGGGGCGTAGTCCCCACTATTTGGATAGGGCCAGGAGGCTCCCGGGCCAGGGAAAAACAGCCTCAGAAGAATGAGGGCAAAAATCGCAATAGCGGCCAGCCAGGCAACTACTCTTCTGTCGATGGTCATTACGCAATACGGGCGATCGAGAATTCGTGAGCAATTCGAATATATTCGCAGATCAGGCTCAGTGCCGCAATCGCATTTCCGGCAGGTGTTGTCAAGCCGGAGCGCCGAAAGGCACTGACTCTACTGATATAAGTCCGCTCTTGTGAGCGGCAGTGGCGCTTCGCCCTTGCCGCCTTTCGACACCAACGTTTGATAGATGCGCGCCGTTCCACGCATGAAGGCGAGCGAGCAGCCGGCGAGATAGGCGACCCAGATGCGGTAGGTCTCCTCGCCGACGAGCGCCACGGCTTCCTCGCGCCGTGCGGTTAATCGCTCGCACCAATGGCGGGTCGTGGTCGCGTAATGCGGGCGCCACGCTTCGACATCGTGCACCTCGAAGCCGTGCTGCTCCATGGCCTGGACCGTATGGCCGATATCGTCCAACTCGCCGCCGGGGAAGATGTATTTCAGCAGCGCCCGCTGCTCGGCACGCTTGTAGAAGCGCCGGCCGGTCTTCTTGGCGCGCCGCGAGATGGCGTGGTTGAGGAATAGTCCGTCGGTCGCGAGAAGGCTGCGCACTTTGCTCAAATAGCGCGGGATATTAGCGACGCCGATATGCTCATACATGCCGATCGAGGCGATCTTGTCGTAGCTCCCGGTCAGGTTGGCGTAATCGCGGATTTCCACTGTCACCTTGTCCGTCAATCCGTGCGCCGCAATCCCTTCACGGGCAAGCGCCAGCTGCGCATCCGAGAGCGTGATGCCGTGGGCACGCACGCCATAGTGGCTGGCGGCGTAGCAGACCAGTCCGCCCCAGCCGCAGCCGATATCGAGCAGGCTTTCGCCGGGTTTGAGGCGCAGCTTGCGGCAGATCATCTCCAGCTTATTGCGCTGCGCTTGCTCCAGCGTGTCCCCGCTATCGGTGAAGTAGGCGCAGGAGTACTGCATCTCCGGATCGAGAAACAGCCGGTAGAAGTCATTGCCGACGTCGTAGTGAAATTTGATGAAATCCCGGTTCTGCTCCTGCCGGCGCCCTTCCCCAATCTCATCGCCAGAGAAATCGCGGGCGGAGGGTGGCTTTGCGGCAGGCGCGAAGAGGAACGGCAGCAGGCTCGCCAGCAGCTTGGCTTTGTTAATTTGCTTTAGGCGCTTGCGCGTCCCGCCATCGCCGAGCTGATTGCCGAGATCGATCAGCGTGCCCCCCTCGATGCCGATCTGGCCATGGGCGTAGTGACGGATCAGCCGGTCGAGCGTCGGCCGGCGCAGGAGCGAGGCGATCACGCCCGGCTCGGAAATCGAGATGGCAACGCCATTTGCGCCGCTTTGCCCGAGCGGCACGTAACTTCCATCCCACAGGCGCACGGACGCGGGGATATCGAGATGGCGCCCGAGTTCCTGGATGAGGTTTTTCGCAGCCGCAAGCTGCCGGTCCTGGCTAACACGGAGAAGCATGGCGGGAGCCGAGCATGTTTCTAGGACCGTAACAAGGCGGAAGTGCTTCGGGACAGTAGTGTTATCGAGATCGTTGAAAACAGAACACGGTGGCTTGCGCCAACGTTCGCTTTATGTTCTGGTTCTCTCTAAAGGAGTTGCAGACCATGTCCGCACGCTGGCAGGACGAGGCTCGCCTTAAGTGGCTGTTTCTCGATCTGAACAGCTATTTCGCCAGTGTCGAGCAGCAGGAAGATCCAAGCATCCGTGACAAGCCGGTTATCGTGGTTCCAGTTGCGAGCGACTCCACCTGCGCGATTGCGGCAAGTTATGAGGCCAAGGCGTTCGGCATCAAGACCGGGACCAATGTCGGCGAGGCCAAGCGTCTCTGTCCCGGGCTGATCTGTGTGCCGGCGCGTCACGACGTCTATGTCGACTATCACCATCGCATCCTCGCCGAACTCGACCGGCACCTTTATGTCACCAAAGTGTGCTCGGTGGACGAGGTCGCGTGCGAACTGGTCGGCCCGGACCGTCTGACCGACAGCGCCATAGCGTTGGCCCAGCGCATCAAGAGCGGCATTGCGGCGCGGGTCGGTGGGTACCTGCGCTCTTCGATCGGCCTTGCGCCCAGCCAGCTGCTCGCCAAAATCGCCAGCGACATGCAAAAACCTGATGGCCTGACCATCCTCGGTGCCGATCGCCTTCCTGGCCCGCTGCTCGGCCTCAAGCTGACCGATCTGCCGGGCATCGGCAGTAAGATGCAGCGCCGCCTGAACGCGGCAGGCGTCCGCAGCATTGCAGAATTTTTCCGACTCCCGCCGCGCCGCGCGCGCAGCGTTTGGGGCGGCATTGGCGGGGAGCATTTCTGGTACGGGCTGCACGGTGTCGATCCACCGCCCCAGGAGACTCGCCGCTGGAGCATTAGCCACAGCCAGGTGTTGGCGCCCGGCCTGCGCGAGGGCCCACCCGCCTTCGCTGTCGCCCGGCGGCTGCTCGCGCGCGCCGCAAGCCGGCTGCGGCGTATGGAATACCGCGCCGGGGGCCTCGTGCTCTCGGTGCGGCAGGAGAATGGCAGCAAGTTCGAAAAGACCTGCCGCTTTCCCCTAACCTCCGATAGCGTCTCTGTGCTGCGTGCGCTTGCCACGCTCCAGGGTGAGGCAGCCCGTGCGGTTGGGACAAGGCGCATCCGCAAGATTGGAGTTGTGTTGACCGACCTTTCGCCTTGCCTTGCGGAGCAGCCTGATCTGTTCGGCTGGACGCCTGGGAGGGCCGAAAACCCGCAGCGGCTTCAGCTCTCCCGCGCCCTCGACAGGCTGAATGCCCGCTATGGCCGCGATACGGTGCTGCTTGGTGTAGCGCCTTCCATGCCGCGCTACAGCGGCGCCAAGGTTGCATTCAACCGCATTCCCGATCGGGCTGAGTTCTGGGAATAGTCTGATTAATCAACGTTTGCGGGCAGCGGCGGTTCTGGAGACACGATTTTGCCATGATCGCCGCTTTACGTCGCGGCGCCGATTTCCGCATGTCTGATGTAGAAGGATTCTGCATCCCGCAGAAGTTGAAGACCTTCAAAAAAGCGCTCGCCTGACTACATTCCAGGTACATTTTAACCTCGCAAGCTCAGCATGATCACACGACGCATGTTTGTCTCGGGCGCCGCCGCCATGGCGGTCGCAGCCGCTCTCAGGCCGGAAAGCGCCGCAGCTTACCTGACCTATGGACCGCCGGTGAAGTTCAGCTGGGACGAGGTCATCAGCTGGGCCAACGATATGGCCCGGGAGCCTTTTCTGCCGAAACAGCCCTCGGACCGCGAAATCATCCAGCAGATCGATTTCGACGCCTATCAGCAGATCAAATACCGTCCCGACCAGGCAATCTGGCCAGCGAAAGACAGCTACCCGGTCGAGCTGTTCCATGTCGGTAAATATTTCATGGAGCCGGTGCGCATTTTCGTCATCAATGACGGGCTGTCGCGCGAGGTCGAGTATACGCCCGCGCTGTTCTCCTATGGCCGCGCTGATTTCGCCAAGGCCCTGCCGCCGGACACGGGATTCGCCGGTTTCCGCGTGATGCGCGGCCCCAATGAGCCGGACTGGATCGCCTTTCTCGGCGCATCCTATTTCCGTGCGAACGGCGAGACGCGCCAATATGGCATGTCCACGCGGGGGCTGGCGCTGAATATCGGGCTACCACGGGAAGAGGAATTTCCGCGTTTCACAAATTTCTGGCTCGAGCCGCTTGGCACCCCGGAAGGCATCACGGTCTATGCGCTTCTGGAGAGCCCAAGCGTGACCGGCGCCTACAAGATCAAAGCGACGCGGGGCCAGGGCGCGGTGACGGAGGTCGAGTGCGTCATCAATGCGCGCGCCGACGTACAGCGCCTCGGTATTGCTCCGCTCACCTCGATGTTCTGGTATGGCAAGAACAATAGGCTACACGGCCGTGACTGGCGCCCGGAAATTCACGACAGCGATGGGCTTTCGATGTGGAGCGGGTCGGACGAGCGGATCTGGCGCCCGCTCAACAATCCGCCGGTGACCAAGGTGTCCTCCTTCGTGGATAGGAACCCGAAAGGCTTCGGGCTCCTGCAGCGGGAGCGCGACTTCAAGGCCTACGAGGATGATGGCGTGTTCTACAACAGGCGCCCCTCGGTCTGGGTCGAGCCGCTCGGCGATTGGGGTGAAGGGGCTGTCCAGCTTCTCGAAATTCCCACGGACGACGAGACCAAGGACAATATCGCCGCCTATTGGAGCCCGAAGGAGCCTTTCACCACCGGCAAGCGCCTTGAGCTGCATTACCGCATCTATTGGCGAAATGACACGCCGTTCCCGCATCCTAATGGCCGCGTCATGGCAACCCGCATCGGCGCGGGCGGCACCCCCGGCGGCAAATTGCGCGCGGGCGTCACGAAATATGTGATCGACTTCGAAGGGGGTGTGCTCGGCCAACTCACCAATGACGACGGGGTCAAGCTGAAGGTAACGGCCAGCAGGGGCCAGATCGATTTCGATCGCCGCCTATCGGGTAGTGGACGAGCCCTATTGGCGGGCGATTTTCGACTATGTTCCGGAAGGCAAGGACGCCGCCGACCTGCGTGCCTATCTCGACCAGAACGGCAAAGCGCTCACCGAGACCTGGATCTATCAGCACGTCGAGAGCTGACCAGCGCAGGCGGAGGCGACGCGTTACTCCGCCGCCCGGGGTGACTTGACGACATCCGCTCCATTATCGCCATTACCGTTCAAGGCAGCGGTTCCCTCGCCGCTTTCCTTGATTGTCTCCGGCCGAGGCATGGCCACGATGTTGTAGCCGCTATCCACATAATGGATCTCGCCGGTCACCGCTGTGGAGAGGTCGGAGAGCAGGTAGAGCGCGGCGCCCCCCACCTCATCGAGGCTCGGTGTGCGCCGAAGCGGGGAATGCATCTTTTGATAGTTGAACAGCACCCGCGCATCTGAAATGCCGGCGCCCGCCAGCGTGCGCATCGGTCCGGGCGAGAGGCCGTTGACCCGGATGCCCTGCTCACCGAGATCAGCGGCCATGTAGCGCACGGAGGCTTCGAGCGCGGCCTTTGCTACCCCCATGACATTGTAGCGCGGCACGACGCGCCTCGAGCCGCCATAGGTGAGGGTGATAAGCGATCCGCCGCGTGGCATGAGTGCAGCCGCGCGTTTGGCGACCTCGGTGAAGGAGAAGCAGGAGATCACCATGGTATTGGTGAAGTTCTGCCGTGTGGTGTCCACATAGCGCCCGCGCAGCTCATTGCGGTCGGAAAAGGCGAGGGCGTGAACGACGAAATCGAGCGAGCCCCATTTGCGGCCGATCTCGGCGAACACCGAATCAACTGAGGCGAGGTCCATCACATCACAGGGCACGATGATTTCGCCGCCGAGCTGCTGTGCGAGCGGGACGGCGCGCCGTCCGAAGGCATCACCTTGATAGCTGAAGGCAAGCTTGGCCCCATGACCGGCCAGCACCCGGGCAATGCCGTAGGCGATGGACCGCTCATTGGCGACCCCCATGATCAGCCCGCGCTTTCCTGCCATCAGCGGTCCGGGCCTGGCGATATCAATCCCCGTCATCGTAAGCTCTCGGCGTTAGATTTCCGCGAAGCCCGCCCGTTCCCTTGCGATGCGGGCCGATTGCTCAGGCATGATAGCGTTTGAAGACCAGCGCAGCATTGGTGCCGCCAAAGCCGAAGCTGTTCGACATCACGCAGTTCAACTCGACATTGTCGAGCCGCTCTCGAACTATGGGCACATCGGCAAAGGCTGGGTCAAGCTCTTCGATGTTGGCAGACTGGCAGATAAAGCCGTTTTTCATCATCAAGAGGCAATAAATCGCCTCCTGGACACCTGCCGCACCCAGCGAATGGCCGGTCAATGACTTGGTCGCGGAGATCGGCGGCATCTTCCTGCCGAACACTTCGCGCATGGCATCGATCTCGCGGATGTCGCCGATCGGCGTGGAGGTGGCGTGAGGGTTGACATAATCGACATCGCAGTCGATTCCGTCCATGGCCATGCGCATGCAACGCGCTGCTCCCTCGCCAGAGGGCTGCACCATGTCGTAGCCGTCAGAATTGGCGCCATAACCGGCAAGCTCGGCATAAATCGTGGCGCCCCGCGCCTTGGCGTGCTCCATCTCCTCCAATACCAGCACGCCCGCCCCGCCCGCGATGACAAAGCCGTCGCGATTGACGTCATACGCGCGGCTGGCTTTCTCCGGCGTCTCGTTGAAACCCGAGGACATGGCGTTCATGGCGTCGAACAGCACCGACAAAGTCCAGTCGAGCTCCTCGCCGCCGCCGGCAAACATGATGTCCTGCTTGCCCCATTGGATCATCTCCGCGGCATTGCCAATGCAATGCGCCGAGGTCGAGCAGGCCGAAGAAATCGAATAATTAATGCCCTTGATCTGGAAGGGCGTTGCGAGCGTTGCCGAATTGGTCGAGGACATCGATTTCGGCACCTCGAACGGGCCGACCTTGCGCGGGCCTTTCTCGCGCGTGGTGTCTGCGGCCTGCACGATCGCCCGCGTCGACGGGCCGCCAGACCCCATGATCAGGCCGGTCCGCTCATTCGATATGTCTGATTTTTGGAGACCGGCATCCTGGATCGCCTGCTCCATAGCGATGTAGTTCCAGGCAGCGCCGGCGCCCATGAAGCGCCTCACCTTGCGGTCGAGTACCTGCTCCCAATCCAGGCGCGGCGCGCCATGGACCTGGCAGCGGAAGCCAAGCTCGGCATATTTCCTGGCGGCGACGACCCCCGAGCGCGCCTCTCGGAGCGATGCCACGACCTCTTGAGTGTTGTTGCCGATGGACGATACAATGCCCATGCCAGTTACGACAACACGTCTCATCGGACCTCCTCTTTCATCCCGGATAAGCGCCGATTGTTGTCAGATGGATGCGCGGCCAGCGTCGCTTAAGCGCCCGCCGTCGACGTCTCTCCCGGGGCCGTCTCGAACAGCCCGACGCGCAAATCTCTCGCAATGTAGATGGTCACCCCGTCGGCTTTTAGAAGACCATCGCCGATCCCCAGGGTGAGTTTTCGGCGGATGACGCGCTTTAGATCGACGATGTACTCAAGCTTCTTGATGCTCGGCAGCACCATGCCGGACAACTTCACCTCGCCCACTCCGAGCGCGCGGCCCTTGCCCTTGCCGCCGATCCAGCCGAGGAAAAAGCCGAGCATCTGCCAGAGCGCATCGAGCCCCAGGCAGCCCGGCATCACCGGATCGCCTTTGAAATGCACAGGAAAGAACCAAAGGTCCGGTTTGACCTCCAGCTCGGCAACGATTTGCCCGTGGCCGTGCTCGCCGCCGGTCTCGGTAATCTTGGCAATGCGATCAAACATCAGCATTGGGGGCAACGGCAATTGCGGATTGCCCGGACCGAACATCTCACCCCGGGCACAGGCCAGGAGATCCTCATATTCGTAAGTGGTTCGGCGTTCAGCCATCGTACCTCAGACCGTCGACTTGCGGGATATTTGCATCGCTCCCATTTGAGCGTATGTTACGTAGCACAGCGCACCGCTTTCGCAAAAGGCCGCTACGCGCACAATAGGAATTGCCGCATCTTGCGCATATAGTTGCACGCAAGACCGGCACACAATATATTTTTGGCTTCTCCATGCAAGGGCAATATGGGTATGGCCGGCTGCGTTGAGGCGAGGGACATTGCTGGGCTGTTGAAGCGTGCGGGGCTGCGGCCGACGCGCCAGCGCAACGCATTGGCCGCGCTGCTGTTCGGCAGCGGCGACCGCCATGTCACGGCCGAGATGCTGCATCTTGAGGCAATCGGCAGCGCGATTCGCGTATCGCTCGCGACGGTCTACAACACCTTGCACCAATTCACCGAGGTCGGGCTCCTGCGCGAAGTGGCGGTGGAAGGCTCCAAGACCTATTTCGACACCAACACCTCGGACCATCATCATTTCTATTTCGAGCGCGATGGCGCGTTGGTGGATATCAAGAGCGGCACCATGTCGGTCATGTCGCTGCCCCAGCCTCCCGCGGGGATGGAGATCGCGCGCGTCGATGTGCTGATTCGCCTGGTGCCGAAGGGCGAGCGCGTGCAGGAAGAGGGTTAAGCCTCTCCCTTAGTTGATCATCTCGCCGGGATAGACCCCCCACACCATCTCCTGATTGATAAAGCCGGAAATCCCGCCGGCATCGATTTCGCACCATCTGCCGTCGCATTTCTCGACGTCGCCCAGCACGCCGGGGGCAAGTTTGGCACGCACGGCGTTGCTCTTCTCCGCCACCTCATAAAGATCGATGGTGCGGTGGTCGGTCTTCCAGGGCGCGATCAGCACCGTGCGCCGGCCCGAGAGCAGCGAGCCGAGCACCCAACCGGTCGCGCCCTCGCTGTCGCGCACCTGGCGCCAGATGTCATATTCGGCGATGATCTCGACCGGGAGCCCAACGCGCCGGTAGACCCACAGCACCGCGTGATCCCAGCCCGGCCCGCGCCTGACATTCACCTCGTCCGACTTGAGGCTGACGAAGCGGGGCAAAGGCAGGCCGCTCGGCCCGCTCTTGCGCGCCGAAAGATCGATCTTACTGTCCTGCGCGCGCAGGGCCGGTGCGCAGATAAGGGCGGCCCCGATCAGGACGAGGGTGAGAAAAACGGCGCTGCGAATGCTTATCGTCATCTCTTATCTAACCTACTTGCGAGCAGATCGGGCGGGAATTGCTCTTGGCTGTGGCAAGTCACGGGCAGCTTTGTCATCATAGGTGGCTTCTGTTACACAGAACGCCGGGATTGCCAGGATTGTCCGGCTGGTGTCCCGATTCGACCGTTCGTCAGCACCAATACCCAGTACCAACGAACTTTCGAATCGAAAAGGACACTAGCAACTGCAAAGATTCTCGTGTGACTTTAGGATCTGAAGTTCGCGTGAGAGAGTGCCGCAATGATGGTGCGAACTTCAGATCCGCCACACGAGGTTTTCTGCCTGCACACTATCCTTTTCGGGAGATGTCTTAATGAATGCCGAAAAACCTCCCGTGATTGTCACGCGAAAACTGCCAGAGCTCGTCGAGGCGCGCATGCGCGAGCTGTTCAACGCGCGCTTCAATGTCGACGACAGGCCGATGACGCGTGAGCAGCTCGTCGAGGCCGTGCAGAACGCCGCCGTTCTCGTGCCGACAGTGACGGATCGCATCGACCGGTCGGTTCTATCGCAGAGCGGGCCGGCTTTGAAGCTGATCGCCAATTTCGGCACTGGTGTCGACAATATCGACCTGGAGACGGCGCGCAACCGCGGCATTGTGGTCACCAACACCCCCGGTGTCCTGACCGAGGACACCGCCGATATGACTATGGCGTTGATTCTCGCGGTTCCGCGACGCCTTGCGGAAGGGGCAAAGTTCCTGAAGGACACTGCCGGGGAATGGAGCGGCTGGTCGCCGACATGGATGCTTGGCCATCGCATCTATGGCAAGAAGCTCGGCATTATCGGTATGGGCCGGATCGGCCAGGCCGTTGCGCGCCGGGCCAAGGCGTTCGGCTTGACCATCAATTACCACAACCGCAGGCGCGTGCCGGCCGCGGTCGAGGCCGATCTGGGCGCGACCTATTGGGAGAGCCTCGATCAGATGCTGGCCAACATGGACATTGTCTCGGTGAATTGTCCGCACACGCCGGCGACCTTCCACCTGCTGTCCGCGCGGCGGCTGAAGCTCCTGCAGCCGAACGCCTATATCGTCAACACCGCCCGCGGCGAGGTGATCGACGAAAATGCGCTCGCCCGGATGATCGATGCCAGCGAGATTGCCGGAGCCGGGCTCGACGTGTTCGAGCATGAGCCCGCGATCAATCCAAAGCTCCTGCGCAGCGACAAGGTGGTGGCGCTGCCGCATATGGGCTCGGCGACGCTGGAAGGCCGCGTCGATATGGGCGAGAAGGTGATTATCAATATCAAGACGTTCCTGGACGGGCACACGCCGCCGGATCGTGTCTACCCGGCGATGTTCTAGTGCATCGGACAGAAAAGTGGAGACCACTTTTCGGACAAATCCGATGCGCACACATAAGGTTAGAGCGGCGCTTCGGACTGCAATTAAAATCCGCCGCTCTCAGCAGGCCGTCACGGCGCTCCGGGGACAAGTTCGCTTTGCAGCCGCTTTCCTCCGCTCGGCCGTGGGCGCGGCGCAAGCTGCACGATCAGCGTAGCTGTAAACAGCAATGCCGCGCCGAACCAGCCAATCGGTGTCAGCCGTTCGCCGAGCAGCAGCGCACCGGCAACCGCCGCGAACAGGATTTCCATGCTGACCAGCACGGCGGCTTCCGCGGGCGGGGTATGCTTCATTGCCATCGCCAGCACCGTGAAAGTCAGGGCGCTTGACAGAAGGCCGACATAGAGGATCGCCCCCGACGCCCTGGTCAGCGCATCCGCCGAGATCGGCTCAAGCGCGATAGCAGCCGTCCCGGCGATCGCTGCAACCGTGGTGAACTGCAGGAAGGTATAGGTCATCGGCGCGCCGAAACGCGGGGAGCAGGCCGTGACCACGATATGCATGGCCCAGAAAATGGCACAGATCGCGATGAGGCCATCTCCAAAGGAGAAGCCGCCGATCGTACCACCGCCAAGCGCCCAGGTGCCGGTAAAGGCAAGTGCAACTGCCGTCCACACGACCGGACGCGGCCGGCGCTTATCCGTAAGCCAAATTATAAACGGCGCGATGACGACATAAAGACCAGTCAGAAACCCGGCATTGGTGACCGTCGCCGTTTGGAGGCCGACCTGCTGTAAAGCGGCGCCGACGAAAAACACAGCCCCGCCCGCGAGTCCAAGCTTGAGGAGACCCTGGCGGTCGATCGGCATCTGCGTCCGCCGCACGAGAGCTTTCATCTCCAGAAGCGCCAAGGGCGCAAGCGCCAAAGCCGCAACCGTAGACCGGGCGGTGATGAACAGGAACGGCCCGATCTCGCTCATAGCGGCCTTCTGGAAATAGAAGGCGAGCCCCCAGATGGCGGCAGCCCCGAGCAGCAGAAGATCGGCGGTAAGACGGTTCATGAGGGGAACCTATTATTTGAGGGCTTCAGTTGGGTTGTCGCTCAGGTGAATATGCAACGCAAGCGCACTTGCCTTCTCCCTGCGCAGGAATGACGGCGAGGGGCTCGGCGTGGCAGCATGTCCAAACCGGCCTTCTTCTGAAACGCGCGACCGAGGACCCTTTGCCATGCGCATCGTCAACATCCTGGAGCGTACCGCTCCCATCGCTTCCCCGATTGCCAACGCCTTCATCGATTTCTCGAAGATGACGCTCAGCCTCGTGGCTGTCGTCACCGACGTGATCCGCAATGGCAAACCTGTTATCGGCTATGGCTTCAACTCCAATGGCCGCTACGGCCAGGGCGGCCTGATCCGCGAGCGCTTCGCGCCGCGTCTCTTGGCGGCGGAGCCGGGCAGTCTTATCGATGCCGAAAGCACAAATCTCGACGCCCATAAGATCTGGGCAACCATGTTCACCAATGAGAAGCCGGGCGGGCATGGCGAACGGTCGGTCGCGATCGGAACCATCGATATGGCGGTTTGGGACGCCATCGCCAAGATCGCCGGCAAGCCGCTGTTTCGCCTCTTGGCCGAGCGCTACGGCGGCACGGCCGATCCGAAAGTCTTCGTTTATGCCGCAGGCGGCTACTACTATCCTGGCAAGGGCCTACAAAGCCTCGCCGATGAGATGCGCGGCTATCTGGATCGCGGCTATACGGTGGTCAAGATGAAGATCGGCGGCGCGGCGCTCGCCGAAGATCTGAAGCGCATCGAGACGGTGCTGGGCATTCTGCCGCCTGGCTGCAAGCTGGCGGTCGATGCCAATGGCCGCCTCGACCTCGATACCGCCATTGCCTACGCCAAGGCGCTGCGCGCCTATGACCTGTTCTGGTACGAGGAAGCGGGCGATCCGCTTGATTACGAGCTGCAGGCCAAGCTCGCCGAGCACTATCCCGGCCCGATGGCGACAGGCGAGAACCTGTTCTCCATGCAAGATGCCCGCAATCTTATCCGCTATGGGGGCATGCGGCCGGATCGCGACTGGCTGCAATTCGATTGCGCGCTGAGCTATGGCCTTGTCGAATATCTGCGCACGCTCGACATGCTGAAGTCCTATGGCTGGTCACCCCGCCGCTGCATCCCGCATGGCGGCCATCAGATGTCGCTGAACATCGCCGCGGGGCTGGGACTTGGCGGCAATGAATCCTATCCGGACCTGTTCCAGCCCTATGGCGGGTTCCCCGATGGTGTGCGTGTGGAAAGCGGCACCATCACCATGCCAGAGTTGCCGGGCATCGGTTTCGAGGGCAAGGCCGACCTGATCGCGGAAATGCGCAACCTGGCGACATGACCCCGCGCCGATTTCTCAAAGCGCGCCGATGTGAGTTGTCCCCCTGTCCCATTCAGTGATGAAGGATCTTCGACAAGAAGGCCTGCGCCCGCTCGCTGCGGGGATTGGCGAAAAACTCGGACTTGGTCGCATCCTCCACGATCTCGCCGGCATCCATGAAAATGACCCGGTCGGCGACCTTGCGTGCAAAGCCCATCTGAGGACCATCCAGGCGCTTGGTCAGATTGGGCATGAATTCCAGGGGCGTCGGGGCGTGGCAAAGTTTGATGAGAGGAAAGCGGGCCAGATGCATGGAAGCCTCGAGCTCAAGTGCGTCTCTTTTGCTCTTTATGCCCTTATCCCATGGAAATCATGCCTGGAAATGCCATTTCTGCCCTTGCCATGCCGATTGTGCATCGATGCAGCTTCCAGAGATGTCGCGATCAGACCGCCTGCAGGTGTGTTTCCGCTCGCCACGCTCGTGCGTAAGATCGCCATTGCTCATCGTCCTCGAAAATAATCGCTTCCTCTGGCGGCGCGGACCACGCGGCATTGGAGGCGACCAGCGCGGCTCCCATGCTTGGCCCCAAGCCTTCGGTCACCGTCGGAAGAACGCTTCGGCCCGTGGCGGCCGAGAGCATGCGGCTGTAGAGGTCGTTACGCGCAAATGGTCCTTCTGTGATCGTGATGCCCTCAGCTCCGATCGCTTCCAGGCAGACCGACGTCATCATCCCCAGATAAAAAGAAATGGCTGCGTGCCGCTCGCCAGGGGAAATGCCGGTATCGCGCCGCCATACCGCCTTGCGGTTGGGAAAGGGTCCCGATCCGCTTTGGACGGATGGCAACAGCATGGTCAATCTTGAGAGCACGGCGGCGCTTTCTTCAGCGCTTGGGACCCCGTTCAAGCCCGCAGTCAGAACGGCATACTCACGCCCACCCATAAAACGTGCCGAAGCCACCGGATCGCCGAGGGCGTTGACGTTCAACAAAGTGTCCCGCAAGGGATCGAGCACCACCGGCGCACCTCCGACCGCCATGGCGATGACCCAGGTGCCGGTCGAGACGACAGAAAAAGGCGGGCGGCGCGAGAGCAGATGCGGCAGCAGCGCGGCGTTGGAGTCGTGCAGTCCGCAATAGACCGGCGTGTCCTGCCGCAGTCCGGTCTGCTCGGCTATCTCGGGCCGGATCGTGCCGAGGCGGTCGGCGGCCTTGCGGATGGACGCGAAGAGCGGCCGCCAGCCGAGCCGATCGACGATGGCCGAATAGTCGCGGGTTTGCGGGTTCCACAAATCACTGTGAGCGCCGAGCGAGGTGACTTCATTGGCGGTCACGCCGGTCAGACGAAAACCCCAATATTGCGGATACATAACGATCGAGGCGACGTCGCGAAACGCCTTGGGAAAGTGGCGCGATTGCCAGAAGATTTGTGCACCGAGGTTGAGGCCGGCGGGCAGGCGCGGCGAGCCGGTCTCGGCAAAGGATGGGCGGATGGCGTCGTAGTCGGCGGCAACACTCTCTGGCCCGCCATGTTCGTAATCCAGCACCGGCAAAGCGAGGTCGCCCTGCGCATCGAGAAGCGCTGCCGCGGCACCGTGGGTGGTTGCGATAATCCTATCGACACCATGCTCGCGATGAAGTGCAGCAAGAGCGTCGAGAATGAACTGCCAGAGCGCCTCGATGTCGTAACGGGGATAGGGGTCGCCGGTCAGAACCGTATTTGGCCGCGTGCGCGTGCCCAGCTCAGTCGGCTCACCGCTGTCGACGAGCACGAGCTTGGCGTTGGTCTTGCCGATATCGATGACCGCGATGTGGGGGCCGCCTCGAGTTGTCATGGCATGTAAAAGATGGGCGTCAGCGGAACGACAACCGGTTCATTGTCAGGCCGCGTTTCCATGATGTCAGCCATATGTGCCCACCAGCGCTGCATGACCGGCTTCCCCGGCAGCGCGTCCATCCCGTGATCGTCCGCGCGCCACAGAACGCCGAACAGCGTTCCCGTCTCCTCGTCGAGATGGATGGAATAATCGGAAATACCGGCATCGCGCAGCAGCGTCACCAACTCGGGCCAGATTTCGTCGTGACGCCTCTTGTATTCCGCCGTCATGCCGGGATTGAGCTTCATCTTGAACGCGTATTTCTCCGGCATCAGGCAAAGCGCTCCCCGCGCAGGCGGCGCCAGATAATCGGCGCGGCAATAACGGTGATCAGCAGGAGGCCGATGAAGATCGACATGACAATGCCGGGCACATTCATCAGGCCGAAACCGAATGTGACAAGGCCCATGATGATGGCGGCAAGGACAACACCCGGAATGCTGCCTGACCCGCCGAGGATGCTGACGCCTCCGAGCACGACCATGGTGACGACTTCCAACTCCCAGCCGAAGGCGATCGAGGGCCGCGTCGAGCCGAGGCGCGAGGTGAGACAAACGGCGGCGACGCCGGACATCACGCCCGTCAGCAGGAACAGGATAAACTTCACCCGTGCGACGCGGATCCCTGAGAACAACGCGGCGGTCGGATTATTGCCGATGGCGTAGATCATGCGGCCGAAGCTGGTGAGGTGCAGGAGCACGCCAAAGGCGAGCGCGACGACGGCGAATAGGACCAGCTCGAAGGAGATCACCCACCATACATAGCCCTGGCCGAAATAGGCGAAGTCCGCCGGATAGCTGGTAAAGGCCTGATCGCCGAGGATGATGTAGGCGATGCCGCGGAACAGACTCATGGTGCCGATAGTGACGACGATCGAGGGTAGGCCGAGCACGGTGACGAGCACGCCGTTGAACGCGCCGCATATCAGGCCGACGGCCAGACCGATCAGCACCAGTTCGGTTGCGCCAGCGCCGAATTGAAGGGCGAGGCCCATCAGCGTCGAGGCAAGCGCGATGATGGCGGCGACGGAAAGATCGATCTCGCCGGCGATGATCAAGAGCGCCATGGGCATGGCGATCATCGCCTTTTCGGTGAAATTGAAGGTCGCGTCAGACAGGTTCCAGGCGTTCAGGAAATAGGGCGAGGCGGCCGCGTTGATGATGAAGACGATGACGGCCACGACGACCAGTAGTGTCTCCCAGCTTTTCAGCGCCCGCGTCCAGCGGGATTGAAGCCGGTCGGGGATTTCCGCGCGCGTGGGAGCGGTAGTGCTCATGCCGGCACCTCCGCTTTGCGCAGGATCAGGCGTCTGACCTTGCCCTCGGTGCGGGCGTTCGCGGCGACGGCGATGATGATGGCGCTGCCCGAAATAGCCAGCTGCCAGAAGGGCGAGACGTTGACGACAGGGAGCGCGTTCTTGATAAGGCCGAGGAACAGCGCGCCGAGCACCGCGCCCGCCACCGAGCCGATGCCGCCGGCGATGGATACGCCGCCGATGACGCAGGCAGCGATGATGTCCAGCTCAAAGCCATTGGCAATGTCGACATAGGCGACGGCGTAGCGCGACACCCAGAGATAGCCGGAGAGGCCGGCGATACTGCCCGCCAGGGTGAAAGCGATAAAGCGCGTGCGGCCGACATCGAGGCCGGCATAAACCGCCGCCGTCGGATTGCCGCCAACGCCGTAAAAGGCGCGGCCGATCGCGGTGCGGGTCAGCACCACGGCCATGATGCAAACGGCGAGAATCGCGATCCAGGAGAGCACCGGCAGGCCCAGCAGCTCGGCGCGAGGCAGCGCCTTGAAGGCGGCGCTCATCTGATGGGCGTTGATCCAGGCGCCACCAGATAGCACGAAGATCAGCCCGCGATAGATGGTCAGCGTGCCGAGCGTCACCACGATCGGCGGGATGGTGAGCTGCCAGACAAGAAGGCCGTTGATCGCGCCGAGCGCCGCGCCAGTCAGGATCGCGACGGCTATCAGCAGCGGGATCGGTATGCCCGGGAAGGCGGCGTTCAGCATGGCGACGACCATGCCGCAGAGCGCCAGATTGGCCGCCATCGAGAGGTCGATGCAGCGGGTCAGGATCACCGCCGTCTGCCCAAGAGCGAGCATGATCAGGATGGCGGTATCGTTGAAGACATGGGCGAGATTGGCGGGCCGGACGAATGGCGGGAAGCGCCAGGCGATCAGTGCCACCAGCACGGCGATGGCGGCCGCCAGCAGCGCCTCGCGCGATCTGAGCCAGCGCGGCGCCATTATGTCACCTCCCCGATCCCGGCGGCGGCGCGGACCAGCATTTCGGCGTTCAGGCGCTCGCGCTGGAAAACGCCGGCCATGCGGCCCTCGCGCATGACGATGACGCGATCGGACATGCCAAGGATTTCCGGGATCTCGGACGATACCATGACGATGCTGAGGCCGCGCGCGGCGAGCTCGTTCATGAAACCGTGCACGGCCGCCTTGGAGCCGATGTCGATGCCCTTGGTCGGCTCGTCGAGGATAATAATCTTGGGCGCGGTGGCCAGCCATTTGGCGATCACCACCTTCTGCTGGTTGCCGCCCGACAGAGTGCCGACATCGCGGTCGAGACTGGCTGCACGAACATCCAGCCGCGAGGCATAGTCGCGGGCGAGCCTGAATTCCTCCGCTAGCTGAAGAAAGCCCGCGCGGGAAGTGGCGCTGAGTGAGGGCAAGGTGATGTTCTGAAAGATTGGCAGACCGGCGATGGCGCCTTGGCGGCCCCGCTCCTCCGGGACATAGACAACGCCGCGCCCGATCGCATCGGCCGGGCTGCGGATGGTGACAGTCCGGCCATCGATGCTCACTTCGCCTCGAGACGGTCTGGTAAGACCGAAAAGCGCCTGCATCAGCTCGCTGCGCCCGGCGCCTATCAGGCCATAGAAGCCGAGAATCTCGCCGCGCCGCAGCTCAAAGCCGATATCGTCGAATTCCGTCGGGTGGCTGAAGCCCGAGACGGTCATGACCGTGTCGCCGATCTCATGAGTCGGTCTTGGGAAAAATCTGATCGACCGTGCGGCCGACCATCAGCCGGATAAGCTCGTCCGGGTTGGTCTCGGCAATCAGCCCGGCGCCGACGCGCTCGCCATCGCGGAACACGGAGTAGCGGTCGGCAATGCGGAAGATCTCCTCGAATTTGTGCGAGATGAACAGGATCGCCTTGCCCTCGGTCTTCAGCCGCTCGATCAGCTCGTAAAGCTCGCCGATCTCCTTGTGCGAGAGCGAGGCGGTCGGCTCGTCCATGATGACGATGCGCGCCTCCACCGACAGCGCGCGGGCAATGGCGACGAGATGCCGGCTGGCGATGCCGAGATCGCGCAGTCGCGTTTCGGGCGCGATGCGTGCGCCGATGCGCTCGAGCAGTGCGGCCGCGCGCTCGTTCATCGCCGTCCAGTCGATCAGCCCAAAGCGTCCGCGTGGCGCATGGCCAAGGAAGATGTTCTCGGCAACTGACAGCTCGTCGAAAAGCACCGTCTCCTGATGAATTGCGGTGATGCCGGCCCACGCAGCGGCACTGGCCGAGTGGAAGGTGACCGGCTCGCCGTCGATGGCGATGGTGCCGTCGTCGGGCTGATAGATGCCGGTGAGGATTTTCACCAGTGTCGATTTGCCCGCGCCGTTCTCGCCGACCAGCGCGGTCACCTGGCCCGGATAGAGGTCGAGCGACACGCCTGACAGCGCGCGCACACCGGGAAAGCTCTTGGAGATGCCGGAAAGGGTCAGCAGCGGCCGTCGCGTTTGCGCGGTGGTTTCCGAGACAGGAGATGGAGGCGGGGCGTGCAGCATAGGCAATGAGCACTCACTGTTTCTCGGAACAGAGGGGTGCGACGGGCGGTTGCCTCCGGTTCCCTCTCCCCCGGGGAGAGGACAAGGTGAGGGGGTGAGCGCTGTCAGTGAAGCAAGACCTCACCACACGGACAGTCCGTATCCCCTCACCCCCACCCTCTCCCATTGGGAGAGGGAGCGATCCGTCGTGCGACGAACCCGTGATCAGAATATTTTCGCGAACTGCTCGACATTCTTGGCGTCGTACACGAACGGGTCGGCCATAGCGCCCTCATTGTTCTCGTCGAGCTTGACCTTGCCCATACGGCCCATCGGGATCTCGGCGCCAGGTTTGGCCTCAGCTTTCTTGGTCGCGAGATTGTAGGCGATGGTCGTAGCGGAGTAGCCGAGGTCGATCGGATTCCAGATCGCGAAGCTCTTTGAGGCACCGGATTTAACGTGAGCGGCCATTTCCGAAGGCAGGCCCAGGCCGGTCACGTTAATCTGACCGATCTTGCCAGCGTCAGTAACCGCCTGCGCGGCGGCAACGATGCCCACCGAGGTCGGCGCGATGATTGCCTTCAGGTTCGGATAGGACTGAATAAGCCCCTGCGTCTCGCGATAAGACTTATCCGCGAGATCGTCGCCATAGACCGTCGTGACGACGTTCACGCCAGGATAGTTCGGCAGCACCTTTTTCATCTCGGCGATCCAGGTGTTCTGGTTCGTTGCTGTCGCGGTCGCCGACAGGATGGCGACGTCGCCCTTGCCACCTGGCAGGTTATCAGCAGCCATCTTGACGCACATATTGCCGATCAGCGCGCTGGAGGATGGATTGAGCTGCATCAGGCGGCCGGCCGGTGCAACACCGGAATCCCAGGAGATCACCGTGATGCCGCGCTGCATGGCCTTTTTCAGCGTCGGAACAAGCGCGTCCTTGTCGTTCGCGGACACCGCGATGGCATTGACGTTCTGCGCGATCAGCGAGTTGATCACCTCGATCTGGGCCTCGGCGGTGGTGGTGGTCGGCCCGGTATAGATCACCTCGACATTGCCGAGTTCCTTTGCGGCTTCCTGTGCGCCTTTGTTGGCGGCTTCAAAGAAGCCGATGCCCAGCGCCTTGACGACAAGCGCGATCTTCACCGTCTCGGCATGAGCGGCGCTGACCGACACGGCCGCGGCGAGCGTCGCGGCCAGAGCAACTTTCTTCAGAAATGTCATTTTCATGTCCTCCCTTGCGTCATTTGATTATTGCTTGAGCGGTGTTTGCCACGCCGTCAGGCTGGCATCGAGCTATCCTCCGCGACGGCCACTGGTGCGCCCGCAACGATCAGGCGGACGCCAGCCGCCTCCAGCATCTTCGCTGCGCGATCCTCGATGCCGTCATCGGTAATCACAGCGGAAATCCGGGCGAGCGGACACAGAATGAGGCTGGAGCGCTGACGGAATTTGGAGGAGTCGACGAGGACAATCAGCTCTTCGGTCTGATCGATCAGTTTCTGCTCGGCCTCGATAAGCAGCGGATCGCCCTCCATCAGCCCGAGCGGCCCTAGTCCCTGGGCGCCCATGAACATATGGCGCGCAAAAAAATTACGGGTCACGTCATTGTCGAAAGGCGACAGGATGATGTTCTGTTCACGGTAGATCGTGCCGCCCGGCAGCAGCACGGTATTTTTCGAGTGGCGCAGCAGATGCTCGGCGATCGGAAAGGAATTGGTCAGGATCGGCATCCTGCGATTGACGAGGAAATGCACCATCTGAAAGGTGGTCGTGCCGCCATTGATGATGATCGGCTCGCCATCGGCGCACAACTCGACAGCCTCGCGGGCGATGACGCGCTTCCTGGCAGTGTTCAGCGTCTCGTTGACGCTGAAGGGGCGGCCGGCGAGCCCCACGAATTGCGGCGGGTTGAGCGCCTCCGCGCCGCCGCGGACTTTGCGCAGGCGCTTTTGCACATGGAGCTGCGCGATATCGCGTCGGATCGTGGCCTCGGACGAGCCCGTCAGCTCGACAAGCTCCTGCACGGTCGCGACCGGCTTTTCCTGGATCGCCGAAAGGATGATGCGATGACGGTCTTTCTCGTGCATGGCGATCTCCCCACAGGTCATTAAGGCATTGGGCCTGATCAACGTCAATCAATTTCGATCAAAAAATTCCATCTTGCGGCGCAACATGACGGGCTATGATTGCTTTTGATTGACAGGCAGCCGAGGCTTTGAGAGCTTTACCGGTGATGCGCCCTCGATGGCGCTAGGGAGGTCCCTCATGCCTGATACCCCCGGCGGCGAACGCCTCGCCAATCTGTGGGACGATGCCAGGGCGGACGCGATGAGCGAGCCGCAGCGTCTTCTCTACCGCTCCCATCTTCTCGGCTCCGACAAACGCATCACCAATTATGGCGGCGGCAATACGTCTGCAAAGGTGGCCGAGAAAGCCCCGCTCACCGGCGACAACGTCGAGGTGCTGTGGGTCAAGGGCTCCGGCGGCGATGTCGGCACGATGAAGCTGGACGGTTTCGCCACGCTCGACATGGCGAGGCTGGAGGGGCTGAAGAGACTCTATCGCGGCGCCGGGTATGAAGACGAGATGGTCGGCTATCTGCCGCATTGCACCTTCAACCTTAATCCCCGCGCAGCCTCGATCGATACGCCGCTCCACGCCTTTGTGCCGAAACGCCATGTTGATCACATGCACCCCGACGCGGTGATCGCGATTGCGGCCTCGGAAAACAGCCGGATGCTGACCGAGGAGGTTTTTGGCGGTGAGATCGGCTGGCTGCCGTGGAAGCGCCCTGGCTTCGAACTCGGTCTGTGGCTGGAAAAATTTTGCCGCGAGAACCCGCTGGCAAAGGGCGTGGTGTTGGAGAGCCATGGCCTGTTCACCTGGGGTGACAGCGCTAAGGAGTGCTACGACACCACCATCCGTATCATCAACCGCGCCATCGACTGGCTGGAACGCGAGAGCGAAGGCAAAGCCGCTTTTGGCGGCACCGCGCGCAGTATGCTATCCGATACCGAGCGGTTTGCCGTAGCATCGCGGCTCATGCCGGTGATCCGCGGCCTGATCTCTCGCGCCGAGAGCAAGGTCGGGCATTTCGACGATCAGGCCGCTGTGCTCCAATTCGTCGCTGCCAAGGATATGGAGCGGCTTGCAAGCCTGGGGACAAGCTGCCCCGACCATTTCCTGCGCACAAAAATCCGCCCGCTGGTCGTCGGCTTCGACCCCGATAAGCCGGATCTGGAACAGACGCTTGCGAGGCTCCCATCCGCGATCGAAGACTATCGAGCCGGCTATGCCGCCTATTACGAGCACTGCAAGCGGCCCGAACTCGCCTCCCATCCGCGACCCTAATGCTGTGGTCTATCTCGTGCCCGGCGTCGGGATGATTACCTTTGCCCGGGACAAGGCAACGGCGCGGATCTCCTCGGAGTTCTACGTCAACGCCATCAACGTCATGCGCGGCGCCTCGACCGTCTCCACTTATGTCGGTCTGCCGGAGCAGGAAGCCTTCGACATCGAATATTGGCTGTTGGAGGAAGCCAAACTGCAGCGCATGCCGAAGCCACGTTCGCTCGCCGGGAAGGTGGCACTGATCACCGGAGGGGCGGGCGGCATCGGCAAGGCGAGCGCCGAGCGGCTGCTCGGAGAGGGCGCCTGCGTCGTGCTGACCGACATCGATGATGCTGCGCTCGCCGAGGCCGGCTCAGACTTCGCCGCGCGCTATTCCTCCGACGTTGTCCGCACCGTGCAGATGGATGTCACGCAGGAGGATCAGGTCGCGGGCGCGCTCGCCTTTACCGCCAAAGAATTCGGTGGGCTCGACATTCTGGTTTCGAACGCGGGCATTTCCTCGTCGGCGCCGATCGAGGACACCGATCTTTCGCTCTGGAATCGTAACGCTAGCATCCTCACCACCGGCTATTTTCTGGTCTCGCGCGAAGCCTTCCGGCTGATGAAGCAGCAGAAGACGGGCGGCACCATCGTCTTCATCGCATCGAAAAACGGCCTGGCCGCATCACCCAACGCTGCCGCCTATTGCACAGCCAAAGCTGCCGAAATCCACCTCGCACGCTGTCTCGCCCTCGAAGGCGCCGCGTTCGGCATCCGCGTGAATACAGTGAACCCGGACGCGGTGTTGCGCGGCTCGAAGATCTGGACCGGCGAATGGCGCGAGCAGCGCGCCGCCGCCTATAATGTGAAGCCGGAGGAGCTGGAGGAGCATTACCGCCAACGCTCGCTTTTGAAGCTCAGCGTCTATCCGGAGGACATCGCGGAGGCGGTCTATTTCTTCGTGTCCGCCATGTCGGCGAAATCGACCGGCAACATCGTCAATGTCGACGCAGGAAACGCGCAGGCGTTTACGCGCTGAGCGGGGTTATCGCGGCCAAAGCGCGAAGCCCATGCGCAGAAGCCGTCCGTCGTCAAGAACAGTCCGCACAGGAGGAGGCCATGGATCTGATGATCGATGCGGGATTGGTGGAGAAGGAAAACGCATCACGCACAGCCGCTCTCAAGCGCGACTATGATCACCTTGGCGAGCAGCTCGACCGGCGCGGCATCGCGATCGATCAAATCCGCGACAAGGTCGCTCGCTTCGGGGTGGCGGTTCCGTCCTGGGGCGTTGGCACCGGCGGCACACGCTTCGCTCGCTTTCCGGGCCCAGGCGAGCCGCGGGACATTTTCGACAAGTTGGAGGACTGCGCGGTCGTCCAGCAGCTGACGTGGGCAACGCCGAAAGTCTCACTCCATATCCCGTGGGATAAGGCGCCGCCGGAGCGACTCAAAGAGACGGCGGACCGCCTTGGCCTGGCTTTTGACGCCATGAACTCGAACACCTTTCAGGATCAGCCCGGCCAGGAGCACTCATACAAATTCGGCTCGCTAAGCCATACCGACGCGGCAACACGGGCGCAGGCAATTGAGCACAATCTGGAATGCATCGAGATTGGCGAGACGATCGGCTCGAAGGCCCTCACCGTCTGGATCGGCGACGGCTCCAACTTCCCCGGCCAGTCACATTTTGCAAGAAGCTTCGAGCGCTATCTTGCCTCGATGCGGGAGATCTATGCGGCGCTCCCGGACGGCTGGCGGCTGTTCACCGAGCACAAGATGTATGAGCCGGCCTTCTATTCCACCGTCGTGCAGGATTGGGGGACGAACTATATCGTCGCGCAGGAGCTTGGCCCGAAGGCGTTCTGCCTCGTCGATCTCGGCCACCACGCGCCGAACGTCAATATCGAGATGATCGTCTCGCGGCTGATCCAGTTCGGCAAGCTGGGCGGCTTCCATTTTAATGACAGCAAATATGGTGACGACGATCTCGATACTGGCTTAATCGATCCATACAGGCTCTTCCTGATCTTCAACGAACTGGTTGACGCGGAGATGTCCAATGTCGCAGGTTTCGAGCCGGCGCACATGCTCGACCAGAGCCACAACGTCACCGATCCGATCGAAAGCCTGATGATCTCGGCCATGGAAGTGAAGGGGGCCTATGCGCGCGCGCTCATTGTCAATCGCGAGACCCTAAGCGGCTGCCAGGAAGCGAATGATGCATTGATGGCGAGCGAAATCCTCAAACAGGCTTTTCGAACAGGCATCGATCCGATCCTGGCCATGGTACGCCTGCAGGCGGGTGGCGCCATTGATCCGCTCACAACCTACCGGAAAAGTGGATATCGGATGAAAGTCGCCGCGGCCCGTCCGGCGATGACTGCAAGCGGCGGGGGAATAGTGTGAACGCACTCTGGACGGCCACGTCATTCGGACCAGTTCCGTCTTCAATGCGCCCGGCGCGAGCAGAAGCGCGCCGATCTCTCTCATCGCTCGAACAGATCGTCTGTGTTGATGCCGACGCGGAGCTCTGAGATGCCTTGCCCCGCTTTGCGCTTTGCCATCAGCAAGACCATGTGTACCACCTTTGTGTACCAGTCGGGCGGTCGAAAGTCTCTGCTTTTCAATTGAGTAAGGGTTGTCAATTCCTTACGGGTGGGATGGTGCCCAGGAGAGGAACCATGCATTTTTAAATATTGTGGTGAATTAATGATATAAGAGTTATTCGTATCACAAATACCAGCATAAATACCAACAAATCTCTGATCTTCAGAAAGCTCTCTCCTCACTAAACGGGACGAAATTGAGCGGATGCGGTCAATTATTTTTCCACGGATTTCTCAAACAGATGTGTAAGCCTCCGGTGAGGGTATAGCTCTTGTTGGTCGACGGTTGTGACAACGGAGCTAGGTCTGGTCTGGGGATGTCTGGAGTTTTTCGCGCCGGTACGCGGTGGTTGCTGAGGCTCGGCGACGCTGGAGCGAAGCGGATAAGCAGGTGATCGTCGCGGAGGCGGCGCGACCTGGTGCAAATATCTCGGCGGTTGCGCACCGGCATGGTATCAAGCCGAGCCTTCTATTTCGCTGGCGGCGAGTGGCAGGGGATGCGCAAAGGCTTACGCCTGAGGCGGCGTTCATCCCTGTTGCTTTAGCGCTGCCGCCGGCGAAGGCGGAGCCTCATGCTCCGGAAATCGCTCCCCTCGCAGAGGATGCAAAGCCGTGTTCTCTGGCACCGGAAACCGTCCAGCGCTCTGCCGATAATCGCATGGAGATCGATCTTGGTAATCGCCGGCTGGTTCGGGCCGCAGCGGGCGTCGATACCGACGCCTTGAAGAGCATCCTCGATGTGCTGGATGGCCGATTATCCCGGTTCCAAGCGGGCTATGCGACGATCGACATCTGATTCGGAGCCATGAGGCATGTTAGCGTAGGCGGGCTCACTTAACCACGACGCTGCTTTCGCCCCAGTGGCGGTGGTTGGGCTCAGAGCCGAAGAGAGGGAAAGCTTTCGCAATTAACGCCGACCGCGGCGTGACGCCGAAATAACGCCCGTCGAAACTGCCACTCACCTTGGAAAGCAGGAATATTTCATCCCGCGCGAGGCTCCTGCAACCCTCCCAGGTGGGAAGAAGGCGTCCTTTCTTATCTGCCAATTGAGCGATTGCAGAGATGTGTCCATTGATGCTGATTGCGCGACCCGTGCGGCAGACATGATCGCCGGCAAGACCTGCGACCGGCTTGACCAGCCAGGCTTTCGGCGCGAGATAGCCCCGTGACCGCGCCAGGCCCCGCCACGGCTCGCCCAGCTGAATGACGGCGAGGTCGCCGCGCTGTGGGCTTTGCACTTCGAGCCGATAAAGCCCGATCGGAACACTGTGGCTGAGGTTGAGGATGTAGCGCGGCGAAATGGCGAGGCTGATAAGGAGTGCCGCAGCAGCAGAGAGGGCCAGGAGAAGGACGAAGCGAGGTCTCATCGGGCGCGGGTCTGTTTTGCTTTCCGTTCCGCCGACCAGGCGAGCAGCTCATCGCGCTGATAGACGATGCGGCCGCCATGACGCCGGAACATCGGACCGGTGCCTTTCCAGCGCATGTTATCGAGCGTGCGCCGCTGAACGCGAAGCAATGCGGCGGCCTCGGCAATGGTGAGGAAATCCGCGCGGGAGGATGCGAGCTCATTCGTTTCGATTGCTTGGATCGTGCTCATGACAAACCTGATCTCCTTCTCTTAAGACTGGTGAATATTGGGGGTGAGAACGGGCTTGACGGGAGTGGCTGAGAGCTAGCGTGAAGCAAACGCCACACTTGTCTCAAAGAAGTTCAGACGATAAGCGTGCGATAGCCGCCATTTGTGTAAGCTTGACCGCGACGAAGACTGCGGCGAACCCAGTCCTTGAGGGCGGGATCCGGCCAATCGTTGGCAACGCGGTGCTTGCCGAAAATCACGGCGGCAATCTCGCGATAGCTCGCCCCTGCGGCATGGCCGTCGAGCGCGATGAGGGCGTCCCGAAGCCGGAGGGATTGGGTGCTCCAACGGCGCGGTGGCATGCCGAATCTGGGAAGAACCCGTCAGAATCCGCCGCAACGCGGAAAGCTTGTCGATGGCAGGGCCGAGTTCGGCGATACCGCGCGTGATGAAGGTGAGGGAGACCGGTCCTCCGAAAAGATCCGCTCCCTCGATGAGGAGCTGCAAAGCCAGCGGGGCGCAAGTGAGCAGCAGGTGGCTGCGCTTGCGGTCGTCGATGAGAAGGTGAGCGGCACCAGGCAGATCCGGCACAAAGATTGCATTTTCTGACGCAGCCGCGTCGGTGATCGGATCGGCCCTGGCGATTAAGACTGGGGCGCCGACGTCCTCCGACCAAATCGGTAGGGCCTCATGCGATAGCTGTCTTGGGTCGGCGAAAGGAGCAAAGCGCCCAGGCATTCGCCTCGATCTGCGGGCGTGAAAGATGTGTGACGCGCAGTCCTCTCCTGGTATGCGACCGGCTCGTCGGGTTCTGCAAGGCGTGTTCCGCTTGCGCGCGATAGTGATTATTGCGGCGAAGAAATTCCCAGGCCCAGGCAGATTGATGCTGCCGAGCCAGGTAATCGTAGCTGTCAAGCGATGGTGGCCAATTGTGAGCGAGCATTACTGATTGCAAACCCTTCGTTGCGCCAATACTGGCAAGAACGCCGTTGCTGGAAAAATGCGATGTTTGACTTGCAAAATTAAGTTATCAGCAAAAATTCAATCAGTGCAAAGATTTTTTTGAGAGAAATTATCCCTTATTGCATATATTTATTATGGAAATATTCCATGCCGCTAGTAGAAATAGTATGATGATGCTGGACGTCATTCCTCAGACCCCAATTTAATGAACTTTACTGTGTAATAATCGGGCGACTCGAGCTCCAGGCGATCACCTCCGAAGCTAGCCAAGCGACCCGGCCAGGGCCAACCTTGCGGCGCGGCGGAAAGGCGCCCCGCGCCATATAGCGATAGATGGTTGCGCGGGAGAGCCCTGTCCGTTTCGCAACGGTGCGAATATCCCAGAAGATCTCCGCGGGATTCCCTCCTTGAGCGGCATCAAGGCAAGGCGGGACCGCCGGTTTGTCGCTCATGGCACATTCCCCGGTTCGGATTGCGACGAGGGCGCTGTGAGCAAGCTCGATGATGGAAGACGCCAGATCTCGCCGGGTTCATGCAGCTCGCTCGCCTTGATGACATGCGAAACCACCGACGCCTGCGTCGATCCCAGATGATCCAGAGCCCGAGGCTGCTGCTGATCGTCAGCGAAATCAGCCCGGCCCGACGCCAGCTCCGACGCTGCCCGTGGGCCTCATCGAGCCGGGCTGTCCAGACCTGGCGGGCCTGCAGGTAAGGCATTGCCGCTGCGGCTGAGACCCCCAGCTCCCGGGCCAGCGCATGGACCCGGTGAACATGGAAATGCTCCGCGTGCCTGCTCCGCCTTGGCCAAACAAAGACGCACCAGGCGATAAATTGCGCGGCGAGCACGGCGGCAAATGCAAATTGATAGGCGATCGGGGATTGTCCGTTCTTGCCGCCCCAGTGCTCGATGAGGAAGCCGATGCCGGACTGCACCAGAAAGGCCGCACTCATATGCAGCAGATTGAGCGCGGCATTGGCGCGGCCCGAGGCGGGATACAGCTCACCCAGAATGGTAAAGCTCAGCACGGTGACGGTTCCGATGCCGGCGATGACAAGCCAGGGCAAGAGCGGTGGCAGCGGCGCCCGCAGAATGAGAGCGAGCTCCGCGCTCATCCCGAACGCGGTGACGAAGGCGAACAGGCAGCCGCAGAGATGCCCCAGCGGCGCAGTTGCACCACCCCTGCCCCAAGCAGCAAGGCAGTTGGCGCAAGGGTCGCCGCCATCACCAGAAGATCGGTGACGATCGCGTCCTGACCAAGACCCTCGACGGCTCTGAGCCAGGGCGCGGCCCACAAGCCTTGGAAAGCCCAGGCCGATCCAACCGAGAGCGCCGACAGTGGCGCCAGACGCCAGAATGCGGCATCGCGATAGATCGCGAGAATGGAGATGCTTGATGCTGATTTGGCAGTATTTCGCTGTGGGGGCTTTCCGGCACCAGCATCAGGATGGCGAGTGCGGAGGCGGCCATCAGGCCGGCGAGCAGAACGAACAGACCGCGCCAACCGATCTCGGCCATCACCCTTGCCGCGGGCCAGGTGGCAAGACAGGCGCCGAGCGAGCCGAGCATCACCAGCCAGCTATTGGCAACCGCAACACGGTCGCGCGGATACCATAGCGCAATGGCCTTCAGCCCGGCCATGAAGCCGCCCGCCGCCCCGACACCGATCAGCGCGCGGGCGATGGTGAGCAGCACGATATTGTCTGTCCAGGCGAACAGGGCTGCACCGATGACCGTGGCGAACATCAGCGTACCTTGCACCCGGCGCGGTCCGCAGCGATCGAGCCAGACCCCGATCGGCAGTTGCAGCGCGCCCGTTGTGAGAAAGAATGCCGCGCTCAAAACGCCGAGATTGCCAGGCGTCAGGTGAAGCTCTTTGATGAGCGCCTCGGAAATCAGCGCCGGGAGCGACCGGAACAGATAGGCAAGGCAATAGCCGCTGGCGAAGGCGAGGAGGACCAGGTTTGCAGCTGATTTGCCGGACGCGGCAATTGGCTTCGAAGCCTGAGCGGATGCTGCCCGCTTCAGGAAACCGGGGATGTCGTCTTGCTCATCGTCCTGATCATTAAGGCTTTGATGGGACGGGAATGGCGACGCTAAGACCCGGGCCGAGACGGTCATCACTTCGCCTCCTGCTTGTTACGCCACCAGACCAGGCGGATGAGGCCTTCAGTGGGGAACTCGAGCAGTGCGGCCCAGATTGGCCTTGGCAGCGCTGGATCATCGAGCCGGACGCGTAAATAACTGCCATCCGCGTTCGGTTTTTCGATCCGCCAGGCAACGCCGATTTCAGCCTCACTGGCGATCACCCGGAAATCTGGCGCGCCCTCTTTGTCTTTCCGGTCATTGGCAATGATCCGGACGCGGCTGTTAATGGTCAGGGTGCGGATGCGTCCGGCATAACCGTCACGAACGGCGGCAAAGGTTCCAATCACAGGCATGAAACGTCTCTCCTGGATTTCAATCGCGATAGGGGCTGAGGATCAGGTCCTTGTGGACGACGACCCGTAACGGCCATCCGGGACGGACGGTGATCGTCGGCTGGACATTCAGGTTACGCTCGACCAGCGCCTGGCCGGCGCGATTGGTGGTCTGGCCGGTCGCCTCGCGCAGCGCCGAGATAATGTCGCTGTCGCCGCTCCCGGCGCCGAAGGCGAGGCTGGAGCCGACACCAAGGACGGTTGCCAGAGCCACGCCTTTCAAGAGCTTCCAGCTATGCAGGTCGATCTGATCGGCAAGCCCGGCATAGCCACCGGTATCGGTTGCCGGCAGATTGTCGATCACGATCGACGCGCCATCGGGCCGGATGATGCGCTGCCAGATGACCAGCGCGCGCTCCTGGCCGAAGGCGACGACGCTGTCATAGCGGCCGATCAGGCGCGACCCCTGCGGGATGAGCAGATGGCGGCCGGTGACGCTGTCGTAGACCTGCTCGGTGACCTGGGCGATCACGAATCCAGGGAGATCGGAATTGAGCCCGGACAACAGGCTTGCCGGAATAATCGAGCCGGCGAGCAGCTGATAGGGTGATACCGGCTGCTCCAGCCGGTGCGGGTTATAGATCTCGCGGGGCCCATCTTGCTTGAGGAAGGACAGCTTGCGGTCCTGACTGGCGGCGCCGCTATCGGGCGGCGCCGCGTCACCCGCGGCCAGCGCTTGCGCCCGCTCGGCAGCGCGCCGCGCGGCGCTTAGCGGATCATAGGTCGCAATGCCCGCGGACGGGCTGGAAAGCCCGGCGGAGTTCTGCGGTGCGCTATCGGCTTTGCTCACCGGCTGCTTCAGCTGCAGTCGGAAAAATACCGGCGATTTCAGCGCCTCGCCATCAACGCCCGCCGGGTTGCCGAGCAGCGGCAGCTCCGGCTTCGGGGTGGTCGCAGGTTCAGGTGCTGGTTTGAGCGGCGAACCCGCAGCATCATAGCTCGGCGGCAGCTCGGACAGCCTGTCGGTCACCGGCCGCCTCTCGACGGTCACCGGCTCTGGTGGAGCGGCGTTCCGCCAGGAGGGGGGCTCCAAGGCGATCAGGACTAAGAGGGCGATGCCGGAAAGAAGGAGGCCTGCGAGGAGGGCCAGCAGACGGCGGTTGATGCGCGTTACCGGTCGCGGCCCGGCCTTCAGCTGCAGGTCATCTGGCGGCGCTTGCGTGCTCGGGCTCATGGTCTTGTCTCCCGCCACACCGCGTCGGTGCGCAGGATGCGGACGATCCGTTGCGGCGCCGTGCCGAGCCGCAGCTCGGCTGCCGCGAACAGCCGGTCGACGATATAGGTCGTGCCGCGCACGCGATAATTGACAAGCGCCGGTTTGGCGTCGGGGCCGACGGCAAAGAGCGGCGGCGCCTCGCTCTGTGCGAGCCCGGAGGGGAATTGGATATAAACCTTCGCGCCGTCGTCGAAGACCTGTGCCGGCCTCCAGGGGGCGTCACCTTCGATGCGGTAGCGGAAGTTCAGGCGGCTGAGGTCGACATCCGGTGCCGCAATGGCGTTTGTCGATGCCTCCGCGGCTTCTGCCCGTTTGCGCAAAGCGAGCAGCTCACCCGCCGGATAGGTCCAGGAGACCGAGGCCATATAGGTCTTTTCCGTGGAGTGCAGCTCGAGATGATAGCTGCGCCGGTCGGTGGTGATCAGGCCGTTGGTCTGCAGACCGGGATGGACCGGCTTGATCAGCAGATGCACGCGGCCGCCCGCGCCCTCGCCACTGGTCGTATCGCCCACCACCCAGCGCAGCGTATCGCCGGAGGAGAACGAGACCAGCTTTTCGCCAGGCTGAAGGGCGATCTCGGTCACCTGGCTGACGGCGGCATAGACCTGATATAGCGCACCCTCTGCATAGGGATAGTTCTGGATGGCATTGATGTAGCCATCCTTCACCGGCTCGACCCGGGCGCTGTCGTTGGCTTGGTCGATCCGCTCCGTGGGTGACGTTTTATCCTTCGGCGGATCGGACGGCGTCTCGACCGGCTTCAGCTGTCCAGGAAGCGGCAGCGGCACCGGAATCTCGACCGGTGCATGTCGAGGCCCCGCCGGTTCTTTCCCGGCCTTGGCCGAGGCAAAGTCCTGTTTGTCCAGGACCGGGATCTCCGGCACCTTGACCGGCACCGAGCAGCCCGCAAGGCCAACAAGCAGGGCGGTCGGCAGGATGGCTGAGGGACGGCACCCGGTCATTCCGGTTTCTCCTGAGCCAGTTCCGGCGTCCAGTTGAAAGCCTGCACATAAATGCCGAGCGGGTTCTTGGCGATCAGCTCCGGGGTACGCGGCGGCTTTACCACCGTGGAAAACAGCCCGGTCATGC
>CAVYXF010000002.1:0-23360 GCA_963772335.1 uncultured Alphaproteobacteria bacterium | reverse complement strand
CTCCGGCTGCAGCATGCGCTGCCCGGCGCCCGCATCGTCTATGTCTCGGCGACCGGCGCCACCACCGTCCACAATCTCGCCTATGCGCAGCGGCTCGGCTTGTGGGGCGGGGCGGATTTCCCATTCGCGACCAGGGCCGAGTTCGTCGAGGCGATCGAGGCCGGCGGCGTCGCGGCGATGGAGCTGCTCGCCCGCGACCTGCGCTCGCTCGGCCTCTACACCGCGCGCTCGCTCTCCTATGACGGCGTCGAATACGAGTTGGTCGAGCACCAGCTCACCGACGCGCAACGGCGCATCTATGACGCCTATGCCGGCGCCTTCTCGATCATTCACAACAATCTCGACGCGGCGATGCGAGCGGCGAACATCACCGGCGCAACCGGCACGCTGAATGCCCGAGCGAAGTCCGCCGCCCGCTCGGCCTTCGAAAGCACCAAGCAGCGCTTCTTCGGCCATATGCTCACCTCGATGAAGACGCCGACGCTGCTCCGTTCGATCGAGCGCGATCTCGAGGAGGGGCATGCGGCCGTCGTGCAGATCGTTTCGACCGGCGAGGCGCTGATGGAGCGACGCCTCGCCGAGATCCCGACCGAGGAATGGAATGACGTCCGCGTCGACATCACGCCGCGCGAATACGTCCTGTCCTATCTGCAGCATTCCTTCCCGGTGCAGCTCTATGAGCCGTTCACGGACACCGAGGGCAATTTCTCGTCGCGGCCGGTCTATCGCGACGGCCAGCCGGTGGAGAGCCGCGAGGCGGTCGCCCGGCGGGACCGGTTGATCGAGCAACTCGCCAGCCTGCCGCCGGTGCCCGGTGCGCTCGACCAGATCGTCCAACGCTTCGGCACCGACATGGTGGCCGAGGTCACCGGCCGCGCGCGCCGCATCGTCAGGAAAGGCGAGCGCCTCGTCGTCGAAAGCCGCGCGGTGTCGGCGAACCTCGCCGAGACCGCCGCCTTCATGGACGATGTCAAGCGCATCCTGGTGTTCAGCGACGCCGGGGGGACGGGACGCAGCTACCACGCCGAGCTGTCGGCAAGGAACCAGCGCCTTCGCATCCATTATCTGCTCGAGCCGGGCTGGAAAGCCGACGCCGCCATCCAGGGGCTCGGTCGCACCAATCGGACCAATCAGGCGCAGCCGCCCCTATTCCGTCCGATCGCGACCGACGTAAAGGCCGAGAAGCGCTTCCTGAGCACGATCGCTCGCCGGCTCGATACGCTCGGCGCGATAACGCGCGGCCAGCGCCAGACCGGCGGCCAGGGCCTGTTCCGGCCGGAGGACAATCTGGAAAGCCCTCACGCCCGCGACGCACTTCGACAGCTTTATCTGCTCATCGTGCGCGGCAAGGTCGATGGCTGCCCGCTGCAGCGCTTCGAGGAGGCAACCGGCCTCAGTTTGATGGATGAGGGCGGCATCAGGGACGCGCTCCCGCCGATCACCACCTTCCTCAACCGGCTGCTGGCGCTCGCCATCGACCTGCAAGGCGCGCTGTTCACCGCCTTCGAGCAGCTCCTCAACGCGAGAATCGAAGGCGCCATCGCCAGCGGAATCTATGACGCCGGGCTGGAGACGCTGAAGGCCGAGAGCTTCGTCGTCACCGATCGGCGCACGATCTACACCCATCCCGCCACCGGGGCGGAAACGCGGCTGCTCACCATCACGCAGCGCCAGCGCAACCGGCCGCTGACGCTCGATGAGGCGCTGGATCATCTCTCCGACCCTCGCGCCGCTCTGCTCGTCAACGAGCGCTCGGGCCGCGCGGCGGTGCAAGTCTGCTCGCCGAGCATCATGCTTGATGACGGAGAGATCGAGCGCCGCGTGCGGCTGCTCCGTCCCACGGAGCAGCACCATGCGTCCTTGACGATGATGGCTGAGAGCCATTGGCGGGACGCCGATCGCGCCGCCTTCGTACTCGCCTGGAACCGTGAGGTGGCGCAGGTGCCGGAATTCTCCGACTCGGTGATCCACATCATCGCCGGCCTCCTGCTCCCGATCTGGAAGCGCCTGCCGAACGAGTTGACGCGGGTCTATCGGCTCCAGACTGACGAGGGCGAGCGCATCATCGGCCGCCGTGTCTCCCCGGCCTGGGCCGCGGGTGCGCTCGCCACCGGCGCCGTCACGCTCACCTCGGACAACGCCTTCGCAGCGCTGCTGGACGGCAGCACCGTGCTCGACCTGACCGAAGGGCTCCAGCTTCGCCGCGTGCGGATCATGGGCGTCCATCGCATCGAGCTGTCGGGCTTCACCGATGCCATGCGCGACCGGCTCCGCGCCTATGGCCTGTTCCACGAGATCATCTCGTGGAAGCTGCGCATGTTCGTGCCGACCGATGCCAATGGCGGCGCCATCCTGGCCAAGGTGCTGGAGCGCTATCCCATCGAGCGCGTCGTCGAACGGGAGGCTGTGTGATGCCCCGCCACGAGCCTTCCGACCTGTCGCAGCGCCTTGGCCGACAGGCGGAGGCGGTCTGCCGCCACTATCTCTCCAATGGCCGTCGCCAGGGCCATTACTGGCTGGTCGGCGACGTCCGCAACACGCCGGGCCGCTCGATGTTCCTGCGGCTCAAGGGGCCGGAGACCGGCAAGGGCGCGGCCGGTCGTTGGACCGATGCCGCGACCGGCGAGTACGGGGACTTACTGGACGTGATCCGCGAGGCGTGCGGCTTCGTCGATTTCAAGGATGTCGCCGAGGAGGCGCGGCGCTTCCTCAGCCTGCCGCATCCCGAACCGGAGCCCGACCAGCGCCGCACCGGCCAGCCCGCTGCACCGGCGGGATCGCCGGAAGCAGCGCAGCGGCTGTTCGCCATGGCGCAGCCGATAGCGGGCACGCTCGCGGAGACGTATCTGCGCAGACGTGGTGTTACGGCTTTGCGCGACATTGGGGCGCTGCGTTTCCATCCGCGCTGCTACTACCGGCCGGACGAGCATGAATCGACCGAGATCTGGCCGGCGATGATTGCCGCCGTCACCGATCTCGGCGGCCGGATCACCGGGGCGCACCGCACCTGGCTCGACCCCGAGGGCTTCAGCGAGGCGAGGCTTGGCAAGGCGCCGATCGACACGCCGAGGCGGGCGATGGGCGACCTGCTCGGCCATGCCGTGCGCTTTGGTGCAGCCGGCTCGGTGATGGCGGCTGGCGAAGGCATCGAGACCATGCTGTCGCTCCGATGCGTCCTGCCGGCCATGCCGGTGGCCGCGGCGCTCTCGGCAGCCCACCTCGCCGCCATCCGCTTTCCGCACACACTGCGCCGGCTCTACATCGCGCGCGACGACGATCCGGCCGGCGACGGCGCCATGGCGGCACTGATCGACCGGGCCGAGCAGGCCGGCATCGAGGCGATCGTGCTGTCGCCGGCGCTCGCGGACTTCGACGAGGATCTGCGGATGCTGGGCGCCGATACGCTCCGGGCGGCCATCCGTGTTCAGATCGCGCCGCAGGACGTCGCCCGCTTCATGGAACCGGCGGCGTAGCCGGAACGGAAATGCGGAGGCTTGCCGTCAGCCGTGTCGCTCGGATGCCCCCCTCGCCAGAGGACCGCGCCTCGGCCTTCGAGAGGGCGATCGGCCGTCAAGCGGTCCGGCCGGGCAACCTTGGGGCCGACTATTTTCCGGCGGCCCTCTCCATCCCACGCGGCGAGGCCGCATGGCTGGAGAGAGCCTTTCCATCGCGAGCCAAAATAGCCGGCCCCTGTGGCCCTCCGCTTCGCTCCGTCCCTGCGCTCCCGCTCCGGGTGCCCGTCCGGCCCGCCCGACGGCGTCGTCGCCATGAAGGCCGCGAAGGTCGCGGTCCATCACGCGGAGCATTCCATGAGCGAGCATGACGACCACGACGCGATCCAGGCTTCCTCTCCGACCGACCAGGTCCTGACCGAGCTTCAGCTCTATGGCTACCGTCCCTTCGCTGACGAGCCTGATCCGCGGCCGCTCCCCGACGGCAACGCGATCGCGGGAGCAATCGCCGACATCTTCGAGGCCCTGGTCTCCACACTGGGCGACACTCGCCTCGAGCCCGACCTCGACGACCTGCTCTGGTCGATCGTCAACGTCTTCCACCGCGCTGCCGGGCGGATCGCGCGGGATCTCGACGATAACGAGCAAGCGCAGCACCGCTCCCAGCGGGAACAGGATGGTACCGAGGTCAGATCGGTCGAGCTCGAACGGCTTATTGCCGAAGGCAGGACGCTGATCGAGCGGCAGGATGCGCTCGAGCTGATGCGCGACCAGGCCGGCTCGTTCTACGAGCGTCATGCCGGCAGGCCCTGGCTGCCGCGCAGCGGGTCGAAGGTCAACCACCGCAATCTCACCGCGGCGATGATCGACAGCCGCGATTTCCTGATGGCGCGCAAGCGTGCCGAGCAGGAGGTGCTCCTGCCGACCGGGCCAAAGGTCGCCGTCACCGGAGGCCTCGACTTCAACGACCACCGCCTGATCTGGGCCAAGCTCGACCAGGTCCACGCCAAGCATCCGGACATGGTGCTGATGCATGGCAAATCGCCGAAGGGCGCCGAGAAGATCGCCTCTTGCTGGGCTGATCACCGCGGCGTGCCGCAGATCGGTTTTGCGCCCGACTGGACGAAGCACGGCCGCGCCGCCCCGTTCAAGCGCAACGACCAGATGCTCGACGTGCTGCCGATCGGCGTCATGGTCTTCCCCGGCACCGGCATCCAAGGCAATCTGGCCGACAAGGCCAAAAAGCTCGGCATCCCCGTTTGGCGGTTCGGCGGCGCGTGAGCGTCGCCATCGTACGCTGCTGCGAATGATGAGCAGTCCGTGCGAGCATCGTGGAAAATCTCGGTGGCAGTCGCGGAGCACCACGCTCGCTTCTTTGCGCGGCCCCTTCGCCGGACGGATCGCTCGACGCCATCAACCCGGGTAGGGTCGGTGACGCTTTGCGCGCCGCTTCGGCTGCGCCTCACGCGGTGATTGCAGTTTTCAGTCCGACGCCGCGGGCATCTGTCAGCGGGAGGATGGTCCTCGCTCAAGCGACAGGAGGGAGACCGATGTCCCGCAACGACGCTCAAGCCTTCGCCTTCAGCCTCGCCACCCACCTTGATGGTTGCGATCGTCATCTTCAAGACCGGAGACGACACGCTTTGCATGGTCCCTCCAACGCGAAAGGCGATGCCGAGATCGTGGCCGAAATCAGTCCCTTCGCCTTCTGACCGGAGGCGAACCGCTTTCGCGGGCGGAGATCGGTTCGATTTCCGCTCCCGAGGCGGGCTGACCTCGGCTATGCTGCCGATCGCGCCGCGGTGGTGGTGGAAGGCGCGACCGTCAGATCTATTCTCGCGGAGACCACCACCATGATCATCCTCGCCATCCTCGCATCGCTTGCCGCCATAGGCATGCTTTGCTGGCTGCTCTTCACGCTTGCCGTGTTCGCACTGCCGGCGCTTGCCGGCATAACCGCCGGCGTCTGGGCGCACCACACCGGCGCCGGCATCCTCGGCGCCATCGCCATCAGCCTCATTGCCGCCGGCGCGACTCTCATCATCGGCCAACTCCTGCTCGCCGTTCTCCGTCCGATGTGGCTGAAGATCCTCGTCGCGCTCGCCTTCGTTGTTCCGGCCGCGATCGCGGGCTTTCACGCGACGCATGGCATCGTAAGGCACACCATGCCGTCCGAGACCTGGCAGATCGTCTTTTCTGTGATCGGCGCGGTTGCCGTCGGCATCACAGCTTTCGTCAAGATGACCGCAATCGCCGCGCCCGGACCGTCCAGTCAGGGCACCGCTACGACCTGAACGCCATTGAAGCGGATGGGGGTGGACCCGGGCGTTGCCAAGCCACTCTCCTCCCATGTTCTTGTTGGACGATGAAGGGGCAGGCACTGATCCATCTGTTCGAAACCCCGGACGTCTTGCCCCGAGGCGCTCAAACCAAGTCAGGCCTCTGGCCGTCGAAAGCACAGACGGGACGGATGCGCCGCATGGTGGCATTGCGGGGCTGCAGCAAGCGGCATGCCTGCCTGTCGGTGGTCGGAATCCGATCCGCTGAACGAGTGCCGGCGTCGCGGCGGTCGCGATGGCTCGCCAGATTCTCCATGCGAGATCCCTGCCCTATCGAGCGCACCCAAACGGCCTCTTCAATGGCCTGATCTGGCCGAAGGCCGGCTTGATGCCTTGATCGACTGTGCGCAACAGCGGCGTCAGAACTTTCTTCCCCTGCCGGCTTCGCCGTCATTCCTCGCGAGCCAAGAAAGTTCCTCCTCTGCTGTCGAGCCCCATCCTCACCCCAGCGCGCAGGCGCGCCGGGGGCCCCGAGTTCGGGGTGCGCCGTCGATCCCCTCCGGCCCTGCCGATCGCCATCGAGGCCGCAATGGTGCGGGCTCGAAGCTTCAGATCAAGGAGAACTGACATGGCGACCATCGGCACCTTCAAAAAAGCCGGCAACAACGAGTTCACCGGCGAAATCGTCACCCTCTCGGTGCAGGCCAAGAATGTCCGCATCGTTCCCGAGACCCGGGCTACCGGCGAGAACGCCCCCAGTCACCGCGTCTTTGTCGGCCGTGCCGAGATCGGCGCCGCCTGGTCCAAGCGCTCTAATGAGGGCCGCGACTATCTGGGCCTCAAGCTGGACGATCCGAGCTTCAACGCCCCGATCTTCGCCAATCTCTTCGACGATGGGGACGGCGAGGGTTACAGCCTGATCTGGTCCCGCCCCAGCCGCCGCAACGGCGAGTGAGCCGCGACCTTCGCCCCGCCCGGACCGTCCGGGCGGGGCCTTCCAATGCTTCGGGGACAACCGAACCAGTTTCACGGGTGATGCGGGATTGACCTTCTATAGAAGCGCCGTTTCGGCTGAGCCGAAGGGCGACTATTTGGGCCCTGGCTCCTGCGCGCGCGTTGGTCCGAAGGGAGCGATCACAGCAATGCTCGCCCAAGCCTTTCCGCATGGTCGCGCTCGTAGCTCGATCTACGCTGACTGCGTCCACGCACCGGCATGAAACATCCGCATATGGGCCATCAGGAGCCACGCATCTCGATCGGGGCCCCGGGCGCCGGGCGGGTCGTGTCCCACGCAATGGTGTAGCAGGGCGGTAGCGAAGCCGGCCGCCGCGCGCTTTCCCATGGCGCTGTAGCGGTGGGCGGCTTTGCGGGCGGTCATCGATGATTCTCCGGTTATGGGTCGGGTTGCGAGACCAACCTGAGCCAGGAAGCACCGATGACCGATGCGATGATGAGCCTGAAGGGCCTGATTGAGAAGGCCCCCGACGCCGATATCCTGCGCGAGATGATCAGCTTTGCTGCCGAGCGGCTGATGGAGCTGGAGGTCGGCGCGCTGACCGGCGCGGCTTACGGCGAGAAGAGCGCCGAGCGCCGCGCCCAGCGCAATGGCTATCGCGACCGCACCTGGGAGACGCGGGCCGGCACCGTCGAGCTGCGCATCCCCAAGCTGCGCACCGGCAGCTATTTCCCCGGCTTCCTGGAGCCGCGGCGCCTGGCCGAGAAGGCGCTCACCGCCGTGATTCAGGAGGCCTATATCCAGGGCATCTCCACGCGCTCGGTCGATGATCTCGTCAAAGCCATGGGCATGAGCGGCATCTCCAAGAGCCAGGTGTCGCGCCTGTGCGAGGAGATCGACGAGAAGGTGCAAGCCTTCCTCGACCGGCCGATCGAGGGGGAGTGGCCGTATCTGTGGGTCGACGCCACCTATGTGAAGGTTCGCCAGAACGGCCGCATCGTCTCGGTTGCGGTCATCATCGCCGTCGGCGTCAACAGCGATGGTCGCCGCGAGGTGCTTGGTATGGAAATCGGGGCCTCAGAGGCCGAGCCGTTCTGGACCGCTTTCCTGCGCAAGCTCACCCGCCGCGGCTTGCACGGCGTCAAGCTGGTCATCTCCGACAGCCATGAAGGCATCAAGGCCGCCGTGTCCAAGGTACTGAGCACCACATGGCAGCGCTGCCGCATCCATTTTATGCGCAATGTCCTCGCCCATGCCGGCAAGCAGGGCCGGCGGGTGATCTCCGCCTTCATTGCCACCGCTTTCGCCCAGAACGACGCCAAGGCCGCAAGCCAGCAATGGCGGCATGTCGCCGATCAGATCCGCCCCAAGGTGCCCAAGCTGGCAGCGTTGCTCGACGAAGCCGAAACCGACGTGCTCGCCTATATGAGCTTCCCGCCTGCCCATCGCGCCAAGCTGCACTCGACAAACCCGCTGGAGCGCGTCAACGGCGAGATCAAGCGAAGGACCGAGGTCGTCGGCATCTTCCCCAACGAGGCGGCAATCACCCGCCTGGTCGGCGCCATCCTGCTTGAGCAGAACGATGAATGGGCGGTGCAGCGCGCCCGATACATGACGCTGGAAACCATCGCCCCGATCAGCGATGATCCCATCATCAGCCTGCCGGCCATGGCAAGTTGATGCGTCCCGGCCCCTGCCGAGCATCGACGCAAGCACCCGCCACTTACACCACGCGCCGGGACACGATCTACGGGCGTATCCAAGCGCGCTTCATCGAGCCCCGTCCGGGATGCCGGAGCAGCTTTGCCGCCATGACGGCACCGCATACCGTGTCGCCAGACCGCCCGCATAAGTCGGGGCAGCATCCTTTCCCCCAACCACCTTTCCTAGGCTGCCAGACCGCTGGGAAGCGGCCTCTGCCATGCCGTTTCTGAGCCTGCGCGCACGCGCGTCAACACCGAACGGCCTCCTCCCTGAAGGGACCCTCCATTACGGCTTCGGGCCTTCGGCCTGTTGACGCGCCCGCTGATCCGCAGGGCTCGGGCGATCCGGCATCGAGGCCGCCAATCTCGGCGGCCCGACAGCCCAGGAAAGGATCACCTATGGAAAAGACGCTCACCCTCGCCGATTTGCGCCAGTTCTCCGGCTCCGAAACCTGGTATCGCCACGGCCTCGTCCGCCACATCCTTTATACCGAAGGCGCCCAATACGTCGCCGAGCAGGGCGGCGCCTACTGGCTCCTCGACGAAATCGCTCTCGCCCAGAAGGCGAGCCGCGAGGTTGCGGGCGAGCCGTTTCAGCTCTGGACGCTTGAGGTCCGCAAGGACCGCACTGCCGTCCTCACCTGCGAGGATGGCAACGGCAATCCGGTGCTCCGTAAGCAGATCGAATATACGGACTTCCCGCTCGACAGGATCCAGCTCTACCTCACCAACAACACCATCCTGCTGCCGAGTGAATATTGATGGGCTGCTTCTCGCGGGAGGCTTTGCCTCCCGCATTCAATTACCAGCAGGACAAGGCTTCCGTAGCAAGGAGCCCGGCAGGCGGACCCGCAATGACCGGGTGACGCACGCGGCATCAACCTGCCTGCTGATGCCAATATTGCCCGTCCTCCGCGAAGGCAGCACGGAGCATGGTCAAACCTCGGCTTGGTGCCACTTGCTGTGGGATCAGGATTGCGATGGCCGGCTCAGCCCACTGCGGGTCTCAACCACAAGCTGCAAAGCCCGCTGCAATTGATCATGCAGCGCATCGAGGTCCTTCGTCAGATTGTCTTCGCCCTTGAGAAGTGCTGGCTCCAGGCACAGGCGCACCAGCTTCTCCAGGGTCAGGTCCCGCAAAGGCGCATCCGCGCTGGCGGCCTCGAGGGCTTCCTCGCTCAGCCCCTCGGCATCGAGGACAAGCCGGCCGCAGGGCGACAGCATAACCGAGAGACGGGCGCTTTTCAGCACCGCGCACTCGACAACGTCCGCCGGAAGCAGAAGCCAGAGCCAGACCTCACCGCCATCGGCACTCCTCAGCCCGGCCACATATCCATCCGAACCATCCGTCGCCTCTGCGCGCTCGATATAGGCGCACAGCGTCATTGCCTTGCCCATGCGCTTCCTCTCCTCGCGCCGACCGGCTGGTGGCGCGCATCACGTTGCCCATTTCCGGGTTATCCTAAAATGGGATAATCCGGAAATAGGATTATTTCCTGAGGCCGCTTTACATCCAGGCTGGCCTCTTTCATGCGCGACACCTTGCGCTCGCCGCGACAGCTCGAGCTGCGCAAGCTGCTACTCAGGCGGCGGATCGACCATGGCCTGACCCAGGCTGAACTGGCGAAACGTCTGGACAAGCCGCAATCCTTCGTCGCCAAATATGAGGGTGGCGAGCGGCGTTTGAGCGTCATCGAATTCATCGACATCGCCGTAGCGCTCCAGATCCGCCCCTCCGATCTCCTCAACGAATTGCGTGACATCCTCAAATCGTCAGAACCGCAAGAACCGTCACCACGCTAAAGCACAAATCCACGCTGAGCCGTTGTGTTCCGGCTGCGACGTATCGAGCGAACGAGCATAGCCGAACGCAGCCGATTGACGAGCATTTTGCATGCAAATGGGACTGGCGGGGAGATCAAGATAAAGACAGAGCGCCACGCAGGCGGAAAGTTCTTGAGAATTCGAGACTTGACACGACTCCATATGCGGGATGGCAGCGGGATCATTGGCGAATGTCACCTGGAATCAAACGCCTATCGCAACTCCATCTTGACGTCTTGGCGCCTGGGGTCACCTCAGTGCCATTCACCGGCAATGGAGCTGCACCAATGGCGGATGATGACCTGGAACTCAGGCTCGGCCGGATCGGCGATGCTGGTCGAGGCCGTCTGCAAAGCCACAGCATCAAGGCGCTTCGCATTGCCGGGCGCACAGGCGCACGCGCTCTGCACCGATACGGCCACCTCAAGCCGGGCAGCATCCGCCGCGGGACGGGCGCGGGCCTGCGCGCCGCCAATGGACTGATCAACCCGGGCGGCCGGCGTATCATCGTCAAGGCGCGCTACGCGGTCATCAAAGCAGGCGATCTCGGGACCGCTTGTGCGCATCTCAACTACATTTTGCGCGATGGCGTCACCCGCGACGGCGAGGCCGGAGAGCTTTACACGGCAGGCGATGACCATGCCGGCGCTGCGGCATTCCTTCAGCGCTCCGAGAACGACCCTCATCAATTCCGCTTCATCATCGCTCCTGAGGACAGCGATCGCATCGCCGATCTGAAGCCGTTTATCTGCGATCTGGTTGCGCAGATGGAGCACGATCTCGATGTCCGCCTCGACTGGGTTGCCGTCGATCACTTCAATACCGGACATCCCCACAGCCATCTCGTGATCCGCGGCCGCGATCGAGACGGCCGGGAGCTGGTGATGGCGCGCGACTATATTGCCTACGGCATCCGTGCGCGTGCCCAAGCACTGGTCACCCTTGAGCTTGGGCCTGAGACCGAGATCGAGCGCATGCGGAAGTTGACCAAGGAGGTCGATCAGGAGCGCCTGACGCGCCTGGACCGCAAGATCGTCGGACGGGTGGTGGAGGGCATTCTCACTGTCACTGCCGCGCATGCCTCTGACCCGCTGCAGCACAGCTTGCAGATTGGCCGCCTGCAGACGCTCAGCCGGCTCGGCCTTGCGACCGAGCTGCAGCAGGGCGTCTGGCGTCTTGATCCGGCACTTGAGACCAAGCTTCGCGCATTCGGTGAGCGGGCCGATACTTTCAAGATGATGCAGCGTGCACTGCGCGTGGCCGGCATCGAACGCGGCGCCGCCGACCTTGCCATCTTCGAACGCGGCACACGCAAGGCGCAGCTCATTGGCAAAATCGCCGGCGTCGGCAGGATTGATGAAATTACCGATCGCAGCTGGGTGGTGATCGACGCCCTTGATGGCCGCGCCCACTATGCCGAGCTCGGCCAACTCACACCCGCCGAAGTGCCCTCTCGTGGCATGGTTGTCGCGCTCACCGGCAACCGGCTGAAGGGCAAGCCGTCTGGCGCGCCGCGCCTTAAAGTCCTCTCGGCGGTCGCGCTCAACAAGCTTCCTGCTTATGACGGTCCGACCTGGTTGGATCAGGCGCTCTTGAAGCGCCAAACCCTGGACAACCATGCCCGCGAATTCGCCGCCGAGCTGAAAGAAGCCCTCGCCAACCGCGTTGAGTGGCTGGCAAGCAAAGGGCTCGCCATCCGAACCTCGACAGGCGAGCTTGAAATCAAGCCGCAACTGATCGCAGCGCTGCGCCAGCGCGAAACCCAGCGTCTGGCCAGCGCACTGGGCCGAGAGCTCAGGTCAGCCTATCTTCCGCTGGAACCTGGAGCACGGATCTCCGGCATTTACGAGAGATCGGTCTCAACGCCAACCGGGCGGCTGGCGATCATTCGGCGGGAGGACACATTCACGTTGGCGCCCTGGCAGCCATCGCTGGAGCCGTTCCGTGGTCGAGCTGTCACGGGCATTACGACGCCAAGCCGTGTGAGCTGGTCTCTCGATCGCGGACGCGGACTTCCGGGACGTGCATGAATGGAGCTGTGGAGTGGCGCATATCGCGGCCAAGAGCCGTCCTGCGTGACGGCAGGTCTGTGGACTTGGCGGCGAATGCCGCCAAGTCTCGGGGATTGCCTCAGTTCGCGAGACGCGGCTGGAAGACCCGTTGGATGGTGTTGCTCAGCGTCTCCAGCGCTTCCCCTGCCTGGGAGGCGAGCTTTTGGATGACGCCAAGCTGCTCGGCAATCGACTTTGCCTCAGGCAGAACCTTAAGACCCTCGAGCGCCACCGCGACGGTTTCGAACAGGATCTGGATTTCATAGATCAGCGTGACGATTTCCACGCGCATATTGCCCTCGCCATTGGGCGGGGTATTCTCATTCTCAGCCATGATTCACTCCTACGAAGTGAGTTGTGGTTGGGCCCAGCGCGGAAGCTTTCACCTTCCCGCTGGGCTGCGTTCGCCTCTAACTCAACCAAAATGGGTGAACTTGGGCTGCTTGTCAACCATATTGGTGGACAAGCAATCTCGTCTCCCGTAGTCATCGGCAATGATCTCAAAAGACCAATGTCGAGCGGCGCGTGGGTTTCTCAATTGGAGCCAGACGGTGCTCGCTACCCGCGCTGGCATTGATCGGTCTACGGTCAAGGATTTCGAAAGCGGCCGGCATATACCAAATCGCGCAAACATGGCTGCCATCATAGGCGCGTTCGAAATGGCTGGTGTTGAATTCACGAACAGTGATCAGCCGGGTGTGCGGATGAGACAGCCTTCATAGTCGGGAATCCATTGCGTCCCGCCGAGGAGCCGTGCTTGTCGAACCAGCGGTGCGTCGGAGCCTGAAACGGGCTTTCCGCCATAGTCTCTTGCCGGAGGGGAAGCCAACTCGCCCCGGTGCCGGCTTCAGGCCGGGTTACAAGCCGGCGATCTTCGATCCCGACCGGCAGGATTGCCGCGATAGCCGACATTATGGAACTTTCAGCCTCGGGCCAAAAGGAGCCGACCACCCGCGCCTAGGACTGGTCAGCTGACGAGCCAATACCGGTCGCTGGCGTGGCGCGTGTGACCTTCGCCCTTCGGGACTCCATACTATCCGTGATGCCGCGGCGAGCTGATATGGGTTTCCATGCTCGTCGACGAGCGAGCGACCCTTTGACACCCGGGCTCGACGTTCCCCGGTAGCAATTAGGGGCAGCTCTGAAGGCAGCAAAAAAACTAAGCGGCCCGCACATTGCTGAGAAACTTGTTCATCTCCGAGCGCAGCTTCTCCGACTGCTGGGCCAACTCGGTCGCCGAGGACAGCACCTGGTTGGCGGACGCGCTGGAAGTCTCGGCGGCCCGATTGACCCCGCTAATGTTGCGCGTTACCTCGGTGGTGCCCTGGGCGGCCTGATCGACGTTGCGGGCGATTTCCTCTGTCGCCGAACCTTGTTCTTCGACGGCCGCTGCAATGGCCGCGGCAATCTGGTTGATCTCGTCGATGGTGTTGCCAATGCCGAGAATGGCATTGGCCGCGTGGTTAGTGGAGGATTGCACCGCCCCGATATGGCCGGTGATCTCGGCGGTCGCCTTCGAGGTCTGTTCGGCAAGCGCCTTCACCTCGGAGGCAACCACGGCGAAGCCGCGCCCGGCCTCGCCGGCGCGGGCCGCCTCGATGGTGGCGTTCAGCGCCAGCAGGTTGGTCTTGGAGGCGATGTCGTTGATCAGATCGACGATGGCGCCGATCTTCTGCGCGCCCACCGACAGGCCGCTGACCTGCGAGTTGGTTTGCTCGGCTTCCTGCACCGCCTTGCGGGTAATGCTGGCGGACTGGCTTACCTGGCGGCTGATCTCGCGGACCGAGCCGGACAGCTCCTCGGCCGCTGCCGCCACGGTGCGCACATTGGCTGCCGCTTCCTCCGAAGCCGCCGCGACAATGGTGGATTGGTGCGTGGTCTCCGAGGATGAGGACGACAGCACCTGCGCCGCCGACTGCAGCTCGCTCGCTGCGCTCGAGACGGCTGAGACGATGCTACCCACGGCGCGCTCGAACTGATCGGCCATCTCCACCATCGACCGCTTGCGGTCGGCCTCGGCCTTGACTTTGGAGGTCTCGGCTTCCTTCTCCAGCTCACGGGCGCGGATCATGTTGTCCTTGAACACCTGCACGGCGCCGGCCATCGCGCCGAGTTCATCACCGCGGCCGGTCCCGGTTACCTCCACCGCAGCATCGCCGCCCGACAGCCGTGTCATGACGCCGACCAGGGCCCGTAACGGCCCGCTGATGCTGCGGGCAATAAGAATGACGGCGCCGAAGCTGGCTGTCAGAGTAAAGGCGATGAGCGTACCCAAAGTCAGCAAGGCGTTATCGGCAGCGTCGTACTCTCTGTCCGTGAGCGCCGTCATATGCTGGGATAGCCTGTCCTCCACGGTTTTCAGCAGGTCAATGCGAGCCGTTGCTGCGTCGAACCATGTCTTTGCGTCGAGCCCTTTCAAATCGCCCGCTGCGCCGGCATTCCATAAGCTTTGCCGGTGAGACATCATGGCCTCTACCACAGGGCCTGAATGAACGCGGCGAAAGAACTCGCGCTGCTCCGGCGAGGCACTCATCTCGAAGGAGGTAAAATGCACATTCTGAGTGGCAGCCAGGGTTTGGAGGCGAACCAGCGCCGTGATATCTGGCTTTCCCGTCGCGAGGCTGGAGGCTCCGACGGCGCGCTCCTGCCCCGCTTCCTCCTTGCCCTGCATGAAGCTGACCAGGGCGGCAACAGCCGCAGCAGTCTCGCCGTGGCCGCTCAGCTTGACGGTCTCGTTCGTGACCGCCACCACTTTGGCGATCGTGTCGGTGAAGTACTGAAAGGAAGCCGGCAGCGTAATTGTCAGAGCATCGACTTCCCTGCGGCGCATATCGAGCAAAGCAATGGCACTCTGCGCGTCGGAAATGGCGCCTTTAAAGCTGCCGCTTGCGGTCGCGCTCAGCGCTTCCAGCGCAGCCGAGGCGAGCACGCGCTTTTCATCGGTACGCCCGCGTTGCGCCGCGAGCTCTGAACGCATTTGCGCGCCCTTGCTGCCCAGCACCACGCCCGACGCACCGCGTTCCCGCTGCAATTCGTGAATGAGGGAGCTGGCTTGCGCCACGCCGCTGGCCCGCACGCGCATTGCCGAACTTTCTGTCCGCGTGTGCCACGCCGAATAGAAATTATACCCCGCAAAGCCGATTAGCAGGATGGTAGGAATGGCTATCGCGATGGCAAGCCGATGGGCGATCTTGAACATGGATACTTCCTTGGACCTGCGGCGACGCGGCGGGCTCAGCGCGATTGTCGCCCGCAATGGTTGGAAACCGTGTCCACGACGGTACTGTAAGACAATTAAGCCGCACCTAATGCGGGAGACGGTCCATTTCACGCGGAGGGCTTCTGTCTACGGCGACGATAAAGTCATGAGCCACCAAGGCCCGACTGTCGGCAATGAGGTGCGGGCTGTCGTCACCCTCCTCGCTCGATCAGCCGGTGCTGAATGTTAAGCTGCCGATCACCCGGCCACCGCACCTGGCAGAGTCGCGGTGTTTGCCGACACTCGCTTCCGCCAATCTTCCGGGTTGATCCATAAGCGGCCATCCTATGCATGGCAGCATGCAACAAGCTCGGGCAATTAGTTCTTTCGACGAAGAACTCGCTCAATTGCAACCTTCCACAGGCTTCAAGCAGAACGCGCGCGATGCACCAGGACAAGTCACCCTTATATGTGCTATGGAATATTTAAACGATGGTTGAAAGGATGAACGATTGGATGATAGAAATGCCGTAGCATTGTTGACGGCGCTGGCACAGGAGCATCGGCTGAGAATTTTCAAGCTGCTTGTACGGCTTGGCCCATCCGGTCTGCCGGCGGGTGAGATTGCGAGCGAGGTGGGCATCAGTTCGACCAGCACCTCCTTCCATCTGAAGGAGCTGGAGCGCAGCGGGCTTCTCACCTCAACACGCCAGGGGCGGTTCGTTCGCTATGCGGTGTGCATCAATAAGATGCGCAAGCTGTTGGAGTTCCTGACCGAGGACTGCTGTCAGGGCCATCCGGAGATTTGCGGCGGCATTGTCGATGGGAGCAAGAGTTTGTGTGTCTCTGGAGGAAAGAAGCGATGAGCGAGCGGGTTTACAACGTGCTGTTCCTGTGCACCCATAATTCCGCGCGATCGGTTATTGCCGAATGCATCATCAACCGGCTCGGCGGCGGAAAGTTCAGGGGCTTCAGTGCCGGGAGCACGCCCCGCGGCCAGATTCACCCCTACGCGCTCGATCTGCTGGCCAAGAACAACTACGACGTCGCCGGTCTGCGCTCCAAATCCTGGGACGAGTTCGCCGCGCCCGGCGCGCCGGGGATGGACTTCGTGTTCACGGTCTGCGACGACGCCGCGAACGAGGTCTGCCCGATGTGGCCGGGGCAGCCGATGACCGCACATTGGGGGCTTCCAGATCCAAGCCGGGCGGAAGGGACGGAGGCGGAAAAACGCCTCGCTTTCGCCGATACGCACCGCATGCTCTATCAGCGCATTGGCATACTCGTGAACCTGCCGATGGCGTCACTCGACCGGCTTGCGCTTCAAAAGAGGCTCGACGAGATCGGCAAGTCCAAAGCAACGGCTGAGGAAGTCTGACGCATGCAGGCACCGGCTCTTCCGCAACGCCTTGGCGCTGAGTTCCTCGGTACGGCCTTTCTGCTGGCGACGGTGGTCGGCTCGGGGATCATGGCGGAGCGGCTTGCCGGCGGCAACGTGGCTATCGCCCTGCTCGGCAACACGCTACCGACCGGGGCTATTCTTGTTGTCCTGATCACCATGCTCGGTCCGATCTCGGGCGCACATTTCAATCCGGCAGTGACTGCCGTGTTCCAGCTGCGCGGCGACATCGGCTTGCGGGATGGCGCCCTGTACGTCGCCGCCCAGATCGCCGGCGGCATCGTCGGCGTGCTGGCGGCGCATCTGATGTTCGACGAAGCCATGTTCCAACTTTCCCTCAAGCTGCGTGAGGGGCCATCGCAATGGTTCTCCGAATGGGTCGCGACCTTCGGCCTCGTCGTCACGATCCTGCTGACGCTGCGGGCGAAAGAGGCGGCCGTGCCGATCGCAGTCGGGCTTTATATCACCGCCGCCTACTGGTTCACCGCCTCGACGTCGTTCGCCAATCCGGCCGTGACTATCGCGCGCGGTTTCTCCCACACCTTCGCCGGCATTCGTCCGGAGAACGTGCCGGCATTCATTGTGGCGCAGATGCTGGGTGCTGTCGCCGCGCTCGTTGTATGCCGCTGGCTCACCACCCCTGCGCGTCCTGCCGTGCAGCGGGTCCGCTCTCCCGCTGAATAGGGAGAATTCCGCCCGATCGAGCGTATTTGGCTGAAGGATCAGATGGTCTATAGTTTGCATCCAAAGAAAATAAACGGAAACGACCTTTTCAGGTGAGCGCAATGCCGAACCGGTTTGCGCCTTTCTCGCTCACCCGAGCAGTCCCACGCCGTGCAGCGCTGGGCGTGGTCGGCTATGGTGTGGCCACCCTTGCTTTGCCGGGGCTAGGAGGCGCGCAGCAGGCCGCGCACGGTCTCAGCGTCGGCCTGACGCCGGTGTTCCTCAACAACGACCTGGAGGTGCTGTCCGCGCTCAAGACCTATCTGGAAGAGGCAACCGGGACCTCGGTCCAGCTCGTGCTCAGGCGAACCTACGAGGAAATCACCACCCTCCTCGTTTCCGGTCAGCTCGATGCCGCCTGGATCTGCGGGTATCCATACGTCACCTTCCGCGACAGGCTTGATCTACTCGCCGTCCCTGTCTGGCGCGGCCAACCGCTCTACCAATCCTACATTATAACCGCCGCAGAGAATCGAGCGGCATCGGTCGATGATCTGCGCGGCAGCGTCCATGCGTTCTCCGACCCGAACAGCAATTCCGGATATCTCGTCACGGCGGCGCTGCTTGCCGAACGAGGCCTTCGGCCGGAGCGGTTTTTCGGTCGGGTGTTCTTCACCTACGGTCACCGCAACGTCGTCAGAGCGGTTGCGTCCGGCCTCGCCGAAAGCGGCAGCGTCGACGGATATGTCTGGGAGGTGATGAACGCGGTCGAACCGATGCTTACGCAAGCCACTCGAATCTTGCGGAAATCCGAGCTGCTCGGCTTTCCCCCGGTTGCGACGTCGCGCGGCGCGTTAGCGAAGGCTGAAGTGCGGGCCTTGCAGGGGGCGTTCGTCAGCATGGAGAACGGCAATACAGGACGTACAGTCTTGCGCCTCTTGCATCTCGACCGTTTCGCACTCGCAGAGCCGGAGCTATTCGACACCATCGCCGCCAAGGCCGAACTCGTGAAGCACACGGGATAATGTCATGGGGCCGCCGAAGCCATCAGAATGGCCGATCACCGTAAAAGTGCCGCTCATGGTTTTGATGCTGATGCTGGCGATCAGCTTCGTCGTCTCGAGCACGGTTCTCCGGCGGCTTGCCGACACGCAGGAGCGCAACCTGCGAGCACTCAGCCAGGCCTATCTCGACGGACTGACTGTGATGCTCCTGCCAAACATCCTCCGCGAGGACGTCTGGGAGGTGTTTGACGGTCTTGATCGCGCACGCACGGCGCATGCCGGCCTGAACGCGCTCGCGACCATCGTTCTGAATTCCGACAATCGGGTCATAGCTGCCACCAGCCCCAAGGATTTTCCCTCCGGAGAACGGATTGATCCCGAGGTCCTCGGGGGGACCGCGGCCTATGGCGCCTTGCGCATCGATCCGCGCAAACAGACCGCGCAGGTTCGACAGGCGGTCACCGTCCAAGACAGAACGGTAGGCAGCATCTATACCGAGCTGGATATCTCCACTCTCCTCCGAGAACGCCAGGCCGTGCTCTGGCAGCTTATTGCGACCAATGTGGCGCTCACGCTTGGTCTGATGCTGATCGGCTATTGGGCGGTCAGACGCATGGTGAGGCCGGTCCGCACATTTGGGGCTTTCCTCGACCGTGCCAGCGATGGCGCGATAGAGATGATACCGTCTGAACAACTGCGGACCGCCAAAGGCGAGTTTGCGCGCCTGTTCCGGCGCTACAACACCATGGCCCGCGCGGCCAATGAACGGCTGGTGCTCGCGGAACAGCTTGCCGAGAAAGAGCGTCTCGCGAGCCTCGGTCAACTCGCATCGGGCGTAGCGCACGAGATCAACAATCCGCTCGGCGGTCTCTTCAATGCGCTCGATGCGATGAAGCGCTACGGCGATCGGGAGGCTGTGCGCGATGCATCCATCCAGCTCCTGGAGCGGGGATTGACAGGCATTCGCGACACCGTGCGCGCTGTGCTGGTGGCCTATCGTGTTCCGAAAGAATGCCGTGCGCTGAGGCACGCCGACATCGAGGATCTGCGATACCTCATTCAGCCCGCGCTTCGGCAGAAGCAGCTGATGCTCGAATGGACCAATCTGTTGCAGGATGAGATCGCGTTGCCAGCGACATCTGTTCGCGATGCTGCTCTCAATCTCCTGCTCAATGCCTGCGCAGCGTCTCCGGAGGGGGCATCCATCACCTTCGCTGCCGTGCCGCACGAAGACGCTCTCGAAATCCATGTTCGGGATTGCGGCAGCGGACTGCCGCAGTCCTATCGGGATTTTCTGGAGAACGGCGAGGCGACAGACGTGCCACCTAAGGGCGGCGGCTTGGGGACGTGGATGGTGCGCCGGCTGCTGGATGCCACCGGCGGCTCAGCCCGTGTTGAAGCGAGCGGCACGGGAACGCTTGTATGCCTGAGCTTTCCGCGGCAGGAGGAGACGCGCAATGTTGCTTGAGGGCAGAACCATCGCCGTGATCGAAGACGATCCCATCATGGGCGAATTGCTAGCGCAGAGCCTCTCGCTGGAGGGCGCGAAAGTCTGCCTTTACCGCTCCGGCCAGGCTGCCTTGCGAGGCGGCGCGCCGCGACGCTTCGATCTCGTGGTCTGTGATATTCGCCTGCCGGACACGGATGGGCAGAGTCTCTTCCGAAATTTCGGTATGGGCGCGGACACCCCACCTTTCCTTTTCATGACGGCCTTCGGCGACATCAATCAAGCCGTCGCACTGATGCGCGATGGCGCTGCCGACTACCTCACCAAGCCGTTCGACATGGCGGAGTTCCTGCATCGCGTTCAGAACTCCCTGAGACCCACACCTCAAGCGCACGATGGCGACATCGAGCTAGGCGTTTCGCCGCCGATGCGCGAGATCGAACACCTGCTGCGCCTGGTGTCGCGGGTCGAAAGTCCCGTCCTTATCACCGGCGAGACCGGGACTGGTAAGGAAGTTTGCGCGCGGTTTCTGCATGCTCTCACCAGGAAGGCGGGACCGTTCATGGCGGTGAACTGCGCGGCGATCCCCAGCGATCTCCTAGAGAGCGAACTGTTCGGCCATGAGGCCGGTGCATTTACCGGCGCCAGCAAGCGCCATCTCGGATTTGCCGAGCGCGCGGGCGAGGGCACGTTGTTTCTCGATGAGATCGGCGAGCTGGCACTCCCCCTGCAAGCCAAGCTGCTGCGCGTTCTGGAGGAAAGGCAATTCTACCGGCTAGGGGGCGAGGCGCCTGTCGTCTTTAAGGCCCGGCTGGTCTCGGCGACCAACGCCGACCTTGGGGCTCGGACTGCGGCGAAACAATTCCGCTCCGATTTGTACTACCGGATTAACGTCGTTGAGGTCAGGGTTCCGCCATTGCGGGAGCGGCAACAGGACATCCCCTGGTTGCTCAACAGCTTCCTGGCTGATCTGTCGGCGCACGGCGAAAACGGGCTGCGCGGGATCGCGGCTGTCGCCGAGCAGGCCGCGCTGAGCCATTCCTGGCCGGGAAACGTTCGCGAACTGCGCAATCGCGTTGAGCGGGCGCTCGCTCTCAACCTGACTGGCTGGATATCGCCTCAGGATCTCTTTCCTGAAAAGCGCGCTGGTGCTCTTGCGACGGCAGCGCCGATGTCGCTGGCGGATGCACGAGAGGTGGCGGAGAAACAGCGCATTGCCGCTGCGCTCGAGGAGAATGACGGCCAGATCGCCAAGACCGCCGAGTGCCTGGCCGTCTCGCGAACGACGCTCTGGGAAAAGATGAAGCGGTATGGCTTCGCCGAGCAGTGAATCCGACTGTCTTCGCCAACTATCCGCGTTCAGCTTTCCGAACCTTGTACACAGAATAGCGTTCGGGATCTCTGACACGATATGGCCTGGTAGGCTGTAGATCAGGTTAATTTGCAGCTCTTGGCGCGCGACTCGCGCATGGCATGACGCTTGCTCTTATCCCAGGCAACAATTTGAGAAAGCCTTAAGGGGAGGAAGCGCATGAAACGTTGCCGCAATTTGGTCGATACTGGCCGCCGCCAGTTCTTGCGGGGAAGTGGGCTCGCTGCCGCAGCGCTCGCGACCGCTCCAGTGCTCTTGCAGGACGCCAAAGCGGCGCCGTCCCTGGCGCGGGTCGCCTACCCGTCGAACCGCCTGGCCAATGTCAAGGACCTGAAGGTCAACGAGCCGTTAGAAGTCAGCTATCCCGATGATGAGGCGCCCGGTGTGCTGCTCAAACTCGGACAGCGCGTGGAAGGCGGCGCGGGCGCTGATGGCGATATCGTGGGCTTCTCCACCGTCTGCCCGCACAAGGGCTTTCCGATGATCTACAACAAGGGCGACCGGACGTTCAATTGCCCCGGCCACTACTCCCGCTTCGACGCGGAGAAAGGCGGCCAGCAGGTCTGGGGGCAGGCGACGCAGAACCTTCCCCAATACACGCTGCGCATCGACGAGAAAGGCGACATCTATGCTGAGGGGCTGGATGAGCTGCTCTATGGCCGGCTGAACAACGTGCTGTCGTGAGGGAGAACGGTCATGGCTTTTAAACGCAATATCGATCGCCTGCCGATTATCCCGGCAAATGCGAAGAAGCAGAATGTGGTCTGTCACTACTGCATCGTCGGCTGCGGCTATCACGCCTACACCTGGCCGGTGAATCAGCAGGGCGGTCCAGCGCCGAGCGAAAACGCCTTCGGCGCCGACCTCACCGCGCAGCAGGGGGCGAACGCCGACGCCTGGTACGCGCCTTCGATGTACAACATCGTCAAGCAAGGCGGTGAGGATGTCCATATCGTCATCAAGCCGGATAAGGACTGCGTAGTGAATTCCGGGCTCGGCTCGATCCGCGGCGCGCGCATCGCCGAGATGAGCTACTCGCAGGCACGGCAGACCCAGCAGCAGCGCCTCACGGATCCGATGGTCTGGCGGTATGGGATGATGATGCCGACAAGCTGGAGGATGCGCTCGACCTGGTGGCGCAGGTGACGGTCGCCGTCATTAAGGATCAAGGCGAGGACGGGTTGTTCGTTTCCGCCTTCGACCATGGCGGCGCCGGCGGCGGCTACGAGAACACCTGGGGCACGGGTAAGCTGTACTTCGGCGCGATGAAGATCAAGAACATCCGCATCCACAACCGCCCGGCCTATAATTCGGAGGTTCACTCGACCCGCGATATGGGCGTGGGCGAGCTGAACAACTGCTATGAGGATGCCGAGCTGGCCGACACGATCGTGGCCATCGGCTGTAATTCGCTGGAGACCCAGACCAACTATTTCCTCAACCATTGGGTGCCCAATCTGCGCGGCACATCCATGGACAAGAAGCAGGCGCAGCTCCCGGACGAGAAGCACGAGTTGGGCCGGATCATCTTCATCGATCCGCGCCGGACGGTGACGATCAACGCCTGCGAGGCGGAGGCGGGCAAGGATCGCGTTCTGCATCTCGCCATCAATTCCGGCACTGATCTTGCGCTCTTCAATGCCCTGTTCACTCATGTCGTCGAGAAAGGCTGGGTCGATAAGGACTTCATCGGCGCCTCGACCAGCGACTTCGAAAAAGCCGTCAAAGCCAACAAGATGTCGGCTGACGAGGCTGCTCAGATCACCGGGCTGAAGGCGGAGGACATCGTCAAGGCCGCAGCCTGGATCGCCGAGCCGAAGGACGGCAAGCGCCGCCGCGCGATGTTCGCCTATGAGAAGGGGATCATCTGGGGCAACGACAATTACCGCACCATTGCGGCGATTGTGAACCTGGCGCTGGCAACCGGCAATATCGGCCGGGAAGGCGGCGGCGCGGTGCGCATGGGCGGCCATCAGGAGGGCTATTCACGTCCCTCGGACGCGCATGTCGGG
>CAVYXF010000001.1:0-1490301 GCA_963772335.1 uncultured Alphaproteobacteria bacterium | reverse complement strand
TCATAGCGGCCATCGGCAGCACCTGGCGCCCAAGATGGTAATTGCCGAAGGCGACATTCGGCACTCGATCTCTAACGACCGCTTCGCGCTAAATTGAAGACATGCAAGCCTATCAGGCGACAGAGGCTATCCGCACTACGACTTCATTTCAACGCGGATGCCATGCAGAGTCTTGCCCGAGGCGTTCAGCACGCGACCTGCCGGCTGGGGAGCCATGTTAACAACGAGGCAGCCTTGATCGTCCCACGCTTGGATCGCTTGTATGACATCTCGATTGGGCGGCGCGATCGTTCCATCGGGCGACGGCGCCGAAGCGGCGAGAAGAACGTCGTTGCGACCGACACCTGTACCGTGCCGTCGGCTGCCAGCGTTTGAAAATCTGGTCGGCCTCCGCCTCGCTCGGCGCCGATAGCAACTGCTTTGAGCGGCCACCGCAGAGCGCCTGGCCGCTGATCAGGCAAGCGGTCGTCTCAATGCCCTTGCGGCCGCCCGCGGCAAAGAACACGAATGCGTGGCAAGTGACTGGCCTATGGTGCAGCAGACACAGCGCAGAGAATGTCGGCACGCAACCGCTCAGCTTGCTCGTCGCCGTCGCTGGCGCAAATTTCCAGCGCCGCAGCGAGTTGGACAGCCGCTTCAGGGAACTGGCCAAGCTTCGGCAGCCGAAGACGCAGCGCCTGATAAACGGGCTCGAGGAGCGCTGGATCGCTTGTTCTCTCCATCGCGCACCACCTCGGACAATAACGCGGGATTAAACTTAACGTTGTAGCTCGCCAAATGTTCCGCAAAGGCAAACTGCGCAGACGTAAAGCCAATCGTCAGCGCAATTTTATATACGTGAAATCACTTATAACTCGTGAGCCTGTCCCGTCTCGGTGGCGAGGGGAATACATCAGGTTAATTCTGAGTGGCCGCAGTGCGAAGGAGGGCACTGAGCTGTTTCATCAGGCTCGGCCCGACCAATTGCGAGAGACTGAAACCTTCAGTTTTCAGCTGCTGCTGGATCTCCCCGATGGAGGTAAACCGACCGGATTTGGCCAGTTCGAAGGCGCGCTCAAGAGATGTCGGGTTTGAGGGCATCCTCTGACGATATCACACACCGGACGGCCCCTTCCATCTGATCGCGGACCGAACCGGTGCGCTATTTTTCTTGACGGCGAGGCTTCGCGCGAGGCGCGGGCCAGTCAATCAACATTGTTGATCATTACATCCTTGCGTCTGCCCTCGGTAAGAGAGCTGGACTTCTCACTACGCAGAGCGCCCGCTGAGTCCGCTCACATGAAGGGTTGCGGATGCCGGCCGCGACGGATGCTGCCATACCCAGCGGGGCCGGCGTCCGCAAGTCGCTGAAGAAGGAATCCGCGGAAGTCGGGCTAGGGGCCGCGCAATCTCTATGGGGATTTAGCTCCTAGCGGTGGCGGTGAGACCCTCCGATCGGGCGCGTCTGGCAGCGGTAGCGATCATGGGCGGGCATGCGATAGACCCTCTTAACGCGCTTCGGACACGGCTCGCGCGCATCGCGGCGCTCATCCTGACAGTTTGGACCCTCGGACAAACAAGCCAGTGCGCGGCTAGAGCGGGATGAATTTAGGCTGACTCGATTGAGGATTCACGGCGAGCGGCAAATCAAATTCAACATGCTGGCTGGAGAGGAGGCCAGCATGGATGAGCAAACCCTATTCCATGGATCTTCGCGAGCGGGTTGTTTCGGCAGTAGAGGAAGCTGGCATGTCGCGGCGCAAAGCGGCAGCGCATTTTGGCGTCAGCGTTCGCGTGGCGATTGAATGGGTTCGGCGTTTCCGCGAGACCGGGAGCGTAGCGCCCAGCAAGATCGGCGGCTACAAGCCGAAAAAGATCAGGGGAGAGCATCGGGACTGGCTTGTGGCGCGATGCCAGGAGAAGGATTTCACCTTGCGCGGCTTGGTGCGCGAGTTGGCTGAACGTGGGCTTGAGGTGGACTACCGGTCGGTGTGGGAATTCGTGCATGCCGAAGGCTTGAGTTATAAAAAAAACCGTGGCCGCCAGCGAACAGGACCGGCCCGACATCGCCAGGCGGCGAGGGCAGTGGCGCAAATATCAGGTTCGGATTGATCCGGCCCGCCTGGTGTTCATCGACGAGATCCCCGCTTTCGCGGGGACAGGCTCTGGACCAAGACCAACATGGCTCCGCTCAGAGGATGGGCTGCGCGGGGCCGGCGGCTGAGAGCCAAGGTCCCGCATGGCCGCTGGAGAACCATGACTTTTCTGGCGGCGCTCCGCGCTGACCGCATCGAGGCCCCTTGCCTGTTCGATGGTCCGATCAATGGCGAACGGTTCCGTCTCTATGTCGAGACGATGCTGATTCCATCGCTTCGCGCCGGCGACATCGTCATCATGGACAATCTCGGCAGCCACCGGGGCAAAGCCGTCCGCCAAGCCATCCGAGAGGTCGGGGCAAGGCTGTTCTTCCTACCGAAATACTCCCCAGACCTGAACCCGATCGAGCAGGTCTTCGCCAAGCTCAAGCACTGGCTGCGCAAGGCCGCAGCCCGAAGCTTCGACGCGGTCTGCTCATCCATCGGCGATATCCTCGCCCGCATCACGCATCAGGAATGCGCAAACTATTTCAAACAGGCCGGTTATGAGCGGGCGTAAATTCATCCCGCTCTAGTGCATCGGACCGAAAAGTGTACGCACTTTTCGGATAAATCCGATGCACCAACAAAAAGTTAGAGCGCAGCTCCGCGTTCAGCGGAGCGTTCCGCGCTCAAGCCCGTTAAGCGGGGAAAAACGAGCAACAGCGGGGAAAAGCGGCGCCGAGGCTCTAGCCCTCCTGGCCCGCCCTCGGGCAGATATGACCTACATTAGATCAGATTCGTTGCATTGTTTCATTTTAAACCATTGAGCGGCGAGCCGATGTGCCAATACAGGACCAAATCCAGTATTGAATACAATTTAAACTACGGTGTTATCGCTATAATGTTAACTATTAATTGATGTTTGTATCATCAGGCCGATCTATAGCCCAATTTTAATAGATTGCTATCTTTGCAAGACAAGCTTGTCCCGCTATATTCAATCATAAGTTTCACTTTTTATTTACCATTCGCCGAGCGCAGCTCGCGATTAGGGAAGGTGCCTCATGCGTCCCCTCTCAAAGCCTCTAGAGACATGCCCAACCCGTTTGCCTGTCCGGCCGAACCTTCCAATTGAAGCGCTGGAAATGACCGGTACGTAGACGGCCTCCGACGCATGTCTGGGGCGAGGATTGGCGGCAGTATCAGCGGTGATTTGACAGGAAGTTCGATGAGCATTCTCGACAGCTCGCAGCGCGTTGCAGAGAAGTCCTTTCAAAAGGGCCCATCGCGCAAGCTGCATCTGGGCAGGGATCTGCAGCGGTTTGCCGATGGGCAGGGCACGCGGATTTTTGGCCTGATTTATTCGGCTTCCTTAGCCGCGCAGAAAACCGTTGCTGAGCCGTTCGGGTCGGGTCGGCGCAAAGGCAATTTGGACCAGAGCAGGCGCATCGGACGTGCAGCGCCGATCGGGGGCACATGGAAACAGTGCTTCGACTTCGGTGTCGCGCTCGCTGCCATCATGATCATGGCGCCGATCATGATCGCCATTGCGCTGCTCATCCTTGCGACGATGGGACGCCCGGTCATCTTCGTGCAGGAGCGGATAGGCTTTGGCAAGAAACCGTTCCGGTGCTTCAAATTCCGCACCATGGTGCCTGATGCTCAGGAAAGGCTGACGCAACACCTCAGCGAGAACAGCGAGGCGGCACGGCTCTGGCAGGAAACACAAAAGCTCAAAGACGATCCGCGCATCACCTGGTTCGGACATGTCCTGCGCAAATCCAGCCTCGACGAGCTGCCGCAGCTGTTCAACATCCTGCGCGGCGAGATGAGCTGCGTAGGCCCACGGCCCGTGCTCGCCTCCGAGCTGCAGCGCTATGGCATTCACGCCGCCGATTATGCCAAAGCCAAGCCCGGGCTGACGGGCATCTGGCAGGTGAGCGGGCGCAGCAACACCACCTATGCGCACCGCGTCAATTGTGACCGATACTATGTCCGGCGCTGGTCTGCGGTCCTGGATCTGTGGATCATGCTGCGCACTATACCGGCAGTGCTCCGCGTCCGGGACACAGCCTAGGCCCGCGGCCGCGCTTTAGGCCTTCTCGCTCTTGGCCCAGGCGCTGGGGCGGGGGAAATCGCGCGACGGCGCGCAATGCAAACGCTGCCGGTCAAGGCCGACGCCGAAATCGTTTCCCACACGGCCTCGGACCTGCTGGAGAAGATGGCAAAGTCCTGCGCCCGCGAGATAGCCGAGCTGCAGGGCGGCCGTGAGCAGAATAGCGGTGATAAAGGCATCCCCGAACGTCTCACGGGCTGCAACAGACAGGACGAAGGCGCCGCCAAAGCTTAAGAAGGACAAAAATATCAAGGCTGGCGCCCGGAAAAGGCAGCCACTGAGGAGTCCCGTCAATCCAGCTGTTATGATCACCCACAGCATGTCAAAGCCCCCGCTTCGCCAACCTTGTTCCGCCACCTGCCCGCGGACAAGGAGATAAGCTGACTGTGCGTAAAAAATCATGAAGAACGAGTAGACAATTGTAAACGCAGATTCCGCATTTTGCCAACGCCATTAAGGCAAAATAGCTTTTTTAATCCAATACTTCCGTCACCGCACCGATAGATTTTCCATATTCGCGCATGTCGTTTTCTATTGCAGGTCTGGCAGTTTGGCTCGTCCTTCTTCTCGGCGGAGGGGTGGCCGGTGGTGCTTTAATCATCGGATTCTTCGCCTCGCTGCCTTTCGGCGCGACGGCCTTCGCCACGCTGTCTTCTCTCGGCGGCTCCTCGCCGCTGATCTACACCCTGTTCGCCATCGCGATCATCGGCGCGGTCGCTGCCCGCCGCGAGGTGCTCGCCGATATCGGGCGTGCCTTCACGCAATTTCCGGCGGCGTGGCTCGTCTGTGCGCTGGCGTTCTACGTTGCGGCCGGCAGCTACATTTTTCCGCGCCTGTTCGCCGGAGACACGACAGCCTTCATCCCGATCGAGGGCGTGGTGAAGGAACTGCCGCTCGGCCCAGTCTCCGGCAATATCACGCAGACCGCCTATTTCCTGCTCGGCGTGCTGCTGTTCATTGCCTTCTGTGTTCTCCTGATGCGCCGTGAGACCCTGCGGGTGGTCCGGCTTGGCCTTTTCACATTTGTCATCATGCATGTCCTGCTCGGCGCGATCGACTTAGCTGGAAAGCTTGCTGGCACCGGCGATCTGCTGCTGCCGATTCGCACCGCGAATTACGCGCTCCTCACCGAGACGGAGCAATCCGGTTTCTGGCGTATCGTCGGCGGCTGTCCTGAGGCCTCCTCCTTTGCCGCCTTCGGGTTGTCGGCACTTGCTTTCTCATTCACCTATTGGCGCGAGGCAGGCTCACGGTTGGCTTTGCTGCTCGCAAGCGCCATGCTGATCCTGCTGCTGCTCTCCACATCCAGCACGGCCTATGTCGGCTGTACGGTGCTGATTTGCCTGGCGCTGTTGTCGGTCGGCCGGGGCGCACTTCGCGACCGCCTCAAACCCCAGGATCTGGTGCTCGTCGTCGCTGGGCTCGCTCTGCTCGCGCTGATGCTGGGAGTTCTACCTGTTCGACAGCCGCCTGTTCCAGCCGTTCCTCGATCTCTTGCAGACCATGGTGCTGGAAAAGGCCACCTCGTCCTCTGGCCAGGAGCGCGCCTATTGGAATTTGCGCAGCCTGCAATCGTTCCTCGATACCTACGGGTTGGGCGTCGGCATGGGCAGCTCGCGCTCTTCCAGCTGGATCGTCTCGACCTTGTCGCAGCTCGGCGTCGTCGGATCGGCGATGGTGGCCGCCCTTACCGGGCTACTGCTGCGCGGGATGGGAAGACTGCGGCCGACCCGCGCTGAAGTGCCGCTGTTTGCGCTCTGTTCGAGCGCGCGCGCCGCCGTCATCGGCTTTCTGCTGGCGGGGAGCATTGCTGGCGGCACGGCCGATCCCGGCGTCTTGTTCTTCACCGCGCTCGCGACCGTTCTTGCCTGCCGCCATCACGTGCTTTCCGAGCGCCGGAGGGCGGCTGGGCCGATGCATTTACCGGATATTGAGGCTTTAACCCATGCGGCACCGCGAACGCAGGCGGCTCCACGGAGTGCATAGGATGATTTGTAAACAATGGCCGGCCACAATCGCCGGTTTAGAAGAACCCGGACTTCGGCGGATCGGCATGATCGCGCGAGCGCCGGGCTTTGCCGCGCGAAGCCTCACATTGCGGGCAATCCTCTTGGGGGCACTCGGGCGAGGCGACGGCGCGCCTGCTCTTGGAACTGGCTGCCGGGCAAAGAGGAAGGCTGAGGACTGTCGATGACCGGAATCAGGCGAGCGCTGCTCTTCACCTCCACAGAGCGCTACATCAATCTGGCGGTAAATTTCGGCCTCATCGCCATTGTGTCCCGCCTGCTGACGCCGTCGGAGATCGGCGTTGCAGCCCTCGGCACCACGATTTGGACACTGGTAGAGACCTTTCGCGACGTGCCGAGCACCTATCTGGTGCAGCAAAAAGAGCTGTCGCGCGAGGATATCCGCACCTCCTTTACGGTCATGTTCATCATCTCGGCGGTGCTCACGCTGACGATCATTCTCTCCGCCGGCTGGATTGCCGACCAATATAACGTGCCCGAGCTTGCCGCCTATCTTCATATTTTCGCGCTCGCCTTCCTGCCCGGACCGTTCGAGCGTCCAATCATGGCGCTGTTCCGACGTAATCTTGCGTTCGGCAAATATGCCCTGATCAACGTCACCACAGTCTCGGTGAATGCCGTTGTCACGGTGACTCTGGTTCTGCTCGGCTTCAGCTACAAGAGCTTTGCCTGGGCCTCTCTTGCCGGCTCGCTCGCTGCCGCGATTCTCGCCCTCTATTTCCAGCCCGATTTCTGGATCTTCAAGCCGCATCTCGGTCATTGGCGCCGGGCGGTGCGCTTTGGCGGCTATAGCAGCATCTATGCGCTACTCACTCAGCTTGCCGACATGCTGCCCTATCTGGTGGTCAGCCGGGTGTTCCACTTTGCCGGCGTCGGCTTCTACAACCGCGCTTTGCTGGTCAGCCAGACACCCGGCAAACTGTTGCTGTCCGGCCTCGTCCCGGTGGTCGCGCCGGCACTGGCGGCAGAGGCGCGAAAGGGCGGCGACTTGAAAGCGCCGTTCCTGCTTGCCGTCTCTTACATCTCGGCCGTCTATTGGCCGGCCTTCGTGCTGCTGGCCTTGCTCGCTCACCCGGCCGTGGAGATTCTGGTGGGGGCGCAATGGTTCAGCATCGTACCCTTGGTGCAGATCATCGCCATGGCGATGACATTCACCTTCACCGGCATCCTTATCTACCCAACGCTGATGGCGATCGGCGCGATGCGCGATTTGGTGCTGTCGAGCGTTATCGTGCTGCCGATCTCTGGGGTGATCAGCGGTGTTGCGGCGACTTATGGGCTGACGTACCTCGCCGCGAGCCTCGTCGTGACCTATGCCGTGCAGGCTTTCGTGGGGCTCGCGTTCGTCCGCTTGCACCTGCGTTTCCGCTGGCGCGAGCTTGGCGCAGCGACAGTGAAGAGCTTTGTCGTGACTTTCTGCACCGCCATACCCCCAGCCGCTCAGATCGTCTATCAGGGCATGCAGTTCGACATATCGGCGCCGCACGGCATATTCTTAGGCGTTCTTGCGGTGTTCGGCTGGCTAGCTGGAATTTGGCTGGTCAGGCATCCGTTGAGTGGCGAGCTGGTGTTCATCTTCAACGCGCTGCGCGCCAGATTGCGCGGTGAGCGCCGCGCAATCCAGGTGAAGACACTGGCCTCGACGCCGGCCTCCTCAACGGGCCACTAACTTTATTGCTCACGCATCGGATTTATCCGAAAAGTGGTTTCCACTTTTCGGTCCGATGCTGAGCGCCGGTCCTCCTCATCCACGCGGGCCATCAGCGTCAGATAGGTCTCGGCGATGGCGCGCCAGGTGAAGCGGTCTGCCCGCTTGCGGCCGTTCTCGATCATGCGCCGCCGGGTCTGCTGATCGTGCCAGAGCTGACCGACGCCGCGCACCCAGGCTTCCGGATTGTCGGGATCGGCGAGGATAGCGCCCTCACCGCAGATTTCCGGCAGGCATGGCGCTGTCGAGGCGATGACCGGGCAGCCCCGCGTCATGGCCTCGATGGCGGGGAGGCCAAAGCCCTCGATGCGCGATGGGAACAGGAAACACACGGCATTGCTGAGGAGCTTTGCCAGATCATCATCGCTAACGCGCCCCATGAGGCGGAGATTGCCGGGACGCCCTGCACCATTGAGCGGCAGGACGTCTTCAGAGATGTCGCCGGCCATCGCAATATCGAGCCCGAGCGCGTCGAGGCTCGGCGCCATTTTCAGCACGAGCTCCATATTTTTGTAGCGCTGCGGTTGACCGAGACACAGCACGAAGGGGCGTGGTCCGAGTTCGAGAGTAGAGCGCGCATCAGTCCAACGCCCGGCATGGTCCGCGCCATTATACGCCACGACGATCTTTTCATCCGGCGCAATGCCATAGCGGATCAGATGATCGCGCGATAGCTCCGAGACCGTGGTGATGTAGCGGGCGCGGCGGCCCAGCATCGGCAGGATCAGACGATGGACAAGGCGAAAGCCGCGGCCATAGCTCTCCGGCATGAGATAAGTGTGCGCATCATGAATGCAGGCGATATGCCGTCGCACAGTCACCGGCGCGAGATTGCAGAAGCTAACCAGACCGCCCTGGACCGCGCTCGGTAATTGCCGCTGGACCCAATATTGCGGCAGGCGGGGCGTGTGGAATTCGGGCAGGACATGGACTGGGATGTGCTGCAGGGCTAGATTTTCCGGCTGGCGCGGCGCAATCAGGGTTAGATCGAGACCGGCCGCGGCCGGATGGCCCTCGCCGACAAGATTATCGATCGCCAGCGTCACCTCGCGGGCATAGCGGGCGACGCCGGTCGGCCGCAAGGCTACGAAATCGCCATTCAGCGCCCAGATCCGGTTTCGTGCCAGCATCATCGGGCGGCTGCTCCCGACAGCAGGTCGCTCCAGCGCTGAAGATAAAGCTCCTGCGACAGGGCATTGGCATGCGCCCGCGCCAGGCCGAGGCGGCGCTGCTTTTCCTCTGCTGGCATGTCGGCGAGCTGGCGCATTGCGGCGGCAATGTCGGGCACCGATTTCGGATCGACCAGGATCGCGCCCTCGCCGACCGCCTCTTGCTGTGCACCCCCGCGGCTGACAATCGAGACCAGCCCCCGCTGCGCCGCCTCCAGGGGCGGCAGGCCAAAGCCTTCGAGCAGGCTCGGCAGCACGAAACCGGCAGCGTTGTTGTAGAGCCAGCACACTTCCGCATCGCTCAGATAGCCGAAGCCATGAACGCCAGGCGTCGTCTCGGCGAGCGCCTGCACCTCTCGCGCGCTATTGCCGCGCGGACCGCAGAACACATAGGAATAGCCGCGCTCTCTGAGCCCCGAAGCGGCGAAGGCCTCGATGATCCGGCGGTGGTTCTTGCGAACCTCCAGACCGCCGACCGTGAGCAGGAACGGCTTGCGCATGCCTGGCGGGGCTTTTTCCTCGCCCCCAGCAACGCTCCCCCGCACATAGAGCGGAATGACTTCGAGGAAACGGAAATCGTCCCCGAACAGCGAAGTGAATTCGGCGCGCGAGGCCTCGCTGACGAAGACCATCCCGGCCTTTGACCGCCGGATCACATCATAGGCCTGCCGATACATGGCGGTCGTGCCGCGATCGAACAGCTCGGGATGGGTGAGCGGGCCCACATCGTGGCAGAGCACGATATCGCGGGCCTCAAGCCGCGTGCGCAGCACATAGAGCGGGTCGAGGAACAGCGTCGGCAAATCGCCTGCGCGGCTTGCCCGCGGGCGCGGCAAGAGCCCTGTGCCGCCGAATTGCCCGAGCTCATAGAGCATCGCCCGGCCAAGCAGCTTGCGCATGAGCCCTTGAGGCTCCCGCTTCAGAAACAGCCGCCAATAGCGCACCGCCGGGAAGAACCGGTTCAGTCGCTCGACGACATCCCGGCAGACATAGTAGGCGCCGGTGCGGTTAATCAGGGCGAGCGAAAAATCGGCTGAATATTGCGGGATGCTCATGATCGTCCAAGGCGAAAGGGCTGCACGCGAAGCGGGCCATTGAGATTTAAGCAACCTAAGCGCGATCTTACCGCAAGTGCCAGCATCTTCGGGAGTTGCGGTTAAAGCGTCGCAGAAGCTGGGCATAACCTTCCGGTGAATAGTAGCGCCCGATGATTGAGCCGGCGCACGACCGGTGATAGAGCAGAGCGCCTTTTGCCGTAATAGAGGCTTCCCCTTACAGCCTGATCGGGTCAGGTGGAAAACAGAGCCACAGCAATAGCCGAATCACCATGTTAACGGGGATCCAGTAAGCCTGTGTGAGTGTTGCGAGGTGGCGGACCCGCCCTTGCGCGGGGATTTCGCCTGTGTGCGAAGGAGGAGCGGTGTTCCGCTTCCATCGCACTGGGGCCGACGCCCGCAAAGGTGGATGCGTGAGGACCGAACGGCAGCTTTGAGGTCATGGCCAGATTTTGGAGTATCAACGGCCGGTTTTTGACGCAGCCACTCTCTGGCGTGCAGCGCTATGCACAGGAGATCACCCGGGCGCTCGATGCACTGATCAGCGACGGGCATCCGCTCGCAAAAGACCTGTCACTGGAATTGCTGGTGCCGCCCGGTCTCATGCGGCCCTTGCCGCTGAAGGCCATTTCCCCGCGCCGCGCCGGCAAGAGCGGCGGCCATGCCTGGGAGCAGCTGGTCCTGCCCAGGACCCCGCGCGGCGGTCTCATCAGCCTTGGCAATGCCGGTCCGGTTGCGGCCCGGAAGCACATCGTTTGCGTACATGACGTGAACACGCGGCTTTATCCCGCAAGTTACTCCGCACAGTTCCGCGCGCTCTACCGCGTGCTGCTGCCGGCCCTGGGGAGAAGTGCGGCGCGGGTAGCGACGGTGTCGCACTTCTCCGCCGACCAGCTGGCCGCGTTCGGCATTGCGCGCCGCAGGAAAATGGCGGTCATCCCCAATGGGCATGAACATGTGCTTAGCTGGCAACCGCAGCATTCGATGAAGACCGAAAAGGCCGCAGGCCGGGGCACGATCCTGGTGCTGGGCAGCCCCGCGCCGCACAAGAACGTGCATATGCTGCTCGACATGGCCGATGATCTGGCAGCCACAGGGCTGCAGCTTGCCATAGCGGGAGCCGCCGATCCGAATGTGTTCAGCAAGGGAACCCCGCGATTTAATGCGCCGAACGTGTTCTGGCTTGGCAGTATCAGCGACGATGAGCTCGCGGCTTTGTTCGCCGACTGTCTCTGCCTTGCCTTTCCCTCCTTCACCGAGGGCTTCGGCCTCCCGGCGCTGGAAGCCATGGCGCGCGGCTGTCCCGTCGTCTCCACCGACCGGGCGAGCCTGCCGGAGGTGTGCGGCGATGCTGCGCTTTATGCAGCGCCGACTGACCCGGCAGCATGGCTCGCGCATTTTCGGCGCCTCAAAGCCGACGCCGATTTGCGGGCGGAGCTGATCGAGAAAGGCCATGCCCAGGCGCGTCGCTTCCGCTGGCGCAAGTCGGCCGCGCTCTATCTGCGGCTGATGGCCAGGCTCGATGGGCTGGAGGCGTAAACCGTCTGACATCGCCAGCGCCTCTGATCAGCTAAACGAGGCCATTTCAGGCGGCACAGCGGGCCCCACTCCGAAGGCGAACGTTTATCGTTCGCCATAAAGGCTCACAATGGGAGAGGGCAATGCCGAGCCCAATGCAGCGTTTCCGTCAATTCGATCGCGCCTCACATCAAGACGCCTGGCGCGTTGGATAGCGGTCGACGAGGTAGTTCGTCGATGAATGGCTGTAGATCACTCGGCCGCTGTCCTCGATCCACAGCCGGCGGTATTCGTCATGGCCCTCGTCGTCGAGGCGAAACTGGTTGATGCAGACCATCGCCTCCTTGCGCGTCTCGAAATCGCCGAGCACCTCAAGACCGCCATCCCGTTTTTCCAGAATCACCCGATAAGTCATGATGAAGCCTCCCCGCGATTCGCTATTTTGCCAATCTGCCGGCGAAAGCAAAGCCTGGTTTTGTGAGGGCAAGCTGTGCGCCCCCGTCGATTACTTTTCCACAAAGGCCTTTTCGATCACGAACGTGCCGGGCTGGCCACTGGAGCCTTCCTCAAAGCCGCGCTCGATCACGAGCTGGCGCAGGTCCTGGAGCATGTCCGGGCCGCCGCAGATCATCACCCGGTCGCGCGACGGATCAAGCGGCGGCAGGTCGAGATCGCGAAACAGCTTGCCCGAAGTGATGAGATCCGTCAGGCGGCCCTCATGGTCAAAGGCCTCGCGGGTGACGGTCGGGTAGTAAAAGAATTTCCCGCCAGCCACCTCGCCCAGCAGCTCATCCTCGGCAAAGCCGCGGCTGAGCGTTTCGCGATAAGCGAGATCGGCCACGCGCCGGCAGCTATGCGCCAGCACGATTCTCTCAAAGCGCGAATAGGCCTCCGGATCGCGGATGAGGCTCATGAACGGGGCAAGGCCGGTGCCCGATGCCAGGAGGTAAAGCGTGCGGCCGGGAAGCAGGTAGTCGAGCAGCAGCGTGCCCGTCGGCTTGCGGCCGACTAGGATTTGCGAGCCCGGCTGGATGTGCTGCAGGCGCGAGGTGAGGGGGCCGTCCGGCACCTTGATGCTGAAGAACTCCAGCTTGTCGTCATAATTGGGACTGACCATGCTGTAGGCGCGCACCAGCGGTTTGGCATCAACCTCAAGGCCAATCATGATGAACTGGCCGTTTTCGAAGCGAAAGGATGCGCTGCGGGTGGTCGTGAAGCTGAACAGCTGATCGGTCCAGTGATGAACCGAAAGCACGGTTTCCTGCGTGTAGGCGCTCATGCTGGCGGAAGGCCCTTCATTTCAGACATGGAATATCGTGCCCCAGCGAAAACGCGGGCGCAGCAAATTCATAAAGAAGATGTGACCATCTTGTCCGCCAACTTATTGCCGCAGGGCTACAAAAAGAAGCCCAGCGGACAAGCGAGGAGCTTATCCACTGGACCTGCGGCACCTGCCGCAACTTTGCGCAAAGAATTACCGAACCTTTTCGATCGTAACGCGCTCGCTCGGCTCATCATCCTTGCAGAGCACGCGGAGCTGGGATTCGGCTTCCTCGCGGGTTACGAACGCAAGCGGCCCAACCTGCACAATAGATTTCTCGACCGGCCGGGTCTCGACCACTTTGCACCGCTGGTCCGGACCGCGGACCACATAATATTCGTCAGCAAAAGCGGGGGCTGACGCCCCGGCGATCACCGCCAGGACCAACAGAGACTTCATCATTTCAGAACTCCGTTATCGTTCCACTGTTGGGATTAACAACGAGCGAAGCAGAAAGAAGTTGCCGTGCCGCAGAAATGCCCAATTTCGCGGCGGTCGCGTCCGTCCTTCACCGGCACGACTGCACCTGTTCTGCATCGGGGAGAGCTATAGGAGATGCGGCGGAAGAGGACGGGAGTCGAACCCGCGAAGGACTGCAAGGCAACCCCATCTGGCTTTGAAGGCCAGCCGCACCACCGGATGCGCACCTCTTCCCCAGGTGGAGCTGCACTATTTCAGCCAGTCAGCGCCGGGGTCAAGTGGCACGGGAGATGCGGGGCTGGACGCACTTATCCAAAACGTGCTTGGCGGCCGGGCCTTATGCGACGCAGATCGCCGCGGCGGATGGTGATGCCCTGCCGGTCGAAAAACTCCAAGATCTGAATCGCGACCTTGCGCCCGCTATCGATCTGGTCGCGAAAAGCTGCCGCCGTGAACAGGCCGTCGGGCGCCTCGCTTTCGAGACGCGCGGCGATGGCGATCATCTCGGCAACGGTCGAGCGCGAATAAAAGTGGTCCTTGGCGATCTCCACCAGCCGGCCCATCCGCGCCATCTTGCGCATCAGCTGACGGACCAGCTCCTCGTTCATCGCCAGCTCTCCGGCTAAATCGCGCACCCTGGGCGGCCGGTAGCGCTGCCCGGCGATGGTGCGCTCGATCCGCTGGGCCAGCTCCTCATCGGCTGGCGAGAGGGTGGCCTTGTGGGTCGGCCGCCTGACCCAGGGGCCTTCCTGTACCGCGGCACCAGAACTCGACGGCGCCGGCCAGCACGGCGGCAAAAGCCGCGGGCGTGAGGCGCTGCGGCATCAATGTACGCAGCCGCTCGGGATGGGGGCCGGGCACATCCGGCGAGGCGGCGTGGAAAGCCGCGAGTGTTTCGTAAAATTCCTTCTGGGCGGCCTCCCAGGTGACGGCACTGAACGCGACACCCTCCTTGCGCACCGCCCCAAGTCGGCGCCACAGCGCCTCCGCTTCCGCCGGCGTCAGATTGCGGGCCTCGGCAAAGCGGGTCTCCTCGATCATGCCGGGTTTTTCGGACAGGAGGAGCGCGGCGGCTTCTTCGGTCGGATGACGGAGCGCGCGCAAAAGGGTGAGGCGCTCCGGTCTGCGGCGCTGGCGCGGCGAGGCGAAGGGATCACAGACGAGCGCGCCGCCGATGGTTCGCTGTGCGCCGATATCGCGAAGAATGATCCGGTCGAGAGCGAGCGCGCCGATCGCATTGTCGAGCACGAGCTGGGCGAAGGCTTCCTCGCCCGGCATAATGCTGTCCCCCTCCAAGAGCGCCACGCGGCCGGTGACGTGGGTAGCGGCGAGATGGATGTGCACCGGCGTCCAGTGCTTCAGCGGCTTTTCCTCGCAGGCCAGCAGCTTAAGGCTCACATCGAGCGTGGCGGTCGGTGCGTGGATCTCGGGCGCCAAAATCCAGTCGCCGCGGCTGATCCTGTCCTTCTCCAGCCGCGCCCCGGTAATATTGAGCGCGCAGCGTTGTCCTTCGACAGCCTCATTGGCGGGGCGGTTCTGCGCATGGAGGCTTCGCACGCGCAAGTCGATCGCGGGCGGAGACAGCATCAGGCGGTCATCGGTCCGGATCGTGCCAGAAAACAGCGTGCCGGTGACCACCAGCCCCGTGCCCGCCAGGGAAAAGCTGCGGTCGATGGCGAGCCGGGGATAGCCGGATGGGGCAGGGCGGTCGCGTTTCAACGCTTCGAGTGCCGCGCGCAGCTCCGCGATGCCGGCACCCGCGTAGGACGAAACCGGTAGAATCGGCGCGCCAGCAAGCCCCGTTCCGGTCAGCAGCGCCTCGATCTCGGTCCTTCGCTGAGCGATCAGCCCCTCATCCGCGAGGTCCGCCTTGGTCAGGGCGACGATGCCGCGCTTGATGCCAAGCAGATCAAGGATCTGCAGATGCTCGCGGGTTTGCGGCTTGACGCCGTCATCGGCGGCGATAACCAGCAACACCGCGTCGATCCCCGTCGCGCCAGCCAGCATATTGTGAATAAAACGCTCATGCCCCGGCACGTCGACAAAGCCGGCGACGGTGCCGTCGCTAAGCGGAAAATAGGCAAAGCCGAGGTCGATGGTGATGCCGCGCCGCTTCTCCTCGGCGAGCCGGTCGGCATCGGTGCCGGTTAGGGCTTTGACGAGCGCGGTCTTGCCATGATCGATATGTCCGGCAGTTCCAATGATCATCTGGGTCGTTCGCGGGCCGGCGGCCTAAAACATGATGACTTTACGCTCAGTTGAGATGCGGCAGTTGCCTCCGGTTTCCTCTCCCCGTGGAGACGTGGCATCCATCAGCGTGCGCTTCTTCACCATTAGCCCCTTGGCTTGGCGCTGCATGGAAGAAAAACGTTGTTGAGTTGAGCAATTCTATGCCTTTTTCGCTGCGGGCAACAAGTGTCGCTAGTGTCCCGTCCCGCAAATGCCGACGAACTTGCTGCGGACTCTCTCGGCATTTGCGGGACAAAGGGACACTAGTTACATCATTGGCTTAGTGTGGCGCTTATCTCGCTATTGCCCACGACGGACCTAGCCGCGAAGTTGGTCGGCAATTGCGAGGCGCCACACCGGCGGAAGTGGTATACCAGAATGGCGGTGTTCTTCACATCGGATACGCATTTCGGGCATGAGGCGGTGATACGCAGCTGCGGGCGGCCCTTCGCTTCGGCCGAGAAAATGGACGAGGGGCTAATCGCTTATTGGAATGCCTACGTCGCGCCCGGCGATACGGTCTATCATCTCGGCGATTTCTGCTTTCGCAATGAGCGGGAGGCACAGTGGTATCTAGACCGGCTGCACGGGGAGGTGCATCTCGTCGAAGGCAATCACGACCGGCATACGCTGAGGCGCCATGCACAGCGTTTCGCTTCGGTGAGCCAGATCAGGGAGATCACCATCGCCGGGCAGAAGATCGTGCTTTGCCATTATCCGATGCGGGAGTGGCATGGCTGCTATCGCGGCGCCTGGCATCTACACGGCCATGTCCATGGCCGTCTCAATCACGCTCCCCTCGGACACAGCATTGACGTCGGGGTGGATAGCAATGAGTATCGGCCCTGGGCCTTCGAAGAAATCGCCGAGGTGCTGAAAGACCGCGCAACGCCCTTCGACCACGACCGGCCGCATCCGGTCAGAAAGACCATTCGCGGGCCTTCCCGACCAGAAAGTCCCGAAACACCGTGATGCGCTTGGAGGCCTTCATCTCTTCCGGATAGACGAAGAAGGTCTCGAAGGTCGGCAGGTTGTCCTCGCCGTCAAGCACCTTGACGAGCCTCGGGTCGGCGCCTGCCACATAATCCGGCAGCACGGCGATGCCAACGCCCCGGCTCACGCCCTGAAGGAGGCCGATGACATTGTTGACCTGAAGGCCTGCCATACGGGGCGAGCCATTCTCGCGCCCCGCCGTCTCAAGCCAGTTGAGGCGCTTCAAGAGCGCGGGCGCGGTCGCGCCATAGATCAGGATTCGATGCTTGTCCAAGTCGGTAAGTGTCTTAGGCGTGCCGTATTTCTGCACATAGGACGGCGCCGCGTAGACGTGATTGTGAACGGTGAACAGCTTGCGCCGGATCAGGTCGTTCTGCGACGGCGGTTGCAGGCGAATGGCGACATCGGCCTCGCGCATGCCGAGATCGAGGTCTTCGTCGGTGAGGATGAGCTGCACGCGGATGTCGGGATAGAGGTTCAAGAACTCGCCGAGCCGCGGTGTCAGCCAGGTCGAGCCGAGCGCCACCGTGGTGGTCACGCGCAGATCGCCGCTCGGCCGTCCCCGCGAATCGGAGAGCATGACCTCCGTCGCGGCCAGCTTCATGAATACGTCCTGCGCGGTGCGGTAAAGCAGCTCGCCCTGTTCGGTCAGCACGAGGCCGCGGGCATGGCGATGGAATAGCGGAGCGTTGAGCTCCCTTTCCAGGGCGCTTACCTGACGGCTAACCGCGGATTGGCTCATATTGAGTGCATCACCGGCATGGGTGAAGCTCCCAGCCTCCGCGGCTGCGTGAAAGATCCTTAACTTGTCCCAGTCCATCGCGATCGGTGGGCCGAGCCGTCCTCCGAGGTCCATTTAGTCTCTTATATTACAAAAACGATTATTCTGCTGCTTTGGCGTGCGTTTCGAGCTGCGCGAGATAGCGTTCGGCATCGAGTGCCGCCATGCAGCCCAGCCCAGCGGCGGTAACGGCCTGGCGATAGATCTCGTCCGCCACATCGCCGGCGGCGAACACGCCCGGGATATTGGTCGCGGTCGTGCCCTGCTCGATGATGATATAGCCATTCGGCTTCATCGCGATCTGGCCTTTGAAGATCTCGGTTGCCGGACTATGGCCGATGGCAATAAAAATCGCGTCGATCGGCTTTTCGTAGACCTCGCCTGTTTTCAGGTTGCGCAGCCTTGCGCCGGTAACGGAGGGCGGATTGGCACTGCCGATCACCTCTTCCAGGCCCGTGTCCCAGATCACATCGATCTTCTCATTGGCGAACAGCCGCTCCTGCAGGATACGTTCGGCGCGCAGCTCGCCGCGGCGATGCACCAGCGTCACCTTCTTTGCGTGATGGGTGAGAAAGAGCGCCTCCTCGACGGCGGTATTGCCCCCGCCGATCACCAGGACTTCCTTCTCGCGGCAGAAGAAGCCGTCGCAAGTGGCGCAGGCCGAGACGCCATAGCCTTTGAACTTCTCTTCGCTGGGAAGGCCAAGCCAGCGCGCCTGCGCGCCGGTGGCGATGATCACCGCGTCCGCTGTGTAGACCGTGCCGGTATCCCCTTCAAGGCGCAAAGGATGGCGCGAGAAGTCTACCTTGTTGATGAAGTCCGACTCGATCTGGGTGCCGACATGCACGGCCTGAAGCCGCATCTGCTCCATCAGCCACGGGCCCTGGATCACATCGGCAAAGCCGGGATAGTTCTCCACGTCGGTCGTGATGGTGAGCTGACCGCCCGGCTGGATGCCCTCGATAAGCAGCGGCTTCAGCATGGCGCGTGCGGCATAGATCGCAGCGGTGTAGCCAGCCGGTCCCGAACCGATGATGATCAGCTTCTCGTGGCGAACGGTCATAATTTCCTTTGCCCCACCCTCATGAGGGTCCGGGAGACAAGTAAGAAATCACGCGCCGGCTGACAACCCCGTCATACCCCTAAGGCACAGCTCCTTGCTGGAGTTGCCGCCAGCGGCGCTCGATTTCGGCCGCGACCTGTTGCGCGGCATCAAGCGGCTCATAGGACCATCCATCGAGGACCGGGCTGTTTTCGCTCAGCGGACGCACCGCACCGTGCGCCTCCAGTGCGGCGTGGAAGCGGTGGAATTTCGGGCGGCCACCAGCGGGATGGAAAACATGGATGGGCCGCCCCGTGGCGCAGGCTTCGCCGATCATGTTCACCGAGTTGGCGGTGACGATGAAGCGATCCGCATGAGCGAGGAAGGCCGGATAGGGGTTTTCGCTTTCGCCCTGCCAGAGCGAGCGCGGGGCATTGGCAGTCGCCTTCTCGATAGCGGCGAGGAGTGCGGCCGGTGTGCGGCGGGACGGCGTGATGAGGAAGCTCGCCCCTTGCGCGGCGATCTCTCGCACGAGACGCGCGAAGCGCTCGATCTCCGCCGCGGGCCAGGCGTAGCCGCCGCCGGGGCCGCCAAGCAGCAGCGCAATGCGCGGCCCCGGTAGCCGGGCGATTTCCGGGGGCATGATGCGCCGCAATTCGGCGAGTCTTAAGCCTCCAAAGCGATGCGGCGGCGTCAGCGTCGTGATGATATTTTCGCCGCGCAGCGCATCGTGCTGCGGCACCCAGGTCAAGTCGGCGCTCGAGGGACCGGTCTTCGGGTCCTGGCAAAGGACGGTGAAAATTCGCCCGGCGCTTTTGCGCTTCAACGCCCGTATGACCGGAACAGTCTGCCGGCCGGCGCCGAGGGTAATGGCGGGCCAGGGCTGCTTCATGAGCTGCGCGAGCAGGCGCGGATCGGCAGGCCCCCACGGTGCCGTCAGCCGGAATGGCAGCCGCGGCCTCACCGGTATGATTTGGGCGTCTACCCCAAGCGCCGCCGCAATCCCCAGCGTGATCGCAAGATGTCCCGCCCGGCCGTCGGAGATAATCCATGCCGGCCTGCCACGCAAAGAAGGAGCCTCGTGCTTGCTCACGGCCGGCGTCAGCGCAATCTTTTCTGCAAGTGGTGGGAAGCTGAATTCCATTTATTGCGCCATTTCGACATAAAGTTCTAAGCTGGCGGCTTCACCACCGGTTCTAACCTTATGCGCCGCACAGGCCAAGCATGAATACGAGACGTCAGCCGCCATCCTGGATCAGGCTCGATCGAATCGATTGGCAGATCCTGCGCGAGCTGCAAGCCGATGGACGCATGACCAATGTCGAGCTGGCGCGCCGCGTCGGCATCTCGCCGCCGCCCTGTCTTCGCCGCGTGCGCGGGCTGGAGAAGGCCGGTTTCATCCTCGGCTACCATGCGCAGCTCAGTGCCAAGCTGCTCGGCTATGATATCGAAGCCTATGCCATGGTGCGCCTGACCAGCCAGGCGGAGGCCGATCTGATGGCGTTCGAGGAGCTTGCGCGCTCCTGGAACGTGGTGCGCGAATGCACGATGCTGTCCGGCGACATCGATTTCATGCTGAAATGCGTCGCGCCGGACCTCACCAGCTTCCAGAATTTCATTATCCGCGACTTGACCGCTGCGCCGAACGTCGATCACGTCCGCACCGCGCTCGCTATGCGCACCGTGAAATACGAGCCGGGCGTGCCGCTCGATTGAGTGACCAGCGCATCCGGCATTAGCTGCGTTCGGCGCGCAGGCTATCCAGATCGAGGCGACGGGTGAACATGGCGATGCGGCCCTCCGCGTCACGCGGCCACTCGGATTCGGGCCGGTCCCGGTAAAGTTCGACCCCATTCTGGTCCGGGTCGCGCAGATAGAGCGCCTCGCTGACGCCGTGATCACTGGCGCCGTCAAGCGCAATGCCGGCGGCCTCGACGCGGTGCAGAGCGTCGGCCAGCTCGGCGCGTGTGGGATAGAGGATCGCGAGGTGGTAAAGGCCGGTCGTGCCGGGCGGCGGCGGGGGAGCGCCAAGGCTTTCCCAGGTGTTCAGCCCGATATGGTGGTGATAGCCGCCGGCCGAGATGAAAGCCGCCTGATTGCCATAGGTGGTGATCAGCTCAAAGCCGAGCACCCCGACATAGAAGCCGAGCGAGCGTTCGATATCGGCGACCTTGAGATGGACGTGGCCGATGCGAGCACCGGGCGAGATCGGACGCGCAGGTTTGATATGCGCAAAAGTGGAGTGAACCGTCACGGGAAAGGCTCCTTCATGACAAGCTTGTCAGCCGCAAATGGAGCTTGACGAACACGAGCGCAAGCTCAGTTTCGGGCACTGCTCAGCAGGAACTGCCCGCCCTCTCCCGCCAGAGGAGAGGGCTATGCGCGCGGATATCATCACGCACTAACGCGGCTTCTTCTCGCTCGGGCATTTGCCCGGCTCGAAGAAATCGATGCGAGTGAGCTCGCCATCGATCGAGAACGTGCCGTAGTCGATGGAGAGCTTGCGACTGACGCCATTGGAATAGAGCCGGAAGGACAGCTCGTAAGTCGGTATGCCCTCGTCGGGGCCTTTCTTGTCCTCGAAATAGCTGATCGACACGGGCCAGGAGATGAGACCGTCGAGCTTTTCCGAGTTAGGGATGTGCTTGAAACCCGCCTCGCCCGGGGGCACCGGCTTGCCGATGAACGTGGTCGTCTCGAAATATGTCTCGCCCTTCTCCGAACCGTCGAAGACATTGGCCTGCACCACATTGCGTCCTTCCTGCGCGGCATCCAGCACGGCGATCGAATGCTGTGTCGGGAACATCGAGGACGCCTTGATGTGCAGCTGGTGCTTCTTCGGTTTTTCCAGCGCGATGTTGACATTGCCGCCATTTTTGGCCCGCGAGGCAAGACCGGTCACCTGCTCGCTCAATTTCTGATTGAGATATTGCGAGCTGTCGAAGCGGAACTTGTCGCCACCGGCGTGCTCCCAGGTCGAGGAGCGCAGGTCGGTCGTGGTCGAGCGGCCGTCGCGGTCGACGATTTCGGTGACCAGCCGCGTGTTTAGCGTATAGCCCTCGCAGGGCGATCCGGTGAAATCGAAGACGAGCCGCCCCCTGACATCGGAGACGTTGGCGCCTTCGGCGGCCTTGGCCAAGGTCATGTCATAAATCGCGCGATGTGGCGCAAGGCCGCTCGCCGGCGTCGCCGGGAGCTCCGGCTGCGGGACGGGCATGGCCGCCCGGGATAGCAGGGGTATCGCAATTATCGCGGCAGTAAGCCCGCCGCATATCCATGTCTTACGCATCGGCAAATCGAGGCTCGTCCATCATGTCGGGTTGGGAAGGCGCCTTTAGCATGGCATGCCCTTCGCATTTTCCTAAACACAAATAGTTGCAGAGCGCTAGGCCAGCTCGAAAAAGAGCGGTTGCTGCTTTCGGAAGAACGCGTTCAGCTGCTAGTGGTTCGACTGAAACATTTGCATCCCAGTTCAGCACCCTCATTTGCAAATGTTTCAGTCATAAGACGGCGCAGTTTTTGGCGGAGATGACAATGACCGACGACGTTGAAGCACGCCTTGCGGCGCTTGGCCTCAGCCTTCCATCCGCACCCGCGCCCGCGGGGAACTATGTCCCCTTCTGCCTGGCGCACGGCTTTCTGTATATAGCCGGACAACTGCCGCGCGGTCCATCGGGTATCGTCTACACCGGACAACTGGGCGCGGGCCTCACGGTGGAGGACGGCGAGAAGGCCGCGCAGCTTTCCTGCCTCAACATTCTTGCTCAGGTGAAGGCGGCGCTCGGTGGCTTCGATCGGCTCGCCCGGTGCATGCGCCTGACGGGCTTCGTCAATGCGACGCCTGACTTTCTCGACCACCCCAAGGTCATCAACGGCGCCTCGGACCTGCTGGTCGCCGTGCTCGGCGATAAAGGGCGGCACACGCGCTCAGCGGTGGGAGCGTCGAGCCTGCCGAGCGATGCCGCGGTCGAGATCGACGCCGTCTTTGCAACCGCCTGATGGTTGCATTTCAAGGCCTGCCATGGCCGCTCGGGCCGGTTGCCCATCGCGGGCTGCATGATGCGAGCCGCGGCATCGTCGAGAACACCGCTTCGGCTTTTCAGGCTGCGATCGCTAGCGGCTTTGCGATCGAGACCGACATCCAGGCGGCAGCGGATAACGCGCCGGTGGTGTTTCATGACGCGAGCCTGGAGCGTCTGACTCATGGCGCCGGGGCGGTGGCACGACTCAGCCCCGCGGCTTTGAAGGCCGTTCCCTTCCGCGACACCGGCGACCGGATGCTGACCCTGGCAGAGTTCCTGGAAAGCGTGGCCGGCCAGGTGCCGGTCTATCTGGAGATCAAGACGGCGGGAGACGGCACGGCCGGCCTCGTCCGGACCATCGCCGCCGCGCTCGCTGCCTATTCCGGTCCGGCTGCGGTGATGTCATTCGATCCCCGTGCTGTTCAGGGCATTCGCGAGCTGGCGCCGACCTTGCCGCGCGGTCTTGTCTCGATGCGCTTTACGCGCCAGGATTGGCCGCAACTTTCCCCCTTCACCCGCTTCCGCTTGACGCACTTGCTTGATTTTCCGAGCGCCAGACCGAATTTTCTCGCCTATCATGTCGATGACCTGCCGCGGCCCGGCGTCTCGCTGCTGCGGGGGCTCGGCCTGCCGGTGCTGGCCTGGACGGTGCGCAGCGATCAGCAGAGGCAGCGCGCCAAGGCTTATGCCGATGCGATCATCTTTGAGGAGCTGCGGCCCTGATCCGACCTGCTGAAATTTCCCTTCTCGTGTCCCGTCCCGCAAATGCCGACTAACGTGCTGCGGGCTCTTTCGGCATTTTGCGAGGCGCCACACTAGGATTGCAGAAGCTGCATGGACGATAAGCCCAATTGCGTGATTTACGTGCATGACGCGATCGGTGGCATTTCGGCGCCGGCATGGGATGCCTGTGCCAATCCCGATCCCTCGAGGCGCAATCCCTTCCTGTCGCACGCATTCCTGAAAGCGCTGGAAGACAGCGGCTGCACTTCCGCCCGGACCGGTTGGTTGCCGCAACATCTCGCGATTCAGCGGCCGGACGGCTCCCTCGCGGGAGTGATGCCACTTTATCTGAAGTCGCACAGCCGGGGCGAGTATGTGTTCGACTATGGCTGGGCGGATGCCTTTGAGCGCGCGGGCGGCCAATATTATCCCAAGCTGCAATCCTCGGTGCCGTTCACGCCGGTGACTGGCCGCCGCCTGCTCGTAAGGCAAGGGCCGGATCAAACGGCCATCGAGTCCGCCCTGCTTCAGGGTGCGCGCGAGCTGGTTCGCCTGCATAAGGCCTCCTCGCTGCATCTCACCTTCCTTACCGAGGCAGAATGGCAGGCCCATGGGGAGGCGCCGTTCCTGCGCCGCACCGACCGGCAGTTCCATTGGATCAATCAGGGTTTTTCAAGCTTCGATGACTTTCTCGCCGTGCTGGCTTCGCGCAAGCGCAAGGCGCTGAAGAAGGAACGCCGCGAGGCGGTCAGTGCCGGGATCACCATCGAGCAGCTGACTGGCGGCGATATCCGGGAGGCGCATTGGGATGCGTTCTTCCGGTTCTATCAGGACACCGGCAGCCGCAAATGGGGCAGCCCCTATCTCAATCGCCGCTTTTTTACGCTTATCGGCGAGGCCATGCGCGATGAGATCCTGCTCATCATCTGCCGGCGCGACGGCCGGATGATTGCCGGAGCGTTGAACATCATTGGCGGCGACACGCTTTACGGGCGCTATTGGGGGACTTTGGAGGACCATCCCTTCCTGCATTTCGAGGCCTGCTATTATCAGGCCATCGATTTTGCCATCGCGCGCGGGCTCGCCCGCGTTGAGGCCGGCGCGCAGGGCGAGCACAAGCTGGCGCGCGGCTATGTTCCGCAGCTCACCTATAGCCTGCATTATCTCGCTCATCCGGCGCTGCGGCGCGCTATTGCGCAATTCCTCGAGCAGGAGCGCGAGGCGGTGGCGGAGGAAGCGCGCTATCTCGCCGACTTCGCGCCGTTCAAAAAGGGCGAGGGACCGGAAGATCGCGGCGAGGCTTGACCCCGCTCTTGCGTCTTGTCAAACAGAGCGGGAATTAAACGCAGCGAGGCGTCTTATGCCGTCCAGCACTCCCGCTTACGATCCCAACAACGTCTTCATGAAGATCATGCGCGGCGAGCTGCCGTGCCACAAAGTCTATGAGGACGAGCATAGCTTCGTGTTCATGGACATCATGCCGCGCACTGATGGGCATGTTCTGATCGTGCCCAAAGCCAGCTCGCGCAACATTTTGGATGCCGACCCCAAGGATCTGGCGACCGTTATCCAGACTGTACAGAAGATCGCCAGGGCGGCGATAAAGGCGTTTGGCGCCGACGGCATCACCCTTACGCAGTTTTCCGAGCCCGCCGGAGGGCAGGTGGTCTTTCACACGCATTTCCACATATTGCCGCGTTTCGAGGGTGTCGAGCTCCGGCCGCCTGGTACCCGCGGCGACGACAACCAGATCGCTGAGAACGCCCGCCGCCTTCGCGCGGCACTGGACGGATAAGGCCGGAGCCAGCACTTTAGGCGGCCGAAGTTCTTGCGGCCTTACGTCTCCCGTCCGCTGCTGAGCCTGGCCGAAATTCAAACCGAGACACGATGGATTTCGGCTGTGCGTATGCCGCTGTGGCCGTTACGAGGGGAAGCAGCGGAGCTTTTCGGCGCCGTCGCGCAGATATTCGGCGAGCAGCGGCAGCCCCAGCAAATAGTCGTAATCAGACTGCTCGGCCCTGGCGCTAGCAATGGCGTCATCGAGATGCTCGGGGGCGAACGTTCCCTGACCGATCCAAGCAATCGCGAGCAGGCTCGCCCGCTCCTCTTCACTTAACGTGGAGATGAACTCAGCAAGTTCGCCACCGCCCCAACTGGTGACAAAGTCATCGAGAGCGGCGCTCCCTGGTTCATCATGGAAAGCCTGTTCGACATGGTTGTCCCAGGAACCGGAAAAAGCTTCCCGCTCTCGCGCATGCGCAATCGCATGAGCGATCGTCGTCGCCGAAATCTTGAGCATTAGCACTCGCTGAGCTGATCTATTGCTCAGATTGTGACCCGCCTTAAAGCGAGACGCAAGTGTTCCGTTTCGGCGCCTGAATTGTCGAGATATTTCCGTACGGAAGCGAAAACATTGCGGAACATCTCCGGGGTGAGCGCCCCGGTATTGGTGTTGTAGCGCGAGCAGTGATAACTGTCGAAGAGTGTGAGAGATCCAGGCAGCTGATGGATCGCGCCATGGGCGAATGGGTGCGCGGAAAGCTTTCTGCCGAGCGCACGCAGCACCGAATCATGGGCGATCCGGCCGAGTGCGACCATCGCGCCGAGCCGCGGCAGCGCCTCGATCGTCCTTGTCAGGAAAGTGCGGCAGGTGGCGATCTCGGAGGGCTCAGGCTTGTTCGCCGGAGGCACGCAGCGCACGGCATTGCTGATCAGGCAGTCGGTGAGGGTTAGGCCGTCATCCCTGCTCTCGCCGTAATTCCCGCTGGCAAAGCCATAGGCGAGCAGCGTTTCGTAGAGCAGCATGCCGGCGTAATCACCGGTGAACGGGCGCCCGGTGCGGTTCGCGCCGCGCAGGCCCGGTGCAAGGCCGACGATCAGCAGCCGCGCGTTCGCGTCGCCGAAGGAGGGCACGGGAGCATTGAACCAGTCCGGAAAGGTTCGCCGGTTTTCCTGGCGGAAGGCGACGAGGCGGGGGCAAAGAGGACAGTCGTGGCTTGGCTCGCCGCTCAGCATTCTGCCCCCGGCTTCTACAATGCGATCTTCAGGATTGATAACGCCAACTGAACTTAAACTAGGATGAACCTCGCATTGCGAGGTTCGGCGCTACACATCCGCGAAGTCATCGGATTCAGCTGGACTGAATTGAGAGCCGCCGCCGCGGCTGCTATGGTCGCGCGGCTCCCGCTCGCCGACCACGCGACACACTTCAGCTTCCATATCGGCAATATCGATGAACTGGTCTGCCTGCCGGCGTAATTCGTCAGAGACCATGGGCGGTTGCGTATTCATCGTGGAGACGACGCTGACGCGCTTACCCTTGTGCTGAAGTGCTTCCACAAGTGTCCGGAAGTCACCGTCGCCCGAGAAAAGAATAATATGGTCGAGATGCTCGGACAGCTCCATTGCATCTACGGTCAATTCTATGTCCATATTACCTTTGATCTTGCGGCGACCCGATGCATCGGTAAATTCTTTTGTAGGCTTCGTGACCATCGTATAGCCGTTATAATCGAGCCAGTCGATCAGTGGCCGGATGGATGAATATTCCTGATCTTCTGCCAGCGCTGTATAATAGAGCGCGCGCAAAAGGCGCCCCTTCCCGCGAAACAGATTGAGAAGGCGCTTGTAATCAATATCAAAGCCTAGCGATTTTGCCGTCGCGTATAAGTTCGCGCCGTCAATAAACAGGGCGATCCGCTCAGAAGGGTAAAAATTCATTTCGAAACGACCCTTTCGATGGAGCGGGTTATCTTTGCGGTCACTCATTTCGTTCGCTTTGCCCCGCTTCCGTAGCTATCATATTTGGGCTTGATCCTCATCTTAGCCTGTGCTTGTTTTCGAATTTGTAAGCAAATGATTATAATCGCTTTAGGATCCAATGAAAACAGCCGGTGGGGCGATCCAGCTAGCACGATTCGCGAAGCCTATCGCCAGCTCTGCCGCAACGGGATCAACATCCTACGCCGTTCAGCTCTTTATGTTACGACTCCGCTCGGGGTAACTGACCAGCCAGATTTCGTAAACGCGGTGGCCGTGGTTGACTTAGCGTTGCCCCCTATAGCCCTGTTATCATTGCTGAAAAAAATCGAGGCAAAAGCAGGGCGAAAGTATACACGCCGCTGGGGTCCACGCGCCCTTGACCTCGATATCATCGACTACAAAGGTCGAATCATGAGGTCGTCCCAAGATGGGCCTTTTTCGTCGAAATACAAGCCTCATCTCGTCTTGCCACACCCCGAGGCTCACCGCCGTCCGTTTGTGCTGCGGCCGCTCAACGAGGTCGCGCCGCTCTGGCACCACCCGATATATGGTCAGCCTACGGCATATTTTCTCACAAGGTTGCGCAATGCGAAAGAGGGTCGCGTTTTAAAAATTGTTAATTAACCATGCGCTCCACAATCGTTCCGGCAGCTACTCTTGCACGAGCCCCGAAAAATGGCTATCTAATGTAGTCGTTTCCCGACAAAGATGAAGGATTCCCCTCGCCATGGCTCGCGTGACGGTCGAAGATTGCGTCGATAAGGTTCCAAATCGGTTCGAGCTGGTTCTGCTAGCCGCCCATCGTGCCCGCTCCATATCGGCAGGGGCGCCGATCACCATCGAGCGCGAAAACGACAAGAATCCGGTGGTGGCCCTGCGTGAGGTTGCCGAGCGGACGGTGTCGCCGGAGGATATGAAGGAAGACCTGATCCATACCATGCAGCGCTATGTCGAGGTGGACGAGCCCGAGCCTGACGCCGTACCGCTGCTCTCCCCGACCGCCTCCGACCGTCCGGTTTTCGGCCGCGATGACGAGCAAAGCGATCAGGTGATCGATCGCATGACCGAGGAAGAGCTCTTGCGCGGCCTGGAGCGGAGCATCCCGTCAGATCAGCAGCAGGGAGGCCGCTCGCGCTAGCTTCTCCGGAGCTCCCCATGCGCGCGGCGGGCTGAAGGTTGCCGTCATGATGCGGCAGTATGAACTCGTCGAGAAAGTCTTAGGTTACGATCCGCACGCGGATGAGGCGCTGCTCAACCGCGCTTACGTCTACGCCATGAAGGCGCATGGCCACCAGAAGCGCGCCTCGGGCGATCCGTATTTCTCCCACCCGCTGGAAGTTGCCGCCATCCTCACCGACTATGAGCTGGATGACGCGACCATTGCGACCGCCCTGCTTCACGACACGATCGAGGACACCGAGGCCACCAAGGCCGAAATCGACCAGCTTTTCGGCGCGGAAATCGGTACGCTGGTCGACGGCCTGACCAAGATCGATAAGCTCAACTTCGCCAATAAGCGCGCCGAGCAGGCCGAGAATTTCCGCAAGCTCCTGGTTGCGATCTCCTCCGATGTCAGGGTGCTCCTGGTCAAGCTGGCCGACCGGCTGCACAATATGCGCACGCTGCAATACAACAGGCCGGAGAGCCAGAGGCGCAACGCCCAGGAGACACTCGACATCTACGCGCCGCTCGCCGGGCGCATGGGCATGCAGGAGATGAAGGATGAGCTGGAGGAGCTGTCCTTCCGCTGGCTGCATCCGGAAGCCTATGAGACGCTGACCAGCCAGCTGGCGCTGCTGCGGCAGCGCAATAAGGGCATCATCCGCGCCATCGAGTCCGAGCTGACGGCCAAGCTTGCCGAGCATGGCATCCCGGCCCAGGTCCGCAACCGCGAGAAAAAGCCTTATTCCATCTGGCGCAAGATGGTGAACAAGCAGATCTCGCTGGAGCAGCTCTCCGATCTTTATGGCTTCCGTATCATCGTTGATAGCGTCGAGGCCTGTTACCAGGTGCTGGGAGCCGCACATACCACCTGGCGCACCGTGCCAGGCCGGTTCAAGGACTACATCTCCACGCCGAAATTCAACAATTACCAGTCGATCCACACCACCATCATCGGCCCCGGCCATCAGCGCGTGGAGCTGCAAATTCGCACCAAGCTGATGGACGAGATCGCCGAGTTCGGCATCGCCGCCCATGCCACCTACAAGGACGGCGTGCCGGTCGCGAACGGCTCTCACGCGCCCTCGGAAGACGCAACCCCTTATCAATGGCTGCGCCGGCTGGTCGGCAATCTCCTCGAGGGCGACAATCCGGAGGAGTTTCTGGAGCACACCAAACTGGAGCTGTTCCAGGATCAGGTGTTTTGCTTCACGCCCAAAGGCCGGCTGATCGCATTGCCGCGCGGCTCGACCCCGATCGATTTCGCCTATGCGGTGCACACCGATATCGGCCATCACTGCGTTGGGGCGAAGGTCAATGGCCGGCATATGCCGCTGGTCAGCGAGCTGCATAATGGCGATGAGGTGGAGATCATCACATCCGAAGCCCAGACGCCACCCCCTGCCTGGGAGGGTGTCGTCGTGACCGGCAAAGCGCGCTCCGCCATCCGCCGCGCGACGCGGGAAGCCGTGCGCAAGCAATATGGCAATCTCGGCCGCAACATTCTGACCGGCTTCTTCGCTCAGCACGAGAAGGACTACAGCGATGAGCTGTTGGCCAAGCTCGCGCCGCAGCTCATGCAGAAATCGGTGGAGGATGTGCTTGCCCAGGTCGGCCGCGGTGAGCTGACTGCGAGCGATGTGTTCCGCACCGCCTTTCCCGAAGCGCAGCCGCCCGAGCCGCCGAAGCGCAAGGCCATCAAACGGTCTGACGATGGCTGGTTCAATCTGCGCCGGGTCATGAATCTGAAATTCCGCTGGCCCGGCAGCACGCCCGAAAACGGCGCGGGACTTCTCAACGGCATCCCGATCCGCGGCGCTCACAGCGATCTGCCGATCCGCTTCGCCGATGGCGGCGCAATCCCCGGCGAGCGCATTGTCGGCATCCTCGATCCCGGCGTCGGCATCACCATCTTCCCGATCCACTCGCCCAAACTTCACGAATATGACGAGCAGCTCGACCGCTGGATCGACGTCACCTGGGATATCGATAAGTCCTCACCCGAGCGCTTCCCTGCGCAGATCAAGGTGACCGCGCTCAACCAGCCCGGCTCGCTGGCCGAGATTGCTAGCATCATCGGCAAGACCAACGGCAATATCAACTCGCTGCGGATGGTCGGCCGTCAGCCCGACTTCACCGATATGCTGATCGATATCGAGGTCTGGGACGTGAAGCATCTGCGCGATATTCTCTCACGCCTTCGCGATCTCTCCGTCGTCAGCCATGTCGAGCGGGTGATGAGTTGAGGGCGCGGCGAAGCTGGCCCGGAACGAGGCGCTTGTGAATGCCGCTAGCCCTGCCAAGCCGTCGTGAGAGTGTTGCCGCTGAACCTGAAAAAATCACGCGCCCACTTCAGATCGCCTCCGAGCACGACGCGGACGGCACTATCGCTGCGAAGACCGTTTACCGTCATACGGCCGCGGAACTCCCCTGCGACGTCCACCGTCAAATCCATGCCGTAACTCAGAAATCTTTCGGGGAATAAGGCGGCAAGCAGAGCAATGGCATCATGGGGAAAGCACCCGTCGACGCCCTCCCAAATCTTATATTGATCCATGTAATGCGCGTGCGCTTGCTTCAGCATCGCGCTGGCCGGTCCGAACGCATCGAGGCAAGCCAGGTTTGATCTTGGAAAAAGGATTTTTCGACAAAGGTCTAGCGGCACCAAAGTGATCGGAACGCCGGAAGTCAGCACCTTTTGCAATGACATCGGATCGCAGTAAGCATTGAACTCCGCATGCTCAGTGATATTGCCGGAATCAAAAATAACGCCAGACATAAGCGTTACATCGCTGATGTTTTCCGCTCCCAAGCCGGATATGAGCTGCCACACGTTCGTCGCGGGACCGACGCCTAAAATCTTAAATTTCGTTCGAGCAGAAGTATTTCGGCTATTCTGCTGAGCAATCCAATCGTCCAATGATGGAATTTGAGAGCGGGACACAGCATAAGGACCGATGGCGCCACCCATTCCGTCGCTCCCATGAATGTCGTCTGCATTCACAGGGAAGCCGTCCGGCGAAGAGGCCGCTCCAAGCAAAATCGGCGCCGTTGATCCGAGCGTCCTAAGGATTGTCGAGACGTTGTGAAAGGCCTGAGCGGCGGATGTGTTGCCGTAGCCTATTGAATAGCTCAGCTCCGATCGGACGATTTGCGCAGCGATTGCAATGCAAAGCGCATCGTCAACGCCTCCATCAGTGTCAATTATGAGCATTCTTCTTACCCACATTGTAATTGAGCGTCGCTGATCAGCTTCCGAGTTGCACCTGCGCGACGTCCTCTCAGGCCTTTACTCTGTCCCTGGTCAGCCATATTGAGCGGGTGATGAGTTAGGGTCTCCGACAGCAGAACCCGAAGACGGGACTGAGCGGGATGTGATCAGCCATCGCACATTATCCGCGGCACTGGCAAACACGCCTAGGCCCCCAGCAGCTTGAAATTTGCGGCGCGCGCTGGATTGCGGTGATTGCGGCTGTTTTGACCGGAAATGCCTTGCGCCTTTTGCTAGAAGCAAGCGTGCTTCCATGTTTGTTCCGCGGACCGAATTTCATCGCCTCGGCCCATGCTTTTACCGAGGATAGACTGCTTCTGGCGATCAACGGCGCAACCAACACCACGGAGCTGATCGCCGACAGCAATTCGACCGCCAGTGATGGCCGCAGCGCAATCACCCTGCAGGAAAATCAGGCGAGCCTCCTGGTCAACAATCAGACCACGGGTGAAGCGCATGGCCTCACCGTCAATCAGACCCAGACCGTGCTCTCCGGCGGCACGCAATCCACAACCGGTATCGGGGTGAGTTGGTGAGATTTTCGCCTCGGCTATGAGGGACGGAAACGGACAAGTCTCAATGCAGGCTTGGACGGACGGGAAGCAGCACGCTGACGCGCAATCCTGATGGCAGGCTATTCTCGAGCTGCAGCTTGCCGTTTGGGCTCATCTTCTACGACAAGAATGCACATGATTTACTCCGCCTTTTACCCGGCGCGCCAACAGAAGTGCTCCATTCGTTTTGACGAGCCACGACATCCGTAAAGCCAACACCAACTGATGAGGCTCGGCGAAAACGGCCGCCACGAGCGGCCCTCTTTTTGTTTGTTGGCGCGCTCACATTGCCCCTGAGCGTCATCCTTTCTTCCCGCATCCCCCTTGCCCTCGCACCCCCGCGGGCCTAAAACCAGCACCCATGACCGATGACGAAATCCTTAGCGAACTCCAGTCGGCGGGTGCCCTGCTCACCGGCCACTTCCGCCTCTCCTCCGGCCTCCACAGCGACACCTATCTTCAGTGCGCCCGCGCGCTGATGGACCCGGCTCGCGCGGGGCGTCTCTGCGCGGCGCTTGCGGCGAAGGTGCGCTCCGCCGGCCACGGCCCGTTTGACATTGTCGGCTCGCCCGCGATGGGCGGCGTGATCGTCGGCTATGAGGTGGGCCGCCAGCTCGGCGTGCCGGCCATTTTCTTCGAGCGCGGCGAGGGCAAATTCACGCTGCGGCGCGGCTTTACGATCGAGCTAGGCGCGCGCGTGCTGATGGTGGAGGACGTGGTGACAACCGGCCTTTCCTCCCGCGAATGCATCGAGGCGATCCAGGCCGAGGGGGGCGTTACGGTTGCGGCCGCCTGCCTCGTCGACCGGTCGGGAGGCAAGGCCGAAATTGGCGTGCCGCTGACTGCGCTCCTGACGCTCGACATCAAGAACTATCCAGAGGACGGACTTCCTCCGCATCTCGCCGCTACCCCGGCCGTCAAGCCCGGCAGCCGCAATCTGCGCTGATCGCCTCTACCGTCCCGCTGCTTGCCGCGTTAAGCTCAGCTAAGGGGGTGCGATGCTGCCCAAGGCTGCGACATATGAAGAGCTCCGGCGCCAGTTCCGCTGGGAGGTGCCGGCCGCCTACAATATCGGCGTCGATGTCTGCGACAAATGGGCGGAGCGCGATCCGGACCGCACGGCGATTATCGAAATCCGCGAGGATGGCCCCGACCGCATCCTCACTTTTGCCGATTTGCGCGCGCTCTCCAATCAGACCGCCAACCTGCTCGCCGCAAATGGCATCTTGCGGGGCGACCGCGTCGGCATCCTCCTGCCGCAGACCGCCGAGACCGCTTACAGCCATATCGCGGTCTATAAGCTGGGCGGCATCGCCATCCCGCTGTTCACCTTGTTCGGCGATGAGGCGCTGCAATTTAGGCTCGGCAATGCCGGCGCCCGCGCCGTGATCACCGACGCGCAAGGCGCCGCCAAGCTGGCCGCCATACGCGCGGCGTTGCCCGCGCTAGAGCTGATTTTCTGCATCGATGGCCCGGCGGCGGGCGCCCTCGACTTTCACGGCGGGAGGCAGCGGCAATCCGAGAGCTTTACACCCGCCACCACCAGTGCCGACGACCCGGCCGTGATCATCTACACCTCCGGCACCACCGGTCCGCCGAAGGGCGCGCTGCATGCCCACCGCGTGCTGCTCGGCCATCTGCCGGGCGTGGAGATGAGCCATGACTTCTTCCCGAGAAGCGGCGACCGCATCTGGACGCCGGCCGACTGGGCTTGGATCGGCGGCCTGCTCGACGTGCTGATGCCCGCGCTCCATCACGGCGTGACGGTGATCGCCAAACGCTTTGCCAAATTCACCGGCGAGGCGGCTTTCGACCTCATCCAGCGCTATGGCGTGCGCAACGCCTTCCTGCCGCCCACCGCCCTGAAGATGATGCGCGCCGTCGAAGGTGCCGAATCGCGCTGGCGCCTCGATATGCGCACCGTCGCGAGCGGCGGCGAGACGCTCGGCGCCGAGCTGCTCGACTGGGGACGGCGCGCGCTCGGTGTCACCATCAACGAGTTCTACGGCCAGACCGAATGCAACATGATCGTCTCCTCCTGCGCCAGCATCATGCCGCCGCGCGCGGGGCTGATGGGCCGCCCGGTGCCCGGCCATGAGGTGGAGGTTATCGGCGCGGACGGGGCTCCTTGCGCCGATGGCGAACTCGGCATGATCGCGGTGAGACGCGGCAGCCCGGTGATGTTCCTGAGATATTGGGGGAACGAGGCAGCGACGCAGGCCAAATTCCTCGGCGATTGGCTCATCACCGGCGACCAGGGTATCCGCGACGCCGAAGGCTGGCTGCGTTTTGTCGGGCGCGACGACGACGTCATCACGTCATCGGGCTACCGCATTGGCCCCGGCGAGATCGAGGACTGCCTGATCCGCCACCCCGCCGTGCAGATGGCGGCGGTTATCGGCAAGCCCGACCCGCAGCGCACGGAAATCGTGAAAGCTTTCGTGGTGCTGAAGGAAGGCTTCGCGCCCTCCGACGCGCTTGCCGCCGAACTCGCCGCGCATGTGAAGACACGACTTGCCGCGCATGAATATCCGCGCGAGGTGGCTTTCGTGGATTCGCTGCCGATGACCACCACGGGCAAAATCATCCGCCGCGAATTGCGGGACAAGGAAAAGTAACGGTCGCCTCGCCAGTTCGGGAGCCGCTGCTCGCGCTACCTGCCTGAAGCAATTTCCGCCAGCCGGCGCTTGGCATCGGCGTTGCCGAGCTCTGCGGCGCGCTCATACCATTTCCGCGCCTTTTCGATATCGGGAGCCGGTGCTGACGCCGCCGAAGAGGCAATAACGGCCGGATCATAGCTCTGGGCGAGGGCGAATGCACCGGCGGCGCTGCCATGCGTCGCCATTTCCTCGAAGATGATGCGGGCTGCCGCGATGCCGCCTTGCTGGAGTACTTCCTTGCCCCGCGCCAGGAGGATGGCCTCAGCCTCCGGCGTCAGCGGCTCCGCTTCCGGGCGAGACCGGGTTGAGGGCTTCTCCGCGTCAGTGTTGGCTGTGGGCGGCTCTGCCTTCGGGCGAGGCTGAATTGAAGGCGGCGCATCGGCCTTGGGCGCCAGCGGCTCCGGCTGCGGCAGGGCCTGGATCGCGGCGGTCGGCGTCTCCGGCAGCGGACGGCTCGCGGTGGGCGTGCCGCCGGTCTGGCGTGGGCGAAAGGTGACGGTGGCGGTGGTCCTGCCGATCGCGCGGTTGTATCGCCCGATCAGATAGAATTCGAGCTGGAACTGCCCATGCATGTCTGGCTTGGTGAGGAGGCGCAGTGTCGAAGCATCGCGCAGCGGCACCACGCGGATGCGGCCCGTCGCCATGCCCGGGGAAATGCTCACCCCTTCGGGGATGTTGCGGATGAGCAGGAATGCGGTCTGCTCGGCATCAGCAGCACGCAACTCGGCGCTTGAGGGGAGATCGACGTGGATGGCCGTGTCGCTCCCCGGTTCTGCCTCAATGTCCTTCACCGAGAAATGGAGGGTGTCCTCCGCCGCGACGAGCGTGTGGTCGTTCTCTCGCGCCGCAGGACGAACCGCCTGGCCCGATAAGACAGTGGCAACCGCCGCCTGGCTTGCGAGCGCCGTGAGCATGGTGGTGAGGCAGCCGATCCAAAGCTTGCCGTGTGCCGCTAGCTGCGTTCCTCCGCCCATTATTACCCCTTCAGCTCAAGGCGAGTCAGCTATTGGGCGGAGCTGGCCCGCGACTTTACGAATTCCCGGAATAGGGCTTCGTTGTCCTTCGATATTTTTGCAGCAGGCGCAGATGCAGGCTGACCTCCAGGTGGTGTGCTGCTGGTTTTGACGTTCATCTTCTTCAGCATCCGCTCGGCAATTTCCGAGCGTGTCCAACCGGGAACGATCGCCGCCAAATTCACATCCTTCCATTTTTTATGGAATGGCCCATCCCTGAGCTTATGAAAATTCGTGAAGAAGCTGGTAACGAAGCGCTCTACCCGCAGATAACGGTCGGTCCCCTTAGGCCAGTTATAGACTGCCAGCAGTTCCGGAACAGCAACCGTCGTGATCGTTTCGCCCTCAGGGATGAGCTGAGGATAGTCTTTGTTCGTCAGAATGCCGATCACATAGCTGTCGGCGAAAGTCTTTGCGAACTGCTCCGTGGGGATCGAAAGAAAGTGGAAGCCGGCATCCGCAGGAGCCTTGGTGAAGGTATCGCCGGGCTTGCCGATCACGCGCATGACCGCGGCAATCTCGCCCTTCTTCATCATTTCGAGGCCGATCGGGTAGTCGACATTGATCATGTCGACCTTGATCTTGAGCGCCTGCATTACGATCGGAACCGTGGTGACCGAAGCATTGCCTTCCGGCCCGATACTGACTTTCTTACCTTCTAGGTCTTCAATGCTGCGGATGTCGGACCGTGCCAAGATGTGAAGCTCGCTGTCGTAAAGCCGCGCGATATAGCGGATTCTCTCCTTCAGGTTGAGCTTCCGGGCCCGGCTGAAGGACGTTAAGCTTTCCGACTTGGTGAGTGCGACATCGACATTGTGCAGGTAAAGCAGGTCCTCGACATTGCCGAGCGAACCCTGGGTCAGCATCGGGAGCACTCGCAACTTGTCGCCATCTGAAACGACTTTGGCGATTTCCTCGGCCAGGATCGGATAGGCGCCGCCGAGCGAACCAGCGACAAGACCGATGGTCCCGGCGTTCTTGCGCGCTTTGATGGCATCTTCGGCGTTCACCGCCTCTGGGCGAGGCGCTTGAGCTGGACGAGAGGTTTGGGCATTGCCCCGTTCTATTATCCAGGTGGTGAAGAGTACAAAAAGAACCAATATCTTGAGGAAGTTGCCCATAACTAACCCCGCCTCTACTGAATAAGATCATTAAAAGACGTTCGGTTTTAATTCAAGTTGTAATTCTTGCAAACTTGCAATGGCTGATCCCCGCACCGGCTAGATAATTGTTGGTCTCCAGGGCTTCGGTTCCGGCTTCCTGAATTCTCGCACAGGCTGGTTTGAAGAGGTGAAAGTTCGTCGATCTTCACAAAATTACCCGGCGCCTACGGGATTGGCAGAGGCTTCGCCGGCGGTTACCTTGCTTCCTATCCTTTTCACGCGATGGTTACTTTCTCTGAACATGGTGCGGCGATTTCGCTCGCGCAGCGCTTGGCAGCCGCCTACCCACGAGGTGGAGGTGGTGGGTAGCGATGCCCGCCCTTGCACCGAGACGAATTCGGCATCGATCACGGTTTGCGCCGCACTTTGTGTATGGTCCGGGCTGGAGAGAAACCGTATCACGGTGCCGCAGAGAACCATCCGCGCCGGGAAAATAAGTCATGATCATCGTCGTCTTTCGCACGCGCGTCCGGACTGAGCTCGTGGATGAGATCATCGCGATGGATGCGGAGATGAAGGATCTGGTTCAGACGATCCCCGGCTTCATCGAATACAGGGAATATATGGCCGCCGATGGCGAGGCGCTCACTGTCGCGACCTTCGCCGATGCGGCCTCGCTTCAGGCCTGGCGCGACCACCCGCGACACCGCGAGGCCATGGCGCTCGGCTATGACCGTTGGATGTCGTCCTACAACGTGGCGGTCTGCGAGGTCGTCCGGCAATACTCGCGCGAGCAGCGCGAAAACGCGGTGGCCCGCGGTCGCTTTCCCGGCATGGACTTGTGAGTCGGGCAGCACGCGGGCGAGAAGCCATTTCGATTGCGGGCACGAACGCGCCCCGGTGTGCTCGCCCTGGCGGAGTTCGTCGGCTCGGCCGCAGCGGCTCTATCCTCCTGCCTGATTGGCGCCGATGACCACGACAGGCGATATGAACTGCCGGCAGCTGCAGGAGCAGTCTATCTGAATATGCGTAGCTTCGTTATCCCGCGCAGCTGCCCGACATTTGCACCTGGGTGTCCCTCAAGAGATTGCAGGTTGGTCAGCGCGCGCAGCGGCTCGAGATCCTGCACCTGGGTGTTTATCAGATCGAGCGATTGCAGGTTTGTCAGCGCGCGCAGCGGCCCGAGATCCGCACCTGGGTGCCGCTCAGATAGAGCGATTGCAGGTTTATCATGCCGCGCAGCGGCTCGAGATCCTGCACCTGGGTGCCGCTCAGAAAGAGCGATTGCAGGTTTGTCATGCCGCGCAGCGGCTCGAGATCCTGGACCTGGGTGTCGCTCAGAAAGAGCGATTGCAGATTTATCATGCTGCGCAGCGGCTTTAGATCCTGCACCGGGTTGCCGCTCAGATGGAGTGATTGCAGGTTCATCATGCCGCGCAGCGGCTCGAGATTCTGCACCTCGGTGTCGATCAGAAAGAGCGATTGCAGGTTTATCATCCCGCGCAGCGGCTCGAGATTCTGCACCTGGGTGCCGCTTAGAAAGAGCGATTGCAGGTTTATCATCCCGCGCAGCAGCTCGATATTCTGTACTTGGGCGCCGCTCAGAATGAGCGATTGCAGATTTATCATGCCCCGCAGCGGCTCGAGATTCTGCACCTGGGTGCCGCTCAGACCGAACAGTTGCAGGTTCGTCATCCCACGCAGCGGCGCGATATCATGCACCCGGGTGCGATCAGAAAGAGCGATTGCAGGTTTGTCATCCCGCGCAGCGGCTCGACATCCTGCACGCGGGTGCTGCGTAGATCGAGCGATTGAAGGTTTGTCAGGTTGCGCAGCGCCTCGACTTCCTGCACCTGGGTGTAGCCCAAATCAAGTGATTGCAGGTTTGTCATTCCGCACAGCGGCCCGAGATCTTCAACCTTTGTGCCGCTCAGATAGAGCGAGTGTAGGTTTATTAGGCCGCGCAATGGCTCCAGGTCGGAGATTTGCCTCTTGATGGAATCCGGCAGAGCCTCCCATTCAACACGATCTGACGCAATTGCCTGGATCGGCTGGGATGCTCAGCGGATGCACCGCGTGAGCGAGCTCGAGATAAACCGACCTTCTTCCGTCTCGCAGATAGCCTTCCAGCGCCTTCTTGGCCCGTTCGGTGCCGATCAGGCGGAGCGCACGCACGCAGGCTGCCGCATGGCGCGCATTTCTTGGAGCGGAGATTTCATGAAATGGACGACGGAGTCGCCAAGCTCGGCCAACTCCTCAGCGTCGCGCAGCGTCCGCGGCGGGAAAATCTCCTTCTCGACTTGCCGCATCGTCGCCTGTACTTCCTGGCTGAGATCTTCCGCAACGGCCCCGCAGCGCAGCGCGAGGATCTGGAAGGCGCCGCCGCTGCTCCTTCCTCGCTTCCGCCTTGCCGAGCAGACGCCCCATGAACTCCGTCGCGAGCGACGGCCCGTCGGCACTGCTCTTGCGCCCTGATAGGACGCGGCGGCGAACAGCAACACGGGCTCCCATGTGGGATCGAGTGCGTTCTTGGTCAGCGCGCCGACATCGCCTTTTGCAGCGTAAATCTCGGCGGCCAGAAATTCTTTCAGTGTGTTGTGAATGAAATCGACCGACGTCTGCGCCGCTCCCTAAGCACACCGCTCCGCTCGATCAGGCCGTCGCAAACCTCGGCCGCGTCAGCCTCGGAATGGTCGGCGTGGTCTTCAGGATTCCCCGGACCTCGGCCTGCATCCGAGTCTGAGCAATGGTGAATTCCTCATTGCGGACCGTGTAATAGGCGATGGCCTGGATGATCTGCCGGCGTTTTGGATAGGTGAGTTCGCGATAGGCCGTTGGAAATTCGTCCAGTTTGAGCCGACTTTCCTTCTCGCGCCGATCGATCAGCATCTGCAGATCGCTTCGCACAGTTCCGACTCGTGTCGGGCAGATATTCGTTGCGCTAGTAATGGAGAGCGCAGATCGCAGCAGCCAGCAGCGGGTTTGTGGCGAGCCGGCGGATCGGGGGAGCATCGCGAAGCTTGGCTTTCAAGGTGCTGGCGAGTTCGGCGGCCTTCGAGGGCGAAACGTCGACTTCTCGCGATTTGCGGCCAGCGCTTCATGCCACTTTTCGATGAAGCGATCACAGTCGGTGAGCGACATCGGTTGATGCGCGCCTGCTCGAAACCGAGATCCGCAAGCCAGCCCTGCGCGAGCGCCGTCGGCCGGGATGTCACGACGAAGAGATTGCCCTCATAGGTTTTCATCAGAGACTTTATCGCTGCTGCTCGCCGGCACCCCGATTGGCATTCGGGAATTTCGTCGACGCCGTCCAGCAGGATCATCGCGCGCTTCGCCTGCAGGATCGAGGAGACCCAGTTGGCGGGCGGGGTCCCCAAGGCCTTCGATACCATGCTCGGAAAGTCTTCCGGGCTTGGAAGCTCTCCCTTCTCGCAATGCCGGAGACGAACAAGGAAGGGAACGCGGCGGCGCCAGGAGGCATGGAATCGTCCGTCCCGCAATACGCCGACGAGCTTTCCGTCCTCGCCAAGCACGGGATAGAAGCTGTCCAAAGCAGCGTCATTCCCGGCATCGACGCTAAAAAGCTCCATTCCCAGCGCGCTTATCTGGACTTCGTGCTTTGAAGAGAACACGTATCGTGCCAGAAGATCTTGCTGAACGGACAGCGAGCCAACGCGCCTCAAAACCTCGCCGAATGTCATGTGCGTCGGATCGAAACAGATCGGCAGGACGCGAAAACCGTCGTCACGCAACCTGGTGAAGTCCGGGCCTGAAGCAGGATGAAAAAGGTCGCCGTCTAATGCAGCCGTTTGGAGCTGCTGCGACGCGCTGACCGCCGCCCACCGCATCAGTGTGCTCTTGCCGCTTCCTGCCTCGCCAATGATAAGAAGCCGATTGTTCGTCAACAGGGTTCCATTCAGCAAGGCCTCGAAATCCTCCGGGCCGTTGTCCTCGCTGTCGACTTCCGCCAAATTCGCAATCGTGAGGGGAATGTAGGCGATCGAAAGCGAATGGTCGCTGGTTTCGGGCAGCACCTCCACGCCGAGCAGTTCGACATAGTCCAGGTCGCGGCGGATTGTGCTGAGATAGCGACTTTCGTAGTCATCGGAGGCGCGTTCTGCTCCGCTCGGACCGCCGGAAAGCCGCTGCAATATCTCATCCAGCTTCGCCAGGATGAGGCCGGTTCGTCCAGGATCTGTGCCGTCCCGCCTGCAGCGCCTGCAAGCGCTGAAGGCTTTCGGCGGGATAGCGAGCATTGAATTCCGGCAGCTTGTCGGCGACGGCGACAAGCTGATGCGTGATCTGATTGAGCGCCCGGTCGTAGAGGCTGGTCTCGGCCTCAGAGAACATGCCGCTGGGCAAAGGGCGCCGCTCGCGCAGGGCCGGCAAGATTTTCTCCGCCTGGAGATCGCGTGTCAGGAACAGCGGGAGGATCGGCTCAGCTTTGAGCGTTTCTCCAAGCTCATTAGCAACAGCCTCGGCGTTGAGACCCTGTACGTGCTCTTTCTCGAATAGCCCCTCCAGACGCTCGACGATCTCCTCGGAGATCTCCTCGGCGACATTTTTCGTCTTGGTCCGCTCCAGCCGAGCCTTGATCCTCCCTTTGAGGATGTCAACGACACCACCGCCGATCTGTGCGGCTTCATCGCCCAAATATTTCTTCAGGAGAATTTTTGCGATGATCGAACCGAGTGTGTCGAGCATAATAAGTGCCGGAGAATAGCGAAAATCAACTCACTAAGTACATAAATGACTTGATCGCAACAGGATAAGTAAATGTCCATAGCGTTGCTGTTTCTAGACGGCATGAGACAACCAGGACTGGAAATTCGTTCAGCCCGCCGGGGCCGAGATTTCATTGCGACCGAACCAAGCGCCGCTCCGCTAGCGCAGCGTGATCCTCCTGCCCGATTTTGACCCATAATCATTCACAAATTTACGTGTAGGCCATCTCGCACTAGCGAAACGGCGTATTATGGATTACCTATCCTGTCCTGGCGCGACCTGTTTGGGGGGTACGGGTTGGTGCATGAGGAGATGGAATGCTGTTCAGCCGCCGCAGGCCCGCAGGCTTATGGGAGCGCCTTCGCGTCGCGCTCTGGCCGCGGCGAAGTTTTGGCCGCTCGATCCGTTACACGCTTTTGCGCCTGAGGAGGCTGCGCTCGTCGCCGCACCGGATTGCGGTCGGGGCTGCGGCAGGGGTGTTCGCGATCTGGACACCGTTTCTTGGCCTGCAGCTGATGATGGCCGGCCTGACGTCCTGGGTGCTGCGCGGCAGCATTCTGGCCTCCCTCCTGTCGTCTTTCGCCGGCAATCCGCTCACCTATCCGATCATCTGGTTTTCCACCTTCAATCTTGGTGAAGCGCTGCTCGGGCAGCAGACCTCGCTGCGCATTGTCGATCTGCAGAGCAAGGCCGGTGTGCTACGGCACGCCATTGTGGCGGGCTCGCCGGAGCGAGTCGGCTCGGCGCTGGAGGCGCTGTGGCCACTGTTCAAGCCGATGGTCATCGGCGCGCTGCCGCTTGGCGGTTTCGCCGCGCTCGCCACCTATATGGGCGTGCGCAAGATGATCGCTTCCTCGAACGCACGCAAACGGCAGAAACTACTGCTGCACACCGCCTGACTTGGAGGACCTCATGCGTGCCCTGCGCCTCGGCGTGAACATCGACCACGTGGCGACCATCCGTAATGCGCGCGGTGGGCATCATCCCGATCCGCTGCGCGCGGCCCAGCTTGCCATCGAGGCCGGCGCCGATGGCATCACCGCGCATCTGCGCGAGGACCGGCGCCACATCTCCGATATCGACATCGCGCAGCTGAAGGAGCGCCTTTCGCGGCCCCTCAATCTGGAAATGGCGGTGACCGAGGAGATGCAGGCGATCGCGCTCAAGCATCGCCCGCACGCCTGCTGCCTGGTGCCGGAGCGCCGCGCCGAACTCACCACCGAAGGCGGCCTTGCCGTGGTCGGCCAGCACGATAGGCTCGCGCCATTTGTTGATGCCCTCCGCGAGGCTGGCATCCGCGTGTCGCTGTTCATCGATCCCGCGCCTGAGCAGATCGAGGCCTCGGCCAAGGTTGGCGCCCAGGTGGTGGAGCTGCACACCGGCCGCTATTGCGATGCCGCGCTCGAAGGCGATAGCACCGCCCATGCCGCCGAGCTGCGCCGGCTCATCGAGGGCGCTGCGCTCGCGGGCAGCCTGGGCCTGGAGGTCCATGCCGGCCATGGGCTCACCTTCGACACGGTCGGGCCGGTCGCGGAGATCCCCGAAATTGCCGAGTTGAATATCGGCCATTTTCTGATCGGCGAGGCGATCTTCTCTGGCCTCCATTCTGCGGTGGTGCGGATGAAAGCGCTGATGGAGCGCTCCCGCAGTGCTTCCGCTGGCGTTCACACCGCTTGAACCATGATCTGCGACCGGATCATGCGCCATTATCCTTACGCGTTCAGCGCAGGCCGGGGACCAATCCTTCCGCATGAAAGGCCGGCATCCAGGAAACGTGCTGCCTTGCCGCTTTTCCGGCGTCATCCCCGCGAAAGCGCACGGCTGTCCGGGGAACGAGTCACTGTGTCGCTGGTGCATGCCCGGCTTTTCCGGTGCAAACCGGCTATTTTCTGGTTGTCGAGACTCAGAAAATGGAGCCGGGCATGCGCTATCGGGATAGCATCTTCGCCAGCCTTCTCAAACCGATCTCGCGGCCCGGGTTCAAGGCGATCGTGGCCCGGCATGACGCGGACGCCTATGCGAAGACGTTCAGCAGCTGGGACCATCTCGTGACGCTGATCTTTGCCCGGCTTGCCTCGGTCAGCAGCCTGCGCGGCATCGCGGCGGCCTGGAACGCCAATGCGCATCATCATTACCACCTCGGCAGCGGTCCGGTGATGCGCTCCACGCTCGCCGATGCCAATCATCGCCGCCCGCCGGAGGTGCTCGCCGAGACCTTCGAGATGCTGTCCGCCCTGGCCGGCACCCGCCTGCGCCGTGACGGCAGACGCATGCTGCGCCTGATCGATGCCACCCCGATCCCGCTGGATCGGCTGTGCGACTGGGCGCAATGGAACGGGCGGACGCATGGGCTGAAGATGCACGTGGTCTACGATCCCGATGCCGATCACCCGCGCCGGATCGCCATTACCGCTTCGACCGTGAACGATGTCGAGATCGGCCGCAGCGAGCCGATCGAGCGCGGCGCCACATACGTCTTCGACAAAGCCTATTGCGATTACGCCTGGTGGACCCGCCTGCATCGGGCCGGCGCACTGTTCGTCACCCGACCCAAAACCAATGCCCGCTACGCGGTGATCAAGGCGCGCCGGGTCATAAGAACCCAGGGTGAGGGCTTCGAAATCCTGGCCGACGCGACGATCCGCCTTGCCACCCAGGGCAGGAGCAGGCTCGGCTGCCCGATCAGACGGGTCACCCTCAAACGCGAGGATGGCACGGTGATGGAGGTGATCACCAACGACCTGGAGCGTTCGGCCGTGGAGATCGCCGCGCTCTACAAGGCACGCTGGGACATCGAGCTTTTGTTCCGCTGGATCAAGCAGCATCTGAAGCTCACGCGCTTCATCGGCCGGTCGGAGAACGCCATCAGGCTGCAGATCCTGGCAGCCATGATCGCCTATCTGCTGCTGCGCATCGCCGCAAGGATGAGCCGCAGCAGCCTGGTGCCGCTGCGCTTCACCGAACTGGTCGGCCAGTGCCTCTTCATCCGCAAGTCCATCGCCAGGCTCGACAGACCGCCCGATGTCAATGCCGGTCAGCCCAAACCGCGGTGCCATCCAGGACAATTGGAGTTCGCCTATGCCTGAATTTCCCCGGACAGCCGTGCGTGAAAACGGGGACCCAGTACGCCACAGCCATTGTCGTGAGGGGCAAAGCCTGGCCCAGGCACGGCTGCATCTTTGCCAAAACGTTAGTGTTTACTGGGTCCCCGCTTTCGCGGGGATGACGACGTGCCTTGTGGAGATTGCACGCGATAGCTCGCCGTTTTGTTTCCAATGCTGCCCAGGGCTTGCAATGCCATGATCTTAGGCCTCGGCAGCGACAGCATCGACATCCGCCGCATCGAGCGCTCCATCGAGCGCTATGGCGAGCGCTTTATTGGCCGGGTGTTCACCGATATCGAACGGCGCAAATCCGATCGACGGCGCCTGCGCGCCGCGTCCTACGCCAAGCGCTTCGCCGCCAAGGAGGCCTGCGCCAAAGCGCTTGGTACGGGGATGAGTTCCGGCGTGTTCTGGCGGGACATGGGCGTCGTCAATCTCGCCTCCGGTAAACCGACCATCAGCCTGAGCGGCGGCGCGGCCGAACGTCTCGCTGCCATCACGCCGCCCGGTTACGTTGCGCAAATCGATGTCTCCATCACCGACGATTTTCCGATGGCCCAGGCAATCGTGATCATTTCCGCGGTGCCGCAGGCCGGGTGAGGCGACGCTTTTAATTTGCACTTCCCCCGTACCGGGCTTATTTGCTTTTACGCGCGGGACAAGCGGTCTGTGGACGGCTGGGAGTGCGGCTAGCTAGCAAGGACGGATTTATGAGCACCGAGGCGAACGCCAAGATGAAAGACAAAGAAGAGGGCGGGTTTCTCGACACGATTCGTGTCATTATTCATGCGCTCATTCTGGCTTTCGTCGTCCGGATTTTTCTTTATCAGCCTTTCAATATTCCCTCCGGCTCCATGATCCCGACGCTGCTGGTCGGCGATTATCTGTTCGTCTCCAAGTTCAGCTACGGCTACAGCAAATATTCGTTGCCCTTCAGTCCGAATTTGTTCTCAGGCCGCATCCTATCCTCTGAGCCCCACCGCGGCGATGTCGTCGTCTTCAAGCTGCCGAGCGACAATGAGACCGATTACATCAAGCGTCTCGTCGGCCTTCCCGGCGACAAGATCCAGGTGCGCAGCGGCGTGCTTTACATTAACGGCCAGGGGGTCGAGCGGCACCGCATCGAGGATTTCGTGCTGCGCGAGGATGGCCGCGAGCGCAAGGTTCCTCAATATCGCGAGACGCTTCCCAATGGCGTCAGCTACAACACGCTCGACCTGATCCAGGGCTCCGATGCCGACGACACCGATGTCTTCGAGGTGCCGCCGGCCCATTATTTCATGATGGGCGACAACCGCGACAATTCCACCGACAGCCGCTTCTTCGGCGGGCGGGGTGTCGGCTATGTGCCGCGCGAGAATCTGATTGGCCGAGCGCAGATCATCTTCTTCTCCATCGACGACTTGGCCACACTGTTCCGGCCTTGGGAATGGCCCATGGAAATCCGCTGGAGTCGCATCTTCGATCTGATCCGCTAGCGCATCAGACCGAAAAGTGGGAACCGCTTTTCGGACAAATCTGATGCGCAAACAAAAGGGGCATCAGACCGAAAAGTGGGAACCGCTTTTCGGACAAATCTGATGCGCAAACAAAAGGGGCATCAGACCGAAAAGGGAACCACTTTTCGGGCAAATCTGATGCGCAAACAAAAGGCGGGAGCGCTGGCCCGATTGCTTTACACCGCGCTCACGTGAGGCCATGCTAGCCTGTGACCAGCAGCCTCGCGGGCGGAGAAGAGAATTGACCTGCAGCGGCCGGATGGTTTTCATCCGGCTGCGCCGCGAATTAAGAACAACACTGGACCCAACGTGGCGCGCAAAGGTGACGTCAGGCAGCTTCAGGAGCGGATCGGCTATCGGTTCCGCGACGTCAATCTTTTGCACCTCGCTTTGACCCATGGCAGCGCCAATTTCGGCAAGCCCGGCGCGCCGGACTATGACCGGCTTGAATTCCTGGGCGACCGCGTCCTCGGGCTCGCCATTGCCGAGCATCTGTTCCACGCCTTCCCCGCAGCTCCGGAGGGCGAGCTGGCCCGCCGCTACAATCGCCTCGTGCGCAAGGAAACCTGCGCCGAAGTCGGCGAGGAGCTGGGCCTTGGCGAGCATGTCATTCTCGGCGAAAGCGAGGCGATGGCTGGCGGGCGGCGCAAGAGCACCATCCTCGCCGATGTCTGCGAGGCGCTGCTTGGCGCGATCTATGTCGATGGCGGCTGGGAGCCGGCCAAGGAGCTGATCGCGCGTCTGTGGCACAAGCGCGCTCGCGATAGCGTGGCCGCCCCTCTCGACGCCAAGACCGCTTTGCAGGAGTGGGTGCAGCGCTCAGGTACCAGCATCTTGCCGCGCTATGTGCTGATCGCCAACCGCGGCTCGGACCATGAGCCGGACTTCGTTTATGAGGTGCATGTCGAGGGGCTGCTTCCCGCGCAAGGCACCGGGCGCTCGCGCCGCGCCGCCGAGCAGGCCGCAGCAGCCGCGCTTCTCATTCGTGAACGCGTCTGGGCGGTCAGCCATGACACAGCCGGGCCGGTCTGACATGGCTGAGGAGACCGCAGGCGAGGGCAGGGACGAGACGGCGGCGGCAGAGGCAGAGACGCGCTGCGGGTTCGTTGGCATCATCGGTGCGCCCAACAGCGGCAAATCCACCCTCACCAACGCCCTCGTCGGCACCAAGGTCTCGATCGTCTCGCGTAAGGTGCAGACCACGCGCGCGCAGATCCGCGGCATCGCCATTGCCGGCGCCAGCCAAATCATCCTGGTCGACACGCCGGGCATCTTTCGCCCGAAGCGCCGGCTCGACCGCGCGATGGTCGATGCCGCCTGGGGCGGCGCGCGCGATGCCGATGCCGTGGTGGTGCTGATCGACGCAGCCAAGGGGCTGGAGGAGGAGGCGGAAACCATTCTGCGCGGTTCCGCGGCGCTCTCCGGGCCGGTGGTGCTGGCGCTGAATAAGGTTGACCGCATCGCCAAGCCGAAGCTTCTGGAGCTGGCGACAAAATGCGCGGAGTACCGCCCTTTCGAGCGCATTTTCATGATCTCGGCGCTCGAAGGCGACGGCGTCGACGATCTGCGCGACTATCTCGCCGGCGTGGTGCCGCCCGGTCCCTGGCTCTACCCCGAGGATCAGATTTCCGATGCGCCGCAGCGCCATTGGGCGGCCGAAGTCACGCGCGAGAAACTCTATGAGCGCCTCCATGACGAGCTGCCCTATGCCTCGACCGTCGAGACCACCGATTGGAAGACGCTGAAGGACGGCTCGACCCGCATCGAGCAGACCATCTATGTCGAGCGCGACGGCCAGAAGAAAATCGTGCTCGGCGCCGGCGGCGCCACCATCAAGACGATTTCGATGATGGCCCGCGAGGAACTTGCCGAAGCCCTCGGCGCCAAGGTGCACCTGTTCCTGTTCGTGAAGGTGCGCGAGCGCTGGGGCGATGACCCCGAGCGCTATCGGGAGATGGGGCTGGATTACCCGAAGGGAGAGTAGAAGCCATTCGGTAGCGCGCGCTAAACGTCGGCCTCGTGGTGTGACCAGGCATATGCTAGCGGCATGCCTCATTCGGACAAGGACGGCTCGTCGCGACGGGCGCGCAGTTCTGGTGCGCTGCGTACAGGGGTTTCGGGCTGTCGCTCATAGACACCGCCTTCACCCGAGACACGCACATTTTGCACAATGAGATGCGCCCGCTCCGGAGGAGTGCCGAGGCTACGGAGCCCGTATTCCATCAACCCGAAAGCCAGCTCCCGCTCGCCCATGATCGCGATGCCTACGCCCTGCCGCTCCAGATAGGCAATCTCGCCCTCGCTATGGGTACGCACCGCAGTGTCGATGTCGGGATTGAGCGCGCGCGCCAGTTCGATGATGTGCCGGGTCTGATAGCCTTCGGGCGTGGCGATGACGATCAGCCGGGCCTTGTCCGTATCGGCTGCTTCGAGCACGCCCGGCGTCGTCGCATCGCCATAGATCGCAGGCACGCCGCGGGCGCGCAGCGCCTCCATGCGCTGGCGGTCCTGGTCGATGACGATGATGGGCAGCCCCTGGCTTTTCAGTCCTCTGCCGACAACGCTTCCAACCCGGCCATAGCCGACGATGACCGCATGGTCGCGTATGCCGGTGTTGTTCTCCGGCAATCTCGACAACATGTCATCGCCTCGCCGCTCGATCCAGGCGAGCAGATCAGGGCGAGTACGCAGCCAGGCCGCGAGCCGGTCTGTGCTCGCAAAGACCAGCGGGTTCAGTGTGATCGACAGGAGTGCTCCGGCCAGGATCAGGTCACGCCCCTCTGCCGGCAAGAGTCCGAGCGAAACCCCCAGTCCGGCTAGAATGAACGAGAACTCCCCGATCTGCGCCAGGCTCGCCGAGACGGTGAGAGCGGTCGAGGCGGGATAGCCGAAGGCCAGCACGATGGCGAATGCGGCGAGCGATTTGCCAATGATGATGACCGCGAGCACGGCCAGCACCGCCAGAGGTTCGCGCACCAGGATCGACGGATCGAACAGCATGCCGACGGAGACGAAGAACAGCACCGCGAAGGCGTCCTGCAGCGGCAGGGAATCGGCGGCCGCCTGATGGCTGAAATCGGTCTCGTTCAACACCACGCCGGCAAAGAAGGCCCCGAGCGCAAAGGACACCCCGAATAGCGCGGCCGAGCCGAAGGCGATACCCAGCGCCGTCGCCAGCACCGAAAGGGTGAACAGCTCGCGCGAGCCCGTCCGCGCGACCTGGGCCAGGAGCCAGGGAACGACGCGCATGCCGACCACCAGCACCAGGACGAGAAACAGCGCGACCTTGCCGAGCGTCAGCCCGAGCGTCAGCACAAGATCGTCGCCGCCCAGGTGACCGGCCACACCTTGCGGATTGCCGCCGAGCACACCCGCCAGGGCAGGCAACAGCACCAGCGCCACGACCATTGCGAGATCCTCGACGATGAGCCAGCCGACGGCAATCCGGCCATTGTTGGAATCCAGGACATTGCGCTCCTCCAAAGCCCGCAGCAGCACAACGGTACTGGCCACCGAGAGCGCCAGGCCGAACACGAGGCCGGCGCCAACTGACCAGCCCCACAGATGCGTCACGCCGGCACCCAGCAAGGTGGCGAAGACAATCTGGCCGATCGCGCCGGGGATAGCGATCCGGCGCACAGCGAGCAGGTCGTTAATGGAGAAATGCAAGCCAACGCCGAACATCAGCAAGATGACGCCAATCTCTGCGAGTTGTCCCGCGAGGGCTTCGTCAGCGACGAAGCCGGGCGTAAACGGCCCCACCGCCACGCCGGCGAGCAGATAGCCGACGAGCGGTGGCAGTCTCGCCTTGCTGGCGATGAAGCCGCCGATGAAGGCACAGACGAGGCCGGCGACGATGGTGGCGATAAGCGTGGTGTCATGGGGCATCGGGGACCTCGCGAGAAGATGGCGGCAAGCGGGAGGCAGGCGCGCCGCACGCGCCTGCCCTGGTCCTTGTGGGCGCTACATGCGCCGCAGGAGTTCGACGACCAGCAACAGTAGAAGCATGCCGCCAAGGCCGCCGAATAGCACCCATCCTGCGCGGCGGTTTGCGGAGGTGTCAAATTTGGGGTCTTCGGTCGGCGTGTCGCTGCGGTGTTCGGGTTCTTTGGACATTCTATGCCCCTCGAATAATGGAGCTCCCGCGCGGGAGCGCGCCCCCGACGCGGTGCTCAGGATGGTGAAGCAAAGTACGTTTGCGGCTTTGGCAGCCGCGGGCGTGTTTAGGCCGGAGGGGCGCGGGGATGGGCGGTTCTGCAGCTCAGGAAGTCGCGGACGGGCGCGATCGCGAGCGGCCGGGGAACGGTCGTATGCCTGTCCCAGCCGTCGAGCCGTGGGAGAATAGCGAGGCTGAGAAGATCGGGGCCGGTATCGTTATCCCGGGATGATCGCTCGGCCGCGCGGGCGAAGACGCTGGTAGGTCGAGGAAGAAGGAGACTATCGGACGCTATGCGGTTGCTGATGCTCGGCGCACCGTCCGTGCTCGGCAGCCGCTGGGCGGGCTGCAGCAGGAGAAGTGGAGCCAGCAGCAGCCAGAAGCACCAAGCCGTCACATTTTGCGTCACGTGCAAGCGCACAGAAGAAGTCCCCAGACGCCAGCTTACAAGCAGCTCAAGAAGGATTGTTCAAAGTCGCTGACTATCACAAAAGTTATAAGCTCTTGTCCAGCTTCTTTGCCGGAGATCAGAGACTAAATTCCTTGCGGCCAATTTACAGCATGTTGCGCTCTGCTCCCATTTGCTCGACATCGATTGACACGAACGTGTGCAGTTGACGCTAGGGCCCGAGATGAGGCGCAAGCGGGCCTGATTTATAGTTCCGGGTTGCCGAATGGGAAGAGCACGCTGACGGCGCTGGAAACCCTCCGTTCACCAAAGCATCAGCTTTTCCGACAGATACAATCCCCACCCCCTAAACCTCCCCTTACACTCGCTCCCGTTCCTTTCCGAGAGGGACGCGGGACTCCAGACCGTCTCACCACGCGGGAAGGGAGCGGTGCCTGAGGAACCCGCAAGGGATGGGTGGACGGAACGAAGCTCGGGCGCCAGAGTAGCCCCGGTTCGTCAAGAGGTCGGCCTTGCGGTTGGTGTAACGGACCTGAACTCAGGGTTTCCGCCATGCCCTCTGTCGCTGGGATGCGCGGGGCGCCAGTTCATCCGAGCCACTTCGCCGAGATGATGCGATCGCCTAGGGAAGAGGCATACGCAGCCAAAATTTCACCGTGCGCGGACGGCCTATTAGGGCGACCCCCAAAATACATAGACGCACCGGCCCGAGCGGCCGCTCGCGCGTCCCTTAATAACGGCCTGCCTTGCAATAGGCGGCAACAAAAAAGCCGGGCCCTCAAGGGACCCGGCTCTTAATTTGCACGGTATCGCGCGGGCGCGATTACACGATCTGCAGCGTGCTCACGGCCATCTTGCCGGTGCGCTGATCGCGCTGGGTCTCAAACTCCACCTTCTGGCCCTCGCCGAGGTGGCGGATGCCGGCGCGCTCGAGTGCCGTCGCATGGACGAACACGTCATTGCCGCCATCGTCGGGCGCGATGAAGCCAAAACCCTTCTGATCATTGTAGAATTTCACGGTGCCACTGGTCATGTCTTTGCCTTTTCGCAATGTGAATGCACATGAGCTACCGGCGCCCGAAGGGCTGCCGCTGCTCGCTAGGTCGAGTTTTGGTAGAGAAGTTGAACGTGCACCCAGCACTGCTCGGGTGAAACGGCCCAATCGTCCGGCCAAAGTCGCGGGTGCACCCTACCCCGTCCTGTCGCCAATGACAAGTCGCACGTTATAAGCACACAACGCTAGTCGGCAGTTCTCCCCAGGGCTCTGCCCGGAAGACCAGATCTCCGACGCTCCGCAGCGCCACTGGGCGGCCGAAGTCGCGCGCGAAAACGCTATGAGCGCCTGCATGACGAACTGCCCTATGCCTCCGCCGTCGAGACCACCGACTGGAAGACGCTGAAGACGGTTAGACCCGCATCGAGCAGACCATCCATGTCGAGCGCGACGGCCAGAAGAAGATCGTGCTGGGCGCCGGGGGTGCCACCATCAAGACCATCTTCCATGCTCGCCGGCGAGCGGCCGGCCAAAGCGCTTGGGAACCTGGTGCACCTGTCCTGTTCGTGAGGTTGCGGGAGGGGACTACCTGGCAGGTAGTTGGCGAGCGTCGCCGCTTCGCATGTAATTCCCTCGCAGCGCGACGGATTTCGTTCGCGCAGTTATCAGCGGGGTGCATCGCGGAGCCATAGGGGAGCGCGCCATTTCACGATCGAACTTTCGAACTGTCCTCGCTCAGCGCACAGCACCACTCAACATGTGATCCGCCAGGCTGTAGCAGTGACTCGCCTGATAGGCGTTCCGGCCCCGGTTCATGTGCGTCAGGTTGAACGCCCGGATGGCCCGCAGCGTACGGCGCGCCGCGAGGAATTTTCCGATTGAGGAGAAGCCGCGGACCTTGATGCCGAAAATGTCCTCGCCGCGGGGGAAGAAATAGTCGATGTCTTCCGGCGTCATGACACAGCGCTCAAGGAAAGCTTCGTCCACCTGGCCGTGATCGAGTGAATGGTCGATGGTGAAATCGGAAAGATGCACCAGGAATAGCGCGCGGATGCCCTCGCCTTCTGCATAGAGCGAGAAAAGCTCCATCCAGCTCGCATTGACGCGAACGAGCGCCTTGCCCGGAGTTGATGGCAGACAGGAAACCGACCAGTAATGCCGCTCGGTTTGCCGCGGAATCGGGATACAGTCGCGGCCGTAGCGCCGGAGAATCCTCAGGACCTCTTGCGCCTGCGGCCGGCGCAGAAGCTTCTCAAACCGCAGGGCGTATTTGAGACGCATCTCCACGGACTCCGAGCGCTCGTCAGCGTCGCGCAGGATCGCCTTGCCCTGCATCCAATCGCGCTGCTGCTGGAGATCCAGGAATTGGCGCAGACCGGTGGTGTTTGGGCGACGAGTTGCGCTCACGTCAGATACCATGTCGGCAAGGCGGTGATTCCGAAGGTTGCCGAAATGCCAGCCAAAGCCTGCCTTCGGCCCAGGAACAGACATTGGCAGCGGGCGGAATTTGAACTGCAGGGCGCCTATTCCACTTCGCGTTACGCCCTACGGCTTGCGGCCGATCACGGCGCCGTTCGCGGCGGGTGCGTCGAACCAGACCGTCTCGATATGCCGGAATCCGGCTTCCTCGAGCCACGCCGAATATTCGGCCGGCGTGTAGTTTCGCCCTTCCGCCTCGATCAGCATGTTGAGGCTCATCAGCGCGGCCGGCGCCGGCCCGGTCTTTTCGTCATTGACGAGAAGCTCGCTGATGACGACTACGCCGCCGCTCGGCAAAGCCTCGAAGGACCGGCGCAGCAGGGCGCGGTTCTTGGCCTCGTCCCAATCGTGCAGGATCATCGACAGGAGATGCACGTCGTGATCTCCGGGAAGCTGTTCGAAGAAGTTGCCGCCGGCGGTCTCTATGCGGTCGGTCAAGCCGGCCTCGGTGATTTTTCCCGCGGCGATCGCGGCCACATGCGGCAGATCAAACACGGTCGCGCGCAGCGCTCCATACTGTCTGCAAAGCTCGATGTCGTACGCGCCCGATCCGCCGCCGATATCCAGAAGGCGGCGGAAATGACTGAGATTCACGGCTTCGCCGAGCCTGCGCGCGGTCATCGTGGAGAGCGAATGCATCGCCTCCCAGAAGAGCGCCAGCATCGTCGGATCCTCGCTGTCGAACATCGAGGACTGCACTGCCGGGTCCCACGTGGTTGGCCGGTTCGTGCGCAGCGCTTCGCTAAGTTTGCCCCAGCCCGCGTAGAGCCGCTTGTCGGCCATCTGCACGAAGCCACCGAAGTAATACGGCTTCCCGCGCACGAGATAGGCTTCGCTTAAGGGCGTATTGCGATAACGGCCGTCCGCTTTCTCCAGAAGCCCGAGTGCAGCGCACCCGGTCAACAGCATCTCGGCCGGGCGTGGATGCAGGCCGAGCGCTTCCGCCAACTCGGCAACCGTGATGCCAGCGCCGCCCGCAAGGCGGCTGAATAGGTCCAACTCGTGCGCAGCGGCCAGAGTCTTGAAGGACCAGAAACCGGTCGAAAGCGCCATCAACGGGACGGCGGAAGGAAGCTTCGGCGTGGCATCAATCGGCTGGACATTTGCATGGTCGGCCGGAGGCGCTGTGCGCGAAAGCTGACTAGCCATGATCACCTCTCTTTCAGAGCTCGTTACAGAATCTTAGGACGGTGATGACCGCAATTGAGAGAAAGACGGCCGCGCTTCCCAGCTTCGCGAACCTGGCAATCTGCGTCCGCCCCGCTGGTAACCGGAGGCGCCCAAACGTGAGGACGCAACCGGCCGTTACGAGAAGCAGAAGTGTCGCTGCCAAGAATTGGGCAAGAGTGTAGCAATCCACGTCCATAGTTCCCGGGTCAGCGAGTTGCCCTGTGGCGGAAGCGCTCGGCTGTAAACGGCAAACAGTTGCTGCCAGCATTGCCGATTCCTGCAGAAAAATTGCGTCCGATACCATTTAGTGGTCGCCCTATCATTCCAAAAATCATAGGATTATGGTTCTGATATCAATATGACCGATATCAAAAAGCTCGATCTGAAACTGCTGGTCGTGTTTGACGCGCTGCTCGAGGAGCACAATGTCACGCGAGCCGCGATCCAGCTCGGCTACACCCAACCAACGATCAGCGGGATGTTGGCCCGCCTGCGCGACGTGTTCGATGACCCGCTGTTTGTGCGCGCGCAGCGCGGCCTTATTCCAACTCCTCGAGCCTTGGCGCTGGCCGCGCCGGTGAAGCAATTGATCGCCGACAGTCGACGGTTGATCGTGCGCGACCTGTTCAACCCATCCACGTCGGAGATGACCTTCACCATCTCGAGTAACGACTATATGCAGCACGCCCTGCTGGTTCCGCTTGTCACGGTGCTCCGGAGCGAGGCAAGGCAAGTCCAGGTAGCGATCGTGCCGCCGATGATCGAAGGTCTCAAGGATGCGCTGACGCGTGGGCAGTTCGATCTGGCGGTCACCATTCCCGAATTCGCTATGTCCGATCTGCGATCGCGATTGCTCTATCGAGAGCGCTATGTCGCTGTGGTCCGCTCAGAGCATCCGCTTGCGAATTGCCCGGCAGTAACCCTCGAGAGCTTTTGCAGCTTTGACCATGTCCTCGTGTCGCCGACGGGCGGGTCCTTCGAAGGGCCAACCGATTTGGCGCTCGCCGGGCTAGGACTGAGGCGGAAGGTTCGCTACTCGGTGCCGAGCTTTCTGCTGGTCCCGGAAATTCTGCAAACAGACGATCTCGTCGCTCTCGTGCCGGCCAGGCTGCTCCGCGAGAACGACAGGAGGCTGGTCGTTTTCGAACCGCCAATCGAAATTCCCGGCTTCGATGTCATCGCCGTCTGGCATCCGCGCGTCGACAAGGACGTCGCCCATCGTTGGCTGCGCACGCGGCTCGCCGATCTTGCCAAAGCGCCGTGAGCCTCGCTCACGCTCGGAGGTAGGCGCGGAACAACACTGACTGTGAGGCTGTCCCGCTGTTCGAGGCTACCGCACCTTGGAGAAGGCGAAGGAGGTATAGCAGTTCTGGCTCGGCAGATTGGACTTGCCGCTGATCGCGTCGGCGAAGGCCTCACTCAAGTTCACGCCCTCGTCCCGCTCGCGGATGCCGACGATGATGAGCGGCCTCTGCCAGCCCGTATCCGTGGCCTCGCTGGCGGCCTGGCACTCGCCGGTATATTGGCCCAGATTGAGCGCCCAGATCGGCACCTCCGGCGCCACGACGTTCGTCAGCCAGCCAGCCGCCGTTTTCGCCCGCTGGCCGGCGCGGTCGGTTTCGGCCGCGCGCTCGCCCTCTTGCGAGGCAACGCCCACCGCCACCACTGCTTTCGACCGGCCAAGGCCCTCGCGCAGCTCTGGTTTGAAGACGCGCGAGGCGATATCGGCCGCCGGGATCGGCTGGCCCTGCTCAGTCAATTCGCCCGTGCTGCCGCGCACCCAGGTCAGATCCTTCGGCAGAACCGCGACGTCGAATGCGGCGTGCTTGCCAGCCTTATCTGTGCCCGAGATCGGGTAGACGACCGAGGAGCCCCATTGCGTGGTCGCCACCCGCACACCGCCATAAAGCAGCCTTTCGCGATAAGCGGGAAACAATGCCAGGAAAATTACCCCCAGCAGCAGGAGCAGCAGGAGCAAGATCGCGATCCGGCGGAACCATAGCCAGAACGCTCCCCTATCCTCGTCCTCATCCTCATCCCTTCTTTTCGGCTGAATTGGCGTGGTCGAACTCTCAGTCATTGACTGCCCCCTCCGTTTGTTTCCTTCAAATGCCCACGCTGCGCTTATGCCATATTCGGGCATCGCGAGAAACTATCGGGCGATTGTCACACAACGATGCCGGAACACTCGAACGTTCTCCAGCCGGGGGGAAGGCCGAATTTGTCGCCCATTCCGCTCGTGCATTGTCATGGGAACGCAACGCCGAGCCGCTAAACGAGGCTCGCTGACGCTTCTTGCGGCGCAGGACGCTTGCCGCTTGTATACAGGCTGGCGTAAGGGATGATCACGGGCATGCCTTTGGGGGGCAACCCGTTCCGGCACTTACCTAGGGTGAGACGATATGAACGGGGCGGCACTTCTTGACACCTACGTCGCGGCCGGCACCAAAATCGACAATCTGTGGTCGATGTATATCGTCGTGCATCTGGGGCTGTTCTGGTTCTTCTTTCTCGTGCACCGCCCGCTCTTGATCGTCGAGCGCGCGATCGCGATCTTCGCCTATGTCTGTTTCGCCTATATCAATGGCAATGCGCTGATCAATTCCTACCGGTTTCTGGAAGCGGTGCGCCAGGACCTGATTGGCCGGATATCACGCGATCTTGCCCAGGCACCAGAGACGCTGAAAACCATCGCCGGCGTCAGCTATGCCGGCCGAGACGAGCTGATCTGGATCACCCATGTCGGCGGCTTTGCGCTGGTCTTGACGCTGTTCGTGCTGCGCAACGTAATGATACGCCGCTATTTCGCGACCTATCCCGAGCTGAGCGGGCACCAATCCGGGCTTACGGATTGATGCTCGACTGCACTTTCGGGCTGCTGGCCATCACGAGCGCATCGTAAGCATTCGCGAGGCCTGCGCCGAATTCGTCATCGCGGCCGGTCTCGCCGAGGTCCTGGGCCGCCCGCGACAGGATGATGCGGATGTCGTAGGGGCTGAGCGTCGGGTTGCGCTCGAGCAGCAGCGCAACGACGCCGCTGATATGCGCCGCGGCGAAGGAGGTGCCGGACATGTAGTCCAGGGCATTTCCGGTCACCGGGGCGAGGATGTCGACGCCAGGCGCGGCGATGGAGATGTACGCGCCGCGATTGGCCATCGTGTAGATCCCGTCATCCTCGTCGGTCGCGGTGATGCCGATCACCCGGTCATAAGCGGCCGGATAGGCCGGCGGCGCGGTCGGGCCGGCGTTACCCGCCGCGGCGATGAACACCGCGCCCTTGTCATAGGCGGCATCGATCAGGGAGAGCACGAGGGGATCGCGCGGGCCGGCAAAGCTCATATTGAAGACGCGGGCACCTCTGGCGAACCCCGTATCGATCGCGCGCGACAGCGCCATCGAGGAGGTGCTTGGCGGAAGACCGAGCCGGTCCGGCGCAAAGGCGCGCACTGCCAGCATCTTCACGCCGGGTGCAACCCCGTTTACGTCGCCGCGGCCGGCAATAATACCGGCGATTGCCGTGCCGTGCCGGTCGGGGTCCTTCACGCCGCCGTCGATGGCGTCGTAGAAGGCGATATTCGCCTGCTTCAGATCCGGATGCCCGGTATCGACGCCGGAGTTGATCACCGCGACAGTCACGCCGCGTCCGCTCGCGAGATCCTGCGTGTCGGACACATGCAGTTTCGACAGGGCATATTGCAGGGAGTTGGTGCTGGTGGGCTGCTTACCCGCCGCCGTGCCTTCGACGAAATAAAGGAAATTCGGCGAGCTCTGTTCGACGCCAGGCGCATTCGCCACGGCTGCCACCACGGCCGGGACATCACGATTGTCCGGAATGCTGAAGCGGTAAATGCGCCGGTCCTCCAGCAACACGAACGCCTGGCTCTCCTGGAGCACGAGGTTGAAGTTCTGCGCGACCTGGCCAGCTATGGCGTCGGGCTGGGCGCCCTGTACGGTAATGAGCAGCTCGTTCGGCCGGAATTGCGGCCGCTCGGCGAGATAGTCGCGCCGCACCGGCAGTGGGGCAGCAGCTGTAGCAAATGCGGCCGGAGGTGGCGGCGGAGACGGCGGCGGCGTGCGGTTCACCTGGCGGGCAGGCTCGCGCGGCCGCGCCGGGTCGTAAGTTGGAACCGGCTCGGACGGCGCATAGGTCGGTTCTGGCTGGACATCGCCATAGTCGCCCGGGGGAATGCTGGGAAATCCCGGCGTGACGATGATCACGGGCGGACGTGGCCTTGGATAGTGCGGACGGCCCGGTCCATCGCATCCGCCACGGCGACGACAGTCGGGGTCGTTCGGCTGGTCGCCCCCGCCACCGCAATTGCGGCCACGGCAATCGGGATCGCCCGTTGGAAGCGGCGTTGGGTAGGGCGGATTGCTGGGCGGCGTGCCATCGCCATCACCACCCCCGGTCGGCAGCGGATATGGAGGCTTGGTGGGCGCGCCGTCGCAATTAGGCCCTCGGCAGGGTGGATTTGGGCCATCGCCACCGCCGGTCGGCAGCGGATATGGGGGTTTTGTGGGTGCGCCGTCGCAATTAGGCCCTCGGCAGGGCGGATTTGGGCCATCGCCACCGCCGGTCGGCAGCGGATATGGAGGCTTGGTGGGCGCGCCGTCGCAATTAGGCCCTCGGCAGGGCGGATTTGGGCCGTCGCCATCACCGGTCGGCAGCGGCATCGGGTATGTCGGCTTGGTGGGTATGCTGCCGCCGCAATTCCCCGAGGGGCATTTCGGATCGGGGCGCTTGCCATCACCGGTCGGCAGCGGCATCGGATAGGTCGGCTTGGTGGGTATGCTGTCGCCGCAATTTCCCGACGGGCATTTCGGGTCGGGGGTGGGAGTGCCGCCCGTCGCTGCCTGCAGCGGCCTGCCGTTCGGATCGAGTGGCGTCTTGGCCATGCCGGTGCCGGTTGGCTTCCGATTGGGACGTCCGACATCGGAGGTGCCCGACTGCTGGTTCAGCAGTTTTGGATCGATCCTCTTGGTGGACGCCCGGTCGTCGGCTTTGCCTGCAGCGCTGTCTTGCTTGTCGATCAGCTTGCGTTTGTTGCTGTCGGCATCGCGCCCGCGCTTCGATGCACCTGTCGGGCTATCGTCGCTTGCGTCCCGCGTCCTCTTCGACCGCGAGCCCCTTGCGTTATCATCGCCTGCATCGCGTTCCAGTTTCGGCACACGGCCCAGCCGGTTCTTGGAGCTGGCGCGATCATCAACGTTCTGATTGCTAGGGTCGTTCTTGCTGCGATCGCCCTTCTGCCAGCCGCGAGCGTCTTTATCGAAGACCTGGCCCGCCGATGAAGCACCGCCGTTGCGCCGCGATTTTCCCTCGAAACGGCTTCCGAACCCCCGCCTCGGACCGTCCTTGCCGGCGTCCTTGCCAGATTGAAATGAGGGGCCGCGGTCGTTGTCGCGCTTGCGCGCGAAGAGTTTCGGCGCGAAGGGCAGGCCGGAATTCAGCCCAGGCAAGCCCTGCACCTGGATACCTTGAGCTCGGGCGTGGCTGATCGCTGCGGCGAGAAGGCCGACAGTCAGAACAAGGGTGAATAGTGACTGGCAAATCCGCGTTTTTGTTCTCGCCACAGGACGAACCTCTCTACCCAGCGCTCTTGTCGCTGCCGACTTTAGTCTGAGATGCAGCCCTCATGCGGCGCATGATTAGGGATTTGCACCTCCCGCCGGGGAAACGAAGTTGATAATATCGGATCTTGCGCGAATTTGTCGCAAAATTGCTTCTTCCTCTTCATTTTGAAGCGGCGCGTTCGAAATCCTGATCCGATAGATGCCGCCGGGCTTCGGGCCCTCGACGATCGTCGCATTGAGCGAGCGCAGCAGTGCGGAAATATCATCCGCCGTTGCTGCGGGGCTGAAGCGCACCAGCACATAGCGCGCACCATCGGAAGCTTTCTGGATCGGGTTCTCGCCGCTGGCAAGATGCGGACCGGTCGGCGTCCCGCGCAGCACCAGCACGCCAAGAGCGGCGGCCTGCACCAGAATGAGGAGCGTTGCAGCAAGCGTGGCGACCGGCATCCAGGGTGCCGAGCCCTGGCCGAACAGCCGGGCAAGGAAACCGCCGCCCGCGCGCTGGCGCGCCGCAAAGCGCTTCGCCTTCGGCTCTGCCTCGATGGCATCCATCAGCCGGGTAAGCGCTGCAGCAGAGGGCATCCCGGCCTGCTCGTTGGCATCAATGGTTTCGGTGACTTCCTCGCGGATCAGCTCCAGGAAACGGCCGCCGTCCTCAGGGTGCTCTCTGAGATATTCCTCGACGCGGCGCGCCTCTTTGGCCGGAAGGGTACCCTTCTCAAACCAAGGCAGGAGGGCCTCGACGTCCTCGTTCTTATTGTTCAAACGTTCGATCATGGCCATCCTCTATCGAGACCAGCCTCGCGCATCAGTTCGGCGAGGCGTTTGCGGGCATAAAACATACGCGTCTTAACGGTGTTCTCGGGGATGCTTAAGACCACGCTCGCCTCGGCCACGGATTTATCGTGGTAGTAGACCAGGTCGATGATCGTGCGGTGCTCCACCGAAAGCTTCTCCATGCAAGAACGCATGACTTGACTCTTGTTCTGCTTTTGCAGCGTGACCTCCGGATCATCCTCCTCATCCGGCGTATCGGCCCATGTCTCCTCTTCATCGAGGGCTTCTTCGCTGCGTCTGCGCAATTGGCTGATCGCCTTGTGATGGGCGATGCTCAGCATCCATGTGGTAACTGAGGACCTCCCTTCATAGCCGCCAGCCTTGCGCCATACTTCCAATAATACGTCATTCATCAGCTCTTCCGCTGTCGCCTCTCGGCGTGTGATCCTCACCAGGAACCGGTAGAGGCGCACATGGTGACGTGCATAAAAGCTCTTCATCGCCAAACTATCGCCCGAGGCGATACGCTTGATCAGCTCCTCGTCGGTTGCAGCGCTCATCGCCGCCGCTCCATCGAGTTTGCTCGTGTTCTGAACATCCGTCGCTCTGGCCCGCCAATAGGTTCAATGGAACAGAAATAGCTCAAACAACGCCTTAGCTGGTATCATGCCTGAACGAATAGCGGGTGTGAAATTGGGCCGTTGCTCAAATTGCGGGCGTCTCGGCCGCCCCGCGGAGCAGAGCCGAGACTGCGGTGTAGTAAACACGCCACAGAGGCTTGGTTTTCAACAACGCTTTTACTGATGCTCGGCGCGGGAATATGCAATCTTCAGTTGAAATACCCATTTAGGCGCAATTTTCTTTACCCAAAAAAGCCGCAACTTCGCCAAATCTGAGTTAATCTCAGATTGTATCTATGTATTTACACGCAGGTAAATCAGGGCTTGTCCAGATTTCATTCGTGCCTCTTGCCAATTTTATCCCAGCGAATCAAACTGCGTTAACAATTTGTTAAGTGTAGCGCTGTGAGTGTCGCATGAGCACTGAGCAGAGGCCCCCCTATGCCGCCAAACCGGCATATAGGACCGAGCGTATTATCGCTTCCCTGGTCATGGCGTGGGTAATAATGCTCACCAGCTACATGATCTTTCAGGATAAGGCGCTGTCAGAAGCCAGCATGTACTTCCTGAAAATCTTGCTGTCTATGTCTGGGGCGGTGATGCTGGCCACTCTCCCTGGCTTTTTCGACATCAATTACAGTGTTGGAGGGCTATCTATCCGAGCGGCGGGAGGCGCAGCAGCTTTTGTCTTCATCTATACGCAATCGCCCAATCTTCCCGCGCTGAAAGCGACAGCTCGCCTATTCACCCGTCGAGAAAACCCGCCCTGGCCCGACCAGCGGCCTCGGAGGAACGCGTGGCTACGACGGCGACAGCTTGCCACTTCTGGTCGCCTTATCATTTGATCCTTTCCGCATAGCGCCGAAGGCTAGCGCTGTCGCCTTTGAAAGCAACCGGCCAACCGCTCAGCAAGGCTCCGAGGAAGCTGTTGTTGTAGGGCCGGGCGAGGGCGCTTTTTTCTGGGGTGCCGGTGCCGCGATCTCTGCATCCTTCAGTGCGGTCAAAGACAAGCTCGTCTATCTTGCAACAGCAGCGAAGGCCGTGCTCGACCGTGTCGCAGTCGCGATCCGCTCCGCCGTTTCTTGGATCGGCGGCAAGGCCATGGCCTTGGTCGACACCATCTGGCCGGCCCAAGCCTCGCCAGTAGCGGAAATTCAGGCTCTGTTTGAGGAGCTTCCCGGTCGTGTGAGCGACCTCGCGGACACGGCGCTTGCTCCAGCGGTTTCGGCGATCGGCGATCTTGCGGTCAGGTTGAATACCTCGCCGGTCCTCGATGGGGCGCGCGAGACGGCGCAGGCCCTGCCGCAGGCTGTCGCCGGCACCGTGGGGGTCGTGACCGGCGGCGTGAAAGATCTTACCGCGACACTTGGCGAAACCCTATCGACGACCACCCACACAGCCCATGATCTTGTCACCGGGGTGCTGCGCTCGCCGAAAGATGCCGTCGCGCTCACCGGTGAGGCAGTCGGCGATCTGACCAAGAGCGTTGCCCAAACAACCGACAATGTCTTGGCCACGACGAAGGATCTGGCAAAAGGCGTGAGTGCGCAGCTGACAACGGTCACCGACGAGCTCAATGACATCTCGCCCTCTCTAATTGCCAAGATCGATCCGAAATTCGCCGATCTCCAGTCTGCTCGCGATCAGCTGCGCGAAGGCGCCAAGGATTTTCACGTCGCCTTGCCGCCACTTTCTAAGATCCAAAGGCCCCAGGATCTCAACGTGCCCCGCGTTTCATTTGGCGGTGACCGCCTAGGTGAGCGCTTCAGCCAGAGCGAGGAGATCCGTGGTGCCTGCACCAATTGCGTACTGCAGCCGCTCAATGTCGGCTTGGCCGGCGCTGTGAGCGGCCCAGACGGCGGACCCTCGTCCCTCGGATCAAGGCTCTCGGCGGCAGGGGGGTCGAGCGGTGGTGCAGATCGCGGCGCGGGTCCGATTACCTCAGCAGTCGGCTCGGTTGTCGGCAGAGGAGATGGCGGAGCCGGCGGCGGTCCGATTTCCGGCGTTATCAGCTCCGCGGGCTCGACAGTCGGGCGGGCGGTGAAAGGCCTCGGCGGCCGACGCTAACAGAGTCGTCCATGCACAAACTTAAGGTGAGAAACGATGCTGAAAATCTCTTTGAAGCCCCTGGCCGCTATCGCTCTCTTGACGGTTGGCGGGCTTAGCGCCAAAGCAGCGCCTCAATGGATCCTCGCAGGCGCGGCGGCGAACCTCCAGGTGCCTCATCCGGCCTACTCCGCCGTGCCGCCCTCGCTTCGCCGGGGCGCACCATTGCTACTGCAGGTCCGCGATATGCGCCAGGCGGGCGGCAGCGGCGGCTGCTGGAACCACTGCTTCAACAACTACAATGAGTGCCTCGGCGTCAGCGAAAAGAATATCTGCGTCGGGCGGGTGAAGACCTGCATGGAGACCTGCGACCGGCTTTCCGGCCTTACCAATCCGACCCGGCGCGCCTCCAATCTGGATCGTTGATCAGCGGCCGGGCAAGGGCAGAATTGTGCGGATGTCTCCGACCGGAAACCCGCGGCTGTCGCAATGTGGCGGCGCGACGCGTTGCATGAGCTTTGCCGCCGTGACGGCATCGATAAGGCCCAGCTGGCTCAGCATAGCAGTAAGCGCCGCGTCCCGGGCGCGGGCGCTGCCGTCCGCGACCTTGAGCGCGAGGCCGAGGCGCTCGGCCGGCAAAAACACGAGCAGATAGCCTTCCGCACCGGTCTTGGCAATCAGGCGGCCGGGCGCGATTTCGTGGAGGATTTGCGGCAGTCCTCCGGTGCCGGCGAGGAGCAGAGGATGAGCTTCCATCGCGCTGAGAATGCGGGCGGCCGGGCTTTCAGTAGATTGTGCCTCCTCGGTAAACCGGGCTGCCCCAATCGCCATCTCTCGCATCGAAAGAGCCGGCGCGGGTAGCGTACAGTCATCGCGCGACCAGGCGAGCTCGTCGGCTGCGCGGCCGAGGAAACGGGACAGCACTGCCCGATAGCGCTCCTGGAGCGGATGCTCCGGCGCGTTGTAGGCGGTTATCGGTAGGCCGAGGTGACGGGCGTTGGTCAAAAAACCGCAATGCTTGCCGGAGCAATTGTAGAGCAGTGGCGACGGCTGGAGACCGGCGCGGAGATAGGTTCGTAGCGCCTCCGGTTGGCCTGGAAGCGCCGGTCCGCAGACGAGGCAGGTCTCATCGCAGCCAAGCTCGCCAAGCCAGCGCTCCACCTCCGTAACGTGGAAGCTCTCCCCGGTGTGCGATGCACAGGCGAGGGTAAGGCGCTCGCTGGAGAGGCCGAGTGTGTCGAATGCGCCGCTTTCCAGCAGATCAATGGCTTGGAACGGTTTCAGCGCCGAGCGTGGAAAGGTGATGAAGTCCGGATCGCCCCAGCTCGCACGCAGCTTGCCCTGGCCGTCAGCCAGCACACCGACGCCGAAATGAAAACTCTCGGCAATGCCGCCGCGCTCGATCGCGGCGAAAGGCACGAAATGCGCCGCAGGTGCCATGGATCTTTTGACCTCATAAACGAAACCGCCGCCGAGAATGATCTCGGCGGCGGCAGCTTTCAACTGTCCTGTTGTTACTGGCGGCCGTCTTGGCTCTGCCGTTCCTCACCTTGCGACAGGAGCGGAGTGATGCGGCGGAACTCCACGCGGCGATTGCGGATCTCCGGTCCCTGGGTGTCGATGAGCAGATATTGCTCGCCATACCCTTGCGTGACGAGGTTCTCCGGCGGAATGTTGAACTCGTCGGTGAGCACGCGGGCAACCGATTCCGCCCGGCGGTCCGAGAGCGAGAGATTATCCTCGTCCGAGCCGACCGCATCGGTGTGACCCTCGACGAGGAACACTTCATCGGGACTGTTGCGCAGAATCCGCTCAATCGCCTTGGCGATGACCGCCAGGCGGTTGACCTGGTCGTCGCCGATCTCCCACGATCCGAACTCGAAATTGATCGTGTTCAGATTGACGCTCGGCATCCGCTGCCGAAGACTGGGGCTAGAGCGGATTTCATCCAGCGTGTATTCGGCATCGACATCCTCAACCGGCGGCGCGCTCAGTGCATCCTCGATGTCCTCCTCCGATGCCCGATCGGCGTAGACGTAATAGCGCTCGCGCGGGATGCGGATTACCGGCGGGGGCAGCTCGACATAGAAGCCGAAGCCGGGGCCGCCACGACGTTCGCCGCGATGATGGCGCCGCCCGTAATCGGTGTTGTCGATCAACACGAATTCGCGCCCGTCGGGCCCGCGCCTTACACGCCGGATCAGCCTGCCGTCATCATCGACGACCGTCACGATGCGAACATTGCCGCGCGTCACGGTGGTGATCCGCTGGCCGTTATTGCCACGTTCTTCGTGGAAGTTGCGGCCCTCGCGGAAGCGTGCCGCCTCGTCATGCCTGATGAAAGAGCGGCCCTCACCGCGGATGATGCGGCGGTTGTCCGGCTCTTCAATGACGATCCGGCCACCTTCCTCGCGCCGCTCGCGCCGCGCCTTCACGACATCCTGCAGCTTCTCGCGCGTGAACTCGCGTCGTTCCTCACGCCGCCGGCGAACATCGTCGGCCGAAAAGGAAGGCCGGAAGGTGTCGAACCGGCGCGCCGCATCAGGGTTGGCAGGACCGACACGAGCGCGATCGCGGTCGTTGCGGTCTCTATCGCGGCCACGCTTCTGATCGTCATCCTCGCCCTGCTGCTGGCCCTGTCCGCCGGGCTGCTGGCCGATGGTGGGCTTGCGGTCTCTGTCGCGGCCACGCTTCTGATCGTCATCCTCGCCCTGCTGCTGGCCTTGCCCGCCGGGCTGCTGGCCGATGGTGGGCTTGCGGTCTCTGTCGCGGCCACGCTTCTGATCATCGTCCTCGCCCTGCTGCTGGCCTTGCCCGCCGGGCTGCTGGCCGATGGTGGGCTTGCGGTCTCTGTCGCGGCCACGCTTCTGATCATCGTCCTCGCCCTGCTGCTGGCCTTGCCCGCCGGGCTGCTGGCCGATGGTGGGCTTGCGGTCTCTGTCGCGGCCACGCTTCTGATCATCGTCCTCGCCCTGCTGCTGGCCCGGTCCGCCGGGCTGCTGGCCGATGGTGGGCTTGCGGTCTCTGTCGCGGCCACGCTTCTGATCGTCATCCTCGCCCTGCTGCTGGCCTTGCCCGCCGGGCTGCTGGCCGATGGTGGGAGGCTGCTTGCGGTCTCTGTCGCGGCCACGCTTCTGGTCGTCATCCTGTCCCTGCTGCTGGCCCTGTCGGCCGGGCTGCTGGCCGAGGATAGAGCGGCGGCGCTCGAGCTCGCGGCGGCGCTCCTCAAGCCTATCCTGTCCCTGCTGCAATGCCGGCGCGCCGGGCTGCTGGCCAACAGTAGGATTGCTGCGATCCTTGTTGCGGCGGCGATCCTGATCCTGGTCCCGCCCCTGCTGCTGTTGATCAGAGCCGCCACGCCTGCGACGCTGGTCGTCCTGGCCTTGACCTTGCTGCACTTGTCCACCGCCGGACTGGCCCTGTTCGCGGCCAGAGCCGCGTTCCTCGCGGCGCTCGCGCTTTTTCTTATCTTTGTCGTTATCGTCCTGGCTCTGGTCCTGGGGAGGTGGACCTCTGAAGCCTTGCGCGTGAGCGGTGCTCCATGGCACGGCGAGCGCATAGGCGGCGCCGAGAATAAAAACAGTTTCTTTGATGCGGATCGCGGGCATTTCCTAAACCTTACGGTAAGTCTGCGTCTGGAGGGGGTGACTCAAAGACGTGGATTGCGTCTTTTTCGCGGCTCTTTGCGATGCATAGCGGCCATCTTTACACGGAATGCTGCCATATGCGTCGTTGTAGATGAACAGCCCATTAACGATGTCTTCAGAAACAAGTTCCTGATTTGGCCCTTAGCGCAGGTAGAAACTGCCGACCGTCGCAAATTTGTCACCGCTTCTTCATTGCACGGCAGGTTCTGGCAGCATCGAGGGAATCGGACCAAAGGGAGACCTGTAGAAATGGACGGAAAAGTTTTCACCTTCCTGATGTTCGAAGGCAAAGCCGAGGAGGCCATGAACTTTTATGTCTCGTTGTTCCCGGATGCGGCCGTGACCGGCATCACGCGCTACGGGGCGGGGCAGGGCGGCGCGGAAGGCTCGGTGATGCATGCGCAGTTCACGCTCGCGGGGCAGGCATTCATGTGCATCGACAGCCCGGCAAAGCACGACTTCACCTTCACACCGGCAATGTCGATCTATGTCCAGTGCGAGACCGAGGCAGAGGTCGATGCGCTCTTTGCAAGACTTGCCGAAGGCGGGCAGGTCTTGATGCCGCTGGACACCTATCCCTTCAGTCCGAAATTCGGCTGGCTGGCCGACAGATTTGGTGTCTCCTGGCAGCTGAACTTGCGGAAATCGGGACCCGAGGCTCGCGCCGTTTGATTGCGCCGCGTGGCAGCCCTTCCTTGCCGGCCTTCAGGTCTCGAAGCCGCCGTCCACATTGAGCGTGGACCCGGTGATATAAGCGCTGTCGTCGCTAGCTAAGAACACGGCGGCCTTGGCGACATCGGCGGGCGCTCCGTAATGGCCAAGGGCAGTCATCATGCTCATGATCCGGGCGTGACTACCGATGTCGCGGTTCATCTCGGTGGCGATCGGGCCCGGTTGAATGGCGTTGACGGTGATGCCAAGCGGCGCAAGGTCGCGCGCGAAGGCGCGGGTCATGCCGGCAAGGGCGAATTTGCTCGTGGCGTAAAGACCAAGCCCGGGCGCCGGCACCCGCGCGCCGAACGTTGAGGACAGATTGATGATCCGCCCGCCTTTGCCCATCAGCGGCACAGCTTCCTTGATCGCGATGTAGGCACCGCGCAAATTGACCGCCATCACCCGGTCGAACTGCTCGTCGGAGGATTTCATGCAGCGGCACCCGCTCGAACACGCCCGCATTGTTGACCAGAATGTCGAGGCGGCCGAGCAACTCGTGGGCGGTCTTAACCGCGGCGCGAACGGCGCCTCCCTCGCCCGCGTCGGCGCGTATCGCCTCACCTTTCACGCCATGCTCCCGGATGGAAGCAATAACGTGCTCAGCATCGCCGGGCGAATGGAAATAGGAGATCACGACATCAGCGCCGTTCGCCGCGAATGCCTCTGCTATGGCCGCGCCGATGCCGCGGCTCGCTCCGGTGACCAATACCGCCTTACCCTCGAGCTTTTTCAAGCCTGCCCCCTTTCGTTTCCGACCGGTCAGCCTTCATAGCCCTCGACGATGACAATCTCGCCGGTAGCGCAGGACTGCCGGATTCGCGCTGCCGCCTGATACTCCGGCGAATTGAAGCACGCCATGGCGGTATCGAAGCTATCGAATTCGATGACAACATTGCGCTCGCGCCCCGGTCCTTCCACAGCTTCGGCGCGCCCGCCGCGGACGATGAACCGGGCACCATATTTCTTGAAAGGCTCGGCATTGGCCGCGACATATTTGGAATATTCGGCCGGGTCATTGACGGTCATGCGTGCGATCCAGTAACCCTTGGCCATGCGTTCCTCCTTGGTTTGTGGTGCGCAACTATAACGCAGGCGGCTGTGCAAGGAGAAGCCCCGCCGGCCGTCGCGCCTCGCAGCCGGCGCAGGAGACGAGCATGATCCGCGTGCAGGAACAAGATTTCGACATTGGGGCGGAAGTTCGTGGGCTCACGGCCGGTCGAATGGATATCGGTGCCATCGTCACCTTTACCGGCACCGTTCGGCGCGAGGGCAAGGACAAGCCGATCCGCTCGCTGACCCTCGAACACTATCCGGGCATGACGGAGAAAGAGTTGGCCCGCATCGAGGCGGAGGCCGCCGGGCGCTGGCCCTTACAGGCGAGCCTGATCGTGCACCGTTGTGGCCGGCTCGAGCCTGGAGACAACATCGTCCTGGTGGTCACTGCCTCCAGCCACCGCCAAGCGGCGTTCGAAGCGGCGCAGTTCCTGATGGATTATCTGAAGACCAGCGCCCCGTTCTGGAAGAAGGAAGAACCCGCGGAAGGCGCGGAGCGCTGGGTGGAGGCAAAGTCGACCGACGATGATGCGGCCGGGCGCTGGTAGACCGGGCAGGCAGCCGAAAACGAGCTCACCCCTTGCCGCGCATATGCTCATTGAGCCGCGGCATGATCTCCACAAAATTGCAGGGCTGGTGGCGAAAATCGAGCTGCTGCTTGAGGATGCCCTCCCACGCATCGCGGCAGGCGCCGGGCGAACCGGGTAGGCAAAAGATGTAGGTTCCGTTCGCCACCCCTCCGAGCGAGCGCGATTGGACCGTCGAGGTGCCAATCTTCTGAAAGCTGATCAGATGCATGACGACGGAGAAGCCGTCGATCTCCTTTTCAAAGAGCGGGCGCACGGCTTCGGGCGTCACATCCCGGCCAGTCAGCCCGGTACCGCCGGTGGTGACCACGGCATCGACTTCTGCATCGGCGATCCAGGCTTTCACCGTCTCCTGAATCTGCGCAATCTCGTCACGCACCAGCCGCCGGTCCGCAAGCAGATGGCCCGCTTCGGTCAGCAGCTTTTCCAGCAGCGCACCCGATTTGTCATCGTCAAGCGACCGGCTGTCGGAAATCGTGAGGACGGCGATCCGGACGGGCTTGAACGGGCGGCTCTCGTCGATGCGGCTCATTTGCGTATTCGCGCCTGCGCGCCGGGGTTTCGTCCGGCGCACGCAGGCATTTGAAGCTTATTTGGATAGCGAGACGGTCGCAACCGGCACATGCCGGCCAGCCGCGGGGTCGAACTGAGTAATGGTCAGCGAATGGCGGGTGCCGCTGACCGTCACATTGAAGCGTCCCTGGAAATTGGGACCGTTCACGTCGATGCTCAGCCGATCGCCGCTGATCTTGCCATGGGCGCTGCCGGTATTGTTGGCGACGGTCTCAGACCACGAGCCGCTAATGGCGTCCCCATTGCAGGAGACATTCGCCTCGGCCTCGAAGCGATAGTCGGTGCCGGCGCAGGAAATGTTCTGGGCAACCTTCCCATCGGAAGTGCGATAGCGGACGCGGCAGGAAATGCGCTCCTGCGCCCCACCAATTGGCTTGACGGTGCCACTCCCCCGCCATGAGCCGTCAAGCTTTTTGAGGAGCGAACTCGCCTGGTCGCTGCATTCGGCCGATGCTCCCTCTGCCCTGAGCGCCAGGGCGAGCATGCCGAGAGCTGCACCGCAGCAAACACCGAAAACTTTCGAAGTGGTCATAAGATCCCATCCCGATTGCAAGAACATCCCTCCGAGCGTTGTGCCCGTCTGTGCATCACATGGCCCAACTTGCCCGCTGCCGCAAGCTTCGCCTCGCCCGTTCCCCTCAATTCCCGCAGATCGGTGCGGGAATGTCAGCGCCCTGATGCTTTCAATAAGGCGATGAACAACAGCAGAACGCCGCGATCTTTGTTACTCCAGCGTTTTCCAGCTATCAAAAAAGTGATGGACAGGACCATGCCCCCGCCCGATTTGCAAGTCGTCGGCATGCAGCAGCGCATTGGTGAGGTAGAATTTTGCCCGCCGCACCGAATCGAGCAGCGAGAGGCCCGAGGCGAGTCCGGCGGCGATGGCGGCGGACAGTGTACAGCCGGTGCCATGGGTATTCTTGGTCGCCACCCGGTCGGCAGCAAGACGCACGGTGTTGTTGCCGTCGAGGAAAATATCGACCGCCTCCGCCCCCTGCCCATGGCCCCCTTTGATCAGCACCGCCTTCGGCCCGAGCGCGAGCAGGAGCTCGCCCTGGCGCATCATCATCGTTTCATCGACGGCTTCTGAGGCGCCAAGCAGCCGCGCCGCCTCCGGCAGGTTCGGCGTAATCAGATCGGCGATTGGCATAAGATGCGAGCGTAGCGCCGCCTCGGCGCCCTCCTCGAGCAGTGCGCTGCCACTTTCAGCAACCATCACCGGATCGAAGATGACCGGAGCACTCCCCCAGCGTCTGAGCCCCTCGGCGACGGCGAGGATTGCAGCTTCATTCCCAACCATGCCGACCTTCACGCCGCCAATGGCAAGATCGCTGAACACGGCCTCGATCTGGGCGAGAATGAACGCCGGCGGGATCACATGAATGCCGCTGACGCCCGTGGTGTTCTGGGCGGTGACCGCTGTGATCACAGATGCGCCATAGGCGCCGAGTGCCGAGAAGGTCTTCAGGTCCGCTTGTATCCCCGCCCCACCGGAGGAATCGGAGCCCGCTATCGTGAGGGCAATCGGTGTTCTCATGAGACGTTACATGGGAAGCAAAATGCGGCTGGCAAAGGCGAGGGAAACATCTCTGGAAGCGGTCAGCGTCGCACCGCTGGCGTTTCTATCGGCAGGCCCTTTCCGCGCCAGGCGAGATAAAGCTCAAGCGCCACGAATTCCGGCGAGCCCAGCTCGTAAGGCTCGGCGCGCATGGCCCCGAAACAGGCTTGAAAGCGCTGATGCAGTGAGAGGAATTTCTGCGCTCTGGCCTGGAAGGCCGGGTAGCCGTTCGAATGCCCCTGACTGAGAATGGTGCCGCGAAAACTCGCCCCATAATGATTGTTGTGGCACAGCGCGCACGACATGCCGAGTTGGCCCATACGGCTGCTATAGAGCTTCTGGCCCATCTCGAAGGTGGGGCGCGCTGGTCCATCTGTTTTGACGTCGACCGGGAGGCCGCGGGATTGAAGTCGGACATAGGCGACCATGCCGAGCATGGCATCGGACCCATCGGCCCAAGGCGCGGCCTTCATCTGCTCCTGTCGGCAGATATTGATCCGCTGCTCCAGGTTCACCACCGCTTTGGCGGATCCCTGATATTTCGGATAGGTCGTCGCGGCGCCGCGCATGGTCTCCATAGCGTTGTTGTGACAGGACTCGCAGGATTTCTGTGCTTCGCCGTCCACCTCGCTCCACTGCTTCTCGCCCTGGCTTACCCAGGCGGAGCCGGGATTGTCGAAGTCGTCGTCTTGAAGTGCGCGGATTTTCAGCGGCGTGAACTCATAGCCCGAGATCAGCTCGGTCAGCGGATTGTCCTTGTCTTTGGGCGGAATCGACTTGCGTTCCTGCGCTAGCGCGCCCGAAGCGGGCAGCCCTATGGCGAGCAGTACCGCGACGATCCAAGTCCTCATATCCGCTGCCCGCATGTTGTTTGCAGAGAAATCTCGCTCCCTTTTGGGCTGCTATCGGAGTGTTTTGAGAAAGGCAACGACATCCTCAACCTCCGCAGCGGAAAGCATGGGCTTTCCGGCAAGGGTGGGCGGGACGCGCGGCAGATCATCGGTCACGTAAAAGGCCGGCATCACGGTATCCGGCCAAAACGTCTTCGGATCGACGATAAGCTGGCGCAGCTGAGCCTCATTATAGCGGGAACCAACACCGTTAAGCGTCGGTCCGAGGTCGCCATGGCTCGGCTCGCTCGAGAGCGCGGCAACACGATGGCAGGCTAGGCAATTGCCTTTCTCCGGGCTGATCACGACGGTGCGGCCCTTTTGTGGGTCACCCAGCACGCCAGTAAGCGAGCTGGCGACGCCGTCCGGCGCGATGGGCAGCGGCGTGCGCGGAGAAGCGTTTTCCAGGTCTTTGAAGTAGCCGGAAGTCTTGAGTTTGCACTCGAGCGCGAGGCCAGCGCCGTTCAGCCCCGAAAGGGCGGTCAGGCAAATACTCAGGGCCAAGACACCGATTGCCTTTCCGGCCAAGCTTCCCCCCATCACTCGAATCATAACCGTTGCTCAAAGCGGATTGAGACTTACTGCCAAGAAAATGATCATCGGATAACTGGCAACGGCCAGAATACCCTTTTCCTTAGCACATTACTAATCGGACCCATCCGTATTACCAACGAAGCGGCGTCTAGCCAGAGTCCGCAGCGTTGCTTGAAGCTCACCGAAGCTGTCGATGACTGCATCCGGCTCCAGTTCCGGAAGCGGTGTCTGGCAATAGCCGAAGGAGGCGAGTACCAAAGTCATGCCTGCGGCTTTCGCCGCCCCGGCATCGGCACCGCTATCGCCCACCATCACCGCATGGCCGGCCTCCAGCCCCAATTCGTCCAGCACGAGCTTCAACGCCCCCGCATCGGGCTTGCGCGGCCGTCCAGCCTTGGCGCCGATGACCGAGGAGAAATAGCCGGCAACGCCGAGATCGCGCAGGATGATGTCAGTGATTTCCTGCGACTTGTTGGTGCACACAGCCACCTTCACGCCCGAGCCGTGCAGCTCGCCCAGCACTTCCTCCGCACCGTCATAAAGCTCGGTGAGCGCGGTTGCGCGCTCGGCATAGACGCCGATCATGTCGGTGACCAGCGGCTCGATATCATGCGGCTGGACGCCGTGGGCCTCGAGCGCCCGCTTGATCAGCGTCGGAATGCCACCGCCGATCATCGCCTTCACGCCCTCCAGTGGGATTGGCGGCATATCGCGCCGTCCGAGAACCTCGTTCAGCGCTGAGGCGATATCGGCAGCGCTGTCCACCAGCGTTCCGTCGAGATCGAAAATCACCGCCTTCGGCCAGTTCTCGGTGCCGGCCGGGCCTTCAGTGCCTTCCAAAGCGCCGCCCTTTCCTGATGCTTATGTCCCGTTAGTTATCCGGCTTTTGCTGAAAATCATAATTACATCTGGGCTAGTGTGGCGCCTCGCAATTGCCGACCCATTTCGCGGCTGAGTTTGTAGCCCGCAATTGCGAGGCAAAGGATACTGGCATTGACAAGAGCTAGCCATGATTCCTATAGTCGCGCGACGTGGCGGGCCCTGTGCCCGGCGCGCAAAATTCGCTGCCCCAGGCTCAAATAGTCGCAACGAATGGCACGAAAGTCCGCGGGGGTTTTTGCCGCGGCGCCGATGGGCGCGATTGACGACAAGAAGAGGTAAGACCCATGTATGCTGTCATTCGCACGGGTGGCAAACAATATAGAGTTGCCCCCGAGGACGTGCTCGACATCGAGCGAATTTCCGGAAATGTGGGCGACAAGGTGGAGTTCGCCGACGTGCTGCTGCTTGGCGGCGGCGACGGCGATCCGCAGATCGGCGCTCCGCTCGTCTCGGACGTGACCGTCGCGGCTGAGGTTGTCGACCATCACCGCGGCGAGAAGATTATCGTCTTCAAAAAGAAGCGCCGTGCTAACTACCGGCGCAAGCAAGGGCATCGCCAGGAGCTTACCACGATCCGGATTATGGAGATCGTGACCGGCGGCGAAAGGCCGAGGAAGCAAGCCAAGGCGAAGGCCGCTCCTGCCCCGGCCGAGACCGAAGCCGCTGTTGCGGAGAAGCCGGCGCCGAAGGGCAAGGTCGACAATGGCGAAACCGCAAAACCGAAGGCTGAGAAGGCGCCAAAGGCCGCAAAGCCGAAGACTGCCGAGACTGAAGAGTAGGACAAACAGCAATGGCACATAAGAAAGCAGGCGGCTCCTCGCGCAACGGCCGCGACTCCAACAGCCAGCGGCTCGGCGTGAAGAAATTCGGCGGCGAGCATGTCGTGCCCGGCAATATCATCGTGCGCCAGCGCGGCACGAAGTGGCACCCCGGCACCGGCGTCGGCATCGGCAAGGACCACACTATTTTCGCCACCGACGAGGGCAAGGTGAAGTTCCAGACCCGGGGCGGTGGGCGCATCTACATCTCTGTCGAGACGGCAGAAACCCACGAAGCATCTGCGTAGGGCGCTGCCCTCGAAGATCTTGGCCGACCGGGCGCAGGTGAATGCCTGCGCCGGCGGCCTGCGCCGTTACGAGTTGAAGCGGTCAAACGTGGCGCGTGAACCGTGCCGCAAATCCCGCCTTCATCATATCGCTAACTTTCTGCAGTTTTGCCGCATTTGCGCCGATAAGGTTTTACTGGTTCAGGCAGAGGCCGGTCGGAAGCGGAGGCGATGTGGGAAACGCCCGGGGAATTTGCCGCACTGCACAGCGTTTGCTGTTCGCCGCTGGGCTGCTGGCAATGGTGTGCCCTGCCATCGCCGAGGACGCTGGGCCGCCCACGGCCATTCAGCAGCCGACCGAAACTGAGACGGTGTTCCTCGACCGCTTGATGATGGCGGAATCGAGCGGGCGAGAGGACGCAAAGAATCCGCGCTCCTCGGCGCTTGGGCCGTTTCAGTTTCTCGCCAGCACTTTCCTCGATTTGATGGCCCGCTACTTCACAGCGGCTACAAACGGCAAGACCGACACTGAGATCCTGCAGCTTCGCACCGACCAGAAAATCGCCCGCGACGCGGCTCTGGTCTACACGCGTGAGAATGCCGCCTTTCTCCTCGATCGCGGTCTCGAAGCCAGCGCCGCGCATTTGCGCCTCGCTTTTCTCGTCGGGCCGACGGGCGCGATGCGGGTGATCTCGGCCGAGCCGAAAACCCCTGTGACGCAGCTGTTGGGTGCGTCCGCGCTTGATGCCAATCCATTTCTGAACGGGATGACCGCGCAGCAGCTGCTGGAGCGCTCCGCAAACGAGGCGGCCGGCGTGCAGCTCGTGACGCTGCCGACCAGCCGGCGCTCGCGCGCAAAGGCATCGGGCCTGAATGTGCGCTGCAATCTCGGTCGCGCGAGCTGTCGGAGATGGCTCGCTCTTGCCACCAAGCGTCAGGCCCGGCGCACGGTGAGCCAAGCGAAAGCCGGCGATACGACAGCGGCAGAGGCAAAGAAGGACTGACTGCCTTGGGTGGCACTATCCGCGCGACGAGCTTACCCCTGGGAGACGGGCTTCGACCTCGCGCTTGAACGCATCCTTGCAATCGGCGCAGGCGGTAAGAATCTCTTCGAATTTGAAGAAATCCAGCACACGGTAGGGCGCCACGTTCGGGCGGATCAGGATATCCGGTGCGCGCGCCTCCAGCTTCTCGCGAATGATCGAACGAAGGGTGATCTGGGTCGCCCCGATGAGGGTTTCGATGAAGGATGGGCTTTTCCCCCGGCTCTCCTGCGCGCCGGCGCTGACGTCAATCGCCGCGACGATGTCGGCGCGGCCCGCCAGGAGATCGAAGGGGAGGGGATTGACGAAGCCGCCATCGATCAGGAGGCGCCCGTCAATCTCGATCGGCCGCATCAAGGTCGGCAGGGCCGAGCTGGCGGTCAGCGCTGGAAGCAACGGCCCCTGCTCGATGAGCAGCTGATCCTGGGCGTAAAAGTCGGTGGCAACGACGATTAGCGGGATCTGCAGCGCCTCAAATGTCTCCGGCACCTGAGGCGGCAGCAGCGTTTTGAGCAGCCGGTCCGCCGCCGCAATCGGCGGTGTGAGCGATCCCCAAATTTGGGCGAGCCCGCCCTCCCAGCGGGTCAGGAACCGTTTCACCAGCTCGGTGCGCTTCTGAAACAGGTCGCTGCAATGAGCGCGAATTTCGGCACCGGTCATGCCCGCGGCATAGGCCGCCCCGATCAGCGCGCCAATGCTGGTCCCGGCAATCGTGCTCGGGCGAATTCCGAGCTCATCTAAAGCCTCGAGAATGAGGATGTGAGCGAGGCCGCGTGCCCCGCCCCCGCCAAGCGCCAGAGCCAGCGAGGTACCGGTGGAGAGAGCCTTCCCGCCAGACGGCGCAATGGCGGTCGTACCGAAATGATCCGGCATTGAGCTCGGCATCGCGTCAGGCGCCCAGGAAATCGAGGATGGCGCGCGCGGTCTCGTCCGGCGCTTCCTCGGCGAGGAAATGGCCGGAAGAAATGGCGTGGCCTTGCACGTGCTCGCACCACTCTTTCCAGATCGCCACGGGGCTCGAGGTTGAGCTCGGAATGCCCTTCTCACCCCAAAACACCGCCGTCGGACAGGCAATGCGTTTGCCGGCTGCCCGGTCGGCTTCGTCGGCGGCGAGATCGAAGGTGGCGCCAGCGCGGTAGTCTTCGCAAGTGGCATGGAGCCGCTCCGGCTCGCTGAAGAAGGCCCGGTAATGCGCCAGCGCTTCCGGCGCGAACACGGAAAGATCGCCGCTGCCGCCCCAGAGCGCGAGCTTATGATCGAGCCAGCCTGTGGGATCGTGGCCGATCATCTCCTCCGGCCACGGCTCCGGCTGGGCGAGAAAGGCCCAGTGAAAGGTCTTCAGCGCCAGATCGCGCGTCAGCCGATGCCACATGTCATAAACCGGCACGATATCGAGGGTGATCAGCTTCGTGATGCGCTGCGGATGATCGAGCGCGAGGCGGTAGGCGGCGCGTCCGCCCCGGTCATGGCCGCATAGGAAAAAACGCTCGATGCCGAGCTGGTCAGCGATTTCGACGACATCGCGGGCCATAGCGCGCTTGGAATAAGTGGAGTGGTCCGGCACGGTCGGGGGCACGGAACTCGAACCGTAGCCACGCAGATCAGGCAGGATCAGGCAGAAATCTTGCGCCAGCTTCGGCGCAACCCGGTGCCACATCACATGGGTTTGCGGATAGCCGTGCAGCAGGAACAGCGGCGGGCCGTCACCACCGACACGGGCGAAGATTTCGGCGCCTTCGGTGCTAAAGCGCTGGCTTTGGAAACCGGGGAAGAGGTCGGGCAGAGTGTCGTTCATGTCACCTCTCTAGTGTGGCGCTTGTCCCGCAAATGCCGAAAAAGTTCGCAGCTAGTCATTTACGGACGGGACACCAGCGCGGCACGCCAGCCGATATCGCGGCGGTAAAAGCCTTCCGGCCAATCAATCTCTGCGGCGGCGGCATAGGCTCGGTGCTGCGCCTCCGCGACGGTCTTGCCCGTGGCGGTGACGTTCAGCACGCGGCCGCCATTCGCCACAATGTGGGTGCCATCAAATTTCGTGCCAGCGTGGAAGATCATCACGCCTTCATGTGCGCCGGCGCGCTCAAGCCCGCCAATAGCCGAGCCTTTTATATAGTTGCTGGGGTAGCCTTTGGTTGCCATCACGATAGTCAGCGCCGCGTCATCGCTCCAGCGCAGGCTGAAGCGGTCCAGCACGCCATCCGTGGTGGCGAGAAACGCCGCCAGCAGGTCCGAGCGCAGCCGCATCATCAGCACCTGGCATTCCGGATCGCCGAAGCGCACATTATATTCGATGAGCTTGGGGCCTTCGGCCGTGATCATCAGCCCGGCATAGAGCACGCCCTGGAACGGCGTGCCCCGCGCGCGCATTGCTGCAACGGTCGGCAGAATGATCTCGTCCATGGTGCGGCGGGTCATCGTCTCGGTCATGACAGGGGCGGGCGAATAGGCGCCCATGCCGCCGGTATTGGGACCGGTATCACCGTCGAAGGCGCGCTTGTGGTCCTGGACGGTGGCGAGTTGCAGCACATTGACGCCGTCGCACAGGGCGAAGAAGCTCGCCTCCTCACCGGTGAGCATCTCCTCGACGATGACGGAGTTGCCCGCCTCGCCGAAAGCGCCGCCGAAACAGGTCTCGACTGCTGCCTCGGCCTGGCCAAGCGTTTCGGCGATGAACACGCCCTTGCCTGCGGCGAGGCCGTCTGCTTTCACCACCAGCGGTGCGCCCTTGTCGCGGACATAGGCGAGGGCCGCACCGCGCTCGGTGAAGGCTGCGAAACCTGCGGTCGGAATGTTATGCTCGGCGCAAAGCGCCTTGGTGAAGTGCTTGGAGCCTTCAAGCTGGGCGGCGGCTTTGCTCGGACCGAAGGTCTTGATGCCGGCCGCGCGCAGATTGTCGGCAAGGCCCGCAACGAGTGGTGCCTCCGGGCCGATGACCACCAGGCCGATATCGTGCTGGCGACAGAAGGCGATCACCTCGGCGGGATCGTCGATATCGAGGCGGACGCATTCGCCAAGTTTCGCCACGCCGGCATTGCCGGGGGCGCAATAGAGACGGCCGAGCAGCGGGCTGGCGGCGAGCGCCCAAGCGAGCGCATGCTCGCGTCCGCCGGAGCCTATGAGTAGGACATGAGTTTCTCGCATGATACGGCCAGCTAAAATCAGGCAACGTCCCCTAGCACGAATCGGCCTAAGGTTGAACCGCTTCCGGCTTCGTCACAAGTGGACGGGAATGAACGACAAAACCGCGGGGAACATCACCGAGTTCACCGTCTCCGAGCTGTCCAACGCCATCAAGCGGACGGTTGAGGATGCGTTCGGCCTCGTGCGTCTGCGCGGCGAGATCTCGGGCTATCGTGGTCCGCATTCCTCTGGCCATGCCTATTTCACCGTCAAGGACGAGCGCGCCAAGATCGACGCTGTGATCTGGAAGACGACCTTCTCTGGCTTGCGCTTCAAGCCGGAGGAGGGGCTTGAGGTGATCGTGACCGGCCGCGTCACCACCTATCCCGGCAAATCCAGCTACCAGATCATCATCGAAGCGCTGGAGCCGGCTGGTGCCGGCGCGCTGATGGCGCTGCTCGAGGAGCGCAAGAAGAAGCTCGCCGCCGAGGGGCTGTTCGCTGCTGAGCGCAAGCGTGCGCTTCCGTTCCTGCCGCGCGTGGTGGGCGTCATCACCTCGCCGACCGGTGCCGTGATCCGCGACATGCTGCACGGGTTTGACGAGCGCTTCCCGGCCTGCGTGCTGGTCTGGCCGGTGCGCGTGCAGGGCGAGACCTGCGCGGCCGAGGTCGCGGCGGCCATTCGCGGCTTCAATGCGCTCAGCCCTGCCAGTATGATCGGGCGGCCGGACGTCCTGATCGTTGCGCGCGGCGGCGGCAGCCTCGAGGACCTGTGGGGCTTCAATGAGGAGATCGTGGTCCGTGCCGTTGCCGAGAGCGCGATACCCGTAATTTCGGCCGTCGGCCATGAGACCGACTGGACGCTGATCGATCTCGTCGCCGATGCCCGTGCGCCGACGCCCACCAAGGCCGCCGAATGGGCCGTGCCGAAGCAAAGCGAGCTGATCGCCCGGATGGCCGAGCTGCGCGAGCGGCAATGGCTCGCCATCGCGCGTGGCATGGAAGGCCGGCGCTCGGCATTACGCGCCGCGATGCGCGGGCTTGGGCGTCCGCAGCGGCTCGTGGAGATCCCGCGTCAGCGCCTCGACGGCATGACGACCCGGCTGCGTCAGAGCCTGCGTACCTTCTCCAGCGAGAAGCGCGCCCGGCTAGAGCGCTGGCAGGGCCGCCTCGACATCCGCCTGATCGCACAGCGCTCAGAACGCTGTCATGAGCGCGTGCGCGCCCTCGATCGGGAGATGATCCAGGTGGTGCGCCGCCTCGTGCAGCAGCGCCACACCCTGCTCGGACGGCAGGCCGCGCGTCTCGACATCCGCCTCGTGGCGCAGCGCGCCGAGCGCTGCGGCGAGCGCGTCGCGGGCCTTGATCGCGAGATGACGCAGGTTCTGCGCCGCTTGGTTCAGCGCCATCACACGACTTTCGAGCGCCAAGCTGCGCGCCTGCGCCCAACCCTCCTGCGCCATCCCGCTGCGCGCTGCAGGGAGCGCCTCGGCGTGCTGCAGGCGCGGGGGCAGAAAGCCTACGCCGCCGTACTCGATGGCAAGCACCGCCGTCTCGACACCCTCTCGCAGCTCCTCCGCAGTCTCAGCCATAAGAGCGTGCTCGACCGAGGCTTTGTACTGGTCCGCGACAAGGGTGGCCATCCGCTCCGCTATGTCGCGGAGGCCCAAGCGGCGGTCCAAGTCGATCTCGAATTCGCGGACGGCCGCCTTGAGGCCAGCATCGACGGCGCGGCCGCCCAGACGGCGGCAAGGGATCAAGGCCAGCCCGGCACCGGCCGCCGGGCATCCTCGGCTCCAAAGCCTGCTCAGGCTCAGCAGAAGATCAACGACCCTCAAGGTCAGCTTTTTTAGGCCCACGCTTTTTGAAAGCGTTGACTGGTAAAAAGTCGTAGATCATCCTCATATAGAGGCCAGCTCCTCTTTGCGAAGGTCTTTGATGAATCGTTTTGAGCGCAATGTCGCGCAGGCTGGCGAAGCCAAATTGCGATATTTGGACGGCGAATTCCAAGTCTTGTCGCCGGGCAGCTATGTGCGCTGCGCGGTCACTGGCGAGCTGATCGCCATCGAAGACCTGCGTTATTGGAGTGTCGAGCTGCAAGAGCCCTATGCCAATGCGGAGGTTTCCTTGCGCCGTTACCTCGAGGTGAACGGCGCGCCCGCGCGCCGGTAGGGCGCCAGTGCCTTAATGGCCGGCTTGCTGACGGTCGGCGCCCCAGACTTCATCGAGACGCGCGTCACGGCGGCAGTTGAACCGATAGAATTTGTATTTCAGCGGATTCTTCAAATAATAATCCTGGTGGTAATTCTCCGCCGGATAGAAGGCTTTGGCCGGCAGGATTTGCGTTACGATCGGCTCTTTAAAGCGTTTGCTCGCCTCCAGCTCGGCTTTCGACCCCTCGGCAAGGCGTTTTTCCTCGTCGTCGCCATAAAAGATCACTGACCGGTATTGCGGACCCTCGTCGCAGAACTGGCCGCGCGCGTCGAACGGGTCAATATTGTGCCAGTAGATGTCGAGGAGCTTCTGATAGCTCACCTTGGCCGGGTCATATTCCACCCGCACCACCTCGTAGTGGCCGGTCGTGCCCGAGGACACCTCATGATAGGTCGGGTTCGGCTGATCGCCCCCTGAATAGCCCGATGTCGTCGAGATCACGCCCTCGGTCTTGTCGAAAGGCGGCTCCATGCACCAGAAGCAGCCGCCGGCAAAAATCGCCTGCGCCGTTTTCGGGGTTTCAGCCGACGCGCTGAGAGAAAGAGCCGCGAATGCAATGGCGAACAGCGCAGGGAGGAGGCGCATTGGTGTTGTCCTGAGGCTTGTGGCTTAGACAGGCATTCTGCCCCTCTGCAAAGGAATTTCATAGCCCCGCCGTTCATGCAAGAGCACAGAACCGTCAGCTGCTCCATAGACCTCATCGCACTGGATTGCCGAACTCACGCTTCATTGGCCGGTCATGAACAGGGCGAAGGGCTCCTCCACGGTGCGCTTCAGGAACCCGCGATAGGCGCCATAGCATTCATGGGTGGCTTTGATAAGCCCAAAGGCCGGGCGGGCCACCGCCTTGGACGGCACCAGCACGATCGGCGTCGCCACGGGCGTGAGCTGCGAGCCGCGCCCGACCTGGAGCGTGGCCAGGATGCCGTGCATCTCGCCCTTGATGGTTGGACGCGCCACGATGACCAGGCGGTATTGGCCATGGCGGTTGGTCACCAGATAGACATGGCCGGACTGATGCGGCGCCGAGATCACGCCGCCTTGCGTATATTCGCTGTCGATGCGCTCCAACTCATTGAAAACTAGGCTCGATGCGGTCGCGTCCCAGCGGATTTGCGTCAGATAGGCGTAAATCGCCTTCGGCTCGCTGAAGGACGGACGTAGCGTGAGATAGTCCCCCTCCATCCAGGCGACCGCAGGGCGGGAATAGGAGCCGAGCCCGTCGGGCGCGAGACCTGGCACAATCTCGGGGACCGGCGTGCTGTTCTTTCCCCTCAGCGAGATGCCGAGCGCCTCCTCCAGCCGCACCATAGTCGCGAGCGTGAAGGGCCTGCGCCCGGACAGCGTCTTCTCCAGTGTCGAAAGGCTGATCCTGGCCAGCTCGGCCAAATGCTGGCGCGTGATTCGCCGCCGCGCCAGCTCTTCGATGATCAAACTGGCGGCAACGCGACTTTCGTCTTCAGCGAGACTTTGTTCGGCGCGGCGTGACATTCCCTCAGCACCCGGCAGGGCCCGTACAAAACCGGACATTTCCGTAAATTCTTGGCGGATGCAAGCTTTTCCTGACGGATGAAGACGGGTGTTTGCCGAACAATCAAGACAAAGACGCTCGAAAAGAACGCTCCGCTACGAGAAAGCTCAAGACAAGCCAGAAGCGATGGTGATCGGGTGAGCAAAGGAGCCTAGGGCGATGATCGGCTTTAAGATTTTCCATAAACACATTGGGCGCGCGATGCAACTCGCCGCCTTGTTTCTCGCCGCGACGATGGGCGGGGCCGCCTTTGCGGCGCCATTCGTCAACCCCAACGAGGTGCATTCGGGCACGCTGCTGCTCAAGGCGCAGGAGGAAGGCAAGTTCGTCGCCGCGCCGATCGTCGGCACCGATGTGGACATCACCGTCTCCGGCCCCACCGCGCGCACTCGCGTCACCCAGCATTTCTTCAACCCGACCGATGGCTGGATCGAGGGCGTGTATCTGTTCCCGATGCCGGAGGATTCTGCCGTCGATAGCCTGAAGATGGTGATCGGCGAACGGGTGATCATCGGCGAGATCAAGGAGCGGCTCGAGGCGAAGCAGATTTATGAGCGGGCCAAGGCCGAGGGCAAGAAGGCGAGCCTCCTCGAGCAGCACCGCCCGAACATGTTCACCAATTCGGTCGCCAATATCGGGCCGCGCGAGATGGTGATCATCCAGATCGAATATCAGGAGGCAGTGAAACAGTCTGGCGGTGAGTTTGCTCTGCGTGTGCCGCTCGTCGTGGCACCACGTTATACGCCGAAGCCGCCGGTCATGCAGACCGTCGATTTCGGCGCTGAGGGCTGGGGCAAGGCATCGGAGGCGACGCCCGACAACCAGCCGGTCGAGGCGCCGGTGCTCGATCCACGCGTCAGCCCGCCGACCAATCCGGTGACGCTCGCCGTGCATCTCAATGCCGGCTTCCCACTCGGCGAGGTGAAGAGCCATCATCACCCGATCCTCATGGACGCGGTCAGCGAGGACAGCCGCGAGATCAAGCTCGGCGGCGCAGTGCCGGCGGACAAGGATTTCGAGCTGACCTGGCAGGCAAAGACCGCAATGCCGCAAGCGGGCCTCTTCCGCGAGACCACCCCTGGCGGCAATTATCTGCTCGCCTTCGTAACCCCGCCGACCATGCCGGCCAGCGAGAAGCCCGCGCCGCGCGATATCGTGTTCGTCATCGACAATTCCGGCTCGATGGGCGGCACCTCGATCGAGCAGGCCAAGGCGAGCCTGCTCTATGCGCTCGGGCGGCTGAACCCCGGCGACCGCTTCAACATCGTGCGCTTCGACGACACGATGGAGACGGTGTTCCCCACCTTGGTCGCCGGCGACCGCGAAAATATCGGCAAGGCCAAGGCGTTCGTCTCCGCCCTGCAGGCGAACGGCGGCACGGTGATGGCTCCGGCCATGCGCGCCGCGCTCCAGGACGATACCGGCGATGCCTCGCGCCTGCGGCAGGTGGTGTTCCTGACCGATGGCGCCATCAGCAATGAGAATGACCTGTTCGACATCATCACAGCCGGCCTTGGCCGCTCACGGGTGTTCATGGTCGGCATCGGCTCGGCGCCGAATTCGCATCTCATGACCCGCGCCGCCGAGCTCGGCCGGGGCAGCTACAGCTATATCGGCTCGACCGCCCAGGTCGAGGAGCGGATGCGCTCACTGTTCGCCAAGCTGGAGAAACCGGTGGTGACCGACCTTGCGGTGAAGTTCTCCGAAAGCGGTGTGGACGTGACGCCCGAAAGTCATGCCGGACCTCTATGCCGGCGAACCGCTGACGCTCGCCGCCAAGGTCGCCGCGATGAGCGGTACCATGACCATCTCCGGCAATATCGGCGACCAGCCTTGGCAAGTCACTCTGCCGGTCGATAAGGCGGCTGAAGGCGCCGGCATCTCGAAATACTGGGCGCGGGCGCGCATCTCCGACGCCGAGGTCAGCGCGATCCTGGGCAATGTATCCCGCGTCGATGCCGACAAGCGCATCCTCGACCTGGCGCTGGAGCATAGCCTCCTCACCCGGGTGACCAGCCTCGTTGCTGTCGACAAAACGCCGAGCCGCCCGGCGGGCACACCGCTCACCCGGGCCGACGTGCCGCTCAACCTTCCCGCTGGCTGGGACTTCGACAAGGTGTTCGGCGAGCAGCATCCAGCCGGCGGGCAGCCGATCGACGGTCAGCCGCGTGAGGTTCCGGACATGCAGGCGCCGCTGCTGCAGGATGCAAGCCTCGTCCAGGCCATCGCCGTTGCCAATCAGCCGACCTCGGCCACGACCAAAGCCGCACAGCCGGCCGCCGGCGTGGCGCTGCCGCAGACCGCGACCAATGCCGGCTTACTGCTCTGGCGCGGCCTGATCCTGTTACTGGTTAGCTTCATCCTGACACTGTTCGGCTTGAGGAGCCAGCGCAGTGCCCGGGTGGAGTGGGAGTAAGCGCGATGACCGTCAGAGCCATCCCCCAGCTCAATCGGGACGGTGCCGCGCGCGGGCTGCTGCCATTGGCAGCAGCCCTGCTTTTCGGCGCGCTGGGCCTCGCCTATGTCGGCCAGGGCCTTGCCATCCACGCCAAGGCGATCCTGGCACAGATCCTCCTGGAGCGGGCCTTCGCCCAAAGCCTCGCCGAGGGTGCGCCGGTCAAGCCTTGGTCCTGGGCAGATACCTGGCCTGTCGCGCGCGTCGAGATGGCGCGCCTCGGGCTCGACGCCATTGTACTGGAAGGCGGCAGCGGCCAGGCGCTGGCCTTCGGGCCGGGGCATCTGGAAGGCACGCCGGCGCCGGGCGAGGAGGGCACGTCGGTGATCGCCGCTCATCGCGATACCCATTTCAGCGCGCTCGCCGAGGCCCGTGCCGGCGATGAGATCCAGGTGACGCGGAGCGACGGCGTCACCTTGTGGTTTCGTATCAGCGGGACGGAGGTTGTGCCCTGGGACAAGAGCGGGGTCGATCCGCATGCGACCGGCCGCTGGCTGGTGCTGTCCACCTGCTATCCGTTCGGGTCTACCGGGCGGGGGCCGCTGCGCTATCTGGTCAAGGCACAGCTGATTGCCAGCGAACAGCGCTCACAGCGGATGCCGGACGGCGCGGAAGCCGGAGGTGTTTAGGAAAGTGGCGCGGTGAATAGATCGCCGGGTCTGATTGGTGGGTTCTTGGCCATGAGCTTTTATGCCAAAGATTGATATTGCGGGGAAGGATCGCGCGCTGCAGATCCACGACACACCCGCTACGAAAGGATAATCCACCCATGGCCGATCGACCGACCATCAAAGCAATCGCCTTCGATGCTTATGGCACGCTGTTCGATGTGTATTCGGTCGGTGCGCTGGCAGAGAAGCTGTTCCCTGCCTCCGGCGCAAGGTTGGCCGAGCTTTGGCGCGACCGGCAGATGGAGTATACGCGCATTCGCACGCTCAGCGGCCGCTATGCCGATTTCTGGCAGGTGACGGGCGATGCGCTTGCTTTCGCCTGCGAACGGCTCGGACTGGAGCTGACGCAGGCTCACAGAGAGCGTCTGATGATGCAATACGCCGAGCTCACCGCCTTCCCTGAGAACCGGGCGGCGCTCAGCAGCCTCAAGCAACGGGGCCTGCCGCTCGCGATCCTGTCCAACGGCACGCCCAAGATGATCGCCAGCGCGATTTCCGCGGCCGGGATGGAGGGGATTTTCGATCATGTTCTCAGCGCTGATCAGGTACGCCGTTTCAAGACCGCGCCCGAAGCCTATCAGCTTGGGCCGGATGCCTTCGGCTGCCCGGCGCAGGAGATCCTGTTCGTGTCGTCGAACAACTGGGATATCTGCGGCGCCACCTGGTTCGGCTACACCACCTTCTGGGTCAATCGCGCGGGAGTGCCGGCCGAGCGGTTGGGCGTTCAGCCCAGCGCACAAGGGCGGTCTCTCGATGACCTTGTGACCTTCGTCGCGGGCTGATCGCCTTGCCGACTGCACGTGCATCTCTATATTGTGACGCGCGGGGCCAATCCCGCCATGAACATCGCACCAAGCTGAGGGAATGACGCATAACCCGCCCATAGCCGCTTTTTCTGGCGCCCCCGTTGGCGGCGAGACCTCGGCACATGGCCTGAATAGCCTGATGCTGCCGAAAGCGCCGGCTGAAACGCGTGTGGTCGTCGCCATGTCGGGAGGGGTGGATTCCTCGGTGGTCGCCGCCATGCTCACGCGCGAGGGCTATGACGTGCTCGGCATCACGCTGCAGCTCTACGATCACGGCGAGGCGATCCGGCGCAAGGGCGCCTGCTGTGCGGGCCAGGACATTCATGATGCGCGTGCCGTCGCGGCCCGGATCGGCATCCCGCATTATGTGCTGAACTATCAGGAGCGGTTCCGCGCTGCCGTGATTGTGCCATTCGCCGACAGCTATCGCTCTGGCGAGACGCCGATTCCCTGCGTGGCCTGCAATCAGTCGATCAAGTTCAAGGACCTGCTCGAGACCGCGCGCGACCTCAGCGCCGATGTGATGGCGACCGGCCATTACGTGGCAAGCCGGCCGGGTGCCGGCGGCTGGGAGCTTGTTCGCGCCGCTGACGAGAGCCGCGACCAGAGTCATTTCCTGTTCGCCACCACCCGCGAGCAGCTCGCCTTCCTACGCTTCCCGCTTGGCAATTTGCGCAAGGAGGAGACGCGCCGGCTCGCCTCCGAGCTGGGTCTTGCAATTGCCGACAAGCCGGACAGCCAGGACATCTGCTTCGTGCCAACTGGGCGCTATACGCAGGTTGTCGAGCGGCTGCATCCGAACGCCGCCGAGCCCGGAAACATCCTGCATGTCGACGGGCGGGTAATAGGCGAGCATAAGGGCATCATCCACTACACCATCGGCCAGCGCCGTCGCCTCGGCATCGCAGAAGGCGCACCGCTGTTCGTGGTCAGACTCGATCCGGAGAGTCGGCGTGTGATCGTCGGCCCGCGCGAGGCGCTGCTCACTCACACCGTCGCGCTGCGTGATGTGAACTGGCTGGGCGACGTCGCGCTCGACAACATTCCCGCCGAGGGGCTCGCCGTCTGGGCGCGGGTGCGCTCGACCCAGCCGCTGCAGCCGGCAAGACTTTTCATTGATGGCGGTGCAGCGTTCGTGCGGCTGAGCGAAGGCGAGAGCGGCATCGCCCCCGGACAGGCCTGTGTGCTCTACGACAGCGGTGAGCCGAGAGCGCGTGTGCTTGGGGGCGGTTGGATCAAACGCGCCTAGTGGAGCGAATTTGACATTTGAGTTCCATCTGCCGCGAGCTCACGCTCAAATGTCAAATTCAAAGCTCCACTAGAATCATAAAGTTGCTAGTGGTCCTTTGATTCCGGCATTTGCTTCGAGCGTGCTGCAAGGGGATGCAAATGCCGGAATCGGACCACTAGTGTGGCCCTGCGATTGCCAACCAATTCCGGGCTCGGTCCGTAGCCGACAATTGCGGACGGGACGCTAACGTGATGAACCTCCGCGATGCAGTCATCATGAGAGCACGATTCTGTCCTATCAGCGGCATCGCCGCCACAGGAGCGGAAATCACCAATTCCTTTTCCGCGACAACGACTTCTCCCGATTCGGTCGCTTTGGCCGCAGCGATCCACTCCACAATTTCGTTGATTAACTCCACTAAATTGTCTTGTTCATAGGGGGAATAATGGCCGAAGTCTGGCGTTCAGATTTCCCCCTGTTGCACGAGCGGCCAGGCGGCGCGAGATGGGCCAGCTGCAAGCGCAAGAAAACCCCTTGCAACCACCGGACGCCGAAAATCGTTAAGCCCCGGGGTATCCCGGAAGGAGTAGCAGAGTGGAAGCGCAGAAGACGCTGAGCACAGCCGCCGTGCGCGACGCTTACCGCCGCTGGGCGCCGATCTATGACAGTACCTTCGGGCTGATCGCCAATAGCGGCCGGCGCACCGCCGTGCATTTGATCAATCAGCGCCGCGGCGGGCGGGTGCTGGAGGTGGGGGTGGGCACCGGCCTGTCGCTGCCGCATTACGCGCCTTACCTGAAGATCACCGGCGTCGACCTGTCGCCAGAGATGCTGGCGAAGGCCCAGGAGCGGATCAACCAGCAAGACCTCCGCCACGTCGAGGCACTGCGCGAGATGGACGCGGCGCACCTTGACTTCGCCGATGAGTCCTTCGACATCGTCGCGGCGATGTATGTGATGACCGTCGTGCCCAATCCCGATCGCGTCATGCAGCAGCTGGAGCGGGTCTGCACGCCCGGTGGCGAGGTGATGATCGTCAACCACTTCAGCCAGGATCACGGAATACGCGGCTGGGTGGAGCGCAAGATGGCGCCCTATGCCGACCAGCTCGGCTGGCATCCGCTGTTCCCGCTTGAGAAGGTGATGGGGCGGTCAAACTTGGCGCTCATCGAGCGCCGCCCGCTCTGGCCTGCCGGGCTGTTCACGCTGGTGCGCTTCCGTAAACTGAAGTTGGCGGCATGACAGGCGAGCCGGCGCTGCATCACAAAATTTTGTATCGCTTGTTAGAAAACTTCCGTATATCGGCGGGAGGAGCGCCGCTGCATGGCGCCGGCTTTTTGTCGGGAAGCTGCTCATGGCCCGCCCTCGAACATTCGATGAAGCCGAAGCGCTTGACGCGGCTGTTGAATGTTTCTGGCAGCACGGTCTGGAGGGCACATCGGTCAGAGATGTCGCCGCCGAGATGGGCCTCAACTGTCCAAGTCTTTACAACGCCTTCGGCGACAAGCGCGCGCTGTTCGCCCAGGTGCTGGAGCGGTATGCCGAGCGTTTCCTGCATGAGCGCGTTCGGCGCCTGACCGCCGCGAATGCCCCTAAGGCTGCGATCCACGGCTTCTTCGAGGAACTGATTGTCGGCTCGCTCGCCGACCCCGACAAGCGCGGCTGCCTGATCATCAACTCGGCTTTGCAGGTTGCGCCTGACGACAGCGAATTGCGCGCCGCCATTGCCGGCCATCTTGTGGAAATCGAAAGTTTTTTTCGGGAGCAACTGCAGGCGGGACAAAACCGCGGCGAGATCCCGGCAAACCTCGATCCGCAGGACACGGCCCGGCTGTTGCTCGGCGTCGTGCTCGGCCTTCGTGTGATGGCCCGTACCAAAGCCGACCGCACTCTGCTCGAAGGCATGGTCCGGCCGGCGCTCGCCATCCTCGATGATCCCCATCACCTCCCCGCGAAAGGCAATGCATGATCGACCTGTACTATTGGACCACGCCCAACGGGCACAAGATTACCATGTTCCTGGAGGAAACCGGCCTCCCTTACCGCATCATCCCCGTGAACATCGGCAAAGGCGAGCAGTTCAACTCGGACTTCCTCGCCGTCTCCCCCAACAACCGCATTCCGGCCATCGTCGACAATGATCCAGCCGGAGGCGGCGCCCCAATCCCGGTGTTTGAGTCCGGCGCCATCCTGCTCTATCTCGCCGAGAAGACCGGCAAATTCCTCTCCAGCGATTTGCGCGAGCGCACCGAGACATTGCAATGGCTGTTCTGGCAGATGGCGGGCCTCGGCCCAATGGCCGGGCAGAACCACCATTTCAAGCAATATGCGCCCGAGCAAATCCCTTATGCCATCGACCGCTATGTCAACGAGACTGGCCGTCTCTACGCCGTGCTGAACAAGCGGCTCGCCGACCGTGAATTTATCGCCGGGGTATATTCGATTGCCGACATGGCCTCCTATCCCTGGACGGTGCCGCATGAGCGCCAGGGCCAGAACCTCGATGACTTCCCGCATCTGAAGCGCTGGTTCGACGCCATCGCCGCCCGGCCGGCTACCATTCGCGCCTATGCTAAGGCGAAGGAAATCAACACCCAGCCGACGATCAGCGAGGAGTCGCGCAAGTTCCTGTTCGGCCAGACCGCCGCAACCATCCGCGCTTAAGCTGCACAGTTTCGCTTTCAAACCCAAGGGAGGGACAAATGCTGAAGTTCTACTTTAACGGTTCACCCAATCCGAGCAAGGTCGCCCTGTTCCTGGAGGAGGCAGAGCTCGCTTATGAGCCCGTTCCGATCGATACGCGCAAGGGTGACCAGTTCTCGCCCGCCTATCTCGCCGTCAATCCGAACGGCAAGGTGCCCGCGATCGATGATGACGGCACCATCGTATTCGACAGCAATGCTATCCTGCTCTATCTCGCTGAGAAGACCGGCAAGTTCCTGGCTGCCCCGGCGGAGCGCGGGCAATTCCTCTCCTGGCTGATGTTTGTCGCGACCGGAGTTGGTCCGTTCTCGGGACAGGCGGTTCATTTCAAGCATTTCGCGCCCGAAAAGGTGCCCTATGCCAACACCCGCTATCAGTATGAGGCGCGCCGGCATTACTCGGTGCTCAATGAGCATCTCGCGGGACGGCGCTATATGGTCGGTGACAACTACACCATCGTCGATATGGACGTTTGGGGCTGGTCCCGCATGGTGCCGTTTATGCTGGGTGATGATGCCTGGAAGAGCTTCCCAAATCTGAAGCGCCTGTTCGACGAGATCTCCGCTCGGCCGGCCGCGCAGCGCGCTCTTGCGCTGAAGGACCGCTTCACCTTCAAGAGCGAGATGGACGACGAAGCCCGCAGCCATATGTTCAAGCATCTGGCGGTCGCGCTGGCTTAACCCGCTACGCGATGAAACACGTCCCGGATCGGCCGTCGGCCGTCCGGGACCATTGGCATTTCTGCAGACCGGCCCTATGTTGCAAGGCGTTCGCAACGTCCATGATCGAGAGCCCTCTTTCTCATGAGCGACACCGTCATCAAACCAAAAGCCAAGACGCAGCCGAAAGTAGAGCGGCCGCGTCTGCATAAGGTCATCCTCGTCAATGACGACTTCACGCCGCGTGAGTTCGTCGTCACGGTGCTGAAGGCGGAATTCCGCATGAACGAGGATCAGGCTTACGGCGTCATGATCACCGCCCACCGGCGCGGCGCCTGTGTGGTGGCGGTGTTCACCAAAGACGTCGCTGAGACCAAGGCCACCCGTGCCACCGAGACTGGCCGACGCAAGGGCTATCCCCTGCTGTTCACCACCGAGCCGGAGGAATAGGGGCGGATCCCCGCCACGGACATTTAGGAGGATATTGCGGTCCAGCATGTTGCGGAGCTGATCCGGACGAATTTTGCGGAATGGGTGGGGAGCTGCATTGCGCTGTGATCAGGGAGGCCAACAGGCGGGGGAAAATTGATTGCGTTTGCCGCTTACCGGACGCTAGCGGACCGCATGCCGCCTCTCCGTGGAGGGTGCGCGGCGACTTGCTTGCGACAAATGCTGAATCTCACCTTCACAACGAAAATGGCAGCTTCGCCGAAACGAAAGCTGCCATTCCCGGGAGAGGAAGATCAATACAGCAACAAGGGGATTAATGGGCATTCTTCGCTGCGACCACCGCGAACACTGTCGTAAGCAGAATTCGCAGGTCGAATAGCAAGGACCAATTGTCGATATAATAGAGGTCGTACTTCACGCGGTTCATCATGTCCGAGGGCTTGCGCGTCTCTCCCCGGAAGCCGTTGACTTGCGCCCAGCCTGTAATGCCTGGCTTCACGCGATGGCGGGCGGCATAGTGCTCCACCAGCGTGCTGTAGTATTCGTTGTGAGCCAGCGCATGGGGACGCGGCCCTACGATCGACATCTCGCCCCTGATCACGTTCAGGAGCTGCGGCAGCTCATCGAGGCTGCTGCGACGCAGGAAGGCGCCAACCTTGGTGATGCGCTTGTCGCCCTTCTCCGCCTGCTTGATCACCGGGCCGTCGTCGGTGGTTGTCATAGTGCGGAACTTGGTCACATGAATCACTTCATGGTTGAAGCCATGCCGGCGCTGGCGGAAGAACACCGGACCCTTACTCTCCAGCTTGATCGCAGCGGCGATGATCGCGAATAGCGGAAACAGCGCAAGGAGGGCGAGCCCAGCCAGGATATAGTCCGAAGCGGCTTTCCAGGCCCGGTTGCGGTCACTGATTGGCCGGCGTTGCAACTGCAGCAGGAAGTTATTGCCGAGCGAGGAGAAGCCGTATAGGCGCAACGGCGTGGAGAGCGAATCCATATAGAGATCGACCTCTATCGGCAGCGCCGAAAGATGGGAAATGACATTCCCGAGCCGGTCTCTTTCGGTGATCGGCAGAGCGCAAATCACCCTGTCAAACCGGTTTTGACGTGCGGCCGCAACAAGCGCTTCCATTCCGCCTTGCGCGTTTCTATTCTCGGCGTCGCGTGGCATGTTGACGTCGCAATAATAGCCCGAGAACTCGAAGTTCTGCGGATCGTCAAGTAAGTTGCGAACCACTTTCCCGCCCAGCTGCCCTGTCCCGTAGACCGCGACGCGGATCTTGAACTTTCCCTGTCTGGCGCGGCGCTCCATCGCCGCTCTGACGAACATGCGCTCTGTCCCGATCGCGACCACTGACAGCGCAAACCAAAGCACCATCCATACGCGGGAGAAATTGTCAGAGGTCTTGAGGAGGTAGAGGAACGCCAGCAGCAACAGAAAGGTTGTGGACAGCGAAATGACGATCAAACTCAAAGGCGTATAAGCATAATTACGGAACTGGTCCGCAGCATACAGTTTATATTTTCGAAAGACAAATACGTTAATAACGCCTGCGAAGACGCCGAGCTCGAGATAGGCCTCAAAACTATCAAACGACTGTAAGTATAAGTCCACATACGAAAATTTAGCGATCGGAGCTAAAAGGCAAACGATGCTTGCCTCAATAATCGCAAGAATATCGGCAAAGAATGCAATTGAAAAGCTGCGATTTAAAGTTTGCGACTTTTTTGCAGTAGTCGCTAAAGGTTCACCAGCCAGTAGACTATTATTAGCGGTCATTGATGCACCCGTTACTGCAAAAAGATAGATGTAGGAAGCAAATGGCGACAATTTTTACTGGTAGAGTCAGCTCCTCTCCAATGTGTCTAAATTGGGGTACCCGAAATCTCCCTGCAAGAAAAGGAAAAAATTGCGTCAAATTATGGACGAATTTGCGATGATGCAGTTTTGTCGCGGCCGTTGCTTTTTTTCGAAGTCATCAGCGGGTGCGTTTTTTAGTTGATTGATGTAATTCAGCAACATTTTGACTTGAGTTTGTTAAGACTTTATCGCGGATTGATGACAGCGACGCAAAGGTCGACCTATCCGGCGAAGCCGAGTCGATCTTGCACCTGGGCCCAGCGATACCTCCGAACTTCGCCACTTGTGATTTCGTCAAGAACCGATCCCTCGCAAGCTCCCCATTTGGGAGCTTGCGTCATTATTCGCGTAAAATCGGATCCCGTCGTCTCAAAAGACCTCAAGGCTATTACACAGCTTCCAGAGGATCCTCGACCAGGAGGGGAGCAGAATGCAAATAGCGGGTCCCACTGCGTTTGGATTGGATGTCACGCCATACATGCTGGACCTGTTCAGCGGATATGCCAGCCGCCGTGCCGACAGTATCGGCGCTCAATCGGTTATTGAGGCCATAAAGGCAGAGATCCATCTTGTCGTAGGGCAGCGTGAAGTAGAATTCTTCCTGGGTCTGCGGCAGTGACCATGTGTCTGTGGTGGGCGTGCGCTGGCAGATTTCCTCCGGAGCACCGAGGAATCGCGCCAGTTGGTAGACCTGAGACTTGTAGAGATGTGCGATCGGTTTGATGTCAGCCGCACCATCGCCATTCTTGACGAAAAAGCCCTGATCGTATTCCAGACGGTTTGGCGTACCGGCGACCACATAGTTCAGGCGGTCAGCGTGGTAATACTCCATCTGTTTGCGCGTGCGCTGTTTCATATTGGTCGCCGCGACGACTGTAAGATAAACGCTAAGCGGCATCCTCACCCGGGTGAATTCGCCGTCCGGCGATTGCACGACGAGATAGGTGATGTTGTAGCCGGAATCGGCATTGTCCAGCACCACTTTGCACTTCCAGCCCGGCCCGAATTGCGGCAGCAGCTGCCGGATCGCTTCGTCCCGGCGCCGGTAGCAGCCCATGGCGGACAGAGCAGGCCCGATATCCTCAACCACGTGCTCGATGCCCAAGGTGTCGGCGAGGAGACGTCCGAGCCGCAGACTGTCATCTTCGGAATCGCTTTCCGGCATGAGCACGGCAAACACATGCTTGGGGCCGAGCGCGCGAACCGCAAGCGCGGCGGTGACGCTGCTATCGATCCCGCCGGAGAGTCCGACGACAACGCCGCGGCGGCGTAACCCACGGCCGACCTGCTCGCGCATCCACGAAGCGATGCGGTCGGCCTCTTTTTCGGTGTCGATCAGCAGGCTGTCCTCAGTGAAAGGCGCTGCTTCGGATGACATGGCAACGGCAGAGCCGAACGGGACATGCTCATTCATTCTCACTTCTCCTGCATCTCTTCGATAATCAGTCGGCGGCTTAATTTTCCGGTGTCGGTCTTAGGCAGTTCCTCGCGGAACTCGACTTGTGTCGGCACCATGTAGTCCTCGAGGAAGCGGGCACAGTGCTGGATGACCGTCTTGGCCGTGTATTCGCAATGCGGCGAGGTCACGAGGACAGCTTTGATAGCGTAGCCGAGAATGGGATCCGGCACGCCAACCACGACCGCTTCCTGCACCCCGTCAAGCGCATAGAGCACGTCCTCGACTTCCTTGGGCGGGACTTTCTCGCCGCGCGATTTGATGATGTCGTCCTTGCGCGACACGAAATAGAGGAAGCCGTCTTCGTCGGCGCGGAACAAGTCGCCCGTGTAGAGCGCCTTCTCCCACTCATAGGCGCCGGGCCGCAGCGCCTTCGCCGTTGCCTCGGGATTTTCCCAATATCCCTTCATTACATGCGGGCCACGGATAACCAGCTCGCCGACTTCGCCAGGAGCGGCACGGTTGCCAGCCTCATCGACGATATAGGCCTCGGTATTGGGAATGGCGATGCCGACCGAGGTCGGCCGGCGTCCCAGCTCCTCCGGCGGCAGACAGGTGCAGCGCTTGCACTCGGTCAAGCCGTACATGGAGTAGATGCGCGCTGCCGGGAACAGCTTCTGCAGCTGCTCGATATGCCCGACCGGCAGGGCGGCCGCGGTGTTCGTGATGTAGCGCATATGGGGGAAGGCGCCGGGCTTGAGGTCCTTCATCTGCATGATGATAGACGCCATAGTGGGCACCAGCGGAAAGCCGGTGACGCGCTCCGTATTGAAGCGCTCCAGAATGGCTTGCGGGAAGGCAAAGGAATTCTCCAAGATGAGCGTGGCGCCCATCTTTATCGACATCAGCACCTGGTAGAGGCCGTAGTTGAAGGACATCGGCAGCACGCTGAGAATGACGTCCTCGCTGGTGTTCTCCACCAAGGTCGTGATCGAGGTCGCGGCAGCCACCATGTTCTGGTGGAGCATCATCACGCCCTTTGGCAAGCCGGTGCTACCTGACGTGTAGACCAGCATGGCGAGATCGATGTCCGTGTTGGCGCGCTTCGGCTTGAAAGTGGTGTCGTTGCGCTCAAACATGTCGACGAAGCTGAGCACGTCGCGATCTGCGCCATTCCTCAGAGGGTCCGCGCTGGCCACAAGTTTAACGCTGGGCGCGGCTTTCGCTGCGGCCAAAGCGACTTCCAAGGTGCGCTGCTGGGTGAGCAGCGCGCTGGGACGACAATTGTTGAGGATGAATGTGAGCTTGTCCGACTTCGTTGTCGGATTGATGACCGAGAAGACGCCGCCGAGCTTGAGGGTTGCGACGATGGCTGCTGCGGCTTCCCAGCGGTTTGCCATGAAAATGACGACGCGGTCGCCATGGCCGATGCCACGTTCGGTGAGGGCAGCCGCGAGCTTATTCGCGGCCGCGTTGAGTTCGCTGTAGGTCATCCGCCGCTGGCCATCGACGATCGCCACCTTGTCGGGGAATCGCTCTGCGCTGTTCTCTAGAAACCGTTCTACTCGCATTGGTCCCCCAAACGTCTGCCCTTCAAAGGGGACGGCCGCGCCTAGGCGCAGCCAGTCAGACGCACGCACACCGTTGGCCGGCGGCTTGATTAAGCGGCGTGTAGGGCTTGGCCCTTCTTCCTGCTGATGTACCGCGTGATTGCGGCGATCGAATTGAGGTTTTCGCGAACCATATCGGCGTCTTGCATGTTCACGCCGAATTCGCCTTCGATGAACGCCACGAGCTCCAAAATTCCTGCAGAATCAATAATGCCTGCATCCATCAACGACTCCTCGTCTCCGAGTTCTTGCAGGTCCGAACGAAACAGAAAATTCTCAGTTATGAACGCACTAACCTTCTCGCGAGTGCCATTCACCGCAGACTTATCTTCGCTGTACAACAATGCTTCCACCTATACACTCCTCTTCCTGCCAATTAAACACCAGAAACCGCGCCAGGCTCCCCGTTCTTCTTGCCGAAGATGCTGCTCCAGAGCTGCGTCGAAAGCACACCGACGAAGGTCATGTTGTCCCGATTGCTTATCGCGGCCCCGGCCAGGCATTTGGCCACAAGCTTTCCGACACCACCTTCGTGGAAATAGCCAGCCTTTCCGATGGCGGCAGACGACAGGTGCTCGGCGCAGATCGCGCGGCCGGCGGGCCCCGTAAAGGATTCGGCGTCGGGCGCGCGATAAGGCTGCTTCACCCGCTGGCCAATGGCGGGCGGCAAATGAGACGCAGCACTCTCGCGCAGGATGTGCTTCTCGCGCAGACCCCGCAGCTTCAGCCTCGGCGGGATGCCGCAGGCGAATTCCACGACGCGGTGATCGAGGTAGGGAAACCGGCCTTCCACGGCATGCGCCATCGCCACGCGGTCGCCCTGCGAAGACAGAATATAGCTCGGCAGGAGATGGGCGCATTCGAGATATTGCGCCTGTGAGAGAGGATGCCAGCGCGCGAAACGCTCGGGCAGACTTTCCCGCAGCTCCGCCAAAGCATCGTAACCGGCGAGCTGAGCACGCAGATCGTTCGAGAACATCACTTTGCCGCCCGCCGCCGAGCGGAAGCGCGGCAGGTGCGAGAACAGCGGATCGCTAGCGTCGCCCGGAAGGGCTTTGAACCACTGAGCCAGGGACGTATGCGGCTGGTTCTGAATGTTCGGCAAATAGGGATAAAGGCGCTTGAACAGCAGCGGCCGGAACTTGGAGGCGGGATCGCGCGCGTGGAAGCGGCGGACCTTAGCTTCCTTGAAGATGTCGTAGCCGGCAAACACCTCGTCGGCGCCTTCGCCCGTTAGCACCACCTTATAGCCATGCTCACGCACGAGACCGGCGAGATGGAAGAGCGGCGCCGGACCCGCCCGCAGAATCGGCGTCTCGGTTGCGCGGATCACATCCGGGAAGGCGGCGGCAATGTCCTCGCCGCGCACTTCAATCGCGCTGTGCTCGGTGCCGAGCGCACGCACCATCTCCTGCTGAAAGGCGCTCTCATCGAACTCGCGCGACTCGAAGGTCACCGAAAAGGTGCGCAGCCGTCCCGGCGCGACGTGTTTTGTGAACGCGGCAACGATCGCGGAATCCAGCCCGCCGCTGAGATAGGCTCCAACTGGCACGTCCGATCGCAGCCTTATACGCGTTGCATCCATAAGCAACTCGGTGAGCTCATCGCGGATTGCGCTCTCACTGCGATGGTCGCTCTCGCCGGCATCGGGATAATCCAGCTGCCAATAGGGCCGGATTGTCATGCCGTCGGAATTTGCGATCAGAATGTGACCCGGGGGAAGCTGGCTCACGCCCTTGAAAGGCGTGCGTGCGCCGAGCGGAAACCAGAAGGTGAAGATCTGATCGAGCGCGATCGGGTCGAGTTCGGCATCGATGCCGGGAACCTTCAGCAGCGCCTTGATTTCGGACGCGAAATAGAGCGCGTCCCCACGTGTAGCATAGTAGAGCGGGCGGACCCCCATCCGGTCGCGGGCAAGCAGCAGCTGGCCCTTGCGGCGATCCCAAAGCGCGAAGGCGAAGTCGCCATTGAAGCTTTCGACGCAGGCTGGTCCCATGGCCTCATATTGGCGCAGGATCACCTCGGTGTCGGAATTGGTGCGGAAACGGTAGCCGCGGGCGATCAGGTCCTGGCGAAGCTCGACATAGTTGAAGATCTCGCCATTGAACGACACCCAAATCATGCCGTCATCGCTGCACATCGGCTGCTTACCAGCGGCAAGATCGATAATCGAAAGCCGCCGGTGCCCGAGCGACACAGCATCTTCCGTACTGATGCCGCTTTCATCGGGGCCGCGATGCGCGATAGCATTCATCATCTCCCCCACAAGCTTGCTCGCGGGGATATGACTGTCCTGCCGACCGAAGATCCCTACTATTCCGCACACTGCGCTAAACCCATGCAATTTAAGTCAAAAAAGCAACAAACTCGAACTCAAACAGCCTCAACTTGTCCGGGACTATACCAAAGCTCGTCTTGGGCTGGGAGAATGTAACTAGCCGGTGTCCAAGTTGAGCTCATTGCTGGCGTAAAATTGCCACAGTTCCCGTCTGCGTTGTGCCGTTGGTGCACAATGTGCTGAATCTTGCGGCGCGTTTGATTCTCAACTTGGGGCAAAATTGCTCAGTAATGACCGACGAAGCGGTGCCAGGTTTGGCCGGCAAAGCCCATCAGACAGGCATCGCCGGCGCGAATGGTGGTCAGGAGCTCCTGGTTGCGCGTCAGCACTTGCGTGGCGGTGCGCCGATGAAAGATGCAATGCCTGTCGAGCAGTGCCTCGCTGATGCGCGGCTCGACTTTGCCGCGGATCACCACGTTACCTGCCTCGTAGGCATGAGCAAACAGGCTGTCGAGGACGGCCTCCTCCTGTCCGGGCTCGGCGAGAATGGGGAGGGCAAAAGCGGCGCCGCCTTTGCGGCCATAATAGATGTAGGCGCCCATCGGCCGATCGCGCTTGTCGTAGACCATACGAACCTGGCGGTCGCCATAGATGGATTTCTGTGCCGCGTGCTCGAACTGCCAATTCAGCACCGCCAAATCGCTTTGCGGCGCCAAGGCATAACGTTCACGGGCTTTGATGAGGTAGGCGAGGTACTCCTGCGCCGTCACATCGCGGTCATAGGCGAAGGAGGTCGGGGCGGTCGGCACGCGGATATAATCGCGCAGAATTGCCCGCGCCGCGCTGTCGGTCGCCCAGGTGATGGGGCTGAGACCCGCCGCTCCGGCTCTGCGCAGCAAGCCGCCTTTGCCGAGGAAATGGGTGATAAGACTGGCGGGGCGCATCAGGCGCATCCACTCCGCGCCGTAGCCGGGAACGGTCTGGCCGCCCTGCGGCTTCCAGAGCCGAACTGCGATAGCATTCGATGTCTCGCTGAAGGTGAGTTCCTGCGGCCCGGCCAAATAGCGGCGCAGCAGTTTGGCCGGCACGAGCGGATTGCGCTTGGGATCGTGGCCGGAGATCGCATTCACAATCGCGGCACGCAGCGGCCGGCCGCGATAGGTCATGCGCACGGGCAATGAGCCGAGAAAGCCTAGCACCTCGCCGTCTTCGCCTTGATAAACGAGAGAGGGAAGCTCGGGGTCGAACCACGGGTGGCCAAAATAGAGATCCTGGAAGTAGCTCACCAACTCTGCCGGTGGCGTGATCGCGGGCGTGCGGTAGGTCTCCAGAAAAATCCGCGCAACCGCCTCCATATCTTCGGGCCGGCAGGTGCGCGCACCTGCCTCAGCCACCGGACCGTCATAGCTTAAGTTGAAGCCGGCCTGAGCCATGAGAGTTCTTCCCCCTGCGAAACTAAAAACGCCCCACGCCCTTGGACTGCTTAAGTGCCTTAGCGCGGCGGCTCCAAAAGTCTTGCGCTTGTGTACGGCCCCCCATCTTCAGGCCGAACTAATCAGATTGTGACCGACGAAGCGGTGCCAGCTTTCCCCGGCAAAGCCCATCAGACAGGCATCGCCGGCGCGAATGGTGGTCAGGAGTTCCTGGTTGCGCGTCAGCACTTGCGTGGCGGTGCGCCGATGAAAGATGCAATGCCTGTCGAGCAGTGCCTCGCTGATGCGCGGCTCGACCTTGCCGCGGATCACCACGTTACCTGCCTCGTAGGCATGAGCAAACAGGCTGTCGAGGACGGCCTCCTCCTGTCCGGGCTCGGCGAGAATGGGTAGCGCAAAGGCGGCGCCGCCTTTGCGGCCATAATAGATGTAGGCGCCCATCGGCCGATCGCGCTTGTCGTGGACCATACGAACCTGGCGGTCGCCATAGATGGATTTCTGTGCCGCGTGCTCGAACTGCCAATTCAGCACCGCCAAATCGCTTTGCGGCGCCAAGGCATAACGTTCACGGGCTTTGATGAGGTAGGCGAGGTACTCCTGCGCCGTCACATCGCGGTCATAGGCGAAGGAGGTCGGGGCGGTCGGCACGCGGATATAATCGCGCAGAACCGCCCGCGCCGCGCTGTTGGTCGCCCAGGTGATGGGGCTGAGACCCGCCGCTCCGGCTCTGCGCAGCAAGCCGCCCGATTTGCCGAGGAAATGGGTGATAAGACTAGCGGGGCGCATCAGGCGCATCCACTCCGCGCCGTAGCCGGGAACGGTCTGGCCGCCCTGCGGTTTCCACAGCCGGAGCGCGACAGCATTCGACATCTCGCTGAAGGTGAGTTCCTGCGGCCCAGCGAAGAAGCGGCGCAGCAGTTTGGCCGGCACGAGCGGATTGCGCTTGGGATCGTGGCCAAGGATCGAGCTCACGGCTGCGGCACGGAGCGGGCGGCCGCGATAGGTCATGCGCACGGGCAATGAGCCGAGAAAGCCCAGCACCTCGCCGTCTTCGCCTTGATAAACGAGAGAGGGAACCTCGGGATCGAACCACGGGTGCGCAAGATAGAGATCCTGGAAGTAGCTCACCAGCCCTGCCGGTGGCGTGATCGCGGGCGTGTAGTAGGTCTCAAGAAAAATCCGCGCAACCGCCTCCATGTCTTCGGGGTGGCAGGGGCGTACGCCAGCCTCGGCCGGCGGGGTGCTATATTTTAAGTTGAAGCCAGCCTGAGCCATGAGAATCGGCCTTCCATACAATAAGATAAAACACCATCTCTCGGGGCTGCCATTTTTCAGGCGCCCCGCGTCTCAGGAGCCGCGCGGCAGAAGCTTGGGTACGAATTGCAGTCGCAAGAGATGAAAACCGTTGCGGCCGAGGAAGAAGTGAATGCCCACGCCCGACACAAAAGAGGATACGAGTGCGGCGATAGCAGCACCAAGGGCGCCGTAAGTGGGAATAAGAATAAGGTTAAGAATTGCGGTGGTGCTGGCGCCGGCCAAGGTTCGGATCATGTTGATACGCTGGCGGCGGCGTGCGACCCAATAAAAATCTGTCGCCACAGTCTGAGCCATAAATATCAGCGTCAAGATGTGGATGCTCAGGAGCTGGGCGGAAGCAGTGTAAGCCTGGCCGAAAAGGGTATGGATAATAAAGGGTGACAGAAGCGAGATGAAGACCGCGATCGATATGAAAATGATGTTGAACGCCGTCAGACAGATCCGCAGCGCCTGAATGAATTGCCGCATATTGCGCTTGTAAAGCCCGAACAGCACGGGCGAGATCGCCGTCATCAAGATGACAGGAGCCAGATAGGCCGCCTCCGTGATACGCGTTGCTGCTGCATAGGTTCCGACATCGCTGCCGCCCTTCAGCGCCGAGAGCATGAAGATGTCGAGACGCTGGTAGACCAGCGCACCGAGATGCGCAACGAACAGCGGCCATCCGAGCAGATACAGATTCTTGACGTCCGTCACCACGGTGTTGGCGAGAATGAGCTTGAAGCCGCGCCAGAAATAGAATGCGAGCAACACCGCGCCAGTGAGGCCGAGCTGCAATGAATGCGCCCACGCCACCTGGACCATGGTCGCGCCGAACATGATCAGGCCGAGTTTCAGGCACGATCCAATGATGATCGCGGTAAGGCGCGCGGTTGCTGGAACGACGGCGTCCTGGCGCCCGCGGAAAAAGAACTCGATGGTCTCGAGCGGCACGAACAGCAGGCCCAGAACAAAGATGAAGATCAGGTGCGCGGTGGTGCTGGGCTCTCGCGAAAGCAATCCCAGAATAGCGATACAGCCGAAAACAAAACAAAGAGAATTGACGAGCCGCAGAATGATGACTTCGGTGACGAACCTTTCCGGAGCGGTCTCGCTACCGGAAACTTGCCGCAGGATAATGATGTCCAACCCAAACTTCAGACCGGTTGAGGCGATATAGATCGCCGAGATCGCCAAGCTCCACAGGCCAAAATCCGCCGGCCCGAAATAGCGCGCGATATAGGCTGTAACCAGCAGGCCGAAGACGATATTGCCGAGCTGCTCAATGGCCTGAATCAGACTATTTTTGCCGATGTTTTGCAGCGAACGAGAGCTCAGGAGCTGGCGGATCCGCGGCCCATCGAGTGCACTCAGAATTGTCCGCATGGAACTCCCAACCGCTGCTACAACGCCTTGCGCAAAGCTGCACTCAAACAAAGCCATATCCCTGCCGTCCCGTTCGGGGAGGCGGCAATACTGGCGCGGTCGTGTTTATGCTGTTCGGCTGCCCCGATAAGTACAGCTATCGCCAAAGCCATGCGCTTTTAGGGCAAATTTGTCGTAGTTACAACTGAACTGAGCGTCGCGCTTTGCGGTCTACAGCTTCTAGCGCGGCCAGAATTTGGGCTGCCATTGACCGGGCTCGGTGCGAGATCATCCCTGATATGGAAGCGCGCTTTCGGCGCTTTGTTCAAAGATGACGGGACAAGACCAAGCCGTGTCCGGGTGGCGGATTTCTTGGCTCAATCTGGGCAGCAAGTTCGCTAAAGGCGCTTTCGCCAATACCTATTCCCCGGCGGGCGGGGTCAAGGCGGCTACGCGCATTTATGGCTAGGATCGGTTCGGGGAAGTTGCCGGGCACCGTTTGCGGAACGACGCAGTAAAGATCGGTCTGTGGACAAAACAGATCACACGCGTTGCGATTTTGCAACAGGGCTGGAGCATTCTAGTTAAGCGCCGCCGATCGCAGAAAACGCCTCGCCTGGTTGTGTATACTCTGCTGGCTTCGGATGGGCGGCGGGTGGCGGCTTGCAGATTAGGTAGCAGATGAGAGGGAAGATGTATTACGGTTGATGAGCAACTGCAGGTATCCAACGACACGACTCGTCGACGCCACGCTATAACGGAACTGGCCTGCACTGTTCGCCGCTCGGCTGTTCAGAACGATCTTACAAATTCAAGAAGCTTCTAGTTGCGGGAATAAACCTTCATTGACGACCGTATAATGCCCACGCCCAGGCTGGCGCACTTCCCTTCGCTGCTCCATCGCGCATCGCGGCAACTTCCTCGACACTGCGTTGAAGCTGAGGCAGGGTGCCCACTCCGAGCGACACCTGGGACAGAATGCGGGGCTGGCGGATGCAATTATAAATTGTAAAGGTCGGCAGGGAGGAATTGTCCGGCCAGGGGCGCAAGACTTCAAGAATAGGGTGGGAGCGTGATTGGCTTTCGCTGTGAGGAGACGGGAATGGCATTCACGTGCAAGAGCGGCAAACTTGACGGAATTAAAGTCCTAACGCCGGCAACGGTCTTTGAGGATTTTCGGGGCGATTATGTCGAGATCTACAATCGCGACATCTATCGCGAGCAGGGCATTACCACGGATTTCAAACAGGACGACTATGCGACCAGCTCAAAGCATGTCCTGCGTGGCATGCACGGTGATGATAAGACCATCAAGCTGGTGAAGTGCATTCACGGTTCCCTGTACTTTGTCGCCGTCCAGGCCGATGAGAGCCATCCCCAGTTCATGCAGTGGGAGGCATTCCACTTGAGCAGCGCCAATCGCGTGCAGATCTACGTCCCGGCGAAATATGCCATCGGCTATCTCGTGCTCTCCGATATAGGGATCTTTCATTATAAGCAGTCGACCTACTATCACGAAACCAAGCAGTTCACTGTGAAGTGGGACGACCCTCGCGCGAAAATCTGGTGGCCAATTCAGAATACGATCCGTTCAGAACGCGACTTTTAGCCTAAATGATAGACCGATGAATGAATTCATAAAGCAGCAGGCGCGGCGCATTTCTCAAGTTGACCTCTTCCTCGATGAAGCGGAACTTAGCAGGCTGGCGCCGTCCATTCTCAGTCGCTGGCTCACCGAAGGGCCGAACGCGGCAGAGTTCGCCGAGGCTATCAAGGCCTATACGCGAAGCAAATTTGTTACCTTCGCCCCCAACGGCACGCTCGGGATTTATTTGGCTTTGCTGAGCCTTGACTTGCCGGCTGGCAGCGAAATCATCATCCCATCTTTCACATTCTACGGATCGGCAATGCCGGCGATTTTCGCCGGGCTGAAGCCGGTCTTCTGTGACTGCTACGAGGACACCTACAATATCGATCTAGAGGACTTCGAGCGTAAGATCACGCCCTCGACCTCAGCCGTGATGCCAGTCCACATCTATGGGCAGGCCTGCGATATCGAAGGGGTGATCAGCATCGCCCGGCGCCACGGCCTCAAGGTCATCGAAGATGCCGCCCAGGCGTTTGGGGTTCATTTCAATGGGAGGCACGCTGGCACGTTCGGTGATATCGGCGTTTTCTCGTTCTTTTCCGACAAGGTGATCACAACCGGAGAAGGCGCGGCTTTGGTCGCCCAGGACGAGGGACTATTTGAACGTGTGCGCCTGCTTCGAAATCAGGGACGGCCCAATTCCGGCACCTTCATCCATCCCGAATGCGGCATGAATTTCCGCATCACGGATCTTCACGCCGCGGTCGGCCTTGCGCAGCTGCCAAAGCTGCCGCGGATTTGCGAGCGGCGCACCGAGCTTCTGATGCTTTATCAGCGCGCTCTGGAGGGCGTTGGCGACCTGCGGTTTATGAGCATCCACCCGAAATCCGAGTTCATACCCTTCCGTGTGCCATTCACCACATCACGGCGTGCCGAGCTCGAAGCGGTGCTGCGTGAGAATGCGATTGAAACGCGCGGCTTCTTCTATCCGATGCATTTGCAGCCGAAGCTGAGGTCAGTTCCGCCGGTTTCATTGCCGGTGAGCGAGAAACTGAACGCCACGGGTTTGTGTCTGCCGGTGCATATGCATATCAGCAATGAGGACGCCTTACGGATCTGCAACGTCATCAAGAGCTTCTTCCAGCGCTCATAAAGCAGCCGTTTCTCGTTGGGGTTGGAAGCGCCCCGTTTTATGGCGCTGCAGATGAGGGGCAGTGCTCCGCTTCAGGCTCGGGCCGAACTCAGTAGAGGTGTTGGCGGCGCTCGGTGCTATACTTCGCGCGGTGCTTCCCCTGGCGCAGATGTTTGCTGCCTGCCGCCCCTCTCTTCCCAGCCCCGATTTGCTTGACTTGCGGGGGCTGCTCTTTATAAATCGCGGCAATGCTGACAAAGCTTTGGGGAGAGCTTCCATGAGCGTTTTTCTGGCACGACCCCTTTATTTCCTTTCTGCCCTGATCGTTATTCTCGCGCCGTCCCTCGTAACGGCTCAGACGAAAGTTAAATCGGCGCTCGTGCGGGAATTGCAGGCCGGCGAGCGTGTGCGGGTCATCATTCTAACCCGCCCCGAGTTCGACCGTCGCCGATGGCGGGCTGGCAGCATCGAGACCAGCCGAATACCTGTCCGGCGCGCTTGGAAACAGCGCCACCAACGTTAAGGCGCTCGGCAAATTGCCCGGTGTTTCGGCTGAGATCAGCAAAGATGCGTTGCCGGCGCTTTACGAGGATCCAAATGTCAGCCTGGTCTCCCGCGACATTCCGCAGCCGGCGCTGCTGTTTAAGAGCGTTGGGCAAATCGGTGCAGACAAATTTCATCAACTCGGGCTGCGCGGCTCGGGGACGGTGGCGTTGCTGGATACAGGGGTCGATACCGAGCACCCCGCGATCAAGGATGCTGTGGTGAAGGAGGCCTGCTTCTCAACGAGCAAGTCTACCATCTATAAGGTGAAGTCGCTTTGTCCGCAGGGCTTCGACGTCTCGCTTGTCAAAGGTGCGGCTGCTCAATGCCCCAAGAACATCGAAGGCTGCGATCACGGTACCCATGTTGCCGGTATTATCGGCGGACGCAACATGCATGACGGGCAGCATGGCAACTTCAGCGGCGTTGCGCCGATGGTTTCGCTGCTGGCCGTGCAAGTGTTCACCGAGTTCGACGAGCCACAGGCCTGCAGCCCATTCCCGGTCCCCTGCGTTCTCAGCTTTACCTCTGATCAGCTCCGCGCGCTTGAATGGCTCTATCGCAATTACGAGGAGCTCAACCTCTCCTCCATCAATATGAGCCTGGGCGGCGGCTATCACGACAAGAACTGCGACACCACCAGCGCGCTCACCGAAATGATCGACCGGCTGAGAGGCAAGAACATCGCCACCGTGGTCGCCGCGGGCAACGAGGGCTTCTTCGACGGCATTGCCGAACCGGCCTGCATCTCGCGTGCGGTCTCGGTCGCGGCGCTCGATCGCGATGGCAAGCTTGATGTCTCCTACAGCAACGTCGCCGATTTCGTGACCTTGGCCGCGCCCGGCACAGACATCGTCTCGCTGACATTCATGGGTGGGTACGCCACCAAGAGCGGCACCTCAATGGCAGCGCCGCATGTCGCCGCAGCCCTGGCCCTGCTTCACCAGCAGAACCCGCAGCTTACGATCAAGCAGCAGCTCGAACGGCTGGCGGCAGCCAGTCATGCTGTCGCCGACCCGCGCACTGAAACCACAGTGACGAGCATGGATCTTGCCGGCCTCGCCGGCCCCGAGGTGCCCGTTGCTGTCGCCGAGACGAGGCCTGAACTTCAGAACGGGCCAAGCGCTCCAGCAATGCGCGGCGTGGCGCGCGCCGCCACCGCGATCGGCTCATCGCGTCTCGCCAGCCGCCAATCCACACGGGATCTGCTGACCATGGTTGCCGATGGCGCGTCCTATATCGTCAAGACTGACAAATCGGCGGCGGAAATTGCCGCAACGCTGAACCAGAAATGCGCCAACTACAATTGCGATGTCCGTCAGGTCGGCACAAATGCTTATAAGGTGGATATTGCGCCAAAGCCAGGGCAGGGGACCCGAGGCGTAACGCCTCCTGTCGATGTCCCGGATCCGAAAGCGCTGGAGGAGATCCTCGGCGGCAACGCCAAGGTCTATGACAACAGGCTGTCGCGGCCTCTCCAGCCATGATGATCGCGGTGGGATAGCGGTTCGCGCGGGGAAAACCGGCGCCCGGCATTGCGCCAGGTGTGCAAGCGGCTGCAGCCTATGCGATTAGTCTAGATGGAGGCCCCCCAACGGAGAGGCAGTGCGCCGCCTCTGTCTCAGTCCCATAATCGCGCACAGGCAGGCAGCCGTCCGCCGCGTGCTAACCCCTATCCCGCAGCAGCCGGGCTTTTTGCCGGCCCCAATCCCGTGCCTTTTCGGTCTCGCGCTTATCGTGCAGCTTCTTGCCGCGTGCGAGCGCAAGCTCCAGCTTGGCCCGGCCTTTGTCGTTGAAATAGAGGCGCAAGGGCACCAGCGTCATGCCTTCGCGCCGCACAGCGCCGATCAGTCTGTTGACCTCGCGCTTGTGCATCAGGAGCTTGCGTGGCCGGCGCTCCTCATGGTTGAAGCGGTTCGCCTGGGCATAGCCGGGGATATAGGCATTGATGATGAACAACTCGCCATTGTGCTCGCTGGCATAGGATTCGGCGATGTTGGATGCGCCGCGGCGCAGCGACTTCACCTCCGATCCGGCAAGCGCAATGCCGGCTTCGAACGTGTTGAGAATCTCATACTCGAACCGTGCCTTTCTGTTTTCCGCGATAATCTTGCGCGGCGGACCGCTCGGGGGCTTAGCCATTCGCGGCCTTAGCGTAGTCGAAGCTCGGTGCCGTCAACTCGGCCTTGGCCATCGCCCCATCGACCGCGCGCCGAGCCGCTTCGCTCACCGGCACAAGCGGCAGGCGCACTTCGGAACGGCATAGGCCAAGGCGTTCGGCCGCGTATTTGACGGGCGCCGGGCTCGTCTCGACGAACAGCGCATCATGAAGCGGCATAAGCTGGTCGTGGAGCTGGAGGGCGCGAGCGAAATCACCGGCGAGGCAGGCGTTCTGGAATTGGGCGCACAGTCGCGGCGCGATATTGGAGGTCACGGAGATGCAGCCGTGGCCGCCATGCGCCATGAAGCCGATGGCCGTGGCGTCCTCGCCGGAGAGCTGGTTGAAACCCGGCCCCATCATTGCGCGCTGCTGGCTGACCCGGGCGAGATTGGCGGTTGCATCCTTCACGCCGACAATATTGGGCAGCTCGAAAAGGCGCGCCATGGTCGCGACCGACATGTCGATCACGCTGCGGGGCGGGATGTTGTAGATGATGATCGGCAGCTCCACCCCATCGTTGATGGCGCGGAAATGCCGGTAAAGGCCTTCCTGGGTGGGCTTGTTGTAATAGGGCGTGACGACCAGGGCCGCGGCCGCGCCAACGCTCTTGGCATGGCGAACCAGCTCGATTGCCTCGGCAGTGCAGTTGGAGCCCGCGCCCGCAATGACCGGCACGCGCCCGGCAACCTGCTTCACACAAAGCTCGACCACACGCTGGTGCTCGTCATGGGTGAGCGTCGGCGACTCCCCCGTCGTCCCCACCGGAACGAGGCCGTGCGTGCCCTCGCGAAGCTGGAATTCGACAAGCTTGCAAAAGGAATCCTCATCCAGTGCGCCATTGTCGAAGGGCGTGATCAGCGCCGTAAAAGATCCCTTGAACATGAGGAGAGTCCTTCGTTTCCGCCCCGGCGCATTGCTTGCCGCCGCGCCTCAGAAATAACCCAAACAAACCATAAAGATTTCGCCACAGCTGGGCAAGCTGGGCCGCGAAGGCAAATACGGTCGTAAAGCTGCGTTAACGGCTTGCGCCTAGCTTTGCCGAAGGCAGCCTGGCCAAAGCGCTCGCATCGCCCGGCCAGGAGTGGTAGAATTTAGAGCTAGACAGCGGCGATCTTACCCCGCCACCGCCGAGAGGGATAGATAACATATCGATGACGTTCCTGAACGAGCGTATGGGTATTCATGGCGCTAAATAACATGCGTTTGAGTACATCCGGTGCGAAGTCGGCTGTGGCGGTCTTGACCGCCGTAGGTATTTGCGCGGGCGTTTTGTTCTTCTTGAACCCCTCGCAGCAGCAGCGCTCGGCCAGTGCGATCATCTCGGCTGAGCATATCGAGCCTGCACCTGCGACTGCTGAAACGGACGAAACACTACAGCAAACGCAAACTGCGCCGGAGCCGGCGAAACAGGTCCTCGCCAAGGCCGATCGCTTGTCCGATGGCAAGCCCACGGCATCCGACGCTGAGGGGCTGACAAATCTGCCGGCCGCTCCGCAGCCGGAAGAGCCTGCTGCGCGGGACGCCGCGTCGGTGCAGGATACGCCTCAGGCGGGCACCGAGGAGGGCGAGGCAAAATCGCATAGCGCTTATGCCGCACCGCAGAGCGAGGTGCTTGCGGCGGCGACTGCGCCGGCCGCTTTCGACCCCGTACTGCGCACCGCCGCGATGCCGAAGCCGACCGCGCCGCTCTCGAAGGCCGAGATGGATCAGGCCTTGAAGCCGCTGCTCGCCTATGACCTGTCCGCCGATGACATCAAAAACCTCAAGGAGATTATCCGGCTGGCGCAGAAGGACGATTTTGCGCCGGCGCGTCTGCTGATCGGCAAGCTCAGCGATAACGGCGCGAAGAACCTTGCCCTTTGGTATTATTACCGTTCGGGTGCTTATGACACGACGCCGGAGGAAATCGCCGCGTTCCGCGAGTCGGACCTCCTATGGCCAGACCGCGCCGGGCTCGAGGAGCGCGTGGAAGAGGCGCTGTTCTGGCGCGAGCCGAATCCGAAGAAGGTGCTTGCCTATTTCCAGGAGCACCGTCCCACGACAGGTCCGGGGAAGGCGGCATTCGGCGGCGCCCTGATTGCCGCCGGCAAGACCGAAGACGGCAAGAAGCTGATCCGCACCGCCTGGCGCGAGCACTATCTCACGCCAGCGATCGAGACCCGGCTGAAAGAGAATTTCGCAGGCGTCCTGCGCCCGGAAGACCACAAGGCGCGCCTCGACTGGCTCCTGGTGAAGAACCGCAAGAGCGACCTCAAGACCATCGACCGTGTGGTCCCGCTGGTCGACAAGAAGTGGGAAAAAGCCATCCAGGCGCAGATCGCGCTGATTAAGGGCGATAGCAAAGCCGGCGCGATGCTGGGCGGCCTTGACAGCGAGATGAAAAGCGATCCGGCTGTCCTGCTTGCGCGGGTTGCCTGGGCCAGGCGCAAGGACAAAGACGAGACGGTGTGGGAGCTGCTGCGCGCGGCGCCGGCCGATGGCAGCAAACTTATAAACCCGCTGAGCTGGTGGGACTATCGCGAGACGCAAATCCGCAATGCGCTGAACAACGGTCAGGCGAAGACCGCCTATGCACTCGCCAAAGGTTATGGCGGCGAGCTCCCCGCCGACGAGCTGAGTGATGCGGAGTTCCTGGCGGGGTGGATTGCCCTGCGCTTCTTGAATGAGGCCAAAACCGCGCATAAGCACCTGCTCGCCTCGGCCGCTGCCGGTGGTCTGCCGAAACGCCGCTCCCGTGCCAATTACTGGCTCGGCCGCGCCGAGCTTGTCCTCGGCAACAAACGTGGGGCGGTGGCCCGCTTCGCCGAGGCCGCGCAATACACCCACACCTTCTACGGCCAGCTCTCGCGGCAAATGGCCGAGCCGAAAGCCGTCCAGCTCACCATGCGGCCCCATGCGCGGCCCAACAAATCGGACATCCGCTCCTTCACCCAGAACCCGGTGCTGACTGCGCTTGCGGCTGCCAACAAGGCGGGCCTTGAAGGGCTGGTGCCGATCTTCCTCGACGATCTGGCGAGGCAGATCACCAGCGCCCCGGAAATGACGCTCGCCTGCGAACTGGCGACCCGCGTCTCAGGCGCCCACCGCGCCGTGCGCATGGCTAAGATCGCGATGAACCGCGGCTTCCCCGTCGAGCAATACGCCTATCCAGACGTGCTTCCGGACTTCAAAATGATCTCCGGCGGCGATGCGCTGGAGGAGCCGCTGATCCACGCGCTGACACGCCAGGAAAGCGAGTTCAATCCTTCGATCGTCAGCAGTGCCGGTGCCGTCGGGCTGATGCAGCTCCTGCCTTCGACCGCCAAGGAGGTTGCCCGCGCCCTTGCCATCAAATTCGAAAAGAAGAAGCTGGCGAGCGACCCGAGCTACAATCTCTCGCTCGGCTCGGCCTTTCTCCACCGGCTCATTCAAAGCTATGACGGCTCCTATATCATGGCGCTTGCGGCTTATAATGCCGGTCCCGGCCGGGTGAGGCAGTGGGTCGCTCAGTTCGGCGATCCGCGCGACAAGAAGGTCGATCCTGTCGACTGGATCGAGCGCATTCCCTTCACCGAGACGCGGGAATATGTGCTCAAGATCATGGAGAGTGCTCAGGTCTACCGCGCGAGGCTCAACGGCCCCGGGAGCATGCTGCGCCTTGCTCAGGATCTGCATCGTGGCCGCCCCGATGGCGCCCCTGCCTTATTGGAAGCCGGCGTGCATTAAAGACAGCCTCAAGAAGCGGCGCGCAGGTCCTTCGGGCTGACAAACAGCGTCAGATGCCCGTCGCCGGCCTTGACCTGCCGCCAATGCGCCTTCTCGATGGCCACCACCGCCAGTGTCCCAGAGGGGAATTCATGCGCAAGGCTGCGCAGCTCATGCCGCCCCCCCGAGCCGACCACCTTCAGCGCAAAAGAATGCATCCCGGGATTATGGCCGACCATCATCAAATGGGAGGCATCGTCGGGCGCCGCGTTCAGCTTGGCGAACAGCGCCGGGACGGTCGCGTGATAGAGCGCATCGTCATAGACGACCTTAGGCTCGGCCTTCCACGTCTGCATCGCGAGACCCAGAGTTTCGCGGGTGCGCACCGAGCCGGAGCACAGCACCAGATCGGGGATCAGTCCGCGCTCGGCAATGAAGGCGCCGGTGCGCGGCGCCGATCTCTGGCCGCGCAAGGCGAGCGGCCGGTCGAAATCCTCAAGCATCGGATTGGCCCAGGAGGATTTCGCATGACGCAGGAGGGAGAGCGTTAACATAAGACCTCCAAGCAGCGGCACTCTTGCAAGACGCTGGTCCGCGAAGACGATTGACGAGGTTTCTCAAGGCCTGTTCTTATGAGGCATTGCGTATCGCCCGCCTTCTAAACTCAATCTCTCTCTCAAAATGTCTTTTGTTGGCGATCTTCTCAAGTTTGGACTCGCTGATCCGGAAACGGCTCATAGCGTCGTTCGGCTGTTCGCAATCATGACGGGCATTTTGATCGCGGCACTCATCCTTAAATCGTTCGAAAACACGCGAAACATCAGAAGGGTCGAGGATCCGCAGCGGCGTTTCGAACTGCTGAGCCAGGAAAGAAATGCGAGGGCGACGACTTACGGCACAGCCATCGTCCTCGCCGGCGCGATATTCGGCTACTATCAATTCGTCTATGGCAAGCAGGAAAAAGATTCCGATCGGTTCGAAAAGGCAACCGCTATCCTCTACGCTTCGGATGCATCGCCGCCGGCCCGAATCCGCGCAATGGACCAGCTGGCGACCTGGGCGACCGGGCGGGGACCGGAGGGCCAAGACAAAATTGCCGGAGTGATTGCCGACGGGCTGCGGGTGTGGGCGGAGAAAATCGATTTCAAAGGGACCTGCAAGAACGACCGATCTTTCAACTCGCACAGGATTGGCTCGGACACAAAGCACGCCATCGACATCCTGAAAAAGATGAAAGACCGCACTGTCTTTTTGGATTTTTCCGAGCTCGCTCTACAGGATGCCGATTTTTCCGGCGCGGACGAAAACAACCGAGTCAAACTGCAGTTCGCCGACTTTCACAGCGCCGATCTTTCCGGGGCCAAGCTGAATTTCACCGATTTGCAGGGTGCCGATTTTTATTGCGCCAATCTTTATGCGGCCGAGCTGAAAGGTAGTCTTGCGAAGAAGCCGGAACCGAAGTTACCGTCGCCGCCGGAGGTCGCGACCAAAAGAGCCGAACTCAATTTCAGCACCAATTTCGTCCGGTCTCGCATGCAGTGGGCGAAGCTGCAAGGCGCAAATTTCACTAGCGCAAATCTTATCGATGCAGACCTGAAGAATGCGACCGTCGATGGCCGCACAAAGTTTGACGGTGCGGATATGCGTCACGCCATCCTGGAGAGCTTGATGGTCGATGGCAAACCCACCCTGGCTGGCACCAATCTGGAAGGCGCCTGCGTCGATGAGGGCACGGCGCCAAATCTCAAGGCGGCCGACCTGGCCAAAGCTCGGGTGTACTCGTTAAGCGCCCCGCCACCTGAGTGCGTGGCACCCACCTACGGCAAGAACGAGTAATCGTACATCTTGACTCGCACCAGGTCGGCAGTATGCGCTGGTTATAACAGCATTCATCCGGGTTTCGAAGCGGGCCTAAATGCTGGAGGCGAGCCTCGCCGACCCCGACAGCTTCGTGCAGAACTGCCGCGAGCTGTTCCGGACAATGGCCGAGCGGAATGGGCGGCTCGGCTATGACCGCATCGAATGGTTCAATGGCGGCCTGTTCAACGACGACGAGGCGCTGCCGCTCACGCATGAGGACATTAAAGTCGCCCTCAGCGCCGCAAATCAGGACTGGTCGAACATCGATCCTTCCATCATGGGCACCCTGTTCGAGCGCGGGCTCGACCCTGGCAAGCGCAGCCAATTCGGCGCGCACGAACATCTCGGCGAACGCTATCTGGTGCTCGGCGATCTCGCCAAAGCGCAAGAGCATCTTGCGGCGCTTGAGCGCATTTGCCTGATTCCGTGTGTGGAGATGGGCGACCTCGAACGCGCGATTGCGATGCACAGGCAATTGCCAGCCGTTGAACGCACGCCGCATTGTGAGACTTCAGCACCTTCTGAGGCATCGGAGTCGTCCCATTCGGGCGACTAGCCAAATCAACCGAAATAGCTGCTTTTTTTGAGGCGATCCCTGCCGCTCGCCGACGCCGTGCCGATCGGCGCCTTTGCGGTGGGAACGGCCGTTTCGCGATCACAGTAGACCGGCAGGTAATTGGCCCCATTTCAGCCCCTCGCTTCTCGTGACCACTCACGGAGAGAGTGCGGTTATTCGGACATCTGCCTGCACGCCGGAAGGGCATAGCCTAACCCTGCGCGGCGATCGATCTGCCCCCTTGACGGCAAGCGAGAGCGGAGCTGAACTGGCGATGCCCGTCCGCTCATCTGATCGCGGCGAACTTCTCCACCAGTTTTGTGGGGCCGGAAACAATCAGAAGATCACCGCGCTCGATCACAGTTTCCGGCGTTGCATAGGTGAAATCCGTTCGCCGCTTCACGCCGACGACGGTGACGCCGTGTTTGCTACGCAGACCAAATTCCGCGAGCGTCTTGCCCATCGCGTCTTGCGGCGCCCTCGTCTTGACGATGGCAAAGCCGTCGTCGAACTCAATGAAGTCGATCATCTTGCCAGTGACGAGGTGCGCCACACGCTGGCCCATCGCGGCCTCTGGATATACGACATGATGCGCGCCGGTCCGCTCCAGGATGCGGCCGTGGTTCGCGTTTACGGCCTTCGCCCAGATGTCCGGCACTCTGAGCTCCTCAAGCGCCAGAACGGTAAGGACGCTCGCTTCGATGTCCGTTCCGATCCCAACCACGGCGTGAGGAAAATCCTGCACGCCGAGACGCCGCAATGTTTCAGCGTCGCAGGTGTCCGCCTCCACAACGTGAGTCAGGCGATCTGCCCAGCGCTGCACAAGTTCAGCACTCTCGTCGATAGCGAGCACATCGTGCCCGAGTTGCACCAGGGATTGGGCGACGGCGCTGCCGAAGCGGCCGAGGCCGATGACGACAACGCTGTCTCCTAGAGATAATATGTCCTTAACCAACGATTGGGCGCTCCTCTGGATAACGGAAACGGATGTTGCGCTCCTGCAGGGCCAACGCACTTGCAATGGTGATCGTGCCAATCCGGCCAATGAACATCAGGGCGATGATAACCAATTGTCCGGCAGGCGGGAGATTGCCTGTAATTCCGGTGGAAAGTCCGACCGTCGCAAATGCGGAGATTACCTCGAACAACACGTCCTGGAGAGCGAAATCCGTCAACGTGAGCAGGATGACAAGGCCTCCGCCGATCGCGGTCAGTGCCAGGAGCACAATCGTCAGCGCCTGGCGCTGGACAGGGGCACCAACCCGGCGGCGGAATGCGGTCGTATCGGTCTGACCACGAATTTCTGCCCAGACCACAAATCCCAGAAGGAAAAAGGTGGTCACCTTGATCCCGCCAGCGGTGCCGGCGCTGCCACCGCCAACGAACATCAGAGCATAAGTAACCGTCAACGTCTCAACCCGCATGCTGCCGATATCGACGCTGTTGAAGCCAGCGGTCCGAGCCATCACGGAATGGGTGGCGGCGTTCAGGAGCTTTGCCGACCATGCCATGGGTGCGAGCGTCGCCGGGTTCGTCCACTCATAAACTGCCACCGCAACAAAGCCGGCGATCAGGAGAAGCGCGGTACCGAAGAGGGTGATCTTGGCGTGGATCGACCAGCGTGCCCGGTGTCGGATGCCGCGGCGGAGTTCGAAGAGGACCGGAAAACCAAGACCGCCGACGACCACGGCAGCCATAATCGGGACGAGTACCACGGGATCGAGAGCAAAACCCGACAGGCTGTCGGAATAAGTGGAAAAACCGGCATTATTAAATGCGGAGACGGCTTGAAACAGACCGTGCCAGAGCGCGTCATCCCAGGAATAGCCGTAAGCATAGCGCAGGCGCAGTCCAAGGATGATAGTTGTCAGACCTTCGATGGTGACCGTGACTAGAAAAATCAGGCGCAGGATACTGGCGACGTCGCCGAGTGTAAAACTCTTGATCTCGGCTTGCGCGAGGAGACGCCGCGACAATTTGAGCCGTCGCGTGATGAGGAGACCGAGGAGCGTTGCACCGGTCATGATTCCAAAACCGCCGACTTGAAACAGGGCAAGAATGATACCCTGACCGAATCCGGACCAGTACGTTGGCGTATCGACAACTATAAGCCCGGTCACACAGACGGCCGACGTAGCGGTAAACAAGGCGGTCAGCAGCGGAGCGCTTCCGGGACCGGCCCTCGAAATCGGCAGCATCAGTAGGACCACGCCAATGAGGATGACGGCAAGAAACGCCAGTGGCACCAATCGGGCCGGATGCTCAATCGCGTGTCGCAATATGTAACCTCGATTTCTGGCGGAATGCGAAGATTACGGCTCGCATTCTGCCATACGGCACCGACCCAAATTGGTCCAGGGCGGAAGTCTGCTCAACAGTAAGTATTCGCGGCTCGCTGAGAAAAGGTGAGCTGTTGCTTCACTAATTGGAAGAGACAGTGAGGGTTATGGGCCCGAACCGCCGATTGTCTGCTCCGAGGCGAGCCCGTGTGAAAACGTCGGGACGCAAGGATCGAGCAGACAGGAGTTGCCTGCACCCGCTGGCTCAGGCCGCCAGCGCTGTGCGCAGCTTCCCAATACCGAGTGTCGCCATGATCCGCCGGAGGTTATAGGCAAGTACATGCAGGCTCATTTCGGTTCGCACGGCTTTTAAGCCTTTGCACAGGAAGTGGGTTGCCCCCATCGAGGCTTTGATGGTCGAGAAGGGGTGCTCGGCAGTCTCACGCCGGATCGCCATGGCGTCGATTGCCTCCATTCGAGAGGTCATTGCCTCGACAAGGCTCTCGTGCTCCCAACGTCTGACGCGGCGCTGCTTTCCCGTCGTGCACTGACTTTTCATCGGACAGGTCGGGCAGGCGGTGCACCAGTAAGTGGACATGGTGAGATCGCCTTCCGTGCTGTCGTAGCGGTGCGTGAGGATTTGCCCGGCCGGGCAGCGATAGGTGTTTTCTTCAGGCAGATAGACGAACGCCTCCTTGCCGAAACGTCCCTCGGCTTTGGCGTTGGAGGTGTTCGTTCGGGGCGTGAGCGCAGTCACGCCAATGTCTCGGCAAGAGAGCAGGTCGGGGCCGCGATAATAGCCGGCGTCGGCAATGGCCTCGATCGTCTCGAAACCGAGGGCCTCCTTGGCCATCGCCGCCATCTTCGGCAACTGCCCGCGATCGACGACCTGGTTCGTGACCTCATGGGCAATGATGAGGTGATGCTCGGTGTCGACGGCGGTCTGCACATTGTAGCCGACGACACCGGTCAGGCGATCGCCGATCACCATGAGCCGCGTGTCAGGATCGGTGAGCGAAACCTGTTTGTCGGGCGCGGCGTCGACGGCGGCTTCCAAGGCCTTGAGCTTTTGCATCTGCGCTTTCAGCTGGACCAGTTTCTCGCGCAAACGCTTGCTGCCGGATTCCACCCCCATGCTTTCCTGGCGATCCGCAGCATCGAGCGCGGTCAGATAACGCGCAATCGTTTCGCTGAGGTGAGCCAGGCGCGTCTTCACCTTGCCCCGCGTGAAATTCTTGTCGCGGGCGTTCACACCCTTGAATTTACTGCCGTCGATGGCCGCAATCGGCCGCGTGAACAGGCCAAGATTGCGGCAGATGACGATGAACTGCGCGCAGGCCGCACAGATCGCAGCGCCATTGTCGCGCCGGAAATCGGCGATGGTTTTGAAGTCCGGCGCAAGGCGCCCGGTCAGCCACATCAGCTCGACATTGCGCTGGCATTCGCGTTCCAGCCGCCGGCTCGATTGGATGCGGTTGAGATAGCCGTAGATGTAGAGTTTCAGCAGCGTTGCGGGATGATAGCTCGGCCGACCGGTTGCAGCTGGCACGATCGCAAAGCCGAGCGCGCCAAGATCCAGCGCTTCGACGAATGCCTCTATGATCCGCGCCTGATTGTCCGCATCGACATAATCCTCCAAAGAGGCTGGCAGAAGAGAAGTCTGAGCGCGGTCCTCGCCCTGGACAAAGCGATGCATGAAACCCTCCTCGATGGAAGATCCCACGCTGCCATGATTTGGCGTTTTCACACAGCCTCAGGCGCAAGCAGTCATCGTTATGCCGAAACGCTTCGTTCACCATGCTCGCATCTTCACGCCCAAACTTATCCCCGCCTCTTCTGTGTCTCGTACACTCGCCTCGTTCTTCCTCCAGAGGGACGCCGGGCTTAAGACCGACTTGCCAGGAGGAGGAAGAAGCGGTGCCTGATAAATCCGCGGGGGCATGGCCAATCCGGAAAGAGGCCCAAAAGTGGCCGGAAACGGAGGTCAGCCTCGCGGTGGGTGTAACGAACCCGGATTCAGGGGGTCGGTTGCTTCCTCCTGGGCTGCGATGCCCAGTGACACTCGCGTGTGCCGAGACAGTGTCGTCCGGGACGCGAAGAATGGTAAGGCGAAGCAGGTGAACCAAAATATCACCGCGCATGGGGCGGCCGGAAGGCCACCACTTAAAAAATACAGGCCGAACGGCCGCCCCTGCGTCCCTCATTTCATATGAGGGGCAGAACTGACGGAAAGCCTCGCGGGTACGGCCCGGCGAGGAGCTTTGTTGTGTTTAAACGCGAGGGTCAATGAATGCGATCTTTGACATCCGAGCGCGCCAAGACACTACTGCCCCCGCTTCGCCTCACTGGCAAACCTGACCGCTTCCTCCGCGGCGCGGAACAGTGCCATCGCCTTCATCTCGCATTCGCGCTGCTCGGAGGCCGGCACGCTATCCGCGACGATCCCGGCGCCGGCCTGCACATGCATCACCCCGTCCTTGATCAGCGAGGTGCGCAGCACGATGCAGGTGTCCATCTCGCCGGCCGCGGAGAAATAGCCCACGCATCCCGCGTAAAGCCCGCGCTTTTCCTTCTCCAGCTCATCGATAATCTCCATCGCCCGCACCTTCGGCGCACCGGACACCGTGCCGGCGGGGAAGCCGGCCATCAGCGCGTCCACCGCGTCGTAATTTGGCGACAGCTCGCCGGCGACATTGGAGACGATGTGCATGACGTGGCTGTAATGCTCGAGGAAGAAGCTGTCCGTCACCCGCACCGTGCCGATCTTGGCGACCCGCCCGACATCGTTGCGGCCGAGATCGAGCAGCATCAAATGCTCGGCCCGCTCCTTCTCGTCGGCGAGCAGCTCCTCGGCAAAGCGGCGGTCCTCGTCGGCGTTCGCGCCGCGCGGACGCGTTCCGGCAATCGGACGGATGGTGACCTGGCCGTCGCGCACCCGCACCAGGATTTCCGGGCTCGATCCCGCCACGGCGAAGCCGCCGAAATTGAGATAATAGAGAAAGGGCGAAGGGTTGGTGCGGCGCAGCGCCCGGTAGAGCGCAAAAGGCGGCAGATCGAAAGGCGAAGAGAAGCGCTGGGAGAGCACCACCTGGAAGATGTCGCCGGCGGCGATGTACTCCTTAGCCTTTATCACCATCCCCTCGAACTCGGCGGGCGTGGTGTTAGAGACGGTCTTGGGAAATTCGAGAGCGGCGCCGTTCGGTGCGGGGCCATGGGCGAGCGGCTTGTCGAGCGCGTCCACCACCATGGCGAGCCGTTCAGTGGCGCGGCTATAGGCGGTCTTGGCCGATTGGCGCTTTTGCGGGCGCACAGGGGTGACCACCGTGATCTCGTCCTTCACCGCATCGAAGATCACCATCACCGTCGGGCGGATCAGGAGCGCATCGGGGATGCCGATCGGATCGGGGTTGGGCGTCCGGCAGCCGCTCGATCAGGCGCACCGTGTCGTAGCCCATATAGCCGAAGATGCCGAGCGCCATCGGGGGAAGGGAAGGGGGCAGATCGATGCGCGATGCCTCCAGCAGATCGCGCAAAGCCTCAAGCGTGCCGCCCTCGCAGGCCTCGAACTTGTCGGGATTGCGGGTGGGCGTGCGGTTGATCTCTGCCCTGTCGCCCTGTGCGCGCCAGATCAGGTCCGGAGCAAAGCCGATGATGGAATAGCGCCCGCGCACCGCCCCGCCCTCGACGGATTCGAGCAGAAAGCTCATCGGCTGATCATGGGCGATCTTCAGCATCGCCGAGACCGGGGTTTCGAGATCGGCGATCAGCCGGGTCCAGACCGCCTGCGGCTCGCCATTGGCGTGAATCTCACAAAATTCCGCATAGTCGGGATAGAGCCGCATGGGAGTCCGCCGTGGTAATAATGCGCGGGGGAAAGGTCACCTTCTCTTGTCCCCGCGCTTTTAGGTGATTATTCCGGCTGCTCGCCGCCGACAAGATTGGCGATCGCCTTGGGGTTGACTTTGACGCCCTCGGCGGTCTGCAGGCCGTTCACATATTGCGCCATATAGTCGTTGGAGAACCCGCGGCTGATCTCGCCGCGCAGCTCTTCGGCGCCTTTGTCATCGAGCGGCGGGGCAGGGGTGATCGCCGTCACCTGGAAGATCGCGCGCCCCTTGCGGTCGGTGGTAAGGGCCGAGCCGACCCCGTTCTCGGGCAAGCTGAAGGCCTGGCTGATCGCTGAGATCGGCAAACCGGGTTCGGCGCCGGTGCGCTTTATGGAAGGCGTGGTCTTCACGGCCCCCTTCACCGAGGCGGCGACGTCATCCATGCTCCGGCCCTTGCCAAGCTCGGCGACCAGCTCGTCCGACTTCTTGGCAAGACGGTTGCGCGTCTCTTCCTCGGCCCAGGCCTTGGCGACGTCCTCACGCACCTCCTCGAATGGGCGCTGGCGCTCCGGGATGACCTCCGCGACATTGACGAAGGCATAGCCCTCATCACCCAGCGAGACTGGGTTGTTTTCCACACCGACATCGCTCTCGAAGACCTGGCGGACCACGTCCTGCGGATTGCCGGGGATGTCCAGCTTCTTGCCCTCGCGGTCGACACCCTGGCGGGAGATGGTCACCTCCTTGTGCTCGATATTGAGCTTCTTGGCGATCTCGGCGAGGGTCGAGCCTGCCGCGCGTTCGTCCTCGACCTTGTCGTAGAGCTTGGAGATTTCCTCGCTCGCGCGGGCTTTGGCGAGCTCGTTCTTCACCTGGTCCTTCACCTCATCGAAGCTCTTCACCGACCCAGGCCGGATCTCGGTCACGCGGACGATGACCGGCGAGAACCCGGCGATCGGCGCGCTTGGCTTGTCCTTCTCCAGCTGAAAGGCCGCTTCGGCCACCTTGCGGTCGGCGAACTGCTCCTTCGTGAAAGTGCCGAGCTCGATGTCGCCGTCCTTTAGGCCCAGCTCCTTGCCGAGCTGCATGAAATCGGCGCCTTCGCTGAGCTTTTTGCTGGCATCCTCGGCCGCTGCCATGTCCTTGAACACCAGCTGCTGGATGGTGCGCCGCTCCGGCACAGTATAGGCCGCCTTAGTCGCCTCATAGGCCGCTTTGAGATCGGCATCAGACACGCTGATTGCATCCTTCAGCTTTTCCGGCGACAGCAGCAGGATCTCGGCGCGGCGATATTCCGGCGCCGTGAAGTTGTGCTTGTGCTCCTCATAATAGGCCTTCAGCGTATCCTCGCTTGGCGTCTCAATAGTCCCGGCGGCTTCGGCGGGCAGAATGAAATATTTCAGTGTGCGCTCGTCATTGCGGAAGTGGTTGAGCGCCTCGAGCAGCGTGCGCGGCACGGCAGGGGCTTCGGTCAATGTGCCGACCAGCTGGCCGCGAATGATCTCCCGGCGCTGCATCTCGACGAAGGCCGGCTCGGTGAGACCGTTGGCGCGGAGCGCCTGCTGGAAGATCGTCGGGCTGAATTTGCCGTCCTCGCCCTCGAAGCTGCTCTCATTGCGGATATTCTCGGTGATCGCCGCATCCGAGATGCCGAGGTTCATCCGCTCGGCCTGAATGTTAATGGCTGCTGCACCCACCAGATTCTGAAGCACACGCTGGGTGAGCCCAAAATTGCGCGCCTCGGCGCTCGTCACCTGACGGCCGAGCTGCTGGCTGATGATGGCGAGCTGCGTTTGGTAAGCGCGCTCGAACTCCGCAGGCGTGATCTCCCGGCCGCCGACTTCGGCGAGCTTCTCGCGCCGGTAGCCGCGGCTCCAGTCGCCCGCACCCCACGCAGCGAAGCTGATCACCAGGAGACCGAACAGGATCTTGGCGACCCAGCTGCCTGCAGCGTTTCGAAGGGAATTCAGCATCGGCTTACTTTCTCATCCGCTTTCCCACGCCGAAAATCATGTGCGGAAATCTTGCGTGGGGACCGGGCTCCGCAGGCGAGCGGTATGCTCCGCGCTTGCCAGAACCGTTCTGTTGCGCATAGATCAAGGCCGCTCGGAAGATAAAGTCAAGGCCGAAAGGCGAGGAAATAGTCCCATGGCGCCGCGACGCCCCCTGATTGCCGGCAACTGGAAGATGAACGGGCTCAAAGCCTCCATCGCCGAGCTGCGGCGCCTGCGCGAAGGCGTAGGTGCCGGCGGCTATGGCGAGCGCGCCGACATCATGATCTGTCCGCCGGCAACGCTGATCGCATCCTTTGCCGCCGAGGCCGAGGCGACGCCAATTATGATCGGCGGCCAGGATTGCAATGCGAAGGCCTCCGGCGCCTATACCGGCGACCTCTCCGCGCCGATGCTGGCCGATAGCGGCGCCAAGGCGGTGATCGTGGGCCATTCGGAGCGGCGCTCCCTCCACGGCGAACGCGACGAGGATGTGCGCGAAAAGGCGAAAGCTGCCCATGCGAGCGGCCTCATCGCGATCATTTGTCTGGGAGAAACCGCCGGCGAACGCCGCCTCGGCCTGACTTTGGCCGTGATGGCCCGCCAGCTGAAAGGCTCGCTCTCTGAAACGGCGGATGCCGCAAATACGGTCATCGCTTACGAGCCGGTCTGGGCGATCGGTACGGGGCTAACGCCTTCGGTTGCCGACGTCGCGGAGGCGCATCGTTTTCTGCGTGGCGAACTTGCCAAGCTCAAAGGGGACACTGTGGCGCAAGGGACACGGATTCTTTACGGCGGCTCGGTGAACCCGAAGAACGCCGCCGAGCTCTTGACAATCGAGCATGTGGATGGCGGGCTAGTCGGAGGGGCGAGCCTCAAGGCTGATGACTTTCTCGCTGTGATAGCTGCCGGGGCCGGACCGCGGCCGGGGGCCGGCTAGGATCATCGGCTGGGGCGCTCGCGCTTTGCGGCAGGTTCCATTCCAAACGAGAGCGGTGGTATCTATGTTTCTTCGTCCGCTATCCCTTTTCCGTTGGCACAAGAACATTGGCGCTGCGGTTGTCCTGGTCCTTGCAGCCGGGCCGGCGGGCCTTGCCGCTGAGCCGCTGGACAAGGATGCGTGCAGCAAGCTTCAGGCGGAAAAGCAGGCGCTCATTGTGCTCGGTGTGGATAAGGAGTTCGCCAAAGGGGCGGACTGGGCAAAAGCCAATCTCGCCCAGGCCGAGCTTAATCTGGTGAAGCGCTATCTCACCATCGATGAGCAGTTGAAGTTCCGCTGTGGCCTGGCGGTGGTCAACCTGCAAGTGCAGGATGAAGCGGAGGATGGCCCGGATGAGGACGGCCCCGCCGCTCCTGTTGGCCACAGCAAGGTGCCCATGCCGGAACGCCGTGATCAATCGGCGGCAGTGAAGCCCGCGGCCAAGCCTGCCGTCGCCCCGGCAAAGGCACAGCAGCCGGCCGCGGCAAAACCGGTTACGCCTGCCAAGACCACGCCGAAGCCTTCAAGCAAGGCGCAGTCGTCCTGGAATACCGAGATGGCCCCGATTGAGAGCCAGTCTCCAGCTCTCGTCGACCAACTGCACGCGAAGCCGCGGCACCGTCCGCTCGAAAACGGCGATGGCGGCTAATTATACCAATGCTCATTGATTAGAACCCATGAGCCCAGTCGCGAAGGCCGATGGACATGATGCGCCAGGGCTGGCTGGTCAGCCTGTTCCACGCCTGGCAGCCATGGGCGACGATGTCGTCGTAGGAGCTGAAGATTCGGTTGGAGAGCCAGTTGTCCCGCAGGAACTGCCAGACATTTTCTTGCGGGTTCAATTCCGGCGAACGGGGTGGCAGCGGCAGAAGGGTAATGTTGCGGGGCACTTCGAGCCTGGCCGACATATGCCATCCGGCCTGGTCGAGCATAATGACCGCATGCGCGCCGGGGTCCACCGCGGCGCTGATCTCGTGCAGATGCGCCTGCATGGCGGGCGTGTCGCACCAGGGCATGACGAGGCCGGCGCCTTTGCCTTTCGCCGGGCAGATGGCGCCGAAAATGTAAGCCCACTTCGTGCGCTGATCCTGCGGCGCACGGGGCCGGGTTCCACGCCGCGCCCAGCGGCGGGTTATCTTGTTCTTCTGCCCGATCCGGGCTTCGTCCTGGAACCAGATTTCTATTTCGACATCTGTCCCAATCTTGTCCCGGACCGCCGCCAGCTCGGCGGGGAAGTTTTTTTGAATTCCTCAATGGCTTCAGCATTCTGCGCATAATGGCGTGGGCGGGCCGACAGTTTACGGAAGCCCATCGCACGCAATTCCCGCCCGAGCGTCTGCCGGCTCACCGATACCCCAAATTCTTCCCACAGCCATTGCGCCAGATCGAGCAGCCGCCAGCGCACGACGCCATCCAGATAAGGTTTCGGTCCTTCCTCGACGATCCGGCTCAAGGCAGCGCGCCACGCATCGGTCAGCAGCGGCGTCTTGCCGGGAGCCTTGCGGTCCAGCAACCCGTCAGGGCCACGCTCATTGAAGCGTACAACCCAATCCCGAATGATTTGCAGGCCCACGCCGCCAATCTTTGCCGCCATGCTGCGACTGGCGCCGTCGTAAATCGCTGCCAATGCCAGCAACCGCCGTGTCTGCGCTCCCTCGCGGCTCGCCTTTGCAAGCCGGCGCAGATCATCCCCCGAATAGTCCGAACGAAGCCGGATCGCAGCGCCCATGGAAAACCTCCCCCGTTTTCCATGGTGAATCACAATTCGCGGCAAGGGGGAATCCTGCAAATGAGTTTACGCTCAACGAGCGTTGGTATTAGCCATCCGCCGACTTTCTTCGCTTCCACAAAAAATTACCACGCGGCCCAAGGAAATTGCGCAGCGCCCCGTCTCATGGCTAATGGCCGAGGAGACGGGAGCATCACGCTGGTGGGCGCATGAACGATCAGGCGCTGGCGGAGAAGGCAGCAGGTGGGTGCCGCGTATCGTTCACGGCGCTCATCGAGCGCCATTATGACCGCATCTATCGTCTCGCCTGGCGGCTCTGCGGCTCGCGCGCCCAGGCCGAGGACGTGGCGCAGGACGTGTGCGTGAAGCTGGCGACCGCGATCCGGAGCTTCCGCGGTGAGGCAAGTTTCACCACCTGGCTCTGGCGCATCACCTTCACCACGGCGAATGATCGGTTGCGGGCCGGGCAAAAGATGATGCCGCTCGAGCCGGCAAAGATCGTGGCGCTGATAGATGCTGCGCAGGAGCGCGAGCCTTCCCCCGAAGAGCTGGTCGCCGGCGCAGAGATCTGGGAGGCAGTGCGGGCGCTACCGGGCCAGCAGCGCGATGCCGTGCTTCTGGTCTATGGCGAGGAGCTCAGCCATTCCGAGGCCGCCCACGTGATGGGATGCCGGGAGAAAACCGTCTCCTGGCATCTGCACGAGGCGAAGAAGCGCCTCAAATCCCGATTGCAGACAGCGGTTTGACGCTTATGACCGACGACGAGCTGAAACATCTCAATGACCTGCCAACGCCTCCCCCTCGCCCCGAGGCGCGTGCGGCCGCCCTCGCGGCTGCGCTCGCCGCCTTCGAGCATGCGGGCGCGGAAGTTGCCGGCAAGAATCCTGGCGAAGAGCCCCAAGGAAAGGAGGGCACGCCCCGTCTCATGCACGCATCGGACTCAAAAAGGAGACAGGAGATGCGTGCGCCTATGACCTACAAGATCGCTGCCGGCATCGCGGTTGTCCTCGTGGCGACCCCCGCGTCACTCTATTTCACCCATAACGGCTCCTTCTATGCGCCGGAGCCGAGCGTCGCCGACCAGGAACGCGCCACGACCGAGCAGCAGCGCAAGCAGGACCCGGCCAAGCCCGCGCTGGCAGATGGAGATAGCACCCGCCTTCCCGCATCGGCGCCCGCGCGGCCAGCTCAGGGCCAGAATTTCGCCGCTCCGCCCCCGCCTCCTGCGGCTCAGGACCGGCTGTCAAAGGAGGAGCGAGACGCGCCCGCCGATAGCAAGATTGCCGCGGCGCCGGAGCCTGCGCCGCAGCCACAGCAGGGAGCCGAGGCAAATGTGGCGAGCCGGGCAGGCGACGAGAAGACGGGTGAGGCTTTCAGCAATCTGCAGCTTGGGAAACCGAAAGCTGCCAGGCCGCAGCCTGGCGGTGGGAGCTTGGCGCTCAGCGGTAAGGTGATGATGGCGCCGTCGGCGAGCGATCGTGCAGCACCGGCTGCGCCTTATGCTGCGCCCATGCTGATGCAGCGCGATGACGACCAGCGCGTCATGCCACCGCCGGAAGAGAACCGCAATCAGTTCGAAACCACGACCCCCAACCCGGTGAAACAGGTAGCGACCGACCCGGTCTCGACCTTCTCCATCGATGTGGATACGGCCTCTTACGCCTATGTGCGGCGCGCGCTGAATACCGGGCATCTGCCGCCGAAGGATGCCGTACGCGTCGAGGAGATGATCAACTACTTCCCCTATGACTACCCGCGCCCCGAGAGCGCCGACACGCCATTCCAGTCCACGGTTACGGTGATGCCGGCACCCTGGAGGCCGACCGACAAGCTCGTGCATATCGGCGTGCGGGGCTATGACGTCGTACCTGCGGAGCGCCCTCGCGCCAATCTGGTTTTCTTGATCGACATCTCCGGCTCGATGCAGCCGGAGGATCGGCTGCCCCTGGTGAAGAATGCTTTCCGACTGCTGCTCGATGAGCTGAGGCCCGACGACACGGTCGGCATCGTCACCTATGCCTCGGGTTCGGGCATTGCGCTGGAGCCGACCAAGCTGTCGGAGAAGGGCAAGATCCTTGCCGCCATCGAAGCGCTCGGTGCCGGCGGCTCAACCGCCGGGGCGGCCGGCATCAACGATGCCTACCGGCTTGCCGAGGCGCATTTCGACAAGAATGGCGTCAACCGGATCATCCTCGCCACCGATGGTGACTTCAATGTCGGGATTTCCAATCGCGACGAGCTGAAAGGCTTCATCGAGAGGAAGCGTGCGTCGGGCATTTTCCTCTCCATCCTTGGCGTCGGCGAAGGCAATTACAATGACGCGATGATGCAGGCCCTTGCCCAGAACGGCAACGGTACCGCGGCCTACGTCGATACGCTGAACGAGGCGCGCAAGGTGCTGGTCGATGAGGCGTCTTCGACACTGTTCACCATCGCCAAGGACGTGAAGATCCAAGTAGAGTTCAATCCTGCCACCGTCTCCGAATACCGGCTGATCGGCTATGAGACCCGCGCGCTCGCTCGCGAGGATTTTAACAACGACAAGGTCGATGCCGGCGATATCGGCTCCGGCCATACCGTCACCGCGATCTATGAGGTGACGCCGGTCGGCGCGCCGAAGCTGGTCGACAATCTGCGCTACAGCCAGCAGCCGGCAGCACCTGCGCCGGCCGGGCAGGGCGGCGAGCTGGGCTTTCTAAAGCTCCGCTATAAGCTGCCGAAGGAGGAGGTCTCCAAGCTCATCAGCCTGCCGATCACGCCCGCGCTGGAGAAGCCGGACGTAGCGGCCGCGCCGGAGGACGTGCGTTTCTCTGTTGGAGTAGCCGCCTTCGGCCAGCTGCTGCGCGGGCTCCCCTTTCTGGGAAGCTATGGCTATGACGATGTGCTCACGCTGGCTCAGACAGCCCGCGGCAACGATCCTTATGGCTATCGCGCCGAGTTCTTGAACCTCGTCCGCCTCGCCAAATCTGCCCGCCCTTGAGCCGAAAAGCTAAAGCCCGGCTGGCGAAGGTCATAAGGGGCTTCACAGCGGCGCGGCCGTCTCTCTTCCTTCAGAGAAGAGCCGCCGCGTCGCACGTCCGGCGCAATATCCCCAATGCGGCTCCAATCGGCCACCTGCGCTTCTATCGGGAACTGCAGCGCGGCTGAGCGTTTTTATGTAGTTGGATATCAACCGGATCGCGCGGCCTTAATGTGGCGCGCGCCGTCTTGCTCACAACTTATTGGGAGTACCGGCGTTGACTGCAGCTATAGATTTCATTAGGCCGGCTCGACAGAACGGTACCGATCCGGGGAAGACGGCGATGTTGAGCAAGCGCGTTTTGGTGACGGGTGGAGCAGGTTTTATCGGCTCCCATCTCTGCAAGGCCCTGATCGATCAGGGACATGAAGTGCTGTGCGTTGATAATTTTTTCACCGGCACCCGGCACAACGTGCTCAGCCTGCTCGACAGCAAGCGCTTCGAGCTGATGCGCCATGACGTGACATTCCCGCTCTATGTCGAGGTGGATGAGATCTACAACCTCGCCTGTCCCGCCTCGCCGATCCATTACCAGCACGATCCGGTGCAGACCACCAAGACCAGCGTCCACGGTGCCATCAACATGCTGGGGCTGGCCAAGCGCCTCAGAGCCAAGATCCTGCAGGCCTCGACCTCGGAGGTTTACGGCGACCCGGACGTACACCCGCAAATCGAGAGCTATTGGGGCAATGTCAATCCGGTGGGATTTCGCGCCTGCTATGACGAGGGCAAGCGCTGCGCCGAGACGCTGTTCTTCGACTATTACCGCCAGCACCGGCTGAAGATCAAGGTGGTGCGGATCTTCAATACCTACGGCCCGAACATGCATCCCGATGATGGGCGGGTGGTATCGAATTTCATCCTGCAGGCGCTGCGCGGCGAGGACATTACGCTCTATGGCGACGGCAACCAGACGCGGTCATTCTGCTATGTCGCCGATCTGGTCGATGGCATGATCAAAATGATGGAAAGCGCCGACAGTGTGACCGGCCCCATCAATATGGGCAATCCGCGGGAGCTGACCATCCGCGAACTGGCCGAGAAGATTATCGCGCTGACCGGCTCCTCATCCAAGCTTGTGTTCCGCGACCTGCCCCAGGACGATCCGCGCCGCCGCCGTCCCGATATTACCAAGTCGAAGGAGTTGCTCGGCTGGGAGCCGACGACCGAGGTCGAGGATGGCCTGAAGGCAACCATCGCCTATTTCGATGCGCTGCTGCGCGATGGAGCGGCGATTCCGGCCGGTGCGATGAATGGGCGGATAACGGCGAAAGTCTCTGCATTCTCTCAGCCAGCCCCTGCTCGCTCAGCTGAGGATGTGCGCGTCGGTTCGTGAGCCGGCCTTGATATCACGGTCGACCTGTCATGGGCGAGCCTACCAGCAGAAAGCTGGCAGGCTCGCCCAGCGCCAGCTTCGTGCGCGAGGCGTGGCTCAGTGCTCGACGGCCCGTTCCAAAGCAATCTCATTGCGGTGTTTTAGCCAGCGAATAAACGGCAGGGCCAGCACGACCATCCACGCCTTGCCAACGATCTGGCCGGCCAGATAATCGAGGCTGCCAAAAGCGAGATAAAGGAACACAATGCTGTCGATCACGAGGCCGGCGACGCTACTCGCGAACACCGCAAGCACCAGCCCCCTCTTCTGCAGCGGCGTATAGACTGCGAGGTCGGCAAATTCCGAGAACAGGAAGGCGGCCGCTGAGGCGAGAACCAGGCTCGGTGGCGCAAATGCCGCCGATAGCAGTGCGCCGACGAGAATCGCCCAAGTCGCCCATACCAGCCCCAGATGGCGCTGGACCAGGTCGCGCAGCACCAAAGCGAGGCCTATCATCAGCACGCCGCTGGGCGCGGAAAGTCCCGGCGCGACGGGTATGATGCACGGCCTACCTGGAATGCAGGTCGTCCCCACATGGCCAATCAGCCAGTTTGCAGCCGGAATGCAGGCACCGTAAAGGGCGAGGTAAAGGTAGCCTTCCCAGGCCTGTGAGGGGTCGCGCTTCATGTCTGGCATTACATCAAAATAGCGGTATTTGCTGGCCAAGCACACAGCCTAAACCATCAACACGCCTTGCAACGTCCTGTCCATGAGGCAAAATGCTCGCCAAAGGCAGCTCGACAGCGCACGCACTGTCGATGCATCAAATCTGCGCATTTATAATCAGTCTCACCATGATGACGGCATAATTCTTGGCGATCTCTACGTAGGATTTGCGCGGTTCCGGCATGCGTGGCGAGTAGGCATTAGCCTCACGCTAAACTATTGGATGCTGCTGTCGTCGGTGCGAGGGTATATTTAGGCGAGTGACAACGTCGCATTGATCGTACGGGGCTGTCCCTTTGGCATTCAAAATGGTAGCGCGGCTCTTCGATGTTGCAGCAGGGCTGAAATTGTCTGAAAGCGGATAGGCATGGCCAATCCCGACCACCTCCGCCAGCTTCGTGAAGGTGCCCGCGCCTTCAACGCCTGGCGAAATCAGCATCCGGAGATTGTGCCGGACCTGGCAGGTGTGGAGCTCACCCTCGGCCAACGCCAGCTCGGACCGAGCAATGGCGGACCGATCAACCTGCGTGCGGCCAATCTCGAGAGCGCCATGCTGCGGCATGCGACACTGGTCGACGCCGATCTCGAGGGGGCGTGCCTCAGGGGGGCGGATCTCGGCCGTGCGCGGCTGAATGGTGCAAGGTTGACGAATGCCGACCTGAGCGGCGCAGTGCTCGACCAGGCGGATTTCCATAGCGTACAGCTCGACGGCGCGGTGCTGGCCGGAGCAAGTTTTGCCGGCGCCGGCAATCTTACGCAAAGCCAGCTGAACAGCACCCAGGGCGATCTTGAAACCATTTTGCCCACGGGTTTCATCAGGCCGAAGAGCTGGTGGGCGACACCTGCGCAGAGCTGGCCGACGCCTGAGACGAAGGCGATGCAGGATGCGGCTGTCGTGCCGGAGCCGGAGGCCGCCATCAAGGCGGCGGACGTTCCCGGTCAGGCTGCGGAGGCCGCCATCAAGGTGGCGGACGTGCCTCGTCAGACTGCGGAGGCCGCCATCAAGGTGGCGGACGTGCCCGGTCAGACTGCGGAAGCCGCCATCAGGGTGGCGGACGTGCTCGGTCAGACTGCGGAAGCCGCCATCAGGGTGGCGGACGTGCTCGGTCAGACTGCGGAGGCCGCCAGCAAGATCACGGACGTGCCTCGCCAGACTGCCGAGACGATGTTTCGGTCTCCCGGCGCTCTGACGAAGACATCCAAACTTGCCGAGAAGGCGCCTCAGCCAGCGATCGCGACGCCTGCTCCCGCGATGCCGGCGAAGCTGAAGATGAAAGCCCTTGCTGGTGCGATCGAGGCTGGGCGCGCTGGGAATAGTGTTAAGCCAGCGGCCGAGATCCTTAAGCCAGCCGTCATTGTGGCGAGGGATGCGCCTGACCCAGTTATAGAGAAGCCGAAGCCGGCGGCGAAGCAGTCGGAGGCAGTGCCAGCCGTACCGTCGCCGGAATCGCCCGCGCAGGTGCCGAAGGGCACGGCGCTAGTACCATTGTCAAAGGCAAGAAAGCCAGAGGGAGAGGTCGAGCCGAAAATCGAAGAGCGTGAGAGCGACGATCCTTTTGCGCATCTCGGCCTCGATTCATCCGCCAACCCCGAAGAGATCCGCGCAGCCTATCGGCGGTTGCTCGAGCTTTACCATCCCGATGTCGATCCAAGCGAGGAAGCCGAACGGCGCCTTGAGCGGGCGACTGAGGCATACCGCAAGCTCCTTGCGCCAGGTGCGGAGTTGGCGCAGCGCCAACGCCGGCCGTTCTACCGCTTATGGAGAGCGGCGATGATTATCCTCCTCCTGCTGCTGCTGGGAACGGGCGCGGTGCTCTACTGGCTCATGCTTGTGTCTTCAAATATCGCGATCGGCCCATCGGAGCCGGAGCCTGCGAGTGCTGTCTCGGCACCGGCTCCCGATAATCCGACAACCGACGCAGCGTCGACCGAAACGCGTGCTCCTGCTGAGCCGCTGGAGGAGAAGTCCGTCCAGCCAGCCACTGAGGGCTCGGCTCCGCCCGCGGCACCGGATGCAGCCTCTCCGGCTACCCCGGCCATGCCAGGTACCACTTCCGATGTGCTGCCAGACGCCGCCGCCCCGCCGCAGCGCGCAGCCCCTGAGGCCGTTCTGCTCGATGTCCTAAGCGGCGGTGCTGGTCAGGAGCGGAAGCGCCAAGACGGGACGCGATCCGTATCAGCAGCTGCGATCGCCAGCCATCTGGAATAGGCAGTATTCAATCCAAGGCTATCCTTATGCGACAGCGCTGTCGGATTTTGGCTGGAACAGCGCCTGGATTTCTTGAGCTCTCTTCGGCGGACTGAAGTAGTAGCCCTGCATTTCCGTATAGCCTTCGCTCCGCACCAGCTCGAACTGCTCTTGGGTCTCCACACCTTCCGCCGTTGTGGCGATGCCTAAGCCTGCGCCCAGGCGCGCCAAGGTGCGCACAATGACCTGCGAGTCGGGCTGGCGGGACAGGTTGCTCATGAATGACCGATCGATCTTAATGCGCTGGATCGGGAATTCGCGCAAATAGTTGAGCGATGCGAACCCTGTCCCAAAATCGTCGAGCGTAATCTGCACACCGATATCCGACAGCTGGCGCAGGGTTGCCAGCGCCCTCTCCTTGTCTTCGGCGATAATCGTTTCGGAGATCTCGATCTCGAGCCGCTGCGCGTTTAGCCCGGTGGATGCCAGAGCGCTGATCACCCCGCGCACGAAATCGCGCGACTGGAACCGAGCTGGCGAGATATTAATGGCGACCTTCAAAGGATCGGGCCATTGGCTTGCCTCGGAGCAAGCCTGGCGCAGCGTCCATTCGTCTATCGCCGAGATCACGCTGATTTTTTCAGCGGTCTCCAGGAAGACCGCCGGCGAAACCAAACCGCGGGCGGGATGGTTCCAGCGCAGCAGCGCCTCAAAGCCGCTGATCGCATTGCGTTGCAAGTTGACGATTGGCTGATAGTGCAGCTCGAACTCGCCGTTCAGGAGCGCTTCGCGCAGGTCATGTTCGAGGCTGAGCTGATCCTTCAGCTGCCGCTCCATCGTCGGCTCGAAAAACAGGTAGGAGCCGCGTACCTCCTTCTTGGCGCGATAAAGGGCGAGATCAGCGCTTTTCAAGATCGTGTCGGCATCGGTGCCGTCGCCAGGTGAGATGGCGATACCCATCGTGGTCTCGATCGTTACCGGCGTGCCGTTCAGATTGAATGGTGCGCGGAGCTGTTGCTGGATGCGTCCGGCGAGGGCGGCGGCGTCTCGGCCCGGCTGGTCGACAGCCTCCACCAGCACGAATTCGTCGTCACCGAACCGGCCGAGGATTGTGCTCTTGCGGGTATGTTCGCGCAGCCGCTCGGCCACAGCCGCGAGCAAGGCATCGCCGGCGGCATGGCCGAGGGAGTTGTTCACCTCCCGGAAATTGTCAAGGTTGACAATCAGCACCACGAGGCGCCGCTTGTTGCGTGCCGCGGCGATCAGAGCGTCGCTGAGCTGCTGAGACAACAGCTCGCGGTTTGGAAGGTCGGTGCGGCTGTCGTGCCCCGCGAGATGTTGGTTCTCCGCCTCCATGCGGCGCTGCTCGGTTACATCCTTATGGATTGTCACCCAGCCGCCGCCGGGCATCGGACGGCGGTTAATAGAAATCAAGCGTCCGTCGGTAAGCTCATGCAGTGTCTCGCTCGCCCTCTCGATCGGCGCGAGACGTTCCTCCAGATAGGCAGTGGGGGAGGCCCCGGTGTACAGACCCTTGTCGATACGCATCTGGATAATATCACGCAGATGCGTGCCAGGCTTGATGACTTCAGGCGAGAGTCCATAAAGCGCCGCGTAACGCTCATTACTGATGGTGACGCACTGGTCGGCGTCGAACATGCACCAACCTTCCGACACGTTGTTCAGCATGCCTTCAAGAAGGAAATTGCGCCGGCGCAGATCCTGCTGATACTGCCGAATTTCATCGGTGAGCTCGGTAATCCGGTTCGCCCCCTCCCTCCGTTCACGCAAATCGCGCAACACATAGACCTCATTCGCGCGCGCAAAGGAGTGCAGGGGACGGCGTAACACCTGCACGGGTATTGTAGGCCCCGCAGCCGTGACCAGGCTGGATTCAAAGTTTACGGTCGCGCCGGGCGCGGCAGAGCGCCGTTTCGGGCTCATCAAATCACCAAATACATCCCGTCCGGCGAGGTCTTGCTGTCTGCGTCCGCTCAGCTCGATGACGCGTGCATTGATGTCGACGATCTTGCCGTCATGAGCAATGACAACACCGTCGAAAACGGCATCCACCAACTCGTCGAGCCGCGAAAAGGTGGCGCGCATAGCGCGGCCGTCGAGCAGCGCTGCGACAAAGCCTGCCGTAAGCAAAAGTGCGGTGATCGCTGCAATGGCGAGAGTAAAGATCAGCACATCAATCTGGTCTCCGCCCGGGACAGCTGGGGCGTGAGGTGTCAGACTGAATGCCGCTTGAGCGGTCAGCAACGTGATCGCGATGCTGGCCGCGAGCAGGGGCGCGCCGAAGAGCAGCGCCTTCGTTCCGAGATATTCGCGGAAGGCGAGGAAAGCTGCCGCGCAGAGCGCGGCTCCGGCTGTGGCGGCGAATGCCGCGAGCGCTGGGCTCCATTCCGGCACGCCTGCAAAGCCGAAGCCCGACATCCCAAGAAAATGCGTCAGTGCGATGCCGAGCCCGATGGTCGCACCCCCCGCAGCGGCCATCGCCCGTCCGTCACGCTTGGCTATAACGATGCCGGTCGCCGAAGTCGCGGCTGCAGCAAGGAAGGACAATCCGCCAAGCAGCGGGTTATAGCTGCGGCCATCCGCAAGAAGCGCGAGTGCCATGATGACGTGGCTTGCCCAAATGCCGGTTGCCAGGCAAAGCACGGTGAGCAGCAGCCAGCCGCGATTGTGGAGGCTGTTTCTCGCGAGCAGATGCGAGAACACGGTGAACGTGACGAAGCTGCAGGCCGCTGCCATGGCGATCGCCAGGAGCACAAGCCGGACGTCGTGCTGTTCTGTCAGGAAATTGAAGATGCTGCCCATAGCATTGACCGCTTTGATTTTGGCCAAGCATAGTGCGGCTTTCGTAAAGAAAGCTTCTTGGAGCAGATTTCTGGAGAATACCCCAACGCGAGCTATTATCTTTAGCTAAATCTTTGCATCAAAATTTATTTAGCCCTAAGTAACGTCTGCGAGGCAGTCGATGACTCGCTTATCCAGCGTATTTCTGTAGAAACTGCATGGGATCGCATTTACGAAAATCTGCGAGGGCGGCGCGAAGCGCTCATGATCCAATCCCACCAGGCAAGCGCCTCAATCCGGCTGGCAATGTCCTCGGTGAAGCGGTGCCGGAGCGGGCGCGCGGGATTGCCGGCGACGATCGTGTAGGCTGGCACGTCCTTCGTCACCACCGATCCAGCCCCGACCACTGCACCATTGCCGACCCTGCGCCCGGCAAGCACGATGGCGCCATGCCCGATCCACACGTCGTGTCCGATGACCACCGGCCGTGCGCGGCGCCAGTCGAAGAAGTCCGCGTCATCATCGGCGCCCTCGAAGTAGGCGCTAGCGCGGTAGGTGAAGTGATGCTGCGAGATCCGGCCCATCGAGTGATCGCCGGGATTGATGCGCACATGCGCGGCGATCGAGCAGAACTTGCCGATGCGTGTGTAGATTACATCGCTGTCGTTGACGATGTAGCTGTAGTCGCCGAGCTCGACCTCCTCGAGCCAGCTCCGCTCTCCCACTTCGGTGTAGCAGCCGAGTTGCTGCCAATCACGGTGGAGGAAGGGTGGATGCTCGCCTCCGGGCCAAGTTTCATCATTGCGCTTCGATCAGACCAGCATCCTGCGCAGGGCCGAGGAGATCATGTCCATGATCACGATGGTGATGATGACAATGACCAGAATGGCAGCGGTGTCGGCGTAGACAAAGCTGCGGATATTCTCGTAAAGCGACTGGCCGATGCCGCCCGCCCCACAATGCCGAGCACGGTTGCCGAGCGCACATTGGTATCGAGCCGATAAAGCGCGAGCGAGCTCCACAGCGGCATGACCTGTGGCACGACGCAGAACACGACCTCTTGGAGCTGGCTGGAACTGGTCGCGCGAATGCCCTCGACGGGACGGGGGTCGATCGACTCCGCCGCTTCTGAGAACAGCTTGGCACGATGCCGATATTGTGGACCATCAGGGCGAGAACGCCGGCCAACGGCCCTAGTCCCACTGCCACGACGAACAGCAGCGCCCAGACCATTTCGTGAATAGCCCGGAAGGCGTCCATGAGCCGGCGCACCGGCTGCACCACCCATTGCGGACAAATGTTCGAGGAGCCCAGGATTGCAAACGGAATGCGAAGAACACCGCCAGCGCCGTTGCCCAGAAAGCGATCTGCACGGTCTCGATCATCTCACTGACATATTGCCGCCAATTCGAGAAGTTCGGCTCCATGAAGCCAGAGGCGAACTGGGTCATATTGCGCCAGTCGGTGATAAGGCCCACGGCCTTATACATCTCCACCGGCGCCCAGCTCCAGGCGAGGATCGCGAAGATGCTGAGCCAGATCAGCGACATGCGCGCCCGCATCAGCAGCGGATAACGCGGAATCTCAACCTCGCCATCGAGGGATTGGTAACTCGGTGTTGTGCGGGCGGTCATCGGCAGCCCTCATAGCAATACTGGTGCCGATCTTGCGATCAGCACCAGCTGTAAAGCACAACTACGTCCTTGGAAATCCCGGCGTCCGTCCCCTCGTCCCGGGCGGCGCAGAGACAGTGTAGGCTGAGTTCCAGCCTGTGACCTCACCCGAACGGGTGATCAGGACTTTGCCGCGAGCTGCTTTTCGAACTCGGCGATCTTCGCCTTGAGCTCGTTGATCTTGGTCTTCGCCGATGCCGAAATCGAGGGTCTTGTCGCACTTCAGTACGTCCTCGAGCTTCTGGAACGGGCTGTCCTTATGGACGATGACGTGGGAGTAGTAGCCATCCAGTCCGCTGTCCGGTATCGTCTGGGCGAAGATCTCGCCATCGGCGCGGTCGACCGCTTCCATGGCCGACTTGTTGCCGAACCACGCGACCTGGACCTTACCGAAGCGCATCGCCTCGATTACACCGGCATAGTCGGAGGCGTAGAAGCCGTTGACCTTCATGCCGGTGGCCTTCGCCATCTCAGCCAGCCAGGGCTCGAACATCGTCTTCAGATTGGAAGAGGCTTCGGTTGAGATGATACGGAAATTGATTTCGTCGGCGGCCTGAGCGGGCGCGGCGGCGAGCCCGAGGGCGATCACCGCACCTGTCACGATCTGACGCAGCATGAGACAAGCTCCTTCAATGACTTGCGTGCTCTGTTCTCTTCTCGCCGGCCTTTGCCGGGAGCTCGTGCCGGCGCTATGGCGCCGGGGCTATCTGGCTTATTGCGTGGGTATGTAACGCCGGGCGTCCTCGCCGCGGCGGTGACCGCCGCCGTCCGAAACAGGGGCATGCTTGGCAGGGGACTCGGTCTCGTCCAGACCCGGCAGAAACAGCGATTCGCTCTCCGCGCCATAAAGCTCGCTGAGGAAAGCAGCGGTGAGCGCGTTCGATGGGCCGTCATAGACGACTTTGCCGGCGCGCAGGGCAATCGTCCGCGGGCAATAGGCGAGGGCGTATTCGACCTGATGTAGCGAGACCAGCACAGTGATGCCGTCGTGACGGTTAAGGGTTTGCGATGGTATCCATCACGCGCCTGGCAGACGAGGGATCGAGCGAGGCGATCGGCTCATCCGCGATCAGGATGTCCGCGCCCTGGACGAGTGTTCGCGCGATCGCTGCCCGCTGCTGTTGGCCGCCGGAAAGCTCCGAGCCGCGCTTGAGCGCCTGCTCGGCGATCCCGACCCGCGCAAGCGCCTGCATGGCGCGCTGCTTTTCCGGCCGGCTGAAGGCGCCGAGCGCACCGCGCCAGCGCGGAATCTGTCCAAGGCACCCGAGGCAGACATTGGTCAGTACCGAAAGGCGCGGCACGAGGTTGAACTGCTGGAAGATGACGCCGACGCGGGCGCGCAGTTTTCCAGCCGATGCCCTGAGGCGCCCTCTCTCTTGCGACCCCGCGCGATGCGCAAGGCGTGTTCCGCGCGGTGATGGAGCCGATGGCGCGCCCCGTGCGTCTTCAGCCGCTGGCGCCCAATTTTGCCGCGCCCGCGCCGCTCACGGCGTCGGCGATCCTGCTCACGCCGACTACGAAACGCCTGTCTGGCTGGACAGCGCGCTTGCCCGTGCCGCGGGTGTGAGCGAATTCCTGCGCTTCCATACCGGTGCGCGGCTCGTCACCGCGCCCGAGGAGGCAAGCTTCGCGCTGGTCTCCGATCCTCTGGCCTCGCCACCCCTGTCGGCCCTTGCGCAGGGATAACCGGATTATCCAGATCGATCGCGACAGTTATTTTCCAGGTGGAGCAGCTCTTGTCGGAAGGATGGCGGCTGACAGGGGCGGGCATAGCGGGCGAGACGGCCTTCAGCGCCGCCCGCTCCCGGACGGCTTTGCCGGCAGCTTTGCAACAATCACGCCCAGTTTCCGCTCGGGGTGGATGTGATCTTCGTCGCGCCCGATGCGTTCGCCGCGCTGCCGCCCTCGACGCGCACCATGGAGACGCGCTGATGTACGTGGCGGTCAAAGGTGGCGAGGCGGCAATCGAGGCGGCGCACAAGCTGCTTGGCGTTGAGCGGCGGGGGGATCCGGCGATCCCCGAGCAGATCCGCGAGCAGCTATCTCTGGCCGTCAATCGGGTGATGTGCGAGGCCTCGCTCTACGATCCGGATCTTGCGGCGCTCGCCATCAAGCAGGCCCGCGGCGATCTGATCGAGGCGATTTTCCTCGCCCGTGCCTATCGCACGACACTGCCGCGCTTCGGCTATGCCGAGCCTGCCGACACCGGAGCAATGCATATCCGCCGGCGCATCTCCGCCACGTTCCAGGACTTCCCGGCGGGCAGGTGCTTGGCCCGACTTTCGACTATACCCACCGGCTGATCGATCCTGGCCTCGCCGAAACCGGCAGCCCGCCCGCGCCTGACCGCGCCGAAGCCGACGGCATCGACGCTCCGCATGTGACGGGCCTGCTCAACACCGAAGGCCTGATCGAGCCCAATACGCCGAGCGAGCCGGACGCCGTCGTCGCCGACCTCACCCGCGGCGCCCTGGAATTTCCCGCCAGCCGTGACCTCCGGCTGCAAGCCCTTGCTTGAGGCGATGAAGGCTTCCTCTTGGCGCTTGGCTACTCCACGCAGCGCGGATATGGGCGCACCCACCCCTTCGCCGGCGAAATCCGGATGGGCGAGGTTGAAGTCTCCTTTATCCCTGAAGAGCTGGGCTTCGAGGTGCCGCTCGGCAGCATCACTCTGACGGAGTGCGAGATGGTGAACCAGTTCAAGGGCTCGGCCGATGCCCCGCCGCAATTCACCCGCGGCTATGGGCTCGTTTTCGGGCATAGCGAGCGTAAGGCGATGTCGATGGCGCTGGTCGACCGGGGTCTGCGCGCCGAGGAGTTGGGCGAGGAGCGCAGCGCACCGGCCCAGGATGCCGAATTCGTGCTCAGCCATGCCGACACGTGCAGGCGACAGGCCTTGTCGAGCATCTGAATCTGCCGCATTACGTGGATTTCCAGGCCGAGCTTGTGCTCCTGCGCCAGCTGCGCGCCGAGTGGAAAGCGGAGCGGTCAGCCGGTTCAATCCAGAAAGAGGCAGCGGAATGACGAAAGCCGTGATCTTCGACATCGGCGGGGTGCTCGTCGATTGGAACCCGAAATATCTCTATTCCAAGCTGCTCGAAGATGAGACCGCGATCGACGCATTCCTGACCGAGATCGGCTTTAATGCCTGGAATCTGGCGCTGGACGCGGGCGGGTGCTGGGAGCCGACGATCGCCGAGTTGGTCGATCGCTATCCGCACCACAAGGATCTGATCGAGGCCGCCCATTATCGCTGGCATGAAATGATGCCCGGCGAGCTTGCTGGCACGATTGCTATTCTGGAGCGCCTGTCTGAGGCCGGCGTGCCGCTCTACGCCATCACCAACTTCTCGTCGGAGAAATTCGCCGAGACGCGGGCGCGGTTTCCGTTCTTTGCGCTGTTCCGCGACATAGTGGTCTCGGGCGACGAGCAGCTTCTGAAGCCCGAAGCGGCGATTTTCCGTCTTTGCCTCGACCGTAACGAGCTTAGGCCGCAGGATTGCGTGTTCATTGACGATGTCGCGCATAATGTCGAAGGCGCGCGGGCGGTCGGCATCGACGCCATCCAGTTCACCTCGCCCGAGCAGCTGGAGCGGGAGCTGAAAGAGCGAGGCCTCCTGCCGTGAGTGCCGCCGCGCCTGTCTACAATTTCGCCTATCTCGACGAGCCGACCAAGCGAATGATCCGGCGCGCCATCCTCAAGGCGATCGCCATACCGGGCTATCAGGTGCCGTTTGCCAGCCGCGAGATGCCAATGCCCTATGGCTGGGGCACGGGAGGGGTGCAGGTGACGGCATCGGTGCTGGAGCCGGACGATGTGCTCAAGGTGATCGACCAGGGCGCGGACGACACCACCAACGCCGTCTCGATCCGCAAATTCTTCGAAAAGACCGCCGGCATCGCCACTACGACGGACGGCCACCGCGACCATCATCCAGACGCGCCACCGCATCCCCGAAGCTTCCCTCCAGGAAGGGCAGATCCTCGTCTATCAGGTGCCGATCCCCGAGCCGCTGCGCTTCCTGGAACCGCGCGAGAGCGAGACCCGGCAGATGCATGTGCTTCAGGATTACGGCCTTATGCATGTGAAGCTCTATGAGGACATCGCCCGCCACGGCCATATCGCCACCACCTATCCCTATCCGGTGAAAGTGGAAGGCCGCTATGTGATGGACCCCTCGCCGATCCCCAAATTCGACAACCCGAAGATGGATGATTGCCGGCGCTACAGCTGTTCGGCGCGGGGCGCGAGCAGCGGATCTACGCCCCGCCGACGCAGACCCATGTCGTCAGCCTCGATTTCGAGGACCATCCCTTTGAGCGCACGCGCTTCGACCGCCCTTGCGGCCTGTGCGGCGCAACCGGCGTCTATCTCGACGAGGTGGTCACGGACGATGCCGGCGGTCGGCTGTTCGTGTGCTCGGATACGGATTATTGCGAGAAACGGCGCGAAGCCGGGCACAGCGCGGAGATCGCTCTGTGACCGAGTTGGCGGTGAACATTCGCGAAGCGCTCGAAGTCGACCTGCCGGCCGTTCTCACCCTCTACGCCCAACCGGAAATCGACGACGGCTGCCGCCCGCGAGAAAGCAGCTAGCCTGCTCGCCCGCCTGGGCCTGCCAGAGCGCCTCTGGAGCCTGCCGCCGGCCACCTTCTCGGGCGGCGAGCAGCAGCGCTTCAATATCGCGCGGAGCTTTGCCTCCGGCCATCCGATCCTGCTGCTCGACGAGCCGACCGCCTCGCTCGATGCCGAAACCCGCGCCCGCGTGGTGGATCTGATCGCCGAGCGCCGCGATGCCGGTACGGCGATTCTGGGCATCTTTCATGATGTGCGCGTGTGCGAGCAGCTCGCCGACCGGGTCATCGAGCTTGGACAATTCACAGCGGGTCGACAGAGCAATCCATCGGAAGGAATGCCCAACCTGGCTTAACGGCAACTGCCTCAATCTTATGCGCATCGAGCGGGAGCCCAGGTCTTTCGGCGCTCTTCAGGGCAAAAATAGTATTTTTTGATTTCCGATTTGACAGGCGCGAGGGGTTTCGGGAATCTGGGGCGATCCGCCGACAGGACAGGCCGCCATGCCGGAAGCCGGCATGTCGCGGCGATTGGGACTAGCTGAAGAAAGTATGCGCGAGCGGTGGCGCGCGCCTTGGGAGGAATAGGTGAGATTCATTGGAGCACTGGCCGGCCTGGCCATGGTGTTTGCCCTTGGCGTCAGCTCGGCTGACGCTGCTGGCAAAGGTACGATCGGCATTGCCATGCCGACCAAATCGTCGGCGCGCTGGATCGACGACGGCAACAATATGGTGAAGTATTTCAAGGAGGCCGGCTACGACACCGACCTTCAATATGCCGAAGACGACATTCCCAACCAACTCGCTCAGATCGAGAACATGGTCACCAAGGGCCATAAGGTGCTGGTGATTGCCGCCATCGACGGCACGACCCTGTCGCAGACGCTCGCCAATGCCGCGGCCGCCGGCACTAAGGTCATCGCTTATGACCGCCTGATCCGCGACTCCAAGAATGTCGACTATTATGCGACTTTCGACAATTTCCAGGTTGGCGTGCTCCAGGCGCAGTCGCTGGTGAAGGGCCTCAAGGAGCGCTTCGGCGATGGGCCCTGGAATGTCGAGCTGTTCGGCGGCTCGCCCGACGATAACAACTCCTTCTTCTTCTATAACGGCGCGATGTCGGTGCTGCAGCCGCTGATCGATAGCAAGAAGATCGTCGTGCAGTCCGGCCAGATGGGCATGGACAAGGTCGGCACGCTGCGCTGGGACGGCGCGGTTGCCCAGGCGCGCATGGATAACCTGCTCTCCGCCTTCTACACCGACAAGAAGGTGAACGGCGTGCTCGCGCCCTATGACGGCCTCTCCATCGGCATTCTGTCCTCGCTAAAGGGCGTTGGCTATGGCTCGGGCGATCTGAAGATGCCGATCGTCACTGGCCAGGACGCCGAGGTGCAGTCGATCAAGTCGATGATCAACAATGAGCAGTACTCGACGATCTTCAAGGATACGCGCGAGCTCGCTAAGGTGACCGTCAAGATGGTCGAGGCGCTCAGCGCCGGCAAGGAGCCGGAGGTGAACGACACCAAGACCTATGACAATGGCGTCAAGGTTGTACCGTCCTACCTGCTCAAGCCCGTCGAGGTCGACAAGACCAATTGGGAGCAGATCCTGATCGGCAGCGGCTATTACAAGAAGGAACAGTTCAAGTAAGATGCTGGAGAAGGCGCGGCCGGCACAATCGCCGGCCGCCATCTCCAGGCAGAGCGGGCGACGTCGTGCAACCCCTTCTTGAAATGCGCGGAATCACCAAGACGTTTCCGGGCGTCAAAGCGCTCGACGGCGTCTCGATCTCCGTCGAACCCGGTGAGATCCACGCCATCGTCGGCGAGAATGGCGCCGGCAAATCCACCCTGATGAAGGTGCTGAGCGGCGTCTATCCGCACGGCACCTATGATGGCGCCATCGGCTTTGAGGGCGAGGAGCGCTCTTTCCGCGGCATTCGCGACAGCGAGAAGCTGGGCATCATCATCATCCATCAGGAGCTGGCGCTGGTGCCGCTCCTCTCGATCGCCGAGAACATTTTCCTCGGTAATGAATGCGCCTCGGGAGGCGTCATCAACTGGCCGGAGACCTACTCCCGCACCGAGGAGCTGTTGGCCCGCGTGGGTCTCAAGGAGAGCCCGCGCACGCGGGTCGGGACGCTCGGCACCGGCAAGCAGCAGCTCGTCGAGATCGCCAAGGCGCTCTCGAAGCGCGTTAAGCTCTTAATCCTCGATGAACCAACCTCCAGCCTCACCGAGAACGACAGCGAGGCGCTGCTGGGCCTGCTTTTGGAGTTCAAGGCCAAGGGTATCTCCTCGATCTTGATCACCCATAAGCTCGACGAGGTGTTCAAGGTCGCCGACAAGATCACCGTGCTACGGGACGGTGCGAGCGTACGCACGGTTGAGCGCCAGGCCCCGCAGATCAACGAGGCCGCCATCATTCGCGACATGGTCGGACGTCCATTAGGCGACCGCTTTCCGACACGCAATGCGACGATCGGCGCGACCGTTCTCGAGGTGAAGGACTGGACCGCCTATCACCCACTTCAGGCAGATCGCAAGATCGTTGACAATGTCAGCTTCTCGGTGCGACGGGGCGAGGTGGTCGGTGTTGCCGGACTGATGGGCGCCGGGCGCACGGAACTGGCCATGAGCCTCTTCGGACGCTCCTACGGCGATCACATCTCCGGTGAGGTGCTGATCGATGGCAAGCCCGCCGATGTCTCGACCGTCGCGCGCGCTATCGATGCGGGCCTGTGCTACGTCACCGAGGACCGCCAGACCTATGGCCTCGTTCTGCTCGATCCGATCCGCCGCAACATCTCGCTCGCCAACCTGCCAGGCGTTGCGCATAACGGGGTGATCGACCGCCACCGCGAAACCGAGGTCGCCTCGCGCTACCGCGAGCGCATGCGCATCAAGAGCACGGACGTCGAGCAGAAGACGCTCAACCTCTCCGGCGGCAACCAGCAGAAGGTCGTGCTGTCGAAATGGCTGTTCGCCGACCCCGAGGTGCTGATCCTCGATGAGCCGACGCGTGGCATCGACGTCGGCGCGAAATATGAGATCTACACCATCATCAATGAGCTGGCTTCGAGCGGGAAAGGCATCGTGTTCATCTCCTCGGAGATGCCGGAGCTGCTCGGCATGTGCGACCGCATCCTGGTGATGGCCGAGGGGCGGTTCGTCGGCGAGCTGTCGGCCAGCGAAGCCTCTCAGGAAAAGATCCTGCACATGATCCTCAATGCGAGCGAGTGACCCAATGGCCATCGCACAAGAAGAACGCCTCCCCGCAACCGTCGAAACCGTCTCGCCGCTCGACTTCATCCGCCGGCACATGCGCGAATACGGCATCCTGATCGCGCTTATCGTGATCATGGGCTTCTTTCAGATCGCGACGGATGGTGTGCTGCTCCGGCCCGTCAACATCACCAATGTCGTGCTGCAGAACAGCTACATCATCATTATGGCGGTGGGCATGCTGCTCGTGATCGTCGCCGGCCATATCGATCTGTCGGTCGGCTCGGTGATGGGCTTCATCGGGGCCGTTGCCGCCGTGCTGATCGTCACCTATGGCTTCGATCCGCTCTCGGCCTCGCTGATCTGTCTGGCGGCGGGCGCCGCGATCGGGGCGGCGCAAGGCTATTGGGTGGCCTATTACCGTATTCCCTCCTTCATCGTCACGCTTGCGGGCATGTTGGTGTTCAAAGGCCTCTCGCTCGGCCTGTTAAACGGCCGCTCCATCGGCCCGTTCCCGCGCGAGTTCCAGATGCTCGCCTCGGGCTTCATCCCCGACCTGTTCGGCGAAGGCGGCATCTATGCCCAGCTCCGGCTGCTGTTCGGCGGAGAGAATTTCAACCTGTTCTCGCTGCTGCTCGGCGCGGCGACGGCGGCCATCCTGTTCTGGATGGGGATGCGCTCGCGTGCCCAGGCTCAGAAATATGGCCGGCTGGAGGAGCCCTTCGCCTTCTTCGCCGCCAAGCACGCGCTGATCGCCCTTGCCATCGTCTATCTGAGCTGGCAGATGGCGGCATTTCGTGGCCTGCCCAACGTGCTGATCGTCATGGCGCTCTTGATCGGCGTCTACAGCTTCATCACCTCACGCACGACGCTCGGCCGGCGCATCTACGCGCTTGGCGGCAATGAGAATGCCGCGCGCCTGTCGGGCATCAACACCCAGCGGCTGACCTTCCTGACCTTCGTCAATATGGGGCTGCTGGCTGCGCTTGCGGGTCTCGTCTTCGCCGCGCGCCTCAACACTGCCACCCCCAAGGCCGGCCTTGGCTTCGAGCTGGACGTCATCGCCGCCGTGTTTATTGGCGGCGCTTCGATGTCGGGCGGCATTGGGACCGTTGTGGGGGCAGTGGTCGGCGCCTTCATCATGGGCGTGATGAATAACGGTATGTCGATCCTCGGCGTCGGTATCGACTGGCAGCAGGGCATCAAAGGAATGGTGCTGCTCGCCGCGGTGATCTTCGATGTCTACAACAAGAATAAGGCTTAAGCGTAGGCGGAGCAGGGTCTCTCGCAGTCCTTCTGATGTCATGAAGGAATGAGAACGGCGGCGCCAGTGAGGCGGCCTTCGCGCAAATCGGCGAGCGCTTCGTTTGCAGCCTCGAGCGGATAGGCTGTCGCCGTTGCGCGGACAGGAACTTGCGGCGCGATCGCCAGAAACTCGGTCGCGTCCTGACGCGTCAGGTTGGCGACCGAGCGTAGCACGCGCTCGCCCCAAAGAAGACTGTATGGAAAGGCCGGGATGTCGGACATGTGAATGCCGCCACACACCACCGTTCCGCCTTTGCCCACTGCCGCCAGTGCCTCCGGCACCAGGGCTCCAACTGGGGCGAAGATCAACGCTGCGTCCAGCTCCACCGGCGGCCTGTCGGTGGAATTGCCCGCCCAGACGCAGCCGAGGTTCCGGGCGAAGGCCTGCGCCTGTCCGTCACCCGGACGGGTAAAGGCATAGACCTGCCGGCCCTGGTAGACCGCGACCTGAGAGATCAGATGCGCCGCAGCGCCGAAGCCGTAGATGCCGAGCCGCTCGGCGTCCTGAGCCATGCCCAGCGACCGGTAGCCGATCAGGCCGGCACACAGCAGCGGGGCAGCGCCGAGATCGTCATAGTCCGGCGAAATCCGGAAGCAGAACCGCGCATCTGCAACCGTCATTTCGGCAAAGCCACCATCGATGTGATAGCCAGTGAAGCGAGCATTCTCGCACAGATTTTCCTGCCCGCTTGTGCAATAGCGGCATTTGCCACAGGTCCAGCCGAGCCAGGGCACGCCGACACGCTCGCCAAGGCTGAAGGTTGAGACGCCAGGCCCGAGCCCGATCACCTCGCCGATAATCTCATGGCCCGGTATCACCGGCCTCCCGAGCCAAGGCAAATCCCCGTCGATGATGTGCAGGTCCGTCCGGCAGACGGCGCAGGCTTTGACTTTGAGGACGAGCTGTCCCGCCTCGGCGCGGGGTTCCGGGCGCTGCGTAAGAACGAGCGGTGTTCCCGGTCTCTCCAGCACCATCGCCTTCATGATACGCCTCTCCCCGGAGCTAACCCCAAGCCCGGTTCATTTTGCGTCAGGGGCCAGCCCTTTCAAATAGGCCAGAAAGTCTCCGATCTGTTGCGGCTGGAACGCGAATTCCGGCATGGCGGGATGTCCGACAATAATGCCTTCCGCAAGTGCCTCCTGCAGATCGTCGACATGCCCCTTTGCGGCAATCTGCCGAAATGGCGGCGCGGACGGGTGCGGACTACGGCCAGAGGCTCCAATGGAATGACAGCGCGAACAATATTTCCGCGCAATCTTGGCGCCGTCCGAAGTCTCCTGTGCCCTGGCGGGGGAAAGAAGGACGGCAAGCGCCAGTAACACAACCCATTCAGGGCGAATCGAATTCCCCTTCACCGGCATGGTCCCTCCTCGCCGACATTAGCCGGCCGCAGTGCGCTCCCGGTATCTTCAATTGATGCGCAAAAACTCGTCCGCGTGCACCGGATAGCGGGAGTAGCGCAGCAATATGCGCATCGCCTCGTTCTGTAGCGCCACGCTCGGAACCAGTGTTACGAGCAGCAGGGTGCCTTTCGAGAGGCGATCCCCGATCGACGCCCAGGTGTCGGTAAGCAGCGATGATCCCGCATGAGGCCGCGGCACCTCCTCGAAAGCCCGCAGAATTGGAATATTTGCATCCCAAAACGTCGCCTCGGGGATGACGCTGAGAACGATTTTGCCGCTCTGCGATGGAATGAACCGCGCGACATGCTCGAGGCCGGCCCAGGCTTCGGCATTGCTATTCTCGACCGCCGCGCGTTCGCCTGCAACGCACATATTGCTGGGATGAAGCCCAAGACCTGTGAGATCGCGCACGGCCGTTTTCAGGCGAGGCAGGTCATCGAATAGCCCCATGGCGAAGCGGGTTTTCTCACCGTCTTCGACCATTGCCCATGGCCCTCTCCATCGCAGCAAGCGCCCTGTTTCGACACGCGCAATCGAAGCAGGAAGCTCCATCATTGCCCACCTCGGCGCCTTAATGCTCTTCGCCTTCGGCGATGCGCTGCAGCCCTACCATATTCACGAGAATGACGCGGGCGCTTTGAGGTAGGTCAATAAGGCTGCGGCCCTTGAACTTTGTCAGCGTGCGGCTGACGGTTTCGATTGTCAGGCCGAGAAAGTCGCCAATGTCGGCCCGGGTCATGGGGAGGTCGACGATCTCTCTCGGCTTGCCTGCACGCCGGTTGCGCCGCGAAAGAGCGAGGAGGAAGGAGGCAACGCGCTCGGAGGCGCTGCGATGGCCCGTGGTCAGCATCAGATCGCGCGCTTCGGCAAGCTCGGCGGCAAGCGTCTGATAGAGAATGAAGCTGAGATTGGGATCGGCGGCTGCGATTTTGTGGAGCTTGGTAACAGAAATGGAACGCACGCGCGTCGGCTTGACGGCCTGGGCGCTGACGAGACGCTCTCCCTGCGCTCCAAGGCCGACGAAGTCGCCAGGGTAGGCAAAGCCCAGGATCTGCCGGCGGCCGTCGGGGAGCATCTTGAACAGCGACACTGCCCCACTCTCGACCCAGTAAACGTTGGTGGTGGGGTCGCCTTCCATGAATACGAACTCTTTGGCCTCGACCCGGCGCGGGGCAGCCGCCGCCAAGGTCTCCTCGAGCGTTCCCTGAAGACGGCGATGTGAAGCCGCGGCCGAGGAGGGGAATTCAAAGGCAGCGATGCTCGGCGCGTAGGACAGGGACATCGGGTTCTCCGGCATGGGGCGCGATTTGTTAACTGGGACAGCTAATCAGGCCCGCGTCGCGGGTATTCACCGCGTTTGCAATCGTGTGTAAAAAATTGTGAAAACGACCTAAGCTGAAGCTACTCGGGGTACAAACAGCAGCGCCGATGAACGAAAGAGACGCTCCACACATCCTGATTGTCGATGATGAGCCTGAAATCAGGCTGATGCTGCGCCGCCTTTTTGAGCGCGAGGGCTTCGGTGTGTCAGAGGCGAAGGACAGCGAAGAGCTGTTCGCTGCGCTCGATCAGCATCCAGTAGGCCTGATTACACTGGATCTGCGGCTCGGCGGGGAAGACGGTCTGGACGTCGCACGCCGCGTGCGAAGCCAGCACAACATCCCTATCGTGATGATCTCCGGCAAAGGTGACATGATCGACCGGGTGGTGGGGCTGGAGCTCGGTGCGGACGATTATATCTCCAAGCCGTTCCATCTGCGCGAAGTCCTAGCGAGGGTGCGCGCCGTCCTGAGACGCTATGAGGGGGCGGTCGAAACGGCCCCGACGCGTTCCGAAGCTCCCGGCGGCCGATATAAATTCGCGGGCTGGGTGCTGAATACTCCCCGCCGCGAGCTCGCCTTGAAGGATGGCGTCAAGCAGGAGCTGACCACGGCCGAGTTCAATCTCTTGGAGATCTTCGTTACGCGCCCGGGCAGGGTGCTCTCCCGGGACAATCTGATGGACCTGCTGAAGGGCATCGAATGGTCGCCGGTCGATCGCACCATCGACAACCTCGTGGGACGGCTGCGAAAGAAGATCGAGACGCAGCCCGACGCGCCGGAGCTAATCAAAACTGTGCGCGGCGTCGGCTATGTCTTCACGGCTGAGGTCGTGCGGGACTGAAGCGCGCGCTCCAGCACCTGGACGAGTTCGTCGCGCCCGTAAGGTTTGCGCAAGATCTCCATCACGCTGTCGAGCGCCCCACGCTTGCGCACCACATCTTCGGCGAAGCCGGAGGTGAGCACGATCGGCAAATCCGGCCTGTTTGCGCGCACCCATTCGGCAAGGTCGAACCCGGTCATCTCGCCCGGCATCACCACATCGGAGAATACCAAGTCGATCACCGCGCCGGATTGAATGAGGTCGATCGCCGCCTTGGCGCTTTCGGCTTCCTCGACGTTATAACCGAGCTGGCGTAGCCGGCGCATGGTGACTTCGCGGACTGCCAACTGATCCTCGACGACTAGGATGGTCCTGCCGGAGGAGGCTGGCGACGAACTGAGGCCGCTGTTTCCAGGGCGGCTTTTCCCGGCATCCACCACCACGCGGGGGAGATAGACGTTCACCGTCGTCCCGTGCCCGATTTCGCTATAGATGCTGACATGGCCGCCCGATTGCTTGGCAAAGCCATAGATCACGCTGAGACCGAGCCCTGTGCCCTTCCCGGCCTGCTTGGTTGTGAAGAAAGGCTCGAAAACCCGCGCGAGCACTTCCGGCGGCATGCCGGTGCCGGTATCGGACACGGAAAGCCGGACATAGGAGCCCGGCGTCACGCCGACCTCGCTGTCGTCGAGCTCGACATTGCGGGTTTCGATGATGAGCTTTCCGCCGCCGGGCATGGCGTCGCGGGCATTGATGGCGAGGTTGAGCACGGCATTCTCGATCTCGCTGAGATCCGCCTGCACAAGCCAAAGGTTGGGCGCGAGCGAGGCACTCAGGTTTATCGTCTCGCCGATGGTCCGGCGCAAAAGCTCCATCATGCCCAGTATATGCTCGTTGAGATCGACCAGCACGGCATCGAGCGGCCGGCGCCTGGCGAAAGTCAAAAGCCGCGCGGTCAGGCGCGCGCCCATCATCGCCGCATCGTTTGCGCGCCTTAACAGATCGCGCTGGGCGTCGCCGTGGATTTCGAATTCAAGGAGCTCGTGATTGCCGGTGATGATCGTGAGCAAATTGTTGAAATCATGCGCGATGCCACCCGTCAGCTGCCCGAGCGCCTCCATGCGCTGAAGCTTGCGCCAGGCTTTCTCCTGGGCCACCTCGCGGCTGATATCGCGAATTATGGTGAGGATACCGAGCCGTGCGCCACTCGGGTCGGTAATGAAGCTGGTGAGCGTGTTGGCGGGAAAAATCTCACCGGAGGCGCGCCGGAAGTGTACCGCGTAAGGCGGCAGTTCTCCCTTCGCTGCGTCCGCGGACTCGCTTAGATCGCTATCCTCAGCGCGCAGCACGCGCACGGGCGTACCCGCCAGCTCGCCGGCTGTATAGCCGAAGATGCGCGGTGCCGCGGCATTGCAAAGCGTGATCTCGCCGGCGCTGTTGGAGATGATCATTGCGTCCGGACAGCTGTCGAACAGGGCATGAAACAGCGTGCGCTGCTTTACGCTTTCGGTCTCCGCGTTGACACGGGCAGTGAGATCGTGAATATTCCCGATAAAATAGCGCGCTCCGCTCACAGCGAATTCGCCGACCGACAGATGCATCGGAAAGGTGGAGCCGTCCTTCCTTTGGCCCAGCACCTCCCGGCCGATGCCGATAATGCGCTTATCTCCGGTACGCAGGTAATTTCGCAAATAGGCGTCGTGTGCCGAGCGGTAGGGCTCGGGCATCAGCATGCTGACATTGCGGCCGAGCAGTTCGGCGCTTGAAAAGCCGAAGAGCTTCTCCGTCGCCGGGTTCCCGCGGTAGATCATGCCATCGGCGTCGATGATGACGATGGCGTTCACAGCCGAGTTGAGCGCGGCCTCAACCATCGAAGCGCCGAAAGGCAGCTTTTTTTCGCCAGGTTCAGGCAGCGTTGACACTCCCGCTCTATGGGCAAAGCTTAGGCCTAATCCACCGGCGTGCCGGTGACAAGGCGTCAAAGCCGCGCTTGTTGCATCATTTGCTTGACCCACGTCAACTCGTCCTGAGCGGCAGCAGCGTACACTTACCCCAGCGGAGAGCTGTTTACGGCTCTCAAAACGGATTACAATTTTGTAAAGACAAGCTGGAGGAAGCAGCCGTGATTGTGACCTCGCATCGGGATACCATCGTCTCCCTTCATTCCCAGTATCGTGCGCTCGGGGACGGCGTCGTCGAAATCCGCCGCGTCGATCTCGAAGCGCCATGGCGCTGGATCATGGCCGGCTGGCGCGATATGGAGCGCATGCCCCATATCAGCCTCATCTACGGGGCCGTATTTGCTGCCGTTGCGGTCGGGCTGTTCCTTGGCCTTATGCGTGTAGGCATGAGTTCGGCGATTCTCGCTTTGGCGGGCGGCTTCCTGCTGATCGGCCCCGTGCTCGCGGTTGGCCTTTATGAAGGCAGCCGCCAGCTCGAGCAGGGCAGACGAGTACGGATTAGCGATGTCGTGCTCGCTGCATTCCGCACGCCGGGCCAGCTGGTTCTGCTCGGCCTTGCGCTTCTCATTATCTATATCGTCTGGATGCAGACAGCATTCCTGCTGTTCATGGTGTTCATGGGCACGCAGCCCTTTCCGCCGCTCGAGAATTTCATGAGCGAGCTATTGCTGACCACCCGCGGTGTGGCGCTACTGACCGTTGGCACCATCGAGGGCGCGGTGCTGGCAAGCGTAGTGTTCATGATCTGCGCGGTCTCGGCGCCGATGCTGATGGACCGGCCAATCGGCGTGACGGATGCGATCCTCACCAGCGTGGAGGCCGTAAAGCTCAATTGGAAGCCGATGGCGCTTTGGGCGGCGCTGATCGCGGCCTTCATGATCGTGGGGCTGCTGACACTGTCCGCCGGTCTTGTGGTGGCCTTCCCACTGATCGGTCACGCCACCTGGCATGCCTATCGCGATCTGGTCGCGAAAGCGGACTGATCAGTCGCCTTCGCGCCGGGACGAATCGTCCGGCGCCTTGTCCAAAGGGTCGTCTTCCAGAATGCGGTAGGCGGCCCCTTCCAGATCCTCGAACTGCCCCGATTTCAGCGCCCACAGGAACGCGGCGAGCCCCACCAGCCCAAGAAACAGCGCGGCGGGGATGAGCCAGGCGAGCGCGGTCATTGCGTTAACCTCACCTTGCAGCTGCGCAACCGCAGCGCGTTTGCCGTTACGAGGATGGACGAGGTGGACATCGCGATCGCGGCGACGAGCGGCGTTACGATGCCTGCCATCGCGATCGGCACGAACAGCAGATTATAAGCCCCGGCAATCGCGAAGTTCTCAAATGCCATCCGCTGTGCGCGGCGTGCCGTGGCGATCAGCTCCAGCACCGGGCTGAGGCTCTGGCCTTGAAAGATTGCGTCCGAAGTCATCTGGCTGATATCGGCGGCAGATGATGGCGAGAGCGAAGCATGCGCGGCCGCAAGAGCGGGCGCATCGTTGAGGCCATCGCCGACCATCAGCACTTTGCGGCCTGCCATCCTCAGCTCATGGAGCCGGGCGATTTTGTCCTGCGGTTTGCAGCGCGCCCTCCAAGCGGTTATGCCGAGGTCAATAGCAATCGCCTCGACCGTCTCGGGCCGATCGCCGGAGAGCAGCTCCACCGCGAAACTGGCCGCGATGAGCGCTTGCACCGTTGCGGCGGCGTCCGGACGGGTCACATCGGCGAAAGCGAAGGCGACCGGCTCCGCGCCCGGCCGGCTGTACCAGAGCGAGGCATCGCCCGACCGGGCCGCGGGGATGGTGCACCAATCCGCAGAGCCAAGGCGCTCCTCGCCTTCGTCCGTGATCCGCTTCAAGCCGTAGCCGGCGACTTCGTCGACCGAGTTGGCGCGGGTCACCTGACCGAAGCGCTGTCTGGCGGCGGCGACCACGGCGCGGGCATAGGGGTGCCTGCTGGCGATCCCCAGCGAAGCCGCCGCCTGCAAAATCGCCGCGTCATAAATGTCGGCGTTCAGGAGCATCGGCTGGCCGTGCGTCAGCGTGCCAGTCTTGTCGAATACGACCGTGTCGATCTCGGAGATCCGCTCCAGTCCGTCGGGCGCCTTGACCAGCACGCCGGCAGTAAACAAACGGCTGGACGCGGCGACCTGCACGGCCGGAACCGCAAGCGCAAGGGCGCAGGGGCAGGTGATGATCAGGACCGCAATCGCGGTCAGGAGCGCGAATTCCCAACCCGCCCCGCCGATCATCCATCCGGTGAAGGTCGCGAGCGCCAGGATGTGGACGCCCGGGCCGTAGAGGCGTGCCGCCCGGTCAGCAAGGCGCACATAGCGGCCGCGCGCCTGCTCGGCGGTGTCCATCAGCTCGGTCATCTCGGCGAGCAGGGTATCCTTCTCCGCCTTGGTGACACTCACCTCGATCGGCGCGCCGAGATTGATCGTGCCGGCGAAGACGTCATCGCCCGGCACGAGCGAACGCGGTAGGCTTTCGCCCGTCAGGAGACTTTCATCCACCTCGGAGCGCCCTAACAGCATCATGCCATCGGCCGGGATCCGCTCGCCCGTCGCCACGACGATGCGCTCCCCGGGGATAAGCGCGGCGGTCGGCACGCTTTCGGCCGCCCCGTCCGTGCGAATGACCGTTGCGGTTTGGCTGCGCATCCGCAGCAGATTCTGCGCCGCGCCTCTCGCCCGGAGCCGCATCCGCTGGTCGAGGAACCGCCCGATCAAGAGGAAGAAGAGCAGCGTGACGGAAGCGTCAAAATAGACCTCATGGCCGCCGCGCGCCGTCTGCACCAGGCTCATGGTCGCCGACAGCAGGATGGCCAGCGAGATCGGCACATCCATGGTGATGCGCAGCGCCTTGAGGCCTTGCCAGGCCGATCGGAAGAAGGGCTGGCCCGCATAGGAGATCGCCGGCATTGCAATCAGCGCGGACAGCCAGTGGAACAGGCTGCGCGTCGCCGGGTCCATGCTTTCCGCCCCCGACCAGACGGAGACAGAAAGCAGCATGATGTTCATCGCCGCGAAGCCGGCAACGCCCAGGCGGCCGAGAAATTCTCGGGCGAGCTTTTCCTCCCCGCTCATATCGGTCGCGATGAACTCGGCGGCGGTGAATCCGGCCGCCTCGAGCACCGTGAGCAGCATCGCTGTCGTGCTGCGCTGCGGATCGAAGGTGACCGTCACCCGCTTGGCGCTGAGATTGGCGCGGGCCGCGGCAACGGCGGGCTGCGCATTCAGCACACGCTCGATTTTGGCCATGCAGCCGCCACAGTTCATGTTCTCGACGCTGAACGTCGCGGACTGCGAGACGGCCTCATCCCGCCCGGCGGCGGCCGGGACGCGACTTAAGAGTTGGGCTTCAGCCATAACCGCTCCTTGCCGCGGTAGACGATGTCCTTTGCCTCGGCGCTACGCAATGCCGTAAAGCTTGCGATCCAGCTCCCGGCATTGAGAGGTCCCACGTCAGCGGCATAGGTGCCGGGCTTCGCCTCGCGGAAGGTGAGCGCCCGGGTAAACTTCTCTGAGACCGGCCGTGCGATCTCGCCGCTGAGCACCAGGCCCGTGACCGGCGCGCCGCCTTTGTCCTTCAGCACGATGGCGATTTGGCCGGCTATACCGGCCTCGATCCAATAGGACCAGCCGAGAGAATCCTGGGCGCGGGCCTCAGCAATGGTCTGATTGTAGTCGAGCCCTTTCTGGTAGGCCCTGCCGCCCTCGCCACCATTAAAGGTCGAGACCGCATAGAACACGAAGAGGCTATTCACCGCCAGCATGACGCCGAAAAACGCGAAACAGACGATGAGGACATGCTTGCCCGTGAGCTCTTTGATGGATATGGCCGTCATTTCTCAGGTCCCCGGAAGGTGGTCGGGTGGCGGGTCTGACTGCCAGCGCTGAGGTCTTCGATGACAAAGGCCATCGCATTCTGCGCAGCAGGCAACTGGCGCGCCGCATCGCGCGGCAGCATCACATAGGCTTTGACGGCGCGCAGATCGTCGGGAGCGACGGCCAGTTTGGACTGGGCTCCATTCTCCACGCCGACAATAGTAAGCGTCGCACCTGGGAGGCCGTCAAGGGAGAGGCGGTAATTGCGCGTCTCATAGGATTTGTTGAGCAGCTTGATGGTGTAGCCGTTGCGCAGGCCGCCATCGGCAAGCTGCACATAAAGCGGATTGCGATCGCGCAGCACATTCACATCGAGCACGCTCTTATGCGAGAAGGCGAGCAGCATCACCGCCGCAACGATCGCCAGCATCGCGCTGTAAAGCATCGTGCGCGGCCGGATCAGCCGGATCGGCGCGAGGTCGCCGTGGCTCTCGGCTTCCAGATTGCGAAAGGTATCGTAAGCGATCAGTTTCCGGGGGCGTCCGACCTTGTCCATGATTTCGTCGCACGCATCGATACACAGGGCGCACTGGATGCATTCGAGCTGCGGCCCATGGCGGATGTCGATGCCCATCGGGCAGACCGCCACGCACTGCTTGCAGTCGATGCAATCGCCCCGTCCTTCCCAGCTCTCGCCCTTCTTGTGCGGACCGCGTGGCTCGCCGCGGAAGCCGCGATAGGTGATCAGCAAGGAGTCGGCATCGAACATGGCGCCCTGGATGCGCGGCCACGGGCACATATAGGTGCAGACCTGTTCGCGGGCGATGCCGCCGAGGAGATAAGTCGTGCCGGTGAAAACGCCGAGGAACACATAGGAGATCGCCGGAGCGTCGAAGGTGAGAAACTCATAAGCGAGCGTCGGCGCGTCACGGAAATAGAAGACGAAGGCGCCGCCCGTTGCGAGCGCAATCCCCAGCCAGGAAAGATGGGTGACGCCCAGCTTCCAGACTTTCTCGAAGCTCCATGGCGCCTTGGCGAGACGCATCCGCGCATTGCGGTCGCCCTGCCAGAAGCGCTCCACCGCAATCATCAGGTCGGTCCACACCGTCTGCGGACAGGCATAGCCGCACCAGACGCGGCCGGCGAGCGCAGTAACGAGGAACAGCGCCAGCGCCGATAGGATCAGGATGCCGGTGATGAAATACAGCTCCTGGGCCCAGATCTCGACGCCGAACAGATAGAGGCGCTGATGGGCGAAGTCGAGCAGGAAGGCTTGATCGGGCAGGTTCGGGCCGCGATTCCAGCGCAGCCAGGGCAGCAGATAATAGATGCCGAGCGTGACCCCCATCACCGCCCATTTGATGCGCCGGAATTTTCCCGAGGCGAGCTTGGAATAGATCGGCTCGCGGGCTGCATAGAGCGAGCGCGTCTCGCGCGCGTTCACGGCCTCCGCCTCGGCTCTCGCAATACCTGGAGCAGCCTCCCCGGTTACCGCTTGGCGCGGCGATTTCGTGTCAATTGCGCTTGGCAAGGCAGTCATTGCTAACCTCCGCTCGGGTCCGCAAGGGTGCGAGGCTGAGCGCTCAAGGCCTTCCCCCCGGGATGCAGCCGATCGCTCAGCCTCCACCGTCCATTCGGACGGTTTATTGGCCGCCACCCAGCGAGTGGACATAGACGGCCAGTTTCTTGATCGTGCCCTCATCCAGCCGCGCCGCCCAGTTCGGCATCACGCCGCCGCGGCCGGTTTCGATGCTCTTGGCGACATCGGCCTTGGTCGAGCCATAAAGCCAGATCGCGTCTGTCAGATTGGGCGCGCCGACATCGCGATTTCCCTTGCCGTCATCGCCATGGCAGGCGATGCAATTGTCGGCAAAGAGCGCCTTGCCGCGCTCGGCGGCCGCGGCATCCGTGCTCTTGTCGGAAAGGGAGAGCACATATTCGGCGGTATCGGAGATCTGCTTGGCATCGAGCATGCCGTCGGCGAAGCGCGGCATGGCGCTATCGCGCGCATCGGCCGAGCCGTTGCGGATGCCATTGGTGACGGTCTGGTGAATGTCCTCGAGCGTGCCGCCCCAAATCCAGTCGTCATCATTGAGATTGGGGTAGCCCTTCGCTCCCTGCGCGCCGCGGCCATGGCATGGTGCGCAATTGTCGCCGAAAGCCGTGCGCCCGCCGGCGATCGCAGCTTCGAGCAGTTTGGGATCAGCCTTGATTTCCGCAAGCGAAGCTTTGGCGAGCGCATCGCCCATGCCAGCCTGGGCAGCCTTGGCGGCGGCGACGCTCTCCATCACCTGCTGGCGCTGACTATAGCCCCAGATGCCCTGCGTATAGCCGGAGAGCGTCGGCCAGGCCGGATAGACGACCCAATAGCCGATCGACCAGACAACGGTTGCGTAGAACACCCACAGCCACCAGCTCGGCAGAGGCTTGTTCAGCTCCTTGATGCCGTCCCACTCATGACCGGTGGTTTCGACGCCAGTCACATGATCAACGTCTTGTTTAACGGCCATGGTCTTCACTCCGCTTAATTTCGTCGGGATCTTCTTCCAGGGGAACGCGCCGGGCGCGCTCGAAATTGTCCTTGTTGCCGGGCCAGAACACATAGACGAGCACAAGGATGAACAGGGCAATGAAGATGAAGAGGCCAGCCATACCGGCCCAACTTCGTATCGCTTCGTAGGTCATGGCGGGCCCCTCTAACGCAGGTTGGGTCCTTCCTCGTCGAATTTGGCAAAATCGACGAGGGTGCCGAGCATCTGCAGATAGGCGATCAGGGCATCAAGCTCGGTGACACGCGAGGGATCGCCGCCGTCGAAGGTGCGGACCTGCGCCTTCGGGTAGCGTGCGGCGAGCGCCTTGGCGCCATCGCTGTCCGGATTGACCTGTGCCTCGACGTCAGCCTTGGCGTTCTGGATCATCTCCTCGCTATAAGGCACCCCGACCGCGCGATGCGTCTTCAGCTTCTCGGCAACATCGGCGTAGTCCAGCTTGCGCTTGCCGAGCCACGAATAGGACGGCATCACCGATTCGGGCACGACGCTGCGCGGGTTGGTCATATGCGCGACATGCCAGTCGTCCGAATACTTGCCGCCGACGCGGGCGAGGTCCGGGCCGGTGCGCTTGGAGCCCCACTGGAACGGATGGTCGTACATGCTCTCGGCGGCAAGGCTGTAGTGGCCATAGCGCTCCACCTCGTCGCGCAGCGAGCGGACCATCTGGCTATGGCAGAGATAGCAGCCTTCCCGGACATAGATGTCACGGCCCGCCAGTTCCAGCGGCGAATAGGGCCGCATACCCTGCACCTTCTCGATGGTCGAGCCGATCCAGAATAAGGGTGCGATCTCGACCAGTCCGCCGACGGCAACGACGATGAGAATGCCGACGAGGAGCAGGATGGAGTTCTTCTCCAGAATTGCATGCGATAGTTTCATTGGAGTGCTCCTCATTCAGCGGCGGTTGACACGGCGCTGCTGGGGATGGCCTGCGGCGTCTCCTCGAGCGCTTCGGCAAGATCGCCGCGAATGGTGCGCCAGATGTTGTAGGCCATGATCAGCGAGCCGAGGAAGAACAGCGTCCCGCCAGTTGCGCGGATCGCATAGTAGGGATGCATGGCTTCCACCGTTTCGACGAAGGCGTATTGCAGGAAGCCGAGGCTGTCATAGGCGCGCCACATCAGGCCCTGCGTGATACCCGACACCCACATCGCGGTGATGTAGAGCAAGATGCCGAGGGTCGAGACCCAGAAATGCCATTCGACGAGGCGCATGGAGTAAAGGCGCGGGCGCTTCCACAGCCAGGGCACCATGCAATAGACCGCGCCGAAGGAGATCATCGCCACCCAGCCCAAAGCACCGGAGTGCACGTGGCCGATGGTCCAGTCGGTGTAGTGCGAGAGCGAGTTCACTGCCTTCACGCTCATCAGCGGCCCCTCGAAGGTCGACATGCCATAAAAGGCGACGGAGACCACCAGGAAGCGGATCACCGGATCGGTGCGCAGCTTGTCCCAGGCACCTGACAGCGTCATCAGACCGTTGATCATTCCGCCCCACGACGGCATCCACAGCATGATCGAGAAGGTCATGCCCAGCGTCTGCGCCCAGTCGGGGAGAGCCGTATAGTGCAGATGATGCGGGCCGGCCCAGATGTAGAGGAAGATCAGCGACCAGAAGTGCACGATGGAGAGCTTGTAGGAGTAGACCGGCCGCTCGGCGCGTTTCGGGATAAAGTAGTACATCATGCCGAGGAAGCCGGCGGTGAGGAAGAAACCCACCGCATTATGGCCGTACCACCACTGCGTCATCGCATCCTGCACGCCGGAAAACGCGCTCACGCTTTTGGTGCCGGTGAGGGAGACCGGCAGCGAGAGATTGTTGACGATGTGCAGCATCGCTATCGTGACGATGAAGGAGAGATAGAACCAGTTCGCCACGTAAATGTGCGGCTCTTTCCGCCTGGCGAGGGTGCCCAAGAAAACGAGCAAATAGACGACCCACACGACGGTGAGCCAAAGATCGGCGTACCATTCCGGCTCGGCATATTCGCGGCCCTCGGTAACACCGAGGATATAGCCCGATGCCGCGATTACCAGGAACAGCTGATAACCCCAGAACACGAACCAGGGTGCCCAGCGTCCGGCGAGCCGCGCATGGCTGGTGCGTTGCACGACATAGAACGAGGTTGCGAGCAGCGCATTGCCGCCGAAGGCGAAGATCACCGCGGAAGTGTGCACCGGCCGCAGACGCCCGAAGCTGGTCCAGGGAAGGTCCAGATTGAGGTTCGGGAAGGCGAGCTGCCAGGCGATGATGACGCCGACCAGGAAGCCGACAATGCCCCAGGCCACCGTGGCAATGGCTCCGGCCTTTACCACTCCGTCATTATAGGGACTGTCATCAGCCTTGAAGCGCTTGCCGGCCAGCGTGCCGTTATCAAAAGTTTTAATCAGAAGGAAAAAGCAGGCACCAAGGCCGGCCGCACCGAACACGGCGCCATGGAAAGCCATGACGGGGTCAGCCGCCTGAAACACCAGCACCAGACCAAGTATGGCACCAGCCAACGTGCCGACGATCGCCAGCAGATCCGACAAGGCCAGGAACTCATCTCTCGTAGAGCGAACATCTGTCATTGAGCACCTCTAAGCGCGCCGGCATCCGCCCTTCGGCCGGCCGCCATCAGGTTTGACAGGTCCCGGTGTATTCCACGTTGATTTGAATCAAGCAAAGTGCTTCGTCTTCAGAACTATCCTCCGGGGGGCGCGGTCCCGGCGCTCAAAGGTGAACCGGGGGAACCGGTCCGATCGTGGCTGGTTGGAGAAGGGCGAGAAGAAGGAGAGGAAGGCATGAACCCTGTGAAGATCAAAGCCGGTGATTGGGTCGTCGTGTGCGACGGTGGCAAGGCACTGATACTTGAGAATGAGGGTGATGAGGTCTACCCGAACCTGCGGACCAAGGAGACGCACGAGCAGACCAACCCGAAGACCAGCGAGCAGGGAAGCGACCACCCGGGCCGCGTTCACGAATTGGCAACCACCGGGCGCAGCAGCGTCGCACAGACCGACTGGCATGATCAGAACGAGCAGGCGTTTCTTACCGCGCTCGCCAAGCGGCTGGATGAGGCTCTCACCCACGGCGAAGCCCAGGAGCTGATCGTCGTCGCCGCGCCGCGCGCGCTCGGCATGCTGCGCGAGGCGTTATCGCCAGCCGTGCGCAAGGCGGTGAGGGAGGAGATCGCCAAAGACTATGTCAAAATGCCGGTCTACGAGATCGAGAAACACCTCACTGGGAAGGCCGTCTGAGCGCGCCGGTTCCGCTCGATACGGAGCGGTTCGTCGTCCACTCGGGATGTTCGGGTGGCGGCAAGTCGACTTTGCTCGAAGAGTTTGGCCGGCGTGGGTTTGCGATCGTTGAGGAGCCTGGCCGCCAACTCGTAAGACAGAAGCTGCAGAACGGCGGCTCGGCCTTTCCTTGGGTCGATTCGGCTGCCTTCCTTCGCCGCGCGGCCGACCTCTCCCTCGCCGACCGCGAAGCGGCGAGCCGGATGAAGGGATGGGTCTTCTTCGACAGAGGGCTGGTCGATGCTGCCGCGGGCCTTGAGCACGTGACGGGAGACGCCGTGCTTGCGCCTCTCGCCCGATTGCATCCCTATCATCGGCGGGCTTTTTTGGTGCCCCCCTGGCCCGAGATCTATGTAACCGATGCCGAGCGCCGTCATGGCTTTGACAAGGCAACTGCCGACTACGATCGCATTCTCAGTGCCTATGCCTTTTTAGGCTATGAGCTGATTGTGTTGCCGAAGACGAGTGTGTCAGAGCGCGCCGATCTGATTCTGACGGAGCTCAGCTCTCCGTCGGGGCCAGCGGCATGGTGACGTGGCAGACACCGTAATCGGCGGGATCGGAGCATACCGCGAAACCCAGATCCTGACACATTGCGAGCATCTGCGTGTTCTCGGTCAGGACTTCGCCTTCGATCAGCGTAAGTCCCTCAGCCTTCGCATAAGTGATGAGGTGCTGCATCAGCGCCCAGCCGATGCCCTGACCCTTTAGATCGCTGCGCACCAGGACGGCATACTCGCCCCTGACATAGTCGGGGTCGGCGGTGAGCCGCGAGATGCCGAGGATATCGCCGGTTTGCGGTTCCTCTGCGATGAAGGCCATCGAGCGGGCGTAGTCGATCTGGGTGAAGCGAGCAATGAATTCGGGGGAGATGTTCTTCGACGGGGCGAAAAACCTGAGCCGCCAATCCTGCGGCGTGATCGCGGCGATAAAGGCGCGGTAGGGCGCTTCATCGGTCGGCTGAATGGGCTTGAGCAGCAGGCGACGGCCGCGCGTCGTCACGACCTCCTTCTCCCAGTTCTTCGGATAGGGACGAATGGCAAATCGGGGATTGGGTGCGGTGAGCCCGGCATAAGCCCAGTCCAGCGTGATGCGCGCATCGAGAGCAATAACGCCCTTCTCGTCGGCTAGAAGCGGGTTTATATCCAGGCCGGTGATGACCGGCAGATCGGTGATCAGTTGCGAGACGCGCACCAGCGTCATGGCAATGGCGTCGATATCGGCGGCAGGGCGGTCGCGATAGCCGGCGAGCAACCTTGCGACGCGTGTCTCCTCGATCAGATCCCGGGCGAGCTTCAGATCGAGCGGCGGCAGGGCGACTGCGGTGTCGCGGATCACCTCGACCGCCGTTCCGCCGGCCCCGAACAAGATAGTCGGGCCAAAGATCGGATCGTCGGCGACGCCGATGATTAGCTCATGGGCGCCGAGCCGCCGGATCATATCCTGCACGGTGAAGCCCTGGATATGAGCGTCAGGGCGTGCCCGGGCTACCTTCGCCGCAATCTCCACGGCCGCGCGCCTCGCCTCCTCGGCCGAGATCAGGTCGAGCATGACGCCGCCGACATCGGATTTATGCGGGATGTCCTCCGACAGCACTTTGACCGCGACGGCATCGACCTCGCGCAGCAATTCTGCGGTGATATCGGCAACCTCCGCTGCATCGCGGGCGATCTCGGTGCGCGCCACCGGAAGGCCGTAGGCCGCCAGAACATGCTTGGCCTCCGGCTCGGTCAAAAGGACATGTCTTGCCTCCCTGGCAGCGGCCATCGCCCGCTTTGCCGCCTCGTTTTCGACGGTGAAATGCTGCGGCAGGCTGGGCGGGGTGCGCATCATTGCTTCGTGCGCCTTGGCGTGCGCGCGCCGATGGGCAAAGCTGCGCACCGCGTCCTGCGGCGACTTGTAGGAAGCAATGTTTGCTGCATCGAAAAGTAGGCGCGCCTGCTGGGCCGTGCTCTCGCCGAGCCAGTTGGTAAGGATCGGCTTCAGCGGCCGATGTGCGCTGCGTCTCTTCTGCACGACCCCGACTACGGCTGCAGCCGCCTCGCTTGAGGAGGCGAGCGCTGTCGGGCAATTGAGCACCAGGAGCGCGTCCGTGCAGGGATCATCGAGCACGGCCTCAACCGCAGCCGCGTAGCGCTCGGCACCGGCATCGCCGATGATGTCGACCGGATTGGCCTTCGACCAGGTCGGCGGCAGCAAATCGTTCAGCCGCGCCATGGTCTCGGGCGCAAGCTCGGCCAGCGTCCCGTTCAGATCCATGAGACTGTCGACCGCCAGCACGCCTGCACCGCCACCATTGGTGACGATGGCGAGGCGATCACCGGCAATGCCTCCGACCCGCGTAAGGGTCTCGGCAGCGTCGAACAGCTCCTCCAGGTCCTGAACCCGAAGCAGACCCGCGCGGCGGAAGGCGGCGTTCATGACGTGATCATTGCCGGCAAGCGCGCCGGTGTGTGTCGCTGCCGCCTTGGCGGCTGCCGCGTTGCGCCCCGCCTTGATCACCACGACCGGCTTCACGCGCGCGGCGGAGCGCGCCGCGGACAGGAATTTGCGCGGATTGGTGACGGTTTCGAGATAGATGAGCACCGCGCGCGACATGCCATCGCCGGCAAGATAATCGAGCAGGTCGCCGACATCGACGTCGGCCATATCGCCCATGGATACGATATGGCTGAATCCGATGCTGCGCGCCAGGGTCCAGTCGAGAATGGCGCTGGCAACCGCGCCCGATTGCGACAGGAGCGCAAGCTTGCCTTTGATCGGCGAAAGATGGGAGAAGCTGGCATTCAGCCCCAGATTGGGGAGGAAGATACCGAGGCAGTTCGGGCCGATAATGCGGAAGGTGGTCGGGCGAGCAGCATCGAGCATGGCCTGGCGCAGACCGCTTGCCTGGTCGATGCCGGCCGTTAACACGACGGCGGCGCGCGTGCCCTTCCCGGCAAGTTCGCCGATGAGAGTGGGTACCGTCCGCGCGGGTGTCGCGATCACGGCCAGATCGGGCACTGCCGGCAAGGCGGCGACGTTCGAAAAGCAGGGCGCCCCATCGATTTCGGCACGTTTGGGATTAACCGGCCAGATCGGGCCAGCGAACCCGCCGCTACGCAAATTGCGCATGACGGTGAGACCAAGCGAATGCGGCCTGTTGCTTGCTCCGATCAGTGCTACGGATGCAGGCTTGAACGCATGGTCCAGATTGCGAATCGTCATCGATCACCGTCGCCGTAGGGTTATATGGTGGCAAGCTTTATCCCGCAGCCATGTGACAGTACACTGCCTCCCTTGTACTGGCCATGCCAGCAGCTTTCGCCTCAGCGCCGGCTAAGCCAGGTCTGGTCACCTACTCGCAGGCCTTGATGCAGCTCAATCGGGAAGGCGGGAGGAGGGAGCGGGCGGATGCTCCGCGGTGCTGACCAGTTCGGGGCCTTGCGCGTTGCGGGCAGGTCGATGCGATGCTCTGCGCTTTGCCCTGCCGCGCCGTACCTCGTGCATCGGCCAGTACCGCTCCATCGCCAGATAGGTGAACGACGCCGACCAGCTGATCAGCAACAGGCCGTTCAGCGCCTCGACGCCGGCGATCAGCCGGACATCCAGGAGCGGCACATGATCGCTGAATCCCAGCGAGGTATAGGTCACCGCGGAGAAGTAAAGGCAGTCCATGAAATCGTTGACGGGCAGTCCGGCAAAGCCGCCGAGATAGCCCGCTATCAGCCAATATGCGAAAGCGTAGATCCACGCCGCCATCGTATGACCGACGAAGGAGGCGAGCACCACGACGATGATCCGCGCCCGTGGCGGCAGGGGCAGCTCCGCCAGGTGATATGAGGTGAGGCGCAGTGTCTCGTAAAGGATCAATGTTGTCGCGATCACCAGAACGGTGGAGGCAATCACGGCAAAGATCATATATGCCCCTCGTTTTGCTGTGCTCAGTGCGAGGTGAAAACCGGGATGTTCATTGCCTTCAGCAGATGGCGGGTGACGCCGCCCCAGACCATTTCGCGCAGCCGTGAATGGCCGTAGAAGCCCATCACCAGCATGTCGCAATTGCGCTCGGCGAGGCGGGCGAGCAGTTGCTCTCCATCCGGCTTGCCGGTAGCTCCCACGCAGTCGAGCTCAGCCTTCACGCCCTGGCGCTTGAGCGTTTGGTAGAACTCTTCGGCTGAGCGCATCAGCGGGCTCTCCATATTGTCGGCAATGGCTACCACGTAAACCGATTCCGCCATTCTCAGCATCGGCAGTGCATCGAAACCGGCGCGGGCGGACTCACGCGAGCCATTCCAGGCAACCAGAATCCGTTTGCCGAAGCTTTCCACGGCCCGGTCCCGCGGCAGCAACAACAGCGGACGGCCGGTCTCCATGGCCAGCCGCTCCGGCAGGTCGAACCAGTGGCCGAGCGGGTCGCGGAAGTCCTTGCCCGGCGCGACGACAAGATCAACGGCATGGGATTGCGCGATAATATCCTTGAAAGCGTCGGTGTCCTTCGCCGGCCGGTTCCGCCATTCATGGGCAACGTCATGGCGCTTGGCGACATCCTCGAAGATGAACCGGACAGCCTCCGCCTCCTTGCGCTCGCGATCGTTGTGCTCGGCGAGAATGTCCTGGGGAATGCCGCCATAAACGGTAATCTTGACGGTGTTGTGCGCACCGATCAGCATCGCGCCGTGCTGCTGGGCGAGCTGCGCAGCTTCGACACAAACGGCCTCGGCGGATTGAGATGACGGTAAATAGAGCAAAATCGTCTTGTACATGGCGGACCCTCTCAGAGTAGCGCCTAAAACCTTAAGCCCCGCCTATTAGGCCTGCTTTGACTTTGGTCAACCAAAGCGCGATCTGGATCGGCCTGAGCACGCATTAAGCCTGAAAAAATACATCCAGTAACATCTTGCAGCGCTCTAGCTTCACCTTTTGGCAACGCCCTGCCTCTAGCCTAAGGGGCAGGCGTTCACGAATAAAGCCGAGACAGTCAGTCATGGCGTTCCTCTCACACCGGCAAAGCGAAAACGGGATAAACGATCCTGCTCCCCAAGTGGCCGGCGGCTTTGGCGCTCCAGAGCTGGCGCTCAAGGCGGTAAATGCGCTTGACCGACCGCTTGCTGTCATCAGCTCCGACGGCGGCGCGCTCTATCACAATTCAAGCTTTGCAGCGCTGTTCGCGGAGCCGACGCGGGCGGCCGAACTTCGTCGCTATCTGGCGATGGGGCCCAATCCTGCGGCGCTGTATCCGGTGACCGCGGAGGATGGCCGCGTTTTCTTTCTGGAGATATCTCAGCTTGCCGAGGGATCGCTCGTAACGGCCGATTGCCTCCCCCACAAGATCGCGCAAGCCCTCGGCGGCGGAACACAGATCCACAGCAAACCGGCTTTGCAGGTCAGCGATCGCCAGGCTTTTCGCGAGCACCTGAGGGCCCTCTTGGCGGGGCCGGCGGTCATGATCGAGCCGGCGGCTGTGCTGTTGATCCATCTCGACCGGTACGACATGATCAACGATGCGCTCGGGGAGGGGATCGGCAGCAAGCTTCTTCGCCTGGTCGCCGGTAGGCTCCGCTCTGCCGTTAGCGGGGAGGCGCATGTCGCACATTTCGGGGCGGGCCAATTCGCCATCCTTGAGCCGGATGGGCAAGCGCACTCCGTTCCCGCGTTTGCCGAACGCCTCATCGATCTCATCGGTCGGTCCTACATCGTCGAAGGACATCCGGTGAACCTCGCCGCGATCGTTGGCATGGCCTTTGTGCCCGCGCACGGCACCGATTGCGATGAGATTCTGAAGAACGCCACGCTCGCCTTGCGCCATGCCAAGCAGGCGGGACCCGGCCATTATCAGCTGTTTGTCGAGGCCATGAATGAGGAGATCCAGGCCAGGCGCAACCTGGAGATCGACCTGCGCCGGGCGCTGGCACTTCGGGAATTGGCGCTGGTTTACCAGCCGCAATACAACCTTGCATCGAAACAGATCACCGGCTTTGAGGCGTTGCTGCGCTGGTATCACCCCGAGCGTGGCAGCGTTTCTCCAGGCGAATTCATCCCGCTGGCCGAGGAGCTCGGCCTCATCGTGCCGATCGGCGAATGGGTGATCAGGACCGCCTGCCGAGCGGCCGCACGCTGGCCGAGCCCGTTAACTGTTGCCGTCAATGTCTCGGCCATCCAGTTCCGCAGCGCCGATCTGACGCCGACCATCGTCTCGGGACTGGCTGAATTGGGCTTGGACCCAGCTCGCCTTGAGCTGGAGATCACGGAAAGCGTCCTGGTTTCTGACCATGCAGTTGCGCTCAAGCTGCTGAACAATGCCCGCAGCCTCGGCCTGCGGGTGGCGATGGACGATTTTGGCACCGGCTATTCGTCGTTGTCTTATCTGCGCAGCTTTCCATTCGACAAGATCAAGATCGACCAGTCTTTCGTGCGCACCCAGCCCGACGACTCGACGGCCAGAGCGATCGTCAACGCAATTGCTGCGCTGGGGCACAGTCTTGGGATCAAGACAATTGCCGAGGGTGTCGAGACGGACGAGCAACTCGCCCTCGTTGCCGCAAGCGGCTGTACCGACGTCCAGGGTTATCTGATCAGCAAACCGCTAGCAGCCGACAAGCTGGATGAGTTTCTTAGCCATCCGCCAAGGATCGATGGAGCATTGTCAGCCGCTTAGCTGCGGCTGTTCCGCGCGAAAGGGATAGAAAATTCATGGTCGAAATGGCCCAACGCGAGAGCCCAGACCTCTACCGGCTGGTCTACTTCAGCCGGAATCGCATCGCTGGCAGCGCTGCGGGCATCGCGACGGAAATAGACGATATCCTCACAGCGGCGCGGCGGAGCAATCCCCTTCTCGGGCTGACCGGAGCGCTGGTTTTTAACAGCGGCATCTTTGCACAGGTGCTGGAAGGACCGCAGCAGGGCATCGAGGCGCTCTTTGAAAAGATTCAGCGCGATCCCCGCCACGGCGATGTTCACATACTGGCGTTCGAGAAGGTCGCGCAGCGGCAGTTCCCGTCCTGGTCGATGGCGTTCATCGGCCGCTCGCGCGAGGGAGAGGATTTGTTCGGCCATCTCGGCGATGCCACCGGCTTTGAAGCCAAACGCCTGGAGAGCGAACGCGTGCTCACGCTCATGAAGTCGATCGCGCTGGAGGAGGAGGCCATCGCCCCTGGGGAGACCCGCTCCCTGGCCAGCGGAGGATAGGCCAGATAGGGCGCAGGCCCCGCAACGAGAAGCTACAGGGCCTGCTTTCTACGCCGAGACTATTCGGCGCTTTGCGGACATCAAACGGATAAGTTAGCCGCCGTGCCGCTCAAAGCGCGCACCGGCCTCGCGGCGAGATCCGCCGCCTCGGTGATCGCCACGATTGCGGAAATTGCCGCGCGCCTCGTGGCCGCGATTGCCGCGCTCCACTCTGAAGGACCTGCGCTCACTGCGGTTGTGCTCACGGTGCTCGGCCCGGCGATTGCGGATGCGCTGGCGGTGTTCAGCACGGCGCTCTCTCACGTTCTGGCGGCGTTCAGCGCGGCGCTCGCGAACGCGCTCTCGGCGTTCAGTGCGGCGCTCCCTGACACGCTCCCGGTGCTCGGCACGGCGCTCACGAACATCGTCACGGCGCTCCCGGCGCCGATCGGCGCGATGCTGGTCGCCGTGGTCGCGGTCGCGGTGCTCTGCGCGCCCCTCACGCCGGCGATGCCCGCGGTCGTGATCGTGGCGATCCCAGACTGACCGCCAATGACTGCGGCGGTGATACCAGGGCTCATTGCGATAATAGTCGTCCCAATAGCTGCCGATGCTGAAGGTGAGGATCGGCAAATCGATTTCTGAGCCGTATTCGACGATCGGCACCACGCGGCCTTCGTAGGACGAGGTCAGGTAATCGGCATAAACCCAACCTCGGCTGCCGGACCAGGATACGTCGCACCAGCTATAGCCGCCCACGCAGCCATAGATATCGACTGTGGCGCCGTCGGGGAGCGTGCGCACCACCGGGAACGAAGTGCTCGGTCCGGCGCGCATGTTGAGATCGGTCGTCACCTGGGCTGTATCAGCGGCTGCGATCGCAGGAATTGCCGCGCTGGAGAGCAGTGCCGCCGCAAAAAAGGTCATAGGTCGTCGCATGACGCGTGTTCCTCCTTTCGTGTCGGGTGAAATGGCGCGCAACTAGACAATCGCAGCTCAACTGCGGACCTTGCGCGCCTGCATATAATTTTAACGGATTGGCGGCGGAAAGGTTCTAAGACAAAGGCCTTTTGTCACTTATCACCTGCGCGGGGGGGATCAGCGCTGCAAGCCTGAAGTCTCGATACGTCGATTTCCGCGCAGCGGATACGTTTTTAGAACGGGCTGTGGGCCTGGGCTGTCTCCCGGAACGTGTACGCAAGGCAGCGTGTCCAGCGCACCAGGGCAGCCACGGTTTGCACGAGGTAGCGGATATTGGCCGGCTTCCAGATCAGCTTGCAGCCGCGCCATTGGCCGGGGAGCACGCCAGTGCAGTCATAACCGGTATGGATCACAAACGGGATGTTGCGGCGAAAGAGCTCTTGGCCGAGCGGGATGATGTTTGCATCGCCTAAGCGAAAATCGAGAATTGCCGCACTGCACTTGCCGCGCCGCACCAGCAGCAGGGCGTCATCAAGACGGGAAACCGGGCCGATTACCGTTGCTCCGGCCTCCTTCAGCGATTCCGCAATGTCGAGGGCCTGAAGGAGGTCGTCCTCCGCGACCAGGACGGGCGCCCCCTTCAGCAAAATTGGCGTTTCCTTCAGTAGGATCGGATGACGCAATGCCAAACCTCATCGGTGCACAGATCGCTCTCCAAATTATGACCTTATGCAGCGGTCGGGGTGGATGGTCCGAGCCTGCTGCACCAGGCCTGTTGACGCCTCCGAGGGGAGAGGCGCCCGGACACAGTCCCAAAGAGGGGGCGAGACTGTGTCGCCGATGATCAAGACGGAACGGTGCCGTCCATCAGGAAAGCTGACCGATTTGGAATATGACGACTGAGAACAGTGACGACGTGAGAGGCCGCGTGCGGCGCCGATCCGAGCTGTCGGCTTCTGACCGGTGCCGGAGAAGGGCCACGGCAGAGGAGGATGCGTCTCACACGATCCGCTGGCTTCCTGCTCGCATTCTTCCAAATGAGGCCAACTTCATGACATTCGTAGATTATTTTTGGGCCGTTTTGAACACAATGTACGGAGCCGGACATTCGCCAGACCAGTTGGAGCCGTAGGCTTAGCTTCGCCAAGCTCCGGCAGGTCGAGTTGCGGATTTTGCTTGGAAATCGGCGCTCGTAAAGCGTTCGAAACGGCCGCTGGCGGGCGGCGTTTATCGACGACGACCTCCACAACAAAGGCATGCGGTCGATAGAGTGGCAAGCGGCGCAGTTCGCTATTGCCTGAAACGGATCACTCCCGCACCTCCGCTGTCGTCGTTGCTTACCAGGGATACTCCATCGTGAGGGCCACGAACGCAGCTGTCGCGCGGCCGTAGCGCGCGGCGATTTGCGACAGATGCCACTCGATCGCCTGTGCCGGCTTCTCCGGAGGCAGTGGCGGCAGCAGCAGGTCAACCTTTGCGGCCGAAGACGACGTTTCTGCGCGGATGATCAGACCGTGCCTGCTGCGCACCGCATTGCGGCCGCCGAAAACCGTGACGACCCTGGCCAGCCCCGTGCGCGCGTATACATCAACCATCAGACCCAGCGCGGTCTCGTCCACGCCCTCGCTGATGGGAACGCCCACGGTTTCATGTCGCCAGAGGGAGAGCAGGTTGCGCACGAACGTCTTCCGGTGCTCACCGGTAAGCTGGAACGCCGAAGTTTGGTGGCGCTCGTCCCAGTGGTCGAGCCCAAGACCGGTGGCAAGTTGTTCGGCTTTCGGCTGCCCGCCGATTGCCTCCACAAGGGCCACCATCGCCGGGATCGACCCCGTGATCCCCGTCGATGTCATGACGCCATCGTCGATCACATAGCGCCGGTCCCGCACCCACTGCATGGTCGGATGTGCCTTCAGGAGCTGCGCGATGCCGCTCCAGTGCGATGCCGCTCCATGCGCGGTGGCCCGCCGGCCGTCGAGCAGGCCGGCCGCAGCGAGTGTGAGCGAGCCGTTGCAGACCGCCACGATCTTCGCGCCCTCGCGGGGTTTGGCAGCGATCCAGGTCGTGATCGCAGGGTCATCTCTCGGCTCAATGGCTGGCACGACGACGTAGTCGGCGCCGCCCGGATGGCGCAGATCGAAGTCGCCCATCGTCGCCTGGGGCTCGACCCAGAGCGTTCCAGAATAGAGCCGCACTGGTGCGAGACTGAGTGGATCGAGCCGCACCGGCGCTGCCCGGGCGGCGACCACGGTGACATCAGCGACCCCGGAGCGGGAAAGCACGCCGTAGGTGGAGAGGAAATCGCTGATTTCGGTTGCTTCGTTCGACGCCACGATGGCGACGACCGGCCGCTCACGTTTTGGTGGCCGCAACGCCGAGATCACTTTGGCGTGCTCAGATGGGTCGATCGGCACGGGCGCAGGGGTGTTGGCCGTGCGCCGACGGGGCACGAGTAGGGCGGCCGTGACGACCGCCAGGAACGCGATCCCCCCACTTGTGCCGAGGATAATCTTCAGCGCGTCCATGCCAGCTGCTGTTCTCCTTCCACGCCGAATGAATTCGACAGTTTGGGGTTCCGCGAACACGGATTCGGGCGCGCTGCCGTTCGGCGCGTCTTCCGCCCTCTCTTACCCAACAACGATAGGGGGCATCTGAAGCATCGCGAAGCGCCGCTTCAGCGGCGGGTAAACGTGTCGTGGTTTGTCATTGCCGCGCGGGGCCAAGCGCGTGGCACCACGTCGTCACCTTCATGCTCACCTCCAGAGCCATCGCTGCGGCCGTTTCACCTCACTCCGTGGCTCAGCGAGCGCGTCGAGCCCCTCACGCCGTGGCTGCCGGCGACGTCTGCGCCCGTGCCGGGCGGGTGCTGGCAGAGCGCTGCCGGTAGGCGATGAGCTGCTGGTCGGCGAGCACGCCAAGCAGGATAACGCCGCCCATCACCGCAAAGTTGAGCGATGAGGGGATGCCGAGCAGATTGACGAGGTTCTGCAACACCTGCAGCAGGATGGTGCCCAGCACGACACCAAGCACCGAGCCTTCGCCGCCACGCAGCGAGCATCCGCCAAGCACGGCGGCGGCGATCGCATAAAGCTCATAGAAGTTGCCGTGCGAGGCCGGCGAGATCGAGCGGGTGTACATGGCGATGAAGATCGCCGCAAAAGCCGTGAGGCCGCAGCAGATCACATAGGCCGCGATGGTGATGCGGTGGGTGCGGATGCCGGAATAACGCGCTGCCTCCTCGTTCTTGCCGACGGCAAACAGGTATCTGCCATAGACGGAGCGGTGCAGCAGAACGGCGAGCGCGAGCGCCACGATCGCAAAGGCGATGGCACTGTGCGGCACGCCGAAGGTGCGCCCCGTCGTCAGCCATTCCAACGTCGGAAAGGATTGGCCGAAGGCGAAACCTTCCGTGGCATCCTTGGTGTAGAACCGGGCGATGCCGCGATAGATCAAGAGGCCGCAAAGCGTCACGACGAAAGGCTGCATTCCCATCCGGGTGATCAGCAGGCCGTGGACCATGCCCATCGCAACGCCAATCAGCACCACGATCGGAACGGCGAGCGTCCAGTGAACGCCGACATTGGCGATCAGGTCGATGAAGACGACGCCAAGCAGCGCGATGATCGATCCAACCGACAACTCGATGCCGCCCGAGATGATGACAAAGGCCTGTGCCAGCGAGAACAGGCCAAACAGCCCGATCAGATTGGCGGTGTTCGACAGATTGATGGGAGACAGGAAGCGCGGATTAATCGTGGCGACGATCGCGCCGACGATCAAAATCAGGAGGAGAAGACCTAGATCCTTTTTCAGCATATGGCAGCTCTCGCTGGCAGTTCGGCAAGCCTCGGTCTCATTAAGTGTATCATCCGCTCAGCCCCGCCTTGCATGGCTAAATCCTCTTTCCGACGGCAAGCCGCAGGATGTTCTGCTCGCTGAGCTGTTCCCGGGCGAGCCGGCCGCTGATCGCACCTTCATGCATGACCAGAACCCGGTCGCTCACCCCGATCACCTCTTCCATGTCGCTGGAGATCATGAGAATGGCGACGCCGTTATCAGCGAGGTTGCGCATCAGTCCATAGATCTCCCCCTTGGCGCCGACATCGATGCCCCGCGTCGGCTCATCGAAGATCAAGGCACGCGGACGCATCGCCAGCCATTTCGCTAGAACCACCTTCTGCTGATTGCCGCCCGACAAGGATTTGACCAGCGTCGCAACCGATGGTGCACGGATGCCAAGGCTGCGCTTTTGCTGCTCGGCGCGCGTCGTCTCCAGAGCCAAATCCACAATATAGGCAGGGGAATAGGAGACGAGGTCCGGCAGGGTGATATTCGCCGCGACCGGCAGGTCGAGCAGCACGCCGGCGCGCTTGCGGTCCTCGGGCACGAGGAACAGCCCGTGGTCGATAGCATCGCGTGTCGAACTGATCCGGATCGGCTCACCGCCAAGCCGGACCTGACCGTCCAGCATCCGGTCAATGCCGAAGATGGCGCGTGCCAGCTCGGTGCGGCCCGATCCAACAAGGCCGGCAAGGCCGACGATCTCGCCGCGCCTTATCGCGAGGCCGACGGTCTGATCGGGATAGGTTGAGGTCCGCACGCCCTCGATTTCCAGCATAACATCGCCCGGTTGTGCCTGCGGCGGGATGTAAAGCGAGCGCAGATCGCGCCCGATCATCAGCCGGATCATCTCCTCATGCTGGATGCGCTCCCCAGTCAGCGTCCCGACGACTCGCCCGTCGCGCAGCACGACGACCCGGTCGCAGCAGCGCTCGACCTCATGAAGCCGGTGCGAGATGAACACCACACCGACGCCGCTGGCCTTCAGCTCGCCGATCACGCGGAGCAGCCTTTCGGTCTCCGAGAGTGTCAGGCTTGACGTTGGCTCATCGAGGATTACAAGCCGGGCATTCAGGGAGAGTGCCTTGGCGATCTCCACCAATTGCATCTGCGCGAGAGACAGCTCGGAGAGCGGTGCGTTCGGACTGAAGTCGGCGCCGAGCCGCTCAAGGATCGGGCGAACCTGGGCCTCCATGGCCTGGCGGTCCATCAATCGGAAGGGACCGCCTCGAAGCGGCTCGCGGCCAATCAGGATATTCCCGGCGACATCGAGGTTTTCGAAGAGGTTGAGCTCCTGGTGCACGAAGGCGATGCCGCCCGCCATGGCGTCGGCTACGGTCAGAGCCGGATAGCTCGTGCCATCAAGCCTTATCACACCGGTGCTCGGGGCGACCACGCCGCCGAGGATTTTCATCAGCGTCGATTTGCCGGCGCCGTTCTCACCGACCAGCCCGATGACCTCCCCCGGCTGAACGGAGAAATCCACATGGTCGAGCGCGACGACGCCCGGATATGTCTTGGAAATATTGACGAGATCCAGCAAGGCAGCTCACGTGGCAGGAGGAACAGCGGACCGAAGCAGCCCGGATGGGCGCTCCGGGCCAAAGACCTGAGGCCGGCGCTGCGCCAAACGCTCCGCCGGCCTCTCCTCGTCTATTTGCCGCTGACTCTGGGCCTTCAGCTCCTTCTCGAATGCATCGACATTGGCTTTCTCGATCACCTGACCCGGCACGATGATCAGGCCATTGGACGGGATGCCGGACTTGTCGCCTTCGAGGTAGGCGGCCATCAGCTTCATGCCCTGATAGCCCCACTGATAGGGGTTCTGCACGACGGTGCCGACGATGGTGCCCTCGCGAACACCGCCGAGTGTGATCGGATCCTCGTCAAAGCCTATGATCTTGATCTTGTCCAGCTGTCCGGCTTCCTTCAGCACCTCGTAAATGCGCGGGGTGTTATAGGAGTAAATGCCGACCATGCAGTCGATATTCTTGTTGGCGGCAAGGGCGTCCTCGACATTGCGCTTGGCGCGGGTCTGGTCGATGTCGTCGCCGCGCACGTCCACCAGCTCGACTTTCGAGCCCTTGAGGGCTGCGCGGATACCCTCGATGCGCTCGCGGGCATTGTCGGCGCCCGGCAGGCCGACGAAGCCCATGCATTTGCCACCATTCGGTAAGGCCTTCTTCATCAGCCCGCCCGCATCCTTGCCGAGATCGACGTTAGACGAGCCGATATAGGCGATGCGCTTGCTGTCCGGCGCGTCGCTATCCGTGGTGAACAGCGGCACATGGCTTGCCACGCGGTTGAGGGCTTCTGTTGAGGTCTTCGGATCGACGGCGCTCACCATGATCGCAGCCGTGCCGGCGGCAACGAGGTCGTCCATCAGCCGCTGCTGGATCGCGGCGGAGGACTGCTCCGGATATTTCAGCGAAAGCTCGTATTTCGGAAGCTCGCTCTGAGCCTTCTTCACGCCGGCTTCGGCGATCTTCCAGAAGTCCGACGCCCCGTTGACGACGAAGGCCAGGCTCTTTTTCTCCTGCGCATTCGCCGTAACAGCCGCGAGAGCTACGATCGCGGCGACGCCGGTAAGTATGATGCGTTTCATGTCAACCTCCCAGGCTTTGAGGCTCATGGCCTCTTTGGTCTTCATTGCTGGTGTGAAATTGCTGCGCGCCATCACAGCATCGAACGGGTTTGGACCGGACGCTCACCCTTGCGTGCAAGGGCAAAGCCGTGATGCTGGCAGCCGTGCCATGCTTCTCGTGGTTTGTTGTCCTCCTTGATGTTTGGCGCGGGTGCCATTGTCTAACTTCCTATCCCGGCGGCGTGCTCAACAGAATCCTGAAAGGTGCCCGCCAAGTCAAATCTCAAATAATAATACTATAGGATGCCTGGAGCGGCACGTCCTCCCGTTGGGCTCCTGAGCCGCAGCGATCGTACAAGCCAGAGCTGCCCCGTGCTAGCTATTAGGGACTAATATCTGTAAACTTTCATTAGTATTTTTTGCAGCCTCCGCAGGCCGCATTCCGTGATGTCATCGTAAGACGGGCTTGATGCACGAGAACGACAGCGACAGCCTTTCGCACAACGTCGGCGCCGACATCGCCGAGCGCCGGCTCGGCAAGCGCGTGACCATGACCGATGTGGCCCGCGCCGCCAGCTGCTCGCAGTCGACGGTTTCCGTGGTGCTCAACAACACGCCGAGAATCAAGATTTCAGCCGAGACCCGCAACCGGGTCCTCGCCGCGATCGAAGAGCTTGGCTATCGCCCTCAGAAGAGCAGATCCGCACCGGTGAGCAAAATCCAGCAGATCGCCGTCATCTTCGATCGCATCGCCACAAGCCCAGAGGCGGTGGTCTCGATCGACGGAGCGTGGGAAGCGGCCTGGGAGTTGGAGCACATCGTCTGCGCTTTCCAGACGTTCCATGATCCGGAGATGGAGCCGCTCACAATCCGCGCGGCGCTCGGAAATGGGGTGGATGCTATCATCTATGCCACCATCATGACCCGGCAGGTGGAGATCCCGCCGATCCTGCACGAGGTCAGTATTCCCGTGGTGCTCCTGAATTGCTATTCGAGCGACAATGCCTTCCCGACCATCCTTCCTGGAGAGATTGCGGGTGGCCACCGGGCGACGGACGTGCTGATCGTCGCCGGGCATCGGCGGATCGCGCACATCACCGGGGAAATGTGGATGGACGCCGCCAAGGACCGGCTGCAGGGCTATCGCCAGGCACTGGCCACTGCCGACATACCCTTCGATCCTGTCCTTGTGCGTGAAGGCAACTGGCAGACCAGCGCCGGCTATGAGCACACCAATGCGCTGATGGACTTAGCCGACCCGCCGACGGCGATTTTCTGCTCCAACGATCGCATGGCCGTCGGCTGCTACGAGGCGCTGAAAGAGCGCGGCCTCGCGATTCCGCGGGACGTCTCGGTCATCGGCTATGACGACGAGGAGGTCGCGCGGCATTTGACGCCGCCACTGACCACCTTGGTGCTTCCGCATCGCGAGATGGGCCGCTGGGCGGTGGAGAAGGCGCTGTCGCTCACACCCAGCACCGCAGCCCGGTTCCGCCCGACCAAGCTCGAGTGCCCCCTGATCGAGCGCGCCTCGATCGCCCCGCCGGCCATCGGCTCGGTGAGAGAACTGAGTAGCGCGCCGCACCTGCATCGCCCCAAAACCGGGCGGTAACACGGGACCATCCCGCTTACACCAGCGGCGCTAAACCCTTGCGCAGCTCATCCGGCCGCGCGACAGGGCGGCGGCTCGCGCGATCGAAATAGACATGGATGAAATCGCCGTCTGTGGCGGTCTTGCCGTCCTCCCGGAAGAGCCAATCTTGCTCCACCTCAGCTGTCACCCGAGCTTGCCAGCCGACGCGGTCGGTTCTCTACGTTCGCGTCGCCACGCGCCCGGTGCGATGCCCGCATATCGCTTGAACGCACGATTGAATGCCGCTTCGGACTGATAGCCTACCTCAGCCGCCGCCTGGGCGACACTGACATGCGGCGCTTCAAGAAGCCGGGCCGCGACTTGCAGCCGCCATCTTGCGAGATATTGCATGGCAGGCATCACCATATAGGCGGTGAAGCGCTGCGCAAAGGATGACCGTGACATCCCGATCTCGCGCGCCAGGCTTTCCAGCGTCCAAGCCTCGGACGGGCGGGCATGGATCAAGCGCAGGGCGGCGCCAATCTGCGCGTCGCGCAGTCCAGCAAACCATCCCCGCGCGTCCTCCGGCAGGCGGGCTATGTGGTTGCGCATCGCCTCGACGAACATCAATTCCGCAACCTTCGCCAGCATCGCTTCGCGGCCGGCCGTCTGATATTCGCTTTCCTGGACCGCCACGCTGATCAAGCTCTCCAGCAAGCCTCTGCTTTGCGCCGAGAGTGGGGCATGAAGGATGCGCGGCAGGGCGGTGAGCAACGGATTGAACGGACGTGCATCGCAGCCGAAAAAGCCGCACACGAACCGGCATTTGTCCGCGCCGGTATCCAGGTTCATCATCAAGGGGAATGGCAGTTGCTGGTTTGCCGGCCGGTAGTATAGCGCCGGATCGGGCTCGCCGCGCATGCCGGGAGCAGACGCCAGGACGTTGGGATCGCCTAGCGGATAGATGATGATCTCGCCGGCGATGAGATGCACCGGTGGCTGGAACAGGTCGATCGCTTCCGCCCAGCACGACCCTTCCAGCATGGTATGGAAACTAATCACGTGTCCGGCACCGGCCATCACGCGGGCGCTGATGGCCTGTACCGGCGGACTCTCGGTCGCGAAAGGCGATCGCGCCTCAATATCGAAGAAGACCGCTCCGGTCAGCCGCACGGCTAGCAGTACATCCGATAGCACATCCATGCCGCCTCTCCGGACGATCGATCAATTCACCTGGACGCATGAGCAACCACTTGCAATTGCTGAACTTTAGATCAATAGATCTGGATGACAGAGCATATCTGATCCTGCTATCCCGATCTAGTATCCGCGCCATTACTCGCGCTCTCCAGGAGCGTTTTCACGGAGCGGATCAATGCAGGACGATTTCATCGCGCAATTCAGACAAAGCCTTCGCGGACGGGTGATCAAGCGGGACGATTCCAACTATGACGAGCAGCGCAAACTCTACAATGCCATGATCGACAAGCGCCCACTGTTGATCGCGAGGTGCGCGGACGTCGTCGATGTTGTCACCGCCGTCGAGTTCGCTCGGGAGAGAGGCCTCGGTGTTGCGGTGCGAGGTGGCGGGCATAACGGGCCGGGCCTCGGCAGCGTCGATGACGGGCTGATGATCGATATGTCGATGATGAGGGGCGTGCGGGTTGACCCGGCAAACGCCACGGTGCGCGTCGAGGCAGGTTGCACATCGGGTGACGTCGATCATGTCACTCACGCCTTCGGGCTGGCCGTTCCCTTCGGTATCGTCTCGACGACGGGCGTTGCCGGTCTGACCCTCGGTGGCGGCATCGGCTATCTGAGCCGCAAATATGGCCTGACCATCGACAATTTGCTGGAGGCCGATGTCGTGCTCGCCGACGGCAGAATCGTTACTGCCAATGCATCCCGCAACGCCGATCTATATTGGGGCCTGCGCGGTGGCGGCGGCAATTTCGGCATCGTGACGAGCTTTCTGTTCCGCGCACATCCGGTGAAGCAGGTGTTCGCCGGTCCCATCTTCTGGGATCTGGAGCATGCCCGGACCGTAATGCGGAAATATCGGGATTTCCTGCCCACGGCCCCGGAGGAACTCGGCGCCTTCGTCGGTCTGAAGACGGTCCTTCCCGTTGATCCCTTTCCGCCCGAGCATCGCGGCAAGCCGGCCTGCGCCATCGTCGCCTGCTATAACGGTTCGGCGACAGAAGGGGCGGCCGTGATGGACAGGCTGTTGCGCGAGCTTCCCCCGCCGCTCTTCAACTGGATGAGCGAAATGCCTTTCCCGGCGCTGCAAGCCCTGTTCGATCCGTTCCTGCCGAAGGGCATGCAGTGGTACTGGCGCGGCGATTTCGTCAGCGAACTCGGCGACGAGGCCATCGACGCTCACATTGCCCAGGCGCGGGAGCTGCCGAGCGCGCTGTCAATGATGCATCTCTATCCGATCGATGGCGCTGTGCATCGCGTGGCCAAGGGTGACACCGCTTGGAACACGCGCGCTGCAACCTGGTCGATGGTTATCGTCGGCATCGACAAGGACCCGCACAAAGCCGCCCGGATCACCGGCTGGACCAAGCGCTATTGGGAGGCGCTTCGCCCATACTCCGATGGCGGTGGCTATGTGAATTTTATGATGGGCGACGAAGGAGATAGCCGGCTCAAATCGACCTACGGAGAGAATTACGACCGGCTGGTCGCGCTGAAAGGCAAATACGACCCCACCAACTTCTTCCGCATCAACCAGAACATCCGGCCGCCGGGATAGCCGTTGCGAGCAGCGCCAGTCCGACTAAACCACCAGCGGCGCCAGCGCCCGCCGTAGCTCATCCGGCAGCGGGACCGGACGGCGGCTCGCGCGATCGACATAGACATGGATGAAATGGCCTTCGGCGGCCGCTTCATTATCGTCTTCGCGGAAGAGGCTGATCTCGTAGCGCACCGAGCTGGTGCCGAGGCGGGCAACGCGAAGCCCCGCCGTCACCATATCGGGGAAGGTGAGCGACTTGCCGTAGCGACAGCTCGTCTCCACCACTAGGCCGATGACCGGGCTGTGCACGAAATCGAGCGCCCCTGCCTCGATCAGGTAACGGTTCACCACCGTATCGAAATAGGAATAGTAGACCACGTTGTTGACATGGCCATAGACGTCGTTGTCCATCCAGCGGGTCGGGATGAGGAGGAAATGGCGGTAGTCGGCGCGCTCTCCGAATGCTGCGCGTGGATTGGGCGCGCTCATGTGCTTCTCCTCCTTGCCACACGCATCTGTCTTCCGAGCGCCACCAAACCGACGACGATCAGCGCGAAGATGAGATGTCGCCAGCCAACCATCTCGCCCAGCAGCAGCGCCGAGGCGGAGAGCGTGACGAAGGGTTGCAGGAGCTGCACCTGTCCGGTCTTGGCGACGCCCGCCAGTACCATGCCGCGATTCCAGAAGAAGAAACCGAAATACTGGCTCATCAGGGACAGATAGGCATAGGCGGCCCAGGCTTCCGCCGGAGCGTGCCAGTTGATCGGTCCGGAAAGCAAGAAGGTCGTGAGCACGACCGCGGGGCTCGACAGCACCAATGCCCAGGAGACCACCTGCCAGCCGCCGATCTGCCGCGCGAGCACGCCGCTCACGGCATAGCCGATCGCTGCGCAGGCGACCGAAGCGATGAGCAGGAGATCGCCCCAGCCGATAGCGGCAACATGGCCCGCCTCCATCACCGAGAAGACGAGTACGGCTACCGAGCCGGCAATTCCCGTCAGCCAGAAGCCAAGCGAAGGCCGCTCCCCTGCGATGGCGGCGCCCGCCATGGCGGTCGCGAGCGGCAGCATCGCCAGCACGACCCCGCCATGAGCGGAGGGCACATATTGCATCGCCAGCGTCGCGAGCAGCGGAAAGCCGAAGATCACGCCCAGGCTAATGATCGCGAGCTGCGGCCAGCTCGTGCGCGGCGGGAAGGGCTGGCGCGTTACGGCGAGTAACAGCGCGGCCACGCAAGCGGCCGGAATGGCACGGCCGATGCCCACGAAATATGGATCGAGCCCGGTCAGCGCAACGCGCATCATCGGCAAAGTGAGCCCGAAGATCACCACGCCGGCAAAGCCGAGCGCAAGGCCTTCCAGCTCCGCCCGGCGCTGCGTGCCCGAAAGCGAAGTCTCAAGCCGCACGGCTCGTTGCATGTTTTGCTTCCTTCGAATTGCTTCGCGAAAGCAATAACATAGGATGGCACAGAAGCAGTGGCATTTGCTCTCGGTGAGCGGGACCGCTACTACCTGCGATCAAAAGCTTACATTGTTGACGATCCAGGCGCCGACGGCAGCGGTGATGCCGGCGAGCAGCACGGGAACCAGCGTCTGCACGAACACCGACAGCAGCGTCGCGAAGGCGGCAAGCGCCCTCTGCCCTGCCTCGAGCAGCTCTCGCAGCGCCTGATAGACCAGATAGATAATCAGCGCCGCGACGATGATCAGCAGGACGATTTTCCAGATCGGCAATGCGCTTAGATGATCCCAGGGCACGGCACGGATCTGGGCGTCCGACCAGGCCCAGATCGACCGGATGAAGCTGAAAATCGCGGCGATGCCCTGCTGCAGGAAATTCAGAAGCTGATTCAGGAACTGCATATCTCAACTCCATGACCTGTCAGGCGCATTGCAATTCCGGATCGCTTACGATAGAGCGCTGGCGTTTTTTACTTGGAACTCTTGAACACCCCGGCGATCATTGCCCCCAGAACCGCCCCCTTGCGGCTGACCCCCCAATTCATTCCCCAACGCACTTCTTTGACGCGCGGAAGAAATGGTGTGAGTGTGACATGGTTCCGCGTTTCGGCAAGTATTTGTACGACGGCCTGAGAAATTGGAGCGCCGGCGCCGCAAGGCTGCATCAGCTGTGCGGGGCACGGCTCCCCAAACCTGGGTCCCGCGCGGTCTAGCTTTCGAAAATCATCCCATTTTTAGCGGTGCAATCGGCAAAAATCACGGTAAGGTGCGGCTATGTCGATTTGGGGAAAGCTGGCGGGTGCGGCGGCAGGGCTGGCGGTCGGGGGACCGATCGGCGCGCTGGTCGGTGGCGTCGCCGGACATCTCATCGTTGACCGCGAGAATGATGCCGAGCCCGACAAGCAGGTCGCCTTTACCATCGGCGTGATCGCGCTCGGCGCGAAGATGGCCAAGGCCGACGGCCAGGTCACACGGAACGAGGTGCGCGCGTTCAAGGAGGTGTTCAAAGTCCCGGACAGCGAGGCGCACAATGTTGCCCGCGTGTTCGATCTGGCCAAGCAGGATATTGCCGGATTTGAATCCTATGCCAAGCAGCTTGCCGGCCTGTTTAAGAACGATCCGGAGATGCTGCACAACATCCTGGAAGGTTTGTTTCACATCGCCGAAGCCGACCAGAATCTTGGCGCGGCGGAGCGCGACTACCTCGCGGCTGTTGCCAAGCATTTCGGCATAGGCGAGGCTGAGTTCCGCTACATCCTCGCCCGGCATATCCCTGCCGAGCGGACCAGCCCATATCAGGTGCTGGGCGTTGCCCCGGAAGTGTCGGACGAAGATATCCGCCGCCACTATCATAGGCTCGTTCAGGACAATCACCCCGACAGGCTGATCGCCCGCGGCATGCCGCAGGAATTCATCAACATCGCCACTCGCAAGATCGCCGCGATCAACGAAGCCTATGCCGAAATCCGCAGGGAGCGCGGTCTCTGAGGGCGATCAGACGAGATGAGACGCTTGATCTGGCACGGTCTTACCCTCTCCATCGTGAGCCTTTACGGCGAACGATAAAACGTTCGCCTTCGGGAGAGGAGTTGCTGTGCCGTATGAAACATTTCCGCTTGAGGTGACCGCGCTGTAGCCCATGTCATCTGTTCGTCACCTTGCCGGGCGATAGGCCTTGCTATGCAGCCCGACACCTTCCTTCCGGCCATCTGCCACCCGGCGGTGAATTTCGAGCCGCGGCGCGAGGGCCTGCGGCCATACATTCTGCTGCTCCACTACACGGGAATGGAGAGCGCGGAGCGGGCGCTGAGCTGGCTCTGCGTCGCGGATTCGGGCGTCTCCTGCCACTATCTGATCGATGAGGCGGGGCGAATCACGCAGATGGTCAGCGAGGCGATGCGCGCCTGGCATGCGGGGGATGCCTATTGGGCCGGCGAGACCGACATCAACTCGGCCTCGATCGGCATCGAGATCCACAATCCCGGCCACGGCCTCGGTTACCCCAACTTCCCGGAAGAGCAGATGCGGGCCGTGGAGGCGCTCTGCCTCGATATTGTCGGCCGGCATCGCATCCGCCCAGAGCATGTGCTGGCGCATTCCGATGTGGCGCCCTGGCGCAAGCGCGATCCCGGCGAAAAATTCGACTGGGGACGGCTGGCCGGCGTCGGCATCGGCCGCTGGGTCGAACCGGCGCGGATCGAGGGCGACGCGGGCTTTGGCGCAGGCGATGAGGGTTTGGAGGTTGAGCGCCTGCAGCAGCGGCTCTCGGCTTACGGTTATCGCAGCGAAGCGACCGGCGTGTTCGATGAAGCCACCGAGCTGGTCGTTACGGCGTTTCAGCGCCATTTCCGCCCGGCGCTGGTGAGTGGCCGCGCCGACCACTCGACAATCGAGACGCTGAACCGATTACTCGAGGCGCGTGGTTAGCGCGGTCTCGCCGGCTCTGCAGAAGGCGGACCACAAAACCCCCTCACCCGACCGCTTCGCGGTCGCCCTCCCGCAAGGGGAGAGGGCACGCCGTGCCCATGAAGATCTCAGTGGCCAACTGCAACGCAGAGAGGATTTATCGCTGCGCAATTACCGCTGCTCATCCATGCGACAGGAGTAGCTCTCTCCCCTTGTGGGAGAGGGCGGCGAGGCGTTAGCCGAGCCGGGTGAGGGGCTTTCAGCACGACCAGCAGGGAAGCGCCAGGGTTGGGCACCCAAATCGCCTCACCGGACCAATATTCCAACGCGTCACTTCTCTTGCTTTTTGCCGATCACAGCGAGCGCGATCTTCTCGCCCTTGCCGCTCGCCGCGAGCGCAAATCCGAGATGCGTCGCGCCCTGATTGAGCACCATCTCCTTGTTCTGTGGCTTGTCGAGCCATTGCTGGACGAACGAGCGCACATCCGCACCCGTAGGCTCTGCGCCGCAGCCACCGCAGGCCGCAGCCAGCATGGTGAGCTTTTGCCAGTTGCCGCGCTCGGCCGCGGAAAGCGCCTCCGTCAGCTTCCCCATCTTCGACAGATCGAAGTCCTCCATGTTCTTCTTCGGTAAAAGCGACTGCGCCGCCTTGTCCAAAGCCGGGCTCTGAGCGAGCGCAGGATGGCCGGCCTGCTTGCGCACCGTGTTGAACGCATCGAGCGCCTTCCCCGCCAGCTCGGCATCGGAGAGGCGCTTGGCCTTCTCATTCGCGCCAAGGCCGTTCGGAATTCCGGGCCCAAGGAAAGTCTGCACCGCATAGACCGGATGGCCGGGCTCCGTCACCATGCTGAAGCCGAACTCGGTCAGCCCCTTGCGCAGGATGTTCTCGCGGTGGCCTTTGCTGTTCATCCAGCCGCGCTGCAGCTGCTCCAGCGTAGCCGTGCTCAAATCGCAGCCCTTGCAATACGCGATGTTCTCCGCCGTGAGCCGCCAGCGGCTGCCGCCGGCCTTGAGATAGCGGTCCTGGACGTTCTTGCCCTCCGGCGATTGATGCGCGAAGTAGTCCCGGCGCAGCATGTCGGCCGCATGCATCTTGGCAGCCTCGTTGATGTCCTTGCCGAACTTGAGTGGCGGCAGCTTATGCTCGGCCCGTGCCTTATTGACGAGCTCGAGGGCGAGCGCGCGGAGCTTGTCCGCATCGCCCTTATCCTGCCCATTGGCAGGATGGTGGAGGACGATCAGCATCAATGCGCCGAGCATAGCCCGGACTATCTTGGCAATGAGAGCTGGCATCTAAACTCCAGGATCGCGAGGAGGCCTAAAAGAGGGCGTCTTGCCGCCCTTTCGCCGATGGCCATAGCGCGGGACGCCTTCGGGGACAACGGTCGGCTGCTCCGGCAGGTTTCGCCAGCTTGCGAAGCCATCACCCAAGCTATCGCCAGCGCTGCATGAAGCGGGAGAACTGTGCTATGGCTGGCCTCCCTGCATGACGCATGGGCGAGGGCTCGCTGAGACCCAGCTGGCGCGCGCCGGTCTGCGGCGGCGTGTTCCGCGTTAAGCGGGGATCCCGCGGTTATAGCTCAGTGGTAGAGCGCCTGTTTCGCCGGAGGTCGAGGGTTCGATTCCCTTTAACTGCACCAACGACTAGCTCATTGGGTAGAGCAAAGGATTTAGGTTCCTTGGGTACTGGGTTCGACTCCCAGGTCAAAGCCAACTGCATACGGGGAGCCGGCCGCTTCCCAGCCGCTCGCCGCCTGGAGGCTTCGGCCAAAGGGTGGGGAGAGGCAGGCGCTAAGGCGCTCTGTGCCGGGGCGGATACCGCCGCGCACGCAAAGCCCGAGCCCGGGCACCGGCATGATCTGCCTGCGGGCGGGTCATGGCCGCAACCCGGTGCAGACGGCCAAGCGGCGCGGCTCAAGCTTCGGCCCGCGTCCTCAGTGTCGGGCGGTGGCCGGCAACCTGCCGTTCGGGCGGCATGTGCGAGACGAGGGGCATAGAAGAATACGAGGGGATGCATAATGACCAGGCGTGGTTTCTGGTTCGAGGTGGTGATCAAGGACGATGAGCGCGGGCTGCTGACGCGCAACGGGCGCTTCACGAAGCTGCTCGAGCCGGGCAAGCATTCGGTCTTCGATTTTTTCCGCGAGCTCTCCGTCGAGGTGGTGAAGGTGCTGCGCGCCGAGATCCCGGCCGAGAAGGCGCTTTTGCTCGCACGCACCAATCCGGGGCTGGCCGAGAAGAATTTCGCCATCGTTCAGGCCGGAGCGAACGAGGTGGCGCTCGTCTTCTTCGACGGTGACCCCAAGCACCTCGTGCTGCCCAACACCACCCGCGTGTTCTGGAAGACGCTCACCAAAGTCGATGTCGAGATGATCGACACGGCGCAGGATATGCGCATCTCCAAGGCGCATATGGACAAGATCGATCTTGCGCGCACCACCATTGCCGTCAGCGCCGTGGTCGAGCCGCATGAGGCCGCGCTCCTCATCGTCGACGGTGCGCTGAAGGAACAGCTCGGCCCAGGGCGCTACGGCTTCTGGCAGGTCGGCCGCGTGGTGCGCTTGCAGAAGATCGATCTGCGGCCTCAGCCTCTGGAGGTGACGGCGCAGGAGATCCTGACCAAGGATCGGGTGTCGATCCGCGTCACGCTCACCGCCTTCTACCGGGTGACCGATGCCGTGCGCGCGGCGACCAGCACCGCCGATCTTGCGAACACGCTCTACCGGCTGGTGCAGTTCGCCATCCGCGAGGCGGTGGCAACGCGCACCCTCGACGACATCCTCGCCGCGCGCGACACCATCGACCAGGAGGTGCGCGCCTTTGTCGAGGACCGCGCGAAGGCGCTCGGCGCCGAGGTCGGCGAGATCGGGGTGAAGGACGTGATCCTCCCCGGCGATGTGCGCGACCTCCTCAACAAGGTGGTCGAGGCCGAGCGCGTCGCCAAGGCCAATCTGATCCGCCGCCAGGAGGAGACCGCTGCGACACGCTCGCTGCTCAACACCGCCAAGCTGATGGAGAACAATCCCCTCCTGCTGCGGCTCAAGGAGCTGGAGGCGCTGGAGAAGCTGGTGGAGAAGGTCGGCCGCATCGATCTGCATGCCGGCGGCGCCGGCGGTTTCGACGTGCTCTTGAACAAGCTCTATAGCCTTAGCACCGAGGAGCCCGGTACCCGTACTGACGGACGGGGGCTAGAGGCTTCGCCTAAGTAGGTTTGCACGCCCTTCGCCAAGAGATGCTGTGTTGTTTGGAGTCCGGCATAGCAATGCGATGATGGTCCGAGCCGAGGAGAGCCGGAGGTCCGCCGGCCAGCGCATTGCGCAAGTTTCCACGCTTCGAACCGGACCTATTCTGGACCGACGAGGATCTGGAATTCGCGCGGAGATGGCACCTTTGCCCCATCGATGACGTTATCTGACCGCTGGTGAGAGTGCACGCCTACCCACGTCAAGAGGAGCGCCCTGCACTTGCCGATCCTTGTCATCATCGCCGTTCTGTTTTCGCTCACGACTGGAGCACCGGCCCACGGCGCTCAGCCAGTGGCGCAGCCGGCTTCGCGCCCCGATCTGACCGGCGCCACGCCACTGCCGCTCACCGGAAAGCGCCGAGCCGCATTCCAGGCCTATGTTGCTGATGCGCTCTATCGGTTTGACGTGCCCGGCGCGGCGGTCGCGGTGGTGCAGAACGGGGATCTTGTTTACCTCAACGGCTTTGGCGTGAAAAAGCTCGGCGGCACACGGCCGGTCACGCCCGATACGCTGATGATGATCGGCTCCATCACCAAGTCGATGACCACCATGCTGGCTGGCACGCTTGTCGATGACGGCCGCCTCGCTTGGGAGACCCGCCTCGTCGACCTGCTCCCCGACTTCGCCGTCGGCGATCCGGCGCTCACCAAGCGGCTGACGATCCGCGATGCGTTCTGCAACTGCTCGGGGATCCCCAGCTTGAATCTCAATAGCTATTTCAAAAGCCTGACGCCCGAAAGCGTAGTGACAGCACTGGCCCACGTGAAGCCCACCGCCGGCTATGGCGAACAGTTCATCTATAACAACCTGCTCATCAGCAGTGGCGGCTATGCGCTCGGCGTGACGAACGGCGGTGGCGGGGGCGACCTTGGCCTCGGCTATGACCTGGCGCTGCGCGAGCGTGTCCTCGGTCCGATTGGGATGGAGCGCTCCACCTTCGGTCCGGAGACCGTACTGGCGGACGGCGACTATGCCCTGCCGCACGCCGCCGACCTCTCCGGAGCGTTGCGACCGCTGCCGCTGGCAGCCGAGCACGTCCTGCTGCCCTATCGACCCGCGGGCGCGCTCTGGTCGAGCGCGCGGGAAATGGCGCGTTACCTGCAGACCGAGTTGGCTCGCGGCATTGCACCCGGAGGCACACGGGTTGTGTCGGCCGAAAACCTGAAGGCGACCTGGGCGCCGGGAGTGTCGGTGCCCAACTTCTACGGTGGCCCGCCGGAGATGGCGGCGACCATGACGCGCTACGGCCTCGGCTGGTCGAATGGCGCGTATCGCGGCCTGCGCATCGTCAGCCATGCCGGAGGGACGGGGGGATATGCCTCCGAGATCGCCTTCCTGCCAGACGCCCGGTTGGGGATCGTCATCCTCATCAACGCGATCTCGCTCTCTCCAATTCCGCTCGGCTTTCAATTCGCCGTGGAGCTACGGCTGTTCGAGCTCCTCTTCGACCAACCTGCCGAGATCGACGCGCAGATGATGACGCAGGCCAAAGCCTTGGCGGCCGCCCGTTCACCCCGAACGCTGGGCAAGGTCGAACCTGCCGCAGTCGCGCCCTATCTGGGCCGCTATGACAATGCCGAGCTGGGGGAGGTGTCGCTGTCGTTGCGGGGTGACCGCCTCGTTCTGGATACAGGCGAAATCAACTCGGAGCTGCGACCGCCCGCGGGCGGCAATGCGCAGAACACCTATCTGCTGTACGATCCGCCGCTATCGCTGTTTTCGGAGACATATGGCGCGACGGTAACGTTCACCGGCGGTGCCGATGAGCCCCGAATGACCATTACGGTTCCTGCGAGTGTTACCGGGCCCGAACAGAAATTCGCCTTCAAGCCAGATCGGTGATTCTATTCAGCGCGAGGACGGCGCGAGCGCCACGCTCTTGATCTGTGCGAAGACCTTCATGTCATCGGCGAGGCCGAGCCGCTCCCAGGACCTCCGGGTCACGCGCGCCAGCAGCCGCGGCCCCTCACCGCCAGGGGCAAGGCTCAGCACCGCGAGGATCTCGTTCTCGCCGAGGCGGGCTGCGGTCAGGATGCGCACGGGGAGGATGTTCATCACCGTGGTCGCTTCCGGGCGCTTGAGCGCAAGGCTGACATCGCCGGCCACGATTCTCAGCCGCCGGCGCTCGCCGATCTCCCCCGGCGCCGTCGGAACGATGAAAGGCGCGTCCTCGACCGAGAAGGTAACTAGGCCGTAGGCGGCATCGCAGGCAACGATCGTGGCGTCGAGGCTGACGGCCGCGTCTCTTGCGGTCGCGAGCGGCAGCGAGACATCGCTCTGCAGCACGTTCAGCGGACCGCTCGCGCGCACGCGCCCTGCCTCCATCAGCACGAGATGGTCGGCGAGGCGCTCCACCTCCGCCATGTCGTGGCTGACATAGAGGATCGGCAGCGACAGGCCGGCATGCAGGCGCTCGAGGAAGGGCAGGATCTCGTCCTTGGTCTGCCTGTCCAGCGCAGACAGCGGCTCATCCATAAGCAGGAGCTTCGGCTGCGACAGCAGTGCCCTGCCCACGGCCACCCGCTGACGCTCGCCGCCGGAGAGGTTCTGCGGCGCCCGCGTCAACAAACCGGCAAGGCCGAGCAGCTCAACCACCTCGCCGAAACCGATCGCTCCGTTGCCGCCTTCGGGCGGGCGGCCATCCGGTGCGCCATAGAGCAGATTGCGTTCGACGGAGAGATGCGGGAAGAGGCTCGCCTCCTGAAACACATAGCCGACCGGCCGCCGATGCGCTGGCCGGAACAGCGGCCCATCCTGCCAGACATCGCCATCGATGGCGCAATGGCCTTTGCCCAGCCGTTGCAGGCCGGCGATGCAGCGCAAAACCGTGGTCTTGCCGCAACCGGATGGCCCGAACAGGCCGGTGACGCCGGTCGCGGGCACATCGAAGGCGGCATCGAGATTGAACCGCCCGAGCGTGCCCCGGAAGGCCGCGCGGATTTGGGGAACGGGGCTCATTCGCCGGCCCGCCGGGCGCGCTTCTCGATCAGCGTCATCGCGAGAATGACGGCAAAGGCGAACACCACCATGCCGGCGGCGAGGATGGTTGCCTCATGCCAGCGCGAGGTCTCGACATAGTCGTAGATCGCGACCGAGAGCACCTTGGTGACGCCCGGAATATTGCCACCGATCATCAGCACCACCCCGAACTCGCCGACGGTATGGGCGAAGCCGAGCACGGCGCCGCTCAAGAAACCTGGCATGGCGAGCGGCACCGCCACGGTCCAGAAGGCGCGTGTCGGCGAGGCCCGCAAGGTCGCCGCCACTTCCAGCGGTCGCTCGCCCATCGCCTCGAAGGCGCTGCGGATCGGCTGCACCACGAACGGCATGGAATAAACCGCCGAGCCGATCACCAGCCCCTCGAAAGTGAACGCTAGCGTCCGCGCTCCCCAGAGCGAGGCGAATGCACCGCCCGGGCCATTCGGCCCGAGCAGCAGCAGCAGATAGAAGCCGAGCACGGTCGGCGGCAGCACCAGCGGCAGCGCGACGATGGCCGCCACACCCTCTTTCCACCAGGCCTTGGAGCGCGCCAGCCACCAAGCGACCGGTGTGCCGACGGCGATCAGTACGATCGTATTGATTGCCGCCAGCTCGAGGGTAAGGCGGATCGGCTGCCAGATATCGGGCGGAAAGCCGTCCATCGCGCCTCAGCTTTCGCCTTCCACGGCGTAGCCAAACCTCTTGATGATTGCGGTCGCCTCCGGGCCCTTCAGGAAGGTCATGAAGGCCGTTGCCGCCTCATTGCCCGCGCCCTTCTTCAACAGCACGGCGTCCTGCTTGATCGGCGTGTAGAGGTTCTGCGGTACCAGCCACCGCGAGCCCCCCGTTACGCTGGCAAGCTGCGACAGCGCAATAAAACCAAGCTCGGCATTGCCGGTATCGACGAATTGAAATGTCTGGGAGATGTTGTTGCCCCGCACGATCTTGGCCTGTAACGTCTCATAGACCCCAAGCTTCTTCATCGTCTCGACCGCTGCCGCGCCATAAGGCGCCGCTGTCGGATTGGCGATGGCGATCTTGGCGAAGCTGCCGCTCTTCAAGGTGTCCTCGCCTTTGACCAGGCCGTCGGTCTTGCTCCACAGCACCAGCTTACCAATGGCATAAGTGAACCGGCTGTCGGCGAGGCCCAGGCCATCCTTCACGAGTTTTTGCGGGCGCTCGGCATCGGCCGACAGCATGACCTGGAACGGCGCGTCCTGGGTGATCTGGGTGTAGAGCTGGCCCGACGAGCCGAAACTCAGCACCGCCTCATGCCCGGTCTTCGCCTTGAACGCAGCGGCGATTTCTTTGGCGGCCTCGGTGAAGTTCGCCGCGACAGCGGCATTGGTCTGGCCGGCAGACGCCGCTCCGCCGAGCGACAGCAATAGGATCCCGGCAGCAGCGAGCAATCTCATCGGTTTCATGAACTCTCCTCCAGTGAACTCAGTCGATGGCAATCAGGACGTGGGCGGCGTCGATGAGCGCGAAGGCCGGCTTGCCCGGTGCAAGCCCGAGCACTCCGGCACTATGAGCGGTGATGGTTGCGGCGAGCGTCTTGCCACCGCCGATATCGAGCACGACCTCGGCATTAACTGTGCCCTTCTCGCAACGCGTGACCGTGCCGCGCACGCAATTACGGGCCGAAGTGGCGGGCGGCGCCTCGCCTGGCGCGATCAGCACGAAAGGCGCCTTGATCAGGACGATGGCCTCGCGCCCGACGCAGAGCCCCAGATCGCGTACGCTGTCATTGGTGATTAAGGCGTAGATGGTGGTGTCGTCCGAGACCTGAACCGCGATCTCGGCGGTGATGACATCCGCGGCGATGGCCGTGATCCGGCCCCGCAGCGCATTGCGGGCACTGGTCTTCATCAGGAACCCCGAAACCAGATTGAGCGGCGAAATCCCCGTGCCGGCGAGCTCGGGCTCCAGCGCGCGCAGCACCCGCGCCATTTCTGCCTCGAGCCGGTGGAACGCCTCGATCACGCGCAGACCGGTGGGTGTGAGCACGGCGCCGCCACCGGCCTTACCGCCAGCCCGCGTCGCCAGCAGCGGCTGGCCGAACAGATTGGCCATCGCGTCGAGCGCGTCCCAGGCGGCCTTGTAGGTCAGGCCGACCGCCTTAGCGCCGGCCGTGATGCTGCCCTCGCGCGCGACCGCCTCCAGCAGGCGGATACGCTCGCGTCCGACTGCCGTTCGCTGCTCGCCGGCGAGACTGACCAGGGCTTCGATCGACATGACAAGGGTCGTGTTCGGTTATATAGTCATGCTATATAGCCCTATATAGCCGCTCAGAGCGCAGCGGAAAACAACGAAAATCGGAACGGACCATGAAGCTCAGCGCACGCAACCAGCTCAAGGGCACGGTGGTGGAGATCGTCAAGGGCGCCACCACGGCGCATGTACGCATTGATATCGGCGGTGCTATCCTCACGGCGTCGGTCACCAATGAGGCGATCGATGAATTGAAGCTCGCAACAGGCCAGCCGGCGATCGCGGTCGTCAAAGCCTCGGACGTGATGGTTGGCGTCGAAGGTTGACGTATGGCCCAGGAAGATGAGATGCGTGCCGGCGAAAAGGCGATTCCCTGGCCGGGCGCTAGCGATACCGGCCTGGTTTTCATCGGCCGGATCCGCACGCCCTGGACGGATCGGCTCGACTGTCCGCGCCAGGGCCGCCCAGATGGCCCGGTCTGCCGAATCGAGGTGTTCGAGCCCTGGGCCGAGGCGCTGGCCGGGCTGGAGGGCTACCACCGGATCGAGGTGCTCTACTGGCTGCACCGCTCGCGCCGCGACCTCGTCCTGCAAAGTCCCGCTAGCGACGGCAAGACGCGCGGCACGTTCTCGCTCCGGTCCCCGGTGAGACCCAATCCGATCGGAACCTCGCTGGTTGCGCTCGTCGGCATCGAGGGATCGACGCTCCTGGTGCGCGGGCTCGACTGTCTCGACGCCACGCCGCTGATCGACATCAAGCCGGACCGCTGCGAATTCACCCCGCTCGCGCCGCCGACGCCCGGTGACAGCCACGTCGGCGAGCCATGATCGCTGGTGCTTTTCGGCGTTCGCGCTGGTTTCTGGCGGTGCTGGTGATGACGCTCGCGGCGCCGGTGCTGGCGCGCAGCGTTACAGACTCCGCCGGCCGCATCGTCGAGATTCCCGACAAGGTCACCCGTGTCTTCGCAGCCGGCCCGCCGGCCTCGACCTTGCTCTATGTGGTCGCGCCGGAACAGATGATCGGCTGGGTGCGCGCGCCGCACGAGCGCGAGAAGCTGTATTTGCTGCCCGCAACCCGCGACCTGCCCGAGCTCGGCCGCCTCACCGGGCGCGGCGATACGCTGAATCTCGAGCGCCTGCTGGCGGAAAAACCCGACCTCGCTATCGATTTCGGCACCATCAACGACACCTATCGTTCGCTCGCCGACCGCGTTCAGTCCCAGACCGGCATTCCCTATCTGCTGATCGACGGCCGCTTCGCCAACACAGTGGCGGCGCTGCGCCTCGTCGGCAATATTCTCGGCGTTGGGGAGCGCGGCGAAACGCTGGCCAAGGCCGCCGAGGCGATCTTTGCCGATGTCGATAAGATCGTTGCGGCGGTGCCGGCCGAGAAGCGACCGCGCGTCTATCTTGCCCGTGGCCCGGAAGGGCTGGAGACCGGCTCGCGCGGCTCGATCAACACCGAGATCATCGAGCGGGTCGGGGCGGTCAATGTGGTGGAGGGGCTGCGCGAGAAGGGTGGCATCGTCAATGCCTCGGCCGAGCAGGTCATCGCCTGGGCGCCCGACACTATCGTCACCCTCGACAGCCGCTTCCGCCAGACGGTGCAGGACACGCCGGCCTGGCAGCCGGTGCCGGCCGTTGCGAACGGCCACATCTTCCTGGCGCCGAACCTGCCCTTCGGCTTCATCGACTCGCCCCCTTCAGTCAATCGCCTGATCGGGCTTACCTGGCTGCTGCACACGCTCTATCCGGCCCAGGCACCGGGCCAGCTGCGCGACCAGGTGCGTGACTTCTTCCGACTATTCTATCAGGTGGATTTGAGCGAGGCGGACATCGACGCGCTCTTGAGCAATTGAACGTCGCCTGTCCGGGATGCCGCCCGAGGGCAAAGAAATCCGTATGTCACAGGCGCGAGCTGCCTTAAAGCATCGACATGGACGATTCAGCGGATAGACGCCCCGCGCCCGAGATGTCAGCGCCTGCTCCGGCCGAAGCAGAGCCGCGGCGGGCGGCGCGCGGGTTGCCGCGCCGAGGCCATGTCCCGCCCCCGCAGGCCGGCCCCTCCGCCATGGGGCAGGGCACAGGCCGCGCGGCGGCGATGCTGCTCATCCTTTCACTGCTCCTGCTCGCGACAGTGCTGATCGCCTCCGGGATCGGGCCTTATCGCATTGCCCCGCTCGACGTCCTCGCGGCCATCATCAGCCGCGCGGTCGGCAGCACCGCCGCCGGCCCGATCGACACCGTGCTGTTCAACATCCGCCTGCCGCGCGTGCTCGCCGCCATGCTGGTCGGCGCGGCGCTCGCCGCAGCGGGAGCCGCCTATCAGAGCCTGTTCCGCAATCCCCTGGTCTCGCCGGATATCCTCGGCGTCTCGACGGGGGCAGGGCTCGGGGCCGTGCTCGGCATCCTGCTCGGGCTGCCTGTCGCCGCCATCCAGTTCCTCGGCTTTGGTGGCGGTCTCGCGACCGTCGCTGTCGTGCTGTTGCTGGCGCGCACGCTGCGCGGCGGCGGCGATGTTCTGGTCCTGGTGCTCGCTGGTATCGTGGTCGGCGCGCTGGCGGGAGCCGCGATCTCGCTGGTGAAGGTGCTCGCCGACCCCTATGACCAGCTCCCGGCGATCACCTTCTGGCTGCTCGGCAGCCTTGCCGGCGTCAAGCCGGCCGATGTCGGCGCGGTGCTGCCGGTCGTCCTCCTCGGCCTCTTGCCGCTGATCCTGCTGCGCTGGCGGATTGGCGTGCTCTCCCTCGGGGATGACGAGGCGCGTGCGCTCGGCGTCGATGTCAGCCGGCTGCGTGCGCTGGTGATCGCCGCCGCAACGCTGGTCACCGCCAGCGTGGTTGCCATTTCCGGAGTGATCGGCTGGGTCGGACTGATGGTGCCGCATATGGCGCGGCTACTGGTCGGTCCGCGCTTCGACCGCCTGCTGCCGGCATCGATCCTGCTCGGCGCGGCCTTCATGGTTGCGGTCGATACTCTCGCCCGCTCGGCGGCAAAGATCGAGATCCCGCTCGGCGTGCTCACCGCCGTGATCGGCGGCCCGGCCTTCGTCTGGCTGCTGGCCCGGCGCCGGCACCGCGAGCTGCCATGACGATGCTCGCCGCCGACGATCTGACCATCGGCTATGGTGCGACCGTGGTCGCGAGCGGCATCAGCCTCGCCCTGGAGCCGGGCAGCATCACCTGCCTGCTCGGCCCGAACGGCGTCGGCAAGACCACGTTGTTCAAGACGCTGCTCGGCCTGATCCCGCCGCTCGCCGGCACGGTGCGGATCGGCGGCGAAGATCTTGCCGACCTGCCGCGCAGCGCCGTCGCGCGCCAGGTCGCCTATGTGCCGCAGGCCTATGTCAGCGACTTCGCTTACACCGTGCTTGACCTCGTGGTGATGGGTCGCACCGCCTATCTCGGCGCCTTCGCGGCACCGGGACGCGCCGACTACGCCATTGCCATGGAGGCGCTCGCTGCCCTCGGCATTGCGAACCTCGCCCAGCAGGACGCCAACCGCATTTCTGGCGGCCAGCGCCAGCTCGCGCTGATCGCCCGCGCGCTCGCCCAGCAGGCCGGCGCCGTGGTGATGGATGAGCCGACCGCCAGCCTTGATCTCGCCAATCGGCTGCTGGTGCTGGACCGCGTCGCCGCGCTCGCCGAGGACGGCCTTGCGGTGCTGATCTCTACCCACGAGCCGGAACAGGCTTTCGCCATCGCCGACCGCGTCGCGGTGATCGGCCGCGACAATCACTTCGCGACCGGCCCGGTCGACACTGTGCTGAACGCCCAGCAGCTCACTCGGCTTTACGGCGTGCCGCTCACCGTGGAGCGCACGCCGTCCGGCCGTCTGGTCGTGGGGTCACCCCCTACCCGGAAGCCTGGCTGAGCCTCGTCTTGGCCGATTGGCCGTAATGCTTCGCCGGCTGGGTGTGCTGGCTAGCTGCATTTGGAATAGCCGCAATCCCGGCAACGCAGGCAACCTTCCTGCAGCATCAGCGCGGCCGCCCCGCAGCGCGGGCAAGCGCCGGGCAGGCGGCCCACACTTTCGTTCACGGCCAGCCGGCGCTCCTTCTCCGGTGCGTCCGGCCGCTGCAGATAGCCTGTGCTGAGCATGTGCTTTTCGATCACGTCGCCGATTGCGGCGAGAAGGCTCGGAACATAACGCCCGCCCATCCACTGGCCGCCGCGCGGATCGAACACGGCCTTGAGCTCCTCCACCACGAAAGTGATGTCGCCGCCGCGGCGGAACACGGCGCTGATCATCCGCGTCAGCGCCACCGTCCAGGCGTAATGCTCCAGGTTCTTGGAGTTGATGAAGATCTCGAACGGACGCTTGCGGCCGTCCTGGACGATGTCGTTGATGGTGACGTAGAGGGCGTGGTCGGAATCCGGCCATTTCAGCTTGTAGGTTGCGCCGGCCAGCACCGGATCGCGCTCCAAGGGCTTCGCCATATAGACGACGTCCGCCCGTCGGTCCTCCCGCGCCGCGACCGGCACAGCCGGAGGGCCAGGCGTCTGCTCAGGCGCGGGCTCAAGGCTTGCCATCTCCTCCGGCGCGCGGACCAGCACGCTGCCGGTGACGGCATTTGGCCGGTAGACCGTGCAGCCTTTCAGCCCCAGCGCATAGGCTTCCCTATAGATGGTCTGGAAGGCGGTGAAATCGGTCGCCTCGGGGCAGTTTACGGTCTTGGAGATGGAAGCATCGACATGGGGCTGAAGCGCGGCCTGCATGCGCAGATGGTCGCCGGGCTCTAGATCCTGCACGGTGACGAAATAGTCCGGCAAGACGGCGCCTGCACCAAACGCCTCGTGGAACTGGCGATAGGCGTGGTCCTCGACATGTTCGGTGCGCTTCTCGCCGGAGGGCATGAGAATGCGCCGGTCGTAGGCGAGGTCGAAAACCGGTTCGATGCCGCTCGACACATTGCCGGCAAGCAGCGAGATCGTGCCGGTTGGCGCGATCGAGGTGAGGAGCCCATTGCGCATGCCCTTCTCGGCGATCAGCTTCTGGGTTTCCACACCGAGCCGGCGCACCCCAGGCGCGGCAAGGAATGCCGCCGCCTCATAGAGGGGGAAGCAGCCCTTCTCGGCGGCGAGCGCGGCGCTGGCGCGGTAGGCGGCATCCTGGATCAGCGCCATCCAGCGCCCGGCGAGCGCAGCGGCCTCCTCGCTGCCATAGCGCTCACGGCACATGATCAGGCAATCGGCAAGACCGGTGACCCCGATGCCGATGCGGCGCTTGGCCATGGCCTCCGCGCGCTGGGCCTCGAACGGAAAGCGGGAGATGTCGATGACATTGTCGAGGAAGCGCACGGCGAGCCCCGCCACCTCGCGCAAGCGGTCCTCATCGAGCTGCGCATCGGCGGTGAAGGGGTGTCGCACCAGCCGGGCCAGATTGACCGAGCCGAGCAGGCACGCGCCATAGGGCGGCAGAGGCTGCTCCCCGCAAGGGTTGGTCGCCCGGATCGTCTCGCAATAGGAAAGGTTGTTCTCAGCATTGATGCGGTCAATGAAGATTACGCCCGGCTCGGCGAACGCATAGGCCGAGCGCATGATCTTGTCCCAGAGCGCCCGGGCGGGCAGGGTCTTATAGACTTTGCCCTCGAAGACGAGGTCCCAGCTCGCGTCCCGCGTTACGGCATCCATAAAGGCGTCCGTGACAAGGACGGAGAGGTTGAACATCCGTAACCGGCTGGGGTCGGACTTGGCCTCGATGAAAGCCTCGATGTCGGGATGATCGCAGGCGAGCGTCGCCATCATCGCCCCGCGGCGCGCGCCAGCCGAGACGATGGTGGCGCACATGGCGTTCCACACATCCATAAAGCTCACCGGGCCGGAAGCATCGGCGCCGGCGCCCCTCACCGGCGCGCCGCGCGGGCGCAGCGTCGAGAAGTCATAGCCGATGCCGCCGCCCTGCTGCATGGTGAGCGCGGCCTCTTTAAGGTTCTCGAAGATCGCGCCTAGATCATCGCCGATCGTACCCATCACGAAGCAGTTGAACAGCGTCACCCGGGTGCGGCCGGTGCCCGCCCCGGCAAGGATGCGGCCGGCAGGAAGGAATTCGAGTCCGGCGATCAGCTCGTAGAAACGCTCAGCCCACAGCGCACGGTCGGGTTCGGCTTCCGCCTCCGCTGCAGCTGTGGCCACGCGCCGAAACGTCTCGGAAAGGCTCGTCTCTGGCGCGCCGCCGCCTGGCGCATAGCGGTATTTCTCTTCCCAAATCTGGCGCGAGAGGGCCGGAAAGGTGCTGTCGTCCATGGCATGTCCCACCCGTGAGGTGGCCGGAAAATGCTTCCGGCCGAGTACAAACCGGAGGGCAAATGTTCCTGTTTTGTACGAGATTGTCAAGCTGCTTCGGCGAGGAAATTCTCAAGCCAACATATGGGTGCGACACATGCTCGGCACCAGTGCCGGCGGGCTGGAACGATGAGGCTGTCTCATGCGCGCCGGCGCAAGAATGACCCGCAAAGTCAAGTAATAGCCGATAAGGATAAACCCGCAATGTTGGGATCGGGGAAAAACTGCCTGCCGCTTTTGACAACCTAAAGTTGTGTCGACATGATGGTCTCGTCAGCGGCCGAGAGGCCTCAACGGATAGACGACAGCAATGCCGCCCTTTCTCCCTCACCTGGTTGGCAATCTGCCTTGCCAAGCCCGAGCATCTGTCGATATCCGCTCCGCCCCGGGGGTACAGCCCATTCGCGGCTGACTTCCGGTTCGAGCAGCTCCCTGGCTCAATCGGGGCCTTGAGGCCGCTGACCGGCCTTGACGATCGTCGATAAGCTGAAATCCGCGAGTTGCCCAGGCGGAGCAACTCGCGGATCGCTTTTGGAGGATGATCATACTAAGAAAGTGCTGGTTGGAGGCTGCATCCGCCGAATGACGGCCGGAGACCGCAGGCTTACTCATTTCTCCTAGCGATGGTCGCGGACGACGACGTCATTGCGGTGATCACGGACTACCACCTGATCGCGGTGATCGCGAACGACCGGCGCATTGGCCGGGGACGTCGTGCGATGATCCCGTACAATCGGATCATTCACAGTGGTGCGATGGTCGCGCACGATCGGGTCGGTACGGTGGTCACGGACAATCGGATCGGTCACCGGCTTGCGGTGGTCACGGACGATTGGCTTGAAAGGACCACAGGGCGCGCGGATGCACACCACGTCGGGCTTGTGCGGCTTTTCCACCTTCGGGTGAAAGGAGCCGGGGCAAGGCGCGCGGATGCACACCACGTCAGGCTTATGCGGCTTTTCCACCTTCGGCAGAGTGGATCCGGGGCAAGGTGCACGGATGCACACCACATTCGGCTGGTTATTGCCCGAGAGCGGCTTTGCAGAAGCGTCGGCGACGAGGGCCGAGGCAGCGAGCGCCGCAGCTGCGATGAAGAGAGCACATAGGCGATGAAGTTTGGTCATTGTCGATCCCTTGGTTTTATCTGAACATCATGTTCTGATGGAACCTAGGGGGATTGACGCCCTGCCGTTGTGACCGCCGTCACAAGATTGCCGAATGTCAGCGTAGCCGCCGAATAAACCCGCCGAACGGGTGTTGCAACGCCGGCGCCTCGCTTGCCAGCTCTTCTCGCGCCGCGGCGGTTCGTGCGTGAGCAGCAAGTCCTGCCCGAGTAAGCGATCTGCACAAAAAACTGCTCCGCCAGTAGGCCCTGGCGGAGCAGCTCGCGGCGCATTTCGCGTTGCTATTTAGCCCGCCAGCCTCAAGTGCCGTGGCGGTTCATCCGGTTCTCGATCAGGTCGTTGACCACGGCCGGCTCGGCAAGGGTGGAAATATCGCCCAAATTGGAGAAATCATCCTCGGCTATCTTGCGCAGAATGCGGCGCATGATCTTGCCGGAGCGCGTCTTCGGCAGGCCGGGGGCGAACTGGATGAGGTCGGGCGCGGCGATAGCGCCGATTTCATGACGCACCCAATCACGCAGCTCCTTGCGCAGCTCTTCGGTCGGCTGCTCGCCGGCCATCAGCGTCACATAGACATAGATCCCCTGGCCCTTGAGGCTATGCGGATAGCCAACACAGGCGGCTTCGGCGACCTTGGGGTGGGCGACAAGGGCGGATTCCACCTCCGCCGTGCCCATCCGGTGGCCGGATACGTTGATCACATCATCGACGCGGCCGGTGATCCAGTAATAGCTGTCCTCATCGCGCCGGCAGCCATCGCCGGTGAAGTACATCCCCTTATAGGCGGAGAAATAGGTCTGCTCGAAGCGCTCGTGATCCTTGTAGACCGTGCGCATCTGCCCCGGCCAGGAATTGAGGATCACCAGATTGCCGGAGGCCGCACCCTCCAGGATCTTGCCCTCGGGATCGACCAGCGCCGGCTTGATGCCGAAGAACGGCTTGGTCGCCGAGCCGGGTTTGGTCGGGATAGCGCCGGGCAGCGGCGTGATCAGGATGCCGCCGGTCTCTGTCTGCCACCAGGTATCGACGATCGGGCAACGCTTGTCCCCGACCACATTGTAGTACCACTCCCAGGCCTCGGGATTGATCGGCTCGCCGACCGAGCCGAGCAGTTTGAGCGAAGCGCGCGAGGTCTTCTTCACGTGTTCATCGCCGGCGCCCATCAGCGCCCGAATCGCGGTCGGGGCAGTATAGAAGATGTTAACCTTATGCTTGTCGACGACCTCCCAGAAGCGCGAGGCGGACGGGTAGTTCGGCACGCCCTCGAACACCAGCGATATGGCGCCGTTAGCGAGCGGGCCATAAACGATGTAGCTGTGACCGGTTACCCAGCCGACATCGGCTGTGCACCAATAGACATCGCCCTCCTTGTAGTCGAACACATATTGATGCGTCATCGCAACATAGACGAGATAGCCGCCGGATGTATGCAGCACGCCCTTCGGCTTGCCGGTCGAGCCGGAGGTGTAGAGGATGAACAGCGGGTCCTCGGCGTTCATCGGCTCGGGCGGACATTCGGCCGCAACGGTATCGGCTTCCTCGTGATACCACACGTCCCGCCCCGGCTTGAACGCGACCGGCGCATTGGTGCGCTTGACGACGATCACCGTCTGTACCGACGGGCACTTCTCCAGCGCCTCATCGGCATTGGCTTTGAGCGGCACCTTGCGGCCGCCGCGCAGGCCTTCGTCGGCGGTGATGACGATGTTGCTGTCGCAATCCTCGATGCGGTTGGCGAGACTATCTGGTGAAAAGCCGCCGAATACGATGGAATGGATCGCCCCGATGCGCGCGCAGGCGAGCATGGCATAGACTGCCTCGGGGATCATCGGCAGGTAAATTGTGATGCGGTCGCCCTTTTTGGCGCCGTGTTTCTTCAGCACATTGGCGAAGCGGCAGACGCGGTCGTAAAGCTGGCGGTAGGTGATCTTGAGGTCCATGGAAGGATCGTCGCCCTCCCAGATTAGCGCAACCTTGTCGCCGCGCTTGGCGAGGTGCCGGTCCACGCAATTGGCGCAGACATTCAGCGTTCCGTCCTCGAACCATTTGATCGAAACGTTGCCGGGCGCAAATGAGACGTTGCGCACCTTGGTGTACGGCTTGATCCAGTCGATCCGATGCCCGTGCTCGCCCCAGAAGATGTCCGGGCTGGCAATACTCGCCTCATACATCTCGTAATAGCGTGTGCTATCGACATAGGCCGTCTTCTGCCAAACATCTGGAACAGGATAAACCTGAGCTTCGGTCATCGGGACTTCCTCCCCAAATTCTGTTTACCGCATTATGTCGACGCTTTTTCAGCCCTGCAATCGCTCCTTCGTCGAAGCATAGAACAGGAATTTGATCTCAAGCTGTATCGTCGAAGCTGCGAATGCGGCGAATTGAGGATATATGGGCGAAAGGCTGCGGGAATTGATGGAGAGCAAAGGCGTGAGGGGATCGGGCAAAATTTTTGTCGGGCCGATCTGGTCGCTCGAGAGAGCCGAAGAGGTCGGCGCGCGGCGCGCCATTACCCTCATCAATGGACCGATGATGGCCGATATTGTGACACCGGCGCATCTCCAGGCGGCAGACCATCTGCGTTTAATTATGAACGATATCGATCATCCGGCCGAAGGGCTGATCGCGCCGGACGCCGATCACATCCATCAGCTCATCGATTTTCTCGAAGGCTGGGACCAAGACACGCCGCTTCTCATCCATTGTCATGCCGGCATTAGCCGCTCGCCGGCCGCGGTCTTCATCGCGCTATGCCTGCTGTGCCCGCAGATTGCCGAAGACGAGCTTGCCCAGCGCTTGCGCGCGGCGAGCGCTCCCGCCAAGCCGAACCGCCTCCTGGTGCGGCTCGCGGACGAGATCATGGGCCGGGAGGGGCGAATGGTCGCAGCCTGCTCCGCCCTTGCGGTGCCCTCGCCGGTGCGCGAAGGGCCGTTCTGCTGCGTTGCGCTGTGATGACGGCCGGTGAAGGGCGATCGCATCGGCTGTGAACGCCGGCTTTCATCCGTACCGCCAGCTGGCGGTCTGCGGTTTCAACTGGAAAAAATGCCAGCGGGAACAAGATTGGATTGCCGGTAACGTAGCGCCCTGCAAAATGATGGCGAGAGCTTGCGATGACCCTCCCACCGTTCGACGAATTCGAAACTGTCGAAGTGCTGGCCGGCGAGACTACCATCTTCTTGCGCCGGTTTGGCTCCGGCCGGCCCGTCCTCTTGCTGCACGGCTTTCCGCAGACGCATCTCATGTGGCGATCGGTGGCGCCTCTGCTTTCCCGCAGCTTCACAGTCATCTGCGCCGATCTGCCCGGCTATGGCCGTAGCGGCATTCCTGTCTCTCGCCCGGATCACGCCCAGGCTTCGAAGCGAGCAATGGCAGCGGCCTTGATTGCCATGATGGAAAAACTTGGGTTCTCGCGGTTCTCGGTCGCGGGGCATGATCGCGGCGGCCGAGTGGCCTACCGCATGGCCCTCGATCACCCGGACGTGATCGAGCGGCTCGCCGTTCTTGACGTCATTCCGATCGCCGAGGCCTGGAAGCGCGCCGATAAGAGGCTGACCATCGGCTATTGGCCATGGTCCCTGCTGGCGCAGCCCGAGCCGCTACCGGAAAAGCTTCTCTCCGCTGCTCCGGAGGCAGTTATCTCGGATGCGCTTAGCAATTGGGGTTCGGCGTCGGAGGCGTTCGGTCCAGAGATCCACAGGGCCTATGTCGAACAGCTGCGTGATCCTGCACGGGTGCACGCGATTTGTGAAGAGTACCGAGCCGGCGCAACAATTGATCATGAGCATGACCTTAGCGATCAAACGGGAGGCCGGCGCATCGTTTGTCCCGTTCTCGTACTTTGGAGCAAACAGGGGGGCCTGAATGACTGGTATTCAGACGCCGGCGGTCCACTTGGTTTGTGGCGAGATTGGGCTCACGATGTGCGAGGAGCGGCACTCCCAGGAGGTCATTTCTTTGCCGAGGAAATACCGCAACAGACAGCCGATGAACTGATCAATTTCTTCGCTCCACCATGAGAAGAGCTCCGGGGCCAAACGACCAAGCGCCGATTTTCAATGTCGAGAGCGATCGTCGCTGGCAGCGCGCGTTGCATCCAGCCTTTGCGCAGCGCGCAAATCAAATTTTCTTAAATTTCTCAGTAAGTTGTTAATCCGCCATAAAGGAACCTATCGCCTTTATGATCGTTATCGAGGACGCGTACACTCCCGTTTGACAGCCGGAGAGAATTGTGTTGTTCTCTTTTTGTTCTAAAATTCCCGGCAGGTGCTTATGTCCGAACGTTACGAATTCGCCCGGTCTGGGCGCGACAAATCCCTTTTGCTGATTTTCGCCGAGGGCCGTTTTGAGGGACTGCCATTTGAAATCCGGCTCGCCGCCCCTTGGACCGGCAACGGGTACGGGGCGCTTGGCGCGCTGAAGCCCGCCGACCGCTGGCGCTTCCACCGGCAGGGTTATCTGATGCTCCGCGAGACGACGGAGCTGGCGGGCAGTGCCTCCGAGCCAAATGCCCAGCCCGCCACCCCCCTCCGGAACGCTGCTTAGGCCGTTATCTGACCGTGTCCTCCGCCAGCGCCGGGATCGGTGCTGGCGTAGCAGGCGCGGTCCTTATGGATTGAGGGCGGTGCTTCAGGATTGATCCGATATCCTTGATCGTCATCGAGGGCAGAAAGCCGTCATCCCGGACGATCCTCATACCGTCGACAAGGGCGGTTGCCTTGACGTGCTTCTCGCCATTGCCCGCCGCCCAGGCGCTCTCCCACAGCACACCCAGCAAATGCGTGCCATCCTTCATGACCTTGATGGTCCGGGGGCCGAATTCGCGCCAGAGCACAGCCGCGGACTTGTTGTTGGTCTTGCCGCCCGCCGCGACATAGGCGTCCACCAAATCACGCGGCGCAATGGTCTTGACGGTTCGGCGCATCAGCCGGATCGTCTCGCGCGCAGCGGCAAAGCCGCTGTTGATCCATTCGGACTCTTCCGTTTTCGGCACCTTCGCGAGTGCATCCAGGATCGCTTTGCGGTTGTCGTTCACCATCTCGTCCTCATAGCCTGAGTGAACGCCTTCCCCAAGCGCGTGCAATCTGGTCTCCCCGGCATGCGCGCCTTTCGTGATCACGGTTTCGACCGGCCGCGTCGGGTCGCCATCATGCATGAAGGAGATGTGCAGGGGCTGACAGGCATCGCCGATATAGTGGGTCAGCACCCCGGCCGCGCAGATGAATCGCGCGGCATCCCCGTCGCTGGCGAATTCAACCATGTCGTCGAAAATCTGCCAGACCCGGAACGGAAGAAGACCTCGATGCTGGAGTGAAATCGGCGCGCCGCTTAGAGCATCGGTGACGCTGTCATAGAAGACCTGCCATTTGTCGGGATCAATAAAGTCGTCGTCCTTGGTAAGGTCGAGAAGCGTGCGCCCGTCCGGCCCCGGCTGGTCCATATCGGCAAAGTGGTTCGGTTTCTCATTCGCACGGGCAAAGCCTTGCTTGGCAATGCCTGCCTTCCAGAAGAAGTCCGGCACATCCGCCATGGCGACGAACGGCTGCTTGCCCGTGCCTTTGAAATTGGAAGTGAGGATAGTTGCATCGTCGTGACTGATGAGAGATGCGTTGTTTGCCACTAGCTCGACCAGCTTGGGAAATCGCTCCGACAGGGCGAATTGCGCGCGATTGGCAATCGAGTAATGCCCGATCGATCCCCAGGTATCGGTCTGGTCGACATTCCAGTCGCGAATGATATCGACCTCCAGCTCGGCGCACACGCGCGAGATCAGCGTCGCCAGGGCAAAGCTTTGCGCCGGATGCTCACTCGCGGAATTAAGCCTATGCCGGCCCCACTGCACCGCGAGCGGCAGAAGCTTGCACTCCTCCTTCTCTGCAGATTTCTTATTCGCTGCCGGCTTTCTGGCGGAGGCCGGCTCGATCGGCTCGAGCAGCCAGAGCGTTCCGGAATCGCCGGGCAGCGTGTCGAAATGGGCGTCGTCACCTTCATATTTCGTCCGGTCCTCGCGCGGGCTGCGCGGGCCGATGAACAGGTCCGCGACATATTCAAAGCCGCCGCTCGCCTTATAGCGATAGAACAGCGCATGGATCTCACCGCGCATATCGCCGCCCGCCGCTCCGATGCCCCGCACCTGACAGCCGATCAGCGAGAGCGAGATACTGCCGGCGCTGAAGTCCGCCATCGGCCCCATCACGCCAAGATCGCGGATTTTCGAGGTCCAATCGGTCACATCGTCGAGATCGATCAAGCCGACATCGACGTTCACGAAGGTGTCGCGGCCGGGGAAATTCGGATAGAGCTTAGAGAATGGCACCAGGCCGAGCTGCTTTGCCGCGCTTGTGCCGATCGGCTTGCGAACGCCGCCGAGATCGGTGAACACCACCTCGCCCCCGCTGCCCGTCACATGCCTGTTGGTTAGCGCATAGACCTTGTGTCCGTCGCTTACCAGACATGCAATTGTTGCGACGAATTCCCGGCCCTGGATACGGGCGATGATCGGGTGTCCGGGGCCGACATTGTTCAGCGGGTAGAGGACATCGGGCGCCTCCCTCGCGCTGACCGTCTCCCGGGGTGCCTCGACCACGCAGACCGGCACCTTCCCGCCCTGCGGCGTGAATAGGGTCTTCGGCACCATGTCCTCGGGATGTTCGGCGAACGCCTTCTTGTCTTCCCACTGATCGACGAAGACCAGGATGCAAGGCCAGGAATAGGGGCGGATCTCGGAGTTGTCGAGCCGCCGCACGCCTGTGCCTTTGCGCTTGTGTGGATCGTTGGGCCAGCTGTCGCCTTTGCGAATCCGGTAGCGCCCCACCGCGGTCGCAACGACGTTGGGATGGCGCATCAAATGTACATGATAAAGGTCCCGAGCTTCGAGCAGATCGCGCAGGGAGAGATGGGCGAACTCGTTATCCTTGACCTGATAGTCGGCGAAATTGATCTGCTCGTGAACAAAGGGAGTGGGCATGGGATCAAATCCTTCAACACACAATCCGCCCGCGGGGTATTAGCCGGCGCGGTCATTCTTCCGCCGCTTCCACGCATCGCTACGAGTACATTGCTTTAACTCGGATAATGTAAAGCTGCTGGTTAAGCTCAAAGATCATAATCATCAAGCCAAAACTTCTTTTCATGCCGCATCTCAATAGGCTGGACTGCTGACGCAGCTGTCCCAAGCCTCAGTGATTCCTTCCCCTTGTCTAGGCCCATCTCTCTCCTCCCATCAGGCCGGAACAGCCAAGGCGGCGATCCAGCGGTCGCTTGAATGTAAGCGCAATATATAATATATGTAGCTTACTATAAGCTTGGTATGCAATCGGAGGGGAGGTCATGGCCGCAAGGCGCGACCCCGAACAGAATATCGGCTTCCTGATGAAAGACGTCTCGCGTCTGATGCGGCGCAATTTCACGCGCCGCGCACGCGACCTCGGCCTGACCGAGACGCAGTGGCAGACACTTGCGCATTTGTCGCGCCGCGAAGGCATCAATCAGGCGACGCTTGCGGAGCTGATGGAAATCCAGCCGATCTCGCTCGCCCGCCTGATCGACCGCCTCGAAGAGGCGGGCCTGGTCGAGCGCCGGCCCGATCCTGCCGACCGCCGGGCGGTGCAGCTCTATCTCACCGCAACGGCCGCGCCGCTCATCGACACGATGTGGAACCTGGCGGCCGAGACCCGCGCCGATGCGCTTGCGGGGCTTCCCCCTGAGACACTGGCCATGATGGTCGAGGCGCTGCAGCACATGCGCCAGAACCTGATCGATTGCGAGGCCGAGGCGAAGAAATTGCCCCAGGCCCTTCCAGCAGAACAAGACTGAAGCGAAAACCATGGACCAAAGAGTCACAGAAACCGGCCTTGCGCCGGAGGTCGAGGATGCCGACCCGGCAGCGACCGCAGCTCCTGCGGTGCTTCTCACACCGGTAAAACCAAAAGCGCGGCGGCGCTGGCTGCGCCCGCTGCTGCTGATCGCCGGCCCGCTTGCCGTGATCATCGGCGGCGCGTGGTGGTACTACACCGGCGGGCGCTATGTCGAGACCGACAACGCCTATGTTCAGGCCGATATGGTTGCGGTCAGCCCGCAGATCAGCGGATCGATTTCCGACGTCGCCGTGCATGAAAATCAGCATGTGCAGGCGGGCGATGTGCTGTTCCATGTCGAGCGCCGCCCCTTTGAGATCGCCGTCGAGCAGGCCAAGGCCAATCTCGCGGAAACAGCTCAGGACCTCAACGCGCTGAAAGAAACCTACAAGCAGCAGCAGGAAAGCCTCGCACTCGCCAAGATCAATTTCGACTACGCCCAGCGCAAATACGACCGGCAGGCAGCGCTGGAGAAAAACAGCGTGGTCTCCCAGCAGACGCTGGACGACACCAAGAACGCGCTCGATGCCGCGCGCCAGCAGGTCGTACTCGACAGCCAAGCCATGCAGACCACGCTCGCCAAGCTCGGCGGCAGCGCCGATACCGCGGTCGAGGCAATTCCACAATATCTCCAGGCCAAGGCCGCGCTGGATAAGGCCCAGCTTGACCTTGCGCACACCAACGTCAAGGCGCCGTTCGACGGCGTTGCCTCGAACCTGCCGCAGCCCGGCCAATATGTGGCCCCGGGCGGCGCGGTGATGAGCCTGGTCTCGGCGCAGAACCTCTGGATCGATGCCAATTTCAAGGAAATCCAGCTGACCTACGTCAAGCCTGGCCAGAAGGTCGACATCTGGGTTGATACCTATCCAGACAAGGTCTGGCACGGCACGGTGAAGAGTCTTGCGCCAGCGACTGGCGCGGAGTTTTCGGTCATCCCAGCCCAGAACGCCACCGGCAACTGGGTGAAGGTCGTGCAGCGCATCCCCGTGCGCATCGCGGTTGACGCCTCGCAGGACGCCGAAATCCTGCGCGCCGGCATGAGCACCGAGGTTGAGATCGACACCCACCACCAGCGCGAGCTGCCGGGCCTCGTCAAAACCGCCCTGTCCTGGTTCGGCGATGGGGCCGCCAAGGCCAGCACCGTCGAGACCGCAAAATGACTGCCGCGGCCCTCTCCGGCCGGTCGGAGCCGACGGCTCTCGACCGACTGCTCACCACCATTCCGATCATGCTGGCGACCATCATGCAGGCGCTGGACACGACCATCGCCAACGTCGCCTTGCCCCATATGCAGGGTTCGATGTCGGCCACCCAGGACCAGATCTCCTGGGTGCTGACCTCCTATATCGTCGCCGCCGCGGTGATGACCGCGCCGACCGGGTATTTGGCCGCGCGCTTCGGGCGCAAGCGGCTGTTCATCGTCTCGGTCGCCGGCTTCACCCTCACCTCCATGCTCTGCGGCGCGGCTACGTCGCTGCCGCAGATGGTGATCTTCCGTCTCCTGCAGGGTGCATTCGGCGCCGGCCTCGTGCCATTGTCGCAGGCCGTGCTGCTCGACACCTATCCGCGCGAGCAGCATGGCTCGGCGATGGCGATGTGGGGGCTGGGCGTCATGCTCGGGCCGATCCTCGGGCCGACGCTCGGCGGCTGGCTCACCGAATATTATGATTGGCGCTGGACCTTCTATATCAACCTGCCGGTCGGCATCCTTGCGCTCGCCGGCATCATCGCGTTCGTCTCGGAGACCGAGAAGCGTCCGGGCCTGCCCTTTGACTGGTTCGGCTTTGCGCTCCTCAGCCTCTCGATTGGCGCGCTACAGATCATGCTCGACCGCGGCCAGTCCCAGGATTGGTTCTCCTCGACCGAGATCATCATCGAAGGCGCGGTCTTCGCCGTCTGCCTTTACATGTTCTTCGTGCAGATGTTCACCGCGAGGAACCCGTTCCTGCGGCCGGCGCTGTTCAAGGACCGTAATTTCGCGGTGGGCCTCGCGATGATCTTCATCGTCGGCATTGTGCTGCTGGCGACGCTGGCGCTGCTGCCGCCTTTCCTGCAGGAGCTGATGGGCTTTCCCGTCGTGACCGCCGGTCTGGTGCTCGCCCCCCGCGGCATCGGCTCAATGATCGCCATGATAGCCGTCGGGCGGATGATCGGCCGGGTGGATGTGCGCTACCTCATCCTGTTCGGCTTCATCATGATGGCGGTCGCGCTGCATCAGATGGCGGGGTTCACCACTGACGTGAGCATCGCGACCATCGTGACCACCGGCGTCATCCAGGGCATTGGCCTCGGCTTCGTGTTCGTGCCGCTCTCGACTATCACCTTCGCCACCCTCAACCCGCAATACCGCAATGACGGCACGGCGATGTTCTCACTTATGCGCAATATCGGCTCTTCGATCGGCATTTCGGTGATGATCACCATGCTGACCCAGACCACGCAGGTGGTGCATTCGAGCCTTGCCGCGCATCTGACGCCGTTCCGCACGGCTATGCAGCAGCCCTGGCTGCCTCATGTCTGGGATTGGCACAGCCCGGCGGGGGCGGCAGCGCTGAATCAGGTCGTCACCAGCCAAGCCGCCACCATCGGCTATCTCAACGATTTCCGCGCCATGATGTGGATAGTGATAGCGGTCATCCCGCTGCTGCTCCTGATGGAAGGGCCCCGCCGCGCACCCGCCGGTGTTGTCGAGGTCATGGAATAGCCCAGGCATTCCCCGCGTAAACGGCCGCCACTCGCCTACCCGGCCACCGTCCCGCCTCCTAACCGAAGCAAACGCAATCCACCTTCTGCCCTATTGCGCCGTGCAGTAAAACCGTGCTGCCTTGCGGCCGGGAATCAGAAAATCCGCGCCAGGTGCGCGGGTAACACATTTCAGCCCCAAATGAGCCATAAGCGGCGCGAGGGGGGAGCAGGGCATGAAACGACGTGTCGTGAAAATGCTGATGCCGTATTGGCGGCTGCGTCGTGGCATGACCCTCGGCGCCCAGGGGGTGATCCTCAAAGACAGCAAAGAGGTGCTGCTGGTGCGCCACGGCTACCAGCCCGGCTGGCATTTTCCCGGCGGCGGGGTCGAATGGCGCGAGACGCTGATCGCCGCGCTCGCCCGCGAGGTCGAGGAGGAAACTGGCGTGATCGTCAAAGGCACGCCGGTGTTGCATGGCATTTTTGCCAATTTCCATATCTCGCCAAGCGATCACGTGGCCCTGTTCATCGTGCGTCACTGGGAGCAGCCGCGCGTCCCTGCGCCAAGCTTTGAGATCCTGGAGCAGCGCTTCTTCCCGATCAATGCCCCGCCTCCCGACGTCGCCCGCAGCACCACGCGGCGGCTCGCCGAGATCTTCGAAGGCCAGCCGGTCGGCCAGCATTGGTAGCGGCCGTCTGCGCCGGCGCCGAACGCGCCTATAACGCCAGCCCGCGTCAGCCCGTAAACCGGTCCCGGTCATGCGGCGCAGAAAAGTCGAGCGCCGGGCCGAGCGGCACGATGCCGGTCGGATTGATGTTACGGTGCGAGGCGTAATAGTGGAATTTGATGTGGTCCATATGCACGGTCCCCGCGACACCGTCCTGTTGATACAAATCGCGCAGATAGCCCGAGAGGTTCGGATAATCGGTAATGCGCTGGCGGTTGCATTTGAAGTGGCTGTAATAGACCGCATCGAACCGAATTAACGTGGTGAACAGCCGCCAGTCCGCCTCGGTCGGCCGATCGCCGGCGAGATAGCGCTGGAGCGCGAGCCGCTCCTCCAGGGCGTCGAGCTCGTGAAAAAGGGGGCTGAAAGCCGCCTCATAAGCGCGCTGGCGCGTGGCAAAGCCACATTTATAGACGCCGTTGTTGATCTTGTCGTAGACGCGCGCGTTGATCTCGTCGATCGTCTCGCGCAGTGTAGGCGGATAATACTCGCCGGGCTTGGCGCCGAGTCCGTCGAAGGCGCTGCCGAGCATGCGGATGATTTCTGCGGACTTGTTCGAGACGATGGTGCGCTGCTCCTTATCCCACAGCGCCGGCACGGTGGCGCGTCCGCTGTAGTCGGGCTTGGCGAGCTGATAGACCTCATAGAGGCGCGCGCGGCCATTCACCCGGTCACCCGTTGCGCCGGGGAAGTCGTCGGAGAACGTCCAGCCCTCGGCTGCCATCAGCGGATGCACGACATCGACCGAGATCATGTCCTGCAGGCCCTTGAGGGCGCGGAAGATCAGTGTGCGGTGCGCCCATGGGCAGGCATAAGATACGTAGAGATGATAACGGCCGGCTTGCGCCTTGAAGCCGCCCACCCCGCTCGGGCCGGCGCTGCCGTCCGCAGTGACCCAGTTGCGGAAAGTGGACTCCTCCCGCACGAAGCGCCCGCCGGATTTTTCGGTGTCATACCACTGATCGCGCCATATGCCGTCAACGAGAACGCCCATCATGGCTCCTTTACGATTGTCGGGTGGGAAATTGCCGCTGGACGGCACACATCGCCAGTGATATAGGCGCTGCGCTATGAGCCAGAAACGTGAAAGCCATGCGAAAGTTGCCGGCCGCGCATACGCAGCGCGACGACGCCGGCGCGCGCTATTCGTGCTTTCGCGTGGCCTTGGGCAGGCGATGACCGCCCATCAACGCTAGCGGCGTTGAATCCCCCGCCTCTCGAAAGCTCCTCTTCTCCTCATTCCGTTTTCGAGCGGGAAGCTCTCATGACCTATAATTATCCGGTCCGGCGGCAAGAGCCGGGCGATGATGCGGTGGTATTCCAGCTTCACGAGCAGGCCTTCGGCCCAGGGCGGTTCGCCCGCAGCGCCTATCGCGTGCGCGAGGCATCGAGGGGCCCGGCCATCGCTTTCACCGCCTGGGACGGAGACGTGCTGGTCGGCGCCATCCAGCTGACCAGCGTAACCATCGGCGCCGAGCCTGGCGCCATGCTGCTCGGCCCACTTGCCGTTGCGCCGGCCTATAAGGGCAGGGGCGCCGGGCTGCGGCTGATCCTCGACAGCCTTGCCGAGGCGCGGCTGCGGGGGGTGTCACTCGTCGTGCTGGTCGGGGACCTGCCTTACTACGCACGTGCCGGTTTTGCGGCCGTGTCGGCCGGCCAGATCGTGCTGCCCGGCCCCGCCGATCCGGCGCGGATCTTGGCCGTGGAACTGGAGCCGGGCGCCCTGGCCGGGTGCAGCGGCATGATCGCGGCGGACAATAGCGGGTTCAGCTGAGTTATTTCGGCGCCGCCTGCGTCGCTTTCCGAGCGATGCCGCCGTATAGGCACTTCCAAGAGCCGAGGCGACGACCTCGATGCCATGGGTAAAAGCACGAGCAAGTTCGGTCCAATTACCCCGATGGCAGGCTCCTTAACGCAATCGTAAGTTGAATTCAGCCATAGTCCGTCGGAGTGGAACCTTGCCAATGCACTCCGGGTCTATTGCAAAGCAATCTGCGACTAAGGCTCGTCGTGCCGTACTCGCGGCGCTGATAGGCATTGCTGTGATCGCCGCGGGTTTAGTCGCGGAGCGCTTCGTTTTCCAGAGCGAATTCCGCGCGGCATACAAACGTTTACTTCAGGCCCATCTCGCCGCAGACCAGATCCTCCTCGCCGATGAGCGCCTCACCATGTCAGCAAACATGGCGGCAGCAGCCGGCGAGGAGCGCTGGATAAAGCGCTACAACGACAATCTCCCATTGATTGATCAAGGCATCGCTGCCGCGAGCGAACTTGCCTCGCCCGCTGTCGTGGCGCGATTTAATGAAGAAACGCGTGCCTCCAACGATCACCTTGTCGAGCTGGAGCGTAATTCTTTTGCGAAAGTTCGCTCGGAAGACTCAGTAGGCGCCAGAAGAATTCTCGATGGAGATGACTACGCCTTTCACAAGAAAGTCCTCAGTGACGGAACATCACGCTTTATTGAGAGTGTCATCAATTCCGTTGGGAGTGATCTCACGCAAGTTGAGCAGCGCGCCCTGGTCATTATCGGCGCAGCGCTGCTTATTTCTATTGCTGGTGGACTGGTGGTATGGCGGATCTTCAATACGAGCTTGACAAGATCGGCAAATGCTTTCCTGGCGACAGAAGAACAAATCAATCATTTAGCGCTTAACGACATGCTAACCGGATTGGCTAATCGCGTCTCGATGCGACACGCCCTCCACGTCGCGATTGAGCGGGCCAATCTCAATGGATCCAAGTTGGCACTGCTGATGATCGACCTGGATCGATTCAAGCCAATCAATGATCGTCACGGCCATCTCATCGGTGACCTGGTGCTCAAAGAGGTGGCGCTGCGGATCGCGAAAGTGCTGCGCGAGGGTGAGCTTCGAGCACGTTATGGCGGCGATGAGTTTGTCGCGCTGGTTGAATACGAAGCGGATGACGAAATCCCACGCTCCATAGCAATGCGCATCGTCGAGGAACTTTCTTCTCCCATGACTCTCGCTGGCACGCATATCCAGATCGGCGCAAGCGCAGGGTTTGCGATTTACCCCGCGAACGCAGTCGGGGAAGAGGACCTGATCCGCAAGGCCGATATGGCACTTTACCGCGCCAAGCTCGAGGGGCGTGGGCGGGTGCGCGTCTATGATTTAAGCCTGGATATTGACACACGTGCTCTGCTCGAGGAGGAACTCAGACAAGGCATTTCGAGCGGAGAAGTGGTTCCCTATTTTCAGCCACTCATTGACCTTTCGAGTGGCGAATTGCGGGGTTTTGAGGTGCTCAGCCGCTGGAGGCATCCGGCGAGGGGCCTCATCAATCCAGATCAATTCATTCCTCTGGCTGAAGATACCGGCCAGATCAGCGCTTTGACTCTGGCCGTACTGAAACAAGCATGCACAGCCGCAAGCCTCCTGCCAACCGACCTGACCCTCGCCATAAACATCTCGCCGCAGCAACTCCAGGACGAGTTGCTCGCAGTTAAAATCCGTGGGGCTCTCTATGAAACAGGCTTTGCGCCCCAGCGGCTCGAGGTGGAGTTGACGGAGCAGGCACTCGTGGCTGATTTCGCTTTGGCGAAGGAAGTCATCAACTCACTGAAGGCAATTGGCATTCGCATGGCTCTCGACGACTTCGGAACTGGATATTCTAGCCTGTGCTACCTGTCTGAACTGCCGTTTGATACTCTCAAAATCGACCGATCATTTATCAAAACGCTGCATGTTCGCTCCGAGAGCGCCAAGATCGTCACGGCCATTGTGAGCTTAGGCAAGAGCCTCGGGCTGACGACCGTGGCGGAGGGCGTGGGCACAGACAGCGATGTTGCGTTGCTGCGCGAGATTGGTTGCTCAGCAGCCCAAGGCTTCTTGTATTCGAAGCCAGTGCCTGAATCGGAAATAGCAGAGCTCGTGCACAATTTTACGGCAGCAAGGCACCAACGCGCTATCGCGTGAAAGGGGAAACGCGGGTCCGAACGCTCACCCCGTCAGCGGCTCTCCCTGAACCAGGTCAGGCCGATTGCCAGCAGGAACAGGCCAAGCGCCACCACGCCCGCCAGCAGCGGCGTATATTGCACACCGCGCACCACATGTGCCTCGCGGTCCTTCAGGCCGAGCCAATTGGCACCGTAGAACTTGGTCGAGGAATGCAGCATGGAGAGCCGCGGCAGGCCAACCGGCGACTTGCCATTGGTGCCGGCCATCCAGAACTGACCGCCGCCGGTCACGTCCGCAATCGGTTTGAGCGCCTCGTCGGTCGCCACCACCTTGGAGAATTCGCGGCTGTTGGCAGCGCCTACCAGGGCAACGGCTGAGAGCCCGTCCATGGTGATCTTGTGCAAGCCCGGCTCGGTGGCGGTGAGCTGGCCGCGCCACAGGCCTGGGCTGACCTTCTCCAAGGGCACGGTCGAGGTCTTGTCGGTCGGGCCGGTGACGGTCGCCTCGCCGACCTCGTCCTTCATCGAGCGCCGCTCGATGGTGATGGCGTTCCGGTCAGCGGTGGCCTTGAGATATTCCTCCTCCAGGTCCGGCTCCTTCATCAGCCAGTGCGAGAGCCGGCGCAGCAGGTCGGAATGCGGGCCGCCGCCCTCATAGCCGCGCGCCCACAGCCAGACATGATCGGACATGAAGGTCGCAGCGCGCCCCTTGCCGCGGCGCACCAGCGTCAGGACCGGCGCATTGTCCGGTCCGTTCATCAGCACGCTGCCGTCGAGCGGGGAGGTCTCGATCAGCCGGAACCAGCTTCCCCATTTCGGGGTCTCGCCGGGCTCGGCATTGCTCTCGGGAAGGCCGGCGGTCACAGGATGTTTCTCGCCGACCTCGGTCAAGGCCGGCTTGAAGGGCTGCTCGATGATGCGGCCAGTCGGCTCGGCTGGCAGAACATCGCCAAGCGGCGTGCGGAACAGGCTGACCGGCGAGGCGAAATCGGAGCCGGCTGCAACCAGCACCGCGCCGCCGTCCTCGACATAACGCGCGACATTGTCGAGATAGATCAGCGGCAAGACGCCCCGGCGCTGATAGCGGTCGAAGATGATCAGGTCGAATTGCGACAGCTTCTCGGAAAACAGCTCACGGGTCGGGAAGGCGATCAGCGAGAGCTGGTTGATGGGCGTGCCATCTTGCTTTTCTGGCGGGCGCAGGATGGTGAAGTGAACAAGGTCCACGGCGGCGTCGGAACGCAGGAGATTACGCCAGGTGCGCTCGCCGGCATGCGGCTCACCCGAGACCAGCAGCACCCGCAGGTTCTCGCGCACACCCTGCGCCTGTAGCGCTATGCGGTTGTTGGCCAGCGTCAGCTCGCCGTCCTGCCCGGCAAGCTCGACCTCCATGATCAGGTTGCCGGCATGGGGGAAGGGAAAGGGCAGCTTTACCGTGTCACCGAAGCGGATCGGGATGTCCTCCTCGCTTTCCGCCTCGCGACGCACCTTCAGCATTGCGGGCGAGCCAACCGCGCTCTTGCGTGTGGTGAGGGCGCGCAGCTCGACCGTCTGCTCGGAGCCGACCAGGCCGAAGCGCGGCGCCGAGACGATCTCCAGGCGGTTGTCGAACTCGTCCGGTGTGCCGGTGATCAGCGCATGGACGGGAGCGTCAAAGCCCAGCGTCTTGGCATCGGCCGGCACGTCGTGAATCTGGCCGTCGGTGATCATGATGACGCCAGCAAGCCGCTCGGCCGGCACGTCGGCCAGCGCGCGGTTGAGATCGGCGAACAGCGTGGTCTCCTCGGCGCTCGAGGTGGTACCGCCGGAGCTCTCGACCCAGCGCGTCTCCAGATTGGGAATGCCGGCCAGCGCGGTCGACAGCTCGCCGCGCAAAGCCTCGGTGCGCTCACCGCGCCCGGCAATGCGCTGGCTGGCGCTCTCGTCGAGCACGGTGACGGCGATGTTGGAGAGGCTTTCGCGCTCCTCCTGCTTCAGATTGGGGTTGGCGAGCGCCAAGAGCAGCAGCGCAAGGCTGGCGATGCGCAAGAGCGAACCGCGCCGGCCGCGCCACAACAGCACCAGCGCGATGAGCGCAGCGATCCCTGCCGCCACGACAAGATAGGGCACCGGCAGGAAGGGCAGAAATTCGATGGTCCAGTTCATGAATACTCTTTACTGGCCGAGCCGCTCAAGGAGCGCCGGCACATGCACCTGATCCGCTTTGTAATTGCCGGTTAGGGCGTACATCACGATGTTGACGCCCGAGCGGAACGCCATCTCGCGCTGCACCTCACCGCCCGGCACGGCGGCGAACATCGGCTTGTTGCTGTCGTCGAGCGCCCAGGCGCCGGCGAAATCATTCGAGGTGATCAGGATCGATGAGACGCCGTCAGACTTGAGCGCGCGCTTCTCGCCATCCTCGCCCGGCGTTTGTGCCTCGACCCAGAGCGTGCCGCCATCCCAGCGGCCGGGAAAGCCGCGCATGAGATAGAAGGACTTGGTCAGCACATGGTCGTCGGGGACGGGCTCAAGGCGCGGAATGTCGAGCCGGCCGAGCAGATTGCTCAGCGCTGGCGACTGTCCCGGAAGCAGGCCGCCGCCTCCGTTTACCGGCATTTGATAATCCTTGGTATCGAAGATGATCATGCCGCCCTGCTTCATATAGGCATCGACCTTGGCCAGCGTATGCTCCGAGAGCGGCTGAGCCTCCTGTGTCACCGGCCAGTAGATCAGGGGGAAGAATACCAGCTCGTCCTTATCGACATTGATCGCCATCGGGTCGCCCGGCTCGACCGCCGTGCGCGCCGCGAGCACGCGCGAGAGGCCGACGAGCCCCGCGCGGCTGACGTCATCAACCGAGGCATCGCCGGTCAGCACATAAGCGAGGTGGGTGTTGAGCGCCGCCTGCAAGGCAAAATCCTGGGCGCTTGTGTCCTGCGCCGAGGCGGGGGTGCTGCCGCCTGGCAGCAGCGCGGCGAGAATGAGGAACCCGGCAAGGCTGGCGGCGGCCCGCGCATGGCGGCGGGTGAAGAGGCCGCCTGACATCAGTGCAAGTGTGATCATCGCGTCGAGGGCAAACAGAGCGAAAGCAGTGAGCAGGAGCCAGGGCATGAGCATGAGCGGCTTGCGTGCCTCATAGGTCAGGATACGCCCGCCGAGCCCAGATGGATCAAGCGCGGCGAGATCGGTTTCCGGGCGCATGATGTTCAGCGCACGGGTGCGGCCGGGCGGGCCGTAAAAGCCGGGTGGCAGGCCAGGACCGGGCCGGGCGGCATCGGGATTGGCCGCCGGCATGGAATTGGCGGTCACGGGCGGCGGTCCCATGCGGCCGAAGCCATCAAGCGTGCGCCAAGGCGTCAGCATGGAAGTGCGTGAGCTGCTGACCGCGCTCTTGGCCAGATCGGCGGCCGCACCGCCTCCGGCGCCAGCTTCGCTGCGCTCGGGATTGCTGGAGAGACTCGACAGCTCGCCAGTCCGGCGCAGCATCTCCACGAAGAGGCCGGACATCGGCAGGTTCGACCAGTCCGAATTTCCAGTCACATGGAATAGCACCAGCTGGCCCTCGCCGAGCTGAGAGGCCGTCACCAGGGGCGTGCCGTCCTCCAGCCGCGCCCAGATCTGCGCCGAGGCGCTCTGGTCGGATGCGGGATCGGCCAGCACCTGACGCGAGACCTGCACGTCCGGCGGAATGGCGAGACCATAATAGGGGCTGGTCTCCTCGAAAGGCGCGAGCCTTTGCGGCGTGCGCCAGGAGAGCGCGCCGCCCATGGTGCGGCCGCCTTCGCGCAAGGGCACCGGCAGCAGCGAGTCGCCGCCCCGCTCCAGGCGTGGGCCGGCAAAGCGGATCAACACGCCGCCTTTCTGTACCCAGTCTTTGAGACGGTTCTCGGTACCCTCGAGGAGGTGGCCGATATCCGACAGGATCAGCACGGACGGGTTGTGCTCCAGCAGCGCATCAACACCCTTTTCGACATTGCCGGTGGCGGAAACGACGACCTCGCCATGCGGCGCGAGCGCGCGCTCGATATAATGAGTGGGCGAAAGCAACGGCTGCGCCGTCTCGCGCGCCTCGCCAGAGATCACCCCATAGCGCTGCCACAGCGACCGGGCGTCGAGCAGCGCCACCGCTCCGGCCGACGGCTCGCCGTCGGTTTCGAGGCGCGTCACCTGATTGCGCAGCTCGAGCGGCAGGTCGAATACCGTCTCGACCGACTTCTCGTTCTCACCAAGCGTGAAGCCTACCTCGGCCAGCCGGGCGCCCTTGCCACTCAGCGCCGCGATCGTGCCGGAGCGCGGCGCGCCGCCCGGCGAGGTGATGCGGGCGACCAACCCCTTCTCGACATTGGATTTGCCGGCAAGGCCGAGCGGCTCGGCGCCGCGTATGTCGGTCATCACCGCCAGATCGCCGCCTTCGGCAAAGCGTTTCAGGGCCGCTGCTAACGCGGCAGAACCGCCTTCGTCGATGCCGTCACTGAGCCAGACCACGTTGAAGCCGTGCTGCTGGCCAAGGCCGGCATCCAGTGTGTTCGCCAGCGTTTCGCGCAGCGTGGCATGGGGCTGCGGCTGAAGGCTCGCAGCCTTCTCGCGGGCCTTGGCGGGGGTGAGCGGCTCGGTCTGCATTGTCGCCGTCGGCCCGGCCGATGCCACGAGCCGGATGCTCTGGCCATTGCTTTCGGCGCGCTGGAGGAACGATGCGATCATCTCCTCGCGCTGCTGCCACCGGCTTGCCGCGGCCCAGCCATTGTCGACGACGAGCAGCAGCGGCCGGTTGGCGGCAAGCGGCTCGCGCTGCGGATTAAACACCGGGCCGGCGAGCGCGATGATGATCAGGGCGGCGATCAGCATGCGCAGCGCAGTGAGCCACCACGGGCTGCGTGAGGGCGTCTCCTCCTCGGAGCGCAGGCCCAGCAGCAGCCGGATCGGCGGGAAGGCGACCTCCTGCGGGCGCGGCGGGGTGAAACGCAGCAGCCACCAGATAATGGGTAAAGAGAGGAGACCGAGGAGGAGCAGGGGTTGCAGGAAGCCAATCATCCCCAACGTCATGCGCGTGCTCCCTCAGGCCTGACCTGCGCATCAGCGCCACCGACCGGCTTGGCCCGATAACTCTGCGACTGCCCGGAAAGATGTGTATGCAGCGCCAAGAGCGCCTCGCCTGCCGGACGGTCCGTATGGTGCAGGAGGTAGGACCATTCGAGCCGCCGCGCGATGCCGATGATCGCCTCCTTATGGCGCCCCAGCCGCTCGACATAGGCCTTGCGCAGGTCCTCCGCGCGCGGTGCCAGCATACGCTCGGCGGACTCCACGCCGGAGAATTCGATCCGGCCGTTATAAGGTAGCGTCTCCTCCGCCGGGTCGAGCACCTGAATGAGGTGGCCGCGCACGCCCTGGCCGGCAATGTGCTCTAGCGCTGGGGCCAGCAGCTCGGGCGGATCGAGGAAGTCGCTGAACAGGATGCACTCGGAGAAGCGCGATAGCGTGGCACGCGGCGGGAGGCTGGCAAACTCGCGCTTCTCCTGCTGGCTGCGAGCAATGGCGAGCGCGATCTTCGAGATGGTCTTGCGCCCGGCCGATGGCGCATCGCCGCCAAGCAGCCCGACGCGCTCGCCGCCATCGATCAAGAGCTCGCCGACGGCAAAGGCTAGGATCAGTGCCCGGTCGCGCTTGGTCTCGGTCGCCAGATCCGAGCGGAACACCATGGATTTGGACAGATCCGGCCATAAGCGGACGGTGTGCGCCGCCTCCCATTCCCGCTCGCGGATGAACAGATGGTCCGAACTTGCCGAACGCCGCCAGTCGATCATCGGCGCGGCATCGTTTGCGCCATATTGGCGGAATTGCCAGAACGTCTCACCCGGGCCCGACCTGCGGCGGCCATGAATGCCGTGCGCTACGGTCTGGGCGACACGGCTGGCTTCGACAAGGAGAGCGGGCAAACGCTTGGCGAGGGCATGAGCGGACATTTCGAGATCATGGCCGCTGCCTGAAGAGGGTGACTTTTGCCCCGATAAACCTAGCATTCGTTAAGTGTCTGTTAGCCGATAAGCTTGGTCAAGCCCGCAACGATGTCAGTGATCGACACCTCCTCGGCGCGCGCGGCGAAGGAGAGCGCCATGCGGTGCTTCAGCACCGGCTCGGCGAGGGCGATCACGTCATCCACCGACGGCGCAAGCCGGCCGTCGAGCAGCGCGCGGGCGCGCACGGCAAGCATCAGCGCCTGGCTGGCGCGTGGGCCCGGACCCCAGGCTACGTAGTTGTTGACATTCTCACCGGCATCGGCAGTGCCGGGGCGTGCCGCGCGCACCATCCGCAGAATAGCATCGACCACCTGGTCGCCGACCGGGATCTGGCGGACGAGGCGCTGGGCCGCGACCAACTCCTGCGCCGAGATCACGGCCGGGGGCTTGCGGTCCTCGGTGCCAGTCGTGGCGAACAGCATGCGCCGCTCTGCCGCGACATCGGGATAGCTCACGTCGATTTGAACGAGAAAGCGGTCGAGCTGTGCCTCGGGGAGGGGATAGGTGCCCTCCTGCTCCAGCGGATTTTGCGTAGCCAGCACGTGAAACGGCGTCGGCACGTCATAGCGGTGGCCGGCAACTGTTACATGATGCTCCTGCATGGCCTGAAGGAGCGCGGACTGCGTTTTCGGGCTGGCGCGGTTGATCTCGTCGGCCATCAGGAGTTGCGTGAACACCGGACCCTTGATGAAGCGGAAGGCACGCGAGCCATTGGGGCTCTCTTCCAGCACTTCCGCGCCGACAATGTCCGATGGCATCAAGTCCGGCGTGAACTGGATGCGTTTGTTGTCGAGGGTGAGCACGCGGCCGAGGGTCTCGACGAGGCTGGTTTTGGCCAGACCCGGAACGCCGATCAGCAGCGCATGTCCGCCGGAAAGCAGGGTGACCAGCGCCAGCTCGATGACGTGGCCCTGGCCGAAAATGACGCTGGATGCGCCTTCCTTTACGCGCGCCATCTTGGCGCTGGTTGCTTCGAGACGTTCGACGATATCCGTATCAGGCTGGGTCAGATTCATTACCATCCACTAACTCAGAAAACCCGGGGCTTCAGGGTAGTTTGCGCAGGTAACCTGGTCACAATCTATCAACTATCCGGTGAAGAGGCCTTTAAGCGCAAGTGACAATGTTTAAAGCGTAGGCGGCAAGCTGACGCAACTTCTGATACGCCCCACGGTTCACTTGCTCTTCCTCGGAGCTGCATTATTCGGGCCAGAATAGGGCGGGCGTGAGACGAAGGATTGCCCCCGCCGTGAGGTGAATGACAATCGAGCCCGTGATCGCGAGCGCGTTCTCTCGCCGCTTCCTCACCATCTGACCCTGCTTTGCGGCAATCCTCGCTGACGTGACCGGCTTGCGCGGCAGATTTGCGCGCCATCAAGCCTTTGCTTGCCCAAAACAGCACATCATTGTTTATGAGAGCCGGGACGATGATAGCCAAAATGGATAACGAGAACGGTGCGTTCACGGCGGAGGAGTTTCGCTCAAGGGCTAAGACGCGGGGTCTGCCGCTTTTCGATGCGGCGGCGATGGCCGCCGGCGCGGCGGGGCTGCGCGGCGACCATGAGCTGAACGGCGACTTCCTCATGGACATAGCTCCGGACAGCTACCGGCTCGCGGCGGTGCTGGTGCCGGTGATCGACCGTCGCGGCGATGCCAGCGTCCTGCTCACCCGGCGCGCAGCAATACTCCCCACCCATGCCGGGCAGATTGCCTTTCCCGGTGGTAAGATATCGGAGGAAGACGCAACCATCGTTGACACTGCGCTGCGGGAGGCGCAGGAGGAGATCGGGCTTGCGCCTGCCTTCATTACCCCGCTCGCCCGGCTCGACACCTATCACACCCGTACCGGCTTTCGCGTCGTGCCGATCCTTGCCGCCGTATCGAATGGCTTCACCCTTGCGCCGGACCCTTCTGAGGTCGCCGACATATTTGAAGTTCCGCTCCAGTTCCTCATGACTGTTGCCAACCATCAGCGCCATTCCATGGAATGGGAGGGAGCAGAGCGTTTTTTCTACGCCATACCTTACGGTGAGCATTACATATGGGGCGCGACTGCGGGGATCCTGCGCATCATGTATGAGAGGCTATACGCGGAATGATCAGGGTCGTTCTTGTCAATCTGCTATTCCTTTTCTTCCCGGCGCTGCTCTATTTCGCCTATGTCTATGTGCGCCGCCGCGACAAGCCCGATGCGGAGATTGTGAATAATGCCCCGATCTTCTGGCTGCTCGCCGCGGGCGTGCTTCTGATGCTTCTCTCGATTGTCATCTTCGGCCACTGGCAGGGCGGCGCTCCGGGCAAGCGCTATGTGCCGCCGCGCGTCGAGAATGGCGTCGTCATACCCGGCCATGTCGAGTGAGGCTGCCATGGGACAGAAAAAACCAGCCTTGCCTGCCGGGGGCGCGCCGCATAGCGTGGCGGGCTTCTCCTGGTTCGAAGCGTCCGCGACGCGTGCGATATTCGCCGCGCTGAACACCGACACCCACGAGACCCGTGCCGTTGGGGGCGCCTTGCGCAACACGCTGATGGGCCTGCCGGTCCATGAGGTCGATTTCGCCACGACTGCCACCCCGGACGAGGTCATAGCGCTGGCTAGCGCCGCCGGGCTCAAACCGGTGCCGACCGGCGTCGAGCATGGCACCGTCACCGTGGTCGTCGATCATCACCCCTTCGAAGTCACGACACTGCGCCAGGACGTCGAGACGTTCGGGCGCCATGCCAGCGTGAAATTCACTCGCGACTGGGCGCAGGACGCCTCGCGGCGCGACTTCACCATCAACGCGCTCTATGCCAGCGCCGACGGGGTCGTGCACGATCCGCTCGGCGGCTATCCCGATGTGGTGGCGCGGCGGGTGCGCTTCATCGGCTCGGCGCGCGAGCGCATCCGCGAGGATTACCTGCGCATCCTGCGCTTCTTTCGCTTCACCGCCAGCTACGGGCATGAGCCCGACCCGGACGGCTTAGCGGCCTGCATCGCCGAGCGCTGCGGCCTGGCAAAGCTCTCCGCCGAGCGCGTCCGCGGCGAGTTGATGCGCATTCTCATCACCCGCGAGCCTTTGCGCGCGCTTGTCCCGATGAGCGAGGCCGGGCTTCTGGTGGCGGTGCTCGGCGGGGTGATGCGGGTCGTGCATGCCGAGCGGCTGATCGCCATCGAGGCAGAGAATGACCTTGCCGCCGACGCGCTGCGACGGCTCGCCGCGCTCGCGGTGATGATCGAGGAGGATGCCAAGCGCCTCAGCAAGAGGCTGCGCCTTTCCAATGCGGAAGGCTCGCGGCTGGATGCGATCGCAGCGCTGAAACCCATCCTCGGCGCCGATACCGCCCCGCTTGCGCTGAAGGCCGCACTCTACCGCCTAGGTCCCGAGCGCTACCGCGACCGCGCGTTGATCGCGTGGGCACGTGCCGGCGCTTCTCCCCATGATGCGGCCTGGCGCGAGCTTTTCGCCCTGGCGGAGCGCTGGCAGGCGCCAGTCTTCCCGCTGAATGGCGAGGACCTGCTCGCTGCCGGCATTGAGCGAGGGCCGCTACTCGGCGCGACCCTCCGCCGGCTGGAGGAGACCTGGATCGCCTCGGACTTCACCCTCACCCGCGAGGCACTGCTCACCGCCGTGGGCGCTTAGCCGAAAACTCTGTGCGAAAGTGCTCTCATCCGCACGGCGTGCCCTCTCCCCTCGCGGGAGAGGGCGGACGCCGAAGGCGGCCGGGTGAGGGGGCTTTCCCCGAGGTCGCCGAACGGAGGGAGTTGCCCTGCAGAAGTGACTTGCCTCTTCCAATCGTCCATAAGCTTCGATCACTATCGAAACATTGCGCCCTAGGATCGCTTATGCTTGCTGCATAAGGAGACCCGTGCATGTCCGATGAACCCAACATCTCCGCCGTCGCCGCCCTGATCGCCGATCCCGCCCGCGCGATCATGCTGACCGCGCTCTTGGACGGCCGCGCACTGCCGGCGGGCGAACTCGCTTATGCCTCGGGCATCACCGCCCAGACCGCCAGCTCGCATCTGGCGAAGCTCCTGGACGGCGGCCTGCTTACCGTTGAGCAGGAGGGGCGGCACCGCTATTTCCGCCTCGCCGGAGCGCATGTCGCCCAGACGCTCGAACAGCTCGCCGCGATCCGCCCGAGAGGACCCGTCAAGCGCCGGGCGCCCAGCCCCGAGGCGCGGGAGTTGCGCTTCGCCCGCTGCTGCTATGACCATCTCGCTGGACAGCTTGGCGTCGCCGTGACGGCTGCGCTCGTCGAGCACAATTATCTGCGCCCGGGCGCCGACAAGCAGTTCGAGGTGACGCCGGAGGGTACGGCGTGGTTCGCCAGCATCGGCCTCGATGTGGCGAGGCTGAAAGCCACCCGCCGCGGCCTTGCCCGGCAATGCCTCGACTGGACCGAGCGTACCCACCACCTCGCCGGACCACTGGGTGTGCGGTTCATGAGCCTGATGTGCGAGAAGGGGTGGCTGCGGCGGGTGAATGGCTCGCGCGCGGTGCAGATCACGCCGAATGGAAGCACGGAGCTGAGGCGGCGGCTTGCCGTTGACCCACTAAGCAAATGATTTCCGCAAAGCAAACTTGGCGGAAGTGGGGTACGCCGCTGACTTCGGCTCTGTGGCGATGCAGCAAAAAAGAGAAGCCCGCCGGGCTCAGCCGACGGGCAAATGCGGGTATCAGTCTGCTGCGCGCGAGACCTTAGTGCCCCATTCGGGCAGAGGCCGGATGGCCCGGCACGCTGAAGCGCTTGCCGGTATCGGTCACAGTCGTCCCGCTGACTTTCAGGATCGAGAAGTCCTGGCTCAGGAAGTTTCCAGCCAGAATGTATTTCCCGTCCGGCGTAAACACGACGGCTTCGGGCAAGCCGCCGACCTCGATCTCTTGGGTCTTTGTGACTTTCTTGCCGTCGATCTTCAGGATCGAAAGGCTGCCATTCTCGTGATGGAAATACGCATTCTTGTTATTGGAGCCGAGTAGAATTGCGGCGACTGCAAGATCGCCGTTCGGACTGATCGCAAGCCCTTCGGGTCCGTCGCCGACCACCACGCGATCGATGATGCGCGGCGGATTGGCTTCGAGGTCGACGACGCTCGTGGTATCGACGCTGCCATCGGACGAGCCGGCGCCGCCATTGTCGGCCGTCAGCGCGACCTTGCCGTTGGGCGAGACGACGACATTGTAAGGCCATTGTCCGGTCGGCAGATCGAGTTTGCTGTAGGTCACCTTGCCGTCGGCGACATCCAGTATGGACAGCTTATGGGCCGGAAAGCGCGTCGTCACCGCGCGCTTGCCGTCCGGTGTGAACATCACCTGCGAGACGCTGTCCGGCATCTGCACCGTGTCGGTGATCTTGACATCAGTGCCATTGACGGAGAGCACGCTGATGGAGTTGTCGCCGCGGTTGGCCACCAGCGCCATCTTGCCGTCGGGGCTGAAGCTTAAGCCCGAGGGCTGTTTGCCGCCGCTGATGGTGGACGCGAGCTTCGGCGGGTTGGTCTGCATGTCGATCACGTAAATCTTGTCGTCCGGCACCTGCTTCAGCTTGTCGCCGTCCTTCATATTGTCGACCGAATCGGACACCAGCGCGACCGTGCCGGTCGGGTCGATATCGAGATTCACCGGCGGACCTACCACCGAGTTCTTGAGCGGCAGGCTTGCCACGATTTTGGGTGTTTCGGGATTGGCAAGATCGACGATTAGGACCTGGTCCTTGCCGTCGGGAAAAAGGATCGGCTTGCCATCGTCGTCCCACAGGATCTTCTCGTCGAGTCCGACGATCATGAACGGCTTGGCGAGAACAGGATTGATGAGGCTCGAACTGCAAAGCAGCAATGCTGCCCCCGCAGCCAATCCAACTGCGCGATAAAGATTCATTATGACATTCCTCCCTGGTTAAGACGGCCTCTGACGGGCCGGTTCTTGCGCCCTTAGCATAGTTGTTCAATCGCGATGCCAGGATCTCTGATGTCAGCGGGACGATTGATGAGACGTCCTTCACCGAAGCAGTGTTCGCAGTCTTAGCAGAACCTGCGCGACGACTCCCCTGCTAATGCCGATTAGAATGCCAGTGCGACGCCTAATACAAGCCCCTTCAGCCACGACTGCTCCTCAGGGGCGTTGCGCCAGGGGGGCCGCCATTAGCCCCAAGGCATCCGCGTCGATACACGGCGGGCCCCCACGTACAGGCGCGGCGGCTTGTTGTTGCTCGGCCGAGCGACTAACTTTTGTCGAGCGCTGCGATCGAAGAATGCGGCACGCGCATGGTTTCAGTCGGCCGTAGCCGGAAGCCGGCCCCAGCGAAGCGAGGTCCCGATGAAGAAGCTCATGTGGCTTCCCGTGCTCGCATTTTGTTGGATGTGGGAAGCCGGCCAAGCGCACGCATGCTCATGCGAAAGGGGTACGCCTGCGGCGGGCTACGGCCGCGCCCAATATGTCTTCACCGGGAAGGTTGTGAACGCCGATCATCACGAATGGCTGATTGAGGTCGAGCGAATCTGGAAGGGGCGTGAGAGGCTCGTTCGCACCATCAAGCTAAAGGACGCCTATGCAGCGACCGACTGCGAGTTCTTTTTTCAGGAGGGACAGCGGTACCTGTTCTTCGCCATCGTGGCGAAGGGTGGCAAGTACGTCTTCTATCACCCGCAAGCCTGCAACTGGACAAGTCCTCCACACTCGGTGCGCGTTCCTTCCCAAAGCGAGGCGCTCTGGATCGAGGACTTCATCGTTCGAGAATATGGGCCAGGCGAGCCACCTCGCGACGCCCCTAGTCTGCGCTAACACGTAAGCGGGTCTGCCGTCACATTCCCATCTCACGCATCAGCATTCCCCGTCCGGCCAAATTCCGCATCAGCGCGCCGGTGCCGAACACCCAAGGCTCGCAATCCGTCGACCATCTCATCCGGTTCACCAGCGCGCCCAGCTGGCGCGCGGAGATCGTCACCACGTCGCCGATCTCGTGGGTGAAGCCTTTGCCAGGGGCGCCGCGGTCCTGGATCGGGGCGAACAGCGTGCCGAGGAACAGCACCGCGCCGTCGGGATATTGATGGTGCGCGCCCATCATCGCGCCGACCAGCTCTTCCGGGTCGCGGCTGATCTCGGCAATCGAGGAGAAGCCTTCCATGCGAAAGCCCTCCGGGCCTTCGACCAGGAGGTCGACGCGCATCTGCCGGACGTCATCGAGGCTGAAGCCGTCATCGAAGAAGCGCAGGAACGGACCGACGGCGCAGGAGGCGTTGTTGTCCTTGGCCTTGGAGAGCAGCAGCGCCGAGCGACCTTCGACATCGCGCAGATTGACGTCATTGCCGAGCGTCGCGCCGACGATCCTCCCCGTCGAGGCGACCACGACCACCACCTCCGGCTCGGGATTGTTCCAGGTGGAGATCGGGTGGAGGCCGGCATCCATGCCGGTGCCGACCGAGGACATGGCTTGCGCCTTGGAGAAGATCTCCGCATCCGGTCCGATGCCGACTTCGAGATATTGGCTCCAGGCGCCCTGCGCGACGAGGTGCTCCTTTAGCTTCATGGCTTCCGGCGAGCCGGGCTTGAGCGACTTGAGGTCGGTGCCGATCACGCCGCCGAGCTCGGCTCGGATACCTTCGGCGGCGGCGGGGTTGCCGCGCGCCCGCTCCTCGATGACGCGCTCCAGCATGGAGATGGCGAAGGTAACGCCGGCGGCCTTCACCGCCTGCAGGTCGGTCGGCGCGAGCAGCCACGGTTTTGAGCTGTCGCGGCTATCGGGCGGGGTGTTGGCGAGGATCGCGGCAAGCGGCCCGAGATGGGCGCCGGGAGCCATGCGCAGACAAGCGGCGGCGTCGGGCATCTCGCAGAGGTCGCGCATGGTGGCGACGGTTGCGGTGATGTCGATCACCTCGCCGCCGCGGATCGCGACCACCGAGGGGCCTTCGACATCGGGGCGCCAGATACGGCCGGCGAGACTGGCCGACGCGTGATCCTCGGGGAGGGTATTTTCGGGGGTGAGGGTGACGGCTGACATGAGCGTCCTCGAATTTTGGGAAGGTCCCGGACATCCGGACGAACTTCGGCCGGAATTCGTCCGGATTTCAGGTGCAATTTGTCCGCGTTTTCCAGAGAATGCGGGGTGTCCGTTGCGCGGTCAACGCTCTTTCCACGTGGGACTACGTAAGAGAGAGCCGAAGGAAGGGCCGGGGAGCGAGTTGGTGCCGCCGGATGTTTACCTTAAGCATCTATGGGGAGCATATTGCCGAGAGCGCAACTGTGCAGCCGATGCGCCTTCAGCTTTTCGCAGCTTTCGTTTATACTTGCGCAAACCGGACATCCGAAAATCAAATCCATGCTCGCCGAACGCCAAAACCGTATTCTCGAAATCGCCAAGCAGCTCGGCAGCGTGACGGTCGACGACCTCGCCGGGCGCTTCGAGGTGTCGCCGCAGACCATCCGCAAGGACCTGAACGAGCTCTGCGACCAGCGGCTCCTGGCGCGCGTGCATGGCGGGGCGATCCTGTCGTCGGGCATCGAGAATGTCGGCTATGATGCGCGGCGCGCCATCGCGCGTGAGGAGAAGGAGGCGATCGGGCGGGCGGCGGCGGAGCTGATCCCGAACAATGCCTCGCTGTTCATCAATATCGGCACCACCACCGAGGCCGTGGCGCGCGCGCTGCTGAACCATACCGGGCTGATGGTGATCACCAATAATATCAATGTGGCCAATGCCATGCGGCCCCACCCGGCGATCGAGGTGATCATCTCGGGTGGCGTGGTGCGCCGCTCCGATGGCGGCATTGTCGGCGAGGCTGCGGTGGATTTCATCCGCCAGTTCCGCGTGGATTACGCCATTATCGGCGTGTCGGCGATCGATGAAGACGGGTCGCTCCTCGACTATGATTTCCGCGAGGTGAAGGTCGCGCAGGCGATCATCTCCAACGCGCGCCATGTCGTTCTGGTGGCGGACGCGACCAAATTCCAGCGCGCCGCTCCGGTGCGGATCGGGCACTTGTCTCAGGTCGGCAGTTTCGTGACCGACCGCTGCGAGAGCGAATTGATCCGACGGATTTGCCTGGAGGCAAACGTCGATCTGCACGAGGCGTTAACCGAGCAGCTGGTTTCGGAATTCGCATAATGTGAGTTTCGTTTTCTTTCGCTTGACGGGTATTGGCTTTCGTTTATCCTCCTGAAAGCGTTATAGATGCGCTAAATTAGGCGCGCGGCCGCTGGGAGGAGTTTTTGTACGTAAACCCCCGCACGGGCGAGTGCGACATCTTCGTGATAGGCGGCGGCGTTAACGGCTGCGGCATCGCCCGCGACGCTGCGGGTCGGGGTTTTTCCGTATGTCTCGCCGAGATGGGCGATCTGGCGAGTGGCACTTCCTCCGCCGCCACCAAGCTGATCCACGGCGGCCTGCGCTATCTCGAGCAATATGAATTTCGCCTTGTGCGTGAAAGCCTGCTGGAGCGCGAGACGCTGTGGCGCAATGCGCCGCATATCATTTGGCCGCTGCGCTTCGTGCTGCCGCATCACGCCGGCCTTCGCCCTGCCTGGTTCCTGCGTCTTGGGCTGTTCGTCTATGACCATCTCGGCGGCCGCAAGCGTCTGCCGGCCACGCGCACACTCGATCTGGCAACGGACGCAGCTGGCAAGCCGCTGAAGTCAGAATATAAAAAGGGCTTTGAGTATTCCGATTGCTGGGTGGAGGATAGCCGCCTGGTCGTGCTGAACGCCCGGGATGCCAGCGCAAGGGGAGCGCAAATTCTCACCCGGACGCGCTGCACCGCGGCCCGTCATGACGGCAGCCGCTGGCGCATTTCCCTGCGCGATGAGGTGACGGGACAAAGCCGCGACGTGCTGGCGCGCTTTCTGGTCAATGCCGCCGGTCCCTGGATCGAGAATGTGCTTCGTAAAGCGCTCCATCAGGACGATGCGGAGATGGTGCGGCTGGTCAAAGGCAGCCATATCGTCGTCCGCCGTCTCTTCGACCATGAGCGCTGCTATATCTTTCAAAACGCTGACGGCCGGATCGTCTTCGCCATCCCTTATGAGCGCGATTTCACGCTGATCGGCACGACCGACGTGGACTATCACGCCGATCCCAGCGCTGTCGCTGCCTCGAAGGAGGAGATCGCTTATCTGTGCACCGCGGCGAGCGAGTATTTTGCCAAGCCCGTCGATCCGGGGCAGGTGGTATGGACCTATTCCGGCGTGCGCCCACTGTACGACGATAAGGCTGCGAGCGCCCAAGAGGCGACCCGCGACTACGTTCTGCGGCTAGAACAGACGGATGGAAGCCCAGCGCTTCTCAATATTTTCGGCGGCAAGATCACCACATACCGGCGGCTTGCGGAAAGCGCGATGGATATCGTCGAGCGGGTGCTTGGTCATCGCCGCCCGGCGTGGACCGCGGGCACAACGCTTCCAGGAGGAGATTTTCCGATCGACGGGTTCGATGATCTCTGCCGCGACCTTACCGCGCAATACCCGTTTCTGGCGCCGGATCATCTCCGGCGGCTCGCCCGCGCCTATGGTACGGCCACCCGTGACCTGCTTAGCGGCGTTAGAAGTGCAGGGGCGCTCGGCCGGCATTTCGGTGCCACCCTCTATGAGGCGGAGGTGCGCTATCTCATGGATGTTGAATGGGCGCGCACTGCCGAAGACGTGCTGTGGCGCCGCTCCAAACTGGGCTTGCGCCTGACCAGGGACGAAGCGGCCGCGCTCGAGAAATGGATGAGCGAGGCGAAAGAATCGCCGTCTTTACAGGCGATGCGCCCAGGAAATCAGCATATACTGATCCCCGAAAGCGAAGGGGAGCGCCATGCTTGAGCTGGAGGGCGTCACCAAGGAGACGCCGCAAGGGACGCATATCCGTTCGGTGACGATGCGGCTGGAGAAGGGCTCGCTGAATATTTTGCTTGGGCCCACACTTTCCGGCAAGACCAGCTTGATGAGGCTGATGGCGGGGCTCGACAAGCCGACCTCTGGCGACATCCGGTTCGACGGCAAAAGCGTCATCGGTGTGCCGGTGCAACGGCGCGATGTGGCGATGGTCTATCAGCAGTTCATCAATTATCCCTCGCTCACCGTATACGAAAACATCGCCTCGCCATTGCGTGTCGCGGGGCTTCCGCGTGCCGAGATCGCGAGCCGCGTGCGGGAGGCGGCGCGGCTTTTAAAGCTGGAGCCTTATCTCGACCGCACCCCACTGCATCTTTCCGGCGGACAGCAGCAGCGCACCGCCATCGCCCGCGCTTTCGTCAAGCGTGCCTCGCTGGTGTTGCTGGACGAGCCGCTCGCCAATCTCGACTACAAGCTGCGCGAGGAGTTGCGCGCCGAACTGCCGCCAGTATTCGCGAAGGCCGGCTCGATCCTTGTCTATGCCACGACCGAGCCGACCGAAGCGCTGCTGCTCGGCGGATCGACAGCGGCGCTGCATGAAGGCGCGGTTATGCAGTTCGGCCCAACGATCGAGGTTTATCAGCACCCGACCAATCTGCGCACAGCCGAGACCTTCTCCGATCCCCCGCTCAACACCATTCGCCTGCGCAAGGACGGCGCGAACTTCGTATTGGAGGGCGGAATTTCCATCCCCGTGCCGCGCGCCAGCCTTTCGCTTGCGAATGGCGAGTACATCATCGGTTTTCGCGCGCATCACCTTTCGCTCGAACCCCAAAGCGAAAACGCGGTGCCGATCAAGGCGAAAGTCGCGATCACCGAGATCACTGGCTCGGAAAGCTTCGTTCATGTCGATTTTGCCGACGCCCGCTGGGTAGCACTGGTGCATGGCGTACGCGAGATCAGGCCCGACGACGTGATCACGCTCTATCTCATGCCTGAGCGCTTCTTCGTTTTCAGCCCATCCGGGGAACTCGCTTCCACGCTGGACACAAGGCAGGCGGCCTGAGGAGCGCGGCATGGCACGGATCACCCTCGACAACATCGCACACAGCTATCTTCCCGATCCGCAGACGCTTTCGGACTACGCGCTGCGGCCGATGAACCATGTCTGGCAGGACGGCGGCGCCTATGCCCTGCTAGGGCCTTCCGGATGTGGCAAGACCACCCTCCTCAACATCATCTCGGGCCTGATCGTGCCGACACGGGGACGCATGCTATTTGGTGAACAGGATGTTACCAATCTGCCGACCGAAGAGCGCAATATTGCCCAGGTGTTTCAGTTCCCCGTCATCTACGACACCATGACGGTGGCCGAAAACCTTGCTTTCCCGTTGCGCAATCGGCGTGTACCTGCCAGCGATATCAAGCGGCGCGTGGGCGAGCTCGTAGCCATGCTTGGCCTCGAAGCCAAGGCAAACCGCAAAGCGCGCGCTCTGACGGCGGATGAGAAGCAGAAGATCTCGCTCGGCCGCGGCCTCGTCCGCTCGGATGTCAACGCATTGCTGCTGGACGAGCCGCTCACCGTCATCGATCCCCATCTGAAATGGGAGCTGCGCTCGCAGTTGAAGCACCTGCATAGGCGGCTCGGCTTCACTATGATCTATGTGACCCACGATCAGACCGAAGCGCTGACGATCGCCGACCGCGTTGTTGTCATGTATGAGGGCGAGGTGGTGCAGATGGGCACGCCCACCGAGCTGTTCGAGCGGCCGGCGCACACTTTTGTCGGCTATTTCATCGGCTCGCCGGGCATGAATGTCCTGCCCTGCGCCATTGAAGGCGACCGTGCCCACCTCGCACCCAACGTTACCGTGCCGCTCGCCCGCCCCTATCGCGCGCAGAACGGCTCGACCGAGCTCGGGATCCGTCCGGAATTCGTAGCAATCGGGGAAACCGGTGACATGCCTATTGAGATCAGCGCCGTGGAGAATACCGGGCGCTACAAGATCGTCCGCGGCAAGATCGCCGGCCGGGAGGTGAATGCCTTGCTGAGAGAGACCGCCAGCATACCGGCCGTGCCGCGGGCGAGCTTCGATCCGGCCCGTGTCAACATCTACAGGGATGCGCGTCTGATCGCGCCGGAGCCCCGCTGATGGAGAAGACCTGGAACAACAGAGCCTGGTTCATGGTGCTTCCAGTGCTCATCCTGGTGGCGTTCAGCGCCGTGATCCCGCTTATGACGGTGGTGAACTATTCGGTCCAGGACACCTTCGGCAACAATGTCTTCTTCTGGGTCGGCACCGACTGGTTCAAGCAGATCCTTACCTCGCCGCGCTTCCATGAAGCGCTGTGGCGGAACCTGTTGTTCTCCGCAATCGTGCTGGCCATCGAAATCCCACTGGGCATCGCCATCGCGCTCGCCATGCCGCGCCGCGGCTGGACCGTGTCGCTGTGCCTCGTGTTGATTGCGCTGCCGCTGCTCATCCCGTGGAACGTCGTCGGCACGATTTGGCAGGTGTTCGGCCGCGGTGATATCGGCCTGTTCGGCTGGGCGATGGGGCAGCTCGGCATCGACTACAACTACACTCAGGACCCGATCGATGCCTGGATAACGGTGGTGCTCGTCGATGTCTGGCACTGGACCAGCCTTGTCGTGCTGCTCTGCTATGCCGGCCTCGTCGCGATCCCCGAAGCCTATTATCAGGCGGCGCGCATCGACGGCGCCTCGCGCTGGGCGGTGTTCCGCTACATCCAACTGCCGAAGATGAACCGGGTGCTGCTGATCGCTGTATTACTCCGGTTCATGGACAGCTTCATGATCTACACGGAGCCTTTCGTCGTCACCGGCGGCGGTCCCGGGAATTCGACGACGTTCCTGTCCATCGACCTTGTCAAAATGGCGACCGGCCAATTCGATCTGGGTCCGGCGGCGGCGATGTCGCTCATCTACTTCCTAATCATTTTGCTGTTCTCCTGGATCTTCTACACGGTGATGACCAACACCGGGCAGGAGGCACGCTAGACCATGACGCTGACTCGCGACGATACGACGACCGGCGGTCTCCCGCGCAGCGCAGCAAGTGGCGGCGTCGACAGCCTAGACGCGCTGCGTTCTGCGGAAGAAACGGAGAGCCGGCGCGTGCGGCGGCCGCGCCGCGATTATCGCTGGCTGGTCATGACGGCCTACATCCTGTTTCTGATGCTGCCGATCTACTGGCTCGTGAATATGAGCTTTAAGACCAATGAGGAGATCACCGGCGCGCTCACCCTTTGGCCGGCGAACCCAACCCTGAATAATTACCGGATCATCTTCACCGACCCATCCTGGTATTGGGGCTACCTCAACTCCATCACCTATGTGGTAATGAACACGGTGATCTCGGTGCTGGCGGCGCTCCCCGCTGCCTATGCCTTCTCACGCTACCGGTTCCTGGGCGACAAGCATCTGTTCTTCTGGCTTTTGACCAACCGCATGGCCCCGCCGGCGGTGTTCGCGCTGCCCTTCTTCCAGCTCTATTCCGCGTTTGGTCTGATAGACACCCATATCGCCGTCGCGCTCGCGCATTGTCTGTTCAATGTGCCGCTCGCCGTGTGGATTCTCGAAGGTTTCATGTCCGGCGTGCCGAAAGAGATCGACGAGACGGCCTATATTGACGGTTATTCCTGGCCGCGCTTCTTCGTCCGGATTTTTATGCCGCTGATTGCTTCCGGCGTCGGCGTTGCTTGCTTCTTCTGCTTCATGTTCTCCTGGGTGGAGCTTTTGATCGCCCGCACGCTGACCGTGACGGACGCCAAGCCGATAGCAGCGACCATGACGCGGACCGTCTCCGCTGCGGGGATGGATTGGGGGCTGCTCGCGGCTGCCGGGGTGCTGACGATCATCCCCGGTGCCCTCGTGATTTACTTTGTCCGCAACTACATCGCCAAGGGCTTCGCGCTAGGGCGCGTGTGAGGAGGGATTCCATGAACCTTTCGTGGATGGCATGGACCTGGCCGACGGCGATCTTCTTCATCGTTATCGCCTGCCTGATCGCGTCGATGGGGGTTTGGGAATATTTCGTGCCGGGCGGCGCGGAACGTGTCGGAGTGCTCGGCATTCAGACCACGCGCGGCGATCGCCTGTTCATTTCGCTTTTGGGCGCCGCTTACATCAATCTCGCCTGGGTTGGCCTTGTCGGCCCGAATCTGTGGTGGGCAGTGGCGGTATCCGTTCTCTATGCAGTCTGCGTTTTCCGCTGGGTCTAGCGCGTCGGTGCGCCTCGCCTGGTCGGGGGAGTGTTGAGGAAGAAGATCACAAACTGGGAGGAGAAGACATGCGAAGGCATCTTTTGGCGACCGCAGCCGCGGCCGCGCTGCTTGCTGGCACATTGCCGGCATTTGCAGGCATGGACGAGGCGAAGAAATGGGTCGACACCGAGTTCCAGCCGTCGTCGCTCTCGAAAGAAGAGCAGATGAAAGAGATGGAATGGTTCGTGAAAGCCGCCGAGCCGTTCAAGGGGATGGACATCAAGGTGGTCTCCGAAACCATCACCACCCATGAATATGAATCAAAGACGCTGGCCAAGGCGTTCACCGAGATCACCGGCATCAAGGTGACACACGACCTGATCCAGGAAGGCGACGTCGTCGAGAAGATTCAGACGCAGATGCAGACCGGCCAGAACATCTATGATGGCTGGGTCAATGATAGCGATCTGATCGGCACGCATTGGCGCTACCAGCAGGTACGCAACCTGACCGACTGGATGGCCGGCGAAGGCAAGGACGTCACCTCGCCGACCCTCGACGTCGATGATTTCATCGGCAAGTCATTCACCACCGCGCCGGACAAGAAGCTCTACCAGCTTCCCGACCAGCAGTTCGCCAACCTCTACTGGTTCCGCTACGACTGGTTCAATGACGCCAAGAACAAGGCCGACTTCAAAGCCAAATACGGCTACGACCTCGGCGTTCCGGTGAACTGGTCGGCGTATGAGGACATCGCCGAGTTCTTCACTGGCCGCACGGTCGACGGCAAGAAGGTCTTCGGCCATATGGATTATGGCAAGAAGGATCCCTCGCTCGGCTGGCGCTTCACCGACGCCTGGCTCTCGATGGCGGGCGCAGGCGACAAGGGCATCCCGAACGGCCTGCCGGTCGATGAATGGGGCATCCGCGTCAACGAGAAGAGCCAGCCCGTGGGCTCTTGCATGGCGCGAGGGGGCGCCACCAACGGTCCGGCCGCAGTCTATTCGGTCGCCAAATATGTCGACTGGCTGAAGAAGTTCGCCCCACCCCAGGCGAACGGCATGACCTTCTCGGAGTCCGGCCCCGTGCCGGCCCAGGGTGAGATCGCCCAGCAGATGTTCTGGTACACTGCCTTCACCGCCGACATGGTGAAGTCTGGCCTGCCGGTGGTGAACCCGGACGGCTCGCCGAAATGGCGCATGGCGCCTTCGCCCCATGGCGTTTACTGGGAGCAGGGCATGAAGCTCGGCTACCAGGACGCGGGCTCCTGGACGCTGATGAAATCGACGCCCACCGATCGCGCCAAAGCCGCATGGCTCTATGCGCAGTTCGTGACGTCGAAAACTGTGGACGTGAAGAAGAGCCATGTCGGTCTCACCTTCATCCGCGAATCCACCATCAACGACAAAAGCTTCACCGAGCGTGCGCCTAAGCTCGGCGGCCTGATCGAGTTCTACCGCTCGCCGGCGCGCGTGCAGTGGACCCCGACCGGCACCAACGTTCCGGACTATCCGAAGCTCGCTCAGCTGTGGTGGCAGAACATCGGCGATGCCTCCTCCGGCGCCAAGAGCGCACAGGAAGCGATGGATGCGCTTTGCAAGGCTCAGGAAGCCGTGCTGGCCCGTCTCGAGCGTGCTGGCGTCCAGGGCGATATCGGCCCGAAGCTCAACCCGGAAGGCGATCCGCAGGAATGGCTGAAGAAGCCGGGTGCGCCAAAGCCCAAGGTCGCCAACGAGAAGGAAAAGCCGGTTACCGTCAGCTATGACGAGTTGGTGAAGAGCTGGCAGGAAGCGAAGAAATAGGCTGGGCGCGCCGCCCCTCACGACAAGTCTTGCACCCGGGATACGGACGCATCCCGGGTGCAAGGCAACGACCTCGCCTTTCCCGCCTGGATCGGGAGCCTGCTTAGACGTCTGAGCAGCAGTCAAAAAAAAGCATTTCGAAGCGCCTTCCTGATAACCGACCCTAGGTCCCCAGACGCTTTGCGTGGCCGAAAGATTGGCGTGAATTGTGCTGTTTTCAGGCAGCGTCCGTTCACCAGCTTTCAATCCTGCGCCGGCGCCGGTCTACCTAACCTTCCAAAAACGGCGTTTCGAATGCTGAGGACCGATGCACCGCTCGCCAGGAACTGAACAGCAACGAAGTCGAAATGATCACGGCGTTCCTGCAGTCGCTCACCGGTAAGGTGCCCGAAGTTGCCTACCCGATCTTGCCGCCGAGACGGAGACCACACCGCGGCCGAGCGGCGAGGTGCTGACCAAGTAGCGATCCCATTCGGGAATAGGACCAGATCATCGGGCCGGGGGACCCTCCGGCCTTTCTTTTTGCGAGCGCTGGGCACGTTGCCTCGGATATATTGCGTGTCTGTTCGTGCAATCGCTGAGCGCGCAAATTGCCGACAATAAGTAGATCTGGGGAGGGCGGCCATGAGTGGGTTCATTCTGGCGATCGACCAGGGTACGACGTCGTCCCGGGCGATCATTTTCGACGAAGAATACCGCGTCCGCGGACTTGGGCAGCAGGAATTCACCCAGCATTTTCCGCAAAGCGGCTGGGTGGAGCATGATCCGGAGGATCTCTGGCGCACGACGCTCGAGACCATGCGCTTTGCGCTCGCCGATGCAGGGCTCCCGGCAAACGCAATCGCCGCAGTCGGCATTACCAATCAGCGCGAGACGACGGTCATCTGGGACCGCGAGACCGGCAAGGCGATCCACCGCGCCATCGTCTGGCAGGACAGGCGCACGGCCGACCTCTGCGCTCGGCTGAAAGCAGAGGGCGCGGAAGCTGATATCACCGCGCGCACCGGTCTGCTGCTTGATCCCTACTTCTCCGGCACAAAGGCCGCCTGGATTCTCGATCAGGTGGAGGGCGCCCGCGCGCGTGCTGAAGCCGGCAAGCTAGCTTTCGGTACCGTCGATAGTTGGCTGGTGTGGAAGCTGACCGGGGGAACGGCGCATCTCACCGACGCCACCAATGCGTCTCGAACGCTGCTCTACAACATCCGTAAGGGCGAGTGGGATGAGGACCTGCTGCGCTTGCTGCGGATTCCGCGCGCCATGTTGCCGGAGGTGAAGGACAGCGCCGCGAATTTCGGCACCATCCCCGCCTCGGTGATCGGCGCGGACATTCGCATAGGCGGCATTGCCGGAGATCAGCAGGCGGCGACCGTGGGTCAGGCCTGCTTCAAGCCTGGCATGGTTAAATCCACCTACGGCACCGGCTGTTTCGCTCTTCTGAACATCGGCGCCGAGGCAGCGCCCTCGCAGAACCGCCTGCTGACCACTATTGCCTATCAGCTGGACGGCAAGCCCACCTACGCGCTCGAAGGCTCGATCTTCGTCGCTGGCGCTGCCGTGCAGTGGCTGCGCGATGGGCTGAAGGTACTCGATCGCGCCGATCAGTCAGGGCCGATGGCCGAGGCTGCCGATCCCAATCAGAATGTCTATCTCGTGCCCGCCTTCACCGGCCTGGGCGCGCCTTACTGGGATGCGAACGCGCGCGGCGCTTTGTTTGGCCTGACGCGTTCGACCGGCCCGAATGAGCTTGCCCGCGCGGCGCTCGAATCGGTCTGCTACCAGACCCGCGATCTGCTCGAGGCTATGCGCCGCGATTGGACGAGCGCAGGTGACACGGTGCTGCGTGTCGATGGTGGGATGGTGGCTTCGGATCGCACCATGCAGTGGCTTGCGGATATTCTCGATGCTCCGATCGACCGGCCGGTGGTGCTGGAGACGACAGCGCTCGGTGCAGCCTGGCTCGCAGGACGGCAGGCTGGCGTCTGGCCGGATGAGGAGGGTTTCTCAGCAAGCTGGCGGCTCGACCGCCGCTTCACGCCGGCTATTACGGATGAGCTGCGCGAAAAGAAGCTTGCCGGCTGGCGGGATGCCTTGCGCCGCACCCTTACAGATTTTTGAGGGTGTCCGCGACTGGATATTGCGTGGCAGGCCTGCATCACCTTTCGGCATAAGCTCAGCAGCGGGCAAAGCTTAAGCTTGTTCGTAGCGCTGCGTCGGATGACCCGGAAAGTTTGGCCAAATTTGTTGAGTCACAAGCTTTATCCCAAAATCATCAAGCACGTATTTATTTCCGATGGGAAAAATCTGCAGCCCTCCGCCATCGGTACCCTGCCATTATTGGGAGCATTTCCTCAGGCCGGCAACCTTGGATAGGTGGACAGCCTGTGGCTACCTTGGGATAGGTTTTTACTTATTCGAATGGGATTTTTACCTATTCGCGGCGTGAGGGGCTTGGGCGTGCGAGAGGGGCAAAGCGAGGTGCTGCATAGCACACTCCGGCGGCTTGCTGTCTTGGCGGTACTGCCGCTGTTGTCGGCAACCGGCGCAGGCGCACAAACCGTCCGCGAAATTGCCGATGCTCTTCCGATCGTCAATGAGGTGGTGCCACCAGTCCGTGATGTGCTGCCGCCGGTTGGCGACGTGCTTGAGCCGGTTGGTGATGTGCTAGCGCCCGTTCAGCTTCCGCTTCCGGTCATCGAAACACCGGAGGGCTCCCCACCCATCCTCCATTTGCCACTGCTCGGCTGTGTTGGCGAGGTGACGAGCTGCCTTCCGGGCACGGTCCTGGAGCTACGGGGCCTCACAGCCGGCGTTCTCGATCTCGTTCAGAATTTGCCGGAGGAGGCGACCGGTCTCCTGCTCCAGGAAACCGCAACCCTGTCTCAGGTGGTCACCGGGTTGACGGGGACCATTGCCAACAATTTGACCAATGTCGTGCTGGATTTAGCGCTGGTCGAGGCAGCAGGCGGGGGATCGGGTGGCGGCGGGATCGGCGCGCCAATTGTGGCGCCTGCGGTCGGGGCGCCCCTATCAATGTTTATGGTCTCCGGCGTAACGAAGCTGTCGCATGACGGTTTCAGTGCGACTTCGGTTCTGGGCAATGATACCACGCCAAAATTCGATGAAACCGATGTTGGGCTGACAGTTGGTGTTCGCTGGGACGCATCACGCCATTTCGATCTCGCGCCGAACACGGTCACTCTCGGGTTGATCGGCAATTATACGCATACCGACATTGATTTTGGCACGAACGCCGCTCTGGCGCCTTTCATCAAGAAGAGCGGCAGCGCAGATGTTGATTCCTGGTCGGTCGGCACCTTCGGCCTTATCACCGACGGACGCAAATACGGGCTTTTCACCCTCAACGCGACCTTCGGCTCGCCGGATACTGAAAATCTGGCGCTGGCTTCCACCGCCGAATACGACACGTTCGGCATCGCTGGAGCGGCGATGAGCGGCGTGCTGATTCCCATGGGAGGCGCGACGCTCGACCTGCGCGGCGGTTTCACCTTCGTCTCTGCCGATGGCGACGATTACGCCGACAGTGTCGGCGTGCACTATAGCAATGCCGAGCTCGAAGAGATTTCCGGAGAGATATCCGCGCGGCTATTCCAGGTGGTCAAACTGGAGAGTGGCACGTTGCGTCCGTTCATTCAGGGCGGCCTCAACCAGCGCCTGCACTACAGCAATGAAGTGGAGGTGGAGGGCGTAAAGTTCTCCTTCGACGACGACGATACGACGATTTTCGCGCGGGCCGGTGTCGATTTCGATATCAACCATGCGCTGCAAGCCTACCTCTCTGTGCGCGGCGATGTGAATGAATCGGAGGAAGCGATTGCCGCCCAAGTCGGCCTGACCTTTAAGCTGGAGTAAGTGACGTCTATCGCGGGCTTCACCAATAGGGGAAATCGGCAGGGTCGCCCCTGCGATCGGCCTGTGCGGCGCTAAAAGCCGCCCGCGAATACGTCCGAGACCGCCTGCCGCTGGCGCGCCGCTTGCCGCTCTGCTGCTGCATCGAAGGAGGTTGCAGGCGCGCTTTGCGGACCCTGCGCTCTTTCGGCGACACGGCTCGCTTCAGGCCTACGTTGCTGCGCTGTCGTTGCGCGCTTGCGAGGTGCCGAACGCGATGTCTTTTGCGGTGACGGGATTGCGTTGGTTGGGGCATCTGGCGAAAGGCCAGCGCTGCGCTCCGGTACTCCACCACCCGCCTCGCTTGCCGTGACCGAAGCGTCCTTCTTGCCAAGCGAGTGCTCAATTGCGCGGCCGCGAAGCACCTGCGAGGCGAGGTCGCGGGCGATCGGCTCCTGCCATGACCGCCACAGCTTTTGCTTGCGCGCGCGAAGGCCATCCGGACGGAGTGTGACCTTTCTTTCCGGACCACCTTGCGGGGGCGCGGCCACGCTCCAGCGCTCCGGCGCAGACGATGTTGTCTGGCCGACCGCTTCTTTATGTTGCTCCCGAAGAGGGCGGTGGGGGTCCTCCGCCGGGGGAGGGTTAAGTGCCGCCTGATCTGCCGGCGTTGGCGGAGGGGCGCCTACGCTGTCAGATGCCGCCGGAAGAGGCGGGCTCGCCGCCTCTGATGGGGTGCTATTCGGCGGCTCCGTGCTTTGCTCAGCTTCGGAGCGCTGATCTATTGGGTTTTCGCTCTCGTTCTTCTTCGCATTGTGATCACCTGGCACCAGCTTTGCTATGGCCGGTGCTGCCGGCGCTTGCGTCTCAGCGACCGGAGGCTGCTGCAGCTCGTTGTCCAGATTGGCTATAAGCGGGCTGTCCTCGCCGGTCACAGCGTTTTGTGCAGGGAACTCGCGAAGCGTCTCGCGCAGGGCAACCGTTCGACCTTCGTCCTTCGCCGAACTCACCGGGGCAGCGGTGCCGCTGAGGCGCTCGCTGGTTTTGGGCTGAGACACGGAAAGCTGTGCCGGCTCATCGCGCGGTTCAATAGATAGGACCGTCCACCATACGGCAGCCAATGCGCCGCCTGCGAGCAGAAAGGAGGCGATCGCCGCGCCGAAATAGCGAAATGTCGTGCGCCGGTATTGGCGGCGCGCCTCGAATTCAGGGCTGACCCGGCCCTCGCCATCGATTTCTCCGCGGTCATAGCGCTGCCGCTGTGCCGGGTCGTTCAGGATTTTATACGCTATGGAGACGCGCTTGAAGCGTTCCTGCGCTTCCTCGTCATCGGGATTGATGTCGGGATGCAGCCTCTTGACGAGATTCCGGTAAGCGGTGCGGATCTCCTCGCTGCTGGCACCCACTGTCAGGCCGAGGATCTCGTACAGATTCTCCTCGATCGGCGCATCGACACCCCAGCCGCTATACTCGTCCTCGTCGTAATCGGCCGCAGGATACCAGCTTTGCGGAGGAGTTAGGCTCGCCGGAACCTTCGTTCGTGCGTCACCATAGGCTTGCTCGAGCTGGGCAACTGTCAAATTCCGTGCATTCGACAGGTCGGTGCCGAATAGCACCGCATGATCCAGGACGGCACCCATCAAATCGGCCTGATCGAGAATGGCGTCCGTGAGGTCGGCGCCAATCAGCGTTGCCTGATCGAGACGCGCATGGGTCAGATCAGCGCTGACAAGGCGCGTATCGGATAGATCAGCACCCGTCAGTGTTGCATAGGGCAGTGAAGCCCGTTCGAGGTCGGCCGCGTGCAGATCAACGGGTCCACCATTGCTGGGGCCGAGCTGGCGCTGATGGAGCGAGAGCCGGATATCGGAGAGATCGGGAACGATATCGGGATTGGAGCTGCGCCAAGCATTCCAGGGTTTGGCTCCTCCGCAAAGCTTCTCCAAATGCGCTGGATTAGCCACAGCTCAATGCTCCCCCAAGAGCGGTTCCGTCATCACACTGCTACAGATGCCAGGGACACAACACGCACGAAAGCGCGTTGCTGGTACCTGCGGGAACCATGGGAGGTGATGGCTTCACGGCAGCTCCTGCAATGGCCAACATTGCGCACAGGTACTGATCTTGCCATGGCATGACGGCATTTACATGGCGCTTGTCACTTTTGTGAAGCGAGAAACCCGCCGCGGTCGCATGATGGCTCATGTAACAGACCCGTCAGGAAGCGAAAATACGCAGTATTCCCGCTACATTGGCGAGAGGGCTCAAGCAGAGCCCATCATCATCTTCAGAGCGCACACTTTGCCAGAATCTGTGGAAAAGTTGTGGCAAACCCATGCTGTCGATGGTGGGTAGCTGTGACCGGAAGCCGGGTGAGCCAGCAGCTTCGCCGGGCGCCTGCAATCAGCTATGCTTGAGGGGTATAGGGGAGGTGATGCGAATGGCTATCGTGCGCGCAATGTGTGCCATCGGGCAGAGAGGCCAACTTGGACTGAACGGCAAATTGCCATGGGAAGGCGATCCAGGGCGCGAATATGTGGCCGATGTGGAGCGCTTCTTCATGATCACCGAAGGGCATGTGATTGCAGCAGGGCCGCGCACCGTCGCGTCCATCCCGGATTTCATGCGGCGCACCCGCGATGTTTTCGAAATCCGCTCGCAAATGGCGCCCGAACATGTAATCGGGCGATTTCCGAGCCGCGTGATCTTCATTGGCGGTGGCCCTCCAGTTTGGTCCGCCTATGCACCGCTAATCAGCCATTGGGATATTACGCGCCTGCCCTATGATGGCGAGGCCGACCGTTGGTTCGATCCGAACTGGCTGGTCCAGAGCGTCAGCCAACGGGAGCCTTCCGTATGAGAGAGACTAATCGCGTCTATCGGATTGCCGTGATCCCCGGCGACGGCATTGGCAAAGAGGTGGTGCCGGAGGGCCTTCGGGTGCTCGAGGCGGCGGCGAAGCGCTACGGTTTTGCCATCCAGACCGATAGCTTCGATTTTGCCTCTTGCGACTACTACCAGAAGCACGGCCGGATGATGCCAGAGGACTGGCAGGAGCAAATCGGTGGGCATGATGCGATTTTCTTCGGAGCGGTCGGCTGGCCAGCTGTCGTGCCGGATCATGTTTCGCTCTGGGGCTCGCTGATCCAGTTCCGCCGGGCGTTCGACCAATATGTCAATCTACGCCCCGTTCGGCTGATGCAGGGTGCTCCATCGCCGCTGACCGGACGTAAGCCCGGTGACATCGACTTCTATGTCGTGCGGGAAAATACGGAGGGCGAATATTCTTCGATCGGCGGCCGCATGTTCGCAGGCACCGAGCGTGAGGTGGTCATCCAGGAAACAGTGCTGAGCCGCCTGGGCACCGATCGCATCTTGAACTACGCCTTTGAGTTGGCCCGCTCACGCCCGAAGAAGCACCTCACCTCGGCTACCAAATCCAACGGCATCTCTATCACCATGCCATATTGGGACGAGCGCGTAGAGGTGGTCGCCGCAGCCTATCCGGATGTACGCTGGGACAAATACCATATCGACATACTGGTTGCGCATTTCGTGCTCAATCCGGACCGCTTCGATGTGGTTGTCGGATCGAACCTGTTCGGCGACATCCTGTCCGATCTTGGTCCAGCTTGCACCGGCACCATCGGCATCGCGCCATCGGGCAACATCAACCCAGAGCGCAAATTTCCTTCGCTGTTCGAGCCTGTGCACGGCTCGGCGCCTGACATTGCCGGCCAGGGCATTGCCAATCCGGTTGGCCAGATATGGTCGGGGGCAATGATGCTCGACCATCTCGGCGAGGCTGAGGCCGCAGCAGCAATCATTAGTGCCATCGAGGAAGTGTTGCCCGAGGCGCAGCTGCGCACCCGCGATCTTGGTGGGGCGGCCGATACTGTTACCTGCGGCAAAGCAATCGCCGACGCGCTCGGCTGACCGGGCGTTTCGTCGCACAGCTGGGCGAAAAGCGACACCAGCCTAGTGCACTGACTCATTCATATGGTGCATGGAGAGGCCTGAGTTTGTCGCGGATTTGCTCGGCGCTTTTTGTCCACGTGAATGGCTTTGGCTTGACGGTTGTGGTGCTGGATGTAGCGGCGGATGGCGTCTTCCAGCTCAGCAACCGACTTGAAGACACCGCGCCGTATGCGTTTTCGGGTGATGGCGGGAAAAGAAGCCTTCGACGGCGTTGAGCCAGGATGCCGATGTCGGCGTGAAGTGGAACACCCAGCGTGGGTGGTTGGCCAGCCATCGCCTGACTTTGGGGTGCTTGTGAGTGGCGTAATTGTCGAGGATGGCGTGGACCACCTTGCCCACGGGCACGGCGTTCTCCACGGCATTGAGGAACTTGATGAATTCCTGATGCCGATGCTTGTCCATGCATCGGCCAAGCACGGTGCCGTCCAGGACATTGAGCGCGGCGAACAAGGTGGTGGTGCCGTTGCGCTTGTAATCATGGGTCATGGTGGCGCATTTGCCTGGCTTCGGCGGCAGGCCGGGTTGGGTGCGGTCCAGCGCCTGGATCTGGCTCTTTTCATCGATGGACAGCACGACGGCATGGCAGGGCGGCGCCATGTCCAGGCCGACCACGTCCTCGACCTTCTCGGCAAAGGCGGGATCGCGGGACATCTTGAAGGTGCGCAGACGATGCGGCTGAAGCCGATGCGCTTCCCAGATGCGCTGGACGGCCCGCAAGCTGACGCCCACCGCCTTGGCGACGGCGCGGCCGGTCCAATGCGTGGCGTTGCCGGGCGCCTCCGAACAAGGCAGCGCAAGCACTTTGGCCACCGTCTCCGGTGGCAAGGGAGCCCTGCCAGGCTTGCGCGTCTTGTCACGCAGCAGACCGTCAAGGCCTGCTCGGCATAGCGCTGCTGCCAGCGCCACACCGCCGGGCGGCTGACGCCGCTGCGCCCGGGCAACATCAAGGACCGGCAGGCGATCGGCGGAATGAAGAATGATCCGCGCCCGCTGCACATGCTTCTGCGCCCGGTTGCGATCGACGATGACCGCCGCCAAGTGCGCACGCTGTTCGGCGGAGAGGAGGCTGACAGTCTGAGCCATGTCTTCAGCATGGCACGCTTCGCCAAATCCGTAAATCTTATGTCTGCGTCAGTGCACTAGCTCGAGAAAGTTTCAGTGCGAGCTCTTCCGGCCTACAGTGTGGGGCAGGCAGACAGATATCAGCTCTCCGGCTGTTTTGGCGAAGGCGTGATCTGGGATGCAAGAGCGAAAGGACGCGTCATTGGCCGCTGACCCAACCCGCGAGGGCATCAGGCTCGGTTCTCTCGCGGATTATATCGGCTATTATCTGCGTCTGGCTCAGGATGCGTCCTTCCAGGCCTTCGCCGCTCGAGTCGGGCGGGGCGATTTGCGGCCTGGCGATTTTACTCTCCTGACGCTAATCCAGCAAAATCCGGGAACCACCCAGACGGCCATCAGCCAAGCAAGCGGACGGGACAAATCAACACTCACTCCGGCGCTGCGTACGCTGGAAGAGCGCGGCTATATCGGGCGCAAGCGCGTCAGTCATGACCGACGCGCTTATCAGCTCTGTCTCACAACGGCGGGTGAGGAAGCGATTGCGCAGCTTGCCGAGCACGCCCTCGCTCATGACAAGGAGCTGGATCGGCTCATCGGGCCCGAGAACAAGGCCGTTCTCATCCGCATGCTCCGCAAGATCGCCGACGGGTTTGCTGATCCCTAAAACGGCCGATAACACGCAAGAATGGCGCTAAATCAAATAGCGGCTGTGATAGCTCGCCGCGTGGAAGCCTTGCCCGCCATGCCGTCACTGAGTGCCGACGAGTTCGGCACTCGCTTCGATTTACGAATAAAGCGCATGAACGCTGCGAGCAAGGTCGAAATGTCGGAGAGGCGGTATACGCGCTCGCTGCAGCTGTGGCAATGATTAAGTCCGACAAGCAACCGTTCCTAAATCGACTTCTGTTTCTGCCGCATACTCGAAAATGCAAGTTGATTTATGCTTGTGAAAGCAGTAAAATAGATGTTTGAAGTAAAAATAAGGGAAATAGGAATGGGCGGAAAATATGAAACTCTATCTGATGTTAGGCCTGAGTTTGGCCTTTGCCGGACCGGCAAACGCCGACGAGAAATTCGACCTTAAATTCTCCACCTTTATACCGCCGTCGCACGTCATCCACGCCACGATCAAGGAGTGGGGCGAGTCAATCGCCAAGGAAAGTAACGGCACAGTCAAGATTACGCTCTTCACCTCCGAGCAACTCGGCAAAGCCAATGACCATTACGACATGGCGCGCGACGGCATAGCCGATGTGACCATTATCGCAATCGGCTATCAGGCTGGACGCCTCCCGATCGCGGAAGCTGCCAATCTGCCCTTTTTGATCTCTGAAGCAGAAGCGGGCTCGCGAGCTTTCGACGAGTGGTATCGCACCTATGCAGCGACAGAGATGAAGGATGTCAAATTCTGCCTCGGCTTCTATCAGCACCCCGCCACCTTCCATGGCAAGAAGGAGATCCGCACGCCCAACGACGTGAAGGGCCTCAAGGTGCGCTCGGCTAACGCGACGATCGCCAATCTGATCACGGCGGTCGGCGGCATCAATGTGCGGGTTTCAGCACCGGAGGCCCGCGGCGTGCTGGAGTCCGGCGTCGCGGATGCGATCACCTTCCCCTGGCAGTCGCTGATTCTGTTCGGCATTGACAAGGTGGTCACCTATTCCGCCGATACGAATTTCTACGCAGCAAGCTTCGCCTGGGTGATGAACAAGGGTGTCTATGAGCGCATGTCCGATGCGCAGAAGAAGGTGATCGACAACCACTGCTCGCCCGACTGGGCCGCCAGGGTCGGCAAGGACTGGGGCGCCTATGAAGCTCCCGGCCGTGATTACCTGCGCAAAAAGCCTGGCCATACTATCTACTCGCTCAGGCCCGAGGAAATCGCTGCCTGGCAGAAAGCCGCCGAGCCGGTACGTCAGCGATGGGCCGACATTGCGAAGAAAGCCGGACTTGCCGATCCGCAGAAGGCGCTGGCCGATCTGAAAGCAACCATCAAGAAGCACGGCGCCGAGTTCAAATAGCGCCGCTAATGTTTTCCAGCGGCGGCCTGCGCTCACGGTGCCGCCGCTCGTTTGGGGGCTCCATGGAACTGATCGTCCGTATGGTCGAGCGCATCGCCGGCCTGTTTCTCGGCCTTGTGGCCGTTTTGGTCTTTCTCTCGGTCGTCCTGCGCTACGGCTTTTCCGTGAGCCTGCCGGATGCCTTCGATCTGTGTCAGTATCTGCAGGGCATTGCCATCATGTGGGGGCTGGCGGTTGCGACTTATCGCGGCGGCCACATCGTCGTCGATATTCTTTGGGAGGTCGCCGGGCGAAACGGCAAAAGGGCGATCGACATTTTTGCACGTCTGGTAATGACGGCGTTCCTCTTTCTTCTGGCGCTTCGGCTCTTCCTGCGCCTGCCGCAGTTTATGGCGAGCGGGCAGGTGACGACGGAGCTCGGATTGCCGATCTGGCCGTTCTATCTCGTGGTGTCCCTTGGTGTTCTCGCCTGTGTTGTGGTTTCGCTGATCGCGTTGATCCAGGCGAGCACACGGCCGGAAAATCCTTATGGATAGGGACGCCGTCGCCGTCGGGGGGTTCGTGCTGCTGTTCGTGCTGATGGTGCTGCGCGTGCCGGTTGGCATTGCGATGGGGATTGTCGGGGTCGGCGGCTTCGGCCTGCTGACCAACTGGACGGCGGCGTTCGGCCTTCTCGCCCAATCGCCGTTCTCGACGGTCACCTCATTCAATCTCAGCGTCATACCGATGTTTGTGCTGATGGGGACCTTCGCGGCCGCCGCCGGCATATCGCGTGATCTGTTCGTGGCGAGCCGGACGTGGTTCGGCCATTGGCGCGGGGGTCTCGCCATCGCTACCATTGCAGCCTGCGGCGGCTTTGCCGCGATCAACGGCTCCTCGGTCGCCACCGCCGCCACCATGACCCAGATCGCGCTCCCAGAGCTTCGGCGCGCCGGTTACACCGCCAGAATGTCGACAGGCGTGATCGCCGCGGGGGGAACGCTCGGCATCATGATCCCGCCATCGGTGATGTTCGTGCTCTACTCGATCATGACCGATGTCGATCTCACCAAGCTGTTTATCTCCGGCATCCTGCCCGGCATTCTCGGGATGGCGATGTACATGGTTACGGTGCTGGTAGTGGGTGCGCGGGACCTGCCACAAGGTGAGCGCCATGGCTGGCGAGAGCGTTTTCTGGCGCTGCGCGGCGTCTGGCCGGCCCTGGCGCTGTTCCTGTTCGTGATCGGCGGCATGTATGGCGGGCTGTTCACCGTGACCGAAGCTGCGGGCGTCGGCGCAATTGGTGCACTGCTGATCGGGTTCGTCCAGGGCCGGCTGCGCTGGGCGGCAATAATGGAAGGTCTGGTCAGCGCGTTGCGGACCACTGCGGCGATCTTCATGATCGTGATCGGCGCCTATCTGTTCGGCTACTTCCTGACCATCAGTCAGACCCCGCAGCACATCATCGCCTTTCTCGTCGGCCTGCCGGTCGGCCGCTACGGTGTGCTGGCGCTGGTGCTGGCCGCCTATTTCGTGCTCGGCGCTTTGATGGACGAGCTGGCGATGATCCTTATCACGGTGCCGATTGTGTTTCCCGCCATGATGCAGCTCGGCTTCGATCCGGTCTGGTTCGGCGTCATTATCGTGATGACCTGCGTGCTCGGGCTGATCTGTCCGCCGGTGGGGATGAACGTCTTCGTGGTGAATTCGCTGGCGCCCGACGTAAAGCTGGCCACCATCTATCGCGGGGTAATGCCGTTCATCGTCTGCGATCTGATCCGGCTCGCGCTGCTCTGCCTTTTCCCCGGCATAGCGCTGCTGTTGCCGCGGCTGATGTGAGGCTAAGCCCGGCGCATGCGAAATAACGGATTAATGATTAGATCGAGGCGCATTCGTTTTATAGATGGGCATAAGCACCGTAAGACGGCTGACACATTGCTCGACGATTGGAAAACAGCATGGACGCAAACGACCTGAAGACCCTGCAGGCCCCGATCAAGGAGCGCTATCGCGACGATCCCAATTCGGCAGTAATTACGCTGAAGGCAGAAGGGGTGATCGGCGAAGGCCTCACCTGCTCGGTGCAGACGGCGAAAGCGCTCGTCGAGGCGGGCCTCCATCCGGCAACCGGCGGCAACGGCATGCAAGCCTGTTCGGGCGACATGCTCCTGGAAGCGTTGGTCGCCTGTGCGGGTGTGACACTGAATGCGGTGGCAACCGCGCTCGGCCTCGATATCGGCGATGCCAAGGTGCGCGCCGAGGGCGACCTCGATTTTCGCGGGACGCTTGGCGTCGCCAAGGAGGCGCCGGTGGGTTTCCGCGATATCCGGTTGACCTTCGACATCCCCGGCAAGTTGACCGAAGAAGAGCGCGCGACACTGCTCAAGCTGACCGAGCGCTATTGCGTCGTCTTTCAGACGATCCGTAGGCCGCCGCCGGTCGCCGTGACGATGAATGCAGGTTAGGCGGAAGGTAGCTTAGGCCGCGGCGACGACCTGCCGGCGCACGCGCGCCCGCGTCTGGAAGGTCTGCGATTCGATGTAGTCCATCACATGGCCGGCGATGTCGACACGGGTCGTTTTCTCAATGCCTTCCACGCCTGGCGAGGAGTTCACCTCAAGGAGCAGCGGGCCCTTCTGCGAGCGCAAAATATCGACGCCGGCGAATTTGAGACCCATCCGCTTGGCGGCCTTGATCGCAATCTTGCGCTCCTCGGCGGTGATCTTCACCTCGTGGGCCGTTCCGCCCTTATGTAGATTAGCGCGGAAATCGTCGCTCGGTGCCCGGCGCATCATGGTGGCGATCACCTTGCCGTCCAGCACGATGCAGCGGATATCCTGGCCGGCGGCGTCGGCAATGAACTGCTGCACTAAGAAATTCGCGTCGGCATTGCGGAAGGCGTCGATGACGGATTGCGCGGACTTCTTGTTCTCGGCGAGCACCACGCCCTTACCCTGCGTGCTATAGAGCAGCTTCACCACCAAAGGCGGACCGCCGACCATGGCGATCAGGTCATCGGTGTCGTGCGGGGATGAGGCAAAGGCGGTAATCGGCATTGGCAGGCTGTGCTGCGCCATGAGCTGGTGAGCCAGCAGCTTGTCGCGCGAATTGGCGATAGCCGTCGCCGAATTGAGACAAAATGCGCCTGTCATGTCGAACTGACGCACGACGGCGGTGCCATAGGCGGTAATGGACGAGCCAATGCGCGGGATCACGGCGTCAAAGAACGGCAGCGCCTGGCCGTCATAATGCACGTTGCTCGCCAGCGAGTTGATGTTGATGTAACAGCGCAAAGTCCGAACCTGCTCGATCACATGGTCGCGCGCTTCGGCGGCTTCAATGAACCGGCGGTTGGAATAGTTGTCTGGCTCCATGGTGAGAAGCGCGATCCGCAAAGGTCGGTGAACCGGCGGCTGGCGAAGCGTCGCCTTGTAGATGTCGAACCCAAGGCGCGTCTGTTTGTATTCGGCCCAGGGCTGGACGATTGCCGACTGAGCCTCGAGCGCAGTACGGCCAAGCAGCATGCGATGCGCCATTGTCTCCCGATTGGAGAGAGAGATCTCGATCGGCCATTCCCGGTCGCCGATCTTGATCGGCGTCCGGATGATGTAGCGCATCTCCGACTGGCCGTTGGAAGAAATTACCTGACGGCGATCGATTACTTTTGCAGTACACCAGACCTCGATGTCATCGCGGTCCTCGACCGGGTGCACACCGAACCGCACCTTCGGCTGATGCTCCGGCCCGAAGGTTTCGATGGAGAAAGCATGGAGCGCGGAAGTGCGCGCGCCCGTATCGATCTTCGCCTTGATGGCAGGCAAACCGAGCTGGGGCATCGAGACCCACTCGCGCCAGCCTAAGATCAAGCTGTCAACCGGCTCATTCATTCACGCCGCCCAAACTTTACCGATCCAGCGTCTGGATTTGGTGGATTGCTGAAATCCGCGCGACTGTTCCATGCGATTCTGCTTTTTTGAAAGAGGTCAGAGCCGGGTCAAATGCGGAAGAACGAGTTTTAAACGCTTTTCACGCCAACCGGTTCTGCGATCTGCAAAACTCTTATTTGAAGGTGGGTTTGTGGCCACATCTCCCGACCGAGGCGGCCAGCAAATCACCGATGCACTTAAATCCTTAAACCACAATTTACGGCATGGACATGTCGCTTTTGCGATTTGTCTCTTTTATTTCAACGGCGTCGGATGGAAGACGGCGGCAACGCCGAGACCACCCGCCGCGGCGATCATGGCTGCTACGGGGCCGCGCGCCGAGACCGTATGATTGCGGATGAGGCGGGAATACAACCGAACAACCAACACCGCGCCACTTGCGCCATAGGCATGGCCGAAGGCCAGCGCGCCGCCGTTGGCGTTGACGATATGGGGATCGAGCGAGAGGGTGTCCAGCGTGGCGAGCACCTGGGAGGCGAACGCCTCGTTCAGCTCGATGGTGGTGAGTTCGGCAGGGGGGATGCTGGCGCGCTGACAGGCGGCCCGGAGAGCGGGCACGGAGGCGAGGCCGAGAATGCGCGGCGCAATGCCGGCGGAGGCCGCACTGGTCATGATGAGGCCCGGCGGGGAGCCGATCCGTTTATGTAGGTCTTCGGAGACGAGGAGGGTGACTGCTGCGCCGTCATTGATGGCGCAGCTATTGCCGGCCGTGACGGTTCCGCCGCGGAGGAGGGCGGGCATTCGCGCGAGGAGGGGAAGGGAGAGGGAAGGGCGGGGGCCTTCGTCGAGGCCTTCGGCAGGTGCACTGCCGAGTGGGACGATCTCATCCGCGAAAAGGCCGGCTTGATGAGCGGCGACCGCGCGGCGATGGCTTTCCAGGGCAAATGCATCCTGGCGCTCGCGAGCAATGGCGCATTCACGGGCGACGTTCTCCGCCGCCTCGATCATGCTCGGATCATCCATCTGCGGCGGGGTGAACGCCGCCTGGCTGAAGAAGCGCGGATTCTCGGTGTAGAGATTGGCCGGCTTCTCGACGCGCCATGGCGCGGTCGAAGGCGACTCCGCGCCGCCAGCAATCACCGCCTCGGCGCCGCCAGTTTCGATGAGGCGGGCGGCAGCGATGATGGCATCGAGGCCCGAGGCACATTGCCGGTCGATGGTATAGGCGGGGATTGTTTCGGAAAGTCCGGCGGCGAGCGCGATCAGGCGCGCCCGATTTCCACCGCCGCCAGCCGCATTGCCGATGATCACCTCGCCAATGGCGGCAGGATCGAGTTTCGCATCCGCGAGCACCGCTTTGATGACTGGCGCGGCAAGCTGGTCGATCCGGCGGGATTTGTGGAGGCCGCCGACGCGGCCGATCGCAGTGCGGCGTGCGGCGATCACGATGGCTTTGCCGCAGGTCATCTCAGCTCGCGGAAGGTCTTGTCGCCCGCCATCAGCGCTTCGCGAAGGCCTGCGAAGGCGACTTTGCCGCTGCGCGTGAGCGGCAGTGTATCGGCTTGGTAGTAGCGTTGCGGCGAAAAACGTACGCCAAGGTGGGTCCGGCAATGCTCCGATAGGATCTGACGGGAGAGCCGCTCACCCGGTGCGAACTCAACGGCGGCAACGGCAACGGCGCCACGCTTCGCATCTGGCAGGTCGATGACCGCCGCGCGCAATACGCCGGGCAGTGCCAGGAGTGCTGCCTCGATCGGCTCCGGCCGAATCTTCAGCGCCCGCGAATTGATGATACGGTTTGTGCGGCCAGTCAGATGCAAGCAGCCATCAGGATCGACAAACCCGATATCGCCGGCGGTGAATGATGGGCCAGCAGTCGCCTCGCCGACATAGCGCGAAAACAGCATCGGACTGGCGACATGGACGGCCCCCTCTGCACCGGGCGGGAGCCCGCGGCCATCGGCGTCGCGGATTTCGATGCTGACACCGGGAAACGGCCGCCCCACAGAGCCGGAAGGCGAAGGCGCGCTGGTCGAAGCATAGGTAACGAAGCTGGTCTCCGAGGCGCCGTAGAACTCGATGAGATCGGCATGCGGCAGGGCCGCCTCGCACCGCTGCCGCCATTCGGGGAGGAGCTTGGCACCCCCACAGAAGATCAGCCGCAGGCCGGTATCGCGCAACCCGCAATCCAGCATTTCGGCGAGCATTGCAGGAACGACGTAGGCGCAGTCCGCCTCGCGCGCAGCACGGGCCGCGCGATCCGGTCGGAAGGCGCCGGGCGCTATCACAGTATGGCCGCGGCAGAGCGCATGCACTGCACCGTAGAGGAAGAGCGAATGGCTCAATGAGCCGGGGATCAGGATCTTTGCTGCGGGGGGGAAGGGGAAGACCTCCTCTACACTGGAGAAACTCTCCAGCCAAGAGCGGTGGGAGCGCGCGAACAGCTTCGGCTCGCCGGTCGTCCCAGAGGTGAGCCCCCAATAGAACTCCGCCTCGCCGCCCACTTCGGGCAACAGCTCAGCGCAGGACCATGATCGGCAGCTGTGATCAGCGGCAACAAAGCTTGCGCCATAGCGCGCGGCAAGCTCGCGGCTTTCAGGCTGCGGGCGCGCCGGATCCAGGACCAGGGCAGGGCGGCCCACGGCAGCGCAGGCGAAGAACGCGGCGAGGAGCGTTTCTGGCGTGTCGCACAACAGCGCAACCGCGCCGCTCTCGCCGTTGCGCAGGAGACTTTCGCCCAGCACGAGGGCGTTGTCCTGCAGTTCGCGAAAGGTCAGGGCTGTCCGCGGCGTAACCAGCGCTGTCCTATTGCTGGCTTCACCCACCGAGCCTGCAAAAGCTGCAAAGATCGTTGCCGCCTTCATTGCGGAATGGCCGCCCTCTATTGTTCAATCAGCGGATAGCCTCGCTTGACGAAAATCGCAATAAGCGCCGCCAGCGCAGCTTTTAAACAGTCACCCGGCAGAAACACCGCTGCCCCCATCGCCACATTGAGCGAGCCGCTGATGAAGCCTAGCATCGGCACGCCGACGGCGTAGAGGACGGCAATGCCGCCGATGAGGTTGGCGACAAGCGCCGTGAGGAACGTCAAGCGGCTCCAGAACTGCTCCGTCAACAGACCTACTGCCAGCGCGGCTAAAGGAAAGGCCAGAATAAAGCCCGCGCTCGGTCCTGCCAAGGCCCCGAGACCGCCGCGCCCACCGGCCAGGAGTGGCAATCCGATCGCGACCAGCAGGACGAACAGCGCTTGCGACCACCCACCGCGGCGCGCACCCAGGATCGAGCCCGCCAGCATCGGCCCAAGCGACTGGGCCGTGATCGGCACCGGCACAATACCGAGACTGATCGGCGGCACGAGACCGAGCACCGCAGTCAGAGCCGCAAACAGTGAAATGAAAACGATGTCCTGGATGCGCACGCCGTTTCGCCTGCTGCCATTACAGTCTCGAGTCGAAATCTCGCGCAGCGATAGCGTCGCCGAGGGCGTTTGTCATGCATAGAATTCGCAGCACCAGCGGGCCGATGGCAAGGAAGCTCGCATTGTCGGCGCCGCGTGCAGCACGAGCCTCGGCGATTTCCTGCCAATCCTTCGCCAAAGCCGGGATAAAGCGCATCGCGAGCGCGACGGCGAGGCCGATTTTCGCAGGCGACATGCCAAAACGGGCAAGCGGCGATGCTGCGCGAGTCACCGTCTCGATCATGTCAGAGAGAGGTGTCGTGAATGTCACGAGAGAGGCGAGCAGCACGAGCGCGGGGAGCCGGAGCGCCGTTGCCAGCGCTTCTTGCCAGCCGGACAGCACGAGCTGGAGGAGGGCCATTGCGCCGCCGAGAAAAAGGAGAGGCTGCAGCGCGACGACAATCGCCCGCAAAGGAAGGTGGGCCAGCCTGTATAAGAGGAGCGTGAGGAGAAGTGCGCAAACGAGCATCTCCGGGCGACTGAGTAGCGCGATAACTGTCGTCCCTGCGAGAAGGCCCAAGAGTTTGGCACCTGCCGACAAGCGGTGGAGGAAGGAGTTGCGATGAATGTAGAGCGCCAGCATGACTATTGCACGGGAGCCTCGCTGCCGCCGTCGCGGCGCACGGTCAATACCGCCCTCACGCCGGGCTCATTATCGAGCAGGACAATCGATCCGCCATGCAGCCGGGCGACCGCTGCCGCAAGGCTTAGCCCCAAGCCGCTGCCCGGCCGGGAACGGCTTTCTTCGAGGCGCACGAAGCGCTTCAACGCGCGTTCCCGATCTGCGTGAGGAATACCGGGACCGTGATCGGCGACAGTGATCTGCGCATCCTCGCCATTGACCGTGACGCCAACCGCGATGCGTGGCTTTGCGGAAGCCGTATTTTCCTGCCCATCACCGCCGTATTTAATCGCATTGTCGATGAGATTGGCGACTGCCTGGGCGATGAGCTGTGGTTCGCCGCGCATGCGCGCATCCGGTGCAGCCACACAGGTGAGAGTTATGCCCTGCTCCTCGGCAACAGGCTCGTAGAGATCAACCACACCGCCGACGACGGCGGTAAGGTCGAACTCGCTGCGCGCATTGCTGGAAGCACCGGCCTCCAGACGGGCGATGCTGAGCAGCGCATCGAAAGTGCGGATGATCTCGTCGGCCTCTTCGATGGTCGCCTGCAGCGCCTCGCGATAGGCGGCCTCGCCGCGGGTGTCGCGCAAGGCGGACTCCACGCGGTTGCGCAGGCGCGTCAGCGGCGTCTTGAGGTCGTGGGCGATGTTGTCAGACACCTGCCTGAAGCCATCGATCAGCTCGGTGATCCGCTGCAGCATGGCGTTGAGGCTCGCCGCAAGGCGGTCGAACTCGTCGCCCGTCATGCTCATGGGAATGCGCTGGGAAAGGTCGCCAGCCATAATTTGCCGGCTGGTCTCGGCCATGCTCTCGATTCGGCGCAGGAAGCTTCTGCCAATCAGCAATCCGCCACTGATACCAATGAGGGCCAGCGCAGCAAGGGTCCATAGGAAAGCGGACCGGACCACATGGCCAAATTCGCGTCGGTCCTCAATGTCGCGTCCGACGATCAGCCGCGAGTCGTCCTGGAGCCGGAAGACGACGGCGTAGGCGAGGCGCTCCTCGCTGCCGCCCGGGGCAGGTCGGCGATAGACAAAGGCCACGCGCCCTTGAGAGTTCCAGAGCTCCGGACTGACGGCCTTCAGCGTTCCGGCAAGACGATGACCCTCGGGGTCGGTGAGCAGATAAAGGCTGTTGCCGGGTGTCTCACTGCGCTCGGCGATAGTGCGAATCAGCTGCCCGATGCCTCCGCCGCGATATTGCTCGTCTAAGCTTTCGACCTCGGCATGGACAGCGCTCTCAAGCTGCGAGGCAAGGAGGATATTGGTTTTCCAGTAGATATAAGCGACCGCAATAGCGGCGGTGATCGCAAACAATGCGAAGTAAATGAGAAACAGGCGGAACGCCGCTGTTCGTAGGAGTCTAATCAGCCCCATCGCGGATCATATAGCCTGCTCCGCGCACGGTGTGGAGGAGGGGACGCTCGAAATTTTTGTCGATTTTGGCGCGAAGGCGCGAGATATGCACATCGATAACGTTGGTCTGCGGATCGAAGTGATAATCCCAGACATGTTCGAGCAGCATCGTCCGGGTGACGACCTGGCCGGCGTTCATGATGAGATATTCAAGGAGCCGGTATTCGCGCGGTTGCAACACGATGGGCTCGCCGGCACGGGTCACCTGATGCGCAAGTCGATCGAGGACCAGATCGCCGACAGTGAGGCGGGTGCTGGCCTTCTCCGGGGCAGAGCGGCGTGCAAGCGCTTCCACCCGCGCCAGCAATTCGGAGAAGGCGTAGGGTTTGGCGAGGTAATCATCGCCGCCGGAGCGAAGGCCCTTGACTCGATCATCGACGGCGCCGAGCGCACTAAGGATGAGGACAGGCGTGCGGATGCCCTCCCTTCTGAGGTCTTCGATCAAGGAAAGGCCATCGCGGCCGGGGAGCATGCGATCGACAATGAGAACATCATACCGGCCGGAGCGGGCGAGTTCGAACCCGGTCTGCCCGTCCGCCGCAAGCTCAGCATTATGCCCGCTCTCTTTCAGAGCGTTGGCTAAATAGCCTGCGGCCTTTGCATCGTCTTCGACAACCAAAACGCGCATTGCGCGTCTCCAGTCCAATTCTACAGTAAATGACGGCGCGGCCCGGGCTTCGGGTCGCGCCGTCCTTGCGGGCGAGGAGGAGGTTAGCCCTTCTTGTTGTCCAGCGACAGCGCGATGAAGCGGCTCTGCCGGTTGGACTTGATCTGCATCAGGACGGCCTTGCGGCCCTTTTCTCTGGCTTCGCGAATGCCGTCCACGACCTGCGACGGGCGGGCAACGGTCTTGCCGCCAACTTCCAGGATAACGTCGCCAGCCTTCAGACCCTTATCGGCAGCTTCCGAGCGCGGATCGACATCGGTGATGGCGACGCCTTCGTCACCTGCGCCCTGCACATCGGCGGAAGGCGAGAGCGTCAGGCCGAGGTCTTTCATTTCCTCGTTGCCCGAGGGAGCATCCTGCTCAAGAGAGGCCAGCTTGTCCGAACTCGGGAAGGTGCCGAGCTTCACCATCGCCGGCTGCTGCTTGCCGTCGCGGACCACCGTGAGGCGGGCCGGGCTGTCGGGAGCGAGATCGGCGATTTTCCTGGCCAGATCGCGCGAATTGTTGATGGCCGCACCGTTCACCTCAACCACAACGTCGCGGACCTTGAGCTCGGAGTTTGCCGAGGGACCGTCGTCCATAATCTTGGTGATGAGAGCACCTTTGGCGTCTTTCATCCCCAGGCTTTCGGCGATATCGTCACTCACATCCTGGATCGTTACACCGAGCCATCCACGGGCGACTTTGCCGGAGGACTTCAGCTGCTCAATGACATTCTTCGCCAGATCCGAGGGAATCGCGAAAGCGATACCAACACTGCCGCCGGAGGGGCTATAGATCGCGGTGTTCACACCGACGACCTGGCCCTGCAGATTGACCGACGGTCCGCCGGAATTGCCGCGGTTCACCGCCGCATCGATCTGGAGGAAATCGTAAGGCCCAGTGCCGATTGAGCGCCCGCCGGCGGACACGATGCCTGCGGTAACCGTTCCGCCAAGGCCGAACGGATTGCCGACAGCCAGCACCCAGTCGCCCACGCGCGGCTTGATCGAGGCGAACTCAAGATAGTTGGTGAACTTCTTGTCGCCATCAATTTTGAGCAGCGCGATATCGGTACGGGGATCGGTGCCCACCACCTTGGCGGTGTATTTGTCCTCGCTCTCGAATGTCAGGCTGATATCGCTCGCCTTGTCGACAACATGGTTGTTGGTGACGACATAGCCGTCCGCCGAGATCAAGAACCCGGACCCCTGCGCTCGCTCAGGGCGCGGAATAGGGGAATTTTCGGGAAGATTTCGACGGAACTGCTCGAAGAAGTCGTGAAGTGGATGGTCCGGAGGAAGCTCCGGGAAATTGAACCCGCCACCACCGCCGGGGCCACCGGGGCCGCCGGGGGCACGGACTTCCGGCATCGTCCCCTTGGTGAAAATGCTGACAACCGCCGGGCGGACCTTATCGGCAACATCGGCGAAACTTGCCGGAGTGTGGCTCATATCCTGTGCAAAAGCACGCTCGACATGAAGCGGGTTGTCGCCCGGGGAGCCAAACAGAGCCACACAAAGGGCGGCAGCGGCACAGCCGAGCACGGCCACTCGGCCCTTGTGAGCACGGAACGTGCGAGGCGTTTTCGCGTCCCGTAAAATACTGCGAGGGTTAGGCATCCGTCACCTTTTGCTCTTTGCGTAGGAAGAGTTCGAGTGATGGCACTATAATCAGCTATGCGTTACGCAGGACTTTCCGTCCGGTTAAAATTTGTTAATGTGGACCGGGCCGGGATTGGGTTTACAAAATCAGTTCGTAAAATTGGGGGCAGTGAGATTACGACGCTGAGGTCAAAGCCACAGATCTGGCTCGCGGGGCTGGCCTTGGCTGTCATGGCGGGCCAGGGCACTGCTGGTGAGCTTTCCCCGGCCGAGATCATGCACGCCTCTCCGGCATTTCTGACACCGGCCGCCGTTTTTGGTGCAGATCAGCGAGAGGAGCTGCCCGACCGTTACGGTGCGCTCGAAGGGAAGGTCGGCATGCTCTACGAGCAGTCGACGCAGACCCTCTGCACGGCTTTTTGCGTCAGCAAAGGCATTATCGCCACGGCAGCTCACTGCCTGTTTCAGCCGAAGAGCGACAAGCTTCCCGATTTGAATGACGTCACCTTCCGGCTGAGCTACGGCAAAACCTATCAGACCTCCGGGATCAGTGGCCGCCACACGCCGTTTACGAAGAACAGCATCGCGGTCGGTACGACGGCTTTCAACAACGAGCCCCCGCTATCGGCACCGGAGGATTGGGCCCTCGTGAAGCTGGAGCGGCCGATTTGCCGCTTTGGCGCATTGAAGGTGGAGAAGCTGCCGGTTCAGGATCTGATCGACAAATCCAGAGAGAACCGAATCTTTCAGGTGGCATATCACTGGGATTGGCGGCACTGGCAGCTGGCTTATTCGACGCCGTGCGGTATCAGCCGCGATTTCGAGCAGATCAAATGGCGGTTCATCCGGCAGCATTTCGTCAATGCACATGAGCTGGTGCTGCATGACTGCGATACCGGCGGGGCGTCTTCCGGTTCGCCGATCCTCTTGGATACGGGATCGCCAGAAGGCCCGAGCGCCGTGGCGATTAACGTCGGCACCTATACACGGACGCGGCTGCTTTTGCGCGAGGGCCGCATCATCAAGCGCCTATCGCCCGATGTGATCGCCAATACCGGCGTAAACGGCACCGCTTTCGCCAATATCATCCCAGCGCTCGAAAGTGCCGATGTCCTGGCTTCAAGCGACGACATGACAAAGCTGCAAAGCGAACTGCAGGCGCGCGGCCTTTATTCGGGGGAGCTCGACGGCCAGCTTGGCCGGGGCACGCGTAGTGCCATTCTGAAGTTCGAGGAAGGTCAAGGCCTGCTGCAAACCGGCCTTCCGACTAAGGCGCTCTTGCACCGTCTGGACGAAGAGCGCATCAGAGCTTCCCACACGCTGAGCACAGTCCGCGGCGCGTTGCCCGAGCCGCCGCGTCCGACATCAACGCCGCGCCCGCATATCAGCAACTTTCCATAAGCTTTGCCCGTCTCGGATCCTATGGTCGACCGCTTGGCTGCGCGGGCGGGCCATCCAGCACTTCCCGCAGCTTTTGCTTTTCCTGCTCTGTAAGGGCGGCCGGCGAGCCCGATGCTGTTTGAGGACGGGCGTTTTTCAAAGTCCGCCGCGCCAGGAAGAGCCCGATCAGGAAAATGAGCAGGGGCGCACCCCACAAAGCCAAGGTCCGGGTATTAAACCTTGGGCGCAGCAGAATGAAGTCGCCATAGCGCTCGACGAGGAACTGAATGACCTGGCTGTTGCTGTCGCCTGCTTTCAGTCGTTCGCGCACCAGGATGCGGAGGTCGCGTGCAAGCGGGGCATCCGAATCATCGATGGACTGATTCTGGCAGACGAGGCAGCGCAGTTCTGCCGAGATGGTCCTCGCCCTTGCCTCTAGTTGCTGGTCTTTCAGCATCTCATCCGGCTGCACTGCGTAAGCGGGCACCGCATAAAGGCCCAGCAGCACCGAAAGCAGCAGAATGCGAGAAAAACGGCACGTCATCATAACGGTTGCGAAGCAAGTTTGCCGGCCGCGCGGCTCCGGGTGGGAGCGCCGATGCGCAGCCGACGGTCCGAGAGCGATAGCGCGCCGCCGAAGAACATGATCAGCGCGCCAATCCAGATCAGGCGAACCAAAGGATTGAAATAGGCCCTTACCGCAACTCCGCCGTCCTTCGTCGCATCCCCCAGAACCAGATAGAGATCGCCGGCAAAGCTTACATGAATGGCGGCCTCGCTGGTTACGGTCCTCGGCGCAACGAACTGCCGTTTCGACGGCGTCAGCAGAGTGACCTCACGGCCATTCCGCTCGACGAGGAAATCGCCCTCCTCCTCGACATAGTTCGGTCCTTGATGTTGGGAGGTGCCGCGGAAAGTCAGGGTGTATCCGGCAAAGCTTATCGGCTCGCCGCGCTTGACTTCCCTGATCAGCTCCGAACGCCAGGCGCTGGTTGCGACGATCCCGATCACAACGACACCGACGCCGAGATGAGCAGTAAGGGTGCCAAAGCTCGATCGCGGTAGAGTGCGAAGGCGGCGCAAGCTCTCGGCCAGAGGCGCCTGAAAAAGCTTCACGCGATAGGCGGTTTCGCTGAGTGCACCCAGGATCAGCCACACGCCAATGCCAATCCCGATCGGCGCTAGCACCGGCCCCCGTTCGGTAATGGCATAAGTAGCGATTGCGGCCACGAGAGCCAATCCGGCCGCAAAGGCGAGGCGCTGTGCCACGCCGAGAATGTCAGCGCGTTTCCAGGCGAGGAACGGGCCGAAGGGCAGCGCGATCAGCAGCGGAATCATCAGCGGCAGGAAAACCGCGTCGAAATAGGGCGGCCCGACGGAAATCTTGGCGTCGGTGAGCGCCTCGAGGGCGAGAGGATAGAGCGTGCCAATCAGTACCCCTGCGCAGGCCGTGCTAAGCAGGAGATTGTTGAGGACAAGGCTTGCCTCACGCGAAATCGGGGCAAACAGCCCGCCCTGGCGCAAGAGCGGCGCCCGCCAGGCGAACAGCGCAAATCCGCCGCCGGTGAAGAATCCGATGATGGCAAGGATAAAGAGCCCGCGCGTCGGGTCCACGGCGAAAGCATGCACGGAGGTGAGAACGCCCGAGCGCACCAGGAAGGTGCCCATCAGGCTCAGCGCGAAAGTAATAATGGCGAGCAGGATCGTCCACACCTTCAGCGCGTCGCGCTTCTCCATGACGACTGCAGAGTGAAGCAGCGCGGTCCCCGCCAGCCATGGCATGAACGAGGCATTCTCGACCGGGTCCCAGAACCACCAGCCGCCCCAGCCGAGTTCGTAATAGGCCCACCACGATCCCATGGCGATGCCGATGGTCAGAAACATCCAGGCCGCGAGCGTCCAAGGCCGGACCCAGCGGGCCCAGGCGGCGCTGATGCGGCCCTCAAGAAGGGCAGCGATGGCGAAGGAGAACGCCATCGAGAAGCCGACATAGCCCGTGTAGAGGAAGGGAGGGTGAATGGCCAGCGCCGGGTCCTGCAGGATCGGGTTGAGCCCCTGGCCCTCGAACGGGGCGGGAAAGAGACGCGTGAATGGATTTGAGGCGACAACGATAAAGATCAGGAAGGCCGCACCAATGCAGCCCTGCACGCCAAGCACATTGCTCTTGAGACGCAGCGGCAGATTGGTGCCGAAAGCGGCAACGGCAGCGCCGAATAGCGCCAGAATCAGCACCCAGAGCAGCATCGATCCTTCATGATTGCCCCAAGTACCGGAAATTTTATAAATCAGCGGCTTTGCGGAATGTGAGTTCTGCGCGACGTTTTCGACCGAGAAATCCGAGGTGACGTAAGCGTAGATCAGCACCCCGAAGGCGATCGCCAGGAAGCCGAACTGCGCCACCGCCGCCGAGCTCGGGACGGCGGCGGCCGTCTCATCATTGGCATAGGCGCTCCAGATCGCCGCGCCCATCTGCACAAGGGCAACAGCGAGGGCGAGAATAAGCGCGAAATGCCCGATTTCGACTATCACGAGGGGCGTCCTCTTACCTGTTAGTTCGTTTCTTTCGCCGCCGTTTCGTTCCCGCGCCACACGCCCTGCTTTTTCAGGCTCTCCGCGACTTCGGGCGGCATATATTTCTCGTCGTGCTTGGCGAGCACGGTGTCGGCGGCGAGTTTTTCAGGGGCTTCCATACGGCCCTCGGCTACCACGCCCTGACCTTCGCGGAACAAATCGGGCAATATGCCGGTATAATTGACCTTGATGGTCTTTGCCCCATCGCTGATGTCGAAGCTCACCTCGGTGCCGTTCTTGTGCACGCTGCCTTCGGCGACGAGACCGCCAATGCGCACACGCTGGCCTGCCTCGACGTGCTTAGCCTCGATGTCGGACGGGCTGTAGAAGAACACGATGGAGTCCTGCAAGGCGGACAGCACCAGGAAGGCGGCAAGCCCCAACACGGCCATCCCGCCGAAGATAAAGACGGATCGTCTCTGCTTGCGCGTCATTTTCCTAGCCTTGCTATGAAGGAAGTCCCAAGGATTTCGCCAGCGCGTCGATCTGGCCCAGAGCGTCGCTGTTCCCGGCAAACTGGCCGCGCGCCTGATTGAGGGCGCTCAAAGCGTCATCCTTGCGGCCGAGAACGGTATAGGCTCTGACGAGCATAAGCCAGCCTTTGAGGTCGGAGCTATCTTTTTTCAGCCGCTCGGCAAGGCCTGCGACCATCTGGTTAATCTGGGCGGCATCCACCCCACTCGCAGCTTCTTGATTCTGCCCCGGCGCAGGCGGTGCACCCTCCAGAGCAGCGATGCGCTGGCGGACAGCCTGGGTGACGCCTTCCGGCAACTGTCGCTGCAGCAACTTTTTGTAGATCGCAATCGCTTCAGCCGGTCGTCCGGACTGCTCCTGGGCGATCGCCAGCCAAAATTGCGATTTGGGCTGATTTGCGTCAAGCGAAAGTGCCTTGTCGAAAGCCTGCCGCGCCTCGGCATCGACGGTTCCATCATTGGCGAGCGCCAGAGCCTCGCCGAGATTGGCGGCCCGATCCGCCGTCTCGCCCAGCAGCTTGGATGCATTGCGGTAAGCTTCGGCTGCGTCGGCATAGCGGCCGAGGCGCATATAGACCGGCGCGATGACGCTCCAGCCGGCGCCGTCCTCAGGATGGGCGTCAAGCCTTTCCTCAACGCGGGCGACGAGGGTCTGAATCGAATCAGCACCGGACGGGGCGCGCTCGGCGAAGGGCTGCGCAGGCATACTGGGCGAGCCGTAGATCATATAGAGCGATAGGGCGACGGCGGGAATGAAAGCCACCAGCACGTAAGGCGCGAACGCTCTCGACTGCAGGCGGGGGGACGGCGCGGGAGTCTCCGCTGCGGCGAGAATCCGCCTGGAGATTTCAATGCGCGCCGCTTCGAGCTCCTTATCGCCGATGAGACCGCGTGCGCTCTCGTCCTCGATCTCCTGAAGCTGCTGCTTGTAGACCTCGATGTCATTGGCGAGCCGCGCAGATGGCCTCTGCGCGCGCCAAAACGGGCGTAGTACCGCAAGGGCGGCAGTTGCTGTCAGCAATGCGAATATCGCCCACAAAACCATATGCAGCTCAGCCATGCCTTGAGGATTCTGGCCCAGATATCCACTCCAGCATGCCGCTAATCAAGTCTTTTGCCTTGAGGCGCGTCAACATGGACAAAAAAAGCGCCCGGCATTTCGCCGGGCGCTGATATTCCATAAAGACGAGAGGTGATGTCGCTATGCGACGGCTTTCCATGTCCCGTCAGGCTGCTTGCAAGCCTTGCCGACCATCGTTTCCGGCCGGCCATGAACGTAGATCGTGGTTTCGTATTCGCGGCATTTCAACGAGCGCCAAGTATAGGTACGGCGCGGCTTGATATAGCCGTAATGCCCGTTCTTCTCGTTACGCCAGCGGCGCTCCTCTTCATATTCGAGGGAGGCGTATTCAGCGTCCGCCGCCATCTGCCGGTCGTAGTCGTCCATGTCGCGGCCGATCTGGTTGCCAATAATGCCGCCGGCAACAGCGCCACCAACCGTGGCGAGCGCGCGGCCCGCACCATGGCCGAACTGATTGCCGATCACGCCGCCCGCAACAGCACCGACCACCGTACCGGCGTCCTGATTCGTTGCGCCAGGGCCGCAGCCCCACAAGGACAACGCCACCGCTCCAAGAGCGAAGTATCTCGAAAGTTTCATTTTTTCCCCGTGACTTCAGCAGGTCCGGTCGCCTGCCAGACCAACCCCCATCGATGGCATGCTGCAACTGCCTAAAACCTTAGAGTGCCCAATCTGGCTTTTTTGCGACACGTCAGGCCGCAGGAAGCATCAGCTTGGCGCGCAAGCCCCCTCGCGGTGAGCGCAGCAACTCGAAACTGCCATAATACATTGCTGAGAGGTCGGCAACGATGGAAAGGCCGAGACCGGAGCCGGGCTTGGTCTCGTCGAGACGTTTTCCACGGGTAATCGCGCTTTGCAGCTCAGCCTCACTGAGACCCGGGCCATCGTCGTCGATCAAAACCTGCAGATGATTCGCGCCGACAGACTTTGGCGGGCGCTCGACGCTGACGCTAACGGCAATTTCGGAATTCGCCCATTTGCAGGCATTGTCGAGCAGATTACCCATCATCTCCTGGAGGTCTTGCTTCTCGCCCCGGAATTTCGCGTCCGGCGGGCAGTCTACTTTGAAGGTGAGCTGGCGTTCGGAGTAGATGCGCGATAAGGCATGGCTGATGGAGTTCACGGTCTCGCTGACGTCGGTAACGCCGCCGACAATGCTGACCCGCGCGGCGACCTGCGCGCGCGTGAGGTGATGGGTGATATATTCGCGCATGAGAGCGGCCTGCTCGGCGATTTTGGCTGCGAACTCGCCGTCATGGCTCCTTGCCTCATTGGTAATGACGCTCAAGGGGGTTTTCAGTGCGTGGGCGAGATTGCCGACATGGGTGCGTGCGCGCTCGATGATATCCTGGTTGGACTGAATGAGCGCGTTCAGCTCCTGCTGCAGCGGCTGGATCTCCTCGGGCGGTGATCCCTCCAGCATGGCCGCCTCGCCGGAGCGGATGGCCTGCAGGCGGGCGCGAATCTCGTTGAGGGGCCTCAAACCGAAGCGCACCTGGAAGAATGTTGCGATCAGCAGCCCCGCGCCGAGCATGCAGAAGGCCACGGCCAGCATCATGGCGAAGGCGTCAACCTCGTTTTCGATTTCCGAGGCATCCCCCGCCACGGCGTAGGTATAGCGTTTCTGCTGGTCCTTCTCGGTAATAGCGATCTCACGCTCTAAGGTGCGCAGCGTCTGCTGTTCCGGTCCGTCGAGATAAGCCTTGCGGATCTCGGTCGCATCCGGCGTGACGGCCCTTTCGCTCGGCAAGGTCAGCGCCTCAGAGACGAGGGAGTTGGACTTGAACAGAATGCTTTGATCGCTGAGCGTCTTGATCTCCCAATACCAGCCGGAGAAGGGCAGGCTGAACAGCGGCTCGCCGAGCGCAGTCGGCTCATCGATGTCAACGCCCTGGTCGGGCGAGGTCACGGCGATCAGATATTCGAGATATTGATTGAGGCGGGCATCGAAGCTGCGCTCGACGGCATCCCGGTAAAGGGAGATCAGCACCGCTCCGGTGAAGGGCAGCACCAGGAGGGTCCACAAGGCCGAGGAGAGAAAGAGACGGCGAGATAGGGAGTTACGCTTCATTCTCGGGCGTGGCGATACAATAGCCGAGCCCGCGTACCGTGCGGATCATATCCGCCGGGATCTTTTTCCGCAGGCGGCCGATGAAAACTTCAATGGTGTTCGAATCGCGGTCGAAGTCCTGCTCGTAGAGATGCTCGACCAGCTCCAGCCGGGGCACGACCCGGCCCTGGTGATGCATGAGATAGGCGAGCAGCCGATATTCGAGCGAGGTGAGCTTTATCGGCTGGCCCGACACGTAGAGCCGCGCGAGCTTGGTGTCGAGGCGCAAGGGGCCGCATTCGATTTCGCTGCGGGCATGTCCAGCGCTGCGGCGGAGCAGCGCGCGCACGCGTGCCATCACTTCCTCGACATGGAAAGGCTTCACCACATAGTCGTCGGCGCCGGCGTCGATCCCAGCCACCTTGTCGCTCCAGCGGTCGCGCGCGGTGAGGATGAGTACCGGCACCTTCTTATCGGCGCGGCGCCAGGCCTCCAGCACGCTGATGCCGTCGAGCTTGGGAAGACCGAGATCCAGGATAATGGCGTCATAGGGCTCGGTATCGCCGAGGAAATGCCCTTCCTCGCCGTCAAAAGCAGCATCGACAGCGTAGCCAGCCTGGCTTAGCGCCGCGACGAGTTGTCGGTTGAGGTCCCGATCGTCCTCTACTACCAGAAGCCGCATGTTCCGGCCTCCTCCCCCGTGGGCCCAATTGCGAGAAGGGTTGTGCTACAAAAAGGTTTATGCCGCAATTACGTCGGACTCAATTCTTTTCAGGCGAAGCTCACTCAATGCGCGGCGGCAACCTGAATGCGGCGGACCTCGCCATTGCCGGAGATGATCACAACCTGAAAATACGGATTGGGGCCGGAATTGCAGAGCGCCACGCGAAGGATACGCACCTCACCGTATTTCTTTTTCACTTCATCTTGCAAGGCATCGAAGGATTTGTACTGATTTTGCGTCCAGCTGGCCGCGCAATCCTGGGCGGAGGCCCGCGCCGAAGGGTGCGCAGCCACAAGGGCAAGCAGCAATAGGATGAGATTTGTAAACCGTTTCATAGCTCAAGCGTTCTCGATGAGCGGGAAAAATGCGGCGATCGGCGTGAACGCGTCATGAATGCAGAATAATGCAGTATTTGCGTCTTTCAGAAGATCAGCGCAAGAAAATATAGGCGCCGATCAACGCCGTCGGTGCGCGCCTTGCGTCCCAGGAGGCCGTGACATCATGACGATGACAGGATGTGGCCCCGTTGGTGGGATCGGCAAGGTCTCCGCTCCAAACGAGACAATTCATCGCCATCGCGCGACACCACTCGGCATCGAATTCACCTGGACCGTTGAGGAGTTCTGATCTTGCTCCGGTGGCTTCCTGGATGAAATCCTGACAGATGTCGAGCGGCGCGGAGCTGGCTTTTTTCCAGGCCGTAACGATGCGGTTACGCAAAGCGCAGGCGAGCGCGGCGCGCAGTTCCTCGGGTTCCCCAGCGGCCAGGAGTTTGACCGTGCGTGCGCAGAGATCGAAATCGCGAGAGGCGAGAGTGGCAAGCATGACTGTGCAGACTTGTTGCTAGTCTCTTTACTCTTGGATCAAATGCGTTAATTTAAAGAAATTCTTTGCCTTCGTAAATCTGCGTATTATCTCATTTCGGTGATTTTAGACAAACTACTTCGGACACAGGCTGCGAAACGCGGCATTGTGCTGCCGGATTTGGCGGGATGTCAGCAGTGTGTCTTTGCTCGAATAGGTGATCGGCTCGAAGGCGAGGCACGCCGTATCAGTCACGGCGATAGGGGTCGTCGTCTGGCAGCCGGTCAGAATCAACAGCACGGCGAGCGGCGCGGGCTTTTTCCACACGGGCAGTCTGCTCCTTGAGAGAACGAGCGGTGGCGCGGTCCTCCCCAGCCTCCATCGCGCGGCGCTCGGCGAGATCGCGCATCAGACTGTCGAAGAACTGCGCCAGGGCGAGGATGGCTTTTGCGATGACGCCAATCGCGCTCATGAGTTTTTGTCGCCGGAGGCCCCGCTTTTCTCTTTGAGGAAGATCGCCGCAACGCCGGCGAGCGCGGCTATTGCGCCGAAGATCTGGTTCCAATCCTGCTCGGTCAGATGCATCAGACCGAAGCCTGCGAGAAAAGCGGCGATGCCGGCATAGGTGGAGGGTTCCTTCAGGCGCTGCAAAATCATGCTCATGAAATCACCTCTATGCGTTGGGGGTGGATGTGGAAGCCGCTGGGCGCTTCGCAAGCAAAGCAAGCGCGGCCGCGTGGGTTGCCATCAGCCGGCGTGACCAGCCAAGGCCGAACACTTTGAACAGCTTCTGCAGGAGGCCGTAGCCATGCATCCGGCGGGCCATGAACTCGGTCAGAAGGACCTCGGGCTTGGCGGCTGTGGCGGCGGCGATCGGATTGGCGCCGACGGGGCCATCAAGGGCGACCGACGCCGCGTCTTTGAGATAACGTGTGGCGCGCCCGACGCCCTGGTTGACGGCGCAGTCGAACACGGCGAGATCGACGCCTTCCGGCAGCTGATCGCAGGCTGCTTTCGCCCAGTAATAACGGCGGTAGATTGCGGCGGCCTCCTCGCGCGTCAATGCGCGAACTTCTGCTTTCGTCACCGAGCGGCCGCGATAGGTCTCAAGCACAGCTTTGGTGATGCCGCGGTTCGTCGCCCCGCCTGGATCGGAGGGGTGATCGGAATAGCCGCCCTCGAATTGCAGGACATGGGCGAGGGCGCCTTCGAAATTCTCGTGCAAGATAGGCTCCAATGAAAAAACCGCCCGAAGGCGGCTGTGCTGATGCGCGGGGGCGTTTCTCTCAGCGCTTGTCGCGCCAGAGCTGCCAGAGCCGGATGGCGCCGATCAGGAGACCGACGATGAGCGAGATGGTGGTGAGCAGCGCGTTGACCTGGCTGAGCGGCACCGTCCATGCCGGCGATGCGACGAGGCTGCCCGCGAGAATGGCGTCAGAGACGTCGTGCGAAGGGTGATCGTGCAAAGGCCGATCCTTAGATTTTCTGCAAAGGGGGAAGTGTCAGGCGACGATCGCCCGGTCGGTGACCCGCCGCCAGTCCGACCCGTCGGAGAAGGCGAGCACGGCGCCGCCGGTTTCATCGCTGACATGGGCAAGGGCGCCCGCGCCCGCGCTCGCGGCGTTCGGCAGGCCGGAGACGGTGAAGTTAGGCAGTTTCGGCACGCCGCCTGCGCTGGCGACGAAGGTGAGGCCGGTGGAAAAGGTCACGCCGTCCGGCGACGTCTTGAAGACGAAATTACTGTCACCCATCAGGCCAATCTCCGCCCGGCCCGACCAACTCGTCTGGAACAGCACGCTCGCGGTGTCGCCGTCGCTGTTCTTGTTGAGCTTCACCTGCACACCGCTCCCGGCGTGATTGAACAGTACTGCAGGTGAGGAGACGGCAAGCTTGTTGGTGCCATCGGCGGTGGTGGCGACGCCGATAAGGGCGGCGTTCTGTGTCGAGGCGCCGACCCAGGAGGCGCCGTCAAAGACTAGGAGGGCGGCTTCGTCCGCCACCCAAAGACGCCAGCCCTCCTGCGGCGTCGAGAAGCGCCACGCGCCATCCTGGCAGGTGGCGATGTTGCCGTCCCGGCTTACCCAAGCGCCGCTTGCACCGAATGCGACGAGGTAGCGGTCGCCGTCTGCGGGGCTTGTCGGCGGCACGGTCAGGTCGCGATCGAGCACCGTTAGCATGACGAGCGCGTCGAGAATGCGAAGCGCCTCGTTGTGCGTTACGTGCTTTTGCGCCTGGGCCGCCTCTAGATAAGGCAAAGCGAGATGTGTGCTATCGGCCATGCCGCTCCCGCCCTAGCGCTTTACGGTGTGGGGGTAGAGCACTGCGGTGTTCTTCGACACACCGCAGTTGTTCCACACCCGGGCGGCGCGCTCCGCGGCGCCAAGGAGGCCCTGGCCAAGCACGGATACCGGCACGCCGGTTTGCCTGGAGATCTCTTCAATGGAATGGCCGGAATGCCACAGGCTGATGATTTTGTTCCATTGCTCCGTTCTCATGGGACAACGACCTCTCTTACCTGCCCGCGTCCAAAAATCGGGCTGAGCTGACAAATACGCAGGATGTAGTTGGGTTGCGGGGCGCCGAAATCGGCGGCCTGCTGAGCCGCGGTGTAGGTCACGCCGGGCGATGCCGCCGTTAATGTTCGCACCACATTGGCGCCATTCATGATGTCGATCTCATAAGCCTCGCTGTCTTCGCCAACCGGCACCTCGGTCTGTTCCCAGCTGTCGCCGCCGATCCGTGTGCGGCGAATCCAGCTGATGATCAGGTCTCCGCTTGAGAATTCCCCCCGCACATGAACAGGTGATAAAGGCCGCAGCCCTATTCCCCTAAAGGCGAAGGAAAGCTTGCTGGAAAAGGCTAAATTGCCGATTTCGTAGGGTGCCGGGCCATACTTCCAGTTGAACGGCAGACCGATGTCGGTGGGGGTCATCTCAACCTGGCGCACGCTCGCGTCCAGGATGACAATACGCGCGCCGGCCAAGACTGGATCGCCCATGGCGCCTTCCGTTCCAGCCTGTCCGCGTAGCAGTGCGGAAAGCTCGTAAACGCCAGGCGAGATGAGTGCGGCGTTGGCAAACTGGATTACCTCCCAATCGCCGGCCGCGTTCTGGACGGCCGCCATATTGACGCCGCCGAGCACCAGGATCGGGTCGGCCGCGGCAAGGCTCCCATGTGCCATTCTGACACGCAGCACATTGCCGTAGTCCCAGCGCGAAGTCGGGCCGGAATAGAGGTCGCTCTCCAAGATGCCGATCATGGCTGGAGCCGTGACATTCGCCTTCAGCGTGTAGCCGGATGTGGTCGGCGAGCGGTAGAACGCGACGCCCGCCGGGCCAGGGATCGCCAAAGGCGGCAACCGATCCGGCATGCGGCACCTCGTCGCCGCGAATCAGCGGCAGGTCCATGAAGGCGGCGAGCTGCGTGCCGTAAACCGTGGGCGTTGCCGCCGCTGGCTGCCGCACGGGCCCGGCAAACGGATCGTAGAGCTGCGGCTCGATCGATAGCGCCTCCACCTCGATGGCCTCTCCAACCGAAAGCCCGGTGAGGCGCAAGGGGAAGCTGCGCCCGTTCGCGGTGAGCGTCACAAGGTCCGAGGCATCAAGCGCCAGCGCGCGATGGCGGCAGCGAGAAGGCGCCTCGCTCGCGCGAGGCCCAGGCCTCCTGCACTATCGTCTCGGCGATGCCGCGCGCCTGGTTGTAGGTGGCAACGATCGGTAGACGCGCCGAGGCGGTGCGCCCAGCCGAGCCGGCAATGCGCCGGCCTTCGGCGGCGGCCTGGTCGTAGTCCCGCTCGCCGTCGATGAACAGCACCTTGGCGGCCTGCGGCAAGTCGGTTTCCTGGCCGCGTGTCAGCGTGTAGCGGGGCGCCTCGGCCGCGATCTCGACGAGGTCGTCGGGGGTGACACTGGCAGCTGAGCCGGCACGCCCGCGATGGGCGAAGCGGACCTGCCCCTCGCTTTCGAAGCTGTCGAAGAAGAAGGCAGTCTCGAGCGGCTGCAGCGCATCGCGCGCCGACATCGCCCGGTCGATCACATAGCCCGCCATCGATCCGGAAAGTTTCCCGGCATCGAATTCGGCGAAACCGTAATCTGCCATCATACTGGCTACGGCCTCGGCGAGCGGCGCATCGGAAACACGCCCCGTGAGCCAATGGCCGAGCCGCCAATTGTCGCCGTCGGACCAGATGGTGCGCATCGCCGGGAAGGCGGGGTAGGGGCGCGCATCCCAGGTGTAGAGCATGATCCGGCGGGTGTTGACCATGCGGCCGACGCCCGGAACGGTGCTGACCGGATTGTGAGCCTCCTCGAAGGCCGGGTCGGTCTCGTCGTACCATTCGAGAAAGGCACGCAGATGCCGGCGCTGGATCAGATCGTCGCGCACGCCGCGGCTAAAGTAGGGAAAAAAGCTCTCCGATGATTTCGGGTCATAGAAGACGTTCGGCTGGTTGGAGCCCTTGTCGACCGCCGGGCAGCCGAGCTCGGTGAACCAGATAGGCTTGGATTGCGGCACCCAAGCCGTGGGGGAGGTGTCCTCGACACCCCCGGGGCGATCGTAATGCGCCTCGCTCCACCAGGAGCGGATGTCCTTGTAACGGAACACCCAGGGCTTGCCGTAGCCGCCATCGGTAATGGCGTTGCGCGTCTGCCTCTGTCGGTCGGCATCCGAGGCGTAATACCAGTCGTAGCCCTCGCCGCCCTCGATGCCGCTCTTCAGATAGCTGAGGTCGTGGATGAAGCGGGTTCCGGCTTGATAGTCGAGATGGCTTGTGCCGTCGCGCCAGTCGGAGAGCGGCCAGTAATTGTCGATGGCGATCGCGGCAATGTTGCCGTCCGACCAAAGGGGATCGAGGTGGAAGAACACATCGCCCGAGCCGTCGCTAGGGTGATGGCCGAAATATTCCGACCAGTCCGCGGCGTAGGTCAGCTCGGCATCGGGTAGCAGCAGCTTGACCTCGGCTGCCAGCGCAATCAGCTTGGCGACGAACGGGTAGCTGGTGGCGCTGTCTCGCACCCACCCGAGGCCTCGCATCTCCGAGCCGATCACGAAGGCATCGACGCCGCCCGCCGCTGCGCAGATCGCGGCATTGTGCAGGATGAAGCGCGAGTAGCTCCATTCGTCCGGCCCGGAATAGCTGACCGCGCCGCCGCTCACGGAGAAATCGGCGGCTGTAACCGTGCCATAGAACGCATCGATCTGCGCCAAAGCGGCGCTCGTCTTATCCGGCGAGCCGGCCTCGCCTGGAGCAGGATCACAGGTGATACGGCCGCGCCAGGGATAGGCCGGCTGACCCAAGGCCCCGCTATAGGGATCGGCAAGGCCGTTGCCTTCGGGGATGTCCATCAGCAGGAACGGCGTGAACACCACTTCGAGGCCGCGTGCGGCCCTCAGATCTTGTATCGCCGCCATCACGGCGTTATCGGACGGCGTGCCGCCATAGGCCGGGCGCAAGAGATAGGTCGAGACCGCCTCGGCCTCGGCGCGGCTCAGCCCCGCAACGTTCCACGCAATCGGCGTTGTGCCCTCGCCCTTATCGTGCGTATCGACCTTGGGCTTGATCTCGCAATTCGCGCAGCGCAGGTCCGAGCCGAACCAGGCCAGGAACATCGAGAGCGCGCCGCAATTGGGGAGCGTTTCCTGGAGCTGATCGAGGGCGACGGCAAAGTCGCTGTCGCCGAGATTGGTATGCCGATTCTCCGAATAGGTTGAGCCAGCGCCGCCATCGACGCGCACCTCGCTCGGGTGGTAGGCGAATTCGCCCGCCGCCGGGATCAGCGTCACGCCGCGCACTTGCGCTTCGAAGCTGTCCACCGCGCGAAAGACTTCGAAATTGAGCTGCGGGATGCGGTTGCCGAAGTCTTCGAGCGGCAGTCGCTCGAACACCACATAGGCGAGACCGCGATAGGCCGGCGCATTGCCGGCGTCTTCCTTCGCCTCGATCAGGCTGTCCGGCATCTGGTCTTCAGAGCCGGTATAGAAGCGGTAAGTGTAGCCCGCGAGATTGATCTCCTCGCCATCGGCCCATACGCGCCCGAGTCGCGTCACCTCGCCTTCGCACACTGCCACCGCGAAATTGGCGTAGTAGCGAAAGCTCGTTCCGCCGCTGGGTGCGCGGCCGGAGCTGACGCCCTTGCCGCCGCCCGAGGCTCCAGAGGTGATAACCTCCTCCTCGAAATTGGTGGCCCAGATGACCTGGCCGCCCAGCCGCGCCCGGCCGTAAAGGCGGGGTATGTCGGCCCCTTCGGTCGAGGCAGTGACGGTAAGGTCGGCGAGGCGCGGTCCATCGCGCACGCTGGACTGGCCACTTGCGCCGAACAGCGCATTGTCGATATAGGCGCCGGCCAGCCCGCCAACCGCACGGCCGATCGCGGCACCGGTCAGGCTCGCGCCAAGAAAGGAGAAGCCGGCGGGGAACACGGCGCCGCCAATAGCCGAGCCGATTGCAGAAAGGGCAAGCGTTGCCATCGGGGCTCCGAGATGAATGCAGAAGGTTGTCAGGAAGGGCTTGAGCCGCTCGCGTCTATGATGGGAGAACTTTGCAAAAAGCCCCCTCACCCGGCTCGGCTTCGCCTCGCCGCCCTCTCCCGCGAGGGGAGAGGGCTATGCCCGTCGGGTCGCACACGCTCTGCCCTATTCTGCCGCCGGGTAGAGCGACACATGTAAGCTTGCTCGGAACTTCCCTCTCCCCAAAGGCGAACGCTTGTCGTTCGCCGTAAAGGCTCACGACTGGGAGAGGGCGCACGCCGTCAGGCGTCCGGGTGAGGGGACTTTCTGAAAGGGAAGGGCAGAATCGCGCCCCCAGCAAATTCGTTGTTTTAAAGCCCGATCCGCAGACCGAGGTTGAGCGATACCTGGGCGGGCGGCACGTTTCCAGCGCCAGCAATTGCCATTCCGGTCCATGCAAACGCGCCGCTATTTGCCGCCAGACCGCGCGCAGTGCGGGGGACCGCCGGTTCGCCCGTGAGAGCGAATACGCCTTCATCCGCGGCCATGATGTTGCCGCTACTCGCGGTCGCGTCCTTGCCGTCAACGACAATCGCGCCTTCGGCCGCAGTCAAGCGTAAGGCGCGGGTGATCCCGACCGCCTGGCCGGCTACCGACGCAGGCCCCCCGGCGGCGGCCAGAAAAAAGCCCTGCCGGAGATTTGCGGCTTGCCCGCTCAGCGTGAATGTCGCCGCGGAAGCGTCCAGCTTTGCGGCGCGGTGCGGCGCCGCCGTCTGCCCGCCAAGAGCGAAGCTGCCTCTATCGGCCGCGAACGTGAAATGTCCGCCGGCGGCCTGCTGTTGCGCTGCCGCAGGCAGCAGCGGCTGGAGAAGCCAGGTCATACGGTCCTCAAGCAGAATGCAGCGCGCGAGTTCGAGACAATTGCCGTGCAGCAAGAGTTTGCGCTCGGCCGCGTGTGGGATCGGGTGCGGCGGTTTGGCCGGGCGCGTCACGCGACCTTGGAAATCCGCCAGTTGATCGTTCTATCCGTGCCGCTGATCTTTTTCAGCGTCATGTCCCAGCCGACCCCGAGCACCAAAGTTGGCGACACCCAGATCGGCGTGCCCTGAGCATTCGCGAAGCGGGCCTGGTAGACGACACGCTGGCTGTCGCCGGTGCGCACCTTCTCATAGGCCTTGAACTCGAACACATCGCCTGCCGCGAGCGCATTCAGGTCGAGAAAGGCCTGATAGATACCCGCCGTCGAATTGGTGGCAATGGTCGATGAATCATTGTTGAGTGACCATTCCGTGGTGGTCACGCCTTCGGTGCCGGTGATCGCTTCGACGGTGATCGTCATGGGGCAATGCTCCTATTGGACGAGATAAGCGGCGCAATCGAAAGCCTGCGGAGAGCTGGCCGAAGCGGCGCCCTTCGCCTGCAATTGCGTGCCGGAGGGGATGTCGCAGAAGATCGGGCCGGTAGGGAAAACCAGTGTGTTCTCCTGCGTATGCCCTCCCAAATAGACCGGTGGGCCAATACGGGTTGACCCCGCGCCGAACTCGTAACAATAGGCGCTGGCTGGAGTGATGCTCGTTCCCCCAGGCCCCTGCACCATCCATTGGACCGCCCCGGCGCGCCCCGACGTTGCAGAACCTAAATTCGTCCAACTGCCAAACGATCCGCTGCTCCCCGGTGTCACGGAGGTTCCAACGCAACTCGTTGAAGCAGTAACGCCGATGGTTTCAACCTTTTGTCCGCACCACCAGGAAGCCGGGTTTTTGTTGCCGCCAGCGGCCATGACAACGACGCGCGGCGTTGCGCTTGGGGCGGACGAACCGGCATATCTGGCACGCATGCCGAGACTGGCCCCGGCCGGTATCCACAACGGGAAGCAAAGCGTCTTGCTGGGGATGTAACTACCGTTACTAGCCGACGCGAAATCCGCCGCCCCGCCGTAACCGATAATCAAATCATCGATTAACGAACTCCAAGACGTTCCGCCCGCCGGATCAATAAGAAGATCAAACAGCGTCGAGCCATTCTGGCCGAATTGTCCAAATCCCATAAAGGTGAGGACCAGGTATTCGACATCATGCGAGAGCGCCGAGAGCAGCGTTGCAGCGGAGCCGTCAGCTCCCGATACTCCCATTGTGAGCGCGGTTCCGTAAGCAGTGCCGCTCGACACATCAGTAAGGTTGTGCGTCCAATGCGCAAAGGACGGCCCAGCCGGCAGGATCAAGCCCATAACGCGCGCTCTCCTTTAGTTCGGTCGCTCAGCATGAAGATTCGCTTCTATTTCTGTCGTTCGCCGCGAAAGCTGGGGCGGGCTCGGTTCTTTATTTCGGTCGCTCGCCGTAAAGGGCTCGCTTCTTTTTTCGGTCGCTCGCCATAAAGGCTCGCTCCGTTACGCAATCTGTATTGCGCCGTTCGATGCGCTGAAATCGACGGTGACGCTCTCGCCGTCGGCCAGCGTGATCGAGGAGCCGTAGTCCCACCAGCCGATCAGCGGCTTATTCGGGCTCGTCGGCGTCGTATCGACCAGGACGAAATAGCGGAATGGGCCGATCGCGCCGCCGCTCGCGGTGATGGTCAGATCGTCGAGCACCAGCTTGTAGGTGCCGGAGGTCTGGCTGGAGGAAGAGACCGTTACCGCCGCGCCGCCGGCGGTGTAGCCATTGCCCGCCGAAATCTCGGTAAGGTCCGCGAAAACCCCGTTGGCAGCGATCGGCGCGGTGTTGGCGAGCACGATCTTTAAGGCATCGCTCTGAAGGTTCATCACCCCCTCGGCAAGATATTCGACGAAGGCATTGAATTTGTTGAAGGCAGCCATTGAGGATCACCTGTATGGGAGAAATTTGAGGATCAGTAGAGCGCCCAGAGATTGGCGGCCGAGCCGCCGGTCATGATCCGGGCGACGCCAATCGGATTGAAGCCCTGCTGCAGCGGCACGCCGGTGCGCGCCTCGCCACTGGCGTCGATGAGATTGGCGGTCCCGGCGGTGCCGACCAGCAGTCCGCGGCAGACGCCTTCCGGCAGATCGCTCTCGTCATCAGGCACGATCGGCACCACCCTGGAGGCCGGCGAAGTCAATCCGCTATTGTGGGTGCGGAAGGGGTTGGACATGTCCATAACTCCTTGTCGGGAAAGCGAAAGGCGGCAGCGATCCGGCGCCGCCACCAGTAATTGATGTGCACTTCGCAAACCGGCGCGCCTTCGACGGCGTGGATCATCGCGTGCGCGCCGGAAACGCTTGCATTCCCGGCCAACGAAGAGCCGCCGGAAAGGATCGCGGCGTGCTTGGCCATCGCGCCGGGGCGCAGGCGGAAGATCACCACATCGCCGGCCCTCGCTTCGCGCGGGTCGATCTCAATGAAATAACGGCGCGCACCGGCGAGCATGGTCTCCTCGCTGGCTGCCTCCGCCCAGTCGCGGGTATAAGGCGGCGGCGTCTCGATGGGGCAGCCGATCAGCTCCTCATAGACACCGCGCACGAGGCCAAGGCAGTCGCAGCCGACGCCCTTGACCGCCGCTTGATGGTGATAGGGGGTGCCGAGCCAACCCCGTGCCGCGGTGACGATTTCGTCCGGGGTCATGACTGGCGGCTCCCGCCATTATTACTGGGATCGCCGGGGCCGGGCACACTCAGCACATAGCCGTTGCCAGGGATATGCGGAAAGCCGCGGAAATTGGTGACGTTGGCGAACTTGGCTTTGCAGGTTGGAAAGGTTTTGTCGCAGCCGGCGGTGATGGTGAAGGCATCGCCTGCCGCTACGGATGAAGACATCGAGCGCCACAGCTCGATCTCCACCTCGCCAGCGGCAAGGCTGTGGCGCTTCACCTCCATCGCCCGGCCGCTATTGGCGCCGCTCGTCCAGGTGAGAAGGCCGCCGGTGAACCAGTCGGCGGCGAACGAGCCAAGGCCGGAGGTGCGGAACAGATAAGCGGTTTCAGCACTGGTGACGGCACCGGAACCCGTGAACTCGGAAGCGGCAAGATTCACACCGCACCGGACGTCGCCGAGCGTTGCATCGCAGGCATACTGATAGATCCGCCCCTTCTCCTGGCCCAGGTAATGGGCAAGGCTGCGCAGCTCGGCGGTGAAGGCACCTTCGGCGCGTTTCACCTCGCCAACCGATCCGGCCATTATCAGCACACGCTGCTCCGGCGCCGTCCAGTTCACGCGCCAGATTTCGACCCTTGCATCGTCGAACAGGCCGCTAGCGAGGTCCGCCTCGTTGAGGCGGTCGGAGCTGAGCGCGCCGGTCGCGTCGAGATTGTCGACGGCTAGGCCCAGCGACTGCTTGATTTCGGTGCCGGTGAAGCCGCTGCCGGCCTCGAAGAGGGTAGCGTCAAAGGTGAGGTCGCGGTCATGATCGGTGAAGCCGAATTGCATGCCGTCGGCGCGCGTGACACGCCAGCACCAGGCAAGCGTCGTCGCGCCGCTATCGAGATGCGCCTGCATCCCGGAGGGTAGGGTTTTCAAAGCCGGATCTCCACCACAGGGATGCTGGGGATTGAGCCGTGGTGAAAGCCGTCGAGGCTCACCTCCAGCCGGTCGGTGTCAAAGCGCACGGGCACGTCGAATTCAAAGCCCGCGGTGATCGTCGCGCCGGCCACAGGGATGTGCTCGGCATCGAAGGTGATCAGCCCTGAGCTGTAGTCGCAGGTGAAGGCGGTACCTTCGGTCTGCGCCGCGCCATCGACCGCAACCAGCAGCGTGCCCTCCACGGGCTTGTTGATTGCGCGGCTCCAAGGCGCGAAAGCCGAGCCATAGGTTTTGACGAGCTGAAAGCCGGCCGTCGCGCCGTCGCCTGTGCCGATCACCTGATCGGTCGCAGAAGGCACGCCGCTCGCGGCGCAGCTCTTGCAGTCGGCAAAATCCTTCCAGCGGAAGCCATGAAAGCGGCCGCGGCGCTCCTCGAAGAAGGCGATCACCGCGTAGAGGTCGTCCAGCGATTTGACGCCGTAGCCGGCCTCATAGCGGCGCTTCGAATCGGCCCAGCGCTGGTTGCGCTCCTCGCGCCCCGAACCCAGCGCCACGATCTCGGTGCGCCGCTCCGGGCCGCCGCGCGCGCCAAAGGAGATAGCCGTTGGGAAACGGGTGTCGTGAAACGCCATGAGTTTTTCCTTTTTAGCCGCGCATCCGTGCGCAGTGAGCCCGCTCGGCCGCGGGCCCCAGCTGCCTCAATGGGAGACTTGCGCCTTGGCCGCGAGCAGAGGTTGCGCTCGTAGCGATCAGAGGTTGCGCTGGCCGCGGCTGACGGTGCGCGACAGCATCGCCGCGATCTGGCCTTCCGATCGGCGGAAGCTTTCGGCATCGGGGGTGGTCACATTGAAGGTGATCGCGACCGTCCCGCCGCCACTTGCCGCGCGCACGCCGAGCCGGCCATCGGCCCCGCGCGCCAGCGGCATGATGGCCTCGGGGCCGGCTTCGCCGGCAATGCCAGTCCGCCCGCCCCCTAAGGGAAAGCTGATCGGCGAGGCGATCACCCCGCCGGCGGCGAAGGGCTGCGGCATCGGCGCACCCACGACCCCGCCCTTGGCGAAGCCGAAGGTTCCGCCGAGCGCATCGGAAAAGGCGTTGCCGATCGCGCCGGTCAGCGGCTGCAGCGCGCCGCGCAAGGCTAGTTTCGACAGGTCCAGCGCGAGCGAGCGCAGCGTGTCGCTGAGGCTGTCGCCGGAGAACACCGCCTCCTCGAAAGCGCCGGATATGCGCTTGCCGAAGGCGTCGCCGAGCCGCTCCAGCTCTTTCAGCTTCGCCTTGGCATCGCTCGTCTCGGCGCCAACGCGCACCGACAGGCTGGCGACATGTTCGGTCATGTGAGCCTCTTAGGGCTGGTCGGGAAAGCGTTCCATGAGGCCGTCGAGGTCGCTGCGGGCAAAACTGCCGGCGCCCGATGGGCTGCCGGCCGCGCCCTTGAGCGCAAGGGACAGCTCGCGCGGCGTCATCGCCCAGAACGCGGCAGGGGAAAGGCGCAAGAATCCGAGGCCGGCGGCGATTGCCTCCTCCCAGGGAAAGGCGCATATCGCCGCGCCGGCTACTTTCCCGGCTTGTTTTCGCTCTTGGCGCTCCCGCTCGCGGCCGGCTGGCCGAAAGTCGCAGCCAGCAGCCGCACGACGATATCGACATAGCCCGCCGCGCCGCCCTCGGCCTGCATGCGCGCGACTTCGGCTTCGGAAACATCCTGACCGCCGCCGCGCAGGCCCGCCGCGATGATGCGGGTAGCATCGCGAGCCGAGAGCCGTCCGGCCTCGAAGCGCTGGGCGAGAGCCAGCATATCCTCCTCGCCGAAGGCATGCTCGAGCTCGGCGAGTGCGCCAAGCGTGAGGCAGAGCGTAAAGCGCTCGCCGTCGAGTGTGGCTTCGACCTCGCCGCGATGGCGGTTGACCATATTCCTCGTTCCACTTGTCTGTGAGTTGAAGTTTCTTTGTTCGGCCTCAGTGCCGTTTCTTCGTCACGGCCCGCACCGCGGATGAGGCGCACGCGCGCAGCATCGGTCAACGCTCGGCGAAGCCGACCGCCGACAGGCGGCTTGGCGTTGACGGATGCGAGCACGGCGCCAGACGCTTGCTGGTCGCGTACGATAAACGTCCGCAAGACTCTTTGTTGTCGCGGACGATAAACGTCCGCTCCATGCTGGTGGCAGCCGGGCGTATTAGGCGGTGTGAAGCGACTTTTGCCGGACCGCGGACGATAAACGTCCGCAAGACTCTTTGTTGGTCGCGGACGATAAACGTCCGCAAGACTCTTTGTTGGTCGGGGACGATAAACGTCCGCAAGACTCTTTATTGGTCGCGGACGATAAACGTCCGCTCCTAGGCGGCGGTGAAGCTCAGCGCGCCGGCCGATTCCAGTGCCAGGTCGAAGGTCAGCTCGTTGTCGTGGCTGCCGGAATATTCGAGCGCGGTGATCTGAAAGGCTCCCGCCACCGTGCCGAAATCGGGGATCACCACCTGCCAGTTCCGGATCGTGCCGGCAAAGAACAGCGCGCGCGCCGTTTCATCCGAGGCGGCGTCCTTGAAAATGCCGCTGCCGGAAATGCGCGCGCTCTTAGCGCCGGCATTGCCGAGCAGCTCGCGCCATTCGTCGGCGCTCTCGGTGTGGGTGACATCGACGGTTGCCGCGTTGAAGGCGAGGCTGCGGGCGCGCAGGCCAGCGACGGTGACGAAATCGCCCGAGCCGGTGGTATCGACTTTGAGAAGCAGGTCTTTGCCGCGTTGGGCCGCCATTGGGGTCTCCAAGGAGATGAGGATTAGGAGAGGGGTTCCGTCACCGCGCGGAGGCGCAGCACGCCGTGCTGGGTTTCGCCGTCTTCATCGAGCTTCAGCTCGGAATATTGGTGGCGCAGGTTGATCAGCCGGTGGTTCTCAAGGCTGAGCAGCGCCCCGTCGAGCACAGCGCGGATGGCGTCGGCGATCTCATAGGCCTCGCGCTTGCCGGCATAGCGCGACCACACATGCACCATCACCATATGCTCGGTGCCGGGCTCGGTGCCGGTTGACCAGTCGCTGAGGCGCATCTGGTCGATGACCACATAGGGGAAGGCGGCCTCCTGGGGCACGGCGTCGTAGACCTTCGGCCCGCCCAGCAAGGTGGTGAGCGCCGTATCGGCGGCGAGCGCCGCATAGACGGCTTTCTGCAAGTCCCAGCCGGCGCCGGCCATGGGCATCTCCTGAGTGTGATCGGGACATGAAGAAGGCCCCTGCAGCAAGCGGTGCTGTCATTCCGCGCAGGCATGTTCTCGCGAAAGCGGGGACGGGAATCGGGCAAGTAGCCCGGATGGAGCGCAGCGCAATCCGGGTTCCGTCTGCGAGCAGATAAACCCCGGATTGCGCTGCGCTCCATCCGGGCTACTACTGCTGCGGCGTGCAGGGGCGCCGCTTGCGCGGGAGTGACTTTGCGGATGCTCCGGACGGGGCGTTCAGCCCCCGCGGCGCAGTGCAGCGGCGAGCACGGCATTCATCCGGCTGGCGATGCGCGTAACGAAACCGGGCCGTGCATCTTCGGCGGCGGGTGCAAGCCAGGGCCTCGCCGGGCGGGCACGGCTGCCGAACTCCAGATGCCAGCCATAATCGAGTGGCGTGCCGACCGTAACAGCGCCGTCATCCCCCTGCGCAACGGCAAGCGATCTGGCCAGCACCCCGCTACGGCTCTCCGGTGGTGCGCCATCGGCCAGACTTGCGGCGGCGCGGGCGCGGATGTCCTCGGCGGTCGCCTTGAGGTCAGGCGCGAATGCTGCCTCCTCCGCAATGGCGGCAAGCCCCGTGCTGAGCGTGTCCAGTCCTTCGACGCGGCCGCTCAGCTTCACAGATCGCGCTCCTCACACAGGCAGCGCAGGAAGCGCTTTCTGCCGTCGGGATCGAGCACCGCGCGGATCTGCAGCCGGCGCGTACCGAGCACGAAGCGCATCGACGGGCGTGACATCGTCGCGGTAGCGGATGGTGATGACGGGCGCCGCAATGCCGCTCAGCCGGCCCGCGACGATGGTTTCGGCGCCGGTGCTGGTCTCCAGCGCACCCCAGATCTCCGCCACGGTTTCCCAGGTGATGTCCGCGCCGCCGCCGCCATCGTCCGTCCGCGACGGGCTCTCCAGGGTCAGGCGGTGGCGCAGCTTGCCGATCCGCGCGCTCACAGCTTCACCTCGCGATAGGGCGCGATCAGGCTGGCGATGCCGAGCGGCAGGGGCTGGGCCGCCTCGCTGGGGAGTACCGGCTCGCGCATCTCATACCAATGCGCAACCAGCATCTTGATCGCGAGGCGGATCGGCATCGGCACGTCGTCGGCGGCGGAACCATAGCCGGCGATGAAGGCGATCTCGATGCCATTCGCGCTGCGGCCGGGAAGCGGCCAGGCTTGCGCCTCGCGCCGGACGAGGCGCGGCCTTATCCCCGCGCCGTCCAGCAGAAACAGGCCTGCATTGAGGGTGACGAAGCTATCGCTCGGGCTGTAGAGCCGCACCGCCTCAAGGCCTATGACCGGGGCAAGCGGCAGGTCTACCCAGGCGCGGTCGGGCCAAGCATCGAGATAAAGCGACCAGCCCTGCTCGATCAGCGCCACGTTCAGCGAGCGCTCGATATGCATCCGCGCAGCGAGAATGAGGCTGGCGATTAGCGTGTCTTCCGCGATGCCGTCCACGCGGCAATGGGCTTTCGCCTCGTCGAGCGATATCGGCTCGACCGACGGGCCGGAATTGAGAATGAGGGCCATGGAAACCTGTGGGTCGCGTTGCGGGACGGCGAAAAGAGGCGAGTGTTCGGGCGCTGGCTAGCGCCCCCGCAATGACGCCTGTTGAGCGCATGCGGGGTCACCGCGCAAGAGGCGCGGCGGCGTCTGGTTGCAGTCTCGATTGATGTTGTCCGACAAAAGATTTGCCCCGGCTCTTGGGGGCTAGAGCCGGGGCTTATCATTCCCGCGCGGGCGCGGGCGCCCGATTAGGGGTTTCCTGACGCTGGCGCGCTCGACCGGGGGGCGGGCGTCGCGCCTTGCGCGGGAGGTGCTGCGGCGGAGGGGGACCGCCGGGCTCACGGGGCTGGTTCGGGGATTTACCGCTCGCCCTGGCCAGCCGCCGAAGCTAATCGTGACTAAATCGCGAAAAGCTTATGGCGGCTAGACCTGTAAAGCTGCGTATATACGGCAGCTTCGTGGCGCGCAAGACCCTTACTGAGCAACGGCTTTCGTCGGATTTCGGCAAATTTGCACGCCTTTTGGAAAGCGGCGGGATCATGGCCGCTCCATGGCCGAGGCGTGCATTTTGTAGGCAAATCAGGCAGTTCCAAATTTCAGCAACTTTATCGCATTAAAATCCTGGACACCGCCGCCGACGCGCTTGGTCGTATAGAACAGCACGTAAGGCTTGGCGGAGAACGGATCACGCAGGATGCGTATCCCCAGCCTATCCACAACTAGATAGCCCCGGCCGAAATCGCCGAAGGCGACGGAGTGACTGTCGGCGCCGATCGAGGGCATGTCCTCGGTCTCGGCGACGGGATATCCCATCAGCGTCGGCTTCTCGCCCACCTGGTCGCCAGGGCGCCAGATGTAATTGCCGTCGCCGTCCTTGATCTTGCGGATCTCGGCCTGGGTGGAGCGGTTCATCACCCAATGGGCGTTCGACCGGTAGCTGGATTTCAGCGTGTAGACCAGGTCGATCAACAGGTCGGCGGGGTCGTCCGTCGGGAAGGCGGCGGATTCACCGGTAATGAGATAGCCGATCTTCTCCCAAGCCCAGCTCGCCTCGGCGACCTTGTCATAGTCGAGGAAGCCCCTCGGCATGTTGTTGCCGTCGCCGGAAACGAAGGCTAGGTTTTCCTGCTCGGCAAAGGCGGTGCGCACCTCCTCGGCCACCCATTCGTCGATATTGACGGCGGCATCCTCCAGCAGCGTCGGTGTCGCCGCCGGCATGGCGTAGAGCTCCATGGTCGGGAAGGCAAGCTCGTAAAGCGTCGGCGTGGTGGTCTGGTTGCGGGTGGCGGTCTCAGCGACCCACCCCGTTGCCGCCCCGGTAATGGCGAACGGCTTCTTATAGGTGTTGGACGAGACCTGGCGGATGCCGGAGATGGCGCGGATCGGCGAGCCCTCGCGCAGCGCGCGCATCACGCCGGCCTCGATCTCGTCGGGAACCAGATAGCCGCCATTGGCGTCAGTGCCGGCGGAGAGTGCCTTCTCCTCGAGCTGGCGAAGACCCGTGGACTCGCCGCGGCGCATGTAGCTGTCGAACGCGGCCTTGTGCTCGCTCACGGCGCCTGAGCGCGGAGCCGCCCCGCCGCGCTGCGGACGGGCGGCTTTCAGCGCCAGATCATCGACGACGCGCTTGTAGTCGTCGAGCGCGCGATTGATGCGGTCGAGCTTCTCCTCGGTCAGGCTGTCCGCCATTCGGCGCTCGATGAGGTCGAGCCGCTCATCGTTGGTTTCCTTGAAGGCTTCGAAGCCGCGCAGCAATGCGTCATAGGCCTCGCCGATTTCGGCAGCAGCCGGGCGCGTGGCTTTGTTCTCCCAATTGGTTTGTCGGGGAGGTTAGGTCGGTCATGCGGGGTCCTCATGAGGGGCTAGGAATGACGGAAGGAGCGGAGCAGGTCAGCCAAGAAGCATGCCCTCACCCGGCCGGGCCTCGCCCACGCGCGTGGGATGCGCGCGGCGCAAGGCGGCTGGACCGGTGTCGGCGCGGCGTCCCGCGGGGGAGAGGCGGGCGGGCGCCGCATGCGGCCGGGTGAGGGATAATGCTGCCGTCGCGCGGGCTTTCATTGTGGCGACCCGCGCGCCGGGCAGCATGGGGAAGGTGACAATGGAGATCTCCCACAGGTCGATCTCATAAAGGCGCCGCTGGCCGGTTGCGGCATCGCGGCTGGCTTTCCTCGCATGGAAGCCGATGGAGAGGCCGTCGAGCGCGCCGGCGCGAATCAGCGCCAGCACTTCGCGGGCGCGCGCCACCTCCTCGATGAGGCGCCCGCGCACATAAAGGCCGCGGGCGTCCTCGCGGATCGCGTCCCACACCCCGATCGGCTGGGCCGGGTCGTGCTGGAACAGCATGCGGATGCTCGGCGCGGGCCGCCGGGCGAGGGAGGCGCGGAAGGCGCCGGGCATGACGATGTCCCGGCCCTGGTCCTCGACGCCGAACAGGCTGGCATAGCCTTCGATGCCGCCGCCGGCGCTGATCTCGGCATGGCGCACGGTCGGCGCGGAGCGTGGGCGAGCCGGCGCGAACGCCGCCGCGGCATCGGCGAGCGAAACAGGTGTTTTCAAACGCATCACCTTCAGATGGGAATACGGAAATGGCGGCGCAAAAGGCGGGCCGGATCGGCCCGGCGCCCGGCAAAAGGCGCTAGCCTTGCGGGCCGGCCTCGACCAGGAGCGAAACGATGCGGCGCACCAGCGGTAGGACAAGCAGCAGCGTCGGGAAGGCAATCAGCCAGGAGAGCCGCCAGGCCCCGAGCCACAGCGCGACCAGCCCGTCATGAAAGCCGGCGGTGTTCAGCGTCGCGATGAAGGAGACGATGCCGGACATCAGGATCGACAGCAGCAACGGCAGAAGCACGCTGGCATAGCGACGAGGTAAGCGCCTGAGCCTCACTCTCAGCATACATCCTCGTAAGGCAGCTCGACGCGCCGGCCTTTGCGGAGCATGCGCGCTCGCTCGCGGCTCTTAGCCTCGCAAGGGGGGACGCGCGACGCCGCGGAAATGCTTTGCCTGATAGTCTTTTGCATCACAGGTAAGTTGTAGCGGAGCAAAAATCGCCGGACAATTGCCTTCACCCTGTATCTCCGCCCGCGCCGGTTTTATCCCCATCCGATTACAGCTTTGCACCGGGTGCTCGACGCCTGCCCGCTCCACCACCGCGCCGATGAAGCGGGTCACTAGCGGGGCCACCAGGAACCGGCTCGGCACGGCGATCGCGCAGGCGAACTGCCAGTCGGCAAGCCATAAGCCCGGCAGCTCGAGGCAGATGCCGACGCGCTGAATGGTCACGACCAGCGATACCACCGCCGTCATCGATGCCGACAGCGCCACCGACCTCAGCACGGCAGCATAGCGGCGAGGTAAGCGCTTCAGGCGCAGATGAGGCATGGGCGCATCCTGGTTGGCAGAGCGAGTTGGGCACGAGGAGGCACGGCGTCTCCGCCGCGCGAGGAGCAGGCGGCACGCCGTGCTTTGTCGGAATGCGTCGCCGCACATGCTGATGCTTGATCACTTTAGGAGGGAATAGACCGACATTGCTTGTCGCTCTGTGTCATTCCCGCGCAAGAGGGAATCCAGCATACGGCACGGCTCATCCTCTGACTGGATCTCCGCTTTCCCGGGGATGACAGCATTGCCTCTCGAGAGTGTTTCCACTTGAGCAGATCAGCCTTTAGTCAGCGGTGGCGGCGCTATTCGGGCCGGCATGCGCGGCGAACACCTCCTTTGCGGCAAAGAGGCCGTTCAGCGCGGCGGGAAAGCCGGCATAGACCGCCATCTGCATGATGGTCTCGACGATCTCGGAGCGGCTCAGCCCGACATGCAGCCCGGCCTCGATATGCACCTTGAGCTGCGGGCTAGCGTTGCCGAGCGCGGTCAAGGCGGCGATGGTCGCGATCTCGCGGGCACGCAGGTCAAGGCCGGGGCGCGAATAGATGTCGCCGAAGGGAAATTCGATGATATAGCGGGCAAAGTCCGGGGCGATATCGGCGAGCGCGGCAATCACGCGCGCGCCGCCCTCGCCGTCGACTTCATGCAGCCTGCGCTTTCCTCTTTCGAAGCGTTCGTTTTCTGTCTGGGTCTTGGTGGTCATGGCCTGTCTCCGTCATCAAGGGCGATCCGCCATAGGAGGCGATCTTCTCGTCGAGAACGGCAAGGCAGGCCGTGAGTTCAGCGATCCGGGCGCTGACCGCCGCGCGGTGCCGGGCGAGCAGGGCGGCGCGCTCCGGTGCGGTGGCGGGGTCGCCGCGCAGGCGTGCATAAGCACGCATATCGCGCAGCGGCATTCCCGTGGTCTTGAGGCGCTTCAGGAACGCGATCCAGTCCAGAACCGAGGCGTCATAGTAGCGCTGCCGGGCGGGATTGCGGGCGGGAGGGGGCAGGAGCCCGATCCGCTCATAATAGCGGATGGTATGGGCGCTGAGCCCGGTCCGTTTTGCCAGTCCGCTGATCCTCATCGGCGCCTTTCCGTTACGACGCTTCAACAGCTACTTCTTCGAGCGCACTCTAAGTCAAGTGCGAAAATTCGCGGGCGGCGTTTGCGGCCGTCCTGCTACCCTTCCGCGCTGAGCGCGCCAAGGCCGACGGCGGCGCGCTTCTCGTCCACGGTGAGGAAGTCGGCGTTCGCCACGCGCTCCCACAGCGCCGCGCGCTCGGCGGAAAGCGCATCGACCTCATCCAGCGCGGGGCGAAGAGCGAGCCCCTCGCCGAAGCGCGGTCCCAGCCAGCCGGAGAGCGCCTTCAGCGTGCGCGAGACCAGCGGCAGCACGGTCTGGCGCCAGAACACGCGGCCGGCCTCGGCGTAATTGGCATAGGTGTTGTCGCCGGGGATGCCGAGCAGCATCGGCGGCACGCCGAGCGCTAGCGCGATCTCGCGCGCGGCGGCGTGCTTGGCCTCCAGGAAGTCCATGTCCTTGGGCGAGAGCGACATCGCCTGCCATTCGAGCCCGCCTTCGAGAAGCAGCGGGCGGCCGGCATTCATCGCGCCCTGATAGTTGCGCTCCAGCTCGGCTTTCAGCCGGGCGAACTGCTCCTCGGTCAGATGCCCGTCAGCGCCGGTATAGACCAGAGCGCCGGACGGGCGCGCCGCATTGTCGAGCAGCGCCTTGTTCCAGGCGGAAGCTGCATTGTGCAGGTCGATCGCCGAGGCCGCCGCCTCGATCGGCGAGAGCCCGTAATAGTCGCTCGATGGGTTGAACAGCGCTATGTGCAGGATCGGCCGCGCGCCCGTCTCGGGCGCCTGGCGGAAGCGCACGCTGGCGCCATTCGCGGTGTATTCATAGGCGTCCGGCCAGCCATCCGACCCGGCGATCACCTTCATCCGGTCGGGGCGCAGCACATAGAGCTCGCGCACCTCACCGCCCACGCTCACCGCCTCCATATAGGCGTTGCCGGCGATCAGGAGATAGCCATACCAGTCCTCGAGCAGGTCCGGACCGCAAGACGCGGCGTTCGGCTGGGCGAGGAGGTCCAGCAGCGGATGCGCATCGAGGCGCTGTTCGCCCTCGAACAGACGCAGCGGCACCGAGGCCGCCGCCTCGGCGATCATCCGCACCGCCCGGTAGACGATCGGATTCTTGGCATAGCCCTCGCGGGCGAAAGCGGCGTAGTCGCGCGGCGACCAGACCGGCTGGCCGGTATGATGCAGCGCGATCAGCGGGGTGGTGGCACTCGCCTTCGCGGCAGGCGCGGGCATGGATGTACGGGCCGGCGCGCGCCAGAGCGCGGCCGCAAGAGTGCGAAGGGGCATAGGGATGTCCCGTGTTGTCTGTTGAGCGAGCCGATGAGCGCCGGCGTGGTACCGCCGCAGGCATTGCTGACGCCTGATAAAGCATCGGGTACGTAGATTTCGGCGCAGCTCGGGTCGGCTAAGTCCGGCTCAGCGGACGAGCAGGTGCCGCACCTCGCCGTCACTTAGGCGGATGGAAGCAGTCACATGCGCCCAGCCATGTTACCAGCGCATTCCTGGGCACATTCGGTTTTTCCGATAATGGCGGTCCGCTCAGAATCTGGTAGATGAAGTCATTCGAGGGGGAGCAAGGTAGCGAATTGCCTTAATGAGGAACTTGAATGTCTGAACTTCCACAACAGAAATCTCCAAAGAGCGTGATAGTGGATAAACTATTGACCGCTTTTGAGGCGATCAAGCATGTGGACGGCGACAGTGTCGAATACTGGATCGCCCGCGAACTTTCACCATTGCTTGGCTATAAGCGATGGGAGAATTTCGAGACGGCTATAGGGCGCGCAAAGATCGCCTGCGAGAATGTCGGCGAGGATATCCGCGACCATTTTCGTGACGTCACGAAAATGGTCGACATTGGCAGCGGCGCACATCGTGACCTTGCTGATTATGAGCTGACGCGATTTGCCGCCTATCTCATCGCCATGAACGGTGATCCCAACAAGGACGAGATCGCCGCCGCCCAGACCTATTTCGCCGTGCAGACACGGCGGCAGGAAATCGCCGACATTGATGCGAGACAACGCAAGTCGCTCAGCGAGGATGAGCGCCGCGTTCTGCTCCGCGACGAGATTAAGGAACACAATAAATCTCTCGCCAGCGCGGCGAAGTCGCACGGCGTCGCCAAACCCGTTGAATATGCCGTGTTCCAGAACGAAGGCTATAAGGGTCTATATGGCGGCCTGGATCGGACGGGCATTCAGCGGCGGAAAACGCTCACCGATAAACAGGACATTCTCGACCATATGCCGAGTGCGGAATTGGCTGCAAATCTCTTCCGAGCAACGCAGACGGAAGAGAAATTGGACAAGCTCGGCAAAGAGGGAATGACGGGCAAGGCGCTCGCTAACAGGACGCATTTTGAGATAGGTCAGACGGTGCGGCGAACCATTGGCGAAATCGGGGGCACGATGCCAGAAAAATATCCAGCCGTCGAACACGTCAAGGAAGCTCGAAAGCGCATCAAGGTCGAAAAGAAAAAGCAATTGCCGAGTGCTGAATAGTCGCTTGTGCCGGCACTGGGATACCGCACGGCGGCATTGAGCGCGATAGCGATGTCCGAGTTGAGGCGCGAGCCGAACTCGCGTCATCGTACACCCAAGACCGTTTCCGTTCCAAACCGGACTATTAGCGCGTGCGGAGCGTCGACTTGCTGGTCCAGGAATAACTGAAACGTCTACGCGCCGTGTGGCCAGGCGCACTTTTGCTCATTCGCTAGACTTTGATATCCCCCAGCCAAATCACGGCCGGGGGAGCTTCATCATCGTCTCTTCGGAGCGGTGGCGTCAGCGCTCAGGCCAATGCCCGCCGGCGCCCGGAGACCAACTGGCCCGCAAGCTTCTCCGAGGCGTAGCCGAGCAGCGCGCCGATCACCATCGAGACGATGATGATGAGCACGGGGTTGGCCAGGCTAGGCGCGCCCACCATGCCGGCCTTGTCGCTGAGAAGCGCATAGCCTGCGGTGGAAGCAAAGCCATAGACCTGTGCCGGAATGCTCGCGAACATCGGTACATTCGCGAGATCATGCGGGGCGATGATCCTCGATCACGGGTGACTCTTGAGTGGCTTGCGTCTTGATGGAGATCAAGGTCAACACTGAACGAACGTGCAAAGGATGTGCTACCCACGAGATTGAAGATCTCCGCCAGGGCGGCTACGCCGCCAGAGTATAGCCTATCCGCGCCGAAATCGGCGGCGCTGTCCTCGGCGGCAATGCGCAGCCGCCTGGTGCCTAACTTTTCAATGGAGAGTTCCATGTTTCGCAGTTCGATCATGATTGCCGCAATCGTCCCGATGCTTGCTTCGATCGCATTGTCGCCGGCGTCGGCGCAGATGGGCCCCGGTGGCCCTGGGGCATGGCAGGGCGCGGGACCAGGCTCGCACATGTGGGGCGGAGGCCCGGGCGGCTGGTGGGATGGCCCCGATGCCATGGATTCGCGGATCGACGGACGGCTCGCATTTCTCAAGGCGGAGCTTAAGATCACGGACGCGCAGAATGCGGCCTGGGACAAGGTCGCCGCCGCGGTTCGTGCGTCCACCGAGAGCATGGTGGACCGTATGAAATCCGTGTTCGCTGGAGATCAGAAAGACACGACGCTGCCGCAGCGCTTGGACATCCAGGAGCAGTTCATGACCGCCCGGCTGGACGAGATTAAGCAGGTGAAGTCGGCCTTGACGGATCTCTACGCGGTTCTGAGCGACGATCAAAAGAAAGAGGCCGACAATCTCGTGCTCCCGATGATGGGCATGGGCATGATGGGGGGCTGGGGCATGATGGGCGGAGGTCGGGGTATGGGCCCTGGAATGATGTGGCGCAGATGATCACCGACCCTCGCTTGACGCGGAAATCCTGGAAGGCAATCGATCGGTCCTGTCATGATGCACGATTGGTGGAGTTGGAACGGTAGCGGCTGGGGCGGCATGTGGTTCGGCCCACTATTCATGTTTTTATTCCTGGTGGCAGTCGTTGCCGCCATCGTCGCTCTCGTGCGTTGGATGAGCGGCACAAGTGATCGTACTGAGACGTCCAGCCACTCACCGTCGGCACGCAGTATTCTCGACCAACGCTTCGCGCGCGGCGAGATCGATGCGGACGAATACGAGGCGCGCCGTCGCGTGCTCGAGAAATAGATGGATAGAGCAATGCAGATTTCACGACACGCCGTCATCGTCTAGTCTAGGCGCAGTTTTGCTGCCGGCCAACTTGATGCCCCCCGACCAAATCACGGCCGGGGGAGTTTCGTCATCGTCTTTTCGCAGGGGTGCCGTCAGCGCTCAGGCCAACACCCGCCGGCGCCCGGAGACCAACTGGCCCGCAACCTTTTCCGACGCGAAGCCAAGCAGCGCGCCGATCACCATCGAGAGGATGATGATGAGCACGGGGTTGGCCAGGCTCGGCGCGGTCACCCCACCGGTCTGGTTGGTGAGAAGCGCATAGCCTGCGGTGGAAGCAAAGCCATAGACCTGTGCCGGAATGCTTGCGAACATCGGAACATTGGCGAGCAGGCACATCGCAGCAACGCCAATGCCGACGCAGATGCCGGCCCAGAGCGGCAGACCCATCGTATCGGCAAGTCCTGTGGAGGTCACCACCAGCAATGTGATGCCGGCGATGATGGCGCCCGCAATGTTCCCGGCAATCGTCTGCGACAGACCGGTTTCCTTGCCGCCGCAATGATAGAAGCATCCCCAGGCGATGAAGGCTGCCCAGATCTGCAGCGAAAGTCCGGCGAGCGGCCCCAGGAACGCCCATGTGGCAACGCCCCCAAGCACGCCAAGACTGATAGCCAACGCGGTAAGTAATGACATTTTCTTCTCCCTTCAGTGCCGGCGGAGGGAGCAACGGTGATAAACTGGCATGTCCCCCCCATCGGAACGTGCCCCTATTTGTGCATCCACCTGGATGCGAAAGGCAGCATGAGGTGATTTGCCTATTTCTTGAACAAATATCTGATCTGATTTTCAGCAATCAGCATTCTGGGCTTCTCGCTTGCTAGGGCCCGGGTGCTGAACTCAGACGCGACATCCTCTGCGCGACGCTTTTGGCTGCGCTCAGTCGACCTGCAGTGGTTGCCTCCGGTCACCTCTCCGGTCGTGAGCCTTGATAGCGAACGACAAGCGTTCGCCATGGGGAGAGGGACGGGCTGAACCATTCTTCTTGGAAGACGTTAAGCGTCCGTCCTGTCGGCTTCGAGGCAGCGGCGCATCAATAAAACGGATATCGACCAAGGAGGAAATACTGGGATGAGACGGTGTTTAACGTTCGGCGCTGCACTGTTTGCATGCACGGGCGCCGCCCTGGCGCAGGGCTATGCCGTGACCGATAAGATGGAGGTCAACTTCATCAACGTCGAAGGGCAGTCCGTCGGTACCGCGACCTTGACACAGACCCCCACTGGCGTGCTCATCCAGATGGATGTACGCGATCTCCCTCCGGGCGAACATGCCGTCCACATCCACCAAACCGGCAAGTGCGAGCCTGCTACAAAATTCGAAACCGCCGGCCCACATTTTGCCACCGATCGCAAGGAGCACGGGTTCAAATCTGCGGGCGGTCCGCATGCGGGCGATCTGCCAAACCAGACCGTAGACCAGAATGGCGCCTTGAAGGCCGAGATGAAGGCCGATCAGGTTACGCTGATGCACGGGGAGGCTAGTTCTCTGCTTGACGTGGATGGCTCGGCACTCGTCATCCATGCCATGGCAGATGATTACCAGTCGCAGCCTTCCGGCGCGTCGGGGGATCGCGTCGCCTGTGCCGTGATCTCCGGCGAGGAGAAATAAGCCCGTCAACTCGTTTGAGCTCGGTCGCTCGCAATCGGGAAGCCTGCCGCAGGCGACACAGACCTGTCAGCTTCCGGCCGATAGCCCAGGGCTGTCGCAGGTCAGCGTCGAGCCAGCGATTCAGTGGGCTCCCGTTGCTTGGCTGCTGACTGTCGACATTTGGTGTTCAAGACGGCCAGCAGCTCAAAACAAACTCCTGATCCGCGGTGCGCGCCTGTCGTTCAGCATCAGCTCCGTGAGCCCCCAGACCAGCGCGTCCAGCCGGTCGGGGCTGCGGCCGTCCGACAGCCCGCCGGGGCCGAAATCGCACAGCTGATCCTCCAGCTCCGGCCATAGCCCGACATGAGCCACCAGCCCGCGCTCATAGAGGGCGGCGACCGGCTCGGCGCGTAGGTATTTGCCCCGCGTTGCACGCACCATGCGCAGGGGTATATTGGGGGCGATCTGGCGGAACATTTCGGCAACAAGCTCGCCGCCCTGGTTGACTTCGGCGACGATGCAATCGGCCTCGAGACTGTCGTAGAGGCGTGAGGCTGCCCGCGTCCATTCGAGCGGGGCCTGGCCGCTTGTGGTGGCGTCGGCGAGCACATAGGCGCGGCCGTCCTCGGCGCGGCCAACAGCGAGAATACCGCAGGCATCCGCGCGGGCGCCGCTGGTCACCGGCGGGTCGACCGCGACGACGATCCGGGCGAGTGGCGGGGCCGTATCGATGCGCGCGGCATCGATGGCGTCGCGCCGCCAGAGCGCATCGGGCCGGTCCTCGATCAGCTCGCCATCGAGCTCCTGCCGACCGAGCCTCGTGCCGTGATAGCGCCCGACCACGGCGCCGAGGAAAGAGGGCGCGAGATTGGCGGCGTTCGCTTCTGTCCGCGCGCGGCTGATGGCGGTACGGGCATCGGCGATCAGGCGCTTGAGAAGCGGGATCGGCCGCGGCGTCGTGGTCACCACCTGCCGGGGGTTCTCCCCCAGCCGCAGGCAGAATTGCAGCATGTCCCAGGCCCGCTCGGCATGGCGCCATTTGGCCAGCTCGTCCGCCCAGGCGGCGCCGAATTGCGGCCCGCGCAGCGAGTCCGGATCATCGGCCGAGAATAGCTGCGCGACGGCGCCGTTCGGCCAGGTCAGCTCGCGCCGCGAGGCGTTATAGCTCGGCCGCTCATCGCTGGGGTGAATGGCGAGCAGGCCCGACGGCCCATCCACCATCACCGCGCGGGCGGCGGTCAACGTCTCCCCGATCAACGCGATGTGCTCGACTGGGCGCGCCGCGAAAGGGGGTATCCCCAGCGCGTGGGCGCGGACCCATTCGGCGCCGGCGCGGGTTTTCCCTGCGCCGCGCCCGCCGAGCAGCAGCCATGTGGTCCACGGCAGGCCGCTTTGCGCGGCGGGCGGCGGGAGCTGATCGTCGCGCGCCCAGAGCTGCCAGTCATGGCTGAGATGTTCAACCTCCGCTGGGCTGAGACCCCGGACAAGGGCTTCAACCTCTAAGGCCGAGCCGCAGCTTTTCAAGGCGCTGCGCAAGCTCGTTGCGGAGGCGGTCCGCGTCATGGGCAGGTTTTCCTTTGGCGGCGGCGGGCTTGGCGGTCTTGCCGCTCCCGGCCGGTTTCGCGCCGAGGGCCTTCAGCCTGTCGAACATGCGCACGAGCGTGGTCAGCGTGCGGGCATCGCGGTCGCTGTCGGCGGGGGAGGAGGCGCCTTGCGCCCGGCGGCTTTCGAATTCGGTCATTTGCTTATCGAGTGCGAGAAGGAGACGGTGAGCGAGTTCCACCTCGCGCGAAGACTGGCACCTGCCCCGGATGCCGGCGGCGGGCATGCGCAGCGGCAGGCCTTCGCGCTGGAGATAGCGGTAGAGTGTCCTTTCGCTGACGCCGTGGAGCGCGCAAAGCTGCAGGACGGGCAGCTCATTCGCGGCATAGTCGCGCGCGATCGGCGCCCAGTCCCGTTCGGGAAGAGACGGTCTGGTGATGGATGACACCTATGGGGGTGGGTTGCAAATTGCGCAGGCGCGATCGACCATTCGGCCGTCGGAATAGGAAAGTCGTCGCACACCCGCATCGTTATCCCCGCGCAGGGGGATCCAGTAAACGCGGGCATTGATGATAGGGGGCGAGCCGCTGCGGCGTACGGGGTTCCCGCTTTCGCGGGAATGACGTCAGAGCGTGTATTGGCTTCAGCGCCTGAGGCCTTGCGTGGCGTCTGACGTAAGGGACTTGCTTGTCTGCTGGCGTTGGCCGCGTTTCCCGCCGCCCGACCCATTTATCGGATCATGACAGAACCATACACGGGAAGCGTTGCGCTGTGAATTCGTGAAGTTACGTATTAAGAGATATTTGGCCTCGCCTTTTCGGACGAGGACTCCGCCTTCCTCAAACTCTCGATCCTGATAAGGCGGGGCAGCAGGTCAGTCTATAATTTCCGCTTCCTGACCTGAAGCGGGGCTGAGCTCGTGAAGCGCACTTTCTCAGATGCGGTGAATGCCGACTAAAACCCCGCGCAGCGATGGCAAATTGATACCACCGCGAGCAGGAATAAATGGCAATGATTTTGCGATATTTGCCCTCCATTGGTGCGCGCTCTCCAAATCATCAGGACTAAGCCGAGACCTTTTACGGATCGCCGTACGGTCGACTGTAGAGTTGACCCGAAGAGCCTTACGCGGAGCGCCAGCTCCTATGGGCAAAACGCGGGAGGCCACGTCCAAAGCCTCATTTTCGTCATCGGGGTTTGCTGAATGCGCTCAGCAACTGAAACTCCTTACTTGGGGGATGCCGCCGTGAGGCTTAAAAGTTCGGCTCTGCTCTTAGCCCTCGTCCTAGGCATCAGTTCTGTCGCCGCTGAAACGCGAGAAGATGCCATCGCTTACATCCTGGGCGGGGTAGAGGAAGGCGCCAACGTTGATGGGATGCGATATAAGCGGGAAGCCAACGGCATATTCAACGGAAGCGATGATAGCGGACAGGCTATACGGATTTAGGTCAGAGAACAGCGTAAGTGTGTGTTCTTGGTCGATTTAGACATTAAGCAGGACAACAAAGATTACGGTAAATTCTCCTCCACCGTTGACCTGAACGGCGTCTCGGTCAAGCAGATTTCCGACAAAGCAGATTTCTCCAAACCTAACATCACCTGCAACGAGATGAAGATGTCGGAAGGCAAGGTCGTTGATGAGAAAAACTGCCAGCCCGTCTGGTCCGTGCCCCTACTTACTGATCGGGCGCCCGATCCGGATCGTATGACGAAGGCGATTAGACCCTAGCCACCCAGCTCTGCCCAGCGAAATCATTCTGAGCGGGTAGTGCTAAGAAGAACCCCTGGCGGCGTGGGTGGTGTCTCAGGTGTTTTTCTTCGGCCGTCCGGTCTTGGGCGCACGAGCCTCGACAAGCCCAACGATGAAACCAAAGCCGAGCGGCTTTTCAGCCAAGCCAGCCTTCACCGCTGGCGTGGTCTTCAGCGTCTTATGAGTGCGGATATAATTGTACCAAACGGTGTACAACGCCACCATGTGGCAGTGGCTCTCGAACCTCTTCGAGAAGGCGTTCGTGAGTCGTGTGAAGCGGCGCATATGCATGCGCATTGTCAGATTTTGCCGCTCGGCATAGCTGGTTGAAACAAGCTTGGCGTCCGGGTCGCCCTTGATCCGGGTCTTCTTGATGCCGGTGCATTCGGCGGGGCTATAGCGGCCTTTGGCGCTCTCAGGAGCCCCGCCGTACAGCTTCACTAGCATCGCATAATCAATTTCAGAGCCGAGGGCGCTGTCAACGGCTGTCAGATAGGCCCGATGGCCGTCCGTGGTGAGCTGGACACGGTTTGTAAGCCGGCTGGCCAGATCGTTCATGAAGAGGTGGGCGAACTCGGCATCGCGGCCGCCGACGAACCAATTCACGATGAGCTTGCTATCCGCGTCCAGGCTTGTCCAGGTCCAGACATCGCCTGCAAAGGTCGGCGCCTTCTTGGCAGCCGCCGCATTCTTCTCCTTCGCGTAGACGAAGGACCAAACTTCATCGCATTCGATCCGCTTACTGTTCACGCCGCGCACGTTCGCATCGTGGAAGTCGATGCAAGCCTCGCCGGCCTCGGCAAGGAGCTTCGTCACTGTGTTGATGCTGACGCCAACCACGCGGCTGATAGACCGCATGGAGGCACCCTCGCACAACAGCGAGAGGATTTGGACACGTTGGTTCTGTGATAACTTGCTCATGCCGTAAACATATGACACGCGTTGCTTAGCGTCAAGCGACAGTGTAAGCATTCTGCGTTTTATGCTTGCAAAGTGTATGATTCTCGGTGACCTTGCACGCAATTTCAACGGAGCAAGCTTGCAAATGATCGGGGATGACGAACCCAGCGGGAAGGCAATAGGTGGCCATGCACGTGCCGAACGATTGCCGCCTGAGCGACGCAGTGAAATTGCCAAGTTGGCGGCAGAAGCACGATGGAAAGCGGAGCCACTGCCCCTCGTTGAGGATGCTGAAACCGGCGACAGATTCGTCCTCTACACAACGCCGAATGGAATGGAGTTCCAACTTCGATTTGAGGGGGAGGAGCCATGGGCCACACAACAGCAGATCGCTGAGCTATTCGGACGTTACCCGCTCCATGGCTACTCGCCCACGTCAATACTCTGTTTAAAGACGGTGAATTGGACGAGAGACCACATGTTCGTTTTTCGAACATGTGGGCTGACTGACCGGCCAACGGTATACGCACAAAACGCGCACCTATAATCTCGACGTGATTTTGGGTGTTGGCTACCGGGTCCAAGCGACCAAGCAAGCGATAATTTTTCGTCGGTGGGCCAATCAAATACTCCGGCAGTATCTTATGAACGGCTTCGTTATCGACATGCCCCGCCTTGAAAATCCGGACGGTCGTCCGGATCATTTTGAGGAGCTGCTGGCTAAGGTTCGCCATATTCGCAATTCGGAAAAGCGGATGTGGACCCGCGTCCTGGAGTTGGCTTCTTTCTGTAGTGACTACGGTGTCATGACAGACAAAGACCGCGAGAACTTTTTCGCAACGATCCAGAACGCGATGCATTGGGCGGCAACCCAGCAGACCGCGGCGGAAGTAATCTTCAATCGCGTGGACGCGAACAAAGATAACGCTGGCGTCGTGACGTTTAGCGGCGAGATGCCAACCGTGGCTGAGGCGCAGGTCGCGAAGAACCTTCTATGGGCAACCAGAAATCGACACCCTCAACCTAGTGACGAGTTTAACGCTTGAATTTTTCGAGAGCCAAGCCGAACAGAGGCGACCAACAACAATCGCGCAGTTTCTCCGGAAAATGCGTGACCTGCTCGATCTCGACGGCCGGCCATTAATTCGCGAAAATCATCGCGGATCGGTGTCAATGACAGAGGCTAAAAAAAAGGCATCAGCCGAAATTAAGGCTTTCAAGGAGCGGGTTCGGCTTGAGCGCGAGATAGCTGGCGAGAAGGCGCTTTTGCAACTTGGCGAACGGATTAAGCGACGCAAAAAGAGCTGATCAGTCTCTTTGCTCCAACGCTTCTCGGCAGCCTTCCTTGCGATCTCCGCGCGCCTCTCCGGTGTCATCCTTTCCGGCGCGCGCCTTGCCGCCTCGCTTGCCCATTGAAACAGCGGCAGGGTCTTTGCCTTGCGCTTCCGGCGTGTCGAATTCCTCTTCCTCTTCTCCGGTCGCGATCCTCATGACCTTAACGGCGTTGGCTATTACGTCGGCGGGGCGCTTCTCGCCCTTAGGGCCTTTAGGCATCCATTGCACTCCATAATGCTTTCCGCTAAGCATATGACCTATAAAAGGGGCGTGGCAACGAGAAAAGCAAAGCGATGTGGGATAACTAGAAAAGGCAGGCATCATTGCCGGGCTCTTAGCGGTTTTCGTTGGCATTATGTGGTATGTGGTCAATCTGGAATTTAGGATCGGGCGATTAGAAGCCCAAATGCAGACGCTAGCAATTTCGCCCGCCGTCTCCATTGATTCAAAAACGGTGACCAACCCCATACAGCAGGCTTGCGCTGATCTGGCTCGCCAAGCAGCGTCGGAAAAAGCTAAAGGAGGAGGTGGCTACGTAACAGCTGGCGCGATAGAGGAATTAATGACCAAGCTGGGCTGCCTGAAATAGCAAACCTTCAGAAACACCTGAGACACCACCGCGGCGTGGGTGATCGGCCGCAATCCCAAAGGAAAACGCAATAATGCGTTACCAAGGCCGAAACACCCTTCGGCCGCTCTTGACCCCGATGCCAACCAGCGTTGGTCAGCCATTTCCGGACCGGCCAACGCGGTTGTTGTAACCGTCGCCGGTTGAGGGCGATGGCGAAGCGTGATTCCAGTCGGGGCCGACCTGGATCGGCAGCGAGCTCAGCGGTGGCCGAGGAGATAGCGCCAGTCCATCACCACCATTTTCGCTGGGCAACGGCCTTTGTCCCCCAACTGATGCTCACTGAAGACCTTCGGCCGAAGGTGGCAGATAAGTAATGCCATACTTCGCGTAGATCTGCGCTGGTATTCGCTGCTCGACCATGCGTGCCAGAGCACTATCCACCACTGCAATTAGCGCATCGTCCGCTCGGCGAAGCCCGACTGAGACGTTCCAGCGTAGTGCCGGTTCTGGCTCGTACCCATCGGGTATCTTTAGCGCCGCGCCGGGGTGTTCGTGCCGATACCAGCCGATGGTCAATGGGCTTGTGGCGCCGATTTCCAATTCGCCTGCCTCAATCGCGGCAATTATGTCGTCCTGAGAGGCAAAGACCGAAACGCGGAAGCCGTGTTTGTCCAGCCATTCGTGCTCGACGGTGCCAACCGCGACACCAATCTTCCGACCGTGCAAATCGTCAAGCCGACGAACGGAAGACCGAGGTGAAACCACAAGCATAACACCGCTTGCCGCGTAAGGTCTCGAGAAGCGAAGGGGTAGGCGGGTTGTCAGCGGCCCGATCCGTCCCTCACGATCGTAGCTTGCGGCGGAGGGGACGGCTCCCATCAAGGCGTCGCAATCTGAGTTCTTCATATCGGCGGCGCTTCGTACCCAGGTCACGTCGAGCCTCAATCCCATCTCCTGCGCCAATACTTCCGCGAGTTCGACTTCGAACCCGGCAAGACCGCCTTTATCGGTGAGCTTCGAATAAGGGAGCGCGGATGAGTAGGCGCACAGGCGTAGGGAACCAATCTGCCGCATCTCTGCCAGTGATGCAGCGCCCGCGCGCTGGCTCGTGTCTGCGGGGAAGAACATCGCAAGTATGGCGATCGCGGCAGTGCCACGGATCAGAACACGATGCATGAGCGAGCCTCCAGACCACAAAGCCACGGGTGATTTCATCCCTCTCACAATCGTAACGGCCCGAAGGATTTATTGAAAGGTGGGCGCTGAGGATTATCGTGTTTCGACAGGACGGCAAAAGCTCACCCAGACCGGCTGTCCAGGTTGACCGACGCGCATGTCCGGGGTTTGCCCTAAGGAATTACGGCTAGGACCGTCTCCTGTGGGAGTGTCCGGAAATCGTAGACTATTTCGGCGGCAGAATTCCGGTCAAAGTGAGCTGCCGGCTGCCGGATCCGGCTATTTGCCGGCGGGCGCCCGGCCGGAAAGGCGCAGCACGAAGCCGATCACCTCGGCGACGGCGCGGTAGAGCTCGGGCGGGATCTGCTGGTCGAGCTCGACATGGGAGAGCGCCTCGGCAAGGCCGGCATTGCTCTCGATGAAGACGCCGTGCTCGCGGGCCTTGGCGATGATGCGCTCGGCGACCTCGCCGCGCCCCTTGGCGGTGACGCGGGGGGCAGGGTCCCTGCCATGCTCGTATTTCAGGGCGACGGCAACCGGGGGGGCCGCGGGCTTTTTCTCCGCCATCAGCCCGTTCCGTGCTCATCGCTGAGCCGCGGCCGGGACGGGCGCCCCTCGGCGATGGTGAGGGCTTCAAGCCGGAGATCGGAGGCCCGGAGCGCGTCCTTGAGCTGCGGCGCGCTTTCATTGAAGAGCGCCGCAGCTTCCGCGCGCTCGGCCCAGAGCTGCACGCCGACCTGCCCGCTGATCAGGGCAATCGCGGCATGGATCATGCCGAGGCGGCCGGCCTCGGCAGCGAAGCGGATCGTCCAAGAGGGAGCGCGGGGGCTGTCGTGGTCGTCGCCGTCGGCCTCGCCGTCGTCGCGCTCGACTTCGAGGCGGAGGGGACCGGGATGGCCAGGAAAGGCGATCGGGAGATCGATGTTGAAATGTATGGCGCGATCGCTGCGCGCTGCTCCGCCGGCGAGATCGGCGGCAGCGGCATGGGGCGAGGTAATTTCCGGCCGCGCCAAGGGGGCATCGCCGCGAACCTTGTCGCTCCCGGGGGCGGCATCGCTTGCGGCATCGAGCGCGGCGGCGAGCATCTCGGCCGGCGGCCCGGTATCGCCGGTCACGCCGGGCGGCGTATGGCGGCCAGGTCTCGTCTCAGGCGGGGCATTGAGCAGGGCGGCGAGATCTGGCGGCGGGGCGGCGGCCCGCTGCGCCGGCTGTTCGGCGAGCATCGCCTCGACAGCGAGGGCCTGGACCTTGGCGAGCAAGGTGTTTACCGGCTCGATCAGGACGTCGGGCAGGGCCTGAGCCCCGCCGACCGCCGTCGGCAATTGCTCCACCGGCACGCGGATTGGGCCTTGCGTGATCAGCCGCAGCTCGCCGCCCTGGCGCTCGGCCTTCAGCGTCAGCATGGCGCCGACCGGTAGAGGTTTCGGCGTTGCCACATTGATCGTCTCGCCGCCGATCGCGAGGCGCGCGAGCGTGTTCGTCAGCATGGCAGTCACGCGCGCCTCGAGGATGCGTCCCTCGCGTGCGGCATCGCTCAGCGCGACAGGACGCACGCCCTCGAGAAACACAGGCAATACGGCACCGACATCCATCGCGATCGCGCTCGTGAATAGGCGCGGGGCCGGCCGGCCCGGCTTCCCGCGAGAACACCATCAATGATTGGGGCTGTGGCTGGCGCGGGGCTTACCGGGCGGTTGGGGGCCCAAGATGCCGGGAGCAGAGCCTTCGGCGTGGGAGCACGCGGCGGTCATTGAAGCAAATCCAGGCCACCGCACGAGTGGTATGCGATGAGGATGGCGATGACCCGATCAGGGCCTCAGCATCGCCACCCCGTTGCATCTTCCCTATTTTTCAGCCTTCTGGGTGTTCAGGGCCCCTCTTGCCGCCTCCACGATCCAGGACGCAACTTCCCTTGGGTGCGATTCATAGACGGAGTGGCTGGCGCCCTTGATCTCGATGGTGCGGCTCTTGGCCCGCTCATAATACCAGCGCTCAAGATCGGGATTGATGATCTGGTCGCTGCCGGCGACGATCGCCCAGCTGGGCTTGGTCTTCCAGGCGGCAGCGCTGAGCGGCGTGGGGAACATCGCGGCGGCGGCGAGCACCTGTGAGCGCGCGGCGAACTCGGCACGCTCGCGGGGCAGGTCGGGGGCGAACAGCTTCAGGAAATCCGGCTCGGCGAGGTAGGTGAACTGGTCGGGCGTCATCTCGATGGCGCCCTCGGTCTTAGCGAGCACGCTGGGCGTCTTCTTACCGAGCGCGCTCTCATTCTCGCCGACATCGGGGGCGTGCGCCGCGACATAGACGAGGCCGGCGACCTTCGGATGCACGCCGGCTTCGGTGATCACCGACCCGCCATAGCTATGGCCGACGAGGAGCGTGGGGCCGTCCTGCAGGTCGAGGATGCGCTTTGTCGCGGTGACATCATCCGCGAACGAGGTTTCCGGCTCCTGCACCATGGTGACCTTGAACCCGTCGATGATGAGAAGATCGTAGACCGGCTTCCAGCCAGAGGCGTCAACCCAGGCGCCGTGGACCAGCACGATGTTTTTGAGCGGCTCGGCACGCACGGGAGCCGTCACCGAGATAAGCGAGAAGGCGGCGATGATAGGCAGGCAGGCTTTGAGGGTTTTCATATATCCATTCTTTCCTGTCGATGAATGCGCCGGCGAGACCGACCCAGCAACGGCCAGACGCTCGTCGCTTGCGCTACGCAAGGGGCTGATCGATCTCGAAGAGCCCTCCGATGGCTGATAGGTGCGCCTTCGCGGCGGGCCGTTCTTGCGCGTCCTTGCCTGAAATGCCGAGGCCCGCCGATGCACGGCAGGCCCAGCGGCAGTTGCTCACTCAGTCCTGGATGAATGCAAGGAGATCGGCGTTCACGCGATCCTTCATCGTGGTGCACAGGCCGTGCGGGGCGCCCTGATATTCGATCAGCCGGGCATTGCGGAGCAACTTGACGCCTGTCCTGGCGGCGGCGTCGATCGGCACGATCTGGTCGTCGGTGCCATGGATGAGCAGCACCGGAACGTCGATCTTCTTCAGGTCCTCGGTCTGGTCGGTCTCCGAGAATGCCTTGATGCAGAAATAGGAGGCGGGCATGCCGGCCATCATGCTCTGCAGCCAGAAGCTCTCGCGCACACCCTCCGAGACCTTGGCGCCCGCCCGGTTGTAGCCGTAGAACGGCATCGACAAGTCCTTGAAGAAGGCGGAGCGGTCGGTGAGAACGCCCTGGCGCAGTCCGTCGAAGACTTCGATCGGCGAGCCCTTGGGGTTGCCCGGCGTCTTGACCATAAGCGGCGGGATCGCGCCGATCAGCACCGCCTTGGAGACGCGGCTCGTGCCGTGGCGGGCGAGATAGCGGGCAACCTCGCCGCCGCCGGTGGAATGGCCCACATGGATGGCATCGCTGAGGCCCAACTCCTGTGTCAGCTCGGCCAGATCGTCGGCATAGGTATCCAGGTCATTGCCGTTCCAAGGCTGGCTGGAGCGGCCATGGCCGCGCCGATCATGCGCGATCACCCGGTACCCGCGGGAGGCGAGGAAGAACATCTGGTCTTCAAAGGCGTCCGCGCTCAGCGGCCAGCCATGGCTGAAGACCACGGGCTGCCCCGAGCCCCAGTCATTGTAGTAAATCTGCGTTCCGTCGCTGGTGGTAAAGATGCTCATCGATCGTCCTCTTTCTCACAAAGGTAGCAGATAAGCCCTCGCGTCCCTTGTCAGCCAGAGCCTCACCATGTGCGCACAGTCCGAGCGCACGAGCAGGGAACAAGTCCCGGCCAGGCCGCCGCCAGGGCACCCGGCCGGACCCCAGCAGGACTCGGTTCGACAAGGGATGCGACCAACCGGGTCAACGCTTCACGCGCGAGCTTGACAGCAAAGTGGGGCCTGGCCCGCGGCGCGTCTTGATGAAAAGTGCGATCCTTTGTTCGCTTCTCGTCGAAAGCCGCTCCATGGGATCTCGGCGAACCGCACAGGCGGCTCAAAGCACACCGGTCCCGTTTTTCCTGCATGCCTAGGAGCTTCGGAAAAAGCACCGGCCATCGCTGATGCACAACGCGCAATCTGGACAAAACGCATGAGCTTTGCTCAAGCCGGGCCACGAGCGCGCACCTATGTTCGTGCTGCCGGTGGTCTACACCTTCACCGCAGCCGATAAGAGGGGCGCAAAGCAGCGCCCGGCCGCCGTGGAGGAGGCGATCCCGGAGCTGGGCTGAGGCAGCTGAGGTTCCGCTGGCGCAGCATACGTTGGTTTACGTTTCGCAGTGCGAAAAGTGACCCACATCTGCGGGAGCGGGCCTGCCTCTGGCGCTGCCGGGATACCCCGCCCGCAGGGACGTTCAGTCCCGCAAGGTAACAACCATAGTCGAGGTGTCCCCATGTACGTCACGCGCATACTCCCCGCCGTCCTCGTTCCCTGGCTCATCTATCATGGGCTGGTGCTCGCGTTTCACCCGGCATTTGAAGCCGATCCGGTTATGCTGCTGAACAAGGAAATCCTTTTCGTGCCGCTGATGAACGGCAACAGCTGGGCCATCAGCATCGGCGACTTCGTCGTCGCGCTAACGGTCGCAACCGGATTCATCGAGGTGCTGAAATCTTCCAACCTTGCCAGAGGTCAGATGCTCGATCATGTGCTCACGGCGGTCCTGTTCACGGGTGCTGTCGTGGAGTTCATCAACTTTCCCTGGGCGCAGACGTCGGTGTTCTTTTTCATGGTGCTGGCGCTATTTCTCGACCTTGTCATCGGCTATACGGTCGGGGTGCGGGTGGCCCGCCGCGATCTGGCGATCGGGCGTTTTGCCTCGTGAAGCCGTCGACTTGCCGCGACCGGCCGCTCCACTCTCTGGCGCCGGTCATGGCAGGAAGCCGGGCCGTCATACCAACGTTTTACATCCTAACCTCATCATCTTACCCAACGAGATGGCCGTACAGGTTAAGCCGCGCCGGGCAGCCAGCTAAACTCCTCTTAAGCCCAGAAAACCAGCTTTCGCAGGAGTATGACGATGGAACTGGCAACGACCAAGACGTCGCTTCCCGAGGAGCGGCTGCTTATCAGCGAGCTCACCCACAGGATCAATAACGAGTTCGCGAGCGTGGTGAATATGATGTCGTTCGCCGCCGACCGTACCGCAAACCTCGAGGCGAAATCCACATTGACGGCGGTGATGGACCGCCTGGAGGGCTATGTGCGCGTGCACAGGGCTCTGCAGATGCCGGAGCAGGGTAAGCGCATCGATGCCTCGGCCTATCTGCGCGAGCTTTGCCGCTCGATGAGCTGGTCGAAGCTCGACGAGAAGAATATCGATCTGGTGTTCGTGGAGCACCCACTGTCGCTGCGGTCGGAGCAGTGCTGGTTGCTCGGCATGATTGTCTATGAGCTGATCAACAACGCCGCGCGTCATGCCTTTGATGAGGCTGGCGGCGAGATCCGGGTCGATGTCGTCCACGTCGGCGACTTCGTCGAGTGCCGTGTGTCGGACGATGGCACGCCGCCCATCTTTTCGCGGCGCGGACGTGGGCTGAAAATCATCGAGGATCTCGCAGCCCGTCTCGAAGGCAAGTTCGAGCAGCAGTTCACGGCATGGGGATCGGCTTCGAGGCTCGTGTTTCCGGTTTAGAGCTGGACGATCAAGCTCCTGTCGTCAGCCTCCACATCATTCGAAACCCGCTCAAAGCGGTGAAGCAAGCCACCAGCAGGCAATGTGCTTGTGAGTGGATTGTTTGCCGCTACGCGCCCTGCAATGACGAAGGGCCAACAACCTCCCTGTCATACCGGTGCAGCACTGAGTAACACTTGGGTATATTTCTCATTGATGGCGCGTCTTTCCGGAATATTTATGTCGAGAAGCAAGAATGCTTCCTAAAAAACAGGAGAATGAGCATGAGCAATATTATCAAAGCAGGCCTCGTCGCCATCGTCCTGGCCACGGGTGTTTCCTCGGCCATGGCGGCCCCGCAGGCTGATCGCTGGTTCGAGTTTGTGCACCGGGATAACAATAACGTTCCGGCAAAGCAGTTCTTTAACGAGACGCAGCGCGACGGCAACTAAGCCGATAGGGCCGCGCGATCGGGCGCGGCCCTTCATTCGTCTTCTGCGCTGCCAGAAACCGAAACTCCGGCACGCACACGCCGAATTGCCCCGGCCTCCAATATTCTGTGCCAGCCCACCCCCGCCCCGCCAATTGCATCGACTGGTCCAGTACGCAATAGCGTCTGAATGCCTGCCAGGCGGCCACAGAAAAGAAATCGTCAAACCAGAGCAGGAACGTTCAAGCTTTAAGGCGCCCGGATGGTCTTTTACTGGGATACCGTCTAAATCTGCCTGCAAGCCGGCGAATGCCGTCCTGCGCAGCGCTGCTGGCATAAGGCCGACGCTCCGGGAAGATACATGGCGGCGAGACGCAGGACCCCGCGACTAGGATCGGAGCCGCGATGACGAGCGCCGACAATACCGCTATCTACGCCGCCCACGGCGCCGAGGGCGCCCGTAACAGTGGCGGCCGCAAGCTGCTGCTTCCCGTCCTCACCGCTTTTCTGGCGCTGGTGATCTTTCTATCCGACATCTTCAGTCCCGTCGGGTTTGCGGTCGCGGTTCTCTACGGCATCGTCGTGCTGATGTCTGCCACCTTCCTCGACCGGCGGGGCGTCATCGCGGTTGCAGCAAGCTGCGCCTTCCTCACCATTCTCGGCTTTGCCATTGAGCACGGCATCAACTTCACGGAAGGTCCCCTGCTGCGTTGCCTGATCAGCCTTGCGGCACTGCTGGTGACGACCTTTCTGGCTCTGAAGAACCGCACCGCGACCGAGGTGCTGGCGGCCAGCGAGGAACGCTACCGCACCATTTTTGAATCGACGGCCGTGGCCATCTGGGAGGAGGATTATTCCAGGCTTGCCGCCGCGCTCGACGCGCTGTCCCGTCAAAATGTCGGCGACATCGAAGCCTATCTGGCTGAGCATCCCGAATTCCTGATGCGGTGCATAGGGCTCATCAGGACCTTGGACGTCAATGAGGCCGCCACCCGTCTGGTCGATGCGCAGACCAAGGAGCAGTTGATGTCATCGCTCCCCAGCGTCTTTCTTCCCCAGAGCCTCCCGATGCTCAGGCAGTTGCTGCTTGCGGTGGCGGGCCGCCACGACGTCTTCGAGGGCGAGACCCAGATCCGCACCTTTCGCGGCGAAAAGCGCTCCGTGCTGGTCGCCGCACGCTTCCCGCCGGGGCCGCGTCGTTTCGATCGGGTGCTGGTCAGCGTGATGGATATCACCGAGCGCAATAAGGTCCAGCATGCCCTTGAGCAGACCCGCGCCGAGCTTGCCCATATTTCGCGCGTGACCATGCTCGGCGAGCTGACCGCCTCGATCGCCCATGAGGTAAACCAGCCCCTTACTGCCGTTGTGAGCAGCGGCGAGGCGGCGCTGCGCTGGCTCGACCGCCCGGTCCCCGACCTTGACGAGGTGCGCGCTAATATCGAGCAGATCGTCACGCAAGGGCGACGCGCAGGCGATGTTGTACGGCGCCTGCGTGCTCTGTCGAAGAACAGCGATCCGCAGCGCGTATCGAGCGATATCAACGAAGTCGTCGAGGAGGCCGTCAGCCTTGTCGAGCGCGAGCTGCGTGAGAATGGCGTATCGCTCAGGCTTGAACTGGAGCCTGGCTTGCCGGAAGTGTCGGTCGACCGCGTTCAGTTGCAGCAGGTCATCATCAATCTTTTGATCAATGCAATGCATGCGATGGCGACCGCGGATGTGCCCGAGGTCTGCGTGACCTCGCACTCCGCCTCGGAAGGCATGGTTGAGATTTCAGTGAGCGATTGCGGTATTGGTCTCAGCGATGAAGCCATGGCGCGGCTGTTCACTGCCTTCTATTCCACCAAGCCACAGGGCATGGGCATGGGGCTGTCGATCTGCCGGTCCATCGTGGAGACCCATGGTGGGCGTATCCGGGCGCAGCGCAACGAAGGGCCGGGGGCGACGTTTCATCTGTCGCTGCCTGCACAGGCGGGAGCAACGTGATGACTGGGGCAGGGCATGAGACCCATGGCGAGACGCCGCTCGTTGTCGTGCTCGACGACGATCCCGCGGTTCGCAGCGCGCTCGGGAGCCTGCTTCGCTCCGTCGGCTTTCGGGTGGAGGCATTCGGCGCGCCGCAGGAGTTCATGGAAAGCGACATTGCCCACGCTGCGAACTGCCTCATTCTCGACATTCGCCTTCCGCGGGTGAGTGGGCTCGACTTCCAGAGCCAGCTCGCGGCGGCGGGCATTCTCGTGCCCATCATTTTCATGACCGGATATGGCGATATTCCCATGACAGTGCGCGCGATGAAGGCTGGAGCCGTCGATTTCCTGGCTAAGCCGTTCCGCGACCAGGACATGCTCGATGCCGTCGCAGCGGCAGTGGAACGCGATCTTGAGCGGCGCGACGGCGATGGCGTCCTGCACGACCAGCAGGCGCGCTATCGCTCTCTGAGCGATCGGGAGCAGCAGGTGATGGCGCTAGCGACGGAAGGGCTGCTCAACAAGCAGATCGCCTACGAGCTCGGCATCAGCGAGATTACGGTCAAGATTCACAGAGGCCGGGTCATGCGGAAGATGGCAGCGCGGTCATTCGCCGATCTGGTGCGGATGGCAGAAGCGCTCGGCGTCCGGGCCAATAAGGAGGCCCGGTAAACCACGGTATAATTTAGATAACCGGTCAGCATTTCCATGTTCTTGGCGTGGGCATTCATGTGAGGTGGTAACGGGCCCGCCGACGCCAAATCAGGACTGGAATGGCTGTGCCAGGAGCCAAGCTCATATCCATCATCGACGACGATGCATCCGTTGCCAGGGCGATGGACAGCCTCGTACGCTCGCTTGGCTTCGAGGCGATGACCTTCACCTCTGCAGAGGACTTTCTGCGGGCAGAGCGCAGGCGTGAGACCGCCTGTCTCATTTGCGATGTTCAGATGCCGGGGATGACCGGCATCGACCTCTATGAGGCTTTGGAGGCCGAGGGCTCGCATATTCCGACCATTTTCGTCACTGCCTTTTCCAGCGATCGTGTCCGCCAGCGCTGCGGCGATGCCGCCTGCGTCCTGCATAAGCCGTTTGAGGCCGCGGAACTGGTCTACCACCTCAGCGATGCCGTCGAGGGTAATTGAATCGGAAAACCCATGGGCGCAGCGAAAATGGGCTATTGCGTCCCGCGTGGTGCACCAGAGAACGAGCTCGACAGAGTCGGTTGCGGAGCAAGGCTCCGCTTCCGCTTCGACTGAGGATTTACTAAGCCGGAACAATCGGAGATTTCGCGGTTCGCAGGTCGTTCATCACCTGCTGGGCGGGCTTCAGATGCGCCTCGACGAGCTCGCGAGGCGTTAGGGCCAGCCACTGGTTCAGCGAGACGTCGGCGTAATAGCTGCTCTTGAACATCTCCAGGAAGCGCAGCGGCGTCGTGCCGGTGTTCTCGATATAATGCCCCATGGCGAACGGCACATAGCCGACATCGCCGGCCCAAAGACTTCGCGCTGATTGCCCTGTTTGGCCGGCATTTGCGTCTTATTGCGTTGATGCTCACTCCGGGCGCACCGGAGTGGCGTATCCTGTCAATCCAGAGATCGCTGATAGGCCGTGGGGGTGAGGCCCGTCACCTTGCGAAAGGCTGTCGAGAAGGCGCTGGTCTCGCTGAAGCCGAGCCTCAGCCCGATTTTCGTCACCGAATGGCTGGTGCCGTCGAGGAGTGCCTTGGCGCGCTCGATGCGCCTGACAATGTGGTAGCGATGGGGCGGCAGCCCGAAGGTTTGCTTGAAAGCGCGGCAGAAATAATGCGGGCTAAGACGCACCAGCGCGGCGAGCGTGTGGAGCGAGATCTGCTCGGCGAGATGCTCCTCGATATAGCTGGTGGCGATGCGCTGCTGCCAGGGCGCAAGCCCGCCTCTGCTCTGGGGCTCGTTTCGATGGCGTCCACGATAGAAGCGGATAAGCTCATGGATGAGCACGGCACCGAGCGCGTCGAAATAGAGCCCATCCTCAGGTGCCTGGCTCTCTGCCAGATGCTTCACCTTCAGCGCACTGTCCCATAGTGTCTTGTCCTCGAACAACAGCCGCGGGCGCAGTGCAATGTCCGCGCAGTCGGTCGCTGCAGCGCCATCCAGCATGGCAGGATCGAAATAGAAAAAGATGAAGCGTGCAGGCGTGCGCGGCTCTTGCCAATCATGATAGGCATGGCCGGCCGGGACGAAGGTGAGCTTGGAGGCGAGGCTGCGCAATCTCGACGGCGGCAGGCCGCTGACGGTCGTCTCGCCATCCTGCCGCGCGCCCTGCTCACAGGCGATGAGCAGATGGAGCGGTGCGCAAAAGCGATGCTCGATCCTGTCGCAGCACGTGGACCGAACGATCTCCGTAGCCAGCCCCTGGCCGACCGCCATACGGCGTTTCGTCATTCGGGCGGAGAGATGTCGACTTGGTAGCGGGCGGCATCGCCCGGGATGACTGCGCCTGGTTGCGGGCGTGAGGCATGGTGGTTCGTGCTTTCGTCCCGCCTACCATGGTTCGCCATTTCTGGCTTGTACCGAAGAACGGCGCCCCTCTAAGACGAACCACAATTGCGCGAGGGAGTGGACTCGAAAGACGAGTCATTGACGACCATACTCAACTCTCCGTTCCTGATCCGCGGTGTGGGCGGCATGTATTGATTCTCTAGGAGAAATGGAGAGGAGCGGTACAGGGCGCGATTGCACGCCGGCTTGCCCGGAATGCTATGGTCGTCTGATCTGATGGATACTTTGGTCTGATGCCCAGCTCCGACGCTTGCGATCGCATTCGGGCGGGACGCAGGTCCCGCCCGAATGTCCGCTTATCGGCAGACGTAACGGGTGTGGTGGCGGTTACGGGTCCAGAAGCAATAGTCATCCGCATACGGCCAGTCCCAAAACAGGTCGTCTCCGCCGAGGAAGTGACTGTGTCCCCGGTGACCGCCGAATCCGCCATGATGGCCGCCATGGCCACCATAACCGCCTCCGTGGCCGACACCACCGCCACCCCCGAAACCACCGCCGTGGCCGCCGCCACCGCCGCCGAAGCCACCACCGCCGTGGCCGCCGCCACCGCCGCCGAAGCCACCGCCGCCACCGTGGCCGCCGCCACCGCCGCCACCACCGCCGCCACCGCGGGCAAAAGCCTCCGTCTGCAGGGCGGTGCCGCCCAGCGCTAAACCGACGAGGACAATCATTACTTTTCTCAACACAACACTCTCCTTTGAGAAGCCCAGGCATCGCCTGGTTGACATTGAAGCCTGACGGCGCCCGCCAGATGCGTCAGCGCCGTTCGTTCGCACGGAACTCAGGCTACGGATGAAAGGAAATGTGGTGTGCCACGGCATCTGGGCTTTTGCCGGATTGCCGCAATTAGCTCAAATCTGCGCAGATATGTGGCCCGCGAATTCTGGCCGCACCCGCATTGATTTGGCGCAAATTCGAGCTGTTCGCGGCAAGGCTAGCAAAGCAGCCCTCTGGCGGAGGATTACATGACCATGGTGGTAGATCGTGCTGATATGGCCGCCCGCCGTGGTCAGGATCAGCCCAGCCATAGGTTCGCCTCAGCCCGGCGTCGCGAGGCCTGCATGGGGCCTTGAGACGTTCGGCTTACGCGCGATCCCACAAGCGAAAAAACCGGAGTTCGTCAGATGAAATGCCTTAGCGCTTTACTTATTGTCTGTGCCGGTCTCGGCTTTTGTGCTGATGCGGCCAAGGCCAGCTCTTGCGCCGATCAGATCGCCCAACTCGAAACAAATCTCAGCCAGTCCGAAGCGCATCACGATGCCGGGCTGACGGCGCCGCAGTCTGTCGGCGCGCAGCTCCATCATCAGCCGACGCCAGCTTCGGTAGACCGCGCCAGAGAGCGGGCGCTAGACACGGTTGACGTGCTGTTGTCAGAGGCCAAGGAGCTCGATGCGAACGGCAAGAGCGCAGCGTGCATGAAAAAGGTCGACGAGATTAAGTCGATCTTTGAGTTCAATTAAGAGGGATCAGGTACCGCAGAATGCGGCCTGGGCCGCGATCTTGACCCGCTTGCAGCTGTTGCGATTTGCCTTATCTGCGCAAAATTCTTCAGATCATCGCAATCGCCGTCAAGTCTTTCTGGATTGGCGTTCCCAGCTCTACGTGCATGCACTCCAAGAGTTGCTCCCGGTCTTCCCCTCCCCCCGACCGGGCCCTCGCGGCCGGCCATGCCCCCCTGGCCGGCCGCACCTTTCCTTCCCGGAATATGCAGCGCCAGCGAAGCACGCCGAACGCAGGCGCCGCTCGCGCGCCGATAGGCAGGTTTCGATGAGAAGGACCGCCTCGTAGGAGCTCAGTAACCCAGAAGGAAGGGATTGACGCCGCCACGCCGGAACGGCGTCTCGCGCATCAGGAGGTCGAGACCGAGGCTTCCCACGTCGTCGGCGACTGGATCGGCGCTCGGGTCTTTGTCCTGGCCGATGATCTTCATGTAGCTATGGCAGGAGGTGCAGGTCTCGGCGTGAGCGATTGCCTTGGAGCCCTCGATCTCCTGATAGGCCATTCCCTTGGTCGATGAACAGACCGTGCATTTGACGCGCACATAGTGCCAGAGCGTGCCGCATAGCGCGCAAGCACAATAGCGGGCGCCGTGAGCGCCGCGCGATCCCATCATCATCGAGGCAACAGGGGGATGTCCGCAGGCCGGACACACGCAGCTCGCCGAAGGCGTGAGCGCGTCCGCATCGAGCCGCTCGGCGAAGCGCGTAAAATGTACCTGGAGCGCGGCGGCGACAAAGCTATGCTCGGCCATCCTCTCGACCGGGATAGTGGCTGCCAGCACCGAGCGGATCATCTCGTCCAGCTCATCTTCGCTTGCAGCCGAGATTTGCGCCAGCGCAGCGCTTGCCGCATCCGGCATAGCCAGCGTGAAGGCATCCAGCGTAAGCAGATCGAGAGTCGGTCTCAATACCCCGGCATCCACAAGACGCACACGGCGCAAGGGCGGCGCGCCCGTGCCGATATCGGAAAGAGCGCCGATCGGGAATTGCTCGTCCGCAGCGGCGTCCAGCAGCCGTTGCTGGATGTCAGCAAGCCCGGCCAGGAACAACAGATAGGGTTTCAGATCATGCCCGCATGCGAGCCACCTAAGGCGATCAGCACGCGCCCGAAACAACTTTGCCGCATCGGGAAGCAAAGCAAAGACCGGGGCAACGACCTCACCAATGGGAACCGGCCGGTATGGTGACAATGATGTATCCGTCATGCATCGCTCCATGGGACGAAGAGACTGCTAAAGCTGGTGGTCTCATTCTGCCGGCGCCCTGTCGCCCTTCTCCACGCGCCCGCCGCTAACGAGTTCCTTCAGCCATTTGCGATGGTGCTTCCAGGCCCACCCGCCGGTCACATAGCCCTTGAGCATGGCCGGAAAGGTGCCGCGCAGCCAGATGGCGGCATAGACATGCACAATCCACACGCAGATCGCGGTGATCGCGGCGGCGGAATGGATCAGCACGGCATAACGCTTCTGCCCGGGTGTGGTGAACGCGTAGAAATACTGGTTCCAGATCACGAAACCGCTGGCGATCAGAACAATGATGAGCAGCGCCATCGCCCAGAACACCACCTTCTGGCCGGCATTGTAGCGGCCCACCTCTGGGATGCGGTCCTCGCGGTTGGCGGCCACATCGGGCAGATGCAGCATCCATTCGGTGTCCTCGCGCTTCCACAGATTGGCGCGCCAGAACCGCAAGAACAGGCCGAAGAAGCTGAAGAACAGCACCACGCCGATCCAGGGATGGATGGCACGGGTGTTCTGCCCGCCGCCGAACAGGTCCGTCAGGAAGAACAGGGTCGGATGGAACAGGGCCAGCCCGGAGATGGCCAGCAGCACCAGGGAGCCGGCGGTGATCCAGTGGTTGATGCGCGCCGGGCCGGAATAGCGGCTGACGGTCACCGGATTGCCATCACGCACAGCATCGTGGGGTTCGGCATCATAGGCGGTCATAGGCGCTGCTCCTCAGTGAGCTGCTTGGCGTTTTCCTCATCCTCGGGGGATACCTCATTGGGGCCCTTGATGAGGCGGTGAAGGAAGCTGATGGCAGCGAGCCCGGCAATGGCGGCAAGGCCCGCATATTTCGCTGGTCCCTTCCACAGATCGACCACGGCGCTGATCGCCGGGTCCTTCGGCAGCCCGTCATAGATCTCCGGCTTATCGGCATGCTGCAGCACATACATCACATGCGTGCCACCGACGCCTTGCGGATCATAGATGCCGGCATTCTCATAGCCGCGCGATTTCAGGTCGGTGATGCGGCCCTGTGCATGGCCGATCATCTCTTCCTTGGTGCCGAACACGATGGCGTGCGTCGGACAGGCCTTGGAGCAGGCCGGCTCCTGGCCCACGGCCACGCGGTCGGAGCACAGCGTGCATTTATAAGCGCGGTGCGTGACCTTGGAGACCCGCGGGATGTTGAACGGGCAGCCGGCGATGCAATAGCCGCAGCCGATGCATTTCTCGTGGTCGAAATCAACGATGCCGTTGGTGTACTGCACGATCGCGCCTGGCGCCGGGCAGGCTTTCAGGCAGCCCGGGTCCTCGCAATGCATGCAGCCGTCCTTGCGGATCAGCCATTCCAGGTTCTCGGTCTCCGGATTGACCCACTCGGTGAAACGCATCACCGTAAACATTTCCGGCGACAGGTCGGGCGGATTGTCGTAGGAGCCGACATTGACGCCAACCGGGGGTCGCGTGTCGTTCCATTCCACGCAGGCCGCCTCGCAAGCCTTGCAGCCGATGCATTTGGAGACGTCGATCAGCTTGGCGACGGGCGTGAGCTGTCGCGCCGGTTCGGGCACCGAGGATGCCGAGCGCTGCACGATGTCTGCCTGGCCGAACAGGGTCTTGATATTCTCGGTCTCAGGGTTCGGACGCTCGAATTCGAAGGCCATGGAAAGCTCCATCCTCACGCAACGACCGGTAAGTCGGTCGGCTCGATGTTGACGAGGAACGCCTTGAACTCGGGCGTCTCGACATTGGCGTCGCCGACGAAGGGGGTGAGCGAGTTCGGCCCCCAGCCCTTCTTGGTGGCGCCGATGAAGCCCCAATGCAGCGGGATGCCGACGATATGCTGCTTCTTGCCGTCGCAGATGAGCGTCGCGATCCGCTTGGTGACGACCGCCTTGGCCTTGACCGAGCCGCGCTTCGACCACACCCGGACCCAGCCGCCGTTCTTGATGCCCTTCTCAGCTGCCAGCTCCTCGCCGATCTCGACGAAGAACTCCGGCTGCAGCGCCGCATTGATGACGTTGTGCTTGGTCCAGAAGTGGAAATGCTCGGTCAGCCGGTAAGATGTCGCGATATAGGGGAACTCCGTGGCGTCGCCGAACTGCTCCCAGTCATAGGCGAACACACGGGCCGCCGGATTGCCGCGAATCGTCGGAGCCATGAGATTGGCGATCGGCGCCTCGAACGGCTCGTAATGGGCGGGGAACGGCCCGTCGCGCATGAGTTTGCGCACCCACAGGCGCCCGGTTCCTTCCTCGTTCATGATGAACGGGCCGACGATGCCCGGCTTGGCGGTGGGCACGATGTCCGGTACGTCATACCCGGTCCATCTTGCGCCGTCCCACCAGAGCAGCTTGCGGCTGTCGTCCCAGGGCTGGCCTTTGGTATCGGCGGAGGCGCGATTGTAGAGAATGCGGCGGTTTACCGGCCAGGACCAGGTCCAGTTCGGGAAGGCGCCCGTGTCCCCGGGATCCGAATTGTCCCGCCGGGCCATCTGGTTGCCGTCCTCGGTGTAGCAGCCGGAATAGATCCAGCAGCCGCAGGCGGTGGTGCCGTCGTCGCGCAGTACGGCAAAGCTCGGCACCTGCCTGCCTTTCTCCACCAGCACCTTGCCCGGATCATTCGGATCGGTAAGCGTCTCGAGCGCGGAGCCGTTGATCTCCCTGGCGAGTTCGTCGGCCGTCGGCTCGCCGGGATCTCGGTAGTTCCAGACCAGATTGACGATCGGGTCGGGGAAGGCGCCGCCCTCCTCCTTGTAGAGCGTCTTCAGCCGAAGGAAGATCTGCCCCATGATCCAGTTGTCGCGTCTGGCCTCGCCGGGCGGGGTCGCCGCGGCCCAGTGCCATTGCAGCCAGCGACCGGAATTGGTCAGCGAACCATCGTCCTCGGCAAAGCAGGTCGAGGGGAGCTGGATGACCTCGGTCTGGATCGATGCCGTGTCGACGTCGTTATGTTCGCCGTGGTTCTCCCAGAAACGCGCGGTTTCCGTCTCCAGCGGATCGATGACGACCAGGAATTTCAGCTTGGAGAGCGCGGCGGTGCATTTCGCCCGGTCGGGGAAGGCGAGCAGCGGATTGAAGCCCTGGCAGAAATAGCCGTTCATCCTGCCTTCGAACATGAGGTTGAAGGCGCGCAGGATGTCGTAGCCGTCATTGTCGAGCTTTGGCAGCCAGTCATAGGCCCAGCTGTTTTCCGCCGTAGCCGCCGGCCCCCACATCGCCTTCTGGAATGAGACGAGGAAGCTCTTGGTGTTCTGCCAGTAGCTGATCTGCTCCGGCCGCAGTGGCTTGTGGTCTCGCGTGGACATATAGGCGTCGAGAGTGGGCTCCGAATCCATCGGGATGTTCAGATAGCCCGGGATCAGGTTGGACATCAGCCCGAGATCGGTCAGCCCCTGGATGTTGGAATGCCCGCGAAGCGCGTTCATGCCCCCGCCGCGCACCCCGATATTGCCGAGGATGAGCTGGACCATCGCCATGGTGCGGATGTTCTGCGAGCCCTTGGAGTGCTGCGTCCAGCCCAGCGCATACATCGAGGTCATGGTCTTGGTCGGCGAGGAACACTCGCCCATCATTTCGGCGACCTTCAGGAACTTGTCCCTGGGCGTGCCGCAAATGCGCTCCACCATCTCGGGCGTATAGGGCGCGACATGCGCTTTCAGCAGATTCCAGACGCAGCGCGGATGCTGGAGCGTCTCATCCGAGATCACATAGCCGTCGGAGCCGAGCTCATAATCCCAGGTGTCGTAGTCATATTCGCGCTTGGCCTCGTCATAGCCGGTGAACAGGCCGTCGCGGTAGCCATAGCCTTCCTTCACCAGATACGGGGCATTGGTGAAGGCCTTCACATACTCCCACTGCACCTTGTCGTTGGCGATCAGGTGGTTGATCACGCCGAGCAGGAAGGCAATGTCGGTGCCCTGCCGGATCGGGGCATAGAAATCGGCCACCGAGGCCGAGCGGGTGAAGCGGGGATCGACGACGATCAGCTTGGCGCCGCGATTGGCCTTCGCCTCTGTCACCCATTTGAAGCCGCACGGATGCGCCTCGGCGGCATTGCCGCCCATGATCACGGCGAGATCGGTGTTCTGGATGTCAGTCCAGGAGTTGGTCATCGCACCGCGACCGAATGTTGGGGCCAAACTGGCCACCGTCGGTCCGTGTCAGACGCGCGCCTGGTTGTCGAACGCCAGCATGCCGGTGGAGCGGACCACCTTGTATGTGCACCAGGCCGTCTCGTTGGTCGTCGCCGAGGCGGCGAGGAAACCCGTCGAGAGCCAGCGATTGACGGTCGTGCCGTCGGCGTTGGTGGTGATGAAATTCTTGTCGCGGTCGTCCTTCATCAGGCGCGCGATGCGGTCGAGCGCAAAATCCCAGCTCACCCGCTCGAACTTGTCCGATCCCGGCTTGCGCATCATCGGGTATTGCAGCCGATCCTTGGACTTGATCGTCTCCAGGAGCGCCGCGCCCTTCGGGCAAAGCGTGCCGCGATTGGTGGGATGATCCACATCGCCTTCGACATGGAAGGCCTCGGCCTTCTCGCCCTTGGAGAGATCACCCTTCGAATAGATGATGATGCCACAGGCGACCGAGCAATAGGTGCAGGTGTTGCGCGTCTGTGTGGTGCCGATCAGCTTGAAGGCTCTGATCGAATCCGCGTAAGCCGTCTCCACGCTGCCGAAGCCGAGCGCACCGAGCGATGTCACGGCTACACCGGCGCTCGCGCCTTGCAAAAAGCTGCGCCGTGATAGGTGCAAATTCATGGCTGATTGATCCTTGTCGGTCGAAGGTGAACCGGCGGGCGGACTGAACGAAGGCGCCGGTCTCTCCTGATATGCCGCTGCCGGCTAACCAGCGCTTGTCCGATATTGGCTCGCTTTGAAGAAACTTCCGGCATTGCCCAGGCCTCATCTCTGAACGCCGCGGGTATCGCCAAGGAGCGGCCGCAAAAGGCGGCGAAGGCTGGAACGACTGGAGCAACAAAAAGCGCGGGAGGGTTGGCTTCCCGCGCGCGCGTCACGACCACAGAGGGGCGATCTCGATCCTTAAAGACCCAGCTCGCTAAGGCCCGGATGATCGGCGGGCCGCGGCCCAAGCGGCCAGTGGTACAGACGGGCGGCTTCGGTGATCGGCACGTCGTTGATGGAGGCTTCGCGCCGCCGCATCAGCCCGTTCTCATCGAACTCCCATTGCTCGTTGCCATGGCTCCGGAACCAATGGCCCTTGTCGTCGCGGCACTCATAGACAAAGCGGACGGCAATGCGGTTGTCGGTATGCGCCCAAACCTCCTTGATCAGCCGGTAATCCAGCTCGCGCGCCCATTTGCGCTGGAGAAAGGCGATGATCGCCGGCCGGCCGGTGAAGAATTCGGCGCGATTGCGCCAGCGGCTATCCTCGGTATAAGCGAGCGCCACGCGCTCTGGATCGCGGGTATTCCAGGCGTTTTCCGCCATCCTGGCTTTTTCCGCGGCGGTCTCTGGCGTGAACGGGGGGAGTGGCGGCCGGCTTGACATCAGTGCGCTCCGTTGGTTGGTGGGCTGCGAAGCGAAATTGCGATCGCGTGTTTTTTATGGAAGCCGCGATCGCGTAGCACAAGCGATGCGCTGCGACGGCCGACCCGCCGCAGCTCAGGAATATTAGTTCCCGTGTTCCTGCTGATACTCCCAGAATGCGCGGGAACCCTGCTGGCTGTCGCAGGAAAAGCCGCCGCAAGGCTTGGAAAAGTCGGTCCAATGCGGGGCGGCCATGGCGGCGGTTGCGCCGGTCAGAGACATAACGATGATGATGGAAGAGATAAGCTTGCTCATGACGATCTCCTTCGTTTGAAATAGCCGGTGAGGATTCTCCCCCGGTACGCCATAGATGAGCAGAGCTGGTCAGCTAAACTTGCGCGAAACACGTCAATTTTTCTCGGAATTGTTCTGTTGTACGGCCATGCGCCGGGACCAGCGATAATCGCTGCGGTCGCCCAACCACCACCCACAGCCTCTTCAGTCCACGCGACCGCGCGCGGCAACCTCGGCCATATCGACCACCTCTTCGCCCGAGACGAGATACACGCGGTCGAACAGATTGGAGACCACGCAGGCGTGGTTCGGCACGACACGCACGCGGTCGCCGATCCTCGGGCGGTGGTTGCAGCGGCTGACGTCGACATTACCGTGCTCTTCGCTAAGTCCCGCGATCACCGCCTCCGGATGCTCCAGGATGAGACCGAAGCCGGCCATGCCCAGCGTGTCACTGGTAAGCGTCTTGGAGCCCGCATCGAGAATGGCGCGTTCCGTGCGCGGACAGGAGACGACCGTCGTCAGCACCGTCAGCGCGCAGTCATCGAGCGTCCCCGCGCCCTTGGCCACCTGATAGCGGTCGAGATAGATGTAGGTGCCCGGACGGTGCTCGGTGGCGGCGGTGACCTGGTGCGCCGACCACATATCCGGCGTGCCGCCATTGGACACGGTCTCCACCGGCAGCCCCGAGCGTTCGAGGAGCGCGACGGCCTCCGCAAGCCAGGCCTGCGTCTCGGCGACCTTGCCGGCGGCCGGATAAGTCATCAGGCCGGCGAACCGAAGCCCCGCTGCGGCGTCGATGGCCTGAGCCAGCGACAGCGCCTCCTTCCCCGTCTGTACGCCGCACCGCCCCATGCCGGTGTCGCACTCGACCAACACGGGAAGCGGCTCGGCGCGGCTCGCAAAAGCCTCAGCATAGCCTTCGATCGTGATAAGGCTGTCGGCGGTGACGCTGAGTGTGACGCGATCCGCTAGCGCGGCGAGCCGGGCCAGTTTCGCCCGGCCCAAAATGTTATAGGGCAGGAAAATATCGGCAAGGCCAGCGTCGGCCATAACCTCGGCCTCGCCCAACTTCTGGCAGGTGATGCCGACCGCGCCGAGCTCGACCTGCCGCTGGGCGAAGCGCGGGACTTTGTGCGTCTTGATGTGCGGGCGCAGCTTTAGCCCGTGGGCATCGGCATAGGTCTGCGCGCGGGTGAGATTTGCTTCCACGCGGTCGATGTCGATGAGAACCGCTGGCGTTTCGATATCCTGGATCGTCTGCATACCACCCTCCTCCTTCCCTCAGACATATACGGCCGGGCCCACATCACCCGCCGGCTTATAGGCCACGGCCTCGATCTCCACCTTGATATCCGCCATCAGCCGCGCTTCCACCGTGCTCCGAGCCGGCGGCGCATCGGAAAAGAAGCTGGCATAGACCTTGTTGAACGCGGGGAAGTCCCTCGCGTCCGCGAGCCAGACGGTGGTCTTGACGACATCGGCGAGGGTCGCGCCCGCAAGCGCGAGGGCGTTCTCGATATTCTTGAGCACCTGCCGCGTCTGGACCTCTATTGTTCCGCCGACGAGCTGACCGTCCTCGCCGGCCGGCACCTGGCCGGACACGAACACGAAGTCCCCGGCGCGTACGGCGGGCGAAAGCGGCACATGCGCGGTGCCGAAAACTTGCTTAGCCATTCAACTGTCCTCTCGTTGGCGTTTGGCAGAAAGCCGCGAGGCGCACTGTCGATGGCGCCACAGCGGCTGGTGTCATTTGCGTGAGTGAAAGGATCGCGGGCGCCTCCCTCATTCCGCCGCCGGAGCGATACGGAAGTCGGCGCCTTCGGGAAGCGTCTGGCCGCCATCGACGATGATCGTCGTGCCGGTAACATAGGATGCATCATCCGAGGCAAGATAGAGGACCGCGTTGGCGACATCGCGCGGCGTGCCGAGCGCGCCCAGCGGGATCATCGCCGCCATGGAGTCGATGAAGGCCTGCGACCGGTGCGCCTTCATGCCGTCGGTCAGGATGTTGCCGGGCTCCACGCCGTTGACGGTGATGCCATAACCGGCAAATTCGATCGCCGCCGCCTTGATGAAAGCGTTGATGCCGCCTTTGGAGGCCGAATAATGCCCGTGGCCGGGGCTGGTTACGCGCGGGCCGGTGATCGAGGAGGTGAAGACCATACGGCCATACCTTCGAGCCTTCATCGGCGCAAGCGCAGCCTTCGCCGCCAGAAAGCAGCCCTTCAGGTTAACCGCCAGCACCTGATCCCATTCCTGAGGCGAGGTGTCCTCGATCAGCGTCCAGGGATAGATCCCGGCATTCTGCACCATGATGTCGAGGCCACCGAACTGCGCGACCGCGTCCGCGACGATGGCGCCCAGATCGGCGGGGCTCGTCACATCGACGCGGCGGAACAGCGCCTTATCCGCTCCGCCAAGCGACTTCACCGCCTCGATCCCGGCCGCTTCCTCGGTGTCGCCTATCGCGACCCGCGCGCCCTCCTCGAGGAAACGAGCAGCGATCCCGAGGCCAATGCCGCGGGCCGCGCCGATGAGGACCGCAACGCGGCCCTCTAGCCTTCCTGCCATTGCGGATACATCCTCCTGGTTCCTCTCGCTAGTCAGGCGAGACGCGCCCTAACTTGGTTCTTGACCGAATCCAGCACCATGGCGAGCAGCACGAGGCCGCCATGAATGATCTGGGTGTAGTGCGCCGGCAGCCCCATCAGATTGATCGCGGTGTTGATTGCGGAGAGCAGCAGCACGCCGGCATAGACGCCGGGCAGCGTTCCCACCCCGCCCTGGAGGCTCACGCCCCCGATCACCACGGCGGCGAAGGCCTGAAATAGCATGCCGACGCCGAGATTGGCCGTGGCGCCGGAAGTGCGCAGCGCCAGCAGCCAGCCCGCCAATCCCGCAATGGCGCCCGCCAGCACAAAGGCCATGGTCGCGACCCGATCGATGTTGATGCCGGCCCGAAAGGTGGCGGTGCGGTTGCCGCCGATCATGACCAGATGACGGCCGAATGGCGTGTGGTTGAGTATGAAGCCGAAAACGACAAAGCACAGGATCGAAATCCACGCGATGATCGGGATATAGACGATGGTATCGATCGCCAGAAATCGCAGCTCGTCGGGCAGGCTTTGCGCCGATCGCCCGCCGGAGATCGCGATCACGAGGCCGCGCACCCAGATGAAGGAGGCGAGCGTGGCGATGAACGAATTCATGCCGAGCCGAACGACGAAGAACGCATTGGTGAGGCCGACCACAGCTCCGGCCGCCAGCGCAATGAGGAGTGAAGCCGGTACGACCAGCCACTCCGGCGTGAAACTGATACCGAGCCCGACGCCACGGGTGGCGAACAACAGTCCGGTGACCATGGCCGCGAGCGCGAGGGTGGAATTCGACGGAAAGGTCGATATTGCCCGCGATGATGACCAGCGAGAGCCCGATCGCCATCGTGCCGACAAAGGTCGACTGCTCGATGATGTTGGCGAAGATCCCGATCTGGAAATAGCTCGGGATCGCGACCGAGAAGACAATCAGGACGGCTGCCAGGATCAGCCACACCAGATTGTCGAGCACGAACTCGATGCTTCGTCTGTGGTCAGCGGCGACGATGGCCATATGTTTCCCTGGTAAGGCGAGATAAAGCGCACCGGCGGCGCCCGCAGCGATCCGGTGCGCAATATCGGCGAAGCCGGCCTATTCGACCGGCTTGACCGGCTCGCTCGGCGCCTTCAGATTGCCCCAGAAGCGCGGCTCATCGACATTGTCCTTGGTGATCGCGGCGCCGGGGATCTTGATGTTCGGCCCCCAGGCTTCGATCGTCACTTCCGAATCGAGCCCCAGCACCTTGACCTTGCCGGGCTTGATCTCTTCCTTGTTGACCACCTTGTCGGCATACATGGCAAGGGCCGCCGCCTGCGCGTAAAGCGGCTGCTCCACCTCGACATTCTCCCAGCCCTTGCGGATCAGGTCGAGCCCGACCGGCGCGCCGTTCGATGACACCAGCATTACGTCGCCGGGCTTCTTGCCCTTTGACTCGAGGGCCGCCGTCGCTGCCACCGCCAGATGCGCGGCGTGCACGAAGATCAGGTCGATATCGGGCGTGGCGATGAGCTGGTCGTTGACGATCGTCCCGGCATTGGACGCTTCCCACTGCAGGGCCGGTTTGGAGATGATGGTGACGTCGGGAAAGGCCTTCATCTTCTCCTCAAAGCCCTTCTGGATGTCGAGCGTGTAGGGATCCCCGGGGTCGCCGAGCACCTGGAGGACTTTGCCTTTGACCGCGCCTTTCTTCTCCTTAAGCAGCCTCTGGATTTCGTCGGCGGCGATATGGCCGATCTCGACCGTGCCCGCGACGGAGGTCAGGGCGCATTTTGTCGAGGTGATCTGCCGGTCGAAGATCATGACGGGAATGCCCGCCGCCGTCGCCTTCTCGATGCCGGGCTTGAGAGCCTCGAAATCAACCGCTGCCAAAATGATCGCCTTGGGCTTCAAGGTGATCACGTCGTTGATCTGGCTCTGCTGCAGGTCAGTCTTGTTGTCGGCGTTGAGGCTGACGGTCTCGTAGCCGACATCCTTCATGAATTTCTCGATCGCCTTGACGGATTCGGTTTGGAATTCGTCGAGCAATGTCGGGACGAGGTAATAAACCTTGCCCTTCGATTGGGCGAAACCCGGGCTTGCGAGCCCCAGGGTGGCTGCAACTGCGATGCCGGCCAGGATGGCGCGGCGTGTAATGCTCAACATAGACAGGTTCCCTTCTTCCTCTTCGCGATCAATGACGAGTTCCCCGCGCCACCACCCCTGCGCCCTGGTCGGCCAGCACCGGCTCGATCTCCCCGGTGATCATTCCGACGACCTCGGGCGGCGTTGTCGTGGACGCAGGCACATCGCCCACGACGATCCCCTGGCGCAGCACGACGATCCGGTCGGCGACCATGAAGGCCTGCTGCATGATATGCGTGATGAGGATGACGCCGATACCTTGCGCGCTGACGCGGCGGACCATGTCGAGCCCGCGCCGCGTCTGCTCCACGCCGAGCGCTGCAAATGGCTCATCGAGCAGGACGAGCTTGCCGCCGAAATGGACGAAGCGATTGAGCTCAATCGCCTGGCGCTGGCCGCCGGAGAGATGCTCGACCTTCACCTTCAGCGAAGGGATCCTCGTGCCCGCATTGCGCAGTGCCTGCTCGGTCTGACGGGTCATCTCGGCTTCGTCGAGCACAGGGATTCCGAACACCCTTTTGGTGATCTCGCGGCCCATGAAGAAATTGGCGACGACATCGACATTGGTGCAGAGCGAAAGGTCCTGGTAGACCGTCTCGATGCCGGCCTTCTTCGCCTCGAGCGGGGAGGTGAAGCTGCACGGCGAGCCGTCGAACATGATCTCGCCGGTCGTCGCCGGAAGCCCGCCGGAAATGATCTTCACCAGCGTCGACTTGCCTGCGCCATTGTCGCCGAGCAGCGCCACGACCTCGCCGCGATCGACCGAGAAGGACACATCGCGCAGCGCTTCGATCGCGCCGAAGCTTTTCCGGATGTTGCGCAGCTCAAGCAGGGGCACGGCTCAACGCTCCTCTAGCGCGTGTGCATATCTGATTGCATCGATGGGCGCGAGTGTTGCATGGCCGCCTAATCCGGCCAGTGCAGAAGTTGGTCGAGCGTATCTGCGGGCGTCGCGCGACAATGCGGGACCGGGCCGTCCAGGACCTCCGCAAGTCGGGCGGCCACGATTTCCGCTTCGCCCGGATGAAGATTGCAGGGGTCGAGCTCGAAAAAGCCGCGGTCGATCTCGTCGTCGCGCACGATCACCGGGGGATCGCCATCCTTGAGGGCGGCGGCGAGATCTCTCACCGAGAACCGGGCGCCGGGCGTGGCGCGGATTTCGAGACGGTCGAGCGGATTTCCCGTCGGGTCTGGAATGATTTGCGCGGCGACTGCAGGAAACGGCGCCAAGGTCTGCTGCCACAGATCGAGAGCGGTTCTCTCCCGCTTGCGGATCGCCGCGTGATCGCGCCTTTCCCATGCCTCCAGCGCGGCGATCAGACCGGCGATGCTTTCCTTGCCGACCTTCATGCCGCGACCAATGCCCAGATTCTGCAGAAAGGCGGCCCGCACGAGATCTTTACGTCCGGCGATGATTCCCGATGTCGGCCCACCCAGGAATTTGTGGCCGCTATAGATGACGAGATCGGCGCCGCTGGCGAGAAAGCCGCGCAGATCATATTCGGAGGCGGCATCGACGATGACCGGCACACCGCGGCGATGGCACGCGGCGGCGAACGCATCGAGCGGAATGAGGCCGTACTGCAGGGTATGATGCGAGACGACATAGAGTGCTGCCGCCGTGTGCTCGCTGATCGCGGCCTCGAGCTGGTAAAGCGCCGCGCCGCTCGCACTGCCCACCGGAACCGGCGTCGCCCCGGCGAGGCGGATCGCCTGCTCGACCGGCGCGCCGTAGTTCACCATGTGACCCATCTGGATGGGGACTTCGCTCTTGAGCCCCGTGACGTTCGGCAGGCGCTCGATCCTGGCGAGGTCAGCGCCGGTCATGGCGGCCGCAACCGACAGGGTGATCCCTGCGGAGCTGCATGCCGTCACGCAGCCGGCTTCCGCCCCGGTGAGCCGTGCAATCACGCGGCTCGACGCGCGTTGCAGCTCCTCCATCCTGACGAATACCGGCGCGATATCGGCCATGGTAGCGGCGACTTCCAGCCCGATGATCGACGAACCCAGCGCCGTCATGGTGCCCGCGACATTGATAATGGGCGAGAGGCCAAGGCTTTCCCTGATATTGCTGCTTCGTCCCTGGTCCATCGCACGCCCGAACCTGCACCTTTAGAAAATTATATTTCGATCGCTAAATTTGTCCAATATATTGGACAACGGTGCGGGATATTGGACATATCGTATCAAACCCATGCGACGCGTAAAGCCTAATGTCGGATAGTGACGGAACGACAGCAGCATTCCCTGTGAACGCGCGCCGCAAAGGTGCCCGCGCCGAATTGAAACCGGCACAGCGCGAGCGCGGCATTGATCGTGTCGTCTCCATTTTGGATTTCATTCATCGCCGCGGCAAGCCGGTACGGATCGCCGACCTCGTCGAAGGGCTAAGCGCGCCGCGCTCCTCGATCTACGACCTGGTGCGCTCACTCACCGCCGCCGGCCTTCTGGAAAGCCGGGGTGACGGCATGGTGTTCTTCGGCCCCACGCTCTATTTCTACGGCGCCGATTACCTCCGCGAGCATGACATTTTTCGCCGTGGCCGCGAGGAGGTCGACCGGCTGGCGCAGGAAACCGGCGAAATCTGCCAGTTCTGCGTGCCGCATAACGGCAAGTTCACCGTCGTCCACATGCGCTATGGCACCAGGAGCTTTAATATCTCGTCGGGCGTCGGGATTGAGATCCCAATTCCCTGGACAGCTTCCGGCCGGCTGTTCTGCGCAGGCTTGAGCGATAAGGAGATCCAGGAGCGGCTCGCGCCGGAGGATTTCACTCTCCCGAATGGCCGGATGATCCCGCCCGAGGACTTCATCGTCTCGGTGCGCCTTGCCGAGCGCCAGGGCTATTTCATCGCCTCCGGTCTGGTCGATGTTTACACGCACTGCATTGCCGCGCCGATTTTGGGCGAGCGCCGAGAGGTCATCGCCAGCATTTGTTTCATCGTGCTGATCGACACTCCCAAGCAACGTGTTGCGGAGTTGCGCGACCTGCTGATCGAAAGCGGCAAGGCGCTGTCCGTGCTTCGCTAGCTGCCCATGCATCGGTGCGTTACACGATGGTTACGCCACCGTCGGCAACGATGATCTGGCCCGTAATGAAGCTCGCGCCGGGCGATGCGAGGAAAGCGACGACCGGCGCGATCTCCTCGGGCTCTCCGATGCGCCGCAGCGGCGTCGTCTCGGTGCGTTTGGCGAGGCGTTCGGGGTCTTCCCAAAGCGCGCGGGCGAAATCGGTCCGCACCAACCCCGGCGCGATGCAATTCACCCGGATGTTCTTGCCCGGCCACTCGGCGGCGAGCGTGCGCGCGAGAGCGAAATCGGCTGCCTTCGACATGCCGTATGCCCCGATCATCGGGGAGGCGAGCAGCCCGGCGATCGAGGAGATGATGACGACGGCCCCGCCGCCGCGCTCCGCCATGCTAGGGAGCACGCGATTGCAAAGCCACAGATTGGAGCGGACGTTCGTCGCCATGATCTTGTCGAATGCCTCGTCAGTCAGCTCGGCGAGCGGGCCGAAAGCGGCGTTGGAGGCGGCATTGCACACGAGAATGTCGATACGCCCGAAACGCGCTTGGGTACCATCGATCAGCGCGGCGACCTCGGTCTTGCTCGAGACATTGCAGGGAATGACCGCTGCCTCGCCGCCAGCCGCGGTTACCTCCGCGGCGACTTTTTCGCAGGCCTCCGGCTTGCGGCTGGACACCACCACCTTCGCACCGAGATGGGCCATCAGCAGCGCCGTCGCTCGGCCAATGCCGCGGCTCGATCCTGTGATGACGGCAACCTGACCATCCAGGCGAAACGGGTCCTTCATGAGCGCTCCCCCTCCAATATCGACAAATCAGCCGGCTGCGATCTGCCAGCCGCGCTCGGCCAGCATCAAGCCGAACGGCGCCGACTGCATCGCCGTTGCGTTGGAAGCGTTGCCAGCCTTGGCCCGCGCAACCACGCCCTCGATGATCACCGCGATGCGGAACAGCGAGAAGGCCAGATGGAACGGCGTGACGACAGCAGGCTTGCCGACGCGCTCGGAGTACACACCGGTGAACTCGGCTTCGGTCGGAAGGCCGAGCGGCGCGAGATCGAGCCCCATCAGGCCGTCATAAATAGGCGGCGGCAGGTGGAAGCGGATGCAGGCGTAGGCGAGATCGGCGAGCGGATGGCCCAGCGTCGACAGCTCCCAGTCGAAGATGCCGATGACGCGAGGCTCGTTCGCATGGAACATCATGTTGTCGAGTCGGAAATCGCCGTGGCAGATCACGGTCTCGTCGTCGCCTTCGGGAATGTTCCGCGTCAGCCATTCGGCAAGGAGATCGATGGCGCGGTTCTCGCGGGTGCGCGAGGCCTCCCACTGCTTCGTCCAGCGCGCGATCTGGCGGGCGAAGTAGCTGCCCGGTTTGCCGTAATCGGCAAGGCCGACAGCGCGGTAATCCACGCGATGAAGACGGGCCAGCGCATCTGCCATGCCGAAATGAATGGCGCGGCGCCCTTCGCGCGGCACCTCAGGCAGGGTTGGTGTCCAAAATACCCGACCGTGCAGGCGCTCCATGACATAGAAGGGCGTGCCGATTACCGCCGGGTCATCGCAGAAGAAATACGTTTGCGGCACCGGCACGTCCGTTTCGGCGAGCGCCGCCAGCACCCGGAATTCGCGGTCGACGGCATGCGCCGAGGGTAACAGCTTGCCAGATGGCTGCTTGCGCAGGACGAACTCGCCCTTGTCGGTCTGCAAGACAAAGGTCGGGTTGGACTGGCCGCCGCCCATCTGCAGCATGCCGGTTAGGCGCGCGCGAAGCTTTTCAGCGAGCACGACCTCAAGCCCTGCGGTCGGGAAGCGGCTCGCCTCGCGCACTGGGATGGTCTCCGGGGGAGGCATTCGCCGGGCGGGCAGCTCCTCATCTCCAATGGCCTTAGCCGGCATGGCCTTCGCCCCCGCGGCGGTTCATGTGTTTGGCCAGCTCCAGTTTGGCGACGGTCTCGCGATGCACCTCGTCCGGACCGTCGGCCAGGCGCAAGGCCCTGGCATGGGCGAACGCCATGGCGAGATGAAAGTCCTGGCTGACCCCGCCGCCGCCGCAGACCTGGATCGCCCGGTCGAGCACTTTCTGCGCCACGTTCGGGGCGACCACCTTGATCATCGCGATCTCGGCGCGTGCTGATTTGTTACCGACCGTGTCCATCATCTGCGCGGCATGCATCGTGAGGAGGCGCGCCTGGTCGATCTCCATGCGCGCTTCCGCGATCCAGTGTCTGTTCACGCCGTGGTCGGCGATGGGCGCGCCGAATGCGGTGCGGCTGATTGCCCGGCGACACAGCGTCTCCAGCGCGCGCTCGGCGACGCCGATCAGCCGCATACAATGGTGGATGCGTCCCGGCCCGAGCCGCCCCTGCGCAATCTCGAAACCCCGCCCTTCGCCGAGCAGGATGTTAGACGCCCGCACGCGCACATTCTCCAACAGCACCTCCGCATGGCCGTGCGGGGCGTCGTCATAGCCGAACACCGTCAGCGGCCGTACCACGGTGACGCCTGGCGTGTCCATCGGCACCAGGATCATGGATTGACGCTGGTGCTTAGGCGCGTCCGCGCTGGTTTGCCCCATCACAATGGCGATCCGGCAGCGCGGGTCCATCGCGCCGGATGTCCACCATTTGCGCCCGTTGATGACGTAAGTCTCGCCCTCGCGGCGGATCTGGGTAGCGATGTTTGTGGCGTCCGAGGAGGCCACGGCCGGCTCGGTCATGGCGAAGCAGGAGCGAATTTCGCCGGCCATCAGGGGCTTCAGCCACGTCTCCTTCTGTTCGGGCGTGCCGTAGAGCGCGAGCGTCTCCATGTTCCCGGTATCGGGCGCGGAGCAGTTGAAGGCTTCGGGCCCGATGGGTGAGCGCCCCATGACCTCGCACAGCGGCGCATATTCGAGGCTGGTGAGGGCATCGGGAAACTCGCGGCGTGGCAGGAATAAATTCCACAGTCCCTCTTCGCGCGCTAGCGTCTTCAGCTCCTCCATGATCGGCGGCGAAGCCCAACGCGTCGGCGCGTTGTCGAGCTGGCGCGCGTAAGTCGCCTCGGCCGGATAGATGTGCCGGTCCATGAAGGCCTCGAGCCGCTGCTTCAGCGCCTCGGCGCGGTCGGTCATCGGCGGCAGCATCAGTACGTCTCCCTAAGTTTGCTGCGTCAGACGTCGGACACGAACGTTGCCTCCGGTCCCCTCTCCCATTGGGAGAGGAACAGGGTGAGGGGTGGCGCCCTATCGGGGAGGCAAGTCACGGCCACGTAGATAGGCTTACCCCCTCACCCCAACCCTCTCCCCATGGGAGAGGGAGCTCTCCGTCGCGCATCTACGCCGCGTTCAATTGAGCCCGTGCGGACGTGCCGCCATGGCTCACACGATCTCGAACAGGCCGGCCGCGCCCTGACCCCCGCCGATGCACATCGTCACCACGGCGTATCTGACGCCGCGCCTTTTGCCCTCGATCAGGGCGTGTCCCGTCATGCGCGCGCCCGACATGCCGTAAGGGTGGCCGATGGAAATCGCGCCGCCATCCACGTTCAACAGCTCGTTCGGAATGCCGAGCCGGTCGCGGCAGTAGAGCACCTGGCTGGCAAAGGCCTCGTTCAGCTCCCACAGGCCGATGTCGTCCATCTTGAGGCCTGTGCGCTCCAGAAGCCGAGGCACCGCGAACACTGGGCCGATGCCCATCTCGTCCGGCTCGCAGCCCGCGACCGCAAAGCCGCGGAACACGCCCATCGGCGCAATGCCACGGCTTGCGGCCTCGACGTCTGACATCATCACGCAAGCGCTTGCGCCGTCGGAGAGCTGGCTCGCATTGCCGGCGGTAATGAACTGCCCATCACCGCGCACCGGCTTCAGCGCTGCAAGCCCCTCCAGGGTGGTGTTGGGACGATTGCCTTCGTCGTGCGCAATGGTGATTGGCTTCTGCGAAATGGCCTTGGTCTCCTTGTCCTCGACGGCCATGACCGTCGACATCGGCACGATCTCGGCGGCAAGGCGCCCCTCGGCTTGCGCTGCTGCGGTGCGCATCTGACTCTGCAGCGCATATTCGTCCTGCGCCTCGCGTGAAATGCCGTAGCGGGCCGCGACGATGTCGGCGGTCTCGATCATCGGCATGTAAATGTCGGGCTTGTGCTCCTTGAGCCAGGGGTTTTCGTAATGCGTGCGGTTCATGTTCATCTGTACGAGGCTGATGGACTCGAGCCCCCCCGCCACGACGACCGGCGCGCCGCCGACGATGATCTCATGTGCCGCGGCCGCGATCGCCTGCAGGCCTGATGAGCAGAAGCGGTTGACGGTCATGCCCGCGGTCGTCGCCGGTAGTCCGGCGCGGATCGCCGCCTGCCGCGCGATATTGCCGCCGGTTGCGCCTTCTGGCTGCGCGCAGCCGAGGATCACATCCTCCACCTCGCCCGGCTCGATCCCGGCGCGGGCGACCGCGTGCTGGATGACATGGCCGCCGAGATCGGCGCCATGTGTCATGTTGAAGGCGCCGCGCACGGCCTTGCCGATACCGGTGCGCGCTGTGGAGACGATGACGGCCTCAGCCATTGATCCTTACCTCTGTGTTGCTGTCGCCCACTGTGCCGGCGCGCATCTCCTGCCGCAGCTCCACCTTGGACAGCTTGCCGACCGCGGTGCGTGGCAGGCTGTTGCGGAATTCGAGCTGGGCGGGCATTTCGTGCCGGCCAACCTTGTCGGCGAGGAAGGCGCAGAGCTCCTGAAGCGTGAAGTCCGGCGCGCCGGACTTGAGCTTGACATACGCCTTCGCCGCTTCGACACGATACGGGTCCGGCACCCCGATGACGAGCACTTCCTCGACGCTTGGATGCTCATAAATCGCCTGCTCGATCATCTGCGGATAGATATTGAAGCCCCCGGAGATTATCATGTCCTTCTTGCGGTCGACGATGAAGAAGTACCCGTTCTCGTCCATCCATCCGATATCGCCGGTCAAAAGATAGCCGTCGGCGAATGCCGCTCCTGTCTCCTCCGGCCGCCGCCAGTAGCCGCGCGTGACATTTGGACCGCGCACGCGGATTTCGCCGATCTCGCCCGGCTTCAGCTCGAGGTGGGGATCATCGAGCGCAACGATGCCCATTTCCACATTCGGCAGGGGCAATCCGATGGTTCCGGCCGGCGACTCGCAGAAAGCGGGAATGTTGGTGCCGGCCGGCGAGGTCTCCGTCATACCCCAGCCACCGCCGAGCCGATGGCCGGTGATCTGGCGGAAGCGCGTCGCGACCTCGACGGGAAGCGGGGCACCGCCTGAGCCGAGATAATTCAGCGAGGAGAGGTCTCGCTGGCCGATATCGGGCCGGTTGGCGAGCGCGATCCACATGGTGGGCACGCCGGGAAGCGAGGTGGCTCGCTGAACCTCGACATCGTGCAGCGTCTGGTCAGGGTCGAACTTCACCCGCAGCAGGATGAAGTTGCCATTGCGGATGTGGCGCAGAAGCACGGTCGTCAGGCCATAGATGTGAAAGAACGGCAGGACCGCGATGACGATCTCGTGGCCATATCCGCCTTCATACTGGGCGTTCATCCAGTGATCGTAGATGTCGATGGTGGCGGTCAGATTGGCATGGCTTAGTATCGCCGCGCGCGGCTTGCCGGTGGTGCCGCCGGTATATTGCAGCAGGGCAAGGTCGTTCGGGGCGATATTGGGGAAGGACCCCAGCTCCGGCGCGTCGGCGAGGAAGGCTTTCCAGGGGGCGAGGCCAGGCAGGACCGGGATCGGGAGAAGCGGGATCGCCGAAGCGCCCCAGTCCGCATCGTCGCCGACGATCAGGCGGTCGATGACGCCGCGCTCCAGCATTTTTAGCGCGTTCGGCAAAAGATTGGCGAAATTGGTGGTGATTAGCGTGCGCGCACGGGAATCCTCCAGCTTGTACTGCAACTCGCGCTCCGCATCGAGCGGACTGAGATGCACAACCGGCGCGCCGGTCTTCACCGCAGCGAAGAAAGCGAAGGGGTGGAGCGGTGTGTTCGGCAGGTAGAGCGCAACCGGCCGGCTTTTGTCATGGCCGAGGCCATCGAGGGCGCGCGCGCCGCGGACTGCCGTTTCACCAAGCTCGCCATAGGTAATGGTGCGGCCACGGAACTCGATCGCCGGGCGAGCGGCATAGGCGGCGACGGCGTGGTCGAACATCTCCGTAAGTGTGCCGATGGCGAGCGGCACATCCCACCGGACGCTCGGTGGATAGGACTTTTCCCAGGCGAAGGGACGCTGGCTCATGGCTCATGCCTTTGCAGAAAGGGATGAGAACGTTCTGCCCTCGGCGGCAAGCTGGGCGAGGAGTGGGGAAGGCGCGAGCGAAGGGTCATGGGCGCGCTCGGAATAGAAGCTCAAGCGCTCGGCGATCTCCGGGATGCCTTGCCTGTCGGCATAGTACATTGGCCCGCCACGCCAGACCGGCCAGCCATAGCCATAGACCCAAACGACATCGATATCGCCGGGCCGCATCGCGATGCCCTCCTCGAGGATACGCGCGGCCTCGTTGATCATCGGATAAGTCAGGCGCTCGACGATCTCCTGTTTATCGATCGCGCGGCGCGTGACGCCCAGCTGCCTGGAGGTCGCAACGATAAGCTGCTCCACCTCGGGGTCGGGGCGCGGCACGCGCGAGCCGGGCTCGTACAGGTAATAGCCGCGCCCGGTCTTCTGGCCGTAGCGGCCCTGCTCGCAGATCGCGTCCGAGATCGGGGCCGTGGTGCCGCGCTCCCTGCGGATGCGCCAGCCGACATCGAGGCCGGCGAGATCACCCATCGCGCAGGGTCCCATGGGGAAGCCGAATTCGGTGATTGCGGCATCGATCTCCTGAGGCAGCGCGCCCTCGATCATCAGCCGCTCCACCTCGGTGGTGCGCCGCATCAGCATGCGGTTGCCGATGAAGCCGTCACAGACGCCGCTGATCACGCCAACCTTGCCGATTTTCTGGCCGACGGCCATCGCGGTCTTCAGCGTGTCATGAGCGGTTGCCCGGCCGCGCACGATTTCGAGCAGCTTCATAATGTTGGCGGGCGAGAAGAAATGCATCCCCAGCACGTCTGCCGGGCGGCTGGTCTCGGCGGCGATGGCGTCGACATCGAGCGTGGATGTGTTCGTTGCGAGCACGGCACCGGGCTTGGCGACGGCATCCAGGCGGCGGAAGATGTCCTTCTTCAGCGCCATCTCCTCAAACACCGCCTCGATGACGAGATCGGCGTCGGCAACGGCCTCGAGGCCGACGGCGCCTTTGATGAGACCGAGGCGCCGCTGCGCCTCATCCGCCGAGAAGGTGCCCCGCAATCCGCCACTCTTATAAGTCTCTGCAATTTTGCTGAGGCCACGCTCCAGCGCTTCTTTGGTCGTTTCGATGATTGTGACGGGGATGTGCGCATTGGCGAAGGCCATAGCGATGCCGCCGCCCATCGTGCCGGCGCCGATCACGCCGACGCGGTCTACCCTGCGCGGCTTCATGTCGGCGGGCATACCAGGCACTTTGCGCGCGGCGCGCTCGGCGAAGAACAAATGCCGCTGCGCCTTGGACTGATCGCTGGCGAGGAGCTCCATAAACAGCTCGCGTTCGCGCCGTAGCCCCTCCTCGAAAGGCAGGACGGCAGCATTGCGCACCGCCTCGACACAGGCGGCGGGAGCGCGCAGGCCGCGTGTGCGGCGGATGAGATCGCTGGCAAGTGCGTTGAAAGCCTCCTCGTCAAAGGCCAGCTTGTCGCTCCGGTCGCGCAGACGCCGCGGAGCGGCTTTCTCGGCAACGAGCCGCTGAGCGACAGCGACTGCCGACGCAACGACATCGCCCTCGGCTATCTGGTCCACGAGCCCCAGTTCCTTCGCTTTGGCCGCTCCAATCGGATCACCGCTGACAATCATGCGCAGCGCCTCCAGCATGCCGACCGCGCGGGGAAGACGCTGGGTGCCACCAGCACCTGGCAAGAGGCCGATCTTCACTTCCGGCAGCCCAAGCTGTACGTCAGGCGAGGCGACGCGGTGATGGAAGGCGAGGGCAAGCTCCAGCCCGCCTCCGAGCGCCACCCCATTGATGGCCGCTATGGTCGGCTTCCGGACCTCGTCCAAGACCGCAATGATATCGGTAAGGATCGGAAAAGCTGGCCCCGCGTCGAACTCGCCAATATCAGCGCCTCCGGACAAATTTGCGCCGGCTCCGGCAACCACGATGGCCTCCACGTCGCTGGCCTCGCTTGCACGCTTCAGCGCCTCGTAAAGGGTGGACCTCACCGCATGACTGAGCGCGTTCACCGGCGGATTGTCGAAGCGAATGATAGTGATTCGGCCATCCTGGGCGAGTTGCACGGGAGCTGTCAAAAAGATGTCCCCTTTCGTCATGATTGCAAATTCAGGGCTGTCGCCTATTCTGCAATGCGAAATTAAATTCTGCGGAATTGACAGCGAGCTTATGATGTGATGCACTCCTTGTCAACGAAGGCAGGCGAGAAGACTGTCCGCGCTTTATGAAAAAAACTTGTACTGCGCCGTTAATTCTCAAGGCTATGTACAAGGCTTAGATTAAAAGCGCAGTCCGGAGGAAGTAATGAGCCGGGGAGACGCGAAAGCAATTTTCGCGCGGTGCCATTTTACTGGAAAGGGCGGCGATCTTCTTCTTGTGATCAGGAAGCGGGCGCGGTGATGAAAGCAGGATCAAGCAGCGCTCTGCTTGAGGTGCGAGATCTCACTGTGCGTTTTGGCGGCATCGTCGCGTTGAACGAGGTCTCCTTCGCGCTGCCGTCGGGGAAAATCCTCGGCCTGATCGGACCGAACGGCGCCGGTAAGACCACCCTCTTCAATTGTCTATCCCGCCTCTACCAGCCCACAAGCGGCGACATCCTGTTCGAGGGCCGCTCCATCCTGGGCCGTCCTGCGCATGGCATCGCCGAGATCGGCATCACTCGCACGTTCCAGAACGTGGCCTTGTTCGATAACCTCACCGTCCTCGACAACGTCCTGATCGGCGCTCATTCGCTCGGCCGCAGCGGGATCATCGGCGATGCAATAAGGCTGCCGCGCTCGCGCGCCGAGGAGCGGGAAGCGCACGATGAGGCGATGACCATCATCGCCGAGCTCGGCCTCGAGGACGTCGCGCGTCGCATCGTGCGCGGGCTGCCGTTCGGCACCCTCAAGCGCGTGGAGATGGCGCGTGCGCTCGCCGGCCGGCCCAAGCTGATCCTGCTCGACGAGCCGGCCGGGGGCCTTAATCATCAGGGTGTGGAGCAGCTCGCCAGCTTCATCCAGAGCCTGCGCGACGAGCGCGCAGTGACCGTGCTGCTGGTCGAGCATCACATGGGCCTGGTGATGTCGGTCTCCGACATCGTGGTCGTGCTGAACTTCGGCCGCAAGATCACCGAGGGCAGGCCGGCGGACGTGCAGCGGCACCCCGAAGTCATCGCCGCCTATCTGGGAGCTGCCGCGTAATGCCCGGGTTCCTGGAGGTCGAAGAGCTGCGCGCGTTCTATGGTCCGGTACAGACGCTCTACGGCATCGACTTCGCGATCGCCGAAAGGGGCGTCGCTGCGCTGCTGGGTGCGAACGGCGCCGGCAAGACGACGACGCTGCGCGCGATCTCCGGCGTGATCCGTGCCACCGGCTCCATTCGCTTCGAAGGCCGCCAGATCCTCGGCCGCGCTCCGGAGGAGATCGCCCGAACTCGGCATTGCTCACGTGCCCGAGGGCCGCGGCACCTTCGTCCGGATGAGCGTGGAGGAAAATCTTCGGCTGGGCGCCATCAGCCGCAGCAATGCCCGCGCTGTGGCGGCCGATATCGACCGGTGCCTTGGCTATTTCCCCATCCTCCGCCAGCGCTATCACCAGCAGGCCGGCCTTCTCTCCGGCGGCGAGCAGCAGATGCTGGCTGTCGCCCGCGCGCTGATGCTCCACCCGCGCCTGATGCTGCTAGACGAGCCATCCTTCGGGCTGGCACCGCTGGTCGTCGCCCAGCTCTTTGCAATCCTTCGCCGGATCAATGAAGAAGAAGGCGTCGGTATGCTGGTCGTCGAGCAGAACACCGCGCTCGCGCTCGGCCTTGCCCAGGACGCTTATCTCCTGGAGACCGGGCGCATCGTGCTCTCCGGTCCGGCCGCCACGATCGGCGCTGATGAAGGCGTGCGCCGCGCCTATCTGGGATAGTGAGAGCGGCATCGATGAACGCGTTCGGCCCTATCTCACCCGATCTCGCAGCCGGTACGCCCTTCCCCTTTGGCGAACCAGCCCCCTCACCCGGCAGCCGCTTCGCGGCGTCAGCCCTCTCCCGCGAGGGGAGATGGCTATTCGATGGCAGGGCGAGCGATCCTTCGTCCCGCACCTCCCAGCAAGCGGGGCGGTGATGGAGCTGTTCATCCAGCAGATCCTGAGCGGCATGGCCTCCGGCGCGATCTATGCGCTGATGGCGCTCGCCGTGGTGATGATCTACCAGACCATTCACCAGCTGAACTTCGCCCAGGGCGAGATGGCGATGTTCTCCACTTTCGTCTCCTGGCAACTGATGGATTGGGGGCTGCCTTACTGGTGGGCCTTCGCCCTGACCGTCGCTCTGTCGTTTATCGGCGGCCTCTTGATCGAGCGCGTCGTCTTCAAGCCGCTGCAGAATGCGCCTGAGCTTGCGCATATCGCCGTGTTCATCGCGCTTTACGCTGTCTTCAACTCGCTCGCCGGCTTCATCTGGGACTTCACCATCAAGCCGTTTCCCACGCCCTTCGGCTCGGCGCCGCTGGTCGAGAGCGGGCTGATCAGCATGCATCAGGCCGGCATGATCGGCGTGACCCTCCTGATGGTCCTCCTGCTCTACGGCTTCTTCCGCTTTACGCGCCTCGGGCTTGCAATGCGTGCGGCCGCGGAGAACCCGGCCTCGGCGCGGCTCGTCGGCATTCGCGTCGGCTGGATTATGGCGCTGGGCTGGGGGATGGCCGCCGCGGTCGGTGCGGTCGCCGGCATGCTGATCGCGCCGGTGGTGTTCCTCGAACCGCATATGATGCTGGCGATCCTGCTCTATGGCTTTGCCGGTGCGGTGCTCGGCGGCCTAACCAGCCCGGCAGGCGCGGTGATCGGCGGCTTCGCCGTCGGCATCGTGGAGAGTCTAACGGGCACATACATCCCCGTCATCGGGTCTGAGATCAAGCTGCCCATCGCGCTGGCGCTGATTGTGCTGGTGCTCGTCTTCAAGCCGACTGGCCTGCTCGGCCGGGTTTCCGTTCAGCGGGTATAGGCGATGAGCCTGGAGGAGCGTCTCGAGATCGGCATCACAGCGGGCACGCCCAGCATCTCCAAGACCGCGCCCCGTCTACGGGTCTCCCCCGCATTTGTGGTGACGCTGGCCGTCGCCGTGGCGCTCCCCTTTCTGGTGAAGGGCTTCATCGTCTTCCAGCTCACCCTGGTAATCATCTATGCCATCGCGATCATGGGGCTGAATTTGCTCACCGGCTTCAATGGGCAGTTCTCGCTCGGCCACGGAGCTTTTTTTGCGGTCGGCGCCTACACCGCCGCGATCCTGATCGACCGTTATGACCTCGGCTTTGCCTGGACGCTCCCCGTCGCGGCGTTCACGGCCTTTTTCTTCGGCGTGCTGATCGGCCTCCCAGCGCTTCGGCTGGAGAACATCTACCTCGCGCTTGCCACCTTCGCGCTTGCCGCTGTCACGCCACAGCTTCTCAAGCTCACGCCACTGGAGCCGCTGACCGGCGGCGTGCAGGGCATCGTCGTGCTCAAGCCCGATCCGCCCTTTGGCCTACCGCTCAGCCAGGACCAATGGCTGTATTACGTGTCGATGGTCGCCGGCCTTGTCCTTTATGCGCTCGCGGCGAACATCGTGCGCAGCCGAACCGGACGCGCGTTGATGGCGATCCGCGAGAATCCGATCGCCGCCCGCGCCATGGGCATTGACAATGCCTCCTACAAAACCCTCGCTTTCGGCATATCCGCGCTGTTCACCGGGGTCGCGGGCGCGCTTTCGGCCGTGACCATCGGCTTTGTTGCGCCAGACAGCTTCACCGTCTCGCTCTCCGTGGCGATGCTGGTCGGATTGGTCGTGGGCGGCGTCGGCTGGCTGCCCGGTGCGCTCGTCGGCGGGTTGTTCGTGCTGTTTGTGCCAAACATCGCGGATGACGTGTCGAAGGGCCTTTCCGGCGCGGTCTACGGGATTATCCTTTTGCTGGTGATTTATCTCATGCCGTCCGGCGCGGGAGCGATCTGGCGCGCGGGCGAAGACGCGCTCAATCGATGGAGGAAACGAAACCCATGAAACGCTTCGCCCTCGCTGCCCTCGCTATACTTGTCGCCGCCTTGCCTGCGACCGCGCAGAAATATGATCCCGGCGCCAGCGATACCGAGATCAAGATCGGCAACATCATGCCGTATAGCGGTCCGGCCTCGGCTTACGGCACCATCGGCAAAACGATCGCTGCTTACATGCGGATGGTGAACGAGGAGGGCGGCGTGAACGGCCGCAAGATCAACTTCATCTCCTACGACGACGGCTATAGCCCCCCGAAGACAGTCGAACAGGCGCGCCGGCTCGTCGAGAGTGATGAGGTGCTGTTTATCGCCCAATCGCTCGGTACGGCGCCGAACTCGGCCATCCAGAAATACATGAATTCCAAGAAGGTGCCCCAGCTCCTCGTCGCGACCGGTGCAACCAAGTTCGGCGACCCGAAGAACTTTCCCTGGACCATGCTGTGGAACCCCTCCTACCAGGCGGAGGGGCGGATCTACGCCAAATACATCCTGCAGAATTTCCCAAGCGGCAAGCTGGCTGTCCTCTATCAGAACGACGATTTCGGCAAGGACCTGCTGCAAGGCTTGAAAGATGGTCTGAACAGCAAAGCTGGCATGATCGTCGCCGAGGCTTCTTACGAGACCTCCGCGCCGACGATCGACAGTCAGATCGTCCAGCTCAAATCCTCCGGTGCTGATATTTTCCTGAATGTGGCCACGCCGAAATTTGCCGCCCAGGCGATCCGGAAAGTGGCAGAGCTCGGCTGGAAGCCGGTGCATTTCCTGGCGAATGTCTCGGTCTCGGTTGGCGCGGTGCTGTCCCCGGCAGGCTTCGAGAATGCCAAGGACGTATTGTCCTCAGGCTATATCAAGGAACCGGGCGACCCGACCTGGAAGGATGATGAGGGCATGAAGCGTTGGCGCGCCTTCATGGATAAGTACTATCCCGAGGGCGACAAGACCTCCTCCTTTACCTCCTATGGCTATTCCTCCGCCCAGCTCATCGTCCAGATCCTGAAACAAGCCGGCAACGAGCTGACGCGCGAGAACATCATGAAGCAGGCGGCCAATGTGAAGGATTTCAAGCCCGACCTGTTTCTGCCCGGCATCACCATCAACACGGGGCCGCAGGATTATTTCCCCATCGAGCAGATGCAGATGATGAAATTCGACGGCACGCGCTGGAATTTCTTCGGACCCGTCCTGGAGGGTCAACTGGGCGGCTGATGGTCGAGCGGAACCCCCCGTCGCTCCGGCGGCCGGGCACGGGTGTTGCGACCGCCTCGTGTGATTACCGTGAAAGCGGTATCCAGCCTTTGGGAAGGGCATGCGGGTGGGCTGGATCCCGCTTGCGCAGGAATGGCGCCGTGGGTTGGCTGCATCTGGAATTGTGGATCGGAACGCGCTAGCTTGGCGTATATGCAGAATTAAATTCTGCATTGCAGAACGGAGTAATTATGGATCTGCGCTTCACCGATGAAGAGAACGCCTTCCGTGAGGAGGTGCGCAGCTTTATGCGGACTGAAATCCCGGCGGAGATCCGCCGCAAGCTCGCCGAAGGCCACGAGTTGGAGCGCGAGGAAGTGGTCAGATGCCAGCGCATCCTCAATGCCAAGTGCTGGGCGGTGCCGCGCTGGCCGCAGGAATGGGGCGGGCAGAACTGGACGCCGATCCAGAACTACATCTTCCTTGAGGAGCTGCAGATCAACAGCGTGCCGCAACCGCTGCAGTTTAACTGCGATATGATTGGGCCGGTGATTGCACGCTTCGGGTCGGAGCAGCAGAAGCAGCATTTCCTGCCCCGTGCGGCCAATCTCGATGATTGGTGGTGCCAGGGTTTCTCCGAGCCAGGCGCCGGCTCGGATCTCGCCTCGCTCCGTTGCCGCGCTGTGCGCAAGGACGATCATTACATCGTCTCTGGCCAGAAGACCTGGACCACGCTCGCCCAGTACGCCGACTGGATCTTTTGCCTGGTTCGCACCGACCTCACCGCCAAGAAACAGGAGGGCATCTCCTTCCTCTTGATCGACATGAGAGCGCCGGGCGTCGTCGTGCGCCCGATCATCACGATCGACGGCCGACATGAGGTGAATGAGGTGTTCTTCGACGACGTGAAGGTTCCCGCCACCAACCTCGTCGGCGAGGAGAACAAGGGGTGGGATTACGCGAAATTCCTGCTTGGCCATGAGCGCACCGGCATCGCCCGCATCGGTATCACCAAACAGCGTCTCGCGAGGGTCAAGGCCATCGCCAAAGCCACGCCTGCCGGTGAGGGCACGGTATGGGACAATTCCGCCTTTCGCGCGCGGCACACCCTCGCCGAGGTCGAGCTGAAGGCGCTCGAGATCACGCAGATGCGGATGGTCTCGCAGATGTCGCATAGCGCCGGCTCCGGCAACAACGCCGCCGCCTCCATGCTCAAGATTAAGGGCTCCGAACTGCAGCAGACCGCGACCGAGCTCCTCATCGAAGCTGCCGGCCCGCATGGCATCCTCTTCATGGACCGGTATGGCGAGGAGGGCAGCAACGATCCACTCGCCGAGCTGGAATGGGCGAGCTTGGCCACCCAGAACTATTTCAACACCCGCAAGGTGACCATCTTCGGCGGCTCGAACGAGATTCAGCGCAATATCATCGCTAAGACGCTTCTGGGACTATAGCCGACTAGAGAGATATCCATGAATTTCAGCTTCTCCGAGGAGCAGCTTCTGCTGAAGGACAGTGCCGAGCGCCTGATCGCCGACCGCTATGGCGACTTCGAGAGGCGCAAGCTCTACCAGCAAAAGCCGGGCGGCTGGAGCGAAGCCATGTGGCAGGATTTCGCCAGTATGGGTCTGACGGCGCTGCCCTTCCCGGAAAGCCTCGGGGGCGTGGGCGGTGGGCCGGTCGAGACCATGATCGTGATGGAGGCGATCGGGCGCGCGCTATGTCTTGAGCCTTACCTCACCAGTGTCGTGCTGGCGGGTAGCGCACTGCGGTTGGCCGGGAGCGAGGCGCAAAAAGAGATGCTGATCCCGCCGCTTTTGCGCGGCGAGAAGGTCTATACGCTTGCATTCGGTGAGCGGCAGTCGCGCTATGACCTGTTCGATGTGGCCACAACCGCCCGCGCGAGCGGCTCAGGCTATGTGCTCGACGGGCAAAAGAGCGTCGTGCTTCACGGCGACAGTGCCGACCATGTGATCGTCAGCGCGCGCGTGGCCGGCGCGCGGCGCGAGCGCCAGGGCATTGGCCTGTTCATCCTGAACGCCGACAGCCCCGGCCTCGACATTCATGGCTATGCCGCCCAGGACGGCCAGCGCGTCGCCGAGCTCACTCTGACCGGCATCGAAGTGCCGGCCGCTGCCGTGCTCGGCGCGCCGGGCGATGTCCTGCCTGTACTCGAGGCCGCCATCTATCATGGCATTGCCGCGCTCGCGGCCGAGGCGGTGGGCGCCATGGAAGGGCTGCACGCGCTCACCATCGATTATCTCAAGACCCGCAAACAATTCGGCGTGCCGATCGGCACCTTCCAGGATCTGCAGCACCGCAGCGTCGATATGCTGATGGCGCTGGAGCAGGCGCGATCAATGGCGATGTTCGCCGCCATGATGCTGGATGCGCCGCCCGCCGAGCGCAGCCGGGCAATGTCGGCAGTTAAGGTGCAGATCAATCGCTCGGCGCGGCTGATCGGCCAGGAGGCCGTGCAGCTCCACGGTGGCATCGGCATGACCATGGAATACAAGGCCGGTCATTATTTCAAGCGCCTGACGGTGATCGAGAGCCTATTCGGTGATACTGACTACCACCTTGCCAGGCTCGCGGCCGGCGGCGGGCTGCTCGAGGCGGTGGCAGATCCCGCGGCGTGAATATCACCGGCGCGGGGTTCAACCCGCGGCTTCAAGGAAGGAGCGCAGCTCCAGATCCGGCGGCGGCTGCGAGAGCACGGCACCGATCTTCCCCTCACCAACACCGAGATGTTTAAGGATCGTGCGCACGACCTTATCGGGATAGATTTCGGATACCCCACCGGTAAGCAATTTCAGCGTGCCGATCAGGAGCAGCCCCTCGGTGATCTCCTCGGTCATCTCCAGATCGCCGTGAATAAAGATGCCGCTCTTGACGCATGCGGCGAGCGACTGCCGGAGCTCGCTGCCGACGCCGGCGCCCGCCTGCTCGCCCGACAACGCTGTTCGCATCGTGAACCAGCCCCAGGTCTTATCCCGCTTGGCTAGCTGCAGGCTGGCGCGAAGCTCAAGCGCGAAGATTTCCAGCTGGTCCGAGGTGGTGCTGGCCAGTCGCCGGAATATGTCTTTGATGTGCTGCCGTGCCGCCTCGATCACGGCCGTGACAATGGCGTCCTTCGAGGTGAAGTGGTTGTAGAATGAGCCATAGCCGACATCGGCCGCCTCGGTGATGTCCTGGATGACGAGGCCGGCGAGCCCGCGCTCTGCGATGATCTCATAGGTGGCTTTCATTAGACGCCGGCGCGTATCCTCCCGGCGACGCTCCGCGCGGCTCCTCGGCGCGCGGTCGATTGGCTTTTTCTCTGACGGGTCCATTTCACCTGTTTGGGCAAGAGCACTCTTGCTAGGAACTCACGACAACACGGGGCAGACATTTTACCATTAACGCGCCACCATGACACAGGGCGAGCACGCAAAAAAGAAGCGGGCGCTTTCACGGGCCCGCTTCTCAAGTCACCAAGTCTGCTCACTTATTTCAAGGGCTTATTCTCCAGGGGAGCGGTGGGAAAGAACAGCTTTGTCACCCGGAGCTCGGCTGTGAGGTCTTCCTCGAAGCCGCCTTCTCGATCGAAGTCGTGCGTGAAATCGCTCGACAGGTGAAGATCCTTCGCCAGCGGATAGGCGATCTGCAGATGGCCTTTGAGGAAATCGTCCTTGCCTAGAGATGTCGGCCCAAGCGCTGCACCAAGCGCGCCGCCACTGGCGATCTGATCGCCGCCCCAGGATTTCTCCAGGCCCACCGCAATGTGCCCGGCGGGCATGTATTGGTAGCGCAGGAAGACTCTTCAGGTCGTAAGAATTGTCCTGATCCAGCTCGTCGAACTGCCCTACGCCCGCAATAGCCAGAGGCGCGCTGCCGTCGGTATGTAGTGAGGCGTTGGCGATAACGTCGAGCCAGAAATCCTTCATGCCATATTTGGCAAGCCCTTCCGCAAGCGCGAGCTGCGGCACCCAGGTGAACTGGTTCGGGGCGGCGGCGTTCGCCTCGGCGAATTTGTTGTAGTCGCCCCAGGGAACATAGAAGTAGTTGGTCAGGACCAGGAAACGCTCGTCCTTCGGCGACGATATCAGGCCATAGCTGAGAAAGAAGACCGGATCGATGAAGCCGTCTTCAGTGGTCTGGGGGCCAAGCCCGGTCACCGGGTCATGAAAGCGCTGATCGCCGATATTGACCTCGCTCAGGTTGACGCCGGTAAACGCCGCTTCAAGGGCGAGCGGGCGATCGAGAAACGTCGTGAAATACACGAACCGGGTGATCGACGAGAACAGCTCGAAGTCGGATTTGATTTCTTTGCCCGCGCCGAGTTTGGCAAAGATGTTGTCGTTCGTGGTGACGTAAGTGTCGCTCTCGCGGACGCCCAGATATTGGATCGCCAAAAATGTGCCGGTCGGCAAAGCGATGCCGTTGGCGTCGCCGGCATAGGTGTTGCTGGAGTTGTCCGACCCGGCCCATGCCGCGTCTTGCGGCACGGCGATAGCCGCCAGCAAGGCCGCGCCCACTCCCAATGCCCAACGTTTTAACTGCCCGCCCCGGAACCACAAGGTACCGGGCGCGTCTTGATCTTCTTCCATTTCTCCCTCGCCCCATCCGTACTGACAAAAATGTCACCAACGATGATAGCTTCGGAAGTGACGGCCTCAAGCTGATTTCACCTTTGGCGCAACATACTGGAGCGGCAGTTGCGGATTCGTCACGCCGGAAAACCGCCCCATCTGCAAACATTTTGAGGAACTTCCCTTGAATGCTGCATGTCGCGCCCGGATTGCCGCGTGGTGCCGTCGGTCGCAGAGCAAATACGCAGGGGGTGATCACATCGGGCATCCGACCGCGCTTAATTCTGCAGTACGGAATAATTTTCTGTGTTATGCACTGACCGGCGGAGTTTGGCATGTCTTGTGCGAAAGGCATTTGCGCGCGAAAAGTGCATATGCCACAGCTTTGGCTGCGCCTACGACGGGGATAGCTCAAATGGCACGTAAACGCCTCAACATGATCGAAGACAATGTCATTGCGCTCCCCGAGCGCAGCCCCGCGGAGGACCGGCATTTCGTGGGCGCGCTCGCCCGCGGCCTTGAGGTGCTCGCCTGCTTTCGCAAGGGCGAAACGCTGCTCGGCAATCAGGAGATCGCCGAACGCTGCAAGCTGCCCAAATCCACGGTGTCGCGCCTCACCTACACGCTGACCAAACTCGGCTATCTGCATTATGTGGAGAGCGCCGCCAAATACCGGCTCGGCACGGCCGTGCTCGCGCTCGGCACATCCATGCTGGCGCGGCTCGATGTGCGCAATGTCGCCCGCCCGCAGATGGAGGAGCTTGCCGTGTTCGCCCGCGCTTCCGTGGGGCTCGGCGCCCGTGACCGGCTTAGCATGGTCTATGTCGAATGCGTGCGCGGCCATGCCACGATCTCGCTGACCGTCGATGTCGGCTCGCGCATCTCGATCTCGACAAGCGCGATGGGCCGGGCGTTTCTCGCTGTGTGCACGGAGATGGAGCGCATCCCGATCCTGGAAGAGATAAGGTCGCTCGACAACGTCAATTGGACCAAGACCCAGGACGGCGTTGAAAAGGCACTGTCCGACTATCGCGAACTCGGTTGCACCTGTTCCTTTGGCGACTGGCATGAGACGGTCAACGCCATCGCGGTAGGCTTCAGGCCCGGTGGCGGCATGCCGCCAATGGCGGTGAACTGCGGTGCGCCGTCCATGGTGTGCAAGCCCGAATTCCTACTGGACGAAGTGCGCCCCCGCCTCATATCGCTCGCCAAACGCCTCGACGGCAGCATGGGTGCTTGAGTTCCCATCGGGCTCGCCGGAGCGTTCGGCGATCGCCAACTTTCTGGAGGAAGTCGCGGGACGGCACTAGAGCGAGATGATTTTAGCTACCGCTCATTCGTGGCGGCGGTCGCCTCCGGTTCCCTCTCCGAGGGGGAGAGGGACCAGGGTGAGGGGGTAAGGCCTCTCATTGTGGTATCGGATTACCGATCGAGAGGCATTATCCCCTCACCCCACCCTCTCCCGCTGGGAGGGCGTGATGCTATGCGATAGGTGAGCGCATGTATCTCATTATGCTCTAATCGCCTTCTCGGCTAACATGGAAAAGGCTCGCCTGCGCGAGCCTTCCGTCGTCTCAAGCGGAACTCTCGCCCGACACAGGCTAGAACTTCCTGCGCATCTCGGCGCGAAGGCCCCAATTGTCCTCGACGTCGGGGTTATCGACGATCTGATAGGTTGCGTCCGCCCGGAACAGCCAGTCCTTGTTGATCGGGATCTGATAACGAACACCCACGGCATATTGCGGGTCGGCGATGCCAATGCCGGGGATCGGATCGGCGTAGGGCTGAACGGTAGCTATTTCGAAGACGAGCTGCTGATCCAGATTGAACAGATACTGCAAGCCGATAGCGCCGCCATAGGTGTTGTTGCCGGTGTCGTTGAGCTTCGGGAAGCCGGTCAAGGCGTCGGTCTCGAAGTTGATGCCGACGTTCTTCAGGATGCCCGCGCCATTGCCATCGACCAGGGGCTGAGGATTGCCGTTGCCGAAGAAGAAGTTGGCGTAGGGGAGCAGCGTGCTCGGCAAGCCCGAGATCAGGCTATTCTCCGAAATGACGGCAAAGCCGTCGTCGTCCCTGCCATCGCCGAAGTTCCCAAAGAAGCGGGTCGAATTCGAGATGGTGTTGTAATAGCGCTTGGTGAAGGCGGCGGTCACGAAGTGCGTCAGCTGGCCGTCCACATTGTCGTCAACGCCCTGAACCAGGCCGTAGCCCGTTTCGACATAGCCGCCGAAGGCGTCGATGAAGGCTGTGACGCCATAAAGATTGGCGATGTTGTTGTCGCGGTTGGCGGAAACGTCCGACCTGATCAGCGCGTTGTCGATGTTGTCGAATGCGGTGAAGAAGGTGACATCGAAGTTGGAGAGGCCCAGCTTCTGCGAATTCTTTGCGGTCAGACTGACAGCGCCGCCCAGGATCGCGTCGTTCGCCCAGATGCCGTTCTGCAGGAACAGCGGGAAGAGACCGGCGGTAAAGGGCAGGTCGAAGTCGGCGAACTGTCCGGACAAACCGGAATAGATAGAGCCCACGTCACCCTCGAAGAACAGCGTCTGCGGGTTGAGGTCGGACTCCAGGGTACATTCCTTGTCGTCGACGCCGCCGCCGCCGAACTCGCAGCGGGTGAACCGATTGTTGTCCTGAAGCGGCGTGAAGAAGGCGTGGATTCTCTCGGTGCCGGTGATCTTGAAGTCGACGTCTATATTCACCCGCGTTGCGATCTGGGCGATATCCTTGCCGTTGTTCTGGTTGTAGGCGACCGCCGTCCGCCAGTCGCCATAGACTGCAAGCCCCGGGATCAGCAGATTGTTCGCACCGAACAGCGAGCTCTCGGGATTGTAATCGCCAGCCGTGTATTGCTCGCGGCCCAGCTCAAGAAGCGGGCGCGGCGGCTCGACGTCTTTCTTGGCGCCGTAGACGTCGACATTCTTGTCGGCGTTATACTTGGAGTCATATTGCGGGCCGGGCCGAAACATGTCGGCTTTGTTGCCCAAGTTGCTGCTTGTGCGTGTTTCAGCTTCCGTCTCAGACTCTGTTGCAGGATCTTCTTGTGCTGCAGATTCGGCAGTCTTCTGTTCGGAAAACGCATCGACGTAGCGCGCATCGGCCTGGGAGGTGCTGGGCGCCGCTTGGGCGACCTTGCCTTGCTTGGGCGATTCTTCGCCGCCGGTGCCTGCCGCGACGGCTTTGGCATCCTTGCTGGCCGCGTTGGTGCTTGCGGCTGGCATGCTCGACTTGCTTTGTTTTTCGGCTTTGTTGGTGCTGGTCCCTGCCGCGATCAGCCGGTCCCCCTTGCCGGTGTCGTTAACACTTGCCCCCTCCTCCGCTTTTGCGGTGGTGCCGGCCATCGCCAGGCAACTCCCGGCTACCAGCGCGGTCGTGGCCAGGACTGCCGCTGTCCTGGCTCGGCGCCGCTGCTTGCCTTTTGCTTCCAAAATCATGTGGAAACCCCCCACCGGTTTTTCACGTGATATTTCCCTGTTCTCGACTTCAGCAGGCCGTCTCTTTGGAGCCGCTCGCGTAAGGTTCATCACCCCCACCCCACGCGGGCCGCCGCTCTTGGCTTACCGCTGCCATGTCTATCGTGGTTCTGACTTGCGGGATGCCCTTAACCCCGCAAGAGGAATTCGGAAAGGGTGGGGACCCTCTTCTTGCAACCCGATGGGGTCCCCACTTATTTCAGTTTTTACTACAATTGCTCACCTGACTTCAACGTCCGCCGTCATGACGTGGAAATTTAACATCCGCTCGTTCATGCGCCGCTCCATCTCCTTGGTAGCACCGACAAAGCGCATGAAGTAGATCGGCTCGGAGCGGCTGCGCATACGGAAGGCGAGGCGGTACTTGCCGGGCTTCTTGATCAGGCTGCCTGGCACGCTGTAGCTGGCCGTCTTCTCACCGAGAGGGGTGAGCGAGTGGTTTTCCATGCGCACCAGCGGCGGATGGTTGAGCACCGTGGTCGGGACCTGCGGCGCACGCAGCTGCGGCAGCTGGTCGATGTCGAAGTTCACCGGCAGATACATCTCACGGTCCGTGCCCTTGATGTTGGTGGTCAAGAACTTGGTCTGGAAATGTACCAGCTGCTGGTCGATCGAGACCCGGCCAGCGGCAACCTCAAGGCTGTGCAGATCGGCCATGTTGCCGTCGTTGTCGACGTAGCCCGACTCCCAGATGTTCTTGCCGTCGGGATCGAGGAGGGCAACATTCGCCCAGAGCTGCGGCTGCGCACCGAGAGATCCGGACGGCAGGTTATGGCCGGTGTTCTTGTTCTTGATGTTATAGGAGAACGCCAGCGTCTGGCCGACCCGAGCGGCACCCTGGAAGAAGGGCCCCTTGATCTCGCTGCCATTCTCCATGATCTTGCGCCGGATGTCGTCACGCATGTCGAGCGTCTTGAGATTCTCGTCGATAATTTCGCGAGCGTCTTCACGATCGACAAAGTTGGCCCACTCAGCCGGGAAGTCGACTTTGAGCTTGCCGTCAGCGACCTTGTCCTCGAACTCGGGGGTCCCCCAGCCGGCGCGCCAGTCGAACTGCAGCCACTTCTTCATGCTGACCGAGAGCGCCTTCTTATTATGCGGAAACACGCCAGGATGGGTGATCGCATAGCCCGGGCCCATAAAGCGGTGATCGGCATGCCTACGTCCCGGGTTGATCTCCTTACCGCCAACGATAGCGGATGCCGCAGTCGCATAGCCGTCAGCCATTCCAGGATTCTTGCCCATGTGGCAGTCCTGGCAGGTGACGCCAGCCTTGCGTGCCGGGCTGTCGCGATACTGATCCCACACGATCTCGAGCTTGATGCCGAGGTTCACGGCAACCTGATGGCAGCTGACGCAGAACTCCGACTTGGTGATCTGCGGGTTGGTCATCATGCCGTTGTGGATGCTGTTACCGCGCCCGTCGTCGCTGGTTTTGACGGAGTAGGTATCCTTGTTGGCGAGCACATCCTTCAGGACGCTCTTCTCGCCACTGCCGTAGACCGGATCGTAGATCTTGCCTGCCTCGACCCGGCGCTCGCCGTTCACCTTGCCGTAGGCCTCTTTGACGCGGTGGCAGGTGATGCAGCTGATGCCCTCGCGGGAGATCTGCGCACGCTCCCAAAGCGGCGTTTCGCGCTTCTCGCCGAGCTGAGTGCCCACCTGCTGGTGGCAGCGCACGCAGAAGGTGCCGACCGTGCCGCGGGTCAGCTCCTGGAATTTCTGCTCGAACGCGTGGAACATCGGTGAGATCGACGCATAGGCATGCTGCGAGGAAGACCATTCCTCGTAGATCTGCTTATGACATTCGCCGCATTGCGCAGCGGTGGGATAAAGCGAAAGGGTCTCCTCGTCGATCGCGGGGATCGGTGATTCTTTCCCTTTCGAAGACCTGGCTGCCTGCGCCAGAAGAGCGTTCTGCCCGTAGCCGTCCGCTTCGATGTTCTCCTGCGCCGACAGCTTTTGCTCGCCGCCTTGAACCGCGGTACCCTCCGCGGCCGCCTTGGCCCGTCTCGCTTCGTCCTCTTTGATAAGAGCTTCGAGCGTGGCGTGCGCGTCGATTTGTCCGCCGTGCCCTGCGCTATTGTCGGCGAACCTTACTCTGGTCTGTTCTTGAGCGGCTTGGGTCTGCACGGGCTCACTTGGCCCGGCGACAACATTCTGGCTAAGGAACGCTGCCTGCATCAGTATGGCGCTCGCGAAAACGCCGGAAAGCCAGGCGGATCTTGCGACCGGCTTTACCCAGCTGAATGCCGGGGGATAACTCGCCGCACCCGTTTTAAATAGTGAAACACCGGATAGTTGTTCCATCGCACCCTCTTTCCCCCATGAGTTCGGGCGGTACCCCGAGTTTGCATCGCCCACACCAAAACGACGCTCGACCGCCTAGCGGGATCACTAAACTGGAGATTAATAACTGAAAGGGGCGTCCTGGGGCCGTGCCTATAGCGAAACCGTGGCGAAAAGTGGCAAGTTTGAGATAGATATTATTGCAAGTTTTAACCTTTACCGCAAATATCTATTTAAATTCAAATGTTTATGAATTCGTCTTTATGCTCAAATGATTATGGCAAGGCCATCCGGCACCAAAAAACCATGAGAGAATTTGCTTTGCCCCGTAACGCCCCAACTTGCCAGAATCGAGCCAGCAAGCCGCCCCTTCCTCGCCTTATAAAAGGACTAAGACTGCTCTTTCTCGAAAGCGCGATAGCCCGTTGAGTGTTCTCGCGTCCGCATTTCAATCAGCCGCGATAAGGGGAGCTGCGGTGGTCGCCGAACTCGGTCATTTTGCCCTCATACTTACACTGACCCTCGCTCTGGCACAGTCGATCGTGCCGCTCATCGGAACGCATCTTGGCGATCTGAAATTGATGCGTTTCGGCTCGTCGGCGGCGATTGGGCAGATGGTCTTTCTCACGCTGGCATTCGCCGCGCTGATCACTTCTTACGTCATGTCCGATTTTTCGGTATTGAACGTTGCCGAGAACTCCAACTCTGCCATGCCGCTAATTTATAAGGTGACTGCCAGCTGGGGCAATCACGAGGGATCGATGCTGCTTTGGGTAACGATCCTGGCGCTATTCGGCGCTTCCGTCGCGATCTTCGGTGACGCTCTGCCGCCCCGGCTCAAGGCGCGCGCGCTCGCCGTGCAGGGCATGATCGGCACCGGTTTCCTCGCCTTCATCCTGTTCACCTCGAACCCGTTCATCCGTCTCGATCCGGCGGTGCCTGATGGCCAGGATCTCAATCCGCTCTTGCAGGATATCGGGCTGGCGATACATCCGCCGTTCCTCTATCTGGGCTATGTCGGCTTCTCCATGGCCTTCTCCTTCTCGGTCGCCGCTCTGATCGAAGGCAAGGTCGATGCCTCCTGGGCGCGCTGGGTGCGGCCCTGGGTGCTGGCGGCCTGGTGCTTCCTCACAATTGGCATCACGCTCGGGAGCTTTTGGGCCTATTACGAGCTGGGCTGGGGGGGATGGTGGTTCTGGGACCCGGTCGAGAATGCCTCCTTCATGCCCTGGCTCACCGGCACCGCGCTTCTGCACTCGGCGCTGGTCGTCGAGCGCCGGCAAACGCTGGTCAACTGGACGATTTTGCTAGGCATTCTGACCTTCTCGCTAAGTCTGGTCGGCACCTTCCTGGTGCGCTCCGGCGTCCTGACCAGCGTGCATTCTTTCGCGCTCGATCCGGCGCGCGGCATTTTCGTGCTTGGCCTCATTCTGCTGACCACCGGCACTGCGCTTACGCTCTACGCCTGGCGCGCGCCGGCGCTGAAGCAGGGTACACCGTTCGCCGCGGTGAGCCGCGAATCGAGCCTGGTGCTCAACAATGTGCTGCTGGTCTCGGCCGCCGCGACGGTGTTTCTCGGCACTTTCTACCCACTGCTCATTGAGGCGCTGAGCAAAGACAAGATCTCGGTCGGGCCGCCCTTTTACAATCTCACCTTCGTGCCGATGATGATTCCGCTGCTCATCGTCATGGTCGTTGGGCCGGTGATGAAATGGAAGCGCGATCGCCTGCGCGAGGCGCTGGCCAAGCTGAGGCGCCCGGCGATCGTCGCCGGGCTCGCGGTCGCTGCGATCTTGATCGCAACATTCGGTGCTCACGCGCTCGCCGCCATCGGCTTCGGCATTGCCATCTGGGTGATCGCCGGGTCTGTCGCCATTCTCGCGCACCGTACCCGTCTCCTGCAGGTGCCGTTCGCCACCAGCCTGCATCTGGCGCGAATCACGCCGCGCGCGGTCTGGGGCCTGGTCCTGGCGCACGCCGGCATCGGTATCGCGGTTGCCGGCATCACCGCCATGTCGGCCTGGAAAGAGGAGACGCTAAAGGCGCTGCCGGTCGGCGGTCAGCTCGAGGTCGGCGGCTATCAGGTTCGGCTCGACGCCGTGACTGACGAAACCGGCCCGAACTACAAGGCCGAGCGCGGCACCTTCGAAGTCAGCAGCGGCGGACGTTTCATCACGACGCTCTCAACAGAGCGGCGCTTTTATCCGGTCCGCCGGTCACAGACCACGGAGGCTGGCATTCACACCAATCTGATCTCCAACATCTATTTGGCAATAGGCGAGAAGAACGCCAGCAATGAATGGACGGTGCGCGCCTACTATCATCCGCTCGCCCCTTGGATCTGGTTCGGGCCGCTGGTGATGGCGCTTGGCGGCTTCGTCTCGCTGTCGGACCGCCGTTTCCGGGTAGGCGCACCGCGCCGGTCGCGAGCAGCTGCGGCGCTTGCGCCAGCCGAATAAGGGAAATGATGATGGCGCCTCACCGTTTCCTTGTCCTCATCGCGCTCGGTGCGCTCTTCGTTTTCGCCGCGCCGTGCCGCGCGGTTGAGCCCGACGAAGTCCTGCCGGATCCGGCTCAAGAGGCACGCGCGCGCGATCTCAGCCAGCATCTGCGCTGCGTCGTCTGCCAGAATCAGTCGATCGACGACTCCAATGCCGAGCTCGCCCGCGACCTTCGCATTCTGCTTCGCGAGCGCATCAAAGCTGGCGACAGCGACAAGGCCGCAATCGACTACATCGCCCAGCGCTACGGGAATTTCGTGCTGCTCAAGCCGCCGCTGCAACGCGAGACGCTGCTCTTGTGGTTCGGGCCAGGGATCGTGCTGCTGCTGGCGCTCGCCGGATATTGGATGCTCATCCGCAAGCAAGGCACGGACCCCGGCACCGGCCGGGCCGAGACGCTGAGTGCGGCGGAGCACAAGGAATTGCAAGCTATTCTGACAAAAGGGCGCACATCATGACGCTTTGGCTCATCCTTACGGCTTTCATGGGAGGCGCCGCCCTGATTGTCCTTGCGCCATTCTTCTTCGGCGGCGGTGCGAAGGAGGCGCCGAGCAGCCTCGATGTCTACAAGGACCAGCTCGCAGAGGTCGACCGTGACAAAGCCCAGGGCTTGATCGACGAGGCGGAAGCCGCCTCGGCACGGCTCGAGATCGAACGGCGGATCCTGGCGGCTGGACGGGCGGACGGTGGCCAGGCGCGAACAGTTTCTCCGAATTGGCAGTACCGCATGGTCACGGGCGTCGCCGCCGTTGTCGTGCTGGGTTCGGTCGGCCTCTATGCAGCGTTGGGCCGTCCCGACCTGCCCTCCGCTGAGAGGCAGGCGCTGGCGACCGACGGCGGACAGACCGCCAACGCTGAAAATGCCGGCGGCGATGTTGAAGCGCTGGTGAAGCGGATCGAGAAGCGTGTGGCGGACAATCCGAACGACGCTGATGGTTGGCGTATGCTCGGCTGGTCCTATTACACCACCGGCCGCTACAAGGACGCCGTCACCTCATATCGCCGCGCGGTCGATCTGCAGAAGGACAATCCCACACTGAAAGCGCTGCTGGGCGAAGCGATGGTCTCGGAAGCGGGCGACAAGGTGACCGATGCTGCGCTGGCGACCTTCGAGGAGGTGCTGGCAATCAACCCCAATGACGAGCGCGCCCGTTTCTTCAAGGGCGTCGCCAAGGCGCAGAACGGCGACAATCAAGGCGCCATCGACGAATGGATTGCGCTGTACAAGGTCGCTCCGCCGGACGCCGACTGGGCCGGCGATCTGCGCCAGCGCATCGAGGAGACGGCGAAGCAGGCCGGGATCGACGTCAGCGCTCGGCTTGCCGAGGCGGCGCCAAAAGCCGGCGCGGCGACCGCGGCAGCAACGCCCGGTCCGAGCCCCGCCGATGTCCAGAACGCCAAGGACATGAATCCCGAGGATCGCCAGGCGATGGTGGGCGGCATGATCGACCGCCTGGCCAGCCGGTTGGAATCCGCGCCAAAAGACCCCGATGGCTGGATCATGCTGATTCGCTCGCGCATGGTCATGAAGGACGCCGACAAGGCGCGCGCCGCCCTCGACAAAGCCAAGACCGTCTTCGAGGGCGAGCCGGAGACGCAAAAGCGGATCGTCGAGGCCGCGCAGGCGATGGGCGTGGTTGATGGTACACAGATGGCCGAGGCAAAGCCGTCAGCCGGTGCAGCGTCTGCACCCGCTAACGCTGTGTCCCAGCCAGTCGCGGCCGCAACACCGGGGCCGAGCGCGACGGATGTCGAGAGCGCCAAGCAGATGAAGCCCGAGGATCGCCAGGCCATGGTTGCCGGGATGGTGGACCGCCTTGCCAGCCGTTTGGAGGCCTCACCAAAAGACCCCAATGGCTGGATCATGCTGATCCGATCGCGCATGACCATGAACGACGCCGAGCAGGCCCGCGCAGCGTTGGAGAAGGCCAAGACCGTCTTCGCGGATGAGCCGGAGACGCAAAAGCGGATTGTTGAGGCAGCCCAAGCGATGGGAGTGGTCGCGAATTAGCAGCGCGGGGGCTAGGCAGGATTGGGCGCATGCGGCAGTGCGCCCGACGTCAGTGTTCGGTGGGGAGGGACTTTCCCGCCCAATGGTGCGCGTAGGAAGGGGAGTTTCATGAAACATTTGTTAAAAATATTGATGTCATCAGCTTGGCTGCTCGTGTTGGGGGCCCTGGCAGTCCAACCTGCCAACGCGCAAAAACGCTATCCCGCCATCGAAGATCCCTGGGACGCAACCGATTACAGGGCCGTAGTCCAGCGGGTTGAAAACGATGGTCTGGAGCTGCCAACGCTATCGGATCCCGCAACCAAGCCGGTCTTCGAGCGGATGGTCAATTCTGACAACATCCCGCTGCGCATGGGACAGAATTGGGAGCTCGCCATCACCATCCGGTTCCAAAGGTTGGAGCCTGTCCTCCAACCGCTTCATCAGATCATCGCGTTTTATTCGAGTGAGCAGCAAAAGGGGAAACCCTATGCCACAGAACTCGCTCGGCTGAGGGTCTATGAAGCCAAGGCGGCCGGTACATTTCTGGACCTCAGCGACCCATTTCTCTCAAGCCTCCCAAAGGACAAGCATTATGAGGCGATTGCGGCTGAGCACGGTAAGATGAAAGCCGACGCCCGTCAGATCTATTCCGGGCTCGTGCAGAGCATGACTGAGACGCGGCTGTATGCAAAATCCGACATTCTGAAGATGGTCAGGGGGGCTTTCGATGGACTGCCGTCCTATCAACCCATCTTTACGGACCAGGATAGGCTCGATCTTACCCAGCGGCTGACACAGCAGATTTCTGCATCGCCCGATCAGGAGCTGAAAACAGCACTTACCGAGCTGCGTGATGCGATCAAACATCGCCGCGTGCGAACGTAAGACGTCCAAGCGCTGAGAGACCAGCTCGAATCATGACGCCGGTGCCGCTCTGACGAGCGCGCCGGCGACCCTCCCCCGCGCCGCAGCCGCGAGAGCGTCGGGCTGCACTTGTCAGCTGCTGCCGATCACCTCAGCGCCTTTGTCAGGGAGGCATCCCCCGGTCTTACCCGGACGGCTGAAGGCCGAGCCGCGGTCCAGCGTTTCTTTCAACGTGAGAATTGCTCGCGGGGCTGGACCCCGGATAGCGCCTTCCAGCGCTTCCGGTGTGACCGGGAGGCGGGGCCAGTGCGCGAGATCACTGCGTTGGCAGCTTCGTGCTCATGATCGGCGTGACCACGCCGTTCACATGATATTTGTGGCAGGTGAGGCAGTCCTGACGCGCCGCGCTGGAGGTGTGACAGGTCTGGCAGAGATCCTTCTTCACCGTACTGAAATTGGAGACGAAATTCTGCGGATTGCCCTGCTCATAGCTCTTCAGATAGGGCCGGTCTTTTGCAAGGTCGTGACAGGTCAGGCAGCCGCGATCTTTCATCACGCTCAGATGCGGCTCATGGATGAAATTGGTGAAGCGTCCCTGCTTCATGTCGGGCTTGGGCGGAGAGAAATTGACCAGCCGCCCTTTGCCGCGGATGTCGTCGACACTATGACACTTCGTGCATGAGCCCTGAGCATCCTTGGCGATAAGCGATTCGAACACCGCCGCCGCCGGCGTTTTATCGCCTTTGGGCGCCTCAAGACCGGTCAGAATGAGCCAGGAATAGATGAATTTGTCCTTGTGGCCGATGGGACGGTAGAAGATTGCGTAATCCTGCCGGTACCAGCCGCCATATTCCGCCCAGCTCTCCGGGTCCACATCGCTTTCGATGCTGACCACAGGCGCACCGCCTGCCTGGGGCTTAGCCGGCGCGTTATCGGAGCCGGAGCCGGACGGGGCTTCGGCTGGCGCCTCTGGAGCGGGCGAAGCACCCTCATTTGGGGCTTCGGGCACGCCAGCGGGCCTTGGATTCGGGTTGACGGATATTCCGGCTGCGCGTGCCTCTTCCTCGGTGGGATAGAGCAGATCGTCGGTTTGACCGCCTGCTTTGGCCGGAGGCGCATCGTTAGCGGCGAGCTTTACACCGCCATCAGGCTTGGCGTTCGCGGCAGCGGGTTTTTGCGCCGCGGCTTGAGGCTGCTCCGCTGCGGTCCCGGCGTCCTTCACGGATGCTGCGCCCCCGCCAACCTCTGCCCCGGTGGGGTTGAGCAGATCGTCTTGCCGGTTTGCTTCAGCAACGCGGACAGGTTTGGCTGTTATGGCCGGCTCGGTCTTCCCCGCTCGTGGGCTGAGCCTTGGGGCTGCTGGACGCGAATGCGAACCAAACACTTCCTCGGGAGCGGCTGTTGCGGACAATCGCGATTCGGTAATTGCCGCAGTCCAGCCGCTTTGTTCCTGCTCGCTGGTGTCCGGGCGATTGGCCATTTCGGTGCCGAGATTGGGCAACCACTGCTGCTGTGCGCCGATCACCAATTCGCGCGGCAGGCTCGCGGTCAGATCGGCAATAAGACTTCGCGCTCAGCTTGCCCCCGCCAACAGTAATATCGCCCAGGACATCCGATGCTTTTCCCACGATCAGCTTGTAAAATATCCCCTTGATCTCCCAAGCCAGATCGGCCACCGCCTTGATCTGAGCATCCTTTGCGCCGCTCAGATCCTGGAGGTTCAGGCCATCCACGGCCTTGATCAGGGCACGGCCCCGCTCATTCCGAGCGACCATCACCTTGACGAATGGCGTCAGCGGGGCTTCGGACGCTTCGGGCCATTCACCGATATCAAGCTTCTTTTCCTGCAGCGTTCGCACATCGAGGCCGGGCACGCTCAGGAAGGCAACGCCTTTCGGACCGCTGGCCCGTTCCTTGCCGATGATCTGATTCAGGTGGCAGGTGGAGCAGGTCTGCTCGAACGGCGCAACCGCCATGACACGCCGGTCGGCACGGCTGTTGTGGCAGCTCGAGCAGGTTGCGGGAATCCCCAGCGTCGGGTTCTTCTTCTCCATTTCCGGGAAGTGTTTGCCGAAATGGCCCGCATGGTCGTAGGTGATCCGCGTGCGGCGGTTGAACGGGTAATTGTCGAATTTTGGATGGTGACCGTCGAAGCTGTCGAACTTCACCACATGGCAGGAGCGGCACTGTTCGTTCGAGATCTTGTTCAGGTCGAAATTGACGCCCTTGTGCTCCTGGTGGCAGGTCGCGCAGTAGACATCGCGGGCGAGGATGCTACTGGCCGGGAAGACGATGTTTTGCACGCGGGCCGCTTCGGGCGCGGGGGTCGCCGCAGCGACTTTGGTCAGACGCTGCGTGCTCCGTTTCAGCACCTCAGCTGAGGCGCCATGGGCGTTGAAGGCCGTGTTCGACATTTTGTGGCAGCCAAGACAGCCCTTGCTGTCGGCGAGCGGGTCGCCAGCGATGAGGCCGTGAATCCAGCTCAGTTTGCCGCTGCCGTTTTTGGTGTGGCAGGAGCTGCAATTCTCGATCGCACCGTGCGCGCTTGCGAGCGGTCCCGGCATCAGGAACTGCGTGCCTTTCGCCAGCACGAACGCCGAGATCAGGCACAGGGCGGTCACGATCCCCAGCAGCACTGCCAACCGATCGCGCAGCGAACCGCGAGGCGCCTGGCTCTCGGGCTTTGGCGGCCGATAGCGCTGCATCGATCTGATCGCTCTGGGTCGCTGCATCACCACGCCCCCGACGAAAAGGAATAGGCGACGAGGATGTGCAGCGTTATCAGTACGACCAACGCATAGGTGACAGGCACATGCACGTACAGCCAGCCTTTGGTGAGGCCGAGATAAACGCGGGCGAAATCGAGCCGGTCCTTCTCAAGCACCAAATCCTTGATGGTGGCGAGCTTAGCCTGGCTCCGCTCATCGACATAGCGTGACAGATTGTCGATCTCATCCGTCAGCCGCTTGAGCGGGCGTTGCGAGCCGAACAGATGCGCGGTGAAATTGCGCTGCCCCTGGAAAAAAGCCTGCAGGTGATTGTTGTAGAGGTCAACGATCCAGGCCTCATAGGGCGGCGCCGGTAAGGCGATCGCAGCGGCGGCCGGATCGGGCCTGGTGACGGCGGCTTCGAGTTCGTGGGCCAGCTCGGCGCGCCGGGTGGGGATGCGATCATAGCCGACGCCTTCGTCGATCCGGCGCCTGGCCTTTAGCGACCAGGCGAGATAGGTGCCAAAAATACCCGAGAGCGTCACCAGCACGAAGCCCGTCCACAGCGCCCATTCGAAGCCACTGTCAGGCAACGAGAAATCCGTGTGGGAGAGGAAGGCGGCGATCAGCAGATAACCGAGGAAAATATGGATTTTCCGCCATCGCATGGCGGATTTCGGCGCGAGGCTCCCTTTTTTCATGGCGATGTGGAAATAGAGCTGCACGCTCATGCCGGTGGCCAGCATCCAGCCGCTGAGATAGCTGGGGTCGCGCAGGCCGTCGCCATAGATCCACACAAGCCAAATGAGACCGCTGGAGAAAGCCGCGATCAGAAGGCCCTGGACGATTTGGCTGGTGAAATCCCGCGCCGAGCCCGGACCGCGTCTGCCGACCGAGGCGTCAGACATTACGGCAGCCCCCCAAAATCACCCATCGCGGTGGTTCTTTCCCCATCAAGCCCATTTCAGATGTCGTTGCTGCAAGCCCGCCGGGATCGGATTAGCTCGAGCCGGGTTTTCTCGGCTTGCCCTTGATCTTGTCCGGTCCAGGAATCATGCTGTCGAGCCCGGCCATTGTGCTGCCGTCATACTTCTCAGTGAGGCTCGCGAGCAATTTGGAAATGCCGTCGGCCGCGGCCGTCAGGCGCGGTTCATTGTTCAGCTTCAGCCCGGCCGAATGGGCAAATTCGACCATCTTTGGGATTTCCGGCACGCTCGGCAGCGCCTTTGCTACGGCTGCGAGCTGTTTGCGCGCTGCATCGACGCGCTTGGCCATTTCGAAGGCGTAGCGCTTTCGCACCGTCGCCTTGCCGACCGAGCGGATCGAGGTTTCAAGCTCAACGCCGAGGCCGATGAGATAAAGTATTCGCTTGCGCGCGGCGTTCGCTGGTACGTTTTCTTTTCCCTTGGAATACCAAGTGTTATGCAGCACCTCGCCCTGCGACCAGGACACCAGCTCGAAGGCGCTGCCGGCCTTGTGGCCGCCTTTGTTCACGAGATCCTCTTGCGGCACGACGTGGCAGCTATAGCAATTCTTCGCAATCCCGTAGATATTCTCCGCTCTGATCATGCCCTTCTGCACGGCGAGCTTCCAGCGCGCCTCCTCCTCGGGCTTGGTCTCGGTCTTCTCGGTCTTGCCGCTGTATGAGCTATGGATCTTGATCCAGTCCTGTCCGGCACTGTGGCAGGACTCGCAGGAGATGCCGGCGATAGGCTCCTTGTCGCCGTCCTTCTGCTGCACCGTGTAATGGCAGTTCAGGCACAAGCTCTCAGACTTGATGCGCCGAATCCCCATTTTGTCCGCGATCTTTTTGCCCTCGTCATTACGCGGCAGGTCACGGAAGGTCTTGAAATGATGCGACTCCTGCCAAGCCGCGACCTCCTGCTTGTGACATTCGGCGCAAGCATTGGGACCGACGGTCTTGGCCGGATCGGATGCAATTGCACCGTCCGCGGCAAAGCCGAAAACGATCAGCAAGCCGAAGCGATAGAGCGTGAGGGACTTGAAAGGGGCCGGGCGGCGAAGCCCGGCCGACCATAGGCTATGCACTCTGCGAACCAAAATGACTTCTCACCCTTGTTTCCGCCAAGCTGTAAGCCTGAATCGCCCTGAAGGCCGGCGCCGGTTGATCCCGCCGCTTGCGCGGGGGCGGCAGAGCAAGCTGACGCTGCCGGCCGGCGAGCGCAATACGCTCCTGCACCGCGGCCGTGGGCGCAGTGAGCCACCTCATCGCGCGTGTCAAAACGCTTTCCTCGACCCTGTCGTCGGTCGTCGGCAGGAACGGATCCGCATAGCACATAGCGCCGAAGCGCGACGCAATGGATTTCACCGAATCGACCATGGGCGGCGCGCCGCAGACATAGAGCACATCGGTGGGATGCAGGCGCGGCAGAAAGTCGGTCGGCCGCCCCCGCTTGACGACATTGGTCACGTTTTGCGGGGTGCTGCAGCAGGCGACGACACGAACATTGGGGAAGCGGGCGAGCCGCCCAAGCGCCGCGCCCATATAGAGCGACTGTATGGTCTTGCCCCCGGCGATGACCATGATCCGGCGCTCCGGATTTTCGCGCAGCGCCGCGACGGCAATCGACCAGATCGGCGCAAAGCCGGTGTTGGTGGCAACGAGAATCAGCCGGCTGCCGAGATTGGGCCGGAAATGCGCCGAGCCATAGGGGCCTGTCACCTTCACCCGATGGCCCGCCTTGATGCCCCTGCCGAGTGCCGGGGTGACGCGCCCATCCTCCGTGCGCCGGATATGGAACCAGATGAGGCTGCCGTCCGGATTGCCGCGCACGGGATGGCTCATGCTGAAGGGACGGCTGGGATAACCGGCAAAGCGCAGCTGCGCATATTGTCCCGCATGATAGGGCAACGCCCGGTCCGTCCTGATGCCGACTTCCATCACGTCGGACGACAGGCGGCGCAATGAGCTCAGCACACCATCGACGGTGCGCAGCCCCCCCGATTGGGGCTTCTCGATTTCGACATCGCCGACGATCCGGCACTGACAGGCATGAACGACGCCCGGCTCGGAGCCTTCGCCGCCCCGCACGTGACCGGACACCACCCGCACACAGCAGCTGCCGCAGTGGCCGGCACGGCAGTCATAGGGCAGGGCTACACCGCTACTTAGAGCCGCATCAAGCAATACCTCGCCGCGGCGGGCGAGAAAACTTTCCCCATTAATAGTAATCTGGTGGCTTCTTGCCATTGTCTGATCCCGGAAAGCTTCAAATTCCCCATGTACGGCGGGTAGACATGACCCGCCGCCTTTGCGCTTCCTGGGAACGCTCAGCAAAGCAAGCGTTCTGGATCTGACACACTAATCCTCATCGTTCGGCAGCCGAAGCGCCGATCCCATCTATCGTCCGTCACTTTGTTCCCCCATCTGAGAGTCGACGCCGAACACGGACACAATACAAGAATCTCACTTTCAAAGCGCTGAGTTTCCTACGCCTTTGAGAGATACATAATGCCCTCGATTACCGGAAAAGGTCTATCCTTCCATCATGGTGAGACAATGACCGTTTAATGGTTAGAGGGGGCGGGCGGCCATCATTTTTCATAGTTCCAGCCCGGAAAACCCCCTCGAAAATGGCTAGCAAACGGCTGCAGATGGATGAATTGTGGCAAGACAGGGAGCCGAGCGCGTCGACATTCGCTTCCGGAACGAGGCATCAGAATCGAATCTCAAAGAAGGTTCGGCGCGCCGTAACGCGACTGCCCCGAACGCTTTGATATCGCCCTGCTCCGGGGGCAAAAGCGCGCGTTGAGTGCTCCGTTCCATTCAAAGCGATCACGCAATTGGAACCAGGGTCGCTGCATGCCGCTAAGGAATTGCTCATTGACAATGGTTCAACGAATACAAATGTTTTGGTAGATGTAGAGTAACGAGGTGATCTGATGGTGAAGATCGCGAATGTGTTACCATAACATCGCGAGACGTTACCATAACAGCACGGGGCGAGGTGATCTCATGAGAGTTCAGAATTTGGGCGGATATATTCTGGCGGCTTGCTTGCTGGCGGTCAGCGCTCTTGGTACCGTATCAGTGGCCGACGCCAAGCCTGCCAAGAAACATTTTGCTCAACATAGCAAAAAGCAGAGGCCTCTCGTCGTTGATATCTATCGCCGTGATCGTGCCCCTTTAATGTATGTGCCCGTAGGTCCAAGCTACCTGGCCTACGATTATGCCTATTACTACAGACGAGGCTATTATCCGCGACATATAGGGCCGCACTACATATATTATGGTCCTCAGGATTAATATGGGTGCGCGATCGTTCTGGAATATGCCCTGAGTGACTTCGTGTTGCTGGTAGAGGTGTGGCCTGTATTGGGCTATCGCAACGAAGACTGGCGCGGCTGTTTGAAATGTTGTCGCTGCGGATAGCCGCCAACTTTCGGCCTGCTCTGGCGCGGCAGGGCCCAGATCCTTCAGCCGAAGCTATCATTGGCTTTGGCATGCGGCGCGGAAACCCTCGGCCATGCTGGCTAGCCTCATGCTGAGCGCGAGCTTGCAGGTCTCGCCGGACTTCATATAGGTGCGGATGACACCCTGCGCCTCCCGCTGTTCTTGTGTCTGGTTGAGGCCGGCGGCGAGCCAGCAATCCTGCACGCGATGCGCCGCATTGTTCAGCACGACTAGGGCTGAGGCGTTGCCGATCGGGGCTTGGTAGGTGCAGTCCTGGCGTGACGCGCACTCTGCAAGCAAGAAAGCGAGGCTGCCGAACTGTTCCTGGGTGGCGACGATGCACTGGATGGCGGCTGAGTCTTGCGCGCCCGCTGAACCGAGCATCAGCCATCCACCTAACAGACCGGCCGCAATACGCGAGGCGAGACGAGCCATCAGTTCACGCTCCGCAGCGCGTAAGGGCTGTCGAGCGAGAAGGGCGGGATGACGATGTCGAAACTTTCGCCGTCCTCCGCCTTCATGTGGTACCAGCCGAGCATGATGCCGGATGGCGTCCTGAGCGGGCAGCCGCTGGTATAACGATAGCTCTCGCCCGGCGAGAGGGTGGGCTGCTCGCCGACCACGCCCGCCCCGCGAACTTCTTGGGTGCGGCCCTCCGCGTCAGTGATCTTCCAATGCCGCGACAGGAGCTGGACGGCCTTTTTGCCACGATTGATAATCTCGACCGTATAGGCCCAGAAATAATGGCCCTCGGCCGGTGAGCTGTCCTTTTCGAGGAAATTCGGGACAACGTGTACACGAATATCGCGGGTCGTGGCTTCGTAGATCACGCCATAAACTCCCAGCCACCTATCTCAACGGCGCTACGCTTTGCTTGCGCATCGGATTTGCCCGAAAATCGGTTCCCAGCTCCGCTTTCGCGGGGCCATGCTTTTCGGTCCGATGCGCTAACGATAAGCGACGCGGAAGGCTTGATCCAGATCACTTATCAGATCTTCCGGGTCTTCGAGGCCCACCGAGAGCCGCAGCATATTGTCGCCAATCCCCATATCGGCGCGCACCTCTGGCGTGAAGCGCTGATGAGTGGTGGTCGCCGGATGGCTGACCAGGCTTTTGGTGTCGCCGAGATTGTTGGAGATCTTGATGATCTTCAACGCATCGGTGATGCGGAAAGCCGTGTCTTTGCCGCCTTTGACGTTGAAGGAGAGCAGCGTGCCGCCCGAGGCCATCTGCTTCTTCGCGATCGCCGCTTGCGGATGATCGGCGCGGCCGGGATAGAGCACGCGCTCCACCTCCGGGCGCTCGGCCAGCGCATCGGCGAGGCGGGCGGCGTTCGCGCTCATACGCTCAATACGAATCGGCAGGGTTTCCAGCCCTTTGAGCAGCACCCAGGCATTGAACGGGCTGAGCGAAGGTCCGGTCTGGCGCAGATAGACTTTGAGGTAGTCGTCCAGAAACGCCTGGTCGGAGAGGATGACGCCGCCAAGACATCGGCCCTGGCCGTCGATATGCTTGGTGGCGGAATAGACGACGATATCGGCGCCGAGCGCTAAGGGCTTTTGCAGCATGGGCGTGGCGAACACGTTATCGACGATGAAGCGCGCGCCGCAATCCTTGGCGATCTTGGCGACCTCGGCGAGGTCGATCAGCTCGACCGTGGGATTGGCCGGCGTCTCGCAGAAGAACGCCTTGGTGTCGGGCCGCACGGCGGCGCGCCAGGCATCGAGGTCGCGCCCGTCGACGAGCGTCGAGGTGACGCCGAAGCGCGGCAGCAGCTCCTCCACGATATAGCGGCAGGAGCCGAACAACACTCGGCTCGACACCACATGGTCGCCCGCCTTCAGGAAGGCGAAGAAGGTGGCATTGACCGCTGCCATCCCGGAGGCGGTAGAGCGCGCGACCTCCGCCCCCTCGAGCAGCGCCATGCGGTTCTCGAACATGGTGAGGGTGGGGTTGCTGTAGCGCGTGTAGATGTAGCCTTCCTGGTCGCCCTTGAAGCGCAGCTCGGCATCGTGTGCGCTGCTGTAGACGAAGCCGGAATTGAGGAACAGTGCCTCGGACGTCTCGCCGAAAGGCGAGCGCAGCGTCCCGCCATGGACCAGCTGCGTCGCTGGCCGCCATGTTTTCGCGGCGGGAGCATCACCATTTTCTGCCATGGGGTCATCCTTTCCGAAAAATAAAACCGGCCTGAATCTGGCCGGTCCGATCGTCTAGGAAAGCGGCCATTTTTAGCGAATTATTTAACGTGGCTGCAAGCCGGCCGGCCAAATCACCACGGGACTATCAGGCATTAAGCCTGCCGAGGGGCTTGCGTCAAGTGCATGGTCATCGTGCCGCCCAGTCAGGACTTATAAAGATGGGCATGCCGTCTCATATTTCCTGTGAACCACTCGGGAAAAATGCGCAGTTTGAGATCCGAGAAATGTTTGTCGGGGCGTGTGCGCGCTAAGATACCGCGGTGATTCCGGGGGAGATGGTTATGGGTGGCGCATCAGCTAAGGTTATCCCAATTTCAGAACGACGCCAGCTTTGGTCCGCTGACGCAGCGGAGCGAACACAAGTTGCATATTTGGGCAACATGCCGGGTATTTTGCCCGCCCAACGCATTCGCGCGATGATTAATCGAAAAATTATTCGCGGAGTGACTGTCATCGCTGAAAATCAGATTCAGCCGGCGAGTTTCGATCTGAGATTGGGCCGTGTAGCTTATCGCGTAAGAGCAAGCTTTTTACCCGGTAAGCATCAGAAAGTAGAAGATCAGCTTGAGCGTCTCAAACTGCACGAAATACCGTTAGAAAACGGGGCGGTGTTGGAAAGAGGATGCGTATACGTCGTAGAACTCGATGAATTTGTAGAACTTCCGACCAGTGTTGCAGGAATTGCTAATCCCAAAAGTTCTACTGGCCGCATTGACGTATTTACACGTCTGATAACCGACAACACGGAACTCTTTGACTTCGTGGAAGAAGGTTATAGGGGCAAGCTCTATGCCGAAATCTATCCCCGAACCTTTAGCATAAAGGTGAGGAGAGGTTCGCGTCTAAATCAGATCAGATTTCGTATGAGAAAGGGAAAGGGAGAAAAATATCGTACGCCGCGCGTTTCGGACAGTGAATTGCGAAAGCTACACGCAGCAACAGCATTAGCGGAAGGCTTTCCCGTTATTCGCAACGGGCTGAATTTGCGCGTGGATCTTACCGGAGTTGCGAAAAACTCGGTGATCGGCTACCGCGCTCTGAAATTTACCGGAATTATTGACGTCGATCAGGTAAACATATATCGCGCACGGGATTTTTGGGAACCGATCAAAGCCAGACACGACCGTAGTTTGGTCTTGGATCCGCACGAGTTCTACATACTGGCCTCCAAGGAATGGCTGCATATCCCCCCTTTGTATGCAGCTGAAATGGTGCCAATCGACACAATGCGAGGTGAATTCAGGGTCCACTATGCTGGCTTTTTCGACCCGGGCTTTGGCCATCCCGAAGCGGGAGGCGCTGGAAGCAGAGCTGTTCTCGAAGTGCGAAGCCACGAAATTCCGTTCATACTTGAAGACGGTCAAATCGTTGCTCGCCTTATATATCAGCGCCTCGCTGAAAAGCCAGATGAGATGTATGGCGCACATGTTGGCTCTAATTATCAGAGCCAAGGACTGCGACTTTCAAAACATTTCAAAAGAAAGTAATCTTCTCTGATTGGGCAGCAGTCTTCGAGATTAGGATCGTAAGGGCGGTGCTTTCTTCTGTTAACTCGACGGAGGCCGAGGCGATCTTCTGGGAAAGCGCCCGAACAAAGTGCTTCCCCGACGAGACGGAGCGGGCCACATTTCGCGAGCTGTGGTTCGGGCGATATCTTCAGCATGCGCCGGGCGAATTTTTCCTCGCGTTTGGGCCGAGCGGCGACCTAACCGGCTATCTTGCCGGCGCGTTGATCAGCAACCTCGATCCTCTTCCCGGCCCGGACTACTACGCGCTTTTTCCGGCAGACCAGCTGGCGCGCTATCCCGCTCATCTCCACGTCAATATCCGGCCGGATTGTCGCGGGCAGGGAATTGGGGGGCGACTGGTCGGCGCTTTTCTCGAACATTGCTCGACACTTAGGGTGAGCGGTGCGCATGCCGTAACGCAGGCCGAATCGCGCTCGGCGAGCTTCTTTGAGCGTTGTGGTCTCGCCCCGATCGCGCAGGCTGATTGGCATGGCCGCAGGCTGGTCCTGCTTGGAGCCAGCTTCGCGCTGGGGAATTCGGCATAACGAAAAAAGCCGCGGCTCGAAAGCCGCGGCAGGTCTAGAGGCGGGAGACCGCCCTTATGTGCCGGAAAAATGCCCGTCCGGATCCATGGGTTTCGAGTCCTTGCGGAGCTCGAAGTGAAGCTGAGGCGCCGCGGCTTTGCCGGTGGCGCCGGCCTTGGCGATGATCTGGCCGCGTTTCACCGCGTCGCATTTTTTCACGAGCAGTTCGTCATTATGGGCGTAGGCCGTGACATACCCGTCGGCATGGCGGATGAGCACCAGGTTGCCGAAGCCGGCCAGCTCATCCCCTGCATAGGCAACCACCCCATTCTCTGCCGCCTTTATCGGCGTGCCTTTCGGCACCGAGAAATTGATGCCGTCATTGAACGAGCCGTCGTCCTGGGCGCCGAACTTGGCGACCACCATGCCCTGCACCGGCGTGCGGAAGGTCTTGGCGGTACGGGCCTCGGGCGTGGAAAGCAAGGCTTCACAGTCACGCGAGGGGCCCTGGTCCGTCGCCGCGTGGGCGGTGGCGGTCGCGGTGGTTGCGGTGGGCACAGGAGCCGGTTCGTTCATCGCCACGTCTGCGGAGCTTTCGGTGGGGGAGGGGCTAGCCGCTGGTGCCGCCGGAACTGCCGGAGGCTGCGGCGAAATGAGCGTCGGTGCGGTATTCTCGGCCACGACGCTGGGTGCGGCGGTCCGCTCCGCCGTGCGGGCGTTAGCGGCCGGAGCCGGGGCAGGGGCACTGGCGGGCTTGGCCACGCCTTTCGGTTCGTGCGGCTGCCTCGCCGGCTCGGCAGAGGCGACCGGCTTCACATCGCGTGCCGTACGGGCCGCGTGCGCCATGGTCCGCTGCGGCTCGGCGCTGGGTGCCTCCGCAACGCTGCGATTGGAGGGCACGGCCTGATTGCTGGCGCCCGGCCGTGGACGGCTCCAATCATAGCCTTCGCCGCGCGGAATGCGCAGCTCCTGCCCGTAGGTCAGCCTCGCATCACGCGGCAGGCCGTTGATTTCGGCCAGCTCGCGCTGATCGATGCCATTGCGCCGGGCGATCTCGCGGAGCGTATCGCCGCGCTGCACAGTATAGTTGTAGCTTCCGTTAGGGCCGCCATTGCCGCCCCGCGGAAGGGGATTGGGTTCACGCGAAACATAGGGTTTTGGTGCAGGCCGCTGCGGTGGATAGGCCGGGCGAGGTTCGTACGCTTCGACCGGCGCGCGCCGCGGCTGCGGGCTGACAGACGGCTCGATCTGCGGCTCATAGGCATCCGGATCCTGAGGCCGTGGTTTCTGGTGACGCCACTCGGACTCACCGCGCCAGGGTGCATCGGGGCTCGGCGCAAACGGGCCGTCGGGGGTGTATTGGTTGTTCGCTCCGGTATAGGCCGGCACGCGCCCCTCATCGCCGCGCGGATCACCATAGGCCTGGCCGCGCCCGGAATACGGCCCGTCCTGATAAGACGGCCGGTCGGGCCCACGCTGCTGGTCGTAGCGCTCGGCCTCGTATGGCTGTCCACCCCGCGCATCGTCGTAGCGGGGCTGATAGACATCGGCCGTGGGGGCATTCTGATAATCATCACGGCGGTCCACCTGGCGGTCAGGGTGGGGCCCCCCACGCGGCCCTTCGGGCCCGGCATAGCCGCGAGGCTCAGGCCGGGGACCCGGATAGGGCTTGCCGCCATAGCCGTCCCCACGCGCATAGCCATTGCCGTGGCCATCGACGCGCAGCCGCTGGCCTGCATAGATCGTATCGGCGTTGCCGAGGCCGTTGGCCGCCGTCAGCGCCTCGATGTTGGTTCCAAGGCGCTCGGCGATGGCGTAGAGCGTGTCACCCGGCTGGACGACATAGTCGCCTCCGGCGTGACCCCGTCCGCCCTGGGAATAGCGGGGCTCCGGCGCATAATCGCCGCCGCGCGCGCGGTCCGCCTCCTGGTAATCGCTCTCCCCGCGGGCATAGGGCGCCTGGCGTCGCGGTCCGTACTCGGGAGGTTCGCGGCGCGGATCACCATATTGCATGGAGCCGAGCAGATAGCCGCCGGAAGGGCTTGCCGCCTCCGCGACTTTCTGGCTTGCCGCTTCTGCGACCTTCGTCGCCGGCTCCGGCGGCGGCGCAAGAGCGGTGTGCTCCGCGGATTTCGGCACATAGCTCCCGCTCGCGAGCACCTGGCCGTAACCCTCGACGTAGTCGCTTCTGGTTGGAGCCACGCCCCTCAACCCGCCGTCGTTTGCGGCCCCCCGGCCGGCAAAATCGAAAACGGGCTCGAAAGAGCCACACCCCAGCAGCGGCAGGACGATAGTCATCCCGCAAATCGACGCTACGCGTCTCACTAAAACGCGTCGCCGCGAAAATGTTTGATCAATACTCATAGCCGCACCTCACATCCTGGGAGGAGTTTTGCAGCCCAGCCGTTAAAAAGCGGTTTAAACTTTGGGGATGATGGTAAAAACTTGTAGGACGACGGCTTAACCCTGTCCGCGCCCCAGTGGCGCCTCGCAATTCCCGAAAATCGCAGCTCGTTAGTCGGTATTTGCGGGACTGGACACGAGCGGCACGAAGCGCACGGGCAGAAGATCGCGCTTCTCCAACTTACTCTCGGTCTTGTCGAACTGAACGAGGCGCTGACGCAACAGGCGCGAGCCCATCGGCACGATCATCCGCCCACCCGTCTTAAGCTGATCGAGCAAGGCTTGCGGAGCCGCTTTCGCCGCGGCGGTGACAATGATGCGGTCGAATTGCCGGGGCTCCGGCCAGCCTGCCGAGCCATCGCCAACAATCGCAGTGACGTTGTCGATGCCGAGCCGGCGGAAGCGTTCGGCTGCCTCGAGGTGCAGATCCTCGTGCCGCTCGATGGTGTAGACATGCCGGCAGAGGCGGGCAAGGATTGCGGCCTGATAGCCTGATCCGGTACCGATTTCGAGCACTTCATGCTCAGGCTCGAGCTCAAGGGTCTCGGTCATGTAGGCAACCACATAGGGCTGCGAAATGGTCTGGCCACAGGCGATCGGCAGAGCTGTGTCCTGATAGGCGCTCTCGACATATTGCGGATCGACGAACGCATCGCGCGGTACCGCTTCAACGGCCGCAAGCACCCGCGCATCGGTTATCCCGCGCTCGCGAAGGCCCGCGACCAGATCGCGGTTCTTTTCGGCCGTGATGATCGCAGGGCGCATCTCGCTCCTCTTTACGTCCCGCGCAGAGCTCAGGCGGCACTGTCGCCTATTTCAACTAACTGTCGAAGGCCAGCATCAGTTTCCGGCAGGTTTCCGCATGTGTCAGATTGAGATGCAGCGGGGTGACCGCGATCTTATTCGCGCGCAGTGCCCACAGGTCCGTGCCCTTCTCCGGCTCCGAGGTTTGGGCGTTGAAACCGAGCCAGTAATAGGGCTTGCCGCGCGCATCCATCCGGTCGACGATCCGGACATAGTCCGGGTCCCGCTTGCCCTGGGCGGCGATCACCACGCCTGCGACGGCATCCGGTCCGCAATCCGGGAAATTGACGTTCAACAGGATCGAGGCCGGCCAGCTTCCGGCGAGCAGCTTGCGCACCAGGTTGGGGCCGTGCTGTATCGGCGTCTCCCAGCGCGCGCCGGGCCGGTCCTCGTAATTGCAGGCAAGGCTCAGAGCGATGGAGGGGATGCCGAGCAGCGTGCCCTCGATCGCTCCGGCGATGGTGCCGGAATAGGTGACGTCGTCCGCGATGTTCTGCCCGAGATTGACGCCGGATAGCACCAGATCCGGCCGCTGCTCCGCGATGATGTGGCGGACGCCCATGATTACGCAATCGGTGGGGGTGCCCTTCACCGCATAGGTGCGCTCCTTCAACTTGCGAAGGCGCAAGGGCTCATGCAGGGTCAGCGAATGCGCAGCCCCGCTCTGGTCGGTTTCCGGCGCGACCACCCAGACGTCCTCGCTGAGTGCGGATGCGATATGGTGGAGCACATCGAGACCGGGCGCCTCGATGCCATCGTCATTGGTGATAAGTATGCGCATGCCGCTCTCTCCGGCGTAATTCTCCGGCGTCCCGGTTTTACTGGCGCCCCCGTCCAAGGCGGGGCGGTACCGCCCTTTGCTCTCGGTGAGCGGGCGGCTAGTTTCCTGCGGGGATCGCTGTTATCCCCCCCATATAGGGTACGAGCGCTTCAGGAATGCGAATGCTGCCGTCGGCCTGCTGATAATTCTCCATCACGGCGATCAGGGTGCGCCCGATGGCGAGGCCGGAGCCGTTCAGCGTGTGCACGAAGCGCACGTCCTTTCCGCCCTTGGGCCGATAGCGCGCGCTCATGCGCCTGGCCTGGAAGTCTCCGCAATTGGAGCAGCTCGAAATCTCGCGATAGCTGTCCTGCCCCGGCAGCCAGACCTCGATGTCGTAGGTTTTGCGCGCACCAAAGCCCATATCGCCCGTCGCGAGCACGATAGTGCGAAACGGCAGCTCTAAGCGCCGCAGCACCGTCTCGGCGCAAGCCGTCATGCGCTCATGCTCTTCCGCCGACTGCTCGGGGGTGGTTATCGACACCAGCTCGACCTTGGAGAACTGGTGCAGACGGACCATGCCGCGCGTATCCTTGCCGGCGGCACCGGCTTCGGCGCGGAAGCAGGGCGTAAGTGCGGTCACGCGGATCGGCAGCGTTGCCTCGTCGAGGATTTCCTCGCGTACGAGATTGGTGAGCGGCACCTCCGCCGTCGGGATCAGCCAGAAAGCGGGCTCGAGATATTCGTCAGGATAGGCTGTAACGAGGCGCTCGACCGTCTCCTCGTCGCCGACCGAACGCGCCTCCTGCAGCCGGTCGGCATAGGCCGCCTGCGACAGCCGCAGCGGCTCGCCGCCCGCCGGACCGGCATAAACCGAGAACTGGTCCTCCAGGAATTTCGGCAGTTGCGCGGTGCCGAACATTGCATGATCGCGAACCAAGAGTGGCGGGGCGACCTCGGTATAGCCGCTCTCCGCCGTCTGCAGATCGAGCATGAAAGCGCCCAGTGAACGCTCGAGCCGCGCAAGCGCGCCCTTCAGCACGACGAAGCGGCTGCCGGACAGCTTCGCCGCCGCTTCAAAATCCATCAGGCCCAGCTGCTCGCCGAGCTCGAAATGCTGCTTGGGTGCAAAGTCGAATTTCCGCTGTTCGCCCCAGCGGCGCAGTTCGGTGTTCGCCCTCTCATCGCCGACCGGCACGTCCTCCGCCGGCAGATTGGGGATGCCCGCGAGCGTATTCTCCAGCTGGTCGGTAAGGTCCTTCTCCTCCGCTTCTCCTTCCGCAATGATGTCCTTGAGTCCGGCAATCTCGGCCATCAGCGTCTCGGCGTCATCCTCGCGCTTTTCCGCTTTCGCCTTGCCGACCTGCTTGGAGATCGTGTTGCGCCTCGTCTGTGCATCCTGGAGCCGGGCGATCTGTTCGCGGCGCCTGCCGTCCAGATCCCGAATGCTTTCGAGCAGGCTGTCTGCGGCGTCCGCGGACTGGCCGCGGGCCATCAATGCAGCCTTTAGAATTTCGGGATTGTCCCGGATCAGTTTCAGATCGAGCACGGCACCATCTCACGAGATGAATGAGGAATATTGCCTGCAGCTATAGGCCTTGCGCGCCGCGGCGTCCAGCGGAGCCACGGCGCTTTGCGCGGATTCCACCCCGCACCGCTACGTCGAGCCGGTGCTACTCTGCTGCTGGTTCTTCTGCGCCTGCTTCTTCTCGATTATGGCGACGGCGATGATCGAGGCCTCGTAGAGGAGCACCGTCGGAATCGCCATGCCGATCTGGCTTATCGGGTCGGGAGGCGTCAGGAAAGCGGCGACCGCAAAGGCGATGACGATGGCATAGCGGCGCTTGGAGCGCAGATCCGCGGCAGTGATGATGCCGGCGCGGCCGAGCAGCGTCAGGATCACCGGCAGCTGAAAGCAGATGCCGAAACCGAGCATCAGCGTCATGATCAGTGAGAGATATTCGCTGACACGGGCAGTCAGCTGAATCTGCACCGGGCCACCGGTCTGCTGCATCGAGAGGAAGAACCTCATCGCGAGAGGCATGATCAGGAAATAGACCAGCATGCCACCCATGATGAACAAAATGGGTGTGGCGATAAGGTAAGGCACGAAGGCGTCGCGCTCGTTCCGGTAAAGCCCTGGCGCCACGAACATGTAAATCTGCGAGGCGATAATCGGAAAGGCGAGAAAAATCGCTCCGAACAGCGCCAGGCGCAATTGCGTGAAAAAGAACTCCTGCGGCGCCGTGTAGATCATCTCGATGGGCGCATCATGCCCCGCCGCCCAGCGATAAGGCAGGACCAGCAGGTTATAAATGTCCCTGGCAAAGAAGATGCAGATGACGAAAGCGATGCTGACGCCGGCGATCGTCCAGAGCAGCCGCGTGCGCAACTCGATGAGATGCTCAATCAGCGGAGCTTTCGAGGCATCGATATCGTCGCTGGTGGTGGTCAAGGGAGACGCCTCGGAAAATCAGCTTAAGGGACGGTGCTGGCCATTGATGAGGGGCTCATGGCCCGGACTAACGGTCGGCTCAGGCGCGCTCGGCTCCGGCTGCGAAGCTGCCGGCGCAAGAGTTGCCGGCGGCGATGCCGCATCGGCGCTCTGGGCCGGCCCAGGCGTTTCCGGCTTGGTCTCCGGCTCGGCTAAAGTCTCGTGGGTGACCGGCGGCTCTTCGGGCTTGTCGACATAGGTTTCCGGCGCAGGCAGCCGCGGCTCCGAGGTCGCCTCCCGGGCGGCATTCTCGATGGTATTGCGAATCTCGTTGAGAGGATTGTTCCGGCGCAACTCGTTCAGCTCTTTCTGCAGATCCTCGCCGCCGGCCTCGCGCACACTCTCCTCGAACTGCCTGCGGAAATCATCGGCCGAGCGGCGCAGCTTGCCGACGATCCGCCCGAAGGCGCGCAGCATGCCTGGCAGCTCTTTCGGGCCAACCACGATGATCGCCACGATGACGATGATGAACAGTTCCGACCAGGCTACTTCGAACATGGGTGCATGCGTTTCCTACCGAAGCCTGCCGCTATCAGCGTCCCCGGGCGTCAGCCCGCCCGAACGTCATCACGGCGCTCTGCCGGGGCCTCCAGCCGCGCTGATGTCTCCCGCTCGACGGCTTTCGGCGTCTCGGCCGTTTCGTCGTCGCTCAGACCTTTCTTGAAGTCCTTAATGCCTTTGCCGAAATCGCCCATCATCTCGGAAAGCTTGCCGCGGCCGAACAGAACCACGATCACAAAGATGACCAGGAGGAGCTTAAACCAGGTCGGCGCCATATGCTTTAACCTTCCGCACGCTTTGCGCGCACTCACCGCCGCAACTTACGTCTATTGCGATGCGTCCGCAAGTAATGTGGGCGCGAGGACCCGTCCGCGCCAGCGCGTCGGACGAGAAACCAGCACGCGCTCCGAACCGTCAGCGCGGCGCTTGCGCTCCGAATGCGGCATGGCGGCCATATCCTTGCGCGCGACGAGCTTTTCTGTTTGCCGGAACAGCGCCAAACCAGCCTCTACCCACCACCAGCGGGGCTTCACCCGATCATAGCACCGAAGCCTGCCTTTGCACCGCAGATGTTCGGATAGACCATTTCGTCGCGGCGGAAGCGCGGCCTTGACCAAACCGGCGCCAACCAGCCTCGTCCACGTCAGCAAAGCAATACGCCCTCTCCGGTTACGGAGAAGGCGTTTGCATTGCCGGTCTGCAAACACGCCCCGAAGCGTCAGCCGTTCAGAGCCTCTTTCAGCCCCTTGGCCGGCGAAAACTTGGCGACCTTGCTGGCCGGCACCTTCACCGTCTCACCGGTGCGCGGGTTACGTGCGGTGGTCTCCTTGCGGTCCATCACCTTGAAGTTGCCGAAGCCCGGCAGGCGGACTTCGCTGCCTTCCAGGAGGGCCGATTGAATGTGCTTGATTACCGCTTCCACTGCCACTGCTGCCTTGTCTTTGCTGAGCTGGGCATCCGATGCGACGGCCGCGACCAAGTCAGTCTTATTCATGGTTATCCCTTTTCTTCATTCACCCATCCGTTTTGCCGCCGCGAGCTGCGCCTTGTTGGGGGGCCCAGAAATTGGCCTCGCGAACACCGCGGCGGCACGCAGCCAGCTCCTTTCAGCTTTCCAGGAGGCGGCTGCCCCTGCCCGCCATGGCCTTCGATTCCCTGGCTGACAGGCGCATTACCTTATCCAGATGCGCGGACTTTTGAAGAAGATAATCCAGATTCCAAGCCGCAAAACCGCAGGAAATTGCGATTTTCAGTGGAAAGGGCCGCCTTTTGGGCGGCCCTTAAGGGTTAGTGCGCAATTGCAGTAACGGATGGCTGGATAGGCGGGGTCACTGGTGGCTGCTGCACAAGGGCTGCCGCCTCGTCCCACTCAATACGCTCCGGCATGCGCGCAAGAGCGAGCTCGAGCACTTGGTCCATGCGCGCGACCGGCACAATGTTAAGCTTGTTCTTCACATTGTCCGGGATTTCAGCGAGGTCCTTCGCGTTCTCCTCGGGGATGATGACGGTGCTGATTCCACCGCGCAGCGCCGCAAGAAGTTTCTCCTTCAACCCGCCGATCGGAAGCACCCGTCCACGCAGCGTGATCTCGCCGGTCATGGCGACATGCTTACGGACGGGAATTCCGCTCATGATCGACACGATTGCCGTGACCATGGCGACGCCCGCCGAGGGGCCGTCCTTGGGAGTTGCGCCCTCGGGAACGTGGACGTGGATGTCCTTCTTCTCGAACAGCGGCGGCTGGATGCCGTAGTCGACCGCACGCGAGCGCACATAGGCATTCGCCGCCTGGATCAATTCCTTCATCACGTCCCGCAGATTGCCAGTGACGGACATCTTGCCCGAGCCCGGCATCATTACACCTTCGATGGTGAGGAGCTCGCCGCCGACTTCGGTCCAGGCAAGGCCAGTGACCACGCCAACCTGATCCTCGCGTTCGGCTTCGCCGAACCGGAAGCGCGGAACGCCGAGGAATTCGGTCAGATTCGCTGGCGTGACATGCACACTTTCCTTGCCATTACCCTCCAGCTCCTTCACCGCCTTGCGGGCCAGTTTGGCGATCTCGCGCTCGAGTGAGCGCACGCCAGCCTCGCGGGTATAGCGGCGGATGACTTCCAGCAGGGATTCGTCGTCAACGCTCCACTCCTCGGCTTTCAGGCCATGCGCTACCATTTGCGCGGGAAGGAGGTGGCGTTTGGCGATCTCGATCTTCTCGTCCTCGGTGTAACCGGCAAGACGGATGATCTCCATGCGGTCCATCAGGGCAGGCGGGATGTCCAGCGTGTTGGCCGTGGTCACGAACATCACGTTCGAGAGGTCGTAATCGACCTCGAGATAATGATCGTTGAACTCGTTATTCTGCTCGGGGTCGAGCACTTCGAGCAGAGCCGAAGCCGGGTCGCCGCGGAAATCGGCGCCCATTTTGTCGATCTCATCGAGCAGGAACAGCGGGTTGGCCTTCTTGGCCTTGCGCATCGACTGGATGACCTTGCCCGGCATCGAGCCGATATAGGTGCGCCGGTGACCGCGAATCTCGGCCTCGTCGCGGACGCCGCCGAGCGACATGCGCACGAACTCACGGCCCGTGGCCCTGGCCATCGACTTGCCGAGCGAGGTCTTGCCGACCCCGGGCGGTCCGACGAGACACAGGATTGGGCCCTTCAGCGAGGACGCCCGCTTCTGCACCGCCAGATATTCGACGATGCGCTCCTTGACCTTGTCCAGACCGTAATGGTCCTCGTCGAGCACGGTCTGCGCCTCGTTGAGGTCGGTCTTGAGCTTGCCCTTGACTCCCCACGGGATCGACAGCAGCCAGTCGAGGTAATTGCGCACCACCGTCGCTTCCGCCGACATAGGGCTCATCTGGCGCAGCTTCTTCAGCTCGCCGAGCGCCTTTTCGCGGGCTTCCTTCGAGAGCTTGGTCTTTTCGATCTTGTCCTCGAACTCGGAGATGTCGTCGCGCTCGTCGCCGTCGCCGAGCTCCTTCTGAATGGCCTTCATCTGCTCATTCAGATAGTACTCGCGCTGGGTCTTCTCCATCTGGCGCTTGACACGCGAGCGGATCTTCTTTTCCACCTGCAGCACGGAAATCTCGCTCTCCATCTGCATGTAGACGCGCTCCAGCCGCTCCGAAATCGCGGTGATCTCGAGGATTTCCTGCTTCTCGGCGATCTTGATCGCGAGATGCGAGGCGATGGTGTCGCCGAGCTTGGAATAATCGTCGATCTGGGAGATGGTGCCCAGCACTTCGGGCGAGATCTTCTTGTTGAGCTTCACATAGCTCTCGAACTGCGCAACCGTCGAGCGCGACAGCGCCTCGATCTCGTCGCGGGCGCCAATCAACTCCTCGACGCGCTCGATCTCAGCCTCGAAAAAGGCCTCGTTCGGAGTATAGCGCTTGATTCGCGCCCGCGCCGTGCCCTCGACCAGCACCTTGACGGTACCGTCGGGAAGCTTGAGAAGCTGCAGCACCGAGGCGAGCGTGCCCATCGAATAGATGGCGTCAAGTTCGGGCTCGTCGTCGCCGGCATTCTTCTGCGCAACAAGCAGGATCTGCTTGTCGGTGCGCATCACCTCATCAAGGGCGTTGATGGATTTCTCGCGCCCAACGAACAGCGGCACGATCATGTAGGGGAACACCACGATGTCCCGAAGGGGCAGGACAGGAAAAACTTCCGCCCGCCCGGAATTTTCTGCCGTGTGATTTGGATTGTCGGTCATCTAGGTCTCCCTGGAAAGGGGCTGGCATGCACCGTCACGGTATCTCTGCGCTTCGCCGCCGAGCGAAAAGCCGGTCCCCTTACGCCGCGACCGGCACTTCCTTGCTGCTGTCGCTTTCCTGGCCGCATCGGCCTTTCGACACCCTGTTCGAAAGCTACAGTTAAGTGGTTATCCAGCAATTTAAAATCAACCAGCTCGAATTCCCTTTCCGGGGATGTCCGAGAGTGTCCTTTCCCCCCTTAAGCGCTCGATTCTCCGATCCTTTCCGAATAGATGCGCAGCGGCTTCGCATTGCCGTCCACCACTTCGGGGCTGATCACAATCTCCTCAACGCCTTTGAGGCCCGGGAGTTCGAACATCGAGTCGAGGAGGATGGCCTCCATGATTGACCGAAGCCCGCGCGCGCCGGTCTTGCGTTCAATGGCTTTGCGCGAAATCGAGACGAGCGCATCCTCCGAAAAGGTGAGCTGCACATCTTCCATGTCGAACAGCCGCTGATACTGCTTTAAAAGCGCGTTCTTTGGTTCCTTCAGAATGCGCACCAGCGCTGCTTCGTCCAGATCTTCCAGCGTCGCGATCACCGGTAGACGGCCGATGAACTCCGGGATGAGGCCGAATTTCAACAAATCCTCGGGTTCCACCCTGCGCAGGATCTCGCCGGTCCGGCGGTCGTCGGTAGCCTGCACCTTGGCGCCGAAGCCGATGGCGGTCGTCCTGCCGCGCTGGCTGATGATTTTCTCCAGCCCAGAGAATGCGCCGCCGCAGATGAACAGTATATTCGTAGTGTCCACCTGCAGGAACTCCTGCTGGGGATGCTTACGCCCGCCTTGTGGCGGAACGCTGGCGATGGTGCCTTCCATGATCTTGAGCAGGGCCTGCTGGACGCCCTCGCCCGACACGTCGCGGGTGATCGACGGGTTGTCCGACTTGCGGCTGATCTTGTCGACCTCATCGATATAGACGATACCGCGCTGCGCGCGCTCGACATTGTAGTCGGCGGACTGCAGGAGCTTAAGGATGATGTTCTCGACGTCCTCGCCCACATAGCCGGCTTCGGTCAGGGTCGTGGCGTCGGCCATGGTGAAGGGCACATCGAGGATGCGGGCGAGCGTCTGGGCCAGCAGCGTCTTGCCACAGCCGGTCGGGCCGACGAGCAGAATGTTCGACTTCGCCAGCTCGACGTCGTTGTTCTTCGAGGCGTGGTTGATCCGCTTATAATGATTGTGAACCGCGACGGACAGCACCTTCTTGGCGTATTCCTGGCCGATGACATAATCGTCAAGCACCGAGCAGATCTCGGAGGGCGTTGGTACGCCGTCCCGGGACTTCACGTAGGAGTTCTTATTTTCCTCCCGGATGATGTCCATGCAAAGTTCGACGCACTCATCGCAGATGAACACCGTTGGTCCGGCAATGAGCTTGCGAACCTCATGCTGGCTCTTTCCACAGAAAGAGCAGTAGAGAGTGTTCTTTGTATCGTTCCCGCTCACCTTGCTCATGCTCTGACCTCAGTCATTTCAGTACGATCTGTCAATTCAGTGCAGCTGAGCCACACCATTTCGTCTATGTTCATTTGCGCTCCAACTGAAGAGGGCAAAGGATGGGGCACGTGTATGCTATCTGCCCAATCATCAAGATTTCTCTAATTGTAGATGTCCCGCCGAAGCAAAGCGGTTCCGGCGACAACGAGGAAGGAAATTTCTCTACGCAACAGTGGCGAGGCAAACACACGCTCCCAATCATACGCAATGAACGGCTACGAACAGCCTGCTATTTATCTCCCATACCATCCCAGCAACGCAGTCAAAATTACGGCATCAGCCACTTATCCTCATGCCCCCATTGTCAGGCGGCTTCGGCCCGTTAGTCAAGCCGCCCGCGCGTCGTGCTGTGAACAGGATCCTCCAGAAGCGCGCGTTTGGAAAAAACTTCATCAATCAAACCAAAGTTTTTTGCGCCCTCAGAAGTCATAAACGTGTCTCGTTCCAGCGCATCCGCGATGACCTGTACGGGTTGTCCCGTATGCTTGGCGTAGATCTCGTTCAGCCTTTCGCGGATCGATAGAATTTCTTTAGCATGACGCTCTATGTCGCTTGCCTGGCCCTGGAAGCCGCCGGAAGGCTGGTGCACCATGATCCGTGCATGAGGCAACGCATAGCGCATGCCAGCTTCGCCGGCGCACAGCAGTAACGAACCCATCGACGAGGCTTGGCCGACGCAGAGCGTGGCAACCGGCGGGCGAATGAACTGCATGGTGTCGTACATCGCCAAGCCTGAGGTGACAACGCCGCCCGGCGAGTTAATGTACATGGAGATTTCCTTTTTCGGATTCTCCGCCTCGCAGAATAGCAACTGGGCCACGATTAAGGACGCCATATGATCCTCGACCGGCCCTGTGACAAAGATGATGCGCTCCTTCAAAAGGCGCGAATAGATGTCATAGGCCCGCTCGCCGCGATTGGTTTGCTCGACCACCATCGGCACCAGGGTTTGCATGTAGTACTCGGCAGGGTCGCGCATAATTCAACTCCAGTGAGAATTCCGCCGCGGCATCGCTCGACACCAAGGTTCGGTGATTCGCCTTAACCAAATGTAGATAGCGTCCGATCGCTCCGCCAGGAGGGATCATATTGCCCAAGCCGAACCGGGACGAAACCCCGGTGCGATTTACTTCTTCTTGGGCTTTTTGCCCCCAGGTTCGTGGTCGTGAGCCTCATGCTCATGGGCATGATCGTGGTCATGATGGTGATGCTCGTGCTCGTGCTCATGATGATGGTGGTGGTGATCATGGTCGTGATCATGATCGCAGTCCGGCCCGTGGACATGCTCGTGCTCATCCTCTTCGTCGGGCTTGAACAGCTCCTCCACGCTCACCGCCTTTTCATCGATCTTAGCGAGTTCGAGGGTGAAATCGACAACCTTGTCCTCGAAAATCGGTGCACGAAGTTCGAGCATCGCGCCGGGATTGTTCTTGTAGAAATCGATAACCTGACGCTCCTGGCCAGGGTAGTTGCGGGCGCGCTCCATAATGGCCCGGCGTACTTCATCGTCGCTCACCTGGATGTTGTTGCGCTGGCCGATCTCGGAGAGCACGAGACCAAGACGGACCCGGCGCTCGGCGAGCGCGCGATATTCCTCGCGCGCCTTCTCCTCCGTCGTGCCCTCATCGGCAAAGCTCTTCTTCGCGCGCTCCAAGGACTGCTTGACCTCGTCCCAGATCGCCTGGAACTCGCTCTCGACCAGGGATGCCGGCAGCTCGAAATGGTGTGCCTTGTCGAGTGCGTCAAGGAGCGAACGTTTCACCTTAGCGCGCGAGGCGCGGTTGAAGTCCTTCGTGATCTGTTCCCGCAGGATTTCCTTCAGCTTGTCGAGTGAGTCGAGGCCGAGTGTTTTAGCGAATTCGTCGTCGAGCTCGGGAAGCTTCGGGCTAGCGACCTCCTTCACCTCGACATCAAACACCGCCTCCTTGCCAGCGAGCTGCTTCGCCCCGTACTGCTCGGGAAAGGTTGCGGTGACACTGCGTTGGTCGCCGCCCTTTACGCCAGCTAGCCCTTCCTCGAAACCGGGGATAAACATGCCGCGGCCAAGCACCAGATTGGCATCCTCGGCAGAACCGCCTTCGAAAGCCTCGCCACCGATTTTGCCGATGAAATTCATGGTGACGCGGTCGCCGTCCTCGGCTGGGCCATCCTTCGCCTCATAAGCGAGATTGCCCTCACGCAGGCGGTCCAGCGCCTTGTCGATCTCGGTCTGCGTGACCTCGGCAACCGGCTTCTCGATAGTGAGCGTCTTCAGGTCAGCGACCGGAATCTCGGGAAGCACCTCGAAGGACATGGTGAATTCGAGGTCGTGGCCCTCGTCCATGACCTTTTCGAGGACGTTGCCGTCCTTCTCCTGATCTGGAAGCGCGATTGCCGGCCGGGAAGCTGGCTTTTCATTGCGGTCGGCAAGCGCCTTAGTCTGGGTCTCCTCGATGGCCTGCTCCAGCACCTCCGCCATCACCGACTTGCCGTAAAGCTTGCGCAGATGCGTCACCGGCACTTTGCCGGGGCGGAAGCCGGAGAGCCTGACCTTGTCCTTCAGCTCGTCCAGCCGTTGACTGAGGCGCTCATCGAGCTCCTTCGCGTCAATGACAACCTTAAGCTCGCGCTTCAATCCATCAGATAGGGTTTCGGTGACTTGCATGGGAATTTTCGTTTCCAGAAAAACGCTCTTGAATGGCTCGGGACCGACCGGCAAAGGCACTGTTCATGTATGGTGCGGGCGGAGGGACTTGAACCCCCACGACTTTCGTCACTGGAACCTAAATCCAGCGCGTCTACCGGTTCCGCCACGCCCGCATGAGGGTTCGCCGCCGTCGTGGTTCGGGTCTATAACACAGCGTTTTTCGACGCAGCTACAGAATAATGCCTAAGGTATGCTTGCGGCCCCCAGCTTGCAACGGTAGGGTTGTGGGCTAAAAACAGGAGCCGTCCCGCCCGTGGAAATCCGCAACTCCGTTCTTGAGGCCATCGGCAACACTCCCCTCATCCGGCTCAAGCGCGCATCCGACGAAACAGGCTGCGAGATCCTTGGCAAAGCCGAGTTCATGAATCCCGGCCAGTCGGTGAAGGATCGGGCGGGCCTCTTCATCGTCCAGGACGCAATCGCCAAAGGGCAGCTCCGCCCCGGCGGCCTGATCGTCGAAGGGACGGCCGGCAATACCGGCATTGGCCTTGCCGTGGTCGGCAATGCGCTGGGCCACCCCACGGTCATTGTCATTCCCGAAACCCAGTCTCAGGAGAAGAAGGACACGCTGCGGCTGCTCGGGGCCCAGCTCGTCGAGGTGCCGGCGGTCCCCTATCGCAATCCAAACAACTTTGTAAAATATTCGGCGCGTCTGGCGCAGCACCTCACCGAGACCGTGCCGAACGGTGCGATTTGGGCCAACCAGTTCGACAATGTCGCCAACCGCGAAGGCCACGCCCGCACCACCGCCGAGGAGATCTGGGCGCAGACGGGTGGCCGCATCGACGGCTTCATCTGTGCGGTGGGTACCGGCGGTACGCTCGGCGGCGTCTCCATGAGCCTGAAGGCCAAGCGCGAAAGTGTGGTCATCGGCCTTGCCGACCCGATGGGGGCGGCGCTCTACAATTATTACACGACCGGCGAGCTGAAGGCCGAAGGGTCCTCGATCACCGAAGGTATTGGCCAGGGGCGGATCACCGCCAATCTCAAAGACATGGTAATCGATAAGGCCTACCAAATCCCGGACACCGAAGCGCTGCCAATCGTTTTCCAGCTGCTGCACGAGGAGGGCCTGTGCCTAGGCGGGTCGAGCGGCATCAACGTCGCCGGCGCGATCCGGCTGGCGCGAGATCTCGGTCCCGGTCATACCATCGTGACGGTGCTGTGCGACTTCGGCACCCGCTATCAGAGCCGGCTGTTCAACCCGGAATTCCTCAAATCCAAGAAGTTGCCCGCGCCCGACTGGCTCAATCAATCGCCGCCCGCTCTCCCGTCGGTCTTCGTCCAGTCTTAAGCCGGCCCCCGCCGCGGCGCCAGGCAGGCTCAAGACAGCAGCAACGCCCGCAAGTGGGTGCCCGCAATGGCATCGCTAAGCGCCGCGAAGGGATAGAGGAACGCCTCGAGGAAACCGAGGCCGGTTTGCGCCTTGATCAGATCGGGGAAGATCTTGAAGCGATAATAGGCCCAGGCAGCGAGCACCGGGAGGATAACCAGTCCGACGCGCAACACGGCATGGGCGACCATGCGCGGCGCGATTCTGTCGGCGAGGCGGCAGGCATAGCTCTCCCAGCTTGAGGGGCCGCCTGAGAATTTCAGCGCATAACGGGCAATATGGCTCGCCGTCGAAGGGCCGCCTTCCGCATTGGTGAAGGCGCTGCGCAGACCGTCGAGGATAATCTGGTAGAGAAACAGCCGCGCCAGCTTATGCGGGCCGACCCGCGTCGAGGCCCATACCGCCAGGATCGGCAAAATTTCGATCGTGCCGGCGATGAGCGCCCAGGTGCCATAAGCACCGGCGGCCAGCACGATGGTGGTCACCGCAATGCGCAAGGTCTCCTGATCGCCAATGAAAGCGCCAGCGAGCTCGGCGCAGGCGAATAACACCGCCACGACGGCTGAGGGAATAACGATCCCCTGTACACGCGTCTGGATGACGGCGTCGACTTCGGCGAGCGCCAACCGCTCCGCAATGCCTTCCCCGGCTTTGACCGCGTCCCTAAGCCCTTCGCGGAGCTGTTCGAGAGGCTTGATCACCATGGCGTCGCACCCAACCTTGCGCTATTGGGAACTGTCGTATCATGAGGAGAGCGTTCCACCCAATGCGAACCGATGAGCGCATCGCTATGGCGCTCCGCGATCCCGTGGATCTGCGCCCTCTGTTGCTTGCCGCGCGCGACAGCGAGCTCAGCGAGATGCGCGATATATTGGCCGAGGGCGGCGCGAACGCCAGTGCCGACCGGCTCGCGACCCGTATCCTGCAGCTCATTGGCGCAGGGTTGCCCGGAAATGGTGAGCGCGCGCCGCTGTTCCGGCTGTCGGCATGGGCGGCCGAGAAGCTTGGTGCGAAGACGCCGGCCCAGAGCATGGAGGAGGCCGACGAGCAGATCGCTGCGCTTGCCGGCCGCGCCACGCTTGAGCCGGCCAAGGCGGGCGAGCCGGATATCGGCTTTGCCAGCGGGGGTGATGCGACGCTCCTCCAGCTTGCGATTGCGCTCGCGCGGCTCCGGGAGAGGCGGTTGCGCAGGCTCCGCGGCTGGCGCTGGACACTTGACCGGCTGGTCGGGCGAACGTTGCGCAAGCCAGTGCGTCCCGCGGAACGGCAAAGCCAAGCGGTCGCTCCGCGAGGCGCGTATGCCGAGACCGGCGAGGCGGATACTGAGCTTTGGGACATTATCAAAGGAGCGGCAGGTCGCCTGCCGCTGTCGGTTTGGGAGGATAAATTGCGCGAAGCGCGCAAGGATGTCGGCCGGTTCAACATCATCGTGGCCGGACGCACCGGGGTCGGCAAGACCACGCTGATCGGCGCCATCTTCGGCAAGGAGGTGGGCAATACGCTGATGGGCCGCCCGCGCACGCGCGGCCGCGTCTGGTATCCAGAGCAGCCGGGCGAGGCGGATATTCTGCGCCTCTGCGATACCGAGGGGCTGGAGATGGAGCGCTACAAGGAGACGCTCGGCGGCCTTGCACGCGAGATCGAGCAGCGCAATTCCTCGCGTGACCCCTTCGACCACATTCATGTCGCCTGGCTGTGCATCGATGAGCCCTCGCTCACGGTTCAGCCCGGAGAAGAGGCGCTGGTCAAGCTGCTGGAGCGGGAGGGCATTCCGGTGATTGCCGTTCTGACCAAGGCGGGCATGGCTCCGCAATTCAAGGAGAAGGTGGCCGAGCTTCTGCCAAGTGCGCGCGCGGTGGTGCGGGTGCGGGCGCAGCCGATCATCATCGAGGGCCAAGGCTTCCCGCCGATGGGTCTGGATGAGCTGCTGCGGGTCACCGAGACGGCTATCCCCGAGGCGGTGGAGACCGCCTGGCACGTCGCCTCGCGCAATCTGACGGCGATGATCGCCCGCGCCGAAGCCACGGTGCGCCGGGGCGCAGCCGCCGCTGGGGCGGCGGGCGCCACGCCCATTCCTCTCGCCGATGCGGCGGGGGTATTCGGCGTCCAGGTCGGCATGATCGTCGCGGTCAGTCTGCAGATGGGCGTGAAGCTGAAGCGCTCCGACCTTCAGCCGATGGCGGTGACTTTGCTTGGTGCGCTGGGCCTGACCGCAGGCGGGCGCTTCATCGCCGGCCAGGTCATTAAGCTGATTCCTGGCATCGGGACGGTGGCGGGCTCCGCCATCACCGGCTCTACCGCCGCAGCGCTGACCTATGGCCTCGGCCGCGCTTATGTGGAATATCTGCGATCCTTCTTCCAGGAGCATGAGCGTATGCCCAATGCCGATGAGCTGGCCAAAGGCTTTCAGACCTTTTGGCGGCGTTGGAAAAACAAGGAAGTGGCTCCGCCTGCGCAATCTGGCGTGACTTGAAACCCGGCAAGCTGCACCTCATAGCCAAAATATCAGATCGCAGATTCGACGGACGGGACGGGTCATAAACCTTGATCTACCGCCGCTTCTCCTGGAGCTGGCCGACCTTCTCGCTGGCACTCCCGCTTTGTCTCGATGCTTAAGGGCGGAGCTTGCCCCGCCCTTTTCTTGCAACGATGATCGCGGGGCTATGCGGTTCCGCGCCGACCTGTCGCTCCAAGGCCGAACCGGGCTGTCAGAGTGGGCTCAACTGCTCCCATCCGCCCGGCGAACCAAGAGGCGATGGCGCCCAGGATAAGTGCGATGGCTCCAAACAAGGCCCCTGTCGCAACGGAGTCAGCTGCTACCTGCGCTGCCTTCGCGGCTTCCTGCCGCGCGGTCTCAACCGCTTGACGATACTGCTGTTCGTATTGCTGAATCTGATTTCGAGCCTGATCAACAGGTATATTTTGCGCTTGAGCAAGCGCTTGAGCCGCACGGTCGCGAGCTTCTTGAGCGCGAGCCTCATCTCCGGTTAACGCGGCACGCAGAGCCGTGACTGCTGTATCGCGTAGGGCAGCAGGATCGTTTCCGCCGCTTGCGCTCCTGACTTGCTGCTCAATCGATGCGAAGGGATCAACAGCTCGCATCGCGGCGGTTTGTGCTGCCCCTCCGGCTGTCGTAGCCACGCTTCCCGCCACATCTGCAATGGTGCGATAAGCGCCGCCGATGATGCCTCCCAATGTTGACGTCAGCAGATAAAACACAACGAGCGTTGTAAACGCCCATGAAGTAATGCCGTGCCACCCAGCGGTCGACTCCTTGGGACGGCCCGCAAGGCGACCTGCCGTGTAGCCACCTGCTGCGGCGGCAATGATTCCGGAAACCGCCCACCACAAACCAGCACCGATTGAAAAAGCGGTCGCAGACGGATTGTCAGCGGCGCCGGCCGCCGGGTCCAGCGTCGAGGCCCCGATGCCGATCCCGAGAAGGTTGAGAATTAACTGCGTGACGAGCGACACCACGACACCAGCCAACACCGCGCTCCATGACACTCGATTGAGAAGAACGGTCCGCACATCGTCGGCGGGCGTCGAAGGAGTGAGATGTGGTGCGTCATAATCGCCGCGATTGCGCGGAGTATCAGGATGATGGTCAACCATAGGAGCTCCTATTGGACAAGAAGTTTGGGACAAACCTGCGAGGTCGGTGTCGGCACCCGGATCAATCTGGGGGCCGACACAATGTTCGAACTGAGTTGTTCTAGGTTAGTACTGGCGACGCGGAGCTCTCACACCTCGAACGAGTATCCGGCGAGGGTGAGAAGCTCACCCTTTCCGGTATCGACCAAGTGCTCCCTGGCCTTCTCTGCGCTTTGGATCGAAGGAAAAAAGGCAACGATGTCATGTCTGTTCATAGAGTTCTCGCTTGCATTGCAGTTCACAGCTGGGACGCACAACTGCAATCCCCCGCGAAAAGTTGCAAACAACGTGGTCAAACTCTGCTCTTTTTGGGAATTATACCGATTATCGTTGTTCAAACGCTGATGCTATAGCTTAAGACACGCGAATTCAATTGGATGGCGCGCGGCCGATTGCACTAGGCTACTCGACCGGCTTAGCATCATTACAACGACTGAGAAGCGGAAGGGTCCGTTGGCTGAAAGCAGAAGTGGTGTCCGCCAACACCGAACATGATGGGCTGCTGTGCCTGCTCAGCCTGCGCCTGCTGCAGCCCGATAATTTCACCCACCTGTTGAGCCGGCTCCTGCTGGGGCTGGATAAGCTGCGGCATCTGCTCGGCCTGCGCCCTGCTGCAGCCGGATAATTTCGCCCACCTGTTGAGTCTGCTGCAGCTGGGGCTGGATGGGCTGCGCCTTCTGCAGCCGGATGATTTCACCCACCTGTTGTGCCTGCTGCGGCTGGAGCTGAATGGGCTGCGGCGTCTGCTCGGGCTGCGCCTTCTGCAACCAGATGATTTCGCCCACCGGTTGGGCTTGCTGCGGCTCGAGCTGGAGAGGCTGCGGCGTCTGCTCGGCCTGCGTCTGCTTCAACCGGATATTCTCACCTGCGAGTTGAACCTGCTCCTGCTGGGGCTGGAGAGGTTGCGGCGTCTGCTCAACCTGCGCCGGCTGCAACCGGATATTCTCACCCGCGAGTTGAACCTGCTCATGCTGGGGCTGGAGAGGCTGCGGCGTCTGCTCGACCTGCGCCTTCTGCGAACGTATATTTTCACCCGCGAGTTGGACCTGCTGCGGCTCGGGCTGCGTAAGCTCCGGGACCTGCTCCTGGGGTTTCTGGGCCTGCTTCGGCGCCTTCTGGGCTTGCGACACACTCGCTACGGCCTGCGGTTCCGGCAGGGCATTGCCGCCCTTAACGGACAATTCCTGGCGCACCTCTTCAGGCGTGCTTGCCAGAAACTGCAGGCTATCGCCCAGAACGATTGCTGAATGCACGCCGTTCTGCAACTGGTACCCCGTCAGCGGCATAGGGCCTTGTGCAATCCCGCCCTTGAACCAGATCGGCGAGCCCTCGGGCATGCGCAATTTGGCGAGAGAAGGAATGCTCCGTTCCACGAGCGCGGCGACGTCCTCAGGCGACTCACGCACGAGCAGCGACTGCAGCCAGTCAATTCTGGTTCTTGCCCCGCTTTGCGTCTCCGGCGGAATGGCTTTCCTGATGCGCTTGATGGTAGCTGACAACAGCGTCGTCTTGGATCCGTCCGGCAAAGTCAAGGTGATCAACGCCGGCGCCGCGTCTCCCTGCTGCGCGTTCTGCGCCAGCGCTGCCTGCGACATCGCCACGACGAAGAAACCCACATGCAAGAAACGGGAAAAGGTCGAGCCGTTGATCATAGCCTTCCTGCCAATCTGTTTATTGCAGGTGAGGTGAGAAGCTATTTCTCACACATGGCGCGTTGTGAACGCCGCTCCCGACTGTGAGACGCTGTCAGTCTGGATATCGTTCGAAAACGGGACAAAAAAAATTGCATGGCGGCGGCGACAGCCTCGGATGCATTCTCCTGCATGAGATGTTCCGATCCGCAATGATCCGCCGGTAAATGTGCCCGCTGATCAAAGTCACGCTCGGCGATCCGAAAGCCCGCAGATCGGCGCGAAAGACGCGCAAGGCACGGTCGCGCCGCTAAGTAACAAAGCCTCTTATTTCGTTTGGGGAAGGAAATTGATTAAAATGTCAGAAAAGAATATTAGCGATTACGATTCTTCTATTGGGATGAGCGCGATGGCGGCTTGGGGCCAGCATGTCCGTTAACTCTGCCGTGAAAGCACCTCTATTTCAGATTCTGGCACGCCTTCTCGCCGGCCTCGCGCTCTTGACCCTTGCGGCTTTTGTGAACGCCGGGACAGCTGCTGCGCAAGGAAGCAGGCCGCGCGTGGCGCTGGTCATCGGCAACGGGGCCTACGCGCTATCCCCTATTGAGGATAGCGTCAGCGGTGCGCGCCAGGTCGCCGATGTGCTGCGCCAGGGTGGATTTACGGTTTTCTATCTGGAAGATGCACGGCGGGATGAGATTCTGCAGGGCTTGCCAATATTCGCCGAACGGTTGAAGCGTGGCGGCACCGCGTTCGTCTATTATTCCGGCCATGCCGTGCAGTATCAGGGGCGCAATTATCTGGTTGCCATCGATTCCAAAATTACTGGGCCCCACGATCTCCGGCGCGAAACCATCGATCTGGGTCTTTTCCTCCATGCCCTGACTGTGGCCCGCACGCCTGGAAGCCTCGTGGTCCTCAATGCGAGCCGACGCCAACCCGTGGCAGCAGCGTGTAGCGGGCGATCTTCGCGGCCTCGCCGCGCCTGAGACCGCGCAGGGTATCTCCGTCGTGTTCTCGGCCACACCGGGGCAGCTGGTGACCGATTCGCCCAAGGATCTCTTCGCTGCCCAGCTTCTCCAGGCGATGCAGACGCCTGGCCTCGGCTTCGACGCGGTCGTCAACCAGACCAGAGCGGCGGTGCTGCGCCTCAGCGGCAATACGCAATCGGTCTGGCAATCCGCCCCGCTTCCCGGCGACCTGGTTGTGCTTCCCGCAGCCGCGCCCGCCGCTCCAAGACCAGCCGATCCCGTCGAGGTCGGCTTTTGGGACACGATCAAGGACAGCAGCGCCGCCGCGGACTATCAAGCTTATCTGAGCGCCTATCCGCAGGGGCAGTTCGCCCAGATCGCGCGCGCCCGGCTCGCGCAGCTTCAGCCCGCCGCGACGAACAATGCGCCTGGCGAAACCGCCACGCCCTCACCGGCGCCCGGTGCGCAGGCGCAGGCGCAGGCGGGAGCGGCCGAACAGCCCACTGCCGGCCGCGAATGCCCGGTCTGTCCCGAGATGGTTCTGGTCCCGCCCGGCAAGCTTGCAATGGGCTCAACCGATGGTCTTCCGTTCGAGACCCCGGTTCATGAGGTCACGATCTCCAAGCCGTTTTACATCGGCAGGCGCGAGGTGACATTTGCCGAATGGGACGCCTGTCTTGCGGAGGGCGGTTGTCAGTTTCGCCCGAGCGATCGGGGGCTGGGGCGCGGCTTGAACCCTGTCGTCAATCTCGATTGGAATGACGCAAAGGTCTATCTCGCCTGGCTGTCGCGCAAGACAGGCGGGACCTACCGTCTGCCGACCGAAGCCGAATGGGAGTATGCCGCGCGCGCCGGTACCACAAGCGCCTATTACTGGGGTGATGCGGTCGAAAAAGATCATGCCAATTGCGTGGGGTGCACGGCCAACCCGGTCGGCAAGATCATGCCCACCGGCAGTTTTCCGCCCAATGCCTTCGGCCTCCTGGACATGGCCGGCAATGCCGCGGAATGGGTCGAGGACTGCTGGGCCGACAATTACAAAAACGCGCCGAATGACGGCTCGGCCTATACCAAGCCGGACTGCCGCGAGCGGGTCTTGCGCGGCGGAGCGTTCAACAACGATCAGCGCTTCGCGCGCACAGCCGCCCGTTTCAAATATGATTTTGACGTGCGCTATTCGACAAACGGCTTCCGCGTCGTGCGGGAGAGATAACATGGGCGCGGCGCGGACCAGCTGGGCGAACTAATCGATTGCATTTTAGTGTTCCCGGTGGCACCAAGGCAAACCTACCGCATAGAGGTGCGCGGCTTCCCGGCTGCGTGAAGTGCATGCCCAAGCCCATGAAAATCGGCTATGAAGCCCTGATCGAGGCTGCCCGTCGGGAAATCGAGGAGATCACGCCGGAGCAGTTGCAGGCGATGCTGACGCAGGGTGGTGTCCTCGTCGTCGATGTCCGCGACATCCGCGAACTTGAACGCGAGGGACGCATCCCGGGCTCGTTCCATTGCCCGCGCGGCATGCTGGAATTCTGGATCGATCCGGCAAGCCCTTATTTCAAGCGAGAGTTCGGCGAGGCCGAGCAGTTCGTGTTCCACTGCGCGCTGGATTGGCGCTCGGCGCTTTGCACGCAAACCGCACAACGCATGGGGCTGGAGAACGTTGCCCACCTCAAAGGCGGCTTCAAGGCGTGGAAAGAAGCCGGCGGCATGGTAGAAAAAATTGAAAAAAAGCCTTAATACTCGCGCCCGCGGCAGCTCACGAAAGGCCATGCCTTGGGCAAGATCATCAGCAGGATTTCAACGACGGGCGAAGAGTTTCAGGCGAACCGCGCCGCGTTCGATGCGCTCGTCGCCGAGTTGGATGCGCGCCATTGCGAAGCCGCCCTCGGCGGGCCTGCGTCTGCCCGCGAGCGCCATACCGCCCGCGGCAAGCTCCTGCCGCGCGAACGCGTGCGCCGCCTGATCGACCCCGGGTCCCCCTTCCTTGAACTCTCCCCACTCGCCGCTCATGGCCTCTACGGCGGCGATGTGCCGGGCGCGGGCCTGATCACCGGGGTCGGGCGCGTCTCGGGCCGCGAATGCATGATCCTGTGTAACGACGCCACCATCAAAGGCGGCACCTATTTCCCGATGACGGTGAAGAAGCATCTGCGCGCGCAAGAAGTCGCGCAGGCCAACCGTCTGCCCTGCATCTATCTGGTCGATAGCGGCGGCGCGAACCTGCCTTACCACACCGAGGTGTTTCCCGACCGCGATCATTTCGGCCGCATTTTCTACAATCAGGCGCGCATGTCGGCGGCCGGAATTCCGCAGATCGCGGTGGTGATGGGCTCCTGCACGGCGGGCGGCGCGTACGTGCCGGCAATGTCGGATGAGACCATTATCGTCCGCAATCAGGGCACGATCTTTCTCGGCGGCCCGCCGCTGGTGAAGGCGGCAACCGGCGAGACCGTCACCGCCGAGGAGCTGGGCGGCGCCGAGGTGCATGCCCGCAAGTCGGGCGTCGCCGACCACTATGCCGAGAACGATCTCGATGCGCTGGAGAAGGCACACCGGATCATCGCCAGTCTCAACATGCGCAAGGCACCCGATATCGTCTTCGCCGATCCTAACCCGCCCGCCTACGACATTGCCGAGCTGCCTGGCATTGTGCCGTCGCGCCTTGCCGTGCAGTATGACGTGCGCGAGGTGATCGCGCGGCTTGTCGACGGCTCCGAGCTGGACGAATTCAAGGCGCTCTACGGCACGACGATTGTGACAGGCTTCGCCCATATCGAAGGCATTCCCATCGGCATCATCGCCAATAATGGCATCCTCTATTCGGAATCCGCGCTCAAGGCCGCCCATTTCATCGAGCTGTGCTGCAAACGGCGGATCCCGCTGCTTTTCCTGCAGAACATTGCCGGCTTCATTGTTGGGCGCGATTACGAGGCGGGCGGCATCGCCAAGGACGGCGCCAAGATGGTGACCGCTGTCGCTTGCGCGAATGTCCCGAAGGTGACGCTGATCATCGGCGGCTCTTACGGGGCAGGCAATTACGCCATGTGCGGCCGCGCCTATGCCCCGCGATTTCTGTTCACCTGGCCCAATGCCCGCATCTCGGTGATGGGCGGCGAGCAGGCGGCGAGCGTGCTGGCGACCGTCCGGCGTACCGGCATAGAGGAGGGCGGCGGGGCCTGGTCGGCGGAGGAAGAGGAGGCGTTTAAAGCGCCGATCCGCCAGCAATATGAGGCCGAAGGCGAGCCATATTACGCCACCGCCCGCCTCTGGGACGATGGCATCATCCCCCCGCTCGCCTCGCGCCGCGTGCTGGCGCTCGCGTTCTCCGCCGCGCTGAACGCGCCCATACCCGAAACCACCTTCGGCGTGTTCCGGATGTGATTGGCTAAGCCGTTCTACCTCCGCGTGCTTTCATTGCCCCACTGGCGTTTCGGCCTGCGACGTGAGACTTTAGTCGGGTAAGCACGTCATAAAAACAGTGGGAGGATAGGAACATGCGAGGTTCATTGCTCGCCGGAGCGGTGCTTGTCGCCTTCACCGGCTCGGCTTTCGCGCAGGCGCTGCCAGGGCCGACCAGCGATAAGCCGCTCAATGAGAAATGGGCGCCGACCAAATGGGGCCCCGACGACCATGCCGGCTCGGCCAATCACACCAAGAACCCGGAGAACGTCAAGCGCGCGCTCGCCACGGTAAAGCAGTTCAAGACCATCGCAGTCGGCAAATACTACCACCGCGAGATCCCGGCTTTCGGCGCCCGCGGCTGGCAGCTCAGCATTCCCGGCACGCCGACCGGCGGTCCGTTCGGCGAGAATGCGATGGTCTATCACGACGAGCTGGTGACCACCGAGCTGGGCCAGATCGGCACGCAGTTCGACGGTCCCGGCCATATCGGCGTGAACACCTCCAAGGGCGTGTTCATGTATAACGGCCACATGTACCCGCAATCCTATGAGCGCGGTGCAGGCGGGCGTGTCCTCGGCATGGGGCCGGGCGGTGTCGAAGGCGTCGCCGATGTCGGCTTCGTGTGCCGTCTCGTCGTGCTCGACGCGGTGGCCTATCGCAAATCGCAGAACAAGATCCCGGCCGACGCCGAGATGCTGCCGATCCCGAATGCGGCCGGCGATCCCGGCATCGTCACCGCCGAGGACGTCCAGGGGATGATCAAGGCCCAGAGTCTCGGCGAGATCCAGGCCGGCGACTGCGTTGCCCTCCACACCGGCCAGGGCAATAGCTGGAGCAACGACAAGTACATGACCATGACATCGGAGCAGCGCAAAGCCGCGCGCGACCTGTTCGCCAAGGGCGAGCCGGGCTTCGGCGTCAGCGCCTGCCATTATTTCGGCGAGCGCAACATCGCCCTGACCATGGGCGACACCTCGGCCAACGACGCCCAGCCGGCAGGCGAGGGCGGCAAGGATTTTGCCGTGCCCTGCCACACCGAGAGCCAGACAAGGCTGGGTCTGTGGAACCTGGAGAACATCGACACCAAGTCGCTGGTCGACGCCAAGGTGTTCGAAGGCGCCTTCATCTGGTCGCCGCTGAAAATGGTCGGCGCGACCGGCTCGCCGGGCAATCCGATGGTGCTCTACTGAGCTGTTTCGCACGTTAAGAAGCATGACGCGGCGCCCAAAGGGCGCCGCTGTCCTTTTGCTCAATTCAAGTTGCGCGGCTGTTTCTCCGGCATTGGCACCGCAACATTGCCGCCGCCGACCAACTCCTCGGCCACGAGAAGCTCTGGCCGGTACTCGAAATGGGCGGTGTCGTAGTGATACCACTTGCCGCCCCAGATGAAGCCATGCTTCTCGAAAATCGCGACGATTTCCTGGGGGACACGATTGCGATATTCGAGCATCTCAGGCTCGGCGCCGCGGCTGCGCCCGCGATTCTCCCAATAATCGCCTTGCGCGCTGTTCAGGTCGATTGCAATGCCGAAGCCATGCGCGCTCGATCGGCTGGTATTGGCGATGTCGCGGCAGTTGAACGTACCGGCGATGGGACGCAGATATCTCAGGAATTCCTGCGGCAGCGCATCGAGCTCGTCTGAGATCTGCTGCAGCTTCTCGGCTACGCCGTTGATCGGCGTGACTTTGATCTTCTTCGCCCCGTTCTTGGGCAGCCACACCACATCGACGAGCCGCTTTTGCACATCGCGGTCGCGCCGGCAATCGCCATACATCTTGGTGAAGAAAGCTTCGTTGCGAAATCGCCCGGGGTCAAAATCCGGTTCGGGGTCGGACAGCATCTCGCCGAGAGGGTAGGGGATGGCGAACTGATCCTCGACATCGGGATGCTCCAGACGCTCCTGGAAGGATTTCTCCATGCCGTCATCGAAGCCCATTTTCGTGCCGTCGCGCCAGATCAGGTTGTTGTCGTCATGGCTGGCGAGCATGTCCGGATAGGCTAAGACGAGGCGCGCCATCAGCCGGTCGGCGCGGGCCTGATCCGCAGCGGAGCGCTGCGGCGTGGGCAGCGCCGTCACCGGCGATGGCGGCGGAAGATCCTCTTTCCGCTCCCTGGGGCGACGGGAGCGAGCGGCAATCTGAAATTCCCCACCTTCCCCGGCTTCACCTTCCGCGGGCATTTCGGTGCCATTTCCAATCTGCGGCTGCGAGGCGATTTCGGGCGCAGCGGCCAACGGGCGAGGCGCATCAATCGGCTGCTCCTTGCGCCCATCCTCCTGCCTCGCGGTCGCCTGTGGTTCGCCTGCCTTGGTGAAGGCGAGAGCGATGGCCAGGACAAACACGGCATGCGTCAGGCCGGCTGCCGCGCGATTAATCTTCGCCTTGAGGCGGCCGGGCGTCTTCCCCGGCATCGACGCGTTCTCCTGCGCTTGATCGGTCATGAAGAATCGGTTGCCCCCGTGCTTGTTGCAAGGCACAGGAAGCCTTCCTATCAGCGGGGAGGCGTCCTTGTCGCTTCATGCTAGCGGAGGAAAGCGGCAGAAGGCGTGATGGTTCCGCTTGCCTGGTGACAGGGCCCGCATGCTGCGCTTCCGCCTAATTTCGCCGCATTCCTGCCTATTTGTAAGGCAGACTTTGCGTGCCAAAGGTTGTAGCAGCCGCATGTTAAACCCTTTCTTTAGAAAGCCTTTACGGCGGCGGCTAGGCTGATAAAGTAACAAGCCGGTGAAGTGGGGGTGTCAGAAAACGCCTCTTTGGGGACAAGAAGGGTGGCTGAATTGGGCGAGCAGGGCGTCGTGGCTGCTAAGGCTGCGGACGCGGATGCCAAAGGCGTAGGGGTTGGTCCAGCGACATCGTTGCTCCGGCCTAACGGTTCGCTCGCTCCTATTGCCACGGAGTTTTCCTGTTCCTCGAGTGATGTGTACCGGCCTGCGCCGATCTACGCCGCCCTCGATCTCGGCACGAACAATTGCCGGCTGCTGGTTGCGCGCCCGTCTCGCCGCGGCTTCCAGGTTATCGATGCGTTCTCTAAGATCATCCGGCTGGGCGAAGGCGTCAGCCGCACAGGGTTGCTCTCCGATGCAGCTATGGCGCGCACCATCGAGGCTTTAAAGGTCTGCTCGGAGAAGATGGCCAGGCGCGGCGTTGCCAGGTCGCGCCTGATTGCTACCGAGGCCTGCCGCGTGGCGAAGAATGCTGGCGAGTTCATCGAGACCGCAGGGCGGGAAACCGGTCTGCGCATCGAAATCGTCAGCCGGGAGACCGAGGCAAAGCTTGCTGTCGCCGGCTGCGCGTCGCTGATCGATCGCAGCAGTGATTGGGCGCTGGTCTTCGATATCGGTGGTGGGTCGTCTGAGCTGATCTGGCTTGACCTGCGTCGTCTGCGCTCCGGCAGGCGGCAGACATTGGCGGACCGCGTTCGGGTGCAGAGCGCGATCGTGGCCTGGACCTCGCTTCCGGTCGGCGTCGTTACGCTCGCCGAGCAGTTCGGCGGCCGCCATGTCGACGAGGCGATTTTCGAGGAGATGGTTGCCCATGTCCTGGCGCGCCTGGAGCCTTTCGAGAAGCGCTACCGCATCGCCGATAGTGTCGGCCGCGGTAGAACGCATCTCCTTGGTACGTCGGGTACGGTGACCACGCTCGCTGGCGTCTATCTCGGCCTTGAAACCTATAGCCGCCGCAAGGTGGATGGCTGCTGGCTCACAGAGGCGGAGGTGCGGGGCGTCTCCGGCAAACTCTTGCAAATGAGTTTCGATGCGCGCTCGCGCCAGCCTTGCATCGGCCCTGACAGGGCTGATCTGGTATTGGGCGGCTGCGCCATCCTCGAAGCGATGCTGCGCCTGTGGCCCTGGACAAGGCTGCGCGTTGCCGACCGGGGTCTGCGCGAAGGCATCCTCGCCAGCCTCATGGCCGAGGATACCGCCGAGCGCCGACGGTCCTGATTGCCGGTCCAGGCGCGCCGTGATAAGGGCAAGCCTGATGGTTTCACGAAAATCGGACAAGAAGAGCGGTGCGCGGGCGCTGAAGGTGCGCGTGCGGACCGCAAAAAAGCGGCGCCTGTCCTCGACGCTATGGCTTGAGCGTCAGCTCAACGACCCCTATGTGGCCGCCGCCAAGCGCGAAGGCTATCGCTCGCGGGCAGCCTATAAGCTCAGCGAGATCGCCGAAAAATATGGGCTGTTGAAGCCCGGCGACGTGGTGGTTGATCTCGGGGCCGCTCCCGGCGGTTGGTCGCAGGTGGCAGCCGAGCGCATCAAGGCCACGGACGGCAGTGGCGTGCTGGTTGCCATTGACCTGTCCGAAATGGCGCCTTTGCCGGGCGCAACCCTGATCTGTGCGGATTTCATGGATACCGGCGCGCCCGAGCGCATCATCGAAGCCCTTGGCGGGCACAAAGCCGATGCGGTGCTCTCCGATATGGCCGCGCCGGCAACCGGCCATCCGAGTACCGACCATTTGCGCATCATGGGTCTCGCCGAAGTGGCGCTCGACTTTGCCTTGCAAATCCTGGCGCCGGGCGGCTTCTTTCTCTGCAAAGTGCTCCAAGGCGGCACCGAGCGGGCGCTGCTCGACACCTTGAAGCGTGCCTTTAGCGTGGTCCGGCATGTGAAGCCGAAAGCCAGCCGCGCCGATAGCGCCGAACTTTATGTTCTTGCTACTGGCTTTCGCGGAAGCGGTTGACATCCGCCAAAGCCGGGACCTCCCGGACTATGCATAGCCGGGCCGAAGTGATAGAGAAGCCGCAAATGGTTGTATACAGGCTAGCACCCTAGCCGATGGAAGAGTACTCGCCCATGGCACAACTGAGGGCAGAAACAGCTCTAACTTTTGACGATATTCTCCTGCGGCCTGCCCATTCCGAGGTGATGCCGACCGCCGCTGACGTCTCCGCGCGGCTGACCCGCAGCATCACCCTCAACATTCCCATTCTCTCGGCGGCGATGGACACCGTGACCGAGGGCCGCCTTGCCATTGCCATGGCGCAGGCCGGCGGCATCGGCGTCGTCCACCGCAATCTCGAGCCGGAAGAGCAGGCCGAGCACGTCCGCAAGGTGAAGAAGTTCGAATCCGGCATGGTGGTCGATCCGGTCACTATTCAGCCGACCGCGACGTTGCGCGAGGCGCTGGAGCTGATGCGCCGGCATTCGATCTCTGGCATTCCGGTGGTCAAGCCGCCCGTCAACGGCTCGCAGGACGGCAAGCTGGTCGGCATCCTCACCAATCGTGATGTGCGCTTTGCGACCAATCAGGCCCAGCCCGTCTCCGAGCTGATGACCCGCGAGAACCTGATCACGGTGAAAAAAGGCGTCTCCCGCGAGGAGGCCATGCGGCTGCTGCACCAGCACCGCATCGAAAAGCTGCTCGTGGTCGATGACGACTATCACTGCATCGGCCTCATCACCGTGAAGGACATCGAGAAGGCGCGCCAGCACCCGCATGCGGCCAAGGATGCCGAAGGCCGGCTCCTGGTTGCTGCGGCGACCACAGTGGGCGAGGATGGGTTTGCGCGCACCGAGCATCTAATCGATGCAGGCGTCGATGTCGTGGTGGTGGACACCGCGCACGGTCACTCCAGCCGCGTGTTGGCGGCGGTGACGCGCATCAAGCGCTATTCCAACGCCGTCCAGGTGGTGGCCGGCAATGTCGCAACTCGTGAAGGCGCCAAAGCACTGATCGATGCCGGGGCGGACGCTATCAAGATCGGCATCGGGCCGGGCTCGATCTGCACCACGCGCATTGTCGCCGGGGTCGGCGTGCCGCAGCTCACGGCGATCATGGAGACCTCCGAGGAGGCCGACAGGCATGGCATTCCAGCCATTGCCGATGGCGGCATCAAATATTCCGGTGACCTCGCCAAGGCGCTTGCGGCCGGAGCCTCGACCGTGATGATCGGCTCGCTGCTCGCGGGCACGGACGAGAGCCCCGGCGAGGTCTATCTCTATCAGGGCCGGTCGTATAAATCCTATCGCGGCATGGGCTCGATCGGGGCGATGGCGCGCGGCTCGGCCGATCGTTATTTCCAGCAGGAGGTGAGCGACACGCTCAAGCTCGTGCCGGAGGGGATTGAAGGCCAGGTGCCTTATCGTGGACCGGTCGGCAGTGTGCTGCACCAGCTTGTCGGCGGCTTGCGCGCGGCGATGGGCTATACCGGTGCTTCGACCATCGAGGAATTCCACCGCAAGGCCGAGTTCATCCAGATCACCAATGCGGGCCTGCGCGAAAGTCATACCCACGACGTGACCATCACCCGCGAAAGTCCGAACTATCCCACCAACGGCTGAACCGCAGCAAAATCGCGCCGGGCTCTGGAAACCGAAACGGGTTTCGTTGGTCTTCCCTCGCGAGTCTGCTTAAATCGCGAAAAAGGGGGGAGCACGCGATGGGAATAGCCGTTCTTTATCCGGTGATGGCGCAGATCATCCTGACGCTGGTGTTGACGCTGGCCATGGGGCTGCATCGCCAGGCAGCGCTGAATTCGGGACAGGTCAGCGTTGACGACATTGCGCTCGACAATCGGGGCTGGCCCATACGGGCCCGGCAATTTGCGAATTGCTACAGCAATCAGTTCGAGCTGCCGGTGCTGTTTTATGTTCTCTGCCTAATTGCGCAGATCACACGGACGGCCGATCTGATCTTCATCGTCCTGGCCTGGATCTTCGTCATCAGCCGGGTGGTGCACGCAATCGAGCATACGTCGTCGAACGTGGTGCTGCGGCGCGGCGCCATTTTCGCGGTCGGCTACATTGTGGTGGTGATCATGACGGCCTATCTGTTGTTCAAATTCCTGCTTCCACCAACTATTTAACTCATGCGGCTGGCTGGCCGTGTTTCAGCGGCAATCGAAATTCTGAACGACATCATCGACCGGCACCGGCCGGCGGCGACAGCCCTGGCCGACTGGGCAAAGAGCCACCGCTTCGCTGGCTCCGGCGACCGCTCGGCGATCGGGACGCTCGTCTATGATGCGCTGCGCAAGCGCGCCTCGCTCGCCTGGCGGATGGGCGGGGAAACACCGCGCGGCCTGGTGCTGGCGGCGCTCCACCACATTTGGGGGCTCCCGGCCGACGAAATCGAGGCGCTGTGTGACGGTGCGCAGCATGCGCCGGCGCCGCTCACCGATGCAGAGCGGGCGGGATTGCGGCAAAGCCTCGAGGGCGCGCCGGCCTGGGTCGTCGCCGACATTCCGGAATGGCTTTACCCCGATTTTGCGCAACGCTTCGGTGAAAACGCCGTGGCCGAAGGGCAGGCGCTTGCCGAACGCGCACCGATTGATTTGCGCGTCAATAGCCTGAAAGCCGACCGGCCGCGGGTGCTTGCTGCGCTCCAGGCCTATCACCCCCGCCCGGGGCCTTATTCGCCTTGGGGCGTGCGCATTGCGCCCCCGGGGCCGCAGCAGAAGAACCCGAACGTCGAAGCGGAAGGTGCGCACGGAAGGGGGTGGTTCGAGGTTCAGGACGAGGCCTCGCAAATTGCTGTCCTCCTCGCCGGGATCGGACCGCGCCAGCAGGTGATCGATCTCTGTGCGGGCTCGGGCGGGAAGACGCTGGCGATTGCCGCCCTGATGCAGAACACCGGACAGATCTACGCCTATGACGCGGACAAAACGCGCTTGCGGCCGATTTTCGAGCGGCTCAAACGGGCCGGTGCGCGCAATGTCCAGGTGATGAATGCCGGCGATGAGCGGCCCCTGGCGGGGCTGGCCGGCAAGTTCGACACCGTTTTCGTCGATGCGCCCTGTTCCGGCTCTGGCGTGTGGCGACGGCGTCCGGATGCCAAATGGCGTCTCACAGCCGATGCGCTTTCCGCCCGCATTGGCGAACAGCGCGTCGTGCTTGCACTGGCTGCACCTTTGGTGAAGCCGGGCGGGATGCTGGTTTACGCCACCTGCTCGGTGCTCGCCCGAGAAAATAACGAGCAAACCGCATGGCTGGAGCAGAACATGCCCAGTTTTTCCCAAGTCGATTACCGCGACCATTGGACAGGCGGCGATGCTCCTCCACAGTCGCCTCGCGCTTCTGAGCGCAGCCTTCAGTTGACCCCAAAGCAACATGCAACCGATGGCTTCTATATCAGCTTGTTGCGCCGGGCGGTCCAGGATTAAGCCAGCAATCAGCTTAGGAAGAGTTGCCGCCAAATCGGGTTTTTTCCGCCAAAATCCTGCCTTTGTGCTTGTGTTTTGTAACTTTGCCTGAGGCTTGAAAATTCTCGGCCTTAAGGGGCTGAAAGGCTTTTGCTCTCGGTTAAGTTTTTGTTACAAACGCCGCCTATCATCCGCGCCGTCGACGCGGTGCCTCGGCAGCGACAGACGGGGAATCAAAAGAGAGTAAAATCCATGGGCTTCATCAGAACGCTTCTCGGAATTGTCGTGGTTTTGGCGATCATCGTCTTTGGTTATTGGCTTTATGCCACCTACACCGTCGCGTCCGCGAATGACGAGATGTGGGTGGAGGTGAACAGCCGTATGCCCGATCCCTTGCGCAAATGGGCCTGCAATGAGGTCAAGACCCGCATCGGCGGGACGGCCGCGCAGGCGCCCACCGGCTGTGTGGATGCCTGGCAATAGTCGACTGGCATTTTTCTGCGAATATGCGGATGGGCGAAGCATGTCCCGCCCATTCGCCTGGTTCGGTCTCCCCTGCGCTGCGCGATGATCACGCTTGACGCCGCGCCATTCCGGGTGTTCTACCCGCTCTTATGACCGACACTGTTCTGATCGTCGATTTCGGCAGCCAGCTGACGCAGCTGATTGCCCGGCGAGTGCGCGAATCCGGCGTTTATTCCGAGATTGTGCCGTTTCAGTCTGCCGCCGAAGCTTTCGCCCGGCTGAAGCCCAAGGCGGTGATCCTCTCCGGCGGCCCCGCCAGCGTGCATGAGATCGGCACGCCGCGCGCGCCCGATGCGGTGTTCGAAGCGGGCGTCCCGGTGCTCGGCATCTGCTATGGGCAGATGACCATGATCGCCCAGCTCGGCGGCGAGATCGAGCCTGCCGACCACCGCGAGTTCGGCCGTGCGCTGGTCGAAGTTCTGAAAGACAGCCCGATCTTCGACGGCGTCTGGCGGGAGGGCGCGCACTATCCGGTCTGGATGAGCCACGGCGACCGGGTGATCCAGCTTGCGCCCGGCTTTGAGGTTCTTGCGGTGTCGGGCAACGCGCCGTTCGCTGTGGCGGCTGACGAAAGCCGGCGCTTCTATTCCTTCATGTTCCACCCGGAGGTGGTGCACACACCCGACGGCGCGAAGCTGCTCGCCAATTTCGTGCATAACATTGCCGGTGTGGCGGGTGATTGGAGCATGGGCCAGTTCCGCGAACGCGCCGTTGCCCGCATCCGCGAGCAGGTCGGCGACAAGCGCGTGATCTGCGGCCTGTCGGGTGGAGTTGATTCCGCGGTTGCCGCCGTGCTGATCCATGAGGCGATCCGCGACCAGCTCACCTGCATTTTTGTCGACCACGGCCTCTTGCGCGAGGGCGAGGCTGAGCAAGTCGTCTCGTTATTCCGCGAGACCTACAACATCCCGCTCATCCATGTTGAGGCCGAGGACCGTTTCCTGCGCGCGCTCGAAGGCGTGACCGACCCCGAGCAGAAGCGCAAGACCATCGGGCGCCTGTTCATCGACGTGTTCGACGAGGAGGCCGCAAAGCTTGGCGGCGCCGATTTCCTTGCGCAGGGCACGCTCTATCCGGATGTAATCGAGAGCGTTTCCTTCAGCGGCGGTCCGTCCGTCACCATCAAGTCGCACCACAATGTCGGCGGATTGCCAGAGCGGATGCGCTTGAGGCTGCTCGAGCCCCTGCGCGAGCTGTTCAAGGACGAGGTGCGCGTGCTCGGCCGCGAGCTAGGCCTGCCGGAGAGCTTTGTCGGCCGCCATCCCTTCCCCGGGCCGGGGCTTGCTATCCGCGTGCCCGGTGAGGTGACACAGGACCGCCTTGCCATCCTGCGCCGAGCTGATGCCATCTATCTCGATGAGATCCGCAAGGCCGGCCTTTACGACGCGGTCTGGCAGGCTTTTGCGGTGCTGCTGCCGGTGCGCACCGTCGGCGTCATGGGCGATGCCCGCACCTATGATTATGTGTGCGCCTTGCGTGCCGTCACCTCGACCGATGGCATGACCGCGGATTATTTCGACTTCTCCCACGATTTCCTCGGTCGCACCGCGACGCGCATCATCAACGAGGTGCGCGGCATCAACCGCGTGGTCTACGACATCACCTCCAAGCCGCCTGGAACGATCGAGTGGGAATGACGGGGAGTACTGTGGAGTAGGTTTGGATAGAGTAGAGTACAATCTGCGACTGAGGGCCGCCGATAGACTCCGATTGCACCCGGTCACTGGCGAGCGCGTTCGGTGGTCGCCATTTAAATGTTGGCGTACCAAACCAGTCGGACTGGGGCGCGGCTCCGCCCACCTAGAATGGGGGATACGTGGTGGGAAGAGTTTCCAATCCGGGCTGTCGTCCAACATGCGTGTTGATGCAGATCAAGGCAAATGTGGCCATGATGCCCTACGTGAGGATATGCACGCGGCACCTTTGACCACTACGTCTACTCCGTCGCCATTTTTCGTAGCGGTCGGCGCCTCTGGCGCTGATGGCCTGCGCGACCTGCGTGACTTGCTCGAGGCCCTCCCGGCTGAATTGCCTGCCGTTCTGATGGTGGTCCTCCACCGCTCCAGCAACAGCATCAGCCATCTTCAAGAAGTGCTCGCCCGTCGCTCGGCTCTTCCAGTCATCATACCCCAGGAAGCCGACGAGTATCGGGCCGGCGCCTGCTACATCGGCGAACCGGCTGCGCATTTGTCTTTGGCGGAACGAAGCCGAGTGCATCTGATTGCAGGTGCGCACAACCGATATCGTAATCGCACGGTCGACTTGCTGTTCGAGTCGGTGGCGGCCCACGCTGGTAGATGTGGTATTGGCGTAGTGCTGAGGGGGTCGCTCAGTGACGGGGCGAAGGGACTTGCCTCTATTCATTTCGCCGGCGGTACCACGATGGTGCTTGGTTCGCGGTACGGGGCAGTGTGCGGCATGCCCAGAAACGCCACTGAATATGACGGACCGATCGACTTCACTGGCTCAGTCCAAAAGATCGCAGAGGAGATTGTTCGTCGGGTCAGAGAGCGGCAATCGGCTGGAGCGATTACGCTCGTGCTTTAGCGGGGAGGCACGGTCAAGCGGGTCTTTTCCAGTATAACTGACAATGGTTTCCCACTCTCGAGCGAAAAATCGGCCAGTCGATACCGACAGTTTCTGAATTTGACCAACCCCCGGGATTATCGAGAATTAACGCTAGAACAAGACCGTAGGTCTTAGCGCTACCGTGCGCAACAGGGAGCGACGCGACCACGAGGGAGCCGGTTTGGTGATAACCGGTCCGCCGTGATCGATCGAACCGCCAAAGCGAGCTCGCCGGCATTCTCGCTGGGCGAACGCCGATGCCGGTCACCCAGGTCTCGGAAAGCATGGAGCTTGAACCGAACCACGTTTATGTGATCCCGCCCAACCGGCGACTGGTGCTCTCGGACCATGAGATTGCGACCGCGGAATTCAAAGAGCCACGCGGTAAACGATTGCCGATAGACCATTTCTTCCGCTCGATGGCGGAGCGTCGCGGCGATGGCGTCGCGATCGTTCTGACCGGTTCCGGCTAGGACGGAGCAGTTGGTATCAAAGCCGTCAAGGAGGCCGGCGGCGTCATCCTGGTGCAGGACCCGCGAGAGGCGGAATACACTTCGATGCCAGGAGCCGCAATCGCCACCAGGATAGCGGATTTCGTGCTGCCGGTTAATGAGATGGCCTCGCGGCTTATCGAGTTGTCGCGCAGTAAGGAACATATTCGGTCGCCAGACGCAGGGTTGGATGACGAGCAAACGGGTCGGCCGCATATTGGGACACCTGCGAGCGCGCAGCGGCCACGACGCGGAGCTGATCCGGCCTTCCGCTTGAATTCCCTAAGAATGCCGCCGATGTGAGATGCGTGCTGCCTTGGTTTCGGATGAAATCGAAGCGACGGGGTTAAAAGCTTTACCGAGCCCAATTCCGGCTCTCGTCGGCTTGTCCCCCGCCGAGCAGCGTCGCCCCGCACTCCCGCGCACGCCGCGGGCGAGACATCATGCAGAAGGAACCCCATCATGACCAAACGCCCACTTGGCCGCTCCGGCATTCAGATCTCGCCGCTGGTGCTGGGCGGCAATGTCTTCGGCTGGACCGCCGATGAGGCGCGCACGCTCGACATTCTCGACCGCTTCACCGGCGCAGAGCTCGAGACGGTGGATACCGCCGACGTCTACAGCCGCTGGGTGCCGGGCAATAAAGGAGGCGAATCCGAGACCATCATCGGCAAATGGATCGCGAGCCGAAAAGGGCGGGATCGCTTGGTGCTGATCACCAAGGTTGGCTTCGATATGGACCAGGGCGGCCTCTCGGCGGCTCATATCGAGCGGGCGGTGGAGGACTCACTGCGCCGGCTGCAGACCGACCATATTGACGTCTATTTCTCGCATAAGCCCGACCCGGCGACTGGGCACGAGGAAACGCTAAGGGCCCACGAAAAGCTGATCAAGGCGGGTAAGGTGCGGACCATCGGCGCCTCCAATTTCAACGCCGAGCAGCTGCGCGCCGGACTGGACGTCTCTGCCGCCAAGGGCCTGCCGCGCTACGAGGTGATCCAGCCCGGCTACAACCTCTACGACCGCAGCGATTTCGACGGTCCTTTGCACGATCTGGCAGTTGCCGAAGGCCTCGGTGTCATCACCTATTTCAGCCTCGCCAAGGGCTTCCTCACCGGCAAATATCGGGGCAAGGCGGATCTCGGCCAGAGCCAGCGCGGCGGCGCCGTTTCCGCCTATCTCAATGACCGCGGTTTCCGTATTCTGGCGGCGCTCGACGAGATTTCCGCGAGGCACTGTGCATCGCCTGCCGAAGTCGCTCTTGCTTGGATCATGGCCCAACCCGGCATTACCGCTCCGATCGCCAGCGCCACCAGCATTCCACAGCTCGAAAGCCTGATCCATGCGACGACGTTGACACTGTCCGCCGCCGATATCGCCGAGTTGGACAGCCTTGGCGACGGTGCCTAATGCGCCACGCCCCATAGGCGGCAATCGGCGCGGCATCGCTACACGGGTCTGCGGCCTCAGCTTGAAGGCCGGCTGCAGGCCGGAGTGGAGATGACGGAACGAGAGTTGAAATGCCGTAGCTGCGGCCGCGTCCTCTTTCCCCGCGGCCCCTGATACGCACCGACCCCTCGGCGACGCACTCGCCAGCCGGGGTCGCGCCCATCCCACGAATGGCCCCGATCGGCATGCAGCAACCGGCACGCAGGCTGCCAAGGAAACCTGCCGATTGCGCAACGGCGCACCGCGCGCGCTTTAAGCCTCTTTAGCACATCGGCCGGAAAGCATAGCCCTATGCAAGTGTGGCTGGGAACAGGCTTCAGCAATTCCGCTGCGCAAAACGAGAGGCCAGACTTGGTGGTTCCCCCGGCGAGTAGAAGTCCGCTCTATTCGCCGTCCTCATATTTGAAGGAGAGCTTCAACTTGGTACGGAAAGCCTCGATCTGTCCGCTGGAGATGACCAGGTCTTGCTCGACCACCTCGGCCACCCGCAGGTCGCGCAGGCTCTTGGACGCCATTTCGACCGCGGCGTTGGCGGCTTTTTCCCAGGATTCCGGGCTCGTGCCGATTATCTCCACGACCTTGTAGACGCTCTCTGCCATAACGAGACCTCCCTTTTTGCGGCTGCTCTTTGCGGCGGCCGCTTAGCGAAACGCTGATCTTAGCGCAATTTTGCCGGGCCGCCAGCAAAGCTTAGAAATATGCTCGTGCGGATCGGCGCAGAGCGTAGGCTTTCTACTGCCACGCCCTTGCGCGGGGGGCTACTTGCGGGGCCGGCGCGGTCAGCTCGGCATGGCATCCGGCCTCAACGTTGGCGGCAGGGCTTGCCTTTCCTCGCCTGATCGGCATTAAACTGGGCAGCAATCCGCTGTTATGCAGGAGCAGAGCATGAGCATGGCGACCTCGGCGTCGGACTATGTTTTCCCCCCGCTTCCCCTTCCGTTTCTCCCCGTGGTCGGCTCGGATCTGAAATTTCCCGTCCACCGCATCTATTGCGTCGGTCGCAATTATGCCGATCACGCCATTGAGATGGGGCATGACCCGAGCCGCGAGCCGCCATTCTTCTTCCAGAAGAACCCCGACAATCTCCTGCTGCCGGGCATCGATTTTCCCTATCCGAGCGCCACGCGCGATGTTCATTTTGAAGTCGAGATGGTGGTGGGGCTCGGCGAAGGCGGCCGCGATGTGCCGGCCAACGCGGCTCTGGGTCTGGTATTCGGCTATGGGGTCGGCATCGACATGACCCGGCGCGATCTTCAGGGCGAGGCGAAGAAGCTCGGCCGTCCCTGGGAAGTCGGCAAGGCCTTCGAGAATTCCGCCCCCTGTTCGGCGCTTCGGCGGGCAGCCGAGGTCGGACATCCGGCAGCAGGCGCCGTATGGCTGGAGGTGAACGGCGTCGTCCGGCAGAAGGGCGATCTCAGCCAGATGATCTGGAAAGTGCCCGAGATGATCTCCCATCTGTCCGCGCTGTTCGAGCTTCGGGCGGGCGATCTGATTTTTTCCGGTACACCTGCAGGCGTCGGAGCGGTTGCACGCGGTGATCATCTGAAGGGCGGCGTGGAGCATGTCGGCGAGATCGCGCTCTCCGTCGTGTAAGGCTGTCTTGGGTGCACAACCGGCCGCTTCATTGCGCTACCACCTTAAGGCGTGGCGGTGAAGATGGCCGCGCCTCTTCGCCGCGGCAGGAGAGCGCTTCGGCGAGATGCATCGGCATGACCTTATCCGCCTCGTCGAGGTCGGCCAGCGTTCGAGCCACGCGTAAGATCCGGTGATAGCCCCGCGCAGACAGGTGAAAGGCCTCCGTTGCGTCCCGTAGCAGTTTCTCGCCCGCGCCGTCGGGTTTTGCGATCTGATCGACCAGGGCCGGCGGGCATTCCGCATTGAGCCGGACGCCGTCGGCTTTGAGGCGGCGAAACCGCTCGCGCTGTCTTTCCCGAGCGCGCCCGACACGCGCGCGAACCGCCTCGCTCCCCTCGGCGGAAGGTGGCAATGCAAGATCGCCGGGTGTGACGGGCGGCACCGTGATGCGGATATCGATGCGGTCGAGGATCGGCCCGGAGAGGCGGGCCTGATAGCGCTCCCGGCAGGCCGGCCCCTGCCGGCAGCTATGGCCAGGTTCGTCCGCGCGTCCGCAGCGGCATGGGTTCATCGCGGCGACAAGCTGGATCCGGGTGGGATAGAGGATGCGGTGGTTGGCGCGCGCGATGATCAGCGTGCCAGACTCAAGGGGCTGGCGAAGCGCGTCGATGACCTGCGGGGCAAATTCCGCGAGTTCGTCCAGAAACAGCACGCCGTGATGGGCAAGCGCGACCTCGCCGGGGCGAGGCCGGATGCCGCCCCCGACGAGCGCCGCCATGCTTGCGGAGTGATGCGGAGACCTGAATGGGCGTCTCCGGCTGAGCTCGCCGTTGCAGATCTGACCGGCCATGCTCTGGATCATCGAGATTTCAAGCATTTCGGCCGGCTCAAGCGGTGGCAAGAGGCCCGGAAGCCGCCGTGCCAGCATGGTCTTGCCGCTTCCGGGCGAGCCGCTCATCAGGAGGTGGTGGCCGCCGGCCGCCGCGATCTCCAGCGCGCGCTTGGCCATCTCCTGCCCGCGAACGTCACGCAGATCGGGGTCGTCAGGCGCTTTTTGCTCAAGACGCGCGACAGGGCGCGGCAGGGCGGTAATGCCTTTGAAATGGTTCACGAGCGCGAGGAGATGAGGCGGCGCAAGAATCCGCATCGTGGGCGATGCCCAGGCCGCTTCCGCGCCGGTCGCGAACGGGCAGATCAGGCCTTTCCCGAGCGCATTGGCGCCGATTGCGGCGGGGAGGCACCCGGCAACCGGGGCGATGGCGCCATCGAGGCCGAGTTCACCGATGACCACAAAGTCGGCAATCTCCTCGCCCGGCAGGGCCCCGGCCGCGATCATCACGCCAAGGGCGATCGGCAGGTCGTAGTGGCTGCCTTCCTTCGGCAGATCGGCGGGTGCGAGATTGACGGTGATGCGTTTGGCGGGAATGCCCAGTCCAATGGATGAGAGCGCCGCGCGCACCCGTTCGCGGCTTTCAGCCACGGCCTTGTCAGGCAGGCCAACAATGGAAAAGGAGGGGAGGCCCGCACCAATCTGAACCTCGACATGGATTGGGCGGGCATCGATGCCCAGAAAAGCCACGGTAAATATTTGCGCAAACATCGCCAGTTCCAAATCTCACAGCCAGCATCAGCTCAGCCTTAGCATCTGGAACAATGCGTGAACATAAGGGCGACTACGCAGAAGTGGGCTGCCCTTTCCGGCTGCAGCGATCCTCGATCACATCCCAGATCATCGCCGCGATGTCCGCACCCCCAAAGCGTTTCACCTCCCTTATCCCGGTCGGGGAAGTCACATTGATCTCGGTGAGATAATCGCCGATGACGTCAATCCCGGTGAAGATCAGCCCCCGGGCTTTCAGCTCCGGACCGATGGTCGCGCAGATTTCCCGCTCCCGCTCCGTGATCTCCGTCGCCTCCGGCCGGCCGCCGACATGCATATTGGAGCGCGTCTCGTCCGCCGAGGGCACGCGATTGATCGCGCCTGCTGGCTCACCATCGACGAGAATGATGCGCTTGTCGCCCCGCCGGACCTCCGGGAGATAACGCTGCACCACGAACGGCTCCCGGAACATGGTGACGAACAGCTCGTAAAGCGCGGCCAGATTGGTGTCCTCCGCCTGCATGCGGAACACCGCCGCGCCGCCATTGCCATATAGCGGCTTCAAGATGATGTCCTGATGCTCGCTGCGAAAGGCGCGAATGTCCTCGAGCGACCGGGTGATCAGCGTCGGCGGCATCAGCGCTGGAAAGAGGGTCACGAACAGCTTCTCCGGTGCGTTGCGCACACTCATCGGGTCATTCACGACCAGCACACCCGGCTGCAGCCGCTCAAGCAGATGGGTGGTGGTGATATAGCCCATGTCGAAGGGCGGGTCCTGGCGCAGATGCACCACGTCGCAAGAGGCAAGGTCCAGTGCCGCACGTGGCCCTAGGCGGAAATGAGCGCCGGCCTGCTCCACGACTTCTATCGGACAGGCTCTAGCGGTGACGCGTCCATCGCGCATCGAGAGCTCGCCCGGCGTATAATAGAACAGGACATGTCCGCGCCGCTGGGCCTCAAGCATCAGCGCAAAGGTTGAATCGCCCTGAATGTTGATTCTCTCGACCGGGTCCATCTGAAAAGCAACGCGCAGCGCCATTTTTGCTCCTTGAAGCTGATAAGGCGCAAAGCGCCAGCCAACCCTCCGGCAACACGCTAAAGGCGCGTTTAGATGCGGAAGGCGTCGGGAATGTATTCCGGCCGGTTGTGGGGCGCGACCAGGATGGCATCGAAGGTGATGTCGTGGTCGCCATATTCGGGGAAGGACTGCAGCCAGCAGCCGGCTGCCTCGGCAATCCGCCTTTGCTGGCGGGCCGTGACCGACCAGGCCGCATCCGCGAGCGTCCGGCGTGCTTTAACCTCGACAAACGAGAGGTGCGATCCGTTGGTTGCGATCAGGTCGATTTCGCCGGCTGGGGAGCGGAATCGCCTGCCGACGATGCTGAAGCCGCGATCAGCCAGCACGGTTGCAGCCTGGTTCTCCGCCTCGATGCCCGTCCGATAAGCCTTGATCCTCTTTGCCTTATCTCTTGCGATCACGACGGCTCAAACCTTCTGCAACTCAAGGGCCAGACTATAGACCAAGCGCCTCGGTACTCGCAATGTTCTCGTCACCTCTTCCACAGCATCCCTAAGGGTCATCTCCTCCAGAGCCTTCGCGACTGCTTTCCGGATGTCGTCCTCAGCGGGTTCAGCGGGCAGCGGCGGGGCGATCAGCAATACGAGCTCACCTTTGAACTCGCCGCTAGCCTGAGGCAGCGACAGAGGCAGCACGCCCGCCGTGATCTCCTCGAACCGTTTGGTGATCTCGCGGGCAATGACGATCGCCCTTCCGCCCATCGCTGAGCCGAGGTCGGCGAGCGCCTCTGGCAGGCGCGGGGCGGTTTCGTAAAGCACGATGGTTGCCGGAACAGTGCTTAGCGCGTCCAGCTTCTTCTGCCGCGCGGCCTGCTTCGGCGGTAGAAAGCCGGCGAAATAGAAAGCGTCCGTTGGCAGGCCGCTCACCGAAAGTGCGGCAATCGCGGCAGAAGGGCCGGGGACGGCGTAGACGGGATGGCCCTCATCGCGTGCCGTCCTGACGAGTTTGTAGCCGGGATCGGCGATCAGCGGCGTGCCGGCATCCGAGATCAGGGCAACAGATGCACCAGCCTTGAGCCAGCTGAGGATTTTTGGCCGCTGGCTCGCAGCATTATGGTCGTGATAGGGCGTAAGCTGGCCGCGGATGCTGAAAGCGCCAAGCAGCTTCTGGCTATGGCGCGTATCCTCGCACAAAATATGATCGGCGCGGGCGAGGACCGCGAGCGCACGCAGGCTGATATCCGCCAGATTGCCGATTGGGGTGGCGACGACATGGAGGCCGGGTGCAAGCGGCGCTGAGAGTTCGCGCGATGTCATGCCGGCTATCGCGCTGACGAGGTGGGCATGGCGGCTGCTATCCGCCGCGTCGTCTGGGCTCATCTCAAGCTGTTCCCTTGTCTCGCCATCACTCTATGGCCAATATCGGTCTTTATCCATTGGGTTGCCATACAGCAGGCCGGTGCGGGACGGTCCGCTTGTGAGAAGCGGATTTTGACGTGTTATTAACACTTGGGGCTTTTCCCGCCTGCGGGTAGGATGCTGGGCAACGGGCGCGCGACTCTCTTAAGTTCTGGGCACTGTACTTATTGGGACAATGATGGTGACCGACCGGCTTCGTCTTCCGCCAGCTTTTGCTGCTTGCTTGATCTTTAGGCCGCTGGGTGTGCTGCTCGTTGTCCTGCTTGCGGCCGGGTGCTCGATCAGCGGTGGCAGCGGCGGTAGCGTCGCCACTCAAGAGGGAGCGCAACTCACCGAAGGCGGCGGCCAGAACCCCGGCGCCATCAAGGTCGCATTCCTGCTGCCAATGAGCGCGCAAGGTAATGGCCAGGCGGTGGCCAAGGCGCTGAAGCAGGCTGGCGAGCTGGCTTTGTTCGACTTCGACAATCCAAATATCCAGCTCGTGCCCAAGGATACGCTCGGCACGCCGGAAGGCGCGCGCGCCGCGGCGCAGGATGCGGTCAAGGACGGCGCGGAGCTGATCATCGGCCCACTGTTCGCTAATGAAGTCGCCGCCGCGGCGCCGGAAGCGCAGCGGGGGAGTATCCCGATGGTCGCCTTCTCCAGCGACCGCAAAGTCGCCGGCAACGGCGTCTACCTTCTCAGCTTCCTCGCCGGAAGCGACGTCCCGCGCATCGTCTCCTATGCGGCCGGCCGTGGTAAGAGGCGGTTCGCCGCTCTCGTCCCGCAGACCGATTCAGGCCGTCTGGTCGAGCAGAGCTTCCTTGCCGCCGTCAGCCAGCATGGCGGGCAGCTGGTTGCGGTGAAGAGCTATCCGCAGGAGGCCAACGGCATGGTTGCGCCGGTGCGCGATATTGCTGCACTGGCCAAAAAAGGCGAGGCCCCGCAGATCGACGCGCTGTTGATCGCGGGCGGCGCGGACACGCTGCCATCGCTCGCTCCGCTTCTGCCTTATTCCGAGTTCGACAGCAAGGCAGTGCAACTGCTCGGCACCGGAGGCTGGGACAACGCCGGCGCCGGCAAAGAGGAGGCGATGGTGGGGGGATGGTTCCCGGCGCCGGACCCGAAGGGGTGGACCGACTTCACCAAGCGCTATGTCGAGACCTATGGCGATGTGCCGCCGCGCCTTGCCAGCCTTGCCTATGACGCGGTCAGCCTTGCCGTTTCGCTGTCCAACAACCCGAAAGGCAAGCGCTATACCGCCTCCCAGCTCACCCGGTCGGCGGGCTTCGCCGGTATCGATGGCCTGTTCCGATTGCGTCCTGACGGCACCTCGGAGCGCGGCTTTGCCATTCTCGAGGTGCAGCGTTACGGCAACGAGGTGATCGACGTTGCGCCGAGTTCGTTTACGGCGGCGCAATATTAGTCGGCGTGGGCGGGTCGCTTCATGCTGCCCTATGTTCGGCTGGGCGATGCTAAGGGCTCCAGCTCATCGGCGAGCTTGGCAACCAGGCTGTTCAGCACAAGCCGGCCATGAGAAGTCGTAGTCAACCGGCTCTGGTCCTCGCTGATCTGGGCAAGCCCGAGTTGCTGATAAGTTGCCAGCGCCGAGGGTGCAATACGATGCTCGGTGAGCGCGGCAAGCCGGTCGAGAGACAAGCCTTCCTGAAGGCGCAAGCCCATCAGCAGCATCTCCTCGGCCTCGTCCCGGCGGCTGAGGCCGTCCCGGCGTTCGATGCCATGCCCCTCAGTTTCGACCTGAGCGGCCCAGGCCGCGGGATCGCGGCAAGCGGCGAGCGCATGACGGGCGCCATCAAGGATCAGCCGCCCATGAGCGCCGGGACCGATTCCGGCATATTCGCCGTAGCGCCAATAGAGCAGGTTGTGCCGCGACTCTTCGCCCGGCACCGCGTGGTTGGAGATCTCGTAAGCCGGCAGGCCGGCGGCCATACAGAACTCCTGCGTGACGTCGTAGAGTGCGGCTGCGTCTTCGCTCGCCGGCACGTGCAGCTTGCCCGATTGCTCCAACGTGTAAAAAGCCGTCCCCGGCTCGATCGTGAGCTGATACAGCGACAGGTGCCCCTCGGCCATCGCCAAGGCTTCGGTGAGCTCGGCGCGCCATTCCGCGACCGACTGGCCGGGCCTTGCATAGATCAGATCGAAGGAGACGCGGTCGAAATGCGCCTTGGCAATTGCGAGCGCGTCCCGCGCCTCGGTCGCATTATGCAAACGGCCGAGAAAGCGCAGCTGCGCATCGCTCAGCGATTGAATGCCGAGCGAGACGCGGTTGATGCCCGCCTTGCGGAAATCGGCAAAGTGCCCGGCCTCAACGCTCGACGGATTGGCCTCGAGCGTAATCTCGGCATCGGGCGCAAGCCCCCAGTGCTCTGCGATCGCATCAAGGAGCCGCTCGACCGTCGCTGGGCTCATCAGCGAGGGCGTGCCGCCGCCGAAGAACACGCTGGTGACGCGCCGGCCGGCCGCGGCCTCGGCATAAAATGCCAGCTCGCGCAGCGCCGCGGCGAGATAGCGCTCCTCGCCGACCGTCCGCCGCACTTGCGAGTTGAAATCGCAATAGGGGCATTTGGCGGCACAATAAGGCCAGTGAATGTAGATGCCGAACGTGTCCATCAGCTCTTCATCGGTCACATGGGGCGGAGAATGCACACCCTATGATCTATTACCATCCCCGGCGTGCGCAGCCACGTTGTTGCCTGCGCGGACCTCGCATGGAGGTGCCCGTCATTCTTCTGCTCGCCCTGCGCCTTAGCCTGACAGCGAATGAAGGAGAGGCAGCCTGAGGGTATAGGTGCCACAGATCCTGACATATAATGTTCGCCACTGCCTCGGTCTCGACGGTCAGCTTTCCCCTGGGCGTATTGCGGAAGTCATCGCCTCCTGCGCGCCAGATGTCGTCGCACTCCAGGAACTCGATGTAAACCGCGCTCGCACGGGGCGCGTCGACCAGGCGCGGGCCATTGCTGATGTGCTGTGCATGCACGCCCATTTCTACCCAGCGATCCATGTCATGGAGGAGGCCTATGGCGATGCCATCCTGACAGCCCGTCCATGCAGGCTCGTTAAGGCCGATCTTCTACCGACCCGGAGATGGCCAGCATTCGCGGAACCGCGAGGCGCGCTGTGGGTGTCGGTGAATCTCGGTGGCACCGAGGTCCAGGTTATCAACACCCATCTCGGCCTGCCGGGGTCGGACCGCCTTGGGCAAATCGATAGGCTGCTTGGTCCCGATTGGCTCGCTCATCCGGCATGTCGTGAGCCCGTCATCTTCGCCGGCGACTTCAACACTGTTCCGCGTTCACGCGTCTACGGGCGGCTGGCGGCGCATCTCCGCGACGCCCAGACCTTGGCTGGCATGTCACGCCGGCAGCCAACTTATCCAAGCCGTGCGCCGCTTCTGCGGCTCGACCATGTGTTCGTCGGCCGATCGATCGCGGTGCGGAAGGCGGAGGTTATCCGCACACCTCTGGCCCGAATCGCATCGGACCACCTCCCTCTGCTGGTCGATTTCGACGTCATCACATGTGAGCCCTGCGCCAAGGAATGCAGCGACACTTCGCTCGCACAGGATCGGTGATCGGCTGCCTGGTCTGGCCGACACCCGCGACGGGCGTCCGTCAACCCATCTGCCGCCGCGGGGCTCAGCCCTTCTTCGGCGGCAGGCAACTTTGCGCGAATTTGGCGAAGGCGGCCGCACGGTGCGTCAGAGGGCTCTTCACCTCCGGCGCCATCTCCCCGAAAGTGAGCTTCTGACCATCAGCGACGAATATGGGATCGAAGCCAAAGCCGTTCACGCCCCGCGGCGGAAAGGTGAGATGGCCGAAGACTTTGCCTTCGAACAGCTCGGCCTCGCCATCGGGTGTCGCGAGGCAGAGGACGCAGGTGAAATTGGCACGCGGCGCGCCGTCCAGCGCGCCCTTGTCCCGAAGCTCTTTTTCGACGCGCGCCATGCCGGCATAGAAATCACGCGGCTCGCCCGCCCAGCGCGCGGTGTGCACGCCGGGTGCGCCGCCGAGCGCCTCGACCTCCAGGCCGGAATCATCGGCGAGCGCAGGGAGCCCGGTGGCAAAGGTGCTGACTACGGCTTTCAGCCGTGCATTCTCCTCGAAGGCCTCGCCGGTCTCCTCTGGCTCGGGCACGCCGAGATCGGCGGCGGAGACCACCTCAATGCCGTAAGGCGCGAGCAGGGCACGGATTTCAGCGAGCTTGCCCTTGTTGTGCGTCGCAAGGACGAGCTTCTCGCCGGGGGTGAGACGCGCCATCAGCCGACCGTCAGCTTTTGCAGGCTGATCAGCTCGCGGATGCCCTTTTTCGCAAGGGCGGTCAGCTCGGCAAACATCTCCTCGCTGAACGCTTCGCGCTCCGCCGTCGCCTGGACTTCGACCAGCCCGCCCTTGCCGGTCATGACGAAATTGGCGTCGGCATCCGCCTCGGAATCCTCGGCATAATCGAGATCGAGGACAGGCTTGCCACGATAGACGCCGCAGGAGATGGCCGCCACCTGGTCGCGCAGCACGGTCCCCGGGATCATGTCGCGGGTTTTCATCCATTGCAGGCAATCATGAAGTGCGACCCAGGCGCCGGTAATGGAGGCGGTGCGGGTCCCACCATCGGCCTGGATGACGTCGCAGTCTATTGAGATCTGATGCTCTCCCAAGGCCTGCAGGTCCACCACGGCCCGCAGCGAACGGCCGATCAGGCGCTGAATTTCCTGTGTGCGGCCTGAAGGGTGGCCGGTGGTCGACTCGCGCCGTGTGCGATCGGATGTGGCGCGCGGCAGCATGCCATACTCGGCGGTGACCCAGCCGCGCCCCTGACCCTTGAGCCAGGGGGGAAGCCGGTCCTCGACCGAGGCGGTGCACAGGACATGGGTGTGCCCGAATTTGATCAGGCAGGAGCCTTCCGCATGGATCGACACGGCGCGCTCGATTGCGACCGGTCGGAGGACATCGAAGTCGCGTTTTGATGGCCGCATGTCTTGCCCCGCTGCTTGAGATGAAGGCGGAACACTACGCAAGACGTGAGCTGCGATCAACCGATCTCACCGCTCCGCCGCGAAATCCTGCGTGCTTTTCACGCCTCTCCCTCAACGCCGGGTTGCGATCACTTCCATGCAGGCGCGGTAACGCTCGGAAATGCCGTATTGCAGCGGCGTGAAGCCGTGCTTCTCGAGGAGAGCATAGAGCCGCGAGCGGCTGAAATTGTGGTAGTGCTCGATTTCACCCCAATAGGGATTGGCATCGGAAGAGTCCATCGCGCGCCAGATCATGGTCTGCATGTTCGGCATGGACACGAACAACACCCCGCCCTCCCTCATCAGACGGCGCGCGGCGTCGAGCGCCTGGCCCGGAAGGGGGATGTGCTCCAGCACGTCGGCCATACTGATGACACTGAAGCGACCTGGAAAGGGTAGCTCCTCGATGAGCGTGCAATGCCCTTCATAGCCGAGCCGCTTCAAGGCTTCGACATTTTCTGCCCTTAAATCGACGCCGACCGGCTTGTAGCCCCATTCCTCAGCGGTGAACAGCAGCGAACCATTGCCAAAGCCGATGTCCAGCCAGTCGCCGCTGGCGCAAAACCGAGCCACGCGCTCGACCATCCGTGCCGAGACGAGACGCTGCGCTTCCACATCATGGCCGAGCACCTGATGGGGCAACGTCTTGGAGAAGATGATCGCGGCAGCTTCGGAAGTGAAATAGCCTTCGGTGAACACATGCCCGCAAGAGGCGCAGCGGCACCAGACCATGGCCGGCGGCAGGATCGGTTGATAGATCGGATGCTTCGAGCAGTCAGCCTCCTTGAAGCGCGCGATCTCCTTGGAATTGCAAAGCGGACAGGCCTTGTAGAGGATGCGAGGCTGGCGAAGCTGCTTTGCGCCCAGCACGGCTCCGGCCCTTGCAGCCTTTTGCGGCATGGCGGCTTGTGGCTCGGGAGTCGGCGGAGCAGCTGTCGCTTCTGCTGCTTGCGTGGCCGCCGTTTTCGGCTTGGGCGCGACCCGATATTTGGTGCCGCGCTCGATCTCGGCGACGGCGAAGGCTTTCGGCGGCTCGCCGGCCACGGCAATCTCCGCCATATGCTCGAAAGCCGCTTCGAGGTCGCGGGTATAATCCGCAATGTTGAACAGCGGTGCGTTCTTGCGGTTCTGCTCGAGCCGTTTGCGCAGCGCTGCGAGGGCGGACGGGTTCTGAGCAAGACGCAAAGCCAGCGCTTCGTAGGCGGCGAGGTTATCCGTCGCGAGCTCCGGCAGGCCGACAGCCTGCAGCAGGCTACCGGCCACGCGGCTGGCAAAGGTTCTGCCCGAGCAGGTGAGCACCGGAAGCCCCGCCCACAACGCATCGCTGGCGGTGGTATGCGCGTTGACCGGCAGTGTGTCGAGGAACAGGTCGGCATGGACATGGCGCGCTAAGTGCAACGGCAGGTCGATTTTCGGGGCATAGACCAGCCTGCCGGGATCGATCCCTCGGGCCGCAGCCTCACGTGCGAGGTTGCCCTCCATGAGCTGATTGCACTTCAGCAGCCACAGCACGCTCCCCGGCACCGCGCCAAGGAGCCGCATCCAGATGTCGAACAGCTCCGGTGAGATCTTGTAGCTATTGTTGAAGGAGCAGAACACGAAGCCCTCCTCCGGCAGGCCGCAGGCCTTTCGGCCCGGCACGTCCGGAGCGATGGTGCGCTTGGTGTCGTTAGGCTGATAGCTATTCGGCAGATAGACGACCTTTTCGTCGTAATACGGGTGCGCATCCGCCGGGACGATGAAGGCGTCGGCGATAAGATAGTCGATGAACGGCGCGCCCATTGTTCCCGGATAGCCGAGATAGTTTACCTGGATGGGAGCGGGACGATAGGCCAGGATCTCCGTCCTGGGATTGGTCGTGTAACCTTTCAGATCCACGAGGATGTCGATGCCGTCCCCATGGATGCGCCGAGCCGCTTCCGGATGGGGCAGGGCGTCAATATCGATGAATGTATCGAATGCGACCGCGAGCCGGGCGCGCATCGGGCTTTTGTCATCCTCGCCATAAGCATAGCCGAACACCTCGAAACGCTCGCGGTCGTGACTCTCGATCAGCTCGGCGATGAGAGCCGCCGTCGCGTGGCGGCAGAAATCGGCTGACAGATAACCGATTCGCAGCCGTCTCGGATTGGAGGCGGAAGGCAGCGGCGCATGGTCGAAGCCGGTCTGAGCGACTTTCGCCACGTCCTTCGCCCATTCGCGCGCGCACAGCTGCTCTTCGGCGGGATCGCCGTGGATGTTCAGCATCGGGAAGGGCGCAATGCGCTTGCCGCGCCGGTAGGTGAGAGTGAGGATCTTCTCTTCCTGTGGCCCTAAATCATGCCAGTCGCAAGCATAGCGGCGCAGATTGTAGAGGTCGATGAGCGCGTTCGGCTGATCGGGTTCGATGGAAAGGCAATAGCTGTAGGCGGCGATGGCGTCGGCAAGCTTCTTCTGCTCCCACAGCGAGCCGCCGAGATTGAGATAGGCGATGGTCAAGTCGGGCTTCAGCGCCACCGCGCGGCGATAGGCATCGACCGCTTCGGCATGCCGGCCGAGTTGATCGAGCACCGTTCCCATATTGCAATACGCCTCGGCATAATCCGATTTGAGCGCGATGGCGTGCTTGTAATGCTGCAAAGCCTCCAGATTGCGGCCGAGCGCGCGCAGCGCAATGCCAAGATTGTTATGCGCTTCGGCATAGTTCGGCGAGAACTGGAGCGCGCGCTCATGCGCCTGGATGGCGTCCTCATGCTGTCCTTCTTCGCTGAGGAGGCAGCCGAGGTCAGAATAGACCGGGCCATATTCGGGCCGAAGCTCAAGAGCGTGGAAATAGGCCTTCATCGCCTCTTCGGGCCGCTCCAGCTTCCGCAAGGCGTGGCCAAGCACGACGTAAGCCTCGGCATGCATCGGAGCGAGTTTGACCGCCTTCTCGGCCGCCGGGAGCGCCTCGTCGAGATGCTCCATCATGGTCAGCACATTGGCGAGGTTGATGAGGGCGTCGGCAAATCCAGGCTCGATTGCCAGTGCCCTGCGGTAACAACTTGCCGCATCCTCCAGCTTGCCTTGCGCCTTGTATATGTTGCCGAGATTGGAATAGGCAGGCGGAAACGCGGGCTTAAGCACGATTGCCTTTTCGCAGGCTTCCTGGGCCTCTTCGAGCTGACCAAGCTCCTTCAGCACCACGCCAAGGTCGGAATAGGCCTCGGCGAGCTCCGGCTTGATATGGAGCGCCTGGCGGATGAGCTGGACGGCCTCAGTAGATTGCCCCTGCTTGTGGGCGATGAGGCCCAGCAGGTGCAGCCCGCGCCAATGCAGCGGGTCTTCGGCCACCACTTCGCGGAACAGGGCCGTTGCTTCTGCTAAACGGCCAGCCTTCAGGTGGTCTATGGCTTGCGCCTCGACGCTTGCCCCGGGCGGATGTCTGCGCTGCGACGTCAGCCGTTGTTTGGTTTTCATTTGTTCCACCAGATAGACCGCGATAATCGCGCCAATCTGCCTCACCAGGCCTTGCCTGAAGCTTGCGACAATCGCGCATTGAACAGGACGAACGGCATTTGACGTCTGATGGCAGGGCTTCTAGATTCAGATTCTGAATGAGCTTTCACCTGAGTTTGAGTTTGGTGCCCACACGTCCCATTCCTGCGGCCATGCAACGCGCAAGAGACCATAATCTGGTAAAAGACTGGACGTCGGCCGTCCGGGGGCCACGCGGTGAGCTCGGCGGCGTCGACGAGCTGAGCGAGCGCTCGCGCGCCATTTTCCGCCAGATTGTCGAGACCTATCTGTCGACCGGCGAGCCGGTCGGCTCGCGCAATTTGAGCCGCACATTGCCGATGACGCTGTCACCAGCCTCGGTGCGCAATGTTATGGCCGACCTCGAAGCGTTGGGGCTGATCTATGCACCCCACACCAGCGCCGGCCGGTTGCCGACCGAATTGGGGCTGCGCCTGTTCGTCGACGGGCTCCTGGAACTCGGCGATCTCCAGGAATCGGAGCGCTCGCAGATCGAGGCGCAGATCGGCGCGGGCCAGCGCGGCCTCAGCGATCTCCTGACGGAAGCCAGCGAGCTGCTATCCGGCCTGTCGCGCTGTGCGGGCGTTGTGATTGCAGAGAAGCAGGTCGAGCGGGTCAAGCACATCGATTTCGTCCGGCTCGATGCGGGCAAGGCGCTGATCGTGCTGGTCGGCGAGGGCGGCAGCATTGAAAACCGCATTCTCTCGCTTCCGCAGGGTTTGCCCGCTTCTGCGCTAACCGAGGCTTCCAATTACCTCAATTCGCGCCTCAAGGGCTCGACCCTTGCCGAGGCGCGCCGCCGTGTCGAGGAGGACATTATCGCCCAGCGCGCGAAACTCGACGAGCTGACGGCGCAGGTCGTCCAGTCCGGTCTAGCACAATGGTCGGGAGGTAAGGATGACACCAAGAGCCTCGTCATTCGCGGCCAGTCGCATTTGCTCGATGATCTGCGCGCCGTGGAGGACCTGGAGCGCATCCGGCTCCTGTTCGACGATCTGGAAGCCAAACGCGATATCATGCAATTGCTCACTCTCACGGAACAAGCTGAGGGCGTGCGGATTTTCATAGGGTCAGAGAATCAACTGTTCTCGATGTCTGGCTCGTCGCTGATCGTCGCGCCATTTCGGGACACAGAGCATAAAATTGTCGGCGTCTTAGGGGTGATCGGGCCTACGCGTCTGAATTATGCCCGTATTATCCCCATGGTTGATTACACGGCGCGTCTGGTCGGCCGTCTGCTGACTTGATTATTGTTTGCTTCTGGCCGATATCCGGACCAAACTCGCTCCCGAAACCGGAGCCCTTCAATTGAGGGTAAACACCGTCATGGATGATGAGAAGCGCGTGTCCAGCGAGACCGCCGAAGACGCTTCAAGGCAGAATCAAGGAGCGGCCGAGCATGAGGCGCCTGCGCCGAGCGAAGAAACCGAGCACGGTTTGTTGGCCGAGGAGAACCGGGCCCTGCGCGCTCAGGTTGAAGAGCTGAACGACCGCAATCTCCGCCTCGTCGCCGAAATGGAGAATCTGCGTCGGCGCACCGAGCGCGACAAATCCGAATTCGCCAAATACGCCATTTCCGAGTTCGCACGCGATGTGCTGACTGTCGGCGACAACCTGCGCCGCGCCATCGAGGCGGTACCGAAGGAGGCCGCGGCTGCCGATCCCGCCGTGGCGGTGCTGATCGAGGGTGTGGAGGTCACCGAGCGTGAGCTGCTCAAAGTGCTGGAGCGTTTCCAGGTGAAACGGTTCGATCCGCTGGGCGAGCAGTTCAATCCGCATCTGCACGAGGCGATGACCAAGATCGATGTTCCGAATGTGCCGGCCGACACCGTGATCCAGACTCTCCATGCCGGTTTCATGATCGGCGACCGGGTGCTTCGCCCTGCTGCGGTGATCGTGGCAAAAGGCGGCAGTGCCGAGCAGTCGCCGCGCGGCGGCGAGGGCGAGGAGCCGATCCCCCCCGGTGCGATGCGGGTTCCCAACGATGCCGTGTCGTCCTCCTCACCGCGGCACTCCGTCCGAGACAGCATCGCAGGGGATGCCGGCTATCGCAGCGCTGAACAGGCCTGGGGCGCGGACGAGCGCGTGGCGTCATTCCGCCGCGCGCGGCAGGCTGCGAATGGTGTAAATGGCGGATCGTCGGAGACGCCGCGCCAGCATAATCAGAGCCGCTCGTCGTCGACGTTGCATAAGCCCGTGATCGGTGGCACCAAGCAGGAATGGTAGGCCACAGAATTGAGAAGCGCCGCCGCTCCAGCTTTCGGATGTGCTGGTTGTCAGGAATGCAGGCGGCGCCGGGACGTATCGCTTGTCGGATCCCCGTCATGGCTGAGCGCCGGCGTGGTAATGTTCCGTTCCGCCGCGCGATATTGACGCACGGCCATGGGTATCAGCGCCAGATAGAGAAGGCAACTGATCGTCAGCGTCAGATAGGGATAGGTCGCCAGCACCGCGGCGAACAGGGCGGCCAACACCACCACAGGCGCGATATATTCCCGGGCAATCCGCCGCCCGATCAGCTTGCCGGAGAAGGTCCGTAAGCGGCTGACCATCAGAATCGCGATACCCGCCGCATAGATGGACAGGGCAGGGGTGACCATCACCGCCTTGGGCAGGCCGAGCGCGTTCAGATAAAGCGGGAGTAGCACCAGAATTGCCCCAGCCGGTACCGGAACGCCGATGAAGAACGCGTTTTGCCATAGAGGCTTATCGGGGCTGTCGAGCGCCACATTGAAGCGGGCAAGGCGCAAGGCCGCGGCCAGAGCAAAGGTCAGCACGACAATCCAGCCAAGGCTGCGCGCGTCGTCGAACCCCCACAAATAGAGCACCAGCGCCGGCGCGACGCCGAAATTGACGAAGTCCGCGAGCGAATCGAGCTCGGCGCCAAAGCGCGAGGACGCCTTGAGCAGCCGCGCCATCCGCCCGTCCACCCCGTCCAGGAGCGCCGCGATGACGATCGCGGCAACGGCGATGTCGAAGCGTGCTTCAACCGCCATGCGGATCGAGGTCAGCCCAACGCAAAGGCCGATCAGGGTGACGATGTTGGGCACAAGTGCGCGCAAGGGTACGCTGCGCTGGCGGGCAGCGAGGAAAGCCCTGCGGCCTCGGGACATCTGCGGTGGGAAACGGCGCTCCATTCTTTCGGTCCAGACAATAGGAAATGGCAGGCGTTGTACGCCAATTCCACATGGGATTCACGCTCTATCGAAGCCGAGCTGCCGTCTCAGCGCTGCGGCGCTCACGCCCTCGGCACGAAGCGCGCGCAAAGTCTTATCACGATGAGATTTCGCCAGCTTGCGACCGGATGCGTCCAGAATCAGCCGGTGATGGCAGTAGAGCGGAGCCGGCAGGCCCAGCAGGGTCTGCAGGAGACGGTGAATATCGGTGGCAGCGAGCAGGTCTGCCCCGCGCGTGACATGGGTTACGCCTTGCAGTGCATCATCGGTCACCACGGCGAGGTGATAGCTGGCCGCCCGGTCGCGCGAAGCGAGCAGCACGTCGCCCCAGCGCTCCGGCCAAATCGCTATCGGCTCGATGCGGCCGCTCTCGTCGAAGCTGTCGAAGACGGGCCGCGCACCAGCCTTGCAACCGACCAAGGCCAGCGCCTTCTCCATATCGAGCCGCAGCGCATAGGGCTCGCCCGCAGCGATCCTCGCCGCCACCTCCGCCTGGTCCGCGTTCCGGTAAAGTCCCGGATAGAGCGCGACGCCATCGGGATCGCGCGGCCAGGACGGTCCCATTTGCTCCGCCGCGGCAGCAATTTCCTTGCGGCTGGCAAAGCAGGAATAGACGAGGCCAAGCGCACTGAGCCTCTGGAGAGCCGCCGCGTAGTCCGCCAGATGTTCCGATTGCCGGCGGACCGGCTTCTCCCATGCGATCCCAAGCCAGGCGAGGTCTTCATAGATGGCCGCCTCATATTCCGGCCGGCAGCGCGTCTGATCGGTATCTTCGATACGCAGTAGCAAGCGCCCCCCGAAGCGGGCCGCCATATCTTGTGTGAACAGCGCCGAATAGGCATGGCCCAGATGCAATTCGCCGGTAGGGCTCGGGGCAAAGCGGAAGACGGGGCGCGTATCGATCATCGCGCCATCTTCACCCGCTTGCGAAATTCTGCAATATGCCCATAAATCGCGGCCGCGCATGGCCGCTCGCGAAGGATGACCATGCCAGCCACCCTACCCAAGCTTGATGGCCCGCGGATCATGCCGGCCTCCGGAGGCGCGCCGCGCCAGCTCGTTGTTCTGCTGCATGGCTATGGAGCGGACGGTCAGGACCTCATTTCGCTTGGCCAGCACTGGCGCGGCCTCCTGCCGGACGCCACCTTTGTTTCACCACATGCACCCGAGCCCTGCGCAGGAAACCCGGCCTACGGACGGCAGTGGTTTGAGTTGACGTTTCGTGACCCGGGAGAGCGTTGGCGCGGTGTGAACCACGCGGCCCCGGCGCTTAACGCTTTTCTGGACCAGGAGCTTGCCCGCTTTGGCCTTGCGGACGATGCGCTTGCGCTTGTCGGCTTTAGCCAGGGCACGATGATGGCGCTTCACGTGGGCCTTCGCCGCGCGCGGCCGCTGGCGGGAATTGTGGGCTTTTCGGGCCTTGTTGCCGGGCCGGAGCATTTGGCAGCCGAGATCGTCTCGCGCCCGCCGGTTCTCCTCGTTCACGGCGACAGCGACGACGTCATTCCCGTCGAGGCCCTCGGGCAGGCGCGCACTGTCCTTGGCGCTTGCGGGGTTTCGGTCCAGTGGCATATCAGCCCCGGCCTCCCGCACGGAATCGACGGTGAAGGGCTGGAACTCGCCGGAGCCTTCCTTTGCGGCGCCTTCGGCATCGGCCGCGGCAGCTGAATTGGCAAGCCGCGGGGCGTTCGCAGACGCCTCGACGGGCAGAACGGCAGGGCTTGGCGCCTCGCCGAGGGCCGACGCCGTGGCCGCGAGTGACTGCGCTTCGCGCTGACCCGCCTGGCGTCCCGTGAGATAGAGCGCGGTCGAAAGGAAAGCGCAGATCAGCAAGACCAGCCGAAATCCGGTCAACGTCATTTCAACCTCATAAAACAATTGCTTAAAGTACGTGAGTGCGTAGCGGCGGCCGCTCCTCAAGTCCACGTCAATCGGTGCTATTGCACAGGAGAACAGCAGGCGGCGTCGCAGCCGGAGCAACGAATCGGCGTAGTTGCGGTGCCCGGCGTTCGAAACGGCCGCACATACGGCGCTGTTAGGTCAGCACGAGTGGGTCAGGTCTTCCCGTCTGGTATGCGGGATCTATCGCTTAGGGTCGGCTCCGCACCTGGAACAAAACCTTGAGCAAATGCTTGATCATTTGAACAGCACACAACGCTGAGGAACAACCATTGGAGAAAACCATGTCGAAGCTTCGACTTGGCGTGGCAGCACTTGCTCTGGTCTATGGGATCGGTATGGCGTGCGCGCAAACCACGACCCAGACCCCATCGGGGAATGCGACCAGCCCGGCGACGGAGGATCGGACCAATGTGAAGACGGATACGCCGCCCCTTTCGGGAGCTAACAGTTTCACCGAATCCCAGGCTCGCGATCGCATCAACGCCGCCGGTTTCCAGGACGTGAAGGACCTGAAGAAGGACGATCAAGGTGTGTGGCGAGCCGTCGCCAAGAAGGGCGACACGCAAGTGAATGTCGCGCTCGATTACCGCGGCAATGTCGTTCAGGAATAAGGAGCCGAGGTCATGACTGAGACGGTCACTTACGTTTACGACGATCCCAGCCTTGCCCGCGATACCATTCGCGCGCTGGAGAGTGCCGGGTTCACCTCCAGTGAAATCAGCGTCGTGCGCCAGGACGGCGATGTCGATTGGAATGCCACAGACGGAGATCCAGTTTCGGATGGTGCCACCACAGGTGCGTCGGTGGGGCTTGCCGCTGGCGCCGGGGCGGGGCTGCTTGCCTCGCTCGGTATCATCGCCATTCCCGGTATCGGGCCGCTCGTTGCCGCGGGTGTGCTTGCCACCACATTGGCGGCCGGCGCTGCCGGCGCGGTGGGCGGCGGCATTCTCGGCGCGCTGATCGACTACGGCGTCTCGGAAGAGGAAGCGCCAGTCTACGCCGAGAATCTTCGCCGCGGCGGCACGCTGGTATCCGTTCGCGCGGACGATGATCGCGTCCGCGAGGCCGAACTGATCATGCAGCGATACGCACCTGTCGATATCTCCGAGAGGAGTGAGGCCTATCGGAACGAGGGCTGGACGGGCTATGACCCGGCCGCTCCGACCTACTCTCCGGAGGAGATCGAGGCCGAGCGTCGCCGGTATCGCTCTTAGTCTTCGTGAACACCCTCAGCTTTGCCGGGCACTTTCGTCCCGGCAAAGCCAGGGGCCGATTCTGCGTTGACGACGCAGGGAGCCGGCTCATCGGGTTCAAATGCGCATCAAATTTTGCGAAAATTCTGATGCTCTGCCGCGATTCCCAGGAGGGGACTTCACAGAACTGAAACACAGATATAGTATCCGGGTCGTGCGACGTAGTGCGAGCGTGGCTGCAAGGTCTAACGGTTAACCGTCAGGAAAGGCAGACGTGAGCGCAGCAGCGACAGCGTCATCTCCGCCGGACGCATACCCGGCCCTCGTTCTGAACGCGGATTATCGTCCGCTCTCCTACTACCCTCTTTCTCTCTGGAGCTGGCAGGAAACCGTGAAGGCGGTGTTCCTCGATCGGGTCAACATTGTCTCGCATTACGAAAAATGCGTGCGCAGCCCGACCTTCGAGATGCAACTCCCGAGTGTCGTTTCGCTGAAGGTGTATGTGAAGCCGGCACTCTATCCGGCCTTTACCCGGTTCAATGTGTTCCTGCGCGACCGGTTCTCCTGCCAATATTGCGGCGACAGGGAGGATCTGACCTTCGACCATCTCATTCCGCGCTCACGGGGTGGGCAGACGCGGTGGGACAACGTCGTGGCGGCCTGCGCGCCCTGCAATCTGCGCAAGGGCGGCGATCTGCCGGCCAAGGCCAAGATGTGGCCGCACCAGATGCCCTACCGGCCGACGGTGCATGAGCTGCATCGCAACGGCCGGTTGTTTCCGCCGAACTATTTGCATGAAAGCTGGCTCGATTATCTCTATTGGGATACCGAGCTGGAGCCATAAGCGGGGCAGCTTGAACCGCCCACGCGTTTGGGCTCGCCGCTTCTTCGAAACCGGGCTATCGCCCCGGCGCCGCCTCTGTCACGCGAGGAACAAGCGCCGTTTAGATCCGATTGGGCTTACAGCCGCGATACCCGCGATGCACGCAGGTCGCGGCGGTTCCGGGCGACCTCCGGCAGCGGCAAACTCAGCTGAACCGAAATTCCGTCCGCCTCAGCCTGAAATGCGCTCGCGGGATCGCGCGCTGCCGCGGCCTTGAACTGCTGGACCTTCTCCCGCCTCTCTGCCGCAGTCCGCAGGATGCTGCTGGCAAGATCGCCGACCGGCTTCCACTTCGACTCATCCATCACGCTACGCTCCACCCGTACAGTTAACCAATTTTTAACCATTTCTCTCTCCTGCTTAGCGCGATTCGGCTTCGACCGTCTTGCTTTAGCAACGGTCAAGTGAATTATCGCTGACATCGTGTGGAAAAGTTGCAGGAGAGGAGGCGATCAGACCGCCTGTGGCGGGAGTGGAGGCCGGGTGATGTGCGCTGCGCAGATTGCCAGACCGCACCTACCGAGGTCGACAGAAGAGAGGATGAGGTGCTTGCCCGTCCTGCGGCCTAATGAATGCGCGGAGATGCCTGATACCAGATGCAGAGCCGATCGGTTCAGGGCAGATCCAGTTCGTCTGCAGTACGGAATTCGACAAAGCGCAGGCGCTGCTGATGACACACTGTTCCATGTGTCACGCACGAGAGCCGCTATTGGAAGGGTTAAGACCCCGCCAAAAGGCGTCACATTCGACACCAAAGCGCAGATCGCCTCCCAGCCCGCGAAATCTATATTCGGGCCGGCCGCTCGCGCGCGATGCCGCCGGCAAATATCATTGCGATGGAGGACGGCGACCGGCAGATGATCGCTGGGCCAGCTGCCCACTGCGACGCGAGAGGAGCTTTGGCTTGAGAGTGCTCAGGCTGGCGGCTCATTGCGAACGAGCTGCAACCCGCGAAAACTGATTTCGCCTGAAATCAGTTGCTCGGATGGGGAGCGGGCATCGTGATAGAGGCGGATCCGCTGCGCTCGGCAGCTTTCCTCATCGGGCACCTCGACATCTAGCGTAAAGACACGCCAGCTACCGGGAGCGCCATAAATCATATCCGTTTCGGCCAGCGGAGTTTTTGCTCCCATACAGCGCAATTGCCAGCGAAGACCTCTGTTGCCTCTCAGCAGGCCCTGGAAGCTGCCTGAGAGGCGATAGCGACCGGGCGCCAGAAGCACGAGCTGACTAAGTTCGGGAAATTGCGCACGCCCCAAGCCGAAACCGAACCGCAAGGCGCGCCCATTGTCGTCGTCGCCCAGGGGAAGAAAGTCGACCGTCGTATTCTGCCCGGGTCGAAGCGACCACTCGAAGGGGTGGCTGCCGGGATCATCGGCGAAATTTCCGTTATTGAGCAGGCCAAGAGATGCCAGCTTGCCGTGTGGGAGGAACTGCAGCCAGCCATTGTAAGCGGCTTGCGGATGCTTTTGGGTGACCAGGATATTGAGAAAGGACGTGAGCTCCTTTGGGGAGGGGGCGCTCCCGGCAAATTCGAGCGCAACCAACATCTCAAGCGGCAGCTCTGGATCGCCTGCCGCCTTTGCGAGAGCTTCGAGGAAGGGCGTCCGCCAGTTCGGGTTCTCAGCGAGTTTTGGAATGAGCAGCGCCCGGCCGTTCGGAGTCGCGGCCACTTTATTGAGATAGATTACCACCGAGGGAAACAGCTGCATCTTGGTGCGCAGGAGGATGTCGGCTTTTTCAAGCGTGTCGGAAAAATTCTTCTGCTCAAAGCTGTCGTTCATCAGCCAGAACACCGCAACTGACGCCCGTCGAGACCGCTGCATGGCATCTTCCATCAGCGGGCGTAATTTGGCTGGCTCGGTTGTCCCTTCGGCCAAGAGGCGGAACGCTCGGGCTTCAAGCGTTTCGCTTGCAATAATCCGGCTTGCCAGTGAGCGGATTTCCTGGCGTATGACCTCGCGCTCTTTGGCGGCGGATAATTTTTCGCTCAAAGGTTCATCGAGCGGGGCGTTCTCAAATGCGGCATCGGGTCCTCCTGCCCCGTTATCGATTGAGGCCGTCGCCTCAACATCGACGGCGACCAGTTTTAACAGCCTCGACTTCGCGCGCTCTGCCAGCAGCAGGAGTGCAACCGGCTGGCGTGGGTTCAGCCACAGAGCGAATTCCGGCGAGGTCTCGGCGACAGCGTATGAGAGGGTATTGGTGGCGATGAGCCAAGCCAAGAAAAGGCCGCTTGCCGCGAAAACGAGCGCGCGAACAGGATGGCGGGAAAGTACGGCCAATTGGTCGACTGGCACAAAATTTGACCGGCGGTCTTGGGAATGGTGCCGTCTCATGTACGCGTCCAAAGATACGTCAACAAGCGGCTCCAGACCGTGCCGCGATCAAAGCGGTAGACAACAAGCCGCGGCGTGATCGGCTTCTCGTCCGCGAGTTGTTCGGAGGGCATCGCGCGCCGTCGGACGGCAGGACGACGGCGGTCTTTGCGTAAGGGCCGAGCCGCTTGTCGGCGCGACGGCTCTCGCCGCCGTTCGGTCAATGACCGGTCATAGGCGGCCCGGCGCTCCTCGGTCTTGAGGTTTTCCCAGGCCTGTGTCACCCGGTGGATAAAGACGCCGCGATCCAAATCGCATTGTGACGCACGGCGCTCTGGGCTGTCGGGGTGAAGCCATTTGATCAGCAGCGCCATATTGCGGCGAAGCTCGCTGCGTGAGGCGCCGGGCGAAGCTCCAAGAACGCGATAGCTGTTCGCATTTTTGTGGAACAGCACCTGTTCGATGAAAAATGCGGCAGCTTCCCGCAAAGCAGTCTGAGAACGCCCCGTGATCGCCTGCGCGGCGCGAAGGGCCTCAGTCTCATCGGCGGCAATCTGCAGGAGCAGTAGGACGCCGTCAGGCAAACGAGAGACGTACTTCACCCTAACTGGATAATCAGCCAGCGACAGCGCGAGGCCGAGTGCTGCCGGACGCGCCATAACTCACTCCGCTGCCGAGGCAATCTTAGGCTCTTCACCAAAGGCAGCCTCGTCCTCAATCGAGCGGTTTTGCGGCTGAGGATCGGGGCGATAGGCTGCGCCGTAACCGTTCCCATAGCCATAGCCGTACCCGTACCCATAACCGTAGCCCGCGGCTTTGCTGTCGAACTTGGTCAGGACGACGCCGAGGGGCGTGACGCGGGCGAGGTGCAGACGCCTTAAGGCAGACTGAACCATGCCTTTGCGACTTTGTCCCGCCCCCACAACGAAGACCGTCGCGGCGGCAGCGTTGGCAAGGAGCTGAGCGTCGGCAATGCCAAGGAGAGGCGGCGAATTGATCACGATGAGGTCAAAAACTTCCGATCCCACCTGAAGCATCGTAAAAATGCGGGTGCCGCCCAGCAGATCGCCGGCGTTCGGGGGCAGGGGACCTGAGGCGATGAGCGCTAGATTACCGTAGTCGGTTTGCTGCAGGACATCAGGCGGTGCAGCAGCGCCGGTCAGATAATTGCTGAGACCGAAGCTGTTATCGCGGCCAAGCTTTACATGCAGGGAGGGCTTGCGCAGATCACCATCGACCAGAAGCACCTTCATCCCCAAAGTCGCGAAGTGACGGGCGATGGCAACCGCCGTGCTGGACTTGCCTTCGCTTGGGCCTGCGCTGGTCACCACCAGCGACCGCGGCAGCCCGGACTCGGTCGAGAACTGCAGCGCGGTCGCCAGCGATCGATAGGACTCGGACACCGCCGAACCGGGATTTGCCAATTCATCAGCAAAGTTATCGTCAGACCGAATGAGCGGGATGATACCCAACGTGGCTAAGCCGGAGAGCTGCTCGACATCCTCGGGCAAGCGCACCCGGTCATCGAACAGCTCGAGCGCATAAGCCGCACCCATTCCAGCGCTCAATCCAAGCAGCAGGGCCAGCACGAGTATGCGACCGATCCGGGGCTCGGAGGGAGCATCAGCGACTTGGGCGCGATCCACTATGAACACCGTGTTCGTTCCAACGCCGCTGGCGACGTCGACCTCTTTCAAGCGCTGCAGGAGGCTGTTGTAGAGGCCGCGATTGGTCTCCACCTCGCGCTTGAGAATATTGTAGCGAATGCCCTTCTTCTGGAGTTCCAGCACCTCGCCACGCAATTCGTCAACGCGCGCCTTCATCTGGTTTTCCTGATTGAGGGACGATTCATATGCTGCCCTCAGGGAACTGCGTACTGTCTCCACTTCGGCCGCCAACTGACGGTCGACTTCCTTCATTTGATTGGAGATTTCAACCATAGCCGGGTAGCTTGGTTTAAACGTCTGGAGCTTTTCCTCATAGTCGCGCTTCAGATCGTTTCGGCGCCCGCGTAGCCCGTCAATGATGCTGTTGGTGAGGAGCTGCGGAAGGTTGATTGCACTCGCCCCCTCGACCTGACGCCAAAGCTCCTCATTCTTAATTCGCTCTGAGATCAGTTGGCCAACTGCGGTATTTGCTGCTCCGAGATTATTCTCAGCTATCGACGTCTTGTCGGTCACATCGACGATCTTCTCGCGCTCAGCGAAGTCGAGCACCGCCCTTTCTGATTCCTCAAGACGCAATTTGAGCTGCTTGACCTGATCGTCTAGAAAAGTCTTGGCGTAGGAGTTCGCCTCAAAACGCTTGTCGACGGTAGATGCAACATAGGCGTCGGCATAGGCATTAGCGATGCGCTGAGCGCGCGCGGGGCTCGGATCGGTGAAAGTGATGTCAACAAGGCGAGAACCGGTAACCGGTCGAATGGCGACGTTTTCCGAGACGATCTCGACTGCAGCGCCTGCCTTCTGAGCGGCGGGCACGTCCTCGGGGGCCACGGCTGGCGAGAACGCACCACGGATGGCCCCGATCAGTGAGACATCGCGAGGCTTAAGAAACTCAGCGTCGTCTTGAAGTTGCTGGCTTGACACGACGCGCTCCGACATGGCGCGGCTTTTCAGCAACTCAAATTGCGTGCGCATGAACTCAGTGCCGCCCTGCTCGGTGGGCGCCGTGGCACCGCCTTCAACGACCTTTGCAGCCTGCTGGTCGATCTGAATGCGCACGGTGGAAGTATAGAGCGGCGTCTTCATAAAAGCGGACAATGCGCCCATCGATAAACAGAATAGCGCCGTGCCCAGCACCAGCCATTTCCGCTTAAGGAAGATCCGCGCATATTTCTGCAATGTGGTCGCAAGATCATCGCCTTGCGTGCCATAAGGATCCAGGGGATGTTCGGGCGCGTAAGGATCGCGAACCGGCACTGGCACGCTGGCGGCGCTGACCGGAGCAAGTTGCTTACGGCTTACCGGCGCTGAATTTTCAGCTTCGCTCGGTTGATCCTGCATGCTCTTACGCTCGTGACTTCGCTTTTGATATGGGCGATGCGTCCCCCAGCATTACAGGACCGCGAACAAGCCGGCCATCGGCACAGCCTTCAAAAAATTGCCCCATCCTTCTTTGAGTGCGGATTTGCCCGCGACCACAACATCGCCGGCCTGCAATTCCGGATCTTCGGCGCTGCCGCCTCGAATGTCGGCGACGTCAAAGCGTGCCGCCTTACGCTTGCCGTTGCTATTGCGGAAGATAACGACAGTATTGTCGGCGAGATCCTCCAGTCCTTGAGCGAGGGCAACAGCCTGGAGCAGCGATAGATTTCCCTTAATTGGGAAGACGCCCGGCTTCTTAACCGCTCCATCGACCGTTACACGCTGGCTGTTGAATTCTTTGACATAAATTGACACTTGCGGGTTCTGCAGATATTTGGAACCGAGCAGTTTTGTCAAGTCTTTCTCAACCTGCTGGGGCGTCCTGCCTGCCGCAGTCACATCGCCGACCAGCGGATAGGTGAAAGTTCCCGCCTCGGAAACCTGTGCGACTTTTGACAGTTCGGGCACCTTGAAAACAGTGACTTCGAGAACGTCTTGTGGGCCGATCTTGTAAGCGGAACTTCCGGGCGTGCCGACCTCTGCAATAGCAGCCACCGTTTGCGTGGCCTTGGTGTTGGGGGGAACTAGGCTTGCGGGTTTCGCGTCCGCCGTGCTAGGCGCCGCGGACTGCTGCGACGCCAGGGCGGACGGGTCGGCGCTTGTTCGGGTTACCGATTCGGTAACTGTCTGTTTGATCGGTGCGCCATCGGAAGCGATTTTGCCTTCTACATCATCATTAAGGTAAGAAGCAGCACACCCGCTCAGCAGGGCAGCGGCGGCCGCGATCATGATCGCCCTCAACATGCGCAAAACATCCCCATCGCCGGTGGCCAAAGTCTGTTCGCTCAAGCGAAACGAAACCGTTGGGCAATTTACTACATAGTACATCCCGGGGACACGTGGCAACCGAGGACTCTAGCTGTTCCCCGCCGATCAGCTTTCTCGCAGCGCCGCATCCCTCGATAGGTCGAAACCAGCGTTCATCAACCTGTGGGTCGCTTTACAAAGGTTCTACATCACCTTATTGGCGCCATGCGCTCTTTACGAATATCGAGCGTGCACGCGCAAGCCCCTCGGAATGTTTCGCCAGCGGGAGGAGCGGCGCGAGCTCAGCGCGTGTATAAAGCGAGTCCGTTGCTTTTCGGCAACAGTTTGGGCGCTCCGGTAAGTGGTGGTCTATTTTCGCGTTTTGCCCCTCGGCGACGCGCAGGCCCCTCTAAGCAATTCAGATGGCCACGGATTACGCTGACGCGATAGAGGAGATTGCTGCTAGGAATTGATGCGGGGACCGTGAGCCTGCTGCTGCAGACTTGTCCCGGTCGATGTCAGGTGTTAGCCGTGGCATTAGCAGATCCTCAAATCGCGCAGTGCTTGCCCTTCCGGGAAAACCGTAAGGGCAAGCGGCGAGCTCCTGATCTAAGGCGGCGGCCTTTTTGATTTTATGATGATCTTTTTTTTGTCAGGCCTGTTGCTCACAGCATCGCTTCTGTTCGGCGGGGGAACGCACGCTGGATTTATCGGTGATGTTTTTGTCCAGCTGCTGTCTATCCCATTGCTTCTGGCAAGCGCCGGGCGCTGGGCGGGCGGATGTCGTGTCGTCGACATAAGACCTGCCTCGTCCGATTTCCCGCTGCTCCTAATTGCCATGGCGGTATTGGCTATGCTGGTCGTGCAGTTGCTGCCGCTTCCACGACTGTGGGCTGACTGGCTGTCGGCCAAGCCCGTTCCTCTATCGCATTCCGGTGTGGACGCGGAGAGCGATCTGTGGCGCGGTCTTTCGCTGACTCCGGCTGCAAGTTGGGCTGCTGCCGTTTCGTTGCTGTCGCCCGTGGCAGTTTTCCTAGGCGTCAGTCAACTGGATGCCGTTCAACGTTTCAGGCTGACGGCGGTGGTGATCGCGCTTGGGGCTGCCGGCTTGCTGGTCGGCTTCCTCCAGGTGGTGCAGGGCCCGGGAAGCGCCCTGCGGTTCTATCAATTCACCAATCCGTCCGAAGCGGTGGGCTTTTTCGCCAATCGCAACCATTTCGCTGCTGCCCTCTATACGATGCTGATTTTTGCGGCTGTCTGGTTCGCTTATGTGGCGCGGGATTTTCTCAGAAGCGGCGCGTTCAATACACATGCCGTGGTCTGGTTCGCCGCTGCGGCGGCACTTCTTATTGCGACTGTCGCGGGACTGGCGCTCGCCCGATCGCGCGCTGGAATCTTTCTGGCGTTCGCGGCCGCATTGGGAATCCTCGCCATGATTTTGGTGGGCCGACGCAGCTCACATAGACATCGCGGCACGCACGATGGTGAACGCTCCGTTCGCGGCATGCTGATTGCAGCGCTGGTATTTGCGATGCTTTTCGCCGCGCAGTTCGGTCTGCAGCGTGTCATGACACGCTTCCAAACCGATTCCCTTGACGATCTTCGCTTCGCCTTGACCCCCGTGACCCTGCAGATCGCTTGGGAAAGCCTGCCCTTCGGCACGGGGCTGGGATCTTTCCCGCCCGTCTATGCGACAGCTGAAAAGACCGCAGATCTGTTCACGGGTTACGCCAATCGCGCTCACAATGATTGGGCCGAGTTCCTGTTGGAGGGCGGGGTTTTCGCCGCCATCATTATGCTGTTGTTCCTGTGGTGGTTCGTTAGGCGAGCGGCCGCAGTGTGGCAGCGGCGGCAGCGCGGGGAGCATGATGAGCACCTCATGCTGGAACGCGGCGCGACATTGGTCATTGCTTTGCTCCTGGCACATTCTTTTGTTGATTATCCGCTGCGCACCTCGGCAATGGCTGCGATCTTTGCCTTTGCCTGCGCGCTCCTGATCGCAGCCCCCGAGCCTGCTCTACCGCAGGAGAAGCCGGAACCGCGCAGGAGGAGAAGAAGAAGCGCTCCAAACCGCCCATCCATGGATGCACCGCAACGTCCCCGGGACGACGATGACATCGTGTGGCCGGATGCATGGAAGCGTGGCAGCTAGCTGCCTATGAATTGCGCATCTGCGGCTAACACGCAACACGTGCGTCCTTCCTTGTTTAAAATCTAAGATTGCATATTGCAACGCAGCATCCTTTTTGAGATTTGTGCGGCTTCTTTTTCCTGATCGCGCAAAGAGGTCATTTATGCGCTGTATGTTGTATTTATTTGCCGATATACTGCTCATCTTGCTTGCAACGCTTACTGCAATAGTATTGAGGGATAATTTCGATGTCTCTCTTGAACGTGCGGCTGTGCTCGGCCCATATTTATTATCAACGGTCCTGGTTTCGTCACTGCTGTTGCCCCTTTTTGGTGCGAACCGAGTGATATGGCGCTTCACCACTCTGCCGGATCATTTGAGGATTAGCGGCGTCATAAGCGCGACTGTGGTCGGGACGGTTCTTCTCGTCTTTGCCTTTAATCGGCTCGAGCTGGTTCCACGATCGCTACCGTTTCTGCAGTTCAATGTTGCGATGATCTTTCTCGTCGGGGCCCGGGTGCTTTTTAAATTGCACCACAATGCAAGGTGTTCGCGCCGGCGGCAATTGGCCCCGCTGAAGGTCGCCGATGAAGCCGCGGCAGAAATGGTGTTGCTCGTTGGATTGAGCCAGCTGACCGAGACCTATTTGCACTCGATTGCCGAACTTGCGCCGCGGGCTATAAGGGTTGCCGGGATTTTAGGACGCAAAGAGCGCCACATCGGAAGACTGGTCGCTTCCCACAAAGTTCTGGGCCTGCCTGAGCAGCTCGACCGGGTTCTGGATGAACTCGAGGTCAAAGGCATTGCCGTCGACCGCATCGTGGTAACGGCAACAATCGCATCATTCTCGCGCGAGGAGCGGCGGGCGCTAGCCGCAGCTCAGCGGCATCGATCGATAAAGGTACAATATCTCTCCCAAGAACTTGGCTTTGAACCCGCATCCTCGCAGGAGCGTCTTGATGCGAGGTCAGGCAATGGTCAGCTCGCCGGCGCGGGGTTGAAATTCGAAATCGCACCCGACGAATTGGAATCGATGCGCAAGCGGACCTATTGGAAGGTGAAGCGCGCAATCGATGTTTCCGTTTCGCTGCTCCTGCTGACCGTTCTCTTCCCGCTGCTTGTGATCCTTGGCCTTGCCGTTGCCGTCACGATAGGTTGGCCGCTCGTCTTCTGGCAGCAGCGGCCTGGTCTTGGCGCGCGGCCGTTCCGGCTTTACAAGCTCCGCACATTCGGGCCAGCGCTTGCGACGGATGGCCGGAAGCTGTCAGATGAAGAGCGGGCTTCGCGCTTTGGCAATTTCCTCCGTCGCACCCGCCTCGACGAGCTGCCGCAGCTCTTCAACATTTTGCGGGGTGATATGTCGTTTATTGGGCCGCGACCACTCTTGCCTCGTGACCAACACGAAGCCTATCGCGCGCGGCTGCTCGTGCGGCCTGGACTGAGCGGCTGGGCGCAAGTCGTGGGCGGCCGCACGATTTCGCCCGAGGATAAGGCTGCACTCGACATATGGTATGTCAGAAATGCCAACCTAATGCTGGACATCGGTGTCGTATTGCGCACCATTCCTATGGTCGTGTTTGGGGAACGAATCTCGCGGCGCCTGATTGAGCGGGCCTGGCGGGATCTGCGTAAGGCAGGTGTGCTGAAAGGTAGTCTGGCAACGCTTGAGGGCCCCCGGACCGCCGCGGCAGCTTGACAGCAGTTCAGCCGGTCCGCGAGTCGACGGTCGCCCCATTGCAGGCCGCTGCGCCTGATTTCGGCATTCCGCGACGTTGCCCCCATTGCTTCAGACTTTATCTGCGAGAGGGTGCGTCCTACGACCCGATCGATGTCTCTCAGGCGAGGAGAGTTCCGGCGACAGGCAACGCCCCGCTGGGCGGCACGTCGGCCGGATGCCGAAGTCGATCAAGTTAATTTTGTTAACGGCACCGCAGCGGTAAACAGCTCGGCGGGAGCGCCAGGCCTCCGGGGTCCCGGCGGGCCGAGGAAAACACAAGACCTTTAGAAATGAGACCCGAATGGCCTGGGGGAATAGCTGGGAAGTGTTTCCCGCCGGTCCGCAGAGGCAGGAGTAGATGCGGACAGCCTCTGCCGCTCCACTGCGGAAATTTGCGAAAATTTCGGAGCGTAGCTTGCCAGTATTGAGTCCAGGAGGACGACAGAGGTAGGCGAGCCACGCTCCAGGGAATGCTATCTGAGCGTGCCCGTGTTCAGCCTGCTAATGAGCCGGTGTCACACGCCCGCACGCGCGTCAAAGGGGGCGGAAACGCACCCTTCAACGCGCGCGATACTGCCTTCGGATAACGGCGACCAACACGACAGCTTGGGCCGAAGGCTGTCGTCGGCCGAAAGCCGTTCCGGTCCGGCTTATGGGCTGGCAGGGTTTGGCCGGCGTTGTTGGTCCAGATACTGCTGAATTTCCGTGAGCCTTCCCGGGCGACGGCGCGGCGGTGCGGCAGCGGGTGCCGCAGCGAGAGTTATGCTCTGTGTATCGAGGAGCGGCGTGGGCGTATTCACAACCCGTCTGGCCGCGGAATTCGCTTGCACACTGGCGGGGCTAGGCGGCGAACCCGCGAGGGCGAGCGTTGGCGCAACGGCGGCCAGCAAAGTTATAAGCATAATATTGCGACGCATCATTATCCCTCCGAGCAAAAAGGCCATCCCTCTGGCCTCAGCTTGCATTTAGCGGCGAACGTCGGTTTGCGCAACTATAAAGTGCAAAAAACAATCTCAGGTTGAAAAACGACGCGCGCAGCGATAGTTATGGGTGCGCTTTTGCAGGGGCGTTTGCGTATGCCGTAAGCCAGTCTTCAGACAGCTCTGTGCAAAAAAGGTACGGCCGTTAGGCAAGAGAGATTATGCCAAAATTCATGCAGATTGGACTTATTGCGATTCTTCTCAGCGGTTGCGCGGGTTCTTACTCGACTGAATTCAAGGAACTCGAGACCACCACGCAATCCGCCGCGGCACCCACTCCCATTTCCGCGACCCCAGCCAGAATGTCAGGCAATGTGCGCGAAGGATCAGTTGCCGCCATTTCCGGGGAAGATCGGCCAGCAACTGCGAATTACAGAATCGGGGCTCAGGATGTGATCGAGGTCTCGGTTTTCAAAGTCCCGGAGCTTTCAAAGACCGTTCAGGTCTCGGAACTCGGCACGATCAATATGCCGTTGCTCGGGGACGTGCCTATCGCCGGCAAGACGGGGCGTGAGGCCGAGCAGGATCTCACTCATCTGCTCAAAGCCAAGTTTCTGCAAAATCCGCAGGTCACGGTTTTCGTTAAAGAATATAACAACCAGAAAATCACGGTCGAAGGCGCGGTCAAACGGGCAGGTGTGTTTCCGCTGCAGGGGCGCATGTCACTTCTTCAAGCGATTGCCTCAGCACAAGGGCTGGACGACCTCGCCGACGACACCGTCGTCGTAATTAGGAACACTGGTGCGCGGCATCAAGCGGCTCGCTTCGATGTCTCTGACATTCGTGATGGCTCGGCCAAAGATCCAGAATTGATGGCAGGAGACGTCGTTGTTGCGGGCGCCTCAAATATCAAGAAGAGCTTCAATGGATTTATGAAGATGGTCCCGCTCACCGGAATTTTTGCCGCCCTCCTCTGAATCAAATCGCGCTTGTTTACACGGATTTCATTGGTCGGGATATGCACGAAAACATGCCGGATGACGCGGAGAGCGCAGCGCTGGAGGGGCCAGCCAAGCTTGTTCGCCTGAAACCAACGACTACGCCAGCAGTTTTGGAGCCCGTTCCTTACCTAGCCGCTTTCGGGAGCCGAGAATCTCAGGACGGGGATCTGGCGTTCACTGTGCAGCGCTACCTCCATCTTTTCCTCAAGCAAAGGTGGCTAATTCTGGGCGTGACGCTCTTCATCACCCTGCTCGGCGGGCTCAACGCGCTGATGAAAACGCCGCTTTACACCGCCACCGCGACGATTCAAATCGATTTGGAGGCCAGTCGGGTGGTGGACGGAGATGCAAGTGCCCAAGGAAACAACGGACAAAGCAGTGCCGATTTTCAACGGACGCACTATGAATTGCTGAAGAGCCGGGCCATGGCCGAGCGCGTCGTCTCTGCGCTTCAGCTACAGGAAGATGACGCGTTTTTAGCCCCGTCTACGGAATCGTTGACCGGCTGGCTCTTCGGTTTGTTCAGATCGGCGGGTAATTCCAGCGCCAGCGAAACCTCCGCCTCCGCGAAAAAAGATGCGGCGGTGGAGATTGTCTCTTCGCGGGTCGCTGTCCGCCCTGTTGCCGGCTCCCGGCTCGTCGAACTGAGCTATACCGATCCGAGCCCAGCCCGCGCGCAGCACATCGCCAATGCCTATGCGGACGCCTATATCGCCGCAAACCTCGACAAGCGGTTTCAGGCCAATTCCTATGCCAAGGTGTTCCTGGAAGATCAGGTAAAACAGCTCAAGCTCCGCCTGGAAGATGCTGAAACCGCACTCCTCGCCTTTGCCGAAAAAGAAAAGATCGTGCAGGCGAAGGACAAGGAATCCTCCAGCGAGAGCAATCTGGCCGCGGCCAATGTCGCGCTCGGCCAACTCATATCGGAGCGGATCAAGAACGAGGAATCCTGGCAGCAAGTCGAGAACGCCAAGGGGATGGATCTGCCACAGCTGCTGTCCAACAACATCATTGATGACTTGCGGGCGCGCGCGAATGAGTTGAAGCGCGATTACGCGGAGAAACTGCAAACCTTCAAACCCAGCTTTCCGGCGATGATCGAGATTTCCAAGAAGATGAGGGAAATCGAGCGCCAGATCGCTTCCGAAGTCGCAACAATCAAGGCATCGCTGAAGGCGGCCTATGAATCATCCCTCAATCAAGAAAATGCGATGCTTTCCAGAATTGAAGAGCTGCGGGCCGAAGTTCTCGATCTGCAGAAGAAGAGCATCCAGTACAATATCCTCCAGCGCGAGGTGGAAACCAATCGAGGCCTCTACAACAGCCTCCTGCAGCGCTATAAAGAGGTCGACATCGCAAGCGGCGTCGGAACGAACAATATCTTCATCGTCGATAAGGCCCTGCAGCCCGACGCGCCTTCTGAGCCGCGACTCTTCAGAACCATTCTGCTCTCAGTGATGATCGGCCTTGCTATGGGGCTGGGGCTCGCTTACGTCCTGGAGATGCTGAATACCGTCGTGCGGTCTCCAGAGGAGGTGGAGCAGATCACCGGCCTTCCGACGTTGGGTGTGATCCCTCTGGCTGCCTCTAGCGAAGTCCTTATCGACCAAGCGAAAGATCCACGGTCATCCATTTCCGAAGCCTACCGCTCATTGGCGACGGCGCTACAGTTTTCAACTGAATCCGGCCTGCCGCGCTCGATCGTCATCACCAGCGCGGGGGCGGGGGAGGGCAAATCCACGACGGCTCTCTCCATCGCGCGTCATTTCGCCCAGATTGGATCGAAGGTTCTTCTCGTCGATGCGGACCTGCGTAACCCTTCCCTTCATAAGAAGCTGGGAGCCGAGAGCAGTCCTGGGCTTAGCAATTATCTGACCGGTAGCACAGCGCCGCCCGATCTGCTGCAGCCCACCGAGATCAAGAACCTGAAGTTTATCGCTGCCGGCCCACTGCCTCCCAGCGCTGGCGATCTGCTTGGCGGGACACGGATGTTTTCATTTCTGTCTGCGACGCTCGAGGTCTTCGACCTGGTCGTGGTCGACTCTCCGCCGATGCTGGGCCTGGCAGATGCCCCGCTGCTGTCAAGCGCCGCAGCGGCAACGGTTTTCGTGGTGGGAGCCTCACAGAGCCGAAAAGGCGCAATCCAGTCGGCACTGCGCCGCCTGCTATTGGCGCGCATCCGGCCGATCGGTGTGGTGCTTACCAAGTTCGACAGCAAGGCGGCCGGTTATGGCTACGGCTATGGTTATGGCTACGGTTATGGATACGGCCCGAACCATTACGCCTATGGCGCTCAGCATCAGGAGGACGATGCCAAGACCGGGCGTCAGAGGCTCGCAGCCTTTGGTGTGAGCTGACATGCATCGTGCATCGGGTTTGAGCCGCGGGTCGCGTCCGTCTGGCAGCCCATCGTTCTCGCAAGTGCGGGTAAGGAGACTTCTAATCGGCATCGGTATCGGCCTCCTTTTGACCTGGGCGATCCTGACGAAATCCCTCCCCTTTGTGCTTGCAGAAACTCATCCTGAATTCGCTCTCCGGCTCGATCCGGAAAATCCCGTTGCCCTGCTTACCCTCGCGGAGCGCGCACGAACAAGGCTGGTCGCGTTGACGCTTCCAGCCGCGGACGTCGCGACCGTCTCGAAGGAGCCCGGGCTCGATGCCGCGGACGCCTTACCCCCTGTGGCGGAGACCTCGGCGGAAACAGCCACTGAAGCCGAGCAGCTCCGCGAAGAAATTCGCGTGCTGGCACGTCGGGTGATTGCCAGCGATCCGCTCAATGCGCGGTCGTTTCGCCTGCTCGGTGAACTCTCCGACGCGCCGGAAACGAAGCGGCTCCTTATGAAGTCGGCGTTCAGCCGCTCCCGGCGGGAGCCGATTGCCGGTCTCTGGCTGATGGCAGACAGCTTTGAGCAGAAAGATTACGCCGCGGCCGTAGCAAGAGCGGATATCCTGCTCCGAACCGATCCCGCCCGCACGGCAGAGGTGATGCGTTATTTGGCTGCGCTCGGCGACGTCCCGGAAGGGCGGACGGCGCTCGTCGCCGCGCTGGTGCATCATCCAGCGTGGCGCCTTCACTTCTTTGAGGCCTTCCCCAAACAGATCCAATATGCCGGAACGCCCTTCGAGCTCGTGCTCGCACTTAATGAGGCTGGGAGCGCTCCCTCGCCGCGGGAATTGGCCCCGTATCTCCGCGTGCTGATGCGGCAGGATCTGATTCCCTACGCCCATGACATCTGGTTGCAGCTCCCCGGAAATCATCACAATCCGGTGCCGCTCCTCAACAACGCGAATTTCAACACCGAACCGAGCGGGCTGCCCTTTGATTGGCTCATTCAGCGGGGGGGCAATGCCAGTGTGGAATTTGCGCCCCTCGTGGATGGGGTGGGTGGCCGCTCCCTGCAATTCAGCCTTGACGGCGGGCGGGTCCGATTCCCCGAGCTCAGCCAAGTCCTGGTGCTCGGTCCGGGGCGCTATCGTTTCAGTGGCGAGCTTAAGGGGATGGTGAACGGGCGGCGTGGGTTGCGGTGGGAAATTCGATGCTGGCGCGGAAAGGTGCTTGCGCTGACGGAGATGATCTACGGACAGCCGAGAGAAGCTTGGCAGGCCTTCGCTCTCGACCTTGAGGTCCCGGACCGGGATGACTGCCGCTCGCAGCAGCTCCGCCTCTTTCACGATGCGCGATCGGCTTCGGAGCAGCTTCTATCGGGGCGGATGACCATCCGCCGCCTCAATATGGCTGAGGCTGCTCCATAAAGCCGCTTCTCTCGGCCTCCAGCGCACGAGAACGGGGAGCGGGGGCGTCCTGCACCGCGCTCTCTGCGCTGAAAGACGTAGTTGGGCCGGAATTTCGGCTGCTTGCCGCGCGCGAACCCCCCCAATCACAGAGCGTGACCCCTTCGGATCGAAGCGGAGCACTGTGCCCCGTTCGCACAAAAACGAAATTCCCACGTAAGCGGGGTTTCCAGTAAGTATAGCGCGCGTTGTGAAAGAATGAATCTCCGTTTCACGGAGATTTCGGCTGTGCCGGTGCACTGCTTCCATCTGATCCGAGCGCGGAGTGGGAAGCAAAATCACAGAAGCACTGGCACCACCTGGTAAGCAGAAGCTGGATTCAGGCGCACTTGGCCAATGGCGGGGGGCTTTTTGGTGGGAATGCGCAGACAGGCGGTGGCTGCCACCGCCTGTTGCCTTCTCGCAGATGCTTAGTTCTGGGTTACGGAGGCGACCAAGCCACTGCCGTCCTGCGTAACGGTGGCAGTGTTCATGTTATTGGTGCCGCCCTGGCTCACGACAGCCGAGTTGAGGGCGCCAATGCCGGTCTGGCTGACCTCCGCGTGGTTCTGGTTGCTGCTGCCGTCCTGGGTGATGAAAGCTTCGACATTTACGCCACTCTGGTGGACATCGGCGTAATTCGCATTGTTATCGCCCTGCTGGACGATGTCGGCATATTGGTTGTCGCCGCCCTCACCCTGCGTGACGTGGGCTTCGTTGCCGTTGGTATCGCCACCTTGGTCGACAAAGGTGGTCAAGTTCGTACCACCACCGCCCGAAGCCTGATTAATCTCGGCATCGTTCACGTTGTTCGTCCCGCCCTGCGTAACCGAGGCCGAGACCGCATCGCCGATCTGATCGATGTTTACGGTATTCTCGTTGGCCCATGCCGACGAGGCGCCGAACAGAGCAGCTACGATGATGGCAGGTGTTATAAACCGCATTGATATCTCCATTTTTCGACTTACTGAGGATTCAGAGCAATAGCGCTCCCGCTTAGAGGAGATCTTGTCTAGGACGCAATAAACTCCCCTATTTCTCATCAGCGATGAGAAATTTATTAAATACTGAAGGTCGAGAATTCCGACTTCTAGGATTGTTCTGGAAAAACAATAGTATTAGACATGGACAATGACTTTACGAAAAATCCTTCGATATTACGGCTTTCCCAGCGACCCCATGCAAGTTTGTGCTTTTGGCAGTCAAAAACAGAATTTAGTAGCGACCACCGAGCACAGCGGCGGAACGTGGCTCTTCTACCAATGGTGGCATCTTCCTGGCAACTGCAATCTTTGATTGAGACGGTGTCTCTTAACAATTTCTGACCGAGGCTGCATTGATGCCACAGGGTCTGAGTACCGTGGCAGTGCGCGTCGCGTTAAGTCCAGGATTCAAAATGGATTCAGAAGCAGCGCTTAATAATTGGCGAATAGGGTAGGTGATCGCGCAACGACAAGGCGGCGGCAGGGATCACAAATAGCCGCGCATACCGTAGGCCCAGATGCCGATCCACTCCTTCGCCGCGCGGGTGGTCAACGCCAAAGCTTCCGCGTTGGGAAGCCACGGAGCGGGAGCGCTCGTTCGCGCATACACCTCCGCAATATCCGTTGTGGCTGGGGCGACTGGCAGTTCGGCACGGCGGAACACGGCGAGCGCACGCGGCATATGCACCGCAGAGGTCACCAGGAGAGCGGATGCGAAAGGGGATCGGTCCCACATCGCCTTGATCTCCAGGGCATTTTCATAGGTGTTTCGGCTTGCGCCGGCGATTTCGATCGCCTGCTGTGGGACGCCCCATTCGACCAGCAAGGCCTCGATCAATTCCGCCTCGCTCTGACGGCGGGGCTCCCATGGCAGATTGCCACCTGTGACGAGAATGCGCTGCACCTTGCCGGCACGATAAAGGCGCGCGGCGTAGAGCACGCGATCCGATGCGTCGGAAAGGTCGGCGGTTATACGCGGTGCGACAGGCTGGCCAAGGGCACCCCCCAGCACAATGGCGACATCCGCTTTCGGCAAATCCGCGATCGGCGTTTCGGGATATTGACGCTCGAGGGTGGACAGTACCCATTCCGCGGTCGCGGGCATCGAGGAGACCCACAGCAATAGCAGCGCCGCAGTGATACAGCTCACTGATAGCCGGGGCCGCTGCAAAAGCGCGGACAACCCGCCGAGGAGTGTGAGCACAATCCCAAGGCCGAGAGGATAGACGAAAATTGGCAGCAGTTTTGTCAGGAGGAGCACAGTTTCGTTTTCGAACATGGTGAGGGATCTCAAGGAAAGGCTTAAGCTCAAACGAATGCCAAAAAAAGGAAGTATGGCGAGCTATTAGCATTGCCGGCGGCAAGCCACCAATCCAATCTTCTCAAGCGCGTAGGCGGGCCATTCCGCTCGTCACAAGAGGCGGACGAGCGCAGCGCTGATCGCGGGAGCGTCGGTGGTGTGCTAGGTCTAGTGCGGTAGATCAGAGGCCTGTGATGACGCTGCGGCTCCGCCTGTTTGGGCTCCCTTTGCACCCGCTCCTGGTGCATGTCCCGATAGGGATGTGGCTCGTCGTGCCACTCCTCGATATCACCGCGCTGATTGCCGGGCCCGAGCCCTGGTGGCGCATCGCGCTGGTCGCGACAACCGTCGGCGTCATTATCGGCGCGATGGCACTGGCGACCGGCCTGCTTGAGTATCTTGAGCCCTCGCTCGTTGGCATCGACATGCGGCTTGCGGCGCGCCACGGCGTCAGAACGACGCTCGCCTGGTGCTCTTTCGCGGCAAAGCTGATTGTCGCGGCGATCCTACCTTTTGGCATTCCCGCAATGGCGCTTTGCCTGCTGCTCGATCTCCTAGGATGCGTCCTGCTTGCCCAGGGCGTCTATTTCGGCACGAAGCAGGTCTACGAGCAGCTCGAGAAGGAATAGTCGCAGCCAATCGCCTGCTCAGGCAAAAGCCTGCTCTCGCACCGATTTCCAAGCCGCCGCGATCCAGGCGTACCATTGCTCCAGACCTTCGCCGGTCGTGGCCGAAATTTGCAGGATTTCGGCGAATGGATTGACTTTGCGGATGTTGGCGATGCACGCATCGATGTCGAACCGCAGATGCGGCAGAAGATCGATCTTGTTGATCAGCACCAGGCTCGAGGCTTGAAAAATGTGCGGATATTTTACCGCCTTGTCCTCGCCCTCGGTGATGGAAATGATTGCGACCTTGGCACGCTCCCCAAGATCGAACAGCGCCGGACAAACCAGATTGCCGACATTTTCGATCATCACCACCGAGCCGAAAGCGGGTGCGAGTTCCTTCAGGGCGCGCGCGACCATATCGGCTTCGAGATGACAGCCGGTGCCGGTATTGACCTGGACCACAGGTGCGCCCGCCGCCCGAATACGCTCGCCGTCATTTGCAGTGGCTTGATCGCCTTCGATGACCGAGAAAGCATGTTCGCTGCCGCATTCACCGATGGTGCGCTCCAGCAGCGTGGTCTTGCCTGCGCCGGGCGAGCTGACCAGGTTCAGCGCGAGAATTTCGCGCCCGGCGAACCAAGCGCGGTTGCGGGCCGCCAGCTCGTTATTCTTGCGCAGTACCGCCTCGCCGAGCGCGACGGTCGTGCCATGGCTGTGGTCGTGGGAATGCGAATGATCATGGCCGTGATGATGGTCACCCCCATGCTCATGTTGGTGCTGGTGCTCGTGCGCATGATGATGCAAGGCGTGATCAGCCGGAATCGCCGTCGTCTCGCCGGTGCGCAGATTGATAAGGGTCGCCTTCGCTCCCTCTGAGCAGCCGCAGCTTTCACACATGGCGTTCTCCTTATCGAAGGCCCTGGAAAGCTGGCGCCGCTCGGGATGCGGATGCGCTTCGCCGCTTCAGGCCGGATGGAGTTCGTATTCCTTGATGTTCAGCTCATCCCCTGTCAACCGGTCCACCGAATGAGAGCCGCAATCACAGGGGCTGAGCAATGTGACCTGGATAAACTCCGCGCCGCAAGTCTTACAGCGCGCCCGCGCGTCGATTTCGCGGATCTCAAGGACGGCGCCCTCAAGCGCCGTGCCCGCCGCGACAACGTCGAAGCAGAAGCGGATGGAGTCCGGCATGACGCCTGCGAGCGTTCCGACCTCCAGCACAACGCGCTTGACCGGACGGCCTTGAGCGTGTTCGGCGACAATAATGACAATATTCTGGGTGATGCCAAGCTCGTGCATAGGGCGGCTCGCGGCGCAATCGATGTCAACATATTCGGGGTAATTGCTCCCCGACCAGCATGTCGACGATGCGCCGGCCACCGAAGATCGTCTGCATAACAACGCGGCCGGGCCGCTGTTCCGTGACGCGGCCGACGATTGCTGCCGCACCCCCCAGATCATGGCTGCGCAACGCCCCAAGCGCGGCCTTAGCCTCTGCCTCAGGGACGACGCACACGATCTTGCCTTCATTGGCGAGATAGAGCGGATCGAGGCCGAGGATCTCGCAGAAGCCCTTCACCTCCTCGCGGATCGGAGTCGCGGTCTCCTCGATCTCGATTCCGACATTCGCTGCAAGCGCAATCTCGTTCAGCACCGTCGCTAGCCCGCCGCGCGTGGCATCACGGATGAAGCGCGTGGCCGGTGCCGCCGTGAGCAGCGCCGCGATCAGCTCGTGCAGCGCCGCGCAGTCGCTCTCGACCGGCGAGGTCAGCGCCATGTCGCCGCGCGCATTGAGGATGGCGGCGCCGTGGTCCCCGAGTACGCCATTGACCAGCACCACATCGCCCGGTCGCGCGTTCTCGGCGCCGAGCCGCACGCCTTCACGGATCACGCCGATCCCGGTGGTGTTGAGGAACAGCTTGTCGCAGGCCCCGCGGGTCACGACTTTGGTGTCGCCGGTCACGATCATCACGCCGGCGGCCCTGGCGGCCTCGGCCATCGAGCGAGCCACTTGGCGCAGGGTGTCGACCTCCAGCCCCTCCTCGATAATCGCCCCGCAGGTCAGGTAAAGCGGCGTCGCGCCGCCGACCGCGAGGTCGTTCACCGTGCCGTTGACCGCCAGCTTGCCGATGTCGCCGCCGGGAAAGAACAGCGGATCGACCACATAGGAATCCGTCGTGATCGCCAGCCGGTCGCCCAGCGCCGCGAGATCGGCGAGCGCGAACCGCGCCTGGTCGTCGAGGGGGGCAAGCGCGGGATTGTCGAACACGCTGATGAACACGTCGTCGACAAGATCGCGCATCGCCTTGCCGCCGCCGCCATGGGCAAGCGTCACAGTCGGAACGCTGACAGTGCCGCGCCGGCGCGCCCGACCGCCATTGACAGCATCCATGAGCGGTGCTGCGATCTTCATGCGGCGCCCCTCTTTTCGCGCAAGGCATCGAGGTCGCCGAACTGGTAATAGGCCGCGCACGCGCCTTCCGACGACACCATCAGCGCGCCGAGCGGTTTCTCCGGCGTACAGGCGCTGCCGAACACCTTGCACTCCCAAGGCTTGATCACGCCCTTAAGCACCTCGCCGCACTGGCAGGATTTCGGGTCGGCGATCTTGAGGGCCGGCACGGAGAAGCGCCGTTCGGCGTCATACTGGGCATAGGCCTGACGGATGCGCACGCCGGAATGGTCGATCGAGCCGAGCCCGCGCCATTCAAAGAACTCGCGCAGCTCGAAAACCTTTCCGACCGCGGAGAGCGCCGCGCGGTTGCCGGTCTCGGGCACCACGCGATTGTACTGGTTCTCGATCTCGCAGCGCCCCTCGGCGATCTGCTTGAGCACCATCCACACCGACTGCAGCACGTCGAGCGGCTCGAAGCCCGCGACCACCAGCGGCCGGCGGTAATGATCGCAGATGAAGCGATATGGCCGGGTGCCGATCACCATGCTGACATGGCCGGGGCCGAGAAAGCCGTCGAGCTGCATCTCCGGGCTGTCGAGGATCGCCTTGATGGTTGGGATGATGGTGATGTGGTTGCAGAACAGCGAGAAGTTCGAAATGCCCTCGCGCTCGGCCTGCAGCACTGTGAGCGCGGTCGAGGGCATGGTGGTCTCGAAGCCCAGGCCGAAAAAGATCACCTCCCGGTCCGGGTGCTTCCTGGCGAGCGCCAAAGCGTCGAGCGGCGAATAGACCATGCGGACGTCCGCGCCTTCGGCCTTGGCCTGCATCAGGCTCTTCTTCGAGCCGGGCACACGCATGGCATCGCCGAAGGTGGTGAAGATCACGCCGGGCGTCTCGGCGAGAGCAATGCAGTCATCGACGCGGCCCATCGGCAGCACGCAGACCGGGCAGCCTGGCCCGTGCACCAGCTCGATGGCGTCCGGCAGCATGGTCTCGATGCCGAATTTGAAGATGGCGTGGGTGTGCCCGCCGCAGACCTCCATCAGCGCGAGCGGCCGCGTCCGGCAGATCTCGATCCCGGCAACTAGCCGCTCGATCTCGCGCAAGAGCGAGCGGGCCATCTCGGGATCACGGAACTCATCGACATATTTCATAAGCGCTCCCTGTCCTGGCCGAGAGATGCTGCAGCGTTTATCGCGCGCGGCGAGTTGCCCAGCCGTATACGTGCTGCGGCGTCCGGCGCAATTCGCGAATGCTCCTGCAGATCGCCTATAAACCTCGGAAATTGAAGCGGGGGCGCCACTTTAAGCGCAGGAAGTTCCCTCTCCCATGGGAAGAGGGTGGGGGTGAGGGGGTAAGGCCTCAGGCTGTGGCACAGCTTTGCCTCTCCGAAAGGGCGCCACCCCTCACCCTGTCCCTCCCCCCATGGGAGAAGGAACCGGAGGCGATCGCCCGGGTAGCTGGCGGGGGGCTCCCGTTGGAAAAGGAGCCCGACCAGTGGCGTCGCAGTCTCGGTCATGGTCTCGTCCAACCTCATCCCCTAACCCGCCGCGCGCTGTTCCAGAGTGCCGCGCTCGTCGGCGAGCAGGGTATGCACCAGGTCCCACAGGATATGATAGATCGCAACGTGGCATTCCTGGATGCGGTGGATGCTGTCAGTCTCCACCATCAGGCAGTGATCCAACCCGATCGAGGCCATTGCGCCGCCGGTGTTGCCGGCGAGGCCAATGGTCTTCAGCCCCATCTCCTTCGCCTTGACGAACGCCTTAATCAGATTGGCGGAATTCCCTGATGTCGAGATACCGATCAGCCCGTCGCCCCGCCGCCCCTGAGCGATGATCTGGCGGGCGAAAATGTGGTCGAAGCCCACGTCATTGCCGACCGCCGTCATCATCGTGCGGTCGCAGGTGAGGTCGATGGCGGTGAGGGCAGGGCGCCCGGCGGTGACCGGGTGCAAGAACTCGACAGCGACGTGGGCGGCGTCGCAGCTCGATCCGCCATTGCCCATGGTGAAAAGGCGACCGCCGGTGCGATAGACCTCGGCGACAGTCTTGGCAGCGTCGACTACCGACTGGCCGTGCCCTGCGAAGAACTCGGCGAACACGCGCTGATGATCCCCGGCCTTCTGGCGCACGGACTCCACGAGCGCCGCGTTCAGCGCCTGCGGGTCCTGTTTCCGGCCGTGCAGAAACGGATAGAGCGCCTCCAATTCCTCGTCCGCCATCGGTGACCTCCTTTCCGCGACACGCCCGGCGGGCCTCAGGCCTCGCCGGATGTGCGCATTGCCTCCAGCTCCGGCTGCACCTCGCCCAGCTCATGCAGGATTTTCAGCGTCGCGGCAGCCTCGGCCTCGTCGATCCGGCTCATGGCGAAGCCGACATGCACCAGCACCCAATCGCCGACGCAGGCCTCGAGCGGATGGTCGTCATTGACGATGCAGAGCAAATTGATCTCGCGCCTCACGCCCGCGACGTCCACGATCCCGAGCGCATATTCGGGATTGGAGATCGCGACGATCTGGCCGGGAATGCCTAGACACATGACGACAGCCTTCCGCGAATGTCCTTGAGTGATTCTGGGCCGATGCGCACCTGCTGCCTCACATCGACCGGATGCGCATATAGCGCATGAGATCGCGCAGATTGGTGACGAAAAGCGCCAGTATCAGCACCGCTACCACGATCCAGAAGATCTCCCAACCGCTCATCTCATTCCTCCTCCCAGTTCGCTGACGTGAGCGCTATCCGCATTGCTGCGTATGGCTGGTTCCAGCAGCTCGCCAACCAGCCGCTCGACGGCCGTCACCGCTTCTTCGACCGCGGCCGTGACCACGGGGCTGAGCCCCATCGCGCCGGTTTCCTCGTCGCCCAGCGTCTCGGGCTCGCAGGCGACCAGCAGGATGCGCCCACAGCCGCCGCCCATTGCGGTGACGAAGTTCAGCACTTTCGCTGGATCGAGATTATGCGGCTCCAGAAACAGCGCTTCAGGCGCGGCCGGCTCGCCGGGTGGCGGCTCCGGCGCGATGATGGAGACGGTGCCGGGCGGCACGCCGCGCTGCGCCGCATCGACCAGGATCGCCGCATCATAGCCCTCGAGCAGCGCATAGGTGAGGTCGATGCCACGGATGCCGAAATCGACGACCTTCACCGCCTCCGGGAGCGGCCGCCGCGCGAGCCGTTGCGCCACCTCGACGCCGAACGCGTCATCGCCCATGAAGATGTTGCCGATGCCGGCGACGAGAATGCGGGTCATGGCCGGCCCTCCTGCTCGACCGGCTCGATCTCGTCGGGCGCAAAGAAGAAGCGGTGGCCGGGCATGCGTTCGAGGCCGAATTCGCGCCCCGGATCGGCTTCCAGCACCACCGCGACATGCACCCGGTCCTCGAAATCGCGCTCGATCGCTTCGATAACGGCAAGCTCGTCCTTCAGCACGATGTCCATCGCGTCGGCACCGGGCTTAGGCCGCAGGCGCACCAGATCGCCGACCTTCAGATCACGGCCGGTCATATGCAGAAAGGCCAGCTCGGGCTTGGGCGGCGGTGCATCCCGGGGCGAGGCAAAGCGCGGGTTGCGCAAGGTGCCATGCAGCCGCTCCATATCGGCGGCGGTGAGCGCCTCGGTACGCTCCAGAAGGGCGCGAGCGCGCTCATCAGTGGCGACCATCTCGCGCTTTTCCTCATCGGTCATGCCGAGGATGCGCAGGGTCAGGATCTCATCGATCTCAGTGGCGTCGAACAGATCGCCGGGGCTTTCCGGTGCCACTTCGGGGTGGTCGTAAAGGATCACCGGCGACGACAGCAGGGTGTCGGTCGCACCCACATCGCCAGCGAGCACCGGCCAGGTGCCCTGATTGGCGCAGGCCTCTGCTGCTTCTTTGAGGTCGGCGGGCGGGTCCATCAGCGAAATGAACGCGCCCCCTTCCACGCCAAGGATTGTGTGCGTCGAAGCAAAGGCGCGCAACTGCGCCTCCTCGCGCAGCTCTCGGTCGATCTGCGTTGGGTGAACGGCAGATGCCGGGTCCTGGAAAGCCCCCTCACCCGGCCGCCGCTCCGCGGCGTCCGCCCTCTCCCGCAAGGGGAGAGGGCTTCCCGAGGCAACCTCCTTTGGTAATTTCATTGGCCCAGCCAAGGGAGAGGTCGATGACCCATCAGCTTGCTCCACTTGCCCTCTCCCCTCGCGGGAGAGAGCGGCGAGGTCCGTCAGGACCGAAGCCGGGTGAGGGGGCTTTTGGTTGGCGTTTCGATAAACTCTGCTAAGCTCGCTGACTGAAGACTGTGTGAGATTTTCAACTCGCACCGTCAGCCGGAACACCGTCGGAGCGACCTCCCTCGCCGCGATGGTAAGCGCGCCGTCCAGGCTCGCGCTGGTGCGGATCATCACGCCGGCAACGCGTCCGTCCGGCTCACGCAGCGGTTCAATCGTCCGCTCGCCGGCAAAGCCGAAGGGGATGCGGTTCGTGCCTGCCCTCAACTCGCCGATCGTGAGGCTCGGTGCAGCGACATCGCGCTCGACCGCTTCCTCCCAGGCATGGAAGCGCTGCTCGCCCACGGTCAGGGACGGCACCCTGACGAAATCCGGCTCCGCCGGCAGCTCCGCGACTGGCTCGGCCAGCACGCCAAGCTCTCGCCTGACCAGATGCAGAAAGCGCACATGCACCTCGACGGCGGTCGCATCGTCACCGCGCAGCAGGCATTCGGTCTGCATGGTACAGGCGCTGCTCTTATCGATGGCAGTATAACCCGGGGGATAGACGCCGCCGAAAGTCCAGCGCTGCCGATTCTTCACGCTGGAGGGGCGATAAGGATAGAGGATATAGCCCTCATAGAGCACGGCATTCACAATCGCTTCGATGCGTGCCAGGTTCATGGGCAGCTCTCCTCGCGCTGCTCCTCCAGCAGGGCCTGCAGCGCCGCATCGAAGCTGGTGAGGCCACGCCGACGCTTGTAGCCGTAGAGCGCATCGAACACCGGCCGCTCGACGCGCAGCCAGACGCTTCCGGGGTAGTAGAGCTCAACCATCTCCTGCCACAGGCTCACGGGCAGGCGGCAGGCGGTCTCCTTGCTCCAGGCGATCTGGTCCATCTGCAGGAAGCCATCCTCGTCGCGGTAGAACACCGTGCCGCTGAACAGGAGCGCGAGCGGCACCTCCCCGCCTTCGAGGCCATGGAAATACTTGGTCGCCGCGACATTGAAGTCGAAGCTGCACGGCACCGGCAGATCGACAACGCACGCTCCGACAAAGCGCGGCACCTGAATGCTGACGTGGGTCCAGAGCATGCTTTGGAGCGAGTCGTCCCAGCGCCGTGTATCGCCGAACAGCTCGAGAAGGTGCTGCTGCTCGCGCGGGCTATAGCGCCGCTGGGTCACATCGAGGCGGAGCTGGCATTGCAGGAGGATGTTGTCGACCTGCATGCCTTCCGCGGCGGCGACGCGCAGCTTGAACAGCAGGGTCGGTGCGACCGCAAAGCGCTCGATTGCGATGCTCTCCACGGCGAAGGTGAGATCAATCATGCCGCCCACCATTGCCGTTCTGTGGCCCGGGGAGATCGGCGAAAAACGCATCGATCGCCTGCCATGCCGCCGCCCCGCCCGAGACGCCCTGCCAACGCTTGCGGATCAGCCCGACCAGCGCATAGCAGCGGTCGATCGGCATACGGTAGTAAGCGCGGGCGCCGTTCACCCGGTTGACCAGCAGCGCCTCGACATCGGGCGTCAGCCCGGCGAGCACCGGATTGCGCGCGGCAAGCTGGGTCCAGGCACTGAGCTCCAGCATCGACTGCATCGGGCCAGCAGGACCGGGATAAAAGGCGACGATATGGCCTTCGGCGGTGCTGTGGAAGAAGAACGCAAGCCCGATGGGAATGCCGAGAGCATCCCATTCGGCATCGGTAAGTTGAACTCCTTCCAGCCGCTCCGCGTGCTCGGGAACAACGCGGTAGCGTCCGCCCTGCGTGTTGCCAAGGAGGGTCGCGCAGGCCCGACAAACGCAGAGCAGCCGCCTGGCCACCGGCTCGGCCAGATGGGCATGGGTCTCGGGGATCGGCGCGGCGCACAACTCGCAATGCTCTTGGGGGCTTGCGGCAGGCGCGCGAGCAAAGCGGTGAAGCTTTGCCACCCAATTCCCCGACGGTATGCCTGTCGTTATGTGCATGGTGTTCGTCTGGTCTTGCTCGATCCGGTCGTCGGCCTCGCCTGCGGCACGGGGCCACCCTCTCCCCTAGCGGGAGAGGGCTCCCGCCGAAGGCGGGTGGGTGAGGGGGACGATGGCGCCGCGATCTCCCTGGTTGCTGATATATCCGACCCCCTCACCCGGCTCGGCTTCGCCTCGCCGCCCTCTCCCGCCAGGGGAGAGGGCAAGCAGTGCCTATTGAGAGGCCTATTCCCAGCCGTTCCTACAAGAACGGCTTCGTTTCCCATTCCCTCCGCTTTTTGGCGCGCATCATTCGGCTGCATGGCTAGGGGCGGGCCAGCGCACGACATCGAGGCCGTCGATCACGATCCGCTCGGCATCAGGGGCCGCCTCCACGATCGCCTCCTCGATCTCCCCCGGCAGCGACCAGAGCAGCGTGGCCTTCACGGCTTCTACGCCGTGCAGCCTCAGGCGGATGCTGCCGCCCGCGATTTCAACCATCTCGAGCCGCAGGCCGTGTACGCCCAGATGCGGGCGCAGCCGCTCTACTGCCCGGCGCACGCGGGTCTCCATATCCTCCGGATGCAGGCCGTGCAGCAGCAAGAGGGCGCGGACATGATCATCCTGAAGCAGCCGCGCCGTGATCGCATCCCGGCCTTCGGCGCCCGCAAGGATTGCCATCAGCCGCGCCAGCCCGAGCGCATGCATGTCGAGCACCAGGGCAACCAGCTCGCGTGCCGGCCCGCTGGCTTCCGGATCGGGATGGGACCCGAGCGCGGTGATCAGCTCTTCCAGCCGCCGCGCCGCGCGCCTCACGTCCTCGCCGTCTGCCTCCGATATCATCATGAGCCGTGTCCAACGCCGAACATCGGCGAATGCACGGTCTCGATGGTCTTGCCCTCGCCGACATACATATGCACGCCGCAGGGCAGGCACGGGTCGAAGCTGCGCACGGCGCGCATGATGTCGATGCCCTTGAAATTGTCGGGGCCGTTCTCTTCGAAGATCGGCGTGTCTTTGATCGCGTCCTCATACGGCCCGAGTGTGCCGTACATGTCACGCGGCGTGCCGTTCCAGGGCGTTGGCGGATAGGGATGGTAGTTGGCGATCTTGCCGCCCCGGATCACGAGATGATGCGAGAGCACGCCGCGTACCGCCTCATGGAAGCCGCAACCGATCGCCTCGTCCGGCACCTTGAACGGGGTGAAGGTGGCGGTGCGCCCCGCTTGCAATTCGGCAAGCGCCTGCTCTATGAAATAGAGCGCCGCTGCCGCCGAATAGGCCTGGAAATAGGTGCGGGCCCGGTCGCGCTCAATGGCGTTCGACCATTGCGGCACTTTCCACTCGAATGTCACCTCAGGCTTGAGCGCGGTCCGCGGCAGATGCATCACAACACTGTTCCCGGTCGCCTTCACATAGCCCATGTCGACGATGCCGGCGAGGGCCGTGGCGAACAGGCGCGCAAAAGCGCCGCCGCCCGTGTCCAGCGCGAGATGATCGCCGGTCCGTTTGTCGAGCCAGCGCGGACACATCACCCAGGAATATTTGCCGTCGAAATTGCGCTTCTGCGGACGCGGGACGGTGGTCTGGTTCCAGGGATGCTTCTGGTCGACAGGATTGCCGAGCGGGTCGTTTTTGACGAAGGTCTCGCCCTGGTCCCAGTCCTCGTAATAGGAATGGCCGAGCAGGATGCGGATGTTGAGGTTGATATCGACGAGATCGGTGGTGACGAGCTTGCCGTCGATCACAACGCCAGGCGTGACGTACATCGCCCGTCCCCAGTCGGTCATGGTCTTGTAATTGTAGTCGCAGACGTCCGGATCCTGGAACGAGCCCCAGCAGCCGAGCAGAATGCGCCGGCGTCCGACCTCCTCATAGCCGGGGAGGGCATCATAGAAGAAATCGAACAGATCATCGTGCAGCGGCACGCATTTCTTCATGAACTCGCAATAGCGCATCAGGCGCGTGAGATAGTCGGTGAAGAGCTGCACCGTCGGCACGGTGCCGACGCCGCCGGGATAGAGCGTCGATGGATGGACATGGCGGCCTTCCATCAGGCAGAACATCTCGCGCGTATACCGGCTGACATGCAGCGTCTCGCGATAGAACTCGCCCGTAAACGGGTTGAGCGCCGTCATGATGTCGGCGATGGTGCGGTAGCCGTGATCGGCGGCGTGCGGCGCCTCCGTGCGCTTGGCCAGCTCCCAGACGCCCGGATTGGTCTCGCGGACCATCTTCTCGCAGAAGTCGACCCCGACCAGATTGTCCTGAAAGATGTTGTGGTCGAACATGTATTCGGCGGCTTCGCCCAGATTGGTGATCCACTCGGCCATGGCGGGCGGGCGGATGCCATAGGCCATGTTCTGCGCATAGACCGAGCAGGTGGCGTGATTGTCGCCGCAAATGCCACAGATGCGGCTGGTGATGAAATGCGCGTCGCGCGGGTCCTTGCCCTTCATGAAGATCGAATAGCCGCGGAAGATCGACGAGGTTGCGTGGCAGTCGGTGACGATGCGGTTGGCGAAGTCGATTTTGGTGTAGATGCCGAGCGACCCGACGATGCGGGTGATCGGGTCCCAGTTCATCTCGACGATCTGCGAGGGCTTTCTCGTCGGGGCGATGGTTGGTGCGTCCAATGACATTGCGGTCTCCGAATTGAATGCCGCAGGGGAAAACCCCGCCTAGTGCTTGGCTTCGCGATAGCCGGTGGTGAGTGTCGGCCGGTTGTGCCGCCACTTCGGCTCGTGGTTCAGCGCATCGGTGGTGAGCGGGCGCAGCGCTCGGATGATCCAGCCATAAGGCTTGATCAGCGTTTTGGAGATCGTCGCGCCGGGGGGCGGGTCCATGAAGGGCATGAACTTGTCGGGAAAGCCCGGCATCGTGCAGCCGATACAGATGCCACCGACATTCGGGCAGCCGCCGATGCCGGCCATCCAGCCGCGCTTGGGGACGTTGCATTGCACCGCTGGCCCCCAGCAGCCCAGCTTCACGATGCATTTCGGCGAGCCGTACTCATCGGCGAAGTCGCCGACCTCGTAATAGCCGGCACGGTCGCAGCCCTCGTGAACCGTCTTCCCGAACAGCCATTGCGGCCGCCCGGCCTCGTCCACCGGGATCATCGGCGCGAGCCCCGCGAGCTGGCGGAGCAGATAGAGTAGCGTTTCCATGAAATTGTCAGGCTGCACTGGGCAGCCGGGCACGTTGACGATCGGCAAGCCGGCTTTGGATTTCCAGTTCCAGCCGAGATAATCGGCAACGCCCATGCAGCCGGTGGCATTGCCCTGCATGGCATGAATGCCGCCATAGGCCGAGCAGGTGCCAGCGGTGACGATGCCGAGCGCCTTGGGTGCTAAGCGGTCGATCCATTCCGGAATTGTGATCGGGTCTCCGGTCTTTGGATCGGTGCCGAACGCCGCCCAGTAGCCATCGCCGCTGAGCTTCTCATTGGGGATCGAGCCTTCCATCACCAGTACGAAATTGGTCAGCTCCCCGCGCGCCGCCGCATGAAAGGGCGCCATGAACTCATCGCCGACCGTATAGGCCAGCACCGGATTGTGCAGATGGACTTTCGGGAGGCCCGGAATTGTGCCGAGCACCACATCCTCAAGGCTCGGCTGTGTGGCGGCCGTGATCGAAACCGAGTCTCCATCGCACCCAAGACCTCCGGTGATCCACAGAATGTGCACCTCATCGATGTTGGGTCTGTGCTCGGTCATCCGGCCCGGTTTGGGCTGCATCCGGCGCCCATGACCATTCCCCGCTCGCTTGGCGTCCATATCGACCTCCCGATGATTTTATGATGCAGCGGCGGTGCGCTGTTTTGCTGACGGTCCTCTTCGCTCTGCTATTTTCGGCCTGCCCATGTCGGGCGCCGTTTCAGCATTAGAAAGTCAAATTGCCGACGAATTGGGGCGGTACTCTCCGGTCAAATCGTATTTCTTAGATGCGCGCAGTCGTGTCGGGTAAGCCTCGTCGTCCGGCCCGGCAAGTCTTGAGAAAAGGCAATCGAAATTCTTGAGGAGAGAAGCCGACTGGCTCACTTTTAAGGCGCATGACCGACAGCCTCCTTCTGGCCCTTCAGGCACCCAGAATAATTCGGTGCCGCAGCCAGATCACGCTTTCTGTCGCAGCTTTTACAACAAGAAAGACAGGCTCTCACGCTCCCTCAATACTGCGTAAAGGTCAACCTAAATCCATTCCCAGATGATTAAGTTCTCTGCCTTTGTGGAGGTGGAGAAGGCATTTGCTGCCCATTTGCTATCGCGAATAAGAACGAAATCAGCGAAAAGTCACAGTTGAGCGAGCCGGGTGGGTCTCGCTGGGTGCCGCTTAGCTCGCCGCAATGAGCCGCGCTGCGCCGATCGCCGCCTGTCCGAGAGCCAAACCACCATCGCCGGCAGGCACCAGTGCCTGGCTGAGCACCGTGAAGTTCTCCGCCTCAAGGCGGTCAGTGAGCTCTTCGAGGAGGATACGGTTATGAAAACAGCCACCGGAGAGCGCGACGGTATCGAAGCGCGCGCCATCTGGTGCCGAGCGGCGCGCGAGCTTTACCGCCATCGCGGTGACCGAATTGACCAGCCAGCGGTGGAAGCGCGCGGCGATGATGGGCGACGGCGTCTTTAGCCAGAGATCGCCGAGAAGGGCCCGCCACAGGCCGACCGGCTCGACATAGGGCAGGCCTGATCCCGGCAGATTGGGAATGGCAACGGGGTATTCTTCATCCGGGCCGCGCAGCAGGCCCTCGGCGGCGATGGCTTCCAGCCTGGCTGCCGCCTCACCTTCATAGCACTGCCGCTCCCGGCAGATGCCGACCGCCGCCGCCACAGCATCGAAAAGCCGGCCGCAGGAGGAGGCGAGCGGCGCGTTCACCTGCCGCTTGATCATGGCGTCGAGCGTCGGCCGCGGCTTTTCGGCAAGGAAGGCATAGAGCTCGGTCTCGGCGAAGTTCAGCGCGAAATCGGACCAGCCCAGCTCGGCGGTCAAGTGGGCGTAGAGATTGCGCCAGGGCTGGCGGATGGCCTGGGCGCCGCCCGGCATGGCGACCGGCTTGAAGGTGCCGAGCAGCTGATAGCCCCGATAATCCGCGAGCAGGAATTCGCCGCCCCAGATCGTGCCGTCGTCGCCCAGGCCGAGCCCGTCCAGCGCAATGCCGAGCACGGGCGGCCCATCCAGCGGCCGGCCATTCTCGGCGAGGCAAGAGGCGATATGGGCATGGTGGTGCTGCACCTGGATCAGCGGCAGGCAATTGGCGCGGCTGCGCTCAACCGCAAGCTTGGTGGAAAGGTATTCGGGATGCAGATCGGCGATGAGCGTGGACGGGCTGTGGTCGAACAGATCGGCGTAGAGATCGAGCGCGCGGCGATAGTCGTCGAAGGTCGCGTCATTCTCCAGATCGCCAAGATGCTGGGTGAGGATCGCGGCGCCGTCCTTGACGAGACAGGCCGTGGCCTTCAGCTCGCCGCCCATCGCCAGGATGTCCGGCGCGGACTCGAAACCCTGCGGGAGCGTGATTGGCGCGGGCGCATAGCCCCGCGCCCGGCGGAGCAGCCGCACGTGTCCGCCGTCCACGCGGGCAACGGAGTTGTCCACGCGATTGGCGATGGCGCGATCATGCACAAGCGCAAAGGGGGTGATAGCCTGAAGGCTGCGCGCTTGCGCATCATCAATGATCTGCGGCTCCTCGGAGATGTTGCCGCTGGTCATCACCACGGGGCGGTTGAGGCGGCGCAGCAGCATTAGATGCATCGGCGTCGTCGGCAGCATGAAGCCGAGCGTCGAGAGGCCGGGAGCGGTCTCCTCCGGCAGGCGCTTTGCCCCGTGCGCGGCCAGCAGCACGATCGGCGCGGCGGCGCTGCGCAGCAGATGCTCCTCCGCCTCGTCGACCGTGCAATAGGCGAGGATGATCTCCATGTCGCGGGCCATCAGCGCGAACGGTTTGGCGTCCCGGCCTTTGCCTGTGCGGAGCCGCGCGACGGCCTCAGCGTTGGTCGCGTCGCAGGCGAGCTGATAACCGCCCAGTCCCTTGATGGCGACGATCTCGCCCTTCTGAATGAGGCTGGCCGCCGCGTCGACATCGTCGAGCATGGAGTACTGATCGAAGCTGATCGCCGCGCCGTCGAAGCGGATCAGTCGTGCCCGCGGCCCGCAGGCGTGGCAGGCGATTGCCTCGGCATGAAAGCGGCGGTCGGCGGGTTCGTCGTATTCGCAGCGGCAGTTCAGGCACAGTGCGAAAGGCGCCATGGTGGTCATGGCGCGGTCGTAAGGGAGCCCCTCGATGATGCTGAGACGCGGCCCGCAATGGGTGCAATTGGTGAAGGGGTAGCGGTAGCGGCGCTCGAAGGGGCTGAGAACCTCCGCGGCGCAGGCTTCGCAAATGGCGGCATCCGGCGCGATTTGCGTGCGCACCTTGCCACGGGCGCTCTCGACGATATGGAAGCTGTCGGGCAGCGGACCCGCGAATGGCTTCACGGCAATATCGTCGATGCGCGCGAGCGGCGGTGCGTCGCTTTTCAGCCGTGCGAGAAAGGCGCCGATCACGGGCTCGTCGCCCTGAACGCGGATCAGCACGCCTTCCGCGTCGTTCAGCACCTCGCCGGTGAGCGCAAGCTGCTGCGCGAGGCGCCAGACGGTCGGACGAAAGCCCACGCCCTGGACGCGGCCGCGAACGCGGATTTCGACGGCCTGCGGTTTCTCCTCGGCGATGAGGCGCGGAACGTTCATGCAGCCTCCCACAGGCTGACGCGATTGTTGCCGCTGTCGGCGATCACGATCGTACGGCCACAGGCCGTGATGCCGTAGGGCCAGCACAGGCTGTCACGGGAGGACGGTCCCCAGCGATTATCGCCTTTGTCGGCAAAGCCGTGCTGGCCGGCGAGGTGAGTGGCGGCGGCGCCCATGGCAAGGCATGCGAGCGGATAGCCGAGCGCGCGCGAATTGGCGGTGTCGATGACAATCAGCCGGTCGCCCTGAAGGGCGAGCCCATAGGGCATGTTGAGCGCGCCGGCATCGGGGAAATAGGCGGCGCGGTTGTGCTCCTGACCGGTGAAGTCCGCTTGGCCGAGCACGAAATCGCAGGGCGCTCCATTGTCTGCGGGCATGCCGCGCCAGACCATGATCCGGTTATTGCCGGCGTCGGTGACCGCCAGCAGACTGCCGTTCGCTGCAATTGCGTGCGGCCAGCGCATGCCGGTTGCGCCCACGCCAATGCCAGCATTCTCGTCGCGGCAGGTGAAATCGGCCTGGCCGAGCACCAGGTCGGCGGGCGCGCCGTTCATTTCAGGCAGGCGCTCCCAGATCAGAACGCGGCGATTGCCCGTGTCGGCAACCATCAGGCGGCCGTTGGCGATGGAGACGCCATAACACCAGTTCAGCGTGTCGGCACGTGGGGCGTCCAGGCCGCGATTGGCTAACGTGGCGGCGAAATCGGCCTGGCCGAGCACGACATCTGCCGGCTGATTGTTCCGCTCCGGATAGCTATGCCAGATCAGCACGCGGTGGTTCCAGGCGTCGGCCACCGCCAGGACACCCGAAGATGCGGCGATGCCGGTCGGGACGTTGAGCGTCGCCGCGCCGGGCGTCCCCTTGGCATTGCGGCCTTCGCTGGTGAAATCGGGCTGGCCGATGACGAGGTCGGCAACGGCGCCATCGGTTCGTGGCGCACGCAGCCAGACGAGCAGCCGGTGATGGCCGGTATCGGCGACGAACAGCGGCCCCGCTTCTTCGGCAAGACAGGCCCCGCGCGGGCCGAACAGGCTTTCGGCGTTCGGCCGGACCGGCGTCGTCAGCGCAGCGGCCTGCTGATGCCCGCCGAGGATGACGCGGGGGCCATTGGGCGACAGCAGCGGCAAGGGGCGGCTCGTCGCGTTCGATGCCGACGGAGGCGGAGCCCTCAGGGCAGTCTGACGCAGCGAGACCCTCATTTGGACAGCCTCACCTCCACCCGTTCGCCAATCACCCGCACGGCATGCGGCTGGAGCTGCACCTCTGGCGCGGTGAGGCATTCGCCGCTCGCAAGATCATAGCGGAAACCGTGAAACGGGCAGGTGATGATGCCGTCCTCGATCTCGCCGTCGTCCAGCGGAAAGCCGAGATGGGCGCAGGCATTTTGCATGCAGGAGACGATCGCGCCGCGCCGGTGGAGGATCAGTTTCTCGCCGTCCAGGACCAGCGTCCGCAGCCCGCCCTCCGGGATGTCGTCCAGCCGTCCGGCCGACCGCCATTCGCCTCCGGCATGCAGCGCGAAGGGGCTGACGAAGCGCACGCCGTCCTTCGTCGCCGATCCGCTGGAAAGTCCTTTCACCTCGCGTATTTCGGTGATCTCGGGACAGGCGTCCTGGACGGCTTTCTTGACGCCGGCATGGAATGTCAGCGCCGAGGCAGGGCAGCCGTCACAGGCGCCGGTGAAGCGCAGCTCGATGGCGGGCGGGGCGATGGCGACCAGCTCGACATCGCCGCCATGCGAGGCGAGCATCGGCCGCACGGATTGGAGCGCGGTCTCCACGCGCTCGGCGATCGTGGGTTTCACGATGTTGTGCCGGCGCAGCACCGCATAGACGACCTCGTCGCCCGCTGCGCGCTTCAGAGCGGCAAGCGCCGCCGGATCGCTCTTCAGCGCCGCAACTAGCCGGCGCAGCGCCTCGCCGTGGAGCGCCTCGATGGCTTCGCCGTAAGCGGTGACCGCGCGGCGGGGCGTCTCTTCCCAGCCCGCAAAGATGGTCTCGAGCCGTGCGAGATCGTCGAGCAGATCGATAAGCCCGCGATCGTTTTGCAGCGCTGTTTCGGGCGCACTCATGAGGTTCAGCGATAGCGTATGTTCTTGAACAGCAAGGGCTGCATGCCGCCTCCGATAAACCCGGCGATACCGCCTGCCGCCCAAAGCGGCAGTTGGGCGAAGGCCAGAGCCAGGAATATGGCGGCCGTCAGCAGCACGCCCACAGCCAAGAGCAGATAGGCCCTGCCCGGCTCGGCGAACAGCCGCCCCCTGAAGAACAGAACCATCGCATTGGTTGCCATGCTCCACATCAGCCGGTCCTCGTCCCGAGAACAGCGAGCGCCAGGAGGCCGATGGCGATGCCGGTCGCTCCGGCGAGGGGGCCGAAGAACGCGCCCATCAGCGCGGCGAGATGCGGCCCCAGGTCCCTCCCGCCGATGGTCATCCCCGCGAGCGCTCCGCCGGCAAGCGATGCCGCCGTGCCGAGCAAAAGGATCGCCAGAGGCCAGAGATAGGCTGCACTTGTAAGATTCTCCATTCTCGCTCCTTGCTGCCCAGGCCGCCCGCTATGCGATCAGGCGGGCGGGCGTTGTCAACTGCCATTTGCGGCCGGCAAATCCATGAGTTCGCGTTCAAGCTCAAATAGCGCCTCGCCCACGATGTGCGCCTTGGCAGTCTCGCCATGCGTTATGAAGATCGCACGGGCTTCGGTTAAGTCCACCCGCGCGCGCTGCAGGTTGGCCCCGTTGCCGGAAGTTGGATGCTCGGTGTCGTCGGGCAGGTTCTGCAGGCAATTGGCCCGGTTGGTGAGCGTATTGGCGTATTCGAGAGGCATGCTCTCTCGGGTGCGCACCTTGAGGGCTTCGTCATAGGCTTCCAGCGCCCGCAGGTTGTTGGCGAGCTGGTGCGCCGAGGAGGCGTATTGCAGCGCATTGCCGAGATTGTTCTGCAGCATCGCATATTCAGCCGGATGGTCGATGATGTTGACGACCTTCAAGCCTTCCTCGAAAGCCTGCACCGCGAGGGCCTCGCGAAGCTTGCCGCGCTCGTCCGACAGTGGGATCGAGAGGAACGCCGTGGCGAGGTTGTTCTGCAAAATGGCGTATTCCTTCGGGAATTTGCCGCGGTCGAACACCAGGAGCGCGCGCTGATAGGCCGAGATGGCGTCGGAGATGCGCGCGCGGTTCAGCCCCGCAAGGCTGTGCAGCACCAGGCCGAGGTTCATCTCAGCTTCCGCGCGCTCCTCGGGAGAGCCGAGCTCCCGGAAAGCAGGCAGTGCCTCGTGATAGAGCGCCAGGGCCTCTTCCAGGGGCGCCGGGTCTTCGCTTGGTATCGCCTGCAGGGCGGTGGCCTTGCGCGCCATCACGCGCGCTTTCAGCAGTGCATCGCCTTGAGGGCATAGCGCCAGCGCCTTATCGCAAAGCTTTGCGGCTGCGCGCAGCGGCTCCGGACTTTTGGGCCGGATCTGCAGACCAACGGCGATTTCCATTAGCATTTCCGCGCGCTCGGCCGGGCTGGCGCTCTCGTCCTCCGCAGCCGCCAAGGCAGCCGCAAACTGATCCTCAAACAGATCAGCCGCCACCTCTGCTCCTCCCGCATTGAACTGCCGATGATTGGAAATTCATCTGCTCACTAGCAATACGCCCGCCAGGCCATGCGTCAACGTCCTTGGCACATCGCAAATTTACTTACCGCTGAAAGAACCCGTGCAGAGCGAGCGCCGCGCGCTCCTCGCTCCAGCGTGCTGTGCCGTCCCAGTCGACGGTTTCAGCAATGCCTTCAGTGCGAAAGAAATCCGGCGCCGTGACCACCCGGTCACCGGCACTGTTCCTGATCTTCAAGATATAGCCGCCCGCCGCCGCATGGCGCACCGGGAGCACAAGAAGATCGCCGCCTTCGCGCAGCAGGGCAACGGCGCTACTGCCGCGGAAGTAGCTCTCGCTGGTCGCGCGCGAGACATAGAGCCGACCATCGCGGAAGCTGATCACCGCTTCCTCCGTCATGAGGCGAGCTCCGCGATGGCACATGCCCCGCTCACCCGCTTGGCGATGATTTCAGCGACACGCTCTGCCGCGCCCGCGACCGCCGGAGAAAGCCCGATGCCGAAATCCAGCGCCGCAGCCTCGATCAGGAATACCGTGACCTCGGCGGGGAAGTCGCCTGCGAACATCTGGCGCCCGGCATGGAGCGCGTGATCCCAGCGGAAGTCATGCAGGGTGAAGCTGTCCTTCGGCGGCTGCGCCAGCTCTGCGCCGGGCACCTCGAAAATCGCACCTGCCTCCGCTCCTGACCGGCAGGCATCGATAATGATCAGGCGCGCACAGCCGCGTGCGGCGAACATCACACCTATCCCGTCCGTGCCGGCATCGAGCAGCCGCACCCGCTCGCCATTCTCGTCCCTAACTACAGCGCGCACCAAGCGCACGACTTCCGAGCCGACGCCATCGTCGCGCCGGTTCGGATTGCCGCAGCCGATGATCGCGGTCCGCGCCATTGCCGCTGGTATCCCGTCTGGCAATTGCCTTCTCCTGTTGCGGCTGTTTCGCGAGTGTCCCTTAAGTCTCCGCATTGCCTTGGAAATGCCGTGGCAAACGTGAAGGCAATTCGGAGACGGGACACTAGATCCGCCATAACCGGCAGGACCATTGCGGCTCGACCGGAAGATCCAGCTCGGGCAGCACACAGTGACACCGGCGGCTATGGTAATACATGCAGGTGCGGCAGATTTGGCTCATGCCCTCATGCTCGACTGGAGAGAGGGTGAAGCCGGCGATGACAAGTTTTCCGGCGAGGCCGCGCTCGTCTTCCCGAAGCCGCTGCACGATCGCAAGCACCTGCTCATGGGTGTCGGCACGCGGCAGCACCTCGGTCGGAAGCCCGCCTCCCAGCATGGACCAGATCTCTTTGCGCACTATGTCTGCTTCCATCGCCGCCCCCATTGCGCGACCGCTATGGTCACCGCTTCAGGCCGTGCGAAACCGTGCCAGTTCCTCGCCCGTCCGGCTGTCATGCGCATGCACAGTGCACACGAGACAGGAATTGTATGAACGGCAGACATGGCCGACCTCGACCGGATCGGTCGGGTCATGGATCGGGGTGCCGATCAGCGCTTCCTCGATTGGACCCCGGTCGCCGTTCTCTGAGCGCGGACCGACATTCCAGGTGGTCGGCGCGACGATCTGGTAGTTTTTGATCTTGCCCCGCTCGATATCGATCCAGTGACAGAGCGCACCGCGGATCGCCTCGGTCGCCCCCCAGCCGCGCCCGTCCCGCTCGGTCGGCTTGATGTACCATTCGTCCTTGAGCTGAAAGGCGCTCAGGGTGCGCTCCGCCTCGCGATAGAGCTTCACCAGCTCGTGCATGCGGGCGAAATGGCGCAACATCACGCTGGCTCCCCCCATGCGGCGGTACATGTCGAGCACGAGGGGATCGTAATGCTGCCACTGCTCGCCGTGGCGGCCACCGGCCACGAGCTGGCGGGCAAGCGGACCAGCTTCAAGGCGTCCACGCTCGGAATGGCGCACCGCCGTCGCCCACGAATATTTGCCCGTCATGTCCGGCTCGTTATGGGGCAGCGGTACGGTCGTGCGATCGAAGGGATGTAGCCCTCCCGGTTCGTCGTACCAGGCGTGAATGGTGTCCTCGCGCGTGGCGGCGTGATCCATCAGCATGTGGCTATTGGCATGGCCGTCGAAGACGCCGCATTTCATGATCACCGCGGCATTGCGTCCCTCGATGGTGGGGCGGTTGTAGCGCTGCTCGTGGGGCAGATAGCCCCAGCTGATATAGCGTCCGTGACCACGGCCGAATTTGTTGAGGCCGATCTCCGCGCTCATCCGCCAGAATAGCCCAAGATCCGAATTGGCGTGCTCCGGGCTCTCCTCGAGCCAGCCCAGGAAATCGTCATAGCTGCGGATTTGCTCATAGCGCTCGAAGGAGCAGCCGAGCCAGACCGGCTCCGCCCAATTGCGGCGGAAATGTTCGAGAATCGACCAGGCGCGGGTAACGTCCGTCAAGGTCGGCGAACACATCACTCCTCCTGGGACCATATAGCTGGAATGCGGCCACTGCCCGCCGAACAGCGCGTAGATCTCGACGGGCCGGCCGGAGATTGTGATGCCGATCTCGTAATTTTTGCCCGTGAATGGCGCCCAGCGGCGCACCGCCTCCTGATAATAGCGCGAGCGGGCATAAATCTTGTTGGTGTAGTCGATCATGAAGAGCCCGTAGTGATGCCGTGGAAGGCTCTGCAGGCTCTCGGTGATCTGCCCCAGATTGCGCGCGAGGATGGCATTGGGCGGCACGACTGTGCGCCAGGCGGTGTCGAGCGCCCAGGCGGCGCAGGTGAGATGGGAGGCGCCGCAGATGCCGCAGGCTCGTGGCGTGACGACGAGGCCGGCCTGGGGATCCTTATTGCGCAAGATCACCTCGAAGCCGCGGAACAGCTCGGCCTGAAGTCCAGGCGTTGACCACGACGCCGTTCTGGATATCGACGCGCACATCGAGATCGCCCTCGACACGGCCGACGGGAGAAATATCGAGGGTTTGAACGGCGGCAAGCGACATACAAAGACTCCCTTGAAAGTGCGAACGGGCGCTCAGACGAACATGTCGTCATCCGCCCAAGCCGGCGATGCCGCCTTGGCGGCCGCGGTGAGCTTGACGTAACCGGCCTTGTCCACGCCCACAGGCATTTCCTTTGGAATGCCCATCATGGTCTGGGTCTTGAACACCGTTCCAGGCGCGAGATCGAAGAAGGGGAATTCGGGCTCGGTACAGCCGATGCACGGCATCCCCGCGCGTGTCTTGGAGGATTGCCGGTTCCAGAGAATGCGGTTGCACGGCGAATGCGTCATCGGCCCACGGCAGCCCAGATCGTAGAACAGGCAGCCCTTGCGCTGGCCGAATTCGGTTGCAGAGACCTTATAGGCGAAATGCATGTTCCGGGTGCAGCCGGTCTGGGTGAAGGAGGTAAAGAAGGTCTTGGGCCGCTGGAGATCATCCAACTCGATATCGGCGCCCCGGCCGGTCGCCAGCGCTACGACGATCTGTGTGATCCAGTCGGGATGGGCCGGGCAGCCGGGTATGTTGATCACCGGCAGGCCTGCTCGGGAGCGGTAGTTGACGCCCAGAAAGCCGCCGGCCTGGCGCTTGAGATATTGCAGGCCCTGGCTGTCCGTGGGGTTCGGCTCGGTCGCCGGAATGCCGCCCCAGGTGGCGCAGTCGCCGATCGCCACGGTGTAGCTGGCGACAGCCGCCAGATCAGCCACCCAGTCCTTCATTGGGCGTCCGGCAAACCGGTTCCAGTTGCCGGTGCCCCGAGGGGCGTTGATCACCGTCCCCTCGAACACGAACACATGGAGCGGCAGCTCCCCGCTCACCAGCGACTTCAGCATCCTCTGCAAATTCGCGCCAAGCTCCATGCCGAGCGAGGGATGCCAGAGAATATTGATGCCGAAATCGGTAACGAGATCACAGGCGCTCGGCTCCTCGGCATTCAGGAACGACATTGTATTGCCCGAACAGGCGCCACCTTGCAGCCACAAAAGATTGGCCATCGCATCCTCCCGTGTGAGCGGCGCACTCTGACAAGCAAACGCGCCAGAGTAAAGCAGGCAATACGGATTATGAGAAAGATGAGGGGAATTACTTATAGAAAAAATCCAGCAAATACGTTGCATTATAGCAGGTTAATTACTGGGGCCAGAGCAGTAAGTTGCATTTCGTCATGAGGCTATCACATAAATATGATCGGAGAATCCTTCTCATTTGGGTATTTTAACCTTGGCGGCTGCCGCAGCGCGGACAAGTCGCCTCTAGCGGATAGCCGAACCAAATCCCATTGCACCGGCTGCACCAATGTCCCGTGCCCTGCCGCTCCGGCGCGCCAAGTGACATTGCCAGATCGCTGGGACCGAGATTGGTAAAGCTATAGCGCGCAGGCGCGGATCGCAGACCGGCAGGCGGGAAGGGCAGCACCTTTGCGCCACCGCCAGTGGGGCTTGAATTATCATGGCCCATGCGGGAACCCCGTAAACAGAAAGGCGATGCTAACAGGGCCTGCATCCACCATCAATGCTTCCGCGATGGAAAGACAGTTTTCACGCGTCACAACAAGCGCTGGCGTCCATATTTAATTGCCCGAGGCAGTCAACATGTAGTCCAGCTCTCCATTTTGACATACTTCATCATGTATAAGCTTGCCGTTTCCTTCTCATTTGGCGAGTTTTTCTGCTTCCATAGGCAAATGCGTGACGTCGTTTTGAACCATCCTAGATCAAAATGCTAAGCATTTCTACGTACTTGTGTTGGCAACCGCCGCGCAGACGTTAAATCAATCCACGTCTTTCACCTGAAATGTTATTTTAATCTCAAATACTTAAGGCTGTGCTCCAGCGAACGTCCGGCGTGACTATCATATCTGCGAAAAAAGCTGCTCTCTGACCCTTGCGGCAACTACTCATCTTAAATTTATTATGATAAGCAGATTTATGGGTCTATTCTGCACATTGTGTTGGTGTTTAAGTGAGGGCAAGATTTGCGGCGGTCGACCAATAGCGACTTCGGGCTGGTGAATCGGGCCTCCCCGCCTTTCCGCGGTTTCGGCGCCGAAGTTTGCCGTCAGGGATAGAAAGCGTCATGCGGCGTATGCGCCATAAGTCATCGAATGTTCGGCTTCATCACCTGCAGACATCCGACCGCGCGCCCGCCGCCACCCCTGGCTTCGAACCCAACGTCTGCGTCCCGCAACATTCCGACTGGACCCGACCAACCGCATGACTCCCGCGCAACTCAGGCTTTTGCAGCGCAGCTTCGCCAAGATCGGGCCGGTGGCCGATGAATTTGGCACGGTCTTCTATGAGCGCCTTTTTGCGATCGCGCCGGAGATGAAGCCGCTGTTTCGGACCGATATCAAAGCCCAGCAGTCAAAATTCATGAAAGTCATCGGCGAGGTGGTGCAGCTGCAATTGCGGGCACTCATTTCTCTGCCGGTCACAGCCCAGGTTTCCAGCGAGGCGATGCTTCCCGGCGCTTATTGGTCGGGCAAGCTCCATGCCGCTTACGGCGTGCGCATAGAGGACTTCGAAAGCATGAAGCAGGCGCTGCTTTGGGCGCTGGAGCAAATTCTGAAGGATGATCTGACCCCGGAGGTGCAGGAGGCCTGGATTGCCGCTTATGACATCGTGGCGCGGGCTATGCAGGCGGGCATGGAAAGTCCGGAGGAAGAAGAACACGAGCCTGAGGTCGACATACGTTCCCGGCTGCAGGCGGCTGATGAGGAGGATGGTGCTTCCCCCTTCCTCAAAATACTTGGCGAGCGGTCCTAACGCTTTGTCGTCAAAATATGGCTGAAGTGTTTCTCCGATAAGTACAAACACGATGCAATTAAGCTTAGCGCGATATGCGGATTATTTCACCTTTCATGAAAAGATAGGTCGGTATAGGGTTGAGAATAAAGGGGAGTTGTTCTCATGACTGGCCAACTTCGACTTGCACAGCACGGCGGTTACATCTTCATCGTTCGAACCGCGATGAGTCCCACGCAAGTCAATCTCGTCCAGGACAGTTTTCGCAGCGTTGCCTTGCATGCAGCAGAGGCCAGCCGGCTGTTCTATGACGAGCTGTTCCGTCTCGCACCAGAGCGGCAGAGCCTGTTTCCCGACGATATAAGCGGGCAGAAGCGCAAATTCACGGCGATGCTGGGCGAGTTCGTCAAGAACCTCGATCGCATCGGCCAGGTCTCAGAGGATATCGTCGATCTCGGGCACCGGCATCTGGCCTATGACGTGGACGAGGAAGATTACGAAGTATTCGGCCAGGCGCTTCTGAACACGCTGGAAAAGGTGCTGGGGCCGGTCATGACGCCGGAGATTCGCGAAGCCTGGGCCGCCGCTTATGACATGATCGCTCGCGTCATGCAGGAAGCCGCTGAGGTCCCGCGGTCCGCGGAGGGGTTCTACAGCCGCATCATCCGCGATGTGATGGTCGCGCAATACGGGGCGGCGTTCCGCGGCGAGATCAAGAACACCAAAGCTTCGATTTCGCGGGACATCGACAGCGGCAAGGTGATCAGGCTTTCATAGCTTGCGTTGCGGTGCCGCGGCGGGGCGGCTGGCTTCGACCGCGCAGGAATAACGGCCCGAATCGCCTCAGCTGCGGACATTGGCTGCGCGCGAAAGAGGTTACGACCAGCCCGACCGATCCTTATGCCCATTTGGCGCATCGAAGTCTTGCCGTGCAATACCGGGAGCCGTGGGCGTCTAAGGCAATGAGCACGGGCTGTGCGCTCCACCTTAGGCAAACGCGAAACAAGGGAGGAGAGGTGCTGCGGCGATCCTAGACCGCCGCAACACGGGGGAGATTAATTGCTGCCGTTGTGCTGGCTCTGGTAATCCCAGAAAGCGCGGGAACCCTGTTGGCTGTCGCAGGAAAAGCCGCCGCAGGGCTTGGAATAGTCGGTCCAATACCGGTCAGCCCTGTTGTCGGCCATGGCCGCGGTTGCGCCGGTCAGCGTCATCGCAATGACGATGGAAGAGATAAGCTTGCTCATGGTGATCTCCTTCGTTTGAAATAGCCGGCGAGATTGTCCCCCGCCACGCCATAGTTAGGCGGCGCCGCTCGGATCGACTTGCGCAAAACACGTCAATCTTTATCGGAATTATTCCGTTGTAGAGGGGCGATAACCCGTGCTGGCCTGAGTGGAGAATATCGGAACGGAGCCCCAGGCGAAGAATCGACCAGCCCATTTCAGCCTGTGAGCGCCTCCTTTCCCAAACGCGTCCGGTCGCCGCATTTCAGGTGAGAAGCGGGCAAAACGGCGCATTCCTGATCAAGCAGGCTGAGTGGCAGCATGCCACCTATCAGCTGTGCTGAGTGCACACCCGGTTTTCCTCCCCTCCTCCCAACGACCGGGTCGACTGTGGCCGGCCCGGCGTTCAAAGGTCGGCCACTTTTTTATCCTGATGGCTTTTCCGAACGGGATAGCGAGATGCCTCACTTGCGGTGCTGGGTCAGTAAACCTTTATAATTTTCCATAACGTCGCCCACTGTCATCTGTGAGGCGAGTTTGCCAACCTTGTGAAAGGAAACGACATGTCGCGAATAACTGCAGAGCTTGTCTTGGCCGCCGTCATCCTCGGGAGCGGGGCTGCTGCTGTTCACGCCGCCACGAACGCTCCCGCACCCAACCGGCAGCCCGCCGCCACATCTTCCAGCTTGCTGCCTCTGAAAGAGCGGCAGGGTCTTACCCTTCGCCTGTCGTGAGAGGCGCGCCTGGCAGCTTGTGCTGCGGCACGATTGGCAGCCCGGTCATTGCGCCGGATACGCCGATACGCGAGCCTATCGTGCCGACAGCGCCGGGGTTCCCGGGACAGCCTCCCGCAATTGGTACGACGTCCACCTTGCCGGACCGCTGAGATCTGGTGGCCCGCTTCAATCGGAGCCTTGCCACCTCCGGCGTCATCGTGCGGGACGGGAGCAATTTGCTGAACATTCCCGCATGTTGTGCGTTTCACTCTACGGCCGATGCAAGCGATGTGGATGTCTTTCGCTCGCTCCCAATTCCATGTCCAGCGCAGGTCTTGACGAAGGCGCGAGGGAGGATTGGCGCAACCCCGCACCAAGCGCCGCAATCTTGGTAAAGCCACGTCCTTCCAGGCCGATCACTTGTTAGCGGGTCGTCTGGCGCGAAGAGTGCGCGCGACGTTGGAAGGCACAAGTTTTCTCGTCAGCAAGGAGGCGGCCTGATTAGGCTGCATAAGTATTGTGGCGTTAACGGAAAACAGGAAGTCCTCTGCTGAGGCCCCGCTTTCGGCCGAAGCACAAGACCGGCCCACCGAAGACGAACTGCGAAGCCGGCCGACAAAGATTCCCGAGAGACCGAAGGCTCCCATGCGGGAGGATCGCCGCTCCGATGGCGCCGGTTCGCCCGATGGCAAAGCGGAATCCGGCGGTGGTGGAGGCGACGAGCGCGAAGGCTTTCTGCGCCGCCATCCAATTGCCGTGGGGGTCGGCGCAATCCTCCTCACGCTCGCTGCCGCCGGCGGCTACATCTACTGGGATTACGCGAGCCGTTTCGAGAGCACCGATGACGCTTTCATCGAGGCGCGCCAGTTTAGCGTGGCCCCGAAAATCTCCGGCTACATAACGGCCGTCCCGGTTAGCGACAATCAGCATGTCAATGCCGGGGAAGTTATTGCGAAGATCGACGATCGCGATTTTCGCAACGCACTCGAGCAGGCGCAGGCGCAGGTCGCTGCCGCCGAGGCCAATATCCGAAACATCGACGCCCAGATGAACGTGCAGCAGGCGCAGATCACGGCCAGCCAGGCCCAGGTCGACCAGGCACAAGCAGCGCTGGCCTTCGCCCAGCAGCAAGAGGAGCGTTACCATCAATTGGCCGCCCGCGAGGCCGGCAGCGTCCAGATGGCCCAGCAGACCGCTGCGACACTTCGCCAGGACCAGGCCGCCGTCACTTCCGCACAGGCGGCGGCGAACGTTACTCAGCGCCAGCTCGACGCTTTGAAAGCGCAGCGCGGTGCCGCCGAGGCGTCCCTAGCCCAGGCAAATGCCCAGCGTGACCAGGCACAGCTCAACCTGTCCTACACCACTGTGACCGCTGCTCAGCCCGGGCGCATCGCCAATCTCACCGTGGCGGTCGGTCAGTTCGCCCAGACGGGCACGAGCCTCACCATGTTTGTGCCAGACGAGATCTGGGTGACGGCGAACTACAAGGAGACCCAGCTTGACCAGATGCGGCCCGACCAGCCCGTGACCCTCAACATCGACGCCTATCCGGAGCGCGATATCCATGGCCATGTCGCCAGTATCCAGTCCGGGTCTGGGACGGCGTTCTCTCTGCTTCCCGCCGAGAATGCCACCGGAAATTTCGTGAAGGTCGTCCAGCGTGTGCCGGTGAAAATCGTCATGGAAAATCCGCCCGCCGATGTGGCGCTCGGGCCGGGCATGTCGGTCGAGCCTTCGGTGAGGGTCGATCCTAAGCCTTCGCTCTACGAGCAGGTGATGGGGCGCCAGTGAGTAGCGCCAGCCAATCCGATGCCGGCGGTGCTGGCAGGGCAGGGTCTGCCGCGATGGCCCCCAACCCATGGCTGATCGCGGTGGTCGTATCCATGGCGACCTTCATGGAGGTCCTCGACACCACCGTCGCCAATGTTGCCTTGCCCTACATCGCTGGCGGCCTGGCGGTCAGCATTGATGAGGCGTCATGGGTGGTCACCACCTATCTCGTCGCCAATGCGATCGTCCTGACCGCGAGTAGCTTTCTGGCCAGGATGTTCGGACGCAGGCGGTTCTATATTGCGTGCCTGACGCTGTTCACCATCAGTTCGATCCTGTGCGGCTTCGCCTGGAATATCGAGTCGCTCCTCCTGTTCCGCATCCTTCAGGGCCTTGCGGGCGGCGGGATGGTTCCAGTCTCGCAATCCATCCTGGCAGACAGCTTCCCGCCCGAGAAGCGCGGCCAGGCTTTCGCGCTATTCGGGGTGGCTGTCGTGGTGGCGCCGGTGGTTGGACCGACGCTCGGCGGCTGGCTATCGGATAATTGGGGCTGGGAGTGGTGCTTCCTGGTCAACGCGCCCGTCGGCTTTGCCGCGGTGGCACTTGTCGTTGTGCTGCTGCGCGGGCCGAAGATGACGGAGCGGCATTCCGGCATGCGCTTCGACCTGACCGGCTTTCTCCTGGTCGCCACCTTCCTCGGCTCGCTCGAGGTGCTGCTTGACCGGGGCCAGGAGGATGACTGGTTCGGCTCGAACTTCATCATCACCTTCGCCGGCATTTGCGCTCTGGCGTTCGTGACCATGATCCCGTGGGAGCTGACGCGCAGGCAGCCTGTGGTCGATATCCGAATGATCGGCACGCGCCAGTTCGGCTCCTGTTTCCTGGTTATGCTGGCGGCTGGCGCGATCCTCCTGGCGACAACCCAGTTCCTTCCGACACTGGTTCAGCAGGATTTCGGTTATACCGCGACACTCGCTGGCCTCGTGCTGTCGCCCGGCGGTCTCGTCGCCATGGCGATGATGTTCGTTGTCGGCCGGCTGGCGGGCTTCGTTCCGGCGAAATATCTCATCGCCTCGGGCCTCATCATCGTCTCTCTGTCGATGTATGGACTGACCAACGTCTATGGCGATCTCACCTTCTCCTACTTCATGTGGTCGCGCATGTTCATCGGGCTCGGCCTGCCGCTGATTTTCCTGCCGATCATCACCGCCTCCTACGCCGGTCTGCCGCCCGACAAGACCGATCAGGCCTCCGCAATGATGAACGCGGCACGCAATATCGGGGGCTCGATCGGTATCTCGCTGGCCGCCAACGTCCTGGCGGACAGCCAGCAGATCCATCATAGCCGGCTCGCTGAGCACACCGTCCCCTCCAGCATCCAGTACCAGCAGGTGCTAAAGCAGGTGACCGACTATTTCATCGCTCATGGCAGCTCGCTTGCCCAGGCGCAGCAGCAGGCCTTCGCCTGGATCGGGCAGCAGGTGCAGCTCCAGGCCTCATTGCTTGCCTATATCGACGTGTTCTGGACGCTGATGCTGGTTTCGGCCGCGGCTGTGCCGCTTGCGCTCATCCTGCGCAGCACGACCCCCAGCGCAGGCGCAGGGGCGGCACACTGAATGCCGCCCCTGCCGGTGGCTTTGCCGGACAGGCAAAGCTCAGCGGCGGAGAATCAGCTGCCGCCGCCGACGCAGGTGTCAGCCGTCTTCGGCGTGCAGACATCCAGGCCGGTATAGGTCGGGTCCTTGGGCGGTGCCTTGCCGTCCTTGATGTCCTTCAGGAAGTACATGGTCTTATAGCCCATCTCGAACGGCCGCTGGCCGACCTGACCGTTGGACAGGCCCTTCTTCATCAGCGCGATCTGAACGGGAAGTGTGTCGGCTACGACAAGGGCGAGCGCGCCAGAAGCGATCTTGTCCTTATATTTCAATGCGACCTTCTCATAGGCATCGGGCAGGAACTGCGGGAAGCCGCCGGTTGGCACGAAGGCGTCGAGGTCGCCATACTTGCCAAGAATGTCCTCCATCTGCTGCACGGCACGGGCGAAATCGTCGTCTGTATAGAGCGGGCAGCCATCAACCTCGGTCCAGCCGTTTTGGCCAGTCAGTCGGTCGCCCGGTGAGCCTTCGGCGCTGACCTTGCCTGAGAGCGTGTCGCGGATACCCTTCATGCGCTCATTGTGGTTGGCAGCTGCGGCGCCGCCGGATTGAATGCAGATCTTGCCGCCCTTGGGCTTGATCTGCATGACGAGCTTGGCAAGGTTCGTGCCGATGTCGTAATTGTGAGTGCCGACATAGGCGATGCGTTCGCCCTTATCTTTCGCGAGCAAATCGGAGTCCCAGGTCAGAACCGGGATCTTCGCCGGTGCCGCACCCCTCAGCGCGGCCGCCATGGCAGCGGCATTGGCGGGTGAGACGGCAATACCGTCAACGCCCTTGGTCACGAGGTCGGCAACAATCTGGGCCTGCTCGTCACCGCCGCCATGCTCGCCCGGTCCGATATAAAGACACTCAACCGCTCCGGCCAACTCCTTCTCAGCCTTCTTGCACCCGGCAAGGGCCTGGTCGAAGAACGGATTATTGGTGTTCTTGGGTACGAGGGCAAAGGTGTATTTGTCCGCCGCGCCGGCGCCGCTCGACGCCGCGAGGCCCACGGCGACGACCGCCGTGGTCAGCATGTATTTGAGCATTAATCCTCCTCCTGTTTTGCCATTGCCCATTGCCGGGCGTTTACACGGCGCCGGTTTTCCCGGTCACTCGCGTTTCTTGCCGCGGATCTGCTCGAGCAGCACCGCGAGAACCAAAAATCCTCCGACGAACATACCCTGCCAATTGGAATCGACGCCCGCCATCAGGAGAGCGTTGCGGATCACTTCGAGGAGCGCGGCGCCGATAAACGCGCCGAATGCACCGCCTTCGCCGCCCATCAGATTGGCGCCGCCGATCACCGTGGAGGCGATTGCGCGCAGCTCATAACCGGCGCCGAGCGCATTGATGGCCGAGCCCGCCCAGCCGACGCTGAGGATAGCGGCAATGGCCGCACAAAGTCCGGAGATGAGATAGGCCTGGAGCTTGACCCGCTTCACCGGCACACCGGTAAGGATTGCTGCATGCTCATTGCCTCCGACCGCCTGGAGATGCCGCCCCCAGGTGGTCATCTTCAGCGCCACCGCAAAGAGGAGGGTCAGTGTAACGAGCACCCAGACCGGATTGGCGATGCCCAGCCAGGCGCCGGATCCGAAACTTTTGAATGTCGGCCCGCCTGGCCCGAACTCATAAAGCATGCGATTGCCGGAGAGCACCACTGCCGCAGAGCGTGCAGCGGAGAGCATCCCGAGCGTCACAACGAAGGATGACAGCCCTACATAAGCGACGAGGACGCCGTTGACGAGCCCGGCGAACGCGCCGGCGGCAAGGCCTGCGATAATTCCGGCCCACCAGGGATATTGCGCCTCCAGCGTCAGGCCTGCCGCGACCGCCGCCAGCCCCATGATCGACCCGACGGAGAGATCGATGCCGCCAGTGATGATCACTGCCGTAAGCCCAAGCGCCATGATGCCGATGAAAGCGAAGTTGCGCGTGATGTTGTAGAAATTCTCTTCCGTCGCGAAGCGCGGCTCCCGGATCGACATGATCACACAGATCACGATCAGCGCGAGCATCACCCAGAAGGCCTGGCTCGCGAGAAGACCGCCGAACACGCTCCTCTGCCTCAGGCCGAGAACGGAGTTGATCGAGACATTCGCGCTGGCGTCGTCGTCCGCCAGGCGAGCGTTCGACTTGTTTAGGAAAGCGTCGGACATGGCGACCTCAGGCGAGGTGGATGGCACCGGTGATCAGACCGGTGACTTCTTCAGGAGAGGAATCGGCAATGCGCTTGTCGGCCACTTTCCGCCCCCGGCGCATTACGACAATACGATCGCACACCTCGAACACGTCTGTCATGCGATGTGAGATGAATATGATCGTCATGCCGGTCTCACGCAGGCGCCGGATGAGATCCAGGACTTCGGCGACCTGGCGCACCGAGATAGCCGCAGTCGGCTCGTCCATCAGCAGGATCTTGGCTTGCGCAAGGCGCGTGCGGGCGATGGCGACGGCCTGACGCTGTCCACCCGACATTTGCCGGACGATGTCCCGCGGGCGGGTTTCCGACTTCAGCTCGGCAAACAGCTTGCCCGCCCGTTGGAACATGGCCATATGGTCGAGCCAGCCAAGCGGAACGGCGGACTTCGTCAGCTCCCGGCCAAGGAACACGTTCGCTGCGGCGGAGAGATTGTTGCACAGCGCAAGGTCCTGGTAGACGACCTCGATGCCTTTGGCACGCGCCTCAACGGGGCGGTGGAAATGCACGACCTCATCGTCCAGGACGATCTCCCCGCTCGATGGCGGGAAGTTGCCCGCGATCAGCTTGACCATGGTCGACTTGCCGGCGCCGTTGTCGCCCATCAAGCCGACGATCTCGCCCCGGCCGATCTCAAGATCGACATCCGTCAGCGCCTTGATCGCTCCAAAACTCTTGGAGACGCCTTTCAGACGAAGCAGCGTCATTCCAAAGCCCTTTTACCAATTGGTTAGGCTATTAACTTTGAAGGCCGCGTCTAAAGCCCCAGCTGTATAGCCGCGGATATGCCGTCCTCACGATAACAGGCCCGCATGCTGTCAGGAAGCGTCCGCAGAGAATGACGGATTGGGCGCTCCGCTGGGCTCGGCTTGGTGATGGTCGGACGCGAAAAATGTCGCTATGTTCTCACACTTTGAACGATCAGTGCACACGGTCTGCGAACAACTCATGAACGACATTCAAGGCAAAGCTCAAGCTAGTCTTTTCAGCCGGACGCCGGATTTCCTGGCCGGTGGGGGCGAGTTAGGCGCACTGATGCGCGCCTACAACTGGTCAGGGACGCCGCTTGGTGCGCCGCAGAACTGGCCGCAAAGCCTGAAGACCGCCGTGCGAATCATGCTCACCTCCCGCCAGCCGATCTGGGTCGGCTGGGGCCCGGAGCTGACTTATCTCTACAATGACCCCTACAAATCCATCATTGGCGGCAAGCATCCCTGGGCGCTGGGGCGGCCCGTCGCGGAGGTCTGGCGCGAGATCTCGGATGAAATCGGACCGATGCTGGCAACAGCCATGGGCGGTATCGAAGGTACTTATGTCGAGGAACAGCTCCTGATCATGGAGCGCAACGGCTATCCGGAGGAGACCTATTATACCTTCTCTTACAGCCCGATTCCTGACGACGACGGAACACCTGGCGGCATCATCTGCGCCAACACCGATGACACGCAGCGCGTCATCGGTGAGCGCCAGCTCGCGCTTCTGAGGGAGCTTGCAGCGCGCTCTGCGGAGGCGCGGACCTGGCGGGAGGTGTGCATCCAGAGCGCCGCCGCGCTTGCTACGAATCGCCATGATCTGCCGTTTGCGATGATCTACATGGCCGAGGCCGAGCCTCAGACCATGTCGCTGATCGGTGCTTCCGGCATCGCCGCGGGCCACAAGGCGGCGCCGCAGTCTATCGCCGCCCGCGACGCTTCGCTTTGGCCGATCGCCAGCGCGCTCGATACGCACGACGCCGTGCTCGTTGGCGATCTGGCCACTAAGTTTCCGGAAGGTCTTCCGACCGGAGCCTGGCCTGGGCCGCCGTCTCAGGCCGCCCTGCTGCAAATTCCTCCCACAGGGGAAACCGGGCGCAGCGGCGTGCTCATCATTGGGCTCAACCCCTTCCGCCTGTTCGATGAGAACTATCGCGGCTTTCTTGGCCTGGTCGCCGGCCAAATTGCTGCGGCCATCGCCAATGCCGATGCTTATGAGCAGGAGCGCCGCCGCGCCGAAGCGCTCGCGGAACTCGATCGCGCCAAGACCGCCTTCTTCTCGAATGTCAGCCACGAGTTCCGCACCCCGCTGACGCTGATGCTGGGGCCGCTGGAGCAGTCGCTGGCTGAAGCCGACCGCCTTCCGCCGGAGGAGCGCGAGCGTGTCCGCGTGGCGCGCCGCAACGGCATGCGACTTCTCAAGCTGGTCAATGCGCTCCTCGATTTTTCGCGCATCGAGGCAGGCCGTGCGCAGGCGAGTTATGAGCCGACGGAGCTTTCGGTACTCACGTCCGAACTTGCCAGCAATTTCCGGTCGGCCACCGAAAGGGCGGGCCTGGCACTGGTTGTGGACTGCCCGCCGCTCGCCGAGCCGGTCTATGTCGACCGGGACATGTGGGAGAAGATCGTCCTCAATCTTCTCTCCAACGCTTTCAAATTCACCTTCGAGGGCCAGATTGCCGTCTCGCTCAAAGCCGAAGGCGGTGCTGCGACCCTTACTGTGCGCGATACGGGCAGTGGTATCCCGCAAGGCGAGCTGCCGCGCCTGTTCGAGCGCTTCCACCGGATCGAGGGCGCGCGCGGGCGCAGCTTCGAGGGCAGCGGCATTGGCCTCGCCTTGGTGCAGGAGCTGGTCAACCTGCATGGCGGTACCATTCGCGTCGAAAGCGAGGAAGGGCAGGGCACGGCGTTCATGGTGTCCATTCCGCTGGGCACCGCGCATTTGGCGCCGGAACGCATCCGCAGCGAACGCAAGCTCGAGCCGACGGGCGTCCGGGCCCAAGCGTTCGTCGGCGAGGCGCTGCGCTGGCTGCCCGGCAGCGCATTCTCGGACGGGGAGGCGATTGAGGATGAAACACCCGCCTCCCTCGCTACTGAAGGGCTCCCGGAGCTGGTGCGGCGGTCCCGTGTCTTGGTCGCTGACGACAACAGCGACATGCGCGACTATGTTTGCCGGTTGCTTAGCGGGCGCCATGATTGCCAGGCCGTCGCCGACGGCATGGCTGCGCTGGAGGCTATTCGTTCAGAGCGTCCCGATCTGCTTGTCACAGACATCATGATGCCGCGCCTTGACGGGTTTGGGCTGATACGCGCCATCCGCGAGGACCCCGAGCTGCGCGACCTGCCGGTGATTGCGCTCTCGGCAAGAGCGGGCGAGGAGGCTAGCGTCGAAGGCGTCTCGGCCGGCGCCGACGACTATCTGGTCAAGCCGTTTTCCGCACGCGAGCTGATCGCCCGCGTTGATGGCGTGCTTGCTATGGTGCGCGTGCGCCGCGAAATGAGCGAAGCGCTGCGGGAAGAAGCGCGCATCCTTGAGACGCTCAACCGCATCGGCACGGCGGTTGCTGCCGAACTTGATCTTGGTCGCGCCGTCCAGATCGTAACCGATGCAGCGACTGAGCTGACGGGCGCGGCATTTGGCTCGTTTTTTTACAATGTCTTGGATGCGCGCGGCGAGAGCTACATGCTCTACACACTCTCCGGCGTGCCGCGGGAGGCGTTCTCGAAATTCCCCATGCCGCGCAATACGGCTGTGTTTGCCCCGACCTTTAACGGCGAAGGTATCGTTCGCTCCGATGACATCTTAAAGGACCCTCGCTACGGCCACAGTGAACCCCATCGCGGGATGCCGAAAGGCCATCTGGCGGTGCGCAGCTATCTTGCGGCGCCGGTTACGTCGCGCTCGGGCGAGGTGCTGGGCGGCCTGTTCTTCGGTCATCCCGAACCCGGGAAGTTCACCGACCGCGCCGAGCGCCTTCTCATCGGCATTGCCGCTCAGGCCGCTATCGCCATCGATAACGCACGACTTTATCGGGCGGCCCAGACCGAGATTGCAGAGCGTACACGCACGGAAGCCGCTTTGCGCAAAAGCGAGGAGGAGCTGTTGGGGCTCAACGAGACCCTTGAAGCCAAGGTTGCGGGACGGACGGCCGAGCTCGCGGCAGCCAACGAGCAATTGCGCAAGGAAGCCGCAGAACGCGAAAAGGTGGAGCAGGCGCTCAGGCAGTCCCAGAAGATGGAGGCCGTCGGCAAGCTCACCGGCGGGGTGGCGCATGATTTCAACAACCTCCTCCAGGTGATTGGCGGCAATTTGCAGCTGCTGAGCAAAGACATGGCCGGAAACGAACGCGCTGAAAGGCGGGTCGCCAATGCGCTCGCCGGCGTATCGCGCGGTTCCAAGCTTGCCGCTCAGCTCCTGGCATTCGGGCGGCGGCAGCCGCTGGCGTCGAAAGTGGTCAATCTCGGGCGCTTCGTGCGTGGTCTTGACGAGTTGCTTCGCCGTGCACTTGGCGACGGGATTGAAATCGAGACGGTGATTTCCGGCGGCCTATGGAACTCCCTTGTCGACACCACCCAGGTCGAAAATGCCCTGCTCAATCTGGCGATCAATGCCCGCGACGCCATGAACGGCCATGGCAAGCTGACAATCGAGGCGGGCAACGCATCGCTCGACGACGCGTACGCATCGCTGCATCCCGACGTAAAGCCAGGGCAATATGTGATGCTTGCCGTCTCCGATACGGGCTGCGGCATCTCTCCGGATATCCTGGAGCATGTGTTCGAGCCCTTCTTCACCACCAAGCCGGAAGGGCAGGGGACCGGCCTCGGTCTCAGCATGGTCTATGGATTCGTGAAGCAGTCCGACGGCCATATCAAAATCTATAGCGAGCCCGGCCACGGTACGACCGTCCGCATCTATCTTCCGCGCGTGATCCAGGAAGAGGATATTGCGCCGGAGGAGATGACAAGAGATCAGGTCGATGGCGGGACAGAGACGATCCTCGTTGTCGAAGACGACGAGGATGTGCGCACCACCGTGGTGGAAATGCTCTCGGACCTGGGCTATCGCGTTCTGCGGGCGAAGGATGCCGCGAGCGCATACGCGATCATCGAGAGCGGCGTGGCGATCGATCTGCTGTTCACCGACGTTGTGATGCCCGGCCGGATGCGCAGCCCGGAACTCGCGCGCAAAGCCCGCGAGCGCCTGCCGGCAATCGGCATTTTGTTCACCTCAGGCTATACGGACAACGCCATCGTCCATAATGGTCAGCTCGATAAGGGCGTCGAGCTGCTCAGCAAGCCCTATACGCGTGAGGCTTTGGCACGCAAAATCCGTCATGTGCTGCATAACGCGCGGCAGCCGCAACCCTCGCTCACGACGCCAGCGCCGGTTTCGAAGGCAGATCTTCCTGAAGCTAAGCCTGCACGCCCGCTGCGGATTTTGCTGGTCGAGGATGAGCAACTCATCCGCATTACGACGGCGGAAATGCTCACAAGCCTGGGACATAGTGTGATCGAGACGGGAGTGGCGCAGGATGCGCTGATGCTCATCAAGCAGCACGCGTTCGACGTGTTGCTGACCGATGTCGGGCTGCCAATCATGTCAGGCATCGAACTGGCGATCGAGGCCCGCCGGCAACAGCCAAATCTGCGCATCGTGTTCGCCACCGGCAATGACGATGTGGTGCATCTGAATGACGAAGAAGCGCTGAAAGGCGCCGTTTTGATTTCGAAGCCCTATGATCAGGCGGGGCTCGCCACTGCCCTGGGCTAAGGCAGTATGGAAACTTGCACACTCGATACCGGAACATTTGGAGTTGAGCCGGCGTTCTTTTGAAAATCCGGCAAAGAGCAATGATCTCCAAGTTTCAAGAACGAGGCTCGTGCAGAGATGAGCAACTCACGTGACCGGCATTTCCCGGTATCGGCAGGTGTTTTATTTGGCCTGGGGCTTGGCGGTTTCTTTGACGGCATCGTTCTCCATCAAGTGCTGCAATGGCATCACATGGTCAGCAGCTTGTATCCGATAGATTCAATCGAAAATCTGGAACTCAACACCTTTTGGGACGGGTTGTTTCACAGCTCGACCTATCTGTTCGTCATCGCGGGCCTGTTCGTGCTATGGCGCACAGCCCAGCGCAGGCACCTGTTCTGGTCGAGCAAACTGCTGATCGGCAGTCTGCTGATCGGATTTGGTGCTTTTAACGTCATCGAAGGCCTGATTGATCACCAATGGCTTGGGCTGCACCACGTCAACGAGTTGGTGGCGCGGTCAAACTGGATCTATTGGGACATCGGTTTCCTGATCTGGGGCGCAGCCATGCTAATCGGTGGGTGGTTCCTGTTGCGCGCGGGACAGCGCGAGGAAGCCGCGGAAGAGGTCGCGCCAGTTGGAGTTCCGGGCCGATGAAGTCTGCGATGCACCCGCGTTCGGGCACGAGAAATGCGCTGATCTGGCTGGCATTTGCCTGCGCCGCTGTGCTTGCGACAGCGCCGGTGTGGCGGCCGTTGGCGTTCGGCTTCAATCCCACGCTCGACCAGATCCTGAGCATTGTTGCGTGCAAAAGCCTGCGATGATCGCCGCCCGCCGCGTCCAAGCTGCGGCAATTTCTTAGCGAACTGTGTCCTCTCAAGCAAAGCATCCGTGACAGCCGTCCGGCTTGGCGTCACGATACTGAGCAGCATCTTGCGCATGGTGTACCCTTGCGATCTGCTTCATGGAGGGCCAGACGATGCACAGCGGTCAACAAACCTCGTTCCTGTTCGATCTCGACGGCACGCTGATCGACAGCGTCTATCAGCATGTGCTTGCCTGGCACGAGGCGCTGCGTGTGGAGGGCATTCCGCTCTCGATCTGGCGCATCCATCGCAAGATCGGTATGAGCGGCGGCCTGTTCACCAATATGCTGCTGAGAGAGACTGGCGGGAATATTGACCCCGCGCGCATCGAGCGGCTGCAACAGCTCCATGCCGCGGCTTACAACAGCGTATCGGACGTGATCCAGCCGCTTCCCGGCGCAACGGAGCTGCTGGCCTATCTAACCCAGGCCGGGATCCCGTGGGGGATCGCCACCAGCGGCCGGATGGAAACGGCGGGCCCGGTCCTGGAGAAGCTCGGCGTCGATCTGAGCCGGGTGCCCGTCGTCACGCGCGATCAGGTCAAGCGTGCCAAGCCTGACCCGGACTTGTTCCTGGCTGTCGCGGACCGGCTCGGTATTGCCGTCGAGACCGCGACCGTGGTCGGTGACAGTGTGTGGGACATGCTTGCCTCGCGCCGGGCGCGCGCGCTCGGCATCGGCCTCTTGTCCGGCGGCTACGGCCAGGATGAGCTCGAGCGGGCGGGCGCCTATCGCGTCTACGAAGATCCCGCCGATTTGCTTCGGCATATCGACGAGGTCGGCGGCCGGGCGTGACCGTTTCGCTGCGCCGTCGTATCAACGATGTTTTGACCCGTTTGGCCTTGATCGGCGCCCTATTGGCATGGCACTAAGGCCCGCCATGGTTAAGAGCGCGCAGCTTTCACAAAGTCGCAAAGAGGTAGAGCAGGGCCTTCCCGCCCTGCTGAAGCGGCTGTGGCGCTATGGTGTTGTGCTTTCTGGGGATCCGGACGTCGCCCATGAGCTCGTTCAGGCGACCTGTCTCAGAGCGCTGGAAAAATGCGAGCAGTTCCAATCGGGAACGGATCTTGCCCGCTGGACCTATACGATTTTGAGCTCCATTTGGAAAAACGAGCTGCGCTCGCGCCGCATTCGTATGGGCCACGGCTTCGTCGATGCCGAGATCGCGCTGGTCGCGGACGGTGTGCGGGAGATGGATACGAATTTATTGGCGCGCCAGGTGTTGAAGGAGGTGGACAGGCTGCCAGAGGGACAGCGGGAAGCGGTATTTCTGGTTTACGGCGAGGGGCTTTCCTATAAGGAAGCCGCCGATGTTCTGGACATCCCTACGGGGACCATAATGAGCCGCTTAGCGGCCGCCAGGGCTAAACTCGCCGGACTGAAGACCGCGGTGACCACATGATCCCTGCTCAATGACAGCTGGCGGGGGAGCTATACGACATGATGAACCCAATGGACAGCAACGATCTTAGCGACGCCCGGCTGGTCGCCTATATCGACGGCGAGCTGAGTACAGACGACCGGGCCGTGATCGCCCGCGCGCTTGAGGCAAATCCTGAGCTGCGCCAGCGGTTAGAATTTTTGGACAGCGGCGCGCGGCCTTTCAGGGAGGCTTTCGACCTGCTGCTGGATGCTGCCCCCGATGATCGCCTCAAAGCGATGTTCGCCGGCCTGATCGAGAGCAATGATGCGGCCGGGGCGTCGCCTCGCGACAATGTCGTTGAATTCCCGCGTCGCCCGTCCCGTGGCATTTCTCTGATGTGGCAGGCCGCGATTGCGGCCTCTTTTGCGCTGACCGTCTTCGGCGGCGGGATCGTCACCGGCGTTCTGCTCGGGCCGGGCCGGTCCGTTCATGAGACCGCGCAGCGCAACTGGGTCGATGCCGTTGCCGAATATGTCTCGCTCTTCACCGCCGACACCCTTGCCGGCATGCCGACGGAGGATTTGGCGCAGCAGGCCGGCCTGCGGCGGGTTTCGACGGCACTGGGGATCAACATCACCCAGGACAAGCTGGCAGGGCTCCCTTCGATCGCGTTCAAGGGAACGCAGCTGCTCCGGTTCGAAGGCAAGCCGATCGCCCAGATCGCGTTCTTGTCCGATACCGGCAAGCCGGTCGCGATCTGCATCATTCGCACTCAGAGGCCGGCGGAGCCGCCCTCTGCAACGCGCCGCGAGGGGCTCAACATCGTGCATTGGATCACGGATGGCTACGGCTATATGGTGATCGGCGATGTCCCGCAGGATGCGCTGACGCGGATCTCCGATGCGGCGCGGGCGCGGCTGTCTTGAGCACCGCCCGCCATTGCGAAAGAGCGAGTGAGAATGAGTGAGGAAAGCTGGAACGCCGTCGATGCTTACATCGTCGAGCGGCTGGTTTCGGATGACACGCTGAATGATGTGCTGGCGGCAAATGCAGCGGCAGGCTTGCCGGCTATCGATGTCTCGCCGGGGCAGGGCAAGCTGCTTTACCTGATGGCCCGGATGGTCGGGGCCCGCCGGGTACTGGAGATCGGCACGCTAGGCGGCTATTCGACCATCTGGCTGGCCCGTGCTCTTCCTGAGGATGGCATTGTGGTAACGCTCGAGGCCATGCCGGCGCATGCCGAGGCTGCACGCGCCAATTTCGCCCGTGCCGGCGTTGCTGGCCGCATCGATCTGCGGCTGGGCTATGCCCTCGACAGCCTCGCCGCGCTTGGCAAGGAAGGCGCCGCGCCTTTTGATCTGGTCTTCATTGATGCCGACAAGGGCAACAATCCGCATTATCTCGACTGGGCGCTGAAGCTAGGCCGGGCGGGCACAGTTATCATCGTTGATAATGTGGTCCGCGACGGCGAGGTGCTCGACAGTGCCAGCCGCGATGCGGACATTGTTGGCACGCGCGCGATGTTCGACATGCTGTCGGGCAACCCTCATTTCAGCGCCACCGCAATTCAGACGGTTGGCAGCAAAGGCTGGGACGGTCTCGTCGTCGCCATCCTCGATTGAGCACGGCCCGGGCGGTCGGCCGGACTTCGGCATAGCGCCCCAGCTGGAAAACGCGTTGCGATAGGCTTCGGTTAATCTATCAGGCATTATACCGTCTTCGGCTCTGGGCAGGCACTTGACCGGCAAGGGAGGGTAAGCGATGGCCGAGCGAGGTGCGAACGACGAAGACGGCAAAGTCATTCTTGCCGTTGCGCCCACTGGCGCTCGGCGGGGCAAGAGCGATCACCCCGCTCTTCCCGTAACGGCGGAAGAGCTCGCAGCCGAGGCGCCGCTCTGGCGCGATGCCGGGGCAAGCGTCGTGCATCTGCATGTGCGCGATAGGAGCGGCGCACACACCCTGTCCCCGGCGGCTTACGGCGACGCCATTGAAAAGCTGCGCCATGCCGTCGGCAACGACCTGGTCATCCAGATCACCACCGAGGCGGCTGGCCGTTTTGCGCCGCACGAGCAGATGGAAACCGTGCGCGCAATCCGTCCCGAGGCGGCATCGGTCGCGCTGCGCGAGTTGGCCCCCGGTGATGAAGACAGGGCACGCTTTGCCGATTTTGTCGCCTGGATGACGGACGAAGGCATTGCGCCGCAGATTATTCTCTACGATCGCAACGAGACGGACCGGCTCTTACAGTGGAGCCGGGATGGCGTCATCGATCCAGCCGCGATCTCCGTGCTTTACGTCCTCGGCCGCTACACCACCAACCAGATCAGCAACCCCGTGGACCTGCTCGGCTTCCTCGGCGTTGAGGAGCCGCCGTTCCGCGACTGGATGATCTGCGCCTTCGGACCCAACGAGCTGCGCTGCGCCGCGCTCGCCGCACTGCTGGGCGGGCATGTGCGCATCGGCTTTGAAAACAATTTCTGCCTGCCGGGCGGTAAGCTCGCGGCGCGCAATGCCGACCTCGTCGGCCTGACGGCGCGGACCTTGAAGAGCCTGCATCTGGAGCTCGCGACCGCGGACGACGTCCGGTCATTATGGCGCATTGGATGATCCGGTACGCAGCACTATGTGTTCTGAGCAATTGCGAAGCCGGGCTTGCAAGCGCTGCGGCACTCGTTTAAGCCTCGTGGCACCACAAAATGGAGGGTGATGCGGCTGCCTGCCCGAGAGAGTGGGCGTGGCCGCCACACGCACGGCATGAATACCCTTCTCGCCAATTATCTGCCGCTGGTTATCTTCTTCGGTGTGGCGCTGTTCATCGGCCTCGCAATGCTGGTGGCGCCGTTCCTCATCGCGCCGAATAATCCGGATCCGGAAAAGGTGTCCGCCTATGAATGCGGCTTTCCCGCATTCGACGACGCCAGGATGAAATTCGATGTGAGATTTTACCTGGTCTCCATCCTTTTCATCATTTTCGATCTCGAGGTGGCGTTCCTGTTCCCGTGGACAGTGGCCTTCAAGGAAGCGGGCCTTTACGGTTTCTGGGCGATGATGATTTTCCTCGGCGTGCTCACCATCGGCTTCATCTATGAATGGCGCAAGGGAGCGCTGGAATGGGATTAATCAGAGAGCCTGCGAGCCGCGCGCTCTATGAGCCGGCGGGAAAGCCCGGCGGCGCCGCGGTGGCCCCGGCCGGGCGGGCGGATCCGTTTTTCACCGAAGTGAACAGCGAGCTGGCCGATCGCGGCTTTCTCGTGACCTCAGCCGATGAACTCATCCAATGGGCGCGCACCGGCTCGCTGATGTGGATGACTTTTGGCCTCGCCTGCTGCGCCGTGGAGATGATGCAGGCCTCGATGCCGCGCTATGATCTGGAGCGCTTCGGCTTCGCCCCGCGCGGCAGCCCGCGCCAATCGGATGTGATGATCGTCGCCGGCACGCTGTGCAATAAGATGGCCCCCGCGATCCGCAAGGTCTACGACCAGATGCCGGAGCCGCGTTATGTGATCTCCATGGGCTCCTGCGCCAATGGCGGCGGCTATTACCACTACTCCTATTCGGTGGTGCGCGGCTGCGACCGTGTGCTTCCGGTCGATATCTATGTGCCGGGCTGCCCGCCGAGCGCCGAGGCGCTTGTGTATGGCGTGATGCTGCTGCAGAAGAAAATCCGCCGCCTCGGCACCATCGAGCGATAGACGAAATGGATGCTTGTTCGCTGCCACAAGCGCGATGACAACGAAATGGCTGGCGGGCACAGTGGTTGAACGAGATCCGGCAATCGACGATCAAAGGCGCTGGCCATGAGCGAAGAAAAATTGAAAGAGCTGGGCGCCTATCTCGCCGAGGCACGTGAGAACACGGTGACCAGCTGGACGGTGGCGCTCGGCGAGCTGACGGTGAATATCGCGCGAGAGCAGATCGTCCATTTCCTGCGCTATCTACGCGATGAGCCGCGCTGCCAGTTCCATTGCCTGATCGACATTTGCGGCGCCGATTACCCTGGCCGCCCCAACCGGTTCGACGTGGTTTACCACCTGCTGTCGCTGAAGCTCAATCACCGCATCCGGGTGAAGACCGAGACGGACGAGACCGCCCCCGTGCCCAGTGTGGTTGGCGTGTTTCCGGCCGCGAATTGGTTCGAGCGCGAGGCGTTCGACCTGTACGGCATCCTGTTCTCCGGGCATCCGGACCTGCGCCGTATCTTGACCGATTACGGCTTTCAGGGACATCCGCTGCGCAAGGATTTTCCGCTCACCGGCTTTGTCGAGGTGCGTTACAGCGAAGAGCAGAAGCGCGTGATCTACGAGCCGGTGCGGCTGCAGCAGGAATTTCGCAGTTTCGATTTCCTGAGCCCCTGGGAGGGGGCGGAGTATAACCTGCCGGGGGATGAGAAGGCGACCCAGGGCAACGCTTGAGAGGAGCGGCGCAAGAATGACGGACGAATCCACGTTCAGCCTCGCCGAGGCGCTTGCGGCGCAGAAGGCGCTGCGCGAAGCGGCGGGTGCCGAGGAGGAGGCTTTTGACCTCGCCGATGTGATCGGCATGGTCTCGGATGAAATCGACATGCTGCAGGAGCAAGGGCGCTCGCATGCCGACATTGCCGCGCTGGTGCAGAAGGCGACGGGCAAGCAGGTGACCGCGAGCGATGTCGAGAAATATTACGTCCCGGCCGATGAGCGCGATCTTTGGGACGAGGACGAAGACGAAGACAGCTGATGAAGCCAACGCTCCAGCCAGGTATCAAGGCAAGCTTCTCCTATCAGGTTCCGGTGGAGAAGACGGTCCCGCAAGTCTATCCCGAGTCGAGTGAGCTCGCCGGGATGCCGGAGGTATTCGCCACCGGCTATATGATCGCGCTGATGGAATGGACCTGCATCAAGGCGCTCGCGCCCCATCTCGATCCGGGCGAGGGAAGCGTCGGGGTGCATGTCGATGTCTCGCATGCGTCGGCAACGCCCACCGGCTTCACCGTGACCGTCGATGTCGAGTGCACGGAGGTGAGCGGCCGCAAGGTGTGGTTCCATGTGCGTGCTCATGATGGCGCCGACATGATCGGCGAGGGCTACCACCAGCGCTTCATCGTGGAGTGGGACCGCTTCAACAAGCGCATTGCGGAAAAGGCGGCAAAGAAGGCGGGATGATGGAGCTGGATCTCGTCACCAGCTTGCTGAATTTGTGGCGGCGGCGCTGACCCTGGGCGCCTTGGCCATTCCGCCTTTTTAGAAAGCAAAATTAATGCTCCATCTGACACAACGTTTCAGATGAGTGGAGCACGTGGAGGCCGAAATGGCTGATGGCGGCACTGCAGAAAAAACCGGTGTAGCGGCTGGGAGCCCGGGCCCTGCGGCTCCGGTGCTCAATCCCGATGGCACCGAGGTCGAGCTGCGCAACTTCACCATCAATTTCGGACCGCAGCATCCGGCGGCGCATGGCGTTCTGCGCCTCGTGCTGGAATTGGACGGCGAGGTGGTCGAGCGGGTCGATCCGCATATCGGCCTGCTTCATCGCGGCACTGAGAAGCTGATCGAATACAAGACTTATCTCCAGGCCATCCCCTATTTCGACCGGCTCGACTATGTCTGTCCAATCAATCAGGAGCACGCCTTTTGCCTTGCGATCGAGAGACTGCTCGGCATTGAGGTGCCCCGCCGCGCGCAGCTCATCCGCGTGCTTTATGACGAGATCGGCCGCATCCTCAACCACCTGCTCAATGTGACGACGCAGGCACTGGATGTCGGCGCGCTCACCCCGCCGCTCTGGGGCTTCGAGGAGCGCGAGAAGCTGATGGTGTTCTATGAGCGCGCCTCCGGTTCGCGGCTGCACGCCAACTATGTGCGCCCCGGGGGCGTGCATCAGGATCTGCCGCAGGCGCTTGTCGATGATATCGGCGTCTGGTGCGACCAGTTCATTCCCGTGCTCGACGACATCGACAAGCTCTTGACGGGCAATCGCATCTTCAAGCAGCGCAACGTCGATATCGGTGTGGTCAGCCTTGAGGACGGCATCGCCTGGGGCTTCTCCGGCGTGATGATCCGCGGCTCGGGCGGCGCATGGGATCTGCGCAAGAGCCAGCCCTATGAGTGCTATGCGGAAATGGATTTCGACATCCCGGTCGGCAAGAATGGCGACTGCTTCGATCGCTATCTGATCCGGATGGAAGAGATGCGCCAGTCGGTGCGCATCATGAAGCAGTGCATCGACAAGCTTAACGCGCCCGACGGCAAGGGCCCGGTGCTGGCGCCGAACCATAAGGTGACGCCGCCGCGGCGCGCTGACATGAAGCGCTCGATGGAAGCGTTGATCCATCACTTCAAGCTTTACACGGAAGGCTTCCATGTGCCGGCCGGCGAGGTCTATGCCTGCCTGGAGGCGCCCAAGGGCGAGTTCGGCGTCTATCTCGTCTCCGACGGCACCAACAAACCCTATCGCTGCAAGATCCGCGCGCCCAGCTATCCGCATCTGCAGGCCATGGATTTCCTGAACCGCGGCCACATGCTGGCCGACGTGTCGGCGATCCTGGGCTCCATCGACATCGTGTTCGGCGAGATCGACCGCTAAGGCGCGTGTAGGGGATTGGCGCCCGGTCTCCCCTGGCGGTCGCGCCGGGGTCTTGGGGGAGGCGCGAGGTTGAAAGCTGCACCCGCTATTCAAAGATCGCGGCTACCGGCAATTCGAGGCCCGGCGGATCGAGCGCGAGCACCCCTTCCGTCGCGATGCGGGTCAGCAACTTGCCGCCCTCGGCGCGGGCATGGTGGATCACCATCCGGTCGTCTGCATCGATGATGAGGTAGTGCTGTATGCTCGGTACGGTGAAGTAGGCGCGGAGTTTATAGCTGACATCGCGAATGGAAGTGCCAGGCGAGAGCACCTCAACCACGATCATGGGGTCTGGCACTTCCAGCGCATCGGGGGGTAGACGCTCGCCGCAATAGACCGATACGTCAGGCTCGAAGGCGGTGCGCTCGGAGATACGCACTGTCACGCCGTCGGGAACGGCGTGGCAGGGCAGATTTGCCGCCTTTATTGCCTCGCGGAGCGCCAGCCAGGCGGTGGCTTTGGTCTCGGTGTGGATGACACGCTCAGGCGCCATGGCGATCACTTGACCGTCCTGCAGCTCATAGCGGCCCTCCTCCTGCGCCTCTCCCCAGGCGAGGAATTCGTCCACCGTCATCGCGTGGTCTGGCAAAGACTTCATAATGCGATGCTATCACAATTGTGCGTATGGGAGAACGTAGCGCCCATGCGCGGTTCTTGCCACTGGCGGTTGCCTGCAAGCTGGGTTATGAGCTTGCCTGACTTTGATTTCAGAGAAAAAGCATGTCCGTTCGCCGTCTCGATCCCGAACAGCCCGCAAGTTTTGCCTTCACCGACGAGAACCTCGCCTGGGCGAAAGCACAGATCGCCAAATTCCCGGAAGGCAAGCAATGGTCGGCGGTGATCCCGCTGCTCTGGCGCGCGCAGGAGCAAAATGGCGGCTGGCTTCCAGAACCGGCGCTTCGCGCGGTGGGCGAGATGCTCGACATGCCCTATATCCGGGTCTATGAAATCGCCACCTTCTACACCATGTTCAATCTTTCACCGGTCGGGAAATATTTCGTCCAGCTCTGTGGCACGACGCCGTGTATGCTGCGCGGCGCCGAGGAGCTGAAGGACGTTTGCCGCAAAGTGATCGGGCCGGAGCACAAGGTGAGGGCGGATGGGCTGTTCTCCTGGCTCGAGGTGGAGTGCTTGGGCGCTTGCGTGAATGCGCCCATGGTGCAGATCAACAAGGATTATTTCGAGGATTTGACGCCGGACAGCTTCATCACGCTCCTGAACAAGCTCGAAGCGGGGGTTGCCGTCAAACCCGGCCCGCAGAGCAACCGGCAGTTATCTGCGCCGGCGAGCGGCCCGAGGACGCTGCTCGACACCGAGGCTTAAGAGATGCTTAGCGATAAGGACCGCATTTTCCGCAATCTTTACGGGCAGCGCGACTGGCGGCTGGCCGGTGCGCGCAGGCGCGGCGCTTGGGACAATACCAAGAGCTTCATCGAGAAGGGCCAGGACTGGATCATCGAGGAGGTGAAGGCCTCCGGTCTGCGCGGCCGCGGCGGTGCTGGCTTCCCGACCGGGCTAAAATGGTCGTTCATGCCGAAAAACGATCCACGCCCCTCTTACCTCGTCGTCAATGCTGACGAGTTGGAGCCCGGCACCTGCAAGGACCGGGAGATCATGCGGCATGATCCGCATCTTCTGGTCGAGGGATGCCTCTACGCCGGCTTCGCGATGCGTTCGCACGTGTGCTACATCTACGTCCGCGGCGAATATATCCGCGAGCGCGAACGCCTGCAGGCCGCGATCGACGAGGCTTATGACGCCAAACTGATCGGCAAGGACAACATTCATGGCTGGGACTTCGACATCTATGTCAGCCATGGCGCTGGCGCCTATATCTGCGGCGAGGAGACCGCGCTCCTTGAAAGCCTCGAAGGCAAGAAGGGCCAGCCGCGCCTCAAGCCCCCATTCCCGGCCAATGCCGGCCTTTACGGCGCGCCGACCACGGTCAACAATGTCGAATCCATCGCTGTGGTGCCGGACATCCTGCGGCGCGGCGCAACCTGGTTCGCAGCGCTTGGGCGGCCGAACAACACCGGCACCAAGCTGTTCTGCATCTCTGGCCATGTGAACGAGCCTTGCAATGTCGAGGAGGAGATGGGCATCCCGCTGCGCGAGCTGATCGACAAGCACGCAGGCGGCGTTCGCGGCGGCTGGGATAATCTGCTGGCAGTCATTCCAGGCGGCTCCTCCGTCCCTTGCGTTCCCGCGTCAATGTGCCAGAACCTGCTCATGGATTTCGATTCGCTGCGCGAGGTGCAGTCCGGCCTAGGCACGGCGGCGGTGATCGTGATGGACAAGTCCACCGATATCGTCAAGGCCATCGCCCGCATCGCCTATTTCTACAAGCATGAGAGCTGCGGCCAGTGTACGCCTTGCCGAGAAGGTACCGGCTGGATGTGGCGTGTGCTGGAGCGGATGGTGAAGGGCGAGGCAACGCCCAAAGAAATCGACATGCTCTACGATGTGTCCAAACAGATCGAGGGACACACCATCTGCGCGCTCGGCGATGCGGCCGCCTGGCCTGTTCAGGGCCTGATAAGGCATTTCAGGCATGTCATCGAAGAGCGGATGGACGAGCGCAAAAAGGGTGCGGCACGTCGGGTAGCCGCGGAATAACAAAGAGGAAACGATGCAGCATCTTGCACAGATCAATATCGCGCGCCTGCGCTTTCCCGAAGGCGACCCGCGCGTTGCGGATTTCTTCACCAATCTCGACCGCGTTAACGCCGCGGCCGAGCGCGTGCCGGGCTTTATCTGGCGCTTGAAGGATGAGAGCGGCAATGCAACGCAGATGAAGGCCTATGACGATCCGGCCATGCTGCTAAATATATCGGTATGGGAGAGCGTCGACGCCTTCGAGACTTTCGTCTGGCGCACCGTACACCTCCCGATGTACCGCCGCCGCGCGGAATGGTTCGAGCATGACGCTGGCCCCTATTTTGCAATGTGGTGGGTGCCGGAAGGTCATCTGCCGACCCCCAGCGAAGGGCGGGAGCGGCTCGAGCATCTAACGGTGCACGGACCCAGCGATTACGCCTTCGGCTGGGAAAGCCTCAACCAGGATAATCTATGGATGCGGGCGCGCTGCGCCTGACGCGAGACAAGCGGGACGACCGAAGCGGTATGCCGAAGCTGATCATCAACGATAAGCCGATCGAGGTTGAGGACGGCCTCAACCTGCTCCAGGCCTGCGAGATGGCTGGAGAGGAGATCCCGCGCTTCTGCTACCACGAGCGGCTCTCGATCGCCGGCAATTGCCGCATGTGCCTCGTCGAGGTGGTGGGCATGCCCAAGCCCGTCGCCTCCTGCCATATGGCCGTCAACGACCTCCGCCCCGGCCGCGACGGCACGCCGCCAATCATCCGCACCGACAGCGCCACCGTGAAAAAGGCGCGCGAAGGCGTGATGGAGTTCCTGCTGATCAATCACCCACTCGACTGCCCGATCTGCGATCAGGGCGGCGAGTGCGATCTGCAGGACCAGGCAATGGCCTTCGGGGTTGATGGCTCCCGTTACCGGGAGAACAAGCGCGCGGTCGAGGACAAGAATATCGGCCCGCTGATCAAGACCATCATGACGCGCTGCATCCACTGCACGCGCTGCGTCCGCTTCATGACCGAGGTGGCGGGGGTCTCCGAGCTCGGCGCCATTGGGCGCGGCGAGGACATGGAGATCACCACTTATCTCGAGCGTGGGATGACCTCGGAGCTGTCGGGCAATGTCATCGACCTCTGCCCGGTCGGCGCACTGACCTCCAAGCCTTATGCCTTCAAGGCACGGCCATGGGAACTGCGCAAGACCGAATTGATTGACGTAATGGACGGCATTGGCTCGAGCATCCGGGTCGATGCACGGGGACGCGAGATCCTGCGCATCCTGCCCCGCAATCACGACGGCGTGAACGAGGAATGGATCTCCGACAAGACCCGCTTCGTTTGGGATGGCCTGCGCCGCGGCCGGCTCGACCGGCCTTATATCCGCCGCGACGGCAAGCTTGAGGAGACCAGCTGGGGCGAGGCCTTTACCGAGATCGCCGAGCGGGTGAAGGCGGCGGGCGGAGCCAAGATCGGCGCGATCGCCGGTGACCTTGCCGCCGTCGAGGAGATGCATGCGCTGAAGAGTCTCTTCAGCAAGCTGGGCTCGCCCCATCTCGACTGCCGTCAGGACGGCGCGCCGCTTGACCCGGCGAAGGGACGCGCCAGCTATCTGTTCAATTCGACCATTAGCGGCCTGGAGGTTGCTGATGCCGTCCTGCTGGTCGGTGTCAACCCGCGTCTCGAAGCTGCGGTTCTCAATGCGCGCATCCGCAAGGGCTGGCGCGCGCAGCGGCTGAAGGTTGGGCTGATCGGCGAGCCGGTCGATCTGACCTACAACTATGAATATCTTGGCGCCGGTGTTCAGACGCTGCGCGACGTTGCGGCCGGCCAGCATGCTTTTGCCGATGCGCTCAAGAACGCCAAGCGCCCCATGGTTATTCTCGGCCAGTCCGCGCTCGCCCGGCCCGATGGCCTGGGCGTGCTGGCACTGACCGCTGCACTCGCGCGCGATTTTGGCATGCTGCGCGGCGATGAAGGCTGGAACGGCTTCAACATCCTGCATAATGCCGCCGCCCGCGTCGGCGGTCTCGATCTCGGCTTCGTGCCGCAGCAGGGCGGCTATGACATCGGCGGCATGATGGATGCCGCCCAGGACGGGAAAATGGAGCTCCTGTTCCTGCTCGGGGCCGATGAGTTCGACATGAGCCAGACGGGCGATGCCTTCATAGTATACCAAGGCAGTCACGGCGATCGCGGGGCGCGCCTTGCCGACATCATCCTGCCGGGCGCCGCCTACACCGAAAAGAACGGCACCTATGTGAACACCGAAGGCCGGGTGCAGCTCGCCGAGCGCGCCGTCTTCCCGCCGGGCGATGCTCGGGAGGACTGGACCATCATCCGCGCGCTCTCGGAGCGTCTGGACGCCAAGCTTCCGTTCGACACGCTTGGCGAGCTTCGGGCCAATCTCTACCGGCAGCATCCCCATTTCGGTGCACAGGATGCCATTGCAGGCGGCCAGATTGCCGATATCGAGGCTCTGGCGAAAGAGGAGCATCCGCTCGAAGATGCCCCGTTCGGCGTTGCCGTGGAAGACTTCTACCAGACCAATCCGATCGCGCGGGCGTCCTCGATCATGGCCGAGCTTTCCGCACTGAGCCGCGAGAACCAGCAGGAGGCGACTGGCACCGATGGCTGACATCTGGACCAATTATGGCCTGCCGCTCGCGATCATCCTCGCTCAGAGCCTGGGGCTGCTCGTTTCGCTGCTGCTCGTCATCGCCTATCTGCTGCTCGCCGACCGTAAGATCTGGGCAGCGGTACAGCTGCGGCGGGGGCCGAACGTGGTTGGTGCCTTCGGCCTCCTGCAGAGCTTTGCCGACCTCCTCAAATTCGTGCTGAAGGAGCCGGTGATTCCGGCCGGCGCCGACAAGATCGTCTTTCTTCTGGCGCCGATCGTCACCGCTGTGCTGGCGCTTTCTGCCTGGGCGGTGATGCCGCTCAGCGAGGGCTGGGTGGTTGCCGATATCAATGTCGGCGTGCTCTACATCTTCGCCATCTCCTCGCTCGGCGTTTACGGCGTCATCATGGGCGGCTGGGCGTCGAACTCGAAATACCCGTTCCTCGGCGCGTTGCGCTCCGCGGCGCAGATGGTCTCTTATGAGGTGTCGATCGGCTTCGTCATCGTCACCGTACTGCTGTGCGCCGGCTCGCTCAACCTGTCCGCCATCGTCAAGGCGCAGGATACGTCGTTCGGGCTGTTCGGCTGGTACTGGCTGCCGCTATTCCCGATGTTCGTGATCTTCTTTGTCTCCGCACTCGCCGAGACGAACCGGCCGCCTTTCGACCTTCCTGAAGCCGAGTCCGAGCTGGTCGCCGGCTATATGGTGGAATATTCCTCCGCGCCCTATCTGCTATTCATGCTCGGGGAATATGTGGCCATCACCACCATGTGCGCGTTGATGACCATCCTGTTCCTCGGCGGCTGGCTTCCTCCGGTGAGCATCCCGCCTTTCACCTGGGTGCCAGGCATCATCTGGTTTCTCTTGAAGCTCTGCTTTGCCTTCTTCCTGTTCGCGATGGTGAAGGCCATCGTCCCGCGTTACCGCTACGACCAGCTCATGCGGCTGGGGTGGAAGATCTTCCTGCCGACTTCCCTGGCGATGGTCGTGATCGTGGCTGCGGTTTTGCAATTTGGCGGTCTTGCGCCATAAACGAAGGAAATCCGGCCGATGGCTCGGCTCGCGCAATCCCTGAAATCCGCCATGCTGGCCGAGTTCTTTTCGGCCTTCTGGCTGGGCATGAAGTATTTCTTCAAGCCGAAGGCGACGGTGAACTACCCGTTCGAGAAGAACCCGGTCTCTCCGCGCTTTCGCGGCGAGCACGCCCTGCGCCGCTATCCCAATGGCGCCGAGCGCTGCATCGCCTGCAAGCTGTGCGAGGCGATCTGCCCGGCGCTCGCCATCACCATCGAGGCGGGACCGCGCCGCAATGACGGCACGAGGCGTACGACCCGCTACGACATCGACATGGTGAAGTGCATCTATTGCGGCTACTGCGAGGAGGCATGCCCGGTGGATGCCATCGTTGAGGGACCGAACTTCGAGTTCGCCACCGAAACCCGCGAGGAGCTGCTCTACGACAAGGAAAAGCTGCTCGCCAATGGTGATCGCTGGGAGCGGCTGCTGGCGAAAAACCTTGAACTCGACGCGCCCTATCGCTAACCCTTGGCTGCCTTGGTGGAGCCGGCATTTCGCTACCCAGAGTGCCAACGCCGCCCCGGGCATGTCCGCAACAAGAATATCAATCCTGCCTGAGCTTGGCGGCGGGCGCCGGCAGGTGGGGTCAAGACCGATCGGCACCCCATGACTCTCGCCGGATTTTTCTTCTATATTTTCGCCTTCATCACCGTCCTCTCCGGACTGATGGTGATCACGGTGCGCAATCCCGTGCATTCGGTGCTGTTCCTGATTGTCGCATTCTTCAATGCCGCGGGTCTCTTCGTGCTCCTCGGCGCCGAGTTCCTGGCGATGATCCTGGTCATCGTCTATGTCGGCGCGGTGATGGTGCTGTTCCTGTTCGTGGTGATGATGCTGGACGTGGATTTTGCTGAGCTGCGCGGCGGGTTCGCCAAATACCTTCCCGTCGGCGGCCTGATTGGCGCAATCCTCCTCGGCGAGTTGCTGCTTGCGGTGACTGCCTGGACCTTCGCACCGCAATCCGCAACGCTGATTGGCGATCGCATCCCGCCAGCCGACAGCGTCACCAATACCGAGGCGATCGGACGGGTGCTCTATACCAAATATGTGTATTTTTTCGAGCTCGCCGGGCTGATTCTGCTGATCGCGATGATCGGCGCCATCGTGCTGACGCTGCGCCATCGCGTCGGCATCAAGCGCCAGAATGTGGCGGTGCAGGTCGCGCGCGATCCGCGTCTCGCTGTCGAGATCAAGAAGGTCGAAACGGGCAAGGGAATATAGGGCGAGAAGCGGCAAGGCAAGCGGGACATGGACATCGGACTTCCTCATTACCTCAGCGTCGCGGCGGCCCTGTTTACGCTTGGCGTGTTCGGCATTTTCCTGAACCGCAAGAACGTCATCGTCATCCTGATGTCGATCGAGCTGATCCTCCTGGCGGTGAATATCAACTTCGTCGCCTTCTCTGTTTTCCTCGGCGACCTCACGGGGCAGATCTTCGCCTTGCTGATTCTCACCGTGGCGGCGGCGGAAGCGGCGATCGGCCTCGCCATCGTCGTGGTCTACAACCGCAATCGCGGCTCCATCGCGGTTGATGACATCAATCTCATGAAGGGCTAGGCGGGATGTACTCAGCCATCGTCTTTCTGCCGCTGATCGGCGCTTGCCTCGCCGGCTTCTTCGGGCGCTGGCTGGGCGACAAGCCGTCCGGCTTCATCACCTCGATGCTGCTCGTCGTCAGCGCGATCCTCTCCTGGGTCGCGTTTTACCGCGTCGGCCTCGTCGGCGTGGACGACATGCGCATCAATATCCTGCCCTGGGTGCAGTCGGGCGACCTCCAGGCCAACTGGATGCTGCGGATCGACACGCTGACCGCGGTGATGCTGGTGGTCGTCACCACCGTCTCCTCGCTCGTGCACATCTATTCCATCGGCTACATGTCGCATGATGACGGCCAGCCGCGCTTCTTCGCTTTTCTGTCGCTCTTCACCTTCGCCATGCTGATGCTGGTGACCGCCGACAACTTCCTGCAGCTGTTCTTCGGCTGGGAGGGCGTCGGCCTTGCCTCCTACCTGCTGATCGGCTTCTGGTACCACAAGAAATCCGCGTGTGAGGCGGCGATCAAGGCGTTCATCGTCAACCGCGTCGGCGATTTCGGCTTTGCGCTCGGCATCTTTGCTATCTTTGCGGTGTTCGGCACCATCTCCTTCGACACGGTGTTCGCCTCGGCGCCGGACCAGGTGGGCAAGACCATCCACTTCCTCGGCCATGACTACGATACGCTGACGGTGATTTGCCTGCTGCTGTTCGTCGGCGCCATGGGCAAGTCTGCGCAATTCCTGCTGCACACCTGGCTGCCCGATGCCATGGAAGGCCCGACCCCGGTCTCCGCCCTTATCCATGCCGCAACGATGGTCACGGCGGGCGTGTTCATGGTCGCGCGCCTTTCCCCGCTGTTCGAGCTGTCGCCGACCGCGCTCGAGGTCGTGACCTTTATCGGCGCAACCACAGCCTTCTTCGCCGCGACCGTCGGCGTCGCCCAGAACGACATCAAGCGGGTGATCGCCTATTCGACCTGCTCCCAGCTCGGTTACATGTTCGTTGGCCTGGGCGTCGGCGCCTATTCCGCCGGCATCTTCCACCTGTTCACCCACGCCTTTTTCAAGGCGCTTCTGTTCCTCGGCGCCGGCTCCGTCATCCACGGCATGAGCGACGAGCAGGACCTGCGCAATATGGGCGCGCTGCGTAAGGGCATGCCCATAACCTTCGTAATGATGCTGGTCGGCACGCTGGCGCTGACCGGCTTCCCCTTCACCGCCGGTTATTTCTCCAAGGACGCCATCATCGAGGTGGCGCACGCCTCCGAGCTGGGGACGGCGAACTATGCCTTCATCATGCTGGTGGTGGCGGCCTTCCTCACCTCGTTCTATTCCTGGCGGCTGATCTTCATGGCTTTCTATGGCAAGCCCCGCTACGACGAGGAGACCGCGCATCACATTCATGAATCGCCCTGGGTGATGCTGCTGCCGCTCATGGTGCTCGCCGCCGGTGCGCTGGTTGCCGGCTTTGCCGCCAAGGACTTCTTCATCGGTGAGGGCTATGGCGCTTTCTGGCGCAGCGCGCTGTTCAACCGGCCGGACAACCACGTTCTCGAAGAAGCACATCATGGGGCCGAATGGGTGGCCTATCTGCCGACGCTGATGATGGCCGCCGGTTTTGCCCTCGCCTGGTTCTCCTATATCTACGCGCCCGCAACGCCCGCCTGGGCGGTGCGCACCTTCAAGCCGATTCATGCCTTCCTCTATCACAAATGGTATTTCGACGAGCTCTATGACTTCCTCTTTGTCCGGCCATTCAAATGGCTGGCGCGGGTGCTGTGGAAGGTCGGCGACGGCGCGATCATCGATGGGCTCGGCCCTGACGGCATCTCCGCCCGCGTCATCGACATCACCAACCGCGTGGTGCGGCTGCAGACCGGCTTCGTCTATCACTATGCCTTCGTGATGCTGATCGGCATCGCACTGATCATCTCTTATTTCACCTGGGTCTATTGGGCGCAGCTCGGAGGAGCATTCAGACCATGACGAGCTGGCCGATCCTCTCGACCATCATCTTCCTGCCGCTGCTCGGGGCGTTGTTCATCTTCGTGCTGCGCGGCGATGACGAGGCCGCCTACCGCAACGCGCGCTGGATCGCACTGTGGACCACGATCATCACCTTCATTGTCTCGCTGCTGATCTGGCGCGATTTCGACCCGAACACCGCCGATTTCCAGTTCGTTGAGAAGCGCGACTGGATCTCGGGCGCGATCACCTATCATCTCGGCGTCGACGGCATCTCCATGCTGTTCGTCATCCTCACCACGTTCCTCATGCCGATCTGCATCCTGGCGAGCTGGAAGGCGATCGAGACGCGGGTCAGGGAGTATATGATCGCCTTCCTGGTGTTGGAGACGCTGATGGTCGGCGTGTTCTGCGCTCTCGATCTGGTGGTGTTCTACCTGTTCTTCGAGGGTGGCCTGATCCCGATGTTCATCATCATCGGGGTGTGGGGCGGGAAGCGGCGGGTCTATGCCTCGTTCAAATTCTTCCTCTATACGCTGCTCGGCTCGGTGCTCATGCTGCTCGCCATCATGGCGATGTACTGGCAGGCCGGTACCACCGATATCCCGACGCTGATCAACTTCCAGTTCCCGGCGAACATGCAGTTCTGGCTGTGGCTTGCCTTCTTCGCCTCTTTTGCCGTGAAGATGCCGATGTGGCCGGTGCACACCTGGCTGCCTGACGCCCATGTTGAGGCACCGACCGCCGGCTCTGTTGTGCTTGCCGCCGTGCTCCTGAAAATGGGCGGGTACGGTTTCCTGCGCTTCTCCATCCCCATGTTCCCGCTCGCATCAGCCGATCTCGCTCCGCTCGTTTTTGCGCTGAGCATCATCGCAATCATCTACACCTCGCTGGTCGCCTTCGCGCAGGAAGACGTGAAGAAGCTCATCGCCTATTCCTCGGTCGCCCATATGGGCTTTGTCACCATGGGCATCTTCACCCTCAACGTGCAGGGTATCCAGGGCGGCATCTTCCAGATGCTGAGCCACGGAATCGTCTCGGGTGCGCTGTTCCTGTGCGTCGGCGTGATCTATGACCGCATGCACACCCGCGAGATATCAGCCTATGGCGGCCTTGCCGACCGCATGCCGATGTACGCCTTCGCCTTCATGGTGTTCACCATGGCCAATGTCGGCCTGCCGGGGACGTCGGGCTTCATCGGGGAGTTCCTGTCGCTGACCGGCGCCTTCAAGGTCAATAGCTGGGTTGCCCTTTTTGCCACCTCCGGCGTGATCTTCTCGGCTGCCTACGCGCTCTGGCTTTATCGCCGGGTGATCTTCGGCAAGCTGGAGAAGCCTTCCCTGGCCGGCATCCTCGATCTGACCCCGCGTGAGGTTGCGATCCTTGCCCCGCTCGTGATCCTCACCCTTCTTTTCGGCGTCTATCCCAAGCCCTTGATGGACCCGACCGCGGCTTCGGTGAACAAGCTGATCGCCGACTACAACAAAGACGTGGCCGAGGCCGCAGAAAAGCGCACCGCCAGCGCCGAGGTGAAATGATGCCGGACGCCCTCATCCAATACGCGCCGCTTCTGCCGGAGATTTTCCTCGCCTGCGCGGCCATGTTGCTCTTGATGTATGGCGTGTTCGGAGGCGACAAGCCGACCGAAACGGCCGGCTGGCTGGCGATCCTCATCCTCATCATCACCGGAGTGTTGACCGTCAATCAGGACCCCGCCACGGTGCAGCTGTTCGACGGCGCGGTGATCGTCGACAGCTTCGCCCGCTTCATGAAGGTGCTGATCCTGATCGGCTCTGCCTTCGCGCTTATCCTCTCCTTCGATTATTTGCGCGAAGCGGGCATCCTCAAATTTGAATACGCCGTGCTGATCCTGCTCTGCACGCTCGGCATGATGCTGATGACCTCGGCGCATAATCTCATCGCGCTCTATCTGAGCCTTGAGCTGCAGAGCCTCGCCATCTACGTGCTCGCCGCCTTCCACCGCGATCATGTGCTCTCCTCGGAAGCCGGGCTCAAATATTTCGTGCTTGGCGCCCTCTCCTCCGGCCTCCTGCTCTATGGTTTCTCGCTGGTCTATGGCTTCACCGGCACACTCAGCTTCTCCGGCATCGTCGCCGCGCTCCAGGGCAACGAGCGCTCCGTCGGCCTGATCTTTGGCCTCGTCTTCGTGCTGGCCGGCATCGCCTTCAAGCTGTCGGCTGTGCCCTTTCACATGTGGACCCCGGACGTTTATCAGGGCGCGCCGACCCCGGTTACCGCCCTCATGGCCTCGGCGCCGAAAGTGGCCGCCTTTGCCATGTTGATTTGCGTGGTGCTCGAAGCCTTTCCGGGCGCGGCCGGCGACTGGAAGCAGATCATCATCGCCATTGCCGTTGCCTCGATGTTGCTCGGCTCCTTTGCGGCGATCGGCCAGCGCAACATCAAGCGACTCTTGGCCTATTCCTCGATCGGCCATGTCGGCTATGTGTTGGTCGGGCTCGCGCCCGGCACGCCGGAAGGCGTTGCGGCGGTGCTGATCTACCTCGCGATCTATATCGCCATGACGCTGGGCAGCTTTGCCTGCGTGCTCGCGATGAAGCGCGATGGCCAGCATGTTGAGGAGATCGGTGAGCTCGCCGGCCTGTCGCGGCGCCAGCCTTTGCTCGCCTTCATGTTCGCCATGCTGCTGTTCTCGATGGCCGGCATCCCGCCGCTCGCCGGCTTTTTCGCGAAGTGGTATGTCTTCGCCGCGGCGATCAAGGCCGATCTTTATTGGCTGGCAGTCGTTGGCGTGGTCACGTCGGTGGTCGGCGCTTTCTACTATCTGGCCGTCATCGCCAAAATGTATTTTGAGGACCCGGTCCATGACTTCGAGCCGATGCCGGGCAAGGTACGCTTCGTGCTTGCCGTCTCGGGCATCGTCGTTCTGTTCTTCTTCATCCCGCTCAATCTCCTCGTCTCGGCAGCCGACGCCGCGGCCAGGTCGCTGTTCTGACGAGCGCGCTCATGCAGCCTGCGCGAGCCGATCTCCCGCCGGGTTACCGGCTCGTCTTTCATGAGGTGATCGATTCCACCAATGCCGAAGGTCTGCGTCTCGCCAATGCCGGGGAGGAGGGAGCCTTGTGGATCTGGGCTGGCAGCCAGAATGCCGGCCGGGGTAGGGCAGGGCGGAACTGGATGTCGCCGCCGGGCAATCTCCACGCCAGCCTCCTCCTGCGCCCCGGCGTACCGCTCGCCACAGCCTCGCAGCTCTCGCTGCTGGCCGGGATCGCCGCCCACGACGCTATCGCTGCCCTTGCTGCGACCGCGCGTGCAGCGCTGCGCCTGCAGCTCAAATGGCCCAACGACGTGCTCGCTGAGGGCGCTAAGCTGGGCGGCATTCTCCTCGAAAGTTCGAGCAGCACGTCCAACGCCGCGCCCGCCGTGGTGATCGGCATCGGCATCAATCTCGTCCATGCGCCTGATGATCTCGGCCGGCCGGCGACCAGCCTTGCGGCTCTCGGTGTTCCCGCGGCGGCTGCGCAGGCCGTGCCGGCGCTTGCCTGGTCGATGGCTGACTGGCTACGGCGCTGGGACGGCGGCCGGCAATTTGCAGCAATCCGAGAGGCCTGGCTGAGGCGTGCGCAGCCCCCCGGCGACCCGATCTCTGTGCGGCAGGGCGCAAACCTGATCACCGGGCGCTTCGTTGGCATCGATGAGGCTGGGGCGCTGCTTTTACAGACTGACGGCGGCCAGGAGAGACGGATCACGGCGGGGGATGTTTCCTTCGGCCCGGTCGCGCAGGAGGTGTAATGGCGGGGCAGGAGGGGGAAAACGAGCTGATCTTCTTGGCTCTCGGCGGCATCGGCGAGATCGGTATGAATACCTATCTCTATGGCCTGGGGTCCACCGCGAGCCGCAGCTGGCTGGTCGTTGATCTGGGGGTCACTTTTCCTGATGACCGCGAGCCGGGGGTCGATCTCGTCTTCCCGGACATCCGCTTCCTCGAGGAGGAGCGCGGGCGCCTCGCTGGCATCCTACTCACCCATGCCCATGAGGATCATTTCGGCGCCGTTGCCGAGTTGTGGCCACGTCTACGCGTGCCGGTCTATGGCACCCGTTTCACCATCGCGTTCCTGAAGGAGAAGCTGACCGAGGTGCCTTGGGGCAGCGAGGTGCCGCTCATCGAGGTGCCGGTCGGCGGACGCCTCGCTATCGGGCCGTTTGACCTCGAACTGGTCAGCATGTCGCATTCCATTCCTGAGACCAACGCTGTCGCCATTCGCACGCCGATGGGGACCGTCGTGCACTCGGCGGACTGGAAACTCGACCCCGCGCCCGGCGCTGGCCCGGCGACTGATGGGGGAAAGCTCCGGCGTCTCGGCGATGAAGGCGTCGAGGTGCTGATCTGTGACTCGACCAACGTGCTGAGCGAGGGTGTCACCGAATCCGAGGCCGATGTGGCGGCGAACCTGCGCAAGCTGATCGTCGAGGCGACCGGGCGAGTGGCGATCACCAGCTTCTCCTCCTCCGTTGCGCGCCTGCTCGCCATCGCCCATGCCGCCGAGGCCGCGCACCGCCATCTGGTGCTGGTCGGCCGCTCCATGGTGCGCATGGTCGATCTGGCCCGCGAAACCGGTCTGTGGCCGGAGAGTTTGAAGACGCTGGGCGAGGATGACTTCGGCCATTTGCCCCCGGAAACCGTCGTTGCGCTGCTCACCGGCAGCCAGGGCGAGCCGCGCGCCGCTCTTGCCCGTGTCGCCGACAATCAGCATCCGCGGGTCAAGCTCGCCAAGGGCGACATGGTGATCTTTTCGGCGCGCGCCATCCCTGGCAATGAAGCGGCGATCATACGCATCCAGAACAAGCTTGCCGATATGGGCGTGGAAGTGCTGACCGAATGGGCGGACGGTCCGATCCATGCCTCCGGCCATCCGCGCCGCGGCGAGTTGGCCAAGCTTTATGAGTGGCTGCGCCCGAAGACCGTGATTCCCATGCATGGCGAGGCGCGCCATCTCGAAGCCCATGTCGCCTTCGCCCACACCCACGGCATAGCTGCGCTCTCCGGCGTGCGCAACGGCAAGGTCGTGCGGCTGCTTCCAGGGGCACCAGAGGTGGTCGATGAGGCGCCGACCGGCCGCATTTACCGGGACGGCTATCTCATGATTTCCGATGCGGATGATTCCATCCGCCAGCGCCGCAAGCTGAGCTTTGTCGGTAGCGTGGTGGTCTCGGTGGTGATGCGCGGCAATGGCGAGCTGCTCTGCGAGCCAAAATCGGCCTTCGCCGGCATCCCGGAGTTCGACGGCGATGGCGAGAGCTTTGCCGACATCGCCGAAAAGGCCGCGATCGGCGCCTTCGAGAGCATTCCCCGCGCCCGCCGCCGCGATCCGGACCTTGTCAGCGAGGCCGTGCGCAAGTCCGTCCGCGCGGCCGTTAACACCGCCTGGGGCAAAAGGCCGATATGCACGGTGCTGCTTTCCGTTGTTTAATGGAGGATCGGGGCATCTTTGCCGGATTGCCCGCAAGACTTTTGAGAACAGCACGCATGGTACTGATGGATGGTTGTCATAAAGCACAATCTGCGCCTCCGGTTCCCTCTCCCATGGGAGAGGGACAGGGTGAGGGGTAAGCCCTACCGATGGTTTTGTAACCCCTCACCCCCACCCTCTCCCACGTCGGACGCTTGTCGTTCGCCGTAAAGGCTCACAACGGGGAGAGGGGGCGATCCGTCGGGCTTAAAGACCGCCTTCAACGGTCCCGTTCTTAATAGGAGGAGCCACAGTGATCGGACGCCTGAACCATGTGGCGATTGCCGTTCCGGACCTAGCCGCGGCGACTGCCACCTATCGCGATGTGCTGGGCGCGCAGGTTTCGGACGCTGTGCCGCAGCCCGATCACGGCGTGACGACCGTGTTCATTACCCTGCCGAACACCAAGATCGAGCTGCTTGGGGCGCTTGGTGCGGACTCGCCCATTATCAACTTCCTCGCGCGCAATCCCGCCGGCGGCATCCATCATATCTGCTATGAGGTGGAGGACATCGAGGCAGCGAGCCAGTCGCTGATCGAGCAAGGTGCTCGCATTCTGGGTGACGGGCGCCCCAAAATCGGTGCGCATGGCAAGCCCGTGCTATTCCTGCATCCGAAGGACTTCCTTGGCACGCTTGTCGAGCTGGAACAGGCGTAAGGCGCATCCCATGAGCCTTCCGATTGCTCTCGGCGTCTATTTCATCTGCTGGTGGCTGGTGCTGTTCGCCATCCTGCCCATCGGGGTGCGCATGCATGAAGAGGGCGACGAAAGGCCTGAAGGCGCCGCCGACAGCGCCCCGGTCCAGCCCTACATCCTGCGCAAATTCCTGGCCGCCACGCTGATATCAGGCGTTATATTCGCCATCGTCTATGCGGTGATCGTCTACCGGCTGATCCCGTTCGATTTCCTGCCCACCAGGCTCTCATAAGCGGTGATCACGCCCTAAGGCTGGCTGCGCGGGTCGGGGCGGCCCTGCATCTCGCTCAAATAGGGCATGTAGACCGAGAGGAACCAGCGCCGCTCGCCCGGCTCAAGCGCGTTCAGCATCGCGGCAATCATCGGCTTGGCCGCCTCGCGCGCCCTGGCCTCTTTCTGTAGCACGTCATCCAGCGCCGCATCGAACTCCTCGGCCGTGTAGCCGCCGCGCTCGATCAGCCGGCCGATACTGACGCGCGCGGCGCGGACCTCGCGCCAGGCCGGTGCCAGCTGTGGCCGATACTGGGCGAAGATTTCACGGAGCTGGGTGCGCCGGTCAGCAGGCAGGCCCTGCATGAAGCGGTGCGTGCGCTCCAGGAACAGAGGCGCATCCCAAAAGCCGCCGCGCCGCACGGCCCAGATGCTGCCGCCGACGATGCCGATGATGAGCAGGTTGAGCGCCAGCGACAGCATCAGCAGCACCCAGATCCAGCGCGGCGTGCGCCGCTTCGGCGAAACCGGGCCTGCGGCGATGTCGGTCATAGCGCCCCCTCACGCGGGGCGCCATCCGGATCGAACAGCAGTCCGGCAAACGTGCCGAGCCCGCCCTCGCCATCGGCGACGACGGCAATGTTCTGCAGCGCCGGTATGGCCTGGCCGGAGAGCCCGATTAGCAGCCCTAGAAACAGCGAAGCGGCAAGCAGTGCGAGTTCCGGCCATATCCGCCGCGCCGAGCTCTGCTGTGCCGCGCGGACCGGCAGTGCGGAAACCTGGCTCTGGCGGCGATGCGCCTCGAGCGGCAGCACCTGAGCGCCTGTTTGCGGCAGGCCAGCAGCAGCGGCAAGAATACGCGCTTCGAGGCCAGCCGTATCGCCGGCCGGCGCCGCGGTGCCAAGCAGCTTGTCGAGGGCGCGCGCTTCGGCAAGCAGCCTTGCCGCTTCTGCGTCCTCCTCGATCAATGCGTTAAGGCGCGCACGCAAATCCTCCGGCCAGCGTTCCCGCCTTGCGCCGTAGATGTCCAGCACTTGCGTGAGCTGCGCGAGCGCGTCTTCCCTATCGTTTCTGCTCATGGCCTTAAACCCAACTCCTCATTCCATCGCACCATCCGCGATGAGGCCTTGCCATTCCGTTGCCAGCCGCTGCTTCAGGCTGCGCCGGGCGCGCCCCAGCAGCGATTCCACCGCTTCAACCGATGTTTCCATCATCTCTGCCGCCTCCGCCATGCTCAGCTCCTCGTAATGGCACAAGACGAGCGCAAGACGCTGCCGGTCCGGCAGACTTGCCAGCGCACCCTCGACACGCTCTGCAAGCTGCCTGTCGCCGATCGTCTTCTCCTGGCTTGCCTCCTGCGGCAGATCATAGCTGTCATCCCATTGCTCTTCCTGGCGCTTGCGCAGCCGGTCGAGGCAGACATTGGTCGTAATGCGCGTCAACCAAGTGGTCAGTAAAGCGCGCGAGGCGTCGTAGCTTGCGGCATGCGTCCACAAACGCAGGAGAGCTTCCTGGGCAGCATCCTCGGCGCTCGCCTCGTCCTTGAGCATGCGCCGCGTCAGCGCCAGCACGCGTGGCAGATGGCGCTTGACCAGCGCCGCATAGGCAAGCCGGTCGCCACCCGCAGTTCGCGCCGTCAAGGCAGCATCGCTCTCCGCCGCGGCGGCGCGCCCGGAGCCATGCTTGTCAAGCCCTCTCTGCTCCGGCGGCACGCGCGCGCTTTCCCTTGTTGTCCTTTCCTGTTCCTCGGCCTGCCAGCAGGATTTATTGCCTGCCATTTATTGACGGGCACATCTCTCGCCGCAAGGCTGGAGCCATGCACCCTAGCCATGATACGGGGAAGAAACTGTAACTCCGTCGCGGCTTGCTAAACGATCAGGCTGTCAAACCGGACGGCCACCTCATCGAGGCGCTGGCGCAGCAGTGCTTCGACGGCGGCGAAGTCGGAAAGCCCCGAAGCGGTGGCGAGCATGGTCTTAAGCCCGTCCGGTGCCGTATCGGGCCGGAACCTACCCTCAGCACACAGCCGCAGGATCTGGGTGAGGTCGTGATAGAGCTGGGCAGCAGGCAGCAGGATCTGCGCATCCGCCCCGGCGAGGAGCCCGGCTCTTTGCAATCTCTCCAGCGCGCCGATGGTGTTCTGGTCGAGCACCTGCGGATGGTGCTCCGCGTGGATCAGCTGCAGATACTGGGCGATGAACTCCACATCGACCAGCCCGCCGCGGTGATATTTGATATCCCAAATATCCTTTGTGCTCTTCTCCTGCTCGATCCTGGCGCGCATGTCGCGGACATCGGCGGCGATTTTGGCGCGGTCGCGGGGCTGGCGCAGCACGGTGGCGATGGTCTGCTCGATCGCGTCGGACAGCGCCGGCGGGCCGGCGACCACCCGGGCGCGGGTCAGCGCCAGATGCTCCCAGGTCCAGGCCTCGGTGCTCTGATAGCGCACGAAGCTGGAGAGGCTGGTGGCGACCGGTCCGGCCTTGCCGGAGGGGCGCAGCCGCATATCGACGGCGTAAAGCTGACCCTCTGCTGTCGGGGCGGAAAGGGCGCTGATCAGCCGCTGAGTAAGGCGGGCGTAAAATTGCGGCGCCGAGAACGGCTTCAGCCCGTCCGAGCTCCCGTTCGCGTCATGGAAATCATAGATCAGGATCAGATCGAGATCGGAATTGGCGGTCATCTCGCGCCCACCGAGCTTGCCCATCCCGAGCACACAGATCTGTCCGCCCGGCACCCGCCCATGCTGCCGCTCCATCACCCTGCCGACCTGCGCCAGCAGTCCGCCGGTCAGCTGGTCCGCCAGCATGGCGTAGGCGCAGCCCGCCTGCTCGGCACTGATCGCATGCGATAAGAGCCCGACGCCGATGAGGAACGACTGCTCCTGCCTCAGAGCGCGGGCGCGGTCCAGGCAATCCTCATAGCTGGCACTGCGCGCCAGCGTATTCTGCACCAGCTCCGAGAGCTCGAGTTCGGACGGTAGTTCGCCCAGGAACCCAGGATCGAGCACGGCATCCATCACCCGAGGACGCTGGCTGACAATGCGGGCGAGGCGCGGCGCCGTGCCCATGATGTCGGCGAGGAGCTGCAGCAGGCTCGGATTGCTGCGCAGAAGCGCAAAGAGCTGCACGCCGGCCGGCAGGTCGGCGAGGAAGCGATCGAATGTGGCAAGCGCCGTGTCGGGCTGAGCGGTACGCGCCAGCGCTTCGAGCAGCTTTGGCGTGAATTCCGTGAGGCTTTCACGGGCCTTGGCGCTGCGCATGGCGGGATAGCGGCCGAAATGCCAGCCGCGCACCGTGCTGATCACGGCGGAGGGGCTGGAGAAGCCCATGGCGGCGAGTGTCTCCAGCGTCGCCGGATCATCGCTGTCGCCGGTGAAGACCAGATTGCCGGGTATCGCTTCGCGCGAAAGACCGGGTACATCCTCGAACAGCGCCGCATAATGCCGCTGGACGGTTTCGAGCTGCCGCTTCAGCGCCTGCGCCAAGGCTTCGCCATCGGCATAGCCCGCGAAGTGGGCAACCTGCTCGAACTTCGCTGGATCGGCGGGCAAAGAATGGGTCTGCTCGTCGGCGATCATCTGCAGCCGGTGCTCGATGTTGCGCAGGAAGCGATAAGCGGCTGCTAGCTCGCGGGCGGCGTCCGGGGTGATCCATTCACGCTGCGCAAGTCCCGTGAGGGCCGCAAGCGTCTGACGCATGCGCAGATCGCGCTGACGCCCGCCGGCGATCAGTTGTTGGGTCTGCACGAAGAACTCGATCTCGCGAATGCCGCCGCGGCCAAGCTTCAGATTGTGGCCCTTGACGGCAATCTGGGCGTGGCCCTTGTTTGCATGAATCTGCCGCTTCATGGCGTGAATGTCGGCGATAGCGGCGTAGTCGAGATATTTGCGCCAGAGATAGGGCGCCATATCGCGCAGGAAGCTTTCGCCCGCGTCCAGATCGCCAGCGACGGGACGGGCTTTGATAAAGGCCGCGCGCTCCCAGTTCTGGCCGAATGTCTCGTAATAGTGCAGGGCGGCATCGGTGGAGAGGGCCACCTGCGTTGCGCCGGGGTCGGGGCGCAGGCGCAGATCGGTGCGGAACACATAGCCCTCGGCGGTGCGCTCGGTCATCAGCTTGACGAGATCGCGGGTGATGCGCACGAAGAACGGGCTCGGCTCAAGGCCCGCTTTCAGCCTTGCATGCCGCAGGTCGTAGAATATGATCAGGTCGATGTCCGAGGAATAGTTCAGCTCCCGCGCGCCGTATTTCCCCATGCCGAGCACGATATAGCCGCTCGCCGCCTCGGGTGCGTTGAAGTCAGCGGCAACAATCTCGCCGCGCAGCGCCGCCCCGCGGAGCAGCCAGCGCACCGCCGCCTGCACCAGCATGTCGGCGCCGGATGAGAGCGCTCCGGTCACCTCCTCAACACCCCAAACGCCGCCGAGATCGGCGAGGGCAGTGAGCAGCGCAAGCCGCTTCCTGGCGATGCGCAGGGGCCTCATCGCCTCGTCCTGCCGCGATGCATTCGCCATTGCCTCGCCCAGCGCTGCGCCGATATGGGAGAGATATTGCTCAGGTGCGCTGGCAAGGCATGCCGACAGCCCTGCCGGATCCTGGATGATGAGGCTCGTCAGAAAAGGCGAGCACCCGAAGATGCCGGCAAGCAGCGCGTTGACCTTCGGATTGGTCTCTATGAGGCTGCGCAGGTCCGCGAGGGCATCGCCCTCGCATTTGGCCTTAAGTTCGGCGATAGAGCGGGCGGCCAGTGCCTCATCGTGAGGAATAGGCGCGCTGTGAATCCGGTCGGCGAGTGGCTGCATGACGGCACCTCCTGCCAGGCCCTCACAGGAGATAGCCAACGTGCGCGGCAAGCGCAATGCCAGAGCGGACCTTAAGCGCCCAGGCAGGCCATGCGGCGCGGCGAGATTATGCCGCTTACGCAGCGGTATGATAGGAGAGAGCGTATGGATGAAACGCTGACTTCCATCACGCCTTGGACCGCCTCTGTTCTCACCCTCTTCCCGGAGATGTTCCCTGGGCCGCTCGGGCACAGTCTTGCGGGCCAGGCGCTTGCCGCCGGGCGCTGGTCGCTTGAGGCCATTAACATCCGTGATTTTGCCAAGGACAAGCACCGCTCGGTCGACGATACGCCGGCCGGGGGTGGGGCCGGCATGGTGATGCGCGCCGACATCCTTGGGCCAGCGGTTGACGAGGCCCGCGAACGCCGTCCCGATTGTCCGCTGATCCTCCTCTCCCCGCGCGGAAAGCCGCTTACGCAGGCCCGCGTGCGCGCGCTCAGCGCCTCGCCCGGCGCAATCCTGATTTGCGGGCGCTTCGAGGGGATCGATGAGCGGTTTATCGAGGCTAGGGAGCCGGAGGAAATCTCGATCGGTGACTATGTGCTCTCCGGCGGTGAACCGGCGGCCATCGTGCTGATCGATGCTGTGGTGCGCCTGCTACCCGGCGTGATGGGGGCGCAGCAATCCGGCACGGAGGAGAGTTTCGAGGCGGGGCTCCTCGAATATCCGCATTATACCCGGCCGCGCCTGTGGGAAGGCCGGGAAATCCCGCAGGTGCTGCTCTCCGGTGATCACGCCCGCATCGCGGCCTGGCGGCGCGCCGAGGCCGAGGCGATCACCCGGGCGCGCCGGCCAGATCTGCTGCGCGGCGGCCCGCAAGACCGCAGCGAATGAGGAGGCGTATATTGGCGATCCCCTTGACGCGAAGGCAGGCGCTCGGCGCGAGCCTTGTGGGCGCGGCCAGTCTCGGCCTGCCGGGATGCGCAGGCGGCGGTGCCGCCTATGAGGCAGCGCTCGCCGAGATGATCCGTCCGCTGCCGCCGACGCCGGCGTTCCAGGAGCTCGTTCGCTATGCGACGCTGGCAGCAAGCGGCCACAACACCCAGCCCTGGCGTTTCACCGAGCGGTCGGGCACGGCGGAGATCGCACCGGATTTCACGCGCCGGACTCCGGTCGTCGACCCGGACGACCATCATCTCTTCGCGAGCCTTGGATGCGCTGCGGCGAACCTCAGCCTCGCCGCCAAGGCGCGCGGCCTCTCCGGCGAAATCGGCCCGGATCTGACCGCCGATGGGCACATCGCCGTGAGTTCTCGCGCCGGCGCGCGCTGAGGAGAGTGCGCTGTTTGCCGCCATCCCGGCCCGCCAATGCAGCCGCAGCGACTATGATGGGCGGCCGGTGCCGGGCGAGGTGCTGACACGCCTGGCCAGCGCGGCCGCCGTCAATGGTGTGGAGCCCATCCTCTTGACGGACAAGGCCCGCGTCGAGGCGGTGCTTGAGCGCATCCTGGCCGCGAACGGCCGGCAGATCGACGATCCTGGCTTCGTCGCGGAGCTGAAAAGCTGGCTTCGCTTCAATGCCGCCGGCCTCGCCCGCCAGCGCGACGGCTTGTTCAGCGCGTCAACAGGCAGCCCGCAGCTGCCAGACTGGCTTGGGCGGCCGCTCTTTGACCTGTTCTTCACCAAGTCTACGGAAAACGACAAGCTCAGCCGGCAGGTCCGCTCGTCCGCCGGCCTGATTCTGCTTGTCGCGCCGACCAACGACCGCCGCGGCTGGGCGAGCGCTGGCCAAGCTTATCAGCGCTTCGCCCTGCAGGCCACGGTGGACGGAATCACCCATGCCTTCGTCAACCAGCCGGTCGAGGTGCCCGAGATACGCCGTGCTTTGCAGTCGTTGCTCGGTCTCGGCGAGCGCCGCGCAGACCTGCTCCTGCGCTTCGGTTACGGCCCGGCCCTGCCGCGATCGCTCCGGCGGCCTCCCGCTGAAGTCATCGCGCCACAAAGTGCATGACCGGCCGCCTTGCCAACGCGCTGTCACACTTGCTTGCAATCGGCCATATCATACCATCGACAAGCGCTGCATTTTCCATTATCTACACCCCAGTCTCCCGACATCCCGGCAGCTTGGCCATTGACTTGCAGCCGACGCCGGTACCCGCGAGCCATGGGGCTCGCCCCAATTCATACGCGCGGCGAGCAGCATCGGCATGACCGGCAAGCTGGCCATTGGCAAAGGGCAACAGCCATGAACGTTCTTGAGGATTTTGAGAAAGAATATACTGCTGGGCTTGCGGCGAAGCGCAAGGTACCCGACTTCTCGCCGGGCGATACCGTCCGCGTCAATGTGAAGGTGGTCGAAGGCACCCGCGAGCGCGTCCAGGCCTATGAGGGCGTTTGCATTTCGCGCTCCGGCGGCGGGCTTCATGAGAGCTTTACCGTAAGAAAGATTTCCTATGGCGAGGGCGTGGAACGCGTGTTCCCGATTTATTCGCCGTGGATCGAGTCCATCAATGTCGTGCGCCGCGGCAAGGTCCGGCGCGCCAAGCTCTATTATCTGCGCGGCCTGCGCGGCAAGGCGGCCCGCATCGCCGAGCGCACCGACGCCCGCGCCAAGGCACAGAAGGCCGCCGAGTTCAAAGGCTTCAAGAAGCCCAAGGGGCCTTCAGACGACCTGAAGCTGATCAAGGGCATCGACGAGGCCCTCGACAAGAAATTGCGCGCGATCGGCGTCATCAAGTTCGAGCAGATCGCCAATTTCACTGACGACGAGATCGCGCAGCTCGATGACGCGCTGCACCTCAATGGCCGTTTCGAGCGCGAGGATTGGGCCGCTCAGGCGCGTGCGCTGATGGCCGAGACCACGGTTGGCGAGGTGCCGGCCGCGGAAGAAGAGCAGAAAGCGCAAGAGCAAACGGCAGAAGAGACCAAGTAGGATCGGTTAAGATGGGCAAGACGCTGTACGATAAGATCTGGGACGATCATCTGGTCGATGAACAGCCGGACGGCACTTGCCTTATTTACGTCGACCGCCATCTCATCCATGAGGTGACCAGCCCGCAGGCGTTCGAGGGCCTGCGCTTGGCCAAGCGCCCGGTGCATGCGCCAGACAAGACGCTGGCCGTCGTCGACCATAACGTGCCGACCACCGACCGCTCCAAGGGCATCGACGATCCGGAATCCGCGCTCCAGGTTGACACGCTGGCCAAGAATGCGGCCGATTTCGGCGTCGAGTATTACAATGAGCGCGATATCCGGCAGGGCATCGTCCATGTGATCGGGCCGGAGCAGGGCTTCACTTTGCCGGGCATGACCCTCGTATGCGGTGACAGCCACACCTCCACCCATGGCGCCTTCGGTGCGCTTGCCCATGGCATCGGCACCTCGGAGGTGGAGCATGTGCTCGCCACCCAGACGCTGATCCAGAAGAAGGCGAAGAACATGCGGGTCACCGTGGACGGCAAGCTCGCCGCCGGCGCCACCGCCAAGGACATCATCCTCGCCATCATCGGCGAGATCGGCACTGCCGGCGGCACCGGCTATGTCATCGAATATGCCGGCGAGGCGATCCGCGCGCTTTCCATGGAAGGCCGCATGACGGTGTGCAACATGTCGATCGAGGGCGGCGCGCGTGCAGGCCTGATCGCCCCGGACGAAACGACCTATGCCTATATCAAGGGCCGCCCGCGCGCGCCAAAAGGCGCGGCGTGGGAGGCGGCGATGGCCTATTGGAAGACGCTGCATTCGGATCCCGATGCCGTATTCGACCGTGAGGTGAGGCTGGAAGCCGCCAATCTGCCGCCGCTCGTCACCTGGGGCACGAGCCCCGAAGACGTTGTAGCGATCACCGGTAGCGTCCCCGATCCCGACGCCGTGGCAGACGAGGGGAAGCGCGCGGCGATGAAGCGGGCGCTCGCCTATATGGGTCTTGAGCCCGGCACCCCGATGACCGAGATCCGGATCGACAAGGTGTTCCTCGGCTCTTGCACCAACGGCCGCATCGAAGACCTGCGCGCCGCCGCGAAAATCCTCGACGGCAAGCACATTCATGATGGCGTCTCGGGCATGGTGGTGCCCGGCTCGGGCCTCGTCAAAGAGCAGGCCGAGGCCGAGGGGCTGGACAAGATCTTCCTCGCCGCCGGCTTCGAATGGCGCGAGCCCGGCTGCTCGATGTGCCTGGGCATGAACCCGGACAAGCTCGCGCCAGGCGAGCGCTGCGCCTCGACCTCGAACCGCAATTTCGAGGGGCGCCAGGGTTTCCGCGGCCGCACCCATCTGGTCTCACCGCAAATGGCCGCCGCCGCTGCGATCGCTGGCCGGTTCGTGGATGTCCGCGAGCTCACATAGCCTTTGCGCGCATTTTGTCGCCTTACCAGGACTTAACGCCGGGCTTCGCAAGTCCGGCGTTGTGTTTTCCAAGCAATGAGCAGAAAGGACGCTCTTTCATGACTTTGACGCGTCGCCAGGCTCTCGCGGGCCTCGCGCTCGGCAGTGCGGCGGGAGCGGCGCCGCAATCCCTGCTCGCGCAGGCCGCGCCTAGTGCCCGCAATCCGGCTTTGCTGAATGCGGCAATGTGTGTGCTTACGCCTGAGGCCGACGAAGGACCATTCTATTTCGATCCCAAGCTCAAGCGCGAGGATATTAGTGAAGGGCGCAAGGGTGTGCCGCTGAAGCTCCTGCTGCAAATCGTCAATGCCGGGAGCTGCGCGCCGATGCCGGATGCGCGGGTCGATATCTGGCATTCCGATGCGCTGGGCGAATATTCCGGCTATGCCAGCCAGTCGGACAGCGGCATGGTCACCACGACCGGAGAGACCTTCTTGCGCGGCACTCAGTTCACCGACCTGAGCGGCCTTGTCCGGTTCGCCACCCTCTATCCCGGCTGGTATTCGGGACGCACACCGCACATCCATGTGAAGGTGATCCTCAGCGACAGGACGGTGCTGACCGGGCAAATCTATTTCCCCGATGCGCTCAGCGAATACATCTACAAGAACGCGGCGCCATATAAAACCCGTAAGCGTGGACGTGACACCTCCAACAGCTCGGATGGCGTCTTGCGCATGAGTGGCGGCGGGCATGAGAGCTTCTGCAGCATTAAGGAGGAGGCGGACCACTACCTCGCCTCGCTGGTGATCGGCGTGAAGGAGAACGGCAGTGAGGCTGCGGCTCCACACGGCCCTCCCGGTCCGCCGCCCGGCGGCCCACCGCCCGGCAACAGGCCACCTCCGCCGCCCGGCCAGCGCGAAGGGCCAGCTCCGCGGAGAGGAAAGGGCTCGCTGATCCCAGGAATGAAGTCCTGAGGCAGTTCGGCTAGCGCGATTTCAGGAGATTGCGGAAGGCGATGAGCACGAGCAGCAAAAGAAAAGCGCTGACGATGTTTTGCGCGATGGCCGTCGTCGAGATGCCGAGCGGCACCCGCAGCATCTGTGCGCCCGGCGCGCCCTCATAACCATAAAGGCAGCTATAGACGCGCCGGGCAGCATCCTGACTTTCCCAGCCGAGAAAAAACAGGGCATTCTTCAGCGACAGGAAGAAGGCCTCGCCGGTTGCGTTCGAGGTGCCAACGACACAGCTCCCGGTCGCGAACAGCTGCTCGATCGACAGCGCCAGCCATTGCCAGGCCTCCCCAAGCCAATTCAGCACGGCATGGACGTTGGCCTCTTGGGGCCAGGCTGGCAGATGTGGGGCTTGGACCGGCTCCGCCGTGGTTGCGCTGGTGAATTGCGCTGCGCGGCGGCCGGCAAGATAGAAGAGGGCAAAGACCGGGATGGAGAGCGCCCAGACGATCAGCGGGCGGGCGAATGAGCGCCCGAAATTCGACAGCCCGCCATAAAGCCAGCCAAACCAGAACCGGCCGCTGCCCGCACCGAAAGGCCGGTCTAGAAAGAAGCGTCGCGCCCGCATCTCCTGAGCAAAGAATTCCCGCTCATGCTGAAAGTCTCCCGCTTCCGCGGCGAATTGCCTGAGCCGCCGGTACCGCGCCGCTATGTCAGCGCTATGGCAGGTTCTCATGACGCGCAGGAAAAGTGGGCGCGGATCTCTCTCGCTACCGCTGCGCTTCACAAAAACGCGTGAGGGGTCGGCGATGGCAACGTCATCAAGGCTCGGTGGCTGACGGAAGCTGGTCTCTTGGAAGCTCGGCACCTCGGCAAAATGGCTGCCGGACAGGACAAAGCTGCCTCGGCTCTCCGCACCATCAAAACCTGCGTTGCCGCCAAACACCGCGCGGCGAAAATTGGCACGCCCCTTAAACAGCGCCTGTATAAAGTCCGCGCTGGCCCGAAACGCCACCTGGGAGAATGCGGCGTTACCCTTGAATCGGGCCTCACGGAAGCCGGCAGCGCCCGCAAATGCAGCGGCGCTGAAATCGGCATCGCTTTCGAACCGGCAGCCGTCAAATCCGGCCGTGTTGGCGAAGGCCGCCTTCTCAAACGAGGCAGGCCCGCCGAAGCACGCCTTTCCCATCTGCACTGCCTCGCCGAACTGCGTCTCGGTAAAGCGGGCGTCCGCGGCGAAGCGAGCTCTCTCGAACGTCGTCTCCCCGGCGAATTTGACCATACGGAACGAGGTCTTGCCGTCGAACACCGTCGCTTCGAAACCGGCCGGTCCCTTGAACTCTGCCTCACCGAAGCGCACATCGCTGCCAAACTGAGCCTGGCTGAACGTTGCCGCGCCCCGGAACCGCGCCTTGACCAGCCCTGCCGTGCCCTCGAAATCCGCTCCTTCAAAATTCACATCGGCCAGGAATTCAGCCTCGTCGAACCGCGCATTTCCGGCGAATTGCGCTCTGTTGAATTCGGCATGGCCGGCGAATTTGCTGCCGCGGAACTCGGCACGTCCCTTGAACTGCGTCTTGTGAAAGCGCACGGCCGGCGCAAGCGGGCCGGTCGATTCCTTCAAGAATTCGGCCTTCTCGAAATCGGCGCCCGATGCGAACACGGCTTCGTCGAATGCGGTGAAGTAATGAAATTGCGCCTGCTTGAAGGTGGCTTCGCCGCTAAAGAGCGCTCCGCGAAATCTTGCAAGATAGGCGAAACGCGCATTGGCGAACTGTGCCTTGCCGGCGAAACGCGCTTTATCAAAAAATGCCGGGCCGGGAAATACGATGTTCTGGAAGCTGACGTCGGCGGGGAATTCGACGTCGGCGAAATCGGCGCCGGCATCGCTGAGCCAAGCCTGCGTTGCCTCGTTCTGGCCTTCACCGAACCAGTCGGAAAGCCACAGCCCGCCGTCCTCCAGCTGCTTCCTACCCTGCAGAGCCGCGAGCGCCCAGCTATTCCAGGCCTCCTCGCCCTTTGCCCAAAGCGTGCGTGTTTGTTCCTTGTCCATCGGACAATCTGCCCCCCAAGCGTGCTCCGATTTTTTCTTACTTAAGTCTCCCGGATATGACAAAGACGTTATGCCTTTATAGAATGTGAAAAACTCCTGTTCCTTCACCTCAAGCAGTGCGGGAAGGGGAGCGGCGAAAGGGAGAGACAGGATGCTGTTCGCGTTGATTTGCAAGGATAAGCCAGGGGAGGGTCTTGCCCGGCGGATGGCCACGCGCCCCGCCCATCTCGCCTGGTTGCAATCGCTGGGCGAAAAGGTGAGATGTGCTGGCGGGCTGCTTACACCCGATGGCAGCGAGCCGCGTGGCAGCCTCCTCATCATCGAAGCGGAGGATCTTGCTGCAGCACAGGCGATTGCCGATGCCGATCCTTATGCTGCCGCCTCGGTATTTGAGAGCGTCGAGATCATCCCCTGGCGGCAGGCCGTCGGCGCCGTGCAGCTCTAGGCGAGGGCGCTCCGAGGTACGGGCAGCGGTGCCAGATGTCATGGCCTTGCACAATGGCAATGCCATGATCGTGGTTCGCCTCCTGGTGATGTTCGGATGCGGAGAGGCAGATGAGCGGTGATGAACGCGACGATCAGGCTATCGCCCGCTGGATGGAAGCGGAGATGCAAGACAGCTTCGATGAGGAGCTGGAGATGGAGCTCGACGATGAGCGGCTGGAAAAACTGCTCACTGATGAGGATCGTCACGCTCCCGGTGAGATCGATCGGCGCCTGTATTTCCGTGAGCTGTTCCGCCTTCAGGGTGAGCTGGTGAAGCTGCAGGACTGGGTCGCAGCGCAAAAGCTCAAACTGGTCGTCATCTTTGAGGGACGGGACGCGGCCGGCAAAGGCGGTGCGATCAAGCGCATCACCCAGCGCCTCAATCCCCGGGTTTGCCGGGTGGCAGCGCTTTCCGCGCCGAGCCGGCGCGAGCAGACGCAGTGGTATTTCCAGCGCTATGTCAGCCATCTCCCGGCGGGCGGCGAGATCGTGCTGTTCGACCGCTCATGGAATAACCGCGCTGGTGTCGAGCGGGTAATGGGCTTCTGCACGGAGGAGGAGGTTCAGGAGTTCTTTCGATCGGTTCCCGATTTCGAGCGCATGCTGGTCCGCTCGGGTGTCATTCTGATCAAATGCTGGTTCTCGATCACCGATCAGGAGCAGAACCTGCGGTTCCGTATGCGCATCGAAGATCCGCTGAAGCAATGGAAACTTTCACCGATGGACCTGCAGTCGCGGGTGCGCTGGGAAGACTACACCAAAGCCAAGGAGGAGATGCTGGCGCACACCAATATTCCTGAGGCGCGCTGGTGGACGGTCGATGGCGTCGACAAGAAAAAAGCGCGCCTGAACTGCATTGCGCATTTCCTCACCCAAGTGCCTTACCAGGAGATTCCTCCCGAGCCGGTGGCCTTGCCGGAGCGCCTCCATCGCCCCGATTATGTCCGTCACCCGGTTCCGCCGGAGATGTACGTCCCGGATCTGTATTAGTGCGCAGCGCCGGATGGCGGCCTACTCCGCGGCGATCTTGACGAATTTCCCCTGCGCCAGCGGGCAGCGCGCCCACAGCGCGCCGAGCGCGGTGACCAGCCAGTCGATATGCTCGTCCTTGTGGAGCGGCGTTGGCGTCAAGCGGATGCGCTCGGTGCCGCGGGCAACCGTCGGGTAATTGATCGGCTGCACATAGATGCCGTAATACTCCATCAGCGCGTCGGTCACCGCCTTGCAATGCACGGGATCGCCGACCAGCACCGGCACGATGTGACTGGGATTGTCCATCACCGGCAGACCGCGGGCGGTCAGCTTGGCCTTCACCGTCCGGGCCCGCTCCTGATGCCGGGCGCGCTCCAGTCGGCTCACCTTCAGATGCCGGATCGATGCCAGCGCTCCGGCCGCGATCGCCGGGGCGAGCGAGGTGGTGAAGATGAACCCAGGCGCATAGCTGCGGATCGCGTCGCAGCAGGCCCGCGAAGCGGCGATATAGCCGCCCATCACGCCAAAACCCTTGGCGAGGGTGCCGTTGATGATGTCGACGCGGTGCATCACCCCGTCGCGCTCGGCGATACCGCCACCGCGCGGGCCATACATGCCGACCGCATGCACTTCATCGAGATAGGTGAGGGCGCCGTATTTTTCAGCCAGGTCGCAGATCGCGGCGATCGGCGCGATATGGCCGTCCATGGAATAGACGCTCTCGAAGGCGATGAGCTTCGGGGTCGAGGCGGGGTATTCGCGCAGCAGCTGTTCGAGATGCGATGGATCGTTGTGGCGGAAGATGCGCTTCTCGCCGCCGCCATGGCGGATACCGGCGATCATCGAGGCATGGTTCTTCTCGTCGGAGAAGATCACCGTGCCGGGCATCAGCTTGACGAGGGTCGAGAGCGTCGCGTCATTGGCGATATAGGCCGAGGTGAACAGGAGCGCGGCCTCCTTGCCATGCAGGTCGGCCAGCTCTTGCTCCAGCTCGACATGGTAATGCGTGGTGCCGGAGATGTTGCGGGTGCCACCCGACCCGGCGCCGACCGCGTCGATCGCCTCATGCATCGCGGCGCGGACGATCGGCGACTGGCTCATGCCCAGATAGTCGTTGGAGCACCACACCGTCACCTCGCGCACTTCGCCGTCCTTGCGCTGATCGGCCTGCGGATAGGCGCCGCAGCGGCGCTTCAGGTCGGCGAACACCCGGTAGCGGCCCTCCTCGTGCAGGCTCGCAATCTGCGCCTCAAAGAGCTTGCCATAATCCATTTTCGCCTCCCTGCAGGCGCGCGCGGGAACGCGCGCCCATCATCTCAAATTGTGCCTGCCGGTTATCCGTCACTGAGGTCGAATGCCACGCGCTCAACCGCCCGCGCACAGGAATAGAGAAGCTAACCGTATCAGCCGGTCGAGCTGGCTCATGCAAGACAGCCGCCCTTGCGAGTATGCTGCCGAAGCCTGCTTAGCATAATCGCTGAAATAGCTGCTAAAAAGCTGAAGGACAACTTTGCTTAACTTTTTTAGCAGGATGCTTCCAATTCGCCGCGAGCCACGCAGCCTTTGTGCAGATAAGGTGGGGCAAACTGCGTGGATTGGCCGCAGTCCATGCTGTTAACGCGTAGACAGGAGGAGATCAGGACGTTCTGAAATGCTGCCTCTCGGCCGGCCTCGGCGTCGGCTCAGGAGCCAAGAGCCGACGCGGTCTTCCATGCAACGGCCTAGCGTCCGGCAGCAGCCAACCTGCCGAAAAAGCCGCTGGCCGAAAACTTATCGCATCCAACGCCGATGACACTCTTGCGGGCGCCTGTCACAGCCCTGTACCGTGGCTTTGCGGTTCAAATTCCGTCGCTTTCACAAATTCTGTGTCCAGAGGAACGTTGATGACGAGACGCCCGGCACAGGTGCCTCTGTCCGGACGACGGAGGCGGGAGAACGGGGACGGGGTGCATGGCCCATCACCGGTCTCTATGGGCGAGAGGAGGACATTGCCCTCATTGACGGGCTCATTGACCGTGTCCGTGATGGCGGGACCGCCCTTGTTATCAGCGGCGAAGCCGGGATCGGCAAATCGACGCTGCTTGAGGTAGCCCGCGATTACGCTCAGGCACGCGGCATGCGCGTGCTTCGCCTTTCCGGCGTCACGTCTGAAGCACATCTGCCTTTTGGCGCGCTCCACCAAGCGATCGGCCCATCCTCAAGCAGGTCACTGCGTTGCCAGCGCGCCAACCTCGGCCTTGCAGGCTGCCTTCGGTCTTAGCGATAATTCAACCGCGCCGGATCTATTCCTGGTCGGTCTGGCGACGCTCACCCTTCTGACGGCGAGTGCGGCGCGTAAACCCATCCTGCTTCTGGCGGACGATGTCCAGTGGCTGGACCAGCCTAGCCATGATGTGCTCTCGTTTATTTCTCGCCGGCTCAGTTCCGATCCGATCGTTCTCGTGTGGCGATCCGGGAGGGGCCGGACGGGTTCTTCCCTCATTCCGGCGTCTTGCGACATCGACTAGCAAGGCTCAGCGCTCCCGCAGCCGAACACCTGCTCGACGCCGAAGCGCTGACCTCTCCCTTGATTTGCGCCGCCGCTTTCTGGAGGAGGCGGCGGGCAATCCTTTGGCGCTGATCGAATTGCCGCGCGGTGGAGGCAGGCCGTGGAAGGGCGAGTCGCACTGGCTTACGCTGACCGATCGGCTGGAGCGCGCTTTTTCAGCCGGACATCTGACCTTCCGACGGCGACCCGAACGCTGCTGCTCGTCATCGCGGAAAACGACAGCAGATCCCTCCGTAAGGTCTTGGACGCAGGTGAGGTGCTGCTTGGCGAAGGCGCGGGACTTGAAGCGCTGGCGCCGGCGGTGTCGGCGAAGCTGATCGAGTTTGCCCCGGGAGAAGTCCGGTTTCGGCATCCCCTTGTCCGATCGGCGGTCCATCAGGCGGCCAGCGCCGTAATGCGCCATGATGCTCATGCGGCATTGGCACGCGTCATCAAAGACCAGTCGGATCGTGCACTATGGCACCGGATGGCGTCGGCGATCGGACCACATGAAGCCTTGGCAAGCGAGCTCGACGCCGCCGCTGCGAGAGCGCAACGGCGCGGCGCCCTTGCGATGGCGATCCTCGCACTCGAGAAAGCGGCGCGACTGAGCGGCAGCGCGTTGGCAAGAAGCGAGCGTGCTGCGCGCGGCCGAGCTCGCCGCCGGGGCAGGGCCAGCCGGAGACCGTGGAGCGTCTGCTGCGCGAGGCGGACCTCGATGAGCCGGCGCCTCATATACGAGCACGCTTCGCCTGGATTCGCGAGATCAGCCAGCCTTTGACCTTCAATGACGCGTCGCGAATCCCGCCGCTGATCGAATTCGCCGCCGATGCCCGCGCCAACTGCGCCACCGATGTAGCGCTCGGTTTGTTGTGGCGCGGCTCAACGCTGTTGGTGGGGAAATGCGAGCGGGGCCCTTCGTGAGGAAGTGTTCGCCGCTGCAAATGAGCTGGGGTTGCGTTCGACAGATGCACAGTTGATCGCGATCGCCTCTTATGTCGAACCGCTCAAGCATGGGCACGATGTGTACCGGCAGCTCGCCGTGCGCTCATCGACGGCCGGCGCCGGGGATCCGGTTGCGGCGTGGATCCTCGGCCTTGCGGCCAACACGGTCGGCGCATTCGACTACGGTGTGAGCTGCTTGACGGAGGCATGCGCCGCGTTTCGCGAGCAGGGACGGCTTGGCGATTTGGCGCGCGTGCTCTTCGCGCGAGCCTGGGCGGAGACGGAGACGGGCGACTGGATTGGCGCGCTTCGATCGTTAGGCGCAGGCCGACCCAGCCTGCGCCGGCATCGCGCGTCCCCATGGTCGAAGTGATAACATGGCCTGACCGGACTGAGATACTCTACCGCTTGTGAGGACTTGCGCGACGGCGCGCAAGCTCATTGTGCCGGATCAGCATCTGGGAGGAAAAAGTGCAATATGCGGTTGGATTGAGGGTGATGAATAAGAGCGAGCACTGCGTTGTCGAGGCCGAAGACGCGCTGATTGCGGCACTAAAGGTTAAGTTGGAGCGGCCGGACGCGGTGATCAATTATGTGCGGCGCCAAAACCGGCGCGGTGACGCGCGCAATCCGGTTCGTGCGCTCGCACGGGCTGACTAGGTCCGGCTTCGATAGAGCGTACTCACACGCCCTACGCCTAGCGTTCGGTGAAGATGCTCTTGCGGAGCGCAGTTAGCGCTAAGTTGCTGAATTGATGGTCGGGGCGGCGTGATTCGAACACGCGACCCTCTGCTCCCAAAGCAGATGCGCTACCAGGCTGCGCTACGCCCCGAAACCGCTGTGTGATTGCAGTTTTCTAGGCTTCATCGCGCCGCAAGCGCAAGCGAAATCTGGAACAGCATGCGAACGTGCCGGCACGATCATAGAGCATAGCGGGGTGAAATCAGCCCGAGTCGGTAGGGGAGTTCCAAATCAGCGGGAATTTGATTCAACATCTAGAGCCGGGGCGTTCAGTTTGTGTGTTTCCTTCTCGAGGGACTTCCTCAGGCGCGGCGCCGCAAACTCGAGGAAGCGCCGCATCTTCAGGGGGAGGATGGACTGACCGGCATGGAGGAGGTGGACCGGAATCGGTGCGGGCTCATAGTCCTGCAAGACGATTTGGAGAGCGCCTTCATGCACGGCTCTTGCGACTTGATAGGACAGCACATTCGTGAGACCGACACCCGCAATTGCGGCATCGATTGCGGATTCGGCGGTGTTGATCCACAAGCGGCAGAGAGGTCGGATCGGTTTTGCTGCGCTGCCCCCCTTCGGCACAAACGTCCATGATAAGCCAGACGCCATATGCGAAAAGGTCACGCACATATGGTCGTGGAGATCTTCGGGGGCTTTGGGGACGCCATGTGCCGCAAAATAGGCAGCGCTTCCGCACACAACGCGCCTGATTGATCCGACACGGGTAGCCACCATCGTGCTATCGGGCAGGTCGCCGATGCGCACCGCCATGTCGATGTGATCGTCGACCAAATTCATATTCCGATCGGAAAGTGTCATGCGCACGTTGATCTCGGCGAAATGGGAGAGAAACTCGCTAATCACTGGAAGCACGTGCAGGCGCCCGAAGCCGATCGGCGCAGTGATGGTAAGCTCGCCGCGCGGGACAGTGTATTCGCCTGACGCTCGCGCCTCGGCCTCATCCACATGCTCCAAGATGTGCTTGCAGTCGGCGACGTAACCAACGCCAGCCTCCGTCAAGGTGAGCTTGCGGGTCGAGCGCACAAGCAACTGCGTTTTGAGGTGCGCTTCGAGCTCCGCAACCTTTCGGCTGATCGTCGGGAGAGGAACACCGAGCTTGCGTCCCGCGGCCGAAAAACTGCCTTCCTCGGTTGAGGTTACCAAAATCAACATTGCGTCAAGACGGTCCATATCTCTCACTCCACGAGAGGGCGCCTTCCGGAAATATAGGATTATTCATGGTCACGGTAGGCCTACATTCACGTTACGGCCCTCCGCTGGGGGCACCTTCGTCAGGAGATTCCGAATGTCCCGTATTTCTGTCCCCGCTCGGTTTCCGACCAAGAATTCACCGTCCGCGAAGCCGCATGGACCGATGCCAACACCGTCGAGATCATCGCGCTGTCGGCTCAGTTTCTGCTGACGAATTTCATGAACAACGCCGCCCGCAGGGATATCGACTTCCCGGAGGTCAGGCCGGCGAAGGACATAACTGGCAATGGCGGGAGGCCTTGAAAGGGCGTGCTCGCTTCGCTTTTGGAGATTTCGATGAGCTACGGATTCCTGGATCTCGCGTTGACGCCGAGCGTGAAGGCCGCCCAGGCCGCGAATGGTAGTGGCGACTATTGGGCCAACTTTCGTGGCGATCGATCGTTTGACCGTTTTACGGAGGCGGAAGCTGCCTTCATCGCGCAGCGGGACAATTTTTACATGGCGACCGTGGCGGAAAACGGCTGGCCCTATATCCAGCATCGAGGCGGTCCGGAGGGCTTCCTGCGGTTGATTGATGACAAGACCCTGGCCTTCGCCGACTTTCGCGGGAATCGGCAGTATATCAGCGTCGGCAACATGTCGGCTAACGATCGGGTTAGTCTGATCTTGATAGACTATGCTCGGCGTCAACGCTTGAAAATATACGCGCGTGCCGAGATCACGGATCTCAAGGACGGCGCGGAGCTGGCAACTCGCCTCGCGATGACGCAATACAAGGCGAAGATTGAGCGGGCGATCATTCTTCACCTAGAGGCGTTCGATTGGAATTGTCCGCAACACATCACGCCTCGGTACAGCGAGGCGGAGTTGGCCGAGAGATTACAGCCGATCCGGCAGCGTCTTGCCGAGCTCGATGCCGAGAATCGCAAGCTGACGGCGTCGCTACCGCGACCATGACCTCTTGACGCTTTCAACACCCCACCGAAGCGCCTTTGTGTGAATTGAGGCGGGGACGAGAGCTTCGCTACTGGACCGCAAGCGACTTCGCCAAATTCGCGTGGTGCGCGACCACGGCATGTTCGATCGGAGGGAAGCGCCGCAATACTACCCAGACGCCGAGGGCGCTCCAACAGTCCATTCGTGAGTATCGTCCAAGCCGCCCAGGCATTCCACGGTAAATAAACTTACCCCGGATTTTCGGGAGCGCAGTGTGGTCGACGCTATACGCCCAAGCGTTTCCCAATCGCAGAAGACGAGGGTTCTCCTGAGAACGGAGATTAAATGGAGCTTGGAAACATCTCACGTGAGTTTGTAAAACACGCCTGGTGTTCTCTTCTGTTCCACCGCTAAATCATTGATTTGATTGGTGGGCGCACAAGGATTCGAACCTTGGACCCGCTGATTAAGAGTCAGCTGCTCTACCAACTGAGCTATGCGCCCTATCCCGCCTTCCAGCATCGATGGTCTGAAGGTGCACAGGATTGGTGCTGTACGGGAAGTATGGGCTACCGGGTAACATAGAGCGCCGCGGAAATCCATATCTATCTGCGCGGGAACGGCAGCGGTCTCCGCCCGGCGCAAGCTACCGTCGCGATATTGGCAGTCCCGCGCGGCCGGGGCAAGCGGCGGGCGCGGGCGCTTCGGCTGCTGCGCAAAAGTCTGCCGCGGGCCGAGGCAGACGAGCATCCGCGCGGCAACTTCAAGCAATCATCGCCGACTGGCGGCCTGCGGCGACAGCGCGGTGCAAACGTATGACGACCACGGTGCCGTGATCCTTGCGGCTTTCAACGGCGATGCCGCCGCCATAGACCTGTGCGGTGAGCGCGGCGAGCGTCAGGCCGACACCGATCCCCTCAAAGCGCCGGGTCAAGGGGTCCTCCTGCTGGCAGAAAGCGTTTAACACGCGCCGAATGTCGGCCTCGGCCATGCCGATGCCGGTATCGGCAATGCGGATTGCCAGGTCCTCACCGGTCCAGCTCAGGGCAACGGAGACATGGCCGCCAGGATGGTTGAACTTCACGGCATTGTCCAGCAGCTCGCCGATGGCCTGGGCGATCTCCTGCGCACTGGCTTCCACGCAGAGCGGCTTGGATGGTGCCTCGAAGCTGATGGTGATGTCTCGTTTGGCGGCAGTCTTGCGAAAACGCTTTACCTCATCGGCGACCACTTCAGACAGGTCGAAGATCGTGAGCTGGGTTTGAGCCTCGCCGGCGGCCAGCCGGGCGATCTCCATGACGCGGTTGAGGGTGCGCAAAAGCCCCTGGCCGCTGTCGCGAATATAGGTCAGATATTCCAACACATCATGCTCGCCTCTCTGCTTGCAGCGCTGCTCGAGCAAGGCGGAAAATCCGAGAATGTGATTGAGGGGCGTGCGCAGCTCATGGTTCATCATGGCGAGGAAGGATTGGCGCGCCCGCTCGGCTGAGGCGGCGATAATCGTCAAATCCCGCAGCTCGGCCTTGGTGTTGGTCGTGAAGCGATATTCCTCGATTGCGGCGTCCAACGCCTCGGCGAGCTTATCCGCGTCGACCGGCTTGCAGAAGAAGTGAAACACCTTGCCCTCGTTGATTGCGGCAAGGGCAGTCTCCTGGTCGGTATTGCCGGTGAGCATCAACCGCCGAATATCGGGCCAGCGGGCGCGCACCTGACCCAGCAGCTCAATGCCGCTCATTCCCGGCATGCGCATATCCGCGACGATCACCGCAATGTTCGGGATCGTCTCGAGCGCTTGGAACGCCTCGGCGGGACCGGATGTCATGATGGTATGATATCGCCCGAGCAACCGCCGACGCAGGCCAGAGAGCACGCGCGGCTCGTCATCGACGAAGAGAACCTTCTCAGGATATTTCATCAGGGCTCAGATCCATGGGCGTGAAGCCGGGCTGAAGGATTTTAGGAGGACGAACCGGTAGCTCGATTACGAAGGTCGTTGAAAAGCCCTCGGTCTCGCTAAGATAAAGCCGGCCGCCATGATGATTGACGATGATGTCTTTCGCCAAAGCAAGCCCCTGACCAGTTCCTTTGCCGACGATCTTTGTTGTAAAGAACGGGTCGAAGATTTTTTCGCGCAGCTGACTTGGAATACCGGGACCGTTATCGCTCATGCGGATACGGATCGTGTTTTTGTCAGCTTCCGTCGACAACTTTATCCTACCATCGCTCTGTTTGGCTTCTTCGATGGCTTCGACCGCGTTGATTAACAGATTGACAAGCACCTGCTGGATCTGGCCCGCATGGCAGCGGATCCGCGGAAGGTCCTCAGCAAACCGGGTTTCGAGGGTGACCGCGTTCTTCCAGCGGTTCCGGCAAATCGTGAGCGCGTTGCGGATGATGGCATTGACATCGGCGGCCTCGGCCTCGCCGGTCCCGGGATGGGCAAAGTCACGCATCAAGAGAACGATGTCGCGGACATGGGCCAGGCCCTCGGCCGCCTCCTGCATCGCCGTGAAGATTTCGGGGATAAGGAAGGGAAGATCGATCTCCCGGTTGAAACTATCGATCGCCCGCAACTGCTCAGCGTATGTTCCGTCGCGCTCACAAGCGGTGCGCAGCATGTCATAGGCCTTGTAGGAGCCGTGTAGGCTACTCAAAGAGCTCCTCACGAAAGCGACATTGTCGCCGATGAACTGAATGGGCGTGTTGATCTCATGGGCAATGCCGCTGGCGAGCGTCCCGATCGCTTCGAGCCGCCGGGATTCATTGAGCTGGCCGGTGATCTGATCGTTGAGGCGCTGAGCGGCATTGCGCGCGGTCACATCCTGCAAGACGTAGACGTGGAAGATCTGATTCTTGACCCAGGCCGTCTTCTCCCGGATCTCGATCTCGATCATCTCTCCCGATTTGGTGCGGGCCCGAAGCGGTGTTTCGGAGGACTTGCCCTTGGGACAGGATTTGCCGAAGCACGATCCGTCGAAGCAGGGGATGATTGTGTTCAGCTTGGTGCCGATCAGCTCCTGCGGGGTGTAGCCGAGGACGGACTTGCAGGCATCGTTCACATTCTCCACGATGCATTCGGCATTGCAGGTGAATATCACATCCGGCACGGAAGCCATGATCGCCGAGATGTGCTCCAGCGCTTCCTCGAGCTGTTTCGAGTAGTCCTCCAGCTCGATTTTTTTATTATACAGCTCGAGGCTCTTGGCCTCCAGCAGCCGCTCGGCTTCCCTGCGGCTGGTGATCTCGCGGGCAAGGCGGCGCTCCAGATGATTGCCGACCAGCGTCATGCACCTGCGCCCGTCTTGAGAAGTTCGAAGCAGACGCGTGTCTTATGGCCCGCGCTCAGGTCAGTACGGGTGATGGTCGCCTGCTCGCCGAAATGCTCCAGGCAGCCCAGGATCAGGCGCTCGCAACGATCGCCTAACGGGCGGTCCGAGATGTAGACCATACGGAAGCGTTCGGGCGTGTGACGTTCGACTGCGAAAGTTGGGAGCTGGGCGTCGGAATAGAGCTTTCGTACCTCGCGGTGAATGTAATTTTCGATCTGCGCCAGGAAATCGAAAGTTGAATGGGCGACCTTGAAGAAGGCGGGATAGAGCGCAACGAAGCGCGCGAACAAGAACGCGCCATAACGCTGCAGCAGCTCCGGAGTACTGAGCCCCGTGCGCCGCGAGATCACGCCCAGCAGCGCCAGCATTTCCGTGTGATCGTAAGTTCCTACCGCGGTATAGCACCCGCCCGAGGGGAGGTCGGCTTCCGCGATCACGTCCTCAAGCAATGCCGCTGAGAACTCGGTCTCGAGCATGCTGAGAAATTCGGTGAAGACGATGCCTTTCACAGAGATCTATCCTTCCGCCACAGAAGACTTGGACAAATGCGGAACGAAGAGACCTGAAATCTAGCCGTAAAGGATTTCGGATTTGCTAAATCGGAGCTGTCGATGACTCGCTCCCCGCCGATCCGCCGGTCTGGACGGCCTTCGCCACCGGCGATAAGGTCCGCGGCGAATTGTCGTGGCACCCGAACGCCAAGCGAGACTTCCCCCATGGCCGACAAAGCCAGCCAACATGCGCCGCTCCAGGACCTGAAGCGGCTGATCCATTCGCCTTTCGCGCGTCTTCGCGAGCTTCTCGCCGACATCGAACCCGGTCTTTCCCCGATCGACATGACCATCGGCGAGCCGCGCCACGGTGTGCCCGATATTTTGGGGCCGGCACTCGCTGAATGGGTTTCAGAATACGGAAAATACCCGCCGATCGGGGGTACGCCGGAATTGCTCGGCGCCATCACCGCCTGGATCGGCAGGCGCTATCCCACTCTTCAGGGCGCGATCGATCCGGCCCGGCATATCCTCCCGCTGAACGGCAGCCGCGAAGGCCTGTTCTCGGTCATCTTTCCGGTAGCCGCGCGCAAAGGCCTGAGCCGCCCAGCGGTCTTGATGCCGAACCCGTTTTACCAGGCCTATCTCGCCGCAGCGATCGCGGGCGGGGGCGAGCCGGTGTTTCTGGCGACGGAGGCGGAGAGCGGATTTCTACCCGATCTTGGCGCCATTGCGCCGGAGGTGCTTGAGCGAACCGCAGCGATGTATCTTGCCAGCCCTGCCAATCCACAAGGCGCCGTCGCCGGCCCGGACTACCTCGCCAGGGCCATCCATCTCGCGCGCGTCCATGATTTCATACTGATCCTCGATGAATGCTATTCCGAGGTTTATTACGGCGTGCCGCCTTCCGGTGGGCTGGAGGCGGCCTACCTGCTCAGCGGCGACTTTGCGAATGTCCTGGTGCTCAATTCGCTGTCCAAGCGCTCGAACGTGCCTGGGCTTCGCTCCGGCTTTATCGCTGGCGATCCCGCCTTTCTCGCCGACTATTTACGCTTTCGTAACGTTGCTTGTCCGCAAATGGCTCTTCCCGTGCAGCACGCCTCCGCGGTGCTGTGGGCCCAGGAGACGCATGTGGAGGCGAGCCGCGCGCTCTACCGGGAGAAGATGGCAGCGGCCGGCCGCATTCTCGGCGACCGGCTTGGCGGTCCTCTTCCGGAGGGCGCGTTCTTTCTGTGGCTCAAAGTGGAGCAATTTGGCGGCGGGGAGGAGGCGGCGAAAACGTTTTGGAAAGGATGCGGTGTCAAAGTATTACCGGGTGCCTACCTCGCCCAGGAGGACGCCCACGGCCGCAATCCGGGGGGGCCATACGTCCGAGTGGCGCTGGTCGACGCTCTCGGGCCGACGATTGCGGCATTGAAGAGAATTGCGGGCCTATTGAGTTGAACCGATGTTCGATTACCGCATGAGCGGCGAGTCCGGCCGTATTTTTCCTCGCGGCTTCGAGCTGCAGGGTATGCCCCGGCGCGCGCTGGGCGCAGCGCTCGTGCTCGTTGCGGCGATCGGCTGGCTCAGTCTTTTGACCTGGTCGATCGGCGACCCGAGCCTGAACAGGGCGACCGATGGTGCGCCCGGCAATCTGCTCGGCATGGTAGGCGCAACGCTCGCCGATTTTCTGCTTCAATTGTTCGGCCTCGCTTCCATCACCCTGTTTCTGCCACCGGCAGTGTGGGGGTTGTGCATCGCCAGTGGCGAGCGGATCGAGGGTCTGCGGCAGCGGCTTCTCATGCTGGCAATCGCGATCATCCTCATCGCCAGCGCGCTCAGCCTCCTCCCGCAGCCAAAGGGGTGGGTGCTCACCCACGGACTCGGCGGTGTCATCGGCGATCTCGGGCGGTCCTTCTTCCTGCGGATCGGCAGCATCTTCAGCGCCACTTTCGCCAGTATGATCGGCGCGATCATCTCCGGCTATATCGGCCTGTGGGTGCTGGTCCGGGCCTGTGGCATCGGCTTTTCCGATTTCCGCCTGCTCTGGCGCCTGCCGGCGCGCGGCAGTCCCTCACGCGCGGCGGTTGCGTCCCGTCTTGGCTATCTCGCACAGCGCACCATGTCGCTCAAGGACAGCATCGTCCGCGCGCTCGATCGCGAAGCGCTGCGGCCCTTTGCGGCAGAGCATGGCTTCGTGTCCAAGATGTCCCGCCGTGTGCGCCGTTCGGCGGAAGGCTCTTACGATCCCCGTTTCGGCGGTTTTGAGCCGGAAGAGGACTATCACGTGCGCCAGCCTCGCCCCACCGCCCGTCCGGCCGTTCATCGGGCGCCGCCCAATTCGCCGGCACCGCGGGACCCATCGCGTGTCGAGCCGTTTTTCGATGCACCGGCCGGCTATCCTGCGCCAGAACCTGGGCACCGGCTTGTGCGCATCCTGCCGATGCACGCACAGCAACGTCCGCCTTCGCCATTGCCACCGAGCCCGGCCGAGCTGGACGACGAGCCCGAATACTATCCGCAGCCCCAGCCTTACCCGGTCGAACCGCAACAGCGCGCCCGAGCTGCAGACCATCGCGTCTATGCCCAGGAGCCACGCGCCTATGGCACCGGACCGTCCCAAGCACCGCGGCCGCTTGGCGGGAACGGCGATGCGACGCACCAGCAATACCTTGCCAGTCAGCGCATGCCCGCGCAGCAGCCACAGCAGCCGCCACACTGGCAGCAGCACCCGCTCGCTGAGCGCCGGCTTCCCTTGCAGCAGGATGAGCCGCCATATCACTCAGCTCCCCAGCAGCGGACCGCACCACCGCCACCCTATGGGGCCGATCCCTATGACAGCCGCGAGGAGGTCGAGGATGAATACGATGGGCGGCCAATGCGCGGCCAGCATGCCGAGCGGCATTACACCGAGCCAAGGCGCGAAGAGCGGCCGCAATCCGCGCCCCACCGGCAGGTGGCCTCGCGTCCCGGCGTTTCTCCCCGGGCGCTCATTCTTGCCAGCGAAGACGAGCTAGAGGGCGACGACGATTTCCAGCTGCCGGCGTTGCGTCTGCTGACGCCCGCTCCCGAACGGCGCGGCAACCCCGAACTCTCCGACACGGCCCTCGGGCGCAAGGCCGAGATGCTGCACGGCGTGCTGGAGGATTTCGGCATCAAGGGAACGATCAACGGCGTGCATCCGGGCCCTGTCATCACCTTGTTCGAGCTGGAGCCGGCGCGGGGCACCAAATCCTCCCGGGTGATCGGGCTTTCCGACGATATCGCCCGCTCGATGAGTGCCGTCTCGGCCCGCGTTGCGGTGATCCCCGGGCGCGACGCAATCGGCATCGAGCTGCCCAATCAGAATCGCGAGATGGTGTTCCTGCGCGAACTCTTGGAGTCGCCCGAATTCGCCAAGAGCAAGACCGCACTGCCGCTGGCACTCGGCAAGACCATCAGCGGCGCGCCTGTCATTGCCGATCTGGCACGCATGCCGCATCTGCTGATTGCTGGCACGACGGGCTCAGGCAAATCGGTGGCGATCAACGCCATGATTCTCTCGCTGCTCTACCGGCTCACCCCCGATGAATGCCGGTTTATTCTGATCGACCCGAAAATGCTGGAATTATCGGTCTATGACGACATCCCGCATCTCCTGACCCCCGTCGTCACTGACCCGCGCAAGGCGATCGCGGCGCTGAAATGGACGGTCGGTGAAATGAACGTCCGCTATGAGCGCATGTGCAAGCTGGGCGTTCGCAACATCACTGGCTTCAATCAGAAAGTGACGCGCGCCAAGGCACAGGGCCGCCCGCTCACCCGCACCGTGCAGACCGGCTTCGACGACGATGGCGAGGCGATCTACGAGCGCGAGGAGATCGACGATGCTGCGATGCCCTATATTGTTGTGGTCATCGACGAGATGGCCGACCTGATGATGGTTGCGGGCAAGGACATCGAATACGCCGTGCAGCGCCTGTCGCAGATGGCGCGCGCCGCCGGCATACATCTGATCATGGCCACCCAGCGCCCAAGCGTCGACGTCATCACCGGCACGATCAAGGCGAACTTCCCGAGCCGCGTCTCGTTCCAAGTGACGTCGAAGATCGACAGCCGCACCATTCTCGGTGAGCAAGGCGCCGAGCAGTTGCTCGGCGCCGGCGATATGCTCTCGATGGCGGCCGGTGGGCGCATTATGCGCGCGCACGGCCCGTTCGTCTCCGACGAGGAGGTGGAGCGTGTCGTCAATTTCCTCCGGGAGCAGGCCGAACCGGATTATTTCGACGGGCTTCTCGATGAGGACGGCCCGATCGATGCGCGGCGGGGAGGCGAGGCAGGAGGCGGACGCGAGCCAACCGGGGAGGCGCTCTATGATCAGGCGGTCGAGATCGTCCTCAAGGAGCGCCGGGCGACGACAAGCTATTTGCAGCGGCGGCTCGGGATTGGCTATAACCGGGCGGCATCGCTGATCGAGCGTATGGAAGAAGACGGACTGATCAGTCCTCCGAACCGCACTGGCAAGCGTGAAATTCGCGGCTCAGAGGGCGACTGAACGTGCTGCATAAAAATCGTTTGACTGTCTCGATTTTGCGCGATTTACCCGCCAGAGTGTAGCCCAATTCCAATCCCGCCACGAGAGAGCCATCGAGATGAACGGGAATAGACGCTTTTGCTTCTCAGTAATCTTCACTGCCCTGGCGGCCGCTGCCGTCGCCGGCCCAACGCTTGCTCAGAACAATGGTTCAGGCACGTCGGTGTTCTCCAAGAACATTCCTGGCCCCGTGCCAGTCCCGGCGGCGCCGCCTCCCCCGGCACCTGCCCCGGCGCCGGCTTCCGAGGCTCAGCCCCCGCTTCCTGAACCTTCGGGCCAAAGGCAGGCGGCAGCACCTCAGCACAATGCTGTCGGGGCCGGCTGGAGTACCAAATTCGGCACAAGCAGCCCTGAGAGCAGCGCTTTCACCGGGACGCCTGAACAAGTCGCCGTCGTGGAGAAGATCAACGCCTATTTCAACAATCTGACCAACCTTCAGGGGAATTTTCTGCAGACCGATGCCGACGAGAAGAGGAAAAAGGGCAAGTTCTTCATCGAGCGGCCAGGCAAGCTGCGCTTCGATTATGCGCTGCCGTCCAAGCAGAAAATCATCTCCAACGGTGAATATCTGGCGATCGAGGACCATGACCTGAACACCACCGATCGCTACCCGCTGGATTCGACGCCATTCCGTCTTCTCCTCACCAAGAATGTCGATCTGGTGCGTGATGCACGCATCGTCGCACTCGACATCGGCAAGGACGCGGTGGTGATCACGGTTGAGGACAAAGCCCAGGACTCCGGCGGCCAGATCCGGCTGTTCTTCGATTGGCCAGAGCTTCAGCTCAAGGAGTGGATCATTACCGATCCGCAGGGGCTGAACACCCGAATCCAGGTGGCGGACGTTGAGCTGAACAAGGCGGTAAAGCCCGAGGTTTTCAAGTTCAGCCCAGACATCGGGCTTCCGAAATTCAAGCAGTAAGTCGAATCGCTCTTCAGGCGACTATGAAGGAAATGTTGCAAGAGGCTGACGAGTTTAAAGAAAAATTAGGTGGATGAGACAAATTCGCCACTGTCAAGCCTTCTGCGCTTTTTCTCTGTCGTATTCTTGAAACTGTGTTATATTGGCATACGTACTGTGAAGCGGACGAAGCCAGTCACCATCGGTAGTGCCCCCCGTCTAGCCGAAGGCTTCCCCGCTAGTGCCGGCATCCCTCCCGGCACATCGCGTAGTACGCACGCATAAGGGCCCAACCATCGCCGGGGTTGGGCCCTTTTTTATTTTGCGTGGGGGTTGGCTCGTTCCTTCCCGAGGGCTCAGCCCGCGTCACGGCAGGCCGGTGATTTGCAGGCCGGCATTGTTGATGTTGTAATGCTGGTTGACGCCGATCAGCACTGAGGCGAGCGCCTCGGCGGCAACAGCGTTGGCGAGCGGACCGCCATGGACACCGCGCAGGCCCGCCGTCGTAATCAGCGCAATCACCGCCTCACGGTCCGCGACGCTGTCGCCGAACACCAGCACATCGCAGTCGATGTGTTCGTTCGCCCGAAGTTTTTTCGCCGGCACATTGTGAAGCGCGGACACGACCCGCGCCGCATCTCCAAAGCGCTGCTGCGCTGTGAGTGCAGCCGAGCCAATTTCCGGCAGATGCACAACGGCTTTGCTGTCCGGCATCAAGGGAACGGTGGTGTCGAGCACGAGCTGGCCGTGAAGCGAGGGCATGATCGTATCGATCACCGCGGCCTGGTGGGAGAAGGGAATAGTGAGGATGAGGAAATCCGCGCTTGCTGCAGCCTCGGCATAGCTTGCGCCTTGCGGGGTTGGGCAACCGGCGGTGACAGGCAGTGAACGCGCGGCTTCCACCGCGCGTGCAGGGTCGCGCGAGCCGATGATGATGGGGTAGCCCGCCCTTGCCCAGCGCAGGGCAAGGCCCATTCCAAGCGTGCCCGCTCCGCCGATCAGCCCGAGGATAGGTTTTGCGGCCCCGTTGGCGGTCACACGAACATCTCCGGGAGGGTGACGATACGCGCGCCGGCTCCCTCCAGTGCCGCCCGGACGGCTTTCCCGACGGCGACCGCTGTCGGTTCATCGCCATGGATGCACAGCGTCTCGATCTCGGCCTTGATCACCTTGCCGCCAATGGTTGCGATCTCGCCTTCCATCACCATGCGCACGGCTTGTGCGGCGGCGGCATCAGCGTCGCGCAGAACCGTGCCGGGAATCGCGCGCGAGGCGAGCATGCCGTCATCGCCGTAGCGGCGGTCGCAATAGCCCTCGCGCGCCGCACGCAGGCCGAGCCGGTCGGCCGCCTTTTCTAGCTCCGAGCCGGCAAGCGCAATGTAGATCAGGCTGGGGTCGACGGTCTGGATGGCGCGGCCGATCGCCATGGCGTAATCTTCCTCGACCGCGGCCATGTTCGACAACGCGCCGTGTGCCTTAAAATGCGTGACTTTGAGGGCGGCATAGGCTGCCATCGCCTGCAGCGCGCCGATCTGATAGGCCACCATATATTCGATCTCCACCGGCTTCATGCGGATCTGGCGGCGTCCGAACCCCCACAAATCGTTGAAACCGGGATGCGCGCCGATGCTCACCCCGCGCTCCTTGGCAAGCATGACGATGCGATGCATGGTGTTTGCATCCCCGCCATGGAAGCCGCAGGCGACGTTGGCGGACGTGATAATCTCCATCAGCGCGGCATCATTGCCGATCTCGTAGGCGCCCCAACCCTCAGCAATGTCGGCATTGAGGTTAATGAATTTTTGCATGGCGTAATTGTCCGTCCCGATAACCACGGCGAGTTGCGAACGCAAAGAACGGGACGCCGCCCCACCTGCGGCAAAGATTAACCGACAGTAACATTTTCGCTTCTGGGCGAAATGGAAAATTCGCCGGTGCGTTCGCGTGGGCAAACACAGCTCTGTGAGATGCCAGTCCTCAGGCGGGAAAATCGTCCGCGCCAAGCGCCGCGAGCGCAGCACGGGCAACCTCGACATCCTGATCGCCCGTTCCGGAGCCGACGCCCACCGCGCCGACGCACACGCCGTCGATGATGATCGGCAGCCCGCCCTTCAAATTGGTGAGCTTGCCGTCCGATGCGAAAGCGAGCTTCAGCTCGTCGGCCGCGTGAAGGCGCGCGGTCGGCTGGCGATGCGAGGCGGCACTGAGCGCCTTTGTTTGCGAGGTGGTGATGGAGAGGAGGCGCGCGCCGTCCATCCGGGCAAAAGCGAGGAGATGCCCGCCATCATCGACGATGGCGATGTCCTGCGGCACGCCGATCGCTTCGGCCTTGGCGATCGCCGCATCGAGTGCGGCGCGCGCGCCTTCATAGGTGAGCTTGAGTGAGGGTTTGGTGAGGGGCATGAGCAATCCATTCCTGAAGCGGGGCGCTAAGACGCGCCGCAAGCCGGTCCATCATCCGTGACGCCGCCGCAAGCTCGTCGAGGCCGATCCATTCATCTGCCTTATGGGCGCGGGCGATATCACCGGGACCGCAGACTAAAGAAGCTATGCCAGATGCCTGGAAGACGCCAGCCTCCGTGCCAAAGCTTACGGTCGAGCCCGGTGCTGGATCGCCTGCGAGGGCGCCAATCGCGGCGAGCGCCGGGTGGTTAGCCGGCATGTCGAGGCCGGGGTAGGATATGATCTCCTCGGCTTGGGCGCCTTCCGCGCCCCTTTCTCGAAGCCGGCGGCTCTCGCCATCCAGCGCCGCATCGATCTCGGCCATTAGCGCCGCGACAGGCTCGGCGGCAAGGTGGCGCAGCTCGAATTCGAGCACGGCCCGGTCCGGCACCAGATTGAGGGCGCCGCCGCCATGTAGCGAGCCGACATGCAAAGTCGAGCGCGGCGGATCGAACGCGGGATCGTGCATGCCTGTAGCTGCGAGCCGCTCATCGAGCGCGCAGAGCTGCGCGGCAAAGCGCGCCGCCGCCTCCACTGCATTGGCGCCCTTATGCGGCAGCGCGGAATGCCCACCCCGCCCATGAAAAACGACGCGCCGGGCGAGCTTGCCTTTATGCGCCCGCACCACTTTGAGGCTGGTCGGCTCGCCGACGATGCAAAGCACAGGCGGGCATGGCAGGGCGGCCGCGGCTGCCGCGAGGGGCGGCGCCCCGAGACAGCCGAGTTCCTCGTCATAGGAGAAGGCCAGATGCACCGGGGCGGACTTTGCCCGCTCGATGAATTGCGGCACATGGGCCAGCACTACGGCGAGAAAGCCCTTCATGTCGCTGGCGCCGCGGCCGTAGAGTAGGCCTTCGCGCAGATCGGCGGTGAAGGGATCGCTGGTCCAGTCCTGCCCTTCGGTCGGCACCACATCCATATGCGCCGACAGCATGATGCCGGGAGCATTCTTCGGACCGATCGTGGCGAGGAGCGACGTCTTGGGCTCGTCCGCCGCCGGGATGCGGGTGACCGCGATGCCCTGCGCTTCGAGATAGACTTCGATATAACCGGCAATATCGAGATTGGAGCGGCTGCTGACCGACGGAAATCCGATCAGCGCACGCAGGACTTCAACGATTTTTTCTTGCATCATACCGTTCTGGATACTCTTCTCGGCCCGCAAGCACGATCAGGAAAATCGCCCCATGACTTATTCGATCGCCGCCTGTTGCCCCCGGACTGGCGCATTCGGCATTGCGATCACCTCCTCCTCCATAGCAGTTGCGAGCCGCTGCGCCTGGGTCTGCGCGCAAGGCGCGGTGCTAACCCAGAACGTCACGGACCCGGCGCTGGGCCCAACCGGCCTGACCCTCTTGCGGCAGGGCTTGGGTGCCGGCGCGGTGATGGCGAACCTCGTTGCCGGCACGCCCGAGCCGGAATGGCGCCAGGTCGGCGTCATCGACCGGTACGGTTATGCTGCCCTGCATTCCGGCGCGAACGCGCTCCCCGTTGCCGCCGAAGCACGGGGAGAGGGCTGCGCGGCGCTTGGCAACCTGCTCAGCAATCCCGAAATCCCGACGCGCATGATCGCCGCTTTCACCGAGAGCGCCGAGGAAAGCCTCCCCGAAAGACTGCTGCGCGCGCTGGAAGGCGGAAAGGCTGCCGGGGGCGAAGGCGGCCCCGAGCATGCGGCGGGGCTCCTGGTCGCGGAGGGCTTCGACTGGCCGACGGTCAATCTGCGGGTGGACTGGCATGACACTCCGATTGTCGAGCTGCGCCGCCTCTGGACACTCTACGCGCCCCAGAAGGACGCCTATATTGCGCGGGCGAAATTCCCGGGCGAGGCGCCGGGCTTCTGAAGCATTCGCGCGAACTCGTTCATAAGCCGCTTATGCAAGGATCAGGCCGGCTCGGGCGGGAAAATCGAGACCTCCTGCTGCGCAGCGACGGCAAGGTTCACGGTGCTGCCGGTCGCGAGGCGGGCCAGCGCATCGGTGGCAGGCGCGCGGATCAGCACGCGGCCGGACGGCGCCGCGGCCGTTTCGATGAAGATATCGGCATGGCTGCCTTGGAACACCTGGGCTACGGCAACGCCCTGGGCGATCACCGCCTCGCCCGGCGCGGCGACGTGCAGAGCCTCGGGGCGGATAAAGACGTCGGCCGGATCACCGGGACGGGCTTGCGGATAGGCTGCACGTGCACCAGTAAGCTGTGCCTGTCCCAGCTCGACCTTCAGCCAGTCGCCCTCATGGCGGGTGATGCGCCCGCGCAGCACACTGACATCCCCCACGAATGAGGCGACGAACCGGTCGGCCGGGTGGTTGTAGATCTCCTGCGGGCTGCCGATCTGGCGGATGCTGCCCTCGTTCATCACCACGATCCGGTCGGAGAGGCTGAGCGCCTCGCCCTGGTCGTGCGTGACGAACAGCGCCGTGACGCCGAGCCGCTGCTGGAGCTCGCGCAGCTCGATCTGCATCGCGGCGCGCAAGTTTCGGTCGAGCGCCGAGAGCGGCTCATCGAGCAGCAGCACTTTCGGATTGATGACCAGTGCACGGGCGAGCGCCACGCGCTGCTGCTGGCCGCCAGAGAGCTGACGCGGGCGCCTCTCAGCCATCGCCTCAAGCTCCACCATGGCGAGGGCGGCGCTCACGCGCTCGGCAATCTCGGAGCGCGCAACCCCGCGCATCCTGAGGCCATAGCCGACATTCCTCGCTACGCTCATATGCGGAAACAGCGCATAGTTCTGGAACACCATGCCGATCTGGCGTTCCCAGGTTGGGACGTTGGTGATCAGCCGTCCATCGAGGAAGATCTCGCCGGCATCGGGCTCGATGAAGCCGGCGACGAGGTTGAGCAGGGTGGTCTTGCCGCAGCCCGAGGGCCCGAGGAGTGTGACGAACTCGCCAGGCGCGATCTTCAGCGAGGCGTTCTTCAAAGCTAGAACATCGCCGTAATGCTTGGTCACGCCGTCGAGCTGCAGGTTGGCGGGTAGGGCTTCGTGCGCCGCACGCGACGGGCTCGCCCCGCTCCTCGCGTCCTCCTCAGCGCGCATGCTCGACATTCAGCACCTTGCCTAGTCCTAAGAACATGTTGGCGGTGATCAGCAGCAACGCCGTAATCGCAATGTAGATCACGGAAAGGGCGGCCATGGAAGGATCAGCGAAGTCGCGCACGTAGTTGTACATCGCAACGGGCAGCGTCTGGGTGCGCTGGGCGGTCACGAACAGCGAGGCGGTGAACTCGTTGAAGGAGAGAATCGCGGCAAACAGCCAGCCGCTCACCAGCCCGGGAAGGAGCAGCGGCAGCGTGACCGTGATGAGGACCTGGGCAGGGCGAGCACCGAGGCTCGCGGCGGCGAGCTCCAGCCGGCGGTCGAGATTGCGCAGCGAGATATAGACGCTGCGCAGCACGAAGGGCAGCACCAGGATCACATGGGCGGCGATCACGATGCCATAGCCGCGTGCTACGCCGAGCTGCGCGCCAATGATCAGCAGGCCAAGACCGATGGTGAAATGCGGAATGACCAGCGGCGAAAGCAGGATGGTCTCGAGCGCCGCCTTGCCGCGGAACGCATAGCGGTCGATCACGTAGGCGAATGCCGCCCCGGCGGTCAGCGCAATCAGCGACGCCCAGAAGGTGACGATTGCGCCATTGCGCACACCCTGGCGGAAGTCCTCGTAGGCCAGCGCCTTCTCGAACCAGCGCAGCGATAGGCTCTCCGGCGGGAAGGCGAGGATCGCCTTCGCATTGACGGAGGCGATCGCCACGACGAGGGCAGGGCAGAGAATGAAGCCGAGAATAAGGATCACGAGCAGGCTCCCTGTCCAATGCAAGATGCGCTGCACAGGCGGCATGGTCATGGCTCAATGCGTCCCCAAGCGTTCGAGCGGGCGCGCCGCGAGGCGAAGCAGCCACAACACAGCGAAGGTGAAGGCGAGCCCGGCCGCCGATAGCGCGGCGGCAAAGGGGAAATTAAAGCTGGCGAAGCCGAGCTGATAGACCAGGTTCGAGATCATGGTCACCTGGCCGCCGCCGATCAGCTGCGGCGTGGCGAAGGCGCTGAACGTCCAGGCGAAGGCGGTGGTAGTGCCGGCAACGATCCCCGGCATGGAGAGCGGCAGCGTCACGGTGAGAAACACGCGGATCGGCCCAGCGCCGAGACTTGCCGCCGCGCGCTCGAAATTGCGATCGATATGCGAAAGCGCCGCCGCCAGCATGATCACCATGATCGGCAGCGTGACGTGCACCAGCGCCGTCACCACCCCGCCCGTTGTGAACATCATCTGCACCGGCCGGGAAATCAGGCCGAGATACAGGAGCACCGCATTGATGAAGCCGTTATTGCCGAGCACGATGATCCAGGAATAGGTGCGCACCACCTCGCCGAGAAATAGCGGCGTGATGGCGATGATGAGGATCGCGGATTTGATCAGGCGGTTCTCGCTGCGCACCAGCGCGAAGGCGAGCGGATAGCCGAGCAGCAATGTGAACAGTGCGGTGAGGAGCGCGATCCAGAGCGTTGCCAAAAAGACATGCAGATAGAGCGGATTGGTAAGGGCGGCGAAATTTTCGAGGCTCGGCCCGCCAGCGTCCAGCGAGCCAGGGATGTAGGCGCGAAAGCTGTAGTTCAAGATCGCCCCGAGCGCCGCGAGCAGCACCCCCGCGCAGATGAGCGCGGGAAGGGTGAAACTGCGCAGAAAGGGTTTTGCTGTCGCGCTCATGGGCAGAAGGCCGAAGCCGCCAGTTGCGATGTGTGCCGCCCAGGCGGCAGCATGCAACTGCCACTTGCGGCTTTCGCCGCAAAAGCCTCTTCACCCGGCCGTCTGTGGCGGCCACCCTCTCCGGAGTCGTCAGTCTTTACGGCGAAGGACAAGCGTTCGCCGCGGGGAGAGGGCTGGTGCGTGCGGATGTAAGGCAGAGCCCCCCAACGGGCAGTGCATCGCCCTCTCCCCTCGCGGGAGAGGGCGGCGAGGCGCAGCCGAGCCGGGTGAGGGGGCTTTTTTACCCGACTGGCAAAAGTCAGGGATGAGAGCTCACGATGAAGCAACGGTGAGCGCCTTTCACCCACCCTATTTCGCCATGATGTTCTCGGCGAACCATTTCCGCCATTCGCCGAGCTTTTCCGAGCGCAGCTTGTGGTCGATGATGATGGCTTCCTTCTTCCACTGCTCGGGCGTGGTGAACACGCCCGGGAGCTTGGCCACCTCCGGGTCGAGCTTGGCATTCGATACGGTCGGCGAGCCCTTCTTGAACTCGGCGATCTTGGCCTGCACCTCGGGATCGAGCAGCGTGTTGATGAACTTGTAGGCGTTCTCGGTATTCTTCGAGCCCTTCATGATGCCAATGGTGTCGATGCCGAGCACCGCGCCTTCCTTGGGGATCACCAGCTTGATCGGCACGCCTTCCCGGATCATGTAGTGCGCGTTCATCGACAGCATGATCTGCACGGGCGTTTCGCCATTGGCGATCAGCTGCTGGCTGTTGGCGTCGTCGGTATAGAACGCCTTGAAATTGGGCTTGAGCTCTTTCAGCTTCTCCTGCCCCTTCTCCCAATGCGCGGCATCGCCGCCCGAGAGCAGCGCGGAAACCACGATGATATGGCTCGGATCGAAATCCGGCACGGCGAGCATGCCCTTCATCTCCGGCTTCCAGAGGTCGGCCCAGCTGTCGAACGTGATGTTCTTCACGAGGTCGGGGCGATAGCCGATGGTGTAGACATAGGCCCAGGTGCCGATGTGATAGGGGCTTATCTTGGCCGCATCGACGAGGTTGGCGGCGTTCGGGACCTTCGACAGGTCAAGCGTCTCGTAGAGCCCGTCGGTCGCATAGAGCCAGCCGACATGGGCGGTGGTGAGCGTGACGTCGCTTTCCGGATCGTTCCTGGCGAGCTTGGCCTTGTTCAGCCGGTCAATGGTTCCGCCGGTGACGAAGTCCACCTCGACACCGGTGTCGGCAGTGAACTTCTTCGCCACGATGTCGGCGACCATGTCCTTCCAGCTGCCGCCCCAGACGCTGACCACCAGCTTGTCAGCAGCATTTGCGGGCGAGATCAACAGGCCGGCGAGAAGCAGTCCTGCCGACAGCAATGCTCTTCCTAACATGACGAAACTCCCTTCGCGACGCTTCCGAGTTCAACGCGTCCGGGTTCACCCGGCGCTGTTTTTCCGTCAGCAATTTGCATGCCATCAGGCACGCAACATAATGAATGGCTGAATAATTCGGCACAAGCAGGAATAGCCGTCCCATGGGAGAGAGTAGCATCATCCCATCCGGCATTATATGACATCTCCGCCAACCTTGCCGGGACCGAACAGCCTCGCGGGCACCTGCCGTCCCCAATCACGCTCTATACTAATTCAGCAGGCCGTTCGCGACTGCGCGTTTGATCTTCGCCGCGACGATATCCTCGCCGCAGGCGCTGAAATGATCGCCGTCACGATAGGTTGTGCAGCCGCCCGTCACGAGAAAATCGCTGGATATCTGCAGCACGTCGAACAGCGATCGATATTGAAAATGCTTCTCGTGCTGCTGATTGTACGCCTTGAGCACCGTCTCCAGAGCCGCGAAATGGCTGAGGCTTGTCGGATTGATCGAGATCGGATGCAGCGCCGCCGCTTTGATCAAGCGGGCATCGGTGAAGTTGACCCGAGCCTCGATGAATGGGCCGAGCCAGACTGTCCTCACCTTCGTGCCGATGACGTCGAGATAATCGCTGATTTTTTCGATATTTCGGTCTGCCGCGATGAACTCGGCATCCGCTGTGAAGGCTTTCCAGGAATCTTCCTTTCCGTCCTCGTCGAGCATCAGATGAGAACCACTCTGGTGAAAGATCACCAGATCGAGCCCGCCGGCGTTCCTGTCCACAAAGCTGTCGAAAGCCCGATATTGGCATTTCGGAAGCTGATGGTAGGGGCGGCAACCGCCCTGGACAAGGCCCACCAGGAATGGCCGCAGATGGGCTTTGGCGAAGATATTGAACATGTTGATAGCATGTGAGTCGCCGATCACGAGCCAAGCCTTGCCGTACTGCTGCTGGCACTGGCGAAACCGCGCTTCGAATGCTTCGTCCGGCGCTATCACCGAGAACCGGCATTTGCCATCGTCGAACGGTTTGTAGAATCCGCGCGGCGGAGAGTCTTTTTGAAACTTCTGGTAAACTCGGTTCTCTGCAGCATTCAGGCGGTTTGTAAGATAGAACGTCTTGAAACCCGCGGTTACCTGGCCGGCAATGCCGAGTACCGTGAAGAATGCCGCAAAACTGACGGCGGTGAACGCCACCCGGGGGAACGTTATCATCGCCCGGTTTCGGAACGGCTTCTCGATAAACCGCCAGGAGCAATAGGCGAGCGCCAAGGCCGCAAGCGTCAGGCCGATGAGCTGGAAGTCGCCGAGCGGCTTGCCGGAGAACAGCCTGCCGAAGGCGAAGAGCGGGTGATGCCAGAGATAGGCGCTGTAGCTGATCAGGCCGATTCCGACCAGCGGGCGCAGCGTCAGCAGCCGCGCCGCCAATGTGCCCGCATGGCCGAACAGGATGAAGAGGCAGGCACCGCCCACCGGCGCAAGAGCATAGAGCGAGGGGATCGGTGTGGAGCCGTCATACATCACAATCGCAAAGGCGATGAGCCCGAGTCCGGCCAGCGCGGCGAGATCGCTCCATGGGCCTCGCTTCAGCGGCTGCCCATCTCTCAGGATGAAGGCGCAGAGCGATCCGGCAAACAGCTCCCATGCCCGCGTCGGCGCGAGATAGAAATTGGCTGACGGCGCATGGCGCGTGCTCCACTCGCTGAAGAGCAGGCTGGCGACGGCGAGCAGCGCGATGAACAGGAAGATTCGCTTGCGCCCCAGCCACCAGAGCAGCATCAGCGCGAGCGGGAAGAGCATGTAATACTGCTCCTCGACTGCCAGGCTCCAGGTGTGCAGCAGCGGCTTCTCGTCCGCGGCGAGGGCGAAATAGTCGTCCTGGCGCCAGAAAAGTATGTTTGACACGAACAGGGCGACGGCGATGAGGCTCTGGGAGAAGTCCCGGTATTGCGAGGGCAGCATCGACCACCAGGCGAATGGCACGCAGCAGGCCATGACGCAGAACAAGGCCGGTAGAATGCGCCTCGCCCGGCGCTCATAGAAGCGGATCAGCGAGAATTCGCCGCGCTCCAGCTCGGACAGGATGATGGTGGTGATCAGATAGCCGCTGATCGCGAAGAAGATATCGACGCCGACGAAGCCGCCGCTGCAAAAGGCGAAACCGGCGTGGAACAGGATGACTGGCAAGACCGCGACTGCGCGCAGGCCGTCAATCTCCGGTCTGTACTTCATCGGCTATGGCAGCTTGCATTGCAGTGCCACAACATACGCACCCCCCGGCCGTGTCGTGTCCCGGAGGACGAAGAAACAAAAGCCGGCGCTGGTGTCAAGGAAAGCGTGAGCGCCAGCTGCGCGGGAAGGACGCTATGCGCCGGGACTGCCCTCGGCCTCGGCGATGATGTCGATCTCCATCAGATATTCGGGGCGGGCGAGGCCCTGAACGATCAGCCCAGTCGACACCGGATAGACGCCCTTCAGCCAGCGCCCGACCACCTGGTAGACCGGTTCACGATAGGCGCGGTCGGTGATGTAGATGGTGATCTTGACGATGTCGCAAAGGCGCGCGCCCGCTTCCTCGAGCAGCACTTTGGCGCATCTCATGGCGTTCTCTGCCTGCGCCGCCGCATCGCCAATGCCGACGATGTGGCCATCCAAGTCCATCGCCGTCTGCCCGCGCAGATAGACCGTATTGCCGGCCCGCACGGCCATGCAAACGTCGTTGTCAAGCTTCTGGTCGGGATAGGCGTCCTTGGTGTTGAACTTGCGGATGCGGCTGTGCGTCATGCCCTCTCCTTACGCGGCGGTGAGGGTGTGGAAGTTACGATCGGCATAGATCAGCGGCGCGCTATCCGCCGCCGCCACATCGAAGATCTTGCCGATCAGGATGACATGCGTGCCGAAGCTGTGACTGTCGGCGAGCCGGCAGGCAAAGGAGGCAACGGCTCCATGAAGACGCGGCAGACCATCAAGCGTCTCCCAAACGCCTGCGCCGAAGCGGTCCTCCTTACGCTCCGGGACGAGGCCGGCGAAGGTGGAGGCGACCTCTTCCTGCCCTTCCGCGAGTATGTTGGCGCTAAATGCACCGTTTGCCAGCACGGCAGCGAGTGTGCGGCTGTCCTTATGCACGCACACGATGACGGAAGGCGGCTCGAGCGACAAGGAGCAGAGCGTGGAGACGGTTACGCCGGCGCGTCCGCCTGGCCCTTCCGTCGCCAGCACGGCAACGCCCGATACCGTGCGCCGCATTGCGGAACGGACCGCTTCGGCGAGCATCTCTGCATTCATCAAGCTATCCCTTCGGCCCATTGACCTTGTCCGATAGGTCTGCAGAGCGGCGCACAAAGTCAAGCGGGCCAGAGAAGTCGAAGCTGTTATAAACAGCGGCGAGATGGTTGAAATGCGGGGCTTGGGCGAACTGCACGAAAGTGAGCCGGTGGCCGGCATAGTCGGAGTTGAGCAGGTCGCGGGCAAAGGCGAGCAGCTTGCGCCGGTCCTCGGCCTCCCAGTTTTCATTCAGTGTATAGAACTTCTCCATCCAGGGTTTGGAGCCGCCCTCATGGAATGCGGCGGCATTCGGCGTCACGCAGATCTGACCGCCGCACAGCTCACGGGCGATGTGCATCATCTGCGGGAGGTTGGCGCAGGCGTGCACGCGGCCGGCATAGAGGATGGATTGGTGCGGCATCAAGAGGCCGCCCGGCGAACGCTCGGCGAGCGCGATGGCGGCGGTGAGATGCGCATTGATGCCCTCACGGTAGCAGACGAGGTCGGCGAGCTTCTCGCGCACCGCCTGCAGCTTGTCGAGGCCAGTCTGTTTGGCGTTCCAGAGCGCCGCGCCAATCATCATGTCGGCCATGTAGAGGATGCGCAGCACGTAGGGGAAGGCGGAATAGCGGTGCAGCGAGCTGCGAATATACTGCGCGGCGCGCGTATGCCGGTAGAAAAACACGTCCTCCCAGGGGATGTGCACGTCATCCAACACCATCAGGAAATCCACCTCGTCGAACCGGCTGGCGAGCGGATAGTCTTCGCGGCTGCGGGTGGCAAAGCCCGAGCGGGCGATATGCTTCACGCCCGGCGCACCCATCTTCACGATGCAGCCGACCGCGAAATCGGAAAGCTGCTCATTGGTCCAGGCGCCGACCGTCGGCTTGAGAAATGCCTGATCCGCGTAGCCGGCAGCGGTCTCATATTTCGCCCCGCGCAGGATAATGCCGCTGTCAGTCTCCTTGACAACATGCACCATCATGTCGGGATCCTGCTCCTGTGGCGGCTTTGAGCGGTCGCCTTTCGGATCGGTGTTGGCCGAGACATGGAACACGTCGCTTTCGATCACCGCCTGAATGTGACGGGTGATGTTGTCTGCAAAACGCGGATCGATCTCGGCCAGTACTTCCCGGCCGTCATAGAGCGACCACATCTCCCCGACCGTCTCGTCACCGACCCGGGTGACGACGCCCTCGATTTCGTTCAGCACGCGGTCGACGGCTTGCCATTTGTCGTGCCAGTCTTGTTTCTGGCGGGGCAGGCGGTTGAAGATGGAATGCTGGCTGCCGCTGTCGGTATAGGTCAGAACCGAGGCATGCGCCGCATCGTGCTGCATGTCGAACATCTTCGCGCGGATGTCGATGATTGGTTTGAGGGCCGGATGGACCGTGACGTCGGTGACGCGCTCTCCGTCGATCCAGATCTCGCGGCCGTCGCGCAACCCGGCGCGATAGGCTTCTGCCGTGCGGATCATAGCTGCGGACTCCTGAAGGTATACCAGGCAGCATAGGGAGGAGACCCTACATCGACAAACCATTATTTATTTTCGATAGCCATAGATCTTTCCTATGATAGGCGCATGCATGTCTCCCTGCGCGCTCTGCGATACATCGTTGCCGCTGCCGATTGCGGCAGCATTAGCGAGGCGGCACGCCGCCTTAACCTGTCACAACCCTCGGTCTCCAGCGCGATCGCCGAATTCGAGGACGCGCTCGGCACGAGCGTATTTCTGCGCCACCACGCTAAAGGTGTTTCGCTAACACCCGCCGGCCAGAAGCTGATCAGCGAGGCCCGCGTTCTCATCAAGCATGCCGACGATTTCACGCGGTCCGCGCGCGCGATCGGCGGCGCATTGCAGGGCGAAATTCATATCGGCTGCTTTACGACGCTTGCGCCCTGCTATCTGCCGTCGATCCTTGCCGCATTCGGGCGCGCATTCCCGGGGATCTCGGTGCGCATCGACGATGGTGATCAGGAGCATGTGCTAGAGGCGCTGGCGGCGGGCCGGACCGAACTCGCCATCACCTATGACCTCGGCATATCGGCGGAAATGATCGCGGACATCCTCACTGAGCTGCCGCCGCATGTCGTGCTTCCGGCGCGGCATCCTCTTGCCCGCCAAGCCGCTGTTGCCCTCCATGAGGTCGTCGGGGAGCCGCTCATTCTTCTCGATCTGCCGTTATCGCGCGCTTATTTCCTCAGCCTGTTCCACACCCATGGCGTTGAGCCGAGGATTGCCTGGCGAACGCATTCCTATGAGCTCGTGCGCGGGCTGGTCGCGAGCGGCCATGGTTTTGCGATTTACAACATCATCCCCCGCACGAACACCACCTATGATGGCGGCGAGCTGGCGATCCGCCCGTTCGTGGAGACAATGCCGGCCGTGAAGGTGGTGTGTCTGTCGATGCCGCGCCTCTCGATGCGCCCGGCGGTGCAGGCCTTCGCCGATTTTCTACAGGCCTCCTTCCGTGCCAAGTCCATGCCTGAAATTGCGGCCGACGCCTCTTAGCCACATCGTAGCCCGGGTGGAGCGCAGCGCAACCCGGGTCTTCGGCTCGGGAGAGATAGCCCCGGATTTCGCTGCGCTCCATCCGGGCTACGGGGGCCGCTTTCGTGTTCGGTTCCGGGTCTTGGTTGCGTTAAAACGCTTGGCGCAGCCTTGAGATCGCCAGAGAGCTGGGCGGGCGAGGCAAATTTCGCGCAGTTTTCGTGCCTGAGCAGCAATGTCGCGCCATGGGCTCGCCTGAGGCCGCCCAAGGCGATGTGGCAGGCTCATTGTACGGCACGAGAGCGCGTCCGCTCCTTTACGCTCTCATCGCGGCAATGAACGGTTTCACGCAGATGAGATCCATCACGCGGGTGAAGTTGTAGGCGAGGACGTGCAGCGCCATTTCGCCGGCGACCTTGGGCAAGCGCTTCATCAGGAAATGCGTCGCGCCCATGCGCATCTTCAGCGTGCCGAACGGATGCTCGACGGTCTCACGCCGCTGGCGCATGGCTTGGCGGTTGGCGTCGAGACGCCGCTGCACGGCTTCGAGAATATGCTCGTGCTCCCATCGGGTGATGCGCCGTTCCACCCCGGTTGTACATCGGTGCTTGATCGCGCATTCGCCGCACACATTCGTCCAGTAGCGCCGTAAGGTTAGGCCGTGCTCCACATTGGTATAGTGGTATACGAGCGTCTCACCGGCCGGGCAGCGATAGACGTCCTCGGCGGCGATATAGACGAAGTCCTGCTTGCCGAAGCGGCCATCCGCTTTCGCGCCCGAGGTCATCGGCTTGGGCAGCGTCACCTCGATGCCCGCCTCGTGGCAGGCCAGGATCTCGGGGCTGTTGTAATAGCCGCGGTCCGCGACCGCTTCGAGTTCATCCACGCCGAGCGCGGCCTTGGCCTGCCGACCCATATTGGCGAGCTGCGACCGATCCGAGCCGCTGTTCGTGACCTCGTGGGCGATGATCAGATGATGCTCGGTATCCACCGCAACCTGGACATTGTAGCCGACGATGCCGGAGCCGCGCCCGCTGGTCGCCATCGACCGGGCATCCGGATCGGTGAGCGAGATCTGCTGATCGGGCGAGGCCAGCATCTCAGTCTCGTAGGCCTTCAGCTTCTCCATCTCGCCTGCGAGCTTGACGAGCTTCTCCTTCAGGTGCGCGGTCTTGGCGGTGAGCGTCTCCGACGGCTCCTGCCGATCGGCAGTGTCGAGCTGGCCGAGATAGCGCGCGACGCTGTCCTCCAGCTGTTGGCGCCGCCGCTCGATCTTGCCCTTGGTGAAGTTCTTGTCGCGCGTGTTGACCGCCTTGAACTTCGAGCCGTCGATCGCCACGCTCGCCTTGGTCAGCAGCCCGATCTGACGGCACAGTTCGATGAAGCGCGCGCAGGTCCTGCGGATAGCGGGACCATTGTCCTTGAATACCCGCGCCGGGCATCGACGGCGTGGAGAGGCGGCTCGCCGCGCTGAACCCGCCGGATGCTTTCCGCCACGTCCCGGGCGGCGGCTTCGGGAACCGTAATGCTGGCCAGATGCGGCGTGATCAGCACATTCGGCATGCGCCAGAGCGGGCTTGCCGGCGGCAAGGGCTCGGTGGTGAACACATCGAGCGTTGCACCGCCGAGATGGCCGTCAGCGAGACAGGCGATCAGCGCTGCCTCATCCACCACCGCGCCGCGCGAGGCGTTGATGAGCTTTGCGCCGGCTTTCATGCGCCTGAGGCGCGGCACATCGATCAGGCCGCGTGTCTCGGCCGTCAACGGCAGCATGATAACGACGATCTCGAGTTCCGAGAGGAGCGCTTCGAGGCTGTCCATGCCGTAGCTGCAAACTACGCCGGGGACTTCCTTCGGACTGCGCGACCAGCCGCGCACGTCGAAGCCAAGCCCCGCCAGCGCGCTTGCCGCGGGACCGCCAAGCTCACCGAGCCCCAGCACGCCGACCTTCACCGCCGAGAGTGCCCGCGGATGGATATAGCGCCATTCGCCCTGACGCTGGGCTTCCTCGAATTTGTCGATGTCGCGGGCATAGCGGATGACGGCAAACAGCACGTAGCTGACCATCAGCGAAACCATGCCAGGATCGGAGAGCCGGACGATCGGCACATTCGGCAGGTCGCTCCGCGCCAGAAGGGAGTTGACCCCCGCGCCCAGATTGACGACGAGCCGCAGATTGGTGAGCGGGGCGAACAATCCCTGCGGCGGCTTCCAGACCAGCGCGGTGGTGACCGCGGCAGGGTCCGGAATGTCGGGATACACCCAGAACGTCGCATCCGGCAGCTCGGCCAGCAGCGCCTTCCCCCAGGCCGCGGCGTCGTCGAAGGCGCTAGCGAACAGGATCACCTCACGCGGTGACATCGGCGCTCTCCTTCGGTGGCACGAGCCGCGCCATCGCCCTGATCGCCAGCGCGTAGCCTTCGCCGCCGAGGCCCGCGATCACCCCGGTCGCGGCGCGCGAGATGTAGGAGTGGTGCCGGAAGGCTTCGCGCTTCCAGATGTTGGACATATGCACCTCGATGATCGGCTTCTCGAATGCCAGGAGCGCATCGAGCAGGGCGATAGACGTATAGGTCAGACCGGCTCCGTTGATGATCAGCCCCCCTGCCGTGAGCCGCGCTTCCTGGACCCAGCCGATCAGCTCGCCCTCCGCATTCGACTGGCGGAAATCGAGATCCACGCCGAGCTCGGCGGCAACCGAGAGACAGCTGGCGCGAAGCGTTTCGAAGGAGTCCCCGCCATAAATCCCGGAGGGGTCCAGCCCGTAGAGATTGGCATTTGGGCCGTTCAGAAACAGGATGCGGGGCATGGGACTCACTCTGTGTTAAGCGGCAGTCGAGGACAGCGCCTCGCGCACGGCCAGGGGCAGCTGTTGTTCGGCGCGCGAACAAAAATCCGCTCTCTCAAGTTTGTCATTGACGGATGCGCCAGGGGCAAGCTCATTCTAGGCAAAAATAGACCGGCGCGCCGAGACAGCGCCAGAAGCATTTGGCAAGCCAGTGCGAGAGGTTCGGGCATTTGCGCCCGGCATTGGCAATGGGAGGACAAGTCATGACCGTTTCGCGTCGCAAATTCCTCGGCATCGCCGGGGCAGCTGTAGCTAGTCCGGCGGTGCTGCGCATCACCTGGGCGCAGGCGGCCGAGATCACGCTGCGGATGCATCATTTTCTGCCGCCCGTCTCCAATGCCCACACCAAATTCCTTGCGCCCTGGGCGAAGCAAATCGAGACGGATTCGAACGGCCGCATCAAGATCGACATCTTTCCGTCCATGCAACTCGGCGGTACGCCGCCCCAGCTCTACGACCAGGCTAAGGACGGCGTCGTCGATTTTGTCTGGACCCTGCCGGGCTACACCTCCGGCCGCTTCCCGACCTCGGAAGTGTTTGAGCTCCCCTTCACCGCCAACAAGAGCGCGCTGGTCAATTCTCTCGCGGCCCAGGAGTTCGCCGAGAAGCATCTCAACCAGACCGACTTCAAAGATGTCAAGGTCATGTGCTTCTGGACGCACGACGATGGCGTCATCCACTCCAACAAGCAGGTGCAGAAGCTGGACGACATCAAGGGCCAGAAGCTGCGTTTTCCGACGCGCTATGCCGGCGAGGGGCTGAAGGCGGCCGGCGCGAACGTGGTCGGCATGCCGGTGCCGCAGGTACCGGAGAGCCTCGCCCAGCGCGTCATCGACGGCTGCGTCATTCCCTGGGAAGTCGTTCCGGCGGTGAAGGTGCAGGAACTGTGCAAATACCACACCGAAATCCCCGGCTCGCCCACCTTCTATGTGGCGACCTTCCTGCTCGCGATGAACCCCGCCAAATACGACTCGCTCGCCCCCGATCTGAAGGCCGTGATCGACAAGAATGCCGGCATGCCCGCCGCCCAGATGGCCGGCAAGGCGTTCGATGACGCCAGCGATGCGGTGGAGGAGATGGTAAAGAAGCGCGCATCCGCCGTCATCGACACCCTTCCCGAAGAGGACAAGGAAAAGTGGATGAAGCTGACCCAGCCGGTCACCGAGAGCTGGCTCGGCGTCATGAAGGAGAAAGGGCAGGACGGCCCCAAGCTGCTGGAAGAGGCCAAGGCACTCATCGCCAAGCACGCTAAGGCTTAAGTCGCCCAGTAGGGGGCTCGAAGTTCCCTCGCGCTGTTTCTGCGACCGAGCCGTTGGACTTTGCCGGCAACAATGATGTCTCCCGACGGTTCGGGAAGAGGCGCACGGTCGCTGCTCGCTCGGTCGAAGCCCTCTGGACCGCTATCGGCGATCTCATCGACACCTTCAAACAAGACGAGTGCCGCAACTATCTCCGCCATTCAGGTTATGTACGGTCGGTATGAATCCGCTCTAGCCGGATTGACTGACCCTGCGCCGTAGCTCGCCGGGACAGTGCCTCTTGCGAGCCCGTCGATTGCCTTAGGGTCAGCAATGAAGCGTGAGACGAAATCGCTTATTGGTTAGTTACGTCCGCCGCGCTGCCCATTGCAGAGATTCAAATTGAAGCCTGGACTCGAACGAAGACCCCGCGGGCCTACTCTTCACCGCACCAGCATTCCCTCGAGCTTCACCTGTCGTCTGCCGTTCGGGCGGGCGCGGCATTGGCGCTCGATATAGCGGTTCACCTCACGCAGGACGTCGTCCTCATAAAGACCGAGACTGTCCTGCAGCTTTGTCACCGACCACATGAGCGCCGTCACCAGCGGATTAGCCTTGATATTCTTGATGCCGAGCGACACGGAAATAGCCTGTCCGTCACGGAATTCGAATTCGGGCGCGAAAGTGAACGCGACCGGGTAGCGCTCCTGCCGATACTCAATCTCACAGCGCGCGGGCTGCTCCGGGACTTTCAGCCTGTAATTCTCCTCACTTATGGCGCGGGAGAGGACCGCTCTGCCGATGTCCAGCTTGAGCGTGCAGCGCGCATCGCCGAGCAGCCAGGGCACACCTTTGGAGCGCGTCGCTTTGTCGATCTGCTCCTTGTACCAGGTCCTGCTGAGATCGCATTGCAGCGGCTTGCCGCTGTCTGCGGGGGCACGGAGAATGTCGCACAGATCGCGATCGCATTGCTGCAGCCGCTCCAGCTCGCTGGTCTGCGCCAGCGCGGTATCCACACCAATCAGAAGTGCCGCTACGGCCAGCAAAAACAGAGGCACAGTGCTACGTAATCTGGTATACATTATGCCAGTTTTCATTAAAAGTACCGCCACGTAAAAAACCTATGTTGAACGAAAGAAACACATAGAAAGGTGATTTGATCCGTGCGATTGCCGGTCCGGGAGCTTTGCTATAGTTCTTGCACGAAACACGCCGCGGTTCGTTGAGAAGGAACCCCCATGTCTGTCGATACCTCGCAGGGCAATGAGAATATGGATTATGCCGCCCATGAGCAAACATATCACCTGTTCATCGCGCTCGTGAAATACGGCGCGGCGACGGTTGCGATCATTCTCATTGGCATGGCATTCTTCCTAGTCTAATCCCTCCGCTTAACGACTTGCCGTCATTCCGCAAAGCGGGAGCGAAAGATGATCGTGGTTGCGACCACCGCCGAGCACGGCGATGAGACGCGCGTTGCGCTTTCTCCTGAAACAGCGAAGAAACTGAAAGCCCTCGGTTGTGAGGTGCGGATCGAGAAAGGAGCCGGCCAGCGCTCCTATTTTCTCGATAGCGCCTTCGCCGATGTAGGCGCCGAGGTCAAGCCATCCGCGGCCGAGGCTTTGAAGGACGCCGATATCGTGCTCAAGGTCAGGCGGCCCTCGCCCGAGGAGGTCGGGGCAATGAAACGCGGTGCGCTGCTGGTGGGGCTGCTCGACCCTTACGCGGACCGTGGCGGAATTGAGGCCCTCGCCGGCGCCGGCGTTGATGCCTTCGCCATGGAGCTCATACCGCGTCGGCTTCCCCGCGGACAGAGCATGGATGTTCTTTCCTCGCAAGCGAATCTCGCCGGCTACAAGGCTGTGGTCGACGCCGCGGCGCTTTTCTCGCGTGCTTTCCCGATGATGATGACCGCGGCGGGCACCGTGCCGGCGGCGCGCGTCTTTGTCGTCGGCGCGGCGGTGGCGGGCCTGCAGGCGATCGGCACGGCGAGGCGCCTGGGCGCGGTTGTTTCCGCGACAGATGTGCGTCCGGCAGCCAAGACCGAGGTCGCATCCCTCGGCGGCAAATTCATCGCGGTCGAAGACGAAGAGTTCAAGCAGGCGGAAACGGCGGGCGGCTACGCCAAGCCTATGTCCCCCGAGTATCAGCGCAAGCAGGCCGCCTTGGTCGCCGAGCACATCAAGGGCCAGGACATCGTCATTACGACGGCGCTGCTCCCGGTCGGCCCGGCGCCGAAGCTGATCTCGCGCGCCATGGTCGAGAGCATGAAGCCGGGTTCGATCATCGTCGACATCGCCGCCGACCGCGGCGGCAATTGCGAGCTGACCAAGGCCGGCGAGACGGTCGTGCATAACGGCGTCAGCATTGTGGGGCTGCGCAATCCCGCCGGCGCCATTGCCGGCAATGCGTCTAGCCTTTACGCGCGCAATCTTTACGCCTTCGTCGAGCTGCTGTTCGACAAGAAGGCCGGCGCGCTCGCCATCAATTGGGACGACGAGATCGTCAAGGGCACGGCGCTGACCCGCGATGGCGCCGATCGTGCATCCCAGCCTCACGGGAGTAAAGGCATGACAATGAGATTGCCTGATTGCAAAGCGCACTCTGTTTTCGGTGAGGCGGCCACGATCCGCAGCCTGCTCCCTCTCCCAGGGGGAGAGGGGGTACGTTCTACCGATAGGGTGAACCCCCTCACCCGGCGCGGCGCGGCGTCCTCTACCCAAGGGAGAGGGCAGTTCCGTGCCAGCCGAAGGGTGTCACTCGGATTGGCCGGCTTAGCTACCGTCGCAATGACTTGGCTGCCAAGCGAAGCATGGGCGGCGGAAGCGGGCGGCGTCGTCGATCCCTTTGTGTTCCGCCTGTCGATCTTTGTGCTGGCAATTTTCGTCGGCTACTACGTGGTCTGGAGCGTCACGCCCGCTTTGCACACGCCGCTGATGTCGGTCACCAACGCGATCTCCTCGGTGATCGTGGTCGGCGCCCTTTTGGCCGTCGGCGTGGAGCACGCGGCGGGTGAGCTTCCAGCATCGATCGATGCGGGTATCGCCTCCAAGCTCTTCGGCCTGCTCGCGCTGACCATGGCGGCCGTCAACATCTTTGGCGGCTTCCTGGTCACGCAGCGCATGCTGGCGATGTACAAGAAGAAAGAGCGCAAATAACCATGCGCTGCACGTTATGCCTGGTGGCGGTTCTCTGTCCTCTGCTCGGGGGATGCATCCGCTCGAAAGAGCCGGTGTTGAATACGTCCAACGCGTCCTACCCGTTCAACACGCTGGTGTTGAAACCGTCGGCCGAGGGCGAAGGCATTGCCGTCTATACGCGCGCGCCGGATGGCTATCTTGAGTTCGATGCCAAGGACCGCAAACTCTCAGGCACCTTCTTCGTCGCGCAGATCGGCGAGGACTATGTGGGACAAGAATCCCAAGATAATGGCTACAGCTATCTCTTCTTCCGCATTGAAGGGAACAAGCTGCTGGCTTGGGACTGCGATTACTATGACGAGGCTGCGCTGAGGGCTGCTGGCGTCATCGGCGAATCGCGCGACTGCATTGTCCATTCAGTCGAAGATCTAAAGAAAATTCATGCGTTGCCGCGCATCGATGTCAAAACACTGCGTGAAATCGAGATTGCCTATCAGGATTAGCGCATTCATCAACGGGGCTATGATGAGCCAGAATCTTGCCGCACTGCTCTACCTCACCTCCGGCGTGCTCTTCATCTTAGCGCTGCGCGGCCTGTCGAACCCGGAGTCCTCGCGCCAGGGCAATTTCCTCGGCATGGCGGGGATGACCATTGCCATCCTGACGACGCTGGCTGTCGCCGCTCCACGCCTGGGTACCACTTGGCTGATGATCATCGTCGGCCTCGCGGTCGGGGGCGGCATCGGTGCGTTCGCCGCCCGCCGTATTGCCATGACGGCGATGCCCCAGCTCGTTGCTGCCTTTCACAGTCTGGTCGGCCTTGCCGCGGTGTTCGTGGCGGCGGCCGCGCTGAACGCGCCGGAAGCCTTCGGAATTGGGGTACCCGGCGACATTCACACCTCCAGCCTGATCGAGATGTCGCTCGGCGTGGCCATCGGTGCGATCACCTTCTCCGGCTCGGTGATCGCCTTCCTCAAGCTCGACGGCCGGATGTCCGGCAAGCCAATCCTGCTGCCCTGGCGCCATCTGATCAATGCTTTGCTCGCGACCGCGATCGTTTTGCTGATCGCGCAATTCGCGGCGACCGGTGGCAATGCGTGGTTCTTCTGGGCGATCACGCTCTGCTCGCTGGTGTTCGGTGTCCTCATCATCATCCCGATCGGCGGCGCCGACATGCCGGTGGTCGTGTCGATGCTCAACTCCTATTCCGGCTGGGCCGCGGCCGGCATCGGCTTCACGCTCGGCAATTCTGCCCTGATCATCACCGGGGCGCTGGTCGGCTCCTCGGGCGCGATCCTATCCTACATCATGTGCAAGGGCATGAACCGCTCCTTCATCTCGGTGATCCTCGGCGGCTTTGGCGGCGAAACGTCTGCTGCGGCAGGCGCGACAGAGCAGCGTCCGGTGAAGATGGGCTCGGCGGACGATGCCGCCTTCGTGCTCAAGAACGCCTCCAAGGTTATCATCGTGCCCGGCTACGGCATGGCGGTCGCCCAGGCCCAGCATGCGCTGCGCGAGATGGCGGACAGACTGAAAGCTGAGGGCGTGGAGGTATCCTACGCCATCCATCCGGTCGCCGGCCGTATGCCGGGCCATATGAACGTGCTCTTGGCCGAGGCCAATGTCCCTTATGACGAGGTGCACGAGCTGGAGGACATCAACTCCTCCTTCCCGCAGGCCGACGTCGCTTTCGTCATCGGCGCCAATGACGTGACCAACCCTTCCGCCAAGGAGGATCCCTCCTCGCCGATCTACGGCATGCCGGTGCTGGAGGTTTGGAAGGCCGGCACGGTTATGTTCATCAAGCGGTCACTCTCGTCCGGCTATGCGGGCATAGACAATTCGCTGTTCTACCGCGATAACACCATGATGCTGTTCGGCGACGCCAAGAAGATGACCGAAGAAATCGTCAAGTCGCTCTAGCCGCCGACATGAAGCCTATGGGGAGTCGAGATGCGGCGCTTCTTCATTGTTCTGTTCATCCTCTCGCTATGCGCAGTAGCAGCCTCTCTCTACTGGCGCAATGCGATGCCGGAGGCACCGGCCCCAGTTGCCATGCAAGGCGGCGCGCGCAGCATTCAGCCGAATAGCGCCGGCCGGCCATCGGCCGAAGCGCAACCTTACCGCGCTGAGAGGTCGGCGTCGGGGCGGCAGGATTTGGCCGTCACCATCTCAATCGTGTCTTCCGTGGTCTCGGCGCTGGCCGCCCTGGTCCAGACCTGGCTTACGGCGCGGGCAATGCCGGCGAGGAGAGGCGGTGAATAAACTGTCCTCATCGCCGGCAAAGGCTGGGGGAGCGGCTTCGGCGGCCCCGATTGTCTTTGATGCTTAAGCTTCTCGTCGGTGTCTTGCTGGCCGCCGCTGCGCTCTACCTTGCCGCGGCGGTGTCGCTGTTCCTCATCCAGCGCCGGTTAATCTACCCGGTCGATCCCACCTACCACACTCCAGCAGAGGCTGGCCTGAGCGATGCCGTGAAGGAAGTGCGGCTCAAGACCCCGGATGGCGTCAGCCTGATCGCATGGCAGGCAAGACCTGCTCCAGGCGAGCCGACGCTGCTCTATTTCCATGGCAATGGCGGCGGGCTTATCGACCGGGCTGAGCGTATCAAGCGTTTCACCCGGGAGGGACTTGGCCTCTTTATGCCGGCCTATCGCGGCTATGCCGGAAGCGGCGGCTCGCCGACTGAGACAGCGCTGATCGCCGATGCGCACCTCGCTTATGATCGCCTGATTGCCGAGGGGTTGCGACCGGAGGAAATCGTCGTCTATGGCGAGTCGCTCGGCACCGGTGTTGCGGTGCAGCTTGCCGCCTCGCGCAAGGTCGCGGCGGTAGTGCTGGATGCGCCCTATACCGAGATCGCCGCGATCGGCCAGCAGCTCTATCCCTTCATTCCGGTGAAGCTTTTTCTGAAGGACAACTTCGCCTCGATCGACCATATCGGCGCCATCAAGGCGCCGCTCCTCATCCTGCACGGCAGCCGCGACGACACGATCCCACCGGCGCTCGGCAAGGCACTTTACGCCGCCGCGCCGGAGCCGAAGGAGATTCACATCATCGAAGGTGCCGGCCATTCAGACATCTACGCCTTCGGCGCGATGCAGCAGCTGAGCGCTTTCCTCGACATGCATCTGCATCTGGCTCGGCAGCCGATGGAAGCCGGCCGCTGACGGCAGCGCCGATTGCCCAGCCGGAAGAAGCGCACGCCGCTCAGCTTCAGCACCCTCGCCGGTCGGACAAGCAAGGATTGAATTAATCAAAAATCCACAACCCAAGATTACGCTGGGAGATCGCGGCCACGACATAGTCATGACGGGGTGAAGTATGCGTCCGGCAAGAATTGCTGCGATTGTCTCAGCCATTTACCTTGCCACGACAGCCGCCACCTTCTTCTTCCAGCGCGACCTGCTGTTCCACCGCAATTCGACGCATATCGCGCCGGAGACGCTGGGCCTCTCTGATGTGAGGGAGATGGAACTCCAGACCGCAGACGGGGAGCACCTCGTCGCCTGGTATGCGCCGGCCCAGGAGGGACAGCCGACGATTTTCTATCTGCACGGCAATGCCGGGGCGCTGGTGCACCGTGCCGGGCGGGTGCGGCGGTACCGGGCCAATGGCTACGGCGTCTTCATGCATTCCTATCGCGGATTTTCGGGCAGCACGGGCACCCCGTCCGAAGCCAAGATCGTCGCCGATGCGCTGATGGCCTATGACACGCTTAAGCAACTCGGTGCGGACGACAGCGAAATTGTCGTCTATGGCGAGTCGCTGGGGACTGCCGTTGCGGTGCAGGTGGCGGCGAACCGGCGCCCTGGCGGCCTCGTGCTGGAATCGCCGTTCTCCTCGGCGGTCGATGTCGGCACCTATCTCTATCCCTATCTGCCGGTGTTCCTGCTGCTCAAGGACCGCTTCGATTCCCTGCACTATATCGACAAGGTGAAGGCGCCGATCCTGGTCATCCATGGCGAGGACGACCGCATCATCCCACCGCGCTTCGGACGCAAGCTGTTTGCTGCGGCGACGGCTCCCAAGACCGCCTATTTCTACGGCGGCGCAACGCACTACACGCTCTATGAGCATGGCGCGTTCGAGCGCGTGCGCAACTTCCTCGACGCCTTCTCGGCCGCGCGCCCCGCGCGTGGCACGATCAGCATCTCTTGTGGTTCGCTCTGCTGAGCTTTATGGGCCAGCAAGCCGCTATCCGGTATCGCGCTCGCCGGAGAACCAGTCGAACAGGCGGGTCAGCCGCTGCGACAGCGCGACCGTGATCAGGGTCAGCGCGCCAAATACCAGCATGGATAGGGCGAGATAGAGGATCTTGATGGACATCGGTGCCTCGGCCGCGGCAATCAGGTTCATCCCGAGGAAGCCCGTCGCGGTCGTGCCGATCAGGCCGAGAATGGTGACAGAGGTCAGCCGGTGCATCGAGCCGGATTGCCGGCGCAGCAGATTGCTGTCGAGATATTGCACCATGTCGAAAATCTCGCTGCGTACCTCGCTATAGAGTTCGTCGATGCGAAGATGCGCCCGGTGCATCCGGAACAGATCGCGCGCATGCGCCTGGTCGGAGACCTCGTTGAAGTAGTAGCGTTGCGTGAAGCGCAGGAATGTTTCCTGCAGCCGGAAGGTTTCCCGCCGGAAATCCAGGAGCCTCGTCGGCTTCCCCGGATCAAGCAGCTTGGTCGCCGCGACCAGCCGGTCGGACAGCATCAAGAGCGCCGCCTTGTGGAAATGCGCGATCAGGAATAACAGGAACTGCTGATGGCGGAATTCGCCAAGCAGTCCCCGCTCGCCGTCGCTGAGGAAGGAATTGCCCCCCGCGGCGATCACGGTAAAGGCATGGCCGCAGCTCAAGAAACGCGTATCCGTCCCTTTGCAGTCGTCTTCGTTGAGGAAGAAACGGTCGTAGCAGTAGCGCTTGTCGAAATCGGCCAGATGGCGTTCAGAGTAAGGCAGCTTATCGCGCTCGCCGGGGGCCGAGCCGAAGGCGAGGCGGATATGATCGCTCTGCTTCAATGCGGCAAGGCTGTCGAGGACGAGGTAGGACATTACCGGCATGCGGTAATATTCGATCTGCCGGAACCGCAAAGGACCGGCTTCAGGGCTCGCATAAGGGACGAGCGGGCGCAGCAGATATTCCCAATGCCGGGCGATGCGCGGGGCGCGCTTGTGCCCGACGAAGGAGAGGAAGCGCTGGCGGTTCTCATAATCTGACGATGCGAGCACCTCCCCGTCGCGGCCGAGCCATTCGACCAGGTGCGGACAATGCAGGGCCTCGCCGGTCTCGTTCCACCCTGGCGGGTAGGCGCGCCCGAACCGGTACATGATGTCCTGCACCGCCTCGAGCGGCAGCGCCTCGGCAGAAAGCTCGAAGGCCAGGATCACCGCATCGACCTCGTGAAAGAAATAAAGGTCGATATGCGCGACATCGCAAACGATCGGGGCTTCGCCCGGCTCCATCACCATGCGCACGCGGGCGACGTCATCGCGCCGGTAGACGCGCAAGGGCGCCTCGTTCAGCGCCAGCTTGCCCGAGGGCCCGGCGGCGTCGCCATAAAGGAAGCGCTGCACATGGGGGAGGAAGGAGACGAACTCGCGGTAATGGCGCTCCTGGAAGTCGGCCTCGTCGCCGAACTCGTCCTCGACCATGCGCCAGACGCCGGGCGCCAGCTTCGCAACCAGCGCGTCATAGCCTTCGCTGCGCCGCTTGCCGGTCTCGCACAGTACCTGCAGCGGCCACAGCACGATCTGCCGGAATTGCCTGACGATCGGGCCGCCGCGCCCCGGCCGCTCTGCGCCTCTGCTTAACGTGAGCACTTCGGTCTGGTCGTTCATGGCGGCCCTCGCGTGCAGGACAAACCAAATGCAATGCGCGGCGATCAGAGTCGCAGGCCTGTGCAACAGCTCTGTGAAGCGAGAAGGCGCACCAATCGCGCCCGCATCTGACCCTAGCGCTTTAGAATAAGCGTGAGAGACGGAAATGTCTGCCCGGCAGAGTTGCGTGGAGTACGCGAGGGTGGCCTCGACGAAGTGGCACCCGCATTCCTGTTACGCGACGGAGAAATCTACAGATTGCTTAAATGATCTGGTAGCAGAGATTAACAACTCGTTTATGGGGATCACTCGCGAGGGTTATGGGGCTAGCCGCTCAGCGAGCAGCTTTGCCACCATAGCGGCCTGTACCGGCTTCTGGCAGCGCGGAATGTTTTCATAGCGGGCGGGAAGAACCTCACTGCTGTAGCCCGTCGCGAATATGAAAGGCACCTGCCGCGCGACCAACGCGTCCGCGAGCGGGTAGACTTTTTCCTCTCTCAGATTGATATCCAGCACCGCTGTAGCAGGTTCAGCTTCGGAAATGAAGTGCAAGGCATCCTTCACTGTGCCAATCGGCCCCAGAATAATCGCCCCAAACTCCTGCAAAGCTTCCGCGAGATTTGAGGCGATGAAATAATCATCCTCTACGATAAGCACCTGGCGCCCACGCAAAGAGTTCTCCTCTCCCTTAGTCATGGCGGCTCTCATTCTCGCTGTCGCTCGTCATAGGGACTGCGATCGTGCAGCGCACACCATCAGCGCCGAAGTCTATTTTGGTTTTGGCGCCGAGCTGGTAGGGCAGCGCCCGCTCGATCAGCTCGCTGCCGTATCCTCGTCGCCTTGCGGTCGTTGTCTGCGGCATGGTAACGCCACTCTCTCGCCACTCGAGCACGATCCGGGCTGGCTGGCCCTCGCCACTGTCGAGCATCCAGCGAATATCGAGGTGCCCTTGAGGCTGCCCGAGCGCTCCGTACTTCACGGCGTTGGTCGCAAGCTCGTAAATTGCAAGCGCCAAGGTTTGTGCAGAGGTCGTGGAAATCTCGACATCAGGCCCCGCGACGTTGATCCTCTCCCTGGCGCCATCACGATGAGCTTCCAGCTCAGCTTCGATCACCAGACGCAGTGCAACCGTTCCTTTCCCTGTACTGGAAATAAGGCTCTGAACGCGGGACAGCGCGGCCAGGCGACTTTCGTAAACCGCAATGAAGTCTTGGAATGAGCTAGTAGTGCGCAGCGTGCGTCTTGCCATGGCCTGAACGAGGGCAAGCAGATTGCGGGTGCGATGCTGAAGCTCCGCAAGCAAAACCTGCTGGCGGCTCTGAAGCCCGCGCAGTTCATGGATGTCGGTGGATGTTCCGACCCATTCGACTTCGTGATCGCCATTCTCGATATCCGCCGGCAAAGCTCGGGTCTGGTGCCAGCGATACGCGCCATCGGCATGACGTCGGATACGGTGCTCGACCGAGTACATCCGGGTTCGCCGCGCTTCGCTCCATGCCTCGACCGTGGCCGCGCGATCGTCCGGATGGATGGCGTCTAGCCAGCCGAATTCACGGCTTTGGGCATCGGAAAGGCCGGCATAAACCTCCCATTGCAGGCTGCCCCAGCTCCGAGCGCCGCTGGAATGGGAACGAAAGACGAGCTGCGGAATGCTGATGGTCAATGTGCGGAAGCGCTCTTCGCTTGCCGCGAGGCGCTCCTCAGCCAGATGCTGCTCCGTGCGGTCCCGCATGATCTTCAGGAACCCGCCACCGCGAAGCGGCATCATTAAGCCCGATCCCCAGAAAACAGAGCCATCTTTGCGTACGTGCCAACGTTCATCCTCAGCGCGCCCGTCTCGCAGAGCCCCGGTTCTTTCAAGCTCGGGCATCCCGGTGGCCCGATCCTCCTCCACAAAGATCACATCACCGGTTTTGCCTAAGATCTCGCTTTCGGAATAGCCAACCAGCCGCTCGCCTCCAACATTCCAACTTGTAACCAGGCCCTCGGCATCGATTGTGAATATGGCGAAATCGGTCGCGCTCTCGATCAGTCGCTCAAAGAGCTCACTCCGATCTGCTCCCTCTGCCCATGGAGGTCTTTCGATTTCACTGTTCACACGGGACGTTCCTTCACCTCGGTCGGAATGCAACTCGTGGATAAACCGCTCAATGGCCCTCTTTAGTTCCGCTGATCGTGCATCAACCCCAATCGCGATACTGCCGACCTTTCCAAAGTCGGCTCTGACGGGTGGCAGCTCCGTCGCGATCCGGCGGGGAAGTGAGCTCATGGCCCGCTGGCGCCTTCAACCGAATGTCGGCTTGTAGAGTGTTGCTGTCTCCAAGGCCGCGAAGCACCCTGTCAGCGAAGCGCGCCTGGACGGCGCCTCAGCGCATCAGCTCGCGCATGGCGCTGTCGATGCCTTCCAGCGTCAGGGGGTACATGCGTCCCTCGATGAGCTGCTTCACCAGGCCTATCGAGCCGGTATAGCCCCAAAGACGCTCGGCGACCGGGTTCAGCCAGACCGCGCTCTTATGGACGTCCATGACCCGGCTCAGCCAGACGCCGCCGGCCTCCTCGTTCCAATGTTCGACGGCACCGCCGGGAATCGTGATCTCATAGGGGCTCATCGAGGCATCGCCGACGAAGATCACCTTGTAGTCGGCCGGATAGGTGTGCAGAACGTCCCAGGTGGGCGATGCGGTCGACGCGGCGGCGGGCATTGTCCCGCCAGACATTCTCATAGATGCAATTATGGAAATAGAAATATTCCATATGCTTGAACTCGGAGCGGGCGGCGGAAAACAGCTCCTCCGAGATCTTGATGTGCCAGTCCATCGAGCCGCCGACATCGAAGAACAAGCAGCACCTTCACCGAATTGCGCCGCTCGGGGCGGAAGGCGAGGTCGAGATAGCCGCGATGGGCGGTCGCCCGGATGGTTGTATCGAGGTCCAGCTCGTCCGGCGCGCCGGACCGGGCGAACTGGCGCAGACGCCGGAGCGCGATCTTGATGTTGCGGGTGCCTAGCTCCACGGTGTCGTCGAGATCGCGGAATTCGCGCTTGTCCCACACCTTCACCGCACGGTTGTTGCGGTTCTCTTCCTGGCCGATGCGGATGCCTTCGGGGTTGTAGCCATAGGCGCCGAAAGGTGAAGTGCCGGCGGTGCCGATCCATTTCGAGCCGCCTTCATGGCGCCCGTCCTGCTCGCGCAGGCGCTTGGCCAGTTCCTCCATCAGCTTGTCCCAGCCGCCGAGCGTTTCGATTTGCGCCTTTTCCTCTTCGGTCAGGATGCGCTCGGAGAGGGCGCGCAGCCATTCCGCCGGAATGCCGGCAACCACCGTGTCGGTGAGCGACTCGATACCTTTGAACACGTTGCCGAATACGCGGTCGAACTTGTCGAGATTGCGCTCATCCTTCACCAGCGCGGCCCGGGAGAGGAAATAGAAGTTCTCCACCCGCATGGTGGCGAGGTTCGCCCCCATCGCCTCCATCAGCGTGAGATATTCTTTCAGGCTGACCGGCACGCCCGCCTCGCGCAATTCATGGAAGAAGGTCGCGAACATCCCGCTCGGCGCCTCAGCGAGTGGAAGGCATGGGATTGGCGGCTTTCGCCGATGCTGCGAGTGAGCTCGCCGGGATCATCATCTTCGGCTTCAACCAAAAGCGCTCTCAAGGTCTTTCAGCATTCTCCTCGCCATTGCTCACAAGGTCAACGGCGGCGGCTGGGTCAGCTGGCAGCAAGGCTCGGCTTCTGCGTAGCTTCGGCTGGGAGGTGGCGCCGGTTAACCGGTCAGGCTTCAGAACCGGTACCCATAGCGGATGCCGATATCGTCCATGCCCTCATTGAAATCCTGGGTATAGGCGTTCGACATATGCTCGAAATAGACCGAGAAGCTGCTGTGGTCATCGAACCGGTAACCGATCTCGACCGGAATATGGAACAACAGCCGGGAGCCGAGCGCCTTGCGGTCGGGATCGCTGGGATCGAGTTCGCCATTGTGAACCGTGCCGCCGACTCCCACCCCGAAAAAGATGCCGGTCGGCGTCTCATACTGCCAGCGCGCATCGATATAGGCATGGCTTGTCTGGCCACCAGTGTTGATGGTGGCGCCGATTGCCGGCCGGATAACGCCGCACAGAAACTGCACCGATGGCGATAGCAGCGCCTCGATATTGAGATCCGCCGCCTCGTCCTCCCGGCGAAACCCGCTCCAGAGATCGGGGACATCATGACCCAACACGCCGATCTTCACTTCCGCGAACAGGTCTCGCGCGGCCGCGCCGGTTTTCCCGCCCAGCCACGAAACCACGAGGATCGCGAGCCAGATCTGTTTCTCGCCAATGCGCCGCATGTGCCTTCGCCCCGTTTTTTCGCGACGCTACGCCTTGTTCAGGCGGTTCGCAAGCCCGGTGGTGGCCGCCGACATGGCGCGCTCATACCGTGCATGAGACGGGCGACGGAAATGCCACAGCGCGCCGAACGCCAGGGATGAGGATCTTCGCCCCTGCTGTGTCTTTCCATGCGAAACAGAGCTAGACTAGCTTCTTGACATATAACCTCCCACGATTGTCCCCACACTGACCATCATGTCACCTGCACCTCGCTTCACTATCCGCAACATCGACCTTTACGAGCGGGAAACGCCTTTTCGTAAGCCATTCCGCTTCGGCGCCACGACCGTCGAAGGGACAAGCCAGGCTTTCACCCGCGTCGAAATCGCGCTCGAAGACGGGCGCACCGCCTGCGGCGCGACCGCCGAGCTGATGGTACCGAAATGGTTCGATAAGAACCCGGAGCTCTCGACCGGGGAGACCGTGAACCAATTGCGCCAGGCGCTTGCGATTGCGCGCGATGTCTATCTCGCACAGCATGAGCCGCTCACCGCCTTCGCCCATCATGCCACGGCGACCCGTGCCGAGCGCCTGCACTGCGCTGCAGCGCACATCCCGGCGCTGGCGGCGGCTTTCGGACCGGCGCAGATCGACAAGGCGGTGCTCGACGCACTACTGCGGGCCTGCGATATCGATGTGTTCCGCGGGCTTGCCGCCAACATCGCCGCGATCGACGCGCAGCTCACGCCCGATATCGACGATGTCGCGGTCCAGGAATTCCTTGCCTCGCGCCGGCCGCTGGGCCGCGTTGCGCTGCGTCACACCATCGGGCTGGTCGATCCGCTGACCGGGCCCGGGGGGCTGGCCGATATCGTGGCCGCCTATGGCTGCCATTATTTCAAGATCAAGCTCGGCGGCGATCCAGATGCCGATGCATCCCGCCTCGCCGCTATCCATGCCGAGTTGGCCCGTCTGGTCAGCGACTATCGGGCGACCGTTGATGCGAATGAGCAATATGCCGATCTTGACGCGCTCGCGGCGCTTTGCGATGCGATCACAGTCCAGCCGAGCCTCGCCGGCTTCAAAGATCGGCTGCTCTATATCGAGCAACCTCTGCCGCGCGAGCTGACTTTGGAGATGCCGCTTGGCAGCCTCGCCGATCGCTTTGCCTTCATCATCGACGAGGCGGACGACCGTTACTCGGCCTTCCTCGAAGCGCGCGAGCTCGGCTATCGCGGCATATCCTCCAAGGCGTGCAAGGGGCTGTACAAATCGCTGCTGAACGGCGCCAGGGCGATGGCCTGGAATACGCAAAACGGGCAGCCCTCCGCCTTCATTTCCGCCGAGGACCTCACCTGCCAGGCGGGCCTCGCCGTGCAGCAGGATACCGCGCTCATCGCCTTCCACGGCATCCCCCATGCCGAGCGCAACGGCCATCATTATGTCGACGGCTTCGCTAATGCGCCGGCCGCCGAGCAAGCCGCCTTCGCCGAAGCCCATCCCGATCTTTACCGCCAGGCGGGAAGCGTCACGCGCCTCATTATCGAGGATGGCGCGATCTCGGCGCGCTCGCTGACCTGTCCGGGCTTTGCCTCGGGGGCTGCGCCGGAATGGTCGTCGATGGCGCCGCTGCGAGAAACGGAGGCCGCATGACGCCCGGCCTGTCGATCAATCTTGCCACCATCCGCCAGCAATGCACGCTTCCGCAGGCGATCGAGGTCTGTCTGCGTCACGGCGTCGGCGGCATCGCGCCCTGGCGCGACCAGGTGCATGCGGTGGGGCTCAGCGAAGCGGCGCGGATCGTGCGGGGCAGCGGCCTGAAGGTGACGGGCCTTTGCCGAGGCGGCATGTTTCCGAGCGCGACGGCCGAGCGGCGGCAGCAGAAAATCGAGGACAATCTGCGCGCCATCGAAGAGGCCGTGGAGCTCGGTGCCGATTGCCTGGTGCTGGTGGTCGGCGGGTTGCCAGAGGACTCGCGCGATATCGCAGGCGCCCGGCGGATGGTCGCCGACGGGATCGCAGCAATCCTTCAAGAGGCGCGCGCCGCGAACATGCCACTGGCGATCGAGCCGCTGCATCCGATGTACGCCGCCGACCGCTCCTGCGTTAACACGCTGCGCCAGGCCCTCGATCTGTGCGACGCGCTAGGGGAGGGGATCGGGGTTGCGATCGACGTCTATCATGTCTGGTGGGACCCGGAGCTGAACGTGCAGATCGCCCGCGCCGGTGATCGCATCCTAGCGCACCACATCTGTGACTGGCTGGTGCCGACCCGCGATCTGCTGGTCGACCGCGGCATGATGGGTGACGGGGTCATCGACTTGCAGGGCATCCGCGCCATGATCGAGGCTGCCGGCTTCCAAGGCGCTCAGGAGGTGGAGATCTTTTCCGCCGAGAACTGGTGGAAGCGCTCCGCCGACGACGTCATCCGCACCTGCATCCACCGTTATGAGACGGTCTGCCGTCCATAAGCGAACTCTTCTCCCTATGTCGCGGCCTTCATCCGTCTCATCGCGCCGGAAGCAAAGAGGCCCCGCGAAGGGGGCCTCCTCTCGATCTGCGTGAGTTCCTCCCGGCTTACAGCTCGCCCTTGCTCATCCGGCCGGCGATGTGGTCGGCCTGGCGCAGCGCCAGGGCCACTATAGTCAGCGTCGGATTTTCCGCCCCGCCGGTGGTGAACTGGCTGCCATCGGAGACGAACAGGTTCGGGATGTCGTGGATCTGGCCGAACTTGTTGACCACGCCGTCCTTCGGCTTCTCACTCATTCGGTTGGTGCCCAGATTGTGTGTCGAAGGATAGGGCGGGGTCGGGAACGTCCGTGTCGCGCCGACGGCATCGTAAAGTGCGCGGCCCTGCTGATAGGCGTGATTGCGCATGGCGATGTCGTTGGGATGATCGTCGAAATGTACGTTCGGGATCGGCAGGCCGTATGTGTCCTTCTCGGTCGGATGCAGGGTGACGCGATTGTTCTCCTGCGGCATGTCCTCGCCGACGATCCACATGCCCGCCATATGGTCGTAGCGGTCGAGCGCCGAGGTGAATTCCCGACCCCAAGCGCCCGGATCGAGGAATGCAGCCATAAAGGGGAGGCCGAGCGATAAGGTCTCGAACTCATAGCCGCCGACAAAGCCGCGCGAGGGATCGTTGCGCGATTCATCGCGGATGATGCCAGCCATCGTCGTGCCGCGATACATATGCACCGGCTGCTCGAAGATGCCGTAGACGCTGCCGGTCATGTGGCGCATGTAGTTCTTGCCGACATGGCCCGAGGAATTGCCAAGACCGTCGCGAAACATGTTCGAGGCCGAGTTGAGCAGCAGGCGCGGCGATTCGATGGAATTGCCGGCGACGCAAACGGCGCGCGCCTTCTGGCGCTGCTGCTTGCCGTCCTTATCGGCATAGATGACGCCCGTCACCTTGCCTTTGGCATCATGCTCGATCTTGAGCACCTGAGAGTTTGGACGGACTTCCAGCTTGCCGGTCTCCTCGCCTTTAGGAATCTCGGCAATGAGGGTTGACCATTTCGCGCCGGACTTGCAGCCCTGGAAGCAAAAGCCGATCTGCTGGCAGGGGCCGCGATTATCGCGTTCTTGCGAATTGATGGCCATGCGGCCGGTATGGCATTCCTTGTAGCCCAGCTTGTCTGCGCCGGCCTTCATCACCTTGAAGTTATTGTTGCCGGGAAGGCCCGGAATGCCGTTGGTGCGCGTTACGCCCATCCGGTCCTCCGCCTTGGCATACCAGGGCTCCATCTCCTTGAGGTCGATCGGCCAGTCCAGCAGATTCGCACCGGCGATGTCCCCGTAGACGGACTTGGTCTTGAACTCGTGCTCGTCAAAGCGGAGCGAAGCGCCGGCCCAGTGCACGGTCGAGCCGCCAACGGCTTTCACGATCCAGGCCGGCAGGCCTGCGAAATCCGTGTGTACACGCCAAGTGCCGGACGTGGTGCGCTTGTCAACCCAAGCCAGCTGCGTGAAGCTGGCCCATTCATCGTTTATGAAGTCGTCCATCTCCACCCGGTTGCCAGCTTCCAGGATCACCGTGTCGATCCCTTTGAGGGCCAGCTGCGTGCCGAGCGTGCCACCGCCGGCTCCCGAGCCGACGATCACCACGACCTTGTCGTCGTTCAGATCATATGGCGCTGCCATGGATGTATCCTTCCCTGTCCTCGCCTAGAGCCAGTTGATGTCGTCAAAGCCGCGCTCGATGTAGCCGCCCTTGTCGGCGGAGGGGCCCTCATAGCCGAATTTCGGCCAGACCTCGGTATTGTTATAGAGGCCGGTGATGAGGTTGCCGCGTACGGTCTGGAAGAATTTCCCGCTCTGGATCTGGCGCAGGACCGCCACGCGATCTGCCTCCCAAGGAACGGCGGCATAGGGGCTCTTGTATTTGCCCTGAGCTACCGTGTTCAGCTCGGCAACGCCATCTTCGATCAGCGTCTTGACCGCAGGATCGGCGCCGGCCTTCTCGTCATAGCCGGCGACCGCAAAGGCGTAGAACCGATCGGCAAGCTGGTCGTGGGGATAGACGTCTCGTGCCATCTGCACCAGCGTCCGCATTGTCTCGGGCTTGAGCGCCTTTACTTCCACCGCCCAGGCGCCATCGGGGCTGGCGATCCAGCCGGTCCCGACCGAGAGCGCAACCAACCCTGCGCCGCTCCCTTTCAGGAAGCCGCGGCGGGAAACGTTCGTCCGCTTATCGAGGACACGCATGTTTCTCTCCTCCCTTGTCATTGCCGGCCCTGCCTTCAGCGGGGCGCCGGCCTTTCTTCGTCTTGCCGCTTTGCTCAGCGGTAACGTCCGTGTTTTTGCACAACCTCGACCTTGTAGCCGTCGGGATCGGTGATGAAGAAGAACCGGGCGAGCAGCACCCCATCGCGATGGAGTTCCTTGATGTCACCGACCGCAATGTTCGCTTCACGCATGCGTGCGTGCTCGCTGTCGAGGTCGTCCACGCAGACAGCCAGATGTCCGTAGCCATTGCCGAGATCGTAAGGCTCGGCGCGGCCCTGATTGATGGTCAGCTCCAGCTCGAAATCGGCTTCCGGGTTGCGCAGATAAACCAAGGTGAAGCTATCGAACGCCAGCCGCTCGGCGATGTCCAGGCGCAGTGTCTGGCGGTAGAAATCGACCGACCTTGCCTCGTCCAGTACGCGGATCATCATATGGATGGCTTTCGCCATGGCGTCTCCTTTTAGGGCGGTTTGGCGGCGGGCACATAGGTGCCATCCACGCGGTGTCATTCCCGGAATGTTTGATGACGGCTCCGGTCATCCCTCAATTCCCCCGAGTGCATCGGAATATTTGAAGCCGGCCAGTTGGCCGGAGGAGCGGCCGTAGACGCCGTGCAAGTTCGGGCCCTGGCGCACGGGAGCGTTCGGCTCCAGGGTGCGGCAGACCCCGCAAGCCTTCTTGAACTGCTCTTCGCCGGGATTGTCTTCGGCCAGCGCGCTCTGCACCCAGAACATGGCGAGGAAAAGCCAGCCGAATGCGATGAGATGCACGCTTCCTGGCATTAGCCCGATGCCTTTCCTCCGGTGGTGTGCTTTTTGCCTAGAATAGGTCACCGGGAGAGAGGCGGGTGGTAGTGACTTACTACTCTCGCCTTTTTGCGAGGCGAGCTATTCGGCGGCGACGAGCCGCGCATCCCGGCTCGGGGCACCGAAACGGCGACTTTCGCCGTCATTGGCGCGGTCGAGATAAATCAGGCAGCAGCAGCGCAGAAGCGAGGCGAAATTGCGTGCCTCGCCATGTGCGAGCACCACCTCGTCATGCAGCTTGCTGATGAATTTGGCGACGCTCAGATTCTCCCGCGACGCGATCTCTTCGAGGGTCTGCCAGAAGATATTCTCCAGCTGAATGCTTGTCGAATGACCGCCAAGTCGCACTGAGCGCTTCTCCAGCTCATAGTTCCAGCGGGGCTGTCCGGCAAAAATCTGGCACATGGCGTCTGTCTCCCACGGTTCTTCTTCTTTAGAGCATTTCCAGAATGCTCCAACGCGCGGGGCGGAAATGCAAGCTGAACCTCTCAGGACGCGAGCTTTGCTGTCTTTGCGCATGCGGGAGATTTCGACGCGCTCGCAGCCAGGAAGGCCGTGATCAGCGCCGCGAGCGGAAGAAGTCGCGGAGCAGGGCGGCGGCTTCCGTCTCGGCGATGCCGCCATATACTTCCGGGGCATGATGGCAGGTGGGCTGGGCGAAGAGCCGCGGCCCGTGCTCAACGGCGCCGCCTTTCGGGTCGGGCGCACCAAAATACAGCCGTGCAATGCGCGCGAAGGAAATCGCCGCAGCGCACATCGGGCAGGGCTCCAATGTCACATAGAGTGCGCAACCCGTCAGCCGCTCACTGCCGAGCAGCCGGGCAGCCGCACGTATCGCCAGCATCTCCGCGTGGGCGGTCGGGTCGTGTAGCTCAAGCGTGCGATTGCCGTCCTGGGCGAGGATCGAGCCATCTGCGGCGGTGATCACCGCGCCGACCGGCACCTCACCGCGCTTGGCCGCAGCTTCGGCCTGTGCCAGCGCGGCCGCCATGGGAGATGCCGGCGTCATGACGCTGCGTGGCGGCGCGCTAGGGCGCCGCGCTTAGAGCGGAGATGAGGAACCGGCGTCGCTGTGATCCTTGCTTTCGCCCAGGCGGGCCACGTCGGCCAGCCGCGCGAGCGCATCGGTCTTCTCGCCGACCTCGAGCCCATCGCGCATTTCGGAGCTCTTGAACTCGACGCGCGCTTCGTCGCGGCGATATTCGATGAGTTGCGTCTTGGGCACGAGGAACGCGCTGGCACGGATGTCACGAATTTCGTCCATCTCCTCGGTATAAGCACCGGAGCGGAACAGCGCCTCGATGGCCTTGGCCACGGAACGGGTGATACGCTGGCCCTGCTCCTCATTGATGACGCCGCCGCTTTGGGCTTCCTTCACCCGGCTGATAAAGCCGGCCGCCATCATCGCCACTTCGATCTGGTAGCGGAAATTCTCCTCCGCCGAATATTTGATCCGGTCCCACACCGCGATCAAGAGGGTGGAGATCTCATCCATGATGGTTGCCGCGCCGAACATGTCGAAAGACTTGGTCGAGCCGCTATCGATAGAGCCGACCGTCAGCCCGGCGGCCGAGCCGCCATGCAGCGAGACCATGCCCTCGTAGAATTCGTCGATGGAGCGCAGGATATTGATGATGAGCTGCGGATCAGTGAGCGAACGCTGGCGCTCGGCGACCAGCAGGCGCAGCCGCTTGATCTCGGTCTCGTTCCCTTGAGCGTCCGTGACGATAAGCTGCTCGCGGTCGTTCTCGCGGGTGAGCAGCTCGCGCAGCTTCGGCATTACAAAGATGACATTATAAGCGCCTACGTCGACGTCGGAAATGACCTTGCGCGACACCGCCTGCTCGCCGTCGATCAGCGCGGACCAGAAGGCGATATCGAGCAGCGGCGTCAGACCGAAAAAGGTCATCATCTCCTTTTCGCTCTCGCTGAAATCCTGGTAATGGCGCATGAATACATTATAAGCGAGCAAGATCTTTTGCGTGCGGTTCACGCCTTCCATTTGCTGGCCATTGCGCGCGGCGCGCAGCAATTCGCGAATCTGGGCCGCCTGCAGGGCGTCGCGCAGCGTGTTCACGGCTTTAATTATGCGGTCTCGACGCATGTCATCTCCCCGTCAAGTCTCGAATCACTGCACGCGATCATATCAGGCAAACTGAGTCGAATATGAGATTTGCTCAAATTACACACATGCGGGAAAAGGACGATAGCGAGGGCGCCGGTGGTGAACGGATCGCCAAGGTGATTGCGCGCGCGGGCCTTTGCTCGCGCCGGGACGCGGAGCGGCTGATTGGGGAAGGCCGGGTTACACTCAACGGCAAGGCGCTCGACACCCCTGCCGTAAATGTGACCGCTGGCGACCGGATCGCGGTGGATGGCGCGCCGCTTCCAGCTGCCGAATCCGTCCGGCTGTGGCGCTACTACAAGCCCAAAGGACGGGTAACGACGCACCGTGATCCGCAGGGACGCCCGACCGTGTTCGAGGCACTGCCGGAGGATTTACCGCGCGTGATCTCGGTTGGCCGTCTCGACTTCAACACCGAAGGTCTCCTGCTCTTGACCAATGACGGTGCGCTCGCCCGCCATCTGGAGAGTCCCGCGACTGGCTGGCTGCGCCGCTACCGGGTGCGGGCGCATGGCACGATCACCCAGGCGGAGCTGGACAAGCTCGCGGATGGCGTGGAGATCGAGGGTATCCGCTATGGCGCGATCGAGGCGCGGCTCGACCGGGCGCAGGGCACCAACACCTGGCTGACACTCGGCATTCGCGAGGGCAAGAACCGCGAAGTGCGCCGCGTTATGGAATATCTCAAGCTCACCGTGACGCGTCTCATCCGGCTATCCTTCGGGCCGTTCAGTCTTGGCGATCTCGAGCCCGGCCAGATCGAGGAGGTGAAGCGCCGCGTCATAGCTGAGCAACTCGGCCCGGAAATGGCGGCGAGGCTCGGGATTGCTCAAAAAATGCAGGCGCGAGAGCGGCAAGAATCCGGCCGGACGCCATCTGCCGGGAGTCGCCCAGAGAAGGCCACCGGGAAGCCGCGCCGGCCTAAGCCCAAGCCGCAACGCAAGCGGAAATCCTCGTGAGGATCGTCGCCGGGCGGTTCCGCGGTGCCTCGCTGGCGGCCCCCAAGGACGATACCATAAGGCCGACCAGCGACCGCGTGCGGGAGTCTATCTTCAACATCCTCACGCACGGCCTTGGCGTCGAGATCGAGGGCGCGCGCGTGCTCGACCTGTTCGCCGGCACCGGAGCGCTTGGCCTTGAGGCTATGTCACGGGGCGGCGGCTTCACGCTCTTCGTGGAGGAGAGCGCCGAAGCCTGCGGGCTGATCCGGCGCAATGCGGAAGCGCTTGGTTTAATCGCCGCGACACGGATTTACCGCCGCGATGCCACCCGGCTCGGCGAGATCGGCACACTAGCGCCATTCTCTCTCGCCTTCGCCGATCCGCCTTATGGCAAGGGGCTTAGCGAGCTCGCGCTTCATGCCGCCGCGACCGGCGCCTGGCTATCGTCTGATGCGATCATGGTGCTTGAGGAAAGCGCCGAGGCTGAATTCACGCCGCCCGGCGGCTTTGAGCTTCTCGACCAACGCATTTACGGCGGCACGGCCGTCTATTTTCTGCGTTGGACCGGCCCCATATGAAACGGTGCTTCGTCTGAAGCGTTTCCATTCCTGCTGAGGATCGACTGCGGAGAAAGAAGGAGCGGCATCGTGAGCTATATCGAGAAGAGCCTCGCGCCGAATGAGGCGATCCGCTACCGTGCGCATTTCCACTGGCTGTACCACGCAGCAGCCTGGGGGGCGGTTATCGTGGCCGTCGTAGTCGCGGTCCTGGCCATCGGCATCAGCAATAACAGCAATAGTAGCTGGGCGGCGCTCGCGGCGCTGATAGCTGGCGCGCTTATTTTTCTGTCGATCATGACCCCGATCTGGACCACGGAAATCGGCGTCACCAATCAGCGGCTCATCTACAAGCGCGGTCTCATTGAGCGGGAAACCAACGAGCTTCAGCTGCGCAACATCGAAGAAGTCCAGTTCGGTCAGGATTTCTTGGGCCGGCTGTTAGGCTATGGGAGCCTGGACATACATGGCACTGGCGACGACATGATCCACCTGCCGGCAGTCGGCGATCCCCTTGCTCTGCGCAGTGCACTTCAGGACGCGATGGGCGATGCTCAAGGCTCACCACCGCCAAACAATGGCGCTGCCCCCGCACCCGGCCAGCCGGTAATGTCGGCGCGCCCCGCCTGACGCCGCAGGTTCCGAAGGCGCTTCCGACCGGCTCCGTCGTGTGTTCCCTCAACGCTCTTTACAGCTGCCCCCTTGCTTTGCGAAAAGGGCGCTTCAACGGGAGCGGATGCCGCAATGGAGCCGAGCAAGGCAGAAAGTCCAGCCCAGGCGCGATTTCGGCTTTGGGGCCCGGCGAGTAGTACGGGCGCCATTGCGGCGCTCTTCGCTTTTGCGCTCGATCAGGGCCACAAATATTGGATGCTCGACGTCTACCGCATCGCCGAGCGTGGCCGGGTGGAGATCACTCCGTTTTTCGAGCTGGTGATGGCCTGGAACAAGGGCGTGTCCTATGGCCTGTTCCCCCAGCATGGCTCGACAGGCCAGGTGATCCTGATTGGCGTATCGCTCGTCGCGGTTGCGGCACTGCTGATCTGGATGGCCAATTCCATGACGCGCTTTGCCGCGCTCTCACTCGGCCTGATCATCGGCGGCGCGCTCGGCAACCTCACCGACCGTATCGTTCATGGCGCAGTCGCCGACTTCTTCCATTTCCACTACGGCGATTTTTCCTGGTACATCTTCAACATCGCCGACGTGGCAATTGGCGCAGGGGTCGTCGGGCTGATCCTGGACTGGATGCGCAGCCCTCGCGACGAGCGAGAAAGTAGGTGAGACGGCTAGCAGGCGAGGGTGATTTTGATTAGAGCTTCCTGTCATTGCGGGGCTGTATGCCTGGAGATCGATGCTGCCCCCACCGAAGTTACGGACTGCAACTGCTCCATATGCCGACGTTACGGTGCTCTTTGGGCGTATTACGCCCCGAGGCAAGTTCATCGGTCAGAACCCGAAGCAACCACCGATGTCTATCTATGCAACGCAGGAGTGCTGGAATTTCACCGTTGCTCCGCCTGCGGTTGCGTCGTGTATTGGGCTGCGCTCAAACCGGAAAGCGACTGGATGGGCGTCAATGCCCGACTGATGGAGCCGGAGATCCTGGCCCGCGCGAAGGTGCGCCGCCTTGATGGCGCTGAAACCTGGACGTATTTCGACGAATAAGGTCAGCGGTGCCCATTTCTCTTGTGTAGGCGCAAACAGTCGGCCAGGCGCCCCAAAAGCATTCGCCTGCCGTTTGAGCGACAGGCGAGAGAAAAAGATTAAAGAGCGGGTTTATTGTTCAGTTTGTTGCCTCACTCCGGCGAGCGGATGAGACGAAATATATCTCTAAAGCTCAGCGGCCGATTCTGAGATGAGCCGTGCGCTGCTGCCGGGGCTTTCCCTCCGTGACTAAAAGCACACCCAGCTGCGTTTTCTTTGTAACAATGGGGGCCTACGTCCGCAAGCTCCCGTGCGTAATCGGGAAATAAACGGCCAGCGAGGCGTGACATAAGAGGCACAGCCCGGCCTTCGGTGCGGAATGGTCGCGCTGAACAGGCGGCGGCGCTACAATCCGTCGGGCTGGACGGGAATAGCAGCGAGGCAGGAGACGCAAATGGCCGGTTTCATCTTCAACACGACCAAATCGATTATTGCCGCGGATGGTGCGTCGGCCCGGATCGGCGAAATGGTAAAGCCGGTGCTCGGCAGCCGCGTTCTCGTTGTCACAGACAAAGGCTTGCGCGCGCTGGGCGTTATCGCTCCGGCGCTCCAATCGCTAGAAGAGGCCGGCATCGCCGTCGCGATCTTCGACGAGGTCGAGGCCGACCCACCGGAAGCCAATATCCAGGCAGCCGTGGCGGCCGCCAAGGCCCATAAGGCGACTGGCCTGCTTGGCCTTGGGGGCGGCTCACCGATGGATGTGGCCAAGGTAGCCGCGCTTCTTGCCCGAAGCGGCGAGCCAATCGCCGAGACCTATGGCGTCGGCATTGCCAAGGGACCGCGTCTGCCGCTGGTGCTGGTGCCGACCACCGCCGGCACCGGCTCGGAGGTGACGCCGGTCGCGATTATCACCACCGGCGCGGCGGAAAAGAAGGGCATCGTCTCGCCGCTCCTCCTGCCCGACATCGCCATTCTCGATGCCGATCTGACGCTCGGCCTGCCGCCATCCACCACCGCCGCGACCGGCATCGACGCCATGGTGCATGCCATCGAGGCCTATGCCTCGAAATCGGCGAACAACAACCCAATCTCACGCGGTCTTGCTCGCCAGGCGCTGCAGCTGCTCGGGGCGAATGTCCGCGAGGCGGTTTTCAATGGTCGCAATCGCGAGGCGCGTGGAAAGATGCTGCTGGGCTCGCTGCTCGCCGGCCAGGCCTTCGCCAATTCGCCGGTTGCTGCGGTTCACGCGCTCGCTTACCCGATCGGCGGCCATTATCACGTGCCTCACGGCCTCTCCAATGCGCTGGTGCTGCCCCACGTCCTGCGCTTCAACCTTCCCGAAGCACATCACCTCTACGCCGAGATCGCCGCAGATGGCTTTCCCGAGCTTGCGGCGACCCCCCTCGCCGGGCGTGCTGAGGCTTTTGTCGAGGCGCTGGCTGCCTTGTCGCGCGAGCTCGAAGTGCCGCAGCGCCTTCGCGAGGTGAAGATCACCGAAGACGCGCTACCGATGCTCGCGCGCGACGCCATGAAGCAGACACGGCTGCTGGTCAACAATCCGCGCGAACTGACCGAGCCCGATGCACTTGCCATCTACACGGCAGCGTTCTAGTCGCCCGGCCGGCGGTCCGCTCGTGTTGATGAACTATGGCGGGGTCACGCTGTCGAGCTCCCCTAATCGGCTGTTGACGCGGCCGTTGAGGAGGGCGTAGAACAGGTGCGCAATCAAAAATTGCGTCAAACGACCAGCCCGCCTTGCACATGGCCATGATCTAGGACCGGGAGGCAAGGGAGGCAGCATCCGCCAGCGATATTCGCCCGCGGGTGTTTTTTCGTTTGGCCATTTGAAATCTTGGCGAGGCGCGCGAGATTAGAGGAAAGCCCCCTACCGCGGGCGCTCAACTCCAGCGCAAAGCGTGAGACCCATGTTCGAATCTTTATCCGATCGCCTCTCCGGCATTCTCGACAAGCTCACTGGGCGTGGGGCGCTGTCGGAAAATGATGTTGGCGAGGCGATGCGCGAGGTGCGCTGGGCGCTTCTCGAAGCTGACGTGGCGCTCGACGTGGTGCGCTCTTTCACTGACCGGGTGAAGAACAAGGCTGTCGGTCAGGCGGTGCTGAAATCCGTCACGCCCGGCCAGATGGTCATCAAGATCGTCCATGACGAACTGGTGGAAACGCTCGGGGCTGAGGCGGTACCGCTCGATCTCAATGCGCCCGCGCCGTTCGCCATTATGATGGTCGGCCTGCAGGGCTCCGGTAAGACGACCACGACCGGCAAAATCGCAAAGCGCCTCACCGAGCGCGACAGGAAGCGCGTGCTGATGGCCTCGCTCGACACGCGCCGTCCGGCCGCGCAGGAGCAGCTCAAGGTTCTGGGTGAGCAGGCCGGCATCGATACGCTGCCGATCGTCGCCGGCCAAACCCCGCCGCAGATCGCACGCCGCGCCATGGAGGCCGGGCGTCTTGGCGGCTATGATGTGGTGATGCTCGACACCGCAGGGCGCCTCCATATCGATGAGGCGCTGATGGCCGAAGTCGCGGAGGTGCGCGACATTGCCCACCCGCATGAGACGCTGCTGGTGGCAGACAGTCTCACCGGCCAGGATGCCGTGAACGTCGCCCGAACCTTCAACGAACGAATCGGTGTTTCCGGTATTGTTCTCACCCGTATCGACGGCGATGGCCGTGGCGGCGCGGCGCTTTCCATGCGCGCGGTCACCGGCAAGCCGATCAAGCTGCTCGGCACCGGCGAAAAGCTCGACGGCTTGGAGGACTTTTATCCCGAGCGCATTGCGGGGCGCATCCTCGGCATGGGCGACGTGGTTTCGCTGGTCGAGAGGGCTGCGGCGACTATCGATGCCGAGAAGGCCGCCAAAGTCGCGAGGAAGATGCAGAAGGGCGAGTTCGATCTGCGACGATCTCTCCGATCAGCTCAAGCAGATGCAAAAGCTCGGGGGCATGTCGTCGATCCTCGGCATGCTGCCCGGCATCGGCAAGATGAAGAAGCAGATCGATGCTAGCGGCCTCGACGACAAGATGTTTAAGCAGCAGGTCGCGATCATCGGCTCCATGACCAAGCAGGAGCGGCGCAATCCGAAGGTTCTGGCGGCTTCGCGCAAGAAGCGCATCGCGGCCGGCTCGGGCACGCAGGTCGCCGACGTCAATAAGCTGCTGAAAATGCACCGCCAGATGGCGGACATGATGAAGATGGTCTCCAAGGGCAAGGGCGGCCTCGGCAAGCTGTTCGGCATGGGCGGCCCGATGCCGGAGGTGACGCCAGAAATGGTCGAGGCGGCCAAGTCCGGGAAAATGCCGCCGGGAATGCCGGGCCTTCCTGGCGGTGGCGGGTTGCCTGGCGGCATGCCGGGTCTGCCCGGAGGCTTGCCGCGCGGCTTGCCCGGGTTGCCAGGGGGATTTGGCGGATTGCCAGGGCTCCCGGGGAAGAAGAAATAGAGAAAGATGTAAGACCGGTTGGATGTCATCTGCCTCGCCATGCGCACGGTGTCATTCCCGCGTAAGCGGGAGATCCAGCACGAGGTGAGAGATCCGACTGGAGGAATGGTGGAGCCGTCTTGCTACGTCTACATCCTGGCGAACCGAAAGGACGGCACGCTCTATGTCGGCGTACCCAGCGCTCTGGTCCAACGTGTTTATCAGCATAAGACCGGAGCGGTGAAGGGGTTTACCAAGAAGTATGGGGTCGATCGTCTGGTCCATTTCGAGCCATTCGAAGATATCCAGCTGGCAATCGCCCGTGAGAAGCAGATCAAGAAATGGAATTGCAGGTGGAAGCTTGAACTGATCGAGAAGGACAATCCCGACTGGGCCGATCTGTATTCCGAGATCGCGTCGTAAGGCTGGATCCCCGCTTTCGCGGGGATGACAACAGAGCAAGCAGAGAGACAGGAAGACTATGCTGATCCCCGCTTGCGCGGGGATTTCGACCGAAATTGTTGGAACGCAGAGGACAACTGAAATGCCACTGAAAATCAGGCTCGCCCGGGGCGGCGCAAAGAAACGCCCCTTCTACCGTATCGTGATCGCTGAGGCGACCGCGCCGCGCGACGGCCGTTTCATCGAGCGCATCGGCAGCTACAACCCGATCCTGCCCAAGGACAGCCCCGACCGCGTTGTGCTCGACGAGGAGCGCGCCAAGCATTGGCTCTCCGTCGGTGCGCAGCCGACCGACCGTGTGCTGCGCTTTCTCGATGAGCGCGGCCTGATGAAGCGAACGGCCAAGAACAATCCCGAGAAGGCCAAGCCCGGCAAGAAGGCTGTCGAGCGCGCCGAGGAGAAGCGCAAGAAAGCCGAGGAAGGGGTCAGCGGCGGCGCGGAAGCCGGCGCCTAGCGGCGCAGCTTCCCCGCGGGGCGGCGCAAGCCTTCGTCATCATCGGGGCCTCCGGACCCGTGCCGGGGCGCATTTGAGGCTGATTGATGAATAAGCGTGCCAAGTCGCCGGCTGATAAAGAAGCCGGCGCGGACCGGGTGCTTCTCGGCCGTATCAATTCGGCGCAGGGGCTGAGGGGCGAGGTGCGCATCACCTCGTTCACCGAGGATCCGGAAAGCATCACTGCCTATGGCCCGCTAACTGACGCGCAAGGGCGCAGCTTCACTATCGAAAGCCTGAGGGTGATCAAGGGCAGCGTGCTTGCCGTGCGCCTGTCCGGCATCGCCGACCGCACCACCGCCGAAAGGCTGAAAGGCACCGAGCTTTATGTGGAAAAGGCCCGGCTGCCGCCGACGGAAGAGAACGAGTGGTATTACGACGACCTCGTGGGCCTCACGGCCGAGACGCCAGAGGGTGAGGCGATTGGCCAGGTTGCCGCGGTGCAGAATTACGGTGCCGGCGATCTGCTCGAAATTCGCTCGAAGCACGGCGGCCAGACCACTTTCGTGCCATTTACCGAAAGCGCGGTGCCGGAGGTGGATATGGGGGCGGGCAAGGTCATCGTGGTCCTGCCAGAGGAGATCACGGGCTTGGAAGAAGATTTGCCGGATTGAACCGGCATGCTCGCCGAAATCGGCAATGGTCCAGGCCATGAGATGGCAGCGAGGCCAGTCCTGCCTGAATCAGGGTTAATCTGCCGTGCCGTCACCCGCGGTGAGGCCCATGGCGCTTCCATTCCCGTCTCGGCGGGGAGCAAGGCACGATCGCGTGGCCGCTCGTAACAGCCTGTTGCTACCCGTCAATCCGCGCAAGACTTTATTCCATCCTGCCGCTCAAGACGTCATTGAATCCTGCTCGATGAGTGTTCCGGCGCCGTGCTGGGTAAACAGCTCGATCAGCACCGCATGGGGCACCTTGCCGTTGATGATGACGACGCCCTCGACGCCCGCCTCGATCACCTCGATGCAGCTTTCCACCTTCGGAATCATGCCGCCGGAGATGGTGCCGTCGGCGATCAGCGCCCTAGCGTTGCTGACGGTCAGCTTGGGAATGAGCTGACTGTCCTTGTCGAGCACGCCCGGCACGTCGGTGAGCAAAAGGAGGCGCTTGGCCTTCATTGCGGCGGCCAGAGCGCTCGCGAACGTATCGGCGTTGATGTTGAAGGTCACGCCTTCCCGCGACACGCCGATCGGCGCCACGACAGGGATGAGATCGCCCCGCGCGATCACCTCGACGATGCCCGGGTTGACCTCGACCGGCTCGCCAACGAAGCCGAGATCGACAATGCGCTCGATATTGGAATCTGGCGCACGCACACGACGCTCCAGCTTGCGCGCGATCATCAGATTGGCGTCCTTGCCGGAAATGCCGCAGGCGCGCCCGCCCAGTCGGTTGATCTCGGCGACGATCTGCTTGTTAATCGATCCGGCGAGCACCATTTCGACGATTTCGACCGTCTCCCGGTCGGTGACCCGAAGGCCGTCGGCGAATTCGCTCTTGATCTTCAGCCGGTCAAGTAGCGCGCCGATCTGCGGCCCGCCGCCGTGTACGACGATCGGCTTCACGCCGGACTGCTCGAGCAGCACGATGTCCTTGGCAAAGCACTCCGCCAGCTCGGCATTTCCCATGGCGTGACCGCCATATTTGACGACGATGATCTCCTGGTCGTAGCGCTGCATGAAGGGCAGAGCTTCGGCCAGAATCGTCGCGTGGGTTTGCGGCGAAATGGTGGGGCCAAGGTCGGGCATGCGCGGATCCATGTCAAAACCCAGAGCTTGCGGCAGCAGGGTGTTATAACGGTTTCACCTCGCCGGATAAACGACTTGATAGGAGTGTTTAAACGCGCAAAGAGCTTTTTCGGCAAGGCGGATTGCTATATTGAGGCTAGGCGACTTACGGAAAAAGAGGGGCTGCGGTTACGGGGGGCACAGTGGCCGAAACATCGGGGTTTGCAACCGATCTGCCGCAATCGGCCTATCTCGCGCACACGATTCGGCGGGCCATTTCGGCTGCCGAGCAGCGCTCTCACCGCTATGTGACGCTTGAGCATCTGCTGCTCGCTCTGCTGGACGATCCGGACGCGCAGGCGCTGCTGGAGAGTGCGCGGGCTGACCTGCCGGGTCTGCGCGGCGCCACTACCGAAACCGTCAATCACAATCTCGCCACCCTTTATACGCCGGGCGAATTTGACCTGCGGGCAAGCTATAAGGTCGAGCGGGTGCTGCAATCTGCCTCGGATGATGCGCGGCGGATGGGCTGCACCGAGGTGGACGGCGCGTTTGTCGCGGTAGCGCTGTTTCATGAGACTGACAGCCCGGCCTATGACCTCCTGAAGCGCCACAATTTCGTATTTCATGCCGCCAATGGCTGGCTCGATCGCAATCGCGGCAGACGTTCCGCCCAATTTGCTCCGGAACCGGTGGCGGAGGAGGAGACTGCCGAGGCGCAGCCCACCCCGAGCGCCGCACAGAAAGCGCCTGCCGACGAGGCGGAGATTCTTCTGGAAGACATCGTCGAGGATAGCGAGCCGGCCCCACCCAAGCGGGTGCCCAGGAGCCGCCAAGCGGACGCTGCGGCGCAGTCTCCGTCCGGTAAGACCATCGAGCCGGTTCAGTGGCCGGTTGTGCGCCCCTCGCTCAAATTGCCGCCGAACCGCGGCGAAGGCGACAATCTCTGGTCACGTTCGGGCTCGCCCTTGCGTCCGATCACGAGCCGGCCGACCGCCGATTCAGCACCTCCTGTGAGGCAGGAGCCCGAGCTGGGCACGGCCTCACCGCGGGATCCTTCGCCCTCGCCGAGTTGGGAGATCGGGCCGGCCGTACCGCGTCCGACGCTTGACCGCAGTCAGATGGAACGCGACTGGTATGGGCGGGACGAGGCGAGCCGGGCCGAGCCGCGCTTTGCGACGCCCGCCGAGCCGCCGCGCGAGCGCGACCTGACGCCGGCCGGCCGGGTTCAGCCGGTGCCGTCTGGCGGGGCCGATGTTCGCCCAATAGGTGAGCCGCCACTTTCCGTAGATCCCGATCTCAGCCCTGCCTTGGAGGTTCCGGCTACGGCCGGACGCCCCGGCGATTCTGCGGATGGGCGTGCATCGAGGCCGCATGCCTCGGCGCGCGAGCGCAGCGCGACGACCAGCCGGTCGGTTCTGCCTGCCCCAACACGAGAAGCCGAGGCACCGCCCCCAGCAAACGGCGCGGCATCTCCGCGGCGATATGCGGAGCGCGGCGAGCCGCGTGCCATGCCGGTTCCGCCTGCGCCGCGAGGCGAGGCACCTGTGCCGCCGGTCACTCGGCTCGATAACATGCGCGTGCGTCCTGCTCCCGCTCCGCCGGCCCCACAACCGGCCAAGCCGCTTTCGAAAAAGCAGGCTGCGCGTGAGAGGGAGGCTGAAAAGGCCGCCCGGGGGCGCCCCCGGCAGTCATCGGCGGGGACGGCTTACGCCGGCAAGCTCGCCGAAAATATCCCGCGGAAAATGCGGGCCCATATCCGCATGCCGGTTGAAGTGCGCGTCTCCCGCGACGAGACCGAGGCGTTCCTATCCGGCTTTGAAGGCAACGCCGAGCTGTTTCGGCACAGCATCACGGTAACACAGGCAATGAGCGTGATGCTTCGGGCGCCCGATGGCGGCTTCACCATCGAAAGCCTGGGACCGGAGACACAGTGGATTTTCACGAGGCCCGGTTTCGACAAAGAGCCATTCGGCCGCTGGGTTTGGAGCGTCACGCCAACGGAGACCGGGCGCCGGCGCCTACAGCTCGTGGTTGCGGCGCGCAGCGTTGACGAGAACGGGCTTGCCGGCGACACGGCCATGCCGGAACAAGTGATCACGGTGGAGGTTCGCGCGAATTACACACGCGGTGCGGTGCAGGCGCTCAAATGGCTGGCGTTGATGGCGCTCGGCGGCGTGGTCACGGAAGGCACCGTTCTGATCCTGAAGGCCTTGGGATAGGTCCTGCCTCTACGAGGGCAGGAGGAGTAAAAGCGCGCTACTCTCAAGTATAGCCGAACGCTTTCCGGACAAATTCCAGTATTTCCTGTCTTCCTGAATCGTGACAACAACTGTTGCAAAAAGCGGCGCTGTCACTTTGGGAGGAGCTTGTTCGTCGAAGCCGACGAAGCGGGAGAAGGACAGGATCCACTCCTCTCACTCTATACATATGGCGCACAAGGGCCTTGCTTCAAGCCCCGCCTCCTGCCGTAGAACTGCCGGCCTGGCAAGAAACCACGGATCTGGAACAGGCGAGGTGTTGCTATGACCGAGCATAGGGTGGTGATCGTCGGAGGAGGTCCGACAGGCCTAATGTTGGCGGGCGAGTTGGCATTGGCGAGCGTCGACGTTGCCATTGTCGAGCGGCGCGCAAGCCAGGATCTCGCCGGCGCGCGTGCAGGTGGTCTGCACGCGCGCACCATCGAGGTTCTCGATCAGCGCGGCATCGCCGATCGTTTTCTCGCCGAGGGACAAGTGGCCCAAGTCGCGGGATTTGCTTGGATACGTCTGGACATCAGTGATTTCCCCACCCGCCACAACTACGGGCTCGCGCTCTGGCAGAGCCACATCGAGCGCATCCTCGCCGACTGGGTCGATGAGCTGGCGGTGCCGATCTATCGCGGACGCGAAGTCAGCGGACTTGCACAGGATGACACCGGTGTCGATGTCGAGCTGGCTGACGGCGGGTCGCTGCGGGCAGAATATCTCGTTGGGTGCGACGGCGGGCGCAGCCTGATCCGTAAGGCGGCCGGCATCGGGTTCCCGGGCTGGGAGCCGACAATCAGCCACCTCATAGCCGAGGCCGAGCTGGCCGATGAGCCGGAATGGGGCCTGCGCCACGACGCCATGGGCATCCATTCTTTCAGCAGGATGGGAGATAGCGGGCCAGTCCGGGTCATGGTGACAGAGCAGCAGCTCGGCCGCACGACCGAGCCCAGCCTGCGAGATCTCGGCGAGGCACTCATTGCCGTATACGGGACCGACTACGGGATTCACAGTCCGATCTGGATCTCCAGGTTCACTGATATGGCCCGACAGGCGGCGTCCTACCGCAAGGGACGGGTGCTGCTGGCAGGCGATGCCGCACACGTGCATTACCCGGCCGGCGGTCAGGGCCTCAACATCGGTGTGCAGGACGCGGTGAACCTGGGTTGGAAGCTGGCACAGGTCGTGAAGGGCATGTCGCGGGACGGTCTCCTGGACACGTACCATGCCGAGCGGCACCCGGTCGCCGCCCGCGTTTTGCGCAACACGATGGCGCAGGTCGCGCTGCTTGGCCGGGCGGACGACCGCACCAAGGCCTTGCGCGAAAGCGTCTCCGAGCTCCTCAGCATGGACGAGCCGCGCAAGCGTTTCGCCGGCATGATGTCTGGTCTGGATATCCGATACGATCTGGGGGAGGGACACAAGCTGCTTGGGCGCCGCATGCCTGACCTCGACGTGGTCACCGCCAATGGCCCGCTGCGGGTCTTCACCTTTCTGCACGATGCCCGGCCGGTTCTCATCAACTTAGGTGAACCCGGCGAGCTCGACATCACGCCGTGGGCGGATCGGGTCCGGCAGATCGATGCTCGATATGCAGGTATGTGGGAGCTTCCGGTCCTTGGTGCGGTCGGTGCGCCCACCGCCGTATTGATCCGACCCGACGGATATGTAGCATGGCTAGGGGACCGGGCCCAGCTGGGACTCGCCGAGGCGCTAACCACTTGGTTCGGACCGCCTGCTACGGGGTAGCGTACCGGCTTTCTGTCTTGGCGGCCCTCAAATAGGGGGCGCCGATCTACAGATACGGCCCCCCGTCGCCTCGCATGGCATCATGCCCAGATTTCCATGCGCAGGCCTTTGGCGTCGGTTGGCGGGGTGCCTTCGGGAAAGCGCGCGGCTTCGCCACGCAGCACGCGCCCCGCTGTCCATGCACAGGCGCAGGCGTCGAGGAAATCGTCCTCGCCCGCGGCGCTTCGGCTGAACTGCTGGCCTGCCAGGAATGCCGGCGCAAAGCCGCTGCGCGCGAGCAGCAAATGCCGCAGGGCGAGGCCAGGCGGAAAGCCTTGCGACTTCACCTTCTTCGGCTCGGCGAGCGGCACCCGCCCATTCATGGCCCAAAACGCGCCTTCTGGATGGCACTCGACCACACGCGCCTGCAGCGCCGGCGACATCAGCGCATCGACCTCGCGGATTTTCGGGAACAGGTGAAAACATTGGCGTGAGACTTTCCGGGCGGGCTGCGAATGGGCGAGAGCAGCCTCGCTCGCCCGACCATAATCGTCCTCGGCAAGGGCGGCTCTTGCTGGAACGGCGAACACCGACGACTGGCGTGCACCGAGCTGCCGGCGTAGCGCTGCATCGCACGCCCTGCCGCCGGGTGCGGCGATCTCGGGAATACCGATCGGGATGTCGATGGCGATCATGGCGAGGTCGCTGCGCGTAATCAGCGCATCGATATTTGGCAGGATGAAAGCCTCGCACGCGGCGCCGGTCTCGGCCCCCGCCAGCACGCAAAGCCACCCCGCTCGGCAGCCGTCCGCACCGGCGACAAGCGTGGTCATCGGAACAGCTCGATCTGCTCGAGTGGCCATGGCGCGGGTGCCGCCCAGTCCGCCTGGCTCTCGATAAGACACAGCTCATCCCGGCCGAGACTTGCATCCACGACCGCCTCGATGCTGGCGGTGGCCAAAGCTAAAGCCTCGGCGGGCGTAGATGGGCGCAACAGAAAAGCGAGGAATAGCGCCGCCATCAGGTCGCCGCTGCCATGGGGAACCTCCTCCCTCCGCTCCACCTCGGTGAGCCAGGCGCCGTCATCGCGGCAGACCAGCAGGTTGGTGAGCTTGCCGACCGGCTCGGCGCCGGAGGTGACGAGCACGATCGGAGCAAGCTTTGCGGCGGCAACCAGCGCCGCATCGTTCGATGTGATAGCCCGGCCCGTTAGCCAGCCGAGCTCGAACCGGTTGGGCTTGACGATATCGGCTAGCGGGATCAGGCGGTCACGAAGCGCCTCGGCGGCGGGCTGGGGAATATAGAGACCGCCCGGTTCATCACCAAGGATGGGATCGCACATCACCTGGATTCCGGGCCGATCGAGGCGCAGCCTGCCAAGCCAATCTGCAATCGTCAGGGCATGATCGGCGCTTGGCATATAGCCGGTGAAGACCGCATCGAGCCCTTCCAGCATGCCGTTCTCCTGGAGCGCTTCCAGCATCTCCGCAAGCTTAGCCGGCTCGACGCGCAAGGCTGCGGCGCGGGGATAGTCGGGCCGGTTGGAAAGGATGACGGTTGGCAGCGCAATGACTTCGATGCCGAGCCGCTGCAAGGCGAATACGCCTGCCGAATGGCCGACATGACCGTAAGCAACCTGTGAGGAAAAACTGAGGATTTTCGGCATGTGCTCGCTGGTTGCGATGACGCTTGAATACGATTGCTCCGGCGCGCATAGGCCCCGGCCGAAGCGTCTTTCGGCAAAGCGTGACGGATCCATCGCGCCTCCCGGCGTTCATTCTTACTCCGATCTCTCGAAGCTGGAAATGAGGCGCTTGCCCGCGCGCAGCCGCCAGACACGTTCCAGCCGGTGACGCAGCTCGTGATCGCTGATTACAGAGAGCCGGACAAGGATGCCCGGCCAGCCGTGAAAATGCGGTGTCTCCCAATAGATCTCGGGCGCGGCTTCCTTCAGCAGCTGCTTTTCCTCCAGCGGGCAATGCAGCACGAGCGTATCGGCGTCCTTTATGCGGCAGAGGAATTTCCTGTTTACGCGCAGAGCGGGATCGCCATGGGAGGTGCCTTCCTCGATGCCCGGCAGGCCGGCGCTCTGGACGGCCTGGCGGACGCGGTCGAAGGCGGTTGCGACGGTGGTTCGCGCCATGTGGTTCCTCCATTCCGGGCGACCATTTGATGCATCGCAGACGCGGCGGCCCATAAAAACAAATGCCCGGCATGAGAGCCGGGCGCATTCATCGCAAGTTCACCTTGGCGGCGATAGAGTGAGCCTCATAAGCGGTCCGCAACCTCCGCTTCCCTTCCCTCGCGGTCCCCAACCCCCCACCGCGAGGCGGGGTGATAAAAAGCCCCACGCTCGCCAGCGTGGGGCTACTCTCAGATCAAATGAACAGATCTCGATGGTAGCTGGCCACGTATTCAAAAGGCGTGGTCGTTGCCTTTTTTCCCTTGAGGCCTATCTCCCCCTTTACCTCAATGAGGGGGATTAAGCTTGCAACCACTGCAGCGGCAGGACCTGATAACGCATTAGCGGCAGTTCCGAGGGCAAAGGCAGCGCCAACCTTGCTCGCAGAGAGATTTAATTTAGCACTAAATTCACTTGTCAATTTGAATGGCCAGCGTGACTCCTTTGCTACCCTGACATAGTCAGCAAGGGATTTTTCGAGCTGAGCCTTTTCACTTGAGGCCGACAACTGGAAGTCAGGTTGCGAAGAAATTTTTTGATAGAGATTCTCCAGATGAACGCGAAAGGCGAGGAGTTCATCTCGCCGCCCAACTCTAAATTCGAAAATCTCTGCTAGCAGGTTGTTGAAAAAGTCGCTCGTCGGCAGGCCCTGGGCGTGATTCATTCGCTTCGAATGGATTCGGAGACCGATGCATGCGGGGCGGCGACACTCGAACAGGCGAGCTTTTCAGCTATGTGGATTTGGAGGCGCGGGTTCGGCGCGATCATCCATTGCGGGCGATCCGGGTGATCGTGAACGAAGCGCTTGCTGCGCTGGAGCGCGAGTTCGCCGTGCTGTATTCACCGATCGGACGGCCGTCGATCCCGCCGGAGAAGCTGCTGCGGTCGATGTTGTTGCAGGCGTTCTACTCGATCCGCTCGGAGCGGCTCTTGATGGAGCGGCTGGAATACGACCTTCTGTTCCGCTGGTTCGTGGGCATCGGCGTCGATGACGCGGCGTGGGACCATTCGGTGTTTTCGAAGAACCGCGACCGGCTGCTGGAGGGCGATATCGCGGCGAAGTTTCTGGCGTCGGTGCTGGCCCAGCCCAAGGTGAGAAAGCTCGTGTCTACCGATCACTTCTCGGTCGACGGCACGCTGATCGAGGCCTGGGCGTCGATGAAGAGCGTCAAGCCGAGGGATGGCTCTGGCGAGCCGCCGGTTCCAGGCGGCGGGCGCAATGCCGAAGCTGACTTCCATGGCCAAAAGCGGACCAACCACACGCATGCCTCGGCCACCGATCCCGAGGCGCGGCTCTACAGGAAGGGCAAAGGCAAGGAGGCGAAGCTGTGCTTCATGGGGCATGGATTGATGGAGAACCGCCACGGATTGCTGGTCGATGCCTGCCTGACGTTGGCTGACGGTCATGCCGAACGGGTAGCGGCGCTGCACATGATCGAGGCGCGCGCCGACCGGCCGCGAGCGATCACGCTCGGCGCCGACAAGGCTTATGATGCACAGGACTTCGTCAATGAGTTGCGCTCGATGAAGGTGACGCCGCACGTGGCGCGGAACACCAGCGGCCGACGTTCGGCGATCGACGGCCGCACGACCCGGCACAGCGGCTATGGCGTCAGCCAGCGTATCCGCAAGCGCATTGAGGAGGCGTTCGGCTGGATCAAGACGGTCGCCGGCCAGGACAAGACGAAGTTACGCGGCCGCGATCGTGTCGGCTGGGCCTTCACCTTGGCAGCCGCCGCATACAATCTGGTCCGGCTGCCCAAACTCATGGCGGAGACCGGCTGATGGCCAGGGTTCCCGCCTTCGCCAAGGCCTTCGCCGGCCGCTGGCGCATCGTTGAGATGGACAACTGGGGCGAGGACTTCCTTGATCTCGTCGAAGAGGCGCATCTCACGTTTAAAGGCTCGGCGGACGGCGAAATCGCCTTCGGCGCGCTCAAGGGCTTCCTCGACGTTCGATACGGCGCACGCGATGGATCAGCCTGTGCGGAGTTCTCCTGGGAAGGTCACGACGAAAATGATCCCGCCTGCGGTCGCGGATGGGCCATGATCGGCACCGCCGGTCGCCTCGTCGGCCACTTCTATATCCACAACGGCGATGATTCTGCCTTTGTCTGCGAACACGCCTGACTTCTTCAACAGCCTGCTAGAGGAACATCTTTATCAGGAACGGGGACGGCGTTATACAGAGACACTAAAATCCCCCTACCGGATACAACCTCGCTATCAGTGAATGCGATGGAGTTGGGTCCACGAGCCAAGCTCCAGCAACCCGGCTCCCTTTGGTCTAGCAGGTCAAATCCGGCGACGTGAGCCTGTCGAAATAATTCAGAGATTTCGCCGCATAAATTCAGTCGAACTGCGACACGCGTCAGTATTCCAGCTTCCTGCAGAAACTCTTCATCAGGGCCGAGAGTAAATTTGGCCACGTTGTTATCTGGCCAGTCCAACTTGTCCCAGAAGAGCAAATAGGTTCTGAGCTCTTGAGGATTTAGTGTTGAGCTTTTCACATACAGCCTACCCCCGCCGACCTCAATCGGCGGCGAAATGACAAGGCCGCGAACGGGCATCTAATTGTCCAGGAAGCTGCGCAGCTTGCGGCTGCGGCTCGGATGTTTCAGCTTGCGCAGCGCCTTCGCCTCGATCTGGCGGATGCGCTCGCGGGTGACCGAGAACTGCTGGCCGACTTCCTCCAGCGTGTGATCGGTGTTCATGCCGATGCCGAAGCGCATGCGCAGCACGCGCTCTTCGCGCGCCGTGAGGCTCGCCAGCACGCGGGTCGTCGTCTCACGCAGGTTCGACTGGATAGCGGCGTCGATCGGCAGGATCGCGTTCTTGTCCTCAATGAAATCGCCCAGATGCGAATCTTCTTCGTCGCCAATCGGCGTCTCCAGCGAGATCGGCTCCTTGGCGATTTTCAGCACCTTGCGCACCTTGTCGAGCGGCATGGCGAGCTTCTCGGCCAACTCCTCAGGCGTCGGCTCGCGGCCGATCTCATGCAGCATCTGGCGCGAGGTGCGCACGATCTTGTTGATCGTCTCGATCATGTGCACGGGGATGCGGATCGTGCGCGCCTGGTCCGCAATGGACCGGGTAATCGCCTGCCGGATCCACCAGGTGGCATAGGTCGAAAACTTGTAGCCGCGGCGGTATTCGAACTTATCGACCGCCTTCATCAGGCCGATATTGCCTTCTTGGATCAGGTCGAGGAACTGCAGGCCGCGGTTCGTGTATTTCTTGGCGATCGAGATCACGAGACGCAAATTGGCCTCGACCATCTCGCGCTTAGCCTCACGGGCTTCCTTCTCGCCCTTCTGCACGATTTTCACGATGCGGCGGAATTCGGAGATTTCCAGGCCCGTTTCGGAGGCGAGGTTCTGGATTTCCCGGCGGAACTCGTCGACGCGGCTATGCTCGCGGTCGATGAAGACCCTCCAGCCCTTGCTCTTGAGCTGAATGACGCGGTCAGCCCAGTGCGGGTCGAGCTCGGAACCTTGATATTCGCGCAGGAATTCCTCGCGCTTGACGTTGTAGCTGTCGGCAAGGCGCAGGAGGCGCCCTTCGAGGCCCATCAGGCGCTTGTTGATATCGTAGAGCTGCTCAACGAGCGCCTCGATGCGGTTGGAGTTGAGCGACAGACTCTTCACTTCCGCGACGATCTCGGTCTTCAGCTTCTTGTAGCGCTTCTCTTGTGCGGGCGAGAGCGCATCGTCATTCAGCTTGCGGTCGACCAGCTCGTCCTGAAGCTTGCGCAGCTTCTTGTAGTTGCCGGCGATGTTGTCGAAGGTCTCGACCACCTTGGGCTTCAGCTCGGCTTCCATGGCGGCCAGCGACAGGGAGTTCTCGAAATCCTCCTCGTCGATGTCCTCTTCGCTCGGACGCGGCGCGCCCTCTTCCCCTTCCTCGGCTTCCTCCTCGGCAGCCGCAGGCTCGCCGACATGGGCGCCGTTCACGCCATTGGCAGGCGCGGGCAGCTCGGGGGTGCCTTCGGGGGCGCGCGCAAATGGCCCGGAATAAGTGGCTTCCAGGTCGATGATGTCGCGCAGGAGGATCTTGCCCTCGTTGAGCTCATCGCGCCAGATGATGATGGCCTGGAAGGTCAGCGGGCTCTCGCACAGGCCTGAGATCATCGCCTCGCGGCCGGCCTCGATGCGCTTGGCGATCGCAATTTCGCCCTCGCGGGAGAGCAGCTCGACGGCGCCCATTTCGCGCAAATACATGCGCACCGGATCATCGGTGCGGTCAGTCGGCTCGGCGCTCTTGTCCTGCTTGGCCGCGGGCAGATTGGCGGCGATGCCGCGATCTTCCTCGTCCTCCTCGATGGCGCCGGCATCTGCCTCCTCCACCTCGTCGGCTTCGATCACATTGATGCCGATCTCGGAGAACATCGCCATGATGTCCTCGATCTGCTCCGAAGAGACCTCCTCGGAGGGAAGAACCTCGTTCAGCTCATCATAGGTGATGAAGCCGCGAGTTTTTCCGACCTTGATGAGGCGCTTTACCGCCTGATCGGAAAGGTCCAAGAGCGGGGCGTCGGTTGCCTCGCCCGTTGGCGTTTCCTGTTCTTCCGCTTTAGCCGTCGTCGCCATCCCAAACTCCAATGGCCGCCTCCTTAAGGCTTCCACATTCAACGCGAGCCGTCCCTCTTAACGCACCAAGATGCCGTATCGGATCTTAGGGGGCGCAAAAAATGATGGCGCGTCGGTTGACTCCTATGCCGAAACGCACACGCGGCCGTTGCTGTCCAGCAAGGCGCGGTGCCTGACCTCTCGAGAATTTCCGTGTTGTCGCAGAAAGGAAGTCAGCTCACCACCCGCCAACGCATCCGCGAAGCCGTCTCAGACAATGGCTAGCCCGCCTCGGTTAATTTTCACAAAACGCTGGCGCATTTTGCGAACCAAACGTTAGCCATCCGATCGCGCACTATGCCCCTCCGCACCGGCCTCGGCGCCATCCACGCTGAGAACCTGCATGGAGAGATCCTGCAGTCTGAGATAGTTCTGCTCTGATTGCTCGTTGGCAAATGCCTTCTCAGCCGACTCCAGCTCCCGCTTCAACTCAACTGCTTTACGGTGCATCGCCAGCCTATGACGCCAGCCTCTCAAGACATCTTCGTGCGATGTACTAGGCTGCGTATCCCAATCGCTGTTGTGCGTAATGGCGTGCTTTACCTGGGCCAGCAGACTCGCATGGCCTGACTTTTCCAATTGATTACGCAACCCCTCGTTGTCAAGAGGATTTTGCTCATAATACGCCGTAAGAACGAGATCGCGGAGCTGCTGTAGCGCCGGTGCCTCAAATTGGATGGCTGCAATGTCTTCCAGAAAACCGTCCATCAGCCAAGGATGGTTGAGCACGGTCTGCATGAGCAATGCCTCGCGCCGCGGAAGTCCGAGGGGCTGTGCGCGCACCAAGGGACTGTCCACAAGACTTTGGGAGTATGTGCCAAGCGGGGTATTTTGAAAAGCCGGACGTTTCGAGCCCGTGAATCCTCCCGTGGCCGCGCGGCGGGCTCCCGCGCCGCTTTGAGCAAAGGTCTGGGACGAATAGCCGCCTCCTCGCCTCGTCGGCAAGCTCGAGGGCCACCGCTCACCCCGGTCGCTCGATGCCTGAAAATGCTCGCGGAGCCGCCGGCGGATGGCCTGCTCGTAATGCAGGCGCACGGTCCTGTCGGCGATCGAGCCAGCCAGCTCGTTCAGCCGGGTCTCAAGCTGCGCGCGCCGCTCCGGCGTCTCCCACGTTCCGGCGGCCAGCTCCTTCGACCAGAGCACATCGACGAGCGGGCGGGTTTCGCTGAGCGCCTGAGCGACGGCGGTCGCGCCCTGCTGGCGCAAGAGGTCGTCCGGGTCCAGGCCATCGGGCAGAAAGACGAAGCTGAGGCTTTTGCCTGGCTGCAGTAGCGGCAACGCGGTCTCAACGGCGCGATAGGCGGCCTTCATGCCGGCGCTGTCGCCGTCGAAGCACATGACCGGCTCCGGCGCCATGCGCCAGAGGAGCTGAAGCTGGTCGGCGGTCAGGGCAGTACCGAGCGGGGCAACGCTGTTGGGGAAGCCGGCGCGGGTGAGGGCGATGACATCCATATAGCCCTTCGCCGACGATGACCGAGTCGCGTTCATGCGCAGCCTTACGCGCGGCGGCGGCATTGAACAGCACCGAGCCCTTGTGAAATAGCGGGGTTTCCGGCGAGTTCAGATATTTGGGCTGCTGGTCGGAATCGAGCGCCCGGCCGCCAAAAGCGATGACGCCGCCGCGCCAGTCCCCGATCGGGAAGATGAGCCGGTGGCGGAAGCGGTCATAGCTGACCGGAATGTCGTCGCCGGCAATCAAGAGGCCCGCGGTGATCATGTCCGCCGTGGCGAAGCCTTTCCCAGCCAGATGCTCCTTCAGCGCTGAGCGACTGTTAGGCGCATAGCCCAGGCGAAAGCCTGCGATATCCGCCTCGGCGAGGCCCCGCCGATCGAGATACTCCCGCGCCTGACTCCCGGCTCCTGATCGCAGCCTCTCCTGGAAGAACACACAGGCGGCTTCCATTAGCTTGCGCAGCCGCACGCTTTCGTCTTCGCGTGCTTCAGCTTGGGGCGTGAGCTTCGGCATGGGAACGCCGGCTTCCTCGGCGAGGCGCTCGACGGTCTCGGGAAAGGAGAGCCCCTCCGCCCTCATCACAAAGGTGAAGATATCGCCATGCTCCCCGCTGGCGAAGCAATGATAGAAGCCCTTGTCGTCATTGACGGTGAAGGACGGCGTCTTCTCGTTCTTAAACGGCGAGAGGCCGACATATTCGCGCCCCTGACGCCTCAGCTTCACATGACGGCCCACCACCTGGCTGACCGGCAGGCGCGCGCGGATTTCGTCGAGAAGAGATGGGGGAAAACGCATGCAAGCCTCCAGCCTGCCCGGCAAGCTAGAGTGATTCGGACCAAAGCCAATGCGTGGGACCCCGTCTTGCCCGCAATCCAGGGGGTGCCGTTGCCGGCGCTGCCGCCAGCGAAGTTACGATGCCGTTGGAGCCCGCGACTTCCGCGAGGCCGCGTCGGGTGCGGGCTCCCAGCCGAACACGCTGCGCCCGCCATAGCTGTGTGAGGCAGCAAATTCCTCAGCGATAACGGCCTCCACTGACGGCCCTTGCTCACGGCGTTCAACTTGGCGTGCCTGATCATCGAGACGCTTGAGCGCTGACAGCTCCTCCTCGCGGCCGAGCTTGGCATTCCGGATCGCCGATTTCAGCACGCCTATGGTCTGGTCGTAGACCTTCAGCGGCACCGGAAAGGGATGACGGTCCTTGCCGCCATGCGCGAAGGAGAAGCGCGCGGGATCGGTGAAGCGGTAGGGCGCGCCGTGTACGACCTCTGCGACCATGGCCAGCGCGCGCACGGTCCGCGCGCCGACGCCGGGGACCAGCAGCAGCTCGGCGAAATCGGCGGGACCACGGTCGGCCGCCGCGGCGAGGGTTGCGGCAAGGCGCGGCTGCAAAACATCGCTCGGTCGCACCTCGTGATGCGCCGGCATGGTGAGATGCGGAAGCAGCGGCTGTGCTTCTGCGCGGCTCGCGAGCGGCTCCGGCGCCACCCGCTCGAGGCTCGCCAGCTCGCGGGCAATGCCATGGGCTCCAAGCGACTGCAACAGGTCGAGCTGGCCGTTTCGCGAGGCTCCGGCCCGGCGATCGGTGAGGTTGACGATCTGGCCTTGGGCCGCGCCGTCGATGGCGGTATGCGGCTCCTCGACGAAGCTCCTGAGGCCCTCCGATAGCCAGTGATAGCGGCGCGCCTGCCGCTTGTCGCCGTTCATGCCCTGCTGGACCACGACCCACTGTCCATCATCGGCAACGATGAACCCATGCAGATAAAGCTCAAAGCCATCCTGGACGGCGGCGCTGTCCACCTTGGCAACCAGCCGGCTTGCGGTCGCGAGCGCCTGCCCGTCGAAGCCGACGCGCTCGCCGATGGCGATCAGCTCGCCGGGCGTCGCCCGCGAATGCTTGCCGCGCCCGCCGCAGACATGAATGCCAAGCTCGCTGGAGAGCGGCGCGAGACCGCGTTTCAGCGCGCCGATGACGCTCGTGGTGATGCCGGAGGAATGCCAGTCCATCCCCATCACCGCGCCGAAGGACTGGAACCAGAAGGGATGGGCGAGGCGCCGCAGCAGCTCGTCGCGGCCGTAATGATGGACGATAGCCTGGCACATCACCGCCCCGAGCCGGGTCATGCGCTCACCCAGCCAGCGCGGCACACGCCCGCCGTGCAGCGGCAGATCGGCGCTTCCGGCCCGCCTCGTCATCGCATTGCTGCTCCCTTTTTCTGATCCTGCTCCTCACACAGTGAGGAACTGATTCTGCAAGCATAACGCAGAATCTCTGTTCGTGAAACGTTCTTGGCGCATCTGTTGTGGTGTCTCAGCCGCGCGCCTTTGCGGCCGGCTTCTTCTTGGTTCCGACTTTAACCGGCCGCGGTTTCTCCTCGGCATCCTCATCACGATTCGAGTTCCATACCGCGTCGGGCGCCGCAGCTTTCCGTCTGCGCGTCATGAACGGCGCCGGCCCTGGCTCCTCGCCTGCGGAAATCGCCGCCATGCTGCGGCCGGATGCGACCGAGCGGTCCTCCGCAAGGATGGCATCGCCCTCCTCCTCAACGGCAAATTCATCGCGGTGCTTAATCAGCAGCCAGTTGGTGCGCTTTCCACCTGTCCAGTCCCGCTTCATGCGCACCAGCACCCAGCTGCCATGCAGGCGCTCGCCATCAAGCGTGAATTTGAAATCGCCGTCGGCAAGGCCCTGCTCGGGTGTCTTGTCGCCTTCGGGCGCCCAATAGCCCCGGTCCCAGAGCTGCACCGTGCCGCCACCATACTCGCCTTTGGGGATCGTACCTTCGAAGTCGCCGTAATCGAGCGGGTGGTCCTCGACCTCGACGGCGAGCCGCTTGTCCTTCGGATTGAGCGAGGGCCCCTTGGCAACCGCCCAGGATTTAAACACGCCGCCCAGCTCCAGTCGCAGGTCGTAGTGAAGCTGCCTGGCGGCATGCCGCTGGATGACGAAGCGCAGCCGTTTCGATTTGCGCGTCGCTCTGTTATCACTCGGCTCGGAGGTTCGGGTGAAGTCGCGCTTGGCGCGGTATCTGGAGAGCGGCTTGTCGTCCATGGGTCTCAGCTCGGTTGGCTCAGGCGGATATCGAAGCCGCCGCGGAGATATCCTTGCCGAAACGCTTCACGGTTCGCCCCGTTTCCGCACCCCACCAACTAATTCGTCAGATGGGTCGCGGTGAGGTTGATGGTGATGGCGAGGTCATCCGATGCATCATCCGCCCCTTGGCCGATGCCGAAGGCGCTCCGGCTTGTGTTGATCTGCGCACGGATTTTGCCCGATGTGCCCTCATCCTCGACAATGAGCGGCACAACGATACGTTTGGTGACGTCCTTCACCGTGAGGTCAGTCTGCATCTGATAATTGCCGTCGTCGACCTGCTTGATTGCGGTGGAGGCAAGCCGCAGCGCCGGATGGACCGCTCCGTTCAGCCATTCGGGCGAGTAGAGCAGTGCGTCGCGCTGGGCGTCCCCGGTGCTCAGACTCGTCATGTCGATCATGCCGGTGATCTGGCTATCCTCCGGCTCATCGGGATCGAAGCGGATGTCGAACTTATAGTTGGCGAACTGCGCCTCGATGGCCTGGCCGTCGACGGTGAGTTGCAAGGAAACGCTGCTCTTTGCCTTATTGACGCGCCACTCCTGCGCGACGGCCGGGGAGAGGACGCTGTCAAAGGCGAGAAAGCCGAGCGTTGCCAGCAGAGCACACGGCAGCAGCCGTCGCAAACGCGTAACGAAAAGCGACATCAACCATCACCCCTATGACTGGAAGGCGCCCTGCCGGGCGCACGGATCGTCAGAGGGCAGATTGCCCTCACCCCACCCCTGGGTCGCATATTTCCGCCGGACCATTCAACCGTTTTTGCCTCACCCCTGAGAGACAGAGGGGCGCTGTGGCGAGCCGGTCGTGGATTACGGGAACACGCTGCTTACCTGTTGGCAGCGCTTCCCGTAATCGTAGCAAAGCGCAGTATGCGCGAGGCGTGGCTACCAGACGCCGGTGTTGGGCATCGACACCCAGGGCTCTTGCGGCGGCAGCGAGCCCTCCTTCTGCAGGATCTCGATCGAGATGTTGTCTGGGGAGCGCACGAAAGCCATGCGGCCGTCGCGTGGCGGGCGGTTGATGGTGACGCCGCCCTTCATCAGACGCTCGCAGGTTTCGTAGATGTTATCCACCGCATAGGCAAGGTGGCCGAAATTGCGCCCGCCAGCATATTCCTCCGGATCCCAATTGTAGGTGAGCTCGACCTGTGCGCTTTCATCGCCCGGGGCTGCGAGAAAGATCAGCGTGTAGCGCCCTTTCTCGTTTTCGATGCGCCGGACCTCCTTGAGGCCGAGCTTATTGCAATAGAAATCAAGCGATTGGTCGACATCGGTGATACGCACCATCGTGTGTAGATATTTCATGAGCACCTCCCTAAGGGTCGCTGATCGGACGATTGCCGCCTTCAATGTAGCAACGGCGTGCCCGCCGAAAAACCATCATCGCTCGTGCGCCGCGCCAATCCTCATCTGGCCACAATCCACAAGGCATCTTATTTCCGCCCAATCTTGCCCAAATAGTTAATCGGGAAGGCGGGGAGCCTGGCAGGATACCCCCTCCACCCCTGATCGTCGGTGCACAGTGATTTGAGCGAAAACACGCGGTCTATGCGTACCCGCATAGGTTGTGATTGGGGTTTTTCAGTACGGATAATCCCGTAGAGGTTGCCGAGAGTGAGTAGGGGAAAGGGCGTAGGACGGTTAAAAATCTTCATTGAAAACAATTGCTAAGCACTCTGTTGCAGTGCGATGCCAGGAGCGTCAGCGTAAGCGCGGTGAAGGACTTATCCAGGGCGGATGAAATTTCGCTGGTCTGCGTTATCGCCGATGATATGTTCGGTTAACGATTTGCAATGGTTAGGCAAGGCGGAACCCTGACCGAGCAAATGGTTATTACAAGTGAAGTAAAAGCGGGGGATTACAAAAATGGGGGACAAAACACCTCCAGTTGTCTCGTCGTTCGGTCAGCCGGCCGAACAAGCCGGTGTCGATGTCGTCGTACTTGCCGGCCAGATAAAGTGGTTTGATGCATCGAAAGGTTATGGCTTCATTGTCCCTGACAATGGCATGCCAGACATTCTTCTGCATGTAACGGTTCTTCGACGTGACGGTTATCAGACCGCCTATGAAGGCGCTCGGGTGGTCTGCGAAGTGCTACCCCGGGATCGTGGTCTGCAGGCGTTCCGTATCCTCGGGATGGATGAGAGCACGGCCATCCACCCGTCACAATTGCCGCAACGGACTCATGTGACCGTTACAGCGGAAAGTGATTGGCAGCGCGCCACGGTAAAGTGGTTCAATCGCCTGAAGGGCTTTGGCTTCGTCACCCGAGGCGAAGGCACCGAGGACATCTTCGTGCATATGGAGACGTTGCGTCGCTATGGGTTCGCCGAGCTCAGGCCAGGACAAACGGTTCTGGTCCGATATGGCAACGGGCCTAAAGGGCTCATGGCTGCCGAACTCCGTCCGGATGGAGCAACCTCGACTTTCCCTACGTCCCACTGACGTGACCCGCCTGGTTGCGTCAGTTGAAGTTAATAGACGCGGGGCGGTCCTATCCGCCCTGCTTTCTTTCTCCGCGGCGGCTTGCCTCCTCGCCATGGCAGCCTCGGCCCTCGACAAGCAGTCACTCACCTTCCTCACTCAGACTGGTGCGCACAAAATCAACGTTGAAGTCGCCGACAATGACAGCGAGCGCAGCACGGGCCTGATGTTTCGCAGCTCCATCGGTGCCGATGAGGGGATGCTGTTCCTCTACGACCGGGAGCAGGACATCTCGATGTGGATGAAGAATACTTACATCCCGCTGGACATGATCTTCGTCCGGCGCGATGGCCTCATTTCGCATATTGAGACCAACACCGAGCCGTTTTCCGAGCGAATCATTCCCTCCGAGGGCCCCGCTCTCGCCGTGATCGAGATGGCCGGCGGCAGCGCCAACAGGCTGGGCCTCAAGCCTGGAGACAAGGTGCGCCATCCCGCCTTCCACAGTGGTGGCTAATTTTACCTATCTGCAAGGCGCCAGTAGCCTCATTCCGGCAAAAATGAAATAGTGGCGCCCTCAACAAGGAGAGGGATTGATGTCCTTGATTCATCCATTCATTTTGTCTGGTGGTTCCGGCACACGTCTTTGGCCCTTATCGCGCAAAGCATATCCGAAGCAATTTCTTGCCTTGACCGGCGGGGATAAATCTCTTTTTCAGATGAGCTGCGAGCGCTTTGCCTCCCCGGCATTTGCAGCTCCGGTAATACTTGGCGGCAACGACCATCGCTTCATTATTGCCGAGCAGCTCCGCGAGATCGGCATCGCGCCGGCTTCCATTGTGTTGGAGCCGGTCGGACGCAACACCGCGCCGGCCGCGGCAATCGGAGCGCTGCTCGCAGCGGAGAAGGACGGGGACGCGCTCCTACTGCTCGCTCCCTCCGATCACATCATCCCCGATCCGGAAGCCTTCCGGCAGACGGTGATGCGCGGGGTTCCGGCCGCCAGGGATGGCGCGCTGATCACTTTCGGCGTCAAGCCGACCGGCCCGCATACCGGCTATGGCTATATCGAGGCGGAAGGCGAAGGTGTGGCGCTTCCAGTGAAGCGCTTCGTCGAGAAGCCGAACCAGGAGAATGCGGCAGCCTACGTGGCGAGCGGCAATTTTTACTGGAATGCCGGCATTTTCCTCGTCTCGGCCAAGGCGCTGATCGCGGCTTTCGAAACCCACGCTCCGGACATCATCGAGGGTTGCCGCCGGGCGCTGCTGCGCTCCTCGGTGGATCTGGATTTCCTGCGGCTCGACCCGGAAGTCTATGGCGCGGTGCCGGATATCTCGATCGACTATGCGATTATGGAGAAGGCGGCCAATGTCTGCTGCGTGCCGCTCACCGGCCAATGGAGCGATCTCGGCGCCTGGCCGGCGATCTGGGAGGTCATCGACAAGGATGCGGACGCCAACGCCGCGCATGGTGATGTGATCTTCCGCGATACCAAGCGCAGCTACGCCTATTCAGACAGCGCCTGCCTTGCCGTCGTCGGCCTTGAGGACGTGCTGGTGGTTGCCACCAAGGACGCCATTCTCGTTGCCTCGAAGGAGCACGCGCAGTCGGTAAAGGACGTGGTCGACGAGTTGAAGGCCAATAACCGGCCGGAAGTCGTGTTCCATAAGCGCGTCTACCGCCCCTGGGGCTGGTTTGAGGGTCTCGATCGCGGAGACCGCTTCCAGGTGAAGCGCATCATGGTGAAGCCCGGTGCGCAGCTTTCGCTGCAAAGCCATTATCACCGCGCTGAGCACTGGATCGTGGTGGAGGGCACGCTGGAGGTCACTATCGACAATCAGGTGCAGCTTCTCAACGAGAACCAGTCGACCTACATCCCGCTCGGCGCGCGCCATCGCCTCACCAATCCCGGCGGATTCCGGCCTACCTCATCGAGGTGCAGTCGGGCTCCTATCTCGGCGAGGACGACATCGTCCGCTACGAGGATATTTACGGCCGGGCCGCGGAATAGCGACGCTCCGAGGTGATGTGATCGGCTGATGTGAAGCCAACGGCATGACCGTTATCCCCGTGAAAGCGGAAACCCAGTAAACGCCGGCATTTGCGATAGAACCGGGATGCTGCGGAGTACTGGGTCCCTGCTTGCGCAGGGATGACGGCACAGCGCGTAACGTGCCGTGCCAATCTGGCTCACCAGCGGTGTCCGAGCGTCCAGCGCACGATCAGGAAGGCGAGGAAGCCGATCGGGCCGAGAATGAAGGTCAGAAGCAGGCAAGGCAGCACGGCGATATGCGGAATGCCCTCCTTACGTGCCGTCTCGACCTCCCAGGTGCCGACCAGGAGATCGAACGCCAGATAGTGCAGCCAGCCCGCGATCAAGAGCCAAGGCTGCCCGATCATCGCCGCAACACTTTCCCATGAGGCGACCGAGCCGACATTGGTGCCGAACAGGGCTGGGACGAGCACCACGACATAAGCAATCGACAACAGTGCCGGCACCACCGTGCGCGCAATGCCTTCAACCGCCGCGCGATGCGAGGGCAGGAAGGCCAGCACGATCCACCCCACCAGGGCAAACACATTGGCAATGTTGAAGACCTGCTCCGGTGTCATGGCTGCCCTCGTATGAAGTGTGTCCCGCAAAGGCATTTCGTCGGCTTAGCTCGTCGGACCGAAAAGCATGGCCCCACGAAAGTGGGCTGGGAACCGGTTTTCGGACAAATCCGACGCGCAAACAAAGGCTCCGCCGGCGGATTTCAGCGCTCGTGTCATGTCCGGCTGGATGGCCGGAGAACACCCCGGATCAGGCCTCGGTTCCGTCAGCTGGGCGACGATGCCGCGCCGCTCTCGCTGGCAAACACGAAGCGGCTGTAGAAATAGCTGAGTCCGATCAGGCTTAGACCAAGTCCCAGAAATGAAAACACACGGAAGAGGCCTGTAAGGCTCGCCGCGTCGACGAGAAAGACTTTGGAAATCGTGGCCAGCATGACTGCGAGCGAGGCAAAGCGCAGCACCTGGCTGCTTCGCAGCGTGCCGAAGAACAACAGCGCAAGACCGAAGACGAGCCAGGCCACGGAATAGGTGTAGAGCTCGGCATCCGACATCTCCTGGCCGTCGAGGAACGGCCCTTGATAGGCGCGCCGGATCTCAAGGCTGAGCCAGGCAAAGGCGAAGATGAGCATCAGGGCCGGCATGGGGCGGCCCAGCCGCACGAGCCAGGGCCGCGTGGAGGCGGCAGTCTCCCGCGCGGCGATCCAGCTCCACAGCATCGGAAGACCGAAGGTGGTGGCGAGTGCGTTCGCGATGGCAATGCCGGGCACCTCGCTATGATACCAGAGCGGGTTCTTCATGATCAGGTCGAAATAGACGATACGGAACAGCGCGATAAAAACCAGCAGCCCACCGCTGACTACGAACGCCCGGCGCGCATACCAGCGGCCGGCGATCAGGCAGACCAGCCCATAGGCAAACAGCACATTGGTGATCACCCCGCGCTCGAGAAAGCCGCTTTCGGCAAACAGCACGTTCTCACCCGGATGGAACAGCTTGGAGGCGCTGTAATAGCCCCACAGCCCAAACAGGGCGACAGAGCTAGCCTCAAGGCAGCGCACCAGCCAACCATCCGCCTGCCTGCGCAGAGAATAGGCGGCGAGGAGGAACATCGCGCCCGGAAAAGCGAGTTGGAACAGCGGATATTCAACGATAGGCAAGGTCGGCTGCAGATAGACGCGCCAGTCGAGCAGGCTGAAGATCGCCAGCTGTATAAGCAGCAGGATCTGCGGCAGAAGCAGGAAGGCGAAGACGAGGCCGAGCAGTGCCGCGATGGTGCGAAGCGATGCAATCGCCGTCCGGCCCGCCACCCAGACGACGGCGAGGAGCTCGGCTGCAATCGCAACGGACAGGAACTCGCGCTGCAGCTCGACGGCACAGCCGAGCGCAACGAAAGCACTGGTTGCCAGGGCGAAGGCGGCGAGCACCCGGTCTTTCGTCGGCGAAGGATCAAGGCTTCGAGCCGCGCGCAGTGCCGCACCGAAAAACAGCGCAGCAAGCGCAAAGGCCACCGCACCCCAAAGATGCGGGAGCACTCCCGCCGCCTCGCGCACCCCTTCCACCAGCGGCTCGACCGGTTTGAGATTGGGCGGTGTGTCGATCACGGGTGGCGAGACCGGAGGCGGGGCCCCTGGCGGCAGCGCGATGACCGGCGGCTCGGCGGTCGTCACCGGCAGGTGCGCTTCCGTCGGCCCGATTATGGAGGCAGGCCCGGTCAGGCGGAAATAGGCGAGCAGGTAATAACCGGTCGCAGCAATAACCGCGAGCCCAGCCCAGAGCAGCGGGTAGGCGGCGCTGCGGAACAGGAGCAGACCGCTGATGGTGTAGAGCGCGCCGAAAGCCGTGACTGCGATGGCAATCGCGCGGGCGCTTTCCGGTTCCCATCCCGCGAGCATGACCAGATTGACCGCCATCGCCGCCCAGGGTGCAAAGCCATAGAGGCGCGGATCGAAGGTGGCAAGCGTCACCGCTCCCACTGCCAGCACGCCGAACAGCATCCAATCCTGGGCGCCGAACCGAGCATTGAAGGCGAGCACCGCGAACAGCGCAAAGGCGCCGGCGAGTGCGATGGTGTTGAGGAGGAAGGCGCGGTTATGCAGTGAGAGCACATCACGCCAGGAGCTGACGGCGGCCAGTTCGGCGCTGTAGCGCTCGCGCGAGGCGGCGACGATGGTTCCCGCGACGGCGGCGAGGAACAGCCCGGCCCAGAGCACCTCATCGGGGCGGAAGGCGTCGGAGAAGATCCACGCGACCACCCAAAGAAAGGCCAGGAGTAAGGCCGGGAAGGCCAAAGGCCACCACCCCTTTCGCCGCACCAGCACGATCAGGGCGGCAAAGACCAGATAGAGATAGAGGAACAGCAGCATCGCCGATGGCTGATCGGAGCGGATCAGCGCAGGCGTAAGGAAGCCGCCGATGAGGCCGAGGAGCGCGATTGGCGGGCCATGGCGTAGCGACAGCACCACAGCGATCGCGGTAACGGCGATCATGGCGATGAAGCCAAGCAGCGGCGGCAGAAGGCCGTAAAGCACGCTCGCCGCATAGGCGGAGACGTAAAGCACGGCGATACCGGCGCCCGCCAGCGATTGGGCGATGCGCTCGGCGCTCTCGACGCTCACACGGTAGCCGACCCAATGCGCGGCCGCGAGCAGCGCAAGGCCGAGCAGCCCGCCGAGCACGACCCGCATCTCCGGCCCGACCAGATCGTTCTCGATCGAATATTTGACCAGGAAGAACCCAGCAAAGGCGAGCGCAACGCCGCCGATCCACACTGGGAGCACCGCTCCGAACTGCCGCTCGAGGCCGCCTCCGCGCAACCAGCCGCCAAGTCGGCCGCCCCAGCCCATGCCCGCAGGCACTGCTGCTTCTTCGGGCGGCGGCTCTGCTGCTGCTGAGGCCTCCTCGCGCGACCAGTCTTCTTCTGCCGGCGCGGCCGCGCTTTCGAAAGCGGCGTCCTCTGCCGGCATACCGCCCATCGCCCGGATTTCCCGCCGTAGCGCTGCGATCTCCTCGGCCTGGGCGAGGCTGACCGTCTGCAGATCGCCGAGCTCAGCGGCCGTCGCCTTCGTCACGCGCTCGATCCGCCACAGGCGGCGAGCAATGAGGCCGGTAAAGATATAGGGCCCGAAGATGAACAGCAGGACGAGAATCGCGAAGGAGATGTCCATCAGTCACCCCGGACGCAAATGCCGCGAAGCGAAAGCCCCCTCACCCGGCTCGATCCTTTCGGACCTGCATGCCCTCTCCCGCGAGGGGAGAGGGCATGCAGTGCTCGCTGTGAAGCGCGGCCCTTCAGCTGGCTGAGACCAGCCCTCTCCCCTCGCGGGAGAGGGCGGACGCCGTCAGGCGTCCGGGTGAGGGGGCTTTTTTTACACCCCAAACCATGAGTTAGCCGTGCGTAAACGGCCCTCGCGAGATCACTCTCCATTGCCGTCATCATTATCTGCGAGGCCGCTCTCCGCCTCGTAGCCTCGCACAGTCATCTCGCCCTGCTTCGGCTTCGCCAGCCGCTCGGTGATAGCCTGCTTGACCCATTGTAGATCGCGAAAATGAATGTCAGCCTGCGGATAGGGCATCTCGATCCCGGCAGCCCGGAAGGCCTTAATAATGCCCATGCGCAGATCGGTGCGCACCGCAAAGGAGCGCGATACGTTGGTGAGATAGACGTAAAGGCTGAAGTTCAACGAGCTGGAGCCGAATTCCTCAAAATACACGAAAGGCTCGGGTACGTTCAGCACGTCGGGATGGGCGCGGGCGAGGCCGAGTAGGAGATCACGCACCTGTTCGGGGTCACTGTTGTAATGCACGCCGACCTTGATAGCGTAGCGCCCCGTCAGGTTGTGCAGCGTCCAGTTCTTCACCTTCTCGGAAATCAGCATCGCATTCGGTACGATGACGCTGGACCGCTCGAATGTTTCGATCTCGGTCGAGCGCACGCTGATCCGGCGCACAATGCCCTCGTCACCGCCAACAATGATCCAGTCGCCGACCTTAATCGGACGTTCAGCGAGCAGGATAAGCCCTGAGACGAAATTGTTTACGACGCTCTGCAGGCCAAAGCCGATACCGACCGAGAGCGCGCCGGCGACAATGGCGAGGTTGGAAATATCGAGGCCGGCATAGGAGAGGGCGACGACTGCGGCAAGCGCAATGCCGAGATAGCCGACGCCCGTCCGGATAGACTGGCGCACGCTGGTCTCAACGCCTGCCGGCTCTAACACATCGCTATCGAGCCAGCCCTGAACGATCTTGGCGACGATATAGCCCACAATGAAAACCAGGAGCGCCGCGATCAGCCCAAGCACGGAAATTCGCGTTTGGCCGATCTGGAAACCGAATAGCACGCGCGTGAATAGGTCCGCGACGTCCTGCCGATCGAAACCCCATTGCAGGAGAAGAAAGGGTATGGCGGCGACGAGAATGGCGGTCTGCAGCAAGAGCTCAATGGGCAGGGCGATCTGCTCGCGCCGGCGCTTTCCAAGGCCAAGCCGTTCCTGCAGCCAGCGGCCGGGCGGGGTGCGGTCGTCGCTCAGACTCTTGCCGAATGCGCTTGCCCAGACGAGGAAAAGGTAGGTGGCGGTGAGGATGGTCGAGATGACGATCAGCTGCCCGGCAATGAACCTGGCGAGCGCCACATAACCGATCAGCGCCGCAACAAGGATCGCGATTGCCACCAGCCAAAGCGGGAGTTGCACATAGAACGGCATGACGCGGGTGGCGCTGCGACCCGATTCATAGGCGGGCGCCCGGATCAGCAGGATCGAAATGATGAGAGAGGCGTAGAGGATAGAGGAGACGAAGCTCTGTGCGACATTCAACGAGAACGGGACATTGGCTGCCTCGTTGAGCGCGCTGGCAATCTGGTCGGCGCCATAGACGGTCGCCAGCAGCAGAACGCGCGTGTTGAGCTTGCGCGCAGCTTCATCGGAGAGATGCAGAAGGCGCCAATGCGGCCGCCTCAGCGCCAACACCGTCTTGCTCACGGCCCGCACCATCATCACCGTGACAAAAGCCAGGAGTGCCGCTTCGATGACGCCGGTGAGACGGGCGGGCAGGGGGTTCCAGGCAGTAATGCCGACGAACAGGAAGCCGGAGGCGACCAGCGTCGGCAATGCGCGTAGCACGATCACCCATCCGGCCGAGGCGACACGGTGCCATTCCGGTGGCGGCTGCGGCTCATGCCAGAGCCGGTAGCGCAAAATTCCACGATGCGCCGCATAGGACAGGCCAGCGCCGAAGATGATGGCGGCCATGACGAGGCGGAGGAAGCGGCCCTGGTCGGGAACGCCTTGCCAGTCGGACAGCACCAGCTGCAGACGGGAAAGTCCGGTCGAGATGTCCTCGCTGACCTGAGTCCAAAGCTCCGGCGAAAGCGCGCTGGGCCCGCGCTGCAGCACGTTCTCCTGGAAGGCTGCGCGTCGGACGTCGCGGATCCGCTCGCTGAGGTGCTCTGCTCGCAGCAGCGCCGCTTCGGCAGCATTGACGGCACCGGAGAGATCGGTGACCGTGCTTGCAAGCGAATTGCGCTGCTGGGTTATGGTGCTGGTTTCTGGATGACCCGGGGTGGGAGCGGGACCAAGTCGCTCGGCCTGCGCGCGGGCGGCGCCGAGGCGCGGGCGCAGGCGCCTGAGATAGCTCTTGAGCTCGTTCTCGACCTGCGTCACGTCCCGCCGTGCGTCGGCCAGTGTACGGTCGGTCGCACTTGGCTCGCTAACAAGCTTCTCGATACGATCGAGAGCGCCGTCCCAGCCGGGCAGAGGGCGCAGGAAATCGGGTATGTCTCCGGCGGCCGGTGGTGCAATGGCGGCTGATTGTTGGGGCGCCGCGGGATCTTGGGCCGCGGCAACCGCCGGAGCGCACAGCACGAGAAGCAGGGCTGCGAGCCCAAGCAGAGCGTCCGTAAGCTGTCGCCTGTGCTGCGCCGTATGCTGAAACGGCGCCATCGCGGTCAGTTCGTCTCGGGTGCAAGCGGGGGCTGAATGCCCTCGCCGAGCGACCGTGTCGGCTGGTGCCCGTTCAGCGATTGCGCGGCTGGCTGCTCCAGGCCGATGATCGCCGGGCGCGGCTGCGTAATGCCGGTCTCGATCAGCACATCGACCGGGCCGCCGGTCATGATCAGATGCTCGACATTGTCGCGGCGCACCAGGAGCAGTCGGCGCCGGCCGTCGATATGCGTCGACTCGATGATGCCGAGCCGGCGCTGCTTGGACTGGAACAGGGGCATGGTTTCGAGACCCAGGCTCTGGCGCAAAAACCAGACGCCTAGGCACGATACCCCGATGAGCAGCACAATGCTGATTCCGTAAATAACGGTTTCCGACATGAGATCGGCCTTTCCCTCACGCTGGCGCTCAAGCTTCGAGAGCCGAGCGTTCGCGCATCCCCGGGCGAAAGCCAAGCCCCCCGCGGCTCTCGCTTCGCTCAGCCGTGGTATAGCCCTTTCTTTGCTCGATTTTAACTGCGAAGTTTTACAGCCGATGCGCTTGACCTCACCAGGGTGCGCCGTCCTCGAGGAGGGCTGCGATCGCATGGAGGCAAGCGCCCAGCGAAAACAGACAATCCTACTGAGAATCAGCTAAGCAGCACTCATGAGCCCGAATCGGTCCTCCCACCAGATTGCCGCGCTTTTCCACCACAACAGCCAGCGCAATCCGAGCGCCGGACGACGTTTCCTTGGCCTGGTCGCGGTGATGGTTGCCCTTGCTGCGGCCGCGATCCTGCTGAAGCAGTCCGCCGCACCGCTCCTTCTCGGCGTTTTCGTGCTGCTCGCCGCCTTTGGCGTCGCGGCGCTGTTTGCGGCGGCGGCGGGCTTTCTGCATCTCGGCATGAAGACCACCGCTGCGCCGAGTTGGGCAAACCTTTATGCGGACAATACGGATCGGGGCGTGGCGGTCACGACGCGGGACAACTCGGTGGTATTTGCCAATGCCGCCTACCGGCAGATGACTGGCGCAACCGATCCGGCGACGTTCAGTGTGGATTCGGCCCTTGTGCGCGAGTTCGGTGGCTCCGAGCAGCTGTTCCGCCTGATCCGCGCGGCCAGAAGCGGCGATGCGGTGCAGGAGGAATTCCAAGCCTTGGGGACGAGAGGCAAGGGCGCGCGTTGGATTCGTGCCGCCGTCCGCCATGTCGGGCTCCAAGGCGAATCCACCAGACCTGATGATCGGCTGTGTATCTGGGAAATCACCGACATCACCGCGGAGCGCGAGTGGGAGGCAAAGAGCGGGCAAGCTCTGCGCAAGCTTCGCCAGATGTCGGACGAGGCGCCGGTCGGGCTGTTCACGGCTCGATCCGACGGCAGCGTCTCACTGATCAATGGACGCCTCGCGGAATGGCTCGACCTTGGCGGCCAGAGCGAAGGTGAGGAACACAACCTCGCCAGCATCTTTCTTGATAAGGGCGCAGCGCTGCTCGCTCCTCCTGGCGGCGCACCGCAGGATGTGGTCTCCTGCGAGCTGATCAAGCGCGATGGGTCGGTCCTGCCTGTGTCCGTTCTCGTTGAGCGGAACAGCAGCGACGAGGCAAAAGATGCGCCGTCGTTGTTTTGCGCGGTGCTCGATTCGCTGGTTTTCGCCCACCCAGGCGAACAGCAGACCGATGCCCACCGGCTCCTGAAGCTTTTCAAATTAGCCCCGATCGCCATGGCGACGCTCTCGCAGGAGGGCATGATCACCGGGGCAAATATGGCCTTCGGCAAGTTCATGGGTGTGGCAAGCACCCTGGATAAGCTGCCGCTGTTCGACCTCGTGGACGAAACCATTCGCGAGCGGCTGCGCCAGGCTTTCGAGAAGGCCAGTGCGCGCAAGGCGGCAATCCGCCCGGTGGACATCTCGACCGCCGACGGCAAGCGCGCCGGGCGGCTGTTCTTCACGCCGATCGCGCAGAAGGACAGCGAGGATGTCGCGCTCGTGATCGGCATCGACACCTCCGAGCAGCGTCTCCTCGAGGAGCAGATCGCTCAGAGCCAAAAAATGCAGGCGATCGGTCAGCTTGCTGGCGGTATCGCGCATGATTTCAATAATGTGCTGACCGCGATCATCGGCTATTCGGATCTCTTGCTCGCCAATGCCCGGCCGAGCGATCCGTCCTTCGCCGATCTGATGAACATCAAGAACAACGCCAACCGCGCTGCGGGCCTCGTGCGCCATCTTCTTGCCTTCTCGCGCAAACAGACGCTGCGTCCGCAGGTGCTTTCGCTCACCGATGCGATTGAAGACCTCGCGGCGCTGCTGCGCCAGCTGCTCGGCGAGAAGGTGGCGGCCAAGGTCATCTATGGCCGCGACCTGTGGATGGTAAAGGTCGACCCAACTCAGTTCCAGCAGGTGATCATCAATCTGGCGGTAAATGCCCGCGACGCGATGCCCAGTGGCGGTGAGCTGACGATCCGCACTGCCAACATCTCCGAACGCGAATCCGCCCAGCTCGGTCATGCCGAGATGGTGCCCGGCGAATATGTGCTGTGCGAGGTGAGCGATACCGGCACCGGTATTCCGCCGGAAATCATGGACAAGATTTTCGAGCCGTTCTTCTCGACCAAAGAGGTGGGCAAAGGCACCGGCCTCGGTCTTTCCACGGTCTATGGCATCGTCAAGCAGACTGGCGGCTATATCTATGCCGAAAGCGAGGTCGGCAGCGGCACCATCTTCCGCATCTATTTGCCGCGCTCGGTCGAGGAGGCGGTGGAGGTTGCTGAAGGGCCGAGCGATAAAGCGCAGAAGAAGGATGCGGCGCGCGATCTGACCGGCTCGGAAACCGTGCTTTTGGTCGAGGACGAGGACGCCGTGCGCAGCTTCGCCGTTCGGGCGCTCTCGACGCGAGGCTATCAGGTGCTGGAAGCCCATAGCGGCGTGCATGCTCTCGAGGTGATGGAGGCGCATGACGGGGAGATCGATCTGGTCATCTCCGATGTGGTGATGCCCGAGATGGATGGCCCGACATTGCTCAAGCACCTGCGCAAGCGCAATCCCCAGGTCAAGATCATCTTCATCTCCGGCTATGCCGAGGAAGCATTCCGCAACAATCTCGACGAGGACGAAAAATTCACCTTCCTGCCTAAGCCGTTCTCGCTGAAGAAGCTGGCTGCGGCGGTGAAGGAAACGCTTGAAGAAGCGTGAGAGGGCCCGCTCCTCAGAGCGGAGGCCGACGCGTCGAGGTCAGTAATAACCCGAGTTGTTTCGGTTGCGAATCAGGGTTTACGCGCAGTTAATTCCGTTTGCGTGAAGGAACAAAGCGTGTACATTGTCCTGACATTGCGTTGTGGCAATCGGTATGAAATAACGGAGCGAAGAGATGGCGAAGGCGGCGGTTTTGCGCCTGGTTGAGGGAGCTGACATGGATAAACAAAAGGCGCTGGAAGCGGCGCTGGGTCAGATCGAAAAGAATTTCGGCAAGGGCTCGATCATGCGGCTCGGCAAGAACGATCCGCAGGTCGAGGTGGAAGCCATCTCCACCGGTTCGCTCGGCCTCGATATCGCGCTTGGCATTGGCGGCCTGCCGCGCGGCCGTGTCGTCGAGATCTTCGGTCCGGAATCCTCCGGCAAGACCACGCTTGCCCTCCATGTCATCGCCGAGGCGCAGAAGAAGGGCGGCATCTGCGGCTTCGTCGATGCCGAGCACGCGCTCGATACCGTCTATGCGCGCAAGCTCGGCGTCAATCTCGACGAGCTCGTCTTCTCCCAGCCCGATACCGGCGAGCAGGCGCTGGAGATCACCGACACGCTGGTTCGCTCCGGCGCCATCGACGTGATTGTGGTCGACTCGGTTGCAGCGCTCACGCCCAAGGCCGAAATTGAAGGCGAGATGGGCGATGTGCTGCCCGGACTACAGGCGCGGCTGATGAGTCAGGCACTGCGCAAGCTCACCGGCTCCATCTCCAAATCCAACACGATCGTCATCTTCATCAACCAGATCCGGATGAAGATAGGTGTGATGTTCGGTAATCCCGAGACCACGACCGGTGGCCATGCGCTGAAATTCTACGCCTCTGTCCGCCTCGACATCCGCCGCATCGGCCAGATCAAGGAGCGCGATGAGGTGGTCGGCAACCAGACCCGCGTCAAGGTAGTGAAGAATAAGGTTGCCCCGCCTTTCAAGCAGATCGAGTTCGACATCATGTATGGCGAGGGCATCTCCAAGGAAGGCGAGATCATTGATCTGGGCGCCAAGGCCGGCGTCGTCGAGAAGACCGGCTCCTGGTTCTCCTATGGAGGTCAGCGTATCGGCCAAGGCCGCGAAAACGCCAAAGCCTTCCTGAAGCAGAACAAACCCGTCGCCGCCGCGATCGAGAAGGCTATTCGCGAGAATGCCGGGCTCCTCGCCGCCCGCATCATGGGCGAAGCGGAAGAAGGCGCTGATGGTGAGCCGGAGGGCGACGAAGCGCGGCCGCTGTCGAAGAAAGCCGGCCAGGGTGCTTGATGCGGGTTCGCACTTTCGCCTGCTCAGAGGCTGAGCTAAGAGAGGCCGTCGCGCCGGTTTTACCTCCGGCGCGGGTTCCCGCGGCGCTGAATGCCCGCCCCTTTGGCCACCTCTGCGAAACGCCATTAAAAGACACGGGATCGGCATTGCCCGAAACGATGTCCAACGGCCTACTGCGCTGAAGTCAGGAACCTCTGAAAAGCACTGTTGCGGCGCAGGATCAGACCAGCGGAGTCGAGCAGCAGCTCGATGTTTTTCTCCGGCAAGGTAAAGCGGGTCGGGATCTTCTCCAGCGCGGCGCGTGTGACGGGGTCGGGGACCTGATCGAAGGTGACCTTCACCACATGGAAGGACAGGTCGCGGCAATTCCATTGCTGGCCATCGCCGATCAGCGCCGCCACCCGGTCACGCGGGAGCCGGCAGCGCCAGTCGACGAGCTCGCGATTCCACTCGCGCAGATTGCCGGCGAAGGCCTCGTAGGTATTGCGGACATTGGCATCGACGGCAGTATCGGCCACGGCCTGAATCAAATCGGTCGCACCGGTTGAGACCTTCTTTGCCCAATCGCCGCCGGGCGGACGCCCGGCATCGACGATGATGAACAGCAACCGCTTCATTTTCACCGCCTCACGCTCGGTGAGCGGCTGATAGGGCTCGCTGGCGCCCAGGCGTTCGAGCAAGATCCCGGTCAAGCCCAGATTGTCGGTCAGCCCGCCATCCATCAGCTTGACGTACTTCACTTGGGCTTTGGCCCGGTAGCGCTGCACGGCCTCCGCGTTCGCCTTCAGAATTGCAGGGGCGTTCGGGTTGCGCAGCGCATTCAGCGCCCAGCGCGGAGCCTCGTACTGGCAGCGGTCGGCATAGTTGGTGATGACGACCGGCGCGAACACTAAGGGCACCGCCGCCGATGCCGCCACCGCCTCCGACAGCGGATAAGCACTCAAGTCGCTGCACAGCGAGGCGAAGGTCTCCTGGTTGTAGACGAAAGGCGTGCGGTTATAGATATCGGAGGCGTTGATCAACAGCTTGGGACGGCCTCTCGCGAACACATCGCGATAGGTGGCGGCGCCGAACAGATGATCGTCGAGCCAGACCTGCAAGCCGGTGCTGTCATTCAGCGCCGCATCGCTCGACAGCCGCACGATATTGGCCAGGGAGACCGAAGTGCGAAGATTGTCCTCGACATTCTGCTCCAGGAACTTCTTGCGGAAGTCGTTGAGGATGGCGCTGCCTTTCAGGGCGAAATAAGCCGCCGTGACGGAGCCGCCGGAGACCGCTGAGACCAGATCCACCTGGTCGATGAGCGTCGATTTATGGCCTTCGCTACTGATTTCCGTGCGCGCCAACTCGCGCAGCACCCCATAGGCAAACGCCGAGGCGCGCGTGCCGCCGCCGGAAAAGCTGAGGCCAATCGTGGTGTCCTCGAAATTTCCGGCCGGCGCCGGAGCCTCATAGACCCCACCGGCTTCGGTGCTCGCCAATGCGGAATTGATCGGCCCGGTACGAATCCCCGTACCGCAGCCGCCGAGCGTGAGCATTGCAAGAAGTAGACCACATCCGGCAAGCCCCGCGATCATCTTGCGCGGTGAGAGCACGCCAGCCGCAGCGAGGCGCAAGCCAAGTTCGTTCGTCCGCTTCATCCCCCCAATTGGCATCCCAGAAATGTCCCTACCATGCTACACGGCCAAAAACCGTCTTCGCGCCTTCAAGCGCTCCACGCCGCTTTGCCAAAGCAAACCGTCTCGACCGATTCCCTCACCGCAGTGTCGTTCGCCAATCCACACCGCGACCACATGAGCCAAGCCTCGCGGCCTGCCGCCGCAATGAGACAAGCGCAAACCGCCGCGTCGCCCCCAGGCTACCATATCGGGTACTTATTTATGGCGTTTGAGTCACCTTCCAAGAGCTAACAGCCGTTTGAGGCGCTGCCAAGACAAGGACGACAAGCCCGCCACAACTTCAACCGCCCAGATTGACCCGGGCATGCATGCCAACAGGTGAATAGTCCATCTTCCGCCAGTTTCGTCTTTACTTTGGCCTTATGGCAAATTTGTGGGGGTTTGCGCATTTCGCCGCGATGAGTAGGCTTTACGTAATGCTACCGCGCTCTAAGATTGAGGTCTGAAGCCACTGCCGGCCGAACCTTTCCGACTTCCGCCGCCCCGCAACCCCTTAACCGGAGCAAGCCATGGACGGCTCCCTCTCGCAGCTCCTTGTGTTTCTGGCTGCTGCGGCGATCGCGGCGCCGCTAGGCCGGCGATGTCGCGTCGGCTCGATTATCGGCTATCTGATCGCCGGCATCATCATCGGGCGAAGCGGCCTTGGCGGCATCATTGGCCAGCCCGAGGAATTGCACAATATGGCGGAGCTGGGTGTCGCCATGTTCCTGTTCCTCATCGGGCTGGAGCTGCGGCCGCGGCGCTTATGGGCGCTGCGCTATGCCGTGTTCGGCGCGGGCGGCGCCCAGGTCGCCGCAACGACGGTCATCTTTGCCTTGCTCGGGCTTTACTCTGATCTGTCCTTCGGCTCCTCGCTGTTGATCGGCCTTGCAATATCTCTGTCGTCCACCGCTTTTGCCCTGCAGACGCTAGAGGAAAGAGGCGAACTCACCACACGTCATGGACGCCTCGCCTTTTCCATCCTCTTGTTCCAGGACATCGCCGCGATTCCGATGATTCTCTTGGTCGGGTTTCTTGCCGCGGGCGGCGACGGGGCCGGCGGGCCGACCCTGTTCGGCCTGTTTCGCGGGCTTGCGGTGATTGCCGTCATCATTCTGGTCGGCCGCTATGTCATCAACCGGGTTTATACTATCGTCGCTTCGACAGGCGTGCGCGAGGGCATGACCGCCAGCGCGCTGCTGACCATTGTCGCTGTGGTTGCGCTCATGGACCTGGTCGGCATGTCCGCCGCGCTCGGTACATTTCTCGCTGGCATCCTGCTCGCCGACAGCGAATACCGCCACCAGATCGAATCGGACATCGCGCCCTTCGAGGGACTGCTGCTCGGCCTGTTTTTCATGACGGTCGGCATGGGGCTGAACGTCGATCTGATTTTCACCCAGCCCGACATGATTTTCATGGTCGTGGCCCTGATCATCGGTATCAAAGCGGCCATCCTTTATGCCGTCGGCCGCTGGCAGGAGTTGAAGAACACCTCCGCGCGCAGGCTCGCACTGGTTGCCTCGCAAGGCGGCGAATTCGCTTTCGTGCTGTTGAATGCCGGCGCATCGGGCTTGGTGGTCGATCAGAAACTAGCGGATTCGCTTGCAGTTGCCGTTACGCTCTCAATGGCCGTCACGCCGCTGCTGCTGCTGGCCGATGATTTTTACAACCGCAGGCGCAGGAAGCCTGAGCCGCAATTCGACAGCCTGCCCAAGAAGGACGGGCATGTGGTGATTGCCGGTTTTGGCCGTTTCGGCCAGATCGTCGCCCGCGTGTTGCGGGCAACGCGCATCCCCTTCACCGCCCTCGACATCTCCCCGGATCAGGTGAATTTCGTCAATCAGTTCGGCAATAAAATCTATTATGGCGACGCGAGCCGGCTCGGCATACTTGAGGCGGCAATGACCAAGAACGCGCGCGCCTTCATCCTGGCAATCGAAGATGTCGATGCCTCGATCCGAACCGCCCAGATCATGCGCCAGCATTTTCCACATGTTCCGGTCTATGCGAGGGCACGCAACCGCCAGCATGTGCATCAGCTGATGGATCTCGGCATCGAGAATATTGAGCGCGAGACATTCCTGTCCTCACTCGAAGTCACTCGCGAGGTGCTGCGAGGCCTCGGCATGAGCGAGAAGCGCACGCGCTTTATCATCGACACGTTTAAGGAAAGCGATGAAAAGCGCCTGTATGAGGACTACAAGAACCAATCCGACCTGGAAAAGCTACGCCTTCGCGCGCTAAAGCAATCGCAGGAGCTGGAAGAAATCTTCGCCCAGGACGTGGTGGAGACAAGCGAAGCTGAAACGCCGGGCCCTTCGAAAATTCGCCAGCGGGCTTGAACTGCACCGGCGCGTGCTTATCAAGGTCATCATGAGCAACACTGGCAGCAATTTCATCACCATCGGCGAGCGCACCAACGTTACCGGCTCGACCAAATTCCGCAAGCTGATTGAGGCGGGCGACTACGAGGCCGCCCTCGCCGTTGCACGTGAGCAGGTGCAGAACGGCGCCAATGTCCTCGACGTCAACATGGACGAGGGCCTGCTCGATAGCGAGAAGGCGATGGTGACCTTTCTCAACCTCATCGCCTCCGAGCCCGACATCGCCCGTGTGCCCGTGATGATCGACTCATCCAAATGGAACGTGATTGAGGCCGGCCTCAAATGCGTTCAGGGCAAAGCGATCGTCAATTCCATCAGCTTGAAGGAGGGCGAGGCGGCCTTCCTCGAGCAGGCACGGAAAGTCCAGCGCTATGGCGCAGCTGTGGTCGTCATGGCATTCGACGAGACCGGCCAGGCCGACACCGCGGAGCGGAAGTTCTCCATCTGCAAGCGCGCCTATGAGCTGCTGACCACCAAGGCCGGCTTCGCGCCAGAGGACATCATTTTCGACCCAAACATCTTTGCGGTCGCGACCGGTATCGAGGAGCACAACAATTACGGCGTCGACTTCATCGAAGCGACCCGCCGCATCAAGGAGGCGATGCCGCTGGTGCATGTCTCGGGCGGCGTGTCGAACTTGTCCTTCTCCTTCCGCGGCAATGATACCGTCCGCGAGGCGATGCATTCCGTATTCCTTTACCACGCCATTCAGGCTGGCATGGACATGGGCATCGTCAATGCTGGCCAGCTTGCCGTCTATGACGACATCGGGCCCGAACTGCGCTCACGCGTCGAGGACGTGATCCTCAACCGGCGTCCAGACGGCACCGACCGCCTCTTGGAGGTGGCAGAGCGCTACAAAGCCGGTGGCAAAAAGAAGAGCGCCGTCGACCTCTCCTGGCGCGAGAAGCCGGTTGCCGAGCGGCTGACTTATGCGCTGGTCCACGGCATCGCCGACTATGTCGAGGCCGACACCGAGGAGGCACGCCATGATTACGAGCGCCCGCTCCATGTCATCGAAGGGCCGCTGATGGACGGCATGAACGTCGTCGGCGACCTGTTCGGCGCGGGCAAAATGTTCCTGCCGCAAGTGGTGAAGTCGGCGCGGGTGATGAAGAAGGCCGTCGCCTACCTCATGCCGTTCATGGAGCAAGAGAAGCGCGAGCTGGGCCTGGAGGACAAGCCCGCCAACGGTGTGATCGTCATGGCGACGGTAAAAGGCGATGTGCACGACATAGGCAAGAACATCGTCGGCGTCGTTCTTCAGTGCAACAATTACGAGGTGATCGATCTCGGCGTAATGGTGCCCGCGCAAAAGATCCTCGATGCTGCCCGCGAAAGGAAAGCCGACATCATCGGCCTGTCCGGCCTGATCACGCCGAGTCTCGACGAGATGGTGCATGTCGCCGCTGAGATGGAGCGCGAGGGCTTCGACCTGCCGCTCCTCATTGGTGGGGCGACCACCAGCCAGGTGCATACCGCCGTCAAGATCAGTCCCAGCTACAAGCGCAATCAGGCGATCTATGTGACCGACGCAAGCCGCGCGGTTGGCGTGGTGTCGAACCTCCTTGGCGAGGGGCGCGAGGGCTACATGGCCGGCATACGCGACAATTACGCCAAGCTGAAGATCGCGCATGAGCGGGCGCGCGCCAGCAAAAGCCGCATTACACTTGCGCAGGCCCGTGCCAATAAGCTGCGCATCGACTGGAAGGCCGGTCCCGCCCCGGTCCGCCCAAGCTTCCTGGGGACGCGCGCTTTCCTCAATTACGATTTGGCTACTCTCGTCCCCTATATCGATTGGACGCCGTTCTTTGCCGCCTGGGAGATTAAGGGCACCTATCCGCTGGTGCTCGAAGACGACCGCTATGGCGCGGCGGCCCGCCCCCTGTTCGAGGACGCGCAGGCTATGCTCAAGCAGATCGTCGCCGAGAAGTGGCTGACCGCCAATGCGGTGATCGGCTTCTGGCCAGCGAACAGCATCGGTGATGACGATATCCGCCTCTATGCCGACGACAGCCGCGCTGCGCCGCTCGCCACGCTCCACACTCTGCGCCAGCAGATTGCCCGCGCACCCGGCCGCGAACGCGCCAATACCGCGCTTGCGGACTTCATCGCACCGGAGCGTAGCGGCATCGCCGACTATATCGGCGGCTTTGCCGTGACCACTGGCATCGGCGAACAAACCATTGCGGAGCGCTTCGCCCGCGCCAATGACGACTACTCCAAGATCATGGTCAAGGCGCTCGCCGATCGGCTTGCTGAAGCTTTCGCCGAACATGTGCACGCGCGGGTGCGCCGGGAGTTCTGGGGCTATGCGCCGGATGAGAAGCTGACCAATGCCGAGCTGATCGCGGAAGGCTATCAGGGCATCCGCCCCGCGCCGGGCTATCCGGCCCAGCCCGACCATACCGAAAAGCGCACGCTGTTCGACCTGCTCGGCGCCGAGGAGGCGACCGGCATTGCGCTGACTGAAAGCTTTGCCATGATGCCGCCGGCTGCCGTTTCCGGGCTCTACTTCTCGCACGCCGAAAGCCATTATTTCGGCGTCGGCAAGATCGAGCGCGACCAGGTCGCCGATTATGCCCGCCGCAAGGGCTGGCCACTGGCGACCGCGGAGAAATGGCTGGCGCCGATCCTGAACTATGAACCGGCGGAGGAGGAATCAAGCCCGCCGCCTTTGCAGGCAGCCGAATAGCATAAGGCCCCGAAAACCGGCTTGCTTGTCTTAAGGGAATGTAGGGCCTAAGCCACCCGCGTCGAGGCCGAACTCGGTGATCCAGGCCTTCAGCCGGCTTTTCTGCTGCGCGCCGACCTGCTGGGCGGCGACCTGCCCATCCTTGAACATGAGAAGGGTGGGAATACCGCGGATGCCATATTGGGCAGCAATTTTCGGGTTCTCGTCCACGTTCAGCTTGACAATCTTCACCTGACCGGCGAGTTCGCTCGAAATCTCCTCGAGCGCCGGTGCGATCATGCGGCAGGGACCGCACCATTCGGCCCAGAAATCCACCACGACCGGTTCGGAGGCTTTCAGCACCTCTGTCTCGAAGGTGTCGTCGGAAACCGCAATTGGCGCCATGGTTGGCCTCCTGTTCTGATTCCAGGCATTTCAATCTCGCCCTAGAGCTAAGCGGCCACCGGCTCCGCGTCAAGGGAGGGAGGGGCTGCTATGCTGGATTGTCAATTGTGCCGCGGGCCGTTCAGCAATTCAGTCTGCATCCAGCCGATTGGGCGCAGATCGCAAGTGTCCCGATTCGAAGGTTCGTCAGAGCCAGCCGCCTTCAGATCCGCCATATTAGGTCTGCGAGATGCCGCGTCGCAGCCAGTCTGGCAAACTGCCGCTCCCATTCTTGGCTGGCGGCACCGGCCGGGCCTCGCAGGGCACGATTTGCGGGCACTCCAGCCGCTCGACCCGCTCGCAGAACGCATCCTCTGCCGCGACGAGCCGGCCTTCCAACCCGCCCACGATCAGATCCCACCAGCAGCCTTTGCTGCGGCCATTGCCGTTCTCGACGCCGGCAACATAGAGCCGGTCGCGCGCGCGGGTCATCGCCACATAGAGCAGGCGGTGATATTCCTCGCGCTCTGCGAGCTTGATTCCCTCGCGGGCCGCCTTGATCGCCTCGATTCGGGCCGCGCCGTTGAGCACCCAGACTGGAAGTTTCGGCGAGCCGGGCGGTGTGCCGGCTATGGGCAGTGGCACAATGGCGTTCTCACCCGCCTTGAACGCGCAGGTGTCGGCGAGGAAGACGATCGGCGCCTCCAGCCCCTTAGCGCCGTGAACGGTCATCACGCGCACCTCGTCGCGGTCCTGCTCCATATCGCGGATGATCTCCGGGTCGGAGATGCGCAGCCAATGGAGGAATGCCTGCAGCGTCGGTGGCTCACTCGCCTCATAGCGCAGCGCAAGATTGAGGAATTCGCCGATGGCGTCGGCGGCATCGGGCCCAAGGCGCGCAAGCAGCGCGGCGCGCAGGCCATCCTGTTCCAGGCGGGCGCTATAAAATTCGAATGGCGGCTGCCCCCGCGCCGCGCTCTGCCAGGCCTCAAGCCGCGCGACTGCCGCGCCATAGACGGGTTTGCTAGGCGCTTGTGCCTGTAGCGCCTGCCAGAGCGAGCCGGGCCGGCCATAGCCTATCGTGAACAGGTCGTCGTCATCGAAGCCGAAGAACGGCGTTTTCAGGAGGGTGGCGAGCGCCAGATCGTCCTCGGGCAGCAGCAGAAAATCGCCGAGCACCATGAGGTCCATGACGGCGAGCTGCTCGGTAAGGCGCATGCGGTCGGCACCGGCCACGGGGATGCCATGCTCCTTCAGCGCCTTCACCATTCGGTCGGTGAACGGCTTGCGCTTGCGCACCAGGATCAGGATGTCACCTGCCGTAACGGGCCGGTTCTCTGAGGTGAGGATTTCGCGCAAGTCCAGCCAATGCCGGATCTGCTTTGCGATGCGCTCGGCAAGGACAGCGCAGGGGTCGGCGCCGCCCGCCTCCTCCGCAAATGGCTCCCAGGCCGGTGCAGCCTCGCGCTTTTCCGCTTTGACCGGCGGCCAGATTTCGACCAGCCCCGCCTCCCCGATCCGATGCGCTTCATGGCGGATGACGGCGCCGTCGGCGGTGAGGCCAACGGCCGCTTCCCCCCGGAACACCAGGTCCACAGCTTGCAGAACCGCTGAGGTTGATCGGCGCGAGACCGTAAAGCTGGACTGCCGCCACGGCATCTCGGCGGCGCGGGCGCGCTTGGCGAACAGCCGGCCGTGCTCGGCAAACGCCTTCGGCTCTGCGCCCTGGAAGCTGTAGATGGACTGCTTTTCGTCTCCGACGGCGAACAGCGTGCGCGGCTTTTCGCCGGCCCCCTCGCCGGAAAAGAATTCGCCGGTTAGCGCGGTAATCAGCTCCCATTGCGCGGGGCTCGTATCCTGCGCCTCGTCGACAAGCAGATGCGCGAGATCGGCGTCGAGACGGTAGAGCACCCAGGCAGCAGTTGCGGAGCGGTGCAGAAGGTCGCCGGTCTTGGCGATCAACCGCTCGAAATCGAGTGCCGAGCGTTCGCCAAGGGCGGCGTCATAGCGGGCAATCACCGCATCGGCTAGGCGCAGGAGGGCAAGGCTGGCGGCTGCCGTCTTCGCGGCTGCACGTCTCGTCTCCAGCGCCGCAAAGCGGTCGCGGGCATCACACAGGTCGCGCTCGACGTCGGGGTAAGACTGGCGCACGGCCTTGCTGATGAAGCGAGTGTCGGCACGCGGTCGGCCGGCTTTGGTCAGAAATATGTCGGCGAGCGCCTCGATCCGGCCTGTGCCACTCTTGCCTCGGACGGCGGCGAGACTCTCCGCCAGCTCCTGGTCGGTCTTGCCACCATTCATCAGCGCCGAACTGGCCCGGGCGATCAGCGAATTGGGCAGCAGACCTGCCTGCTCGCTAAGTATCGCATCGGCATCGTCCGCTGGCCCGACACCGAGCGCCTTGCGCAGCAGATGATCGATCCGCGCGAAGGGCTCATGGTCCCCGCAATAATGGAGGAGCGCGCGCAGATCCTCGCGCTTCTCGATGATGGTCTTCAGCAGTCCCTCAAAGCCGTCCTCGGCGGCATGGGCCACGCTACTCATCAGCGCGCGGCCGCGCTCGCTCTCCGGCGCGCCGGCAGCCTCCCGGAGGGCGGCCTCCATCGCCTCGCGCAAGACGGCGTTCTGCTCCTCCTCGGTGAGCACCACGAAACTCGGCGGGACCCCTGCCTCTAGCGGAAAGCGCCGCAGTACCCGCTCGCAGAAGCCGTGGATGGTCATGATGGTAAGACCGCGAGCACTGTCCAGCACATGCGCGAACAGACAGCGCGCGAGCGCCAGTTCCTCGGCAGTGGGAGCGCGTTGGATCAGCGCGGCGATGTCATCCCGCAAGGCGCTGTCGCTTGCCGCCGCCCAGCTCCCGAGCTCGCGCATCAGCCGGCCGGCCATCTGCGCTGCGGCGGCCTTAGTGAAGGTGAGGCACAGAATGCTCTCCGGCGCTGCCTTGGACAGGAGCAGGCGCAGCACCCGGCGCACCAGGACATGCGTCTTTCCCGTTCCCGCATTGGCGGAAACCCATGCTGAAATCGCCGGATCGGCAACCTGCGCCTGCCGGGCGCTTGCCGCCTGCCGCACCGACACGTCGCCGGACGTGGGGGGCAGCCCTATCACCTCTCCCAAGTCTTATCCCTCTTCGCTGCTCCCCGACCCCGACCATTCCTCGACCCGCGCCAGATGCGCGTAGTCGTCAAATCGTTCGCCAGCACCGCCCCGCCGCATCGCCGTGTATGGGGCGGCCTCATTGTCGAAATGCTTCAACAGCGCCTCGAGGCCCTCGCGCGCCATCTTCGCAAGCATCACCGGGCTTTCCCGGGCGATGTCGCGTTCCTCGCCGGGCGGCTCGCCGCCTTTAGCGGAGATATAGGCGAGCTTGGCCACCTTATGAGCCTCAATGCCGCGGAAATGGCCTTCACCGGCAATTAACGCCTGCAGCGGCAGATGCGGCACCTTGAACGCCGTGACCTCCGCCTCGCTTGGCAGATTGCCGCCCTTGTAGTCATAGATAGCCAGCGTGCCGTCCTGGCGCAGGTCGATACGGTCGGCAGTGACCCGCAGCGTGAAGGGACCGCCTGCCGTGTTGATGTTCAGCTCGCCCTTGACCTCGGCAAAAACCTGGGCAACGCCGGCGCGGCGCTCCGGTTCGGTTTCGGCAAACCAGCGGGCGAAGCGCTCCATGCGTGGCCGCCAGAATGCCGCGACGCGCGCATTGTCGGCATAACGGGCAATGTGGGCGTCGAAGATGCTGAGCAGTTCGCCGGCTGTGTCCTTGGGGAGCTCTTGCGGGAAGCGCCTGGCGAAGCCGTGCAGCGTGTCATGGATGACGCGCCCGCGTTCAAGGCCGCCGGGCGCTGCTTCCAGTGCATCCAACGGACGCAGGCCGAGAATATGCTTGGCGTGGATGGCATAGGGGTTAGCCATCAGCGTGGCGACCTCGGAAACGCTGAGCTGGCGGGGCCGGACCTCGACAGGCGGGCAAGGTGCTGGCGGCCGCGCGCGCCATTTTTCCTGCGGCGCCTCGACCGCCGTCGCCCATTCAAGCCAGGGGCGTTTCGGGGCGAGCGCGTCTTGGAAGCCGAAGCCGCCCAGGAGCGCCTCCAGGCGCAGGAGCCAGCGGCTCGGAACGGTCGGTGTACCGTCGACTTTCAAAGCGCGGGTGAGAATCACCTCCGGCGCGCCCATAGCCTGGGCGAAATCATGGGCGGAAAACGCGGTCTCGCGTTCCGCCGGTGGCAGGCCGAGCGCCTTGCGCATGGTACGGTTCAGCCAAGGGCTTGCCTCTCCGCCTCCCGGCCATGTGCCCTCGTTCAGCCCGGCGATGATGACTGTATCAGCCAAGGTCAGCCGCGCCTCGCGCGGGCCGAGGATGCTGAGGCGCGGATGGCCGGCTTCGGCGCCCCGGCAGACCTCCAGACTGAGAAGGCTGCGCAGCAGCGCCGGGTAGTCTTTAAGCGCGATGAGCGGGCCGGGCAACTCGCTGGCCAGCGCCGCCATGAAGGTGTTCATCGCCTCGCCGGCTGCGTCTGGCATAGGCGGCTCGCCGATCTCGTCGATCGAGAGGCGCCCGGCAGCGGCGCGATGTGCTTCAGCCAGTGTCTGGAGCGAGCCGGGTTTGAGCCCGGCCAATGCCGCGAGTGGCTGCAATGCTTGCGCAAAGCGTGTGGCGACAGCCTCGGCCGCGTTCCAATCGGCGTCGGCAAGGCGATTGAGCGCAGCGGGCTTTCGGTATTGCTCGCGCGCAAAGGACAGACTGCGGGTCAGCTGGGACGCCCCGTCGCCAGCCCAGGGCTGGCGGATCGCAGCGATTTCAATGATTGGCGCACTGGCCTCGACAGCCCCAGGCGGAAGACCGAGCCGGGTCAGCGGATGCTTGAGGAGCGAGAGCAGGGCAATGCGCGAGCCGCTCGCGGCGGCCTCGGCGATGAGCTGATGGAATACGCCTGGCAAGGTACGGCTGAGCGGCGCGCCCGCAGCGTCCGGCAACGCGAGCCCCCATTTGCCGAGCTGGGCGCACACGCGGCGTGCAAGACCCCGGTCGGGCGTGATGAGACTGGCGGTGTGGCCCGGCGTCTCGATCGCCTCGCGCAGGATCAGGGCGATAGCAGCCGCCTCCTCGTGCATTGTCGGGGCGGTGACGAGCGAAACGCCTGCCAAAGCGGCGCGAATACTGTCCGCCTGCGTCTTCGCGATGTAGTCCGGCCATGCCGCGACGGTGCTGGAGGGGCGCATCGCCTCGCTGATGAAGCGTTGACGGGCGGCCGCGGCAAAGCTCAGCTCGGCCGCTGGACGCCTGTGCGAAAAAGCCGCCTCACCCGGCTCGGCTTCGCCTCGCCGCCCTCTCCCGCGCGGGGAGAGGGCTATACCGTGCTTGTGACTAGGACCGTTCCTCTCATCCGCAGGGCTTGGCCCTCTCCCCTCGCGGGAGAGGGCTCCCGCCAAAGGCGGGTGGGTGAGGGGGCTTTCTGCTGAGCTCCCTACCGGAAGGACATTTATGTCGGTCCGGGATGCGCCGAGCCGCCCCAGCAGCCGGGCGGCGGCTGCCTGGGGGTGCTCGGGATGCGCGGTGAGCGTCTGCCAAGCCGCCTCATCCAGCGAAAAATCCACCCCCGGCAGCACGATTGACCCACACGGATATGTATAGGCCGCTCCGATCAGCGCCTCGGTTGCCGGCATGGCGCCGAACGAGCCGGCAACGATGACATGCCGGTCAGCGTCCAACTCGGCGATTGCCTCAGTTTCCAGCGTCAGCATGCGATTGTGCCGCTCCATCGGCGAGAGCCGGCCGCTTGCCGCCAGATAGGCCGGCCAGGCGCTCATCACGATGTCGAGGAAGCCAAGGGAGAGCTGCTCATGCGCTGCGAAGCGCTCCGGAAGCAGGCTGCGCAGTCGGCTCAGATCGACCTCTTGGGCTTCTGCCTCGTCCATCAGCCGCATCAGCCCAAGCGCCAGCTCGGACGCCGAGGCGGGTGTGTTCGCCACGGAAAGCCCGAGCGCGCCCAAATCATCGGCGCCGTGCTTTAGCCGTTCAGCCCAGGCGAGGATGAGCCGGGCCAGCACCATGCGCCGCTCCAGCGCCCCGATTGCGGCCGGAATGGAAGCGCTGGGCGCCGGATCGTCGCTTCCGGCGGTGGGGAGAATGAGCAGCGCATCATCCTCGTCCTCGCCCATCGACCTGATGCGTGGCAGCAGCGCCGTCTCGTCCTCGCAGGCGCGGAGCAAAGCAGCCTCCAGCCCGCGGCAGGCGACACGGTTGGGCAGATAGATGCGCAGATCGGCCAGCTCGAGTGGACCGGGCGCGCCGCCGGCCGCCAAGTGGCCGCGGAGAATTGCGCGCGCAAGTGTTTCGAGGAACGGCGCAGACGCCGGAATGGAAAAGATCCGCCCCCGTCCGAACAGCGAAAGCGTGCTGCCGTCAGCCTTCCCGGCCATTGAGGCGCTCCTCGGCCTCGGCAAGCGCTTCCGGCGTGCCGACGTGCATCCATAAGCCGTCGAGCTGAATAGCGGAAAGGCGGTTGGCCGCCTCCGCTTCATCCCACAGCCGCAGGATCGAGAAGGGCCCCTGAGGAGCGTTACGGAACAGGCGCGGGTGATTGATGGATACGCCCGTGAACACGAACGGCACATTTGCCCCGTTTTTGCGGCGATGCGGGCGGCCTTGACCGTCCAGCGCGTAGTCGCCGCGTCCGGCATAGCCGATGCTGGTAGCGCCAGGCGCCAGCAGCAAGAGGCTGTCCATCGTGTCATCGTCCCAGGCGTCGATCATCTTAACGAGCGTGCTGCCATTCCTTTCGATCCATACCGAATCGGAATTATGGGCAAAAAATGGGGCGGTCCCGAGTTCGGCACGCGCGTTTTGCACAGCTCCGCCGGTGTCGAGAAGCTGGTCACGCTCATTGGAGATGACGGTTTGTGGCCGGGTGCGCCGGGCAAGATGCGCCTCGATCATGTCCGGCAGGTAGTGAACGTTCACCACCGCGCGGGTGACGCCGGCGACGGCGAGGCGGTCCAGCACGTGATCGATCAGCGGCCGTCCGGCAAGCGACACCAGCGGTTTCGGCCGCTCATCGGTGAGCGGACGCATACGGTGGCCATAGCCGGCCGCCAGCACCATGGCTGTATTGAGTCCCGTCGCAGCCATTGTTCAGTCCCCCGACCCAAAGTTAGCCCAACGTCCTCGGTTGGCTACCATCTCCCGGCTTATCCCCCGCTTCATCGTCATCCCGCGCAAGCGGGGATCCAGTAATCCGGGGCGCTCTTGATACAGCCGAAGCACTGCGGCGTACGAGGTTCCCGCTTGCGCGGGGAATGACAGCTTTGCCGGTGGTAGCACCTTGCTAAAACAGCGCCGCCAACCTCGCGATATCCCCCGGCAGCTCCCTTTCATACCAGGATTTGAGCGCGGCGAGATCGCAATGTTGCAGGTCGCTGGCAAGATAGCGGGCAACGCGCGGCATATGTTGCAGGTAGGCGCGCTTGCCGTCGCGGCGGGCAAGGCGGGCGAAGATGCCGAGGATCTTGGTATTGCGCTGCGCGCCCAAAAGCCGATAGGCGCGGAAGAACGCGGCCTCATCGTAGTCGGGTTCCTGGGCAGCGGCGTTCGCGCAGTAATAGGCAAGCAGTTCCGACTCCAGATCGGGCGGCAGGTCGAGCCGTGCATCCTGGAGCAGCGAGACGAGGTCGTAAGCGGGATGACCGCGCATCGCGTCCTGGAAATCCAGAATGCCGAGCCTTTGCAAGCCCTCGCCAACTTCCCTCAATACCAGATTGGGCGAGTGATAGTCGCGCTGCACCCAGCCCGCGGGTTGCGTGAGGAGCCAGTCGAACGGCGCGCCCCAAAGACTGGCGAAGTCCTCGCGCACAGCAAGTGATGTCTCGCAGCCGCGCACCGCAGGAAGAAACCAGTCCACCAGCAGCTCGGTCTCGATGCCGAGCGCCTCGCGGTCGTAAGCGGGTAGGGTATGCGTGCCGCCGTCATAGGCCATGGCGGCTGGAGGTGGGTTGCGGCGCAGCACCAGCAGCGCATCAACCGCCAGGCGGTAGAGCGGCAGCATATCGGCGCCCTGCGCCGACAGGCGGGTGAAGACCGCGTCGCCGAAATCCTCGATGAGCAGGAAGCCGCGAGCGAGATCGGCGGCGTAAATCTCTGGTGCCGCGAGGCCTGCCTCCCGTAAGGCTTGGGCGACGGCAACGAACGGGCGTACGTCCTCGGCGAGATGGGCGATACGGCTGTAGGGCAGATTGGCCCGGATCGGCGGCCCGTCCGGCGCCTTCTGCCAGTCCATAAGGATGACGCTGTCGCCTTCGCGTGCAAGGCGGGAATAGGAGCGCACCGAGGCATCGCCATTGACGTAAGACTGGCGTGCGCCCGCCCAGCCGCTCTCAGTGATGAAGCGCTGTGCGGCGGTCAAGCGCTCGAGCCGCCCGATCCATCCGCCATGGCCGGTAACGGTGGCGTTGCGCGTGTGAACGCTATCGCCGTCATCAAAACGGATATCGAGCCGGTCGCCCGGCAGACGCGATCCGAGCCGCTCCGGCCATTCGGCAATTGCGAGACCGCGGGCGAGCGCCTCATCGACCCCGAGCTCGGTGGCTTCCTCCGGATCGGCAAGACGATAGAAGTCGAAATGCACAATCGGGAAGCGCGCGCTTTCATATGGCTGCACCAGAGCAAAGGTCGGGCTCGGCACCTCTTCTTGTGGGTTCGCCAGCAAGGTGCGGATCAGGGCGCGCGCGAAAGCCGTCTTGCCGGCGCCGAGTTCGCCATAGAGCGCGATGAAGTCGCCGGGCCGTAGCCGCGGCGCAAGGGCTTCTGCCAGTGTGGCAAGCTCGGCCTCACTCGCATTCTCCAGCCTGAATAGCGAAGAGGGCAACATCTCCGCCGGCGCGCTCTGTTGCTCAAGCATGGGAGCGCTTTCCGGATTCCCCATTCCCACTCTCGGCAAACTCCGGCGCTGCTAAAGCCCCCTCCGGCTCGGCTTCGCCTCGCCACCCTCTCCCGCGAGGGGAGAGGGCTATGCCCATCGCTTGGCACACGCTCTGTCCTATTCTGCTGTCGGATGAAGCGAGACATCTCGGCTTGCTCGGAGCAGCCCTCTCCCCTCGCGGGAGAGGGCTGACGCCGGAGGCGGCCGGGTGAGGGGGCTTTAATAGCGCCCCAAGTCCGGCGGCTAGAATATACGAAAGGGCAACAGAGTGCGCCGTCATTGGTGAAACTGCTTCGACACCGATCCCGCTCTAAAAGGCCATAACCCTATTCAGGTCAACCTGAAATGCAGGCGGCAGCAAGGCAGTTGCGCCCCTCGCACGGCGAAGCAACCTACTCCGCCGCAATCGCGTCGCTGGCGGTGCCCGTTGCCCGGCGAGGCGTGCCATCGGGGATCAACACGGTCACGGTGGTTCCGACGCCCGGCGCCGAGCGCAGGCGGATCTGGCCGCCATGCAGCTCGACGAGGCTCTTCACAATCGCAAGCCCCAGCCCTGCACCGCGGTGTTTAGAGCCCTGCGACCGGCTCTCGAACCGCCCGAACACGCTTGCCTGATATTCCTCTGGGATGCCGACGCCCGAATCCTGGACCGCGAAAGCGGTCATGCTGTCTTCGCGGCGGCAGGAGAGCGTGATGACCGAGCCGTCGGGGGAGAAACCAATGGCGTTGGAGAGCAGATGGAACAGCACCTGGGTCAGGCGCTGGCGGTCGGCGGTAATCATGTCGAGGTTCGGCGCGATCTGAATATCGAGCGTAACGCCGGCCTTGGCGAGGCGATCGCGCACGCCCAGCCGCGCAGCCTCCGCGATCTCGCGCACGGGGACAGGGCCGAGCTTCAGCTCCAGCGCGCCGGCATCGATGGTGGCGAGGTCGAGGATGTCGTTGATGATGGCCAGCAGCTTGGAGGAGGAGGTGCGGATGTCTTCGAGATATTCGTTCTGCTTGCCCTGGAGCGGGCCGATAGGCGGCTCGGCGAGCAGGTCGGAGAAGCCGATGATGTTGGTGAGCGGCGTGCGAAGCTCATAAGAGACGTGGCTGAGGAAGGTGCTCTTCAGCTTGTCGGACGCCTCCAGCGCCTCGTTGCGCTCGATCAGCGCCATCTCGACGCGCTTGGAGTTGCTGATATCGATATAGGTGAGCAGCATGCCGCCATCGGGCAGCGGCACGCCCGCATAGGCGAGGGTGGTGCCGTCCGGGCGGGCAACTGTGCCTTCAAAAGTCTCGCGGGTCTCGAACACGCCGGTCACGGCGCTATGGGCCGTCGACCACGGCTCATCCCCGCTAAGCAGATGCCGGCAACCTCCCCAAACCTCCTCGATATGGGGGCCGACTTCCAGGAACTCACCGGTCAGTTGCCAGATTTCGGCAAAAGCCGGATTGAACAGCTTCAGCCGGCCATCAGAACCGAACACGGCAACGCCTTCGCGCAGATTATCGAGCGTCTCCCGCTGCACATTAATCAACGCGTTGTAGCGAGATTCGAGCGCCAGCCGTTCCGTGACTTCGTCGAAGAGATAGGTGATGCCGCCGTCGGCGCGGCGGTCAGCAAGCACATGCACCGTCCGCCCATCCGGCAGATGCCACCAATCCTCGATCGATTCGTTGGCCTCGAAGCTTTTGATCTGCGCTTCGCGCCAAGTGCGATAGTCGGCCTGCTCGGGAAGCAGACGGCGCTGACGCAGCTGGTCGAAGACCTCGCTGAGCCGAGGCCGCGTCTCTAGCCAGGCAGGGTCCAGCGCCCACAGATCGCGAAACGACTGATTGTGAAAGGCAAGGCGCTGGTCGCCGGTATAGATGGCAACGCCTGTCGAGACGCGATCGAGCGTGCGCTCATGCGTCGCCATCTGCCTGGAGAGCTCATCCTGGACGTGCTCGAGAGGGGCGGTATCGATCACCGCGCCGGCACTCGAGCGTGCCATAGGCACGACGATGGTGTCGAAGCTGCGCCGCTCCCCGGCGAGCACGGTCTGCAAACGCCGGCGGAAGGTTTCGCCGCTGACGAGAGCCTGCTCGGCGGCACGGCGCTGGCGCGTTTCCAGGAGCTCGCGCTGCTGCTCGATGACCTGATCCGCCTTGATGCCATCCACTGCGGTAACATAGGCGCGGTTGACCCATTGCAGCTTGCCTTCGGCATCGCGGAACCAGACCGGGATCGGCAGCGCGTCGAGCAGTGCCTTATGCGAGGCCAGCTCTTCGCTGAGCGCGCGGTGTTGGCGCAGCAGATTGGCGAATTCGGTGCGCCGGCCGGCAATGTCGCGGATCTTCAGGTAATAGCCGCTGGCGGAGGCGCGCCCCTCGACCTCGACATGCGGCCCGGCGAGTGTCTTTAGGGTCAGCTCGAAAGGCGCGCCGTGGTTCTTCAAGTCTTTCAGCCGATTCTCCAGTGTCGGGGCCGCGCTGCGCTCCAGCCAGGAGGCGAAGCGCATCAGATTGCGCAGCTTGGCCGGAACGCCGAGCTGGGGATCAAGGCCGTGATTGACGAGGCGCGGCGTGCCGTCCGGCTCGAAGGCGATCAGCGCCTGCGGATCGGCCATGACGATGGACTGAGCAACCTCGAGCTCCTGGCGCAAGGTGGTCATGGCTTCGGTGGCGCGGGCCGCAGTCTGCTTGGCATGCGCGGCCGCGCGAAGGAAAAGATGCGCGGCACCTCCGGCGGCGATGATCAGTCCGATAACAATCGCGAGCATGAGGAGGTTGCCGGCCAAGTCCGCCATCATGCCGGTATCGGCGAGCAGGGACGACGCATCGGCGCTACGGGGGCTCACAAACGGGACAAATGCCGCAAACATCGTTGCGGCGCCGGGAAGCAGCCGCCTCCGCTGGGCAATCATGCGAGATAGTGCACGAGCCTGCATGTGGATCTCCGCTATGGGAAGGGCCGGTCTTCCCCGGTCAGGCGAATCGTCATTACTTTAACGCTATTGGTAAAGCGAACCTATAATCCTGGGTGCATATTTGCAGCAAATTCGCGCGTGTCCCGCAGCTTGGGGAAAACTTCCGCGCATCGCTCCGGGCCTTATCCACAGCGCAGATCGTCGAAATATCAAGTGGATCAAAGCCGCGCGAGGGCGGCGTCCCTTCCTCGCCCCGCCGGCCCGCCGTTTGGGCGGTCAGCCTTATAAACGGCACTGTTGAAGGAAAGCGTGGGCTGTGCCACAGCAATCTTTGGAATTTCGCTTGGGGGAGTGAGATGGTTCCGGCGTTGCTTCGCGTCGCAATGTGCGCCGTGCTGTTGTGTATTGGGGCCGGGTCCGTTCGGGCCCAGTCTGCAGGTGCCGTGACTGAGGGCACCAGCGACTATAAGCCGCCGACGCGAAAGATCGCCAGGCCGTCGGCCGACGCCAAACCCGCCACCCAGCAAGCGTCTTCGCTAAAGACAATCGGCCTGATCTCGACGATTGGCGACACTTTTACCGTGCAGACGGTCGGCATCACGGTGTTCGGCAATGAGGAGAAGCAATTCCCTATTGCCGCCTGGAAGCTCAACGACCGGGTAGCGGCAACCGTCACAGACCTTCTGAAGAAGAATTTCCGCGTTAAGCGCATCCCGGCGTCGGAGAGCGCTTTTGCCTCGCTCTATGAGCCGGGAGGCCTGTTCCGCGACGGGGAGGCCGAGTATCTCGCCGCCCTGCGCAAGCTTATTGCTTCGCAGCAGGCCGACTACTACCTCGTGATTACCCGTGGCGGCAGCCCGTTCGGCACGACCAATCAGTCGATCAGCGGGCTCGGCGTGACACGCACCTACGGCGTATTCGGGACTGGCGGGGACTATGTCCACGCTTTGACGCTTCTCAGGGTTTTCGATCCGCAGTTCAAAATGCTGCGCGATGAGCGCGGCACGATCGGACAGGAAACCTTCCTCGCAATCGTCAAAGGGCCGCACATCGTGCTCTCGGAAGACAGTGAGCGGCTGCCCAAGGAGCCTGAGGCGGCACTCAACGACCCGCGGGCCAAGAAGCTCGTTCTGGAGCTTCTGGACAAGAGCCTAACCGCGACAGTGCCCAAGCTGTTCGCGACGGATTAGCGCAATAGCGTTTGAAGCAGGGCACTACATCACCGCTGTCGGCGTTGGTGGCGGTGCAGGGATCAGCCGGCGGCGCGAGGGGGCTCGCGCCGCCGGTCTATGTCGTTTAGTACCGATAAAGGTCCGATTTGAACGGCCCGTTCTGCTCCACGCCGATATAGGCGGACTGCTCGGGGGTGAGCTGGGTGAGCTTTACGCCGAGCTTGTCGAGATGCAGCCGGGCGACGTGCTCGTCCAGGTGCTTGGGCAGGACATACACCTTGTTCTGGTACTTCTCCCTGTGGCTCCACAGCTCGATCTGGGCAAGCACCTGGTTGGTGAAGGAGGCACTCATCACGAAGCTGGGATGGCCGGTGGCATTGCCGAGATTGACGAGGCGTCCTTCCGAGAGCAGCAGGATGCGCTTTTCGTCGGGAAAGGTGATCATGTCGACCTGCGGCTTGACGTTGGTCCAGCGCAGATTGCGCAGCGCGGCGACTTGAATCTCATTGTCGAAATGGCCGATGTTGCACACGATCGCCATGTCTTTCATGGCGCGCATGTGGTCGATGGTCAGCACGTCCTTGTTGCCGGTGGCGGTAACGAAGATGTCGGCGGTCGGGGCGGCGTCCTCCATGGTGACAACCTCGAAGCCGTCCATTGCCGCCTGCAGGGCGCAGATCGGGTCGATCTCTGTGACTGCCACGCGCGCGCCCGCGCCGCGCAACGAGAGTGCCGAGCCTTTGCCGACATCGCCATAGCCGCACACCACGGCGACCTTGCCGGCCATCATCACGTCGGTTGCGCGCCGGATCCCGTCGACGAGGCTTTCACGGCAGCCATATTTGTTGTCGAACTTGGACTTGGTGACGCTGTCATTGACGTTGATCGCCGGGAAGGAGAGCTCATCGCGCTTTTCCATCTGGTAGAGGCGCAGGACACCCGTGGTCGTCTCTTCCGTGACGCCGCGAATGTTCGCTTTCACCTTGGAGTAAAAGCCGGGGGCGCGGGAGAGGCGCTTCTTGATGGTGGCGAAGAGGCATTCCTCCTCCTCATTGCCCGGCTTGCTCAGTACGCTCGGATCGGTCTCGGCGCGCGCACCCAGGTTGACGATCAGCGTTGCATCGCCCCCATCGTCGAGGATCATATTCGCGGTCTCGCCGCCCGGCCATTCCAGGATCTGGTCGACATAGTCCCAATATTCGGCGAGAGTCTCGCCCTTTACCGCGAAGACCGGCGTACCGCGCGCCGCGATCGCGGCGGCGGCATGGTCCTGGGTGGAGAAGATGTTGCAGGACGCCCAGCGAACATCGGCGCCGAGCTCTTGCAGCGTCTCGATCAGCACCGCGGTCTGGATGGTCATATGCAGGCAGCCGGCGATCCGCGCACCTTTGAGCGGCTGTTTGGGGCCGAACTCGCGGCGCGAGGCCATCAGGCCAGGCATCTCAGTTTCGGCGATGTCCATTTCCTTGCGGCCCCAATCGGCTAGGCCCAAATCCTTCACGCGGAAATCTTTTCCAGGCGTCATATCATTCATTACGAGGTGCCTTCTCTGTCGCATGGTGATCGTGCGCCTGATATACGCTCGCCCCTCCCATCAAGCAATAAAGATATAAAGCTTTCTTTATGAAAGTCTGTGGAGCGGGAGGTGTTCCGGTCGCGAAGTTGTGCGCGCTGGCAGGAGCCTGATCATTGCCAGGCCAGGGGAGCGGGCGCACCATGTCCTCTACGCGACCCGCAATTACGGGGATCGCAGCCAAAAATTTGGGAGGAATGATGAGAGTTTCCAATCGATTGCCGTCCGCCGTGAGGGCGGCGGCGCTTTTCCTGCTTGCGCTATCAAACCCGCTGTGCGCCGCCGACTATCCCACTCCAAAGGAAAGCGACTGGATCGCCCACGACTTCAAATTCCACACTGGAGAGGTGATGCCGGAGCTGCGCTTGCACTACACCACGGTTGGTGAGCCGACGGGCGAGCCCGTGCTTATCCTGCACGGCACGGCCGGCTCGGCCGCCAGCATGCTGACGCCTGCCTTCGCCGGCGAACTGTTCGGCGCCGGCCAGCCACTTGACGCCACCAGGTACTACATCGTCCTTCCCGATGCCGTTGGCGCCGGTAAATCTTCAAAGCCCTCGGACGGCATGAGGGCCAAATTCCCGCAATACAATTACGACGACATGGTCGCCGCCCAACACCGTCTCATAACAGAAGGGCTGGGAATAAAGCATTTGCGGCTGGTGCTGGGCAATTCGATGGGCGGGATGCATACATGGCTTTGGGGTACGACCTATCCTGACTTCATGGACGCACTGGTGCCGATGGCTTCGCAGCCGACCCAGATGTCGGGGCGCAATTGGATGATGCGGCGCCTGCTGACGGATGCGGTACGCAAAGACCCGGAATGGAAAGACGGCAACTACATCACCCAGCCGTCCTGGCTGCGGACGGCAAACGTCATGTTTGGCGTCGCGACAAGCGGCGGTACGCTGGCCTGGTACAAGCAGGCGCCCACGCGTGAGGAAGCTGACAAGCTCGTCGAGGAGCGCGAGGCTACGCCGTTCAAAGCGGATGCCAATGACTTCCTCTATCAGTGGGACGCTTCGCGCGACTACGACGCCGCTCCCGGTCTGGACCGGATCCAAGCCAGCGTTCTGGCGATCAATTCGGCTGATGACGAGCGCAACCCGCCCGAACTCGGCATCATGGAACGAGAGCTGAAGCGCATCAAGAATGCCAAGCTATACCTGATCCCCGCTAGCGATGAAACGCGCGGCCACGGGACCACTGGCATGGCGAAGTTCTATAAGCAGCAGCTACAGGACTTGCTGCAGACCGCGCCGAAGCGGGCGATGTAGAATCTGGTGGGCGGCAATGGCGCTGGGGCGGTCGGGCTTAGCGCCCGCCCCCGACCTCGAGAATTGCGCCGTGGACATAGGATGATGCTGGCGACAGTAGCCAGACCACCGCTTCCGCCACCTCCGAAGTCTCGCCGCCCCGGCCAAGAGGGACGGTGGGCAGCATGCGCGCAATACGGCCGCCGCCATAGTCGCCCATCTCTGTTGCGATGAGGCCAGGCGCCACGGCGTTCACGCGCACGCCTTCGGGGCCGGCTTCCTTGGCCAGGCCGCGGGTGAAGGTGTCAATGGCACCTTTCGAGGCGCCGTAATGTACCCATTCGCCGCCGCCGCCGATGCGTGCGGCGAGCGATGAGAGATTGACGATCACGCCGCCCAGCCCACCGCGGCTCTTAGCCATGCGCCGCATCGCCTCGCGGGCACACAGAAACGAGCCGATGACATTGGTGGCCAGCACATCGGCGATTTGCTCAGCCTTGACATTAATGACCTTGGCGGGAGGTGCGCCGAGTATCCCGGCATTGTTGACGAGACCCTCAATGGGGCCGAGCTGCTCTTCCGCCGTTTCAAAGAGGCGCATGATGTCGGCCTCGCGTGCGACGTCGCCCTGGATGGCAAGGGCCTTCCCGCCAGCGGCCTCGATCTCGCTCACGAGGTTGCGCGCCGCCCTCTCGTCTTTGACATAGTTGACGGCGACGGCAGCGCCTTCCTTGGCTGCACGCTTGGCGACGGCAGCCCCGATCCCGCGGCTTGCGCCGGTGACGATCAGCACACGAGGGAAATGCTGCATGAGAACGGCTCACTCCTGCTCGTGGAAGCGGGCCTCGACCAGCGTCGTCAAAGCGTCGAGCGCCTCTTCGGCTTCGGGCCCCTCTGTTTCGATCAGGATGGTCGAGCCTGGACCGGCGGCAAGCATCATCAGCCCCATAATGGACGAGCCATTGACCCTCTGACCGTCCTTCGTCACCGAGACCTCGGCGTCGAACTGCTCCACGCATTTCACGAAAGATGCCGATGCGCGGGCGTGAAGCCCTTTGCGATTCGTCACCTTCACTTCAGCCAGGCATTGATACACGCCAGAAGCAGACATACTGGTCATCTAAAGCCCGGTGAAAGTTCGCAAGATTGCCGCCGGCGGGAGTATGCACCGGACCGCCTTCCAGCGGAAGCAAAAATCTCGTTGCCCCGGAAAAGCAGTTGCGGGCAAAAACCCGGATTTGCGAACAGTTTACCTCAAATAAACTCCTTCAACTCTCACCATCTGGCTACGGTTACTCCTTGAGATCGACTTTTGATCACGATGCGGCGGCCAATGACATTTCACCGCGCGGTTAGAACCTGGCTGGCGACATGAATATATTTGCGTCCGGCCTCCTGGGCCTGCCGGATCGCCTCGGGAAGCGGGAATTCGCCGCGGACGCGGGCGAGCTTGACCAGCATAGGGAGGTTGATGCCGGCGATTACCTCGACACTGGAATCATCCATCACCGAAATCGCCAGATTGGAGGGTGTGCCGCCGAACATATCGGTGAGCAGCACGCAGCCATCGCCGCTGTCGACATCGCCGATAGCTTTCAGAATTGCCCGCCGCCGCTCCTCCATGTCGTCGTCGGGCAGGATGCAGATCGTGGCGATCTGATCCTGCGGGCCGACCACATGTTCGAGTGCCGCACGAAACTCCTTGGCCAGATTGCCATGGGTTACGATCACAACGCCAATCATGCCTTTGTCCATCCAACGGCCCATCGGCCGCAAAGCTCTCTCAACAGGATTGTCCTATTGCTAGGGCTCAGCTTCAAGCTTCTTCGTGCGTAATCGCGCGGTGATTGTATGCAGACAACGGATTCTGCGAGGATCGTTGCCGTTTTCTTACGCCAGCCGTTCGAGTAGGAGCCTGAGTTTCAGGGGCGCTGAAGCGTCGAATGGGGCCAGAGTCAGCACAGGCAGGGTGACGCCGCAAATTTCGGCGGTTTCCGTACCGAGTTCCGGAAGTCTGGGAACTTCCTCGCGAGTCGTGAGGCGAATAACCAGCCGCAATTCCGCGTCCTGCCGGAACGGTAGATCGAGAATACCGACCCCCCGAACTTCGATTTTTCCCGCGATAGTGGCAGGAGGACGGGCAATCAGCCGGTCGCCCGTGCGCTCAAGCAGCACCTGGTCGTCGGCGACAAGGGTGGAACCCTGAGCGGCAGCCGGCCCGATAACAAAACGCAGCGCCAGATCCGACTTTCCGCTCCCTGGCGGTCCCTGCAGCAGAGCTGCGACAGAATTGAGGGCCACGCATGTGCCATAAGCCAGTTGCTGCTGGACCTGGCCGGTCACGGCTGCGTGGGCAGGCGGATGACAAAGCGCGCGCCCAGGATCGCCGGCTTGCCGTCTTCGCCCGGCTTGCCGAGCCGGTTCTCGGCCCAGATCTTGCCTTTGTGCGCCTCGACGATCTGCCGTGAAATGTTGAGGCCAAGCCCGGAGTTCTGCCCAAACTCCTCATGCTCCGGCCGGTCGGTGTAGAAGCGCTCGAAAACGCGCTCCAGATTTTCAGACGGAATGCCCCGGCCTTCATCCTCCACAGTGATCTCCACCGCCTTGGCTTTGGCGATGTGCCGGCAGGTCACCATGATCTTGCCGCCGGGCGGAGAGAAGGAGATCGCGTTGTCGAGAAGGTTGTTGAGCACCTGCGAAAGACGCCCCTCATGTCCATGGAGGGTGAACATCGGATGGCCGTTCACGGCGGCGCCGCGCGGCATGCCTTCAACCTTCAATTCGAGCTGGGGCGTGCCTTCGCGATGAATGTCATTCACGATCGCGCACAGATTCTCGAGCGTGCGCGCGATATTCACCGGGCGGCGGGTTTCGCGCGCGAGTTCGGCGTCGAGACGCGACGCATCCGAGATGTCGGTGATCAGGCGGTTGAGCCGTTTCACATCGTGCTGGATGATCTGCACCAGATGCTCGCGGTCCTCCTCGCGCTTCACGAGCGAGAGCGTATCGGCGGCGCTGCGCATGGAGGTAAGCGGGTTTTTCAGCTCATGAGCCACATCGGCGGCAAAGCTCTCGATGGCATCCAGCCGTCGGTAAAGCACCGCCGTCATGTCGCGAAAGGCGTGCGCGAGATGGCCGATCTCATCGGAACGGTGTGAGAAATCGGGAATCTCAGTGCGCTGTTTGATATTACGGCGTACCGCTTCTGCAGCGCTAGCAAGACGTTGCATCGGACCGGCTATCGTGCCCGCCAGCGCCAGGGAGGACAGGACCATCACGGTCAGGACGAGGAGGAACAGGTAGAACAGTGAGACGCGCTGGCTGACGATGATGCCGTCAAGTTCGCCCGCGGGCGTTGTCAGCAGCAGCGCGCCGAGCACCGGCTGGTCGCCCCGGCGAATGGGCGCAGCAACACACAGGATGGTCTCGCCGAGCGCATTCAGCCGCACCATTCTGGTGACGCTGCGCTGCTCGAGCGCCGCCTTTACCTCCTGATAGGCTTTGCCGTCCTTTGGTCCATTATTGTCAAATTCGGGAAGGCTTTCCGCGCGCAGAAACTGCTCAGCCTGCAGCCATAGCCGATAGCCCAGGCTTGTCTCCGACTCCGGAGTCCGGCTGGTCTGCTGCGAGCGAACGAGTTGGCCACGCAGATACATCTTGTTGCTGTCGGCGATCGGAGCGCCATCTGCATTGAAGATGAAACCATGGGTCCTGGTCGGCTCGATCAAAGCGCGCAGCAGCTGTGCGGCGCGCTCGGGATATACGGCATATGGCTGCTGCGAAGGGAACTCATCGTTGCCAACAACGTCCAGTTGCAGAGCCAGGATGGGATCCTTGCTCTTCGCAGCCAGGTCAGGAACATCGGTGCTGTTCTGTGCCAGCGAGCGCGCAATGATATCAGCCTCAACCTCGAGACTTTTGATCCGCGCAGTGATAAGAGCGCCGCGTATATTATTGAAATACAGCATCCCGACGGTCAGGACAGCCAAACCGATCACGTTCAGCGTGACGATGCGGCCTCGGATCGTGGTAAAATTATAGTAGAGGCCCAGCCGGGCAAAAAGCGCCATGAGCCGCCGCCATGCGCGGCGTTCCGGTCGCACGGCTGCAAGCCCCTCAGCCCCTTGAGCAGCCCCAATCGTCATATACCGTCCAGTGTCTTACTCTTTGAAGCGATAACCTACGCCGTAAAGTGTCTCGATCACATCGAAATTGTTGTCCACCAGCTTGAACTTCTTGCGAAGCCGCTTGATGTGGCTGTCGATGGTGCGGTCGTCGACATAGACCTGATCGTCATAGGCGGCATCCATCAGCGCGTCGCGGCTCTTGACGACGCCGGGGCGGTGGGCGAGCGCCTGCAAGATGAGGAACTCGGTGACGGTGAGCGTCACCTGCTTGCCATCCCAGATGCAAGTGTGGCGTTCCGGATCGAGCTTGAGCTTGCCGCGCTCGAGCACCTTGGCTGTATCCTCAATGATGCTGCCCGGCTCGCGCGGCGCCGAACGCCGCAGGATCGCCTTCACCCGCTCGACCAGGAGGCGCTGGGAGAAGGGTTTGCGGATGAAATCGTCGGCGCCCATTTTCAGGCCGAACAATTCGTCGATCTCATCTTCCTTGGAGGTGAGAAAGATCACCGGCATTTCCGACCGTTGACGCAGTCGCCGCAGGAGCTCCATGCCATCCATACGCGGCATCTTGATATCGAGGATGGCTAGATCCGGCGGATCCACGCTCAGACCGTCGAGTGCCGACGCACCGTCGGTATAGGCCTGAATCTTGTAGCCTTCGGTCTCCAGGAGCATGCGTAGCGACGTCACGATGTTACGGTCATCATCAACGAGTGCAATTGTTGGCATGGGTTAGCGTGGCCTCCGCGAGTATCGGCACTTCAATGGTCGAACCCAGTCGTGGCTCGAAGTGGCTGTTTTGCCACAGTGTTTGAGGATTTGCATCCTAAATGACCATGGCCGGATTGCAATGACAGAAATGACACAACAGGATTCGTCCGGGGATTTGGGCTTATTTGTGACCTCCGCTCGCATTTGATGCAGCGAAGAGCGGTGGCCTGTGTCGCGACGCCGGAGCCGGTTAGCGCAAGCCTTTACGCGTCCATGCTAACCCTCGCCATGGAAATGGACGGTACGCCGCTGCTTTTCTTCTCGCAACTGGCGTGGCATACGCGCAATTTCGAACCGATCCGCGCACCCTTCATTCTCGTCATGGCGGCGGGCAAATCATCCGATCCGCTGCCTCGTGGCCGGATCAGCGCTATATGACCCTTCCAGCGATCAGCTGCGGGAGGCCCGGCGCGCACCGTATTGCCCTCCCCGAACCGGTCGAAAACATTTACCAGGTTCCCGACGCTTTGCAGCGCATCGCCCGCAATAGCGGTACACCTCCTGGGAGAGATCGGGGAGGCCGGCAGGCTTGGGGAAACTGTCGGATCTCCTGCGTGCTGTCGGCCGGATGCTATCCGCGCGAGCCTCAACTTGCATATCAACCGCTGCGGTCTATCCTGTTATAGGCCCCTTCTCTTTGTTGCGGGCGAACCATGGTGTGGGCTGGAACGTTGTATGCACAACTAGACTACTTGATAAGTTGCATCGCCCGCGCTGGCGAGGCAATTGATGTGACATGCCAAGCAGTTGATACGAACAAGGCTGGCTAAGGACGACTAAAACAGGCAGTGCGCCTTTGTTGGGAGGTGTAAGTGGGAAGTGAGTTGAGCGCCCTGGATGCGGGATCCCTTCTTAAGCGCGTGAGCGATCATTTCGACAACGTCCGCTTCAACCCTTCCTTGGCTGAGCTTTATCAATGGGCGGTCGAGCGCGGTGAAGGTGAGATCGCCTCGACTGGGGCGCTGGCGCTGCGCACAGGGGCTCATACCGGGCGGTCCGCAGCCGACAAATTCATCGTTCGGGACGCCACCACCGAAAACAATATCTGGTGGGAGAACAACAAGCCGCTTTCGCCTGACCATTTCGCGGTGCTACTTGACGATTTCCTCGCTCATGCGAAGGACCGGACGCTAATCGCCCAGGACCTCTATGCCGGTGCCCACCCGAACCACCGTCTCAACGCGCGTATCTATACCGAGCTGGCTTGGCATGCGCTGTTTATCAATCACCTCTTGATCGTGCCGAGCGCCGAAGAGCGGCAGGCCTTCGATCCCGAATTCATCGTCCTCAACCTTCCCAGCTTCCGCGCCGATCCCAGCCGCCATGGCTGTCGCACCGAAACGGTGATCGCCTGCGATTTCACCCGCAAGCTGGTGCTGATTGGCGGGACGTCCTATGCGGGCGAGACCAAGAAATCGGTATTCGGCTATCTGAATTACGTCCTGCCCGAGCGCGGCGTGCTGCCGATGCACTGCTCGGCGAATGTCACCGCTGATGGCGAGAATTCCGCAGTGTTCTTTGGCCTTTCGGGCACCGGCAAGACGACGCTTTCGGCCGACCCACGCCGCGTTCTGGTCGGCGATGACGAGCATGGCTGGTCGCCGGAGGGCGTCTATAATTTCGAGGGCGGTTGCTATGCCAAGACCATCCGGCTGTCGGCGGAGCATGAGCCGGAGATCTGGTCCGCGACCAATCGGTTTGCGACGGTTTTGGAGAATGTCGTTCTCGATCCGCAAACCCGCGAGCCCGACTACAATGATGGCTCGCTCACCGAGAACACCCGCTCTGCTTATCCGCTGAACTATATCGCCAATGCGAGCAAAACCGGCCTGGCCGGCCACCCCCGCAATGTCGTGATGCTCACCGCGGATGCATTCGGGGTGCTGCCGCCGATCGCCCGCCTCACGCCTTCGCAGGCGATGTATCACTTCCTGTCCGGCTATACCGCCAAGGTCGCCGGCACGGAGAAGGGCGTATCCGGCGTGCAGGCGACGTTCTCCACCTGCTTCGGCGCGCCGTTTATGCCGCGCCATCCGGGCGTTTACGGCAAGCTCCTGCGCGAGCTGATCGCAGCTCATGATGTCGACTGCTGGCTGGTGAATACCGGCTGGACGGGCGGCGGGTTTGGCGTTGGCCAGCGCATGCCGCTCAAATTCACCCGCGCTCTGCTCGAGGCTGCCCTCACGGGCAAGCTGAAGGAGGCTACGTTCCGGCGCGATCCGCTGTTCGGTTTCGAGGTGCCGATGGCGCTTGAAGGCTTGCCGCCGCACATCCTCGACCCGCGCCGCACCTGGTCCGACAAGCTAGCCTTTGACAGCCAAGCCAGGAAGCTGGTCGGCATGTTCGCTGAGAACTTCCGCCGGTTCGAGAGCGAGGTTGACGCTGAGGTCTGCGCGGCAGGGCCGGTGCTACAGGCGGCCGCTGAATAGCGGCCGAAGAAATTTCCACGCTCCCCGATCGACCTTTACGGTCGCGATGGCGCGTGGAAGATCAGCCGGTTGTGGAATGGGTCGCGGATGGCGCAGTCCCGCCCATGTGGGAAGCTCTCGATGCCGGGGCGGGCATATTTGTATCGTTTGGCGTTGAGCCCCGCGACAAAGCCGTCGAGATCATCGACATTGATGCGCACCAGTGCGCCTGGAGCGGCGTCACCATAATGCTCGCTCAGATGTAGGATGCAGGCGCCGCTACTCACCTGCATATAGAGCGGGAACTCGTCCCCGAAGCGGTGCTCCCAATCCACGGCAAAGCCGAGGAAGTCGCAATAGAACTCCTTAGCTTTTGCCTCATCGAAAATGCGCAGCACCGGGATCGGCGCGGACATTGCCATGAAAATCAGCTCTCGCGTTTGGCGCTCTGGCCGGTTCTTGCAGCCAGCGTTGCCTGCGCCGCGGCGAGCCGCGCGACCGGCACCCGGAATGGTGAGCAGGACACATAGTCGAGCCCGACCCGTTCACAGAAGCCAATTGAGGCGGGATCGCCGCCATGCTCGCCGCAAATGCCGAGCTTGATGTTCGGGCGCACCTTGCGGCCGCGCTCGACGCCGATGGCCACCAGCTCGCCCACACCGTCCTGGTCGATGGTGATGAAGGGGTCATGCTCGATCACGCGCTTGGCGATATATTCGCCGAGGAAATTCGCGGCATCGTCACGCGAAAGGCCGAAAGCCGTCTGGGTCAGATCGTTGGTGCCGAACGAGAAGAATTCCGCGGTCTCGGCGATCTCACCCGCCCTGAGGCACGCGCGCGGCAGCTCGATCATCGTGCCGACCTGGTATTTCACGCTCGCGCCCTTCTCCCGGAACACACTCTGCGCGACCTTGTCGATGCGCTCTTTGAGCATGTCAAACTCGTTCTTCATCGCCACGAGCGGGATCATCACCTCCGGCTCGACTGGCTTGCCGGTCTTGGCGGCTGCCTCGACGGCGGCCTCAAAGATGGCGCGGGCTTGCATCTCGGCGATCTCTGGATAGGTGATGGCTAAGCGGCAGCCGCGATGACCCAGCATCGGGTTGAACTCATCGAGTTGATGCAGGCGGTGACGGATCTTCGCTTCATCGGCGCCAAGGACCTTGGCGACTTCGGCGATCTCTTCATCCTTATGCGGCAGGAATTCGTGCAGCGGCGGGTCCAGCAGGCGGATGGTGACCGGCAGGCCGGCCATGATCTCGAACAGCTCGACGAAATCCTTGCGCTGCATCGGCAGGATTTTGGCAAGCGCAGCGCGGCGGCCCTGCTCATCTGAGGCAAGGATCATCTCGCGCACGGCGAGGATGCGGTCCTCTTCGAAGAACATGTGCTCGGTGCGGGAAAGGCCAATGCCTTCGGCGCCGAATTCGCGCGCCTGGGCAGCATCGCGCGGCGTCTCTGCATTGGCGCGCACCTTCATACGGCGGATCTTATCGGCCCAGGTCATCAGCTTAGCGAAATCGCCTGACAGTTCCGGCTGGCGCATCGGCACCGTGCCGTGGATCACCTGGCCGGTGGTGCCGTCGATGGTGATGATGTCGCCCTCATTGAGGATGACGTCGCCGATCGACATGGTCCGCGCCTTGTAGTCGATGCGGATCGCGCCGGCACCGGATACGCAGGGACGGCCCATGCCGCGCGCCACCACCGCCGCGTGGCTAGTCATGCCGCCGCGTGCCGTGAGAATGCCGGCAGCGGCATGCATGCCGTGGATGTCTTCGGGGCTCGTCTCGATGCGTACCAGGATGACCTGTTTGCCCTCGCCCTTGCACTTCTCGGCCTTCTCCGGATCGAAGACGATCTCGCCGGTCGCCGCGCCCGGTGAAGCGGGCAGGCCGGTGGTCAGCACGCGCTTTTCGGCATTGGGATCGAGCATCGGATGCAGCAGCTGGTCGAGCTGGGCGGCATCGATACGCATGACAGCCTCTTCCGGGGTGATCACGCCTTCATCGGCCATGTCCACCGCGATCTTGAGCGCAGCCTTGGTGGTGCGCTTGCCCGAACGCGTTTGCAGCATCCAGAGCTTGCCTTCCTGGATGGTGAACTCGATGTCCTGCATGTCGCGGTAATGCGTTTCGAGCTTCTCGTAGATCGAGCGCAACTCGGCGAACACCGGCGGCATCAGCGCCTCGAGCGAAGGACGGCCGTCGCCGCCCTCGCCACGCGCGGCTTCGGTGAGATGCTGCGGCGTGCGAATACCGGCCACAACGTCCTCGCCCTGGGCGTTCACCAGGAACTCGCCAAAGAACTGCTTTTCGCCGGTGGAAGGGTTACGTGTGAAGGCAACGCCCGTCGCCGAGGTCTCGCCGCGATTGCCGAACACCATCGCCTGGACGTTTACCGCGGTACCCCAACTCTCAGGGATCTCATGCAGCCGCCGGTAAGTGATAGCCCGGTTGTTATTCCAGCTGTCGAACACCGCGCCGATTGCGCCCCAGAGCTGCTCACGTGTATCCTGCGGGAAGGGGCGGCCCAGCTCGTTCTCGACGGCCTCTTTGTATTTGCCGACCAGCCCCTGCCAGTCTTCGGCGGAGAGCTCGGTGTCGAGGTCATAGCCGTTCATCTGCTTGAAGCTTTCGAGGATTTCCTCGAACACGTGATGATCAACACCCAGCACCACATCGGAATACATCTGAATGAAGCGGCGGTAACTGTCATACGCAAAGCGCCGGTCGCCCGCGCGCGCGGCAAGCCCTTCGACCGTCTCGTCATTAAGCCCGAGATTGAGCACCGTATCCATCATGCCAGGCATCGAGGCACGCGATCCCGAGCGCACCGAGACCAGCAGAGGATTCACCGGGTCGCCGAATTGCGCCCCTACCTTCTCGCCGACAAAGGCGATCGCGGCATCGACCTCGGCGCGCAGATCCTCAGGGAATTGTTTGCTGTTGGCGTAATAGGCGGCGCACATCTCCGTCGAGATGGTAAAGCCGGGCGGCACCGGCAGGCCGAGACTGGACATCTCCGCCAGATTGGCGCCCTTGCCACCGAGGAGGTTGCGCATATCCGCCGAACCGTCCGCCTGACCCGCTCCGAAGCGGTAAACCCAGCGGCCGCCCTTGCGCGTTGTCTCTGTCCGGGAGGTGGATTCGGGCATGGTCGACTCCTCCTTGTGCGCGCCGTCTCCGGTTGGCTTCGGGCGTGGCTTTTCTCCATTCATGCCCTGCATCAGGCTGGCCATGCTTTCAGCCAGCCGGACATTGGTCTCGAGCGACTGGATGATAAGATCGTAAATAATACGCGCGGGCATGGGAGCTTCCATCTTTTTCGTCTTGCGTTGCGGCCTTTAACATTTGGTGCTTAGCGTGGCACTATGCATGGGGGCCTGAGCCGAAAACTGCCGCCAGGTGTAGCTGAGGTGGTCTAGAGTCTTCAAGTGAACTGCCAGGGAATACTTAAGAGGGCAGGCAGAACAAGGGTTTACGGACAGAATAACGGCCAACAGCGATGAGCCGTGCCCTGCCGAGAGCCCCGCGATAATAGTAAATCCATGCATCGACCTGCCTGCCTGTCATGAGCCGTACCGGGGCTAAAACGCGCTGATAGCTTCGCGGTTCTGGGTCATCCTCGCCGCAGCCCTCATACGCATCAAGCCAGGGGATGCTGCGCTCCGGATGGGAAAGCCGGATCAGTTGTCCGTGGATGCGGTGGCTGGGTGTATCTGTCGCAACTGCCCCAGGATACGCGCCGAGATCATAAAGCCTACCCGGCGCGGTTGCCGGGCCGACCAGCTTGCTTTCCCTCGCAAGCCGCGCTGCCATGGCATGGCCGGAGGCGATCATCAGCGTTCCATAGACGAATAGGCAGTCCGTGTCCTTAAGTGAGTTGCGCATCGCTTCTCCCTCGCTCCCGCATAGCTGGCAACGCCGGGAGACGCAAGGCGCGTCTCGTTTAACGACTTTGGCAGCCCGCTGGCGATCGGGCGCGGCGTCGCTCCCCTCAGATCCGGCCGTCCAAATTGCCACGGGATCGCCCCATCCGCTCCGCAATGTCCAGCAGGTGCCCGTGAGCGCGCATTGATCTGCGTCAGCCTCAGGCATTGCTCCACTCCTCCAATTGTCTTAAGGGCTAGGCGGAAAGCCCCAAGGAAGGCAAATGATCAAAGAGTTGCTGGTTTCGGTGGTGAGTGGCGTGATCGTCGCCATGATCCTGCAGATGTTCCGCTTCGGCGGGGGTGGCAGCAGGGTTGCTGCGCCGCGGCAGACCATGTACGGCGCGGCGCCCCCACGGCGGAGTAGCGGTGGCGGGCTGTTCCGCTTCGTGCTCGCCGTGATCGGCGGGATCGTGCTTGCCTTTGCGACGGCCCCAATGGTGCTCGATGCTCTGCACGGCGGGCGAAGTAACGGCTTTCGCGGCCGCTTCTACAATGGCGGCGGACCGGGTGGCTATTTTGATCGAGGCAGCGACGCCATTTTTGGCCTGCCGCCGCTTTTGGTGCTGACTATCATCGGCACGATCATCGTTTGGGTGGTGCTCTCGGCGCTCAGGCGCCGCTGACTGGCTAGTGTCCCGTCTCCGAATTGCATTCACGTTTGCCGCAATCTCTCCAAGGCAATTCGGAGACTTAAGGGACACTAGCTAAATCAATGGTTGAGTGTGGCGCTTGTCTCGCAATTGCCGACTACGAGCCTAGCCGCGAAATTGGTCGGCAATTGCGAGGCGCCACACTAGCGATGCGTGATCTTCTCGGCGAGCGGCCGGAAATAGCAGAGGATGCGGTCCTCGGCGCCACGGTGCCGGTGCTGTTGCCGCTCGCTCTCGATGCACCTTACGATTATTTGCTGCCCGAAGGCGAGGAACTCGCGCCGGGAGACTTCGTACTTGTGCCGATCGGCCCGCGCAAGGAGGTTGGCGTCGTCTGGGAACGCGACCCGCAGGCAAAGCAGGTCGACCCGAAAAAGCTGAAAAGCATCATCGAGCGCTTCGAGATTCCGCGCCTGCCCGCCATCTCGCTGCGCTTTGCCGACTGGGTGGCGCGCTATACGCTCTCCCCGCGCGGCACGGTGCTGAAGATGATGATGAGCGCTGCCGACGTGTTCGTGCCCGATAGCCCGCGCTGGGGCTATCGCCTCGCCGGATCGCCTCCTGCGCGCATGACTGCGGAGCGCCGCCGGGTGTTAGCTGCGGCGGAGGGCGGGCTGGTCTGGCCAAAAGCCACCCTTGCCGAGCGCGCAGCCGTCTCCTATGGCGTGATCGACGGTCTTGCTGAAGCGGGCACCTTGCTCCGCGTCGAGTTGCCGCGGGCCCGGCCGCCCCGCCCCAACCCCGACCATGCCCCGCCCGAGCTCACCGAGGCGCAGGCCTATGCCGCATATTCGCTTCGCCAGGCCCTGAATGCCGGTGGCTTCTCCGTCTCGCTGCTCGACGGCGTAACCGGCTCGGGGAAGACCGAGACCTATTTCGAGGCCGTCGCGGAAGCATTGCGGCTCGGACGGCAGGCGCTGATCATGCTGCCGGAAATCGCGCTGACCAGCCAGTTCCTCGCGCGGTTCGAGGCGCGGTTTGGCTGCCGCCCGCAGGAATGGCACTCCTCGATCTCCTCCCATGAGCGGGCCCGCGTCTGGCGCGGCGTTGCCGAGGGGGAGATCCGCGTGGTGGTTGGTGCGCGCTCGGCCTTGTTCCTGCCGTTCCCCGATCTCGGACTGATCGTGGTCGACGAGGAGCATGACAGCGCCTTCAAGCAGGAAGAGCGCGTGCCCTATCAGGGGCGCGACATGGCTGTCGTACGCGGCTCGCTGGGACAGGCGACGGTGGTGCTCTCCTCCGCGACGCCTGCCATCGAAAGCCTCGTGAACGCGCAAAGCGGCCGTTATCGGCACATTACGCTGCCGACGCGCTTCTCCGGCGCCGAGCTGCCCGAACTGGAGGCCATCGATTTGCGTCAGACGCCGCCTGAGCGCGGCCGCTGGCTGTCGCCGCCCTTGGTGCAGGCGCTGATCGAGACCCTGGAGCGCGGACAGCAAGGCCTCTTGTTCCTGAACCGGCGTGGCTATGCCCCCCTAACCATCTGCCGGACCTGCGGCCATCGCATTCAATGTCCGCAATGCTCGGCGACCCTGGTCGAGCACCGCTTCCGGCATCAGCTCACTTGCCATCATTGCGGCTTTACACTACCGGCGCCAAAGGCCTGCCCGAAATGCCAGAACGAGGGAACCCTCGTGCCCTGCGGGCCGGGTGTCGAGCGCGTTGCAGAAGAGGTTGCCGAGCGCTTCCCCGGCGTCGAGACGGCGATCCTGTCCTCCGATCTCGTCCCGACCATGAAAACTCTGCGCCAGGTGATCGACGACATCGCCGCCGGCAAGGCGCGGCTGATCATCGGCACGCAGCTCGTCGCCAAGGGACATCATTTTCCCCAGCTCGCGACCGTTGGCGTCGTGGACGGGGACCTCAGCCTCGCCTCGGGCGACCCCCGCGCGGGGGAGCGTACCTTCCAGCTGCTCTATCAGGTGACGGGCCGCGCTGGCCGCGAGGAGGGTGTTGCCGGTCGCGGCCTCGTACAGACACATATGCCCGAGCACCCGGTCATGAAGGCGATCATCTGCGGCGACCGCGACAGCTTTCTCGCCCGCGAGATCGCGGACCGGCGCGAGGCCGGCATGCCGCCATTCGGCCGGCTCGCCGCGATCGTCGTGTCTGCGAAGACCAAGCCGGAAGCGGAGCATTTCGCCCGCAGCTTTGCAATCGCCTCACCGCGCTCGACCAAAATCCACGTGCTCGGCCCCGCCGAAGCGCCGCTGGCGCTCATCCGCGGGCGCCATCGCTACCGCCTTCTGGTGAAGGCCGCGCGCGACGCCGACCTGCAAGCTTATCTGCGCTACTGGCTGGAGCGCGGCCCGACACCAAAGGGCAGTGTCAAACTGTCGATCGATATCGATCCTTACAGCTTCCTATGAAGCCGCGCACGCCCACTCCCCCCTTGCATTCTTGCCCGGCTTGGCCCTAATCGCAGGCATTCAGATCGGACATCTTCCATGCGCGAAGAATGGCAGAAGGCGAGGCGGGCGGTCATTAAGATCGGCTCGGCGCTTCTCACTGACGCGGGCAGCGGGCAGGTCAAGACCGACTGGCTTGCTGCGCTCTGCGATGATGTAGGCGCGCTTAAAGCCGAGGGCCGCGAGGTGGTGATCGTTTCCTCGGGCGCGATCGCGCTCGGGCGGCGGATGCTCGGCCTCCCGCGTGGGTCGTTGCGGCTGGAGGAGAGCCAGGCGGCAGCCGCCACCGGGCAAATCGCGCTTGCGCATGCCTATCAGCAGATGTTCCGGGAGCGCGGCATGACCGCGGCGCAGGTGCTGCTCACGCTTGGCGACACGGAGGAGCGCCGCCGCTATCTCAATGCCCGCTCGACGGTAGCGACGCTGCTCGCACTTGGGGCCGTCCCGGTCGTCAACGAGAACGACACGGTGGCGACGGCGGAGATCCGCTATGGTGACAACGACCGGCTCGCCGCCCGCGTTAGCTCGATGATCTCGGCCGATTGCGTGGTGCTGCTCTCCGACATCGACGGCCTCTACACCGCGCCGCCTGCGCTCGACCCGCAGGCCCGCCGCCTCGACACCGTCCGCGAGATCACGCCCGAGATCGAGGCGATGGCGGGCGATGCCGGCAGCGAGCTCTCGCGTGGCGGCATGGTCACCAAGCTGATCGCGGCGAAGATAGCGGTGGGCGCCGGCGCCAATCTGGTCATCACCTCGGGTAAGGTCCTGCATCCGCTGCGAGCGCTCGGGGAGGGCGCACCTTGTACCTGGTTCTTGGCCTCCGGCAACCCCACCTTGTCGCGCAAGCGCTGGATCGCCGGGAGCCTTGAGCCGCGCGGCGTCGTTATCATCGACGACGGCGCCCGGGCGGCGCTGGAGAAAGGCCGCAGCCTCCTGCCGGCCGGGGTGGTCAGGCTTGAAGGCCATTTCGACCGCGGCGATGCGGTGATCATCCAGGATACAAGTGGCCGCGAGCTGGGCCGCGGTTTGATCGCCTATGCGCGTGCCGACGCCGAGCGGCTCCTCGGGCGCAAGAGCACTGAAATCGAAGGCATTCTGGGCTATCGTGGGCGCAGCGAAATGATCCACCGTGACGATATGGCGCTAATGAGGAGCGCGTAATGGCAAAAGCACAATTGGCGGCAATCCTCCCCGATGACGACCGCCAGGCCTTGGCGCAGGCGATGCTTGAGATCGGGTGCGAGGCGCGGGTGGCGGCGTGCACGCTCGCCCTTGCATCCGGCGATGCCAAGAATGGGGCACTGCTCACCATGGCCGCGATGTTGCGCAATTTTGCCGGACCGATCCTCGAAGCCAATGCCGTCGATGTCGAGGCGGCAGAGGCGGCCGGTCGGCCAAGCGCGTTCGTCGATCGTCTCACCCTGACGCCAAGCCGGGTCGAGGCGATGGCGCGCGGGCTGGAGGAGATCGCGGCGCTTCCCGATCCGGTTGGCGGCGTGATCGCGCAGTGGACGCGGCCCAATGGGCTGCGCATCGAGCGTGTCCGAGTGCCGCTCGGCGTGATCGGCATGATTTTCGAGAGCCGGCCGAATGTGCTCGCCGATGCCGGCGGGCTCTGCCTGAAATCAGGTAACGCAGTGATCCTGCGCGGCGGCTCCGACAGTCTCAATTCCTGCCGCGCCATCCACAATGCGCTGGTTGCTGGGCTGCGTCAGGCCGGCCTGCCGGAGGAGGCCATTCAGCTGGTGGACAGCCCCGACCGCGAGGCTGTCGGTATGATGCTCTCGGGCCTTGGCGGCAATATCGACGTCATCGTGCCGCGCGGCGGCAAGAGCCTCGTAGCCCGTGTGCAGGAGGAGGCGCGCGTCCCAGTCTTTGCTCATCTCGAAGGTATCTGTCATGTCTATGTCCATGTGGCTGCCGATCTCACCATGGCGCGGGAGATTGCCGTCAACGCCAAGATGCGGCGGACCGGCGTGTGCGGTGCTGCGGAGGCGTTACTTGTCGATGAAACCCGCGCTGAAACGCATCTCGCACCGCTGATTTCGGCGTTGATCGAGGCTGGTTGCGAGGTGCGCGGCGATGCCGCTGCGCAGGCCGTCGACCGCCGCGTTGTGCCGGCGCGCGAAGAGGATTGGGGGACGGAATTCCTCGATGCCATCATCGCGGTGAAGACCGTGCCGGGCCTCGATGCCGCCATGGCGCATATCGCTGCCTATGGCTCGCATCACACCGATGCGATAATTACCGACGACCAAGCAGCGGCGGAGCGCTTCTTGCGCGAAGTGGACAGCGCCATAGTGCTGCACAATGCCTCCACACAGTTCGCCGATGGCGGCGAGTTCGGCATGGGTGCCGAGATCGGCATCGCCACGGGGCGCTTCCATGCACGCGGGCCGGTTGGTATCGAGCAGCTGACGACGTTCAAATATCGGGTTCATGGCTCTGGACAGGTGCGGCCGACCTGAGAAGATGAAATTCGCGCCTCAAATGTTGGCGTGCAATACAGGCGCCGCATTCGTGCATGATCTGCTATAGAGGCGAAACAAACACCGCACGGGCTGCAAGCACGCTCCCCGCGCGCACGTCTCACGGAGGCGGTATTTGGATCACTTTGAAGAAGACGGGCCGCAGGATCAGGCGACGCGGATCATCGATATCCAGCTCGATGAAAATTCGATTGCCCGCAATACCGCCGAAGTCGAGCATGAACGTAAGGTCGCCATCTTCGACCTTCTGGAGAAGAACAGCTTTGTCTTGGACGGCGGGGCGGGAGGTCCTTACCGCCTGAAGCTGTCCATCACCGAAAACCGCCTGTGCTTCGAGATCGGATGCGCCGAGGGCGAGCCGGTGATGTTTCTGCTCTCGCTCTCGCCGTTCTCGAAGCTGATCAAGGATTATTTCCTCGTCTGCGAGAGTTATTACGAGGCGATCAAGACCGCACCGCCGGCGCGGATTGAAGCGCTGGATATGGGCCGGCGGGGGCTTCACGATGAGGGCAGTCACCTGCTGATGGAGCGCCTCAAAGGCAAGATCACCACCAATTTCGAGACAGCGCGGCGCCTCTTCACCCTGATCTGCGCGCTGCATTGGCGGGGTTGAGGCTTGAGCGAGGCGCGTTTCCCGGCGGAGTTACCGAAAGCCGTGCTGTTCGCCTGCTCGATGAACGCCGTCCGCTCACCGATGGCGGAGGCCATTCTCAAGCATCTTGCCGGCAGGCGGATCTTTGTGGACTCAGCGGGCGTCAGGCCGGGTGAGCTCGACCCTTTTGCCGTTGCGGTGATGGACGAGATCGGCATCGATCTCGCCCGCCATCGTCCCAAGGCTTTATCCGACCTGCAGGACTCCTCCTTTGACGTGGTGATCAGCCTTGCGCCGGAGGCGCATCACCAGGCGCTGGAGATGACCCGCACTCAGGCGATCGACGCCGAATACTGGCCAACGCTCGATCCGACCGCGACGGCGGGCAGCCGCGAGCAGATTCTCGATGCCTATCGCTCCGTCCGCGACAGCCTGTTCCAACGCATCAAGCAGCGCTTTCCAGTGCCCGGCGCGCTGCAGAGCTGAGCGCCGGCTCTCGCCGGTAACGTGCCTAAGCCGGCCGGAAGCGCTCCACCATTGCGCGGCGGGCGCGCACGGCTTCGGACGCCTCATCGAGGATAACGTCGGCGTCGGTGAGGATTGCGCCTTTTGCCACGTCGCGGGTCAGCCGCACGCCATGCGCAAGGCCGATGGGCAGCGCTTTCGAGGCAACGCTCTTCTCGGCGGGCGCGAGCTTGCCCCATACTGTGTAGCCGCCCTCGCCGTCGAGAGTTTCGCCCGCTTTCAGGGCGCGCTTGGCGCAGGCGACCGCATCGCCGCGATAGCCGGTCGGGGCACCCGTCGGCTCGCCGCGCAGGGCTGCCGAGAGCACGGAGATGTTCAGCTCGAGCCCGATCAGGTGGTAAGGCTTGTACATCGCCGCGTAACGCCCGCTCTCGTCGGTCTTCAGCCCATATTGCTTGAAGCAGGCGGCGGTGTAGTCGTTCGGCGCCTCCAGCACCGCATAGACGCCCCAGCGCAGATCGCGATAGACCGGGCGTCCATCGCGCTCTAGCGACGAGACCACCTCCACCATGCCAGCGTCTTCCAGCACGCCGCCCTCCGCCTTCGGGCGCAGAATCTGCGGCAGGTCATCGACGCCGCAGGACGGGAAGAGAAGACCGTCGGCGGGTGCCTTGAGCTCGCAGGCATTTGCAATGGCGGCCATCTCAATGGCGGATTTGGTGCCATCGAGGAAGGAGTTGAACATTTGCGGGTTCATGCCGGCGGCCTTCGCCTCCTCGGGCGTCATGCCGTAGTGGCTCCAGACATCGTCCGGCGTCACCTCATGAAACAGCGGCAGATATTTCGTCCCCTTGCCGGCAGCGACGACATTGAAGCCGCAGGCGCGCGCCCAATCGACGATCTCGGCGGTGAGCGCCGGCTGGTCGCCATAGGCAAGGCTGTAGACGACGCCGGCGGCCTTGGCTTCAGCGGCCAGCAGCGGTCCGGTGAGCACGTCCGCCTCGACATTCACCATCACGATGTGCTTGCCGTTTCGGATCGCGGCGCGGCAATGCGCAACACCCGCGGCCGGATTGCCGGTTGCCTCGATGACCACATCGACATCGTCGCGCGCAGCGAGATCCGCGCCGCTTTCAAGGAAAGCCGTGCGCGCGATGCGCTCCTCCTCCCAGCCAACCGCCCGGCAGGCTTGCCGTGCCCGCTCCGGGCTGAGATCAGCGATCGCCGCGACTTCAAGGCCTTTGGTCGTTCGTATCTGTGCAAGGAACATCGAGCCGAATTTGCCTGCGCCGATCAGTCCGGCTCGCACCGGCGGCTGGCCGCTTTCGAGGCGGGCCTGCAGCAATTGATGAAGGTTCACGTTTCCTCCGTTTTCTATCCGTGGTTTTACGAACTATATTTTTGCAATCATAAGTGGTTGATTGAGGACGGCCGCAGTTCCGCGTCATGCTTGTAGGCCCAAGCACTCGATGGCTGTTCCTCGCCCCCCTCTCACCCGACACGCCATCGGATCCCGGCCCTTCGCAACCGCTGCAAACGCCGGATGACGCGGACATTCCTCCGCGGCAAGCGGGGATTCGGCGCCCTGGCAGTCCTCGTCGCACTCCTGCCGACCTTCCGGCGCGGTGCTTCTTGCAGAAATTATGTCGCAATCGCCTCGGTCTGGCGACCCGTCTTGTGTCCGGTTCGCCCGGCGCTTCTCGCCTTCACGGGCTGCGCAGGATTGTCGGCGCCTCCTACAGCCTCTCGCGACGGAAATCGCTGCGCGCAGCGTATGAGGATTGCTGAGGAAGGGCGAAAGGAAGCGACATGAAACCTTTCCAACCCTGGGGGCCGCCGAGGCGCTGGCGAGCCTAGCGCTGTCAGCCCATTGCGAGCCGCTCCGGCCACCCCGCAAAGCATCGGACCCGCTGCACACGAGAGCAAGCTGGCGCAGCCGGCTGGCTACTATCGCGGGCCCTATGTCAGCCCCGTCGGCTATAGTGGCCATGCGTGGGCCCGCGAATGCGCGGTGCGCTGGGGCTGGCGCACCTGGAGATGGGAGCGCTGCATGCGCATCCATGCCTGCTGACGAGACGGCCTGAGCCGCCCGGCTTCCCGAGCATGGCGCCGTGCTCGCGGCCGTCAACCCCGAGCCGCTTCGCGGTCGCTTTTCAAGCGAGGGTTGCCTGCCCTCGACCTGATCGGGGGACTGCCGCTGCGCCTGGAGCGGACGTTTATCGTCCGCGACCACCAAAGTCTTGCGCCAATTCCGATGTCCGGGCCGGGACGGAGAAACGGCGCCCGGCCGAACGGAGAAACACCGCGAGCAGGCAGGCGGATAAGCAGGGTGAGCGCGGCTAGGCCTTTGGCGCAAGCGTGCTCAACCAAAGCGATCGCCCACGCGGCAGACCACGGTTCGGAGCTCGCTTGGCATGCTGGCCGACATTTCGCCTGCCAGCTTTTCGGCGCTTATTCGCAGTCGCTGGAAATGTCGAGGAAATAGGATGTCACGCCCTGACGAGCATCGTTGAGTTGGATCCGATAGCAGCCGTTCAGGCCGATCTTGTCGTTCTGCAGTGCCGCCGGCTCTACACCAACCTGGACATTGCGCTGCCAGAAGAACACGGCATCGTCGGTTTTCTCGATCTGGTCGGCAGGGATGTCGCCCTCGGCGGCGAGGAGGACGGCATCGCCGCTATGTTCTTCAACGAAGCGAAAGAATTCGTCCGAGGCTACCCCGCCGGAATAGTTGCTGGTCTCGGCCGCGGCGACCTGCGTCAGCGCGGCGATAGACGCTGCCAGGATCAGCAGTTTGAAAGAATGCATCATGCGTCGTCCCCCAATGAAGCGGCTGTCCGCCAGGCGCTTGGTGACAAGTCTTACTGCGGAGCGCAAGTCCTGCCCTCGTTCTGCAAAGTCAAAGCACAAGCGCGGCGATCATTCGCAGGAATATGGCAAATGTCGGGCGCCGGGCACCACGATTCACCGCCGCGTGGCACGGGTGGCAAACAGGATGATCACACCGAGGGACGCGGCGAGTCCGGCATTGCTGATCGCCACGACCGGCAGCGAAGGTTCGTAAAATGGACAAACCCGCCACACGGAGGGCAAAAAGCGTTATAGCCGGTAGCGAGGCGCCCGCGCCGATGCTATGCTGAGCCACTGTTTTACGTTAAGGGTAAGCTGACCTTTGCCGTCTATTCACTCATGGTTCACACGGTGTTTTCCTTCTTAATCGATCCTTGTCCTCAGGTCAGGGTTAAGGGTTATCCCGAAGGATATGATGACAAAGACCGAAGGCGTCGAGGCGGCTAGCCGCGACCGGTCTGCCGGCTACACGCCGATTGCCGGCGACTACGATGAGATGGTTGACGCGAAAGGCGACATCCGCCCTCATTGGAAGGCTTTTCTGGAAGAATTTCAGCAATTCGATCGTACAGAGCAGCGCGGCAGGGCGCAAAAGCTGCGGCGCCTCGTGCGCGAGAACGGCATCGCCCAGGATCTCTTCTCCAACACGGCCGCCTTCGACGAGCCCTGGAAGATCGATCTCGTACCGCTGATCTTCGGCCCGCAGGAATGGCGCTGGCTGGAGGCTGCTCTGATCCAGCGCACCCGGCTTTTCGCTGCGATTCTCGACGACGTTTACGGCCCGCAGGCGCTGCTCCGTTCCGGCAAGATTCCGCCGGCGCTGATTCTCGGCGATAAGGCCTTCATCCGCCCGCTTCACGGAACCGAAGGCGGGCGCGGCCGGCTTACCTTTTATGCCGCCGATCTCGCGCGCGACAGTTCGGGAAACTGGCGCATCATTGACAGCCATGCTGAGACCGTTGCCGGCTCCGGCTTTGCGCTCGCCAACCGTGTCGTGCACTCGCATGTGATGGGGGATGCGTTCAGTCAGTGCAACGCGCTGCGTCTCGCCCCGTTCTTCGACATGGTCCAAGGCGAGCTGCTCGCCCGTGCCGGGCGCGATGATGCCGCAATTGCCCTGCTAACGCCCGGGCCTCATCATGACGACTATTTTGGCCATGCGTATCTTGCCCGCTATCTCAATATGCAGCTCGTCGAAGGCGGGGATTTGCGCGTGGTCGGCAACAATCTCTACATCAAGGCGCTCGACGGCCTCAGGCCACTCGATCTGATCGTGCGATGCGTCGAAGGACTGCTTTCGGACCCGCTCGAGCTCGCCCCCTCCTCAATGCTGGGTCCCCCCGCCTTCATGCAGGCGCTGCGTCGGCATCCCAATCTGTCCGTCAATGCGGTCGGCACGGCGGTCGTGGAAAATCGCGGCCTTGGCCCTTACCTCGACAGCCTCTGCACGGAACTGCTCGGAGAGGATCTGGCTCTGCGCGATGCGCCGCGCTGGTGGCTTGGGGATGAGCAGGCCTGTCAGCATGTGTTTTCCCAGCTCACGCGGATGACTATTCGCCATGCCCAGGAAGGCACGGGCCGACCTGGCCGGGCCGAGCGGGGCATTGCGATGGAAGACTTGCCGCCGGCCGACCTCGACGAGCTCCGGCGCGATATTCGCATCCATGGCGCCGACTATGTCGCCGAGGAGCAGGTGAGCTTCGCCGGCACACCGTCCTGGACCGAAGACAGACTGCGCGCCAAGCCCTTCGCCGTGCGCCTCTATGTGGCGCGAATTGATGGCGAATATCACGTCATGCCTGGCGGCATCGCCCTGGATGTCGGCCCCAATCGCGGCGTGTCGCTGTGCTCGCCGGGTGGCTATTCGCGCGACGTCTGGGTGCTATCGGAAGACAAGCTTCCGCCCCATGCGAGCCGGCTGCGCGCCCATCTCGACATGCCGCCGATCACTCGGTCCGGCGGCGGCCTGCGCAGCCGCGTCGCCGACAATCTGTTTTGGCTCGGTCGCTATGCTGAGCGAGCGGACTGGACGATGCGGCTGATGCGCGGAGCGCTCTCGCGGCTCGAGCCCGACACGATGGCCGCCGAGCATCGCGAAGCCGTGGTGAAGGCGCTGAATGTGCTGCTCGGCAAGGATGCCGGGGTGGTCAGCCTCTCCCGTGAGAAATCATCGCCCAAGGGCATGGAGCAACTGGTGCGCAGCCTTGCTGGCCGCGAGCGCCGCTATGGCCTGATCCACACGCTCGACCAGATGCATCAAGTGGCGAGCCTGATCCGCGACCGGCTGTCTGTCGAGCTGTGGCGCACGCTGCAGAATTTCCAGGCGCTGCCGGTCTGGCTCGGCCAGAGCTTGCCCCCCTCCTCCAGCGAGCTCCTGGACTGCCTTGATGAGGGCATCGCCACGCTTGCTGCCTTCAACGGCATGGCGGCAGAGAATATGACCCGCACCTATGCCTGGACCTTCATGGAGATCGGCCGGCGCCTGGAGCGGGCCTGCAATCTTTCGGAAATGCTGCTGGCGCTGTTCGAGAACGCAGCCGAGGAAGCTGCAGAATCTGGCGCATTCCTGTTCGCCCTCGAAGTCGGCGACAGCATTCTTACCTATCGTTCGCGTTATCTATTTGCGCCGCTCCTGCCGCTGGTGCTCGATCTGCTTCTGGTCGACGAGACCAATCCGCGCTCGATCGGCTTCCAGCTTCATTCCATCGCAAGCGATCTCGAGGCACTGCCGAAGGCTGTCCAGGCTTCGCCGCAGCTGGAGGAGCGCAAGATCGTGCTGGAGCTGTGCACGCGCGTGCAGCTCGCCGATGTCTATGAGCTAGCCAGGACCGAAGGGAACGGTCTCCGCCCCGCCCTTAAAGATCTGTTTACCCAGCTCAGTACAGAGTTGCCGAAGCTTTCAGAGGCGATCACAAGGCGCTACTTTAATCTGACGGAAGACCAGGTGAAGCGGGTCAATCCCCTGCCGGGCGTGAGGCCATGATATTTGAGGTCAGTCACAAGACCGTCTATCACTACGCAAGCCCTGTCGCCCAGTCCCATCATCTCGTCCATCTCTCGCCTCGCGCCCACGAGCGCCAGCGCGTCATCCGCCAGAATATCGTCATCACGCCAACGCCGGCGCTTCGCACCGATTTCACCGACTATTTCGGCAATCCCGCCTCGGCCGTGGCGATCGAGAACAGCCACGCCGAGCTGCTGATCCATTCGCGAATCCTGATCGACGTCAGCGCGCCGCCGAAGGTTGATCTCGTCGCCTCAGCGCCCTGGGAGATCGTGGCGAGGCAAGTCTCATCCGCCCAGGGCCCGTATGATCTCGACGTCGTGCAATATGTTCCGCCCTCACACCACACGCCGGCCTGCCCCGCGCTCCTCGCTTTCGCCGAGCCTTCTTTTGCGCCCGGCCGGCCGGCACTCGAATGCGCCATGGACCTCTCCACGCGCATCCATCGCGACTTCGCCTATGACGGCTCCGCAACCGATGTTGCCACGACCATCAGCGACATTTTGAGGATCAAGCGCGGCGTCTGCCAGGACTTCGTGCACTTGATGCTTGGCGCTGTTCGGATCATGGGGCTGCCGGCACGCTATGTCAGCGGCTATCTACTCACCAGGGCTCCCCCCGGCAAACCGAAGCTGATCGGGTCTGATGCGTCTCACGCCTGGGCCTCGATCTGGGCGCCCGATATTGGCTGGGTCGATTTCGACCCGACCAACAACATCATCCCACGCGACGAGCACATCACCATTGCCTTCGGCCGCGACTTCCAGGATGTCAGCCCGGTAACCGGCGTGCTGCTTGGGGGCGGTGCGCACCGGGTGGATGTCGCCGTCGATGTGGCGCCCGTGCTCTCTCCGCTTTCGCCTGTCCCTGCCTCCGATGCCGGCAGACCACCGCGCTGAGGAGAACGCCGCGCAACGCGCCGGGAATTCATCCAACTCACCGGGCTGTGACTGACAGCTGATCAACCGATCTGGTGCTTCTGCGTTCTTTACCCTGACAGCAAACCCCATGCGAGTTTCAGCAGATGAGAACCATCCTCCATTTGAGCCGTTCCCTTGCTGCATTCCTGCTCAGGCGCGGCACCCTTTTCGTCATCTCCACGGCAGCCATCGTGACCTCTCTCTCAGCAGCCCCTGCCGACAGCTTCCGATCCAAAGCCGGTGTCGAATTCCGCGTTGTCGAGGTGGCGACACGCCTCGCCCATCCGTGGAGCGTCGCCTTTCTCCCAAATGGCGATATGCTGGTCACCGAGCGGGCTGGCCGGCTGCGGCTGATCCATGAGGGGCGGCTGCAAAAAGACCCGATCGCTGGCACGCCGGAAGTCGCAGCACGCGGCCAGGGCGGATTGCTCGACGTGGCGCTGCATCCTTCGTTCGCAACCAACAACCTGGTCTATCTGAGCTATGCGGCCGATGGCGAGGGCGGCTCCGGCACCGAGGTGATGCGAGCAAGACTGGCCGGCAACCGGCTGGAAGAGGGCAAGGTCATCTTCCGTGTGGTGCCGAAGGTGCGCGGCGGCAGCAATCACTTCGGCTCGCGGCTTTTGTTCGCGCCGGATGGCCTGCTGTTCGTCACGCTCGGCGAGCGCTTCACCCACCGCGACCAGGCGCAGAACATCGGCAATCATCTCGGCACGATCGTGCGCATTAAGGATGATGGCAGTGTGCCCGATGACAATCCGTTCGTCGGCAAGGCTGGCGCGCGGCCGGAGATTTACTCCTATGGCCACCGGAATGTGCAGGGCATTGCCCTGCGCCCGGGGACGTCGCAGATCTGGGAACATGAGCACGGGCCGCGCGGCGGCGATGAGGTGAACATCCTCAAAGCCGGCGCCAATTACGGCTGGCCGAAAATCACCTATGGCATCGACTATGATGGTTCGGTCATCTCCGATAAAACCGCAATGCCCGGCATGGAGCAGCCCGTCATTCATTGGACCCCCTCGATCGCGCCGAGCGGCATGGCGTTTTACGACGGCGAGAAATTTCCGAAATGGAAGGGTGACCTGTTCGTCGGCGCGCTCGCGCTGACGCATTTGCGCCGGCTCAGGCTCGAGGGCGACCGCGTCGTGGAGCAGGAAGTGCTTCTGGATGGCTTGGGCGAGCGCATCCGCGATGTGCGCTCGGGGCCGGACGGCTTTCTTTACCTGCTCACCGACGATGCGCCGAACGGCCGCTTGCTGCGGCTCGAGCCGGCCAGCTGAGCGATTTGCTGATCGCCCGACATCGCCTATTATGCGCTTCGTGCCAAGGGGGGAAGCGCAAATGAGCATGTCGGGTGTTTTCGCAAGAGCCGTCGCGCTGGTCGGCGCGGGGGCGATCCTCTGGCGGCGGCAGTTGAAAGACGAGGTGCGCCAGCAGGCGATGGGGAGCACGCCCACGATTCCCCCGGCGAAGCCGCAAGGCGCCGTACCGACGCTCAAAATGCCGACGGCCAGGGGATGGGAGAAGGGACAGATGCCGGTTGCCGCGCCCGGCCTCAAAGTGAATGCCTTTGCGACCCGCCTCAAACATCCACGCTGGATCTACGTGCTGCCGAGCGGCGACGTCACCGTCGCCGAGGCGCTGTTCATGCCCGGCCCGGTCCGATCGCTGTTCGACTACGCCATGTTCAGCACCCTGAAGCGCGCCGCAGCGGTCGGACCAAGCCCAAATCGCATTACGCTGCTGCGCGATGCCGACGGCGACGGTGTGGCCGAAATCCGCGAGGCATTCCTGGAGGGGCTCCGGCAGCCTTTCGGCATGGCGCTCATCGGCGACACCTTCTACGTCGGCAATACCGACGGCATCGTCGCCTTCCCCTATGAGCAGGGCGCAAGGCGGATCACCGCGCCGGGGCGGAAGCTGACGACATTCAAGCCCGGCGGCCATTGGACACGTAGCCTGCTGGCGAGCCCAGACGCGCGCAAGCTCTATGCCGGAGTCGGTTCGCTCGGGAATATCGACGAGAACGGCATGGAAGCCGAGAAGGGCCGTGCCGCAATCTATGAGCTCGATCTGGCGAGCGGCGAAAGCCGCATCTTTGCCAGCGGTCTGCGCAATCCTGTCGGCCTTGCATGGGAGCCTCAGACAAGCGTTTTGTGGACCGTGGTCAACGAGCGCGACGGCCTCGGCGACGAGACGCCTCCCGACTACCTCACCTCGGTCCAGGACGGCGGCTTTTACGGCTGGCCTTACTGCTATTGGGGGCAGATCGTCGATGATCGGGTGGCACAGAACCCGGCCATGGTGGCAAAGGCGATAAAGCCGGACTATGCGCTTGGCGGGCACACGGCCTCGCTCGGCCTTTGCTGGATGCCCGCCGGCACGCTACCCGGCTTTCCGGACGGCATGGTGATCGGGCAGCACGGCTCCTGGAACCGCAGCAAGCTGAGCGGCTATAAGGTCATCTTCGTGCCGTTCGAGAACGGGCGCCCGGCGGGCCCACCCCGCGACATTCTCACCGGCTTTCTGCCACCGGACGAGCGCGTGTCCTACGGACGGCCGGTCGGGGTGGCGATCGGCCCCGACGGCTCGCTGCTGGTAGCAGACGATGTCGGCGATGCGATCTGGCGCGTTACAGGAGAGCGGCAAGGCTGAGCGGCGGCTGCGCATCAGGTAGGACTGGCGGCCGTCTACGACCGGGACCTGCTATATCTTGCGTAGTGGCCGTAGGCCGCATCATAAATCGCATTGGCGATGCGCAGCCCCGACGCCGAGCCTTGATTGCAGTCGAAGCGCCAGTGAACGCCAAGGTAAACCCGGCTGAGTTCATTGTCTTTAATCATGTCGCTAAGTCTTCTGTAGGCGATCGGGTAGTAGGGGCGGGCCTTGCCGGTGAAGTGATCGATCGATGTGCCATTGAGCTCGTCGGAAACAAACTCCCCGCCAACGGCGTCGGGATTGTTGTAAGTCAGTTGCCGTTCCCGCCGGGCCAGCTTCAGTACAGTAAAACATGCGGCGCCCATCGTTGCATGGCCGGACGGATAGGACGGGAAATTCGGCGTGAAAGCCGCCTCGCGATAGAGCGGCCGAAGATCGCCTCCCAAGCCGTCATCGCGCAATTGCCCTTCAGGGGAGGGCTCGCCTAACCGCATTGCAAGGCCCGCACCCATAAGCGATTGGGCCGTCTCGCGCGAGCTTGTGGAGAAGCGGAGCGGATTGGTTTTGGGCGCGCCGAGCGGGAGCCATTCCCTTTGCGGGGCTTCGCGGTGATCCTGGATGCCGAGCACAGGGCGCCAGACGTTGTAGCGATATTTCGCATACCAGGCGACGATGCAGGCGTCAGCCATCGCCAGATTGCACAGCGCAAACAGCCGCGCCATTTCCGCCACGTCGAACCTGTCCTGAATAGCAATCTGTCTGACGATCTGGTTAAAGAGGCGCGGCGCCGCTCCGATGAGGCGTGCGCCGTCATAGGCCCAGAACAAGCCGATATTGGTTTCATGCGGCGTGCGCGGCGCAAAAAACCGGTCACCTTGCGAACGGAGAGCGCCTTTTACCCGGACTTCCGCCAGATCGCCTTCATATTCGGGGCTGCCTTCCGGCGGCGGGGCTCCAGGTGCGAGCGCCGCGACATGGTGTGCATTGTCCAGCACAAGCGGCCGATAGTCTCCCCAACGATCGCCGTAAAAACCTTGAGCGGCATTGAAGGGATCGCCGTTGTGACTGCGGGGCCGCGGAACGTATTGGGAGAACTGGGGCAGAAGCGTTCGCCTTATATTGTCCCAATTCCACAGCTCGCGAAAATAGCCGGACCGGGCAAAGGCGACGCCGGCCTCCCAATCCCTGCCCGGATAACCCAGGAAAAGCTTCTTGAAGCCTTCGCTCCGCTCGCCGATCGTGTAGGCGTGGGTCGGGGTGTCATAGATCCGGGCAAGAACAGCCGAGGCTGCCCCGCCGACGAAAAGCTCTGGCGAATAAATGTCGAAGTGGAGACGGCCGCGATAAAATTGGGGCCAATAGTCTGTGCGGTAGGCGAAATGCACAGCATCGGCAATGACGGCATGGACCGCGCCAAGCGCCCTGGCCGAAGCGCATGGACCCGGCGCGCGGGCATCGTCAACGGCAAGGCTGTGGTCGAGCGCGACAAGCTCGAGGCTTGCAGCGTTCCAGAACAGCACCGGATTGATGATCGGCTGTTTTGCCCATTGGGCCCGCGCCTGCGCGGGAATTGCGCCGAGCGCGGCACTCGCCGCCATGCCCGACAATAGGGATCGCCTGGTGAGTTTCATGAACACTGACCTCTGGACGAAAGGCGACTAGATCTGTTGCTCGCCCCCCTGCCGCAGGACAAGCAAGAGATCACGGTGGCTCGTCCGTGATGTAGTCCGCAAAAGTTACCCATAAGCTTGCCAGCGAGGAGCAAATGACGTGCGATGTCGGAAAAAGTCCTGACATCAGCTCAACAATAGTGTTCAAAATATAATAAAATCTGAACTTGTAAGTGTATGCTTCAAGATATCTGCCGGCGCGTTCTGCGCTGCACTGCACTGCTCATTCAGGGGATCGGGTGCGCGGCGCTACAGCCAGCCGCGATGCTTGAAGTAAAGATAGGGCAGCACGCTGGAGATCACCATCAGCACGATCGAGAGCGGATAGCCGTAGGTCCATGACAGCTCTGGCATGTACTGATAGTTCATGCCGTAGATGCTGGCGATCAGCGTTGGGGGAAGGAACACCACCGAGGCGACCGAGAAGATCTTGATGATGTCGGTCTGCTCGATGTTCACCATGCCGAGCGTGGCATTCAGCATGAAGGTGATGTTGTTCGCCAGGAAGCTCGAGTGATCGCTGAGCGCCAGCACGTCGCGCGACAGGGTCTTCAGCGAGCGCGAGAGCGGCTTGTTCGCCCTGCCTTCCGCCGGGCGGCCGAGAAAGGTGAGCAGCCGGGCAATGCTGACGAGGCTTTCGCGGGCGCGGGAGGTGAGGCCCTCGGCAAGACCGATGGTGCGCAGTACCTCCTCGAAATCAGTCTTCTGCCGGGCAAAGATGGTGCGTGAAACCTGGTTCATGTCGTGCTGCACTCGTTCCAGCACGTCGGCGATGCGGTCGACGATGGCATCGAGCAGCCCCGCCAATACCGAATCCCCCGACAGGCAGCTATCCGGCTGGCGCTGCACCTGGCTTGCGAACAGCTGGAACGGCAGAGGATTGGCATAGCGGATGGTCAAGAGCCGATGCCCGACCAGGATAAAGGTCACCGGTTCCGTCTCCGGACTGAGCGTCTCGGCCTGCGTCATCAGCGTCGCCGTCATAAACAGCGCGCCGTTCTCCTGATAAAGGCGGCTGGAGATCTCGATTTCGCGCATCTCCTCGCGCGTGGGCAGCGCGATGGCAAGCGCGCGCTCGGCGAGCTTCTCCTCCTCCCGGCTCGGACCGAGCAGGTCGATCCAGATGGCGTCATCGGGCAGGCCGTCGTCGAGCTGCACATTTACAGGCGTAAGCGTTCCGTTTGTGCGCACATAAGCCGTGATCATTGCCTCACCTCTTTTGGAGAGAGAGCAACCCTCGGTTGCAATCCAAATTCGTTCTTTAAGGACTGTTACACGGGCGCGGCCATGGCTCCCGCGCCGCCGAGGTGAACGCAAATCGGAAGGCTGTATGCCTTTTGCTTTGCGTGACGGGTGGCTAGGGAGCGATGGGCGAGCCCTGAGCTAGATGTTCAACCATTTCCATTAACGCCAATTGCGCTGACAACGACATGCCAGAGAAACATTGATGCGGCAAGCGCACACAACCACTCCCTTCGGCAAAAATGCCACGAACGCGACCGGTAACGGGAATGCGGGGCGGCCCCCGTCTATCTCTGCCCGAACTTGCGTCGCATATGGCTGAGGACAGAGGCGGTCGGCCAGCAATCCAGCTTTAGATTGTGCTTCTTCTGATAAGCGCCAAGGGCCGAACGCGTTTTCATGCCCGCCTTTCCATCGATCTTATCGCGGTAGAAGCCAAGCTCGGTCAGGCGCACCTGCATCTCCTGAAGCTCCTGCGCATGAAGCTGCGACACCGCGCCCCATCGGGTCTCAAAACCCCGTCCCTCTCTGATCCGGTCATACAGGCTCCCGACGAACAGCACATAGAGATCGGAATAGTTGTAGTCCTTCAGGACGAAATAATTCTTGGAGATCAGGAAGGCAGGGCCGTAAGTCCCCGCCGGCAGCAGCAGCGAAGTATCGTCTTCCAACTCCCCCCGGCTCGGCTGGCGGCCGAAGGCGGGCTCATAGCCGCGCTTCAACCATTCGCTAAGCGGCATCGTATGATCCGGCTCGGCGATAGTACAGTCGACGCTTTGCGGCGCACGCACCTCATAGGCCCAGTGCTTACCATTCTGCCAGCCCTTCCCGGCGAGCTGCTTGGCGGCAGAGGCGAGCGCGTCCGGCACCGAACCCCAGATATCGGCGCGGCCGTTGCCGTCGAGATCGACGGCGTATTTGTAATATTCGGAGGGGAGGAACTGGGTGAGACCGGTAGCGCCCGCCCATGAGCTGCGAAAATCGGCCGGTTTGATGATGCCGTCATCGACCAGCTTCAGCGCGGTCAGGAATTCGGGCAGGAACTGCTCCTTGCGCCGGCCGTAATAGGACTGGGTTGCAAGCACGGTCAGCGCATTGTTCGCCAGCTTGTAGCGGCCGAAATCGGTCTCGCGCCCCCAGATCGCCAGCACCATGGTCGAGGGCACGCCAAAACGCTTTTCGATCGCGGCAAGCGTATCCTTGTACTGGTTAGCCAGCTCACGCCCATAGGCGGCGAGCCGCTCGAGCGACCTTTCCGAAAGATAGTCGGCCGGCGTGCGCACGAATTCCGCCTGGCCCGGTTCCTCATGCTCGGGCCGGCCCGGAACGACCAGATCCGGCAAGGACAGGTCCGGCTCGATATTGCGGGTTACTGCGTCATAGGTGCGGCGGGAGACGCCCATCTTCTGCGCCTCGGGCCAGAGCTGAGCAAGCCATGCCTTGAAAGCAGCGTCGGCGGCCTGAGCTGGGCCATTTGGCGAGGCCGCAATGCCGAGCAGAAGGGCGAGGATCGAGAGCGCGATTTTGGCCGGGTTCATAGCCACTGTTTACGAAAAACGCTCCCGCTTGCCAACCCTTCAGCTCACCTCCAGCGGGCGGGCTGGCCGCTTTGCCAACGCGCCCCCAGATCAGCCGTCCTTTGCTGGCCGAAAGCGCTTCTGCTCAATAAAGCCGCAGGTCCAAGGTCAGCGGGTAGTCGGGATTGACCTTCACCTCGGCGGGCTTCAAGCGGCCGGGTGTGTGTCCGATCGCCTCGAAGCGGTTGCGGCGGCGGCTCTCGGCCTCATAGGCATTGACCGGGAAGGTGTCGAAAGCGCGCCCCCCAGGATGCGCGACGTGATAGCGACAGCCCCCGATGGAGCGACTGCTCCAGCTGTCGACCACATCGAAGATGAGCGGCGTGTGCGGCGCGATGGTCGGATGCAGTGCCGATGGTGGCCACCAGGCGCGGTAGCGCACGCCGGCCACGAACTCACCTTTGACGCCCGTCGGGGTTAGCGGCAGGCTGTGGCCATTGCAGGTGACCACATGCCGGCCATCGATCATGTCGGAGACCTTCACTTGCACGCGCTCGAGCGAGGAATCCACATAACGTGCGGTGCCGCCGACGATTCCCACCTCGCCGAGCACGTGCCAGGGCTCGAGCGCCTGGCGCAGCTCGACCTCGAGCCCGCCATGATTGACGGTGCCATAGCGGGGGAAGCGGAACTCGAAATGTGGCGCAAACCAGTCGGCCTCAATAGGGAAGCCGGCCATCTTCAGGTCGTCGACGACGGTAAGCAAGTCGGCCCATTGGAAATGCGGCAGCATCCAGCGGTCCTGTAGCTCCGTGCCCCAGCGGATCAGCTTGCCTCGATAGGGCTCCTCCCAGAACCAGGCGACGAGGGCGCGCAATAGGAGCTGCTGCGCAAGGCTCATCTCCGCATGCGGCGGCATCTCGAAGGAACGGAACTCGACGAGCCCGAGCCGGCCGGTCGGGCCATCGGGTGAATAGAGTTTGTCGATGCAAATTTCGGCGCGATGGGTATTGCCAGTGACATCGATCAAGAGGTTACGGAAAATACGGTCGACGAGCCACGGCGGAATGTGTCCGGACATCTGGTCCGGCACCTCCTTGAGCGCGATCTCCATCTCGTAGAGCTGCTCATGCCGCGCCTCGTCGATGCGTGGCGCCTGGCTCGTCGGACCGATGAACAGGCCGGAGAACAGATAGGAGAGGGCAGGGTGGTGCTGCCAATAGGCAATCAGGCTGCCGAGCAGGTCCGGACGGCGCAGGAACGGGCTGTTCGCAGGATTGATGCCGCCGAGCACGATGTGATTGCCACCGCCGGTGCCTGAATGCCGGCCGTCCAGCATGAATTTCTCGGTGCCGAGCCGGGCGAGATGCGCTTCCTCATAGAGCGCGGTGGTGATGTCGACCGCCTCATCCCAATTGGTCGCCGGCTGGATGTTCACCTCGATCACTCCGGGATCGGGTGTCACCTTGATCACGTTGAGGCGCGGATCGGAGGGGGGCGTGTAGCCTTCCAGATGAACCTTAAGGCCAGTCGAAGCGGCGCTGTCCTCGATGGCGGCGACGAGGGCGGCGTAGTCCTCCGCATCCTCCAGAGGCGGCATGAACACCTGCAGATGCCCGTCGCGGGGCTCGACGGTAAGTGCAGTGCGCACGGAGCCGAACACCTCCTGCGGGACGTTCGGCAGCGGAGGCGGCGGCGGCTCCAGCGTCACGGCGCGGCGGCCTGTCAGCAGCACCTCGCGGCGCGGGAGAGGACGGTGCTCCGCCATTGGATCGAGCGGGATGATGCGCGGATAGCTGCCCGGGGGGATGTAAGCGAGGCTCCCGAGCGGCAGGCGGAAGCCGGCCGGCGAGTCGCCGGGCACGAGAAACAGCGTGTCGCGGCGGAACGCCCAGCGCTCGGTCACCCAGCGGCGGCCGCGCTCCTGGCTCTGCCAGACCTGGATGGGCAGCACATAGCTGACCGGGTCGGCGACGCCCTGATCGAAGACCTTCATCACCCGAGCCCGCTCCTGCGGGTCTTCCAGCTTGTTGTTCTTCGGATCGAGATTGAGCGGCAGCTTCTGCTCGATCAGCAGAAAATGTGCCGGGTCCTCATAAGCTGGAATGGCGCTGTCGGGCCTCAGCCCAAGCCGGTCGCATAGCGTGGCGGAGAAACGCTCGGCGTCCTCTAGGGTCGGCCGCTCCTCCGGCAGCTCGTCGTCGATCAGGTTCTCATCCTGCCAGAGCGGCTCGCCATCGGCGCGCCAATAGCAGGCGAAGGCCCAGCGCGGGAGCTGCTCGCCCGGATACCATTTACCCTGGCCGTAATGTAGAAGGCCGCCCTTAGCGAAGCGCCGGCGCAGGCGGCGGATCAGGTTTTCGGCATAGCGGCGCTTATTCGGGCCGACCGCCTCGGTGTTCCACTCGCCGCCTTCCATGTCGTCGACGGCGACGAAAGTCGGTTCGCCGCCCATCGAGAGGCGCACATCGCCCACCTGCAGCCGGCGGTCCACCTCATGGCCCGCCGCTTCGATTGCGGTCCACTGCTCATCGGTATAGGGCTTGGTGACACGTGGCAATTCGGCAATGCGGTCAACGCGCATATGAAAGCCGAACTCGACCTCCGCCTTCTCATGGGCGCCGGTAATCGGCGCGGCGCTGCCCGGGGAAGGAGTCGCGGCGAGAGGGATGTGCCCTTCGCCGGTCAGCAGACCGGAGGTCGGGTCAAGCCCGATCCAGCCGGCGCCCGGCACATAGACCTCGGCCCAGGCATGCAGGTCGGTGAAGTCCTCCGCTGCGCCGGCCGGCCCGTCGAGCGGCTTCACGTCGGGCTTGAGCTGGATCAGATAGCCCGACACGAACCGGGCGGCGAGACCGTAATGCCGCAGGATTTGCACCAGCAGCCAGCCCGAGTCGCGGCAGGAGCCCGAGCCGCGCTGCAAAGTTTCGTCCGGGGTCTGCACCCCCGGCTCCATACGGATGAGGTAACCGATGTCGCGCTGCACCTGCTGGTTGAGTGCCACCAGGAAATCGATGGTGGTGGGCGCGTTGAACCGCAGCCCCTCGATATAGCGCTTGAGCAAAGGGCCGGCAGGCGCAGGCGTAAGATAGGGGGTCAGCTCCTGCTTCAGTTGGGGGTCATAAGTGAAGGGCCAGCCCTTCGCATATTCATCGACGAAGAAGTCGAAGGGATTGATGATCGCCATATCGGCGATCAGGTCGACCGTAACCGAGAATTCCCGCGTTTTCTGGGGAATGACGAGGCGCGCAAGATAATTGCCGAACGGGTCCTGCTGCCAATTGAGGAAGTGATCCTTCGGCGTAAGGGTGAGCGAATAGGCCAGGATCGGAGTGCGGCTATGCGGAGCGGGGCGCAGACGGATCACCTGCGGCCTCATGGCAGTCAAGCGATCATAGCGATATTCGGTCTTATGCGTCAGTGCGACGTGCAGCGTCATGCGTCTCCCCTGCGGCCTCTGCGCCCTGGTGTGGCGCCTCGCAATGGCCGACCAATTTCGCGGCTCGGCTCGTAGTTGGCATTTGCGACGGGACACCAGGCTAACAGCCAGCCGTCCCTGATCGGCGCGTTCCTGTCGGCAAGGTTGGTGGCATATCTGAGGAGACGCCGCCCGCTCACCCTTGCGTCTGAAACTGGCCGGAAGTCTGAACCTGTGATTGAAAGATGCTGGACGTCTCAAATGGCGGCTTTGTCGGCTCTGGCTCCGGCGCGGCCTGATGATGGCCAAAAAACGTGTTCCCCAATTCGGTGGTCAGGCTTGACAGCTCGGTCTGCACCCAGTCGTTGAAATCGTGAAGGCGGGTGAGGAGCTGATCGTCGCGAGCGAAGGTCTGCAGCCTGGAAAGGAAGGCGTCCGAAGCCTCGAAGGCGCGCTGGGCGTTACGCAGCCGGAACTCCCCGCGAAGCTGGCTGATCATCTTCACGATCTCGGCGGCACAGAAAGAGACGGAGCGCGGCAGGCGGGGATCAAAGATCAGGAAGCGCGCGACATCGCTGGGCTGAAGGCCGCTCGGCTGGACGCGGCGGAAGGCGTGATAGGCCGATGCCGAGCGCAGCAGCACATTCCAGAAGCCGGCCTCTTGCTCGGGCGAGAGGGCGGACATGCCGGCCGCGCGCTGGGCGAATTGCACGTCGAGAAGGCGCGAAGTCTGGTCGGCGCGCTCAACGAACAGGCCAATGCGGAAGAACGGCCAGCCCTCGTCGCGATAAAGCGTCGATTCTGCGACGCCGATCTCGGCATAGCAGCCCCGCTTGATGGCGTCGCAGGTGCGCGACAGCCGCATCTCGGAGAAGTCGCTCTTGGTGAAGGCGAGCAGGCGCGAGTAGAAGTCGTTGATCTGCAGCCACAAATCCGTCGGAAGCAGCGCCCGCAAGGCGCGCGCGTTCTCCCTTGCGGCGCGGATCGAGCCCTGGATCGAGGAGAGGTTGTCGAGCTCGGTGACGTAATATTCAATGACGTTCTCGGCGCTAGCTTCGGGATATTTTTTGAAGAAGTTCTCCTCATCGGAATAAAGCGCTAGGATCCAGGCCCATGGCGCATCGGTCGCGCGGCCGCGATTGAAGGCGACATGGGCCTCCATGATGCGCGCCATGCTCTCAGCGCGCTCCAGATAACGGGCGAGCCAGAAGGCACATTCGGCATGACGCGAAAGCAGGGTCACCGCGTCTCTCCCCGCAGCACCCAGGTGTCCTTGGTGCCGCCGCCTTGCGAAGAGTTCACCACAATGGAGCCGCGCGGCAAGGCAACGCGGGTCAGCCCGCCAGGCAGTATCCAGGTGTCCTGGCCGGTGACGGCGAAGGGGCGCAGGTCGACGTGGCGCGGCTCGACCGCACCCTCAACCAGCGTCGGGCAGACGGAGAGGTCGATCATCGGCTGGGCGATATAGTTCGCCGGGTTCCGGGTGAGCTGCTCGCGGCATTCATCGAGCTGGGTGCGTGTCGCCTTCGGCCCCACGCAGATGCCATAGCCGCCGGATTCGCCAACCGGCTTCACCACCAGCTTGTCGAGATTGTCCAGCGTGTAGGCGAGCGCCCGAGGCTCGCGGCAGATATAGGTGTGGACGTTCGGCAGGATCGGCTCTTCGTCGAGATAATAGCGAATGATACGCGGCACATAGGCATAGACCGCCTTGTCGTCGGCAATGCCGGTGCCCACTGCATTGGCGAGGGTGACATTGCCCTTGCGCACGGCACGCATCAAGCCGGGAACGCCGAGCATGCTCTCTTTGTTGAAAACTTCCGGGTCGATGAACTCGTCGTTGATGCGCCGGTAGATGACATGGACGGGCGTGGGGCCGGCGACCGTCTTCATGAACACCCGGTCGTTCTCGACATAGAGGTCGCGGCCCTCCACCAGCGGGACGCCCATTTCGCGGGCGAGGAAGATATGCTCGAAATATGCCGAGTTGAACACGCCCGGCGAGAGCAGCACGATCTGGGGATCGACGAGCGCGGGTGGAGCAACCTCGGCGAGCTTGGAGGCGAGGCGCACGCCATAATCGGAGACCGGCTCAATCGCATAGCCGCTCATCAGGTCCGGGAAGGCGCGCTGCATCAGATGTCGGTTCTCCACCACATAGGACACGCCAGACGGTGTGCGGCTATTATCTTCCAGCACCATGAACCGCCCCTGCGCATCGCGGACAATATCGGTGCCGGAGATGTGGATATAGGTGCCGGCTGGCGGATCATAGCCCTGCATCTCGGGGCGAAAATTGGAGTTACCCAGCACGAGATCGGCAGGAAGCGTTCCGTCCTTCAGGATGTGCCGCTGATGGTACATGTCCCAAAGGAACAGGTTCAGCGCCTTCACCCGCTGCTTGATGCCGGCATCGAGCAGCCCCCAATCGCTGGAGGTCAGTACGCGCGGGATCAGATCGAAGGGCAGAATGCGGTCGATGGCGTTGCGCTCACTGTAGACCGTGAAGGTGATGCCGAGCATGAACAGCTCGCGTTCAGCGTCCTTGGCCCGCGCGGTGAGGTCCGGCAGCTCCATGCGCTGCAGGGAGTTCCAGAGGGTCTGCATGTTACGATCGCGGTTTTCCGGATCGCCGAGAAGCTCGCAGAAGAAGGGCCCTGGATCGTAAGTGTCGAGAGGGGCTCTAATGCTCGGGTTCCTCAAGACAGTTACAGTTGCCATTCAGGTCCTCACCTTCATCAGACGTGCGTGAGCCTTCCCGCTCAAATTGTGGAAAAATACCTATTTATTGGTTAGTAAAAGGCTAACATACGCGCGGTTCCCTGGGGAAGATTAAAACTTGCTGAAAATTTATGCAGGATGGTGGCCAGGCAGCGAACGCTATGCCACATCAAAACCGGATTTCTCTCAGCAATGCTATAGCAGAGAAGTATAACCGAGTTCTCTATACCTTGAAGAACTGCGGATACCTTCCCGGATCGCAGTGGCTATTTTCTGGGCATGAGCCCAATTTTCAACAGGCTTTGCTCATGGAATACATGGAAATTGCCGATGTGCCCATCGCCTATGCGGATGAGGGATGCGGACCGCCGGTTGTGCTCGTGCATTGCTCCAGCGCCTCGCATCGCATGTGGCGCCCGCTGATCCACCAGCTCAGTAGTTCGCACCGGGTGCTTGCGCCCGATCTGATCGGCTACGGGCAATCCGGCCACTGGCCGAAGGACCGTCCTTTTCTGGGCGATATGGATGCGCAAATTCTGGCCGCACTCGCAGCAAAGACCGGGAAGCCGGTGCATTTCGTCGGACACTCCTACGGCGCGGCCATGGCGCTGGAGGCGGCGCGTATCCTTGGCGGCTATGTGCGGGGAATGACGCTTATCGAGCCGGTTTCATTTCATCTGCTGGGGGCCGGAGGCCGCCAGGACGCTTATGACGAGGTTGCCAAGGTTGCGCAGGCAACGATTGCCGCGATCGCGCGGGGCGACCGTAGCGGCGCATCTGCCGCCTATATGGGCTTTTGGCTTGGCCGCTTGCGCTGGTGGATGGCGCCGAAGAAGCTGAAAGATCCGGTCATTGAGACCGTGGACAAGGTGGCATTGGAGTTCGCGGCCCTCGGCGCGCAGAGGGTGGACGACCTGGAGCCGTATCGGGCGATCCGCACGCCAACCCTCTTGCTATACGGGGAAAAGACACGCCAGCCGGCGAAAGCGGTAATCGAAGTACTGGCAAAGACGTTGCCCTTGGCCCATGCCGCCGCCATTGAAGGGGCAGGGCATATGAGCCCGTTCACGCACCGCGACAGAGTGAGCGCGCTGATCACGGAACATATCTACGAGGTCGGAAGACTAATGACGCCGGTTTCCTGGCGCGATGCCGGCGAGTTGACGTGAGCGATGTACGGCTTGCCGCCCTGTTCGGCTCAGACCGCGGGCGGGATCTTGAACACGTCCAGCGTCGAGCGCCCCATCGATAGCTCGCGCTCCCAGTCCTGCTCTGCCGTAATGCGCGCAAGGGCGGCGCTGAGATTTGCTTCCGCTGCCTCACGCGGCACAATGACGAGCCCATCATCGTCGCCCAGGACAATGTCGCCCGGGCACACTTTCACACCGCCAAGGGCGATCACATCATTGACGGTGCCGCGGTCATAGCTGGACGGCCCTCGCGGTGTGACATGGCGCGTGAACACCGCGAAGTCATCCCACTGCATGAGCCTGCCGGCATCGCGGATAGCGCCATTGACGACGACGCCGGCAATGCCTTTCAGCCGTGCAGCCCCGCCGAGCAGCTCCCCGATTACCGCGGGATTGTTGCGCCCGCCAGCCTCGATAACCAGCACATCCCCGGCTTTGGCGACCTCGATCGCATGGTGCACGGCGCCGTAATCCGTTCCCTCGCAGAGTGCCGTAACCGCAGCGCCGGCAAGACGCCTGCGGCCGGCGAATGGCTTCAGCGGCCGGATCGCCGGATCAATGACCGTCAGACCGTCGAGAATGTCCGCCGCCACGCTGGTCGGTACCCCGGCCCATTTTTCGACGAGTTCTTGCGACAGGCGAGGCATTGTCGATTGGACGAGGCGGGTTGCCATGAAGATCCCCTTCGAATTACATTCGCGGACCGTCCGACCGGGTATGGCGGCTGTTTAGGTCCGCTATCGCGGCGCGAGGCGGATGGCACCGTCGAGACGGATGAAACCGCCATTCAGCATCTGGTTCTCACAGATCTGCTTGACCAGCTGGGCGTATTCCGCCGGCCGGCCGAGGCGGGACGGAAACGGCACGCTCGCCTCGAGCGCCTTGCGCGCCTCGTCGGGCACTTCGGCAAACATCGGCGTTTCGAACAGGCCCGGCATGATCGCCATGACGCGGATCCCGTCCTTCGCCAGGTCGCGGGCGACCGGCAGGCTCATCGCTGCAACACCACCCTTGGAGGCGGAATAGGCGACCTGGCCGATCTGGCCGTCCTGGGCAGCGACGGAAGAGGTGTTGATGATCACGCCGCGCTCGCCGCCTTCCAGCGCCGGCAAGGTCATCATCGCAGCAGCAGCTCGGCTCATCACCGCGAAAGTGCCGATCAGGTTGATCGCGATCACCCGCTCGAAGCTGGCGAGGTCATGAATCTCGACGTTGCCAGAGTCCCGGTCGCGGCGGGCGGTGCGCTTGCCGATAGCGATGCCTGCGCAATTGACGACGATCCGAGCAATGCCATGCGCCTCGCCAGCGGCGTTTAGTGCGGCATCGATGCTGTCGGCCCTGGTCACGTCACATTCGAAAAACCGCGCCCCAATCGCGGCAGCGTGCTGTTCGCCGACAGCGCGGTTCACGTCGAACACCGCGGTTTTGACGCCCTGGCCAGCCAGCATCTCCGCCGTCGCCGCCCCGAGGCCTGAAGCGCCGCCGGTTACCACCGCACTGATGCTGCCATCGAGTTTCATCGGGGCGTTCTCCCTTAAGCTGGAGGGCTTGTGCCCTTTTCGGCTATTTGTTCTTGGCGGCGTTCAAACGGACCCACTGGCCATTGATCTCATCATCTGCGATTACCTTTGGTGACCATGTCGGCGAACTCCTTGGGGTCACCCATGCCGCTCGGCTGGCGCTGGGTGGTGCCGACCTTCTCCGTCATGTCGGTCGAGCGCTCGGCGAACATCATCGTATCATAACGGCCGGCCATGATCGTCACCACGCGAATTCCATCATTCACGAGATCACGAGCGAGCGGGCGGGTGAGCGCCAGCACGCCGCCTTCAGAGGCAGCATAGGCCGCCTGTCCTTCAAGCCCGTCCTCGGCGGCCACGGATGCCGAGTTGATGATGATGCCACGAATGCCGTTGTCGAGCGGCGGCAGGTTCATCATCCCGGCGGCCGACTTGGTCGCCAAGTAGAAGGTGCCGGTGAGATTGACCTGGAGGAGGCGCTCAAAACTTGGCACGTCATGGGTGAGGATCTTGCCACTCTCGCGCCAGACCGCGGGCTGATCGAGCGCAACGCCCGCGCAATTGATGAGCACGCGCTCCGGCCCATTGGTGCCGCGGGCGAAATCGATGGCAGTGTCGACGGTGATCTCGCTGGAGATTTCCAGATGGCAGTAGATGGCGCCGATCTTCTTCGCCAGCGCTTCGCCGGGCTGGCGGTACATATCGAGGATCGCGACCTTGCAGCCGGCAGCGGCCAGCTTTTCCGCTGCCGCAGCGCCGAGACCGGTGGCGCCCCCGGCAACGATTGCGCTGATATCTTTCCCAAGTCTCATCGGGTTTCCCCTCGGTTTCGATGCGGGTGCATGAACGCCACTAAAACGGCGCTGGTGTCAATTTGATATTGCTTCTCGTCGGCAACTATTTGGCGGAAATAAGCAAACGCAGCACGGGCATATGAAGGAACCGCGCGGCGGTGGATAAGCAGTTAGCATGAGATCTGAGAACTACCTCGCCGCCTCATCGGCGACGAAGTGAAAAGCCGTGCCATAAACCAAAATCTCGCAGGCGCCCTCGGCGATACGCGGATGGCTGATGCGCACGGCGAGGCACCCGTCATAGCCCTTGGCCTTGGCCTTGGCGTCGAGATCGGCGAGCGCCCGCTCGATGGTGGTGTTCATCAGCCGCTCATAGCGGCGCATCCGGCCGCCGATCGTGTTGGTGATCATCTCGCGGATGTCGCGGAAGATATTGGCCGCGTTGACTGCGGACGCCCATAACAATTCACCCTCGCGCACCTGCCGGCCAACCAGTCTGTCTGCCGTGTAAAGCACCATGGATTAGCTTCCGCCCCCCCCGTCAGCGGTTTTGATGATCACTGTCGGCGGCCGGCCGAATATCAGCCGCTTGAGCCAGATCAGCACGAAAAGCGCAAAGATCAGCATGATCGCGATCGCGATCCAATAGCGCTCCAGAAACACGCGGTAATGCACCTGGCCGTCGCGCACCAGCTGCAAATCATTAAAGATGTTGGAAATGCTGAGTGTCGCATTATTGCGTAGAAGCATATTCAGCGCGCCGAGCTGATCCTGGCTGCGCAGGATCGAGTTCTGTACCGACGGATTGGTCAGACTGCTCATCACTTCCGGGCTTTCGGAGACTGCGCGCATCAACCGGTCACGCGCGGGTCTTTGCAGGCGGGTGTAGTAAACAGCAAGCGCAGTGAGCTGGTCCTGGCTGAGCCGGCGCGCGAGGTCTTTGCCCTCCTGGGCCGGCAGCGAGAGAATGGCATCGCGCGCGCCGCGCTCGAGCCCGGCAACACGGATCGCGGCATTGCGGTCGTCGATGTTGAGCAGCGTCATCAGCTGCTTTTCCGTGATGTCGGCGGGCGCGATGATGCGCTGCAGGCCGAGATCGACCACGCGCTGCAGACGGGTTTTGGCGAGCCGCGTCCAGGCGAGCGCATTGTCCAGCGATTTGGTGTCGACCGCGATAACCACGCCATTGTCGTCGAGGTCGAGCAGCGCCCGTCCGAGCGAGCCATCCTCGGTTCGCTTGAAGATACCGGTTTCACCCTCCTGGCCGAGCAGCAGCGCAACGATCTCGCCCAGCCGGCCGATCTGGTCGATCTTGCGGTTCTTGAGGAAGTCGGCGAAAGCGGTGTTCTTCTCGGCAAGCGAAAGGAGGGTGGCGTATTTGGTCTTGAAATCAAGCCAGAGATTGTAGATGCGGTCAGCGGTCTCCTCGGCAATCGAGTTCAGCTGCTGTCCAAAATCGGTGGAGATCGATTTGACGATCTCGGTTTTGATGATGTCCTTCGCCTCGTCCGACTTCATCCGCTCGGCGATCAGGGGGAATACGCCTTCGGTTGCCTCGTAGATGTCGCGCACGATGAGTGCAAGACCGACAAGGCCGGTGAAGGTGGAAATGATGCGCGAGGCGATCAGCCCGGCGATGCGCCGGCCAAGACTGGTGACGATCTGGGCGATAACCCGGCGGGTGACGATCAGAACAACGCCGGCGATGGTACCCGTGCCCTCGATCAAGAGGTCCGAGGCGTTGATCTTGGCGCCGGCGATCTCGGCCTTGATATGGACGTTGTTTTCGGTTTCCTGCGCGAAGGTCGAAGCGATCGCGCCGCCATAGCGGCTTTGCAATGCGCTTTGCACACAGGCGATGACCGGGCCGGCGACCTTTCCCGCTCCGCCCTCGATCTGGGTGCCGAAATCGCGCGCTACGCCCTGGGCGAGGTCGCCGAGCGCATTCTTGAAACCGTCGGAGCCATAGGCCTGCTCGGCGACGGCGATAGCGGTCTTCTCGGCGGTCTGGCGGCTGATCGTCGAATAGGCGCGGTCGAGCATATTGGTCTCGGCGCGCACGACCCGGATGGCTTCGTCGATCTCGGTGTCGATACGCTGGCTCATATTGACTTCGCGCCAATGCTTATCGATAAGGCCGGCATAATCGATTTGGCCGACTTCGCGCTTCAGCACGGTCTCGGTCAGCTCCCGCACGCGTCCCCGCACATCCTCATCCGTCAGCGACCGGCATTCCTGAAGCGTCATGGTCGGCGCGCGCGGGCCCGGAGCCTGAGCAGGTGCCGGACTTGGCGCGGGCGTGGACCCGGCTGCCGGGGGCGGACTCGGTGTGGGGGCCGGGCTTGGCGCGGGGGCTGGAGCGGGCGTCGTCACCGGAGGCTCGGTCTGGGCGAGAGCCGGGGCAATGTCGGCGAGCAGCATAGAGCCGGCGGCGAGACCGGCAATGACGCACCGCAGGGGATGAGGCTTCAGAAACACGCGTCGACTTTCCTCAACAATACGCCGCCGGCATCTTCCAGCCTAATCCCTCAATCTGAACGTGCGCAGTATGGTTCCAGCTCGGAAGAGGGCATATAGGCTGTCATAGATTGAATGCCACACCTAAGAACAGAAGGAACCACGCTGCAAGCGTGACTTCGAAGGGATGTCCGTTCGCCACGGCGGTAAGGACTGGCATATCGACGCCGAAATAGCGGGCGGCGACGATCACGCCGACGATCAATGTCGAAATCAGAAATATGCCGACAGACGGTGCGCTGAGTTTCATGCCTCTAGAGCTCCAGCTTCTTCTGAGGGGACTGGACTCGGGAAAAAACACGTTCAAGATGGGAATATCAAAACGTGATTTGCTTGACGCGGTAAAGCGCAAGCTCGTCGACTTTGCCGTCGAGAGCCAGCTTGATCGGCGCAAATGATCGGCGGTGATGCGGCGTTACACCAAGTCTGATGATGCCGGTCACGTGTTCGCGCGTGCCGTAGCCCTTGTTGGTCTCCCAGCGGTAGCCGGGAAAGTTCTCGGCGAGGCGCATCATCAGCCGGTCGCGCGTGACCTTGGCGATGATCGAGGCGGCAGCGATCGAGGGGCAGAGCTGGTCGCCATCTATGATCGGCACGCCGCGGCAGGGCAGGGCGGGGCACAGATTGCCGTCGACCAGGACGGTTTCGGGGGAGGTAGTGAGACTGGCGACGGCCGCCTGCATCGCCCGGAACGTCGCCTGCAGGATGTTGATCGCGTCGATGTCGTCCACCTCGACGATGCCGACGCCGACGACGGCCACCTTGCGAATCTTATCGTAGAGGCGGGCGCGCTCATCGGGCGTGAGGAGTTTTGAGTCGTTCAGGCCTTTGGGCGCTCTGCCCGGCTCGAAAATAACCGCCGCGGCAACCACCGGCCCCGCCCACGGCCCCCGACCCGCCTCGTCCACACCAGCAACGCACCCGCAATCCGCGCCCGCATAGCGGCGCTCATGGCGAAAGCTCGGCTTCGGTGACGGTGCGGGATTGCCCATCGCCGCAGCCTGAGGCGATGCGGCTGCTGAGGCAAGCGCGTTTTGGGCTATTTAAACAGGTCTAATTGTCTCGCATTCCGGTCGGCAGCCGCGGCGGACTCACTCCGCATATGGGTTCGGGATAACTCTCAGATAGAACATTTCGCGTGAAAGCAGCGACCTTCTCAGCTTCATTTTCAGGTCGTGCTGAAAAACGACGCCCGCCACTGCCTCGATGAACCACCTCTGGCTGAACGGATTGACGACAATCTCATCCATAAATTTCGTCGGGCTAAGCGGCAGGTCGCAACCCGCTTTGGGAATTTCATAGTTCATGCCCGGTATGATCAGCGCCCGTACCTCCCTCTCATGTTCGTAGCTTTTGTTTTTCAGCATGAAGGGAAGCAAGGTGTTGGGATATGGCTCATCCTCTGCGAGCTCGGCAATCAATCCCTCGGTGAAGTGGTCCAAATATTTCACCCGCCCGGCTCCGATCAAACTGCCCGGCTCTTCCTTCTTGGCCTCATGTAGAACAGCGTCGAGTTTCCCGAAAGTCGTGCTAATCGCAACGCCCTCATTGCCAGGCGCGTAGAGCCGCCACATAGCAGCGGATTCGTGCGGCGCCTCGAACCAGCATGATGCGGCTACGCGTGAACGCTTCATGGTCTCGGTGAAGCTGGCGACATCGAAGCCTCTTTCTGCGATCTTCTGCCATTCCTTCAGATCGCTGAGTGGCCATGCGCCTTCGAAATGGTCGTCGAATTGATCGGTGCGCGTGAAATGGAGCAGGCTGGATTGCAAAAGGGATGCAAATTTTGCGAAGCTCAAATACCGCCATAGCTTGGCATCCGCAGCTGGGCGGTTGTGGAAGATAGGATGGATGTAATCCATTGATTGACACCCCGATTTCTCAAGGAAAAAGTTGGGCATCAATTGCGCGGGCAGGATAGCAGTGATCAAAGGCGGCCGCGCAATTGCGCGGATCCTACACGCCTTTGAACAGATCGAGTTGTGCTCCCTTAGCTAGCGGTGGACAAAACAGGTCCTTGCGCAGCGGCGGGCGCTCCTGGTTGAGGCCGAAGCGCTTCACGACAAGGCTGAACCGTCTCGCGATGAGGTCGGCATAGACGCCCTTGCCGGTCTGGCGCTCGCCCCAGCGGGACACGTAATCCTTGCCGCCGCGCGTCCCGCGCACCAGCGACATCACCTTTTTCGCCCGGTCCGGGAAATGCTCCGACAGCCAGTCCTGGAACAGCGGACTGATCTCGAGCGGCAGGCGCAGCAGCACCCAATGCACTGAATGGGCGCCGGCCTTGGCAAGCACTTCGACCACTGTCTCTATTTCGCTGTCATTGATGGCGGGGACGATCGGCGCCATCATCGCCCCGACCGGAATGCCGGCCTCCTTCAGCTTCGTGATCGCCTCGATGCGGCGCATCGGCGTTGACGCGCGCGGCTCCATGGTGCGGGCGAGGCGATGATCGAGCGTCGTCACCGAGAGCGCAACGCGCACCAGATTGCGACGCGCGAGCGATGCGAGAATGTCGATGTCCTTCAGGACCGAGGCTGATTTGGTGAGGATCGCAACCGGATGGCTGGTGCGGTCCATGATCTCCAGGATCCGCCGGGTCAGGTGATAGTCGCGCTCGATCGGCTGATAGGGATCTGTGTTCGACCCCAGCATAATGGTCTTGGGCTGATAGCCGGGTTCGGCAAGTTCGCGCTCGAGAGCCTCTGCGGTGTTGGTCTTGGCGATCAGCACGCTTTCGAAATCGAGCCCCGCCGATAGGCCCCAATAGGTGTGTGAGGGCCGCGCATAGCAATAGATGCAGCCATGCTCGCAGCCGCGATATGGGTTGATCGACTGGTCAAAGCCGATATCCGGGCTGTCATTGGTGGTGATGATGCGCTTGGCGTGCTCGACGCGCACCTCGGTCTTGAACGGCGGCAGCTCCGCCAGCCCTTCCCAGCCGTCGTCAAAGGCTTCGCGCACCTCCTTCTCGAAGCGGCCGGTGAGGTTGGTGGCAGCGCCCCGTCCACGACGCCGCTCGCCATAGACCGGCGGCTCGTCTGCGCTTTTCGGCCGGGGTTTGACGAAGGGTTTTGCAGTCATAGCCCTTTATAGAAGTTTCGCAGGAACAAATAAAGAACATTATCGCGCCGTTGTACGCCTTGTGCAAAATCGCGAAGTGATTATCATCCGCCACATGATCTCCGTCGTGATCCCCACCCTCGATGCGGAGAGGCATCTGCCCCGCACGCTGTCGGCACTTGTGCCGGCGGCGGTGAACGGGCTTGTGCGCGAGGTCCTCATCGCCGATGGCGGCTCGACCGATCGAACCGCCGAGATCGCCGATCAGGCGGGGGCGACTTTCATTGCCGCCGAGCGCGGACGCGGCCAGCAACTCGCCGCCGGAGCCGGGCGGGCGACATCGCGGTGGCTCTTGTTCCTCCATGCCGATACCGTGCTGCAGCCACCCTGGGAGGGGGAGGCGATCCGCTTCATGCAGGCCGTGGATAGCGGGGAGAGGCCGCGGGCGGCTGGTGTGTTTCGCTTCGCGCTCGACGACAGCGGCTTTGCCGTGCGTTTTCTGGAGATGGCTGTGCATTGGCGCTATCTGATCCTGCGCCTGCCCTATGGCGATCAGGGGCTGCTGATCCCGCGCATGCTTTACGATGAGGTCGGCGGCTTTGCGCCGATGGCGCTGATGGAGGATGTGGATATGGTCCGCCGGCTGGGGCGGCGCCGTATCGTCCGGCTTGAAGCCACGGCGCTCACCTCTTCCCGGCGTTACCGCCGCGACGGGTATGCACGGCGGATGGTGCGCAATCTCAGCTGTCTTGCACTTTATTATTTGCGCGTGCCGGCGCGTTATCTCGTCAAGCTCTATGGCTGAGCGGCGAAGGCCGGCTTCTCGGCTGCCGCTCCTTATCATCATGCTGAAACAGCCGGTAATGAGCCGGGTGAAGACCCGGCTCGCGCGCGAGATTGGCCTCGGCCCTGCGACGCGCTTTGCTCGCGTTTCGGCACGCACCACAATTACGCGCCTCGCGCAGGACAGGCGCTGGCGCACGGTTCTGGCAATCGCGCCGGATAGCGCCGTTGCCGCACCGATGTGGCCGCGCCATTGCGCGACGGTCGGGCAGGGCAGGGGCGATCTCGGTGAGCGCATGGGCCGGCTTCTGGGGGTCCGCTATCGTCCAGCACTCCTGATCGGCGCCGATATCCCGGCCGTCTCGCCGGCGATCATCGCCGCCGCGTTCCGTCTCCTGAATGGCAACGACGTGGTGTTCGGCCCGGCGGAGGATGGTGGCTATTGGCTCGTCGGGATGAACCGGGGGGCTCCACGCCAGGGCATATTCGATGGCGTGCGGTGGTCGACGGCCTTCGCGCTTGCCGACACCGTCGCCAACCTGCCCCGCGCGCGCATTGGATATGCGGCGCGGCTCAGCGATGTCGATGATGTGGAGAGCTACCGCCGCTGGGGAGCGCTGGCTGCGCGCATCACCCTTCCACCGGCGTCACGCGGCGCAGGGTCAGATTGAAGCGGCCACCACCCGGCAGGAGATCGGACGTGCCCGGAAGAACGCGGTCGATGCCGTGATAGATCAGCCGCGAGGCGCCGCCCATCACCAGCACATCGCCCGAATGCAGGACAAAAGAGATGGTCGGCTCACGCCGCTTCAGACCGCCAAGGCGAAAGACTGCACTATCGCCCAGCGACACCGAGACAATCGGGGCGGCGAAATCCGCCTCATCCTCGTCACGATGAAGGCCCATTTTGGCTTTTCCGCGGTAAAAGTTGACGAGGCAAGCCTCGGGGTCGCCGCGAAATTCTGCCTCCTCTCGCCACAGCACCAGCAGCATCTCCGGGATCGGGGGCCAGGGACGTCCGGTGTCTGGGTGGCGGGGTTCATAGCGGTAGCCGGCGTCCTTGTCGGAGAACCATCCAAAGGGGCCGCAATTGGTCATCGCCACCGAAAAAGGCTGATCAGTCCGCGGCATATGGGGATGATAGAGGGGCGCTTCGCTGACAACCTCGCCGATTTGCCCAGCAAGCCGCGCCTGCTCGCTAGGGCTGAGCCGGCCGCGCAGCAGGCGGCAACCGTCGGGCAATTTGACCGAGGCGAAACCATCTGTGCCTTTGCTGCCGCACCCTTGTAGAAACATGGGAGAACCATAATCTTTTGTCATACATGAAGCGCGTGTGCTTGAATTCCGCCGCTTGTACGCGCATACAGTGCGGCCTATATAACCGCCAAATTACTGTAAGTCTCCTGGGGACTGGCGCTCGCGTGGGATGGGAAGCGTGAGCGCATGGAGCGTTCAGTGTCTAGCTCCACAGTCTGCCGAACATAAGGATCATAGAGGGTTATCGGATGTCGAAAGTCATAGGAATCGACCTCGGTACGACGAATTCGTGCGTGGCGGTCATGGAAGGCATGACGCCGAAGGTTATCGAAAACGCGGAAGGGATGCGCACGACCCCGTCCATGGTCGCTTTCAACACCGACGGCGAGCGCCTGATCGGGCTGCCAGCCAAACGGCAGGCTGTGACCAATCCGGAGAACACCTTCTTCGCCATCAAGCGCCTGATTGGACGCCGCTGGGACGACCCAATGGTGGAGAAGGACAAGAAGCTGGTCCCCTACCAGATCGTCAAGGCCGACAATGGCGATGCCTGGGTTGAGTCCCATGGCAAGAAATATTCGCCCTCGCAGATCTCCGCCTTCATTCTGCAGAAGATGAAGGAGACCGCCGAAGCCTATCTCGGCGAGAAGGTCACCAGGGCGGTCATTACGGTTCCCGCCTACTTCAACGACGCCCAGCGTCAGGCGACCAAGGACGCCGGCAAGATCGCGGGCCTCGAAGTGCTGCGTATCATCAACGAGCCGACGGCTGCCGCGCTCGCCTATGGCCTCGACAAGAAGGAAGGCAAGACCATTGCCGTCTATGATCTGGGCGGCGGCACTTTCGACATCTCCATTCTCGAGATCGGTGATGGTGTGTTCGAGGTGAAGTCCACCAATGGCGACACCTTCCTGGGCGGCGAAGACTTTGACATGCGCTTGGTCGACTATCTCGCCACCGAGTTCAAGAAAGAGAGCGGCATCGATCTGCGCAACGACAAGCTCGCCCTGCAGCGTATGAAGGAAGCCGCCGAAAAGGCGAAGATCGAGCTATCCTCCGTCCCGCAGACCGAGATCAACCTGCCGTTCATCACCGCGGACCAGACCGGCCCGAAGCACCTCACCATGAAGCTCACGCGGGCCAAGATGGAAAGCCTGGTCGATGATCTCGTGCAAAAGACGATTGGCCCGTGTCAAGCTGCGCTGCGCGATGCTGGCCTGAAGGCCGCCGAGATTGACGAGGTGGTGCTGGTCGGCGGCATGACGCGCATGCCGAAGATCATCCAGACGGTGAAAACGTTCTTCGGCAAGGAGCCGCATAAGGGTGTCAACCCGGACGAGGTCGTGGCCATGGGTGCTGCGATCCAGGCCGGTGTGCTGCAGGGCGACGTTAAGGACGTGCTGCTGCTCGACGTGACCCCGCTTTCGCTCGGCATCGAGACGCTGGGCGGCGTGTTCACGCGCCTGATCGACCGCAACACCACGATCCCGACCAAGAAGAGCCAGGTCTTCTCGACTGCCGAGGACAATCAGAACGCGGTGACCATCCGCGTCTTCCAGGGCGAGCGCGAGATGGCCGCCGACAACAAGCTGCTCGGCCAGTTCGACCTAGTGGGGATTCCTCCCGCGCCGCGCGGCGTGCCGCAGATCGAAGTGACCTTCGATATCGACGCCAACGGTATTGTCAACGTGTCGGCGCTCGACAAGGCGACGCAGAAGGCGCAGTCCATCCGCATCCAGGCCTCGGGCGGCCTCACCGAAGGTGAGATCCAGAAGATGGTCAAGGACGCCGAGAGCCATGCGGCGGAGGACAAGAAGCGCCGTGAGCTGGTCGAGGCCAAGAACCAGGGCGAGGCACTGATCCATTCGACCGAGCGTTCGATCGCTGACCTTGGTGAGAAAGTCTCCGCAAGCGATAAAACCGCAATCGAATCGGCTATTACGGCTCTGCGTAGCAGCCTCGAAGGCGACAATCGCGAGCAGATCATTTCCAAGATTGAGACCCTTGCCCGCGCCGCGATGAAGCTCGGCGAGGCGGCCTATGGTCAGGGCGGTGGCGCCGAAGATGCCGGTGGGGCTGGCGGTGCCGGCGAATCCGGACAGGGAGGCGACGGCGTGGTCGATGCGGAATTCGAGGAAGTCCGCGACGACGAGAACAAGAAGAAGTCGGCCTAGAGAAAAGCGCCGCCTTTACGGCGGCGCGATTTCAGCGCGGTTGGATGGTAGCACTGGCACATGGTCGAGCGCAGCTTGGGCGAGCCGCCATTTGGGAGATTGCGTCTCCCGCCCTCTGTGGAATATTTCCGGGCTGTTGCCAATAAGATCGAAGACGGCACGCTCTCCCGGCGCTTCATGTCTATTGCCCGCTGGCTGTGCCTTGTGGGCCGTCCTGATCCCATCGACATTGAAGTCTTTCACGGCGGGCGGGTGCGGCTCTATCCGCGCAGCAACCGCTGTGAAAGGCGCGTCTTTCTCGGCGTGAACTCCTGGGAGCTTCGCGAGAGGGCAATCGTCGTGCAGCAAATGGCAAATGCCCCGCAGGACCGTCCATTCGTATTCGTCGATGGCGGCGCCAATGTCGGGCTCTACAGCCTCTATGTGGTTGGTGAAGCCCGGCGCCTAAGGAGAGACTCCAAGATCATCGCCGTTGAGCCGGACCCGCAAAATCTCAGCCGCCTGCGCTACAATCTCCAGGCCAGCGAAGCGCGGGAGGTCACGGTCGCGCCTTTCGCCCTGGGAGAAGAAGCCGGCCAGAGCATGCTGCTGAGCGATCAACCCAATCGCGGCGAGGTTCGCCTCGCCCGCAACGACCGCGAAGCCGAACAGGGTATTCCTGTCGAGCTGAAGCCGCTCGCCGCAATTTTGGCCGATGCCGGTGTCGACCACGTCGATGTGCTCAAGCTCGACATCGAGGGCGCCGAGCTTCCGGTTTTGCGCGGCTTCTTCGCCCAAACGCCACGCTCGCTGTGGCCACGTCTCATCACTCTGGAGATTGGTAAGTACAGCCGGGAGAGCGAAGCCATGACCTTGTGCATTGATGTTGGCTATGAGCTCACCGACATTATTCACGTCAATGCAATTCTGCACCTTGCGGCGTCAGACGGTGCGCCAGGCATAGAAGCGAACCATGGAAACCGGTGAAATGGCCAAGCGCGACTATTATGAAGTGCTGGGCTTGAAGAGAAATGCCGGCGAGCAGGACATCAAGAACGCGTACCGCAAGCTCGCCAAGGAATACCATCCGGACTGCAATCCCGGCGACGTCGATGCCGAGAAGCGCTTCAAGGAGGTCAATGAGGCCTATGAGGTGCTCAAAGATCCGCGCAAGCGGGCAGCTTTCGATCGCTTTGGCCATGCGGCTTTCGATGGGGCGCCCGGCGGCGGCGGCGGCGCCTATGGATTCGGTGCGGATTTTTCAGCCTCCATGTCGGAAATCTTCGACGACCTGTTCGGCGAATTCATGGGCGGACGCCGCGGCGGACGCGGCCGTGGCGCGCGCGAGCGTGGCGCCGATCTCTCCTACAATATGGAGATCACGCTCGGGGAGGCCTTTGCCGGCAGGGTCGCCGAGATCAAAGTCCCGACCTCAGTCACCTGCGAGGCCTGCTCGGGAAGCGGCGCCGAAGTCGGATCGAGCCCAGTCTCCTGCCCGACCTGCGCCGGCTACGGCAAGGTGCGCGCTTCCCAAGGCTTCTTCACCATCGAGCGCACCTGTCCCAACTGCATGGGGCGCGGCGAGATCATCCAGAATCCCTGCCCGTCATGCTCTGGCCAGGGCCGCGTCACCCGCGAGCGCCTGCTCTCGGTGAGCATTCCCTCCGGTGTGGAGGACGGCACGCGCATTCGCCTCGCTGGGGAAGGCGAGGCCGGCATCCGCTCCGGGCCGCCCGGCGATCTCTATATTTTTCTATCGATCGCACCGGATGAAATCTTCCAACGCGATGGCGCGGATTTGTTCTGTAAGGTGCCGATCACCATTACCACCGCGGCGCTCGGCGGCCAGCTCGAAGTGCCAACCATCGATGGCGGCCGCGCGCGGGTGAAAATCCCGGAAGGCACCGAGACCGGCAAGCAGTTCCGCCTGAAGAGCAAGGGCATGCCGGTGCTGCGCTCGACGCTAACCGGCGATCTCTATGTCCAGGTCGAAATCGAAACGCCGCAGAATCTCACCCGCAAGCAGAAAGAGCTGCTGAAGGAATTCGAGAAAGCCTCGACCGATACCACCAATCCCGGTCTTTCCGGCTTCGCCTCACGGGTGAAGGCGTTCTGGGACAGGATGGGCAAGGGCTAGGCGCAGCCCATAGCGGCATGGGATCGCCTTCGCCGCTCGAAGCACAGGAGACGACGTGGCCGATACTAGACTGCTCTTTTTCGCCGGCAGCATCCGCAAGGGATCGCTGAACCAGATGCTGGCCACCTATGCGCACCGCGTGGCGGTCGAGAAGGGCTACTCGGCCGACATGCTGTCGCTCGCCGATTATCCTCTCCCGATCTACAACGCCGACCTGCAGCACGCGGAAGGGATTCCCGAGAATGCGCACAAGCTCAAGGCGCTCCTCGAGGGCTATCAGGGTATCTTCATTGCCTCCCCGGAATACAACGCCTCGGTCACGCCGCTCCTGAAGAACACCCTCGACTGGGTGTCGCGTATCAAGGACGAAGGCGAGCAGCCGCTCCAGGTGTTCAAGACCCGCGTCTTCGCCATTGGCTCGGCCTCGGGCAGCATGCATGGCGGCGTGCGCGGGCTGATTACGCTGCGCCAGATCCTGGCGCTCGGGCTCGGTGCGCTAGTGCTCGGCGATCAGTTCCCGATCTCCCAGGCCAATAAAGCGTTCGATGACGCCGGCAACCCCAAGGACGAGGCGGTGCAGAAGGCAATAGGGGGCATCGTCGACAAGCTGGCTTTTGTTGCGGAGCGCTTCCGGCAATGATCGGCGCGGCGGCGGATGCGACCGACCCCGCAGCGCGTCGCTTGATCGTCGCCCTCGATGTTCCCCACCCGGAAGCCGCGCACGCCCTCGTTGACCGGCTCGAGAGTTTGCCCGTTGTCTTCAAGATCGGCCTTGAGCTGATATATGCCGGCGGGCTGGCGCTGGTTCGCGAGCTGGTCGCCGAAGATCGCAGCGTCTTCCTCGATGCCAAGCTTCTCGACATTCCCAACACCGTCGAGCGCGCCACGGCCTCGGCCGCTGCCCTCGGTGCCGCCTTCATGACCGTGCATGGCACCGACCGCAAAACCCTCGATGCCGCGGTTCGCGGCCGGGGGGACGCCAGCATGAAGCTACTTGCGGTGACCGTGCTGACCAGCCTTGATGCTGTGGATCTAAGCGAGCAGGGCATCGCAGCGCCGCCGGAAGAGGTGGTGCTACGCCGCGCCAAGCTCGCCGCAGATGCGAGCTTCGACGGCGTCGTCGCCTCGCCGCGCGAAGCGGAGGCGATCCGTGCAGTCTTAGGGGACCGGCTGCTCATCGTCACCCCCGGCATTCGCCCGGCTGGAGCGGCCCTTGCCGACCAGGCCCGCATTGCCACCCCCACCGATGCCCTGCGCGCCGGAGCCGATTATCTCGTCGTCGGCCGCCCGATCACCGCCGCCAACGACCCGCTCGCGGCGGCGCAATCCATCATCGGCGAGATGACCACGGCTCCACATTGAGGCGGCCTGCTCGGTGGCGTCGATCCCACCTTCCTACTTTGCTCTAGGACTTGCCCTTATCCGGCTTTGCTGTCTTGTCGCTCGCGGGGGCTGTGCCCGGCTTGGCCGCAGCCTGTGCACCTGGCTTGCGTTCCGGGAGCGGAGGCCCCATCGGCACCGGAGGTGGAGGTGTATAGCCGACCAGCTTGGAGCATTCCGCCGGCAGCTGCGCCATGGTGATCGGGGCGCGCGGTACGGGGGGCACCTTTTGAATGATTGGCGTCTTCATCCGTTTCAGCCAACTGTCCAGCTCCTTGCCGCAGCCGTCCTCGGGGCCGGTCGGCGGCTGGTTTTCGCAGCCTGCAGTTCCGGCTGGGCAGGTAAGCCGCACGTGGAAATGATAATCGTGCCCCCACCACGGCCGGATTTTCGAAAGCCAGGCGCGATCCGTGCCAGCCCCATCGCAGAGCGCTTTCTTAATTGCGGGGTTCACGAAAATGCGCGCGACCTCCGGATAGGAGGCGGCGCGTTTCAGCAGCTGCACATGGCCTGCCTGCCAGACGTCCGGCTTGACCGACACGTGGTCGTCGGCAACCACGGTCTCGGCCGAAACCAACTCACGCTCCTCGGGCGTGAGCGTCTTCGGCGGCATCGGCTTCAGCCAGATATCGGCGTCGAGACCAATCTGATGGCTCGCATGGCCGGAGACCATCGGCCCGCCCATCGGCTGCGCCATGTCGCCGATCAGCAGACCCGGCCAGTGGTCGAGCATTTGCGAGTCCTTGGCGAGCTTCTCGACATAGGCAACGAGCCGCGGGTGCCCCCAATTGCGGTTGCGCGACAGGCGCATGGCCTGCCAGGCGGGGCCGTTCACGGGGAGGATCTGGCCGCCGGCAAGACATCCCCGGGCATAGCTGCCGATGGCGCGGGCGGCAAGCGGAGAGGGTGCCTTCTGTGCACCGAAAAGATCGCGGGCCGGAGGCGCGGGAGGGGTTGCCATCGCCGAGGTCGTCTCCGGTGCACCTTTCTTGCGCCGAGTCGCCGCCTTGGCCTTTTTGAGCGCAGCGGCCTTGGCGCTGCTCTTCCCTGCCGATTTGCTCTTGGACGTCGGGTGGCTTGCCGGCTTCTGTTTCTTCGCGTCCGCCACTCCAAGGCTAAGACTGAGCGAAATTGCCGCAGCGAGAAGAACACCGCCGCGGGTAATCTGACGCAGATTTTTCCACAAGCGGTGTGCCGCGCTGCCTGTCGCTTCGTCCATGATGATCATCCCTCCTGAGGCCGGACGACGCCGCATTTCGGCCACAGATGATTTCCGGATCGTCAGTGCTGTCTTCCCTGCTGTGCTTTGTCGCACCCGCAAAAGCTTGGATTCGTCACATTCTCAATGCAATCTAGCCGTGTATTAAGCCTCAGTTATGGCATTTGCTCGTAGCTTCGTAACCAAATTAGCGCTTTCCTCTGATCATTGCTGATATTTATACCCCATGTTGACACGCCGGACCTTTCTGCGCGGTGCTGGAGCTGCGTTTGCGCTTTCCGCCGGGCTTGGCACCTATGCCGTGGTGATCGAGCCGAACTTCCGGCTGCAGCTTCAGGAGTGGGGTGTGGCTCATGGCTCCTGGCCGCCCACCATGCCGCCGCTGCGAATCGCCGTCCTGACCGACATTCATTCGGTCGAGCCATGGATGCCCGCCGCACGCATTTCCCGCATCGTTGAGACGACGAACGCGCTCGGCGCCGATCTCATCGTGTTGCTCGGCGACTATGTCGAAGCCTTGCCGATGTTCCGAACCGCCGACGTTCCAGTCTCCGCCTGGGCGACAGCGCTCGGCGCGCTGCGTGCCCCGCTTGGCGTTTACGCCGTGCTCGGCAATCACGACTGGTATAAAGGCGCCAAGGCGGTCAGGGCCGGCTTGGAGCAGGTCGGGATCCCGGTCTTGGAAAACCAGGCCCTCAAGATCGACAAGGGACGGCGCCGGTTCTGGCTTGCTGGCCTCGGCGATCAACTGGCGCCGCGCGCCCGCCGCGGACAGGCTCAGGGCGTTGACGACCTGCCCGGCACGCTGCGCCTAACGATGGGCGACCGCGATCCGGTGATCTTGCTTGCCCACGAGCCGGATATTTTTGTCGATGTCACCGACCGCGTGACCCTGACCCTCGCTGGCCATACCCATGGCGGGCAGGTCTGCCTCCCCATCATCGGCCGGCCGGTCGTGCCGTCATCTTTCGGGCAGCGCTTCGCCTATGGCCATATTGTTGAGGGTGGCCGCAATATGATCGTGTCTGCAGGGCTGGGAATGACCGCCGTTCCTGTGCGCTTCGGGGTGCCGCCGGAAATCGCCATTGTCACCATCGGGGCCCCTGGCAGCGTTGAGGTGACCTCTTAGCCGCCCCTGGGGCAAACCGACCACAGCCGCAAAAGATCGCGCATAGAGCGAGAAGCCTGTTGATAGCGGGCTTTGCACGCTGAGGTTGTATTCTATAGTGTGCCGTGAATTTTCGGAGGCTTCCGCCTCACTTTTCATTTGAGAAATGCTTTGATCGGAAGTGGTTATGAAGCACCGCCTGCTTGCCGCGTCATTGCTTCTCGGCGTTTGCCCGGCGGCGCATGGGCAAAGCCTTATTCAGGACGATGGCTCGACCATTGAGCAGATTGGCAACGAGCAGAACGCAACGGTTCACCAAGACGTTCTTTCCGGCGCGGCTAATATTTCGGAAATTCAGCAGAGCGGCACCGGCAATCAAGTTTTGGTGGACCAGAGCGCAAGCCACGCAGCCGGGAACGCATCACAGATCGGGCAGAACGGCTCCGACAACCAGGTGAGCGTCTGGCAAAGCTCCAACTCCGCCAGCGGTCTCTCCCAGATTGCTATCATCGGATTCCAGAACGAAGCCACGATCAAGCAGAACGCTTCCAACGGCGCCACGGACTATTCTCTCGTCGCCATCTTCGGAAATGATAACCACATCGATTCGTCTCAGGACGCCGTAATATCGCACAACAGCTCCGCGGTGTTTATCACGGGCGACGCTAATCAGATCTTCATCAAGCAATCAGGCTCTGTTGCAAATACGTCGGCAGTCGATATCGCCGGCTCTGCCAATCAGATCGGGGTCACGCAATCCGGAAATAGCTTTGCCCCCATGGCCAGCCAGTCGGACGTTGACGTCAAAGGCGACAGCAATACTGTGAACGTTCAGCAGGGCGTAGCCGCGTTTTCGGCGTTCCCCATTCTGTCGGCTTCAGGCGTGACGGCGAACGGTAATACCAACCAGATCGACATTGTCCAAGGTGGCGTCGGCAGCGGCTCTGGCAACACTTCATTGGTTGGCACGGCCGGCGACGGCAATGCCGCATCGGTTAAACAGAGATAGCTAGAAAACGCGCCGGAGCCGAAAGCTGGCGCGTTGTCGTCTCATGCTAGCAAGATATGTGGTGCTTGTCAGACAGCAGCAGCGAGCGGCTGCTTCTCCTTCACCGGGCGCACATAAGCCGAATAGGCGTCCATCAGGGTCTTGGTGATGTCGCCGACTTTGAAGCGATAGTCGCCGATCTCGGACACCGGCGTCACCTCGGCGGCACTCCCCGTGAGGAAGCACTGCTCGAAATTCGCCATTTCCTCCGGCATGATCGCCCGCTCGATGATCTTCAGGCCGCGCTCCTTGGCCAGGCCGATCACCGTGCGCCTTGTGATGCCGTCGAGGAAGCAGTCGGGCGTCGGCGTGTGCAGCTCATCGCCCCGCACCAGGAAGATGTTGGCGCCGGTCGCCTCGGCGATCTGGCCGCGCCAGTCGAGCATCAGGGCGTCGGCATAGCCCATGCGCTCGGCGCGGTGCTTCTCGATCGTGCAGATCATGTAAAGGCCGGTCGCCTTGGATTTGCACGGCGCGGTACGCGGGTCCGGCCGGCGATATTCGGCCATGGTGAGGCGAATGCCCTTCAGCCGCTGTTCGGGGTCGAAATAGGCGCCCCAGAACCAGGTCGCCACGGCGAGGTTGATCTTGGTCAGCTGTGCGGCAACGCCCATCTGCTCCGAGCCGCGCCAGGCGATCGGGCGGACATAGGCGTCGGTGAGGTTATTGGCTTTGAGCGTGTCGCGGCAGGCCTGGTCGATTTCTTCGACGGTGTAAGGGATATCGAAACCGAGTATCTTGCCGGAATTGACCAGCCGCTGGGAGTGTTCGGTCAGCCTGAAGATCTCGCCATCATAGGCGCGCTCACCTTCGAACACCGCGCTGGCATAGTGGAGCCCATGCGATAATACGTGGAGCTTGGCCTCGCGCCAGGGCACCATGACACCGTTGTACCAGATGACTCCATCGCGTTGATCGTAGGGCTCGACTGACATGTTGATCTCCAATGCGCATGTGGCGGGCGAGAAACCCGGCGGGCCACCCCATTGTCACAGCACCGCAGATAAGGAATATTGCGGACGCGGGCTAAAATTGCATCTGCAGCAGCACGCTAGTCTTGCTTGCGCCAACAAGCAAGTGCAAATATGTCAGCATGGCTGACATATTTGAAAGAGCGAGGAAACCGCAAGAGCTGCCCGCCAAGCGTGCAGCTCCCGAAGGCGCCGAGCCGGAGGATGGCGACCCGCTCTGGTATATCGAGGCGCTGTTCCTCGCTTATCGCGACTTCGTCAGCGAGCCCGACCGCGTTCTGGCGGAGATCGGCTTCGGCCGGGCGCATCACCGCGTGCTCTACTTCGTGAACCGCTATCCCGGGATGCGGGTCGCCGATCTCCTCGAAATTTTGCAGATCACGAAGCAAAGTCTGGCGCGGGTACTGCGCGAGCTGGTAAGAGAGGGCTATATCCGGCGACGTTCCGGCGAGACCGACCGGCGGGAGCGCCTGCTTTATCCCACCGAGAGGGGCTGCGCCCTGGCGACACGGCTAACGGAGCTGCAGCGCGGCAAGGTGCAAAGCGCGCTTACGGCGATCGGCAAGGATGGGTCGGCGGCGGTTGCGGCCTTCCTGCGCCATATGGCGCCAGATGCCGCCCAGCCAGGAGCCGCGCGCCGCAGCCGGCCGGCGCAAGATGCGGGTGAGGAGGGATGATGGAAACTTCACAAGCAGCTTCGGCCGCGGCGGTTGCCGACGACGCCCCGCATGTTCTCGTCGTCGATGACGATCAACGCATCCGCGATCTGCTCGGCCGCTATCTGCGCGACAATGGCTATCGGGTGACCACTGCGGAGGATGCGGCTATCGCGCGCTCCAGCATGCGCAATCTCGCCTTCGATCTGATGATCCTCGATGTCATGATGCCGGGCGAGGACGGGCTGTCGCTTGCCCGCGACCTGCGGAGCTCCTCTGACATTCCGATCCTGATGCTAACTGCCCGGGCCGATGCCGAGGACCGTGTTTCCGGCCTTGAGGCCGGAGTCGACGACTATTTGCCCAAACCTTTCGATCCGCGCGAGCTGCTGCTCAGGCTGAAGAACATTATGAAACGGCGGGTGAGCGAGGCCGAAAGCGGCAGTGGACCACAGGATGTGCGCTTCGGCAACTTCACCTTCAATTTGGCGCGCGGCGAGCTGAAGGCGGAGGGCGAGTTCGATCAAGCTCACCGAAATGGAGCGCAACCTCCTGCGCTTCTTTGCCGTGAGGCCCGGGCAGACCGTCGACCGCGAGGAGCTGGCGGACCTTTCCGGCAATGAAAGCGAGCGCTCCGTCGACGTGCAGATCAACCGTCTGCGGCGGAAAATTGAGGCCGATCCTACGAATCCTGTTTATCTGCAAACCGTGAGAGGGCGCGGTTACATCTTCCACTTCGACTGATGGCAGCCATTTCCGACCCCATATCGGGCCGCTCCGGCCCGGGATTGCGCCCCAAATTCTGGGCCAAGCAGGTCTTTGCCCTCGGCAATCTGCTGCTGCCGAAAGGGCTCTATGCCCGCGCCCTGATCATCATCATTGCCCCGATCGTGCTGCTGCAATCCGTGCTGGTGTTCGTTCTGATGGACCGGCACTACGAGTATGTGACGCGGCGGCTGGCGCTCGCCACTGTCCAGGACATCGCTCTCTTGATCGGCCTTTACGAGACGGCCGCGCCGGACAACTACAATGCGCTTGAGGACCTGGCCCGCGAAAAGCTCGGTCTTGTTGTGCAGATTGTACCGGCTGCCGAGCTGCCGCCGGTTCTGCCCAAGCCGTTCTTCCGCTTTCTCGACCGCACCCTGTCCAAGATCATCCGCGCCAGGATCGACAGGCCGTTCTGGATCGATACGGTGGGGGACTCCGACCATGTCGAGATCCGCATCAAGCTCGACGGCGCGGTGCTTAAGGTTTTGGCGCGGCGCAGCCAGACCTACGCCTCCAACACCCATATCTTCCTGCTCTGGATGGTCACCACCTCGCTGATCCTGCTCACCGTTGCCATTCTCTTCCTGCGCAATCAGATCCGCCCCGTGCTGGCGCTCGCCAAGGCCGCCGAGAGCTTTGGCCGTGGCCAGCCCGCGCCGCCCGATTTCAAAGTGCGCGGTGCCCGCGAAGTGCGCCAGGCGGCACTCGCATTCATTGAGATGCGAGACCGCATCGAGCGCCATGTCGACCAGCGCACCACCATGCTGGCGGGTGTCAGCCATGACCTGCGCACCGTGCTCACCCGCTTCAGGCTGCAGCTTGCCATGATGGAGCGCTCGGCGGAGAACGATGCACTCGTCGCCGATGTCGATGAGATGCAGCAGATGCTGGAGGACTATCTTGCTTTCGCCAAGGGCGGCTCATCCGAGCGGCCCGAAACCGGCGATGTCGCGGTGATCCTGGATGATATCCAGACTGCCTTGGCCGCATCCTCGGGCCGCGATATCCGGCTGTTCATCTCCGAGAGGCCGATTCCGGTCGTACTCCGGCGCAACGCCTTCAGGCGCGCCATCACCAACCTCGTGTCGAATGCCACCCGGTTTGGCAAGCGCATCGCCATCACTGCCCGCAAGAGTCGGCGCAATCTGGTGATCACGGTAGAGGACGACGGGCCGGGCGTCCCGGCTGAGGCGCGCGAGACGGTTTTCCTGCCGTTCCGCAGTCTCGATAATGCGCGCAATCAGAACGTCAAGAGCACCGGCCTCGGCCTTGCCATCGCCCGCGACATCATTCGCGCGCATGGCGGGGAGATTCATCTCGGCGAGAGCCAGATGGGCGGGCTGAAAGCCACGATCCGCATGCCGCTTTAGGCTGGCTTGGCGGCGCGGCGGATAACGCATCGCTCGAATGTGAGGGTTCTCCTGACGCAATTTTGCGACGCGAGCTGGGGCTAAGGCCAAGCTTCAGCCCCAGATTGTCAGCTACACTGTCACTTCCCATGTTTCCCGGCGGTTAGGCCGACTGAGGTGAGGTGCAGCGAATGCGATTGCGGGGCAAGGTAAGCCGAGCCGGCGGGCAAGCCTCGGCCGAGCCGGCGCAGACGATCCGATTGCGCGACGGTCGTCTGCTCGGCTATGCGGAATATGGCGATCCCCATGGCCTTCCGGTTTTCGGCTTTCACGGCACGCCGGGCTCGCGGCTGATGTTCCGCCTCGCCGATGCGCCGGCGCGAGAGACCGGAATCCGCCTCATTGCGCCGGAGCGCCCCGGCTTTGGCGCCTCCAGCTATCAGCGCGGCCGGACGCTTGCCAGCTACGCGGCGGATGTTGCTGCCCTCGCCGATCGTCTCGACATCCCCCGCTTTGCCGTTGCCGGCATTTCCGGTGGGGGCCCCTATGCCGCGGCCTGTGCAGCGCTATTGCCCGACAGGGTTACAGCGCTCGGTCTCATCAGCTCGGTGGGCCCCCTCGCCGGCCCTGATAGCGCCGCGCATATCGGTCCCGGCCACTACGCCATGTTCCGCCTGTTTCCGCGCATGCCTGGCCTGCTCTGGCCGTTTTTTACGGTGGGACGCGCCGCGTTCCTCCATGCACCGCTTGGCATTTATGGCTTCCTGATGAGCCGGGCTGCGCCGTCCGACTGGAAAATTCTTGCCCGGCCGGAGGTGCGCCGCAATCTGCTGCAGGGCGTGGCCGAGGGTATGCGGCCCGGCGTCGCAGCTGGTCTGCAGGAGATGAAGCTGTTCTCGCGCCCCTGGAACATTCCGCTCGACGCGATCCGCGCGCCGAGCATCCTCTGGCAGGGCACGGCCGACCGGAACGTGCCGCCGAGCGCAGCGTTTAGACTGGGTGCGCTAATACCTGGCTGCGAAGTGCACCGCATCGATTGCGGTGGGCATTATTGGATTTTCGACAACATCCGTCCCGTGCTGCAACGAATAGCAGCGGCCGCCCGAGAACCGCGGCGGCAAACCCCGGCTACTGGCGCAATACAGGTGGAAACTCTACATTAGAGGTGTGCGGCCCGTGATTTCCGCTCCCGACCGCCAGTCGCTTTGAGCCGCGCCATGTTCCCTATTCGAGATTCTGTTCGCACCGACCACACGCCTGTCATCATCTATACGCTTATCGCCGTGAATGCGGCGCTGTTCCTCTATCAGGAGAGTTCTCGGCGCCAACGCGGAGGTGGTGTTCACCTATGATTGGGGTCTCGTGCCGCGGCGCTATTTCGACACGCTCTGGGCGGCGCGGAATGGGCTTTCCCCGACCGATTACTGGCCATTTCTGACCGCCACCTTCCTGCATGGCGGCTGGCTCCACATCATCCTCAACATGTGGACGCTTTATATCTTCGGCCAAACCATGGAGGGGCGCATGGGCTCGGTGCCGTTCCTCGCCTTCTATCTCGCCTGCGCCGTTGCTTCGACCTGGACCCATGCCTGGTTTAACGCGACATCCGACGTGCCGGTGATCGGCGCATCCGGTGCAATTGCCGGTGTGATCGGTGCCTACGCTGTCAGCTTTCCGACCGCCCGGATCACGCTGCTTGTACCAATCATCATCATTCCGCTAATCTTCCAGATCCCTGCGGTCGCATTTGCCGCCATCTGGTTTGGCATGCAATTGCTGCAGGGCGCATGGGAGAGCCTCACGCCATCCATGGGCGGCGGCATTGCCTGGTGGGCCCATATCGGCGGCTTCATCTCGGGGATTGTCTTCCTGCCTCTGTTCCTGGTATTCGCACCGGCACGCCGCCATGTCGGCGGGCCTTGGCAGCCCGGCCCCTGGGGCTAAATACGAGACTGATGGACAGCGATCATATCGAAGACGCCGCGGAGGCGGCCGCGCCGGCGAAGGAGACCGGCCCGCAGGTCATTTCGCGCTATCTGAAGCATCTCGGCACCGGGCCGGGCGTCTACCGCATGCTCGATCTCAAGGGCGAGGTCATCTATGTGGGGAAGGCCCGCAATCTGAAGGCACGCGTCTCCAACTATACGCGGCTTGGCGGCCACACCAACCGTATCGCCCGCATGATCTCGCTCACTGCAACGATGGAATTCGTCACCACGGCGACGGAGTCCGAGGCGCTGCTGCTCGAAGCCAATCTGATCAAGCGGTTCCGGCCGACCTTCAACGTCACCCTGCGGGACGACAAGTCGTTCCCCTATATCCTCATCTCCGAGGAGCATGAGGTGCCGCAAATCATGAAGCATCGCGGCGCACGAAACTTGAAGGGCCACTATTTCGGGCCGTTCGCCTCGGCCGGCGCGGTGAACCGCACCATCAATATGCTGGAGCGCGCTTTTCTGCTCCGTTCCTGCTCCGATGCCATGTTTGAGAGTCGAACGCGGCCCTGCCTGCTCCACCAGATCAAGCGCTGCTCGGCGCCATGCACCGGCGAGATTTCCGCTGAGAACTATCGCCGCCTTGTGGATGAAGCCGTGCGTTTCCTGCAGGGCAAGACCGATGCGGTGCAGAAGCAGCTGGGCGCGCTGATGGAGGAGGCGAGCGAAGCGCTGGAATTCGAGCGCGCCGCCCGCTATCGCGACCGGCTCTGGGCGCTCGCCCATGTGCAGGCGACGCAAGGCATCAATCCGCGCGGGGTGGAAGAGGCCGATGTGTTCGCGGCCTATCAGGAGGGCGGACAGACCTGTATTCAGGTGTTCTTTTTCAGAAGCGGCCAGAATTGGGGTAATCGCGCCTATTTCCCGCGCGCCGACCGGACCCTGAGCGTTGAGGAGGTGCTGGAGCCCTTCATTGCGCAGTTCTATGACGATAAGCCGATTGCGCGCTGCATCTTCCTCTCCCACGACCTGCCCGAGCGCGAGCTGCTCGCCGAGGCGCTGACCATCAAAGCGGGCCGCAAGGTCGAGCTGATCGTGCCGCAGCGTGGCGAGAAGGCGACGCTCGTCGCTCACGCCCTCACCAACGCACGAGAGGCGCTTGGGCGCAAGCTGGCGGAAGCCTCGACCCAGGCGCGGCTGCTTGCCGGCGTGCAGAAGGCGTTCGAACTGGCAAAGCTGCCGGAGCGCATCGAGGTGTTCGACAACAGCCACATCCAGGGCACCAATGCCGTCGGCGCGATGATCGTCGCCGGGCCGGAGGGCTTCATCAAGAAGCAGTATAGGAAGTTCAACATCAAATCCGCCGACCTCACCCCCGGCGATGACTTCGCCATGATGCGCGAGGTGCTACGCCGCAGGTTTTCGCGTCTGGCAAAGGAGCGCGCGGCGGTAGCCGAAGCTTGCACACTCCCGCCAGGCGACGCGCCGAATGCCGATACCCTGCACATACCTGCCTCCGATGATGAGAGTGCCATTCCACCGGAGGACGTGGAGATTCTGGACACCGCGGCCGACGCGGCGCTCGGCCTCGAAGAGGAGGATGAAGCTGATGCTGCCGGTATCGATGACGCAGGCAAATCCACCAGCTGGGGCTGTCCGGACCTGGTGCTGATCGACGGCGGCGCCGGTCAGCTCTCCGCCGCGCAGGAGGTGCTGACCGAGCTCGGCCTCTCCGACATCGCGCTCGTCGGCATCGCCAAAGGCCCCGACCGCAATGCCGGCCGCGAGCATTTCTATATGCGGGGCAAGCCGCCATCCATGCTGGAGGCGCGCGATCCCGTGCTGTATTTCGTGCAGCGCCTGCGCGATGAAGCGCACCGCTTCGCGATCGGTACGCACCGCGCCAAGCGCGCCAAGGCGATTGCCGCCAATCCGCTGGACGAAATTCCGGGCGTGGGCGCCAAGCGTCGCCGCGCACTGCTAAAGCATTTCGGCTCGGCGAAGGCGATCAGCCGGGCGGGAGTGGAGGATTTGCAGACGGTGGAGGGGATCAGCGCGGCAATGGCGCAGACCATCTACGATTTTTTCCGCGACAGCCGGGGCTAGGGTGATGCTGTGGAGGTTTGGCGGTGCGAGGGGCCGTTTGAACTCCGCATCACGCCTCAAAATGATACAACATTACCCGTATTAACGCCCCGTCTCGGGATCCGCCGCGCTCTGCCATGAAAAGGCCACAAGTTGGCTGCCAATCGGTGGGTTGGTGGGAGTTGTCCGAGCATAGTCCTGCGAAAAGCTGCGCGACCGATGTCGCGCTGACTGTGTCGTTGCCTGGCGAGTATTTATGCAGCAGCCTAATTCTCCGGTTATCGCGGTCTTATTGCCCTGTTGCAATGAGGCTCCGACCGTCGGAGGTGTCGTCAAAAGCTTTCGCGAAGCCTTGCCCGAGGCGGAGATCTACGTCTTCGACAACAACTCGCAAGACAACTCCGCCGCTCTCGCGCGCGAGGCAGGCGCACAGCTCCGCCATGTCGACTTGCAGGGCAAGGGCAATGTGGTGCGCCGCATGTTTGCCGATATCGAGGCCGACGTTTATTTGATGGCCGATGCCGATGGCACCTATGACGCCTCGCGCGCCCGCGAACTTACCGACCCCATCGTCAGCGGCGAGGTCGACACGGTCATGGCGAGCCGCATCGGCGCGCAGGACGCTTTCCGCCGCGGTCACGTGCTCGGGAACCGGGTGTTCAACGTTGTTGTTGGCTGGATATTCCGACGCCGGCTTCAGGACATTTTTACAGGCTATCGCGCCTTCTCCCGCCGCTTCGTGAAGTCGTTTCCAGCCCATAGCGAAGGCTTCGATATCGAGGCGGAGCTCAGTATCTTTGCTCTCGAGCAGCGAATACCCATGCGCGAGATCCCGATGGACTACGCATCGCGCCCGCAAGGCTCCGCCAGCAAGTTGCGCACTTACCGCGATGGCCTGGTGATCCTCACCACCATCGTGCACCTCTTCAAGGAAGCGCGCCCGCTCACCTTTTTCACCTGGATTGCCCTGCTGTTTGCCTTCACCAGCCTGGCGCTCGGCATTCCCGTCATCCAGGAGTTCCGGGAGACGGGCCTCGTCCCTCGCCAGCCAACCGCGATCTTAGCGACCGGTCTTGCCGTGCTTTCGGCGCTAAGCCTGGTTGCGGGGCTGCTGCTCGACAGTGTGGCGCGGGCCTATCGGGAAACGCGGCATTTGCGTTATCTCACCGTACCGCCGCGGCAGGCGCAGCCGTGAGTGTACTCAGACGCTGGTTGTCGGCCTTTTCCCCTGCGGTGCTTGCCGTGACGCTGCTTGCTGTCCCCCTGACCGCGTGGGTGATCATAAAGTGGCTCCAGATCCCGTTGCCTTACGGGCAAGTCCTCGCACCCGACGAGCCGGACAGCTGGATGCGGCTTACTCTCGTGCGCGAGCTCATCACCAGCCATGACTGGTACAATCACGCCGTGCCGCGCAATGATGCGCCGTTCTTCCATAGCGTCAACCATTGGACGCGGCCGGTTGACGTCGTCCTCGCTGTGCTCGCCGAATTGCAACCTCGTGGCGACCTCCCGACGCGTCTTCTGCGGGCCGCTCTGCTTTTACCGTTCATTTGCACGATCTTGCTGCTCTTAGGACTGTTCCGCATCCTTAAGAAAATAGACGCCCAGCCGCTTACACCCTTCGTTGCGGTAGCGTTCGTTGCGTGCGTGCCTTTGCTCGGAGCTTATTTCCAGATCGGCAATGCGGATCATCACGCGCCGCTGGCGGTCATTTTCGTCTGGGCACTCGCCATCGTCTTTGAGCGTCCGAGCCGCCGCACGACCATCCTCAGTGGCTTGCTTCTCGCGCTGCTTGTGTGGATCAGCGCAGAAGGTCTGGTGCTGATCGCAGCGGTTTACGGCTGGTACGGCCTGCACTGGGCGTTCGGACAGCGGGAGAAAGCGCAGCCACTACCGCTGCTCAGCGCTGTGGTCGCAATCGGCAGCGCGGCTGCTGTCATGATCGAGCGTCCGCCCGCACTGTGGTTCTCACCCGCCTACGACGTTATCTCCATCGTTTTCGTCACGATCCTGGCCTATGCGGCTGCGATCGTAGCTCTGCTTTGGTGGCTGCGGCCTTCCACGTTTGCCGGTCGAGCGGCCCTCGGGGTGCTGAGCGCGATGGGTTTATACGGCCTGCTCTTCGCCTACTTTCCACTTATGCTTCAGGGTTCGATGGCTGAAGTCGACCCCTATATTTTTACGAACTTCCTACCGCATATCCGGGAAGCGCAATCGCCCGCAAACGAGCCGCCGGCCGTCAGTGCCGCCCTTTTAATCCAGCCGATCGCCGGCTTTCTGATTATGCTCTATTGCCTTGCCACCCGCAGGGAGGCATTGCCGGCCACGTCCAGCTTGGCGCTTGCCTATTTCCTGACCGCGACATTCGCCCTGTTCTTGAGCCAAGTGCGTTTCGCCTATTACTTCTATCCGATGCTGACGCTGGCGCTCGCGCCATGGGTTGCCGCGCTTTTGGAGCCAAACAACCCGGCGATAGCAGGGCGCTGGCCAGCGTCTTGGCTGGCGCGCTATCCGACGGATCGGCAGGCCTTACGCCGATTGCCGATCATCGTTTTCGCTCGTTGGCCTGCCCTATCTCTTAATGCTGCTTGACGCCCCTGCTAATTCTGGCAGCTCCGCGGTTGAACAGCGCTGCGCAACTGTGGCCCGCACGCTTATTCAGTCCGGGAAGCTGAATGATCTCGGCGGCCGGCCGCTGACGCTTTTCACTTCGACGGACTTCGGCGCCGAAGTGCTGTTTTTCACACCGCACCGGATCATTGCCTCGAATTACCACAGGGATGGGGCTGCTATCCGCTTCGTCTGGGAGGCGGCGAAGATCGCTGATGAGGACGAACTTCGCCGTCATCTCGCGGAGCGCAATGTCGAGGCCCTGCTGCTTTGTCCGGAGGGGGATACGCCGAAAACCAGTGTATTGAGCAAACTGCAACAGGGGTTGACGCCGCCCTGGCTGACGCGGGTTGCCTATCCCAAGCCGCCGATGGACAGCGAAGCTCTCCCGGGCAGCGATCCCGCGCTGTTCCTCGTATCGGGAGCGTATGCGCAGCAGAAATAGTGTTTGCGTCGTCCTGCTCGCGCGCAGGGCCTGTGAATACCTGAGATCGCGGATAGCTGCCGCACAAATATGAAAGGCGGCTTCCGCAGAAGCCGCCTTTTTCGGCTTAGTAGCCGGAGTAGCCGCACCGCCAGCTGTAGGGGTGGAAGAAGCAGTAGCGCTTCCAGAAATGGTAGCCACCACCATAGTAGCCACCGCCATAGAAGAAAAAGCGGTGATGCCGATGGTAACGGAAGCTGACTTCCTGCACAGGCGTTGCTGCCTGGGCGCTAAGACCAGCCATTGACGCGGCCGGCATGGCATTCGCAGAACCAGCGAGGGCCAAGCCACCGAGCAGGGCCAACGCGCAAAGAACGTTTTTCATGATCATCTCCTTTATCAAGTTTCAGCGGGCGAATTTGCGTGCTCATGTCATTTGTGATCTCGCCTCGCCTGATGATCAGTACGGCAGGTCTGTCAGAGCGTCATTAAAATTAATGGTGACATGAATTGTTCGAATAAACATGAATTGAGAGGTGTTTTGGAGGGAGTGCAAGTGTGATGCACATCACACCTAAGATGAAACTAAACTTGATATTTGAAAACACTGAGGTTCACCCACGCAGACCTTGAACCTCGCGGGCGGCTTTGGAGCGACGATCTGGACCGCAACGCAAAAAGAGCGGCTTCTGAGAAGCCGCTCTGGACAGGGCACTACGCTGTCCCTGCTATCCGCCTACCAATAGCGGCGGTAATGATGCCGGTAGTAGGGGCGGTAATAATGATGCCGCCGATGCCACCTGGGATAATAATAGTGGCGACGATAGCCCCAATATGGGCGATACCGGCAGCGCCAGGGATACTCCCAGCAGTAGCTTCTGTATCCGTACCAGTGCACATTCTGGGCGACACTGCCGGGTTTGGCGACATCGCTCATGCCCGCGACGGAATTGGCCGTAAGAGCATTCGCTGGCGTCCCTGAGCCGAAAGCAAAAGCACCTGCGGACAATATCAGCGCATAGAGCAGTTTTCTCATAGCTTTACTCCCGCCTTCCCTCGGCAAGGGCGATAGTGGGTAGCAAACGCCATTTCTCCGCCGGAAGTTCCGCCGGCCCATGTTCAAATGAATAATGCTTCAACAACGTATTTTGTTGAGCGGCGCGCCGCTTGTGAAGAAATTCGATCGGCCGGTAAAAAATAAACCTACATGTGAGCTAGAAAACAGCGCTCAAGCTCCCCGGCAAACTTTGAAATCATGAAATCAATGCGATCTGTAATGCCGCAAAATTCTCTTGCTTTAAAAAACATCTCCGCTGTGACGACGCGCAACGGAGATGTCTTGTTATTTGCATGTTGTTTTTCGGGTGAACGGTTGCATTTCAGCCTTCCACCCCTAACCGTACAATTACCACCAGCGGCAATGACGATGGCCATGACGCCACCAGCAATGGCGGCGGTGGTGATGGCCGCGCCAATACCGGCTGCAATGACGATGGCCATGACGCCACCAGCAGCGGCGCACCCAGTAAACCTTCTCGACAGTCCCGCCGGGCTTGACGATATCGCTCATACCCGTGACCGCACCGGCGGTCATAGCGCTCGCCGGGCTGGCACCGGCAAAAGCAAAGCCGCCCATCGCCAGCACGATGAGAGCAAAAAGCAATTTTCTCATGTTTTCTAACTCCATTTCCCTCGGCAATTAGGGTTTTAGCATTTTTATGAGTAGCAGAAACCATTTGCAGTTTGATGTCTGCGCGCTGTCGCATTTTTTACGGCAGATCGACATTTCGATCACCATCCGCAGCGCGAGGCGCAGCGCCGGCACCTCTCATCATCACCTCCGCCGCCGCTGCAGTCCGCACCGCACGAGCGGCAGGGATGGCCCAGCCTTGCGCCATACCCCCAGTAGGGGCCGCCCCAGAAACGATTTCCTCCACCCTCGAAGCGCCGGGAGGGAGCGGCGCCGCCCTCAGAGCGCGGAGAGGGGAAACCTCCGCCATTGGGGCGATCGAGCGGCCGCCGAAAATTACGATCGGGTCCGTCGCCGCCACGGCCTCCAAAGCGCTGCGCAAACGACCAGCGGCCAAACCCGTCCCGGCCGGCAGACGCTGGCGTCGCTGCGGCGGTCACGAGGGCTAGGGCTAGCAAAACTGGAGCGTGGCAATACCATTTCATCCGTTCGTCCCCGAAGACCAGCAAACGCCACCGGCCCGGTCTAGTCATTTGACGATTTGAGGAATGAACCGGTGATGAATAACGGCTGATCGTTACCTCACGAGTGTTTTACGCGCCGAAAGGAGGCACTAAAGCCGCCTTTAGCCGCGACAGCGCACGCCGTCAAGGGCTTAAGGCCGGGGATCAGGAGCGGCAGGCGTAGCGAGGATGCCGTGGGCCGCCATGTCCGTCGTCGCGACGCAGCCGGTAGCGATAGTATTCGCAGCCGGGGCCACAATAGCCGTGCCGCAGTCGCCAGTACCAGCACCGGATTCCGCAAGCCCCGACATTCCGCCGCACACGGGATCTCTCCACATAAGGGTCGCAAGGGTCGGCAGGCGGTGGTCCCAGCCGCTCGATCTCGCGGGCGATGAGGTCGTCCTGCGCGGCATGGGAAGGGGTGATTTCGATCTCGGGAATGCAGTCTGTGCAATCCGGGCAGGGCTCGGGGCAGGCATGGCCGGCGACGGCATGCAGCGGAAAAGTAGCGGTCGTCCCTACTGTGACGCGGTTGGAGAGCAGCGGAAAAGCCTGGGCGGCATCGGGCGCAAACGCCGCACTCACCAATGCGGCGACGAAGCTCAGTTGCCCAACCCACCGCAATTTTCGGCGAAATCCCTTAGCAAGTATGTTCATGAAGTCACCTGCCTCAGCGCAAAATCGCTTTATTGCCGCCTCCCCTGCGGCTAAATCTGCACCATCTAACGATGGCGATCGCAAACAACCTGTTAACGCTCGCAATTTTACGCAAATTTGGAGGCGCCTGATGTCGCAGCAGACCCAAATCAAGCGAGTAACCGCTCCTGACATCACCGCGCGCAAAGGCGCCGAGCCGATCGTGTCGCTGACCGCTTATCACGCGCACACCGCCAGGATCATCGACCCTTACGTCGATTTTCTCCTGGTCGGCGATTCGCTCGGTATGGTGATGCATGGCTATGAAACCACGCTTCCGGTGCCGCTCGATTTGATGATTATGCACGGCGCAGCGGTGGTGCGCGGCTCTTCGCGTGCACTTGTGGTCGTCGATATGCCGTTCGGCTCTTATGAGGAGAGCCCGTCCGTGGCGTTCCGCAACGCAGCGCGCGTGATCAAGGAGACCGGCTGCGGGGCGATTAAGCTGGAGGGCGGCCGCCGTCTTGCCGAGACCATCGCCTATCTCACCAGCCGCGGGATTCCGGTGATGGCCCATATTGGCCTTACTCCGCAATCGGTGAACGTGATGGGCGGCTTCAAGACGCAAGGGCGCCGGCGCTCGGAGTGGCAGGCGATAGAGGATGACGCCGCAGCCGTGGCCGAAGCAGGCGCCTTTTCCGTGGTCCTGGAGGGCATGGCCGAGTTGCTGGCGGCCCGCATTACCAAGCAGGTCCCTATTCCCACCATCGGCATCGGCGCATCCGCCACCTGTGACGGGCAGATACTCGTCCTGGAGGACATGCTCGGGCTCAATCCGGCGGTGCCGAAATTCGTCAAGAAGTTCGCCGCGATCGGCGAGGCCATCGAGGATGCAGTCAAAACGTATGCCGAAGAGGTGCGCAGCCGCGCATTTCCGGCGCCCGAGCATGTCTATGGCATGCGCGGCGAGCCCGAAACACAGACCGGGTCTGGGGTCACGAAAAAGCCGAAAATAACGCGCAGTTGAAGAGAGTTAGCATCTGCACCCTGCGCGGGCGGCGGGCTGATCTCCTGGCTGGGGCCGCTCGCGAAGAGCGAGAGTGCTGGCGCTCGCGTCGTGGCCGTTATATGGAAGTGTTTTCGATCAGGGTAACGGCCCAGTAAGCTGGCAAGAGAAATGAGCGACAGCGATCACATCTTTCGGGAAGTCGAGGAGGACCTCCGGCGCGAGCAGCTTGCGCGTTTGTGGGACAGGTACGGAATCTACGTCCTCATCGCAGCGGCAGCCATTTTCATTATCGCGGGTGGCTATAAAGGCTATCTCTGGTATCAGAACAAGCTGGCGACGGAGAACGGCACGGCCTTTTTCCAGGCGAGCCAGCAAATCGATGATGCCAAATACGGCGAGGGGCGCGACGCGCTTGGCAAGCTGGCCAAGGATGCCCCTAGCGGCTATCGCGTGCTCGCCAAGCTGGAACTCGCCGCGGTCGAGGTGAAGCAGGGCCGCAAGGCTGACGCGGTTGCGCTTTACGACGAGGTTGCTGGCGACAGCGGGGCGGATCAGATTCTGAAGGACTTCGCTCGCGTTCAGGCTGCGGGATTGCGCATCGACGAAGCCGACCAGGCCGAGATCGTCAAGCGTCTCGACAAGATCGATGTCGAGGGCAATCCCTGGCGGTTTTCTGCAAGAGAGCTGTTGGCGCTTTCCGCTTATCGCTCGGGCAATGTGGCCGAATCGGAGAAGTTGTATAATCGCATCCTGAGCGATCCCTTCGCGCCCGCCGAAATGCGCAAACGTGCGGAAAGCATGCTCGCGCTGATCGTCAAGGCGCCCGGCAATGCCAGCGCGAAGACCGAGACGCCGAATGACTCCAAGGCGGCGCAGAAAGATGCCGCAACGCAATAGGAGGGGCTTTGCATGGGTGGCCAGGTTCAGAAGCTGTTTCGTACCGGACTGCTGCTTGCAGCCGGGCTCTCCCTCGCGGCCTGCGAGTCGGCGCCGAGCCTGCCGTCTATCCCTGGCGTCTCCAGTCTGTTCGGCGACAAGGAAAAGCCGCCGCTGCAAGGCAAGCGCATTTCCGTCCTTAGCTCCGAGGGCGTAGGCGGTACAACGGCATCTGTCGAAGCCAATGAGCCAGTTGCAATCCCTGCTCCCCAGTCCAACGCCGCATGGAGTCAGCCTGGCGGCGTCGCCAGCAATGCGCCTGGACATCTCGCCTTCGACGGTGCGGCAAAGCCGGCCTGGCGGGGCGATGCCGGGTCTGGTTCGAATTCGGACGGCCGTATCACCGCCGTGCCGATCGTCAGCAATGGCAAAGTTTACACCCTCGATCGCAAGGGGCAGGTCACCGCATTCTCCGCTGCGAGCGGCGGGGTGGTCTGGAGGGCCGACCTGAAACCGGAAGAGGAAAAGGCGGAAGTTGGCTTCGGTGGGGGTCTTGCGGCGGATGGCGATAAGGTGTTTGCCGCGACCGGCTTCGGGCGGGTGGTCGCACTCAACGCGGAGAACGGCAAACCGGTCTGGACCAAGACGCTCGGCGTGCCGATCCGTACCTCGCCGACCGCTGCCGCCGGCAAGTTGTTCGTCGTCAATTCCGAAAGCCAGCTTTTCGCATTGAACGCGCAGGACGGCACGGAGCTGTGGTCATCGCGCGGCCTGCCGGAAGGCGCCTCGCTGCTTTCCAATGTCAGCCCGGCTGCTGCCGGCAATCTGCTGGTCGTGTCCTTCCCCTCGGGTGAGGTAACCGCGCTCGATATGGCCTCCGGCCAGGCGAAGTGGACCGATTCGGTCTCGGGCGGCGCGGTCGGTACCTCGATCGCCAATATCGGCGATGCCGCCCGGCCGGTGATTGACGGCGATATCGTGTTTGCCACCAGCGGCAGCGGCCGCATGATCGCGACGGCCACCAAGACCGGCGAGCGCGTCTGGTCCAAGGACATTCGCGCCGGGCAGACACCCTGGGTCGCAGGCGATACCGTCTTTGTCGTGGACACGGGCGGGCGCGCCTATGCGCTGGCCCGCAAGACCGGCAAGACCCGCTGGGTCACCACTCTGCCGGACGACCGCGTCTGGAGCGGCCCAGTGCTCGCGGGCGGCAAGATCTGGGCGGTATCAGACAAGGGCATGCTGGTCGGGCTCGATGCGCGAAACGGCGAGGTGTCGACGAAGTCCAATCTGGACAATCCGGTCTATATTCCGCCGGTCGTTGCCAGTGGCAGGATGTATCTGCTCACCGACAAGGCCAGCCTGATCGCGCTGAATTAGCGCAAAGACCGGCGAAAAAGAAACGGCATCCCAGGTCGCGAAGAAAGCATTGCCAGTTCGGCGGCCCTCCCCATTTAATTTGGTGCGCTCCATCTCTTTATTGCGTTAGAACCGGAGCGTATCTGACTGGAATCGGTGCCGCGGACCGGCCCCGATCCTGCTTGTCCTTTGGCACTCATGAACCCTGCTGTTGTCATTGCCGGACGGCCGAATGTCGGCAAGTCCACGTTGTTCAATCGCCTCGCCGGCAAGCGCCTGGCGCTGGTCGACGACATGCCCGGTCTGACGCGCGACCGCAAAGAAGCCGAGGCGGAGGTTGGTGAGCGCAAGATCCGGCTGATCGACACGGCCGGCCTCGAGGAGGCCGATCCCGGCTCGATCGCCTCGCGCATGCGCGTCCAGAGCGAAACGGCGATAGCCGAGGCCGATCTCATCCTGTTCCTGATCGATGCGCGCGCTGGTGTCACGCCGGCGGACGAGGTGTTCGCTGCGGTAGTGCGGGCTTCCGGCAGACCGGTGATCGTCGTCGCCAACAAATGCGAGGGGCGAGCAGGGGAGGCGGGCTATTACGAAGCGTTCCGGCTTGGCCTCGGCGAGGCTGTTGCGCTCTCCGCCGAGCATGGAGAGGGGATCGGTGAGCTGTATTCCCGCATGGCCGAGGCGCTGGAGCAGATCGAGCCGGGCGAGATGCTACAGGAGGCGGAGGACGAGGAGACGGCCGAGGCTGAGCGACCCCACCGCCCGCTGCGCCTTGCCATTGTCGGACGCCCGAACGCCGGCAAATCGACCCTGGTCAACACGCTGCTCGGCGAGGAGCGCATGATTACCGGGCCTGAGCCCGGCCTGACCCGCAACTCGGTTGCCTCCGACTTTTCCTGGCAGGGACGCCCGGTCAAGCTGTTCGACACGGCGGGGCTAAGGCGCAAGTCGCGTATTTCCGAGCGCGTCGAGAAGCTTGCCGTGGGCGATGCGCTGAACGCCATCCGCTTCGCCGAGGTCGTGGTGCTGCTGATCGATGTCGATGTGGCGCTCGACAAGCAGGATCTGCAGATCGCCGATCTCGTCGAGCGCGAGGGCAGGGCCCTGGTCATCGGCGTCAACAAATGGGATCTGGTGGAAAACCGCGAGGCGATGCTCCGCGAGCTGCGCGAGACGGTTGCCCGCGCGCTGCCGCAGGTGAAGGGCGTGCCGGTCGTGCCGGTCAGCGCGCTTTCGGGGCGCGGCACGGAAAAGCTTATGCAGGCGGTGTTCGCGGTTTATGACAGCTGGAACAAGCGCCTGCCGACCGCTGCGCTCAACCGCTGGTTCGCCGAGGCGCTCGAGCGCCATGCCCCGCCTGCCGCGGCCGGGCGGCGTATCAAATTACGCTACATCACCCAGTCGAACGCCCGGCCGCCGACCTTCATCGTGTTCTGCTCGCGGCCCGAAGAGCTGCCCGACGCCTATGTCCGCTACCTCGTGAACGGGCTGCGGGAGAGTTTCGATCTGTGGTCGGTGCCGATCCGGCTGCATCTACGCAAGCCGAAAAACCCTTACGATGACAAGGGTAAGCGGTGATGACGGAGACGCAGGCGGAGGTGCTGTTCTATCAGCTGAGCCGGCAGCCGCTCGACAAAGTTCTGCCCGGGCTTCTGGAAAAGACGCTGGAGCGGGGCTGGCGCGCTGTGGTTCAGGCTGGGAGCGGTGAGCGCGTGGAGGCTCTCGACGCTTTGCTCTGGACCTATGCCGACGATAGCTTCCTCCCGCACGGCACCGCCCGCGATGGCATGGCCGAGCAGCAGCCGGTGTTTCTCACGGCGGGTGAGGAAAACCCGAACGGCGCGACGGTGCGTTTTCTGGTCGATGGCGCGGCGCTGGCAGAGCACGCCGGCTATAGCCGCATCGTCTATATCTTCGACGGGCGCGACGAAGATGCGCTGGCTGGCGCCCGCAGCGAATGGAAGCGCGCCAAGACCGCCGGCTGCAATGTCACTTATTGGCAGCAGAACGAAAAAGGCCGATGGGAAAAGAAGGCCTGACCACGATCTAGATCAAAGTCGCTCGGGCGCCGCAGCCCTAAAACGGAAGCCTTCAACGGTCCAATAAGGAGGGATAGCCATGCTCGGTCGATTAGCGCTGCTAGCGGTAGCGTTGTTTGTTCATGGGAACGCCGCACAGGCGGCAAATGCTGCGGCGGGGCAGAAGCTGGCAAGCGCAGTCTGTGTGAATTGCCACATCATTGCGCCGGGCGTTGGCCCCGCCCAGATGACGGCAGGCATTCCCAGTTTCATGGCCCTCGCCGATCAGCCGGACCAGTCGGCCAGCAAGCTCAAGGGCTTCGTCCTCAATCCGCATCCGCCCATGCCGCAGGTGCAGCTGACCGTCCCGGAGCTGGACAATCTGGCGGCCTATATTATGTCGCTGAAGACGAAGCCCTGAGGCGCTCCCATGTTGGTTGTGGGTAGTCTTTCGTCCTCGCCCGGCGCTGCGCTTGCAAACCGTCTCTGGAGGGGCGCATAATTTGGTGATGAACGACCGTGTGAAACAGCTTTTCGCCCAGGCGCAGCAGCTTTCGCCCGAAGAACAGGCAGAGTTGCTCGATATGCTGCTCGCGATTGCCCCCGACCAACCGGTGGGCTGGGAAAAGGCGTGGGCGGAAGAAGCGGAACGCCGCTGGCAGGCTTATCAGTGCGGAGAAATGAAAAGTGCTCTTTGGGAGGAGGTTAAGGCCCGCCGTAGCAAGGCATGAAGCCCCGCTTCTTGGCGTCGGCCGAGCAGGAGTTCATCGACGCCAGCAACTATTATGCCTCGGAAAATCTTTGGCTGGTGAAGGAACTGGAACGCGAGATTGATCGTGCGCTGGAATATCTTTGCGTCTATCCGCAATCAGCAGCGCTGATTGATGCCGTCCACCACAGCTATAAACTCCACCGCTTCCCGTATTGCCTAATATACCGCGTGGAAGGAGACGAGATCGTCGTCGTTGCGCTTGCCCACAGCGCGCGCAGACCAGGCTATTGGTACGGGGCAGGCCGGGAAGACTGAAGCGACAGCGGCATTTACGCGGCTCCGCGGCGCGGGTACAACGGAAAAAACCAAAAAAACCAGCCCTGCCAAAGGACCGCCGCCGATGTTCGAGAAAATCCTGATCGCCAATCGCGGCGAGATCGCCTGCCGGGTCATCAAGACGGCGCGGAAGATGGGCATCAGGACGGTGGCGATCTATTCCGATGCCGATCTTGATGCGCTGCATCGCGAGATGGCGGATGAGGCCGTGCATATCGGCCCGGCACCGGCTAGCCAGTCTTACCTTGTCATCGATAAGGTAATTGAGGCGGCGAAGAGCACCGGCGCCGAGGCGATCCATCCCGGCTATGGCTTTCTCTCCGAAAACGCCGCCTTCGCCGAGGCGCTGAAAGCTGCCGGCATCGCCTTCATCGGCCCGAATATCGAGGCGATCCGGGCGATGGGCGACAAGATCGAGTCCAAGAAATTCGCCGCCGAAGCCCGGGTCTCGACCGTGCCCGGCTATCTGGGCGTCATCGGCAGCCCCGAGGAAGCCGTCCGCATCGCCGAGGAAATCGGCTATCCGGTGATGATCAAGGCCTCGGCCGGCGGCGGTGGCAAGGGCATGCGCATCGCCCGCTCACGCGAGGAGGTTGCGGAAGGCTTTGCCTCCTCGAAGTCGGAGGCGAAATCCTCCTTTGGCGATGACCGGGTGTTCATCGAGAAATTTGTCGAGAACCCTCGCCACATCGAGATCCAGGTGCTTGGCGACAAGCAGGGCAATCTCGTCTACCTGTTCGAGCGTGAATGCTCGATCCAGCGCCGCAATCAGAAGGTCATCGAGGAGGCGCCCAGCCCGTTTCTGGATGAGGCGACCCGCAAGGCGATGGGCGAGCAGGCTGTCGCGCTGGCCAAGGCGGTGCATTATGAGAGCGCCGGCACCGTCGAGTTCATCGTCGATCAGAACCGCAATTTCTATTTCCTGGAGATGAATACCCGCCTTCAGGTCGAGCATCCCGTCACCGAGCTGATCACCGGCATCGATCTCGTCGAGCAGATGATCCGCGTGGCGGCGGGCGAGACGCTGCCCTTCAAGCAGAGCGACCTGAAGATCGGCGGCTGGGCGGTCGAGTCCCGTGTCTATGCCGAGGACCCGTTCCGCAATTTCCTGCCCTCGACCGGCCGGCTCACCCGCTATCGCCCGCCTGCGGAAGGTACCGAGAATGGCCTCACGGTGCGCAATGATACCGGCGTCTATGAGGGCGGCGAGATCTCGATCTATTACGACCCGATGATCGCCAAGCTGATCACCCACGGCCCGACGCGGGAGTCGGCGATCGACCATATGGCCGACGCGCTCGACGGCTTCTACATTGACGGCATCCGGCACAATATCCCGTTCCTCGCAGCGATCATGCATCATCCGCGCTGGCGGAAGGGCGCACTTTCGACCGGCTTCATCGCCGAGGAGTTCCCGCAAGGCTTCTCGCCGCGCACGCCCGAGCCCGCTGAGCGCGAGACGCTCGCCTGCGTTGCGGTCGCGATCGACCACCAGGGCAATCAGCGCCGCCGGCAGATTTCCGGGCAGATGACCGGGCGCACCGTCTGCTTCTCCGACAAGCGCGTGGTGACGGTCGGGGGCGAGACCTTGCGGATGTGGGTCGCCGGCTCCTACCGCCAGCCGGTCACGATCGACATCATGGGCGAGGGTGACAGCTCGCGCCGCAAGCTGACGGTCGCCTCCGACTGGTGGCCGGGACAGCCGGTGTGGCAGGGCCGTGTCGGCCGGGATGAGCTCGTCGTTCAGATCCGGCCGATCCGCAATGGCGTCGAGCTGTCCCATGCCGGCATGATCGTGCCGGCGCGCGTCTATACCGAGGAGGAGGCACGGCTCGCCAGTCTCATGCCGGAGAAGAAGGCGGCCGATTCCTCCAAAGCGCTGCGCTGTCCGATGCCGGGGCTGGTGCGTGTCATCAATGTGGTCGAGGGCCAGGAGGTGAAGGCCGGCGAGGCGCTCTGCACCGTCGAGGCGATGAAGATGGAGAACATCCTGCGCGCTGAGCGCGACGCCACGGTGAAAAGCATTAAGGCCAAACCGGGCGATAGCCTCGCCGTGGATGCTGTGATTATGGAGTTTGCTTGATATCGCCGGCCGATCCGCTGGATGGTATAGCCGTCAGCATCAATTCGTAGGAAAGGGCATGGCTGAGCAAGTCCGCGTGGTTCGGGTGCGAATCAAGGGCCGGGTGCAGGGCGTAGGCTATCGCGCCTGGGCGGCGGATTCAGCCCAAGAGCTGGGACTTGCTGGCTGGGTGCGCAATCGCAGAGATGGCGCTGTCGAGGCGCTGTTCGCGGGCGCGCCGGATGATGTGGCGGCCATGTTGGAGCGATGCCGCGAGGGCCCCTTTGCCGCCCGCGTGACTGCCGTCGAGATCGAGCAAGAAGGCGGCGAAGCGCCGGGAGGCTTTGAAATCAGGACGGCGGGATAAGAGCCCTCACCTCAGCTAAGCCACGTCGCTCCCGTCATCGGTGGGAAATGGGAGCGCCAGCGCCCCACCGCTGCATCTCACAATCCACCGCCATCCCGGCACAAATCAGCGCAGGGCAGCGGTCACCGGTGATCATCGCAACACTCTCCATTTGCTGTGAACGCGCTTTAGGCTAAAAGGCGCTCAAAGACGGGGATTGGCGATGGAACGGTGGCTTGGCAGGCTGGACCGCGATGCGGCCGCGGCGCTCGGTTGGCTCGCGGTGCGTCCAAGGTGGGCAGCCACTTTTCTGATTGCGCTCTGCTTGGCGGTAAGTCTGCCAGGGATCGCCTCGCTTCCGGTCACCGACCGCGACGAGTCCCGTTTTGCGCAGGCGACCAAGCAGATGCTGGAGAGCGGTGATTTCATCGATATCCGCTTCCAGGACGAGCCGCGCTATAAAAAGCCGGTCGGAATTTATTGGCTGCAGGCGGCGAGCGTCGCTGCGTTTTCTTCGGCCGAAGCCAAGGAGATCTGGGCTTATCGCATTCCCTCCTTTTTCGGCATTCTCGCATGTGTGCTCTTGACGTGGTGGGCGGCAGAGCCGCTTTACGGCCGGCAGAATGCGCTGCTCGCAGCCCTGCTCTTGGCTGTCGCGCTCGACGTCAATATTGAGGCGCGGATCGCCAAGGCGGACGCGGTGCTGCTTGCCTGCACCATTCTCGCCCAGGGGGCGCTCGGGCGCATCTATCTTGCGCGCCTAACGCCGAAGGAAACGGTCGGCACCGCTGCATTGTTCTGGATTGCTCTTGGCCTTGGCACCTTGATCAAGGGACCGGTCGCGCCCGGGCTTGCCCTGCTCACCATTTTGCCGCTCGCGTTTTATGATCCGGAGCGGTCCTGGCTGCGCACGCTGCATTTCTCCTGGGGCATTCCAATGTTCCTGCTGGTCGTGCTGCCCTGGTTCATCGCCATCGGGGTGACCTCTGGCGGTGAGTTCTTCCACCGCTCGATCGGCCAAGACTTCCTCGGCAAGCTACAGTCTGGCCAGGAGAGACATTGGGGACCGCCAGGCTTCTATCTGGTGCTGTTCTGGTGGACATTCTGGCCTGGCGCGTTGGTTGCGACGGGTGGCGGCGCGGTCTGGCTTTGGCGCAATCGCATGCACCGCCGCGCGCTGTTTTTGCTGGCCTGGATCATCCCGTTCTGGCTGGTGCTGGAGGCGACGCCCACCAAGCTGCCGCATTATATTCTTCCGATCTATCCGGCAATCGCCATGGGTGCCGCATGGGTGCTGCGCGAAGTTGCCATCCCCGGCACCATCCCACGCCGCACCTATAAGCAGGCCGCCGCGATCTGGCTGTTCGTTGCCATCCTCCAGGCCGCCTTCATCGCGCTGCTGCATGTCAAGTTCAAGGACGCGCCGAGCCCATGGCTGTTCGTGCTCGCGGTGCCGTTCGCCCTGGCGGTATTCATCACGGTGCGGGCCGCTTGGGCCGAGCGTTTTTATGCTGCCGTCGCTGCGGCGGTGGTTAGCGCTGGATTGCTGTACTTCGCCGCATTCCGGATCGCGCTGCCGAATATCGAGGCGCTTTGGCCGAGCCAACAGGTGGCCGAAGTGGCGGAGCTCCTGCGGCCATGCTCGCCGAGGCCGTTCCTGCTGACCCGCTATCGTGAACCGAGTGCTGTGTTCCTGCTCGGCACGGACACCAATTTCGCTGATGAGACCGCAGCGCTGGATCAGCTGCGCAAGGGGCAGGTCGATTTTGCCGTGTTCAATGCCGACGCGTTCAATCGCATCGCGCGCCAGGGCGGAGAGATGCCGCAGGTGGTCGCCTGCATCAACGCGTTCAATACCGTGCACGCCCGCAAGCTACGCCTCCATGTGCTCACGATGAAGCCGTCCGACGCGCTGGCGGCCTGTCCGATACCAGCGAAGTATGACTGCATCAATCCCGCAGCAGCTCGTTGATGGAGGTCTTCTCGCGGGTCTTCTCGTCCACGCGCTTGACGATCACCGCGCAATAAAGGTTCGGCCCCGGCGCGCCGCTCGGCAGGTCCTTGTGGCTGGGCAGGGTGCCGGGCACGATCACTGAATAGGGCGGAACCCGGCCATAAGTGATGGTGCCGGCCTCGCGGTCGACAATCTTGGTGGACTGGCCGAGATAGATGCCCATCGAGAGCACTGAGCCCTCGCCGACGATCACGCCCTCCGCCACCTCCGAGCGCGCGCCGATAAAGCAATTGTCCTCAATGATCACCGGGCCGGCCTGTAACGGCTCGAGCACGCCGCCGATGCCGGCGCCGCCGGAAATATGACAGTTCTTCCCGATTTGCGCGCAGGAGCCGACCGTCGCCCAGGTGTCGATCATCGTACCCTTGTCGACATAGGCGCCGAGATTGACGAAGCTTGGCATCAGCACCACGCCCGGTGCGATGTAGGCCGAGCGTCGTACGATGGCGCCGGGTACGGCACGAAATCCGGCTGCCTTGAACTCGTTCGCACCCCAGCCCTCGAACTTCATCGGGACCTTGTCCCACCAGGGCCAAGGCACGCTGCCGCCACCCATCACGGTCATGTCGTTCAGGCGGAAGGAGAGCAGCACGGCCTTCTTCAGCCACTGATTGACCACCCAGTCATGGCCCTGCTTCTCGGCAACCCGCACCTCGCCCTTATCGAGCAGGCTGAGCGCCTCATCGACCGCGGTGCGGACCTCGCCCTGGCTTGCCGGGCTGATGCCTTCGCGCGCGTCGAAGGCCGCTTCGATCACAGATTTGAGCGTATCGGTCATGGTGAGGGCTGCCTCGCGCTGGTTCTCGCTTCTCGCGTCTTTGGTGGCCGTGCCACAGTGCCTTGTCAACGGCTATGAGCGGGAGGTTTGAACCTTTCATCGGCGTTGCGCGACGGAAGAGATGCGGCGGCCAAACCCCACCCCCATCAAGAGAACGGACCGCCAGATGGAGATGATCATGAGCACACTGGTCAAAGCCGTCCTCGCCACCACCGTTATGTCGCCTACAACGCTCGCCTCTCCCGCCATCGCCGGGGAGCAGCAACGCCCCAGTCCTTTATTGATTCCCGTCCTCTCTCAGACTAGGACCACCCATTAACGGCAACGTCGGACGGCCAAGCCCTTGTTCCGCGCCGGCTCTTGTCCTCCTAGTCTTCCTTCTCCGCAGGCTCCGCTGCTGCCGCTTCGTTGGTCGCGGTCAGCACCTGCTCGAGAAAACCCGTGAGGTCGTCGGTGATGTGGTGGATGTGGGGCGGCAGCACGCGCCACTCGGTCATCGCCCGCTGCGCCGGATGGTCATAGTTGGTAGCGCGCACCAGCACTGTTGCCATGCCGAGCGCATGGGGACTCTCCAGATTATGTGGCAGGTCCTCGAACATGGCAGCCGCTTTTGCGGCCACGCCGTGCGCCTTGAGAAAGGCGTTGTACGCGTCGGCCGATGGCTTCGGCACGTAGTTGCATGCGGCGATGTCGAACAAATCGTCGAAATGGTGTAGCACGCCGAGCTTTGCGGCCACCCGTTCAGCATGGCGGCGCGAGCCGTTGGTGAAGATATATTTCTTGCCTGGCAGCCGCTCGAGGGCTGCGCCGAGGGCCGGCGCTTCGCAGACCGGCGCAAGATCGATGTCATGCACGAAGTCGAGAAAGCGCTCGGGCGCAAGCCCATGCTCGCGCATCAGGCCGGCAAGGGTGGTGCCATAGCGGTAATAATAGTCTTTCTGGATGCGCTTTGCCTCTTCCACGCTCACGCCGAGCAGTTCGGCAATGAACGCGCCCATGCGCTGATCGAGCTGCGCGAAAAGGTTGCACTCTGCCGGGTAGAGTGTGTTGTCGAGATCGAAAATCCAGGTCTCGGTCTGGCGAAACGGAGAGAGATCGCCGGAGGTCATTAGGTTCATGCACAGAATCTAGAGTTTAAATGCAACTTTGTCATCCCACTCTAGCCTGATTTTTTAAGCTATTGCGTAGAGATGCGTTGAGAACTTGATAAAAGCACCGGCGCTTCGAAGCCGAGGGGGCTGGCTCGCCCCGCGCGCTGTTCAACATGAAGTGAACCATCACGTGCCAGTCTGACGCGGCTCCCGACCTCGCCAATGGGCGATGGCGCGTGTTACGCTCGAGCCACAAGTTGAGCGTGAGAGGAGCACCAGGCTGATGGAAGCTGCGCGCCGCCTTGCGGGGGCCATTCTTCTTGCGGTCTGCACGCTTTGCCTTGCCGCCGCGCCCAGCGCGGCGCAGACGAGCCGCTGCATGGCGATCGCGGAAAGCACGCCCGGTGTGCAGTTTGTGGCGCTCCGGACAGCGCAAGCCGCCCAGGGCGAGGTGCGGATCACGTTTGTCGGCCACGCGACCTTTCGCATCGAAAGCCCTGAAGGACTGGTCATCGCAACCGATTATGCCGGCTATGCGGGTTCTGGTCCGCTGCCTGACATCGTAACGATGAATCATGCGCATTCAACTCATTACACCGATTATCCCGACCCCAAGATCAAATATGTGCTGCGGGGCTGGGGTACCGACGGACATCCGGCGCAGCACAACCTGCATGTCGGCGACGTCTATGTCCGCAATGTCACCACCGATATTCGCTCATGGATGACCGGCGCCTTCGAGAAGGACGGCAATTCCATCTTCATCTTCGAGATCGCCGGGCTGTGCATCGGCCATCTCGGTCATCTCCATCACACCCTCGGGCCGGAACATGTGGCGCTGATCGGTCAGTTGGACGTGGTCATGGTGCCCGTTGACGGTTCCTACACCATGAAGCAGGAGGCAATGGTGGAGGTGTTGCGATTACTCAAAGCGCGACTTATCCTGCCGATGCATATGTTTGGGCCGGCAACACTCCAGGCATTCCTGGCAAAGCTTGGCGAAAGCTTCGAGGTGGAGGAGAGCAAGAGCTCGGGCGTAACGGTCTCGGCGGCGAGCCTGCCACCCCAGCCGAAGGTGCTGGTGCTGCAGGGCGCTTCCTTTTTTGATTTTCAGTAGCTTCTCTCTTCCCTCGCCAAAGTCATCATCCGCTAAGCTTAAACTCCAGTCGCGGTAGCCGTGTTCTGCCTATTTGGCTACAACCTTAGGATGTCCAATCCTTAGCTGTAGCACATGGCGTTGACCGAAACCGGCGAAATTCAGATGGATCCCTGCGATGCGGATTGCGCAATCGCTAAATCCATTTGCCTTTCGGGCCGCCAGCTCAAGCGCCGCATCATCGCCTTTTGCGCCCTGATTGCCCTGGCGATCACAGCACTTGTCGGAGCCGTCGTCGTTGAACAGCGCCGCGTGGCTATCCAGCGCGCCGAAAGCGACGCTGCCAACCTCTCCGCTGCCTTCGAAGAGCAGGTCCGCCGAGTGATGGACAATGTCTCCGGAGCGATGGATCTGCTGCGCCAGCGCATCGAAACCGAAGGCGCGGCGTTTGACCTGTCCGAATGGACGCGGCAGGTTCCCGAACTCGCAGCATCGACAGTCCAAGTGGGCCTCATCGATGCCGACGGGATGCTGGTCTCAACGACGCTCGATCCGCACCCTAAGCCCATCAATCTTTCCGACCGCGAGCATTTCCGCGTGCATCGCGACAATCCCAATCTCGGCATGTTCATCAGCAAGCCCGTGCGCGGGCGGGTTTCCAACATCGTTACGCTGCAGGCGACAAAGCGGCTCGCGAAACCAGACGGTTCATTTGGCGGCGTCCTGGTATTTTCGCTCAACCCGGAATTCCTCACCGGACTGCACAAACGCGTCAATCTCGGGATGAGCGGGATTACGGCGCTGGTCGGCAAAGACGGCATCATTCGCGCGCGCTTTACGGCCGTGCCGGACAATGACGGCAGCCGCATCGGCATGGCCATCCCCGACGCCCGGTCGGTGATCGATTCCGCCCACATGGAGAGCGGTTCTTACACTTCGGCGAGCAAAGTTGACGGTGTCGCCCGCCTTTACCACTGGAATGCCGTTGCGGGCTACCCGCTGATCGTGGTCGTTGGGCTGGGCAAGGCGGAAGCGCTCGCTGCGGCCAACCGGCACGCCGAGCTCGTGCTTGCCCTCGGCGCTATCGCCATCGCGCTGCCGCTGTTCATGGTTCTGATGCTGAACCGCGAGATCGATCGCCGCGTGGACCGCGAGATTGCCCTCCAGCAGGAGAGTAAGAAGCTGCGCGATGTGAACGAGGATCTCGTGGCGCAACGCGGGGAATTGCTGAGCACGAGCACGGAATTGGCCAGCGAGCGGCTGAAACTTCAAGACACGAACGCCAAGTTGGAATTTGCCAAACGCGAGGCGGAGGAGGCAAGCCGGGCCAAATCCTCTTTTCTGGCCAATATGAGCCACGAGCTTCGCACGCCGCTCAATGCCATTATCGGCTTTGCCGAGATTATCCGCGACCGGATTTTTGCTGACGATCTGGCACGCTATGCGGACTGCGCGGCAGATATCCAGGTCTCGGGCGTGCACCTCCTGAACATCATCAACGATGTTCTCGATGTGGCCAAAATCGAGGCCGGCAAGTTCACGCTCGCCGAGGAGATCGCCGGGCTCGACGATATGATCTCTGCGGCGCTGCTGGCCGTCAGGCCTCAGGCGGCCGCTGGTCACATCAACCTCGTCGTCGATCTGCCGGCTGATGGAACGCTGTTGCGCTGTGACGAGACCAAGTTCAAGCAGATCGTGATCAACCTGCTCTCAAACGCCATCAAATTCACTCCGCCGGCCGGGTTGGTGACGCTGCGTTGCCAGCATCTGGCAGACGGGCGCCTGGCGCTTGGCGTGACTGACACCGGCATCGGCATGACCGAGGAAGAGGTGGCGAGCGCCCTGGAGCTTTTTCACCAAGTCGATAATCGGCTGGCCCGCCGCTATGAGGGCACTGGCCTTGGCCTGCCGCTTGCCGTGCAACTTGCCGAGCTGCACGGCGCCACCGTGAGTGTGGAAAGCACGCCCAATATAGGGACGGCCGTACTGGTGAGCATTCCGGCGGAGCGCGTTGTCTCAAGCGAAGGCGACCCGGCGGCCATCAATGATGCAGATCGCAGGACAGCGCCGCGTGATCCCATCAGTCATGTGGTGTTCGTGCACTCCGAGCAGCAGCGCTTCGAGACCCGTATGGTGGATCTCAGCGAAACGGGCGTCCGCATCGAGCGCGTCGCCGAACTTGCACAGGGAGACAGGGTGCGCGTCGATCTCGGGACCCAGGTCGCCGAAGGCATCGTGGTCTGGCAGAACCAGAGCCATATCGGCCTCAAATTCATCAAGAGCGGCCCCAGCGATGAACGCCGCAATCCCTGGCCGCCGCTCAACGACGCGGCATGACGACTGTTCCGCGCGTTGGTCAGCCAGCGCCCGGCAGCGGGGCATTGCCAGCGCTGGAGCCGCCCGTGCCCAGCGGACAACCGGCGCGCAGCGCGCTTCCTTTCGTGCCGGGAGCCCCCGGCACGACAGCATAGTGTTTCTCGCAGATGCTGATCTGCGGCGGAACGTGGGTCGCCTCGAACAGGTCGTAGCCGGGCTTCAGCTCGCGCCAGAACTCAGCCCATGGGTTGTCTTCGTAGGCGTGCAGCCTCGCCTCGGTGAGATGGAAGGGCAGGATATGCATGGCAAAGCTCCCCTGGCCATTGTCGAGCGCGGCGGTCACGAGCTGCCAGATCTCGCCGATGACCGGATTGGTCATGGCATAGCATCCGATCGATGAGCAGCCGCCATGCACCATCAGATAGGAGCCGGTGCGGCCATGCGCCTGATCGAACAGATTCGGGAAGCCGACATTAAAGGCGCGGAACCAGTGGCTGTTCGGGTTGAGCTGCCCTTTGGCGATTGTATAAAAGCCCTCTGGTGACTGCCGGTCACCCTGGCGCAGCTTCGGACCGAGCTGGCCCGAATAGTAGCAGATCGGGTAGGTGGCAAACAGCACGAAGCGGTCGCCCTGCTGCATCCACAGCTCTAACTCCAGCTCGCTCTTGAACACACGGATGAAGACGGCGTCGCCGCGTTTGAGGTTCTTCTCTTTAAGTCGCTCATCGAGCGCCGCCAGATCGGGCGTGCCGGGCAGCTGCCAGCCGAGGCCGTAGTGCAGTTTCCGGTTGAGGTGGCGCATCGCCATCTGCACCTGGTCTATGCTGCGGTACCAGGCGCCATCCCAGACAGCGACAAACCACGCCCCGACCAGCATCAGCAGGAGGGCTGCGAAGGCGAGAAGGCGGCGGCGGGCTTTCATGGCGTGAGCCATAACAGCGCCCGGCGCTCGGCACAAGACACGCCGGCTGACTTGGAATTAGGCCAGATCGATCAGCGCACCGCGCGCTGCTGAGCGCGTCAGGCGCTTCTCGATATCCCATTGCGAGGCACTTTCAACCGCGGTGAAGACCTCCATCTTCCCGCCCGAGAGCGCCGCGACAGGGAGTCCGTCGCGGTAGAGCAGGCGGTTGCCGGTGAGTGCGGCAAGGCGCGGGCCGGGCGTCAAAATGCCCGCGAGGTTGAGAGGATCGGCGGCCGAAAGCGAGATCCATTCGCCTGAGGCTGGCCGGCGGCGTGTCTCGCGCAGGAGCCCGACCGCTTCGGGCAGAGCGTATTGCTCTCCGGAGAAGCCGGCAACGAACCGTCCGCCGCGGATTTCGCCCCGCGCCTCCAGCCGGCGATAGACCCGGAGCAGCTCGCGCCAGGGCGGCAGCCATCCGCCTTCGCGAGCGAGTAAGCGCCAGAATACCACGCCATAGCGGCGCAAGAGCGTGCGCGCCGCCTGCTCGACGGCAGCGGTTCGCGTCTGCTCGTCGGCGCTGCCAGGCGCGGGGCGGCGGATCAGCGACCAGCGTCCGCCGCTCTCCATGCTGAATGCAAGGACTTTGCCGCGCCGTTTCGCTCCGGCGATCGGCTTGCGCTTGTCGGATGGTACGAGCAGCGCCCGCAATCCTCCGAAGCTGTCGGACGAGACGAGGCCGAGCGCCACCAGTTCGCCGAGCGCTTCCTCGAGCTGTGGTCGCAGGAGCCGGGCCGCGTCGGCCAGCTCATCGAAGAACAGCGCGCCCTCGCTTTTCAGACACTCGAGTACCGCCTCGGCGCGCGGGCTCGGCTGGATACCATTCGCCTGACCGACGAGCGCCATCCAATGCGCGACGTGACGCCGTTCGAGGAGCACAATTGGCGTCGTGCGCACCGGCGACCCGCTGCGCGTGCGCCGGCTGGTGCTCGGGGCAGGCGTGAGGCGCGCCCAGGCGATACGACCCGCGAGGCATTGGGCGTCGAGCCAGCCCGGCTCGTAGCCCTTGATGCGAGAGGGAAGGATTTCGGTCTCCCAGGCGCCGGCCGCGGCTTCGAAGCCTTCCAGCGAAGCGAGCGCAATCGGCAGGGCGTCCTGCCCTTCAAGGCGCGTATCCTCGCTCAGATGCTGCCAAGCGAACAGGAAGCGCAGGAAATCGCGTGCCGCGACCGGCTCGATCTCGGAGCGCAGCCGGCGGATGGTATAGTGATGAATGCGGGCGAGCAGGCGCCGGTCGCACCATTGCTCGTCATTGGCGCCGGGGATGAAGCGCCCGCGCAGGATCGTGCCTTCGACCTCAAGCGCCGTCAGCGCCGGGCCGATTGCCTCCGGTTCGAGGCCAAGGGGAGCTGCCAGCGTCGTCTGGGTCACGGGCCCTAGGCCTTCAAGACGCCCGCGCAGGATTTCAACAAGCGCCTGATCCGGCGGCCAAGCCTTCTGCGCCTCCCCAGCCGGCGGCCGGATAATGGGATCGAGCTGCGCCTCGGGCCAGAGAGCCTGGAATTGCGTCAAGCGCTCAGCCGCCACCCAGAGCGCCGCTCTGGCGCCGCCTTAAAGCGGGTGACGCGCTTGTCAGCCGCAAGCGCATCCAGCCACTCCGCGCCATTCAGGCACGGCGGCAGCTTCGTCATCGGTCAGGCAACCGAGCCAGAGCAGCGCATCGTGAAGTTCTTCCGCACTTGCGGCATCGGGCCAGGCTTCGCTGCGCACGCGCTCGATCGCCTCTGGATCGAGCCGGCCAAGCTCGGAGGCGCTTTGCGGGTCGTGCCAGCGCCGGCCCATTACCGCCTGAGTGCGTCGCTCCTCCAGCGGTGCATCGTCGAGGAACGCATAGGGGCGCGCGGAGAGCACTTCGAGCGCGAGCGGGGAAGGCTGGGTGAGGTCGCAGGCGACCACGCGGATGTCGCCGTTCTCGATCCGTGCCAGCAAGCGCTCCAGCCCCTCGATGTCCATCGCTTCGTGCAGGCAATCGTCGATCACCTGATTGGTGAGGGGATGATCGGGCACCTCGCGCTCGCCGGTGAGGTTTTCGGCGCAGGCGATCTGGTCGGGGAACACGGCCGCGATCAGGTCCTCGGCCTGCATCCGCATGAATTGCGGCGGCACCTTTTTACCGCCCCGGAAGCGCGGCAGAGCGAGGGAAATGCCGGCGGTCCAGCGCCAGCGTGTAGTGAACATCGGGGAGTCGAGCATGGCCTGGATCAGCACCGGGCGAACGCTTTTGGAATGCAGGTAGCGCGCAACCTCCGCCAGCTCGAAGCTGTGGGCGGTGGTCAAAGACAGCACAATATTGTCTTCGGTTGCCGCGGCCTGCAGCTCGAAATTGAACTTGCGGCAAAAGCGCTTCCGCAGCGCAAGGCCCCAGGCGCGGTTGATGCGACTGCCGAACGGAGCATGCATGACGAGCTGCATGCCGCCGGCTTCATCGAAGAAGCGCTCCAGCACGATGGTGTCCTGGGTCGGCAGGACGCCGAGCGCGGCAAACCCGGCGGCCAGATATTCGATGAGCTGCTCGGTGGCGGGAAGGCCGATGCCGATCTCCTCGACGAGCCACCGCCGCACTGCTTTGCCGGATGGATCGGAGTGCAGCCGCGCCTCGATTTGGCTTCTCAGCCGCGACACGGCCGCCGAAAGCGCGTCGGTGCGGCCAGGCGCCTCGCCGAGCCAAAACGGAATGTTGGGCGGCGCGCCCTGCGCATCCTCGACCCGCACGGTGCCGCGCTCGACGCGCTGAATGCGGTAGGAAGTATTGCCGAGCTGGAAGATATCGCCGGCCATGCTCTCGACGGCGAAGTCCTCGTTCACCGTGCCAATCATGTGGTTCTCGGGCTCGAGCACCACCTGATAGTCCGCGTTGTCGGGGATGGTGCCGCCGGAGGTCAGCGCTGTCGTCTGCGCGCCGCGCCGACCGCGAAGCATGCGTCCCACCGCGTCGTGGTGCAGGAGGGCGCCGCGCCGGCCGCGCCGCGTGGTGAAGCCTTCGGCGAGCATCTGCACGATAGCGTCGAAATCGGTGCGCGCCAGAGCGCGGTAAGGCCAAGCCCCGCGAAGGGAATTATAGAGCGCGTCCTCCGGCCAATCCTGGTTCGCGACTTCGGCGACAATCTGCTGAGCCAGCACGTCGAGCGGCTGCTGCGGCAGTTCTAGACGGTCCATCTCGCCGCGGCGTACGCTGTCAAGGAGTGCAGTGCATTCGACGAGATCGTCGCGCGAGAGCGGGAACAGCCGCCCCTTCGGCGTGCCGCCGACAGCATGGCCGGAACGGCCGACCCGCTGCAGGAAGCTCGCGATCGATCGCGGCGAGCCGAGCTGACAAACGAGATCGACGTCGCCGATGTCGATGCCGAGCTCCAGAGAGGCAGTCGCAACCAGCGCTTTCAGCTTTCCGGCCTTGAGCTTTTGCTCGGCGGCAAGCCGGTGCTCCTTGGCCATGCTGCCGTGATGGGCGGTCACAGCGGCCTCGCCGAGCCGGTCGGAAAGCGCGCGGGCCACACGTTCCGCCATGCGGCGGGTGTTGACGAAAACGAGGGTGGTGCGGTGCGCCGCAATCAGGTGCTGGAGGCGCTCATAGACTTGCAGCCAGACCTCGCCGGACATTACCGCCTCGAGCGGCGAGCCCGGAACCTCGATGGCCAGATCGCGCGGGCGCTGATGGCCGGTGTCGATGATGGCCGGCTCGGCGGCGCGGGTGCCGTCCGGTGCGGCGCCGACCAGAAAATCGGCAACCGCCGAAATCGGGTTCTGCGTCGCCGAAAGTCCGATACGCAGCAGCTTGTCGCCGCAAAGCGCGGCAAGGCGTTCGAGCGACAGAGTGAGATGCGCGCCACGCTTGTTAGGCGCCATTGCGTGGATTTCGTCGATGATCACCGACCGGGTGGTGGCCAGCATCTTGCGCCCGGATTGCGAGCCGAGCAGGATATAGAGCGACTCCGGCGTGGTGACGAGGATGTGCGGCGGCCGGCGGCGCATGCGGTCGCGTTCCGAGGTCGGCGTGTCGCCGGTGCGCACCCAGCTTCGGATCTCGACACCGGGCAGGCCTCGCCGGCGCAGCTCCTCGCGGATGCCGGCGAGCGGCAGCTCCAGATTGCGGTGAATGTCGTTGGAGAGCGCCTTGAGCGGCGAGACATAGACCACCTGGGTGGCGTCAGTCAGCTCGCCCGTGACGCCCTGACGGACGAGACCGTCGATCGCGGCGAGAAACGCGGCGAGCGTCTTACCCGAGCCAGTCGGCGCAGCAATGAGTGTATGCTGCCCGGACTTGATCGCGGGCCAGGCTTCAGCCTGCGCTGGCGTTGGCGCAGCGAAATGCGCGGCGAACCAGGTCGCGACGGCGGGATGGAAGAGTTCGGCGAGCCCGGGCGCTGACGAAAGCTGCGCCTCCGGCAACGCCGTACCGCTCCGCGTGGGCAAAGCGCCCGCACTGAGGCTGTGCGGCTCGCCGCTGGATAGCCGTTTCGCTAAAATGGGCAAAGGGTCTTCCACTCCTGGTGTTTCGTTCCGCCGCAAACATCTCACCGGATGCCGTTGCGGGCGGCAGCCCGCTGGGCGCTGAGCTCATTCAATATAGTGCTGAATTGCCTTTGGAATAAGCCGTCTAAGCGCGTCGGCCGGCGAGCAGCCAGTAGATCAGGCCCGCGGCAAAGCCAGCACTCGCCATGATCGAGAAATAGGGCGCGTTATAAGTCGTGTTCTCCGCTGCCTGGTAAGGAGCAGCGATCAGCGGCATCAGTGCTGCCGCGGCACCTCCGGCAATCACGTAATAGAGCAGCGACCGGATACGCGCGATCTCACCGACCACGACGGCCACCACGGCCGGAGCGAGCGTTAGGACAGGCGCGACGGTAAACAGGAAGGCAAACATCCCGAGCGCCTCGTTGAAGAAATGCGGCAACTCTTCCGCATTGTCCGGCATCTGCGAAGCGACTTCCTGAGCCGCCCAGCGCGAGCCGATGAAGAACAGCGTTATGCCGCCCGCAATCACAGCAAGCACGAAGCCGAACAGCACAGCCAGGATACGGTTGACCGCCGCGCTGATCCGCATGTCAGGACACCGCGCCCCCGACATTGGAAGGAAGCGGCGCTCCGTCGCGCCGCAAGCTGGCCTTGAGCTTTTCGCTGGCGGATTTGAGCTGGCCGCAGGCCGCCATAATGTCTCGACCCCGGGGGGTCCGGATCGGGCTCGCATAACCGGCGCGGTTGACCACCTCGGCGAAGCGCTCGATCTGCTCCCAGTCCGAGCATTCATAGGGCGCGCCCGGCCAGGGGTTGAACGGGATGAGATTGATCTTGGCCGGAATGCCAGCCAGCAGCCGCACCAGCTCGCGCGCTTCGGTGACACTGTCGTTGACGCCCTTCAGCATCACATATTCGAAGGTGATGCGCCGCGCGTTGGACAGGCCCGGATAGTTACGGCAGGCGGCGATGAGTTCGGCGATCGGGTATTTGCGGTTGATCGGCACCAGGACGTCACGTAGTTCGTCGCGCACCGCGTGCAGCGATACCGCGAGCATAAGGCCCGCTTCAGCGCCGGCTCGCTCCATCATCGGCACGATACCGGAGGTGGAGAGCGTAATGCGCCGCTTGGAGACGGACAGCCCTTCGCCATCGGAGGCGATATCCATGGCGGTCCTAACGTTCTCGAAATTATAAAGCGGCTCACCCATGCCCATCAGCACGATGTTGGTGATCTTGCGCTCCCCTTCCGGGAGGCCGAGGGGATCGGGCGGTTGGCTGCCTGGCCATTCGCCCAGCCGGTCGCGCGCCAGCAGCACCTGGCCGACGATTTCGCCCGCGGTCAGATTGCGCACCAGGCGCTGTGTGCCGGTGTGGCAGAAGGTACAGGTGAGGGTACAGCCAATCTGGCTGGAGATGCACAGCGTTCCGCGGTCGGCCTCGGGGATGTAGACCGTCTCAATCTCCTGCGGGCGCTCGCCCGGCGCGCCGCCCGGGAGCCGCAGCAGCCACTTGCGCGTGCCGTCGGAGGAGACCTGCTCGGTCACGACATCCGGGCGCGATATATCGAAATGCCCTGCGAGTGCGCCGCGCAGCTCCTTGCCGATATTGGTCATTGCGGCAAAGTCGGTGACACCGCGCTGATAGAACCAGCCCCAGAGCTGCGACGCCCGCATCCGGCACTGCGGGCCCGGCACGCCGATGCTGCGCAATGCCTCCGCCAACTCCGCGCGTGAGAGGCCGATGATGGGCTGCTTGGCAACGCCCGGACCATTCTCCCGCGATTCGCCCTGCGCCGCAGTCTCAGCGATTGGGATTTGCGTATCGGGAGTCATTTCCATGACGCTTATCAATCATGCCCTTTCGCTGGGCTATTTGCAGGTCGTATCCAACTGCTTGAGGGCCGCGCTCAGACCTTTCAGCGAATATTCGTCCGTGGTGCTGGTGCCGCGCGACGACACGCCCTTCACCGTCATATTGGTGCCCTTGCGCATGGCGTCCAGGAGCTTGCGCTCCTCGGCCGGGTCACGCATGAAAGCCTTGTCGTCCTTCGGATAGAGCTGGAACTCCTCCGTACCGACCAAGACGGTCGGACTGGAATCCGGCTTGAACGGATAGCCCACCTTCACACTGACTTCGTTTCTGACGCCATCCTTCTCCCAGGTCGTGAGATAAAAGAACACCGGGCCGCGCTTGGCGTTCTTTGGCTCCATCTCCTTAGGCGAGGAAGCGGCAAAGCACACTTTCTCATCCTTCGCTTCGTGAACGAACACCTGCCAGTCGTCGAATTTCTGCAGCGGCTTCGGCGTCTGAGCGAAAGCAGGTGTTCCAATAAGGATCAAGCCGGCGGCGAGGCAGGCAGAGGCCAGTTGCATCCGTGAGGTCTCCGCAGTTGGCAGTCATCCAAGGCGGCTATCTATAGCCATTCGAGGCGAGCTTGGCCAGTTACGCCGAGGAAAAAAGCATTATCTTTGCGATTTCCACTCAAGCCTGGAGGGCTTTGCCGAAAGCGCGCGCGGCGGAAAACGACCAAGGCTCTTCATCCGGTCATACATCACGATTGCGCCGGCCATCGCAACATTGATGCAGAACGCGGTCGGGATCCGGATCAGATGGTCGCAGCGGGCAAGGAGTTCCGGGGATAAGGAGCCAAGCTCGGGGCCCAGCACATAGGCGGCTTTCAGCGGATGCGGGAAGCTCGGCAGTTCGTCGGCTTCGGGCAGAAACTCGATGCCGACCAGCCGGCAGTCCTCGGGCAGCTGCATCTCCTCAGCTGACGCCCAATGGTAGTGCGGCATGTGATCGCTCGACTTCGAGGTGTCGGATTTGAACTCGAAGGCGTGCGGATGAGCGCCGAGTGTGAACACGAAACTCGCCCCGAACGCATGGGCGGAGCGCACGAGATTGCCGAGGTTGAGCGGCTTCGATATGCGCTCCGCGCCAATACCGAAATAACCGCGCGCTGCCTTGCTTTGACTGTGATTTTGCGCCATCTCTTCGATATGAAGGCTATTTTATGTAATACGCTGGGCGGTCCCGAGAATCTGGTTCTGGCCGACATCCCGGCTCCCGAGCCGCAACCCGGCGAAGTTCTGATTCGCGTGAAGGCCGCCGCGCTGAACTTCCTCGATACGCTTATCCTGCGAGGAAAATATCAATTCAAGCCCGATTTGCCGTTTTCTCCCGGCAGCGAGGTAGCCGGTATCGTCGAGCGCACCGGCCCGGCCGTGCCCGATCTGATGCCAGGCCAGCGGGTGATGGGCTATGCACGCTTCAATGGCTGCCGTGAATTCGTCGCGCTTCCCGCCAAAAACCTTCTGCCGATCCCGGAAGGGGTGGCGAACGAGGCGGCGGCGGGCCTCACCATTACATACGGCACCGCGATCTATGGTCTTCGCGACCGGGGACGGCTCAAGGCCGGGGAGACAGTTGCGGTCCTCGGCGCATCCGGCGGGGCAGGGCTCGCGGCGGTCGAGATCGCCAAAGCGCTCGGCGCCCATGTGATCGCCTGCGCTTCCTCGCCCGAGAAGCTGGCGATCTGCCGGCAGCACGGGGCGGATGCCCTGGTCAACTACGATAGCGAGGATCTCCGGGAATCGCTGCGCACCCTGACCAATGACCGCGGCGTCGATATCGTCTATGACTGCGTCGGAGACCGCTATGCTGAGCCGGCCCTGCGCAGCATTGCCTGGGCGGGGCGATATCTGGTGGTTGGCTTTGCGGCCGGCGAGATCCCGCGCATTCCGTTGAACCTCCTCCTGCTCAAGGGCTGTGAGATGGCGGGCGTATTCTTCGGCCGCTTTACCGAACTCGAGCCGGAGGCGCACCGGCGCAATATGGAACAGTTGCTCCAGTGGTGCCGCGACGCAACGCTCAGTCCCCATATCGGACAGGTGTTTGCGCTGGAGGACACGGCCAAAGCCGTAACGCTCCTCGAATCGCGCAAGTCCGTCGGCAAGATCATCATCCGGCCTTAGCGACACCGCTACGCGATAGAAAAAGCCGGCGTCGAACAGAAAAAAGCCGGCGCCGAAGCGCCGGTAAAGGCTCAGGAGAGGAAGTTCATCGAAGATCAGCGCCAGCCAATGCTGGAGAGGAAATCGTCGGTCTTACGCGAGCCGTGGCGGCGCAGGTCCTTGAGAAAACGGCGGCGCTTCAACTCCGTCGAAAGATCAACGTTGCGCAGCCAGCGCGGTGGATTGTTCCAGTCGAAATTTGAAAGCAGCTGGCGTTTGCTGATGCCGGTATCTGGAAGCCAGTCGCTGCCCTTTGAAAGCAGATTGGAAATCCGGCGCCGCGAGGGGAGCATGTCGGAGATCCAGTCGCGTGTGCTGCTGTAGTCTGGCAGATAGTGGCTGGCGCGCTCGCCATACTCCTCTGCGGTATCGCGCACCTCCGGCCACCAGCGATTGAAGCGGCGGTTGGCGGCGTGCATCCAGCGCTGAGTCGTGGAGCGTTTCTCCTCCTCGGAGAGCGCACGCAGCACGATCAGTGCCGTCACGGCGGCAAGTCCAACCGGCAGCCATGGGCTGATGCGGCCCTGGCCACCGCCGGAATAGCGCAGACGCGAACGCTCGGCGCTATTCGTATATGCGTTGTTGCTGGCGCTAGACCGTCCGGTACGGGGCGTGCGCGGTTCGTCTAGGGACATAACCTTCGATTTCATGATCACCTCCAAGGGAATGGGCGGCGAGAGAGGTCGGCTGCCTGAAATTCGCTGCAGGGTAAAGCCGCCAGCCAGCTGACAGTTCCATCGTCCCAAAACAGAATGCGCTGCAATTGTGGGTGCCAGCAGGCGGGGGTGCATCACTGTCGGCGAAAGCTTACACCGGGGCCATACGGCCGTGCCTCAAGGTGGCGTAATAGGCCCAGAGCAGCCGGGCGGCAGCCGAGCGATGCGGCCGCCAGCTTTCGGCGAGGGCAGCGAGCGCCTTCTCTTGCGGCCGCTCAGGCAACACGAAGGCAAGGCGCGCGCCTTCCTTTAGCGCGAGGTCGCCGGCCGGGAAGATGTCGGGGTGGCCGAGCGCGAACAGCAGATAGACCTCGGCCGTCCAGCGGCCGATGCCTTTAATCATGGTGAGATGGGCAATGGCGGCCTCGGCTTCCATCTGCGCAAGGCTGTCGAGGACGATCTCTCCGGCAAGAATCGCCGCGCAGACCGCGCGCAGAGTGCGAAATCTTGGCCATCGACTGACCAGCGGCCTTGAGCACGGCATCGTCCACCGCTGCCAGCGCCTCCGCCGAGAGCGTACCGAGTGCGGCCTCGGAGCGGGCAAAGATAGCACGGGCGGCGGTGGTGGAAATCTGCTGGCCGGTGATCAGCCAGAAGAGACCCTTAAAGCCGGGCTCTAGCCGACGGATCGGCACCTCGCCGGCACGCTCCAGGACAGGCGCGAAACGCGGCTCCAGCGCCACAAGCGCGGCGAGATGCAGCGCCAGGTCTTCAGGCGTGGCGATCGTCGCCGGAACCGGAAGAGAAGCCGCCGGTTCAGCTCGTCGCCGACTGGGCCGTACCGCCATTCGTCCCCGTTCCAGCCAGACCCGTGATCATCAGGGCGAAGGCATACGCAAAGGCAACTTCTTTCAGCCGGTCGAACCGACCAGAGGCGCCGCCGTGGCCTGCCTCCATATTGGTCTTAAGCAGCAAAAGATTGCTGTCGGTCTTGAGCGCGCGCAGCCTCGCCACCCATTTTGCCGGCTCCCAGTAGGTGACGCGGGGGTCGGTCAGGCCGGCCATCGCCAGGATATGCGGGTAGTCCTGCGCCTTGACGTTGTCATAGGGCGAGTAGGCGGCGATGGTCAGATAATCGACGCTGGAGGTGATGGGGTTGCCCCATTCCGGCCATTCCGGTGGCGTGAGCGGCAGCGTGTCGTCCAGCATGGTGGTAAGCACATCGACGAACGGCACCTCGGCGATGATCCCGAGGAACAGCTCGGGCGCCATATTAGCCACCGCGCCCATCAGCATGCCGCCCGCCGAGCCGCCATGGGCGACAATTTTGCCAGGCGAGGTGAAACCGTTTGCGGCCAGATAACGCCCAGCCGCAATGAAATCGGTGAAGGTGTTCATCTTCAGCGCGCGGCGGCCTTCGCGGTACCAGCGATAGCCCTTGTCCTTGCCGCCACGGATATGCGTCATGGCGAAGATGAAGCCGCGATCGACAAGGCTGAGCCGGTTGGTCGAGAAGGAGGCGGGCATGGCGATGCCATAAGCGCCGTAGCCATAGAGCAGGAGCGGTGCTGAGCCGTCGAGCTTGGCGTCCGCGCGGTAGAGCAGCGAAACCGGCACGAGTTCGCCGTCTTCGGCCGGCGCGAACACGCGGCGTGTGACGTAATCGGCGGGACGGTGGCCGCTCGGAACTTCCTGGGTCTTGCGCAGGCGCCGCTCGCGTGTCGCCATGTCGTAGTCGAACACCTGGCCCGGGGTCGTCATCGACGAATAGTTGAAACGCATCACCGTGGTGTCGAACTCAAACCCGGGAACGACGCCCAGCGAATAAGCCTCCTCGTCGAACGCGATGGCGTGCTCTTCGCCGCCAGGCCAGCGCCGGATTACGATCTGCGGCAAACCTTGCTCGCGCTCAAGGCGCACCAGGAAGTCTTGGAAAACCTCGACATCGAGGATGAGGCGACCCGGCCGGTGCGGCTCGATCTCGCGCCAGTTCTCGCGGCTAGGGTTTGCAAGCGGCGCCTCGACGACGCGGAAGTCCTCCGCGCCGCCGGAATTCGTCAGAATAATCAGCCTGTCGCCATGGTGTTCGACGCTATATTCATGCTCCGGCTCGCGGCGGGCGACCAGAATCGGGTCGGAGTCCACGTGCATAGCGTCGATCAGATAGACTTCGGAAGTCTGATGATCACCAGTCTGCAGCAGGATGAAGCGGCGGCTGGAGGTCTCGCCGACGTGCACGGAGAAGCCGATATCGGGTTCCTCATAGACCAGCACATCCTCCCCGGGCGAGGTGCCGAGCCGATGCCGGAACACGCGGCGTGGGCGATGATTGTCATCAAGCTGTGAATAGAACAGCCACTGCCCGTCGCCGCTCCACACGTAACCGGCAACATTGCCGATGACGTCCGGCAGATGCTCGCCGCTGGCGACATCGCGGATTTTCAGCGTGTAATATTCCGAGCCCTTATCGTCCGTCGCATAGGCGATGCGGCAATGGTCAGGGCTGTGGCTGACCCCGCCGATGTCGAAATAGGCAAGGCCCTCGGCAAGCGCGTTCCCGTCGATCAGCATCTGGCGCTCGCCGCCGCCCCGTGGCTCGCGGCAGAACAGCGGATGCTGCCCGCCCGTGACATAAGAGCGGAAATAGGCCCAATCCCCATCGGGTGAGGGGACGGTCGAATCGTCTTCCTTGATGCGACCCTTCATCTCTTCGAATAACGTCAGCTGAAGCGCGCTCGTCGGCTTGATGACGGCAGCGGTATAGGCGTTCTCGGCCTCCAGATAGGCGCGAATGTCCTGAGCGAGCGCTGCGGGCTCGCGCATGACCTGCTGCCAGTTGTCGGCGCGCAGCCAGGCATAATCGTCGGTGCGCTGCTGCTCGTGATGCATGGTGACGAGCGGTCGCTGTTGGGCGACGGGCGGGGCTCGCATATCATCGGCCGGTTTTGTGTCCATGGGTGCTCCCGCTCTGTTCTTTGCTGCACTTAAGCCGCGCACCGAGCCGCTTGGCAAGGTCGGTGCTTAAGATTTCGGCTCGAAATCCATTGCCACGCCGTTCATGCAATAGCGCAGACCGGTGGGTTTGGGGCCGTCGGGAAACACGTGGCCCAGATGGGCGTCGCATCTGGCGCAGCGCACTTCGGTACGCCGCATAAACAGCGCGCGGTCCTCATGCTCGCTCACTGCCTCATCGGACACCGGCTGGGTGAAGCTTGGCCAGCCCGTTCCCGATTCGAATTTCGCTTGCGATGAAAATAGCGGCTCGCCGCAGCAGACACACTGATAGACACCTTCGCGCTTTTCCTTATTCAGCGGACTGGTGAAGGCGCGTTCGGTGCCATGCTTACGCGTTACATAATAGGCTTCCGGGGAGAGCTGGCTCTTCCACTCGGCATCGGTCTTGGTCTTGGGGTCGTTTTCCATGCGCTGTCTCTTGCCCATATGCTTTTTGTGACTGTCAGCAATATGGGAGGCGCGGGGGCGCTACAGAAGAGATCAGGCCCGCTTGCTCTGCCGGATCATAGGGGAAACTGCGGATGCTCGGGAAAAAAGGCATGCGTGGCCGAAAAAACACAGGCGCAGTAAACTCTTACGTATGGGGCAATCCAGGCGAGACATCTCGCGCCGCTTCAATGTAATCGTTGCGCGCCACACCATATCGGCTCAAGCAGCACCGAATCGCGTGCCTTTCCTAGCGCTCAAGTTCGACTGGCAGCAACTTGCCGCAGAGATTGTTGGTCCGCGAGTTCAGTACAAGAGAGATCGACCCTGCTGTTCATCGCGCTATGATACACGCCAGAATCAAATGGAAAACGGCCCAATAATGGTTTGCGGGCAATGCAGAAGCTTTCCCATTCCTCCGGCTTTCAGGTGGGCACCGGTATTGTTTTGGGCAGCCCTGCTGCTGCCGTCTTCGCTGGGCGCTGCAGAAACCTCGCATGGAATCAGCGGAGCTGAGTTGAGCCTGATCTGGATCATCCCTTTTGCCGGCATTCTGCTTTCTATAGCGCTATTCCCTCTGCTCGCCGCCGAGTTCTGGCACCATCACTATGGAAAGATTTCGCTGTTTTGGGCGTTGGCCATCATTCTCCCGATGCTTGCGAGCTTTGGCGTGAGCGCAACGGTCGATCAACTGCTGCACACGCTGCTGCTCGAATATCTGCCGTTCATCATCCTGATCGCGGCCCTGTTCACCATCGCGGGCGGCATTTTGGTGGTCGGCAATCTGCACGGCTCACCTTGGGTGAATGTCCGTCTGCTCGGGGCGGGAACACTGCTCGCCAGCATCGTCGGCACCACCGGTGCTTCGATGGTGCTGATCCGGCCCTTGCTCAGGGCCAATGACGACCGCCGTCACTGTGCCCACACGGTCATCTTCTTCATTTTCCTGGTGTCGAATATAGGCGGTTCGCTCACCCCTCTTGGTGATCCACCGCTGTTCCTAGGCTTTTTGAAAGGTGTGGCATTCTTCTGGCCTCTGACCGCGCTTTGGCTGCCCATGATGGTGACTGCGGGCATTTTGTTGATGCTGTTTTTCCTTCTGGACAGCTACATCTACGCGAAGGAAGGCCATGACCGAGCTGATCCGACGCCGGACAGCCTTCCTTTGCGCATTGACGGCCTTCAAAATGTCGTGCTGCTGGTACTGCTGATCGGTGCGGTGCTGATGAGCGGCGCGGTCGATCTTGGCGACGTGACCATCGGCCGCCTCGTCCTGGATGTCGCCGGCATCGCGCGCGACGTCGCACTGATCGTGCTGGCCTATGCCTCGCTCAAGCTTACCACTCCCGCCATCCGCGAGTCGAACCGGTTCAGCTGGGAGCCGGTCGTGGAGGTGGCCAAACTGTTCGGTGCAATCTTCATCACCATCATCCCGGCAATCGCAATCCTGCGCGCCGGAGAGCACGGCGTGCTTGCACCGCTCATGCAAATGGTGTCCCACCCGAGCGGTGAGCCAAATAACGTCATGTACTTTTGGCTCACCGGTTTTCTGTCCAGCTTTCTCGACAATGCGCCGACTTATCTGATCTTCTTCAACACAGCGGGGGGCGACGCGGTGGCCCTGCAGGGTCATCTTGAAATGACGCTGCTTGCGATTTCGGCGGGAGCTGTGTTCATGGGAGCAAATACTTACATCGGCAATGCGCCCAATTTTATGGTAAAGTCTATTGCCGAACGCCATGGCGTACCGATGCCGAGCTTCTTTGGATATATGGGCTGGTCAGGCTTGTTTCTGCTTCCCACTTTTGCATTGATTACGCTGCTGTTTTTCACATAAAGCAAAATCATTCTTGAAGAATCGAAACGTTCCACTATACCCACCTTGAATAGATCTGCGGCATAGGGACGCAAGCTAGGGCATTACCATAACAATGGCCCCACCTCCTGAGAAGGCTGGTATTCCGGCAAGGTTATTCGAGTTAGGCGGGACTTACTCCATTCGCGATCGCCCGGTGCAGGATCAAGCGATAGCCATTACCACTTTAGTATAATTCTCAAATGCTCATGAATAGGAAATCACTCAATAACAAACCGTTCGTGCGGGTATTCGCGGAACGAAATAGGATTTTGCAATTCCGCCGTAACCTAAAGTCGCTGGGTGAAACGAACAGCTGGCGTGATTTTTTTGCCATAGGTTATGGTGTGTTCAAGTCTCCCGTTGATCGGCGGTGACAGAGATTAGGACATCTTGTTGAATGATACTCTTTTCCTTGTAAAAGATTGCTTTTTGAATATTATGTTTGGCCGGAAGACACGCGTCGCTTGCCCGTAGCTTTGAAAAACTTAAATGACGGTTCAGAGGGCACTTCCGTAATCTTTCGCATTCTGAATAGCCGGAGCGTCAAAAACCCCAGATTTGACGTGGCTGAAGCAGATAGCACAACGATGTCCAGAAAGGACACCAGGAGACCGCATATGATGGACATGAAGTCCGATAGCAGCGATTTGGTCGAGTTCACGACCACGATCGTCTCTGCCTATGTCAGTAATAACACTGTGATCGCCGGTGATCTCCCTTCGATCATCAATGACGTTCATGATGCGCTGGCGCGGGCATCCCTTCACGCAACACAGCCGCCGAGCGAAGAACTCAAGCCGGCGGTTCCTGTGAAGCGTTCCGTAACGCCGGAATATATCGTCTGTCTTGAAGACGGTAAGAAGTTCAAATCCCTCAAGCGGCACTTACGTACCCATTACAATATGTCTCCTGAGGAATATCGGGAGAAATGGGGTTTGCCGCCGGATTATCCGATGGTCGCGCCAAATTATGCCGCCGCCCGGTCCGAGCTCGCCAAGAAAATGGGCCTCGGGCAGCGCCGGAAATAGTTGAGACGCTTCGAAGACGGAATGATCGGGACAGTTGCGGAATGGTCAGCCGCGAAATTCCGGTCCGTTCGTTCGCTTTCCAACGGGCTTCGCCTCACGCCGCAGATCGGTGACGTTGTGCGAAGCCCGTTTGTATAAATCGCGCAAGCTCGCGAGCGACATCGGCCTGGCCAGCAATCGGCAGGCGCAGATTAATATAGAACAGCGGCAATACTGGCAGTCCGTAGTCCGGACCGAGCACCTGTAAGTTGCGCGGTACCGAGCTGCTCATCATCGGCGCGACGGCTAGATCCGCCTCGATGGTTGCGCAATAGGGTGCGAAATCGCTGGTCTCGCAGGTCAGCCGCCAATCCCGCCCCGCAGCGCCGAGCGCCCGCACCGTCGAGGCCCGGAACGCGCAGCTAGTATCCCCGAAAGAGACAGGCAGCGGGTTGCGACGATGCGCCTCGCCGCTCCGCGCACCGACCCAGACGAGCTGATCCGCCATTAAAAGATCGCCGCCCTCGCCAGGGTTTTTTTCCGTGGTGAGGGTAAGGTCGATATCGCGATTGTCGAGCATCCGGAGGAGTTTGATCGTCGGCTGACAGATCAGCGTCACACGCACGCGCGGCCAGCACTGGTTGAACGTCTTCAGAATTGGCGGGACGAAGGGCGTGACGATGTCGTGGGGCACGCCAAATCGTACCTCGCCCTCAAAATCGGGCGATGTCATCACTCCCCAGACTTCGTCATTGAGCGCTAAAATCCGCTGCGCATAAGCAAGCAGCCGATCGCCGGTGGGGGTCAGCGCTAAACGCCGCTGCTCGCGGTCGAACAGGGAGAAGCCAAAGAAGTCTTCGAGTTGCTTGATTTGCTGGCTAACCGCCGCCTGAGTGAGGTGCAGCGAGCGCGCTGCACTGGTGACGCCACCGGTTTCTGCGACCGCAGTGAACGCCCGGAGCAGTCCTATGTCTATGTCGCGCCTCACGAAATTCCCTCATAACAACTCATTATCACAACGATAATAAACATTCATTTCCGTTATGAGAAGTCCTGACTATGTTAGTTGGGCGCGCGCACCTCCATTTTCGCAAACTTTGGAAAATCGGTGCAATCATGTTGATGAGAGTAGAAGCCGAGGGTGTGATCAAGCCGGCACGGCCATCTCCCCTTGCGCGAGTGTCCGCTTCCCTTGCGGGCGCTTTCGCGGCAATCGAGGCCTATGTGGAATTTCGGCGGCAGCGCCGTGAGCTATTGGGCCTTGATGATCGGATGTTGAAAGATATCGGCCTCAGCCGCTCCGATATCATGCGGATTTGGCCAATGCGTAATCCGCAGACTCACCGGATGTAGAGATGGACGAACACGTCGGACAAAGAAAGGGCGGCCATTCGCGTCGCCCTTTCGGTTTCGAGTGCTCACGTCTTTCCACAGTGAACCTCCGTTTCCGGGTTTTCCCCACAGTGTTGCCGGCGATAATCGGCCGCGGTAACGCGGCAGCTTTGCCAAACGGCAATTCTCCGGTTTATGTGATTAGCGCCGGCACCGGCTAACTTTCATGGTCGGCTTTTTTCGCGCGCGAGGGGAGCGCGCAGCTCTGGATAGGACATTTGCGTGACTCCCGCGATTAGCGAGCTCATCGGTAGCTTGGCTGCATTTCTGACCACGGCAGCCTTTTTTCCGCAGGCCATCAAGACTATCCGCACGCGCGAAACCGGCGGCTTGTCGCTCAGCATGTATCTGCTGCTCGTGATGGGTGTCACGATGTGGCTGCTTTACGGCCTGCTGCTCGGCAGCCTGCCACTCATCGTGGCGAACGGTATCGTCCTCATGCCACAGCTGGTCATCCTAGCCCTGTTGCTGCAGCAGAATTGGCCCACCAAACAGAACTCGCGCCACAATCCTCCAGCCTCGCCCAAGAACGCCATCTAGTCTCGAGTTGCGCGAGCAGGATGCTTTCAAAGCGCGCCGGCACCGTTGCGAATGATGTTTCGCCGCCTCGCTACACTGCAGCAACCCTCCGTCGAAAATCGAATGGACGGGGGAATGCCAGCAGCCCATAGTAGCGGTCCAATAAAGAATTGAGCGTTGGAGAAACGTGTGCGCTAGCCTCGGCCGAGGTTTTGACGAGGGGCAGCGCTAGGGAGGACAATTTGAAGATACGTCTTTGGGCGCGGCTGGCCATTGGGGCGGCCGTGATCGCTTTTGCAGGCCAGGCTATCTCGCCAGCCTTTGCGCAGGACACACTGACCGTCTGGTGGGTCAAGGGCTTCTACAAGTCCGAAGACGACGCACTGTTCGCGGCGATCAAAAAATTCGAGGCGAAGTCCGGCGTCAAGGTCGAGCTGTCGCAATATGCCGTTCAGGACATGATCCCCAAGACAGTGTCCGCGTTGGATGCCGGCTCGCCGCCCGATGTTGCCTACGCCGACGTCTACGATTTCCAGGTCGCCGGCAAATGGGCCTATGAAGGCAAGCTCGAGGATGTCAGCGCGATCCTGGAGCCGCTGAAGGGCGCATTCGCCGCCAATACGCTTGAGACCACCTATCTCTACAGCGATCCAGCTAAAAAGAAGGCTTATTACGCCTTCCCGCTGAAGCAGCAGACCATGCACATCGAATACTGGATCGATATGTTGGAGAATGCTGGCTATAAGGAAAGCGATATTCCGAAGAACTGGAAGGACTACTGGGCGTTCTGGTGCGAAAAGGCACAGCCGGCTTTGCGCAAGAAGAGCGGAAAGCGCGACTATGGCATCGGAATGCCGATGGGGGTCGATTCCAGCGACAGCTTCTATTCCTTCCTGACTTTCATGGACGCCTATGGAGTCAAGCTGGTCGACGACGATGGCAAGCTGCTGGTTGACGACCCGAAAGTGAAACAGGGCCTGATCGGCGCACTCACCGACTATACGGCCCCCTATCTGAATGGCTGTGTGCCGCCCTCGGCCACGAGCTGGAAAGACCCGGACAACAACGTCGCTTTCCACAACAAGACGACGATGATGACGCATAACGCCACCATCTCGATCGCCGCCAAATGGCTGGACGACGCCAATAACGAGGCGCTTTCCGCCGAGCAGCGCGAGCAGGCTAAGAAGAACTACACCCAGCTCATCCGCACCGCAGGCTTCCCCAACAGGCCGGACGGCTCGCCGATGAAATACCGCACGGCGGTGAAGGTTGGCGTGATTTTCCAGCAGGCCAAGAACAAGGAGAAGGCGAAGGAATTCGTCAGCTTCCTGATGCAGCCAGAAAATCTCACACCGTATGTCGAGGGCGCGCTGGGCCGCTGGTTCCCGGTGATGAAGGAGGCGCAGGAGCGGCCGTTCTGGACCGCCGATCCGCATCGCAAATCGGTGCATGACCAATATGCGAGCGGCACGGTGACCTTCGAGTTCACCAAGAACTATAAGTTCACCATCCTCAACAATGAGAATGTGTGGGCCAAGGCGATGAACCGCGTGGTGAACGAAAAGGTGCCGGTCGATAAAGCCGTCGATGAGATGATCGCCCGGATTAAGGCCGTAGCCGGCTAGCGTTATAAAAAGCGGCCGCGGAATTCGCGGCCGCGCTCGTGGAGAGAAACAATGTCCACGATCGCCCTTGAGGCAGCCCAATACCAACCGCCGGCCGGTACGACCCGACTGTCGCCAGCGCAGTTCTGGGGGGTGATCATGATCACCCCCTATGTGCTGGTGTTCCTGGTTTTCGTGCTCTATCCAGCGATCTATGGCTTCTGGCTGGCGCGCCATCCGGAAAGCTACGTCCAGCTCTTCGACGACCCGATCTTCCTGCGTTCGGTGCGCAACACACTGATCTTCCTGATTATCGGTATCAACGCGAAGATGGCCATCGCGCTGTTCCTGTCGGGCTTTTTCGTGGAGCAACGCCGCTGGATCCGCTGGCTGTCTTTCCTATTCATCCTGCCCTGGGCGCTGCCCTCAATTCCGACCATCCTGTCCTTCCGCTTCATGCTCAATCCGGAATGGGGGCTGATCAACACCACGATCTTCAAATTCACCGGCGAGGACGGCCCGAACTGGCTCAACGATCCGAATTTGGCGCTGACGCTTGCCATTCTAGTGCATATCTGGAAGTCGCTGCCGTTCTGGACGCTGATCCTGATCTCCGGCCGGCTCGCCATCCCAAACGACATCTATGAATTGGCGGCAGTTGATGGCGCCAATAGCTGGCAGCGCTTCCGCTATGTCACCTGGCCCTCGATGCGCGGGCTCTACCTGACCTGCACCATCCTGTCGATGATCTGGACGCTAGGGGACTTCAACAGCGTCTACCTGTTGACCGGCGGTGGCCCGGCGGACCTTTCCCATGTGTTGGCGACGCTCGGCATCCGCTATCTGCGCCTCGACCGTGTAGACCTGTCGATGGCGGCCATCGTCGTGGCGTTGCCGCTGATCATGCCGCTCGTCTACTTCATGATGAAACGGTTGTCGCGATGAGACGCCCCGCGCTGCATGAGGTGGCCAACGAGGCCAGGCTACTCTTGATCGGCATTCCCGTGCTGTTCTGGACGCTCTTGCCGATCTACCACATGGTGTTGTTCGCCATTTCGCCGAAGGAATCCGCGCTCGGGGGGAATTTGTGGCCTGAACATCCGACGCTCGACAATTTCCGCGTGGTGTTTCGGCAGCAGCATTATTACCTGCAACATTTCTGGCTGCAGATGGGCAACTCCTTGATCATCGCCGTCGCCACGGGTGTGCTCACGATCCTGATCGCCACCTTTGCCGCCTTTGCTATTAGCCGCCTTCGCGTTCGCGGTGGGCGCACGGTGATGAACCTTGCGCTGTTCACCTATTTCATCCCCGCCGCTTTCCTCGCCGTGCCGATGTACCGGACTATGGGACTCTATGGCCTCCTCAACAATCAGTGGGCGCTGATCCTGGCGATGATCACGCTTGCCTCGCCTTACGCGATCTGGGTACTGAAGCAGGCCTCGGACAAGCTGCCGCTAGAGCTGGACGAGGCTGCCTATATCGATGGCGCGCAGCCCCTGCAGCTGTTCCGGCTAGTCTATCTTCCACTGATGGCGCCTTCGCTCGTCGCCGTCGGCACCTACGCCCTGCTCCTCGCCTGGAATGAATATCTGTTCGCCTTCCTGCTGCTCTCGCGCGACACCGACATCACGTTATCGGTCAGTCTCGGCAATTTTCTCGCGGCGGATGATTTGCCCTGGGAGCTCCTGATGGCGACGGGACTCATCTATGCGCTGCCGCCCGCCGCGATCTACTACGCCTTCAAGCGGTACATGGTGGGCGGCCTGACAGCCGGTGCGGTCAAGAGCTGATGAGTGGCGTGCTTGCTTAGCTTCGCGGCTCTTGGCTAGGCAAGCTGCGCATGCTGGCCCCAGAACGTCACAATTTCTCGTACAGTGTTGATGAATTGCTTGCCGTCAAAGGGCTTTACCACATAGCAGCTGGCATGGCGCTCATAGCATTCGCGGATGTCGGTGGGCGATTGCGAGCTGGTCAGCATGACGACGGGGATGGCTTTGAGGCTTTGTTCGGCTTTGATTGCTTCCAGGAATCTCTTCCCATCCATGCGCGGCAAGTTGACATCGAGAAGGATGAGCTGGGGTCTCGGCGCGCCGGCAAATCTGCCCTGCTTTTGCAGAAATTCCAGGGCCTCGCGGCCGTCATTGGCAACCGAGAGATTGGCCAACTCGCCGGTCCCGAGCGCCCGTTCGGTCATTTCGACGTCGCCTTCGTTGTCTTCAACCAGCAAGACTTCCAAGCGATTACGCATCGATCATTCCTCACTGCGGGAGCGTAAAGAAGAACACAGTGCCGACGCCGGGCGTTGATTTGAAGCTGATGTCGCCGCCGCAAAGCTGCAGGAACTTGCGGCAGGTGGAAAGGCCGATGCCTGTCCCCGGGTAGTCCTCCTTGCGGTGGAAGCGCTGAAAGATCGTGAACAGACGGTCGTGAAATCCGGGATCGATCCCGATACCGTTGTCACGGACGGAAAACCGCCAAGAGCCCGTCAGCCGTTCCGCCCGAATATGGATTTCCGGCCGCCGCTCACCGCCTTGGAATTTGAGCGCATTCCCGATCAAATTCTGAAACAGCACGCGCATCAGCGTAGGGCTCGTCTGCAGCACCGGCAGCTCGGTATAGGTGACCGTCGCGCCTTTTTCGCTGATGGTCGCTTCGCACTCGGCAAGCACTTCCTGGAGAATTTTATTGCAGTCGATCGCTTCGAGCTGGATTTCCTCCCTGCCAATGCGTGAGAAGGCGAGAATGTCCTGGATCATCTTGCGCATGCGCGCGGCATTGCTGTTGATCAGCGTAAGATATTTACGCCCCTTCTCGTCCAGGAATTCCTGATGGTTATCGGCCAATAGCTCCGCATAGCTATTCATCATACGGACCGGCTCTTGCATGTCATGCGAGCAGATATACGCGAAGCGCTCCAGTTCCTCGTTGGACTGGCGCAAAACGGCATTGAGCTTGAGAATCCTTTCGCGCTGTACGTATAGGTCGACATAAACCTGGACCTTGCTCTTCAAGATATGCGTGTTGATCGGTTTGAAGATGTAATCGACGGCACCGATTTCGGCGGCGCGGGTGGCGTAGCGGTCCTCCTTGCTGATGGCTGTGACGAAGATGATCGGGACCCCGCGCATGGAATCATGCTCCTGCATCAGCATCGCGGTCTCAAAGCCGTCCATTTCCGGCATCTGCACATCGAGCAGTACGACGGCAAAGCGCTTGCGCAAGATCCATGAGAGGGCTTCATTGCCCGAGGAGGCTTTGTAGATGGTCGCGCCGAGCGGCCGCAGCACCTTCTCGGTGGCCAGCAAGTTCTCCCTGCGGTCGTCAACGATGAGAATGTTGGGTTTTTCCTCCGGCAAACGCCCGAGCAATGGCTCGCCCCCGGAACAGCTTTCAATCTTCTCAATTTGGGCCATGATACTGTCCGTCGCAAAGCCGCAAGAGCAGCCCGGGAATGTCTTTAAGATCGGCGATGTAGTCCACGGGAACGGCGGCGATGGCCGCTTTGGGCATAAACGGTGCTTGTGCCGTCGCGGGGTCTTGGACAATGGCAAGTCCGCCCTGGTGCTTGATGGCTTTGAGGCCTTCTGTGCCGTCGGAATTCGCGCCGGTTAGCAGGATGCCTATCAAAGCCTCCCCGAAAGTATCCGCCGCGCTTTCGAACAAAAGATCGATGGAGGGCCGGCACCAGTTGACCTTCTCGTCCACTGAGAGGCTGAAGGTCTTGTCAGCTTCGATGAGCAGGTGATAACCGGCCGGGGCGATATAGCCCGTTCCGTGCTGCAGCGCCTCTTTATCTTCGGCTTCCTTTACGGTGATTGCGCTGACGCTGCGCAGATGCTCGGTCAGATAGCCATGGCTGTGTGCATCGACGTGCTGCACGATCGCAATCGGGAGGGGAAAGGTTCGCGGCAAGGATGGGATGATTGCGCTGAGCGCATGAAAGCCGCCGGCAGAGACCCCAATCACTGCAGCCTCATACATGGACCGCCCCGCATTTCCTGTAGATTTTCTGCTCCGCGTCAACCGGCTCGAACAGGCTCTTGACGCTCGAAAGGTCTAGTGTCTCCTTCGCGCCCAGACAGAGGAATCCACCATGGCGCAGGCTGTCCGCAAACAGGCTGAGAGCGCGGTCCTGCAAGATTTTGTCAAAATAAATCAGTACGTTTCGACAGCTGATGAGATTCATTTCGCCAAACACACCATCCGTTACAAGATTATGGTAGGAAAAAGTAATTCGCTCTTTAAGAAATTCGTTCAGTTTTATCCATTCATATCCAGCGCAATAGTATTGATCAAAACTTCGTTTGGCGCCTGATGCTTGATAATTGGCTGTGTAATCCGAGATATTTTTTGCCGGGTAAACCGCGCGTTGGGCCGCGTCAAGTGAATGATTATTAAAGTCGGTAGCGTAAAGGCGGGCACGATCGAGGAAGTCTTCCTCATAGAGCAAGACGGCCATCGAATAGACCTCCTCGCCCGTTGCGCAGCCGGCATGCCAGATCTTGACGAAAGGGAAAGTCTTCAGAACCGGTATGACTTTTTCGCGCACCGCCCGGTGGTAAGACGGATCGCGAAACATCTCCGTCACGGTGATCGACATATGCTTGAGAAAATTGTCGAAGGCATCGCGGTCATGCAGCATAGGTCCGAGCAATTCGGAGTAGCACTTTACCCCGGCGTCCTCGCGTGCACGCTCGAGACGGCGCTTCAGTGAAGCATAGGCGTAATGGGTGAAGTCATAGCCCCAGCGGCGGCGTATCCCATCGAGTAGAAGATCGATCTCGATGCGCTCCACATCGGCTTCGCGCATCAAGCTGCCATGTCCTTCTTGAACAGCCAAACGCGCAGCAGTGTGAGCAAGCGCTCGATGTCGACAGGCTTGACAAGATAGTCATTGGCGCCCGCTTCGATGCAGCGCTCCTGCTCATCGAGCACGGCGCGTGCGGTAAGCGCGATGATCGGCAAGTGCTGCCACTCAGGGTTCGCACGGATCTCGCGCATGGCCTGATAGCCGTCCATCACCGGCATCATGATGTCCATGATGACCAGCTCGATCGCCTTTTCTTCCCTCAGCTTCTCCAGCGCCATCTGGCCGTTATCCGCGAGCACGATCTTCATGCCGTGCTTCTTGAGCAGCTTCGAGAGCGCGAAGGTGTTGCGCAGATCATCGTCGACCAGAAGCACCGCACGGTCCTGCAGCGCATGGTCGGGGTCGTGCTGCATGCGGATCATTGTCTGCTGATCCTTCGAGAGCGTCGCCTCGATGCTGTGAAGGAACAGCGTGACCTCGTCCAGAAGCCGTTCCGAAGAGCTCACCCCCTTGATGACGATGCTGCCGGTATAGCGGCTGAGGGCCCGGTTCTCTTCTTCGGTGAGCTCCTTCGCGGTGTAGATGATGATTGGCGGTGTCTCGCCGTCGCCGGTGGCCTTCTCCGAGGTCTCGAGCCACTCAAAGCCCGTCATATCGGGAAGCTTGAGATCGAGGATAATGCAATCGAATGGCGCCGCCTGCAGCTCGGCCAACGCCGCTTGCCCGGTCTCCGCGACCACGATCTCCACCGTCTTGTGCTTCAAAAGGCTTTGGATGGCAGCCTGAGTGCCTTTGTCATCTTCAACCACCAGCACCCGCTTCAGCGTGGAGCACAGTTGCGTCTCGATTTGTCCGAAGAAGTGATCGATCTGCTCCTGCTGAATGGGCTTGGTCACAAAGCCAATGGCTCCCTTCCACAGCGTCGCCTTACTCTCTGCGGTGTCGGCATCCTTGATGATGTGGACCGGGATATGCCGCGTCCGCAAATCGTACTTCAGCTGATCGAGCACGCGCATGCCGTTCATGTCGGGAAGCTCAAGGTCGAGCAGGACGGCGGTGACGGGCTGTTCGATGGCGAGGATCAGCCCCGTTTTGCCATCGCCGGCAGCCAGGCATTTGTAGCCGCGTTTGCGCGCAAGTTTCATCAGCCTTCCGGCGCATTCCGGGTCGTCCTCGATGATGAGCAGCACCTTATCATCTGAGCCGATGGCATTCCGGTCGTCTGGAATAAGCACGGGAACCGGGGCTTTCGGCATGCCTTTGGCGAGCGGCACGCGCGTATCTTCTGCGATCTCGGGGGCAACGGTAGCTCGCGCCGGCTGCTCGGCATCAGGTCCGACAAACGGCAGGAACAATGTGAAGATGCTGCCGTGGCCCTTCTCGCTCTGGACGTGAATTTCGCCCTTGAGCAGATGCGTGAGTTTGCGCGCGATCGTGAGACCGAGCCCTGTGCCGCCAAAATGCCGATCGATTGAGCCATTTTCCTGCTGAAAGGCTTCAAAGATATCCGTCAGCTTGGATTGCTCGATGCCAATCCCCGTGTCGATGACGGAAAAGGCGATTGATGCCGGTGCATCTGGGGCAAGGAACTGGCGTTCCGCGGCGGTTGTGCGATGGATATCCAGCGTAACCGATCCAGTTTTGGTGAATTTGAAGGCATTAGAGAGCAGGTTTTTCAAGATCTGCTCAAGCCGCTGTCCATCCGTGCGCAGTGTGTCCCGCAGCCTCTCATCCACCCGTATTTCGAAGGGGAGGCCGGATTCCTGTGTGATCGGCCGGAATTGCTCAGAGAGCTTCTTCACGAGCCCGCCGAGTTGCACGTCTTCGACGGTGATATTGATCTTGCCGGCTTCGACTTTCGACAGGTCGAGAATGTCGTTGATGAGCGAGAGCAGCTCCAGCCCGCCATTGTGGATGACGCGCGCCTCCTCGACCTGCTCGTTGGTGAGATTGCCCTCTTCGTTGAGACTGAGGTCGCGCGCCAGGATCAGGAGACTGTTCAGCGGCGTGCGCAGCTCGTGGGACATATTGGCGAGGAATTCGGACTTGTATTTACTGGCAAGTTCAACCTCTCTGATCTTGTCCTCGATCATTCGCTTATTTTCTTCAAGCTGCTCGCGTTGCTGCCGGATGCGCGCATTCTGCTGTTCGAGCGCCTTATTTTTTTCTTCCATTTCCTCGTTCGAGGCTGCGAGTTCCTCCTGCTGCGCCTTCAACTCTTCCTCATTGCGCTGCAACTCCTCGGCGATCTGGCGCGTTTCCTCGAGCAGCTTCTGGGTGCGCATGCCAGCGGCAATGGCATTCATGATGAAGCCGAGATTGAAGCTGAGGGAATCCAGAAAAGCGATCTGGACATCAGAGAATGCTCCGACGGTCGCGAGCTCAATGACGCCGACCGGCGTGTTCTCGAACAGCACAGGCAGCAGCAGTACGTGTCTCGGCTTCGCCTCGCCAAGTGCGGTAGAGATGCGCAGATAATCCTCCTGTACATCGTTTATCAGCATGCGTGTGCGGCTGCGCGCGCAGGCTCCCACGAGACCTTCGCCCCATTTAATTTGGCACGGAAGGCCCTCGCCCTCGCTCGCGGCAAAGCCCCAACCCGCCAGGAACATCAGTGTTTCGGTTTTGGTTCTGGCGCGCTCGTCTGCGAAGCTGGAGCTGACATAAAGCACCCCCACCTGAGCTCCGACCGTCGGTGTTAGCATCTCCATGAGCGTCGCTGCGAAACCTGACAGCTCCTTGAAGCCAAGCAGGTTGCGGGAGATGGCCAGGAGATTTTCCCTTGCCCAATCCTCGTCCCGCTTCTGCTGGATCATCCCGGCAAATTCTCTGGCCAGCACGCCGAGTTCGTCTGGCGAGTTAACGGGAAGCGCGATGTCCTGCTCACCCCTCCGGTAGCGCACGACGCTATCGGCAACTCGGTTCAACGGGCGAAGCAGCATGCGCAGTAGGATGATACTGGCAGCCGCGGCGATCAGCGCTATGGCGCTGCTGAGAAGATATCCCTGCGTCTGCACCCCGCCGGTCTTGGCGACGATAGCTGCATAGGGCGCCTCGACGGCGATACCGAGGTAATTGTAGGGATCACGCGGATCGTAGTGGTATTTCGTAAAGGTGAGGACATTCCCGTTGGCTTCGTCCGTTGGCAGGAAGGTCGCTTCTTCCTGTTTAATATCTCCCATGACGTTGGCCAGCTGTGGTCTATCGCTCTGGATGCGACGGTCATGACCGAGGTCGGTGGCGAACAGCACGGATCTATCGGGGTGCACCAGGTAATCGCCGCGGGCATTCACAAGATAGAGAGCCCGGCCTGGCGTTAAGCGTTTCCGAATATCATGAAAGACCTGCCCTGCATCTAAATTGATAACAACGATGCCGAAGACACTATTGTCAGGTCTGAAGATCGGCACGGCGGCGCGCAAGACAAGCGAATGCGGCAGCGAGACCTTGCCGTACTCTTTGTTCAGGTTTACCTGAGAGAGAAAAATATCCCCTGGTTGGAGGCGGATCGTCTCTTGAAAGAAGTCGGTATCCGCTCTTTGTTGCAGTTCATCGTCAGGAGTACGTTCAATGCGATTGCCGAAGCGCACGACCCTGAGCATTTCCTGGCCACCGTCCGCCACACCAATAAGCCGGATCTGAAGGTACTGCTCGCGCGTGCGCATCATCTCCGTGATGGTAGTGGTGAGCGAGGCCAGCATCCGTTCAGTGGGAAGATTGATCTCTGGATCGACACCACCGTTAAGCTGTGCCCGGATCAGCGCTTTGACGGCCGAAAGGCTTGAGATCAACTCGGCATCGTCGGTTAGCTCGTTAATCCTGCCGGCAAGGGGATACTGGAAAAACTCGGCTTCTTTCCGCAGATCCGTTAACGCGCGGTCGATGAGGATCTGCTTGGTCGCTTGTACATAAGATTCATTGACGGCGAGGGCGGTCAGGGTGACGGCGCCGACGACGAGTAGTGTGAGCTTGGTAACGATAGAAAATTTCACGCGCATCGGGCTGCCCGTTGTGAGACCACCCGTAGCATTAGGCAACCAAGGGTTGATTTTTGGTATAGCGATCGAACGCGATGCGGCCGACGCCGTTCAATCTAGCCACTGCGGGCAAGAGCAAAAACTTGCTATAAGGCGCAGGTTTACGAAAAGCATGGAAAATAACCGGCAATGATAAGTCTTTATGCCGTTTCGGCTGGCGGTTTGCAGCTGTTGGAGCCTGAGGGAGAGCTTAGCGACGGGCTGAAGAAGGCGATCTGGATCGATCTCAAAACGCCGACAGAAGAAGAAGAGGGCGCCCTCGAGAGCACGCTTGGCATCGACATCCCGACCCGCGAAGAGATGCGTGAAATCGAGGAGTCTTCACGGATTTATGAAGAAAGAGGTGCTCTGTTCCTCACCGGGGTGATGGTCACCGGAGCCGCCGAGCATCGCCCGGTGCGAACCGAGGTCAGCTTTGTGCTCACACCCCAGCATCTGGTGACCGTACGCTATTCGGACCCGCTGCCCTTCAAGACCTTCCAGCAGAAATGCGCACGCAAGCCCGAGGAGCACAATACTACGAGCCTGCTGTTCGTCTCGCTGGTCGAGCAGATCGTCCAGCGCATTGCGGACGTGCTGGAGAAGGTCGCCTCAGATCTCGACGGTGTCGCCGGAGACATATTCCATGGCGAAAGCAGCGTCGCCGGCAACGATGGAGTGCGCGTGCCGCGCATCGACTTGCAGGGAACGGTGAGGCGGCTCGGCCGGTCAGGCGCGCTGCTCGGCAAGCTCCGCGAAAGTCTGTTGAGCTTCAATCGCATCCTTTCTTTCGTCAGGCAGAGCGGTGAAAGCTGGCTCAATGGTGAGGTGAAGGGCAAGGCCAGATCGCTGGAGCGCGATATTGCCTCGTTGAACGAATATGCCGAGCATCTTGCCGCGCAGATCGGCCATTTGCAGGAAGCAACCTTCAATCTGATCAACATCGAGCAGAACCGCGTGATCAAGGTATTCTCGATTGCGGCGGTGCTGTTTCTACCCCCGACGCTCGTCGCCACGCTCTATGGCATGAATTTCAAATATATGCCGGAGCTAAGCTGGACGCTCGGCTATCCGTTTTCGCTCCTGTTGATGGTCGCTTCGGCCATCATTCCCTATTACTGGTTCAAGCGGAACGGTTGGCTTTAGTTAAACCGATCGCCGCAGACCCAAGTGGCTCACTGGAGGGGCAACGTCTTGGCGCGGAAACTCTTGCTATCCGGGGCGACATTCTTACACTTCTTGCGGCCGACCCGCTCATCGCCATCATCACTGAGAATGGTGATCTGATCGATGCCGGGACCTGCGAAGAGGGCTTCTGGCCGTAGCGTGCCGAGATCGGCGTTGAGCGGCTTCGGCTTGTCGGCCGCTTGGCCGGTCCAGCGATAGATCGCGAAGCTTCCGTTATTCGCAAACGGCCCGGCAACGATCAGGTAATAGTCGCCGATCCTCTCGATGCTGCGGATTCCGCGCCCCTCTCGGTCGGCATCGATGGCGTCCTCATTGATATCCAGGAGCATTGCATCGTCAAAGACAGGCTTTTTCCTCCGCTCAACGACCTCCTTTGGATTGGTGATCGGGATGACGATGGCTTTTCCGCCCGGCCTCGGATTGCGAAAACCGATCAGCAGATGCCCTTCCGGCGTCGCGGCGAGACCCTCGATATTGAAGCCATGCTTCTTTTCCGGCGCCTTCTGCGCGGCTGCTGCGAGATCGAGGGGCCTGAACTTCGACTCGGCGATCAAATCCGCGAGCAGATCCTCATAAGGCGGAGTGGCCAAGGGCTTAACGGTCGGACCGGAGGGCGTCTCGATGATATCGGTCGCAAAAAGCCGGCGGCGTGTTGCCTTCTCCTCGCCATTCTTGTCGAGGCCATGCGAGGTGATCCAGTAGATGCGATCACCGATGCGCGCTGCGCCCTCAATATCGGACTCTTCGTCCGGCTCGGTTCCTAGATAGCTGTTGAGATCGACTCCTTCGACTGACCCGGGATGATCCCGGCGGTAGATGAGCAAAACATTGTGTTCATCCTCACCCACGACAAAACGGTCGGTGCCGAGCGCAATTGCGGCCGAGGCATCGCAAATGCCACTATAGCGAGCCTCCTGCGCCGCCGCGGGAAGGGCACATCCAGCCGCAAGCAGCCAAAGGCTTATGCTTTTTATCCAGCGCGCCATGTTCTGCCCCACCTCACGGCGATATCACGCGCAAGCATGTGCCGATTAGTCCTGTGCTTGTAGGTATTCGGCGTCCGTCACGTGTTCCTGCCAACTTACGTGTTTACCGCTATCATCGGCCTCATGCAGGGCAAGGTGCACCATGGCGTGCTCGGGTGAGGCGCCATGCCAGTGCCGCTCGCCAGGTGCAAACACCACCGTGTCGCCGGCGCGCACGGTGCAGACTGGCCCTCCTTCGCACTGGACCCGGCCGACACCGGAGAGGATATAAAGGACCTGACCGAGAGGATGCGTGTGCCAGGCGGTGCGCGCACCCGGCTCGAAGCTTACGCGAGCGGCCCGCGCTCTCGATGGTTCGGCGCCTGCAGCGATCTGGTCGAGCCATACCGCTCCGGTGAACCACTCTGAGCGCGCCCGCTGGGTGGCGCGATTTTCGATGCCAATGATCTCCAAGCTACCCTCCAATGACGCTGCTGAACGTCCACGATCGGTGTCGGTGCGGTAAGGGAAAAGTGAAGCTGGCGGACGGCCGGCGGATTGGTTGATGACCGGCGATCCCGCCGCAGGCTGATCTTGGCGCAAATCTCGCCCAGGCGATAGCTGCAATCGCGGCGAAAGGCGGGGGAGCGGGCCGGTCCCGCTCAGTCCATCAGCGACCCTCAGCCGTCTGTCTGCGGACGTCGTCGGCAATCGACTGCAACCTCGAGAACGGTGCGGCTCCGACCAGGCCGTACCCCATCCCGTCCCGCGACCAAGCAATGCCGAAGATCCCCGCCTTCTCATAGCGGGAAAAGGCTGCGTCTTCCTCGATGGCCATGGGACGCATCATCATCACGAGACGCGTGCCGTTGTCGTCGTCATACATGAACATGCCGGCAGCACCATGCGGCGTAGCCACGAGCCGCCCCCCCATAAAACGGAAGCCGGAAGGGGCCAGGTTCGGCACGACCACGGGGCGATGAAGTCGCTCAGATACCCAGCTCACCAGCTCCGCGCCATCGACGGAGCGCATCTCCACCGGCCGAACATGATCGGGGCTGTAGACCTGGTAATTCTCCGATGCCTCACGCAACAACGCGGCGATACCCCCGTTCGGTGCGTTCAGCATGGAATGCCCGAACCAGCCTAGCGCCCCGCCTCCAACCAGCAAAAGGGCCGCTGCGGCGGCGGAACGCCAGAGCGTGCGCGTTGGCCTGCGCTGCGCCGCGATCATGCGGGCAAGGTTGAGACGCGCGGGAAGCGGCTCCTCGATAACGGGCGCCAGGGCCTTGCGCAGCATCGCGCGCTGCCGGGCAAAGCCTTCGATGCGCTGGGACATATCGGGGTGAGCGCCGAGATAAGCCCCGACCTCGGCCTGGCGAGCCGTATCCAATGCCCGATCGACATAGGCGTGCAGATCGTCTTCGGAAATGGGACGGCCGGCGTTCATTTCACCCTCCTCAGCATTGGCGTACTTGGCCTTTTATCTTCGACGCCGGCTTCCATCGTTCTGAGCAGTCTCTCTCGCGCACGCGACAGCCGCGACATCACCGTCCCGATCGGAATGCCGAGCACCTGCGCCGCCTCGGCATAGGTAAGGTCTTCCACGCAGATCAGCAGCAATACGCTGCGCTGATCCTCCGGCAGGCTGTTCAGCGCGCCCATGAGCTCCTTGTGGCGTAGGCTATCCTCCTGCGCGGGCGCCTGCGCAAAGGCGATTTCGCCCGCATCCTCGATCGCAACATGCGGGCCGCGCCTTGCCGTCTGGCGCAGCCGGTTGACGGCAAGATTGTGGAGAATCGTGAACAGCCAGCTCCGCGCATTGCCCTCCGCCCGGCGCTCATGCCAGCGGCTGACCGCCCGCTCCAGGCAGTCCTGCACCAGATCATCGGCGGCGGATGCATTGCGCAGCAGCGATCTGGCATAGCGTCTGAGAGCGGGGATCAGCGGCTCGACGAGGACGATCATGTCCTGCACGTAGTTCGGCCCTCTCTCTGGTCAGTCGATCTGCGTCTGGACCGGCCTGCCGACCTCGGCCATGGTGCCGGGCGCGATCACCAGATAACGCCGCTCGGCGCGGTCCTTGCCGCGGACGATCTGCCTGATCGGCCCTGCCGCATTGACGATCGCCGAACCGGCCGGATTGGTCATGAAGGCGGAAAGTGGCTCGAGGGCCCCTCCGCCGTTCGGTTCGCTGGCAAGCGCCAGGACATAAGGCTTCTTCGGCTCAAGACCGGTAACCGAGGCCTGCAACACCTGGATGAGGCCCTGATCGAACAGCGAAATGCTGGTCGGTGCCTCCCCTGAGCGGTCAGTATGCTTACCGGCGCCCACGCGTGCCAATGACAGATGCGCGACTTGTCCGGCAACGCCGAGCGGCTGCAGGCCTTCTGTCCCCGCCCCCTCTGGCACTGCGTTCGGCACGTAGGTGATGGCCTGCGGTGCCTGGCCGATCGGGATGGTGGCGATCACCTTGTTGCTGGCGGTGTCGATGGCGGCGAGCGCATCGGCGTTCTCAAGTCCGACATAGATTCGCGTCCCATCGCCCGAGGGCCAGACGCCATGGGGCAGCGCGCCGACGGGTATGGTGGCCACTTGCGAGAAATCGTCGGTGCGGAACACCCGCACCTCGTTCAACCCGCCGATGGAGACATAGGCGAAAGTGCCGTTCGGTGTGGCGGCGAAATTGACGTGATTGGTGATCGGCCCGGTGTCGATCGACTTGAGGATGTTGAACGGCGGCTGTGCATTGATGGCCATGGTGCGGCCAATGTCCTTCAGCGTCAGCCAGACCTGCTTACCATCCGGCGTGGCGGCGATGTTCGGGCAGAATGGGGAGTCCTGCTTCACTCGCGCGACAATTTGGTGATCGGCCACGGTGATGACCGCCACCTCCGGATTGAAGGACGAGCAGACATAGCCGTATTTGCCGTCTGGGGAGAAGATCTGCATGCCCGGACCGCTCGCGACCTTGATGCGGGTCTTCTCCTCGAAAGTCGCGGCATCGATCACCGAGACATAGTCCTCGCCGCGGATAGTTACCCAAGCTTCCGTGCCATCCGGCGTATAGAATGCCTCATGCGGCGAGCGCCCGACATAGGTGGTGTGCTTCACTGCATTGGTCGCGGTGTCGATGAACGTCACGGAGTTCGACCCGATCGAGACGACCGCCAGCGTCTTGTGGTCCGGCGAGAAGCCCATGCCGTGCACCAGCACCTGCCCGCGATAGAGCGGGCTGAAATTGGCCGGCTGCGGATCGCCGAGCCGGATCACGCCGAGCAGCTTGTTGTCGGCCGGATCGGTGACCGAGACGGTGTTGGAGAACTGCTCGGCTGCGTAGACACGGTCATGGTGGCTGACGGCAATGTTCGGATCGCTGGTCGATCCAGGCGCCTGGCCGGCAAACGCCGCGGTCATTGCAGCTGAAGACACGCCCGCCAGAAGGGCGAGCATCAAAATTTTGCGGGTCATGGGGTGCTCCTATTGCGCCGGATCGGCGTGATGGTGATGGGGCATAGGCTCGGCAGGGCTGGCGGCCTGCACCGCCTGCTGCTGCGTGGGTGCGGGTGCATCGGGCGGAAGGGGCGCGCCGATCGCCAGCCGCATGGCGGCGATCTCCTGCAACTGATCGACAATGATCTCCTGGGCGATCCGGCGGAGCTGCTCGTTCTTGCCGTAGCGCAGCTCGGCGAGTGCCATATCGACGGCACCCTGGTGATGCGGGATCATCATCAGCGCGAAGTCGCGGTCGATGTCGCCGGTCGGCTTGACCGTCATATCATTCATCATCTTGGTCATTGCGGTGTCGTTCTCGGCAAGAAACGTGGCCTCGGCCGCATTGCTGGATATGCTCGGTAGGGCCAGCTCATGCGCCAAGGCAAGACGCGCCGCGCCAAAACCGAGCACCAGGCTCAAGGCGAGGGCGCTCAGACGAAGGGCAGGGGGGTAGGGCATAGTCGCCTCTCCGGTGCTAGATGTGATCTTCAGTGGTTGGACACTAAATGGCGCCGCTTATTCCGCCCGGCTTGCTGATTTTTGCCGAATGGTTCCGCTGCTTGTCGCTTTGAAGCGTGCTGTGCTCGTGAACCAAGCCGGAGCGCGGACGTTAATGCCCTGGGGTTTCTGTCCCTTCGACTCTTGCAACTCGCATGGAGTGCCGCGTCTTGTCTCAGCGCCTTCGGCCCCTTCTTGTGCTCCTGCTCGTAATCGCCGTCGCAGTGGCGGGCATATGGTTTTTCTGGCCGCAAGGGTTTCAGACCGCACGCAATTGGGCATCGGCCCAGCTTTCCGGTGGAAAGCCGCAACCGGCTCGGCCCGCGCCCCCGACGCCAGAAGTCGGCGTCTTGACCGTGAAGCCGACCGAGGTGCCGACGCCTGTCGAATATGCCGGCCGTGTCGCTGGCTTTCGTGAAGTCGAGATCCGGGCGCGGGTCGGCGGCGCGCTCTTGAAGCGCGAATTTGAAGAAGGCGCCAAGGTCAATCAGGGCCAGGAGTTGTTCAAGATCGACCCCGCCACCTATGAGGTCGCTCTTGCCCAAGCCGAGGCGCAGCTGGCCCAGTCTCAGGCCCAGGCGACCCAGGCGGAGGAGAACTACAACCGCTACCAGGACCTCGCCAACAAGGAGGTCTCCAGCAAACAGCAGTTCGAACAGGCCGTTGCCCAGCGCGATCTCACACGCGCCGCCGTGAAGCTCGCCCAGGCGCAGATCGACGCCGCCAAGCTGAACATCCAGTACACCAGCATCACCGCGCCGGTGACTGGCGTCACTTCGCTACAAACGCCGCCGGAAGGTTCGCTCGTGCAGGCGGAGTCGACCGTCCTCACCACCATCACCCAGCTCGATCCCGCCTATGTGAATTTCTCCTTCACCGACGCCGAATACAGGGACTTCCGCGAGCTCAACAAGAAGCGCGAGAAGCCGATCACCGCCGACCAGCTTACCGTCGAGCTGCATTACGGTGATGGCAGCGTCTACCCGACCAAGGGACGCATTGACATCGCAACCCGCACCGTCGATCCGCAGACCGGCACGATACAGGCCCGAGCCATCTTCCCCAATCCCGACGGCGATATCCTGCCCGGACAGTTCGTACGGGTGGCCATCGGTGGCTTGACCCTGCCGGACGCGATTGTGGTGCCCCAGCGCGCCGTGTCGCAGAACCCGGAAGGCGCCTCGGTCTATGTGGTCGGCGACGACAACAAGGCGCAGTCCCGCCGGGTGGAACTCGGCCAGCTCGTCGAGAACGGCTATGTCGTCAAGAGTGGCCTCAAGCCCGACGACCGCGTGGTCGTCGACGGCGTGATCCGGGTCAAGCCCGGCAGCCCGGTGAAACCGGTGCCGGCCAGCACCACGCCGCCCCCGCAGCCGAAGCGGCAGGCGAGCGATGGCGGCGGCAAGCCGGACGGCAAGGCGGCACACAATGGCGGCGCACCCGCCGCCAATGGGGGAGCGACGCAGTGATCTCCCGTTTCTTCATCCTGCGGCCGGTTTTCGCCTCGGTCATCTCCATCATCATCGTGCTTGCCGGCCTCATCGCCATGCGGGTGCTGCCGGTCGCGCAATATCCCCAGATCGTGCCGCCCGAAGTGGTGGTGCAGGCCACCTATCCCGGCGCCGATGCCGAGACCATCGCCTCGACGGTCGCCACCCCGCTCGAGGAGCAGATCAACGGCGCCGAGCACATGATCTACATGCGCTCCACCTCGACCGCCTCCGGCACGCTCAGCCTCTCGGTCTATTTCGATATCGGCACCGATCCCGACCAGGCGACCATCGATGTCAACAACCGCGTGCAGCGCGCCGCCGCTTTGCTGCCCGAAGAGGTGACCCGCCAGGGCGTGACAGTGCGCAAGCGCTCGACCTCGATCCTCCAGGTGCTGACCATGTCATCGCCCGGCGGGCGCTACGACACCATCTTTATCTCCAACTACGCGCTCATCAACGTCATCGACGAGCTGCGCCGCACCGAGGGCGTGGGCGATGCCTCGCTGTTCGGCCAGTCCGACTATTCGATGCGCATCTGGCTGCGCCCGGACAAGGTGGCGCGCTACAATCTCACCCCGACCGATGTCGCCAATGCCATCCGCGAGCAGAATCAGCAGTTCGCCGCCGGCCGGTTCGGCGAGGAGCCGATGGAGGGCCATCAGGCCTTCACCTACACCGCCACCACGCGCGGCCGCCTCGTCAGCACCAAGGACTTCGAGAACATCATCCTGCGCTCCGACAGTGATGGGGCGGCGCTCCGGCTGAAGGACGTGGCGAGGGTTGAGCTCGGCTCGCTGAACTACAGCTTCTCCGCCACGTTCAACGGCTCGCCGACCGTGCCGATCGGCGTCTATTTGCAGCCCGGGGCCAATGCGCTGCAGGTTGCGGCGAACATCAAGGCCACCATGGACCGGCTGTCGCAGCGCTTTCCAGAAGGGCTGCGCTACGACACCCCGTTCGACACCACGCGCTTTGTCGAGGTCTCGGTGCGCGAGGTGGTCTACACCTTTGCCGAAGCCATCGGCCTCGTAGTGCTGGTGGTATTCCTGTTTCTGCAGAGCTGGCGCGCGACGCTGATCCCGATCATCGCCGTGCCGGTCTCTCTGATCGGCACCTTTGCCGGCATGTATGTGCTCGGCTTCTCGATCAACCTGCTGACGCTGTTCGGCATGGTGCTCGCCATTGGCATCGTGGTCGATGATGCCATCGTCGTGCTCGAAAATGTCGAGCGCATCATGGAGAGCGAGAGCAAGAGTCCGCGCGAGGCCGCGATCCAGGCCATGGAGGAGGTAAGCGGGCCGATTATCTCCATCGTGCTGGTGCTGTGCGCGGTCTTCATCCCAGTCTCGTTCCTGGGCGGGCTTGCCGGCCAGCTCTACCGCCAGTTCGCGGTGACGATCGCAGTGTCGGTCGTGATCTCCGGCATCGTCGCGCTCACCCTTTCGCCGGCGCTGTGCGCCATCCTGCTCAAGCCCGAGCGCGGCAAGCCATGGGCGCCGTTCCGCTGGTTCAACCGCGGCTTCGACTGGGTGCGCGACCGCTATTCGGCAACCGTCGCATTCTTCCTGCGTCACGCGCTGATCGGCATTGCCGTAGTGGGAGTGATGGTGCTCGCCACCTGGCAGCTTTTCGAGCGCGTGCCGGGTGGCCTGATCCCGGCCGAGGACCAGGGTTATGTGTTCCTGGTGACCAACCTGCCGCCAGCGGCCTCGCTCGACCGAACCCGCGCCATCACCTCGCAGGTGACCGATGGTGTGCTGAAGAACCCGGCGGTTGGGACCGTGGTGACACTGTCCGGCTTCGATTTTCTCTCCGGCGCGCAGAAGACCAATGCCGGCGTCTCCTTCGTCAGCCTGAAGGACTGGTCGGAGCGCACCGACCCACGCCAGGACGCCCGCGCTCTGGCGCCGGCCTTCGGTGCGCTGAATGCCAACTTCAAAGACGGCGTGGTGATCGGCTTCAATCCGCCGCCGATCCAGGGCATCGGCACGACCGGCGGCTTCGAGTTCTTCCTGCAGGACCGCACCGGCGGCTCGCTCGAGCAGCTCGCCCAGGCAACGCAGAAGGTCGTCGCCGCGGCCAATCAGCGCCCGGAGTTGGCGGGAGTATCGACGACCTTCAGCACCAACGTCCCGCAATATCGGATCGATGTCGACCGCGAGAAGGCGAAGGCGCTTGGCGTGGCGGTGGCCGACATTTTCGACGCGATGCAGAGCACCTTCGGCAGCCTCTACGTGAACGATTTCACCCTGTTTGGCCGCACCTTCCGCGTCAGCCTGTCGTCCGAAGGCCAGTTCCGTCAGTCACCTGAAGACCTCCAGCATGTCTATGTGCGCGCCTCAAGCGGCGCGATGGTGCCGCTCAACGTGCTCGCCAGCACGACCCGGGTCTCGGGGCCGGATGTGGTCGACCGCTTCAACATCTTCCCCGCCGCCCGCGTCCAGGGCAATGCCGCGCCCGGCTATTCCTCCGGACAGGCAATCCAGGTGATGACGGATGTCGTGAAGCAGACGCTCGGCAACGACTACACCATCGGCTGGACCGGCGCCGCCTATCAGGAGCTCTCGACCGCCGGCACCGGCTATCAGGGCTTCATCTTCGGCCTGGTGTTCGTGTTCCTGATCCTTGCCGCGCAATATGAGCGCTGGTCGCTGCCGCTCGCGGTCATCACCGCCGTGCCGTTCGCGGTTTTCGGCGCGATCGTCGCAATCTGGCTGCGTGGCATCGAGAATGACATTTATTTCCAGATCGGCTTGGTTACGCTGATTGGCCTTGCGGCGAAGAACGCCATCCTCATCGTCGAATTTGCTGCCGAGCGCTCCCGGGAAGGCACCCCGATCGCGGAGGCGGCGGCGGAAGGCGCGCGGCTGCGCTTCCGTCCAATCATCATGACGTCGCTCGCCTTTATTCTTGGCGTGCTGCCGCTGGCGGTGAGCTCCGGTGCCGGATCGGCAAGCCGGCATTCGATCGGTACCGGCGTGATCGGCGGCATGCTTGCCGCGACTTTCATCGCCACGCTGCTCGTGCCGCTGTTCTTCAAGCTTGCCGCCCGAGGCAGAACACAGGAGGCTGAGGAAAGAGTGGCGGCAGGCGAAACACAGCGTTAGGGGGAGCGCGCTGCTGCTCGCTCGGGCGTTTGGCTTAAAGGGTCGCCTAATAAAACGGCTCGCGAGGTCGCTCGGCGAACGTTAGAACAGTATGCGAAGGCGCCTTTCGCGGATGGCGCCTCCAGGGGTGCGCAGTGAACGTCTCATCGACAAGCCTGACCGTCTATGCCGCGCTTGCCGCCAATCTGGCGATCGCGATTACCAAGTTCGTTGCCGCGTTCTTCACGGGCAGCTCGGCGATGCTGAGCGAGGGATTTCACTCGCTCGTGGACACCAGCAATCAGGTGCTGCTGCTGTATGGTCAGCACCGCGCATCCCGTCCGCCCGACCGCGAGCATCCCCTCGGGCATGGCCGCGAGCTCTATTTCTGGAGTTTTATCGTCGCGGTGCTGATTTTTGGGCTTGGTGCAGGCCTCTCCCTTTACGAAGGCGTCCAGCATGTGATGGCGCCCAAGCCGCTGCACGGCAGCTATACGGCCAACTACATTGTTCTGGGAATTTCCTTCCTGTTCGAGGCGGCAAGCTGGGGCTTCGCATTGCACAATTTCCGTCGCTCGAAAGGCAATGACGATATTGTGGAGGCCATCCAGGAGAGCAAGGATCCGCCCTCGTTCATCGTGCTTTTGGAGGACAGCGCCGCGCTCATCGGCCTTGCCATCGCTGCGGCCGGTATCGGCGCTGCGCAGTATTTCGATGAGCCGGTACTAGACGGTGTCGCCTCGATTGGTATCGGCCTGCTGCTTGCGGGCACGGCCTTTTTCCTCGCCCGCGAAAGCAAGAGCCTGCTCATCGGTGAGGCGGCTTCCCCTCGGGTGGAGCGCGCCATCCGCCGCATTGTCGAAAATGATGCAGCCGTCGAAGGGCTCACCCGGCTCTACACGCTGCATCTTGCGCCTGACCAGATTGTCGCTGTGCTGCAGCTGGACTTCTCTGACGTCAGCAGCGATCAGATCGAGAGCGCCATCGCGCGCATTCAGAATCGCGTGAGGAGCGAAGTGCCGCACGTCATCACCACTTTCATAACGCCGCCCGGTCCCTTACTACCTCAGAGCAAAGCCAATTCAGCCCATGCCGGGCAGGGATGATGGTGCGGTTTTCAAGGGGGCTCGCGCGAAAATACGGCGTGAGCCCGTTATCAATGCTGGGAGATAATTGCCATGTCGAAGGTGACCTACGAGATCGTCGAGCACGACGGCGGATGGGCTTATAAGGTTGGCGATGTGTTTTCCGAGACCTTCCCGACGCATGACGACGCGCTCTACGCGGCGCGCCACGCTGCGCGGGAGCAGGAGATTCCGGGAGAGACCACACCGATCTCCTGGGAGGATGAGAAGGGCCGGTGGCATGACGAGGTGGCGCAAGGCGATGATCGCCCGACTACGGATGTCGACGACTGAGCATTTTTTCGCGCAGAGTTGTTAGTAGCCCGGCCAAAGCCCCGGCGTGGCCAGCTCGAGCAGGTGCCCGTCGGGATCGCGGAAGTAGAGGCTTTTGCCGCCGCGCGGCCAACTCGCCCGGGCCTCGATAGTCACCCCATGAGCGCCAAGGCGCTCCTCCCACTCTGCGAGGGCATCAGCATCGATCGAAAAGGCGATGTGAACGGGCCCGCTGCCGTCATGGGGCGGAATGGTGCCGTCTGGCAGCTGGACGGTGCGGAGCGATTCCCCGCGCCGAAACAGCAGAAGTACGCTGTGACCGCCAACGTCATAGGCGCACATCCGCCGATCGGAGAAGATCAGCGGCAGATCGAACAAAGCCGCATAGAAGGCCTGGGCACGCATGAGATCGTCGACATATAGCACGGTTTCGAGAACGCCTTTCAGCGCCGGCATGATTGCCTCCATCCCAAACTATGGCGCCGGCCTGATGCTCCACGGGCGAGGATTCCCATTCTCCCTCCTGCGATCCCGTCTTTGAGCGCGTGCTGGAGCTAGCAGGCCGCAGGCCTTTGCTGCTGCTTCAGCTTGTAGCCGACCTGGGCGATGGCCTCGATCGCCGGTATCAGCTCCAGGCCAAGCTCGCTTAGCGAATATTCCACCGATGGCGGCGAGGAGTTGATCACTCGCCTGCGGACGACACCCTTTCGCTCCAGGTCCTTCAGCCGCACCGACAGCACCTTCGCCGAGATCGGGCGCATATCGAGCTGTAGCTCGCTGAAGCGGCGTGGACCGCCGGAAAGATACCAGATCACGTTCGGCGCCCAGGCGCCGCCCAGCAAATCCATGCAAGTCCCGATCGGGCACGACTCCTGGGGCGGTGTGACCTTGCTCTTTCTCATCAGTAACGGCATTTCCCGCTGCTCCCTTCCTTTCCACCTGGAAACGTGAATCTTCAGCTAACACAGAGTTAGATGGTTTCCAAAGGTAATCTGTCCTTCTATGTTCGCCACATGCGCGCTGCCTGCTTTCACTCTGACAATCGACAAGTGGAGAAACGCGAATGAAGCTTTATTATGCCCCCGGTGCTTGCTCGCTTGCGCCGCATATTGCCCTGCGCGAGGCTGGCGAAAGCGTCGTGCTGGAGAAGGTCGACCTCAAAGCCAAGAAGACGGAAACAGGAGCAGATTTCTGGGCAATCAACCCCAAGGGATATGTCCCTGCGCTACAGCTCGACGATGGCGGGATACTCACCGAAGGCGTGGTGATCCAGCAATATATCGCCGATCGTGCCCCCGATACCCGTCTCGCCCCGCCGCGCGGCTCGACAGAACGGCTGCGTCTGGAGGAGCTGCTGGTGTTCATTTCGACCGAGCTGCACAAGACGTTCAGCCCGCTCTTTGCGGCAACCACGCCCGAGGACGCCAAGCCGGCTTTCCGGGAGAAGATCGAGAAGCGTTTTGATGTCATCGAGGCGATGCTCTCCGACGGACGGCCTTATCTCACCGGAGACAGCTTCACCATTGCTGATGCCTATCTCTACGTCATCAGCAGCTGGAGCCGCCCGGTGGGCATCGAGCTTTCGCGATGGCCAAGCCTTGCGGCGCTGGCGAAGCGCGTGGAGGCACGTCCGTCGGTCCAGAAAGCCCTCGCTGCTGAAGGGCTAAAGGCTGCTGCGTAACGGAACGTCCTCAAATACCAAGCCTGCCTGATGCGGACGCAAATGAGTTCGCATCAGGCAGGCGGATCATCATCACGGTCTACTGAGGCGGTTTGAGGCGGAAGTTGCTGTCGGTGCATCTCACGGATATTGAATGATTGCTCCAATCGTAACTTCATTTGCGCTTCCATAGCTGAGATTCGCCTGTAATCGGCACGGCAGGTTGGCATGGCGGTAATTTGCAGTAGGGATGAAACTGTATTCCCGCGCTGAGTGGAGCCGCTTCACGCGCGGGCTAAGGCCACCTATATACGCGCAAAAGCCCACATGCTTTGCCGTAGGCAGGCTGCATCGTCATCAATCGCCAAGCTGAGGGGAGCGCGACCGGCATGACGAGTGCCGACAGTACCAGTCATACGAGCGTGCTCCGCAGTCCTGCTGCGCAGCGCGCCTATCCTTACGATTACCGCAAGCTGCTATTTCCCGTTCTCGCGGCCGTGCTCGCTCTGGCGATTTTTCTCTTCGATACCTTCGGGCCTATCGAGTTCGCAGTAGCGGTGCTTTACGGTGTGGTCGTACTGACCGCCGCCAATTTCTGCGACAGAAGGGGCATTATCCTGGTTGCTGTCGGCTGCGCCCTTCTCACGGTCATCGCCTATGGCATCGAACATGCCAGCTCGGTGAAGGAAGGCTCGCTGCTACGCTTCCTGATCAGCCTGGCGGCGCTGACGGTCACGACTTTTCTCACGTTGAAAAACCAGACGGCCACCCAAGTGCTCGCGGCGAGTGAGCGGCGCTACCGAACCATGTTCGAATCGACCGCGATAGCCATGTGGGAAAAGGACTATTCTGCCGTCGCCGCCGCGCTCGAGGCGCTAAAGCGCCGGGGCGTTGCGGACATGGAGGGCTATCTTGCCGGCAATCCGCAGGCAATCCTCGCATGTACGCAGCTCGGCAAGACGCTCGATATCAATGAGGCCGCAGTCCGGCTTTTCGAGGCCGACAATAAACAACATTTGATGGCCGCATTGCCGGATGTGTTCGCGCCGCAGGTCCTGCCGCTGCTAAAAAAGCTGCTGCTTGCGATTGCCGATGGCCGCGACATTTTCGAGGGCGAAGCGCACGTTCGCACACTGCGGGGCAAAAAGCGCGCTGTTCTGGTCGCCGCGCGCTTTCCGCCGGGTCCACGCCGTTTTGCCAATGTCCTCGTGAGTGTGATGGATATTACCGAACGCACCAAGGCGGAACGCGCTTTGGAAAAGGCCCGTGCCGAGCTTGCCCATATTGCCCGGGTGACGATGCTCGGCGAGCTCACCGCCTCCATCGCCCATGAAGTGAGGCAGCCGCTTGCCGCGGTCGTCAGCAGCGGCGAGGCATCTTTGCGCTGGCTCGACCGCCCCGTGCCCGAGCTGGCGGAGGTGCGCTCCAATATCGAGCAGATCATCGGGCAGGGCCGGCGGGCCAGCGATGTCGTGGGGCGGCTGCGAGCGCTGTCGAAGAAAACCGACCCGCAGCGTATGCCCCTCAATATCAACGAGATCGTCGAAGAAGCAGCCGGTCTCGTCGATGGGGAGCTGCGCGAGCGCGGCGTTTCGCTCAAGCTTGACCTCGACATCGACCTGCCCAATGTTTCGGTTGACCGAATTCAGCTGCAGCAAGTCATCATCAATCTCTTGATCAATGCGATGCACGCCATGGCGACGGTGGACGTGCGCGAGGTGTGCGTCGCGTCGCGCATCGAGGCTTGCGGGCGGGTCGTCATCTCGGTCAGCGATTGTGGCATCGGCCTTAGCGACGAGGCTATGTCGCGCCTGTTCACCGCGTTCTACACCACCAAGCCACAGGGGATGGGAATGGGACTGTCCATCTGCCGATCGATCGTGGAAGCCCATGGCGGGCGCATCTGGGCCGCACAGAACGACGGGCCGGGAGCAACTTTTCACCTGTCCCTCCCGGCACAGCTCGAGGACGCCGCATGAGTGCCGCGGTCCAGTATGCCGATGGCGCGACGCCGCTCGTCATCGTGCTCGACGATGATGGCGCACTGCGCGGCGCGCTCGATAGCCTCTTGCGCTCGGTCGGCTACCGCGTGGCGACATTCGGTGCAGCCCCGGATTTTCTCGCCAGCGACGTCACCGACGTGGCCAACTGCCTGATCCTGGACATTCGCCTGCCCAGGGTCAGCGGCCTCGACTTTCAGAGCCAGCTTGCGGAAGCCGGGATTCGCGTGCCGATTATTTTCATGACCGGCTACGGCGATATCCCGATGACGGTACGCGCCATGAAAGCTGGCGCCATCGACTTCCTGGCCAAGCCCTTCCGCGATCAGGACATGCTCGACGCCGTCGCGGCGGCAATCGAGAAGGATCAGCAACGGCGGTTTGGGGATGACCTGCTGCAGGATCAGCTTTCGCGTTATCGCACTTTAAGCGAGCGGGAGCAGCAGGTAATGGCACTTGCAACTGCGGGGCTGATGAACAAGCAGATCGCCTTCGAACTCGGCATCAGCGAGATTACGGTGAAAATTCATCGGGGCAGGGTCCGCCGCAAGATGGGCGCCCAGTCGTTTGCGGATCTGGTGCGGATGGCGGAAGCGCTGGGTATGCGCCAGATCAAAGCGGGGCGATAAGCCTTGAGTATAATTTCGAACCAATGCGCCCCGACCCATGTTGTATTACATGAGAGACTTTGTGGCGCACGCCTGCGCAAGCCGAAGTGGGGACCCCTTTTTGTCGGACAACCAGCTCATCGCGGTCATTGATGACGACGCCTCCTGTGCGGACGCCATCGGGAGCCTTGTGCGTTCGTTCGACTTTGCGGTTCAGACATTCGGCTCCGCTGAGGAATTCTTAAACTGGCCACGCCGCAAGGACGTTGCTTGCCTTATCTGCGACGTGCGGATGCCGGGAATGTGCGGCGGCGACCTCTATGAATTGCTCGTCGCTGAAGGGTCAGAGGTGCCAGTCATCTTCATGACCGCCTGCTCGCAGGAGAGCATACGCGCGCGCGCAGGCGATGACGCCTCCGTCCTGCGCAAGCCTTTCCGCGCTGCCGAACTTGCCATTCACCTCAAGAAGAAGCTTCACGCGGCGTGGGAGGCTGAGTAGGGCGTTATACGCCCGCATTCGCCACCGCACGCCGCGCGGCTGTGACTTAAGCGAGGCCGCGAAGATAGCCGGTCGGCGTCAGTCCTGTTGCTTTCCTGAAGGCTGTGCTGAACGCGCTGGTCTCGCTAAAGCCGAGCTTCAATCCGACCGCCGTTACCGAATAGGCTGAGTTCGCCAGCATGACCTTGGCGCTCTCCATGCGGCGGACGCGGTGATATTGATGCGGCGGCAGGCCGAAGGACTGCTTGAAGGCCCGGCAGAAATGGTTGGGACTGAGGCGGGCGAGCCCGGCAAGCACCGACAGCGGAATGCGCTCGGCCAGGTGGTCCTCGATATAGGCGGTGATGATGCGCTGCTGCCAGGCTGCCAGCCCGCCTCTTGCCTGAGGCTTCCTCTCCCGCTCGCGGTGCCCGAGCCGCACAAGCTCCTGGACTAGCACGGCGCAAAGTGCATCGAAATAGGGCTGGTCCTCCGGGGCCTGCGCCTCCACGAGCGCCTTGGCTTTCAGCGCCGTGTCCCATAGCGCTTTGTCCTCGAAGAGGAGCCGCGGCGCCAGGGCGTCAGCCTGCGGGAAGTCCGACCCGATCTCGATCGTGGCGGGGGTGAAATAGAAAAACATCAAGCGTGCCGGCATCTGCGGCTCGTGCCATTCGTGATAGTCGTGACCAGCCGGCACGAAGGTGAGCTTGCGTGTCAGATTATGGAGCGTCGATGCCGAGACCCCCTCGAGCTGTGTTACGCCATCCTTGCGTGCGCCCTGCTCATGGATGACGAGCAGATGCACCGGCGCCCTGAAATGCAGGTCGATCCGATCCTGGCTGGTGAGCTGGACGATTTCCGCGGCAAAACCCTCGCCCGCCAGTATGCTGCGCTTGGCGCCCATCGCCGGCGCGATGTCGACGGTGGGCAGAGATATATCGCGACTGATCCCTGCGTCGGCAGCGGGCTCTGACGCGATCGAACCAAGCTTTGAGGTGTGATCGTCATCGGCTTGCGCCCAACGCCGACTCCAGACGATCCGATCCTCGGGCGCTTGGATGTTGTCGTGACGGAAAGCGGGAGAGAGCGACTTTGCGAAAAACGGCGCAGTAGCGAGCATATGCTGAACCCCTCATCTCATTAGCCGCTCGAAGGCGGCTCATTCTCGTTTGAATGGGAGATGGAGAGAGGCTGCGCGAAGCTCGATTGCACCCGGGTTTGGCAGGAATGGTTCGTTTGTAAATGAGATGCATACTTTGGTTTAGCTTGCCCAAACCAAAGAGGGCGGCAGGCCCTCGGGGAAGGCCTGCCGCTCGGAAACTTAGTGGCCGTGCTGCGACTGATAGTCGAGCCAGGCGCGAGCGCCCTGCTGGCTGTTCGGGTCGTAGCCGCCGAAAGGCTTGGACTGATCGACGAAGCCCGAGTCACGAGCGGGAGCGGCCATCGCAGCCGAAGCTCCGGTCAGAACGATCAGGGCGACGAGGCCCGTGCGAATGATGTTGCTCATATCTATCTCCTTTGTGTAGCGCCGGGCAGGACTCCCCTCCCGGTGTAGCCCGTAAGTAAGCCGCCGCACCAAGCCGCGCTTGATCGAAATTCTCGTCCCTTTACTGCCGTTGCTCGTCATGTTTCACGCTTTCGTGCGGTTGCCTCGGCGAAGCCCGGCTGAGGCGGACGGACATCAGCGGCCTTGATTGCGAAGATCGTCCTGTGCGACCGTCGGACAGATCTCAGCGCTCTGGCGCCGCCGCAGGCGGGCGCCGTAAAGCGCGGCAATCATGGAAATTCATAAAGGACGCCCCGATGTGCCGGAATATCAAGACACTCAATAATTTCCAGCCGCCCGCCACGGATGAGGAGATCCGCGCCTCCTCTTTGCAATTTGTCCGCAAGCTGAGCGGCTTCACCAGGCCTTCCAAGGCGAATGAGGTTGCCTTCAATCGCGCCGTGGATCAGGTGACGCATATCGTCCACGAGCTGCTCGAACTCGCTGGTTACCAACACTCCACCCCGCGACCGTGAGATCGAGGCAGAAAAGGCGCGCACGAGGTCACGGGATCGGTTCGGCCGCGCCGAGGGCGGGAGCACGCGCTAAGCGCAACCCAACTGTGGAGGCTGGCGAGCCGCTTCGGCCTTGCCGGGACAGCGTTTCAGTCGAATGCGGATCTGACGCTCTATGAAGCGCCACACCAAGCGCAGGAAGCCTCCCAAGAAGCGTGAGACTCGCTCTCAAAGCGGGGAATTACGTCGCGCCAACCCCGCGCTCCGCACTCCGCTGACGGAATCCAGCGCATTCGGCCGCGTGCTGCGATTTCCGTTCCGGGTGGTGGGGCTTGTGATCAAGCGGACGGTTCAGGTCCTGCTCTCGATCTTCATCGTCGTCCTTCACCCTCAGTTCAAATGGCTGCTCAATCTTCTGCTCCGGTCCGCTCTCGTCCGGAACTACATAAGGCCGGCGCTGGAGCAAATTGCCGACCGCATCTATCACCCCTACTTCGTGTTTCTCCGCAGCCTGCCACCGTTCTGGGCGACCCTCAGCATCGCCGTGCCGCTCGCGGTGCTTGAGCCTGCCAAGCTCTACGCGACGATCCTTGTTGCAGAACGGCCCAAGATCGGGGCTCTGCTCTGGCTACTTTTGCAAGGCCTCAGCTTTATCCTGATCGATAAGACCTGGACGGCGGTGCGCCCGCAAAGCCGCAAGATCTGGCTGGTAAGCCGTCTTCATGCCTGGGGCTGGCTGAACTACGCCTACGGCAAATATTGGATCACGAGCTCGCCAGCCTATCAGAGTTTGAACCGCTGGCTGGAGTGGGCTCGCCGCGGGGCCAAGACTTTCTGGAAGTCGTTAGTAAGATCGGGAAACGGCCGGGCAAGTTCGAGGAAGCGCCCCCTGGGTTAGCGCAGTCGCCACACTACAAGAACATGGCGGCGCTCTACCATCATATGGCCGAGGACGGCCTGGTCGGGTGGGGCTGGACGCCAGGGATGGGACGCAACCCTGCTCCGGGCCGCCAGACGGTGTTCGGCGCGCTGATCAAGGGCTGGATGGATGCGGGCGCAGCCTGCCCCGCGCGGGGTGAGGCATTCCGCAGGGAAAGCCCGGCCATGTCCCGGCTGTCCTGCTGTCGCCTCCCACTGACCTATGATGTCGAAAGAGCCGTTCGCCAGAGCGCTACGTCGACCTCGCCCATCCGGCCGCGGATCGAGACGGTCCGGCGCGCGTCGGGCGCAGTTTCCGGCGGCGATGTCATAGCGGCGAGCGCAGCTTCGGAAACGACGATCATTGCGCCTTCGGCCTTGGCAACTTCCATGAGGCGGCTCGCCAGATTGACACTGTCGCCGCTGATCGTGATCTGCTGATGGGTCTCGTGACCAAGCCGCGAGACGATGGCTGGCCCGTGATGCAGACCGATCCGCAGGCCGGGTCCTGCGTTCGCTTCTGCGGGCAGGCTCAGCCGCCGGACCGCAGCAACCAGCGCGAATGCCGCGCGCAGGCTGTTATCGGCATCGCCCTGATGGATCTCTGGCAGGCCGAACGCGGCTATGGCTCCATCGCCCATAAAGTTGAGAACGACGCCGCCGCATGCTTCGATCTCCTGCGCGACGCAGGAATGAAAGCTTTTCAGCAGGTCGCGCGTGCCGGCAAGCCCCAGCGCCTCGCTCATCTGCGTAAAGCCGGTCAAGTCGACAAAGAAGATCGCCAGAGTCTGCGTGACCGGCTTTTGCAGGAAGGCCGGATCATTCGCGATGCGGTCGGCGAGGGCAGGGGGGTGGAACTGCCGTAAGGCTTCCGCCGCCCGGCTGGCACGTCGCGCCACGCGCCGTTCATAGAGGTGGCGGACCAGCGAGACACCGATAATCGTCGGCAGGGCAGCCGCCAGGGGTAGCGCGGCGCTGAACCAATAGCCCGCGGCGAACAGCACGCAAACCGCCGCGAGCCAAAGGCCAAGCGCCGCCGTGGCCAGCGAAACGCCCAAGGACAGCGGCAACAGACCGACCATCATGGCGCAGCCAACGGCAAGCGCGCTCGCGGCAACGACATCCCAGAGCCGGATGGCACCGGTTCGCACAAGTCCATCCTCGCTGCCGATGAGCTGGCCAATCGCCGCCGCCAGCACCTCGACGCCCGGCACCACCGGATCGAAAGGCGTATTGAAACGGTCGCCGACGCCGCTCGCGGTGAAGCCGAGCACGACCATTCGTGCGGCGAGCTCATCTGCTCCTTTCCCGGCCATCAGATCCCGAGCTGAAATGGTCCGCACCGTGCCGCTCGGGCCGGCGCTGCGCAGTGGCATGTGGAAGCCGAGATCGGTCGCGTAGGACCGCTTGCCCATCCGCACAAGATCGGTGTCGATCTCCGGCCGCACGCCAAGGAACAGCGCGCCGCTCACCAGCACCAGCGAGGGCTGCAGGCCGCGAGAGGTGAGGTAAAGCAGTGGCAGATGGCGGGGTGTGCCGGAAGCGTCGGTAACAATATTGACGAGGCCGACCGCCGCCGAACGGGCGAAGCCCGGCACGGGCCACAGCTCCGAATTGGTCTGCGGCAGGCCAGCCTGGTTGCGCTTGGCACCGAACCGCCCCGCGGCGGCGATCACTGAAGGAACTTGTGCCAAGGCTTCCGCCAGTGCCGCATCGGCCTGGCTGTCCGTCGTGTCGAGGAGGAGGACGTCAACGGCCAATGCTTTGGCCTTTGCCGCGGCAATCGTCTTGATGAGGCTGGCAAGATGCGCCCGCGACAGTGGGAAGCTTGCGCCCTCCTCGGCGAGCGTGGTGTCGTCGATGGCGACGATCACGACATTTTGCGGCGCGGCGACCGGGCCCGCCATCAGCAGCCGCAGATCGGCGAGCGTTGCCTCGATCGCATCGATCGGGCTGCGCCAGCCGTTCAGGTGCGGAATCGCGAGAAAGGCAACCCAAATGGCGGCAAGCAGCCCGCCTGCCAAGGCAACGATCCACGGAGCGGATGGACGCCGGATCACCGCCCGAGACGGCTCATTAGAGCCGCGACCCGCCTCTTGTCCCATCGCCGTGAGACGAGGCGCTGACCAGGGATCACCTCCGTGCCCCTGCCGGCCTTGAGGGTCACAGCGCCCGGTCCCTCGCGGCGTGTCACCCGGACGCGGCCCCTGACCACGAACACCGAGGTCTTCTCCTCGGTAACATCGACGGCGTAGACCGTGCCGCGCACCGAAGCGATGGCCTGAGGCGTGCGGATCTGGAAAATGCGTCCGCCCGGGGTGAACTCGAGCAGGGCCGCGCCCTTGCGAACATCCAGCACCTCGCCCGAGCCGGTGTCACTGGGTGCCACAAGCCCCATCTGCGTCGCAGCCTCAGCTTCAATTGTGAGACCGCCGGAGCATTCGAAGACGGTGCGGGGCGGATCGGTCACCGTGCGCGGCGTGCAGCCAGAGATCGTCTGCGCACTTGCGGCGGGCGCGATGGCGGAAACGAACAGAAACGCAGCAATCGCAATTTCGACAGATTGGCGGGTCAGCATCGCGGTAGTCTCTTCTCTTTCCGTTGAAAATCATACTTCGAAACGCATAGACGCCAACGAGCACCGTCGGCCGCGGCAAATACGTGACGGTTGGTTGCGTGCCTTGTGGTTTTGCGCGGCGGGGTTCGGCTCCTACGAAGCCCTCCCAACGCGAGGGTGCCGATAAAACACCCTATGCCAATGGCATATTCGTGCCTGTCACGGGGGTGTGAGAGCGGCGTGACGGAGCGACCGCTAGCGCCCGCAATGCCGCCGAGAGTACTCTCACGATTTCTGCTTGACCCGGCCCCTTATCGCGGCGCTAACATGCTAGCATGCGTATACATCAGGGGACGCGCGACTTGGGGCAGCTTTCCAGCATAGCAACAGAGCGCGAGAAGTCGCCGCTTCGCACCTCGAAGGCGGGGCTTGTCTATGAAACGCTGAAGGCCGCCATCGTCACTGGCGAGCTGCGCCCTGGCGATGCACTCGACAAGATTGCGCTGGCAGAGCGGTTCGGCGCCAGCCGGCAGCCGATCTCCAACGCTATCGATCGGCTCGCCTTTGACGGCTTGGTCGAGGTCATTCCGCAGCACGGATCCTTCGTGTCGAAGCTGCGCCCCAAGCCGATCACTGAGCGTTTCTTCATCAGACGCGCGATCGAGTCCGAGTTTGCGGCCATGGCCGCGAAATCCGTCACGGACGAGCTGATCCGGCGGCTCGACCTCAACCTGAGCTATCTGCAGGTCACGTTAGAGGCGGGCGACCGGAACGAATTTATGCGGCAGGACTACCAGTTCCACCGGATCATCTGCGAGCAGAACGCCGTCGAGGAGGCGATGCGCATCCTCGACCGGCTCGAAGCCTATCTCGGCCGCATCCGCTTTCTCTTGATGCCGGCCTCGACACGCCCCGCCGAAACCATCATCGAGCACAAAGCCATCCGCGATGCGATCGCCAGCGGCGAGCCGGCGCGGGCTTCTGATGCGATGCGCAAACATATTGACGGCGTGGAAAGACACTTCCAGGCTTTCGTGGTCGCCAGACCGGACCTTTTTGCAAATGAATAGCGAAAAATTCGCAAAGGGAGGAGAGCATGAAGCGTAGCAGAATGAAAACGTTACTCGCCGCAGGCGCCGTGACAGTTAGTCTCGGCCTGGCGCCGATGAGAGCAGAAGCAGCCCAATTCGATGGCGTGACCATCAACGTCATGACCTTCACGGGCCCGCAGATCGCCGAGCCGCTGCAGCGGCGGGCGCCCGATTTCGAGAAGCTGACCGGTGCCAAGGTGAACGTCATCACCGTGCCGTTCTCCGACCTCTACACCAAGCTCCTCACCGACTGGTCGAGCGGCACCAACTCGATCGATGCCGCGGTGTTCGCGCCGCAATGGATGGTCGACTACATCGTCGGGGAATTCCTGGAGGACCTCACCCCGCGCGTCGCCAAGGACAGCGCGCTCAAGGAGGACGACGTCGCGCCGTTCTTCCGCGACTTCTCGCAGAAGTACAACGACAAGGTCTATATGCTGACCTTGGACGGCGACTTCCACATGATGTACTACCGGTCGGACATCTTCAAAGCCAATGGCCTGAAGGCGCCCGAGACCTGGGACGACTATCTCGCCGCCGCCAAGGCGCTGCACGGCAAGGACCTCAACGGCGACGGTACGCCGGACTATGGCTCGTGCATCTCCAAGAAGCGCAACGCGCAGGCCTACTGGTTCATCACCTCGATCGCGGGCGGCTTCATCCAGTCCAAGGGCACCAGCCAGGGCGTGTTCTTCGACGTGAAGACCGGCAAGCCGCTGGTCAACAATGAGGGCTTCTCAAAGGCGCTCGACATCCTCAACGAGAGCACCAAATACGGCCCGCCGAACGAGATCAATCTTGACGTCGGCGATACCCGCAGCCTGTTCGTTTCCGGCCGCTGCGCGCTCTCGATCGACTGGGGCGACATCGGCACGCTCGCCATCGACCCGGCGACCTCGAAGGTCATCGACAAGGTCGGCTCAGGGGTCCTGCCCGGCTCCAAGCAGGTGCTCAACCGCGACACCGGCAAGTTAGAGGCCTGCACCAAGGAGACCTGTCCCTATGCGACGGACGGCGTCAACCATGCCCCGTTCGCGGCATTCGGCGGCTGGGGCGGCGGCATCAATGCCAAGGCCAAGGACAAGGTGAAAGACGCGGCCTACGCCTTCTTCTCCTATATGGAGCAGCCGGCGCAGTCGAATGTCGACGTCACTATCGGCAAGACCGGCTTCAACCCCTACCGCATCTCGCAGTTCAAGGAGCTGTCCAACTGGACCAAGGCCGGGATGAGCGAGGCCGCGGCCAAGGACTATCTCGGCGCGATCGAAGCGTCGCTCAACAGCCCAAACATGATCCTCGACCTGCGCATCCCGCAGAACCAGAAATACCAGCAGGTGGTGCTGGACGAGGCGATCTCCCGCTATCTTTCCGGCCAGATCGACAAGGCCGCGGCGATGAAGACCATCGAGGATGGCTGGAACGATCTTAGCGACCAGATCGGCACCAAAGAGCAGCTCGAGGTTTACAAGGCAACCCTCGGCGTGTCGAAATAGCCTGACATGGGACGATCGGCCGGGGCCTGCCCCTGTCGGTCCGTCCCGGCCATCTTGTCCTCGTGCTTTTCGAAATGATCGCTTGAGATGGAAAGACGCCCTCTTTCACGTCCCCGCGGCGTCGTCACGGACAGCCGTCAGGCCAGTGCGGTTGCCTCCGGTTCCCTCTCCCGTGGGGAGAGGGACAGGGTGAGGGGTGGCGTCCTATCGAGGAGGTGCTGCGCTGCCACACTCACCGTCTGTATGCCCTCACCCCCACCCTCTCCCCACGGGAGAGGGAGCTTCCTTCACTGCTTCAAGCGCTTCCGCTTCGATCGCGAGGATCGAGGGCAGCATTTCGCAGAGGCCTCCAATGGGAGAAGGGGCGTCCTGCGCTCGCGGCAGCGCTTGCGTTTTGACTGCAAGGATCTGAGGCGTAGTCTCCCGGCGGCTTTCCTGGGAAACATCTTCAGCAATACCAACCCCGGTTTGGCCTCGCCGGCATGGGGCGGCGCCCCATGACCACCGTTACCGCCACCCCCGAGATCGCCGTGCCCCAGAGCGCCAGTTTCGGCGAATGGCTCGACCGCCATTCCGGGCGGCTGATGGTGCTGCCGGCGGTGCTGATCGTGCTGGCCTTCGCGATCTTCCCACTGATCATCTCGGCCTATCTTTCGGTCTCGCGCTTTGCCCTCGCGGCCGGTGGCTACAAGCTGACCTTCGTCGGCTTCGACAATTACCGCCGCCTGCTGTTCGGCGCGCAGCAATATCACCTGCTCGGCACCTTCGGCGCATTCGGCCTTCTCGAATGGCTGATCCTCGTCCTTGTTGCCGCCGCGCTCGTCATCTGGCTGGTCCGCGCCGTCCGCTCGCCCCGGCGCAGCGTCGTCGGACTGATCGGCCGGCTGATCGCGGTAAGCCTCGGCCTGGCGGTCACCTGGCTCGGCCTCGCCACCATCCTCGCCACTGGCGGTTTCCCCGGCTCGCTGGTTACCACCCTCGTCTATGTCGTGGTGGGAGTGGCGGTGCAGTTCGCGCTCGGCCTCGGCCTCGCCATGCTCTGCGCCCAGCCGATCCGCCACCGCAATTTCTTCCGGCTGATCTTCTTCCTGCCGCTGATGATCACGCCCGTCGGCATCGCCTATATGTTCCGCATGCTGGCGGACATGGAGAAAGGCCCGTTCGCGCCCTTGCGCTTCGCGCTGCATCTGGGCGAATTCGCCTGGGCGACCGACCCCTGGCTCGCCCGCCTGATCGTGATGGCCGGCGACACCTGGCAGTGGACCCCCTTCATGTTCATCGTGCTGCTCGCCGCCATCGAGAACCAGCCGCGCGAGCAGCTCGAGGCCGCGACCATGGACGGCGCTTCCGGCTGGGAGATGTTCCGCGACATCACCTGGCCCTCGATCGCCCCGGCCGCCGCGACGGTGGTGCTGATCCGGCTGATCGAGGCGTTCAAGATCGTCGACCTGCCCAATGTGCTCACCAATGGCGGCCCCGGCACCGCGACGGAGTTGCTGGCGCTGCACGCCTTTATCGCCTGGCGCACCCAGCAGCTCGGCCTGTCGGCGGCGGTTGGCTATCTGCTGCTGTTCGTGGTGACGGTGACCTGCGTCTCGTTCTTCAGCTTCGTCGTGCAGCGCACCCGCGTCCATGAATTGGAAGCGCGATGACCGATCCTGCGATCCATCCTCCTCGTCATTGCGATGCCTGCGCAGCAGGCCGAAGCAGTTCAGAGCCGCGAGCCCTTCGCGCGCTGGCTTGGATCGCTTCGGTCCACACGCTTGCGCGAGTGGTACCCGGGACGAAAGCCATAGGCTGTCCACTGCGCTTGCCACACAGCACATCGCCATCCCCGCGAAAGCGGGGACCCAGTACGCCGCAGCCTTTGTGGCGGGTTCCGACGGTCGCGCGATGCACGACATCATCCTCGCCGAAACGGCAGTGTTTACTGGGTCCCCGCTTTCGCGGGGATGGCGTCCGGGGGAGGCAAGGCGGCGCGTGCGATCGCCAGGCTTTTCATCCAGAAGGGCCGTCTCGCGGCCGGAGCGAAACTCGCCGTGCCGCGGAGAGATTTCGCCGTCAGCGCATCGATCCGGGGAGCCGCCGGCCATGTCCATGCCCATGACCCAGCCGCCGCGCAGCCTATGGCAGCGCCTGTTCGAGCCGCGCGACATCCGCAACATGGCACCCGCCACCAAGGTGCTGACCTACACCGCGCTGATCGCCTGGACCTTCGTCGTGCTGTTCCCGCTCTACTGGCTGGCGATCACCTCGCTGAAGCTCCCGATCCAGGTCGATGACGGCCCCGACTATCTCCCCTTCATCGACTTCCAGCCCTCGCTGCACGCCTGGCGCTACATCCTCTTCGATCTCGGCAACGACACGCTGCGCCCCTATGTCAATTCGCTGATCATCGCCTCGGTCTCGACCGCGCTCGCGGTGCTGTTCGGCGCGATGGCCGCCTACGCGCTGGTGCGGGTGCGCTTCGACATCAAGCTCGGCACCATCGGCGGCTTCATCATCCTCCTGGCGCTGACTGTCATCGCCGTCACCGCCGGCGGCATTCCCTGGCCGGTCGCGTCCGCGGTCGCCTTGCGCTGTTCGTGCTGTTCGTCACCGGCTTCAACAAGCGCTTCAAGCGCGCGGTCGGCAATAACGACATCCAGTTCTGGTTCATCTCCAACCGCATCCTGCCGCCGGTCGTCGCCGTGCTGCCGATCTACATCATGTTCCAGCAGCTCCATTTGCTCGACACGCGGATCGCCGTGATCTCCACTTATGTCGCGGTCAACCTGCCGATCGTGGTCTGGCTGATGCGCGACTTCTTCGCCGCCGTGCCAATCGACCTGGAGGAATCCGCCGAGATCGACGGCGCCTCGCGCCAGCGCATCTTCTGGACCATCGTGCTGCCGCTGACCAAGCCCGGCCTCGTCGCCACTTCGCTGCTCGTCCTGATCCTCTCCTGGAACGAATATCTGCTCGCGCTCTTCCTCTCGACCGTCAACGCCCAGACCATGCCGCTGCTGGTCGCCGCGCAGAACGCTACGCGCGGGCCGCAATGGTGGTACATGTCGGTGCTGATCCTGCTGATGATTGCGCCGGTGGTGCTGATTTCCCTCCTCTTGCAGAAACAGATCGCCCGCGGCCTGTTGGTCGGCGCGGTCAAAGGCTAGCCCGATGCGTGTCACCCTGAGCAACATCCGCAAATCCTTCGGCCATCTCGAGGTGGTGAAAGGGCTTAATCTGAGCATCGACGATGGCGAGTTCCTGGTGCTGCTCGGGCCGTCGGGGTGCGGCAAGACCACGGCGCTGCGCATGATTGCGGGGCTGGAGACGGTGACCAGCGGCAACATCCGCATCGGCGAGCGCGACGTCACCCATGTGCTGCCCAAATACCGCGACGTCGCCATGGTGTTTCAGTCCTACGCGCTCTATCCGCATATGAGCGTCGCCGAGAATATCGGCTATCCGCTAAAGCTGCGGAAAATGGCGAAGGACGACATCGCGGATCGAGGTCAGGGCCGCCGCGGCCAAGGTCGATCTCGTGCCCTACCTGGAGCGCTATCCACGCCAGCTCTCCGGCGGCCAGCGCCAGCGTGTGGCGCTCGCGAGAGCCATGGTGCGCACGCCGAGCCTGTTCCTGATGGACGAGCCGCTCTCCAATCTCGACGCCAAGCTGCGCGGCCACATGCGCGCCGAGCTGAAGCACCTTCAGCGCGAGCTCGGCACCACGACGATCTACGTCACCCACGACCAGATCGAGGCGATGACGCTGGCGCATCGCGTCGCGGTGATGAATGCCGGCATCGTCCAGCAGATCGACACGCCGCGCGAGATCTACGAGAACCCCGCTAATCTGTTCGTCGCCGGCTTCATGGGTTCGCCGCCGATGAATTTCATCGAAGGCGATGTCGCGGACGGCGCGTTCGTCTCAGCCCACGGCAAGGTCCCGGCGGGACGGGTGGCGCCGCGCCGCAATGTGACGCTCGGCTTCCGCCCGGAGGATACGCGTATTGCCGATCCCGGCAGTGCTCAGATCTCCGGCACCGTCTACTCGACGGAACTGACGGGGAATGAGACCATCGTCACCTGCTCGGCCGGCAAGGACACCGTCCTTGTCAAGGCCGGCAAGGAGTTCGATGCGCCGATCAACGCGCCGATCCACCTGGCGGTCGACCCGGCCAAGATCTGCCTGTTCGAAACGGATAGCGGCGAGCGCCTGAGAAACTAAAGGAAACGTCAAGAGCATGCCCATGAAAACACGGCATTGGGACCGCATCGGTAATGGCGGTCTGACCTTCACCGAGCTCGGCTGCGGCACGGCCCCGCTCGGTAATCTCTACTACGGCATCAGCGATGACGAGGCGCATGCGACGCTGGAAGCCGCCTGGGCCGCCGACATGCGCTATTACGACACCGCCCCGCAATATGGCCTTGGCAATTCCGAGCGGCGCATCGGCCGGTTTCTCAGGCCTAAGGACCGCGCGTCTTACGTGCTCTCGACCAAGGTCGGCCGGCTGCTTGCGCTCTCCTCGCCCCAGGACAGGCTCGGCATCGGTAAATGGTTCGAGGTGCCATCCCGCCGTGAGGTCTACGATTACAGCTATGACGGGGTGATGCGGTCGGTCGAGTTCTCGCTGGAGCGCACTGGACTCGACCGCTTCGATATCCTCTACGCCCACGATCTCGACGTCTTCACCCACGGCTCCCAAGCCAAGCGCGACGCCTATATCGACGCGCTATTCAATGAGGGCGGCTACAAGGCGATGCTGGCAATGCGCGACCAGGGCGTGGTCAGGGCGATCGGCGCCGGCGTCAATGAATGGCAGGCGGCGCAGATGCTCGCCGAGCGCGGCGACATGGATCTGTTTCTGCTCGCCGGCCGCTACACCCTGCTCGAGCAGGAGCCGCTGGAGAGTTTTCTGCCAATGTGCGTGGAGCGCGGCATCGGCATCGCGCTGGGCGGCGTGTTCAACTCCGGCATCCTCGCGACCGGCCCGGTCGAGGGCGCGTGGTACAACTACAATCCGGCGCCGCCCGAGATCATCGAGCGGGTGCGCAAGCTAGAGGCGGTCTGCCAGCGCCATGGTGTGCGGCTGATCGATGCCGCGCTGCGTTTCCCGCTTGCCCATCCGGCGATCGTGTCGATCCTGGTCGGCGCCAAGCATCCGAAGGAAGCAAGCGCCGCGCCCGAACTTCTGAACGCCGTGGTGCCGCCGGCGCTCTGGCAGGACCTGAAAGCGGAAGGGCTGGTGCGCGCCGATGCGCCGGTGCCTGCCGCCTGACGGAGCGCCCGCGGAAATGAGTTGGTCCCCGGCGCATCGGCGCGGATAATGGAGCCGATCGCGATCGGAGGACGCTTTGGCTATTCGCATCGAAATTGAGCGGCGCTTCTTCGGTGAAAAGGAGCGTCTTCTCGCCGAAGGCGCGGGCCTTGCCGTGTTCGCCTTCCGTTATGACAGCGGCATCGAGGCACTGCGGCTGCGGGGCCGCCGCGGCGAATGCGTCGTCCTTCCCTTTAAGGGCCAGCAGATCTGGAGCGCGTCTTTCGACGGGCGCGAGATCGGCATGCGCACCATGTTTGCCGAGCCGGTCGCAACGCAGAACTATGTCGAGACCTATGGCGCGTTTTTCATCCATTGCGGCCTGACCGCGATGGGGCCGCCCGGGCCCGAAGACCACCATCCGCTGCATGGCGAATTGCCGAACGCGCCGTTCCAGCGCGCCTGGCTGGTCTTCGATGAGGCAGCCTCGACGGCGACCATTGCCGGCTCATACCAGCACACCGTTGCCTTTAAGGCGAATTATCGCGCGGTGGCATCGGTGCAACTCCAGGCCGACGGCACGATGCTCGACATCGGCCTGCATGCCGAGAACCTGAAACGCACACCCATGGAGCTCATGTATCTCGGTCACGCCAATTTCCTGCCCGTCGATGACGCCGAGCTTGCCTATTCGGCGATCTGCTCGCCGGAGACCGTTCGCGTGCGCCGGTCGATTCCTTCCCACATCGCGCCGCCGCCGGGCTACGCGGCCTTCATCGCTGAGCTCAGCGAAAATCCTGGCCTCCACCACGTGCTAAAGCCCGGCCTCGGTTTCGATCCGGAGGTGGTGTTCGCCATCGACATGCTGGCGGACAGCGAGGGCTGGGTGCATGCGCTGCAGAGGCATCCGGACGGGCAGGGCGATTACATCACTTATCGCAGGCGTCAGGCACCGCATACGGTACGCTGGATTTGCCGCACGCCGGATCAGGATGCGCTCGGCCTCGCTTTGCCAGCAACGGCAGGGGTTGAGGGCTACACCGTCGAAAAGCAGAAGGGTCAGGTCCTGGCCGTCGAAGGCGGGGGCAGCTGGACAATCGAGATGAAAGCCGGGGCGGTGACTAGGCCCGAGGCGGATAGGATCGCCTCGCATATCAACGCAATCATTGTCGGTGCAGGCGCAGAATGAAAGCCCGCAACGCGCATGCGGGCCGTGTGTGCTGCGTGGTAGTGCACGACTGAGCAGACAAGTGCGGCGGGCATAATTCAAAGACGGCTAACCTCCAAAAACGCGGCGAACTCGGACCATGAACAAAATCACCTTGGCGCATTACCGCTGGCAGTTGGAGCTGCTCCCGGAGATCGGTGGCAGCATCTCCGCTTGCAGCTATGACGGACAGGACATGATGCGGCGCGCGTCCGCGGAAGGCATTGCCTCTGGCGATGCGCGGGGCATGGCCTCTTTTCCGCTCGTGCCGTTCTCCAACCGCGTTGCCAATGGTGTTTTCACGTTTGAGGGCCGCCGGGTGACATTGCCGCCCAATATGGACGACCACCCGCACCCGCTGCACGGGCAGGGCTGGCGCGCCGTCTGGGAGGTGATAGAGCAGACGCCGGCGACTGCCACGCTCGCCTATGAGTACAAAGCGGATGCCTGGCCCTGGTCGTATCGGGCGACGCAAAACTTCGAGATGACACCGGACAGCCTCATCGTCCGCCTCGGGGTTAGCAATCTGTCGGACAAAGCGATGCCGGCCGGCCTTGGCCACCACCCCTATTTTGCGAAAACCGAGGGCGTGACTCTGACAACCGGGCTAACGCATCTATGGGAGTCGACAAATCAGCAGATCCCGATCCGGCGCGTCGAGCTGCCGTCGGCATTAGATTTTTCGCGAGGGCTCAAGATCGCCGACCTCGATCTCGACCATTGCTTCGCGGGCTGGAGCCGGAAGGCGGTCATTGAATGGCCAGATCGGTCCTATAGCCTCTCGATTGAAGGTAATGAAAACCTGAAGCATCTGGTGGTCTACACACCGCAGTGGGCCGACTTCTTCTGCGTCGAACCGGTCGAGAACATGAACGATGCCTTCAACTGGATGACGCCGGGCATCGACACCGGTGTGCATGTCCTCGCACCGGCGGGTGAGCCCGGCAGCAGTCATAGCGTTACCACCATTTTCAGGGCAGAGCCGATCCAGCGCGCCTGAGCGGATCAGCTTGCGCCTGGGGACTTCACAGGCCGAGGGCGCCTGCTGGCAGGCTTCGCGCTCGCCTCGGCCAGCTCGATCCAAACCGGCGCGTGGTCGCTCGCTTTTTCCCAGCCACGCACCTCGCGGTCGACATCCGCCGCGCGAAGGCGTTTGGCGACCGTCGGACTGAGCAGGAAATGATCGAGGCGGAGGCCAGCATTGCGCGCGTAGGCATTGCGGAAATAGTCCCAGAACGTATAGATCCGTTCGCCCGGATGCAGCTTACGCAGTGCATCCGTCCAGCCTTGCGCCACGAGCTCATGGAAGGCGGTGCGCACCTCCGGGCGGAATAGGGCGTCATCCACCCAGCGCTCGGGTTTGTAGACGTCGAGATCGGTCGGCATGACATTGTAGTCGCCGACGAGCGCGACCGGCGCGCCGCTGGCAAGCAGCTCCGCCGCATGGGCAGTCAGGCGCGTAAACCAACGCAGCTTGTAGTCGAATTTTGGACCCGGCGCCGGATTGCCGTTCGGCAGATAGAGACAGCCGATCAGCAGCCCGTCGACGGCCGCCTCAATGTAGCGGCTATGGGTGTCGTCGGGATCCCCGGGCAGGCCGCGTCGGGTTTCGACCGGCTCCCCGCCGCGCGCCAGGATGGCGACGCCGTTCCAGCTCTTCTGCCCATGCCAGATCGCGCCATAGCCTGCCTTGGACAGCGCCGCCGCCGGGAATTTCTCCTGCTGCGCCTTCAGTTCTTGAAGACAAACCACGTCCGGCTCGGCTTCTTCGAGCCAGCGAAGCAGGACGGAGAGCCGGCCATTGATGCCGTTGACATTGAAGGTAGCAATTTTCATGAGCCGGTCCGGTCGGTGAACGGCGCGCATTCTCGCCCACCAATCCTTAATAAGAATGGCAGAGCATGGTTCGCGCCGTTCATGTCCGGCTATGCTATCAGCCGATCTCGCAACATGCGACGGCATAGGCGCTCAAGGAGAGCGATGGGCCATCCGCCGGCTTGCGGAGTGCCTGCATTGCCGCCGGGTCGTTTAGCGCCCGGTCGAATGTCGTTTCGTCGAGGACAGCCACGGCGCCTGTACCGGCGGGAAGTGTCACCGTCTGTGTATCCTTGGTGAGGTTGGCGAGCCAGAGCAGGGTCATGTCGCCGTCCCGCACGGCGATCCCATCGACCGCTCCCTCGGGCGAGGGCACGATCTGGCGCAGCGGTTTGCCCGAGAGCTGCGCAAGGCCTCTGATCACATGGAACGCGGGAAAGACCGCGCTTCCATTGCTCTGAATACAGCCAAACGGCTCGGTGGGCGCACCCAGCGCGACCGCCTCGAGACCGCCGTGCGCCAGCGCCGCGACATAGCCGAGTGTCCATGCGGCATTGAATAGGCCGCGCTGGCGCGGATCGATGCGGCTGAGGCAGACCCGGCCGCCGTCCGGGTTCGGCGTCGTGCTCTTGCCATAGGGGTTTTCGCGGCAGCCGAGCTGGCTGGGACCGATCCGATAGGCCAGCCTGTCGCCCATGAAGGCGTAGGTCGACTGGATGATGTAGGGGAGGGTTTCCAGCGTCTCCATCACCGAGCGGTCATCCGCGGCATGGACGTTCGGGCAGGTGGTGTGGGTGACATAGTCGAGCAGTGCGGCCGGCGGGCGCTTGCGATTGAGCTCGGTGAAATAGGTGGCCATGCCGCCGCCAAGCTTGACGCCCGGAAAGGCCTCGCGCGCCGCGCCGTAAATCTCCTCGAAGCTCGGCATGACAGGCCAGGGCGAGCCGGGCAGCACCGATTTCATGTGCTCGGCGGGGAAGACCGCAATGGCCGAGGGCGTGAGGCCGGCGGCATGCACCGCCTCGCCGAGCGGCTTGAGGTCGGCGGCCGGGTTCATGCCGCCGGTGGTCACGATTTCCAGTACGATCTCGGCGCCGGTCTCCTCGCCGAGCCGGCGATAGAGATCAAGCTGTTTGGGACCATGCCCCTGCCGCAGATCGACCTGGCAGACCAGCCATTTCGGCCCGAGCTCTCGGACCAGATTGATGGCGCGAAGCGCTGCCTCGGCTTCTTCAGCCGGCACGCCAATGCCAATCGCCGGCATCACGCCGGTGTCCTCGCCTAAGCGGATTTCGATCGGCTTCTTGCTGCTGCTGCTTGCGGCGTCGGCTGGGATGATGCCAGAGATCGAGAGCCGCACGGCCTGCTCGACCTTCACGCCCTTCGGCAGGATATAAGGCCAGGGCCGTGCCAGCGGACGGACATAGGTCTTGTAGGAAGCATCTGACCAGTTGCGCTGGTCCTCCATCTCGAAGGTGTCGCCTTCCATTGTGCAGGTGGCCCACACGCCCGGCATCACCTCATGGGAGAGCGCGCGGATGTCGCGGAACGGGCAATCGGGATCGATGGTCTCAGGAAACTGCGAGAGCTCCTCGCGCCCGTCGACATGCAGCACCTTCACCGGAAAACCTGCCACGCCCTTCACCGGATGCAGGACAATGAAACCGGTGCGATTTGTCTCGACGTCGGTCAGCGGCTCGGCGACAACTTCGAAGTCCAGCGAGCCGTCGCTCCGGCCGGCAATCCGGGCGTCGTAGGCGAAGCTGCGCTTATCGTCCTTGCAGGTGGCGTGATAGGTGACCGTGAAGCCGCCTGAGCCTTCCTCGATCTTCAGGTTCTCCAGCGTGGGCGTGAAAGTGCCCCAGTTCTCGTCGCGCACCAGATAGGCGATGGCCCGCAGCACCTCGACGCCGCCGATGCGGATATAACGGAGCTGCCCGTTCTCCAGCTCGGCAGAGAGGGGACCGGCGCGCAAGAGACGGCTCGGCGGGTCGACCTGCTCCGTACCGCACAGCTTGACCGCTCGGCTTAGCTCTGCCATCGCGCCCTCCTTACAATATTGTCTTCTCGGATGCGGCATCGAACAACGAGGCGCGCATCAGATTGATGTCGATGGGGATCTTCTCGCCGGGCCGGCTCACATCATGCGCCTGGAGCTCGGCCACCACGGGCTTGCCGCCCAGCCGGAAGGTGGCGTAGCTGCGCGAGCCGGTCGGCTGCAGCAGCTCGATGGTCGCGTCATAGCGCACCGTGCCTTCGGGCGGCGTGCCGTGGGCGCGGATCAGATGCTCGGGCCTCAGGCCAAGCAGGACGGCGGTGCCGTCGCCAGCGCCGTTCAGCTTGCGGCTGCGCGGCAGCGGCAGAGACGGTCCCGCCCTCGCCGAGCTGGATCTGGTCGCCCGCATCGCTGCGGACCAGCCGTCCGGGCAGGAAGCACATTTGCGGCGAGCCGAGGAAGCCCGCGACGAAGCGCGTCTTCGGCCGCTCGAACAGGTCAAGGGGAGCGCCCTGCTGCTCGATCAGCCCGTCGCGCATCAAGACAATGCGATCGGCGAGCGTCATCGCCTCGATCTGGTCGTGGGTGACGTAGATCATCGTGGTCGGGAGCTGGTGGTGCAGGCGCTTGATTTCGCCACGCATCTCGTCGCGAAGCTGGGCGTCGAGATTGGAGAGCGGCTCGTCGAACAGGAAGAGCTGTGGATTGCGCACGATGGCGCGCCCGATCGCGACGCGCTGGCGCTGGCCGCCGGAGAGCTGGCGCGGATAACGGCCCAAGAGCTTGGTGATGCCGAGCATTTCGCTGGCGCGCTTCACCCGCGCCTCGATCTCGGCCTTGGGGAATTTGCGCGCCTTCAGCCCGAAGCCGATATTCTTCGCCGCCGTCATATGCGGGTAGAGCGCGTAGTCCTGGAACACCATGGCGACGTCGCGGTCGCGCGGTCGCACGTCGTTCACCACCTCGCCGCCGATCTCGATGGTGCCTTCGTCGACCTCCTCGAGGCCGGCGATGGTACGCAAAAGCGTGCTCTTGCCGCAGCCGGACGGGCCGACCAACACCGCGAACTCGCCATCGGCGATGTCGAGGTCGATGCCGCGCACCGCGTGCACCCCGCCGAAGTGCTTGTGTAGCCCCCTGATCCCTACGCTCGCCATATGCGGCTCCCCATCTGCATGACTGCGTCCGACTGGCCTCGCTCCCGGCGAGAAACCCAGTGTGTGGCTCCGGCGGTCGCCTCGTATCATCCGCGCACCGCGCCCATCGTCAGCCCGCGCACCAGATGGCGCTGCACGAGGATGCCCAATGCAATGGATGGCACCAGCGACACGATCGCCAGCGCGCTTGCCTCGCCATATTGCGCTCCCTGGAAGCCAAGGAAGGCTCGGAACACGGTGGGCAGCGTAAAGGCGTAGCGGCTGGTCAGCACCAGGGCGAAGAAGAACTCGGTCCAGCAGGCGATGAAGGCGAAGATCGCCGCGGCAATGATGCCCGGCACCGCCAGCGGCACCGCGACGCTCCAGAACGACTGCCAGCGCGAGCAGCCATCGACGAGCGCGGCATCCTCCATCGAGCGTGGAAGCTGGCGGAAATAGGCGAACATCATCCACACCGTCAGCGGCAGCGTGAACACCGTATAGGCAAGGATCAGGCCGACATGCGTATCGGTGAGGCGGAACGACCGGTAGATCAGGAAAATCGGCAGGATCACCGCGACCGGCGGCAGGAAACGCTGCGACAGCACCCAGAAGGAGAGATGCTGCCCGCCGGTGTTGAAGCGGGCAAGGCTATAGGCCATAAGCGTGCCGAAGAAGGCGGAGAGCACCGTCGCCGAGAGCGAGATGATAAGGCTGTTGGTTAGCCCTTGCAGGCCGCGATAGGAGAATAGCGCCGCGGTATAGTGCAGGAGCGTCGGCTCACTGGGAAACCAGACCGGCGGCACCGCCAGATAGTCGTTGCTCGGCTTGATCGAGGTGATGAGCAGCCAGTAGAGTGGCGCCAGCAGGAAGATCAGCCAAAGGCTCAGGAACAGAATGCGCCCGATCGGCAGGGAACGGCGGCGCCGGCGTGTCGTGGGTATGACGGCTGCCATCAGCGCTCCTCCACTTTGAGCAGCCGCCGCACTAGCACGGTAATCACGATCAGCGTCAGGATCAGGAAGATCCAGGCGCCCGCCGTAGCGTTGGAGAGGTGAAACTGGGTGAAGCCGAGCGTGTAGAGGTAGAAGGAGGTCGAATAGGTCTGCGTGCCCGGCCCGCCGCCGGTCATGATGAAGATGGTGTCGAACAGCTTCACCGCATCGAGCAGCCGGAAGGTGATCGCGAGCAGGATCATCGGTCCGAGGTGCGGGAGGGTGATCGACCAGAACGCCTGCCAGTCGCTGACGCCGTCGAGCTCGGCGGCTTCATAGAGGTTGCTCGGGATGGCAGTCAGCCCGGCGAGCAGGATGACGAACATGAAGGGCGTCCACTGCCAAACATCGGCAATGATCAGCGAAATGAAATTCCACGGCGTCTGCGTCAGCCAGGAGATGTTCACCTCCTGGCCGAGGAGCTGGGACAGCAGGTAGTTGGTCGGGCCGAAGGGGCGCTGCAGGATCAGCGACCACATCTGCCCGACGATCACCGGGCTGATAAACAGCGGGATGATCAGCAGCGACATGATAAGGCCACGCCCCGGAAAGCTGCGCACCATGGCGAGCGCGAGGGCGAGGCCGAGCAGGAACTCTATGGTCACGTTAGCGGCGGAGAGGATCGCGGTGACGCCGAGTGACCAGCGCGCCACCGGATCGCTGATCACCTGGTCGAAATTGAGCAGGCCGACGAAGGCGTGGCCGGGGATCTGGAAGTCGTAGTTGACGAACGCCACCCAGATCGAGAACAGCAGCGGATAGACCGACAGCGCCAGGATTAGCAGCACGGCCGGGGCGACCAGCAGCCATTTGAAATTGCGGTCACTCCATTCAGACAGTGCGGAATGCCGCCGCCGCGTGCGGACGGCGCTCGCCTGTCCGATGTCGATGACGCTTTCAGCCATTCATGCTCGCTATCTGCTCTCTCGGCATTTCCGCTGGCAGGGCCGGTTCCCTCTCCCAGGGGAGAGGGCTAGGGTGAGGGATACAAGCTGTCGGCGTGGCAGGACATCGCCTCACCGATAGTCCTTTACCCCCTCACCCCCACCCTCTCCCCACGGGAGAGGGAGCGACCGTACCCGTTGCGGTTCTTCGATCCATCCTCATGACGTCGCTGGAATAGGCGGACTGGCGATCCGTCGACAGACCGCCCTGCGCCTCAATCCAGCTTCACCGCCATGCCCATCTTCTCGACCGTGTGGTCGGCCGAGGAGCCGGGCAGCTTCTTGTATTCCTCGAAGAAGGCCTTCTGCGAGGCGACCCCCAGGCGCTGCGTCACGGCATCCCATTCCGCCGCCGCCGTCGTGAGCGCGGACTTCGGGTCGGTGCCGGCCCAGACCGACGTGCACATCCGGTCGATGGAGAGCGCATAGTCCTGCCAGCCCGGCATGATCATGTCGAGCAGCCCGACATTGGCCGAGTTGTTCAGGTTGCGCAGATAATCCTTCGCCGACGGGAAGAGCTGGGCGTAGAGGTCCGACTTGAAGTGCGACAGGCGGAACGGATCGCGCAGCGCGTAGGGCAGCATCACACGAGCGAGCGAGACCGGGGGTGAGACCGCCCACTGCATGAACAGGTATGCCGCGTCGAGGTTGGACGAATCCGCCGCGAGCGCCTTGTTATAGCCGGTCGCGTGCTCGGGGTTGCCGGGCACCACCGCATAGCCGACCTTCTCCACGATGGTCGATTGCGGCACGAAGTTGATCGCCTTGTCGGACTGCGAATAACCCGCGCTCATGCGGCCGGTCGGCGGCCAGGAATACATCATCGCGATCTTGCCCTGGAGCCACGCGGCCCAGAGCGAGACGGCGTCCAGCTCGTTATTGCCCGGGATCGAGGCCTTGTTCGCCGCGATCATATTCGTAAGCGTCTTGATGCCGGCATCGGAGGCGAGCTGCGCCTTCATATTGCCATCGAAGAATTGGCCGCCATTGGCCCGGTACTGCTGCAGGAAATCGAACTGGTTGCCGGGGCTGCCCGCCTTACGGAAATGCCCGGCGCCATAGATGTTCGGCGCGAGATTGTCGGTGATGAACTGCGCGACCTGGGCATAGTCCTCCCAGGTCTTGGGCACCTCCAGCGCCTTGCCGAACTTCTTCTGGTAGTCCTCCTTCAGCTTGGGATCGCCGAACACGTCCTTGCGGTAATAGAGGGCAAACATGTCGCCATCGTCGAAGAAGCCCCAGATCTTGCCCTTATAGGTCGGAAGGGCCTTGTAGAGCGGGTGGTAGTCGTCGAGATCGGCCTTGTTGAGGTACTTTGCGATGTAGTCGTCGAGCGGAGCGATCACGCCGCCATCGGCGAGCGAGGGCGTCCAGGCCGGCTCGATGTCGAGGATGTCGTAGGCGCCGGAATTGGCGATGTGCTCGGCCACCGGTTTCGAATACTGATCTGGGTGCGAGAGCTCGACGACATTCGACTTAATACCGGTGAGCTGTTCCCAGAGCGGCCCGGAGAAGTTGCGCGGGTCGAGGGCCTGGAGCCCTGACTCATAGGTCATGTTCAGCGTGACGCCGCTGTATTTCTTGGCCGCCTGCACCGCGCGGTAAGCCGACCCGTCCGCGGGGCCTTCGGTCGAGGCCTTCAGCGCCGCCTCCTGGGCCTTGCCGAGGGGCTTCGATGGATCGACGAGATCGACCTTGGCCTGGGCGAGCGCCCATTCGACCATCGTTGGCAGCGCGGCGCCAGAGAGCGCGATCATGCCGGTCATCTGCCCGAATTTCTTGATGAACTCCCGGCGGGTGGGCCTGCCCTGCAGCCAGTCGTCAACATCGGCCGCGAGGCCGGCTTCGAAATCACGTCTTTCGCGATCGTTCATTGTTATTCCTCCCTATGCCCATTGTTTTGGTTTCTGCGCGCCGGTAGTTGTTGGCCGGTCGATCGTTTTTGGCCGCGCGGGTTATGCGGCGGGCATTGCTCAAAAATCGCGCGGGGCCTCTCCCCGCCTGTCTCTCAGTCCCCGAAGCGCCGGCGATTGTCCTCCAGTCGCTGCTTCCACACGGCCGACTCCAGCACATCGCGGTTGACCACGCCGCGCGGTACCCGGCCGTGCTGAACGTCGAGCACCGCCTTCACGTCGGCCGCGCCGTTTCCGGCAAAGCACTGGTCGGTCCAGCACAGCGCGTGCGGCGCGAGAATGACGTTGTCGAGCCTGAGGATCGGGTCATCGGCGTCCGGCGGCTCCTTCTCGAGCACGTCGAGGCCAGCGCCGGCGATCCGCTTTTCCTGCAATGCCTTGGTGAGTGCCACCTGATCGACGATCGGCCCGCGCGCGGTGTTGATGAGATAGGCAGTCGGCTTCATCAGGCTAATGCGCTCGGCATTGACGATGTGATGCGTCTCGGCCGAGAGCGGCACGCTGATCGACAGGACGTCGGCACGCTTGAACAGCTCTTCGAGGCTGACCAGCTCGATGCCCAGCTCCTCCGCGACCTTCTTGTCCGCGTAAGGATCGCAAGCGATGAACTTCATCTCGAAGGGCTTCGCCATGCGGAACATTTCCGCGCCGATATTGCCGATACCGAGCGAGCCGAGCGTGCGCCCGACAAGGCCGATGCCCATATAATCGGCGCGCGTGTTGAACCCGTCGGGCCCCTCGCGGGTAATCTTGTCCTTCACCATCATCTTGCCGGTGAGCGCCAGCATGAAGGTGATGATCGACACCGCAACCGGCCGGCGCACGCCGTCCGGGGTGATGCAGAGGGCAATGCCAGCCTTGGTGCAGGCATCGAGGTCCACCGTGTCATAGCCGACACCGAACCGGGCCACGACACCCAGCCGGCCGCTCTGGGGCACGCTGTCCGCGGTGAAGCGATGGATCAGGAGGATCAGAGCGTCGAAATCCTCGAGTTGCTCGGCGCGGAGCGGATTGGCTGAACTCGATGAACTCGACCTCGACGCCCGGCGCATTCTTGAGTGGCTCCAGGTCGAAATCGGGGAAGGTGAGCGAGCCGTCGGCCTTCTTGAAGTCACCCGACAACGCGACGCGGAATGTGTCGGCCATCGCCGCCTCCTATTTCGCCTTGCAGCCGGCCCGCAGCTTGTCGATCGCCTCCTGGAGCGCCTGATGGAGGATCCAGACGTCGCCGGAATAGCAGATGAAGTCGAAGCCGCGATTGAAGTAGTCGAAGCCGGTCTCGACATTCGGCACGAGGCGCCCGACCGCCTTGTTGTGCTTGGCGGCGGCGGCCGTCACCGTGTCGATGGCGCCAAGAAATTTCGGATGATCGAATTCACCGGGAATGCCGAGCGAGGAGGACAGGTCGAAATGGCCGACCCAGAGGCAGTCGACACCATCGATGGCCGCGATCACCTCGGCATTCTCCACACCTTCGGCGGTCTCGATCTGGCAGAACAGCGTCGTGCGCTGGTTGGCGGCGGCGAGCTTGTCGCCGGTCGCGCCGGCCCGATAGCGGTCATGCGCCACCTGCAGCGCAACGCCGCGCCTGCCCATGGGCGTATACTTCATCGAATTGACGATGTGCCGGACCTCTTCCGCGTTGCCGACCATCGGCAGCATCAGGCCTTCGGCGCCCATGTCCAGCGCGCGGGCGATGTGGTGATATTCGCGTGAGGGCACCCGCACGATCATCGGCAGGTCGGCGGCCTCGAAATAGCGCACCGCGCTCTTAATGGTCTCGAAGCTGAAGCCGGAATGCTCGGTGTCGAACAGCACGTAATCGCAGCCGGCGGATTTGAGAATGTGCCCGATGCCGGGCGTTGCGAACTCGACGATGAAGGTGCCGAGCTTGGCGGTCTTGGTCCCGGCCATGGCTTTGAGGCCCTGGTCCTGCATGGCTTTTCCTCCCAAATGTCGCTCCCGCTCTGTGGCGGAATTTGATTGAGCCTAGCTTGCCCCGTCCGCGGAGCCTTCGCAAACAAGATCACAACGGATGACGGACCTCTCGGCGATTAGCGGTGCGCTCTCGCTGTTGAACGTCGCGTAATGCGCGGACTGCAGATGCGCCTCGAACGCCGCCTCGTCATCGTAGATCTCATAGAGAAAAATGCTGTCCGGCCGATCGCTCGGCTCCAGCACGTCGAAACGGCGGCAGCCTGGTTCCATCTCAGCGGAGCTGCAAGCGTTGCGGTCGATAAGCCGCCGAAATTCCGGGCGCGTTCCCGGCTTTAAGCGAAATTCGACGACGATGGCGAAGCCCGTCATGCGCGTCCCTCCACGACATCGTTGTACCGACGCGCCACATATTCGAGATGCGCGCGCATAGCGCTCTCGGCGCGGTCCGGGTCGCGTGCGACGACGGCCTCAAAGATCGCGCGATGCGCCTGATAGGCGCGCATGTCCTGTCCAGGCGCGAGCGTGGTCTGGCGCTGCTCACGCAGCCATTCGGCGAGCGCCGTATGGATGGCGGTGAAGATGGGATTGCGCTGCATCAGCGCCAACTCATAATGGAATGCCACGTCGGTCTGCACGAAGCGCTTCAGGTCCCCGATGGATTGCCGGTTCGCCTCCAGCGCTGCCTCGAAGCGGGAGAGGTCGGCATCGATTGCGTGAAGCGCGGCGTGGCGCGCAAGGCCAACCTCGAAGAACAGCCGCGCATTCTGAAAATTCTGCACTCCGCCGGGCGCGGCGATCATCAGCTTCGCTGTACCGGCCAGCGAGTCGATCACGAATTGTGGTGTCGGCTGGGTTAGGCGGGCACGCTCGCCAGAGCGGATCTCCACCAGCCCCATTTTGCGCAGGTGGAACAGCGCCTCGCGGATCGCCGGCCGGCCGACGCCGAACAGGCGCATCAATTCACGTTCTGAAGGGAGCCGGCCTTCAGGGAATTCGCCGCCCTGAATCATCCGCTCGAGATGATCCACCACCTCCTCGTAGAGCTTGCGACGCCTGATAGCTACGACCGGCATGCTGGCACACCTATTATACCAGCGGGAGGGTAATCCTCTCCGTGCTAAGCGTCAATGCTGGTCGTTGCAGCCGGCGATACTGTGCGATTTGTCACCTGCAGTACCTGATTTTCCATAGTCATTTGTGGCATTTCGGAGACAGGGCATGTCACCTGATTAACGGTAGGATTTAATTAACTTTTTCATTTTTTTCGTTCGCCGCGTTGCGATGCAGCATTCCCCGCGCTGTCGCTCTGTGTCGGATTTGCACTTCCCGAGCAGCGGATTCTCTGTGCGGATAGGGCCCTCGATTTGCCGATGGGGAGAATGGGCAGGTCGAAGTGAATGCGTCGGGTCGTTGAGGGGGAATATGGAGTTGAGAGGGACGCTGGGGGCGTCCGCGTTGGCTATTGCCTGCGCGGCATCGTCATTGTTTTGCACATCGGGATCGCGCGCGGACAGCCTCTATGAGCCACCGGCTCGGGAGAGCGAAGAGCCATATTATGCGCCTGCGGCTCCATCCTGGAGCGGGCCTTACATCGGCGGACATCTCGGTGGCGCCTGGGCCGGCGGCGATCATCGCGGCGTGACCGTGTTCGGCGGCACGGGCGGCGGCGGTGGTGGTGGCGGCGGTGACAACAACTGGGTCAGCAACGGCAGCCAAAAGCCTCTGATCGACGGTGCGAACGGCTCGAGCGGCAACGCCGGTGGCGAGGGCGGCCGCGGCGGAAACCAGACCGTAGCGCCGGTAAGTCCCTTCCCCGATCGACGCCTAGGCGGCAGCGGCGGCGGCGGTGGAGCCGGAGGCGCGGTCTCGGGCGGCACGGGCGATGATGATAGTTTCGTCGGCGGCCTTCATCTCGGCTATAACTGGCAGGACGGCCAGCTGGTGCTCGGTGTCGAGGGCGATGCCTCATTGAACGGCGGCACGGACGAGTATCTTGCCAGTCTGCGCGGCCGGCTGGGCCTCGCGCGCGATGATCTCCTGCTCTACGTCACCGGTGGTCTTGCCTTCCGTGACGGTGACGGCGGCAGCCGCGCTCTTGGCCTTGCCGCCAGCGGTGGCGAAGGCGGGGGCGGCGGCACCAATGACGACGTGGTGGACGATCCTTCCACGGAAGGCACGCATCCGGCGACACGGGGTGGCGTCGGCGGCGCTGGTGGTGCGGGCGGCAACCCCTCGCAGGCCGGCTTTGCCAGTGGTGGCGATGACAGCGACACCGGCTTTGTGGTCGGGACCGGCGTCGAGTTCAAGCTGTCCAGCAATGTCAGCGCCGGTATCGAGGGCCTCTGGTATTCCTTCGACGATGACGCTCGTGGCGACTCCGATATTGCCGTGCTGCGGGCGCGCATGACCTTTCATCTGGACCGAGACGAGAATGGCGGCTTGAAGGACGGGCTGCTGTCGGCTGCTGTGGCGAACTGGTCCGGCTTCTATTTCGGCGCCAATGCCGGAGCGGGCTTCCGCGACGGTGAGCATGTCGATAGCATCAGGACGGCAAACGGCGATGCCGGCGACAACGGCGCGAACGGTGCGCTTGGCAATATCGTGAACGGCAGGCCTGTTACCGAAGGCATTGACGATCCGGGCGGCGGTGGGGGAGGTGGCGGTGGCGGCTCCGCGGCGCTGGTCATCTTCGACGACAACGCTGGCTTCCTCGGCGGCGCGCATCTCGGCTACAACTGGCAAAGCGGCGCGCGCGTGTTCGGCATCGAAGGCGATGCCGACTGGGCGGAAGAGGGCATCCAGGATTATTCGGCATCGGTGCGTCTTCGCCTTGGCTACGGCTTCGGCCAAACGCTGATCTACGGAACGGCTGGTGTCGCCTTTGCCGGCGGCTCTGGCGGGGTCAATTCCGTTTCGCTGACCTCGGGCGATGCAGGTGGCAATGGCGAGGATGGCTTCCAGGAGAACCATCCAACGCTTGGCGGCGGCGATGGTGGTGAGGGCGGAGCCGGAGGCGCGGCGACGGTTGGCAGGAGCGGCGGTGACGACGAGGTTGGCTTCGTCGTCGGCGGCGGTCTTGAAGTAAAACTCTCAGAGCGCACCAGCCTCGGTCTCGAAGGCCTCTATTATGGCTTCGGCGGCGATGACGCTCATGCGAGCGCAACCTCCTTCAGTAGCGATGAGGATCTCAGCTCCACTGTCGTGCGCGGCCGCGTTACCTTCCACCTTAGTGACGAGCGCAGCTCACTGAAATAAGTCCGGCGCTGAGAGGCGCCAGACTGAGGCAAAGCAAGCCAAGCGGGTTCGTGATGAGCACGGGCCCGCTTTCCTCATTTTGCATCGTGAAAGATGATGCCGAGCGTGTGCCGTGCGCCGGAGCGCAGCCGGCTGACGCCATGGCGCAGGTTGACGCGGTAATTGCCCTTCGTGCCGTGAACCGGGCGGCTGTGCACGGCAAAGGCGACAGCATCGCCTTGGCGCAGCGGCACCACCTCGGCGCGGCTTTGCATGCGCGGGCGCTGCTCGGTCAGGACGAACTCGCCGCCGGTAAAATCGCGTCCCGGCTCCGAGAGCAGGACCGCGACCTGTAGCGGAAAAGCAAGCGCGCCGTAGAGATCCTGATGCAGGCAATTATAGTCGCCCGGCCCATATTGCAGCAGGAGCGGTGTCGGCCGCAGTTGGCCGGCTTCGTGGCAAAGCGTGAGGAATTCGGCGTGCGTCTCGGGATAGCGCCCGGGGGCTCCCATGCGTTCATTCCAGGCGTTCGCGATCGGGGCGAGACGGTGATAGAGCGCCTCGCGCAGCGTCGTGACGAGGGGCGGCAGCGGGTATTTGAAATAGCGGTATTCGCCCTTGCCGTAGCCGTGCCGGGCCATGTGGATGTGGCTTCGGAAGTGCTTCTCATCCGGGTAGAGCGCGGCAACACTTTCGCATTCCACCGGCGTGAGTAGGCACTTGAGTACTGCGCAGCCGTGCTCGCTCAGATCCCGTGACAGCACAGCCCAGTCGTAGTCGTGCACGCGCGCCTCGAGATGCTGGATAGAAGCGGCGCCGGGCTCGGTCTTGCCCTGCGACGCTTGCTCCCGACGCGGCATCCTGCGGCCAGCGGGTTTCTGAGTAGCCAGGCTCATAGGGGCTCTCCTTCGCTCTGATTCTAACATCTGAGCTGGGCTATTGCCGCGGCAATTGCACCCCGGATCTTGCTCCGCCATTTCAGTCATCAGCGTCACCCGGCGCCGGCGCAGGCGTGAGTCCGACCTCAGCCCCCTTGTGATCAGGATAATCTGCCGGTGGTTAAGGCGCGCATTTGCTTGCCGACGCCAATGTTATTCGAACGGGTTGTACCCCGGTTTCTTGTATAACTTTTCCCAGTTATCGAGAATGTCAGCTTTATAGACCTTGTCTGACCAGTCTCCCGGCTCGACATCCTCGAAGGCCACGGAAACAGCCGCCTCTTGGCAGTTTAAATTTGCAGTAACATCCCTGACGATGTCGGCGGTGAGTTGCTGCTTCTGTGCCTCTGATCTTCCGGGATAGAGCTTGACGATGACGTGCGGCATGGGCTCACCTCCGATATTGCTCGTCGCTGACATGTTCCATCCAGTCAACGGGCGAGCCGTTCAGCTTTTCCTGAATGGCGATATGGGTCATGGCGGTTGTCGGCGTGGCTCCGTGCCAGTGCCTTTCACCCGGCGCAAACCAGACCACATCGCCGGGTCGGATCTCTTCAACCGGCCCGCCGTCGCGCTGAGCCCAGCCACAACCGGCGGTAATGATCAGCGTCTGACCGAGCGGATGGGTGTGCCACGCCGTGCGCGCGCCCGGCTCGAAGGTGACGCTCGCCCCGACGGCGTGGGCCGGCTCCGGCGGGCTGAACAGCGGATCGATGCGAACGGTGCCGGTGAAGTATTCTGCAGGGCCTTTTCCTGATGGCTGCGAGCCGCTGCGTTTGATTTCCATAGCCGCATTCCTGGTTTCACTGCGCCAAAAAATCATCGCCCCGATGGCCTGAGGGATAGATTGGCATTTGCTTTGGGCTATCGGCAAGCAAATCACGCCACGCGGACTTGATGGCGGCCGTGTGCGAGGGTCGGAACAGCTATCGAAGGTGTTCGCCTCGGTGTAGGCACAAACAAGATGCGCGTCAGGACGAGCGCAACGCTATGTCTTTGCTGGATTGGGCCTACACCATCAGCGTCTTAGCTCGGGGCCATCGTATCCTCAGTGGCCTTTGTTCCGGGCCGTGCCGCTGGCGGCGTCTCCTCGTAACCGTCCGGCTTGAGATCGGTCATGGGCTGAGACTCCGGAGCCGACGGTTCCTTGTCCTTGCGCGAGGTCAGGTGCATATCGCGCAGCAAATTCCGCATCACATTGCGCAGGCGGTGCGTATGGGATGGCGGCTCCATCTTGCGGCGCAATCGAGCACCGGCAGCGCCACCTATAAGGTGCAGCGTGCGCCGGTGAAACGCCTCTAGCCCCGGCCGATGGCCGATCGAGAAGATCGAAGTTTCGGGCAGCTCGATGTCAAAGATGCTCATCACCCGCTGCTGATTCTCCTCATCGAGCGCGGCGGTTGCTTCGTCGAGGAACACCCATTTCGGGCGCTGCAGCAGCACGCGGGCAAAAGCGAGCCGCTGCTGCTGACCGAGCGACATCAAACGATCCCAGCGCTCTTCCTCATCCAGGCGGTTGACGAACTCCGGCAGACCCACCCGGCTCAGTGCGCTCCTGACCTGCTCGTCGGTGAACTGTTTGACATCGGAAGGGTAGGTGACCGCCTTACGCAGCGTGCCGAGCGGCATATAAGGCCGCTGCGGCAGGAACATCATGTCCTCACGCGGAGGAAGATAAATCGTGCCCGTTCCCCAGGGCCACAGGCCGCCGATCGCCCGCAGCAGCGTACTCTTTCCGGTGCCGGAATCGCCGACGACCAGCACGCGCTCGCCCGGCTCGATGTCCGAGGTTGCCTCCGAGATCACGACGCCACCATCGGCAAGCCAGACGCTGACCTTCTCGAAGACGAGATGTCCTTGCGGATGCGGCTCCAGCTTGATATTGGGCCCTTCCTCGCGCTCATCGACCATCAACAAGGCATCATGGAAGGCGGTTACGCGGTGGAGCGCAGCGCGCCAGTCCGCGGCGCGCGGGAAATTGTCTACGAACCACTTCAACGAGGTTTGCACCTGGTTGAAGGCGCCCACCACCATCATCAGGCCGCCGAGCGTCAGCGTGCCATGCAAGTAGCCGGGCAAGGCAACGAGGATGGGCACGACGATCGCAAGCCATCCATAGCCCGAGGTGATCCAGACAAGCTGGGAAAGGGCCACCGACATGCGCCGGGCAACGCTAATAACCTCATCGACATAGCGGTTGGTGATGCGCCGCTCGTCGGCCTCGCCTGCATAAAGCGCGATACTTTCCGCGCTCTCGCTGACGCGAACCAGGGAGAAGCGCAAATCCGCCTCGCGCGCATAGCGCTGAGCGTTCAGGGAGATTAGCGGGCGGCCGACCAGCCAGGTCAACCAGGAGCCGAGCAGGGCATAGCCGAGCGCCGCCCAGACCATATAGCCGGGAATAGCGATGGTCACCCCGAGCGAGGTGAAGGTGACGTTCTGCGACATACCCCAGAGCACGCCGATGAAGCTGACCAGCAGCATGGCGGCCTGCAGAAAGCCGATGCCCAGATCGGCGGACATTTCCGAAAGATTGCGGGTGTCTTCCTGAATGCGCTGGTCAGGGTTGACGCCGGTTTCCTCGCTGATGCCAAGGCGGTAGGCACGGCCGGGAGGAAACCATAGATCCAAGAGGTGATGGGTCAGCCACTCGCGCAGGCGCACTTTCAGCATTTCGTGCAGCCAAGTCTGCCACACGACAATCAGCAGCAGCACGGCGATGATGACCAGGAAGACCAATAGCTCCTGGCCGATCAGATTCAAGTCCTTCTTCTCGATGGCATCGAAGAACGAGCGCTGCCAGCGATTGAGATAGATCTGGCCGACGATATTGAGGAGCAGCACGGCAACGACGCCGCCGACAAGGGAGAGAACCGCCCACCGGCGAGGGGAGCGGATGAGATGGGAGCCCAGCTCCAGCACTTCACCCGTGACGGTCGTATCCTGGAACAGCTCCGGCCGTTCTTCTGCGACTTTGGGAGGCTTGGCGATAGGCGGCGATTTGGAATTCCGCTTATCGGCCAGCCCTTCTGTGTCCAAATTCTCTGGTATATCCATTCTTAAGGCTCACAAAGCCGCTACGGCAAAGCTGACTGCTGGTTTGGGATCATGCCGCCGGCATGGCGCTCGGCTGCGGGGTCCCGACGCGCACGAGATTGGCAAACACGCCGTCCAGACCGACAAGCTCTTCATAGCGGCCCGCCTCGACAATCCGGCCATTCCGGAAGACGAGGATTCGGTTCGCATTCGCAACAGTCGAAAGACGATGTGCGATGATGAAAGTGGTCCGCCCCGCGCGCACCGCGTCAAATGCGCGTTTAATGCGCGCTTCCGTCTCGTTGTCCAGCGCGCTGGTTGCCTCGTCGAGAACCAGGATCGGGGCATTCTTCAATATAGCACGCGCAATGCCGACGCGCTGCCTCTCTCCACCGGAGAGCGCTGATCCCCTCTCGCCGATCACAAAGCTATAGCCGCCGGGCTTTGCCATGATGAATTCATGTGCTTCCGCCAGATGCGCCGCAGCTTCCACCTCTTCCGGTGTCGCATCCAGACGACCAATATGGATATTTTCATAGATCGAGCGGTTGAAAAGACCAACCTCCTGGAAAACCACCGCGATATACTGGCGCAGCGATGTCAGTGTCACCTCGCGGATATCGATCCCGTCAACAGTGATACGCCCTTTTTCGGGATCGCGCAGCCTCTGCAGCAAAGCAAGCGTTGTGGTCTTGCCCGAGCCGGTCGCACCGACCAGGGCGACGGTTTCGCCCGCCTCGGCGCGAAAATTCAGGTCGAACACGCCGACATTGGAAAGGCCGAAGCGGAATGTCACATCTTCGTAAGCGACAGTGCCTTTGACATTGGTCAGGGCAGTGGCGTCAGGCTTTTCAACAATATTCCCAGTCGCATCGAGCAGCTCATAGAAGGCGTTGAGTGTTGGGACGCGTGGGAAGAGATTGGCGATAAAGCCGGAGAGCTGATCGAGCTTGCCGATGAGCAGGTTGGCAAAACCGACAAAGCTCACAATCGCGCCAACCGTGATCTCGCCCCGGCTGGCGAGCAATGCGCCGACCGCAAATACCGCCACCATGCTGATGGTTGCGGCGGCCCGCGTGAACACGGTCAGCATCGCCCACCAGGTAAGCACCGGATATTGCGCGGAAAGGAGCTGCTGCATCAGCTCTCTGAGTGCCACCTGCTCGTCGCGCAGCCGCGCATAGCTCTGCACGACCGAGACATTGCCGATCACGTCGCCAACCCGCCCGAATACGTCCTGGTGATAACGCTCGACGTTGGACTGGCCACTTTCGGTCCGGCGTACCACCAGAAGGTTGACGGCGCTGTAGACGGTGGCGAGCACGACCAGGATGAGCGTCAGCCGGTAGTCGATGGCGATGGCGGTGGGAATCAGCAGGACGACACTCACAATCGCTGTGAGATGCTCGCGCAAGAAGGTGAGCCAGAGCGCGAACAAGGCGTCCGTCCCGGCGAGCATGGTTCGCACGACGCGTCCCGCGCCGCGTTCGGCGTGATAGCTGATCGGCAGAGTAATGGCGCGATCGAAGGCCGCGCTCATGGCGGCGAGCCGCTGGCGATGCGCAAGACGGTCAGCCCAGACCGCGAGGAAAACGCTAGCGAGAACGCTCAAGAAGCCAAGGAAAGCCCACAAACCGATCAAGGGAAAAGCCTCAAAACCCCGCGCCAACGCATCCACAACGCGCCCGAACAGCACGGGTTCGGCCAGTTGCAAGACTGCGACACCAACATTGGCAAAAACGAGAAAAACTGTGAGCCACAGTTCGCTGCGCAGCATTCCCAGGGCGCGCTGATAGACTCTGAGCATCGCAATCATATTCTGCGCTACCCGCCTTTCGAATGAGTCGATTCGATGTTCTCGATATTACTATCAATTGACTCGACCACCCCACAGGCCAGATGCGCGTGGTGAACGCGCGGCGCTCAGCCCGGTTGCAGTTTTGAATGTTGCAGCCCGATTTTTCACCTGTACCGCGGCATGATGATCACGCTTCCTTTCATCTATTCAAAACGCGGCGGCATTGTCCTATATTGAAATTGAGAATGATTTGCAGCAAGGAGACGTTCATGCTTCAGCGCAAGCCCTCAGAAGCACTCGCCGATGGGTCATGGCGGCGCGAGCGGGGGGATCCTTCGCTGTCAGAGGTCTACCGTTCGGTCAAAGTCGCGGCAGCCGGCGCCCCTTGGCGGCGGGCCGCGGCGTTTGTCGGCCCCGGCTATCTGGTCGCGGTCGGCTATATGGACCCGGGCAATTGGGCAACCTCGCTCGCTGGCGGCTCCAAATTCGGCTACACGTTGCTTGTTGTCGCGCTGGTCTCGAACATTATCGCCATCGTGCTGCAGTCGCTTTGCGCTAGGCTCGCCATCGGCAGCGGCCGCGATCTCGCCCAGGCCTGCCGCGATGCCTTCCCGGCGCCGGTCAGTTACGTACTATGGGCGCTCGCTGAGATGGCGATTATCGCCACCGATGTCGCCGAGGTGATCGGCACGGCGATCGGCCTTAACCTCCTGTTCGGTATCCCGCTGGAAATCGGCGTAATCATCACTGCGCTCGATGTCTTCCTTATCCTTTATCTGCAGACGCTCGGCTTCCGCTATGTCGAGGCGCTGATCATGACGCTGCTCGGCGTGATCGCGGCGTGCTTTGCCATCCAGATCGCGCTTGCGGACCCGGACTGGGCGGCTGTCATCAAAGGCTTCGCGCCCACCACCGAGATCGTCACCAATCCGGAGATGCTCTATATCGCGCTCGGTATTCTCGGCGCGACGGTGATGCCGCATAACCTCTATCTGCACTCCGGGCTCGTGCAGACCCGCGACTATGGCCAAACCCTCCCCGAGAAGCGCAGCGCGCTGAAATACGCCACCCTGGATTCCACCGTCGCGCTAATGTTCGCGCTGCTTGTCAACGCCTCGATCCTGATCCTGGCCGCGGCGAGCTTCCATGCGTCCGGTCGCACGGAGGTGGCGGAGTTAGGGGAGGCGCATAATCTGCTCGCGCCGCTTCTAGGCCTGTCCATCGCCCCGAAGCTGTTCGCCATCGCGCTTCTGTGCTGTGGCATCAACTCGACGGTTACCGCGACGCTGGCTGGCCAGATTGTGATGGAGGGCTTCCTCAATATTCGCCTCCCCGGCTGGCTCAGGCGACTGATCACACGCATGATCGCTATCATTCCAGCCGCCGGCGTCACCATCTGGTATGGCGACAGCGGCACGGCGCAGCTTCTGATCTTCAGCCAGGTGATCCTCAGCCTGCAGCTCTCCTTCGCGGTCATTCCGCTGGTGATGTTCACGGCTTCCAAGGTAAAAATGGGAGCGCTGGTCGCCCCGCGCTGGCTGGTCGCTATTGCCTCCGTGATGGCCGCTGCGATCGTGGTGCTCAATCTGAAGCTGCTTTACGACTACGGCGCCTTGCTCTTCTAAGAAGGCGAGCGAGGCTGCTTCGCTGACGCGGTGTTCGATAAGACGCGCCGAGAAGGTATACTCCTGTAGATAAGCCGCTAAGGCTGCCTCTGGAGGAGATGCCATGGAGCCACCCGGCGGGGGTGGAGCGCTCAGCCGCTTTACCGTGATCGACCTGACACGCGTCCGTGCGGGGCCGGCCTGTGTGCGCCAGCTCGCCGACTTTGGCGCCAATGTCATTAAAGTGGAAATGCCGGCAGCGCTGCAGGCTGGCACGGAGGACATGAGCGGCCCGCGTGACGGCCCCGATTTCCAGAATTTTCAGCGCAACAAACGTGGGCTGACGCTGGATCTGAAGTGCGCGGAGGGGCGCGCGATCCTCGAGCGGATCGTTGCTCAAGCCGATGTGCTGGTTGAAAATTTCCGGCCCGATGTGAAGGACCGGCTCGGCATCGGCTATGAGGAGATGCGGCGCATCAATCCGCGTCTCGTCTACGCCTCGATTTCGGGCTTCGGTCAGGATGGACCCTATGCGAAGCGCCCCGGTTTTGACCAGATCGCCCAAGGCATGGGCGGGCTGATGTCGATCACCGGCATTCCCGGCCATGGTCCGGTGCGCGCCGGTATTCCCCTCGCCGACCTCAGCGCTGGGCTCCTTGCCGCGCTCGGCATCCTGACTGCCCTGCACGAGCGGGAGGTATCCGGTGAGGGACAGTGGGTGAAGACTTCGCTGCTCGAGGCGCAGATCTTCATGCTCGATTTCCAGGCCGCACGCTATCTTATGCAAGGCGAAGTACCCGGCCAGGCTGGCAACAATCACCCCGCCTACATCCCGACCGGCGTGTTCGAGACGGCCGACGGGCAGATCAACATCGCAACGGTTGGCTCGACGATTTGGGAGCGGTTCTGCGAGGCGGTGAGCGCGTGCCATCTCCAGGAGAAGCCGGAATACCGCACTGGCGAGGATCGCTTGCGCCACCGCGATGCCCTGAACGCCGAAATCGCGGAAATCCTGCGCCAGCAGCCGACAGCCGAATGGCTGCGGCGGCTCAACGCTGCCGGCGTGCCCTGCGGCCCGATTTACAGGATCGACGAGGTGTTCGCCGATCCGCAGGTGCAGCATTTGGGCATCGCCCAATCTGTGCCCGGACCGGATGGCGAGGCCATACCCGTTGTCGGCCAGGCGGTAACGCTCAGCCGCACGCCCGCCGCGATGCACTCCCAGGCACCGGCGATCGGCGAGCACACCGAAGCCATTCTCGACGAGTTCGGCTTCAGCGCCGACGAGATCGCCGAGTTCCGCGCGCGCAAGCTGATCTGATTACTCTGCCACACTATGCGGACGGCACCTCGTGCAGGCCGCGCTTGTGCAGCAGCGCTGCAACGTCCGGCAGCCGGCCGCGAAAGGCGATATAGGCCTCTGCCGGCTCGATCGTGCCACCGGAGGAATAGATGTAGCGCTTTAGCCTGGCGGCGAGCTCGGCATTGAACACGTCGCCGCTCTCTTCGAAGGCGCGGAAGGCATCCGCATCCATCACCTCCGACCACAGATAGCTGTAATAGCCAGCCGCATATCCTCCGCCGAACAGATGCAGGAAATGCGCAGGGCGATGGCGCAGCACGATCTCAGGCGGCATGCCGATCCGGGCGAGCGTCGCCTCTTCTGCGGCGTCGATGTCGAATGCCGCGCCTGGCGTATCCTCATGCAGGTCCATATCGATGATCGCCGAGGCCACATATTCGACTGTGGCGAACCCCTGGTTGAAATTGCGGGCAGCAAGCAGGCGCGTCAGCAGCTCGGCCGGCATCGGCGCACCGGTCTCGGCATTGAGGGCATAGCGCTCCAGGATTTCCGGCGTCAGCAGCCAGTGCTCATAGAGCTGGGATGGCAGCTCGACGAAATCCTTCAGCACACTCGTGCCCGACAGCGAGGGGTAGGTGACGTCGGAGAGCATGCCATGCAGGCCATGGCCGAATTCGTGGAACAGGGTGCGGGCATCGTCGAGGCTGAGCAGCACCGGATCGCCGGGCGCGCCCTTAACGAAGTTCATCACATTGACAATGACCGGCTTGACCGGGCCGTCCAGCTTCTCCTGGTCGCGAAAGCTCGACATCCAGGCGCCGCCCCGCTTCGAGGGACGGCTGAAATAATCGCCGTAGAACAGCGCGACCGGAGCACCGTCCTCGTCGAACACCTCCCACACCCGGACATCTGGGTGGTAGCGCGGCAGGTCCGTGCGCTCGTTGAAGGTGAGACCGAACAGCCGCCGCGCCGTTTCGAAGGCGGCATCGATGATCCGGTTCAGCTCGAAATAGGGCTTTACCTCCGCCTCGTCGATATTGTGCTCGGCTTTGCGCAGCTTATCGGCCCAGTAGCGCCAGTCCCAAGCCGCGATTTCGGCGTTGTCACCTTGGTCTTGGGCAAGGCTTACGAGCTTGGCGCTCTCGCGGGCGGCTTGAGCGCGGGCCGGCACCCAAACCTTACCCAGAAGATCGCGGACGGCCTCCGGCACCCTGGCCATGGTGTCGTCGAGCTTGAAGGCGGCGAAACTGTCGAAGCCGAGGAGCTTCGCCCGCTCGGCCTGCAACTGCAGGATCTCTGCGATCAGCACGCGGTTATCGGTTGCGCCCGCCGCCCGAGCCGCGGGCGATCCAGGCGCGGAACGCCTCCTCGCGCAAGTCGCGCCTGGCTGAGAATTGCAGGAAAGGCTCGATCGAGGAGCGCGACAGGGTAATGGCGTATTTGCCTGGGTGTCCCCGTTCCTTTGCGGTCGCGGCGGCTGCGGCACGCAGGAAATCGGGCAGTCCTGCGAGATCGGCCTCGCTTTCGAGCAGCAAGATGTAGCTCTGCTCATCGGCCAGCACATTCTGGGAGAACTGCGTGCTAAGGCTCGCGAGCCGCTCGGTGATCTCCGCCATGCGCTGGCGCTCGGCATCACCGAGTTTGGCACCGGCGCGCAGATGCTTGCGGTGATGCCGCTCCAGCACGCGGCTCTGCTCTGCCGTCAGCCCGAGGCTGCCCTGGCGGCACCAGAGCGCTTCGACCTTGGCGAACAACGCCGGATCGGTGGCGATCGCTTGGCTGTGGGCAGCAAGGCGCGGCGACATCTCGCGCTCGATCGCCTGTAATTCGTCATTCGTGTCGGTCGCTGCCAGATTGAAGAACACGGTCGCAACGCGCTCCAGCAGCCTGCCCGAACGCTCCCGCGCGGCGATGACATTATCGAAGCTGAGCTCGGCCGGATCGGCAATAATCGCGGCGATCTCGGCATTGTGGGCAGCGAAGGCGGCGTCGAAGGCCGGGGCGTAATGCTCGGGCTTGATCTTTGCAAATGGTGGCAGCTCGTATGGGCCCTCCCATTTGGCAATGAGAGGATTGTCAGGGCTGGTGGTCATTCGTGGTCCTTGAAGAGTTCTGGAGCGGGGCGCGGGCAATCAGACGCGCGCCTAGTGAAGATCGTCACGCAGACGATAAATGTCGACAATATGCCGGCCCTCAACGATCTGGTCTATGATCACCTGCCGTCCGGGACGCAGGACCAAGGAAACCGTGCCGTCATATTCGGTGCCCTCATCCCCGCAGGCGCCCTCGAAGGTGAGTTCGGTCTCGCTTACGGTTTTGACGGTCTTCACGTCGCATCCCCATTCGAAGCCGGCAATCTTGGTCCCCGAGATGCGGATGAAATTGTCGCCGTCGGGCCCTTCGCCCTCCTTGCGGAACGCCTTGGCGGAAAAGCAGTCGGTAGCGTCGCCTTTGGGCGCCCTGGCGTAGGTGTATTTGAGATTGCACCCGGCGCCATGAAAGGCCGCGGGTATCTTCTCTGCTGCCTGGGCCGCGCCGGCCGCTGCGGCTGCAAATAGAACAAGGCAGGCCCCAATCAGTCCACTTCCCTTCAACTGCGCCATCTCTCTCCTATCAGAATAGTTATCTTGCCGCTGCACGAGCGAAGCCATTGTCGATCTATGGTATGTTGCCATGAAGCTGCGATTACGAGATGCGGAAAATGCGCCGGGGGCCGCCCGGGCGACTGCCGCAGACTACTCTTTGGCAAGCTCAGCCGGGTTTTTGCGTTTCAAAACTGGCTCGGCGAAGGACGTGCTGGGGTCCGGCGTAACGTGGATTCCAAGTTCGGCGGCTCGCTCGCGCGCTGCGTGCAATGCTTGGTTTAGCTGTGCAAGCAGGGCAGCAGATTCGGCGCGCTCCACCTCCAACTGCCGCAATTTCTCGCGCTTCTTTGTCAAAGCGGTGACTTCGTCATCGTCCTGGTCCAACGCTTCGATGTCGGAGGCGAGGTTGGCGATCGCCACAGTCAGTTTTTCCATAGCGCGCGCGGCCTTGTCGCGCTGCTGTGCCGCATCCGCGACGGCATCGGCGGCTGCGGCGCGTGCACTCACATCGCCTTCGTCCGGGTCCGCGGAGAGATCGATATCTTCCGCCGCCATCATCATTGCTGTGACGGGAAGCTGCGGCAGCAGGTCGTGGAGGTCATTGCCGAAGCCATCGACAAAGCGCTGTCCGAGCAACCTGAAGATCAGGAACACGATCGAGGCGTGAGCGGAAGCCTGCGCAATTAGGGCGACATCATTGGCTCCGGAGGGAAGCACCACCACTTCGCCCCTGATGCGGACCTCCGCTAGCGTTCTGCCGATCCGTTCCCGCGTGGATGCAACGAGATCCTCCTCAACCAATGTGAGGACGCGGATTTTCGCATCGCGCCAGAAATCATTTCGCGTGAGTAGATAGGCGAGCACGAGGCTGAGCTGCCCGGACCTGTTGTCTTTCCACCAGACATCGATGGTTCGCTGCTCCGACTCGCGGGCGGCCAAAGCGTTCCACTCGCTCTCTTCCGAATCGAGAAGCACCACGTTGCAGCCGAGCATGAAGGCGGCGTGCAGATTGCGGCTGAATTGCTGGAGGCGGTCCTTTCGATCAGTCGCCGTCTGCTTAACCCAGTTCACCAGCACCGTGTTGGCCCTAAGCGGCCCGATGCCGGCCGCCTGGACCACCGTTTGCACGCCCGAGCTGAGATCAGGTCCGTAGACGACGAGCGGAAACGCATCGAAGCCCTTGGCCTTCAAATCCCTTGCAAGGGCTTCCTCGGCCTCGTCGCGCGCGCGGCGCATATGCCGGCCCCTTCCCTCGAGAATGCGCACGACCGTCGTCAACCCGCTATGTCCCTCGATCCAGTCGGCGAAAGTCAAAAGGCGCGAGCGGCGCTCGGCACCATTGGAGAAAGCCAGAATTTGCGGGCGCCAGTCGCGGGGGTGCTCGATCCGGGCGTCGGCCGCCAGAAGGTGCTCGCGAACGATCTGGAGGTGATAGGAGCGCTGCCCGTCGGCCCAGCGCGCCGCGGCCGCACTGCGCTTGAGATATTGGTAAATAGCCGCGAAGATGGCGAGAGCCAGGAGGCCGGAGACAAGGTCGACAGCGACCATGACGGCCATCGCTCCCAGCCAGCCGGCGAGGCTGATCCGAGAGTCGTACCAGCGCAGCGCCGGACGGAAGGATGGGCTTCGAGTGCGGGCTTCATAATAAGTTGCATAGTTGAGCAAGCCATAGGTCACGACAAAGAACATCGTCACGATCGAGGCGATTAGGTTGAGGTTGCCTATCGCGACCACGCCGGCGGCGATCACCGTGGTGAGCACCACCCCGCGCCTCGGATTGTTGTCTGCCCCCGCACCTTGCGCGAAAGGCAAAAGGAATGGGAAAATCCGATCCCGGGCCGCCGACTGCAGAATGCGGGGCGCGCCGAGGAATGAGGCGAGTGCCGACGACAGGGTGGCCGCGACAATTCCGGCGTCGATCAGCGGCGCATAGGCGGCGACCGTCTTCATGGCACCATAGTCGTTGATCAGATCAGTGCGCGGAATGGCTGCGGCACATAAGATTGCGACCGACACGTAGATGACCAGCGCCAGCGCCACGGCTGCCGCTGTGCCCACCGGAATGCTGCGGCCGGGATCTCTCAGCTCGCCGGACATGCTGACGCCCTGGGTAAAGCCCGTCACTGCCGGGAAGAAGATCGCGAAAGCGATCCAGAAACCACTCCAGCCCAGCGATCGGTCGCCCGTCAAATTCGCGGCCAATGTTGCGCCTTGCCAATTGCCTATCGCCCCGCTCGCGAAGGAGACGAGCGCACAGGCGAGCAGCGCCATCACCACATATTGCAGCCGTGTGGCAAGGTCCGCCCCGAGCCAGGCCACGGCGCCGAGGACGAAGACAGCGGTGAGGGCGCACGCGCCTTTGATCACGGGATCATGGGCCTGGCCCATTATTGCGGTAATGCCTTCCGCGAAGCCGACGCAGTAAAATCCGACGGATATCGCCTGCGCCGCGAACAGCACCACCCCGATTGCGCCGCCGAACGGGAGGCCGAGTGTGCGCGAGATGATGTAGTAAACGCCTCCGCTTCTCACCTTCCGGCTGGTGGCGATCGCCGAGAGGGAAATGCTGGTCAGGATGGAGATTGAGTGGGCGATGGCGATGATGAGCAAGGTTTGCACCAAGCCGGTCACGCCGACGATGTAGCCAAGGCGCAGGAACAAAATAAGGCCGAGGATCGTCAAAACGCTCGGTGTGAACACCCCGCCGAACGTCCCCATTTTTCCTTGCTTTACGCTCAAGAGACGGCCTCCATACCTAGCGGCGCTGCTCCGCCTCGAAGATCGCCCGAGCCGATCGGCGGCAGGATCGATCTATGCAGCCGGCGACACTAGCATGGCGGGCAAATACCCGCCCAGCGGCGGCGCTTCTCTTTTGCATTTTGTCGCGATGGTGGTATCCGCCCCGTCCGATGCGGAACGCAATAACGTCGAATAGGCTTCACAGATCCTTCAGAGTCAGGCTCGGTCTTGTGTTTTCTCCTGCTTTCAAAACACGACTGAATTTTCGTAATCTTGTTGGTCAGGACGACCCTTTACAGCGGCTCCCGTCCGGGCCTCGCTCTGGCAAAGCAGCGGCGCATCATTTCGCAGCGGCGCAGGCCCAAGGCATGCACGGCATCGCCTTTCGACCGGCTGATAAAGTCACAAATCGCATTCACCCCCGCTTCGCCGAGCCATCCCTGCGCCTTGCCGCGGCGGATGGCGAAACAGTCCGCCTCGCCCTCGTCATAGCCGACATATTGATGGCCGCATTCATGCGCGTAGGCGTAGCGCTTGAGGATCAGCGGGAGGGATTCGAACCGTGCCGGGTTGAGCAGGATGAAGCCGAAAAAGGCGGCGCCATAATCATCGAGCCGGGCGCTGAAGATGGTCGGGAAGCGGTTGCAGGTGAAGCGCTCGCCCTCGGAATGCAGCGCACCGGCGGGCACGAGCCTCGCGGCGGAGCCGGCATGGGCCAGATATTCGGTGGCAGTGGGCGTGGCAAGCCGCTGCTGCAAAGCCCAGACCAGCCCCGCGCCTCCCGCCGTCAGCAGGGCGAAGGCGAACACAACAAGCAGCGCGTGGAAAACGCGGCGTGGGGCGGCCTCAGCCGCAATAGCCATCGCGGCAGGCCCGTTCTCGCCTCCCTCCGGGGTGATCTGGTCCATCGGCTCGGAGCCTCATGCGGAATACGGCTATAGCGCCTCAATAGCCTCCATATCGGCATCAGAAAAGCCGAAATGATGTCCGACCTCATGGATCAGCACATGGCGGATCACGCTCTCCACGCTCGCGCCGCGCGCCTCGGCATACCGCAGGATCGGTCGCCTGTAGAGGAAGATCATATCGGGCAGGCGCGGCGGGTCCCACGTGGTTTTGAACGGCAGGCCGACGCCGTGATAGAGGCCGAGCAGGCCATAGGGGCTGCGGATGCCGAGGTGACCCAGCGTGTCGCGATCGGCGAACTCGGCGACCTGGATGACGAGATTGCCGACGATCTCGCGGAAGGTGGCTGGCAGGCCGTCCCAGGCCTCCTGGGCCACGCGCTCGAAATACTCCGTCGAATAATCGTCAGGCTCAACCATCACTGCCTTCGCCCAAGGCAGCGGGCCTGGATGCGCTAGACCCGCCGCTCCACCATCTTCTTTTTCAGCTCGGCGATTGCCTTACCCGGATTGAGGCCCTTCGGGCAGACCGTCGCGCAGTTCAAGATGGTATGGCAGCGGTAAATGCGGAAGGGGTCTTCCATATTGTCGAGCCGCTTGCCCGTTGCCTCGTCGCGGCTGTCCTCCACCCAGCGGTCGGCCTGGAGTAGCGCGGCGGGGCCGAGGAAACGCTCCGAATTCCACCAATAGGAAGGGCAGGCGGCCGAGCAGCAGGCGCACAGGATGCATTCATAGAGGCCATCGAGCTTCTCGCGGTCCTCCTTGGACTGCTGCCACTCCTTCTCGGGCGTCGGGCTATCGGTCTGCAGCCAGGGCTCGATCGAGCGGTGCTGGGCGTAGAAATGGGTGAGGTCAGGCACCAGATCCTTCACCACGGCCATATGCGGTAGCGGGTAGATGGTGATGGTGCCCGAGATTTCGCTGATCGCCTTGGTGCAGGCCAGCGTGTTGGTGCCGTCGATGTTCATGGCACAGGAGCCGCAAATGCCCTCGCGGCAGGAGCGGCGGAAGGTGAGCGTCGCGTCGATCTCGTTCTTGATCTTGATAATGGCATCGAGCACCATCGGCCCGCATTCGGCGAGGTTGATGTAATAGGTGTCGAGATGCGGGTTGGCGCCATCATCCGGCGTCCAGCGGTAGACGCGGATTTCCTTCCACGTGCCGTTGCCGTCGCGGCCGGGGCTGTTCCAGGTTTTGCCTTCGGTGACTTTGGAGTTTCTCGGAAGGGTCAGCTCAACCATCTCGTCTCATTCCGCCAGTTGGCGTCTGCCTTGGAAAGCCGGTCCCTCCGCATCGCCCGACCAGTTCACCCGCAGCGTGGCGAACATGGCGACGGTCAGCATCACGAACCCGGCCACGGCTCCAGCGAGCAGCGCATAATCCTCAAGCCGCAGGATGAGATATAGCAACCCATAAAGAATAAGGAAGACGCAAAGCATGATGAGCCCCTTTGCCGCGCTCTCCAGGGCATAGCCGACATAGAGTGAGAGCATGCCGCCGGTTGCCGCCGAGGCGATCAGATAGGCGAGCGGAAATCCGATATGCTCGGCGAGCGAGAGCAGAAGCGCGTAAAACAGGATCATGGCGAGCCCGACCAGCACATATTGCACGGGGTGGACGCGCTTGCTCGAGGTCAGCTCCAGCACGAACACGGCGATGAACGCCGCGGCGAGGAACATGATGCCGTATTTCGCTGCTCGGTTAACGAGGTCGTAATAGTCGATCGGCACATAGAACTGCACGCCGAACTGATAGGAGCTAAACGGGTTCAGGCCGTATTGCGGGTTCGGCCCGGCCAGGCTCCAGACCTGCGGCACGCTGCGGGCGAGATGCGGCACCCGCCAGCTCGCCGAGAATCCGTCCGCGCGGATGTCGCGGGTCTCAGGAAGGAACGCGCCGGAGAAACTCGGATGCGGCCAGTTTGAGGTGAGAGACACCATCGTATCGCGGCCGACCGGAGCAAAATCTAGCGATGAGGAGCCGTTGAGGGAAAGTGCCAGGCTGAAATCGAAAGCCGGCGGCGGCTGATCGCTTGCTCCCGTTTCGGCGATCCGGGCGTGGATGCCTTCCATCGCACCGGCAAACGGAAGCCCGATGCTCGGCTCGAAGGGGATCTGCCGCCCCGCAACGCTGAGCGTTGCACCCTCGGTGAGGCCGGAGACGTCGCTCACGCCGACGGCCAGAAACGCATCGCGCCAGCGCACCGCGGCGATGTCGGCATCGGCGAGGGTGATGTCCGGGGTGGCGAAGCGCCCTTCCAGCTTCAGCTTTGCGCCATAGACCGTGACATCATAGATGGCCCGGTGGCGGATTTCGGTCTTCGCTTCACCATTCACCCGAAGGCTGTCGGGCAGGAACACGGCGCGGCGCTCCTGCATCTGCTCGACCTGCCGGTCGCTCTGGGTGATGACCACCTTCACGCTGTAGGGGACGATGAGATAGGGCCCGCTGATATGCTGCTCGCGGCCCCAGAGCTCGGCGACCTCCGCCTTGACGGCGTTCGCCCGCGTCTCGCGCTCGGTGACGAGCAACCAGATGAGCCCCAAGGGGATCATCAGGAGGAGCACCAAGAGCAGCACCAGGAAGAATTTGAACCCCGGCGTTCGCACGAAACGGCCGAGGCTCTCGGTAAAGGTGGCTGGCATGGCGGCGCTCCCCGTCGGATGTCGGTATCCGCTATGCCAGGCGCTGGCTGAACGGGGAATGACTCAGCCCCGCTCCGCTGGCCTAATCACTATCGTTGTAAGGATAGTCCGGATAATCGGAGCCCGAATGATAATACTCGTGTTTTGAGTATTTATCATAGTGCTCCGAGTACCCGTAGCTGTCTCGCTTCTGATACTGCGAGTAATTGCTTTCGCAGCCGTAACATGCCGGCTTGTGATAAGACCGTTTTGGGTAATGGTCCGAACATCCGTAACAGTCGTGCTTGGGGTAGCTCGGGTAATGGTCCGAACATCCGTAACAGTCGTGCTTGGGGTAGCTCGGGTAATGCTCCGAGCATTCATAACAATCGTGCTTCGGGTAGCTCGGATAGTGCTCCGAGCATTCATAACAATCGTGCTTGGGGTAGTTCGGATAGTGCTCCGAGCACCCGTAGCAGGCTTGCTGCTGTGGATATCTGGGGTAGTAGCCTTTCCAGTAAGGCGTCCAGTGTTTGCAGAACGGGCACGACGGCCGCTTATAACGGTGGGTCGGATATTCCGGATACTGCGGGTAATGCGGACATGCCCCATCCGGATAACCGGAGCAGGACGCATGAGCCTGTGAGATGCCGCCGAGCAAGCAAAACACGACTACGCAAAGGCCGATCGGCACGATACGCATGATGAGACCCAAATGTATTGAGGATGACGAACGTAATCTCGTTTCTTGTTCTATAATTTATCAGAAACGTGCTGCTTCAGAACGCTTACACCGTGAACATGGTAAATAGAGCGAGCTCGCTTTTATCGAGCAAGGCCCCTTGTACAATCACAAAAATCGATAAAATAAGGCGTTGGTCAACGCTTATCGCGCCGAGCTGCGACCGCGTTGTAACTGCCGGGCGGCTAATTCCGATCGCACGCGCCTGCGCTAATAAACCCGCGCCTTCGGCTCGATATACTTCACCTCATTGGTGAGTGTGCGGGTGTGCACGGGACGATAGTCCAGCCGGACGGTCTTGGTGGCGTAGTCCGCCCATGAGAGCGTATGCTTCATCCAGTTCACATCGTCGCGGGTCGGGTAGTCCTCGCGGGCATGGGCGCCGCGGCTCTCCTGGCGGGCGATTGCGCCGGTCACGGTCACGGCGGCCTGAGCGATCAGATTGTCGAATTCCAGCGTCTCGACGAGGTCGGAGTTCCACACCAGCGAGCGGTCGGAGACGCGGATATCGTCGGCGGCACGCCACACCTCCTGGATGCCGTCGCGGCCTTCCTTCAGCACAGCCTCGGTGCGGAACACCGCGCAGTTCGCCTGCATCGTCTTCTGCATTTTCAGGCGCAGGGCCGCCGTCGGGGTGCCACCATCGGCGAAACGGTAGTGGTCGAGGCGGGCGACAGTCTTGTCGCCAGCTTCCGCCGGTAACTCGGGCTGGGAGGAGCCACCTTCCAGTGTCTCGGCACAGCGCAGCGCCGCGGCGCGGCCGAATACCACCAGGTCGATCAGCGAGTTGGACCCCAAGCGATTAGCGCCATGCACCGAGGCACAGGACGCCTCGCCGATCGCCATCAGGCCGGGCACCACGGCGTCGGGATCGCCGTTCTTCGGGTTCACCATCTCGCCATGATAGTTGGTGGGAATACCGCCCATATTGTAATGGACCGTCGGCAGTACCGGGATCGGCTCGCGGCGCAGGTCGACGCCTGCAAAGATCTGCGCGGATTCGGTGATGCCAGGCAGGCGCTCGGCCAGGATCTTTGGGTCGAGATGGTCGAGATGCAGGAAGATGTGGTCCTTCTCCGGCCCGACGCCGCGGCCCTCACGAATCTCGATGGTCATCGAGCGGGAGACCACGTCGCGCGAGGCGAGGTCCTTGGCGTGCGGTGCGTAGCGCTCCATGAAACGCTCGCCTTCGGAATTGGTCAGATAGCCACCTTCGCCCCGCGCGCCCTCGGTGATCAGCACGCCGGCGCCGTAAATCCCGGTCGGGTGGAACTGTACGAACTCCATGTCCTGCAAGGGCAGTCCGGCGCGCAGCACCATGGCGTTGCCGTCGCCGGTGCAGGTGTGGGCCGAGGTGCAGGAGAAATAAGTGCGGCCGTAGCCGCCTGTGGCGAGAATGGTCCTCTGTGCCCGGAAACGGTGGATCGAGCCATCCTCGATCGACATGGCAACAACACCCCGGCAGGCGCCGTCCTGATCCATGATCAGGTCGAGGGCGAAATATTCGATGAAGAACTCGGCCGAGTAGCGCAGCGACTGGCCGTAGAGCGTGTGCAGCATGGCGTGGCCGGTGCGATCGGCTGCAGCGCAGGTGCGCTGGGCCGGCGGGCCCTCGCCGAACTCTGTGGTCATGCCGCCGAACGGGCGCTGGTAAATTTTCCCTTCTTCGGTGCGCGAGAAGGGCATGCCGTAATGCTCAAGCTCATAGACGGCGGCGGGGGCATTGCGGCAGAGATATTCGATGGCGTCCTGGTCCCCGAGCCAGTCGGAGCCCTTGACGGTGTCGTACATGTGCCAGCGCCAATTGTCCGGCCCCATATTGCCGAGCGAGGCGGCTATGCCGCCCTGGGCGGCGACAGTGTGCGAGCGGGTGGGGAACACCTTGGTGATGCAGGCGGTCTTCAGCCCGGCTTCGGCGCACCCGAGCGTCGCGCGCAAGCCCGCGCCGCCGGCGCCGACGACGACGACATCGAAGGTGTGATCGTTGAACGGATAGGCACGGCCGTTGAGATGCGGAGCGGCACTGCCATTTCCCTTGCCATTGGCGACCATGGGGTCAGGCTCCCAGGCTAAGCTTGATGAGCGACACGATGCATGTAAGCGCGACGGCGATCGCAAAGAAGGTGTTGAGGATGAGAAGCACCGTCTTGGCGCCCTCGCCATGAATATAGTCCTCAATGATCACCTGCATGCCGATGCGCATGTGGTAGGGCGCCGAGATAGCAAAGGCGATGGCAAGGATCGTGACGAAGGGTGAAGCGAAATAGGCGCGCATCACCGCATAAGGCTCGCCAGCGAGCCGGATCACGGTGAAGATCAGGAAGACGAGCAGGATGAGATTGGAGACGCCAGTCAGCCGCTGATGCCAGAAATGCTCCGTTCCGCCGCGGATGGTGCCAAGGCCCCGGACGCGCGCAAGCGAGGTGCGATAATCGGTCATCACAGAGCCCCCCATTTCAGCAGTCCGATGATCCAAACCAGCAGCGTGATTGGCAGCGATGCGACGATGGTCATCCAGGAGAGGAATCGGAAGGATGGCTTGGTGAGCCCCGCCCCGGTGTCCCATATGAAGTGCCTGACACCGCCGCAGGCGTGGTGAATGAGCGACCAGCTATAGCCGAACAGCACCACCATCCCAAGCGGCGAGCCGGCGATTGCGCTGGCGGTGTCATAGCCGTCTGGTCCACTTGCAGCCAGGGCCAGCCACAGCGCCAGTAACAGGCTGCCGCCATAATTCACCGAGCCGGTGATTCGATGCACGATCGACATCACCATATTGATATAGGGCCGGAAAATCGAAAGATGCGGCGATAAAGGCCGCACTGGCCGCGCCTCCGCCTTGGCCATGGGCACGCTCCTTTGGCAAATCCTGACAGTGTTTTACCGCGCTGCACCATTGCTCGCAATGGCCGTGAGCGGCAAGCCTTGTGTGCGTATCATGCATGACGCCCCGATCGCCGGAAATCTGCATGCGAGGCCTATGGAATTTTACGGTCATGGCTGTTAAGGCTGAATTGCGGGAGAGAGGAATGTCCAAAGCGATTCGGGGCACATTCGCGATTGCCGCGATTGCCGTGCTCATGGCCGGGACCGCAGAGGCCGGCATGGGGGAGACAACACGCCGGATGTCGGTCGGCGGCACCCAGCGTAGCTATGTCATGGTCGTGCCGGACGGCGCGAGGCGGCGGCGCTTGCCGACGGTGATCGCCCTCCACGGTGCGGTGATGGACGGGCGGGGCATGCAGCGCACCTTCGCCCTCGACAAGATCGCCGAGCGCGAGGGCTTCATCGCCGTTTACCCGGATGGGCTGCATCGGCGATGGAACGACGGCCGCCGCATCGCCTGGGGTAGGGCGGCCGAGCGCGTCAACGATGTCGCCTTTCTGAATGCGCTCGCCAAGCACCTGGTGGATGAGGGCCTCGCCGATCCCAAGCGCCTCTATCTGGTCGGGGTCTCGAACGGCGGCATGATGGCGTTCCGCATGGCCTGTGACGCACCGAAGACGTTCACCGCCTACGCCGCAATCATCGCCAACATGCCAGTGAACCTCACGCGCAGCTGCCACCCGCAAAAGGGCGTCCCCATGCTCATCATGAACTCCACCAAAGACCCGCTGATCCCCTGGCGGGGAGGCCGGCTGGGCTTTGCCGGCCGGCTCGGCCAGGTCGTCTCCACTGAGGAGAGCATGGCGTTCTGGCAGCGCAACAATGGCTGCACCGGCCCGCGTCAGCGCAAGCCGCTGCCCGACAAGGATCGCAAGGACGGCTCGACGGTCATGGCCGAGCAATATAACCACTGCCAGAGCGGCGCGCCGGTCGTGCTCATCACCATCGAGGGCGGCGGCCATCTTCCGCCCGGCGCTCAGATCACCGGGCGTCCGCTGATCGAGGCGATACTTGGCCGGGCTAACCGCGATGTGTCGGCGGCCGATATCAGCTGGAAATTCTTCCGCCGCTTCCCCGCCGAGCATTAACCGGTCGTCGTGTAGGCGAGGGGTCAGCTAACGCAGCTTTGATGTCTGTTTCTTCATCTGAATGGCCGCATCCGCTGTTATACTCAGTGTCGTTGTTGTTTTGCGGGGTGAATGTTATGCGGTTCTTTGCTTTTCGGCCGCCGAGCCTTTCAGCGGGTGCCCTCCATCTCGTCGTCACAGCCGGTTTTGTTGTGGCGACTTTCACGAGCTTAAGCGCGGTTGAGGCCGTTGCTGCGGAAAGCTGGACGACCTACAAGAATCCGCGCTTCGGCTACACGCTCTCCTATCCCTCCAGTCTCTTTAAGCCGCAGGAGCCCTCGGAAAATAGCGATGGGAGGAGCTTTCTGACGGCGGACGGACGGGCGAAAATCGTCGTATACGGAACAGTCAACGACGAGAACTTCACGCCCGCGCAGTATCGCCAGACCATCCTCAGCGAATTCGCCGGCTATGATCAGATCGATTACAGCCCGCGCGGGAAGACCTGGTTCGTGCTGTCCGGCTTCCGCGGCGACCAGATCTATTATCAGAAGGTGATGTTCTCCTGCGGCGGTAGGGTCATCAATGCGCTGAGCGTCACTTTCCCGAAGCCCGAGAAGAAATTCTATGAGGGTTTAATCGAGGTTATGGAGGACAATTTCAAGCCTGGCTCAGGGGAGGACTGCCGCCGAGGTTAACGCACCGCGCAAAGCGTCTCGTACGTAACAGACGCCCGCTTGGCTTTTTGCGTTTGATGAGATACCCATCGACCATAAATCGCGTGAGCCGGGCACGGCTGCCCCAGTCCGATTTTCTGAAAGATGGCACCGAGGCGTTCATCGCCGGACGGTTCAATCTTGCCGCAAGCTGTTTTGAGAAGGCACATCGCGCCGAGCCGCGTGATCCGGTGCCCTTGTTCAACCTGGCGAGCGCCAAGGAGCGGCTCGGCGAAATCGACGAAGCTGCCGCCCATCTCACCCGGGCGCTTAGGCTGCGCCCAAACTGGACCGATCCGGCACGCCGCTTTTCCGCGCTCGCGGCGCGCTATGTGCTGCGCGCGCCCGCCGATCTCGACCCTTACGGGCTCCAGGCCGCTTTCGCCGTCGAGGAGATCGACCAGGAGCCGCTTGCGGCCACTGCTATGGCGTATCTGTGCGCCACCACGATGCTTGGCGGCGCCGTGCATCAGGCGGCGATCGGCAACGCGCTGCCGGCGGCCCGCGCCATGCTGATCAAGCGCACCGACAAGACGCTGACGCAACCGCTTCTGGAAATGGCGCTAACGCATGGGATCAACCGCGATCCCGATCTGGAAAAGCTGCTCACCGCGATGCGCCGGGTCCTCCTGCTGGAGCTGCCGTACAAACGCTATGAAGATAAGGCGCTGTACGGTTTTGCCTGCGCGCTTTTGAAGCAATGCTTCAACAACGAGCATGTATTCGCGATCAGCGATGAGGAGGCGGACAAGCTCAAGGCATCGCCCGTGGATTGGCCGGCGCTAGCCATGGGGAGCGCAACCGCCTCGCGGCATTTGCTCTGGCAGCTGCTCTACCGCGAACCGGACGAGGTTTTTGCCGGCCATCTCACCAGCGAGGATTGCCGCAAGCTAAAGCCGCGCGCTCTTGCGGATGTGATTGCGGCGCGGCTCAAAGAAGATGAAGAGCTTGCCACACGCGCTGAGGCCATCCCCGTAATCGGCGCAATCACCGACAGCACCTCCCTAAAGGTCGGGCAGCAATATCAGGACTATCCCTATCCACGCTGGACCAGCCTGACAGTCCCGGCGAAAGGCTCGGCCCGGCGGCGCCTTGAGCGCTTCATCAACCCGGAGCGGCTGACTTTTTTCGACGCGCCCTTCAAAGTGCTGATTGCCGGCGCCGGCACCGGCCGGCAGGCGATCGAACTCAGCGCAGCGCTATGGCGAGAACGCCGATGTGCTGGCCATTGATCTCAGCCGGCAAAGCCTTGCCTATGGCGCGCGAATGACAGCGAAATTCGGTACCCCCAATCTTCGCTTCGCCCAGGCCGATATTCTCGCCATGGGCCCAGATAGCGGTCCGTTCGAGATCATCGAGGCGGTTGGGGTGCTGCATCACCTCGCTGACCCCTTCGCGGGGCTCGCCAGGTTGGCCGCGATGCTGCGCTCCGGCGGGTTGATGCTGGTCGGCCTTTATAGCAGCATCGCGCGCCAGAACATCGCCCGGCTCCGGGGAGATCCGCATTATCCAGGACCAGGCTCTGACGACGACGCGGCGCGGCGCTACCGTGCGAGGCTGATCAACGGGGCGCAGAACGATCTTCTCCTGCACTCGCACGATTTTTATACGCTCAGCGATTTCCGCGATCTCGTCCTGCACGAACACGAGCTCGCCGTTGGGCTGCTGGAGATCGAGGAGCGTTTGCAGGCGCTAGGGTTGCTGTTCCGCGGCTTCCTTCTGCCGGCGCCGCTTGAGGCTCAGTTCGCTTCCATGTTCCCCGAGGACCCTTGGCCGGGTTCGCTATCCAACTGGCACAAGTTCGAGGAAAAGAATCCGCGCACTTTCGATGCGATGTACCGCTTCTGGTGCGAGAAAGCCTGAGCTATTCTAAAGCCGCTTCAACAGCTCGGCCTTTTTGGCGGCGAATTCCTCTTCGCTCAGCAGCCCCTTGTCTCTGAGCTCGCCGAGCTTTTCCAGAAGCGAGAGCACCGAGGCTACATCCCCGGCGGGCTGTCCCTGAGCTCTGGCGGCCTCAGCCATGGGCATAGCGGCGGGTCCCGTTCCTGGGAAAGGGGCGGCAGGCGCGTCCTCGGCGGACTTGCCGCCGTCAATGCGCCTCAGGCTGGAGAGCGGCACGGTGCCGAGCTGGCTCGTCAGCGTAATCGAGTCGCTGCCGCCCTGCTGCTGACCGAAGCCTGAGATGATGTGCTCGCCGGTATCCATCACCTCGACGCGGCCGGCCCGATAGAGCGCAAGGCGGCGCTTCTGCGGAAAATAGGCGTAGCGCATCTCGTTCTGCGCGCCCACGGAGGAAGGTGCGCCGAGATCGGTCGGCCACCAGTCGCCGCTGGAGCCGGAGGAGGACGACTCGAAGATAGCCGAGACGCCGCCGGCCGAGCCTGGCGAGCCTTGACTCTGCGACTGGGATTGCGAGGTCGGCGCATAGAGCCATCCGCCCTTCGGCTCCCTGGCGATCAGACCGGACAGCTCGCTCGCGAGCGCATCGACTTTGGCTTTGAGCGAATTGTTGAACATATCTCCGACCATGGTCATGCCGCCGCTCAGCCACTGGCCCGAGCCGCCAAACTCAGAATGGCTGAACTGGGCCATGGTGCCGCCGCCCCGCACCAGCGCCTCCAGCATGGTCTTCACCGCATCGACGCTCACCTGATGGCGGCTGGCGATATCGGCAATGAGCTTTTCGCCCTCCGGCGTGAGCTTGCGCATTGAGAATCTCCTCCATGAATGCGGGACGCCTGAATCAACGCGCCAGCACCAGGCCAGCTTACACGATCCCGGCTAAGTCTTCTCGCCTTCAAGCCGCTTCAACAGCAATACCAGAACGGCGGTTTCTTCGCTCGTCAGCCCGGTCAGGTCCTCCTTCAGCGTCATCTTGATCTCGCCGCGCAAGAACTCGATCAGGCTGCCGTCGAGATAACAGGTCAAAATTTCCGGATGGATGTAGGAGGAGCGGCACACTGCTGGGGTGTTGCCGAGCTGGGCTGCGACGCGCTTGATCGCGGCGGTGATATTGCGGCGCGCGGCAGCTTGGCTGTCGATCTTTTCGAATTCGCTAAGTGCCCACGCGGCGAGCACGGTGCCGGCCCAGGTGCGGAAGTCCTTGGCGGTGAAATCATCGCCGGAGATGTCACGTAGATACTCGTTCACATCGCCGGAATCGACGGCCTGCCGGGTGCCATCGTCATCGACATACTGGAACAGCTCCTGGCCGGGCAGCTCCTGCAGCGTGCGCACGATGCGCGCGATGCGGGGATGGCTGACCTCGACGACGTGGCGCTTGCCGCTCTTGCCGACAAAGTCGAAATGCAGCCTGGTGCCGTTCACCTCGACATGCTTGTTGCGCATGGTGGTGAGGCCGTAGCTCTTGTTGCTCTCCGCATATTCGCGGTTGCCGACGCGGATCAGCGTCGTCTCCAGCAGCCGGACGATGGTGGCGAGCACGGTGCGCCGGGCAAGCGGCTTGCCGCGCAGGTCGGCCTCGACCGCGAGGCGCACTTTCGGCAGGGTTCGCGCAAAGGCGAGCGTCCGCGAGAACTTCTCCTGCCCGCGCGCTGTCGCCCATTCATCGTGGTAGCGGTATTGCTTGCGGCGGCGGTCGTCGCGCCCGGTCGCCTGGATATGCCCTCGCGAATTCGGACAGATCCACACCTCGGTCCAGGCCGGCGGCAGCACCAATGCCTTAATGCGCGCGAGCGTCGCCTCGTCGGTGATGCGCTTGCCCCTGGTGTCGTAATAGGCAAAGCCGCGCCCGACGCGCTGGCGGCGATAGCCCGGCTGGTCATCGCTGACATAGCGTAGGCCGGCTTCCTTGGCGGTGCGAACATTCTCGTCGATGAAGATTGCTGTGGTCATGGCGTGACCACAACTTTCCGTTCCGGTTTCGGTTCCAGAAAGGCGGTGGCTGCGGCACTTTAGCGGATCGGGCGTGCGGGATTGCCCACGACAGTGACGCCCGCCGGTACGTCGCGCGTCACCACGGCGCCCGCGCCGATCACCGCGTCATCGCCGATGGTCACGCCCGGCAGAATGATCGCACCGCCGCCGATCCACACATCCCGGCCGATGCGGACCGGTCGGCCGAACTCCAGCCCGGCCTTGCGCTCGGCGGGATCGCGCGGATGATCGGCGGTGTAGATTTGTGCCGCGGGACCGATTTGCGTGCCGTCGCCGATAGCGATTTCCACCACGTCGAGCAGCACGCAGTTGAAATTCAGGAAGACATCCTTCCCGAGGCGGATGTTGTAGCCATAGTCGCAGTGGAAGGGCGGCCGGATCACTGCGCCTTCGCCGACAAAGGCAAATCGCTCCTCCAAGAGCTTGCGCCGCTCGGCAGGTGAGGCGGCCAGCGCTGCATTGAAGCGCACCATCCAGGTTTTCGCGCTGGCGGAATCGGCCTGGATCTCCGGATCGCCTGCACGGTAAGGCTGGCCGGCCAGCATCTTCTGCTTTTCGCTAAGGGTCATGTGCCTGCGGTGATCTGCTGAGCTATGGGAATAATGCAAGCTGCTCGAGCCCTGCCGCCTCAGGCAGGCCGAACATCAGGTTGAAGTTTTGGATGGCTTGGCCGGCCGAGCCTTTCACCAGATTGTCGAGCACCGAGATGATGATCGCGCGGCCCGGCACCCGGTCGGCAAAGACGCCGATCTGGCAGTAATTGGAGCCGCGGACATTCTGCGTCGCCGGGAGTACGCCCTTGTCGGCCACCTTGACGAACGGCCGGCCCTGATAGGCAAAGGCGAGTGTGTCGCGCAGGTCGTCGGGCTTGATGCCGTTCTCAAGGCGCACATAGCAGGTCACCAGCTCGCCCCGGCTCATCGGGATGAGATGCGGGGTGAAATTGACGATCACATCGCGGCCGGCGGCACGGCCGATTTCCTGCTCGATTTCCGGCGCATGGCGATGATTGCCAATGCTATAGGGCGAGAGGCCCTCGCCGGCCTCGGAGAACAGGATGTTCTGCTTGAGCGAGCGGCCCGCGCCGGTAATTCCGGATTTGGCATCGATGATAAGGTCCGCCGGGTCCACGAGTTTGTTGGTCACGACGGGCAGCAGCGCGAGCAAAGCTGCGGTCGGATAGCAGCCGGGGCAGGCAACGAGCCGTGCCTTTGCGATCTCCTCGGCGTAATGCTCGGTAAGGCCGTAGACTGCCTCGTCGAGCAAATGCCGTGCGGCATGGTCGCGCCCATAGGTCTGGGCGTAGATGGCGCTGTCGCGCAGACGGAAATCCGCCGACATGTCGATGACTTTGAGACCTCGCGGCAGATCCTTGATCAGGTCCTGGGCGGTGCCGTGCGGCAGCCCGGAGAACACCGCATCACACGCGCTCCAGTCAGCGCTCTCCGCCTTGACGAGCTGCGGTGCCTCGATGAAGGCGAGATGCGGGAACACCTCGCCGAGCGGCTTGCCGGCATGGCTGGAGGCAGCGAGGACCGCGATTTCCATGTTCGGATGGCGTGCAGCCAGGCGGATCAGATCGGCGCCGGTATAGCCGGACGCGCCGAGAACGCCAATACGGATCTGCTTTTTGCCTGCCATCCCGCCTACTCCGCCTTCCACGCCACTTCAAGGGACACCATGCCGGGTGCTGTCCGAGGACAGCATGCCAACATGGTCTTGCGGGGCTTTTCAGCACCGCCTCTTGATCAAAAGCGGATTTTCGAGCTCGATGTCAAACCTCGAAAGCGTGAATAGCCGCTTACAAGCTAGGACGCTTCAGGTGAGTGGCCGCCTCTTGCGCGCCGGTTCCGGCTTCTTGAGGCTATCTAACCCGATATAGGGCTTGAAGGCTTCATCGAACACATAGTTGGCGCCGAAATCGAGAAAGGGAAGCTGCGCGCCAACGGCGATGAGCGGCTTCCAGTCGGATGTCTGAATGCCGAGGCCTGCCTCACCCTGCAGGTCTCTGTTGCCGGCGAGCGCCAGCAGTCGAATGGTTGGCCTGAAATTGGCCAGATCGAAGGGAAGCGCGATATCGAACTTTCCGCCAATCACCGAGTCGTCGCTATCCGTCTCCGTATGGCGCACGCCGAGCATGATTTCGGGCCGGTCGTTGCCGAAATTCCACTGAAGCCCGACAAAGACCCGTGTCTCGGTTTGCGTCGAGGAAGGGGGTGGAAGTGGCGCCGCGGAGGCTTTGAAGGGGATCGCGAACAAAGCAGCAAGCAGGAACAGGGATATTGTTGTTTTTCTCATGGCAACCCTTCCAGGGAGCTGAGCCTGCCTCAGCACGCGCAGCTTCTCTGATTCACGCGCGGCACCAAACGCTGAATGGATTGCCGAAAGATTGAAAGACAATTTTTGGTTGTATGTGGGTCAGAAAAGACACTGGGCGGCGCGATGCCTCCTTCGCCGATGACCCGGAACAGGACCGAGTGTCGGCGTCGCAAGCATCAAACCGCCCAGAAAAGCAGACCTGCGGCGATGAGCCTAGGGCGTGCTGCGCTTAGCGCTTCGAGAACTGGAAGCTGCGGCGGGCCTTGGCCTTACCGAACTTCTTGCGCTCGACTACGCGGCTGTCGCGCGTCAGGAAACCGGCCTTCTTCAGCACGCCGCGCAGCTCAGGCTCGTAATAGGTGAGCGCCTTGGAGAGGCCGTGGCGCACGGCGCCAGCCTGACCGGACAGCCCACCGCCGGAGACCGTGCAGATAATGTCATATTGCGTGGCGCGGTTGGCGATGGCGAGCGGCTGCTTCAGGATCATCTGCAGCACGGGCCGCGCGAAATATTCCGCGTGCTCCTTGGTGTTGACGATGATCTTGCCGACACCGGGCTTGATCCAGACGCGGGCGACCGCGTTCTTGCGCTTGCCGGTGGCATAGGCGCGGCCAAGACTGTCGAGCTTCTGCTCATGGACGGGCTTGGCCGGCGCCCCCGGTGCTGCATCCTTGCCGCCCAGGTCGCTCAGCGATTTGAGTTCGGCCATTATTTCGTCCTTCCGACATTCTTGGTGTTGAGCGCGCCGATATCGAGTGCAACCGGCTGCTGGGCCTCGTGCTTGTGCTCGGGGCCGGCATAGATTTTCAGGTTCTTCATCTGGCGGCGGGAAAGCGGGCCGCCCGGCATCATGCGCTCGACTGCCTTCTCCAGTACCCGCTCAGGGAAGCGGCCGTCGAGGATCTTCTCCGCAGTGCGGGTCTTGATGCCGCCGGGATAGCCGGTGTGCCAGTGATACACCTTGTCGGTACGCTTATTGCCGGTGAACACGACCTTGTCGGCATTCACCACAATGATGTTGTCGCCGCAATCCATATGCGGGGTGAAGGTGGGCTTATGCTTGCCGCGCAGGCGCGTAGCGATCAGCGCGGCGAGGCGCCCGACCACCAGGCCGTCGGCATCGATCAGCAGCCATTTCTTCTCGATGTCGGAGGGTTTGGCCGAAAAGGTCTTCATGAGTTCCAATCCATTGCCGTTCACGGCCAACCCTTCGGCGCCAGCGTACGGCTCAACTGTCCGGGAAAAGCAGCCGCAAGGGCCGGGAAAATCGATCCGGCATAATTCTTAATAGTTCGGGGAGGCGTGGTCAAGCGCAATATTTTGAAATTATCCTAGTTAAAACAATTTACTACCTATGAGGTATAATCATACCTCATTAAGCAGCGGAATGGAATAGGTCGCCGTGGCATGCGCCGCAAGCGCGGTCTCGCCATCCGAATGCAGCGCGATCTCGCCCACGGCGAGCCGCTTACCCAATTTCAGGAGCCGCGCCTCGGCAATCATGTCGCGCGGCTGAGGCTTACGCAGGAAGTTGATATTGAGGTTGCGTCGTCACTGCCAGCGCCCGCGGGCCGATCGCGGAGAGCACCGCCGCATACATGGCGACATCGGCAAGCGCGAACATCGAGGGCCCGGAAATCGTGCCGCCTGGGCGCAGCAGGCGCTCGTGATAGGCCATGCGCAGCCGCGCCAGTCCTGAGCTGGCAGCTTCCACGCTGAAAACCCGCCCGCCTTCATGGATTTGCGGGAATTCGCGGTTGAGAAAAGCAGTTATCTCCTCGGCGGTCATAGGGCGACGCTTCGCTCCCTTCCACGTAACAATGTCATATTCTCACGATTTCACCGTAATTGAAGGCAATGTAAAAGAAACAAGGAAACCGGGCTGCCGCGAAGCGGCCCCAAGCAATGACAAAAGGGTGCGTTTGATGGCAACGATGAGAACGGGCGCAATGCGTTTGCCCGGAGCAGCTGCGACGGCCACCTTGGCCGCATGGCTGGTGGTGGTCGGGAGCGGCATGGCTTTTGCCGAAACGGCGCGGCTCACCCAGACTTCGGTCAAGCGCTTCATCGAAAGCTATCCGGAGGTGAAGACGCTGGCCGTCAGCAAGGCCGCCGAGAAGGGCAAGAAGATCGGCAGTTCGGAGAACGCGCTTCTAGCGGTCGTCGAAGCAGCCTCGGACGATACCATCAAATCCGAGATAGACAGGACGGCCAAACGCCACGGCTTCCGTGACGGCAAGGAATGGTTCGGCGTCGCCCGCAGCGTCGGGGTCGCTTATGCCCATATGAAGGCCGGCACGGCCGGCGATGCCAAGGCGCAGAGGAAGCTAAAGAAGGCGATCGCCAAGATCGAGGACATGCCGCTCCTCAGCGCCAAGCAGAAGAAGGATCTCATCGAAAATCTCCGCAAGGGTGCGGACGTCGTACTGGAGCCGCCGCCGCCGGAAAATATCGCGGTCGTCGAAGCAATGGCCCCGGAAATCGAAGCGGTGGTGAAGAAGTAGTCTGCGCTGTACGGCTTCGCGGGGCGAAAACCATCGCGGATCGGGGCGCCTTGCTTTAGGCTGGCGGCGAGATCTTATGGAGCCGCTATGAACGTCCAGCCGCACCCCTCAGAAACCACCGCCCCCGCATCCGAGGTGGATGCGCCTGTCCTTCTGCGTGAGGAGCGGGGAAAGACCGCAATCCTAACCCTCAACCGGCCGAAGGCGCGCAACAGCCTGTCGGAGAGCTTGCTGCGGGCTCTGGGCGCGGCAATCGATGCGATCGCCGAAGCCCGCGACATTCACGCCATCATCATCACCGGTGCGCCGCCCACCTTCTGCGCTGGCCACGACATGCGTGAGATGACCGGCCGCCGCAGCGATCCCGATCGCGGTCGCGCCTATTTCGGCGAGCTGATGCGGCTCTGCTCCTCGGTCATGCAGAAGGTGGTGCTCAGCCCCAAGCCCGTCATCGCCGCCGTCAGCGGTACTGCCACCGCCGCTGGCTGTCAGCTGGTCGCGAGCTGCGATCTGGCGGTTGCCGGCTCCTCGAGCCGGTTCGCGACGCCTGGCGTCAATATCGGCCTGTTCTGCTCGACGCCCATGGTGGCGCTGTCGCGCAATGTTGGGCGCAAGCAGGCGATGGAAATGCTGCTGCTCGGCGAGCTGATCGATGCCCAGCGCGCGCTCGAATTCGGCCTGCTCAACCGTGTGGTGCCCGACAGCGAGGTGATGAGCACCGCGCTTGGCCTTGCGGAGACGATCGCTTCCAAATCGCCCCACATCCTGCGCATCGGCAAGGAGGCCTTCCACCGGCAGGCCGAGATGCCGTTACAGGAAGCCTATGAGTATGCCGCGCAGGTGATGACGGAAAACATGATGGCGCGCGACGCCGAGGAAGGCATTGGCGCCTTCCTGGAGAAGCGCGAGCCGCGCTGGCAAGGCTGCTGATCGGCGGACCCCGCTTTGAAGCTGAACTAAGACACCCGGGCTGCCCCGGCCTTGGCGAGCGCGTCGAAAGCCATCAGGTCGCGCAAAAGCGGCTCGAATTCCGCAAGCGGCACCATATTCGGGCCGTCGGAAGGAGCCCGGTCCGGATTCTCATGCGTCTCGATGAATACGGCGGCGACGCCGACCGCGACGGCAGCGCGGGCGAGCACCGGCACGAAACGGCGCTCACCGCCGCTTACCGTGCCCTGTCCCCCCGGCTGCTGCACGGAATGGGTGGCGTCGAACACCACCGGGCAGCCGGTTTCCGCCAGGATCGGGAGGGCGCGCATGTCGGAGATGAGGGTGTTGTAGCCGAAGCTGACGCCACGCTCGGTGATCAGGATATTCGGGTTGCCGGCAGTCAGCACCTTGCTCACGACGTTGCGCATGTCCCAGGGCGCAAGGAACTGCCCCTTCTTGATCTTCACCACCCGGCCGGTATTGGCAGCGGCGACCAGGAGATCGGTCTGGCGGCAGAGGAAAGCCGGGATCTGCAGCACATCGACCACCTCGGCGACCCGCGCGCACTGTCCGGCGTCGTGGACATCGGTGACGACCGGCAGACCGACGACCTCTCGGATCTCGGCAAAGATCGGCAGTGCCAGCCCCATGCCGACGCCGCGGGCGCTTGTCACACTGGTGCGATTGGCCTTGTCGAACGAGGTCTTGAAAACCAGGCCGATGCCCAGCCGGCCGGCGATCTCTTTTAGCGCCTGCGCCATCTCCAGGGCATGCTGCCGGCTTTGCAAGGCGCAAGGGCCCGCAAACACTGCGAGCGGCGCATCATTGGCAACCGTGACCGGCCCGATGCGGACCACGCGATTGGGATGCACGCCGGACGCGCCATCATCAGCCATCTTGGATTTGCCCCGTGATTGTGTGGCGGATTATGACGTTCGCACCATCCGGGCGGCACTCTCTCATGCGAACTTCAGATCCAAAAGCCACAATAGAACCTTGAGTTTTGCTAGTGTCCTTTCGATTTGAAAGTTCGCTCGGACGCGTGGCTGACTCTGACGAACTTTCGAAGCGGGACACTAGCCGCCATTGGCGGCGATGTTGCGCGCGATGGTCGCCTTCTGGCGCTGCAGCAACTCGGCCATTGTGTAATCTCCCTCATAGAGGGCATAAAGATTGGTGTAAAGAACCTTGCTGCCGAAATCGCCGCCGGGTATGCGCGCCCAAAGACCGCCGTTGCCTGTCGTCGATCCCTCCCAAATCCCCGTGACGCAATTTACATTGCCGCAATTACACAGCCAATTACCAAGTGGGGGACGTTGCCCGGCTGTGTGCAAGGTGGAAAAACCTGCCATGCATTCTCATGCCTTGTCCTGCGGCCACGGCGCCTTAGATAAAACGCCTAGTCTTTAGAGCGCAGTCTGGCAGTCCGGTCATCCCTCCTGCTTCCGAGGCCTTCATGAGCTCATTGTTCTCTCCCCTCACGCTGCGCGGCGTGACCCTCCCCAACCGCGTCGTGGTCTCCCCGATGTGCCAGTATTCGGCGGAGAACGGCCGGGCGACGGCATGGCATATGATCCATCTCGGGCATCTGGCGCTGTCGGGCGCCGGCCTGCTCTGCATCGAGGCGACGGCGGTTGAGCCCGATGGTCGGATCACACACGCCGATCTCGGCCTTTGGGATGAGGCGACCGAAGCTGCTCTACAGCCAGTCTTGGCGGCAATCCGCCGGTACTCGAAGATCCCGATTGCCATTCAGCTCGCCCATGCCGGTCGCAAGGCATCAAGCCAACTTCCATGGGAAGGCGGTCAGCTGATTCCGCCATCGGAGGGCGGCTGGCTCCCTTATGCACCGTCCGCCCTGCCGCAGAAGGAGGGCGAAGCACCGCCTCAGGCGCTCGATGCGGCCGGCCTCGCCCGTATCCGCAATGCCTTCGCAGAAAGCGCGAAACGCGCCGCCCGCCTCGGCGTCGACGCCATCGAGGTGCATTCGGCGCATGGTTATCTGCTGCACGAATTTCTCTCGCCGATTTCCAACCGGCGCACGGACGAATATGGCGGCTCGCTCGAGAACCGGATGCGTTTTCCCCTCGAGGTGTTCGAGGCGATCCGGGCCGCATTCCCAGCCGACAAGCCGGTGGGCCTGCGCGTTTCGGCGTCCGACTGGGTAGAAGGCGGATGGGATATCGAGCAGACCATCGCCTATGCTGCCGCCCTCAAGGAGCGCGGCGTCGACTGGATCGATGCATCCTCCGGCGGCGTGTCGCCTTTGCAGAAGATCGACATGAAGCCGAGCTATCAGCTCCCCTTCGCCGAGGCCATCAAAGAGGCAACGGGCGTCACCACCATTGCTGTCGGCCTGATTACCGAGACGCAGCAGGCGGAAGACATCGTCGCCACCGGCAAGGCCGATCTCGTCGCCTTAGCGAGAGGCCTGCTCTATGACCCGCGCTGGCCATGGCACGCCGCTGCTGAGCTCGGCGCCAGCGTCACCGCACCGCCGCAATATTGGCGCTCGCAGCCGTCGAACGTTAAAGGCGTGTTCGGCGCCACGACGATCGGCGCAAGATAAAAGCGATGTGCCGCGCATGCGACCAGCTAGAGCATCGGACCGAAAAGTGGATACCACTTTTTCGGACAAATCCGATGCGACAACGATAGGTTAGAGCGGCGCTTCCGATTCTGATTTACAGTCCGCCGCTCTAAAGTCATCTCGCAGCAGATCGCCTCGCAGCAGTCATTGGTGCGCGACCAGGAAAAGCATGGCCCCGTGAAAACGGGGCTGGAATCCGGTTTCCGTCCGATCGCGTTCTAGGCGGTGCCAGGTATCACGTCCCTGGCCCGATCAATTTTGCGAAATGTCAAAGAGCAAGTGACAAACCCCTCGCCGGGCTGGGCCCGCGAGGCTTCTCGTCAGTCTCTCCCCCATGGGAAATATGAGGGACGCGCGGGCGGCCGCTCGGGCCGTTCGCTATTTTGTTTTTTGGGTGGCCCTAATGGGCCGCCCGCGCGCGGTGATATTACGGCTCCCTCTGCCTCTTCCCTACACATCGCACATCCCTGGCATGGCCGGATGTACGTACGCCCTGCGCTTCCCAGCAAACAGGGGGGCAGCCACGAGCCCCTGAGTTCAGGTTCGTTACACCAACCGCAAGACCGGCCTCTGTTACCTAACCGGCTCCTCTGAGCCCGCGCTTCGTTCCGTCCAGCCATCCCTTGCGGGTTTCTCAGGCACCGCTTCCTTCCCCCACGGTGAGACGGTCTCGAGTGCCCGTGCGTCCCTCAGGGGAAGGAACGAGCCGAGTGTATGCGCGGCGAGGGGACCCGGGGATAAAGTCCGGCGGAAAAGCTGCGAGCGTGGCAAACGGAGGCTTAACCCAAGACGTAGCATCAGCTTGCCGCCCGCCCGCCCTGCCTTGTTGCCAGCCTACGGCCCGCCATTGCCGCCCACAGCGGCGAACACCTGACCGGTGGAATAGCTCGATTCCGGCGAGGCAAGCAGCACGTAGAGCGCTGCAAGCTCTGCCGGCTGTCCGGGCCGCGTCATTGGCGAGTCGGAGCCGAATTTCGGCAGGTTCTCCGGCTCCTGGCCGCCAGTGACCTGGAGCGGCGTCCAGATCGGTCCGGGCGCAACGGCATTCACGCGGATGCCCTTCGGCGCCAGCTGTTTCGCCAGACCCTTCGAGAAATTCGCAATCGCCGCTTTCGTCGCGGCGTAGTCGAGAATATTGGCGCTTGGATCATAGGCCTGAACCGACGCAGTATTGATGATCGTCGCGCCTGGCTTCATATGCGGCAATGCCGCTTTGGTGATCCAGAACATCGCATAGACATTGGTCTTGAAGGTCTCGTCGAATTCCTGAGTCGAGATTTTCTCGATGGAGTCCTGCGCGATCTGGCGTGCGGCATTATTAACCAGGATATCAAGGCCCCCGAGTTGCTGTGCGGCATCGGCGACCAGCTTCTGGCAGAACTGCTCGTCCTTGATATCACCCGGCAGGGTTACCGCCTTGCGCCCTGCGGCTTTGATCAGCGCGACGACCTCCTGGGCGTCCGGCTCCTCCTGGGGCAGATAATTGATCGCGACATCGGCACCTTCGCGGGCAAAGGCAATGGCTGCCGCCCGGCCCATGCCCGAGTCGCCACCGGTGATCAGGGCCTTGCGCCCGGCGAGCCTTCCCGAGCCCTTGTAGCTTTCCTCGCCATGATCGGGGCGCGGCTCCATCTTGCTGGCAAGCCCCGGCCAGGGCTGCTGCTGCTTCGGGAAGGGTGGCTTGGGATATTCCGTCACCGGATTGAGCAGCGGCTGTTCGCTATCCGGCAGAGGCACGCCGGTCATCTTTTCCGATGGCTGGCCGCCACCGGCCGTCTGTTGCGCCATAGCGGGCGTAGCAAACGCTGCCACGGCGCCAGTTGCGATCCCGCCGACGACCTGACGGCGCGTACTCTTGATGTCATCGAAATCCATGATCGTTCCCTTCCTTTAGCCAGGGTATGGCGGCAGTGGGCCACGTCCAGCCCTTGGACGAGGACAGGTTCACTGCGCCAGCTTGCGAAGAGAACGCGAGCCGTCGTTTTTCCGTTCAACTCTGCCGGAAGCGGTGCGGAAATAATCACGGCGAGCGGCCTCAGGTGAGGTGCCCGAGTGATTGGCTCAGACCAGCCGGCTCTGCTCGACGGCGGCGTGAATGAAGGAGGTGAACAGCGGGTGGGGATCGAAGGGGCGCGATTTCAGCTCGGGATGGAACTGCACGCCGACGAACCAGGGATGGCCGGGCAACTCGATAATCTCGGGCAGCAGCCCGTCGGGCGAGACGCCGGAGAACATCACCCCCGCCCGCTCCAGCGGCTGGCGGTAATTCATGTTCACTTCATAGCGATGGCGATGGCGCTCAATGACACGCCCTTTGCCATAGATGCGCGCGGCAAGACTCCCCGGCTCCAGCACCGCCTCGTAGGAGCCGAGGCGCATGGTGCCGCCGAGATCGCCGCCACGGCGCCGGCGCTCGATCTCGTCGCCCCTCATCCACTCCGACATCAGCGCGACGACAGGGGCCTTCGCCTCGCCGAACTCGGTCGAGGAGGCACCATTGATGCCGGCGGCGTGGCGCGCCACCTCGACCACCGCCATCTGCATGCCGAAACAGATGCCGAAATAGGGGACGCTCTTGGTGCGGGCATAGCGCACCGCCTCGATCTTGCCCTCGGTGCCGCGTTCGCCGAACCCGCCCGGCACCAGGATGCCATGCACATTCTCGAAGTGAGCGGCACTGCTGTTCTTTTCCAGCGCTTCCGAATTGATCCAGGCGATATTCACCTGCACGCGATTGGCGATGCCGCCATGGACGAGCGCTTCGACCAGCGATTTATAGGCGTCCTTGAAGCCGGTATATTTGCCCACGACGGCAATATTGACGTCCCCGTCTGGGTCGCGCATGCGTTCGGAGATGTTGCGCCAGCGGCTGAGATCTGGGGCCGGCGCTCCCTCCATCCCGAAGGCGTCGAGCACCTCGCGGTCGAGCCCTTCCGCGTGGTAGGCGAGCGGCACTTCATAGATGTTCGGCACGTCCAGCGCCTGGATCACGGCGCTCTCGCGCACATTGCAGAACAGGCCGATCTTGGCGCGCTCTTCCTTCGGAATGTTGCGGTCGGAGCGGCAGAGCAGGATGTCCGGCTGGATGCCGATCGAGCGCAGCTCCTTCACCGAGTGCTGGGTGGGCTTGGTCTTGAGCTCGCCAGCGGTCGGAATGAAAGGAAGCAGGGTCAGATGGATGTAGATGGCGTGATTGCGCGGGAGCTCATTACCGAGCTGGCGGATCGCCTCAAAGAAGGGCAGGCCCTCGATGTCGCCGACCGTGCCGCCGATCTCGACCAGCACGAAATCGACATCCTCATTGCCGGCGGTGATGAACTCCTTAATAGCGTTGGTGACATGGGGAATCACCTGCACCGTACCGCCGAGATAGTCGCCGCGCCGTTCGCGCGCGAGAATGTCCTGATAGATGCGGCCGGTGGTCACGTTGTCGGCGCGGCTGGCCGACACGCCGGTGAAGCGCTCGTAATGGCCAAGATCGAGGTCGGTCTCCGCGCCGTCGTCGGTCACGAACACTTCCCCATGCTGATAGGGGTTCATCGTGCCGGGATCAACGTTGAGATAGGGGTCGAGCTTACGCAGCCGGACCTTGAAGCCGCGCGCCTGCAACAGGGCACCGAGCGCCGCTGATGCAAGACCTTTCCCAAGAGAGGAGACCACGCCGCCAGTGATGAAGATATATCGCGCCATGGGCCTGCAGAATACATAATCGAACGGGTGCACGCGAGCCTTACACGCAGGCTTACGCACAGAATTTCATCGTGTTGCGATAGGGATTATTGCGACCTTGGCACTTGTGGGCCGGTGGGCGCGGCGGGCTGGGCCGGTTCGGCTGGTTTCAACGGCGCCAGTTTCGGTAGTGCTGAATCGCCATTTTCCGACGGTGCCGTCGGTTGCCCGCCGCCCTGATCCAGGATCGAGCGGGGCGCAGTGCCGTGACGGGCAAGCACGGTGAGCAGGATGCTGGTCGCAAAGAAAGCTGCCGCCAAAACGGCTGTTATTCTCGTCAGGAGATTGGCCGCACCACGGCCACTCATGAAGCCGCCGCCGCCGCCGCCGATGCCAAGCGCACCGCCTTCTGAGCGCTGCACCAACACCAGCCCGACAAGGGCGACGGCAATCATGAGATGGAGAATGAGCACCAGTGTCGTCATCAGCTTCACCTAACTTTGGCGGTGATCTATCGCATTCAGCCGCAAATAGCTAGAAATTAGCGGCAAGCCCAAGTTTTTCCAGACCAGCTGTCAATCTTCGCGGGTTTGCTGGCGCAGCTCTCGGACCGCTAGGATGCGATCGCCTTGCGCCACTCATATCCGGGAGCGCCGTAGGCCTTGAGGAAGACAGTCAGCGCGCTTTCAATGTTCTGCGATATTTCCTCGCGCGAGAGCGGCTCGGAGGCATAACCGAACAGCATGCGCGCATGAATACCGGATTTGCACAGGTCCATATATTGCCGGGCGGCGCGCTCCGCATCCTCGACTTCGAGCACGCCGTTGGCGGTCATGCGGCGCAGATAGTTTGCCAGCCTCGCGATGCCAACTGCAGCCCCAGCCTCATAGAAGGCGCGGCCGATCTCGGGGAACTTCGCCGAAGCGGCAATGACGATACGCACGAAGGCAAGGTTGTCGGGCTGCCGGAGCATATCGACCAGGCTGTGGCCGAGCTTCCTCAACACCCGCACGACATCGTCCTCGGTCTCCTCGATCACGCAAACCGCCTCCGCCTGCTTGCGCTTATCCTCGATGACGAGCGTTTCGAACAGCTTCTCCTTGCTGGGAAAATAGGCGTAAAGCGTGCCCTTGGAGATGCCGGCCGCACGCACGATGTCGCCAATGCTGGCGCCATCAAAGCCATTTTCGAGGAAGGCGCGGCGGGCGCCATCCATCAACTGCTGGCGCTTTGCGGTATCGAGCGCCGCGGCATTGTCCGGAACCTTTCCGGGCGGACCCCATTCTTCCTTCAGTTTCTGCTTTTCCATTCCAGCCTCACGAATCGTGGGCAAAATCCCATCAGGCGACTCCCACAATAGTGATTTCGTTGATGTGATGCACGGGCCATTGACGCCCCGACGCGGCTCCCCTATTTAGTAGACCGAACCGTTCGGTTCAAACATGAGAACGGGCAGTGCGGCCGTCAAGAGGTGATCATGACAAAGCTCGAAACACACCGGAATGCCGGGTTTGAGGCGCCCAGCCCGCCGCATTTCGTCAATGGCGGGGATGCGGGCCTCTCGGCGCGAACCGATGCGCCGGCTCCTTCGGCTCCGCCCGCCGCGCGCGCTCCTGCCGGATCGCCTCCCGCGACCCCGCCAGCTGCTGAGGCGCCCAAGACCCAAGAGACCGCAAAGGGCGAGCCGGCTCCAAAGCAGCGCCATGGCGTGCGTCGCATGCTGCTCGCGCTCCTGCTGCTGGGCATCTTGGGCGGCGCAGGCTATTACGGCTATCACTGGTGGACCGAGGGCCGTTTCCTGGTCTCGACCGATGACGCCTATGTAAAGGCGGACATGTCGATTATCGCCAGCAAGGCGACCGGCTATGTCGACAGCGTGCCGGTCACGGACAACCAGAAGCTAAGCGCTGGGGATCTGCTCGCCAAGATCGACGACCGCGACTACCGAATTGCCGTCGATGCGGCAAAAAACAAGCTTGCCACCCAGGATGCCACCATTGCCCGGCTGAAAGAGCAGGCAAGCGCCCAGAATGCAACGATCGAGCAGGCTAAGGCGCAGGTCGTCTCTGCCGAAGCCGGCCTGACGCGCGCCGCCGCCGATTTCAGCCGTGCCCAGGATCTCGCTGCCCGCAATTACGGTAGCAAACAGACGCTCGATCAAGCTCGCGCCGAGCGCGACCAGGCCCAGGCAGCGGTTTTGGCGGCGCAAGCTGCCGTGCGCTCCGCCGAGGCGGGGCTTGCGGTGCTGAACGCCCAGGTCGAGGAGGCCGTCCATGTGAGGGCCGAGCTGCAGACCAGCCTTGACCAGGCAAACCTCAATCTCAGCTATACCGAGGTGCGTGCGCCCTTCGGCGGCGTGGTCGGCAATAAGGCTGTTCAGCCGGGCCAATATGTCCAGCCGGGAACGCGGCTCCTGTCGCTCGTGCCGCTCGACACCGTCTATGTCGAGGCGAACTATAAGGAAACGCAGCTTGATGGCATTAAGCCCGGCCAGAGTGTCGATGTCTCGGTCGATGCTGCGGACGGGCGCGAATTCACCGGCGTGGTCGAGAGCATTGCCCCGGCATCGGGCTCGCAGTTCTCGCTGCTGCCGCCGGAGAATGCGACCGGCAATTTCACCAAGATCGTACAGCGCGTACCGGTTCGGGTCCGCGTCTCCGGCGAGGCGGTGACATCCGGCGTGCTGCGGCCTGGCCTCTCGGTCGTCACTTATGTGCACACCAAGGCTGACGAGCAGCCGCAAACGGCGCAAACGAGCATTACCAACAGCGCACAGGCTGCGCCCGCGAGATAATTATCATGAGCACTGCCGCTTCCATACCCGCCGGACGCATCCCCGCGCCGGCGGGCGGGGCCCCTGCGCAGCCGGCCGGCACGGCCGAGCAGCCCGTCACAGCGCGCCGGCTCACCGCCTTCCTGGTGATGGTGGTCGGCATGTTCATGGCGATCCTGGACATCCAGATCGTCTCGGCCTCGCTTTCGGAGATCCAGGCCGGCATTTCCGCCAGCGCCGACGAGATCCCCTGGGTGCAGACCAGCTATTTGATCGCCGAAGTGATCATGATCCCGCTCTCAGGCTATCTGTCGCGGGCGCTCTCGACCCGCACGCTGTTCGTGATCTCGGCAGCGGGTTTCACCTTGATGAGCATCATGTGCTCCACCGCCACCTCGATCAACGAGATGATCGTTTGGCGGGCGTTGCAGGGGTTCATCGGCGGCGGCATGATCCCGACGGTGTTCGCCTCGGCCTTCACCATTTTTCCGCGTTCCAAGCAGGCCGTGATCACGCCGCTGATCGGCCTTGTCGCAACGCTCGCCCCGACCATCGGACCGACAGTCGGCGGCTACTTGACCGACATCTTCTCCTGGCATTGGCTGTTTCTCATCAATGTCGTCCCCGGCATCATCGTGACGGTCGTCACCTGGTTCCTCGTCGATTTCGACGAGCCGGATTACAGCCTGCTGCGGCAGTTCGACTGGCCAGGGTTCCTCGCCATGGCCGGCTTTCTCGGCACGCTGGAATACGTTCTCGAAGAAGGGCCGATCGACAACTGGTTCGATAGCAATGCCATCGCGATCGCGACGGTGGTGTGCGTGGTCTCTTGCGCCGCGTTCTTCTCACGCGTGCTGACGGCGAAGAGTCCGGTGGTGAACCTGTGGGCCTTCACTAACCGCAATTTCTCGACCGGCGCGCTATTCTCCTTTGTGATGGGCATCGGCCTTTACGGCCTCACTTATCTTTATCCGGTCTATCTCGCCCGGGTGCGCGGCTATTCGGCCCTGCAGATTGGCGAGACGATGTTCGTTACGGGCCTTTGCATGTTTTTCATGGGACCGATCTCGGGCCGCCTGATGCGCAAGATTGATCCGCGCTATATGATCGCCGTCGGTTTCATCGGCTTCGCGGTCGGCACCTATCAGGCCTCACTCATCACCAAGGATTGGGACTTCAACGAGCTCCTGATCCCGCAGATTCTGCGCGGGGTATGCCTGATGCTGATCATGATCCCGATCACCAACATGGCGCTGGGCACGCTTGCCCCGCAGAAGATCAAGGACGCCTCGGGCCTGTTTAACCTCACGCGCAATCTCGGCGGCGCGGTTGGCCTCGCCATCATCAATACTCTGCTTAACAAGCGGCTCGACCTGCATCTGGCCCGGCTGCATGAGCAGGTGGCCTGGGGCTCCAATGCTGCCGAGGAGACGCTCGCCCGGCTCACCCAGCAGATGGCGCGCTTCGGCTCCGACGCATCGCTCGCGGCGACCAAGCAGCTCGCGCTGATGGTGCGTAAGGAAGCGGTGGTGATGTCGATCGCCGATGTCTTTCTGGCGCTGACCGTGCTGTTCGTGCTGATCGCGTTCATGGTGCCGGTGATGCACCGGCCGAATTTTTCGGCAGGGGGTGGCGGCGGGCATTGAACGGCCGTTGCCTGCCCGGAAAGAATTGAGCCGCGAAAGCGCTTTTGCTTTCGCGGCTCCCGGTAATTGCGGCGCAGCGGCCCATCGCTTCGACTTAATCCACTGTGACTTCCACCTCCTGGCCAGCCTCCAGCTCCACATCCATCTTGCGCTGCTCGTCGGTCATGGTCTTCACCCATTTGCTGGTGTCGAGCTGCAGGGTGTATTTGCCGGGCGGTAGCGCATGCTTCGTCGTGCCGGGAGCAGCGCCCGTCGTTACCTTCTGGCCCTCGGCGTCGAGCACGTCGAAGTACATGGTATGGTTGGTGTTGACGTTGATGACGCCGGGCTTGAGGACCGCGACTTCGCCCGCCTTGACATCAACGCCGTTCGGCCAGAGCACGTTGCCGAACTTCACGTCGAAATGGCCGGGGATGAGCGTTGCCCGAGGCTTGGTGCCGAGGATATCGTCCACGGGCTCACCGGTCTCGGGATCAAGGATATAGGTGAAGGCTCCGCCCGTCGGGTTCACCTCCAGATAGCCGGGCTTGATCTCGGTGGTCTCGCCGGGCTTCACCTCGATGCTGTTCCACAGGCCGTTGCCGAACTTCACGCTGTAGATGCCGGCCGGCAGCGAAGCCTCGCCCCCGCCGTAGTTGAGAGTGGCGACCGACTTGCCGCCCGCATCCAGCACCTCATGCGAGAAGTGGCCGGCGATCTTCATCTTCAGCTTGCCGGGCTTGGGCGTGGTAATGGTGATCTGCTTCTTTTTCGGCGTCGCATCGGCCGCCTTACTGAGCGCTGCCGTCAGATCCGCCGCGCTGTTGGCATCGAAATAGCTGCCGCGCGCGGCGGTCGCGATGCATTGGAGCTGGCTGCGCGTCACGTTGTCCACGCCGACGCCCACAGTGTGCACCACGAGCTTGGCGTCAGCGTCGGCGAGCGCCTTGGCTGCCGCGCACGGGTCGGCCTGACAGGTCTCCTTGCCGTCGCTGACCAGCACGACGACGCGGGATGCTGCCTCCTCGGAGCCGAGGCCTTCGGCCGCGACGGTAATCGAATAGGTGATGGGCGTATAGCCAAGCGGCGCCAGGCTGTTTGCCTTGTCGACGACGTTGGCTTTTGTTTCCGAAGCAGCGCCGAAACCGGAGAGCAGGGCGTTGTCCTTGCAATCCTTCTTCGCGGTCGCGGACTGATGGCCATAGGCCCAAAGCGCGAGCCGCGTATCGGGCGCAAGCTTGCCGACAAACTCGGACACAGCCGTTTTTGCGGCGTCCATGCGTGTCCGGCCGTCCGCGAGCTTGGCTTTCATGCTGCCGGAGGAATCCAGGATTAGCGCAATGCTCTTATCGCCTTCGGCATGTGCCGCCGTCGTAACCAGCGCAGCGTAGAGCAGCACGGCATAAGATGTTCTGGAAAAATACATGGCTCAACCCTCTCCCGATCGGCATCAAAGGCAAAAGAATCTTCCCCTTTTGTGCCAGTGTTTAGATGTTGTCTAGATAATTGGTCATTCATCGACGACATCGCGCTGATCTCATCCTGCCATAGGGCCGGCCAGCCAGCGACGTTGTGATGGTGCGTCGCGCGAATGGGCGAGTCGGTTCACGGGAGAGTGAGGGGAAGAACAGAAAAGATGTGATGCGCGTCACAGACGCGAGCCAGGCTTGGGCTCTCGGCACGCCGTGCCAGGTAGCCTTCAAGGATTCGTTGTCATCCAACAGGCGATGTCAGGCGATAAGGCCGGTCATCGGCGCAACGGCCGCTGAATCCGGGAAAACGGCATCGCCGAGCAGAGCGGCCGAGAGGCCGAACTGATCGGCGAGTAGGCCTTTCAGCACCGCACGCAGATCGGTGGTGGGCTTGAGGTCGCGTCCCTCATAGAGCTGAGCGCCCGCAAGCCCCGGCCAGTCGGCGATCGCCCGGCCGCCCTTGACCGCACCGCCGGCGAGGAAGGCAACCGTGCCGGTGCCGTGATCGGTGCCGACCGTGCCGTTGATCCTGGCAGTGCGGCCGAACTCCGTGACCGCAACAATGGCGGTGTCCTTCCACTTCTCGCCGAGCCATTTCTCGAACTCCTCAAATGCACCGTCCAGGCCGGAGAGACGGTTCGCGAGCTGGCCGGTGGCGCCGCCTTCATTGGCATGCGTATCCCAGCCCTCAAAAGCGAGCGCGGCAACGCGCGGACCATCATCGGCGACGATGATCTTGGCGGCGCCGGCCGCGGCCCGTCGCATCCCGACCGGTTGATCCATCCCCCCGCGGGCCTTGGGATCTGCGGTGAGACCGCCATTTGCGGCCATCTTATCGGTGTCGAGCCCAGCACGCAGCGAGGCGGCGAGCAGCGGATCGCGGTGGGTGTAGAGGTCGAGCACCCGCGCGGCGAGGTCTTCGCCGGCGGTTGGCAGCAGCTGCGGCGCCCAGCCGAGCACCGGCGCGGGGCCGCGCATCACCAGCGGTGCAACCGGCCCGACGCCAAGCCCGCGGGCAGGCCGCACCCGCTCGCCCGCGGGCAAATGCGCGACGGCGCGGTTGAGCCAGCCGCTCTCGGTGCGGCCCTGGCGCGGATAGCCGCTCTCCAGCACATCCTGCCCGTCGAAATGCGAGCGCTCGCGATAGCTGGTCGCAACCGCATGCACTATCGTAGCCTGGCCCGCCTTGTAGAGCCGGGCGAAATTCGGCATGGCGGGGTTGAGCGCGAAGAAGCTATCGAGCGGCAGAGCGGGATGCTCACCGTCGAGTCTCAGAGCGAGATCGCCGTGCAGCCCCGCATAATCGGGATCGCCGACCGGCCCGACCGCCGACAGGCCGTCGAGCGCACCGCGCAGGACAATCACCACGAGGCGCGGGTCGCGTCCGCTGGCTGCGCTTGCAAAGCGTGGCAGATACGCCCAGGCGGCGAGCGCGCCGCTGCCGATCAGGAAGGCGCGGCGCGAGATGGACGGCATTTCACAATAAAGAGGCATCGGATCTCACCTGCGCTGGAATTCGGGCGACATGAACAGGATAGCGAGCGCCTGCTGGTGGGATTCGGCGCGGCCAACCGCTTCACGGGTCTCCTGGGATGCGGCGGTGCCGGCCACCTGCTCGAGCAGCGCGATCGGTTGCCCGCTTTCCTTGATGCGCTGCGCCGCGCGCCAGGCCACATCGAGCCGCACCTTCATCGCCTCGGGCGAGGCCCAGGCCGCGACCGTATCGGGATAACCGTTCGGGCCCGGCGGATACCAGGGCACCATCCCCATGGCGAGAAGGGCGCCGAGGAAGGGCTGCGGCTCCCGCGGCACCGACCCGATGGCACGGCTCATGGCAATAAGGAATTCGGCAGGAGTGCGAATTTTGGTCAGCGGTGCTTGCCAGGCATCGTCATCCTGGAGCAGGGCGAGCGAAACGGCAGCGAGATCGCCGTCCGTGTCGCGGAACGTCTTCGCAATGCGTTCGACAATTGCGGGCGGCGGATCGTCGGCGACGAAATGCCGAACCAGCTTGGTTGCGATATGCTTTGCCGTGGCAGGATGGCGGGCCAGATCAGCGAGCGCCGCCTCCCCCTGGGCAATGCCGGGCTGCGGATAGCTCTTGCCGAGGAGCATGTGCACTCCCGGCTCATGCCAGGCAGGACGGAACAGGAATGTTCCGGGCTCGCCGCCCTTCGCCTGGCGGCCGACGAGCGTCCAGCCGGTGATGATGCGGGCGAGCGAGGTCACATCGGCCTGGGTGTAGCCGCCGTCGACGCCGAGGGTGTGCAGCTCCATGATCTCGCGGGCGAGGTTCTCGTTCAGCCCACCCTTGCCCCGATTGCCGGTCGCTTTGGAGTTCGGCCCCATCGAGCGCTGGTTGTCGAGATAGAACAGCATGGCCGGATGCTGCTCGACGGCTTTCAGCATGTCGGCAAAACGCCCGAGCACATGAGGCCGGATCGCCTCGCGCTCGAAGGCACCGGCCGAGGCGCGGATGAACGGCCCTTTGGCGATGGAAACGGCGAAGTGGTTGGACCAGAAGGCAACCAGCCGCTCAACGAAGCCGGCGCCGGCATCGGCCTGCTTCTGGATGCGCGCAAGCACCTCCTCGCGGTAGAGGTCCCGGGAAACCGAGGGCTGGCGCTTGGGCTTCTCCTGGGTCATGGCGGAGGCACCCGCGCCCGGTTGCTCGCCAGACTGCATCATATTCATCTCACCTTGCGGTGAGCCGGCCATCGTCTCGGAGTTTGCGGGGCGAGACGCAGAGGCTTGGGCGCGTGCCTGTTTACGCTGCTCCTGCTGCGCGAACACCTCCTGCAGCGCTGCTTTGCTCGGCGGCAGAGCAGCACTGCTAATCGACGCGATGTCCGGCTGCTTCAGCTCCTCGATGAAATAGCCGCGCGGGTCTGCGGAGGCTGCCGCGAATCCCCCGGGTTTTGCGCCCAGACCAAAACGATTGAAGGCGATGAGAGTTGTCAGAGGCTCTGGGCGCAAGACCATGAGCACCTCCTTTCGGTGGTACCACCCCGTACTTCCCCCTAAGACGAACCTGGGGAAGATGACGGGTTCATGAACAGCCAACGGGGGCTGAATGCTGCAAGCGTCCTGATCAGGCGGATCAAATCATCGGGAGCGAGCGCGGCTTCGATCCTTTCGGCAAAGCACGATCGATTTCCGCAATCTCTTGCGAGCTCAGCTGCAGATCGCCGGCCGCGGCATTCTCCGCCGCATGTCGCGGATCGGAGGCTTTCGGGATGGCGAACACCGCCGGATCGCGGGTCAGAAAGGCGAGCGCCACCTGATAGGGTGTTGCCCCATGCGCCTCGGCAATTGCCGCAAGCACCTTCCCGGCTGCGCTGCCGGGGCGCGGAAAATCGTCATGGCCGAACGGGCTATAGGCGACAAGGGCCGCCCCTTGCGCTTTGCAGGCCGGCAGCACGGCATGTTCGATAGCGCGCTCCTGCAAATGGTAGAGCACCTGATTGCAGGCATTCCGGCCGCCTGCTGCGTCGGCGGCTTGTTTCAGCTCGGCCAGATCGTCCTCGTCGAAATTGCTCACGCCCCAGGAGCGGATCTTGCCTTCGCTTTCGAGCTCGATGAACGTTGCGACCGTGTCGGCGAGAGGATAAGAGCCGCGCCAGTGCAGGAGATAGCAGTCCAGATAGTCGGTGCCGAGGCGCTTCAAGGAGCGCTCGCAGGCAACCCGCGTGCCCTTGCGCGAGGCATTGCTCGGCAGCACCTTGGAAACCAGGAAGCATGCATCGCGCCCGCCCTTGATCGCCTCCGCCACGACCAGCTCGGCATCGCCATACAGCTCCGCGGTGTCGATGTGATTGATGCCCTGGTCGAGACCGGCCTGCAGCGCCGCGATGGCCTGTTTCCGATCGCCCCTGTCAATATACCAGGTCCCCATGCCGATCACGGAAACCTGCTCGCCTGTGGGCCCGAAGGGGCGATATTGCATGTGCGATGTTCCCTAAATGCGAAAGCCTTGCTCGGGTGAAGCTGCTTCGACAAATGCTAGCCTAGGGCGGCTAGCGCCTGCTCTAGATCGTCGATGATATCGGCTTTGTCTTCAAGGCCGATCGAGAGGCGCACGACATCGTCGCCGGCGCCCGCCGCCGTGCGCTGCTCGGCGGTGAGCTGGCGATGGGTGGTGGAGGCGGGGTGAATGATGAGCGAGCGCGTATCGCCAATATTGGCGAGATGCGAGAACAATTTCACATTCGACACCAACTTAATGCCGGCATCATAGCCGCCCTTCAGGCCGAATGTGAACACCGCGCCTGCGCCTTTCGGGCAGATCTTGCGCATGAGCTCGGCGTATTTGCTATCCGGCAGGCCGGCGTAGTTGACCCAGGCGACTTCGGGCCGTCCCTGCAGCCATTCGGCGACCGCTTTGGTGTTCTCGTTATGGCGCGCCATGCGAAGGGGAAGCGTTTCGATGCCGGTGAGGATCAGGAAGGAATTCATCGGCGAGATCGCCGGGCCGAGGTCGCGCAGGGCCAGCACCCGCGCGGTGATGGCGAAGGCGAAATTGCCGAAAGTCTCGGCGAACACCATGCCGTGATAGCTGGGGTTGGGCGCGGAGAGAGAGGGATATTTGCCGGAGGCGATCCAGTCGAAGGTGCCACAGTCGACGAGGATGCCGCCGACCGAATTGCCGTGGCCACCGAGGAACTTGGTCAGCGAATGCACAATGATGTCGGCGCCGAACTGCTTGGGCTGGCACAGATAGGGCGTCGCCAGCGTGTTATCGACGATCAGCGGCACGCCGGCTTTCTTCGCCACCGCCGAAATCGCGGGGATGTCGACGACAATACCACCGGGATTGGCGATCGACTCGATGAAGATCGCCTTGGTCTTGGGCGAGAGCGCACGCTCGAAACTGGAGGGGTCCTCGCTGTCGGCCCAGACCACGTTCCAGCCGAACTTCTTGAAAGCGTGATTGAACTGGTTGATCGAGCCGCCATAGAGCTGGCGGCCGGAGATGAACTCGTCGCCCGGCTCGAGCAGGGTGTGAAAGATGAGGAGCTGCGCTCCATGCCCCGAAGCCGCAGCCAGCGCCGCGGTGCCGCCCTCGAGCGCCGCAACCCGCCCCTCCAGCACCGCCTGGGTCGGGTTCATGATGCGCGAATAGATGTTGCCGAAGGTCTCCAGATTGAACAGCGCCGCCGCGTGATCGACATCGTCGAACACATAGGAGGTGGTCTGATAGATCGGCGTAATGCGCGCGCCGGTCGCCGGATCGGGCTGGGCTCCGGCATGGATCGCAAGGGTAGCAAAGCCCGGTTCGCGCTCGTCGGTCATGGGTCGGTTCCTTGTTGCGTTATTTGGCGGCAAAAGACCAAGTTCTGCCCCGCCTGACAAGGAATTTTGCTTAGCTGGCAACGAAGGCCGTAGCCGCGATCACCGTTTGCCAGTCGCGTAGGACACCCATATGGCCGCCGCCAAGCGCACGAAACTGCGCGCCAGGCCAGCTCCTCGCCAGCATCTCGCCCTCGGAGAACGGGACCAGACGGTCGGCTTCGCCATGGAGAACGAGGAGCGGCGTCTTTATGCGCGGTGCGCTATCGATCGGGTGAAGCTGATCGTAGCGTATTTTCAGCCAGCGCTCGGAGCGTGCGCGCAAGAGCTGCCAGGCGTCTTCAGACATGCCGAGGCTCCGGCGGAAAAGATGCCAATAGCCGGTGAACCTTGCTTGCGGGGCGACGAACACCGCCCGTTTGACGGAGAAGCCTTTCATCATCGCATGGGACACGGCGGCCGCGCCGAGCGAATGCGCGATGATGGCATGGACCGGCCCGAATAGGCCTGCTGTGGCTTCGAGCGCATCGGTGAAATGGACGATGGAGGACAGCCGCCCCGGCGAGCGGCCATGGGCCGGCGCATCGATGGCTACGATCCGATAGCCGGCCTGGGTGAGCGGCATCACGAATTCCGTCATCTGGCCGGCATGGCCACCCCAGCCGTGGACGAGCAGAATCAGCGGCCCCTCGCCCCAACAATAGCATAGACATGTCCATGTCGTATCGGCAGCAAAGCCCGTCGGGAGAGCGCGAGCTTTGCCCGCTGCTCGTCCCGATATGGCGCCCTGACGGGGTGAAAAAAGAGCTGGCGCGCGATCTCTGCGCCGAGCCGGGGCGAGATCCGCCATCCGAGCTGAAACATGAGGCGGATGATCGGCGGGATCCGCAATACAGCACGATCGTTCGTGCTTTTTATTTGCGACGTACTGGCCTTCTCGATCACCCGGGCGTCCATGGGCTACCTACCTCGTTGCGACTTTAGGTTTGGCACGGCTGCGATCGAGCAGCGCTTCAAAGGCGGCGATATGGATCAGCTCGGCTCTGGGAAGCTCGAGCAGTCTTGCCGCGTGAAGATGGGCCATGATGATGCCCTGGGCTTCGAAGGCGAACAGCTCCGTGTCGAGATCGGCGCGGAAATCGCCCTCCTCAACCGCGGTCTGCGCGACACGGCGGATAGTCTCGTGCCAATCGCGCAGTGCCTTGACCAGCCGGTCGCGGATCAGGCCGGGACGGTCGTCATATTCATGGCTGAGGGACAGGAAGATGCAGGTGCCGGACGCCTTCCAGACCAGATAGCGCTCGAAGAGTGCGCGCACGCGCGGCTCGCCGCGTGGCTCTGCTAGCGCCGGGCGCAGCACCACCGCCGCGAACCGCTCGACTGCCTCCTCGATGACGCCGAGCTGAAGGGCTTCCTTGGATTTGAAATGGGCAAAGAGACCACTTTTTGAGAGTCCGGCCTGGCCGGCAAGCACGCTGAGCGTGACGCTTTCAAGCCCGACTTCGCCCGCCAGCACAAATGCGTGGTCGATGATTTCCTTCCGCGTGCGTTCGCCCTTGGCCATGCCAAGGAAAATAGCACGACCGGTCGGTTTTAATCGATGCACAAGACCGTGAGCCTGCAGGAATGGCGCTAGGCAGCTGTCCTCAGCGCTTGCCCAGCGTGAGATTTTGCACCCCGCGCGTGCCCATCACCGGTTTTCGACTGGAAAGGGTACGGGTATGGACCCCGGCCCAGGCGATCTCGCCAGAAAGCCGGCCAAATTCAATCTTCGGGCAGCGGTTCATTACCACTTCGAGACCGGCCTCTTCGGCGAGTCGCGCCGCTTCGTCATTGCGCACGCCAAGCTGCATCCACACCACTTTTGCGCCAATGGCAATGGCATCCTTGGTGATTTCGAGGGCTGCGGCCGAATTGCGGAAGATGTCGACCACTTCAACCGGTTCGGGGATGTCGCGCAAAGAGGCATAGACCTTCTGGCCGAGAATCTCCTTGCCGGCATGACCGGGATTGACGGGGATCACCTTATAGCCTTTGCCCCGCAGGTACTTCATGGCGAAGAAGCTCGGACGAACCTGGTTCGGGCTGGCGCCGACCATCGCGAACACTTTGTGGATGTTCAAAATGCCCCGGATATAATCGTCCGAATAGCGCTCGTGGTCCATGCCATGCCCATTTGTCATCGTCCGCGGCCTCATTTCGCCGCTCTTCCGGCGGATTAAACCCCCCGCAGCGCACGTTTCCAATAGATGAATTTGGATGGGGTAGGCTTCAAGTCCGCTCATCCCATATATGGCAATGCCGATGATCGCCAGGAGAGCGAAATGGACCAGACAGAGCAGCAATATATCGATGCGCTTTTCGATCGCTTAGCTGGCGCCGAGCGTCAGAGCGGGCCACGTGACGCCGATGCGGAGCGCTATATTCGTGAGCAGATCAGCCATCAGCCGGCCGCACCCTATTACATGGCACAGACGATGATCGTGCAGGATGAAGCCCTGAAAGCTGCCCAGCAGCGGATCGAAGAGCTGGAGCGCGAACTTAAGGATCGCCCGGCCCAGCAGAGTGGCGGCGGCAGCTTCCTTGGCGGGCTGTTCGGCGGTGGTGGTGCTCCCAGCCGCGGAACGTCCGTACCGGCTTCCGGCTCGGTGCCGCGCGCCGGAGGGGGCTTCAGCTATCCGCAGGGCGGCACAGCGCCGATGGAGTCTCCGGTTGCCCGTTACGGCCAGGGAGGTGGCGGCGGCTTCCTCGCGGGGGCGATGCAGACTGCCGTCGGCGTCGCGGGCGGTGTGGTGCTGGGCAACATGATCGGTGGGCTTCTTGGCGGCGAGAAGACGGGTACGGCGCACGCAGGTGAGGCCGGCAAGGATGCCGCCGCCAGCACAACCGATTCCACTCCCGCCGATACAAACAATACCCCCGATCAAAATCAGGACAATGATCCGTTCGCCGATGTCGAAGAGACGCAATACAACGACAATGACAGCTTCCTGGGCGGCGATTTCGATGACAGTTACGATATTTAGGGTCTGATCCTACGGTGCTCGTCGCGAGCGGCGCCGCTCCCCATCGGCAAATTATGATCAAATGCGATCACATTTCTAAGCCAAGATAGGCCGCCGAGAGGGGAGCTAGGGTGTTATGCGATTTATCGTTCTTGTGTTGTTTTTAACGGCGCTGACCGGTGCGGCGGCGCTGGCAGACGATGCCGATACCCGGCGCCAGTGGATCGATGGAATGCGCCGTGGCTTTGCGGAGAATGCCAAGGCCGTCGGAGCGCCAAATTTCATCGACATTCTGCAAGCGCGCTTTCCCGACGATCTGAACCGCTTCGCCGATAAATTCATTGCCGAGCAGCGGGCCGGCAAACCATTAGACCCGGCGTTAGTTTACGCCGAAATTGCTCATATGTTGGTCGCGATTCAGAGTTGCGAGGCCGACCGCATCCAGAGCGCGCCGGCCTCAAGCCTGAAACCCGTGCTAGAGGCGCACCGCGAGTTGATCCAGGCCGCTTCGCGGGAGCAGCCTCAGCTCTGCGTGGTGATGGTCACCGAAGTCGAGGCAAGACCCTCGCCCATCAAGGAGATCAAGCGCCTTTCGGCGGTGCGGCTTGCCGCGATTTTCAACGCGCTCGCAGATGGCCGTGACAAGCCCGTCGCGGCGCGCAGCGCCACCGATGCAGATTGGGAAGCGCTCGGCGCGGATGCGCCAAAGCGCGGCTATGACGTGAAATCCTGGGAGGTTTTGCTGCCCGATAAAGCGAGATCTTCGCCCGCTCCACAGGTCTGCGCCGCCCTCCTATCCTCGACGGAGGCGATTCTAACCACCAGCGGTGAACTCGGCGAGCGCTTGCTGGCCGCGCAGGCCCAGGATCTAGTGATCGTCGATCCGGCGGTTTACGGCGTGCAATGACGAGCTAGCCATTGTCACCAGTGGCAAAGCGCTCGGCTGTGCGAACGAGCTCATCGACGATGCCGGGCTCGGTCATCGCATGGCCGGCATCGGGCACGATACGCAGGTCCGCCTCCGGCCAGGCCTGCTTCAGATCCCAGGCGCTGCGCAAGGGGGTGACCACATCATAGCGGCCGTGCACGATGACCCCAGGGATGTGCCGGATTTTGCCGGCATTGGCGATCAGCTGGTCGTCGTGGTCGAAAAAACCCTTATTGACGAAGTAGTGGCACTCGATACGCGCAAAGGCGAGTGCATAGTCGGCGCTCGCGAACCGGCTGACGCGGTCCTCGTCATCGAGCAGCGACAGAGTTGTTCCCTCCCACACGCTCCAGGCGCGGGCGGCCTCGAGCTGGACGGCGTGATCGGGGCTGGTCAGGCGGCGATGATAGGCCGTGATCATATCGCTGCGCTCGCCAAGCGGGATCGGCTTCGCATAGGCGTCGAAGGCGTCAGGAAAGATCCAGCTGCAGCCCTCCTGGTAAAACCATTCGAGCTCTGCCCGGCGCAGGGTGAAGATGCCGCGCAGGATCAGCTCGGTGACGCGATCGGGATGCGTCTCGGCGTAGGCGAGCGCCAGGGTCGAACCCCAGGAGCCGCCGCAGAGCTGCCAGCGCTCGATACCGAGATGGATGCGCAGTCGCTCCATATCGGCGACGAGATCCCAGGTGGTGTTCTCTTCAAGGCACGCATGGGGTGTCGAGCGCCCGCAGCCGCGCTGGTCGAACAGGACAATGCGATAGACGCTCGGGTCGTGATAGCGGCGCATCGTAGGGTTGGAGCCGCCTCCCGGTCCGCCATGCACCATCAGCACCGGCTTGCCGCGCGGGCTACCGCATTGCTCGTAATAGATGTCGTGCAGTTCCGAGACGGCTAACATGCCCGCCTCATAGGGCTCGATCTCGGGAAGCAGTGCGCGGCGGTCGGGTCCGCTCACTCTCGCGCTTGCCCCGCCGCTCACGGTTTTGGTCCCTTGCCGCGCGCAGCAAGACGCAACAGCCGGGCGTGGATGGTCTCACCGCTTGGCATGTGCATTTCGTCGAGGAGGTCGAGCGTCTGCTGGTCCGGGCGCGGCGAGAGCAGGGAGCCGGTGAGGGCACCGAGCAGTGACGTCGGCACACCGAGCACGCCCGCGGCAAGGCCGTCAATGCCCAACCACGGAACGCCGCCGCCTGCGGTCAGCAGGATATACCCCGCAGTCGCACCGAATCCGGCGAGCATGCCGATCGCCGCACCGAAGGCGGTCAGGCCGCGCCACCAGATCGACAGAGCCAGCACCGAGAAGAAGCTGCCGGCGCACAGCGAAAAAGCCCAGATGATGGTGCGCAGCGGGTCGAGGGTCTCGCCGCTGGCGAACCACAGCGCCAGCACGCCGAAGCCGATCATCGAGAGCCGCGCGACCAACAGCCGCCGCGAAGGCGAGGCAGACCGGTTCAGCAGCGGGTAGTAGATGTCGTTGCTGAGCACATTTGCCATGGCGACGAGATGGCCCGCCGCCGCGGCCAGGACTGCGGCGATCGCTGCCGCACCGACGACGCCGATCAGGACGAAGGGAAAGTTGTTGATCACCGGGAGGATGAGCGCAACCGTATCCCGGTGGAACATCACCCGGGCAGCGCCGAGCGAGGGATCGAGCTGGTTGCCCGACAGCGTGACCAGCCCAAGCTGCTCGAGCAGCCGTCCCCATTCGGGGATCTGGGCAAGCGGCAGGCCGAGGAGCTGCTGCAGCACCTCCAGCTTGGTGAAAGTCGCGTAGGCAGGCACGGTCAGCGCCATGAAGCCGACGATCAGCGCGGCCCAGCCGAACGACTTGCGGACCGCCGAGACGGTCGGCGTTGTGGCGAGCCGGGCGATTTGGCTCGGAAGCACAGCGCTGCCGAGGGTGATACACAGGATGAGCGCAAGATAGTCCCCAGCCCCCACGACGCCGAACAGGTCGGTGAACGGGCGCGTGAGGGGGGTTGGATCGGCGCTGGGCAGCGCATCGCTGATGGTGCTTGTGCCATGAGCGGTGAGTCCCCGCGTCACCTCTAGCTGCCCCATATCGTCGAGCAGCCCACCGAAGGAGAGCTGCGGCAGCGGCAAATTCGTCACCAACAGGGAGATGGCAATCAGCGGCACGGTGATGCCCAGCACGACTACGATGAGCTGCGCGCATTGCGTCCAGGTGAGGGAGCGCATGCCGCCGAAGAACACGGTGGCGATCACCACGGCAAGCCCGGCCTGGAGGATAAGCCCGGGATCGAGCGGCAGAAAGATGCTCGCCAGCATCTGCCCGACGCGCAGCTCCGCTGCGAGCAGCATCACGGCAGGGACGAACAGGATAAGAGCAGCCACCAACCGGACGACACGGCTGGTGAACCGGATACCGAAAAAGCCGGGCAGGGTATAGGCGCCGGTCTTGCGCAGATAGGGGGCGAACAGTACCGATGTCAGCCCGAGGCCGGCGCACCAGCCGAGCACAATCGGCATCCCGTCGTAGCCGATGAAGAAGAATGTGCCGATCGCGCCCAAGAGACCGGCGCCGCCGATCAGATTCGCCGACAGCGCAAAGCCGTTATAAAGCGCCGGTACGCGCTGGCCGGAAATAAAGAAGTCTTCGACATTGGCCGTGCGCACCATCAGCCCGATGCCGGCATAGAACAGAACGGGCAAGCCGATGATGAGCTCTGAGATCAAATCACGATCAAGCCCGAGCTGCTCCATGATGATCAGCATCAAGACGAGGCTCGCAAAGGCGCTCGTGAAAATGCCGAAGCTCGTGCCAAGCCGCGGATTGACAGTGGGATAGCTGGTATTCAATGACATCGCGCGAACCGCAAGCTGCCTCCTAAGTCCACCTCAGACCCCCCGCGCCCCATCAAAACTCGCTGGTCATGCCATGGCGCCGGTCAAGCGTGTCCTGGCGCGCACCAGCCCAGTAGATAAGGGCAATGATGCCGACCACCGTGCCGTGGGAGAGTATCAAAAGGCCGAGCGGAAACCGCAGGAAGGTATACTGATTGAGACCGAGCACGAGGAGTGGAAGAATCAGGACCAGGAAGACAAAGGCCGCGAGCGCCATCATCACCAGTTTCAAAGAGCGCGAGCCGTGGAGTCTTCGCTGTTCGTCATCAATCATCGGCCGCCTCACGAGGTTTTCAGCGCAACGGAGCTTTCCAGGCCTTGTGGCTGCTTGCAAGCGAAAGCATTCGGGAAGCCCCCCTTGCACACGGCAATTTATCCGCGCACCAGCTCCGTCTTTATGGTTAAAATCAGGCGGGCTTGGACTTTAGTCTAAAACAGGCTAGTGGTTGAGCGGCGCAGCGCAAAAAGCTGGGCCTTGAGCGGAGCTGGGCAGAGCCTTACGCAATTGGAAATGACGGAAAATCATATCGTCATCGTTGATGATCATCCGCTTTTTCGCGACGCGTTGAAGCAGACTTTGGCGTCAAGCTTCGAGAACCTGCGTCTCAGCGAGGCGGGGTCGCTAGAGGAGCTGAGCGCGATCATGGAACAGGGCGGGGTGGACCTCGTCCTGCTTGACCTCACCATGCCTGGCGTCCAGGGCTTTTCGGGGCTGATGTATCTCCGGGCGGTCAACCCCGCAATTCCGGTGGTGATCGTGTCCGCCAATGAAAGTCCGCACGTGATCCGGCGTTGCCTCTCATTCGGTGCTTCCGGCTTCATCCCAAAATCGATGCCCATCAGTCGCATCCGTGAGGCGATCGGGGCCGTCCTCAACGGCGAGTTCTGGGTTCCGGCGGAGGTCGACCTCGGCCAGGAGGGCGACGGGCGCAACGCCGATCTGGTCGCGCGGCTGTCGACGCTCACACCGCAGCAGTTCCGGGTGCTGATGATGCTCGGGGAGGGCCTGCTCAACAAGCAGATCGCCTTCCGACTCGGCGTCTCAGAGGCTACGGTGAAGGCGCATGTCTCGGCGATCCTGCAAAAGCTCGGCGTCGAGAGCCGGACGCAGGCGGTGATCGCGGTCAAGCGGATCGAAAGCGGCGAGCTGCCCGAGGTTACCTGAGGCGGCTGACGACCTATTCCGCGGCGGTCCGCTGGGTATAAAGCCGCGTCATGAGGGCGCGCAGGGCGGCGGGCTTCAGCGGCTTGCGGAGCAGATGCAACTCCAGCTCGCGGGACCGCTCCTCAACATATGGCGAGCGGTCGGCAGTAATCAGGACGGCGGGCACCTTGAACCTGGCTGCCTCACGGACGGCGTCGATACAATCGATGCCTGTTCCGCGTTCAAGGTGATAGTCGGCGAGGATGATGTCAGGTGCGATGCTTTTTTCCTCCATGAGGCGAAGGGCATCCTCGGTACTTAGCGCGGCAAGCACGGTGCATTGCCAGTTGCCGAGGAGCGCGCTCATGCCATTCAGGATCGCCGGCTCATTATCCACGCACAGCACGATGCAGCCGTCGAACTGCCGGTAATGGGCGGCACTGACAAAGGGAACATGGGGCGGCTGCGCGGTTTCGGCCGCGGCAATAGGCAGCTGCACGCCAAAGATCGAGCCATAGCCAGGCCGCGAGGTAAGCTTGATCGGGTGGTCGAGCATGCGGCCGACGCGCTCAACGATCGAGAGGCCGAGCCCGATGCCGTGAACCGCCTTGCTGCCGGTATTCAGCCGTTCGAATTCCTTGAAGATCAGGGCCTGCTTGGAGAGCGGAATGCCGGGCCCGGTGTCATGCACCTCGACGATCAAATTGCTGCCCTTTCGCCGGCAGCCGAGCAGCACTCGGCCTTCATCGGTATATTTGATCGCGTTGGAGACAAGGTTCTGCAGCACGCGGCGGAGCAGCCGCCGGTCGGAGCGAACATAGAGGCTACAGGGCAAGACCCGGAAGGAAAGGCCCTTTTCCAGCGCCTGAGGTCTGAATTCCACCCGGAGCTGCTGCAGCAGATCGCCAATGGCGACAGTGCCGATCTCGGGCTTCAGCGCGCCGGTATCGAGACGCGAAATGTCGAGGAGGGCATTAAGGATCTCCTCGACGGCTTCCAGCGATGAATCAATGTTGTTGGAAAGCACGCTGATTTCGCCCGGTGGCTTGCGCTCGACTAAACTGGAGACATAGAGCCGGGCGGCATTGAGCGGCTGCAAGATGTCGTGGCTGGCAGCGGCGAGGAAGCGCGTCTTGTCGAGGCTCGCCTCGTCGGCCTTGGCTTTCGCTTCGCCGAGCGCCCGGTTCGCCGCCATCAGCTCGGCCGTGCGCTCGCGTACGCGCCGCTCCAGCGTTTCATTGGCGCGGGCGAGTGCTTCAGCCGCCGCCACGCGGTCAGTGATCTCGGTGTAGGTGACGACGATGCCGCCCTGCGGCATGGGATTGGTGCGGATTTCGAGGACCCGTTTGCCTCCGTCCAGCCGCTCCTGGAAGGTCTCCATAGTCACCACATATTTGCGCAGGCGATCGGAGACCAACTCCTCGGTTACGGCGCTATCCTCGCCATCATGGGTCGCCATGTGCCGCACGATCTGATCAAGCGGCACCCCCACCTGGCGCAAAGCTGAAGGCAAGGCCAGGATTTCGCGGAACTCCCGGTTCCAGCAGATCAGCCGCATGTCGCGGTCGAACACGGCAATGCCCTGGCGGACCTGGTCCAACGCCGATTGCAGGAGATCGCGGTTGTACTGGATCGCCTCGGAGGCATCGTCGAGCAGCTTCATCGCCGATTTCATGCCGACATTGCGCCGCCTGAGCGTCAGCGACATCACCAGGCGCGAGGAGGCTGTGCCAATCGCGCTTGCCAAGAGGTTCTCGGAGAAGCGGATGAGATGTATGTCGGCTTCCGCTTTCGGCGAAAGCTCAAAATTGTTGTTGACGGCATAGTCGGCGAAGGACCGTTCGGTGCGCTCCTCGCCGAGATAGCGGGCAACGGCGCGCATCAAATCCTCAACGGTCACCGATGTCCGCCAGGGGCGGAAAGACGGGGTGACGGTGCGCGGGAAGTTATTCTCAATAAAGACATTGGCCTGAATGCGCTCGATCGGCTCGGGATCGCGCAAGAGCGAGACCGTCACATAGGCCAGGATATTGAAGAATAGGCTCCAGACCACGCCATGTGTCAGCGGGTCGAAGTTCATATAGAACAGCATCTCCGGCCGCAGCACTGAGAGGCCAAACAGTCCGTGCTTTAGAATTTCGGGCCCCATGAGACCGGCTTTGACGAAATAAGGCACGAGCAGCGTGTAAAACCAGACCGCAAAGCCTGCCAGGATCCCGGCGATTGCGCCGTTCGCCGTGGCGCCGCGCCAGATCAGACCGCCAAAGAAAGCCGGTGCGAACTGCGCGATCGCGGCAAATGACAGCAGGCCGATCGAGGCAAGGCCATAAGCATCGCCGACCAGCCGATAGAACATATAGGCGAGCAGCAGGATCGCAAAGATCGCACCCCGGCGGATCATCAAGAGGATGCGGCCCATGTCCTGACGGTCGGCCACGCCGAGCTGGCGCCGGTGCAGGATGATCGGCATCACCAGGTCATTGCAGACCATGATGGAGAGGGCGACCGACTCCACGATCACCATGGCGGTTGCCGCGGAAAGCCCGCCGACAAACGCCAAGATCGTGAAAAACTTGGTGCCTTGCGACATCGGCAAGGCGAGCAGATACATATCGCTGTCGATCGAGCCGTCCTGGAAAGACAGCAGGCCGGCGATGGCGATCGGCACCACGAAGATATTGATGGCGATCAGATAGAGCGGGAACAGCCAAGTGGCCCGGCCAAGCTCTCGGGGCGAATTGTTTTCCACGATGGTGACATGGAACTGCCGGGTCAGCAGCAGAATGCAAACCGATGAGAGGAACGTCACGGTCAGCCAGGTGCCGCCATGGAAGCCGCGCGCAAAAAGGCCGATGATCTGCGGCTGCTCGGTCGCCTTATCGATCAGCGGGCCAAGACCGCCGAACATCGAATAGGTAATAAAGCCGCCCACGACGAGGAAAGCCGTGATCTTCACTACCGATTCCATGGCGATGGCGAGCATCAGCCCTTCCTGATGTTCGGTCGCCTCGATATGGCGCGTGCCGAACAGGATGGCGAATATCGCCATGATAATGGCTATCAGGAAGGTGACGTCGTTCAGCGGCCCGGGATAGGTGGCAAAAGCGGCCCAGCCGAGCGGCAGCGCCAGGGTCGTCACCGATTGCGACACCGCCTTGAGCTGCAAAGCGATATAAGGCAGAACGCCCGCGACCGCGATCACCGTCACGATTGCGGCGACCATCGGGTTCTTGCCGTAGCGCGCCGCGAGGAAGTCAGCGATCGAGGTGATGTTCTGGGCTTTGGAGAGCTTAATGATGCGCTCGATCAGCGGCCGGCCGAAGGCGAATACGACAATCGGCCCAAGATAGACCGCGAGGAAATCCAGCCCCGTCGAGGTGGCAAGGCCGACGCTTCCGAAGAATGTCCAGGAGGTGCAGTAGACCCCGAGTGAGAGGGCATAGATCGTCGGCCGGGGCCGTGACGACTTTCGCCGCCGCGCCTGCTTGTCGCCCCAATAGGCAACCGCGAACAGCACACCGACATATGCAAGCGCGATCGCGACAATAACCCCTGCCTGGATCATGGCCGGATCATATCCTCACGCGAAATACAAATCATTCTGGCGCATTCTCGGGCGGCAAATGGGCCGGATATTGTGCTCACAGCTTAAGCAGTCTACCGCATCTTGGCTTAAAGCATCACCACAATGTCGGAAAGCGCGGGCATGCCGCAGGGCGCTTGCGACGAGGACCGGGAGTGGGCACTTTCAGACGTGGCGCAACGCGTTTTTTTTGCTAGAAGCGAGGCAGCATCGGCCTTTGCCGCCTCTATCCCCACCTCGGATGCGGGGCCCGTAGCTCAATTGGTCAGAGCTGACGGCTCATAACCGTCTGGTTGCAGGTTCGAGTCCTGCCGGGCCCACCATTTCGCTCATCCGCCACCGTAATGTGGCAGTAAGCGCCTGGACTGCTCACACGCATAGATCTGGACGGAGGCTAACCACGATCGCGCACGTATGTGTTCTCGAGGTTTTCAAATGCTCCTCCGGAGTAGCCCGAGCTTCGGCGATCTCGGCCACCAAAGCACACGCATGGGCCAGATGTGTCAGAGCGATGCGTGGCAATGTAAACGGCTTACGACGAGTTCGGCACTGCTCAGCGACATTGCGCTGTGCCAGAACCAGAATACCGCCGCGGCTATTTACACCTCAACCGCTCGGGCGCTCGTTTCCAGAAACTGATCGACATGGGCTGGGGCCTTTAGCGTTCCGCGCGTGGACTGCTGGGCGTCAACGACCTGCTGAAGCCATTGAGCTGTCGGAAGAGCGGTGCGGTTTGCGGAAATGACAAGCGGCAATCTCAACTTTTGCACGCCCCTGTTATTGGCCGCCCCAACTCGGTATTGTCATTCCGAAATGGAGGAAGACGAACAATGAGACATTTACTCTGGCGCGCGGCTGTCGTGGCCGCGGTCCTTGCCGTTGCGGCAGCGCCGTCGGCATTTGCACAGACGGAAATCCAGTGGTGGCACGCCATGACCGGCGGCAACAACGAGGTCGTCAACAAGCTCGCCACCGAGTTCAACGCCGCGCAGAACGACTACAAGGTCACCCCCGTCTATAAGGGCAGCTATCCCGACACCATGAATGCCGGAATCGCCGCCTTCCGCGCGGGTCAGGCGCCGCACATCATCCAGGTGTTCGAGGTTGGAACCGCCACAATGATGTCGGCGACGCGCGCGATCAAGCCCGTGCACGAGCTGATGAAGGAGGCGAACGAGCCGTTCGATCCGAACGCTTATCTGCCGGCCATCACCGGCTATTACTCGACGGCTAAGGGCGAGATGCTGTCCTTCCCGTTCAACTCCTCCTCCACGGTGATGTGGTACAACCGTGACGCGCTGAAGAAGGCCGGCGTCGAGGTGCCCAAGACCTGGCCGGAGGTGTTCGAGGCCGCCAAGAAGCTGAAAGCCAGCGGCTACGACAAATGCGGCTTCTCCACCGCCTGGGTCACCTGGGTGAACCTGGAACAGCTCTCGGCCTGGCACAACCTGCCGCTGGCGACCAAGGCCAACGGCCTCGAGGGCTTCGACACCGAGCTGAAATTCAACGGCCCGCTCCAGGTCAAGCATCTGCAGAACCTCATCGATCTGCAGAAGGACAAGACCTACGACTATTCCGGGCGCACCAATTCCGGCGAGGGGCGCTTCACGGCCGGCGAATGCGCGATTTTCCTGACATCCTCGGGCTTCTTCGCCAACATCAAGTCCAACGCCAAGTTCGATTTCGGCTCGGCGCCGATGCCCTATTATCCGGAAATAGCCGGCGCTCCGCAGAATTCGATCATCGGCGGCGCCTCGCTTTGGGTGATGGGCGGCAAGTCGGCGGCGGAATATAAGGGCGTGGCGAAGTTCTTCACCTTCCTGTCCGACACCGACCGCCAGGTCAAGCTGCACCAGGAGTCCGGCTACCTGCCGATCACCAAGGCGGCCTACGAGAAGAGCAAGGCCTCCGGCTTCTACGAGAAGGCGCCCTATCTGGAGACGCCCCTCCTGGAGCTGACCAACAAGGCCCCGACCGAGAACAGCCGCGGCCTGCGGCTCGGCAACATGGTGCAGATGCGCGATGTCTGGTCCGAGGAGATCGAGTCCGCGCTCGCCGGCAAGAAGACCGCCCAGCAGGCGCTCGATGATGCGGTCAAGCGCGGCAACGAGATGCTGCGCCAGTTCGAGAAGACCGTCGCCAAGTAACAGGTACAGCAAGTCACGACGCGGCTACCGCCGAGGTGGCGGCCGCGTCGTGGCATCAAGCCGGCCGCAACAGCCTTTTCGCCGAAGCGGAAATCCAGTAGGCCGCGCCGGGCTCGATCTGCGATAAATATTGGCATATAAGGTTCTGCCCGCGCGGGCTTATCGACCGCGGCGGACGGGGTGGGGGGAACTGCGCCATGGAAAAGCGCGCCGTATTTAACGGGCGGCTTCTGCCCTACCTGCTGCTCGCGCCGCAGCTCGCCGTCACGCTAATCTTCTTTTACGCGCCGGCGAGCCAGGCGATCTGGCAGTCTTTCCTACTGGAGGACGCCTTCGGGCTCAACACCAGCTTCGTCTGGTTCGACAATTATGAAAACCTCCTGTCGCGTCCGGACTACTACCATTCGCTGGGCACAACGCTCCTGTTTGCAGGCCTCGTCGCCGGGCTGTCCCTTAGCATCGCGCTGGTGCTCGCGGTGCAAGCGAACAAGCAGATCGCGGGTGCGGGCGTTTATAAGACGCTGCTGATCTGGCCGTATGCCGTCGCGCCGGCCATTGCCGGCGTGCTCTGGCTCTTCATGTTCCAGCCCTCACTGGGGCTCATCGCACAGGGGTTGCGCAGTCTCGGCATCCCATGGAACCCGCTGCTCGATGGCACGCATGCCATGATCCTGGTGGTGATGGCAGCCACCTGGAAGCAGGTGAGCTACAACTTCCTGTTCTTCCTCGCCGGGCTGCAGGCCATTCCGCGCTCCGTGTTGGAGGCGGCGGCCGTCGATGGCGCCCGGCCCTACCGGCGCTTTTGGACCATCACCTTCCCGCTACTGTCGCCGACCATTTTCTTCCTCCTGGTGGTCAACATCGTCTACGTCTTCTTCGACACCTTCGGCATTATCGACGCGGTCACAGCCGGTGGCCCGGCCAGGGCGACCGAGACGCTGGTCTACAAGGTCTACACCGACGGCAAGCTCGGCAGCGACCTGGGCGGGTCGGCCGCGCAATCGGTGATCCTTTTGGCGATCGTCATCGGGCTGACCGCCATCCAGTTCCGCTTTGTCGAGCGCAAGGTGGTCTACTGATGGTCGAGCGCCGCGGCTTCACACATCTCCTGTCCCACCTCATCCTGATCGTCGGCGTGCTGATCCTCGCCTTCCCGGTCTATCTGTGCTTCGTCGGATCGACGCATCCGCAAGCCACCATCGCCAACGGGCATATGCCGCCCTGGCCCGGGCCGCTCCTCTTCCAGAGCTATGCCAAGGCCCTGTTCACCGGGATGAGCTTCACCTCGTCGGCGCCGGTCGGGCCGATGCTGATCAACAGCACCATCATGGCGCTGATCATTGCGCTGGGCAAAATCGCCATCTCCATCCCGTCGGCCTTTGCGGTGGTGTATTTCCGCTTCCCTTTTCGCATGGCGGCCTTCTGGCTGATCTTCATCACCCTGATGCTGCCGGTCGAGGTGCGTATCTACCCGACCTACAAGATCGCCGCCGACCTGCACCTCCTCGACAGCTTCGCTGGTCTCACGCTGCCGCTGATCGCCTCGGCGACTGCGACCCTGTTTTTCCGACAGTTCTACATGACTATCCCCGACGAGCTGGTCGAGGCCGCCAAGCTCGACAGGGCCGGCCCGCTGCGCTTCCTCTGGGACATCGCGCTGCCGCTGTCGCGCACCAATATTGCGGCACTGTTCGTCATCCTGTTCATCTATGGCTGGAACCAATATCTCTGGCCACTGCTCATCACCACGCGCGAGGACATGCAGACGATTGTCATCGGCATCAAGCGGATGGTGGTCGTATCCGACGCGCTGACCGAATGGAATGTCGTGATGGCGACGGCGATGCTAGCCATGTTGCCGCCGGTGATCGTGGTCATCGCCATGCAGCGCTGGTTCGTCCGGGGGCTTATCGAGGCGGAGAAGTAGATCGATGGCGTCGGTCGGCTTGAGGGACGTTCGCAAGGTCTATCCCGGCGGGGTGGAGGCGGTGAAGGACGTCAGCCTGGAGGTGCCGGACGGCGCCTTCGTGGTGTTGGTCGGCCCATCGGGCTGCGGAAAGTCGACGTTGCTGCGCATGATCGCTGGACTGGAGACCATCACGAGTGGAGAAATCCAGATCGCCGGCAAGCGGGTCAACGAGGCGGAGCCGGCCGAGCGCGACATCGCTATGGTGTTCCAGAACTACGCGCTCTATCCGCATATGAGCGTCTACGACAACATGGCCTATGGGCTGAAGAACCGCGGTATGGCGAAGGCGGAGATCGCAACGCGTATTGCCGAGGCGGCGCGCCTGCTCTCTATTGCGCCTTATCTGCAGCGTCGCCCGCGCGAGCTCTCGGGCGGCCAGCGCCAGCGCGTCGCCATGGGGCGCGCCATCGTGCGCAGCCCCCAAGTCTTCCTGTTCGATGAGCCGCTTTCCAACCTCGATGCGAAGCTGCGCGTGCAGACCCGGATGGAGATCCGCCGGCTGCATGACCGCCTGCGCGCCACCTCCATCTTTGTGACCCACGACCAGGTCGAGGCCATGACGCTGGCTGACACTGTCGTGGTCATGAGCGAGGGCGCCATTGAGCAGGCAGGCTCACCGAGCGAGGTCTATCGCCGTCCGGCAAGCCGCTTCGTTGCCACTTTCATTGGCAGCCCGCCGATGAACCTGCTGCCGGGCCGCATTACCGGGGCGGGGAGCGTCGAAATCGGAGAGGGCACAAGGCTCGGCTACGATACCACGAGCTTGGATGTGCCGGCGGGCGCAGCGGTCGAGGTGGGCATCCGCCCCGAGGATCTCGGCCCGGCGGCCCCTGGCGCGGCCGATGTGCTCATCATTACGCGCGAATTTGTCGAAGAGCTGGGCGCCACGCGTGTCATCCACGGCAAGGTGGACGGCGTGTCCCTTGCTGTCGTGCAGGCGGCCTCGCTGCCACTGTCCGCGGATGCAATCTTCGCGGTATCCGCCCCGCCATCCGCCGTACATCTGTTCGACGCTAAAACCGGCCAAAGCTTCCGCCGCTGGTAACGGATCTGGCCCGGCTGTTCATGCGCCTTCGCGAACTCGGCTTGTTCATTGGCATCGCCATCAGACAGCGAAGCCGCAATGCGTGGGCTTACTCACCGTTTCGCTCTCGGAGGCTTGGCGGATTTTATAGCCGGTTACGACAGCGAATACGGCGTCAAACCGGAACCGGGCATGCTCCTGGACTTCTGCAAAGCAGTAGCCATTCCTCCCTCCGAAGCCGCCGTCATCGGGACAACCTCCACAACATGAACATGGCAGCTGCCCGAGGAGCGGGGCTGCGCATTAGCCGTGCGATCATTGATCTAGAGCATTTTCTGATCCGGCGGAATCATTTGGGATTCCCAAGGTTGTCGAATGCTATTCAAGATGGGGGCTGGCGGAGGAGGCCGGCCGCCATGACCAAACCACTTTCCATCGATCTTCGCTTGCGTGTAGTTGAGGCCGTCGACGCGGGCATGAGCCGGCGGGCGGCGGCCGATCGCTTCGATGTCGCTGCATCGGCAGCGATCAAGTGGCATGCGCTGTGGCAGCGAACCGGAGCGGTCGAGGCCAGGCCGCAGGGCGGGGACAGACGCTCTGATCGGATCGAAGCGCTGGCACAGGCCATCCTTGCGCTCGTGGCCGAGACCCCCGACATCACGCTCACGGAGATCGCCGAGCGCCTCGAATGCGACCACAGCGAAAGCTTCGCACCATCGGTCATCCATCGCTTCTTTACCCGGCGCGGGATCAGCTTCAAAAAAAACCGCGCACGCCGCCGAGCAGGATCGTCCTGACGTTGCGCAGCGCCGACATCTCTGGTCCGAACTCCAGCAGAGGCTCGATCCTGAGCGCCTGGTGTTCATCGACGAGACCGGCGCTTCCACAAAGATGGCGCGTCTTTACGGCCGCGCTCAGCGCGGCGAGCGCTGCTGCGCGCCGATCCCGCATGGACATTGGAAGACCACGACTTTCACCGGAGCGCTACGTTTGGACGGTGAGCGCTCCGATGGCGCTCGACGGGCGATTAACCCGCCGCCTTCCAGATATCGATCTGCTCGTCCGCGATGAAGCCCGGATTCTACGTGATAAATCATACCCGCACACAAGCCGCTCGGTGTGCGGCGCTCGATCGAAGCTGCGAGCGCCGTTCTCTTCTATCTGCCTCCCTACAGTCCGGACTTTAATCCGATCGAGATGGCCTTCGCCAAGCTCAAAGCCATCTTGAGGAAGGCAGCCGCCCGCTCCATAGCCGAACTCTGGGACGCCATCGCACAAGCCCTCGACCGCTTCACTCCGGCCGAGTGCCGCAACTACTTCGCCGCCGCCGGGTATGATCGCGTGTGATCGAATTGATCTAGCGCATGCACCATCCCTCCGGTCTTTCACCATAGTAAGGCCGCGCTAGACCCTCCGCGATCATGGTTTGGGCGACATCGTCGCCTTTGATCATGAGGATAGCGAGCGTCCTTCCTTCGTGGTCGGACCTCCCGCTTTCGATCAGCTGGGAATTGCCCGACGCGATAAACTGCTCGAGCCGTACCTTTGCCTTAAGTCCTGCCGCATGCTCCTCTTCGCACTTGGCCCGATAAGTCTCCGGGGCATCGAAGTTCAGCAGCCGATAGGTCACCCCCGCCGGGCTACGAATTGTGTCGCCATCAATAACGATGAAAGTGCTCAGCGCGATGTTGTTCTCGCCGGGTGCGATCGGCGGGCGGTTGTGCTGAAGCCAGCCAAGCAGGGCCAGGCAGAGTAACAACATGATCACGAGCGGCCGTCGGTGCCGATCGCGCGGAGCATGATCAGTTGCCTTCTGCATGTCCAGGTGCATTTGACAGATCAACGCCTCCATTGCTGTCCAAGCTTGCCTCAACAGCTTAGGAATCGGGCACTTAATTACTAACTTCGCCTTCCTCCAAGCTCTCTACGTTGTGCCTCGTCCAGCCAGAACTTCGTCCTGATTAGAGGTGGCTACACGGCTGCGCAGCAGCATGCCATTACGCTCCAGCACGGGATTGGCAACCGAGGCGATATGCGCAGTAATACGCTTGAGGTCGCGGATGATGTCGAGATGCAGGGCGCTGGTCTCCAGGCTTTCCACCCGGCCTTCGCGCAGGCGGCGCAAATGGTTAGCGGTCGCGGCGCGCTCCAGATCGCGAATGCGGACTTTCTCATCGATTAGCGTGCACGCAGCCCGCTCGTCGCCGGTCATGAACACGCTCATGGCCAGGCGCAGGTCCTCAAGCAGGCGTTCATGCATCTCCAGGATTTCGGCGAAACCCTCCTCGGAGAAGCTCAGCTTGTACTTGATCTTCTTGGCCGCGATCTCGCGCAGGCTCTTGTCCAGGATGTCGCCAGCATGCTCCAGGTTGATGGTGAAGGCCAGGATGTCGGCGCAGCGGCTGGCATCGGTCTCGTCCAGATGGTTCTGCCGGCTGATCTCGGTGAGAAACAGTTTGATCGCGCGGTGCAGGCTGTCGACGCTGTCGTCCATATGCTCGATCTCGGCGAGCAGCTTGCGGTCGTCATGACGCAGCGCGTCGAGGAAGATACGCAGCATGTTCTCGACCATGTCGACCATGCGCAGCACCTCGCGCTCGGCGGTGGCGAGGCGGACGCTGGTGACCGGTGCGGTGTCATTGCCGAGATAGCGGGGCCTGCCTGGATCGGCGACATCGCGCGGAGCCGGCAGGAGCTTCGTGCAGAGCCTCGCCAGCGGATCGAGCAGGCCGATGAAGACGACCGCGCAGGCAAGGTTGAATAGTGTGTGGAAGTCGGCGGTGAGGCGCGCGGGCGAAGCCTCGACCGCCGCGATGGCATGGCCGATCATCGCCAAGAAAGGCAGAACGGCGAGGCACCCGAAGCCGCGCACGATGATGTTGCCGAGCGCCAGCCGGCGTGCCGGCGCATCGCTGCCGGCAGCCAGCCATTGCGGAATGACATTGCCCAGATTGGCACCCAGTACTAACGCGAGCGCCGCCTCGGGCGTCACGATCTGTGCCGAGGCGAGCGACATCACCAGCAGCACCACCGCGACACTGGAATACATGGCCCAGGTCAGCAGCGCCGCGATGAGCACATTCAGCACCGGGTCGCCGGTGAGCGCCGCGAAGATCTCGCGCATGGCGTCGGCTTGCTCGACAGGGCGCACGACCTCCACCAGCAGGTGCAGCGCCAGCATGATGAGCCCGAGCCCGATGCCGGCCCGGCCGAGATCGCGTCCGCGCGTGCGCCCGCTGCGCTTGAAGGCGACGACCCCCGCCAGGATGAACAGCGGCGCGACAGCAGCGACCGGAAACGTCATCACCTGCACGATGAGGGTGGTGCCGACATTGGCCCCGAGCATCACCGCGAGGGCCGGTACGAGGCCGATCACCCCGCCGGAGATGAAGCCGTTGGTCAGCATGCCGGTGGCAGTGCTGCTCTGCATTAGCGCGGTGACGCTGACGCCCGCCGCGAAGGCGCCCAGCCGATTGCCCAGCCGTTCGGTGATGAATTTGCGCAAGGACCCGCCAAAGGCGCGCATGACACCTGTCTGCACCATATGCACGCCCCAGAGCAGCAGCGCGACATAGCCGGCCAGGTGCAGGAGCGTCGTGGTTGCTGACATTCGCCTAGTATCCCTTCTTTTAGGTCGCAAACCCGCTACTCTACTCTTGCCACGCACAGGATCAATATTGCACTGCGGATCTCGGCGGTGCCGCCGCATTTCGCTTAAAATCCCTACCTACGATTGAAAGCTCTTTCTCGTGTCGAGCCGGAGGTGCCACTCCAACCAAACGATGCCCCTTACCGACCGCTGGCAAGAAGTAGGAGCTGACAGTCGATCGTCACGGCACGCCGCTTGGTAGATTTGTCTACGGCAAGAGTGACTTTGCCCGAGCGAACGCTGTGCCGATTGATCCGGTTGAGCTCTCTTAGCGGCGCGCATTTACGAAACAACCGCATTCAATGGCGTATTCGGGGGCCTGCGCTTCGGGCCCTGATTACTGGGGTCGCCTAGTGATCGAGAGGCATCTTCAAGACCCCAATTTTAGTGAGCTGACCTCTTCTTGAGTTACCCAATGATCGCGTGGCCGCCAGCACGACCATCGTGCCACGCGGGAAGGCAAAGGTGAACCGAAGCCGCGGCGCGCTCGGCGCAAACAGGTCTAGGTCACATACTCATAAACGGGATTCCCAAACGAGGCGAACAGTGATTTAAGCTCTACAAAGGAGCTTGGCATGGGACGCTTTGATCTGACGGATTTCGAGTGGTCGGTGATCGAACCTTTGCTGCCGAACAACTCTCGCGGGGTTGAGCGTGTGGATGACCGACGGGTTCTAAACGGCATCTTCTGGCGGCTTCGGACAGGCGCACCTTGGGCGGACATCCCGGCGCGCTATGGTCCGTATACGACCTGCGTGAACCGCTTCAACCGCTGGCGCAAGGCTGGCATCTGGGATCGGCTTTTGCAAGCTGTTTCCAAGGCTTATGACGGCGATGTGCAGATGATCGATAGCTCGTCGATCCGCGTCCATCAGCATGCTGCCAATGGTCAAAAAAAACGACCCGATCCTGTTGCATGGGTCGCTCGCGGGGTGGGCTGACGACCAAGATCCATGCCCTGGTCGATGCCGAGGGACGGCCGATCGCCCTCAAACTGACCGAAGGACAAGCCCATGACGGCCGCTCCGCCGCGGACATGTTCGATACCGTGCAGGCCGGGCACATCCTGCTGGCCGACCGCGCCTACGATTTCGATGCGCTGCGCACCATGCTCGCCGAGCGCGGCGCCTGGGCTAATATCAAACCGATGACCGGCCGGACGAGGACGCTACCCTTCAGCAACTGGGTCTATCGCCAGCGCAATGCTGTCGAGCGCTTCTTCAACAAACTCAAACACTTCCGCGCCGTCGCCACGCGATACGACAAGCGCGACGACAATTTCCTCGCCAGCGTCAAACTCGCCGCATTGCGTATCTGGCTACGAAGTTATGAGTTTGTGACCTAGTCTAGAGCATTTTCTGATCCGCTAGGGAATCGTGCTCATATCAATCTCCGATCGCGCCGGGCTGGGGGGTGCAGCGAGGCGCCAGTTGCGGCTTCTCAGTCCGCACCACGCTCAAGGCTGTGAGCCAGATGTGAGGCCAGCTCGGCGGCGTCGGGACCGGCGCCGTCGATGAAAGAGGACTTGCGCCGGCGCAGGAACGGCAGGCCCATCACATACATTCCCGGTGCCGCCACGACGCCGCCGTCGTGACGGATGCGTCCTTTGCGGTCGAGCACCGGGACATCCAGCCAGGAATAGTCGGGGCGATATCCGGTCGCCCAGATCACGGTGCCGATGCCGCCTGCATTCAGGTCGAGGCCAAGGCGCGGGCGGGACTGGATGACCGTCGGCTCGAAACGGCATGGCGGGGGATAGCGATCTGCCCCGCCGCTGGTCTCGATCCATGCGTCGATGCTGGCCAGCAGGCGGTTCATCTTCAGGTCGGCGAGCGCGCACAGATTGGCCAGCGATCCGGAGAACTGGGCCTTGCCGTCGCGCAAGGCGACGAGGCGTCCGACAAGCTCGACGCCGCCCTTGCGCAGGCTGTTTAGGTCGACGGTCGCGCGCTCCGGCGTGCCGATAAGCTGGGGGGAGGGGAGACGCCGCACCCGCTCAAGATCGGGGACCTCGTCATAGCCCGTGTCCATCACGCCGATCGCGTCCATCCACCCTATAATGTCCCGGCCGCGATAAAGGCGCGGGAGCCTCACATGCTCTCCGACGGCTAATATCACCTCGCGGCCAGAGGCGCGGATCTCACCCGCAAGCTGCACGCCGCTCGCCGAGGCGCCGACGATCATCACGCCGCCGGTCGGCAACGCTCGCGGATTGCGGTATTGCGCCGGCGTCAGGCTCAGAATGCCCCGCGGCAGCCCTTCGGCGAGCGCTGGGACGACCGCGATGTTGCAGGCGCCGCTCGCGAGGACCAGCGTGCGGCAGCGCCACTCGCCCTGGTCGGTCGTCACCCGATAGCCGGGGTCCGCTTGAACGACACGCGTCACAAGCGTCCGCGCCTTCACCGGCGCCGCTATCCTGTCGGCGTAATGCTGCAGGAAGCCGGCGACCTCAGGGCTGCTCATATAGCCGTCCGGATCGTCCCCCGGATAGGCATAGCCGGGCAGGCGGCTTTGCCAGTTTGGGGTGAGCAGGCGAAGCGAATCCCAGCGCTCGGTCTGCCAGGAGTTGGCAATCTCGCCGCGCTCGATCAGCACATGGTCGATCGAGCGGTCGGTGAGGTGCTTGCTCATGGCGAGGCCGCACTGGCCGGCGCCGATAATCAGGGTGGCAACGAACTTCATGACTTGCTTGCGCCTTGAAATGCCGCCGGGTTAGTTGACGGATACGTAGACGTTCGTCGGGTTGGTCACGATGTCGAACACCGCCGAGCGCTTCTGCGACTGGGCAACCAGCGCCTTGATGTCGTCCTCGCTCGCATCGGCCTTGATATCGAAATGTACGCGGATAGCGTCGAAGCCGTTGCGGACGTCCTCGTCGATGCCGAGGATTCCCTGGATGTCCATATCGCCCTCGAGCGTCGCCTTGACCGAATGCAGCTGAATCCCGCGGCGCTGGGCGACGGCAGCAACGCCGGCGGTGAGGCAGCTCGCAAGGCTCGATAGGACGATCTCAACCGGCGTTGGCGCCTGATCCTCGGATGCAAAGATCTGCGGGTGATCGGCTTCCACCGCGAACGCTTTGCCGCGCGCTTGCTCGCCGCCGAGGCCGAAGAAGGTGCTGATCATGGTGCGGCTGTGGGTTCCATTCATCCACTCGCAGGTCGCGCGCCATTTGAACTGGGCTGCCTCAGGCGCTTGCTCCAACGCTTCGCGTGCGCCCAGGAGGGCGTCGACATTCACGCCGTTGTTGACCTTCATGCCGTTTGCCGGGTTGGTTATGGTCGTCATCTCTTCTTCCTTTGCTGTTGAATGATAGCGGCCGATGGGATCGGCCAACTTGTGCTGCTGCCGAGACGGTCAGCGGCCAAGCGGTTGCGAACGATGCCTGCCGCGAGGCGAAGCTCCTGCGCAAGTTCATCTCGATTTGAAGTGGCTAGTTCTCCGCTGCATCTGAGATGCACCTGCTGGCGTTGTTTGCTGCGTTTGCAGCAGCCGTGGATTTTGAGCCTCAAACCGTGGAATTATCTGTGATGCGCGTCACAGGCTGATCGATTGACCGTCACGGCCGGATCGGCGCGCTCTTGCCGAGCGGAAGCTGCGGCAATCAGCTCGACCGTGATGCGGATCTGGCCATTGAACGGCTCGTCCAGCACATCAAAATTTCACGCGAGCACACATTGGTCTCAGGCCGATGCGCTGGCACGGGAAGCCGGCGACCCTGACGTGAGCGTTACAGGATAGTCTGATCGGACCGTGTATGGCCGGGGTGGGCGTGATGCGCACGCCCCAAGCCAGATCGAAGCGCCAAGATGTTCGACGAACGTTCTTGCTCGAATACCATTCCCGGAGCTATGCAGAGGCAGACCTGGGCTGGCCGCCGCGAGCCCGTTATTTGGGCGTCCGGCGCTGGACCCAGGAATGACGGGGACGGCGCGAGGATCGCTTCAAAATGGCATCTAAGCGGCAGGAAGACCGAGAGGCGGGGGAAGCTTCATCGGCCAAGGATGTGGACGAGGCCGCTGCGAGGAGCCGGCCGCGCAAGATCATCCATATCGACATGGATGCTTTTTTCGCCTCGGTCGAGCAGCGCGACAATCCCGAATTGCGGGGCAAGCCGATCGCGGTCGGCGGGTCGGCGGCGCGAGGCGTTGTCGCGGCGGCGAGCTACGAGGCGCGCAAATTCGGCGTCCGTTCCGCAATGCCCTCGGTTACCGCAAAGCGCAAGTGCCCTGAGCTGATCTTCGTCAAGCACCGCTTCGACGTCTATAAGCAGGTCTCAGGGCAGATCCGCGCAATTTTTGCCGAGCACACGCCGCTGATCGAGCCGCTCTCGCTCGACGAGGCCTATCTTGACGTGACCGAAAACCTGAAAGGCGTCGCGTCGGCGATCGAGATTGCCGAGCAGATCCGCGCTGCTATCCGCGCAAAGACCGGCCTGACCGCGTCGGCGGGCGTGTCCTACAACAAGTTCCTCGCCAAACTCGCCTCCGATCACCGCAAGCCCGACGGGCTGTTCGTCATTACGCCGCGCATGGGGCCGGCCTTCATCGAGATGCTTCCCGTCGGCCGCTTTCACGGCGTCGGCCCCGCCACCACCGCCAAAATGAACCGGCTCGGCATCCATACCGGCCTCGATCTGCGCCAGCGGGATATGCCGTTCTTACTGGAGAAATTCGGCAAGGCCGGCCGCTTCTATTACTGGATCGCGCGCGGCATCGACGAGCGGCCAGTGCGAGCCGACCGCATCCGCAAATCGGTGGGCGCGGAGAACACCTTCTCGGGGGATCTCACCCAGTTCGTGCCGATGCGCGAGGAGCTGCTGCCGCTGATCGAGAAGGTTTGGCGGCATTGCGAGACCGCCCGCTGCCGCGGCCGCACGGTGGTGCTGAAGGTCAAATACGCCGACTTCCAGATCATCACCCGCAGCCGGACGCTGCCGGCGCCGGTCGGCTCGCTGGCCGAGTTGACTGACGTCACCCTCGACCTGCTGCAGCAGGTCCTGCCGACGCCAAAGGGCATCCGCCTGCTCGGCGTGACGCTGTCAAGCCTTGAGAACTAAGGAAGAGCTGGCGGCCGGCCAGCCGCAGATGAGCCTTGCGTTCTAACCATTCTGGAGCGATTGGCCGGGTAGGCCTCTCACCCACCGGAAACGCCGCCTCGTCACGGCGCCCCGCTCAACTCGGACATCCAGCGCGCCTTCGCCGATGAACAAGGCGGCCGGGCTCACGCCGGGTCAGTCCGATGGTATCGCGAGTTCCAGCGCAGACACCGATGCGGCCGGGAACTGCCAGATGCCAGTGTCAGCGAATGGCTTCTCGACTGTGCTCATGACATCCGCCGCGTTCAGATACGACACCTCCACGGCCGGATCCGCGCTGATCTCGAACACGCGTCCGCTCGTGAGAGCGTTTTTTCCAAGCTGGATCGAGGTGCTGACGGATCGCGTGCGCAGCGTGTTTACGACGTGAAGGTACGCCGTGTGGTCGCGGCGGCTCGCGACGATGTCGAGGCCGTCCGGCGCGCGCACCACTTTGATCGCGTGACTGCCGATATGATGGCGATACAGCTGCATCACGCGGGCCACGGGCTGGAGATACGCGCGGTCGTTCCCGTTCGGCGTCGGAATGATCACGGCGTTGTTCTGCCAGCGTGTGCCGCAGAAGTCCGCCGCAGTTGCAATTTTCAGCACGTCCCCATGACGTTGATGCGTGTTGAGAATGCGTGCGTAGGACACGCCGGCCGCCCACGAAGCGAGCACGTCACCGCGGTCGCGGCCGGGAATAATGAAGTGGCACTCCGTCATCGCGAGCGGAATCTTGGCGGAGCCCAGAGTGTCGCGAACGGAGCGAATCTTGGCGTCGGCAAGCTGCCACGCCGCCATCAATTGCGCCCATGTGGCATCGGGATCGCGCCGGTACGCCTCGCCGCGCAAGACCGGCTGGCGCGGAGAGTCCGGATCGAACATGTGATGAAACGCGAGATATTGCACGTGTTCGCCGGCCACCTCCGCCATGCGGGGCGCCCATCCACTGTCGCCCCACGCGATCACCTCAATGGCGGGATCCACCGCGCGCATCGCTTTGGCGAACGCGACGGTCTTTCGCGCCGCGGTCTCGAGGTCGAAACCGTTCTCGTCGTAGGACGTCTCGTTGCCGACCTGCCAATGCCGGACGTTCAGCGGAGCCGCATGGCCATGAGACTTTCGGTCGCGATTGTCCGGATCGTTGCAGTACGCCACCCAGGCCGACGCTTCCGTGGCGTCAGCCGTCCGCATCTGACCACGGACATTGCTGTATTGTATACGGCCATCCGATTCGAAGTTGACGCAGATGAGCGGCGCTGCCCCGACTCGCCGGCACAGGTCGACGAATTCGACGGTGCCGACCTGGTTCGATTCGATACCGCCCCAGAGCAGATTGAGCATCGACGGCCGTCGGTCTCGCGGTCCGACGCCTTCTCTCCATCGATAGTAGTCCGCGAAGATTCCGCCCCAGCGCATCATTGTCGGGCCGAGCTCGCGGGTAATCGCCACGACATCCTCGCGCCAGTCTTCGCGTAGATGGTCCCACGCCGCTTCGACTGACCCATCGGTGGCGCCGAGCGGCTCCATGAACTGCATGAAGAGGTACGGCGATAAATCGTATAGCGGCGCCGGATCCAGCTCGATGACGCTTTTGGCTCTCTGCGTGTCCACCCGCGCGCCGCCGGCGGCAAAAGCTCCTGGCAGCGCCATCCCGGCCGCCGCGCCGGCGGATGTGGTGAGAAATGTCCTTCGGTTCATGAGTGGACGATGCGGGCGATGCACGGACTCGTCAAGGGAGGTCTGGCGCAGGCGGAATGGTACGAGAGAGTCCGCCTTCGCCGTTGCGCGGCTAGGGCGAAACAGCCTCGCGCGGGGAGCCGCGGCGGCAATGGTACGGTTCGCCTCTGGCTTGGTGACGATGTCCTTGGACCTGCCGATCACCAGCGTCGGCACCGACAGGCGCGGAAGGGCGGTCGTGGCGTCCCAGCGGAACATGGCGAGGTCGCCGCGCGACTGCACGGCCGGCGAATTGCGGGTCATCAGCAGGGTGGTATGCTCAAGCTGGCTGCGGGTGACGTTATGGGTGAAGCCAAGCCGCGCCGCGTCGGCGTACCACCTCTATTGCAGGGGGCAGATGGCACGGGCCGCGACCAAAGGGAGCTCAAGCCGAGCGAATGCCTAATCACTGCCCTTACGGACTGTCTCGGCCTTCAATGACCCAGCAGTCAGCGGTTGCAGCAATTCGCCCTCCGGCTTCGTCAGATAAATCCAATCTGCCCAGTGCTCGGGATGAAGCACGACCATCTGCCGACTGTGATAGGGCGCAACGTCCGGCCCCGGTGCCGTGGTCAGCATGGTGAAGGAGGGCGGCTGATTATCCTGCCCTTCGCGCCAGAGTCCGGCGATTGCCAGGAACGGCGCGCCCGCGAGCGTGAACCGGTGCATAGCCTTCGGGTATTTCTTGCCGGTGAACTCGAAAAAGGCGGAGGCCAGGATGAGGCAACGCTTGCTCTCGTGAAAGCGCCGCCCTTCTGAGCGGAAATTGAAGACCGGAGAGGCTTTCGGCCGCGGCGGCGGGAAGCCGAATCGCATCGGCGTCAACTCGATGGCATTGCCGCTGGCGCGCATTGCCGGCCCCAGATCGCCGATCCTGATGTGGTCGGCTTGGGGCAGGTCCGCTTCAGACTGCCGGGTCGGTATGCCAAGCTCCAGGGCCTGCATCATCCGGCAGTATTCGGCCCAGCGGACGTGCTGCTCGTAATCATTGCACATGGTTGCATCATAGACCGATCTTGGAGAGAGCAAAGGAGGACGGTCGCTCTTGACGCGCCTGGTGCTAGACGACACGGCAACACGGATGATCGCGACCTGCGGCTTTACGAGCTGGCCACGGCAAGACAGCATTGCCGGGGGTGGAAAATGGGGGTATCTCAATTGGACCGTTGCTTGCGCTACCTTGCCTAAAAGCAGATTTACCGCCCAATTCGAGTCCTGCCGGGCCCACCAAAACCCTTTCCGAGATGTTCGGCTAAAAACGGCGATCGCAATCGGCGCTTATCGCGAAAGACGCGGGCTCCGCAGCACTGCACATTAAACCTGACTTCAGTCTAACCTGGTGACATCTGCGCTCACCGTGATGGCCCGACATAGACGCGGACAGCCTTGCCGCCAATCCGCCGTTGCGCACGTGTCCAGCCGAAAGACTGAAGGATGCGGCCCACGCGCTGACCCGCGGCATGTTGGTGCTTGTCGGGCTGTTGGCCGAGCTGTTCCAGGATCTCTGCAATCGTGATGCTGCTCCTCCCGGGCAGCCAGGCCGCGATCCGACTTTCCCAAGGATCGCCGTCCGCTCCGGAGCGACGGCCACGTTCATTGAGAGCTGGACCTGGATGGCGCCGGGCCGCATCGGGACCTGAAGCAATGTCGCAGGCTGCTGGGGACGTCTCCGGCTGGAGCAATTCGTCCATCACCCGGCCAGCCGCGCCAATGTCCGCGATGAGGCCGGAGCGCACCATATCTGGATCGCGATTACGCAATCCCTCTAAAATTTGAGCATGCATTTTTTTGGTCTGATGAGGGTTTCCGGAAGAATACAGGAAGTGGAAATAAGGGCTGACCTGAAGCCAAAGATTTTCAATGATGGCCACCAGTGCATCCGACCCCGATGCACGGTAAATTGTGAAATGTAGTGCCCGGTTTAAGGCAATATACGATTTGTCACCTTCGTCCGCAGCAATATCGGCTTTCCGCAAGAGCTGTTCGAGTTTTCGCAGATCGGCAGGGCTCATGCGGGCTGTGGCCCATTCGCCAGCCAACGCCTCCACTTCCACGCGCACGCGCCTGAGGTCCAGCATGCGTTCCTTGCTGAGCGGCGGAATGCCAATGGACCGTCCAGAGATCACAGTGAGAACGCGCGCGGCCGTAAGCCGTTGCAATGCCTCACGGACTGGCATCGCGCTCACTCCGAAGGCGTTCGCCAGCGCCTGAATGGTGACCGACTGACCCGGGGCAATCGCGCCGTCGAGGATCAGCTCGCAGAGCTCGCGATAGACGTAGTCCTGCAGGGTACCACGTGGCGCTCGCGAGACATCGAAGCGGGGACCGGTTGAAATGCTGCTCATTGATGCCGATCGAGAGATGGACAGGCCTCAGGCTTCTTATTTCCCATGCCGCACTTCAACATGCGGCGATAGCAACTCAAGAATGCCCGCAGTATCATTCTTGCACAATATTCGACCTTTGATCTATGATCACATACCTAGTGACAGTCGCCTCGAAGGCTGCACGAATGGTCAAAAGCCCATGAGTGGCGAGGGAGGAAACAGTGAGGAACCTTATGTCGAGGCTGGCCTTTTGTGTCGGCGCTGCTGCCGTTGCGGGGGGATGCCTTTTCGGCAGCGTGGGCGCAGCCGAAAAGAAGTTTAAGATCTTCCTGTCGATGAGTTACATCGGCAACGACTGGCAGGCAGAGGCGGCCAACATGGTCAAGGCCATGGCAGCCCACAAGAACTTTGCCGACAAGGTGGACCTGCAGGTCCAAGTCGCCGGACCGAATGCCCAGCGTCAGATCCAGCAGATCAACGCGATGGTGCAGCAGGGTGCCCAGGCCATCGTCGTCTATCCGATCTCGCCGACGGCACTGAATTCAGCCGTGAAGAACGCATGTGACAAGGGCGTTATGATTATCGCCTATGACGCCGAGATCACCGAACCTTGCGCCTACAACGTTTCCATCGACCAGGAGGAGGCAGGCCGCGTTACGGCCGAGTGGCTGGTCAAGAAGCTGGGCGGGAAAGGCAACATTATCACCATCACCGGCGTGCCCGGCACATCGGTCGATACCTTGCGGACGAAAGCGGCAAAGGAAGTGTTCGCCAAATCTCCCGACATCAAGATCGTCGCCGAGGCGGTCGGGATGTGGAGCCAGGCGGTCGCGCGCACGGAGCTGTCGAAGATCCTCGCGACCCGCAACTGGGATCAGATCGACGGGCTTTGGATGCAGGTCGGCTGTTACACCGCCAATACTATGCAGATCGAAGCCGGCAAGAAGCCGGACCAGCTCAAGCCTTGCGCCGGGGAAGGCGCAAATGGCGGCCGCATCCAGATGCTGCCCGCAGGTACCGAGGTCGAAGGCGGCAACGGTACTTATGTGCCGATGGGCGCTCCCCGTATCTCCTACGCGTCGCCTCCTTATGCCGGCGGCTATGCGCTGAAGCTCGCCGTGCAGAAGCTCGAGGGCAAGGACGTACCCAAGAAGATCGCCCTGCCGCTGCCCCTGGTCACCAACGACACCGTCAAATATTGCAAGGAAGGCACTTGGGCCGAGATGAAGGAGGGCTGCAACGCATTTCCGCCGGCGCTCGTACCGAATCCGGGGTGGTTTGCCTCGATCTATTCGCCTGAAACCCCAGAGATCGGGCTGCAGGCCGCGCTTGTCGGCCAGCCTGAGCAGTGAGCCCTACTGCGACCTGATAACCGGACTGGCCGGCCGTAGCGGCCAGTCCGCCCGCATTCTCCGGTCGCCTCATCGCCCGAATGCCGGTCTCGAAAGTGCGCGATGTCCGATGAAGCTCACGAGCAACGTGATGAAACGGCGGTCGCCGTCCAGCACGTTCGCAAGGTCTACGGCGCGACAGTGGCGGTCGATGACGTCTCATTCGCCATTTCGCGCGGCAGCGTGCACGCATTGCTCGGCGAGAATGGCGCGGGCAAGTCGACCATCGTCAAGCTGCTTTCCGGTCTGGTCCTGCCGGATGCCGGGAGCTTCGCGATCTTCGGCCAGGAAGCGCGCCTGACTTCGCCTCGCGCCGCGCATGCCCGCGGTATCCAGACCGCCTTTCAGGAAATGACCCTCGTCGACGACCTGACCGTCCTCGACAATATGCTGCTGCCCTACGGGCCCGTCGGCGCGTTCGGCACCATTCGCCGGCGCCAGGCGCACGACATCGTCTCGCGCCACCTCGCCGCGCTTCGAATGGGCGACATCCCGCTCGACGACGATATGGAAGACCTCGATCTCGCGATCCAGCAGAAGATCGAGATCGCCCGTGCCATCTTCCGCGAGCCGCGCATCCTCCTGCTTGACGAGCCGACGTCCACCCTGTCGGGCCGCGACGTCGACTGGCTGGGCGACATCATCGAGGCTCAGCGCCGCAAGGGTGTGACCACCGTCTTTATCTCGCACCGCCTGCGTGAGGTTCGTGCATTCTGCGACACCGTGACGGTGCTGCGCAACGGCAAGCACATTGCCACCGGGCCGGTTGCCGATTTCGACGATGGCGAGGTGATCCGCATGATCGCGGGACGCTCGTTCTCGCACACCTTCCCGCCGCGCGGCGCGGGCGAGCGCAAATTCGGTGCGGAGGTGCTCGGTGCCGATCGGATCGGGACGGCCGGGAAATTGCAGGAGGCCTCGTTCAGTTTGCGCGCCGGCGAAATCCTGGGCGTGGCTGGGCTCCAGGGCATGGGCCAGCTCGATCTGTTCCTCGCCTGCTTCGGCATGACGGACCTCGTCGCGGGAGCGCTGCGGGTCGACGGCAAGCCTATCGCGATCACCACGCCTCGCGACGCGGTACGTGCCAATATCGGCATAAGCCTCGTGCCCGAAGATCGAAAGACCGAGGCGCTGTTCCTCAAGCTTACCGGCAAGCATAACGCTTCCCTGCCTGTGATCGACCGCTTCGCCAGGGGCGTTCTCATCGACAGCGCGGCCGAAACGGCGGCGGTCGAGACAGTTTTCGACCGGGTCGCGGTGGACAGGCGGGCGCTGTGGACCCGCGTCGGCGCGTTCTCGGGCGGCAACCAGCAGAAGATCGCGATTGCGAAATGGCTCCTGGCCGAGAGCCGCTGCCTCCTGCTGTTCGACCCGACGCGCGGCATCGATGTTGGCACCAAGACCGAGCTTTACCGGCTGATCCGTGCCTATGCCGACGCAGGCGGCGCCGTGCTGTTCCATTCCACCGAGATACCCGAGCTCGTCTATCTCTGCGATCGGGTTATGGTGCTCTATGCTGGCCGTGTGGCAGCCGAGATTGCGCAAGGGGAGAAGCTGACCGAGGAAGAGATCCTCGTTGCTGCACTCGGCACGGCTCACGAACCGGAGAAGGCGGCGTGACGACGATCGCCGATGCCTTTGCCAAGAGCTACGGATCCTCCACCGCGTCGATGGCGCGGCGGCGGCTGGAGCGGCATCGCGGCCTCGTGATAGCGATCGCTGTGTTCCTTCTGCTGCTGGCCCTGGTGTCCAGCATCGGCTCGGTCGGGCTCTCCTATTACGACCTTAGCCAGATGGCGACGAGTGGCGCCACCCTGGCGCTGGCCGCAACCGGCCAGACCATCGTCATCATTTCCGGCGGGTTCGATCTCTCCGCCGGCGCGGTGATTTCGCTGGTCAACGTGGTGCTGGCCTCTACGCTCCAGGATCCTGCCATTTCTCCCTTTGTGGTGATCGCGGCAGGCGTGGGGATTGGCATGCTTTCGGGTGCGTTCAACGGCTTCTTCGTGGCCGTGCTGCGCATGCAGCCCATCGTCGTCACCTTATCGACCATGTTCATCCTGCAAGGCATCACGCTCCTGGTAATGGACAAGCCGGGCGGTCGGTCTCGCCGGCCGTCAGCGACCTTCTCATCGGCGATGCCATCCCGAATTTCCTGCCCAAGCCCGTGCTCTTGATCATCATCCTGCTCTGCCTATGGGCCTGGCTGAAGCGCACCCGGTTCGGCAGCGCGATCTACGCGATCGGCTCCGACTTGGAAGCGGCGCGCGCGGCCGGCGTATCGACGCGCTTCGTGCAATTCATGGTGTATGTCATCGGCGGTGGCTGCTACGGGCTGGCCGGCGCATTCATCAGTGCGCAGACGGGTTCAGGAGACCCGCTCGTCGGCAATCCCATGCTGCTGCAGATGTTCGCCGCGGTCGTGGTCGGCGGCACGGTGTTAGGGGGCGGACGCGGCGGGCCACTCGGCACCGTGTTCGGCGCCTACATCTTGATGATGGTGGTCAACATCCTCCTGGTGCTGAACGTGTCGGCCTACTACTCGACTGTCGCGGAAGGCGCAATCCTGATCCTTGCGGTGCTGGCGGGGTCGCTGAGCCGCAATTCGCAGCTCGCGCGCCAGATCCGTCATGTCGTCCTGCGCATATCGGCGCGCCGCCAGGGAATGCTTCCCAGTCAGCGCAGCCGCGAGCCGCGCAAGCTGGCGCTGCCCGACATCGGTGCAACGCCGCGGACGGGAGCGGCCAATCCCGGCTTGCTGGTCCGCCACGCGGAGACGCTGCGCTTCGCGTTGCCCGCTTATATCTGCTTTGCTCTCGTGGTTATCGCGACACAGCTCACCCTCGGTCACGCGCTGACGAGCTGGTCCTACTTCAATTCGCTGATCGTGCTGTCGTCCTTCCTCGCCGTTCTGGCGCTTGGCCAGGGCTCGGTGATCCTGACCGGCGGTCTCGATCTCTCGCTGCCCTGGACCATCGGTCTCTGCGGCATCCTGCTTGCCGGCATGGTGAAGGGGTCCGACGCCGCGCTCCTCTACGCCCTTCCCGCAGTGCTGATCATCGGACTTTTGATCGGATTCCTGAACGGCGCTGGCATCGTGCTGCTCGGCATCTCGCCGATCGTGATGACACTCGCCATGAACGGCATCCTGCAGGGGGTTGCGCTCGTCTATTCCAACGGCACACCCGACGGCTTCTCCTCACCGCTCCTCCGCCGCTTCATGACCGACCACGAGCTGTTCTTCACGCCGGTCGTCCCGTTCGTCGCGCTGTTCGCGGTAGCCGCGGTGCTGCTGCTCGGAAGCACCGTATTCGGCCGGCGCATCTACGCGGTCGGCAATGGCGAGCGGGTTGCCGCGCTGTCCGGCGTTCCGGTCGGGCAGACGCTGATCGGCGTCTATATGTTGTCGGGCCTGTGCTCGGCGATCGTGGGCGTGCTGCTCACCGGTTTTTCGGGCCAGGCGAGCCTCGGCATGGGCGATGAATATCTGCTGCCCTCCATCGCCGTCGTGGTTATCGGCGGCGCATTGATTACGGGTGGACGTGGCCACTATCTCGGCATGCTGGGCGGCGTCCTGTTGCTGACCGCTCTGCAGACGCTTCTCGCCGGCACCACGCTGCCCTACGCCACGCGTGCCATTCTATTCGGCCTCGTCGTCCTCGCTGCTGTCATGGCGTTACGGGAGCGGCAGACCTGATCTGGAGGGGTAAGTCATGCTGCGGATCGAAGTGATCGAGGACGCCCGCGCGGAGTTGGGCGAGGGGCCCCTTTGGGACGTGGCCGAGCAGCGGCTCTACTGGATCGACAGTCTGGGCGCGAAGGTCCATTCCTGCAACGCCGCCGGCGGCGAACGTCGCACATGGAGCGTGCCGGAGCACATCGGATCGCTGGCGCTGCGCGAGGGGGGCGGCGCGATCGTGTCGCTGCGTGACGGGTTCTACACGCTGGATTTCGGCACCGGCGCGTGCCGCAAGCTCGTCGACCCCGATCCCGGCAAGCCGCGCATCCGGATGAATGACGGCAAGGTGGATCGCCAGGGCCGCTTCGTCGCCGGTTATATGGACTATGAGGAGAGCGATCCGCTGTGCTCCGTGTTCCGGCTCGATCCGGGCGGAACAGTGACGGCGCTGGACAGTGGCATTATCTGCTCCAATGGACCCTGCTGGAGTCCGGACGGCCGCACATTCTATTTCGCGGACACGGCCACCAAGGACATCTGGGCGTACGACTATGACCCCGCCACAGGCGCGGCCACGGGCCGCCGCACGTTCTGCTCCTTTCCGAACGTCGGACTCAAGGGGCTGCCCGACGGCGCCACGGTCGACGCCGAGGGCTTTCTCTGGAGCGTGTCGGTTTATGAGGGAAAGCTGGTGCGTTTCGCGCCCGACGGACGGCTCGACCGATGGGTTGGATTGCCGGTCGAGAGCACGACGAGTCTCACCTTCGGCGGCCCAAACCTCGACATCGCCTATGTGACCTCGATGGCCCGGACCGTGAAGGGCGTAGCGCCCAAGGAGCGTGAGGCCGGCGCCCTCTTCGCCGTGCACGGCCTTGGAGTTCGCGGGCTGCCCGAGCCTCGTTTCCGGGGCTGACGCAACAACATGAAGCAATAAAGAGGGAGGATGAGATGCGTATCGAAGTCCTGATCGATGTGAAAACGATCCTCGGCGAGGGGCCGCTCTGGGATGTCGACGAGCAGCGGCTTTATTTCATCGACAGCTTCGGCTGCAACGTCTTTCGCTGCACGGCCGACGGCGGTGAAGTGCGGGCATGGGACGTGCCGGAGAAGATCGGCTCGATGGCGCTGCGCAAACAAGGCGGAGCGGTGCTCTCGCTGGCGAACGGCTTTCACTTTCTAGATTTCAAGACGGGCGAGGCCCAACTGATCGTCGACCCGGAGCCGGACAAGCCGAAGAACCGGATCAACGACGGCAAGGTCGACAAGCGCGGACGCTTCGTCGCCGGATCGATGGACACCATGGAGGACGGACCCAACGGCGCGCTCTACAGCCTGCACGCCGATCTGTCCCTCCACAAACTCGACGACGGCATCATCGTCTCGAACGGCCCCTGCTGGAGCCCGGACGGGGCGACTTTCTACTTCGCCGACACATGGTCCGGCGAGATCTGGGCGTATGATTACGACCTCGACACAGGGGCGGTGTCCAACCGGCGCACCTTCACCAAGGTCGATCGGTCCGGCGGCGGGGCGGCGGACGGCTCAACGGTCGACGCGGACGGCTTCCTCTGGAACGCCCTGGTCTATGCCGGCAAGCTGGTGCGCTATGCTCCGGACGGCAGTGTTGACCGCATCATCGACATGCCGGTCAAGAAGGTGACGAGCGTCATGTTTGGCGGCCCGAACCTCGATATCCTGTTTGTCACCTCGATGGCCAAACCGCCATTGCCGCGCTTCCCCGGTGACGGCGCGCAGCGCGGCAGCCTTTTTGCCATTCATGACCTCGGCGTGCAGGGAGTTCCGGAGCCGCGTTTCGCTGGCTGACGGCCTGCTGTGGATCGCCAGACCAGCCACAAGCGGCTGCGCGACGGGATTCTCGTGAGCGCGTCCGCTAAGGCCGCGCTGCCCCTTCGCTATTTGCATCCCGCTTATTGGGCGCCGTTCATTGTCGTCGGCGAGGGCGCAAGTTAGCGGGCTGCCTGAACTTCTTGGCGGATTACTCCTGCCGGCTAACTAACCCGAGAATCTCAAAAACGACGCTTGTGCTTCAGAGCGGGTGCGCATGTGCTGGCCTTTTCGCACCACCGGAGTATAATTTTCAAAATTGCAATAAAAAATAGCGTCGTTTGGGAGGAGTAAAATGGCAACGAAACGCCTGTCGCGGCGTGCCGTCTTGAAGACGGCCGCTCTTGGTTCCGCAGCTGCACTGGCTTCACCTTATATCAGCCGAGCCTACGCGGCCGGCGGCACTTTGACCCTCGGCTGCTGGGACCACTGGGTCCCCGGCGCGAACAAAGCGCTGATTAAGCTGTGTAATGAGTGGGGCGAGAAGAACAAGGTCGAGGTCAAGATCGACTTCATCACCTCGCAGGGCGAAAAGGACAAGCTGACCGCCGCCGCCGAAGCGCAGGCCGGCACCGGTCACGACATCATGTCCCATCGCGACTGGAACATCCGCATCCACCAGGACAAGCTCGAGCCGCTCGACGACCTCGTCGACGGCCTCATCAAGAAATATGGACCGATCAGCCCGGTTGCCGAATACCTCGCCAAGATCAAAGGGACATGGCGCGGCGTTCCGACCGCCGTTGGCAGCCAGGTCAAGCCATGCTGCTCGCGTATCGACCTGTGGAAGGAGCATGCCGGCGTCGACGTGCAGGATCTGTTCCCGGCCGACGAGTCGAAATGGGACAAGGCCAAGATCGATCGCTGGACGTGGGATGCCTATGTCGCCGGCGCGCAGAAGCTGTTCAAGGCAGGCTTCCCCATCGGTCTGCCCATGGGGCAGACATCCGACGCGGTCGACTGGGTCGGCGGCCTGTTCAACGCCTATGGTGTCGTCTTCGTCGACGCCAATGATAACATCAAAATCAACTCCGACGAGACGCGGCAGGCACTCGAGGTCGCCCGCAAGATCGTTGAATCCATGTCGCCTGAAGTGTTTGCCTGGGACGACGCCGGCAACAATCGCTGGCTGGTTTCCGGCAAAGGCTCCGGCATCATGAACCCGCCGAGCGCATGGGCGGTCGCCAAGCGCGACAATCCGACGATCGCGGAGAAGTGCTGGACGCATCCGGTGCCGAAAGGACCGAAAGGGCGCTTCGTCGGACAGCTGCCGCAGTTCTACGGCGTCTGGCAGTGGTCCCAGAACAAGTCCGCAGCCAAGGACCTGCTCACCTACATCTCGCAGAAGGAGTCGATTGGCCAACTGGTCGAGGCATCGGTTGGCTACGACCTGCCCTCCTTCAAGACCATGTACGATTTCGACACCTGGAAGAAGGTCGAGCCGCCACTCGGCACCGTTTACGGCTATCCGCCTCGCGGCGACGAGCAGACTTCGATTGCCGGCGCTCCGGCCCGCTCGGAAGTCGGCGCGCAGATCTACAATCAGGCGATCAACACGGTGATGGTCGCCAAGTTCACGCAGGGCAAAGAGAAGCTCGAGGACGTGATCGCATGGGCCGAGAGCGAGCTTCAAGGCACGCTGCGGACCTGAAGCAGCGAGTGGTTCGACTGAACATTTGCATCCCCGTTCGGCACCCGCATTTGCAAATGTTTCAGTCATAAGAACCACTAGCTAACTATAAGTTTCTAGTGGAGCTTTTGAATTTGACATTTGAGCGCGGGCTCGCGACTGGCGGGACTCAAATGTCAAATTTGCTCCACTAGCCTTGCCTGAGCAGCGACGTGCCGGTCCCAGCCGGCACGTCAAAATTCCAGGGCCGGCCCCTAGGCCCGGTTTCGAGGTATTGCGCCATGGCAGAAACGGTTGAATCCTGGAGGTTGGCCAGCGACAGGGCGCCCAGCGCGCCAGCCCGCAGCGGGATGAAGCGCTTCATGCGCCGCCGCTCGACGATTGCGGTGGTGATGTGCCTGCCGCTCATCATCATCATTGGCGGCCTCATCATCTATCCCGCGCTCTATTCCATCTATCTGTCGATGCTGAACAAGTCGCAGACGCGCTTCATCGGCCTCGACAATTTCCGCTTCCTGTTGTCGCGCGACACGTTCTGGATGGTGGCCAAGCAGTCCGCCATCTTCGCGTTGTCCGCGGTGTTCTTCAAAGCGCTGGTCGGCCTGATCACGGCGCATCTGATCAACAATCTGCCGGTAAAGGGGCAGCGCAAATGGCGTGGCATGCTGCTTGTGCCGTGGGTCATCCCGCTCGCGCTTTCTTCGCTCGGCTGGTGGTGGCTGTTCGACCCGACGCATTCCGCGTTCAATTACATCTTGACCAGTCTGGGCTTTGAGGAGATTCCCTGGCTCTCCGACCCTTATTGGGCCCGCTTCTCGGTCATCCTCGTCAATGTGTGGTTCGGCGCGCCGTTCTTCCTGATCATGTATCTGGCGGCGCTGAAATCGGTGCCCGAGCAGCTCTATGAAGCCGCCGCGATCGACGGCGCCAATGCCTGGCAGCGTTTCATCCACGTCACCCTGCCGATGATGCGCAACATCATCGCCATCACCGTGCTGTTCTCGCTGATCGTCACCTTCGCCAATTTCGACATCGTGCAGATCATGACAGGGGGTGGCCCGCGCAACATGACGCATGTGTTCGCAACCTATGCGTTCCTGCTCGGCATCCGCTCCGGCGACCTGCCGCTCGGCGCGGCGGCCTCTTTGTTCATGTTGCCCATTCTGGCGATCGCGGCGGTCTTCATCCTGCGCGGCGTCCGCAAGCGCGGAAAGGAGATCTGATGAGCACCGTAGCCGCAATCCCCACCACCATGCCGAGGCGTCGTTCACGCGTCAGCCTCGCGCGGAACCGGCGCTGGGCGCTCGTCGCGAGCTACTTCTTCCTGATCCTGTTCGCCGTCTTTTTCCTCCTGCCGCCCTATTACATGATCGTCACCTCGCTGAAGGGTGACGCCGAAATGGCGCGGATGGCGACCAATCCCTGGATCATCGCCGACGGCATCACCTTTGATCAGTTCAAGATCCTGTTCAACAACACTGACTTCCTGATCTTTTTCAAGAACACCGTCATCGTCACTGTCTGCGTGGTGATCATTACGATGGTGGTCAGCGTGTTTGCCGCCTTTTCGCTGGGACGCATGCGCTTCTGGGGATCGGGCATTCTGGCAACCGGCATCTTTCTCACCTACCTGGTGCCGGACACGCTGCTCTTCATCCCGATGTTCCAGATCGTCAAATGGCTCGGCCTGCTCAATTCCTATTGGGCCATGGTGCTGGTTTATCCGACGCTGACGGTGCCGTTCTGTACCTGGATCATGATCGGCTATTTCCAGTCGATCCCGAAGGAGCTCGATGAAGCTGCGCTGATCGACGGTGCCAGTCACATGCAGATGCTGCTGAAAATATTTATTCCCGTGGCGCTGCCCGGCATCATCGCGGCGATGATCTTCGCCTTCACCGTCTCCTGGGCCGCCTTCGTCTACCCGATGGCATTCCTCTATTCCTCCGATCAGCAGGTGCTCACCGTCGGCACGGTGACGAGCCTGATCCGCGGCGACGTCTACAAATGGGGCATGCTGATGGCCGGTGCTCTTGTCGCCGCGGCCCCACCGCTCATCATCTACGCTTTCCTGATGGATTATTATATTGCCGGCCTCACCGCTGGCGCCACGAAGGGCTGAGCCCATGGCCGACGTCGTGCTGAACAAGGTCGTAAAGCGGTTCGATGATGTCGAAGCCGTGCGCGCCATCGACCTGGACATTCCGGACAATGAATTCGTTGTGCTGGTCGGGCCGTCGGGCTGCGGCAAGAGCACGACCCTGCGGATGATCGCGGGGCTGGAGGAGGTAACCTCGGGCGATATCCGCATTGGCGGCGAGCTGGTCAACGATCTGCCGCCGAAGGACCGGGACATCGCCATGGTGTTCCAGAACTACGCGCTCTATCCGCATATGACGGCGTTCGAGAACATGTCCTTCGGGCTCCGTTTGCGCAAGCTGCCTAAGCCGGAGATTCGCCAGCGGGTCGAACACGCGGCGCGCATTCTGGATATCACCGAGCTGCTCGACCGTCGCCCAAGGGCACTATCGGGCGGCCAGCGCCAGCGCGTCGCCATGGGCCGCGCTATCGTGCGCAATCCGAAGGTGTTCCTGTTCGACGAGCCGCTATCCAATCTCGACGCCAAACTGCGCGTGCAGATGCGCACCGAGATCAAGCGCGTGCATCAGAAGGTCAAAACCACGACCGTCTACGTCACCCATGACCAGGTGGAGGCAATGACGCTCGCCGACCGCGTCGTGGTGATGAATGGCGGCCGCATCGAGCAGATCGGCACGCCGCAAGAACTTTACCACTCGCCGCGCACCCATTTCGTCGCTGGCTTTATCGGCTCCCCGGCCATGAACTTCCTCCCTTGCCGCCTCGAGCAGAATGGCAGCGGTATGAGCGTGCGCGTCTCCGATGCCATCACCTTGCCTGTGCCTTCGGCCAAAGCCGGCCGCTACCGGAACGCCTCCAGCCGCGAGCTGTTGCTAGGCCTGCGTCCGGAGCACATCACCGAGACGCGCAGCAACGGTGGAGGCGAGACCGCGACCTTTCCGGTGACGCTCGATGTGGTCGAACCAATGGGCATGGAAACCATGATCTATTTCACCGTCGATGGCACAGAGGTCTGCGGCCGGGCGGAGCCGACCAGCGCGGGCGAAGCCGGCACGATGATGCCGGTGCAGGCCAATATGGAGTACATGCATCTCATCGACGCCGAAACGGGGGTGGTGCTTTAGCGGGCGCGGCGGCTGAGGCCAGTGTCGTTGATAGTCGAGCTGTCCTCACCAAGGCTGCGCACGATCTCGTCGAGCCCCTCGATTTGGTCATTGGTTTCGGTGATGTGCTGCCGAAGGCGGTCAGCGACCCCGGGGGTCGTTCAATCGTCAAAGAGTGATCGCGGCGGTAACCCGCCGCGCTCTGTTATCTTGCGGACCTTCCGCTCGCTTTTGCCGTGCTTCCGTCGCCGCTTGACATGATCTGTTCGGTCTGCGCGCCGCTGTCGGGGCGCGCGGGGCCGAGATTGGGCTCCTGCCCCTCGGGCGTGGCAATCTTCGCGGAGAACTGCGCCTTGCCGTCGAGCGAGGATCCGCTGGTGAACCGACCCTCCGGTGGCGGCGTGCCGTCGATCGAGGTGCCGAGGAACACATAGGAGTATTCCTGCGCTTCCTTGCTCTGGTCGAAGCTGTTGGGGATCGGCAGGCTCTGATAGCCGCCCATCTCCTCGATCGCAGCCAGCCACTGCTGCTGATGCATCGTGTCACGTGCGATCAGGAAGCTGAGGAAATCCTTCATGCCGGCGTCATCGGTCATATTGTAGAGCCGCACCGCGAGCGCGCGGCCCGTCGCCTCGGCCGTGACATTGGCGTACATGTCGGCGGCGATGTTGCCGCTGCCGTAGACGTGCGAGCAGTCGAACGGTACGCCATTGGCGTCGACGGGCATGGCCGCAAGGCCAGCCGACAACACATGCCGCGGGTTCATGCCGCCGAGCACGGCATTCACCGTCGGATTGGTGGCAGCAATCTCCTCCTGGAGCGACACCGGCGCATTTTCCAGATTGAGCGCGACGGCGTGAGAGAGCATCTCGATGTGGGAGATTTCCTCGGTCCCGGTCTCCAGCAGCATATCCCGGTATTTGACCGGACCACGCGCGCCCCACGCCTGGAAGAGGTATTGCAGGCAGACGCGGATCTCACCTTCGACGCCGCCGATGGCCTGCTGCAGCATGCGGGCGAAGGACGGGTTCGGCTCGTCGACCCGAACCGTGTATTGTAAGTTGCGATCGTGATAAAACATAGACTTTCCTTGGTTTGCGGGAGGTCAGGCATGGTGGCTGTCATACAGACAACGTCTGTGCGAAATGCTCGGCAGCCCCTGACACACACAAGCGAACTGGGTCCGAGGAAAGAAGGTTCCGAAGTTGAAGAAATAACAATTCAGGTTTGAGAATTTCCATGAGCGTAAGCTTGACAGAATCTCGAATGACCTAAGCTTTGCCATTTATGGAATGACCTAAGCTTTGCCATTTATGGAAAGACGGTTGCTTGCGCCATCAGGGAGGCGATTCTTAGGGCGATCAGGCCGGCGGGGCTTATTTGCGATCACAGAGCCGCCCGCGGGGAGGGCCGCCATCCGGCGGAGGATGAGCGTGTAAATGTTGCCGGCCCAGTTCCGGAAACGCTCGGGACGGATCGTCTTCCATGCCGTCGCGCCGGCCGCCTTCTGAAGGCCGTCCCCGGATGCGCCGCGTTCCGCAGCAGCAATATTGCGGAACGCAAAATCTTGGGAAATGTCGCTAAGCGGGAGAAGCGCATTAGGGGCACGCAAGATCCGCGAACTGCTGGTGCGGCGCCTGAACAGCGATGTGCGGGTGCCGGCCAAAAGCACCGTGCATGCCGTTCTCGACCGGCACGGCCTGGTGAAGCGCGCCCGTCAAAGCCGGCGCTTCACGGCCCAGGGCACGGCCCTGTCGGCGGCGATCGCCCCCAACGATCTCTGGTGTGCCGACTTCAAGGGCGAGTTCAAGCTTGGCAACGGCCGCTACTGTTACCCTTTGACAGTCACCGACCAGGCCTCGCGCATGCTTCTGGCCTGCTAAGCCCTTGAGACAATAAAGGAAGACGGCGTTTTCAGCGCTTTCCAGCGCCTCTTCACCGAGCGCGGCCTGCCCAACGCCATTCGCAGCGACAACGGTCTGCCCTTCGCCTCGCCCAACGGGCTTTACAATCTCTCAAAGCTCTCGGTCTGGTGGCTCAGGCTCGGCATTGCCCTCGAGCGGATCCGACCGGGCCAGAAATCTTGGTCGGAGTGAGTGGATTCGAACCACCGACCCCCTGCTCCCGAAGCAGGTGCGCTACCAGGCTGCGCTACACTCCGTTGCCGAGAAAGGCCTTATGACACGCGCTTTTCAGGGCTTCAAGCCCTAATCCGCACCGCGAAGAAAAGAGAGCAAGCATGAAGCCGGTCCATCCACGCGGGTGCGCGGAGCGGCGAGCCTTGACGTTTGCCCTGAGAACAATGTATGAACATTGGTATGGTTCTTACCGTACCTGAAAAGCTCTCTATCCTTGCCGACGCAGCGAAATACGACGTGTCCTGCGCCTCCTCTGGCGCCCAAAAGCGAAACGCTCGCTCCGGCGGTATCGGCTCCACGACCGGCGTGGGCATTTGTCACTCCTATACGCCGGACGGGCGCTGTGTGTCGCTGCTCAAAATCCTGCTGACGAACTTCTGCCTCTACGACTGCGCCTACTGCATCAACCGCCGCTCCTCCAATGTCCGGCGCGCCCGCTTCACCGTGGAGGAGGTGGTCGATCTCACCATCGCCTTCTACAAGCGCAACTATATCGAAGGGCTGTTCCTTTCGTCCGGGATTATCCAGTCCGCCGACTACACGATGGAAGAGCTGATCCGGGTCGCACGAACGTTACGCGAAGAGCACCTCTTCCGCGGCTACATTCACCTCAAGACGATTCCGGAGGCCAGCGAGGCGCTCATCGCCGAGGCGGGGCGCTGGGCCGACCGGCTGTCGATCAATGTCGAAATGCCAACCGAAGCAGGCTTGACGCGTTTCGCACCGGAAAAGCAGACCACCTCGATCAAGCGCTCGATGGCGCTCCTGCGACAGAAGATCGAGGAGGTGGAAAGTGAAAGCCGCGCGCCGCGTTTCGCGCCGGCCGGCCAGAGCACGCAAATAATCGTGGGCGCCGACACCTCCACTGACGCCACGATTCTGGCGAACTCCGCCACGCTCTATGCCGGCTATCGGCTGAAGCGGGTGTACTACTCCGCCTTCAGCCCCATTCCCGATGCAAGCAGCGCCCTTCCCGCAAAAGCGCCGCCACTTCAGCGTGAGAACCGACTCTATCAGGCCGACTGGCTGATGCGGTATTACGGCTTTTCGGCCGAGGAGATCGCCGCTAGCTCGACCGGCGGCATGCTCGACCTCGCCATCGACCCCAAGCTCGCCTGGGCGCTCAAGCACCGCGACCGCTTCCCAGTGGACGTGAACCGCGCCGAGCGCGAAGCGCTGCTGCGCGTTCCAGGGCTCGGCGTGCGCAGCGTAGACAGGATCCTTGCGAGTTGGCGCCACCGCACCTTGCGCCTCGACGATCTCTGCCGCCTTGCCGCCTCGACGAAGAAGCTGCTGCCCTTTGTCATCGCCGCCGACCACTCACCGGGCCGGCACGCCGATCGGGCGAACTTGCGCGACTTTTTCGCCGCCCCGGCCGAGCAGCTCACCCTGTTCGCCTGATGTACGACATCGCCCTCAAGCGGCCGCATGATCTTAGCGCCTTTCGCGAAGTCGCAAGGGGCCTTGTTGCCGCCGGCGTATCACCTCATGAGGTGATCTGGCATGAGGGGGTGGAACAGGGCCTCTTCACTACGCCAGACCTGCCCATGGGCGAGCCGCTCAAGGTGCCGGCCGGGTTTCCCCGGCTCGCCGAGGACGTCATCTGCCACCGCGATGGCGAGCGGCGGGCGCTGCTTTACGAGCTCCTGTGGCGCCTCGCGCATGGCGAGCGCCAGCTCCTCACCGTCGCGGCGGACCCGCTGGTGCATCGCCTTACCCGCATGCAGAAGGCGATCGGGCGCGACATTCACAAGATGCACGCCTTTCTCCGCTTCCGCCGGGTGGAGACGGAGGCAGGCGAGCACTTCGTCGCCTGGTTCGAGCCGCAGCATTTTATCGTAGAGCGTGCGGCGCCCTTCTTCGTCGACCGGTTCTCCTGCATGCGATGGTCGATTCTGACGCCGGTCGGCTCCGCCCATTGGAACGGCTCTGAGCTTGCCTTCGCAGGGCCGGTTCGCCGTGAGGACGCACCGGCCGGGGACGATCTCGACGAGTGGTGGCGCACCTATTATCGCGCCACTTTCAATCCGGCGCGCGCCAATCCGGAGTTGATGCGGTCGCATATGCCGAAGCACTACTGGCGCAACCTGCCGGAGGCGCCGCTCATCCCGGCGCTGCTTTCGCAGGCGACCGCGCGCACCGAGGCGATGGTAGCCTCGGCCCCGACATCGCCGCGCAAGCGTTCTCGCCCCGTCACGCCGGCAGACCTTTTGCCACCGACCAGCTCCGACCTTGCCGGCCTTGCGCAGGAGGCCGCGGGCTGCCAGCGCTGCCCGCTCTTTGCGTCGGCCACACAGACGGTGTTTGGCGAAGGCCCCCAGGACGCCCGCGTGATGCTGGTCGGAGAGCAGCCGGGCGACCAGGAGGATCTGGCGGGAGAGGCCTTCGTCGGACCGGCCGGACAGCTTCTCGACCGCGCCCTCGCCGCGGCCGGAATCGAGCGCTCTGAAGTTTACGTCACGAATGCGGTCAAGCATTTCAAGTTCGAAGCGCGGGGTAAGCGCCGACTCCACAAGACGCCCGGTCGGCCGGAGATCGAGGCCTGCAGATGGTGGCTGGAGCGCGAGCTGGCCTTGGTGAAGCCGGAGCTGGTGGTGGCGCTGGGCGCGACGGCGGCGCAGTCGCTGCTCGGGCGCAGCATCCGTATCCTGAGCGAGAGGGGCACGCTTGCCCGGCATCCGGTCGGCTTCACAGTCCTGATTACCGTCCACCCGTCTTTTCTGCTCCGCCTTCCGGATGCCGAGGCGAGGGAGCGCGAGTTTGCCGCCTTCGTGCGCGATCTCCAAAGCGTTGGCGCGACCTCTGTTGGGGCAGAAAAAGCTGTCGCCAAAGGTTGAACGCTGTCGACTTAAGCATTCTTCGCCAGATGATACGGGGTGCCTGTCGGCGGCTGACCGAAGGAACCAATCCGGCCCAAACCCGCTTGGATGAAAATGTGGGCCAAGGCGCCCCAGATGGCACCAGAGATCCGCGGAAGAGAATAATGGCGAAGAGCCTGAAGACAGGCGACAAGGTTGAGTGGGACACGAGCCAGGGCAAGGCCCATGGCAAGGTGGTCAAGAAGCAGACCTCGGAAACCCACATCAAGAGTCATAAAGTGGCCGCCTCGAAGGACAATCCGCAGTACATCGTGCAGAGCGACAAATCGGGCAAGAAGGCAGCGCACAAGCCGGGCGAGCTGAAGAAGAAGTGAAGCTGCGCCATCTCGTCATCGTGCTCGGTGATCAGCTGGACGGGCGCTCGGCAGCCTTCGACGGGTTCGATGCGGCGCAGGACGCGATCCTGCAGATGGAGGTGCGCGAGGAGGCAACTTACATCCCGCAGCACAAGCGCCGGCTCGCCTTCTTCTTCGCGGCGATGCGGCACTTCCGTGAGGAGCAGCGGGCTAGCGGACGGCGCGTCTATTATAGCGAGCTCGACGACCCGGCCAATTGCGGCAATTTCGCGGGTGAGATTCGGCGATGGGCCAAGGCGCTCAAGCCGCAGCGCCTCATCGTACTCCAGCCCGGCGATTGGCGCGTAGGAGAGCGGCTTTCCGCTCTGGACCTGCCGATCGAAATCCGCGCCGACCGGCATTTCCTTTGCCCACAGGAGAGCTTCGCCGCCTTCGCGCAGGAGCATCCGCGCCTCGTGCTGGAGCAGTTCTACCGCTTCATGCGCCTGCGGCTTGGCATCCTCGTCGATCCGGACGGCAGCCCGATGGGCGGCGCCTGGAACTATGACGCGCAGAACCGTGCATCATTTGGGCGCGAGGGGCCGCCCCCCATCCCACGGGGGCCAAGCTTTGTGCCCGATGAGATCACGCGCGGCGTCATAGCGCTTGTCGAGCGCGAGTTTCCAGGAAATCCGGGCCGGCTCGATGGATTCGACCTGCCGGTCACGCGAACTCAAGCGCTTCAATCATTGCAGGATTTCGCCCTGCACCGGCTGGGCAATTTCGGCCGCTTTCAGGACGCGATGGGCACCGGCGAGCCGATCCTGTTCCATTCGCATCTCTCCGGCCCGCTCAACCTCCATCTCCTGCGGCCACGGGAAGTGGTCGACGCCGTGCTCGCCAACCCAGCCGGCGCGCCGCTCAACTCCCTCGAAGGTTTTCTGCGCCAGGTGATCGGCTGGCGGGAGTTCGTCCACGGCGTCTATTGGTGTTTCATGCCCGACTATGCAGAGCAGAACGCGCTCGAAGCCGATCTGCCAATGCCGCGCTTCTACTGGACAGGCGAAACCGATATGCGGTGCCTGGCGGAGGCGATCCGCCACACCATCGATCATGCCTATGCGCATCATATAGAGCGGCTGATGGTCCTCGGCCTGTTTTGCCTGCTGCTCGGCGTCAAGCCCTACGACGTGCATCGCTGGCATATGTCGATGTTCTGGGACGCGATCGACTGGGTTTCGCTGCCCAATGCGCTCGGTATGGGCCAGTATGGCGACGGCGGCCTGATCGGCACCAAGCCCTATGCGGCAGCCGGCAACTACATCAACAAGATGAGCAATTACTGCCGCCATTGCCGTTATGATCCGAAGAAATCGGTCGGCGAGGATGCTTGTCCATTCACCACGCTCTACTGGGATTTCCTGGCGCGGCACGAGGACCGCTTCTCGGAGAACCCGCGCATGAAGTACCCGTACATGAACCTGGCGAGGAAAGATCCCGAGGAACGCGCGATGATCCGCAAGCGGGCTGCGGCCCTCAAGACGCGATTGACGGCGGAGATATTTCTTTGACCCGGCACGCGCGATTGCACCAGCTGGGCGATGTCGCCGCGGACGTGGCGCTGAGGATGTAGGCCGCGCTTCAGCTGCTGCGGATTTCCAGGAGCGCGCCGATCTTCTCGGCCAGATCATCGATGTCGAAAGGCTTACCGACCATATCCATACCACGACCCACCAGATCGGACCGATTGACGGCGCCGTCGGCATAGCCGGTCGCGAAAAGTATGGGCAGATCGGGCGATAGTTTGCGCGCCTCCGAGGCCAGCTGTCGACCGTCCATTCCTGGCAGTCCGACATCCGTAATCAAAAGGTCGACAGGTCTGCCTTTGCTAAGCATTTCAAGCGCCTGGGAGGCATTGTCCGCTTCGACGACATGGTAGCCGAGTTCCTCGAGATGATCGACGATCAGCATGCGTACGATCAACTCGTCTTCAACGACACAGATGCAACTTCCCTGCGGCGATAAAGAAGGCTTGCCGTCCCTCACGGCTCTGACTTGCTCGCCGTCATGCGCCGCATCGGCGTCCGAGCGGGGCAGCAGCATGGAGACGGTCGTGCCCAAGCCCGGCTCGGAACAGATCTCGAGACCGCCGCCGCTCTGGGTCGCAAAGCCGAACACCATAGAAAGTCCGAGCCCCGTCCCCTGGCCGAGCGGTTTGGTGGTAAAAAACGGATCGACGGCTTTCGATAGGGTCTCGGCATCCATGCCGGTACCGGTGTCTTCAATGCTGACGCGCACATAATTGCCCGGATGCAGCTCCTTGTCGGCCGCCTCCTTGGCGCCAACCGCTACGTTCTCGGCCTTCAGGATCAGCTTGCCACCCTCCGGCATCGCGTCGCGCGAGTTGATCGCCAAATTGAGGATCGCGCTTTCGAACTGATTGGCGTCGGTGAGAGCACACCAGAGGTCCGGTTCCAACTCGACCGAAAGCGACACCGACGGACCGATGGTGCGCTGCACGAGTTCGGAAAGCGAGCGTAGCTGTGCTTCGATCGAAATCGGCTGTAAATCGAGCGTCTGACGTCTCGAGAATGCAAGAAGTCTCTGAGTCAGAGAGGCTGCGCGGTTTGCCGAATTGAGCACCGCATCGACATAGCGATTGCATTCCTCGTAGCGCCCTTCGGCAAGGCGCTTCTTGAGAAGGTCGGCGCTGCCGATAATGCCGGCGAGCATGTTGTTGAAGTCATGCGCAATGCCGCCGGTCAGCTGGCCGATGGCCTCCATCTTCTGTGATTGGCGCAGCGCCTCGTCCTTTTCGCGCAGCTCCTGCGTCCGATTGACGATCTCCACCTCCAAAGCATCGCGCGCGAGCTTTGAGTTGGTGATATCGACCGCGCAGCCGACATAGCCAAGGAAGGCCTTCTGCGAATCCCATCGCGGGCGGCTCTCGCAACGTATCCAGCGCACCGCGCCAGCGCCGGTCCGCACCCGCATGTTGGCCGAGAAGGGACGCCGCTCCAGAAATAGTCGCTCGCGCTCCTTCCCGAACTGGCGCCAGTCATCCTCATGTACGAAGCAGCGCCAACCTTCCTCGACCATCCTTTGGGGCGGAATGCCGAATTCGGTGAAGAAGCGTCCATTGGCGAAGGTAATGTCGCCTTTGTCATCGACCTCCCATATCAAAGCCGGCGCGGCGTTGGCAACTGCGCGGAAGCGCTGTTCACTCTCGCGCAAAGCTTCAATGGCTTTCCGGCGCTCCCGGCGCGCCGCGGCCTCGACCAGCGCACGGGAAGCGGCCATGGGGATACGTGGCAGATTCTTCTTGGTGATGTAGTCGGTCGCGCCGCCGTGCAGCGCTTCCGTCGCGAACTCCTCGCCGAGCACGCCGGATACGAACACGAACGGAACGTTCGCGTCGTAGCTGCGGGCAATTCGCAGTGCGTCAGCACCGTCGAAGTCAGGTAGCGAATAGTCCGACAGGATGAGATCGAATTGCCTCGATGCCAGAAGCTGTTCGAACTCCGGACGAACCGCGGCCCGATGAATCTTCACGGGCTGCTCGATCTTACCGAGCTGACGCATGATGAGCTCAGCGTCGATTTCGCTGTCCTCCAGCAGCAATATGTTGACCGCTTCAGTTGTCACGTAAGGCATCGGAGGGGAGCGGCTCGTTCAGGACAGCCCAGAACACGCCCAGATCGCGGATCGCTTCGAAAAAGGCAGTGAATTCGACGGGCTTCACAACGAAGGAGTTCACGCCAAACTCGTAGCTGCTCACAATATCGCTTTCTTCGCGAGAGGACGTCAGCATCACGATCGGCAGGGCCCGAAATCTCGGGTGCTTCTTGACCCGCTCCAACACCTCCAGCCCATCCACCTTCGGCAGCTTAAGATCGAGCAGGACGACGGCCGGCAAACCCGGCTCCCGTCCGGCGAAGATGCCTTCGGAGAAGATGTAGTCCAGTGCCTCGGCGCCGTCGCGGACCACAACGACATCGTTCGCAAGCTTGGTGCGTTTCAGCGCCGCAAGCGTGAGCTCGATATCAGCCGGACTGTCCTCGACGAGCAGGATCGGTCTAAGCGTCGCCAAAGTCTTTCTCCTTCGTCGGCTTGGGCACGGAAAAGCTGAATAGCGCGCCCTTGCCAATGGCGCCCCGTGCTTCAAGTGTCCCGCCATGGCGGTCGACGATGCGCTTCGTCAACGCCAGGCCTATGCCGGTACCTTCGTACTCCTCCGGGCGGTGCAGTCGCTGGAACACCTGGAATAGTTTGCCGACATAGGCCATGTCGAAGCCTACTCCGTTGTCCTCCACCGAATAGAGGACATCGATTGCGCGATCGACGCCGCTGATCCGTATCCTTCGGGGGGTGGCATCGCGGCTGTACTTCACCGCGTTGTCGACCAGATTGAACAGAGCCTGTCTGACGAGCGTCGCATCGCCCCAGGCTGGCGGCAGCTGCTCGATTTGCCAATCGATCTCGTCGGCTCCCGCATTGAAGCTCCGCTTGATCTCGGCCATGGCCTTGTTCATGTCGATACGCGACATGGTAAGGGTCGAGCGGCCGAGTTGGGAAAAGTGAAGAAGGTCATCAACCAGCTGCCCCGCCGAAAGCGCGGCATGGATGATGCCTTCAAGATAGTGGCGCGAAACCTCCTTTAGTCCCTGCTCCTCTTCGCCGAGCAACTGGGCATAGCCGACGATATGCCGGAACGGCGCCCGCAGATCGTGCGAGACCGAATAGGAGAAGGACTCCAGCTCTTTATTGATGCGCTGCAGCTCTTCGGTGAGCAGCGCGCGCTCCTCGGCGCGTTGGAGGACGAAGTCGAGAACGGCGTTGCGGAACTCAACCGCCGCGAACAGCTCCGCCTCACGCCAGGGCAACGCGCGATTGCGCACGGTCTCCTTCCAGCTCTCAAAAGAGTTCCGCGGGTTAAGACGACCGCGCGCATCGATTGCCTTTTCTTTGTCCGGATCGCCGCCCCAGCTCACTGTGCGCACGACCTCGGGCCGGAACCAGAAGATGTAGCTCGCATGGACGCGCGAGATCGGCACCGCGACCACACCGCTGGCAACATCGGCCACGGCTTCGCCCGCAGGCCAGGAAGACGCGAGCGCATCGGTCGAGAAGATCGGTTCGATCTTCTGGCGATGCAGCCAATCCGCCAGCGCAACGATCTGGTCGGGCGAGGGCGTGGCTCCGGCGGTCAGCACGGCGCCTTCGGTAATGACCGCCGCACCGGCGGCCTTAGTAAGGCCCAGCCATTGCGGGGCGCGCTCGACAAGACCCTCCTGAAAGGTCTTCGAGCGCGCAAGATGGGCGATCAATTCGGTCTCGATGCGCTTCAGCTTCAGCCGCTCGTCGACGTCAATGGCACGCTCGCGCGCCGCGATCTGCTGGGCGAGAATTTGGCCGAGAAAGTCGCAGGCCGCGCGCACCTGCGGCCCGATATACCGCTCCTCGCTATGATGGCAGGATACCAGGCCCCACAGCTTGTCGTCGATCACGATCGAAATCGACATCGAGGCGGCAGCGCCCATATTGCGCATATAGGCCAGATGGACCGGTGATACGCTGCGCAGCGCCGCGAAACTTAAATCGAGCGGTTTGCCGTCGATCGGGCACAGCTGCGGATGCAGGCGGGCGGATTTGTAGTTCGCCGTCGGGATCAGGCGAATTCGGTTCAACCGGTAGAGTTCGCGCGCCTGCGCGGGTATGTCAGAGGCCGGAAAACGCACATCGAGATAGGAGGGCAGCCTGCCATTGCCGTCCTCGGCGATCACCGTTCCGTTCCAATCCCGGTCGAAACGATAGATCATGACGCGGTCGAAACCGGAAAGCTGGCGGAACTGGGCAGCCGCCATGCGACACAATTCGGAAACCTCCGACACGCGGTCGGTCTGCTCCATAAACCGGCGCAGCAGCGGATAGTAGCTTTCCGTGCGGGTTGCGCCCGCTGCTACAGGCTCGATCTCGAGGATGATGCCCTGCTGGGTCTTGTGGCCCGAAACATTGAGCGTCTTGCCCGCAATCTGGGTCTGCTCGAGATAAAGCGCCTCTTCGCCGGACAACCATTCCTCGATGTCGCGCGAAAAGTCCTGGCCGAACACATCCGCGAGGGACGGCGCACTCTCGACCGGGGCCTGGCGACCGATAAACTGCGAAAGCGTCGAGCTGACCTGTACGATCGCCCTGTCCTTTTCACGCAGCAGGACCAATGCACCGTGCGGTTGCACGCTGCCCGGAATCCGGATCGGTTCCTGAGCGCAGACCTCGAGCGGATCGGCTGCCGTCGCGTGGAGCGCCATCAAGCACCTTCCGCTCCGAGAGACGCTTCGGCAGGACTTGCTGAAGTGCCCAAGGTTTCGATCTCACAGATGAGCGTTTTGCCACGCCGCTTCTGTGCCCAATCGTCGACAAGTCGATCCAACATTGCGACTGCGCAATAACAGATGTCCACGTTGCCGCCCTCTTTGCTTCCCCATCACCCGTGAAGACGCGCCGGACAAACGCTTGCACCAACTCTCCCTTCTTGATCTGCGGGAGAAGAAAAGGCCACGCTGACGCCGACGGTACTCGCAAGCCGTATAGAAACAAGTGGCGAGGCGATTGGTTTCGCAAGCTTTGCTCGCACGAGAAAGCCTAGTTTCAACATCTACTTTGAGCAACGTCTCCTGCCAAGGCGTGTTAGGAGTGATCTCCACTTCGCCTCAGTTGGGCGGCGGGAGCCCAATCATCCATGCCGCAGTAACGTCGAGTAGTTCGGCAAGCACCTCGCTATCCCGGCGCCCGGTCTTGGCGGGAACATGGAAGGCGTGATCGCCATCCTGGGCTAGCGTTAAGGTCGCGAGCGGGCCCAGTTCCGCAGCCACCGGCTGTAAGAGGTCGAGCACGGCCAGCGCGTCCCGGGTGCCCTGCAGGAACAGCATGGGAATGGTGACCTGGTAAAGATGCTCGGCGCGTTCCGCCGAGGGCTTTCCCGCCGGATGCAGCGGAAAGGCGAAGAATACGAGGCCCCGCACGCCCGGCAGAGGCGAGGCCGCTTGCACCTGAGAGGTCATGCGCCCGCCAAACGATTTTCCGCCGGCGAACAGCGGGAGCCCCTCGGCAAGGCGCCCACCCTCGGCGACGGCGGCCCTGACGGCTGCATGGGCGACAGCGGGTGGATCAGGCCGATTTGCGCCACGCTCCATATAGGGGAACTGATAACGCAGCGTGGCGATGCCGCGCTCGCAAAGCCCGTCGGCAATTGCCGCCATGGACTTATGCGTCATGCCGGCGCCCGCGCCATGTGCCAGCACGAGGCAGGCCTTGGCTGCGGGCGGCCTGAGCCAAAGGCCGGAAACGGTAGTTCCCTCGCCGATGGTGATCGTGATGTGCGCTGGCGCGTCCATGACCGACATTACCGCGTCCAACTGCACAAAGCGAAGCGCAGGTTGCCGGGGCAGCAGGATTGGCGGCTTAAGATGTCTGGTGCTGCGTCACTTTTGCGCTATCATCGAAACAAAACACATCAGGGAGGAAGCGATGAAAAACGGTTTGAGCCGCCGCGTGGTGCTGGCGGGGGGTGCAGCGACGGGCGCGGCGCTGGCACTCGGCACAAGACCGACTTGGGCACAGAACTATCCCGCAAGGCCGGTCACGGTGATCTGTCCGTGGGGGGCAGGAGGTGGCACCGATGCCACCGCCCGCATCGTCGCCGCGGTGCTTGAGAAGAATCTGGGGCAGCCCTTCAACGTGGTGAACCGCACCGGCGGCTCGGGCGTGGTCGGCCATGCCGCGATCGCCAGCGCGCCAGCCGACGGCTACACTATCGGCATCATCACCGTTGAGATCTCGATGATGCACTGGCAGGGACTGACCGAGTTCAAGCCCGACAGCTACACCACGCTTGCGCTGATGAACGAGGACCCGCCGGGCATCCAGGTCAATGCCGACAGCCCCTACAAGACCGTCAAGGAGCTGGCCGACGCCATCAAGGCGGCGCCTCCCGGCAAGCTGAAGGCGTCCGGTACCGGCCAGGGCGGCATCTGGCACCTTGCGCTGGTCGGCTGGCTGACGGCGATGGGGCTGAAGCCCGATCATGTCGCGTGGGTGCCGATGAACGGTGCGGCGCCCGCCATGCAGGATCTCGCCTCCGGCGGTCTGGACATCGTCACCTGCTCAGTACCCGAAGCCCGTGCCATGATCGAAGCCGGCAAGGCGCGCAGTCTCGCCATCATGGCCGCCGAGCGCAATCCCGCCTTCAAGGATGTACCAACGCTCAAGGAAGCGATGGGCATTGATTACACCACGGGCGCCTGGCGCGGTTTTGCCGGCCCGAAGGGCATGCCGGCCGACATCGTCACGGCCCTGACGGACGCGCTGAAGAAGGTGAACGAGTCGTCCGACTTCCGCGATTTCATGGCCAATCGTGGCTTCGGGGTGCGCTGGGCGGATGGCCCCGGCTTTGCCGCCTTCATGGAGAAGGCGGACGCCGCCATGGGCGTAGCCATGAAGGATGCCGGCCTTGCCAAAGGCTGATGCAGAACGAGGCCTGATGGACGGGGCTCAAAAACCCCTTCACCCGGCTCGGCTTCGCCGCGCAGCCCTCTCCCGAATCGTGAGCCTTTACGGCGAACGACAAGCATTCGCCGTAGGGAGGGGGCTGTTCCGTGCGGATGAGAGCGGCTGGCTATCAACCGGCACAGCCGGCCCTCTCCCCTCGCGGGAGAAGGCGGACGCCGTCAGGCGGCCGGGTGAGGGGGCTTTTTCCGTCTCTGCGCCATTCTCCCGTCTAGAGGCACTGGGCGCAGGGCAATCCACCAGCTCACTCGTCTTTACGGGCGCGTCGCCATGCAGCTCTCCGATCGCGTAACCGGCTCTTTCCTTGTCGTCCTCGGGGCGGCATGCGGCTATGGCGGCTGGCTCTTGCCGCCAGTGCCAGGACAGGAAATCGGTCCCGATGTGTTCCCGATGGTGATCGGCGCGGGCCTTATCATCTGCGGGGTGATGATCGCTTTCGGCATCGGCCATGCTTTCGAGGAGGAAGAGGAGCTGGTTGCGCCCGCTCCCGGAGAGGAGGCGCCGGCGATCACCTGGGCGCGCGGATTGACGGCGCTGCTGCCGCCGGGGCTGCTGGTGTTCTATGTGTTTGCGGTCGATCGGCTCGGCTTTGCGCTCACCGCCGGGGCAATGACCTTAATCATGGCTCTTTCTCTCGGCGCAAGGCTGCGGCTCGCCATTCCGCTGGCGATCCTGACGCCAATTGCGGTCGATCTGATCTTCTCCAAGCTCCTGCGGGTACCGCTGCCGCCGGGGCTGCTGCCGATGCCGTGGTGAGGCGCTCATGAGCACGATCATCGAAGCGTTTGGCATGGTGCTCCACGCCGACGTCCTCATCGCGATCTTCCTGTCCGCGGTCTATGGCCTGGTCATCGGCGCGCTGCCCGGCCTCACCGCCACCATGGCGACCGCGCTCCTGGTGCCGGTCACCTTCTATCTGTCGCCGATCGCGGCCGTCGGCAGCATCATCACGGCCTCGGCGATGGCAATCTTTGCCGGCGACATTCCCGGCGCGCTGCTGCGCATTCCCGGCACGCCGGCCTCGGCCGCCTATACCGACGAATCCTATGCCATGACCCGCAAGGGCCAGGCGGAAATGGCGCTCGGCATCGGCCTATGGTTCTCCGCGCTCGGCGGCATCTTCGGCACAATCGCGTTGATGATTCTTGCGCCGCAGCTCGCCAAGCTCGCGCTGAACTTCTCCACCTTCGAATATTTCTGGCTGGCTTTTCTGGGGCTGATGTGCGCAACGCTCGTTGCACGCTCCTCGCCGGTCAAGGCGATCGCCTCGATGTTGCTCGGGCTGCTCGTTTCCTGCATCGGCATCGACAATCCGGCCGGGACACCGCGTTTCACCTTCGGCTCGACCGACCTTCTCGGCGGCATAGAGGCGATCCCGGCGCTCGTCGGCGTGTTCGCGGTGACCGAAGTCATGCGCGCGATGCTGACACCCGAGCCGCCGCGGCTGCCGAGCCGCCGTTTCGGCAGCATCCTCGCCGGCCAGTGGGCGCTGACCAAGCAGTATCCGAAGCAGCAGATGCGGGGCAATATCGTCGGCGTGATCGTGGGCGCACTGCCGGGCGCCGGCGCGGACATGGCCGCTTGGATCAGCTATGCGATCTCGAAGCGCTTCTCCAAGACGCCGGAGAAATTCGGCACCGGCTATCCGGAAGGGCTGATCGAGTCCGGCGCCTCGAACAATGCCGCACTCGCCTCCGCATGGGTCCCCGCTTTGCTGTTCGGCATCCCCGGCGATACCATCACGGCGATCGCCATCGGCGTGCTGTATATGAAGGGCCTCAATCCCGGTCCCTCGCTGTTCACCCAGGGCGCCGCCTCGATGTATGCGCTCTACATCATCTTCATTCTGGCGAATATCTTGATGATCCCGCTCGGCATTATGATGATCCGCCTCTCTACCCAGGTGCTGCGCGCACCACGCGCCGCGATCATGCCGATCATCATCCTGCTCTGTGCGGTCGGCGCCTACGCTATCGGCAACAACTTGTTCTCGGTGCTGGTGGTGGCGGCCTTCGGCCTCATCGGCTTCGTCATGGAGCGCAATGGCTACCCGGTCGCCGCGATGGTGCTCGGCATCGTCATGGGCACGATGGTTGAGCAGAACCTCGTCACCTCGATCATCAAGTCGGACGGCAGCATTCTGCCGTTCTTCAACCGCCCCGTCGCCGCCGTGCTCGCCTCGATGACCATCGCAGCGCTGCTTTGGCCGGTCGCCGCTTGGCTTTGGAATTTGGCGGCGCCGCAATTCAGCTCGCGCGGCGCCAATCGATAACAATCACCGAGTTGCCTCGCCGCGACCAGCGATGGACCGCAGCGGGTCATTTCTGCAAGATGTGACAAACTGCAGTGTGGCGGTGTTTCGCCCGATGGTAGAGACGGCGCAAAACGCCCGCCGCGTTCATGATGGGAAGCTGGCATTGAGCAGGCGCAGGGAATCCGATGACAGCCGGCTCGACGAAGCGGCGCGGGCCGGCTGGCTCTACTACATTGCGGGCAACACCCAGGACGAAATTGCCGCCAAGCTCGGCGTCTCCAGGCAAACCGCGCAGCGGCTCGTTGCGCTTGCGGTCTCCGAACGGCTGGTAAAAGTGCGGCTCGAGCACCCGATCGCCATCTGTCTCGATTTCGCGGCACGGCTGAAAGAGCGCTTTGGCCTTGCTTTCGCCGAAGTGGTGCCGACCGACCCGGCCTCCGATTCCACGACGCTGGGCGTTGCCGAGGCGGGAGCCGCCGAGATCGAGCGGCAACTGAAGGCGCCAGAGGTCAAGATCATCGCCATCGGCACGGGGCGGACGCTCAAAGCCGCCATCGAGCTTCTGCCCCCTATCGAGGCACCGGACAAGAAGATCGTCTCTCTCGCCGGCAATATTGCTCCGGATGGCTCCGCGGCCTTCTACAGCGTGATTTTCACCATGGCCGATGTGGTCAAGGCGCGTCATTTCCCGATGACTTTGCCGGTGATTGCAACCTCGGCGGAGGAGCGCGACCTGCTGCATAGCCAGGCCATGATTCGCGCAACGCTGGCGCTCGCCGCCAAGGCTAATATCGCTTTTGTCGGGGTCGGCGACCTGGGCGCAAACGCACCGCTTTACGAGGACGGCTTCGTCAGCCGCGCCGAGCTTGCTGCTTTGCAAGCAGCCGGTGCCGTCGGCGAGATCACCGGCTGGGCATTCGACAAGGATGGCCGGCTGATCGAGGGGCTGACCAACGCCCGCGTCGCCAGCGCCCCGATTCCGTCTGTGAGCAAATGCCGCGTGGTCGCCATCGCTAAAGGGCCGCGCAAGCTGGCTGGGCTTGCCGCCGCAGCCAAAGGCCGGCTGGTGAACGGGCTCATTACCGACGAATGGACGGCGGAGCGCCTGCTCGCCGGCAAGTAGCCGCGCGCAGGTAGAGGAAATCGCAATCTTGTGCGCTGCAGCGACGAATCTGTCTTGACGAAAGGCATAAGGTGATGGGTAATTGCCCTTAACCTAGGCAAATGCCCAAAAACACTTGGGAGGAAAATCGATGCGCATGAAACCCATTCTTCTGGGCGCGGTTGCCCTTGCGTTGATGGCGGGTTCGGCCTTTGCCGATACCACCCTCACCATCGCCACTGTCAATAATGGCGATATGATCCGGATGCAGAAGCTGACGGATGAATTCAAAGCCAAAAATCCTGGCATCAATGTCGAATGGGTGACCATGGAGGAGAACGTCCTCCGTCAGAAGGTCACGACCGACATCGCCACCAAAGGCGGCCAGTACGACATCATGACCATCGGCACATATGAAGTGCCGATCTGGGCCAAGCAGAACTGGCTCGTGCCGCTCGACAATCTTGGCGCCGACTATGACGTCGACGACCTGCTGCCCGCGATCCGCAACGGTCTCACCTATGAGGGCAAGCTCTACGCCGCCCCATTCTACGGCGAGAGCTCCATGGTGATGTACCGTAAGGACCTCATGGAGAAAGCCGGGCTCAAGATGCCCGACGCTCCGAGCTGGGACTTCATCGCCGACGCCGCCAAGAAGATGACCGACAAGTCGAAGGAGATCTACGGCATCTGCCTGCGCGGCAAAGCGGGCTGGGGCGAGAACATGGCCTTCCTCACCGCGATGGCCAACTCCTTCGGCGCGCGCTGGTTCGACGAGAAATGGCACCCGCAATTCGACACGCCGGAATGGAAGAAAGCGCTCACCTTCTACATCGACCTGATGAAGGAAGCCGGCCCTCCCGGCGCATCCTCGAACGGCTTTAACGAGAATTTGGCGCTGTTTCAGTCCGGCAAATGCGGCATGTGGATCGATGCCACGGTTGCAGCCTCCTTCGTGACGGACCCCAAGGACTCCAAGGTTGCGGACAAGGTCGGCTTTGCGCTGGCGCCTGATACCGGTCTCGGCAAGCGCTCGAACTGGCTGTGGGCCTGGTCGCTGGCCATCCCCGCCGGTTCCAAGAAGATCGATGCGGCCGAGAAGTTCATCTCCTGGGCAACGGGCAAGCCTTATGCAGAGCTGGTCGCTTCCAAGGAAGGCTGGGCCGCCGTTCCGCCGGGCACGCGCACCTCGCTTTATGAGAATCCGAAATATCAGGAGGCAGCGCCCTTCGCCAGGATGACACTGGAGTCGATCAAGTCCGCCGATCCGCAGCACCCGACAGTCAAGCCCGTCCCTTATGTCGGTGTGCAGTTCGTTGCCATCCCGGAATTCCAGGGCATCGGCACGGCGGTTGGCCAGCAATTCTCGGCGGCACTCGCCGGGCAGAGCAGCGTGGATCAGGCGCTCAAGAACGCCCAGCAACTCACTCAGCGTGAGATGACGAAGGGCGGCTACATCAAATAGCGGCTGAACCAGGCCGCCTGCCGGTAATGCCGGCGGCGGCCTGGATGGCGATCTCCGACGTCGCCCTCGCACCTGACGTCACCTCCGCGAAAGCGGGACCCCAGTACGCCGCAGCGCCCCGGCTCAATCGCTAACGTCAGCGCGTACTAGATCCCCCCTGCGCGGGGATGACGAAAGAGAGGGAGGCGTCACCGCCGAACTCCGCGAGGCTCATAACAGAGCGAGAGCCCTCAATGGCGACACTGCACACAAAAGCCACTGCCCGCCTGATGATGGCCCCGGCCGTCCTCTTGCTCTTTGCCTGGATGATCGTCCCACTGGCAATGACACTCTACTTCTCCTTCCTGCGCTACAATCTGCTGATGCCCGGGATGGAAGAATTCACCGGCTTCCTCAACTACAGCTTCTTCCTCACTGACCCAGCGTTCCGCGACGCGCTCACCAACACATTGCTGCTCGTCGGCGGCGTGCTGATCATCTCAGTCGGCGGCGGCATCGTGTTCGCCATGCTGCTCGACCAGCCCTTCTTCGGACAAGGCATTGTCCGGCTGATGGTGATCGCACCGTTCTTCGTGATGCCGACGGTTGCCGCACTCGTGTGGAAGAACATGCTGATGCACCCGGTCTACGGCCTCTTTGCCTGGTTTGCGCGCAACCTCGGCCTGCAGCCGATCGACTGGCTGGCCTCGGTGCCTCTCCTCTCGATCATCTTCATCGTCGCCTGGCAATGGCTGCCCTTCGCGACGCTGATCATCCTGACGGCGCTGCAATCGCTCGATGAGGAGCAGAAGGAGGCTGCCGAGATGGACGGCGCCGGTTTCTTCTCGCGCTTCGGCTATATCACCCTGCCGCACCTTTCGCGTGCGATCACCGTGGTGATCCTGATCGAGACGATCTTCCTCCTGTCGGTCTTCGCCGAAATCCTGGTGACGACGTCCGGCGGGCCAGGCACTCAGAGCACCAATATCGCCTATCTCATCTATACCCAGGCCCTCTTGCAGTTCGACGTCGGCGGGGCATCGGCCGGCGGCATCATCGCCGTAATCCTTGCCAATATCGTCGCGATCTTCCTCATCCGGCTCATCGGCAAGTCGCTGGAGGCATGACGTTATGGCCCGCGCTGTCTCGACTCAACGCAAGCTTCTCTTCACCGTGATCGGCTGGACAATCGGCTTCCTGATTTTCTTTCCGATCCTGTGGACCGCAATCACCTCCTTCAAGAGCGAGGGCGAAGCGATCGCCAACCCGCCCTCCTTCCTGTTCTTCAACTGGACGCTGGAGAACTACGCCGAAGTGCAGAGCCGGTCGGACTACCTCAAGCATTTCTTCAACTCGGTGGTGATCTCCGTCGGCTCGACCCTGATCGGCCTTTTGATCGCCGTTCCCGCCGCTTGGGCAATGGCGTTCGCGCCGACGAAGCGCACCAAGGACATCTTGATGTGGATGCTCTCCACCAAAATGCTGCCCCCGGTGGGCGTGCTCGTGCCGATCTACCTGCTTTTCCGCGACACGGCCCTGCTCGACACTCTCATCGGCCTCGTTATCGTGCTGACGCTGATTAACCTGCCGATCATGGTATGGATGCTCTACACCTATTTCCGCGACATTCCGGGCGAGATCCTGGAGGCGGCGCGCATGGATGGCGCCTCGCTTCGGAAGGAGATCATCTATGTGCTCACGCCGATGGCTATTCCTGGCATTGCATCGACCGTGCTGCTCACCATCATTCTTGCCTGGAACGAGGCGTTCTGGACGCTGAACCTGACGGCCGCGGGCGCCGCGCCGCTGACTGCGTTCATCGCCTCCTATTCGAGCCCGGAAGGGCTGTTCTGGGCGAAACTTTCCGCCGCGTCCACGCTCGCGGTCGCACCGATTCTGGTGCTGGGCTGGTTCTCGCAGCGCCAGCTCGTGCGTGGACTGACTTTCGGCGCGGTGAAATAGGAGGCAATCCCATGGGACGCATTCAGCTCAAGAACGTCTCCAAAAGCTTCAGCGGCGTCGATGTTATTCCCAATGTCGATCTCGATATCGGGGAAGGCGAGTTCGTCGTGTTCGTCGGGCCGTCCGGCTGCGGCAAGTCCACGCTCTTGCGCCTCATCGCCGGGCTGGAGGACGTCAGCGGCGGCACGATCTCGATCGACGGGCGGGACGTCACAGGGGCACCGCCGGCCAAGCGCGGCCTCTCGATGGTGTTCCAATCCTACGCGCTCTATCCGCATATGAGCGTCTACGGCAACATCGCCTTCCCCTTAAAGATGGCGGGCGAGGACAAGGCCGTCATCGACAAGAAGGTTCGCGATGCGGCGCGCGTCCTCAACCTCACCGACTATCTCGACCGCAAGCCGGGCCAGCTCTCCGGCGGTCAGCGTCAGCGCGTCGCTATCGGCCGGGCCATCGTGCGCGAGCCGCGCGCCTTCCTGTTCGATGAGCCGCTCTCTAATCTCGACGCGGCCCTGCGCGTCGCCATGCGACTGGAGATCACCGAGTTGCACCAGCACCTCAACACCACCATGATCTACGTGACCCACGACCAGACCGAGGCCATGACCATGGCCGATCGGATCGTCGTCTTGAACAGGGGTCGCATCGAGCAGGTCGGCTCGCCGCTCGAGCTCTATCACAACCCGGCCAATCTGTTCGTTGCCGGCTTCATCGGCTCGCCCAAGATGAATCTCGTCAACGGCGCGGAAGCGGAGAAGCTCGGCGCGGCGACGGTCGGCATCAGGCCGGAGCACATGCTTCTGTCGCCCGACAAGGGGCTGTGGCACGGTACGGTGGCGGTGGCCGAGCATCTCGGCTCCGACACCTTCCTGCACATCCGCGCCGACGAAATCGGCCCGGTGACCGCACGGGTCAATGGCGAAGTCGGCCTTGACCATGGCGAGACCGTCTGGATGAGCCCGCAGCCGGACAAGGTTCACCGCTTTGGTGCGGATGGTCGTAAACTATGACTGGGCGTCTAGAGGGCAAATCGGCGCTGATCACCGGCGCCGCCCGCGGCATCGGCGCCGCCTTCGCCAAGGTCTATGCGGCGGAAGGCGCAACCGTCGCCATCGGCGACATCGACGTCACGCGCGCCGAGGCCACCGCCCACAGCATCGGTTCTCGCGCTTACGCCGTGCCGCTTGACGTCACCAGCCAATCCTCGATCGAGGAAGCGGTAAAAGCCGTCGAGTTGAAAGCCGGCGGCATCGACATCCTGGTGAACAACGCCGCGCTGTTCGACATGGCCCCGCTCACCGAGATCACGCGCGAGAGCTATGACAAGCTGTTCGCCATCAATGTTGCCGGCGTCCTGTTCACGATGCAGGCGGCGGCCCGCTCCATGATCGCGCAAGGCAGAGGTGGCAAGATCATCAACATGGCGAGCCAGGCCGGACGGCGGGGTGAAGCGCTGGTTGCGGTCTACTGCGCGACCAAAGCCGCGGTGATTAGCCTGACGCAGTCGGCGGGCCTGGCGCTGATCAAGCATGGCATCAATGTCAACGCCATCGCGCCGGGCGTCGTGGACGGGGAGCACTGGGAGGGGGTGGATGCGCTGTTCGCGAAATACGAGCATCGCCCGCTCGGCGAGAAGAAGCGCCTGGTGGGGGAGGCGGTGCCGGCGGGCCGCATGGGGACAGCGCAGGACCTGACCGGCATGGCGATTTTCCTCGCCAGCGCGGACAGCGATTACGTCGTCGCACAGACTTACAACGTCGACGGCGGCAATTGGATGAGCTGAGAGGTCGAACATGTATCTGGAGAAGCTCAGACTGGACGGACGCGTTGCCGTCGTAACCGGCGGTGGTCAGGGCATCGGCGCGGCCTGTGCACGTGCGCTCGGCGAGGCCGGCGCGAAGGTGGTGGTGGCGGAGCTGATGCCGGATCGCGCCGAATCCGTCGCCAATGCGCTCAAGGCACTCGGGATCGAGGCGACCGGCATCACGCTGGACGTCACCAACTCGGCGGACGTCGATGCCCTTGCAGCGAAAGTCATGGCCGATAATGGCCGCGTCGATGTGCTCGTCAACAATGCCGGCGTGGCGAAAAGCGACGTGCGTGCCGAGGACACCACGGATGCGCATTGGCGCTTCCACATGGACGTGAATGTCGACGGCCTGTTCTGGTGCTGCCGTGCCTTTGGCAAGCAGATGCTGGCGCAGGGCAAAGGCTCGATCGTCAATATCGGCTCGATGTCCGGCTTCATCGTCAACAAGCCGCAGCCGCAGGCGTTCTACAACGCGTCCAAAGCCGCCGTGCACCATCTCACCCGTTCGCTTGCCGCCGAATGGGGCGCGCGCGGCGTGCGCGTTAATGCGGTCGCCCCGACCTATATTGAGACGCCGCTGACCTCTTTCGGGATCAAAGAGAGCCCGGAGATGTACAAGGTCTGGCTGGAGATGACGCCGATGGGCCGCGTCGGCCAGCCTGATGAGATCGCCTCGGTCGTGCATTTCCTCGCCTCTGATGCCGCTAGCCTGATGACTGGTGCGATCGTGCTCGCCGATGGCGGCTATTGCTGCTGGTAGTGATGGAGGAAAGCGCGCCGTCGCCCGTTGGTCTGATCATCTTCGACTGCGACGGCGTGCTGGTGGACAGCGAGCCGCTGGCCATGCGCGTTCTCCTGGCCGGGATCGCCGCGCGTGGTGTGACGATCGATGAGGCGCTGGCTTATGAGCGCCTGCTCGGCCGCAATCTTGCCAGTGTCGTCGAGACGTTGGAGCGCGATTTCGGCGTAGCGCTGGAAGCGGACGCCCTGGAGCACATGCGCGAGGAGCTTTATGTGCTGTTCCGCGAGGAGCTGCAGGCTATCGCCGGGATTGCCGAGGCGCTTCAGAAGATTTCCGTGCCGGTCTGCGTCGCCTCCTCCAGCCAGCTGGAGCGCATCCGCCTGTCGCTTGAGGTGACGGGCCTTGCCGCGGCTTTCGGGGACCACATCTTCAGCGCCTCCATGGTCTCCCAAGGCAAACCTGCACCCGATCTCTTCCTTCTGGCTGCAAGCCGCATGCATGTCACCCCGCAGCGGTGTATTGTCATAGAGGATAGCCCGGCAGGCGTCGAGGCGGCCAGGCGTGCAGGGATGCGGGTGTTTGCCTTCACCGGCGGCAGCCATGCGCAATCGGTGGCGCATCGGCAGCGGCTTGAAAGCCTCGCGCCCGACATCCTGTTCGACGATATGGCGCGCCTCCCGGAGCTGATCCGAAGCATCGCGAACAAAAGCGATGCACCAACAGAGGGCTGAGGGGCCAAGACGCCGCTTCAGCGTCAGGGCGGAAACAGGAGCGGCATCATGCGGGATCTCCTCGTCAGCGTCGATATCGGTACGGGCAGCGCGCGGGCGGGCGTGCTGGACCGCAGCGGCAAGCTGATCGGGCGCGCGGAATCGCCGATTGACCTCAACCAGCCCGAGCCGAACCACGCCGAGCACGATTCCGAGCAGATCTGGCGGGCAGTCTGCGCGGCGGTGCGCGCGGCCATGGCGGGGGCTGGCGCCAAGCCTGATCAGGTCGCCGGCATCAGCTTCGACGCGACCTGCTCGCTTGTGGTCCGCGACAAAGACGGCGGCCAGCTCAGCGTGTCGCGCTCGGGCGAGCCGCGCTGGGACACGATCGTCTGGCTCGATCATCGGGCTATCGCCGAGGCGGAGGAGTGCACTGCGACCGACCATCGCGTCCTTGATTTCATCGGCGGGGTGATGTCGCCGGAGATGGAGACGCCGAAGCTGATGTGGCTGAAGCGGCATCTACCCGATCGCTGGCAGCGCGCCGGCTATTTCTTTGACCTCGCCGATTTCGTCACCTGGAAAGCCTCCGGCTCGCTTGCACGGTCGCAATGCACCCTGACCTGCAAATGGACCTATCTCGCCCATGAGCGCCCCTCTTGGCAGGGCGACTTCTTCGACAAAGTCGGCATTTCCGACATGGTCGAGCGCGGCAATCTGCCGGACACCGCCAGCCCGATCGGCGCCGATCTGGGCCCGCTCAGCGGAGAGGCCGCCGAGGCGCTTGGGCTAACCACCGGCTGCCGCGTCGGCGCCGGTCTGATCGATGCCCATGCCGGGGCACTCGGCGTCCTCGGCGCCTATGCCGGCGATCTGCCGAGCCTCGACCGGCACCTGGCACTGATCGCGGGAACGTCGAGCTGCGTGATGGCGCTCTCGGCCGAAGCGCGCCCGACGCATGGCGTCTGGGGACCGTATTACGGCGCGGCGCTCCCCGAATGCTGGCTGAATGAGGGCGGGCAGTCGGCAACCGGCGCTCTGCTCGACCACATCATCCGCTGGCACGGCAAGGGCGGCACGCCCGACGCCGCGATGCACCAGCGCATCACCGGGCGCATCATGGAACTGCGCGTGGCGGAAGGGCTGGACCTCGCCGGACGGCTGCATGTGCTGCCCGACTTTCACGGCAATCGCTCGCCGCTCGCCGATCCGCATGCCGTCGGGGTTATCAGCGGCTTAACGCTCGATGCCAGCTTCGACAGCCTTTGCCGGCTCTATTGGCGCACGGCGGTCGGCATCGCGCTTGGCGTCCGGCACATCCTGGAGGCGCTGAACGCGCGCGGCTACGGCATCGACACGCTTCACGTGACCGGCGGTCACCTGAAAAATCCGATCCTTATGGAGCTTTACGCCGACGCCGCCGGCTGCACCGTGATCGAGCCAGCCGCCGAAGATGCCATGCTGCTCGGCACCGGCATGGCGGCAGCCACCGCCGCAGGACTCTATCCCAGCCTCACCGCTGCCGCGATGGCGATGCAGCAGGGCGGACGCGCCCGTGCGCCCGACCCCAAAGCGCGCTCCCGCTTCGACATCGATTACCGCATTTTCCTGGAAATGCATGCGCAGCGCCGCGCACTCGATCGCATCGCGGCCGAGCGCGGTTAAGCTTATCGTGCCAGACGGAGACAGGGTGATCGGGATGGCCTCGTCGGGGCGGACGGCGCGGTCAAGTAAGCGCCGCGCTAATACCGTCCGTTAGGTGCTATGACTCGGCGGCTTTCGCTGTCCCAGCGCCAGCATCTGTCGCTGCTCAAATGCACGCCGCCGAGCCAGTGGTCGAGCCGGCGGAAAGCGATGGCGTCCTTCTTGCCATCGATGGTGGTCACGCCAAGCCCACTGAGACGCAGCTCGCTGTGCAGATATGCCTCGCGACGCGCCTCGTCGAAATAGGGTGAGTAGGGCCCGCCTTTCAGGCCGAAAATAAAGGGCGCCGCGCCGCTCGCCAGATTGTCGAGGATGGCAAAGAAGCTCCAGTCGCCCATGAAGGGTGACTCCTCGCTCTCCTGAAAGGCCGCGAAGAGCTCATGCGGCATACGCATGCCCGAATGAATACAGCGCAGGATGAACTCCTCGGTCCGGCTCAAGCCGTTGGCCGCCCCCGGAAACTCCTCCAGATGCCGCAATATGGCCAGGCGCAGAAAGGGCAGGGGGGATGTATCATAGCGCAGTAACGCCGCCCACCGCTCCGGGGATGGTGCGCGAAACGCGCCCCATGCAGCCTGCGCGAGGCGCAGCTGAATTTCCGTCAAGGGCTGCTTCAGCTTGAGATGCATGCGCAGGCGCTGCGGATTTTCCCCACCGATGAAGTGGCCGGCCTGAATCAGATAGCAGCGCGGCCAAAACCGCGGCTCATCGCTCAGAACATCGAGCACCTGCAGGAGCTGCAGCTGGTCGTAGAGGTCGGGCTCGAACCAGAGCGTCACTTCGGAATAGCGCCCGAGCGCGCGCATCGCGCCGTCACGCTGGGCGAAGATCTGGCGGATCGCATCGACATCGCCCCAGCCGCGATAAGCGAGATAATGCGCCCGGATGTCGGAAAGCTCTTCGAGCGTGTTTGTCTGAGGCACCGGGCCTTCATGCAACACGTCGCGCCAGCACAGGATCTCGCCATTGATACGGGCCTCACGCATCCGCGCAGCGGCTTCATCGCCATTGGTGATGATGAGGGTACCCATGAACGCCAAAACCTCTCAGCCCCGGCCGCGATATGGTGCGACCCCCTGATCCGGCAGCCAAAGCCCCTCCGGCGGGCTTGCGGTCTGCCAGAAGATATCGATCGGGATGCCGCCCCGAGGATACCAATAGCCGCCGATCCGTAGCCAGACCGGCTTCAGTTCGGCAACCAACCTTTTGCCTATATCAATCGTGCAAGCCTCGTGGAAGGCCCCATAATTACGAAAAGCGCCGAGATAGAGCTTCAGTGACTTGCTTTCGACAATTATAGCGTCGGGTACATAGTCGATGACGAGGTGCGCAAAGTCTGGCTGGCCGGTGATCGGGCAAAGCGAAGTGAACTCCGGGGCGGCAAAGCGAACCAGATAGAGCGCGCCTTGATGAGGGTTGGGAACATGCTCCAGCATCGCCTCCTCCGGTGAGGCGGGGAGGGCTGCGGGCCGGCCGAGCTGCGTCAGCGTGTCAGTCCCGGCTTTGCCTTTGCGGACATCAGCCATGACGGATTCGGCGGGTTATTTGGCCGCCGCCAAGCCTAATGCGGCCGCCGCGAGCGGCCTGTTCCATTTCAATCCACATGATGCGTCCATCTGCCCAGGTGAACACATCGCCTGAAAAGGCCGATGCACTCGCGCTGATTGAGTCCCCCTGAAGTCTAAGCATTGGCGCGGGTAAATGCCAGAGCGAAGCCGCCCGCCGGCTGAGCATCCGATGCCCTATATCCCAGCTCGATCAGCATCGCGCTGCGACACCTGCAACCTGAGATTGCAATTTCGCCCGATGCCGTGCCTGTTTATGGCCGAGACCGCTCAGTGCAGTGGTGCGGCGATGGCGACGTATTTCTCGCGCACGTCGGATTCCTTCGGGCCGCCATAGCGCAATGTGGCATTGCCGCCCTGCGTGACGGGAGAGGCCTTCAAAAGCGGCTCGATGGCGGCGAACAGGGCATCGGCATCGGGTCCGTAGAGATAGAGTGTGCCGTCGCGGCCGTCCATCGCGATCTCATGTCCGTCAAGCTCGCCGAGCGACTTCCCATCGAGCGCGCTGATAAGCTCGTCCTCAAGCTCGAAAAGCGGATCGAGGGGTCTGTCGTCGTCCGTCCAGAATTTCTCCGCGAAGCCGTAAAACTGCACGATCACGGCGTGCTCGGCCATGCATGTCCCCCCTTAACTCTTGCCCGCCCGTCCGCGGCGCCATTTCTCATACCCTGCCGCGCGCAACTGGCAAGCGGGGCATTCGCCGCAGCCATAGCCCCAGTCATGGCGCACCTCGCGCACGCCGAGATAGCAGGTGTGGCTGTGCTCGACGATGATATTGGTGAGGGCAGGGCCCCCGAGCGCTTCGGCGAGCGCCCAGGTCTGCGCCTTATCGCGCCACATCAGCGGCGTCTCGATATGGAACGGTGCCTCTGTGCCGAGCTGAAGGGTTTTCGTGAGGCTCATCAGGGTTTCGTTCCGGCAGTCGGGATAGCCGGAATAGTCGGTCTCGCACATGCCGCCGATCAGCCGCATGATGCCGCGGCGGTAGCCGATCGTGGCGGCATAGGTGAAGAACAGGATATTGCGGCCGGGAATAAACGTGTTCGGCAGGCCGCTGGCGCTGAGCTTGATCTCGGTCTCGCGCGTGAGGGCTGTATCGCTGAGGGCCCCTAGCGCCGACAGATCGACCTCATGATCAAGCCCGAGCTTTTCGCTCCACTCGGGGAATCGTGCGGCGATCGCTTCCCGCACCGTCTTTCTTGCAATCAGCTCGGCATTATGGCGCTGACCGTAGCGGAAGCCGACGGTCTCGACATGGCCGTAGCGATGCAGGGCAAGCGCAAGGCATACGGTCGAGTCCTGGCCGCCGGAGAAGAGCACGAGCGCATTGTCGGTCGCGGTCTCGGCCATCGCTTCACCTCACCCTAAAAAACCGTCGTCCTGCTACCCGAGTCCATCTATAACCGGCGCCAAGAGTCAAGGCACCAGCCATGAAGGAGGTCTTCCCATGACCGCGATTGCAGACATTATCGGCCGGCAAATTCTCGATAGCCGGGGCAATCCGACGGTGGAGGTCGATGTCATCCTGGAGGACGGCACGATGGGCCGCGCGGGCGTGCCGTCGGGTGCCTCGACCGGCGCACATGAGGCGCATGAGCTGCGCGACGGCGGCAGCAAATATCTCGGCAAGGGCGTGGAGCAGGCGGTCGAGGCGGTCAATGGCGAGATTTTTGACGCGCTGCAAGGCATGGAGGCCGAGGAGCAGCGCCGGATCGATGAGACCATGATCATGCTCGACGGCACCGAAAACAAGGGCCGCCTCGGCGCGAATGCCATTCTTGGCGTGTCGCTCGCGGTCGCGAAGGCCGCCGGCGAGGCATCGGGCCTACCGCTGTTCCACTATTTGGGCGGCGTGAATGCGCACGTTCTCCCCGTTCCAATGATGAACATCATCAATGGCGGCGCCCATGCCGACAATGCGCTCGACTTCCAGGAATTCATGATTATGCCGGTCGGCGCCGACACTTTCGCCGATGGCCTGCGGATGGGCGCGGAGATCTTCCATACACTGAGGAAGCTGCTGAAAGAGGCCGGCCATAACACCAATGTCGGCGATGAAGGCGGCTTTGCGCCTGGCCTCAACTCGGCCGACGAGGCGCTGAGCTTCGTTGCCCGTTCCGTGGAGAAGGCCGGGTATAGACTGGGCGAGGATGTGTTCCTGGCGCTCGATTCCGCCTCGACCGAGTTCTTCAAGGACGGCAAATACGCCTTGCAGGGCGAGAAGAAGACGCTCGAACCCGGCGCCATGGCCGAGTTCTATGCCGCACTCGTCGACAAATATCCGATCATCTCCATCGAAGACGGCATGGCCGAGGACGACTGGGAGGGCTGGAAGCTCCTCACCGACGCGATCGGCAAGAGGTGCCAGCTCGTCGGCGACGATTTGTTCGTCACCAATCCCGTACGCCTGCAGCGCGGCATCGACGAGGGTATCGCCAATGCCATTCTGGTCAAGGTCAACCAGATCGGCACGCTCTCCGAGACGCTCGATGCGGTCAGCCTTGCCCAGCGTTCGCGCTATAATGCGGTGATCTCGCACCGCTCGGGCGAGACCGAGGATTCCACCATCGCCGATCTGGCGGTCGCCACCAATGCCGGCCAGATCAAGACCGGTTCGCTGTCGCGCTCCGACCGGCTCGCCAAATACAATCAGCTGCTGCGCATCGAGGAGGAGCTGGACACCATGGCGGTCTATGCCGGGCGTTCCGTGCTGCCCAATAAGGTCAGCTCAGTTTGAACTTCTCCAGCGTTCCGTCCCGCTCGAACGCCATAAAGGGATTGCGCAGCTTCTCGAACATGTAGCTTTCGAACCGCTGATCATATTGTGACATGCCGGGCTGGAAGAAACCGGCCGGGCGGTCGTGGAACATATGGCGCCGCCACCACTCCAGGTAATCGGGCCGATTGGCATATTGCCCGATGTAATTGTCCCAGCCCTGCCATTGTAATTTCCGGTCGGAGCGTCGCGAGTCCGAATAGGTGATGAATGCCCGCTCGAATATGGACGTCAAAATATCGAACAGGATGTCGCGCTGGAGATGCTCGTCTCTCGACAGGTCGGAACGCGGAGTTCCCGATTCCAGGGAGAGATTCGAAAAGGGAAGGCAAAGCTGCAGGAAATTACGATATTGCTCGATGATATATTTGTGGTTTTCCTCCCGAGCGAGAGCCCGCTGCGCCTGCTGGTTGAGTATGAAAATGATGGCGGACGGGATTAACACGATAATGGAGGTCACGGCCGCCAGTGCTTGCAGCGCCTCACTGTATCTCTGAAAGAAATCCAGCATCGCCTTAGTCCCCTCCTACGGCCTGTGAGGTCTGATGGTTTTCCACTAGCATCGCGGCCGAGGTTTCTAGCGTTTATATCGTGCTGCTGCCATGACCAGGCGACTTTCTTAAGGAGCCGTTTACCGGTCGTAGGCTTCAATCGGCGCCAACGATCGGAGGGCAGCGCGGGATCATGATCACCACACGGAAGAGCAAAAACGGACGTGCGGCGCTCTTCCTTGCGATGTGCCTCGCGCTGATCGGCTATTTTGCCTATCACGCCGTGGAGGGCGAGCATGGCCTGCACAAGCGGGCCCAGCTCGCGCAGCGCGTCAGGCAGCTGGAGGAGGAGCTGACGGCCCTCAAGCGCGAGCGCGAGCTCATCGAGCACGATGTCGCGCTGATCACGACCCGCGCCAAGGAGCAGCCCGATCTTTTGGACGAGCAGGCGCGGGCGCTGCTCAACTATGCGCGCCCTGACGAGATTGTCGTACTGCGTGCCAGGGCGGGCAGCGGGGAATAGGGCTCGTGTCCCGTCCGCAAATGCCGACTCCCAACTGAGCCGCGAAATTGGTCGTCAATTGCGAGGCGCCACACTAAAGCGCTGAACGCGGAGCTGCGCTCTAAATCTTTGTTGGTGCATCGGATTGTCCGAAAAGTGCCTACACTTTTCGGTCCGATGCACTAGCGGTTCTGCAAGGCCAGATATCGGCCGGGAACCCAGCCGGCAATGCCGAGATAGCGCACATGGCACCAGTTCCGATCGCAACTGCCGATCGGGACGATGCCGGTGGCGTAGGCCGGGATATGGCCGACCACGGCGGCATCGGAGCCGGGGAAATCAACCACGTCGACCGCACCCCAGAGTGCGACGCCGCTGACGAGGTATTGCCGGCTTGTCGCGGCGCTTTCATCTGCCAGATGCCGGCGCGCGACCCAGCCGGTTAGCGCCTCATAGCGCACCAGGCAGAATTTCAGCACGCATTTGCGCAGGCCTTCGATGTTCTTGGCGCTGCCAGGAATCCAGCCGAGAATTCGAGCGCCATCTTCCGGTGCCTCGCGCACCGGCAGCGATGCATCGCCCGAAAGACCGGCCAGCGAATAGGACTTGGTGTCGATTGAATCAGGCGGTGGGATGATGCCCTCCGCTTCTCCAGCGGTTTGGGTGGCGGTTGCCATGGTCGCGTCGATATCGCGTGGCGCCGGCGCGACGGTTGCTGCCGTCTCCTGGGTTTGAGGCGATACCGCGGCCTTGCGCTCCTTCGTGACGGCGTTATCGGGGACCCAACCGACCAGCGAGCCGGACCGGATATAGCAGAAGTGGCGGCTGCAATTGCCGAGGTCTTCGACCTGCTCCGTACCGGGCGAAAGACGCCCTGCCGCCGGCAGCCGATTGCTGGGGAAGGCGTAAACGGGGATAGGCCGGCCATCGGTGAAAACGAGCCGCAGTGTCTTATCGTCCGGCTCGGCGGTCGCTTGGGCTGCGTTTCCCGCCGATTCGGGGAGAGCCGCGGCGGCGGGCTCTTTTTCCGCCGGCGGTGCGGGAGGTTGGGAGGCATGATTAGGCTCGGAGAGGAGATATTTCCGGAACACCCAGCCTGCGTGCTCCTTGTAGATCACCTCACACCATCGGTCATCGCATTTGCCTGTGCCTTCCAGACGCGCATTCGGCACGATATAGGCGACGACCTTCGCGCGGTTCGAGGGGGTCTCGCGCATGTGGATACGCTGGGCGTGGTCAACATTGTTGATCCGGTAATTCTCGGCATGCCCAGGCAGGGACGGAAGAACGATGGTTGCCGCCGCGACAGCCGAGGTCGCCGCCGCAAATGCCATGCCGTTTCGCCAGCACCACATAACGCCGCTCCCAAGCGCCAATTCAGAAGGCCAGGGTAACCGACGGTAGAAAAGCTTGAACCTATGCGCTTTTCGCCCCAGCCGTTCGGGCCTGGTGCTCCCATGAAGGCGCTGTCATTCTCCCCCGGCAAACAGCCCGGCTATTTCTTTGATCCGTAAATCGGAAACAGCCCACCTTCACCGCGCCGGATCATGCCGCAAACCGGCAAGGATGTGAATTGCTTTGTGAGGAACTCAGTTAATTCCGCGTGTTAAGCCGATTCCTCGAACAGCTCGCGGCCAATCAGCATCCGGCGGATTTCGCTGGTGCCCGCACCTATCTCGTAAAGTTTGGCGTCACGCAGGAGACGTCCCGTCGGGTAGTCGTTGATATAGCCGTTGCCGCCTAGTATCTGCACCGCCTCCAGCGTCATCCAGGTGGCCTTCTCGGCGGCATAAAGGATCGCGCCGGCGGCATCCTTGCGGGTGGTCTCGCCGCGATCGCAGGCCTGCGCCACGGCGTAAACATAGGCCTTGGCCGCGTTCATGGTGGTGTACATGTCGGCGAGCTTGCCCTGCATCAGCTGGAACGCGCCGATCGGCTGGCCGAACTGCTTGCGCTCGTGCACATAGGGCAGGACGATGTCCATGGCGTTCTGCATGATGCCGAGCGGTCCGGCGGCGAGTACTACGCGCTCATAGTCGAGGCCGGACATCAACACCTTCACGCCGGCATTGAGGGGGCCGAGGATATTCTCCTGCGGCACCTCGCAGTCCTCGAACACCAGCTCTGACGTATCGGAGCCGCGCATGCCAAGTTTGTCGAGCTTCTGGGAGGCCGTAAAGCCCTTGAAGTCCTTCTCGATGAGAAAAGCGGTGAGGCCGCGAGGGCCGGCGTTCGGGTCGGTTCTGGCATAGACCACCAGGGTCTCGGCGTGCGGACCGTTGGTGATCCACATCTTGGTGCCGTTCAGCACGTAAGCGTCGCCCTTCTTCTCGGCCTTGAGCCGCATCGAGACCACGTCCGAGCCAGAACCGGCCTCCGACATCGCCAGTGCGCCGACATGCTCGCCGGAAATCAGCTTGGGCAGATAGCGGCGCTTCTGCTCATCGGTCCCCCAGCGGCGGATCTGGTTAACGCACAGATTGGAATGCGCGCCATAAGAGAGCCCGACCGAGGCCGAGGCCCGGCTGATCTCCTCCATGGCGAGGCAATGCTCGAGATAGCCGAGGCCGGAGCCGCCCCATTCCTCCTCGACGGTGATGCCATGCACGCCGAGATCGCCGAGCCTGGGCCAGAGGTCACGCGGAAAAGTATTGCTGCGGTCGATTTCCTCGGCGCGTGGGGCAATTTCTGCCTGCGCGAAAGAAGAGACTGTTTCGACAAGCATATTTGCAGTTTCGCTCAAGCCGAAGCTGAGCCCCTGCTTGCGATTATGGCCGATTTGGCTCGTCATGTTTTTTCCACCCTTGCCGCACTCTGCGAGCTGCGCCACATTACTTGTGGACGCCATTCATGCAAGATTGAAGAAACGTGGCGCAGTGTAGCTGTCTCCAGCGCCTTCACCGTAAGGAGCATGACGCCCATGTTGCATCGAGCCAGGCCGTTCCTTGGTGCCTCCGCCGCGGTCCTTGCGGTGACATTCCTATCCGCCAGTCTTTGCGCCCAGACACCGCCGCCTGAGGCTCCCGCCAGCCCGCCAGCGGCGCAGCAGGCCCAGCCGCCGCAACCGGCATCGCCCGACCAGCCGGAAAAGGCGATGGCCGATGATCCGGCCTATCGGCAGTCGCGCAAGCTGCTCGCCGCCATTGATGCCATCTTAACCCAGACCGCGGAGCAGCGCGCCAAGCTGAAGGACCTGCCGAGCAAGGAGCGCTATGTCATCCCGCCGCTCTGGAAGGAGACTCGCGAGGACCGGGAGGAGAATATCAGGCGGCTGCTCGACAGCGCGCTGGAAATCGTGACCGACGCGCCGGTCGTCGAGATGCAGCAAAAACTGCAGGAGCACCGCAAGACCATAAGCACGCTCAAGGACGACATCGCGACCCTGCGCGAGAAGCGCCTGCGCGCCCCCGAGAGTGGCTTCCTCCCGGGCGTCCTGTCGGAGACGCAAGGTTCGATCGACAGCTCCATTGCCGACCGCGAGCAACGCATCAAGGCCAATGAGGAGGAGATCGGCAAGGTCAAGCTGCAGATCAAGGACGCGCTGGCCAAGTCCGGCGTCGAGATCGGCGACGTCCAGCTCGACCTGCTGCTCGACAGCGTGCTCGGCGGTGACATGATCAAGATGGTGACCGCCTTCCAGGCCGCGCGGGCGATCGATGACCGCTTAAGCGAGCTGCTAACCCAGTCCAATGAGAATGTGCGCACCGCGCGGCGCTATTTCGCCATGCACGCCGCCCTGTTCGCCATGATGGTGCACGCGCAGGACACGCTGATCGAGAAGATCGATCAGAACTACATGGGCAAGCTGCGCCAGATCCTGAAAGATGTGCGCAAGGCGCGCGACGAGTTGGCCCGGCTCGCGGCCGGACGGAACCGCCCCGATCAGAAACGGGCGCTCGATGCCAATATCGCCAGCCAGGATTTCGCCGAGAAGGTCGCAAGCTTCTACCGCGATTATCTTGACACCCAGCGCCGCCAGCTCTCCGAGGCCCGCGAACGTACCGCACGTGATCTCGCCATCGCCGACAACACCTTCGAGACGGTTGAGGCGAGCTTCCAGCTGCACATGCTGATGGAGGAAGCCCGCACCTCCTTCGAGGCGATCCAGAAGCTGGAGGCGCCGGGCTTCGACCAGGTATTCAAGAACGACCAGCTGCGCCGCGAGTTCGAGACGCTGACGCGAAGGCTGGGGCCGACGTCCTAGAGCATTTTCAATCCGACCAGAATCGAAGGGATTCACAAACTTCGCGAACAGTGATTCTTGTCCTGTCGTCTCTATGAGGAGGGGGCGGCGATGGGATGGGTCTCTGGACAGAGCTATTCGGACGATCTGAGGTCGCGTGTGCTGGCTGCGGTTGATCGTGGCGGGCGGGTCTATGAAGTGGCTCCGCTGTTCGAAGTCAGCGTGTCCTACATCTATAAAGCTCTGGCTCGACGCCGGCTCCGTGGTATCGAAACCGCCCTGCCGAAAACCGGTCGTGCGGGGCGCAAGCTCGACGGTCATCTCGATGCGCTTGCCGCCTACGTCTCGGCTCATCCCGATGCGACCTTGGCCGAACTCACAGAGTGGTCGATACGCGAACGGAACGTGACGGTGTGCATCGCCACCATGTGGGCCACACTCCAGGCGCTTGATCTGTCGCACAAAAAAAGACGTGCCACGCCGCCGAGCAAGAGCGAGCCGACGTTGCCGCTGCGCGCGAGGCGTGGCGGAAAACCCAAGGCAGCTTGAGCATGGAACGCCTCGTCTTCATCGACGAGACCTGGGCCACGACGAACATGACGCGCCGCTACGGCCGCTCGAGGCGCGGCGAGCGCCTGGTCGCGCCTGTGCCGCATGGCCATTGGAAGACGACCACATTCATTGGCGCCCTCAGAGCCGACGGCTTGACGGCCCCGGCGGTTTTCGACGGCGCCATCAATGGCGCGAGCTTCCTCGCCTATGTGCAACAGGTGCTGGTGCCGACCTTGAAGCCCGGCGACATTGTCATTCTCGACAACCTGTCAAGCCACAAGGTTGAGGGTGTGCGCAAGGCCATCCAGGCCGCGGGCGCAGAACTCCGCTACCTGCCGCCTTACTCGCCCGATCTCAACCCGATCGAGCAGATGTTCGCGAAGCTGAAGGCCCTGCTGCGCACGGTCGCTGCCCGCTCGGTCGAAGCCCTCTGGACCGCTATCGGCGATCTCATCGACACCTTCAAACAAGACGAGTGCCGCAACTATCTCCGCCATTCAGGTTATGTACGGTCGGTTTGAATCCGCTCTAAATTGCGCAGCCCAAGGCGGAACAAAGAAAGGCGCTAGTGCCTAGCACCAGCGCCGAGGCCTTGCTCATTCACGGGCGCAAGCGCTTTCGGGAAGAGCAGTGGTTCAGTTCGTCTTCTTTGTGAGGTCGTCGTATTCAGCCTTGAAGGCCGTGAAGTCATACTGCATCCCGTTGAGAACGGTGCTCCAATGGCGAACATAGGCTGCCATAGCGACCGCTTCGCGGATTTCGGCTTCGCTCGCGCCTAAGGCTTTGGCTCGCTTGGTGTGAGCGTAGCTACAATATTGGCAAGGGATTTGCGCGGCGACCGCTAGCCCGACGAGTTCCCGCGTCTTGGCGTCTAAAGATGCTCCGTTGCCGAAAAGCGCGTCGCGCGCTCCGAGCGCTGCGGCAAGAGCATGCTCGGGATAGGTATTGGCAAGGAACTTCGGAGCATCCTGCGCCACAGCGAAGGAGGTGGTTCCGATAAGAAGAACACTAGCCAAAATGAGTTTTCTCATAAGATTGCTCCTCGATAAAAATATTTTCAACAGCTAATTCTAGGACTCTTCTATGAAATAGGCAAGATTTGCATTACAAATTCAGGTGGTCAATGACAATCAAGATGGATATTCGTGAATAGCTTATCATTACAAGACCTTGCCTCCAGATGGTCCAGGCGATTGCCCGAATCCTGGATATGAAAAGCTAGTCTTAGCCTTGCCGTACCAAACCAACCGGCGCGGAGGCATAATCTTAGGATCGGCCGACGGAGGCGATGAAGGCGTGCGATGGTGCCTTGGACAAGGGCTGCGCGAAAGCCCGCGATGGAGCTGCACGCCGCCTTGATTGGGCGGTTTTCACGCGCCCGCAGGCCAACGCGGCCTTATCGATCTGCGCATTGAAGTCCTTCTGCAGCCAATTCGGCGCGAACTGCCATTAAGCAAAGCCAAGCAGGTTTTTTTCCTGCCATTCAGGCGGATCGGCGACGCGCGGATCGCCTTTTCGACCCCCAACCTCGCGCTATCCTCTCGATGAGTGCATCGAGGCACAGCGGTATGTCATTGGCAGCGCGCGAGAGCCCCTGCCCAGGTCTTTTGCAGCCACGCCGGCGGTATAAACGCCGCTAAACCGAAAACGAGGTTCCGCAGCCGCAGGAGGAGGTGGCGTTGGGGTTGTTGATCTTGAACGAGGCGCCGATCAGGTCGTCGACGAAATCGATCTCGGCGCCATTGAGGTGCGGGAAGGAAATATCGTCGATCAGCACGACTGCGCCTTCCTTTTCAATGACGTAATCACCACTTTCACGGTCGTCGACCAGATCGAAAGCGTATTGGAAACCGGAGCAGCCTCCAGCTTTGACGCTCACGCGGAGCATCTTGGTCGCGGATTCCTGTGCGACGATTTCGGAGATCCGCCTTGCGGCGCGGTCTGTGAGCTGAACGGCCATTTTTGCCACTGTCGAATCGGTTAGATTAGGCTCGTAATTACGATAGCCATTATGCAAGTAGGAAGTTAGAGCTTTTTGTCAATTATTGCCCTGCCATTGGCGTGCGGCGTTATCACAAAAGCAAGGGGGTCACTTCAATGACGCTCCCTCTCGGCTTCGCAGAGCGGCCCGTCGCCGCGTATGCCTGTTCTGCCGCCGAAAGTCGCGGCCGTCTGCATGACGAGCCGGCTTGCTCGCTGAGAACCCATTATCAGCGGGACCGCGATCGGATCATCCATTCCTCGGCGTTCCGCCGCCTCACTTATAAGACTCAGGTGTTCGTCTACCATGAGGGCGACCATTACCGGACGCGCCTGACCCACAGCCTTGAAGTCGCACAGATCGCCCGCACCGTCGCCCGTGCCCTGCGGCTGGACGAGGATCTCGCCGAGGCGATCGCGCTCGCCCATGATCTCGGGCACACGCCCTTCGGCCATGCGGGCGAGGAGGCGCTGGACGAGATGATGCAGGCTTGCGGCGGGTTCGATCACAACGCCCAGAGTATGCGGGTCGTGACCCAGCTGGAGGGCCGGTATGCCGCGTTCGATGGGCTCAACCTCGCCTGGGAGACATTGGAGGGGCTCGTCAAACATAACGGTCCTCTCTTGACCGGCAAGGGGGAGCCAACACCGCGTTACGCCCTCAAGGGCGTGCCTCAGGCTATCCTCGACTACGACGCAATCTATCCCCTCGATCTGTCCAGCTTTGCCTCCGCTGAGGCGCAGGTCGCGGCACTTGCTGACGACATCGCCTACAACAATCACGATCTCGATGATGGTCTGCGCGCGGGGCTCGTGCCGCTGGCGAAGATCCGTGAGGTGCCACTGGTTGCCCGCTTCATTGCCGTGGTCGAGGAGCTGCACGGCGCCCTTCCGGACAGTCGCCTGATCTATGAAGTCAACCGCAGGCTGATCAGCCAGATGGTGCATGACCTTGTCGGGGAGACGAGCGCGCGGCTTGCACAGCTCGCGCCGCAATCGGCAGAAGACATCCGCAAGGCCGGCCTTCCGATTGTCGGATTTTCGAAGGATCTGACGGGTGAACTTGCCGAGCTGCGCGCGTTCCTATTTGAGGAGTTCTATCTGCACCCCCACATCAAGACGATCATGAGCGGGGCGCAGAAGATCGTGCGCGACCTCTTTGGCTATTTTCTCGACCGGCCGCACGAATTGCCGCAAGACTGGCAAAAGGCTGTGGCCGAAGGTGAGCCGGGGCGGGTCATCGGCGATTTCGTCGCCGGAATGACCGACCGCCTGGCGATCGACACCCATCGCCGCTTATTTGACGATACGCCGCGATTGCGCTAGCCGGTAGCTCGTAGTGTTTCTTTGTCCCGCAAATGCCGACGAACTTGCTGCGGACTTTTTTCGGCATTGCGAGGCGCCACGCTGACGGCCCCAGCCTTCCGGATATGTGATGAACCTTTTCGCCGATTTCGAAGCCCATACGCGTGACGCCGTCGCGGCGCTGCAAAAGTCGGGTGTGCTGCCCGCGGAAAGCCGCGCCAGCCTGACCGTTGAGCCGCCGCGCGATCCTTCCCACGGCGACATCGCCATCAACGCCGCCATGGTGCTGGCCAAGGAGGCGGGTCTTCCGCCGCGAGAGCTTGCCGGCCATTTTGCGCAATATTTCGAAAGCCTTCCCGATGTCGCGAAGGTGGATATCGCCGGGCCGGGATTCATCAATCTCACCCTCAAGGAAGCATTCTGGCCGAAGCTCTTGAAATCCGTGCTGATGCAGGGCGATGCCTTCGGCCTGTCGAAGCTCGGCGAGGGCGCGGCGATGAATGTGGAATATGTCTCGGCCAATCCGACCGGACCGATGCATGTCGGCCATTGCCGCGGCGCAGTGTTCGGCGATGCGCTTGCCAATCTGCTTGCTGCTTCCGGCTATGAGGTGACGCGGGAATATTACATCAACGACGCCGGCGCCCAGGTCGATACACTCGCGCGCTCGGCCTTCCTGCGCTACCGCGAGGCGCTAGGCGAGGAGATAGGGTCGATTCCCGAAGGGCTCTATCCGGGGGACTACCTCAAGCCCGTCGGCGAGGCGCTTGCCGCCGAGTATCGCAACCGGCTGCACAATCTTCCGGAAGAGGAATGGCTGCCGATCGTGCGGGCGAAGGCCGTCTCGATGATGATGGACGCCATCCGCGAGGATCTGAACGCCCTCGGCATCCATCACGACGTGTTCTTCTCCGAGCGTTCGCTGATCGAGGGACCGGTGAACGAGGTCGCGGCGACCATCGAGGAGCTGCGCGCGCGGGGCCTCATCTATGAAGGGCGCCTCCCGCCACCCAAGGGCAAGCTGCCCGAGGATTGGGAGGACCGTGAGCAGACCTTGTTCCGCGCCACTGCCTTTGGCGATGACGTAGACCGGCCGCTGATCAAATCGGACGGCTCCTACACCTATTTCGCATCCGACATGGCCTATCACCGCTCAAAGTTGCAGCGTGGCTTCGACAGTATGATCGACGTGTTGGGCGCCGATCATGGCGGTTATGTCAAACGCATGCAGGCCGCGATTGCCGCGCTTGGCGGCGAGGAGGCGAAACTCGATGTGAAGCTGTGCCAGTTGGTGCGCCTGTTCCGTGCCGGCGAGCCGGTAAAGATGTCGAAGCGCTCCGGCTCGTTTGTCACCCTGCGCGAGGTGGTGGATGAGGTCGGGCCTGATTCGGTGCGCTTCATGATGCTCTACCGCAAAAACGACGCAATGCTGGATTTCGATTTCGCTAAGGTTGTAGAGCAATCACGAGATAATCCGGTATTCTATGTGCAATATGCCCATGCGCGGACGCATTCTGTGCTGCGCAATGTGCAAGAACTCATGCCCAAGCTAAAATTGAGTGGAAAACAACTCGCGAATGCCCAATTCGGCTTGCTGCGGGACGAGGGAGAACTTGCCGTCGTCAAGCGGATGGCGCACTATCCACGTTTAGTTAAGTCTGCAGCTATCGCGCACGAGCCCCACCGCATCGCGTTTTACTTGTATGAGCTGGCGAGCGAGTTCCATGGGTTGTGGAGCCGTGGCAAAGAGTTGCCACAATTACGGTTCATTGTCGAAAATGATCAAGAGCTTACAAAGGCGCGGATGGGGCTGGTCGTGGCTGTGGGGCAAGTTATTCGCTCCGGCCTGGGCATTCTGGGCGTCAAACCAGTATTAGAGATGCGCTGAAACTGAGCTCCGCTTGGACCAAGTGGGGGTCAAGGCGAAGGAACTGTTTATATGGCATATCCTGACGACCCGAATCGGGCACGGCGGGGCAGACCCGACGACACCTATCATCCATCCGGCGAGCGGCGGGGTGATGAGATGCGGCAGCAGGCGCGATATGATTCGCGCAACGGCGCGCGGCCGCCTTCACCCCGCCAGGATGATCAGTATCCGACGTTCGACACGCAGGATTATCCAGAGCGCGCTGCACCCAATGGGGGAAAGCAGCAGCCGTCCTTTTCCGCATACCGGCCGGAAGCGTACGCCAATCAGGAAAAGCGCCCCGGGCGCGGTGATCGCCAAGATCGGGAGCAGGGCGATGCCCGTGCGGCTCCGCCGCCTCGCCAGGGCCCCGCGCCAGCGCCTGATCGCGCCCGTCCGCAACTCCATGACCCTTATCAGAATGTCGCGCACGACCCCTATGATGCCGGCGGCAAGCGCGATTTCGATGGCAATTGGCAATCCAACGATTATCGGGAGCCGCAGGGCGACCAGTATCCTGCAGCCAACTTCTATCAGTCGCATGAGGAGTCAAATCCGGTAGAAGTGCAATCCGTGCACGACCGGTTCTTCGCGGCCGACTCTGAGCCTGAGAGAGCCCCGCCGATGGCAGGGGCAGGCCGCTATCGCGCGAATGATTTCGCTGCGCATGACTTCGGCCCAGGAGAGCTCGATGAGCCGCGCGCGCCTGCCGCACCGGCAGCGGGTGGGCTCGACCACGGCTTCGACCAGGTGGGCGATCGCGCCTGGGAAAGTTTCGATCAGGCGCCGGCACCGGAGCTTGCCCGTCCCTTTCCGGGCGCTAAGCTCGGTGGGCATGAGGATCTCGATGCCGACTATCTCGTCGATGAGGACGAGTTTGACGGCGAAGACGAATATGCGGAGCCGAGAAAAGGCAGCAGCAAGAAGTTGATGGCTGCCGTTCTGATCGGCGCCGTGGTGACAGGTGGCGGCCTCGCCTATCTGTACAAGTCGCAGCTTGGTGGGATCGACGGCGGCGAGCCGCCGATCATGACAGCCGATACGCGGCCGATCAAAGAGAAGCCCGCTGATCCCGGTGGCCGCGAATTCCCCAATGGCGGCAAGCTGATCTACGATCGTCTCGGCAATGCGGCCGGCGGCGATGAGGAGCCAACGCGCGTGGCAGCGCGGGACGAGCAGCCGGCCAGCAGCAATGACGTCCCCGGCGTGGTAACGACCGGCGCCAGCGGTACGCTGGAGGAGCGGATCCAGAACGCGCTGCGTGACGCCAAGAAGCAGGACGATTCGCCGCCGGCAACGGCAGCAGCCAGCACGGCGAATCTTGACACGCCGCGTCCGGTAAAGACGGAAATCTTCCGGCCGGATGGGACGGTCGATGCCTCGCGCGTCCAGCGCCGCCAGGCGCCTTCTGAGGGCGAAACGACGCTTGCCGGTGGTGCACCGAAGGGCGTGGTATCGCGTGAAGCCCCCGCCCCGGCTGACGATGCGGCGCCGCCTGCTGCGGCTCCCGCCGCACCTGCCCGCGCCCGCACCCAGGTGGCGGCAGTCACCGCGGCGCCGGCCGTTGGGCCTGCGGCCGTAGCGCCATCGAGCGGCGGCGAAAGCGGTATGTTCGTGCAGATCGCGGCGCGCAATGATCAGGCTGCGGCGATGGCCGCCTTTGCCGATCTGCAGCAGAAATACGCCTCCGTCCTCGGCAATCATCCGCCGTCGGTGCGTAAGGTCGATCTGGGTGAGAAAGGCGTCTGGTACCGGTTAATGGTCGGTCCAATGCCGAACAAGGCCGATGCGGACAAGCTCTGCGAGGACCTGAAGACGGCCGGCATGAAGAGCTGCTTCAGCCGCAAGGAATAGGCATGCTTGGCGCGTCGCGCTTTAGCGGCGTGCCATGATGCTTTTTGCGCCTCGGCTTTGCTTTCTCTGAGCGCTTTGGGCCTCTCGCAAAGAAGAGCTCCTTTTCGATTCGGAATTGCCCATGGCGGACGGCCTTCGCGCATTCATCAGCGGGTGTGAGGGCGCCAGCCTCACTGCGGCCGAAAGGGCATTCTTCCGGGATGCCCGTCCCTGCGGCCTCATCCTGTTCCGGCGTAACTGCCAGGACCCGGACCAGATCCGGGGGCTGATCAGTGATTTCCGGGGTTCGCTGGGCAGCGAGAAGCCATTCGTCCTCATCGACCAGGAGGGCGGGCGCGTGCAGCGTCTCGTACCTCCGCGCTGGCGGCGCTATCCGCCCGGCCGCTTCTTCGGTGCGCTCTACGCCCGCGAGCCCGAGACAGGTCTTGAGGCGGCCCGCCTTGGTGCACGCCTCATCGCCCGCGATCTCGCCGAGCTCGGCATTACCGTGAACTGTGCGCCTGTCCTCGATGTGCCGGTACCCGGTGCTCATGACATCATTGGCGACCGCGCCTACGGCGAAGCGGCGGATCAGGTGGCGGCGCTTGGCCGAGCCGTGGCGGAAGGCTATCTCGAAGGCGGCGTACTGCCGGTCATCAAGCACATCCCCGGCCATGGCCGCGCTTTTGCGGACAGCCATCTCTCGCTGCCGGTGATCGAAGCAAGTCGCGCCGAGCTGGAGGGCACAGACTTCGCCGCGTTCCGCGCCCTCGCCGATATGCCGCTCGGCATGACCGCGCATATCCTCATTCCCGAGATCGATGCCGCGCGCCCTGCAAGTGCTTCGCCGACAATCATTCAGGGCGTCATTCGCGAGGTGATCGGCTTTGATGGCTTGCTGATGTGTGACGACATCGGCATGAGGGCGCTGAGCGGAAGCGTGGAGGAGCGGGCGCGCGCTGTACTCGAGGCTGGTTGCGATGTCGTGCTTCACTGCAGCGGAAACTTCGCCGAGATGGAGGCGGTCGCCAGGGTAACACCCGAGCTTGCAGGCGAGGCGGCGCGCCGTTTCGAAGCGGCTTGCGACAGGCTGCGCGAGCCCCAATCTTTCGATGAAAGCCGCGCTTTCGCTCTTCTTGGCGAAGCTCTGGCTGAAATCGCGTGAATCAGCCATGATCCACAAGATTTTCACAGTTTTCCCTAGGCCGGAGCATGAACGCGGGACAGATGGCGGACGAAGGAGGCGCAGCAAGCGGCAGCGACGAGCAGGCCTCGGCGCGTAATCCGTTTGAGAATGTCGTCACCTTCGACGATCTCGCGCCGTCGGAGCGGATGCTCGTCACGCTTGACGGCTTCGAAGGACCGCTCGATCTCCTGCTGCACCTCGCCCGCGCACAAAAAATCGACCTGACCAAACTCTCTGTGCTGGCGCTCGCCGAGCAATATCTGGCCTATATCGCCGAGGCGCGCGCGCTGCGGCTCGAGATCGCCGCCGATTATCTGGTGATGGCGGCCTGGCTCGCTTTCCTCAAATCGAAGCTCCTGCTGCCCGTGGAGGCCAAGCTGGAGGACGGCGTCGACGGCGAGGAAATGGCGCTGCATCTCGCCTTCCGCCTCCAGCGCCTGGAGGCGATGCGGGAGGCCGCGGCGAAGCTGTTCAACGCCAAGCAGCTTGGGCTTGATTTCTTCTCCCGGGGCCTCCCCGAAGGCATGCGCACCATCCGCAAAAGTGATTATTGGGCGAGCATCTACGATCTGCTCAAGGCCTATGCCGATCAGCGCCGCAAGAACGTGGTTATGGCGCCGGTCAAATGGGGCGCCCGCGAGGTCTGGTCGATCAAGGACGCGCGCGAACTGCTCCAGCGGCTGGTCGGTTTAGAGGCCGACTGGAAGGTGCTGGAAGGCTATCTCGCCGAATATCTGCTCGATCCTGTCGTCAGTAAGACAGCGCTCGCCTCCTCCTTCGGTGCGACCCTTGAACTCACCCGCGAGGGTTTCACCGAATTGCGCCAGGCCCGGCCTTTCGCTCCTATCTACGTCAGATGGCTGAAGCCGTCGCAGCCGGACAGCAATGCCGGCGCCGAGCCAGCGCCTGGCAATTAGCGCATCGGACCGAAAAATGGAGACCGGTTTTTCGGACAAATCCGATGCGCAAACATAAAGCTCGCCAGTCAAATGCGCGTAACAGCGTTTAGGATCAACCTGATGTCGGACGATGAGATGAACAACAATCAGGGCCGCCTGCCATTTCCCGCTCGCGAGGCCCCGCCGATGCAGAGCCTTGCCGCCAATGTGGCGCGGCTGCCCTCCGCCGAGCGCTGGGAGAAGCTGCGCATTCTCGAAGCCGTGCTGTTCGCCGCCTCCGAACCGCTGGATGAGGGGAGACTCGTCGAGTTCTTCACCGCAAAGGACGATATTGGTGCGCTGCTTGAAGAGCTGCAGAACCTCTATGCCGGGCGCGGCGTCAATCTGATGCGCGTCGCCGGCAAATGGGCGTTCCGCACCGCGCCCGATCTCTCCTTCATCCTGGAGCGCTACTCGGTCGAGCCGCGAAAGCTGTCGCGTGCCGCCTTAGAGACGCTGGCGATCATCGCCTATCACCAGCCCGTCACCCGTGCGGAAATCGAGGAAATCCGCGGCGTTTCCACTTCCAAGGGCACACTGGATGTGCTGATGGAGATGGGCTGGGTGCGCATGCGCGGCCGCCGCCGCGCGCCGGGGCGGCCGGTCACCTACGGTACGACCAACACCTTCCTGGAGCATTTCGGTCTCGACGGAGTGAAGGATCTGCCCGGTCTTGCCGAGCTGAAAGGCGCTGGCCTTCTCGACAGCAATCTTCCGCCGGGCTTCGCTGTCCCCGAGCCGCATGATTTTCCGATTCTCACCCCCGATGAGGACCCGCTCGAGGATGGCGCAGCGGAGGAAGAGCCGCTTCAGGAAGATGAGCCGCCTCTTGCCGAAGCAGAGAATGCCGCGGAGGACGATCCGCGCCCCGAAGAGACCCGTCTGCGCTGCGGCCAGGGCAGCTGATTCTGCGCCATAGCAATGGCAAGCGGCGTTGCGCGATCAGACCTCCATCCAGCCGATCTTCTCGCGTAGAAAGCCATAGCCGAGCGCGATGAACGCGGCGCGCTCCTTGTTGTCCTTGCCGTAGCCATGACCGCCGGCCTCCGGCTCGTAGAAATACGCGTCATAGCCCATGGCCTGCAGCTTGGCGGTCATTTTCCTGGCGTGGCCGGGATGGACGCGGTCATCGCGGCGCGTCGTTGCGATCAGGATGGGCGGATAATCGCGCCCGGCTTCGGCAGCGTGATAGGCCGAATATCTCTGCAGGAACGCCCAGTCCTCGGCCTTGTCCGGATCGCCATATTCGGCGATCCAACTCGCCCCAGCGAGGAGCTTGGGATAGCGGCGCATGTCGATCAGCGGGATCGTGCAGAACAGCGCCCCGAACCGCTCCGGATATCGCGTCAGCATATTGGTGATGAGGATGCCGCCATTCGAGCCGCCGGTTGCCGCGATCCGCTTCGGCTGGGTTACGCCGCGCCGGACGAGATCGGCGGCGACGGCCGCGAAATCATCATGCGACAGGATTTTGCCGGCCTGCCGCCCGGCCTCGTGCCAGCGGGTGCCGAACTCACCGCCCCCGCGGATATGGGTGAGGACATAAGTGCCGCCGGGCTCGAGCCACAGCTTGCCGACGCTTGGTACGTAGCCCGGCTCGCGCGGCAGCCCGAAGCCACCATAGCCGGTCATCAGCACCGGCGCGTTCCCGGTCTCGTCGGCGGGGCCGACCTGCACATAAGGGATGCGCTCGCCATCGGTGGAGACCGCCTCATGTCGCGTTACGATGAGCCCGCTCGCATTGAAAACCGTCGGCGCGCGTTTCAGCACTGTCGGCGCTGCGCCGGGTGCGAAGAGGCTGAGAGCTGGCGTGGTGAGGGGATCTTCGGCATTGACCAGCACATCGCCGTTCGACTCGGTCTCCTCGGCATCGAGCCGCCAGGCTGAGACCACGCCCGTCTCCGGCAGGCCAGAGAGCCGGCTCCCGGCCCAACCCGTCGCCGATGGGGTGAACACGTCATAGCGCGGGCGCAGATTGTCGAGAATGGAGAGCACGAGACGGCTGCCTGCCCAGAAGAAATATTTCAGGGCGATCCGCTCACTGCCCTCGAACAGCACCTGAAGCCGCGGGGTGCCGGCCAGGATGTCGGCGATCGCCCCACCGAGTAGCGTATCGGGCGCATAGGTCGTGCCAGCGACCGTCCAGGGCGTTCGCGTCTTCAGGACCAGCCAGTCGCGATTGAAGCCGATCTGTGCATCGGTCGGCACGTCAAGCCGGGCCTGCGGCCCGTTCTGGTCGCCGAGCCAGACCCTTTCGTCGAAAAAGCCGAACCGGTCGAAGAACCAAACCCGCTCCGTGTCCGCCGTTCGGTCGACCACGGCGGCGGTCGCCATTGCGTCGTTATCGATTTCGAACAGAACCGGCCCCGCCAACGGATCGGCACCCCTCGCCCAGCGCCGGACGGTGCGGGCATAGCCGGAGCGGGTCTGCATAGGCTCGCCACCGTAGGCACTTGAGAGCAGCAGTGTATCCGCATCGAGCCATGCAACGCCGCCTTTCGCTTCCGGAAGATAGAAGCCGCTCTCGACGAAGGCTTTCCGGGTCAGATCGAATTCGCGCAGCTCAACGGCATCGCTTCCCCCGCGCGACAGCCGCAGGATAGCGCGCTCATGGGCGGGGGGTAGCGTCGAGGCACCGCCCCAGACCCAGTCCTGACCCTCATCTGCCGCAAGGGTGTCGAGGTCGAGCAGGGTCTCCCAATCCGGGCCGTCCGTAAGGAAGGAGGCGAGCGTTGTGCGCCGCCATAGACCGCGCGGATGAGCGGCGTCCTGCCAGAAATTGTAGAGCAGCCCGCCGCGGCGGGTGACATAAGGAATGTTGTCCGGCCGGTCGAAGATCGCCGTCAGGGTCTCGCTGTCCGCCTTGAAGCGGGGGCCACCGAAGCGCGCCAGCGTTCGCGCATTCTGCTCCGCCACCCAGGCGAGGGCGGCAGCGCCGTCAATGTCTTCGAGCCAGATATAGGGATCGTCGTCCGGAGCGCTGAGCGTCGGGCGCGGATCGGGAATGGACATGTTGCCTCTTGTATAGCCGCCGATTGCAGAAGGTACATCGAAATGGCGCGGGCAAATGGCAAGGTGGCGCTAAAAACAGGAAAGTCGCGGCAGTTTTGTGCAATTGAAACCGAGCCCGATGTGTCTCACATCTGGACTGAACTCCGCCGCTCAAGGAGGAACGTTCGATGCAACTCGTGGAAAGACAGACGACCGCGCCGACCCGCCGGACTGCCACCGATGCGGCTACCGCGCCATTCCGTATCGTGGTCTGTGGTGGCGGCGCGGGAGGCCTGCCACTCGCGACGATGCTGCAGGCGAAGGCCAAGCGGAACAGCCTTGCTGTTACCCTGGTCGATCCGTCCGCGACACATGTCTGGAAGCCGCTGCTGCATGAGTTCGCCTCTGGCAGCATGGACAGGGGTGCGCATGAGATCGCCTATCTGGCGCTCGCCGCCTGGCGCGGTTTTACCTTCAGCCAGGGGCCACTCGAGGGCATCGACCGGGAGAAGCGCGAGGTCCTGATCGGCGCCGCGCTTGACAACTCCGGCATGGAGATCGCGCCGCCCCGGCGCTTGCCTTACGACATGCTCGTGATTGCGGTGGGCGGGGTGACCAATGATTTCGGCATTCCGGGCGTGAAGGAGAATGCGTTCTTCCTTGACAGCGCCCCGCAGGCCGACCGACTGCACCGCGAGATCGTGCGGGCCTGCATGCGCGCCAATTACGAGGACACCGGCAAGGACGGCCTCGATATCGGCATCATTGGCGGCGGGGCAACGGGCGTTGAGCTTGCAGCGGAGCTGCGCTCGACCACCCGGATGCTGCTCGCTTATGGCCTCACGCGCCTCGATCCCGAGCGCTTCGTGCGTCTGACTGTGGTCAACGCCGATCCGCGGCTCCTGCTCCAGCTCCCCGAGCATATCGCCAAGGCGATCGATGAAATTCTGCGCAAGCTCGGTGTGAAAGTGCTGAACGCAACGCAGGTCACGGCGGTGGAGAAGGGCGCGATCATAACGCGCTCCGGCGAGCGCATTCATTCCGATATATCGGTTTGGGCGGCGGGTGTGAAGGCGCCCGCCTTCCTCGCCAATATTGCCGGGCTGGAGGCCGGCAGGCTCGGCCAGCTGGTGGTCACGCCGACGCTGCAGACCACGCGCGATCCGCAGATCTTCGCCTTCGGCGATTGCGCTGCCGCGCCCTGGCCGGAGAAAGGCGCGCTGGTGCCGCCGCGCGCGCAAGCGGCGTTTCAAGAGGCCGCTTATCTCAGCCGCGCGATCCCTCGCCTGATCCGCGGCGAGGAGGTTTCGCCGTTCCGCTACAACGATCTCGGCTCGCTGGTGTCGCTGGGCGACGCCGAGGCGATCGGCACGCTGATGGGCCTGGCGCGCGGCGCCGGCATCCGCATCGAAGGGCTGCTAGCACGGCTAATCTACAAGTGGCTCTACAAGCGCCATCAGGCGGCGCTGTTCGGCTGGTGGGCGGTAGTGCTCGACAGTTTTGGCCGCTGGATCGGCAGTGCCACGCGTCCGCGCGTCAAATTGCACTGAGGGTTGCCGAGGTTGTGTGGGCCATCATGTGACGTTGTGACCAGCCACGCTGGCGCTCTGCGCAGCCATTTCGAAAGCATGGTGCGCGACAAAACGCGCCAAGCGGCACTTTACAGTGTGGAAACTTTCTTGCCAGGGTAGAGTTGCACAAAAGCCGCCTTCTCGCCCCCACTGGTGCTAAGATGGTGCGATATACACGGTCAGTGAGCTCGGACGCGATTGCAGCATAGGCAAGCCGAGCCGGCCTCAATCCGACATTCAGCAAAGCAGTGAGCGCCATGAGAGCATGGAGACGGCGTCCCCCGACCAGGAAAAGCCAAGAGCAGCCCTTTCGTACCGAGGAGCACAAGCCCCAGATTGCCGAGAGGCAGCCCGGCGATGCCGAGCCGAAAAACCGTCACCATGACGACATAATGCCACCTCATTACGTCCCGGCTGATGATGATGAAGAGGAAGAGGAGCGGTAGGGCGTGTTGACCTTAACGTCACCCGCTCGCAGTCATCGCCTGTATCGCTGCGAGGCGCTGGGTCTGCGCTTTGGCCGATAACTTGGCCGCGTAAGTGGGTCGGCAACGCGCCGATTTGCTCGTAGCTGATCACAGTATTCGCCGACAGTTCGGCTTCTATAGTTCGGCGTCGGCAGCGTGGGTTGAGGTGCTGCGGCGGCGACACCCCTCACCGACAAGCGCCGCAAAAACACAACCGTCGCCAGTGCGCCGACGAGCGTCAGGATCGCCAACATCGCCCAGGCTTCGTTAATGGCCTCGGTCAGCGCCTGTCGCTCGACCGCCGAGCGCACATAGCCCACGATGTGCGGCTCGACCGGCGTACCGGGAACATGGGACAGGAAACGCTCCATCGGTAAGCCGACCGCCTTTGCCGCCTCGACGCTCCCGGCGTCAATCGCCCGGCCATAGCTCTCGCCGATAATGGGCGCGCGGCCATAGATCACCGTGTCGATCAGAGCAAGGCCGATCGCGCCGCCCAGATTGCGCAGCAGATTGAACAGCCCACTGGCATTCGCCACCGCCTCCTGTGGCAGGTGGCCGAGCGCGATGCGCACCGGGGGCAGCAGGCAGAACATGATGGCGGCGCCTCGGGTGATCTGCGGCAGGAGCATTTCGTCGAAATCGGTGGCGCGGGTCTGGAATGCGCTCATGCCCAAGCCACCGATAAACAGGCCAAGCCCGAAGCCGGTGAGCAGATAGGCGCTCAGGCGCTGCTCGCTGGCAACGACCAGCGGGGCGATCATGAGCTGCGCCAGCCCCGTCATCACCATGACATGGCCGATCTCCAGTGCGTCGTGGGCCTGCACGAAGGCGAGGAACACCGGCATCAGATAGACCGACCCGTAAAGCCCGAAGCCGAGAACGAAGCTCAAGAGGCAGCCAAGGGCGAAACGGGGATCGGCAAAGGTGCTCAGATCGACAAGGGGCTCGGCGCGGCTGAGGGAGCGGCGAATGAAGAGGGCGCCAAGAGCTGCCGCAAGCCCGAGCAGGGCGCAAACGGGCAGCGAAATCCATCCCGCCTGAGGGGCTTGCTTCAGGCCGATTTCAAGACAGGTGAGCGCCACCGCCATAATGCTAAGGCCCAGGATGTCGAGACGGCGGAGCAGCTGCAGCGCCCGCGCTTCCCGCGGCAGCGCCAGCGTTCCCGTCGCAATCGCCGCAAGGCCGGGCACGACATTGATGAGGAACAGCCAGGGCCAGTCATAAGTCGAGGTGATCCACCCGCCGACGGTCGGCCCAAGCGTCGGCGCGAGCACTGCGAGCATACCGGCGATGGTGGTTGCGGTTGCCTGTCCGCGCGCGCGGAACAGGGCAAAGCCTGCGGAAAACACCTGGGGTATCAGTAAACCGCCGGCAAAACCCTGGATCACTCGCCAGAACAGCAGCAGCTCAAATGTGCTGCTGAAAGCGCAGCCGATCGAGGCGAGGGTGAAGGCGGCGGTGGTTGCGACGGACAGCCAGCGCATGGTCAAAGCGCGCGTCAGCACCCCGGTCAACGGAATAGCGATCACCTCGGCGATCAGATAGCTGGTCTGGATCCAGCTCATCTGGTCTTTGGGGATGTGCAGGGCTTCCTGAATCGTCGGCAGGGAGGTCGCGACGACCTGAATGTCGAGGATAGCCATGAACATGCCGACGCACATCGCGGCGAAGCCCGCCCATGCCGCGAGCGGCGGCGCGGGAGCGATAGCTGTCGCGCGGGTGTCCATCGGCGAGGTGGGCTCCTTCTAGGGCCGGCTCTGGTGCAAGACCCGGTCTTCGGCTTTGATGCGTATTGTCAGCAGCGCAGCATTCAGAACAGTAAAGATCAATGCGTAGAAAGTGAGACCAAATACCAGAGGTAGAATAAGGATTTCTCCAGATACGACCCAGTAATTTGGATGTGACACGAACCGGTAAGGACCGGTCCGGATGAGCGGCGCGCCGGGCAGGACGATGATGCGGGTGGTCCAGCGCTCGCCAAGACTGGCGAGCACCCAGAAGCGCGCCGCCTGCAAGAGGGCATAGACCCCGACGAGGAGGGGATTGGCGTGACGAGCCGGCGCAAGCAGCCAGAGGCCGGCGAGCCAGGCGGCATGTAGCGAAACGATCAAAGGATAATGCTCGGGAGCCGCTTCGAAAGCGCCGCGTGCAAGAAGCCGCTGCGTATTGCGCCGGGCAAGCATCAGTTCGCCAAGCCGCTGCACCGTCACGAACAGCAGCAGCGCGACCGACAGGGGATTCCAGGCAGCGACGTCCACCTTCCCGCGCTCCTCAAGCCGCCAGCGTGACCGTCGAAATGCTGAAACCCGGCCCGAGCGCCAGCAGCAGGGCACGTTCGGGAGCCTTCGCCGCCAGCACGCGCTCCAGCACGAACATCACCGTCGGTCCCGACATATTGCCGAAAGAGCGCAGCACCTCGCGCTCATGGTCGAGCACCATAGGCGGAAGGTCCATAGCCATCTCGATGGATTCGAGCACTTTGCGCCCGCCGGGATGGCAGACATAACGCGACAGATCGGTGCGGGTGAGGCCCTGCTTCGCCAGCATATCATCGATCGCCGCAGCCATATGATCGCGCGCAAAGGCCGGGATCGACTGGTCGAAGATCACCCCGAACCCCATGGTGTCGACGCGCCAGCCCATAATGTGCAGTGTGTCCGGCCAGGTATGATGCGCAGCATTGACGATGCGGATCGCGTGACCACCGGTCCCGCCCCGCAGCACCACCGCCGCCGCGCCATCGCCGAACAGGGCGAGCGCGACCATGTTGCCTTTGGTGGCGAGGTCGCGGCGGACAGCCAGCGAACACAGCTCGACGGCAACCACGAGGACGATGCGTCCCGGCGAGGCCGCGGCCAGCTCGGCCCCGAGCGCCAAGCCTGCCGCACCGCCGGCACAGCCGAGCCCGAACACCGGCACACGCATGACGTCGCTGCGAAAGCCGAGCTGCGCCATTGCGCGTGCCTCAAGGCTCGGTGTGGCGATGCCGGTGGAGGACACGGTGACAATGACATCGACCTGGGCGGCGACTAGCTCCGCGCGCTCCAGCGCCTTGCCTGCCGCCTCGACGAATAGCGCCAGGGCGCCGCGCTCATAGGCTTCGGTCCGCGCCGGCCAGTCATGATTGCCGAGATACCAGGGGAAGGGCTGACAGGTGCGCCGCTCCATGATGCCGGCCGTGAAGAATACCGCGGCGAGGCGGTCGAAATCCTCAAAATCATCGCGGAACACCATACGCGCCGCCTCAACCACCTCGCGCTGCGGGGCGATGTGCTCCGGGACCGCGGTTGCGACGGAAAGGAGGCCGACATCGAGGCGCTCCGCGCCTTCCCGATTGCCGTGTAAAGCTGCGGAATACGCCATGAGCCCCCTTCAGCGTGACTGTGTCGGTTATCACAGGATTGCAAAGGAATATGGCTTCCTTGCCAAATCACTGTGGCGTTTGTGAGGGTCACATAGTGGTGAAGCATGAGGCGCAGCATCGCGACTCAGACCCCGCCAGAGGAATGGCTCAAAGCGGTTGCTACGCTTAGCGAACAGCCTTCCTGGATCATGGACGGCAACTATTCAGGCAGTTTGCATTTGCGGCTGCCACGCGCCGATACGGCAATCTTCCTGGATTATCCGCGCCATCGCTGCCTCGGGCGGATATTCCGCCGCACCTTCAAGGATTATGGCCATGTGCGCGAAGGCATGCCAAAAGGGTGCCCTGAGCGTTTGGACCTGGAGTTCCTGCGCTACATATGGAATTTCGACAAGCGGTCGACGCCGAGGATCCTTGCCGCCTTCGCAACGCATGGTTCTCACGTCCGGCTTCATCGGCTGACATCCGACCGCGACGCCGAGATACTGCTAGCCGAATTGAGTGAGACGCGTGCCGCAATTTGAGACCCACAGACGGATCCAGCACAGTGCCGCCGACATGTTCGCTCTGGTCGCCGATGTCGAGCGCTATCCGGAGTTCGTGCCACTTTGCCAGTCTCTTCGGGTGATCAGCCGCAGGCAGGAAGATGCGGTTGAGGTGATCATCGCCAGCATGACCGTCGCCTATAGGCTCATCAACGAAACCTTCACGAGCGAAGTCCGGCTCGATCCCGAGGCAGGCGAGATCCGCGTCAAATATTACGATGGACCCTTCAAAAGCCTCGACAATCGCTGGACCTTCCAGCCGGCTGCGGCCGAGGCCTGCGACGTCGGCTTCCGCATCGCTTATGAATTCCGCTCGCGGATGCTGCAGATGCTAATGGGCGCGGTGTTCGACCGCGCTTTCCGCAAGTTCGCCGCCGCCTTTGAAGCGCGCGCTGACGCGATCTATGGCCGCAAGGCTGGGGCCCGCCCCGCCGATGCCGTTTGACTGAGGCTTTCCCGGCCCGAGCGGTGTCGATCGCCATGCTCTGGCCGAGCATGGCTCACCAAGCGAGGTCGCCGGGCTCACGGGACCTGCTTTTCATGTATCAGCGCGTCATCGCCGATATTATAATCGGCATCATCCGCCTGAAGCAGGCGTTGACGGGCGCGTGGCGGCGGGAAGATCAGCCCTTCCGGTATGACGCGCCACAAAAAAGATCGGGAGGAAAACATGACGAAATGGGTCCGGTTTGAGGCCGGCGGCCGTATCGGCTTCGGCACGCTCAAGGACGGCAACATCAGCGTTCACAGTGGTGATATGTTCGCCGATCCGCAGCCGAATGGGGAAACGCTGCCCCTCGCCAGCGTCAAGCTGCTGACGCCTTGCGAGCCGAGGCAGATGATCTGCCTCTGGAACAATTTTGCGGCGAACGCCAAGAAGCAAAGCCTGTCACGGCCGCCCGAGCCGCTATGGTTCCTGAAGTCGCCATCCGCTTTCCTCGCCCATCACCAGCCGATCAAACGCCCGCCCACCTATTCCGGCAAGATCGTCTATGAGGGCGAGCTCGGCATCGTCATCGGCAAGCGCTGCAGCAATATCTCTGAGGCGGAAGCCGCGGATTACATCTTCGGCTACACCTGCGTGAACGACGTCACCGCCATCGACCTGCTCAACAAAGACCCTAGCTTTGCGCAGTGGGTGCGCGCAAAAAGCTTCGACACCTTCGGTGCGTTCGGTCCGGCGATCGCGACCGGGCTCGAGCCGATGAACCTGCATGTCCGCACCATCCTTAATGGCGCCGAGCGGCAGAACTATCCGGTAAATGACATGTTCTTCCCGCCGCAAAAACTCGTCAGCCTGCTCTCGAAGGACGTGACGCTCATGCCCGGCGATGTGATTGCCTGCGGCACCTCGGTCGGCGTGGGCGTCATGGCTGAGGCGGAGAATACTGTCGAGATCGCCATCGAGGGGATAGGGGCGCTGTCCAACTCCTTCTCGCAGGTCCTGCCGAGCGCCTATCTGCTCGGCGATGCTCCCAAACCGATGCGCATCTGCGTGGTTGGCGCGGGCGCGATCGGCGGACTGATGGCGGCGAAGCTCGCCCTTGCTGGCAATGACGTCACAGTCATCGATGTCGGGGCGCAGCTTGCCGCAATCCGCAAGAATGGCCTTACCCTGCGCTGGCATGACGGCAAGGAGTTCAAGGCGAACGTCAAGACTGCGACCACGCCGGCCGAAGCCGGCTCGCAGGATCTCGTCGTCCTTGCGGTGAAAGCGCATCTGCTCGAGGCGGTAGTCAGCGATATCGATGCCATGCTCGGCCCCGATACGGCGATCATGACGGTGCAGAACGGCCTGCCCTGGTGGTACTTCCAGCGGCTCGGCGGCCAGTATGACGGGCAGAAGCTCACCAGCCTCGACCCGACCGGCATCCTTTCCGAGAAGGTCGATCCGAGCCGCATCATCGGCTGCGTGGTCTATCCTGCCGCGGCGGTCGTCGAGCCAGGTGTCATTCATCATGTCGAAGGCGACCGCTTCCCGATCGGCGAACTCGACGGCAGTGAGACCGAGCGCGTCAAGCGCATCCATGATGTGTTCGTTGCAGCGGGCCTCAAATCGCGCGTGCTGCCCGACATTCGTTCGGAAATCTGGTTGAAAGCCTGGGGCAATCTCTCCTTCAATCCGATTAGCGCGCTCTCGCATGCAACCTTGGAGGATATCTGCCGGTTCGCCGAAACGCGAAAGCTCGCGGCCGACATGATGCGCGAGGCGCAAACGGTCGGGGAGAAGCTCGGGGTGAAATTCCGCCATACCATCGAAAAACGGATCGAAGGCGCCGAGGCGGTGGGAGCGCACAAGACCTCGATGCTGCAGGACGTCGAGGCCGGCCGGGCGCTGGAGACCGAGGCGCTGATCGGCTCGATCCTGGAGATGGCCCGCATCACCAATACGCCGACGCCGTCCATCGAAGCGGTCTACGCCTGTACGAAGCTGCTCAACCGCACGATGATCACGCAACAGGCAGCCGTTCGTGTCAGCAGGGCCGCGTAAGAATCATTGCAGCGGCTCCCGCTGGGTGGCGTGAGGTGCGCGCTACCGATGCTGAGTGGCGATGACCTGCTGTTTGCAGAGCTCAGGGTCGCGTGTTCGAATCACGCGGCCCCGACCATTTGACCTGCTTCCTCAGCTGCCGGAGAGCTGGCTCTGCATGGCTTCATGCCTGCGCCGTAGCTTGTCCGAATCGAGCTCGTCGACGGTCGCCCTGATGGCACGCAGCTCTGTCTCGGCGCCGCGCGAATCTCCCAGATCGATCTGCAGAGTGGCGATCTGCAGGCGCAGCCTTGCCGCGTGGAAACGCGACTCCAGGCTGGTCCATAGCTGGCGGGCCAGATGCAGGTGGCGCAGCGCTGTGTCCTGCTCACCGCGCTTTTGCGCAAGAAGGCTTGACGCCTCATTGGTGAGCGCCCGGATCGACGGCATCGGCCAGCGCTCTGTTTGTCCGGCAAGATCATCGATCAGCGCCTGAGCGCGCTCCAGCCGGCCGGCATGCACCGCGACCAGCGCCAGATGGGCAAGCAGCATGCCTTGCCGCTGCAGCGTCCACCAGCTCCGGCCGATAAGACTGCGCTCGAGACTGACGAATGCGGCCTCAGCCTCGCCGCGCTCGACAAGCAGCATTGCATGGCCAGGCTCGGGATCCCAGCCGAGACTGTAAGCTTGCTCGTAAGCCGCGAGCGCGGCACGCTCTTCACCGATGGCGGCATGAATATCGCCAAGAACGCGCCAAGCGTCTCCGATCGCCCATGGCGCATCCCCCGGAAGATCTCTCAGGGCGTCATTCACATGCGCCAATGCCTCGCGGAGCGAACCCCGGACACCCAGAACCTCGGCGCGGTGAAGCTGGCAAGATCCGGAGAAGCCCATCTGGCTCGCGCTGCAGAACTGCTTGTAGCCGAGCGTCCATTGGTTCGCCCGTGCCCAGTCGCCGAAGGTCCGGCAGGCCCACAGGATGTTGCAGTAGAGCGTCCCGCCGGTAAGCGGGTCGATATTGCTCGAGAGAGCAAGCGCTGCCGCATGGTCCTGGTCCGCGAGCCCGGCCTTTGTGTCGCCAAGGCTAAGCCGGTAGAAACCCCGGTACATCAGGCCCAACGCCTCGATCGGGAGAACGCCTAGCCTCTGGCCAAGCAGGTAAGCGGCCTCTGCAAGCTCGAGGGCTGCTTGGGGGTCGCCCTCAAAGGCAGCAAACCGGGACTGCATCCAGATCACGCGCCCCGCGGCTGGCGTGTCCGGCTTTGCGGCGAGCAGATCCTGGGCGCGAGCAAGCCAACCCCTGGCGAGCGCGACCGCGCCGCGTTCAAAATGGATACCCGAGAGTGCCGCAGCGCTCGCTGCGGCGGCATCGCTGTCACCGGCCTGCGCATAAGCCGCGACCGACCGCATGAGAATCGGCACCGCGTCGAAGGGCCTGCCCCGGCATTGCTCGGCAACCGCCCACCCGTCGAGGTCTGATCCCTCCAGTTTTGCCGCGCCATCGCTTCGCGCATAAAGCGTGGCGGCGTCATGCCATCGCTGCTCGGTGACGGCGCGCCGGGCGGCGGCGAGGCTGACCGGCTCGGGGCTGCTCGTCGCCTGCCCCTGTTCCGGCTCTGGAAATTCGCCATCCAGCGAGAAGCGGTAGCCGATGCGCGGGAAACTGCGGATCGCCTCCTCCAGACCGCCTTCCCGGAGCGCGGCGCGAAGCGTGCTGACCGCGCGCTGCAGGGAGCCTTCAGTGACAGTAACATCAGGCCAGAGCGCGTCGAACAGCTCATCTTTCGATACCACGCGCTCGCGGTTCCGCATCAAATAGACGAGCAGGTCGAACACCCGCGGCTGGAGAGGTATCTCGCGTCCCGCCAGTCGGAGTGCCCGGCCAGGTTCATCGAGCTTGAAGGGACCGAATTCGAAGCTAACCAAGGGTAAATCTCCGGCGCAGGGCTGCTGATCAGCCAAAGATCAGGAAATGCTCAGGCGGGCGTAAGGACGGCCCGGCGTTGCTTCCCTTATACCACAGCTATCCCCTGCCGAAATCGCCACAAGGGGAGAACCGCAGCAGGGCCGCACCGGCCCGCAACATCTACGGAGAGTAAGATGGAACTTTATGTGATCCGCCGTCCCAGCGCCTGGGCGAATCTGGGGGAACTGCAGGTCGCCGGAGCCAAATCGGCGCGCATCGGCAACGATGAGATGTCCGACCGCGTGCGCTGGATCCGCAGCTATGTCGTGCAGGAGCCGGACGGCCGCATCGGCACCTTCTGCATCTATCAGGCACGGGACGCCGAGTTCGATCCGCGAGCATGCGCGGCGTGTCGGCATGCCGGGCGACGAGTTCTACCCAGTAGCCACTACGGTCGTTGTCCGCGAAGACCCGGCCGAAGCATCTGCGGCAGCCTAGTAGGCCCGCATTGATGCCTTCGACGCAGAAGGCGTGCTGTGGCGGTCGTCCCATCCAGCACCCTTTTCTCACGCGATAAAAGTTGACGGATCGGCTCGAAGCCCCCACCTTGGACTTTGGTGTCAACAGAATGAAAGGAGGTGGTCCAATGTCTCATTGTCCAGCGTCGCTTGGGGCGCATTTCGTGAGCGTGGCCTCTCCGGTGGAGACCGGCCGCGCGTAACATTGCGCCGCCAGCGGCTGACAATGGAAAGGCCGTCCTTCGGGCGGCCTTTCGCATTTTCATAATCCACGCCCACGACCGCCAACAGGCGGTCCACCACCGAATCCAGGCTCTCCGGCCCCGCTTGGAACCACGCGTTCACGGGCGCGTTATCCAGCGCACCGTTGCCATTGGGGGCCTACATGGCGCAAAACCGGCTCGCGCCGCTCGCTTCGGCTGCCCGCGGCAGCCACCGTCATGATGAGGGTGGCTCGGCCCGCAAGCTCCGCGCGATAGCGATACCCTATAGCGTCCTGCTTCTCTCACTGTCTCTTGCCGGCTGCGGCGGCTGGCAGTCCGCACTCGACCCGGCGGGGCCGAAGGCAGGGCATCTTGCTTCCCTGATCTGGGGTTTCGTCGCGTTCCTCGGTGCTGTCTGGTTCGTGACGATGGCGGCGCTTGTCTGGTCGCTCTGGCCGAGACGGCGGGGGCGCGAGCCCATGCTCAAGACCAACCCCGGCCAGGAGAAACGCTGGAGCATCATAATCGGCAGCGCGGTCGCGTTTACCGGGCTCTCCGTACTGATTCTCACCGGGCTAAGCTATGCCGGGCAGAAAAGCTTCTACAGCGCGCGCCCGGAGAGCGTGACCATCAGGCTGAACGGCCACCAATGGTGGTGGGAGGCCACCTATCGGGACGAGCAGCCCTCGCGCACTTTCATCACCGCGAACGAGGTCCACATCCCCACTGGCGAGCGTGTCACTTTTGAGCTCACCTCCTCCGATGTCATCCATAGCTTCTGGGTGCCCAATCTCGCCGGCAAGCTCGACCTGATCCCGGGGACGGAGAACCGGCTGCAGCTCGTCGCCGAACGCGAGGGCGTCTATCGCGGGCAATGCGCGGAATTCTGCGGTTACCAGCACGCGCATATGGGGCTCGTGGTGGTGGCCGAGCCTAAAGCGGCGTTCGCGGCATGGCGCGAGGCCCAGATCCGCGAGGCAGCGCCACCCTCCGACGATCACAGCCGGAAGGGCCAGACCGTCTTCCTCTCCAGGTCCTGCGTTCTCTGCCATACCGTGCGCGGCACGACCGCGGGAGGTCTGGTCGGCCCGGATCTCACCCATATCGGCAGCCGCCAGCAGCTTGCCTCAGCGACCCTACCGCTCAATCGCGGATCGCTCGGCGGCTGGATCCTCGATCCGCAAAACATCAAGCCCGGCGCGCATATGCCGGCGACAGCGCTTCGCGGCGACGAAGTCGATCCGCTGATCAGCTATCTAATGGGGCTGAAATGAGCCAGATCGCCGCCCCCGGGGTGACTGAAGATCTGCGCGACACCGACCTCGACGGGACAGCGCTGCGGGCGCGTTTGTCGCGCACTTGGGGCACGAGGCGCGGCCTGATCGGCGCGCTCTCCAGCGTCGATCACAAGGTGGTGGGACGTCGCTACATCGTCACCGCGTTCATGTTCCTGTTCCTCGCCGGGCTCAGCGCGGTCGTGATGCGCCTGCAGCTTGCCCGGCCGGAGAGCGGGCTGATCAGCCCGGATCTCTACAACCAGCTCTTCACCATGCACGGCACGACGATGATGTTCCTGTTCGCCGTGCCGGTGATGGAAGCGTTCGCCGTCTACTTGGTGCCGCTGATGGTCGGTACCCGCAACATCGCCTTCCCGCGGCTCAACGCGTTCAGCTATTGGGTCTATCTGTTCGGCGGCCTGTTCATCTGGGTCGGTTTCATGCTGAATCTCGGCCCCGATGTCGGCTGGTTCGCCTACACACCGCTGTCAGAGACCCAATTCTCGCCGACCAAGCGCGTCGACATCTGGGCGCAGATGATCACCTTTACCGAGGTATCGGCGCTCGCCGTCGCGGTCGAAATCGTGGTGACGGTGTTCAAGCAGCGCGCGCCCGGCATGAGCCTCGACCGCATCCCGCTGTTCGTGTGGTCGATGCTGGTCACCGCCTTCATGATCATCTTCGCCATGCCGGCGGTGATGCTCGCCTCGACGATGCTGATCCTCGACCGGCTGGTCTCGACGCATTTCTTCGATAGCGCCGTCGGCGGCAATGCGATGCTCTGGCAGCACCTGTTCTGGTTCTTCGGCCATCCCGAGGTTTACATCATCTTCCTTCCGGCAACCGGCATGGTCTCGGCGATTATCGGCACGTTCGCCCGCCGGCCGGTGTTCGGCTATCTCGGCCTGGTGCTCGCACTGGTCGCGGTAGGCTTTCTGTCGTTCGGCCTTTGGGTGCATCACATGTTCGCAACCGGGCTGCCCCAGCTTGGTGCCAGCTTCTTCACCGCCTCGAGCATGCTCATCGCCGTGCCGAACGGGCTGCAGATCTTCTGCTGGATCGCCACGCTCTGGGACGGCAAGCCGGTGATTAAGACCCCGCTGCTGTTTGTGCTCGGCTTCTTCTTCATCTTCGTCGCCGGCGGGCTTTCGGGCCTTATGCTCGCCTCGGTGCCGATCGATACCCAGGTGCACGACACCTATTTCGTGGTCGCGCATTTTCATTATGTGCTGATCGGCGGCGCGGTCTTCCCGCTGCTCGGCGCGGTCTACTACTGGTTTCCCAAGATCACCGGCCGGATGATGAGCGAAACGCTCGGCAAGTGGCATTTCTGGCTGGCCTTCATCGGCTTCAATGTCGCCTTCTTCCCGATGCACATTCTTGGCCTTCAGGGCATGCCGCGCCGGGTCTACACCTATCAACCGGAAATGGGTTGGGGGAACCTAAACCTCCTCGTCAGCGCCGGTGCCCTGACCCTGTTCGCGAGCTTCGTGCTGTTTCTCTGGAACGTCATCCAAAGCATGCGCCGAGGTGAGCGCGCCGGCGACAACCCCTGGGGCGCGAGCTCGCTCGAATGGGCCACCTCATCGCCGCCTCCCCCGCACAATTTCGATCGCATTCCGGTCGTTGAGCATCGCGAGCCGCTTTGGGCCATGCGTCGCAGCATGCCGGTCGCAACCGGTCTCGCGGTCGGCTATCGCGAGCTGGTGGTCACCTCCCTGGTCGATGCACAGCCTGGCGTCCGAGAGACTTCCCCGCAGCCGACCATCTGGCCGCTGATCGCCGCAGCCATCACCGCCATGATCTTCGTCGCCTCGATCTTCACCGCCTGGGCGGTGGTCGTGGGCTTGCCCTTCATTGCCGCGGCGCTGATCGGCTGGTTTTGGCCCAGGGGCACGCCGGAGGATGAAGAATGAACAAGCCGCTTGAAAGGCCAGCGCTCGACCTCTCGCATCTGCCAACACATGGTTTCGGGCCGCAGATGACGATGTGGTGGGGGACGCTGGGCTTTGTCGTGCTGGAGACCACGGGGTTCGCGCTTGCGGTCGGCACCTATTTCTATCTCGCGCTGAACAATCCTCAATGGCCGATCGGCGCCCCGCCGCCCGGCCTCCTCTGGTCGAGCCTTCTCACCGCTGCCCTCCTCATCAGCGTCCTGCCGAACCAGCTCGCCAAGAGATATGCGCGCGAGGAAAACCTGCCCGCCGTGCAGCGCTGGCTTCTCGTCATGTGCGCTCTCGGCGTCGTCCCGCTGATCCTGCGCATCTTCGAGTTCACGACGCTCTATGTGACTTGGGACAAGAACGCCTATGGCTCCATCGTTTACCTCATTCTCGGGCTGCACACCGTTCATCTCCTTACCGATGTGATGGACACGGGCGTGCTGACCGCGCTGATGTTCACCCGGCACGCCCATACCAAGCGCTTCAGCGACGTCGAGGACAACGCTGTCTACTGGGATTTCGTCGTGATCTCCTGGCTGCCGCTCTACGCGCTGATCTACTTCTTCCCGAGGCTTTGATCATTATGACAAGCTGGATGAAAGACGGCGTTCCCTCCGCGGGACTGTTTTCCGGGGCGGTCGCCTGGTTGATCAGCACGCAGCTTAATTATGCGCTAGTGCCTTGGGTTTGCACCCATGATGCCCGCTGGCTGGTGCCCGCCCTCAGTATGCTCCTCGTCGCCGCGAGCCTTGCCGGCGGATACCTGTCCTGGCGGGCGTGGATGGGCGCGGAAGCGGCGCCTCTCCCCGACAGCTCCATCGCCCGGCCGCGGCGCTTCCTTGCCGGAATGAGCGTGCTCGGGGCGGTGCTGTTCGCCTTAGTGATCGCCTCGCAAGGCACGGCCGGCCTCATCCTCCAGGGTTGCGAGCGCTGATCCCGCTGCGTGACCCGCTCGACGGATCGCCTTTGCCGCTTTATCCTGTCTGCGATATCCGCAACCTTCCGCAGAACCGTCACCACCGCCTGCTAGCACAACACCAAATATTCGGATCTCGCGCGTCGCTAAAGAGGTCCGCTGCCCAAGAGGAGACCCCATGGCGAGTAACGATCAATACGCGATCTATCCCAGCCTGAAGGACCGGCCGGTGCTGATCACCGGCGGGGCGAGCGGTATCGGAGCGTCTTTGGTGAAGCATTTTGCCGCCCAGGGATCGAAGGTCGGCTTCATCGATATCATGGCCGAGCAGGGCGAAAAGCTAGCCGCCGATCTGAATGCGCAAGGCGCCAGCGTCGCGTTCCAGGCCTGCGATCTGAAAGACATCCCGGCCTTGCAGGCGGCGATCAAGGCACTCGAGGCTAAGAACGGCCCTCCGCTCGCCCTGCTCAACAACGCCGCTCACGATCAGCGTCATCCCTGGCAGGACGTGACGGTCGAATATTGGGACGACCGGGTCGCCGTCAATCTGCGGCACTTCTTCTTCACCATCCAGGCGGTCGCGCCGGGCATGATCGCGGCTGGCAAGGGCTCGATCATCAATTTCGGCTCGGTGTCCTGGCGGCTGAAACAGGGCGGGATGCCCGGCTATACCGCCTCCAAGGCTGCCATTTACGGCCTGACGCGCGGCTTTGCCACCGATCTCGGCAAGCACGGCATACGCGTCAACACGCTCGAGCCCGGCTGGGTGATGACCGAGCGCCAGCTCACCCTCTGGGTGACACCGGAGGCTGAGAAGCAGATCGATGCCGGCCAGGCGCTCGCCGGGCGTGTCATGCCCGACGATCTGGCGCGCGCCGCGCTCTGGCTCGCCTCCGACGACAGTGCCATGATGTCAGCCCAGGTGCTCACCATCGACGGCGGTTGGACGTGAGTTGGGCGCAAGGCCAGCATTAATCATCCTTTTGGGGGAGGAGCGGCATGAAGGTGGAGTGCGTGCTGGATAGTGCATGCGCGCTGGGTGAAGGCCCGTATTACGACAAAGGCGCCGGCCGGCTGCTGTTCGTCGATATTATCGATCGCAAGGCCTATGTGCTTCACCCCGGCAGCGGTGCCCTCACCAGCTTCGCCTTTCCAGAGCCCATCTCCACCCTGATTCCGCGTCGATCGGGCGGCGGCTATATCGCCACCCTTGCCTCGCGCGTGGTGACGGTCGAGGAAAGCGGCGCGATCGCCGATTTTGCCGTGGGCGACGCCAATACGGCCGTCCGGGCGAACGAGGCGCGCACCGACAGTCGCGGCCGGCTCTGGGTCGGCACCATGCAGAACAATATTGGCCCGAACCGTGAGGACCTGCCCGTCACCACCTCGGTCGGCACGCTGCATCGCATCGATCCGGACGGCAAGACCACGCGCTTTCTCGACGGGATCGGCATTTCCAATACCCTGGTCTGGAGCCCGGATGATACGACGCTCTATTTCGGCGATACGCTGACCAAGAAAATCGATGCCTTCGACTTCGGCGCCGAGAGCGGAACGATTTTCAATCGCCGCCCCTTCGTCAGCGGCGGGCCGGGCGGCCCCGATGGCTCGGCGATGGATGCGCAGGGGTGCATCTGGAATGCGCGCTGGGGCGGGGCCTGCCTGATCCGCTACCGGCCGGACGGCACCGAAGACCGTCGCATTGACCTGCCGGTGAAACAGCCGACAAGCTGCGTGTTCGGCGGCGCGGATCTCTCAACGCTCTATATCACTTCGGCGAGGGTCGGCCTGCAGCAGCCCAGCGTGCTCGACGGGGCGGTGCTTGCGATTCAGCCAGGCGTGAGCGGGCTGCCCTGCCACCCTTTTGCGGGATAACACGATGGCTGACCAACGCGGCGCACTGATCGGTATTGACTGGGGCACGACGGCGCTGCGCGCCTGGAAGATCGCGGCTGACGGCGCCGTCCTGGATGCCCGTCGCGCCGATCTCGGCATTTTGCGCGTGCCCGGCGGGGATTTCGCTGCGGCCTTCGCGCAAGTCGTCGGGGATTGGCACGAGCTTGGCCTCCCCACCTTGATGAGCGGCATGATCGGCTCGCGCCAGGGCTGGGTCGAGGCGCCTTATGTGCAATGTCCGGCGGACAGCGCCGCTCTCGCCGGCCAGCTTGCCGCCGTGCCGGGCATCGAGCGGGTGTGGATCGTCCCGGGACTTTCGCTCAAAGATGGCGAACGGCGCGACGTCATGCGCGGCGAGGAGACCCAGATCGCCGGCGCGGTTGGTGATGGCTCGGCCCTGGTGGTCTTGCCTGGCACGCACAGCAAATGGGTGACGGTAGTGGACGGCGGTGTTGTCGATTTCGCCACCTTCATGACCGGCGAGCTGTTCGATGTGCTGGTGCGCCATTCCATTCTCGGCCGGCTGATGGAGGGAAACGCGGGGGACGATACCGGCTTTGTCCGCGGTGTCACGGCGGCTCGCGATGGGGCAGGGGGGCTTTCCGCTGCGCTGTTCTCGGTGCGCACCCTCGGCCTGTTCGGCGATATGCCGGCGGAAGCGCTCAGCGACTATCTCTCCGGCCTGTTGATCGGCCACGAGCTGCGCGAGGCGCTCAGCCGGTTTTCCGCTCGGCACCTGCTTGTGATCGGCTCCTCCGGTCTTCTGCGCCGTTATCATACGGCGCTCGATCTCTATGGCATTGAAGCGCAATCCGCTGATGAAAACGCCGCAGTGAAAGGGCTTGTCGCCATTGCGCGGCGCGCCGGTTTAATGGAAACTTCCGCTTTATGAACGACCGCTTCGCCGCCGCAATGCTGAGTTTGCCGCTCGTCGCGATTCTACGCGGGATAAAGCCCGGCGAAGCCGCCGACCTCGGCAAGGTGCTGGTGGCGCGTGGCTTCACGATCCTCGAAGTGCCGCTGAACTCGCCAGACCCGCTGCTCAGCATTGCGACTTTGCGCAAGACTCTGCCGCCGGAGATCGTGGTCGGTGCCGGTACCGTCATCAAAGTTGAGGATGTCGCGGCGGTGAAGACGGCCGGCGGCGAGCTGATCGTCATGCCTCACTGCGATGTGAAGGTGATCGAGGCGGCAAGGCGCGAGGGAATGGCGGTGACGCCAGGCATCGCAACCCCGACCGAGGCCTTTGCGGCGCTCGCGGCCGGCGCCGACGCCTTGAAGCTGTTCCCCGCGGAGATGATCACCCCGCCCGTGGTCAGAGCGTTGCTCGCCGTCCTGCCGAAGGGCGCCGCCGTGCTGCCGGTCGGCGGCATCACCCCGGAGGCGATGCGCGCCTTCGTCCTGGCCGGCGCCAAAGGTTTCGGCCTTGGCTCGGCGCTCTATAAGCCGGGAATGGGGGCAGCAGAGCTCGGCACGCGCGCGGAGCGGTTCGCCGCGGCCTGGCGGCTGTTCGCAACCGCCGCGAACCCGGAGAATAATGGCTAGCGGGAGGTGTCAGGAAAAGGCGGTCAGGGCCGCCGGGGGGAAGCGGGCCCTGACCTTTACAGGCGGTGGACCGGGGAGGAAGCAGCCACCGCAGGGAAGCGGAGCCTCAGCCAAAAGCTCCACTGCAACTCAACTCAGCTCAAGATGCCCGTATTGCCCGCCGGTTAACCGGGCGGCGCTGCGCGTCCGCGCTCTGCGTTTCGGGCTTGTCCGGACGCCAAAGGGCGGTGGAGATCTTGTTTGCTCATGATCATCTCCAAGCCCTATGGAAGGATTTGGCTTCGCGGCGTGCCCTGTCTTTTCACCGCTGCTGCCAAACACCCTTCCACCGCATCCGACCGCACAAATAACACGCCTTCGCCGGTATTATTCGAATCACAGTTTTGACAAAGCTGCGTGACTTGAGCGAAGGCGGCGCGCGCTGCTCACGCCGGGCATGATAATGGCTGCACCGGTCAGCTGCGCGAGAGCACGGCGGGATTGAGCATGCGGATCGGCGCGTGGTCGAGGAAAGCCAACACGTCCTCGACAGTGTCACGATAGAAGTCGGTGTACACCTCGGTCACGACATATCCGAGATGGGGGGTGAGCACGGCATTGTCGCAGGCCCGCAATGGATGATCGGCCGGCAGCGGCTCCAGATCATAGACGTCGAGACCGGCTTTGATGCGCTTCTCCTGAAGGGCGCGGACGAGCGCCGCCTCCTCGATCAGCGGCCCGCGCGAGGTATTCACCAGGAGCGCGCCGGGGCGCATCTGTGCAATATCACCCGCGCCGATGATGCCACGCGTGCGATCGCCGAGCACGAGATGCAAGCTGATGACATCGCTCTCGCGCAGCAGCACGTCCTTCTCCACGCGCTCGGCGCCCTTGGCGCGGGCGTCCTCGGCGGTGAGGTTCTGGCTCCAAGCCAGAACCCGCATGCCGAAGGCATTGCCGAAAGCGGCAACGCGGGCACCGATCCGTCCGAGCCCGATTATGCCAAGCGTCTTGCCGTAAAGCCCGCTTCCGACGGTGCTCTGCCAGCCGCCGGCATGCATCGCATGCTCCTCTTGTGGGAGGTGGCGCATGCCGGCGAGGATCAGCGCCCAGGCCATCTCGGCCGTCGAATGGACGGAATACCCCCCGCCTGTATAGCAGACCAGCACGCCGTGATCGGTTGCCGCATCGAGATCGATGGATTGGTTTCTCGCGCCCGTGGTGACCAGCAGCTTGAGGTTCGGCAAGCGCTCGAACATCGTGCGGGGAAAGGGCTGGCGCTCGCGCATGGCGCAAATGATCTCGAATGGCTTCAGCGCCGCCGCCGCGTCCTCGAGCCCACCGAGGTTGCGGTCGAACACCGTCACCTCACAGCGCGCCTGAACGGCCGACCAATCCGCGAACGAGAGGGCAACGCGCTGATAATCGTCGAGAATGGCCAGCTTGTTCATTTCGCCGCTCCTTTTGCCTAAACCTTCAGCCCTTTAGTTTATGCTCCGTCGTCCCGAGCGCGTCGGCAAGCCTTGCCGCTGCCGAGCCGGGCCGAAGCGGTTTCTGCTGGCTCTCATCCGGTGCCCAACCCGCCAGATGAATCAGCTCAAAGCTCGCCCTGATGCGGCCGCCAGGCGCGGCGAACCGCTCCTGATAAATTTCGAGCGCACGGAACAGCGTCGCGCGGCGCAAGAATGTCTTACGCCGGGCGGTCAGGACATTGGTAGCCCCCATCCCGCGCAGATCATGAAAAAGGGCCAGCGGGGAGGAATAGGTCACCGTTACCAGGTCGGCGTCGGCAACAGGAAGGGCAAAGCCGGCCCGCTGCAGCAGCGCGCCAAAGTCGCGGATATCGGCCGCCGGCAGCACGTGTGGACTAGCCCCGCCTTCGAGCTCAGTTTCTGCGGCGATGAACGCCTCGCGCAGCTCGGCAAGCGTCTGTCCGCCGAGCACGACACCGAGAAATAAGCCGTCAGGCACCAAAGCGCGGCGGATCTGCACCAGCGTGCCCGGCAAATCATTGGCAAATTGCAGCGTCAGGGCCGAGACGATAAGGCCAAGCGAGGCCGGCTTGAAGGGCAGGAGCTGTTCATCGCCAATCAGCTTCAAGCCGCTGCCCCCAGATAGCAGCGCCGGGCTTTCCGCCATCTCGATGACCGACTCATCGCCGCTTCTCGCGCGCAGCGCCTCGGCCAGGATGCCGGGAAGGGCCCCCACCGCGACGATCGGCGAGAAGTGCCGCTCGATGCCAGAAAGCCGATCGAGGATGTCCTGGCTGGCACGCTGCATTAGAAAATCGGGCAGGTTGTCGGCACTAGCCCGAAGAGCGCGTTCGCGCCTCAGAGTTAGCAATTTGCGGTCGATGAGGTCGGGGACGGTCAACGGGTCGCCTGCTTGCGGTTCCTACGCATTGCGCCTGATGTAGTGCGGCTTACCCTGCCGCGAAAGAGAAAGGGCAGGGCATGACAGTTCTGGATGACGGCCGCGAAGAAAGGCAAGGGCTGAAGGCGGTGCTCGCCAGCCTCGCCGACGCTGCGCTCGGCCCGCTGCGCTACGCCGCCGATCTCGTCCTGCCGCCGGTTTGCCTCAACTGTCATGAGCCGCTGGCGTCGCATGGGAGCCTGTGCGCCCAGTGCTGGCGGCAGATCGAATTTATCCGCGCCCCACTCTGCGACCGGCTGGGCGTGCCGCTTCCGTTTGACAGCGGCGAGGTCTCGCTGTCCTCCGCTGCGCTGCGCCGCGCGCCGGATTATGGCCGCGCCCGTGCCATCGCCCGTTTCGACGGGATGATGCGGGAGCTGGTCCACGGCCTGAAATACACCGATCGGCACGAGCTGATCGACCTGTTCGCGCCGATGCTCCGCAGTGCCGGCGACGGACTGCTCGCCAAGGCCGATTGCGTTATCCCCGTGCCACTGCACCGCACACGGCTTTGGCGCAGGCGTTTTAACCAGGCCGCCTTGCTGGCGAGGCGCTTGGGGCATGACACCGGCCTGCCGGCCCTATTCGATGTGCTGCACCGCGTGAAGCGGACGCCAAGTCAGGTCAATCTGAGCTGGCAGGCGCGGCGCGACAATGTCGCAGCGGCGTTCGCGGTTCTGCCCGAAAGGGCCCATAACGTGCGCGCGCGCCATGTGCTGCTCATCGACGATGTCATTACGACGGGCGCAACGATTGAGGCGTGCGCCCGCGTTCTCAAAGCGGCTGGGGCAAAAGAGGTGGATGTGCTGGCCCTGGCGCTGGTTGCGGATTATCCAGCGTTTTATGATTAGGTGCATATATATCTTCTCGCGGCGCATTTCCGCACTTCAACGCCGTGTTACGAAGTTCGACTATTAAAGGCTGGGTAAACACGCGGATAAAGCCGGAGCTTTTTGCTTGCCGAAGAGTTCATCCTTCGACAGAAGCTTTGCCTTTCGGGCCAACAGCCGCGTTAACGCAATTCGCCGGATCAAAAAATGAACCAGATCAGTGCAGCGGTCATTCCGCAGGCCGTAGAGAAAGCGGTAACCGCAATGAACGGCAATGGCGCGGAAACCCGCCTGGCCAAAACGTTCGCGAACATGCTGTTTGCCCAGTTCGGCGACGATGCGCTCACCGTTCACTCTCCGGACGATCTGGCGAAACTTGCGCTTTCTGCTTTCGAGTTCTTTGAGGTGCGGCCGGGCGGCGAGCCGAAGCTGCGGGCCTATTCGGTCGAGCAGGGCAATGCCGCGCCATTCACGGTCATCGAGACGCTGAACGACGACATGCCCTTCCTGCTCTCGTCGGTGCTCGCCGAATTCATCAGCCGCGGGCTGACAGTGCGCTTCGTTGCGCACCCGATCATTCGCACCCGCCGCGACGAAACGGGCAAGGTGAGCGAGTTCTTCGGCACCGACCGGCGCGCTCCGGCCGCTACGCGGGCGGAGAGCTTCTTCCATGTCGAGATCGACCATCTGGAGGACGAGGCGGAGCGTGAGGATCTCCTGGCCAGCCTGAGGCAGATCCTAACCAATGTCCGCATCGTCGTCGCCGACCACCAGCCAATGCTGGCGCGGCTCAACGAGGCGATCGCGTCCTATGTCGCCTCGCCGCCGCCAATTGCCGTCGATGAACTCGCCGAGTCCATCCAGTTCCTCAGATGGATCGCGGCCGGACATTTCACCCTGCTCGGCATGCGCACCTACGACTTCATCCGCGAGGGCAGCGAGCGCCGGCTCGACCCACGCCCTGGCTCGGATTTGGGCCTCCTTCGCGATCCGGACCAGAGGGTGCTGCGCCAGAGCGGCTCGACGCATGCGATGAGCCCGGAGCTGGAGCAATACTTCACAGCGCCCGCGCCCCTCATCATCACCAAGGCGAATTTTCTCTCACCGGTGCATCGGCGCGTCCATGTCGACTCGATCGGCGTCAAACTCTACACCGCCGACGGCTCGCTCACGGGCGAGCTGCGCGTGGTCGGCCTGTTCTCCTCGCGGGCCTACACCGAGTTGATCGAGCGCATCCCATTCCTGCGCCACAAGGCCGAGCAGGTGTTCCGGCGCTCCGGTAATGCGCCCGACAGCTATTCCGGGCGCGTACTGAGCAACATTCTTGAGACCTTTCCGCGCGATGAGCTGTTCCAGATCTCGGCCGACCAGCTTGCGGTCATCTCCCAGGAGATCGTCCAGCTCGATCTGATGCCGCGCACCCAAGTCTTCGTGCGCTATGACGAGTTCGGCCGTTTTGCCGCGCTGCTTGTCTATGTTCTGCGCGAGCGGTTTTCGACCGAAATCGGCAAGGCGATTTGCGCGCTTCTGGCTCGGCTGTTCGAAGGGCATCTGAGCGAATTCACGCCGGTCTTCACCATTGGCCCACTGGTGCGGCTGCACATCGTCATCTGGAAGGATGATGGCGCAGTGCACGCAGTGCCGGTCGAGAGGCTCGAGGCGGAGGTCGAGAAGATCGTCCGGACCTGGGAGGACGAGCTGCGCGATGCGCTGCGCCAGCACTACGGCGCCAGTGCAAGGCCGAAGCTACAGAAATATCTCGAGGCGTTTCCCGCCGGCTATCAGGAGATCAACCGGCCAAGCCGGGCGATCGAGGACATCCAGCGCCTCGAGAACTCACTCCAGAAAATCCGGTCGGCATCGACTTCTTCCGAGACGATAGTCTCACCGAGCCCAGTCAGCTCCGCGTCATGATCTATCACCTCGACACGCCGATCTCGCTGTCGCGGCGGGTGCCAGTGCTGGAGAATTTCGGCTTTTCTGTTACCGCTGAGCGTACCTCCGAGCTCACTATCCGCCGGGCTGTTCGCGAGACCGTGTTTCTCCACGACCTGCTGCTGCGCACCACGGACGGCAAGCCCATCGACCTGCCGACCCATGATTTGCGCCTCGAAGCCGCTTTCATGGCGGTGTGGCGCGGCGAGGCAGGCAACGACGCCTACAACGGCCTGATCATCCAAGCCGGTCTCGACTGGCGCGAAGCGGCCTTGATGCGCGCCTATGGCGCCTATATGCGCCAGATCGGCTCGCCGTTCGGCTTTTTCTATATCGCCAACACCTTCGACCGGCATGGCGCGATCGTGCGCGACCTGGTGAAGATGTTCCACGTCCTGTTCGACCCGAACCGCTCGCTTGAAACCGAGCAGCGCCAGGAGGAAGCCGCCAAGCTCGCGGCCAGCATCGAGAAGCAGCTGGAGCAGGTCTCGAGCCTGGATGAAGACCGCGTCGTCCGCCGCTTCCGCAACCTGATCCAGGCTACCATACGCACCAACTACTATCAGCCGCCGACCGAGCTGACGCCGGCTTCGGCGATCGCACTAAAGATCGAAAGCAGCAAAGTCGAGGGCTTGCCCTCGCCAAAGCCGTTTGCCGAAATCTTCGTCACCTCGCCGCGGTTCGACGGCGTGCATCTGCGCGGCGGCCCGATCGCGCGCGGCGGCCTGCGCTGGTCCGACCGGCCGATGGATTTCCGCACCGAAGTGCTCAGCCTCGCCAAAGCGCAGCAGGTGAAGAACGCCATCATCGTGCCGCAAGGGGCGAAAGGCGGCTTTGTGCCGAAGCTCCTGTCTCCCGGCGCAACGCGCGAGGAGATGATGGCGGAAGGGGTGGCCTGCTATCGCTCCTTCATCGCCAATTTGCTCTCGGTGACTGATAATCTGAAGGACGGCACGGTCGTGCCACCGAAAGCCGTGGTGCGTCTCGACAGGGACGACCCCTATCTGGTGGTCGCCGCCGATAAGGGAACGGCCACTTTCTCCGACATCGCCAACGCGCTGGCCATCGACCACGACTTCTGGCTCGGCGATGCCTTTGCTTCGGGTGGCTCGGCCGGCTATGACCATAAGAAGATGGCGATCACCGCGCGCGGCGCCTGGGAGGCTGTGCAGCGTCACTTCCGCGAGATGAACATCGACATCCAGACCACGCCGTTCCGTGTCGCCGGCATTGGCGACATGTCGGGCGATGTGTTCGGCAATGGCATGCTGCTCTCGCCTCAGATCCGGCTGGTTGCCGCCTTCGACCACCGCGACATCTTCATCGATCCCGAGCCCGACCCGCAGGTGAGCCTTGCCGAGCGCAAGCGGCTGTTCGAAATGCCGCGCTCGAGCTGGCAGGATTACGACCGGGCGAAGATCTCAAAGGGCGGCGGCGTGTTCAGCCGCGCCGCCAAAAGCATCGCGCTGACGCCTGAAATCCGCGGGCTGCTTGGAACCTCTGCGATGGTGGTGACGCCTGCTGAGCTCATGCGCCTCATCCTCAGAGCCAAGGTGGATCTGCTCTGGTTCGGCGGCATTGGCACCTATGTCCGCGGGGGCGAGGAGACCGACGAGCAGGTCGGCGACCGCGCCAATGACGCGATCCGCGTCAGCGCCGCCGAAGTCGGCGCCAAGGTCATCGGCGAAGGCGCCAATCTCGGCGTCACCCAGCGCGGCCGCATCGACTTTGCGCTGAGAGGCGGGCGGATCAACACCGACGCCATCGACAATTCCGCAGGCGTGAATTCTTCCGACGTGGAGGTGAACATCAAGATTGCGCTCGGCGCGGCGGTGCGAGCCGGTAAGATCAGCCTTCAAGAGCGCAACGCCATCCTCGTCGCCATGACCGGAGAGGTCGCGAAGGCCGTGCTGCGCAACAACTATCTCCAGACGCTTGCGATCAGCATGGGCGAACGGCGTGGATTTGCCGATTTGGGCTTCCAGAGTCGGCTGATGCACGCGCTCGAGGCGAGCGGTCTGCTTGACCGGGCGCTCGAGGGCCTACCCTCCGATATCGAGCTGGGCGAGCGCCGTCAGCCGCTGACCCGGCCGGAGCTCGCCGTGCTGCTCGCCTATGCCAAGATCAGCCTCTATCACGACCTCATTCACTCCGGCGTTCCTGACGACCCCTACCTCAGCCGGATCCTTGCCGACTATTTCCCGCACACGATGCGGGAGCGCTTCGCCGCCGAGATTGAAACCCATGCCCTGCGGCGCGAGATCATCGCCACGATGCTGGCGAATGCCACTATCAACCGGGGCGGCTCGACCTTCGTCGTGCGTCTTGCCGAAGAGACCGGACGCGAAGCCGGTGAGATTGCCTATGCCTTTGCTGCGGCGATGGGCGTGTTCGGCCTTGCAGCGCTCATTGCCGAGATCGATAGCCTCGACAACAAGGTCGATGGCGAATGGCAGCTCTCGCTCTATCTCTTGGTCCAGGACATCATTCGCCGCCAGACGGCCTGGTTCCTGCGTCACGGCAAATGCCAGGAAGGGCTCTCCACGATCATCGAGCGCTACCGCCGAGGGCTCGGCGTGATTGCCGGCCAGCTCGAAGCGCTTCAGGACGAAGGGCAAAGAGATCAGACCGCGGCCGCAATCGCCGATTTCGTTGCACATGGCGTGCCTGAGGAGATAGCCAAGCGCATCGCGACGGTCGCGGCGCTCTCGGCCGCACCCGACATTATTTCCCTTGCCGAGAAGCTCAAACGCCCCGAGCTCGACGTCGGCCGCCTCTACTTCCAGATCGGCTGCGAGCTCAGTCTTGAGGAGCTGCGCGCCGCCAGTGAGGCGCTTGGCCATACCGATCATTTCAATCGGCTTGCCGTCAACAGCACGCTGGAGACGATTGCCGCCGGACAACGCGCACTGGTGGAGAAGGTCTACACGCTCGCAAACGGCGCGCTGCCCGACTTCCACGCCTGGCGCGAGCAGCATAAAACCGCGTTCATGCGCGCGCAGAAGAGTCTTGACGAAATTCTCGGCGGCGGCGAGCTTACCCTCGCCAAGTTAACTGTCGCCGTCGCGCATCTGCGGGAACTGGCGCAAGAGCAGTAGGAGCGCTACCCGCATGTCCACCGCAGCAGCCGGCGACTATGCGGGATCCGTGCAGCGAAAGACCAGCCTCGCCGGGCTTGCCGGCTGGGTGCTGTTCGACTGGTCGACGCAGCCCTTCTACACGCTAATCGGCACTTTTCTATTCGCGCCTTATTTCACCAGCGTTGTGGTCGGCGAGCCCCAGGGGGCGGCGCTCTGGGGCTACATCATGGGGATTTCGGCCGTCGTGGTTGCGATCGGCAGCCCGATTATCGGCGCCATGGCAGACGGGAGCGGGCGTCTCAAGCGCTACATCGCCGTCATCGGCGCAGTGTTCGTCATCTCGCAGGCCCTGCTTTGGTATGCCGAGCCGGGCACCAATGCGGGCGGGCGGCTGTGGCTGATCGTCGGCGCCGTGATCGTGGCAACTGCCTGCTCGGAATTCATCACCGTGCTCAACAATTCGCTGATGCCGCGCCTCGTTTCGGCTGACGAGCTCGGCCGCCTCAGCGGCACCGGATGGGCGGTTGGCTATGTCGGCGGGATCGTCAGCCTAGTCTTGATGGCAGTTTTTGTGCTGATCGATCCGGCGACTGGCAAGACCCTGGCCGGGCTGGAATCGCTCCTTCCCAATGATCCCAGCCATCCCGCTGATCGCATCGTCGGCCCCTTCTGTGCGTTGTGGTTCGTGGTGTTCGTGATGCCTTTCTTCCTATTCACGCCCGATGCTCCGGCGAAAGGCGGCGGGGAGAAGGTGAGTGTCCTTGCGGCGCTGCGCACACTCGCCGCTACGATCGCCAATGTACGCCGCTATCGTCATATCGCGATGTTCCTGGTCGCCTATCTGCTGTTTATCGATGGGCTGATGGCGATATTCTCCTTCGGCGGCATTTACGGCACCAGCCTGTTCAGGTGGCAATCGACGCAGCAGGCCGCTTTCGGGCTGATCATCACCATAGCTGGCGGCATCGGTGCTTTCGCCGGAGGGTTCCTTGATGATCGGCTCGGCTCCAAGACCGTGATCGTCGGAGCGTTGCTCCTGCTGATGATATCGGCCCTTGGCGTCATCTCCATCGATCAGACACATGTGCTGTTCTGGGTCGGCGTCCCGGCGCCGGAGACAGGACGCGCAGCTTTCGGCAGTGCCGGGGAGATGACCTATATCGTTTTCGCCATCCTCATCGGCTTGGCGGCCGGTCCGCTGCAGTCGGCCAGCCGCAGCTTCCTTGCGCGCCTTGCACCGCCTGAGCATGTAACCGAGTTCTTCGGCATCTTCGCTTTCTCGGGCAAGGTCAGCGCTTTCGCTGCGCCGGTGACCGTCAGTTTCATTACCAACACGACCGGCAGCCTGCGGCTCGGCATGGCAACCATTCTGGCGTACTTGGCGATCGGCCTCGTGGTAATAACGGCCGTGCGGATGGATGGCAGAGCAGGTGAACAGCTCCGCCAGTAAAGCGGTCCGGGACGAGGCCGGACATCCCAGCGCTAACGTGCTTCGGTCAGCTTCTCCAGCATGGCATTCACCGCGCGTATTTGCGGTGCATCGCGTTCGAGAAAGCGCCGCCCGGTATAGCCCCACCAGTCCCAGCAGCCATTCGGATTGGTACTCGTAGACTTGATCTGCGGAAATAGCACGATGATGCGGTTCCCAGCGGCCCAACGGGCAAAGCCGCTTTCCTTGATGAAGGTATCGCCGATCCGCTCCCGCTCCTGCTTGCAGCCGTGGAAGACGATATGGACGGAGCAGCCGGCCTCCTCTCGGCATGGCGAAGGGATGAAGGCAACGCCCTCTTCCGCCATGCCGGCGCCATCTGAAAGGAACGGCTTTTGGTCAAAGACGAGGAATTCGCCGCCGCCCTCGCGGCTCGCCCCTTTGAGCTGTCCGTAGACCGCCTCGAGAATGGCTTTGGCCTGATCGTAGTCGCAGTCCTCGATGAAGGGCTCGCCCTCTTTGCCGCAGGCAAGACCGCCGTCCTCGGTGATGAAGGCGTGCGCCGCCTTCTCATTCTTGACGAAGGTGATGTTCGTCCTCGGCACACCCAGCTCCTCGTAAAGCTCGACGGCGCGCTCGACTACGGGTCGCTCGATCGTTTGGTCGTGGGCACCGGAGAACACATAGATTTTGTCGCTCTTCAGATCGGTGAGCGGATCGATGCGCCCCTTCTCGGCGAGCGTTTCGGCCTGCCGGGCGAGGCCGCTCGCCTCCGGGACGCCACTGAACCAGCCGCCGCTCTCCATGCAGCGATGCAGCGCCCGTTCGAGATTGAGGCTGACGAGGACCGGCCAGAACGGGACATAGGCCGCGCCCGGAATGTTGGCGCAGCCAAAGGGCCCGCCCGCGACAATGCCGGCGCCGATCACCTGCGTGGAATGGGCGATCTGAAACTGCCCAGCCATATAAGCGCCAGAGGAGAGGCCGGAGACGGAGGTGCGGCTGCGGTCCACGCCGAGGCCAGGCAATGTCTCACCGGCCGCCGGAAGCGCGTGAAGCGCTAGCAGAATGACTGTGAGTGCGCCGATCCTGCGCATCGGAAGAGTGACAAATGGCATCGAAGCGGACCCGCTAACGGAACAGCCAGTCGAACAGGCCCTTTGGCTTGCCGCCACCACCCCAGCGCCGGTCATTGCGTCCCCCGTCGTCCGCATACCAGGGCGAGGGCGGACGCGGGCGCTGAACGACCGGGGGTGGAGGCGGGCGCAGCTCGTGCACGCTGGAGAGCCCGTCATTGTCGGTAATAGTGACCGTGGTCTGCGCCCATTCCCACTTGGCCTTGGCCTCTCCGGCCAGATAAGGCTCGATCGAGACCACGTGGTTCTTGCGCAGGTCGATGATGACGATGAATTCATAGCGGTCCGACGCGCCGGCCGCATTCTGGACCTGGCCGGCAGCGTAGCGCAACAGGCCGAAGCCCTGCAAAGCGTCGGTCAGCGCCGTCCATTCCAGAATTTCCGGCTCGCCGGTCCCGTGCATCTCGAGGAGGGCGTGGAGCTGCGGATAGCGCGGATTGGTCGCGACGTACCGTCCGCGCGAAGGGCTGACGATCTCCCAGCCCTGGACCGGTTCGCGCATCGGCACGAGTACCGGCTCATCGACGCCCGTCAGATGTTTGAGCGCCTCCTGACCGCCTTTGAGGAAGGGGTCGAGACCGAGCGCCTTGCGGTAGTCCGCGATGGCCGCATTGTTATTGCCCTTACCCTCCTCGATCTCGGCGCGCAGCTTATAGACCTCAGCATAATCCGCATCGAGTGCGATGACTTTGTCGATGTCAGGGCTCGCCTTATCCGGCTCGCCGAGCCGCACCTGGATTTCCGCACGGTGGAAATAAGCCTCAGCGAGTTGCGCATCGAGAGCGATGGCCTGGTTCTCGTCCTCGAGCGCCGCATCATATTGCTTGCGCGCGACATTGGCGGCGCCGCGCTGCGCGAAGGCCAGGGCATTGGAGCTGTCGAGCTCGATCGCCTTGCTGAAATCCTTGATCGCGGTCTGCTGCTTCTCCTGGCGCAGATAGATCTGCCCGCGCTCGACATAAAGCTCCGCATCTTCCGGCAAGAGACCGATCAGCCGCTCATAGTCGGCGAGCGCATCTTCATCCCGCTCCAGATGGCGATAGATCAGGGCGCGGTTGCGATAGGCGGCGGTGTATTTGCCGTTCAGCGCGATCGCGCGGGTAATGTAGCGCAGCGCGGTATAGGGGCGCCCCAGCGCGCCTTGAGCTTTGGCCCGGCCATTATAGGGCACGGCGTTGGTCGGCATGAGCGCAACCGCCCGCTTATAGTCTTCAAGCGCGGCCTCATAGTGCGACAGCTGAATGTTGGCATTGCCGCGATTGTTGTAAGCTGCGCCATAGCCGGGCGCCAGCGACACCGCCTTGGTGAAGTCGGAGAGCGCGTCCTCGTTGCGACCGAGCTCGAGCAGCACATTGCCGCGGTTGTTATAGGCCGTTGCCGAGTTGCCATAGAGCTCGATAGACTTGTTAAAGTCCTTCAAAGCCTCTTCATTACGTGCAAGCCGCCAGTTGGCCACCCCCCGGTCGTTATGTATACTGGCGAGCCTCGCTGCAGGGACGTCCTTCTCCTGCAAGGCTTGATCATAGGAGGAGACGGCCTGATCGAACTTGCCCCGCAGCATTGCCGAGGCGCCTTCCTGCATTTTGAGGACGGCATTGTCGGTCGCCGCCAGGCAGGGCTGCGTCAGGATCATAACCAGGCTGGTTAAGATAATCGGTCGCATCATGCCGGAAAGCCATAGGTCCAAGCACAGAGTTCGTCTATATTTTCTTTAGCATGCCGGCCCTGTTGAGGGAGTCAGAAAGCGCGCTGCGCATACGCCGAAAGCCTTTGTCCAGCTGGCGAAATCGGACGAGGCTCAAGCGACGAAGACGGTCCGGGTCGACCACCGGCAAGAGTGGAATCAGGGAGTTATCGTGTGAGGGGGCTTGTTCTTTGTGTTGCGTCTCTAGCCACACTCATCCTCAGCACAGGAAGCAGTCTTGCAGGCAGCCCCTACGGCGTAGGCGGCTATCTCGAACGTCCCTACATATCTGACGACTATGATGCTGAGCAGGCCTATCCCGGTGAGGAGGGCGATTCGCCACGTCGGCGTGTGCGCCGTTCACCTTCCTCCCCCGATGAGCAGCAGCAACCGCAACAACGTCCGAGCAATCCGGACGTAACCGGCGCGACACAGGGCGGGAATGCGCAGCAGCGCCGGTACTATCGCTCGGCGCCGCGCCAAGATTCCCCGCCGGAAACGCGCCGGAGCCGTGCGACGCCGCGGCCAGCTGCGCCGGAGAGCGGAGAGGCAACCGCGCAGCGCGCTATTCGGTCTGAGCCAGAGGCGCCGAGACCGCCGATGCCCCAGCGCCGGCCCGATACGCCCGACACCGAGGCCGCGGCGCGGCCGACAGCCGTCCCGCCGGTCGCCGCCGCGCAACCATCGGCTGCCATTCTTTCGCAGCCCTCACCGCCTCACGAGGCCGATACAGCAACGCCGCAGCCGCCCGCCGCTGGGGTGGAAACAACTCCGCCGGAAAATTCCGCAGGCGTCCCGGAGGGTGAACCAGCGCCCAAGGCTCAGGCTGACACGGCGGCGCCGCAGCCGCCTATAGCGGAAAGTTCGCCTCCGGCAGACGCGGCATCGGCCGGAGACAAAGCTGCGGAATCCGCTTCCGCCCCTGCAGCGCAGCCAACGGCTGAAGACGGGCGCGAAGCACAAGAGGATAATGCGCCGAAGCAGGATGCTGCGGCGGCGAGCACGCTGCCCGCAGCAGCAGAGCAAACAACGCCGCAGCCGCCCGCCGCCGAGGCGCCACCTGCGCAGTCTCAGGCCGCGGCGCCCGAGCCTGCGGCCGATGCTGCTCCGCCGTCGCCCACGGCCGAGGCCGCTTCGCCGTCGCCTGCCGCCGATGCCAAGCCGGAGGTTCCGCCGTCGTTGCCTGCCGCCGATGCCAAGCCGGAGGCTCCGCCGTCTTCGCCGCCCGCAACGCCGGAAATGGGCGCGGCAGCGAAAGAGGAAGCCAAGCCGACGGAATTGGAAGCCAAGCCTGCAGAGCAACAGGCACCCGCTGCTGCTGCGGCCGAGCCAATCTCTCCGCCTTTGACCGAGCCCGCGCTATCAGCGAAGCAAGCAAGCCCCGAACATACGGCCGAGGAGCCTTTGCCTGCCCAGGCCGCTTCACCGGCGGCCGAAGCGCCTGCGCCGGAGCAAGCCGCCGCTGCCGCGCCTGAGCCAATCTCTCCGCCTTTGACCGAGCCTGCGTTATCAGCGAAGCAAGCCAGCCCCGATCATACGGCCGAGGAGCCTTCGCCTGCCCAGGCCGCTTCACCGGCGGCCGAAGCACTTGCGCCGGAGCAAGCCGCGGCTGCCGCGCCTGAGCCAATCTCTCCGCCTTTGACCGAGCCTGCGTTATCAGCGAAGCAAGCCAGCCCCGATCATACAGCCGAGGAGCCTTCGCCTGCCCAGGCCGCTTCACCGGCGGCCGAAGCACCTGCGCCAGAGCAAGCCGCCGCTGCCGCGCCTGAGCCGGCTGCCAATCCGACCGCCGGTCCGATGCCCGAGCCGGCCGCTGAGCAGGCCGCCGGTCCGATGCCTGAGCCGGCTGCCACTCCCGTCGCTGGTTCAGCACCTGAGCCCACCGCCGAGCAGGCCGCGGCCTCGCCGCCGGCTTCGGCAAACCCGCCGGAGAGCACGACACCACCTGTGTCCGAAGCCAGCTCTACAGATGCTTCCGCGAATACAGCTGCCCCGACCGAAGTGCCGGGCGCGCCCCCCGCAGGCGATGCCCGCGCCGCAGCTGCCAATAGCAATGACACGCCCGTTCCTCAGCCGGCCACACCGACAACCGGTGGGCTCGACAAGATTATCGGGCAGATGCTGATGGTCGGCTTCCGTGGACTGACGCCCGATGAAGCGTGGCCGCAGCAGCTCGCGGCGCAGATCACGGCCGGCAAGGTCGGCGGCGTGCTATTCATGAGCCACAATGTTCAGTCACCGCAGCAGCTGAAAACGCTCACCAGCTTTTTGCGGCATGCCAAGACCGATATCCCCCTGCTCGTCGCCGTCGATCAGGAGGGCGGCATCGTCCAGCGGCTCTCGCCGGAAAAGGGCTTTCAGACTTATCCGACGGCCGAGAAAATCGGGGCGAGCAATGACCCCCTCACCGCCTACAATGTCTATAGCCGGCTTGCGACCGAGCTGGTGCAGTACGGCTTCAACATGAATCTCGGGCCGGTGGTCGATCTGCACCGCAACAGCGAAAGCGCCATCATTGCCGGCAAGGAACGCAGCTTCGGCTCTCAGCCCAAGCATGTCGCAGCCTTTGCCAAGGCGTTTTGTGTCGCTCACCAGGATGCCGGCGTGCTGACCGTGCTAAAACATTTCCCCGGCCATGGCTCGACGCCCTACGACACGCATGCCCAGCCTGTGGAAGTCGGCACGACCTGGGACACTGATGAGATCGACCCTTATCGCGAGCTGATCACTTCGCGCACCGCACAGGCCGTGATGGTCGGTCATATCTCGAATGTGTTCCTGTCCGAGGAGCCGGGTCTGCCTGCATCTTTATCCCGGCGCACCGTGCGGGACGTGCTCCGTGGAGTCCTCGGCTTCAGCGGCGTCGTCATCAGCGACGACCTCGAAATGGGCGCGATCAGTGCGCGTTATGCGCTGGAGGAGAGCGCGGTCAAGGCGATCAAGGCCGGCAATGACATCATCATGCTGAGCAATCAGAATGCTCCCGCACCCGACCTGGCGGACCGTATCATCGCGGCAGTGAAGAAAGCGGTCGAGCAGGGCGAAATCGACCGCGCGCAGTTGCAGGAATCCTACGACCGTATCCTCGCGCTGAAGCAGCGCATTGGTACCGGCACCGCCAAGGCAGGTGCTCCAAACAAACGGGCAAGCGCTGAAGGAGGCAAGCTCGCTACGGAGCGCTGAGGCGTCATGATCACGCCTCAAGATGCGAGGCGTAGCTGCCAAACGGACTGATCTTCACCAGGAAGCGCCGCAAGTTGCGCATCGCTCATGCGCTTTCGATCGGAGCGCAAAGACCATCAGATGCCGCTATCGCGGGGACTGGCCGGTGGTGGAAAACAGCTTGGTCTTCTTATCCAGACGCTGCAGCAGGCTGGGAAGCAGCTCGGCCATATCCTCCGAGATCAGCCCCGGCCCGAATACCCGCGCAAGCTCGCCGTGAACCCACACACCCGCAACCGCAGCGTCGAGCGCGGCCATGCCTTGCGCGGAGAGGCCGACGATAAGCCCGGCCAGCACGTCGCCGGTCCCGGCAGTGGCAAGCCAGGGCGGCGCGCCCTCGGTGATGGCGGCAAGGCCGTCAGGTGCGGCGACGACGGTATCAGGTCCCTTGAATACCACCACGCCTCCGGAGATTTCGGCAGCGCGCCGCGCCCGCTCGAGCTTGGATGCGGCATTGTCGAGCTCCGGAAACAGCCGGTTGAACTCGCCCTCATGCGGGGTGAGGATCGCCGGTGCGGAGCGCTGCTTGATCAGCTCGAACAGATCCTGCGGACTTTCGCTGAACGCGGTCAGGGCATCGGCGTCGAGCACGGCGGTCGCTTCGCTGGCCAGTGTCGCGGCCACCAGCTCGCGCGTCTCTTGCGTAGCGCCTGCACCCGGCCCGATCAGTACCGCATTGATCCTTGTGTCTGAGAGCTTCTCCAGGAGGCCCTGCGCGCCATCGAACGCCGCAACCATCACCGCGGTGAGTTGAGCCGCGTTGACATAGAACGCTGCCTTCGAGGTGGCGACCGTTGTCAGGCCGGCGCCGACCCGAAGGGCGGAGCGTGCCGCAAGCCGCGCGGCGCCAGTCGACTCCATCGGCCCCGACACCACCACCGCATGGCCGCGATGATATTTGTGTCCGTCGACGCGCAAGCGCGGAAAATAGCGCAGCCAGAATTCGGGCTCATTGAGAAAAGTGTGCGGGGCGATCTCGTCCAGCACACTATTGGGAATACCGATGTCGACGACGCGCACATCACCGCAAAGCAGCCGGCCCGGCAAAAGCAGATGGCCGGTCTTGCGGCGGAAGAATGTGACGGTGGAGACTGCCTTGAAGGACACGCCCTGCACATTGCCGTGCGTCGCGTCGACACCGGTCGGTACATCCACGGCAACGACAGGGATTTCGCGACTGGTCACCCCCTCGATCATCTCGGCAACCACCCCATTAACCGGCTGGTTCAGCCCCGATCCCCAGATGGCGTCGATTACCACCTCGGTGCCGTTGATCAGCTTCGGGGTCATCGGCTCGATGGTCTCGTCCCACCGCCGCGCCATTTCCTTAGCGTCCGGCTTGAGGCTGTTGACATTGCCAAGCAGGCCGAGGCGCACGTGATAGCCGCGCTCGCGCAGTGTGCGCGCCGCAACAAAGCCGTCGCCGCCATTATTGCCTGCGCCGCACAGAACCAGGACCTTGCTGCCGCGCGGAAAACGCCGAACAACCTCTTCGGTGACGCCGCGGCCAGCATTCTCCATAAGTGTGAGGCTTGGAACCCCACCTGCAATGGTAAGCCGCTCAGCGCGGCCCATTTCTTCCGCTGTGAGAAGTTCGAGCAAAGGAATGCCCACGAGTTGACGCAATACCGAGGGTGAGTTGGCGCTCACTCTAGCGGAAATTTCCGGCTTGCGGGAGAAAATGGTGGGCGACTAGCTGTTTCGTTTTCGCTGTTGATGAATTGCTACAGACGGCGGTCAAGCCTAAGATGGGCGAGTCCAATGGCTAAAATTTAGGCAATTGCCTCTTTTAAAAGCCAACCGAGGAACAAGGCCGCTTCGCTCCGCGCTCCTCGGGGCGAAAAAAGCCTGTTAGCATGCTCCAAGCCCCCCGAACCGATTTGGCACGTCTTGTGCTATAGGCGGGGGAGGCGCCGAAATCCGGTTCTACCGCGGGAGGAACAAACCGGCATGAAGAAAATCGAGGCTATCATCAAACCGTTCAAGCTGGACGAGGTGAAGGAGGCTCTCCAGGAGATCGGGCTGCAAGGCATAACGGTGACCGAAGCCAAAGGTTTCGGCCGTCAGAAGGGCCACACCGAGCTCTACCGCGGTGCCGAATACGTCGTCGATTTTCTGCCGAAAGTGAAGATTGAAATCGTCCTGGCTGACGACCTCGTCGAAAAAGCCATTGAAACCATCCAGAATGCCGCTAAGACCGGTCGCATCGGAGATGGAAAGATTTTTGTGTATAACATCGAGGATGCCATTCGCATACGGACTGGCGAAACCGGCCTTGATGCGATCTAGGCCATTCTCTTCGTCTGCGAGCCTGCGCCGCCGCCGACTGCGTGCGGCGCGCAAGTTCCCCATCCCTGCATCTTGGAAAAAATCAGCACGAGGGAAGTAGTATGACGACTGCCAATGACATCATCAAAAAGCTCAAGGATGATGACGTCAAATTTGTTGACCTCCGCTTTACCGACCCGCGCGGGAAGATGCAGCATGTCACCATGGAAGTGTCCGAAATGGACGAGGGCGCTTTTGCCAACGGCATCATGTTCGACGGGTCTTCTATCGCTGGCTGGAAGGTGATCAACGAATCCGACATGACCTTGATGCCGGACACCGAGACGGCGCATATGGACCCGTTCTTCGCTCAGTCGACGATGGCGGTCTTCTGCGACGTGCTCGAGCCCTTGACGGGTGAGCGCTATGAGCGCGATCCGCGCGGCATTGCCCGCAAGGCCGAAGCCTATCTGAAGGAGACGGGTATCGGCGACAAGGTGTTCTTCGGACCGGAAGCCGAGTTCTTCATCTTCGATGACGTCCGCTTCTCGTCGGACCCGTATAATTCCGGCTTCAGGCTCGAACTCATCCGAGCTGCCCACCAACATGGGCACCGAATATGAGATGGGCAATCTTGGCCATCGCCCGCGCACCAAGGGCGGCTACTTCCCGGTCCCGCCGGTTGACAGCTGCCAGGATATCCGTTCGGAGATGCTCTCCGTCATGCGCGAGATGGGCGTAGCGACCGAGAAGCACCACCACGAGGTCGCGGCGGCCCAACACGAACTCGGCGTGAAGTTCGGGCCGATGACCCGCATGGCGGACTCCATGCAGATCTATAAGTATGTCGTGCATATGGTGGCCAACAATTACGGCAAGACGGCCACCTTCATGCCCAAACCCGTGTTTGGCGACAATGGCTCGGGCATGCACTGCCACCAGTCGATCTGGAGAGGCGACACGCCGGTGTTCGCTGGCAACATGTACGCGGATCTTTCGGAGGCCTGCCTGTATTATATCGGCGGCATTCTGAAGCATGCCAAGGCGATCAACGCTTTCACCAACCCCACGACAAACTCCTACAAGCGGCTGGTGCCCGGTTACGAAGCGCCGGTGCTGCGCGCCTATTCCTCGCGCAACCGCTCGGCCTCCTGCCGCATCCCGGTCGTGTCCAGCCCGAAGGCGAAACGCGTCGAAGTGCGCTTCCCCGATCCCACGGCGAATCCGTATCTCGGTTTCGCTGCCATGCTGATGGCGGGCCTCGACGGCATTACCAGCCGCATTCACCCGGGCGACCCGATCGACAAGAACCTCTACGACCTGCCGCCCGAGGAGCTGAAGAACATTCCGACCGTCTGCGGCTCACTCAACGAGGCGCTGGAAAGCCTCGATAGCGACCGCGATTTCCTCAAGAAGGGTGGGGTGTTCACCGACGATATGATCGACAGCTACATCGCGTTGAAGGAAGAGGAAGTCGACCGCTTCCGCATGGCGCCGCATCCGATCGAATTCGACCTGTACTACAGCGCATAAATCCTCTCCCCTCCGAGAAGCCTGGGGCGGCCAAAAGCCGCCCCTTTTGTTTTCGGCGCTTGGTCACAGAATAAGCAGCAGGGCAAACAGGACAAACAGGGCGATGATCAACGCTTCACGATTGCGCTGGACCCAGGCGAGCGTAAAATACGGACCATCGACGATCTCGCGGATCGCCGAGATCAAGAGCAGCAGCCCCAAAATGCCGAGGACATAAAGTCCGATCGGATATTGGACGCAGTAGTAGCACCCGCTATCCTCAACGAGCATCAGCCCCAGGATCGTTCCGGCCACCAGAAAGGTGATGAAGGCCAGAATACCGAGGCCAATGACGATAAAAAAATGGACAAGCTGCGCCGCAGTCATGGCGTCCCCTCGAGCCTGCGGAAAGAATACCGATTTTCGTCAAAAGCTTCGTAAATTTGACCTGTCTCGGTTAAGGATGTCTTACGCTCCCGCCCCAGATGATCTGCAGCAACACCGGCATCACGCCGCCTTCCACTTGATTGAGCAGCCAATCGAGGGGATCTGCTCGCGCGGACCTTGGCCAGTGCGTGCGACTTCCTTCATGGCCTCGAACAATTCCCGTTTGGCGCCCGATGCGGCCTCCTTGCGGCTCTCGTCGAGGCGCCCACGATATTGCAGCTCGAGATTTGCGTTGAAGCCGAAGAAGTCCGGCGTGCACAGCGCCCCATAGGCACGCGCCACCTCCTGGCTTTCATCATAGAGATAGGGGAATGGAAAGCGATGCTGGGCGGCAAAGGCTTTCATATTGTCGAACGAATCTTCCGGGTAGGAGAGCGCGTCATTGGACGAGATCGCGGCCGTGCCGATGCCCAATGTCGCGAGTTCGGCTGCATCGCGCACCAAGCGCCCGATCACCGCCTTCACATATGGGCAGTGATTGCAGATAAATACGATGAGCGTGCCGTTCGGACCGCTGACATCGGCAAGGTGGTAACTGCTGCCATCCGTAGCAGGCAGAAGAAAATCTGGGGCTTTCCAGCCGAAGTCGCAAGCTGAGGCGGAGGTGGGCATAGGCTTCTCCCATGGTAAAACCTGCAGGCCATTGCGCGAGAATATACGGCTCATTACAGAGCGGTTTACGCAAGGCCCCTTTTTCGTTGACGACGGCGCGGACGCCTTGTCATAATCCTGACGTCAGCCGAAAGGGAGGTCTAGGAAAATGACCCCACCGAAGGACCGTGAGTCATCTGGCATTGTGCTTTCGACAGGGGCACCGCTGGATGACAAAACCGGACAATTAGAAACTTGCAACGGCTGTTGACGGCGTAGTCGTCCCCAATCAGCTACGCCGTGAAAGCTGTAATCCGGACCGACCGTTCCGGCTAAGGATACTGCGGATCCATCATCCTCTTGACAGGATGGTCACAATTGAACCGTTGCAGTATCCGCCCTCTGGTTGGCAAACGGCTTCAGACTTCTTCGGAAGTCTGAAGTCCGTTTCCTGTTTCCCGCAAAATTCAGATCGTCCCGGCTATGGCGGTTGCCAGGCACCGGCAACAGCGCTCTCGACTTTGTTGCTGGGATCGGCGCAGCAGAGGCCGCGAACGCGGGAATCTATCGCCGCTTCTGGAAATTGCGGCGCGGCTGGTTAGCGGGAGCCGGTCCACCCGTCTTGTGCCGGAAGATCACCCGCCCCTTCTCCAGATCATAGGGCGTCATCTCCACGGTCACCCTGTCGCCGGCAATCGTTTTGATGCGATTACGCTTCATGCGGCCGGCAGTGTAGGCAATAATCTGGTGACCATTGTCCAGCTGCACGCGAAACCGGCCATCCGGCAGCACGTCGACGACGGCACCTTCAAACTCTAACGTCTCTTCCTTTGTCATAAACACTCCGTCCGATTGCGGCGCGCCGGCGCAGCATCAAAGCTTAGGGCCCCCCGCTAGAGCCCGTAATTGGGACCTTTATGGGGCGGACACGGCAATCCCGCAAGCCCGGCGTTGGTATCGGCCACCGGCGGCATCTCCCGCTCGCCTCTGGGTGGCCTTCGGCTTTCGAAGGGCGGCGTGCGTCACAGGCACAGATTGGGCTGAACGGCGCGGGCTGGCTGTTGCCGTTGTGTCCTGGCTGAGGATTTTCCACCACAGGTTTTTATATAAGCGAAATGCTACTTATGATTGAGATTGACGGTGCTCCCACCGGCTTGTATCAATTAAGGCATAGATAGGGCATCAAAGTATATTTTCTGAAGGTTATTTTTGAAATCGAAGTAGCAAATACAAATCTCGATCAAACTAGATAACTGTCAATGCCAAATGTTTTGGCAAAAATGATTGTATTGGGAAGCTGAATCGATCTTAGGCGTCACCTTTCTCAGCAATTCAATCGTAGCAGTTCACTCATTTCGTAACGAGCGGGCTCGAATTTCTTGTCCGCAAGGACGAGAGAGCGGAGGAATACGCTGGCTAAAGCTTAACAGCGGACTCTTCCTAAGGGGCCTTCCGGCCCAACAAGTCCGATGCCTTGGCATCATTTGCATCCAGGAGAAAAACTTATGAAGCGTTCATTACTTGCTGCATCCATTCTCGTATTGGGTCTTGCCGCTCCGGCGCTTGCTGCAGACAACTATTCGGAAATCCAACAAATCGGCTCTGGCGGGTCCGTCACCGTTTCTCAGCATGATAATCCCAAGAACAAGTCGATAATCCTGCAGGACGGTACCGACAGCAGCGTCAACATAGAGCAGACCAGCTCCGGTGGGCCAAATGTAAATAAGTCCAACGTTAAGCAGCTTGGCAACAACCATAGCATTGAAGTCTTGCAGACAGGCGATAACAACACCAACACCGCCGACTCTCGTCAACATGGCGGCGCCAACGGCAAGATAAATGTCCTACAAACCGGCGATAACAACCACAACTCCGCCGTCACGTTCCAATATGGTAGCGGCGAGGATGCAGAAGTCACTCAGGAAGGCTCCGGAAATAGCAACAGATCTGTCCTGACGCAGTCGGGAGGACCGAACCTCGCCACCGTGCATCAGTATGGCGATAACAATAATAACGACTCCCTGGTGAACCTGGAAGCCGGCCAGAACAACGAAATGCATATCGACCAGTACGGCACCAATAACACCAACACGTCGTTTGCCAGAAACTTCGGCCACGATAATTACATCGAGGTGAAGCAGGAGGGTACCAACAACTTTAATACCTCCTCCGCAGTTACTCCGTCCGGTGGGAATTTCAATGAAATCACTGTGACTCAGCGTGGCGACGGCAACCATAACACGTCCGATATTCTCGCCGGCGATGACAACAATGTCGTGACCGTCCTTCAGGAAGGTAACGGAAACGCCAATATGTCGGGCATCGAAACCAGCACGGGCGATGGCAATGTTGTTGGTGTCATGCAGAACGGCGATGGCAACATGAACAGCGCTTCTGTTGTTGCCGACGGCGGCAGCAACACGGTGATGATCGGGCAGGGCGGTGCAGGAAACAACAATAGCGCCTCGGTGAGCATCACCGGCTCCGGTGGCAATGTTGGCATCAACCAGTTCTAACCAGCAGGCAGAGTTTGATATGCGGGCAGCCTTCGGGCTGCCCGTTTTGTTATTTGCGGGAGCGTTCGTCCGCTGCTGGGGAGCGCGTCGGCGCAGGCTCAATCCTGCGGGTAGCCATATAGGGCCGACTTGGGCTCCCGTTACGGGTCCGCCTTATTTCGAAGTCGATGCTAGCTGGTGAAGCAATTCAGCGCCGGTGGGGAATACCTCAGCGCTTGCGCGCCTGGCGAGGCTGTGGGAATGCGCCAGAACCGGGAACGACAAGGCGCTGACCGATGCCTTTGGTGAGCTGCTGGTTCCGCTCCGCTGCCCGGGTTTCGGCGGCGACACCGGCGGCGGACGGCCTGTCCTGAAGGATGTGGATTCGACGCGCAAATGACGTGGAATTGTCGTAAAAGCGTCCCGCAAAAAGAAAAACCGGGTCGGCTAGACCCGGCAGTCCTCCCCTCCCACAAGACCTGGGCCATAGCCTCAGTTAATTTAGCTTGGCGCTAACATCTCGAATGCTTTTATCGACCAAGCTTTCAGCCGATTTATCTTTGAGCTCGCGCGCAATCAGCAGCTCAGCGGCGCTGACCGCCGCATCCACTGCCTTGGACCGTATGTCTTTGATGGCCTGCTCTTCGGCACGTGCGATTTTTTCTTGAGCAAGTTTTAACCGCCGATGCAAGGACTCATTGAGTGCCTTACGTGACTCATCGGCATAAAAGCTCGCTTCGCGACGCGCCACCGCGATGATGTCTTCAGCCTCTTTCCCGGCATCCCGCTGCTTGCGCTCATAATCGGCCAGGATTTGCTGCGCTTCCTCGCGGAGGCGGCGCGCCTCATCGAGTTCCGCACGAATCCGGTCGGCACGATCGTCGAGAGCCTTCGCAAGCTTGTCGGGAATTTTGTAGTACACAAGTAGAGCCAGAAACAGGACGAAGGACACCAAAACCCAAAGTTCGGGGTCAGTCAACATATCACACCTTCGTCATTTGCCAAGCACTTCGTTGACAGTGCTGGTCAATTCTGGTCTTGACGCCGGTTTGCCCGTAAAACGGGCAACCAAAGCATCGGCGGTATCAGTTGCGATTTCAGCGATATGGCCGATTGCCGCTTCTTTCATCGCAGTAATGCGATCCTCGGCATCGGCCATTTTGTGGCTGATCTGCCCATCGACTTCGGCGCGCTGCTTCTCGACCTCGCCGGTGATCTCCTCACGCGCGGCGCGGGCGATGTTCTGGCCACGCGACCGCGCTGCCGCGAGCGCCTGCTCATAGCTGGCGATAGCCGCCTCCGTCGCATCGCGCAGGCGCGCCGCCTCGCCGAGATCGTTCGCGATGCGATTCTGGCGATCGTCGAGCACCTTGGCGACGCCCGGTAGCGCGATCCGCGACATGATGAGATAGAGCAACACAAAGCTGATCGCGAGCCAGACGAGCTGCGGCGCGAAATCAGGAATGTTCAATTGCGGCATGGCCGGCCTCTCTCCTGCTCCGGTCTGCTAAGGCGTGCGAGGGCCGCCATGGAATGACACCGCCCCAGGCTGCCGCCTGGTGCGGGACATGCGAGCAGCCTGCCGTGTCGCCAATCAGAAGACGAACAGGATGATCAGCGCAATGATGAGGCCGAACAGGCCGGTCGCTTCCGCGAGGGCAAAGCCAAGCAGCAGGTTCGGGAACTGCGCCGGGGCAGCCGAGGGGTTGCGCAGCGCGCCGGTCAGGAAGCTGCCGAAGATATTGCCGATGCCGAGACCGGCGCCGATCAGGGCGGTGGAAGCAATACCCGCGCCGATAAGCTTTGCTGCTGCTGGATCCATGGGGAAACTCTCCTTGGGTGTTGAAAGCGAAGGGTCAAAAGATCAGTGATGCATATGCAGGGCGTCGTTGAGGTAGATGCAGGTCAGCACGGTGAACACGAAGGCCTGCAGGAAGGCGACCAGCAGCTCCAGGCCGGTGAAAGCGACCATGAAGAGCAGCGGCGCCCAGCCAGCGAGAATACCGAGCCCAACGACGAAGGCGGCGAACACCTGCAGCATCATGTGGCCCGCCATCATATTGGCGAACAGACGCACGGAAAGGCTGATGGGCCGTATGAAGAAGGAAAACACCTCCAGCACCGTGATGAACGGCAACATGACGATTGGCACGCCGGAGGGCACGAACAGCTTCACGAAACCGGGGCCGTTCTTGATGAAGCCGACCACGATGACGAAGATGAACACCATCAGCGCCAGCGCAAACGTCACGATGATGTGGCTGGTGACGGTGAAAGTGTAGGGCACGAGGCCGATCGTGTTCAGGAACAGGATGAACATGAACAGCGAGAAGATGAAGGGGAAATATTGCATCCCTTCGCGGCCGGTATTCTCCCGCACCATATTGGCGACGAACTCATAGGAGAGCTCGACGGTGGATTGCAGCCGGCCCGGCACCAGGGCGCGCTCGCGCATGCCGTAGGTCAGAAACAGGGTGATCAGCAGCACTGCAGCCAGCATGAATAGCGAGGCATTGGTGAAGGAGAAATCGAGGCCGAACAGCTCCAGATGCACAAAGCGCTGGATCTGAAACTGATGCATCGGATCGATCGCGAGTCCGCTGCCCGCGCCGTGGGCGCCGCCATGTCCGCCCGCTTCATGCGCCTGCTCGGCAGCCAGTGCCGAGACGATCAATCCCAATGCCACGCTTCTTTCCCTCGCTTCACGACCGATTGGAGGTGTTCTGCATCCTCCATGCTGCTCTTATCGAATTCAGCAGGCCTCCTGCAATACCCAGGATCAGGCATACAATGAGTAAAATCGGCGCAGTCCCCAGCCATTTGTCCAGCGCCCAACCAAGCAGCGCACCCACGAACACGCCGGCCACCAATTCGGTCGCGATGCGGAAGGCGATGCCCATTGCTTCGCCGCGCGCATTCGGGCCATCGCCTCCACCCTGCGCGGCGCGGTCGCGCGCCTGCGCCGTGTCCAGCTTGCGCTCGAGGCTCTTGAGCCGATCATCGATCGACCTCAGATCGCGGTCATCGCCGCCATCCCGGCCGCTGCCGCTGGATTGGCTCATGGAAAATACTCACGGATTGCCGCTGGTCCGGACGGGAACTTGATCGATCGCAACTTATTAACCACCCTGCCCCAAGTCAAGTTATGCCGGCAAGCCGGTTAACCCGCTGTAAAGGCGGATATTCCGGTAGCCTGTCTGTGTCTCAAGTATCACGAGGGGGGCTGTTTGCGCCCTCGCCGAGCGCTTTCTGCATTAGCACGACATCGAGCCAGCGCCCGAATTTGAAGCCCACCGATTTGTAAACGCCGATGTCTTGGAAGCCGACCGCCCGGTGCACGCCGATTGAGGCCTGATTGGCGCTGTCGCCGATCACTGCGATCATCTGCCGGTAGCCTAGCGCCTCGCAGCGCTGGATCAGCTCGCGGAGCAGCGCCCGGCCGGCGCCGCGTCGATGGAAGGCGGGGTCGATATAGACGGAATTTTCCAGCGTGAACCGATAGGCCGAGCGCTCTCGGAACCGGTCCGCATAGGCATAGCCGAGGAAGGAGCTGCCATCTTGCGCAACCAGCCAGGGCAGGCCCAGGGCGCGCACCTTCTGATAGCGGCGGCCGGTCTCCTCGACGGAGGGCGGGATTTCCTCGAAAGTCGCCGTACCGTGCAGCACATGGCGGGCATAGATCCGCGTGACCGGCTCCAGATCGTCGGGTGTGAAGTCGCGGATGGTGATCATGGGGTCCCTGTGAAAGGTGGCGCCGCTGTTTATCCTCAGTTTAGCGGACAGAGGGTAATTCGGAAACGTCCCAGAGCTGAGACAGACCGCCACAATCTGGGCCGGACGGCGCAGCCGCAAGCTGCCCGCCGACATGCAACCAGCGGCGCTTCGCAAGTTGCGTATGCTCAATCAGGCGCGGATCTTTTCGGACCTGCGCGTGCCGCCAGGAAATCGGCTCGAAGCACTCAAGGGCGACCGTTTGGGCCAGTACAGCACCCGCATCAACGACCGCTGGCGGATTTGCTTCTTTTGGACGGAAGGAGGTGCAGCCGATGTCGAGATTGTCGACTACCACTGAGGCGGATTTGCTGCCCAATGCGCATCCCGGCGAGATCCTCCTAGAGGAGTTTTTGAAGCCGTTGGGCCTCAGCCAGAACCGCCTCGCCCGCGCACTGCACGTGCCGCCGCGTCGGATCAACGAGCTGGTGCTGGGCAAGCGCGCCATCACCGCCGACACCGATCTAAGGCTGGCGCGCTATTTCGGCCTGTCGGAAGGCTTCTTTCTGGGGCTTCAGGCCGATTACGACCTGATGCAACGCCGCCGCCAGATCGCTGCCGAGCTGGAGACGATCAGCCCCGGCGCTTAGCTCGCCTCTCTGAACCGTTCCGCCGTCTGCAGATCCACCGAGACCAGCTGGCTCACGCCCTTCTCCTGCATGGTGACGCCGAACAGGCGGTCCATCGCGGCCATGGAGATCGGGTTATGCGTGATCACCAGGAAACGGGTGTCGGTGCTCTTGATCATCTCCTCCAGCATGGCGCAGAAGCGATGGACGTTGGCGTCGTCGAGCGGCGCATCCACCTCGTCGAGCACGCAGATCGGCGAGGGGTTGGTCAAGAACACGGCAAAGATCAGAGCGAGGGCGGTGAGCGCCTTCTCGCCGCCCGAGAGGAGGGTCAGCACCTGCGGCTTCTTCCCCGGCGGCCGGCACAATAATTCCAGGCCGGATTCCAGCGGGTCGTCGCTTTCGATGAGCTGCAGCTCAGCCTCACCGCCGCCGAACAGCACCTTGAACAGGCGCTGGAAATGGCCGTTGACGGTGTCGAAGGCGTCCACGAGGCGCTTCCTGCCCTCCCGGTTGAGGTTGGTGATGCCCTGGCGCAGCTTGGCGATCGCCTCTTCCAGATCAGTGCGCTCGGCCTCCATGCCCTCATATTCGGCGCCCATAGCCTGCGCCTCTTCCTCGGCGCGCAGATTGACGCCGCCGAGACGCTCGCGATCGGCCTTCAGCTTTACGATCTGCTGCTCGACTTCGGGGAGCAGCGGCAGAACCGTCTCTTCGTCGATATAGACGATTTTCAGGACATCCTCGGCGGAGCATTCGAACAGCTCGCGGATGGCGCGCGCTTGATCGCGGCGCTTCTCGCGCGCCGCCTCAAGCCGCGCCTCGATACGGGCGCGCTGCTCGCGGGCCTGGCTGAGCGCCCCTTGCGCCTCACGGATCGCGCGCTCCTGGTCGCGCACGGCATGCTCGGCCTCGGCCAGCTTGATCGCCGCATCCTTGCGGCGCGCATCGGCGTCGGAGATCTCGTTGAGGAGCTTTTGCCGACGGGCCTCGATTTTGGCTGGCAGCTCGCTCAAAGTGTCAATTTCGGCGCGGACCTCGCGCAGGCGGTCGTGCAAGGTGGCGATCTGCGTCTCGGCATTGCCCCCGCGCGACAACCAGCGACCCCGCTCCTGGGTGATGGCATCGAGCCGTGTGAGCTTTGCGCGCAGATCGCGCTCCAGCCCGTCGAGTTGAGATTTGATGTTGGTGAAGGTCTGGCGCTTGGCAGCGGCCGCCGCCTTGGCCGTCTCCAGCCGGGCTTCGAGATCGCTGTCGGAGGCGAGGCTCGCTCGTGCCGCTTCCGCCTCCGCCTTCTCGGCAAGAGCCTCCTCGGCCGCTTCGCGGACCCGGGTTAGCGCCTCACGCAAGGCTGCGACCTTGGTGTTTTGCTCCTGACGTGCCTTCTCGACCTTGCCGAGCTTATCGCGGGAGGCCGATAGCTGGCTCTGCATTTGCCGCCAGCGGTCACGCAAGGCCTTCTCGTCAGCCTGGATGCGCTGGGCGGCCTCGGCGGCCTCTTCGCGCGCCGCGTCCGCTTCGTCGGCCCCAGCCTGGAGGGCGGCCAGCTGCTCCTCCAGCGCGCCGAGGCGGTTGCGCTCGGCAAGGCGCTGGGCGGCGGCGCTCGTGCTATCGGCTGCGGAGGTGAAACCGTCCCAGCGCCACAGATCGCCCTCGCGGGAAACGAGGCGCTGGCCGGGTTTGAGCTGAGGCTGCAGGAGCGCCCCGTGCTGACGCGATATGACGCCGATCTGGGCGAGCGTACGGGCCAGCTCGGCGGGGCCGCTTATATGGTCGGAGAGCGGCTCGGCGAGCGAGGGCAGGGCAGGGTCTTCCTCGCCCGACACCAGTTGCCAGCGCACGGGCGCGTTCGCGTCTAGACCGGCTTCGAGGTCATCGCCGAGCGCGGCAGCGATTGCGGCCTCATAGCCGCCGTCCACCTTGATCTCGTCGACGACGGGCTTCCATTTGGCGCTGTCGGCGGGCTTCAAGAGCTTCACCAGCGTCGCGATCTCGGTCTCGAGCTGGCGCGCCTTGAGCCGCGCCTGGGCGGCGGCCTCGCGCGTCTCTTTCTCGCGGGCGCGGGCCTGGGGCAGGGCGGCCTCGGCGGCAAGCATCCGCTGCTCGACCTCCTCGGCCTCGGCGGCGATATGCTCGGCCGCCTCCATTAGTTCTTCGATCTCGGCGCTGGCGGCATCATGCGCGCCGGCGGCGGCGAGTTGCCGGTCCAGTTCCGCGGCCTGCGCGGCAAAACGCTCGGCCTTTTGCGCGGTATCGCGGATGCGGCCCTCCGCCTGGGCGCGTGCTGTGCGGGCGGAGGCGGCTTCGGCGGTCGCGGCCTGCAGCGCCTCCTCTGCGGCGCTCAGAGTTTCGGCAGCCTCGGCGACGGCGCTCTGCAGTTCCTCCTGCGCGGCGCTGTGGTCCTCGCTGCCGGCGCGGAGCTCGGCTTCCTCCTCATCCAGCCGGGCCAGTAGATCCTTGGCCTCGCCGATTGCTGCGGTCTCGCGGTCGATGTCGGTCTGCAGCTGCCCCATGCGCGTGACGAGCTCAGCCCGACGCTCCTTGGCGCGGACCTCCTCTCGATCCAGCGTCTCGCGCTCGACCCCCAGCCGATGCAGCACGGCAGCGCGGGTCGCCTCCTCCTCGCGCAGGGGCTGGATCAGCTCGGCGATCTCGCTTTGCGAGCGCAGCACAGCGGACTCGGCCTGGGTGAGCTGGCCGACGGCGCGCGTCGCCTCAAGCTGCGCGCCCTCTTCGGCAGACACCTGCTCGGAAGCGGCCTTCCAATGCAGATGATGCTGGATCGCCTCGCAGCGGCGCAACTCGGCGGAGATTTCCTTATAGCGCTGGGCCTGGCGGGCCTGCTTGCGCAAATTGGCGAGCTGGGCCCCCAGTTGGCCAAGCACGTCGCGAAGGCGCTCGAGATTGGCCTCCGCCTGCTTCAGCCGCAGCTCGGCCTCGTGGCGGCGCCCATGCAGACCGGCAATGCCGGCGGCGTCTTCGAGGATGCGGCGGCGGTCCTGGGGCTTGGCGGAGATGATCTCACCGATCCGCCCCTGCTGCACCAGCGCCTGACTGCGCGAGCCGGTCGCGGCGTCGGCGAACAGCAGCTGCACGTCGCGGGCGCGCACATCCCTGCCGTTGACCTTGTAGACTGAGCCGGCTTCGCGCTGGATGCGGCGGGAGATCTCCAGCACATCGGCATCGTTGAACTCGGCAGGCGCCCGGCGCGCCTTGTTGTCGAGGATGATCGTCACCTCGGCCATATTGCGGCCCGGGCGCTGGTCGGTGCCGGCGAAGATGACGTCATCCATCGCCCCGCCGCGCATATTCTTATAGGAGGTCTCGCCCATGACCCAGCGCAGCGCTTCGAGCAGATTGGATTTGCCGCAGCCATTCGGCCCGACGACGCCGGTCAGGCCCGGCTCGACCAGCAGCTCGGTCGGCTCGACGAAGGATTTGAAGCCTAAAAGGCGTAGGCGCGTGATCTGCACTGGCTATCCCTCATGGCTCGGCGCTTTCCCGAGTTTTGGGGGGTCAGGACGGCTTGGCGCTGGCGAGATGCGGCTCGATGAGTTGCTGCATCTCCTCAAAACTCATGAGACCGCGCACCTTCTGGCCGTTGATGAAGAAAGTCGGCGTACCCTGCACGCCAAGCTTCCGCCCCCGCTGCTTTGACCAGACTATCCCGTCATTCATGGCTTGATTCGCAAGGCAGCTGTCAAATTCGGTGCGAGAGAGGCCAGTGTCCTTCACAAGCTTATAGAGCGGATCGAGGGCCGCCTGCTGGCCCCACCATTTGCCCTGATTGGCGAGCAGCCGCTCGCTGATGCGGAAGTAATCTTTCGGCGGGACGCAGCGCGCGGCGACAGCGGCGCTCTGGGCGGCCTTGCCGATCGGGAATTCGCGGTAGATGAACGTTACCTTGCCGCTGTCGACATACGCCTTTTTGATCAGCGGCAGCACCTTGCTGTGGAAAGCCCTGCAGAGCGGGCAGGCGAGGGAGGCATATTCGATGATGGTCACGGACGCATCGGGCTTGCCGATAACCGTGTCGCCGAGCGGGCCGGCCTCGCGCAGCTCTTCAGGCTTCACAGGCTCGTTCGCGTTGTTCGAGGAAAAGCTTTCCGGCGTGCCGAACGGGTTTTCGGCCCGGCTCTCATGAGGCAGGGCAACGAGAGCGGCGAGGATCACAACGAGTGTGGAAAAACCGATGAACTGCTTGTGCATAGGCCGAGCCAGCCTTGTTGAAAACCTGTGGATAACTTTAGAAAGGCGCGTGAAGGGGAGTGGGTCCTCGGACGGGAATAGCCTGCAAAAATGGCGCGGCTAAGAATACCATTCATCGCTCGAGCGGGACGCCGTCGACGAGGATTAGGCTCCGGCTGATCGCCCGGTCGCGATATTGAAGTGCCTGGGCATATTCCGGCGAGCGATACCAGATGCGGGCGCGTTCCATATCGGGGAACTCGACAACCATGATGTTTTCGGGAGCCCAGGCGCCTTCAAGCCGCTCGATGGCGCCGCCGCGCACCAGATAGCGGCCGCCATAATGCGCGATCGAGGCCGCCGCGCGCGTGCGATACGCATCGACGGCCTCCGGGTCGAGAATGCGGACGTCAGAAATGACGTAAGCCGGCATCGACGCAGCTTAGCTCTTGGCTTCCGCCGCAATCAGCTCGTCAAACTTCTGTGGGGTCGCAGCACCCTTGACGCGCTTGCCATTGACGAAGAAGCTCGGTGTTGCGCGCACGCCGAAGTCCTTGTTCCCCCGCTCGCGCACCCATTCGATGTATTTCAGCACCTTCTCATCGCTGATGCACTGTTTGAAGCGGTCCTCGGTGAAGCCGACCTGTCTGGCGAATTTCTGTAGTTCAGGCAGTGGCTGGTCCTTGAAAGCCCAGTCTTCCTGGTGTTCATAAAGCGTGTTAACGAAGTCAAAATACTTGGAGGGATCGACGCAGCGGGCGAGCATGGCTGCGGTTGCGGCAAGATTGTCCAGCGGGAATTCGCGGATGATGTAGCGCACCTTGCCGGTGTCGATATATTTCGACTTGATGGTCGGCAGCACCTCTTTATGGAACGCTGCGCAATGCGGGCAGGTCATCGACGAATACTCGACGATGGTCACGGGCGCGTCTTCCTTGCCCATCGCATTCTCGGGCAAATCGCCCTTCTTCATCAGCTCGTCGAGATTGACATCGGGCTTGGCCGCTTGCGCCGCGACCTGCGGTGCGGCGTAAAACATCATCGCCACGGACAGAATTGCGGCGCAGGCGCTCCCCAGAATGACAAATTTGCGGCGGTTCATCGGCTCAGCCTTTGTAAACAACGATCTCAGCACTTCGGTCTCCATTCGCGCTCCCGCCTCGGCGAGCGGCCCGCGCGGATCTGCCTTCCTGCCTTTGACATAGGACGAGATCTCAGCGCTGTCGAGCAAAGCCAGCAAAACGCCGCATGACATGGATGTGAGCAGCGGCTTAGCTGCGCTGCCGGCGTGCTTCGATGCCTCCGGCGAGCCTGGCGATGGCAGTGCGCAGGCGTTCTTCGCGGATACCTGAGAGCGCGGGCAGGTGGTCGGGCTCGGCGATCGCGCACATTGAAGCAGGGCGGGCCTCGCGTTTCTCGATGGGGGCCTGCACCACGCGAATCTCCCCAATCGCGCGATAGCCGAAGCTGGCATTCAGCCGCTCGATGATCTGCGGCCGGCGATGCTCCACTTCGAGCGCGCGTGCGCCGCTGACCCGCAGGATCAAAATGGCGCCGTTTTGTCCGGACGATGCTTCGCCCTCGTCCGGCTTGCCGCGAGGCCATTTCAGCCGCTCCGGCGCGGTATAGGCGGCGAGCTCAGGACCGGCCAGCGCCGCCCAATCGGTCAAGATAGCGGCGGACGAAAAGCCGTATTTCTCAAAAGCCGGACGCATCAGCGTGGGTAAGAACTCGCCCACGCTGCGGGCGGCCACGCGTCTCGGGCGCCAACCGCCATTGCCTGAGGCGCGCCAGCCGCCGCGCGCGCCATCATCCATACGACTTGTCATGAAACGAACCCCCGCCGGCCTGAGAAGCCGGTCTTTGCGGGACGCTAAACGATTCGCTGCGGATTTGCGAAGCACGAGGGGACTAAGCCGCACCGATCTCGCTGCCGAACTGCAGCTCGGCGAGGCGCGCATAGATGCCGCCGGCGCCGATCAGCTCGGCATGGGTGCCTTCCTCGGCGATCTCGCCATGATCGAGCACCAGGATGCGGTCGGCGCCGAGCACGGTTGCAAGGCGATGCGCAATGACAAGTGTGGTGCGCCCTTCCATCACCCGGCCAAGCGCGGTCTGCACCAAAGCTTCGCTCTCGGCATCGAGCGCGCTGGTTGCCTCATCGAGCAACAGAATCGGCGCATCGCGCAGGACGGCGCGGGCAATAGCAAGGCGCTGCCTCTGTCCGCCGGAGAGCGTCACGCCCCGCTCGCCGAGCAGCGTCTCATAGCCGGCCGGCAGCTTTTCGATAAAGCCATCCGCAAGGGCAGTTTCCGCGGCGCGGCGCACCGCTGCATCGCTCGCATCCGGGCTGCCGTAGCGGATATTGTCGGCGACGCTGCCGGCAAACACTGCCGGATCCTGCGGCACATAAGACATGCGCTGCCTGAGCGCCTTCAGGTCGGCCTCCCTCACCGGCACGCCGTCGACAACGACCTTGCCCGACTGCACGTCATAGAAGCGCAGGATGAGGCTGAAGATGGTGGACTTGCCGGCGCCCGATGGTCCGACGATCGCAACCCTTTCGCCGGGGCGGACCCGGAACGACAGATCGGTAAATACCGGCGCCTCGGCCCGTCCGGGATAATGGAAGGAGACATTATCGAACGCGACCTGGCCGCCCTTTCCTGTTGGAAATGGGCGAGGCCGCTCGGGCGAAACGATCTCCGGTTTGATGGTCATCAGCTCCGACAGGCGTTCGGCGGCGCCGGCCGCCTGCTGGACCTCGCCCCAGACCTCCGAAAGCTCCGCAACCGAGCCGGCGGCGAGAGCGGCGTAGAGCACAAACTGGGCGAGCGTGCCGCCGGTCATCGTGCCCGCGAGAACGCCGTGGGCGCCATACCAGAGGATGCAGATGATGCTGGCGAAAATCAGGAAAATGGCGGTCGCGGTGAGCGTTGCCCGTGCCCGGATCCTGCGCTGCGCGGCGGAGAAGGATTTGTCCACCGCCGCCGCATGGCGCATTGAGACCACCTCCTCGAAAGTGAAGGCCTGCATCGTGCGCGGCGCGGCCAGGTTCTCCGCCGCATAGGCCGAGGCACTGGCGAGTTCGTCCTGCGCCTCGCGCGCGAGGCGGCGCACCGTGCGCCCATAGCCGATCAGCGGCAGCACGATCAGCGGGATTACGCAGATGACCAGCGCACTCAGCTTGACGCTGGTGGCGAACATCATGATCAGCGCACCCGTCAGCATCACCATATTGCGCAGCGCCTGACTGACGGAGATGGAGATGGCGCTCTTGATCTGCGTGGTGTCGGCGGTGAGCCGCGACATCAGCTCGGCGGAATGATTGCGTTCGTAAAAGGCCAGGCTCAGCTCCGTCAGATGCCGGAATGCGGCGTCGCGCAGGTCGGCAACGGCGCGCTCGCCGAGCCAGGTCACGGAATAGGCTCGGGCCGAGCTTGCGGCCGCCATGACTGCCACGATTGCCAGGAGGGTGAGGAAGGCGGCGTTGATATAGTCTGGATTGTCGCCGGAGAAGCCGTGATCAATCACCTGGCGCACTGCAATCGGCAGCGCCAGTGTTGAGGCGGCGGCAAGCACGAGGCTGATGCCCGCCAGCACCAGCTTGCCCTTGTAGCGCAGGATGAAGCCTTTTAGCTTGAAAAGCGGCTGCAAGGAGCGACCCTTGCGGACCTCGCCGGCAGAGATACTCGCCTCGAGGCCAGCTTTGCCGGCAGCTTGCGGCGCCGTGCCGGATAAAGCCCGGCCGTTCGAGGGGACTTGCACAGCAATATCGGCAGTCATGGCTTCCATCGATGTGAGAAGGCTTGGAGCTTTTCCTCGCCTCCGCTTTGCGGTTGGGTGTTATGCGATGCAATACGGCTCCGTTCGTGGGGAGACGCATAGCTTGTCATTTTCCCTGCCTATGCGATATAGGAGGCTAAGCATAGCCACTCAATCGCGCAAATGAACACACGTCCTGGAACGTGACGCGGAGATAGCCGGTCATGAAGAAAGATATTCATCCCGAATACCACAAAATTAAGGTGGTGATGACGAACGGCACTGAGTTCGAGACCTACTCGACCTATGGCGAGGAGGGTTCGACGCTCAATCTGGACGTTGATCCCAACACCCATCCGGCCTGGACCGGCGGCAGCCAGCAGCTCACCGACCGCGGTGGACGCCTCTCGAAGTTTAAAAAGAAGTTCGAAGGCTTTCTGGGCTAGTGCATCGGACCGAAAAGTGTACGCACTTTTCGGCTAAATCCGATGCATCAACGATTGGGCATCGGACCGAAAAGTATACGCACTTTTCGGATAAATCCGATGCACCAGCAATTGGGCGGCGCGGCGCTTAGACGGCTTGTGATTTCGCGGCGCGTGCGGCTATCTGTAGCCGCCCTCTCCTGGCCGTCAGGGCAGGGGACATTTTTTGCCGTCTGGTCGCAACATTGAAGCCGTGCCATGTCAGATACCGTGATCTCGATCGCGCCCGACCTCACCTTGCGGCCCATGACAGCGCAGCTTGCCGAATTCTTCGGACCGGCCATCGCCGCGATCGAGCCCTGGTCGCAGGTCCACTATCCTGCCCATCAGCTGACCGCGTTTCTCGCCGCGGACGATCCTGCCTTGACGCGGCGAGCTGTCTTTGTCAGCCATGAGCCGGCCGGCGTCATCTGCGTGCGCAGCCCCTGGTTTCACGGACCTTATCTGCAGCTTCTGGCGCTGCTGCCCCCATTCCAAAGCCGGGGCTATGGAGTAGCTCTCCTGCAATGGTTTGAGACGCAGGCCAAGCCCTACAATCGCTGGCTCTGGCTTTGCCATTCCGGTTTCAATAAACGCGCCGGCGCATTCTATGCCCGGCACGGCTTTGTCGTGGTGGCAAACCTCCCCGACCTCCTTGTCGATGGCGAAGACGAGGTGCTGATGCGCAAGCGGATCAACGCCGCGCGTTAAAACGCTATCAACACGCGGCTGAAAGCGCTAACGAACCATTCACCACACTCGCAGCTTTGCCCGTGAACTTTATCCCCGCTCCCCTCTCCCGCGCCTACACTCGCCCTGTTTCCTCTCCCGGAGGGACGCGGGGCTTAAGACCGGCTTGCTTTCGTTGGGAGGGGGAAGCGGTGCCTGAGGAATCCGCAAGGGATCTGGCTGGGTGGCGAACGCAGGCCGGCCTTGCGGTGGGTGTAACGAACCCGACACTCAGGGGTCCAGGAGCTGACCCACCTGTTTGCTGTGATGCGCAGGTCAGAGGTTCGTCTGAGCTAGTCCGCCAGGCGAGCCACCTTCGGTAAGAGAGCGGACGTGGGCCAAAATATCACCGCGCGCGGGCGGCCATGAGGGCCACCCAACTACCATAGCGAGAGGCCTTTATGGCCGCCCGCGCCGTCCCTCGTACGGAGCGAACCTTTACGGTGAGCGACCAAACTAAAAAGCGGGGGCAAGACTGACGGAAAGCCTCGCGGGCCACGCCCGGCGGGTTGTTTCGTGTTGTTCTTTGACATTCGCAAATTATCGCGCGATCCGCCGCGCCGCCCGCGCGAGCGCACTTCATCTCATCAAGCTTGAATGAGGACCGGAAAGGCGATGGTCACGCAAAGGCCGGGCTGATTGTCGCCGAGCTCGATCTGGGCGTCATGCAGCTCGACGATTGCCGCGACCAGGGATAGCCCAAGCCCGCTGCCGGGGCGCGAGCGCGACTTTTCGAGCCGGTAGAGCCGTTGAAACACTTTCTCGCGCTCCGCGGCCGGGATGCCCGGCCCGTTATCGCAGAGCTTGGCGATAATTTTATCGTCAGTCCGGCCAAGGCTCATCGCGACAGCCGTGCCTTTCGGGCAGTGCTGGATCGAGTTCTCGATGATGTTGGCGAAGAGCTGGGTAAGCAGCTCGCGGTCGCCCTGGATGGTCATGTTGCCGTCGCGCTCGATGGCGGATTCGAAGCGATGTCCCTCATCCTCCAGCACCGGCCCGTAGACATCGGCGACATTGCTCAGCACCGACTTGAGATCAACCGGGGCAAAGCGTTTTCGGCCGGCACCAGCCTGAATCTGCGTAATGCGCAGCAGCGCATCGAATGTGGCGACGATGGTGTCGATCTCGGCAAGCGCGCCGCAGATGACCTCGCGGAAAGCTTCAACATTCTGCGCGCTCGCCCGCGCCACTTCCAGGCGCTGGCGTAGCCGTCCCATCGGATGTTTCAGGTCATGGGCGATATCCGACGATGTCTCGTTCACGCTTTGGATCAGCCGCTGCAGCTGGTCGAGAGTGCGGTTAATCCGGCTCGCCACAAAGTCGAGGTCATCGCGGGTGCCGGAGATCGGCACGCGCTCGCCGATTTGTCCGGCCGACACCGCCGAGAGGGTCGAGCCGAGCGCGTCGATGCGTCGCTGCGCTTGCCAGGCGAGATGCGTGCCGAACAGTGCGGGTACGACAATGGCGAAGGCAATCCCCCAGAACAGGCCGCGAAACAGGGTTTTCTGCGTCTCGGTGATCACCCGCGTGTTAGCGCCGATCAGAAGCGCGCCATGTTCGATGGCGGACCAGATGGCGAAGAAGCGATCGTCCGGCTGGCCGATATTCTGGATCGCGGGAAACTGCGCTCGGTCGAGGACGCGCCAGCCTTGAAAGCGGTCGGCATTCTGGATGTTGCCGACCACAGTCTCGCCCTTGCTGTCGACCAGGAGAAAGATGCTGTCGGCCTCGCGCACGGAGGCGGCCTCGCTGGCGACGACCGACATCAGGTCATCGAAGCCCTGCTCACGCTCGATGCTGGCAAGGGCATCCTGCGCTTCCATAACGCGCTGGCGCAGCCGGCTCTCCAGCGACTGGGTAAGGCTGAAATAAAGAATGGCGAACAACACCAGTACCGCCATCACGAAAAGCACGCTGAAGGCGAGTGCCAGGCGGATGGCTGTGCGGCCGTAAAGCTGGTTAATCCGCATAGATGCGATAGCCGGTGCCGCGGACAGTCTGGATCAGCTCACGATCGAAGGGCTTGTCGACCTTGGTGCGCAGGCGAGAGATATGCGTCTCGACCACGCTGGTTTTCGGGTCGAAATGGAAATCCCACACCCGCTCGAGCAGCATGGTGCGCGTCAGGACCCGCCCCTTGTTGCGCATGAGCGCCTCGAGCAGGCGAAACTCGCGCGGCTGCAGGTCGATGCGCTCCCCGCGCCGTGTCACCGTGCGCTTGATCAGGTCCATCTGCAGATCGCCGACGGTCAGCACGGTTTCCTCGCCGCGAAGGGGCGGCCGGCGGGCAAGGGCATGGATACGGGCGAGCAGCTCGGAAAACGCAAAGGGCTTGGCGATATAGTCGTCCCCGCCAGCTTCCAGGCCGGTCACGCGGTCGTCGACACCGCCAAGCGAGGTCAGGAAAATCACAGGCGTCTGCCGTCCGGCGCCGCGCAGGGTGCGCACCAGCGATAGACCGTCAAGTCCTGGAAGCATCCGGTCGACGATCATGACGTCATAGTCTTCGGCGGTTGCCTGCAGCAGGCCGTCACGGCCATCTGCAAAGCTATCGACGGAATGGCCTTCCTCGATCAGGCCGTTGGCAATGTAGGTCGATGTCTCGCGATCATCCTCGATGACCAGGATGCGCATGTTTGTTACCTCGAGCGGCTCTCGCGCTCCGCTAGCGGATATATTTTTTATGGATGCGGCACATCTCTTTATATGAGGTGCGCTCCCTTTGCGGAAATGTAGCTAGGCGCGAACGCTGCTTCCGGCAAGTCTTCCTTCGAGCGGCAGGCCATGGGAAGCCTGCCGCCGCGCCAGTTTTGATCGTGCCTTACTTATTGACGCACTTCTTGGTGGTGGTGTCCCACTTCATGTCCTTCATCTTCTCGCAGGCAGCCTTGGTCTTCGGCGCATCGGCCGCGGTGGCCGGAGCGACGACAGAGAAGATGAGGCCAGCGGCGAGAACACTGCCGAGAATACGTGCGACCATTTATACCTCCCTATGATTGCCGGGCACCCCGCGGTGCTCCGGGATGAGGACAATGCACAAGCTGATTTTGCCGGATTGTTGCCGGGAGTATACGTTTTCGTAAGCTTTGCGGCGGAATTGGGGCTGCGAGCGGATGGGATGTCGAAGGCCTTGAATGGAAAGGCCGAACCGCTCAGCGGTCCGGCCCAATCGTCACACATAGATGTGGAAAACGCGGAAAGCCTAAGCCCCGCGGCCGTAGACGCAGACCCGCGCCTTGCCACGCCCTGGACCCTTGAAGTCTTTTTTGGACACAATCTGGACGCTGGCGATGGCGCGGTCGCGGCCCTTCAGGTCCAGCGGACGCGTCTGGTCGCCCTCGTTGATTTCCGAGCGGACCTGAATGTCGTCCGGTGCTCCGTTGGCATAGACGACCTTGAGGTCCAGGATGCTGACCGAGTTGCCTTCGGCCTGGAGGCGAATTGCGTCGAAACGACCCTCGCGCCGCCCGACCTTGATCTCATCGTAATCAGCGCGGCGCCCGACCTGCTCGCAACCGAGCCGCTCCCATTTGCCGTTCCCGCCGCGATCACGATCGTGGCGTCCCTGGGCCACGGCAGATGACGCGACAGCGCCGGAAAGCAGGAGAAGAGCCGCAAATTTCGTCACTGATTTCATCAATAACTCCTTGGTAAATTTGACGATTGGCCCAGATTAGGCTGCCTAGCCCTTAACCGGACCTGAACATCTCTTCAAACGTCGGGATGGGCGGGGGTTCGATTTGACGGCTGCATGACAGCCGGCTGAGAAGCTCGGGAGGTAAGCCTTTATGCACGCAAATGATCGGTCTCTGACCCTCACATGGCGTCGCTTTCTCGAAGATGAATTCATTCGAACGAAGATTCTTGCCACATGTCGCGGCATATGAATTCATTTCAAGCAAATCTCATTTGCTCAATGCCGGCAACATTGTTTATATCTTAAGTTATTTCATTACGAAGTTGTTGAGCCGGCATAATAGCAGGAGAGATCGTCAAACAATTGCAGATTGTATCGGGTCACCCAGCGGACGGAATTGCAACCACATCTATCGTAGTTGAATTATGGCTAAATAGTGGCGTCGCTTCGGTTGAAAATCATCTTAAATGATCGGGCAAAAGTGAGTTGGTCGTACTGTGGTATGCTTAGCGCCGGTAAAGGTTGCAGGCAGGCCGCAGCAGCAGGCAGGGGAAGTCAAATGAAGAGAGCCCAGCTCTTGGCGGCGGTATGCTGGTTCGCGTTTGCCAGCACATTACCGGGTATTGTTCCAGCGTGCGCCCAGACTTCGGTTGCTCAGGGCCAGGTGACGATTTTCACCGATGGACTTGCTCATCCCAACGGGCGCATCTCACGCGCGCTCATGGAGCTTTCGCTCGCTTTCGATGAGGGAAATAAACTGCGCCTGTTGCCGATCATGGCGCATGGCGGCGAGGGCAATGTCCGCGATCTCCTGCGATTCCGCGGCGTAGATATGGCGGTGATGAACAACGATGTGTTCGCCGCGCCCGGCGTCGACAAGAATTATCCGGAAGCGCGCCGCAAGCTGCGTCTCGTCACGCGGCTTTACACGCAGAAGGTGTTCCTGCTGGCGCAGCCCGATATTACGGATGTGCAGCAACTTGCGGGTAAAAAGATTTTGATCGTCGGCCCCGAGAGTGCGGCGCGGCTCACAGCAGCCACGATCTTCTCGCTTCTGAAGATCAAGGCCGAGTTCGTTCCGGCGCCTTCGACCGGCCGCATTGAGCAGCTCCCCGATGTGCAAGCCATCTTCTTCCTTGAGGAAGATGCGCGGCGATTGTCCCCCGAAGTCGTGCGATCGGCTGGTTTCGTTCCGCTGGGCATTCCGGCGCAGGGGCCTCTTGCTGCGGTCTATCGGCCAGCCATCATCCTGGCGCAGGAAGCGGCACCTTATTCGGGGCAAGAGGACGGGGTGAATACCGTGTCCGTCGACACGATCCTCGCCGCGTTCGACTGGCAGCCGACCCATGGTCGCTATGCCGATGTTACCGCCTTCATCGATGGCCTGTTCGCCGCCATCTCAAAGCTGCGGCGCGAACAGCCCGGATCAATCTGGGGGCAGACTGATCCGCGGGCCGATGTGCTGGGCTGGAAGCGCTTCAGCTATGCCGATACTGTCAAGAAGTCCGTGCCACCGGCGCCGAAGGAGGAGGTGGTTGCCGCAGCGTCGACCGCTCCGGATCTCATCCCCGGACCGGCGGGCCTACCTGCTATGGCGACGACCCCCGCAGCGCTGCCGGCTGAGGCTGCTCCTGCCGTGAAGCTCGCGGCGAGGGGTGAAGCGGCGCCGGCAGACGCGACGCTCCGTCTCTCCATCGTTGCCGAGCCGCCGCTCACCGATCAGCGCTCGCCGGGCGGCGGTCTGATCGCAGAGCTGACGGCCGCGGCGCTCCAGCGCTCCGGCACTCCCTACCGCACGACCGCGCTGCAATGGGAGAAGGACAAGGTCGGCCAGCTCAAGACCGTTCTATCGGATCAGAAGGCCGATCTCGGCCTCCCCTGGGAGGAGCCAGGCTGTGAGGACATGAAGCATCTGCGCATGGAGACGGCTGCGCTGTGCGATGGCGGTCTGATCTCCGATCCGCTGTTCAAGGTGCTGGTGCTGTTCTTCATGAATGCGAGCAGCGATTTCACCTTCGCTAATGACGAGAGCCTCGCGGGACGCACGGTGTGTCTGCCGGCCGACCGTGATTTGACCAGCCTCAGCGAGGCGGGGCGGGCGCTGGTGGACGCAGGCAAGCTGACGCTCGTGCGCCCAGCCTCGCTTGATCGACTGCCTCAATCTGGTCCAGCAGGGCGAGGCCGATGCCGTTCTCGCAAGCGAGCTCGAGGGCAAGCTGACAATCGCTCGGCTCGGCCTCACCGGGGCCTTTCGCATGGCGGAAAGACCCGTCACCACCAAGAGCATCCACGTGGTGCTCGCCAAAGATGCACCAGGCGCCGATCAGCGGCTCGCGGCGATCAACAGCGGCATTGCCAAGCTGAAATCGGAGGATTTGTACTTTCAGATCATCGCCAAGTATCTGGCGCAGATCGAGACCGGAAAATGATCAGGCGGAGAGTTCTTGGGATTTGAGATGATGCAAGGCTTTTCCGGTGGACTTGGCGACGAAGGCCTGCACCCGTCTCAGGCGATCTCGGCGGATGGCGAGCAGCATCGCGCCGATCTGATCGAGGAGACCGGGCGCGCCGCTCTGGTGCCAGAGCACGTCGTCCTGCACGGCCCCGTTTCGGTCGAGCGCCTGCAATGCCTTCGACGACGAGAGCAGCGCGATGCCGCGAAAATCCTGAGGCGCAACCTTCTCCAGCCGCGCGATCACCTTTTCCGCCTGTTCATCCCGCAACAAATCCCCGTTGGTCACGGCCAGGAGCGCATGCTCGCGCATCCTTCGAGGCAGCCCCGACCAGATTGCGCGTTCGCTCTCCTTCCAGGCCTGGGTGCTGAAGGTGCACCAAAGCGGCGCATCAATTCCGTGCCGCGCCACATCGCTATGGCGGTAGCCGAGCCAGGGGTCGGAAAAGCCAGGGAAGTCGAGGATCTCGGCAGCGCGCAGATGCGCGATGGGCAAATCGACCGCCGCACAGATCATGCCGCTCGGCAGGCCGTCGCCGGGATTGAGGGGCAGGGCGCGGCCGTTAGCAAAGACTGCGCTGACGGCGGGCTGCGCGCCATAGCGGATCAGGGTGGGAATGCGTGTGTTGGAAAGCTGCAGCGTAGGAATCACGGCATTGCCGAGCAACAGATTGGTCAGGGTTGACTTGCCGACATTGGCTTCACCGAGAAGGGCGATGCGCAAGGGGCGGCGTAGGAACGCTTGGGCGGATCGCAGCAGGCGAAGCATGGCGGCTATGCGCGGCAGGTGCTCGCCAGTTGCAGCGAGCTCAGTGCCGATCTGCCCAAGCTGCTCAGCAAAGTGTTCAGAGGCGCTCTGTCCGCGCTGGAACGGTTCGACGGCGCTTTCCCAGACCTGGGTCATTTCTTCCTCAGCCAGCCCTATCGGTGAGATCAGTCATGAGAAACACCTTAATCCCGCGATCTGCAAGGGGACGCGTAAGGTGCTGCTATTCGGCCGAAGCCGGGCATCAGGCGCGGGCTCATCATTTTGAAGGCGCGGTGAATTGGATTTCGCAGCTGCGGGGTTTTTGACGCATGTCCAGAGGGCTGGTCGAGATACTTGGCTCGATTTTTACGGGGCGACGCAAGAGCGAAGAAAATCGCCATGCCGTTTCCATCAATGTTTCGACGGACACTGATCTGGCGACCATCTACTCTCGCAGTCCGCACGCCGCAATCCTGGCGAGCGTCCTCACCCGACAGGCTGCTGCAGCCAAGAAACCATCCCGCGAGAGCAATGACGGGGCACCGATCTCCGAGAAATTCGGCATCGGTGAGGCGCTGCGCAAGGCGCGGGAAGCGGTTTTGAGCTCGGGACAGGAGCTGGCCAAACTCTGCGACAAGGAGGTCGCCGACTACATTCGCGGTCTCTTGAGCCTTGTCGAGGACCAGCACTGCCGGATCGCCTTCGTCGGCCAGATGAACGCCGGAAAAAGTTCGCTCATCAACGCCTTCATCGGTGCGCCCCGGTTTCTGCCGACGGAAATCACCCCGTGGACTACGGTGGTCACCAATCTCTATTTCGGTATGCCGAACCTGCCGACCGGCGGTGCGGTGTTCGAGTTCTTTAGCCCGGCAGAGTGGCAGCAGCTGGCCGAAGGCAGCACCCGGGTCAGATCGCTGACCGAACAGCTGATCCCAAATTTTCCCTGGGAGGATTTCTATCGCCAGGTCGGCAATATGCGCGAGAAAGCCCAGGAGAGGTTAGGTCCCCGCTATGCCGAACTGCTCGGCTCCCAGCACACCTTCACCAAGGGCGTAACGACCGGGCTTTTGGAGAAATACATTGCCGCCGAATCGCCGCTCGGCGATGCCGAGGCAAGCAATCCTGGTGAATTCTCGATGATCACCAAGGCGGCGCATCTCTATTCCGACCTGGGCTGCTTCTTCTTTCCCACCGTCGTCATCGATACGCCCGGAGTCAACGACCCGTTCCTGGTGCGCGACGAGATCACCCGGCAAAATCTCGAACGCGCTAACATCTTCGTCATCGTTGTTACCGCGCGGCAATTGCTGTCCAGTGCCGATCTCGACCTCTTGCGCATCCTGCGGGGGCTGAACAAGGACCAGATCGTTATCTTCATCAACAAGATCGACGAAATCGATGACTTCCCCGCGCATTCCGCGATGATCATGGAGCGCATTCGCGGACTCTTGAAGCGAGAGTTTCCCGCCTCGCACATTCCTGTCGTGACCGGCAGCGCGCTCTGGGCGGAAATCGCGCTTGGCGACGATTCGGATGAGAGGCAGGCGCTTGCCCGCGCTTTTGGCAGAGACCGCGGACCGCTTTCTTTAGCCGAATCGAGCGGCGGCTTCTGGCCGTCCGATCCTGCGGTCGAATACGCCTGGCTGACCGAGCTGATCTTGACCCGCTCCGGTGTTCAGGACCTGGCGCTCGCCGTCTCGGAGATTTTGCAGCGCGGCGGGAGCGCAAGCAGCATCAAATATGCCGCGGCCGTGCTGGCGGCGCTTGCGCGAAATGGCGCGGCGCGGGCGCAAAAGCTGGCGATACTTGCGGCGCGTGATCTGAACGGCAGGGGGACCGAGGAAAGCTCTGCCGGCCTGCCGGGAAGGCTCGATGAGGCGGGAGACGTGCTCGTGAAAGTCGAGGCAAATATCGCCGAGGCGGCGGGAAAACTTAAGCGTCTCTTGATCGATCATCGGGCCGCCCTAACCGACGGTCTGCGCGCGCGAATCAAGGCGTGCATCGCTTCCCTTTCTGAGGAAAGCGGCCCGCGAGGCGAGCTGGCGGCGTTTCAGCTGACCTCGCTTGTCGTCCGTCTGCGCAGCGAGCTGGAACAGGAATTCCTGCGCTCGTTCCACGAAACACTCGGACGGATTACGCAGGAGGCACGCGACACAGAGCGGTTGCTTCAAGAGCGTCTCAATGCGGCGGAGGGTGCGCTGGGGATGATGCTCGACTACGCGCTGCTCCCCGCGCTTCGAAGCGCACCATCGCTGGCCGCGCTGGGCGAGCCAGTGGCGACGGATCTCAGCCTCCTGCGCGGGCCGCTGGGGGGGCAGTCGCAGACCTCCCCGCAGCGCGTGGCAACCATGCGAAACGTGATCGAGACGGGCTTCGAATCCATCGCAGCGAAGCTGGTGAGTGCGGCCGACGAGGAGCTGCAGCGGACGCTGTCCTTCATTCTCGATCATTTCCGGGTGACGGTGTCGCATACGCTGCGGATGATCATCGACGAGCAACGCATCCTGCTCTCCCGCCTTCGCGGCGAACACGCCATCGGCAGCGCAGAGCTACGCCGCCGGTCCGAGGCTGAGTATGACGAGGCAAAGACTTATGCCCGGCTCGCCGACAATCTGGGAGCTATTGCCTCGCTGCCCTGGCGGGATACAGGGTCCGCGCAAGCCTCACGAAACCAGCCGGTGTAGCGATGCCAGTAGCCCGCCGCCGAGCGCATTGTGCCGGCGAATCCATGCGTCGAGCCCAAGGCTGCGGCCTGCTGCATGCATCAGGAAGAAGCCCTGCACAAAAATCAGGAAGATAAACAGCCAGGGCCACTCGGTCGGTTGGGTATAGAGGCCGAAATAGAGGTGGGCGGCGAAGAGCATGCCGAGGATCGCAAAGCCCCGCACTGCAAAGCCCAGCATATAGGATAGCGCCATGCCCATCTCGGCCAGGAAGACGAGGACGTTGACCACGGTGAAATTGGGCAGAAAGACATTCGCGACCAGATCGCGGTGAAACTGGAACGCGGCGTGCTGGCCCACCTGCTCCAGCCAATATTGGAAGCCGCCCGAGGGGATCGGCAGCTTCCAGAGCGTGCCCTCGAACCACATCACGCCGATCACGACGCGGAAGAACCAGGTCCAGAAATGGGTGGCGGTGCGCTGGGAAGAATCCTCCTGCCAGTTCCGCCACGCAATGACGAAGCTGGCGATGAGAGCTGCCCAGAACAGCGCAACCTCCAGATAGCGCCAAGCCCCGACGCCGAGATGCGACCCCGTATCACCGATCAGGAACAGCCAGGAATCATAGAATGGGTTGGTGCGCATGAGAGTGCTCCGCTGGAGGATTTTGAACGCCGTCGTCACTCCACTCATTCGCGGCCGGGTACGCGTTCGTTAGCTCGGCCCCGATCACGATGCGGATCGGCTCGATCACGTCTGATTGAGGCGCTACGGAACCGATGACCGCCGCCTGCTCGTAGCCCGCCGCATGCAACGCCCCGAGGGCTACCGCGGCGCGCTCGGCTGGAACCGCCGCCAGCAGGCCGCCCGCCGTCTGCGGATCGAACAGCGCCGGATAGAGCGGATCGCTTGCGGCCTCCTCCAGGTTGCAGATGGCACGGCGCAAACGCACATTCTGCGGCTGCAGAGAGGAGAAGACGCCCATGGCCAGCGTCTCGCGCACGCCAGGCAGCAAGGGTACCGCAGAGAGCGCCACCGCCACGTCGACGCCGCTCGCCTTCACCATCTCCACCAGATGCCCGATGAGGCCGAAGCCGGTAACATCTGTCGCGGCATGGGCGCCGTGGGCGTGGAGGATCTTGGCGGCGGCGGCGTTGGACTGCGTCATCTGCCGGATCGCGGCCATCACCCAGCGCGCCTTGGCCTTGCCGCGCATATCGGCGGCGAGCAGCGTTCCGGTGCCGAGCGGCTTGGTGAGCATCAGGCAATCGCCGGGGCGCATCCCGCCCTTGCGCAGGAAGCGCTCCCTCGCGACGAGGCCGTTCACAGCGAAGCCGAGCGCCAGCTCGGCGCCTTCCGAGGTGTGGCCGCCGACCAGCGCACAGCCCGCCTCGCCCAATGCCTCGTTGGCGCCCGTCATCATCGCGCGGAGATCCGCCTCAACCTTGCGTTCCAGACCGTAGGGTACCGTGGCGATGGCGAGCGCAGACTGCGGCTCGGCTCCCATGGCGAAGATGTCGCCGAGCGCGTGATTGGCGGCGATGCGGCCGAAAAGATAGGGGTCATCGATGATGGCCCGGAAATAGTCGACGCTGTGCACCGCGAGCTGGCGCCCGCCCATATCGACGACGGCGGCATCGTCGGGCGAGTCGAGCCCGACCAGCACCTCAGGCCTGGCGACCGGGTCGATGGCGCCCAGCGCACGCGACAGTACGGTCGCACCGACCTTGGCGCCGCAGCCGCCGCAACGCATGGCAAAGGCGGAAATTTCCTTTACCGCCGCCTCGTCCGCGACCGGCGAGGCCGGCGCAGAGGGTTTCGCCACCATCTCGGGGAGCGCGTTGAAGCGCTGCATGAAGCGGCGGTCGATCCAGTCCTTCCAGCGCCAGACCCATTCGCCGGCGAACACCAGGCCGTTGCGGGTGCCGACGGCGTAATCCGCGCCGGTCGAGATCAGATACATGGCATCCCGCTGCGGCTTATAAGGCTTCAGCCTGCGGCGGGTCAGGAGCCGGCGGATGTTCTCCGACAAAACCGGACCCGCCCGGACCGAATAGACGCCGGATTTCGGCAACGGACGCGGTGTGAAGGCGATGATGTCGCCGGCGGCGAAGATGTCCTCACGACCGATCGCGCGCAGAGTCGCATCCACTTTAAGGAAGCCGTTATCATCGAGGGCAAGGCCGGTGGTACGGAACCAGTCCGGCGCCCTCGCCTGGGTGGTCCAGAGGATCTCGTCAGCGGGGAGATCTTCGCGATCCTCGATCTCCATGCGGTCCGGCAGCACGCGCGTGACCTGCGCGTGAGTCAGCACCTCGATGGCGCGCGCGGCGAAGACGTCACGAAAACGATGGCGGAAGGCGGCCGGGAAGCTCGGCAGCAGATCATCCGTCGCCGACACCAGCACGAAGGACAGCCCGGCCGAATCGCGCCCCGCCAGCTTGGCATTGCGGCGCAGCCTTGCCTCGAGCGAGAGCATGAGCTCGACGCCTCCCGCGCCGCCGCCGACAACCGCGATCCGCCGCCGCCAGCCCTGCGCCTCGATGCGCTCCTCAAGAGCGCGGAGCTGGCCCAGGAAATGGTCGATCGGCTTGACCGGGATCGCGTAGGCCTCGGCGCCCGGTACCGCCGCGGTGTTGGGCGTCGAGCCGGTATTGATCGAGAGCACGTCATAAGGGACGGGCGGCCGGTTGTCGCAGATCACCTGCCGCGCTTTGACGTCGATGCCGGTGACCTCGCTCTGATAGAGCCGGGCGCCGGCGAAGCGCGCCAGAGGACCGGTGTCGATATGGGCTTCGTCGAACGCGTAGCGGCCACGGACCAGCCCCGGGAGCATGCCAGAATAAGGCGTGTGCACCTCGCGGGTGATCAGGGTGAAGCGTACCCCCGGCAGCGGCTTCATGCCGAACCTGCGCAGCACTTGGACGTTAGCGTGGCCGGCGCCGACCAGCACCACATCCTTGATCACCGGATGCGCGACCGCCTGCATGCTCATCCCCCCGCCGAATAGCGTTTGTCGTCGGCAAGGCGCGTCGGCAGCATCTCGATACGAAGACGTCGCCTGAGCCAGCGCGACAGCGCATCGACCATCATGGACAAAGCCGCAACGCCGAAAATGAGGAATACAGCAACATCGAGCCTGAATTCCGAAATAGCAGCATCGACGTAATAGCCCAGAGTTGCGACACCGAGAATGCCGAATATCGCGCTTTCCCTGAGGATGATCTCCCAGCGATAGAGGCAATAGGCCAGGAACTGACCGTAAAGGCGCGGCACCGTCTCATAGGCATAGAGGTCGATGCCGCGTGGTGCGTCCAGCCGGTATTGCAGCGTGTCGGCATGGCGGCCCATGAGATAGCCGATGATCGCGCCATTGTGCACGGACAACGCGATGATCGCCGGCAGCATCGACGGCCCGAAGAGCTGGAGCAGCACATAGGCAACCATATACTCCGGCGTCGAGCGCACCACGACCAGCACGGCGCGGCCGAGATAGTGCCCGGCCCGGCCGAGGAAGCGCCGGCACACAAACGGCAGGAGCAGCAGGGCAAGGATGCCGGTTGCCACCAACGCGATCTGTGACAGGATCAGCGTCTGGATGGCGCCGGCGACGATCTGTTTGGCGGTAATGGTCCAGGCCCAATGGCCGAGCGCCGCCCAGGTCTCGGGCGCGAGCAACGCGGCCCCGCGCAAGGGCGATGGAACAATGTCGTGGGTGAGGAAGCGCTGCAGATTGACAAGCGCATTGCCGCCGCCGACCGCTTCCGGCAGCAGGAAAATGCTCGCGAGGAGAAGGAAAGGCACCGTTGCCGGGCGCACCCAGAGCCGCCGCGTTCCGATCAGCACATAGAACGCAAACAGCAGGCCCGCGGCCTGGGCGTAGTCGCCCTGCTTGAAATAGGACTGCAGATGAAAGCCGATTGTCGGCAGGCCGATGAAGCCAAGCACGAGCGTCGAGCGCAGGCCGCATTCGAAGCGATAGAGCGTATAGGTCTTGAACCGTTCGGCGAGCACGGGCAGGCGGGCATAGGCGAAGCGCGAGACGATACCGGTGCCAGGCGGCAGCACGCGCTCGGCGGAAAGATCGGCTTCCTCGATGATCTCGGCATAGACCTTGGCGAAGATGCCAATATAGGGCAGGCCAATGGCAAGGATGCCGGTGAGCGGTCTTAGCCCGAAAACCTGCATCAGCAGCAGCGCCCAGAACAGCTCATGCACCGAGCGCAGGAAGGCGCAGCCGATCCGAACCAGCCGCGAGCGATCAAACACCAGCGCCAGCAGAAAGCCGCCCGATGCGCCCATCCCGACCCCGAGCGTAGCAAAAGCCACCGTCCACACCACGCTCATCGCCTCGATGGAGAGGATATCGGGCCGGATCAGGCCTTCGAAGAGCCGGCGCAGCTCGGCCCAAGGGTCGAGCGTGGTGATGGCGATATCGGCAATGATCAGCGCGAGGCAGGCGGCGAGCAGGAACCACCCGCTCACCGAGCCATAGCTGAGCTTCGGCAGAGCGAAGCCGCGCTCGCTCATAACAGCTCGCCTTCGTAATAGGCGAGGATAGCGGCGGGGGTGAGCGTTGCGGTCGGCTGATCCAGAAGGATCCGGCCGCGCTCGATCAGCACGATGCGGTCGGTATGATCAAGCGCCAGCCGGATGTCGTGCAGGGCGAAGATGCGGGTCTGATGCGTGCTGCAGAGCGTGCCCAGCACGTCGGCGGCCTGCACCCGGTCGAGCGCGGAGACGGGCTCATCGCCGACGACGATCGGCCGGCCATTGAACATGGCGCGTGCAACCGAGGTACGCTGCTGCTGTCCGCCGGAGAGCTCGCCGGCCTTGGCGAACATCTTGTCGGTCAGGCCGACCCGCTCCAAAACCGCGCCGACCGCCGCGACATCGCGCTGCCTGGGCCACGCCAGATTGCGCAGATTGGCGAGGGTGGAGTGGCGGTCGAGCTGCCCCATATAGACATTGTGGAACACGCTGAGATTGCCGACCAGCGCGCTTGCCTGGGGGATCAGCGCTATGCTTTCGGCGTAGCGCTGATAGATCATGTTCAGGAGGGTGGATTTGCCTGCGCCCGAGCGGCCCATGATGGCGACCCGCTCGCCCTCCTCGATCACAAGGTCGATATCGTGGAGGACGGGCACGCCGGCATAGCCGGCCGTGGCACTCTCGAGGACGACCGCAGCCATCAGCTCAATTCAGCATCTTCGCGGCCTCGGCCACGTCCTCGATTGGCTTGTATTCGGCGTTGGTGGCAGGGATGAATTTGGAGCGCGCGAAAATGCCGAGGATCTCTTTATCATCGATCGCCAGGAGCGCCGCCTTCAGCTTGTCCTTGAAGCCTGTGCCGAATTTGGCGTCGACATCGCCGTGCACCGTGAACTGATAGTCCGGAAAGGTCGGCGTCTCCCAGATCACGCTCACCTTCGACGGGTCCACCTTGCCGGCTTTGTTATCGAGCTCATAGACCGTGTAATCGACTACGCCGACCTCATAGGCTCCCGATTGCACGAGCTGAATGGTCTTGGAGTGGTCGCCCGAAAAACCGACTCGGGAAAAGATGTCCTCCGGCGCCTTGCCGCCCAGATGCTGGCGGATGAAATATTCCGGCATGACCCGGCCCGAGGTCGAGGCGCGCGAGCCGAAGGTGAAGGTTTTGCCGGCGATGTCCTTCGGGAAATCCTTGGCAGGCTTTATGCTGGTGGCGGTATTGGCAATCACATAAGATTTGAAGGCCGTGTCCTCCGCTCCTTGCACGATCGCTTCCGACCCCGGCACGGCACGGCGCGCCTGCACGCCCGTGAAGCCGCCGAACCACGCCATCTGCACATCGCCATTGATGAAAGCCGTCACCGCCGCCGGATAGCTCTTCACCGGCACATATTTGACGGTGACGCCGAGCTTATCCTCCAGATATTTCGCGACGCGGCTAAAGCGCTCGACGAGCCGTGTCTCGTCCTGGTCGGGAATGGCGGTGAAGACGAAGATGGGCTTGTCCTGCGCGAAGGTGGGCATTGCCACCAGCAAGGCGAAGGCGGCAATGGCAAATGACAGGATTTTTCGCATGAGCGCTCCCCTGGCGTAGTCTGCGGTTCTGGGCAAATTTACGACGCTTCGGGCCGAAGCGTTACAAATCTAGACCATCCTGACGCCATCGTGAACTTGGCAGTGCCGGCGCTTTCAAGGCTTTGCCGCACATCCGATGAAGGCCGCAGCAGGCAAAGCAAGCTCCGCGGTGCCGTATTCCGTCTCGAGTTGCTCAACGAAGGCGGAGAGCACGAGGGACCGGCGCTCGCCGAGAGTATTCATCATCGCTGTCATGCCAGGCGCGAACGCGATCCGCTCGGCGAGCCAGCGCGCCGACGGCGCTTTCAGCAAAGCGGTCATCACCTCGATGTCGGGCTCGGCAAAGCCGGCACCTGTGAAGAGCTTGCGAAAATTCGGCTCGTCCTTAAAGCGCAACTGGGCGGGGAGGGAAGACTGCGGCATGTCCGGCCATACCGACAGCATGGCGGCGCGCAGCATCGCGGCCACCCGGTACACTTCCGGCTGGGTCCAGGTAACGATGGCGGCGCGCCCGCCCGGCTTCAGCACCCGGTGGATTTCCGCCATGCCCTTTGCTGCGTCAGGAAAGAGGATCACGCCGAACACGGACAGCGCCGCATCAAAGCTGGCGCCCGGAAGCGTGAGCGCCTGGCCGTCCATGACCTGCGCTTCGATATGCACGCCCTCGGCTGCCGCACGCTCACGAATGCGGTCGATCATTCCGGCCGAGCCGTCGATCGCGGTTACGTCCATGCTTCGCCCTGCCAGCAGCAGCGCTGCGCCACCCGACCCGGCCCCGACATCCAGCACGCGGCTTGCAGGCTGCAAAGCCAGCCGGTCGATGGCAGTCTCCGCAAATGTTAAAGTGAATGGCTCCAACACCAGCTCATACACGCCAACGTGATCGTCCCAGCGCTCGGAAAGCTGGTCGGGCTGCAGGGCCCCCGGTAACGTTTCCATCATCTTTCCCGAATTATTCCGTGTTAGCCCATTCTAACGTCGAGGATGCCGATGTCACTTGCCAGCACCTCCCCGCAAGACGTTGCACCCCGGCAATTCGCGCTCGGCATCGGCCTCACCAATGAATGCAATCTGGCCTGCGCGTTCTGCTATCGCGATCCGACGCGGGTGGACCGGCTCTCGCTCGACCAGGTCAAGCGCGTGATGGCGAGCATTCCCGTGCGCTCGGTCAATCTTGGCACCGGCGAAAACGGTATGCATCCCGATTTCCTGCCAATGCTGGCTTTCCTGCGCGAGCAGCCGGTCAAGCTCACCATGACCTCCAACGGCTATTCGGTTGCCGTGCTGGATGATGAGAAGCTCACCGCCTTTGCCGATGTCGAGTTCTCGCTGGACTATCCGACCGAGGCCGAGCAGGACGAACAGCGCGGCGCGGGGAACTGGGCGCTGGTGCATGAGCAGGCCGCGCGCTGCCGCCGGCTCGGCGTGCCGGTCACCCTCATCGCCGTGATGATGCGCAGCAATTTCGATCGGCTGCACCAGGTCGCCGCGATCGCTAAAGCCTATGACGCCCCGCTCCGGATCAACGTCTATCAGGCCGTGCGCAGCGACAGCTATGCCCTGACCTATGATGAGTATTGGGATGGCTTTGCGACACTGTTCGCCCGGACGGATGTCATTGCCATTGGTGAGCCGCTGGTCCGGGCGATGGCCGGACTGCCGCCGCGGCGAGGCGGCTGCGGCGTCGCCACGGTGCGCGTCACGCCCCGCGCCACAGTCCAGCCCTGCGTTTACTGGCCGGGGACGGGCACGCCGCTCGATCTGCTTCTGCAAACCGGGGGAGAGATCGTCGAGACACAGCCTTTCGCCGACGCCCGTTCGCTGCCGGACGCTTGCCGCGGCTGTGACTATCTCGCCGCCTGCCGCGGTGGCTGCGCCGGCCGTCGTCGGCTGCTGCAGATGCTGGGTGAACCCGACCCTTACTGCCCCGTGATCCGCGGGAAGGAGAAGCCGCTTTCGGTCCGAATGGCTGCGGCCAAAGACTTGCCCAAGCTGGAGAGCGCCTGCACCACGATTGTGATCGGGCGATAGAACGGCTTGCCGATGATTTAGGAAGTGAAGTGGTCGGAGCGGCGAGATCCGAACTCGCGACCCCTAGTCGCCAAGGGGACGCGTGCGGTCGCTGAGCCGACCAGATGCTCCTCAATACCGGGCCTGACAGGCCGCTAACGGATCGTGGCTGGCGCTGTATCTTCATGGGTTTCGGCAAGCACAAGCCGTAGCCGGCATATTGGGTCCGACCAAAATGCTCCGAATATTCGGACAGGTCTCCGTGTTGACCCTCCAACACAAGCTCGGACGCGCTGGAAGTGTCTTTGAGCGGAGGAAATCAAGGAGGCCAATATGAGTGATAGAGTTTTTGTTGAGGCTGTTTTAGGAACTGCCCGCCGATGGTCGATCATGCGAGCTATCGCCGTAACCGTCGCGCTGCAGCCTATGGCTTTTGCCATTCTGCCCGCCCAGGCTGAGGATCGCAGCGTTGCGCTGGTGCTCGACGCGTCCGGCAGTATGAAAGCGGCACTTCCCGATGGCGCAACGCGCATGAGCGCGGCGAAAGCAGCCGTTGCGCGTCTCGTGACCACGCTTCCGCCGCAGACGCGGCTCGCGCTACGCAGCTATGGCGATCAATCGCCGACGGCAAAGAAGGACTGCAAGGATACGAGCCTTCTCACATCCTTCAGCGCCGTGTCGGCGAACGGAAGCGATGTCGTCAGCAAGGCGCAGGCTATTCAGCCCCAGGGCTACACCCCGATTACTTATGCGCTTACGCTCGCGGCACAGGATTTGAGCGCGGAGGAGGCAAGCGCCCGCACCGTCGTCCTGGTCAGCGACGGCAAGGAAACCTGCCAAGGCGACCCTTGCAGCGCGGCCAAAGCTCTCGCCGACGCCGATGCGAAGCTGGTCGTGCATACCGTCGGGGTTGGCGTCGATGCCGTGACGCGCGGCCAGCTGCAATGTATCGCCCGCATGGCGCGGGGCAGCTATTTCGATGCGAATAACGCGGCCGAGCTCACCGCGGCGCTCGGCAAAGCGGCGGTTGAACCCTTGAAGAAGCGGCAGGTGAGCGGCTTGGAAACCGGCGTGCTGAAGATGAAGGCGGTTGGCCTCACCCGCATTCTGGCAGCGGATGGCAAGCAGGTCGGCGCGCTCAATCAGGTCCAAAGCGAAGCGAAACTGGCGCCGGGCGTCTACACTGTCGCCTTCGGCAAGCAAAAGTGGCAGGGCGTCGAAATCCGGTCGCGTGAAACGACGGAGCTGAAGCCCGGTTACCTGGAGATCAGCGGCCTGGGCGACCCCTTCGTCGATATCGTGGAGCCCGAGACCGAAGAAGGCATCGATCAGCTGTTCTGGAATCATCCCAAGACCATGCTTCTTCCCGGCCAATACGAAGTCAAATTCGGCAAGCTGTCATGGCCGGCACCGGTCGAGGTGAAGCCCGGCGAGACCACGCAACTTAAGGCCGGACGGCTCAATATCGAGAACAAGCTCGGCGCCATGTATGTCAAGGTGAGAGATCGCCAGGGGCAGGAGGTGATCGAGACCTCTTCCTTCAGAATTGCGCTTCCGCCCGGCTCATATGTGCTCGAGATCGACAGCCGGAAGTTCTTCAAGTCATTAACCGACGAACAGCGGCGCGTTCCAATCGACATCGCGGCTGGCGAGGAGGTCAATGTACCGGTTCATTAACCATTGGCCGATAACGATCCAAAGGAATAGGTTGGCCATAACCAGCCTATTCGGACCGTCGCTCATTCTCAGCCGCTCTTTGACAGCGCGAGTAAGCCGTCTTGGCCCTCGCATCGATGTCCTATGCCAGACGATAGCTGAACTTCGAGGGGCCGTTGCACTACGGGCCATGCAAAACACGCGAGCGATATGGCAGCTAAGTGATTGAAAATATGGTCGGAGCGGCGAGATTCGAACTCGCGACCCCTAGTCCCCCAGACTAGTGCGCTAACCGGGCTGCGCTACGCTCCGACGATCAAAGGCCCGCGAATTTCCGGCAGGGCCAGGGACAGCAGTTTTGCCCGCTTCCCCGTCCAGGGTCAATAAAATCGTCACCCGTCCCGAGGACGGATGACCGCGCCGATGCAGGTCGGCCCACCTACCTGTCAGCGGAAGAGCGCTTCGCGCTGGACTTCGCCTTCGGCTTTGCCGCCTTCGCCTCAACCGCGCCCTGGAGCAGGGCGTGGCAATCCTCGAGACCATCAAGCAGAGCCTTAAGGAACTGCTTCTGCTCTTTGTTGAGGGTCAGCGGCGGCACTGCTGCCTGCGTGGGAGGCTTGGGCAAATCTGCTGGCGTGGGCGCTGCCTTTTCGGCCCCGCGCGGAGATCGCCTTGCCGCGCTTGCAGCATCGGCTGCAAGATTGGGGATATCGAAGCTCGGCTCGCCTTCGTGCTGCAGCTCGTCGCGCCAGCAGTGTTTAACGAATTTCACACCATTGTCGCGCAAAATACGCTGAACGCCCTTGATGGTGTAGCCGTCGGAGTAGAGCAGCCAGCGAATGCCGCGCAGCAGCTCGATGTCCTCGGGGCGGTAGTAGCGACGTCCACCGCCGCGCTTCATCGGGCGGAGCTGGGGAAATTTGCCCTCCCAGAAACGCAGCACATGTTTTGGCACATCAAGTTCCGTCGCCACCTCCGAGATGGTGCGGAACGCACTCGACGATTTCTGCACTATAGCCCCCGCATCTTTCCTAGGGCACGCAACCGCATGCTTACCCCTTCTTCTTGATCAGTCCAGCGTTGATCCGGTCCTTCATGATATTGCTCGCCCGAAAGACGAGCACCCGGCGCGGGGTGATCGGAACCACTTCCCCCGTCTTCGGATTACGGCCCACGCGTTCCCTCTTATCGCGTACGCCAAACGACCCGAAGCTCGACAGCTTAACGTTCTCGCCGCGCTCCAAACAGCCAATTATCTCGCGGATGACACTTTCCACAAGCTCAGACGATTCATTGCGCGGCAAGCCGACCTTCTGGAAGACCGCTTCCGCCAAATCTGCTCTTGTTAACGTTTTGCCGCTGTTTGCCATTGAAAACTCGGCTCGCTCCCAAAGAGTCGAGTAACGTCATAGTAATATATTAACCCTACTGCGGTCAACGAGGGAAAATTCCATCTCCCTGATTTCACGCGGTTTTTTGTCATATTCCTAATCAGGCGAGGAGATCGGCAGAAAGCAAAATCAAGATTTCCATTGCCAATCAGGGCAGAAGAAAAGATTCTTGCGAAAACGCATTATGTTCATTGCGAGATGCCGCAGAGCAAGAAAAGCGGCGGTATAGTGTGTAATTTACCACCGCGCCAGGACGGATCCCCAAGTAAAGCCGCCGCCCATGGCCTCCATCAGGACCAGATCGCCCTTTTTCAGCCGGCCGTCCTTGATGGCGGTATCGAGAGCCAGCGGGATCGAGGCGGCAGACGTATTGCCATGCTTCTCCAGCGTCATGACAATCTTTTCCGGGGCAATGCCCAGCTTTTTGGCCGTGCCGTCGAGAATGCGCTTGTTGGCCTGATGCGGAACGAACCAGTCGATGTCATCGGCGGTCAGATCGTAGGCCTTGAGCGTGTCCTCGATCACCTCGGCGATCGCGGAGACAGCGAAGCGAAACACCTCGCGTCCCTGCATGCGCAGATGGCCGACAGATTTCGAGGAGGAGGGGCCGCCGTCCACGAACAGCATGTGCTTATAGCGTCCATCGGAGCGCAGCACCGAGCCGATGATGCCGCGACCGTTGCTCTTGCTCGCAGTTGCCCGCTGCGCCTCGAGAACGACGGCTCCCGCGCCGTCACCGAAGAGCACGCATGTGGTGCGGTCTTCCCAGTCGAGAATGCGCGAGAACGTCTCGGCTCCGATCACCAGCGCGCGCTTGTGCTGTCCGGATTTCAGGAAATTGTCAGCCGTAGTCAGCGCATAGACGAAGCCGGAGCACACCGCCTGCATGTCGAATGCGGCGCCTTGCGTCTCTCCGAGCGCGGCCTGGATGGTCACGGCAGTTGCGGGAAAGGTCTGATCGGGCGTCGAGGTGGCCAGGATAATCAGGTCGATATCCTTGGCATCGACCTCTGCGGCTTCGAGCGCACGGCGGGCCGCCGCCAACCCGAGATCGGAGGTTAGCTCACCGTCGGCGGCGATGTGACGTTCCTTAATGCCGGTGCGCTCGGTGATCCAGGCATCATTGGTATCGACGAGCTTGGCCAACTCCTCGTTGGTGACAACTCTCTCAGGGAGATAGGCGCCGCAACCGCGGATGACTGAACGAATGATGCTCACGTAATTGCGTCCGTGCTTTTCAACGACGGGGCGTGCTGCAAGGCATCCTGAAAGCGCTCGATGTCCTTGGAGATACTGCGCACCAGCCCACTCTTGGCCATGTCGTATCCGAGATCGACAGCGCTTGCAAAGCCAATTGCGTCCGCACCGCCATGACTTTTTATGACGATTCCTTGCAAACCGAGAAAGATGCCGCCATTGGCATGACGTGGGTCCATTTTCTCTTTGAGCGCACGGAATGCGCCTTGCGCAAGAAATGCACCGATCTGGGCCAGTAGCGAACGGCTCATCGCCGCGCGCAAATAAGCGGCGATCTGCTTCGCTGTACCCTCGGCGGTTTTCAGGGCGATGTTGCCGCTGAAACCTTCGGCGACCACCACATCCACGGTGCCCTTGCCGAGATCGTCGCCCTCGACAAAGCCGTGATAAACGATGGGCAGGTCAGGTTTCTTCAGTGCCTCGTTGGCAAGCTTCACCTCGTCGAGCCCCTTGATCTCCTCCACGCCGATATTGAGCAGACCGACGGAAGGCTTATCGACGTGGAACAGAGCCCGCGCGAGCGCCGCACCCATGCCGGCGCAGTCAACCAGCTGGCGGGCGTCGGCGCCGACATTGGCACCCACATCGAGCACAATGCATTCACTCTCAATTGTCGGCCAGATTGCGGCAATCGCCGGACGATCGATATTCGGCAAAGTCTGCAGGCAGAATTTGGCCATCGCCATCAGCGCACCGGTATTGCCCGCAGAAACCGCGGCGTCGGCCTCGCCGCTCTTCACCGCCTCCAGCGCCATCCACATTGAGGACCGGCCGCGTCCCTGACGTAGCGCCTGGCTGGGCTTGGCATTCATGGCCACCGCAACATCGGTATGCACGATGCGGGCGTTGGCGGCGAGGGCCGGGTGCTCGGCCAAAAGCGGGGCGATGGCTTTTTCGTCACCGTAAAGAATGAACGTGGTATCGGGATGACGCACAAGCGAAAGCGCTGCGCCGGGAACGGCCACAGATGGCCCTTCATCGCCGCCCATCGCGTCCAGCGCTATTGTAACAAGCGCCCCCATTCATCACCCAAAGTGTCAGGCGTGAAGAGCCCGACGAGCCGCATTAGTCCCGTCCTGCAAATGCCGACGAACTTGCAGCGGACTCTTTCGGTATTTGCGGGACAAAGGGACACTAGGTCAATCATTCGCTAGTGTGGTGCTTGTCCCGCAATTGCCGACTACGAGCCTGGCCGCGAAATTGGTCGGCAATTGCAAGGCGCCACACCAGGCGTCCGGCTCCCGGGCGGCGCTGAACACATACTTCACGAGGCGTACAACACAAACGAATTTTGGTGAGAGGAAGCCGCCACTGCCGGCCGGGAAGACGGGATCGCTCACCCTTTTCCTTTCAGCCGCGCGAGCGCTGCGAACGGCTTGGAGGCGTCCGCCTCGGCTGCGGCCTTAGGGTCGGTCCACTCGAACGCGACGTCTTGCTTGCGCGGATAGGGATTGATCGCAGTCGCAAAGATTTCGGCAGCGAGATGACCCAGGTCAATGCGTCCGTTCACGATCGGCTCCGGCGGATCGCTTTCCAGAACATCCTCCGGCTCGCTGTGGAAATCTTCGCGCGCAATGCGCTGCTCCGGCCAGAATTCCAGCGAAACGTTCTCGCGAATCACCTCCTCGACCGGCTCCAGGGTCACACCGCAGAGCTGCGTCAATTCGGCCCGAAGATCGCCTGTCAGCCGGTAGCAGCCCGAGGGCAGGGGGTCAAAGCGGTAATCGAGGGTGAGGGAAGCGAGCTCGTTGATCCGATAAAACGCGCCGAGCCGCTCGCGTTCGGAGGGCTTCGCTTCGATGCGCCCTTCGAGATCGGTGGTATTTGCGTCGAGGGCGATGATGCGGGAAAAAGGTGGCTTTACGCCGAAATCTAGACTTTGTTCAGGACCCATTTCGCGTCGGGGCGATCTCGGGAAAGCGTATGTTGCCTTGGAGAAGCATATTGAGCGGCATCTCCTGGATGTTCTTGATCGCCTGACGCATATAGGTTGAGAGCGCCTCGGCCGCAACCTGCGCGCTGCTTCCCTCGCCCGACTGGAAGCTCTTCCAGACTTCGCTCGCCAGGCCCTTGACCTCGTTGCGCTGCAGCGCTGTCGAATACGCCAGAAGCTGGCCGTAAAACAGTTGCGCGATCTTGCGGACTTCCTTAGGCACATTGCGATCGGAAACGCCGAGGTCGCGAACCATGGTGTCCATCTCGCGGATGAAGGCCTCGACAATCTCCTGGGCGAGAAGCTGGCCCTCACGCCCGCCGAGCTTGAGGATTTGCAGGACGACAAACATGTGGATGACCAGCATGTCGAATCGCCCCGATAGTGTATCGGGTACACCACATCGGAGATAGAAGGCGGGATTACGTGACTGCGCCACAATTAAATCGTAGATTTTTTCGGCAGCTTCTTTGCGTGCTGCGCGACCAGCAAACCAGCGGAACATCGGTGTCGTATTACCCTGGGTCTGGAATCTGTTACGCGTCATATTTGTCACGGCAGCAACCACCAAATTAGGATGAAATGCGCGGCCTTAAGGTCACCTGGTCAACCCGCCTGAACACAGCACACTGGATCGCAAGGTTCTGTCCCATGTCAAATCAAGATTACAGCTACACCAGAAATGGCGCCTTCATCAGGGCGGCGAACGGAGCGACAGTGAAAAAAGCTTGGCTTGTCGTTTTCCGCAGCCTTTCCGCCGCTGCGGTGCTGACTCTGGCGGCCTGCGCGGCCGACATCACGAAACACGGACACATCCTCGCTGACGACGAGGTGGCGCAAATCAAGGACGGAATGAGCCGCGACCAAGTTATTCTCGCGCTCGGTACCCCGGACACAAAATCGACGGTGGGACAAGATTCTTACTACTACATCTCCACCACGACGAAAAGGTCTGCCGCATTCCTCAACCCAACCATCGTGGACCGTCGCGTTCTCGCCGTCTACTTCGATAAGAAAGATACTGTGCAGCGCGTCGCGCATTACGGCCTGCAGGATGGAAAAGTTGTGGACTTCGTGAAGCGGGAAACGCCTTCGAAAGGGTCCGAAGATGGCCTCCTGAAAGAACTGTTCCGCAATATCGGCCGTCCGCAGGCCGGGGTCAATTCGAATAGTGGTTATTAGGTATCAACGCCAATTTTTTTATGCGCGAGATGCGCGCGGCTACTACCTCGGACGGATGGGCATTCGATCTCGCGATATCTTGAGCGGAGCCCACACGGGGCTCTGCTCGTACCGCCAGAGTTACGCGGAAGGCGGCGGGCCAAACACCAGAACGGCATTGAGGCCGCCAAAAGCGAAGGAATTCGACATCACGTAATTCACCTCGCGGGCACGTCCCTTGTTCGGCGTGTAGTCGAGGTCGCAGCCCTCTCCCGGCTCATCGAACCCGATAGTGGCCGGCACGAAATTCTCCTCGATGGCCTTGATGCAGGCGACCGCTTCTACGCCCCCGCCAGCACCCAGACAGTGACCATGCATGGACTTGGTGGATGACACCGACAGCTTATCCGCAGCACGACCAAACACGCGGCGAATAGCGCGACTCTCGTTGATGTCGTTGACCGTCGTCGCCGTGCCGTGCGCGTTGACATAATCGATGTCATCCGGAGCAAGGCCGGCATCGGCAAGCGCGAGTTGCATGGCAACGGTCGGCCCCTCGATGTCGGGGTTGACCATGTCGGCGGCATCCGATGTCATGCCAAAGCCCATCAGCTCAACAAGGGGCTTGGCGCCGCGTGCGCGGGCGTGCTCCAGCTCTTCCAGAACCAGAATTCCCGCTCCCTCGGCCAGTACCGTGCCATTGCGGCGCTTGGCAAACGGGTAGCAGCCATCGGGCGAGAGCACGCGCATCGCCTGCCATGCGCGCAGCGAACCAAAGGTGAGGCAGGCCTCCGATGCGCCGGCGACGCCAAGATCCACCATTCCCGCGCGAATCATCTGAAACGTAAGGCCGATGGCATGCGCAGCCGTCGAACAGGCGCTAACCGTCCCAAAGCACGGTCCCTTGATGCCGTACTCGATGCTGACATGGGCTGCAGCCGACGAGCCGATGGTGCGCAGTAAGGTCAGCGGATGGGTTGCCTTCTTCTGGTGAATGAAGAGGTCCTCATACGCTTTTTCCAGGGTCGAAAAGCCCCCGATCCCGGACCCGATAATCGAGGCGCCGCGAGCGCCATCCGAAATCGGACCGTCGAAGCCGGCCTGCGTCATCGCCTCGATCGCCGCGCTGCCCGCAAATTGCGAATAGCGGTCAGCCAGCAGCAAAGGCTTGGACGGACAACGCTCGCGCGGGTCGAAGTCCTTCACCTCGCTGGCGATGGTGATATAGAGGTCTTGAAGCGGAAAACTCTTGATCGGCCCGACGCCGCAGGCACCGCGGCGCATACTGGACCAGAAGCTTTCCACACCCGTGCCGATCGAAGACACCACGCCCTGGCCGGTGACGACCACGCGCCTGCCGCTTACCCCCGTCATACTCTGCCTTTGATCCTGCCCGCCAGACAGCGGGGTGAAGTGCAAATTAGGCCGCGGCGCCGGCTGCATCCTTTTCCGCGATCAGCGCGCGCACACGCTCCACGACCGAGCCGACCGTGGCGAAGTCCTGGACTTCCTCATTTGCGTTGTAAGGGATTTGAATGCCGAATGTGTCCTCAATGTCAAACACGATGACGGCAAGATCGAGCAACTCGATCTCAAGATCGCTGAGCTTGGTGTCCAGAGAGATCGTCTCTGGCGGATCCTTCATATTCTTTTTCAGGATGCCGACAATCTTGCTCGCAACTTCGTCCATAGTATTCTCTCCCTGCCCCTCGTTAAGGGGCGCGTCAGGTTCCGCCTACGCCGGATGCGGTCCGGGAGCCTCAGATTTCCCACTTAAACGCAAAATTAAGGTGTGTCCAGGGCCTCAATCCCCATCCCTTCCCGGTTTTGCAACATATTGGTTATCGCTCGCTTGCTCCAGAGAGCGCCTGGAGATTGCCAACAGTCTTGAAAAACCGAATAATCGGCCTGAGATGTGCGTCACCGGCGCAATCCAGGAAACGCCCATAAGAAGAGGATCATTATGGAATCCCCTCGCTCGCATCCGCTCGTGAATGGAGCGGCAGCGCCCCGCGCCGCGCCGCCGGCGCCCCGCTTTCCATGGCTGAAAGCCTATCCCATCACGATCGATTGGAGCGAGACATTCAAGGGCAAGCCACTGCCGGCGCTTCTGGAGGAGGCCGCGGCACGGTTTCCGAACCGTACCGGCACGAACTTCCTCGGCAAGGAGATCACCTACGCAAAGCTGCAGGGCCTGGTCGACCGCGTGGCCGCCGGCTTGCAGCGTCTCGGTGTTAAGAAAGGCGTCAATGTCGGCCTCTTGCTGCCGAACACGCCGACCTTCATCATCTTCTATTTCGGCATCCTCAAAGCCGGCGGGACGGTGGTGAACTTTAATCCGCTCTACACCATCGAGGAACTGACCGGGCAGACGAAGGACAGCCAGGTGCAGCTCATGGTGACGTTGGACCTGAAGGCGCTGTTCCCTAAGGCAGAGGCGCTGCTCGCCTCCGGCACTCTGCCGCGCGCGGTCGTGTGCCCCTTCGCCGAGCTGCTGCCCACCGTCAAATCAGGATTATTCCGTCTGTTCAAGGCGAGGGACCGGGTGTCCTGGCAGTCCTCGGCGCAGGCGAGCAAGGTTATCCGCTATCAGGATTTGATCGCCAATGACGGCAAGCCGCAGCCGGTCGCAATCGATCCCGACAAGGACGTGGCGGTGCTGCAATATACCGGCGGCACCACGGGCACGCCGAAGGGCGCCATGCTCACCCATAGCAATCTCACCATCAATGTTGAGCAATTGCAGCGCTGGGCGCCCGGCCTGATTGCCGGCCAGGAAGAGATCATGGGCATTTTGCCCTTCTTCCACGTGTTCGGCATGACGGTGGTGATGAACTTTGCCATCGCCATCGGCGCGACCATGGTCCTGATGCCGCGCTTTGAGCTCGTCCAGGCCCTTAAGATGATCCGCACACTCAAACCCACGCTGATGCCTGGTGTGCCGACGCTCTACAATGCGCTCCTCACCTCCTCCTCGCTGGAGCAGGGCAACCTTGCCTCGCTGAAATTCTGTTTCTCGGGCGGTGCGCCGCTGCCAATGGAGACAAAGCGCAGCTTCGAGGGCGCGTCGGGCTGTACGCTGATCGAGGGCTATGGACTGTCGGAGACCTCCCCGGTTGCGACCGCAAACCCGCTGCAGGGGAAGAACAAAGAAGGCTCCATCGGCATCCCGTTGCCGGCGACGCGTCTGTCGATCCGTTCGCTGGACGACCCGTCGAAGGAGGTTTCGCTTGGGGAGAATGGCGAGATCTGCATCGCCGGTCCGCAGATCATGAAGGGGTATTGGCAGCGGCCCAAGGAGACCGTGGATGTAATGTCCGGCGAGTTCTTCCGCACCGGTGATGTCGGTTACATGGATGCTGACGGCTACACCTTCATCGTCGACCGGATGAAGGACATCATCATCTGCTCTGGCTTCAACGTCTATCCGCGCCGCATCGAGGAAGCGATCTACGAATTTCCAGCGGTCCAGGAATGCACGGTGGTGGGCATCCCCGACAGCTATCGCGGCGAGGCTCCGAAGGCTTATGTCAAGCTGCGCGAAAACATGAGCGCAACGGTTGCGGACATCCTGAAATTTCTTGAGTCCAAGCTTTCCAAGATCGAAATGCCGGCACAGATTGAATTCCGCGACGAGCTGCCCAAAACCATGGTTGGTAAGCTCTCCAAGAAGGAGCTCAGGGCCGAGATGAAGCAGGCCAATGCGCGCAAGACCTAAGCGCAGGGTGAATAGGCTTGCCGGCGAGGAAGCCGATGAGCCGCTGCTCAGCATCAGGGATCTCGCCAGGGAATTCGCGATCTCGACGCGCACGATACGCTTTTATGAAGCCAAAGGCCTGCTCGCCCCGAAGCGCGTTGGCACGAACCGAGCCTATTCCCGCCGCGACCGCGCACGGCTAATCCTGATCCTGCGCGGAAAGCGGCTCGGTTTCTCGCTGGACGAGGTTGCGGAATATCTCAACCTCTATGACGCCGATCCCCATCAGCTCGCGCAGACTCGTTTGCTGCTTCAGAAGGTGGAAGCTGCCATGGGAGAGCTTGAGCAGAAGCGTGAGGATATCGAGAAGATTCTGATTGAGCTCCGTGAGATCCGACAGCTTGCCATACGGCAACTGAAGCAGCGTGGGCACACATCTTCTGAGTGAAAATTTTTCCAAGACTTTTACCGCTCACGCAAGCGGTTTTCTGAATGCTTGTTCATCTTGTGCTGTCAATCGATGAGAAACAATGTTTCATTGGCGGAAATTGGAACGAATGGTGCGAATACTCGTTTCTTTGGCACACAGCCCGCGAGGGTTGAACACCCGTTGCTGAAAGGAACACGCCCGTGAAGATTTTGACCATTCCCCTTGTAAGCGCAGCGATTTTGGCCGCCGCCAGCTTCGGCGCGCAGGCCCAGCAAGACAAAAAAATGCCCGACAATGCGCCGGCCATGAATCAAGGTGGCCAGGATAACGAGAAGGCCGAGCCCGGTAAGAGCGGCGATCAGACGAAAGACCGCCGTGCGCAATCGAACGAGAAGCCCGGCATGCAGGGCGGCGATCAGAAGAAAGATCGCATGGACGCCGATACGGCGCAATCCGAGCGCCAGGGCGGTGACCGCGATCAGATGAAGGATCGCGACCGTAACAAGTCCGCCGATCAGAAGGGCGACCGTGATCGCGACAACAACAAGTCCGCGGATCAGAAGGGCGACCGCGACCGCGACAACAACAAGTCCGCCGATCAGAAGGGCGACCGCGACCGCGACACCAACAAGTCCGCGGATCAGAAGGGCGACCGCGACCGCGACAACAACAAATCGGCCGACCAGAATCAGGGTGGCGGCAAGCGTGAAGCCAAGCAGATCAAGCCAGAGCAGAAGACGGTGATTAAGCAGACCATCGTCAAAGAGAACATTCGCCCCGCCAAGATCGACGTGCAGGTGCATGTCGGCGCGCACGTCCCCCGTACGGTCGTGCTGCATCCGCTGCCGCCCACGATCATCGAGATCTATCCGTCCTACCGGCCGTATAAGTTCGTCCTGCTGGATGAGAACACCATTCTTGTCATCGATCCCAGCGACTGGACAATCGTGGACGTGATCGAGGTCTAATCCGTTCCAGGCTATGAGGGATTGGTCAGGCTGCTTCGGCAGCCTGACTTTTTTTTCAGGAGCGGGTGGCGTTTAATGGATGGTGTGGGCTGGTGCCTCGACTCCCTCGAGAATGGCAGCGACGCCCATTCCCCCGGCCGTGCACACAGAGATCAGCCCCCGCCTGCCGCCCTCGGTCGCGAGGAGCTTTGCCAGTACGGCAACGATCCGCGCGCCCGTTGCGGCGAAGGGATGACCAACGGCGAGGCTGGAGCCCTTCACATTGAGCTTGGAGCGGTCGATCGAGCCGAGTGGCCTGTCTTTCCCGAGCACTTCCTTACAATATTCTGGCGACTCCCACGCCTTGAGCGTGGCAAGCACCTGCGCGGCGAAGGCCTCATGGATCTCGTAGTAGTCGAAATCCTGCAAGGTGAGGCCGGCCTGATCCAGCATCCGCGCAACCGCGATGGTTGGGGCCATCAGCAGCCCCTGGCCGTGCACAAAATCGACGGCTGCATGATAGCCGTGGGTGAGATAAGCCTGCGGTTTCAGCCCGTGACGCTCGGCCCATTCCTCCGAGGCGAGCAACACGCAGGCGGCGCCATCTGTGAGCGGGGTGGAATTGCCGGCGGTCAGGGTGCCGCGCGACGACTTCTCGAACGCAGTCTTCAGTGTCCCAAGCTTGGCGACATCGATGTCGGTGCGCAGATTGTTGTCGCGGTAAACGCCGGCGCAGGGGACGAGAAGGTCGTCCATGAAGCCTTCGTCATAGGCTTTGGCAGCCTTCATGTGGCTCTCATAGGCGAGCTTGTCCTGCTCTTCGCGGGAGATATTGAACTGCTGCGCCATCAGCTCGGTATGCTGGCCCATAGAAAGACCCGTGCGCGGCTCGGCCACGCTCGGCGCGACAGGTGCCATCTCGGCCGGCGAGAAGCCGGACATGAAGGCGCGAGTCTTGTCGGCAAAGCTCTTGGCGCGGGATATCTTGGCGAGGCGCTGGGCAAATTTTCGCTGCAGCACCACCGGCGCGTCGGAGATGGTGTCGGAGCCGACGGAAATCGCGCTCTCAAGCTGGCCGGTGGCGATCTTGGCAGCGCTTCCCAAAGCCGCCTGAAGCGAGGTGCCGCAGGCCTGCATCAGGGTCACGCCAGGTGTCGCCGGGTTCAGCTTGGTCGCGATCAGCGCCTCGCGGGTGAGATTGAAGTCCTTGGAATGCGTTACGACCGCTCCGCCAACGACCTCACCAATAATCTCGCCTTCAAGGTGATATTTGTCGACGAGGCCGTTCAGGGCCGTGGTCATCAGATCGAGATTGCTGAGGTCGGTATAGGCTGTGTTGGAGCGGCAGAACGGCGTTCTGATGCCGCCGATCACTGCCACGCGGCGCAATTGCTGGGGCATGGGAAAGTCTCTCCTATTTCAATCGTCCGGCGACGAAACCGGAAAAAAACCCCCTCACCCGGTTCGGCTAGCGCCTCGCCGCCCTCTCCCCTCGCGGGAGAGGGCTCCTGCCGAAGGCGGGTCGGTGAGGGGGCTTTTTCCAGCGCGTCTTCCGGCGAGCGTGGGGGTATGGTTCATATCAGCAGACCTGCTGTCACTCGGCTGCTGCCGTGGCTGCGCTCTCCGGCTCGGCGGGCACGCTGGCTGCAGGCTTGATGAAGCTGTCGCGATAATGCAGGGGGCCGCCGCGGAACGGGGCAAAGCCTGTGCCGAAGATCACGCCGGCATCAACATGATCGGCATCTAATACGACACCCTCCGCGAGGCATTTCTCGCATTCATCGATCAGCGGCTTGACCAGCTCTTTGCCGAGCTTGTCGAGCTCGGCGGCATCGAACTCGCCCGGCGCCTTCTGCGCCTTGCCATCGACCCAGCTGTAGAAGCCCTCATTCGATTTCTTGCCGAGCTTGCCTTCGGCGACGAGGCGGGCGAACTGCGAATTGGCAGGCGTCTCAAAGCCAAGATTTTCCGCCACATGCTTGGCGATATCGAGCCCGACGGTGTCGACCAGCTCGATCGGGCCCATCGGCATGCCGAACTTCTCGGCCGCGGCGTCGATCTTCTCCTTCGGCGTGCCCTCCTCCACCCGCGTGATCGCGCCGAACATATAGGGTGCCAGCACGCGGTTGACGAGGAAACCGGCCGTTGACTTGGTGATCAGCGGGAATTTGCCGATCGCAGTTACGAACGTGCAGCCGCGCCGCACTTCCTGCTCGTGCGAGTCAGGTCCGCGCACCACCTCGACCAGCGGCATCTGCGGGACGGGATTGAAGAAATGCAGCCCTATCAGCCGGCCGGGATCGCGCATGCCGCGCGCGATGTCCTCGATCGGGATAGAGGAGGTATTGGAGGCAAGCAGCGCGCCCGGCTTAGCCCGGCCCTCCAGCGCCTGGAATAGCTTCTGCTTGGCCTCCAGATTCTCGAAAATTGCCTCGATGATGACGTCGGCCCGCGGCACGTGCTTGCCGCTAACATCGGCATAAAGACGCGCCATGGCGGTATCGGCCTCGCCGCGCCCGCGCATCCGCTTCTTAAACAGCGATTTGGCCCGGCCGAGCGCCTTCTCCACTTGCTCCTGGGTCTGATCCTGGAGGCTCACCTCCATGCCGGAAATCACGCACCAAGCCGCGATGTCGCCGCCCATCGTGCCGGCGCCGACCACATGCACGCGTTGTGGCCGGAAGCCGTCCTTCGGCGCCTCGTTCTTCAGCATTTCTGAGAGATGAAAGACGCGGCGCAGATTGCGCGAGGTGTCGGAGACCATCAGCGGCGCGAAATAGCGGGTTTCGGCGATGGCCTGACGGCGCGGGTCGCCGCCATATTTCTCGAACAGCTCGATGAGCTTGAAAGGCGCGGGGTAATGATCCTCGCATACCTTCTCGGCGGTCGCCTTGCGCATCCGGGAGGCGAGCAGGCCGCGCAAGGGCGGTTGGCTCATGGCGCGCTTCCAGAAGGGGAGGGGCTTGGAGCGGCGCTTCTGCTGCACAGCCTTGCGCGCGGCCCAGCGCAGTTCGAGCTTGGAGGGCACAAGGCTGTCGACGAGGCCTATGGCGCGCGCCGCGCTCGGGCGCAGGAGACGGCCGGTCAGCATATTCTCCATTGCGGCCATGGCTCCGGCGAGCTTGATCATCCGCACCGTGCCGTGCAGGCCGGGGATGATGCCGAGCTTCACTTCGGGCAGGCCGATTCGGGTGGCGTCATCGCGGGTGGCGATGCGATAATGGCAGGCCATCGCGAATTCGAGGCCGCCGCCGAGACAATAGCCGTGAATGGCGGCAATCACCGGGATCGGCATTGTCTCGATGCGGTCGAAGATGCTCGTCACCTGCCGGACGGTGTCCTCGACGTCCTTTTCGCGGGTGAGGTTCTCGAACTCGCGGATGTCGGCGCCGGCGATGAACGCCTTGTCCTTGCCCGAGACGAAAATCAGGCCCTTCGCCTCGCCGCGCTTGGCGGCCTCCTCGGCGGCGCTGACGATCTGCTCCAGCTCGCGTGTGGTCTCGGCACCAAAGGTATTGGTCGAGGCGCCCTGCTGGTGGAAAACCGCCCAGGCGATGTTCTCGAAGTCGATTTCAAAGTGCCAGTGCTTGAGATTGGTGAGCGGCTTGATCATGATCTCCTCCGCTTACTCTGCCGCGTGAACGCCGTCGCCCGAGCGATGCGATGGCTCCTCCGACGATTGCTCTGCGGACTGTTCGCTCTGATTGGCGGGCTGCTGTTGGTCCGGTACCGGCACCGGGGGCGCCGCCGAGGCCGAAACCGGTTCGACACTGGCCGCGGGCTGAGGAATATCGGGCGGGGAGCCCCGATCCTGCGGGGTAGGAGCAGGCGCCGCCGAGCCGGGCCGGATCGCGCTCCCCTCCGCCTCCGCGGCAGGAGATTCGGGCGTAGCCTCCGGGGTCGCGGACGGCATGCCCGTGAGTGCAGGAACAGGCTCAGGCGGCGGTGGCGGAATATGGGCCGGCTCGGGCGAAGGCACCGCGGCCGGCGCAGCCGGCTGAACACTGCGCGTGATGACCGGGGCGGGCTGATCGAAGCCTCCACCCGGCTGCGGCACGGCATGCGGCGGCTGCTCGAAAGCCTGGGCCGGCCGGGAATTGTGGCCGATGGCGCTCTTGCCGGTAATCTCGTCTGGATCGAAATGGTCCACCGCAATCACCTTGGCGGTCAGCGCCTCCGCCTCGCGTAGCTGTGCCTCCTCATCCATGGTGATGATGCCTTTGGCCTGGGCATCGGCCAGCCAATCGTTGCCGAGGAACCGCCTGATCTTGCCGTCGCGCACGGCCCGCTCAATCTTGCGTTCGGCATCCTCCGCAGCGACCACCTTGAGCAATGCCGCCTCGAGCACGCCGGTTGCATCTTTCGGATCGTAGGTGACGAAGATCTCGCGCGTTATTCGGTCACGGACCGCGCCGGGCTCCAGCACCAAGCGGGCGACCTCCTTGCCCTGCCTGTCGGGCGCCTTGCGCCAGTGATTGCCGAACGGAAACACTGCAAGCCGCATGAAGGCGCCGGCGACCGGATTGGGGAAGTTGTCCAGCACTTCGGCAAGCGTGGTGTAGAAGCGCGTGAGCGCGTTCTGAGCGCAAAGCCCAAGGATCACGCGGTCCTCTTGCGGCGTGCCGTCATCCTCGAAGCGCTTCAGCATGCAGCAGAGCAGATAGACCTCAGCGAGGCAATCAGCGAGCCGGCCGGTGATGCGCTGTTTGGTCTTTAGGCCGCCGCCGAGCAGCGCGACGCTCATATCGGTGACCAGCGCGAAGTTGCGGGAAGCCCGATAGGCCTGGCGATACCAATGGCCGGCATAGCGCACCGACGGCGCCCGGCCGAACAGGCCGAAGGTGATGTTATGGAAGAAGGCACCGAAGAAGTTCGAGACCGAAAAGGCGACATGCCCCTCAAAGGCGCGCTCGAAGGCGTCCAGCCCTTCGTCGGCGTCCCAGTGCTGGGCCGCTTCGACCTCCTGCATCAGCCAGGGATGGCTGCGGAGCGCGCCTTGCGCGATCACCATCAGCGAGCGCGTCAGGATGTTGGCGCCCTCGACGGTAATGCTCACCGGCATGGCCAGATAGGCGGATTGAGCGAAATTGGATGGGCCGTCGCAGATCGCCTTGCCGCCTTGGATGTCCATGGCGTCGTTGACCGCCTGGCGCGCCCATTCGGTGGATTTGTACTTCATCAGCGCAGAGATCACCGACGGCTTGGCGCCGCCTGCAACCATGGCCGCGGTGACGGCACGACCGGACTCCAGCAGATAGGCGGCCTCGACCATGCGCGCGAGCGGCTCCTCGATACCCTCCATCCGGCCGATGGCAATACCGAACTGCCGGCGGATGCGGGCGTAAGCCGAAGTCGAGCGGAGCATGGATTTGGCCGCGGCGGTGGCCGATGCCGGCAGCGAGATCGCCCGGCCGGCGGCGAGGCAGCTCATCAGCATGCGCCAGCCCTGGCCGGCGCGCTCCGGACCGCCAATGATCCAGTCGAGCGGGATGAACACGTTTTCGCCCCAGGTCGGACCGTTGGGAAAGGCATTGCCGCCAGGGAGATGGCGCCGGCCGATCTGGACACCGGGATGGTCGGTCGGCACCAAGGCGAGGGTGATACCAAGGTCTTCGCCCTTGCCGAGCAGCTGCTCAGGATCGAACAGCCGGAAGGCGAGACCGAGCAGCGTGGCGTTCGGGGCAAGGGTGATATAACGCTTGTCCCAGTTGAGGCGGACGCCGAGGGTCTCGCCGCCATTATGCTGGCCGCGCGTGACGGTGCCGATATCGCGCATCGAGGCGGCATCGGAGCCCGCGAACGGGCCGGTCAAGGCAAAGCAGGGCACGTCCTCGCCGCGCGCGAGCCGGGGGAGGTAATGCTTTTTCTGCTCATCGGTACCGAACTTCTCGATCAGCTCGCCCGGCCCCAGCGAATTCGGCACCATCACCACAACCGCCACGTCCGGCGAGCGCGAGGCGATTTTGCCGAGAATGAGCGACTGCGCCTGCGCAGAGAAGCCGAGGCCGCCATGCTCCTTCGAGATCAGCATGCCGAGGAAGCCGCGGCTTTTGACAAAATTCCAGATTTCCTCCGGGATTTCCCGCCGCTCGGCGCGGATCTGCCAGTCGTCGGTCATCCGGCATAGCTCCTCGACGGGACCATCGAGGAAAGCGCGCTCTTCTGGCGTGAGGGTGAGCGCGCGCACCGCGCGCAGCTTCTCCCAATCCGGGGTGCCGGCGAAGATCTCGGCGTCGAAGCCAATGGTGCCGGCGTCCAGGGCCTCGCGTTCGGTCGGTGAGACCGGCGGCAACAGCTTTTTCACCATGCGAAAAGCGGGGGTGATCAGATATTGACGCCGGATCGGGCGATAGGCGATGACGGCAAGTGCAATGGCGGGCAGCCAGCCGAGCACCTTGGTGAAGGTAAACCCGCCCATCGGGCCAAAGGCATAGCCGGTCTGAATGAGGAGGGTTACGACTGCGACCAGCACCGCCCAGGCCCATACCGGGGCTTTCCACATGGCAAGGGCAATTACCGCGCCCAGGACCAGCACTATGAAAACGAGCTCCGCCATGGTGATGGCCTCCGTTTATTAGCTCGATAGGGAGATTTTCCGCCGTCCCTTTAAGTGGCGTCGGTTGACGTTAACGTCAACTCAACGGACGCCGCCTGTCGAGCCTGATTTGATTTTCGCGAACACTATCATGATTGCTTGGCGGAGGCGACCGCGCCGCCGGCTTCTCCTCGCTGCACCGCAACCGGCGATCAGGCTTTTTGCTGTGTGGCGACACGAGGCATTAACCACGCGACGGCAGAGCGTCACCCAGGGGCAGTAATTGCGGCTAATGCTTGTTTCTGGCGGCAGGGCCGTTATGCTGGAAGCCAGCAAATGAGGAAATCGGCGCAGCGCGCGGGGCTATCCGCGGAACGCAACCAATCGCTGCCCCGCCCCTGCATAGGAAAGGAATCCGCATGGGTCTCAGTTTTTGGCATTTGGTGATCCTGCTGCTGGTCATCGTGCTGCTGTTCGGCCGAGGCAAGATCTCGGACGTCATGGGCGACGTCGCTAAGGGTATCAAGAGCTTCAAGAAGGGCATGGCCGACGACGACGAGGATACGCCGCCACCGTCCACTCAGCGCCCGCTCGAGCTCGAAGCCTCGGCCAAGAAGCAGACGGCCGATCCGGAGATGGTTGGAAGCGAGCGCAAGGTCGGCTGAGAACGTTTGCGTGGCGCTTGGCCGGACGCGTGGAGCAGCTGTTCTACGCGAAGCATGGTTGCGGTCTCTTGCCTGCCAGAGGTGCGGCTAAAGTATGAGAGGCGATGAAATATGCGGCAAATGAAGGGCTTGTGGCATTTCAGCGCCGGGCGGCCAGTTCCCGCTCCGGTTGGAGAGATATAGTCGTTGCGCCGCGCCCCGGCTTTGCTAAAGAGTTATAAAGGCTGTCATCTCCACGCCAATCGCCCCTTGAGAAGCGCCCCGCCCCGATGGACTATTTTCTCCAGCAACTGATCAACGGTGTGACCCTCGGGTCGATTTATGGCCTGATCGCCATTGGCTATACGATGGTGTACGGCATCATCGGCATGATCAACTTCGCTCATGGCGATATTTTCATGGTGGGCGCGTTTATCGCGCTCATTTTGTTTCTGCTGCTCGTCTCGCTCGGCATCACCTCCACGCCGATCGTGCTGCTGCTGGTCCTCCTTTTGGGCATGTTCTTCACCGCGGTCTATGGCTGGACACTGGAGCGTGTCGCCTATCGACCCCTGCGCACCTCATTTCGCCTTGCGCCCCTGATCACGGCGATCGGCATGTCGATCGTTCTGATCAACTATGTGCAGCTCGCCCAGGACGCGCGCGTGAAGCCGCTGCCGCCCGTCATCACCGGCGGCTATACCTTGATGCAGAGTGAAACCTTCTCCGTCCATCTGAGCAACATTCAGATCGTCATCATCCTGACCACCGTGGCGCTGATGTCGGTGTTCTCCTACATCATTACCTCGACCCCGCTCGGGCGCGCTCAGCGCGCCTGCGAGCAGGACCGGCTGATGGCCTCGCTGGTTGGCGTGAATGTCGACCGGGTGATCTCGCTGACTTTCGTGATGGGCGCCGCGCTCGCCTCGGTCGCCGGGCTTATGTATCTGCTCTATTACGGCGTGATCGATTTCTTCATCGGCTTCGTCGCCGGCATCAAAGCTTTTACCGCCGCCGTGCTCGGCGGCATCGGCTCGCTTCCAGGAGCCATGCTTGGCGGGCTGATCATCGGCCTTATCGAAGTGTTCTGGGCTGGCTATTTCTCGACCGAGTACAAGGACGTCGCCGCTTTCTCCGTTCTCACCCTGGTCTTGATCTTCATGCCGTCTGGCTTGCTCGGCAAGCCCGAGATCGAAAAGGTCTGAACGCCATGGCGGAAGCGGTCGGCACCGCTGTGGCATCGCGCACCGCGATGGAAGGAATCGGTACAGCCGTCCGTGACGCCATTCTCGCCGGTCTCGTCGCATTCCTGCTATTCGTGCTCATTATCGGTCTCAAGACGGAAAACGCCCAGGACCGGCTGGTGCTGATCCCCCGCTTCGGCTGGGCGGTGTTCTTCTCCGTGCTGGTGATGGCCGGACGGCTCCTGCTCGATCTGTTCGTCTGGCGCGGCGCCCATGTCCGTGCGGGCGGCGAGCCGCTCCTTTCCCCGGCAATGATTCTCGGCGCGCTGGCGGTAGCCTATGTGCTCGGCGCATTCGGCTTTTTTGCGCCGGAGGCACGCGATGCCGTTTCGAGCTCCGTCTCCGACGTATTCGGGGCGGATGAGTGGCGCGCGCGTGTGCGCGTCGCCATGGATCTCATCGGCTTTGCCTTCCTCGGCATCTTCATCGTGGTGACCGCGATGCTGGCGGTGCTGGCCGTGCGGCGCGGCCTTTCGGCGCTCGGCATTGGTTCGCGGGACCGCTCGCAAAGCCTTCTCGCCGAGTTCGGCGCACAGCTCGGACTCGCCATGCTCTTAATTGCGGTCGTGCTGCCATTCCTGGTGGTTGGACCGCAGCAGCGTTATGCGCTCGACACCGCCATCCAGGTGCTGACCTATACCATGCTCGGCTGGGGTCTGAATGTGGTGGTGGGTCTCGCTGGGCTCCTCGACCTTGGCTATGTCGCTTTCTATGCCGTCGGGGCCTATAGCTTCGCCCTGCTCTCGACCACCTTCGGCTTGTCGTTCTGGATCTGTCTGCCGCTCGCCGGCATGTTCGCTGCGCTGTGGGGCATTATGCTCGGCTTTCCGGTGCTGCGGCTGCGCGGTGACTATCTTGCCATCGTCACACTCGCTTTTGGCGAGATCATCCGCATCGTGCTGATCAATTGGGTGAGCCTGACGAACGGGCCAAACGGCGTTTCCCGGATCCCGCGTATCAGCTTCTTCGGTCTTTCCTTCGACCGTAATGCGGAGACCTCGTTCTATAGCGTGTTCGGCCTCGAATACGACAGCATCTACCGCATCGTGTTTATGTACTACGTCATCTTAGGCCTCGCGCTGCTCGTCAATTTCGCCACGGGTCGGCTGCGCCGGTTGCCCATTGGGCGCGCCTGGGAAGCGCTGCGCGAAGATGAGATCGCCTGCCGGTCACTCGGCATCAATACGGTGACGACGAAGCTCACCGCCTTCGCCACCGGCGCGATGTTTGGCGGTTTTGCCGGCTCGTTCTTCGCGACGAGGCAGGGCTTCATCAGCCCGGAGAGCTTCACCTTTCACGAATCCGCCCTGGTGCTCGCCATCGTCGTGCTCGGCGGCCTCGGCAGCCAGCTCGGGATCGTCATCGCGGCGGTTGCGTTGATCGGGAGCGGCGAACTGTTCCGCAATCTCGAAGAGTATCGGATGCTGATCTTCGGTGGCTCGATGGTGGCCATTATGGTCTGGCGGCCGCGGGGCCTCGTTTCCTCGCGCACACCGAGCGTGGCCCTGAAGGAACGCCGCGCCATCTCGAGCGAACTCGTCAAAGAGGGTCATGGATGAGCGCCGTTGCCGACGCCCCGATCCTCCAGGTCGATCATCTGACCATGCGCTTTGGCGGCCTTATCGCCATTGACGATCTGTCCTTCAGCGCAAAGCGCGGCGACATTACCGCCATCATCGGCCCGAACGGTGCCGGCAAGACCACGGTCTTCAACTGCATCACCGGCTTCTACAAGCCAACCGAGGGCATGGTCACCCTCACCCATCCAGATGGGGAGCAATTCCTGCTCGAGCAGTTCGAGGACCACCAGATCGCCTCGGTCGCCCGGGTCGCGCGGACCTTCCAGAACATTCGCCTGTTCAGCGGCATGACACTGCTCGAAAATCTCCTTGTCGCGCAGCATAATCCGCTGAACGCCGCCTCGTTCTTCTCGCTCGCCGGCGTCCTTGGACTTGCCTCCTACCGCAAGGCCGAGGCCGAAGCGATCGAATATGCCTCCTATTGGCTGGAGAGGGTCAATCTGATCGACCGGGCCGACGATGCCGCCGGCGATCTGCCCTATGGCGGCCAGCGCCGGCTCGAGATCGCGCGCGCCATGTGCACCAAACCCATCCTGCTCTGTCTCGATGAGCCGGCGGCTGGCCTCAATCCGCGCGAATCGGCCGAGCTGAATGACCTCTTGCGCTGGATCCGCAATGAGCATGGCCTCTCCATTCTTCTGATCGAGCACGACATGGGGGTGGTGATGGGCATCTCCGATCACATCGTCGTCCTCGACTACGGCAGCAAAATCTCCGATGGCGCGCCGGAATTCGTGCGCAACGATCCGGCTGTGATCGCGGCCTATCTTGGCGTTCCCGAAGAAGTCGTCGATGAGGTCGAGGCGGAGGTGCAGCTTTGAACGCTCCGCTCCTCAGCGTCCGCGGCGTGGATACGTTCTACGGCAACATCCAGGCGCTGCGCTCCGTGAGCCTGGATGTCGAGCACGGCGAGATCGTCACCCTGATCGGGGCGAACGGGGCGGGCAAGACGACGCTGATGATGACCATCTGCGGCAACCCGCGCGCCCGCCGCGGTCAAATCGTGTTCGACGGGGCGGAGATCACCAATCTGCCCACCCATGAGATTGCGCATCTGTCGATTTCGCATGCGCCGGAAGGCCGGCGCATCTTCCCGCGGATGACGGTGTTCGAGAACCTGCAGATGGGCGCGCTACTCGCCCCGCCCGATAAGTTCGAGGAGAGCCTGTCGACTGTGTTTTCACTGTTCCCGGTGCTCGGGCAACGGCGAGGCCAGCGCGGCGGCACGCTTTCGGGCGGCGAGCAGCAGATGCTGGCCATCGCGCGCGCTTTGATGGGCCGGCCGCGCCTCCTCTTGCTCGATGAGCCATCGCTCGGCCTTGCGCCGCTCGTAGTACAGCAGATCTTCCAGGTCATCGGCGAGCTGAACGCGCAGCAAAAACTCACAGTATTTCTTGTTGAGCAGAACGCCTACCATGCATTGAAGCTCGCCCATCGCGGTTATGTTATGGTAAATGGACAGATCACCATGTCGGGTACCGGCCGCGAGCTTCTGGCGCGGGAAGACGTGAAAGCCGCATATCTGGAAGGAGGCCGCTAGTGTCCCGATCCGAAGGTTCATCAGAGGCAGCCGCGATTCCGAACGAACTTGCGAATCGAAAGGACACCAGCAAATTGAAGGGGCTAGGTGACTTTTGGATCTGAAGTTCGCATGAGAGAGTGCTGCAAAATGATCGTGCGAACTTCAGATCCGCTACACTAGGCCGTTTTCCCCATGAGCTTGATCGCCGAAGAATCCTTCGCTGCTTTCCTGCTTATCACCGTCTTTCTCGGTGGCGGCGCTGCCTTCCTTGCCGGCCGCGCGCTCGCCCGCTCCTGGAAGCCGTTCGGCAGGGTGGTGATCTACATGCTGCTGCTCGGGGCTGCGGTACGCTTCTTGCACTGGGGCCTGTTCATGGACGCGACTTATGCCAGCTGGCGGGATATGCGGGGTACGCTCATTTCCCCGTATTACTACCTTGTCGACACCCTCGTGCTGATTGGAATGGCAGCTCTTGGCTACCGGCTGGAGCGAGCCCGCCAGATGACGACCCAATATGGCTGGATCTATGAAAGAACCAGTCCACTCACTTGGCGAAAGCGCTGATAGGCGCCTTCGTATCGCCTCAATAGCGACGACCTAGTGTCCCGCTCATTGAATTTGTGTAGAAGTGCCAGTAACTAGGGGAACGGACGATGAAAAAACATCTAATAGCAGCCGGTATTCTAGCATTGGGTCTTGTCGGACCTGCAGCGGCGCAAGACCTGACCGTCGCCGTCAACGGTCCGATGACGGGCGAATACGCCACATTCGGCAATCAGTTCAAGGTCGGCGCCGAGGCCGCCGCCAAGGACATCAACGCCGCCGGCGGTGTGCTCGGTAAGAAGATCAAGCTGGAATTGGGCGATGACGCCTGCGACCCGAAGCAGGCCAACTCGCTTGCTAACAAAACGGCTGGCTTGAAGCCCGCCGTCGTGATCGGCCATTTCTGCTCCGGCTCATCAATCCCGGCCTCTGCCGTCTATTCCGAAGCCAACCTCGTGCAGATCTCGCCCGCTTCCACGAACCCGAAGTTCACCGATGAGCGCGCCGGCCCCAGCATCTTCCGGGTGTGCGGCCGTGACGACCAGCAGGGCGCCGTCGCTGGTGCTTACATCGCCAAGAACTTCAAGGACAAGAACGTTGCCATCGTCGACGACAAGAGCGCCTATGGCAAAGGCCTCGCCGACGAGACCAAAAAGTCGATGAACAAGGCGGGCAAGAAAGAAGTCATCTCCGAGTCCATCACCGCCGGTGAAAAGGACTACACCGCTCTCGTCACCAAGCTGAAGCAGGCCAATGTCGATCTGGTCTATCTCGGCGGCTACCACACCGAGGCCGGCCTGATCGTGCGCCAGATGCGCGCCCAGGGCATGAAAACCATCCTGATGGGCGGCGATGCGCTGGTCACCCAGGAGTACTGGCAGATCACCGGTGACGACGGCGCGGGCACGCTGATGACCTTCTCGCCCGATCCGCGCAAGAACCCCGCTGCCGCCAAGGTGGTGAAGGAGTTCCAGGCCGCCGGCGTCGATCCGGAGGGCTATGTGCTCTACACCTATGCCGCGATCCAGACCTGGAAGGAGGCGGCCGAGAAGGCGAAGAGCGTCGACACCGACAAGGTCGTGAAAGCCATGGACGGTATCGAGTTCTCCACCGTCATCGGCAAATTCAAGTTCGACAAGAAGGGCGATCCGAGCCTGCCGCCTTATGCCGTCTACAAATGGACCGCCGGCAAATACGACCAGCTCTAAGTCTTGCGCTCAACCTTCGCATCCGGAAGCCCGCCACTACTGCGGGCTTCTTTTTTCGCATAAGGTGACGGCATGCGCGCTGGACCGAACAACCTCATCACCGATGTGCCGGGCGTGCGCGTCGGCAATGCCCAATCGGAGCGGCTGCGCTCCGGGGTGACCGTGATCCTCCCCCAGATATCCGCGCGCGGCGCCGCCGATATCCGCGGCGGCGGTCCGGGCACGCGTGAGACCGAGACCATGGCGGATTGGGGCACGGTCAACGAGGTGCACGCCATCACCCTCTCGGGCGGTTCGGCGCTCGGCCTCGATGCGGCGACCGGCGTGCAGAGCTTCCTGCGCGAGAAAGGCATCGGCTTTGCTGTGGGCGCGGCAATCGTGCCGATCGTGCCTCAGGCCATCCTGTTCGATCTGAACAATGGCGGTGACAAGGATTGGGGCCGGCATCCGCCCTATCGCGAGATGGCCTATGAGGCTGCAAGCCTCGCGTCACGCGACTTCGCGCTCGGTACGGCCGGCGCCGGATATGGCGCGACTGTGGCATGGCGCACACCCGGCACGCGGATGATGGGGGGCCTCGGCAGCGCGTCCTGCGTCATGGACGACGGGATCACCATCGGCGCGCTGGCGGCGGTCAACGCCGCCGGCACGGTCACGGTTGGTGATACACCGCAATTCTGGGCCGCGCCTTACGAGATGGACGGCGAATTTGGTGGCCTCGGCTTCCCCGCAACGCTGCCCCCTTCCGCCCGTGGGGTGATCATGAAGTCGGCACCCGCCGCGCAGAGCACGACACTCGCGGTGGTTGCAACCGATGCCGCGCTTGCCAAGGCCGATTTGAAGCGCCTCGCCATGATGGCGCATACCGGCATGGCCCGGGCGATTAACCCTGTGCACACTCCCGTTGATGGGGATATCGTTTTCGCTATCTCTACCGGCGACAAGCATCTGGTGGGCGGCCCGCTGGGTTTGGCCACCTTGGGCGCGGTTGCCGCAAACACGCTCGCCCGTGCCATCGCGCGGAGTGTCTATGAGGCCGGCGGGCCGGGCATCGTCTCGGACCATCCCGCCTATCGGGATCACTTTCGCCGCAGCGGGTGAGCAGCTTTTGGCTAGCTCCAGTCGCCCAGCACGGCATTCATCAGGGCGAGAGCCGCGACGGCCGCTGTATCGGCGCGCATCACACGCGGGCCGAGCGAGATGGCATGCACAAAGGGCAGCCGCAGCAAGGCTTCACGCTCGGTGGGATCGAAGCCGCCTTCCGGGCCGATCAGCAGCGCGGAGGGGCCTTTGGGAAGGGTGGCAAGGGCGTCGAGCGGCGAGGCGATCGGGGCAGCCTCGTTAGCAAATACCAGCGCGCGCTCCGCTGGCCAGGTCTCCAGCGCGGCCATGAGCTTGACCGGCTCGCGCACCTCGGGGATGCGCAGCACGCCGCATTGCTCGGCAGCCTCGATGACGTTGGCGCGCATCCGCTCGACGTTCACCCGTTCGGCGACCGTGCGGCGCGTTATCACCGGCTGCAGGACGCCGGCCCCCATCTCCGTTGCCTTCTGCACCATGTAGTCGAGCCGTGCTTTCTTCAGTGGCGCGAAGAGATATTGGATATCCGGCCCGCCGGTCTGTGGGCGGACGTATGTTATCGCTTCCAGCTTGACGCGTCCCTTGCGGACGTCGGACACCCGCCCGCGCCATTCGCCATCGCGACCGTTGAACAGCAGCAGCTCATCGCCGGCTTTCATCCGCATGACATTGCCGAGATAATTGGCCTGCCCCGGCGAGCAGTCGACCGCCGCCCCCTCGCCGAGCGGCGTCTCGACGAACAGCCGAACGGACGGCACGCCGTTATAGTCATGCTCACCGCCCGCCATATCTTCCACCTGCTGCAATTTGCGTGGGTTCCGCGTTGGGTTCATCCGGGATAGACTGCCGCAAATTTCGCAAGAGCCAAGAGGCATTCCGATGGCCTCCCGTCAAGCCGGTTCGGCCAGCCTGCCCATCGCAGATGCCCCGCGCGGCAATTGGGTGGAGCGCTACGCCCCTGCCTTCGCCCGGCCTTACCTGCAGCTGATGCGCGCCGACCGGCCGATCGGCACCTGGCTGCTGCTGTGGCCATGCTGGTGGTCGGCGGCGCTGTCCTGGATCGCGCTAGAGCGCAGCCGGCCCGATCTGTGGCTGATGTTGCTGTTCGCGGTCGGCGCGACGGTGATGCGTGGGGCGGGGTGCACCTATAACGACATCGTCGACCGTGACTACGACGCCCAGGTGGCCCGGACAAGGGGCCGCCCGATCCCGAGCGGCCGGGTCTCGCCCTTTGCCGCGGCGGTCTTCATGGTGACGCTGTCCTTCGTCGGCCTCGCCGTGCTTCTCCAGTTCAACCTGTTCGCCATTGGGCTCGGTATCCTGTCGCTGGCAGTGGTCGCCTTCTATCCGTTCATGAAGCGAATCACCCATTGGCCGCAGAGCGTGCTTGGCCTCGCCTTCTCCTGGGGGGCGCTGATGGGGTGGGCCGCAACCTTCGGCCGGCTGGACTGGCCGGCGCTGGTGCTCTATGCCGCTGCGATCGCCTGGACGGTCGGCTACGACACGATCTATGCGCATCAGGACAAGGAGGACGACGCTATCGTCGGGCTGAAGTCCACCGCGCTTCGGTTCGCTTCGCGCACCAAGCCCTGGCTCAGCCTGTTTTTCACACTCACCATAGCCCTGCTCGCGTTCGCCGGGTATGGTGCGGGCGCGAGCTGGCCGTTCTTTATTGGCCTTGGTTTTGCAAGCCTGCAGCTCGTCTGGCAGGTCTCAACACTGGATATCGACGACCCCGTCAATTGTTTACGGCGTTTCCGCTCCAACCGCGATTTCGGTGCACTTGTGTTTGCCGCGCTTCTGGTCGATATGGTGATCTGAAAAGGGCAAATCGAAGAGATGATCGAGCCATGCGCATGACCGCGGGACCGGCCGACGGCGATCAAACCCGCCTTGCCGAAGATTTTGAGCTTCTGCAAAGCGCCGTGCGCGAGGCAGGCGCCTTGGCGCTCAGCTATTTCGGCCGCGAGGTAGCCTCCAAGCAAAAACCGGATGGCACGCGCGTCAGCGAGGCCGATCTCGCTGCCGACGAGCTGCTCCGGACGCGCCTAATACAGGACCGCGCCAATTATGGCTGGCTCTCGGAGGAGACGGTTGACGATCCACGCCGGCTGGATTGCCGCTCGGTGTGGATCGTCGATCCGATCGACGGTACGCATGCCTTCCTCGCCGGCACACCGGAATGGACAATAGCCGCAGCGCTGGTGGAGGAGGGCGAACCAGTGTTGGCTGCGGTATTCAACCCGGCAACCCAAGAGATGTTTACCGCCATGCGCGGCGCCGGCGCTCACCTGAACGGTGAGGCCATCGGCGTCGTCGACCGCGACGAAATCGAAGGTGCGACTGTCATCGCCTCCGGCGGCCTGTTCAAGAAGAAGATCTGGCGCGAGCCCTGGCCGCCCATGCATGTCGTTTGGGTCTATTCCGTCGCCTATCGGCTGGCTCGCATCGCCCAGGGCCGCGTCCACGCCACGGTTTCCACAACCCCAAAAAGCGAGTGGGATCTTGCCGCGCCGACACTTTTGGTACAGGAAGCCGGTGGTATAGTGACCGAGATCGATGGCCGTGCTCTCGTCTTCAACCGGCCGGTGCCCCGCCATAATGGGCTGGTCGCCGCCGGGCGGGACTTGCACCCGCTCCTTGTCGCGCGGATCCGGACCATCGTAGACAGCAAATAAACGATTGCAATTTCATGGCTCAAGACGATAAAAATTCCCCCTCCAAGCCGCTTTTGCATCTGGTATTCGGCGGCGAATTGAAATCACTGGACAGCAGCGAGTTCAAAGACGCCGATAAACTGCACATCGTAGGAATTTACCCGAATTATGCGCGGGCCTACGATGCGTGGAAGGACGCAGCGCAGCGCACGGTCGATAACGCCCTGATGCGCTACTACATCGTCCACATGCACCGGCTGATGGACCCGGCAACCGATGCGCGGAGCACAGCACCGTAAGTGCTGGCGGAAAAAGGCGAGACCACCGGCGTGGTCGAGGGATTCGTTTCATGCTGAAGCGCTTGATGCGCTCGGAAGCATTTCTGTCTGTATCCAGTCGAATGGCTGCTGCCTATTTGCGGCTAATCCGGAACCGCGCGGCGATTCGGTGCGACCCGGCGGACCCCGATGCATATCTTACCCCGTTTGCGCCCTGCATCATCGCAATGTGGCACGGGCAATTCATGATGATCCCGGCCATGGCGCCGACGCGGATTCGGTTTCGCTGCATGGTCGCCACCCATGGCGACGGCGAGCTGGTCTCGCGCACCCTGGAGCGCTTCAATTTCGGTCTGATCCGCGGCGCGGGCGCCGGAAGCCGCCGCAAGGATCGCGGCGGTGCGAAAGCTTTGCGCGCGGCGTTGAACACGATCGCCGAGGGTACCTCCGTCTCCATGACAGCCGACGTACCGCCGGGGCCAGCGCGGCAGGTGGGTACCGGCATAGTCACCTTGGCGCGGCTTTCCGGTCGTCCGGTCGTGCCCGTCGCGGTGGCGACCAGCCACTTTCGCACCTTGAACACGTGGAGCCGCTTCACCGTCAACCTGCCTTCCTCCCGGCTGGCGATGGTATTCGGCGTGCCGGTTTATGTACCGCGCGAGGCCACTCCGGATACGCTGGAGAAAGCGCGCCTCATGATCGAAAACCGCCTAAACGCAGCAACGAGCCACGCCTACGCGCTGGTCGGTCGCGACATGGGCGAAACCCTCCCCGCGATCGTCGGCGGCAGCATTCCGCGCGGCCTGACGCTGCGCGCCTATCGCGCCCTGAGCCAGGGCCTTAATCCGGCCGCCGGACTTTTCCTGCGTCGGCGCAGCCGGCAGGGCAAGGAGTTGCCCGAGCGGCTGGGCGAGCGCATGGGACATGCGAGCGCCGATCGGCCCGAGACGACGCTGATCTGGTTCCATGCCGCGAGCGTGGGTGAGACCAACGCCATCCTGCCGCTAATCGACGCCTTGCGCCGCGAACGTCCTGAGCTCGGAATCCTGCTCACCACCGTTACGGTGACGTCCTCGCGCATTGCCGCAAGCCGTCTGCCGAAGGGTGCGATCCACCAGTTCATACCGCTCGATACGCCCACTTTCGTCAGCCGCTTCTTCGACCACTGGCGGCCGGATCTGGCGCTGTTCACGGAATCAGAAATTTGGCCGAATCTGATTCTGGAAGCCAAAGAGCGGGGCGTGCCGCTGGCGCTCCTGAACGCCCGGATGTCCGACCGCTCCTTTCGCCGCTGGCAGAAGATGCGGGGGCTGAGCCGCGCGCTGTTTTCGCGTTTCGATCTCGTGCTGGCGCAGAGCGAAAAGCTGGCCAAACGCCTGGGCAGGCTCGGCGCGCCAAAGGTGATCGCAGCGGGCAATCTCAAATTTGATGCTCCACCTCCGCCCATCGACATGGCGGCGCTGAGCCAACTCCGTACGGCCATGCGCGGCCGTCCGCTTTTCCTCGCCGCAAGTACCCATCCCGGCGAGGACGAGATTATCGCCGGCGTGCATAAGACGCTCAAAGCCGATCATCCTCAGCTCCTCACCATCATTGTGCCACGCCATCCCGAGCGTGGCCGCGCTATTGCGGCTATGGCGGCGGGGCTGGGCGTCAACGCACGGCTGCGCTCACAAGGTGAAATGCCTGAGGAAGCTACGGATCTCTATGTCAGCGACACGATCGGCGAACTCGGCGTCTATTACAGCCTCGCGCCTTTCGCGTTTATCGGTGGGTCGCTAATCCCGCATGGCGGGCAGAATCCGATTGAGGCCGTGAAGCTTGGCGCTGCGGTGATCACCGGGCCGCACAGGCACAATTTCCGCGAAGTTTTCGAAACGATTGCCGACAAAGGCGGCTGCCGGTTCGTGGCTGACGCCGAAGAACTAACAGCGGTGGTCGGCGAGCTGCTCCGTGACCCCGGCAGCCTTGCCGCGCTGCGCGGCGGGGCGGAGGTGGCCATCACCGAGTGCAGTGGAGCGCTGAAGCGCACGCTGGATGCACTCGAGCCCTACCTGCCGCCTAAGTCAAGCCCGGCGCTTGCGCCTGTCTGCTATGCGCCTTGAGCCGCCGAGCTGGTGGTACGGCACAAAGCGCGCCGACCGGCTGAAGGCTGCGCTGTTTGCCCCGGCAGGCTTCGTTTACGGGACGGCGGCAAAGATGCGCTCCGCCGTCACTCGACCTTACCAGTCGCAATTGCCAGTGATCTGCGTCGGCAATTTCACTGTCGGCGGTGCGGGTAAGACGCCGCTGGCGATGGCAATCGCGCACCTCATGCGCGGCATGGGACATGTTCCGGCTTTCCTGACACGCGGCTATGGCGGCGCGCTCGCCGGCCCGCATGAGGTCGACCCCAGCCGCGACACTGCGGCCGATGTCGGCGATGAAGCGCTGCTGCTTGCGAGGGCCGCGCCGACGGTACTGGCAAGGGCAAGGCCGGCCGGTGCCAGGGCGATCGAGGCGCTTGGAGCGGACGCCATCATCATGGATGACGGCTTCCAGAACCCTTCGCTGGCGAAAGACCTCTCGCTGATCGCTATCGATGCGGCCGTGGGCTTCGGCAACGGCCGCGTCTTCCCGGCTGGGCCTTTGCGCGCGCCGCTGGACTATCAGATCCGGCGGGCCCATGCCGCGGTGCTGATCGGCGAGGGCGGTAAGGCGCTGGCCAAGAGCCTGCGAAGCGACTTGCCCGTCATCAAAGCCAAGCTGCGCCCGGCCGCCGATGCCGAGTGGCTCAAGACCCAGCCGCTCTTCGCTTTTTCTGGCATCGGCCGTCCGGATAAATTCTTTGCCACACTCCAGGAGCACGGCGCAACGCTCGCCGCAGCGCGGGCTTTCCCCGATCACCATAGCTTCGGCGAGGCGGAGGCGCTGGTGATGATCCGCGAAGCCGCGCAGGCCGGAGCCACGCTTGTAACCACAGAGAAAGACTGGGTTCGGCTCTCGGCCTCCACCGGCCCGCTTGCTGAGCTCAAAGCCCGAACCTGCGTGCTGCCGGTCGCGCTCGCTTTCACCGCGGACGGGGAGGAAAAGCTTCTCGCTCTCATCGAGGAAGCCTTCAAAGCGGCACGCCGAGAGCGGCGGAGTCCAAAATCGGAACCGGAAGCGCCGCTTTAGGCCATTGTTTGCGCATCGGATTTGTCCGAAAGCGCTACACCTTTCGGTGCGATGCGCTAAAATCCCATGATCGGCCGCAGCAGCCGGGCAACAAAGCGCGCATAGCGCGGCACGCTCTCGGTGGCGATGAGGCACACGCATTCTTGATCGCCCGATGAGCGCGGCTGATGCAGATAGCCCTCGCTCCATTCGATGACGTCGCCGCGCGTGTAGTCGCCGGTATGATCGCCGTAAACGCCCTTGAGCACGAGGGTCAACTCCATGCCGGTGTGGGTGTGCTCGAGCAAGAGCTTTCCCGGCATGAGCCGCAGCAATCGCAGCTGCCCCGCTCCTTTCGGCAGCCTGACCCAATGCTGGCGCACACCGTTGACCACCGTCTTCCAGGGGATCTCTTCGCTGTTCATGCAAAGATAGTGCGCGAGCGGCTGGGGGAGCAGGGGATCCTCGACTTTGGGCGCCGGATCGCGCCACGGCAGCGCGCGAGATGGCGATCCGAGCGCAAGGCGCGCAGTGGCTCGCTCCGTGAAAGCCTTCTCCGCTGGCGGAGCCTCCAGGTTTTTCAGCATGATGCCGCCCAGGACTTCCAGCCGGCGGACATTATCCACGCATTCCGGGCAAAGCGAGACGTGACACGCAACCACGCAGGAGATTGCATTCGGCAGCGTGCCCGCCACGTAGGAGATCAGCGTCTCCGGCCGCGGATGAAAATTGGGGCTCATTATCCGCGGTCCCCGCCACAGCGCAGCTTGTAAAAGGCGAGGCGCATGCGGGATTTGACCGTGCCGAGCGGCAGTGCAAGCTGCGCAGCAATTTCGGTCTGAGAGAGCCCGTTCACCAGCGAAAGTTGGATGACCTCCAGCTGCTCGGGCGGCAATCTGCCGAGCGCATTTTCCACATCTCCCCGGTGCTGCTCCCAGACCAGATCGCTCGCAACCGTCTGCGGCCGCGCCGTCTCAGATTGATGATAGCGCTGCCAGACAGCCTCTCGCCTCACGCGGTCGATGCGCAGATTCCGGGCGATGCCATAAATCCAGCTGGCGAGGCTTCCCCTGTCGCGTGAGAACTGGTGAGACTTCGCCCAGACGGCCAGCATCGTCTCCTGCGCGATTTCCTCCGCAGTCTCCGGGTCAGTGCCCTGACGCAGGAGCATCGTTCTGACCTTCGGCCAAAAGGTCGTGAACAAGGTCCTGAATTCACGGGCGTCTTGCTCGCCAGCAATTTTGTCGAGTTGATCGGGCATCTTGATCAGGGCCGGCCGCGCCAGCCAGAACGAAAGCGCGTTATCGCCACCAAGCCCCGAAGGATAATCTCATCCTTTGACGAATCACAGCACAAACCACAGCCCGTGAGAGCCAGGCTTCGGCTGATTTCCGGCCGCAGGAGGGGCGGCGCCAGCCCTGGCAAGCGCCGTGGCAGCTTCTCGCAAGCAGCTCCTAGGCCGAAGGCCCGCTTTTCAGCACGCGGCTGGCGAGGATGTCGGTCGCATGGATGGTGGAGAGCGCCTCGACCGCAACCGGGCCATCGCTGGCGAAGACCCGATTGGCCTGGCGGAGCCGCGCGCGGTCGAGCGCATTGCGGATCGAGCGGGCATTGGCGAACAGGGGCTGTGCCTTACGCGCGGCGATATAGGCGATCATCGCCTCGCGGGCGGCGGAGCTCAGATGATAGTTCTGCTGGCCGAGCATGATCTCGGCGATGCGCAAGAGCTCGCCTTCGGTATAGTCCGGGAAGTCGACGTGGTGGGCGATGCGCGAGCGGAAGCCGGGGTTGGAGCGGAAGAACTTGTCCATTCGGTCGCCATAGCCGGCGAGGATAACGACGAGGTCCTCGCGCTGGTTCTCCATCACCTGCAGGAGGATTTCGATGGCTTCCTGGCCATAGTCGCGTTCGTTCTCCTGGCGGTAAAGGTAGTAGGCCTCATCGATGAACAAGACACCGCCCATCGCTTTTTTAAGGATCTCCTTCGTCTTCGGCGCGGTGTGGCCGATATACTGGCCGACGAGGTCGTCGCGGGTGACTGAGACCAGGTGCCCTTTGCGGATATAACCGAGCCGGTGCAGGATGTCGGCCATGCGCAGCGCGACGGTGGTCTTGCCGGTGCCAGGGTTGCCGGTGAAGCTCATATGCAGGGTCGGCGGCTCGGAGGAGAGCCCGACGCGCTTGCGCACGCGCTCGACTAGCAGGAGCGCGGCAATCTCGCGGATGCGGGTCTTTACGGGGATGAGGCCGACCAGCTCGGCGTCGAGCTGACGCAGCACGGCTTCAAGGCCGGTCTCGGCGAACTCCTGCTTGAGGTCAACGGCGGCGGGCTGCGCGGGCGATCCTGCAGGTTTCGAATGCCTCTCTACCTCAGCGGCTCTCTCAATGCTTGTCGTTGCTTCGATCGCCATGCATGCCTCCTGCGTGATCCGTTTACCGTTCCGTCGCCGCGCCCCGCCCCTTCGCCCAGGAGTGAAAAGCCCCCTCACCCGGTCGCCTTCGCCTACGGATGCAAGGCAGAGCACCGGCAGCAAGCACGGCATAGCCCTCTCCTCGCGGGAGAGGGCCGCGCCGGGTAGGGGGCTTTTTTACATAAGCGCCTCAGGAATGAGCGGGCCATGCTGATATCGACGGTTCCTTCGATACACTGCACACGACCGGCTAATACCGGCTGCCTTCCGGGCGCTCGGCAGCGTAGGAGCGTGTGGTGTAGGCGATGTTGCGCCCCTCCCGCTCCTGACGCTCGATCATGAAGCCAGGCTCGTCCTTCGGCCGGCCGACCAGGAAGGACAGCTTCACCGATTCCCAGCCATGGGAGGCGTCGAAGGCAGAAAGCCGGATATACATACGCTCGCCATAAACTTTGCGGCACTCCGCCAGCTCCATCATGACAGCCGCCGCATCGGGGACGTCGAACATCGGCGTGCCCCACATCTCCCAATAGGTGTTGCGCGGATGAGGATCGTCGGTGAATTCGAGGTTCACCGCCCAGCCATTGTCGAGACAGTACTGCACCTGGCGGCGGATCTGGTCGTCCGTCAGATCGGGGAGGAAGGAGAATGTGCCTTGCGTGAGTTTCATGGGTTCGGTTCCTTTTCTCGCGGCGTCGCAACGGACCTGGTTCCGCGCTTCTATACAGACAATCGGCATCACCTCAGGCACTGAAGCCCCCTCTCCCATCGGGAGAGGGTGGGGGTGAGGGGTTACGGACCATCGATACGCATTACCACCTCACCCTATCCCTCTCCCCACGGGAGAGGAACCAGGTGCAACCGCCGAGGCAGTACGGGCGGCCGTGGCAGGGGCTAGTGACCATTCTTCGCGTTCCTATTCCGCGGCCGTGGCGGTCGGCACGAAGTCGGGCGTGTCGGTCGAGGCGTAGTTGAACGTCACGTCCTTCCACACATCGAGCGCCTGGCGGAGGGGAGCGCACCACCGGGCGGCCTCGCTCAGGATCTCGGGCCCTTCGTGGGCGATATCGCGGCCCTCGTTGCGGGCGAGGATCATGGCTTCGAGCGCGACGCGGTTGGCAGTCGCACCGGCCGCGATGCCCATCGGGTGGCCGATCGTGCCGCCACCGAACTGCAGGACCACATCCTCGCCGAGCAGATCGACGAGCTGATGCATCTGCCCGGCATGGATGCCGCCGGAGGCGACCGGCATCATCTTGTTAAGCGATGCCCAGTGCTGTTCGAAAAACACGCCGTTCTGCAGCGCCACCGGGTTCACGTCCTCGCGGCAGATATCGTAATAGCCCTTGGTGGTCGCGGGGTCGCCTTCGAGCTTGCCGACCACGGTGCCGGCATGGATGTGATCGACGCCGGCAAGCCGCATCCATTTGGCGATCACCCGGAACGACACGCCATGCGTCTTCTGCCGCGTATAGGTGCCGTGGCCGGCGCGGTGCAGATGCAGGATCATGTCGTTGCGGCGCGCCCATTTCGACATCGACTGGATGGCGGTATAGCCGATCACGAGGTCGATCATCACGATGACCGAGCCGAGCTCCTTGGCAAACTCGGCACGCTCATACATGTCCTCCATCGTTGCAGCGGTTACGTTGAGATAGGTGCCTTTCACCTCGCCGGTCGCGGCCTGGGCTTTGTTCACCGCCTCCATGCAATAGAGGAAGCGGTCCCGCCAGTGCATGAAGGGCTGCGAGTTGATGTTCTCGTCGTCCTTGGTGAAGTCGAGGCCGCCTTTCAGCGCCTCGTAGACCACGCGGCCGTAATTGCGCCCGGAAAGGCCGAGCTTCGGCTTGACGGTCGCGCCGAGCAGCGGGCGGCCGAATTTGTCCAGCCGCTCGCGTTCGACGACGACGCCGGTAGGAGGGCCTTGAAAGGTTTTCACATAGGCGACGGGTAAGCGCATGTCCTCGAGCCGCAGGGCCTTGAGCGGCTTGAAGCCGAACACATTGCCGATGATCGAGGCGGTGAGGTTGGCGATCGAGCCCGGCTCGAACAGGTCGAGGTCATAGGCGATATAGGCGAAATATTGCCCCTCGGCATTCGGCACCGGATCGACGCGGTAAGCCTTGGCGCGATATTTGTCGCAGGCCGTCAGCCGGTCGGTCCACACCACCGTCCAGGTGGCGGTGGAGGACTCGCCCGCAACGGCCGCCGCTGCTTCGACCGGATCGACGCCGTCCTGCGGCGTGATGCGGAATAGCGCGACGACGTCGGTGTCCTTCGGCTCGTAGTCGGGCTGCCAATAGCCCATCTTCCTATATTCCAGCACGCCGGCCTTGTAGCGGTCCTTCCCGGTGACCTGGCGAGTGCTCATGTCCATGATGTTGTCTCCTTCCCGGCCAACTGGCCACTAGCTCAAGATTTCGCGCGCGGTTTCGGCGACACGTTCGGGGGTGATGCCGAAATGGCGGTAGAGATCGGGGGCGGGCCCCGATGCGCCGAAACCGGTCATGCCGATGAAGGCGCCGTTCCGGCCGATCCATTGGTCCCAGCCCTGGCGCACGCCGGCTTCGACGGCGATCATCGGCGCCGAGCCCAGCACGGCCTCCTGGTAGAGCGGCGGCTGCTCGGCGAACAGCTCCCAGGACGGCATCGAGACGACGACGGCGCTGATCCCTTCCGCGGCCAGAGTCTGCGCAGCCTGGCAGGCGATCGACACCTCCGAACCGGTCGCGATCAGAGTAATTTCGCGGCGGTCTTCCCGTCCCTCGATGATATAGGCGCCGTGGCTGGCGAGATTGCCATTGGCGGGCGCTGTCCGCAGTGCCGGCAAACTCTGGCGGCACAGGCACAGGATCGAGGGCCTTGCTTTCTCCTCCAGCGCGATCTGCCAGCATTCCGCGGTCTCGACGCTATCTCCTGGGCGCAGCACCAGCACATTCGGCATCGCCCGGAAGCTGGCGAGATGCTCGACCGGCTGATGGGTCGGGCCATCCTCGCCAAGGCCGATGGAGTCGTGCGTCATCACATAGATGACCTGCACGCCCATCAGCGCCGAGAGCCGGATCGAGGGGCGGCAATAATCGGTGAACACCAGGAACGTCCCGCCATAGGGCACAAAGCCGCCATGCAGAGCGATACCGTTCATCGCCGCGGCCATCCCATGCTCGCGCACGCCGTAATGGATATAGCTGCCGGCGAAATCCTCGGCCGTGATCGGCTTCTGCGCTTTGGCGCGGGTGAGGTTGGAATGGGTGAGGTCCGCCGAGCCGCCAATCAGGTTCGGCATCGCCGGCGTGATGGCATCGAGTACCTTCTGCGAAGCTTGACGGGTGGCGAGCTTCGGCTTTTCGGCAAGCCACTGCGCCTTGAGAGCCGCGGCGCTCGCCTGCGCGGCGGCGGGTACCTCGCCTGCCAGCGCGCTGCGGAAGGCATCGCGGCGCTCGGGCGGAGCGGCATCAAGCGCGGCCTGCCATTCGGCGCGCGCCTCGGCGCCCCGCTTGCCGGCCTCACGCCATGCGCTCAGCACCGCATCCGGCATCTGGAAGGCGCCGTACGGCCAGCGCAGCGCCTCTCTCGCACCGGCGATTTCCTCCGCGCCGAGCGGGGCGCCATGCACGGCTTCGGTGCCCTGCTTGGTCGGCGCGCCGTAGCCGATGACGGTGCGGCAAGCGATGAAGCTCGGCTGGTGCGAATGACGCGCGGCCGCCAGCGCCGCGACGATTTCGGCCCGGTTATGGCCGTCGATGGTGAGAGCATTCCAGCCGGCGGCCCGGAAACGCGCAAGCTGGTTCATCGAGGTGGCCAGCGCGGTCGTCCCGTCGATGGAAATGCCGTTGTCGTCCCAGAGCACGATCAGCTTTGACAGCTTTAGATGTCCGGCAAGGTCGATCGCCTCATGGCTGATGCCTTCCATCAGGCAGCCATCGCCGGCGATAACATAGGTGTGGTGATCGACGAGATCGCTGCCGAAGCGGGCATTCAGCATGCGCTCGGCGATCGCCATGCCGACCGCGCTGGCCAGCCCCTGGCCGAGCGGGCCAGTGGTGGTCTCCACGCCCGGGCAATGGCCGTATTCCGGATGCCCCGCCGTCACCGCGCCGAGCTGGCGAAAGCGCTTCAGCTCATCCAGCGTTACGCCGCGATAGCCAGTGAGGTACAGCAGGCTGTAGAGCAGCATCGAGCCGTGGCCGGCGGAGAGCACGAAGCGGTCGCGGTCGGGCCAGGCCGGATCGGCGGGATCGAATTTCAGCACGTCGCGGAACAGGACCGTTGCGACATCGGCCATGCCCATCGGCATGCCGGGATGGCCGGATTTGGCCTTCTCCACCGCATCCATCGCGAGCGCGCGGATGGCGTTCGCCATGTCTTCGTGCGTGACTTCGGCTCTTGGCTCTACAGTCATTTGATAGTTCATTGTGTTTTCCTCCCGCTCAGGCAAAAAGCCCCCTCACGCGAAAAGCCCCCCTCACCCGGCTCGGCTTCGCCTCGCTGCCCTCTCCCGTGAGGGGGGAGAGGGCTTGCCCCTGCCAATCGATGATTTCCGCCTCATCCCGCGCGGCGCTTGCGCTCGACGAGCTTCATGATCATCGGCGTGAGGATGAGCTGCATGGCGAGGTCGAGCTTGCCGCCGGGTATGACGATGGAATTGGCGCGCGACATGAAGCTGTCGTGGATCATCGACACGAGATAGGCGAAGTCGATGCCGCGCGGATTGCGGAAGCGGATCACCACCATCGATTCATCCGGCGTTGGGATCCAGCGGGCAATGAAGGGGTTGGACGTATCGACGGTTGGCACGCGCTGGAAGTTGATGTCGGTCTGGGTGAACTGCGGACAGATGTAGTTCACATAATCCGGCATGCGGCGCAGGATGGTTTGGGTGACCGCCTCCGCCGAATAACCGCGCGCCGCCCTGTCGCGGTGTATCTTCTGGATCCATTCGAGATTGATCACCGGCACGACGCCGATCGTCAGATCGGTATATTGCGCAAGGTTGATCTTGTCGGTCACGACCGCGCCGTGCAGCCCCTCGTAGAACAGAAGATCGCTCTCGCCGGGAAGCTCCTCCCAGGCGGTGAAGGTGCCGGGCGGCGCGCCGTAACGTTCGGCCTCTGCCTGATCATGGACGTAGCGACGGGTCTTGCCGGAGCCGCTCTCGCCATATTTGCGGAACAGCGTCTCAAGCTCGGCGAGGAGGTTTGCCTCCGGGCCGAAATGGCTGAAATGATCGTTGCCGCCGGCCTCGGCATCGGCCATCGCCGCCTTCATGCCCTCGCGGTCGAAGCGATGAAAGGCATCACCCTCGATCATTGCCGCCTTTACGCCCTCGCGGCGGAAGATCTGCTCGAAGGTGTGCTTCACCGTCGAGGTGCCGGCGCCCGACGAGCCGGTGACCGAGATGATCGGATGTTTCTGTGACATGGGTTTCCTTGCCTTGCCGTCAGACACGCAGGATGCCGCGGCGGCCAAACAGCGGCGAGCGCTCGAAGCTCATATTGTGGTCTGCCTTATAGCGGGCGATGCGCTCGATCTCGCTCGCCGAGCCGAAAATCAGCGGCGTGCGCTGATGCAGGGCGTCCGGCAGGGTGTCGAGGATTCGCGTATTGCCGTCGATCGCCTTGCCGCCGGCCTGCTCGATGAGAAGGGCGATCGGGTTTGCCTCGTAAATCAGGCGCAGCCGGCCCTTCCCATAGCCTTTGCGGGCGTCGCGCGGATAGAGGAACACCCCGCCCCGCGCCAGAATCCGGTGGCACTCGGCCACAAGCGATGCGATCCAGCGCATATTCACATCGGCGCCCCGCGGCCCCTCCTTGCCGGCAATGCAGTCGTCGATATAGGCGCGCACGCCCTCGCTCCAATGCCGGTAGTTCGAGGCGTTGATGGCGTATTCGTTGGAGTGAGGGGGAATGGTCACCCTGTCGGCGCTGAGGCGAAATATGCGGGTCTCGGGATCAAGAGTGAAAAGCGCCGTCCCTTCGCCCACCGTCAGCGCCAGCGCGCATTGCGGGCCATAGATCACATAACCGCTGGCGAGCTGCGCTGCGCCGATCTGGCAGAAGCTGTCCTCGCCCGCCGCCTCGAGCAGCGAGAAGATCGTGCCGATGGAGACATTGGTATCGATGTTCGACGAGCCGTCGAGTGGATCGAGGGCAACGGCGATCGGCGCGTTCGGCTTCAGCGTCAGCGGCGCTTCGAGCTCCTCGGATGCGATGACGGCGACGGGCGCAGCGCTCAGCTCGCCGATCAGCCGCTCATTGGCCCAGACATCGAGATGCTTCTGCTCGTCCCCGCCGGCATTGCCGCCGACGCTCTCGGCCAGGCTTCCAAGCAGCGGCCCATGGGCGATGCGCAGGGCGATCGCAGCTGCTGCCGCGGCAATCGCCTCAAGCGTGCGCGCAACGGAGCAGCGCAGCGGATGATCGCCGCTCCAGGCGGCGAGATAGACGTCGAGCGGGATATGAGCGGACATTCCGGGCGCCTCCCAAAAAGCTTCCTGCTTCCGTGTCCGGTTGGCCCGCGGCCTCCGAGATCGTTGTTGCCATCATTCTGGCCCTGTGTCGGCATTTAGTAAAATTATTAGTTCTTTGCGTTCGACAAAGTTTTTCTTAATATGGTCCCATGCGCGACCTCTCCATGAAGCAGCTCCGCGTCGTGGCGGCCATTGCCAGGACGGGCAAGATCCTCGCTGCGGCTGATAGCCTCGGCGTCACGCCGCCCGCTGTGACGCTGCAACTGCGCCAACTTGAGGAGAGCCTGGGGCTGGCGCTCTTCGAGCGGACCCGCGACGGAATGAAGCTGACCGAGGCCGGGCAACATTTGATGGAGAGCATAGTGCGCATCGAGGCCGAACTTGCCTCCTGCGCCGAGGGCTTCAATGCCATACGCGGCCTGAAAGGCGGCACCGTATCGATTGGCGTCGTTAGCACCGCCAAATATTTCGCCCCGGCGGCACTCGGCGCGTTCAAGCGCAAGCATCCGGAAGTCGAGCTGAAGCTCTTGGTCGCCAATCGCGAGGAGACTATCCGGGCGCTGGGCGCGCTCGAGCTCGACGTTGCCATCATGGGGCGGCCGCCGGAGAATATGGACCTGGCGAGCGCCCTCCTCGGCGATCACCCGCACATCATCATAGCCGCTCCCGACCATCCGCTTGCCTGCCGCGAGCGCCTGGCTATTGCCGATCTGAAGGATGAGGTTTTCCTGGTGAGGGAGCCCGGCTCTGGCACGCGCACGCTCATGGAACGGCTGTTTGCGGAGGCCGGGATCGCGCCGCGATTGGGAATGGAGATTTCCTCCAATGAGACCATCAAGCAGGCGGTGATGGCGGGGCTTGGGATGGCGTTCATTTCCTCCCATACCGTTGCGGCCGAGATCGAAATAGGGCGCCTTGTCGTGATGGATGTCGCCGGGCTGCCCGTCGTGCGCCAATGGCGCGTGGTGCATCACCGCGCGAAGCGGCTGATGCCGGCGGCCGATGCACTCTGGCAGTTCCTGGAGCGCGAGGGACAGACCTTTCTGCCGCGCTTTCCTGTTGCTCACGAGCCGAACACAGCCGGAAAGCCGCGCTCCCCGCGTAATTACACGCAGAGGTAGATAACTCTATTGCGCACACGCAGCGATTCAGTCACGCTTTTCCAATATTCGGTTCTGTCAGCGTCAAGAGAAATCAATGGATTAGCGGCGGAATGTGCACATGGCGCTCGAGACGAACGCCGAGCTGTTGGGGCGAGTACCGATATTTCACGGCCTTCATCCCGGTCAGCTCGACGCCATCGTGCGGAACGGAAGGGAAGTCTATTTCGATGAGGGCACCCCGATCCTGCAAGCCGGGAATATCGGCAAAGCCGCACATCTCGTTCTCGCCGGCTTCGCGCTGCCGGAGGCGTCCTATGTCGAGCGGTTTGCCAGCGGCATCCTCGGCTACGGCACCTTGCTCGGTGAGCTGGCTATGTTGGTCGACACGCAATTCACCCTGACCATTACGGCCGAGACTCTGGTGCGGGCTTTGGCCTTCGACCGGCGCACAATGGTGGCACTGATGGAGAACGACCCGGCGATCGCCCGCCACTTCTCCGAAAAGCTGACCATGCGGCTGAAGCTTCTTGCCGCCGACCTCCGCCGTGTCGATAGCGATTTCGCAGCATTGCAGCACACGCTCGACCATGCCATCGCAAGGGCAGTGTGATGCTCCGAGCGTGTCGACCGGGGCAACGCCATCAGCGGCGCACGCTTCTTACTTTGCGTTCGCCTTCTTGCGGCTGCTACTCGCCGTCGTGCTGCCGCTTTTAGCGCGGCTCCCGCTCTTGCTACTGCCCGCACTCTTGCTGGCCGTGGAGCGGTTGATGAATTTGTGGAAGCGGCTCGTGTCGCCGCCAGCCGTCTCCTCCTGATAAAGGAAGGCGAGCTTCTCCTTATCGAATTTATCGAAGAACTCCTCCCAGGAAATCTCTTCCAGTTCGGCGTCACGTGGCTCAAAATCGAGGCGAAGGATTCCGGCGTGCTCGGCGTGCTTCTTGCCGCCCTTGGCGGTGCCTTTCACGCTCGATGGAACGCCGCCGCGCTCCTCGGCCCAGCGGCGGATCTCGTCATGATCGGTGGTGGTTTTCCCTTCAGACATCTGCTGTCCTCCAAAAAGGCGCCGGGCTTGGCCCGCATAGAGTGAAGTGCGCAAGCAGCGGGTTCGGTTCCCTCACCTTCTCGCTCGAAGGTAAGTGCCCGCATTAACAAAATGGAACTCCGGCAGGGCTTTAACGTTCGTTGTCAGGGCACCTCGACTTAAGCGGGAGCCTCACACCTTGCGTGCCGTGCATCGAACTCATTTAGGAAATCCAATATGGAAGCTGCCCCCGCCTCGCCCCGCGATGTTCGAATAGCCGTTGTCGGGGTGGGAAATTGCGCTTCCTCCCTCGTCCAGGGGCTCAGCTATTATGGCCGGCCGGCAGGCAACGCGCCCGATGCGGGACTGATGAATGCCGAAATCGGCGGCTATCGGCCCTCCGATATCAAACTCTCCGCTGCCTTCGACGTGAATGCGGCCAAAGTCGGCCGCGATGTCGGCGAGGCGATCTTTGCTTCGCCGAATAATGCCGACCGTTTTGCCGACGTGCCCTTGACCGGCGTTATTGTCCAGCGCGGCCCAACCCTCGACGGGCTGGGCGAATATCTGCGCGACAGCGTGGCGGAGTCGGAAGCGCTCGACCGCCCCGGTGAGTGAAATCCTGCAGCGCAGCTCGACCGATATCGTCATCTCCTATCTTCCCGTCGGTTCGCAGCGCGCCACTGAATTTTATGTCGAGCAGGCGCTGGAGGCAGGCTGCGCTTTCGTGAACTGCGTGCCGGTATTCATCGCCTCCAATGAGGGCTGGCGCCGCCGCTTCGAGGAGCGCGGCCTGCCCCTGATCGGCGACGATATCAAGAGCCAGGTCGGCGCGACCATCGTCCACCGTATGCTCGCCAATCTGTTCCGCGAGCGCGGCGTACGGCTCGACCGCACCTACCAGCTCAATTTCGGCGGCAATGCCGACTTCAAGAACATGCTGGAGCGCCAGCGGCTGGAATCGAAGAAAATCTCGAAAACCCAATCGGTGAACAGCCAGCTCGATATTCCGCTTGCCGGTGAGGACATCCATATCGGCCCGAGCGATCACGTGCCGTGGCTTTCGGACAAGAAAATCGCCTATATCCGCATGGAAGGCACGGCGTTCGGCGGCGCGCCGCTGGCGCTGGAGCTCAAGCTGGAGGTGTGGGACTCGCCCAATTCCGCCGGCGTCGTCATCGATGCGGTGCGCTGCGCCAAGCTCGCGCTCGACCGCGGCATAGGCGGGGCGCTTACCGGCCCTTCGAGCTACTTTATGAAGTCGCCGCCTCAGCAATTTTCCGATCACGAGGCGCGCGAGCGCTGCATGCAGTTCATCCGCGGCGCCAACTGAGCGGGGGCTTTGCCCGTGACGATGTTCTTCCTCGTCCGCCACGCCATCCACGGTCTCGGAACGGGAATGCTGGCCGGCCGCATGCCGGGCGTTTCGCTCACCGATAAGGGACATGCTCAGGCTGAGCGCCTGGCCGAGCGCCTGGAGCGGGAAGGCGTCACCGCCGTTCACGCAAGCCCGCAGCACCGTACACTGGAAACTGCAAGGCCAATTGCCCAGCGCTGCGGTGTTACCATCGAGGTGATCGATGCGCTGGATGAGGTGGATTTCGGCTCTTGGTCAGGGAAGAGCTTCGAGGCGCTAGAGAGCGAACCGGATTGGCGGAGTTGGAACGCCGAGCGCGACAGTGCGGCGACGCCTGCCGGTGAGACTATGGCCGGCTTGACGGCCCGCGTCACCGGGCATATCGCGCGTTGCCTGAGCACGGGGGCAGGTGGGCGCTTCGTGCTCGTCTCCCATGCCGAGCCGATCCGTTCTGCCATCCTCCATTATCTCAGTTTGCCGGCGAACGCTTACGCCCGCATCGATATCGATCCGGCCTCGATCAGCCAGCTTGTCTTTGCCGATGGCCGCATGCGCATTGCAGGCCTCAACGAAAGGGTGGCTGCATGAAGATCGTCATCTTCGGTCTGACGATCTCGTCTTCCTGGGGGAACGGCCACGCCACGTTGTGGCGCGGCCTCACGCGCGCCCTGACCGCCATGGGGCACCAGGTGGTGTTCTTCGAGCGCGACGTGCCCTATTACGCCGGCAACCGCGATCTCTATGAGATCCCCGGCGGCGATCTCCTGTTCTATTCCGACTGGCACACGATCCGCACCCGCGCGCTGATGGAGACAGCCGACAGCGACATCGCCATTGTCACCTCCTATTGCCCCGACGGCATCGCCGCGGGAGACCTCATTCTCTCTGCCTCGCGCGGGCTCACGGTGTTCTACGATCTCGATACGCCGGTCACGCTCTCGCGGCTCCAGCGGGGCGAAGCGCTCCCCTATATCGGACCGAACGGCCTTGCCGGCTTCGATCTCGTGCTCAGCTATACCGGCGGCAGGGCGCTTGCCGAGCTGCAATCGCGGCTCGGTGCACAGCGGGTTGCACCCCTTTATGGCCATGTCGATCCGGAGGTGCACCGGCCGGCCCCGCCCGCTCCGCAATATGCCTCTCACCTCTCTTATCTCGGCACCTATGCCGCGGACCGTCAGGCAGCGCTCGAGAAGCTGTTCGTTGAGGCGGCGCGTCGCCGGCCGCAGATGCGCTTCGTGATCGGGGGCGCCCAATATCCGACGGACTTTCCCTGGGCGCAGAACATCTTCTTTGTGCGCCATCTGCCCCCGGCCGAGCATCCGGCGTTCTTCTCGTCCTCGCCCTTTACTCTGAACGTCACGCGACGCGATATGGCCGATATGGGCTGGTGCCCTTCCGGCAGGCTGTTCGAGGCCGCGGCCTGCGGTACGGCGCTGATCTCGGATAACTGGGAGGGGCTCGGCACATTCTATGCGCCCGGTTCGGAAGTCCTCATCGCGCATGGAACCGAGGACACAATTGCCGCGCTGGGGCTATCGGAGGTGGAGGCGAAACGCCTCGCGAACGCCGCACGCGAGCGCACCCTCGCCGAGCACAGCTCGGCAAGGCGGGCAGGTGAGCTGATCGCGCTTTGCGAGGCGGCTAGGCACGGCGCGATCCCGGATCTGAAGATGGCGGAGACGTAAGCATGTGGGGCATCGTACCGGCGGCGGGGCGGGGTAGCCGCATTCAGCCACTGGCATTTTCGAAGGAATTGCTGCCTGTCGGCAGCAGGCTGGACGGTGAGACCGAGCGTCCCTGCGCGGTCAGCGAATATCTCCTGGAGCGCATGATCCTGGGCGGCGCGGATAAGATCTGCTTCGTCATCTCGCCGGGCAAATCCGACATCATGGAATATTTCGGCGCCGCTTTTGGCGGGGCTGAGATTGCCTACGTGATCCAGCCCGATGCGGCGGGCCTGTGCGACGCGATCTTTCGGGCCCACACCGTTATCGGGGAAGATGAGGCGGTGCTGGTCGGCCTTCCCGATACCATCTGGTTTCCGGAAAGTGCTCTGCTCGAACTTCCCGACGATCTCCTCTCCTTCCTGCTTTTCCCGGTGGAGCGGCCGGAGCTGTTCGATGCCGTCGTGCTTGATGAGGGTGAGCGCGTGCGCGAGATCCAGGTCAAGCAGCATGGCGCCGCCTCGAATTGGGTCTGGGGCGCCTTCAAGATGCCGGGCAAAGCGTTCGTTGCGCTTCATGCGCTGTGGCTGGCGCGCGAGCGCACCGACGAATTCATCGGCACATTGGTCAATGCTTACCTCGCGCAAGGCGGCCAGGCCGTCGGCGTGAAGGGCGGGCAGGCCTATGTCGATGTCGGCACGCTGAACGGCTACCGAGCGGCGATCGGCCTCCTCACCGAAATGGCAGAGCGGGGGCAGGGCAGGGCGCGCAATCTGCGCCTCGCCGCACAGGCAGCGACGCCGGCCCCCCGGCTCGATCCCATGCCGGCAAAAGCGCAGGTGTCCTGAAAGCCATGGCACATCTCTCCACCAGCGAAATTCAAGCGCGCGTCGAAGCGCTCGGTCCCTGGTTCCACAATCTCGAGCTGGACGGGGTGTCGACGGCGCCGAACCATTTCCTGGGCAACTATCCGGCGGTGAAATGGCAGCGTTTCGCCCACGCTATCCCGGCGGACTTGAGCGGCAGCACGGTCCTCGATATCGGCTGCAATGCCGGCTTCTATTCCATCGAGATGAAGCGCCGGGGTGCAGCGCGGGTGCTCGGCATCGATTTCGATGAGGACTATCTGGCCCAGGCGCGCTTTGCCGCCGAGGTGAGCGGCCTCGATATCGAGTTCGCCAGGCTTTCGGTCTATGACGTCGGTGCGATTGGCGAGCGCTTCAATATCGTGCTCTTCATGGGCGTGCTCTATCATCTGCGCCATCCGCTGCTCGCGCTCGACCTCATCCACGAGCACGTCGCCGATGACCTTATGATCTTCCAGTCCATGCAGCGCGGCAGCACGGCGGTGGCCGCGGTCCAGCCGGACTACGATTTCAAGGAAACCGAGCATTTCGACGAGCCCGGCTATCCCAAGCTGCATTTCATCGAGCACCGCTATTCGCACGATCCAACCAATTGGTGGGCGCCGAACGCCGCCTGCGCCGAGGCGATGCTGCGCAGCGCCGGTTTCGAGATCACCGACCACCCCGAGCAGGAGGTCTATATCTGCCGCCGCAGCGTGGCACCGGTGCCAAGTGCGGCTGTCTATCCGGCGAGAGGAACGCGCGCATGATCGAAGCAGCCATGATCTGGAACGAGCCGAACAACAAGTCCCATTGGGACCCGGAAGTCGATCCGGAGTGGACGCGCTTTGCCGAGATGGCGATCAGTGCTGGTGAGGCGATCCGGTCAGTAAATTCGCGCCTGCCACGCGTGCTCGGCGGCATCTCGCCAATCGACCCGGCCTTTATCGCCCGGCTCACCGGCTACGGCGTCCTGGATCATATCGATGTTGTTGCCGTGCACGGCTTCCCGCTCGACTGGAACCTGTGGCAAATCCATGAATGGCCGGCCAAGCTAGAGGAGATCCGCACCGTAACTGACCTGCCGATCTGGGTAACCGAGGTCGGCGTGTCGAGCTTTGGCGCGGAGGAGGTGCAGGCTTGGGGCGTGAAGCGCACGGCCGAGCTGCTGATCGGGCGCGCGCCGCGCATTCACTGGTACAGCCTCTATGACCTGCCGCTCGCCTGGGGAGCGACCACCCGCCACCGCGAGGCGGAAGGCTCCTCCTATTACCGCCATTTCTATATGGGCCTGCTGCGCGAGGACGGCTCGCCCAAGCCAGGGATCGACGCCTATGCGTGCTATGCCAGCGAGATAGGCCTGTGCCAATGGTTCCATTTCGAGGATCACCGGCTTGAGGAGGCGGTTGCCTGGATGAAGCGGCTTGGCGTGCGCTATCTGCGCACTGGGCTCTCCTGGGCCGACAGCTTCCGCCCGAATGCGCTCGCCTGGTTCGACAGGCAGATGGAGGCGCTCGCCGATTTCGACGTGACCGTCACCTTCTGCTTCACGCCCGAGCATCGCGGCATCGCTCCGCATCACACCAGCGCGCCACAGGTTAAGGAGGAGTTTGCTGCATTCTGCGCGTCCATGGTCGAACGTTACGCTGGCCGGGTGTATAATTCCGAGCCGCAGATCAGAACGCTCTCACGAATGGGAGCCGGTTATGATGCCGATCTCGCGCCCAGCTGATATTGGTGCACTGCGCGGTGACTTCTTCGACGGGCTAATGGACCCCGCGCACGGCGAGATTTTGGCCGATCATCTTGCCGTCGTCGTCGCCCATCCCGATGACGAGACGATCGGATGCGGCGCGCTGCTTGCCCGGCTTAAAGGCGCGAGCGTGATCGTGGTGACGGACGGCGCGCCCCGCAATCTCGCCGATGCTCGTGCTTATGGTTTTGCCACCGCCCAGGACTATGGCGCTGCCCGCCTTGCCGAGCTTCGCAGCGCACTTACCCTCGCCGGCGTCAGCGAGGAACGCCTGGTAAGGCTCGCCGTCGCCGACCAGCAGGCGGCACTCAACCTTGCCGTTCTCGCCGAGCGCCTTGCGGCCATCTGCGACGAGCGGGGCATCTCGGTGCTGCTGACCCATGCCTATGAAGGCGGCCACCCCGATCACGATGCCACAGCCTTTGCCGTTCACGCAGCCGCCAAGCTCATCGCAGCCCGCCGGCCAATGCTCATCATGGAGATGCCGTTCTATCGGCTCAACACCTTTACCACGATTTATCAGCAGTTCCGCCCGGACGGCATGAGCCTGCAGATCGCGATCCCGCTGAGCGCTGAAGAGCAGGCCCGCAAGCGCCAGATGATCGCCGCACATGCCACCCAAAGGTCGGTGCTGGAGGCGTTCCACATTGATGTCGAGCGATTCCGCCCGGCGCCAGGCTATCAGTTTTCCGAGCTGCCCAATGGCGGCCGGCTCCTCTACGAGAAGCATGATTGGGGAATGGATGGCGAGCGCTGGCGCGCCCTGACCCGGGCTGCTCTCGCCGATCTCGGCCTTGGAGCGCAGGTGTGACGCTGACAGTCCTCAGCGTGGCCTATCCGCTCGCGCCCGTCGGGCCGGATGCGGTGGGCGGCGCCGAGCAGGTGCTCACGCAGATTGACCGCGCACTGGTCGACGCAGGGCATCGCTCCATCGTCATAGCCTGTGAAGGATCGCAGACTGCCGGCGAGCTGGTAGCTGTTCCCTCGGTTGCCGGTGTCCTCGACGAACAGGCGGTTGCCCGCGCCCGCGAGCGGCACGGCACGGCGATCGTCGGTGTTCTGGAGTGCAGCCGTGTCGATGTTGTGCATCTGCATGGCGTCGATTTTCACAGTTATCTACCTCCGCCCGGCCCGCCGGTGCTGGCGACACTGCACCTGCCGGTTGGTTGGTATCCGCCTCAAGCGCTGCAGCCCGAGAGGCCGGGCACCTGGGTGCAGGGCGTCTCGCAAAGCCAACATGAGGACCTCGGTGACAGCCCGTTCGTGCTGCCGCCGATCCGCAATGGCGTTGCCGTCCCGAACCTTCCGCCGGCGCACGCCAAGCGCCGCTTCGCCCTCCTGCTCTCGCGCATTTGCCCGGAGAAAGGCTTGCATCTTGCCATCGAAGCGGCGAAACGCGCAGCTATGCCGCTGCTGATCGGCGGCGAGGTGTTCCCCTATCCCGACCACCAGCGCTATTTCGAGGAGGAGGTGCGCCCCATGCTCGATGGTCATCGCCGCTTTCTCGGACCTGTCGGCCTTGCCCGGAAGCGCCGTCTTCTCGCCGCGGCGCAATGCCTGGTGATCCCGTCCCTCGTCGCGGAGACCAGCTCGCTCGTCGCCCGGGAGGCGCTGGCAGCCGGCACTCCGGTCATTGCCTTTCGGCGCGGCGCATTGCCCGAGACTATCACGCATGGCCGGACCGGCTTCCTCGTCGAGACGGTGGAGGAGATGGCGGCGGCGATGGCGAAAGCGCCCGAAATCGAGCCGGAGGCGTGCCGCGCCGTGGCCCGGGAGCGGTTCTCGCTCGCGGCGATGACATCCGCCTACCTCGCGGTGTATCAGCGCCTCGCCCGTGCCGGACGGCCGCGGCTCGCAGGGGCGGCATGACCAGTGCAATCGACACCCGTCTCATCCGCGAGGCGGATGAGCTCATGGCGCTCATGCCCCAATGGTGGGCGCTGTGGCGGTGCATCCCATCGGCGACGCCGTTCCAGTCCCCGGCCTGGCTGCTTCCCTGGTGGGAGAACTTCGCCCCCGGCGAGCTCTATTCCGCCGCAGCGTACCGGGATGGGCAGCTCGTCGGCCTCGCACCGTTCTATCTGGAGACCGGTTCCCTCGGCCGCCGGCTCCTGCCGATCGGCATCTCCATCAGCGACTATCTCGATGTTCTCGTCGATCCGGCTTGCGAGCAGGAGGCCGGCCAAGCGCTCACCCGTGTCATGAGCGACGAAGATGCGCGGGCGGACTGGGAGCTGCCGGAGCTTCGCCTTGAAGCGCAGGCGCTGGCCTTGCCCTGTCCCTCGGACTTCGAGGAGGTGAGCGAGCAAGGCAAGTCCTGTCCTTATCTACCGCTGCCCCCGCGCGCTGACGACCTGCGGGCCGCTCTTCCACCGCGCAAGCGGCGATCTCTGGCGATGAACCGCAACCGCGCCGAACGGCGCGGGCCGCTCACCTTCCATTCCATCGCCGACATGGCGCCCGAGGCGCTCCTCGCCGAGTTGATCCGCCTCCATGCCTCCCGCTGGGAAAGCCGCGGCGAGCCGGGCGTGCTCTGCGATGCGCGCGTGAAAGCCTTCCACGAAAGCGCCTTGCCCGGCCTCGTGGCCGCGGGCCTCGCGCGCCTCTATGCCCTGCGCATCGGCGAGGTAATCGCCGCAGCCTATTACGGCTTCATCCACAACGGCAGTGCTTATGGCTATTTGACCGGCATCGATCCGACCTTCGCGCATGAGAGCCCCGGCACGCTGCTCCTTGCGCATGCGATGGAGGAGGCAATCCGCGAGGGCACGCGCGAATTCGATTTCCTGCGCGGCGGCGAAGCCTACAAATATGGCTGGGGAGCCCAGGATCGCTGGAACCAGCGGCGCGCCTTCAGGCGGAGACATGCCCATGCCGCAGCCTAATGAACCCGAGGACTTCGAAATCAACGCTTTCGTTCAGGCATCCGGCGTGGGATACGACGTGGCCCGGCCGCTGCTCGCCTGCGTGTGGCATGGCCTGCCGGCCAATATCGCCCTGATGCAGATCTGCATGAATGCGATCGACGCGGAAGAGGTCAAATTCAGCATTCATGAAGCTAATATGGTGTTGGGCGATGACATCCCTCCGCTGGCCGAGCTTCGCGCGCTCTGGGACGCGACGCCGGATGCATACGGCCTTGTCAAAGGCATCCTCGAAACCGTCGATCATGCCGGCACCGCCAGCCCTGATTCCTTTGCTGCCGCCTTCGACCGTGCCGCAGCGCTCTCGCCCGAGGCGAGCGTCGCGCTCTATTCGCTCGGCAGTCCTGCTTTGCTTGCCGAGGCGACCACCGAAATCGTCGAGAAGATGAGGGAATGGGGCCTGCTTGGCGGCGACAAGACTGCGCTGGAAATCGGCTGCGGCAATGGCCGTTTCCTGAAAGCCCTGGCACCTTCTCTGCAAGCGATCACCGGCATCGATATTTCCGCCGCGATGATTGCCGCCGCGCGCGCTCGCTGCCGCGATCTGGCGAATGTCGAGGTGCGCCAGACCGAGGGCCGCGATCTCACCCAATTCGCCGACACCAGCTTCGATCTCGTTCTGGCCGCCGACAGTTTCCCCTACATCGAGCGCTGTGGCCCTGAACTCGTTGCGAAGCATTTCGCCGAAAGCGCGCGCGTGCTGAAGCCCGGCGGCTGCTTCCTCCTCTTCAACTATGCCTATGAGGTCGATCTCGCAGACCAACAAACCGTGGTGGCGCAGCTTGCCCACGAGACCAGCCTCACCCCGCTGCGTAACGGCACGCGCGACTTTCGCCTGTGGGATGGTGTAAGCTTTCTGCTCGGCAAAGCGAGCGTTTGAACCTATGGCACGTGCGCTGATCCTTGTGTTGGATTCGGTTGGAATTGGCGGTGCGCCCGATGCTGCAGACTATGATGATGCCGGCGCCGATACGATCGGCCACATTGCTGATGCCTGCGAAAAGGGCGGCGCCGATCGCGATGGCTTGCGCCAAGGGCCGCTCAGACTGCCGGTCCTCGCCGGCTATGGGCTGGGCCTTGCCTGCGAGCTGGCGACAGGCCGTTGCCCCTCAGCGCTCGCTCCGCGCGGCCCGGTGCAAGGCCTTTACGGCAGCGCCAAGGAGGTGTCGAAGGGCAAGGACACGCCCTCCGGCCATTGGGAGATCGCGGGCCTGCCGGTGCCCTTTAATTGGGGCTATTTCCCGAACACGCAGCCCAGCTTCCCGTCCGGCCTGATCGTGGCGCTGTGCGAGCGCGCGGGGCTCCCCGGCATCCTCGGTGACTGCCACGCCTCCGGTACGGCGATCATCGCCGAACTCGGCGAGGAGCATGTGCGGAGCGGCAAGCCGATCTGCTACACCTCCGCCGATAGCGTGTTCCAAATCGCCGCGCATGAGGAGGCATTCGGGCTGGAGCGACTTTACGCAGTATGTGAAATCGCGCGTGAGCTGGTCGATCCGCTGAACATTGGCCGCATCATCGCCCGGCCCTTCACCGGGTCGTGCGCTGCCGATTTCCGGCGCACGCCGCGCCGACGTGATTTTGCCACGCCGCCTCCTTCGCCGACATTGCTCGACTGCGCGACCGATGCCGGCCGCGACGTGATCAGCATCGGCAAGATCGCCGATATCTTTGCCCATTCCGGCACCGGCCGTGAGTTGAAAGCCGATGGCAATGCGGCGCTATTCGACGCAACGCTCGAAGGGTTCTCCACTCTCGCTGAGGGCGGCCTGCTGCTGACCAACTTTATCGATTTCGACACCCTCCACGGCCATCGCCGCGACGTGGCGGGCTATGCCGCCGCACTCGAGGCATTCGATGCTCGTCTGCCGGAGTTGATCGGCAGGCTGGTGCCGGATGATCTTCTCCTCATCACCGCCGACCATGGGTGCGATCCGACATGGCAGGGCACTGACCATACGCGCGAGCAGGTCCCTATCCTCGCCATCGGCGCAAAGCTCGCTCCAGGCTCGATCGGCCAACGTTCGGGATATGCCGATATCGCTGCGACATGCGCGGCCCATCTCGGCCTCCCCTGGACCGGCGCAGGCACGCCTTTCGCCGCCATTCCCGCCACCTGACACCCACGCTCCTCGCTGCTAGCGGGATGAATTTACCTCCGCTCATAACCGGCCTGTTTGAAATAGTTTGCGCATTCCTGATGCGTGATGCGGGCGAGGATATCGCCGATGGATGAGCAGACCGCGTCGAAGCTTCGGGCTGCGGCCTTGCGCAGCCAGTGCTTGAGCTTGGCGAAGACCTGCTCGATCGGATTCAGGTCTGGGGAGTATTTCGGTAGGAAGAACAGCCTTGCCCCGACCTCTCGGATGGCTTGGCGGACGGCTTTGCCCCGGTGGCTGCCGAGATTGTCCATGATGACGATGTCGCCGCCGCCGATCTGGCTCGGCGCTACGCTCCCGGTCTCGCGGAAACGCCGAACCCATTCAATCGCCACGCGAACGCTGACGCCAAAATGCGCTGCCGCTTTGCGCCGCGACATGCCAGCTTCCTCTACTGCCGAAACAACCCGCTCGCGAAGATCCATGGAATAGGGTTTGCTCATCCATGCTGGCCTCCTCTCCAGCCAGCATGTTGAATCTGATTTGCCGCTCGCCGTGAATCCCCAATCGAGTCAGCCTAAATTCATCCCGCTAAGGAGGAGACCTGTGCGCGGTTCGCGCAGGCTTCTGATGTGCATCTGATTTCAGTTTTCGTGGGCTCCTGCGGTTTAGCAGGATATGGCTGCATGGCAGCCCCAAGCCGTTCCGCGTTGCCGTGATTATCGAACCGCGGCGATCGCCAGACCACGTTTGAGGTTATAGGCGATGGCGGTGAGACGGACCTGAACGGCGGCCTTTGCCAGTCCTGACCATCGCATGCGACGAAGGCCATAGCTTCGCTTCCATGTGCCGAAGATTTTCTCGATCCGGCCTCGTATGCGATGGATGGGCCGGTTCCAGGCCTCGAGGCGGGCCAGGGCTTCGGTCGCGCCGTGTCCCCACATGCCCGTCGCCACGACGCGCGGCGTGCCGCCTTTGGCGCGGACGGCGTCACCGAAATGATGGCCCCGATAGGCGCTGTCAGCAAACACCTCGCCGGGATCGTCCGGCAGCACATCCGGACCGGCCTTGCCATCATTGACATTGGCGGGCGTGACGGCGACCTCCTCCACCAGGCCAGTCTCGGCATCGGCGCCGACATGGGCTTTGAAGCCGTGAACCGCTGGTTTGCCCTTGTGCTTGACCCAATGCGCATCGCCGTCATTTTCGCTGGCGGATGCGATGATCGTGGCATCGACAAGCGTGCCGGTCTTGACCCGAACCGCCTTGGCTTTGAGCTGGCCGGTGACCTCCTCGAACAGAGATTTGTCCAGCCCATGCGCAATAAGCGTCTTCCGGAAGCGCACGAAGGCCGTACGCTCCGGCGTCGGCTCCGAAGCCGAAAACCCGCAGAACCGCCGAAACGACGCCCGGTCATCCAGGGCTTCGGCAAGCTTGACATCGGAGAGGTCGTGCCAGACGGCAATGAGCATCGCCTTGAACAGAACCAGCGGCGGCCAAGACGGCTCGCCCTTTGCGGCGCAAGGGATCACGCCAAGCCGCCTCTCAACCGGAACCCAGTCGATCAGCGTCACCAGATCGTCAAGACAGCTATGTCGTCCGCCGCGCTCGGTAACAAACCCTAGTGTTTCCTGGCCAATCCGACGACGACCCATCTTGCACCTCGATCCATTCAGCGAATCGAGGGAATCAAAAACAAACTGCCTCGTCCAGAACTACCCGCGCACAGGTCTCCTAAGTGCCTGGTCGGCTGAAAAAGCCGAGCGGAATCCAACCCATAATCTTGGGAAGAAATGTCAGCTTGGGAACAAAGCTGCTCCTGGCGGGTTCGTTTTAAGCAAAAATTCAGGAGCACATATGACCAAGCGCGTGTTGGTAACAGGCGGGGCCGGTTTCATTGGTTCCTATATTGCAGACCTCCTCCTCTCGACCGGAAACTCCGTGCTACTCTTCGATAATCTGTCCCCTCAGGTTCACCCGAGCGGGGAGCGCCCGGACTATTTGTCCGCTGATGCCGAGCTGATCGTCGGCGACATCCGTGATCCGGAAGCCGTCCGCCGCGCTATAAACGGCGTCGACGCCGTTGTCCATCTCGCCTCGGCGGTGGGCGTCGGCCAGAGCATGTATGAGATCGTCAACTACACCCAGATCAACGATGTCGGCACCGCAGTACTGCTCGAAGCGCTTTCGCGCAAACCGGTCGAGCGGCTGATCTGCGCCTCTTCGATGAGCATTTATGGCGAGGGCCTTGCGCGCCGCGCCGATGGGATCATCGTCAATCCGCAGGAGCGCCCTGTGGAGCAGATGCGCCGCGGTCGCTGGGAATTGCTGGACGAAGACGGCCAACCGCTCACCCCACTGCCGACCCCGGAGGACAAGCAGCCGGCGCTTTCCTCGGTTTACGCGCTCAATAAGTTCAACCAGGAGCGGATGTGCCTGGTGGTTGGCAAAGCTTACAATATCCCGACCGTGGCGCTGCGCTTCTTCAATGTCTACGGACCGCGCCAGGCGCTCTCTAACCCCTATACCGGTGTGCTCGCGATCTTTGCCGCCCGGCTGCTGAACGGCCGGCCGCCCCTGGTGTTCGAGGACGGACATCAGCTGCGCGATTTCGTTCATGTCGAGGATGTCGCCCGCGCCGTCCTGCTCGCGCTTGAGACAAGCTCCGGTCTCGGCGAGGTCTTCAATGTCGGGTCCGGCGAGAAGCGCTCCGTGCTCTCGATCGCCCGTGATCTCGCCGCGGTGATGGGGTGCGATGACCTCACCCCGCATGTGCTCGGCAAATACCGCGCCGGCGACATCCGTCACTGCTTTGCCGATATCACGCGTTCCCGCCGTGAGCTGGGCTTCGAGCCGGCGGTCGATTTCCGCAAAGGCCTGGAGGAATTAGCCGAATGGCTGGCCGGCCAGGTTGCCGTCGATAGTGTCGATCGGGCGCGCGAGGAGCTGGAGAACCGGGGTTTGGTCGCATGAACGCCGACGCAGCAACCCTCTTGCGGCCCGTCAGGCATCGTGTGCTGGTGACGGGCGGTTGCGGCTTTGTTGGCTGCAACATCGTCGATGCGCTGGCGCGGCGCGGCGACAAGGTGCTGGTCCTCGACAATTTTGCGCGCGCCGGCGTTGAGGAGAATGCCGCCTGGCTGCACAGCCGGCATGGCGATCGCATCGCCATTGAGACCGGGGACATCCGCGATGCGGACACAGTCAACCATCTCGTCGCGCAATCCTCCGCTGTCCTACACCTTGCCGGACAGGTCGCGGTCACGACCAGTCTCGATGCGCCGGTTGAGGATTTCGAGATCAACGCGCGCGGCGCTCTCAACGTGCTGGAGGCGGTGCGTAAAGCCGGAGGGCACAGCAAGGCCGGCTGCCATATCCCCGTGCTGTTCGCCTCGACCAACAAGGTCTATGGCAAGCTGTTCAAGGACGAGGACATCGTCCATTCCGGCGAGCGTTATCAGCCCGCTGACGTACGTTTCGCGCTCGGCGTCGATGAGAGCGCGCCGCTCGACTTCTACAGCCCTTATGGCTGCTCGAAAGGCACTGCCGATCAATATGTCCGCGACTATGCGCGGGTGTTTGGACTGCGCACCGCGGTGCTGCGTATGAGCTGCATCTATGGTCCGCGCCAGTTCGGCACCGAGGATCAAGGCTGGATTGCGCATTTCCTGATCCGCGCTATCCGGGGCGAGCCGATCACAATCTACGGCAACGGCTATCAGGTGCGCGATGCGCTGTTCGTCGACGACGCGGTGCGCGCCTGGCTGGCGGTGCTGGACGGCATCGACACCGTGTCCGGCCGCATCTTCAATCTTGGTGGCGGCCCGGCCAACACCATCAGCCTGCGCGAGCTCATTGCACTCATTGCAAAGCTTCGCGGCGCATCACCCCATGTTACGTTCGACAGCTGGCGGCCCGGCGATCAGCCTTGGTATGTCACCGACATCCGCGCCATCAACGAGGCACTCGGCTGGGCGCCGAAAGTGACATTCCCCGAAGGTCTGGCTCGGCTGGAGCATTGGCTCACCGAGCGGTTCGGGGAAGCCGCGCCGGCCCTGCGCTACGGAGCGCTGGCATGAAGGTCGCGCTGATCAATCCCCATTGGAATTTCCAAGGCAGCATCTATTTCGGCTGCCGCGAGCCGCATCTGCCGATCGAGCTTGGCGTCTCCAAGCAGATGCTCGAGGCGGCAGGCCATACTGTGCGGCTGATCGATGCGCATATGTTTGCGCTCTCCCATTCCGACATTATCCCAGAGCTGAACGCCTTCAAGCCGGATATGGCTGTCGTTACGACCGCGCCGACTTATCTGTTCTGGCGCTGCGCTCCGCCGGAGCTGCGGATTCCGCAGGAGTTGGTCGTCGCGATCCGGGACTGTGCACCGTTGCTCGTAGCGGTCGGACCCCATGGCTCGACGACCCCGCGCGCCGCGCTGCGCAAGCTCGGCGTCGACATCGTCGTCATGGGCGAATGCGAGGAGACGCTTCTGCGCCTCGCCAATGGCGAGCGCGAGGGCGTGCTCGGCACCTGCTATGCGAAAGGTGACGAGATTCGGGTGGTGGGCGGCCCGCAGGCCGCAGGGTTCGTGACCGTGCCGCCGCTCTCCTGGCCGGACGAGATGATCGCCCGCCATCACCACCATCATCACCGCTTCGAGGCGGCCCCGACAGGTCCCGGCGCGGAGGTCGAGGCCTCGCGCGGCTGCCCGTATAACTGCACGTTCTGCGCCAAAGAGAATTTCCGCAACGCCTACCGCAAGCGCCCGCCCGAGGCGATCCTTGAAGAGGTCGCCCGGCTGCAGGATCAGGGCGTCGAATATATCTACTTCATCGACGAGATTTTCCTGCCGAACGAGCAGCTCCTCAAAGGGCTGGTCGGGCGCGGCGTGAAATTCGGCGTGCAGACCCGTATCGATCTCTGGAAGCCGCATATGCTGGAGCTGCTTGGCAGGGCCGGCTGCGTTTCCATCGAGGCAGGCGTCGAAAGTCTTACACCTGAGGGGCGCGACCAGCTCGCCAAGCGTTGCAAGATGTCGACCGGCGAGCTGGCCGACCGCCTCACCGAAGCCAAGCGCCATGTGCCGTTCGTCCAGGCCAATCTCATCGAGATGAGCGAGGACGACGAGGCCATGGTCGAGGGCTGGCGTCGGCAGATGCATGAAGCAGGCGTTTGGGCCAATGATCCTGTCCCGCTCTTCCCCTATCCCGGCTCGCCCGATTACCGGCGGCTGTGGGGCGAGCCCGACGACTTCGGCTGGGAGCGTGCGCATCGGCACTATCTCGCCCAATTCGCTGATTTCAGCGACATCCAAGAGGAACGGCCAAGGCATCTCCACGAACTCGAAATCGAGGTGCAAAGATGACGCCGTTTCTGATACGCCGCCATGTTCTGATGACGGCGGACGCCGTTGGCGGCGTGTGGACTTACGCCTCCGGCATGGCGCAGGAGCTTGCTCGGCGCGGCTGGTCTATCACCCTTGTGACACTCGGCCCAGCGCCGCGCGAAGAGCAGTTTCTGCCGTTGCTTGCCTTTCCCAAGATCGACCTCGAATTCACCAATCTCGAGCTGGAATGGCAGGACCCGCACGGGCACGACCGCGACCGGGCACTTGCCGTCTTGACCGAGCTCGGCGAACGCGTACAGCCGGACGTGGTTCATATCAACGGCTATCGCGAGGCACTGGCAGGGTGGCGCGCACCGGTGATTGTCGGGGCACATTCCTGCGTCGGTTCATGGTGGCAGGCTTGCCGAGGCGGCAAGCCTGATAACAGCTGGCGCCGATATCTCGCCGACGTCGCCGCCGGCCTGAATGCAGCCGACCACTGGGTGGCGCCAACGGCCGCCTTCCGTGACGACATTCACCGTTTCTACGCGCCGGTCACCGCCGGAGAGGTGATCTGGAACGGCATCGAGCCGATCCCGACTGCGGCAGGCGGAAAGGAGCCGTTCATCCTTGCCGCTGGCCGGCTTTGGGATGAAGGCAAGAACATCGGTGTCCTCCCCGAGGCGGCGGTCAATACTGGCTGGCCGCTTCGGATTGCCGGCGCGACCCGCGAGGACGACGGCAGCGCCGCAGGCGGCGTCGACTATCTGGGCAATCTGCCGCGCGCCGAACTCTTAGCGCAGATGGCGAAGGCCGCGATTTTCACCTCGCCGGCGCTCTATGAACCGTTCGGGCTGACGGTGCTCGAAGCCGCCGCCTCTGAATGTGCGCTGGTGCTGTCTGACATTCCAAGCTTCCGCGAGCTGTGGGACGGCGCGGCGCTGTTTGCTGATCCCCGCGAGGCCGGGGCGTTCACGGCGGCGCTGGAGCGGCTCTGCCGGGACGAGGCACTGCGGGCTCAGCTTCAGAACGCCGCTCGCGTCCGCGCCGCGCGCTATCCGCTGTCGCTCACCGCAGACGCATTCGAGCGGCTCTACCATACCGTCATGGCTAAGCCCCGGCGTGAAGCATCTCACCGCCCGCAATCCCGCTTCGGGGGGCGCACATGAGATTCGCGCTGTTCTACCACTCCGTGGTCTCCTGCTGGAATCATGGCAATGCCCATTTCCTGCGGGGCATCTGCCGGGAGCTGCTGGCCCTTGGTCATGAAGTGACCGTTTATGAGCCGGAGGATGGTTGGAGCCGGATGAACGCCGTGAAAGACGGCGGCGCCGAGGCGCTTGCCCAGGCGGAAAGGCTCGTCTCGGGCGTCGTCATTCACCCTTACCACCTGGAAACGCTCGAACTCGATGCGGCGCTGGATGGCGCCGACGTCGTTATCGTCCATGAGTGGAATGCGCCGGAGCTGGTCGCGGCGGTCGGCGCCAAGCGTGCAGCCGGCGGCAACTTCACTCTGCTGTTCCACGACACCCATCACCGGGCCGTTTCGGCCCCGGAGGAGATCAGGCGCTTCGACATTTCGGCCTATGACGGCGTGCTCGCCTTCGGTGAAGTGCTGCGCGAGGTCTATCTGCGGGAAGGCTGGGCAAAGCAGGTGTTCACCTGGCATGAGGCTGCCGACACCGCGCTGTTCCGCCCGGTGCCGGGCGAGAAAAAGGCGATGGACCTCGTCTGGATCGGGAATTGGGGTGATGACGAGCGCTCCGCCGAGCTGCGCGAATTCCTGCTGGAGCCGGTCTCGCGGCTTGGTCTTGCCGCGCGGGTTCACGGCGTGCGCTATCCGGATGAGGTGCGGGCGGAGCTCAGCGAGCGCGGCATCGAATATGCCGGTTGGCTGCCGAACCATGCCGCACCTGGCGCCTTCGCCAGGGCCTTGATGACCGTGCATGTCCCGCGCCGCCCCTATGTCGAGGCGCTGCCCGGCATTCCGACGATACGCGTGTTCGAAGCGCTAGCCTGCGGCATTCCGCTCGTCAGCGCGCCCTGGCGCGATGCCGAAGACCTGTTTCCCCCCGCCTGCTATCTGAGCGTCAGAAACGGGGACGAGATGACCAGCGCGCTCTCGCTGCTGCGCCGCGACCACGATCTGCGCGAGGAGCTGATCCGCAATGGCCTCGCCGCGATCGAGACCCGCCACAGCTGCGCCCATCGCGCCCTGGAGCTGCTTGCTATTATCGACCGGCTACGCGGACGTCCGGTGACCCGCGAGCGCATAAGAATAACCGGCGAACTGCATTCGGGGGCCCCAAGATGAGAATCAGCTTTTTCGGGTCGAGCCTCGTCTCCTGCTACTGGAACGGAGCCGCAACCTACTATCGCGGCCTGATCAAAAATCTCGCTGGCCTGGGGCACGAGGTGACCTTTTACGAGCCGGACGCTTTCGAGCGCCAGCAGCACCGGGACATGGCGGATCCCGAATGGGCGCAGGTTGTCGTCTACCCCGCCACCGATGACGGTTGGCGCAAGGCTCTGGAGCAGGGCGCGGCGCGCGCCGATATGCTGGTCAAGGCCTCTGGGGTCGGCGTGTTTGACAAGGAGCTGGAAATCGGGGTCCCGCAGGCGGCCAAGCCTGGGATCATCACCGCTTACTGGGATGTGGATGCGCCGGCAACGCTGGATAGCATCGCAGCCGATGAGAGCCATCATTTGCGCGACGCTATCCCGCGTTACGATCTGGTGCTGACCTATGGTGGCGGCGATCCGGTCGTGCGCGGCTATCGCAAATGGGGCGCGCGGCTCTGTGTGCCGGTCTATAACGCCGTCGATCCGGACACGCATTTCCCGGTCACCCCGCGCGCCGATTTCCAGTGCGATCTGAGCTTCCTCGGGAACCGGCTTCCCGACCGCGAGGGCAGGGTGGAGGAATTCTTTCTCAAGCCCGCAGCTCACCTTCCCGGCCGCAGCTTCCTGCTCGGCGGGGCGGGCTGGGAGTCGAAGCCGATGCCCGGCAATGTCCGTCATATCGGTCATGTCCGCACCGCCGATCACAATGCCTTCTTCTGCAGCGCGCTCGCGACACTCAACATTAACCGCGAAAGCATGGCGCGCTATGGCTTTTCGCCACCAACCCGCGTGTTCGAAGCCGCTGGCGCCGGTGCCTGTCTCATCACCGATGCCTGGGAAGGCATCGAGATGTTCCTCGAGCCCGGCAAAGAGGTGCTGCTTGCCGCAATCGGTGAGGAGGTCGCCGCGATCCTGGCGCGGCTGCTGCCCGGCGAGGCGCGCCGCATCGCCGAGAGCGCCCGCCGCCGTATCCTTGCCGAGCATACCTATGCGCACCGCGCGCGGCAGGTGAGTGAGCTCCTGGACAGCATGAGCGCGAGCCGCGAGGCCGCCGAATGACCCTCGATATCGTCATTTTCGGCCTCTCCATCACCTCCTCCTGGGGCAATGGTCACGCCACCACCTATCGCGCCTTGGTGAAGGCACTCGCCGAGCGCGGCCATCGCGTCACCTTCCTCGAGCGCGACGTGCCCTGGTACGCCGACCACCGTGATCTGCCGAACCCGCCCTATTGCGACCTGCGTCTCTATGGTTCGCTTGCCGAGGCGCGGCGTCGTTTCCGCAAGGCGGTGGCGAGCGCCGATCTCGTCATCATCGGCTCTTATGTGCCGGAAGGCGCGTTGCTCGGCGCATGGCTGACGCGCGAGGCGCGAGGCGTCACCGGCTTTTACGACATCGACACGCCTGTCACCCTCGCCCGCTTGAAGGACAGTCAGACGGACTACATCACGCCGGCCCTGATTGGGCGCTTCGATCTCTATCTCTCCTTTACCGGGGGGCCGGTGCTCGGCCAAATCGAGGAGCGCTATGGCGCCCGCCGCGCCGTGCCGCTCTATTGCGCCGTCGATTCCGAAATCCACGCGCCGCAGAACGTGTCGGTCGATACCGCGCTCGGGTATCTGGGCACCTACAGCCCGGACCGCCAGCCAGGCATCGAGCGGATGCTGATTGAGCCTGCCTGTGTTATGCCGGAGTACCGCTTCATGGTGGCGGGCGCGCAATTCCCGGCCGATATAGAGTGGCCAGCCAATGTCGCGCATATCGAGCATCTGCCGCCCAAGGAGCACCCGGCGTTCTATTGTCGCCAGCGTTTTACGCTCAATGTCACCCGCGCCGACATGATCGCCTGTGGCTTCTCGCCGAGCGTTCGCCTGTTCGAGGCTGCGGCGTGCGGTGTGCCGGTCATCAGCGATGACTGGGCGGGTCTGAGTACCTTCTTCGCGCCGGGACGCGAGATCCTCACCGCCACCAGCGCCGCGGAGGTGCTGAGTATCCTGCGCGACATGCCGGAGGAGCGGCGCCTCGCGATTGCCTCAGCCGCGCGTCAATGCGTGTTGCAGAACCACACCGCCCGCCATCGAGCGCGGCTTCTCGAGAGCTACTATTCCGAGGCGCTGGCCGCGCGACGGACCCATCTCGCCGCCACGGTTGCCCGGCCCCGCCTTGCTGCTCGTTCGCCGGTTTAGTTCCAAACCTCTGCCGATAAGCGGCTGCGCGTTGCCTCAGCCAGACCTTTGGCGTTTAGCGCGAAGGGGGGCGGCGAAAAGACCGGCCGCCGGCGAGCCGTGGCGCGGAACAAGCGCTGCGACGATTGAGTTTAGCTCCTGAATGTCAGCTTTCATCGATCGTTAGCACGCGGGCTAACGCAGCCCGCCTATGCGACGACTCGGCTGTCAGGCAATATGAGAGGAGAATCCATGAAACGACTTGGAACACTCGCCGCGGCGGCTCTGCTCGCTGGCGCTATGACCACGTCCGGAGCCGGAGCGGCCCCGGCAGTTTCCGGAGCCACACAAGGCATTGCAAAAGCCGAAAGTCCGCAGATCCAGCTCGTGCGCAGTGGCTGGGGCGGCGGTCGCGGCTGGCACGGCCATTGGCGCGGTCATCGGGGTGGCTGGGGCTGGGGCGGCGTGGGCGCTGGCCTCGCGGCCGGCTTGTTGCTGACCTCGCCCTATTGGGCTGGTTACGGCTATGGCCCCTATTACGATGACTATTATGGCGGCGCCTACGCCTATGACGATGGCTTCGCGCGCTGCGAAGCGACCTTCAGATCCTTCGATCCGCGCACCGGAACCTATATGGGCTATGACGGTTTCCGTCATCGCTGCCCGTATCTATAAAATCCCCTGAGAGCAAACTTGGCGGCGCCAGCTCGAAGCTGGCGCCTTTCTCATTTTGAGGATGCGGTGGCTAAGGACGAGCGGCAGCCGGTCCGGTCGGCGCAGAGGTTGGGCTGTTTGCTGGCGGCGGCGCGGTTCCGGCCGCTGTCGGCGGGCTCGAACCATTGCCAGATCGGGGAGTTGGCTGAGTTGTTGCTGGCCCGGTTGTGCCGCCGCCGGCAGTCGAGCCACCATTGAGGCCCGGATTATTGAAATAGCGGAAGAACTCGGTATTCGGCGTGATCACCAGCCGCGTCTCATTTGACTTCAGCCCCTCCTCATAGGCCTGCATCGACCGGTAGAAAGCAAAGAAGTCCGGGTCCTTGTTGAAGGCTGCCGCATAAATGCGGTTGCGCTCGGCATCGCCTTCACCGCGCGTACGCTCGCTGTCGCGGTTGGCCTCGGCGATCAATACCGTGACCTGCCGGTCGGCGGTGGCGCGGATGCGCTTGGCCTGCTCGTTGCCTTGGGCGCGCAGCTCGGCGGCCTGACGCTGACGCTCGGTCTGCATCCGGTTGTAGATCGCCTGGCTGTTGGCCTCCGGTAGGTCGGCGCGCTTGATGCGGACGTCCACGACGTCGATGCCGAAATCGTTCACCTCGCCGCTGACCCGCTCGGCGATGCGCCGCATCAGCTCGTCACGGCGGTCGCGCACCACCTCGATGAAGGTTGCGCTGCCGAGAACACCGCGCATGGCGCTGTCCATCACCGCATTCAAGCGCGAATTGGCGCCAGCCTCGTCGCGCACGGCCTGGAAGAACAGCAGCGGATCGGTGATCTTGTAGCGGGCGAAGGCATCGACGACCAGACGCTTCTGGTCGGAGGCGATCACCTCCTTCGACGAGATCTCGATATCAAGGATGCGCTTGTCGAAAAACTCCACAGTCTGCACGAAGGGCAACTTGGTGTAGAGGCCCGGAGCGCTGACCTGGCGTTTCGGGTTACCGAACTCGAGCACGAGCGCCATCTGCGTCTGGTGGACGATGAAGAAGGCGTTGTAGGCGATGAAAGCCGCGACGCCGAGCACGATGAGGAAGATGAGAAGAAGGGCGCTACGCATTACTGGGCTCCCGAGCTTTTCTGTGGCTGGGATGACTTGTTCACTTCGCCAAGCGGCAGATAGGGCACGACTCCGGTGCCTTGAGCCTTCTCATCGATGATGATCTTCGCCGTACCGGCCATGACGCGCTCCATGGTCTCAAGGAACATGCGCCGCCGCGTGACGTCGGGCGCCTTGGCATATTCCTCATAGACCTTGAGGAAACGGTCGGTGCGGCCGTTGGCCTCGGCGACGGTCTGCTCCTTATAGCCTTGGGCGGCTTGCAAGATGCTCTGCGCCTGACCGCGCGCTTCCGGCACGACGCGGTTGGCGTAAGCGTCGGCCTCGTTCTGGAGGCGCTCTTGGTCGGCGCGCGCAGCCTGCACGTCGCGGAAGGCATCGATCACCTGCGATGGGGGATCGACCTTCTGCAGCTGCACCTGGGTGATCTGAATGCCCGCGCCATACTGGTCGAGAACGCGTTGCATCAGATCGCGGACGGCATCTTCGGTTTCGCGACGGTTTTTGGTCAGGATCGGCTGGATGTCGTTCTGCCCGACGATCTCGCGCATCGCACTTTCGGCGACATCTTTCACCGTCGATTGCGGGTTCTGAATGTTGAACAGATAGCTCGCAGCATCCTTGATGCGCCAGAACAGCACGAAGTCGACGTCGACGATGTTCTCATCGCCCGTGAGCATTAGGCTCTCCTCGGGCACATCCCGCACCACCTCGCCGCCGCTACCACCGAACATCGAAGTGCTCGGCGTCAGCCGCATGCCGATTTCGACGCGATTGACGCGCGTCACCTGCGGCAGATAGACGGTCTCGACAGGATAGGGCCAGCGGAAGTTGAGGCCCGGCGTGAGCTGGCGATTGTATTCGCCGAACCGCAGGACCACGCCCTGCTCGTCGGGGCGCACGCTCACGGTGAATGAATAGAAGGCGACGACCGCTGCGCCAATCAGGATGATCAGCGCAAGAAACCCGCCGCTCAGGCCGCCACCAGGCATGGCCTGCTTCAGGCGGTCCTGGCTGCGCTTCAGCAACTCTTCCAGATCCGGTGACTGGCCACCACCAGAGGGGCCTTGGCCCCAAGGGCCGCCGCCTCCACCTTTCCAGCCGCCACTGCCGCCGTTCTGACTACTCCAGGGCATAATTTCCGTCCTTACCGCTTTCGGAATGCGAGTGACATTCGCGACTCGCGGTTAACACAGCGTTTCCGGCGCCTTCAAATCTCTTGCCACGTCGCAGAAGCTGCGCCGCTCATCGCATTCATTGAGAAGGCGTTATAGGGCACGCGAGAAGTTGATTCAAATGAGGGTCGATGCAAGGGCACTGCGTGCATATGGCCTGCTATCAGCCATGCGTCAACGATTATACGGTGACGGAAGCTGCGGTAATCCGTTCCAGGATCGAAAAAGTAAAGCTGAAATCGTCTTTAGGGCCTTTTTCGTAAGGTTGCGATGAGCGTACGCGCCAATTCTGCCAATCAATCGCAGGAAAGGTCACATCACCTTCAACCACAGCCTTAATCTGGGTGAGATAAATCCGCCCTGCAAAGGGCAGGGCCTCTCGAAAAACTTCAGCGCCGCCGATTACGAAAATTTCATCGACCTCGCCAGCGCGGGCGCACTCCCGGGCGCGAGCGAGCGCCTCGTCCAGCGAATGCACCATAAACACCCCTTCCGCTGCAAACCCGGGGTTTCTGGTGATGACGATGTTGTCGCGGCCCTCGAGCGGCTTACCGAGGGACGCATAGGTCTTGCGGCCCATGATCAGCGGCTTGCCCATGGTGGCGCGGCGAAACAGCTTTAGGTCGGAGGAAAGGCGCCAAGGCAAGCCGCCATCCCGTCCGATCACGCCGTTCTCGGCCATCGCCACGATAAGCGCGATCGTCTCGGGGGTGCAAGACACTAGACCGCAATCTCCGCCTTGATGCGCGGATGCGGTTGATAGCCGGTGAGATGGAAATCCTCATAGGTGAAATCGAAGATCGATTGCACCTCCGGATTTAACGTCATCTGCGGCAGCGGCTTTGGCGTGCGCTCAAGCTGGAGATCGGCCTGCTCCAGATGATTGAGATAAATATGCGCATCCCCCAGCGTATGGACGAAATCGCCCAGCTTATAGCCCGTCACTTGCGCGACCATCATGGTCAGCAGCGCGTAAGAGGCGATGTTGAACGGCACGCCGAGAAAGATATCGGCCGAGCGCTGATAGAGCTGGCAGGAGAGCTTGCCTTCCGAAACATAGAACTGGAACAGACAGTGACAGGGCGGCAGCGCCATAGCCTCCATGTCGGCTGGATTCCAGGCGCTGACGATGTGCCGCCGCGAATACGGGTCGGTCCGGATCGCCTCCACCACTTCGGCGATCTGGTCGATACTACGCCCGTCCGGCGCCTGCCAGCTTCGCCATTGCTTGCCGTAGACCGGGCCGAGCTCGCCCTCCTCAGCTGCCCATTCGTCCCAGATATGGACGCCGTTCTCTTGCAGGTAATTGATATTGGTCGCCCCGGACAGGAACCACAACAGCTCATGGATGATCGATTTTACATGCAGCTTCTTGGTGGTGAGCAGCGGAAAGCCTGTCGCAAGATTGAAACGCATCTGATAGCCGAAAACACCAATCGTGCCGGTACCGGTACGGTCCATCCGCCGCACGCCCTTGTCGCGGACGTGGCGCAAAAGATCGAGATATTGTTGCATGACACTTCGCCTAGCCCGAGTCGGGACCGGCTTCAACTCCCGTCGGCGTGCGTTCGCGCGTTGATTCGACCACTGATTGCTAAGATCATAGCCGAGACGGGAAAATACAAACAGCGCGGGCGCACGTCGCCCAAATCTTGCGGCGGCTCAATTGATGGCGCACGCCAAATGTTACGCTTGCCCGAGCAGCCTACAGAAGGTGCTCACATCAAGTTGCCCTACTGATCCTCGTCCCCGCCGCCGCGCGGCCCAAACACATCCTCGACGGTAAGCGGGCGGGTATTCTCGCGCTCGGGCTGAGGCTTCTCGTCCTCGCGGCGGCGCAACACCGAGACCTCTTCGGTGGTTTCATCGGCCGGCAGCAGCGTGCCGGCTGGCTCGTGCTCCTCGCCGCCCTCGACATGGCCGGCCTCGGCGCGCTCACGTTCGAGGCGCTTCGCCGCCCGGCGCACCTCGGCGTCGAGATCGGTCTGCGAACACAGGCCCAGCGCTACCGGGTCCTGCGGCTGCAGATTGGCGGAGTTCCAATGCGAGCGGTCGCGGATTGATTCGATGGTCGGCTTGGTCGTGCCGACGAGGCGCATGAGCTGCGAATCCTTCAGCTCGGGGTGATAGCGCAAGAGCCACAGGATCGCGTTCGGCCGGTCATGGCGGCGCGACACGGGGGTGTATTTAGGCACCCGTTTGGTCTTCACTTCGGGGATCTGCACCTTCGGCTTGGCAAGCTGCAGGCGATAGCTGGAGTCCTTCTGGCCCTTCTCGATCTCCTCGCGCGTCAGCTGGCTGGAGGAAATCGGGTCCATCCCCTTGATGCCATGTGCCACGTCGCCATCTGCGATGCCCTTCACCTCAAGCACATGCAGATCGCAGAACTCGGCAATCTGCTCAAATGTCAGCGAGGTGTTCTCGACCAGCCAGACTGCGGTCGCTTTCGGCATCAAAGGCGTTTGATTCATCAAAACTCTCCCAGCCCTGTGAGGCCCGGCTCACAGGAAGTCTTGTTGTCAGCGATGCGGGAAGGGACGCTTCGTTCGCACCAAAGCTCCGATTTATATAAGCGCTCGGCGCGAAAGAGGCAAACCTCTTCCGCTCCTTCAAAGCAAAACGCTGCGCGCTTCTGTCCCGGTGGCTAGACCGTTAAGATGATTTTGCCGATATGGGCATTGGTTTCCATACGCCGGTGCGATTCGCTCGCCTGATCCAGCGGAAAAGTGCTGTCGATCACCGGCTTGACTTTGCCGCTGGCGAGTAGCGGCCAGACCTGCTCTTCAAGGCCCCTGGCGAGCGCCCCCTTTACTTCCATGGTGCGCGGGCGAAGCGTCGAGCCGGTCAGCATGATGCGCTTCAGCATCAGCCGCATCAGATCGACGGTGACTTTCGAGCCTGTCTGGAACGCGATCTGGTGGATGCGCCCGTCCTCCGCGACGGCATTGATGTTGCGCTCGACATAGCTTCCGCCGACCATATCCAGGATCAACTCGGCACCTTTGCCGCCGGTCTCCTGCTTCAATACCGCAACGAAGTCTTCCTCGCGGTAGTTGATGGCGCGCTTGGCGCCGAGCTCCTCGCATACCCTGCATTTCTCGGCCGATCCCGCAGTGGCATAGACCGTGGCGCCGAACGCTTTGGCGAGCTGAATCGCCGTCGTGCCGATCCCGCTGGTGCCGCCATGGACGAGGAAGCTCTCACCCGCTTTCAGGCCACCGCGCACGAAGACGTTCTGCCAGACGGTGAAGAAGGTTTCGGGCAAGGCTGCTGCGTGCACCGCATCGAAACCGGCAGGAAAGGGCAGGCTTGCCCGTTCATCGGCGAGGCAATATTCGGCATAGCCGCCCCCGGTCACCAGCGCGGTGATGCGGTCTCCCACCTTGAAACGCGATGTACCCGGCCCTGCCTCGACGACCTCACCGGCGATCTCCAGGCCCGGAATATCCGATGCCCCCGGCGGCGGGGGATAATTGCCCTGCCGCTGCAGCACGTCGGGCCGGTTGACGCCTGCCGCTGCGACGCGCACCAGAAGCTCGCCTTGTCCCGGCCGCGGCACCGGACGGCCTGCTGGCTTCAGCACCTCCGGGCCACCGCCCTTTCCCTCGATCAGAACCGCTTTCATGGATTGAGGCAGCGTCATATCGATAGTTCCCTGAGTTCGTCATAGTTTGCTAATCTGGCGGGCATAATGACATAGGAATGCCGGCGCAGGCCGAAGGTTTTCGGTTTGAGGCCGCAAGGGAGGCGATCATGCTCTGGGATGACGAGGGTCCGCAAAAAAAGCCGAGCCAGCGTGTGCTCGGCGCCGACCTCTCCACCGCCTCGGTTGAGGAGCTGAAAGAATATCTCGACGCGCTTGCGGCCGAGCGGCAGCGCGTCGAAACCTTGATCGCGCAGAAGCAGGCCTCCCGCCAGAAAGCTCACACGGTCTTCAAAAGCTGACGCATACGTAGCGGTTGAGGATGCAGCGCGCGCCGCTTTGGGTTATACACAGCTTAAAAGATCCCGCGGGCGCTTTTGCGGAACAGGCGGATAGGCTATCTCATTTATCATTCGGAGAAAATTGGGTTGCATTAGCCAACCTAATTTAAACATTATTCACTACCAGCTTAGCCCGTCGTGGCTGACAGATGTATCTGGAACCGGTATATGAGTAATCCGTCTAGCCTTGTCCCCCCGGCCCGCGGTGTGACGATCCCATTTCGTCAAAAAGCAGCCAACAAAGATCAGTTCATGGCGCTGTTCCGAGAAGGAATGGCGTTGGTGGAAGAGACCGCCAATTATCTCGACGGCGAAGGCCGGCGCGAGTCGCGTGCACTTAAGCCGATCGTCTCGCTCGCCTATGCCACCGAGAGCATGCGTCTCACCACCCGCCTCACCCAGCTGGCCACGTGGCTGCTCGCCCGCCGCGCCGAGCTGAACGGCGAAGACGTGCCTTCGGGATTGCGGGACAACAATGCCCTGCTCCTGCCGATCATCCGGGCGGGTGGCAGCAGGGGCTATGAACAGCTTCCGGAGCGGCTGAAAGGCCTCATTGAGGCGAGCTACAAGCTGCATGAGAAGATCTATCGCATCGAGGCGGCGCAGAGTGCCAAGCCGGCGGCAAGCGCCGCACTGCGCGCAAACCCGGTCGCGAACCAGGTTGCCATGATCGCAGCGGCTTTTAAACGCCGCTGAAAGCACTTCTTCCATCAAGCAGAAGGGTTGGCCAGCGCCGACAGCCGCTCGCGCCTGATCCGGCTTGATGGTGCTTCAGCACATAGGCATCTAGGGCCGCTGATAGATGTGGGCGGGCCAGTTCGGCGGTGGGGCGGCTTTTCCGCCGGGCAAGCCATGCGGATGCTCCTTGTGCAGCCGCGCGACATCATAACGGTCGTTATCACCGGGATGGCGCTCATAGCAGGTCGGCGCGATCTCGGGCGTTCCCGCCGCCAGCAACTCACTGACTGTCACGAACTCAAAGCCGCGCGCCCTCAGCTGCGGGACGAACAGCGGGAGCGCTTCGGCGGTGTGCTGGCCGCGGCCATTGGCGTGCGCGACGATGATCGAGCCGGGGCGCGTCTCGGCAAGCACGGCACGGGCGATCGCCTCCGGGGTGATGTGACCGTCCGGGTCGCCGGTCACCACGTCCCATTGGATGGCGATCTGACCTTCGCTGGCGACGGTCGCGAGCCCTTCCGGGTTGCAGGTACCGAACGGGAAACGGAACAGCCGCGGCGAGGCAGGAACGCGCGACAGATCGGCCGCGCCCCGCGCGCAGGCTCGGTTGCTGAGCGCTCGGCTCGCCTCAGCGAATGCGGCGATGCCGCCCCCGATCTCACCGTCTAGGATGGAACCCGTTGCCAAATGTAGATTGGCGTGGTCCCAGCTATGTGTGCCGATTTCGAACAGCGGATCGGCGAGCAGCTGGGCGCCGCGTTCAGGGTGATGCACCAGCCATCGGCCGCCCGCGAACAGCGTGGCCTTCACTTTCTGCACCCGCAGATAGTCGATCACGCCGCTGTCATAGCCAGCGATTTCCGAGGCTGCCTCGCACAGGTCGAAGGTGAGTGCCACCAGCTTACGCCCAGGCGGTAGCTTCACGCGCCGGACTGTGCCCATGATGGTGCCAGGGGTCGCGGCCGGCAGCGTGGTGGCAGGGAGAGGCGTCTGCTCATGCGTCCACCGCGACAGCTTTTCCTCCGGACGTCCGGCGAGGGCATCCGGCGCCCAGCAGGACTGCAGCACGCTCGCGCCATGCTCGCCGGCTCGGCCGGGCAATGCCGTTAGGCAACCAATCGTTAACGCCGCAGCAACCGCCCTGAGGCGGAGACATTTCGCAGCCGTCATTCTCATCCCAATCCCTGCGCCAAAGCGCGCAGCTACAATCTTGCGACGACTTCTTTCAGACCTTCCAGGATCGGCTCGTAAGCCTCCTCGTCACGGTCTGCGGGATAGACCGCAAAGGCCGGGTAAACGAAGCGCGGGGCGCGGCGCACCATCTGCAGCTCACCCAACTCGATGTGTCCCTTAGCGACCCGCATGGGAAAATAGCCCGAGCCGCGCGTCGAGAGCAGATAGCTAACCCCCAGCGTTCCGAGATCGAGCGACAGGCCGGGATGGCGCAGATTGGGGAAGGCGAGCGCATGATCCGCTTCGAATTCCGGTCCCCAATTGACGAACACATAATCCAGCATCGCCCGCCTTCCGCGGCCGTCGCCCGAGGTCACCAACACCAACTCCTCGTCAAAAAGATGTTCGATGACGAGGCCGGGCCGCCTGGCCGGGCGGTACATCACGGCAAGGTCGAGCGTGCCCTCGATGAGCTGATCCATCAGCGCGCCCGACGAGCCGGTCGCGGCGGTAACGGCGATATCGGGGATGTTCTCGCGCATCCAGGCGAGCCAGCGCAACAGGAAGCCGTCCCACAGGCTCACCTGTCCACCGACCGAGAGATGGTCCCGGTGCTCCTCCGAAAGTGCGATTTCCAGTCGCGCATGCTCCCACACCCGCACGAGCGCGAGCGCGTGTTTGTGAAATTGCTGGCCGGCCGGCGTCAGTGTTGCGCCGGCTTTGGAGCGGTCGAACAGGGCCTTGCCAACCTGGTCTTCCAGCGCCTTGATTTGCGAGCTCACAGTGGATTGGGTGATATGCAGACGGTCGGCGGCATCGACGAAGCTGCCGGCTTCGGCTACCGCAAGAAAGGTTTTGGCGAGATTTATATCCATGATTTTTCAGGCGCCGGGTATCTATCGAATTCTTCGATATTAAGCACGCAAAAAAATTGTTTGCTACTTCGCAAAGCGACTCTCAGATTGCAATGAGCGGAATAGATTCCGCCTTACCTTGGAGGTAGCACAATGAAAAAGAAAGCCGAGAGCAAGCCGAAGACCGCATCCAAGCCCGCCGAGAAGTCGACTGAGAAGTCCGGCGGCGCCAAAAAGGGCGGCAAGAAATAGGGGGTCAACCCCATTCGACGGAAAGGGAAGGAGCAATTCTTCCCTTTTCGTTTTTTTAGGCAACGCTCTCATAACCAACAGCACCCAATGCTCCGCAGCATCGCCCTCGTTACGATCCTCGCAGTGGCCGCCGCCTCGCCTGCCGAGGCGCTCAAGCTTACCAATCACGACGCCGCCGCTCAGAAGATGATCATCAGCGAGAACAACGGCTCGCGTGAGCAGACGCTTGCGCCCGCAGAGACGCTCGACGGGTTCTGCAACTCCGGCTGCACCATCAAAATGCAGGACGGCGAGGAGTACGAGTTCGATGGCAACGAAATCGTCTCCATTGAAGAAGGGCTGATGTTCCTTGACGAGCCCGCCCAGGGCTCCGCCGAGCCGCAGAAGCAATAACCCCGCGCTATTCCGCCGGCGCCGGGCTCGGCTCGGGCGCATGCGCGGGTTTGCCGGGGAACAACCCGCGAATCACCACGTAGAACACCGGCGTGAAGATCACCCCGAAGAAGGTGACGCCAAGCATGCCATAGAATACCGCGGTTCCGAGCGCCCGCCGCATCTCCGCGCCCGCGCCCGTTGCAAGGTAAAGCGGCAGCACGCCGAGTGTGAAGGCGAAGGAGGTCATCAGGATCGGCCTTAGCCTCAGCCGCGCAGCCTCGACTGCCGCCTCCACCCGCGTGCGCCCCTGATCCTCGAGCTGGCGCGCGAATTCCACAATCAGGATCGCGTTTTTGGCGGCAAGACCGATGAGTACCACGAAACCGATCTGCGTGAGGATGTTGACATCGAGGCCATGCAATTTCACGCCGCTGATCGCCGAGAGCAGGCACATCGGCACGATCAGGATAATGGCGAGCGGCAGCGTCCAGCTCTCATATTGGGCCGCAAGCGCCAGAAACACGAACAGTACGGAGAGCGCGAAGATATAGATCGCGGTATTGCCCACCAGGCGCTCCTGATAGGAAAGGCCCGTCCAGGCGATGCTGAGCCCTTCGGGCAGCACGCGGGCGGCCAGTTCCTCCATTTTCTGCATCCCCTCGCCGGAGCTCGTGCCGGGCGTGGTGGTGCCATTCAGCTCGGCGGCGGGGTAGAGGTTGAAGCGCGGCACGCGGTCGGGGCCGGCGGTGGTGCGGAAGGTCACGAGCGACCCAAGCGGAACCATCGCGCCGTCGGCCGAGCGCACTTTCAGCCGGGCGATGTCCTCTTCATTCAGCCGATACTGCTGATCGGCCTGCGCGGTCACGCGGAAGGTACGGCCGAACAGGTTGAAGTCGTTGACATAGGCTGAGCCAAGATTGATGCGCAGCGTTTCAAAGATGTTGTCGAGCGGTACATTCAGCATCTGTGCCCGCACCCGGTCGACATCGACATAAAGCAAGGGCGTGTTAAGGAAGAAGGAGGTGAACACCGAGGCGAGGCCGGGTGTCTGGTTCGCCTGTGCCATCAGCGCCAGCGTCGATTGCGCCAGCGTCGGCAGACCGCGCCCGCCGCGGTCCTGGACGTAGAGCGAGAAGCCGCCGGCGGTACCGACGCCGCGCACCGGGGGCGGTGGAATGGCAAAGATCAGGGCTTCCTGGATCTGGCTGATCTTGCCGCGCACCGTCGCGAGCAGCTTATCCGCGCTCAGCCCGTTTTCGGCGCGCTTTTGCCAGTCGTCCAGCACGACGAAAATCGCGCCGGCATTCGACGAATTGGTGAAGGTTGCGCCGGAGAAGCCGGCAAAACTGGCGGTGTGAGCGATGCCCGGCGTCTCCAGGAGGATCTTTTCGGTGCGGCGCACCACCTCATCGGTGCGGGCGAGAGCTGCGCCAGGGGGGAGTTGGAAGGCCGTGATCAGATAGCCCTGGTCCTGCTGCGGGATAAAGCCCTGCGGCATATGGGTGAACAGGTAGGCGGTGAGGCCGATCAGGCCGGCATAGACGATCAGCATCAGGCTAGCGGCCCGGCCGACCCCTCGCACCAGACGACTGTAGCCGTTAGCGATGGCGTCAAAGGTGTAATTGAAGCCATTCGCCAGGGCGTCAAGGAGGCGCATCGGACTGAAGCGGGCACGCGGCTGGGGCGTGCGATCAAACAGGATGGCGCACAGTGCGGGGCTCAGCGTCAGCGAGTTGAAGGCGGAGATCACGGTCGCCACGGCAATGGTGACGGCGAACTGCCGGTAGAATTGGCCGGAAATGCCGCCGATGAAGGCTGTCGGCACGAACACGGCGCACAGCACCAGCGCGATGGAAACGAGCGCGGTACCGACCTCGTTCATGGTCGCGCGCGAGGCAGCCATCGCCGACATGCCATCATGCATTTTGCGCTCGACATTCTCGACCACCACGATGGCGTCATCGACGACGATGCCAACCGCCAGCACCAGGCCGAACAGCGTCAGATTGTTAACGGAAAAGCCAAGAGCTGCCATCGCCGCAAAGGTGCCGATCAGCGAAACGGGAATCGCGATCAGAGGTATGATGGTCGCGCGCCAGCTCTGCAGGAACACCAGAATGACGATGACGACCAGAAGCGCGGCCTCGAAGATCGTCTTGATCAACTCCTGGATGGATTTGGCGATGAAATCGGTGGGGTTGTAGACAATCTGGCGCTCGATCCCTTCCGGAAAGCCCTTGGCCAATTCGTCCATCGCCGCTTTGACGCCGTTCGCTGTCGCCAGCGCATTCGAGCCAGGAAGCTGCGTCACCGCGATAACCACGGCACGCCGGCCGTCGAGATAGCCATTGGTCAGATAGCTGAGCGCGCCGAGCTCGATCCGGGCCACGTCCTTCAGCCGGGTGATGCGTCCATCGCTGCCGGTGCGGATGATGATGTCGCCGAATTCGTCCGGCTTGGTCAACCGTCCGAGCAGCTCCAGCTTGACCTGGAAGGCCTGGTCCGTCTTGATCGGCGGCTCGGCGAGCGTGCCGCCCGCGACCTGCACATTCTGCGCGCTGATCGCCGACACCACTTCGGTCGAGGTCATGCCGACCGCGGCGAGCCGGTTCGGGTCGAGCCAGATACGCATCGAGTAGTCGCGCCCGCCGAAAATGCGAATGCTGCCGACGCCTTGGACACGGGCTAGCGTATCCTGCACCTGGAGGAGGGCGTAATTGCTGAGATAGAGCTGATCATAGCGGTCTGTCTTGGATATCATGTGGATAACCATGAGCAGATCCGGTGAATTCTTGCGGACGGTCACGCCCAGCCGGCGAACCTCCTCGGGCAGGCGGGGCGTCGTGAGACCAACGCGGTTCTGTACCAGCACCTGCGCCTTGTCGAGGTCGGTGCCGAGCGCGAATGTCACCGTCAGCGACATCGACCCGTCGGCGGTTGCCTGCGAGGTCATGTAGAGCATGTTCTCGACGCCGTTCACCTCCTGCTCGATGACCGAGGCGACGGTATTGGCGACGGTCTCCGCGTTGGCGCCGGGATAGGAAGCGCTGACCACAACGGTTGGCGGCGCGATCTCGGGATATTGCGAGACGGGCAGGGCGAAATAGGCGACGCCGCCTATGATGACGATCACCAGCGCGAGAACAGTGGCGAAGATTGGCCGGCTGATGAAGGTCTGGCTGAATTTCATTGCGTTGCCGACGCCTGCGCCTGTCCGTCCAGCTTGGAGCGCTGCGGCGTCACCTTAGCGCCAGGTCTTGCCCGCTGGATGCCATTGACGATCACCCAGTCGGAAGCGGCAATCCCGGTCTTGATGACGCGCATGCCGTCCACGATCGGTCCAATGGTCACAGGCTTGTAGGCCACGGTGCCGTCATCGGCCACGACATAGACGAAGCGGTTGGTCTGGTCGGTCGCAACCGCGCCGTCAGGGATCAGAAGGGCCAGATATTCGCCCGAGCCGGCAAGTCGGATGCGTGCGAACAGGCCTGGCGTAAACAGCCCGCTCGGATTTGGGAATACGGCGCGCCCGCGCAGCGACCCGGTCGCCCGATCGATGCGGTTGTCGACGAAATCCAGCTGGCCCTCATGCGGAAAGCCCTTCTCGTCCAGAAGGCCGAGCGATACCGGCGTTGGGTCTTGCCGCAGATTGGCGCTAGGAGCGGCCTTGCCGAGCCGCGCATATTTGAGGTAGTCCGCCTCGCTGATGTCGAAATAGAGCTGGATCGGGTCCTGCGAGACGATGGTGGTCAGGAGCGTGCTGCTCGATGAATCCCCGATCACATAATTGCCGACGCTGACCTGCTTACGGCTGATCCGGCCCGCAAGGGGAGCGGTAATACGGGTGAATTCCAGGTCGAGCTCGGCGGCGGCAAGGCTAGCCTGGCTGCTTTGCAAGGCGCCTTCCGCCTCGCCCAAATCACGCTGGCGCTGCTGGAACACCTGTTCGGAGATGTTCTCGTTCTTGGCAAGGGGCCTCGCGCGCTCGAAATCCTTCTGGGCAAATTCAAGCCGCGCCTTGGCGGAGGCAAGCTCGGCGCTCAGGCGTTCGACTATGTGTTGGAAGGGGCGTGGATCGATGACGAACAGGAGGTCGCCCTTGCTCACCATCTGTCCATCGGTGAAATGCACCTCGGTCAGATAGCCGCTGACGCGCGCCCGTACCTCCACCGTATCAACCGCCTCGAAACGGCCGGTGAATTCATCCCATTCGGTGATCTTGCGCTCGACAGGCTGCGCCGTTGTCACCGCGGGTGGCGCTGCGGGCTGCTGTTGCGCTCGCGCCGGGGATGCTGTGCAAAGGCAAAGGCTGAACAGTGCGACAACCAACGCCGATCCGAGCATTCTGCGGACAGCACTACTCATGCGCATCTTACCTCGCAAGGGAGGGTTCAGGTCGGTTTCCTGCCGATCATGCCGCCGGCTTGCCAAATGGAATATGAACGCTGCGTTCTGACCGGCGGGTTCGAGAGAACGAACCGTTCAGTGCAACGGATATCTATAAAGGGAAAATTTGCGCAGCGCGAGCCTTGCCGCAGCCGGCGGAGGGGCCAGCAAAGACGTCTTCCTCCTTTACGTGGCGACTTTTACTCCGCGCACCGCCCTCAGTGCGAAGGAGCAAAGCTCCCGAAGCCATCCACTAGCAGCCATGAGCATGTCGGTGGATCCTTCGCCTTCGGCTCGCGATGGAGCGGTTACGCAAGGTGAGCGCGGCTGAACTGCTTTACGTGTTCAGTGAGCGCGTTCAGCTCTCCTGGGGCGCATATTTGATGGAGCAGCCATAGGGTCGGGCGATAGGTGTGGCGACCGGCTTGCCGGCCTTTACCGCCGCAAGCGCCTCGCGCACATAGTTCTTCGCCACAGCCAGATCGCTGGTGCGCGTGGTTGGCTTGTCGTCGATGCCGCCCATATAGACCAGCTTCCCCTCCGGATTGATAACGAACATATGCGGAGTGGTCCGGGCCTGATAGAGACGGCCGATCTTTCCGCTCTCGTCCAGCACGATCTCGGAGGGCGCGGCGTTGCGGCTCTTGGTCAGCTCTTCGGCTTGGCCAGGGGCCACATTGCCCTCTTCACCTTTGGCCGAGGAGATCAGCGTGATCCACACGACGCCTTCCTTGGTGGCGTCGCGCTGCAACGCCTGCATATTGCCCGAACCATAATGCTTTCTCACATAGGGGCATTCATGGTTGGTCCATTCCAGCACGACCGTCTTTCCACGCAGGGCGCTCAGCTTCACCGGCTTGCCCTGGGTGTCGGTCGCGGCGAAATCCGGCGCCTGCTTGCCGATCTCGGGGGCCGCCTTTGCCGGTCCCTGCCAGGCGATGGCCGCCACGACGAGCGCCGCAAGGCCGGCGCGGAGGGTGGTCGATAGGCGCATTCACATATCTCCTTTGGCCTGTTTCTGGGAAGATGGCAGCTCTGCGAGATGACCGAGCACGATCGATTCCGTGAGGAACTGGGGAAGAACCTGCGGGGCGGCATCGGCGGTGCCGGGATAGAGGAGATAAAGCGGCACGCCGGCGCGGCCGAAGCTCTTGAGCAGCGCCGCGATCTCAGGATTGGGCGCGGTCCAGTCACCCTTGAGATAGGTGATGCCGCGGTCGGCGAAGGCCTTTGCGATGGTCTGCGACTGCAGTGCGACGCGCTCATTCACCTTACAGGTGATGCACCAGGCGGCAGTCAAATTGACGAACACCGGCTTGCCATTGCTGATGAGCTCATCGAGCCTGGCCTGAGTGAATGGCTCAGCCTGCGGTCCTGAACCCGCTTCGCTCAGCGAACCCGGCTGTGGTTCGCTCGGCAACAAAGTCACCGCCGCGGCAATGCCGATTGCCGCGATCACGACCGCGGCGCTAAGCCGCAGGGCCCGCGCCGGGTTCGGCAGGCCCAGCAGCCATGCGGCGAAGGCGACCGCGATGAGGGTGACCATCGCGGCCAGGACGCCATCGCTCCCCTGCTGGACGCTGAGCACCCAGACCAGCCAGGCGGCGGTTGCGTAGAGCGGAAAGGCCATCACCTGCTTGAAGCGGATCATCCACGCGCCGGGCCGCGGAAGCAGGCGGCCGAATGCCGGGGACAGGCTGAGCAGCAGGATCGGCAGGGCAAAGCCGAGGCCGAGCATCATGAGGACGGCTATCGCCTCGAGCGCCGGCTGGGCGAAGGCGTAGCCGACGGCCGCGCCCATGAATGGGGCGGTGCAGGGCGTGGCGACGACAGTTGCAAGGATCCCGGTGAAGAAGGAGCCGGCAAGCCCGTTCTTGCGGGTCAGGCTGTCGCCCTTGCCCGCTAACGATCCACCCAGCTCGAACACGCCTGACATGCTGAGGCCGAGGGCAAGGAATAGCGCGATCAGCACCAGAAGGAAGGCCGGCGATTGGAACTGGATGCCCCAGCCGGCTGCCACGCCCGCGGCGCGAAGCGCCATCAGCCCGGCAGCGATCAGTCCAAAGCTCGCCAGCACGCCAGCGAGATAGGCAAAGCCGCCGAGATGCCGGCGATGATCAATGGAGGCCTCCCGTGCCAGTGCATAGGCTTTGAGCGACAGGATCGGGAAGACGCAAGGCATCAGGTTGAGGATGAGGCCGCCGACGAAGGCAAACAGCAGAGCCAGGCCAAATCCCAGGCCAGCGCTTTCAGGAGGAGGGATGGTCTGCGGCACGTCGGCAGCCTCTAAGGGGCCCGCTGCGGCCGGGGCCGCGTCAGCTTGGATCAGATAGCCGCGCCGCAGCTTGTTGCCGCCAGGGCCGATGCTCTCCAGAGCAAGCACGCCCTCGAGCGGCGTACCGTCCTTCAGCCCTGTCTCGCCGGCCTGCATACGCAGTGTCAGCCCGCCCTCGGCAAAGCGCAGCTTTTGTGGGCTGGCATTGTCCACCTGTCCCCAATTCGTGGGAAAGAAGCGCGCTTCGGTCGCGCCCTCACCGGCATCGCCAAGCCGATCGATCTTAAGCGTCACCGTTTTCCCGGCGGCCTGATACCGCGACTGCCAGCCGGCCGCTTGCGGCAAGCCGGCCTGCGCCGCGCGGATGGCGGGCGCATCAGCCGAATCCTGCGGGGACAGCGCTGGGTCGATCAGCGGCAGCGTGAGGGTTGAAGTGGTCTCCTCCGGTACGCAGATGTCCTTGCACACCAGCCAGCGCACATTGGCCGAAAGCGTCAGCGCCGGTTCCTTGAAATCCTGTGGGACAGAGATGTCGGTCAGCAGCAGAACCTGGTCGGCATAGCCATAATTAACCAAAGGCCCGACCGGAATGGCCTCCGGCAGCGGCCACTGAATCGGGCCGGCGGTAACGCCCTGGGGGAGCTTCCACTCGATAACGGTCGGCTCGCCCGAATCGCCGGGATTTTTCCAATAGGTGTGCCAGCCGGGTGTGATGGTCTCGCGCAGGGCGACGGTGAGCTTGCTGCCGGGCTTGGCGGCTTTGTGCTCCGCAACAAGCGAGGCCTGGACCAGCGGTTGCTTATCTCCGATCTGAGCATCTGCGGCGCTCGCGCCAAACAGCAGGGCGACGCCCGCGAGCATGGCCACGAGCCGCTCCATTACTGCCGTCCGATCAAATCGCTTACCTGCCGCCATATGTCCTTCCGTGAAACCGCTTCAAGACAACCGCGAATGTGGGCTCAAACATACAGCTCGGAGCATCCGTGCGGGAACGCCACATAGGGCCGCACGGGCCCTGTGTAGCATCAAGCTTGCCCGGGTTTCACACGCCTGTGGTGGGATTTTTTTACACTTAAATGAGATTGGGCGGAACAAAACTGCTCTCACAGCTTTTTGAACCTGATCTCCGTCTCTAGATGAGGGCGTCAGCGGCGTTGTGTTTGCCGAAGCCATGGGGGCTGAAATGATGCTTTGAAAGACGAAATCAAAGGAGCGGACGAACTCGACAAATCTTTTCTGAGGAGCGGCTTGCCTGCGGGTAAATGGCACGCTAAAGCTCAGCGGGGTGATTTCTTTTGCACTGCGAACGTGCCCAAAAATTGCCCCAAACAACCTAAAGTTCTGATTGTCTCTGTCCGAGGTCAAGCTGTGGAATCCGGGGGATGGGTTTTGGGGTTCCGCGGCTCTCTTGCAGTGGTCTGGTGTCAATCTTTTTATAGCGGGACGGCGAACCGAGAAGCGTGAGCCGGGAGTCAATGCACCGTCGCAACTTCATTAAGCTTGCGAGTACCATTTGTCTTGCGGCGGCGCTGACGCGGCGGGAGGCTTGGGCGCAGGCTCTTGCAACGGCTTCGGAGGAAGCAACGCCGTTCAGTGAGCAGTGGCTGCTGACCCAGGCGCAGAATATGGCGCGCGCGCCATTCGAGGTACCCAAGCTTCAGTTGCCGGCGGAGCTCGATGATCTCACCAGCCAGCAATATCAGGATATTCGCTTCCGCCCCGAAGCTACGCCCTGGTTCGCCGAGGACATTCCGTTCAAGCCGCAGTTTCTTCATACCGGCTTTCAATACAAGGTTCCGGTTGACATATACGCGGTGGACAACGGCGTTGCCCGTCGCTTCCTGTACTCTACGAGCTTGTTTGAGTTTGGGCCCCAACTGAAAGCGCCGCCGGCCGATTCCCAGTCCGGCTTTTCCGGGTTCAAGGTCGTCGGGCCGATCAATCGCCCGGGCGCTTGGGACGAGTTTCTCGCCTTCCAGGGCGCCAGCTATTTCCGCGGCATTGCCACCGGCCAGGTTTATGGCACCTCAAGCCGCGGCATTGCCATCAACACCGCCCAGCCGGCAGGAGAAGAATTCCCGGTGTTCCGGGCGTTTTGGATTCAAAAGCCCGTTAAGGCCGACCAACAGGTGACGATCTATGCGCTGCTGGACGGTCCCAGTCTCACGGGCGCCTATAAGTTTCGCGCCGAGCCGGGCCGCACGACCATCGTTGACGTCGAACTCACGCTGTTCCCCCGCAAGGTGCTGACCCATGTCGGCATCGCGCCTCTGACAAGCATGTATTTCTATGGCGCAGCCGACGCCACCCGCCTCGACGACTTCCGCCCCAATGTTCACTCATCGAACGGCCTGCTGATGTGGACCGGGCCGGGGGAATGGCTCTGGCGCCCGCTTATCAACCCCGAGCGCATCCAGTACTCTGCCTTTGCGGACAAAACCCCCAAGGGCTTCGGTCTGATGCAGCGCAAGCGGGACTTTGCCGATTTCCAGGATATCGACGCCCGCTTCGACGATCGGCCGAGCGTATGGGTGGAACCGACTGGAGACTGGGGCGAGGGCACCGTTGATCTAATTGAACTTCCCACGCGAAGTGAAATCTACGACAATATCGTCGCGTTCTGGCGGCCCAAGAGTCCACTGGCCGAGATCGCAAGCCACCATTTTCGCTATCGCTTGTACTGGTGCTGGGAACCGCCGGTTCGAAGCACACAAGCGTATACGGCGCAGACCCGTGTGGGCGCGCTTAGCAGAGCAGAGGCGCGACTATTCGTCATTGATTTTGTCACCGGCGATTCCTGTAACGGGTGCAACGTAGCACCGTTCACTGCGGACGTAAGGACCGGCGCAGGTGAGATTAGGAATGTCGTCGTAAGGCAAGTCCCGGCAACAGGGGCGCAGCGCGTTACCTTCGAATTGCGTCCTGGAAGGACAGAGCAGACAGATCTTCGCTGCGAGTTGAAGCAAAACGGGCAGACGATTTCTGAGACCTGGATTTACCGCTGGACACCATAGGGCCGGGACTACATGCAAGACGTGGGAAAATTTACCGATCTGCCCCCCCCATTACCTGTTGAGAAGGCGGTGGAGCGGTTTCCCTTACAGGATCTATGGGCCTTTGACGAAGAATCGCGTCGCAAAGTGAGGCCGGATCGTGCCGCGTGGTTTCGCCGCTCTTTCATCTTCCTCGGCGCGGCGGCACTCACCGCCTATTTGACGCACGAGCTGTGGCTGGTGCTCGAAGTCGGCGGATGGGCCGAGCTTGAAATTGCGCTGGTGCCGCTGTTCGTCATCAACATCGCCTGGCTGTCGCTCTCTTTCATGACGGCGCTGGCCGGCTTTCTGGTGATTGCGTTCGCCATCAAGCCTTCGATCGTATCGGTTCCAACCGACGCAGAAGCCAAGCAGCAGCCCAAAGGGCGATCGGCGGTGCTGGTCGCCACTTATAACGAATCGCCAGAACGCATCTTCGGCATGGCGCTCGCGACACTGAAGGAGCTGGAAGACTCTGGATCTGGCGAGGCATTCGACATTTTCATCCTCTCCGATACCACCGATCCGGACATCTGGGTGCATGAGGAAGCCGCCTTCAAGGCGGCGCGCGCCCGCTCCGGCAATGGCCCCCGCCTTTATTATCGGCGCCGGCCGAGCAATACCGGCAAGAAGGCCGGCAATATCGCCGATTGGTGCCGCCGTTGGGGGCCCGCCTACGACTACATGGTGGTCCTCGACGCCGACAGCCTCATGACCGGCGAGGCGCTGGTCAAGCTGGCCCTGATCATGGATCGCTCGCCCGATATGGGCCTCGTGCAGACTGTGCCGGTCACGATGGGCCGCAGGACGCTGTTTGCCCGTATGCAGCAGTTTGCGGGAAGCGTTTACGGGCCGCTGATGGCGGCCGGTCTCGCCTTCTGGCACCGGGGCACCGGCAATTTCTGGGGCCATAATGCGATCATCCGGGTGCGCGCCTTCATGGAGTCTGCCGGCCTGCCGCATCTACCCGGCTCGCCCCCTTTTGGTGGGCAGATCCTCAGCCATGATTTCGTCGAAGCGGCGCTGATGTGCCGGGCGGGCTGGCGGGTCTGCATGGTGCCCGAGCTCAAGGGCTCCTATGAAGAGATCCCGCCGAGCCTCATCGATTTCGCCACGCGCGACCGGCGCTGGTGCCAGGGCAATCTGCAGCACGGCCGTATTATCACGGCCAAGGGGCTAAAGCCGATGAGCCGGGTGCATCTTGGCATGGGCATCATGGCCTATATGTCGGCGCTGATCTGGCTCCTGTTCCTGGTGGTCGCGCTGTCGCTCACTGTGCAACAGCTATCGATCAAGCCGAACTATTTCGGCACCGACCAGACGCTGTTCCCGACCTGGCCGATGCAGGACTCCGAACGTGCCTTGAGCCTCTTGTTCTGGACGCTCACGCTGTTGCTGTTGCCAAAGGTGTTTGGCCTCCTCACCGTCATCTTCAATGGACGCAAGCGGCGTGCTTTCGGCGGTTTTTGGGGGCTGACTTCCAGTGTGGTGATGGAGACGGTTCTCTCCTCCCTGTTTGCCCACGTCATGATGATGGTGCAGTCCGCCGCCATCTTCGACATCCTGCGCGGCCGTGATTCGGGCTGGAATCCGCAGCGGCGCGACGACGGTTCGCTGCCCTTCGGCTGGGTGCTGCGCTATCACGCGCTGCACATCCTGCTCGGCGTTGGTCTTGGCGTGATGACCTACATGGCCTCGCTTCCGCTGTTCCTCTGGATGCTGCCAGCCACCCTCGGTCTTGGATTCTCCGGTCCGCTCTCTTCGCTCTCGGCAACCCGGCGCGCCGGCGAGTTCTTCCGGCGGCTTGGCATCTTCATCACGCCGGAGGAGCGCGTGCCGCCATTCATCGCCATGTCGGCGCGCGACTACGCCCAGCTCTTAACGCAGGAATTCTCCAAGCACGAGGCCATCTCTCAGCTCGCCCGCGACCCGCAGCTGCGTCATCTCCACCGTCAGCTTATCGAGCTGCAGCCGGTCACCCGCGAGGCGCGCATCTCGCCGAGCCTCGCGGTCGGGCGCGCCAAGCTGGAAATCTCCGCCGATCTGCCCGAGTTGCTTCGCCTGCTCAAGCCGAATGAAAAGGCCGCGCTCCTGTCCGACCCGGAAAGTCTGGCCCGGCTCGAGGCCATGATCGTCCCCTACACCCAGACCGGCGCAAGTGGCGTGCAGGCCGAGGTCTGGTCCAGCCCCGCTCTCGCAGCGCCGCGTTCATAGCCACCACCCCGGAGCTGCCTCGCGCTTTGACTGGTCTCCACCGTCTGTTCTGCTAAGGTCGTCGCTTCTTCGCGCGGGGGGTTAATCGGAGCCGTCAGGAGGGCCCGATGGGCGATTTTCTTTCCATCCTGTGGACGATCATCAGCTTCATTATCGGCGTGCTCTGGAGCATCGTCTGGTTTGTGCTCCGCGATCTGCTCTCCACGCTGTTGTGGATCGGCATCGCCGTTTGGATCGTCTTCGTCCTGCGCTATCGCAGCTTTGGTCTCGGCACCCTGGCTCTGCTTCGTTATGTCCGTTACGCCGCGGTTTGGGTGTGGCGGTGGATCCGGGGTAGTCCGGTGGCAGGGCCGCTGCGCGCACCGCCTCCGGTGACGAAGGTGGTGAAGGAATATCGCCAGCGCGTACCGCTCGGCTATATCTCCGCCTCCGAGCAGATGAATCTCATCCTCATTGGCCTGCTCATCGTCATGGCCCACATCTAGCAGGAGCTCGGGCCGGCACTGAAAGGTCGGCGAGCTTTGCTGCTCGGCTGCTCTTCTGCAGTCATTCCTGCTTTTCGTGACGCGCATCACATCCCAAAGACGGGCGCTCGCCTATTACGGCGCGTCGCGCAAATGCGTCCCTTCCGACCGGAGTGGAGCGCTGCGCCAGCCTGTTCGTAGGGAGCGCAGCCATGACCCATCTCAATCCGACAGTTGCGGAAATCCACGCTTTCCGCCTTTCTGATGTCCTGCCTGCACGCTGGGTCGTGGTGTTCGCCGCAACGATTGCGGTTGGCGCGGCCTATGGCGAGGTCGGCACCATCGGGGTGCTGCTGGCACCGTTCGAGGCAGAATTCGCTGAGCCCAAGGCCAGCATTTCGCTCGCCTATACGCTGCTCTCGATCGGCGCTGCCATCGGGGGACTGCTCGCCGGCCGCCTCGCCGACCGGTTACCGGCAAGGTGGATCGTCATGGCCGGCGCCGGCGCTATGGGCCTCGGTTCAATGGCAATCGGCTTTCAGGCCGACTTCATGGCAATGAAGATAATCTACCTGTTGATCGGCTTTCTCGGCTTTGCGTGCCTCTATTCTCCCGTGCTCACGGTGGTGTCGCTCTGGTTCAGGAAGGGGCATGGCCTGGCGCTCGGGATCGTCACGGCCGGTGGGGCTCTCGGACAGGCCGTCGTGCCGGTCCTGTTTCAAGGCCTCGTTGTCGAGTATGGCTGGCGCAGCGCCTGCATGATCTTGGGCTGCATTTACATCGCGGGCCTGATACCGCTGGCGGCACTGCTCGAAAAGCCGCAATCCTCCTCGTACGGCGCGGCGAGCAGCACTGCGCTGCCGGCGCGCTGGCCCGTTCATCCGGCGATCAGCATCACGCTGGTGGGCGTGGCGGCCCTGTTCTGCTGCGTGCTGATGGGCGTTCCCTCGGTTCACCTCATCTCGTTTGCCAGGGAGAGCGGTCTCTCGATGACCACGGGCGCAAGCCTGCTGACGGTGACCATGCTCGCTGGCTGTGTAGGACGGGTGCTAACCGGCCTTCTCATTGACCGGATGGGATCGCTGCGCAGCTATGCTATTGTCTCGGCCGTCCAAACCGTCGGGGTCTATTGCTTTCCCCAGATGGGGGCGCTGTGGGCGCTCTATATCGTCGCAGTCATCTACGGCTTCGGCTTTGGCGGTGCGCTGACGGCGATGGTCTGTGCCGTGCGCGATGCCCTGCCGAGCAAGCATGTCGGCAGCGGCATGGCGATGGTGGCGATGTTTGCTTGGTTCGGCATGGGCTTGGGAGGCTATCAAGGCGGCCTCTGCTTCGACCTCACCGGCAATTACGCGCTCTCCTTCACCAGTGCGGCGGGCGCAGGCCTGGTCAACCTCGCCAGCCTTGGCGTTCTCGGGCTTCTGATCGTCAGAGCCCGCAAGCGTCAGCTCACGGCGCCTCGCAAGGAAGGATGAACCGCGTTTCGCTTGGGGACTGACGATAGCCGACCTTGGCATTCACGCGCCTAAACGCTCAAAATTGCCGCCGAATCAATTCATGCATAAACTGCAGTGTTTCGGCGGGGCGGTTCATGGATGCGGCGTTTCAGCTACGGTATGAAAGTGTGGGAGCGGACGCTTTCCTTGGCGTTGCGCGCTCGGTCAAGGGGCTGCGCTGGCGCGAGCGTCTCAATCCCGACGAGGCGCGGCTTTCCACCGCCATCTGTCAGCACCACGATCTCCCCGACCTCCTCGGCCGCATTCTCGCAGCGCGCGGTGGCACAGTGGAGAATGTCGCCGATCTGATGAGCCCGACCTTGCGTGCGCTCCTGCCCGATCCTTCGACGCTGAAGGACATGGATTCGGGAGCCGCGCGCATCGCCGCTGCGATCCGCAAGGGCGAGCCGGTGGCCATCTTCGGCGACTATGACGTGGACGGCGCCTGCTCCGCGGCGCTGATGCAGCGCTTCCTGCGCGCCCATGGCCGGCACGCCGTCGTCTACATCCCCGACCGCATTTTCGAGGGCTACGGGCCGAACGACGCCGCCATCGAGACGCTCATCACCAATGGCGCGCGGCTGATCATCACCGTCGATTGCGGCGGCACCAGCCATGGCCCGCTGGCGCTGGCGGGGAAGCTCGGCGCTGAGGTCGTCGTCGTCGACCACCACGGCATGACCGAGGAGCTTCCAGAAGCTGTTGCGGTCATTAATCCGAACCGGCACGACTGCCTGTCCGGCCAGGGACATCTGTGTGCAGCCGGTGTGACTTTCCTCCTGTTGATCGCCATTACCCGCTATCTGCGCACCGCCGGCTTCTACGGCAATGGCCATCCCGAGCCCGATCTGCTCGGCTGGCTGGATCTCGTTGCGCTGGCGACCGTCTGCGATGTCGTGCCTTTGCAAGGCGTCAACCGCGCATTTGTGGCGCAGGGGCTGAAAGTGATGTACCGCCGGCGCAATCCGGGACTGAAGGCGCTCGCCGACACCGCCGGCCTGAGCAGCGCGCCGACGCCTTACCACCTCGGTTTTCTCCTCGGGCCGCGCATCAACGCCGGTGGCCGGATCGGCGACGCCGCGCTCGGCTCGCGCCTGCTCGCCAGCGATGACGAAATGGAGGCTGCCGAGATCGCCGCCACGCTCAACCGGCTGAACCGCGAACGCCAGGATATGGAACTGCGCTGCTGCGAGGAAGCGGTGACGCTGGCCGAGGAGAAGCTCACCGCCGACCCAGAGCTGGCGCTTATCGTGCTGGGTTCGGAAGGCTGGCATAAGGGCCTCGTCGGCCTGGTATCGAGCCGGTTAACCGAGCGTTTCCGCCGGCCGTCGCTGATCATTGCCTGGGATACCGCGACCGGCGACGGCACCGCCTCCGGCCGCTCGATCGCCGGCGCCGATATCGGCCAGGCGGTCCGCGCTTGCCTGGAGAAGGGGTTGGCGAAGAAGGGCGGCGGCCATGCCATGGCGGCAGGCGTCACCTTTCCGCGCGACAAGCTGACCGAAGTGGAGGCGTTTCTCCTCGGCGAGCTGGCCGACAGCGTCTCCGCGGCCCGTGATGTCGCGGCGCTCTCGATCGACGGGGCGCTCACGCCCGAGGCCGCCACGGTGGAATTTTCCGAGCTCCTGGAGCGGGCCGGCCCCTATGGCTCGGGCAATCCCGCGCCGCGCTTCGTCTTTCCCGCCCACCGCGTGACGTTCGTCAAGCAGGCGGGTGAGGCACACATCCGCTGTTCGCTGAAATCGGGCGGCGGGGCAACCATTGGAGCCATCGCCTTCCGCGCTGTCGGCACGCCGCTCGGCGATGCCCTGCTCGGCGGCGCCGACCGGCCGTTTCACATCGCCGGGCGCCTGCAGCGGGACAGCTGGGGTGGGCGGGACCGGGTGGAGGTCATGATCGAGGATATCGCCGATCCCGCGCGCCAGCCCCGCTGATTTGGCGTGGCTCGCCGCCAGCTTGGGCTTGTCTCCGGCGCAAATCCTTTTTATATGAAGGCTTGCCTTGCGCGGGCTCAGGGGACCATTGGCTTTTCTGGCCTCCGTTGGCCCGCGACGCGCCGGCGAAGTCCGATCGGGCTCCCTTCGTCTAATGGTTAGGACGCCAGATTTTCAATCTGGAAACAGGGGTTCAATTCCCCTAGGGAGTGCCAGCTTGTGACGCTTATTTTTCTGCTGGCGTTTTAGCGATATGCAGCTCCAGCCCGCGTGGACGGACCGATCGCTCGAGGGTCGGTGCGGCTCCTGAAGTTTCAGGGCTAAGCCGCACCAAGCCCTTCTATTTTCCCCAGCGCAAAGCCAGCGGATCGGCCTCGCGGACGAGTTCCAGCAGCCCTTCGCGCGTTGCGGGATGCAGCGGCTCGAGCGGATGGCGCACGGCATCGGAGCGGATCACGCCGCCCTCCTGCATCACCGTTTTGGTTGCACGAAGGCCACATTGCCGGTTCTCGAAATTGATGAGCGGCAGGATGCGGGCATAGGCGCTTGCGGCCTCCTTGCGGCGTCCGGCCAGGTGATGCTCGACCACCGGCTTGATCAGATCGGGGAGCATGCCGCTGCACATGGTGCCGGTCGCGCCGGCATCGAGGTCGGCCAGCAACGTGATGGATTCCTCGCCATCGAACGGACCGGCGATCGCCTCGCCGCCCGCCGCGATCAGCGCCCGCAGCTTGGCCGCAGCAAAGGGCGTCTCAACTTTGAAATAGCGCAGGAGCGGCACTGCGCGCGCAAGCTGGGCAATAAAAGGCACGGACAGCGTCACGCCGCTGAGCGGCGCATCCTGAAGCATCAGCGGGATACCGCCAGCATCGGCAACGGCCGAGAAATGCTCAATGATGCCCTGCTCGCCCGCCCTGAGCAGCGCCCCATGATAGGGCGGCATCAGCATTACCATGTCGGCGCCGCGCCGCGCGGCGTCCTTGGCGCGCTCCGCCGCGATCCGCGTCGAGAAGTGGCTCACCGTGACGATCACCGGCACCCGGCCCGCGACATGGTCGAGGCATAGGCTGGTGAGGATGGCGCGTTCCTCGTCGGTCAGCAGAAACTGCTCGGAGAAATTGGCGAGAATGCAGATGCCGTCGACACCCTGATCCACCATGCAGTCGAGCACCCGGCGCTGGCCGTCGAGATCGAGGTCGCCATTCTCGTGAAAGGGGGTCGGCGCGATCGGAAACACACCCGTGCGGGCGGAGGTGGCTGCATTCATTTGACTCTCCCCAGTTTGCCGACGGCTCATTAGGGTGCCGCCGTCTGCCAAGCCTGGCGCTCAATGCCCTTGGCTGGCGTTATTACGCGTGCCCGCCATCATCCCAGGGAACGACAGGCCTGCCAATTGCCGAATTTGCCAGCGTCTCCTTGGAATTTGCCGCGGGAGGCCCGGTGGTGAACGCTCCGATTATTATCGCTGGTGTTTGGCGCGGCAGCGCGCCGAGGAGGGCCGGCGCTTCCCGCAGTTATAGGCGATGGGCCGGGGGGGCTGGGTCGACCTAAACCTCCATGCCGTGAACGGTGAGGCCGAACAGCGAAATGTCCCCGCGCTCGACGACGCCACTATAGACGCCGCGCATTAACTCGGTCATCGGGCCTTTGCGCTCGAAAGCATCGCGGAATGCGGCGATATCGGCGACATCGGCCCAGCCCTGTACGACGCTGCCGCACAGATAGACGCCGCCCCAGGCGCCGGTTGCCAGCACAAGATCGCCGGCGATGCGGCCGAGCAGATGCGAGACATAGCGCGCCGTCTCCGCGGCAACGGGATCGCTCGCCGTATGGGCGAAGATTTCGGCTCCGCTGCTGGGCGCGGCGACCGTCTGTCCGCGGCGCGCCGCGAGGCGGCGATAGAGGGCCAGCACGCCGCGTCCGGACAGCGCCTCCTCGATTCGGGGTATGCCCTCCAGAACGCTCAGCTGATCGGCATCGAGCGCCCCGAGCGTCATATGCCCTGGTTCGCTGCCACAGCTGATCCAGCTAGTACGCACCGGGATGGCGCTCGCCGCACCGAAGCCGGTGCCGACATTCAGCGCCAGCATCGTCTGCCGGACACCCGATGCGCGGGGCACGGTGCCTATCGCTGAGAGATCCTCTTCACGCAAATGCGGCAGGGCGGCCGCCACAGTCTGGAGGTCGTTGAGAAGCTCGGTCGGCACGCCGCCGAGCGCCTCGCTGATCTCCTCGGTCGTGATCACCCAGGGCGCGTTGGTCAGCTTCACCCGGCCAGCTTTGACCGGGCCGGCAACGCCGACGGCTGCCGAAAAGCACCCTTCAGCCCCGCCGGTATCGGAAAGATAACGGCGCATCGCATCGTAGTAGGAGGCAAACTCCGACACGGAATAGGTGCGCCGGTCCCGGAACGCGCCACTCGAGGCCCGGGCAAAGCGGGCGTTCGAGCCGCCGACATCGCTGATCAGGCGCCACGTGCTCACGCAAAAACTCCGTGGGACTGAGGTGAAAGGGTCGAGAGGAAGTTCTCCCGCCAGTGTTTCGCGTCAGTCGCGCGAATCCGTTTCATCAGCGCCCTATGGCGCGCCTGGCGCTCCTCGACAGGCATCATCAGCGCCTGCTGCAGCGCATGGGCGATGTCATCGATATCGTATGGGTTGACAATCAAGGCCTCCTCCAGATCCTCCGCCGCCCCGGCAAAACGCGACAGGACGAGCACCCCCGGACTATTATCGTCTTGGGCCGCGATATATTCCTTGGCGACCAGATTCATGCCGTCACGCAAGGGCGTGACCAAACCGACCTGGCAACCTCGGAACAGGGCGGCGAGGGTTTGCCGGGGAATATTACGATGAATATACCGGACCGGCGTCCAGTCAAAATTTCCGTACTCCCCATTAATAGAACCCGACAGCTTCTCCAGCTCTTCGCGGATATCGGCATAGGCGGCCACATCCTCGCGGGTGGGGGGGGCGATCTGCATCAAAGTCACCGCGCGCCGCTTGTCGGGAAACAGCTCGAGCAGCCGGCGGAATGCTCTCATGCGCTCCGGCAGGCCTTTGGTGTAGTCGAGCCTGTCCACGCCGATGATATGCGAGCGCGCCAGGAGACGGCGGTGCAGCCGCTCGATCACCTCCTGCGCGGCGGGCGTGCGGGCCATTTTGTGGAAGGCCTCGACATCGATACCGATCGGGAAAGCGCGGGCGATGATGGTCCGTCCGAAAGCGATGATACGGCCGTCGCTCAGCACCTTGCCGTCGGCATGCTCGCTGACGAAGCGCTGGAAGTTCACGACGTCGGCGTTGGTCTGGAAGCCGACCACATCGAAGGAGAACAGCGATTTCACCAGCCAGTTATGCACCGGCACGGCCAGGAGTACACCGGGCGGTGGGAAGGGGATGTGAAGGAAAAAGCCGATGCGCTGGGTGACGCCGCGTGCGCGCAGCTCGGCGGCGAGCGAGATCAGGTGATAGTCGTGGACCCAGATGACGTCGTCGGGCTGCAAGAGCTCGGTGAGACTCTCGGCGATCCGCCGGTTTACTCGCCGGTAGCCCTCAAGAAAGGCGTTCTGGAAGTTTACCAGATCGAGCCGGTAATGGCAGGCCGGCCATAGCACCTGATTGGAAAAGCCGATGTAATACTCTTCATAGTCGCTGCGTGTCAGCGGCACCGTCGCGATGGTCACGGTGCCCTTTTTCGTGATGTGCCTGTCGAGGGACGCGCCATCCTCGACAACCTTGCCATCCCATCCGAACCAAAGGCCGCCGCTTTGGCGAAGAACTTCCCCCAACGCCACGGCAAGGCCGCCAGACTGGACTGGCTTATCCAGATCGGCAACCCTGTTTGAGACCACAACCAGCCGACTCATACCACTCCTTCCCAGGGCCGTGAGAGTCGCACCGCCCCATTGATGATGCCCACCATCGAATAGGTCTGGGGGAAGTTGCCCCAGGCTTGGCCAGTCTCGGGATCGGTGTCCTCCGACATCAGGCCAAGATGGTTGCAGCTGCCAAGAAGAGCCTCGAAAATTTCGCGCGCCTGCTCGCGCCTGCCGACCCGCGCGAGCGCGTCAACGCGCCAGAATGCACACACATTGAATGCAGTCTTGGGCAGACCGAAATCGTCCGCGGCCTCGTAGCGCATCATGTAAGGGCCGCGGCCGAGATATTTCTCGATCTGGGTGAGCGTGGAGATGAAGCGTGGGTCCTGCGGGTCGATGAGGCCGACTTCGCTCATCAGGAGCACGCTGGCGTCCAGATGCTCGCCGCCGAAGCTCTCCACGAACGCCTTGCGGTGTTCCGACCAAGATTGTTCCAGGATGACCTTCTTGATGTGGTCCGCACGGACGCGCCAAAGCGCAGCACGATCGTTCAGGCCAAGATGCGCGCCGATTTTGGCGAGCCGGTCGCAAGCGGCCCAGCACATCACGCTGGAGGAAGTGTGCACGCGGGCGCGGGAGCGCAGCTCCCACATACCGGCATCGGGCTTGTCGTAGAGCTGAAAGGACTGCTCGCCGGCGAATTCGAGCTTGCGGAAGTCTTCCGCGCCAGCGCGCATCATAAGGCGCTGGTCGAAGAAGGCCTGCGAGGCCCCCAATACCAGATTGCCATAGGTATCGTGCTGGAAATGCTCATAAGCCTGATTGCCGATCCGCACTGGCGGTGTGTCCTGATAGCCGCCGAGATTGGGAATAATGCGCTCGATCAGCCTCTCCTCGAGGCCGACCCCATAGACTGGCTGGATGTGGCTTTCGCGAGCGGCCGCCACGATGTTCATGATCCAGCGGAAGTAATTCTCCATCGTCTTGACCGCCGCCAGGCTGTTGAGCGCACGCACGACGAACAGGGCGTCCCGTATCCAACAATAGCGGTAATCCCAATTTCGTTCCGTGCCTGGCGCTTCGGGAATGCTGGTGGTGAGCGCGGCGACGATGGCGCCGGTCGGCTCGTAATTGCACAGCTTCAGCGTGATCGAGGCGCGGATGACCGCTTCCTGCCATTCCGCCGGCAGAGCGAGGCGATGAACCCAAGTGTGCCAATAGAGCTCAGTGCGCTCTTCGTAATTTCGCGCAGTTTCCGACGGTCCATCGGTGAGCGTTTCGTCAGGTCCGAGAACGAGATTGATGGTATCGCTTAAGTTGAAAGCGGTCTCGTCGGCAATATAATCGATTGGTGCATCCGTCGTCAGGCGGATTGTAAATTTCGGACCGACATAACGGACGTGATTCGAGCCTGAAGTCACAGTAGGTTCTAGTCTACCATAGTCAAACCGCGGCTTCACCCGGATTCGGATGCGTGGGCTTCCGCTCACCGGGATCAGACGGCGGATCAGCATTTGCGGGCGGAAGGCGCGGTCGCGCCAGTAAAACCGCGGCACGAAGTCGATGACGCGCACCGACCCCGACCGGCCATGCAGAGTCGTGCTCAAAATCGCGGTATTGGGAACGTAACTCTGTTCGCTGGAGACGAAATCGTCGAGCTCGATGGCAAATACGCCCTCATTCGGCGCATCGCTCGGCGCGCCGAGCAGCGAATGGAAAACAGCATCGCCGTCGAAGCGCGGCAGACAGCACCAGTTGATCCGCGCCTCTTTGTCGACCAGGGCCGCGATGGCGCAATTACCGATAATGCCGAGATCAAGGTTGCTCATGTTCAGCCTCTAATTTTTCTAATACGTTTGTAAGCCAGGATAACAATTCCTGGGTGTCTTGTGCGCGATAGCGGGCCTGCGTGTCTCCACCGCCGACCTTGATCGAGATACCCTGCCGGCTGTTGACCAGCGCGAAGCCGTCCTCATCGGTCACATCGTCACCGGCAAAAACCGGCACGCGGCCGAGGAAAGGCGCCTCGGTCAGGAAGCTCTCGATGGCCGCGCCTTTGTTGCCGGCGTGGGCAACCGCCTCGATGACCATTTTGCCAGGACGAAGCCGAATCGTCTCCCTGCCGTTGACGGCGCCTCGCATTGCGGCGTGACTGGCCGCCTCCAGCTCGGGGCGCTGGCGGTAGTGGAGCGCGACTGCGCCGTGCTTCTTCTCGAGGAGCAGGCCGGGATTGCCGGCCACGAAAGCGCAGAGCTCCTGCTCCACATCGTGGATGCCGCGCGCATCGATCTCGGAATCGTGCACCTCGCCCTTAGCATCGCGGCGGGTGAGGCCATGCACGCCGGAGACGGCAAGTTGCACCGGCTCGAGGAACTGATCGACGCTGGCGATATCGCGGCCGCTGATGATGGCGACGGCGCCTTTCAGCCTGGCGTGGAGTGCCTCCAAGGTGGTGCGGGTATCTTGGGATACATGCACCTCATCAGGGCGCGCTGCTATATCGGCCAGCGTGCCGTCGAAATCGAAGAACAGCGCGTAGCGCTTCGCATTGTGAATTTCAGGAAGGGCCATAGGCAACACGCTGTCCTCTGCTCAATGATCGAGATGTAAACGCCGCGCCAATCCCGCGGTGCCAAAGCGGACAGCCGGATTGCGCTATGAAAAATTATAATCGAGACACTGCCAACCTATATGGAGTGCGAAAAGTGATGAATGGGACGACATCGAGGAGCGCATCGTCACTGCTGTCGTAATTGAGCGAGGACTTCTAGCCTGCGCGCCGTGCAGCTTCAATGCTTCCCCGAACACAGTGTGTAAGAAAGGCGCGCCTGTGGGAAAACCGTGGCCTGCGGAACGGTTACCACCGTCGAGCGGTCGCGATGCCAAGGGAAACCAGGCGCCGGACACGAAGAGAGGAGCCGATGAGTTTTCCAGAGGTTGAGATCGAATATTGCCGCCAATGCCGCTGGATGCTGCGGGCCGCCTGGATGGCACAGGAGCTGCTCGTCACCTTCGAGACCGAGCTTGGCGGCGTAAAGCTGCGGCCCGGGACGGGCGGTATCTTCGAGGTGCGGGTCGATGGCGAGACGGTGTGGTCGCGCAAAACGCAAGGGCGCTTTCCGGAGATGAAGGAGCTGAAGCAGCTCGTCCGCGACCGGGTCGCCCCCGACCGTGATCTCGGCCATTCCGATCGGCCGAGCTAATTAAATTGGGAGCTAAAACCATCTCGCTCCAGTCTACGATCTGAGCTTTGCGCCCTAAATTTTGCCGCGCAGATTGGCGCCCCAAATGCGCGCAAAGCGGCCGAGAGGGTTCAGCTCAGCAATCTCGGCGAGCGGGTGATGGCCTGGATCGCCAAGCTGGCGCAGATAGGCCGGAACAATCGCTAGCGGCAGGAACACAGGCAGCACGGATTTGGGAAGCGCTTTGGCCATTAAGCGAAAGGCTTGAAGATGCGCGCGGGCACGCTCGCGCAGAACGCCAAGAGCAGTCCGCAGCCCCTCGCTTTCCTCGCCCGCGAGAACAGAAGCGCCATCGACACCAAAAGCGCCGAGAAAGTCGGCGGGCAAATAGAGCTGGCCGCGCGCCGCATGATACGGCAGGGCGCGCATCAACCCGGTCAGGCCATAGGCCATTGCAGCCTCATGGCTGGCGGGGATGACAGTCTCGTTTTGTCTCCCAGCGATCCATGACCCCAGACGAAACAGCGCTCCGGCGGTTGCCGAGATATAGGCCTCGAGCGCCTCTATGCTCGTCACCGGCTCGCGGTGAATATCGAGGCTGCGAGCATCGATCAGGCCGGTGAGCGGGGCGAGCGGCAGATCACAGGCCGCGATGGCATCGACGAGAGCATCTGCGACCGGGTTGCCGGTGCGGCTCTCAGGAGAGGCCGTGAGCGCCTCGCGCCACCATTCAAGCCGGATTTCGCCGAGCTGAGCCTCGCGGACCTGCTCGCCGATGCGGGCGAGCTCGATGTTGAAAGCGTAGAGTGCAAAAAGATGATCGCGGGCAGGTGAGGGCATCAAAAGACCCGACCAATAGCGGTCCTGGTCCGCCGATCTGACGAGGTTGCGAATGTAGTCCCGGTCCGCCGGCGTCAGCGACTTAGGAATGCTGGCCGCTGTCTCGCCCATGAGCTAAGCGACGCGTCAGGAGGAAATCGCGATGAGCGCGGCGGCGAACACCCGCTCCTCGCCGAGGAGGACATTATAGGTACGGCAGGCAGCGCCCGTGTCCATCGCCTCCAGCCCGAGACCGGCGGCAGCAAAGGCCGCGCGGATCGATGGATCGGGGAAGACCTGCGTCGCACCGGTCCCGAGCAGAAGGAAGCCGAGCGGCGCGCCCAGCTCCAGGATCGGCGCCAAATCGTCCATGCTGAGCGCGTCAGCCGTGCTGACATGCCACGGGAAAGTGGCATCGGGGAGGATCAAGAGCGAGCCGCGATGCTCGATCCCGCCAGTGCGGAACAACCCCCTGCCATAGCCGCTGATCGGGGCCCGACCAGCAAGAAGCGGCGGCGGCCTCTCGCCCGCCATGGGTCAGCTCTGGCTTACCCGGCTGCTACGGCCGGTCTTTGGAGCGGCAGCAGCTTTCACATTACTCCAGTCGCGCTTGACGCCGATCAGGATGAGGAAGGGTGCGGCAATGAACACCGAGGAATAGGTGCCGACGAGCACGCCAAACAGCATAGCGAAAGTGAAGCCGCGAATCACCTCTCCGCCGAACAGATAGAGCGCAAGCAGAGCAAGGAAGGTCGTGCCGACCGTCATGATGGTGCGCGAGAGCGTCTCATTCACCGAGAGGTCGAGCAGCTGTTGCAGCGGCATCTTCTTGTATTTGCGCAAATTCTCCCGGATCCGGTCATAGATCACGACGGTATCGTTGATCGAATAGCCCAGGATGGTAAGCAGTGCCGCCACAATGGTCAGGTCGAAATCGATCTGCAAGGCGGAGAACACGCCAACGGTCAGAAACACGTCGTGCACCAGAGCGACGACGGCGCCGAGCGCGAACTGCCATTCGAACCGGAACCAGACGTAGATGAAGATGCCGAGGCAGGTAAGGACAACCGCCCAGATTGCCCTCTCGAGCAGCTCGCCAGAGACGGTGCCGCCGACTACTTCGGTGCGGCGGATGTCGACATTCGTTCCCAGCGCGCTCTGGACTTTGGCAACGGCCGCTTGCTGCGCCTTTTCGCCGCCGGGCTGTTCGGCGACACGAATCAGCACGGTATCAGGTGTGCCGAATTCCTGGATTTGCACCTCGCCGAGATTGAGGCCACTCAGCGTCGAGCGCAGCCCGCCAACATCCGCCGGCCCCTGTGTGCGGATTTCCATCAGCGTGCCGCCACGAAAATCTATGCCCAGATTGAGACCGACCGTGGCCAAGAGAATGACGGTTAGCAGGTTGAGTACGATCGAGAGGCCGAAGAAGAATTTGAAGAAGGAGACGAAGGGAATCTTTGTGCCCTGCGGAACCAGCTCGATCGGCTTGGGAAAGGTAAATGCCATGGAGGGAAGACCTTAAAGCGGAACTTCTGCCGGCCGAAACCGATGGAACCATGTCGCCACCAACAAGCGGGTGAGGGTAATGGCGGTGAAGAGCGAAGCGATAATGCCGATGCACAGCGTCACGGCAAAGCCACGGATCGGACCCACCCCCAGCCAATACAGGATGATGCCGCCGAGGAGGCCGGTCAGATGCGAGTTGATAATGGTGGCGTAGGCCCGACTGAAGCCGGCTTCGATCGCCAGAACCGGTGCCTTGCCGGATCGCGCCTCCTCGCGCATGCGCTCGTAAATCAGCACGTTGGCGTCGACCGCCACGCCCATGGTCAGCGCGATGCCGGCAATGCCGGGCAAGGTTAGCGTTGCCTGCATGAGCGAGAGCACCGCCATGATCAGGGCGACGTTGACGATGAGGGCGACGATGGAGAACGCGCCGAACAGTCCATAGCCTAAGATCATGAAAGTGGAGACGGCAAAGAACGCGATGACGCTGGCGATCTCGCCGGATGCGATCGAGTCCGCGCCAAGGCTCGGACCCACGGAGCGCTCCTCGATGACATCGAGCGAAGCTGGCAGAGCACCAGAGCGGAGCAGGATCGACAAGGTATTGGCTTGCTCGACGCTGAAATTGCCGGAAATCTGTCCACTGCCGCCGAGGATGGCATCGCGAATGACCGGCGCCGAGATCACCTGTCCGTCGAGCACGATGGCGAAGGGCCGGCCGACATTCTCCTGCGTCGTTTTGCCGAAGCGCTGCGCGCCGGATGAGTTGAAGCGGAAGTTGACGATCGGCTCATTGTTACGATGATCGAACGCCGGCTGAGCGTCGATCAGGTCCTCGCCGCTGACGATCACGCGCTTTTGCAGCAGATAGTTGCGCTGCCCTTCCTCCTGGGAGGGATAGATCGCCGAACCTGGCGGCGGAGTACCCTTTATGGCTTCCTCAACTGGCATGGTCTGGTCGACCAGCTGGAAGGTGAGCTTGGCGGTTTTGCCGATCAGCTCCTTGAGCCTGGCTGGATCGTTGAAGCCGGGCACCTGGACGAGAATGCGGTCCCGCCCCTGGCGCTGGATGATGGGCTCGGTGGTGCCGGTGATGTCGATACGCCGACGCACCGTCTCGATCGCCGATCCGATCGCGGAGGTGATGCGCTCATTGATTGCGGCCTCGGTCGGCTTCAGCGTGATGACGCCGCCTTCGCCGCGCTGCACATCCAAATCCGAGGTGGTCCGGCCGAAAATGGCGCCGCCCGCCGGACGGGCCATGGCCTTGAGCTTGGTGAAGGCCTGGTCGACCTGGTCGGGCTGTCGGATCGTGACGCGGACCTCGTCCCGCGTGTTGGTCAGCCCGGTATAACCGATATGCTCTTGGCGCAGGTTCTGGCGGACATCGCTATTCAGCGTCTCCAGCCATTCCTTGCGCAGCTCATCGACATTCATCTGCAACAGGAGGTGGGACCCGCCCTGGAGATCTAGCCCCAAGGGCATCCGCATCTGCAGCCAGCGCGGTAGAAATTCGAGGGTGTTTGGCGATATGAAGTTCGGCGCTGTGAAGATCAGGCTGGCAAGCGAGATGCCGAGGATAATGATGATCTTCCAGCGGTTGAAATAGAGCATGTCAGCAGCTTTCGGGAGGAACGACCTTTGCTTTGCAGCTAAAGGTCGGTATTTGCCGCGCGCTCGCGGCTTGTGGGCTTGGCGCCGTCGGTCGGCTCATCGGTGCCGTCCTCGTCGTCGTCATTGTCGGCGCGGGCAAGGGCTTTCTTCGCCTCGACGTCGCGCACATCGCCGCGCGTGCGCACCTCCGATACGGTTGAGCGCACCAGCCGCACGCGAACACCCTCAGCAATCTCCACCTGCAGCTCGCCGTCATTGATGACCCGGGTCACCTTGCCGACAATGCCGCCGCCGGTCACGATCGTGTCGCCGCGCTTGACCGACGCGATCATGGCCCGATGATCGGAGAGCCGCTTCTGCTGCGGACGGATGATCAGGAAGTACATGATCCCGAGGATCATGATGAAGGGCAAAAGCTGGATCAGAAAGCCTCCTCCGCCACCGGGAGCGGCGGCCTGTGCAAAGGCGGGGGTGATCAACAGCATAGCGTCCTCCCAGGGGAAACGGCGCTCCTGCGCAAAGGAGAGCGGCGGCTTCCGGCGAATTTTGCGCGAATATAATGCCGATGCGCGACGATGCAACGGCAATAACGGCCCAAGCTCGGCCTCTCATAGCGTGCCGGGAGGCTGGCCGCCAGTGCTGAAATCGCCGCCATCGCCAAAACGGCGACGAGGGGGGCCCGCCCGGGGGACTTGACGAAGAGCGCAAGGCTTGATCCTGTCCGGTAGAGATAAGCACGCAAAGCCTCGGACGTAAGTGATGAACCTTTATCCGCCGCAGTCGCCCACCCCCTTCGCCGATCACGTCCTGTCCGCGTCGCTGGAGCGGATCGCCAGAGCGCTCGAGCGGATTGCGCCGCCCGCGCCCGCGCGGCCGGACTTCGGGGCGGCCGAGGCATTCATCTGGCAGGCCGACCCCGAGGCGTTCCTTGCCGTTGCGCAGGTTAACCGGGTGCCGATTGCGCTTCTGAAGTCCGTCACCTCCATGCGCGATACGCTGCTTGCCAACACCGAGCGTTTCGCGCGCGGCCTGCCTGCCAACAATGCGCTGCTCTGGGGCGCGCGCGGCATGGGCAAGAGTTCGCTGGTTAAGGCAGTGCACGCCGAGGTGCGGCAAAGGTTGCTCGCCGAGGGCGGCGCCGATCTGAAGCTGATCGAGATCCACCGCGAGGATATTGCCTCACTGCCGCGGTGCCTCTTCTATCTGCGGGCAGAGGGACATCGCTTCATCGTGTTTTGCGACGACCTGTCCTTCGACGCCGACGACACCTCCTACAAATCGCTGAAAGCGGTGTTGGAAGGCGGGATCGAGGGCCGGCCGGAGAACGTGCTATTCTATGCGACCTCTAACCGCCGTCACCTTTTGCCGCGCGACATGATGGAGAATGAGCGCTCGACCGCCATCAACCCGCATGAGGCGGTGGAGGAGAAGGTGTCGCTGTCGGACCGCTTCGGTCTGTGGATCGGCTTCCACAATTGCAGCCAGGCCGACTATCTGGAGATGGTGCGCGGCTATGCCGCCCATTTCGGCCTGACCACGCCCGCCGCCGAGCTGGAAGCGGCCGCGCTGCAATGGTCCATGATGCGCGGTGCCCGGTCGGGGCGCGTAGCCTGGCAGTTCATCCAGGATGCCGCCGGGCGGGAAGGTATAAGGCTGGGTTGATCGCGGAGCGGCGCGTTTTGCCACCCTCAATCGTCATTTTGCCCTTTGCCGCATCGCTGGGGCGGCAAGCCAGGCGTCGATGTCGCGCAGTGCCCGGGAGGTGAAGGCGCGCTTTCTCGCGACGGCCTTCTCCTGGCCCTTGAGGCGTTTGCTGCCAGGCGGTAGCGGGGGAAGCTCGGCCGGGGGAAACAGGCCGAAATTGACGTTCATCGGCTGGAAGCTACGCGGTCCGGCATCCTCGTCGCCGGCGATGTGGCCGCCTGTAATATGGGCTAGGAGCGCGCCGAGCGCGGTCGTGGGGGGCGGCGCGGCAAGTGCCTCGCCGCGACGTTCGGCTGCGGCGAACCGCCCGGCGATGAGGCCGATGGCGGCGGATTCGACATAGCCCTCGACGCCCGTGACCTGCCCGGCAAAGCGCAGCCGCGGCGCCGCCTTGAGCCGGAGCGAGCTATCCAGCAGCTTCGGGCTGTTCAGGAAAGTATTGCGGTGCAGCCCGCCGAGCCGCGCGAATTCGGCGTTTTCCAGGCCCGGGATCATGCGGAAGATGCGGGTCTGCTCGCCATATTTCAGCTTGGTCTGGAAACCGACCATGTTCCACAGCGTGCCCAGTGCATTGTCCTGACGCAGCTGCACCACGGCTGAGGGGCGCTCAGGCCGATGCGGATTGGTGAGGCCGATCGGCTTCATTGGTCCCCAGCGCAAAGTCTCGAGGCCGCGCTCCGCCATCACCTCGATCGGCAAGCACCCTTCGAAATAGGGTGTGTTCGTCTCCCAGTCCTTGAACGCGGTCTTCTCGCCGGCAATGAGCGCGGCGACAAACGCCTCATACTGCTCGCGGTCCATCGGACAGTTGATATAGTCGGCGCCCGTGCCTGCTGGTCCTGTTTTGTCATAACGCGACTGGCGCCAGCACACGCTCATATCGATCGATTCGAGATGGACGATCGGGGCAATGGCATCGAAGAAGGCAAGCGCGTCCTCGCCGGTGAGGGCCTGGATTGCTCTGCTCAAAGCCGGCGAGGTCAGCGGGCCCGTGGCGATGATGACGCTGTCCCAGTCCTCCGGAGGCAGGCCGGCGATCTCTTTCTGTTCGCAGGCGATCAGCGGATGAGTCCTGATTCGTTCCGTGACGGCCTGGGAGAAGCCATCCCTGTCAACGGCCAAAGCGCCACCGGCCGGCAGCTTGTGGATATCGGCTGCCGCCATGATCAGCGAGCCGGCGCGGCGCATCTCCTCGTGCAAAAGGCCGACGGCATTGGTCGCCGCGTCGTCGGAGCGGAACGAGTTGGAGCAGACCAGTTCGGCAAAGCCGTCCGTCTTATGCGCATCGGTCATGCGTGCGGGGCGCATTTCATGCAGCACGACGGGAACGCCGCTCTGTGCGATCTGCCAGGCGGCTTCGGAGCCCGCGAGCCCGCCGCCGATCACGTGAATGGGAGATGTTGTTGCCATGGCGCGACAAACTAGGTGAAAAAAGAAGCCGCCTCAATGGCTGCCTTCTCCCCGGCCATAAGCGAGTGATATAGAGGCAGAAACGGGGATTTCGACAGGCGGGGCATGAGACGGGTCATCTCTTCCATTTTTCTGATTGCGGCTTTTGGCCTTGCCGGATGCACTTTCGAACGGGAGGGCCCGCCTGAATATCATTTCGGAGAATTCCAGGCGCGCCCGCCGCAGGGCAACACCGTCTATCTCTGTCATGCCTATGGTTGCCAGCAGCAGACCGCGGTTACTTTCCACGCCGAGCAGCTCAAACAGATCGCCGAGCTGATGAGAAAGACCAAAAAGGCCGACACCGCCGCCGAGGAACGCCGCGCGGTTGCCTATGCAGTCGGATGGATGGAGACTTACACGGGCAATATCGTCGGCACCAAAGCCGACCGACCTGGCATGGATTACGACGGCTCGGGCGATCCGACGCAGCAGGATTGCGTGGACGAGGCGACCAACACCACCGCCTATCTTCTCGTCCTGCAGAGCAACGGCCTTTTGAAATACCACACCGTCGGGCGTCCCTTCTCGCGTGGCAACATCCTGCTCGGCGTCTCCAACTGGCCGCACTGGACCGCCGTGCTCTGGGAGACCAGCAATCACCAGAAATGGGCGGTCGACAGCTGGATCGGTCCGAATGGCGAGAACCCGGCCGTCGTCGAGGCCGAGAAGTGGTACCGCAAAAACCTGGATGCCCTGCCTAAACCGCAGACTTAGTGCATCGGACCGAAAAGTGTATGCACTTTTCGGATAAATCCAATGTACCAACAAAGAATTAGAGCGCAGCTCCGCTCAGAGGAGCGTCGAGCGCTCTAGTTTCGCTCGACTATAGCGCGGCAGCGACTTACCCCTGCGCAAGCGCGCTGCCAATCCGAAGATCTCAGCGGCGCTCGCGCGGCACGACCGTGCCGTCCATGCGCTTCTTGAAGCGGCTGTTGCGTCCGCAGGGCATGACGCGGCGGCGCAGGCGTTTCTTCTCCGCTTTCGGTGCGCTTTCCTGCACGGCCGGAACATTTTGCGTGTCCTCCGCATCCGCCCGCGCAAGATCCTCAGCTTCAAACGGGCGCAGATAATGGATCGTCGCGCTCATCTTTCCTCTCCGACCACCTGATCTAAAGCGATTCTTCACGGAAGCGGCCATCTGCGATGTCTTCTTACCTCGCGTCACTCTGTGCCCGGAGAAACCGCAAGGCGCACTATCGCCTTTAGCCTAAACACCTCGCAATCTCGGTAATTACCGATGGTCAATAGGCAATTCTTTTATGCTGCTAATTTTTGCCGCTTGTAGAAATCGCAATGTGGGGGTTAAACTTTGGACGCATTGCCGACTTCAGGAGCAATAGCAGAACAGCCCATGGGCAGAGGCTGAGCGTGCGCGGGCTGAGGGGTGGAAGGGTTGCGTTCTCGGTAGCTGCGGCTTGATCTAAAAAAGCTGAGTTATCGAAGGCGGTTCATAAATACGCCCCTCATCAATCGCCACAGGCGTGGCGGTAGCGCCCGCAAAAAGATCGTGAGCGAATAAAAATAATCGCAACGACGTTTGGGAGGAAATGGAATGGAATTCGCATTCAAGGCGCCGGCGCGATGCGCGGCGCTGCTATTCGCGGTCGCCTTTGTCGGATCGCACGCATGGGCAATTGCCCCATCTGTTGTCGATTCAACGCGCATCGAGAACGCCGAAAAAACGCCCGAAGACTGGCTGACTTATCACGGCAATTACAAATCCACCCATTTCAGCGGGTTGGACCAGATCAACACCAGCAATGTGAAGGATCTGGAAGTTGCCTGGATCCATCTGCCCGGGCGTTCTACGCGCGGCCTGCAGACCATGCCCCTTGTCGCCGACGGCATCCTTTATTATTCCGGCTCCTATAGCCGCGTCTTTGCTTTAGACGGCGCGACCGGCAAGCTGCTCTGGTCATATTTCCCGGACCTCAACGAACAGCTCGTCGCCCAGCAGACCCATTCGCCCTATAACCGCGGTGTCGCCATCGGCCTCGGCAATGTCTATGTGGGCACGGTCGACGGGCGCCTCATTGCGCTCGACATGAAGACCGGCAAGCCGGTTTGGGACACCAAGCTGGTCAACTCCGAGAAGCTGACCGTCGGCTTCACCGGTGCACCGCTCCTCGTCAAGGATACGGTCGTCATCGGCAGCCAGGGCGGCGAGTGGACCTCGCGCGGACCGCTGTTCGGCGTGGACGCGAAGACCGGCCAGAAGAAGTGGGAGTTCTTCACCGTCGCCGGAACGGAAGAAGCCAAGAAGACCTGGGGCAATGATTCCTGGCGCACGGGCGGCGGCGGCGCGTGGATGCCGGGCGGCTATGACGCCGAGACCAATACCATCTGGTTCGGCACCGCCAATCCGGCCCCGCTCTACGACTGGTCGGGCGACAAGTGGAAGACCGAAGGCCCGCGTCCTGGCGATAACCTGTTCACCACATCGGTGATCGCGCTCGATCCCGATACCGGCAAGCTGAAGTTCTATCACCAGGAACTGCCCCACGATGCGTGGGACTTCAACTCAGCGGTCGGCGAATTCCTGATGATCGATCGCGACGGCAAAAAGCTGGTGGTGCATCCCAACAAGGGCGGCTTCATCTTCGTCTATGATCGCGCCAATGCGAAGATCGAGAACGTCTGGAAGATCGCCGACAACATCAACTTCGTGAAGAATATCGACCCGAAGACCGGTGAGCTGATCGGGCGGCGTGATCTGAAGTCTCGGCAAGACCGACACCCCGCTCTGCCCGGCGATTGCCGGCGGCGTGAGCTGGAATGCCGGGACCTACAACCCGAAGACCGGGCTCTACTACAAGATCGTCCAGGAATGGTGTATGGACCTCGAAGTGGTGAAGACGACTCCGATCACCGAGCCGATGGCACAGCTCAATATCGGTGCCAACTTCAAGCTCGTGCCGCCGCCGGACGGCAAGATCCGCGGTCATCTTGATGCCCGCGATCCGGTGACCGGCGCTCGCAAATGGACGATCGACTTCCCAGAGCCGCCGCTCGCCAGCCTTTTGGGAACGGCCGGCAACCTGGTCTTCGTTCCCGACGCGCGCGGCACGCTCCATGCCTATAATGCCGAGGACGGCAAGGAGCTGTGGTCGCATTACAATGGCGCCGGCCACAATGGCGGCATCATCAGCTACATGGCTGGCGGCAAGCAGTATATTGCCGTGCCGGCGGGCATCGGCGGCATGGTCTCAGATGAATATCCGGGGCTGTTCGGCGAACCCTATAAGAGCATGCCAAAGGATGCGGGCGTCCTTGTTGTCTACACTCTCAAGCAATAGCGCCGGGAAAGACGGCGGAGCCGAGCGCGGCTCCGCCGTTTCCCTTTCTCAACCGCGCGCTCCCATCGCGATCATCGTGGCATTGGCGGCAGGTCTCGTCTGCTTCGCCCCCAGTGCTGCGCTTGCACAGGATGGACAGCCGCCGGCGCAAGGCGCGGCTGGCCAAGACACATCGAAACCCGCGGAAGCCTCATCCGGGGAGAAACCTATGGAAGCCTCCTCCGGCCAGAAGCCCGCGGAAGCCTCCTCCGGCGATATCGACGGCGAGACCATGTTCGCCACCTCCTGCGGCTTCTGCCACGAGCAAGGTGGCCGGGCCCCCGGCAAAGGGCCGAAGCTCCAAGGCACGACGCGGAGCGATGAGTTCATCATCAACCGCATCAAGACCGGCAAACTGGGCGCCATGCCGGCGTTCGGCGGTGCGTTCGGCGACGGCCAGATCATGGCCATCCTCGCCTATATCCGTGGATTGGAAGAATGAGAAGATCGGCATTGCTTGGGCTGCTGGCTGCTGTGGCCCTCAATTTCTGTGCGCCCCAGAGCGCGCCGGCGCGCTCTCTGCAATTGATAACCGCTGGCGGTTCGCTGGCGGTGTGCGCCCATCCCAATGCGCTGCCCTATGCCAGCCGCAATGGTGAGTTGCCAGGTCTGCAGATCGAGATCGCCGAGGCACTCGCCGCACAGCTCGGTGTCTCGCTCACCAAGAGCTGGGTCTTCAATAGCTACCAGTTCCGCCGTGCCGGATGCGACATCGTCCTCGATGCGATTGGCGACAAGGGCGCCCTCGCGGAGGTGGGATTGCGCAGCTCGCGTCCCTATCATCGCAGCGGTGTTGTGCTCGCCCTGCGCAGCGATTCCCCGATCACGTCACTTTCGAACCTCGGCAAAGAGCAGAAGGTCGGCGTCCAGGTCGGTTCCATTGCGGCAATGCGCTTCAATACGTCGGGCATCGGCACCTCACCCTTCACTTTCGAAGACGATATGCTGGAGGCGCTTGCCAACAAGGAGATCGATGCGGCGGCGGTAACGCCCGGCGCAATCGGCTGGTACAACCTCAAGCACCCCGACGCCCCCTTGAAGCAGATCAAGCCGTTCGAAGGCGATGCCGACCTCAACTGGAACGTCGCGGTCGGGATGCTCAGCCCGGACGACAAGCTGCGCGAGCGCATCGACGCGGCCATTGGGACACTACTCGCCGACGGCACCCTCTCACGTCTCTACGCCCGCTATGGCATGACCTTCAGGCCGCCGGAATGAGCGCGCGGCTGGAGCAGAGTCGGGCGTTCGCACCAACAGTTCGGGATCTCCTCATGCGGGGCTGCTTCGCACAGTAAGCCGACAGTATGATGTAAGCGCTCCGGAACTGGAACGGTCGCCAACGCATGGTCGAAGCACAGCCGGTTCCGTCTCGAAGCGGCCGTCTGAGGCAAGATGGCTGCCGTCTATTTCGTATGTTTGAGGGCAGCACCTTGCTTGCCTGAGAGCGTCCGTGCTGCGGCGAAATTACCAATCCAGCTTTCTACGCTGGCTTGCGAACCATCGTGGCCAAACAGCAACGCTTCTCGCCAAAGCAAAATCCAGTCGGGATCGACATGGTGCGTAAAGGTGTTCGGATTTGCAATGGGCGGGCTACTGACGAGATGAACGCCACCCGAACAGGCCCCGCGCATTAGGTTCAGATCTTGGTGATCTACTGGCGTGCCGAAGGAAAGATGTGGAGGCGATATGCGCAAGATTGTTCTAGGTATGTTGATGGGTGTCGGCGTAGGTCTCGCGGGACTTTCTGCCGCGTCGGCCGCGCCAGTTGCCGGCGGTGACACGGGCAATGCAGCGGCTCGCGGAGCCGGGCTGCAGCAAGTACAATACGGGGGCTATTGTGCGCGTCTGCGGCGTGCGTGCGAGAACAAGGAGGAGCGTGGCGAATCCGGCCAGGGAAACTGCCGCAGATACCGCGAGGAATGCGGACGCCGGCAACATTGCGAGCGTCTGCGGCGAGCTTGTGAGCACAAGGACGAGCGCGGCGAGTCCGGCCAAGGAAATTGCCGCCGATACCGCCAGGAATGCGGCAGATCATAGTAAATGGCTGAATTTCCGGCAGCAATCGAGCGCGTCCCTCGGGGGCGCGCTCTGTAGCGAATAGCTCTTTCGCCTTTGCAAGCGGCGCACTTTCGTCGATGGGGGAGGTGCGGCAGCCAGTTTCTAGCCCATGATGGAAACCCGACGTCCGGTCTCACCGCACAGGAACAGTCGCGCCACATCCAGCAACGACCTCTTGGGTTGCCGGTCCGCACGGCCGTCAGCCGCAATTCATCCAAAGCGGACGCGACGAATGAGCCCGTCCATTGGACGAACTACGCAAACCGGCTTAGTGGGCTTGCGTGGGGCGCGGATGAGCCGCGTGGGGCGCGGATGAGCCGTCAGCCGCCGATTTTGGGAGTGCCGATGAAGTTTAGTCTCTGATATTCGAAGCCGCATCCCGGGCACTTCTCGATATTGCCGGGATAGAGCCGCGCGAGATGGATAAGGCGCCCGTCAGTCGCGTAGCAGCGCGTGCAATACGGCACGCCGACCGCCTTGCCCTCCTTTGCCTCATAGGTGAGCCCATCCTTCTCAATCACCTCGGCCTTTGGAGATGGCGCCGTCTTGAAACCTGCAATTTCCTTATCCTTCGCGGCGAGGGCGGCGTCCTTCGCGGCGAGATTGGCCTGCGCTTCCTGAAGAGCCGTTTGAATGCGCGCGAGCAAGTCCTCCAGCTCCTTGATGCGCCGGTCCGCCGGGGGGCCACGAAACACGTGGCGCAATCTGCCGGCGAGGTCGATCGCCTCTCGGGTGAGCGCAAGGGCGGTGGTGGTGTCCATCGGGCTCGCCCCTACGTCGCCGGCCTGATGATCTCGCCCTTGCCGAGCGCCGCCAGATCGCCGGCGAGGCGCTGGATGCGCCCTTCAAACCCCGGCAAGCGTGCCGATGGCAGATGGGTCTTCAGCTCGCGGAGGAGCAGCCTGAGCATGGTCAGCTCCAGCGTACCGCTCTCCACGAAGGTCGGCGCCATCGAGGCGGCCCTGCCCGCGAGCACCAGGGTCCCGCGGCGCATAAAGTAACCCGGCAGCCGGCCGCAATCGCCAAGCACGGTAACCGTGCCTGCGATCATGCGCGAGCCGGGGAAGTCGCCGCAATCGCCGCCGACCACGATCAGGCCGCGCCGCATCCGATCGCCGGCCCGGTTGCCTGCGCGCCCGGCGACGATGACCGTGCCGCCGCGCATGCCGGTCAGCTCGCCGAGCTTGGGTGCGCCGAGCCCGTCCCCGGCATCGACGCCGATATGCAAGAGCCCGCCCGACATGCCGCTTCCTGCAAACGGCCCGGTGCTGCCGACGATCCGTAGTTCGCCGCCCGACATCGCGCGTCCGGTATAGGCACCGGCATCGCCTTCGACGGTGATACGTCCGCCCGCCAGTTCCGTGCCAATGCCGTCGAGCCTGGCGCTGCCCCCGGCAATGCGGATGTCGCTTGCCTCGCCCATGGTGATGCGGAAGGCTCCGCCAACCGTCAGCTGCGTCTTGGTCGTGCCGACCGGGAGCGCCGCGATGCCGGCCTCATCGAGTCCGACCAGTTTTTGCGGCACCAGCACCGAGAGATCGAGGCGCTGGCCCGGCTCACCGCGCAGCTTGAAGATCATCGCGCTCATGGCACCAGCTCATGGAGATGGAAGTGATGCGGACCGAGCTTGCCGCCATAGTTGCCGGCACTCACGGCGACAAGCCCGCCTTTGCCGCCGACTTCGATCAAGGCCTTCAGCCCTGCGCGCATGGAATTGGCAACCGCCTCGAAGCTGAGGCCGTCGATGACGATCTCCAGCACGCTGTTGACGCCTTCGCTGAGCTTGCTCTCGGTCACACCTTTGAGCGTGGGACAGAAGAATTCGTTGGTCGAGGCGACCATGAATTTATACCTCGAGCCGACTTTCGAGCCGGAGCGGACGATGCCGCCGGGAAAGGGCAAGATGGTGTCCGGCACCGCGCGCATCGCGGTGACCGCCGCTTCCGTCGCCGCCACCGTTTCCGGCGCGGTCTTGCCGAGGATCAGCAGATTGCCGCCGCCAACCCCCTCACTCGTCATGCCGGTCATCGCCTCGCAGAGGAATTCGCCCTCCATCACCGGTATCCGCCAATAGCGCTTGCCGCCGATGACTTTCGACATCTGATGGCCGTCACCGAAATAGCGCAGGTTGGCGCCGAGCTTGATGCGCGTCTCCAACTCAAGGCCGGAATAGCAGGCAGTGCCCGGACAGGTCAGCACGCATTGTCCGACGCGATTGATGGTGTGGGTCTGCAGGTCCGCAGGCGACATGGCGAACACCAAGACGCGCACACCCGGCCTGCCATCCGGTGTCTCGCTCGCACTAAGCTCGCGGTCGATGCCTGCCTCGCACCCGCACCCGATCACCGAGGTCGCAAAGCCGGTCATCGAGATGGCAGCGATGCGCGCCCATTCGATCGAAGGCGCGGTGATGATGACAGCCGTGCCGCTCATCGGGAAGGCTTCGGCAAAGGTCTCCTCGATGCGCACGCCGCCCCGCACCATGCCCCCACGCCGTGCCTCGCCCGATGCTGCGCCCGCTTCGGCGCCACGGCCGGTCAGCCGGCTCCACAAACCGGATTTCGGCTTCACGTCCGGCATCGTTGTTCCTCAAAGCCTGCCCCTTCAGCGCTGAGCCGGTCCGGCATAGCGAAGGACCGCGCCGGGATGCCGAGCTGCGTTTCGCTGTAACGGCCCAGCCATGCCTCGACCTGCGCGTCATAGGAGGGTCGCACGCAGTGGGTGCGGCCCCAGCTATAGGGCTTGGCCTGGCCGTGCTCGACGATCAGCGCGCCATCCTTGAATACATAATCGGCGGCGGCGAACATCGCGGCCTTGTCGGCCTGCTCGGTGTAGACAGCGATGTCGGCGGCGGCACCGACGCCGAGGTGACCGCGGTCGGGAAGGCCCAGAAGCCGCGCCGGCGCAGCGCGGGTCATGATCGCCACCTCGTAGAGGCCGTATTCGCGCTTTAGCTGAGAAAGGATGCTCATCTGCATGGCGGCTTTCGGCAGGCGCTCCATCCAGCGGCCACGCTCATTGGCATTCATTAAAAGGTAAAGGATCTGCGGATAGGTGGTGAAATGGGCCCCGTTCGGATGATCGGTGGTGAAGAACACCCGCCAGGGATCGTCGATCAGCAGAAACAACTCCAGCCCAATCGCCCATTGCAGCGCATTGTAATAGCTGGTCGGCTGATAGTGGTAAGGCAGGATGCCGCCGCCATTGCCGTCGCCATCCCACACGATCCACTTCTTGGGGATAGAGGACACGCGGCTTTCATATTGGCGCAGCACATCGGCCGAGACGGTGACGGTCTGGCCGAACATGACCTGCCCGACATCGACAGTGATGTTCTTGTGGTAACCGATCGCCTCGGCGAGGAATGCGCTGGCGGAAGAGAATTTGCGCTTGCCCTCCGTGCCGTAGCCGTAAAATTGCAGATGTGCCAAATGCATCGGCAGGCCGGCCGCCGCCTCCATCGTCTCGATCGCGGTGACGAAGCTGCCGGCAACACCGAGATTGTTGCAATGCACATGGAGCGGGTGCGGGATGCCGAGCCGGTTGACCGATGCGAGCAGCGCCTCGAGAATCGCCCGCGAGGAAAGGCCATAGGAGGGGACGACATCGTCGAACCCGAAGGTGCGCACATTCTCCTTGAAGGCCGCAGCGCCCCCCGCATTGATCACCTTGACGCCAAGGCATTTCGCCTGCGCCACGCTCCAGGCCACATAGTCGTCGAGAAGAGCCTCGCCCTGGCGGTCGCGCAGCAGGCGCAGCAGGAAATCCTCATTGCCGAGCACGGCAAGCGCCGCCCGGTCGATATAGGGTGTGTCGGCGAGCTGCAGATGGGCGCTCAGCGCATCCTGCGGAATGAGCGCGGGCTCGACCACCGTGGTGAAGCCCATCTGGGCGTAGAGCCGGCCCGTCTCATAGGTCGACCAGGGGGCGGTCGAGAAGGGCAGGTGGCCGGGATGCGGCTCGCGCGCCGGGTGCTGCTCGGCGAGGAGAAGGCGCGCCAGGTTCACACTGCCGCTGGCGATATGGGAATGAATGTCGATGGCGCCGGCCATCACGATCTTGCCGGTCACGTCATAGGTGTCGGCGCCATCGGGATTTGCCGGCGGCTCGGCTATGCGCCCGCCCGCAATATAGAGGTCGCCGATGTCGTTGCGGTCGTTTGCCGGATCGATGATGCGTCCGCCGGTGAGCCGGATCATGCCGCCTGTGCCTCCCTGTGCTGGACGAGGCGCGTCAAGATCACACCCGGCGAAGGCAGGAGCGCTCCGGGAGCTTCTGGCATCGAGGCGAGCGCCTGCAGCCTGTCGCTGTAAAGCTCGGTGAGGCCTTCCGCTCCCGGAATTTCGGTCTCGATCAGCACTTCGGGTGCGCGGACGAAAACCGCACCTGGCCGGGTAATGGCGATCATCGGCAGGTCGCACTTCCAGTCCGGCCCCTTGGCTTGCATCGGCGAGAGCCAGACCAGGGCATCGCATTCCCCGCCACGGGTGAGGCGCTCGGCATCGAACCGCCAGAGGTCGAACTCGGGATAGCCCCGGGCAAAGCCGAGGCGCGGCGGAAAACCGGTGGACCAGGTCGAAACTATCGCCGCGGTCTGGGCCGCGCTCGCGGTAATCACCGGCAGGAGCGTGATCCGTGTCGCGGTGCCGAGCTGTTCGGCAAAGGCGAAGAGCGCCTCGATGGCGAGGGGATCGAGGTCTTCCGGCGCAAAGGCGATGACGCCGAACCGCGCGGTGAGCAGCCGGCCGGTAATCTCCTCATAATCCTGCCGGAACAGGCGGCCGAAGCTTTCCAGCCGCATCGGGCGGGAGCGCGCCACCGCATTGAGCAGGCCCAGCACGCCGTGGAGCATCGTCAAATCGGCATCGGCGACCAGCATGTCGAACCGCGATAGCTCGTCGGAGGCTTTTGCCGGGCAAAGCCAGAGTACGTCGCGCTTGGCACTATCGCCCGCGGAGAGCGTCGGCTGGCCTTCGAGGATGTCGAGCACGGCTTCCGTGCTGCCAACCGACGGGCCAACCAGCAGCAGCACGTCGGCTCGACTTCTCGCCTCGCGCGGCGTGGTGAACAGCAATCCGCGGTCGATCATGGCGCGCAAGAGATTGGTGGTACCAGGGCCACGGCAGAAGTCCACCGCACCGCCGAGCTGCGCTGCAAGCTTGAGCGCCGCGCGCATGCCGGCAACTTCGGCGCCAAATCCGGCAATCAGCGGCATACGGCAGTGAGCGAGCAGTTCATTGGCCCGCACGATAGCCGTATCCAGCGGCACTTCCCTCTTGCCAATATAGGCGGCCATTATCCGCAGGTCCTTGAGGTGACCACGGCGCTTCCTCTTCTCTCCTGGTGTCCCGCCGCGCAAATGCCGATGAACTTGCTGCGCTCTTTCGGCATTTGCGGGACAAAGAGACACTAGGTAGCACAATAGTTTAGTGAAGCGCTTGTCTCGCGCCACACTGAACGCTGCACGAATTTCGGCTAATATCGCGCAGGCTCATCCACGGTGCAACCGGTCGAGGCAAGATTGCACATGAGGCGTGACAGAGAAAATCCGCAAAATCCCCTCACCGCCCCGCAGGTAGCAGGAGCTTGCCCACGCCGATCGAGGAGGCGCCAGCTCGCTTAATCGTCGTATTTGATATAGGCGAAGCGCGGATCTTTGTCCGGCGTTCCCTCCAGTGCTCCGCCCTCCTTGCCGGGCTGCCAGGCGACCACGTCCTCGATTTTCCTGGCCAGCTCGAAATCCTTGTCGGTGATCCCGCGCGCGGCGTGGTTCATCAGCCGCACCTCGACCCAGGCATAGGAGGCAGTAATATCGGGATGGTGCCAGGCGGCCTCGGCGAGATGCCCGACCGCGTTAATCACCATCAAGGTTCCCTTCCAGCTGTTGGTCTTGTATTTGCGTCTGATCCAGCCATCCTCATAATACCAGTGCGGCAGGCTGGACTTTAGTCGCGCTTCGATCGCCTCGGGGGTATAGACGTTTTCTCCCGGCTTGTCGGCCATCAGACTTATTCTCCATGGGCTGAATGGCGAATTATAGAGGCAGCATAGCTCAGTGATAATAGCTCAGCACCCCCTTCTTTTCAGGCATCCTTGCGCATGAACGATCTGCCAACTGAAGTTTCGGTTACGGCTCACGCCCGCCTGCATCTGGGCTTCCTCGATCTCGAGGGCGGCTTGGGGCGGCGCTTCGGCGGGCTTGGTCTTGGCCTCGACGGCCCGGTAACGCGGCTCAAACTCGCGCGCGCCGAAACCCTCACCATCGCGGGCGAGGAGGCCAAGCGCGCCGAAGACTACCTGCTCAAGCTGTGCGAGGCCTATGGCCGCGCACCGCGCTTTCAGCTCAGCATCGATGAGGCGATCCCCGCGCATGCCGGGCTCGGCTCAGGCACCCAGCTCGCGCTTGCGATTGGCCGGGCCTTCGCCGTCATGGAGGGCATGCCGCTCGCAACCGCCGCGATTGCCGGGCTGCTCAGCCGCGGCGCACGCTCCGGTATCGGCACCGGCGCCTTCGACCATGGCGGGCTGGTGCTCGATGGCGGCCGCGGCTCCGCTACCGTTGTGCCGCCGATGCTGGCGCGGCTGCCCTTCCCGGAAAGCTGGCGCATTCTCTTGATTTTCGATCCGGCTGCCCGCGGGGTGCACGGCGCTGCGGAGAAACGCGCCTTCCTGGAGCTGCCGCACTTTCCGGCCAGCCTTGCCGCGCATCTGTGCCGGCTGACACTGATGCGCGCGCTTCCGGCCGTCGCCGAGGCCGATCTGCCGAATTTCGGCGCCGCGATCGAGGAGATTCAATCGGTGATGGGCCGTCATTTCGCGCCCGCACAGGGCGGCAGTCCCTATAGCAGCGGCCGGGTGGCCGCAGTGCTCTCCTGGCTACAGGTGCGAGGCGTGCGCGGCATTGGCCAGAGCTCCTGGGGACCGACCGGCTTTGCCTTCCTTCCCGATGAGCCCGCAGCCCGTGACATCATGGAGGCCTTGCAGCGGACCGGCCTCGCAGGCACACTACGCCTAGCGATCCATAAGGCCCGCAACCAGGGCGCGGACATCTCACCCAAGTCGCCCGGATAACAAGGTCGCGAAAATCGCCTGAACCAACAGCGATAGGGAGAAACGGCCATGGCCAGCCGTAACATTCTGCATATGGTGACGCCGCTCAAGCATATGAGTCCATTCGATGTGAACATGGCGATCGACGCCGGCTATGACGCGGTGGTTCCCTATACGCAGGTGACGGTCGAGGAGATCAAGGGCCTCGTCCAGGATGCAATTTTCTCGCGCGCGCCAGATGTCGGTCCACGCACGGCGCTGTTCATAGCGGGCAAGAATGCCATCGCCGCACTCGACATGATGAGCGAGGCTTATGAAGCCTTCGTGCCCCCCTTTGCCATATCGATCTTTGCCGATCCGGCCGGCTCCTTCACGACGGCGGCGGCGATGGTTGCCTGCGTCGCCAAGACGCTGAAGCAGAAGACCGGTGGCAACTTCTCCGGCAAGCGTGTCGCCGTGTTCGGCGGTACCGGTGTTGTCGGCTTCAGCGCCGCGGTGCTGGCGGCGAGCGAGGGCGCGAGCGTGCAACTCGTCGGCTATGACGGCGATGCGCGGGTGAAGCGCTCCGCCGCCGATATGCAGGCGCGCTTCAACGTGAAAGTTGAGGGTGTCGACGGCTCGAGCGAGGAGAAGAAGCGCGCCATCGTTCGCGATACCGAGATCATCCTCTGCGCCGGACCGGCCGGCAACCAGGTGCTGCCCGAGGCGGTCATCGCCGAGGCGACATCGCTAATCGTGGCCGCCGATGTGAACGCTGTCCCGCCGCCTGGCATCGCGGGTATCGGCGTGTTCGATGACGGCGCGCCGCTTGGCGGTACGCCCGGCGTCGGCATTGGTGCGCTAACCATCGGCAATGTGAAATACCAGACCGAATCGGGCCTGTTCCGCAAAATGATCGCCTCCGATAAGGCTCTGATGCTGGATTTCCGCGACGCTTATGCGCTGGCCCAGCAGCTCACCGGCGCCTGAGCACCGGCAATGGCCGGGCCAGCGATCCTGATCGCCGCCTTTTCCGGGCGGGCCGCCGCCATGGCTGCGCGCCGGGCGGGCTTTGTGCCGCTCGTCGCCGATCTGTTTGCCGATGAGGACACTTGCGCGGTTGCCGGAGCCGTCCGGCCAGTCGCCGGCGATCTCGTGGGCGGCTTCGATGAGCCCGCGTTGTTGCTGGCGTTGTCGGAGCTGGCTGCGGTGGGTGCCAAGCGGCCCATCGGCCTTGTCTATGGCGCGGGCTTTGAGGACCGCACCGCCCTGCTTGGCGAGATCGCTGCGCGGTGGCCGCTTATCGGCAATAGCCCGGAGACAGTTGCGGCGGTGAAAGATCCATGGCGGCTCGCGGAGATGCTCTCCGCGCTGGACATCCCGCATCCGCAGATCCGGGTGGGGGCGCCCGCAGCGCCGGGTTGGCTGGCCAAACGCCGGGGCGGAGCAGGTGGAGCTCATGTCATGGCGCGCCCCGGAATGCGGGGCAGTTTCTACGCCCAGGAGGCTGTTTCGGGCCGCTCGGTATCGGCACTGTTCCTGGCTGGTCCGGGTGGCGCTCGGATCGTGGGTTTCAGCGAGCAATGGACCGCCCCCGCACCAGGCCAGCCCTACCGCTTTGGTGGGGCGGTCGCGCCAGCGGATATCCCCGAAAGCCTTTCGACGGAGCTTACCCAAGCCGTTCGCAAGGTGGCGCGCACGTTCGGGTTGAAGGGGCTGAACAGCATCGACTTCATTGTCGGCGCGCAGGGGTGGTCGCTGATTGAGATCAATCCTCGGCTCGGCGCCACCCTCGACCTGTTCGATCTGTGGGAGCCATCGGATTTCAACAGGTACAGCTGGCGAGATCTCGCCGAAGAAGGCTGCGATCGAGACGGATGTCCCGCCACAAATGCAGGGCGCTCCCTCTCCCAACGGGAGAGGGGACCGGAGGCGACGATCCCGAAACCTCCGCTCTTTGCGGCCCATATCGCGGCGGCGCGCGGCGAACCGCTATCGCCCGTTCCGTCACTTACCAGCGCCCGTGCCCTGCAGATCGTCTATGCGCTGGCCGCGGTCGATCGCATGCCACGCGTCAGCTGGCCACCAGGGTTCGCCGATCGCCCGCAGCCGGGTACGGCGATTCCGGCCGGTTCACCGGTCTGCACGGTCCTTGCTCGCGGCGAAAACACGTGCGAGGCTCGGCGGCTTTGCCTTGCCCGTGCTCAAGAAGCTTTGCAGCTCATAGGTTTACAGCAATGAATACCAGTTTACTCAGTCGGCCAGGCATCAGCGTAAATGCGCGCGCGGCGCGGCTCCTCGACCAGATGCTCGCCGATAGCGCCATGCTCGGCATTTCGGTGGAGCGCGGCGCACTAGGGCAGTTGCTCATCGACGCCGGCGCTCAAGCGCCCGGCAGCATCGAGGCGGGCCTGCGCATCGCGGAGATCTGCATGGGCGGGCTGGGAAAAGCGGGGCTCGTGCCGATGGGCGGTGGCTCGGTACCCTGGCCGTGGGCGATCGCGGTCGCCTCCTCCAATCCGGTGGTTGCGTGCCTCGCCAGCCAATATGCGGGCTGGCACCTCACCCACGGCGAAGGGGAGGGGGCTTATAGCGTGCTCGGCTCGGGGCCCGGCAGAGCCGTTGCCCGAAAGGAGACGCTATTCCAGGAGCTCGGCTATCGCGACGAGGCGGGCAGGGCTATTTTCGTGCTCGAGGCCAAGGGGCCGCCACCCGATCCGCTGGTCGAGAGGATCGCCGACGACTGCCAGCTCGCGCCGAAGGATCTCGCCTTCATCTATGCTCCAACCGAGAGCCGCGCCGGTACGGTGCAGGTGACCGCGCGGGTGCTGGAGGTGGCACTCCACAAGGCGCATACGCTGCATTTCCCGCTGGAGCGGATCATCGACGGGCTCGGCTATGCGCCCTTGCCGCCGGCCGGCGGCGACTTCATGACGGCGATGGGCCGCACCAATGACGCGATCATTTTTGGCGGACATGTGCAGCTCTTCGTAACCGGCCCGGAGGGCGACGCCGCCGACCTCGCCAATCGCCTGCCGAGCACCGCCTCGCGCGATTACGGCCGCTCGTTCAAGGAGGTGTTTGCGGCGGTAAATTACGATTTCTATGCCATCGATCCGGCGCTGTTCAGCCCGGCGGCGGTGATCGTCACGGCGATCGAAAGCGGAAAGAGCTTCCGCGCGGGCAGGATCGATGAGGCGCTGGTCAATGCCAGCTTCGCCTAAGGGGCCGAGCAGGCGGCTGCGGATCGCACTGTTCGCCGAGGCCAGCGACGGCCCGGCGCGCAAGATCGTCGCCGCCTTGAGGCGCCGCGGCGCGGAAGCCGTGCCGCTGTCGCTGAAATCATGCGGATTTGATACCAGCGCACCTTTCGGCCTCGCTTTGCCGGGCTTTGCCGACAGCCTCCCCGATGCAGCGCTGGTGCGCGGCATTCCGGCGGGAAGCTTCGAGCAGGTGACGCTGCGGCTCGGCGTGCTGCATGCTCTGCGCGAACTGGGCGTGATGGCGTGGAACGATGCGCGCGCGATTGAGCGCTGTGTCGACAAATCCATGACCACCCATCTGATCGCGGCGGCAGGACTTGCAACGCCAGCAACCTTCACGGCGCAGAGCCAGGAGGAGGCTGCCTCCATTGTCGAGCGGCAAGCCGCGGGCGGCGCTGCACTTGTTCTGAAGCCGCTGTTTGGAGCGCAAGGGCGGGGCTTGCGCCTGATCCGCAGGATTGAGGATTTGCCGGCCGAAGAGGAGGTCGCCGGGCTTTACTATCTGCAGCGCTTCGTCGAGCCCGCGGGGGCGCATTGGCAGGACTACCGGCTGTTCGTCTGCGCCGGACGCGCAATCGCCGGCATGATGCGGATCGGCGCCAGCTGGATCACCAACATCAAGCAGGGTGGCCGGCCGCAGCCAGCAGTGCTGACCACCGATCTCGTCGAGACGGCCGAGCGCGCGGCCAGAGCCGTGGGTGCCGATTATGCCGGCGTCGATCTGATCCGCGACAGGAGCGGTGCGCTCCTGACGCTCGAGGTGAACAGCATGCCGGCCTGGAGCGGGCTTGAAGCCGCCAATCCCGGGCTTTCGGTGGCGGATATTCTGGCCGAGCGCTTTTTTGCCGCGCTTGCGAGACGCCGGCAGCTCCCTCTCTCCGCAGTGCGCAGCTCATGAAACCCAGCGCCATCGCCGAGGCGTTCATCGCCGCCTGCCGCGCCGAGCTGGAAGCGCTCAAGCCGGGAAACGTGCATGTCCATGGCGAGGGCCACGGCATGACTGTCGCCGATTTCGAGACAAGCGCTGAAGCAGCTGCGCCGCATATTGCGAGGGCGGGTGCCAGGGTCGGCGCGCGTATCCTTGCCGCCGTCGAGGCGACGCGCGAGGCGGTAGGGCAGAACACCAATCTCGGCATCATCCTCTTGGCAGCACCGCTCGCCGCCAGCGCGGAGCGGATAGGGAAGGGCGCGCTGCGGCGCGAGCTAGGTGCGGTGCTCGCCGGTCTTGACCGCGAGGACGCTAGCCTGTGCTTCCGGGCAATTGCACTGGCCAACCCCGGCGGGCTTGGAACGGCGCCGCAGCACGATGTTCGCGCGCCCGCAGAGGTCACGCTGCTCGAGGCCATGCGGCTTGCCAGTGCCCGCGACCGCATCGCCTATCAATACATATCCAATTACGCCGATGTCTTCGAATCCGGCCTCGCCGCAGCGCAAGGCGCGACCAACCCCGCCGAAGCGGGGGCGAAAATTTATTGGCGCTTCCTCACCACGATCCCCGACAGCCATATCGGCCGCAAATTCGGAGCGGCGAAGGCCGATGCCGTGTGCCGCCTTGCCGCAGAGATCGGCAAGCGGCTGGAGGCGACGCCCGACGCACGCGGCGCGCACACGCTCCTTTTGCTCAAGCTCGATGCCCGGCTCAAGGCGGAGCGTCTCAATCCCGGCACTAGCGCCGATCTCACCGTCGCCACGCTTTTTGCGCGAGGCCTCCTGTGACCAAGCGCGGAGGTGTCCTTGCGATTTTAGGGGCTTAAAGCTAAGCTGCGAGGCGCGCCGCTGAGCGCGCTATCTAGCCAACCGGTTTGGCGAAGACTCGTCAAACGCTGAAAACAAGGATAGGTCGGGATTCCCGCACCCCTGGTGCAGGAGGTAGAAACCTTTTTCGGGAGGATCTTTTTCAATGGCCAAGATTCATAACGTACGTGTTGGCGAGTCTCTCGTTGGTGAGGGCAATGAAGTTGCGCATATCGACCTGATCATGGGGCCGCGCGGCAGCGCTGCCGAGACCGCCTTCTGCACCGCGCTCACCAACAACAAGGACGGTTTTACGTCGCTGCTGGCGGTGGTCGCTCCGAACCTGCTCACCAAGCCGAACACCATCCTCTACAATAAGGTCACCATCAAGGATGCGCGTCAGGCCGTGCAGATGTTCGGCCCGGCGCAGTATGCGGTTGCCAAGGCGGTTGCCGATAGCGTCGCCGATGGCACGATCCCGGCTTCCGAAGCCGATGACCTGTTCATCTGCGTGGGCGTGTTCATCCACTGGGAAGCGGCCGACGACGCCAAGATCCAGCAGTACAACTACCAGGCCGTGAAGGAGTTGATCGCCCGCGCCGTGAACGGCACGCCGACGGCCCAGGAGGTTCAGTCCCGCAAGGATACCGCTACGCATCCGTTCGCTGCTGCCAAGAGCTAGAGCGGAAACCCCCCTGAGCAGAAGGAGCCCGTTAAAAAGGACGCCGGGTCCCCTGCCAAGCCGGAGGCCAAGCATCCCCAGGGTCTGCTTCAGCGGTTGGCTGCCATATTCATGCGATGAAATGCCAAGGGGCGGCGAGGAGCCGCCCCTAAGTCTGCTTGCGCCGCGAAAAGCCTGTTACCAGCCGCCGCACTCGTGCTTATAGCGCCGGCAGTTGCCTTCACCGACCTCGCCGCGTTCCTCCTTGTAGACACAGGCCTGACGCAGCCGCTCGCAATAGCGGGCATGGCCGCATTCGACCCGGTAGCGATGACAATTGCCGCGGCCCCACTCGCCGCGCTCTTCCTTGAAGATGCAGGCCCTGCGCAGGCGCTCGCAATAGCCGGCATAATACTGCACGTTGGTCAGCCCGCTTCCGGCGTTCACGCCAGGGCTTTGCCCAACGCTAACGGGCGCAGCCGAGGCTACGGACAGCCCGACCATGCCGATTCCAAGAATAACGAATAAGGTAAGCATAAAGCGACGCATACTTTCCTCCACAGCCCTCCCCGGCAGCAAAACTATTGTCACGTTGAAGGTGAACCCTTGGGCACTGCGTCGTTTAGCCGGAATTCAGCTTTGATCCGTCCGCTTAGCGAGGGCGCTCAGATCATCGGAGGTGATCGCGCCGTTATGCAGCGCTGAGGCAATCAGCGCCCCGCAGAAGCCGAGCGCGGCGAGGCGCTGAAGATCGGCCAAACCCTGCACGCCCCCTGCGGCGTAGATACGCCGGCCCTGTGCCATTGCCTTGATGCGGGTGAGTTGGTCGAGATCCGGTCCGTCGCCCGCGCCGACGCTGTGCAGACACATCACGATGACATCGGCCGGCCAGAGCGCCGGCTCCGCCATCAGGGCAGGATCGCCGAGGAAGTGCGGCCCACGAAAATCGAGCGACAGAATGCTGCTGAGCCCTCGCGGCAATTGCGGATCGCGAAGGCTCTCGCTGCCGAGCACCGGCCTGCCGACGCCCTGCTGAAGCCAGTCTGCGAGGACGCGCTCATCGGCAAAGCCGGCATCGACCCACAATTCGAGCTGCGGGAAGGCGACCCGGATGGCCTGCAGCAGCTCATCCTGCCGCGCGCCGCCCTCGATGGCATCAAGATCGGCGATGTAGGCACGCCGGAACGGGTGCAGCGCGAGAAAGCCGCGCATCGCCGTCAGCGGGTTGCCATCCGGACAGAGCGGGCTGGCAAGCGGCCGATAACCAGCGCGATCGCCGCCGGTGGCGCGCACCGCCTTGCCGCCTTTCAGATCGATCACGGGGATGACGTCGAATGCCAAGGCAACTCCTGGCTGTCGCATGAGATCGTTTCGGGTTAAAGCGAAACCCGGGCTCTGAGGCAAGTGGGAAGACCAATGACGACGATCATCGGCTGGGATATTGGCGGGGCCCATCTCAAGGCGGCCCTCTTGCGCAATGGTGCCGTAGAGGCGGTCGAGCAGCTAGCCATGCCGCTATGGCAGGGCCTGGAGCACCTTACCGCGGCCTGGAACGCGGTGATTGCAGAGTTCGGTCCCCCCGCCCGCCATGCGGTGACGATGACCGGAGAACTTGCGGAAATTTTTCCCAGTCGCGCCGAAGGCGTGCAGGCGATCTGTGGCGCGGCGGTCGAGCTTGCGGGCAGCGCGGGGATCCGGTTCTACGCCGGACCGCATGGCTTTGTGGAGGAGGACGCGGCGGTTGCGGCCTGGCCGCATGTGGCTTCCGCGAATTGGCATGCGAGTGCGGCCTGGGTCGGGCGTATCTCCCCGGATGCTCTGTTCTGCGACATCGGCAGCACGACGACGGACATCATCCCGGTCACGGGTGGCGCGCCGGCGACCCGCGGCTTCACCGATGCGGAGCGGCTGGAGAGCGGAGAGCTGGTCTATAGCGGGGTCATGCGCACCTCCCTGATGGCGCTCGCGAACAAGGCGCCTTTCGCCGGAAGTTGGCAAAGGCTGATGGCGGAGAACTTCGCCACAACAGCAGACATTTACCGCCTGGGCGGCGAGCTCGCCGCCGAGGACGACAGCTACCCGGCCTCGGACGGACGCAGCAAAAGCGCTGCGGACTGCCGGGCGCGCATCGCCCGCATGTACGGCCGCGATGCCGCGGACTTTCCGATCGCGACCTGGTATCAGGCTGCGCGTTACTTTCGCGAACGCCAGCTTCAGACCCTCGGCGAGGCACTTGCCCAGGTGCTGTCGCGCGGCGATCTACGCGAACAGGCGCCCTTCATCGCCGCAGGAGCGGGGCATTTCCTCGTCCCCGAGCTGGCGCGCCGCTCCTGCCGCAGGGCGATGGCCTTCGCCGATCTGGTGCCCGCGGCGCAGGAGACGCGGCGCAAGGCGGGCGTGTGCGCGCCAGCCGTTGCGGTTGCGCTGCTGGCCGGCGCGTGAGGCGAGCTCCCTCTCCCAGGGAAGAAGGTGGGGGTAAGGGGTAATACCTCTCGGTCTCGGACGGTCCGTACCACAAACCGAGTTCTTACCCCCCTCACCCTGGCGGGGGACCGGAGGCAAAGCCGCATCTCAACTGAGCTAAAATCTCGCTTTAGCCGGAGAGGGCTCGCGCCGACCCTTAAACCAGCTTGAGAATATCGCCGCACACCGAGATCGCCTGGCCCGAGATCGTCCGGCCGCGCGGCGAGCAGATGAACAGGATCTGATCGGCGAGCTGGCGTTGCGTCACGGTGGTGTGCATGGAGACATTCTCCAGCATCGCGTCTTTGACCTCGTTGAAGGACTTGCCGAGCGCCTGGGCCTTGCCTTCGATGACGCGGCGAATGCGGTCGCCCTCGACCACACCGGGCAGGATGGCGTTCACCCGGATGCCGAGCTCGCCCAGCTCCATCGCGAGCGATTTGGTGAAGCCGACCACCCCCCATTTCGCCGCGGCATAAGGCGCGCGCATGGGAAAGCCGAGCTTGCCGGCGGCGGAGGAGAGGTTCACGATCGAGGCGTTGTCGCTTGCCTTCAGATGCGGCACCGCAAGGCGCGTGCAGTTGAACTGGCCGGTGAGGCAGACCTCTACGCAGCGGTCCCAGTCCTCTGGGTTGATCTCCTCAACCCGGCCGGTCGGCCCGGCGATGCCGGCATTGTTCACCAGCACGTCGAGCCCGCCAAGGGTCTTCAGTGCCTCCTCGAACATCGCCGCAACTTCGGCCCGGTCGGCAACATCCGCCTTCGAGCGGCTGATCTTGGGATCGCTCCGGCCGAGCTCATCGAGTGCCTGGGTATCGACGTCACAGATGTGCACCTGCGCGCCCTCCTCGATGAAGGCGCGTGCCGTCTCCCGCCCTATCCCCGATGCGCCCGCAGTGATGAGGACGCGAAGTCCGTTTAGCCCCAGATCCATGGCATCTCCTCCTTTGATTATCTTGCGTTAGAAGTCCGGCAGGCTGCCGCGCTCCAGGATGAAGGCGGCGGCACCGGCTATGTCGTCGGCGAGCGCCGCCTTCGCACGCGGTCCGTCCTGCTTCTTAATCGCGTCCAGTATTTCGGCATGGAAGCGGCAGGCGCCTCCGGTGACAAGCCGCTCCGGGTTGGCGCGCAGATCGAGATTGATCACCGGTCCGATCTTCAGCCACAGGCTGCCGATGATCTCGACGAGGCTGGGAAAGCCAGCCGCCCGGTAGACGGCGAAATGGAAGTTCTTGTTGAGCTCCACCGCGCTCGGCAGGTCCGGCGCGTCGGACACGCTCTCGTGCCGATACGCAGCCTCGGTGGCGCTGATGGTCGTCAGGTCGCGCTCGGTACGGTTGAGCGCAGCCTGCTCGGCGGCGAAGCCTTCGATGGCGATGCGCACGGTTGCCAGCTCGCGCAGCTGGCGCGCGCTCATGAAGGGCACGCGCACGGCGCGGTGAGGCGCCACCTCCAGCGCCCGCTCGGCAACCAGGCGGCTGACCGCCTCCCGCACCGGCATGATCGACACGCCAAGCGATTGCGCAGCAGAACGCAGCGAAAGCCGCTCGCCAGGGGCAAGCCGGCCGGAGACCAGGAGTTCGCGAAGCTCGGCATAGACCTGGTCGCCAAGCGTGCGACGGTCGAGAGGTACTACGTTCCGAAGGGCGGGAGTACTACGCAAGTTGAACCTAAGAAAGCGCTGGACACCGATGTCGCTTTCCCCCAACCTAACTGTGATCACAAATCACAGCAAGCGCCTCTCGGAAACGGATTGCTGGATAATGGCCGGACCGGCAAGGTTACGGCTGAAAAATGGGGAAGAAACAAACCAAGGAGCTCTTAGATGTCGAAAGACATTCACGTCTCGCGTCGCGGCGTGCTGAAAGGCGCGGCCGGAGCGGCAGTCCTGGCAGGTTTGGGCATGCCGGCGGTCGTCAAGGCCCAGGCTGACGCCATCCGCGTCGGCCATCTAACGCCGCTCACCGGCTTCCTTGGGCCCCTGGGTGAATATGCTCAGATGGGCGTTAAGCTCGCCGCCGAGGAGGTGAATGCCGCAGGCGGCGTGATGGGCCGGCAGATCGAGCTGGTCATGGAGGACTCGGTCAACCCGCAGACCGCCTCTGCCAAAGCCGAGCGCCTGTTCGACCGCGACAATGTGGTGCTGATCATCGGCGAGATCTCCTCCGCCTCGGGCCTTGCCATCGGCCAGGTCGCCGACCGCAAGAAGCGAGTCTTCATCAATACCGGCTGCAATTCCGACGAGCTACGCGGCAAGAGCTGCAACCCCTATATGTTTCACATCGAGGGGGCGAACTCGATGTATGTGCAGGCAGTTGGCAGCTATCTGCTGCGCGCCGATCTTGTGAAAGGCAAGAAGTGGTATTCGCTTACCGCGGATTATGCCTTCGGCCATGACCTGCTGCGCGTGGCCAAGCTGTTCATGGAAAAGAACGGCGGCTCCTTCGCCGGCGATGAGCTGGTGCCGACCGACGCCACCGACTTCAGCCCCTATATCCTGAAGATCCGCCAGGCCAAGCCCGACCTCGTTGTGTCGAACCTCGCTGGCAACCAGATCACCAATTTCATCAAGCAATATGCCGAGTATGGGCTTCCGTTCCCGGTCGCCGGCTTTGGCTTTGACACGGCAGTCGCATGGGGGGCAGGGCAGGGCAACTTCTCCGGCATCTGGCCGCTGGTCTGGCATCACCTGGTCGACACCCCTTCGTCCAAGGCTTATGTGGCGGCCTTCTCGAAGAAGTACGGGAAACTCCCCGAGAACCAGTCCTGGGGCGATTACAACGCCTTCAAAATCGTCGCCCAGGCCATGGCCGAGACCAAATCCACTGACACCGCCAAGATCGCCGAACATCTGCGCAAGGAAGCCAAATTCGATGTCATGAAGGAACGGGAGGGCTATTTCCGCGCCTATGACAACCAGATGGTCATGCCGATGTACGCCATCGAGGCGAAGAAGCCGTCCGAAATGAAGGACAAGTGGGATATCTACAACCCGCTCGGCACGGTGCCCGGACCAAATGAAGACCTCGAAGTGCTCGCCCCGCCCAAGGACGGCAGCTGCGCGATGAAGACCTAGCAAAGGCCTCTCTGTATACGGGCTCCCCGCCGGCCTGGCGGCCCGGCTTATCCGCGTCCGAGATGCCTTCGTCAGGCGAAGCAGCGATGGACTCCAAACTGTTTCTGCGCGCAATCGGTCCTCTCTCTCGTCCGAGAGGTTCGAAAAAGCCCCCTCACCCGGGCGCCGAAGGCGACCGGGTGAGGGGGCTTTTTCGAACAGGGCTCACAGCGCCGTGCTTGCGGAAATTGCCTCCGCCTTTGTTGAGACGTTCGCGCTTATTTCTATCAGCACCTCACCACAGGAGGCGCACCTTTGCAGATCGTCTTCCTCGTTGAGCAGGTGGTCAATGGCCTGCTGGTCGGCGCCTATTATCTGGTGCTTGCGCTCGGGTTGTCGCTGATCTTTTCCCTCGGCGGCATCGTCAACCTCGCCCATGGCGGCTTTTATGCGATCGGCGCCTATCTTGCCGTGCTGCTGACGCCCTATATCGGCTTTGGCGGTGCGTTCGTCGCCTCGCCGGTGCTGGTCGCTATACTCGGCATGGTCGTCGAGCGCCTCTTGTTCCGCCGCTTCTACCGCGCCGATCCGATTCTCAGCCTGCTCATGACCTTCGGCCTGGCCATGGTGATCGAGCAGAGCCTGCGCATCATCTTCGGCGCCGCGCCTTTGCCTTTCTCGATCCCAAGCGAGTTACGCGGCCAGGTTTTCATCGGCGATTTTATCTATTCGCGCTATCGGCTGATGATCCTCGCCGTCGCGCTCGTCGCGGTGACCGCCACCTGGGCGATCGTGTTCCGCACGCCCTTCGGCCGGGTCGTGCGCGCAGGGGTACAGAACCCGGACATGGTCGGGGCGCTCGGGATCTCGCTGCAGCCCTATATGACGGCGGTCGCCGCGCTCGGCATCGGCCTCGCTGCGCTAGCGGGCGTACTGCTCGCGCCAATTTCCGGTGTTCACCCGGCGATGGGCGCGGAAATCCTCACCGCAGCCTTTGTCGTGGTGGTGATCGGCGGCCTGGGATCTTTCTGGGGCGTGGTGCTGGCCGCTATTCTCGTCGGCGTGGTCCGGGGCATGACCATCTATTTCTTCGCTCCTGCCGGTGAGGCCTCAATCTATCTGCTGATGACACTCGTACTGCTCTTGCGCCCGCGCGGCCTGCTCGGCGAGCGCATCCAGAAATTCGAGTAGCATCATGGGGAACGGTATCCGCCCGCTGATCATCATCGCGCTCGGCCTTATCGCTTTGCCCTTCGTGCTGGATGCGGTCGGGCTTCCCTTGCGCTCGGCGATCGATGTGGTGGCGCTCTGCATCGCCTGCATGGGGCTGAATGTGCTGGTCGGCTATACCGGGCTGGTGTCGTTCGGACATGGGGCCTGGTTCGGGCTCGCGGCCTATGCCGCCGCGCTCAGCCAACGCTACTGGTTCCCCGGCATGCTCGTGCTGCCAGGGCTGTTCTCGGTCGCCTTCGTCGCGGTCGCCGCGACCCTGCTTGGCGCTCTGATCCTTCGCCGGCGCGGAGTTTATTTCTCGCTGCTGACACTGGCGCTCGCGGCCATGCTGTTCGCCGTCGCTTTCCGCTGGACCAGCTTCACCGGCGGCGAAAGCGGTCTCGGCGGGATCACACGGCCGGTGCTGCTCGGCGTCGATCTGGCCAGCGACCCGGCCTATTACGCCTTCTCCGCGCTGATCGCGATGGTCGTGGTCTATTTCCTGTGGCGTTTCCATCGCTCGCCGGTCGGCACGGTGCTGGTCGCGATCCGCGAGAATGAGCAACGCGCGCGCTTCATCGGCTATCCGACTGCACGCTACTCGCTGATCGGCTTTGTCGTTTCGGCGACGGTGGTCGCCATTGCCGGCGTGATCTCGGTGTACAACCACCGCTTCGCCTCCGCCGAGCCGATCTCGGTAGCTTTCTCCGGCGAACTCCTCGCCATGGTCGTCATCGGCGGGATGCGCAGCTTTCTCGGGCCGGCGCTGGGTGCGCTATTCTACGTCCTGTTCCGCGAATTCCTCTCCATCTGGACTTCCGAATGGCTGTTCTGGTTCGGCCTGCTGTTCGTCGGCTTCATCGTGTTCTCACCGACCGGCCTTGTCGGCGTCGCCGAGCGCGTGCTCAGCCCATTCCGCAGGAAGGAGATCGAGGCGGCGGCGATGGCGGGCCGGCAGGCCGGCAGCAGCGGGCGCGTGCCGGAGGGGCTGATACGGCAGGGCGGCGATAGCGAAGCGGTGCTGGTCGCGCGTGGTCTCTCCAAGCGCTTCGGCGGTCTGCGTGCGGTGCACGATGCCGACATCACGGTCAAGGACCGCACCCTCCACGCCCTGATCGGCCCGAACGGCGCGGGCAAGACCACCGCCTTCAACCTGCTCTCTGGCCTGCTGCCACCGGATGGGGGCGACATCGCCCTTGAGGGCCGCGATATCACGGGTTTGCGGCCGGAGAACATCACCGCCGCTGGCGTCGGGCGCTCCTTCCAGATCACCAACCTGTTTGGCGGCCTGAGCGCTCAGGAGAATGTCCGCCTGGCCGTGCAGGCGCGCCATGAGGGGCGGTTCGGCATCTGGTCCTGTGCCGACAGCCTGTCGGGTGTCGAGGAGGATACCTCCCAGCTCCTTGGCTGGGCGGGTCTTTCCGGCGCCGAAGCCGCCGAAGCCGCTTCGCTCAGCTATGGCGGTCAGCGCCTGCTCGACATGGGGCTGGCGCTCGCCACACGCCCGCGCATTCTGCTGCTGGACGAGCCGTTGGCCGGGCTCGCCGCGGCCGAGCGCGGCCGCGTCGCCAACCTGATCAAGACGCTCTCCGCCGACATCCCGGTGCTGCTGGTCGAGCACGACATCGATCGCGTGTTCCAGATCGCCGACGCCGTTACCGTGATGAATGACGGCGAGGTGCTGGTCGACGGCACCGCCGAGGACGCTCGCTCCGATGCCCGCGTGCAGGCGATCTATATCGGCTCCGGCAGTGCGGCGGTTGCCGCCAAGGCCCGCGTGTCCGCTGCCGCGGCCGAGACGCTGCTGCAGATCGACGCCGTCAATACGTTCTACGGCAAGAGCCACATCCTCAACGACGTCTCCTTCTCGGTGCGTGAGCGCGAGATCGTAGCGCTACTCGGCCGCAACGGCGCAGGCAAGTCGACCCTACTCAAGACGCTAATCGGTATCACGCCGCCGGCATCCGGCGAGATCACACTGGCGGGAGAGCCGATCGCGCGCGAGCCGTCCTATGTCATCGCCCGCAAGGGCGTCGGCTATGTGCCGCAAGGGCGCGGCCTGTTCGCCGGCATGACCGTGGCGCAGAACCTGGAGCTGGGGCGCATGCGCCGCATCACCGGCGTCGGCCAACGCTGGGAGCTAGAGCGGGTGCTCGAGACCTTCCCGCGCATCCGCGAGCGGCTGCACACGCCCGCCGACTACCTCTCCGGCGGCGAGCAGCAGATGGTGGCGGTCGGCCGCGCACTGATCGGCGATGTTCGTATTCTCCTGCTCGATGAGCCCTTCGAGGGCCTCTCGCCGGCGGTGACGGAGGAGCTTTTCGAGGCTTTTGACCGCCTGCGGCGCGAGATCGCGATCATCATCGTCGACCATCATCTCGATCTGGCGCTCGCGCTTTCAGACCGCACGGTGGTGTTGGAACGCGGGGCGGTCACGCATCAGGGCCCCTCACAGGCCCTGCGGGATGATCTTGATCTGCGCCGGAAGGTGCTGTGGCTCTGAGCTGGCACTCGGCCGCTTATAGGGAGAAAGACCGATGCAAAAAGTCGCTATTGTCGGGACCGGGCTGATCGGACAGGCCTGGTCGATGGTGTTTGCCCGCGCCGGCTGGAACGTGGCGCTCACCGATCCGACACCGGGCGCGGTCGAGGCGGCGCTCGACGCCTGTCGCGAGGGGCTCAAAACCCTCGCCGGCTATGGGCTGTGCGATGATGCCGGCGCCGCGCAGGCCCTCATCCAGCCGGCCGGTGATCTCGCCGCTGCGCTGGAAGGGGCAAGCCTCGTCCAGGAGAACGGTCCCGAGCGCCTGGAGGCGAAGCTGGAGATCTATGCCGACCTCGATATCCTCGCGCCGCCGGAGGCCGTTCTAGCCTCGTCCACCTCCGCCATTCAATGCTCGCTGTTCACCAAGGATCTGCACGGCCGCGGACGATGTCTCGTCGCCCATCCCGTCAACCCGCCACATCTGGTGCCGGTGGTTGAGCTTTCGGGCGCACCCTGGACGACAGCCGAGACCATCGCGAAGGCGCGCGCCATTTATGAGAGCGTCGGGCAAGTGCCGATCACGGTACTTAAGGAGATCGACGGCTTCATCCTCAACCGGCTGCAGACGGCGCTGCTTGCGGAAGCCTTCAGACTGGTCGAGGAAGGCTATGTCACGCCGCAGGATCTCGATAAGACCATTCAGGACGGGCTTGGCCTGCGCTGGTCGTTCATCGGCCCGTTCCAGACCATCGAGCTGAATGCGCCGGGCGGCATCGCCGATTACTGCGCGCGCTATTCGCCGTTCTTCCGCCGCATCGCCGCCGACCCCGCCCCAGGCTCCGTCTGGGACGAGGCAGCGACGCAGCGCGTGGTTGAGGCCTGGGGCGGCACGCCCTCGCGCGAGGCGATGCTCCGCAAATCACAGTGGCGGGACCAACGCCTTGCCGCACTCGTCGCCCATAAGAGGAGCCAGCCGGGATCAGCGTGAGATTGGACATGCTCGGATTTCGCGCCGATTTGCGTCCCACGTCCCTGCGAAAATCACCTCGTGACTTTCTTGACAAGGTTTAGTGCAGAAGTTTAGCTTACTTAACCGGCAGGAGTTTGGCAGCCGCTTGCCCAAGGTGCCGGTTAAGAACGAACAGCTGGCGAAAGCCAGGGGAAAAGGATGGGCGGCGGGAGGAAAGCTGGAGGATGCCATGAGGGCATGGGTTACGGCTGTCGCGGCCGCCGCGATAAGCCTTTGCGGGGCTGGCGCCCGCTTCTGCTCAGGATAAAGAAATCACGCTCTGCTGGGCCGCCTGGGACTCCACCAATGCGCTGGTCGAGCTCTCCAAGGAGTTCACCGCCAAGAGCGGCATCGGCGAAGGTGCTGACGGTGGAGCATCTGGGCGTTGAATCCGTCGCGCTGCTCGAAGCCGAGGGGCACAAGCTCCACCCGCTGCTTGGTGCGCGCACGGCGCTGCGCAGCGGTGATATAGTCAGCGTTTCGGTGAGGCCGGAGGCGCGCTGTTTTTTGCCGAGGGCGGCGACCGGGTCGATGCACCGGCGGTACCACTTCGGCTCACGCCGGTTCCCAAGCAGGGCGCCAACTCAGGAGGAGCGGAATGGGCGAACAGCTGATGCGCGCGCTGATCGCGAAATGCGAAGCGGTGATCACCGCCCATGCCGAGGAGCTCACCCAGCTCGATCAGGCGATCGGCGATGGCGATCACGGGCTGAACATGACCCGCGGCTTCAATGCTATCGGGGCGGCGGCGGACGACATTGCGCCGCTGCCATTCGGAGCGGCGCTGCAAAAGGCCGGCACCACACTGGTGATGAAGGTCGGCGGCGCCTCAGGCCCGCTCTACGGTTCGCTGCTGATGGCGATGGGCAAAGCCAGCGGCGAGCAGCCCGTTAATGTTGCGGGCGCAGCGGCGATGTTCGCAGCCGGCATCGAGGCGGTGAAGGCGCGCGGCAAGTCCGATCGCGGCGCCAAGACCATGCTGGATGTGCTGATCCCGGTGCACGAGGCCATGGCCCGCGGGGGAGCCATGGCTGAAATCCGCAAGACCGCCGACGAGGCGCTCGCTGCGACAAAAGACATGCGCGCCACCAAGGGGCGCGCTGCCTTTCTCGGCGAGCGCTCGATCGGCCATCTCGATCCTGGCGCGCGCTCATCGGCGCTGCTCATCCATGCCATCTGCGATGTTCTGGAGGGGAAATGAGCGACAATGTCTCCATCGTGATCGTGTCGCATTCGCCCGATGTCGCGAAAGGCGCGGCTGATATGGTCCGCCAGATGGTGGGCGAGGAGGTGGAAGTCGCCTGGTGCGGCGGCAATCCCGAGGGCGGACTTGGCACCAATGTTGAAGCCATTATGCGTGCCATCGAACTCGGTGTATTCCCCGAAAGGCGTGGCGGTGCTGGTCGATCTGGGCGGGGCGGAGACCAACAGTGAGATGGCGATCGAAATGCTCTCAGGCGGCAGGGGCGCCAATGTGCAGATCTGCAATGCCCCAGTCGTCGAGGGCGCGGTAATGGCCGCGACGGAAGCGGCAAGTGGTGCAACGCTCGAGGCCGTGCGCGCGACGGCAGAGGATTTTTAAGCCGATGGGAGAGGCGCAGGATCAAGAGTGGATCGAGGGCAACGCGGTCATTCAGGACCCGACCGGCCTGCATGCGCGGCCGGCCGTGAAGCTGACCAAGCTCGCCAAGACCTTTGAATCCGCCATCGAGATCCGCGCCCATGCCGGCAGCGGCTGGACCAATGCCAAATCACCAAATGCGGTGATGAAGTTGAAGGCCGCTCATGGCGTGCCGCTCCACATCCGAGCGGCAGGAGAGGATGCGCGAGCCGCGGTCGATGCGCTGGTCGCGCTGGTTACCCGTGACTTCAATGACTGATCAGGGCGGCGAGCAGACGTTTAAGGGTATTGGCGTCTCCGGCGCAACCGTCATCGGCCGCATTCACCTCCTTCGCGAGGCAAAGACTGCCTCCCGGCATTTCTCGACCTTCGCCGAGGAGACCCGCATTCTGCAGGAGGCGATCTTCGCGGCGCGGGAGCAGATCGAGGTGCTGATTTCGCGCGAGGATCAGCTCGCGGGCGACATTCTCGAATTCCAGCTGGCCTTGCTCGAAGATGACGATTTTCTTGCCCCTGTCCTTCGGGCCATCGCCGCAAGTGTAGCGGCAGACACGGCGTGGGCTTCTACTCTCGATGCGGAAATTGCCGAATATCGGGGCAGCGGCAGCGATGTGCTTGCGGCGCGCGCTGGAGATCTCGCCGATCTGAAGGCGCGCGTGCTTGCTGTCCTGCATGGCGAAAGGGCCGCGCCGGCAATTTTGCCCGACGGGGCAATTCTTGTCGCCTCGGATCTGACGCCCTCCGGCTTCCTTGGCCTCGACTGGAACCGGATCGGCGGTGTGGCGACGCTGAATGGCACCCCGACCAGCCATGTCTCGATTTTGGCCCGTGCACGCGGCGTCAATCTGATCGTCGGATTGGATGCGCCGCTCGATGCCTTTCGCGACGGTGCACCGGCGATCCTCGATGCCGCCGGCGGCACGCTGACGGTTGAGCCCGGCACTGACGCCCTGACTGCAGCGCAGGCGCGCATCGCTGCCACAAGGGAGCATGTGGGCGCCGTCGCCGATCTTTTGCATCGCCCCGCGATGACCGCAGGCGGTGAGCCGGTGAAGGTGCTTCTCAACATTGACGAGCCCAGCCTCCTCGATACCCTCTCGCCCGATATCTGCGATGGGGTGGGGCTGACCCGCACTGAATTCCTGTTCAGTGATGGCCATCAGCCCAGTGAGGATGAGCAGTTCGCCTTCTATGCGCGGTTGATCGAATGGGCGGGTGGCCGGCCGATCACCGTCCGCACGCTCGACGCAGGCGGCGATAAGCCCATCCCAGGCATTACCATCGATGGCGAAGCCAACCCGTTTCTTGGGGTTCGCGGGCTGCGCCTGTCGCTCGCAAAGCCTGAGATTTTCCGAATTCAGCTTCGGGCGCTCGCCAGAGCCGCTGTGCTCGGTTCCTTGAAGGTGATGGTGCCGATGGTGACGGCTCCCGCCGAGCTTGCCACGGCGCGAGGCATGATGAACGCCGAAATCGCAGACCTGATGCTGTCGGGCGTTGCCTGTGCTGTGCCGCCGATCGGCATGATGGTCGAGGTACCGGCGGCGGCCTTGAACGCGGCAAGTTTCGATGCGGATTTCTATTCCATCGGCTCGAACGATCTTGTCCAATATACCCTTGCCTGCGCTCGCGATAACGCGAGCCTGGCGGCGCTTGCCGATCCGGCGAGCCCTGCTGTTCTCGAGCTGATCGCGCGCACCGTCGCGGCCGGAAAGCGGCATGGCGTGGAGGTAAGCCTTTGTGGTGATATGGCCTCGACGCCGCAGCATATCGCCTTGTTGCTGGATGCCGGCCTGCGCGTGCTAAGCTGCGCGCCGGCGCAGATCGGCCCGGTGAAGCTCGCGATTAGCCGCTATACGCCTGGTGCAGAAAGGTCCGGGTAATGGCCGACGGAACCGCTCCGCCGAGCGATGCGATTGCCGAATATAAGGCGCTCTTGCGCCTCTATATTGATCGCCGTCCGTCCGGCACGCGACAGAAGCTTGCCGGAGCGTTCGGCACGCATAAGAGCTTTATTTCGCAGGTCACCAACCCAGCCTATCGCGTGCCGCTGCCGGCCCAGCATATCCCCGCGCTGTTCAAGGTGTGCCATTTCTCGCCCGAGGAGCAGCGCATGTTTATGGAGATTTATGCTCGCGCCCATCCCGGTCAGTTCGGCGCCATCGAGGAGCTTGCGCATTTCGAGGAAGGCGTGCTGCGCATTCCGCTGCCGCAGTTCGCCGATCCCGAGCGCCGCCGGGAGGTGGAGCAGCTGATCCGGGATTTCGCCGAGCGGGTGATCGCGCTGATGCAGGAGCCCGGGGAGAAATGAGAACGGCGCCCGCTGTTGTCCGGCGTATGCCGGAGCGCAGCGACAGCGGACAGCAGCACAAGAGCAACTCAGGGCCATGGGAGGAATGACATGAAAAAGTTCATGAACAATGTGGCTGACGTTCTCACCGAAAGCCTGCGCGGCTTTGGGCTAGCCCACGCCGATATCGTCTCGGTGCATTTCGATCCGACTTTCGTTGCGCGCAAAGGCGGCCCCAGCCAGGGCAAGGTGGCCCTGGTTTCGGGCGGCGGCTCCGGCCATGAGCCGATGCATGCCGGGTTAGTCGGCTATGGCATGCTGCACGCCGCCTGCCCGGGCCAGGTATTCACCTCGCCGACGCCGGATCAGATGCTGGCGGCAAGCCAGGCGGTCGATGGCGGGGCGGGCGTGCTATTCATCGTCAAGAACTATGCGGGCGACGTCATGAATTTCGAGATGGCCGGCGAGATGTCAGGCGGCGCTATCCAGACGGTGCTCACCAATGACGATGTCGCCGTAGAAAGCTCCCTGCACAGCCAGGGCCGCAGGGGCGTTGCCGCAACCGTCATCATCGAAAAGATGCTCGGCGCAGCGTCCGAACAGGGCGCCGACCTTTCGGCCTGCAAGGCGCTCGGTGAGCGTATCAATGCTGCCTCGGGCACCATGGGCGTCGCTTTGACGAGTTGCACTGTTCCGGCGGCCGGCAAGCCGACTTTCGCGCTTGGCGAGAACGAGATGGAAATGGGCGTGGGCATTCATGGTGAGCCCGGCCGGCGGCGCGTGGCGATGATGAATGCCGATGCGATTGCCGAGGAGATGATCGGCGCGATCTGTGAGTTGATCCAGCCGGCCAGCGGCCAGGAGGTGCTGCTCCTGGTCAACGGCATGGGCGGGACGCCGCTGATGGAACTTTATGGCATGTATGATGCGGCGGCCCGGCAGTGCGAGAAACGCGGCCTCAAGGTTGCGCGCTCGCTGGTTGGCAATTACTGCACGTCGCTGGAGATGGCTGGCTGCTCCATCACGCTTACCAAGCTCGACCGCGAGATGCAGGCGCTCTGGGACGCGCGGGTCCACACCGCAGCGCTGCGCTGGGGGATGTAGCCGGCCGACGAGGCAAAAGCGCAAGAAGCTTAATTTGGGGGCGCCTGCGAAGTGCGGCGCTTCTTCTCCAGGCTCCGATACAGCTCGCTATGGGTTTTGGTGATGAAGGGATCGATGAGCTTCGCCTTCTCGAAGTTGATTTCCGCCGTCACGGTATCGCCTTTGCGCTGAAAGGCTAGGCCCCGACTGACATAAGCGCTGGCGAAATTCGGCTTGAGCTCGATGGCGCGCGTGAAATCCGCAATGGCGCGGTCATAGCGGCCCCGGTCAAACCAGATCATGCCGCGTTCCCGATAGATGTCGGGGTCGGAAAAGCTGAGTCGTATCGCCTGGTCAAGATCGGCAAGAGCCCGCTCGACGTCGGAGCGGCGAAGCCACAGGACGCTGCGGCCGCGAAACGCCGCGATGCTGTTTTCGTCGAGAGTCAGCGCCGCATTATAGTCGGCGAGTGCCCGGTCGAGATCACCCTTGCCAACCTGTGCCGCCGCGCGATGCAGACGGTACTGTGGGTTGGCGGGATCGAGCAGAATGGCCTTGTCGAAAGAGGCGATCGCCTGATTGAAGGCGCCGATCGTCAACGAGGCCAGTCCCTCGGCTACATGCACCTTGGGATCACGCGGCCTGATGCTTGCGAGAGGATCAACTTCCTCCGGCCGCGGGGTCGGGTTGGCGACCATTGCCGCCGGAGCGGGCAAACTTGCGGGCGCCTCCTCTTTTTCGTCCGGAAGGGCGCCGGTGATATCCTTTGGTGCATTTCCGCCTTCTTCGGTCCGAGCCGGCTGCGGTATTGCTGCTTGTCTGGCCTCGGCATGCGAGGGCTTTGCAGGCACTTCGGCCCGCGGCGTCATTTCGGCCGGCGTCAATGACGCTATGACCGAATTTGCCGGCTGGGCCGTGTCGGGTGCCGGGGGAGGCGCGTCTTGCCTGAGAAGCGCCGGAACATCGCCCAAGTCCGCCAGCCATGGCGGAGTTGGCGCGGAAAGATTTTCGGCGCTTGAAACCCATTTCGACTTCGTTGTCGAGCTTGCCGGCGTGTCCGCCTTGGCCAAGCGCTCATGTGTTTTGGCCGGAGCGGTGGCCTGCCCGGCCTTGGGCGGATCAGGCTTCACGCCAGGAGGCGCGGGCAGCTCTGGCTTGGCCAAGCGCTCAGGCGCTTTGGCTGGAACGGCGGCCTGCCCGGCCTTGGAGGGCGGATCAGGCTCCACCGCAGGAGGCGCGGGCAACTCCGGCTTCGCCTGCGCGATGGCCGGTATCTCAATTCTTGGCTCTGGTTTCGACACCGGAGGCTCAGCGAGCCCGGCCGCGACGCCTCGGTCCTGGTCGGGCTTTGCTGTCAGCACCGTGGGCGTGCCAAGCTGCGCAATTTGCCGTGGCTCCGTTGCCGGCGCTGCCGGCTTCTCTACCGTGACGGTCGGGCTCGACTGTTCTGCGGTGGGAGCAGGTGACTCGGTCGGCGCAGACATCTTAGGCGCCGTAGCCTCAGCAGCCTTAGCGTTCGAGGCCGGCGCAGGTTCTCCTGACACGGTGGCGGGGCTGTCGATCGTGAGGATGCGCTCCGGCGTTGCGGCCGGTTTTGGGGAGGGCTCGGCTTCCGCCACCTGTGCGGGCTTCAATGCCGGTGGCGTTTCGGCCGTTTCAGATGCGCTCCGCTCCGGCTCCTCGACCGGAGGAGGCGGAACTCTCCATTGACGCGACGGGTTCGGACGTGCCGGAAAGCGGAACCTGGCCGTCGGCATCCGCGACCCTTTCGGGCTCCTCCTTGGTGGCCCAGGAGCCTTGAATATTGGCAGATTCAGCATTGGAGGCCGCAGCTGGCTCTACCCTCGCGATGCTTTCGGGCGTCAACATCGGCGCGGGACTGTCCGCGCCTGCGCTGCGTCTAGGATCATCGTCGGCTAGCGGAAGAGACGTCACGCGCAGCGGTGGCTCGGACGTGGCTAAAACAGGTGTGTCTGAGCTGACGTGCAGATAAACAAGGCTCCCGGCACAAACCAGCCCCGCCCCGAGCAAGCCGGCAATCAAAAAAAGCCGGCGCTGCTGTTGCCGGCGGTGTAGCAAGTATTGATCATAGACCGTCCGCAATGCCTCATCCTTGAGCACAGCATAGGCGTCGATGATCTCCTTGCTATGCTGCTCGGCTTCGGCATCACCTTTATGCAAATCAGGATGATGCGACTTGAGCGCCCTGCGATAAGCCGTCCTGATCGTGTCATAATCGGCGCCGAAAGCGACGCCGAGAACGTCATAGTGCGTTTTCATCAGCCGCAACCAAAACAAAACCTCATGCGCATCTGCTAGATATTCTGCGTCTCATTTCATCGGCACTAGAGAACAAAGGCGTAACCGGCTCCGTCTTTTGTAATCTTCCCTACGCCCGGCCAGGGAAAATGCGTACCGCTAATCATCATATTATCAGTAATTACCCTGTCGAGTAGTCTCCGTCGCGTCTCAACAGCCTTCTGACCGTCCTGATCATAAGAACCTTGCCAGCTCGGATGCGCAGCAAACAGCGCGGGCACACAGATCAGATCGGCAGAAATCAGCAATTGCGCGTTGCCGGAGGAGAGATGGAGGGCAGTATGACCGGGGGTATGGCCTGGAGCACCGACGAAACGGATACCCGGCACGACTTCGTCCTCGCCCTCGACCCGCAGCACATTCTTCCACTTCGCCAGCGACCCCTGGATACGCTCGCCAACCCGGCGCCACTCCGCTGATAGGCCACCCACCTCCAAGGCATTGATCCACCATCGGTACTCGACACCGGGGACGATAATCTCCGCATTCGGGAATACCGGGCGATTGGTTAGGGGCTCGACAAGACCGAGAATGTGGTTGGGGTGGAAATGCGAGACCAGGATCGTCTGGATCTTCTGCGGATCGATCCCCGCCGCCCACAGATTGGGGATGAGCTTGCCAGAGACGAGCACCGAATTGGGATTGAGGGGATGAACCTGTCCGCCGCCTCCCGCGTCGCAAAGGACCAGCTTATGCTTGGTCTTGACCACGAGCGCTGCGACTGGGATCGGGATAAAATCCGCCTTTAGCCCCGCAACAATAAGCGCTTGTTTGACATCAGCGACACTGGCGTTCTTGACGAAACTCGGGTCATGCGGTTTCTCCCAAATGCCATCGTAAATCACGATACATTCGGCATCGCCGACGATAAAACGGTAAAAGCCCGGTTGTGGATCGGGCGATCTCTGCTCGGTGACGGGGGCGCTGATTGCCAAATGGCGGTCGAGGCCAAACGCGATGCTCGCGGCGGCGGCGCTCAACAAGATTTCTCTGCGCGTGAAACGCCCCATACCCTCTCCCCGCGCTGGTTTTCCGTAAGTATACTGCCCAAGGCGGTTGGTATAATTTCGTAGGGGAAAGATACACAGCTGTGCGGTTGAGTACAACAGTCTACTCAGTGCACCCCCCAGCGTCCCAGCTGACTTCACCTCGCCAAGTCCAGAGTGCGCTTTGCGGCCGTGGATAAAGAAATCCCCTCATTCAACGGCCGTTCTCAATTGCTTTCGGGGTCAAGGCCTGCGACCATCTTTGTCCCCGATCTCAAGCGGCAGGACATGCGCCGTGGCTGAGGACAAGCTCATAGAGTTCGCCTGCTTGGCTTTTGGTGAGGGTGGGGTAGCGTTTTCGGCTGATCTCATGCGCTGTGGGCGCGTGACACTCACGACTTTATGACATTGTCTTCGAGGATGTGGTGCCCGGGCCCGAGCGGCGCGCCAAAGCCGAGGCCGAGGTACGCGGCGCCAGAAAACCATAAGGAGAAACCCTTATGCTCACCGGCATTCGCTGCATGCTCATTCGCGGGGGCACCTCCAAAGGCGCATACTTCCTCGCCGACGATCTGCCATCGGCCCCGCACAGCCGCGATCCGATTTTGCTTGCGGCAATGGGTTCGCCTGATCCTCGCCAGATCGACGGACTGGGCGGTGCCCATCCCTCAACCAGCAAGGTCGCTATCGTCTCGCGCTCGGCGCTTCCGGATTGCGATGTCGATTTTCTGTTCGCCCAGGTCGGTGTCGACCGGGCGGCGGTGGATACCACGCCAAATTGCGGCAATATCCTCGCCGGTGTCGGGCCGTTCGCTATTGAGCGTGGTCTGGTCAACGCCGAGGACCGCAAGACGCGCGTCAGGGTGCACATGCTCAACACCGGTACCATCGCCGAGCTGCTCATCGAGACACCCGGCGGGCGGGTCCAGTATGAGGGCGGTGCCCGTATCGATGGCGTCCCAGGGACGGCGGCGCCAATCGCCATCGACTTCCTGAATGCCGCCGGTTCAGTCTGCGGCGCGCTGCTTCCGACCGGCAATGTGGTCGATTGCGTTGCCGGCGTCGAGTGCACGCTGATCGACAACGGCATGCCGGTGATCGTGCTCGCCGCCGCCGATCTTGGCCGCACCGGCTATGAGCCCCGCGATCAGCTCGACAAGGATGCCGAGTTGAAGGCGCGGCTGGAGGAAATCCGCCGTGCTGCCGGGCCGCTGATGAAGCTCGGCGACGTCAGCGCCAAGGTGGTGCCGAAGATCGCTCTCGTCGCGCCGCCGGTCGCGCGCGGCCACATATCGACGCGCAGCTTCATCCCGCATGAATGCCATGCCTCGATCGGGGTGTTTGCGGCCGTGACGGTGGCGACGGCCGCCTGCCTGCCCGGCTCTCCAGCCGGCCGCGCGGCGCGCATGCCGGACGGCCGGGTGAAGATCATCTCGGTTGAGCACCCGACCGGCGAGTTCAGCATCAGGCTGGAGGTCGGCGGCACGCAGGAAGCGCCCGTGGTCGAGCGCGCCGGCCTCATCCGCACGGCGCGCATGCTGTTCGACGGCACAGTTTTCGTGCCGACGGCAGCTTACGGGCGCGGCGAGGCGCGCGAGATCCATGAGCACAAATTCAGGATCATGGCATGACGGCGGCTTCGTATTCCGGCGCCGTCATCACAGTCCCGCCCGCCCGTGGACCACAGCTAGTTCGCGGGTGCGGCGCGAGACATCGAAGGGCCATCCGGCCGGTAGCTTTTCCGCCGGGCGCGCCGCCGCTTCGGCTGCGCTTTGACGGGATCATGCGCTTGGCGACGCCCGTCGGACGGCGCCACCTGTCTGTCATTGCCGCGCGGGGCCTGGCGGCCGCTGCTGGCCCTCGGGCGATCTGCTTTGGCGGGAGCCGACCCTTGCGCGCTGCGGCGATCCTCGCTGGCGATTGACTGCCGCGTCAGCCGCTCGATGCCGCGCAGGAAATCGCGCTCGGTGGCGTCGCACAGGGAAATGGCGCTGCCCGCCGCGCCAGCGCGAGCCGTGCGCCCGATCCGGTGCACATAGGCCTCGGGCACTTCCGGCAGCTCGTAATTAATCACATGCGACACGCCATCCACGTCGATGCCGCGCGCGGCGATGTCGGTGGCGACGAGAACCCGGATCTTCGCCTTGCGGAATGCGTTCAGCGCCGCCTCGCGCTGCTTCTGGCTCTTGTTGCCATGAATGGCCGAGGCATCAATGCCCTCCTCCTCGAGGCGGCGAGCAACGCGGTCAGCGCCGCGCTTGGTGCGGGTGAAGACCAGAGCGCGCGTCATCTCGGGATTGGCGAACAGCTCGACCAGAAGCGCCGGTTTCTTTGAGTGCTCGATATGGATGACACTTTGGGTGACGCTGTCGACGGTGGTGGCGACCGGTGCAACCGCGATCCTCACGGGATTGCGGAGCAATTCATTGGCGAGGCCTGCGATCTCGGCCGGCATCGTCGCTGAGAAAAACAGGTTCTGGCGCTGGACTCGGAACTGGCTTGCAATGCGGCGGATGGGTTTGACGAAGCCCAGATCGAGCATCTGATCGACCTCATCGAGCACAAAAATCTCTGTCTCCGCAAGGATGGCTACGCCTTCCTCGATGTGATCGAGCAGGCGCCCCGGCGTTGCAATCAGGACATCGACGCCCTTTGCCAGCGCCTGGATCTGTGGACGATGCGCTACGCCGCCAAACACGGTGGCGACCGAAAGCTGCAAATAGCGGCCATAGACCCGGAAGCTGTCTGCGATCTGTGAGGCGAGTTCGCGCGTCGGGGACAGCACGAGAACGCGGCAACCCCTGCGCGGTGCGCGGCGGTTATTGCGGGCGAGGAGATCGAGAATCGGCAACGCGAAGGCGGCCGTTTTGCCGGTGCCGGTCTGAGCGATGCCGAGCAGGTCGGAGCCGGCCAGCACCGCCGGGATGGCCTGCGCCTGGATCGGAGTGGGCGTGGAATAGCCTTCGCCCTGAAGCGCCTTCAAAAGTGGCGCGGCGAGGCCGAGATCAGCAAATTTCATCGAATGTCGAGCTTTCCTTTAGCAGCCGCAGCGGCGTACCTGCACTTCAGGCAGGCACAATTGCCGGACAGGGCTCATCTTTTTGGTGACGCCCCGCGTGCCTGGGCTGTCGTTGCTTAATTCTTAAGGGTGCTCAACAGGGAACAATTCGGCTCGCAAGCATCAGCTCTGAGCCTTGATAATGTCCTTCACGCGGCTGAAGCGCCGGAAACCGCTCGATCGAGCGGTGCAGCCTTATTGCATGTTGCAGTGCACAAGTCAACCAATAGCGGCCTTGCGCTTCGCGGGAAACTTTCGAACAGGTGTTTTGCGCAGTTGTGGTGCTTTCGCGCCCTGCTTTTCGGCTTCTTCCTTCGCAAGGCGGAGCGCCCGCAGCCGCTGCGTCTTGGCAAGTTCCGCCTCCCGTGTCTCCTCGTGAAGTTTGAGCGCCTTCAACGCATCGACCCTGCGCTGCTCGGCCTTGTCCGAGCGTTCCTGGGACCGGCGCTCGATTTCTTCCTTCGGGATCCCGCGGAAAGGCATAATGCATACTCCTCAATTGAGCCGGGCTCGTCCGCGCCGGTTAGATCGCTGCCGCATTTGCTGTGGATCGCAAGATGCTGGTTCTGCCCGGCTCTCCTCGTCCAATATATGGTGCAATTCCGGCGAAATTCCAGCGCGGCTTGCCCGGCAATCTCCTGACCCAGCAGGAACTTTGCCTGCGGCGCCCCTGGTCCGGGCTTGTCATCGCCTCCGTTCCGTATTAATTTGCAATCCTCGACTTTGGCCAGACGATTGGGCCGTTTCACCTGAGCATGGCTGGGTGCACACTCAAACTTCTCCAAAACTCGACTTCGCCCACTGTCGCCCTTGGGCGGTGCGGGGCATCTGCATTTACGCTGTGAAAAGGCAAACGGAATGACTAGCGGAACTGTCAAATTCTATAACGAGCAAAAAGGCTATGGCTTCATCCAACCGGATGATGGCGGCAATGACGTGTTCGTGCACGCGACGGCACTGGAGCGCGCCGGCATCCGCCGTCTCGGCGAGGGCCAGAAGGTCCAGTTCGAAACGCAAAGGGACCAGCGCACCGGCAAGATCGCCGTGAGCACGCTTCAGGTCGCCTAGCGATACCGATTTCGCCGGTGGAATCAGCCGCCGCGCCAGGAAGCCGTCCCGAAAGGGGCGGCTTTTTGTCTTGTACACGGTTCTGCCACGGGGCCTCCTCCCAAAGTCGCAGAGCGGAGCGGCTGCTTTTGTTTCAGCTCGGACGAAATTTTTGCAAAAATCGCCAAGCGGTGTCATGAAATCGGGCTAGAGCCGCCACGGCAATCGCGGTCGGGACATGGAAACGCCCTGGCTTCGCCATAAGAAGAGCGACCCCCGGGCGAATACGGCTGCTTAGGGAGGACATGTTGAACAGATCGGCGGGCCGGGATGGTCATCTGGTCGAAGTTGAGAATGTCTCGTTGCGTTTCGGCGGGGTGCACGCGCTGAGCGATGTCAGCTTCCATGTCGAAAAGGGCGAGCTTTTCTCCATCATCGGCCCGAACGGCGCCGGCAAGACGTCGATGGTCAACTGCATTTCCGGCCGCTATAAGCCCACCGCCGGCGATATCCGCTATCGCGGCCGCTCGCTGCTGCGCCGCTCGATCAACGACCGGGCGAGGCTTGGCATCGGGCGCACGTTCCAGAATCTGGCCCTGTTCGGCCATATGAGCGTGCTCGACAATATTCTGGTCGGCCGCCATCACCTGATGAAGAACAACTTCCTGACCGGCATGGGTTATTGGTTCACCGGCGCACAAGCCGAGGAGCTGGCACATCGGCGCAAGGTCGAGGAGATCATCGACTTCCTGGAAATCCAGCATGTGCGGGGAGAGCCAGCCGGCACGCTCTCCTATGGCTATCGCAAGCGCGTGGAGTTGGCGCGCGCTGTTGCCATCGAGCCGGAGCTAATCCTGCTCGATGAGCCAATGGCCGGCATGAACCTGGAGGAGAAGGAGGATATGGCGCGCTATATCCTCGACCTCAATCAGGAATTCGGGATGACCATCGTCATGATCGAGCACGACATGGGCGTGGTCGTCGATTTGTCGGACCGGGTGATCGTGCTCGATTTCGGCAAGGTGATCGCGGCGGGCAGCCCGGGCGAGGTGATGAACGACGAGCATGTGAAGCGCGCCTATCTCGGCGAGGAGGATGCCTTCCTCGACGATCTTGCAGGCGAAGCACAGCGCGAGGCAGTCACCGCATGAGCGCGCATCTCACCGTCTCCGGCGATGAGGTCGGCTGGAAGGCCGCGCCGGCCACGCTGGGCGATGTGCGCAAATATGACTCGCTTCCCAAGCTGCTGGCCTATAATGCGAAGCACTTTCCCGAGCAGGTCGCACAGCGCGAGAAGGATTACGGCATCTGGATCAGCTATAGCTGGGCGGATTGCGAGCGGCATATTTCGCGGATGGCGGTGGGGCTCGCGACCCTGGGCGTGGGCCGGGGCGATGTGGTGGCGCTGATCGGCGACAACCGCCCTGAGTGGGTGTGGGGCGAGGTTGCCGCCCATGCCTGCCGGGCAATGAGCCTTGGCATCTATCGCGACGCGCTGGAAGAGGAGATCCGCTATCTGATCGGCTATGCCGAGCCGAAGGTGGTGATCGCGGAGGATGAGGAGCAGGTCGACAAGCTCCTGGAGCTGGGCGATGCGATCCCGAGCGTTCAGCACATCGTCTACACCGATCCGCGCGGCATGCGCAAATATGACGACCCGCGCCTGATGCGGCTCGAAGACCTCGAGATGCTTGGCGAGAAGCCGCGCCTGCCGAAGCACCGAGCTGTCTGCCGACATGGTCGCGGCGACCTCGGGCGAGGATATTGCGATCCTGTGCACCACCTCGGGCACCACCGCGAACCCCAAGCTCGCAATGTGGCGGAGCGCCGCCTTTCTCGGCCATGCGACCAGCTATCTGCGCGCTGATCCACGTGCGCCCGGCGATGAATATGTCGCGGTGCTGCCGCTCTCCTGGGTGATGGAGCAGATGTATTCCGTCGCCTGGAACTATATCGCGCGAATGGTGGTGAACTTCCCCGAGGAAGAGGCGACTACCATGGCCGATTTGCGGGAGATCGGGCCGAATTTCGTGCTCTATTCACCGCGTGTCTGGGAGGTGGTCGCCGCCAACATCCGCGCCCGAATGATGGATTCCTCGCGCTGGAAACGCGCCATCTACGGATGGGGCGTGCGGGCGGGCACGCGCGCTATCGATGCGGGGCACGCGTCAAACCTTGCCGATCTCCTCCTGTTCCGCGCACTGCGTGACCGCCTCGGCTTCTCCAAGCTGAAATCGGCGGCAACGGGCGGTGCCGCGATGGGACCGGAAACGTTCAAGTTCTTCCTCGCCATGGGTGTGCCGCTGAAGCAGCTCTATGGACAGACCGAGGCGCTTGGCGCGCACACCATCCACGCCACCGGCGATGTCGATAACGAAACGGTCGGCTATCCGATGCCGGGCTGCGCAATCAAGATCAAGGACCCGGACAGCGTGGGCTTGGGTGAAGTCCTGGTCAAGCACCCCAACATGATGGCGGGCTATTACAAGAACGAGGCGGCGAGCAGGGAAAGCTTTGATGCGGATGGCTGGTTCTTGACGGGCGATGCTGGCTATCTCACGGAGAAAAAACATCTCGTGGTCATCGACCGTATCAAGGACCTCTCGACAACCGCCGCAAACGTGCGCTTCTCGCCGCAATTCATCGAGAACAAGCTGAAATTCTCCACCTACATCGCCGAGGCGGTGATCCTCGGCAAAGATCGGCCTTATCTCGCCGCGATCATCTGCATCCGCTATTCGATCCTGTCGAAATGGGCGGAGGAGCGGCGTCTCAGCTTCACGACCTATTCCGATCTCGCCACACGCCCCGAAGTCTACAGCCTCATTCGCGAGGAGGTGGAGCGGGTGAACGCCTCGCTCCCCGCTCAGCAGCGCATCCGCAAATTCCTGCTGCTCTACAAGGAACTGGACGCCGACGATGGCGAGCTGACCCGCACCAAGAAAGTGCGCCGCGGCGTCATCGCGCAGAAATATGGCGATATCATCGAGGCGATCTATTCCGGCGCGCCGCATGTCGATATCGACACCATCATCCATTTCCAGGACGGCTCGACCCAGCGTGTGGTGGCGCGGCTGAAGATCGATGAGCCGCGCACCGAATTCGCCGGAGAGCGCGCGGCGCTCAAGGAGGCGGCCGAATGAACACCGAGCTCCTCGCCCAGCTTCTGATCAACGGCGTAATCGTCGGCATGCTCTATGGCGTCGTCGCCATGTGCTTCGTGCTCATCTACAAATCGACCCAGGTGGTGAACTTCGCGCAGGGCGAGTTCGTGGTGCTCGGCGCCTGGGTGTGTTGGTCGCTCGTCGTGCATATGCAGCTACCCTTCATCGCCGCCTTCCTTTTCTCGCTGTTGTTCATGATGCTGTTCGGCATCATCGTGCAGCTCGTGGTGCTGCGGCCGCTGGTCGGCGAGCCGGTGATTTCGGTGATCATGGCGACCATCGGCCTGTCCATCTTCATGCAAGCGCTGATGAATTGGGTGTTCGGCAACAATGCCGAGCGCTTCCCGCAGGTGTTCGGCGGCAGCACCATCTCCATCGGCGGGCTGAATGTCGAGACGGCTTATCTCATGAGCCTGGTGCTTTCGCTTCTGGTGATGGCTGGGTTTTTCTGGTTCTTCCGCTATTCCCGTTGGGGCCTCGCCATGCGTGCAACCGCGTATAATCAGCAGGTGGCGCAGTCGCTGGGCGTGTCGATCAGCACTGTATTCGCCATGGCCTGGGCGATCTCGGCGGTGGTTTCGGCGATTGCCGGCGTGGTGATTGGGTTGGTCAACGCAGTGTCGAACGGTCTTGCCTTTATCGGCATCAAGGTGTTCCCGGCGGTGATCGTCGGCGGGCTCGACTCCATCGTCGGGGCGATCGTCGGCGGCCTAGTCATCGGCGTCTTGGAAAATCTCGCCGAGTTTTTTGATGGCCAATATCTCCATCTCGGAAATATGTACACAGTAGCGCCCTTCTATGTGCTGATCATCATCCTGATGATCCGGCCATATGGGCTGTTCGGCACCCCGGATATCGAGCGGGTATAGCGGCTATGGCGCGTGTCCCCGATCTCCGGCCCTGCGGCGATTTCCGCACCTCCTACCGCGCCGACCGCTCGCTGTTCCGCACGCGCACCGACCTTTACGCCGTGCTGGCAATGATCGCCTTTGTCGCGGTGACGCCCCTTTGGGCCGACCGCTTCATCCTCAGCCAGCTCATCTTGATCGGCATCTACGGCATTGCCGCTCTGGGGCTCAACGTGCTGGTCGGCTATACCGGGCAGATCTCGCTGGGGCACAGCGCCTTTTTCGGCCTTGGCGCCTTCGGCTCCGCCTGGATTGCCGCGCAGGGCGTGCCGACGCTGCTGGCAATACCGCTGGCCGGTCTGTTGACCACGGCGGTCGGCATGATCTTTGGCCTGCCGGCCGCGCGCCTCAAGGGCCTCTATCTCGCCATCGCGACGCTTGCCTCGCAGTTCATCCTGCAAGATTTCTTCGGCCGCGCCCAATGGTTCACTGGCGGCTCCTCAGGCTCGCTGGCGGCGACGGCGAGCCTGTTCGGCTTCGAGTTCAACACCGACGCCACCTACATCTACATCGTGCTGTTCTGGGTCATCGTCTCTTTCCTTGCGGTGTCGAACCTCATTCGCACTCGAGACGGGCGAGCGCTGATCGCGGTGCGCGACCATTACCTCTCCGCGGAGATCATCGGCATCAACCTCGCGAAATACCGGGTGATGTCGTTCGGCATTTCGAGCTTCTTCGCCGGCATTGGCGGGGCGCTCTATGGCCATTATCTCGGCTTCGTCTCCGGGGAAGCCTTCACCGTGCTGCTGTCGATCCAGTTCCTGGCGATGATCATCATCGGTGGGCTCGGCTCGATTGCCGGATCGCTGGTCGGCGCCGCATTCATCCTGCTTCTCCCGCAAGTCATGGAGGTGGTGGCGGCAAACCTCGCCCACCTCTTCCCGCCGATGCAGAGCGGGATCGCCTATATCAAGCAAATGTCGATCGGCGCGGCCATTATGCTGTTCCTGGTGCTCGAGCCGGAGGGGCTGATGCATCGCTGGCGGCTGATCCGCGCCAGTTGGAAGCTCTATCCGTTCTCGCGATGAGCGGGAACTGTCCTGACTGGCGAAGCCCCCAAGCGGCCGGGTTTCGCTTCACAAAAAGAACCGGCCGCGCTTTTTGGAGGAATGCTCATGAAACATATCCGCCTACTCGCAAGACTTGGCGCGGCCCTCGCGCTAAGTGTCACGGCGGCGCATGCCCAGGATTCGGTATTCGTCGGCCATCTGGCGGACTACACCGGTGCGACGTCCTTCGTCGGCAAGCATTACGGGCCAGGCGTCGCCGATGCCGTGAAGTACATCAATGCCCATGGCGGCATCAACGGCACCAAGATCGACATGGAGACGGTCGATTACAGCTATAAAGTGCCGGAGGCGATCGCCACCTACAAGCGTTGGGTCTCCAAGGGCATGGTGTTCCTGCAGGGCTGGGGCACCGGCGACACCGAGGCGCTGATCTCCTTCGTCGCCGCCGATAAGATCCCGGTGATCTCGGCATCCTATTCCGCCCATCTCACCGACCCGACCGGCAAGAACCCGAACACCAAGAAGCCCGCGCCTTACAATTTCTTCTATGGCCCCTCTTATTCTGATGCCTGCCGGGCGCTGGTGAAATGGGCGTCCGAAGACGCCAAGGCCAAGGGCATCAAGAACCCGACCTTTGTGCACACCGGCGACAACCATCCCTATCCGAACGCGCCGAAAGAGGCTTGCGCGGCTTACGCCCAGGAGCTCGGCCTGACGGTTGCCCCGCCGGTCGTCGTGCCGCTCGCGCCCGGCGACTTCAAGGCGCAGTGCCTGACCATCAAGGAGTCCGGCGCGCAATACGTGTATCTCGGCAATCTCGGCGGCTCGGTGGTTTCGCTGCTGAAATCCTGTCAGACCGTCGGCGTGGAGGCGACCTATATGGGCAATCCCTGGGCCGGCGACTGGATGACCATCAAGGCGGCGGAAGCCAAGAACCTGATCTTCCCGTCGTCCACGCCGTTCTACGACGCGAAGGACGTGCCGGGCATGAAGCTGGTGCACGAGATTGCCGAGCAGGGCCAGGGCATGGGCGACAAGCCGACCCATCATTACATCCGGGGCATCTGCGCAGCCTTCTACATGAAGGAAGCCATGGAGATGGCCAAAGCCGATGGCGGGTTGACTGGCGAAAACATCCGCAACGCGTTCTATAAGAAAAAGGATTGGGTGCCGGCCGGGCTCGAAGGCGTTTGCCTGCCCTCTACCTGGACACCGGAGGATCATCGTGGCCTCACCACCGTCGAGATCAACCGCGGCTCCTATGAGAATGGCGAGGTGAAGATCGAGCGCATCGCCACCACAACGCTCGAGCGCCGCCCGGAATGGCTGGGCCAATAGGGCTGGCTGGCAGGGATTCTCCTGCGGCACGGCCTTGCCCTCTCCCCTGGCGGGAGAGGGCTCCCGCCGAAGGCGGGTGGGTGAGGGGGACGATCTCACCGCGAACGCCGAGGATAGGGAGAGTTACTCCCCCTCACCCGGCTCGTCTGGGCCTCGCCGCCCTCTGCCGGTCGTGAGCCTTTACGGCGAACGACAAGCGTTCGCCGTCGGGAGAAGGCGGGCAGTGCCGGTTGAGAGGGCGCCCAAACCTGCGAACCGGGCTAGCTCGTTAGAAAATTTACGGAGTAAAGACCGCCTCATGTCCGCTCAGACCACAGATAGTATAAGCGGGCGAAGCGGCTCGCGCGCCCCCGCCGCCACAGCGGCCGGCGACACCATCCTCGCGGTGAAGAATATCGAGGTGGTGTTCAACGACGTGATCCTGGTGCTGCGCGGCATTTCGCTTGAGGCAAAGCGCGGCAGGATCACTGCGCTGCTCGGCGCAAACGGCGCCGGGAAATCCACCACGCTCAAAGCCATCGCAGGCCTTCTCCATACCGAAGACGGCAAGATCACCCGCGGCGAGGTGTTCTATAACAACGCCGACGTCACGCACAAATCAGCCGATGGCAAGGTCAGGGACGGCATCTTCCTGGTGATGGAAGGCCGCGGCATCGTCCAGGACATGACCGTCACGGAAAATCTGCGCCTCGGTGCGTTCAGCCGCCCGGACGCCAAGCTCAGCACAGAGATTGCTGCGATCTTCGATTTCTTCCCGCGCCTCAAGGACCGGCGGGGTCTTGCCGGCTATCTCTCGGGCGGCGAGCAGCAGATGCTGGCGATCGGGCGCGCGCTGATGGCACGGCCCAAGCTTATCCTGATGGACGAGCCGTCGATGGGCCTGTCGCCGCTGCTCGTCAAGGAGGTGTTCTCCATCATCCGGCGGCTCAATCGCGAGCTCGGCATTTCCATCCTGCTGGTCGAGCAGAACGCCAATATGGCGCTGAAGGCCGCCGACTACGGATACATCATGGAGAACGGCAAGATCGTGCTCGACGGCCCGAGCAAGTCGCTCGCCGAGAATGAGGATGTGAAGGCGTTCTATCTTGGGGGCGGCGAGCGGAGGTCATTCCGCAATGTGAAGTCGTTCAAGCGCAGGAAGCGCTGGCTTTGATAGCGTATGGGTCGAATGGGGCAAGGTCCTTCCAATAGCGAGACCGCAATCCCCGCGAAAGCGGCGACCCAGTACGCCGCAGCGTGTCTACTCCATCACGGGCGACGGTGACTACTGGATTCCCGCTTGCGCGGGAATGACATGGAAAGCAAGGCCGTGTTTGGATTTTCTACTGCCATTCGAGTGAACGCACCCTGGAGAAAATCGGATCATGGACAGCTATGACACTCTGGAAACGCGCGATCCGGCGGAGCGGGAGCGCGCCCTCCTCGAGGCGCTGCGTGAGCATGTCGCGCGGGCCAAGGCTGTCTCGCCCCATTACCGCACCGCGCTTGATGGCATCGATCCGGCAACGCTCACCGATCGCGCCGCGCTCGCCCGTCTTCCCGTGCTCTACAAATCGCAGCTCATCGATCTGCAGGCGGCCGCCCCCCCGCTCGGTGGCCTTGCCGGCCTCCCGCCGGGCCAGATGCGGCGTCTGTTCCTCTCGCCCGGCCCGATCGCGGAAGCCCAGGGGCGGCGCTCCAATCACCGAAGCGTTGATCACTGGCGGATGGCGCGCGCGCTCCATGCGGCAGGCTTGCGTGCCGGGGACGTGGTGTTCAACGGCTTCTCCTATCATCTCACGCCCGCGGGCTTCATGCTGGACGAGGCGGCGGGCGCACTTGGCTGCGCTGTGTTCCCCGGCGGGGTTGGCAATATCGACACCCAGGTGGTGGCGATCCGGCAGCTCGGCATCACTGCCTATGTCGGCACGCCCGATTTTCTGAAAATCATCATGGAAAAGGCAGAGGCTCAAGGGACCCCAATCACGGGTGTGACTAAGGCGTCGGTTACCGGGGGCCCGCTGTTTCCGCAGCTTCGCGCCTGGTATGGCGAGCGCGGCGTTGCCGTGCGCCAGTGCTACGGCACGGCCGAGCTCGGCCTCATCGCTTATGAGGCGGCCGAGCCCGCCGACGGGATGGTGGTCGATGAGCACTGCATCGTCGAGATCGTCCGGCCTGGTACAGGCGAGCCGGTTCCGGGCGGCGAGGTCGGGGAGGTGGTGGTCACCACCTTCGACGACGCCTATCCGATGATCCGCCTCGCAACCGGCGATCTCTCCGCGGTCATGCCCGGCATGAGCCCTTGCGGGCGCACCAATATGCGGCTGAAGGGCTGGATGGGTCGCGCCGACCAGACCACCAAAGTGCGCGGCATGTTCGTGCATCCGCGACAGGTGGCAAACGTCATCCGCAACTTTCCAGCAGTGACCCGCGCCCGGCTGGAAGTGACGGAAGCCGGAGGCCTCGACGAGCTGCGTATCCTGTGCGAGACAGCCGCTCCCGATCCTCAGCTTGCCGAGGCGCTCAAAGAAGCAATCCGCAGCGAATGCCGCCTGCGCGGCGAGGTAGAGTTCTGCGCTCCTGGCAGCTTGCCGAATGACGGTAAGGTCATCGACGACAAGCGCCCGGCAAGCGCCTGAACTACCCGAAAGCCGCATGCTGCCGGTATGTGCGTGATCGGGCGAAGTGGAGACGCCCAGCGAGCGCTCCGCCTCTCAGGGATGACGCAGCAGGCAATCGATCAGAATGATCGTGCTTGGGCTCATCCACCCGCCGCCGCGAAATGAGGCGCAGCGCACCTCGACGCGGACGGCATAACGCGGAACGAAGCGGCGGCCTTGCCGCCCCCGAACTACTTCTTCTTGGCGGGCGCCTTGGCCGCCGGCGCTTTGGCGGGCGCTTTCGCTGCAGGGGCCTTTGCAGCAGATTTGGCCGGTGCCTTCGCTGCCGGAGCGGCCTTGGCGGGAGCCTTGGTGGCCGGCGCCTTGGCGGTCTTGGCAGCTGGGGCAGGCGCTTTCGCGGCCTTGGCGGGTGGTGCCTTGGCAGCGGGCTTCTTCGCCGTCGTCGAGGCCTTGGGAAGTGCAGCGACCGTTCCGGTCTTGCCGCCCTTCGCCGTCATCGCTTTCGCGCCCGATGCTACTTTCGCAGATGTTTTGTCAGTCTTAGCCATTAAACTTTCTCTCCGTTCGGCCCTTTGGTTAGCCACAACGAGCTTGAGGCATTGCCAATTCGAGCGTGCAAGGCCAGACGTGAAAATGTCAAGCTGTTGATGACGCTCGGTTTGGCGGAAACGACTTGTGGATAATAGCCGTTTGCGGCTGCAGTCGGCGAGCCACAGGCCAAAACAGAGAAGCGTCTACGCGCTGAGCGCTCTGGAAAGTTGGCGCCGAGTCACCCTATTTTGAGGGTGCTGTCCAAGGCAGATTTGGTGGGAGCATAGCGACGAATAATGTCGGCCAAACCGGGACCCGGCTTCATTCACCTGCGCATGCATACGGCTTATTCGCTGCTCGAAGGCGCATTGCTGGTCAAAGCCGTTGCCAAGCTCGCCAAGAAGGATGCCCAGCCCGCCCTTGCGATCACCGACCGCAACAACCTGTTCGGCGCGCTCGAATTCGCCGAGACGCTGGCCGGGGAGGGCATCCAGCCGATCATCGGTGCAACGCTCGCCTTGGCAACGCAGACCGCCGAGGAGCAAGGCGCGGCAAAGCGTCCCGGCAATGGTGATGCACCAGCGCTGCTCGGCTCGATCGCGCTGCTTGCCAAAGATGAAGAGGGCTATGGCAATCTACTGCATCTCACCAGCGCGGCCTTTCTCGATCATGGCGAGACAGCCGCCACGCACATCACCCTGGAGGAGCTGGCGCGCTGGAATGGCGGTCTCATCGCGCTGACCGGCGGACCGGAAGGCCCGATCAACCGGCTCACCTGCGATGGCTATGATGCCGCCGCCCGCGACCTGCTCGAAAGCCTGCACGGCATTTTCGGCAATCGCCTCTATGTCGAGCTGCAGCGTCATGGGACGGAAGAGGAGCGACAGACCGAGCCGGCGCTGCTGCAGCTCGCCTATGAACTCGGCCTGCCGCTGGTTGCCACCAACCAGTGCTTCTTTCCGACGCGGGAGGATTTCGAGGCGCATGACGCGCTGATCTGCATCGCCGAGGGGCGCTATGTCTCCGAGGATGACCGCCGGAGGCTGACGCCGGAACATTATTTCAAGTCGCGCGCGGAGATGATGGCGCTGTTTGCCGATCTACCCGAGGCGCTTGAGAACACCATCGAGATCGCGCGTCGCTGCGCTTATCGGCCGAAGATGCGGCCCCCGATCCTGCCGGCCTTCACGCAAGGCAAGGCCACCACAAGGCAAGAGCTCGCCGAGGAGGAGGCCGTCGAGTTGCGCCGACAGGCCGAGGAGGGCTTGACCGAGCGGCTGCGTATCACCGGCACCGCGGAGGGCTTCGCTGAGGAGGATTACCGCACGCGGCTCGATTTCGAGCTGACCGTCATCGCCAAGATGAGATATGCCGGCTATTTCCTCATCGTCTCCGACTTCATCAAATGGGCAAAGGCGCACGACATTCCGGTCGGGCCGGGGCGCGGCTCGGGTGCCGGGTCGGTCGCGGCTTGGTCGCTCTCGATTACCGATCTCGATCCGCTTCGCTTCGGCCTGCTGTTCGAGCGCTTCCTCAATCCCGAGCGCGTCTCGATGCCGGACTTCGACATCGATTTCTGCCAGGACCGGCGCGACGAAGTGATCCGCTACGTCCAGGAGAAGTATGGCGCGAGCCGCGTCGCCCAGATCATCACTTTCGGGAAGCTCCAGGCGCGCGCGGTGCTGCGCGATGTCGGCCGCGTGCTGCAGATGCCCTATGGGCAGGTGGACAAGCTCTGCAAGCTGGTGCCGAACAACCCGGCCAATCCCGTCTCGCTGCCCGATGCCATTGCCGGCGAGCCTAAGCTCCAGGAAGCGCGCGATAACGATCCGGTGGTGAAGAAGCTGCTCGAGATCGGCATGAAGCTCGAAGGCCTCTACCGCCACGCTTCCACCCATGCCGCCGGCGTGGTGATCGGCGACCGCAATCTGGTCGAGCTGGTGCCGCTCTACCGCGACCCGCGCTCGACGCTTCCGGTCACCCAGTTCAACATGAAGTGGGTGGAGCCGGCGGGCCTCGTCAAATTCGACTTCCTTGGCCTCAAGACCCTTACCGTCATCCAGAAGGCGCTGGCGCTGCTTGCCGCGCGCGGTGTCCATCTCGATTTGCAAACGCTCGGCCTCGATGACAGGGCCACCTACGAGCTGCTCGCCCGGGGCGACACGGTCGGGGTGTTCCAGCTGGAATCCACGGGCATGCGCGAATCCTTGCGCCGCCTCAAGCCCGACCGCTTCGGCGACATCATCGCCATGAACTCGCTCTATCGGCCCGGCCCGATGGACAACATCCCGACCTATATCAACCGCAAGCACGGCATCGAGGAGGTCGACTATCTGCATCCGCTGATCGCCCCGGTGCTGGAGGAGACTTACGGCGTCATCATCTACCAGGAACAGGTGATGCAGATCGCCCAGCTTCTCTCCTCCTACTCGCTTGGCGAGGCCGACCTGCTCCGCCGCGCCATGGGCAAGAAGATTAAGGCCGAGATGGACAAGCAGCGCGAGCGTTTCGTGGCGGGCGCGGTTGCGAACGGCGTCAGCAAAAGGCAGGCCGACTACATCTTCGACCTGGTCGCGAAATTCGCCGGCTATGGCTTCAACAAATCGCACGCCGCGGCTTACGCGCTGCTCGCCTATCAGACGGCCTATCTGAAGGCCAACTATCCGGTCGAGTTCCTGGCCGCGACTATGACCTACGACATGGGCAACACTGACAAGCTCTATATGTTTGCCCAGGAAGCACGCCGCTACGGCATTCGGGTAGCGCCGCCTTCGATCAATGCGAGCGGCGCCGAATTCCTCCCCGAGGACGGCGCGATCCGCTATTCCATGGCGGCGCTGAAGAATATTGGCCGCGGCGCGGTCGAGGAGATCGCCGCCGAGCGCGAGGGCAGGGGCGCGTTCCGCGACATCGGCGATTTTGCCGAGCGCGTCAACCCGAAGGCGATGGGCAAGCGCGCCCTGGAGACGCTGACCTCAGCCGGCGTGTTCGACAGCCTCGATCCCAGCCGCGCGCGCATCTATGCCAATATCGAGCAGATCCTCTCCTATGCCGGGCGCCTCGCCGATGACCGGCTGACCGGCCAGAACGATCTGTTCGGCGGGGGAGGGGCGGGGGCCACTGCCGTCGCAGCGGCGCGGCTCCATCTGCGCGAGGTCCCCGCCTGGGACCTGATGGAGACGCTGTCGCATGAGCTGGACGCGATCGGCTTCTACCTCTCCGGGCACCCGCTCGACGACTATGCCGACGCGCTCACCCGCCTGGGCGTCACGCGCTGGGCCGAGCTGGAAGCCAAGCTCGCCAACCAGGTCAGCGCCGAGGCGCGCGTTGCCGCCACCGTCACCTACAAGCAGGAGCGCAAGTCCAAGAGCGGCAACCGCTTCGCCTTCGCCGGCTTCTCCGACCCGACCGGCCAGTTCGAGGCCGTCGTCTTTTCCGACACGCTGGCGCTGTCGGGCGACGTGTTGGAGCCGGGCAAGGCGGTGCTGCTGAATATCGAGGCCGAGGTCGACGGCGAGAATGTGAAGACCCGCGTGCGCTCGGCGATGGCGCTCGACGCTGCACTCGGGCGGACGCGCGCGGGGCTGTGCATCGTCGCCGATGGCAGCCGCTTCGCGCCGAACGACCTGCTCAAGCATCTCGGCCATGGCGGCGCAACGGCGCTGAAGCTGCGCATGAAGTTGGCTGACAGCGCCCGAGAGGTGGAGCTGAATTTGGGCGCGAATTTCGACGTCACCCCGCGCCAGGCCGGGGCGCTGAAGGCGCTGCCGGGGGTGTTGGAGGTGGTGGCTTTTTAGCAATCGAATGCGAACGCAGCGATACAAGCGGAATGGGGCATGGCGGGCCGACGAAAGCCCGAGGGGCCATTACCGCAGCGCCGATCGGTCACTCAGTTGCTGTCATTCGGCGTGGTCGTCAAAGCGCGACGGATGAAACCGACGCCCTGATCGACGCTCTCCGCCTTCTTGGATATTCCGGCAAGTTTCAGGATCTCTGCCGGAGTTTCCCTAACAGTCATGACCTCTGGCTGGCCTTCCCTGTTTTGCGCCAAACTAATTAGGTGAGTAACATCGTCTCGTTCAGAGCGCTGCATCGTGCGATAAGTGGCGAGATTCACCCAAACGCTCTGACCGCTCGGTGTGGTCAGCTCGATCCAAAGCATCGTATTTTCCTCGTTTGATTGAGGATTGTAGCACGTCAATTCCGACCTTGTACCGCGCAATGCGGATGGCTCGGTGAGTTCGGGCGCCTCAGCGCTTCTGGTGTGCACGGCCACAGCGCAGGAGCCAATCGGCGCTGTTTAGTCGAAGGTCGGGACCGCCCATCGTGCTCTCGGCATGAAGCCGAATTGGAACGCCAGAACAAAGCGTCATCATGTGGGATAGCCTACCCTGAATAGGGTCCGCTTCGTCTGCACGAGAGCCAAGCCTTTCGTACTTTCCAAACTTCGAAAGCTCGGCCCAAACCCTTGAACCAACCCTCCCCATGCCGCGACGAATAAGCTGAGCGAGAGCAGCACCGCCGCCCATCAGCCACTCGGGGCGCCTCTGCCGGAGCTCATCGCTTTCGAGGCCGGCAGGGCCGGCGCTCGCGAGCACGATATCAGCCACGTCAAACACATCAGCTCGGACAGCAGGCACGCCCTGTTTCTGTGGGAGGACTATCCATGTTTTCATTCAAGCGTTTCCTGGTCGCGGCGGCGTTTTCCATCGTTTGCTCGACGGCAGCTCTCGCGGGCAACCCGGTCGACGACACCTGCGCGTTCCTGCAGAACGCCTGCGGGATCCAGCAACTCTTCGGCGGACGCGCCAGCAGCGCCTGCGCGCGCGCCACCCAGCACTGCGCCACTGTCCAAGGCATCGTCCAGCAGGCGCAGCAAGTCCAGCAGGTCGATTGCGGCGAGCTGCGGCGCGCCTGTCTTTACCGGGATCAGCTTGGCGAGCGCGGCCAGGGCAACTGCCGGACCTATCGGCGCTATTGCAAGAACGGACGGTGATCATCTGCTTGCCGTTAGATGCCCAATCAGCGTGCGGCTGCTCGCCCGAGGGGCGCCGCACCGCCCTCACCAACGATGACGAACGGCGCCCAGTAGGACGGCGGCATGCCCTCGTCGATCACCGACAGCATGGCGCGGCGGAACGCCTCGGCGCGGCCAAGCCTGCGGTCGACGGCGAGATTGGCGAAGGTGCGCGTCGTCAGCTGCACGGCGGCCTGCGAGTAGACCGACCAGTGCGAGACCATCAGCGCGCGTGCGCCGGCGAAGAAGAAGGCGCGGGCAAGTCCCGATAGCGCATCGGCGCCGACCTTGTCGCCGGCTGCGGTATTGCAGGCCGACAGCACCACCCAGTCAGCGTCCATCTTCAGGGTGGCGATTTCCGAAGCCGTGAGCAGCCCGTCATCGGCCTCGGTCGGCACGGGCGGCGGGGTGAGCACCAGCGCCGGCTCGTTGATGCCATCGAGGTCGCCCGCAACCAGCCCATGGGTGGCGAAATGGATCACGTGATAGTCGCCGAGCGACGCGGTCTTCACGCGGGTTTCGGTCGCGGCTGGGCCGATGCTGATGGCATCGCTTGGCGCGCGCAGCGTACGCGCCACGGCCTGCAGCTCGGTCGCAGTCTCCGGCAGTGGCACCAGCTCACGCAGCGCCCGGACATCGGCGAGGCCGTCGCGATAGAGCGCCGCGGGCTGCGGCGGAACCGAACTGGCGCCGCGCTTTTGCGAGCGTATATTCGGCCCGACCAGCACGGGATCGCCGATGCCGAAGAACGGCTTCACCGCTGTGCCGTTCACAGCGAATTTGCGCAGCGCGCTGAGCGAGGGCACCGAGGGTAGGACGCTCAGCGCATGGCGGCGGATCAGCCAGGGTGCAGTGCGCAGCGTATCCCGGTCCGAAAGCCCGGCACGCGGCATGTCGGTGACGAGCACCTGGAAGGGCAGGCTGGTCAGCGGTCCGGTCGGCACCAGCAGCAGATGACGCTTGCCGGCGAGCATCGGCTCAAACCGCGCCAGCAGCAGCTGATAGAGTGCGTGCGCGCGGCCGATGTCAAAACCGCGCGTCACTGCGGCGGCCACACCGCCCGTCGAGGCTGTCGGCGCATCCTCATTCAGCGAAGCCGGATCGAGGCCGCGCCGCAGCGCCTTCACGTGGCTCGCGAGCATCTCCTCGCCAGCCTCCACCTCCGCCCAGTCGGCGCGCTCACGTGTCACCGCCCAGACGATGCTGTGCGTCGCTCCGGTGAGAATGGCGATCAGCGCCTCGCTCTCACCAAGCAGTGCCTGGGTATCGGCGACGCTTAGCGGGCGCGGCTCGGCCAGCGACATATATTGCGGAAATTTACCGATGATGCCGGCGCGTTCGGCAGCGAGCTGCTGCTCCAGGCCCTGGCTCTCGGTGAGGCGCGCGGTGCGCCGGGCGGTGAAATCGGCATAGCCGGGCAGCGCCGCTTCGGCTGTCTGCATGCGCCGGCTGAGGTCCATGATATCGGCTGAGCCTTTGGCGGTCTCGGCCGAGAGCGCGCCGAGCTCCTTGGTGATGGCGTCGCGCTGTTTTTCGCTCGCCTCGCACCCGGACTTTGCCTGGCCGGGCGGACAGCGCTGCAGCAGCGCCTGCAAATCCCCGACGAGCTGCCTTTGCCGCTTCACGAAAGGCGCATTGACCCGGTTCTGCGTGATGCTCGTGTTACGGAATTCCTGCAGCAATCGGTTATAGGCCGGGTCTTTCCTCTGCACCTCGCTCCAGGCGGCGAGCGCCTTCATATCCTCGTCGTGCAGAGCGAGGACGCGGTCGGAGAGCGTCTGCAAGCCGCGTATCGAACGTCCAAGCTCGGTATCGCCGGCCTTCAGCCGTGCCGTCATCTTGGCGAGCGCGGAGGACGCCGACGTTGCCCAGGCGAGCTGGCCGGCGGCATAACTCTCATCGAGCAGTGCGGCAGGGCTGGCACCTCTCTCGCGGCGCATGGCCCATGCGGCGCGCGCGAGGCCGATGAATACATCCCGATGGCGCTTGATGTCGGCCTCGACGATGGACTTCACCACGGTCTGGGCGGTGTTCTGGGTGGTCAGCAGCGTGACGGCCTTGCGGTAATAGGGCAGGGCGCCGGCATAATCACCGCGCGCAATGCGCACATCGGCGAGCCCGGCATAGGCGCTCGCGGCAAAGGCATGGTCGCCGACCAGGTCCGTGCGGATTTTCAGCACGCGCTCGAACACCGGCTCCGCTTCTGCCGGACGCCCGGCTTTAAGCAGCACCACGCCGAGATTCTCAAGCGGCATAGAAACGCCCGCGCTTTCCGACCCATAGACGATCTCGCGGATGCGCAGGGATTTGCGATATTGCTTCTCGGCGAGGGCCAGATCGCCGACGGCTTCGGCAACAAAGGCGACGCTGTAACTCTGGATGGCGGCTTCTTCCGTATCGGGTCCGAATTCCCGGACAGTGAGGGCAAACGCCTGCTGGGCGGCAGCGAGCGCCTCGCGGAGAGAGCCGGCCCGGTAGAGTGTCGTTGCGCTGTCCTGCAGGCTTTTCAGCTTTGCCGAGGGCTCGGCGGCATGGCTAACGCCAGCTATAGAGATGCAGAGCAGCGCCAGCGCTGGACCCAGCAAGCTCTTCGCGAATGGAAAGCGCATCACCGCCGAACCTTCCTCCAAAGCGCAAGCGCGGACGGGCTCGTCCTATTTGCCGGGACAGCCGGTGGTCAGATCGCCGCTGCGCGCGACCGGCTTGCCGTTGATGAATACATTCGAAGCGCCGCCGACCGTGATGCCGCCGCATCCGGTTTTGTCGCCGACTGTCGCCGCCGGCCGGCCATTGATGAACACGTTCGGCGAGCCTTCCACGACCGCGTTGCCGTCGTCCGTCGTGTCGCCCTGGCGGGCTGCCGCCTGTCCTCCGACGCTGATATTGCCGCTGCCGCCAGTGATGACACCGACGCCGCCGGTCGCCGGCTCCGTAGTCTGTGCCGCCACCGCGCTGAGGGTCGCGGCAAGCGCGACGGCGCTCAAGACTCCTGCGAGAAATCGCATTGCGTGATACCCCCGTACCTGAATGGCGCGCTGCCCGCGCGACCGTCGGCAGCCTAGCGGGTCGGGCTGCGCTCGGCAACTCGCTCCCGCTTAAGGCGACGGTCGGCCATAAATTTGCATTAGAGTTGCGCTTTATGCGACTGGGCCGCCTTCCTCTCCCCCTGAGCTTGACGGCGGCGGCGCCGAGATGGGAGAGAAGAGTTTTCAGCGGCTGGGGCATTACCTAGGTTTCGAGGTGGTCGATCGTCATTCATTCAAGCCAGCATCCGGCGAGCCGCCGGCGCCCTTCTGGCGCAGGGCCGGCATCCTCGTGCTGGTCTCGCTCTTGCTGGCGGCGCTTCTCGTCACCGCCTCGGAACAGAACTGGCTGCCCGATGCGCCGGACCAGTTCACCTATGACTGGCGCACAGCGCTGCTCGCCCCGCGCTCGGAGCCGCGCGAGGATATCGCCATCGTGCTGATCGATGAGGACAGCCTGACCGGCTATCCTTATCTGTCGCCGATCGATCGCGGCCTTTCAGCCGAGCTGGTGCGCGCCATCGATGCGGCTGGCCCCAAGGCGATCGGGCTCGACTACATCATCGACCGCCCGACCGAGCCCCCCAAGGACGCCAGCTTTGCCGATGCAGTGCGTGACGCCAAGGCACCGGTCATTCTCGGTGCGATCGATGAGCGGGGAGCTCCGCGTCCGGAGGAAGCCGCTTTTCAACAGGAGTTCATCGCCAAGACCCACCGGCAGGCGGGACACGTGTTCTTCGCGACGGAGCGCAATGTGCTGACGCTCGGCGATCAGGCGGTGCGCTTCATGGCGCCGCCTTCGCCCAAATCGCCGCAGCGGCCGTCCTTTACCCGGCTCCTGGCCGAGGTCGACGGCCCCAAGCCCGAGCCCGCCTCCGATCTCATCAATTGGCGCTTGCCGCCGGCGCAGGGCGGCGTCGATCTGTTCCCGACCTTCTATGTGCCGGCGCATCGCGACCCTGCTGGCAACCGCACCGGACCGGTTCTGCCCGAGAGCTGGCGCGCCGCGCTCGCCGGCAAGACCGTGCTGGTCGGCGGTGCCTTCAGCGACCGTGACCGGCATCTCACCCCAGTTGCCGTCGCCACCGGTCAGCGCATCCATGGCGTAAAGATCCATGCGCAGATCCTCGCGCAGCTCCGCGATGGGCGCTCGCTCTATACGACCCCCTGGCCGGTTGAGCTTTTGCTGGTGGCTTTCATTGCCGGCTTTGGCTATTTCGCCGCGCAGCGCTGGACGCTTTCGGGCGATGGCTGGCGCGCCTCGGGCGCCGCATTTGCCGTCATCACGGTGCTCGGCCTGTTTCTGTTCTGGGCTTATGGGGTGATCCTGCCATCAAGCACGCTGTTCCTCGCCTGGCCTTTGGGGCTGCTGGCGGGCAACAAGGTGGATTGGGCATGGGATCGCCTCGGGCAGGTTTTCGCCAAGAGGACGACAGCTTGAGGGAGTTGGATATGCGGAAAAATGCGATCGCGATGCTTGCAGGGTTGATGTTGGCGGCCGCGCCGCTTTGGGCTGTCGCCGCCCGGGCCGAGGTCGAAGTGAAGCGGTCAAGTGCCCCCGCCGTAAAGGTTGGCGCACGCTATGGTGAAACAGCTCCGCTTTCGGTACCGGGCGGGTCGGAGGTGGAGTTCTTCAAGCTGCCGGCCGGCCCGACCTACACCATTAAGGGCCCCTACGAAGGCACGCTCGCCGATTACACCAATCCCTGCCCCTGGTGGAAGGCGGCGGTCGGCTCGTGCAAGCCGGTCGAGAGCGAAGCGGGCGGCACACGCGGCGTCGAGGTTCCCGGTGCGACCCGCGGCCTCAAGCGCCGCACGGAATAGGCAGCCCTAAGCGCGCCCGTCAGGGACCGCCGGGCGGTGCTCGGAATTATCGGGGAAGGCGCTTTACTCTCACGCGCAAGCTCGCTAGGAGAGTTCCATTGATGGGTGACAGCCGCTTTTCGCAATAAAGGGCTGCACCCTAAGATTTGTTTCAGTTCATTATTCCGTGAGCTGCCCATGCGCAGACGCAGCTTTCTTCAAGCGCTTTTCACAACGTTTTTGTCGTCGGCGGCGCATCTGCCGGCCATCGCTCAGCCAGCCCCTGCACCTGCCGTCCCACGCCGTTTCATCGACGCGCACTGCCATTTCTTCAATGCCGCCGATCTTCCGGTCGAGGGCTTCATTCAACGGGTCGTGCTGGAGGATTTCGCGCCAACCCGGGCACTGCCGACCGGCCTTTCTGCCGCTTCATTTTCGGTGTGGAAGGGGCTGGTTGCGACGCTGATCGACTTCATCCTGCAAACCCGCGCGCCGACGCCGCTCGACGAGTTGCGCTGCCTGAGGTCGGATAACTGTCAGGTCGCGGACCAGCTGTTCGTCCGGTCGGCACCGCCGGCGGGCCTCGCCCAGCCGCTGGGCGAAACCGCCATGACGGCCGATCGCCAACGCCTCGCGAGGATCCTCGACGAGAACGTCGAAAGGCGCGCTCCAGAAAGCACCCCTGAGGCTCCCCAACCGCCGCTTGCGGTTGAGGGCGACCGGCAGGCCTTCGTCGACTTCGTCCTTGAGGAGATGAAGCAGCAGGGCCGGGCTCCGCCGGCAGCTTCGAGCCGAATGCTGCGGGAAGCCCCGCTCTCCCGACCCTTTTTCCTGAATTCTGCTGCAGGTTTCCTGTTCGACGGTTTCAGCTCGTTTTCGCGCTATTTTGACTGGGGTCGATTGCTGACCTCCTACCGCAGTGCCATCGTGCGCAGCTATCACTCGCTTTACGACCCGTTGGGCGGCCGGCTGATCCTGGCGACCCCCGCCATTATCGACTTCGGCAAATGGTTGGAGGACGACCCGGCAGGAGAGCTTGGCGATCAGATCGAGCTGATGGAGGCGATATCGCTGAACCAGGGCACGCCCGTACATGGCTTTGTGCCATTTGATCCGCTGCGGGAGTTACGCCATGGGTCGAACGGTCCATCGTCGCTCGACATTGTGCGCAGCGCAATCGAGCGTCATGGCTTCATCGGTGTGAAGCTCTATCCGCCGATGGGTTTCCGCGCCTCTAGCAATGACGAGGTCGGCCTGCGCTTTCCCACTCGCGCCTCGCTGGGTGAAGCCGATTTCGGCGTTAGGCTCGATGAGGCGCTCGATACACTCTATGCCTGGTGCGCTCAAGAGGACGTGCCGATCCTGGCGCACAGCACGGACAGTCAGTCCGCCGGCGAAGGCTTCGGTGTGCGCGCCGAGCCGCGCTTCTGGAGGCCGGTCTTGGAGCGGCATCCGAAGCTGCGGCTGAACCTTGCCCATTTCGGCAATTTCACCAAGGTGATGGAGGGACGCACGCCCGATCTTGCCAAATTCGAGGAGAGCTGGGAGTTCGAGGTCGGGGGGCTGGTCTCCGACGGGCGGTTCCCGCATGTTTTTGCCGATATCAGCTATTTCTGGTGGGTGCTCGACGGCGGTGCGAATGCCGAGCAGGTCAAAGCCGCAAAGCAGCTGTTTGCGCGCTATCTGGAGCGCTTCGATCCGGAGACGAGAACCCTGCTGTTCGGTACGGACTGGAGCATGACCGCGCGCGCCGTTGCCTTCGAGCGTTATCTCGACAATGCCGAAACTTTCCTAAGGGATGTGGGCCTTTCCGACGCCCAGATCGACAACATTTTTTTCCGCAACGCGCTCGTCTATCTCGGGCTTGGCGCAAGCGATAAGAACACGGCGCGGCTGCGCGCCTTCTATCAGCGCCAGGGTCGCCCGGAGCCAGCTTTCCTGTCGGGCAATTGAGCCAGCGGCGCCTCTTGCCCGCTGCGGAGATCCAAAACCTGCTTATTTTCCTGTAGCATAACGGTTGCTCACACGGCCGTTTCACGGCGTATCACGAACGGTTTTTCGCCAATCCGCATTTCCGTGACGACCATCACACCGCGCAAGCCGGTGTCTTTCTATTGTCAGCCTATGAACAGGCCGAACGGCCGGCAGGGACGATGGAGAGCACACCGATGACCAAGATCTACACCACGCTGGCTTGCATTAGTGGTCTTTCGCTGATCTGCGCACTCATGATGAACGACCCCACCTACATCGAAGCCAAATCGCTTTGCTTTGAGCAGTGCACCCAAGAGATCGGCGGCCGCTGCCTCGGCTGGCAGAGACAGTGCCTGTCGGATGATTATAGCAAGTCACTTACCGGCATGGGCGCGTCGGCTTTTCAGACGCCGGTTCGCCAGTCTTTCGCCAAGATCGATATCTGACATCCCGCGCTTTCTGGATGGGCCCAATGCCAACAGCAATGACCGTCGCCGCACAGATATCGTAGCCCTTCTGAAGCCTGCCCGCTTGGCCATTGCCGGCGCAGACATCACAGCTCCCGCAAAGATCATAAGACGACGTCCGGCCGGTCGCCGCTAAGCGAGGCTTGCGGCGATATTGACCGTCAGCGCCAGCACTGCGGTATTGAAGAAGAACGCGATCACGGAATGGAGCGTCACCAGCCGCCGGATGGCATGCGATCTAATCGCCACGTCGGAGGTTTGCGAGGTGGCGCCGATCGAGGTGGCGAAATAGAGGAAATCCCAATAATCGGGCACAACGCTCCCGGGAAAGTCCAGCCCGCCTGCGGCATCGCTGTCGTCATCAGGAAGATAATATTCGTGCGCGTAATGCAGGGCGAAGGCGACCTGGGTCACGCTCCATGACACGATGATCGTCAAGGCCGCAAGCGCCGTCAGCTCGGCACGCCCTATTCCCTCCATTTGCTTGGCGTGTCCAATCAGCTGCGCGATGGCCACGAAGCTGGCGCCGATGCTCAGCAAAATCAACGTCAGAATGACGACACGGCTATCATCGCCGCTAGCTGCCGTCGTTTTGATGTGCTCGGCATGACAAGTCGTCATGAGATAAAAGGCAAAGATCAGATAGACCAGCCCGCCAATGTCCCATGCCGCAGAGATACGCACGGTTTCGGGCCAAAAGCCACGCGAGAGTAGCAGAAACAGGATACCGGCAAGCGCCGCACAATAGAGGCGCGGACGCAGCATGAGCGAGCGCGTAATCGCCATCGGATGATACCAGCTTCGAGCGAGCGGCATCGGCTTTCCCCTTTTTCCTCCTCCCGAGGCGGAAGCCGCCCCGAAATCGCGGGGCCGCACCCTAGCACGAATCACCGTTGATCAGGCGTCCCCTTCCGCTGGGGCATTTTGCTAGACTGACGGAATAGCGCCGGGATGGCTTAGAAGCAGAGCATTTAGGGGACGGGACAAGCGCAATGACGCAGTGGATTCGTTTTGAGAATGGCGGGCGCACAGGTTTTGGCACGCTGGAGGCCGGCAGGATTGCTGTGCACAGCGGCGAAATGTTCGAAAGTCCCAAGGCGACCGGAGAGGCGCTCGATCTCGCTGCGGTGCGGGTGCTGATCCCTTGCGTGCCCGGCAAAATGATCTGCCTCTGGAATAATTTCGCCGCCAATGCCGCCAAGCAGAACCTGTCGAAACCGGAGGAGCCGCTGTGGTTTCTCAAGGCCGATACCGCCTTCCTCGCTCACGGTGAGCCGATCCGGCGCCCTGCTTCTTATGTCGGCAAGATTGTCTATGAGGGCGAGTTGGGCATTGTCATCGGCCGGCGCTGCGCTGATGCCTCGGAAGCCGAAGCCGCCGCTTGCATCTTCGGCTACACCTGCGTGAACGATGTGACCGCCATCGAGCTGATCACCAAGGACGCAAGCTTCGCCCAGTGGACCCGGGCGAAAAGCTTCGACACCTTCGGCGCCTTCGGACCAGTCATCGCCACCGGCCTTGATCCGATGACGCTCAGCGTCCGTACGGTGCTGAATAGCGCAGAGCGGCAGAACTATCCGATCGCTGACATGTTCTTCCCGCCAGTGAAGCTGGTCAGCCTCTTGTCGCGCGATGTCACGCTCATGCCCGGCGATGTCGTCGCCTGCGGCACCTCGGTCGGCGTCGGCACCATGTCGAAGCCGGAAAACATCGTCGAAATCACCATCGACGGCATCGGTACGCTGTCCAACAGTCTGACACAGACTGTGCCGGCCACCTGACGCCGGGGCGCCGGTCGTGCGGCCGGTGGTTCAAGGCCCCTCGCCGCACCATGTTGATTAAGGCCCGTCAAGGAGGTGCGACATGGCGGGAGCGAACGGCAAAACCGCGCTAGTGTCCCGAATCCGAAGTTCGCCGCATTCCGCAGCGAGCTCCGTAGCGAACTTCGGATTCGCAAGAGACACTAGCAACTTTATAAATCCAGTGCGGCTTTTGATCGAGAAATCCTCTTACGGAGATCGCTGAACAATGAAAGGGGATTTCTCGATCACCGCACTGGTAACCGGCTCGACGGACGGCGTTGGGCGCATGGTCGCCGAGCATCTCGGCGAGGCCGGCATGCGGGTGCTGGTGCATGGCCGCAGCCGGGAACGCGGCGCGGAAGTGGTTGAGGCGATCAGGAAGAGCGGTGGCAATGTGGAGTTTTTGCAAGCGGATCTCTCCGCATTGTCGCAGGTCCGCCGCCTCGCCGAGAACGTTCGCGAGAAAACGGACCGGCTCGACATCCTGATCAACAACGCTGGCATCGGGACGGCCGGTCGTAGCGCTGAGCGGGAGGTGAGTAGCGATGGCTATGAGCTGCGCTTCGCCGTGAACTATCTCGCCGGTTTCCTGCTAACCCGACTCCTGCTGCCGCTGCTGACCGCCAGCGCTCCGGCGCGGATCGTCAACGTCGCCTCCGCCGGCCAGCAGGCGATCGACTTCTCCGACGTGATGCTGACGCACGGCTACAGCGGCACACGTGCTTACTGCCAGAGCAAGCTCGCGCAGATCATGTTCACCATCGATCTCGCCGAGGAATTGCGCGGCTCCGGTGTGACCGTGAATGCGCTGCATCCGGCGAGCTATATGAACACGACGATGGTGCGCCGGGCCGGCATCGAGCCCTGGAGCAGTGTGGAGCAAGGTGCGGAGGCGATCCTTCGGCTGGCCGCATCGCCGAATCTGGAAGGCCGCAGTGGGCGTTATTTCGATGGCCTGAGGGAAGGGCGCGCCAATTCCCAAGCCTATGATGCTGACGCGCGCCGGCGTCTCAAACAGCTCAGCGAAGAGCTCACCGGCCTCTCCTCGAATTCGGTCTGACGCTTCCGTTCAAAGGTCCACCGCCTGGCGCAGCAGCTTCAAGGCCACCGCAACCGATTCCTCCTGAACTTCGTTGCGGCCGATATCGCCGAACGCCTCCTCATGGTGGATAGCGCGATAGTCCATCTGCCCGGCCGACATCCCCGCACGCTTGGCGACGGCAAAATGGACAAGGCCCACCGGCTTCTCCGCCGTACCGCCGCCGGGCCCGGCGATGCCAGTTACGGCGGCGGAGATATCGGCGCGCGAATGCAGGAGGGCGCCGGCCGCCATCGCTATGGCCACCTCTTTGGAGACCGCGCCCACGGCCTCGATGACCTGGTTCTCGACGCTCAGCATCTCGGTCTTGGCGGCGTTGGAATACGTGATGAAGCCCCGCTCCACCACATCGGAGGCGCCGGCAATCGCAGTCAGATAGGCGCAAAGCAAGCCGCCCGTGCAGGATTCGGCGGTCGCGATCATCAGGCGGCGCTCGCGGCACAGATCGATGAGGCATGCCGCCTGCCTCTTCAGCACGTCACGCATGACCTCCCCCTCGCGGCACCTCGACGGTGGCAGACGCCATCGCAGCCAGCCCTTCGCGGCGGCCGGTGAAGCCCAAGCCCTCTGTCGTGGTGGCCTTTACGCTCACCCGGCCGACCTCCACGCCAACAAGCTCGGCGATACGGTGGCGCATGGCATCTTTATGCGGTCCGATCTTCGGCCGCTCGCAGATTAAGGTCACGTCGAGATGCACGATGCGGCCGCGCCGGCTCGAAACGAGGCCTGCGGCATGGCGGAGGAACTGGCCGGATTCGGCGCCGCGCCACTTCATGTCGCTCGGCGGGAAGTGATCCCCGATATCGCCCGCGCCGATCGCACCCAGCACGGCATCGGTCAGCGCATGGAGCCCGACATCAGCATCGGAATGGCCTTTCAGGCCGAAGTCATGCGGAATGGCGAGGCCGCAGAGCATGACATGGTCACCCGGCTCGAAGGCATGCACGTCAAAGCCGGTGCCATGGCGAACCTCGAAGGGCAGGGGATCGCTGTCGCGCAGCAGCTTTTCGGCCAAATCGAAATCCTCCCGTGTCGTGAGCTTGATATTGCGCTCCGAGCCTAGGACGAGCGCGACGTCTAACCCTTGCCATTCGGCAATCGCTGCATCGTCCGTAAAGCTGTGTGATGCCTCATCACGCGCGCCGCGATGAGCGGCAAGGATTGCGGCATAGTGGAAGCCTTGCGGCGTTTGCGCCCGCCATAGGCCACGCCGGTCGATGGTCCGGCCGACACAGCCTTCTCGCTCTTCCTTCAGCGTATCGGCTAGCGGCAGCGCGGCGAGACAGGCCGGTGCACTGTCGAGCGCCCCCAGCACCCGGTCAATGACATCCGGCGTGACCAGCGGCCGGGCGGCATCGTGAATCAGGACACGTTGCGGCTGATAGGGCGCAAGGGCTTCCAGCCCGGCGAGCACGGAGGCCTGACGGCTCGCGCCGCCGAAGGTCGGGGCTATGCATTTGCTGCAATGCTGCCTTGCAGCATCCGTAAAAAGCACAGCGTCATCGGGATGAATGACGGGAAGAACGGCATCGATGCCCGGATGATCGGCAAACGCTTTGAGGCTGCGCGCGACAACGCTCATCCCGGCAAGCTGTCTATACTGCTTTGGCGTTTCAGCGCCTGCGCGCAGTCCACGCCCGGCAGCAACCAAGATAACCACGTTCTTCATTCGCGCTGTCAAAACCCTCAACGTCTTTGGAATAGCTTTACGCGGGCCGGTGCGCGGAGGCAAAGGTTGTCGGCACTTTGCGCTGCAACATAAATGATGGTGACAAAGGCATTTCCTTTGCTATCATGCCTAGAGAATAGTCGTCCTGAGTAACAGCCCAATTTTTGTGCATTCGATGAGGACTATGCTGGGATTGTCGGATAGAACCCCCAAAGCTAAGGAAGATTTGGCATTGGGCGGCAATTCCCCCATCGCCTGCGAGGCGCTTCTGCAGGCCCTTCCGCACCCTTTGCTGCTCCTGCGAACAGATAACCGAATTGTCTACGCCAATTTTGCCGCCGAGGTATTCTTCGGGGCCAGCGAGTTGGTGTTGCGCCGCCGCAAAATAGACGATCTGGTCGCGTTTGCCAGCCCACTTCTTGCACTCATTGGTCAGGTCCGGCAGTCGCATGCCACCGTGAACGAGTATGGGGTGGATCTGGGCCTGTCAGAAGCTGCCAGCCAGCGCTCGGTCGATGTTTACGCGGCGCCGATGTCGGAGGAGGATTTGCACATCATGGTCATGCTGCAGCAGCGGAGCATGGCTCAGATGATCGAGCGCCAGCTGACCCATCGCGGCGCCGCACGCTCGGTCTCGGGGCTAGCCGCGGTGCTGGCACATGAGATTAAAAACCCGCTTTCGGGAATTCGCGGGGCCGCGCAGCTGCTTGAGCAGGGCGCTCCCCATGAGGACCGTCCGCTTGCCCAGCTGATTTGCCGCGAGACCGACCGCATCTGCAATCTGGTCGACCGGATGGAGGTGTTCGGGGATGAGCGGCCGCTGAAGCTCGAGCCGGTGAATATCCACACCGTGCTCGATCACGTCCGCCAGCTCGCGCAGAATGGCTTTGCCCGGCATATCACCATCAACCCCGTCTATGATCCCTCGCTTCCCCCCGTGCCTGGACATCGCGACAAGCTGATTCAGGCCTTTCTCAACCTCGTCAAGAACGCGGCCGAGGCTATTGGCGAGCGTGGGGATGGTCAAATTACGCTCACAACCGCCTTCCGCCCGGGCCTACGCATCTCTATGCCGAACTCCGATACCCGCCTTAGCCTGCCGCTGGAGGTGACCGTCAGTGACAACGGTCCGGGAATTCCCGAAGACCTCAAGCCGCATCTGTTCGAGCCTTTTGTCACCACCAAGGCGCGCGGCGCCGGGCTGGGCCTGGCCCTGGTCGCCAAGATCATCGGCGACCATGGCGGCCTCATCGAATGCGATACCCGGCCGCGGCAAACTATCTTCCGGGCGATGCTGCCGATGTATCACGCCCATGACAAACGGATGAGGGAGAGCTGATCACGTGGGACGGGGCAATGTTCTGATCGCCGATGATGATGCGGCCATCCGTACGGTCGTCAATCAGGCACTCGCCCGAGCCGGCTATTCGCCACGTGCCACCTCGAATGCGGCGACGCTCTGGAATTGGATCAGCCACGGCGAAGGCGATGTCGTGATCACCGACGTGATCATGCCGGATGAAAGCGCTTTCGATCTCCTGCCGCGCATCAAGAAGATCCGGCCTGACCTGCCGGTCATCGTGATGAGCGCGCAGAACACGTTCATGACCGCCATTACGGCGGCGGAGCGCGGCGCCTATGAATATCTGCCCAAACCCTTCGACCTGAAGGAACTGGTCGCCGTCGTCAGCCGTGCGCTCAGAGAGCCGAAGGGCGGCAAGCCCGCTCCACAGCGCGCGCCTGAAGTCGAGGACCTGCCGCTGATCGGGCGCTCTCCGGCGATGCAGGAAGTCTACCGCGTGATGGCGCGGCTGATGCACACGGACCTAACGGTCATGATCACCGGTGAGTTGGGCACCGGCAAGGAGCTGGTCGCGCGCGCTCTGCATGACTACGGCCAGCGCCGCAAGGGCCAATTCATCGCCATCAACATGGCGGCGATCCCGCGCGAGCTGATTGAATTGGAGCTGTTCGGTCATGAGAAGGGCGCCTTCACTGGCGCCCAGGCGCGCACCATGGGCCGCTTCGAGCAGGCCGATGGCGGCACGCTGTTCCTCGATGAGATCGGCGACATGCCGATGGAGGCGCAAACCCGGCTGCTGCGCGTGCTCCAGGAGGGCGAATATATGACGGTCGGCGGGCGCACCCCGATCAAGACCGACGTGCGCATCATCGCCGCCACCAACAAGAATCTCGAGGAGCAGATCGCACAGGGCCTGTTCCGTGAAGACCTATACTATCGCCTCAATGTGGTGCCGCTGCGCCTGCCACCCTTGCGAGAGCGTCTCGAGGATGTGCCGGACCTCGTACATCACTTCCTCAATGCGGCACAAAAGAACGGTCTGCCCGGCAAGTCTATTCATAGCGAGGCCCTTGAGCGGCTGAAGCGCTATAGCTGGCCGGGCAATATCCGTGAGCTGGAAAATCTGGTCCGGCGGCTTGCCGCACTTTATTCACAGGAAATCATCACCGCCGATATTATCGAGAGCGAGCTGGCCTCTTCCCGCCCGACCCCGATCGAGACGCAGGGCAATTCTGCAAGCAGCCTCAGCGAATGGATGGAAGGCTATCTGGCGGATTACTTCATCGGCTTCGGCGAAGCGCTGCCGCCGGCCGGACTCTACGACCGGATTGTGCGTGATGTAGAGGGCCCGCTAATCACCGCAGCGCTGGCGGCGACGAGAGGCAATCAGATTCGCGCAGCTGAGCTGCTCGGCCTTAACAGGAACACCCTTCGGAAGAAGATTTGCGATCATCGCATCCGTGTGGTTCGCACGCCACTCGATGGTTGATAGTGGATTTCCACCTTCGATTCCGGCATTTGTGTGTGAAAAGTCACATTTTATGCTGTTCTGTAGTCACTAAGCGGCATTTACGTCACAATTTTTCCGCAGTCGTCGCCGAATCTGTTTCACAATTGCAACATATCCGCTAAACCCCACCAGCCACCTAGGTGACAGGTTAGGCTGGCGGGAAGGCGTCTATCAACTTATGCGCGCCTCTTTCGCACGATGGGCACATATCGCTTTGCAGAGCGGTCCGGCTGACCAGCAGGACCGAGGGGGAAAAACCGTGCGCGACATCGCAGGCAGGCTTAGCCAGCGCATCTTGCACTTCCGGCGTAAAAGGGCGTCGCAGAACGCGCTAGGCCAAGACCGGGGCGGGGAGCGCCAGCCGGGCGATGCGGCCCCGGCGCAGGTGATCGAGCCCGTGTTCTCACGGAAAAACAATCCCTGGCTGTTCCGTGCCGGCCTGGTTCTGGTGATCATTTCGATCATCTCGGGCCTGACCACCTATGCCGTGCTGACCGGCCTGACCCCGATTCGCCCTGCCCACGACGTCGTGGTGATGATGCTGCGCATCAACGGCGTGCTGATCGCCTTGATGGTCGCGATCGTCCTGTGGCAGATCGTCGGCTTATGGCGTGCGCGGCTGCGTCAGGTAGCCGGTGCCGGCCTGCATGTGCGCATTGTCGGCTTGTTTTCCATCGTGGCGCTGTTTCCGGCGATCCTGCTCGCGGTCTTCGCCAGCGTCTCGCTCGATCGCGGCCTTGACCAGTGGTTTTCCGCCCGCACCAAGGCCATCATCAAGGACAGTGTCGACGTCGCAAACGCCTATCTCAATGAGCATGGCAAGATCATCCGCTCCGATCTTGTCGGCATGGCACGCGAGTTGGAGTCCGGTGCCTTGCTTCTGCAGGAGAACCGCGAGGGATTCCAGCGCTATGCGGCAGCGCTGGCCGTAGAGCGCCGCATCCCTTTTGCTTACCTTGTCGGCAAGGACGGCAAGCCGGTGCTGGAGGCCATGAGGGCACAGAATTACAGCTATGTGCCGCCGCCCTCCGATGCCATTACCCTCGCCAATGAGGGCCGGATCGTCGATATCGGCATGAATGCTCCCGGCGGCGTTGGTGCGCTCAAGAAGCTAAACAATTTCGACGACCTCTATCTTTATGTGCTGCGCCCGGTCGATCAGACCGTGATAGGGCATCTGCGCCGCACGGCCGCCAATGTCGCCGACTACAGCGCCCTGCAAGAGCGGCGCACCGGCGTGCAGATCGCATTCGCCATGATGTTCGTTGTCATAGCGCTGACGCTTCTGGTCTCGGCGATTTGGGTTGGCTTTTGGTTTGCCAACGACCTCGTTTCGCCGATCAGGCGGCTGATCGGCGCTGCCCAGGATGTCTCTGAGGGCAATCTGGCGGCGGTGGTCGAGGTGGACCGGCCCCGCAGCGACATGGGCCGGCTCGGAACCACTTTCAACCGCATGACTGCGGAGCTGCGCAATCAGCGCGATGCCCTGGTCGGCGCCAATATGAAGCTGGACGAGCGCCGCCGATTTATGGAGGCTGTGCTCTCCGGCGTCACCGCAGGTATCATCGGCGTGGATGGGAAGGGCACCATCACGCTCGTCAACTCCTCCGCCGTCAGCCTTCTCGGCCGGACCGAGGAAGAGCTGATCGGCAAGCCTCTCGCGGAGGCTCTGCCGCAATTCGCAGCCGTTGTCGCCAAGGCGCCCCGGCAGGCGCACAAGCCGGTGCAGTCGCAAATTCCCTACCGCCGCGCGGGCAACGAGCTGACGCTGTCCGTCCGCGTGACCCGCGAAGGCGCCGGCAAGCGCAATGATGGCTTCGTCGTCACCTTCGACGACATCACCGAGCTGGTCTCGGCGCAGCGCACCTCAGCTTGGGCGGACGTTGCCCGGCGCATCGCCCATGAGATCAAGAACCCGCTCACGCCAATCCAGCTCTCGGTCGACCGCATCCGGCGCAAATATGCTGGCTCAATCACAACCGACCGTGAGGTCTTCGACCGCTGCACCGACACCATCATCCGCCATGTCGGCGATATCGGCCGGATGGTCGACGAATTTTCCTCTTTCGCGCGCATGCCGAGCGCTGTGTTCGAGCCCAACGATCTTGGCGACATCGTCCGCCAGGCGGTCACTCTCTGGCAGATGGGCACCTCCGACATCGACTATGTCATTGATGTGCCCGATAAACCGTTGGTTGTGGATTGCGATCGCCGTCTCCTCACGCAAGCGATCACGAATTTCGTTAAGAATGCAGGGGAAGCAATTGCCGCGGCACGCCTTTCGGACAAGAAGGGCGACGGCTATGTCGGGCAGATCATCGCCCGCGTGGAGCAGCAGGGCACGCGCTGTGTCATCGAAGTGATCGACAATGGCTGTGGCCTGCCGATCGAGAACCGTCACCGGCTGACCGAACCTTATGTCACGACCAGGGCAAAGGGCACCGGGCTCGGGCTGGCGATCGTCCAGCGCATCGCCGAGCAGCATGGCGGCAAGATCGAACTGGACGACGCCCGGGACGACAAGGGCGAAATTTCCGGCGCAGTGGTTCGTTTGACGGTGCCGCTAGACCGTGCCGCAGACGAACCGGAAGTAATCGAAGTTGAAGAGCGGCGCCAGGGTGCGTCGGTCGACGGCGAAGCCAATCACCGCCTCAATGGCGGAAACGAGGGGGTATCCTATGGCGTCTGACATCCTGATCGTGGACGATGAAGCTGACATCCGCGAGCTGGTCTCGGGCATCCTGGAGGACGAAGGCTACCAGACCAGGATGGCTAAAGATTCCGACGAGGCCCTTTCGGCGATTGAACTTCGCCGGCCCTCGCTGGTCATCCTCGACATCTGGCTCCAGGGCTCAAAGCTCGACGGGCTTGAAGTGCTCACGCGGGTCAAGAAGCATCACCCCGACCTGCCGGTGGTGATCATCTCGGGCCACGGCAATATCGAGACGGCGGTCGCAGCGATCAAACGCGGCGCCTACGATTATATCGAGAAGCCGTTCAAGGCCGACCGCCTCGTGCTGATCACCGCCCGCGCGCTGGAGGCCTCCAAGCTTCGCCGCGAGAACAAGGAGCTGAAGGAGCGATCCGCCTACGGCACCGAGCTGATCGGCCGGTCAAGCCTGATGAACCATCTGCGCCAGGGCATCGATAAGGTCGCCCCCACCAACAGCCGGGTGATGATTTCTGGCCCCTCCGGCGCCGGCAAGGAGCTGGCTGCGCGCGTGCTGCATAATCATTCGCTCCGCGCGACGGGCCCGTTCGTCGCCGTGAATGCGATCGCCATGGCTCCCGACCGCGTCGAGATGGAATTCTTCGGCACCGAGGAAACCGCGACGGCGTCCCGCAAAGTCGGCGCGCTTGAGGAAGCCCACGGTGGCACGCTCTATATCGACGAAATCGCCGATATGCCGCTCGAAACCCAGGGCAAGCTGCTCCGGGTGCTGGTCGAGCAGAAATTCCAGCGCGTCGGCGGCGGCCCGAAAGTGCAGGTGGATGTGCGGGTGGTGTCTTCCACCAGCCGCGACCTCGAGCGCGAGATGACGGCCGGCCGCTTCCGCCAGGACCTGTTCCACCGCCTTAACGTCGTGCCGCTGAAAGTCCCCGGCCTTGCCGAGCGGCGTGAGGATATCCCTGAGCTGGTCGAGAGCTTCGTGAAGCAGATTGCACTGGCCACCGGCCTGCCGCCGCGCCGCATCGGCGACGACGCCATGGCCGTCCTGCAATCCTATGAATGGCCGGGCAATGTGCGCCAGCTGCGCAATATCATCGAGCGGCTGATGATCATGACCGGCGGCGACCCGGAGATGGTGATTACCGCGGCCATGCTGCCAGACGACATCTCGTCCAACGTCCCTTTATCGCCAAACGGTTCCGGCGGTGAGCATCTGATGTCGCTGCCGCTTCGCGATGCCCGCGAAATCTTCGAGCGTGAGTATCTTATGGCGCAAATCAACCGCTTCGGCGGCAACATCTCGCGCACCGCCGAGTTCGTCGGCATGGAGCGCTCGGCGCTGCACCGCAAGTTGCGTGCACTCGGTGTCAACTCCAACGAGCGGGCGCCGGATATCCGGCATTGATTTTGGCATTTCCGGCGGCCGCAGCAGCGACGCGGGCTGTGCGGCTTGGCGCCGGTTTTGCATATCGTTGGTCTTGAAATCATTTGCGCAGCGGCGCTATTGATCGTGGAAACGGTTCGGGGGCGCCGCGCTGAATGGTTCGGATTGTCTATGTCAACGGACGCTATGCTCCGTATGAGCACGCATCGGTCCATGTCGAGGACAGAGGGTTTCAGTTCGCGGATTCCGTCTATGAAGTGTGCGAGGTAAGTGGCGGCCAGCTGGTCGACGAGCGTTTGCATCTGGAAAGGCTTCGCCGGTCCCTTGGCGAGTTGCGTATCCCGTTGGGCATGAGCATGCGTGCTCTCGGGGTCGTTCTTCGCGAGACGGTGCGCCGGAACCGGGTCCGCGATGGCTCGGTTTACCTTCAGGTGAGCCGGGGCGTTGGTGTGAGGGATTTCGCATTTCCTGGCTCAGGCGTGCAGCCGAGCATCGTCTGTTATGCCAAGAGCAAATCGGCCGCAGCGCTGGAGCGCCGTGCGGCCAAAGGTATCCGCGTGATCACGATGCCCGACATTCGCTGGCGACGTCCTGATATCAAATCCGTATCGCTCCTGCCCAACGTTTTGGCGCGCCAGGCTGCGATCGAAGCGGGCGCCGAGGAAGCCTGGCTCCTGGACGATGATGGTTTGGTCACCGAAGGCGCCGCCTGCAATGCCTGGATCATCACCGCCGACAACACGCTCGTCACGCGGCCTGCGGAGATGGGCATCCTGCGCGGTATCACGCGAACGGTGTTGATGCAGGCCCTCAGCGAGGCGGGCTTCACCGTCGCCGAGCGGCCATTCACCGTCGCGGAGGCGAAGGCCGCGAAAGAGGCCTTCATCACCTCCGCCACATCGACCATCACCCCGGTGGTCGCGATCGATGGCACGCTGGTCGGCGACGGTAAGCCCGGGCCGGTCTCTTCACAATTGCGTCAGCTGTTTCGCTCAACCGCCAAGAGATCCAACGCCCGAGCCCTGTTAGGATAGACAAAAGGTTGCGTTTGAAAGAAGCTCACGCGAGAGGTAACGATGTTGGGCTAGAATGATGCCAAGGGGTGCCCACAATTGCCCGACATATCATCGTCCTCCGCCTCTATAATGCGCGTGCGGGGCAAACCGCCGCCCTCAACAAAAACGGAAAAAAGCATGGCAGCCGAGAGAGCACAAAGCCTCCAAGATACATTCCTTAATCATGTCCGCAAACATAAGACACCACTCACCATCTTCCTCGTAAACGGTGTCAAACTGCAGGGAATCGTGACCTGGTTCGATAATTTCTGCGTGTTGCTTCGCCGCGATGGACATTCGCAGCTGGTCTATAAGCATGCGATTTCGACCATCATGCCCGGCGGGCCGATCCAGCTGCTCGATGGAGACCAAAATGGAGGATCGCCCAGCTAAATGACCGATAGCCGATCCCGTCAACCACAGGATGCGGGGGAGCGCCCGACCTTCGATGGGGCAGGGGAGGTTAGGGCAGGGGATATTGCGCGCGCTGTCGTCATTCATCCTTTCCTGCGCGACCATGCACACCGCTCCGAGGGGCCGGGCAAAGGCAGCGCCGCCGTGCCGCCGGAGGCAAGACTGAAGGAAGCTGTCGGGCTTGCGCGCGCCATCCACCTCGACGTGGTCGACACGGGCCTTGTGCCGCTCAGCCGGGCGCGCCCGGCAACGCTGCTCGGCTCGGGCAAGGTGGAAGAGCTGCGCGGCGCTATCCAGGCGCATGATGCGGGGCTGGTGATTGTCGATTCCGCCCTCACCCCGATACAGCAGCGCAATCTCGAGCGGGCCTGGCAGGCCAAAGTGCTCGACCGCACCAGCCTGATCCTGGAAATCTTCGGCGAGCGCGCCCACACTAAGGAAGGCCGGCTGCAGGTGGAGCTGGCGCATCTTCTTTACCAGCGCTCCCGGCTTGTGCGCTCATGGACCCATTTGGAGCGTCAGCGCGGCGGCTTCGGCTTTCTTGGCGGCCCCGGCGAGACCCAGATCGAGGCCGACCGGCGCATGATCGGCGAGCGGATCGACGCCATCAAGCGCGAGCTTGGCGGCGTCCGCCGCACCCGCGAGCTGCACCGCGAGAGCCGCCGCCGCGTGCCGTTCCCGACGGTCGCACTCGCCGGCTATACCAATGCCGGCAAATCGACCCTGTTTAACGCGCTGACGAGCGCCAAGGTGACTGCCGAGGATGCGCTGTTCGCCACCCTTGATCCCACCATGCGCCGCCTCGACCTGCCGGGTGGCAGCAAGGCGATCCTTTCCGACACTGTCGGCTTTATCTCCGACCTGCCGACTACACTGGTTGCCGCCTTCCGCGCTACGCTCGAGGAGGTCTCCGAGGCCGATCTCATCCTCCATGTCCGCGATATCGCCGCGCCCTATTCCGAGCAGCAGAAAGCCGACGTCGAGGCGGTGCTGGAGGAGTTGGGCGTCGAGGTCGTGGAGAATGATAGCCGTATCATCGAGGTGTGGAACAAGATCGACCTCGTCGATGCGGAGCACCGCAGGGTTGTCGAGGCGGCGTCCGGTCGCGGCGAGAACCCGCCGGTGCTGATCTCCGCCGCGACCGGGGAGGGGCTTGACGCGCTCAAGGCGCGTGTCGAGAACAGCATCAGCGCCGGGCATGTTCTGCGCGCCTATCGGCTCGATGCGAGTGATGGCGCGCTGATCAACTGGCTTTATGAGCACGGCCAGGTGCGCGACCGCCATGATTATCAGGACGGCACCATCGGCCTGGAGGTGCGTCTCCCAGAAAGCGCGGTACGCCGCTTCGAACATCTGCGCGCCGAAGCGGGCAGGGCGGAGTAGCCCGAACCAGGTGGCGCTGTCATTGCCAGTCGAGGTGGTTTTAAGCTGGTGCGCGTCCTGTGCCTCCTGTTCCAAAGGCGCTTTTCCAGCGCAAATACCAATCCCCTCGCCGGGCGTGGCCCGCGAGGCTTTCCGTCAGTCTTGCCCCGCACCCAAGGGTGAGGGACGGCGCGGGCGGCCATAAAGGCCTCTCGCTATTGTATGTTGGGTGGCCTTGATGGCCGCCCGCGCGCGGTGATATTTTGGCCCACGTCCGCTCTCTTACCGAAGGTGGCTCGCCTGGCGGACTAGCTCAGACGAACCTCTGACCTGCGCATCACAGCAAACAGGTGGGTCAGCTCCTGGACCCCTGAGGTCAGGTTCGTTACACCCACCGCAAGGCCGGCCTGCGTTCGCCACCCAGCCAGATCCCTTGCGGATTTCCTCAGGCACCGCTTCCTTTCCGCGTGGTTGAGACGGTCTCGAGCCCCGCGTCCCTCTCGGAAAGGAACAAGCCGAGTGTAGGGGCGGGAGGAGGGGGTGGAATAAAGTTGGGGCGCAAAGCTGCGGACGTGGTAAAGCGCGAGTTAACGCGGAGAACGCTGCCAGACGCAGATCGCCGGACTACCGCTCCCGACCCGATTCGGACGAATGCCGACTGGCCGTTCACTGCCGCTCTGCGGTGTGAGCGGACTCACAGAAATGCCAGTGGCCGACGACCATCGGTCAAAAGAGAAAGTTGAATGGTCGTGGCCGAACAGAGGCGATTTCTCCAAAGCGGACACGCGGAAGAGGGCCTCGGGAAGAACACGTCCCATGCAATCGGCCTGACGGAGGGTGCGCGATCATCGTGCGGCTACAACAAACCGCAGACCACGCCGTCAAGGTGTGAGCAGAGCCGCGCTTACGGCTATCCTTGTGGGTCGATTGGATCGAGTAGAAGCATCGTAAGCATCCGACGAGCACCGAGGTGGAGACGCTCCGGATCAGGCGGCCTTTGCGGTTGATGTCGGGTTTCGCCAGTTCCAGGGAAGCAGCTCTTCGACACATTTGCCGATGTCCTCAGCCGGTTGCTCGTACCCGACTGGATTAGGAGGCGATTCAACCATCTCGCGCTAAGAAAGCCTTATCATGCCAGAAAGCCGAGCGTCCGTTCGACAAGCCAAAAGGCAGCAACGGTGCCGATGATGTAGGCCGCAACGGCATCCGACGCTGCGAACGCACGCTTCGCAATATCGCCGTTCCGGTTCTGGCTCTTTGCCATCAAAACGGCACACGCGATCATCGTTAGGATGCATCCAATAAAGAAGAGCTGCCCAATCTCCACTCCCACATTGAAGAACAGCAATGCGACCGGAATCGCGTGCTGTGGCAAGCCCACTTCATTCAACGCGCTGGCGAACCCGAGGCCATGCAGCAATCCGAAAATGAACGCCACGACCCAGGGCCAACGCTCGGTCAGACCTGGCCTTCCCTGTCGCCGATGGATGATTTCACCGGCGACGAACACGATGCTGAGAGCGATCACGGCCTCAACCGGAGGGCGAGGCACCTGCACAAAGCCAAGGGTGGCCGCTGCCAGCGTGATGCTGTGTGCGATGGTGAAAGCGGTAATGGTGCCCACGAGCCGCCGCCAGCCTTTCACCAGAATGAGCAGTGCCAGCACGAAGAGCAGATGGTCTATGCCAAGCAGGATATGCTCGACACCAAGCTTCAAATAGGTTGCCGCCACCTCCCATTGGCCCGGTACCGTTTCGACGATGAACGATGGTGCGGACGGCGTCAGCCGCACCGTTTGCACCGAGTTGTCCATCCGCGAGAGCCGCACGATCACGTCTGTCACGGTCGCCGCAAGGCCGTCGATGGCAATCGTGCCCCCGACGATGCCGCCCTTGCAACTCAGCGTGGCGCGTTCATTGTAGGACCCGGCCGCTTCGAACTTTACGGGCTCTGCAATCGGCGTGCAGTTCTCCGGGAATTTGGGGTGAATCGAGAGACGTCGATCGCCGATCGCCGGCACCTTCCACAAGACGCTGTAGGTCACCGCGTCCGTTTGCCTTAATGCGAGGTAGCCGGGGCGCACCTCATGGGCAGACGCATTCCCGGCCAAGCTGATTGCCAAGACGGTCGCAAGCATCAGCAGGCACGAGCGGATCACTGGCTCTGGGCTCCGCGCGGTGGGCTGCCGGATTGAACGGGTCCGCCTTCCGGCGTCGTTTCCACAACAATTGCGTATTTCTTGCGCAAATTCAGGTAGACGGTCTTGGTTAGCTCCTCCTGACGTGCACGGATCCATTCGCTCCGCGCCTGATCGCGCACTTCATCCATTGATTTGAGCTTGCCCTCGGTCCGCTCGCGCACATAGACGAGATTCAATCCGTAGCTGGATCGTAGCGGACCGGACCAGCGGCCGGGCTCCAGTCCTTGCAACTGCTGCGCGAATGAACTGCCAAAAACCTGCGCAATGACGTCGGTTGATGAAAGCGGAAATTCAAATGGCAGCAGAGTTGCGTCACCGAGCTCCGACGGGTTCACCTTTTCGTCCGCGTTGTTGAGGCGGGCGAGTAGAGTTGTCGCTTGGGCGGACGCGCCCTCGCCGCGTCGGCTGACATTCAGGTAGACTTGTAAAAACGAGAATTTCGGCTCCGTACTGTATTTGCCGGGGTGCTTATCCATCCAATCCTGCAGATCACGATCGCTCGGCGCTGAAGCAGATTCGACATCCTCCATCAGGAATTCGAATTTCTGGCGCAAGCGCCGGCGGACGATCGTGTCGTCCTTGTCCAGTCCCATCGCCATTGCCTCGCGATAGAGCACTTGCTCCCGGATCTCGTCTTCGATGAGGCCATCGAGTTCTTCGGCGGTGGGCGGACGCTGCCAGGTGCGCGAGAAGATCGTTATGATCTGACCGATCTTGCCGGATGTGATGATCACCTTCTCGCTTTGCGGTTCGCTGCGACTGTTTACCAGGCTGAACAGCACGAACAGCGCCGCCCCCAGCGCAAGAAAATGCACCAGGGGCTCGTGCAAGAGCTTCCGTATCACCTTAATCCCCGATCAGGATTTGCCCGGCGTGTACCAGATCGGCGAGGTGTACGCTCTTTCTTGAAGCTTCATTACGGTGCCGTCCAGCGGCTTTACACCGAAAAACTTCGCATCATAGGCTGTCCATCGCGGTGTGGGAATTTCAAGGACTCGCCCATAATAGAAGGCGGGTTTGGAAGGATCGAAGTCTGGATCTCGCCACACCGCGATCAATTCGGGTGCGCCGATCGTGTTCGTCCAACTGGCGTTCTCCACGTTTACGGTATCGCCCACTGGTGGCAGCTTACCGTTCGCACCCGGTTGGCGGTCTCCAGACCAGGCGACGTCATATATTTTTTCCTGCGATTGGCCATTCTCATCCAGCCAGCCCTTGATGATCTGGTAGCGGTCCAGATTCGCCCCGATGGGGTCTTTGAGAGCGGCGACGAGGAAAGTGGGAACCTTGCCTTGGGGCGCGTCGCGGAGGTCTCCTCCCATCGGCACACCCTTCGTATAGCCGGCATTAGCAGGCAAGCGGCTTTCTGCATCCGCCGGTGAGAAATCCCAGCCGCCGAAGAAACGCACGACCATCCGCGGGCCGGTGGTTCCGTAGGTTTCCTTCCGCTCCATGGCATCCCACAACGACGCGCGCGTATTTTCCGTGGCCCATACCGCAGCGTAGCCCGAGGCGCCTACCTGCCAATCCATTCTCTTCGCGCCGTTACTAGGATTATTCTGAAATACGGCGTGCAAGCGTTCCGGACTCGGCTCTCCGCTGGAGATTTTACCGAAAAAATTCTCCTCTTCCGCTGTCGTAAGGCCTGTATGGGAGTCCGTGCTGCCGATGAGGCCGAATTTGTATGGGTTTGTGCCGAGGTCACGTTCCAGCTTCAGCCCGTTTTTCAACGCCGAGCGCGTATATTCGAACTCAAGCATCTCGGGTTTCTTGAGTGCCGTCAGATCAAGATTGGCATTATCCCACAGTTCGAAATCGGCGAACTCGTCATTGGGCGAGAGGAAAGGATGAGCCTCGCCCGTACCCTTCATCTGGGTGGTTTCGTAGAGCCGCTCCCATTTCGCTCGTTGCTCGACATACTCCTTGTCCACCTTCTTGCCGGTGAAGGACTCGATAATCGGAAACATCGCGCCGTTGCTCAGATTCCCATTATGAGCGATGGCCAGCACGCTGCCGCCGGTCTTCGCCTCGTAATCGGTCATCCATTTCCACAGGTCGCGCGGATTATCGCTACCCAGCGGCTTCTGGGTGGTCATCGGCTCAACCTGGCTGGCTTTGTCGCCGTTATCGCGGAAGATGACATTGCGGTGCAGATTGTTGCCGGCGGTATTCGATGTCCACTCATAACCTATGAAGGCTGTGAACCGGCCTGGATCATTATAGGTTTCCGCCGCAGCGATAACTTCCTTCCAAGCACCTTGGTAAGATTTCGTGCCGGGCACAGGAAAAATCGCCTTGGAGATGGTGCCCTTGCCGAAGTTGACGATGATATCCATCGCAACATCCGCACCTTGACCGGCATGGACCATCTCGTTCCATTTCCTGCCCTGTGGGTCCGCCATGATGGACGGGTCGCCAGCGAATATCAGCGGGAAAAAGCCAAATCCGTCCGAGTGGTCGGACACAACGAGGAAGTCGAGAGGACGTGAGAGCTTAGCGGGCTGGCCGCTGGAGGCGATGACCTCTTCGCCGCGCGCGAACCGATAGGCCCCGCGAGGATCGATACGCGCGCCGGCGGCTCCCGCGTCCATGGAAAATGACGTATGGAGATGCGTGTCGCCAAAGAAAGGGCGGGTTGGGAAGTTGCGGCCCGTATAGGGGGAGTAATTTGGCTTTGAAGGAAAGCCTTTCTCAATTTTTTCCTTATTTAGCGTGCCAACATCTGTCTGAACATCCTGTTGGCTTAGCGCCGGCATTGCCGAACAGGCGATTAGACCTGACAAGACCATCGGGAAACGGAGAAATAGACTTGCCATAGGACACTTCCTTCATAGATTTGGTCGGACAGTAGGGCCCGCAAGGTAACTCAGAAATACCACAGTTAAGCGCGCGATGTCTCGCCGCTCGCGAGCACACTTGTCACAAATACAACGCAATCTTCACGTGTGTCATACTGTGGCAGAGAAGTCAGCCGCTTCTCGTTCGGAATATGGCAAGGCCAAAGAGATGGACGCCCAGACGGCACGCGCCGTCCGGGCGTCGATCATTCGAGGCCTATTGCAAACGGCGGGCCTAATCTTCTTCGTTTGAGCCTGATAGCCATACCTGCCGTAGTAATACCCGCCGTCGTAGAACGCCGGGGGTAATAATAGGAAGAGTAGCTGTAACGTTGACAATCGTAGTTACGGTAGCCGCGGTAGTAGCCGCCATAATAGTCGCTGCGGCGGTCGTCGCAATAGGGGTGATAGTAACCCCAATAACGACGCGGACAATAGTCGTAGTAGTAGTCCACCTGCTGGGTATAAGCCTGCTCGCCGATTGGGGCAATTAAAGGCCCAACTCGCGCAGTGTTTTCCTTACCTTCAAGCAAAGCCGCGGCTATTCGCCGATGGCTTTCGTGAAGCAGGTGCGCTTGCGCCATGCACGGAAGATGTTGACCCATCCCTCGCCAGGCACCTCGGTTACGGACGTGGCCTTTGCCTGCGGCTTCAGCAATCTAGGACACTTCGCCAGGGACTACTGCGCGCTGTTCGGAGAGCGCCCATCAGCGACATTGAACGCCGCGCGCGGCGCGATATGCTTGGATCCGGACCCGCCTCGCGCCTCACGGCCCTAAATCGACACAGGACGCCAGAAGCCATTTTCGTGCTCCCGCAGGGTCCAGCAGATGCAGGATCGCACCTCCACATGTTCTCGGCGAAGCATCGCGGCGAGCCAGGCCGCCTGCCGATTCCAGCGATGATGATGGAGGATGGCGACACGCTCGACGCGGCCCGCGGCGGCTACCCATTCTGAGACGGGCAGCAACCTGGTCTCGCACGCCCAGCCGAGCACATCGGACCAATCGCAGAGCAGACGCATAGCCTCTCGGCTCTTGCACAGCTGAATGACAGCCGCAACCGCGCCGGCGATGTCTTCGCTCGTCTGAACGCCGCTGAACCGAAGCACAGTGAAACCCGCTTCGATGCCCGGCCGGATTTCGATTATCACCGACATTGCCTTGGCGCTGCGCATGGCGCTACTCACACACCGCAAGAAAGGCCGGAAAACGCAACGACGTGGTGCCGGGCTCTCGCAGATCACCGGCGGGCTCGCGCGGATCGATCGGCTCTCGAAGGAAAATGGCTCCAACATCGAACTTACAGTTCTTCGCTTCACCTAGGCCGAGCTGGCGGACATGACCGGCCCTTGCCGCAGACAAACAACGGGATCAAAGCAAGTATGGAAAAGGAGCACTGATCAGAGCCGACCGCAGCATTGAAATCGCAGGCACTCAAAGATGGGGACGCTTCGAAATTTTCCAAAAGTCTAATGCGGCCTCGGCTCCTGTGCTCGTACTGTGCTCGGCGGGCAACTTTAACTGTGTGAATTTAGCAAGTACTGTCAGCAAGACATCTCTCCTAAAACCGTCTCCTTGTGCTCGTCGGTCAATCAGCTTACGCAATATCGTGCGGTGGCGTAGGCATCGGCCGACGTCATGGGCGTTGGGGGAGAGTGGTGGTGCGCGCAGGGATGAACGTCTGCATTGCTAGTTTTGCCATAGCGTCGCTATTGCCAACAGCTGCGTTGGCGGTCGAGGGAGCGACTGGTTTCTATCTGCTGGGCTCGAAGGGATCGCTGGCCGGCGTCGTGCCGCCGCCTGGCGTCTATCTGCAGAGCGACAGCTATTACTATACCGGCGACGCCTCGGCCTCACGCAACCTGGAGATCGGCGGGGCTATCGTCGCCGGCGTCGAAGCCGACGCCCTCTACGAGATCGCCACGGGGTTGTGGGTCCTCCCGCAAACGGTGCTCGGCGGCAATCTCGGCCTCGGCTTTTCCGGGGTGATCGGTGCGAAAGACGTCTCCGCCTCGGTGATCGTTGACCCACTCGGAGGGATTACCGCTAATGACGACGAAACCGCCTTCGGCGATCCGGTGCTGAGTGCGGTGCTCGGCTGGCATGAAGGCAACTGGCACTGGAATATCGGCACGCTTCTCAACGTGCCGATCGGCCAATGGGAACGAGGCCGGCTGGCGAACATAGGCTTCAATCGCTGGGGGCTCGATCTGAATGGCGCAGTGACCTGGCTCGATCCATCGACTGGATGGGAGTTCTCCAGCGCCGCAGGCATCACCTTCAATGGTGAGAATCCAGACACGGACTACAAGTCCGGCACCGAATTTCACCTTGAACTTGCGGCAGTGAAAAACCTCTCCAAGCAATTGGCCGTCGGGGTCGCTGCCTATTACTACGATCAGATCACCGGAGATAGCGGCGCGGGGGCGAGACTTGGCGATTTCGAAGGTAGGGTCACCGCCATCGGACCAGTCGTCAAATACAACTTCCAAATCGGCCAGACCCCGGTCTCCAGCAGCTTCCGCTGGTTCCACGAATTCAATGTCGAGAACCGCCTTGAAGGCGATGCTGCTCTCCTGACCCTGGCAATACCGCTGTCGGGCACCGGGCGCTGATCACTACAAATGCTGATCGTGAGTGTCCGGTTAGGGCGCTGCGCGGCAACTGACGCGGCCATGTCGAACGTCTGCTTTCTCAGTTGCGAGTGGTGTTCGCTTTAGTCGGTGAGTTCGGATGAGGGGTCAATTCGGTATCGTCCCATCAGATGCGCTGATGACCGCAAAGAGGCGAGCCCGTGTGAAAACGTCGGGACGCAAGGATCGAGCAGACAGGAGTTGCCTGCACCCGCTGGCTCAGGCCGCCAGCGCTGTGCGCAGCTTCCCAATACCGAGTGTCGCCATGATCCGCCGGAGGTTATAGGCAAGTACATGCAGGCTCATTTCGGTTCGCACGGCTTTTAAGCCTTTGCACAGGAAGTGGGTTGCCCCCATCGAGGCTTTGATGGTCGAGAAGGGGTGCTCGGCAGTCTCACGCCGGATCGCCATGGCGTCGATTGCCTCCATTCGAGAGGTCATTGCCTCGACAAGGCTCTCGTGCTCCCAACGTCTGACGCGGCGCTGCTTTCCCGTCGTGCACTGACTTTTCATCGGACAGGTCGGGCAGGCGGTGCACCAGTAAGTGGACATGGTGAGATCGCCTTCCGTGCTGTCGTAGCGGTGCGTGAGGATTTGCCCGGCCGGGCAGCGATAGGTGTTTTCTTCAGGCAGATAGACGAACGCCTCCTTGCCGAAACGTCCCTCGGCTTTGGCGTTGGAGGTGTTCGTTCGGGGCGTGAGCGCAGTCACGCCAATGTCTCGGCAAGAGAGCAGGTCGGGGCCGCGATAATAGCCGGCGTCGGCAATGGCCTCGATCGTCTCGAAACCGAGGGCCTCCTTGGCCATCGCCGCCATCTTCGGCAACTGCCCGCGATCGACGACCTGGTTCGTGACCTCATGGGCAATGATGAGGTGATGCTCGGTGTCGACGGCGGTCTGCACATTGTAGCCGACGACACCGGTCAGGCGATCGCCGATCACCATGAGCCGCGTGTCGGGATCGGTGAGCGAAACCTGTTTGTCGGGCGCGGCGTCGACGGCGGCTTCCAAGGCCTTGAGCTTTTGCATCTGCGCTTTCAGCTGGACCAGTTTCTCGCGCAAACGCTTGCTGCCGGATTCCACCCCCATGCTTTCCTGGCGATCCGCAGCATCGAGCGCGGTCAGATAACGCGCAATCGTTTCGCTGAGGTGAGCCAGGCGCGTCTTCACCTTGCCCCGCGTGAAATTCTTGTCGCGGGCGTTCACACCCTTGAATTTACTGCCGTCGATGGCCGCAATCGGCCGCGTGAACAGGCCAAGATTGCGGCAGATGACGATGAACTGCGCGCAGGCCGCACAGATCGCAGCGCCATTGTCGCGCCGGAAATCGGCGATGGTTTTGAAGTCCGGCGCAAGGCGCCCGGTCAGCCACATCAGCTCGACATTGCGCTGGCATTCGCGTTCCAGCCGCCGGCTCGATTGGATGCGGTTGAGATAGCCGTAGATGTAGAGTTTCAGCAGCGTTGCGGGATGATAGCTCGGCCGACCGGTTGCAGCTGGCACGATCGCAAAGCCGAGCGCGCCAAGATCCAGCGCTTCGACGAATGCCTCTATGATCCGCGCCTGATTGTCCGCATCGACATAATCCTCCAAAGAGGCTGGCAGAAGAGAAGTCTGAGCGCGGTCCTCGCCCTGGACAAAGCGATGCATGAAACCCTCCTCGATGGAAGATCCCACGCTGCCATGATTTGGCGTTTTCACACAGCCTCAGGCGCTTGCGGCGGTCGGCGGATTGAAGCTCAATGTCTCTTCTTGGCCCCATGGCTGAAAGTCGGCTGATCGCGAGCCGGCCATTTCGTCGGCCCCTCTAAACCCTCAAATATCCATATTCCGTCCGGCCGCCTTGGCTGAGAAGACGCTGAGAAGCCGCGCTTTCTTCGCGAGCTTTGACGTTATTTGCCCGCCTTCTCCGCGGCCTTTGCCTCGTCCCACCACACGTCCATCTCGGCGAGGGTGACCTCGGCAGGCTGACGGCCAGCTTCGCGCAGGCGCAGCTCGATGTGCTGAAAGCGGCGGGTGAATTTGGTGTTGGCGGCGCGTAAGGTAGCCTCCGGATCGAGCCTCAAGTGCCGGGCCAGATTGGCCAACACGAACAGCATATCGCCGAATTCCTCCCCGACTTGGGCGGCATCGCCCGCAGCCATCGCCGCCTCCAGCTCGGCGATCTCTTCTTTCAGCTTGGCGAAGACGGGCGTGATATTTGGCCAGTCGAAGCCGATCTTGGCAGCCTTGGCTTGCAGCTTCACCGCGCGGGAGAGGGCAGGGAGGCCAACCGGCACGCTATCCAGAAGGCTCTCCGCCCGCCGCCCGGCGCCGTTCTCTGCCTTGGCGGCCGCTTCGGCGGCCTTGACCCGATCCCATAGGCCTTTGACGTCGGTTGCGGCGCGCACCTCCTCATCGCCGAACACATGCGGATGCCGCCGCACCATCTTCCGGCAGATCGCATCCACGACATCGGCGAAAGCGAAAGAGCCGGCCTCCTCAGCCATCCGCGCATGGTATGCGACCTGGAAGAGCAGGTCGCCCAGCTCATCGCGAAGATCGGCAAGATCGCCGCGCTCGATGGCATCGGCGACCTCATAGGCCTCCTCGATAGTGTAAGGCGCGATCGAGCGGAAATCCTGTTCCAGATCCCAGGGACAGCCGGTTACCGGCGTGCGCAATGCCGCCATGATGCGGATCAGGTCTTCAAGTCTGTAGGGCTCGGGCCGGCTGGCATCGAGCGCTGGCGGTGTCTGCGCTCCAGCCCTGTCGTCAGTCATGCAGGTAATGTCCTTTGTTGTCAGGCGCGAAGCACCTTAAATCGGTAGCCGCCCTGAGACAAAACGCATTTGGCAGGCGGGACAAGTCCGCTATATTGCTGTGCAGCGGCTTGACGCGAGATGTGCCGAAATCTTCGCGGATAAATGGGCGGCAGGCTTGCCCATCGGCGGGCATCATCCTCTCAGCAAAACCTTATCCTGCTGCTTTTCGCATTCCGCCACCCTTGGCGGGCGCGCCTCACTATTTACGTCAGGGAGCTAAGCGATGACTCGGCAGATCCTTCATAACCTTACTGCACTACTGGTTTTAGCGGCCGTGATTGGCGCCTCTCCAGCATATGCGCAGTCGAGCGCCGGGCAAATCACGGTGCTCTACGATGCTTTCGGCAAAACCTCGACAATGACCAAAGACTGGGGGTTTTCTGCGCTTATTGAGTATGGCGGCAAGCGCATCTTGTTCGATACCGGCAACAATGCCGACATCTTCGCACACAATGTCGACGCCAAGGGCATCGACCTGAAGCAGCTCGATTTTGCCGTTGTCTCGCATCGCCACGGCGACCACACCAGCGGGCTCAATCATCTTTTGAAGATCAACCCGGGTGTGAAGATCTATGCCCCGCAGGAAAACTTCGGCGTCTTCGGTGCGGCTTTGCCGGGCACATTTTACCGGCGCAATGAATCGCTCCCGCCCGAGATGCGCTATTTCGACGGCAAGGCGCCCGACACGCTGCGTTTCGGCAGCCCGTGGCCTGAGGCCAACTTTACCTGGATCACCAAGACCACCGAAATCGCGCCCGGCTTTTATCTCATCCTGCTAAATGGAAGCTGGGGCGTGGACCTGGAGGTGAAGGAAATCTCGCTGGCAATCGACACGCCCGACGGGATCGTTCTGGTCGTGGGGTGCAGCCATCCGACCATCGAAAAGATCGTCGAGGCGGCCAAGGCTACAATCAACAAGCCCATTCATCTGGTTCTAGGCGGCACGCACCTGTTGCCGGCGAAAGACGACCAGATCAGGACCATCGCCGCTGTTTTGCATGACAACTGGCATGTGGGGTATCTCGCTCCGGTTCACTGCACCGGCGAGCCCGCCTTCGCCATCCTGAAGGAGGCCTTTGGCGATCATTATGTCTATGCCGGGCTGGGCACGACCGTGGTGTTGGGGCCGCACGTCACCGTAAAGGCCGAAGCGGGTCAACCGGAGAGGAAGGCGATGGACGAGGAAGACTTGCGCAGCTACCGGCAGGCGATGAGGAGCGGTCCGTTGCGCGCTTTTCTTGGAGGAGGCAGTCGTCTGGCACGAGCGCAGCAATGATCAGCTGCCACCGGCTGCTGCCTTCCAGCTGGATCGGTGTAGGCTAGATCATCGGCCCGAAAAGTGGCCAGTCCACTTTTCGGGCAAATCCGATGCGCAAAACTGGAGGCAGAGCGGCGCTTCCCATTCCAATTTAAAGTCCGCTGCCAGGTCGAAGTTGAAGAGTTGCGCGGTGCTCCAGCAGTTCGGACCTCAGCTCTACGTGGCCGAAGGGCCCACTGTATCGTTCTACGGCTTCCCGTACCCTACGCGTATGGCGCTGGCAAAGTTGTCGGACAACACCGTCTGGGTGTGGTCCCCGGTCGCTCTCTCGGAAGAGCTTGCCAGCGCCGTAGCTGCCATCGGGCCAGTGCGCCACATCGTCTCGCCGAACAAGCTGCATCATCTCTTTTTAGGCGAATGGGCGAAATGTTGGCCTGATGCTCAACTCTACGCGCCGCCCGGTCTTGCCCGGAAGAGGCCTGATCTTCACTTTGACGCCGAACTCGCCGATGAGCCCGATCCGGCGTGGGCGGCAGACATAGATCAGGTGATCTTCCACGGGTCATTCGCGATGGAAGAGGTGGCGTTTTTTCACCGTCCGTCGCGCACAGCGATCATTGGCGACCTTATCCAGCGCTTTCCTCGATCGCAGGCTTCGGGCTGGAGGGGCATGCTGATGCGACTGGATGGCTTGGTTGGCGAGCACGGCAGCACGCCGCGCGAGTGGCGAGCGAGCTTCCTGAGGCGCGGCCCCGCCCGTCGAGCGCGCGATAAGGTTCTCGGATGGAAGGCGCAGAGAACTCCTGGTTGCCCACGGTGATTGCGCGCAGAGCAACGCAACCTCAATCCTGGCGGACGCACTGAGCTGGATCTGAAGGCGATTTTCGGAGGCGCAGTCAGCCTAATCCGATTCGCATAAGGTATATTATGGAAAGAAGGCGAGGGGTCCGGGATGCGTCACTTGTCCTCGTAGAATTTTGCAACCAGCCGGTCGAGCAGCATCACACCGAAGCCGGAGGCCCAGCCCTGGCTGATGTCGGTTTGCGGCGAGGCCATCGCGGTGCCGGCGATATCAAGATGCGCCCAGGCACGGCCGTCCTTGACGAAGCGCTGCAGGAACTGCGCCGCGGTGATCGAGCCCGCATCGCGCCCCCCGACATTCTTCATATCCGCGACTTTGGAATTGATCTGCTTGTCGTATTTCGGATCGAGCGGCAGTCGCCACACCTTCTCGCCGGTTTCAAGGCCAGCCGTGGTCAGGCTCTGCGCCAGCTCGTCATTGTTGGCAAACAGCCCGGCATGCTCCTTGCCGAGCGCGACAATGACGGCGCCGGTGAGGGTCGCCAGGGTAACCATGGCGACGGGCTGGAACTGCTCCTGCGCGTACCACATCACGTCGGCGAGCACCAGCCGGCCTTCGGCGTCGGTATTGATCACCTCGATGGTCGCCCCTGATAGCGCAGTGACCACATCGCTCGGGCGCTGGGCAGTGCCGCTCGGCATATTCTCGGTGAGGCCGATCAGGCCGATGACATTGGCCTTGGCCTTACGCTCGGCGAGGGCAAGCATGGCGCCGACCACTGCCGCCGCGCCCGCCATGTCGCCTTTCATGTCCTCCATGCCGGCCGCGGGCTTCATGGAGATGCCGCCAGTATCGAACACCACGCCCTTGCCGATCAGCGCGATGGGCTTGGTTTCGCTGCTCCGTGCGCCGTTCCACTTCATCACCACGACGCTGCTCGGCCTAGCGCTCCCCTGCCCTACGGCGAGCAGCGCGTCCATGCCGATTTTTTCCAGCTGCGCCTTGTCCAGCACCTCGACCTCGAGCCCATAGCGGGCCAGCGGCCGGGTGCGTTCGGCGAACTCCTGCGGACCCAACTTGTTCGGCGGCTCGTTAACAAGGTCGCGCGCCAGCGTCACGCCTTCCGCGAGCGGGGAAAAACCCTCGAAATGCGCCTTGGCCTCCTCGGGCTGCGCAGTGAGGATGCGCACAGACTTTATTTCGCTTGAACTCGGGCTCTTCTTCGTCGTTCTCTTTTTTCTTGGTTTTATACTTCTTAAATTCATAACCACGCAGTAGGAAGCCCAGGGCCATCAGCGCCGCCTGTCTGCCGGAAATCGTACCCGGCGCGCCGCCCTCAAGCACAATATCCGCCGTGCTGACGCGGGCGCCGGCAAGACGGGCGCGCACCCGGCCGCCAAGCGCCACCCAGTCAGCTTCGCTCAGCTTCTCGGCCGTGCCGAGGCCCATCACGATCAGGCGCTCGAGATCGAGCCCGGCGGGTGCGATCAAATCCAGCCCGGTCTTCTTGGCTCCGGTAAATTTGGCGATCTGCGCCGCGCGCGCGATCAGCCCGCCCGCCTGCCCGTCAAGAGCTTTGAGGGCGGGAGAAAAGCTGCTCTTGGCTTCGCTGAAGGCAAGACAGACGCTTTGCTTCGTCTCGGCAAGAGACGCAAAAGTGATGGATGGCGCTTCCATTCGCAAGTCCGTGGCGTGATCGCCTCCGAAAAAAATCACTGGCGAAGGCGACGCGTGGGGCAGGCAAAGCACTCTACACGACATTTGCTGCAATGCAACCCGAGCCCGCGCAGCCGCATGTCGAAAATAAGCCATTTTGCCGTGACACCGCAGAAAATCGCTGCCTCTCTTGGCAGGGATCTTCCTAATGGTCCAATTCCGGCATTTGCATCCCCTTGCGGCACGCTCGAAGCAAATGCCGGGAGCAAAGGACCACTAGCAACTTTGTAATTCTAGTGGAGCTTTGAATTTGACATTTAAGTGTGAGCTCGCGGCAGGTAGGTCTCAAATATCAAATTCGCTCCGCTAGTGTCATCGCCCGGCGCAATGGACATTATCGGCCGCTACATCTTCCGCCAGACCGCAAGCGCATTGGCGATGATTCTGATCACGCTAACGCTGATCGTGTGGATGACGACCGCGCTGCGTGAAATCTCGCTGGTGACCAATCAGGGGCAGAGCGTGCTCGTGTTCCTGACCATCACCTCGCTCGCCATGCCCAATCTGATTGCGGTAGTGGCACCGGTTGCGTTGCTCATCTCCTGTCTGCACACGCTCAACCGGCTGAACGGGGATTCCGAGCTGATTGTGCTGTCGGCAAGCGGCTCGAATGTCTGGCGGATCGCCAAGCCTTATCTGCTCTTGGCCTTCATCCTGTTCACCGCGCTTATGGCGGTGAACGCTTATGTGCTGCCGCTGTCCATGCGGGCCTTGCGTGACTATGCGGTGAAGGTGCGCACCGACTTGATCTCCCAAGTGCTCCAGCCCGGCAAGTTCTCCAATGCCGAGAAGGGCCTGACGCTGCATATCGCGGCGAGGGCGGAGAATGGCGATTTGCTCGGCCTGATGATCCATGACGAGCGCGACGAGAACGAGATCATGACTTATCTCGCCGAGCGCGCCGAAATTCAGAAGCAGAGCGAGGATCAGGCCTATCTGATCATGCATACCGGGCATATCCAGCGCCAGGACCGCAAGAGTAAACAGGTCAATATCGTCACCTTCGACAGCTATCTGTTCGACATCAGCCAGTTCGGGCCAAAGGAGGGATCGCGCGATTACAAGCCGCGCGAGCGGTTCCTGGCAGAGCTGCTGTTTCCGGACAAGACGGACGAGTTCTACAAGCGCAACGAAGGCAAGTTCCGCGCCGAGCTGCACGACCGTCTGTCCAGCCCGCTCTACCCGTTCCTGTTCGTGATGCTGGCCATCGTGCATCTTGGCTTCCCGCGAACCACGCGAGAGAGCCGGCTGCGCGATCTCTTCACCGCCTTCGGCATGGCCACGCTCCTGCGCATCCTGGCGCTTGTGGCCATTAATCTTACGGCAAAGACGCCGGCCGCGGCGGTCGCGGTTTGGGCGATTCCGATCGGCGGCATCATGGCGACGATGGTAATGGCGCATTTCGAGATCAGGCCGCTCGCCCTGCCCTCCTTCTCTCTCCCGAGCTGGCCCTGGCGCACCGCCAGGCAGGCGGGTTAGCGGGCGGAGGCAAGGGCGATGATCACGGGCACGCTCGGGCGCTATTTCGCGAGAAAAATCTTCGGGATGATTCTCGTGGTTTTCGCCCTGTGCCTGATCCTTGTGTTCCTCATCGACTTCGTCGAGATGATGCGCGAGGCGTCCAAGACCGACGTGCCGGCGAGCTACGTGGCGCTCTTGACCCTGCTCCGCCTTCCCGCTTTCGCCGAGCTCACCATCCCCTTCGCTGTGCTGATCGGCACGATCAGCGCCTTTTTGATGCTCAGCCGCTCCTCGGAGCTGGTCATCGTGCGCGCCTCGGGTATTTCGGTCTGGCAGTTCATCCAGCCGGCGATGATCGTGGCGCTGCTTGTCGGCCTGCTTGCGGTTGGCGTCTACAACCCGGTTGCGGCGAATGCAAAGGCCGCCGCAGAGCGGCTTTTCACCGACGTATTCGCTGGCAAGAACGCCAATGTCAGGACCAGCGACACCTCCTCATGGATTCGCCAGGACGGCCCGGACGGCCCCTCGATTATCTATGCTCACGCCTCCGCCGAGAGGGGCACGAAACTGGCCAGCCTGACGCTGTTGCAATTTGATCCCAACCAAAAATTTATTGAGCGAGTAGAAGCAGATAAGGCAATCCTGCGGCGTGGATATTGGGAACTGGAGAATGCTCATGTTTTCAGTTCCGGCGCGTTACCGCAATTGTATCGCAAATATATCGTAAGCACATATTTGAGCGCAGAGCAGGTTAAGGACAGCGTCGACACGGTGGACGGGGTATCCTTCTGGGAGCTTCCCGGTTTTATAGAGTTTGCGGAAAGAGCTGGTCTTTCAACGACTGCTTATCGACTGCACTACGCGCAGCTTCTCGCCAGGCCGTTTTTGATGATCTGTATGGTCCTGCTCGCTGCCACTTGCGCCCTGAAACCCTTCCGTTTCGGGAAGATACAGACTATGGTGATCGCCGGGTTGAGTGCCGGTTTTGCCTTTTTCGTCGTGGTCGAACTGTCACGCAAATTGGGCATGTCCGGTTACATAACCGCGGGGGTGGCAGCGTGGGGGCCGATTGCCATTACCAGTCTGTTGGCGATAACGGTCCTGCTGCATCAGGAGGATGGCTAACGTATGAGCTTTGAGGCTTTGCAAGGGGGAAGCAAGCCTTACTCGGAAACGCGGCGACTGTTGGATCGCAAGAGACGCTCACCATCCGTCTGGGGCGGAATGGTTTGGGCGTTTATCATTGCGGTGCTGGTCGCTAGCGGGGCCAGCAGAGCTTTTGCGAAAGAAGACCTGCTTACGCCGCAGATCAACAAGGAGGGCGCGAATCTCCCGCTGCTGCTCCAGGCGGACGAACTCTCCTACGACAACAACAATAGCCTCATCATCGCCAAGGGCCATGTGGAGGTCTATTACAAGAACTACGCCCTGCTCTCCGACCAGCTGGTCTATGATCAGAAAGCCAACACGCTCAATGCCCTGGGCAATGTCCGCATCAAGGAGCCGGACGGCGCCGTCATCACCGCCGACCGCATTACGCTGACGGACGATTTCCGCGACGGCTTCATCCGTTCCTTCCGCGCCGTGACCAAGGAAGAGGCGCGCATCTCCGCCGAAAACGCCTACAAGGAAGGCAACACCACGGTCTTCGAAAAGGGCGTGTTCACGCCCTGTAAGGCCTGTGCGGATCGCCCGGACGCGCCGCCGATCTGGCAGATCAAGGCGAACAAGATCACGCACAAGAAGGATGAGGGGAACGTCTATTTCGAGGGCGCCCAGTTCGAGGTTTTCGGCGTTCCGACGGTCTATGTCCCCTATTTCTACTATCCCGATCCGACAGTGAAGCGCCGATCCGGCTTCCTCGCGCCGGAATTCGGCTCCTCGTCATTTCTCGGCTATTCGGTGGGCGCGCCCTATTACTACTCGATTTCCCCAAGCACGGACCTGACCGTTACGCCGGTCGTAACCACCGACGCTGGCTTTCTGCTCAAGACGGAATGGCGTCAGCGATTGGAGAATGGCGCCTACAACGTCGAGGCCGCCGGGGTCTATGACGACGATCCCTCCGCCGACCGCTATTTCCGAGGCAGCATCCAGAGCAGGGGTGAGTTCGACTTGGGCTCGTTCTGGAAATGGGGTTGGGACGGAACGCTGGAGAGCGACGACACCTTCCGGCGCCTCTATAAGCTCGACGATATTTACCAGACCGACCGCATTTCCACGGTCTATTTGCTTGGCCAGAGCGAGCGCAACTACTTCGAGGCACGCCTTTACCACTTCGGCGGTTTGACTGCACTCGATGATGACAACTCCAATTCTATCGTTCACCCGATTATCGACTACAGTTATATTTTCGCCGATCCGGTGATAGGCGGCGAGCTGAGCTATGACGGCAACCTCCTCAGCCTCAGCCGCGACAATGGCGGCGACGTCAATCGCCTGATCAATCAGGTGAAATGGCGCCGGCAGTTGACCGATTCTCTCGGAGAGGTCGTCACGCCCTTCATGCAGGCGCGCGCCGACCTCTACAAAACCACCAGCTTCACCGACCCGATCACGCTGGAAAACGAGGATTCGACAAACGCGTTCCGCGGCCAGGCCGTCGCCGGTCTCGAATACCGCTTTCCCTTCGTCAAGCACACCGACGCGGCAACCCACGTCATCGAGCCGATCGCGCAGATCATCGCGCGGCCCAACATCCGCGACCAGGGCGACATCCCGAACGAGGACGCGCAAAGCCTGATCTTTGACGACACCTTGCTGTTCGATATCGACAAATTCTCCGGCTATGACCGGCTCGAGACCGGCACGCGCGCCAATGTCGGCGCCCAGTACAGCATCACGACGCCATCGGGGTGGAATGCGCGGTTCGTCGCCGGCCAGAGCTACCACATCGCCGGCGACAATCCTTTCGTCAACGATACCGGTCTTGGCACCGACGCCTCCGACTATGTCGCCGGTGTCTATGTCGACCTGCTGCGCAATCTCAGCTTGACCACGCAGGTGCGTCTCGACGAAGGCGATTTGTCGGTCAAACGCAATGACATCCAGCTGACCGGCTATTACGGGCCACTGCTCGCTGCGGTAAACTACGTGGACGCCGATCCGCAGCCAGAGCTCGGCTTCCCAGACGAGCGCGAGGAGGTGGCAGCACTCGCAGCCTTCAAGTTCACCGACAATTGGTCGATATACGGGGATATGCGCTACGACCTTGAGCGCGATGATTTCGTGCGCAACAGCATCGGCATCAAATATTCCGACGAATGCTTTATGCTGTCGGTCACCTATGCCGAGAACGACATCCGGGACGGCGAAATCCAGCCGGAGCGGAGCGTTCTGGTGCGCTACGACATCCTCCAGCTTGGGACGAACGCCCGGACGGACAGCATCGGTGCCTTCTCGCCTGAGGCGCCGGTCATCAAGTAGCACCGGGTTTATCAACATTCATCCAGCAAAGCGCTCGGTCCGGTGCACGGAATTATGGATAAAATCCGCGGCTTGGTTGCCAATGTGCCACGAATCCGCCTAGCTTTGCGGCAATGAAAGAGTGGCCGTGCTGGATGACATCCTTCTGATGGATGGCGCGGCAGACATCCGAAACGACGAAAAAGGAGTCTCGAGTCCGGATGATGTGGCTATCCCGGTTCGTCCTTTCTGGTTTTTTGCTTCTGTGTAGTGCCGGATACTGTGCTGCTCAAAGCATTGTGGTGCTGGTGAACGATGATCCCATCACCACCTATGACGTGGCGCAGCGCCAGCGCTTTCTTGCCCTCACCTCGGGGCTCGGCGAGCGCATGAAAGAGCGTCTGCATAGCCAGCAGACCCAGGAGCAATTCAAAGCCTTTATGAATAAGGAGCGCCCGACTTCGAAAGAGGAGGCGCAGGAGCTGCAGAAGAAATTCGTGGCGAAACTGCAGGAGGAGGTAATCGCCTCCTCGTCCGGCGGTATGCGCAAGCAGGCGATCGATCAGCTGATCGATGAGAAGCTCATGCTGCAGGCCGCAAAGGAGCAGAAGATCGTCGTTAGCGACGATGAGATCAATCAGACCCTCACGCGCATGGCAGAAGGCGGTCAGCGCAAGCTGACACTCAACGAGTTCCTCGGGCAGTTTTCAGCCCAAGGCGTCAATCCGCAGACGCTGAAGGAGCGCATCCGCGCCCAGGCCGCATGGCGGCAGGTGGTCCGGCGCATCTACGGCGGACTGGTGCAGTCGGCTGTATCGAGCGTGGAAACCTTCGAGAAGGACGCCGCAGCGGTAACGCTCGATGTGAAGGTGCTCAGGCTTGCCGTCCCCAGCAAGGCGCCTCAGGCAACGGTCGCGAAGCGTCTGGTCGAGGCAGAGCAGATCCGCAAGAGCTTCACAACTTGTGATAAGCTCGATGAGGTTGTTAAAGGGGTCGACGGCGCCTCGATCAAGACGCTGAAAGGCAGCAAGCTGACCGACTTCCGCGGTGACGTCAAAGCGGCGCTGGAGAAGGCGCAGCCGGAGCAGATGACTCCAGCGGTGATTGCCGGCTCCGCGATCGAGAGCCATGCGCTCTGCGCCAAGAAGGAAACCGTCGCCACTGGTAAAAGCTCGGAGAAAAAGACCGAAACGGCAGCCGACAAAACCCAGGAAGAGTTTCAGCTCTATTCCAAGCGCCACCTGAAGGACCTGAAGGATCACGCCCGCCTCGACTACAAGAACAGCTGACAGCGATCCGGCGTCCGAAGGCCGGAAGCCGCTCGCCCTGACCATGGGCGACCCTGCCGGGATCGGGCCCGACATAAGTTTGATGAGCTGGCTGCGGAGGGATGCCGAAGGGCTCCCTCCTTTTGCATTTCTCGGCGATCCCGATTTGCTTCGTGACCGCGCCGCGAAGCTTGGGCTGCTGGTGCCGGTCGAGATGATCGGCGCTATGAGCGAAGCTGCGGCGGCCTTCAAACACGCGCTTCCGGTCCTGCCCTGCCCGCTCAAGGCACCGGTCGAAGCCGGCAAACCGTCGCCAGAGGCCGCGCCCGCCATTATCGCAGCCATCGAGCGCGCCGTCGCGCTTACCCTGGGCGGCGAAGCCGGTGCGGTGGTTACCAATCCGATCGCCAAGCACATCCTGGCCAGCGCCGGCTTTCCTCATCCCGGACACACCGAGTTCCTCGGTGCGCTCGCCGAAGCGCAGGGCCTGTCCGCCACGCCGGTGATGATGCTGTGCGGGGCGGATCTGCGCGTTGTGCCGGTCACGATCCATATTCCGCTGGCGCGCGTACCCTTAGCGCTCACGACAGCGCTCATCATCGAGACGGCCCGTGTCACCGCGGCGGGGCTTATGCGCTATTTTGGCATTGCCGCGCCACGCCTTGCTCTGACTGGTCTCAACCCCCATGCCGGCGAGGAAGGCATGCTGGGCCATGAGGACCGCGACATCATCGTCCCAGCGATCGCTGAGCTGCACGCCGAAGGCTTCGATGTCACCGGCCCGCACCCGGCCGATACGCTCTTTCACGCCCGCGCCCGGCAGGGCTATGATGCCGCGCTCGCCATGTATCACGATCAGGCCCTCATTCCGCTGAAGACGCTCGCCTTCGATGAGGGGGTAAATGTGACGCTCGGCCTGCCTTTCATCCGCACCTCACCGGACCATGGCACGGCCTTCGACATCGCCGGCACCGGCAAAGCACGGCCCGATAGCCTGATCGCTGCCCTGCGGCTGGCCGCGCAGATGTGGGGTCACGCGGCCGCGCACACCTAATGGAAGGCGAGGCCGACAGCCTGCCGCCTTTGCGCGAAGTGATCCGCGCGCTTGGCCTCTCGGCGAAGAAGAGCTTGGGCCAGAATTTCATCCTCGACCTCAATCTCACGGGGCGGATCGCCCGCACCGCCAAGCCGTTCGCCGGCGTCACGATTGTGGAGGTCGGCCCTGGCCCTGGTGGCCTGACGCGAGCGCTGCTCGCCGAGGGCGCGGAACATGTGCTGGCGATTGAGAAGGACGCACGCTTTCTGCCGGCGCTTGCCATGATTGCCAAGTATTTCCCTGGGCGCCTGACCGTCGCCGAGGCCGACGCGCTGAAGATCGACTGGCCGGCGCTGTTGCCGACAGGTGCCCCGGCGCGCATCATCGCCAACCTGCCCTACTCCGTTGCAACGCCCCTGCTTACTGGCTGGCTGAAAACCGAGCCCTGGCCGCCCTGGTGGGACCGAATGGTGCTGATGTTTCAGCGCGAGGTGGCCGAGCGCATCGTCGCGCCGCCCGGCGGGAAGTCCTATGGCCGGCTCGCCGTTTTGTCGCAATGGCGGGCGCAGGTGCGCGTGCTGTTCCATCTGCCGCCGCGCGCTTTTACGCCGCCTCCGAAAGTCGCCTCCACATTGGTCGAGTTCCGGCCGCGCGCCGAGCCGCTCGCTGCGGGAAGCGCCGCCATGTTGGAGGCGGTAACGGCCGCAGCTTTCGGCCAGCGACGCAAAATGCTGCGCGCCAGCCTCAAATCGCTGCCGCACGCCGTCGAAGCTCTGGAGAGCCTTGGCATTGATTCCGCCTTGCGCGCCGAGCAGATCCCGGTCGCCGGCTTCTGCGCCCTTGCGGCAGCGCTCGCCGCGCGCCGGTAAACCCCGCGCGCTTAAAGAGCTTTACTCTGCCCAGGGCTTGCGCTGTGGCAAATGCAGGTTGCGCAGATACAGATCATCGATCTCCAGCGACCGGATCCGCGCCCTGCCGACCGAGAGTCGGCCAATCGCAAAGGCGCCAATGGCCAGGGCGCCGATGGCAAGCGCCCCAACCGCCATGGCCCCTGTGGCTGCGGCACCGGTGGCTATGGCACGGCGTGCACTGGTATTTGCCGGAAGGTTCCTACTTGCGGTGCGGTCAGGGACACTCATCCTATTCACTCCTGGGATGGGAAGCTGTCAAAGACTTGGGAGTGCGGAGCGATGAACGCAAAGATCGAAGTGCTCGATATTCCCGCCGCTCGCCCTTGGCTAGGGCCGATGTGCGCGCATTTGGGGGTTCGACCGCGATCCACGAGGCCCGCGGCTCTTCGGTCGCCGCCTGTTCTTCAATACCGCGGACCGGCCGGGGCGGTCGGACGGTGCGACTATCGATGCCCAGGGGCGGTTACTGGGTGGAAGGAGTCGGGGGCGGTGAGCTTGTGAGCATAATGCCGGACGGCGCCGTTGACGCGTCATTCCCCTGCCCCGCCTCGCATCCGACCAAACAAGACGGTGAGATTGGCTGTCGCGGCCCTGCCTTAGTCAATTGCAAGATCGATCATTTTGTGCGAGACGGATGGAGGCGCTGTTCGCCGAGTTCGGCACGGAACGGGAAATCTCCAACCGAGGCAGCAAATGCCTATACGGCGACGGCAGTCAGCCGCGCAAGGCATTCAAGGGACTTCCATGGGACTGGTGAAAAAAGAACTCGCTCGTGTCACGTTGCCAGATCGCGAAGCGCACAACAGTCGAATGTTCATCGACCTCTGCGAGAACATCCACATCCACTATCGGGAGTTCCGCATAGTCTTCTCGCTGGACGAATACTTCGAGTTCGCCGACATCCTTGAGCGGTCTACCGCGGACGTCCGGAGCTACCTTGCTCAGAATCCCGACTATAGGGAGCGCGTCTATCCGACGACGCTCATGGTCGCTGGTGGTGACAATCAGCGGAGAAAGCTCCTTCAGAATTCCCCTGCGCCCAATCAGTCGGCGTATTTCGCGAACGACTTTGCAATTGAGCTTCAAGACGAAAGCGTCACGGACGAGATCCACGTCCACTGGCGCGACTACCGCTTCGCCATGCCGCGAGAGCACCTGAAGCTCATTTGTGACGCTTTCGCTAAGGCTAAGGTCGAGTTGGAGGCATTTGAAGCGGGCAACGATTACCGGCGCCGTCCACACGCTGACCGAACCGTTGACGACTTCGCGAAAGAGCGCGCGAAATATGCTGGCTATTGTCCCGGCATCATGGGTGTCGAGAAGATTTCTGTGGCCGACGTTCGGACCAGGTACGACGATGGCAGCGAAAGATGGAGGCCGGACGCTTCAGCCATTACCCATCTCGTGAAATGTTACACTGAAGGACGCGCTATAGCGCCAATTGTCGTCAGCACGGAGCGGAATGGTGAACACTACGTCATTGATGGAAACCATCGGCTCCATGCAGCCAGAGTAGCCGGTCTAGACAAGATAGACTGCATCAGCACGGATCTCACCTTCGAAGAGTCTGCTCTTTTCCGCCATGCTGAGGGACTTCTAAAGAAGTTTGATCGGGAGACAGGCTTCAGGTTCAATACTTCAGGCTTCAATCGGCAGTTCTTTGCTTATCGCACCAGCCGTTATTATACTGATCACTTCCATGATGCGATGTCACGGACGAAGCGACTAAAGATTTGGTTGAAGGTCAAGCGGCGGCGTATAAAGAAAGCACTGGGGGAGTATATCCGCTCGTCTCAAAGATCGCGACGCTGGGCTAGAGACACTGCGAATGACGCACGTCATTCAGCGCTTCAGGGACGGCGCTTATCAGGATCCGCCAGCTTCGTAGCAGTTTCTTCGGGGAGTGGCCGACATTGGCCTGAGGGGTAATGGCGCTTCAGGTGCGGGCGTAGCGAACGGCAAAGGTCATGGGCGGCTGCGGTCTGGCCGAGAGCGCAGATATCGTCGCGTCCAACCTCGACGGTGGGGAGACGGTCTTGCGGATCGCGTCGCAAGCGCGCAAGCGGGGATCCAGTACGCCGCAGCCTAGCCATCTTATTTTAAATGCTTGAGTTTACTGGGTTCCCGCTTGCGCGGGAATGACAACCGGGCCGTTGCCAACGCTCATTGACTCGCCAGCAATTCCTCAACCAGCGCGGCGATGCCCGGATTGCGCTCGCGGCGGCAGCGCTCAGCGGCAAGAATCGCCTTAAGCGCCGTCAACGTGTCACTCAGATCGCTGTTGACCAGCACATAGTCATATTCCTGCCAGTGCGTGATCTCCTCGGCGGCACCGGCAAGGCGGCGCGCCACCACCTCGGCCGTATCGCTCGCCCGGCCCTCAAGCCTTGCGGCCAGCATCGCGCGCGAAGGCGGCAGGATGAACACCCGGACCACATCGCCGGGCGCATTGGCGTGGAGCTGGCGCGCGCCCTGCCAATCGATGTCGAAGATGATGTCCTTCCCCTCGCTCAGCATGCGCTCCACCGCGTCGCGCGGCGTCCCATAGAGGTTGCCGAACACCTCCGCCCATTCGAGGAAGGCGCCGCCATCGCGCGAACGCTCGAACGCAGCCCGCTCCAGGAAGAAATAGTGTTTGCCGTGCTGCTCGCCCGGACGGGGCGGGCGCGTCGTGGCCGAAACGGAGAGGAAGCACTCGGCATCGCCCCCGATCAGCATGTTGGCGAGCGTAGTCTTGCCGGCGCCCGATGGCGAGGAGAGCACCAAGAGGATGCCCCGCCGCGTCAAGCGGGCATCCCGTTGAGGGCGCTGGGGCAAGTTGTCATTCAACGTTCTGCACCTGCTCGCGAAATTGGTCGATGGCACTCTTCAGCTTCAGTCCGATGCGCGTGATCTCGGCAGCATTCGATTTCGAGCAAAGCGTGTTCGCCTCGCGCTGGAATTCCTGCGCCAGGAATTCGAATTTGCGCCCGACCGGCTCGGCATCGGCGAGCAACTCGCGAGCGCCGGCGATATGGGATTTGAGCCGCTTGATCTCCTCTTCGATGTCGGCTCTGGTCGCCAGGATTACCGCCTCCTGATACAGCCGGTCGCGGTCGATATCGACATCCTCGCCGAAAATCCGCTGCAGCGCGAGCCGCAGCCTTTCCTTGATCGCTTCGGGAGCGCGCGTGGGGGAATTTTCGGCCTCGAGCACCAGTGCCTCAATCTCGTTCAGCTTGGCGGAGAGAACGGTGGCAAGTCGGCCGCCTTCCGCCTCTCGCGCCGCTATCATAGCCGACAGCGCTTTCTTGAAGCTGGCAAACAGCGCCTCCTGCAGCGCCGCCCCCGACTCCTCACTCAGCTGGCTCTCGACCGTCTCGATGACGCCCTTTGCCGCAAGCAGGGCCTCGAGCGAAATCGCCTCCTGCCGCCGCGTTAGGTCGCGGGCGCGCTCCGCCAGCTCGGCAAAGCGAACCAACACGGTCTCGTTCAGACGGAAATCGCCTGCGGCGGTGGGGAGCTTCAGCGACAGCGAAATCGCGCAATTGCCGCGCGCCAGCATCTTGCCGACATGCTCGCGCAGGCGCAGCTCGAAGGCCTCAAAGCCGGGAGGCAGGCGAAAACGCAGATCGAGCCCGCGGCCGTTCACTGCGCGCAGCTCCCACACCCAGGAGGCGCCGTTCTCCTGGCCGCCGGCCCGGCCGAAGCCTGTCATGCTCTTGAGGGACATAGAACTCCGAAGTCTTAAATTACGTCAGCGGCAAAATAATCCATGGCTGGCGTTTTTCGAAATACAATTCCGCCAAGGAGGAAGGGCCTGCTGGGACACTTATTATTACTGGGCGGGCGGCGGATTAGAAAATGTCATTAATATCCGCAACTTGATGTATGGACAATGGCCCCGCAGCAAGGCAGCGCTGCCGTTGAAGAGCTGTGGTCTACGGCCGGAAAGCAAGCCCCCTCACCCGGACGCCCGGGCGGCGTCCGCCCTCTCCCGGTCGTGAGCCTTTACGGCGAACGACAAGCATTCGCCTTTGGGGAGAGGGCTGCTCTCTTTGGAGGTCTAGGCAGAGACTCTCAACCGGCAGTGCATAGCCCTCTCCCCTCGCGGGAGCGGGCGGCGAGGCGTAGCCGAGCCGGGTGAGAGGGCTTTTACCCGAAGTTACGCCTCAGAAGGCATCGGGCATCAGCCTAAAAGCAACGGACCTCACCCTCGGCCTGGGCCCGGCGTAGATCGGCAACCTTCTCCGCCATGCCCGGCTCGTGGAACAGAGCGGCCTTCTCGCCGCCGACCTGGACCACACTCATCACCGTCTCGGCCTGGACGTATTTGTCATAAGGCAGGATCGAGGCGATCACGTCGAGGGAGCAGGAGCAGCGCCGCAGCGCTTCCTGCGTGCCCCCGTTCACCTCCATGCAGCCGAACACATAGTCCGCACGGGCTTGGGTGGGGTAGTCGTTGGCGCACTCCTCGGCCGCGCCGGGCAGGCTGAACACAAGCGCGAGTGCTCCGATGCAGGCGGCCGCGCGCAGGGCGTTAGTTCTTCGGCTGGTCATAGGCGATACCCTTCAGAGTGAGTTTGATGTCAATCGCGGGCTTGGATGCGTCCGCGCTATCATCCCCCATGGTCGAGTGCATTTGGTAGATACCGCCGGGTACTGCGTCGCTGACGAGAAACTCGTAAGTTTTGGATCGGAACAGCTGCAGCCGCTCTGCATGCGAGTCTTCGAGGAAGGGCTGGATGGTGATGCGGGTTCCGCTGACCTGCTGGCCGTTCCAGTCGAAGGTTGCCGGCTCGAGCTTTGCCTTTTCCCGGAAAGCGAGCCGGATTACGTTACGGTAGTAAACCGGCTGTCCGCCGACATGCATGTTCATTTGCGACACATCGCTTTCCAGAAATGCCATGATGATCGGATTGCCGCTGACATGGCTGAGCGGACCGAGCACGCGCTGGCGATCTCCGGTAAACATGTCCACGAACACGTCCTTCTCGCCGCCGGCATCGGAGGCAGCCAGTCTTAGCTCCACTTCGTCGTCGAAGCCCTTGCCGAACAGCTGCGGGTCAGCCGTCTTGGCAGAGTAGGTATAGACCAGGCGGCTCGGCGCCGAGAGCGGCAGGAGATAATTGGCATCGAACAGGAGACCCTGCGCCGATGGGGCATTCCCTTCGGTTGCCGCGGAGAGGGCGACCGGAACGCTGGTGAGGAGAAGGCCAAAGGCAAGGAATTTCAGACGTCGCATCATACTTAGACCTGTGCTGTTTACGATATTGGTGGGGAGGTACCCCCTCAAGGCCGGAACACAAAACCGAGGCCGCGCACCGTGCGGATCACGGTCCGGCCGCCGAAACCGAAGACGCTCAGCTTGCGCCTGAGATAGCCGACATAGACATCCACGACATTGATCGAGGCGCCGCCCTGCCCTTCCCACAGTGCCTCGAAGATCTCGTTGCGCGATAAGGGCCGCCCGGCATGGCGCATCAGCAGGGCCATCAGCTCGGCCTCGCGCTCGGTGAGATCAATCTGCTGGGCGCCCTTCTTGATGATGCGCATCTTCGTATCGAGCGTGTAGTCCCCAGCCGTCAGCTCTGTGCCTTGTAGTGCGGTCGAGGGGGACTGCCGGCGGCCATGAGCGCGCACGCGGGCTAGCAGCTCCTCAAACGCGAACGGCTTGACCACGTAGTCATCCGCACCGGCCGACAGCCCCTCCACGCGGTCGGCGACTGCGTCGCGGGCGCTCAGCATGATGATCGGGAAGTCGCGGCCGAACTCGCGGAGTGCCCGGCAGACCTCAATGCCGGAGCTGCCCGGCAGCATGACGTCGAGGATCACCGCGTTATAGGCATTCTGCCTTGCCCGCTCCAGGGCCTCCGGCCCGGTGCGCGCGAAATCGACGCCATAGCCTTCCAGCTGAAAGCCGCGCCCGAGCAGGGAGGAGATGTCCTCATCATCCTCGACAATGAGAATGGTGCCGGTCTCGCTCGACATCAGCTGCCCATCGCCTTCGCGGCGCCTGCAAGATTAAGCCTGACAATAACGGTCGTGCCGGGAGCGCCATTCCCGTTTGCCAGCCGGCCGGGGCTCTTCAGCTCGATCCGGCCGGCATGCTCGTCGACGATCCATTTCGCAAGCGCCAGGCCAACGCCGTGGCCGATATCGCTAGGGCCATCGCCATTGCGGCCCTTGAAGAAGCGGTCAAAGACGAGCCGCTGCTCCTCCGCCGGAATGCCCGGCCCGCGGTCGCTCACCTCCAGAACCGCCGCACCATCCTCCTGCCGGGCCGCCACTTCGATGAGGTCCGCATTGCCGGAATAGCGGATGGCATTGGCAATCAGGCCGCTACAGACCTGCCGGAGCCAGTCCTTGTCGGCCTCGACATAGAGATCGCCGGGACCACGCTCCAGCTTCAGCGCGATGCCGCTACGCTTGGCGAGTGACAGCGTATCCTCGACCGCGTCGGCGACGATATCGCCCGCCTCGGTGCGCGTCATGCTCAGCTCGAGGCGTCCGCTCTCGGAGCGGGCAACGCGCAGCATGTCGTCAATGCGCCGGTTGAGGCGCCGCGCGCGCATCTGCACGGTCTCCAGGCTCGCGCGGGAAGCTTCGTCGAGACTGCCAGGACGGCGGAGCAGCAATTCCGTCTCGCCGAGGATGACCGTGAGCGGTGTGCGCAGCTCATGGCTGATATCGGCGAAGAAGCGGCGCCGGTTGCTGTCGATCTCCTCCAGGCGCCGGTTGGCCTCGCGCAGCTCGGCCGTGCGCTCATCAATCATCCGTTGCAGATCGAGCTGACCGACAACCAGCCGCGTCTCGCGCTCGGAGAGGTTCTCCGCCATATGGTTGAAGCTGGCCATCAGCTCCGACAGCTCATCGCCTCCGCTTTGCGGCAGACGGGTATCCAGCCGGCCGGAGGCAATCGCCTCGGCGCCTTCGATGGTCCGGCGCAGGCGACGCAAAATGGCACGCACCGGTCCGAAATAGAGCAGCGCAGCAACGAGAAGCGCTCCAGCCGCAAGCGAGGCAGCGATAATCAGGAGATTGCTCCGAAGTCCGGAAATCGCGTCCCAGCCGTCCTGCACCTCACGCCGTTCATGTTCGACCGACGCTGCCAGGATCGGCGAGAAGCTCACCCCAAACGCATCGACCAGGGTTTTCGCCTTACTCGCGCGCTCTTCTGCATCGGTACTTAGGGCAAGTGCCGTGGCAAGCTGCTGGTTCAGGGTTTGGAACAGGGCGCGCATGCGGGCAATGCCCAGACCCTCCGTCGCCTCGGTGTGGCGCGCCTCGTCAGCGGAGAGGACGGTGACCTGCCTTTCGATCGAGGCTTCGATCAGATCGAATACCGCACTCACCTCGGTTTCAGCGCTGTTGATCAGCGGCCGCCGATCTTGAGGCGCACGGGCCGCTTCCATTACCACGAGGCCGAAATCGCTCACCCGGCCGGCGAGCAAGAGCAGCAACTCAAGCTGGGTTTGGGAGAGGTGCGCCCGGTCGATCAGGCGGTCTGCGCGCTTGATGCCGATCGTCAGCGCAGCACCGCTCACTGCGGCAATCAGCGCGGCACCGATCAGCACCAGCAAAATCTTCGACCGAAGCGATCGCAGCGGCAACCCATTTCCTCCCAAGACGCTGCTGTACCTGTTTTTTCTTTGGAGCCAACACCGCAGGCGCCAGACGGTTTTCTCAACCAAAGCATGGGCGCTTCGGCTTAAGACTTCAACTCCTGTTGTGAGATGAGCCTCCTGCAGGCCGCTTAGCTGGCGGCGCTCGGGCGGCCGATACGACGATAGACGAACTCCGGCGCTTCCTCTGCGCTCAGCGCATCGGCCGTATCCTTCATCGAGGTGTGATGGGGCGAGAGGACGCAGGCCGGGTCGGTCGCGCGGGCGTCGCCGGTCAGCGCGAAGGCCTGGCAGCGGCAGCCGCCGAAATCCACGAGCTTTCGCTCGCAGCTCTGACAGGGCTCCTGCATCCAGTCGGTGCCGCGAAAACGGTTGAAGCTTTCCGATGCGTACCAGATTTGCTCAAGCGGCATATTCCGTACATTCTCAAAGCGCATATCGGTAAGGCTCTCGGCGGCATGGCAGGGCAGCACCCTGCCAGCCGGCGTGACGTTGAGCGCATCCTTCGCCCAACCGCCCATGCAAGGCTTGGGATAACGGGCGTAGTAGTCCGGCGTCACATAGTCGATGTTGAGAATGCCCTTGAGCCGCGCCCGGGCCTCGGTGACGATGCCCGCCTGGCGGATCACGGCCTCATAGCTCGGCATCAGCGCGGCCTTGTTGAGCGCCGCCCAGCCGTAATATTGCGTGTTGGCCACCTCGAGCCGCTCGGCACCGACATCGAGGGCGAACTGGATGAACTCAGCGGTCTCCTCGATATTGTGACGATGGATAGGGGCGTTGATGGTGAGCGGGAGCCCTGCCTCGCGCACCCATTCGGTGAGCTGGCGCTTCTTGGCGAGCGCGCCCTTGTAATGCCCGATCTTCTCGGCCATGGCCTCGCGTACACTCTGCACGCTGAGCTGCAGATGGTCGAGACCGCTATCGCGCAGCGCGAAGACCCGCTCGCGCGTGAGATTCACGCCGGCCGTAATCAGATTGGAAAAAACGCGGCGTCTGGCGAGCCCGACGACGAATTGCTCCAGATCGGGCCTCAGCGTCGGCTCACCGCCTGAGAGATGCACCTGGAGCACGCCCAGATCCGCCGCCTCGTCGAAGACGCGTAGCCATTCCTCGGTGCTCAGCTCCTCATTGGCCTTGTGCAGCTGAATCGGATTGGAGCAATACGGGCACTGCAGCGGGCAGCGATGCGTGAGCTCGGCAAGCATGCCAAGCGGGGGACCAACTGGCACGATACGCGCAGCGCGCGGGGCCTTAAGGGTCAGATCCGGAGCAAGAGATTGTCCGACCATTCCTGGGTGAACTCCATCACATCCGCGAGAATAATCTCGCGGGGTGCGTTGTACTCGCTAGCAAGCGTATCGGCGATTGCGCCGACGCTGCGCGTGCCGTCGCACAGTTTCAGAATTTCGGTGCTGATCTCATCCGGCCAGAACACCTTTTCCGGCGAGAGCACCACATAGCGCTCACGGACAGGATCGAAATGCAAACGCACATGCCGCGGCAGCGCCGGTCTTGCTGCCTCGCTGACGAGCGCGCGCTCGCGGCGCAAAGTCGCCGCCATCTCACACCTCCGGCCGGAAGGCACCCGGCGGGATGTAGCCCGGCTCGATATAGGCGTAATAGAGGCCGTCGAGCTGGGCCCAGAGCACCTCGGTCTTGAAGATCAGCGCCTCGATCGCCGCTTTCTGCTCCGGCGCGGTGCGGGCATGCGTCTTCACATATTTGAGGGCGAAATCGACATCGCGCGGTGCCTGCCCCAGCCGGCGGCGGAAATAGGCCATCGCGTTGTCGTCAACGAAATCATAGCTCGCGAGCATGCCTTCGATGCGCTCGGAATGGAGTTTCGGCGCGAACAGCTCGGTGAGTGAGGAGGCAATGCCTTCAAGCAGCGGCCTGTTGCGGACGAAATTGATATAGGCGTCCACCGCATGGCGCGTCTCGGGCAGGATGCCGTCGGTCGAGATCACGTAATCGCGGTCGAGACCCAGGACGTCGGTGAGGCGGAGCCAGCGCTCGATGCCGCCCTCATCCTCGCCCATGCCATCATGATCGAAATAGCGCTGGCGCCATTCGAGGCGCATTGCCTTGTCGGTCATATGCGACATCAGCGCCAGATCTTTGCGCGGAATGCCAGCCTGATAATAATAGCGGTTCAGCGCCCAGGCCTGCACCTGCGGCTTCTTGAGCTTGCCGCCATGGAGCAGCTTATGGAAGGGGTGCAGATTATGGTAGCGCTGGCTACCCACACGGCGCAGCGCCGCCTCCAGCCCTTCCGGATCGAAGCCGCCTGCCGGCACCGTGGCCAGCTCGCGCGACGAAAGCACCGTGTTCTCCATCCTACTCATAGCTCAAGCTCCATCCCGTCGAACGCCACCTCCCAGCCGGCAGCCTTAACCTGGCGCTCGGCCTCCGAGCCCGGCTCGAGGATCGGATTCGTCGTGTTGATATGCACGTAGATCCTGCGTCCGCAATTGCGCAGCGAACGGAATGCGGCAAGCGAGCCGTCCGGTCCGCTGATTGCGATATGACCCATCCGCGTGCCGGTCTTGGTGCCGACACCGGTCTCCCGCATCTCATCGTCGGTGAACACGGTGCCGTCGAACAGGAGACACCCTGCCCCCTCAATGCGGTCGAGCAGCGCGCCATCGACACGGGCGCAGCCGGGAATATAATAGCAGGCGCCGCTCTGCTTCTCTCCGGGCACGCTGATGCGCAGACCGATGGTGTCACCCTCGGTGGTTCCGAAATTCTCGGCCGCCTTCGAGGTATCCTCCAGGAACAGCGCGATCTTCCCCGGAACCGGAAAAGCCTCAATGAGGAGGCCGAGACGACCTTCGGGACCGCTCAGCTCAACCGGCTTATTGAAAGGCAGTGTGCGGCGTGGCACCAGCTGCGGATTGAGAACGTTGAAGATGCTGTTCGCGCTAAGCGTCGCGAGCACGCGGTCGCTGGCGTAGAGGCTAAAAGGCTCGCCTTCGCGCAGGTTGATGAGCCCGGCGATATGATCGACATCGGCATTGGTGAGCACCACCGCTTCGATCGGGGAGTTGCGCGCTGGACCACCTTCACGCGGCTGCAGCATAGGCGCGGCGGCGATCTGCTGGCGCAGATCCGGCGAAGCATTGAAGATCGCCCAGTCCCGGCCATCGGCGCTCACGGCAATGCTGGATTGCGTACGCGGCAAAAAACCACTTCTCCCCTCGCGCACTGCGCGGGAGAGCCGGGCATTGCAATTCCATTGGGGAAATCCGCCGCCTGCGGCGGAGCCGAGAATTCTGATTTTCAAAGCTGCCCGCCGAAAAGTAAAAAAGGAGAAGACGCCTTGGGAGGCGTCTTCTCCACCGCATTACTTGCAGCTACGGCCTGCCGCGACGTCCAGAGCGGACGGGAGATAGCGGGTGACTTCGAGGCCGGCATCAACCGTCGTCACAACGGGCTTGGTCCAGGTCTTCATGTTGCGTTCCTCCTAGCTGGTGACACATCTGAATGCATGTAAGCACACGCAAGCGCGGCGTCAAATTCGCCGCTCAATAAACTATAAAATGGCGATAGGCCAATTCGCAATAGTTTGCCCGCGAAAGAGAGAAAAAGTGATAAGCTATGAGAATTCTAATAGCCCAAGAATGCTCTTATGATTATCTTATAAATTGCGCTTAACACCACGCTCCGCAGAATAGGTGAAGTGGAGAAAGCATTATATCTTTCACTCCCATTCTATTTCCGCAAATCCAGCGGAAATGTTGCGCTTGTGAAAGGCCTCTACTAGCTGCCATTGCTCGTCGTCATGAACCGGAATGCCGTTCATCGCCTTGGCGAGGGGCCAGCCGGCGCGGATCGCCTCGCGCAGATCGGTCCGCAGGCTCCTCAGATAGCCAAGCTCGGCCTGAGCGCCTTGCGGCCAGGGCAGGCTGACGGGCCCATGGCCGGGCACCGCCCGTTGCGCCGGCACCTTCATCAAAGTCTCGAGCACCGCAAGCCAGCCGTTCAGACTGCCGTCGATAACCGGAAGATGCTGGGCAAACAACAGATCACCGAGAAACAGTGTTCCGGTGCTTTCGTCGAACACCGTCAGATCGTTGTCGGTATGGGCGGTCGGCCAGGCGGTGAGCCGCAGCACCCGGTGACCAAGATCGATGGCGGTCTCGGATTCGACCAGCAAAGTGGGCGGTACGATCTCGGTTCCGGCGAACCCCTCTGCACCGATCAGCGCCTTGTTGGCCTGCAGATACTGCTCGGCGCGGGCCGCCAGCGCCCTGGGCAGTTTGTAATGGCCGGCGAACACCGTCCCCTCGCCGGCAAAGGCCGCATTTCCAAGCACATGATCCGGATGCATGTGCGTATTGATAACGTATCGGATCGGAAGCGGCGTTATGGCGCGTATGACGCTTTTAAGACTCACGCCGTTCGCAAAACTCCCGCCCGTATCGATCACCGCAACAGCCTCCTCGCCGATGATGAAGGCGCGGTTGGCGATGGCACCGAGATTGGCGGCGTTCGCCAGATCCAGCTGTCCCGCCACGACGAAAACCCCCTGCGCCACCTCCTCGGCCCCGGCCTGCCGCGAAGCCTGCGCCAGCGCCGTCAAGGTAAGGAGTTTCACTAAGATGGTGAGAACACATGCAAATTTTTTCACATCCTTGCCCTCAGCACGCGCGAAGAACGATCTTGCCAATATAATAAGAGATGCTAAGCTTCGTCCCAGGTACCCGGCTTCTATGATGGTAGCGGCATTAGGGAACGCTGCCATCGTAATCGTAAGCCTAGCGGGGGCACCGTGGCTTAGTTCGTGGGCCACGTTTGTCGAGAAACCGCCGATCAGCCTCGGCTGGTTGTGACACGCTGCCGGACACCGATCCCCACAAGCAGGCTCGTGCCGAGCCGCGGAACGTCTCGAACGTCTCCGGGACAAGGTGAAATTCTTATAGGATTCATCTGGCACGATCGGAGGAAAACGAGAGGAGTGTTGCGAATGCGAAGCGCTTTAGCCGCTTTTTGCATCGGGGCTGTCGCCATCATTGGCGCAGGTTCAGCCTATGCAGATGAAGACCTGACGAAGGCCATGAAAGACTCCAAGAACTGGGCGATCCAGACTGGAGATTACGCCAATACCCGCTACTCAGAACTCAATCAGATCAACGCCGACAACGTTAAAAACCTGAAAGTCTCCTGGACTTTCTCGACCGGCGTGCTGCGCGGTCACGAGGGCAGCCCCCTGGTGATCGGCGACGTCATGTATGTTCATACGCCGTTCCCGAATAATGTGTTCGCGCTCGATCTGAAGAATGACGGCGCAATTATTTGGAAATACGAGCCAAAGCAGGATCCCAACGTCATCCCGGTGATGTGCTGCGATACCGTCAATCGCGGTCTCGCCTATGCTGACGGCAAGATTTTCCTGCATCAGGCCGACACCACCGTCGTTGCGCTCGACGCCAAGGACGGCAAAGTCGTCTGGTCGGTTGTCAACGGCGATCCCAAGAAAGGCGAGACCAACACCGCGACCGTTCTTCCGGTCAAGGACAAGATCATCGTCGGCATCTCCGGTGGCGAATTCGGCGTGCGCTGCCACGTCACCGCCTACGACATGAAGACAGGCAAGCAGGTCTGGCGCGCCTACTCCATGGGTCCGGACAGCGAGACGCTGCTCGATCCGGAGAAGACGACTTCGCTGGGCAAGCCGGTCGGCAAGGAATCCAGCACCTCCACCTGGGAAGGCGACCAATGGAAAATTGGTGGCGGCTGCACCTGGGGCTGGTACTCCTATGATCCCAACCTGGATCTGTTCTATTACGGTTCCGGCAACCCCTCGACCTGGAACCCGAAACAGCGCCCTGGCGACAACAAGTGGTCGATGACCATTTTTGCCCGCAACCCGGATACGGGCGTGGCCAAGTGGGTCTATCAGATGACGCCCCATGACGAATGGGATTATGACGGCATCAACGAGATGATCCTGGCCGACATCCCCGTGAACGGCAAAGATACCAAGGCGCTCGTTCACTTCGACCGCAATGGCTTCGGCTACACGCTGGACCGCACCAATGGCGACCTGCTCGTCGCCGAGAAGTACGATCCGGCCGTGAACTGGGCCACCAAGGTCGACATGGACAAGAGCTCCAAGACCTATGGGCGTCCGCAGGTCGTCGACAAATACTCGACCGAGAAGCAAGGCGAGAACAACAATACCACCGGTATCTGCCCGGCGGCGCTCGGCACCAAGGACCAGCAGCCTGCGTCCTTCTCGCCGAAGACGAAGCTGTTCTATGTGCCAACCAACCATGTCTGCATGGACTACGAGCCCTTTAAGGTGAGCTACACTGCTGGACAGCCTTATGTCGGCGCTACGCTCTCCATGTATCCGCCCAAGGGCGAGAGCAATATGGGCAATTTCATCGCCTGGGATGCTGGCAAGGGCAAGATCGTCTGGTCGCTGCCCGAGCAGTTCTCGGTCTGGTCCGGCGCATTGGCCACGGCTGGCGATGTCGTCTTCTACGGCACGCTGGAAGGCTATGTGAAGGCGGTCAGCGCCAAGGACGGCAAGGAGCTGTTCAAGTTCAAGACGCCGTCCGGCATCATCGGCAACGTCATGACCTACGAGCATGACGGCAAGCAGTATGTCGGCGTCTATTCGGGCGTCGGCGGCTGGGCTGGTATCGGCCTTGCGGCTGGGCTGACCGACCCGCAGGCAGGTCTGGGCGCGGTCGGCGGCTATGCCGGGCTGTCGAAGTACACCTCGCTCGGCGGCTCGCTGACAGTCTTCTCGCTGCCGTAGGCTTTGTGAAGCACTGGCACTGATATAAAGACCGGCGCGGCCTCAAGCGGTCGCGCCGGTTTGTCTTTGTACGGGATGTCTCCCAAGCTATCCGGATAAAACAATGATGGGTGGAAACGTGCTGAGGATGCTCATGCTCTCCGGTTTGATTGCCGGCTTTGCAGCGGTCGCGATCGCGGCCGAGGGCGACAAGACTGCTGACGGCGACAAGAAGGTGGAGGATGGCAAATACTTCACCAAGGACGGCGTCCCGACCTACAATGTCGAGGCCGACGGAACGGTCGATTGGTACACTTATAGCGGTTTCCGCCGTTATCACTCCGACTGCCATGTCTGCCACGGCCCCGACGGTATGGGCAGCACCTACGCCCCAGCGCTGGCCGATTCGCTGAAAAAGCTGTCTTACGAGGACTTCGGCTCGATCGTGGCCAATGGCCGCCAGCGCGTCGGCAGCGGTCAGGAAAGCGTGATGCCGGCCTTCGGAACGAACCGCAATGTGATGTGCTATCTGGACGACATCTTTGTCTACCTGAAGGCTCGCGCCGATGATGCCGTCCCACGCGGTCGCCCGGCAAAGCACGCAAATCAGCCCGAAGCCGCCAAGGAATACGAAAACTCCTGCATGGGGCAATAATGCCCCTCCAACAGGGTGATTGGGAGGTAAACCGACCATGAGGCGCTTCCTCATGACGGCTTGTATTGGCCTTGCCGTCTGTTGCGGCATGGCGCAGGCCCAAACTTCGGATTTGGTGGACCGCTCGCAGCTGCGCGTCTGCGCGGATCCGGCCAATATTCCTTTCTCCAACGATAAAGGCGAAGGTTTCGAGAATAAGATCGCCGACCTTCTCGCCAAGGATCTCGGCGTTCCGGTCACCTATACTTGGTTCCCGCAAGCGACCGGATTTATCCGCAACACGCTCAACGTGGGTGTTTGCGATCTGGTGATGGGCGTGGCGCAGGGCGACGAGCTGGTGCAGAACACCAACCACTACTATCGCTCGAGCTATGTCCTCGTTACCAAGCCGGATAGTCCGCTCACCAAGGTGGAAAGTCTCGAGGATCCGCTGCTCAAGGACAAATCCCTCGGCGTCGTCGCAGGCACGCCGCCCGCCACCATCATGGCGATGAACGGGATGATGGCCAAAGCCCGCCCCTATCCCTTGACCGTCGACCGGCGGTTCGAGGCGCCGCTCGAGAGGATGATGGCCGAGATCCAGTCCGGCGAGATCGATGCCGGCGTGGTTTGGGGCCCGATCGGCGGCTATTACGCCAAGAAAGCAACGCCGCCCTTGACTGTTACCCCGCTTGTGCACGAAACAAAAGGCCCCAAGATGACCTTCCGCATCACCATGGGTATGCGGCGTAACGAGCTGGACTGGAAACGTCAAATCAACGAGTGGATTGCGAAGCGACAGAATGACATCGATGCGATCCTGCTCAGCTATGGCGTCCCCTTGCTCGACGAATCCGACAAGCTCATCACGCATTAGAAATGCCTGGCGCCGCGGCGGCGTGATCGCCGCCGGGCTTTTCCTCTTCCTCCTCCTCGCATCCGCACCGCCACCGGTCCGGGCAGACGACGTGCCGGAGCCGTCCGAGTACAAAATGGAGGACTATCGCAGCCCGACGCCGAAGACGCTGGCCGGCGCGAAAGTGGTGACCACCCAGCAGGCGCGCACGCTTTGGAATGAGGGCAAGTCCGTCTTCGTCGATGTGATGCCGCGCCCGGTAAGGCCCCCCGATCTCCCGAACGACACACTTTGGCGCGATATGGTGCGCGCCACCATCCCCGGTTCCGTGTGGCTTCCCAATGTCGGCTACGGCAAGCTGCCGCCCGATATGGACGCCTATTTCCGCCGGAGTTTTGAGGAGCTGACCGGCGGCGACAAAGCGAAGTCGCTGGTGTTCTTCTGCATGGCGAATTGCTGGATGTCGTGGAATGCGGCGCGCCGGGCACAGAAGGAATACGGCTACACCAATGTCACCTGGTTTCCGCAGGGCACTGATGGCTGGGGCTTTCCGGATGCGCCGCTATCTAAGGTCGAGCCGCGGCTTTGAAGCGGGATTCTACGCAAATGCGCTACCGGCGGGAAAGACGATGCCCGGCGGCTTGAGGCGCACATTGCCATCCCGGATAATGGCGGTCTCGATCGTTAAGCGGCGCGCATGATGGGTAATCACCCGGCGTTCGGGATCAAGAATGAGATAGTGCATGACACTCGGCAGTGAGAAGTAGTCCGCCAGCTTCACGCCGGTGTCCATGCTAGCCGTTCCTGGCGAAGCGACTTCCACCAGTATAATGGGCTCCGGCACGATCACCGCATCGCCAGGCAACTCCGCGCCGCAATAGACAAGCGCGTCCGGCTCATAAGCGGTGCGCTCGTCGATGCGCACCGTCATGCCGTCAGGGAGCATGTGACAGGCGAGCCCTGCTTGCTGGATTGCGTTGGCTAAGGCGGTTGCGATGGCGAATTTGGTTTTTGCGTGACGCGCTCGCTCCGGTGACATCTCGATCGGCTGCCCGTTCCAAAGCTCGTAGCGCCCGCGCGGCTGTCTTTCCGTCCAGGCGAGGAACTCAGGCACAGTCATACGGGCATGCGCGGTCATGACAATACGGTACATCCAGAATGTTGCCGGTTCAATGAAACAGCACGCACCGGTCAGTTTGCAGGCGGCTTATCCTCGGCGAGCAAATTGGCGTCGCGCGCGAGGCGCCATTGTCCGTCCGCACCCTTCTCGAACAGGCTCAACGTATAGCCGGACCGGCGCATCGGCGCGGCGCCCTCCATGGTCATCGTCACAGTGATATGCGTGCGCGCGAACGCCCAGTCACCGAACACCTTCAGCTCAACAATATCGCTTTGACCGTCGATGCTGATGCCCTGCATGTCGCCGGATGCCGCCGCGAATACATCCTTTCCGAACGGCTCGCGGCCGGGGATCATGAAGACGGCGTCGTCCGTCATCAAGCCGAGCACTGTTGCCGTATCGCCGGTCTTGGTTGCCGCCATCCACCTCTCAATCACAGCGCGGATGGAGCGCTCGTCGTCGGTCATCTGAGGCTCCGGATGAATTGCGGCCGGACGAAGAGCGAGGAAACCCCACCCACCACCGGCGTTACATCTCGTTCTGGACCGCGCGGGCGATGGCGAAGATGCGCTGCTCCAGGAGAACCGGAGCCTCGCAGACGTAGCGCAGCGAGCTCTGGCGCTCATTGTGAAGGCGTGTCTCCCACTGAATCTTGGTCAACAACTCCTGCACGCGCGCGCGCTGCTGATCGGTCTTCTCGCTCGCGTCGCGCAAGGCGGTCAGCTCGGCGCGATCCTTGTTGATCTCGTCGGAGAGCTGGCGCTGATTGCGGGCGAAGCGCTCGATGCCATGGACGATCTGCGTGCGCAGGCTGTTCAGCTCGGAAAAGCTCCCAGCGAAGATCAGCGCCAGCTCCGCCTTGTCATCCTTATGCGCCCCGGCGAAGTCGGCGATCATCTTCTCCGCATCCTCAACCGGCGTGCGGCGCGAGACCACGCTCGTCACCAGCTTTGCCATGTCGGGCTGCTCACGCCACGCCGCATTGGCGGGATCGAGTGGCGGTCCGGACCAAAAGGCGCCAACGCTTAGCTCCGGCACGCGCGGCTGTACACAGGGCCACTCCCCGGCAGGTGCCGCCGAAGCTGCGCCCCCTGCCAGCGCCGAAACCACGGCGCCGATAGCAACGAGTCCGCAAAGCCTGAACTGGCGCATCTCTCCCTCCTATTCTCTCGCCCCGCCCCGCCTCGCGATCAGCCCGCGGCCCGGATCGTAGGCCAGCACCGACAGCCCGAGGAACACGGCCGTGCAGCCGATCACGACGGCGAACGCCTGCATGTTCAGCTGACCATAAAAGGCAAAGCGAGTCAGCTCAACCGCATAGGTGAACGGATTGAGGCGGCAGATGTCATAAAGCAGAGGGCTCGCCTCCTGGACACGCCACAGCGGATAAAGGGCTGACGAAGAAAAGAACATCGGGAAGATGACGAAGTTCATGACGCCGGCGAAATTCTCCAGCTGCCGGATCATGGAGGACAAGAGCAGGCCGAGCGACCCCAGCATCATCCCGGAAAGAATGAGCGCCGGCAGGACGGTCAGATAGCCGTAGAGCGGCGGTTCGACTTCCCAGAAATAGGCGACCAGCAGAAACGCATAAACCTGCAGCACCGAGACCGCGACGCCCGCCAGCAGTTTTGACGTCAGCAGATACCAGCGCGGGAAGGGCGAGGTCATCAGGATGCGCATATTGCCCATCTCGCGGTCATAGACCATGGCGAGCGAGGACTGCATGCCGGCAAACAGCTGGATCATGGCCATCAGGCCGGGCGCGATATAGACCTCATAGAGCACATAGGTCTCGTAAGGCGGGATGATCGAGACGCCGAGCACCGAGCGGAAGCCCGCGGCGAAAATGAACAGCCAGACCAGCGGACGGACCAGCGCGGAAATGAAACGGCCGCGCTGATGCAGGAAGCGCAGGGCCTCGCGCCACATGATACCGATCAGGCACCGCCAGTAAGCGGCGAAGCCGAGCGGCCGTGCGAGCAGTGCGGCTGCGGCCTGATCAGTGACCATTGCCGGCATCGACGTCTCCCTCGCTCTTGGTTAATCCGGTGAGCTTGGAGAAGGCCTCGCTGACGTTCGCGCTTGCGGTTGCCGCCAGTACATCGCGAACCGGACCGGATTGGAGAACGCGGCCGCTATGCAGGATCACCACATCGTCGCCCGGCTCAATCTCGTCGATAAGATGCGTCGCCCAGAGCACGCCGAGCCGGTCCTGCTCGGCCAGCATCCGCACCCGGGCGAGGATGTCGGCGCGGGCGGCAATGTCGAGGCCGACGGTTGGCTCGTCCAAAAGCAGAAGCGGTGGCTGGTGCAAGAGGGCGCGGGCGATCTCCACCCGCCGCATCTGGCCGCCCGAGAGGTTGCGGACCTTCTCGCTGGCCCGTTCGGTGAGCCCGGCGCGCTGCAGCTCCGCCGTGGCCCGCTCCCGCCCGAACCGGGCGGAAAGGCCGTGGAGGGCGGCGTGATAGGCGAGATTTTGGCTGATCGAGAGCTCCAGATCGAGGGTGCGGCTCTGGAACACCACGCCCAGCCGGCGCAGCGCCTCCATCGGCTGGCGGCGGACGTCATAGCCGAGCACGGCAATCCGTCCGGAACGGTTGTTGTAAAGCCGGGTAATCAGCGAAAACAGGGTGGTCTTGCCGGCACCGTTGAGGCCGAGGAGGGCGCAGAACCGCCCCTGCCCTACGCTCAGGCTGACGTCGTGGAGCACGTGGCGGCTGCCGAAGGAATGCGAAACATGCTCGACACTGAGCGCGGCTTCGCCCTTCAGGATGGCCGGCTGCTCCACCTCGTCCGTAACCCTGACCTGCTCCTGCAAAACGTTTTTGCCTCTATTTGACGGTGATATCGACCGTCATCCCCTTTGGTTCCAGTCCAGTGCAGCCGATCTTGAACTTTCCGGCCCGGATCGGCACAAAATACAGCTCGAATTCGCTCGGATCGTCCAGCTCAAAACCGGTGAAGGAGGGATTGAGGATTTCCAAATCGCCGGCCGCGATCTGGCGGATATAAATGGAGGAGAAGAATTCGGCGCCGCGCAGCACGCATTCCTGCTTGCCGGTGCCCTTAATGTTCCAGCGATAGGCTTTCCCGGCCTCCAGACTATATTCCTTCTGCGACAAGCCGAAGCCGGCATCGCCCAGGCCGATCTCAAGTTCGGGGAGTTTTTGCGCCTTAATGGCGAGATCGCCGGCCATTGCGCTGGTGGCCAGAACCGCGGCACATACCCCGCCAATTGCCAGGCCGGTCCATATTATTTTCATGTTTTCCCCTCCCTCATTCCGGTCCTAGTGCCCTCGGCAGGGGGGCACCAATCTGAAATCCACTCACTAGTTCGGCGAGATCGCGACGCCCCACGGCTGGCGCCCGACTTTGATGGATTTCACCACTTTGAGGCTGGCGACATCGACAGCAGATACGTCGTTGGAGTTGCCGTTGGTGGTGAACAAGAGCTTCTCGTCGGGGGTGAAAGCCATCTGCCAGACCCGCTGTCCGACGAGCAGGTACTTCTCCACCTCGAAAGTCTTGGCATCGACGACTGCCACGCGGTTGGCCGGCCCGAGCGCAACGAAGGCCTTGCTGTCATCCTTGAGAATGCGGATGCCGACCGGCTGGATGGTCTCCTTGTTGACGCCGGGGATGGAGAACTCGATCTTCTTGATGATTTTCTTCGCGGCGGGATCGATCACGCTGACCGTGCCGCCGATCTCAGCGGAGACCCAAAGCTGCTTTCCGTCCGATGAGAACTGCGCATAGCGCGGTCGCGAATCCACCAGCACGTTATCGGTCACCTCATAGGACTTGGTGTCGATGAAATGCGCCATATTGGTGGTTTCGGAGGTATTGATCAGCGTGCCGCCGTCGGGGCTGACGGCCATACCTTCCGGCTCGACGCCCACCGGAATTTCCGCCAGCACCTTCTTCTCATTGACATCGATCACGGTCACGAGGTTGTCGTTCTCATTGGCGACATAGAGCGGATTGCCGGAAGGGGCGAGCACGAACAGCTCCGGATCGGCACCCGAGGGCAGCGTGCCGACGATCTGCTTGGTCGCGGTGTCGACCATCTCGATGGTGTCGTCATCGGAGGCGCACACCAGCAGATATTTGCCGTCCTTGGTCGTGGTTACGCCGCGCGGGCGGTTGCCGACCTTGATCGTGTCCGTCACCTCCAGCTTATCGCTGTCGAGGACGGTGACGGTGTTGTCCTTCTCGTTCGAGACGTAGACGGTGTAGGCGTGGGCCGGATGGGCGGCGGCGGAGATTGCCAGAGCTGCAATCAGCGTTGATCGGCTCAACTTCATCTTCTGCTTCTACGCCTCCCTATCCGCGCGCGGTGCATTTTGATTCCGGCTGGTCGATGCCCAGCGTGTCCGTTTCGTAAAACTGATGCAGAAAGCCCGGCTGCGGCGACACCGAAACCACCATTTGCAGGTTCACCAGCAGGATGGGCTGGCGAAGCTGGCGGTCCCAGCTGCGAAAATTCACCGCCTGCCCTTTAAAAGCGCCTAGGCCGAAATCGGGGTTGAGCATAAATTTGCGCAAGGTCGGCAGATCGCTCGCCTTTGTCCGGATGGCCGCCTCGCCGATGAGCCGCACCGCTTCCCATGCCTGATAATCAAGCGCCGTCATATAGCGCTTGGCATTTCGCTCGAACCGGGTCTGCAACTGCGTGCCGCCCCAGGCCTCATGGGCTGGGTGCCAGGTGGTCGCAACGAGCCCCGCGGTGCCGACAACCGGCCGCGGATCCCAGGTCCGGTAGGGGATATACGCGCCGAACACCTCGCTCTCGTCGGCCACCACCGCGACGTCATATTCTGGCGCGCGCTGGGTGAAGACCGGCATCTGTTGCTGCACCTGCTCGTGGCCGGTGTCGGTGCGCCGCGCACCGCCCGTATCCTTGTAAAGACGCTCCTCGACGATCGTTGCGCCGAAGCGCTTGGCGGCCCGCTTTATGGCATCGGCGAAGGCGGTATCGTCAGGATGAACGCCCGACAGCAGGAACCAGCGCCGCCATTTCTTCCACGCCAAGTATTGGGCCAGCGCGTCTGCCAGCATGTTGCGGCTGGGGGCGACGTGAAACATGTTTGCCCGGCAGTTCTCGCCACGCAAACTGTCATCGGTCGCGTTGATGTTGAGGAGCAGCGCACCCTCCGCCCCGGCACGCTCGGAGAGCTTGAGCTGCACGGCGCTCGGCGCATCTACCACGATCAGCTTGGTTCCGGCGGCAGGAATTTGTCGAGCGCCTTGAGCGCCTCGTCCTCGTTCGCCGCGTTCTCAACCGTGAGGGTGAAATCCTGCTTGGTGAAACGCCCGGTGGTCTGATTGTCCTTGATGCCGAGCTGGGCGCCGGCAATGCCATTGTCCTTCGGCGGGACGTCGATGCGCGACAGCGGCAGGATCTCGTCTCCCGTCACGCGCAAATAGCCGAGAGGGATTTTTTGAGCCTCCGGGGTCGCATTCTGCGCGGCGGCGCTGAGCGAGAACGCACTTCCCACTGCGACAAACAATACGAGGACCCATGACCGGATATTCAGGCGTTTCATCCTTATGATCTTCTTATGATTTTCAGGAATACTGTCCTGTCGTATCTGTACTAGTGCACCCTCGATCCGCGACTTTCAAGCCCTGGCGGCGAAATTGGTTCGGCCAAACTGCCCGTAACCCTCGAGAGGCGCGGCACGTGCGGAGAAGGAGAGGCAACGATCAGCCCCGCTAGAAGCTGACCTCCAGGTCCCATTTCACGGTCACATCCGGCGTTGCATCCGTGGCGCCGAACAGCACCCCTAGGGCAAGTTCGACCTCTGGCTCTTTGTCGGCGTCCTTCATGCCGGGCTTATCGTCGTCATCGCCTTTGCCCCCTCCCCTCATCCTCATCCTCGCCGAAGGAGAAGAAGATGGCCGGGCCGACGCGCAATTCCGTCTCATCGAAAGAGGGCACGTCGTCGAGGTTCTCGATTTCGCCGAACGCCTCCGCGCCCAAGGCGACGCCGTGGCGGATGGTGGATTTAAACTGCGCGGCATATTCGAAGCCGATGCCGTCCTCGCGGTTGTCGCCGAAGGTCTTCTCGAAAACCGCATTCAGGATCAGACTTCGCTTCTCACCACCAAATTGAACGAGCGGCCCGAATTCGAAGGCATTCGGCTCATCGCCGCCGACGCCGAATGCGACGGAGGCGACAAAGCCGAATGTCGCGTCCCATGGCTTGTAGGAGCCGAGCTGGAAAGTGTTCTCGATCTCGATCTCGCTTGCTTCCAGATCCTCCCCTTCCGGCTTCTGAACCGTCAGGCTGAGCTCGCTCTTCCAAAAAGCGGTGAAGCCATAGCCGACAGACAATTCATGCCCACTGCGAATGGCGCTTTCCTCGTCGCCCTCCCCTTGCGGCAGGCCGGATTGGATGGAGCTGTGATTCTCAATTTCGACCTCGCCTTTTTTAACCATCGGCGACTTGATCGAGAATTGCGCCATTGCCTGTTGCGGCAGCGCCAGAAAGGCGAAGACAAGCGTCACCAAGGCGAGCACGCGCGGCAATAGGAACGTCGTCTTCATTTCCCCCTCAAGCCCTCAAAGCATTCCGTCGCTATCGGCCGTCCAGCGATCCCTTACACGCCCGAAAGACCTGCTGCCGCTGCGCCTTGCGCTCCGCAGCGGACGTCCGCTATTCCTTCTTCTTGCTGACGAGTTTGAAATCCTTGTCCAGCCGGATGTCGTATTGTCCGTCCTTGCAGCTCACATCGTCGAGCGAGAAGCCGCCTGCCTTGCGAACATCTGCCTCGCCGCCTTGGCAGCCGATCTCCTTGAGCGCAGCGGCAATCTTGTCCGCCTCCTCCTTGCTCGGCTCTTTGGCAAAGCTCGTGCCGCATAAGGGCACGGTCAAAAGCAGCGCAGCTGCCAGCATCTTCTTCACCGGCAATCAAACCCCGCAGCGACATTCCCCGCCTTAGAATCGGGGCCCCTGCGCTCATCTGTTACATTGTACCCGGAGGTGGACAAGGTCCAATAATCGCGACAGCAGTGATGCAGTGAACCCGTCGCCCAAGCGCAACAGCTTTACTTATTACATTCTTAATATTTGAACTGCCTGGTTGTGCCAGACGTTAGTCCTAAACGAATGATGGGTAGAGACAGCGTAGAAAACGCCTCGGCATCGAAATTACGGGCGTAGGGATTGATGACTTCCGCTGGATCGCCAGGGGCGATAAAAACGAGATGACACCAACTCTTGCCGTGCCTCCGAAGTTACTTGCGCCGCTCCGTCCCTTTGGCGCAAACTGCTTCCTGCCCATTCCCAGCCGAGTTCTGCCGATGCTCTCACCCCTCGCGCACATGACCCGCAACGCCAATGCCCTCCGGGTATTCGTGATAGCGGGGGCTGTGCTGCTGTCCAGCGCGTTGGTAGAGGCCGCACCCGTCAAAGCCGCGATTTTTCCCTTTGAATTCATCGACGCGGGCGAAATGTCGCCCGGTAATACCCCTCCCCCGCCCGCTGAAGCAGCACGGCTCATCCTCATCAACAATGTGCTCAGGGATCGCCTCGCCGAGTCCGGCACCCTCGCGCCGGTCGACATCTCCAGCCAAAGGGAAGAGATCGCCAAATCCCCCGCCCTGCAGGATTGCCAGAGCTGCGCCGATAAGATCGCGCGCGAGGCCGGCGCGGAAATCGCGGTTGTCGGCTACGTGCAAAAAGTGTCCAATCTCATTTTGAACATCAATATCCGCATCTCGAAGGCCGACTCCGGCCAGGTCCTGACCGCCGCCAGCGCTGACATACGCGGCAACACGGACGAATCCTGGAGGCGCGGCGTCGAGTGGCTGGTCAAGAACAGGCTGCTGGCAAAACTGCAGCCATGAGGAACCAAAGGGAGGCGCCGTTGTCCCTCGCGATGCTGCCAAGGCTCGCGCGCGATGCGCACAGAACGCAACGTCGATCCATCCCAGCAGCGGCGCTGCATTGGATCGGGCTCTGTCGAAGTGCCTTGATGCGGTTCGCTTTCGCTTCGCGCGCGCCGGCTGGGGAGAGCTCATCGGCCGCCGTCGAGGCGCGGGATGGGGGAAAAGATCCAGGGAAGCCTCCGGCGACACGCGGGGCTGAGCGCCGCGTCACCAGTCCTTCCCCCTTGCGGGAACAGGTATTAGGCGTGCGCCGCCCAGGCGAGGGCGCTTCGGTTTCCTCCTTCATGCGCTCGCTGGCGCTATTCGGGCTCCTGTTCCTCGCCATCCATCCTGCGCCTGCACGCGCGGACAGTGTGCGGGCCGGCATCCTTAAATTCGGCACGGTGGAATGGCTCCTGAGCGTCATTCAGGAGCATAAGCTCGACAAGGCCGAAGGCTACGACCTGAACACGCTGGCGCTCGCCTCCAACAACGCTTTGCAGGTCGCGCTGCTAGGGGGTGAGGCCGATGTCATCGTCACCGACTGGTTCTGGGTGCTGCGTCAGCGCACCGCCGGCGACGATTTTCAGTTCGCGCCCTATTCGACCGCGGTCGGCGCGGTGATGGTGCCGAAGGACAGCGCGATCAAGAGCGTCGCCGACCTCAAGGGAAAGAAGATCGGCGTCGCCGGTGGTCCGCTGGATAAGAGTTGGCTCCTGCTTCGTGCCCGCAGCATCGATACCAGCGCTGGCGATCTGATCCAGACCGCGCGCCCGATCTATGGCGCTCCGCCTTTGCTCAACCAGCAGATCATCTATGGCGATGTTGATGCGCTGCTCACCTACTGGCATTTCGCCGCCCAGCTCGAGGCGGCCGGTTTCAAGCGCCTCGCCTCGGTCTCCGAGCTCATGAAGGAGGTGGGGCTGAAGACCGAGATCCCGCTGATCGGCTTCGCCTTCCCCGGCAAGCTGGCCAAAGCCAAACCCGATCTCATCGCAGGCTTCCTGCGCAGCGCGCATGCGGCGCAGGAGATCCTGCTGAAATCCGATGCGGAATGGGAGCGGCTGCGCCCGCTGATGCGTCCGGCCAACGACGCTGAATTCATCGCGATGCGCGACCGCTATCGCGAGGGCATTACCTTCGCCTGGGGGCCGGACCAGCAGGCCGAGGCCGCCAAGCTATTCGCCATTCTGGCGCGGGTTGGCGCCGAGGAATTGACGGGCAAGAACGTCACTTTCGATCCGCAGATTTTCTGGCAGTCCCCGACGAACTGATGGCGGCAGCAGCCACGATGCTCGGCCGGACGGCGTGGACCAGCGCTTCCTTTGTACTGCTGATTGGGCTGTGGGAACTGCTGGCTTTGCTTGCGGGCAGCCGTTATCTGCCTGCTCCCTTGCCGGTGTTTGAACGCATGGCGGACGGCATTGCCAGCGGCGAGCTGCTCTACCATGTCGGCATTACGCTGGCGCGCGTGGGGGTTAGCTTCCTGGTCGCAATGCTGGTCGGCAGTGCCATCGGCATTGTCATGGGCCGGCGAAGAGCGGTGGACTGGTTTTTCGACGGCTGGCTGATCCTGTTTCTCAATATGCCGGCGCTGGTCACCATCATTCTGTGCTATATCTGGTTCGGACTGAATGAGATGGCGGCGGTGCTGGCCGTCGCCATAAACAAGGTCCCGAACGCCGCCGTGACGCTGCGCGAGGGCGCCCGTGCCATCGACAAGGACTATCACGAGATGGCCGAGGTGTTCGATTTCGGCACCTTGAAGACCTTCCGCCATGTCACCCTGCCACAGCTGATGCCCTATATCGCGGCCGCAGCGCGCTCGGGGCTTGCGCTGGTCTGGAAAATTGTCCTGGTGGTGGAGCTGCTTGGCCGCTCGAGCGGGGTCGGCTTCCAACTCTACACCTATTTCCAGCTGTTCGACGTGACCGGCATCCTCGCTTACGCTATCGCTTTCATCGTTGTGGTGCAGGCGATCGAGATCGCCATCCTCCAGCCTTGGGAGGCGGCCGCCAACCGCTGGCGGCGATGAACGCCGTGGAGGTGCGCATCGACCGCAAGAGCTATGCGCTGCACGGCGGCGAGGTCGCCGCGATCGCGGGCCTTGAGTTCAAAGCTGCCGAGGGCGATTTCGTCTGCATTCTCGGACCCTCGGGATGCGGGAAGACCACCACGCTCAATCTCATTGCCGGCCTCGACAAGGACTTCACAGGCCAGATCACACTTGGTGAAAGCATCGCCAGCCGCCGCATCGGCTACGTGTTCCAGACGCCGCGCCTGCTGCCCTGGCGCACCATCCGCCAGAATATCAGCCTCGCGGCAGGGAGTGACGCAGCGACCGACGCCAAGATCGCTGCGCTGCTTGCCGAAGTGGGCCTTGCCGGTTTCGAAGACGCTTTTCCGGGCCAACTCTCACTCGGCATGCAGCGCCGAGCCGCGCTTGCCCGCGCTTTCGCCATCGAGCCCGGCCTTCTCTTGATGGACGAGCCTTTCGTGTCGCTGGACGAGCCGACGGCGGTCCGCTTGCGCGCCCTGCTGTTGAAGCTCTGGCGCGAGCGGCCGGTCACCATTTTGTTCGTCACCCACGACAGCCGTGAAGCCGTGCAGCTCGGGCAGCGCCTTCTGTTGCTGAGCCCTGCGCCTGGCCACGTGACCGCGGAGCTGCGCGTGCCGCTCAGCGCCGAGCAGCGCACCGATCCGGCCGCTATTGATGCCTTCCGCAAGGAAAAGCTGAGCTTCCTCACTGAGCCGCGTGCACCCACGGACGGTGCGCAGTATGATGACCATCGGAAAAGAGCTTTCCGGCCCTAGAGCGGCACACTCTAAATTGGAATTAGGAGCGCCGCTCCAGGCTGTTTGTTTGCGCATCGGATTTGTCCGAAACGTGGTTCCCACTTTTCGGTCCGATGCTGATCGGAAGGAAGCCCCGTTGCGAACCCGGTTTCTTGCCAGCGTCCGCTCGCCCGAGGAAGCGCTCATCGCGCTTGCCGGCGGCGCGGACATCATCGATGTGAAGGAGCCGCGCGCCGGCGCCCTCGGCGCGGCGCCTTTGCCGGTGCTCGCGCAGATCGTCACAGCGGTGGACGGAAAGCGGCCCGTCAGCGCCACCATCGGCGATTGCGATCTGGCGAACGCAGCCGACCGGGTGCTGGGCACGGCCAAAGCCGGCGTCGACTATGTTAAGATCGGCATGTTCGGCGCGGTCTCGGCGGTGCGGCTTTCCGACCTTCGGCGCAGCGCTGAGGCAGGCGTGCGCCTGATCGGCGTGATCTTTGCCGATCATGCTCCGGACTGGGACGTGCTGAGCCTTCTCGCCGCGGCGGGATTTTCAGGCGTGATGCTGGATACCGCCGATAAGAGCCGGGGCGGGCTGCGAAGCCATCTGGACGCCGACGCGCTGGCGCAGTTCGTCGAAGACGCGCGTCACTATGGGCTGCTGGCGGGCCTCGCCGGCTCCCTCGATGCGCAGGATGCACGTGCGCTGCTGCCGCTCAGGCCGGATGTGCTCGGCTTTCGCGGGGCGCTCTGCGGAGGCGGCTCGCGCATGGATACTCTCGACGGCACGCGCGTTCTCTCCATGAGAGCGATCATCTCGCAAAGTGAGGGGCGCGAAGAACAGCCCGATCGCGCCGCGGTCGCATAGGATATTGGCAATGGTTGACAACAAGATACTAGCTGCCCGCTTTTACACGCCGCAATCGGCCCGCTCCCATATGGTGCTCGACAAGATCGGCGTGCGCGGCCTGGTGCTCGACTGCCAGATCGGTGTGCTCCCGGACGAGAAGGATAAGGCGCAGCGTGTGCGCTTCACCGTGGAGGTCTCGGTCTACCCGTCGCCGCGCAGCGGCACTGACGACATTGAGGACGCGGTCAATTATGACTATATCGTCCAGGCGATCCGGAGCGTGACCACCCAGGGCCATATCAACCTCTTGGAAACGCTGGCCGAGCGCATCGCCGATGCCTGCCTTGCCGACCGGCGCGCGGCGAAAGTTCACCTGCTGGTCGAAAAGCTCGACCGCCTCGAGGGTGCCAGCCTTTCCGTCGAGATCGAGCGCGATCAGCCTGCCCCCTTTGAGGCGAACGTCTATCCCCTGCCCTCGGCTTACCCCACCGGCCGCAGCAAGCCGCCTTCGGAAGAGACCGGGTGAGTCGCGTGACGTTTGCGCGGGCAGAGCTGACGGTCGTCAAACTAGGCGGAAGCTATGCCTTCTCGCCGCATCTCAGGGCCGCGCTGAAGAGCATTTGCGCGGCAGAGGCACCCGTGGTGCTGGTGCCCGGCGGCGGCCCGTTTGCGGACGCCGTGCGCGAGGCTCAGCCACGGATGGGCTTCAATGATGGCGCCGCGCATAAAATGGCCCTGCTGGCCATGGCGCAATTCGCGCAGGCCCTGGTTTCGCTCGGTTCTGTTGCAAACGGAGAGCGGCGAGAATCGCACGCGGCAGCGCGCGCGGTGAACGCTGTAAAAGCCCCCTCACCCGGACGCCTGATGGCGTCCGCCCTCTCGCGCGAGGGGAGAGGGCCGGTCTCTACGGAGGATAGGGCACTGGCGTTCAACGAGTCCGGTGTTGCCCTCTCCCCTCGCGGGAGAGGGCGGCGAGGCGCAGCCGAGCTGGGGGAGGGGGCTTTTCTGCAGAGCTCACTCATGGGAGAGGATGAGATCCTTTGTTGCCACCGATCACATTCCCGGTTGCACGTCGCGGCGACATGCGCGTCCATCCGTGAGGCCCTTGCCGAGCGTGCCGTGCCGGTGTGGTCGCCATGGCCGATCGCGGACGGGCTCGAAGCTCTGCCTGAAAGCTGGCAGCTGACCTCGGACAGCCTCGCCGCCTGGCTCGCGGGAAAGCTCGGCGCCGGCCGGCTGCTGCTCCTGAAGCACCGCGATCCGCCGCGGGCCGCTATCAGCCTTGCCAATGCCGCCCAAGCAGGGATCGTCGATGCGCTGTTTCCCAACTATGCTCGCGAAAGTCGTGCGGCCGTTCGCTGGCTCGGGCCGTCGCATCTCGGCGCGCTCACACAAATTCTGGATGGAAGCGCCTCCGCCGGCCTTGCGCTCACGTCGCGGCCTGGCCAGTTCTCCCCCGCGTGATTCATCATGGCCGCTGAACGTCTTCTCTTCGTCACCGGCCGACTGGCGAAGCCCCGCCTGGAGAAAGTCGCGGCCGGCATCGATTTCGGCGGGCGGAGCTGGCGTATCGTGGATATTGGCGTGAAAGTCGCCGCGCTAATGACCGAGGCGCTGATCCGCCGCCGGTTGCCCAAACCGGTCGAGGCCGACCGCGTGATCCTGCCCGGCCGCGTCCGCGTGGATCTCGACGCTCTCTCTGCCGATTTCGATGTGAAATTCGAGCGTGGTCCCGACGAGCTCAACGACCTCCCCGCTTTTTTCGGCAAGCATGGCGCCGCGCCCGACCTGTCTCGCTATGACATGCGTATCTTCGCCGAGATCGTCGATGCGCCGCGCATGAGCCTCGAGGCCGTGATGGCGCGCGCCCGCGCGCTGCGCAAGGCAGGCGCCGACGTCGTCGACATCGGAGGCCTGCCGGATACCCCCTTCCCGCATCTGGAGGATACCGTTGCGGCGCTGAAAGCCGAAGGTTTCGCAGTCAGCGTCGATTCCGCCTCGACCGATGAGCTGCACCGCGGCGCCAAAGCCGGTGCCGACTATCTCCTCAGCCTCACGGAGGAGACGCTCAGCCTTGCCGGCGAGACCGGCGCCGTGCCGATCCTGATCCCCTCGCCCCACGGCGATATGCGTTCGCTCTACCGTGCGGCGGACGCCATGGAGAAGCGCGGCCTGCCCTATATCTGCGATCCCGTCCTCGATCCGATCCATTTCGGCTTCACCGCATCCCTCCTGCGCTATGCAGAGTTCCGGCGCGAGCGGCCACACGCCGAAATGCTGATGGGCACCGGCAATCTGACTGAACTGACCGATGCCGACAGTGGCGGTGTCACCGCGGTGCTGCTTGGCATTGCTTCCGAGCTGCATATCCGTAATCTGCTCACCGTCCAGGTCAGTCCGCATACGCGCCGCACCGTAGAGGAGCACGACGTCGCGCGCCGGATGATGTTCGCTGCGCGCGAGGATGAAAGCCTGCCCCGCGACTACACCGCCGGCCTCCTCGCCCTGCATGAGCGCAAGCCTTTCCCGAATAGCCCTAAGGAGATCGCGGACATGGCAGCGGCCGTGCGCGACCGGAACTACCGCATCGAGGTTGCGGAAGACGGCATCCATATCTTTGCCCGCGGACGTACACTTCGTCGAGCGGGAGCCATTCGCCCTGTTCCCGAAGCTCGGCGTCGAACATGACGGTGGCCATGCCTTCTATCTCGGCGCGGAGCTGGCGCGCGCGGAAATCGCCTGGCAGCTCGGCAAGCGCTACGCCCAAGATAGCGGCCTCAGCTGGGGCGTCGCGATCGATGCGGCTCAGGAGGATCTGACGCGGCTGAAGGAGGCAGGCACCACCCTTTCGCACGCGATCCGCGCCCACGGCGGCGCGGGAGATGCGGATGCGCCGAAGGGCGATAGCGCTGAGGAGGACGAGGGCTGACCATGCCGGTGATCCGCGAATCCATTGTCATCACCACTGACGGCGACAACAGGCCGCATATTGCGCCCTTGGGCCTGATCGAGGAGGCGGGCGGCTTCATCGTTGCGCCCTTCGCGCCCTCGCGCACGCTCGACAACCTGCGCGAGCGGCCGTTCCTGACCGCCAGCGTCACCGACGACGTGCGGGTATTCGCCGGCTGCCTCACCGGACGGCGCGACTGGCCGGTCGAGCCTGCGGCGCGGATTGCCGGGTTCTACCTCGGCGGCGCGCATGCTCATCGCGAGCTGGAGGTCGCCGAGGTGGCCGACGACGCACAGCGCCCGCGCTTCCATTGCCGCGTGGTGCATGAAGCCGCGCACGCGGCTGCTCCGGGCTTCAACCGCGCTCAGGGAGCGGTGATCGAGGCGGCGATCCTGACCAGCCGCCTGCACATGCTGCCACCGGAGAAAATCCGCGCCGAGCTCACCTATCTCACCATCGCCATCGGCAAGACCGCCGGTCCGCGGGAGCAGGAGGCCTGGGACTGGCTGATGGCCAAGATCGATGCACATCTGAACCGCTAGTGCATCGGACCGAAAAGTGTGCGCACTTTTCGGATAAATCCGATGCATCAATAAAAATTAGAGCGCAGCTCCACGTTCAGCGGAACATCCAGCGCTCTAGGCTGCGATGCTTTCCGCTAACCCATCCAGGTCATCATTGCGGGGGCGGATAGCGCCGAAGGCCCGCCGGCCTCCGGACTAAGAAGAGGGCGGCGGGAAGTGGATGGCGAGCCAGATCGTCGGCTGGTCCGCGGCGGTGAAGGTGACGCGGTGGCGGCGGCGGGCTGGAATGAACATGCAGTCGCCAGGCCGCAGCCGACAGTCGCCCTCGCCTTCGATCCACAGCCCGGCGGCGCCGGCGAGCAGCAGCACCCATTCGTCGTGGTCCTGGTCGTAGGGCGCATCGACAGGCGTTGCCTGTCCCGTCGAGACGATGCGCTCGATCCGCACCTCGGGCCGGGAGAGCAGTTCCGTGACGATCTCCTCCGGCGCTCTGTCCGGCACCGCCTCGAGCAGATTGACCGGCTCGGCCATTCCCCTTGCCTACTGAGCCGGGTCAAAGCCGCGGATCTCCGACAACGAGACGCCACTGCGCGCCGGGGCGGCGGCGGCGGAACGGTCACTCTGGGGAGCGGCGCGTTTGTGGAAAAGCCCCCGTGTCCGCGTACCACCGCCGTCCTCCCTCGGGGCGGGGCTGGGCGGTGGTGCTGGCTGCGTCTCGGACGCGATGATCCTCTGCTTCAGCTTCTCGAAATCCTGCTCCCGCAGCTTTTGCGCCGGCGGCTGGATCTGCACATCGAAATCGGCACGCTCGGAGCCGCTACCCGGCTGTGGCCGGACACGCAGGATGGTGGCATTGCTTCCCGGTTCGGCCTGGGACAGCGCTTCGTTGCGCGCAACTGGCGTTTGATTCTGCGGCAGGCCAACGACAGTCACCACGCGCGGCCAGCGCGGACCAAAATGATAGACCGCCGCATACATCACCTTCGCGCGCCAGTCCTCGACGCCGGACGCCAGCATCGCCCAGTAAAAGGCCTCATGCACCATCTCCCAGGGCTGGGCTTTCTGGTCGCAGGCCACATCGTGAATGACCGAGGCATCGCGATATTTGCCGTTGAACGGGCCGCCAACGACCGACCAGGCGAAAACTGGAATCGAGGCGCCATCAATGATCCAGCCGGCCGGGGCGGTCCAGGTGACGCCATTGGGATCGACATAGCTGAATGTCGCGAGAAGCCGCATCCGGCGGGCATCGTTATCGAGCCATTCGGTCTGCACCTTGCCGACATATTTGCCGAAATTCTGCGCATGGCCCAAAGAGGTCGTAAAGACCAGGATCAGCAAAGAGAAAAGCTTCAAACGCAGCATGGCGTACCCTCCGCAATGCCTCAGATCGCACTTTCGGGCGCTCTTCCGGGCATGAGCACCACCCAGACTAGCACGTTGCTGTAGTCAGTTTTTGACGGCCGCCCGTGATCGCGTCAAGCCTGCCCGAGCATGCTTCCCACGCGGGCACTACTCAAGGCCCATCGCGAACGCAAACAATGCCGCCCTCTTCAACCGGAGGATGGATGGCGAGTCAAGTCCGACGGTAAACCTGTCACGCAGCCACGCTGGCACATTGATTCTCGTGCCTGGCCCCGCCACGTTAACGCAGAAGGGGCAACAGCATGAATGCACGCGTGCCTGGCCTAGCTACCTCTGCGCTGTGGCTGCCGCAGCACCTGCAGGACTGGCTCGATCGGTTCGCAAAAACGCAGCTCTACCCGCCGGGCGAGCCGTCCTTTGACTTCAGCCAGCCTCCCGGCGAGGCGGCGCTGATCTCGCCGGGTTCGGTTTCATGGCAGATTTTCAAGAACCCGGTCAGCCTGTTCATCGGCGGCGTTGCGGCCGTGATCCTCGAGCTTGCCGATCCGGCGGTGCGCACGGGTGTGTGGGACCATACCAGCTTCCGCACCGATCCCGTGCGGCGGCTGCAGCGCACGGGGCTCGCCGCGATGATCACAGTCTACGGCGCTCAGAGCAAAGCCCGCGCGATGATCGCCGGCGTCGCGCGCCTGCATGCGCGGATCGCCGGCATAACGCCATCGGGCGAGACCTACCATGCGGATGATCCCGTCCTGCTCACCTGGGTCCAGGCGACCGCCGGTTTCGGCTTTGCGGAAAGCTATCGCCATTATGTGCGCCCCCTCGATGCCGCAATGCTCGACCAGCTGTGCGTGGAGGGTCTCGGCGCGGCGCAGCTTTATGGCGCGCGGGATGCGCCGGCCTCCTATCGGGCGCTTGAGGCGCTAATCGCCGCAAAACGCGCCCGCCTCGAACCTTCGCCGATCATTTTCGAATTCCTGGACATCATGGACCGCGCGCAGGTCGTTCCAGCGCCGATGCGGCCGCTGCAGCGCATGCTGGTCCGTGCCGCGGTGGACCTCACCCCCGGATGGGTCCGGGAGCGGTTGAGGCTGGGGGCCCGCCTTGGCCTGCGGCGCTGGGAGCGGCCGCTGGTTGAGCGCATCGGCGCGCTGTCTGACCGCATCATGCTGCGCTCCAGCCCGGCCGTGCAGTCCTGCCTCCGCCTCGGCCTACCCGCGGATTATTTGTACAGGTCCTGCGCTGAAACCCGATCAGCCTACCCGCCTTTCCGGTTCGGCCAGTAGCCAGCAAGCGCGGTGCCATCGCGGTCGGCAAAGCTCGCCGCCGCCGCCTCGTCGTAGATGGCGAGCGTCCGCTCGACGAGCGGCAGGCTATAGCCCAGCTCCTTGCCTTCCGCGATCATGGTGCGCAGATCCTTGCGGATTGCCGAGACATCGAAAGTCGGCGGGCCAGGGTCTTCGCCCTTCAGCGCCGCGGCGAACGCGCCCCCGCGCGCCTTGAGAACGTTCGGCCCGCCGGAGGTGTCGGCAAACAGATCCATCAGCTGGACCGGATCATGGCCCAGATGCTTGCAGAGCGAATAGGCCTCGCCCAAGGCCTGGAAAAAGACCACGAGCGGCAGGTTGATGGCGAGCTTGACGCTAGCCCCGGCGCCGACCGGCCCGACATGCTCGATGCGCCGGCAGAGTTGCTCCAGCACCGGCCGCGCACGCTCCAGTTCCCCCGTTTCGCCGCCAACGAGGCCGATAAGCTGGCCCCGGCGCGCCGGGCCGATCGTGCCCCCGACGGGGCATTCGAGGAATGCCGCGCCGCGGCCGCGAACCTTCTCGGCAAGAGCCGTCTCGGTACCCGGCTGCACGGTGCTCATGTCGATGAAGAGTTTGCCCGCCACATTCCCGGCGAGCAGTCCTTTCGCGCCGCTGTAAACGGCATCGATGGCGGCGGCATCCGTCAGCACCGTCAGGATGATGTCGGCCCCCGTCGCAAGCTCGGCAGGGCTCGCCGCCCCGGCGGCACCGCTACCCACCAGCGGCTGCATCTTTTCCGGCGACCGGTTCCACACAATTAGCTCCCGGCCGCATTCAGCCAGACGCTCGGCCATCGCGCTGCCGAGCCGCCCAAGGCCCGCAATTCCGATCCGCATGCGCACTCCTTTCCCGGTTTCGTGAGCTGGGATTTGGTGATGTTCACCCGCTCCCGCCAGGGGAGAGGGCGCGCAGTGCCGGTTGCTGTCTTGCAGGAATGGGATAGATTTTGACGGAATTACCGAAGATTAATCCAACCGCCCTTGGCGCAACAGCTTTCCCTGCTTTCCGCTGGACGCGGCAGCCTAATTTTGCTGATGTCGGGGCAAGCCGGAGGCCAGGCAATGATCACGCTTATCGATAATTACGACAGCTTCACCTATAACCTGGTGCACTATATCGGCGATCTCGGCGTCTCCTGCCGTGTTTACCGCAATGATCAGGTCAGCGTAGAGCAGGTCCTAGCGGAAAGCCCGCGCGCCATCGTGCTCTCGCCCGGCCCTTGCGATCCCGACCAGGCGGGCATCTGCCTCGACCTCATCAAGAAGAATGACGGCCGCGTACCATTGCTCGGCGTGTGCCTGGGTCATCAGGCGATCGGCCAGGCCTATGGCGGGCGCGTGATCCGTGCGCCCAAGCTCATGCATGGCAAGATCTCCACCATTTACAATTCCGGCGAAGGCATCTTTCGCGGGATACCTTCCGAGTTCATGGCGACCCGCTATCACTCGCTGCTTGTCGAGGAAAAGACCCTTCCCTCCAGCTTGCGCATCACCGCCCAGACCGCCGACGGCCTGATCATGGCGCTGCAGCATCAGAGCCAGCCGGTGTTCGGCGTGCAATTCCATCCCGAGAGCATCGCCTCGGCCTGCGGCCATGCCTTGCTTGCCAATTTCCTCTCCATCGCCCGTATCAACTGGCGCGCCTTGAAACCCTCCATTGTGCTGCCGGGGCATGCTTCAGGGCAGACCGCGCGCGATGAGGTCCGGCGATGACCGCGGCAGCTTCCGTCTCCGCTGAGCGCTTCCGGCCGCATTTCGAGAAGGTGGCTGCCGGTGAGACGCTGACCGAAGAAGAAGCAGCAGACGCCTTCAACGCCATTATGGAAGGCGGCATTCCCGAGGTGCAGCTCGCCGGCTTCCTCGTGGCCATGAAAGCGCGCGGCGAGACGGTCGACGAGATTGCCGGTGCGGTGCGCGCCATGCGCGCGAACATGCGCACTGTCGCGGCCCCTGCCGACGCCATCGATGTCGTCGGCACCGGGGGCGATGCCAAAGGCACCTACAACATCTCCACCGCCACCGCTTTCGTGCTGGCGGGAGCGGGCGTGCCGGTCGCCAAGCACGGCAACCGCGCCGTGTCCTCGAAATCGGGCGCCGCCGATGTGCTCGAAAATCTTGGGGTCAATCTTGCCGCGACGCCGCAGGACGTCGCACGCGCGCTGGGCGAAGCCCGCGTCGCCTTCCTGTTCGCCCCGGCCTATCACCCGGCCATGCGCCATGCCGCGCCGGTGCGCCAGGGGCTGAAGCTGCGCACCATCTTCAATCTGCTGGGGCCGCTCTCCAATCCCGCCGGTGTCAAGCGCCAGCTGGTCGGCGTATTCGCGCCGCAATGGGTGGTGCCGGTCGCAGAAGTGCTGCAGCGCCTCGGCGCCGATCATGTCTGGGTGGTTCACGGCTCGGATGGACTGGACGAGCTCTCCACCACCGGCGAGAACTATGTCGCCGAGTTGAGAGACGGGAAAATCCGCGAGTTCACCGTCACTCCCGGTGAAGTCGAGGTGGAAACCACCACCCTGCCCAATCTGCTCAGCGGCACGCCCCTCGAGAGTGCCGAGGCCATGCGCCGGCTTCTCGCCGGCGAGGCCGGCCCATTCCGCGACATCGTGCTCCTAAACGCCGCCGCCGCGCTGATGGTTGCGGGGAAAGCGGGCACACTCGGAGAGGGTGCCGCAATTGCGGCAGAATCGCTCGATAGAGGACACGCTAGGGTTGCACTCGAGCGACTCGTCGCCATTTGTAAAGCTGAGCCATGAGCACCATTCTTGCAAAGATCGCCGCTTACAAGCGTGAGGAAATTGCTGCAGCCAAGGCTGCCACGCCGCTTTGCGCGGCGGAGGAAGCGGCGCGGGCTGCGCGTCCAGTGCGCCCGTTCGGCGCGACGGTTGCCGGCTGCGCCGAGGAGGGCCGCTATGCCCTCATCGCCGAGATCAAGAAGGCCAGCCCTTCGCGCGGGCTGATCCGGGAGGATTTCGATCCGGCGGCGCTGGCGCTTGCCTATGCCTCGGGCGGAGCAGCCTGCCTTTCGGTGCTGACCGACGGCCCCTCCTTCCAGGGCGATCCGCAGCACCTGATCGAGGCGCGCGAGGTCTGCGCCTTGCCGGTGCTGCGCAAGGATTTCATGCTCGACCCCTATCAGGTGCCGCAATCGCGCGCGCTCGGCGCCGACTGTATCCTCATCATCATGGCCGCCGTCGACGATTTCCTCGCCATGGAACTGGCCGGCGCGGCGAACAATTGGGGCATGGACGTGCTGGTCGAGGTGCATGACGAGGAGGAGCTCGACCGCGCGCTCTCCCTCCCCACCTCGCTGATTGGCATCAACAACCGCAATCTGAAGACGTTCGAAACCTCGCTGGATGTGACGCGCCGGCTCATTCCGCGCGTGCCGCGGGACCGGCTGATCGTCAGCGAAAGCGGCATCTTCACCCATAGCGATATCGAGGATCTGGCCGCGGCCGGCGCGCACGCGTTCCTGGTCGGCGAAAGCCTGATGCGCCAGGGTGATGTCGCCGCGGCGACGCGCCGCCTGCTAGGACTTGATGCGGCCCCAGCGCCGCGCCCAGCCTATCGCGAGGCGAGTGCATGAGTGGGCCGCTCTCACATCTGAACGAGCGCGGCGAGGCGCGTATGGTCGATGTGTCCGAGAAGGCCGCAACCTCGCGCATAGCAACCGCGGAAGGCTTCGTGCGGATGCAGCCCGAGACACTGGCGCTGCTGATGGAAGGCGGGACGCCCAAGGGCGACGTGCTGGCTGTCGCCCGTGTCGCCGGCATCATGGCGGCCAAGCGCACCTCTGAGCTGGTCCCGCTCTGCCATCCCCTGCCGATCACCAAGGTGACCGTTGATTTCGAGCCGCTGCCCGAGAGCGCCTCGCTGCGCGTTGAGGCCGAGGTGAAGGTCACCGGCCAGACCGGCGTCGAGATGGAGGCGTTGACCGCCGTATCGGTCGCCTGCCTCACCGTCTACGACATGCTGAAGGCTGCCGATAAGACCATGCGCTTCGACGGCATCCGCCTCCTGGAGAAGACTGGCGGCCGCTCCGGGCATTTCCGCGCGGACGCCTCGTCTTCAAGCTCTCGGTGATTTGGCTTGGCAGTTGCCGCCTCGAGGCGCTGCTGGGCAACCCGCTCAGCAGGTGACGAGGTCGGTATGACCGAACCCCTTGGTGTAATCCAGCACGGAAATCACCTTCGGCGTCACGCGGAAAATACGCACATCGTCCGGCCCCGGCATTGGTACCGGCAAGGAGACCTGCTCGGGATATTTGGACGGGAGCAGCCCCAAGATCTTCGCCGCCTCGTCCCGATCGGTGACAGCTGTGGCATGGCCAGCCATAGAGAGACCGCTGATCGCCATCAGATTATCGGTATCGTGATCGACCGTCAGCGACACCCGGTCGTCGCGGGCCAGATTTGCCGCCTTCTGGCTGTCGAGGCCGCAGAGGAAATAGAGGGTGAGACCTTCATTGACATAGCCGACGGTCGTCGCCTGCGGCCAGCCATCCGGCCGGAGCGTCGCAACCGTCATGATCCGGTGCTGGTCGAGCAGCCCCAGGATTTTCTTTTTGATCTCGGCATCCATCTGTCGCTCCCTGATTGCGGGCGGTCCAGCGATCGATGTTATGACAGCGAAATCTCTGCGCTTTGACTGAGGTCAATCGAAGTGCGGCGCGGCGCTCGATCCGCGCTGCGTCATTTTGGCTGTGCTGAAGCCAGAACGGGGGTCGGCGCGGAAAGCCGCCTCGCCGTCAGCCACCGGCCGAATTTTATGAATGGCCGCTCGACCGCATGGTAGGCCACAACCGAGGTCAGGGCCACCAGGAGGAAAAATAGGGTCAGGTGAAACCACTCCGGTTCCGCTGCAAAAAGACAGAAGGAAATCCAAAGACAGATGAAATGCATCAGATAGATGCCATAGGAATATTTGGCGACCAGGTGGCAAATGCGCAGCAGCCGAGCATTGCGGAGTTCGGCAAAGAAGGGAATGCCGAGCCCGAGCAAGAGGCAGCAAACCCATCCGGCTCTGATGCCCGGCCTCGCCATGTAAAGCAGCGTGATAGCGGCGATGAACAGCGGCCACATCCAGCCCGGCAACACCGGCCTTTGGCTGAGGGAGAGCCTGTAGCTGATCACGCCGGCCAGGAAGCACGGAACAAAGGTCGGCATTTTCCAGCCATGCCACTGCGCCTGCGGCAGCAGGGCGCCGACCAGTGCCGCAAGCGCGAGGCAGCCGAGCAGCCGGTGGATGCCGTTCTTGCTGTTTGCTGTAAAAAACAGAATCGGAAGAACCAGATACATCTGCATTTCATAGGGCAGGCTCCACAGCGTCGGTATCACCGACGGACTGCCGGTCAGGTCCTGCACGAGCAGCAGATTGCTGATCACGGCTTCTGCATCGATCGGGATGGATGCGAAATGGCCCCCTACGATAGGTGCTGCCGGAATTGCCAGGAGGACAGCAATCAGCACGGTCGCGATACTGAGAGGATAGATGCGGAAACAGCGCCGGATCAGAAAGTCGCGATATTTGTCGCTGAACGAGGCCCCGCTGTGGCGCTCCAGCGAAAACATCAGCACCAGACTGGTATGGACGAAAAAGATCAGGAACTCCCCAGCGGCCGATGCTCCAAAGCCCCCATGGCGTAGTCTGATAGTTGTAAAGCACGTGGAAGAATACGACGAATAAAACAGCGCAGCTTCGCAGAAGATCGAGATTGGGGCTGTCGCCATGACTCTTATCATGGCTTTGATCTGTCGGGTGTCCATTCTCACTATACATCACAATCGACCTGATTTGAGACAACCCTCCGCTACTCACCATCTAAAAGGGTGGACGAGACACCGACAATCGGTGACAAATATTAATGTTACTGTGCGATATCCCTTGAAACTTGTTACGCGATGCGAACACCGCCTTTGGTTGCAAATCGCCTGGTGCCCTCCCGCGCAGAACTTGCGCGACGGCCCTGAACCGCAGCAGCCAGAGTTTGCCATTTTAAACGGCCAAGCCAGCAAACAGCTTGGCCGATAAGCGCACATATCACTCCGCTGCCCATCTGCTGCCACGGAAGTGATCGCATTCCGTCATCCAAGCGCTACGAATAATGTGGTAGTCTTAGGTAGATGCGGACGGCTCGCGTCAGGGTGAACGTTGGGCCTTCCTCCGGCTGATCTTCGCAAAGCTTAAAGTTCCGGGATAGCGCGCTACTCCGGCCATCCCTGTTTGTGCAACTTTGCTTCGGAGTTGGAAGGAAAAGCCATGCGACAGTCTCCGCTCTCCCGCCGCAGCTTTATCGCCGGGACCTGTGCCGCCCTGAGCTGCGTGGGCGTCCCGCGATCCGCCAGGGCCGACTTCCACTACCGCCTCGGGCTGAGCCAGCCGCTCGCGAGCCCGAACTTCAAGCGGCTGCAGGAGATGGCCAATAATGTCAGCGCGGAAAGCAACGGGCGAATGGTGATCGAGATGAATGGCGCCGGCGTGCTCGGCTCCGACAGCGCCATGCTTGCCATGCTGCAGAAGGGCGAGCTGGAGATGTATCTCGGCGGCAATGTGTTCGGTCCACTGGTGCCGACCATGGAAATGCCGGGCCTGCCGTTCACATTCAAGACATCCGCCGAGGTGTTCGCCGCGCTCGACGGAGAACTCGGCGACTACCTTCACGACGAAATGCTCGCCAAAGGCATCTTCACCTTTCGCAAATGGCTGGACAACGGCTTCCATCAGCTCACCGCGCGCACCAAGCCGATCCAGACTGTAGAGGATCTGGCCGGTATGAAGATCCGCACCCCCGTCCAGACCATGACGGTGGATTTCTTCGAGACGCTCGGCGCCAAGCCAATGAAGTTCACGCTCAACCAGCTTTACGAGGTCTTGAAGAGCCAGACCGTCGACGGGCAGACCGACCCGCTCGGCCTGGTCTATCTGATGAAGCTTTATGAGGTGCAGACCTATCTCAGCCTCACCAATCATTGGTGGTCGGGTTTCACCCTGGTCGCCAATGCCGCGGCTTGGCAAGCACTCCCGCCTGACCTTCAGGCGATCATCGAGAAACACGCCGAGGCGGCCGCACTGGCCCAGCGCCAGGACCTGGAAAAGCTCAATGCCGATGCGCTCGGGGCACTGCAAGCCAAGGGAATGACCGTCAACACCTGCGATACCAGCGGCTTCAAAAAGCCGCTTGCCGCCTTCTATGCCCGCTGGAAGCAGAATTATGGCGACCAGGCTTGGGCCTTGCTTGAAGCCCGCGTTGGCAAGCTGGTGTAAGTCTCCAGGTGATCGGCGCCAAGGCCCGTCTCCGCGGCAACTGGTGAGGGACGGCCAGTGATCTAAGCGAGACAACGCGATCTGTTGCCTTCGCGGGGCAACTTGCTTAAGCATTTGGCCCATGATTTCCGTTGCCGAAGCTTTGGCGCGCGTCACCGCCGACCTTGAGCCGCTCGCCGCTGAGGACGTGCCCGTTAGCGAGGGCGCCGGCCGCGTGCTCGCCGCTGATCTCGCGGCAACGCTCACGCAGCCCCCCTTCCCTGCTTCGGCCATGGACGGCTATGCGGTGCGCAGCGCCGACGTGCAAAGCTTGCCTGCGCATCTCACCTTGATCGGTGCGGCGGCTGCCGGCCATCCATTCGAGAAGCCGGTCGAAAGCGGGAAAGCCGTGCGTATCTTCACCGGCGCGCCGGTGCCGGGTGGCGCCGATTTGGTCGTCATCCAGGAGAACACAAGCGCTGACGGGTCGGATGTCCTCGTTCACGATCTCAGCAGCGAAGACTTCATCCGCCCGGCCGGCGGGGATTTCCGCGAGGGCGAGGTGCTGCTGCGCGCGGGCAAGCGCCTCACGCCGCGCGATCTGCTGCTCGCCGCACAGATGAACCACGCGAGCGTCCCTGTGCGCCGCCGCCCTCGTGTGGCAATCCTCGCCTCGGGCGATGAGCTGCAGCCGCCGGGCAGCATCGCTCGCACCGGGGCAGATCATTTCCTCGATCCCTGCGGCGCTCAAGCCGCTGATTGCCAATGCGGGCGGCGAGCCGATCGCGCTCGGCATCGCCCGCGACACCATGGAGAGTCTTGCGGCCTCGATCGAGGGAGGCAAAGACGCCGACATTCTCTTGACCATCGGCGGTGCCTCGGTCGGCGAGCATGATCTCGTGCGAGGGGCGCTCGAGGCGGCCGGCTTCACCATCGATTTCCAGAACATCGCCATGCGGCCCGGCAAGCCTTTGATGTATGGCCGCCGCGGCGCCCAGCGCGCCCTTGGCGTGCCCGGTAATCCGGTCTCCGCGGTGCTATGCAGCGCGCTGTTCCTGAGGCCGATGCTGGTGAGGCTCCTCGGCGAGATGGCGGCCTCCCCTCCCGCGCAATATGCCCGTCTCGCCGCGCCGCTCGAAGCCAACGGCCGGCGCCAGCACTATATGCGTGCCCGTCTTGGCCTTGGAGAGGACGGCCTCCTCACCGTACAGCCCCTCTCTTCGCAAGACAGCTCGCTGGTCAGCGTGCTCGCCGCCGCCGACTGCCTGATCATCCGCGCGCCCGATGCGCCGCCGGCCGAGGCTGGTGACGTCGTGGAAGTCATGCGCCTCGATTTCTAGCCTCATGCGTGGGGAAAAATACGGGCTCGGATACCTCGTTTTAATCAGTTGCGGAACACAACTAGAACAAGTATAGATGTTCTTGCTTTGTACGAAACGATAAGCCCACCCGGCGCTAGCAGAGGGAATGAGATGCTTACGCCCAAGCAGAAAGAGCTCCTCCTTTATATCCACGATAAGCTGCAGGAGACGGGCGTGCCGCCCTCCTATGACGAGATGAAGGAAGCGCTGGAGCTGCGCTCCAAATCCGGCATTCACCGGCTGATCACGGCGCTGGAGGAGCGCGGCTTCATCCGCCGCCTGCCACACCGGGCCCGTGCGCTGGAGATCGTCAAGCTGCCGGAAGCGGCCATGTCCGGCCGTCGCGGCCCGTCTTCCTCCCGCTTCTCTCCCTCTGTCATCGAAGGCGGCGGGCGCAAAGGCTTCAATGACGGCGATGAGGAAGATGCCGCCTATGCCATCGGCGTGCCGATGATGGGCCGGATTGCGGCCGGCGTGCCGCGCTCCGCGATCGAGAACCGCAGCCATACCATCAATGTGCCGAGCGACTTCCTTGGCTCGGGGGAGCATTTCGCCCTCGAGGTGAAGGGCGACTCGATGATCGATGCTGGCATCCATGACGGCGACACAGTGGTGATCCGCCGCGCGGACATCGCAGCCAATGGCGATATCGTCGTGGCGCTGGTGGATGAGGAAGAGGCGACACTGAAGCGCTTCCGCCGCAAGGGCCAATCAATCGCTCTGGAAGCCGCGAACCAGGCCTATGAAACCCGGATCTTCGGTCCGGACCGGATTCGCATCCAGGGCAAGCTGGTCTGCCTCCTCCGACGCTATTGAGCGGCGGTATCGAGTCCGTCGATCGCGCCGGTCGCATCAATCTCCCTCTCCGGCTTTTCCCCAGCGACCTGCGGCGCCTCCGGCGCTGGCTGGATGAGCTCGCGGCGATGGCGCACGACCACCCAGGGGCGGACACCGCGCGCCTCAGCCACATTTTCCGCCACGATCGCGTCCGCAGCCGCGCCCGATCCCGGTGCGAAGCGGACCACATAGGCGCCCTTCTCCCAGAGATCGCGGGAATCGATGACCAACTCCGGCCCCGCGCAAGGTTCGGTCACCGGCAGGCTAGCGATCAACACGCTCGCGCGGCGGCAATCATCGGCGAGCGCACCAGGGTGGAACACATGAGCGACGATCCGGCCGCGCACCAGCGCTAGGCAGCTCTGCTCATCGCATTGGAAGCCGGCACCCTTGGCAACCTCGCGCGGGTTGCGGCCGTCGCCATCAAACTCCAGCCAGGTTTTCAGGCTGAACGCGCCCTTGCGGCTCTTGGGCGCGGAAACAGTGCCGCTTTTCAGCCGGACGGCGATCACCTGCCCGTCCCTGTCGACCCAGATGTCCGGCCGCGCCGCGAAGGGCGCAGCCGCAAGGCCGGCCGCGATCGGCACGAGACCCCAAATCCGCCAGCCGCCTCGCCACAGGAGGAGCCATAACCCCCCGAACACCATGAGCAGGAGCGGTGCAAGATCGAAGGCCGGTACAAGGATCACTGCTCCTGGGAGACGCGATACGAAACTGGCAACGCCCAGCATGATGTCGATCCCTGCACCCATCACCAGGAGCGGGCCGCCTTCGAGGCCGAACGGCATGGCGACAAGCGCCAAGAGCGCCATCGGCATGACCAAGACCGAAATGGCGGGCATCGCCAGGATGTTGCCGAGAATGGCATAAGCCGCGATCCGGTGAAAATGATAGGCCCCGATTGGATCGACCGCGAGACTAGCGGCGCTGCTGGTCAAGGCGACACCGATCAGGGCTTTGGCCGGCATAGCGAGCGGTAAGGGCCAGGAGCGGGGCGGGCCGAGATGGCCGAGGCGGTCCTCATAAAGGGCGATCAGCGCCGCAGTTGCCGCAAACGACATCTGGAAGCCGGGATCGAGCAGGCTCTCCGGGGTGATCGCCAGGATGAGAAAGGCCGACATCGCCAGATTGCGCAGCGAGAGCGCCGGCCGGTTGACGACAATGGCCAGGAACATGATGGCGATCATGATGTAGGAACGCACTGCGGCCACGCCCCCGCCGGAGATCGTCAGATAGAGGGTCGCCACCAAGAGCGCGGCGATCGCTGCCCAGACCTTGATCGGGAAGGCGAGTGCCAGGGCCGGGAAGGCGGCAAGCAGCGCCCGGATCAGCCAGAAGGCCGAGCCGGCGGTGAGCGCCATATGGAAGCCGGAGATGGAGACCACGTGAGCGAGGCCAGAATTGATCAGCGAAAGCCGCGTCTCGTCGCTCATCCCGGCGCGCTCGCCCATGATCAGCGCCTGGGCAAGGCCCCCCGTCTCGCCGCCGAGCACAGCGGCGATGCGCGCCGCGATTGCCTCACGGAGCTGCGCGATCGCTCTGGCAATGCGAATGTCTAAAGGTGGCGGATCACCAGCAAGCAACTCGACCTTGCCGAACACGAAGCCGGTCGCGCCAATTCCCTCGAACCAGTGATAGCGGGCGAAATCGAACCCACCGGGTACGACCGGCTCGGGCGGGGGCCGCAGACTAGCCCGGAGTTTGACGCGGCTGCCGGCCGGCGGAAGCGGCGTTTTGGTGTGATAGCGAAGGCGCACCCGCCGGGGCAGATCGCCCTTATATTGCTCGAGGCTTTCCAGCCGCAAAGTGACGCGAAACGCCTTCTGATAGGGCTCCACCGCCTCGATCCGGCCGATCAGCGTCGCAGCCCCGAAGGAGCGCGTCAAAACCGGCGCATCGACGATCATCGCCCGAAGTTTGCCGCTGAGGAAACCGGCCGCAAGCAGGAGAAAGGTGGTACTGGCGATCAGCCGCAGCGTGGTCAGACGCAGGAATTGCCGCAAGGTCGCCGCGAGGATGAAGGCGGCGAAGCATACGAGGAAAGGCGGCTCGCGCGGCGCGCCGAGATAGGCGGCAATGCCGGTGCCATAGATCACCGGCAGCCATAAGAACCAGCGGCCGCGCTCCTCGTCGAGCCGCGCTTCGAGCCAGGCGATCAGCGCGGCCGGGATGCGCGGCGTGCCCTGCCCGATCGCGCCTCCCGTTAAACCGGCGCGGCGACCTTGACCGCTGGAGATTGCGCCGCCTCCACGCATACATCCTTCCCCGGCTTAACTGCGGCGCCTGGTTGTGCTAAACCACTCGCAACTGCGAAAACCCGCTTCTCCCCAGCCAAGGACTCGATCGACATGACAGGCAAGGTCGTCACCCGCTTTGCACCGTCGCCGACCGGCTTTCTGCATATTGGCGGCGCGCGCACGGCGCTGTTCAACTGGCTTTACGCCAAGAACACGGGTGGCCGCTTCCTGCTCCGTATCGAGGATACCGACCGGGCGCGCTCGACGCAGGCCGCGATCGAGGCGATCCTCGACGGGCTGCGCTGGCTGGAGCTGGACTTCGATGGCGAGCCGCTGTTCCAGTTTGCCCGCGCGGCGCGTCATGCGGAGGTTGCGCGGCAGCTTCTCGCGGAAGGCAAGGCCTATTACTGCTACACGACGCCGGCGGAGCTGGAGGCGATGCGCGAGAAGGCGCGTGCGGAGGGCCGTGCGCCGCGTTATGACGGCACCTGGCGCAGCCGCGACCCGAAGGAGGCACCGGAGGGGGTTAAGCCGGCCATCCGCTTCAAGGCGCCGGAGAACGGCGAGACCGTGATCGACGACCAGGTCCAGGGCCGCGTCGTGTTCCCGAACAAGGACCTCGACGACCTGATTATCCTGCGCTCGGACGGCACCCCGACCTACAATCTCTCGGTGGTGGTGGACGACCACGATATGGGCGTCACCCATGTCATCCGGGGCGATGATCATCTCACCAATGCCGCGCGGCAGGCGCAGATCTACATGGCGATGGGCTGGGATGTGCCGATATTCGCCCATGTGCCGCTGATCCACGGGCCGGACGGGGCGAAGATGTCCAAGCGCCATGGCGCGCTCGGCGTCGATGCCTATCGGGCGATGGGCTATTTGCCGGCGGCGATGCGCAACTATCTGGTCCGACTCGGCTGGAGCCATGGCAATGATGAGATCTTTTCCACCGAGCAGATGATTGAATGGTTTGGGCTCGAGGCGCTTGGCCGATCGCCGGCCCGGTTCGATTTCGCCAAGCTGGAGAACCTCAACGGCCACTATATCCGCCATATGGATGATGCCGATCTGTTGGAATACTTACGTGATCTTCTGCCGCATCTTCCACAGGAAAAGCAGCTGGCGGCCGGCATCACAGAAGAGGGCTGGGCGAAATTGAAAGCTGCGCTCCCCGGTCTGAAAGAGCGCGCCAAAACACTGGTTGAGCTGTTCGATAGCGCGGCGTTCCTGTTCGCCAAACGTCCGCTCGCCATGGATGAGAAGGCGGCAAAGCTGCTCAGCGCCGCGGCGCGGGGGCACCTGACTGCGCTCGCCGCCCGTTTCGCCGCACTTGGCGACTGGACCGCCACTGCGCTCGAAGCGGCGACCCGAGACTATGCCCAAGAAATAGGCATCAAGCTTGGCGATGTCGCCCAGCCTTTGCGCGCCGCCCTCACCGGCCGAAGCGTCTCGCCCCCGATTTTCGATGTGCTGGCCGTGCTCGGGAGGGAGGAAGCCTTGGCACGCCTTGAGGATCAGGCGGAGGGGGAGGATTCGGCCGCATCAAAAAAACGCGCGTCAGGGAAACCTTCGCCTGCCCGCACCGGTTGATTTGCATAAGCGAACAAACTTGACGTTCATTTCCGCAATGCAAAATATCCCCTATGCAGTGCAGCAATTTGCTGCCAGTGTAGCCACGAGCGCGAGCACGGCTGATCGCAAGGAGACGAGTCATGACCCTCATGGGCGCGGTTCCCGGGCAAAAGCAAGACGGGGTAGACGAGCAACCCAACGCAAGCTTTACCATAGCCGGCAAACAGTACGACTTCCCGGTTTATTCGGGTTCGATTGGACCCGACGTCGTCGATATCTCTACGTTTTACGGCCGGACGGGTGCTTTCACCTACGACCCGGGCTTCACCTCGACGGCAAGCTGCCGATCCACCATTACTTTCATCGACGGTGAAGAAGGCACCCTGCTCTATCGCGGCTATCCGATCGACCAGCTCGCCGAGCAGGGCAATTTCCTCGAGACCTGCCATCTCCTGCTTTACGGCGAGCTCCCCGACCAGGAACAATATTTCGACTTCAAGAACCGCGTCACCTACCACACCATGGTGCACGAGCAGATGAACCGGTTCTACACTGGCTTCCGGCGTGATGCGCATCCGATGGCGGTCATGGTGGGTGTGGTCGGTGCCCTCTCGGCCTTCTATCACGACTCGACCGACATCAACGATCCGGTGCAGCGCGATATCGCTTCGATCCGCCTGATCGCCAAAATGCCGACCATCGCCGCAATGGCCTACAAATATGCCGTCGGGCAGCCCTTCGTCTATCCGCGCAACAATCTCGAATACGCCTCCAACTTCCTGCATATGAGCTTCGCGGTTCCTTGCGAGGAATATGTGGTCAATCCGGTGCTCGCCCGGGCGATGGACCGCATCTTCGTTCTCCATGCCGACCATGAGCAGAACGCCTCCACTTCGACGGTGCGTCTGGCGGGCTCCTCCGGCGCCAATCCCTTCGCCTGTATCGCCGCCGGCATCGCGTGCCTGTGGGGGCCGGCCCATGGCGGGGCGAACGAAGCGGCGCTGAAGATGCTGATGGAGATCGGCACAGTCGATCGCATTCCCGAATATATTAGACGAGCCAAGGACAAGAACGATCCGTTCCGGCTGATGGGCTTCGGCCACCGGGTCTATAAGAACTACGATCCGCGCGCACGGGTGATGCAGAAGACCTGCAAGGAAGTGCTCGATATCGTCGGCATCAAGAACGATCCGCTTCTGCAGGTCGCCATGGAGCTGGAGAAGATCGCGCTGGAGGATGAGTACTTCGTCGAGAAGAAGCTCTATCCCAATATCGACTTCTACTCCGGCATCACACTAAAGGCGCTCGGCTTCCCGACCTCGATGTTCACCGTGCTGTTCGCCATTGCCCGCACTGTCGGCTGGGTCGCACAGTGGAAGGAGATGATCGAGGACGACGATCAGCGCATCGGCCGCCCGCGCCAGCTCTATGTCGGCCCGGCCATGCGCGATTACGTGCCGCTCGCTCAGCGCTGAGCGGCACGTACTTTCGAGGTCTTTGGCGCGACCTCGAGCCGCTTGCGGATGCCCGCGCTGAGCACTGTGAGGACGGTCTCTGCGGCGCGTTCGCTGGGCGTGGTTCCCTCCAGCAGCATCTTCTCCGAAATGTTGGCGAGGCCGGCGCATTGGCGCTCGCGCTCCGGCGAGCCCTCCAAAAGCAGCGGGATCAGCGCAGCACTGAGCTCCTCCGGCGTGCAGTTTTCCTGGATAAACTCGGGAAACACGTTCTCGGCGAGCACGAGATTGGCCAGGACCACCGAGTGCACCTTCAACAGGAAGCGCAGCCGGCTCGCCAGCGCGTCGACCTTATAGCCGACCACCATCGGCACACCGGCAAGCGCCAGCTCCAGCGTTACCGTGCCCGAGGCCGCAAGTGCCGCTCCGGCGAGGCGGAAGGCCTTGTATTTGTCGCTCTCGCCGGCAACGAGATGCGGCCTGAGCGGCCAATCCTCGATCCCTGCCTCGATCAGCGGGCGAACCGAGGCGACCGCCGGAATGATCACCTCGATTTCGCCGAGATGCTGCTGAACCCGCTTTACCGTCTCGCCGAAAGGCTGCATCAGCCGGCGCACCTCGGTGGGGCGGCTCCCGGGGAGTACCACCAGCACTGGGCGCTCCGGGGCGAGGCCCAGACGCCGGGCAAGCTCCTGGGTGTCGAGGCCGCGGATCCAGTCCATTTTCTCGATCAGCGGATGGCCGACATAGGTGCAGGGCGGCCCGCCAAGCCGCTCATGGGCGGCGGGCTCGAATGGCAGGATGGCGAGCAGATGATCGACATAGGGCTTCATCTTTTTCGCGCGGCCCGGCCGCCAGGCCCACACACTCGGCGAGACATAGTCGATGATCGGGATCAGCGGGCGCTTCTTACGAATGCGCTTGGCGATCGGGTGGGTGAATTCGGGGGAGTCGATGATAATCACCGCATCCGGCTCGGCTTTGAGCGCGGCATCGACGGCCCGATAGACGCGCCGGACCAGCTTAGGCAGCCGGGCAAGGATGGCGAGCGGCCCCATCACGGCAACATCGGACAAGGGAAAGATCGAGCGCATGCCCTGCGCTTCCATGGTCTCGCCGCCTACACCGGAGAAGATGATCGGGTCTTCGCTCTGGTTTCTCAGCGCCGCCATCAGCTTGCCGCCGAGCTGGTCGCCCGAATGCTCTCCGGCCACGATGAAAATGCGGCGCGTGCGTGGTTTCAAGGGCTCTCTCCGGCGGGCGCAGGCCGCCCGCTTACCGTCTTACTGCGAAGCGGCTGGGCTGACGCCGATGACGAAGAGTCCGTGACGGTCTGCCAGATCGATCATGTCCGCTTGCTCGGCAATCATAACTTGTCCCGCTGCAACCGCAATGCCCGTGAGGCCCGCAAGCGCCGCAAGCTCGACCGTGCGGGCGCCGATCACCGGCATGTCGATGCGCAGTTCCTGGCCGCGCTTGGGTGCCTTGACGAGCACGCCGGAGCGTCCACGGCCGCCCCACTGACGCACCCTTGCGCAGCGCTCCAGCATGGCATCGGTCCCCTCCGCCGCCTCAACGCCAAGCACATGGCACCTGGCCACAACCACGGATTGGCCGACATCGAAGGGCGCGAGCGCGCCCAGCACGGCAAGACCGCGCGCGATATCCGTCTCCGCTTCCTTCTCTGGCGCCAGGCAGCCAAGTACTCCTTCCGGCGCAGTCAGCGAGGGCACGATCTCATGCGCACCGCGTACGCGGAATCCTTCGGCCTCGAAAAACCGTACGACGCGTCGCAGCACGCTATCATCGCCGCCGCGCGTGAGCCCAAGGATGGTCCGAGCATGCCAGAGAAACCCGCGATCGAAGCCGATCTTGCGCAGATTCGGTCGGCGCAGAGCGCCGATCAGCACCAGATCCTGGCAGCCGGCGCGGCGCAGCGACTGTAAAAGCTTGCCCACCTGGCCCAGTCGCACCCAGTCATGCGGAAAGCGCGCGATGGCCGGGTCGGTCACGCCTTGCAGCGCCACCACATGCACCTGCCGCCCCTGGGCAATGGCCGCCTCGCACACAGCAAGCGGCATCGCCCCGCCACAGGCGAGGACACCGAGGCATTGCTGATGGGCGCTCGTGGCCATGGCGGCCGCCTCACGGAAATTGCCGGCTCACGCGCCGTTGCCGCTGCTCCGTGGCACACAGAAGGAGCGGCTGGAATCGGCCTTGATGAACTGCACGATACGCTGCACCGATTCATCCTCGGGGAACATCTTCTCGACATCGTCGAGACGTTCGAGCAGCGTCCCCTCGGTTGCGAACAGCATCCGGTATGCCTTGCGCAGCGTGTGGATCTGCTCGCGGTCGAAATTGCGCCGCTTCAGGCCCACGATGTTGAGGCCGGCCAGATGCGCCCGGTTGCCGAGCGCCATGCCGAACGGGATGACATCGTTCTCCACCCCCGACATGCCCCCGATAAAGGCATAGGCGCCGACGCGCACGAATTGATGGACGGCGGAAAGCCCGCCGATCGAGGCGAAGTCCTCAATCACACAATGACCGCCAAGCGTGGCATTATTGACCAATAGTACATTGTCGCCGATCTGGCAGTCATGGGCGACGTGAGCGCCGGTGAGGAACAGCCCGTTATTGCCAACGCGCGTTATGAGGCCGCCCTGCTCCGTGCCGGGGTTCATCGTCACATACTCGCGGATGACATTGCGTGCCCCGATCACCAAACGGCTTTCCTCGCCGCGAAATTTGCGGTCCTGCGGCGCATTGCCAAGCGAGGCGAATGGGAAGACTTCGCTTCCTTCGCCAATTTCGGTGCTCCCGGCGATGACGACATGCGAATGGATGCGCACGCCTTCGCGCAGCACAACCTGTGGGCCGATTACCGAGAACGGTCCGATCTGAACGCCGGGGGCAATTTCGGCGCCGGGCTCGATGATGGCGGTGGAATGGATGGCGGGGCCGGTAGCAGGCGCCGTGCGCTCGGTTGCGGCGGGCGGCATCAAAGCGATTTATCTCCCCCTTGATTCTTGGCCGGATCAACGATCATGGCGCTGATTTCGGCCTCGGCAACAAGGTTGCCCTCGACCTTGGCCTCGCAGGCAAAGCGCCAGACCGGTCCGCGATTGCGCAGCTTTTTGACGTGGAAGTGAACGGTGTCGCCCGGCATCACGGGCCTGCGGAATTTTGCCCGCTCGATGCCCATGAAATAGACGAGCTGCGGCTGATAGGTCTCACCCACATGAGCAACGCAGATCGCGCCGGCCGTCTGCGCCATGCCCTCGATTAGCAGTACGCCCGGCATCACCGGATAATTCGGGAAATGGCCCTGGAAGAACGGCTCGTTGATGCTGACATTTTTGATGCCCGTGGCCGAACTGTCAGCGTCGATATCGATGATCCTGTCGATCATCAAGAACGGATAGCGATGCGGTAAGAGGCGGAGCACCCGGGTGATATCGGCTGTCCCGAGCGTCGATGCGGGCGGCACGTCGTTTGTCACTGTCGCTCTCTCCTGCTTGCCTCCGTCTCGCAACGCAACGGTCACTCGTCGAGTTTCGCAAGGCCTTTCAATTTCGCGCCGCTGAAGCGGGACACCATCCACTTGAGCAGCGCAACCTCCCGCGCCCACTGCTTGAGCGGTTTTGCCGGCGTGCCTCCCCAGCGGGCGCCTCGCGGCACGCTTTCGGCCACGCCGCTATTGCCGGCAATCTGAGCGCCGGCACCGAGCGTGATATGCCCGACCGTCCCGCTCTGACCGCCCATCACCACGAAATCTTCCAGCACGGTGCTGCCGGAAATGCCGACCTGGCCGACGAGGACGCAATGCCTGCCGACCACGACGTTATGGCCAATCTGCACAAGATTATCAATCTTCGTTCCTTCGCCGATCACGGTGTCGCGCAGCGCCCCACGATCGATAGCCGCATTGGCGCCGATCTCCACCCAATCCTGGATAATGACCCGCCCAATCTGGCGGACCTTGAAGTGGCCGCCGCGCCCCATGGCGAAGCCGAAGCCGTCCTGGCCAATGGAGGCGCCGGCATGGATAATAACATTGTTGCCGATCAGCGCATGGCCGATCACCGCGCGCGGGCCGATAAAACAGTCTCGGCCGAGGGCGCAGCGATAGCCGATCACCGCGCCGGCAGCGATCCGCGTTCCAGAGCCGATCTGGGCTTCCGGGCCGATGATGCTACCCACCTCGACGATAACGCCGTCTTCCAGCTTGGCGCTCGGATGGACGAGTGGGTTCGCGCCCTCGGCCGGCCAGCCGGCTTTGGGATGTCCCGCCTCCGGATAGAACAGCGCCAAAGCCTTGGCATAGGCGCGATAGGGTTCCGGCGTGACCAGGGCAACCGTCCCTTGCGGAACGCGCCCGGCATATTTGTCGTGAACGAAACAGGCGAGCGCCTTGGTCGCGGCGAGGTCCGGCAGATAGCGTGGGTTGTCGATGAAGGCCACATCCTCGGGCCCGGCGGCGTTCAGCGGCCGGATGTCGCTCGCGGCAAGACCTCCCCGGCCGGTATCCGTGAGGATGGCTTCGCTCTCGGCCGCAATCGTCTCAAGTGAGAACGGGCCAACGCGGTCATAAAATCCGGGATGCTCCATCGGCGTGCGACCTAAGCTCAAATGAAGAAGGCCCCAGCTTTGGGGCCTTCTCTCTGTTACAGGAGGCCTGCGGCTCAGAACTTGGTCGAGGCGCCGAACCGGAAGAACTCTTCCTTGTCGAATTCCGCCTTGGTGATGACATAGGCAAAGTCTGCGCGCAGAGGCCCAAGTGGCGAATTCCATAGCAGACTTGCGCCGACCGAGGAACGAAGAGTGTCGCTGTCGTCGAGGTCCACGCCCCTGATGTCGGTATCATAGAGGCTACCGGCATCGGCGAACACGGCGCCGCTCAGACCCAACTCATCCGGAATGAGTGGGAAGGGGAAACGAACTTCGGCCGTGGCGCCATAGAAGACCTTGCCGCCCAGCGCATCGCGGGTGACCGCGTCGCGCGGACCAAGACCTGCGTTATCGAAGCCGCGCACGAGGTCACCGCCCTTGTAGAAGGCATCCACCGCGCGGACATCTTCGCCGCCCCAGCCGGTGATATAGCCGCCGATCAAGCGGCCGACGAGCGTGATGCCCTCATAGATCGGATAGTAACCACGGGCTTCCGCGACGTTGCGCAGGTAATTGACGTCACCGCCCACGCCAGCGAAGTCCTGGGTCAGGATCAGGTAGACGCCGCGCGTCGGATTGAGACGGTTGTTGCGCGCGTCATAGCTGAGCGAGTAGCCGACCGACGAGATGTTGGCATCGCCTTCGATCTGCTGGATCGCCACTGACGCGTTCTGGTTAACGTCGAACACCTCATCATGAATGAAGGTGTAGTTCGGCTGCAGCCAGACGCTGTCGGTCAGAGCGAAGCCCACGCGCAGCGAGCCGCCGGTCTTGCGGTCGTTGTAGCCCGCCTCGTCCTGGAAGTCCTGCTCCTTGTGGAACAGATCGAAGCCAGCCGAAATGTTCTTATCCAGGAAGCGCGGCTCGGTGAAGCTCAGATCGACCTGGCCACTTTCGAAGCTACCGGACAGCTTGAGGCGCAGAAACTGACCTTTGCCGAGCAGGTTACGCTCGGTATAGGCAATTTCGGCGATCGGGCCTTCCGCCGAGGAATAGCCACCAGCCAGCGACATTTCGCCTGTGGGCTGCTCTTCGACGGCAAAGGTCAAGATTACCCGGTCAGGAGCGGAGCCGGGATCGCGGCTCACCTTGACGCTCTTGAAGAAACCCAGATTGACGAGGCGCTGGCGTGCCTGATCGACCATCAACCGGTTATAGGCATCACCCTCCGCCAAGCGAAGCTCACGCCGTATCACATAGTCGCGGGTCCGGGCATTGCCGACCACATTGAGGCGCTCGATATAAACGCGCGGCCCTTGCTCGACGACATAGACGATGCCGATGGTGCGGTTGACCGGATCGCGGTCGATGCGCGGGCGTATCTGGCCGAAGGCATAGCCTTGCTCGGCAACGCCGATCGTCAGCTTTTCCGTCGTCTTATCGATGCGCTCAGCGTCGTAGATTTCACCGGACGTGGTCAGCAATTCGGAGCGCAGCGAAGCTGGATCGATCGATGGCAGCGTCGATTCGATGTCGATATTGCCGTAGTGGTAGAGTTCACCTTCCTCAACCGTGAAGGTGATGAAGAAGCCCTTGCCGCTGCGGTCGAGATCGGCGACGGCGGACACCACACGGGCATCGGCATAGCCGTTCTTGAGATAGTAGCGGCGAAGCAGCTCGCGGTCGAGATTGAGCCGGTCGGGATCGTAAACGTCGGTGGATTTCAGGAAGCTGAGAAAGTTGTTTTCCGTCGTGGTGATGACGCCGCGCAGATTAGAATCGGAGAAGGCTTTGTTGCCCAGGAAGGTGATGCTGAGGACCTTGGTCTCCGCGCCTTCCTGGATGACAAAGGCGAGGTTCACACGACCATTGTCGAGCTCGATGATCTGGGCATCGACCGTGACGGCGTAGTAGCCGGAGCGGCGATACACATCGAGGATGCGCTGAACGTCCGCCTGCACCTTGGCGCGGGAGAACACCGAGCGCGGCTTGAGCTGCACCTCGCCCGACAGCGTGTCGTCCTTAACCTCCTTATTGCCCTCGAACGCGACCTGGTTGATGACCGGGTTCTCGCTGATCGTGACCGAGACAACACCGCCATTCTGGTCGATGTTGACGTTCTCGAACAGGCCGGTGGCAATAAGTGCCTTCAGGCTTTCATCGGCCTTATAGCTATCGTAGCGCTGGCCTTCGCTGAAGGTGAGGTAAGATTTAACTGTCTCAGGCTCGATCCGCTTACTCCCGACGATCCGGATCTGGCGCACCACCGGGCCAGACTGCGCGTAAGCCTTACCTGTAGCGATGCCCTCAGCCCCCCCGAGCCAAGTGCATACCGCTACCAGCAGGCAAACCAATATTCTGATTCCGCTCATTGCTGTTCGCAGCATTGGAAGTTTCTTGCCCCCGTTACGCCGGTCCCCCAGACGCCAGCACGTCACCCTACAAGCCACCTGTTTGTGTGTGCAACGTAACTGACGACAGCGGTCATAAGATGGCACGCTCGTTGTGGCCCCCCGGCCACTTTGCTTTCCATAACCCGACCCGTCTTCGGCTTTCACCATTAAGCCTTTGACAGACCACCGCTATCCGATACGGCGAAGGAGATGAATCACATCATTGCGTGTCGCGAAGATCATTAACATGATCACCAGCGCGAAGCCAATTCGAAAACCGATTTCTAAGGTTCGCTCGCTGAGTGGCCGACCACGTATGGCTTCTATGCCATAGAATAACAGGTGCCCCCCATCCAGGAGCGGGATGGGGAAAAGGTTCAGGAGTCCAATATTAATCGAAATGATCGCGATCCAGCGCACGAGCTCCAGAACGCTGACCGAGGCCACCTCGCGGGAGAGCTGCGCAATCCGAATCGGACCGCCGAGCTGGTCGGACGAAGCCTGACCGGTCACCAGCTTCTGGATGAAGACCAGTGGCTGCTTGGTCCAGAACCAGGTTTCCGACAGGCCGACGCCAAAGGCCGAAAGCGGATCATAGCGGCGGATTTTCACATCTTCCGGCTTGGTCGGCCGGCCTATGCCGAGCAGACCGATTTTCATGACATTGCCGAACCGGTCCTTGCGCTCCTCCAGCCGCGGCGTTGCCGTCAGCGGCACTTCCTGGCCGTCGCGCTCAACCACAACCTGGAGCGGGGTATCGGCGTTGAGCATCACCGCGCGCTGCACCTCGTCGAAGCTCTCAACCCGCGAACCACCGATTGCGACGATCAGATCGCCCGGCTTGATGCCGGCCGCCTGTGCTGCGCTGCCTGGCTCGACCGTCTCCACGCGGGGTTCCAGAATCGCCTTGCCGACGAAAGTGAACCAGAAGGTGAGGATAACGATGGCCAGCAGGAAATTGGCGGCCGGCCCGGCGGCGACCACGGCCGCGCGCTGGCCAACCGGCTTGGCGTGGAAATTCCCCCGCCTTTCCTCCTCGGTCATGCGGCTCAGCTCCTCGCAACTCGGCATGCTGGCGGCGTTCTCGTCGCCTTTGAATTTCACATAGCCGCCAAGGGGAACGGCCGCCACGCGCCATCTGGTGCCGTGCCGGTCCTTGAAGCCGAACAGCTCCGGTCCAAAGCCGATGGAAAAGGCATCGACCGCAACGCCGAAAAAACGGGCGACGAGGAAGTGGCCCATCTCGTGCACGAACACCACCACGCCCAGCACGACGAGAAACGGCACCACATAGGTCAGCGCAGACCAGATGCCCGAATTGGTTATAAAATCCATCAGTAGCAACTCCGCTATTTCTTAGAGCGCCGGAAGCTCCGCTCGACGCGGAGCTGCGCTCTAACCCTTTGTTCGTGCCTCGGATTTATCCGGAAAGTGCGCACACTTTTCGGTCCGATGCATGAGCCGGCGCAGCTTCGCGCCAGCATCAATTCCCGCCCGCCCGTATCTCGCAAAGCCGCCTTGCCAACCTTCTGGCAGCGCGATCTGTTTCGATCACCTCATCCAGACTTTGCGCAGCCGAACCGCCGACTTCGTTTACTGCTGCGGAAAGAGCTGCTTCTACGACCGCCGCGATCTCGGTAAAGCCGATCCGCCCGCCGATGAAGGCCTCCACCGCAATCTCATTGGCCGCGTTCAGCACGGTCGGCGCATTGCCGCCTGCGGCGAGTGCTTCCTTGGCGATGCGCAGCGCCGGAAAACGCTCTTCGTCCGGCGGTTCGAAGGTAAGACTGCCGAGCTTGGCAAGATCGAGCCGCTCGGTGGGCGCCGGCATGCGCTCTGGCCAGGCAAGGCTATAAGCGATGGGCGTGCGCATGTCCGGCGCGCTCATCTGCGCCAGCACCGATCCATCACAATAGCGCACCAGGCAGTGGATGATCGACTGCGGGTGAACCACCACGTCGAGCTGCTCTACTTCCACGTGGAAAAGGTGATAGGCCTCAATCAATTCAAGGCCCTTGTTCATCAGCGTCGCGGAATCAATCGTGATCTTTTGCCCCATCGACCAGTTGGGGTGCTTCAGCGCGTCCTGCGGGGTCGCGTTTTTGATGCGGGCCGCATCCCATGTGCGAAACGGTCCGCCCGAGGCGGTAAGCGTAATGGTCTCGATGCAGTGGGTCAGGGCGTGATCAATGGCCTGGAAAGCGGCGGAATGTTCCGAATCGACAGGCAGCAATATCGTATTGGCGTTGGCGACTGCCGCGAGGAAGACCTGCCCGGCCGAGACGAGGCACTCCTTGTTGGCGAGGGCGAGACAGGTGCCTTGCGCAGCGGCGGCGAAGGTCGGGCGCAGCCCCGCCGCGCCGACAATGGACGCCATGATCCAGTCGGCCGGCATCGCGGCGGCTTCGATCACCGCCGCCTCGCCCGCCGCGGCTTCGATTCCGGTGCCGGCGAGCCGCTCTTTCAGCTCAGGGTAATGCGCTTCGCTCGCCAGAACGGCGCGCTTGGCGCGATGCTTGATCGCCATTTCGGCAAGTTGCGCGGCGCTCGTCGCGGCGGTCAGCGTTACGATCTCGTAATCGTCGGGCGCGCGGCCAATCAGATCGAGTGTGCTTTTACCGATCGAGCCTGTTGCGCCAAGCACACTCACGCGCTTCGGGCGGCCCTCGGTCTTGGACGACCGCGCGCTCGCGCGGGCGGCCGCTTCCCCATTATCTGAGGCCTTCTTCAGCAAATCCTGCATGGCTGATCCTAAACATGTCCGCGCGTTTACGGCCAGACCAATAATGCGCGTCCGGGCTGGGTTGGATCGGCGGCCCAGCCGAGCAGAGCCGCCGCGGAAGCGACGAAAATCAGCCCATCGACGCGGTCGATCACACCGCCATGGCCCGGAATGAGGCCGCTCATATCCTTGGTGCCGAACAGGCGCTTCAGCGCCGATTCACCAAGATCACCGAATTGCGCAAAGAGCGCCAGCGCCATGCCGAGCAGTGCGAGCTTGAGCGCATTCGTCTCGCCAATCCAAAAACCGAACAACAGGCACACAAAGCCCGCCACGAGCGCACCGCCAAGAAAACCGGCCCAGGTCTTTTTCGGCGAGATGCGAGGCGCAAGCTTCGGCCCGCCAATCAGCCGGCCCAGAACATAAGCGGCGGTATCCGTGGTCCAAACGATGGCGAAGATATAAAGGATCGCCAGCCAGCCATATTGTTCATCGCTGCGGATCCAGATCATCGCAACCGCGGGCAGGCCCGCATAATAGACGCCGCCAGCCGACCACCAGGCCTCGGCGACGCCGACCCGCATCGAGCGGATCAGGAACACCACTATCGTGCCGGCCACGACGGTCAGGAGGGCGCATCCGGGGCAGCCTTCGACGGTGGTCCAGGACGCGGTCGCGGTCGCCGCGAGCTGGACCCAGAATACGACGTCGAAACCATTGCCCCGCACCAGCCGGCCCCACTCCCAGGCCATTGCGGTGATGAACAGCGTAATCAGCACGGCAAAAGCATGCGGGCTGGTATAGGTCAGCCCCAGCGCGATGATGACCAGCACCAGCGCCGAATTAACCCGCAAAACCCATTCAGGATAGGAACGCCCCACGCCGGTGCCTCCGGCAGCTTTGGGCCACAGCGCGCCCCTCACGCGCTGAATCGCGATGCGAGCCCGCCAAACCGGCGCTCGCGGCTTTGGTACTCGGCGATCGCCGCCGCAAACGTGTCCTTATTGAACTCCGGCCAATAGGCATTGACGAACACGAACTCGGTATAAGCGCATTGCCAGAGCAGAAAATTGCTGATGCGCTGCACACCGCTGGTGCGGATGAGCAGGTCCGGCTCTGGCAGCCCGGCGGTGTCGAGATGGTCGGCGAACACCTCTGCCGTGATCGCGGCGGGATCGATCTCGCCTTGCTGGACCTTAAGCGCAATCGCGCGCACCGCCCGAACGATTTCATCCCGCCCGCCATAGTTGAAGGCCGTGGTGAGCTGCAGCCCGGTATTGTTCCGGGTCAGGTTCACCGCCTCGCGGATCAGCGACATGATCTCGCCGTCAACGCCGGCATCAGTGCCAATGACGTTGATTTTGACATTCTGTTCGTGCAGCTCGGCCAGATCGCGGCGGATGAAACGCTTCAAGAGCCCCATGAGGTCGAAGATCTCGTCCTTCGGCCGGCTCCAATTCTCGGAGGAGAAGGTGTAGAGGGTGAGATAGCTGACACCCAGCTCGATCGCCGCCCGAACGCAGCCCCGCACGCTTTCCACCCCGCGCCTGTGACCTTCGGTTCGGGGGAAGCCGCGCTGCGCTGCCCATCGGCCATTGCCGTCCATGATGATCGCAACGTGACGCGGAGCTGGAAGAGGCTGCATGGCGGCCATAGAAGAGTTGGGTTGCGACATTGGGATTTCAGCACTCACTTTCTTCAAATAACAATGTGAGAAAATTCAGTTTGCGCGACGCGTAACAGTATCAAACCTGCATAATCTCGCGCTCCTTCGTCGAGAACGCGGCATCGATTTCCTTGATGATCTTATCGGTGAGTTCTTGAACCTTCGCCGACTGCGTGCGGTGCTCGTCCTCGCCGATCTCGTGATCCTTTTCGAGCTTCTTCAGCAGGTCCATGCCGTCGCGGCGCACATTGCGAACCGAGATGCGCGCCTGCTCGGCATATTTGCCTGCGATCTTGGACAGCTCGGTGCGCCGCTCCTGGTTCAGCTCCGGGATCGGCAGGCGCAGCGTGGTGCCATCCATCACAGGATTGAGGCCAAGGTCGGACTCGCGAATCGCCTTATCCACCGCGTTCACCTGGCTCTTATCCCAAACCGTCACGGTGATCATGCGGGGCTCTGGCACCGAAACGGTCGCGACCTGATTGATCGGCATGCGCGAGCCATACACGGAGACCGTAATCGGATCGAGCAGACTGGCGCTGGCTCTCCCGGTGCGAAGGCCTCCGAATTCCTGCTTCAGAACCGTCAGCGCACCGCGCATCCGCTTCTCGATTTCCTTGAGATCGAAGGCCTCTGCCATGGTCGTCTTCCTCGTTCACGCTCGTCTTGGGCTCACGCCTGAGGCGATTGTGGTACCGCCTCGCGGCGCGGTGCGCAACAGCTGTTCCATTACATTACGCAACCGGCACGGGCGCGGCCTTAGCCGGCCCAAACCAGGGTGCTCGGCGCGGTGCCGCTCAGCGCCTTCTCGAGGCTCCCCTCCCCTTCGCTACAAAACACCAGGATCGGAATGCCGGTGTCGCGGGCGATGGCGAAGGCCGAGCCGTCCATCACCTGGAGATTGCGCGTCAAGGCCTCATCGTAAGTCAAGCGGTCATAGCGCACGGCGTCCGGATCGCGCTTGGGATCGGCGGAATAGATGCCGTCCACCTGCGTCGCTTTCAGAATGACGTCGCAGCTCATCTCTGCCGCCCGCAGCGCCGCCGTCGTATCGGTGGTGAAGAACGGATTGCCGGTGCCCCCAGCAAAGATCACCACGCGCCCCGCTTGCAGATCGCCGAGCGCACGGTCACGGTCGAATGATGGCGCGACTTGCTGCACGGCAATTGCGGAATGCAGGGATGCCGGCTGGCCGATGGTCGTGAAGGCGTTCTCAAGCGCCACGGCGTTCATGACCGTCGCCATCATGCCGATATAGTCGGCCCGCACCCGGTCCATGCCATTGGCGGAAGCGGCAAGCCCGCGAAAGATATTGCCGCCGCCCATCACAACACAGATCTCGATGCCGCTCGCCCGCACCGCGGCGATATCGCGGGCGCAGTGTAAAGCCGCTCCCGGATCGATGCCGTAGGGCCGCTCGCCAAGCAGCGCCTCCCCGGACAGCTTCAGCAGCGCCCGGCGGAAGCGCGGAACGGGGCGGGATTGGGCAGCCATGCGCGCTCCTCAGCAAGAGAAAAGGACGGAGCTCATCGCCCCGCCCTTAAATTTTCTAGTTGCCGGCCGCGGCTGCCGCAACCTCTGCGGCAAAGTCGCTGGTCTGCTTTTCGATGCCCTCGCCCAGCGCATAGCGGACGAAACCGGTGATCTTAACCGGCGCGCCCGCCGCCTTCTCGGCGTTCTTGACTGCCTGCTCAACAGTATTCTCGCCGTCGATGACGAAGATCTGCTTCAGCAGGACAGATTCCTTGAAGAATTTCTGCAGACGTCCTTCAACCATCTTCTCGATGACATTGTCCGGCTTGCCCTTGCCTTGCTGGCGCGCCTGATCGGCGAATACCGCACGCTCGCGTGCCACGATGGCGGGGTCGATTTGCGCATCCGTCAGCGCGAGCGGGTTGGTCGCGGCGATATGCATGGCGACCTGACGGCCGATCTCCATCAGCTTGGCCTTGTCGCCGGTCGACTCCACCGCAACCAGTACGCCGATCTTGCCAAGATCAGGCGCGACCGAATTGTGCACATAGCTCGCCACCACGCCATCCTTGACCGACAGCATGGCAGTGCGGCGAAGGGTGAGATTCTCGCCGATCTTGCCGACCATCTCCTGCAGGTGATCGGTGATGGTCTTTTTCGAGCTCGCCACCTTGGTTTCGCCAAGCTTGGCGACATCGCCATTGGCCTGCAGCGCCAGCTGCGCAATCTCGCGCACCGCCGCCTGGAACGCCTCGTTGCGGGCGACGAAATCGGTCTCGGAATTCACCTCGACCACCGCGCCGGCCGTATCCTTCAGCGCAACGCCGATCAGGCCGTCAGCCGCAACACGGCCGGCCTTCTTCGCCGCTTTGGCGAGACCCTTGGCACGCAGCCAGTCGACCGCGGCGTCCATGTCGCCCTTGGTCTCATTGAGCGCGGCCTTACAGTCCATCATGCCCGCGCCGGTCTGCTCGCGCAGATCCTTCACCTGCTGTGCACTAATCGTTGCCATATGAGCCTCATGTCCTCTCAATCGGAGGTTGGAGTAAACGTTAAGACACGGCTTCCGAGACGTTTTCTCCCATCAGCTGCCGGGCCTCCTCAATCCATCCGCTTCCGGCGATCTTACCCTTGGCGTTGAACGCCTCATCGAGCTCTTCCAGATTTTCCGGCGTGAGCCCGGCAATCTGCCGGTAGTGATAAATCCCATGCTCGTTCAGGCGGCGCGCCCAGCCCCGGCCAACGCCGGCGAGCTTCATCAGATCGTCGGGCTCGCCTTCGGCCGCTGCAAGGGGCGTAAAGCCGGACAGCGTCGCCACGGGACGCGGCTGTCCATCCTGTGCGGGCCTGGGGGCTGCTGGGCTCGCGCCCTCCTCGCCCTCGGCCTTGCGGGGACGGCGCTCGCGGCGCGCCGGCCGGCGCTCCTCGCCAAGATCCTCGCTTGGCGCCTCGACCGAGGCGCCAACATCCACGCCTTGCCGCGTCGCGCTGCGCTCGATGCCATCGATGGCGGCGCGAGAGACCAGATCGCAATAAAGGGTGATGGCACGGCCGGCGTCGTCGTTGCCGGGGATAAGATAGTCAACACCGTCCGGATCACTATTGCTGTCGACGATGGCAACTACCGGGATGTTCAGCTTCTTGGCCTCGGCGACCGCGATCGATTCCTTGTTGGTGTCGATGATGAACAGCAGGTCCGGCAGGCCGCCCATATCCTTGATGCCGCCGAGCGCCTGCTCCAGCTTGTCGCGCTCGCGCGTCAGCTGCAGCAGCTCTTTCTTGGTGAAGCCCTGTCCTTCGCCGCCAAGCAGCTCCTCAAGCTGACGCAGCCGCTTGATGGAGTTGGTGATTGTCTTCCAGTTGGTCAGCATGCCGCCGAGCCAGCGATGGTTGACGAAATATTGCGCTGACTTGCGCGCGGCATCGGCCACGGCCTCAGAGGCCTGGCGCTTGGTCGCGACAAACAGCACGCGCCCGCCTTGTGCGACGACGTCCGAGATCACGACCAGCGCCTGATGCAGGAACGGCACAGTCTTGGTGAGATCGATGATGTGGATGTTGTTGCGCTCGCCATAGAGATAGCCCGACATCTTCGGGTTCCAGCGATGCGTCTGATGACCAAAATGCACGCCAGCCTCTAGCAGCTGGCGCATTGTGAACTGTGGCAGAGCCATGGGCCTGCTTTCCTTTTTTCCGGTTGTGCCTCCGCGGGAAGCGATTGCAGGCACCCTCGCCCGCCATCACCGGAGCCAAAGCATGAAAAGCCCCTTTCGGGGCCGGACTTGCGTTGAAATTCCCGCGTGTGTGATGCGCTGGTTATAGGATGTGTCGGCCCAAATGGCAAGATGTGCGCGCTGCCAGCGGATCACTAAACCCGCTTGCGCGTTCTGTTATCTCCAGCTTTGGCCGGCGAAAGCCAAGCTGGCGCTTGGCTCGCGCGGGGCGAAGCACCACCGGGGTCGAATTCTGCCCCTGCGATGAACCGGAGGGAGGTTTCATACCACTCATGATTGTCGCCGCTGCGATGAGGAGCCGGCGACGGACATCTTCCCATTTGGGGAATATTCATCCAAAACTGTGGCAAAGTGCATATGTCGCCGGCACGATTTGCTCACGCGTTGCACGCGCCACAGAGCGTTCGGAGCATGGATAATGGCCGATGCCTTGTCGTCGCAGGATCTGTCCAGCCTGATCGGGAGCGTCTATGACTGCGCGCTCGACCCCGGCCGCTGGGAGCACACGCTCGCCGCAATCCGGGATGCGCTGAACTGCGAGAGCGCGGTTCTCAACCTGACGGATTTGGACAACAACTGCTTCCTGGTCTACCGGACCGTGGGCATCGACCCGCATTGGCAGCAGGAGCAGAAGAAGCATCTGCGGGAAATCCACGCCCGGCTCGTCGAACATTTGGCGTCGGCGCCGCTGGATGAGCCGCATGTGATTTCGCGCCACATATCGCCCGCCCATCGCGAGGTCTCGCCCTATTACCAGCAGTGTCTGAGGCCTCAGGGCCTGATCGACATCATGCAATACTTCCTGCTCTACACCTCGACGCGGCTCGCCAGCTTTAGCGTCGCCCGGAATGATCGACAGGGGGTGATTACCGAACGCGAAATTGCGCTTGGCCGGCTGCTCTTGCCGCATGTGCGGCGCGCCGTCACCATCGGCAACGTGCTCGATGTGCAAACTATCGAGCGCGCGCGGATGGCCGAAGCGCTCGACGCGCTGCGCTGCGCGGTAATCCTCACCGATGGCCGCGGCGTGATCCTGCATGCCAACCGCTCGGCTGAAGCCATGCTGAAGAATGGCGGGCCGGTTCAGGGGACCGGTAGAGTGTTGCAGGCCAAGTTCGTGCCCGCCGCAGCGGAATTGCGCGGCGCAATCGCGCTTGCCGCGCGCGATGAGGCAAGTATCGGCAAGAAGGGGTTCGGCATTCGCCTGACCGCGCCCGAAGCCTCGCCGTTCTTCGCCCATGTCCTGCCGCTCGGCGGCAGCGAGCTGCGTTCACAGCTGCAGCCCGAGGCCGTCGCGGCGGTATTCATCGGCGTCTCGGCCGACGACGAGGATGGCGCCGAGACGGTCGCCACGGCGTTCGGTCTGACAAAATCAGAAAAGCGCGTGCTGGCCAGTATTCTTGCCGGCCGAACGCTGAACGAGACGGCAACGACACTCGGCATCGCCGCAACCACGGCGAAAACCCATCTGGACAACATCTTCTCCAAGACCGGGGTTACGCGCCAGGCGGATCTGATCCGTCTCGGCAATGCGCTGGTGCCGCCGACACGGCCCAAGGTGTGAGGCGTCAACTCCTGATCAGCGGGCGCAGGTCCTTCTGCACATCACGCAGCGCCGGCAGAAAGCGCTCGGCGAGGCGGGCGGCGGATACACCGCCCGAGGGCGCAGCGACATTCACCGCCGCAACCGTGCGGCCGGCCATGTTGAGGATCGGCACGCTGATCGCGACGACGCCGACTTCCAACTCCTGGTCGGCGATGCAATAGCCGTCGCGGCGAACCTGATCGAGCACGCTCGCGAGCTCTTCGATCCGGGTGCGGGTGAATGGTGTAAGACGCCGGCGCTCCTCCATGCCTTCAAGGACCGCGATCGCCTCTTCCTGGGAAAGGCCAGCCAACAGCACACGTCCCATCGAGGTGCAATAGGCTGGCAGCCGCGTTCCCACGCACAAGCCAGAGGACATGAGCCGGCGCACCGCGGCGCGCGCGACATAGACGATTTCCTCACCTTCCAGGATCGCAGCGGAGCAGGACTCCCGGACCTGCTCGCTTAAGTGTTCGAGAAAGGGTTGGAGGAGCTGGGGCAGCGTCGCCGAGAGCAGATAGGCATAGCCCAGCCGCAGCACGCGCGGCGAGAGCGCAAACAGCTTACCGTCGTAATGGGCATAGCCAAGTTTGTGTAGGGTGAGGAGGCATCGCCTCGCCGCCGCGCGCGACAAGCCGGTCTTGACGGCAACATCGGCGCTCGATAGGCGCTCATGCTCGTCGTCAAAGCATTCGATGACGGCAAGCCCCTTCTTCAAACCCAGGATGAAATCCCGATCCCCGCGTTGCTCGGCAGGATCCCTTATCATCGTTCCCACCCTGAAAGATCACGCTTCTTGTGACGCCGGTGTGAACAATGTAACGCAAAAAGGTTTGAGACAAAACGACGAGTGTGCCGTCCCGCAATCGCCGACGACGAACCGAGCCGCGAAAATCGGTCGGCAATGGTGGGATGCCCCACTAGTCGGTGGGGCGCCGGCGCTCCAGCTCGGTGATCGCCTCCTGCAGCGTTCGCCGGAGGTCGTGGACCTGGTCGAGGAGGTGAAGGACGACCTCGACGCCCTCGTCATTGATGCCGAAATCCTGGCGCAACTCGCAAATCAGATTGGCTCGCGCCACGTCGATCTCGGCAAAGCCAAATTCCGGCTCGGTTTTCGGCGGAATGAGCCAGCCCTCCCGCACCCAGGTTTCGACGACCGGGCGATCGAGCCGCGTGCGCACGCAAAATTCCACGATCGTGATCATGTCAGCGCTCCATGGCTTCCCGAGGATTCTGCTTCTGCCCGGCCTCCCAGCCGCGCACGAATTCCTCCAGCGCTTCGTCCTGGCCCTCGGGCAGCACGATCTTCAAGGTGACATATTCATCGCCGCTCTTGCCGCCGGGCCTCGGCACACCCTTGCCCTTCAGCCGCAGCCGCGTGCCGGTGTTGGAGCCCTTCGGAACCGACATGCGCACCGGCCCGGAGGGGGTGGGCACGTCGAGCCGTCCGCCCAGCACCGCTTCGCTCAGCGTCACCGGCAGCTCGATTTCGATATCATCGCCCTTGCGGGTGAAGAACGGATGCGGCTTCACCGCAATCTCGATCAGCGCATCGCCGGCCGCACCGCCGCCCACGCCTTCGCCGCCTTTGCCCCGCAGGCGCAGCACCTGACCGTCCTGGGTGCCCGGCGGAATGGTGACGTCGAGAGTGGTCCCGTCGGGGAAGGTAATGCGCTTGGTCGCCCCGTTCACCGCCTCGAGAAAGTCGATGGTGAGGTTGTAACGCGAATCCGCGCCGCGCATGCGGAAGGTGCCGCGCGCACCGCCTTCGCGGCGGCCGAAGAGGTCGCCGAACAGGTCGCCGATGTCGCCAAAATCCTGAAAACCGCCCGCCCCGCCATAAGGGTTCTCGCCGGCGCCTGCACCCTGGAAGTCGCGGTAATAGCGGTGCTGCGGCCGCTCATTGCCAGCCTCATCGATCTCGCCGCGATCGAAGCGCGCGCGCTTGTCCGGATCGCTGAGCAGATCGTATGCGGCGGTCACGGATTTGAAGCGGTCTTCAGCCGTCTTGTCGCCCGGATTGAGGTCCGGATGCAGCTTCTTGGCGAGCTTGCGATAGGCCGACCGGATCTGCTCCTGGGTCGCGTCGCGCTTGACGCCCAAAATTTCATAAGGGTCGGAGGCCAATTCTGTTCCTTAAAACTGTCGGCTCTTGTGATGTCTTGCCCGAATCGGATGCCGCGCGGCAACTGCCTTTCCGGGGTTGCGCCTTGATATGAGCTGAATTTAGGCGCCTCGCGCGCCGCCCTCAAGAGTGGGTGCATATATCCGGCGGGCGAGACCGGCGAAGGCGTGCCGGATTTCGGCCTTGAATGCGCCCCCAAATGCCCAGCGGCCAACAAGATAAGGGCACGAAAGCGCTGTAAGCTGAAGCGTGAGACTGGCCATGGGGTATTTGGCGGGGGCAAAAATGCGCGGGGCGAACCTATTCTTCTGCTTATTCTTGGCGTGCTTTTTCGCGAGTGCGCCGCTTCTCGCGACCGACCTTAAGGGACCGCGTCAAAGCTATCCGCATAACGGTCCGCCCCCTCGCGGTGAGCTGACGGCCCGGGAAGTGGCGCAGTTTTGTTTCACGCAACGCGTGATCTGCCGCAAAATTTGCGACCTGCACTCCCGGTTCGACAGACCTTTCGACGGCTGCCCGCAATCATGCGAGAGCCGCGAGCTGCGTTGCAACTCAACGGCGTGCTTCCGTTGGACGGACCCCGATTTCCTGATCGCCGAACGCTTCGGCGGATATCGCTGCGCGGACCTCTGAGCGCCCGCCAGCGATTCTACCTCTTCCGATCGCGCTTGTTAAAAAGAGGCCGCCCCATCGCAGGGAACGAGGATACGAGGGGCGGCCGGTGCCGAAGCCTTGCCCCTCCCGATCGATTGGGCGCGGCTCCGGCTGCTCATGAAGACTTTTACTCGGCCGGTGCGGGCGCCGGCTGAGGTTCGGCTTGGGCGTGCTCGCCATGCTGGGTCAGTGGACGGTTGCCGGTCAGCGCCCGCAGCAGCACGTAGAACACCGGCGTGAAGAAGATGCCGAACATGGTCACGCCGATCATGCCGGAGAACACCGCAACGCCCATGGCATGACGCATTTCCGCGCCGGCACCGATCGAGGTGACGAGCGGCACCACGCCCATGATGAAGGCGAAGGACGTCATCAGGATCGGCCGCAGCCGCAGCCGGCTGGCCTCGATGGCGGCCTGGACCGGTGAGCGTCCCGCAAACTCCAGCTCGCGGGCGAACTCCACGATCAGGATCGCGTTCTTCGCCGACAGACCGACCAGCACCACCAAGCCGATCTGGGTAAAGACGTTGTTGTCGCCGGCAGTCAGATGCACGCCCAGCATGGCAGCCAGCAGGCCGAGCGGCACGATCATGATGATCGAGAGCGGCAGGACCAGACTTTCATACTGTGCAGCCAGCACCAGGAACACCAGCAGGATCGACAGCGGGAAGATCCAGATGGCGGAATTGCCGGCCAGGATCTCCTGATAGGTCAGGTCGGTCCATTCGAAGTCGAAGCCGGGCGGCAGGGTTTCGGCCGCGATCTTCTTGGCCACGTCCTGCGCCTGGCCGGAGGAGAAGCCGGGCGCCGGGGCGGCGTTGACGTCGGACGACAGGAAGCCGTTATAGCGCAGCGCCCGCTCTGGCCCGGCCGTGGTCTTCACCCGCAGAAGCGCCGAGAGCGGCACCATCTCGCCCGCATTCGAGCGCACTTGGAGCTGGCCGATATCGTCGGCGCGCGCGCGGAACGGGGCGTCAGCCTGCACCCGCACGGAATAGGTGCGGCCGAACTTGTTGAAGTCGTTGACATAGAGCGAGCCGAGATAGATCTGCAGCGTCTCGAAGATCGAGGTGACCGGCACCTGGAGCTGGCGTGCCTTGGTGCGATCGACATCGGCGAAGATCTGGGGCGTGTTGATCGCGTAGGTGGTGAACTGACCGGTCAGCTCCTTGGAGGCATAGGCCTTGGCCATGAAAGCCTTGGTTACTTCATCGAGAGCCTCATAGCCGCGCCCGGCCCGGTCCTCGATCTGCAGCTTGAAGCCGCCCACCACGCCAAGGCCCTGCACCGGCGGCGGAGGGAACATGGCGATGAAGGCATCCTGGATGCCGGCATATTTCTTGTTCAGCGACATGGCGATGGCGCCAGCCGAGAGCGAAGGATCGCGCCGATCCTCGAAGGATTTGAGCGTCGAGAACACGATGCCGGCATTCGAGGCGGTGGAGAAGCCGGCGATCGACAGACCCGGGAAGGCGACCGCGCTTTCCACGCCCGGCTCCTTCATGGTGATGTCGGTCATACGCCGGATCACGTCTTCGGTGCGGTCGAGCGTGGCGCCGTCCGGAAGCTGGGCGAAGCCGATGAGATATTGCTTGTCCTGCGCCGGCACGAAGCCGGAGGGCACCGCCTTGAACAGATAGAAGGTGGCGCCAAGCATCAGGGCATAGACCAGCATCACCGCGCCCCTATGCGTGAGCACCCGGCGCACGCCGCCGCTATAGCCGTTCGAACCGCGCCGGAACACCCAGTTGAAGCCGCGGAAAAACCAGCCGAACAGGAAGTTCATGACGCGGGTCAGCCGGTCGGGCGGCGCGTGATGGCCCTTGAGCAGGAGCGCCGAGAGCGCCGGCGACAGGGTCAGCGAGTTGATCGCCGAGATCACCGTCGAACTAGCGATCGTGAGCGCAAACTGCTTGTAAAACTGGCCGGAGAGCCCGGTGATGAAGGCGAGCGGCACGAACACCGCAATCAGCGTCAGCGCGATGGCGATGATCGGTCCCGACACCTCGCTCATGGCCTTGTAGGCGGCATCGCGCGGCGAGAGCCCCTCCTCGATATTGCGCTCCACGTTCTCGACCACGACGATGGCGTCGTCCACCACGATGCCGATCGCCAGCACCAGGCCGAACAGCGTCAGCGCATTGATCGAGAAGCCGAGCACATACATCACCGCGAAGGTGCCGATGATCGAGACCGGCACGGCGAGCAGCGGGATCACTGAAGCGCGCCAGGTCTGCAGGAATACGATCACCACGATCACGACCAGGAGGATCGCTTCGAGGAGGGTGTGCACCACCGCATCGATCGAGGCCTGCACGAATCGCGTCGTGTCATAGACGATGTCGTAGTCCACGCCTTCGGGCATGGTCTTCTTGATGTCCTCCATGGTCGCGCGGACCTGGTCCGCGATCTGGAGAGCGTTCGAGCCGGGGGCCTGGAACACGCCAATGCCGACCGCCGGCTTGTTGTTGAGCAGCGAGCGCAGCGCGTAATCGGCGGCACCGAGCTCAATCCGGGCGACATCGCGCAGCCGCGTGACCTCGCCATTCTCGCCGGTCTTGATGACGATGTTGCCGAATTCCTCTTCGGTCTCCAGCCGCCCCTGGGCATTGACCGTGAGCTGGAGATCGATACCCGACAGTCGTCGGCGAGCCGCCAACGATACCGGCCGCGGCCTGCACGTTCTGCGCCCGGATCTCGTTCACCACGTCGGAGGCCGACAAGCCGCGCTCGGCGATCTTCTGCGGATCGAGCCAGATGCGCATCGAGTAGTCGCCGCCGCCGAAAATATCGATCTGGCCAACGCCGCCAATGCGGGCGAGGCGGTCCTTCACGTTCAGCACGCCGTAATTGCGCAGGTAGTTGATGTCGTAGCGGTCGTTCGGCGAGATCAGATGCACGACCATGATGAAGTTGGGCGAGGATTTGGCGGTGGTGATGCCGAGCGCGCGCACTTCCTCGGGCAGGCGCGGCTCGGCCTGCGAGACGCGGTTCTGCACGAGCTGCTGATCCTTGTCGGGATCAGTGCCGAGCTTAAAGGTGACCGTCAGCGTCAGCGCGCCATCGGTGGTGGCCTGGGAGGACATATAGAGCATGTCCTCGACGCCGTTGATCGCCTCCTCGATGGGCGTCGCGACCGTCGCCGCAATCACCTTCGGCGAGGCACCGGGATAGGTGGCGCGCACGATCACCTGGGGCGGCACGACTTCGGGATATTCCGAGATCGGCATCACCCGCAAAGCGAGCAGCCCCGCCACGAAGATCAGCACCGACAGCACGCCGGCGAAAATCGGCCGGTCTATGAAGAATTTGGAAAAACCCATGACCTCTCTCCTGCAGGGCTCCTTGCTTCAAGCGGCCCCATTGGAATGTCTTACCCCGAAGACGTGCGGGCGTGCCCTCGCCCGACCGCACTCGAAAAATTCATCTATGGATAGGCGCGCCGGAGCCTCAAGGCAGTGCAGGTCCCCTCTCCTATGGGGAGAGGGCTAGGGTGAAGGGGTAAGCCCTATCGATAGTTTGTAACCCCTCACCCCCACCCTCGCCCAATGGGAGAGGGAGCCGCCCTGCTTGCGGATAGCTCCTCGCTCTATGTCGACCGCGGCAATCAACGCTGCGCGACCGAGCCTCCACCTTCATTCTGGGCCTGCTCGCCCGGCCGCTCCATCGACACCATCTGCGGGGCGACCACCGCGCCCGGCTTGACCCGCTGAAGCCCGTTGACGACGATGCGTTCCCCCGCCTTCAGGCCGGTATTGACGACCCGAAGGCCACCCGCCACCGGGCCGAGCGACACCTCGCGGTAAACGGCCTTGTTGTCGCCATCGACCACGAGCACGAACTTCTTGTCCTGATCGGTGCCAATGGCGCGCTCATCGATCGCCACCGCCGGCTCGGTTTTGGCTTGGCCCATGCGCAGCCTTGCGAACTGGCCAGGGATCAGCCTGCCGTCGGGATTGGCGAATTTGGCACGCACGCGAACCGTGCCGCTCTTGGTGTCGACCTGATTGTCGATGAACTGCAACTGGCCGACGATCTCGCGCTGGCTGGCGATCGTGGTCATCTCCACCGGGATGCGCTCCACCTGCGCATGCGCCTCTTGCCCCGCGCCAATCTCCTTCAGCGCATTGAGAACCACGGTCTCGTCGGCATTGAAGCCGGCGTAGATCGGATCGACCGAGACGAGGGACGTCAGGACGGGCGCGGTCGGGCCGTCGCCAACCAGGTTGCCGGCCGTGACCTCGATTTTGCCGACCCGGCCGGTGACCGGCGCACGCACCACGCTCCAGTCGAGATTGAGGCGCGCGGTGTCCAGCGACGCCTTGGCTGAACGCAGATTGGCTTCGGCTTCACGAAGAGCGTTGGTGCGCTGGTCGACATCGCGGCCCGATATGGCCCGCTCGGAAAGCTGGTTAGCGCGGTCGACGTCGTTCTTGGCGAGTGCGACGCGCGCCTCGGCCGCCGCGACCTGGGCCTCGGCGCCAGCGACGGCCGCCTGGAACGGGGCGGGGTCGATGGTGATCAGCTTATCGCCCTGCTTGACGAGATCGCCTTCGCGGAAATTCACGGACTGGATTTGGCCGGAAACCCGCGGGCGAACCTCCACGCGCTCGACCGCCTCGAGGCGGCCCGAGAACTCGGTCCAGATGGCGGTATCGCGCTGCTCGACAGTCGCGACCGATACGGGCACGGCCTGCGGCGCTTGGGCAGCGGGATTTTCCGCATGCGCCGGCTCTTGCTGCAAGGTGGGAAGGATGGCTGCGCCGCCTGCAGCGACAGCAAGGGCCACCCCCGCGCCCAGGAGGCGCTTACGAGAGGACAGAAGTGACATGGCTTAAAACTCCTCGGTGGCTTAGGCCTTTTTCCAACGGTGCGAGGCGTGCTCCCCAGGCAAGGACGTTGTATTTTTGAAGAATCCGACAAACTGCTCGCGCAAATTTTTCGTCCATGGCGCGCCATTGCCGTTTGGCTGGCCGAGCGCCGCCGGCCAGCCGGTCGGTGCATCGAGCACATGGCACTCGACATGGACGCCCGCCGTTTTCAGGCGCCGCGCGTAATTTTTCGTCTCATCGCGCAAAGGATCGTCCTCCGCTGTGACGAGCAGGACAGGTGCCAGGTTTGACAGGCGTGACGAGCCGAGCGGGGCGGCATAGGGGTGACAGGCCTTCTCGGCCGAGCCCAGATATTGCCGCCAGCCGTAAGCCCACCGGCATCCGCTGGTGCCGGCCTCCGCCTCGCGCAGCGAGGTGGTGGCAAGACAGGGGTCGAGCATCGGGGAGAGCAGAATCTGCCCTGCCAGCGGCGGCATGCCCTGATCGCGAGCCAGGAGTGCCAGGCTCGCCGCCAGATTGCCGCCGGCCTCTTCGCCCGCCACATAGATGCCGGACTTCTTGCTCGCCCATTTCGCGCGTCCGCCGTAAAGCGCCTTGAGCGCGCCATAGCTTGCCATCAGCGGCTGCGGAAACTGGCATTCGGGGGCGAGCGGATAGCCTGCGGAGATCACGATTGCACCGGCATCGGCGAGGAGCGTCGACACCTGGCGCCCGGATTCGAGCGAGCCGCCGGTGAACGCGCCGCCATGCAGATGCAGGACGAGGGGTGCCGTGGACGGCGTCTCGCCGCCCCGGTAGAGACGGGCCGGAATATCGACCGCCTCCCACTTCAGTACCTCGTCCGTATACCTAAGGGTCATTTAAATCCTGCTTTTCCAGGCGTATTCTGCTGCAATGCAACACAGCGACACGCCAATCTCTGCACGACAAAGTGTATGGCGTGAGCTGCGGTAAATAAATAGGCTCTCCCGAGCCACATTGTTTCCACACAGAAACAATCTGACAAACGCTCGAGATGTAACCGCTCGGCGAGGTGATCGATGGACCAACTTGCTGCAATGCGCGCCTTTGTTCGTGTGGTCGAGGCCGGCACTTTCACGCGGGCCGCCATGACGCTGGGCATGCCCAAGCCAACGCTGACAAAATTGGTGCAGAGCCTGGAGGCGCATATCCGCACAAAGCTGCTCAACCGCACGACACGGCGCGTGTCGGTGACCCCCGATGGCGCGGCTTATTACGAGCGCGTCGTGCGCCTGATCAATGATCTCGACGAACTCGACGGCAGCATGACGTCCTCACAGGGCAAGCCAAGCGGGAGGCTGCGCGTCGATGTTGGGGCCGCCATGGCGGTGCTGATCATCGTCCCGGCGCTGCCTGATTTTCATGCCCGCTATCCCGATATTCAACTCGATCTCGGCGTGTCCGACCGGCCGGTCGATATCGTCGGTGAGAATGTCGATTGCGTGGTGCGCGCTGGTTCGATTGCCGACCAGTCATTGATCGCACGCCGGATCGGTTCGCACCGTTTCGTGACCTGCGCGGCGCCGTCCTACATCCAGCGCTATGGCGAGCCGACGCATCCGCGCGACCTTGAAGGGGCGCATCGCGTAGTCGGTTTTTTCAAGGCGCGCAGTGGGCGCAGTCAGCCGCTCTTGTTCACCGACAAGGACGAGCGGTATGAGATCAGCGCCCGCTCGGTGGTCTGCGTCAATGACGGCAACGCCTATGTCGCCGCGGGCCTCGCCGGGCTCGGTGTGCTGCAGGCGCCCACCTTCATGGTTGAGGATCATCTGGCGAGCGGCGCGCTGCGGCGTGTGCTGACTTCATGGGGATCGCACAACCTGCCTGTGCATGTGGTCTATCCGCCAAACCGGCATATCAGCAACCGCGTGCGCGTGTTCGTCGACTGGGTGGCAGAGCTGCTCGGGGAGGCAAGGACCGGGGAGCGCCGGGTCGACCGCGCTGCTTGAGTAACCCCTCGCGCGCCTTGCGAAAGGCCTCAAGCGACGGCGCATTCCTGTGTGATGACCTGGCGCAGCTCGCGCTGGCGGAGCTCTGCGGCCGGCCTTGGCGGGCTGATATAATATCCCTGGATTTCCGTACAGCCTTCAGCACGCACGATTTCGAGCTGCTCGACCGTCTCGATGCCTTCCGCCGTCACCGAAACGCCCAGGCCACGCGCCATCTGAATGAGCGAGCGCACCAGGACGAGCGAGCTGCCTCCCTGAGCGAGATCACTGATAAAGCTGCGGTCGATCTTGATTTTGTCGAATGGGAAACGCAGCAGATAGCTGAGAGATGAGAAGCCGGTTCCGAAATCGTCGAGCACGATACGCACGCCGAGCTGGTGCAGCTGCCGGAATATGGCGAATACGCTTTCGGCATCGTTCAACATGACAGTCTCGGTGATCTCCAGCTCCAGGCGGTGCGGTTGCAGCTGCGTCTTTTTCAGAACGCTGCTCACCGAGGCGACGAGGTTGCGCGACTTGAAATGCAGAACGGAGAGATTGACGGCAACCTTGAGGTGATCCGGCCATTTCGCTGCCTCCGTGCAGGCCTCCTCCAACGCCCATTCAGTCAAGACGGTGATGAGGCCGCTGTCCTCGGCAAGCGGGATGAATATGGTTGGGGAAATCGGTCCGCGCATCGGATGGTTCCAGCGCATCAGCGCCTCGAAACCAGTGATCTCGTCGCGCTTAAGATCAACAATCGGCTGGTAATGCAGCTCCAGCTGGCCGGCGGGGAGTGCCTTGTGCAGCTCGTGTTCGAGTGCCCGGCGCTCCTGCAGTTCGGTGTCCATCTGCTCGTCGTAGAAGCGGTAGCTGCCCCTCGCGGCGGCTTTTGCAGTGTACAGCGCGCGGTCCGCTTTTTTCACGAGATCGTCAGGATCGATCCCATGTCTTGGGGCGATTGCAATACCGATGCTGGTGCCAATCGAAACCCTATGGCCGTCCAACTCCATCGGCATGCTCAAGATTTCCTGAACGCGCCGCGGTAGCGCTTCCTCATCGTCGCCGGGACCGAGCGGCTCGATAATCGCAAATTCGTCACCGCCGAACCGGGCAACAGTGGCCGTTTGCCGCATGCCCTCTCTCAGCCTTTCGGCAACCCCCTTGATCAGCAAATCGCCAACGAGGTGGCCGAGCGTGTCATTCACCTCTTTGAACCGATCGAGATCCAGCATCAGCACAGCCAGGTACGGATCGTGTTTTCGAATGCCCTTGAGGGCTTTTTCCAACCTCTCACGCAGGAGCGCACGGTTCGGCAGATCGGTCAGGGGATCATGGTGTGCCATGTGGGCGAGGCGAGCCTCGATGCGTCGGCGCTCGGTCACATCTTCGTGGGTGCTGACATAGCCACCCCCGGGCATCAGGCGAAGCAGGATGGAGATGAAGCGGCCATCATTCAGCTCCTGGACCATGTCCAGATTGCGCCCGAGGACTGAGACGCGCTCCTGCCGATAGGCCTCTGGGCTTCCATTGGCGTAAATGCCGTTCGCGATACGGGCCTCAATCACATCGGTCAGCAAAGTGCCGGGTTTGACCTGGTCGGGCGTCAAACCGTAAAGCTCGGCATAACGCCGGTTGCTGACGACGATACGCTGCTGCGCATCGTACATGCACAGCCCTTGGGTCATGTGCGACAGGGCGGTGTTGAAGAGCAAATTCTGATGGCGCAATTGCTTCTCGCGCGCCTGCAGTTCCTCGTTCATCCGCCGCAGCCGGTCGGTGGTCTCGATCAGCGGCCGCAGATCGCTGATAGCGAACACCTCGTTCGCCCGCATTGCGGTATGAAGCGGCTGGCGCACGATCTCGACCGGAATCGCGGCGCGTTGAGCCGGCTTCATAAAAGTCTCGAAGCTGAAGATCTCATTGGTGCTGGTATGCGGCCGATATCCGTCGAGAAGACCGCCAAACACCGGCTTGCCAATGAGCTCCTGCAAAGGACGCCCCCAGAGCTCGATAGCGCGGCGATTGGCATCGACGATGATGCCATCATCGGCCAATACCAGGGCTTGGCTCGACGCATTGACCAGCTCGCCGGCCGTCAAAGCGCTGTCACGCGCCACACGGCTTTCCCAAAGCGAGACGACGAACCCGGCACAGAGCACGACAAGCGTGATCACCACAATAACGATCGCCAGAATGAAAGGGCTGAAGTGGGCGGCGACGACCGGGATAGTCGGATCGGGAACCACGGTGACGGCCGTCATCGCCGTGAAGTGCATGCTTGTGATTGCAAGCGAAAGCAGCGCAGTGGCGGCCAGCACGCCCGTCATGCCCTTGCGCTCACGAAAGGCAAGCATCGCCGCAGCGGAAAACACGCAGCCGAGCGCAATGGCTGCAAAGACGAAGGGCATATCCCACGTAATCGTGCCGGGGAGCAGCAATGCACGCATGCCGGTGAAATGCATTACCGCCGTGCCGAGGCCGATAATGAGACCCCCAGCCATCGCTCTCCAGCGGCTGCCGGCTGCCGAAAGGCGCAATCCCAAGGTTGTGGCGACGATGGCCAGGAGCAGCGAAATCGCCGTCGGGAATACATCGTAAGCCACGGGAAGCTGGCTGTCATAAGCCAGCACGGCAACGAAGTGGGTGGCCCAGATCGAGCTTCCCGTACAAAGGCCGGCAACGGCCAGCCACTTTTGCGTCACAAACCCGCGCGCCTCCGCAATCTGCCGGTAAACGTAAAGAGCGATGAAGCTCTCAACGATGCAGACGAGCACAGCCAGCACAAGCAAGCGCGGATCGTGCTGGGTTGTGAGGCATGTGAAGACGCGATACATCAGCTTCCGCAATTACTGGGCGAGTGATGGTAGCCATCCACAACTAAAGAAAGGGTTGCCGAAGCGTTTCGGAAGGCCAACCGGCGTCGCCCTGACGCGGGTATTCGCCTTGTTTTGGTCGGAAAGGACTGAGCAGGTCCGGGGGGAAAAGGAATGCGGAATGGCGGGTTTGCCTTCGGCACGAACCCTTCACCAGCTGACGCAGTGGAGACGGCGGCCGTGGGGCTGTCATCGCCCGTTCATCGGTGAAGCGTCATTTGATGCGATTGGAAACGAGAAACACTTGACAAAATGCTAGTCTCTGCCCGGCTTAGAAACATGCCGAAAACGTCCGATCCAACGCTGTCCGTGATCTTGCCGGCCCATAATGAATGTGCCTCGCTCCCGCAGGTGATCGAGGCCGTCAGGGCTGAGCTCGCCCGCATGGAGGTGGTGCCGGAGATCATTGTGGTCGACGATGGCAGCACGGACCGGACGCGGGAGACGGTGCTGGCGCTTTGCGCAAGCGATCCGAACCTGCGCTATGTCCGCCTGTCGCGCAATTTCGGCAAGGAAGCGGCCATCTCGGCGGGACTGGCGCTCGCGCGCGGCGCGGCTGTGATCGTCATGGATGCCGACGGCCAGCATCCTGCCTCGCTGATCCCGAAATTCATTGAGCATTGGCTGAGCGGCAAGGAGATCGTCTACGCTTCCTTGTTGAAACGCAGCGATCCGCGCTGGCTGAGAATAATGAAGCGCGTCTATTACCGCGTGATGAAGGCAGGAAGCAGAGTGTCGATACCGGCCAATGCAGGCGATTTCCGCCTGCTCGACCGCAAAGTCATAGACGTGCTGAACGCGCTGCCGGAGCGAAATCGCTTCATGAAGGGGCTCTACGGCTGGGCCGGTTTTCGCTCCCAGGCCGTGCCCTATGAGGTTGCCCCGCGCCTTGCTGGTAATACGCATTACAGCATCCGCCGGCTTATCAGCCTTGGGCTGACCGGCCTGACCTCCTTCTCCGTGGCGCCGCTCCGCCTCGTCTCGATTGCCGGCCTGCTGGTCTCGGCGGCCTCGGTTGGCTTTGGTTTCTACATCCTTATCGAACATTACATGCTGAAGGAGCACACGCCGCCTGGTTGGGCTACGCTTGCTGTCGGCACGATGTTCCTTTCCGGCCTCCAGCTGCTTTGTCTCGGCGTGATCGGGGAGTATCTCGGCCGCGTATTTGAAGAAGTGAAGGGACGCCCGCTCTATGTCGTTGCCGAGGACAGCCAGACCATGGACACCGACCGCTTTTCGGAGTCATCGCGCGAAGCCAAGGTGATCAAGCTGTGAAGCGGCAAATCGGTTGTTTCATTGCCGTCGGCTGTGTCGCGGCGCTGACCCATATGAGCGTGGTTGCGTTTCTGGTCGAGGCATTTGGCTGGAAGCCGCTCATCAGTAACGTTGCCGCGTTCTGCGTCGCTTTCCTGGTCAGCTTCAATGGCCACTCCCGCTTCACCTTCCCCCAGCCGCCGGAGGCCCGCGCGGAGGCCGGCCGGCGCTACTGCTTGATCGCCATCACCGCCTTCACGCTCAACCAGGTGATGTACAGCTATGCGCTGAACATGTTCGGCACCGCGCTGTATCTGCCGATCCTGGCGGTGGTGGTGCTGATCGTCGCGGTGTTCACCTTCACCATGTCCCGCTTCTGGGCTTTTGCGCTGAGGAAGAAGCCCGCGTGAAATCCGTTATCGTGACCGCGGATGATTATGCGATGGATGCCGGTGTCGATGCGGCCGTGCTGGCGCTTGCCGGGCGCGGAGTGCTGAGCGCTGTGAGCGCCATGGTGCTTTCGCCGAACTGGCCGGAAGCGGGGCGGCGGCTTGCCGAAACCGAGCTCGATCGCGGCCTGCATCTCGATCTGACCAGTCCGTTTGCCGCACCAAAACTTCCCGGCAGTGCCCTGCCCCGGCTGGTCGGCGCTGCATTTCTGGGGCGCTTGGATCGCAGCGAAATCCGCTACGAAATTGAGCGCCAGCTCGATCGGTTCGAAGCCGTAATGAAGGCGCCGCCCGATTTCGTCGACGGGCATCAGCATGTGCATCAGCTGCCACTGGTGCGCGATGTGCTGATCGGCACGCTCAGGGCGCGCTATGGTCCACGGGTCTCCCGCATCGGCGTTCGGCTTTGCCTCGGGTCGCGCTGGCGCGGGGCGAAGGCGTCGGCCATTGCCGCAACCGGCGCGCGGCCGCTCTCTCGGCTCCTGCGCCGCAACGCTCAGCCGGCGAATACCGACTTTGCTGGCGTTTACGGATTCTCTCCGAAGGCCGATCTCGCTGTACTATGGCGCAAATGGCTGTCGGGCCTCGCCGGAGAGCGGCCGCTGATCATGTGCCATGTTGCCGCTCATCCGGCCCCGGCGGGCTTTCAGGACGATATACGCGCGGCACGGCTTAGGGAATGGCAATGGCTCGGTAGTACTGGTTTCCGGGAACTGTGCTCCGAGCTCGGGATCAATCGCGGCGGCTGGGGCCTCTAGGTAACATTATATTCCATAACCCCTTGCGCAAAGGCGTCATCTTGACAATGCTCCTGCAGCAAAGCAGAGAATTGCAACCGAATGGCACCGTGTCAGATCGTGGTTTCAGTGCCGGCGAGACGAGTCCTGAGCCCGTGTTTGATTTTCGGCAGACGTTCTTGCGCAAACTCTTCGCCAGCGGCTATTTCACCGCAGTCCTTGCGGTCCTGGCGGCCTGGCTGATCCTGAGCGCGCCCTGGCTGTCCGGCCAGGTCACAATCCCCTACGACGCAAAGGCGCATTTCCAGGCCCAGATTCAGTTTCTCGCCAATGCGCTGCATAGCGGTCAATCGCCCTTCTGGACCCATAATGTGTTCGCCGGGTCGCCACAGATCGCCGACCCGCAATCGCTGATCTTCTCGCCGGCATTCTTGCTCGCCTATTTCGAGGCTGTGCCAAGCTTCCGCCAGCTCGACGCGATGGTGTTCGCCTATCTCGGCGTTGCCGCACTGGCCGTTTTGATGCTGTTCCGCGACCGCGGCTGGCATCCGGCGGGCGCCGCGGCCGCTGCGATCGCGCTTGCTTTCGGCGCGTCCGCAGCCTGGCGCCTGCAGCACATCATGCTGGTGCAAACGCTGGTGTTTGCCGCCATCTCGCTCTGGCTGCTCTCGCGCACACTTGAGCGGCAATCGAGCGTCTATGGAATTTTCGCCGGCGTTTTCGTCGGGCTGATGCTGATCGGACCCGGGCAAGTCGCGCTGCTTGGCTGTTATCTGCTCGCAGCCTTCGTGATCCATTACTGGTTATCGAGCCCGGCACCCTGGAAAGCGATCCGCGCCACCTTCGCGCCCCTCGTCGTGTGTGGCCTCGTTACCATTCTGCTGGCCGGCATGCCGGTCCTGCTTACCTATCTTTTCTTGGAATCTTCCAACCGCCCGGAGATCAGTTTCTGGGAAGCCGGCCGCGGATCCCTCCATCCCGCCCTTCTGCTGACAGCCTTCGTTCCGGATCTTTTCAGCTCGGCCAGTCCGGACTGGAGCTATTGGGGTCCAGCCAGCAAGGATTGGCACGCCGACTGGTTATCCATCAGCCAGAATATGGGAGTGATCTATATCGGAGCCCTGCCAATCATGGCGCTCATTCTCTTAGGGCTGCGGCGCGGCGCGCTATTCGCGCGCCATGTGCGCTTCTTTACCTTCGCGACGGCGGTGATGCTGATCTACGCCATGGGGCGTTACACCCCGGCCTTCGACGTCTTCTATAATTATGTTCCAGGCGTCGCGCTGTTTCGCCGGCCCGCTGACGCGACCTTCCTGTTTGGCTCAACGCTCGCTGTTCTGGCGGGCTATCTCATCCATTTGAATCTGACCGAGACAATGCCGCCGGCCAGCCGCAGGGCGCGTGCGCTGCAAATCAGCGTACTGGCTGGCGCCTTTATCGCCAGTCTTGGCCTTGCGATCTATTTTCACAAGCTCGGCCTGGCGATCAGGCCGCTGCTCCTTGCCATCGCATTTTTCGGCGCGGCTATGGCACTGGTGGTCTTCAGCCGGCGGCTGTCCCGCACCTCGCCGCATCTCGCCGTCCTGGCCGTCACGGCATTCATGGTTCTCGACCTTTCCGTGAACAACGGGCCGAACTGCTCGACGGGGCTTCCTCCGGCGCAATATGATGTGCTGCTGCCGAATTCGCGCAATCCCACCATCGAATTTCTGCGCACCAGGCTCAAGCAGCCTGTAAGCCCGGCACGGCGGGACCGGGTGGAGATGGTTGGGCTTGGCTTTGAGTGGCCCAATGCCAGCCTCGTTCATAATTTCGACCACGTGTTCGGCTACAACCCGTTGCGCCTGGCTGACATGGACGAGACGCTCGGCGGCGAAGACACGGTGGCAGAGCCGCGCCAGCGCCTGTTCACGAAGCTGTTTCCGTCCTACCGCTCGGTGATGGCCGATCTGCTTGGCCTGCGCTATATCGCCTCCTCGATTCCGATCCAGCAGATCGACAAGCGCATCCAGCCGGGCGATCTCGGCCTGATCGCGCGCACGGCCGATGCCTATATCTATGAAAATCCAAACGCTCTGCCGCGCGCGCTGTTCGTTGGGGGCTGGCGCGATGCTGATTTTGAAGCCCTCAGAAAGACGGGCGAATGGCCCGACTTCGATCCCAAGCGCGAGGTGCTTCTGGAGCAGGAGCCGGATCTGGCGCGGCCGACAGAGGGGGATCTCCAGCGCGCTGCGACCTCCACGGTGCGCATCCGCAAATACCAGAATACGCTCATCGAGATCGAGGTGGACGCAACGACCCCCGGTTTTGTGCTGCTGAACGACGTTTGGCATCCCTGGTGGTACGCCTCGGTCGATGGGCGGCCAGCAGACATTCTCCGCGCCAATCTGCTATTCCGCGCCGTGCAGGTGCGCAAGGGCAAGCACGTCGTGCAGTTCGAGTTCCGTCCGTTCGAAGGCGCGATCGCGCAAGTCGAGAACGAGCTGTTCGAGGACAAACCCGTCACGGCGAACCGTTAAATTTGCGCTTTCCTCGTTAGGAAAATGCCAAGAACTCGCCCATAAACTCACCGCAAAGTTGCGTAAACAGGCGAGTTCATGAACGTTTTTTCCACCGCCCTTTCCGGGCTCAACGCTGCCACGCGCCGTCTTGAATCCGTGGCCAGCAACGTCGCGAACAAGGATTCGCGCGGCGCTCTTCCGACCAACACGGCACAAGGCGTGAAGCAGCCCTACCAGCCCATTCGCATCGAGCAATCAAGCACCGCAGGTGCCGGCGGTCCGGCGGGGACGACCGCGACCCTTCGCAGCACGACGCCGGCCTACCTCGCCGTCTATGACCCGACTGCGAATTATGCCGACGAGAACGGTTTTGTTGCCGAGCCGAATGTCGATCTGGTCCAGGAGACCGTCGAGGAAACCGAGTTCGAGCGCGGCATTCCAGGCGAGCGTAAAGACGCTCGAAGTGGCCAACGCGCTGGTGAAACGCCTTTACGATCTCGGCTCTTGAGATTGCTGATGCAGCCGCGATAGCGCTGCTGCTATTGATCCCGATTTTCACGGGGATTTCAGCTGCACCGGCGACGGTGTTTCCATCTGAGCCGCTCCGCAATAGTGCAATCCGGCTGACGCGGATCGCCAAGCCGGCAATATTGGGCTAATTTCATCCGGTCCTCGGCCGCCGTCCCCGCGCTGTGCCACACCCCGGAAGTCTCCATGCCCGATTTCCCCGAACATGAAGACCGCGCTGCCGTCGTCGCCGAGCTTCATCTCCGGCCGTTTCAGCAATTCTCGACGCCGCAAAGCTTTCGGCATTTCGCCTTCGTGAACGACCCGCTCGGTGCGGCTGCCGAGCACGCAGCGTTCAGCGATTTGTGCCGCCGACTCGGCGCTCCCCCGCCGCCAGCCGATGCCCGGTTTTGCTGCATCGATGCCGGCCCTTGGAGGCTGCGCTGGGAGCTGCATTCCGAATTTGCCAGCTACAGCTGGAGCACGCCTGAGCCGATGCCAGCGAGCCTCGAAGGCGGACCGGCACTCCCCGACGCCTTCATCAGCTGCCCGCGCCCCGGCCGCCTCTTGGTGCGGGTGGTGATGGCCCTCATTCCTCGCCTCGACAGCCCGGAGGCGATCGAACGCCCGTTCGATCGCACCAGCCTCGCCGTGGTCAACGCCGCCGAAGGTGGCGCCCGCGTCGCCTCGGATTTCAAGACCGATGCAACCGGCACGGTCCGCTTTCTGATCGAGGACCTCGGCCTGACCCCGACACGCGCCGGCCGGCTCGTACAGAGGGTGCTGGAGCTGGAGACCTACCGGACGCTTGCTTTGCTCGGCCTGCCCGTCGCCCGGCGCGCCGAGCCGACCGTCCGCCGCTTGGAGGAGGAGTTGCTGCGTCTCTCCCATGCCATGACCGGCGCCGCAAGCACCGCCCACAACCGCAATCTGCTGCAGCAACTCACCGGGATCTCGGCCGAGCTTGAGGCGCAGATCGCCTCGACCTCCTATCGGTTCGGCGCGACGCGTGCCTATGCCGAGCTGGTCCGCGGCCGTATCGAGGTCATCCGCGAGGCGGAAGCCGGCGGCTATGTCAGTTTCTCGCGTTTCCTGCGCCGGCGGTTCGGCCCGGCGATCGCGACTTGCGAGGCGGTCGACCGTCGCCAGCAGACGCTGGCGGAACGGCTGGCCCATGCCGTCGATCTCCTGCGCACCCGCATCCAGTCCGAACTGGAGGACCAGAACCGCCTTCTGCTCGCCTCGATGAACCGGCGCAGCCGCATGCAGCTTCGCCTGCAGCAGACGGTCGAGGGCCTGTCGATCGCTGCGGTCAGCTATTACATCGTTGGCCTCACCGGCTATGTCGCCAAGGGGCTGAAGGAAAGCGGGGTGCTCCCGCATGCGCTCACGTCAGAGATGCTTGCGGGGCTGGCGGTGCCATTCGTGATCGCCGGGGTGTGGTGGACGCTCCACAAGGCGCGCAAGGCCTGGGCCAGCAGCAGCAAGCGCGACGACGAGGAATGAGCAGCGCGAACACTTGACTCAGTCAACCATCTGCCGCAAGTTTACCTCTCCCGCAAGGAGAGTGTCATGCAAGCTGCGCCCCTCCCCCAATCCGCGCTGAGCCTGCGCCATTTCAACCGCTTCTACACCCGCCAAATCGGCTTGCTCGACCGCTCGCTCCTGGGCAGCGGACGCTCGCTGACCGAAGCCCGCGTGCTTTATGAGCTGGCCCATAATGGCGGGCTGACGGCGAGCGACTTTGTCTGGAAGTTCGGCATCGATGGCGGTTATCTCAGCCGCATGCTGAGCAGCTTCGAGAAGGAAGGGCTGCTGGAGAAAGCGCCCTCGGCCAAGGACAAGCGTGTCAGTCATCTGGTGCTTACGGACAAGGGGCGCGCGACCTATGCCGCACTCGACCGCCTCTCCCAGACCGCGGCCGAGGCACTGCTGAGCCCGCTCGGCGCCGCTGAGCGGGCGCGTCTCCTGGCCGCCATGCACGACATCGAGGCGGTGCTGGAGGAGCGGGACGCGCCGCAGATCACGCTGCGCCCGCACCGGACTGGCGATATGGGCTGGATCGTCCACCGCCAAGCCGCGCTTTATGCGCAGGAATATGGCTGGGACAATTCCTATGAGGCCCTGATCGCCGAGATCACGGCCGCATTTCTGAAGAACTTCAAGCCCGACCGCGAGCGCTGTTGGGTCGCCGAGCGCGCCGGCGTGATCGTCGGGTCGGTGTTCGTGGTCGAAGCCTCCCCAAGCCTCGCCAAGCTCCGGCTGCTCTATGTCGAGCCGACCGCACGCGGATCGGGGTTAGGGCGCCGCCTGGTCGATGAATGCATCGCCTTCGCCCGCGCCAGTGGCTATGAGCGGCTGGAGCTGTGGACCAACGATATCCTCATCGCCGCGCGCCGCATCTACCAGGCTGCCGGTTTCCAGCTGATCGAGGAGGCGCCGCATCACAGCTTCGGCCAAGACCTCATCGGCCAGACCTGGTCGCTCGATCTCAAGGCACGGGGCTTGCAGCCGCTCGCAGGCGCGCAAGAACCGAATGACGCGCTTACCGGACGGCCGCAAGAGCCGCTTGCGGCGGGGCCGCGCGGTTGATCGGCCGGGCCAGATCTCCGATGCCCTCGGCAAGCTTGGCGATCATCTTCTGCATGAAAGCTTCGATGGCGGCCTGATGCTGGAACGCTCGGGCACCGGCCGGGCGGATCAGAGACAGCCGGCGTACGATCAGCCGTCCCGCGATCCGCCGCGCCTGGAGGCGGCCTGAGCGGACCTCGTCGGCGACGGCGCCGAACGGCACGACGGTTGAGGCCGACTCCCGCAGCACCATGGTCTTGACCGCCGCCGGCGAGTTGACCTCGAATGAGAGACGCAGCTTCAGGCTATGGCGAACCGCCGCTCTGTCGATGAGCTGGCGCACCGAATCGCGCCCGCTCGGCAGGACCAGCCCATGGGCAAGGGCGTCGGCAAAGCTGATCGGCCCCTCCGGGACATCGGCGAGGGCGGTGACGAACAGCAGCTCTTCATCGAAGACCGGGCGCGCCGTAAGCGAGGGCTCGTTCTCGACCTCATAGGCGAGGGCAATGTCGATCTCGCTGCGCTTCATCCTCTCGATAAGCGAGTAGCCATACTCCTCGGTGACGATGAGGAACACCTCCGGCATGTCCTCGCGCGCCGCCATGATGAGCTCATAGCCAATCAGGCTCATAATGCTCGGTGTAACGCCGAGCCGCACCGTTTCCACCGCCGTGCCACGCAGCGCCAGCATCTCCTGACGGGTCTCGTCAACCAGATCGAGGATCTTCTGCGCGCGCTCGAACAGCATCAGCCCGGCGGGCGTCGGCTGAACGCCGCGCGAATGCCGGATCAGCAACACCGAGCCGAGATCCTCTTCAAGCTGGCGGATCTGCAAACCAAGCGCCGGCTGGGCGACGTTGAGCTGCTCCGCAGCGCGGGTCATGTTGCCAAGCTCGACAACCTTGCTGAAATAGTGGAGCTGCCGAAGATTGATGGCTGCCTCCCTGTCGAGCACCCTCCACGCACATGTCGCGAACGGCTCTCGCCGATTTGACGACTCTTGTTAAACGCCGGGCGGCCTATTCTAGCGCAGGTATGCCTGGGGACAAGTCAACGCTTTACGCTTGCGTTAACGGCGTTCGGATTTGTGCTGAAGATCGCTCTTTCACCGTGACGGCAAGCAGCAGCCCTGCCGCGAGAAGCAATCATCACGCGACGGGCGTGAGCCCTGCCGCAGCGACGATCTCGGGGTCAGGCACAACGCGCCCATGCGGCCCGACATATTGCGGATAGATCGCGCGATAGCCGAGCAGAAGAGCGATCGGAGCCAGGATGCCGATCGCTACATGCTGGATCGCACGGGGCGGTTGGGTGAACACGATGACATCGGCGAACTCGCGCGCGATCAGGGCTGCCTGCAGCGGGAAGGGGAACCCCTGACGATCGACCTTGCCGTCATTGGCGAGGCCCCAGAGCATACCGATCATCAGCTCGAACCGGTTGGGATCGCCGTTCGTCTCCGGCGCAATGTCGATCTCGACCAGAATATGCGCTTCGTCGATTTCGCTGGCGTTCCACCAGTCATGCGGGACACCGGCCTCCACCATCACCGACTCACCCGGACCGAGGCGGCGGAACTCCCCGGCGATTTTTGCATCGAGTTCGCCGCGCAAGACCGTGAACCGCTCGCGCACCTGCGGATGATAGTGCTCGCCAACCACATGGGCGCCCGGCCGCGCGGTTAGATGCACGATCGCCGGGCCATGGCCGCGATCCTCCGACCCCCGCAGCACCACTGCATATTCCCCGGTTACGGTGTTTTCGTAGGTATCCCCGAAACGCGACATAACGTTCTTCCCTACCCTCTCGGCCTGAGCAGGCGCGCTGATTTTGTTGCTCGATCAATGTGTTCCAGTGCTAATCGCAAACAATGCCGCCGCATGGCAATACTCATCTGCTCCGATCCCGGTGCACATACTCGCGGCGCTAAAAGTTGCATAATAATTGCTGATATCAACGTAGGAGATCGAGTGAAGAAACAGCCTCACATCACAAAAGTTTCCGGAGTGCATCTATCCCAAATTGGCGACAATTCTGCCGATTATTTTCGCTACCTACATCTCCGATACTGAAGAGAACACATAATACGTCGCAATTGCGTTCTCACTTGGTGACAAGCTTTCGGAGTCGGATAAGTGCGACAGCTTCCGGATCTTGTACGGTTTTTTCGCGTCTATGCGCTGATGATGCCGGGCTTTGCCTGGTCACCGGGCAAGACGGTTTTGCTGCGGACGCTCAGGGCGAGAGATATAACGCGTCCCGCCGGCCCCAAGCGGATACCAAATCCGGCCCGGTGATAGCAAACGCCTCCAAGCAGGTCTACCGTCTGATTGTGCTAGGCGAGGATGCAACGAGGGTGGCCTCGGCATTCCTGGTGAGCGGGCGCCGGATCATTGTCACGAATAACCACATCGTCACCAATGGCAGGGCCTGCTTTTGACGCCCGATCCCCATCATCTTCGGGATGCAAGAACAGCCTCTGCACGATGATAGAGGACGGGGGCGCTCCGGTCGTGCGTTGCCAAAATGCCAATTAGCGCAAGTTGAATAGGCGCAGGCGAGCCGTCGCCACTACTGCGGCGTGGGCTGGAATTTGGGCATTGTCATCACCTGCCCGTCGGGGCCGATAATGTCGCCAGGCTTCTGATCCGACGCACAGGGGCCGATCCAGCGCGCCTCGATCACCATGGTCATCGGCTTTTCGGGAATAGGCATCTTCGGCGCTCCGGCCGGCAGGTTATTCAACGATATAGTGGCGCTGGTCTCGATCCTGAGCTGCGAGTTGAAATCACCGGTCACCACGCCCTTGCCCTTCGCCGTCATCATGCCGGTATTGCAGTTGCTCTCGGTCTCGATCCGGTCGGCGGCGACACGCTTCCATTTGATGTCGCAGATGCCGCCGGTGGCCTTCATAACGCTTTCGATGTCGATCTTGCCGTCCATGCACTGCTTATACACCGCGTCCGGAGCACCGCCGTCGCCGGAGAGCAGCTTCTGCTCCCAAAGCCCAGCCTTGAGCTTGGGCAACTCCTCAGCCGAGGCAAGTGCGAACCAGGAAACCGTTATAAGGCCGGCTAAGGCGAGCTGTCGAAAGGCCATGCAAGAAATCTCCACGAAACCATGGGAACAGGGCAGGTCAAGGCAGGCAATTGCAGGAGACTATGTTCTTTTCGCGGCCCGAAATAACTCCATTCCCGCCCTGGAGCAGAATTGTGGCGGGGCCGTCTCGCACGCGCCGTCAGCTTGTCTCATGCCGCGCCCATACGGCCCCGACCACCAGCCCGACAGTGCCGGCAATCGCGACATAGGCGAGATAGGGCAGGTTCTGTTTGACATGCGCATCCACCGCCTCGGCTTTGCTGAGCGCGCCTGCGCTTGCGAGGTTGCGATCCGCAGCGCCGGCGCGCGAGCCATGGCGGCGCGCATAGACCTGCGTGAACTCGGCGCCGAAGAATACGATCTGTGAAGAATAATAGATCCATACCAGGATCAGCACGATCGAGGAGGCGGCGCCGAAGGTCGATTCGAGCCCTTGCTGGCCGAGATAGAACGCGATCGCGTACTTGCCGGCAATGAACAAGAGGGTGGTGAGCGCCGCGCCGATCCATACATCCTTCCAGGCGACATCGGTGTCCGGCAGCAGCTTGAACATCAGCGCGAAAAGCAAGGTGAGCACCGCAAGGTCGGCAACGAAATTCAGCGCAGCAAACACCCAGCCCGGTATGCCGCCGCCGAGAAGCCCGCTGAGCCAGGTCGCGGCCGCGCTGATCACGGTGGTGGTGATCAGCGAGACGGCGAGGAGGAAGCCGAGACCGAGCACGGCCGCGAGCGAAACACCGTATTTGCGCAGATAGCCCCAGAAGCCGCTTGTTCCCGAATCCTGCACATCCCAAATGATGTTCAGCGCATCCTTGAGCTGTACCACCACCGCAATCGCGCCGAACAATAGCACGCCGACCCCGATGATCGTGCCGAGCGTCGAGTGCCCGCCGACCGAGGCATTGTTGAGCAGCGCCTGGACGGCCTGCGCGCCTTTGTCCCCCACCACCTTGCCGATCTGCACCATGACTTCCTGCCGGACGGCATCCGACTGAAAGACGATGCTCGCAACGCTGACGGCGATCAAGAGCAGTGGCCCGATGGAGAATACGGAGTAATAGGCGAGCGCGGCCCCGAGGCGCGGAGCGCCATCTTCGGACCATTCGCTGACGGTCTCTTTCAGCAAAGACCAGGCGGAGGCAAGCATCGGACTATCCCGGGTGGCAAGATTATGGCTGTTTGAGGTAACGCACGGGGGCGGTCTGCGGTTCGCGCGGCATGCGCTGTCAGGACGAGCCGGGCGCTTTTTCCGCCGCAGACGGGTGGCTTAGCGCAACGGAGGGGGCCGTTTTGGAAGACAACGCTCAGGGACAAAATGGGGCCGCTTGGCAGGCGGGATCGCGCTGCTATAGTTCTCACCCCTTGAGATGAGATTCGGAACAGTCATGGTTTCCACGACAGATCGTATTGCGCAGCTCATTGCCACCGAGATCAGCGCGCGCCCGCAGCAGGTCACCTCTGCGGTGACGCTGCTCGACGAAGGCGCAACGGTGCCGTTCATCGCCCGCTACCGCAAGGAAGTGACGGGCGGGCTGGACGACGCCCAGCTGCGTAAGCTGGAGGAGCGGCTTTCCTATCTGCGCGAGCTGGAGGCGCGCCGGTCGACGGTGCTGGAGTCGATCCGCGGGCAAGGCAAGCTCACCGATGAGCTGGAGGGCAAGATCGCGGGCGTGGAGACCAAGGCCGAGCTGGAAGACCTCTACCTCCCCTACAAGCCCAAGCGCCGCACCAAGGCGCAGATCGCCCGCGAAAAGGGCCTCGGACCGCTCGCCGAGCAGATCCTCGCTGACCGCTCGCTCACGCCCGCCGAGCTCGCCAAGAGCTTTCTGAACGACGAGGTTCCGGATGTGAAGGCCGCGCTCGACGGCGCGCGCGACATCGTTAGCGAGACCTTCGCCGAGAATGCCAACCTGCTGGGCAAGCTGCGCGGCCATATGAAGGGCGTTTCGGTGCTGCGCGCCAAGGTCGTGAAGGGCAAGGAGGAGGAAGGCGCCAAATTCTCCGATTATTTCAACCATTCGGAGAAGTGGTCGAATATCGCTGGCCACCGGGTGCTGGCCATGCTGCGCGCCCGCAATGAGGAGATCATCTCGCTCGACATCGAGACTGACGCCGAGGACACCTCGGCAATCAAGCCGGTCGAGCGCATTATCGCTAGCGAATACAACATCAACCCCAAGGGCGGGCCGGCCGACTCATGGCTGATGGACACCGCGCGCTGGGCTTGGCGCGTGAAGCTCAACCTCTCGCTCTCGCTCGACCTGATGAGCGAGATGCGCGAGCGCGCCGAGGAGGAGGCGATCCGCGTCTTCGCCCGCAACCTCAAGGACCTGCTGCTCGCCGCGCCCGCCGGCACCCGCACCACCATGGGCCTCGATCCGGGGGTGCGCACCGGGGTGAAGGTGGCGGTGGTGGACAACACCGGCAAGGTGCTGGCGACCTCTACGGTCTATCCATTCCAGCCCAGGAACGACGTGCGCGGCGCGCAGGCCGAAATCGCTATGCTGATCCGCAAGCACAATGTCGAGCTGATCGCCATCGGCAACGGCACCGCCTCGCCGTGAGACCGACAAGCTGGTCGCCGACATGCTGGGCCTGCTGCCCGATCCCAAGCCGATCAAGGTGGTGGTGAGCGAGGCCGGCGCCTCGGTCTATTCGGCCTCGGAGACCGCCTCGAACGAGCTGCCCGATCTCGACGTGTCGCTTCGCGGCGCGGTATCGATCGCCCGCCGCCTGCAGGACCCGCTCGCCGAGCTGGTGAAGATCGAGCCGAAGTCGATCGGCGTCGGCCAGTATCAGCATGACGTCGACCAGACCCGCCTCGCCAAGGCGCTCGACGCGGTGGTCGAGGACGCGGTGAACGCGGTCGGCGTCGATCTCAACACCGCCTCCGCCCCGCTCCTCGCCCGTGTGTCCGGGCTCGGCAAGTCGCTCGCCGAGGCGATCGTCGCGCATCGCAACAGCGCACGGCGCGTTCAAGACGCGCAAGCAGCTGCTGAAGGTCGCGCGCCTCGGCCCGAAGGCGTTCGAGCAGGCCGCCGGCTTCCTGCGCATCCCGAACGGCACCGAGCCGCTCGACGCCTCAGCCGTGCATCCGGAAGCCTATGGCGTCGCGGCAAAGATCGTGAAGGCCTGCGGGCGCGATGTCCGCGCGCTGATGGGCGACAGCGCCGCGCTGAAGAGCATCGATCCGCGCCAGTTCGTCGACGAGAAATTCGGCCTGCCGACCGTGCGCGACATCATCGCCGAGCTGGAAAAGCCCGGCCGCGACCCGCGTCCCGGCTTCAAGACCGCCGCATTCGCCGAAGGCGTCAACGAGATCTCCGACCTCAAACCCGGCATGATGCTGGAAGGCACCGTCACCAATGTCGCGGCGTTCGGCGCCTTCGTCGATATCGGCGTGCATCAGGACGGCCTCGTCCATGTCTCCCAGCTCGCCGACCGGTTCGTGAAGGACCCGCATGAGGTGGTCAAGGCCGGCGATGTGGTGAAGGTCCGCGTCGTCGAGGTGGATGTGCGCAGGAAGCGCATCGCCCTCTCCATGCGCAGGGACGACGGCGCGGGCGCGGGCCGAGGCGGCATGCCGGCGAGCCCGCCGCGCCGGCGGCAATCGCGGCGGCTCAGGGGCGGCGCGCACCACCGCCAGCCCGAAGCAGCAGAGGTGGTGGCATGGGGGCGTTTGGCGCGGCGCTCTCGGAGGCGATGCGGAGGAAGTGAGGGCGGCGAAGCCGCATGCTTAGGTAAGATCGCTAGTCTTTCGACTTCACTCCGACAGCCTTGAAAGGCGCTGCCGGTATCTTCAATCGCTGGCTTCGCGGCAACGCCGTCCTCAAGGTATAACGCAATTACTTTACCGACCGGATCGTAGCCAACCTTCGTCTTCGAGACGCCGCCATGCCACATGGATGTGGCGCGGATGGAAGATTTTTTGCTTCCGCGGGTTCCACGAATGAACTTTTCCAACGGCATCTGCGGATGTTTCCACGGGGGCATCGCCGTTACGACCGCCTTTGACCGCAACCCAGTGAACGGTTGCTAACAACTCCATGCCGTAGGGAGTCTCAAAGCCCTCGATTAGTCTGCTGACTGCGGCGAGCCGATTGTTGGAAGCCGGTTTAGCGCGAAGGAAGTTAGATGCCTCCTCAGTCGCTCCCGGCAAAAGCTCTATCTCTGCATCTGGCTTCTGACTGTCGCCGTAACCTCGAATGAAATGCCCTTCCATCACCTCAAGGACTTTATTCAGGTTAGCCGCAAATGGACCGTAGTGCCCAGGTTGATAGTTCAGCCGCAGCGGCTCCCCTGCTTCTTGCAAGAAATAGGCTAGCTTTTGCACTTCAAGCAGCGTGCGACTGTAGTCGAGAGCCGAGTAAGCTTCCATAAGCTTGATGAAGAGAGCGCGCGCAGGAGTCATTCTGGGGCGCTCTGTGCGCACAGGCATCGTGGTTGCACTTGGTGCACCTCTTGGCTCAAATAATATCACTTCAACTGCTGGTACAGCTTCGAATGCAGATTCAATCCGTGGTCGGACATCCTTCCAATTGAGGCCTCCTAGTCCGCATCCTAACGGCGGAACTGCGATGGAGCGGATACTAAGGCGACGCACCTCTGAAATAAGTGCTGCCAATCCTAATTCGATATCTTCAATCCTTGACTTATTTCGCCAGTGCCGTTTGGTCGGAAAATTTATGATGTATCGTGGCTTCAGGAGCCCGCCGTTATCGTGAGTTAGCATGCGCCCGGGGACAACTTCGCCCGCCTTACAGGCGCGTTCGTAGAACTTAAAATTTTCAGGGAAAGCTTGCTTAAATTGGAGCGCAATTCCTTTGCCCATGAAGCCGTCGCAGTTGACGGTATTTACTAAAGCATCAACGTCGGCTTCTAGGAGATTACCCCGTCCGATTTCAATCATTGGGCTATCCTCCTTTTAGTAATACCAGTTGCGCCGGACAGCCACGGTCGGCTTATGTGCGTCCGGGAATTGAGCGAGAATTGCCTCTACACCCTGTCTCGCTGCCTCGTCGACTACGGCAATATCGGAGATTAGAACTCCAATCACAGGAACCATGTACTAGGAATTCTGCCTGCTTACGCCGCTGTCGGTCGTTATCCTCAGGTTCGTCTGCCCAATACTTTTTTCCAACAATACCCCAATCAACTTTCGAAAGCTGCTCAATATCATCAAACCAGCTAGTAAATGTTGCTAACCCGTGGCCGTCAGTAAAGACGAATGCGCAACCAGCCGCTCTTATGGCTTCGACTGAACTAACAAGATATATAAGAGGGGCTTGACCCTCTGTGTACCCCGTCACACGCCCAGTCTTGAGATTGAGCAACATTACGGATAGCGGCCCGAAATAGAAGGGCACGTAATCGTGGACAGTACCTCCTGGCCCGCAGGGAACCGCCTTAACTCGCCGATTGGCCTGCACAGTTGCGTTATGAATTGTTCGATAAGCACGCCCGTCGTTGGGAGTTCCATTCGGCGAGTGAAGAGCTCCCCGCGAAAGCAGAGTTTCAAGGCATTCAACATGAACAAGGCGATAAATGAATGTCGGCATCACTCACGTTTAGCTTTTCGGGTGATTCTGTTCTACAGAACGCTCAGAGGGTGCTTCTTAAGAATCGCTGATAGGAACTATGTTCCTGAAAAGTTCAGGTTTGGCAATGCCCAAGCTATACGAGGCTGAAGTGACGCGCCCACACCTAGCGTTCTCGCAACAAATTTGAAGCAGCCGCGCGATTGATGGCGCACGTCTGGGAAGATGCGCAAAGGTGATGGAGGAGGATCAGTGAGCGGGACACGAACTCTTTACATCGGCATTGCCTCTCTGGAGGAGACCAAGAAGCGGACAATCGACATCGCATCGGGCAAGCGGAAACGTGGCGGTCAGGAGCCGACAATATGGTTCACCTCTCCGGATGATTTCGGCCGGGTGTTTTCCAAGAAGACCATGCTGCTGCTGGAGATCATCCGGAGCGCACAGCCCAACTCTTTGGCCGATCTGGCGAAGCGCGCTGGTCAGGCGAAGTCCAACGTCAGCCGCACCCTTCACAAGCTGGAGAAATACGGCATCGTCCAGTTCGAGGAGCGGCCGGGCAACAGAATAGTCCCACGGATGCCGTTCGATCGGTATGTCCTGGAAGGGAGCTGGTCGGAGCACCACGCGGCATAGCCGGTAGGTGACGCCGCTTCGCCCGTCATTGCGAGCGAAGCGAAGCAATCCAGGGCGGCTCGCTATAGATCATGACCGAAAAGACGGTTCCGCCAACCAAAGGCAGGCGGCCGAGCCGGGCTAATCCGGCCAAGTGAACCAAATCAAATGCTCAGGCCGGAGACGCGAGGGGTTTTCCCTTCTCAACCACGTAGGTGATGAAAATCCTCATTTTGCTTTCCGTCGGTTTACCCCCTGCATGAGGTGTGTCGCTCGGGATTTGGAAACCATCACCGGCCTTGAGAACGAGGGTCGGTTGGCCTTGCACAGGAAGCTCAAAACCGGTGCCCTCCATCACATAGGAGGATTCGACACCGGGATGCGTGTGTCTTGCGACTGAGACGCCTGCTTCTATTGTGGCTTCCACAAGTAGCGTGAGATAGCCCGCCACTGGGCCGTCTATTTGTGACAATATCTTTCGCGTAACGCCAGTTGTTGTCGCAGGGGGTGCAGCACCTTGCGCGTATGCTTCGCTATTCACAAACTCTGCCAGGCCACAAAGCGCGCATGACGCAACACCGGCAAATTCTCGACGTGTAAGCATGACATCCTCCCCACCTGTGCCCGAGCATAAGTGCTCGAACTTGATGTAAACATACGTTTTTTACTAAAACCTAGCAAGTTGAATTACTTGCTGAGAAGGTGCTTGCGCCAGTCGCCGGCAGAAATCCTCGTAAGAAGAGACGTTTACGAGGTGTTGTTACTAACACTGTCAGGGGCAGGCTTCATCAACTTGCTGGATCTCGGGTCAGAAAGCGAAATCCGGCGGCGCCCACCTGGCAGCGTCTTCCCGCGTTAACCCCCTCTTCACCACGCCCGCAGCTTTGCCTGCCCCAAGTTATCCCCGCCCCCCTATCCCGCGCATACACTCGCCCTCGTTCCTTTCCCTGAGGGACGCGCGGGCCTCGAGACCGTCTCACCATGGGGGAAGGAAGCGGTGCCTGATGAGCGAGGGCATGGCTGAACCGGAATTAGAGGCCCAAAGTGGCCGGAAACGGAGGTCAGCCTCGCGGTGGGTGTAACGAACCCGGATTCAGGGGTACGTGTGCTTCCTCCTGGGTTGCGATACCCAGTGACACTCGCGTGTGCCGAGACAGTGTCGTCCGGGACGCGAAGAATGGTAAGGCGAAGCAGCGGGGGCCAAAATATCACCGCGCGCGGGCGGCCATGAGGGCCACCCAACATACATAGCGAGAGGCCTTTATGGCCGCCCGCGCCGTCCCTCATTTCAGACGAGGGGCAAGACTGACGGAAAGCCTCGCGGGCCACAGCCCGGCGAGGGAGCGAACCTTTGTGGTGAGCGACCAACAAAGAATCAGTGTTTGCTCTTTGACATCCGCGAGTTTCGTCATTGCGAGCCGGAGGCGAAGCAATCCAGGGCCGCTCGCTCCGAGATTGCCGCCCTGGATTGCTTCGGTCTGCTTCGCAGCCTCGCAATGACGGACTGTGCTGATGGCGCTGTCGCGATCTAAGTCGCGCCGCGTGCGTTTTTTGCCGCTGGACGGGGCCTTGCCGGCAAGCAGTTGCTCGATGGGGAGGCTCTGCTTCACCTTGAAATAGCCGGCCCAGGGGTCTTCGGCGAGCAGCCGGTCGATCGCGGCGGCATCGCGGATGCCGATCGGATGGGCGCTTTTGAGCGATTTCAGCGCATCCCAGGCGAGCGGCACGGCGATCGTCGCTCCGGGCTTGTTGCGCGTCGAATAGGGGCAGATGGCGGTCGCGGTGCGGTCATTGCGCAGATAGTCGACAAAGATGCGCCCCTTGCGGGTGGCCTTGCGGATATTGGCGGTGAAGCGGTCCGGATGCTGGGCGGCGAGCGTCTCGGCGATGGCGCGGGTGAAGGCCTTCACCTCCGGCCACTCATGTTTCGGCTGGACGGGCGCAACGATGTGCAGCCCCTTGCCGCCGGTCGCCATGACGAAGGTTTTCAGGCCAATGCTCTCCAGCATGTCGCGGATTTGGGTGGCGGCGGCCTTCAGCTCGGTGAATTTCAGCTCCTCGTCCGGGTCGAGGTCGAACACGATGCGGTCGGGGCGCTCGACATCCTTGACATGGCTGCCCCAGATATGCAGCTCCAGGACGCCGATCTGCGCCGAGGCGACCAGGCCGGCCGCGTCGGTGATGTAGATGTACTCTTCCTCGGCGTCGGAGTTGTTTTCTTTGATGCGAAGGCCCTTGAACTGCTCGGGGAAGCCGGCCGAGGCATGGCGCTGGAAGAAGCAGGCGGTCTCAGCGCCCGAGGGGCAGCGCACCAGGCTGATCAGCCGGTCCTTGATGTAGGGCATCATGCGATCGGCGACGCGCAGGTAATATTCGGCGACATCGCGCTTGGTGACGCCCTGGTCGGCATAGAGCAGCTTGTCGGGGCTGGTGAGACGAACGCCGCCAATGCGCGTTCCGCCTTCCGCATCGATGGCCTGGGGCATAGCGGCCTCCTCTTTCTTGACGTCGCGGGGGCGCTTGTCCTGGCGCAGCCCCTTGAACACCGCATGACGGACGACATCGTCCGCCGTCCATCCCCTAAAACTGATCTGCGCCACCAGTTCCGGCTTCACGTAGACGGCGTCCTTGCGATGGACGAGCGCCTGGATCGTCGGGCGCCCCGCGAGCCGGAGCGCGGCAAGCTTTTTGCCGAGGGTGGCGAGGGTCTTTTCATTATAGCCGGTGCCGACGCGTCCGGCATAGGTGAGCTGACCGGCGCGGTCGTAATAGCCGAGCAGCAGCGAGGAGAACGGGCGGCCCTTCTTATCGGAGATGGAATAGCCGACGATCACGAATTCCTGCTCGGTCGCGCATTTGATCTTGCGCCAGGCGGAGCTGCGCCCGGAGCGATAGGGCGAGGCGGCATCCTTGGAGATCATGCCTTCGAGGCCCATGGCGGCGGCCTGGGCGTAGAAGGCATCCCCCTGCCCTTCGACATGGTCGGAGTAGAAGACCTGCCGGCTTCCCGCGAGCGGGGTGATGAGCACCTTGAGGCGGGCTTTGCGCTCGCGCAGCGGCAGATCGACGAGGCTGCGGCCATCGAGCTGCATCAGGTCGAAGACGTAGTAGGTGAAGCCGCCGGTGCCTTCCGAGAGCGCCTGCTGCAGCAAGCTGAAATCGGTGAGATTGTCTTTGCCGATCACCGCGACCTCACCGTCGATGACCGCGCTGGTGCAAGGCAGGCTGGCGATGGCGGGTGTGAGGCTCTCGAACTTTGCCGTCCAGTCGAGCCCCGAGCGGGAATAGAAGCGGACCTTGCCGCCGTCCTTCACCGTGACGATACGGTAGCCGTCATATTTGATTTCGTGGAACCAGCCAGCGCCTTGCGGCGGCGCGTCGTAAAGCTCGGCGAGCTGCGGCGCGATGAAGGTCGGCTTTTCGCCACGCGTCTTCGCCGATTTCCTGGGCTTGACGGCACCCGGCGTGTAGCCGCCGCCAGCGACATCGTCGATGGTGTGGCCGCTGACCACGCTGGTGGAGAACTGGTCGAGAAGCGCCTCGCCGTCGGCGTCCTCGGCGTATTCGTCCCGTTCCTTGATCAGGAGCCAGTTCTCGCGCTTCTGGCCTTTTTTGTCGGGCTTCATCCGCACCAGTACCCAGCGGCCGTGCAGGCGCTGGCCGTAAAGGTTGAACTTGAGGTCGCCCTTTTCCAGTCCCCGATGCGGGTCTCCGATCGGCTCCCAGCGGCCATTGTCCCAGATGATCACCGAGCCAGCGCCATATTCGCCCTCGGGTATCGTGCCTTCGAAGCCGCCATAGTCGAGCGGATGGTCCTCGGTCTGCACGGCGAGACGTTTGTCGTGGGGATTGTAGCTGGGGCCGCGGGTGACGGCCCAGCTCTTCAGTACGCCGTCGAGCTCCAGGCGAAAGTCATAATGCAGCCGGCGCGCGGCGTGCTTCTGCACAACGAAACTATTCCCGCCCGACGAGCTTTTCGGCTGGCCTGCCGGCTCCGCGGTCTTGGTGAAATCGCGCTTTTGGCGGTAGGTTTCGAGGCTATCCCTGGCCATGGACGTTAGTTAGGCCGCGCTCTTGGCCTTGGCGGTCTTCTTCGGTTTGGCTGCCGGCTTTTTGCTGGCGGATTTGGCCGCAGGCTTGGCGGCTTTTGACTTCGGCGCTTCCTTGGCTTCGGCCTTCGAGTTGCCCGAACGGCGGTTGGCCGCGGCAGCGCCCGGCCCAAGGCTGCGCTTGAGCGCTTCCATCAGGTCGATGACGACCCCGGTGGTCGGCTCCTCGGGAGCCTCGCGGATCGGCTCATGCTTGATCTTCTTGTCTATGAGCTCGCGCAGCGCGACGGTATAGGCGTCCTTGAACTCCTCGGGCTTGAAGGGCCCCGTCTTGCGCTGGATCAGCTCCTTAGCGAGATCGACAAGGTCGGTGTCGAGCTTGAGATCGGGAATATCGGCGAAAAACGCGTCGCTCCGCCGGACCTCATCGGCATAGCGCAGGGTCTCCAGAAGAATGCCGCGCCCACAGGATTTCACGGCTACCAGCGAGCCCTGGCCCCGGATCGCCATCTGGCCGAGCCCGATCCGCTTGGTGGTCTTGAGCGCCTCGCGCAGGACCACATAGGCCTCCTCATTGCCCTCGCCATCGGGCACAACGAAGAATGGCCTGTCGAAGTAGATCGGGTCGATGCTCGCCTGATCGACGAAGCGTACAAGGTCGATCACCTTCTTGGCCTCGAGCCGGACGCTATCCAGCTCTTCATCGCTTATGGTGACGTAGCGGCCCTTATCGACTTCATAGCCTTTCACGATCTCGGAATTCTCGATCGGGCCTAGGCCGGGCACCACCTTCTCATAGCGCACCCGCTTGCCGCTCGGCTCGTGGATCTGGTGGAAAGCAATACGGCTCGCCGTTTTGGTTGCGGCATAGAGCTGCACGGGGATCGAGACGAGGGAGAGCCGGAGCTGGCCGGTCCAATAGGCGCGTGCGGGCATGGAGTTTTCTTACGCTGAACGGGTTTGGGGTGAAAACACGCTATTCTGCATGCAAGTTCCGGTTGATCTACCAATTGTAGCATAGGCCGGTCGCAGCAGGGAACTCGGCCGAAAGACCGGCGTTAACGGGCAGCCAGACTCCAATTTTGTTTTAGATGAAAACGCGCTGCGTGCGGTGAAGCGATCAGAACTGCGCAAAACTCGCACGGCTCAGATGCAGGCATAGAGGGCTTTGTGCAGCCGAACACACTAACGCCTTTCAAATAAAAAAGTTAAGGAATGGCGGATGGGGAGAGCAGAGCCAGTGGTGTGCCCGGTCGTGGGCGCCTGTCTTTCGAAGGTGCTCCAGACTGTCCCGGTCCAAGCCGCGGCACTTCAACCCATGTGTCCTACTATCTTGCCAGGGGCGGATATTTTCGGCTTGTTAGGCTTTGGCGCTGGCCGTGACAGGACTGCGGGGAATGAGTAAGGCGCTGTGGAAACCGGGTTTTCAATCTTTGGAACCGGCGCTTTGCCTTTTCGCGTTCTCGCAAGCGAAAATGCCGAGCTTCTGGTGTGCTCGCGAGAGGAAGAACGAAGAGCTAAATGGCCACATTGCATGCGTGATGAGCAACAGGCCAAGCCTCCCCCCTCCTTGCGGGCGAGCCTCATGAAGGTTTGGGGAAAGAGGAGTGGATGGTCTTTGACCACACATCTGGCGTTGCTTGCCATCGCCATTATGGTGCCGCTTCTGTTTCTTGCCGGTCTTAGCCTTCACAATCATATCGAGGCGGCCCGGCTGGGGCTCTATCAGGATGCCCAGCGCATTGCTGATAACCTGTCGGCCAATATGGAGCGGGAGATGGCAAGCGTCATGACGCTGCTCAATGTGCTAGCCCAAGATACCGCCTTCGACCGCAAGGAGTACGAAACGCTCTATACGCGCGCAAAGGAAGGGCTTAAGGGGCGCAAAGGCTACGTCATCCTGTTTGACCTTGGCCCCAAACCTTTGTTCAGCACGCGCTATCCTTATGGACTTCCTCTGCCGGACGCGGTGGACGACGGCTCGGCGTCGCAGGCCATTAAGACCAAACGTCCCATCGTCTCAAACCTGTTCTTCGGGCGTACGGCGCAGCGGCGGCTTTTCACTGCGATCGTTCCCATCTTGCGCGATGGCAAGGTGGTTGGACGACTGAACTTCGCATTCGAACCGCAAGACCTCACCGACGCCGTTATGCCGGTCGGCCTGCAGCCGTCCTGGGGCTTCTCGCTCGCCGACCGCAATTTCATCTATGTCATCTCGTCGGACCCGAGCACTTATCAAACCGGGCAGCCGGTCCAGCACTCGATCGTCAACCGCATGAGCGGCGATGCCGGCCAGTTCCGCGCAGAACTCGGCTCCGACAAGCCGCTGCTTACCGCCTATCGCACATCGGCGACCGATGGCTGGACGGCTTTTGCTACCGCGCCGCTCGCGGCGGTGGAGCGGCCGCTCGCCGAGGTCTGGCATAAATTTACCTACATTGCGTTGGGAGCGCTCGGTCTCTCTCTGATGGCCGCCTACGCCTTTTCACAAGCGATGGCCCAGCCCATCCGGCAGCTGACCGGCGCAGCCGGAGCCTTCGGCGAGGGTGGCGAGATTCCCGTTCTGCATTCCTCCTTGCGCGAGGCAAACTTCCTGTCCTCGGCATTCCGCGAAGCCGCATCGCAGCTGCGCCGGCGCACCAAGGACCTGGCGGAAAGCGAGCGCCGTTTCCGCCTGTTCGGTGAGCAGAGTCACGATGCCATCTGGTTCATCAATCTTGAGAATAACAGCATCGACTATATCAGTCCCGCTTTCGAGGCCATCACGGGGCACAAGAGCCAAGACCTGGCGCCCTTGGAGAGCTGGCGCAATGCGGTCCATTCTGAGGATCGGCAGATTTTCGATGAGTGCTTCGGCGGGTTGCTACTGACCAGCGCCGAATGCGAATATCGCATGCTCTACCCGGATGGCACCGTGCGATGGGTGCGTGACATGCGCTTCCCGCTCGACATGACCGACGGCAAACCCCGCATTATTGCTGGGATCTTGCGCGATATCACAGTGCGCAAAGAGGCGATCGATGCGCTCAAGGCTGCCCAGGCCGAAGCGGAGGCGAGGCTCGAGGAGCTTGAGACGCTCTACAGCAGCGCTCCGATTGGCCTTGCTCTCATGGACAAAGAGTGTTGCCTGCTACGGCTGAATACGTTTCTAGCGACAATGGGCGCCAACCCCATCGTAGAATTTGCCGGCAAGCCGTTTTTCGAAATTTTCCCAGAGCTTGAGCTTATCGCTAAGCCCCATTGCGACGAGGTGCTCAGGAGTGGGATCGCCGCCAAGAACATCGAGATCGAGACGCCCGGCAGCGCTAACAGCGGAACGCAATATTTGCTCGCGCATTTTTATCCGATCCAGGCGAAAGATGGCATCATGGGGATCGGAGCCATTCTGGAGAACATTACCCAGCGCAAACGCACCGAGCAGGTGCTGGCGCGGCTCGCCGCTATCGTATACGCCGCAAACGACGCTATGTTCAGCCTCGCTCCGACTGGGCGTATCCAGAACTGGAATCCGGCCGCTGAGCATCTGTTTCAATATCCGCACGCCGAAGCCGTCGGTCGCAACTTCTCCATGCTGTTTCCAGAAGGGAACGACGACGATTATCAGGAACTCTTGAGGGCCTGGGAATCTGGCGAGAGCCTGCGTCTCGATACGGCGCTGCGCCGGAAGGACGGCACGCTGTTTCAGGGCTCGGTCAGCATCGCCCCCATCAAAAGCGGCGACCAGACCATTGCCATCTCGACGACGATTGAGGACGTTACCGAGCGCCGCCGCTCGGAAAAGCGCCAGCTCTTGATGAACCGCGAGCTGTCCCACCGGGTGAAGAACACGCTTGCGGTGATCCAGGCCATGGCGCGCCATACGCTGCGCTCAACGCCTGATCCGGCCGCCTTCACCACGGCGTTCGAGGGGCGGCTGCGGGCACTTTCGATCTCGCACAATCTGCTCACCTCCTCGCAATGGGAAGGCGCTGAGATCAGCGAGCTGGCCCGCGAGCAGCTGGCCCCGCATCTCACCGGTCCGGGCCGGCTCCGGCTTGATGGCGCCAAGCTCCTGGTTCCGCCCGGCATGGCCACGTCGCTCGGCTTGGTGCTGCATGAGCTTGGCACGAATGCCGCCAAATATGGTGCACTTTCCGCGCCCAATGGCTCCGTCACGCTGAAATGGCGAAGTGTTCCCTCATCACCCTATAAGACGCTGATTGTCGAGTGGACCGAGAGGGGCGGCCCTGCCGTCGTGCCTCCGACGCGCAAAGGCTTCGGCTCAGTGCTGATCGAGAACAGCGGCAAGGTGCAACAGCACTTCGAACCGGACGGCCTACACTGCACCATCGAAATGCCGCTGATGGAGCAGGCTGCATCCAAGGCGTTTTAAGCGACACCCGCGAGAATTTCGCCACGCCGGCGGCGTGTTCCATCTGAACCGATCAGGCTCAAGTCAAGTCTCAGAGGATGAGAGCGGAGCCGCGAAGGCGACCTTCACGGCTCCGGCTGCGATTGGCGGGAAGCGTTCTCAATTCATGTGGCTGTGATCGCTGCCGCCACCGCCCATCGCCTCCACTTTGAACTCGACGGGCACGCTGCCCGCCTTCTCGAATTTGAGCGTGCCCCTGACCATCTGGCCCTCTTTGAAGCCGCTTTTGAGGCCAATCATCATCAGGTGATAGGAGCCAGAATTCAGCTCGACCTTTGCGCCCGGCGCGATTTCGATGCCGCCCCTAAGCTGGCGCATCTTCATGATGCTGTTCCCCATGCTCATCTCGTGCAGCTCGACCTGATCGGCGCCTTCGGTCGTGGCGCCGGTGAGCTTGTCGGCTTCCTTGCCGCTGTTGGTAATGATCATGTAGCCGGCAGCGGTCTTGGCACCGGACGGTGTCGCGCGCGTCCAAGGGTGGGCGATCAGCAGATTGCCGGCCTTGTACTCATGGGCGGAAAGCCAAGCCGGAGCCGACAAAGCAGCGGCGAAGAGGGAGGCGGCGAGAATGTTGCGGAAATGGTGATGCATGATGTTGTTCTTTCTTGGAGGGGATTTCGGGGGGACAAAAGTCTGACGAAAAGGGCCTGCTGACTCCCGGACAGCTGATCGCTCAGCGTCAGCGCCGAGCTGTCATGACACAGCTGTCTGAGGTCGCGAGGTCCCGTGCCGCCACATCACGCGCGGCGGCAGATCACCCAAATCGCGGAGGGGCACGGGCGCCAAAAGCGCGCGGTAGCGAGGGAAGAGAAGGCGCTGGCCTGGCAGTGATTCGAACGCTGGCTCGAACCTAACGACATTAAGCCCGATCGGCTCTGCGGCGGTCGCGACATGACCGAAGGCCGCATAAGGACAGAGGCTGGAATTGCTCTTATGGCCCCCAGGCGGCGAGCCGCCATCCTGACCGTCCGCCGGCCCTTTCGCGCCGGTGCCACTGCAGATCACCAGCTGGAATGTCCCATGCGCCGCGGCAGCGAGATCGGGCATCAGGCCAGGCGCAATTACGCAGCGCATGAGAACCGCAAACACGCCCAGCAACGCCGCCTGGCGGCTGAGCCGATGATTTGCCGGGTGTCGGGCGTGCGTCATGGTGGAATTCTAGCCAACAAATGACGATTTGCGCACCGTTTCTTTCCCCCAGCCGCCGCGCGTTGCGTCTAGCCTTAGGAAGCCCAATTCTTGCGGAACTCTTCATAAAGGGTGATGCCGCCGCAGACATAGAGCGTCTGCCCGGTAATATAGGAGGCCTCGGGCGAGGCGAGGAATAAAAACGCGGCTGCGATCTCCTCCGCCTCTGCGGCGCGCCCCAATGGGATATGCGCCTCCACCCCGGCGCGGGCTTTGGCGTCATCGGCCCACTTGGCATTCATGTCCGTCAGCGTCGCGCCGGGACCGATGCCGTTGACGCGGATGCCGCGACCCGCAAATTCCAGCGCCAAGGTGCGGGTGAGATTGCCCATCGCGCCTTTGCTGAGCGAATAACTCAAGAAGCCGGGTTTCGGAATGATCTGATGGACGCTGGAGCAGTTGATGATTACCCCGCCCTTTCCTTGTGCGAGAAAACGACGGAGCGCTGCTTGCGAGCAATAGACGGCGCCATAAAGATTGGTGTGCAGCACCCGGTCGATATCCCGCGGATCGGCCTGCTCGGATGGCGCCTCGATCTGGATGCCAGCATTGTTAATGAGGATGTCAAGCCCGCCGAATACACGATCGAGGTCCTCGAACATGCAGTCCACCTCGACCTCCTGCCCGACATCTGCTTGAACGACGTAGTGACCCGGATTCGAAACACCGGCGGTGGCCGATGCGGCATCGGAAAGGCGCAGGCATTCATCCGCCCCCGCACGGTCGCCATTGTAGTTGATGGCAATGCGCGCGCCCTCTTGCGCGAACCGGATCGCTACGGCCCGTCCAATACCGCGCGAAGCACCCGTGACCAGCGTGCGGCGGCCGTCCAATTTTCCTTTTCCCATATCTTCCTCCTCCGGTCATTCCTGAGCTTCGGCCACGCTCCAGCCCGTTGCCTTTCACCTTGCGCATCGGTGGCCATAGTAACCCAGCATGGCCGGCGGGGATGCACATCCAATAATTGCGGACATTATGGCTTGCAGATCGGCCGAAGCCGCGGGCAGATAGAGTCCTAGCCTTTGTTCTTCACTGCGCGGCAGTGGAGGCCCCTTCCGGGGGGAAACGGGTCCACCACCAGCGGAAGAGAGACATAAGCGATGGACGAAGCTGAAATCACCCGGCGCCTCAGTGCTTGCTACACCGGCGCCGTGCACGACGTGATGCGCGCGATGGGCTTGAGGGACTTTACCCTTCCCCCCGAGATCAGACCCATAATCCCGGAAATCACGCTCGCCGGCCCGATTTTCACGATCGAGGGCAAGGTCGATACCGGGGCCGATGCGCACCAAACCCTGGTCGAATGGACCGGGCTCCTGTCGAAAGCCAAGCGGGGACATGTCTGGGTTTGCCAGCCGAACGATCAGACGGTTGCGCATATGGGAGAGCTCTCGGCCGAGACTTTGAACAGCAAAGGCGTGCTCGGCTGCGTGATCGACGGCTATGTGCGCGATGTGAACTTCCTGCTGGCGATGCATTTCCAAACCTGGTGCCGCGGGTTCACGCCGCGCGACATTGTCGGTTACTGGGTGCCGACTGCGTTCGACGCCCCGATCACTATCGGTGACGTTCGCATTCAACCGGGCGACTTCCTGCTCGCCGACCGCGACGGCGCCGTTCGTGTGCCGAAAGATGCGGCGCAAGCGATCGTTGAGAAGGCGGAGGCTGCCGTCTCGACCGAGAACGAGGTGCGTAAGGCGATTCTTCAAGGCATGGACCCGCAGCAGGCCTATCTGCGCTTTGGGAAGTTCTGAAGCGTGATCGGGTCGGATGGATGACCCAAACCGCACAACCGAAATTCCCCGTGGAAACGGGGAAGCAGCTGACCTAAATGGCAATCTGGGTACCCGCTTGCGCGGGGATTTCGTCGTTCTCTGCGAGGCTGGCGCATGTCTCGGGTGCAGCTGTACGCCATTTCGCCAGTGCGGCCCTGCCGCTATCGGTGAGCGCATAGACACCGCGCTCGACACGCAAGAACCAGCCGTAGACATTATGCCTGAGAATTTTCGAGGCGTCGGGCATGGCAGGTTTAAGGTCGCGCGGCCGTGCGGGCGCGCCGGAGAGCGCAGCGGCACAGGCGAGCGCCTGCTGCCGATAGGCGGTCATAATCGGCGCCCGGGTGCTCCCTCCCGTCGCCGGATCGCCAAGCCGACGCTGATGCTCAATCACAATCCTGGAACGGCGCTTGCGATCCCGCCGCGGACGCCATGGCTCCGGCTCAACGAGCACCTCTACGCCGGTTGACGTCACCGACAGGAGACCAAATCCAAGCAGCCTGCAGAGCTTGCGGACGCGCGGGTCACACTCTCGCCCCCGGCCACGCCTGGAGGCGCGAACCGCCAGCCAGACCTCGTCGCAAGCGGCAGCGCGATCCACCCCTTGCAGCACGAGCTCAAGATTGAAGGTGAGCTTGAGCTCGCCGATGATGACAGCGGCCGGTTCGCCCTGATGAATGGCGACAAGATCGCAGCCGCACACCTCGCCCTTCACCTCAAAGCCGAGACTTTCGAGGTAGCGCTTGACCGGCCGATAGAGGTTGCCCTCCAACCTGCTCTCCGTGAATGGCGGCAATCCCCATCGCGCCTACTGGAGATTCGCTCCTCTGTCGAGACATGCGGGGCGCATGCGCTCGGAACCGGGCAGCGGGTCAGGTCATTGACTTGATGCTCACTAAGAGGAGAGACCATGCCCTTCACAGGCTCAATCCATGGATACCGCCGGCCGGGCGCTCAGGTCGCCAGGCGGATCAGCAGGCCCGGCCGTGCACTTTGCATCCTCATCGCGGGCGCTATGCTGATGATCGCACAGAATGATCATGCCCGAGCTCAGGACTCGCAAACCGACCCGAAACAAGTGCCGACCGCCCCGGAAAGCACGCGCCCCGATCAGCCGCTCAGCGAGCAGCTCAATCAATCGAAGGGCGTGCTGCATCCGCCGCGCAATGTGGATCCCGAAATCCAGGCCCCGGCGCCGGATCCCAATCCGAACACCACGCCCGTCATTCCGCCACCGGGCGAGCCGGGCGGCAATCCGAATATCCAGCCGAAATAGGAAGCCGGAGCTCACAGCACCTGTTATTTTGGGGCGAGCTTAGATGGCAGCGCCAGAATATCGCGGACAATCTCGCCGATGGGGCGGCCGGCATCGATGCGTGCCCATTCGACCTGACCGGCGCCGCACCGCAACTGCATATCGAGAATGTCACGCGTGGCATCGGAAGTGCCGGCTATGCGCTCGGCCACCCTCTGACGGAGCGTCGCTGCGCCAACATCCAGCCACACGCCGGTAAAGGGAACGGCGATCTCGCTTGCGGTCTCTTCGATCAGCTCTCGCCTGGCAGAATTGTCGAAGACGGCGTCGACCACCACGGGGCCGCCGGCCGAGAGGATGGAACGCGCTTTCGTGGCGAGCGTGCGATACACTTCGGCGGAAATTTCTGGGCTATAAGCCTCTTCGCCGAGCCGGGTCTCGGCCGCAACACCGAACATGGCTTTGCGCACGCGGTCGCTCTCGACGATCCGCGCGCCGGGCGGCGGCGCAATCTCGGGCGCCAGCGCTTCTGCGACGGTGGTCTTGCCGGAGCCGCTCAAGCCCCCAATCGCATAGAGGCGCGGCCTCGAAGAGCTGCATAGCAAGGCTATAGCGAACTCGAGATAGGAGCAGGCCGCGGCTGCTACCTCCTTCGAGGCGGTCTCGGCTTCCTCCACCTGCGTGGCGAGGACATGGGCCCGTATTGCCGCCCGTATCGCCATGAAGAATGGCAGGAGCGTCAAGCCTCCCTCGTCTTCGGTCGCGTCGAGGTAATGGTTCATAACGCGATTGGCGAGCCTGGGCAGCCCGCGATGCCACAAATCCATCAGCAGGAAGGCGAGATCATAAAGCGTATCGATCGTGGCGATTGCCTCGTTGAACTCGATGCAGTCGAACAGCTGCGGCCCGCTCTCAGCGAGATAGACGTTGCGCAGGTGCAGATCGCCATGACAGCGCCGCACCTTGCCGGCCGCTTCCCGGACATCGAGCAGCGGACCGTGACGCCGTAGCGCCTTCTTGAAGGCGACATTGAGCTCCTTCAAATCTGCGCTGGGGAATAGATGGCTGGAGGCGAAAGCCGCCTCATTGATTTCGAGCACGCGTTCCATAATGCCTGAACCCGACCCGTCATGTAGGACAGGCGCGCCCTGGTGGAAGTGGGCAATTGCCATGGCGAGTGCGCTCATCACGGCTGGTTCGAGTTGACCTGCCGCTGCCATTTTGTCGAACAGGTGCTCCTCATCGAAACGCACCATCTCAACCATGGCGTCGACAAGCTCGCCGGTACCATTGAACGCAAGCCCGCCGCCAGCCTCTCGCGTGATGCGCCGCATGCCGATGTAGAGATCGGGAGCGGTCCTTCTGTTAAGCTCCACTTCCCGCTCGCAGGCGCCCAGCCTCAACCCCGCAGTCGAAAAATCGACATAGGGCAGCTTGACCGCCCGCTTGAGCTTGAATGCCCTATCACGGGTCAGGAAGACGAAGGAGATGTGGGTTTCAATGATCTCCGCGGGCGCTGAACCAGTGCCCATCTGCGTCTTTAGAAAAGCGATTGTCGCGGTCTGGTCCTCTTGGATCATTGCTTGCTCCGGACAGGTGCGAACCGCCCCGCCATATTCAGCAACCGGCGAGCGGAAGCACATTCAAGGCAGGCTGGCCACACCGCCTTGACCAAAGTCAAAGGCATGTGGCTTGAAGACCGTTCAAGGATAATACCACGCTTGCGTGCACAGGCATGTTTCACTCTCGCGCGCGAATAGGTGCTATGTATTGATCCAGGTCAGAGCAGAACCCCGCGATAGTGCGCAGACTTCTGGGTCAAGAGCGACAACTGCAACGAGCCGGCCGGGCATAGGCGCCGGCCCATGGCCCGCCGAGGAATTGGCCCGCTGCAGACCGCCGGGCAATAGGCGGAAGACCGGAAAGTCGCCCTCGAGCGCATTTCTGCCAGTTCGGACAAGGGATATGAAGATGAGCAATCCAGCATCAGGCGTGTTGTGGTTCGAGGATCTTGCGCGCGGCGATGTCGCCCGGGTCGGCGGCAAGAATTCCTCGCTTGGTGAGATGGTCCGCAATCTCGGCAGCAAGGGCGTCAGCGTGCCGCCAGGATTTGCTACCACGGCTGATGCCTATTGGCGGTTTATCGACGAGAACGGCCTGCGCGAGACCATTGCTGTCGCTCTCGCCCATCTCGCCTCCGGCAAGTCCACGCTTGCCGAAGCAGGCCAGGCAATCCGCCGGCAAATTGTCTGGGGAGACTGGCCGGCCGAGATCGCAGCGGATATCAAGGCAGCCTATCGTGAGCTTTGCAAGAGAGCGGGGAAGGCCAACGTGGACGTCGCCGTGCGCTCCAGCGCAACCGCCGAAGACTTGCCCGACGCCAGCTTTGCCGGCCAGCAGGAGACCTTCCTGAACATCAGAGGCGAGGAAGCGCTGCTTGATGCCTGCAGGCGCTGCTATGCCTCGCTGTTCACCGACCGGGCCATCAGCTATCGCCAGGTCAAAGGCTTCGATCACCTGAAAGTCGCGCTCTCGGTCGGGGTGCAGCGCATGGTGCGCTCCGATCTCGGCGGCTCGGGCGTGATGTTTTCGATCGACACCGAAACCGGCTTTCCGGACGTGGTGCTGATCGATGCCGCATGGGGACTTGGCGAAAACGTCGTGCAGGGTTCGGTCGACCCGGACGAATATCAGGTTTTCAAGCCGCTCCTCAATGAGCCGGCGCGCGTTCCGATCGTTGAGAAGAAGCTCGGCGCTAAGGCGCTGAAGATGATTTATGCGGCCGAGGGCGAGCGCACCACCCGCAATGTGCCGACCTCGAAACGCGAGCGCACGAGTTTCGTTCTCGCCGACGAAGAAATCGTCAAGCTGGCGCGCTGGGCGGCGCTGATCGAGCAGCATTACGGCTGTCCGATGGACATGGAATGGGCCAAAGACGGCGAGACCGGCGAGATTTTCATCGTGCAGGCCCGGCCCGAGACGGTGCAGTCGCGCCAGAGCGATGCAGCGCTGCGCTCCTATCGCATCACCTCGAAAGGTAAGAATCTGCTTACGGGCCTCAGCATCGGCAATGCAGTGGTGACGGGTCGCGTGTGTCTGATCGAGAGCGCTAAGGATATCAGCCGTTTCGTCGACGGCTCGATCCTGGTTACCGGCACAACAGATCCCGACTGGGTGCCGATCATGAAACGGGCCGCGGCGATCATCACCGACCATGGCGGGCGCACCTCCCATGCGGCGATCGTCAGCCGAGAGCTTGGCCTGCCGGCGGTGGTCGGCACGGGCGAGGCGACCCATGTGCTGCACGATGAGCAGGAGGTGACGGTCTCCTGCGCGGAAGGCAGCGAGGGCTATGTCTATGAGGGCTGCGCCGAATACAAAGTCGAAGAGCTGAGCCTCGATGCCGTCCCGCAGACGCGCACCAAGGTCATGCTGAACATGGCCAACCCGGCGGCAGCCTTCCGCTGGTGGCGGCTGCCGTCCGATGGCGTGGGCCTAGCGCGCATGGAATTCGTGGTCTCCAACCACGTCAAAGTGCACCCGATGGCGCTGGTGCGCTTCAACGAGCTGAAGGACGAGGATGCTAAAGCGGCGATCGCCGAGCTGACAGCCGGCTATGACGACAAGCCGGAATATTTCGTCGACCGCCTGGCCCGCGGCCTGGCGCGGATTGCCGCCTCGCAATTCCCAAAGCCCGTAATCGTCCGGATGAGCGACTTCAAGACCAATGAATATGCCGGCCTCGTCGGCGGGGCGGAATTTGAGCCGAAGGAAGAGAACCCGATGATCGGCTTCCGCGGCGCCTCGCGCTATTACTCGCCGCGCTACCGCGAGGGCTTTGCGCTGGAGTGCCGCGCCATCCTGCGCCTGCGCGAGACGCTCGGCTTCACCAATGTCATCCCAATGATCCCGTTTTGTCGGTCGGTCGGCGAGGCGGACCGGGTCCTCGCCGTTATGGCAGAGAATGGACTCAAGCGCGGCGAGAAGGGCCTGCAAGTCTATGTGATGTGCGAGGTGCCCTCGAACGTCATCCTCGCCAGGCAGTTCGCCGAACGCTTCGATGGCTTCTCGATCGGCAGCAACGACCTCACCCAGCTGACTCTCGGCGTCGACCGGGATTCGGAGGCACTCGCTGCGCTGTTCGACGAGCGCGACGAGGCGGTCAAATGGATGATCGAGCGGGTGATCCGCGAGGCACGCGAAGCCGGCGTTAAGATTGGCCTGTGCGGTCAGGCGCCGAGCGATGATCCCGCGTTCGCACAATTCCTCGTGCGCTGCGGCATTGATTCCATATCGGTGAGCCCGGACAGTTTCGTCGCCGTGAAGACCAATGTCGCCGAGGCAGAACAGACGAAGTGAGTTTGGCGCCGCTTCCACCGAATCGCAGAGGGCAAGCAGAAGACAAAATCAAAGCGGCGGCCGGCGTTTGAGCCGGCAGCCGCCCGCAATTGCCAGGCTGTTAGCCGGCTTTGATGTCGATTTTCTTGGCGTTCTGTGTAGCTTCAGGCCGTTTGGCGAGTGTTACCGTCAGCACGCCGTTCTTGAAGCTGGCATCGATCTTGTCCGGATCGACACCCTGCGGCACGACGAAGGAGCGTTGGAAGGAGCCATGCCGGCGCTCGGAGAGATAGTAATCCTCCTTCTTCTCTTCCTTCTCGTCTTTCTTCTCACCCTTGATCGTCAGCGTGCCATCGGCAAAATTAACGTCGATGTCCTCGGCGTCCATGCCCGGCAGTTCAGCGTGGACCTCGAAATGACTGCCCTTGTCGACGATGTCGACGGCCGGAGTCATCGACCAGGATCCCTCCCGACGCCAGAACGGCTCCATGTCCATCATTGAGCGGCCGAATGCCGAACCCCAGAAGTTGCGGCGGAATGCACTGAAAGCCCGATCCATTTCGCGCCGGAGATTGTCGACCGGCTCGAGCGGCCGCGGCGCCTCACCAGACTTTTCTTGTTTGGCAGGAGCATCACGCGAAGATTCAGCCATGATAGTCTCTCCTCTTGTGCATGCGGCAGAATTGTCGCTGCATTAGAGATGGGAGCGATTTATTTGCGCGCCATTGATCCGCGTCAAGATTTCTGATCGGCAACTTCATGAGGAGATGGCGCAGACTTGGCCGCTACCGCGGGAGCGTCTGCAACTTGACACCGGGCGACCGAAATTGCGGAGCGAGAGCCGCATCGCAAAGCCTCAGCTCTTTTGCGCGGCCCAAGCCATGATTTGGGTCAATGCCGCAACGCCGGTCTTCCGGTTCAACCCTCCGAGGGTGGCGCGGCTCCGGCCTGGCTGCCGCCGAAGCGACCAGGAGATGAAGCGGATGGCACGGCGTATTACCATTATTCAGGGTCATCCTGACCCGGCCGGCACTCACTTTTGCCATGCGCTTGCCGACGCTTACGCCGATGGCGCGCATTCCGCCGCTCATGAGGTGAGGCGGATCGAAGTCGCCGGGCTCAATTTTCCGCTGTTGCGGAACCAGGCAGAGTTCGAGCATGGCGCGCTGCCGGAGACTCTCAGCGATGCGCGCGATGCGATCCTCGCCGCCGATCACATCGTGATCATCTTCCCGCTTTGGTTGGGCACGATGCCGGCGCTCCTCAAGGGCCTCCTCGAACAGCTACTGCGTCCCGGTGTGGCCTTTGCCTATCAGAAAAAGGGCTTTCCCAAGAAGCTGCTCAAGGGGCGCTCCTGCCGGGTGATCGTGACCATGGGCATGCCCGCCTTCTTTTACCGCTGGTGGTACGGCGCGCACGGCGTGAGGAATCTGGAGCGCAATGTCCTCGGCTTCGTCGGTATCAACCCAGTGAAACGGACGCTGTTCGGCATGATTGGAGATGCCCGAGGCGGTAACGCGGCAAAGCGACTGGACGCCGTACGCGAGCTCGGCCGGCGCGCCGCTTGACCGCTACATTCCCCCTTAATGCAGCAGCAGCCGTGGCAGCCACAGCGTCAGCGCCGGTATGTAGGTGACGAGCGCCAGCACGATGAGCATGGGGATGTAGAACACCATGATGCTCTTCGACACGGCCTCCATGCTGACCTTGCCGATGGCGCAGCCGACCGCGAGCGTCGGGCCGACTGGCGGCGTCAGCAGGCCAATGCCGAGGTTCAGGATCATGATGATGCCGAAATGCACAGGGTCGATGCCGAATTTGGTAACGATCGGCAGGAAAATCGGTGTGCAGATCAGCAGCATCGGCGCCAGGTCCATAAACGTGCCCAGCACCAGGAGCAGAACGTTGATCAGCGCAAGAAGCGTGTATTTGTCGTCGGCGACGGACAGGAAGAAATCCGAGGCCACGGCCGGGACCCGCATGATCGCCATCATGTAGCCGAACGCCACCGAGAAGCCGATCATGATCATCACCATGCCGACGGTGCGAACCACCCGCCCGACCATGATCGGCAGCTCGCTCCATTTATAGTCGCGGTAGATGAACATCGTCACGCAAAAGGCGTAGACGCAGGCGACGGCGGCCAATTCCGTGGGGGTGAATATCCCGCTCAGAATGCCGCCAAGAATGATGAACACCGTCAGCAGGCCCCAGAACGCCTCGAGCACGATCTTGACCGCCTGCCGGAAGGGTACGGATTCGCCTTTCGGAAAGTTCTGCCGGCGGGCGATGATCAGGCAGAGCGCCATCAGCGAGAAACCAAGCAGCACGCCAGGCAGCACGCCGGCAATGAAGAGGTGCGCGACGGAGATCGAGCCGCCCGCGGCCAGCGAATAGATCACCGCATTGTGCGACGGCGGGATCAGCAGCGGCTGCAGTGAGCCGGCTACTGTGACGTTAACGGCGAACAGCCGCGGATAGCCGTTCTTGACCATCTGCGGGATCATCACCGAGCCGATCGAGGCCGTATCGGCAACCGACGAGCCGGAGATGCAGCCGAAGAATGTCGAGGCAAGGATATTGACCAGAGCGAGCCCGCCTCTGATCCAGCCGACAAAGATCTTGGCGAGGTTGACCAGGCGCTCGGCCATTCCCCCTTCGGCCATGATCCCGCCCGCCAGAATGAAGAACGGAATGGCCAGCAGCGCGAAATCGTCAGTACCGTCGGAGACCTTCAGCATGACGGCTTCGAGGGGGAGGTCGATCCAGAGCGCCGCGAGGATCGCCCCGAGCCCAAGCGAATAGGCCACCGGCACGCCGAGCATGCAGAGCACCGTGAAGCCGCCGATGAGCACCAGCACTTCCATATCAGAGCCTTCCCGCTATTCGGTCGAAACGGGCGCGATGTCGTCGCTCTCAGGCCGTTCGAAAAAGCGCCCGGTCCAAAGACGCTCGATCGCAAACAACGTGATAATCGCGCCGCCGATCGGCACCGGGAGATAAGACATGCCGGTCGAGACCAGCGGGAATTCGGCAATCGACTGGAACCAGGTGGTGTGCACCAGCTTCACGCCGTAATACAGCATAAAGATGCTGATCGCGAACATGCACAGCTCGACGAACCAGCCCAGCAGGATGCGTGGGGCGCCAGCGAGGAGGCTCGGCAGCACGCCGACGGCGATATGCAGGTTCTCGCGGTAGCAGATCGCGGCAGAGAGAAAGGAGAACCAGATCATCAAGAGCACGGCCATCGGCTCGGGCCATGACAGGGCGTCGTTGAGCACGTAGCGCGTGAAGACACCCAAGGGAATAATGACGGTGATGATGACCAGACAGGTCCCAGCCATCACCATGCAGAGCCTTTGAACGCCATTCATTAGCCGAACGTATTGCGCCAACATGTGCTTTCAGCCCTTTTCTTGCCGCGCATGAGGACTCAGCCGGCTCGTGAATGAGCCGGCTGGTCCGCTTACGTTGTCTTGAAGTGTGCTTTATTGCACGTCTTGGATGCGCTTGATCAGAGGTGCCAGCTGAGCGCCGTATTTATCCCAGACCGGCTTGACCGCATCCTGGAACGCCTTCTTGTCGGACACGTCGTTGATCTCGACGCCGGCTTCCTTCATCTTCTTCAGCGAGGCTTCCTCGCGCTCGTACCAGAGCTTACGCTCCTCCTGCTGGGTTTCTTTCGCAAGCTTCATGATCAGCGCCTGGTCATCCTTGGAGAGGGTTTCCCAGGTCTTTTTCGAGAAGACCAGGATCTCGGGAATCATCAGGTGGCCGGTATTCGAATAGTACTTGGCGTAGCGGTAGTGCTGGCCGCTCTCGTAAGAAGGCTCGTTATTCTCCGCACCGTCAACGACGCCAGTCTGCAGCGCGTTGATGAGCTGATCGAAGCCCATCGCCACGCCGTTGCCGCCGAGCGAGTTCATGGTGTCGACGAAGACGGGGTTGCCCATCATGCGGATCTTGAGGCCCTTGAGGTCATCGAGGGTCTTGATGGCGTGCTTGCTGTTATAGACGTTGCGCGTGCCTGCATTCATCCAGCAAAGGCCGATCAGGTTCGCCGTCGGATGGTCGGTGAGCTTCTTGAGCAACTCGTCGCCAATCGGCCCGTCGATAACCTTCTCCATATGCGCATTGTCGCGGAACATGAAGGGCAGGTTGAAAACATTAAGCTCGGGCACGAGCGTCCCCATCGGGCCGACGCTGACGCGGGCAATCTGCAGGGCTCCGACCTGTGCCTGCTCGATCGCCTCCTTCTCGCCGCCGAGCTGCATCGACGGGTACATCTGGATGCTGAGGCGCCCATTGGTTGCGGCCTCCAGCTTCTTGCCCATACGCACGACAGCCTCGACCGTGGGATAGCCAAGCGGATGCACGTCCGAGGCCTTGAAGACCATCTTGTCCTCGGCATGCGCCGGCGTGAAGGCGAACCCACCCGCCATGACGAGCGCCAGGCTTGCGCCGATCGTCAATAGATCACGTCTGTTCATTTTGCTCCTCCCTTCAGCCGTTTTCCGGCTGCGCTTTTAAACGGCGGCCCGCTTGGACTGAGCTGCTTTATGAAATGAAGCTGCCCGATTCCCAACTCCTGCCGCGGGTCAGCAGACCCGCCGGGGGCTCGCCTATTCGGGCCCATACCCGTCCTGACGCACTGCCCACCAAAGCAGCAGGCAGTTGAACCTGCCCTGTCGCAGTGCTATCAAGTTATACGATGACCCGACATCTTCGGAACCTAACACTGTCCGGCGACGCTGGCAACGTTGCGCTGTTGCAGCCGATCGGCGCGGCGCGAAATTTGACCGACGAGGTGGTCGAGCGGATCACGCGCGAGATCAAGAGCGGCCGGCTTGCGCCGGGTTCGCGCCTGCCAACCGAGCGGGAACTGATGACCGCCCTGGGGGTAAGCCGCACGGTCATTCGCGAGGCGGTTGCGGCGCTGAGGTCCGAAGGGCTGGTCGTCACGCGCCAGGGCTCCGGCGCTTTTGTCGCCGCCGATACCAGCCGCGTGCCATTTCGGATCAATGCGGCGGATTTGGGCTCCGTCGGCGATATCTTCGATTTGATGGAGCTGCGTCTCGCCCTCGAGGTGGAGTCCTCAGCACTTGCTGCGCAGCGTGCGAGTCGCCGCCAGATCGCCGTCATGGAACGTGCGCTGGCCGGCATCGATCAGGCTATCGAGCGGGGCAACAGCGCGGTGAATGAGGATTTCGCCTTCCATCGCGCGATTGCCGATGCGGCGGGCAATGCGCAATTCGGCCGGCTTCTGGAATTTTTGGGCCGTCATGTCATTCCGCGCCAGAGCATCCGTGTTGCATTGATCACGCCGGAGGAGCAGCGCCGATATCTCATGCTTATTCAGAACGAGCACCGGCGCATTGCGGCGGCCATCCGCAGCCGCGACCCCGGCGCTGCGCGGCGCGTCATGCGTGCCCACCTGTCGAACAGCCTCGCCCGCTATCGCAAGCTCATCGAGCGGGCGCCAAAACCGGAGCAAGGCCGAACATGAGCCGGTACCGCGTGTTTCTCAGCCATACCGCCGATATGCTGGCCAATTATTACGGGCCGCGCGCCGTGGCGGCGCTTGAAGAGATCGCCGAGGTGGCGATCAACCCTACATCGGAGCATCTGGACCCCAACGCCCTCGCCAAGCATGCCGCGGGCTGCTCGGTCATCATCTCCGACCGGATGACACCGGGGCCGGCCAGCTTCTTCGACCAGGCGCCCGAGAGTCTCGTCGCGTTCCTGCGCTGTGCGGTCGATATCCGCAATGTGGACGTGGATGCCGCGAACCGGCACGGTATTCTGGTGACGCAGGCAACGCCCGGCTTTGCTGCCTCGGTCGCAGAACTCGGCATCGGTATGATGGTCGATCTGGCGCGGAGTGTTTCCGCCGCGGTTGGCACCTATCGTGCGGGCCGAGGCGCCTGTGGCGCGCATGGGCCGCCAGCTCCAGGGCTCATCGGTCGGGATCATCGGGTATGGCGTGATCGGCCAGCATCTGGCGAGGCTTGCCACCGCTTTCGGCATGACGGTCCTCGCCTACGATCCCTATAAGACGATCACCGATCCCGGCATCAAGCAGGTGCCATTCGAGACGCTGCTCGGCGAGGCGGATTTCGTCGTCTGCCTGGCGGTCGCGACCGAGCAGACGGAGAACCTGATGAGCGCGGCGGCCTTCGCCCGCATGCAGCCACATGCCTATTTCATTAATCTGTCGCGTGGCAATCTCATCGATGAGCAGGCATTGACGGCGGCGCTCAACGCAAAGTGCATTGCCGGTGCCGCGATGGATGTCGGCCGCGCTCCCGATCAGATGCCAAGCCCGCGATTTGGCCGCCCGCGCCGATGTCGTTGCAACGCCGCATATCGGCGGGCTAACGCCCAGCGCGGTCGAGCATCAAGCCTTCGACACCGTCGAGCAAGTGCGCGCGATTCTTACCGGGCAAGCGCCGCCGCATGCCGTCAATCTTGAGGCATCGTCGCGCTTTGCGCGCTTTCGTCAGAATTTTGGCAACGGAAGCGTCTCCAGAACATGAGCCATTGCATGCCAGGGCGGAGTTGAAATGCCATCGTTGGAAGACCGGCCGAGCACCGGAGACACAGGGCTGCCCTCTCGATCCCGCGACCTCGATCCGGCGGATTGGAGCGCCTTCCGCGAGCTCGCTCACACGATGCTGGACGATGTCATTACCCATATCGAGACGATCCGGGACCGGCCGGTATGGCAACAGGCACCGGCCGCGGTGCGCGAGCGCTTTGCCCAGCCGATCCCACGCCGGCCCCGTGGATTGGCTGATGTGCTGGAGGATGTGAAGCACTCAATCATCCCCTACACCACCGGAAACCTTCACCCGCGCTTTGCCGGCTGGGTTCATGGCGCCGGAACGCCGTTCGGCATGCTGGGCGAGATGATCGCCGCCGGGCTCAACATGAATTGCGGAGGCCGTGACCATATCGGGCTCGAGGTCGAAAAACAGGTGGTGCGCTGGATGGCCGAGCTGTTCACTTACCCTGGGCCCGCCTCCGGCCTATTCCTGACTGGCTCGTCGATGGCGAATTTTCTCGCCTTAATCGTCGCCAAGACTTGGGCAGCGGGACCCGATTTGCGGCGCCTCTGCCTGCGTGACGGAGCCCATCAGCTCACCGCCTACACCTCGGCCGAGGCGCATGGCTGCATCTTCCAGGCCATGGAGCTTGCCGGGATCGGCTCCGCATATCTGCGCCGGATCGCAACCGACGCGGCGGGCCGTCTGAATGTGGCAAGCCTGGAGGTGGCGATTGCTGAGGACCGCGCCGCCGGCTACCGGCCGTTCCTGATTGTCGGGACGGCCGGCACGGTGAACACCGGCGCCATCGATCCGCTGCAGCGGATTGCCGAGATCGCCGCGCGCGAGGCACTCTGGTTCCATGTCGACGGCGCGATCGGCGCGCTCGCTGCATTCTCCCCGGCACTGCGCCCGCTGTTCTCCGGGATTGAGAAGTCGGACTCGATCGCTCTGGATTTCCATAAATGGGGACAGGTCCCGTATGATGCTGGCTTCCTGCTGGTCCGGGACGGCGCGGAGCACAGAAAGGCTTTCGCCAATCCCACCGCTTATCTGCAGCGGGCCGAACGCGGGCTTGCCGCCGGCGAGACCTGGCCCTGCGACCTAGGGCCGGACCTGTCGCGCAGTTGCCGGGCCCTGAAGACCTGGATGACCATCACAACGCTAGGCACGGATAAGATCGGCGATGCAATGCTGGGAAATTGCGAGCTGGCGCGTTATCTCGCCGAAAAAATCAAGGCTCATCCCCTGTTCGAGCTTAAGGCGCCGGTTGCGCTGAATATCGTCTGCTTCGGCCTGCGGGGTGCGGACCGCGGCACGGCCAACCGTGAGCTGGTGCTCGATCTGCAGGAGGCCGGGACAGCCGCGCCGTCCTGGACCACGATTGGCGACGAGACGGTGATCCGCTGCGCCTTCGTGAACCATCGCACGACACAGGCAGACATCGACGCGATGCTGGCGGCGGTCAGCGCGCTGGCAGCCGCTTAAGCTTCCGCACTGCTCGGCTTGCGCAGCGCTTTCGCGCCTCGCAAGTGAGGCGGTCTGGAGCTGCGTTCAAGTTTGGCTTATCGGGCGAATTCAGATAATCTGTCTGCCAAAGCGGCTATGAAGCGGGAGTGGCTGCTATGCTTCATTTTCGTCGCCAATGGACACGGGCCTTGGAGCCTATCGCAAGAGCATGATTGGAAGGACATCGTAGCTCCGTTAACGAAGCAGAAATTGCGGCGCCAGAATTAGCTGCGCCCATCCTATCCCAGCATGCGCTTTCGAGGCGTCAAAGGTCGAAAAGACCGGTTTCATAACATCACGTTCAAGGGAGGAAACAGGAATGACTTTGATTACACGCCGCGCTCTTCTGGCGGGCGGCACGACGGTTGCTGCGGCCGGGGCGCTCACCGGCTCCGGGCTTCTCGAATGGGCGAAGGCCTGGGCACAGTCGGCGCCCTGGAAGCCAGAAAGCGGCGCGGAATTGTCGATGCTGCGCTGGAAATATTTCGTGCAGTCCGAAGACGATGCCTTCGTCGCGCTGATCGACGCTTTTACCAAGGCGACTGGCGTCAAGGTCACCATCTCACGTGAATCCTACGAGGACGTGCAGCCCAAAGCGTCGGTCGCGGCCAATACCGGCGCTGGCCAGGACATCTTCTGGGGCCTCTACTCGCTGCCGCATCTGTTCCCGCAGAAGTGCCTCGACGTATCGGACGTCGCCGACTATCTCGGCAAGAAATATGGCGGGTGGGTCGAGTTGGCTGAGAAGTACGGCAAGAGTGGCGGCAAGTGGATCTGCATTCCGATCTGCTACAGCGGCAACATGCTGAATTACCGCATCGAGGCGTCGAACAAGGCCGGCTTCTCGAAATTCCCGACCACTACCGACGAGTTCCTCGAATACACCAAGGCAATGAAGAAGAACAACACGCCGGGCGGCTTCGCCCTGGGGCATGCCTCGGGTGACGGCAATGGCTGGGTGCATTGGTGCCTGTGGTCGCATGGTGGCAATGCGGTCGATGCGAACGACAAGGTAATCCTCAACTCACCCGAGACCGCCAAGGCCCTCGAATACGCCAAGCAGCTCTATGAGAACATGGTGCCGGGCACCGCCTCCTGGAACGACGCTTCGAACAACAAGGCCTTCCTCGGCGGCGAAATCAATTGGACCGACAACGGCATCTCGATCTATGTCGCGGCCAACAAGGATCCGTCCAAAAAGGACATCGCCAATGATATGAACCATGCGGTATGGCCGATCGGTCCGATCGGCAAGCCGACGGAGCTGCATCTGCTCTATCCAATGCTGGGGATGAGTTACACAAAATATCCGCAGGCCGTGAAGGCGCTGATGGCGTACATGCTCGAGGCCGACCAGTTCAACAAATGGCTGGAAGCGGCACAGGGGTACCTGACCCACTGCCTCAACGCTTATGACTCCAATCCGGTGTGGACCGCCGATCCCAAGCGGACGATCTTCGGCCAGGCGGGCAAGCGCACGCTGACCGCCGGCGGCCTTGGCTCGGTCGGCGAGAAGGCCGCCGCGGCGATCGCCGATTTCATACTGCTCGATATGTTCGCCACCTATTGCACGGGCCGCGAGGACGTGAAAGGCGCAATCCGCATTGCCGAGCGTCAGTTCCAGCGCATCTATCGCTGATAGCCGCGAAAAAGGCGGGCAGCGCCGATGCGGCGCTGCCCCGCATCCTCTTAATGGAAGGCCGCAAACATGGCGGATCTCGCACTAGGCCGGGGGTCGAAAGCCGCTCCGCGCGAAGCCTCCCTATGGGAGCGCCTGCGCGTCAATCGCAACTGGATCGCGTTTTGGTTCATGCTGCCGGCCGCAGCCTTCCTAATCCTGTTCCTGGCCTACCCGCTCGGGCTCGGCGTCTGGCTCTCTTTTACCGACGCCAAGATCGGCCGGAGCGGGGAATTCATCGGCGCCGAAAACTACACCTGGCTATGGGACGACTCGGTCTTCTGGCTGTCGATCTTCAACACGCTGCTCTACACAATCGTCGCGAGCATCATCAAATTCGCGATCGGCCTCTACCTCGCGCTGCTGCTCAATGAGCGCCTGCCGTTCAAGGCCATGCTGCGCGCAGTGGTGCTAATCCCGTTCATCGTGCCGACGGTCCTGTCGGCGATCGCCTTCTGGTGGATCTACGATGCGCAGTTCTCGATAATATCCTGGTCGCTGCGCCAGCTCGGCCTGATCTCGGGCAATATTGATTTCCTCGGTGATCCCTGGAATGCGCGCTGGTCGGTGATCTTCGCCAATATCTGGCGCGGCGTTCCCTTCGTCGCGATCACCCTGCTCGCGGGCCTGCAGACGGTGTCACCATCGCTCTACGAGGCCGCCACCCTCGACGGCGCGACGCGCCTGCAGATTTTCCGCCATGTTACCTATCCGCTACTGACGCCGATCATCGCGGTGGTGATGACCTTCTCAGTGCTGTTCACATTTACCGACTTCCAGCTCATCTGGGTGCTGACGCGCGGCGGTCCAGTGAACGCCACCCAGCTCATGGCGACGCTGTCCTATCAGCGCGCAATCCTGTCGGGCCAGCTCGGTGAAGGCGCTGCCATCTCGACGGCCATGATTCCCTTCCTGCTCGGCGCGATCTTGATCTCCTGGTTCGGATTGCAGCGCCGCAAATGGCAACAGGGTGAAAGCAATGACTGAGCTCACCGCTGAACGCGAGCAGGTCGACCGCAAACTCGCCGCCTCGCATGACGACGACACCGCGGGCATGGGCTATCTGGAGAGCCTGCCGAGCCGGCTGATCCGCGTCTACCTGCCGCTGACGCTGATCCTGATCGTGCTGCTGTTCCCGTTCTATTGGATGGCGCTGACCGCCGTGAAGCCGGACGACCAGCTCCTGGACCTCGACAAGTTCAATCCGTTCTGGACCTGGAACCCGACCTTCAAACATATCGAGAAGCTGCTGTTCGAGACCAAATATCCGCTCTGGCTGTGGAACACGATGTTTGTGGCGATCAGCGCGACCGTGCTGTCGATGATCGCCAGCGTGTTCGCCGCTTATGCGATCGTGCGCCTGCGCTTTAAGGGTGCGCAGTGGGTCGGTGGCGCCATCTTCCTGGCGTACCTCGTGCCGCCCTCGATCCTGTTCATTCCTCTGTCGTCGGTGGTGTTCCAATACGGCCTGTTCGACACGCCCTTCGCACTGATCCTCACCTATCCGACCATCCTCATTCCGTTCTCGACTTGGCTCCTGATGGGCTATTTCAAGACGATCCCATATGAGCTGGAGGAATGTGCGCTGATTGATGGAGCGGGCCGCTGGCAGATCCTGATCAAGATCGTGCTGCCGCTCGCCATCCCTGGGCTGATCTCCGCCTTTATCTTCTGCTTCACCCTGTGCTGGAATGAGTTCATCTATGCGCTGACATTCCTCTCCTCGACACAGAACAAGACGGTGCCGGTTGCGATCGTCAACGAGTTCGTTGACGGCGACATCTACCGCTGGGGGTCGCTGATGGCGGGCGCGCTGGTCGGCTCGCTGCCGCTGGTCATCCTCTATGCTTTCTTCGTCGAGCATTATGTGTCGGCAATGACCGGGGCGGTGAAGGAATAAGTTCGCGCGAAAGTGGCGGCCCGTCGGCTCGCAAGCAGGCTCTCGCCGGCTGAAATGTTTCGGCCGCTCGCCAACGATGTCGGAAGAGGACATGCGTTACATAGCTGCGTGTCGTCTTTGCCCTTCGGCAAGATAGACATCGAATGCTGAGGCGATCAGCCGGGTCAATGCCCGGCCGTGCTTGGTTATATGCAAGCGATGGCCATCCCACTCCACCAGCTTTTCCCGGGCATAGGCCTCGATCTGCTCTATCGATGATTGAAGGGCGCAGATCGGGGTGCCGAACGCGTCGGTAATCGCCTTCAGGTCCACGCAAAAATCGCACATCAGTCTCTCGATAATCGCCCGGCGCAGGAGATCGTCGCCCGAAAAGAGCAGGCCCTTGGCGACCGGCAGGTGGCCCTCGCCGACTGCGCGCATATAAGCACCGGTCTCGACGATGTTTTGCGCATAGCCTTCCGGCAACGCCGAGATGGCGCTCGCTCCCATTCCGATCAGCACCTCGGCCCCATCGGCCGTGTAGCCCTGAAAATTCCGGCGAAGACGGCCGGAGCGCGCCGCGCAGGCAAGCGGATCTTCGGGCCGGGCGAAATGGTCGATGCCGATCCGCTGATAACCCAGGCTCTCGAGCTGATCGCCAGCCGCTTCCGCTATTTCAAAGCGCGCTTCGGCCCCCGCCAGAGAAGCGGTTTCGATCATGCGCTGGTTCTTCGCCATCCAGGGGACATGGGCATAGCCGAACAGTGCGATCCGGTCCGGCCCGAGCCGAACAGCTTGCTCAATGGTGTCGGACAGCATGGCCGAGGTCTGGTGCGGCAAGCCATACATCAGATCGAAATTGATCGCGCCAATGCCCCTGGAGCGGAGCCACTCCGTAACTTTCCCGACGCTCTCAACGGGCTGAATCCGATTGATCGCCCGTTGCACGCCCTCGTCGAACTCCTGCACGCCCAGGCTCGCCCGGTTGCACCCCATGCGCTGCAATCCGTCCGCCGTCTCCTCAGTCAGCGTGCGCGGGTCGATCTCGACAGCAATCTCGGCATCGGGAGAGACATCGAAACGCTTGCGGAGGGCTTCATCGACGCGCGCGAAATCCTGCGGCGAGAGAACGGTCGGCGTGCCGCCGCCCCAATGGATGTGGGATACACGCTGGCGCTCGGCAAGCGCATCCGCAATGAGGTGAATTTCCTCGATCAGGCGGTTTACGTAGGCTGCGACCGGCTCATAGCGCGCAACCAGCCGCATGTTGCACCCGCAATACCAGCACATCTTCCGGCAAAAGGGGATGTGGAGATAGAGCGAAACCGGCGCCGGCTTGGGGATGGCGTCGAGCCAACCGCGCAGATCTGCCTCGCCGATCCCAGCAGAAAAATGATTCGCCGTGGGATAGCTCGTATAGCGGGGAACCCGCGCATTGATGAACTTTGTGATCGCCTGATTCATGGCCTTGAAGAACCTCCCCCACGTTTTTTACCGCCGCATGCGCGGTGCGTCTTTGAGCCTGATCAAACGAGCCGAGGAGGTGGGCCGCGGCAATAGCTGCCGGGCGTTTCACAATCCTGAGCTCCTGCCGGAGCTTCAAACTGTCGGGCAATGCGCCGGCAATGACCGGGCGGTGAAGGCGGGGTCTGTCTGCTCGCCCCTTCGTGTCGCCAATGCGGAAAGTCATTCGATTTTACTCCTGCTGCTCAGTTGGGAAATGCCAACGCCACAGCCTTTCATGGCGCGCATAGTGCGACGGTATCCCTCCGGCCGTGAGCAATCCCGCTACGGCCCCGAGCGGAAAAATTGGAGCAAAAACGATGAACACCCTCTTCCGTTCAGCCCTGGTTATCGTGGCGATCCTGGCCAGCACTTCCGCGACCATCGCGCGTCCCTCTCACGTCGAGAATGGGTCTGTTGCTGAGGACGCGAACAGCTCGCAAAGCGTCCGGGCATACTGGGACGAAGTGCAGCGTAATGGAAATTAAGTCGCTTCGACGGGCCTCTCACGAGGCCCGTCTACCCACTCGCTCCTTCGCCGCTCGCTCTGGCGCGGATTTGATCGAGGCCTCATATCGGGGCCGACCAGCCGCTTGCCCGCATCTTCTCGCGACCTGAGGGGGCATATCTCGGTGAGGAGAGTGGCATGTCCATGAAAGTTTCGCTTGCCGGAATGCTTGCCATCGCGCTGAGCCTTCCGCTTGCCGCTGATGAGCTGTCTTCCAATCAGACCATTGTGCGTGGAGGATTGCAAAAGCATTGCCCCCGCGAGACCGAGCCGGGTGAATTGGCGCTTCGGCGGCAACCCGCTTCCGCTTTGCCCATCATCGAACCCGGTCCTGAGCCGCTCGGCGACATTTTTGGTGGACGCGGGCCCAATCCGCACCTGCGCGAGTTGGCCGACATCGCCATTCACGAATCCACCGGCAACAAGGATGCAGCCGAGATTGTCGCGCGCGGGCTACGCAAATTCGGGGTTACGCGCGAGGAGATGCAAAGCGCTATCAACTCCATCAAACTCCACGACGGTTCCGCGCCTGAACAGCCAGTTGAGCACCGCCCAGGATCGATGACCGACGAGGCACGCCCTGCCAAGATTGCCGAACACCCGACCGCCGCGGAAGCCGGACAGCAGGGATCAGCTTGCACGGGCGCGGTTGCGTGGAGTCCCGCGAACCATCAATCAAATCGAGATTGATAGCGCGCGTGCGGAACGTTTCTTTCCGCTCATTGAAGCGTTTATACTCCGCTCAAGATTCGCGCCGGCAAAGCCAACCCGGCGCGCGGGAGGAAAACGCATGAACATCGCCTTCATTGGCCTCGGCAATATGGGTCGGCCCATGGCCACCAATCTCCTCCATGCCGGTTTTAAGTTGCGCTGTCACGATGTGATGGAAGACGCGCGCAGCGCTGCGGCGGCAGCCGGCCTGCCCGTGGTCGCAACGGCGCAGGAAGCGGCCTCCGGCGCGGATGCGCTGGTCACCATGCTCCCCGACGGGGCGAGCGCCCGGCAGGTTTGGGAGAGCGTTATCGGTGTGCTGGCGCCAAGCGCCGTTGCCATCGACTGCTCGACCATCGATCTCGATAGCGCCAGAGCGCTGCACCGGCTCGCCAAGGACAAGGGCATGCGCCCAGTCGATGCGCCGGTCTCGGGCGGGGTCGGCGGCGCCACCAATGGCACGCTCACCTTCATGTGCGGCGGCGAGCCGGATGCGGTGGTGCCGGCAGACCAGATCCTTGCCGCCATGGGCCAGAAGATCGTGCATTGCGGCCCGGCCGGGTCGGGTCAAGCTGCGAAGATCTGCAACAACATGGTGCTCGGCATTTCCATGATCGGCGTCTGCGAGGCCTTCGCGCTCGCCGACAGGATGGGCCTCGACCGTAAGGCAATGTTTGACGTGGTCTCGACCTCCTCCGGCTCGTGCTGGTCGATTAACACCTATTGCCCAGTGCCCGGGATCGGTCCGCAGTCCCCCGCCGACAACGACTACAAGCCCGGCTTCGCCGCCAGCCTCATGCTGAAGGACCTCCACCTCGCGCAAGAGGCGGCAAATGCCACCGGTGCGGCAACGCCGCTGGGCGCCCATGCGGCCGAGATCTACGAGCGCTTCGTTGCCGAAGGCAATGGCGGCAAGGATTTTTCGGCGATCATCCTATCGCTCGGCGGTGGCCGCGAGCCGCGCCCCGCCTGATCGCAGGCAACCCTGTGATTGATTCAGCTATAGCCTAATGTCCGCGATCGGGGCAGAATCGCGGGCTATCATTCGTCGAGACGGCGTGAGGACGGGCATCGAGCCGCCCCGCGCAAGATTTGGGAGAGAAACACCGATGGTCGCAGAGCTTACGCATTTCATCGGGGGCAAGCATGTCAAGGGTAGCTCGGGCCGCTTTGCCGATGGCTACCAGCCGATGACCGGCGAGGTCATCTCCAAGATCCCGCTTGCCTCCAAAGCGGAGCTGCGCGCTGCCGTCGAGAACGCCAAGGCCGCACAGCCGGCCTGGGCCGCGACCAACCCGCAGCGCCGCGCCCGCGTCTTCATGAAGTTCCTCGATCTGGTCGCCCGCGACAACGAGGCGCTGGCAGAGACGCTCGCCCGTGAGCATGGCAAGACCATCGCCGACGCCAAGGGCGACATCCAGCGCGGCGTCGAGGTGGTCGAGTTCGCCATCGGCATCCCGCATCTGCTGAAGGGCGAATTCACCGAGGGCGCGGGGCCGGGCATTGATATCTACTCCATGCGCCAGCCGCTGGGGGTGGTCGCCGGCATCACGCCGTTCAATTTCCCGGCGATGATCCCGATGTGGAAATTCGCCCCCGCCATTGCCTGCGGCAATGCCTTTATCCTGAAACCCTCCGAGCGCGATCCAGGCGTGCCGCTGAGGCTCGCCGAGCTGATGATCGAAGCCGGGCTTCCCGCCGGCATCCTCAATGTCGTCAACGGCGACAAGGAGGCCGTCGACGCCATCCTCGATGATCCGGACATCAAGGCCATCGGCTTCGTCGGCTCGACGCCGATCGCCGAATATGTCTATGCCCGCGGCTGCTCTACGGGTAAGCGGGTGCAATGCTTCGGCGGCGCCAAGAACCACATGGTGGTGATGCCCGACGCCGACATGAACCAGGCGGTCGATGCGCTGATCGGCGCCGGCTATGGCTCGGCGGGCGAGCGCTGCATGGCGGTGTCGGTCGCGGTGCCGGTCGGCAAACAGGCCGCGGAGGCGCTGATGGAGCGGCTTATCCCCCGCGTCGAGTCGCTGAAGATTGGCCTCTCGACCGATTCCAGCGCCGACTTCGGCCCGCTGGTGACCCCGCAAGCTTTGGAGCGCGCGCGGGGCTATGTCGAGATCGGCATCAAGGAAGGCGCCAAGCTCGCCGTCGATGGCCGCTCCTTCAAGATGCAGGGCTATGAGGACGGCTTCTATATGGGCGGATGCCTGTTCGACGAGGTGACGAAGGACATGCGCATCTACAAGGAGGAGATCTTCGGCCCCGTGCTCTCGGTGGTGCGCGCCGGCGGCTATGAAGAGGCCCTGAAGCTGGTGAACGACCATGAATACGGCAATGGCGTCGCCATCTTCACCCGCGACGGCGATGCCGCCCGCGACTTCGCCACCAAATGCGAGATCGGCATGGTCGGCGTCAATGTGCCGATCCCGGTGCCGCTGGCCTATTACACCTTCGGCGGCTGGAAGCGCTCGGTGTTCGGCGATCTCAATCAGCACGGGCCGGATTCGGTGCGCTTCTACACCCGCACCAAGACCGTGACCTCGCGCTGGCCCTCGGGCATCAAGGACGGCGCAAGTTTCGTCATCCCGACGATGAACTGAGGCGGCTTGGCCGGGCGGCGCGGGTTGCGCGTCGCTCGTCCCAAAAGCTCGCGAATGTCAAAGAGCAAACAGTAATCCCCTCGCCGGGCTGTGGCCCGCGAGGCTTTCCGTCAGTCTTGCCCCTCTTCTTTGCTGGTCGCTCACCGTAAAGGTTCGCTCCGGAGCGAGGGACGGCGCGGGCGGCCATAAAGGCCTCTCGCTATGGTAGTTGGGTGGCCCTCATGGCCGCCCGCGCGCGGTGATATTTTGGCCCCCGCCTGCTCCGCCTTACCATTCTTCGCGTCCCGGACGACACTGTCTCGGCACACGCGAGTGTCACTGGGCATCGCAGCCCAGGAGGACAGCCACGGACCCCTGAATTACGGGTTCGTTACACCCACCGCGAGGCTGACCTCCGTTTCCGGCCACTTTTGGGCCTCAATTCCGGTTCAGCCATGCCCTCGCGTCATCAGGCACCGCTTCCCCCTCCCAACGAAAGCAAGCCGGTCTTAAGCCCCGCGTCCCTCCGGGAGAGGAAACGAGCCGAGTGTATGCGCGAGAGAGGGGGGCGGGGATAGATTGGGGCAGGAAAGATGCAGGCGTGGTGAAGGGGAGGTTAACGCATTACACGCTGCCCGAAGTTGACCGCCGGATTCCGCTTCTGACCCCATTGCAGTCATGCGGCGCCAGGCACAAACGATCGCGAAAAGTCATGGAGCGGAACTCGCCGCTGATTGATTTTCGTTCGATCGATAAAGACAAACTGTATTTTAGCGAATTCACCAAGCCATCCGTAATGTGTTGGGGTAATCCTAAGCTGACCCAAAAAGATGGCTTTTTGACTACGGCAAATGACCGCGCAGCGACCGGTCTGGTGCGTTTTTCTCAAGCGGCGGCGTCAACCGCTTGTCAGATATCGAGGTCGTAATCGAGAGTTGGTAGGCTAAAGGCCCGCGAGAATTTCCATGTCCATTGAGAGAGTTTTGCGTAGCCGGCTGGCCAGATTATCGCTGGCGCTGGCGCTTATTGCCGTTAGCGTGTGGGCCTTTGCGCCCTATGTGCTCTACCGCGTTGCGCCTTCGGCCTTTGTCAACACCACCCTCATTCGCATTACATCGCCAATCGCTGGACGGTTGACCGACGAATTGCCTCGCAAGGGGGCTTTCCCTGATCACGGCGTTTCCGTGACCGTGGTGGAGTCGACATCGTCGGACCAGGGCGTCCTTCTCGATCTCCAACGGCAACGCATTCTCGCAGAGAGAGCCAGCGAACTCGCAAGCCGTCAGTTGAGCGAAATCACTGCGCTGGACCTCAAGCTCTCGACACGCGCGAGCGGATATCACACTGCCGCTGTCGCGCGGTTCGAGAGCGAAATCACCGGAACCAAGGCGGAAAAACAAGGATGCCTGGCTGAGCTCAAGCAACTCCGTGAGGTGAGTACAATTATGCGGAGCCTGACCAAGTCGGGATATGCTTCGGAACTGCGATTTGCCGAGGCGGCGGCAAAACAAGAGGCCGCATCGACTCGCTGCGAAGTCGCCGACACGCGAATTGATCGGCTCGAAGTTGAGCTGGATGCCGCCCGCAATGGCGTCTTTCTGAGCGACGGCGTGAATGACGTGCCGTACTCGCAGCAGCAACGTGAACGTCTTGTCTTGCGCCGCCAGGAGCTCGAAACCGAGTCATTGAAGCAGAGCTTGCAGGCCTCCGAACTCGCGGCCGCAATCGAGGAGGAGCGGAAGCGGACGAACCGCAAGGCCAGCTACGACATGAAGTTCCCGGCCAACCATCTGGTCTGGTCGACGCCGGCCAGCCCGGGTTCCACCGTTACCGAAGGCCAAACCATACTCGATTTGGCCGATTGCGAGCACCGCTTCCTGGTGGCTGTACTCCCGGCGAGAGATTTCCAGCAGATCGCAATCGGCGATACGGCGATGGCGCGGCTGATTGGCGATGAAACCTGGCATGCGAGCAGGGTCGGGCAAATTCTTGGCTCGACGGCGCGCACTGACGATCGCCTCGTGGCCGGACAATTTCCAACGGTGAGCGCGAACAAGATCACCGTCGAGCTGAGCATGCCGCCGGATACCTTCCCGATGACTGCCCACACATATTGTGACATCGGGCGTCTGGCCGAGGTCCGATTCAACGGAACCCGGTTTAGTCTTGTGGATCGCTTCACCAGAACATGGCGCCTGGCAAGGGAAAAGCTCGGTTTGGCGCCGGACACAAAAATAACCGCGGATCAATGAGATGGGATTGGAATCGCTATCCCTTCTGCAACTCCTGGCTCCAACATTGTTTGTCATCGGAGCGCTCTATATTCTCGGACCGGCGCTGCCGCTTTCACGGACATGGGCACGCTTTGCCGTATTCAGCGCTGTCTGGTTGATGGTCGCCCGTTACTGCCATTGGAGACTATTCAGCACGGTGTTGCCCGCAGAGGGGGCCTGGTACGAACTCTCCTGGATTTGGTTCTGCTACGGTGTCGAGCTGTTCGCGCTCGCAGATGCGCTCATCCTTTATCTGATCTTCCTGCGACGCAGTGACCGCATCGCGGAGGCGGATAGACATGAGTCGCGCCTGCGCGCCCAAACACCCGATCAACTTCCCTCGGTTGATGTCTACATACCGACCTACAATGAATCGCTCGACGTGCTGGAAAAGACGATTACCGGCGCCCAGTGCCTCGATTATCCAAAATTCCAGATCTGGGTGCTGGACGACGGTCGCCGTCCATGGCTCAAGGAATTCTGTGGGAGCAAAGGCGTCGGATACATCACACGGGAGAATAACGCCCATGCCAAGGCCGGTAACATCAATCACGCGCTGACGAAAACCAATGCCGATTTCGTAGCGATCTTCGATGCCGATTTCATTCCGCAGCACAGCTTTCTGATGCGCACGATAGGCTTTTTCGAGGATCCGAAAATAGGCATCGTTCAGGTGCCGCACACCTTTTACAATAACGATCCCATGCAGACCAACCTGGGCTTGCAGAAAACGCTGCCCGGCGATCAGCGTTTCTTTTTCGAAGCCATCATGCCCAGTCGCGACGCCTGGGACGCAGCCTTCTGTTGCGGTTCCAACTCCGTGACACGTCGCGCCGCCATGCGTGCTGTTGGCGACGCTCTGCCGACTGGCTCAATTACCGAGGACATGCTGCTGACAATGGCCATGCTTCGGTATGGATTCATAACGCGTTATCTTTGCGAGCCGCTCGCCTTCGGTCTTGCGCCGGAAAGCCTCAAGGCGTTCTTTGTGCAGCGCGAACGTTGGGCAACAGGCGCAACGCAAATGCTCTTTCTTCGCGAGGGGCCGCTCGGACCGAATCTCGGTTTCATGCATCGCCTGTTTTTTCTACCGACCCACTGGCTCTCGCAAAGCTGCATGATGCTGCTGACGATCATCGCGCCCACCGTATTTCTGCTGACCGGGATGTTGCCGCTTGTCAACGTGACGTCGGAGTTTACACTTTTTTACATTCTTCCCATGCTGCTTGCGATGGTCGGCGGGCTATGCGCATATGCGCCAAGTCAATATTTCCCTCTCGCCACGCAAGTTCTCGGCACCTTCCAGAGTTTCAAGTTAATTCCGGTTGTCCTGCTTACTCTGGTGAAGCCCCATGGCCACGCCTTCAAGGTTACACCCAAGGGGGGGAGTGCAAACCAAGCGACATATGAGCGTGGAATTTTTCAGCTTGCGACAGCGCTGATTGTTCTTACCGCCGCCGGTTTAACCATCAATGCGATCCCCGAGTGGCGGATCATCGACGAGTCTGCTTCGCTTCCAGTGTTGGCGATTTGGGCCTCAATCAATGTGGTCGTGCTGTTTCTTGTTTGCATGATGGCTTTGCAAGCCCCAGCCAATCGATCTGAAGAACGTTTCAAGCTCAATGAACCCATCTGGATTTTTGGTGAGGGCGGCGCGTTGTCGACCGGACGCATTCAAGACGTCTCTCTGTCGGGAGCGGCGATCCGCGCCGATGGCGAACGGGCCATGGTCACGCAGGCGGGTTCCGACGTGCGGCTGTTCATCGCTGAAGTCGGCTTTGTCGGCGGCAAAGTGATCCGCCAGCACGGCCAGTCCTTCGCGGTGCAATTCACTCTGCCGCCGGGCACCGAGCGGGATCTTCTGATACGCAAGCTATTCACGCTCGGACTCAATACGATCAAAGTCGAGGCGTCCGCCATCAGCGCGACGCGAGCAATGATGGCCAGTATCGTGACCGCGCGAATGCGCACCGAGCGCCGCGCAGACCTTGATGCTTCTGCAGGAGTCGCGGAAAAGCTTGCCGCGGAAAGTCTGGTCGTTCAACCGATGCTGCAGACCCAGAAATTAGCCGACCTCAGCGTTGAGCGCAGATCATTCGCGGCTTGAGCGCTCTCTTTTGCATGCGCATGACCGCATATGGCCCAGACCGGAACTATAAGCCGTGCCTGGTCTTCACCCACCCAGCGCTTCGTCCACGGGGATGGCGCGATAGCCGAGCGCCGCATCGGCGCTTGTCGGCGCCGAGATCGCGTCGCTGTAGAGCGTGCCGTCGTGGAAGAAATAGGTGATCGTGGTCTCGAACGCGCCGATGGTGGGATGCTCCTTGGTACGCAGCACGCTTTGTGTCGTGGCGCGCACGCAGGCGATCTCACCGCTGGCGATGCTCCGTTGCAGGATGCTGTCGTCTAACATTTCGGCCAGCACGCCGGTCGCGATCGGTGCCAGGTCCCGGCCGAGCCAGGCCACGACGGATGGGCGTTTGAGGATGGCCGGGCGTGAGAGCGCCTGAAGCGTTACCCCCGGCAGCCGCGATAGCGCGCGCGGCATGGGGCAATTGGCAACCGAAGCGAACAGGCGTGCCGAAAGGCTCGCATCAGGCTCGCGGGTTAAATCGCGCAGGGTTTTCTGCAGATCAAGGCTCGGCTGGTCCTCGCCCCGCTCCCAGCGCGACACCGTCTTCTGCGATACGCCCAGCATCGCGGCGAAACGCTTTTGCGTTAAGCCGTGCCGCAGCCTGTACTGTCTGAGGATTGCGCTCCACATGCCGGCATCCGCCGATGTCCCGCGTTGATTGTTTCTAGTGGAGTTTTTGGATTTGACATTTGGTTGTCGAGCCCTCGGCAGGAGGGTACCAAATGTCAAATCCACTCCACTAGACCTTTTTAGACGTTGTGATCAAGCTTTCGCTCCCCTTAGATTTCCACTCCCTAGCTCGGTACTTGAGGAGAAAAACTTTTGCGCGCGCATCAATTTGGCAGATCCGCTCCTCTCACCCCTGGCGATGAGTTGGCCAGCCAAGAGCGGCCAGCGACAGGTCCGCAGGCGCGCTCTGCCTCTGTGATCGCCGATCTTTTGAGCCGCAGCGAGAGCTGTGCGGCGCTCGTCAACGAACGGCTGGAGGCCCTTGCGGGGGAGGCAGCCCTCGCCGGCATGCCCCGAGCAGGAGATCATTCGGGCGGTGATGGCCTGGGCCGCCGAGAACATGCTATGCCTTCGGCGGTTATCCGCATACCCGCCTCGTCATGCTCGATACGCTGGAAACCGTGCTGATGCGCGAGGCGTCCAAGAAGACTGCGGCCTAAGGGGCGCTTGGCGCCGCCTCCCCGACACTGATCCCGCTTTTCTAGGCGGGGAGCTTTCAGGCGGCCCCGCCAAAATCGCCCTGGAATGCGCCACAGGTGGAGCTGCTCTGCCCAAACCTCACCGTTGCACTCACGCCTGCAAGCGGCTATGAGCCGTCCTACGAAATCATGACATCACCAAGGTTGCGCTTCCCATGCGTATGAGCCGCTATTTTCTGCCCATTTTGCGCGACGATCCCAAGGAAGCCGAAATCGTCTCGCACCGGCTGATGCTGCGCGCCGGCATGATCCGCCAGTCGAGCGCGGGCATCTACTCCTGGCTGCCGCTGGGCTTTCGCGTCTTGAAGAACATCGAGCAAATCGTGCGCGAGGAGCAGGACCGCTCAGGGGCCATCGAAGTGCTCATGCCGACCATCCAGCCGGCCGACCTGTGGCGCGAGAGCGGCCGCTATGACGATTACGGCGCGGAGATGCTGCGCATCAAGGACCGGCATGAGCGCGACATGCTCTACGGCCCGACCAATGAGGAGCAGATTACGCAAATCTTCCGCGACAGCGTGAAGTCCTATCGCGACCTGCCGCGCAACCTCTATCACATCCAGTGGAAATTCCGCGACGAGATCCGCCCGCGTTTCGGCGTGATGCGCGGGCGCGAATTCCTGATGAAGGACGCCTATTCCTTCGACCTCAGCCCGGAGGGCGCGCGCCGCTCTTATCAAAAGATGTTTGTCGCCTATCTGCGCACCTTCCACCGGATGGGGCTGAAGGCAATCCCGATGAAGGCCGATACCGGCCCGATCGGCGGCGATCTCAGCCATGAGTTCATCATCCTCGCCGAGACCGGCGAAAGCCAGGTGTTCTGCCACCGTGACCTCGTCGAAATGAAGGTGCCGGGCGAGGATCTGGACTATGACAGCGACCTCTCGCCGATCATCGAAGCCTGGACCAGCAAATATGCCGCGACCGACGAGATGCATGACGCGGCGCGCTTCGAGAAGGAGGTGCCGAAGCAGGACCGGCTGTCGGCCCGCGGCATCGAAGTCGGCCACATTTTCTTTTTCGGCAGCAAATACTCCAAGCCGATGAAATGTCAGGTGCAGGGCCCCGACGGCAATCTGGTCGCCATCGAGGGCGGCTCCTACGGCATCGGCGTCTCGCGGCTTGCCGGCGCCATCATCGAGGCGAGCCACGATGATGCCGGCATCATCTGGCCGCTTCCCGTGGCGCCTTTCGCGGTTGGTATCGTGAATGTGAAAGCGGGCGACGCCAAAACCGATGCAGCCTGCGAGGACATCTACACCAAGCTGACGAACGCTGGGATCGAGGTGCTCTATGACGACACCGAGGACCGGGCCGGGGCGAAATTCAACAAGATGGACTTGATCGGCCTGCCGTGGCAAATCATTGCCGGGCCAAAAGGCGTTGAGAACGGCGAGGTTGAGGTGAAAAACCGGGCGACCGGCGCGCGGGAATTGCTCAGTCTCGAAGCCGCCACAAATTCGCTCGAAAAGAGAGCGTCTTCGGGCCGGGGCAACTGAGGGATTTTTGGAGTGGCCGCAACTGGAACGAGGCCGTTTGCGCCTTTCGAATGGATGTTGGCGCTGCGCTATCTGCGGGCGCGGCGCAAGGAAGGCTTTATCTCGGTCATCGCCGGCTTCTCATTCCTCGGCATTATGCTGGGCGTGGCGACGCTGATCATCGTCATGTCTGTCATGAACGGCTTCCGCAAGGAGCTGTTCGACAAAATCCTCGGCCTCAACGGCCACATGATCGTTCGCCCGATCGGCCGTGACTTCAGCGATTACGCCGAAGTCGCTGACCGCATCAGCGCCGTGCCCGGAGTGAAGGCTGCCCTGCCCGTCGTCGAGGGCCAGGTGCTGATGACGACGCAGGTCTCATCGAACGGCGTTTATGTGCGCGGCATCCGCCAAGCCGATCTGCAGAAGCTCGAGGGCGTCTCGTCAAAAGTTTTCTTCGGCACGCTTGATGGTTTCGATCAGGCGGGCGGCCTTGCCATCGGCACCCGGCTGGCGAATTCCCTGAATTTGCGCGTCGGCGACGAGGTGACGATCATCTCCCCGCGCGGCGCCTCGACGCCATTCGGCACCGCTCCGCGCGTCAAGCGATATCCCGTGCGTGCGGTCTTCGAGATCGGCATGTCGGAATATGACGCAACGATCGCCTTCCTCCCGCTCGAGGAAGCGCAGCGATATTTCAATGTGCCCGGCGGGGTGCATGTCCTGGAGGTGCTGATCAACAATCCAGACAATGTCGACACCCTGCGCCCGGCGCTTTCGGCCGCCGCCGGCAGCGACATGGTGATCACTGACTGGCGCGAGCGCAATGCCACTTTCTACAACACGCTGAAGGTAGAACGGAACGTGATGTTCCTGATTCTCACCCTGATCGTTCTGGTGGCAGCGCTCAACATCATCTCCGGCATGATCATGCTGGTGAAGGACAAGGGCCGCGCCATCGGCATCTTGCGCACCATGGGCGCCTCACAAGGCGCAATCATGCGGATCTTCTTCGTCACCGGCTCCTCGATCGGCATCGTCGGCACGCTGGCCGGGCTGTTGATCGGGGTGCTAGTTTGCGACAACATTGAGAATATCAGGCAGTTCATCTCCTGGGCGACCTCGACGCAGCTGTTCTCGCCCGAGGTCTATTTCCTGTCGCGAATGCCGGCCGAAATGGACGTCAGTGAGGTGATCTCGATCGTCGTCATGGCATTGTCTCTATCCGTAATTGCTACGCTTTATCCATCATGGCGCGCGGCGCGCCTCGATCCTGTCGAGGCATTGCGATATGAATAGCATGGTGGAACAACGCCTGCGCAGACCGCTGCTGAGGCTGGTTGGCCTCAAAAAGACCTTCCGTCAGGGGGACAGGGAGTTGCGCATCCTTGAGGGTGCCTCAGCTGAGCTCTACGAGGGCGAGGCGGTGGCGCTGGTTGCGCCATCGGGCTCAGGAAAGACGACCCTGCTGCAAGTAGCGGGGCTGCTCGACCGGGCGGACGCGGGCGCCATCATCCTTGCGGGGCGGGATTGCGCCACTCTGAGCGACCGCGAGCGCACCAAGGTTCGCCGCACTGATATCGGCTTCGTCTACCAGTTTCATCACCTGCTGCCCGAATTCGATGCGCTGGAAAATGTCGTGCTCCCGCAGCTGATCGCCGGGCTGTCGAAACGCGAGGCGAGGGAGCGCGCCACCGAGTTGCTCTCCGCTTTTGGACTGAAGGAACGGCTGACCCACCGGCCGGCGGAGCTATCGGGCGGCGAGCAGCAGCGCGTCGCCATTGCGCGCGCCGTCGCCAATGCGCCGATGGTGCTGCTCGCCGATGAGCCAACCGGCAATCTCGATCCCGAAACGGCGGAGCGTGTCTTTAGCCAGCTCCTGCATTTCGTGAGGAAGGCTGGCCTCACCGCGCTGATCGCCACCCATAATTACGATCTCGCCCACAGCATGGACCGGGTGCTCCGGCTGGAGCACGGCGTGCTTGTCGAGCAGCAATTCACGCCGATCAGGACACAGACGGCGTAAGGGCTGGATTTACTCTCGGCAGAGTTCAGCGCGCCTCGCGCATAGCTTGGATCACCGCTTGCGAAACGATGTCAGGCAGGTCGGCGCGCAGTAAAGCCAGATCGGTCTTCACCTGCAGCGAAGGGGTGCGAAAAGTACAAAGCTATCCACTTGGTGCGGGGCGCACGACTTCGTAGCTTTCCCTACCAGCTTCGCTCAGGATGCCACAGCGCACTCGGCCAGATAGCTCGCCGCCGCCTCCATGCCGCCGCGCTGATGCGGAATGTCGGCGATTTTGAGGCCCATCTCCACGCCGCTCAGCGTACCCATCAGCATCAGATCGTTGAAATCGCCCAGATGCCCGATGCGGAACACCTTGCCGGCCACCTTTCCGAGCCCGGTGCCGAGCGACATGTCGAAATGGGTCAAGCACACCTCGCGCAGCAGTATCGGCGTTCGAGCCCGGCGGCACCATCAGCGCCGTCAGTGAGGAGGAGTACTGGGCAGGCTCCCGGCAAAGCACTTCGAGGCCCCAGGCCTGCGCCGCGCGGCGGGTCGCCTCGGCGTGGCGGTCATGGCGGGCAAAGACGTTCCCCAGGCCCTCCTCCAGCAGCATGTCGATGGCCTCGGCGAGACCGTAGAAGATGTTGGTTGCCGGGGTGTAGGGGAAGAAACCGCGGGTGTTCGCCTCCAGGATTTCCGACCAGTCCCAATAGACCTTCGGCAGGGCGGCGTCCTTTGCTGCGGCGAGCGCCTTGTCGCTGAGCGCATTGAAACTTAAGCCCGGCGGCAGCATCAGCCCTTTCTGCGAGCCGCCGACGGTGACATCGACACCCCATTCGTCCTGCCGGTAATCGATTGAGGCGAGCGAGGAGATGGTGTCGACCATCAGCAGCGCAGGATGGCCCGTGCAGTCGATCGCCTCGCGGATCTCGGCAATCGGCGAAACGCAACCTGTTGAGGTCTCGTTATGCACCACACAGACGGCTTTGATGCTGCGAGTACTATCCTGGCTGAGGCGTGCCGCAATTGCGCTTGGATCGGCCCCATGCCGCCAGTCGCCAGAGAGAAATTCGGCGTTCAGCCCGAGGCCCTTGGCCATCTTCTGCCAGAGCGAGGCGAAATGGCCGGTCTCGTACATCAGTACTGTGTCGCCCGGCGACATGGTGTTGATCAAGGCGCCAAGCCAAGCACCGGTCCCGGAGGCCGGATAGATCACAACCGGGCCGGAACATTTGAAGATCGTCTGCAGGCCCGGCAGGATTTTTTTTGTCAGGGCGGCAAATTCCGGCCCGCGATGGTCGATGGTCGGCTTGTCCATCGCCCTCAGAATGCGGTCCGGGACGTTGGTGGGTCCGGGAATTTGCAGGAAATGCCGTCCAGCGGTGCGTGCCATAGCCGATCTGGCTCCTCGAATTTGCGCTTCCCGTTCGCTTGCCTTGCAGCTGCCGCAAGGGGCCGGTTCGTGGTATGCCATCAGCGAACAAAAATATGAATGACCGGCTAAGGAGAGCTGTCAAGCACCATGGGCTCACGGCTTTTCGACAGACTTGCGGCCGAAATCCAGGGCGAGGTGCTCACCTCGCGCTTCGACCGCGGCCGCTACGCGACAGATGCCTCCTTTTATCAGATCATGCCGGCGGGCGTGGTGCTGCCGAAATCGGCGGCGGAGCTCAAGGCCGTGCTGCAGATCGCGCGGGAAGAGAACGTGACCATCACCGCGCGCGGTGGCGGCACCTCGCAGTCCGGCCAGACGATCGGTTCCGGGCTGATCGCCGATTGTTCCCGGCATTTCAACCGTCTTATCTCGCTTGATGAGGAGGCACAGACCTGCGTGGTCGAGCCGGGCATCGTGCTCGATGAGCTGAACCGGCAGCTTCGGCCGAAGGGCCTGTGGTTCCCCGTCGATGTGTCGACCGCGAGCCGCGCCACCATCGGCGGCATGGCGGGCAACAATAGCTGCGGCACGCGCTCCCTGCGCTACGGCATCATGCGCGACCGCGTGATCGCCATCGAGGCTCTGCTCACCGATGGCGAAGCGGTGCGCTTCGATGCGGGCGCCGCGGCGCGGATCCGCGAGAATCAGCCGTCAGCGGGGCGCGACCTCATTCGCGATCTCCTCGATCTTGGCCGGCGCGAGGCGGCGACCATCTCCGGCGCCTATCCCTCCGTGAGCCGGCGCGTCGGCGGCTATAATCTCGATGCGCTTGTGCCGAACGGGGCGCCGATCAATCCGGCAGCCGTGCTGGTTGGCTCGGAGGGCACGCTCGCCCTCTCCACGCAGATCACGCTGAAGCTTGCGCCCATCCCGAACAACCGCGTACTGGGCGTGTGCCACTTCCCGACATTCCGCGCCGCAATGGAGGCGCCGCAGCATATCGTCAAGCTCGGGCCGACGGCCGTCGAGCTGGTGGATCACACGATGATCGAGCTGGGCCGCGCCAATCCCATCTTCCGGCCCGTGCTCGACCAGTTCGTGCGTGGCGAGCCGGATGCCGTGCTGATCACCGAATTCGCTGAAGAGGACCAGGCCGAAAATTTGCGCCGGCTCAAGCAGCTTGCCGAGCTGATGGCCGATCTCGGCCTGCCGAGCAGCGTCGTGGAGATTATCGATCCCGGCCTGCAGCGCCAGATCTTCGACGTGCGCTCTTCCGCGCTCAATATCATGATGTCGATGAAGTCGGAGGGAAAGCCGGTCTCCTTCATCGAGGACTGCGCGGTGCCGCTCGAACACCTCGCCGACTACACCGAGCGCCTGACGGCCGTCTTCCGCAAACACGGCACGGCCGGCACCTGGTATGCGCATGCCTCGGTCGGCTGCCTCCACGTGCGCCCCGTCCTTAACCTTAAGCTGGAGAAGGATGTGCGCACCATGCGCTCGATCGCCGAGGAGGCGTTTGCCATGGTGCGCGAATATAAGGGGGCGCATTCTGGTGAGCATGGCGACGGTCTGGTGCGCTCCGAATTTCATGAACTGATGTATGGCCGGCCGCTGGTTGCGCTGTTCGAGCAAGTGAAGGATCGCTTCGACCCGGAGGAACGCCTCAATCCCGGCAAGATCGTCCGCCCTTCGAAGATGGATGACCGCAATCTCTTCCGCTATGCCCCGGATTACCGCGTTCCGCCGCTCGACACCGCGCTCGACTGGTCGGGCTTCACCGGCGCTGGCGGCGGTTTCCAGGGCGCGGTGGAGATGTGCAACAACAATGGCGCCTGCCGCAAGCTTGCCGGCGGCGTGATGTGCCCTTCCTACCGCGTGACCCGTAAAGAGCAGGACGTGACCCGCGGCCGGGCGAACACGCTGCGGCTCGCCATTTCCGGCCAGCTCGGGCCCGATGCACTCGCCTCCCCGGAAATGCTGGAGACGCTGAAGCTTTGTGTCTCCTGCAAAGGTTGCCGGCGCGAATGCCCGACCGGCGTCGATATGGCGAAGATGAAGATCGAGGTGCTGCATGCGGCGAACCGCACCCGCCGCTTGCCCTTAAGCGAGCGGGTGATCGCCTACCTGCCGCGCTACGCGCCCCATATCGCTCCCCTCGCGCCGCTGATCAATCTGGCGCAGCGCTCACCCGGCGCCGGCTTTGCCGCCGCGGCTCTGGGCTTTGCCCGGGAAAGGCCCCTGCCCTCTTGGCGAAAGCCGTTCCGGCACATTCCGCCCGCCGCACCAGCTGGCGGGCCCGAAGTTCTGCTGTTCGCGGACACCTTCAACCGCTATTTCGAACCTGGACAATTTGACGGCCGCCTGCGAGCTGCTCGCAGCCGGCGGCTACCGGGTCCGTCTTGCCGGCGATGCCGAGGAGCGTCCACTCTGCTGCGGCCGCACCTTTCTCGCCGCTGGCATGGTCGAGGAGGCGCGCCGTGAAGCCTCCCGCTTTGTTGCGGCGGTCGCGCCTGCAATAGAGCGCGGCACGCCCATCATCGGCCTCGAGCCGAGCTGCCTGCTCACGCTGCGCGACGAGTTCCTTTCTCTGCTCCCCGGCCCGAATACCGAGGCACTCGCCGCTAACGCCGTGCTTTTGGAAGAATTCCTCGCCCGCGAGGCGGAAGCGGGCCGGCTGCAACTGCCGCTCAAAGCGATCGGTCGCCCCATTCTGGTCCATGGCCATTGCCATCAGAAGGCGTTCAACGCGGTGAACCCTGTTCTTCACGCACTTCGGCTTATTCCCGGTGCAAATCCGCAGCTGATTGAGACGAGCTGTTGTGGCATGGCTGGGGCGTTTGGCTATAATCGACACACCCACGACATTTCTGTGCAAATGGCGGAGCTCGATCTTTTACCCGCGCTGCGTAGATTGGACGAACAAGCGCGCATCGTGGCGGACGGCTTCTCCTGCCGTCATCAAATCAAGGATCTCTCCGGGCGCCATGCGCAGCACGCCGTCCGAATTTTAAGGAATGCTTTGAGCAATGGACAACGGCAAGGAATATGAGCAAGGCGCAGCTTTTTTATCCTCCCCCGCCGAGGCCGAGACAGTCACAGTCCCCATCACGCGCCGCCATCTGCACGACGAGCTGCTCGAACGCCTCAGGGATCTGATCATCAGCTGTGAGCTGCCGCCGGAATCGAAAGTCCCGGAGAAAGAACTGTGCGAGCGTTTCGCCGTCTCGCGCACACCCTTGCGCGAAGCCCTCAAGGTGCTCGCCTATGAAGGGCTGGTCGTGCTGCAGCCCAATCGCGGAGCGACAGTCAGTGCGCTCACTATTTCCGATCTCGAAGACGTGTTTCCGATCTACAGCCGGCTGGAGGCGCTGGCGGGCGAACTCGCCTGCGAGCGTGCCAGCGACAGCGATGTTGCGGAAATCCGCGCGCTTCACGAGGAGATGCTGGAGCATTACCGGCAGCGTTCGCGCAAGCGCCATTTCGAACTCAATGAGGCGCTGCACGAGCGCATTCACCTCGCCGCGCGTAACCAGCCGCTGATTTATATGCTGCGCAGCATCTGCAGCCGGATTTGGCGCGCTCGTGTTTACGCCAATATCACGGAGGAGCGCTGGGCCGACGCGATGCGGGAGCACGAGGACATCATCGTTGCGCTCGAAGCGCGTCAGTGCGCGAAGCTTTCCGAATTGCTGCGGCTTCATATGGAAAATACCTTTAAGAGCATCAAGCAGGCGCTCCATGCGCAGCAGCCCGGCTAGCATCAGAGGGAAACGCCCCTCCGAATAGGGCTTGTTCGCTCTTTGCCGGCAGCTGCAGCTGAGGTAAAGCCTAAGCGTTCATTGAGGCCGCGCCGCCTTGGGGCTGGATCGGGCGTGGCCGCACTAGCCGGGGGATTTCACCTTGAAGACCATCCTCTCGACAATCGCCTTTCTTGTGCTGTTCGTCGTCTATCTCATCGTCGAGGTGCTGCTCGCGATGGTCACTTACATGTATTTGAATCTCAATCACCCCCTCACCTTCGGCTGGCTGACAAGCATCGCCCGCGAGCTCTTGAACAGCTTCACCACCTATCTCGAACAGGTCTCGCCCGAGCTTGCAACCCGGGCCTTCGCCACCCTGCTTGGGGAACTCGGTCCCAAATCGGTGCTGCTCCTGCTTATCGGCCTTCTCGTTAGCGCGATTGCGCGGCTGATCATCTGGGGGGTGCGCGCGCTCGTCGCGCGAGGAGCCTGAGGCTAATACACCTGCGCAACCAAGATGCAATCTGCCGCCTCTCACCAGACGGTGCCTCTTGCGTTGCGCGAGGCGCAAGCGGCGCCCGATTACTTCGCGGGGCTCCGGCCAAACCCTGCTGTGGGCAATCAGGCGTCATAGACGGCACTCTACTTGCGAGAGCGCTCTTGGCAAAAACTCGCGCGACTGATGTGTGTTTCCCAGATCCACATGCTCGCGCTGGAAGCTTCTGTGATCGCGAGGAAGCGTTTTTTCAATTTGCGCTGGTAGGATGGGCGGGGTTTTGTTATAGCCTATTCATTCAGGGCATTGCCCTATTCCCCGGTAGCTCAGCAGGTAGAGCAAGCGGCTGTTAACCGCTGGGTCGCTGGTTCGAGTCCGGCCCGGGGAGCCAATCATATCAAGGCCTTACGCGCAATTGCGGAGACCTTCAATCCTCAAAATCGCATCGGGGCAACAAATTGCAAGTTTGGTTGCCCGTCTCCTTCGCCATAAAGCCCGGCAAATCATGCTTTGATGTGCCTGACGGCGCACGGCATTGAATTCGACGGCGACGCCAGCGCTCATGATCAACTTGACCGGGGGATGGCGCGAGCCGCTTCCTGGCGGAGATCCCGCCTTTGCCGAGAAGGTCGAGGACGTGGTCGGCCTGGACATGGCGCCGCCCTGCCATGCCGTCGTGCTGTCCATCGATGAAAAGAGCCAGATCCAGGCGCTGGACCGCACCCAACCCGGCCTGCCGCCGAAGCCAGGCAAATGCGCCACCATGACCCATGATTACAAGCGCAACGGCACCACCACCTTGTTCGCCGCGCTCAATGTCCTGGACGGCACCGTGCTTGGCCGATGCATGGACAAGCATCGGCATCAGGAATTCATCAAGTTCCTCAATGCCGTGGAGAACGCCGTGCCCGTGGGCAAGGTGGTCCACGCCATCCTCGACAATTACGCCACTCACAAGCACCCCAAAGTCAGGCGATGGCTGGCCAACCACCGACGCTGGGTGTTGCACTTCACGCCGACATCGGCATCCTGGCTCAACGCCGTCGAAGGCTTCTTTTCCGCCATCACCCGAAAACGCATACGGCGCGGCGTCTTCCGATCGGTCGCCGAACTGGAAGATGCCATCCGCCGCTACATCCAGCACCACAACCGTCAAGCCAGGCCATTCACGTGGACAAAAAGCGCCGATCAGATCTTTCAAAAGCTGCAGCCACTTTTTGCACCATCTGAATGAATTAGTGCACTAGCATCAAAATGGATGCCAAAGATAGGCGCTCGCTGTGATCGATGAACTGGCGCGAGTTACCTCCTTGAGCGCCGAAGCTTTGCGCCATGCAGCTCTATCCGTGTGCTCTTCGGCTCAATCATTTACCAGCCCCCTTGCCTTCGTGAGTGCATCCACAGCACGTTGAGCTCGCGCAGCGCGCCTGGAATTCGACATCGAGATGGACGATTTTGCAGCCCAGCCCACCGGCCCGCACGCGCATCGCGCTGGTAAAGACAGAACCAAAGCAAAGTCCCCGCGGCGGGCACCTGACGTCAAGCAGACGATCGGCGCCGCTAACAAAAGCTAGCTCGCCCCGGATTGTGTCCTAATTTCCTCAACCCCACGATACAGGGGCTGACTTGGAGAGGGCAGAGACTTTCGCCGTCATCCGCCCATTCATCGCACCGGCCGATACTGGCGCGCCCTCGCGCAGCAGCGCATCGAAATAGGCAATGGTCGCCGTAAGGCCATCCTCGACCTCTGTGGTCGGCTCCCAGCCGAGCAACTCCTTGGCCTTGGTGATATCGGGACGGCGGCGGCGCGGATCGTCTTGCGGCAGGTCGCGGAACACAAGCTTGGATGAGGAGCCGGTCAGCGCGATCAATTTCTCGGCCAGCTCGCGGATGGTCAGCTCCCGCGGATTGCCCATATTGATCGGGCCGGTCACGCTGTCAGCGCTTTCCATCATCTTGATCATGCCATCGACCAGATCGGCGACATAACAGAATGACCGCGTCTGGTTGCCGTCGCCATAGAGCGTAATGTCCTCGCCGCGCAGCGCCTGCAGGATGAAATTCGATACCACCCGCCCATCATCGGGATGCATGTTCGGGCCGTAGGTATTGAAGATCCGCACCACCTTGATCTTCAGCCGGTGCTGGCGGTAATAGTCGAAGAACAGCGTCTCGGCGCAGCGCTTGCCCTCGTCATAGCAGGCGCGAAACCCCACCGGATTGACATTGCCCCAATAGCTCTCGACCTGCGGGTGCACGTCCGGGTCGCAGTAAACTTCAGAGGTCGAGGCCTGCAGGATTTTGGCTCGCAGCAGGAATTAAATTGTTTGGTTGCACCTCCGCTCGGCGATTTAGAGCGCACGTATTTGAGGAATAGTTTCGCGCATCAGGCGGCCCAGATAAGAGTTGGCGCAATCGCCGAGCGGAGGTGGTCGACCATCCTTCGGCGTGACTCGCGGCATCGGTGACGCATCGTGTCGCCTTATCGGGAAGCTCCGATGAGAGCGCGATGAGATCGTCCAAAGTGCCGGCGCCCGCGGTCGCGAAATGTTCGCCGAATTGGGTCGGGATTCCCTCGCGCAATTGCGATGTCCAAATCGCCGCAATAATCCAGGATCTACGGTCGGTGGCCATCGCGACGATGGTGTACGTCCGTCTTAAGAGGGGTGCTTCATCCGTACGCCTGGCTGATCACCATTCGTGAATTCAACGCCCGCCTTTTCCAGCGCATTCCGGACGGCTTCCAGAGTGCGCGGCTTTAACTCTTCACCGTTTTCAAGTCGTGTCAGCGTGTTTGTCGAAACGTTGGCCATGGTGGCCACGTCGCGGACGCTTAGTTTTAGTGCGGCACGCGCCATACGATATTGCTCGGAGGTAATTATCGCCATTTTGTATCGAAATCGAGTTGCCAGAGCGAATTTAGCGGAGCATCATCAAGCGGCAGTATCGATTTCGCTACCGTATGGCAGAATCGCTTTGCTGCAAACAAAAACGGCCCGACGAGGTGCTGGTAACACCATCGCCGGACCTGACCAGCCAACCTGTTGTGGAGGTAAGCATGGCTGAGAATGAGAATACCCCGCCCAATGGCGAGGGCAATATGCGCGTGGAAATCGTCACGCTGATCTATGAAATCCAGATCCTGTTCGAGACCGTTGTGATGACGCTCGAGAGTCTTAAGGTTCTGCCTGAGGCAAAGTCGATTGCCGAGCAGCTTGGGGTCGTCCAAAAGCTCGCCTCCCAGGCAGGAGAAGCACTGGGGACCTTGGGCAACGCCATCCAACGGGTCTTCCAGCCGCGCCTAGCGGACTGAGGCTCCCCCAGAGACTTGGCGGCATTAGCCGCCAAGTCCGCAGACCTGCCGTCACGCCGGACGGTTCTCGGCCGCGATGTGCGCAACTCCACGTCCCATCATGCACGTCCTGGAAGTCCACGTCCGCGGTCGAGAGACCAGCTGACCCGGCTTGGCGTCGCGATGCCCGCAACGGGGCGGCCGCGGAACAGCTCCAGCGATGCCCGCCAGGGCGCAAGCGTAAACGTATCCTCCTGGCGAATGATCGCCAGCCGCCCAGTTGGCGTTGAGACCGATCTTTCATAAGTACCGGAGATCCGTGCTCCAGGCTGTGGCGGAATGTAGGCGGCCTTCAGCTCTCGGGCCAGTGCGCCGGCCAGACGCTGCGTTTCGCGCTGGCGCAAGGCTGCGATCAATTGCGGCTTGATCTCAATCTCACCTGTCGAGGTTCGGTGGGCGAGCCCTTTGCCAGCCAGCCATTCGGCGCGGACAGCGAGGGCTTCTTTCAGCTCGAGCTGCGAATCCGCGGGCATGGTCGTCCAGGCGTTGGGCGCTTCAAGAGCGCCTGATCCAGCCAGGTCGGACCGTCATAAGCAGGAAGCTGGTTGAGCTCGACGGCCGAGAGGACTTCAAGGCGCGGTGTTCCGGTCGGCTTGCCGTTCAGCCCGTTGCCGGTGAGCGCGACAATCATGCCGCGCGACGGCACTTCGGAGGGCGCGAGCCGGCCGAGTTCGGCATAGTGGGCGCGACCATCGAGGGCGTCGATCACCACCCAGCTGCGATCGGTGATTTCATCGACCATGCCCACGCCGGCGACTTTGCCGATGACCGGCGCCTTGCGTGTGCCGCGCTCGAAGACGGCAAGGTCGGCGGCGCCGCGTTCGATGCCGGCCTCGCGCAGTGCGCGCTGCATCATCTTGAAGGTGTCGGCACGCTCACCGAGCGCACGCAGCTTCGGCTCGAGCGCCGGATCAAGACGCCAGACGCCGGGCTGGAGCTCGGAAGCAAGGCCAAGCCGGCCGAGCATCTGCAGGCGACCGATCTGCAGGCTGTGCTGCTGCGGGTCGGAGGCATGCGCGGCTGTGACAGTGAGAATGCCATCCACCGCCCGTCCGACGATCTTACGGTCAAGACGCGTCAAGCGCTCCTGGTCGACTTCCTTGGTCAATTTCCGCAGGCGCTCGATTTCGGTCTCGGGACCGAGTTCGAGGGTAACCAGTGCCTGGGCACGCGCACGGATACCGTAGGCAATATAGTCGCGCGCCATCACCAGCTCCCGGCCGTCTCTGTTGCGGCCCCGGATCACGAGATGGGTGTGGGGATGCCCGGTATTGAAGTGATCGACGGCAACCCAATCGAGACGGGCATCGAGATCATGCTCCATCTGCGCAACCAGATCGCAGATGAACGGCTTGAGATTGGTGAGGCGGTCACTATCCTCAGGAGCGATGATGAAGCGGAATTGGTGCGGGTCGTTCTCGGAGCGCTGAAGGAATGCCGCCCCGTCGGCAGGGTCATCGCCGGTGGTGTAGAGCTGCCCGGCCTCGCCGTCTCGGGCGACGCCATCGCGCAGGATGTAATGGAGATGCGCACGAGCGGTTCCGAGATCGCCGGCTTTGATGATTGCATGGCGCGCCTTGACGATGACACGCCGGCCGCCCGAAGCGATCAGTCCGTTGGCGGCGCGCAGGCCGGTGCCTGTTCCGCGGCGTATGCTACCGGGCTTGAGGTGGCCGTATTGGCGCAAGGTGCGTGCGCCGGTGCGCCCGGCAACGCGAAGCGCTTTGGTGCTGTGGCTTTGCAGACGGCCCCGGCCAGCATCGCCAATCCGGCCGAGCTTGAGTTCGAGGTCATCATCCGCCATTGGTGCAGCTCCATTGCCGGTGAATGGCACTGAGGTGACCCCAGGCGCCAAGACGTCAAGATGGAGTTGCGATAGGCGTTTGATTCCAAGAGGCATTCAGCAACGATCACGCTGCCATGCTGCATGTGGAGTCGCGCCAAGTCTTGAATTCTCAAGGACTTTCTGCCGGCTCGGCGCTCTGTCTTTATCTTGATTTCACGCCAGCCCGGTTTGCATTCAAAATCCTCGTCAATCGGTTGTATGCGGCTATGCTTGTTCAGTCGGTGGGTCGCAGCGGGAACGCAACGGCTCAGCGTGGATTTGTGCTTTTGCCGGGCGACAATTCTTGCTGTTCTGACGATTTGAGGATGTCATGCAATTCGTCGAGGAGATCGGAGGTGACAGAGACCTGTGCGCGGTTCGCGCAGGCTTCTGATGTGCATCTGATTTCAGTTTTCGTGGGCTCCTGCGGTTTAGCAGGATATGGCTGCATGGCAGCCCCAAGCCGTTCCGCGTTGCCGTGATTATCGAACCGCGGCGATCGCCAGACCACGTTTGAGGTTATAGGCGATGGCGGTGAGACGGACCTGAACGGCGGCCTTTGCCAGTCCTGACCATCGCATGCGACGAAGGCCATAGCTTCGCTTCCATGTGCCGAAGATTTTCTCGATCCGGCCTCGTATGCGATGGATGGGCCGGTTCCAGGCCTCGAGGCGGGCCAGGGCTTCGGTCGCGCCGTGTCCCCACATGCCCGTCGCCACGACGCGCGGCGTGCCGCCTTTGGCGCGGACGGCGTCACCGAAATGATGGCCCCGATAGGCGCTGTCAGCAAACACCTCGCCGGGATCGTCCGGCAGCACATCCGGACCGGCCTTGCCATCATTGACATTGGCGGGCGTGACGGCGACCTCCTCCACCAGGCCAGTCTCGGCATCGGCGCCGACATGGGCTTTGAAGCCGTGAACCGCTGGTTTGCCCTTGTGCTTGACCCAATGCGCATCGCCGTCATTTTCGCTGGCGGATGCGATGATCGTGGCATCGACAAGCGTGCCGGTCTTGACCCGAACCGCCTTGGCTTTGAGCTGGCCGGTGACCTCCTCGAACAGAGATTTGTCCAGCCCATGCGCAATAAGCGTCTTCCGGAAGCGCACGAAGGCCGTACGCTCCGGCGTCGGCTCCGAAGCCGAAAACCCGCAGAACCGCCGAAACGACGCCCGGTCATCCAGGGCTTCGGCAAGCTTGACATCGGAGAGGTCGTGCCAGACGGCAATGAGCATCGCCTTGAACAGAACCAGCGGCGGCCAAGACGGCTCGCCCTTTGCGGCGCAAGGGATCACGCCAAGCCGCCTCTCAACCGGAACCCAGTCGATCAGCGTCACCAGATCGTCAAGACAGCTATGTCGTCCGCCGCGCTCGGTAACAAACCCTAGTGTTTCCTGGCCAATCCGACGACGACCCATCTTGCACCTCGATCCATTCAGCGAATCGAGGAAATCAAAAACAAACTGCCTCGTCCAGAACTACCCGCGCACAGGTCTCTGACAAGCATGATCATTTTAGGTGGAAGCATATCCTGAGTTGATGAGGTAGTTCCTGCATTCGTTGGGTGGGAACAGATCCAGGAGTTTGCCGATGCGCTCGCACACGGCTTCTGCGGTACGTTCGGCACAGCGGCGCAGCCCGTGTTTGAGCTTGGCAAAGACCTGCTCGATCGGATTGAGATCGGGCGAGTAGGGCGGCAGGAAGAGCAGCTTTGCGCCGACGCTACGGATCAGCTGGCGAACTGCCCGTCCCTTGTGGCTGCCCAGATTGTCCATCACCACCACATCGCCGGGATGCAGGGTCGGCAACAGAAACTGCTGCACATAGGTGAGAAACTTGCGGCCGTTGACCGGCCCATCAAACAAGCAGGGCGCCTCGATCCGATCGCAGCGCAGGGCGGCGAGAAACGTCAGCGTGCGCCAGCGGCCATGCGGGGCTTTGCCAACCAGCCGTTCGCCGCGCGTCTTCCAGCCGCGCAGCGGTGCCATATTGGTTTTGGTCCAGAGCCTGTCCCCGCGGAAGCGCACGGCTGTCCGGGGAAATTCAGGCATAGGCGAACTCCAATTGTCCTGGATGGCACCGCGGTTTGGGCTGACCGGCATTGACATCGGGCGGTCTGTCGAGCCTGGCGATGGACTTGCGGATGAAGAGGCACTGGCCGACCAGTTCGGTGAAGCGCAGCGGCACCAGGCTGCTGCGGCTCATCCTTGCGGCGATGCGCAGCAGCAGATAGGCGATCATGGCTGCCAGGATCTGCAGCCTGATGGCGTTCTCCGACCGGCCGATGAAGCGCGTGAGCTTCAGATGCTGCTTGATCCAGCGGAACAAAAGCTCGATGTCCCAGCGTGCTTTGTAGAGCGCGGCGATCTCCACGGCCGAACGCTCCAGGTCGTTGGTGATCACCTCCATCACCGTGCCATCCTCGCGTTTGAGGGTGACCCGTCTGATCGGGCAGCCGAGCCTGCTCCTGCCCTGGGTGGCAAGGCGGATCGTCGCGTCGGCCAGGATTTCGAAGCCCTCACCCTGGGTTCTTATGACCCGGCGCGCCTTGATCATCGCGTAGCGCGCATTGGTTTTGGGTCGGGTGACGAACAGTGCGCCGGCCCGATGCAGGCGGGTCCACCAGGCGTAATCGCAATAGGCTTTGTCGAAGACGTATGTGGCGCCGCGCTCGATCGGCTCGCTGCGGCCGATCTCGACATCGTTCACGGTCGAAGCGGTAATGGCGATCCGGCGCGGGTGATCGGCATCGGGATCGTAGACCACGTGCATCTTCAGCCCATGCGTCCGCCCGTTCCATTGCGCCCAGTCGCACAGCCGATCCAGCGGGATCGGGGTGGCATCGATCAGGCGCAGCATGCGTCTGCCGTCACGGCGCAGGCGGGTGCCGGCCAGGGCGGACAGCATCTCGAAGGTCTCGGCGAGCACCTCCGGCGGGCGGCGATGATTGGCATCGGCGAGCGTGGAGCGCATCACCGGACCGCTGCCGAGGTGGTAATGATGATGCGCATTGGCGTTCCAGGCCGCCGCGATGCCGCGCAGGCTGCTGACCGAGGCAAGCCGGGCAAAGATCAGCGTCACGAGATGGTCCCAGCTGCTGAACGTCTTCGCATAGGCGTCCGCGTCATGCCGGGCCACGATCGCCTTGAACCCGGGCCGCGAGATCGGTTTGAGAAGGCTGGCGAAGATGCTATCCCGATAGCGCATGCCCGGCTCCATTTTCTGAGTCTCGACAACCAGAAAATAGCCGGTTTGCACCGGAAAAGCCGGGCATGCACCAGCGACACAGTGACTCGTTCCCCGGACAGCCGTGCAAAATGTGCTGGAGAGATTGCTTGATCAGATAAATGCTGGCCAATACGCACCGGGCAGTCTCTTGCCCTCGGAGCGGCAATTAATGGAGAGCTTCGGCGTCGGCCGACCGGCGGTCCGCGAGGCGCTACAACACCTGCAACGGATGGGGCTCGTCGTTATAACTCACGGCGAAGGCACGAGGTTAGTGCAACCAACGGCAGAGACGGTGCTCGAACAAATTGCCGCTACCGTTCATCATATTTTGTCCAGCTCGAAGCAAAGCTTAGAGCATCTCAAAGAGGCCCGCATTTTTTTTGAGGTTGGTATGACCCGGATCGCCGCTGCCAAGGCGACTGCGGCCGATGTGGAAGCGCTTGAAGGCTGTATTGCAGACATGGAAATGGCTGGCACAGCTTTCTCGGAGTTTATGAAGCACGATATTGCCTTTCATCGGCAGATCGCCGCCATCACGGGAAATACCGTCTTCGGCGCCGTAAGCGAGGCTTTACTTGTCTGGTTGAGTCGCTATCACTCTGGGCTGTTGCGCAAGCTGGGACGCGAGCAGCGCACGATTGCCGAGCATCGTTCGATTGCTGAACGGATCGCGGCGCATGACGTGGAGGGCGCCGCAGCAGCGATGTTGCTTCACCAAACCAGGGCTGCCGACCTATATCGTCCGCCACACCGCGACAGGTCCGCAGTCTCGCCACAGAAGCGGCGCGCCCATATCCGGCAATGAGGTGAGCTGTCGCTCATTCCGAAATGCAAGCCCGCAAGTTCTCAACATCGCTGAACGTGTCAGTGCTCTGGCCGTCGCAGGAGCAAATACGGGCACGGCCTGGGCGCCAGCCCAGATTTCCATTGGCCCTTGAACTTGAGCCTAATTAACCAACCGGCTTGCGCCCACGTTCGGCAGTGAGGCACAAGGGGCAGTGCGTTAGTTGCGGCGCAATGGCCAATTGTGGGAACCAACATAGGCGGCCGGTTCTGGTCCACGAGCCGCCGCTTCTTTCTATCAAGCCATCAGCCGGAAGGCGGTGAAAGCCGACGAGCATGCCTGTCGAAATACCTACCTAGCTGCCGCTCCGGAACGCGGTACTTAGCGACCGCAGTCGCAGTTGCATCCGTTTTTTGCGTTTGCGCAATCAGTTGGACATCGCTGACAGCGAGCGCCTTTGGCCTACTCGGGCCGAATATTCTGATTTACGCCGAATAGGTTGCGCGGATCGAAGGCCCGTTTCACGTCGAGTAGGCGGGCGTAATTGTCGCGGTAAGCCGCCTTCACCCGATCATGGCCCTCATCCTGCTGGACCAGGACACCGTACGCGCGCATGCCCAGCCGCTGATGAATGGCCATGCGCCGAAGGACGGCTACATCGCCTGTATCCGGCCCGAGGGTGTAACGCTCGCCGCTGGCGGGTCCGGAGCGCGCGTGGCGCGGGTGCAGTTCCTCGGCAATCTCTCGCGCGTTCATCTCGAATGGCCCGGCGGCAGCCTGATCGCCGAGCAGCCGGGACGGACCGCCCTGCGGCCGGGCGATGCAATCGGGGTGGATTTCACCGCCAGCCGCTGCGCCTGGGTGGCGCCGCAATGACGCTGATCGCCTCGACACCGCGCCGCGGCCTCGACGCCGACCGGCTGTTCCTGGCCCTCTGCTTTGGGGTGCCGCTGGCGGTACTCCTGGTCTTCTTCGTCTATCCGCTGGCCACCGTCTTCATCCGCAGCTTCACCGTGTCCGGCGCAAACGCGCATTGCTGATGCGGGAGCAGCGGGCGAGCGCGTTCGAACTATGCCGAGGATCACGGGGCTTGCCGGCGGGGGCCTTCATGCGCATGTAGATCAGAGCCATCCGGTCACCAAGGGGAATGATGATGACCAAAGGCTCCGATCTGCTTGTCGCAGCACTGGAAAATGAGGGCGTCGATCGCATCTTCTGCCTGCCCGGTGAGGAGAATCTCGACCTGGTGGAGTCTTTGCGCACCTCCAGGATCGAGCTTGTGCTCACCCGGCACGAGCAGGCGGCTGCCTTCATGGCCGCGACGCAGGGCCGGCTGACAGGCAAGCCCGGCGTCTGCCTCTCCACGTTGGGCCCTGGCGCGTTGAATTTCACCACCGGCGCTGCCTACGCCCATCTCGGCGCGATGCCGATGCTGATGATTACCGGGCAGAAGCCGATCAAGAGCGCGCGTCAGGCGCGCTTCCAGGTGGTGGACATCGTCGGCGCCATGCGGCCGCTCACCAAGATGACCCGGCAGATCGTCTCGGCCGCCTCCATCCCGACGCTGATCCGCGACGCCTTCCGGATCGCCACCGAGGAGCGTCCCGGTCCGGTTCATCTCGAGCTGCCGGAGGACATCGCCGCCGAGCATGCCGATGCAGCGCCGGTCCCGCCGCATCTGATCGACCGGCCGATTGCGCCGCCGTCGGCCATCGACCGTGCCGCCGCGATGATCAGGCAAGCAAAGCGCCCGCTGATCATGATCGGGGCCGCCGGCAACCGCCCGCGTCTCGTCGATGCTCTGTCGGATTTCGTACGCCGAATGCGCATTCCCTTCTTCAACACCCAGATGGGCAAGGGCGCGGTGACCGGCGGGTCCAATCTCTATCTGGGGACGGCCGCGCTTTCCGAGCGCGACTATGTCCATGACGCCATCGAACGCGCGGACCTCATTATTGCCATCGGTCACGACACGGTGGAGAAGCCGCCCTTCCTGATGGGGCAGGTCGCCGGCGGACCGAAGGTTCTTTACATCGGCTACGTCTCGGCAAGCGTCGAGCAGGTCTTCCATCCCGATGGCGAGCTGGTTGGCGACATTGGCGCGAGCGTTGCCGCGCTGGCCGATAGACTGGAGGGAAGGCTGACGGCAAATCCTGAGATGCTGGAGCTTCGCCAGCAAATTCTCGCACACATCAATGAGCGCGCCGAGGCGGACGGCTTCCCGGTCATTCCGCAGCGCCTTGTGCATGATGTCCGCGCGGTGATGCCCGAGGACGGCATCGTCTGCCTCGACAATGGCATGTACAAGATCTGGTTCGCCCGGAACTACCGCACCCATGTCGCAAACACGCTGCTGCTCGACAATGCGCTGGCCACCATGGGCGCGGGGTTGCCCTCGGCGATTGCGGCCAAGCTCCTCCACCCCGGGCGGCACGTCATGGCGGTGTGCGGCGATGGCGGCTTCATGATGAACAGTCAGGAGCTCGAGACCGCCGTCCGCCTCGGCCTCGATCTGGTGGTGCTGATCATCGAGGACGGAGCTTATGGCATGATCCGCTGGAAGCAGGCGGTCGATCATTTCGCCGACTTCGGCATGACTTTCGGCAACCCGGATTTCGTTGCCTACGCCAGATCTTACGGTGCGCAGGGTCACCGGATTGACGCCGTGGATCAGCTTGTCCCCACCCTCGATGCCGCCTTCGCCAGTGGTGGCGTCCATCTCGTTGCCGTCCCGATCGACTATAGCGAAAACACGCGTGTCCTTGTTGACGAACTCGGCGGCCGAGTGCCGTATCTCGAGCCCGAGTGATCCTCGCACGGCCTCGATAATGTCAGGTGAGCGTATCTGTTTGCTGTCGGCGATCGATGCGCAGACGGCGGAGGAGCCCGGCCTCCCGCATCGGCGTGGTCGCCGGAAACGGGGATTCCCGCCACGGGTCTCTTGCCGGAGGGGAAGCTGACCCAGCTTGCAACGTGGGCCCAGGCCCAATCACAAGCCGGGCGATCCTCGCCCCTACCGGCTCACATGCGGTGTGAGGTGACATTGCCGCATAGCGTAAGCGATTGGGCCGGCCTTATGGCTCGGTCGATGCGGACAAGCGAAGAGAAAGAGAAGCAACGGATTGGCTCGCCGGCGAAACAATGAGGCGGGGCGTGAGCTGCCGTTGAGAATCGCATCTGCACTTTACCTTCGCACAGTCGACGCGTAAAAACCCTTTATGCGCGAAACATCGCATGCGTGACGCGTTTTAGGAACTATTTGGTCGATTGTAGCGCAGCGCGCGTGTCCGAGATGCATCGGCTTCATCCAAGCGCCGAGGAAGCGAGGTCACGTCGACCACCGGCAAAGCGCTGTTCCACCTTCGCTTTCGGAAGCTACCCCCCTGGCATGAGATGTCGAACGGGCTTTCCATCCCTGCAACATTTCCACCAAAGAGGCAAATGCCCGAGGAGAAAATTATCATGAAAGCGATCGTTGTGGCGGACCAGGCTGCGGGAACGGCCGGGATGAAGCTGGTGGAGCGGCCCGAGCCGCAGGCGGCAATAAACGACGTCGTCGTTCAGATTCATGCGTCGGGATTCGTTGGGACTGAGTTGGCGTGGCCCTCGACCTGGACCGATCGCCTCGACCGTGACCGAACACCGTCGATCCCCGGCCACGAGCTGGCCGGAGTGGTCACCGCTCTCGGCTATGGCACGACGGGACTGTCGGTCGGACAGCGAGTATTCGGCCTCGCCGACTGGTATCGCGACGGCACCCTGGCGGAGTATGTAGCCATTGAAGCACGCAACCTCGCGCCGCTGCCGGGCGACGTCGACTTTACGGTGGGCGCCAGCCTGCCAATTTCGGGCCTCACCGCGTGGCAGGGACTGCTCGTGCACGGCCGCTTTCGGGCGGGGCAGAGCGTCCTCGCGCACGGCGCGGCCGGCGCAGTCGGGTCGATGGTGACGCAACTCGCACGATTGGCAGGCGCCTACGTCATCGGCACCGGACGCGCTGGCGACCGTCAGAAGGCGCTCGACTTTGGCGCGAACGAGTTCGTCGACCTCGACAACGACGCCCTGGAAGACGTCGGCGGCGTCGATCTGGTGTTCGATCTCATCGGCGGCGACATCGGGAAGCGGTCCGCACGCCTGATTCGAGCCGGAGGTACACTGGTGTCCATCGTCGGCCCGTCCGAGGCGCGGCCCGCCGACGGCCTGGCGGTCGACTTCGTTGTCGAGTCCGATCGTGCCCAACTGAATGAAATCGTCCAGCGGGTGCGGGACGGACGACTGCGGACGAACATCGGCAACGTCTCGACCCTCGACGAAGCCGTCGCAACCTTCAACTCGACCGAGCGACGCGCGGGGAAGACGATCATCCGCGTTCGTCCGTGAGGACTCGGGGAGGGCGAACAGTTCTGCCCTCCTCGTGGATCATCGTCGCTTTTGGATCGTGGCGATCGTCTCGACCGTCTTTCGCCCATGCAATCTGGCTGGTCTCGTGCGTCATTAGCGTCGACATAGAAATCACCGCGGAGTTACGGGCGAAGGTCGTCGAAATCATGAACGAGCGTCCGGTGCACCGGACGCTCGTGTCTTCTGCCTCCGCCCCCGTGAAGAAAAGGGGCGGCCCGCTTCAGGCGCGAGCAGATGTCGGCAATAAGGCGAACTCAGTCGAAAGGCCAGTCAGCCTGGTCAGCGCGGTCGAAGTGAAACGGGCCTCTGCCGCTGGTCTCTTGCCGGGGGAGAGCTGACTAACTTCTCCCGCCCAGATCCTTACCTGATCGTGAGCGTACGATGATTACCCTTAACCGGCTCCACTGCCGCGAAAGCGGAATCCGGATGATGATGTGTGAAGGTGCCGCGCCGAACACTTAGCTGATGGGCTGAAAGTCCGCTCGATCTTGTCAGTGCGGCGAGCGACGAGAGCATACGGCAAGCCAGATGCGGTGAGCAGTGCCGCTGGTATCCCGAACCCAATTTCGCCGACACTGTTGCGGCGCTCTATGCGAAATCTCGGGCGGGGGGATCAGATATCTCTCGCCCGTAGAACGCCGATAATAGGCGCGATGATATCCGTGCGAAGCGCCTCGATCAGCGAGATTTCCTCCGTATGACGCGAGGCGGACGTCGTCTTCAGCTCTGCTCCGACCCGCTCCCGCAGCTTCTGCGCCGATACTTTGTCGAGCGTTGGCAGGAAGTTCGGCAGCAGCCAGCCGCCCACGCCCCCACGGCATGCCGTGGTTTCGATGGAACTCGATCGGTCACGTATCGAGCATGGCGTAGATGTAGACCTGCTTATGTCGCGTTGATCCATAGCGGCTGTGGCTGGTTACCGTCTGGCTGGCGGCGCGCTCCATGGCCGTCAGGATCTGGCTGGCAAGCCGGCCGCTGCCGATGGCATCGAAGCCCAGCGTCGCCCCGGTTTCGGCGACCGCTTTCGTAAGATCATCCACCTCCGGATGGCCCCGCCGCATACCGGCGACAACGCTAACCAGGCCGGCTCGGTGGCTCAGCCGGGATACCAGATCCGGCGAGAGTCGCCAGGCGATCGCTGGTAGGCCCACGCGTCTTCGATAAGTCTTGGCATGTCATAGGAGGGCTTCCATCCCAGCAGCAGCCGGGCTTTGCGGTTGTCGAGCCAGTTGCTGTGCAGTGTGCTGTCGACGCGCACGGACGGAAGGCCTCGCGTCCGGAAGAGGTAGGCGGCAACCTCGCCGTAATCGACGGGCTCGTCCATGGCGATGTTGAACAGTTGCTGGCGCGCCTGGGGATTGTCCAGCGCAGCAAGGATGGCGGAAACGAGGTCGCTCACATGCACGAAGTTGCGCTTCAGGGGGCTACCCGCCGCATCGCGGAGACAGGGCACGGCGCCGATTTTAGCATAGCGTTCGGCGTCCTCGGCGGGCACCAAATCCTTCCAGACCGGGGCACCGAAAACGTCGTCGCCAAATGACAGGGTATAGCGGAAATCGTCCTTCTCCATGATCCACGGTGCGCGCAGGCAGCAGCCATCGAGGCCATATTGCCGGTAGTATTGCGCCAGCATGACCTCTTCCAGCACCTTAGAGAGGGCGTAACAGCCAGCATAGGGATGGTACGGCGTCGCCTCGGTAATGGGGACACCATGATTGACGTGAAAATGGCCGACAGCAGCATCGCCGCCGATCAGAATGAAGCGGCGGGCGGTGGGGCTCAGCCGCATCTCCTCCAAGAGCCAGAACATCCCCTTGACGGTGACGTCCATCACGTCGTCCGGCGTCTCCTTGCAGGTGGCGAGGTGCACGACATGCGTGACGCCTTCCATCGCCTCTCGCACGACATCTCGCGAGGCAATCGAGCCGCGCACCGTCGAGATGCGGTCTGATGGCGGCAGGACGCGGTTATGGCAGAGCGCACGAACCCGCACGTCTGACCACCGCTCGTCGCCAAGCAGCGCGTCGATGAGATGTCGCCCGACCTTGCCGGTCGCGCCGGTGACCAACACCAGCATTTTACGTAACCTTTCAGATGAAAGCGCCTCAAAACCTGATGACTTTGTTGCCCGCCATGTCATTCTTGCCAACGCACGGGCATAGGGCTCAAAATGTGCAGTGCCCGCCTACCGAGCAGCGAAACGTGAAAAGCGATACGGTCTACAAGCAGACCTTCAACAAGGTTCTCGATCACCTTGCCCATGTTGCGCCGGGCACGCTTCTTGAATCCGAGAAGCGCATCAGCGATGCATTCCATGTCAGCCGCACGACGGTGCATAAGGTGCTTTCGGGCCTGGGCGAGAAGGGTGTGATCTCGCGCGCAGAGTCCGGCACCACCCTCTCCCGAAAGCCGAGAAGATCCGACTATTTCCCTCAGAGCGAGACTGTGGCTGCCTCCGACCGGGTGGAAAAGAAATTCAAGGAGTGGATGCTGCGCGCCGACCGCAAGCCGGGTGATGATATCAACGGGCTCGAGCTGGCCCGGGAGTTCAAGGTGTCGACGAGCGCGATCCGCGAATATCTCAATCGTTTCACCCGGTTCGGCCTGATCGAAAAGCGTCCGAAATCGGGCTGGGTGTTTCGGGGCTTCACGCCTGAGTTCGCCCTGGAGCTGTTCGAGGTGCGTGAGCTGTTCGAGCTGCGATCGGCAATGGCATTTGCGCGCCAGCCTGCTGAGGCCCCCGCCTGGAAGGCGCTGAAAGATCTCAACGCCGAGCATAGAACGCTTCTGCTGCATATACGGGAGCAATACCACGACTTCTCCGATCTCGATGAGCGCTTTCACCGCCTGATCAACGATGCCTCCCGAAATCGCTTTATGGTCGGCTTCCAGGACATCATCTCTCTAATCTTCCACTACCACTACCAGTGGCGAAAGATGGACGAGAGGGAGCGCAATGAAACCGCCATTCGCGAGCATCTCGACTATATCGAGGCGCTGTTCACCTCCGACTCCAGGCGGATCGAAGCCGCCTGCCGGCGCCATCTTGCCTCGGCCCGCAGAACGCTGCTCGCTTCCATCTCGTAGGGCAGCCATCGCAGGCCTACAGATTGCCGCCCAAGCGACTCTAATCGAGCGAGATCAATGCTTTGATCAGGCCCTGCTTTTCGGATGTCCATCGCGGCAGATCCGTCACCGCCCCGGCCAGCGTGGTCCGGTGCGTGATCAAATCCTCCACAGGGACACGCCCCTGCGCGATGGCCGCGCGCACCGCGTCAAAATCCGCCTTCACCGCATTGCGGCTGGCCTTGAGCGTCATCTCGCGCTTGTGGAACTCAGAATCAGAGAAGGCGATATCGTCGCGAACCACGCCGAGCAGGAGATAGGTGCCGCCATGCGCCACATAGCCAAAGCCCTTTTCCATCGACAGGCGGTTTCCCGTCGCGTCGATGACAACATCGAAGCCGTTCCCACCGGTCACCGCCACCACGGCATCCGGCGCGCTGTCGTCCGCAATGATAGCGCCGGCTCCGCGCATCAGTCCCGCGCCCGCAAGCAGGCGATCTGGATCGCGGTCCATCAGCCAGACCACGCCGCCCGCGATCGATGCGAAGAGAGCGGCGCCGAGGCCAATCGGTCCCACGCCGATCACCAGCGTGCGCATCCCGGCCGCGACCCCCGCCCGGCCCACGCCATGGGCACCGATCGCGAGGAACTCGATGCTGGCTGCCTGCTCCAGCGTCAGATCATCGGCCGGATAGAGATTGGCCGCGGGCAAGCTCACCCGCTCGCACATGCCGCCGTCGCGATGGACACCGAGCACGGCGATCCTCATGCAGCAATTGGGCTTGCCCGAGAGGCAGGCGTGACATGCGCCGCAGGACAGATAGGGGTTCACAATGACAGGCTGACCGAGCTTAAGGCCGCTCGATGCCGGTGCTTCCAGCACCTCTGCCGACAACTCGTGACCCATTACCCGCGGGTACTGCAAAAAGGGATGCGAGCCTTCGAAGATATGAAAATCGGTGCCGCAGATGCCGACGCGGCGGATCTGGACCAGCACATCACCCGCCGCGACAACCGGCTCTGGGCGCTCTTCCAGCGCTAATGTTCCGGGCTCGCGGCAAACAAGGGCACGCATCTCTTCGGTATCTCCGATTGGCGGATCAGCGGGTTTTGGCGTGCGGGAATGCCTGTCGAGGGCAGCCCGCGCGGCGTGAAACCAGCCCTGCCGCGCGCGCGGACAGGGCTGGCGTCATCGCAGCTTATTTGAACTGGTCGGCATTTTCCTTGGTGACGATGGCCGTCCCGGTATCGACGACCGGATCCACCTTCTGCCCGCGGACGGCGGCTGCTGCGGTGGCGATACCGAGCTCGCCCATCTTGAGCGGAAACTGGGCAACGGTCGCGTCCTCCTGACCGGCCTTGAGGGCCTCGATCTCACCGCAGCAGGCATCGAACCCAACCAGAATGAACTTGCCGAAATCCACCTTGGCGTTCTTTAGCGACTGGATTGCGCCGACCGCCGGCGGACCGCACACCGCATAGATACCGTCGAGATCCGGGTTCGCCGTGAGCACGTCCTCGGCCACCTTCACGCCGCCATCGAGGTTGCAGCTCGTTGCGCCCTTGCCGACGACGTTGAGTTTGCGGTCGCCAAGGCCCTTCATCATGCCCTTGAAGCGGTCGTCGAGGGCAGGCACGCCCGGCACACCCTCAAGGATGCCGAACTTCTGGCCATCCTTGGTGTGCTCGCGCAGCCACTTGCCGGCGAGCACGCCGCCCTGGAAGTTGTCGGTGCCGACATAGGACGTCTTGCCCTTCCATCCGGGGATGTCGTTGTCGACCAGCACCACCTTCACACCGGCCGCCACCGCCTTGTCGAGGGTGGATGCGACCGTTGCGTCGACCGGGGTGATGGCGATGCCCTTCACTCCCTGCGACATCATCGACTCGATCAGCGCGATTTGCCCCTCGATGTCGGTGCCTGAGGCGCCCTGGCCGGTGATCAGCTCGATATTGCCGTCCTTGGCCGCGGCGGTCTTGGCGCCCTTTTCCAGGGTGAAGAAGAACTCCACCGGGAACTTGGTGATCATCCCCAGCTTTGATTTTTTCCGCCGCAGTTGCGGGCGACAGCCAGCGCCATGCACAGCGCCGATGCCCCCAATCCAATACAGTATCGTCTCAATGTTTATCTCCCTGTTTTTTTGCAAGCAGGTCATCGGCGGCCCCGGCCTTCGCCGGGGATCGCGGATCTATGGGGGCAGTGTCGGCACCCACGATCAGCGCCACGATCTCGCGCTGGTGGTCGCTGTCGGGCTTGAGATCGCCCACCTTGCGGCCCTGGCGCATGATCACGGCGCGGTCGGCCAGCTCGGTGACATGCTCCATGTTGTGGGTGATGAGGATCACCGCGTTGCCTTCGTCGCGCAGCAGCTTGATGAGGTCGAGCACCTGGCGGGACTCGCGAAGGCCCAGCGCCGCGGTCGGCTCGTCGAGGATGACCAGCTTGCGAGCGAAGGCCGCCGCGCGCGCGACGGCGATCGCCTGCCGCTGCCCGCCCGAGAGCAGGCCGAGCGCGGTATCGCTGGCGCGCAGCGACACCTTCAGCCTCTCCAGGCATTCCCTGGTCGCCATGTCCATCTCGCCGCGACGCAGGAAGCGCAGCGGCCGGGGCAGCCAGGTGGGAAAAGCCAGCTCCCGGCCGGCGTAGAAATTCATGTCGGCAGCCAGGTTGTCGAACAAGGCGAGGTCCTGATAGACCGTCTCGATGCCGAGCGCGCGGGCATCGGCGGGCGATTGGATCGTCACCGGCCTGCCGTCGAGCACGATCTCGCCGCTGTCGAGCGCATGCACGCCGCTGATGCACTTGATCAGCGTGGATTTGCCAGCGCCGTTATCGCCAAGCAGCGCCAGGATCTCGCCGCGCCTGACCTCCAGGCTCACATTGTCGAGCGCAAGGATCGCGCCGAACCGCTTTGTGGCGCCCGTGACCCGCAGGACCGGAGCGGCGCTGAGCGTTACGCCGTGCATCGCGTTCATTGCATCCTCGCCGCCTGGAGCACCCGGAACCGCTCCTCCAGATAATTGCGCAGCACATCGGCCTGCACTGCGAGGACGATCACCACGCCAATCACGATGAGCTGCAGGAAAATCCCGACATTCAGCAGGTTCAGCGCATTGCGGATCACCCCGATCATCAGGGCGCCGACCAGCGCGTGACCCAGATGCCCCCGCCCGCCCAGGAAGCTCGCCCCGCCGATGATCACAGCCGCGATCGTATCCAGCTCCAGGAGGTTGCCGAACAGGGGCGATCCGGCATTGGTCCGGCCCGCAAGGATCACGGCGCCGATCCCGGCGGTCAGCCCCGAGAGGACATAGACGGAAACGATCACGCCGCGAACCGGGATGCCCGTCCGGCGCGCCGCCTCCGGATTTCCGCCCAGCGCATAGACCCAATTACCCCAGACCATGAACCGGGTGAGCACGAACAGTGCCAGCGCGACCGTGGCCACGATGAAGGCCGATACCGGCAGCCAGCCGATGCTTTCATGTCCGATGAAGGCGATGCCCTCCGGCATGCCCGGAAGGGCGCGCCCGTCAGACAGCTGGAGGGCCAGCCCCTTGGCAATGCTGAGCGTCGCAAGGGTAATGATGAAAGGATGGGGAAGGTGGCCATAGACATAGGCCAGGCCGTTGACCGCGCCGACCAGCGCGCCGGCTCCAACCATCACGGCGATCACCACGAGTGACGAGTCCGCCTGCTTGTAGGCCAGTGCGCCGAGGACGGACGCGAGCGCGAGATTAGAGCCAACGGACAGATCAATGCCGCGCGTCAGAATGACGATCTGCTGTCCCATGGCGACGACGGCAATCACGGCCGTCTGAGCGAGCACATTCCCCAGATTGCGCCAGGTCAGGAAGACGGGGACGGTCAGGCTCAGGACCACACAGAGAACGATCAGGATCAGGAATGGGCCGGCCCGGAGCATCAACAGGGAGAGAGACAAGGCGCGCAGTCGTCCACCAAAGCCGCCCTGCGACTGCTGCGCAGGGTTTGTCAGGCTTTCAGATGAGACTGTCGAGGAGGTCATGGGCACGGTCTGGGCGCTGGTATTGCCAGAACGATATGCTGTTTATCGATAAAAGACATCTACCGGTGTACGGTCAACCTGTTTTTTGCCGAGTTTCTCAAGCAATAAAAAGCATGTCAGAGTAAAAACGCAGCCATCGGAAATTGATGGCGCAAGCCGGCCGCAGCCTTGGCGTGAAGTGTGGTTTCAGTTGGGTAGCATAAGCCGGCGGCCGATCTGCCACCGGCGAAGCAACCGAATGTCAGCCGGCCGTCAATTCCACATGAAATGCGACAGCTTGATATTGAGATAGTCATGGATGGCCTGGCGTCCGCCTTCGCGCCCCATTCCCGATTGGTCTATGCCGCCGAACGGCGCTTCCGCGTGGGCGATCATGAAGGTGTTGATGCCGACCCTGCCGGAGCGTAGCTGGGCGGATAGCCTCTCGGCCTTTGCATGGCTGCCGGTGAAGGCATAGGCCGCGATGCCGAAGGGCGTCGAATTCGCCCGCGCGATTGCGTCGTCGAGGCTGCTGAACGTTGTGAGGGCGGCACCGGGCCGAACGGCTCATCGTGCATGATGTGGGCATCATCGGGTACGTCCGACAGCACCGTCGGCTCATAGAAATAGCCGCTGTGAGGCGAGGGCGGCCGAGAGGCCGGCCTGCGGAGCCGACCCGCTCAGGGTAAAACGGACTGTCTGTCGCTAGTCTCTTGTTAAGGGGAGAGCCGACCATCGTCGCGTGCAAGGATTGCGGGCACCGACCTTCCCCATGCGGATCAGTAGTATAGCCTCCCCGCTCGCGATGTGTATAATTGCCATCAGCGATACACACGAGTTCAACTGATGCGCACCAACATCGAGATCGACGACGAACTGATGAATCAGGCTATGACATTGTCCGGCCACAAGACCAAGCGCGAGACAGTGGAAGCGGCTCTGGCCTTGCTTGTGCGACTGAAGTCCCAGGAGCATATTCGCGCTGCGCGCGGCAAACTGCGCTGGGAGGGCGATCTGGAGGCGCTCCGGACGGGCGAATGATCCTGGTAGACAGTTCGGTCTGGATTGCCTTTTTCAACGGCCATGCGACGTCAGAAGCCGACTACCTCGATCGGCTGCTCGGCAGCGAGCCGCTGCTCATCGGCGACCTCATTCTAGCCGAGGTGCTGCAGGGCTTTCGGCGGGATTCTGACTATCGCCAGGCCAAGGCGCTTCTGGACACACTGGAGCTCCGCGTGTTAGGCGGCAAGGATGTCGCAGTGACCGCTGCCGACAACTTCCGGCGTCTGCGCCGCGCTGGCATCACGCCGCGCAAGACCATCGACATGATCATCGGCACATACTGCATTGTCCATGGCCTAGAATTGCTTCATGCCGACCACGATTTCGATGTCCTGCGGCAGAAGCTGGGATTGCGGGTCGTGACGCCCTGACGACGATAGGCGCCTCTTCGCGGCTTGATGCGTCCTCGTCGGCTGCTGCTTCGAGAGCGGCATGACATCATCTCCGTCGATGAAGCCAACAAGCGCGGCGCTTATCCCGCCGAGACACTGCTTCGGATCGCCGCTGACCCCAAGCATCTGGGCGCGCGCATCGCCATCACCATCGCGATCAGCCGCTCGCGCAGCTTCGACCAGCGGCCGCGGCCGCGGGCGTTGTGCACTGCCATGCCGATCGCCATGCGCGGACTGACGGGCACCGTCACCTGCATGCACGAGTAATGTCGGTGTCGATCAGATGCCGCCCCGGCGTGGTGCAGTGCTGAGTGAGCACCGGCACGACCACGGCCGGCAGTGCCTTTGGCTTGTCGGGGCAGGAACCTTCTCACCGGGTGCTGCTTACGCACATCGCAGTCAAGACGATATCGAGCCGCCAGCGCCCGACGACAGCGCTACTCTTGGGCTAGCGGCGGTTACATGCTAAGGTAGCGCTGGGTGTCACCAGGAGCGACCCGATGCCTGCACGCGCAACGACGAGTTTAAAACTCGATGTGCAGACCAAGGAGCGTCTGCAGCGCTTGGCCAGCGCCCGCCGCCGTTCGGCACATTGGCTCATGCGGGAAGCGATCGAGCAGTATATTGATCGGGAAGAAGCGCGCGAGCGCTTGCGCCATGATGCGCTCGCCGCCTGGGCAGACTATCAGGCGACCGGCTTGCATGTCTGTGCCGAGGAAGCAGATCGGTGGCTCGAGCGGCTGGAGGCGGGCGAGGATGCAGAACCACCGCAGCCGCATAAATAGCCGTGGCGAAGCTGGTTTGGACGCCCCCCGCACTGCGCGATATTCAGCGCCTACACGCCTTTCTCGCTCCAAAAAATCGTGATGCGGCCCGGCGAGCCGTTCGTGCCATTCGGCAGGGCGTCAGAGCGCTTGCCGCTCATCCAGAGGGTGGACGGCCGATCGAAGATTTGCCTCCAGAATTCCGGGAGTGGCAAATTCCCTTTGGCGCCGACGGCTACGTGGCGCTCTATCGCTATGACGGCAAGCTGGTCGCGATCCTGGCGGTGCGCTATGGGCGAGAGGCTGGTTACTGAACGCGGCAGCCTCGCGAATGTGCGCTCAGGTCGGCCGTAGCAACGCCCCGCAAAAGCTCTATGCGGCCCCGATCTGCGCGGGGACGGTTTCAGCATCCGAGGTGTCGGAATGCACCGCCTTGCGGATCAGCCGATCCGTCGTCTCCTCGAAGTGCAGCCACAGATCGGTATGCATGTCGGAGAACTGGCGCCAGACCACCGTATTGAAGAACGCGCGCGGCGCGCGCACCATAACCGTCGTCCGCCTCTGCCGGGGATAGCGGTCGGGGCGGATTCCGTACGCCGGCATAAGGCGACGAACAGCCGGACGGCCCAGGATCGGGCATGGAGAACTGCATCTCGACGGGCGGATCCCGCCGGCTGATCTCCGCCAGCCTCGCCCGAAGACGCTCGATTGCTGCCTCGGCGGCGTTCTTCTCGCCGGCAGTGCCCGCGCCGAAATAGAGCGCCTCCACCTTCTCAAGCTTATCGCGAAGCTGCTCTTCGATACCCATCGCCGAATTCCCACCCCGTTGCTTCGCGTCGGCATCATTCAATGCGATCCCCGTCAACGTCGTCGCTGGTCTCGTCCACAGACGTGGCAGAGCGAGCATCGCACGTGAGCGCAATACGCTCGCTTGAAGTCTTGGCTCCCAGACGGGGCGGCGATTTGAGGAGTCAGCGACGCCGATATCTGCTCGGGCTTGCTGGACCTACGCCACGACTCGCTTTGGTCGAGCAATCATCCTAGCGATCATCCTGAGGAATCGGGGCGGGCGCGCACGCCCTGTCCGGAGCGCGCCCGAACAGCAGCTCGGCCTCAGCAAGGCGCCCGCCAGCTTAGTAGAAAACGGCGCGATTTGTTGACGCTTTGGAGCGTGTAGGGTGCTCCCACGCTTTCTCGTAGCCAGCGGACGCGCTTGAGCAGCGGCTTCGCTTGAAAGCCGTGAGGCGGGTGCAGTCCTCACTTCGTTGGAGCGATTTGGCAGCTTATGAGCGAATGGCTGCCATTGGCTCAAGGGACCAAGTCTTCGGCAACGTGGTATGCGCGGAAGTCGCCCCCTTTGTGTGTATGCGGCTTGGGGGGCCGCCCGGGAGTAAACCGGGAGTGGCTCCCCCGGCCTGACAGCGTTCCCGTCGTAGCGAGGCGGGCTTCCAAGACGACGCGATGGACCCGCATCTCTGTTCTCGTTATCGTGGTAGGGTGGGAGGGTTGCATCTCATGGCCTCGAACGCGCATCATGCCGCCGACAGCACGGCCGACATTACCCGTCCGGCTGGTGGTCTTAGTTCGGCCCATGGGCCGACGTTTTCCTCCACCTCCCGCACCAATCTGCACTCTCCAAGAGCTTCGCCGATCTTACAGCTAAGTGGATGTACAATCGTGCGATTTACCAGCTTCAGACCCAGGGCTGCCTGCCGCCGATCGGTATGACGCGCAAGCCGGCCAGTAAATAGCGCGGAAAAACGCGCGCTTCAGAACAAGCAAAGGGAGGAATTCATGCTCGAAAAGGCACCCAACGCTCAGGTGACCGCCGTCCTGTCGCGATTGGACGAGGCTTTGGCCAAAGGCGATATCGATGCCGCCGTCGCCTTGTTTCAGGACGATTGCTATTGGCGCGATCTTGTCACCTTCACCTGGAACATCAAGACCATGGAGGGCAAGGACGCCATTCGCGACATGCTCAAGGCGCAACTTGGCGCGGTGAAGCCGTCGGGCTGGGCGCTGGCTGAAGGCGAGGATGCGAGCGAGGAAGACGACGTCGTCAGCGGCTGGATCACCTTCGAGACCGACGTCGCCCGAGGCTACGGTTACATCAGGCTGAAGCAAGGCCTGATCTGGACACTGCTGACATCCATCACCGAACTGAAGGGCTTTGAGGAGCCGCTCGGCTTCGAGCGCCCGCTGGGAGCCAAGCACGGCGCCGGCAAATTCCGCAAGACCTGGAAGGAGGAGCGCGAAGAGGAGGCCGCCACGCTCGGCCACACGGTGCAGCCTTATGTGCTCGTGATTGGCGGTGGCCAGGGCGGCATCGGCCTTAGCGCGCGTTTGCGCCAACTCGGCATCCCGACCATCATCATCGAGAAGAATGAGCGCCCCGGCGATAGCTGGCGCAAGCGCTACAAGTCACTCTGCCTGCATGATCCGGTCTGGTACGACCATCTGCCCTATTTGCCGTTCCCGCCGAACTGGCCGGTGTTCTCGCCGAAGGACAAGATCGGCGACTGGCTGGAGATGTACACCAAGATCATGGAGCTGAATTACTGGACATCGACGCAAGCGAAGAAGGCGAGCTACGACGCGGCGAAGAAGGAATGGACCGTGACCGTCGAGCGCGACGGCAAGGAAATCGTGCTGCACCCGAAACAGCTCGTGCTGGCGACGGGAATGGCGGGCAAACCAAACCTGCCGCACTTCAAGGGCATGGAGCGCTTCAAAGGCGACCAGCACCATTCCTCGCAGCACCCAGGCCCCGACGCTTATCGCGGCAAGAAGGCGGTTGTCATCGGGTCGAACAACTCCGCGCACGACATCGCCGCCGCGCTCTGGGAGAACGATGTCGACGTCACCATGGTGCAGCGCTCGACGACCCATATTGTGCGCTCCGACACGCTGATGGATGTCGGCCTCAGCGGCCTCTATTCCGAGCAGGCCGTGCGCAACGGCATGACGACGCAGAAAGCCGACATGATCTTTGCCTCGATCCCCTACAAGATCATGCATGAGTTCCAGATCCCGCTTTACGACCAGATGCGCGAGCGCGATGCCGACTTCTATGAAGGGCTGGAAAAGGCTGGCTTCATGCTCGATTGGGGCACAGACAACAGCGGCCTGTTCATGAAATATCTGCGCCGCGGCTCAGGCTATTACATCGATGTCGGCGCGAGCCAGCTCATCATCGACGGCAAGATCAAGCTGAAGGCCGGCTCCGACGTGCGCGAGATTACCGAGAACGCCGTCATCCTCGAAGACGGCACCGAGCTGCCGGCCGACCTGATCGTCTATGCGACCGGCTACGGCTCAATGAACGGCTGGGCCGCCGACCTCATCAGCCAGGAGGTCGCCGATAAGGTCGGCAAGGTCTGGGGGCTCGGCTCGGATACGCCGAAGGACCCCGGCCCCTGGGAGGGCGAGCAGCGCAATATGTGGAAGCCGACGCAGCAGGAGGCGCTGTGGTTCCACGGCGGCAATCTGCACCAGTCGCGGCACTATTCGCTCTATCTGGCCCTGCAACTCAAAGCGCGGATGGAGGGCATTCCGACGCCAGTCTACGGGTTGCCGGAGGTGCATCACATAAGCTGACGGCTGCGAAAGCGGGACAACCGGCGATGCGACCGACGAGAGGATATTGCTCGTCTCGACCCGGAGCACAGCACCGAGCAAATCATCGACATCCGTTCGGCTCGAGATTGTCACCTTGTCTTAGGTACAATCTGTTACCGATGTCTCCGGGACGGACAACGATAGACTTGGTAGCGGAGGAGGGACTTGAACCCCCGACCTACGGATTATGATTTCGCCGCTCTAACCAACTGAGCTACTCCGCCTCGTTTCCTGGGTATAAGGAGCGCCGCTGAGAGCGTCAAGCCTTGCGCTGGACGCTAGTCGCTCCAGGAAGCACGGCCCCCTGGTCGGTGCGACGCCCTGACAGACACTCAGCCTTTGAAGGTGGGCTGGCGTGGGTGCACGCAGTCTTTGAAAGCGTCAAAGCCCTTCCAAGCGGGCTCGGGCGCCTCGTGGCCTGCGCGCGGTGCGTAGATCGACGGCTCCACCAACTGCAAAGCCGGAACGTAGCGCGGACAGTTCGGAAAGATCGCCTGCGCCGTAACGCGCACGATGAGTTGCGCTCCCACGGTCTCGCCGAGCAGGGTGTCGTCGTCACGCATTGTGGCACGGCCATTGACGCGCAGCCGCTTGGGCTTGTCGTGCATGGCAATAAACAGCATCCCGACATGTACGTTGACGCAGATATTTCCCAGGCTCTTGAACATGCCGTTACCGTCATAGTCGGGAAACGCCAGCTCGGACGGGCCGATCACGCGGACAAAGCCCGGCATGCCCCCCTTGAACGAGCAGTCGGGGCGTCCCTCGGCATCCGCCGTTGCCAGAAAGAAGTAGGACGAACTCTCGATGAAAGCTTTGTCGTCATCGGTAAACGCCGTGCGTGTAAGCTTTTCTTCGAGGCGATCAGCAATGCGACGGCTGTCGAAGCGGTCCTGAAGCTGGCGGTTGCCTTCGTGGTACATGATGCTGTCGGGCATTGTTCATCTCCTCGCGGGTGATTTGCCGCTTCTGTTCGAGACAGTCGAGCTTACTCGCCCCAGGCTTGCACCACGGTCTGCTGCGGCAATTACCGCTTCTAGCATAGCGAGTTTTGGGCGGCGCCATAGCCACGAAGGTTCGTTGGGTGGATGCTGCACCAATTCTAATGTTCGCCAGCCGCTCAACAAGGCAGAAGTTCCGCTCGATAACAATTTGGGATCCTTGGCAGCAGCGCTGCGTCAGCACAGCCCTCTATCCTTCGATCATCTGCAGCCGGCCCGGCGGGGAAACGGCAAGTTCCTCCCAGTCCAGCTCCTGCAGCAGGACATGGAAAACGTCCTCCTCGATTGCGCCGCTTTGGCGCAGGTGCAGCAGCTGCCGGCGCTTGGCGATCAGCGTGCGCCGGCGCAGATGGCTGACATCCCCGGCCTCTCGCGGATCCTGTCCATCCTTGGCAAGCCGCCGCTCGCCGGTGAGCGCCTCGCGCAGCTTGCGCGCCGCCGGGTCGTGGCGCCGATCCAGGCTCGCCAGCGCCACCTCCAGCAGCTTGGTGCGCGTCTCGGCAAGCTCGCGGTCGAGACTGTCATCGGGTTCAAATTCCAGCCACCGGATCAGTGGTTCGAGCGTCAGGCCTTGCAGAATAAGGGTCCCGAGCACCACCACCAGCGCGCTGAGGACGATGAGATCACGCCCTGGAAAGCTCCCGGGGAGGGCAAGCGCCGTCGCCAGGGTGACGAGGCCGCGCATGCCGCACCACGATATGAGAATGGTATGCGCAAAGGGCGGCGCGGGCTGCCCGCCGGCCCATCGCGCCCAAGCCCGCGTCAGCAGATAGTAGATAACCACCCAGGCGATGCGCGCCAGGATCACGGTGCCCAGCACCGCAAGCGCAAAGCCCAATGCACCCCAGAACTGGGCAAGGCTCAGCCGCTCCACGATACCGCGCGCCTGCAGGCCGAGCAGCAGGAAGGCAAGCACGTTGAGCAGGAAGCCCGCAACTTCCCAGACGGCATAGGACACCATCCGGTCGTGCGGCGTCTGCCGCCCCGGCATGTATTGCCCCAGCGTCATAGAGAAGGCGACGACGGCCAGCACTGCCGACAATTGCAGACGCTCCGCGATGATCCAGACCGCAAACGTCGCCACGAATTCGAAGAGATTGTTGCGGAGCGTGCCGATCATACGCGGATAGAGGGCAATCTTCACCCAGGCCAGCCCAATCCCCAGTGCAACGGCCGCCGGCACGGCGAGAGCCAATTGCGGCACAGAGGTCGCCAGGGGTGCTCTTGTCGCCGCGCCGACGGCAGCGCTGAAAATCAGCAGGGCGACGGCATCGTTGAGGAGGCTTTCGCCCTCCAGCAGGCGAACCGTGCGGCGCGGCAGGCTGAGGCGGCTCAGCATGGCAGCCGCCGCAGCGGCATCGGGCGGCGCAACGATCGCGCCGAGCGCAATGGCGGCATAAAGCGGCAGCCCGGCAAGTGCGATGGCGACTGAGGCCACCGCCGCCGTCGTGACGAGCACGGCCATGCCGGCCAGAGCCAGGAGCGGTCGCCAGAACCGCCTCAGCATAGAGGGCGGGAACTCGAAGGAGGCGTTGAGCAGCGCCGGGGCGATGAAGAGGGCGAGCGCGAGCTCGGGGTCGATCTCGATCATCGGGGCCGAAGGCAGGGCAGCGACGATCACCCCGGCCAGCGCCAACAGCGTCGGATAAGGGATGGTGAGCGAGCGCGAAATCTGCAGCAGGAAAATTGCGACGAGCACCAGAATAAGCGTGCTCTCGAATAGCGCCATGCTGCTCCCCAAGCGATGAATTGGCAGGTGGGAAAGGATTGAGCCCCGCGCCGAGCAGTGAGACGGATGCCCAATTTAGATAGCGTGCGCAACTCTTTGCAAGTGCGGCTCGCGCTATTCCCGCCCTGAAGAACCGGATCGAGGCAATCTTGCCGGGCTGGACAGGCGGTTGATAATCCACGGGATCTCGAGCATCGAGCTTGCCGAATCTTCTAGAATGCATTGGCGGGGAACATGTGAACCTGAGAGCCGATCAGGGCGTCCCAACGGGATGGCGATATCGCGTCAGGCACGCGTCGAGGGGGAAGGTAAATGTGGGATTTTTCGATTGGGCGTTCGATCGACCTGATGATCAGGACGATGCCGTTCATCCTGTTCAGGATGGCGGTCTATTTTGGCATCGCGGCCGCCTATGTGACCGCGACAGGAACCGGAGCGGGAATCGGCTGGGGCGTCGGTGCTTTCGGCGATGAGGGATTTCAGACGGGTGCCACGGTTTGGGGCGGCATTATTGGCTTCGGTCTCACCGCCGGCATCCTCTATTTGATGCGCGAGTATATCCTCTACATCGTCAAGGCCGGGCACATCGCGGTCATGGTCGAATATCTGGATGGCAAGCCGCTCCCGGAGGGCCGCGGACAGATCACCCATGCAAGCGCCATCGTGAAAGAGCGTTTCGCCGAGGCAAATGCCCTGTTCGCCCTCGATCTGATCGTCAAGGGCGTGGTGGGCGCGATCACCGGGCTGGTCCGGGGCTTTGCGATCCTGCTACCGATCCCCGGACTCGACACGATTTTGACTCTGGTCCGCGCCTTCCTGCGGCTCGCGGTCGGGCTGGTTGACGAGGTGATCCTCGGCTATATCCTGCGCACGCGGAGCGCGAACCCCTGGCAATCCGCGCAGACAGCACTCGTTCTCTATGGGCAGAACTATCAGCCGATGCTGCGCAATGCCGCCTGGCTGACGCTGTTCACCTACGGCCTCTCCTTCATCGTGTTTCTCGTGATGCTCACACCCGCTGCGGCCGTGGTGTATCTCATTCCCGGCGGCTGGTCGGCGGGCGGCCTCGTCTTCGCCATTCTGTTCGCCTGGGCGTTCAAGGCCGCGCTGATCGAGCCCTTTGCCATCGGCTGCATGCTGCAGGCTTATTTCCGGACTATCGAGGGCCAAAGCCCCGATCCGGTCTGGGAGGCGCGGCTCGCGGAGCTATCCGGCAAGTTCCGGGAACTGACCGCAAAGAGCGTGAGCTGGGTCGGCGGCACGGCACCTGCCGCGCCGAGCACCGAACAGGCTGTCCGCGCCTGACAGTCAGCGCGCGGGGATGCGGCTGCGGTCGAGGCGCGGGTTCGCAAGGATCGCCGCGCCAAGACGCGCCGCCTTGCGGTGATGGGCATGGGTAATGGCGATGGCGAGCGCGTCCGCGGCGTCATCGCTGCCCACTTCGGCTTTCGGCAGCAGAAAGCCGATCATGGCGCGGATCTGGACCTTCTCGGCATGGCCGGCGCCGACCACGGTCTTCTTGACCATGTTGGGCGCATATTCCGCAACCGAAAGTCCGGCGCGGGCCGGAGCAAGCAGTGCGATCCCGCGGGCCTGGCCAAGCTTTAGGGTCGCGGCGCCGTCGCGATTGACGAAGGTCTCCTCGACGGCGGCCTCCTGCGGCGCCCAGCGCGCAAGCACCTCGCCGAGGCCGTCGAACAGCATGGCAAGGCGCGCTGGAAGCGCCAGGCCTGCATCGGAGGTCACAGTGCCACAGGCAATATAGGCGAGGCGCGGGCCATCACTCTCAATGACGCCCCAGCCCGTGCGCCTGAGGCCTGGGTCTATGCCGATGATGCGTATCAAGAGGGCCCCCGCCGATTTTGCATGCGCCATTATGCCCGCACATTTCACGATGCGAAGCGTAAAGCCGGTGTTAACGCGCGCAAAATCGAAGGAGGCCGGCGCCTACCAGCAGACGCGATATTCATCCTGGCCGGAGCAGGTCTTGCCGCCTTCGCGCACTACCGGCACAGTGCTGGAATGCCTCACTGGCGCACTCGTTGCCCTTTTCGACTTGGGCTGATTGTCCGCCGCGGCGCCATCGAAAGCCGATGTGCCATCGCCAGCCGTCGGCTTGGGCTTTTTCGGTTTCTCGGCCTTCTTGACCTTTGGCTTGGTATCGCCTGGTGCCGCCGTGCTGCCGGCCGCAGTAGCGGGTGCGGCCGTGCTGCCGCCCATCCCGGCTGTCTTGGTGGCCCCACTGATCGTATGTGCCTTATCCTGAGGCGGGCAGTTCGTACCGGTACATTCTTCCGCATGGAGCGGAGCGCAGAAGGCAAACGCCGCAAAAACGATAACGCCGGTGAGATGTCTCATGATGTCGATTCCCGTCTATTCTCGCCCGAGCTGCAAACCGCCCCCAGATCACGCACTCAGACGCGCCATTACGCTCTCTGATATATCGAAATTCGCATAGACGTTCTGCACGTCATCCGAATCCTCGAGTGCCTCGAGCATCTTTAGCAGCTTTTCCGCCTTCTCGTCATCGACGTCGACCTTGTTCTGGGGACGCCAGATGATCCTCGCCGAGGCCGGCTCGCCAAATTTCTCCTCAAGCTTTCGGGCAACTTCATGGAGCGAATCGGCGTCGGCATAAAGCCAGTGCCCCTCCTCGTCGGACAGGACGTCGTCGGCCCCGGCGTCGAGCGCCGCTTCGAGCATCGCGTCCGCGGTGGCGACGGAAGCTGAGTATTCGATCTCGCCGACGCGGTCGAACATGAAGGACACGGCGCCCGTTTCGCCGAGATTGCCGCCATATTTGCTGAAGGTGGAGCGTACCTCGCTCGCGGTGCGGTTGCGGTTGTCGGTGAGCGTCTCGACGATCACGCCCACCCCGCCCGGCCCGAAGCCCTCATAGCGGACCTCCTGGTAGTCGTCGCCGCCGCTCTCCTGGCTCTTTTTGATTGCCCGCTCGATATTGTCCTTGGGCATGTTCTCCTTGCGCGCCGCCTGGATCGCCGCACGCAGCCGCGGGTTGAAATTCGCATCCGGCAGGCCGGTTTTGGCCGCGACGGTGATTTCCTTGGAGAGCTTGGAGAAGATCTTCGAGCGCTTCTTATCCTGCGCGCCCTTGCGATACATGATGTTCTTGAACTGGGAATGACCTGCCATAGGGATCCGTCGCCTGCGCGGGAGGTGCCGGCGGCAACGAACTGCCGCCTGCGGATTGTGCCATAAGGGAATGCAAGGCTTATACGCCGGCGAGCCGTGAAAATCCAGCCGCCGCGGTTCGTCGCAGTTACTCAACAGTATTCACGCCTTGAGACGCCTTGCGCAACCCGAAGAAATCGCCCAAGCCGCACGGCCGTGGCTTCTCGATCTGCCGGGCTTGAGGGCGCCAAAGTCGTGCAGTTGCCACGGCCTCGCTGTTGCGCAAAACGGAGCGATGCGTACCCTGTCCCGCCTCAAGGGGGACAGGAGAAACATAACTCACGAGCAATTCAACGCTTTCTGCCGCGCGCTTCCAGCGACCAGCTATGTGATGCAATGGGGCGGTGCGCATGTGTGGAAGGTTGGGGGCAAGGTGTTTGCTATCGGCAGCGGGAGCGAAAAGCAGCCGAGCTTCACCTTCAAGGCGAGCGACCTTTCCTTCGAGATGCTGAAGGAGCAGGACGGTTTGCGCCCGGCACCTTATCTCGCTTCGCGCGGACTGAAATGGATCCAGCATTACGCAAAGCCCGGCCTCTCCGATCAGGAGCTTAAGGATTATCTGAAACAGTCTTACCGCATTGTCGCGCGAGGACTTTCCAAGAAGAAACAAAGAGAGCTTGGCATCATCGATTGCTGACGCGTGCAAAGGCAATCACCACAGCGCCCGCCCTAAAAGCCTCGCTTCGGCATTCAATCTTTTCCGCCCGCGGTCATTAACAGGTGAACGATCGGAACCGCAGCCTTGGTAGCGAACTTTCGTGATTAGTTGAACTGAACGAAGGAGCGAATACGATGCTATTTAAAGGTGTTTTTGCGGCGGCGCTGCTGTCCGCTCTCATGCTTTCACCGGCCGGCGCAGTTCCGGCGAGCCCCAAGCCGGCGCTGGAGCCTCTGACCATTCACACGCAAGGGCGGGACCGGGACCGGGACCGGGACCGCGATCGGGACCGTGATTATCGCCACCACTACCGCCCCGGTGGACACTACCGCAACGCTCCACATGGCTGGCGCCGCTATCACCGCCGCCCACATGACTGGCGCACCCGGGGCTGCATTGTTGTCGGACCAATCTGGTTCTGCCCATAGCGGCCGGCCGTTTCGGCCTTGCGGCCCGTCCCAGCACGGGCCGCAATCACTCCCCAGGAGGCCCGATATGCACGATGAAAAGCGGCCCGAGCGGCCGTCCGAAGAAGCCGATCGCAATCAGCTCGAGTTTGCCAAAAAAGAAGGCGAAGCCTACGCGCGCTCCCTCGCCTATATGACGGATGTTGTGGCCCACACGGGAGGTTTGAAGAGCGCGGGCGACATGATGGTCGGCTTTGCCCAGGAGAAAGCCGAAGGCATGTACATGCTGCGAGACGGCAAGCTCGAATGGGTCGAGCCGGCAGAAGGCGAGAACTGCCATATCGAGATCACCGCCATCGATGCCTCCGACCAGCGGTTCATCCCGGGTCTCGATATAAAGCTCACGGTGATCGACGAGAGCGGACGCGAGATCGGCAGCCATTCGATGCCCTTCCTCTGGCATCCGGGGCTCTACCATTACGGCAGGAACTGGCATTTGCCTGGTGACGGGCGTTATACGTTCGTCGTCGATATCGCCACGCCGGGCTTTCCCCGGCACGATAAAAAGAACGGGTGTCGCTATACGGAGCCGGTGCAAGTCACCTTCGAGAATGTCGAGGTCAAAACCGCACGCGACTGACACTTGCTCGCGTCGTGGCGCAGATCTCGCCTCAGCTCCAGATCGCGGGCTCTACGGGGCGCAGGCAGCCGCCGATGCGCAGCGGCGCCACCGCCTTGGCGAGGCCGGTCGCATCATCCGTCTCAATGGCGAGGCCGCAAACGGTGCCCTCGCCCGTGGCCGGCTCGATGCGTCCGCGAGTGATCTTGGTGAGGAACCGCTGGACCGGTTCCTCCTTCTGCATGCCGATCACGGAATGGAAGTCGCCGCACATGCCGACATCAGTCATGAAGGCGGTACCGCCGGGAAGGATGTGGTCATCGGCAGTCGGAACGTGGGTGTGAGTGCCGATCACGGCGGTGGCGCGGCCGTCGACATGGTGGCCGAGCGCCTGCTTCTCCGAGGTCGCCTCGGCATGGAAATCGATGATGATGGCGTCGGCCTTGCTCTTTAGCTCGCCCTGACCGAGCTCGCGGTCGAGCGCCTGGAACGGGCAATCGAGCGCATCCATGAAGATGCGGCCCATGGCATTGATCACCATGACCTGGGCGCCGTTTTGGGCCTTGTAGATCGCTGCGCCCCGCCCGGGCGTGCCGGGCGGAAAATTCACCGGCCGCAGCAGGCGGGCTTGGCGGTTGATGAACACCAGCGCCTCGCGCTGGTCCCAAACGTGATTGCCGGTGGTGATAACATCGGCGCCGGCGTCAAGCAGCTCGTCACAGATCGCTTCGGTGATGCCGAAGCCGCCCGCCGCATTCTCGCCGTTGACGATGACGAAATCGGCGGCATAGCGCTTTCTGAGCTGTGGCAGTTGGCTCATGACCGCTTTGCGGCCCGTACGCCCGACCACATCGCCCAGAAATAAAATGCGCATTTCTTTTGTTAAATCCCTTCCCCAAATCGAAGTCTTCTTGACGGGGTAACGATCCAGTCCAGCCGCTGATCATGCGGACCGGTCGGCAGTTGTGCCACTTCTTGCTCGTCGAAGGCAAGGCCGATGGCGATCACCTCACCTTCGCGGCGCAGCATCTCGAGTGTGCGGTCATAGTGGCCGCCACCATAGCCGAGACGATAGCCGCGCGCATCAAAGGCGAGGAGCGGCAACAGCAGAACGCTAGGGGAGATGATGTCGCCCGATGCCGGCTCCATGATGTTCATCGGACCTTTGACCAGTGGCTCGCCGGCGCTCCAGCGGCGGAAGATGAGCGGAGCATCGCCGTCAACAGCCGGGAGGGCAACCGTGTGGCCTTCGCTCGACAGGCGCGCCAGCAGCGGCAGACAGTCGAATTCCCGCACTGTCGGGTAGTGGCCGCCTATGGCGTGCGAAGCTTCAAGGGAGACCGGCAGGCCGCCCTGCGCGACACGATCTGCATCCGCCCTGCGCTGTTCTGGTGAAATCGCATTACGAGTAGCCCGGGCGAGCTTACGCAACTCGGCCTTTTCGGCACTGAGCGGGTCGGGCGGCAGAGAACTGTCTTCGTCACGCATCTTAAGACGGAAAGCGGAGCCGCAGTAGCCGTCGGAACGGACGATCCTCCTGGGCCCTACTCAGTAGGTGGGCGCCGCGTGTCCAAGACCACGGTCCTGGTCAGAGACGGCTCCCATAAGGATGTCATCGGCCCCGGGATTGTGTATGTTCCTAACGCACCCCGCAGCTCCACTCCTATTATCTGGGGCAAATCGCCCGGATTCTCAAGTGGCGTGCACGCAGATGGTGAAAATCATCCCCGCTTGGCGGTGATAACAAAAGCGCGGATGCGGCCTTCGACAGCGCCATTCCCGAACCTTTGCGCCATCGCCAGCGCGGCGTGCTCGGTTGCTTCCTCCAGGCGCGAGGCATCGCGGGCCTCGATCTCATTTCGCAAGGGCGTGCCCTGGCAATAGGCGATGGCGGGAATGCGCGGGGAGGCCGCGCGGCTTTTCTCGTCCACCGCATCCATCGCGATATCGCTAAATCCGGCGGTCTCAAGTTCCGTCCGGATCGCCTCGATGTCGTAATAGCCATGCGGAATGCGCGCCATGAAGCGGGGCGGATTTTGCGGGAAGACCTCCGCCAACGCTTCGGTGACCACATCGGCGAACTCGTTTTCTGAAATGCGATCCCAAACATTGAAACACAGCCGGCCGCCGGGCTTCAGCACGCGGTACGCCTCCCCGTAAGCCGCGATCTTATCGGCAAAGAACATCGCGCCGAACTGGCAGGCGACCGCATCGAAGGCGCCATCCTCGAAGGGCAGCGCCAGTGCATCGGCTTGCTGCCACGCAATCCTTAGATCACCGGATTGGCGCGCCGCGGCATATTCGATCATCGGCGGATTGAGGTCGGTTGCGGTAATCCGCGTCTCCGGCGCGAGCCGCGCTGCCATCGCCCGCGTGAGCACGCCAGTTCCTGCGGCGGTCTCCAGCACGTGCTCCGGCTCGCCATGAGCCACCCGCTCGGCGAGGTCGATCGCATAGGGCGCAAAGATTAGCGGGACCATATGGCGATCGTAAAATTCCGGGATCGACCCGGCAAACAGCTTATCGGTGAAGGTCATCGTGCCGCTCCCAAACCGCGCAAGGCCGCGCAATCTAGCACAGGCGGTGACCGGCCGCTCGCTTGAAAGGTGGCGCGGTTCTGCGATACTCAGGGGAACGGCCGAACACCGTTTCGAGAGATAAAATCGCGCGCCGGGTTGCAGACCTAAAACGCCGGTGGATCGCAGAAGGAAGCGTGCCGATTCAAGCGCGCTCCTCAAGCTGGGAGAGGAACAGCCCTTGGCAAAAGCCCGCAAAGTCATTATCACCTGCGCCGTCACCGGGGCGATTCATTCCCCCTCGATGTCACCCTATCTCCCAATCACGCCGGACGAGATTATCACCAATGCGCTGGGCGCGGCGGAGGCCGGTGCCGCCATCCTGCATCTGCATGCGCGCAATCCCGAGAACGGCCGGCCGGACCAGACGCCGGAGGCATTCGCGCGCTTCCTGCCGCGGCTCAAGCAGCAGACCAATGCGGTCATCAACATCACCTCCGGCGGCGCGCCGACCATGCTGGTCGAGGAACGGATCAAGCCGGCGGCGACGTTCAAGCCGGAGGTCGCCTCGCTAAATATGGGTTCGATGAATTTCGGCCTGTTTCACCTGCTCGACCGCTACAAGGACTTCAAATACGACTGGGAGCCGGCAGTTCTCGAATCCACGCGCGATCTCGTATTCCGCAATACCTTCAAAGATATCGAATACATCCTGCGCACCTGCCAAGATAACGGCACCCGCTTCGAGTTCGAGTGCTACGACATCGCCCACCTCTACAACCTCAACCACTTCCTGGATCGCGGGCTGGTCAAGCCGCCGCTGTTCGTGCAGTCGGTGTTCGGCATTCTCGGCGGCATCGGCACGCACGCTGAGGACGTGATGCATATGAAGCGCACCGCCGACCGGCTGTTCGGTGACCAGTATCGCTGGTCGGTGCTGGGTGCCGGCTCGGCGCAGATGCGCATCGCCTCGATGGCCGCCGCCATGGGCGGCAACGTTCGCGTCGGCCTTGAGGATTCGCTCTGGGCGGGGCCGGGCAAGCTGGCGGAGTCGAACGCCGTACAGGTGCGGCTCGTGCGCCAGATCCTTGAAGGGCTGGGGCTCGAGATCGCAACGCCCGACGAAGCCCGCGACCTTCTCCAGCTCAAGGGCGCCGATCAGGTCGCGTTTTGAGCTCGGCCCGTTTAATGGCCGCCGGTACACCCGGCCAGGATAGCCCGCGCTTCATGTCGGCTGGATGACGGCGCCCAAGGCCGGGCTGCAGTCCTGATCACGCCTCAGGAGGCGGCGATCAGGTGTGTGACTTTGGGGCTGCCCTCGATCTGGAAGCGGTTGACGATCGCCTGCTGCTCGCGGTCGGCCTGGGTCACGCGCTGATGCTGGCGCAGATGCTCGGCGTATCAATCGCGGATTGCCACCAACGCAGCGGACCTCATTGATAGTGCCCGCCCCTTTGCTGCTTCACGCTGTTCGCAGAGCGCCTGCGGCGCACGCACACTGCCCGCTCCGTAATCAGAGAAAACTTTACCGGCCGATAAAGCTCGCGTAAGCGATGCCCATGCAGGACCGTACACCAACCACCACCCCGCCGACGCTCGCCTCTCGGGGTTTTGGCAACGCCTATTTGCTGCTCATCCTGACGATGGTGTTTTGGGCAGGCAATTCCGTTGTGGCGCGTGGCATCCATGAGACCGTGCCGCCACTCGCGCTCGCTTGGCTGCGCTGGACGCTCGCCGTCTTCTTCACCCTGCCGTTCGCCTGGCCGCATCTGAAGCGCGACTGGCCGGTGATCCGCGCCAATTGGCCGATCCTGATCCTGCTCGGCGCGATCGGTGCCGGCACCTTCATCGCACTCTACTACTATGGAATCAGCAAGACCTCGGCGATCAATGCACTGGTGATCAATTCGGCGGTTCCGCTGCTGATTCCGCTCGCCGCGTTTCTCACTTATCGGGAGAGGATCAGCCGGTTCCAGGCGCTCGGCATCGGTCTGTCGCTTGCCGGGGTGCTGACGGTGCTAGCAAAGGGCGATCCGCACGCGCTGCTCGCCCTCGATCTCAACCAGGGTGATCTCTGGGTGCTGGCGGCGATGGCGGTGTGGTCAATCTATACGGTGCTGCTGCGCAAGCAGCCACCGATCCACTGGCTGAGCTTTGCCGCGATCACCTTTGCCGTGGCCTCGATCATCAATCTGCCGATTTTCATCGGCGAGCACCTGCTCTATCGGCAGATCCATTGGACCAGCGGTGCGGTGCTCGCCGTGCTCTATGTCGCAACGCTCCCCAGCGCTACCGCGCAGATCTTCTACATCCGCGGGGTGGAACTGATCGGCGCAAGCCGCGCGGGGGTTTTCATCCATCTGGTGCCGATGTTCGGTGCGATCATGGCCATCCTGTTCCTCGGCGAGACGCTGCACCCGTTTCATCTGGCGGGCTTTGCCCTGATCCTTTGCGGTGTCTGGCTCGCCTCGCGGCCGGAGAGGATCAGTATTCCGTCGTGATGATCTCGCGCTTGGCCGGCCATTTCAGCTCGTAGGAGAGCTTGATCTCCTTCTCCTCCTGGGGCTTGAGATCGTAAGTCCAAGCGAGCAGGCCCTGCTTCTCGTCATAATTGCGCTCGGTCGGCTCGGTGGTCATCGGCAAGAGGTCGACGACGATCTTCTCGTCCTCCGAGATGGGCACCTGATCGACGATGGTCACCGGCATGACCCAGTCGTGATAGTTCTTCACCGTGATCTTGTAATGCTGCTCATCGGTGTTGGAGGAGGCGATGATGCCGCTCTCGCCCTTGGCGCGCTTGAGCTCGACGCGGGCAATCTTCACCGCGTCGTCCTGGCCGAAGCCAAGCTCCTCCTCCTCGCCTTGCACGATCAGCGGCAGCTGGCCGCGGCCGGTGAACACGCCGTCGCGATAGAGCGAGACTTCGCCGGGAAGCAGCGGGGCGATGCCCTCATGAGTGAATTTGGCGTGCAGATAGGCGGTTGCGTCTTTCTTTGGAGCGGAGCGAACCATCAGCGATGGTTTTGGATTTTCCGCCGCGATGAACACCTTCTTCTGCCCGACCCCGGACTTCACCGTCACCCGCTGCGGGATGTGGAAAGAGGTTTGGTAAGGTTGCGCCTCGACGGCCGCACCGCTCTCGGCAGCCTGAGCGAAGGCATCGTTACGCTCGGCCTTCATCGCGCCGCCGACGAGACCCCGCTCGCGCATCAGCGGCGCAGGTGCAGCGACCGGCCGAGGCTCGGGACGGAACATCACCTTTTCCGTGTTGAGCTCGGGCGCGGAGGTGCTGCCGCCCGGCCGGGTGGTGGAGAGCGTCAGGTCTGCCTCGGTCCAGTCCTCGCCGGTCTCCTGGCTGATCGAGGCACGGCGGGCAATAGTGAGGCTTGCATTCTTGTTCTTGCCGCCGGTCGTCAGCCGTGCATCATAAATCGGCGTCCAGCTGGCGCTCGCCACCTGGTAGCGCACACGCAGTCGCCCCTCGACCGCCCCGCCAGCATCGACAAAGATGCGCACCTCGGTGCGCTCCCATTCCTCCGCCGGCTCGTGCTGCAGCTTTTCCCGCAGGATCTTGACCTGCTCATCGAGCGCGCGCTGCTTCACCTGGGCTTCCTGGACAGCCTTGGCTGACTCGCTGACGCGCGTGCCGATCAGATCGAACAGCGCGTTCCAGTCCGGATCGGGGGCGTCGCTATTCCGCTTGGGGCCGGCAAGCGGCAAGCGGCTGAGATTGTCGGCAAGTGCCTTCTGCGTATTGGCGGCGGCGATAACACCGTCAAGCGCGGTGCGCTCATCGGTGAGGCGCTTGATCTCATCCTCGATGCGCTTGCGCTCGGTATCGTCGGGCGTGCCTGGCTGGCGCGGCATCTTCACGACGATCGGGCGCGCATCAACCGAACCGATTTCAAGATTGCCCGAAGTCTCGCCATCGACGCGGATCGAGTTTTCCGAAACCGCCGACGGCAGGTCGGCGAGCACCAGCACATGCGAGCCCTGGTCGAGCGTCACGTCAAAGACGCGCGCGACCTCGGCACCATTTGGGAAGATCGTGACGGCATCGACCTTTGAGGGAATGGTCATCTCAGCGGCTTCCAGCGGCGGGGCGACGACGGCGAGAATGGCGACAGCGAGGGCAAGCGCGGCGCGGATCATCCCAGATACCTTTCAGGTCAGCATGGCGCGTGATCATAGGTCCAAGAGCGTCTACAATTTGTCCAGCTTCTTTAAACGGCGTGTTTGCAAATATGCTTAACATCAGGCTGAACCAGCGGTGAAGAGAAGGCAGGCGCGGGGCAGGAAAGGATACGGACGGCTACGGATCGCGGTGACCGGCTTCGGGCCGTTTCCTGGCGTGCCATTCAACGCGTCCGAGCGGCTGGTACAGGAATTTCAGGACATTAAGCTGCGCGCCATCCCTAAGCCTTTGCTGTTCGCCGCCGTCCTGCCGACGGATTGGCGGCAGGCTGTGATCAAGCTGCGCAGCCTGGTCGCCGACGTCCAGCCGGATGTGCTTTTGCATTTTGGCGTATCCTCGAGCGCACGCGGCTTTGTCATCGAAACCCGCGCCTTCAACCAGACGAGCCGGCGCGCGGACTGCTCCGGCGCTCTTGCGGCGGAGCGGTCGATACGCAAAGGCCGGCCGATCATATTGAAAGCCAGCCTGCCCGCTGAGCGGCTGCTGCAGCGCCTGCGCATGGAAGGGATCAGGGCGACACTTTCGGCGGACGCCGGCCGCTATCTTTGCAATGCCGTACTGTTTGAAAGCCTCGCCCTCGCCGAGGTGGTGGATCACGCGCCGCTCTCCGGCTTCATCCATATCGCTAAACTTCCGCCGCCGGAGAGAGCGCACGCATTGCCGGGCGGCTTTGGCTGGGACGCGCTGCGCCGCGGCAGCACCATCATCCTGGAGACGCTTGCCCGCTCGGCCATGCCCGGTTAGCTGCGGCCTCACTCACCGCCGCCTTCGCCCACGACCACGAACGGCGCCCATTTGCCGGGATGCTCCATGCCGCCGCCCTCAGCGATCAGCGCGCTGATCGCGCGCCGCAAAGCTTCGGCCCGGCCGATATGCGGGTCGGCTTTCATCGCCGCAAAGGTCTTGGTGATGAGCGCGACCGTGCCCTGGCTATCGACATACCAGTGCGAGACAAGCAGCGCGCGTGCGCCGGCATAGAAGAAGGCGCGGGCGAGGCCCGACAGGTCTTCTTCCGCGCGGCTCTCGCTCGCCGCCGCGGTGTTGCAGGCCGACAGCACCACCCAATCGGCGTCGAGCTGCAGCTGCGCCACCTCGGAAGCGGTGAGCAGCCCGTTATCCTCCTCGCTCGGCCTGTCGGGCGGCGTCAGCATCAGCGCCGGTTCCGGCCTCACTTGCCCGACCATCTCCGTCTCGCCGGGAAGGAGACCGTGGGTGGCGAAATGAATCACCCGCGCCTGAGCGAGCTCACCGCGCGCGGAGAGCTGCTTGACCCGCCGCTCGGTCGCATCACGCCCGAGATGAACCGTCGAGGGCGGCGCGCCGAGCACGCCTGCGACATTGCACAGCTCGTCGGCCGTCTCGGGAAGCGGCCATTGCCGGCGCAGCCCCTCCACGTCCGTCACGCCGAGGCTTGCCAGAGAAGGCGGGGTGAAGCCGCGCGGGACCGCAGAGATGGCTGTGATGGACCCGAGCTTGGCGCAATCCTGCTTGGCCCAGGCGCGGTTATTGTTGCCAAACGGCCCGATCAGCAGCGGATTGCCGAAACCGGCAAAGGGCTGCGATGCCTTGGTCGGCCTTGCGACCCGGCGCAAAGCCTGCAGGCTGGCGGCGGAGGGGAGCACGGTGATGGCGTTGCTCCTGCCGAGCCAAGCGGCGTTCGTGTAGTCGGCGCCGCTCGCCGCGACCTTGGCGGCGGGCTCTTGGGTGATGAGCACCTGGAACGGCAATGCGGTCAGCGCGCCAGAGGGAACGATCAGGAGCTGCTTGCCTTTGATCATGTCCTCGATTCCGCCGAACAGCGAGCGATAGAAGTTGTAGGCCCCGATCAGCGGGAAGGGCAGCGGCCGGTTCTCCACGTCGTCGACCCCGGTCGCTTTCTTGCACTGCTCTCGCCGGGTGAGCTGCTCGGCCTTGCTGTCCTTCTCTTGCTGCGTATCTTCCGGCCAGTCCGATGCATCGGCCCAATTGGTGCGATCGAGGCCGCAGCGCATCAGCGCAACGCCCGCCTGAAACCACAGCGTGCCATGGTCGAGCGAAGCCCAGCGAACGTCGCTCTTGCTAATCGCCCAGACAAAGCCGCTTTCCGGCAGCTTGCCGGCGCTTCCCAGGTTCAGGAACTGGATGAACACCTCGCCCGGCTTCAACAGACGCTGTACCGCCTCGATGGTGAGCGGCTCGGGATTGGCGAGCGCGGTGTAGTCCGGGAACTCCCGGGCGAGCCGCGCCGTAATCTCGTCAAGCTTTGCGCCAAGCTGGCTCTCCTCGGCACGCAGGCTTGCAGCAGCGTCCTTGTTTCCTTCGGTGAGCGCGGCGAGCAGCTTTCGATCGGCGGCGGCGCGAGCAGCTGATGTGTCCTGCATGCTCCGCACCAGCTCGGCGAGTGGGCCGGTGCCCGCCGCGAAACGGGCCGAGGCCTCGGCAACCGCCGCAGCCGCTTCCGTGCCAAGTGCGCGCTGCGCTGCGACGAAGCTGTCATTGACACTGTCCTTGCGATTGGCGCGCGTGTGATAAGCGCTCAGCACAAAGACTAGCTGATCGGCGCGGCCGGCGTGAACGAGGCGCCGCAGGGTCTCCGCAGAACCGCCGCTGTTGCGCCGAGCATCGGCCGTACGCATCGCCCCCGAGCGGGTAATCAGCCCAAGAGCACCCTCCCAATCCCCGCGCTCGGCCAGCAGCAAAGCCAGATTGCCGAGGGCGGTGGCCACATGGGGATGATCGGGGCCCAGCTCCTTCTCGAAAATGGCAAGCACCCGCCGCATCAGCGGCTCGACTTCGCCCAAAGAGCCGGTGCCTTTGAGAAGAAAGGCAAGATTGTTCAGCGCTTCCGCGACGATCGCATTGTCGGGGCCATAAATGGCCTCATCGATCGCGACGGCGCGGCGCATCAGCGGCTCGGCCTCGGCAGAACGGTTAAACGCTTGCAGAACCAAAGCGAGATTGTTGAGATTCTTAGCAACCATCGGATGGTTCGGGCCGAGCGCAGCCTCGTTGATCGCCAGCGACCGGCGCAAGAGCGGCTCCGCCTCTGCAGATCGGTTGGTGGCGGTGAGCACTTGGGAGAGGTTGTTGAGGTGGAGGGCGACACGCGGGTGGTTCGGGCCGAGCCGGGCCTCGTCGAGCGCCAGCGCCCGGCGCAAGAGCGGCTCGGCATGGCTCGGGCGGCTCGTCTCCAGCAGCAAAGCTGCCAGATTTGTGAGGTCGGCCGCAACCCTTGCTTCGTCGACGATTGGCTGGCTCTGATCGATCTCTAGCGCCCGCCGCATCAACGGCTCGGCTTGCGCGAACGCACTTCTCCTGACCAGAATTTGCGCAAGATTGTTGAGCTCCACCGCCGCCATGAGGCTGTCGGGTCCCGCATGCGTCTCGGTGATGGCCAGCGCCCGGCGCAGCAGTGGCTCGGCCTCGGTATAGCGCGTCGCCTCGACCAACACGGTTGCCAGGCTGTTCAGCCGCCTCGCAACATCGGGGTGATCGGGTCCCAGAAGTGACTCGGTAATCTCGAGTGCACGGCGCGTCAGCGGCTCGGCCTCGGCGAGGCGGCCTGCGTCGCTCAGCACGAGCGCAAGCGAGCCCAGATCCTCCGCAACGATCGCATCGCTCGGCCCGTGATTGGTTTCGTCGATGCTGAGGACACGCCGATACACCGTCTCGGCTTCCGCAATCCGGCTCTGAGCGCGAAGCAGCGCACCCAGCCCTTTCAGGTCGGTGGCCAAGTCTTCGTGAGTGGGACCGAGGCTGGCCTCATCGATGGCAATGGCCTTGCGGAACAGAGCTTCCGCCTCGGCAGCCCTGTTCAGCCGCTGCAGCACATTTGCGAGGTCGCTCAACGCGGCAGCATAGTCGGGATGCTCCTCGCCGTGCTGTGCTTTCATCAGCTCCACTTGGCGCTCGGCGAGCGGCAGGGCCTCGGCATATTTGCCCTGCTGGTAGAGCGCGTTCACCTGATCGGCGAGCGCATCGCTATCCTCTTGCGCGTGCGCGGCAGGCACAGTGAGGAGTGCACTGAAAAACAGGACGAACGCCAGGGTCGCTACGCGCCGGACACACACCATCATGGCCCCCCGCCTTGAGATTTCGGGGATCACCATGGCGGAGGCCGAGACAGTTCACAAGAGGCGGGCACGTCCGATGCAGCCTCATCGTGCAGGAAATCAGCGAACAGGGCCGCCCGAGATGTAGAGATGATGCTGTTGCCGATCAGCATCATGAATTTTCATGATCGCCGAGACTTCCGGTTAGAAAAGTCCTGCAAACGCCGAAATCTTTCGTTCACTCAATAGTCAGCTCAGGTGCTTTTTGCTAGGACCTCCGGCAGTTCTGTTTCGTTTGTCTGCGGAGGGTCCATGAACCGGCGCGAGGTTCTCACCGCGGCTGCCATTATCGCAGCCGCTCCCTATGTCATGAAGTTCGGCCGGGAAGCCAAGGCGCAAACGCTGCGCGTGCGCCGCAATGTCTCAACGCTCGCACCCGACGATCCGTTCTTCAGCCAATATGGCGAAGCCGTCCGCAAGATGCACGAATTGGCGGAGTCCGACCGGCGCAGCTGGCGCGGCCAGGCGCTGATCCATGCCGATTTCTGTCCGCATGGGGCGCAGACCCGGCCGGATTTCGTGCTCTGGCATCGCCACTACATCACGTTTTTCGAGCGCATCTGCGGCTCGCTGATCGGCGATTCCAATTTCGCCCTGCCCTATTGGGACTGGACCGCCAATAACGGCCGTTTGCCCGCGCCCTTTTTCGCCGACGGACCGCTCAACGTCGCCTTCTGGAACGACCGCTCGGACTATCAGTCGGACAATTGGGGCCCGGAGCGCGTGATCACGCGGGCGCGGCGCGGCATCACCGCAACGCGGGGCCTCAGGGATGATCCCCGGCTCGCCGGCTCTTTCACGCCGACCGCCATCACTGGCATTTTGCGCCAGCCCAATTTCACCAATTTCCAGCTGCGGCTCGAAGGCTCGCCGCACAATAACGGCCACACCATCAGCGGCGGCGCGGACGGACATATGGGCGACGGCCTCTCCCCGCTCGATCCGATCTTCTGGCTGCATCATTGCAATGTCGACCGCATCACTGCGCAGTGGCAACGGGCCAATAACCGCATCCCGCAGCAGAACTTCACCTATAACCGCCAGTTCGTCGATACCTCAGGCGCCGCGCAAACCGTGACCGCGGTCCAGGCAGTGAACTTCGAGACGATGGGCTTCACCTATGACTTGTTCACGAATGGGCAGGTGGTCGCCGCCGCCCCGCAGGAGGCCGATCAGTCCGCCTTCCGGGGCCTGTCCGTGTCGACAGAGACGAAGGTGATCGGCAAGAGCACGAAGGCGGCGACAACCGTCACCAACATCGAGACGCGCATTGCTGTGGCGGCCAGGCAGCTCGTCGACAATCTGTTCTCCCGGCGCGTGTTCCGCTCGCCCGCTCCAACGACCCGGGGCCTTTCGGCGGTGGAAGAGAGCCGGATCCTCGCCAGGATCACCATCACCAATCTGCGCGGGGCAACGCGCCGGTGCCTGGTAAATGTGTTCGTCAACTGCCCCTATCTGTCGCCGGTCACCCCAGCCGATGACCCGCACTATGCCGGTTCGTTCTCCTTTTTCGGGCAGCACTACCAGCATCACGGCGGCGTCTTCCTGGTCGATGTCAGCGATCCCTTGCGAGATCAGGCGCGGCAAGGGCGGCTCAAGACCGAAAATGTCGATATCCAGGTTCTGCCTGTGATCACGGAGGAGAATGGCGACAATCGCACCGAGTTCACCGTCAGCGCGGTTGAGCTGATCTCGGCATGAGACGCAGGCAGGCGGCGCCATTCATGAATTTTCAGTAGGGTGCTTTACCGCATTCGCCGGCACTGCCATATCTCGTGGGGCGAGAGGTAAAGGTGATGCTTAAGGATCGACGTTTCGTGAAGGCGTGTGTCGCGGCGATGATCGTCGCGCTAGCCGCGTTATGGCCGGTCCTCGCCACTTCCGGCAAACGCAAACACTCTGGCATATCGCCCTCGCACGCAGCCACCATGTCCAAGACGATCGCAACTGCCGGCCAGCCGGCAATCGTGACGGTGAAGAAGCCGTCAAGCCAGCTGTTGGCTGAAGGCGCCTCGCTTCAGCTCACCGTCCGTCCTGAAGTCGTCGATCGTGCCGAGCCCTACGTCGTCAATGTCTATATGGTGCCGCGCGGGGGGAGTGATGAGGCGAGCATGACGGGCGGCGAAGCGGCCAATTTTCTTGGCTCTTTCTCTTTCTTCCCGCCGCCGCGTAAGGGCGAGGTGCGTGCGTTTGTGATCGAGTCGCCGGACTTTCCCTCCGGAAGCGGTGGCAAGGTCACCTTGAAGGTGGAGCTGGTGCCGGCCTCGCCGGACGCAAAGCTGCAAAATTCGGCCCTCGCTATCGTCGATGCCCGGATTGCCGACTGAGCACTCCGGCGATCAGAGCAGCGCCCCTAACATCAGTTTCAGCGCAAGCGCGATCAGCAGCACGAGGATGAAGCGGTCGAAGATGACCGGCGGCATCCGGCGGGCGAGATTCGCGCCGAGCGGCATCGCCGCCCAGATCGGCAGCATGGCCAGCATGCTGTAGAGGAAGTCGGTGCCAGAGAATAGGTGGCTTGCCGTCAGCGCAATGACTTGGACCGCGCCGAAGGTCGTGAAGAACAGCGAGATGGTGGCGATGAAGGCGGAGCGGTCGAGCCGCATTGCATTCAGAAATGTCAGGCTGATCGGCGCCGAAAGACCGGAGGCGCCCTGGAGGAAACCGCCGGCGATGCCGGCCGGCAAGGCCAGCGCTTCCGCCCGCCCCATCTCGATCTTCCAATGCGGCTTGGCAAGCCGGATCACGACATAGCCAAGCACCGCCAGCGCAACCAGGATCGATAGCTTCTCCGCCGGAACCATCGCGAGCAGCCAGGTGCCGGCGCACACCCCTGCCATGCCGCCGGCGACAAAGCGGATGACGAAGCGCTTTGCGGGAAGGTTCTCGTGGAAACGCCACGCCTGCCAGGCATTGGTGAGAATGTTCGGCATCACCATTACCGCGATGGCGAAGCGCACGTCGAACATCGCCGCGAGCGCCGGCACGGCAAGAATCGGCGCGCCTGCGCCGGTTGCGCCCTTGAGCACGCCGCCGATGGCCAGGCAGACAGCCACAAGCAGGATTTCACCGATCATAACGCGAATGGCATGAGTTGCCGGTCTCCGAGGCCCCGTTCACGAGGATGGGGCGGGGAGACGTTTTTCGGACAAATCCGATGCGCAAACAAGAAGGTCAGCATCCCGAGGGCATCCCTCGAATTGCGTGCCCTGCAATATGAGAGATGCTGCTATGCACAATGAAGCATTGGCACCCGTGGTATACCAAGCTATCTATTCATCAAGTTTCTCTTAAGGTTAGATATCCATGGCTACGATCACGTTCCCTTCGCAGACGCAGCATAGCAACAACTTCCTTGACGGCCTGATCCGCACGGCAGGCACGTTCCTTGAGGGCGTCAATGACGGCCTCGACATGGCTCACACTTACAAGCGGCTGTCCCATATGTCAGAGGAGTCATTGCGCAAGCGGGGTCTCACCCGCGCCGAGATCGGCCGCGCGGTGGTTCTTGGTCGCGTACAGCTCTAAATCCGTCCTTTGGACTGCGGCCGGTCTCCGGCCGCTGTCCATCTGCGTCTCAGGCAAATCCCCCATCGCCTCGCGTTACTTTCGGAAAACTCAGTTGCACCGTACCCCTCGCAACAGCGGGTTCACGGCAAAGATTAACTTTTTAATCAATTTTTCACGTTCGCGTGGTGACGAGCATATAAAGACATCCTAGCCTATGTGAACGCCGCCTGGAACCGGATGGCGCGCGGGTTGTCATTGGTCAGGGGTCAAGGCTGGGTAGAGGACGCCGCCGTGCTCGAAATCGTCGAAAGGATCTTGGCGGCCCTCATCATCCTTGCGCTCCTGACGCTGCTCATCATTCTCGCCTTTCCGGTGCCGCCGCGCCCAAACACGGCCCCTCCGCCCTCCACGACCCAGGAGGCACAGAAGACGCCGCCCGCCGATACGCAGCCAAAGCAGCAGCACCCGTCTCCTCGCACCGCGCAGCGTACGGAGGAGACGCCGGAACCCGCTCCGGCCCAAAAGCCTGCACAACCGGAGCAAAAGCCTGCACCGACGCCAAAACCCGCGCCGGAAGAGCAGAAAAAGCTCGAACCGAGCGTGCAAGGTGACGGTGAGGCGGAACGCGTCGATGATGGACGCACCGAGGAGCGGCTTCCACCCTCTTCCACGCCGTCACGGCGGCGTTACGCTGCAGCACCGAGGCCGCGCAGCCGAACGCAGCGACAGCCCCTCGCTCGCGACTGCGGTGACAATCCTTGCGTGAGCCGAACGCAGCGACGGACGGCCACCCGCGATTGCGATGACAGTCCTTGCATTAGCCGAACGCAGCGACCGGCCGCCGTCCGCGACTGCAATTACGAGTCTAATCCCTGCGGTTGCTGCTGTGCAGGTGAGCGTCGCGTGCGTACGGTCGAACAGCGCCGCCGTCCCTATTGGGCATGGTCAGAGCGGCCCTATTGGGCTGATCGGATCCCGCCTTATTGGGTCGAAGAAGCGGACCCGCCTCCGGTCCGCTGGGCGGGAGTTCCTCCCGGCGCTTGTCCGGAGTGATGACCATAGGGCCGCCGGCGGAGCCGGCGCCCGAGCGTCAGGCGACCTTCCGTATCGCGGCGCCAAGCTTCTCGACGGCGAGATCGAGCTCGCTTTCCTTGATGGTGAAGGGCGGCGAGAAGGCGAGAATGTCACCGACCGTGCGCGCATAAAGCCCAGTTGCCAGGCATTCGAGGAACACGTCATAGCCGCGTTTGCCAGGTCCGTCTTCGCGCGGCGCAAGCTCGACCGCGCCCATCAGCCCAAGATTTCTGATGTCGATAACATTGGCCGTGCCGCGCAGCGAATGCAGCGCCCCTTGGAAGTGCGGCGCGAGCGAGGCGACGCGCTCGAACAGACCCTCGCGGGCATAAATGTCGAGCGTCGCGATACCTGCGGCGCAGGCGACCGGATGGCCGGAATAGGTGTAGCCGTGGAACAACTCGATCATATGCTCCGGCCCCTGCATGATCGCATCGTGCACCCCGCGCTTCACGAATACCGCGCCCATCGGAATGACCGCATTGGTCAAGCCCTTGGCGGTGGTCATCAGATCGGGCGTCACGCCGAAATATTGGCTGGCAAAGGGCGCGCCCAGCCGGCCATAGCCGGTGATGACCTCATCGAAGATCAAGAGAATGCCGTGGGCATCGCAGATCTTGCGCAGCCGCTCGAGATAGCCTTTCGGCGGCACCAGGACGCCGGTCGAGCCCGAAACTGGCTCCACGATGACTGCCGCGATGGTGTCGCCATGAAGGCCGACGAGGCGCTCCAGCGCATCGGCAAGTTCTGCCCCGTTCTCCGGCTGGCCTTTGGAGAAGGCGTTGCGCGCCAGGTCATGGGTATGCGGCAGATGATCGACGCCGCCGAGCATCGGCCCGAACGTTCGCCGGTTGGGAACAATGCCGCCGACCGACATGCCGCCGAAGCCAACGCCATGATAGGCGCGCTCGCGCCCGATCAGCCGGGTCCTGTGCCCTTCGCCGCGCGCGCGGTGATAGGCAAGCGCGATCTTCAGCGCCGTGTCGACCGACTCCGAGCCGGAGTTGGTATAGAAGATGCGATCGAGGCCTTGCGGCGCTATGGCGGCGAGTTTGTTCGCCAGCTCGAAGGCGAGCGGGTGGCTCATCTGGAAGGCAGGGGCGTAATCGAGTGTCGTGAGTTGGCGCTCGACCGCGCGGGCGATCTCGCTTCGGCCATGGCCGGCATTGACGCACCACATGCCCGCCGACCCGTCCAGTACCTGGCGCCCTTCCGCGTTCGTGTACCACACGCCCTCCGCGGCCACGAACAGGCGCGGCGCCGCCTTGAACTGCCGGTTCGCCGTGAACGGGATCCAGTAGCTGGAAAGGTCGAGTTCGTTTGTGAGTTGAGCAGCTTGATCCATTCCAACGCCTCTGAAATTTTTCGGCTTCACTATCGCCGGATCGGGACAGGATAGGCGGCTGCGCCCGGCATCGCAACAGCGCCAACACTTGCAACAGGCAGGCTGAGCGCGCAAATCATGCAAGCCTTGCCACCAAACCGGAAGATGGAGCATGTGCGGACGCTTCTCACAGTCCTTCACCTGGGCGGAGATCCAGAATTTCTACAATCTCCTGAACGAGCTGGCACCGAACCTGAAGCCCTCCTGGAATGTCGCGCCAACTCAAGACATTGGCGTGATCGGCGCGAAAGAGGGCGCAGACCGACTCGGCTTTACGCGAATGCGCTGGGGCCTCGTGCCCTATTGGGCGAAGGATATCTCGATCGGAGCGAAGCTCATCAATGCGCGCGCCGACAGCCTCGCCGCAAAGCCCGCTTTCCGCGACGCTGTTGCCAGGCGTCGCTGCATCATCCCGGCATCCGGCTTCTATGAATGGCAGGGAACCGGGGCGGCAAAGACGCCGTGGTACATCACCACGGTGAGCGGCGAGCCCTTGTCCTTTGCCGGGCTGTGGGAGCGCTGGAAGTCGCCGGAGGGGGAATGGCTACGCAGCGCCACCATCATCACCACCGACGCCAACACGACGCTGCGGCCGCTGCATAACCGCATGCCCGTGGTGCTGGACCGCGCCGACGTCGAGCGCTGGCTGGCCGAGGGCGATGCTGCGCTGCTGCGCCCCTGCCCCGACGACCGGCTCACCGCCTGGCCGGTCTCGCGCCGCGTCAACGGTGTGAAGAACGATGCGCCAGACTTGATCGAGCGCGTGCAGCCGGCGACGCTGTTATAGACGCCGCAACGAGGCGGACAGGAATGACAGGTTTGCCTGACCTGGTTTCCGACTTCCCCCCCGATCCCGAAATAAGGTCAGTCCGCCTTTGTGAATGCAACGAGAGTGGGTTATCGACGGAGGCGTTAGGCGAGAAACGCAGGGCACGCGACGGTCCAGCCGATCTTGCGGATAGGCTGTGAGGGCACGATTTTGGTACTTAGGAAGCGAGGCGAAAAGAAGTGGTGCGGTCGAAAGGAATCGAACCTTCACGGGTTGCCCCACAGCGACCTCAACGCTGCGCGTCTACCATTTCCGCCACGACCGCGAATTCTTGTCCGCCCGGCGCAGATATCGCCTGCAAGCACGAGGCTTTGAGGCAAGAAGGCGATGCCGAAGCGCCTGTTCATTTAGCAAAGCCACGCCGGTAATGCAAGCTGAGCAGCGAATATATCGGCCTTATCTGGGCGCCATTTTGCCGGCCGCCCTACGGACCCGAAACCCCTCCCCTGCCCCCCGAACAAGCAGGGCGGCCGCACCGTACGCTGTGATCGATCGTTGCGGGCCGCGATGCCGACGCGAGACAGTGATAAGCTCACACAGGGCCGTTTCGAATTGGTAAAATCCGAACTATCCGAAAAGAATTTTCTGCTTTTACCTGATATGCCGGTGCTCTGGATCCGCAGCGCCACGCCTGTCGGCTATTCCGAAGCGGTGGCGGCGATGGAAATGCATGTCGAGAAGATGGCCAACGGCGCCGCACCGGAGCTGATCTGGCTTCTCGAACATCCCCCGCTCTACACCGCCGGCACCAGTTCGCGCCCGGAGGACCTGATCGATTCCGGCGGCCTGCCAGTCTATCAAACCGGCCGCGGCGGCCAGTTCACCTATCACGGTCCCGGCCAGCGCGTCGCCTATCTGATGCTCGACCTCACCAAGCGCGGTAAGGATGTGCGCGCCTTCGTCGGGCAGATCGAAACCTGGCTGATCGATGCGCTGGCGACGCTTGGCATCGAAAGCATCTGCCGTCAGGGGCGCACCGGCATCTGGGTTCCGCGCCCCGAGAAAGGACCGGGCCGCGAAGACAAGATCGCTGCCATCGGTATCCGCCTGCGCCGCTGGATCAGCTTCCATGGCGTGAGCATCAACGTCGCGCCGAATCTTGCCCATTTCGCTGGGATCGTTCCTTGCGGGATTCATGACCAGGGCGTCACCAGCCTTGCCGATCTTGGCCGTCCCGCGGATATGGCAGCGCTCGATGCGGCTCTGCTTGCCGCCTTCGCCCGGCATTTCGGCAGAGTCCAGCCGGCGCCAAGCGAGCAGATCGCGCGGTTTCCGGCCTAGTTCTGATTGATGACTGTCGTATAGCCCGAGCCGGACTGATTGAGTGTCGCACTGAAGCTATCGCCCGGCCCGACATTCTGGTGGATTTCGGCGTTGTTGTTGTCGCCATCCTGGCCGATATCTGCATGAACGCTTCCGGCGAGCACGGTCTGGTCGATAAGCGCGGTATTGCCAACGCCGTTCTGCTCGATACTTCCGTAAAGCGAGGCGGCCTCGCCACTCTGGTAGATGCTCGCGTCGTTTGCCTGGCCATCCTGCATGATGGTGGCTGTGGCGGAGCTGAAGCTGGCGCTCTGCAGAACGCTGGTGGCGTTATCGATACCATCCTGCTGGATGTGGGACATCAGCCCCGCAGAGTCGGACCCTTGCTGGACCGTCGCCTTTTGCCATCGCCCGCTTGCAGAATCTCAGAAATGTTGGACGCCTCTGTCCCGCCCTGCTCAACGCTGACGAAGTGATCGTTGCCCTCCTGCGTCACCGCCGAGCTGTTGCTCGCGAACAGACCATTGGTCTGCTGCACCCCGACGGTACTGGATGTGCCAATCTGCTCGACTTCGGAGATATTTCCGGCCGCGGCGGGTGTAGCGAGGCAGGCCGCAAATGCGGCAAGATGGAAGGCTCTCATATCGTTTTCCAATAACAATTAAAAGAAATACACCCGAAAGTTGTATTCGCTTCGCGCCGGCTTGTAAAGCTGACATTCGCCTTTGCCGGTCATCTAACATCGTTGAGCATTCAGCCGCGTTTGGCCGCGGCTGGGCCCATCACATTTGCGTCAGTTCTGGGGCGCCAAACCCGCGGGCGTGGCGACAAAATCCCCATTCACCGCCAAATTCGTGCCGCATTGCCGCCTGTTTGCCTTTGCGCGGAGGCAATTCTTCTGCCGCAATCTTCCGGCTTTCGCGTCACACAGCCCAATATTCGTCAAAAAGCGCCGCCATTGATGGGTGACGGGCAGTTTTCATTCCGCTAAGACAATCTCAGGCAATCAGCCGCCGCTCTGGTGTGATGGGACGATACCATCTGCGCCTGCACGCAGAGATGCCTCGATCGCTGATTCCTCGCCAATGTAAAAGCGTGTTGCGATGGACCAAATTTTAGGGATGGATCAGGCCTCGATCGGCGGACAAAAAGAGAAAATCCGGAAGCTCCGGCGGCGATTACAGGCAGGCGATACTTTTGTAATGCCCGAGGCGTGGGACGTTGCCAGCTCGCGGGTGATGTCTGATGCCGGGTTCGAATTTATCGGAACCTCCGCCATCGCAATTGGCTGGTGCCTCGGTTATCACGCCGCAGAGCGCATCGCCACCGACGACCTCCTCTCCATGGTCTCGCGCATTACCAAAGGCTTCGATACCCCGGTCACCGCCGATCTCGAAGGCGCGGCGGGCCGATCGCTGGAGGAGGTCAAATATGCCGTGAGCACCGCGCTTGCAGCGGGCTGCGTCGGCATAACCCTTGGCGACGGCGGCCGTAATGGTGCTCATGGTATTCTGCCGGTCGAGGAAATGGCGGAATATGTCAAAGCCGTGAAGGCCGCAACCGCCGAGGCCAAGATGCCGGCGGTCATCACTATATCAACCGAGGCGTTTCTGCTCGGGGCTAAGGTGCACTCCCCTTTCGAGACCTCCGTTGAGCGCTCGGAAGCCTATTTCGCCGCCGGCGCTGACTGTGTGATGATACCCGGCGTGCAGCATATTCAAATCCTGGAAAAACTTGCCGGCGTCGTCGATGGGCCGCTTGCCGTCTCGGTCAGCTTCAGCCCGGCCCCCGACGTCAAAGCGTTTGCCGGCATCGGCATTTCCTGCATTACCTTAGGTGGCAGCCTGCTGCGCTCGCTCCTCGGCAATATGCGATTGAAGGGCGAAGAACTCATCGCCTTCGGCCATTTCAATCATCTCGATAAAGCCATTCCCACCCAGCAGCTCGAAACCCTGCTGCGCTGATCCTTCTGATCTCGCTGGTCTCCCCGTCTAAGCGGCGTTAAGCTTTGTCTCGCAAGAGCAAAGCAGGACGGTCCGCATGACGAGAAATGGCAGCGATCCCATCGTGATTGTCGGCGCAAGCCGCACTGCAGTCGGCAGTTTCCAGGGCGGCCTAGCCTCGCTTCCGGCGCCGCAACTCGGCGCGGAGGCGATTAAATCCGCGCTCGGCAAAGCGGACATTGCGCCGGAGGCGGTAAGCGAGGTGCTGATGGGCTGCGTGCTGCCGGCAGGCCAGGGACAGGCGCCGGCACGTCAGGCGGCGCTCGGCGCCGGGCTGCCCAAATCAGTCCCCTGCACCACCGTCAACAAGATGTGCGGCTCAGGCATGAAGACGGTGATGATGGGCTATGACGGGCTGCATTCCCGGCCCAAGGACATCATCGTTGCCGGGGGCATGGAGAGCATGTCGAACGCGCCCTATCTCCTGCCCAAAGTGCGGACCGGATTGCGGCTGGGCCATGGCGCCGTCCTCGACCATATGTTTCTCGATGGGCTCGAGGATGCCTACGACAAGGGCCGCCTGATGGGCACCTATGCCGAGGATACGGCAGAGCGTTATCAGTTCACCCGGGCGGCCCAGGACGAATTCGCGGTCACCTCCTTGACCCGCGCCCAGCGGGCGAACACGGATGGGAGCTTTGCGGATGAGATCGTGCCGGTGCGCGTCACCGCCGGCAAAGCCCAGACCACCATCGACAAGGACGAGCAGCCCTTTACCGCCAAGCTCGACAAAATCCCGCAGCTCAAACCGGCCTTCCGCGAAGGCGGAACCGTCACTGCTGCCAATTCCAGCTCGATTTCCGATGGCGCTGCGGCCCTTGTGCTCATGCGCGAGAGCGAGGCGGAGCGCCAGGGGGTCACGCCCCTCGCGCGGATCGTCGGTGTGGCGTCCCACGCCCAGGAGCCGGCCTGGTTCACCACTGCGCCGATTTTTGCGGTCGAAAAGCTTTACGAAGCGACCGGCTGGACCCGCACCGACGCCGATCTCTACGAGGTGAACGAGGCCTTCGCCGTGGTCGCGATGGCGGCAATGCGCGATCTCGGCCTGCCGCACGACATCGTCAACGTCAATGGCGGCGCCTGTGCACTCGGCCACCCCATCGGGGCGTCCGGCGCACGCATTATCGTGACCCTGCTCAATGCCCTGCGGCACGGCGCTGGCAAACGCGGCATCGCCGCACTCTGCATCGGCGGCGGCGAAGCAACCGCGATCGCGGTGGAACTGGTTTAAGCGCGCCTTGCCTGATTTCAGCAAACAAGGCCGCTATGTCCTATTCCCAGCGATGGGTCGAGGGCATATCTTAGGGCCATGACCGAGATATCGCCTTATGCGGGCTATTCAGGCCCGCCTTTGCCGCTCGACAAACCGAAGCGCGCTGTGTTTTCCGCCATGCTGCGCGGCGCCCGCGGCCAATGCCCGTCCTGCGGTACGGGTCGGCTGTTCGAGCGCTACCTGAAGGTTGCCGATTACTGTCCGCATTGCTCAGAAGCGCTGCATCATCACCGCGCCGACGACGCCCCGCCCTATTTCACCATCCTCCTGGTCGGCCATCTCGTGGTGCCGCTGCTGCTCACTTTGGAGATCGCGCTGCGCCCGCCGCTCTGGCTGCACGCGCTGATCTGGGTGCCGCTGACGATCGCGCTGTGCCTTGCACTCCTGCCGATCATCAAAGGCGCAATTGTCGGCCTGCAATGGGCGCTTTACATGCACGGCTTCGACCCTGACGAGGCGGACAGCACGCTTGCGCCGCTCCCAGGGAAGTTTTGACTTGGAGGCGCCCTCCGAGCGCCGTCTTGCCGTGTCGGCCCGCGCTGACCGTCGGGGTTCCCATCCCCAGTCGCGGCTGCTAACCGAAAAGACCAGCCGCGGCATCCATCCCAATTGCCGACCGCGCGATGCCGCAACGCTGATTATTCTCGATAGCAGCGGGGGGGTACCCAGGATGCTGATGGGACAGCGTCATCTGGGCCACAAATTCATGCCCGGCAAATTCGTGTTTCCCGGCGGGCGCGTTGAGCCGCAGGACTATACGGCACCGCAAAGCTTCCCGCTCACGGCCGCTGTCTCAACCAAGCTCGTGCGCTTCGTGAAAGGTATTCCCCACCCAGCGCGGGCCCGCGCCCTCGTCAATGCCGCCTTGCGCGAGACACGCGAAGAAACCGGCCTTGTGATCGGCGCCCCCCCTGCCGACGGCTCGAAGCCAGCGACCGGCCCCCTCACCTTTCTCGCCAGGGCCATTACCCCGCCGGGCCGGCCGCGCCGCTTCGATACACGGTTCTTTCTGCTCTCGGCGGCCAGCATTGCCGAGCGCCTCGATATCGTCGACGGCGAGTTCAGCTCTATTCATTGGCTGTCGCTCGCTGAGGCGCGCGATGCCGACCTGCCGCTGATCACGCGGGTGATCCTCGACGATTTGGAGGAGCGTCTTGCCTGCGCAGCGCTTGACGATCAAACGCTGCCGGTACCTTTCTATTTCAAACGCGGCGCCTGCTTCCATCGACTTGAGCTTTAGCGCCATCCGCTACTTGACAGAGCGGTGCGGGGCGCTAAGTTTCACCCCACCTGCAATTTGCATGCAAAAGACAACTCAGGACCAATCCGATGGCCAAGCCGATCACCCAAAAAATCAAACTCGTCAGCACGGCGGGCACGGGCTACTACTACGTCACGAAGAAAAATCCCCGCAACATGACCGAGAAGCTCGCGCTGAAGAAATATGACCCGGTCGCGCGCAAGCACGTCGAGTTCAAAGAAGCCAAAATCAAATAGCGATTCGCCGCTTCTGGCCGCGAATGCGCTGGACCTGCCTTGATGATCGGAGAGGCCGCTTGGGGAATGTGACCAGCCCCGCGCCTCTCGGCAGCGGGGTAAATCCGATATGACACGGGGCTGGTCCGCAAGTCGTTGACCAAAGAGGGCATCGGTCAAAGACTTGGTGGCCGATAGTGACGACGGTAACGAGGAGGCCACTCAAACCGCCACATACCGGCCTAACCCTACGGACCCAGGAGATGCGGCGGACCTGAGCACCCGTAGGGAAACTACATATGCAATCAGTAAGGAGCAAATCGCGCAAATTGCAAGCCGTTGACTCGTAGCTCGCGGGCGCTATCTCCCTTTAGTTTTGGAACTTTTCGCCTATCGTGTGCCACTCGCCGCCGGCATCACGTGCTGTTTACTGTGCTGTAGCCAGTATTAAGCGGCTTTTCTATAAAAAAGGCAATTAAGAAGTGCCGATAAGGTAAATTGCCTTAACGCGAACTCGGCTGGGTCCGCGTCATTCCGCCGCAGTCAGGGCACCTCTTAAGTTATCCCCGTAATTCACTGGTTTCACTCATCTCCGATGAATTGGCGCACCGTGCCGAGGAACATGGAAACCGTGATCGGTTTTGAGATATAGGCTTCGCAACCACCCTCGCGGATGCGCTCCTCGTCGCCCTTCATGGCGAAAGCCGTGACAGCAATGACCGGAATACTGCGCAGTTCCTCGTCTTCCTTCAGCCATTTGGTGACATCGAGCCCGGAAACCTCAGGCAATTGGATGTCCATCAGGATGAGGTCCGGCCGATGCGTCCGGGCCAAAGATAGCGCCTCGATGCCGTTCCTGGTCTGCAAGGTTTTATAGCCGTGCGCTTCCAGAAGATCGCGAAACAACTTCATATTCAGCTCGTTGTCTTCGACGATCAGGACGGTCTTAGCCGTTTTACCGTTCGCGGTTTGCATGATTGATCGCGGATGCTCCCTGGTGCCTTGCAATTGCGTCATGATCCTGGCTGGCTTTTGCTGATCCGCTCTTGATCCAACGCATATCTTATCCCGCAATTTTGTAATAAAAACCTAATTGAGTATTCAGCACCGCTCGTCCCCAACCTATTCGGAGCCCAAAACTCCACCATGAGAAATGTGTCGCAAAAACGTCATGCGCTAAGCCGCGACGAGGCTGAAACGCTCGCCATCGCGGCGCTGACCTTCCTCGCCGGCGAGGAGCATCGTCTCGCGCTCTTCTTGCAGCTTACCGGAATGAGCCCTGCCGACCTGCACCGGGAGGCCGGGTCGCCGGAAGTCCTGGTAGGGGTTTTAGATTTCATTACCGCCGATGAGTTGCTGCTGCTGGTCTTCGCCAGCGCCAATCATGTCGATCCGGCGCAGGTGCTGATGGCAAGGCAGCGCCTGCTCCCGGATGCGGCGGAATGGTGAGGCGGCTGACGCGTGAGGCGACCGGTCGCCAAGCCAGTTACGGCAAGGCAGCTTCTCGCAGCCGCGCTTAGAGCGCGAGATGCTCCGCTGAACGCGGAGCTGCGCTCTAACTTTGTCGGTGCATCGGATTATCCAAAGTGCCTACACTTTTCGGTCCGATGCACTAATTCTTTGTCTTGTCCACCAGCGCCCGCTCAGCGATCCAAGGCATCATGGCGCGCAGCTTGGCGCCGATCTGCTCGATCGGATCTTCCGACATCTTGGCGCGCATGGCCTTGAACGAGGTCTGGTTGACGCGATTCTCCAGCATCCAGTCGCGCGTGAAGCGGCCGGACTGGATGTCGGTGAGCACGCGCTTCATCTCCGCCTTGGTCTCGGGCGTAATGATGCGCGGGCCGGTGACATATTCGCCATATTCGGCGGTGTTGGAGATTGAATAGTTCATATTGGCGATGCCGCCCTCATAGATGAGGTCGACGATCAGCTTCACTTCGTGGACGCATTCGAAATAGGCCATCTCCGGCGAGTAGCCCGCCTCCACCAGCGTCTGATAGCCGGCACGCATCAGCTCGACCAGACCGCCGCACAGCACCGATTGCTCGCCGAACAGATCGGTCTCGCACTCTTCCTTAAAAGTTGTCTCGATGATGCCCGCACGCCCGCCGCCGATGGCTGAGGCATAGGAGAGCGCGATCTCATGGGCATTGCCGCTGCCATCCTTGGCGACGGCAATCAAGCAGGGCACGCCCGCACCGCGCTTATACTCCGATCGCACGGTATGGCCCGGCCCTTTCGGCGCGACCATGGCGATATCGATTCCGTCTTTCGGCTCGATCAGGTTGAAGTGAACATTCAGTCCATGGGCGAAGAGAAGACAGGAGCCGTCCTTCATGGTGCTGTGCAGGTGGTCGCGGTAGATGTCGGCCTGCAGCTCGTCGGGCGTGAGCATCATCACCACATCGGCCCAGCGCCCGGCTTCGGCGACGCTCATCACCTTCAGCCCCTCGCCTTGCGCCTTTTTGGCCGAGCCCGAGCCCTCGCGCAGCGCCACGACCACGTCGCTGACGCCCGAATCCCGTAGATTGAGCGCATGAGCATGACCCTGAGAGCCATAGCCGACGACGGCCACCTTCTTGCCCTTGATCAAATTGAGGTCGGCATCCCGATCATAATAGACGCGCATGGGGGGTCTCCCTTGTTTTAAAGGTTGCCGGCAGCCGGACGATCTCGGGTAGAAGGCCGGGGGACCAGCCGAGAAAAAGTGCAGCCGGTTATAGCGGCACGCCGGAGGGCACGCAAAGGTTTTAGCTTGGACCGGGCCCAGATCCCCTCGGCGCTGGACGGCTAGGCTGACCAGCTCCGGTGAGACGCGCCCTCGGGGGAACGCGCAGGCCGGGTCTTCCCACGCCGAGCCGCACGCACCACCTCTAGCAGGCATGGCAAAACCCGCTTTGCCTCGTGCTTGGGCCGGGCGCCCCGTCATGATAAAGAAATGGGCACTGCCTGACGCCGGGCGCGCCAGATCACGTCATCAGTAAAGGGCGAAGGGAGAGACCTTCATGTCGCAGATCTCGGAAATCCGCCAAGCGAGTGTCGAGACTTATGACCCGATCTGGGCGCAGGTCCGCAGCGACGCCGAGGAGATCGCCATGCGCGAACCTGCGCTTGGCGGGTTTATCTTTGCCAATGTGCTAAATCATGCGCGGCTGGAGGACGCGATCTGCCACCGCATCGCCCAGCGCCTCGACCATGCCGACGTCAGCGCCGACCTTATCCGGCACGCCTTCGCCAAAGTGATGGCGGACACCAATGAGCTGCCCGGCATTTTCCGCGCCGACCTCGCTGCCGTCGCCGACCGCGACCCGGCCTGCAAGCGTGTCATCGAGCCGCTGCTCTATTTCAAAGGCTTCCATGCGCTGCAGACCCAACGCTTCGCGCACCAGCTCTGGCGCTCCGGCAATCGTGATTTCGCGCTCTACCTGCAGAGCCAGTCATCGCGTGTGTTCGGGGTGGACATCCACCCCGCGGCGAAGATCGGCAGCGGCATTATGCTCGATCATGCGACCGCGATTGTCATCGGCGAGACCGCGGAAGTTGGGGATATGTCATCGCTCCTCCATGGCGTTACGCTTGGCGGCAGCGGCAAGGAAGGCGGCGACCGGCACCCGAAAGTCGGGCGCAATGTGATGATCGGCGCGGGCGCCAAAATTCTTGGCAACATCAAGGTTGGTAATTGCGCGCGCGTCGCGGCTGGCAGCGTTGTGCTGAAGGACGTGCCGGCGAATACCACCGTCGCCGGAGTGCCGGCCAAGGTCGTCGGCAGGGCCGGCTGCCCCGATCCGGCTCGGGCAATGAATCAGATGCTCGGGCTTGACGATGCCGGTCCCGTGAGCGAAACAGACGCCTAATTTATCACCGGGAAGGACGCTTATGACTCGGGACGAGCTCAATCTGCTGGAGAAGCACCTCCGCAAGACTTTTCAGACGGAGGCGATCGAGATAAAGCAGCGCCCGAAGAAGAAGGACAGTGCCGAGGTCTATGTCGCCGACGAGTTCATCGGCGTGATCTATCGCGACGACGAAGACGACGAGGTGTCCTATCAGTTCCAGATGGCGATTCTGGAAACCGATCTCGGCTGAGACGAGCATCTGCCCCGCGAGGACGCCGTGGCGATTTATGAGCTTGATGGCATAGCCCCGACTCTGCCGCCGGATGGCGAATGCTGGATTGCGCCGGACGCGGTGCTGATTGGCAGGGTGCGCATCGAGCGCAATGTCAGCATCTGGTGGGGATCGGTGCTGCGCGGTGACAATGAGCTGATCCATGTCGGTGACGGCTCGAATGTGCAAGACCACTGCGTGCTGCACACCGATATCGGCTATCCCCTCAGCATCGGGCCGAACTGCACCATCGGCCATTGTGCCATGCTGCATGGTTGCACCATCGGCGAGAACACGCTGATTGGCATCGGCGCGATCGTGCTCAATGGCACGAAGATCGGCCGCAACTGCATCATCGGCGCGCATGCTTTCATACCCGAGCGCAAGGAGATTCCCGACAATTCATTGGTGGTCGGCTCACCTGGCCGGGTCGTGCGCCAGCTGAGCGACAAGGACGCGGCATTGCTGGGCCGCCTGTCGCAGGACTACATCACCAAGCTGCACCGCTACGCCACGGGTCTGAAGCGTATCGACTAGCTTGACCGGACCTTCATCGGCAGCGCGAGCAAAATCGCCTAAGTCAATGAGCTACCCAAAAAGGCGCGAGCCGGCGTTGGGGGGAAACGCCGGCTCGCTACGAGCCCGGAAGGGGCAGGATATGAGGGGGCGAGGGGTATCCGGGCCCGAAACTGAGATATGGTCTCCTTTCCTAGTCTTTCCAGTCAACACCAGCGGAAGCGACAGGCAGACTCGGCTCTATGGGCACCAAAGAAACCCATTGGCGCGGATCTTTGCCTGACTGCCGCTTGATGAAAACGTAGGGCGTACGCTGCCAGGACAGGACTCGGGAGTGCTTATTGTCGAGTATGTAGTCACCCTGTACTGTGCGTACTGTCAAAACTGCGTGACCTTCATTGTTTTCGTCCCGAACGACGGTGATGAGTAAGGCGCTCTGCGGCCAACCGAGCTTCATCAGCTTAAGTCGCTTGAGAAGCACATAATCTTCGCAGTCGCCCATTCCGCTGTTGGGATAGGTCCAGCGCTCCACTTCCCCATATTGCGCCGAATCGCTGATCGGCCTGATGGTCTCGTTGACCTCGCGGTTCAGGTTCACGAGCTCTTTCCATTTGTCGGTCGTGAGCTGAACGCGTTCGAGAGACGACCCCTTCGGCAGGCAATCCGATGAGTAATGATCGCAAAAATCGACATAGCCGATTGGCGGCTCGGCGCGGCCGTAAGGAAACATTTGCTTTGCGGAGGAAATGTTGAGGGGCTCTGCGGCAAGATAACGTGCGTCCACCCCCTGGCTGGCGCAATACGCAATGCCCAAAAGAACCGATAAAGTCCAAAATTTCATAGACCCTCTCCACGTGCTCCAAACACACAGTCGCACAATGGCTTTTCACAATTCGAAAACAGACAAGTATAGATTTAGTTCAAACTTGAAATGAGCTAGATATCGTCACATTATTACTCTACTAACCATAAAAGGAAGGCCAAAAATAAATATCCGCTGCGGCCAGCAAGAACAGCAGGCCGACGAATTTCCCCATGACGCTGGCGCGGCCAAAGCCGCGTGGACACTGGAAGGTGGGATATTGCGTGGGGAAGGGATCGGGTGCGGCTGAGTTCGAAGCCGCCTGGCGAGAACGCCGTCTCGCTGAAGAGCCTGCTAGGCCCTGACCTTTATTTTTAATACAAAGCCACATCGATAAACGCCCACGCCCTACACCGACAACGACGTCTCCCTGGACGACCGGATATAAGCCCACACCGGCGAGAAAATCAATCAATGGTTGCGTGTAATTCTACTTACACGTAACTTTTTCCACCGTTGTTTGGCATAATGGACAGCGAAGTGCAGGTGTTCTCGATATCCGCATGTGGAGGGCTGTCATGCCTCTTGCTCATCGCCTTTGTCGGCTTCATCATGAAAGCTTGCGATGTTTCGTAGCAGAACCGAAGGTTGAGATACGGCCGACGTCGCAGGGGAGGAAGACAGAAAATGAATGTTGCTCGGATGTTGAAAGATAAAGGCCGCGACGTGACGACCGTGACGCCGGATACAACGCTGCGCCAGGGCGTCGAAATACTGGCCAGCGAACGAATTGGCGCGCTGGTGGTTTGCGATAAGGACCGCCAGGTAGAGGGGATCATCTCTGAGCGCGATGTGGTCCGAATGCTGGCGGCCAATGGTCCTGCGGTTCTGGACCAGCCCGTTTCTCTCTATATGACCAAGGACGTGCGCACCTGCACCGAGCGGGATACGGTTCAGTTCCTCATGGAGGAAATGACCACGCATCGCTTCAGGCATATGCCTGTCGTCGAAGGCCGCCGCCTGATCGGCATCGTCTCGATTGGCGACGTGGTCAAGCAGCGCATCGCCGCCGCCGAGCTCGAGGCAGCGTCCATGCGGGAATATATCGCGACGGGCTGACCAGCACCCGCTCGTGGTCCGATTCCGGCATTTGCCTCCGTTTGCAGCCTAGGCCTGGAAGATGTGAGCCGTGCGGCGCAGCTCATCGAGTTGCCGCCGTGTGGCTTCATATCCTTCGGCAATGGCGAAATTGGCCTTATGGAAGTCGAACAGCCCCATCGGCCCGAGCCGCGGCGTGATGGTCACGTCAGGCGGATCGCCGGCAAGGCGCGCTCTGGCGATCCGGTCCTGTGTCACATTGAAGGCCTCTAAAAGCACCCGGGTGATCCCGGGCGCGTTGTCGCCGTTCCCCTTGCCGAACACCTGGTGCCGCAGGTTGCGCAGCACGGGGATGCCACGCTTCTTCTGCGGGGGTTCGGGCAAGAGCGGCGGGGCGTCGGCGATCGTCTCGTTGGCCGTGGCCTCAAGCGGTGTGAGCGCCGTGCGCGAGACGCCGCTATGATGCAGGTTGACCGCGATGACCAGGCTCGCCCCATAGGCCCGGCAGACCGCAACCGGCACCGGGTTGACGAATGCGCCATCCATCAGCCAGCGGCCATTGATCTGGATCGGCCGGAACATGCCCGGCAGCGCATAAGATGCGCGGATGGCATTCACCAAAGGGCCGCTGTTCAGCCAGATCTCCCGCCCACTGCCGAACTCGGTGGCGACGGCCACGAAGGTGGTCGGCAAATCCTCGATCTGCGTACTGGCGAGCTCACGGTCGAGCGTGCGCCTAAGCCGCGCGCCCGACATCAGTCCGCTGCCGCTCATATCCAAATCTACAAAGCGCAGCACACTACGGGGCGTGAGCATCCGCACGAAGGTCTCAAGCTCGGTCAGCTTACCCGCGGCATAACATCCCCCGACCACGGCGCCGATCGAGGTGCCGGCGATCATGCCGATCTTCAGCCCGGCTTCATCGAGCGCGCGCAGCACACCAATATGCGCCCAGCCGCGGGCCGCGCCCCCGCCAAGTGCCAGGCCGATCCTATCCTTGTTCATGCGAGCTCCGAACGAGCCATCGCTCACCCGTATTAGGGACGTAAAACGCTGAAGGTTTTGATAGCTGAAAATCTGATTGCGGGCGATGCGTCCATCGGGCAGCATCCCGGCCACGGACGAAACGCACATGAACGGCACGATTATGGCAATTTACGGTCCCCCACACTTTTGCAACGATATCGGTGTTGAGAAAATTCATATCGGTGTGAAAGAATTCCAGTGCATGGGGGCAAGACCTCCCGCCGATCATCCGCACATCTATCTGGACATGGGCTCCGATGACCAGATTGTATGTCCCTATTGCTCGACGCTCTACATGTTTGACCCCAATCTCAGCGCCGACCAATCCGACCCACCCTATTGTCTTTATAGCGACGACTTGCTGAAAACCGGCTAAACGCGCGGTCGTAAAATGGCGGGGTCCGGCGCGCCCGTCCTGATTGTCGGGGCCGGCATCGGCGGCCTCGCCGCCGCCCTTGCGCTAGCGCGCGAGAATATTGCCGTCCATGTGCTTGAAGCCGCGCCCGAATTCGCAGAACTCGGCGCCGGGTTGCAGATCGGCCCCAATGGCACGCGCATCCTGCGCGGCTGGGGCTTAGGGGATGCCTTGCTCCGGCATGCATGCCGGCCGGAGCGCCTGCTGATCAAAGACGGCCTTACCGCAGCGCTGCTTGCACGGATGCCGCTTGGCGAAAGGGCCGCGGCGCGCTACGGCGCGCCCTATCTCGTGATGCCGCGCCATGTGCTGCATGAGCTGCTGCTCGCTGCTGTGCGGGTAATGCCGAACATCACCCTCTCTCCGGGTGTGCGCATCACCACCTGCTCCGCCTTCGATACGCATGTGTTCATCGGCGGCGCCAACGGCAGCAAGCCGGTCGAAGGCTGCGGCCTCGTTGCCGCCGATGGCGTCCATTCCGTCTTGCGCGGCGAGTTCTTTTCCGGTGCCCGCGCTGTGCCCTCGGGCAAGGTCGCTTTGCGCGCGGTCACGGCAATGCCGTCCGGCTTTGCTTCAGAAGAGCGCAGCGCAGTCTGCGTCTGGATGGGGCCCGATGCCCATCTTGTACACTACCCCATCGGCGAAGAAGGCCGGCTGAATGTCGTTGCCGTCGTGAGTGCCCGCGCGCTTCCGACGCAGCGTGAACCGCGCATCGCCGCGCCCGATCTTGCCGCCTTGTTCCGCGACTGGGCCGGCGAAGCGCAGGAGGTGCTTGCCGGAGCGGCGAGCTGGACCCGCTGGCCGCTTTTTGCCATGCCGGCGCTGTCGCAATGGAGCCGAGGCGCGGTTACGCTGCTCGGTGATGCCGCGCATCCGGTTCTGCCGTTCCTGGCCTCGGGCGCGGTGATGGCGATCGAGGATGCCGCGGTGCTGGCGCAGGAGGTGGCGGCGACGCCCGACGACTGCGCGGCAGCATTTCAGCGCTACGAGGCGCGCCGAATGCCGCGTCTCGCCAGGCTGCAAGCTGCCGTCGCCCGGACTGGCGAAATCTATCACATGAACGGCGCGATGCGGCTCGCCCGCAACCTGTCGCTCGCGGCCATGCCCCAATGGGCGCTGCTCGCCAGGAACGACTGGCTCTATGGTTTCCGGGTCTAGTGCACGGACCGAAAAGTGTACGCACTTTTCGGATAAATCCGATGCGCCAATAAAGGGTTAGAGCGCAGTTCCGCGTTCAGCGGAGCGTCCAGCGCTCTAAGGCTGACGGCCAACAGGCGATCTCAACGGGTGCCGTTTCTCGGCACAGCTTGCCTAACCCGCCCGCAAGTCCGTCGTCACGCCTTCAAACGCTCTGTTGGAACGGGGGCGTCGTCGTAACCGCCCCAGACCGACTGATCGAACTGGATCACTGCGCCGGTCATCATGCCGCTGTCGTCGGAGGCCATCCAAAGCACCGCCCGGGCGACCTCTGCGGGATCGAGAATCCGCCCGAAGGGCTTCCCCGAAGCCGCGCGGTCGATGAACTCCGGGTCGCCGGTTTCCGACAGCACAAGCGCGCGTTCGTGGTCCGAATTCATCCAGCCGATATCGAGCTGGTTGACGTGGATGCGGTTTCGCATCAGCGCGAAGGCGGCATGGCGGGTGAGCGTGGCGAGCCCGCCTTTCGAGACCGAATAGGGCGCCAGGAACGGCTGCCCCGCGCGCGCCGACGTCGTTCCGATATTGACGATCCGGCCTTCGATCCCAGCGCGGTCCATCACCTTCGCGGCGTCCTGGATCAGGAAGAACGGCGCGCGGGTGTTCACGGCGATCATCCGGTCGAACAGCTCCGGCGTGGTGTTGAACATGTTGCCCCGGTCGGTGAGCCCGGCGGCGTTCACGAGGATGTCGACCCGTCCGAAGCGGGAGACGGTCTCGGGGACGATCTTTTGAACATCATCGATATTGCCGAGGTCGGCGGCAATCATGATGACCGGCACACCCGCCTCGGCCTCGATGTCCCCTGCCACCTTCCGGCCCTTCTCCACGCCGCGTCCGACAATGGCGATGCCGGCCGCGCCTGCCTTCGCGAAGGTGCGGGCAATCGCGGCGCCAAGTCCCTGTGTGCCACCAGTGACGACGGCGATTTTTCCATCAATGCGATTCATGCCGCGACCTCGTATCCGGCTGCGGCCATGACCCGCAGCAATTCCTTATGTCCCTTCTTCGCCATCTCCAGCGGCGGATTCGCCACCGGATCCTGTTCGGCCTCGACAACGAACCAACCCTCATAGCCCTTTGCGGCGAGCGCCTTCACGATGGCCTCAAAGTCAAGACTTCCGTCGCCGGGCACGGTGAACGCGCCCTTGATGACCGCGTGGAGAAAGCTTTCCCGGCTGCGGTCAATCCTATCGATCACGTCCTGCCGCACGTCCTTGGTATGGACATGGGTGATGCGGGCATGATGGTTGTCGATCACGCGCAGATTGTCCCCTCCAGCAAACGCCATGTGGCCGGCATCGAACAGCAGCGGCACCGAGGAATGCTTCATGAGGAGATCGAGTTCTGGCTCGGTCTCGACCGCCGCCGCCATGTGGTGGTGGTAGGCGATCGGCATGCCTTGCCTAGCGCACCAATCGGCAAAGTCCGAGAGCCTGCGGCCGTAGACCGCCATCTCGGCTTCGGTCAGCGTCGGTTTCTTCGCAAGCGGCGTGTGGCGCTCGCCCTGCACCGAGCGGGCGGTCTCGCCATAGACGATGCAGGGTGCGCCGGCGGCCTTGAAAAAGGCATGCTGCTGAGCGATCCGGTCTTTCTCGGCTTCAATGTTACCGTCCAGCAGCAGGCCCGAGAACCATCCGCCACAGACGCAGACGCCGTATTTGGCGAGGATCGGCCCGAGCTCGTCCATGTTCATCGGAAAACGCCGACCCGTCTCCATGCCGGTGAACCCGGCGACGGAAGCCTGGCGAAGGCATTCCTCGAGGCTCACGTCATCGCTGAGTTCCTCAAGATCATCGTTCCACCACGCGATCGGCGCGATGCCCAGTCTGGCCTTGAGCATGGATTACACTCCGATGCGCTGCTTGGAGCGGATCTCTTCGTGATGGGCGCGCGCCGCCTTGACCGTCTCGCGCTCAGAGACTTCGGGAACACCCACGTCCCAATCCGCATCGCCCGGAACCCAGGAATAGGCGTCGGTGACGATCGAAAGAACTGTGGTCTTGTCATTGGCCTTGGCCCATTCGAGCCCGGTCTTCAGATCCGCCAGACTGTCGCAATGGCGCGCATAGGCGCCCATCAATTCTGCGTGCTTGGCAAAATCGACATGCAGCGGCTCGTTTGGATTTTCGATGCGGCAGTCCTTGAGGAGGCAACTGAAGCCGGGTGTCCCCTTGAATTCCTGTAGGCGGTTGATCACGGCATAGCCGCCATTGTCACAGACGATGACGATGATCTTGTGCCCGGTCAGAACCGTCGAATAGATGTCCGAATTCATCATCAGGTAGGTGCCGTCCCCCACCATCACGATTGGGGTCGACCTACCCTGATTGGCCATGGCATTGCCCCAGCCGGCGGCGATCTCATAGCCCATGCAGGAAAAGCCGAATTCAAGATCGAAGGTGTTCGGGTTCTTGACACGCCAACCTTTGGCCACCTCGCCGGGGAGGCCGCCTGCTGCGACGATCAGGGTGTCGTCATCCCCCGCGGCCTTGTTCGCCACATCGACGACCTGGGCATAGGTCGGAATCGGCGCGTTTGTCGGTTTCTGATGGTCATCGAGCAGCGCATCCCACTCCTTGAACAGCGCCTGCGCCTTCTTGAGATAGGAGGCGTCGATCTTCCAATCGCCGAGGGCTGCATCCAACTCGTTCACGGTCTCAAGCGCATCGCCGACCACTGCAAGTGCGCTGTGCTTGGTTGCGTCCCACCGGGCGGCATTGATGCTGATGAATTGCGCATCGCGGGAAAAAGCCGTCCACGAGCCGGTGGTGAAATCCTGCAGGCGCGTGCCAATCGCGAGGATCACATCTGCCCCTTCAGCCAGGGCGTTGGCTGAGGTCGAGCCTATAACCCCGATCGGGCCGGCGTGAACCGGGTCGTAATGGGTCAGGGCACCCTTGCCCGCAATCGTCTCCACAACGGGGATGCCGCGCTTTGCCGCGAACTCCTGCACGGCCTTCTCGGCGCCGGAGTAGCGCACCCCGCCCCCCGAAATGATTAGCGGCTTCTTGGCCGATTTCAGCAGATCGGCGGCAGCCGCCACGCGATCCCGGTCCGCCCGAGGACGGGGGATGGACCAGACCCGCTCCGCGAAAAATTCCATCGGATAATCGAAGGCAAGTTCCTGCGTGTCCTGCGGAAGCGCGATGAAGGCCGGGCCGCAATCGGCAGGATCGAGCATCGTGGCGATGGCCTGTGGCATGGACGAGATAATTTGCGCAGGGTGAGTGATACGATCCCAGTAGCGGCTGACCGGCTTGAAGGCATCGTTCACGGTGATGGTCGGGTTCCCGAAATGCTCGACCTGCTGCAGCACAGGATCTGGCAAGCGGTTCGTAAACGTGTCGCCCGACAATAGCAGCACCGGCAAACGGTTTGCGTGCGCGGTGCCGGCGGCCGTCATCATATTGAGCGCACCGGGACCGATGGATGACAGCGCGATCATGATCTGGCGGCGACGCTTGGCCTTGGCAAATCCGATTGCTGCCAGTGCCATCGATTGCTCGTTTTGGCCGCGCCAGGTCGGCAGCTTGTCTTGAACGGATTCAAGTGCCTCCGAAAGGCAGGTGACGTTGCCATGTCCGAAAATGCCGAACAAGCCGGCAAACAGCGGCACGCGCTCGCCATCGATCATCGTGAACTGGTTGCACAAATAGCGCACCAGCGCCTGGGCCATGGTCAGACGAACGGTTTTCTCGGTCATTTCGCCTCCTCCGCGAATGCTTTCACCTTTTTTGAAATGTATATTGACATTTCGACCTTTTTGCAATGATCATTGCAAAATTTCTGGGAGGATAAATTGATCAAAATTGCAGTCCTTGGCTGCGGCCGCATTGGCCGCATGCACGCCGACAACATCGCCGCACATCCGCGCGCGGAACTCGCTGGCGTTTTCGATATTCAAGAGCCGTCGGCCGCCGAAGTAGCCTCACGGCACGGCGTTAATAAATTCGCCTCCGCCGACGACGTGTTCGCATCGGCTGACGTTGATGCGGTACTCATTGCCACATCGACGCCAACCCATGTCGACTTCATCGCACAAGGTGTCGAAGCGGCAAAGGCGATACTGTGCGAAAAGCCGATCGATCTTTCCCTGGGCCGCGTCAACGACCTCAAGAAGCGCATTGCCGGAACGAAGGTCCCCATTATGCTCGGCTTCGTTCGCCGGTTTGACAAAGGCCACGCCGCGGCGCGCGACGCGATGCTAAAGGGTGAGATCGGCGATCTCCACCAGGTCGTCATTACCTCGCGCGACCCGGGCATGGCACCCGCTACGTATATCGAGGTCTCAGGCGGAATTTTCCGCGACATGACCATTCACGATCTTGATCTTGCCCGCTTCATGTTGGGCGAAGAGGTGACCGCGGTTTCGGCCCAGGGATCGCGGCTGGTCGACCCGGCGCTGATGGAGCGATGCGGCGATTTCGACACCGTTGTCGTCACCCTCGTCACGGAGAGCGGCAAGCAGGCGATCATCACGAATTCGCGCCAAGCAGCCTATGGATACGACCAGCGCGTCGAGCTCTTCGGGTCGAAGGGCATGGTGATTTCTGAGAACCACCGCAAGAACCTGATGACGAAGCACTTGGCCAACGCGACACGCATATCAGCACCGCTGCAATTCTTCTTTATCGAGCGTTACACGCAGGCGTTCATGTCCGAAATCGACCACTTCGTCGACGCTATTGAAAACGGCACGCCGCCTCCGGTGGGCTTCGAGGATGGGCGCCTCGCCCTCATGCTCGCCGATGCCTGCTTTAAATCCATTGCCGAGGGGCGTGTTGTGAAAGTGAGCGAGATTGGATGAAATCCGGTCTCGCCATTGATGGAAGCCGGCAGCTTTGCGCCGGCAACAGAAAATCCTGCAATGATTGGCTGGGATTATGCAACGAACGTTGCGGGATTTCGGAACAGGACATGCAATGAAAAGCGATGCGGCGCCTAAGGACTACGAAGCGCTGATCCGGCTCATACACAAACGGTATGAGCAAATGAGCAAGACCTACCAGAAGATTTCATTGTATCTCACTCAAAATCCAAACGAGGTTGCGGTCCAACCGGTAAATACCATCGCCGAGAAAGTGGGCATTCACGCATCCAGTTTTGTTCGCTTCGCGCAGGCACTTGGCTACAACGGTTTCAAGGAACTGCAAACGCTATTTCAAAAAAGACTGTCGACTGCTGCTCCCGGATTTGAAGCTCGCTTTAGGGCGCTTGAAGAAGAACTTGCTGGTCGTGAAGACGTATCGGAGATCGGCTTCCTGCGCGAGATGATCGTTCAGGACGTTTCAGCTCTGCAAGCCCTATTGGACGACGTCAGTCAGGACGACTTGGCGCAAGCCGCCGACATCATAAACAATGCTGATACAATCTACATTGTCGGCCAACTCCGCGCCGAACCCGTTGCACTCTTAATCCGCTACATGCTGACCATGCTCGGCAAGCGCTGCGTGCTTTTGGATGCCGGCGGCGGGCTTGCGACGCACATGGCCCGAACGATCCGCAGATCTGACGCCATGATCGCGATTTCATTCCGCTTCTATGCCAACGAAGTCGTATCGATCGTGGAAAATATCGCGGCCAACGGCATGGCAATCGTCGCCATCACGGATAGCACCCTGTCCCCCCTGGCGAAGTCGGCCCGTGTTCTGTTTGCAGTTCCCGAGCGCGATCACAAGTTCACACGCTCCCTGTCAGCGCCAATTTGCCTTGCGCAGGCGCTCGTTGTCGCCGTGGCAGCCAGGGTACAAAACAATAGCACGACCCCGCGCGTCCCCGTCGCGACTGAGAACTAGCCCGTTTGAACGTCACACCGTCCCCCCGAGCGATGCCTCCAGCTGGGCCAGTTCCTGCCCACCAGCCATCATGTCCTGCAGCGCTTCCGGCGTGATCTCCCCGCGCCTTACCGTGCCCAGGGTCTTTCCGCGATTGAGAACAGTAAAGCGGTCGCCGACCGCGAGCGCATGGCGCACATTATGGCTAATGAAGACCACGCCGACGCCTTGCTTACGGACTTTGTCGATGGTGGCGAGCACGTTCGACGTTTGCCTCACTCCAAGCGCCGATGTCGGCTCGTCCAGGATCAAAATCTTGGCCCCGAAAAAAACGGCGCGCGCGATGGCCACAGTCTGCCGCTCCCCGCCGGAGAGGGTGCCGACCGCCTGATCGGGCGCCCTCAGATTGATGCCCAAACGGCGCATCTCGTCGACGGTGGTTGCGTTCATCCTCTCGATGTTCAGGCGCTTGAACGGGCCGCTCCCCTTCGTCGGCTCGCGCCCCATGAAGAAATTGCGGGTCACGCTCATCAGCGGAATCATAGCGAGATCCTGAAACACCGTAGCGATCCCTGCTTCCATCGCGTCGCGGGGGCTGTCGAAGGACATGGGCTTGCCCTCGAAATAAATCTCGCCCTTCGTCGGTTTAAAAACGCCAGACATCACCTTGATGAAGGTCGACTTGCCGGCCCCGTTGTCGCCCAACAGGCAGTGGCATTCGCCAGGGCGCACGTCAAAACTCACGCCAGCCAACGCGATGATGTTGCCGAAGTGCTTCTCGATATTCTTCATCCCGATGGTCGGCGCGGTAGCCGGAGCATCGCCGTGGTGAAACTTGACATCCTTGGTCATCTCAGCGCTCCCCCGTCACACGCTTGCGGATGGCATTGTTGAACAGCACGGCGAGCAGCAGCATCGAGCCGAGAAACACCTGGAACCAATCCTGGTCGAAGGAGGTATAGGTGAGGCCAATGACCACCATACCGAAGATGATTGCGCCGAAGAACGCCCCGATCGCCGAACCATAGCCGCCGGTCAGGAGGCAGCCGCCGATCACCGCAGCGATAATCGCCTCGAATTCCTTCTGGAAGCCCCGGCGGGCATCAGTGGAACCGGCATCCATCACGGTGATAATCGCGACCAGTGCGGCACAGCATGCGGTGACCATGAAGAGCGAAATTTTCACCGATCGAACCGGAACGCCGGAATTGGTGGCGGCATTGGTGTCGCCGCCAGCGGCAAAGATCCAGTTGCCGATGGGCGTTCTGAGCAGCACCCAGGTCGCCACGAGTGTGATGACGACGAACCAGATGATCTCGACCGGGAGTCCGGGCACCTTGGGCGCGCCGTTCGGGAAGGTGTCGATCAGCCCGGTTTTGGCCATCCAGGCAAAAACGCCGTCGAAGGCATTGCCCGAGAAAACTGGCGCCAGCCAGTCGCCGCTGGTGGCCTCGCGCACGCCCCGGAGCTGGGTCGAGCCACCCGTGGCGAGCTTCAGCCCGACAAGCGAGAGGCCGCGCAGGATGAAGAGAAAGGCCAGCGTGACAATGAAGGACGGCAGTCCCGACCGGATGACGATGAAGCCGTTCAGAGATCCCACCAGTGCGGCGAACAGGAATGTGGCCGGGATAGCCAAGATCAAGGGCGTTCCGAAAGTCACCGTCGCGGCGGCAAAGAAGAGCCCCGCAAAGGCAACCATCGAGCCGATCGACAGGTCGAATTCGCCGCCGATCATCAAAAGGGCCGCGCCGATGGCCAAAATGCCCAGTTGCGCCGCGGGGGTCATGAAGTTGATCACGCCGGAGAGCGTGAACATCGCCCGGTCTGCCGTGATCATGAAGAAGATGGTGACCAGAATGACACCGGCGACCGCGCCCAGTTCCGGGCGCTTCATCAGGCGCGCACCGAGGCCCTCCGGTTTCAGCCGCTCGTCCGCGGCTGCTTGCGTCGTGCTGGACGACATATCGGTTCCTCCACTCCTATGGCGGATACAAAAGGGCCGTGGCGCGGTCTCGCACCACGGCCCCCTGTGACAACAGAGACGTCGTGGCTCAGCGGATGCCCTTGGCCGACAGATCGATCACCTTGGCAGCCTTGTCGGCGGTGATCAGGTTCGGGCCCGAGGGCACGTTGCCGCCAGGAATGAGACCGTACTTCGCATAGAGCGAGAGGAACGCGACCGGCAGATAGCCCTGAAGGAACTGCTGCTGGTCGATGGCAAAGGCGGCCTTACCGTCGACCACCGCCTTTAAGAAGTTCGCCGACAGGTCAAATGTGGCGACCTTCACCTTGCCGGTGCGCCCGACAGCCTCCACAGCGGCGACAGCTGGCTCGCCCACGGTGCTGGCGCCAAGGCCCATAACGGTGTCGATCTTGGGATTGGACTCCAAGGCGGCCCGGATCTTTGCCTTGACATCGGCGGGATCGATCGTCGTGGGCAAGACCTCCACGGAGCCGCCGAAGCCGTCGGAGAAGCCCTTGCAGCGCAGATCGAGCGCAACGTTGCCGACTTCCTGGTTCACGCAGATCGCGATCTTGCCGCCCATCTCCTTCAGCTTCTCGCCCGCCGCCTTGCCGGCGGTGTATTCGTCCTGACCGACATGCAGCAGAGCACCGAGACCCTTGGAGACGTCCGAGCCCGAGTTCATCGAGATCACAGGAACGCCCGCAGCGACGGCGCGTTTGATCGACGGCCCAAGCGCGTCGGCGTCGGGGATCGAAACCACCAGGCCATCAGGATGCTGGTTCACCGCGGCATCGATCATCTGGCCCATCTGCACCATGTCGAAGGTTTCGGGCGAGCGGTATTGCACCTTTGCGCCAGTGTCCTTGGCGGCAGCCTCCACGCCGTTCTTCACCACCGACCAGAACGGGTCGCTGGCTTGGCCGTGCGCGACCACAAGAATGTTTTGCGCCATGACAGGCGTGGCGAAACCGAGGGCCGCGACCAGCGCAGCGGTACTGAAGAATTTGGTCATAAGTCCTCCCTTTGATATCTGCGGGTTGTTCCCGAGAATATTCGGCCAGTGCCGAATGCCTTGTTCCGCTGCCCTCCCCGGCGGCATACGGACATTTTATTTTGCTTTGGGGTTGATCGATTCTTGTATCAACTTGTGGCGGCGGTCGACAAGTTCGATGTGGACACGGTAACCGGAGGTGGCATTCACGAATACTTCCCCCGCCACGATCTGGCCGGTGCCGATGATGCCGACGCCGATGCTCACTTGACCTCCATCCAGCTTTGGCTGCGGCTCGACGCCTTGATGGTCTCGATCAGCGTCTGGATACGCAGGCCGGCGCGGAAATTGAACGGCTCGGGCCGCTTGCCGGCGATCGCTTCGAGGAAGCTGGCGACCTCGATGGTCTTAAGGTCGTTGAAGCCGAGCTGGTGACCCGGCGCGACACAGAAGAGGCCATAGGGCGCATGATCGGGGCCGGCTTCGATGCGCCGGAAGCCTTGGCGGCCCTTAGGGTCGGAGGTTGAGAAGAAGTGCAGCACGTTGAAATGTTCCTGGCTGAAGGCCAGAGCGCCCTTGGTGCCGTAGACTTCAAAATCGTGCTGCATCTTGCGACCGGTTGAGATCCAGTTGCCCTCGATGCTTCCTGTCGCCCCACTTTCAAAGCGCAGGAGAGCCCGGCCGACATCATCGACCTCGACCTTTCGGGTGCCGCCTTTGCCGTCCGGGCGCTCGCCGATCATCGTCACGCAGTCGCCTATCACGCGCGTGATTGGGCCGCACAGGAACTCGGCCGTCGCCAGCGCGTGCGAGCCGATATCGGCAAGGGCACCGCCTCCAGCAGGCTCGTGCCGGAACGTGAAGGGGCTCGATGCATCGGCCATGTAGTCTTCACAATGAATGCCGCGATAGCCGCGGATCTCGCCCAGTTCACCGGCAGCGATCATCTCGCGCGCGAGACCCAGCATCGGATTGCAGAGATAGTTGAACCCGACCTGGGTCTTGACGCCGCGCGCTTCGGCGGCCTCCGCCATTTCGCGGGCATCCGATGCCGTGGGCGCGAGCGGCTTCTCGCAATAGACATGCTTGCCGGCAGCGATGCCGGCGAGGGCCATGTCCTTGTGCAGGGCGTTTGGCGCAGTGATATCCACCAGGTCGATATTGGGATCATCCACGATCTGGCGCCAGTCGCCCGTCGACTTAGCAAAGCCCAGCGCTGCTGCAGCCCTGGCGGCGGATTCGGCGGTGATGTCGGCGATCGTGTGCAGTTCCAGATCGAAGGGCAGATCGAATATGCGAGGAGCCGAGGTGAAGCCGAAGGCGTGGGCCTTGCCCATGAAACCGGTGCCGATGAGGCCGATGCGCAATTTCGGCTTGGTCATTGCACGGATGCCTTCTGCCCGCCAATGGCGGCTGCATTGACGATGAGGGAGGGGTCGAGACGGCCTGCGAAGAAGGCGATCACGTTCTGGACGGAATAGACCGCCAGTCGCTCCGCCCCTTCCGCAGTCAGCCCGGCGATATGCGGAGACAGGATTACCTGATCGAAGCCGAGCAGCGGATGGTCTTTGCCGGGGGGTTCGTCCGCGAACACGTCAATACCGGCCGCCGCCACATGCCCCGAGGCGAGAGCGGTGGCCAAAGCGTCTTCGTCCACGATGCCGCCGCGTGCGGTGTTGACGATCACGACTCCGCGACGCGCGGCCTTCAGCTCCGTAGCGCCAAGTACAGGCTGTTCCGTTTTCGGGGTATGGACTGAAATCACATCCGCCCGGGCGAGGGCGTCCCGGAGCGAGGAAATGCATTCGATCGGCCCCGCCGGCCAGCTTGCCCGCTCGAGCCAGGGATCGTAGCCGATGACTTTCATCCCCAGCGCAGCGGCGTAGTTTGCCAGAGTGCGCCCGATCCGGCCGCAGCCGATCACAAGCAGCGTCTTGCCGCCAATCTCTCCGGCCTCCAGCCGATGGCGCCATTCCCATTCCATGGGATTGCGGACCGCGCGATCTGCTTTCAGGGCCCGCTTGCTGGCTGCAAGGATCAGCATGATGGCGTGTTCCGCGACGGCGCCGCTATTCACATCGCCGACAATGCAAAGCGGAATGCCGCGCGCGCTCAGCGCCGCCACATCAACGGCGTCGTAACCCACCCCATGACGCGACACGAGTCTAAGCCGCGCAGCCCTGGTAACTGTCGCCGCGCTCAAGGGCTGGGTGCGCAGGATCAGCGCGTCGGCACGGTCGATCAGAGGAGCGTAGGACGGCTCCGAAATCTCATCGATAAGGTCGAAGGTCAGCCCCTCCGCGCGGCGGAGCAGGTCCACACCAGAAGGGTGGAGCTTTCCCGCGACAAGGACATGGGGCATCAATATGCCCCCTTTTCGGTTTTGGCCTCCCCGCTGGTCAGTTCTCGGAATCGGGTGACCACGGCCCCGGCAGCCGCCGCGAGGAAGCGGGAATTGCCGCCGACCGTCGTCAGGTTGAAGCCCCATTCAATGGCGCGCGCCGCATAGTCGGGCGTGCCGCAATGGAGGCCTGCGGCAATCCGATTGGTCTTGCAAGCGGCGAGGATGCGCTGGATGGCATCCATCAGCTCAGGCTCTTCCCGGTCGAAACCGGGTGCCAGCCGCCCGCCGGTCAGGGAGATCGTCAGATCTGCCGGGCCGATATAGAGGCCATCAAGGCCCGGTGTTGCCGCGATGGCATCAAGGTTGGCCATGCCTTCGGCGGTTTCGATCATGGCGAGCGCGAGCATGTTGTCGTTCGCCTCGCCCCCATAGTTCGCACCGGCCGCGAACGAGACGCGCGTCGGCCCGAAGCTGCGCTGCCCGCGCGGCGGATAACGCAGACAGCTGACGAACCGTGCCGCATCTTCGGCGGTGTTCACCATGGGGCAGATGATGCCGTAGGCGCCGGCATCGAGCGCCTTCATGATGATGCCGGGCTCGTTCCACGGCACCCGCGCCATAAGCGTGGCGCCCGAGGCGCGCATGGCCTGGAACATCGGCAGCAGCGCAGAATAGTCGAGCGCGCCGTGCTGTATGTCGACGGTCAGGCTGTCGAACCCCTGCGCGGCCATGATCTCGGCCGTGAAGGAGTTGCCAATCGAGCACCAGCCATTGAGTGCCGGCTTCCCTTCTCCCCAGAGCTGCTTCAAGCGGTTTACGATCATGCCCACACCATTTGCGAGAGTTTGATGTCCAGATAGTCGCGGATGCCCTCGGCCCCACCTTCGCGCCCCATGCCCGAAAAATTCGTGCCGCCGAAGGGGGCCTCCGACGCCGCCAATGCGAAGCTGTTGATCCCGACCATGCCGGCCTTCAGTGCCGAAACCGTGCGCCGCGCCCGTGCGGGCGAATTGGTGAAGGCGTAGGCCGCAAGGCCCATATCGGAGGAATTGGCACGTGCGAGAACTTCGTCCTCGTCCTTGAAGCGGGTAATGGCGGCGACGGGGCCGAAGTTCTCCTCGGCCATAACCCTCATCTCATCCGAGCAGTCCGCCAGCACGGTCGGCTCGTGGAAATGCCCGGCATTGAAACCGCTCGCGCGGCTGCCACCGAAGGCGACTGTCGCGCCCGCCTTCCTGGCATTGGCAATGACTTCTTCGATTTCGGCCAGACGCTTGCCGTTGATCAGCGGCCCCATTCCAACCGAAGGATCAAGGCCATCGCCGAGTTTGATGGTCTCTGCGCGTTCGGCAAAGCCGTCCACGAAAGCATCGTGAAGACGCTCATGCACATAGAAGCGGTCGGGCGAGACGCAAACCTGGCCGGCATTGGCGAACTTCGTCGGGACAGAAACATTGAGGGCGAGTTCGAGGTCCGCGTCGTCGTAGACGATCAGCGGCGCATTGCCGCCAAGCTCCATCGACACCTTCTTCAGCGTGTCGGCGGCATCCCGGATCATCTGCTGGCCGACGCGGGTCGAGCCGGTCAGCGACACCTTGCGCACCCGCTTGTCCGCCATCAAGGGCTGATAGGTCGTGCTGGTCGGTCCCACTACAAGGTTCACGGCGCCCTCAGGCAAGCCGCCGGCCCGGCAGCAATCCACCAGGACCATCGCCGTTCCCGGCGTTTGGCTGGAGGGTCGGACGATGATCGCGCAGCCGGCCGCCAGAGCTGGCGCGACCTTTCGTGCAACCAGCACCGCCGGGAAGTTCCACGCCGTGAAGGCGGCAACCACCCCGACCGGCTCGTGATGGATCTCGAACCGTCCGTTCGGCGCGCGGGCTTCCACGATACGGCCGTAGATCCGGCGCGCTTCTTCTGCATACCAACGGAATTGATCGATCGAGAGCCCCCACTCGCGCTGGGCCTGCGCGACCGGCTTGCCGGTTTCCGAGGCGATCATCCCCGCCCCCTCCTCCGTGCGCCGGATCATTTCGTCGGCAATGCGATGCAACGCGTCGGCCCGCTCAAAAGCGCCCTTGCGCGACCATGCCCTAAAGCCATTCTCGGCGGCATCAATGGCAGCGGCCGTGTCGGTCACCGAAGCCACGGGGCAGTCGCCGAGGGACCGCTCGGTTACCGGGCTTAGGACCGGAGCGCTGATACCGTCCCGTGCCGACGTCCAGGCGCCGCCAATGAAGAGTCCGAATTTGCTGTACATCTCAGGCAACCTCCTTCCCGCGCACATAGGCGCGCCTTGGCGACGAATTTTAACTTAGCTTCCAGCAGATCTCATGCGGCGCAAGCACCTCTTTGGCCGGCGCGAAGAAGCCTGCGCGCCTCGCGCGTGGTCTGGCTTGCAAGTGGGCCGGAAAGGGTCAGAAGCGGCGGACATGCGCGTGCGCGAATACGCGGCGATATTCGCTGCAATCACCGCACTCGCGCGCCCGAAGCTCAGGACGGCGATGCGCGTCATGATTTTCCTCCCAATTCTTTATTGCAACAATTATTGCATTAGTAGCGCGTTGTCAATATTCAATGCAAAAACTGCCGCTTGAGCATTGATCGTGAAAAAGCGACCGGTAACCGGAGTCGGCAGGCACGGTCTGACCGATCTGACGCAGGCGCTTGTAGGCGGGCTGACGGCGAAGTTCGCCGCCTTGGTCGGCGGGATGTTACCCTTCACGGTTTCGGTCGACGTTTCGGGACTGGGCCGGCGGGGCACCAATTTCCGCGAGAGGTAATCGAAGCTGCGGAAGCATATCGGCGAAGGGAAAAGGCGCAAGCCGCTCATGCGCGGCACTTGTTGCGTCAACCTGCCGGACTAAGCCCAGCCGATTATGGCAGCTATGCGGGGCTATCTGGCCGGCGGGGCAGATCAACCCAAAGTTGAGATCTTCATTCCAAAGCGGCGAAGCTGCGGTTGCCACTAATCATTTTGATCCTATCGGATAGGAGTTGCTTGCTGCGTGTGCAGTTTCTATACCCTGGGAAGGATTGAGTATACAATTTCGTCAATTGACTTTGATAGAGTTTGAGATATTGGTCTCACGTCTTCGATCGAGCTAGCCGCGGGAGCCCATTTGTTCTGCTCTTGCGCCCCCTAAATGCTCAGTTCGCAAGTTTCTAGGAGCAATCGATGAAGGCGCAATCCGACACATTCATGCGCTCGCTATTCATGATGACAATGGCCGGCGCAGTATTCCTCCTCCCGGCGCACCTATCAGCACAGACGTGCGGCACAGACTATACGCTCAAGCCAGGGGATACGCTCGCCGACATCGCACACACCGTATACGGAAAAGCCAGCCAGTGGAGCGTCATCTACTATGCCAACCAAGACCGGCTGGGTGACGGCACAACCTTACTCGTCCCTGGACTCTCGCTCAGAGATTCCATGTCTTGCAGGGGCAGCAAAACCAAGTGCACCTGCACCTGTCGTGACGGCCCCTACTGGTGGTGCGCAGACAACCCAATCCGGGGTGTTCCAATTGTCTTCAATGCTCAAGCGGATTGAATTTCTCACCGCCGAAGGCTATCCCCCATTCACCGGCCGCGATTTGCCACAAGGGGGCATGCTGATCGATATGCTCCAGGCATCGATGGACTTGATAAAGGAACAGGCAAAGGGCAGGTTCGAATATCAGGTGTCGTGGGTGAACGACTGGTCCGCCCATCTCAACCCGCTCTTGATCACACGTGCACTTGACGCGGGCATTCCATGGAGCAAGCCGGATTGCAACAATCCTGACTCCCTCGATAAGGCCGCCCAATATATCTGCCAAAAGTTCTTCTTCTCGGACCCGTTTTACGAAAGTATGACCCTGCTGTTCGTTCGCAATGATGGCTCGTTCAACTTCGACCGGGACGACGACGTGATCGGTAAGACGCTGTGCCGCACCAAGGGATGGTCGACCTACGACCTCGACAAGGGCGGCCGCAATTGGGTGAAGGACGAGAAAGTCACTCTCATGCAGCCCCAGAGGGCGGAGGATTGCTTCCGGCTGCTTGACGAAGGGGCCGTTGACGCCGTGGTGATCGCCGAGCTTACCGGGCTGGCGGTTGCAGGAGCGATGGGCATGAGCGATCGTGTCCACCCGGCGAGCCGTCCCCTCAATATCGAAACCATGCACGTTATTGTCGCCAAAACGCACCCGAACGCGCGTACGCTGCTGTATTATGTGAACAGCTCGCTAGCGCGGTTGAAGGAAATAGGTGCCTACGACGCCATCACCATAAAACATCTCGAGCAGTTCTGGAGTGCGGCCGGTTCTGCCTCGAGCCAGGCGCCTGCAGCAGGGTCACGTCAATCAGACGCCACATCGAAGCCAAGCTCAAGCCCGGCCACCACCGGCGCAGGCCAGGTACCCTCGACCGGGGGACGTGAGCCGCAAGCTTTCCCGCAACTCAAATCTGCCGCACCCGGCAAGAAGGCCAATGACAACAAAAAGACAGGCCAACCCTAGCGCAGGGTTTCGCCGTGGCGTATGCAACTGGGGATGCAGGGCGCGTCCGGCGCTCTTATCGGCGCGAGTGGATCATTGGCTGGGGGGCAATTCCATGCGGCTAGTCTTTACGATGCTGATTTTACTTGCTTGGGCACCTTCGGCCAAAGCGGCCGAAACGCAGCCGAATCCGCCAAAAACCCTCCGGGTGACCTTGGCAGGTTCCCTAAAAAATCCGCTCAGCCAAAATCTCGTCGACTTCAAAAACGCGATAGAGGAGGACTCGGCCGGCACCCTGGCCGTCAAGATTTTCGATAACGCCCAGCTCTACTCCGAAACGGAGGGGCGCGCTGCCGTCAGTTCTGGCGATATCGACATCGCTGTTGTGCCGCTCGGCGACTATGCAGGAGACATTCCGGCGGCCGGCCTCTTTCAGCTGCCTTTCCTATTCGATCTGAAATCGCTCGTCCTCGCCTCGACAAGGCCGGACAATCCCATTCGCACCACCATCGAACGGGAAATCTTGAAGAAAGCTGGCGTTCGGGTGCTGTTCTGGCAGCCCTATGGCGGAACGGTGCTTTTGTCCAATGGCGCGCCGGTCACGACTCCCTCAGCAATGGCCGGCCGCAATGTCACGGCTATCGATTCCGGCATGGCGAACTTCATCGCGATTTGCGGCGGCAAGCCACGCCTCGTCTCTGCTCCAGATACATTTAAGCTGCTGCAAAACAAAGCAGCAGACGCCAGTATGACTGGCATACTTAGCCTGAAGGAGCGCGAGCTTTGGCGGGTTACCAAAACAATAACGAAACTAAGATACTCGGAGATACTATTCGTTATTGTGATAAACGAGAAAAGCTGGCAGGGACTAAGTGAGGAGCATCGGAAGATTATTCTCGACGCGGCGCAGCAAGTAGAACAGAGTATCTGGCGCTGGTACGCCCTCCTCGAGGCGGACACCTATGCGCTTGCAGAAGAGAAGGGCATGAAAATTCAGGAGCTGATCTCGGAAGATATCGCCGCCTGGCGCATATGCAGCTCGGTGATCATGGAGGCATTCATGGCCGACGCCGGAGAAGTTGCCGAACAGCTCATGAGCGCATACGGGAAGTTAAGGGTCGATCCGTGCTGCAACCAATGATTGGTCCGCCGGCTAAGCGGTTAAAACAGGCAAAATTTACTCACCGCTGCGGTAAGCTGTGGAGACTAGGCCAAATCACCATGTCCTGCTACAATGCATACGTGAGCGGTGAAATTTGAGCGGGCGAGCAAACCGTGGCGGACGATAGCGTTGCCGTCGCTGCACATCCGGGCGGCCTTTCCCGAGGTGCTGAGATTCCAGCACCGGGTGTCATGGTGGACGAAGCGCCCCTATTCCGGCCGTCCGCCAAGAAGTTTCTCGAGCTGCGGCATCAGCCATCGCGTTTCTCCACGATTGTCCTGGGTCTTCTTGGCGGAGCCATTTTCCTCGGCGTATGGGAGCTGGGCCACTATCTGACCGCCGAAGAGGGACAAAAATTCCTCCCATCCGCTACAGAGGTGTTCAACGCGCTCGTGACTCTGTTCCGCGAGGAGGACTTCCTCGACGACGTCATCGCGAGCTGCCAACGCATCTTCCTGAGCTTTTTCGCAGCGGCCGCGGTTGCCGTTCCGCTCGGCGTGCTGATGGGCTGCTTCCGCAACTTGCGCTCGCTCCTCAATCCGACGCTGGCAGCGTGGCGATACCTACCGGCCCCCTCATTCGTGCCGTTGCTTCTGGTGTGGTTCGGCCCGACCGACACCGCCAAGCTCGCGCTCCTCTTCATCGGCGTGGTCTTCTTTCTGACTGCCCTCGTTCTCGACAACACCGAAGCGGTGCCCAGCGAGTTCGTCGAGGCCGCGCTCACGATGGGCGCTTCCCGCTGGGGTGTCGTCATGAACGTCGTCGTGCCGGCCGCAGCGCCCGCCATCTTCGATTCCATGCGCAATATGATCGCGGTGGGCTGGACATATCTGGTGATCGCTGAGATTGTCGCAGCCCAAGACGGCATCGGCGCGATGATGATGCGCGCGGGCCGGACCTTGTCAGTCGACCAGATCATGGCAGGCATCCTGACCATCGGCGTGCTCGGCGTTCTGACGGATATCCTGTTCCGCATCGTTGCGCGCGTGCTCCTGCCTTGGGCAGGTCCACGATAGGCCCGGGGAGAGCTCAAGGCAATGTCCGCAATACCGCTTATTCGGGCGATGTCCGTGAGCAAGGATTTCAGCAGAGGTGTTGTCCGCGCGCTCGCCAACGTCACCACCGATATCTGCGAAAACCAAATCACCGCCTTTGTTGGCCCGTCGGGCTGCGGCAAGACCACGCTGCTCAGGATTATCGCCGGCCTCGATCATCCAACGCGCGGATCGATCTCGGTGGGGGGCAAGGTGGTGCAGAGACCGGGTCCTGAACGCGGCATGATCTTTCAGGCCTACACCTCGTTCCCATGGCTCACCGCGCGCAAGAACGTCGAGTATGGGCTGAGGATGATCGGTATGCGAAGGGAAGCGCGCCGCAAGCGGGCGATGGAGTTCCTGACGCATGTGCGCCTCGATCACGTCGCCGAACAATATCCGCGCGCCTTTTCCGGCGGCATGAAGCAGCGGCTTGCGCTGGCGCGTTCCCTCGCTCAGAACCCCCGCATCCTGCTGATGGACGAGCCGTTTGGGGCACTCGATGCCCAGGTTCGATGGGAGATGCAGGAGCTGCTCATCGAGCTGATCGAAGCGGATCCGCGCACCGTCGTGACGGTCACGCATGATATTGGTGAAGCGCTTTACTTGGCTGATCGCATCCTCTTCTTTACCCGGCAGCCGGGCCGCATCAAGGCAGACCTGCCGCTGGATTTTAAAGGTGGCCGACGTTTCAAGAAAAAGGAGGAGATTTACGAACTGCCTGGCTATCGTGCTATGGAGCAGCATCTTTTTGCCATGATGCGCGAGGAGATCAGGGCGGGTGGTGACGAGGTTTTGGCCTCGTAGCGACGACGTGCATTCCGAATTGCGGCTATTCTGTAGGCCATGGGGGGCAATCCCCTATCGGGCATGGGGAGGTTTTTATGAGCATCCGTCGATTTGTTGCTTCTGTCTTAGGGCTCGCGGCAGCTGCGGCCGTAGCGACTGGGCCGGCTCCGGCCGTCGCAGTCGAAAAAGTAAATGTCGCTTTCAACTCCTTCACGCCCTACGGGGCCTGGTACATTATCAAGGAGAGGAAGCTCGCCAAAGACGTGGAGCTCGACATCAAAATCATCGATGGCATTCCGGAAAAAAATGCCGCGATCTCTTCTGGCCAGCTTACATGCATGAACAACACGGTCGATACCATCATGCTGGCGCGGGCGGGGGGCGTTCCGATCAAGCTCGTCGCGTTCTCCAACATGTCTTATGGGCTCGACAAGATGGTCGCCACCAAAGAGATCAAGACGGTCCGTGACTTCAAAGGCAAGAAATACGGCGCCGACTATGGCTTTCTGAATCATATGTGGATGCTGCTCACGCTCCGCCGCGAGGGCATGGGCCTCAAGGACGCCAAGCTGGTGCCGCTGACTGCCGAGCAGAGCTCGGCGGCGTTCGTCAGCGGGGGCATCGATATCGACGTCACCTTCGAACCCTTCGCGGCCAGCTCGCTGAAGCGGAAAGGCTCCCACGTATTCAAGACGAGCCTCAACGACCGGACCTGGGAGCGCGGTCTGATCGGCGACGCAGTCGCCTGCAACGAGAAGTGGCTCGCCGATAAGCCGGAAGTCGCAAAAGAGGTGTTCCGCGCCTATTTCGAGGCGACCAATTGGTGGAATGAGAATCCGGAAGCTGGCGACGAGATCGTCGCAAAAGGATTTAGCTGGACACTCCCCGAGGTGAGGCTCGCCCAGAATGGCGCAATCCAACTGAACCTGTCGCAGAACCTCGGCGCTTTCGGCCTGCCCGGAGGTAAGCCACTCTGCGAAAGCCTCCCGGACGAGGCGCCACGTCCGCCGAAATCGATCGGCTGGGGCCTACTGTTCGACGGCCGCGACTGCGTCGCGGGCTATGCCGGACCGACATGGGATCTCTTCAATGAGCTCTACATGGAGGCCGGTGTGGTGAAGAAGAAAGTTAGAAGCAGTGCCGGCATCGACTCGAGCATCGTGGGCAAGCTTGGCGCGGAGGGTTATGTCGAGAAGTACAATTCCAACAAGTGGGTCGGGCGTGTCGGCCTTTAATGGGAGCTGAGCCTCCTTCATCGACCCGGAACTTGCCGCGGATCCCGACTTCGCAAAGCTGGCCGCGGCAAGTTGCGTATATGATGACGATTTGGCCCGGTCGAGGAGAATGCGATGCCGCAGGTCTCGATTGACGCTCGTCCGTGGGCCTGGCCGCATGACGGGCAGCTCGAGGCCTCCGAAACCGCTCTCCTCATCATCGATATGCAGCGCGATTTCTGCGATGAGGGCGGCTATATCGCCTTGATGGGCTATGACATCTCTCCGGCGCGCCAGATCCTGCCCAATGTGGGCCGCATCCGCGATATTGTCGCCAGATGGGGCGGATTGATCGTGCTGACGCGCGAGGGACATCGCCCCGATCTTTCGGACCTGCACCCGCTAAAGGCGTGGCGCTCGCGCCTCGGCGGCATCGAGGTGGGCGCTCGGGGGCCTCTCGGCCGTGTCCTGGTGCGCGGCGAAGCGGGCTCGGACATCGTGCCGGAGCTGGCTCCACGCCCAGACGAAATCGTCATCGACAAGCCGGGCTACTCGGCCTTCTACGCGACGGACCTGGAGCAAATTCTGACCGCCAAAGGAATCCGCCGCCTGATTTTAACTGGCGTGACGACGGATGTCTGTGTGCATTCGACGCTGCGTAGCGCCGTAGACCGCGGCTATGAATGCCTGCTGGTCGAAGACGCTTGCGCGGCAACTGTTCAGCAGAACCACCGCGCCGCCGTCAACACCATCACGACTGAGGGCGGAATTTTCGGCGCTGTCACCACCACCCACGCTCTCTGCTCAGGCCTTTGCGCCGAAGCCGTGGTTCTGGACGACGCCATGAGGTCACGGCCGCGTCCCACCGTGACCCTAGCCATATGCATCACCGGCTGACTGGTCCCTCGAAATAGGGAAGACGATCGCGGCGTGGCAGGTAGCTGCCCTCGGCGGCGAGCCGGTCGACATGGGCAATGATCTCCTCGAGCGGGGCAAACCAAACCTTCTTCGTCGCCAGCACGTTCTCCAGCCAGCGCTCGACGATGCGCCACCGTGCCAGACGTCCAGTCAGAAACGGATGCCAGATCCCCATCCAGAAGCCGCCGGCCTCGTATTGCGCCTCGAACTCCTCAAACGATGCGGCAAGGCCTTGGGAAGGTGACCTGACCGGCATCAGATAGTTGATTTCAGCGAAGTGTGCGAAAGGCGGCCAATCGTCGGATCCCCAATGCGCCGGCACCTCGTATACGGTCTTTCCGCGGAACTCCAGGAGGTAAGGGATATCGTCGCCCATCAGTGAGGAATCATACCGGAAGCCGTGCTCGAACAGCAGCTCCATGGTGTCTTGCGTCATATTGTAAACGGGAGCGCGGTACCCCTTAGGCCTGCGGCCCGTCAGGCGCTCATGGACGGCAAGTCCTTGCTCGAAACAACGGCGCTGCTCGGCCGCGGGTAAGGAAAGTGGATCTTCGTGCAGATAGCCGTGATGCCCGATTTCATGGCCGTCGGTAAGGATCGCCTCTACGGCTTCCGGATAGCGCTCCATGGTCCAGCCGGGTATGAAGAAGGTTTGGCGCAGCCCAAGCCGGCGATAGGTTTCAAGAATACGTGGAATCGCAACGATTGGTCCATAGCGGCCAACGCTGATCGGGTTGAGGCGATTGAAGCTGTCTTGCGGACGCGCAATATGAATGAGGCTGTCCGCATCGACATCAAAGGTGATGGCGCAGGCGCAGCGGGCGCCGTCTGGCCAGGGGATTGGGTTCGAAATCATCCGTGGAACCTTGTCGCTCTTGCTTTCCGCAGGATGATACCACGCCCCGCCGGTGTGCTTGCGCGCATGCTCGGGCATCGCCCCAGGCATCACTTCACCCGAAGCTGAAGTCCAAAGCAATTGCGATGATTTGCATCATCGACGGAAGGCTTAGCCAAAAGCGCTCAGCGAATGCCTGGCAGACTGTCCGCAAAGGGCTCGTCAGATGAGGGCCAGCGCACACGCGGCGATTGCTCGCGCGGTTCGGCGGGAGGCGTTGGCGCAACCGGCGGCCTTGACTGTTCCGCCAGCGCGACATTGCCGGCCTTGGGCTCGGCACGCTTTGCCGCCGCCTCGATAGCCCTCCTCTTATGCTCCTGCTCTGCGCTGGCCTGCGCCGCCGCCTTCAGTGTCGCCAGGCGCCGCCTCGCCAAGCCTGCGTAGGCGCCTTGCGGGAAAGCCCGCAGATAGGCTTCGAATGCTTCCTTTCGCTTTGCCTTGGCCGCCGCTGCCCACAGACGCTGCTGCTCCTTCAACCGCTGATTGGAGATGGCACTCTGGAGCTGCGTGCGCGCAATGTCGCTCGGGCGCCGCTCAGGGGGCTCGAGCGTGGAGATGTCGAAGCCCGAACTGTCCTCCGCCGACGACCCGGAAGGTGCCGACGAGGCTTCAGTGGTAGCAGTCGCAGCAACATCGGGCGCGGTGGCGTTCGGTTCAGGTGCCGGCTTTGGCTCATCTCCTGGACCGGCATTATCGCTTTGTGCGTCAGATGCTGGACCTGCAGGGGTCGAGAGCGGTGCGGCTGGCGCCGGGAGTTGCGTCGGGGAAGAATGTGCAGCCACCTGCTGGCTGAGCGCAGGTTTATCTTCGTCTTGAATGCGAGCGACCGGCAGTTCTGGTGGCGCCATCGCCGGCAGCGGCGCAGATTCGGAAGCCGCGATCTGGTCGGCGCGGGGAGCTGGCACGATGTTGGCCGGCGGACTTGCTGGCGAGCCCCTGCACTTCTGCCTTGTCGGCTGTGGGCATCGGATCCGAGCCAATGACAGGCGCGGCATCCGGCGACGACACCGGCGGCACCGTCGCAATCGACATGCCGGGTGCCGGCTCCGGCGGCATCGTCTCTTTTGCCGCCACGGGCGGAACGAGCGAACTCGCCTCATCAGGAGCCTTCCCGGCGGCTGCAGTCGTCACGGTCGCGCCTTCCGTGGATCGCTGGTCGCGCGAAGCCGGCAGCGCCGGAGTTGGTGCGGCGTCTCTCTCCTCCGGCTCGCTATGAACAGGTGCGATTTCTGACGAGCGTTCCGGCTGCCGAGTTGGTGGGGCGGCCGGTAAGGGCGGCTCGGCTGGATGGAGGGCTGCTGGCGGCGCGAGCGGCGTCGTGGTGGCCGGCGTGTTCTCCGCGCGCTGTGGTGGCGCGGGCTCGGCGCGATTCTCGCCACCTGGCAGCCAGGAAAAATTGCACCGCCTGCCTCAATTGAGCGCGAAGAAGGTCTCGTGGTGGCGATTGTCCGACGGGAGCTGAGGTGCGCCCATCTGGCGTTCTATCACTCGGAAGAAGCTGGGGCGCTGTCCGACACCGCCAAGATTTCTTTTCACGCCCCAGCCAGCAGCTCTGCTTCCGCCAAGAGCAGGGCCAAGAGTTCTTTTCGCCTAGCCTCACTCGTATCGGCGGGGATCACGAAGCAAAGCGTACTGCGCACGACGCCGGCCTGGTCACGGACTGGTGCGGCTAAGCAATAGGTGAAGCGATCGGCAAGACCCGTCGTTGCGCAGTACCTTTCGGCGCGGGCGCGCCTGACATCTGCCAGGAATGCCTCGACTGGAAGCATCCGGCCATCTGGCAGGCGAAAATCTTCTGGCGGCACAAAAGCGCGGATCTCAGCTTCGCTCATGTGGCCCAGCAGGAGCCGTCCGGAAGCCGTCCAGGGGATTGGCACTTCGAGGCCGACATCGGTGGTGATCCGGAACAGACCACCGCCATCGCGGGTATCGATGACGACATATTTGTTGCCCCTCAGACCGCAGAGCTGCACCGTCGCCTGCGCCTTAGCAGCGAGCCGCTCCATTCCCTCCCCGGCACGACGCAGCAGCGGGTTCGCGTCAGCGTAGGCGCGGCCGAACAGATGCGCGGCCCGGCCGAAGTAAACATGCCCCTCGGCTCCATGCGGCTGCAGGATGTCCGCCTCGACGAGCTTGGCGACGATCTCGTAAGTCGTTGACCGCGGGGCGCCGATCTGTCGGGCGATATCGCCGATCCGCATCGGCCGGTGCTGCTGCAAGAGCGCATTGAGCAGATCGATCACACGGTCGATGCCGCGCTGGCGTGCGCGAACGGCAAGCTTCCCCTCAGGGATTTCCCGGCGGCCTTTCGGCGCGGCGATGGCCGGCTGACCCCTCGCGATGCCCGGTGTCTGCTGACGTAACTGCTTGCGCAATTCGCGGGACCCTCATAACCTCATTCTGTCCGGAATAGAGGATCGCTTTCCGAAATACCAGACTTTTCATGATAGGGTCTAACCAGATGAGGGGGTCATGGCTAACCGATTGAGAACTCTTGTCGGCATTCTCTGCGCATGCGCGCTTGGAATAATCAGCACAGCTCCGGCGGAGGCGCAAAGCAAACTCCAGGAGGTCCTCCAGCGCGGTAAGTTGATTGTCGGCACTGGCAGCACCAACCCACCCTGGCATTTCAAGGACGAAAAAGGCGACCTCGTGGGCTACGACATCGATATGGCAAAGGTGATCGCCAAGGGCCTCTTCAACGACGAGAACAAGGTCGAGTTCGTCGTTCAGGCGTCCGATGCCCGCATTCCGAACATCACCACAGGCAAAGTCGACATTACCTGCCAGTTCATGACCGTCACCGCCGGGCGCGCGCAGCAGGTCGCCTTCACCATCCCGTATTATCGTGAGGGTGTCAGCCTGCTGCTGCTGAAGAATGGCAAATATGCCGACTATGAGGCGCTCAAGGCTGCCGGCAACAAGGTCACGGTCTCGGTGCTCCAGAACGTCTATGCCGAGACCATGGTGCACAAGGCGTTGCCCGCCGCCAAAGTCGACCAGTATGACAGCGTCGACCTGATCTATCAGGCGCTGAACTCGAGCCGCGCCGATGCCGCCGCGACCGATGCCTCTTCGCTGCGTTGGTTCATCAAGCAGAACCCGGACCGCTACAAGGATGCGGGCTTCGGTTGGGAGCCGCAGACCTACTCCTGCGCCGTCCGCCAGGGTGATCCCGACTGGCTGAATTTCGTCAATATTGCTTTCCGCGAAGCCCTGACCGGCGTCGAGTTCGACACCTTCAAGGCCTCATTCGAGAAGTGGTTCGGCGAAACGCCGCCTGCGCCGAAGATCGGCTTCCCGGCCGAGCTGCGCTGATCCGCTAGTGGAGCGAATTTGACATTTGAGTCCCTTCTGCCGCGAGCTCACGCCCAAATGTCAAATTCAAAGCTCCACTAGAATTATAAAGTTGCTAGTGTCCCTTTTGAACCCGAAGTTCGCTCCGGACCTGGCCGCAAAATGAGGCGAACTTCGGGTTCGGGACACTAGCGGGGCGATGGGCTATTCGCTGCATTTCGACGTCGTCTGGGCGAGCTTCGATAAGCTGCTTTGGGGGCTCGCCCTCGGCCTCGGTCTCGCGCTTGCCGCCGTTGCGATCGGCGCGGTAATCGGCCTGATCGCCGGCTTCGCCAGCGTCGGCCCGTCCCCCTTCTGGCGCCGTGTCGCCGGGCTTTATGTGACCATATTCCGAAATCTGCCAATCCTGGTCATCGTGCTGGCCGTGTACTTCGCCCTGCCGCAATACGGCATTCGCATGGACAAGAGCGAAAGCTTCATCGCTTCGCTCGCCGTTTATGCGGGTGCCTATCTGACAGAGGTGTTCCGGGCCGGGCTTCTCGCCGTACCCAAGGGCGTGATCGAAGCCGGCCGGGCGATCGGCCTGACCCGGCTCCAGACCAACATTCATGTCGTCGCCCCGATCATGTTCCGGAATGCCCTGCCGGCTTTGGGCACGACCTTCATCTCACTCTTCAAGGATTCCTCGATCGCTGCCGCCATCGCCATCCCCGAGCTCACCTTTCAGGCGCGCAAAATCAACGTGGAGAGCTTCCGGGTCGTGGAGACCTGGATGGTGGCGAGCTTCCTCTATGTATCGACCTGCATGCTGATGGCTGCACTCCTGCGCGCGCTCGAGCGGCGTTTTCCAAAGTTTTAGCGGCAGGGACCGGTTCGATGGGGCATTGGCAAGCATCGGCCTTCCCGCAAAAGCGCCAACCCCGCCCGTAACCCGCGCCATGGATTACTTCCTGCACGAGCTCTGGATTTCCCGCTTCGCCCTCGCGGAAGGCTTCCTGCGCACCATCGAAATCTCGGCGCTGTCGATCACGCTCGGGACGCTGGCCGGCCTTATCATCGGCGTGACGCTCACCTTTGGCGCACTGCTGCCGCGCTTTTTCGCTCGGGCCTATGTCGATGTGATCCGCGGCACGCCCGTACTCGTTCTCGTCCTTGCCTGCTTCTATATCCCGTCGGTGTTTCGCGTGAGCTTCGATGCGATCACCGCCGGCATTCTCGCTCTGACGCTGTTCTGCGCGGCCCATATCGCCGAAATCCTGCGCGGCGCACTGATCGCCATCCCGCCAGGGCAGACCGACGCGGCACGCGCCATCGGTCTCACCTTTCCCAAGACGCTCGCCTTCGTTCTCATGCCGCAGGCGCTGCGCGCGATCATGCCGACCTGGATCAACACCGGCGCCGAATTGGTGAAGGCTTCCACCCTGGTCTCCATCATCGGCGTCGGCGAACTGCTACTGAAGACCCAAGAGATCGTCGGGCGAAATTTCCTCACCCTTGATTTTTATCTGGTCGCTGGCTTCCTTTACCTCGTCGTGAACTACGGCATCGAACGCCTCGGCAAGATGGTCGAGCGGCGCATAGCCCAGCCCTGACAGGACCGCCAATGCGCGTGCTGCTTGAGATCAAAGGTCTGACCAAACGCTTCCACGACCTGGAGGTGCTGAAGGGCGTCGACCTCGAGGTGCATGAGGGGGAAGTGGTCTCGATCATCGGCTCGTCCGGCTCGGGAAAGACGACTCTGCTGCGCTGCGTGAACCTGCTGGAAGATTATGACGGCGGGGAGATCCTTATCGACGGCGAGGCGATGGGATACCGGATGGAAGGGCAGCGCCGGCGCCGCCTCAGCGATCGCGAGATCTCCCGTCAGCGCGCGATGATCGGCATGGTTTTCCAGGCCTTTAATCTCTTCCCGCATCTGACGGCACTCGGAAATGTCACGCTCGGCCTCACCCAGGTTAAGGGCATGCCCCATGCGCAGGCCAACGCGCTGGCCGCAGACTGGCTCGACCGCGTCGGTCTGACGACGCGCGCCGGTTACTATCCGGGCCAGCTCTCCGGCGGACAGCAGCAGCGGGTGGCCATTGCCCGCGCTCTGGCAATGAACCCTAAGCTCGTCCTCCTCGACGAGATTACCTCCGCACTCGATCCAGAGCTGGTCCAGGAGGTGCTACAGACCGTCAAAGCCATCGCTGCGGCAGGCGCAACCCTGCTGATCGTAACCCATGAGATGCGCTTTGCCCGTGATGTCTGCGATCGTGTTGTATTCATGGAGGGCGGCCGCATTGCTGAGGTGGGGCCGCCGGCAGATATCTTCGGCAGCCCAAAGAGTACTCGCCTGGCGGAATTCCTGCGATCGTCACACCACTGACGAGTACAGCGGATAATTGCTTTTGGCGCTTCAGGCATGTCGCGTGGCGTCGCTCCAGAGTTGCGGGTGTCAGCCGTACCAGCCACAGAGACTACTCCGAAATCTGTTGCGCCCATATATGTAAACGGTTACAAAATTCATCGAGCTTACTTTGGTGGCCCTAAGCATGTGGCCGGCTAACGTTGAAGGTGCATAATCATGAAGGTCATCACCGCGGGTGATGCGGCCCGGCTCGTGCAAACGGGTGCCCACGTCTTGGTCAGCGGCTCCGGAGGCGGACACGGCGTCCCGGAAGCTATTCTCGTTGAGATCGAGAAGCGGTTCATCCAAGAGCAGCAACCGCGAGACCTTTGCCTCATGCATGTCGTTGGCATCGGCGACAGGGCAACCAAAGGGGCCGCCCGTTTCGCGCATCCGGGTATGGTCAAGCGCTGCATTACCAGCGCGCTCATTGACTCGCCGGCCTTTATCGAGCTCGCACAAAGCGACCAGATCGAAGCCTACACGCTGCCGCAGGGCGTACTTTCCCAGCTTATGCGCGATATTGCCGCTGGGCGCCCCGGCCTCATTACACGGACGGGGCTGCATACCTTCGTCGATCCACGCCAACGCGGCGGCCGGCAGAGCCCAAGCGCTCGGGACGACCTGGTCGAGTTGATCACCATCGATGGCCAGGAATGGCTGCGCTATAAGCCCTTGCGACTCGACATCGTCTTCCTGCGTGGCACCACGGCGGACGAGGATGGCAATGTCACCATGGAGCAGGAGGCAATCCCCGGGGAGATGCTGTCCACCGCCCAGGCCGCGCGCCGCTGCGGCGGCACCATCGTGGTGCAGGTCAAACGTCTCGCCAAGCACGACACGCTGCCGGCGCGCCAGGTGAAAATTCCAGGCATTCTGGTCGACTATGTGGTGGTCGATCCGGAGCAGCGGCAGACTTATGCAACCGATTACAGCCCATCCTATGCCGGCGAGCTACGGGTGCCGCTCGAAGGTCTGAAGCGCCTGCCCTTCACCGAGCGCAAGATCATCGCCCGCCGCGCTGCGATGGAGCTGATGCCGAAGGCGATCTGCAATCTCGGTGCCGGCATTTCGACGGGCATCTCTGCCCTCGCCGCCGAGGAGGGCATCCTCAGCGAGATCGTGCTCACCAATGAGCAGGGCTTCATCGGTGGCGCGCCTCTGACGGGCGTCGATTCCGGGACGGCGGAGAATTACGACGCTGTCGTCGACCAGCCCTATCAGTTCGACTTCTATGACGGCGGGGGCCTCGACATCGCCTTCTTGTCCTTCGCCGAGGTAGATCCGGCCGGCAATGTGAATATCAGCCGGTTCGGCTCCAAGATCGTCGGAATCGGCGGCTTCATCAATATCAGCCAGAACGCCAAGAAGGTCGTTTTCAGCGGCACGTTCACGGCGGGTGGCCTGCAGGTGGAGTGCGCGGACGGCGCCCTGCGGATTGCGACCGAGGGGCGCAGCCGCAAATTCGTCAGCAGCATTGAGCAGATCTGCTACAACGCCGCCTTTGCCGAAGAGGAAGGGCGCACGGCCCTTTTCGTGACGGAGCGCGCGGTGCTACGCTCTCATCGCGGGCTGCTGGAGGTCATCGAGATCGCGCCCGGCGTCAATCTCGAGCGCGATATTCTGGCCCAGATGGCGGTCGAGCCGCGTATCTCGCCAAACCTTCAGCTGATGGATCGCCGGCTGTTCTTGCCCGAACCGATGGGGCTAGTGGCCGACATGGAAAAGAAGCGTGTGGCCCTCCTCGCAGGCGACCGCGAGCTGCGTGCGGTCAGCTGAGGAAGCCGCAAAACTGGGCGGCAAGGCCAGCGGCATGACGCTCATCGCGGGTGACCCTCCCCAAATAGAAGGGGTGCTTCAGCGTCCGGTGAATTTGGGAGGGCGTTTCTCGAGGAACGCGGCGACGCCTTCATGCAGGTCGGCTGAGTCGAAGATTTTCTGCTGCGCGGAAGTTGACAACAAAAGCGCCGCATCGAGCGCTCTATCCTGCGACGCATCGACCAGCATCTTGGCGAGACGGTTGGACACCGGGCCTCGCTCTGCGATAGTCGCCGCGAGTTCCCTGGCACCGTCCAATGCCGAGCCTTCCACCACGCGGTTCACGATGCCCCAGGTGAGCGCCTGATCCGCCTCAATAATGTCGCCGGTAAACGCCAGCTCCTTAGCCCGCGCCGGCCCGACGAGACGCGCCAGCCGAACCGAGCCGTTGCCGGCAAGGCCGCCAAGCCGCGACTCCGTCAGCCCCAGCCGAACGCCCCGGCGCGCGACGCGCAGGTCACAGGCGAGCGCCAGTTCCAGGCCGCCGCCGAGTGCGGGCGCATCGAGCGCGGCGATGGTGGGCACCGCCAACCGGGCGAGATTGCGGAGCACCATGTCCTCAAACAGGATCTTGTGCTCGCTGGCATCGCCTCGAAGGCTGGCGAACTCCTTGATATCGCTTCCGGCGCAGAAGGCGCGGGCGTCACCGCCATGCAGGATCACGCAGTGCACATCCTCACGGCCAGTGAGATCGGCGAGGCACTGATTGAGCGAACGCAGCAGCGCTTTGGTGACGAGATTGAGCGGGCCATTCGCGATCGCGATCTCGGCGATTGCGCCATTGACGGTGAGGACAGCCAGTCCTCGCTCCCCTGCGCTATCGGTCATAGGGTGCCCACCGCCGCGCCCACCGCCGGCGCGCTCATGCCATGCAAGATGCCCAGCCGCTCGAAATGGCGATGGATGCGGTCAACATAGGTCGCAAACTCGTGCGCATCCCCGAGCACGATCGGGCGCGGGCGGGGCAGCTCAACTCGGATTTCGTCGACGACCTCGCCGGGGCTCGGGCTCATCACGAATATGCGGTCGGAAAGGCCCACCGCTTCTTCCACACTATGGGTGATAAACAGCACGGTTGGCCGGCGGCGCAACCACAGCAACTCAAGATCGGTGCGGACCTGAAGGCGGGTCAGCGCGTCAAGCGCGCCGAAGGGTTCGTCCATGAGGAGAAGCGAGGGATCATGCACAAGGGTGCGAATCAGCGAGACGCGTTGACGCATGCCGCCGGAAAGCTGGCGCGGATATTTGTCCATTGCATGCTCCAGGCGGAGCTGCGCAAACAGATCGCGCGCGCGTTGCTCCAACTCCTTGCGCGGCAGCCCGCGAATATCGGCGTGGAGCATCACATTCTGCAGAGCGGTCCGAAACTCCAGCAGCAGATGATCCTGAAAGGCAATGCCGACATCAGTGATCGGACGGTCCACCGACTTGCCGTTCACCCTGATATCCCCGGCCGTGCGTCCGAGCAGTCCCGCCACCATCAGCATCAGGGTGCTCTTGCCGCATCCAGATGGCCCGACCACGGAGATGAACTCCCCTGGATTGATCGAGAAATCGATATCCTTCAGCGCGCGGAAGTTGCCGAAGGATTTCGAGACATTGTCGATGACGATCGGGACGCCGGATTTGGTTTCGTGGGTCTGCACGGCAGCTCTCCTTTCGGGAGAAGATCGAAATCACGATACGCCTGCCGCTTGCGCGGAGCGCTCCCTCTCCCATAGGCGAACGCTTGTCGTTCGCCGTAAAGGCTCACGACCGGAGAGGGGACCGGAGGCGACGGTCCACAAACAGTCGGCACCTCCATGGGACACTCCCGCTCAGACGTTCTGACTATCCGAGGCGGACGATGCCGCGACCGCCTCGAGCGGCACTTTGGAGACCAGAAGCGCTTTGCGGCCACCCTGCACGACCCTGCCCTCCTGATTGACGACCTCGACATCGAAAGTGGCAATTGCCTGGGTCGGGCGGGACTTGCTGTCGCGCAGCTCGGCGAGGGTGTAGTTCACGAAGATGGTGTCGCCGACAAAAATCGGGCCAGCGAACTTCCAATCGGAGATGCCCAGGAACGCGATCGCCGTCTCGCGCAACTCGCCGGTCCTCGCCCACATCAGGCCGTGAGCATAGGCCAGCCCCAGCATCCCGTGTGCAACGCGCCGCCCGAACTGGCTGCTACGGGCATAGACCTCGCTCGTGTGCAACTCGGAGAAATCGCCGGTCAGGCCGGCAAAGCCGACCAGATCGGCATCCGTGATCGTCCGGCCGGGGCTGCGGAACCGCATCCCGACGAACAGATCCTCATACCGATACCCGAGGCGTGGCTTCTCTTTCATGGGGGTTTCAGTCAGGTGCATCAGTGGCATTAGACTTGGGATTGCCCGGAACTGGCAGCGCTGGGAGTGGCTATTTCTTGCAGGGGCGCAGCTCGCTCTCGGGCGGCAGAAACGCGTTGGTGTAGTAAGATTTCGGGTCCTGGCCTTCGGGCAGGAGCTTCACTTCGGAGAGCAGCTCCTGAGTGCGCTGCCAATGCGCGTCCTCGGCCTTGCCGATGAACTTGGCACCGCCGCTGCAGAACAGCGGGGTGATGGCGGCGATTTCGGAGGCGACGAGCTTCTCATTGACGTCGGGAAACACGGCCTTCACGTCCTTCACCGCCTGCTCCGGATGGTCGAGCATGAAGCTCCACCCCTTGAGGCTCGCGGCGATGAATTTGCGCAAGGTCTCGGCGTTGTCCTTGATGAAACTGTCTGCAGCAAAAATCGAGGTGCTGACGGTGGGCACGCCGTAATCGGCGAACCGGTAATTGTCGGTTTCGGCACCTTGTGCCTCGAGCTGGATCTGATAGGCATCCATTGAGCCGAGAATGGCGTCGACCTGGCCCTGCAGCAGGGAGGGCACCATGGACGCCGTCGGCATGTTGATGAGCGTCATTTCGGACTCCTTCAGATCGTTGGCCTTCCACAGCAGCGGTAGCATCGTGGTCTGCGAGGAGCCTGCGGGCACGCCGATCTTCTTGCCGACAAGATCTTTCAGCGACTTGATGCCCGTCTTCTTTAGGGCCGATACCTGGTTGGGATTCGACTGATACACCGTCGAGACGACCTTCATCGGCGCGCCCTTGGCGATGAGCTGGCTTACGGTCACCGCATCGGCGTAGGCGAGCTGCGCGCGACCGCTGGCAACAAGCTGGGCGGTGTTGCCCGAGCCGTTCCCCTGGACGATGGTCACGTCGAGCCCGGCATCCTTGTAGAAGCCCTGATTCAGGGCCGAGGCAAAGCCGGCATTCGGCCCGCCCGCTGTCCAGTTGAGCTGGAAGGTGACCTTGGTCTGAGCGAACGCGCCTGATGCGAAGGCAAGGCCGCAGGCAATGATTCCGGCATTGGTGAGTAGCTTGAGCTCAGCACGCATGACTTTCCTCCCTGAAGTGGTTATTGGTTCTTCTGCAAGGTTTTGGCTGGATGCCGCATTGCGCGGGCATCACGTTCGTCCGTCGCGTTGCCAGGGCGTCATCAGCCATTCGCTGAACTCGACCACATAGTTGATGAGAATGCCGATGGTGGTGAGCACAACGAGAACGGCAAAAGTCAGCTCGATGTCCATCGTGCTTGTGCCCTTGAGCAGCACATAGCCGAGCCCTTCATTGGCGCCGACGAACTCGGCAACGATGGCAGCTGTCGCGGCGATGGTGGCAGAGGTCTTGATGCCAGCAAAGATCACGGGAAGGGCTGCTGGCACGCGCAGGTAGCGGAAGGTCTGCCAGGTCGTGGCACCCATTGATTTCGTCAGGTAGAGCAGGCGCGCATCGAGGATCTGGAAGCCGCTGATGCTGGCGATGAGCAGCGGGAAGAAAGTCATCAGGATTGTCAGCACGACCTTGGATTCAATGCCAAAGCCGAGCCAGACCAGAAAGAGCGGGGCGACGGCAATCTTGGGCACGAGTTGCAGGAGCACGATCGGGGGATAGAGCACCTGCTTGGCGATTGGCGATAAGGCGATCAGCAGCCCCAGCGGGATGGCGCCAACCACCGTCAGCCCGAACCCGATGACGATCTCGCTCAGCGTCACCAGCGAATGGTGCCAGAGCATCGGCGCATCGGAGACGACGCGCCCGAACACCGCGCCAGGACCGGGGAGCAGATAGGCCGGAATGCTGAAGATCTGGACGCACAATGACCACAGCAAAATCATAGCCGCGAAAGTAAGCGGCGGGAGAAGGTTCCAGCCGATAGTCCGCAGCGCGCCGCCGAGGTCGGACCCGGTGTCCTCACCAGCGCTTGCGATCTGCGACGAGCGATGCGCTGTCATATCCGCCATTATCGGCCGTCTCCTTCCGCCGACGTCGCTGCATTCTTGAAGCGCGGGGGGCGCCCTCAGCCAACTCATTGCGCCAACATCTGAAGGCGAAGGCGCGGTCAGCATTGCAGTTGACAATACGGCCTTTTGTTTGTAACCGTTTACAAATAGGCGGTCAACCGTTGAAGTGACCCTTCGAGCATTATTTGTCGCCCGCTTGCCACGAAGCGATATCTCGCAATGCGAGATCTGATCGGAATAAAATAGATGTTCTGGTGCGCTTCCCTGAAGCTCTCAGAACAGTTGGCCTCATCCGCGCTCCTGCAGGAGATATGGCGCTCGACACAAGTGGCGTAGTTGGGAATTTTGCTTCAGCGAGGAAAATAGGATGGCGTTTCTGGGCAAGGGTGTTCTGGCAATCTGGAATGGAATTGCTGCAGACGCTGAGGACGAATTCGTCGCATGGCATGTCCGCGAGCATATCCCCGAACGGGTGTCGCTACCCGGTTTCCTGCGTGGAAGACGGTACATCGCGTTGGAGGGCGCCCCTCGCTATTTCAACTTCTATGAAACCGGTTCAACAGCCGATTTGACGTCGGACGCCTATCGCGCCCGCCTGAATGCCCCGACCGAGTGGACGCGCCGGGTCGTGCGCCACTTCACCGACACAATCCGGACAGTCTGCACGCTGGCCCATTCCTGTGGCCGTGGCGAAGGGGGCTGGATCGAAACCGTGCGCATTCCCGCCGTCGGCGACCGCGAGACCTTCCGCGCGGCAATCCGCAGCCAAGTGCTCGAGCCGGCTCTGGACCGCCCCGGCATTGTCGCCGCGCACCTCCTGGAGGGAGAGGCCGCGGCGAGTGGCGTTGCGACGGCGGAGAAGGATTTGCGCAAGGAGCCCGATAAGGTTGTCGCCTGGGTGCTGCTCGTCGAGGCCATCGGCCCCGATGCGCTAAAAGCCGCCCGCACGGTTGTTACGGGCGATGCACAGCTTACGGCATGCGGCGCGCCGGTCACCGGCTTTGAGCGCGGCATCTACGCCTTACAATTCGCCTTGGCCGACACAAGCAAGCTTCACTAGCATCGCCATCTCACCCAGACCGTGGACTCACGCGTGCCGACACAACCCACCAACGGAAAGCAGAGCGAGAGCCCGGGCACCGGCTCCAATGGGCGCGTGCGGGGCGTGGGTCTGCGTCAGGTGGCAAAGGCGGCCGGCGTATCCACCGCGACCGTCTCGCGCGCGATCAATAATCCGAACGCGGTGTCGAAGGAGCTGCGCGAGCGCATCGGGGCAGTGATCGAGCGCCTTGGCTGGGTGCCGGACGGCGCAGCGCGGGCGCTCGCCACCCGCCGCTCTGGAACGATCGGCGCGGTCTTTCCCACGGTTGCCCAAGGCGACTTCGGCCGCGCCGCCCACGCAATCCAGAATCAGCTTCTGACGCGCGGCTACACGCTACTGCTCGCCTGCTCGGAATACGATCTCGATCAGGAATTCCAGCAGGTCCGCAAATTCGTCGAGCGCGGCGTGGACGGTCTCATCCTCGTCGGCCAGGCGCATCATCCTGACCTGCTTAGCTTTCTCGAGAGGCAGAAGCTCCCCTTTATCCAGACCTTCGTTTACGATCCAGCCACGCACGGCACCTGTATCGGCCCGGACAACCACAAGACACTCTACAAACTCACCGAATATCTGGTCGGCCTCGGCCATGTCCGTTTCGGCGTGATCGCCCAGTCGACGCGGAACAACGATCGTTCGACCGCGCGCCTGGCGGGCATTCGCGATGCCCTGGCGAACCATGGGCTGGCAGTGCGGCCGCAGCATCTGCTGATTGGCCAGTGGACCATCGCGGAGGGCCGCAAGCTGTTCCGTCAGATGATGGAAGCCGAGCCGGCGCCGACGATCATTCTGTGCGGCAACGCTTATTTGAGTGTCGGCGCCATGGTCGAAGCGCTGAGCGCCGGGATCAAGGTACCCGATGAGATCTCGATTGTCGGCTATGACGACATCGAAATCATGAGCCATCTGCCGGTGCCGATCACCACGGTCCGGGTGCCGGGTGAGGATGTCGGCACGGGTGCGGCACGCTGGCTGCTTGCCCGCGTGAACAATCAGGAAGCCGACGTCGCGCTGGAGTATGAGGCGGAGATCGTGATCCGCGCGTCCTGCGGACCGCCTCCCAAGGCGGCGTCGTGACGAAAAGTGAGCTCAGTGGTGGTGGACAATCGCATGCCGGCGGCAGGACCGCTGATTACCGGTGCGACGCGGCTCTACGGCATCATTGGTGATCCGATCGCGCAGGCCAAGTCTCCGGAGATTTACAATTGCATTCTCCACGCCGAGGCACGCGATGCGGTGCTCATTCCGATGCATGTACCAGCCGAGCGTTTCGAGGAGATCGTTCCCGCACTGATGAGCCTGGGCAACCTCGACGGGTTAGTGATCACGCTGCCATTCAAAGAACGCGCTTTGCCCTATGCCAACGCGCTGGGCAAAACGGGACGGCTGGTCGGGGCCATTAATGCCCTTCGCCGCGATGGCGCGGAAAGCTGGACCGGCGACATGTTCGATGGCATGGGGCTGGTCGGCGTGGCCATTGACCTCGGCGCCGAGCTGACCGGCGCTCGGGTGCAGCTGGTCGGTGCAGGCGGCGCCGGGCAGGCAATCGCCTTCTCGCTCGCCCAGCATGGCGTCGGGCAGCTCACTGTCGCTGATCTCAAAACAGTAAAAGCCGCAAATCTCGTGAAGCGGCTCGGGGCGGAATATCCCGTCTGCGAAGCGCGCACCGGCTTCGCCGACCTTGCCAGCGTCGATCTGCTCGTCAACGCCACGCCCGTCGGCATGAGGCCATCCGACGGCCTGCCGCTCGCCATTGATCGACTGACAGAGCGCAGCCGGGTCATCGACATCGTGCCGCGGCGGGATCCGACACCGCTGCTTGCCGCGGCTGCTGCCGCTGGATGCGTATGCTCGGGCGGCACGGCGATGGTCGCGGCGCAAGCAAGGGCCGTCCTTGCCTTCCTGCAGGGCGAGGGCGTGGCGGACGATCATTCCACCATGGAGGAAACATCGTGAAACTGGTGCGTTATGGCGCCATCGGGGCCGAGAAGCCCGGCCTCATCGAAAGCAAAGGGAGTCTGCGCTCGCTGGCAGGGATCGTCCGCGACATCGACGCCGAGGCGATCTAGTCCGCTGGCCTCGATCGGCTGCGCGCCATCGATCCGGCGAACCTGGAGATCGTGCCCGGCAAGCCGCGTCTGGGGGTGCACGTCGCAAACGTGCCCAACGTCATCTGTATCGGCTTGAACTACACCGACCACGCCGAGGAGACGGGCGCGCCGATACCGAGCCAGCCGATCATCTTCAACAAGCACAGCTCTCTCCGGCGCAGATGATCCCGTTATCCTGCCGCCCGGCTCGACCAAGCTGGACTGGGAGGTGGAGCTCGCCTTCGTCATAGAAGAGTAAGCGCGGATACTATGGCTACAACGTACCTCTTACGCCTACTTACGAGGTGATATCTTACAACAAGCTCTTGTCGGACGCTCGCAAGCGGAATCGAAAGCCTATTGAAAAGCTGAACCTTACGACATCATAGCTGGCGGACAGCTTTTCGCACAGCGGTGCCAGCAGCCGGTGGTTAGCAGTGCCACAGAGTCGTGCGTGAGTCGTTCCGTGCGCAAATCCATACCGATGATTTGGCAGAACAGCTTGCTCTCTCAAGCACTGAAAATCACTCCGCCATGGTCGCTCTTCCGCAAGCGATTGGGTGGGAGAATAAGGGGATCGTCAGTAATATGAGCTGTCCAAGTTTGCTCAGGCGGCGGCTTGGTTCGGTAAATCGGCAAAGCTTGGAGCAAGAGAGCGGCCAACCCTATTCGAGCTTCAACCATAGGTCTTAAGCTCGCGCCGGAACGCGTCGAACGCCGTTCGCTCGGCCGGCCCTGTGAGGAAACGCCATGACCATCGTTGTCTTCGGCAGCACCAATGTCGACATCGCCGCCTATGCCGCGCGCCTGCCGGCGCCGGGCGAAACCATTCATGGCGACAGCTATACCATCGCGCTCGGCGGCAAGGGCGCCAACCAGGCCGTCGCCGCGGCCCGGCTCGGCGCGCGCTCGGAACTTGCCGGACGGACGGGAACCGACGCATTCGGGGCACTGGCTCGCAAGCGTCTCGCCGATTTCGGCGTCGGCACCGACCATCTCCTTGCCGACCCAAATCACCCAACCGGCATAGCGGTGATCGGGGTCGCAGCCAACGGCGAGAACTGTATCACCGTGATCGGTGGGGCCAACATGGCGGTCGGCAGCGACGACGTCGGACGGCTCGACTTGCTGTTTGCAAACGCCAAAATTCTGCTGCTGCAGCTCGAAATCCCGCTCGATGCCGCATTGGAGGGCGCGAAAAGAGTGCGCGACGCCGGTGGGCTCGTCATCCTCGACCCCGCACCAGCGCCGTCGATACCGTTCATGCCAGAGGTCTGGCGCGCCGTCGATTGCATGACGCCTAACGAAACCGAGGCGCAGGCGTTAACCGGCATCAGCCCTGTCGATCCGGCCTCGGCCGCCCGGGCCGCGACCGCGATGACCGAGCGCGGCCTCAGGGTCGCGGTGGTCAAGATGGGGGCAGCCGGCGTCTATTGGAAATCGCCGGAGGGCGAGGGCCACGTCCCGATCTTCCCCGTGCAAGCCATCGACACGGTCGCGGCGGGGGACTGTTTCAACGGCGGCCTCGCCTTTGCGCTGGCGCGCGGCAACTCCCTGCCGCAAGCGGTACGCTTTGCCTCCGCCTGCGGTGCGCTCGCAACCACCAGACGGGGGGCCTCTGATTCCGTACCCTCGCTCGACGAGGTCGAGGCGCTGATCGCTGGAACGGGAGATGCCGCGCGTTGAGCCGAAAAAACCGGGGCAGTTCCCCAGCGTGCCGCACGCACTGAGCGCACCGCGCTCGGAGCGCTCGACATGCAGACGCGCAGATGAGTTCGGAGCCGAAACCCAAAGTCGACAGACGCGATGTCCCGAGAAAGTTGGCGTTGAAGCTCCTGGCTAACGCATGCAGGAATATCGACCATAGTGCTGATCCGCTGTTGCAGGATAGTGCAGCAGATCAAGAAGATTGGCCACCTTTTATTGTAAAACTCCTGTATCCGATGTTCCGTGTATAGAGAATTGCGCAGGCAACCATTCTTCCCGCCGCCAGCGTTATCCTCGTATTACACCCGGTCATTCGATGGTTAAGTCTTACTTCCATCGCATTGGCTCGAAATCAGCTTTGGGTAACGTGAGCGCTTGACGGGGATGCTCTGAAATCGCGAGCGGACTTGGCCAAATACAGTTGGGTAAATTCGTCGCCACTCATGCGCGCAGATTGCAACTACGGGCAATGTGGAATTGGTGATAGGGAGACGACGTAGCAAAAGCCGTTTTACATGCGGCGGGAAGAAGAGACATGAGTGAAAAGCCCAGAGTCGCGATTGCATGCCAGGGCGGTGGCAGCCATGCCGCCTTCGCTGCCGGTGTTCTCGGTGAACTGTTGTCGGCGAAACATCGCGAGGCGTTTGATCTCGTCGCGCTGACTGGCACTTCTGGCGGCGCTGTTTGTGCGGTGCTCGCATGGGCGGGGATGATTAGCGGCGGGGCTGACGATGCGAGGCAGCGTCTGTTTGGCTTCTGGCATGATCTTGAAGCGCGCGACCCGCTGGATGCCGCCATGAATTATTGGGCCGTCGAACTTGCCGGACTGCCGATCACGGCGGAGATTAGTCCTTACTCATACGGCCCGGTCGCTGAGCCCAAGCTCAGGGATCTGTTACGATCTCACCTCAAGCTCGAAGGCCTTCCGAAAGCTCTCGAGAGTCGCAAGCAGCCGAGCCTGATTATTGGCGCAACGGATATTCTCACCGGCGATCGGACCGTGTTCAATGGCGACGAACTCACCTACGATATGGTGATTGCCTCTGCCGCCGTCCCGCCGCTCTTTCGAGCTGTCGAGATCGGCAATAGTCGCTACTGGGACGGGCTGTTTGCGAGCAATCCGCCAATTCGCGAACTAACCGACCTTTCAAACAAGCCAACGGAAATTTGGGTCGTGCAAATCAATCCGCAGAAACGGTCAGCGGAGCCTATCAGCATGCAGGATATCGATGACCGCCGGAATGAGCTGGCCGGCAATCTATCCCTCGGTCAAGAGCTGTATTTCATTCATAAAATCAACCAACTGATCGCCAAATACGAGGAAATGGCAAAAACGGAAAACTATCGGCCTATGCAGATCCGGCTGGTCGAGCTGGGCCTTCGTGATCTGGATTATCCCTCAAAGCTCGATAGGGCGCCGAAGTTGATCAGGGATTTGATGAGAAACGGCTCCGAACTAGCAGAGTGCTTCTTCAAGGATTGCTCGATCTGGCCACGCGAGGATTCGCTCCCGACGAAGTCGGTTACCATCTGACAACAGGCGGCATCAATCCCAGCGACATGCCGAGGCGGGAGAAACGCGCGGCCAAGCTCTCCACTGAGGAGCGAGCGCTAGGGCAGCCAGATTGCGAGTCAATCTGTGAGTCGGATATAGAGCAGGGCCGGTTTGTATTGCGGCACAACGCCAACTGGCGGAGAGGGAGGCATCCAAACTCATACCCAGTAGACCACCGAAACACGACCGATTGATGTGGTCAAAAAACGTTGAAAATGCTAGCTCAATGGGAAATTAATGCTGGATTGACGTGGACTGAAGTGGACTGCCGCCGTATCAGAATGCACGTTTGAAACTTGACCCCAAACATGCATCGAGAGGGCGGCGAATGGCACGGCGTAGCCTCAACAAGCTGACCGATACCGCGATTTTGCGGATGAAAAAGCCCGGCTTCCACTCGGACGGCGGCAACCTCTATCTCCGGATCATCGATAGCGGTGCGAAGCGTTGGGTATTTCGCTACGAGGTCGCGGGCCGAATGCGCGACATCGGGCTCGGCTCCTATGACAATGACCAGCGGCCGCTCGAAAAGGGCAGCGACGGTCAGCGCATCGCGCGCAGCATCGAGGAGCGCGTCAAGCACACAACGGGGCAAGCCAGGGCCGCGGCATTACACTACCGCGCGCTACTCGCGCGCGGCATCGATCCGGCCGCGGCCCGCACCGATGAGAAAGCCGCCGCGCGCGCAAAAGACGAGGAAGCGCAGAAGGCTACAACGCCGGCGGTGATAACCTTCGATGCCGCTGCCGCCACCTACATCAGCATTCACTGCCCGGCATGGAAGAACGCCAAGCATCTGCAGCAGTGGCAAAACACGCTCAAGACCTACGCCTCTCCGATCATTGGTCACATAGATGTCGCGGCGATCGATCGCGGCGACATTATCCGTGTGCTCGCACCGATTTGGACCAGCAAAACGGAGACCGCAACTCGTGTGCGTAGCCGTCTTGAGAACATTCTGGATTGGGCCAAAGTCGAAGGACATCGGACCGCCGAGAACCCCGCGAGGTGGAAAGCTGGCTTGGAGCACTCGTTGCCAGCGCCGGCCAAAGTCCGCACGGTGCGCAACCACATGTCGTTGGCCCATCAGCGCGTGCCCGGCTTCATTGAACAGTTGCGCCAGCGCCCTGGTATCGACGCTAAGGCGCTGGAATTCCTTATCCTAACCGTGGTGCGAACCACCGAGGCGCTCGGCGCAGAGTGGGTTGAATTTGATTTAGACAAGTCACTCTGGAAAATCCCGGCGAGACGCATGAAAGCCGGCGAGTTGCACGAAGTTCCGCTGAGTGGGCGCGCGGTGGATATCCTGACCGAGATGGACGCGCTCAGGCACCATTCGCCCGCGCCCCACTTAGTCTTTCCCGGCCAGCGCAAGGGGCAGCCTCTCAGCTCAATGGCCTGCCTGATGTTACTCCGGCGGATGAAAGTGAGCGAAGAGGCGACCACGCACGGGTTCCGGAGTTCCTTCAAAAGCTGGGCCGCCGACAATGAGCTGAACCGGTTGGCCGTCGAAACCTGCTTAGCGCATAAGGTGACGAACAAGGTAGAGGCCGCCTACCTACGCACCACTCTGCTTGAGCCGAGGCGGCGTATCATGCAGAGCTGGGCGGACTACTGCGCCGGCAACTCAAACGTTGTGTCGATTTGTCGCGAGGCCTCGTAATGGCTCGCCTGCGCGTTTATCCGCCCGTGCAAGCGTCGGACTACCGACTTCCGCCGAACTGGTCGGATCGCCTGAGAAGCGCGACAGGTATGTCCTTCGCAAGAGAAAATATCGAGGCCGTAGAAAGATGCGTCAGGGATGGGCTGACCCGCGGCGAGCGCGCAAAGAACGAAGCCAGATTCGGGCCAACAAAGGAGCTTCTGGAGGATGTTACGACGAAGCTGCAAAAGCTGATTTCGTGTCTAGCAAGCCTCCAAGACGATAAGGCGAATGGCTTTGCGGTGGCTCGTTACATTGAAGATGCACTCTTTCTCGGAGCGGAGCGCATCTACAAGCAAGACATTGATCCTTATCCCCTCGATTTGAAGGTGTTTGCGAAACATGCGGAGCTGCTGATGCGCGGAGCGCAGCGCGGCCTCGTTTTGTTGGAGCGGGATGTTGAAGCGCTGCCCCAAGTACGAGACGATGATCCCTGGATCGAACACACAATCCATGATCTCGCGATGGAGTTTCTCCACGCAGGTGGTGAAGTGTGGTCTGCAAACAAGCGAGGTCGCCGGATATCGGGCAGCTTCTCCGAATATCTGAAGCTGGTCCATGGAGAACTGCGTCTGGGCATAACGTATGCGCAATTTCGGGACCGCGCCCGTGAGGTCATTACAGCAACCGGCAAGGCTGATCGCATCCGGCTGAAACTCCTCGGTCCGCCCCACCGCGAGTAGACCGCTCCGGAATTTACAGATTATTTCCCCGAGCAATTCCATTTCGCTTCGGGTTATTTCCGCTGCAATCTTTCGTGGTTCAATCGTGAATTACCCGGAGACCCGCAGCATGCAGCTCCCCGCAATCTCAACGGTCCGTACCGAGAATGCCAGCTATCAGACCGATGCGCCCGGCACCGACGAGATCATCAGCGGCCGCCCGCCGAGCAAGCAGAAAGTCGCCTCCAAGCAAATTCTCGAACGTAAGGCATATTCTCTCGATGAGGTCGCGACCGTCATAGGCGTCTGCCGAGAGACTATTTACGCCTGGGTTCGCGCTGGACGGCTTAAGGCCAGAAAATTTGGCCGCAAAACGATTGTGCTGGCCAGCGATCTCGACGACGTGCTGGAGAAACTTCCTCAGATGCACGAAGCTCCCTGGCCGATGCCGCAGCAGCGTGGGCGGCCGACTGAGGCGGCTTAAGCTTTCAACTAGGCGCTCGGCTTAGGTAGAAGCCGGACGGCACATCCAAAACAGCGCTGAGCCTTCTGAATGGGCGGAGCATACCTCCGCCTTATAGGTCAGCGCGTGCCTAAAACAGAAAGCCGCCTCTGGGGTGAGGCGGCTTCTCAAAACTCCAGTCCCGTTGCGTCCGCGTGAATTGGCTCGTCTCCAGCGAGCCGAAAACCCAGCGTGCGGCCGAGCCGCGAAAGCTACGGAGAAGGAATATGCTTGCAGACACGAAATTCGGTGCTTTGCCGTCAGACGTCAACCTGCAAAGCGAGCCGGCCGCCTATCGATTCGCGGGAAAGCTGCCCGCAGCGCTCGATTCGCTCAGGGACCGGCGCCAGTGGCTGGCGTGGAAGCACCACCGCGACGACAAGCGCCAGCGGTGGACGAAACCGCCTTGCGACGCCCGAACCGGGAAGATTTGCGGGGCGACAGACCCCCGCCACTGCGGGACTTTCGTAGAAGCGTACGCAACATTTTGCCGCCAGGGGCTAGCCGGCGTCGGCCTGGCGTTGTTCCCAGGCGATGACCTGACCGGGATCGATTTGGATCACTGCCGCGACCCGGAGACAGGTGAACTCTCCCCCCTGGCCCAAAGAGTTCTTAAATTCAGCGAGACGTATGCCGAAGTGTCGCCGAGCGGCACGGGTTTGCATCTCCTCGCCCGTGGCAAGCACCATCGGACTATCAAATGCGATGCCGCCGGCATCGAGGCATATACCCAAGGTCGCTATCTGACGGTCACGGGCGCTCCGATCGGCGCGCCTCTCGGAATATCCCCCGCGCCGCGCACGCTGGCTCTCCTCGATGAGGTCGTCGACCAGGCCTACGTGAGGCGTAAGGCTTCATTAGGAAGGGAAACCGACGCCGCCACTATCTTTCGTCGCGTCAGCCAGGAGGCGCTTAAGCAGTTTGACGATTGGGTTCCGGCTTTGCTCCCGAAGGCGCGGAAGCAGGCAACCGGTGGGTGGCGGGTGACATCGCACGATCTCGGCCGGAATCTCCAGGAAGACCTCTCCATTCACCCCGACGGAATCCGGGATTTCGGCACGGAAGAGCCGCTCACGGCGATTGAGCTCGTGATGCGCTATCAGAACCGCAATCCTGCTGAAGCCGCGCTGTGGCTGTGCGAGCGCATGAGGATCGATCCGGCCTCGCTCGGATGGAAACATAGCCGCCGTGGCGTCGGCGACAACTCCGGGTCAACAGAACCGCTCGAAGACCCCGTGCCGCTATTTGGCACCCTCTCTCCTGGCTCGGCTTTCCCTGTCGACGCGCTCGGTCCGGTCATGGCGCCGGCGGCGTTGGCACTTCACCAAGCGGTTGTGCAAGCCCCCTTGGCCATGTGCGCCAGCGGCCTGCTCGCCGCCGCGTCGCTTTCAACCCAAGCCCTGGCTGACGTCCTCCTTCCCTGGAGTGAAAAAGTCCCGCTCAGTTTGTACTTTTTGATACTCGCCGAGAGCGGCGAGCGCAAAAGTGCATTGCACGGCCGCGTGCTCGCGGGAGCAAGGATGCGGAGCGAAGAGCTTGAAATGCAATTCGTTGACGACACGCTCCGCCACCAGATTGAGGTCACGGCGTTCGAGATGGCACGAAAAGCTATCGCCGCCGAGAAGCACCTCACCCCAGCCCAGCGGCGACAGCAGCTTGAAGAGCTTGGCCCGGAGCCGACGCGGCCGAGAAATCCTTTCATCATGGTGAAGGAGCCGACGCGCGAGGGTCTCGAAAAGGTGATGCTCAACGGGCAGCCAACCGTGGGCCTGTTCAGCCCAGAGGCCGGCGAGTTCCTGGGCGGGCATTCGATGGGCAAGGAGTACCGCACTTCCACGTCGGCCAAACTCAATACGTTGTGGGATGGAGATGGCATTGAGCGGATCCGAGCAGGCGAGGAACCCGCTATCAACCGTGCTGCCCGCCTCTCCCTCTTCCTACAGGTGCAGCCTGCGGCTGCGAAGGTGCTCAGCGATCCTATTCTCCGCGATATCGGCTTTCTGTCCCGGGTGCTGATCAGTCAGCCGGAGAGCATGATGGGCTCGCGCTTTGCGAAGCAAGCCACGCCCGAGGAGTTAAGGGCGCTGGTCGAATTCACCACACGCTCATTCGGCCTTCTGCAGCAAGCCGAGCCCGGCATCAAACGCGTGGTGATTGAGTTTTCGGCTCAAGCCGCAAGAGCCCTCATGGATTTCATGGACCACGTGGAAGGAGAGATGGCCAAGGGCGGGCGTTTTGAAGCGATCCGAGGCTTCGCAGCAAAGCTCGGACAGCACGTAGCCCGCATCGCCGCTGTCATGAAGTTCTTTGAGATCGAGAAAAGTGACCCGTTGCGCATTACGCTCCCCCTCCTGGCCAGAGCGATTGACATCGCGGAGTTTTACGCCTCCGAAGCGCTCCGCCTTCATGACGTAACTGAGATCAATGCGCAGCTCCGAGAGGCACAACTTCTCTCCGAATGGCTACGCGACAAGTGGGGCTCTGGCGCGTTCTCGGTCACGGAGATTGTTCGCTATGGCCCCGGATCGATCCGGGATGCCGTCAAGGTTCGCGAGCTTCTCAGCGTGCTGGAGGCCAATGGGCACGTGAAACAAATCGGCAAAGCCGTGATCGCGTGGCCAACTGGCGAGACGTTCAACCGTAAAGAGGCGTGGCGGGTCTGCGACTCCTGCGGTAGTTGCGACTCTTGAGCAATATCAGCTACTTAGCTCTGCGACTCTTCTGCGACTTTTTTGTGACCCTCCCTGCAGCTCAAAGAGTTGCAGAGCAGTCGCAAGGGTGTCGCAAAGTTAAGTTATTGTTTATGCTTAGGAGTTGCAGCTATCGCAGGAGTTGCAGCTTCGAAGCACAGAAAATTGGAAAAAGCACCTCGATTGACCCGAGTGGGATGATGTTTTCACGGGCCGTTCCCAGGGCAGGCCGAGAAACTGCGGATCATTGGAGCGGATCACCACCTCGACCGCCTCGCCGTTGGCGAGCGCCGTCTTGGCTTGCACATAGGCCGTGTGCCGCGCCTCATCACCGCCGAACACTTCCCGATAGAGCGCCTCGCCCCAGGCCGCGAGCTTCTCCTTCTCCACCCGCTCGCCGCGCTGCAGAAACTCCCCGACCGGCAGCTGCGCATAGTCCTCTAGATAAAACCGCAAATCGTCTAGGTCTTGCACGGACAGAGGCGACGTGAAAGCCGTCGAGCCGCCGAATGGCGTAGCAACATTATGCTTGTCGTAGTGAATCGAGACTGTCGTCGAGCCTTCGATTTCCGTGATGATCAGCTGCATTTGGTCTCGCCTATTGCGTCTAGCTTTTCCGCCTATTTTTTATCTAAGCCTTTCCCGGCACCCTCATGCGCTTTGCGGATGACGAGATCGGTGATGACGATGATGATCTGCTGGCGTTTTTCTGGCGCGAGCGTTTCGGGCGTCTTGAGCTGTCTCGTCAGCTCGCGCTTGACGTTATCCTGTGTCAGTCTCCTGTCCTGCTCCAGGTCCCTCGAGATCGTCCAGCCAAGCGCAGCGGCAGCAATTATGGCCATTGTCACGTTCGCCAAATCACCCACGAGGCCGAACTGTCCCAGCTCTCCCGCACCGCCGGCAACGATGGCTTTCTCCACTGCTGTTGGCAGCCCGGCACCGTATTCCGCGGCCAGGCGCTTTGCGGCTTGGCGCGCAATGTCGTGAGCGTCGGTCATATTTCCTCCTCAAAGATCGTGCGCAAAGCTAAGCCGCTGGATCCGCATTAGCTATCGTTTTCCTGTTTAGCCATTGCGTCGGCAAACTGATCGAGCGCAACTGCGATTTCGGCGGACAAAGCCTTCCCTGTGATCTCCTGCCATGCCGCGCCGACGGTGTCCTTGCCGAGGCTGCGCCAGAGACGGGCAAGGTCGAGCGGGGCGGTGGAATGTCGGTTAGGGAATTCGTCGAACGGAGCGCAGGCACGGACGGCGTAGCGCAAGGCTGCGGACGGATTGCCCGCCGCTGTGCTCAAAAGCCCCATATTGGCCAAGGTCTTCGCCATGGCGGGGTGCTTGCCCAGGGCCTCATTGATGGCTAGAGTATCCGTCTTGATCAAGCGGGATTTTCGGCCCAATTGCGTCGCTGGCGCAGGAGTGCGTTTGCGAGGACGATGAGCTTTCGCATGATGGCGGTGAGGGCGATCTTGGTAGGCTTTCCGGCGGTGATGAGCTGATGGTATTTGGCCTTGAGCTGCGGGTTGAAGCGGGTAGCCACGAGTGCGGGCATGTAAAGCGCCTGGCGCAGGCTGGCCCGGCCGCCGCGAATGAAGGCGCGGCCGGTCCAGCGCCCGGACTGCCTGGTGATCGGAGCAAGCCCGGCCAGGCTTGCGGCCTGTTTGCCGTCGAGAGTGCCGAGCTCGGGCATCTCGATCAGCAGGGCGCAGGCCGTGATCTTGGCGATGCCGGGGATGCTCTCCAGGATGGCAAGGCGCTCGGCAAGTGCTGGATCGGTGGCGATGCGGGCCTCAATTTCGGCTTCGATCGCGGCGATCTGCGCCTCGATCTGCCTTTGCCGGTTCTGGTTCTGCCGCTTTAGAAGCGACAGGGTGAGAATTTTCTCGCGGTTCTTGGCTGCCGTGCGGTCCTTGATGAGGGCTTGGCGGGCGAGGTGCAATTCCTTCAGCTGGCTCAGCATGCGGCTAGCGGGCGGTCGCGATTGCGGGGCCAGCGCCATGCCCATCCGGGCCAGCATGGCGGCGTCGGCGCGATCGGTCTTCGCCAGCTTGCCGGCGGCTTCGGCGAAGCGCCGCGCCTGGCGTGGATTGACTTTGGCGAGTGGCAGTCCAGCCGCTGTCAGGGTTTGCTCCAGGGTGCGGTGATAGGCGCCGGTCGGCTCAAAGACGATCCGGGCGATCGGTGTTTGTGCAAGCCAGCGGATCAGCTGCTGATGGCCGCTGCCGTTATTATCGAAACGCGCGCTCTCGCCGCCTGGCAGGCGGCAAACCTCAAGACTGTCTTTTGAGATGTCGATGCCGATGGTAGAGAGGATCATCTTTTCCGCGCCTTTGCTTGTCATCCGGGCTTAGGCGGCCCCGGTATCCGTTCAGGCCTAAGGAAAAGACGGGGGCGATCCAACTCTAGCTCGGCCCGTCAAACGACCAGCGTGATAGCGATCCATCCCCCGCCGCTGACGAGAGGGCGGCTACCCTCTCGCAGCGGTCCCTTGTCGACCTGTTCGCGGGAAAAGTCATAAGACAAGCGGGATGAAATTAGGGCGAATTGATAGGGGATTCACGGCGAGGCGCAAATCAGATTCAACATGCTGGCTGGGGAGGAGGCCAGCATGGGATGGGCAAACCTTATTCGATGGATCTTCGCGAGCGGGTGGTTGCGGCGGTTGAGAGCGGTGGGCTGTCTTGGCGGCAGGCGGCGGCGCGGTTTGGTGTGGGCGTGAGCACGGCGATCAACTGGGTGCGGCGGAAGCGGGAGACGGGTAGCGTCGCGCCCGGCCAGATGGGCGGCCACAAGCCGAAGAGCGATCTCGCGGCGAGCATCGCGACTGGCTGTTTGCGCGCTGCCGAGGAGAAGGACTTCACCTTGCGCGGGCTGGTCGCGCGAGCTTGCCGAGCGGGGCTCTGCAGGTCGACTACCGCTCGGTCTGGGAGTTCGTTCATGCCGAGGGCTTGAGCTACAAAAAAAACCGTCGCGGCCGGCGAGCACGATCGTCCCGACGTCGCACAGACGGCGCGCCCAGTGGATGCAAATATCAGACACCGGATCGATCCTGCGCGCCTGGTCTTCATCGACGAGACTTGGACCAAGACCAACATGGCGCCGCTGCGCGGATGGGCGCCGCTGGGCAGGCGGCTCACCGCCAAGGTGCCGCATGGCCGCTGGAACACGACGACCTTCCTCGCCGCCCTGCGCCACGACCGGATCGAAGCCCCATGGCTCATCGATGGCCCGATCAATGGCGAACGCTTCCGCCTCTACGTCGAGAAAGTTCTCGTTCCCGACCCTTCGACCCGGCGACATCGTCATCATGGACAATCTCGGCAGCCATCAAGAGCAGCGCCATTCGCCAGCTCCATCCGCACGGCCGGCGCCAAGCTCTTCTTCCTGCCCAAATACTCGCCCGACCTGAACCCGATCGAACAGGTCTTCGCCAAGCTCAAACACCTGTCTGCGAAAGGCCGCCGCTCGCACCGTCGAGGCTATCTGCTCCGCCATCGGCCAACTCCTCGGCGCCTTCACCGCCAAGGAGTGCGCCAACTACTTCAGAATGCAGGCTATGAACTAACCTAAACTCATCCCGCTCTAGGGCACGCTTATACCAGCTCTCGGCCTCCTCCAGCCGGCCGCGATCCTGAGCCACCATGCCGAGCTGGTGGTAGCTCATGGCCATGTGGGGCTGGTTGCGCAGGAACTCCGAGATGGCAAGGGCGCGCTTCAACCAGCCCTCGGCCTCCTCCAGCCGGCCGCGATCCTGAGCCAGAATGCCGAGCTGGCCGTAGCTTGCGACCATGCCGAGCTGGTCGCCCAGGGCCTCTTCGATGGCGAGGGCGCGCTTGTACCAGCTCTCGGCCTCCTCCAGCCGGCCGCGAAGCTGATCCACAATGCCGAGCTGGTGGTAGCTTCTGGCCATGCCAGTCTGGTTGCCCAGAGACTCTCGAGATGGCGACGGCGCGCTTCAACCAGCCCTCGGCCTCCTCCAGCCGGCCGCGATCCTGAGAAAGAATGCCGAGCTGGTGGTAGCTCATGGCCATGCCGGTCTGGTTGTCCAGGGTCTCTTTGATGGCGAGGGAGCGCTTCAACCAGCCCTCAACCTCCTCCAGCCGGCCGCGATCCTGAGCCACAGCGCCGAGCTGGTGATAGGCAACGGCAAGGCTCCGCTTGGCCTTGTCGGTCTCGCGGCCCTGGAAGCTGGCGGCGATCTGGCGGTAGATCGCTTCGGCCTGATCGAGGTGATGGGCACGTTGGGCGCGATGGGCCTCGGCTCCTTTTACGAACAGCCAGAGATCGTGGGCCGCAGTCTCGACCTCCGGCACGCCCACGCCAGCTTCGGTGCCGGCGATCACCCGCTCGGTCCAATGCTGCGCCTCGGCAGTGAGCCCGGCGACTGTCCAATATTCATTGAGCGCCTGGATGATCGCCTGCGCTTCGGCAAAGGCGGATCGTTCGAGCGCCGCTGCCAACAATGCGCCAAGGCTGGGGCGCAGCTTGATAATTTGCGCCAGCGCAAGCTGCGCCTTGCCGGAGCCAATATGCTGGCGCAGGAACTCGGTAAATGCTGCCGCTGCTTTGATGAGCGCGATGAGCGCCTGCTCCCGCTCTTCGGCATAGGCGGCTCCGGCCTGCTGCCGCCATAGCGCGGCGAGGAAGGCGGCCAATGCCGGATGCATGCGGTAGAGCGCGCCGCCGATGCCGCTCACCAGACCAAGTCCGGCCAGTCGGGCCAGTAGCGCGTCCCAGCCCTCAATATTCGAGCCCGGCAAAACGCTGCGGCGGATCGATGGGGCCGCCGAGGATCGCTGCCGAGACGGTCTGCTCGAACAGCGAGAGGATGAGGAGGCGCTGGCGGTCCGTCTCCTCCAGGTGCCGGAAGGAGTAGAGGATGCTGGCGGTCAGCGATTGCAGCTCGGCGCGCCGGTCCTCGACAATGTCGCTTTCCGGCGGATCGGCCAGGCCCTTGAGCGCCTCCAGCAGCTTGGCCGGGCTTTCGCTTGCCATCTGCGGCAGGATCAGCCTGAGGCTCAATGGATGCCCGCCAAGATGATCGATGAGCGCCTTGAAGCTCTGCGGCTGCTCCGCGCGCCGGGCAATCGCCGCAGCCGATGGCACCAGCAGATGATCGGCATAGGCGAGCGCATCGGCCTCGGCGAGGCCGCCGATCTGGAGCCGCACCAGTGCATCCGGCCCGCCGAGCCAGGCCTCATCGGAGCGCGAGGTGATCAAGAGCACACTTTTGGTTCCCCTCACCGCATTGATGAAGGCGAGCAGCTCCTGGCGCTTCTCTTCATCGAGCGGCGGGGTCGCCTGGCCAGGCTCCGGCATCGAGGCCACCGCCTCGAAATTATCCCAGATCAGCAGGCCGCGCACCTGCGCCAGCACCTTAAGCACCAGCGCCGCGCGGGCCTTGGTGTCCGGCGCCTGAAGGTATAGCTCGGTCTGACCAAAACGGGCCATGATCGCGCTGAGCACGCCGTCAAGCCCGAAGCTGGCCAGCCCCGGCTCGAAGGCATGGAAGAACACCAGCCGCGAATCATCGAGCCCGCCCGAGATCATCAGCCAGCGGGCAAACGCCTTGGCCAGCTCGGTCTTGCCGGTGCCGCCCACGCCATGGATCAGCGCGATCCGTTGCGTGCGCACCGCCCGCTCCAGCGCAAAAAAGGCGTTGTCGCGGCCAAAGAACACCCCGCCCTCGGCCGCCAGCGGATCGGTCTCCTCGACGGCGACGCTGCCCTTGGCCTTCGCCTCGGCGAAGATTTGCGTCACGGTCTGCATCGCCGAGAGCGGCTGCTTCTGCGCAACCGGCAACCTCAGGCTAGCGCGGCTGTAATGCACCGGCACCATCCAGTCCTGCAGCCGCATCTGGCCCTTGAGGCTGGGCCCGAGGCTGTGCTCTCGGCGCCCGCAGCGCCTTGCGGCCGATATTGACCGCCTCCGACACGCTGCTGGCCGGCGAGCAGCTGCTCGTAGAACGCGCCCATGAACGCGGCCGCCGCCACCACATAGACCGAGTGGCTCATGGCGATCACCGAGGCTGCACCCTCCTGCAGCAGCTTGGTGGCGATGCCCGCCTCCGGCCCGGCTGTGCCCGCTGCGAGCATCGAGCGTCCGCGGACTGGCAGGCATTGAGGATCACCAGAGGCACGCCGCCGTCCTTCAAGGCCTGCGGCAAAATCCGCAGCCTTTACCTCATCGGCGCCGCCGGCCTCCTGCTCGAACAGCAACACCCCCTCGGGCCATGGTAGAAGTTCGGATCGATGCTTGCCATTCCGTGGCGCCAGCACCCCGAAGGCGCCATGCCCGTCGAAATGCACCGCGTGATATGGACGGCCCTCCTGCTTGGCTTTGAGCAGCATCTGCCGGAAGGCGGCAAAGCTGGGCGGGCGCAACACCTCGATCTTCACCGGCCCATGATGCCGCTCGAGATGCCGGAACAAAGGCCGCGCCACCGCCTGGAATGGCACATCCCCCGTCCCTTCGGGCCGGGCGATCACCATCAGCACCCGAAACTCCCTGTCCATCGCCGGAAATGGCCGTGCCGGTTCCTGCAGCAGCAGCGAGCGGTCGAAGCTGCCAACCGCAACCGAGAGCGGCTCGCTCTCATCGGGCGCCTTGAGCAGTTCCCAGGGCAGGCCGAGAAACTGCGGATCATTGGAGCGGATCACCACCTCGACCGCCTCGCCGTTGGCGAGCGCCGTCTTGGCTTGCACATAGGCCGTGTGCCGCGCCTCATCACCGCCGAACACTTCCCGATAGAGCGCCTCGCCCCAGGCCGCGAGCTTTTTTTCTCCACCCGCTCGCCGCGCTCCAGGAACTCCCCGACCGGTAGCTGCGCGTAATCTTCCAAATAAAACCGCAGATCGTCCAAATCTTCAGCCGTCAGGGGCGACGCAAATACACGTGGCGAGCCAAGCTGCGCCGGATCGTTATGGTCGGCATAGACGAGCGAGACTGTTGTGCTCTCGCCGTTTTCGATGACGCTTAGCCGCATCGTGGCCCCCCGATCGAGGAAATGAAATCAATCCTTTCGATTACCCCCGGCCTTCTCGGCGCTCAAGCTCAGCGTCACATTCGTGACCACCACCACAATTTGCTCGCGCTTTTCGGGGGAAACCGTCTCCGGCGTTTACAGGCGCGAGCGCAGCTCACGGCCGAGCGTCTCCCGCGTCGGTGACTTGTCCTGTCTCCAGTCATGAGATATCTGGAAAGCAAGGGCTGCGGTGGCAATGATCGCACTTGCCACCCCGGCAATGTCGCCGAGCGACGGGAACTGCTCGGCTTTGCCGGCGCCGTGGATGGCTTTCTCGACCTCCATTGGCAGGCTTGCGCCATAGCTCGGCGCCAGCCGTTTTGCGGCTTCGCGGGCAATGTCGTGAGCGTCGGTCATGATTTCCCTCCTCAAACGATGGTGCGCAAGAGTTAAGCTGCTCATTCAGTATTGGCTGCCGTTTCTTGCCGGGCGATCGACGCGGCTAGCTCAATGAGCGCAACCGCGACAGCAGCAGGCAGAGGCCGTCCTGTGATCTCCTGCCATGCCCCATCAATCTTCTGCAATTTCGTTCTGCTTTTCCACTATCCCATTTGAGTAGCGAAAATTACGAAGCTGCCCCTACACCATGAACAGGCTGCCCCTCCACCATGAGCAGGCTGCCCCTCCACCATGGACAGGCTGCCCCTCCACCATGAACAGCATGCCTTCCACCAATGTTGATACCTTCTGACACGACGCTGCCTTGGCGGGTCCCTATCCCAGCATTTTGTAAGGTTGATAAGGTAGAGCTGGGACTACGGGTTGGATCAGCCAGGGTGGAAGGTTGCTCCGAAATTCATCCTTGCCCTAATTTTCGGTGTATTAGCGTTAGGCTGACACCCCGACAGAGCACTATCAACTCCCATCCCGTTTGAATGGAGGGTGCATAACGGGCGTTCCCTGGGCACTCACAATTAGGCGTGATGTATTCGATGATCGGGTCGGGCTCCGGTCAATCCTCGCGTGGCGTCCCTATGCCCGGGTCATCATCACCTGCGGTGCATAAACCCCGTTTATCAGCAAAGCGCATAGTTTCAATCGTGTCCTTAGGGCGTGCCTCTGCCGCATGTGCTCCCATCTCGCGATAATGCAATACGGCGGGATTGCCATCATCCATTTGCTTCGCTCGGGTATGGGCCGCCCTTAGCTCTGCGCAGGCTGATCGTCCGGTCCGGGAAAGGAAGCAGTCTCGACTGCACGACGACAGATTCCGTCGCGCCTTAAAGCTGTCAGTCCGTACTCTGGTTCGGTCGTATTAGGCTGTATTGCCGGCAGCCAGGTGGCGAAAGCGGAAAGTCGCTTGCATAAGGCGGCGCGTTCTGTTTGCGTCATGGTAGTGCTTTCGGATGGCTAAAGCTTCGGCTTTACATATGGCTTCTACCACGACTTCAGCCCGGTGAGATCGGGATACGAAAATCTTACTGGTCGATGCGGTCATGCCCCCTGTCGCAGAACTCAGCGGAAAGCAGATTGAGACCCTACGCATCGGCTTGCAGATCGGCTTCCGTGATCCGCCTGCGCTGGAAATGTTCCTGCGCGAAAAGCTGGACAAGCTCTACGGCGACTATGTGGCCCAGGGGCATACGTATAGCGCGGCTGTGTTTAACGTCATTACGAGCTCGGAGGCAGAGGGCTGGAGAGATGAACTCATCCTCGAAGCTCATAAGGCGCGGCGTGCCAACCCGAACATCGCGAAGGTCGGCCGTGAGCTGGGCTTAATCACCGGCCAGCAAGCCGGCGAGACCTGGTCTCAGCAAGAGCAAGATGCCGCCGCGGCCGAGCAGCCCCTCTGGCGCAACCACAATCCGTATCGCGGCTTACTCGCTCTGCGCGAGCAGGATGCCAATTACCTTTTCGGCCGCGATGAGGATGTAGATCGCTTTATCGAAGAGATTGAAGCGGGTCACCACAAGATTCTGCTGGCACTTGGTGCGTCGGGTCTGGGCAAGAGCTCGCTAATTTTTGCAGGCGTCCTAGCCGCGCTGAGGCGACGCGCGCGCAAAAGCAAAAAGCCCTGGCCTGTCGCATTGGAGGACAGCCATAAATGGCCGCATCTGGTGCTGACGCCCGGGACGGAGCCGGTCCGCAGCCTTGCGGGCGCGTTTGTCAGTCAGTGGATCGATGACACGACACCGGCCTATCGGCAGGCGGCAAGCAAGTGGCGCGGCCTGCTCGTGGAGGGCGATAGCCTGAGCGGCCTGATCGACGCGGCTAATGCAGCACGCCGCCGCAAGGGAGAGGATCCGCCGCCGCGCTATCTGATCTATGTCGATCAGGGCGAGGAGCTGTACACCCGCGGTGGACGTGATCCCGGCCGAGACAGCTCGGCGAAGGAGACGCCGCAGCAGAAGGAGGCGCGGCGGTTTTCCGAGATCCTTGCCGAGGCCGCGCTTCATGAGCGGCTCGTCGTGCTGATGAGCGCCAGGTCGGACTTTCTCGGCCAGCTTCAGGACGACAAGCGGACATCTGATGCGCATCCGGCAAGATCTTCGATGCGCACGAAAGGCTGGAGATCCTGAAGCTAAGCGACATCGGATTGCAGCAAGTCATCACCCGCCCCGCAAAGCTGCTGGGTGTCAGCTTCGAGAACGGACTGGAGAACGCGCTGGCGACCGCTACGCGCGAGGAGATCGGCGGCCTGCCGCTTCTATCCTATACGCTGGAGACGCTATGGCAGGAAATGCAGGCCCGCGAGGATGATTCCCCCGTCCTGCGATGGAGTCCGCTGGGCAAGCCTGTCGACGTTGCTAACAAACTGGCCGAGCGCGCCGATGCCTTCGTGAAGCGGCACAAGGCGCAGCAGCCTGTGCTGCAGCGGCTGTTTTGCGTGCGCCTCGCTCATGTGCCGGCGCAAGGCGATCCAACACGCCAACGCGCATTTCTCGATGAGCTGTCGCCGGAGGAGCGCACCCTTGCTCGTGCGCTTGCGGGCGGTGAACAGCGCATCGTCGTCACCAGCGAGAGCGAGGGGCGCGCCATCGCCGAGATTGCGCATGAGAAGCTGTTCACCGCCTGGGAGACGTTGCAGACCTGGCTTGCCAGCCGCCGCGGGTTTTATGCCTGGGTCACGCAAATCGAGGCTTGGCGTAAAGACTGGGAGAAGGAGGGCCGGCAGGAGAAAGACCTGCTAACGGGCCGCCCGCTTGAGCTTGCACGAGGTTATTTAGCAAGCGAGGAAGCCGATATCCCAGCAAGCGCAATGGCTTTCACTCGAGAGAGTATCGAAGCAGAAGACCAACGCGTACGTCAACGGCGGGAGGCGGAGCTCAAGGCCGAGCATTTGGCGCGCGAGCATGCCCAGCGCATGGCTGAGGCGGCGCATCGTACACTTCTCGGCCAATCGAAATATCTGAGCGAGCTCTCGCATCAAGCAACGGATCGTGGCAATGCCGGGCTCGGTGTGCTGCTGGCCCTAGAAGCACTGCCGGATCTTAACAGTCCGGATCCGACAGTGAGAGAACGTCCTTATTGGGGTCCTGCGGAGGTGGCCCTCGAAAACGCTAGGCGTGCCTTGCGCGAGCAGCAGATACTTGCCGGCCATGCGGGCGCTGTCACAAGCGTGGCGGTGACCCCGGACGGGGCGCGGATCGTCACCGGCTCTTGGGACAACACGGCGCGGATCTGGGAGGCGGCAAACGGTCGTGAGCTGGCCCGGCTCGTCGGCCATGCGGCCCCTGTCACGACCGTGGCGGTGACCCCGGATGGGGCGCGGATCGTCACCGGCTCTTCTGACAACACGGCGCGGATCTGGGAGGCGGCGAGCGGCCGCGAGCTGATCCGGCTCACCGGCCATGCGGCCCGTGTCTTGAGCGTGGCGGTAACCCCGGACGGGGCACGGATCGTCACCGGCTCTTGGGACAACACGGCGCGGATCTGGGAGGCGGCGAGCGGCCGCGAGCTGGCCCGGCTCGCCGGCCATGCGGCCCGTGTCTTGAGCGTGGCGGTGACCCCGGACGGGGCACGGATCGTCACCGGCTCTTGGGACAACACGGCGCGGATCTGGGAGGCGGCGAGCGGCCGCGAGCTGGCCCGGCTCACCGGCCATGCGGCCCGTGTCTTGAGCGTGGCGGTGACCCCGGACGGGGCGCGCATCGTCACCGGCTCTTGGGACAACACGGCGCGGATCTGGGAGGCGGCGAGCGGCCGCGAGCTGATCCGGCTCGCCGGGCATGGAGGCACTGTCTGGAGCGTGGCGGTAACCCCGGACGGGGCGCGCATCGTCACCGGCTCTTCTGACAACACGGCGCGGATCTGGGAGGCGGCGAGCGGCCGCGAGCTGATCCGGCTCGCCGGGCATGGAGGCACTGTCTTGAGCGTGGCGGTGACCCCGGACGGGGCGCGCATCGTCACCGGCTCTTGGGACAACACGGCGCGGATTTGGGAGGCGGCGAGCCCGCGCGATCTGGCCCAACTCGCCGGCCATGAAGACTCTGTCTTCAGCGTTGCGGTGACGCCAGACGGGATGCGCATCGTCACCGGCTCTTGGGACAACACGGCGCGGATCTGGGATGCGGCTTCCGGCCGCGAGCTGGCCCGGCTCGCCGGCCATGACGGCCCGCTCTGGAGCGTGGCGGTGACCCCGGACGGGGCGCACATCGTCACCGGCTCGGCGGACAACACGGCGCGGATTTGGGAGGCGGCGAGCGGCCGCGAGCTGGCCCGGCTCACCGGCCATGACGGCAGGGTCCCCAGCGTGACGGTGACCCCGGATGGGGCGCGCATCGTCACCGGCTCGGATGACAACACGGCGCGGATCTGGGACGCGGCTGATGGCCGCGAGCTGGCCCGGCTCGCCGGCCATGACGGCCCGGTCTTGGGCGTGGCGGTGACCCCGGATGGGGCGCGTGTCGTCACCGGCTCCTTCGACAAGACGGCGCGGATCTGGGATGCGGCTTCCGGCCGCGAGCTGGCCCGGCTCGCCGGCCATACGGCCCCTGTCTGGGGTGTGGCGGTGACCCCGGATGGGGCGCGCATCGTCACCGGCTCTTTTGACAAGACGGCGCGGATCTGGGATGCGGCTTCCGGCCGCGAGCTGGCCCGGCTCGCCGGCCATGAGGGCGGTATCATCGGCGTGGCGGTGATGCCGGACGGGGCACGGATCGTCACCGCCTCGGAGGACAAGACCGCGCGGATCTGGGATGCGGCTTCCGGCCGCGAGCTGGCCCGGCTCAGCGGCCATGCGGCCACTGTCACCAGCGTGGCCGTGACCCCGGACGGGGCGCGGATCGTCACCGGCTCGCAGGACAACACGGCACGGATCTGGAAGCTGTTTCCATCAGGGCAAGCCCTTGTCGACGACGCAAAAGCAGCCATTCTCCGCGGCCTCACACCAGACGGGCGTGAACGCAACTCTTTGGCGCCCGAGGTCCCCGACTGGTACTATAGCATGAGGAAATGGCCTTACGATCCTGCAAGCTTGATGATCGCGGGCAGAGAAGCGCTCGCCGCCGGAAGGTTCGATGAGGCTCGGGCCAAATTTGCCAAAGCCCAAGAGCAGGATTCCTCGCTCGCCGGCGAGGTCGAGGTGCTGCTTGCGGAAGCGGCGACGCAATCAGAAGACGTACATGACTAAGTTCACTAGCCAATGAATGGCCCCGAAGTGGGCTGCCATTCCCGGCCGGCAGAGCGCCTATCATCAAAGCACCGGATCGGCGCTGCTTGAGATCGGATTGAACATGCCCGTGGTGTCCTCAGTTCCTTCATTCGCCCCCCGGCGCGCGAACGGTCGTGCAGCTCCACCTGCGAGAAATCCAGCCTCGATTGCTCGCCGATGAACGAGATCGGCACCTGATAAGTCCGGAACGCCCCATAGACGAACGCCTCTGTCAATCGGCGCAGCAGCTCACCCTGGGTAAGGACGTAGCCTGTGGCCGACAACCTGTTGGTGTCGGTATCCACGATAACTACCATCTTCCAAAAATCGCGCGGCAGCCGGACGACATTGCGGTAAAGCGGGTCATCATCACGGAAGATCGGTCCGGTGAACACCGAGACCATGAGGGCATGCGTGCGCGCATTCCCAAGAATGTAGTCCTTGAGGTGTCAATCGGCATGGCTCTTCATCGATGCCAAATCCCTGCTGGCTCAGGGTGGGTTGCTCAGGCGCAAGTCAAATTCCTGGCTGCATGCAGCTGACCATGTTCCTAGGGAGCAGCTTGAGAAGCCGCTTGCCGATTATGCCGGCCCAGCCGATCCGCTGCCGGCCGCAATATTCCAGGTGATCGAAACAGCACAGGCCGAGAGCTGGCTGAAAGCGCTCGCTCTTCGACCAACGTAGGCAGCGGCTGGCGCCAGATTACAGCTCAACCGGCCGCCGTCAATAGGTCCGGAGCTGACGATCCGCATGCTCATCATCGGCTACTGCTACGGCATCCGCTCGGAGCGGCAGCTGGGTGAGGAGGTGGCGTTCAATTTGACTGATCGCTGGTTCTGCCGGCTCGACCTGAACGACGCCGTGCCCGGCCATCTAGCTTCTCCAAGAACCGGCATGGCCGCTTCCGCGTGAGCGACCTGCTGCGGCAGATCTTCAAGGCGGGGGTCCGGGCCTGCATGGCGACCGGCTTTGTCCCCGGCGAGGGCTTTGCTGTGGACGCCAGCATCATCACCGCCGACGTCAGTCGTCATCATCGCATCACGCCGGCGAAAGCCAACTGACCGAAGCCGGAGAGCCAGACCGGGCGGAAGGAGAATTCTCGGCACTCGAGGACAAGGCCCCGGAACCGGCCCGCCAAACGCCCGAGGTGCTCTCGCCCTCCGATCCGGCTGCGGCCTGGACCGCCAAGGCGCGTCTTCAGGTGCAGTTCCCCTATGCGACGGGGCTGATGGAGGCAGTCGCGTGCACGAAGTCGCTTGCCCCCTGGATCGCGCGGTCAGATCGCCACAAGTGAGATGGCATTATGAACCCCTCTACTTGTGCCGTTGCGTTGAGTTGGAAGATGAGCGAGAATAAAATATAATACATTCGACACGGGACGG